>CAVWWN010000027.1:0-21970 GCA_963758705.1 uncultured Actinomycetota bacterium | reverse complement strand
CTGAGCGGCCGCGGCCGCGCTCGGCGGGGGCCTGCGGAGGTGCCGCCGCGCCCGGCGGCTTTTAGTACGATTTTTCCTTGTGTCTCAAATTGCGCCGCGCGCCACCGGGCGGTTGGCTGGCTCCGAGCAGCGCCGCGTACACCGGGCGCAGCCGGTCGAAGTCGCCGCGAAAGCCGCTGGCCGCGTCGGCGTACAGGAACGACTCCCCCATGCGGACGATCGCGTAGGCGATGACGGCGGCCTCGGCCGGCGGCTCGTAGCCGCGCTCCATCTCGGCCTCGATCATCCCCTGGAGCAGAGCCACGACCTGGGGCTCGACCAGTCCGTCGGCCGCGGTGAGGATACGCTGCGCCGCCTCGCGCTCGAACTCGAGGAAGCGGCGGAACGCCGGATCCTCGGCGAGCACCCGCAGTTGGCGCTCAAAGACGTCGACGAGCCGATCGGCGCCCGCCCCCTCCGCCTCGCGGTCGATCCGCTCGAACAGCGGCACGACCAGGCTCGCCATGGCGGTGCCGATCACATCGTCACGGGAGCCGTACCACCGGTGCACGGTGGCCCGCGACAGCCCCAGTTCGGCGCTGATCGCCTGGATGTCGATGCGCCGGCCCGCCAGGAAGTGCTGCCTGACCGCGTGCAGGAACTGGTCCTTGCTGGCGGCCGGTGGACGGCCCCTCACTCGCGGCGCGCGATCGCCTGGCACCGGGGGAAAGCTACCTGTCGCTGTCTGCGACTCACCAATACAAGGAGGAGAGGCTCATGTTGAAAACGGCTCTGGGCACGGTGGCACTGGCCGCCACGTTCGCCGCGGCCGCGGCGGGGTGGGCGGCCCCGGCCTCTGCCCAGTCGACGGTGTGGCTGTGCAAGCCGGGGGTCACGCCCGACCCGTGCACCCCCGGGCTCTCGACCACGGTCTACAACGCCCCGCTGACCCACGCGACCGGAGTCGAGCATCCCAAGGCGCAGCGCAACCCGTCGATCGACTGCTTCTACGTGTACCCGACGGTCAGCGACGAGAAGAGCGGCAACAGCGACCTTCAGATCCAGGACACCGAACGGTCGATCGCGCTGTATCAGGTGGCCCGCTACTCGCAGTACTGCAAGGTCTACGCGCCCATGTACCGCCAGGTGACGTTGGCGGGCGCCGGCTTGCCGGGGACCTCGGGCTCGAGCTCGAAGGCCAACCCCACGCTCGGCGTCTCAGACGTGGAGCAGGCGCTGCGGACCTACCTGACCAGGTACAACCACGGCCGGGGCTTCGTCCTCATCGGCCATTCGCAGGGGTCGGGCGTGCTGGAGTCGGTGATCGCGAAGATGGTCGACCCCAAGCCGGCGGTGCGCAAGCTGATGCTCTCGGCGATCCTCATGGGCGGCAACGTGCTGGTCAAGGGCAACAGCGGCATCGGCGGTGACTTCAAGCACATCCCGGCCTGCCGCAGTGCGACGCAGCTGGGCTGCGTGATCGCGTTCTCCACGTTTGACCAGCCTGCGCCGAGCGACAGCCTGTTCGGCCGGGTGGGAACCCTGGCTGTCGGCCCCACGCCCGCCAAGGGCGACGAGGTCCTGTGCACCAACCCCGCCAACCTGGCCGGCGGCAGCGGCATCCTCGATCCGATCCAGCCGAGCGCGCCGTTCGCCCCCGGGTCGACGATCGCGCTGGGCCTCGACGTCCTGAAGTGGAACGTCCCGTCGCCGTCGACGGTGTTCTGGACCTCGCCGGGCGCCTACACCGCGCGCTGCGAGAACTCCAACGGCGCTCACGTGCTGATGGTTACGGCGCGCAACGGTGCCCAAACGCCGACGGCGGCCCCGACGCCGGAGTGGGGCCTGCATCTGCTGGACGCCAACCTGTCGCAGGGGAACCTGCTCGGAATCGTCAAGTCCGAGACGAGGGCCTTCGCCCAGCGCAGCTGACATGCCGGTCAGGCGACCCGCGAGCGGGTCGCCCACCGTCGCGCCCGGGTCGCCGGCGCCTCCGTGCGCGTGATGACCCGGCCGCGCGGCGGCCCGGCGTGGACCACCAGGACCGGAGCGGGGCTGTGACGGACGAGGTAGTGGCTGAGGCTCCCGAACGCGGAGCGCACGCGGCCCTGCGGAGGGGCGCCCATGACGACCAGGTCGTGGCCGCCCCGCGTGATCTGGGCCATGAGCGCCGGGCGGACCGGGGGGGCGGCGAGCACCGTGGTCACCGGCACGTCGGCCGGTACGCCGGAGAGCGCCTCGCACATGAGCTGGCGGGCCTCGGCCTCGGCGGCAGGGATAACGAGGGGCAGCGCCGCGGCGACCCCGAGGTAGGCGCACGCGGGCAGACGCCGCTCGACGGTGATCAGCGTGAGGCGGCTGCGCTCACGCCGCGCGAGGTCGATCGCCTGGCTCAGGGCCTCCCTGGCGTCAGACGTGGCATCCACCACGACAAGGACGTCGCGAAACATGGCTCTCTCCTCCTTCGACCGCGCCGGTGGCGCCGATGCGCGAAGCCTATATCGACCGTCCAGGCCATGTTGCACTCACCGCTGCGACCTCGGGCGCGCCGGGCTCGGGCTCGGCGAGCTCTGGCACGTGGTGGCGGGGCGATTTGGGCCGCGCTGGAGGCTCCTGATAGGTATGGGAGATCTTCGTGCTCAGAGACGGAAGATCTCCCAAGGGTCCCGTGAGGCGGCGATCCGGGAGCTGGGAGATCACCCCCTCACACCCTTCGTCGAGCACCGCCGCATCGTCAACCGCGAGGCACTGCCCGGGCCGGCTCGATGAGCTCGGCCGGGCGCGCGCCAGCTCCTCGGACTCGGCGTCGATCTGGGCGATCTCCTCGGCGACCTCGCGGGTCCGCGCCTGCTCAGCGAACGCACCCGGCGCCAGGCCGTCTCGGGCCCGGAGCCCCACCAGGACCTGCTCGAGCACGGCCCGCAGGTCGCCGACGATCCCGATCTGGGCCGGCACGCTGCGCCCGATCTCGGCCGGCTTGAGCTGGGCGTGCGCCGCCGCCATGCACGCGGCCGCGTGCTCGTGGCGCACGAGGATGTGGCAGATCGAAGGGCTGGCGTAGAGGCCGTCGTAGATGCTCAGCACGTGGCCGCCCGGAAGGCCATAGACATGGGCGACCCCCTCCCCCTCGAGGGCGTCGACGATGGCCTGACCTGCGGTGTGGGTCATGGCAGGGTGTTCTATCTCAAACGGCGTAGGGTGCCCGGGCGTGAGCGCCTCCGCCACCACCACGCTGCTGAGGACATTCGATCCCACGGCGGTGCTGGTGCTCAACCTGTGCGGGACGTTCGTGTTCGGGATCAGCGGCGGCCTGGCGGGCGTGCGAGCCCGCCTTGATCCGTTCGGGGTGATTGTGCTGGCGGCCGTCGTGGGCCTGGCCGGCGGGATCACGCGCGACGTGCTCATCGGCCGGCCGCCGGCGAACTTCCGGGACTGGCGCTATCTCGCCGTCGTCGGCGCTGCGGGCATCGTCACCTGGATCGCGGCCCCGGCGCTTGACCGCATGCAGCGCACGATCGACGTCCTCGACGCCGCCGGGCTGGGCCTGTTCAGCGTCACCGGCGCCAGCATCGCGCTGGACTACCGGCTGGGCGTGCCCGAGGCCATCGTCCTGGGCGCGATCAGCGGGATCGGCGGCGGGATCCTGCGTGACCTGATCGTGCGCGAGGTCCCCCACGTGTTGCGCAGCGGGCTCTACGCCATCCCCGCGATCATCGGCGCCACCATCGTCGTCGTCGCGCAACGGGCCGGGGCGCACGGCCTCACGTTCCCGCTCATCGGCGCGACGGCGTGCTTCGCCGTGCGAATGGCAGGGATCCGCTACGACCTCAGCCTGCCGCCGGCGCACCCGTAGAACGCCCCGGAGTCGCCCCGGACTCCGGCCGCCGGCGCGGCGCCCAGAGGCTCGCCGGGACCCCGAAACCCCCATGTCGGATCGAAGTGGTCTGGTAGGCTTGCGCCAACGAGGGGACGACCGACCGGGGTGTCGTCCCCGTGGCCTGTCAGGTGACGCAGGACGTGCGGATCGTTGACCTGACCCATCCGTTCGCGGACGGGATGCCGGTCTTTCCAGGCCTTCCAGAGCCGTCGTTTCGACCGATCGCATCGGTGCCCGACGACGGCTATGCGATGACCGAGCTGCACCTGCTCAACCACGTCGGCACGCACGTCGACGCGCCCGCGCATCAGATCGCCGGCGGCGACACGCTGGACGAGATCCCGCTCGAGCGGCTGGTCACCCACGCCCTCACCATCGACGTCTCCGACCGGCCACCGGGCCCCATCCCGCTCACTGAGCTCGAGTCCCAGATGCACCATCTGCACCCCGGCGACATTCTTTTCCTCTGCTCCGATAACGCTCGTAACTGGGGCACCGCGGCGTACTGGACCGGCTGGAGCTACCCGGACGCGGAGTGCGCCCGGGCGCTCGTGGACTGCGGCATCGCCGCGGTCGGGTTCGACGGCCCGTCGGCGGACCCGGTGGACTCGACCACATTCGACCTGCACCGGCTGTGGCTCGCCTCCGGGCGGATGATCATCGAGAACCTGGCCAACCTGACCGAGCTCCCGACCCGCTCCCAGGTCGTCGTGGCCCCGATCAAGCTGGCCCGCGGCAACGGCGGGCCGGCGCGCATCTTCGCGCTGCTCCCCGACGAGTACTGACCTGGGGATCACGAAGCGGCGGCGCAATCACCCGCCGTGCCCGCTCGAACACGCAGATCGCGGGTATCTCCGTACTGCGTGGAAAGGCGCGCCCCTGATGCGATACGAAGACAACTCCCGACCCGACTGTGACACCACCCTCCAGGCCCTCGCCACCGTGATCGACGGGTCCCTGTCAGGTCTGGCGCACTACCACCTGCTCCGCCAGGAGCTGGACAACATCCGGGCCCTGCCCGAGCGCCGCGAGCGTGAGCGCGTTCCGGCGGCGCCCTCCGATCTGCGCTGACCGCCGGTCAGGCGACGAGCGGGGCGCCGACCAGCACGGTCGGCTGCGCCGGCGCGAGCCCGGCCAACTCCCGGCGCAGGCTCTCGAGTAGCGGTGAGCCGGCCAGCGACGCGTCGAGCAGTTCCGCGCAGCGGCGGTAGTGCGTGAGCTTGCGGGAGGCCTTGGTGCCGCGACGGGGGAGAGGTGGCGGACCTTCGCCGCGCGCCGCGTGGGCGAGGGTCATACGGAGCTCGCGTGCCTTGGAGACCTTGTCGGCGGCGAACACCATCAGGGCCTCGTTGCCCGCCGCCTCCACCTGGTTGCGCAGGGCGGCCTTACGGGCGCTGTAGCCGGAGATGGCCGGGTCCTCGCTGAGGGCGACGACGAGCGCGGCGACGCGGGCGCCGAACCGCTCGTGGAGATCCTGGGCCTCGGTGCTCGTCTTCTCGATCGTGTCATGCAGCAGGCCGGCGGCCACGACGTGCTCGGGCGCGCCCACATCGGCCAGCAGCGTCGCCACCTCGATGGGGTGCAGCACGAACGGCGCGCCGTCCGCGGCCCGCTTCTGCCCGGCGTGCTGCTCGACGGCGTAGGCAAGCGCGGCCAATGTCTGGTGAGGACCCGATCCCACAAATGGGACGTGGCGAATGCGACCCACAGCGAGCGCATCTTAGAACAGGTCGGAAATTGCAGGTAAAAGAATTGTGTTAAGCCTGTGCACGACGCCGCGGGCGGTGTAAAGGGGCCCGTGATACTGCCGCGACGGCCTCGGCGTGCAGGTTGAGCAACAGTGCACCTGGAAGCGGAGCGTCACACAGATCGCGGTTGTCCGCAGCGGCGCACCCGCCGCGTCCGGCCGCTCCACATGGTGGAACGTTCCACAACTTTGGGGAAGGTTCGGCGGTGAGGCACGTCTCCCTCACCATGGACCGGGGACATCAGACGCTTGACGTCGAGGACAGACCTGCGCGCACGCGCGTGGGACCGCGGAAGCATGAGCTGGGACGTTCTCGCCGTCCTCGCGGGGTGCTTGGCGTGGGCGCTGATTGAAGTGGTGCCGGCGCGCGGGTGCGGCGCGCCGGCATCGCGTCTTCGCCCGCCATCCGGCGCCGACGTTCCTGTTCGCCGACCTCGTGGGGTACGGAGCGCTCACCGAGGTGGGCGCGCACCCGGGCCTGCTGCCGGTGCGGATCGGCGCCCACACCGGGCCCGCCGTACTGCACGAGGGAGATTGGTACGGCAGCGCGGTCAACGTCGCCGCGCGACTGGTCGGGGCCGCCCGGCCCAACGAGGCGCTGGTCAGCGACAGCACCCGCAACGCGGCCGGCGCCGGGGTCCGGCGCTTTCTGCGGCGGCGCGACGTCGTGGGACTCCGGGGCGTGGCCTCGCCCGTGGGCGTGTGGCCGATGGCCGCCGGCCGGCGGGAGCAGATGGTCCGTCACCACGAGCGCATCTCGAGGTGGACGCTCCGTGGACCGTTAGCGCGCCCGGTGCATGGCGTGGCCAGATGGGGCGATCACCCCATTGTCACGTCCCGGGGCCCCGGCCAGGATTGTGCCCATGGACTCGTTCGAGACGCGCACGACCGGCGAGGGCCGCCCCGCGGCGCTCCCCCAGCTCCAGGACCGGATGTTCATCACCGACAGCGGCCTGGAGACCACGCTCATCTACCGCCACCACCTGGACCTGCCGGAGTTCGCGGCGTTCGTGCTGCTGGAGACCAATGGGGGCCGCCAGCGCCTCTGCGCCTACTTCGAACGGCACGCCGCGATCGCCCGCACCCACGGGGCCGGGTTCATCGCCGAGTCACCGACGTGGCGCGCCAACCCGGACTGGGGACGGAAGCTGGGCTATGACGCCGATCGCCTGGCGGCGATCAACCGCGCCGCGGTCATGCAGCTGGCCGATCTGCGCGCCCGTGCCGGGCAGAACGCCGACACCTACCTCATCAGCGGGTGCATCGGGCCGCGCCACGACGGCTATGACGCCAATCTGCGGATGACGGCGCCCGAGGCCGAGCGCTATCACGACGCGCAGATCCAGACGTTCGCCGGCACGCCGGTCGACCTCGTCTCCGCGCTCACCATCACCTACGTGGACGAGGCCGTGGGGATTGTGCGCGCCGCGATCCGCGCCGGCCTGCCCGTCGTCATCTCCTTCACCGTGGAGACCGACGGCCGCCTGCCCTCGGGGCCGACCATCGAGGACGCCGTGCTCCGAGTCGACGCCGCCACCGAGTGCGGGCCCGTCTACTACATGATCAACTGCGCGCACCCGAGCCACTTCAGCGCCCCGCTGGAGGCGGGCCGGCGCTGGCCGCTGCGCATCCGCGGCATCCGCGCCAACGCCTCGCGCCGCAGCCACGCCGAACTCGACGCGGCAACCACGCTCGCCGGGGGCGATCCGGTCGAGCTCGCCGTCGAGTACCGGCGGCTGGTCGCGGCGCTGCCCCAGCTCACGATCCTGGGCGGCTGCTGCGGCACCGATCACCGGCACGTCGCGGCCATCGCCGAGGTGTGCGCCGACCTGTTTGAGCCGATTCGCGCCGGCCGCAGCGGCTGACCGCCGCCACCGTTATGCGAGGTGAGCCATCCGTTATCGGATGGCGCGATGGTCGTGCCCGTGTGGCGCACGCCAACACACCGCAGTGTCGAAACGTCGCACGGGGACGCGGTCGGGGGGCGAAGGGCCGGCCGCGTCCCCAGCGATCGCCAGGCGCGGGCGCTTGTCCGCCAGCTGAGGCGTGTCGCGAGGTCCCGGCCCGACCGCGACCCCGTGCGGCGTCGCTACGTCCTGTACCAGCACCACCGCGTCGACGCGGTCCGCAGCGAGCTGCTCGAGCTGGCGGCACTCCTCGAGCAGGCGCACGACATCGACCCTGAGACCCTGGCCGACGTGAGGAGGCTCGTGACCAGTGGGTGCGACAGCCCGCTGTACAACCCCGACCTCCATCCGTCGGAGATGGTGGCGGCCTTGTACTTCCTGCGCTCCCGTCTGCGCGAGGCGCCGGCGCCGCCGCCGCGAGACGGTCACGGAGGGTGAGCGCGCGGTGTGAGCCGCACCGTCAGCGCAATTTGTCACACCGGGGCACAGCTCGCGGATAGACTCGCGTGACCGAAAGGCGCACACATATGCCACCGTTCGTCCAGGGCTATGACGAGCTGAGGCTCAGAATTGACGGCCGCGGGGCCGGCGCCTACCACGTACTGGCCAGCACTGGGTCAGCGGAGGCGGCGACGAGCTTTGCGCTGCCGTTCAACGAGCTCGAGATCGAGAACTTCATCCTGCGGGTGAGCCGGCCACGGGGACGTCGCCGGGTTGACACATCGGCGGTCGGTGACGCGCAGCGTTTCGGCGGCGAGCTGTTCAAAGCACTGTTTCATGGTGACGTACACGACCTGTACCGCGACGCCCTCACACAGGCGCGCCACCAGACGCGCGGCGTGCGGCTGACCCTGTGTCTCAGCGGCTCGCCGGAGCTGATCGATGTCCCCTGGGAGTATCTGTACGACGACCCGAACTTTCTGGCGGTGTCGGCGTTCACTCCGGTGGTCAGGTATCTGGATCTGCCCCGGGCGCATCGCCCGCTGCCGGTGAAGCCCCCGCTCCGGATCCTCGGTGTCGTCAGCAGCCCCTCCGACTATGAGCAGATCGATGCCGACCGCGAGCGTGACAATCTCGAGCGGGCTCTGTCGCCCCTGATCGAGGCCGGTTCCGTCGAGCTGCACTGGCTGCAGCGCCCGGCGACGCTCGGAGCCCTGCTCAAGGCGCTTCAGACGCACACGTTCCACGCCCTCCATTACGTGGGTCACGGCGCGTATGAACGCGACGCCGGGCGCGGAGTGCTGCTGTTTGAGAATGAGGGCGGCTGGGCCGTGCCCGTGAGCGGCGACAAGCTCGGAACGGTGCTGCATGACTCGTCGTTGCGCCTGGCCACGCTCAACGCATGTGAGGGTGCCCGCGCCGCCCGCACCGACCCGTTCGCGGGGGTTGCGGGCGCGCTGGTGCAGCGTGACATCCCCGCGGTGGTGGCGATGCAGTTCGAGATCAGCGATGAGGCCGCGATCACCTTCGCGGGCGGCTTCTACGAGTCCTTGACGGCGGGGATGCCGGTCGACGCGAGCATCGGCGCGGCACGGCTGGCGATGCTGGCGGAACACAGCGATGACATCGAGTGGGGCACCCCAGTGCTGTTCATGCGCGTGGCGGATGGGCGGATCTTCGATCTGGGCGAGGGATCGGCTACGACGCGCGGCTCCCCGCGCGTGTTCATCAATCACCGGCCTGACGACGCCGGCCACGCCCTCCTGCTCGCCGATCGGCTGACACGGGATCTCGGATCCGAAAGCGTTCAGCTCACTCCCGACCACGGGTCCGAGCTCGATCGGCTGGCCCAGGTCCGGGGCTCCGATGTGGTCCTGGCGCTCATCGGGCCGACCTGGGTATCGAGCCTGCGTGGCGGCGGGACCAATGGGCGCGCCGAGGACTGGGTGCGCCGGGAGATCGAGTGGGCCCTGCGCGACGTGCCCGACCGGGTGATCCCAGTGAGCCTCGACGCGACGGCCCCGGACCCCGTGTCGTTGCCCCGGTCGCTGCGCGGCCTGTTCCGGAAGGAGCCGGTGGAGCTTCGGCACGCGACCTTCGACGACGATCTCCGCGGGCTTGTCGAGCGAATCAGTCGCATCGCCCGCGGCACCGCAACACCCGGCCCTCCGGGCGATGCAGGCAGAACGGGCGGCGCGGCCGACGCCGGCGTCCCCGAGCGGCCGATCCTCTCCGGCGCCTCACCCCGCAGCGAATCGCGTGGCCACGTGGGCGTCCCAAGCCCGTACGACGCTCATTACGCCGAGGTCATCGAGGGGATGCTCGACGGATCGGTCGTCCCCCTGCTCGGCACCGGCGCTCACGCGGGCCTCCCGCAGGCCGATCAGCTCGCGGGGCCCCTCGCCGAGCGATTTCAGATCAGCGCGGCGGGCCTGACCGAGATCGCCCAGCGCGTCGCGGTGACGCTCGGAGAGCGGCGGCTCTACACCGCGATCAAGGATCTCATCGATGCGCAGTCCCAGCCGACCGAGGTACACCGCTTCCTGGCGGCGTTCCCTGGACTGCTGCGGAAGCGCGGGCTGCCGCCCCGCCACCAGTTGATCATCACCGCCAACTACGACATGGCGCTCGAGCGGGCCTTCGAAAGGGCCAACGAGCCGTTTGACTACGCCGTGTACCTGGCCGGCGGCGGCTGGTTCGTGCACGTGCCGTGGGGAGAGCACGCGGCGGAGCCGACGGCCACCACGATTCTCGAGCCCAAGCGATACGTGGGGTTCCCAATCGACGATGACGGCCAGCTCGAGCGGACCATCATCGTGAAGATCCATGGTGGCGCCGACGCCCGGGAGGGCTCCGTGGGCTGGCGCAACAACTACGTGGTGACCGAGGATCAGTTCATCGACTACTTGCCGACGCACAACATCCAGGACCACCTGCCGATCCAGCTCTTGGACAAACTGACCGGGAGCAGGTGCCTGTTCCTCGGCTATCCCCTGCGCGATTGGAACGCCCGTGTGTTCCTCAGGCGGATCTGGCGAGGCCAGCCGATCAGCGAGAGCTCGTGGGCGGTCGAGGCCGACCCCGACCCACTGGAGAAGGCGTCGTGGAGCGTCGTCGGCCATGTCGAGTTGCTCGCCGCCGACCTCGCCGACTACGTGCGAGTGCTGCGCTCGACGCTCGCTGATGGCGACGACGAGTGACGTCACCCTGGAGCGCAGCCCGTTCCAAGGGCTGGGCTTCTACACCGAGGCGGACGCCAAATGGTTCTTCGGCCGCCTCACCGAGCGTCGCATCATCCTTGCTCATCTGCGCACCGCTCGGCTGACGTTGCTGTACGCCGAGAGCGGCGTGGGCAAGAGCTCTCTGCTGCGCGCCGGCGTGTCGGCGCGGCTTCGCGACCTAGCCGCGCGAGGCGGCCCCGGTCGCTCTCCGAAGCACATCCCGATCGTCTTCAGTGCCTGGAAGGACGATCCGGTGCAGGACCTCATCTCGGCGATCCAGGGACTCGTTCCCGGACACGAGCCCCCATCGCCCACCGGGATCGGGGCGGCCCGGACCAGCTACGGGCTGGCGGACGCGATCACGGCCACCGGCTCGGCGCTCGACGCGACGCTCGTGATCATGCTCGACCAGTTCGAAGAGCACTTCAGCTACCGCCACGTGGCAGCGCAACCCGATCGTCTCGCCGATGAACTGGCGCGATGCGTCAACGCGCCCGACGTGCCCGCCAACTTCCTCATTGCGGTGCGCGAGGACGCGTATGGACGTCTCGGGGATCTGTTCAGCGGACGGATCGGCAACATCTACGACAACTACCTGCATCTCGAGTACATGTCACGCGAGGCCGCGCGCGAGGCCATCGAGGGACCGGTCGCCATGTACAACGCCGAGCACGGCGAGGAGGAGGCCATCACCGTCGAGGACGCACTCACCGAGGCGGTCCTCGACGAGGTGCGCCGAGGCAACCTCGAGCTCGGCGGCCGGCGCGCCGACCGAGATGGTGGTAGCCGGTGGTCGAGCGCCAACGGCGACGAGATCGAGACACCGTTTCTCCAGCTCGTCATGACCCGCCTGTGGGAGTGCGAGCGGGCGCAGGGCTCACAGGTGCTGCGCCGGGCGACACTCGAGGACGAGTTGGGTGGCGCCGAAGCGATCGTCCGCAATCACGTCGGCCGTGCGCTTGCCGGGCTCGACGAACCGCAGCTCGAGATCGCAACCGACATCTTTGGGGACCTCGTCACCCCGTCGGGGGTCAAGGTGGCGCATACCGCGGTGGACCTCGCGCAGATGAGCGGGCAGCGGGCCGACGCTGTCACCTCGATCCTCGATCGCCTGTATGAGGAGCGCATCGTGCGCGCAGTCGATCCGGCGCCGGGGACCAGCGAGGCGCGGTACGAGATCTTCCATGACCGACTCGCCGCGCCGATCCTCGACTGGCGTGATCGCCAGGAGAACGCGCGGCTGGAGCGGGCCCGTCACGACGCCGAGGTCGAGGCGGAGACCCAGCGGCGGCAGGCCCGCCGCTTCCGGCGACGCGCCCAGGTCACCCTCGTCCTCGTCGTGAGCCTGCTAGCGGTGCTCGCCGCCCTCGTGATCGCGCTGCGCTACGCCCACCGGCAGAGCACCGCCGCCAACCACGAAAAGCAAGCTGCGCTGAGGGACACCGCCGAGGCGACTTCCTTCGCCCTGACAGCCCGCGCTCAGTCCCAGCTGTCGACCCGCCCGGCCGTATCACTGCTGCTGTATCTGGCCGCCTACCACGAGCGACCCGGCCCCGTTGCCGAGCGCAACCTGGTGGCGACGCTCAACGCGGCCCGTCTCTCGTACGCCATCGGGATCCTGCACGGGCACACCGATGCGGTCGAGGGGATCGCCTTCAGCCCCAACAGCCGGACGCTTGCGTCAGTCAGCGCCGACAAGACGGTACGTCTGTGGCAGGTGACCGCCGGTGGCGCATACCCATTGGGCTCGCCACTGCGATCCGGCGCTCCCCTGTACAGCGCCGCATTCACCCCGAACGGCCAGACCCTTGCGTCGGGGAGCTTCGACCGCATCGTCCTGTGGAGCATCCAGCGACACGCCAGGGAGAGCGTGATCCCCTTTCGTGCCGCCGCTGTCGCCAGCGTCGCATACGGCCGCGGTGGTGTCGTGCTGGCCGCGGGTGGATCGAACGGTAGGGTGCTGCTGCTCAACACCGTGACGCACCGGCGCCGGATCCTCGTCGTCGGCGGCAGCGCCCCCATCAGGGGGATCGCGTTCAGTCCCGATGGGACCCTCCTCGCCGTCGGCACGACCGACGCCGTCGCCCTGTGGAAGGTCTCCACCGGGCGCCCCGCCGGCGCGCCGCTGACCGCCGCCCTCAGCACGGTGAACTCCGTGGCCTTCAGCCGGGACGGCCATACGCTCGCCGCCGGAGGCCAGGACGGGGCCGTTGCGCTGTGGAACGCCGTCACCCGCCGGGAGCTCGGCCCGGAGCTCACCGGAAGGCGCCAGGTGAACAGCATCTCCTTCACACCGGACGGCACCAAGCTCGTCGCGGCGGGCGAGGGCAACACCGTGCTGTGGAGCGTCCGTGACCACCGCCGCATCGTGGCGCTCACCGGCCACCAGGGCGCGATCTACGGCGTCGCCGTCAGCCCTGACGGCGGGTTCATCGCCTCCGCCGGCGCCGATCGGACGATCACGGTCTGGCGTACCCCGATCGGTCCCGTCCTCGGAGTCCCGATCCTTCGCCGTCCGGCAGGCTTCAGCGCCGTCGCGGTCAGCCGCGATGGTGAGATCGCGGCCGGCAGCCTCGATGGCGCCATCGTTCTGGCACAGCAGGATGGGACGCACCAGCACGTCCTGACGGTACCCGAGCCGGCTGCCGGGGGGGTCAGCGACGTTGCGTTTGATCCGACGGGCCGGCTCGTGGCCGGAGCCTATGACGACGGGTCTGTACGCCTGTGGGAGGTGGCCACCGATCGTCCGCTCGCCGTCGCGATCTCCCCGGGCGGGCCGATCCACGCCATCGCGTTCAACCGCACCGGCAGCCTCCTGGTGTCCGGAGGACACAGCGGCGCGGTGCAGCTGTGGAACGCGCATGGCCTCACACGTGTCGGTCCGGTCATGGACGGCGGCCCCGGTGCCGTCTACGCCGTGGCGTTCAGCCCGGATGGTCGCGTCGTCGCCTCAGGTGGCAACGATCGCGCGATCCGGCTCTGGAACGCAGCCACCCAGAGACCGCTCCGCCCGTCCGTCATCCCGCAGGTCGATGCGGTGTTCAGCCTGGCGTTCTCGCCCCTCGGGCACCTCTTGGCGTCCGGCGACGGAGGCGACGCAATCCACCTCTGGAGGCTCGGCAACCATGGCTACGCCCCCGGGCGGACCTTGACGGGCGACTCGGCCTTCGTGCGGAGCGTCGCGTTCAGCCCCGACGGGAAGACGCTCGCGTCGGGCAGCACCGACACGACGGTCCGGTTGTGGGACGTCGCGGACGGGACCGAGCTCGGGAGCCCACTCGACGCGGATACCGGTTCGGTTGAGAGCGTGGCCTTCCGGACCGACGGACGCCTGCTCGCGTCGGCCAGCGTTGACGGCACGGTCCGCCTGTGGCCGGCGGTGACTCAGCCCCTGTCGTTCGGCGTGTTGACCGCTGAGGTATGCCGGTTCCTCGGCGCCGGATTGAGCCGCGCGGAGTGGTCCGAGTATGCCGCCGGCATCTCGTACCGACAGACGTGCCCCCGGTCGACGCCGAGCTAGGGCCAGCGCACGGCACCTGGCTCCATGCGAAACCCGAACTCCGCGACGTAGGCGCGTGTGATGTGCTGCGCCGCGACGAGCCCGAGCTCGTCCTGGAGCGGATGGCTGGCCAGCGGATTGACCTCGAGGTCGTAGGCACCCCGCAGCCGGCGCCACCGCATCGATCCCGGCGTCACGGTGGAGCGCGACTCGACGATCTGCTGGAGCGCCGCGAGCTCGCCGCGCGCGGCGTCGCGGATCTGCTTGAGGAAGACGAGGCGGACGGCCTGCTCGGACATCAGCGCGGAGACCACCCGCGCCCGGCTCGACACGCCGGTCAGGCCGCGCCGCAGCGGTTGCGCCGATCGCCGGGCGGCAGGCTCGTCCTCCCATTCCGGATCAAGCTCGGAGACCCAGTGTGAGACAAGCGAGTCGAGGTCCGTGCCCTCGGGCGTGTCCGTGACGCCGGAGGACGCGCCTCCGCGCCGCGGCCCGCGCGCCCGGATCGTCATCAGCCGGCAGCGGCCGGCCTCCGCCCCCACCCCGTAGTCGGCGACGCCGTAGACGTCCAGTCCCAGCTCCGCCGGTGGGTCGGGACAGGAGCGAGCGCCCCGTGGCGACCCGTCGTCGCGCGGATCCCCCAGCCTCGGCATCCAGCCCTGGGTCTTGGCGAACCCGAACACCTCCCGGCCCGAAGCGAACGCCACCGGGTCGTCAACCCAGATGTAGGGCATGAAGACGTCGAGGTGCTCGTCCCGGTAACCGCCGTCCTTCCGTCGCTGCGCGATCACCGGCACCCAGATCGCCGCTTCGGGCTCGTCCGCGGTCCCGTGGCCGACGTGATCGGGGTGGAGCGACCTCAGGCCCGCGATCGTGCCGAAGCTGAGGACGATCGGGGCCAGACGCGGGATGCGGTAGCGCACCGCGCCCCCGCTGGGCGCCTTGAACACCTTGTCGCAGAGTTGCTGGACGCGGGCCCGGTCGGTGGCGACGAAGAAGCAGTACAGCCGCGCGCGCTCGCAGACCAGCGGCCCGGGCGCCGTGGCCAGGGCTCCGTACTCGATGTATCGGCTCATCGGGCCGGGACGCGATCGCCGGTCGGAGGCCGCAGCGATGAGAGCCGCCGCGGCGCGCTCGCCGGAGACGACGGCCGCCTCGACGCAGCCACCGTCGATGCCATTGTGGGTCCAGTCTCCGGCGAGCACGAGGTTGTCGAATCCGGACGCTTCCGGATCCAGTCGAGCGTGGACGCTGCCGGCGGGCGTGGTCACGTACCGGTCGGTCCCCGCGACGTTGGCGCGCAGATACTGGGCCTCGAGCCGCTCCGGGCCCTCGCGGCCCAGCGGGTCAAAGACGACGTTCCAGTCAAACGCGCCTCGATCGAACGCGCGCGGCCAGATCGCGGCGGCCTCGCGCTCCAGCTGACGCACCGCCCCTGCCCTCACCGCGTCCTGGGCCTCGGCGACCGCACCCGTCTCGGGAAGCACCGCGCAGAAATACGCCACGCCCTTGGGCCCGTCGGCTGCGCCGTATCCCTCCACCGCGAGCAGGTGGCTCATGTCGCAGTAGGTGTCAAAGGGCGCCGCGTACGCAGTCGCGGGCGGGTCCAGTCGCTCACCATCGGGGTGCTCGCGCAGCTCGGCGATGGATCGGCTCAGCCACACCTGGAGGGCCTTCGTCCGCACCGTCTCGGCGCCGCGCAGCATCTGCGCGAACCGCGGATCGGCGTCGGCCAGCTCCCCGCAGATCGGCCCCAGCGCACCCACCGGGATCGCGAGCACGACCTCGTCGAAATCGTCGCCTCGCCGCAGCTCCGCCGGCGCCGGTTCGCGACCGCGAAGCTGGCCCGCGTCGGGCGCCGACGGCCAACACCACCAGTCGCCGATGCGCTTCAGCGGGTCATATCGGTCCACGCCTCCCCGGACCGAGGCCTCACGAACCAGCGCGATCCGATCCACCACCGGACGCCCGGGCATCAGATGCAGCCGCGTCACCCGGCTGAAGAACTCGAAGCTGACCCCACGCCGCTGGAGCGCCAGATACAGGGGCGCGAACACGACGTCGCCCATGCCCGCGCGCATCCGCCACATGAACGATCCCTCGTAGTTGATCATCAGCAGCAAGGACTGAAGGCCCTTGCCGGCGGCAAGGCTCGGCCGCTCCTTATCCCCCTCGCGATAGGCGAACGTGAGGTCGTAGAGACCGCGCAGGACCGGCGACCGCGCCAACGTCTCCCCGCTGGCTCCGTGGCGGCCGAGCCATTCCCGCAGGTCCTCGTCGTCGAGCACACCCAATCCGCGCAGGAGCACGTCGTCGCGCACCACGCCGACTAGCGAAGCGGCGAGGAGCTCGAGCACCTCTCGCCACAGGCGCGCGCCGTCCGATCCCGCCCGATCGGCGAGCTGGGAGCGCAGCTGGCGCACGTCGCCCGCCAGTCGCTCGAGCATCGGGTCCACGGCATCCCGCCGGAGCCGGCGCCACGACCCCCCGGCAACGCGATCGCGGCCTCGCGTCGCCGACGCCACGGCACCGTCCTCGCCCAGCGTGAACGGGCTCTCGGCACGGTCGAGCTCGGCGGCGAGGCCCTGGAGCGTCGCCGCGGTCTGCGCCAGAGCGCTGCCGGTCTCCCCCACCTGGTTTCCCCGCCGCCGTCCGGTGCCGCCGAGCTCTGCGACCGCACCGTTGGCGAGCAGCCGGATCGTCCGCGCCAGCACCTGGCTCAACGGCGGTCGCCGCATCCCGGTCGGCGGCCCTCGGTCCGCGCCTCCGCGGCGGGGCAGCCGGATCGTCTGCCGGGCCCACGTGCCGTCGCGCCGCTCGTCGTACAGGCACACGGAGTCGCAGCGGTCAAACGCCGTCCTCCACCACTCCTCGCCCGCGGCCAGCGTGGACTCCTCGTAGGCGGACCGGAGCATCCGAAATGCGTGCTGGTAGAAGCCGAACCAGATGTGGAGCCCGTGCTCCTCGATGCGCTGTCCCAGCCCGGCGGCCCCCGTCTCGTGCGGGGCCCGGCCGCTCGCCCCTTTGCCCCCCAACTGCCATCCGAGCTGGTAGACGGTGACGTCGAAGCGCTCGCGCAGCGCCGGAGTGGCGCTCAGGCACCAGGCGGCAGCCAACCCTCCGCATCCCCCGCCCAGGACCGCCACCTTCACGCGCTCGGGCGCCTCCGGGGGGAGGCCGGGTGTCACCGGGCGATCTCCGTGAGCCGACTTGCGAGCTCGCCGGCCCAGGCGCGCCACAGGGGAGCGCCGGCGCGCTCGGCTACATCCGTCGCGTTGGCGAGGTGGCGCCGGGCCCGTTCGCGCTCGCCGGTGCAGAGGGCAAGCGCACCGAGATGCAGTGCCACCGGGCCCCACACACCGAAGGCGGGGAACGCGATCTGCTGCTCCCACGGCGCGAGCAGGTCGTACACCTCGCTCGCAGCCGAAACGTCCTGTAGGCGCGATGCGACCTGCGCATAGATGCACATGACCGCGAGCCAGGTGACGTCGCGCGGGAGATCCGAGAAATTGATGTCCACGGCCCGGCGCAGCGCCGCCTCGGCCTCATCCCGGCGACCGTCCTCCGCCTGGGCGAGCGCGAGCGTGGCCCGGAAGCCGGGAACACCCGGGTTGCCCAACACCGTCTCGGCGAGCATCGGGACGAGCTCACCCAGGCGCCCCAGCGCGAAGGCGATCGATGTCTGCTGCGCGGCAAAGCAGGCGAGCGCATCGGGCTCCCCCGGGCGGCCGATCTCGAGCGCATCCGCGGCGAGCCGGTCAGCGGCCTCGAGCTCTCCGGCCACGATCGCCAGGTTGGCCTCGTCGGCTCTCGCGAGCCATAGCGACGTGGGCTGGCGAAACCGCTCCGCGAACTCGCGCTCATGGGCCAGCCAGGTGCGTGCCGCCGGGAAGTCCCCGGCCTCGAGGCAGGCATACCCGCGCCAGTGGTAGGCGTAGAACCGCGCGATCGGCTGGGAGAACCGCTCGGCGGCGGCCACCGCCTCCACTGTGTTGGCCAGCCGCTCCTGGAGGGTGTCGGGCGCCAGCAGCGTGACGAACCGCATATTGAGCACCGTGGTGAGCGCGTGCGGATCCTCGAGCCTGCGTGCGATGGCCAGCGCCTGGTCGCTGAGGTCGATCCGTCCCTCCCACTCCTGGGAGTACATGAGCTCGGCCGCGTGCATGGCCAGCAATCGGGCTCGCTCGGGACTGTCGCGCTCGCCCACGATCCGCAGAGCCGTCCGGAGCGTGGCGATGCGGGCATCGTCGACGATTCCGGTCTGGCTCTGCATGCCGCGGGTGTTGGCCAGCGCGGCGCGCACGAGGCCTTCGTCGTCGCCGATCCGCTGGGCCAGCTCGGCCGCTTCCAGAAGCGTCTCCCTGAAGCGCAGATCACCGGCGTGGCGCTCCGCCTCGCCTCGCCGGAGGAGGAGATCCAACAGCTCAGAGGGACCGGCCCCCGGCTGCCTGTCCAGGAGCTCGAGCGCGAGCCCGTACCACTTCCGTGCCTCGTCGGGCGCGAGCTTCGCCAGGGCGTCGTCCCCCGCCATCGCGGCGTACCGGCGCGCCTTGGTCACCCGGGCGTCCCCGGCCGCGGCCCAATGGCGCGCCAGTTCCGCATTTGACCAGCGCCCATCCGCCGCCCTCGCTTCCATCGCCTCGGCAACACGGCGGTGCAACTCGATCCGCCGCGCCGAGCCGAGCTCCCGATACACGTAGCGCTGCATCAGAACATGCACGAAGCGGAACCGGCCCGGCCGTGACGGCACCTCCAGCAGTACCGAGCGCCGGACCGCGAGGTCGAGGGCATCAGCGGCTGTGCCCTGCGGCAGCTCCGCAAGCTCGGCCACGAGATCGAGGTCGAACTCCTCACCGATCACGGCAGCCGCACGCAGGCACCGGCGCACGTCATCCCCCATGCCGCGCACGCGCGCAGCGAGCGTCTCGGAGATGCTGGGCGGCAGGTGGTCGGCGATGTCAGCCCCTCCGGTCAGGTGCCATCGGCCGTCGGTGCTCGACATCGCACCGGTCTCCAGCAGGCCGCGAGTGAGCTCGGTGATGAAGAACGGGTTGCCATCGGTGCCGGCCTCGAGTGCGCGCACCAGCTCCTCGTCGGCCGTGTCCCCGACGCGGTCGCCGATCGCGACGACCAGCTCGACCACGTCCCCCGACCGCAGCCCGGACAGGTCCAGGCGTGCGACGTTCGCCTCCCGATGGAGGTCGGCGAGGAGCTGGCGCAGCGGCTGATCCTCAGCGAGCTCGGTGACCCGGCAGGTCCCGAGCAGCATGAGCGGCGCGCGCCTGGGCGAGCTGAGCAGCCGCCACAGCAGCCCCAGCGTCGCGGGGTCCGCCCAGTGCAGATCCTCGAGCACGACCAGGACCGGGCCATCGGCGCACGCCGCGTCGAGCAGTCCCTCCACCGCACGGAACAGGACATAGCGCTCGGACTCGCTGGGCGGCGCCAGCTGCGCCGTCCGGTCGGCGGTCCGCCGGGTGAGGCTGGGGACGAGTCGGCTGAGCGAGTCCCCGTAGCGCGCGACGTGATCCTCGAGCATCTCCGCCGGGGCGTGTTCGACGAGATGCTCACACAGCTCCACGAACGGCTGGTAGGGCAGCTCGAGCCGTTCATCGCATCGACCCGCCAGAACCAGGGTGCCGGCTCCGTGCGCCTCGTAAGCGACCTCGCTCACCAGACGGGTCTTCCCGATGCCGGGATCACCGGTGATGAACGCCGCTCGCCGGCCGGACGCGGCCACCTGCGCGAGCGACTCTCTGAGCGCGTCACGCTCCGCCTGCCGGTTGACGAAGACCGGCGGGCCGTGGGGCTCGAGTCGGCTGGGGAGCGGGACCCGTGCCTGCAGCGATCCCGACGTCCCCGACGCGGTCCCCGGGTCCGCGGCGAGCCGGGCGGGACCGCCGCCGGGGATGGCCAGCAGCGACGGCGCCTGCTCGAGGATCTGGGTCTGCAGCGTCTTCAGGGCCGGCCCGGGCTCGAGCCCCAGATGCTCGGCGAGCTGCACACGGGTGCGATGAAAGACCTCGAGCGCCTCCTGCTGGCGGCCGCTGCGGTAGAGGGCCAGCATCAGCTGACCCGCCACCCGCTCTCGGGCCGGATGCTGGGCGAGCAGGCTCTCCAACTCGCCGATGAGCATGCCGTGCCGGCTCAGACGCAGATCAGCGTCGATCCGGCCCTCCAGCGCGAGCAGCCGTAGCTCCTCCAGCCGGCGGATCTCGGGCTGGGCAAAGTCCTCGAAGCCGACCTCGGCCAGCGGCGGGCCACGCCACAACGTCAGCGCCCGGACAAGGGCGCCGCGCGCCGCCGTCGGGTCGCCGGCTTCCAGCGCGGTCAATCCGTCGTGCACCCCGGCGGTGAACACCTCGGCGTCCAGCTCGGCCGGCGCGACGGCGAGCAGATAGCCGCCGCCCACCGTCCGCAGCGTCGTCGCGGATGTCTCCTCCAGCGGCGCCAGCGCCCGGCGCAGCCTCGCCACCGCCATCTGAAGCCGGTTGTCCGACGCCGACCGCGCGGATCCCCACAGCGTCTCGACGAGCATGTCGTTCGGGACCGCCCGATTGGCGTTCACCACCAGGTACGCCAGCAGCGCAAGCTGACGCGGCCCGCCGACCCCCAGTCGCAGGTCCCCCGTCCAGGCCTCGATGGGCCCCAGAATTCGCAAGCTGGCCAGTGTGACTCCCAGCCGAACGAGGCAACGCTATACGCCCACCCACGCCTGAGCAAGGGGGCGGGCCGCCCTCACAACTCCGGGCTCGCCAGCGAGTGTCAGACCAATGACGGTCCGGTCAATGGCCGGTGGCGGAGAAGTGCTCGGGGTCGGCCGGGCCCAGGACGCCGCCGACGAGCTTGTAGGGACCGCTATAGCCCTTGAGCACCTGGATGAGCTGGGCGGGGTCGGTGACGTCGACGGCGCCGCCGGGATACTGGGTCGTCTCGTGATTGGACTTGCCGGCCGGAGCGCTGAAGGCGCCGGAGGCGTTGATCGCGGACTGCTGCGAGTAGTCGCGATAGCCGCTGGTGACGCTGCCGCTCCAGCCGTGCTGGGAGGCCCAGTCGAGGATCGGCGCGATCCAGCCGGCGATCGGCTTCTGCTCCGGGTTCCACGCCGCCTCGGGTACGACGGCGCCCGGGACGACCGCGGCGGTCGACGTGGAGCCGGCCGCGCTCACGCCGGTCGGGCTCAGGCCGGTCGGGCTCAGGCCGGTCGCCGTCGAGGTCCCTGGAAGCGCGGAGCCCTGGGCCTGAGCGAGCGCGCTGGCAAAGCTGGTGGACGTGCCTGCGCCGGTGGCCGCGGTGCCGTTGAGCGTCGCCCCGATCGCGTTGGCGGCGGCCGAGCTGGAGGACCCGATGGGCGACGCGAGTTGCTGCTGCGCCTGCGCGATGACGTCGATCCGTGAGAGCACGGCCTGAATACTCATTCTCTTCACACATCGGCGCCTGAGCCGCGAACTTAAATCCGCGGCTTGGGCGGCGTCGGCGCGACGGCGGGGTTGCTGGAGCCGTGGCGGCGGAGCTCGGTGACGATCGGTGTGACCATTGATGTGAGATACGGCTGAGGTGGACGATTGGTTCGAGACCGGGCCGCCGCCGTCGGGCGCCCAGGTGAAGCCGTGCGTGCTCATGTCCGCGTTGGTGTACACGCCGACGACCTCGTCGCCCGGCGATGTCGCCACGATTGTTGATGCCGGCGGCCTTAGCTGCGGTCCGCCCCGATTTCTTACGTCGGGCTCGTCAGCTGCCGCTCAGCGGTCGGACTCGGTGGCCCGGGCGAGCTGAACGGGACGGCGGTGGGGACGCTGACGC
>CAVWWN010000026.1:0-45925 GCA_963758705.1 uncultured Actinomycetota bacterium | reverse complement strand
GCCGACGCGGTCCGCGCCGTGTTCGCGGCCGCGACGCCTCAGTTGGTCTTCCATCTCGCCGCGCAGATCGACGTTCGCCACTCCGTGGAGCGCCCGGTCGACGACGCCCAGACCAACGTCCTGGGAACGATCAACGTGCTTGAGGCCGCACGCGAGGCGGGTGTGCGCCGCGTGGTCAACACGTCCACCGGCGGCGGGCTGTACGGCGACGCCGACGTGCTCCCCACGCCCGAGGACAGCCCGATCCGGCCGCTGGCCCCCTACGGTCAGAGCAAGCTCGGCGCCGAGGGCTACTGCGCGCTCTACACCCGCCTGCACGGGCTCTCGACGGTCTCAGTGCGCTACGGCAACGTCTACGGGCCGCGCCAGGACGTGCACGGCGAGGCCGGCGTAGTGGCGATCTTCTGCGGCCATCTCATCGACGGCACCGCGCCAACGGTGTTCGGCGATGGCGGCCAGACGCGTGACTGGGTCGACGTATCCGACGTGGTGCGGGCCAACCTGCTGGCGGCCGATGCCACCATCGCCGGGCCGGTCAACATCGGCCATGGGCAGGAGACCTCCGTGCTTGATCTGATCGCCGCCCTCAACGAGGTCGCGCCCGAGCGTCCGCTCGCCGACCCGGTCTTTGTCCCCGAGCGTCCCGGCGAGGTGCGCCGGAGCTGCCTGGACGTGACCCGCGCCCGAGAGGAGCTGGGCTGGGAGGCGACGGTGCCCCTCCCTGAGGGGTTGCGCACTATCCTCGCCGGGCTGACCTGAGGTCACGAGCGACCGTCGTCCGCCGCCGCAGCGTGCGCCACGGCCGCAATCGCGACGCCGAAGCTGGCGAGCAGGGCGAAGGCCAGGACCCAGAACGTCCAGCCTCCCACCCAGCTCGGGCGCCACAACGACGCCCGGGAGAACGCCGTTCCCAACCACTGCCACATCGAACGGCGGTCATTGAGCAGGGTGACTGCGAATTGGGCGCCGCCCGCGCCGCCGGTCATCGTCACGCGGGGATCGACGGAGGCCGATCCCGCGAGCGCGAAACGGCCCTGCCGGCCAGTAAGGCAGATCTCGACCGGGTGGTTGCCCGGCACCGCCCGCGCCAGCCGCACGATGTGCTCACCCGAGCCCGTGCGGGCCACCAGCTCGCCGCCGGCGAGGCTTCGGTGCGTGGCGGCGTCGCGTGCCGTGACGTTGACGCCGGTGCTCCCCCCGGTGGGCGCGCCCCAGACGCCGACCAGACTGGCCGGCCCGTCACTGGTGGCGGGGCCCTCGCATACCCGGGTCCCGGGTCGCAGGTGCGCGATCGTCAGGTAGTTGGGGGCGCCCAGCGCATAGGTCCGGACCGACCGGCTCTGAGCGCCCGCGACGCCGAGCGCGATGAGGACGGCGACCGCCAACGGCGCGCACGCCCATACGATGTGTCGTCGGCTCATCGGCGTCTCACAGGTAGTAGGCGTGGACGACGGTCGACAGGGCGATCACCTGCATGCCGAGCAGGACCAAGAGGACGCCCGAGCCTGCCACAGCCCGGAACCGGGGCGCGATGGCTCGCACGATCGCGCCGACGGCCAGGCCGAGCAGCGCCACGACGGGGAGCAGGTACCGGCCCTGCAGGAACTGCCCGGAGCCGTCGATGAACAGCAGATACTCGCTTACGTGGAGCAGGACCAGCAGGGCCAGCAGGGTCAACGCGAAGAAGGCCAGCAGCGGCAGATGACGGCGGCCGAGCCGGCGGCGGAGCGCCACCAGCGCGCCGATGGCGATTGCGACGGCCACCAGCGCCCCGGTTGGGTACAGCCAGTGCGGCAGGAACACGTCCAGCCAGCCGAAGATTCCGGTCGCCTGGCGCACCCACACGTCGTACACGGGCAGCTGGGCGGTGGTGCGCAAAGGGGCGAAGAACGGCGGCCGGGGCAGGTAGAACTGCCACACGTAGCTGACGAACTGGATGACGTTGACGGGGTGGGCGGCCGTGGTGCCGACGCTGTTGATGCCCGCCCGTCCCACCGAACGTGCCAGCGCCAGCCACCCCAGCACCGGGACGGCAAGCACTGCTGCGGGTGCGGCCAGGGTGGGCAGCACGCGCTGGCGCGAGGGCCGCGCCCGTCGCCGCCAACCGACTCCCACCGCCAGCAACACGGGCAACACGAGCGCATAGGAGGTCGCCTTCGTCAGGATCGCCGCCGCCGTCACCGTCGCCATGGCGAGCACGTCTTCTCGGCGGGCCCCGCAGTTGATCACCCGCGCGCCCAGCCAGAGATCGAGCGTCCACAAGGCGATGAGGAGGGCGTCGGGGTTGTTGGAGGTCGAGATGAACGTCGTCATCGGTAGCAGCCCCGCCACGGCTGCGCAGGTGAGCTGGGGCAGGCGACGGCGATCGAACACCTCGCCGGCGAGCATCCACGCGGCCACCGTCGTGACGAGGAGCAGCAGGACCCCGGCGATCCTGATGCCGTAGAGCTGTCCGAAGGTCGTCCCGCCGTGGTCCAGCAGGTACGGGATCGCGGCGAACAGGTAGTAGAGGGGAGGGTTGGAATCCGCCCCGTTGGGTCCGCCTCCGTCCTGCCGCGAGCGCGCGGGGTGCCCGTGCTCGGCGGCGAGGTACGCGGCGTAATCGGACAGGTTCCAGTCCGGAGGTGAGGTGGCGGGAGAGAACGCCGAGCGCGCCGCGCCCACCGAGTCGTTGGCGAAGGCCTCGTCGCTGGAGTCCTCCTGTCGCTTGGGATCTCCGGGCAGGGCGAAGCGCTCGGCCAGGCTCTGCGTGTAGGCGAAATGGTCCAACTCGTCGGGTGACTGCCACGGCGGGACCATCAGCGCCCAGGACAGCCCGACGATCGCAACGATGCACAGCAACGCGGCCAGGCTCGCAGGGGGTGCAAGTCGCCGGATACGCGCCCGCACCGGCGCTGCCTCGGTGGAGCGCTGCATCGCAGGCAGACTAGTCAGTGGATGCCCAAGCGGGGCTGGCCCAGGGTCTCAAGGCGGCCTCCGAGGCGCCAAGATGATGGCGTGACCGGCATCGTCACCGTCGCCATCCCAACTCTCAACGCCGGACCCGAGTGGTCCGCGACCTTGGCGGCGGTGCGCTCTCAGCAGGTTGACCGCGCCGTCGAGCTCCTGGTGTGCGATTCCGCATCCGACGATGAGACGGTGGCGATCGCCCGCTCGTTCGACGCGGAGATCATCCTGATCCGGCGCGAGGAGTTCTCGCACGGCGCCACCCGGAACCTGCTCATGGGCCGCGCCAACGGCGATCACGTGGCCTTCCTGACCCAGGATGCTGTCCCCGCCGACGCTCACTGGCTGGCGCGACTGGTGGCCGCCTTCGCACTGAACTCGGACGTCGGCCTCGCCTTCGGTCCCTACCGCCCGCGCGCGGACGCGAGCCTCAGCGTCACCCGCGAGCTCAACGCCTGGTTTGGCTCGTTCTCGGACGGCAGTCTGCGGATCGATGCGCTCCCTGCCGGCCAGCGAGATGAGCCGCCCCGCCGGTTTCTAGGCCATCTCGGGTTTTTTACCGACGCCAACGGTTGCGTCGCCCGGCGGGCTTGGGAGCAGGTGCCGTTCCGGGAGGTGGCCTATGCCGAGGACCATCTGCTGGCACAGGACATGCTGCGGGCGGGCTTCGCCAAGGTGTTCGTGCCCGACGCCGCCGTCATCCACTCGCACGAGTACACGTCCTGGCAATGGCTACGCCGCAGTTTCGACGAGGCGCGCGCGATGCAGGATGTCTACGACTGGAGCCCGGGCCTTCGCGAGGTGGCACGGACCCTGCGGGGCAACGTCTCCGGCGACTGGCGCGCCGGGATGCCCGCTGCGGGCGGCGGCCCGCTCGGCCCGGAGCTCACCGGGCTTGCCGCGTCGGTGGGCCACCACGGGGCACGGGCGACCGGCCAGCTCCTCGGGGCGCACTCGCAGCGGCTGCCGCGGGGGCTGGTGCGGGCGCTCTCGCTCGAAGGACGGGCATGAACTGGCTGAACCCACGCCTGCGTAACCCGACGAGGTCTCGGCTACGCTCTTGATCATGCCAACTCCAGCCGTCGGCGGCGAGCGGCTGCCGGTGGTGGTCGCGCGGTCGGTCAGCAAGACGTTCACCGTCCCTGAGGAGCAGGTACACACGCTCAAGGAGCGCGCCCTTCATCCCCGGCGTCGGATCCGCCGCAACACCTACAAGGCGCTGGACAACGTCTCCGTGGCGGTGCAGCCGGGTGAGTTCTTCGGTATCGCCGGGCGCAACGGCAGCGGCAAGAGCACGTTCTTGAAGTGCATGGCGGGCATCTACCAGGCCGACGGCGACATCTGGGTGCGGGGCCGCATGTCGACGTTCATCGAGCTCGGGGTCGGCTTCAACCCCGACCTGGCCGCACGCGACAACGTCGTCATGAACGGGATCATGCTCGGCCTCACACCCAAGGAGGCGCGCAAGCGCTTTGACAGCGTCATCGAGTTCGCCGAGCTCCAGGAGTTCAAGGACCTCAAGCTCAAGAACTATTCGTCGGGCATGCACGTGCGACTGGCGTTCTCGGTGGCCATCCAGGTCGATGCGGATATCCTCATGATCGACGAGGTGCTGGCGGTCGGCGATGCCGCTTTCCAACAGAAGTGCTTCGACGTGTTCAACGACCTGCGCGACCGCGGCCGCACGATCATCTTCGTCACCCACGACATGGGCGCGATGCAGCGGTTCTGCCACCGAGCGCTGCTGCTGGAGCGTGGCCGGCCGATGTTCATGGGGGATCCCCATGAGGTCGCCGACCGCTATCTGGAGCTCAACTTCGGCCGTGAGCTGCAGGCGGCACAGCCCGCCTCCGACGCGCACACGGGCGACGGCGAGGCCCGCATCCGTGAGGTCTGGTTGGAGAACTCTGAGGGCCAACGGCTGACGTCGGTGCCCCAGCACCATCGGGTCACCCTGCGCGCCCACGTGCGCTTCAACGTGCCCGTCGAGGATCCAGAGGTGAGCGTGCAGGTCTACAACGACGAGCACCGAGCGGCGTTTGTCGCCACCACCGGCGTCGAGAACGAGCGCAGCGGCCGGTTCGCCGCCGGTGAGGACGTCCTGTACTCGTTCACCTTCGACAATGTGCTGGCGCCGGGTCGCTACTCGCCGGTCTTCCAGATCAGCCACCGTGGCTCCGGCCTGGACGTGATCGACCGTTTCGAGGGCAGTTACTCATTCGTTGTGACCGGACCCGGCGCCCTCGGCGGGCTGATCGATCTACCGGTGCAGTCGACCGTCAGCAGGGTGCCGGCCGGCGAGACCGAGCAGGCGCGCTCGTGAGCGTCGAGGCGCCGCCTACGGCCAGCAGCCTCCCTCCGCGAGCCGTCCCGTACGAGTCGCTGGGCCGTCCCATCACCGGTCCGGGCGCGCTCTCGGGCGACTGGCGTCGCTTCTGGCACCTGACGTTCAACATCGCGCTGACCCAGTGGAAGCTGCGCTTCTTCGGGTCTGCGCTGGGCTACCTGTGGCAGCTGGTGCGACCGCTGCTGCTGTTCCTGGTGCTGTACGTCTTCTTCACCAAAGTGGCCAAGGTGGGGGCCACCAAGGGCCCGGATTACCACTATTACGGCGCTCAACTGCTCGCATCGATCGTCCTCTTCACCTTCTTCGCGGAGGCGACGATGAACGCTGTCCGCAGCGTCGTCGACAACGAGGCGCTGGTCCGCAAGATCCAGTTCCCGCGCCTGGCCATCCCTCTCTCGGTGGTCTTGCTGGCGCTGTTCAACCTCAGTCTGAACCTGATCGTGGTGACGATTTTCGCGCTGATTGCCGGCGTCCGCCCGATGCTCAGCTGGCTAGAGGTGCCGTTCATCATCGCGCTGCTGGTGGCCCTGTCGACCGGTGTCGCGATGCTGCTGTCCGCGCTGTTCGTCTACTTCCGGGACATCCAGCCGATCTGGGAGGTGCTCAACCAGGTCATCTTCTACGCCTCGCCGATCATCATCCCCATCGTCGTTGTGCAGGAGCATCTCAGCGCCACGATGATGCGCATTTACATGCTCAATCCGCTCGCGGTGGTCTTCCAGCAGTTCCGTCACGCCTTCATCAACCCCGCCACGCCGAGCGCCGGTGAGCTGATCGGGTCGACGGCGCTATCGATCATCGAGCCGGTGACAATCACGCTCGCCGTCTTCGTCCTCGGCTTCTGGACGTTCAACCGCATCGCGCCCGCCGTCGCCGAGGATCTGTAGGCGCCGTTCGTCAGCGGCGCCGCGGACCGGGTACGGCGGCGGTGGACGCCTCGATCCGTCGCGGCTGCGCGATGTCGTTCAGGAAGCGCTCGAGCGCGGCGATCCGGGTCGGCCAGTCATAGCCCGCGGCCGTCGATCGCCCCGCTGCGGACAGGCGAGCACGCAACGGCGGGTCTAAGAGCAGTTGCTGCAGCGCCGACGCCACCGCGGCCGGGTTGGCGTCCGGCATCAGGCAGTTCACGCCGTCGGTGCAGAAGTCGCGGTTGCCGTGGGCGTCGGTACACGCGACGGCGGCGCCGGCTGCCATCGCTTCCAGGACGGGCAGGCAGAAGCCCTCGTGGCTCGAGGTCTGGAGCAGGACGGTGGCCTGGTTGAGGAGCTCGTTGACCTCCGCGTCGCTCGGGCGTGTGACATAGCGGATGCCCGGTTCGTTGGCCAACTCGGGCTGGCTGCCGAACAGGCACAGCTCGGGGCGTGGGGCGGGTAGGCGGCGCCATGCTTGCAGCGTCAGAGGCAGGTTCTTGAGCGGATCGGTGCGGCCGAGCGCCAAGATCATGTCGTCGCGGCGGGCGATGCCCTCCCGTGGACCGAAGGTCACGTCGTCCAGGCCCGGTGGAATGAGCTCGGACTCGAGTCCCAAGGCCGTTAGCTGCTCCTGGTTCCACCGCGAGATGGTGAGGAAGCGGAACTCCGGGCGGTAGCTGTTGAGCACCTCGAAACGACGGTCCGGATCGTCGCGGTAGTAGCTGGTCTCGATGTCCTGGACGAAGTACACCGGGATGCCGTGGAGCACGCTCGCGCGCCACACCGGCAGGGCGGTGCGCCACCACGTCGCCACCTTGATCGCCTCCAGCGGCGCCAACGCCTCCTCCAGCTCGGCGTAGCCGGTAAACGTCCGCACGGGACAGCGCAGGTCAAACCAGTCTGGCGGACCGGTCAGCGTCCACAGGGCCACCTCGTGACCCTTGTCGTGCAGGCCGTTGAGATGCTCGAAGACGTCGCGATGGCCGCCGCCGAGGATCGTCGACTCGGTGACGTAGACCACGCGCAGCCTGCCGTCCTCGGTCCGTACGCGCCGCTCATCGAAGAACGCGGCCCACCGCTCCCAGAACGCCTCCTGCGATGCGCGCTCGCGCGGTCCTACCGTCGTGCCGCGCGTCGCCGACTCCAGGTGGTGCAGCTGGGCGTAAGGGGCATAGGTCACCTCGTAGCCCGCTCGCCACGCCCGCAGGCAGTAGTCAACGTCCTCGTAACCCATGGGCAATGCCTCGTCGAATGTCCCCACCGCCTCACGCGCCTCCCGCCGGATGTACATCGCGGCACCGGTGGCCGCCAGTGTCGGCCCGGGCACATTGGCCGGGCCCCAGGCGCTTGGCTTCCCGCGGTAACGGTGGTCGAACCACTCCGGCGCGCGGGCGTTGCGAACGGTCCCGCCGTACTGGATCCGCGTGTCGGGGTACAGGAGCTTGGCGCCGGCGATCCCGATTCGCGGGGATCGGGTGGCGGCGAATTGGAGCCCGGCCAGCCAGTCGCGCAGCGGGATCACGTCGGAGTTGAGGAGGACCACGTCGTGGTCCGGATCGGCCATGCGCATCCCGCGGTTGACGTTGGCGGCGAAGCCGCCGTTCTCCTCAGACACCACGACGGTGATCTCCGGGATCGCGTGCAGCGCGGCCACGTGCTCAGCGCCGCTGGCGTCGTCGCAGACGACGATGCGGACGCGGTCGCGCATCGTCGTTTGGCGGATCTTCTCCACGAGCTGGGACACCAGCGCCGCATCGCGGAAGCTGGGGATCACGATCGTCACCGGCCAGCCGTACTGGCGATACCAGCGCCGCGCCCTCACTGCGGCAGGACTCCGGCCCGGCAGCAGCTGGAGGACGCGATCCAGTGGCGTCAGGCGCAGGGGGAAGATGAGGGTCCGGTAGATGACCGCGGAGAACCCCCGGTACTTGTACGTCAGGTAGATCCGCCGCGGCAGCCCGGCGAAGCGCCCCGGCCGCCGGCCGTCGAGCGCCACTACGGGCTCTCCGCGATCACCGGTGCAGCCGCCTGCGGGCGTCGCGCAACGGGTTGATGAGCGGCCGGACGTACCGGAGCATGCGCCGTCCGTACATCAGCATCTGGTCCAGCCGTTGCGCCTCGTCCTTCGCCGCGGCCGTCTCGCGCCTCGCCTCGGCGAGCTCGTGCTCGAGATCGGCGATGCGCAGTTCCAGCTCGGGGACCCGTGCCAGGCGCTGCTCGGCGTCGGTCAGCAACTGGGCCAGGCGGTCGCGCTCCTGCACGCGCGTCTGCAACTCCGCGATGTCGGCGTTGGTGTGCGCGGCCTCCGGGGCCGAATCGGAATCCATCGCGCAAGAGGCTATCGCCGGGTTCGCACGGCGCGGCGGCCGCTACGATCGCGCGGTGCCCGAGGTGGCGTTCGTCATGTCGCCAGCCCAGCCGCAGTCGCTCCGTGAGCTGGTTCAGACGCTGCGCTACGAGCTGGAACTCCAGGCGGTTCCGTCGTCCGTCCACGCCGGGCCGTTTCCCTCCGGCCGCGACGGCCAGGTTCCCATCCTCGTCGATCCCGCCGGTTACGCCGCACTGGAGGGCCAGGCGGCGCTCCCGTCCGAGCGCCAGCTGCGGCGCACGATCGTCCTCTGGACGCAGCTCCCGCCCAGCGAGGAGGATGCCGACGTTCTGAAGCTGCTCCGACGTGCCGGAGCGGTGGTGGCGATTGATCAGCGGACGATGATCGGCCTGCGCCGGCTCGGCATCACCGCGCGGCTGGTCCGGCCCGGGTACTCGCGGGCGCTGGACCATTTCGACGCCTCGGCTGGGCGGCCGATCGACATCCTGTTCGCCGGGTCTCGCACGCCGCGCCGAACGTGCTACCTGGCGGCGGCGGCACCCGTCCTGGCGCGCTACAACAGCCACGTGCACTGGGTCACACCGGGGGATGGGGACGGCTCCGGGACCAGCTCGGGCGACGAGTGGTGGTCGCTGCTGACCCAGAGCAAGGTGATGATCAACCTGCATCGCGGCGACGAGCGCCAGCTGGAATGGCGCCGCGCGCTGGACGCGATCCATGCCGGGGCTGTCCTCGTCTCCGAGCACTCGACCGGGCTCACCCCGCTCACGCCGGGCGAGCACCTGCTGGTGGCGAGGGCCGAGGCGCTGCCCTATGTGGCTGAGGTGCTGCTGCGCGATCCGCAGCGCCTGTCGGCCACGCGCTCCGCGGCGTATGAGCGGGTCAGCACGTGGGTCCCGTTCGCACTCTCGGTGTCGGTCCTGCGGGCGCTCATCGTCGAGCTGGTCGGTGAGCCGCTGCCCGAGATCGTCCGGTGAGACCTCGCGCCGACGTGACCGCGCTCGTCGTCGCCGACGTACGAGACGGGGTTCCCATGGGTTTTGCTACCGGTGGAGGCGGGCGATGAGTTCGGTTTTGTCGCGGCGGACTGCGAGGTAGTTCGGGCCCCGGAAGTCTTCGTCGGTCCGTGGGTCGTAGTCGCGAAAGGCGACGTCGTGAGGCCAGATCTTGCCGATGACGAAACCTCGTTCGCCGAGGAAGTCGTAGAAGTCGGCGAGGAGCGTGCGCACCGGGATGTTGGCCAACCCATATTCGAACTGCACGACGTCAACGGCGCCGCGTGTGAGCATGGCGTCAAAGCCTCGCAACACTTGGAAGTCAAGTCCCTCTGTGTCGATCTTGAGCAGGTCTATGCGCCCGATATCGTGCTCGCTGCAATAGGTTTCGCCGGTGATCAGTTCGCCTGGTTGCACCTCGAGGGGCAGGCCTGGGTGCTCGAGGCCGGTGACCGTCGCGCCCTCTGAGAAGCGGGGATTGATGCTCACCGGCACGGTGCCTGGCGCCTCTCCTAGGCCGACGGCGTTGACGTGGACTCGGGTACCCAGGAGGGTGGTGTGCCGACTCAGCTCCTCTGCTGTCTCAGGGACGATCTCGAAGCAATGAAAGGTGGCATGGGGAAGGATTTCGGCTGCGTCGGTGACCCAGTTGCCGACGTTCGCGCCGACGTCAAAGACACAGCGCACGTCGCCGTCGCCTAGGACTCGCAGGACTCGAAGTTCGCCGTTGCGCGCTGGATCGTAGGAGCGGTTGTTGCTCACATCAGCGCAGGTCTGCGCGGCGTGGTTGAGTCCTCGCACCAGCTTGCTGTCATGCCGGCTGGACACCACGAACACGGCAGCGCGATGGGCTCGCTCAGCGAGTCTCCGGGTCGACATGGCGGCCGAGGCTACCGCGAATCGCTGGGTCGCCAAGCCCAGGGCTCTCAGCAACGACTTGACAACCCCACGGGCTCGGCTCACTGCCGTTAGCGACGCCCGGCGAAGTCGCCGCGGTCGGTGCGGTAGCCGGGGTTGTAGTAGGGGTCGTGGGTGTGGGTGTGGCGCCATTGGTGTTGGAGGCGCCAGAGCGTGGGGAGGTCGTTGGTGGGGGTGGCGGTGGTGCGCAGGCGGGCGTCGGGGACGATGACGGTGCGTTGGCCGGTGGTGGTGGCGCGGATGCAGTAGTCGATGAGGGCGAGGTCTGCGAGGGTGGGGTCCAGGCCGCCGAGTTGGTGGTAGGTCGCGCGGGGGGTGACGAGAATCCCGCTCACGGCACTCACGTTGAACACCACCGCCTGGGCGCTGCCGGCGGGCGCGCCGTGGAAGATATGGAGGGGGATGCCGTCGGGGAGGGCGATGCCGGCTTGGTGGATGCGGCCGTCGGGGGCGAGGAGGATGGGTCCGGCGGCGGCGATGCCGGGTTGTTGGCTGTAGCCGATGAGGCGGGTGAGCCAGTCGTGGGTGAGGCCGAGGGCGGGGGTTTGCATGAGCACGATGTGCTGGGCGGTGGCAATGTGGGCGGCGGCGGCCAGGGCGGTGGTGGGGTCCTGGTCGGTGGGCAGGAGGGTGAAGGCGCTGTCGGGCAGGCCGGCGTCCGTCAGCGCGGTGTGGGCGGCGTCGAGGATCTGGTCGGGTGCGGTGAGGATGAGCTTCCAGGTGGGGTGGGCCTGTTCGCGCCAGGAGGCAGCGGCCTCTTCCAAGCCGCCGATGTCGCTGACCGCCAACACCAGATCCGCGGCGATATCAGGGCTGATCCGGTGCACGATCCGGTGCAGCCCGGGGCGATCGCCGAACTGAATCTCGGCCTCGATGCCTGTGCGCTCGAGATGCTCCGCGATGGCTGCAGGCTGGGCCAGGTAGGCGTAGGGCTTGGCGTCGCCGCCGGCGGTGGAGGTGGCATGCGCATGCCAGTGGTAGAGGATCCGCGGGATGTGACCGATCCGATCGGTGCGCTCCATCAGCCGCAGCACGAAGTCGTAGTCCTGGCACCCATCGTGGCGCGCCGTGAACCCGTCGAGCTGGACCGCCAGCGATCGGCGGTAGACCCCGAGGTGACAGGTGTACATCAGCGCCGTCATGTGCTCGGGTGACCAGCCCGGTTTGGGGTGGCGCGCGACGGGGCCGGTGTCGCCGACCACGTCCTCGTCGCTGTAGATCATGTCGAGGTCGGGGTGGTGGGTGATGGTGTCGGCGACGTGTTGGAGGGCGTCGGGGGTGAGGGTGTCGTCGTGGTCGAGGAGGGCGATGTAGTGGCCGGTGGCCATGCGCAGCGCGGTGTTGGTGGCCGCGGAGATGCCGCCGGGGGTGTCGCGGCGGGTGAGGTGGATGCGGGGGTCTGTGGCGGCGTGGCGTTGCAGCGCGGTGATGATTTGGGGGTCGCGGGAGCCGTCGTCGACGAGGCACAGTTCCCAGTGGGGGTAGGTCTGGGCGGTGACGGAGGCGATGGTCTGTTCGAGCATCGCCAGCGGCGGGTCGTGGACGGGGGTCAGGACGGAGATCAGCGGGTCTGAGGCGGGGGGGGTGGTCGCGGAGACCGCGGGCGCAGGCGCGGGCGTTGTGGGAGTCGGGGGTGGTGGTGCGGCGGGGTCGATGAGCGTGGGGTCAAGCCACACGGCGCGGTCAACCTGGTCGGGGCCGGGTGGTCCGGTGTGGGTGAGGCTGAGGGTCAACGCGGTGGTGGTGGCGGGCAGTCGGCAGGTGAGGCGATGGCCGCGGGGGCGGCCGCGGTCGCCGGTGCGCAGGGGTTCGGTCCAGACCGTCTGGCGGGTGCCGGTCTCATCCTCGACGGTCACCGTGGCGTGCAGCGTGCCGTGGCCATCGCGCCAGTCGTGGGGAAGCAGCATCGCGCGTGCGGTCAGCCACACGTCTCCGGACAGGCCCAGCGGGATGGTCAGCGCGGACCCGGCCTGCATGACCAGCCCTCGTCCCAACAGCCCGTCGGGGTCCACTACCCAGCGCGTGCCCTCGCTGGCCGCGTCTAACCGGCCACGCAACGCCGACACCGGCAACCGCACCACCACCGGTTGGACGCTGGCCCGGGCCGACCGAAGCCGGGTGCGCGCGCGGCCGATCAGCAGACGAGCCTCCGGTCTCATCACACGCGCACGAAGTCGCCGCGGTCGGTGCGGTAGCCGGGGTTGTAGTAGGGGTCGTGGGTGTGGGTGTGGCGCCATTGGTGTTGGAGGCGCCAGAGCGTGGGGAGGTCGTTGGTGGGGGTGGCGGTGGTGCGCAGGCGGGCGTCGGGGACGATGACGGTGCGTTGGCCGGTGGTGGTGGCGCGGATGCAGTAGTCGATGAGGGCGAGGTCTGCGAGGGTGGGGTCCAGGCCGCCGAGTTGGTGGTAGGTCGCGCGGGGGGTGACGAGAATCCCGCTCACGGCACTCACGTTGTAGACGGAGGTCCCATAGCCGAAGTGATCGTCCATCGAGGAGCGGGTGCCCTGAAGGAGGTGGAGGGGGATGCCGTCGGGGAGGGCGATGCCGGCTTGGTGGATGCGGCCGTCGGGGGCGAGGAGGATGGGTCCGGCGGCGGCGATGCCGGGTTGTTGGCTGTAGCCGATGAGGCGGGTGAGCCAGTCGTGGGTGAGGCCGAGGGCGGGGGTTTGCATGAGCACGATGTGCTGGGCGGTGGCAATGTGGGCGGCGGCGGCCAGGGCGGTGGTGGGGTCCTGGTCGGTGGGCAGGAGGGTGAAGGCGCTGTCGGGCAGGCCGGCGTCCGTCAGCGCGGTGTGGGCGGCGTCGAGGATCTGGTCGGGTGCGGTGAGGATGACGTGCCAGGCGGGGTGGGCCTGCTCGCGCCAGGAGGCCGCCGCCTCAGCCAGCCCGGCCGGGTCACTCACGGCAAGCACCAGATCGGCGCTCTCGCGGGGGTGCACCCGGTGGGCCAAGCGATACAACCCGGGCGGACCGAAGCCGACGTCCGCATCCCAGCCGACCCGGCGCAGGTGGTCGGCGATGGCGTTGCGCGCGGCGACGTAGGCGTAGGGTTTGGCGTCGCCGCCGGCGGTGGAGGTGGCGTGCGCGCGCCAATGGTAGAGGATCCGCGGGATGTGCCCGATCCGGTCAGTGCGCTCGGTGAGGCGGAGGATCATGTCGACGTCCTGGGAGCCGTCGTACGGAGAGCGGAAGCCGCCCACCTCCCGAACCAGGGCGCGCCGATACACGCCGAGGTGGCAGGTGTAGCCATTGGTGCGCAGCGTGTCCGGCGACCATTGCGGCTTGAGATGCGTCCATACCACGCGGCCGTCGAGCACGATGTCCTCGTCGCTGTAGATCATGTCGAGGTCGGGGTGGTGGGTGATGGTGTCGGCGACGTGTTGGAGGGCGTCGGGGGTGAGGGTGTCGTCGTGGTCGAGGAGGGCGATGTAGTGGCCGGTGGCCATGCGCAGCGCGGTGTTGGTGGCCGCGGAGATGCCGCCGGGGGTGTCGCGGCGGGTGAGGTGGATGCGGGGGTCTGTGGCGGCGTGGCGTTGCAGCGCGGTGATGATTTGGGGGTCGCGGGAGCCGTCGTCGACGAGGCACAGTTCCCAGTGGGGGTAGGTCTGGGCGGTGACGGAGGCGATGGTCTGTTCGAGCATCGCCAGCGGCGGGTCGTGGACGGGGGTCAGGACGGAGATCAGCGGGTCTGAGGCGGGGGGGGTGGTCGCGGAGACCGCGGGCGCAGGCGCGGGCGTTGTGGGAGTCGGGGGTGGTGGTGCGGCGGGGTCGATGAGCGTGGGGTCAAGCCACACGGCGCGGTCAACCTGGTCGGGGCCGGGTGGTCCGGTGTGGGTGAGGCTGAGGGTCAACGCGGTGGTGGTGGCGGGCAGTCGGCAGGTGAGGCGATGGCCGCGGGGGCGGCCGCGGTCGCCGGTGCGCAGGGGTTCGGTCCAGACCGTCTGGCGGGTGCCGGTCTCATCCTCGACGGTCACCGTGGCGTGCAGCGTGCCGTGGCCATCGCGCCAGTCGTGGGGAAGCAGCATCGCGCGTGCGGTCAGCCACACGTCTCCGGACAGGCCCAGCGGGATGGTCAGCGCGGACCCGGCCTGCATGACCAGCCCTCGTCCCAACAGCCCGTCGGGGTCCACTACCCAGCGCGTGCCCTCGCTGGCCGCGTCTAACCGGCCACGCAACGCCGACACCGGCAACCGCACCACCACCGGCGCGCGGGCGGCCGCATCCAGACGGGGCCGCCGCCCCCGCCGATGGAGGAGGCTGCCGGCTCGTGACCGCGTGCTCATGGGGAGCCTAGGTTAGGAGTCCCGTCATACCGCCTTGGCGCCCGTCGGCGAGAGCGCCGGCGTGGGTCACCTGTTGATTGGCTCGGAGAACAGGTCGGCACGCATGCCTTCCAACTCCTGGATGGCGAAGGGCCCGGTGACCGGCACGCCCTGGTCCACCGCGCCCTGGAGGACGGTGGCTAGCGCTCGCACCCGGTCGCGCGTGGAGATCCAATCAGTAGGCCGGATGCCAGCCCGCAACTGCCCGATCGTGCCGGGCTCATGGGCCAGGACGTGCAGCAGGTGGGCCAGCTCTGGCGCCGACCCTGGGGTAAAAAGCCATCCATTGTCGCCATGCCGGATGGCCTCGGGAAGAGCGCCGATACGGGAGGCGATGACCGGAACGCCAAGCGCGAGGGCCTCGCGGCTGACGATGGAATAGGTCTCCCAGACAAGCGAGGGCACGATCACGGCATCGATGTCGCCGAGCAGGAGTGGCAGGTCCGTCGGGGCAAAGCCGCCGTAGGCGAGGAACTCTAGGTTCGGCACGTCGGCCGCCGCGGCGCGTACGGAGCGGAAGTACGGCGGGACCAGGCCACCGAACAGGGTGAGCCGCACTGACGGCAACATGGCGAGCCGCAGGGCCTCAACGACCACGTGCATCCCCTTGTGCGGGGCAACCATGCCCACGCAGGCGAGCCGGAGCTGTCGCGGCGGACTCGCCGGCTCGGCTTCGCTCTTGCGGACGCGCCGGGGCTGGCTGCCCGCTCCGATATCCACACCGTTACCGATCACGGTGGGCAGCGCGTCCAGCCCGAACGTGCGCTGGAAGTAACGCGCCACGAATTGCGACGGGCAGACAGTGGCGTCGGCATGCTCGATGGCGTGACGGAACAGGTGCGAGCGCAGGGACCATCGCTCGACGGCGTGGACGTCGTCGGAGAAGCAGTGCTCCGCGCAGGCCCGGCCGCCCTCGGGTCCATCACACAGCTCGCCGGACATGCGCTCCAGGTGCGCCCGCTCGCAGGCCACGTAGAAGTCGTGCAGCTCCAGCACCACCGGGACCCTCCACCGGTGGGCGATGGAGCCATACAGCGGAGAATGGCCCATGAGGTGGCTGATCAGGACTACGTCGGGCGACACCTCAAGCAGGGTGCGCTCGAACAGGCGCTCCATCCGGGGCTGGGGACCCGGGAAGCGGCCCTGGAGCCGGCCGGCCCCAGCCATCGTGATCACCGGGATACCGCCTCGCTCGCTGCGCTGAAGCGCGGCCAGGGGCGGCGCCGCGCCCTCCCGCCGTGTGAGCACGGTCACCTCGTGGCCGGCGGCCGCCAGCGCCGTGGCGGTCTGCTCCGACAGTCGCTCGACGCCGCTGAGCCCGAACGGCGGGTAGCGGTGGGTGACCAGCAGGATGCGCATGTCAGGAGGAGGCGCCGTTGACGGGATGGGCCCGCGCCGCCGGCATGCCGGAGAACTGGGTCGCGGTTCCCGGGGGCATCTCCTCATAGTTGGAGCCCAGCCACTGTCCGACCGCCTGGGCGGTGCGGCGCAGGACCGCCTCGAGCTGCAGCTCCTCCAGCTCCGCGCCGGCTAGCCCCGCCGTGTGCCGCAGATAGCTCCAATCCTGGCGGGTCAGCGCCATGATCTGGGGCACGATCTGGTCGCGCGCGAAGGCCCTGCCATTGATGTCGCGGTTGGCGATGCCGTCATCCACGTTGCGGGCGAACAGCTCGTCCAGCGAATAATCGTGGGAGTGGTGGACGGCCGACGCCGGCTCGTACACCAGCGCCCACCCGGACTCGATCACCTCTCGCGCCCACAGCAGGTCCTCGCCGAGGGTGCGCACGGGCTGAAACGGCGTACGACGCCATGCCTCGGCGCGGATGGCGGCGCTCACGGTATGGAAGTTGATGAACACGCGCCGCTCGTGCTCACTCGTGGCCGTCCAGGCCGCCCAGTCGGTGATCTGGCGGCGTGCACGGTCACCGGAGCCGCTCAGCTCCAGCTCGGCCTCTCGGCGCGTCAGAAGATCGGCGGTGGGATAGGGTAGGACGCGGCTGCATACCCCGACGACCTCAGGATCGGCGTCAAGGGTGGCGATGAGGGGAGCCAGCCAGCGGTTTCCTGTCGGCCGGGCTCGCTGGCTGAGGAAGACCAGCACGTCACCTTGGGCGTGTGAGGCCAACAGGTTGCGGGTCTCCCCGTGATTGAACTCGGCCGCCGGGATCGCCAGCACCGTCGCGCCGTACCTCGTCAGCAGCGCCACCGAGTCATCGCCGGAGCCTGAGTCCACCGCGATGATCTCCAGGCGGGCCGCCAGCGACTGGCTTACGAGGACAGGCAGGAGCTCCCGGAGGAACGGCGCTCCGTCCTTGACCGGAAGCAGGACGGAGATGAGCCGGCCGCCGCCGGCGTCGCCGAGGCTGTGCTCGGTGCCACGGGCGATCAGTTCGGGCTCGGACCGGCGCAGCGGCGGACCCAGGGAGGGCGCCGTAGTGGCCGCGCGGCTGCCTAGCTGGCGGCGCGTCTCGCGGCTCAGCAGCTCCATCACCTGGTCGGCGCGTGCCTCGACCAGCCGGTCCATCTCAGTCAGCGCGGCCCCATCACGGTGCACCACCGCGAGCTCCGGCGAAACCGTCAACCGCAGTGGGTAGTACGGCCCGTAGTCGAACGTCAGCAGGCCATCGGCGAGGTACTGGGAGACATCGTCGGGGGTCACGCGTGTGCGCCAGCGCTCGTCGAACACCGCGGCCGCGCCTCCCTGGTCGGTCGGCTGTCCGGTGGGCCACCGTGTCACCGATTCGAGGTGATAGACGACGCTGCTGTGGCAGTAGCGGATCGATCGGCCGTTCTCGCGCAGGCGCAAGCACAGGTCGACGTCCTCATAGCCGTTGTGGAAGACCGGGTCAAAGCCACCCAGGGCCGCGAACTCCTCCCGATGGATGAGCAGGCACGCCGCTGTCACCGCGGTGACGTCTCGGGACCGCTCCACCGCCGGATGAGCGCCCGGGAACCCCGCATAAAGGTGGTGGGGCCAGCGGTCCTGGCCGATAACCACGCCGGCGTGCTGCACCTGGCCGTTGAGGAACAGGAGCCTGGCGCCGACCGCGGCCGGCTGCGCGGGTCCTCGCGCCTCGGCCACAAGAGCATCGAGCCAGCCCGGGGTGGGGAGGGTGTCGTTGTTGAGGAACACCAGGTAGTCGCACTCCCCGGCGGCCTCGGCGCCGGCATTGCACGCGCGGGCGAACCCTTGGTTGGTCTCCTGTGCGACGAAGGTGACCTCGGAACCGAATCGCCCGAGGATCTGCGCGGTGCCGTCGGTGGATCCGTCATCGACGACGACGACGTGCTGCTCGCAGGTGGTCGGGGGGCGGCTGAGCAGCGCGTCCAGGCACGCCGCCGTCAGACCGGCGCCGTTGAAGGTGGGGATGACCACTGCGCACTGCGCCACGGCACCGCCCATCTCAGTTCACGAGCCGGGCCGGCCCGGCCCCCCGGATGACCGCAGCGCCCGGTCGTAGGCCGCGGTGCGTGCCGTCCTGACCCCGTGGAGGAAGGGGAGCGCGGTCAGCGCCTGGTAGACGCGCCCGGGTGGGCTGTTGAGGATCCGCTCCAGCCGCAGCCGCAGGCGCCTGGCCTCCTCCTCGGCCCGGCGTCCTGATGCGGCCTCCTCCTGGAGGCGGTGGATCTCCTCGTCGCGCCGCAGGACCTGATCGTGCGCGCGGATCAACGCCTCCCGCAGTTCCTGCACCCGTCCGGCATGGCGGCCGTTCTGCTCTGCCACTTGTTCCTGGAGCACCGCGTTCTCTTGCGCCAGGTCGTGCAGTTGGCGCTGCAGCTCACGCAGGCCAGGGGTATCTAGCGGCGCCGCCTTGATCACGAACTGGTAGGTGCGCGCCTCCGGGTCGCCGCTCAGTGCATCCAGCACATCGGCCGGTACGCGCTCGCGGTCGAACCGCACCTCGGAGGCATCGAGATTGAGATGCTGGTGGAAGAGCTCGACCACCGCCAGCTCGGCCTCGTCGAGCAGGGCGCCAATGCTCTCCCGCGTGAAGAAACGCAGGTGTGTGGTGTCGAGCAGCCCGACGTTCTGGTAGTCGAAATGGCCCTGCAACAGGGCCAGGCGAACGCTGCCGTGCGCCACATTGGGTAACGAGATGACGAAATGGCCGCCCGGGCGCAGGAACGCCCGGAGGCGCTGCAGCGCCGACAGCGGATCCTTGAGGTGCTCCAGTACGTCGGCGGCGACGATGGTGTCGAAGCGATCTTCTTCGAGCTCGGCGTCCAGGTCGAGCCGATCGAGGTCACCGACGATCAGACGCTCGCAGTACACACTCGCGGCCTCGGCCATCGCCGGATCGACCTCGATACCGACCACGGTGCAGCCCCGCCCGCGCAAGACGCGGGTCATGTGTCCGGTGCCCGGGCCGAGCTCGAGCACCCGGCGATCGGTCCCCGTCAGGCGAACGACGCGTGCGTGGGTGCTGTCGGAGGAGAGGTCGATCTCGCGCTCGTAGCGGTCGGAGGCCCCGGCGGCCTCGTCCGGGGTGCGTTCGCCGCCGGCTCGAACGGCCGGCCCGTTCTGATGCTCCATCGCTCTCCTCAGGTCCGGGGGGTCGTGTTCGCCACTGGCGGTTGGCCACCGCCGTGTTCAGCGCCGATGGTAGAGCGCGTGCGCAGCCACATCGATCCAGGGCCCGCGCCCGCGCGGAAGGACGGCACCACCGCACCGAGCCGCTCGGGATGGGCGCGCGCCAGAGCATGGGCGGGCACGAGGACCTCGAACGCCGGATTGAAGGCCAGGAATGCCTGCAGTAAGTACTGCTCGGCCCAGTACCACTGCATCTGCTCAAACCACGTCTGCGGGTACTCCCATGGCAGGAAGATGTCATGGAAGTGCACGATCACCCCGGGCGCCAGCACGGGGAGGACGTCGAGGATGAGGTAGTTGACGTCGCTCGCCAGCTTCACCGTGTGGGTGGTGTCGACGAACAGGATGTCGTTGGCCGTCAGCCCGGCGAACAGATCGAGGGCCACCTCGGTCGCGGATATGGGGGTGAGGCGGCTGGGCGGCGGTAGCTCCTGGCCGATGATGTAAGGCCGGGGATGCGGGTCGTAGACCTCATGGACAATGGCGCTGCCGTCAGCGTCGTTACGCTGCGCGGCAAGATTGATCAGTAGCGTGGAGTAGCCGGAACCGAGCTCCACCACCCGGCGCGGGCGCATCGTCCGGACCATGGCGTAGAGCAACTCGGCGTCGACGGTCTCGAATCCACCGTTGGCCAGGAAGAACTGGCCCGGGACCTCAGGGTCCCGCGCCGGGACGTCGAGCTCGGCGATCGCGGTGGCCAGGGTCCCCTCCACGAAGGCCATCGCGCCCTCGGCATCGAGCGTGAGGCCGCCGAGACGGCTCCGCCGGGTCCAGACGTCCGCGGGCAACCGCGACAGATCCGGGATCGGGCTGTAGTAGTCGTGGCGCACCACATCAAAGCCACCCCGTGGCACCACCTCGTACTCACCCACCACGAACGGCTCGGTGCGACCCGGCGGAATGGAGGGCTGTGGGTGTGCCTGTCGGCGGACGAGATCGAAGCCGGCGCGGGCCGCCATGGCGTGGACGATGCGTCCCGCGCCGGAGCGCAAGCGGTCGGTCAGCACGGGTGGCATTCGGCCATGATGGCGGACCCGACGGTCGGTCGGCACGGGGCGCCGCACGCCGCGCAAGGCTGAGCATGCCAGTACCCTGCCTGCCCATGGCCGCACCCCGCCGCGCCCCTCAGCTGTGACGCTGCAGGCATGGGGCCCCGCCCTGCTGATCGTGGCGGGGTCGCTCCTGATCGGTCACGCTCTGGGCCTGTTGGGCTTCCGGGCGCGCGCCGCGTCCCCGGCTGTCGGCCTGGCGGCCCTGATCGTCATCACGAGCGTCGCCATCACGCTGCCGGGCCGGGCCGTCACCTCAGCGATCATCACCCTGGTGGTGCTGGTCGCGGCTGGCGTGCTGGCAGTGATGCGCCGCGGGCGGTGGCGGGTGCCGTGGACTCCGATGGCGGTCATTCTGCTGACCGGCTTCGGGGCGGCCCTCCCTTTTCTCTCTACCGGACGAGTGGGGCTGCCCGGCGTGGCGCTGGACAACGACACCGCCGCGCACCTGGAGTACGCCGAGGCGCTGCGATCGTCGGTCGCCCAGGCCATCTACGGGCTCCCAAGCGCGTATCCGCTCGGGCCACACAGCCTGGCGGCGACGGTGGCCACGGGCTTGGGCGCGCGGCTCGACCTGGCCTTCACCGGGCTGCTGATTGGCACCGTCATCGTCACCGGTCTCACTGGTGCCGGCGCGTTGCGGGGACAGGACGGCGGTAAGCGCCTGATCGCCGGTGCTCTGGCCGCGCTGCTGTACCTCGTGGCCGCCTACTACGCCGAGGCCGCGTTCAAGGAGCAGTTGTTGGGGCTATTCCTACTCGGGCTCGCGCTCCATCTGGAGGAGCTGCGTGGTGGCCCGCGATTGCACTCGTGGGGTTTGCTGCGCGCTCTCGTCCCGGCCGCGATCCTCTGTGCCGCTTCCATCGAGGTCTACGGTTACCTCGCCCTGGCCTGGCTGGGCCTCACCATCGTCCTGTGGCTAGCCGCCGAGGTCGTCACCGCACCCGGCCGTCTCCGACGCTGGCGTCGGGAGCTGGCCGATCTCGGGCCCGGCGCGATCGGTGCCGGAGTGGTGTTCCTCGTCCTGCTCGCTCCGATCGCCGGGCGTGTCCTCACCCTCTTCAACACGTTCGGCGTCTCGCCCTCCGGCCACGGCGCGATCACCACCAGCATGCGAGGCAACCTCGTCACCGCGCTGTCGCCCCTGGAGGCGCTCGGCATCTGGCACAGCAACGACTACCGTTTCCCGCCGCCCGATCTGTTGCATGCGGGGATCCTGGGCGGCCTGGCCCTGGGCGTGCTCGTCTTCGGGATGGTCTGGGGGCTGGCCCGGCGCGAGTTCCTACTACCGGCGGCGGTGGCCGCCTGCGCATTCATCTGGTGGCGTTCGAGTCACGGCCAGTCGATCTACGTCACCGCCAAGGCCCTGGTCATCGCCGGTCCGGTCGTCGCCGTCACGGGGCTCCGGGCCCTGCTCAGCGTGCCCCGAGTCCCCCTGCGCGCCGCGGCGGGGCTCAGCCGGCTGGCGATCGCCGTCATCTTCGTCTTCTTTGCTGCGCGTTCCAGTTACGGTGTGCTGATCAACGAGCCGGTATGGCCCTCGGCGTCCACCACGGAGCTGCTGGCGCTCGATCACGCCACGCGGGGCCACAGCGTGCTCTTCCTCGGCGCGACCGACTTCACCGACTGGCTCTTTGACGACTCGAGGATGTCGGCGCTGGCTGCCAGCTCCGGCTCGCTGGGCCAGGCGGCGCCGCGTCCCACCAAGCCCAACGTCTATGGCACGGCGCTGGACTTCGACTCCACTGACAGCGCCAGCCTCAACCACTTCGACTATGTGATCACGACCTCCACTCCGTACAACAGCCAGGCGCCTGCGGCCTTCCGGTTGGTGCACCGCCTGTCCCTGTACGAGCTGTGGAAGCGAACCGGCACGGTCCTGCCGCGTCAGGCCCTGGATCCCTCGGGAGCGCCAGGAGCTGTGCTGAACTGCCACACCACGTCCGGTCAGCGGCTCAGCCGTGATCGCGGGGTGGCGAACGTGATGGCCGCTCCGGTTGTCGCCCCCGGTACCGGGGTCCTGGCGGGCGCGACGGTGAACCTTCCGGTCACCCTTCCCGCGGGAAGCTGGGAGCTATCGCTCCAGTACACCAGCGCCCTCGACCTCCAGATCGTCGCCGGCGGCCGTTCGTTCAGCATGCCGGCCTACCAGGACCGTCCCGGGCCGGTGTTCCAGGTCGGCGCCGTGACCTCGACGGGTGCACCGCTGATCACCACCATCGCGACCCAGCGGCCGTCGTCTCTGACCGGGGTCTCACAAACCTCGTCGATCACCGCGCTGGTCTTCACGCGGATCCCGGACACCCGGCAGGTCATCCCGCTGGCGCGCAGCTGCGGGCGCTATGTCGACTGGTACCGGCGCGATGCCGCCTCGGGCTGACCGATCGCCGGCGCGCTGGCATGCGGTCGTTCTGAGTTGGAACGGCCGCGAGGACACCCTGGGCTGCCTCGCGTCCTTGGAGCATGTCCAGTCCGGCCTCCGCGTGATCTGCGTGGACAACGGGTCGACCGACGGCTCGGCACAGGCGGTCGCAAAGCGATTCCCGGACGTCGAGCTGATCGAGGCCGGGACGAATCTCGGCTATGCCGGCGGCTGCAACCTGGGCATCCGGCGCGCGCTCGCCGACGGGGCCGACTGGGTGATGCTCGTCAACAACGATGCCACCGTTGCGCCGGACGTCGTCAGCGGTTTTGAGCAGGCCATCGCACGGCGACCGCGCGCTGGGATCCTCGCCGGCAAGGTCTACTTCGCTGATCGCCCAGCGACGATCTGGTTTGCGGGTCAGCGCGTGAGCATGTTGACCGGCTACTCAGGGCGGCCTCGCGGCTACGGTCGCGCTGACGGCCCCGAGTACGCGGAGATCGTCGAGACCGGACGGGCCGTGGGAGCGCTCATGGCGGTGTCCCGCCCCGCGCTCGACGCTGCCGGCCTGTTCGATGAGGCCCTCTTTGCCTATGTCGAGGACGTGGACCTGGCCCTGCGTGTCCGCGGCGCGGGATTCGACGTCGTCCTGGCCCCTGGAGCGCGGGCATGGCACCGCATCTCAGCGTCCACCGGAGGGGAGGCCGCCTCCACCCACACCCTCTACTACGGGGTCCGCAACACGATCGTGGTCCTAGAGCGCCGCCGGCCATTGGGACCTGTCGGAACCCGTGTGCGCCGCGCGTCGATCCTGGCGACCTACGGCGCGTACGCTCTCACCCGCACCGACCGGACCCCTGCCTGGGCCGCCGTGCGGGAAGGGTATACGGACGCCAGAGCCGTTCGGTTGGGGATCCGGACCGCTCAGCGTCCGGCGAGGGCCCGCTCGTAGCTGATCAGGGTGGCCTGGGCCGCCCGATCCCAGCTGAAGCCGCCGGCCTGCCGGCGACCGCGTTCCACGAGCTCTCGACGCAACTCCTCGTCGGTCAACAGCCGCCGGAAGGCCTCGGCAAGCTCGTCGGCGCGCTCGGGCGCGAAGTGCAACGCGGCGCCCCCCGCCACCTCACGGACGGGCGGGATATCCGAGCAAACGACTGGGATCCCGCGGCTCATCGCCTCCAGTACCGGCAGACCGAAGCCCTCATACAGGGTGGGGAAGGCCGCGGCGGCGGCCAGCCGGTACAGGCCCTCCAACGCCTCCGGCGGCTGGAACCCAAGCAGGCGCACGTCCTCTTCGAGCCCCGCCAGTCGCACCCGTGCCGCCAGCCGGCCGCTGTCGGTGCGGGGTCCGGCGATGACGAGCACGGGCCGCGCGGATTGCCTCATGCGTCTGAGGGCGTCGATGAGGATGTCGAGATTCTTGTGAGGCAGGTCGCCGGAAACCGACAGAACGACGGGTCGCGAGCCCAGCCGATGAAGCGAGCGGAGCTCGTTCTCGCCCACGACCGACGCCGGGACACGCAGGCCCAGTCCGTGCGGGATCACGTCGATCCGGTCGCCCGGGATGCCCAGCTCAGCCTCGATCGCGATCCGCGCGGCATGTGATCCGGTGATGACCCGGTCCGCCCGCCGCGCGGCCCCCTCCAGCAGCACCGTGGTGCCGAGCCGCCGCGCCGGCGTCAGCAGCTTGGGGACGGCCCGGTACTGCAGGTCGTGCAGGGACACGATGCGGCGAAAGGGAGCACGGACCGGGGCGAAGTTCGCCGGTGAGTGCAACAGCTGGATGCCGGCGCGCCGTCCGGCCACCGGCAGCAGGACCGCCTCGCCGAGCGCCCACTGGTCGGGGCGACGCGCTGAGATCGGCAGCCGCACCACGCGGACGTGGCCGCCCAGGGTGGCGACCCAGGCCGCGGGTGTCTCACGATTGACGAAAGCGGTCACCGTGAGCTCGGGCTCACGCCGGAACATGGCCGAGACCAGTTCGCGCGTGTAGGTCTCCCGACCCCCCGTCTCGTCGGGGATCAGGAAGAGGAGGTCGAGCCCGAGTTCGATCACCGGCGTCCTGCTGCCAGCATCCCGCGCACGAGGGCCCAATAGGCCCTCTGGATGCGGGCGGGGAGGCCGTCCTGAGCCAGAGGAAGGAACTCACTGTCCAGCGAGGCGGTCAGGTGCGTCGCGAACTGCCGGGCGGTCAGCCTTCGCGTGGCCTGCACCCTCTGCCGGCGAGCCAGCGTCCGCGGAAGGCCCGTCACGACGGCCGCCTGAGCCCGCACCTTCGCGCCCAGCCAGCCTTGTCCGGCGGCCACCACCAGCAGCGCGACCTCGGCCGCGAGCAGACCCGGGGTTAGCAGGAGGAGAAGTGCCGGCGGATAGACGGAGAGCACTGTCCGCAGCCGGTTACGCTCCAGCCAGAACCACTTATCGCTGCCCTTGTCGAACTCGTAGGTGTGCACCACCTGGGCCGCGGGTGCCACTCCGACCCGCTCGCCCGCCAGCCAGATTCGCAGGCCCAGGTCGAGGTCCTCACAGTACATGAAGTACGAGGCGTCGAAGCCGCCGAGTCGATCCCAGGTCGCCCGCCGGACGACCATGGCCGCGCCTGAGGGGAACGCGGGGTGGCGCGGCGGATCGGGCAGCGCGGTGAGCGGCTTGCCGCAGTCCCCGGCCCAGCCCATACCGAGGTAGTGGACGATCCCGCCGTCAGTGTTGATCCGTTCGTCGGGCAACAACACAGTCGCCTGCCACGCGCCCCAGTCGGGGTGGGCGCCGGCGGCGGCACGCAGGTGCGCCAGGCAGTTCGGGCGCGGGACGGAATCCGGGTTGAGGAACAGCAGGAGCGGAGCGCTCGTCGCGGCGGCGCCCGCGTGGCAGCCGCCGCCGAAGCCGAGGTTGGCGCCAGTCTGGAGCACGCTGGCTCGCGGCCCGGCGCGACGGGCGACATCGGCGCTGCCGTCGCTGGAGGCGTTGTCGACGACGATCAGCTCGTCGGCGGGCTCGAGGACCTCGAGCAGTATCGACAGCAGCGCAGGGAGGTGGTCGGCCGACTCGTGGCTGACCACCACGACGGCCAGCGCGTCAGGCTCTCCCACGGCGACGGGTGGGCGCGCCCACTAGCGGGCGTGCGACAGCTCTGACCGGTCGGCATCCGTGGCCGACTGCAGGTCCTCGAGCTCAGCCAGGCGTCGCTCGTGCTGGTCGAGGCGATGCTGGAGGAGCCCCACCCGCTGGGCCAGGATCTTGTTCTGGTCGGTGAGGCTCGACACCGACAGCGAGAAGTGCAGGAGCAGCAGCAGCTCGGCGCCGAACGCGGCGGCGAACAGCAGCGACGGCGGGTAGTGGATGCCCAGCTTGAAGGAGATCGTCGTTAGCAGCCCGCGCCAGGCGGCGAGGAGGAGTAGGACGCCAGCGGCCAGCAGCCAGCCGATGGCGTAGCGCTCCATCAGCCGCTTGCGGCGAACGAGTTCGAGGATGAACAGGATCAACCCGCCGGTGAGGGCCATCGCGATGACGCGCTGGCTCGTGTCAGTCATCAGATGGCGGTGCGAGCGCTGACCGGCGCATCGCCCGGCTCCAGGGTGGGGTGGCGCCGGAAGAGCCCCACGAACACTGCGAGAAGCACCTTGACCATGTAGTAGACCGGTTGCCCGAAGGAGATGGCGGAGACCCCGGTCGTGCGCGCCCGCATGCGCACCGGAACCTCGCAGCTTCGGAGGCGGTGCGCGTGCATGAGCAGGATCGCCTCGACCTCGGGGTAGTCGTGCGGATAGTCCGCCGCGAACAGTTCGATCCCCGTCCGATTGGTCATCCGAAAGCCGGACGTCGGGTCGGTCACGGCCTGTCCGGTGATCCGCGACAGGAGCGCGGCGAAGATCCGAATGCCGATCCGCCGCGACGCCGAGGACCGGAAGCCGCCGGCCGTTGGGCTGAGAAAGCGCGAGCCGACCACGAGGTTGACGTCGACGTTGCCCCGCAGATGAGCCAGGAGCTCAGGGATATGGCGAGCGTCGTGTTGGCCGTCGCCGTCGACCTGAACCGCGATCTCGTATCCGTTCTCGTCCGCGAACACGTACCCGGCCTGCACGGCGCCGCCGATCCCGAGGTTGAAGGGAAGTCGGAGCACCATCGCTCCCGCGGTGGCCGCCATCGCTGCCGTTCCGTCCGTGGATCCGTCGTCCACGACGAGCACGTCGAATCCGGGAGCATGCTCCCGGATCTCCTGAACGGTCTCGGAAATGGCTCCGACTTCGTTGAGGGCGGGGACGATCGCGAGGTTACGGGTCAAGGCGTCGGCACGGATTGTGGTGTGTGGGACAACGTCACAGTGCACGGCAAGTTGCGCAATTGCCCTGGTTGCGGATGTAACGGTAGCGGCTGCGCCCGGCGGCGCAACACTGGCGAGACGTCGCGAGGCTGCCCGGAGCAGCTGGATGTCTATCCTCTCGCGTCATGGCCGGCCGTCCTAACAGGCTCTTGGGCCTCGCCAGGCTCGCTGGCTCGTCGGCGATGCCGATCGGCCTAGTCCACGCACGATCGGCTTATCGCCTGTTCCGATCGCGCGGATATGACGTCAGCCTGCGGTCGGCGCTCGAGGCGTGGATGATGCGGATCCACCTCCTCCCCACAGATATCGATCTGAGGACCGCGCTGGTCCTTGATATCGGCGCCAACGAGGGAGCGTTCTCGGGCGCATTGCTCGGCGTTGCGCCAGAGGCGCGGGTCATCGCGGTCGAACCCGCGCCGAGCCCGCGGGCCTGGCTGCAGAACCGGCTTGGGGCCCGCCCGAACGTGGAGATCCTCGATGTGGCCGTGTCGGATACCTCGGGTACGGCGACGTTCCATCTCACTACCCACGACCACAATTCCTCGCTGCACACGCCTCGTGCGGAGATGCAGACGACGATCGGCGCCGGCTGGGAGCCGTCGGGCGACATCGAGGTCCGCACAGTGACCTTGGACGAGCTCGTCGGAGACCGAGTGGTCGATGTGCTCAAGATCGACGTCCAGGGAGCGGAGATGGACGTGCTGCGCGGCGGAGATGAGGCGCTCTCCCGGGTGCGCTCGGTGCTCCTTGAGATGAACTTCTTCTCTCAGTACGAGGGTGACGCGACGTTCAATACCCTCCATGCTGAGATGGACCGCCGCGGGTTCTCGCTCGTCAACGTTTCACCCACCCTGCTCACCCCGGACGGCAGGGCGATCTTCATCGACGGCTGCTACGAGCGCCGGGACGGCTGATCGGCCGGCGGGGGCGCGGCGGGCTCCGGCTCGCGGCGCAGGAGGGCGTTGACGATCTCGAACGGGATCGCGCGTAGCGCGGTCAGCAGGCCAAGGTAGATGACCCCGAAAGCCACAAGGCGCACCGCGCTGGACTCGGGAAGCGCATACGCGCCACCGACGGCGACGGCCGTGGCCAGGACCACCCTGGGCACCAGCGCGAGGGAGACGCGGAGATCAGGTCGGGCGCGGAGCAAGCTCCACGCATAGGCGATGGCAAGGCATCCCTCGGCAGCGGTCGGCGCGATCGCCGCTCCTCGGGCCCCGTGGTGCGGGATGAGCGCAAAGGACACCACCGTGGCGACCGCCACCGCCACGGCATTGGCGCGGAGCAGCGCACCGAACAGGCGTAAGGACAACAGCATCGATCCGAACAGCGCGACCATGAAGCTCGCCGCGACCGCCAGGCCCTGTATCTGTAAGACCGGCACCGACGCGGCGAACTTCGGGCCCGCGACGACGGCGATGCCGAAGTGCGCTCCGATGACAGTCGAGCCCGCCATCCAAATTCCTGCGATCAACCCGGTATCGAAGACTCGCTGGAGGGCGTAGGCCAGGCGCGAGTGATCGTCGGTCGACGCGGCTCGTGTGAAGATGGGAAACGCGATCGAGATCAGCTGATATGGGAGCACCGTCAGTACCTCGACGATCTTGAACGCCGCCGAGTAGTAGCCGACCTGACGTGCCGTCGTCAGAACGGAGGTGAGGACGAGGGCCTCGCGGAAGTAGATGATCCCCACCGCCGAAGCCATGGCGTAGGGCAGCGTCTGCCGGAGCAGGGTCTTCCATTCCGCCGCATCGAACGCGGGAACGATCGACACCTCGCCGCGCACGACCAGAGCCGTTCCGATGAGCAGGGTCGCGCCGGACACGATCGTCGCCGCTAGAAATGGCAGCACTCGCGCCCCGGCGACCACGAGTGCAACGTAGATGCCTGTCAGCACGACCTGCTGCGCCACACTCAGCAGAGACCGCGTGCCAATCCGCAGCTCGACGTTCAAGGGGATCCCGAGGTTCTCGCCGCTGATGGTCATGATCAGACCGGCGCCCCCGAGCAGGACACCCAGGACGATCACGCGCGGCGCGCCAGTGAGAGCGGCGACGATCGCGACGGCCGCGAGCACGATCGCTGTGGCGCTGATCCGCAGTCCAACGAGGTTGCGCAGCAGCCGGACCCGATCGGGACGTCCCGAGGAGTACTCGCGGATACCTAGCGCATTCAGACCGCCTTCGGTGAAGCCGCCGACAATGAAGATGATCGCGTTGACGGTGGCGAAGTAGCCGTAGTCAGACGGCCCGAGATGCCTGATGACGAGCGGAGCAGAGACGACGCTGGCCAGTAGGCTGACGCCATATCCACCGAGCTGGATGAAGCTGCCCCGGATGAAGCGACCACCGGCCGCCGCGGAATCGAGCGTTGGCGTCGACAGGGAATCGTCGTCAGAGCGGCTGGCCATCGGGCTGCAACATAGACCGCGGTCGGTGGCCTGCGCATGGTCGGCTCCACCCGTGAAGACCGGAATCAGTCAACTAGAACGCCCCTGAAGAAGTGGGCCTTCTAGGCTGGCCGCGTGCGCATCGCTTTGTCGAATCCGGACGTCAGCCTCGACGGTGGGGTCGAGCGCGTCATCACTGAGGCGGCCAACGGGCTGAACCGGCTGGGCCACACGGTGACGGTCTATGCCGCCCGCGTGCAGCCGAGCGTTCTGGCTCCGGGCGTCCGCGTCGCCGAAATTGCCGTCCCGGCTCGGCTAGACGCGCACACCGGTCTGGGATTCCGGCGCCGCTGCGCCGCCGCCATCGCTGCCGACTCACCCGACGTTCATGGAGCGTTCAGCGCGCTCTCGCCCCTCGGTGGAGTGTTCTGGGTCCCCAGCGTGCATCGGATCGGCTACGACCTTCTGCTCTCTCGCCGGGGCCCCGTCGCCGGCATGGCGGTTCGCCTGCACCCGTATCACCGCGGCCGGCTCTGGCTCGAGCGAACGATGTTCTCGCCCGGCGCGACCACCAGCATCCTGGCCCAGACCGAAGCGGTGCGCGCCGACATCATACGGTGCTACGGCCCGGCTGGGAGCGTCGGCGTACTGGCCCTGGGCTACGACGACCACGGTTTCGCCCCCGGCCGTCGTCTCGAGCTGCGAGAGCAGGCCCGCCGCACCCATGGCTACGCTGCGGAGGACCGGGTGCTCCTGTTCGTCGCCAACGAACTCGAACGCAAAGGATTCGACGTTCTCGTGCGGGCGGCCGCACGGATCCCCGGGACGAAGATCCTCGGTGCCGGGCGCCAGGCGCCCAGCCGGCAGATGCTCGACCGTGCTGGACTCGGTGATCGACTGCAGTGGGCGGGTCACGTGACCGACGTCGCGGCGCTCCAAGCCGCTGCCGACGCGCTGGTCCTGCCGACGCGCTACGAGCCTTGGGGCCTGGTGATCGTCGAGGCGCTGGGAGCTGGCTTACCGGTCGTGACCTCGCGGCTGGCCGGCGCGGCGGGCCTCGTGCGCGATGGCGTCACGGGGCGCCTCCTCGATGACCCTGACGATGTATCCGAGCTCGTGGATGCCGTGGAGTGGGCCATCTCGGACCTTCCGACGGAGCCGGACCAGATCGCTGCCTCGGTGTGTGACTACGCCTGGGATCGGGTCATCAAGCGCTATGAGGACGCCTTGGTCGAGGCATCGGCTCGGGGATGAGCGGCGAGCGGATCCTCTTCTTGGCCGACCCAGAACCCGACTACGTCGCCGACGGGCTGTTCCATGGCTTGCGGAGTCTGCTGGGCTCCGGTGTTGTCGACTGGCCCAGACGTGACCCGATGTACGAGGATGTCGATAAGGCCCGGCTCTACGGTCATGGCTTTGGGCTCTATGGCCTTCTGCCGGACATCCCCGTCGATCGCGAGGCCGTGTGGGGCCGCGAGTGGGATCTTGTGGTATCCGCGGTTATGTGGCGGGATTGGCGGTTCTGGGAGCGCTCCTGGGCCGCGTTCGGCTCGCGCACGACGCACGCGGTCGTCGATGGCGCCGACAAGCGATGGATGTACCCGTACGGCCCGACATGGTGGCGGCCGTCACGGTGGTTCGTCCCGCGGGCGCATACCCGGGGGACGTATTTCAAGCGTGAATGGAGTCGAGTGACCATGATCGCGGCCGGGCGGAGCATCGACCTGCAACCCATGGCGATTGCCTATCCTGCGGAAAAGATGATGCCGGCGGTCCCAGTCAAGAACCAGGATTTCGCCAGCCATATCGTGGACCTCGAGGTCGGCCAACAGATCGGGCGCCGGCTCGAGCACGATCGCGTCCACCTGTTCGACGACGAATCGGAGTACCTCGCCGATCTCCGTGCTAGCCGGTTCGGAGTGACGACCAAGCGGGCCGGCTGGGATGCGTTGCGCCATCTCGAGATCGCTGGGGCGGGCGCTGTTCCATGTTTTCGCCGCCTGGGCGACAAACCTGGCACATGTGCGCCACACGGTCTGGTCGACGGCGATAACTGCCTGTCGTACCGCAACGCCGACGACCTGATGAGGCGATTGGCCGGCGTCAGCGACACGGAGCGAGCGCAGCTGGCCGAGGCCGCGTTGGGCTGGGCCCACGCCAACACCACGGAACGGCGGGCCCAGAGTTTCCTGGAGCGAGCGCTGTGAGCCGCGGCGGTCTGCGCAGACGTAGCCTGGCTCTGGTGGAGGCGACGGTCCGCCAGCCCCAGTTGCACCGCGGCGGGCAGACGCTGATCCTGGGCGTCGCGCAGCGCTTCAACTACCACCTCCTGAGAGGGATGGCCGATCCAGACGCCCGGCCCGACGTGATGCGCTCGGCTGAGGCGTCCCCCTGGAAGATCACGCAGGACTATGTGCGTGACGGAGCGCTCGAGCTGGTCTGCCGGGAGATCGAAGAGAACAGGGTCCCGGGCGCGCTGGCTGAGCTCGGGGTGTTCCGAGGCGACTTCGCGTGGCTGATGACCACCCACCTGCCCGACCGGCCCGTCCACCTGTTCGACACCTTTGCTGGCTTCGACGACGCCGAGGTCCGGCAGGACGATCAGCTGGTCGACGTCTTCCTCGATTTCTCGGCGACCGACCCTGCGTCAGTGAAGGCCCGCTTCGCGCATCCGGAGCAGGTGACGCTGCACGTCGGGCGGTTCCCGGAGACCACCCAGGGGCTCGAGGAGACCTTTGCTCTGGTCAGCATCGATGCCGATCTGTACGCCCCCGTGCTGAGCGGGTTGCAATGGTTCTATCCTCGCCTCTCCCCAGGCGGCGCGATCTTCGTCCACGACTTCAACAACGCGGCGTTCGGCGGGGCCAAGAAGGCGGTGCGCGAGTTTCAGGCCGAGTCGGGTGCGGCCGTGATCCCGCTTCCTGACTGGGGGGGCACCGGCGTTGTCGCCAAGCCGTGCAACGGTCGGGCCGCCCCTTCCGCCGCTCCTGCGCCTTCGCATTGACCGCGGCCCGGACCCGCGTGGCTTTCGTAACCGCCGATCTCGGCCTGGGTGGGACCGGGAAGGGAGTGGTGAGCTTCGCCACCCGTCTCGACCCGAGGCGATTCAGCGCGAAGGTGATCACGCTGCTGGAGGGGGGCCCGCGCGAGATGGATCTGGTGGAGAGCGGCGTGCCGTTCGTTCTCGGCGTTCGGGATGTCGAGGGGCTCACCCGGGAGCTCGCAAACACGGATGTCGTCCACGTGTTTCGTCACGGGATCGCGGATCCGGTGGTGCCCACCGCGGCGGAGCGCGCCGGGGTGCCGGTCCTGATCGAGTCCAACATCTTTGGGGCTCGAGATCGCTCGGCAGACGAATCGCGATTCGCGTGTCACCTGCTCGTCTCGATGATGTGCCTGATGCGCTATCGAGCGCGCCTCCCAGCTGACCCATCGTTTGCGGAGCGCCATCGCGTCCAATACTTTCCGCCCGAGGCCCAACGCCTGCGCGAATTGGCTCCCGAGCGGCCTGAGGCGCGGCGGGCGCTCGGGCTGGATCCGGATCGGCCGGTGGTCGCTCGGGTGGGCCGTGCGCAGGATCTCAAATGGCGCAACCTGTTGGTGGATATGGTGCCCCACCTGGTCCGGTTGGTGCCGGAGGTCCAGGTGCTCTTTATCGGCGCGACGGAGGCGAAGCGCTCACGCCTAGCGCGGCGCGGGCTGAGCGATCGGGTTGCTCTGATCGATCGCGTCGTCGGCGACGCGAACCTGGCTACCGTCTATGCCGCATGCGACGTCGTCGTCAATGCGTCAATGATCGGGGAGTCACAGGGCCTTGCCATCGCGGAGGCGATGGCACTCGGGGTGCCGGTGGTGACGTGCTCCACCCCCTGGGCTGACAACGCGCAGGTGGAGTTCGTTGACAACGGACGCAATGGCTGGGTGGCCAACCATCCCCGGGAATACGCTGAGGCGGTGGCCGACTTGCTGCTGCATTCGGAACGCCGCGACCAATTTGGTCGTCAGGCGCGCCAGGACATCGACCGCCAGCTCGATCCGGCGGCGTTGACGCGTCAACTCGAGCAACTCTACGACCACCACCTGAACGGCTCCCCGGTGACGGGGTGGGCTCCGGCGGCTGATGATTCGGAGCGGTTTGCCCGTGACTATCCGCGGCGAGCGAAGGCGTCGTTCCGATCGCTGACTCCGCGTGAGCGCGCGGAATGTCTGGTCGCGCGGGGCGAGGAGGAGCTGGTGCGGAAATCAGCCGGGGCGCGGATGGCGGCGTCCATCGCCTGGCGCCGCGCCAAGCCGGCGTGACACGCCCTGCTACCCCGCGGACGGAACCGGCGGCGAGGTTCCCGAGCGCACCGCTAGGACCTGCCATTGCCCGACGAGGAACTCGGTCGACTTGCCCCGGGTCATCGCCGCTAGGAGTCGTCGCGCCCGGGAGAGCGGAGGGTGCGCACGGGATGACACCGCGAACCCCGAGCGCTCGATGGCGAGCTCCAGGTCCCGGGGTGTGAACCACCGCAGGTGGGTGTCATCACGATGCCCAGCCGACCGGTACCCGAACGTTCCACGGAACAACAGGTCGATGACGAGCGACAGGTGACGCGCGTTAGGCACGGAGACATGAAGCCGGGCGCCGGGCGCGCTGATCCGGGCGACCTGAGCAAGCACCGCCCACGGGTCGACCAAGTGCTCCAGAACGTCGTAGCAGAGAATTGTGTCGAACGACTCGGTCAGCTCGCCGAGGATGTCCTCGACCGCTCCGACGTACACCTCGTCGTAGCTCTCGCGGGCCACGCTGGCAGCCTCCGCGTTGATCTCGATCCCGACCAGCCGTTCTGGATGACGAGGACGAAGGAGCCCGCCGGTGACGCCAGTGGCGCAGCCGATGTCGAGCACGCGGCCGAGCGGCTCGGGCAGGCTCGGCACCATGTCGATGCGTTGCACCCGGTAATAGTCGAGGTCCTTGGGGCTAGTCATGACCGCCCGTTCATACGCGGGAGCGGGGTGCGGCCCCCGGTCGCCAGATCTGGCGACGGGTCATGGAGCCGTCATCGAGCGTCGTCCCCTCATACCCGGCATCACGGACCAACGCCTCGACGTCGGCCGCGGTCACTCCGTCTGGCTGCCATTGCGGATGAACCTCCAGCATCAGCGTTGGCCGATGCTCGGCCAGGGTCTCACGCATCCCGTGAAGCACCGCCAGTTCGGCTCCCTCGACGTCGACCTTGATGAGCCGAGGGCGCAGCTGCTGCGCGGATACGAATTCATCTACGGTCAGGCTTGGGACCGCGACACCACTCGCTGCCTCGGCGAAGCGGGGGTGGCTAGCGGCGGTCTCCGGCCAGGTCGCGGCGACGTCGCTCCCGTCGCCGACCGGTCGGATGATGACCGAGAACCCGACCGACGGAAAGTGACGGCGCAGGTCGCTGAGCATCGCGCGGAGCGTCGGCTCCGGTCTCGGGTCGGGTTCGAACGACACAAAGCGGTCTCCGCTGTTCGCCTTGGGAGCGAGCAGGACGCTGTACCAGCCCTCGAATGCGCCGATATCCAGCACGTCTCCGCCCTCGTAGGCACCCAGCGCTCCTGCGGACTCCACCACCCCTTCGGGGTAGTGTGCCCAGAGGCGCTGCAGGAGCGCCAGCCTGCCGGTGGCGATCCTGATCTTCCCGTCGCTGAACCGCATCGGAAACGGGAGCGGCTCCAGCCAAGGACGAATGCGTGGCGGAATCTGCCGCATCGCGGAGGCAGCTTAGTATCGAACGCTTCACCATGGTGGATTCCGGTCTCGTCAACCCACCCTCCCATCGCCCGCGCGTGATTCTGCTGCGCGGCTACTCGGCCAACCCGTGGGATCTACGTCCGTGGGAGCTCCTCGCCGAGCGCTTCGACGTGAGTTGCCTGGTGAGTCCGAGCAATGACTTCGAGCATGAGGCCCTGCCGGTACCAACCCGTTCGGCGCGCGCGCTCCGCGACCGGCTGCCCAGCGGTCGGCTTGGACGTGCCGCGGCCTACGCACTCGGCGATCGTTACGCCGACATGGAAGCCGAGCTGGCGGAAGCGGACATCGTGCACTCAGCCGAGCTGCACACATGGTTCAGCGCCCAGGCTGCTCGCCAGCGAAGCCGGCTCGGCTTCCGGCTGGTGCTGACGGTCTGGGAGACCATCCCGGCTCTTGAAGCCTATCGGTGGCCGCGGGATCGCCGTTACCGGCGGCAGGTCATCCGCGCCGCCGATCTGATGCTGCCCGCCACCGAGCGCGCTCGGCGTGCGCTCCTACTGGAAGGGGTGGATCCAGGTCGCCTGGAGGTCTGCTATCCGGGTGTCGACACCGATCGCTTCGCCCCGTCTCCCCCCTCTACGGTCGCCGACCCCGCCCAGGTCCACCTCATCCTGTCTCCCGGGCGCCTCGTCTGGGAGAAGGGTCATCAGGATGTCATCCGAGCCGTCTCTGCGCTCAAGCGGGGCTTACTTGGCCCGGCGCCCCATGTGCGGCTGCTGATCGTCGGCTCCGGGCCCGAGCGCGTTCGCCTGGAACGGCACGCGGCGGAGCTCGGGCTGGCCGCCGACGTTGAGTTCCGGTCCGGCGTCCCACATCACGAGATGCCGTCGCTCTACCACGCCGCGTCGGGGATGGTGCTGGCCAGCCTGCCACGGCGCGGCTGGGAGGAGCAGTTCGGGATGGTGCTCGCCGAGGCGATGGCCAGCAGAACCTCGATCGTCGCTGCGCGCAGCGGCGCGATCCCCGAGGTTGTTCAAGGAGGCGGGCTCCTTTTCGATCCGGGTGATTGGTTCGGCATGGCGGCGGCGCTTCTCGAGGGACCTCTGAGTCGACCTCCTGCCGCGCGCGCGTTTCACGATCCCAATCGGGTTGCGCTCTTCTCGGTCCAAGCGGCCGCCGAGCGATTGGCCAGCGCCTACCGGAGGCTGCTGTAAGCAGTCACAATGGCTCTCGTCTGGTGACCCTCAGCTCCTTGATCGGGCAGCGACCGGCTGGTCGCCTCCGCCCGCGTATCTCCGCCCAGGCGCATCGGCGAGGCGACCTGATGCTTGGCCGTCTCTCCGCCGAGCGGCGCCAGGAGAACAACTTTGATCTATTGCGGCTATTCGCCGCCCTGCTCGTGTTGTTCGCCCACAGCTTTGATCTCACCCATGGGTTCGAACCGGTGGTCCACGCGAGCTGGGGAGACGTCGGGGTAATCATCTTCTTCTCCATCAGTGGCTTCCTCGTCTCCCGCAGCTGGGACTACCGCCCGAGGTTGGGGCGCATTTGCCGCCAAGCGGGCCCTGCGTCTGCTGCCGGGCCTCATCGCCGCCCTGTTTGTGACGGCTCTGATCTTGGGGCCGCTTGTCACTACCGAGCCCGCCCGAGCCTATTTCGGCGATCCGACGACCAAGTCGTACATCCTCAACAACGCGCTCCTGCAGACCGACTTCGGCCTGCCGGGGGTCTTCGTCCACAACGCCTATCCGGGGGCGGTTAATGGTTCGTTTTGGACACTCCCGGTGGAGGCGAAGGCCTACCTGATCCTGGCGCTGATCGGCGTGATCGGTGTGCTGACGCGCCTCCGCGGCCTGATGGTCCTCTTCGCTATATACGCCGTGATCGCGATGTTCCCCAGCGGCCGCGCGTGGCTCCCTGGGGGAGCCCACTATGTGGCGTTCCTCACCAACATACAGATGCCTGGCGCCACTGTCAGCAGCGTCAAGGCAGCCGCGACCATCGGCCTCTACACGATCTAGACCGTGTATCTGGCCGCCTTCGGCGTGGGGGCGGCAGCGTACGTGCTGCGTCGCTTCATCCCCATCCTCTGGCCGCTCGCGTTCGTCGCGTTCGCCGCCATCGTCTATGCGATCGCGACAAAGGTCGGCTTCACCGTCCTCTATTTGCTCGTGTTCGCCGGTCCCTATTTCATTCTCTGCCTCGGCTATCGGACTCATTCGGTCGTCCGGTTGCCGAGCTCGTGGGGCGACTACTCCTACGGGATCTACATCTACGGGTTTCCCGTCCAGCAGACGGTCTCGCAGCTACTAGCGCCGATCGGCGGCTGGGCGATGTTTTCGATCGCACTCGTCCCGACTGCCGCCGCCGCGGTCCTGTCCTGGCACTACGTAGAGGAGCCGATGCTGCGGGTCAAGCGGTTCGTGGGGGGCTCGAGCGCTGACGTGGCGGACCCGGTGGCGTCTAACGAGTCGGTGGTCACGGCGGTCGGCGGTGTCGGCTGAGCCGTTTGACAGCCCGTAGCGGACGGGTGATCTTCCAGGAGAACGAGCGTCGCTGCTCCTCCAATAGGCGCTCGGCCGAAGCTGCCCGCGCTCGCTCGGCGTCGCGCTCATCGGCGCACGCCGACAACTCGCTCTTGACCGCCAATTGACTTCGTAGCAGCTCCTGATGGTAGTTCTGGATGACATCGCCCTCGAGGGTCGACACGACGGCGTGTTTCTCCGCCACGCGCGCTCGGAGGCTCAGGTAATCCAGCTCGTCCAGCAACGCCTGGAGCTGAGTGGCGCGTCCGATCACCGCAATACCAGGCATGTGCAGGAAAGGCGCGTCGCTGGCACCGGCCACGACAACAGGGAGGCTCGTCTCTGGCGGGGGGTCGGTTAGGGGCGGCTCGGCCTCGAGCCGCACCTCGCCGTCGCTGAGGCTGCCCCCGGCCGGCTCGCCGACGACCGTTGTTGCGAACGTCTGCTGCTCCCAGCGCCGCACGTGCTTCCATCGCGCGCCGAGGCTGGACAGCAGGTCCTCGTCGCGCGATGACAGGAGGAGGACACCATCGGGTCGCAGCACCCGATGCAGCTCGTCCAGATCCCCAGCCCGTCGGGGGAGGCCCTCGATGGCATCGAAGGCGACGACGAGATCGAACGTGTCATCATCGAATGGCAGCGCGCGCGGGTCGGCGGCCAGGAACTCAGCTGCTTCACCCATGCGGACCCGCGCGGTCCCCAACTCGACGTCGCTGCGATCGACGCCCACGGCGCGGATCGCTCCTGCCCCCGCCAGGATTGTCGTTCCGTCTCCCGATCGGCAGGCAACGTCGAGGACCGCTTTGCCGACGGCGAGCGGCGCCGCCCAGCGGTAGCGGGCGCTGCGTTCGGTCTCCTCCTGTGCCTGCGCGCGCTGCTCGAACTCCATTGGGCGGTCGGCCTCGAGCGGGCGATCAGGCGCGACCGCCTGTTCATCGTCAATCGGCGACCGCTCGCCCGAGGCAGTGGCCGCCGTCGCCTCGACGCAGACAAAAGTGCCCGACTGACCCACGGTGCGACCGTCCGCCGCGGTGGCCAGCACCGCCAGCGAGTGACGTCCGGGAGGGCAATCCTCGATGTCGAGTTTGAGATCGAATCCTGACAAAAGGGCGTCGCGTGCTCCGAAGAACTCCCATACGTCGCGGCGCGGGGTGGGGAAGACCAGGTCATAGCGCCGGCGTGAATCGAGGAACGCCTGCACGCGATCTACGCCGTCGCGGGTGTAACACCAGCCGCCGATGCGTACCGGGGCACTCACCTCGCCGGCGTCCCCCAGTCGGGGCGTGTCACAGGTCAGGGCGATCGCTCCCTCCCGGATCGCAGCCGGTGTGCCCGCTCCCGGGGGGTCGTACGGCTCCACCGTGATCGGCCGCTCGACCCGCAGTTCACGGCCGCCGGCCATCGTGGCCACTACCGTGAGCACGTTGATCCCCCGCGCGCAGCCATCCGTGGGCAGCTTCAGCTCGAACCGTGCCCGTTCGGCTCTGTGATCGGCGGGAAAAGATGTCCGGAGGTCGGAGCTCTCGAGCCCTAGACTCGCCTCCGCCGTCACCTCGCCGAGCGTGCCGACCACCCGCTCGGCCCCCAGCGCCCACCCTAGGACGTGTACCTCGTTGTGCACATATGTCGTCCCGGCGGCGCTCGGCCACTCGCAGACGAAGCTCGGCACCCCGCCGGTATCGCGTTGACGAGCACCGGTCGCCCCGAACCTTGACACCGCGATGATGATACGGCCCATGATCGCTTACGGAACGGCGATAACCAACGAGCCGCAGTACGAGCGGTTCGCCCTCCCTGGCATCGAGCAGGCGCGTGAGCCTGACGCGCTGGTTATGGCGCGCCGGGGGCTCTCGCTTCAGCGCGCGTATAACGACATGCTTGACGAGGCGGCCGGTCACGCGGACCTTGAGGCGGTCGTGATCCCCCACCAGGACATGCGCATCGAGGCGCGCGACTTCGCTGCGACGCTCCGCGCTCTGCTCGCCGACGAGTCGATCGCTCTGGTCGGATCGTCGGGAGGGCGAGGTGGCACGGGCCTGGCATGGTGGGACGGGGCCGAGCTGCTCGGCTGGTTCGGCGCCATGATCGAGGATCGGGTGGTGGTCATCGGCGAGAGACCGCACGGCGCCCTCGACGCCGATGTCATCGACGGAACGTTGCTCATCTTCTCGGCGTGGGCAGCGCGCGCTCTGCGCTTCGATCTGCGCTTCGAGCATGACTTCCACGGATACGACTCCGACATCTCCTTCCAGGCGCGGGCGCTCGGGAGGCGCGTTGTCGTCACGGACCTGTGGTGCGTCCACGACGCGCTGGGCAAGATCGCCGCCCGGCGCGGAGCGTGGGTTCGCGCCGCGCTCGAGTTCGAGTGCAAGTGGGGGACCTGGACCGATTCCGGCAACGGCAGCGGCTCGCGCCGGCGCCTGCACCCAACGAAGTCGGTGCGCGATCGGATCGACGCGGAGGTGGCGGCTGCGCTGCAGGCGCGTCCCAGCTGACGCCCTGGATCGTCAGCTGGGGCGCTGAGCGCGCCGCCCTGACACGGCGCGTTTCGCGGCACGCAGCGGCAGCGTCAGCTGCCACGAGAGCGTCCTGCGCTGCTCGGCGAGCTGGCGTTCGGCGGCAGCGCCGGCCGACTCAGCCTGGCTCCGTGCCTGCTCGGCGCGCTGGAGTGCGTCCTCGGCGGCGCGTCGTGCTAGCTCGCTCGCGAGGAGCTGCTCGGCGAGCCGCGCGTGCCGGTGGAATTCCTCGGCGTCGATCGCCCTACTCAGCACGGCCACGCCCTGCGGCGTCGGCAGCTCGCCATCGCCAGCGAGCCCGACCGCGTAGAACTCATCGCCCGGCGTGCCCGCTGACAGCTTCATGATGCGAGCGTCGATCGGTACGCTCGGGTCGTCGGTGGAGTGACCGAGATCATCGGTGAGCAGTGAACCCACGTGCGATTGCTGGCGGTAGATCGCGACGCTCTGAAAGCGGCTTCTCAGCGCCGCTGCGAGCTCCTGTGAGGTGAGCTCGTGCAGATGGAACGGATTGCCCGCCGGATAGACACCCCGATTGGGAGACGAGACCGCGAGCAGACCCCCCGGTCGCAGCACGCGCCGGAGCTCGTCGAGCACGCGGCCCGGATCGGCGACGTGCTCGAGGGCTTCGAAGCAGACGATGAGGTCAAATGAGGCATCCTCGAACGGGAGCGCCCGCAGATCCCCGCACTCGAACGACGTTGGAGCGGCCGCGTGCTCGCGTGCGTCCGCCGCCGCACGTTCGCGGGCGTTGGTGATGGCGAGCTCGTCGATGTCGAGCCCGACCACTCGACGTGCGCTCGCATTGGCCAGCACGACACTTCCCCATCCCACGCCACACCCTGCGTCGAGCACGTCGCGCCCGCTGGCCAGCGCTGCCACCCACGCGTACCGCGACTGGTGCTCGGCCGCGATCATGGCGCCCTCGTCCGCCTCAGGCACGTAGCGCTCGCCGCCGTTGCCCAGTCCCCCGACGGACGGGAGCTCGACTCTCTCGGGCCGAGAGGAATCCTCACCCGAGGGCGGCTCGACGACGACGGTTCGCGTCAGGCCGACGGCGCGTCCGTTGCGGTCGACCGCGATGACGGACAGCTCGTGCGACCCCGGGCCGCACACCCTGTTGTCGAGTACCACCGAGAAACCGCAACGGAATGCGTCGGGCTCACGCAGGACCTCCACAACATCCGGCCGGGCGTGGCCGTAGTCAGCGGGGACGCGAGTCCCGTCGACTAGGACCAGGACGGTGTCGATGCCGGCTCTCGAGTATGCCCACCCTGAAACCTGAATGGGCTCCTCCACCGTGGCGCCCGACTGAACGTCGCTTGGCACGTCCCACGACATGACGATCCGGTCGGCCCGGACGGCATCGACGAGTGCCATGTCCGCCGCGGGAGGATCAAACTCCGGCGGCGTTTGGATCGGTATCCGCGGATCGGTGCTGGGCGCAGGCATCGGCGACATCCTACGCAGGGGCTCCGAGGCCCGGGTGGCGCGCGTGCCCTTCCGACCGCACCGCTGTACGCTTCTCCCGGCATGGGGCGTGCGCCGCAGATCAGTCCGCACTCGCTGGTCGAGGGAGTGGTGGGCGACGGCTGCACGATTGAGCCCTTCGTCGTGATCGGAGCCGGCGCCGCTGTCGGCGCCGATTGTGTGATCCGTCCCCATGTGGTCGTGGGCGTGGATGCAACGGTTGGGGACCGGTGCGTGCTCCATCCGGGCTCGGCGGTGGGTGACGGCGTCGTTCTGGGTGCCGGGGTCGAGGTCCAGCATGCCGCGGTTGTCGGCCGTGTGCCCGGAGGGGCGGGTGCCACAGCGCGTGAGCCTACGTTCGCGTCGCGACTGACAGTCGGCGACGGTTGTGCTATCGGTGCCCACGCCACGATCTACTACGACGTTGAGGTGGGCAGTCACACCCTCATCGGAGATGGTGCGTCCATCCGCGAGGGAGCGCGGATCGGAAGCCGCTGCATCATCTCTCGCTGTGTGACGCTGAACTACGACGTACAGGTGGGCGACGAGGTGAAGGTAATGGACAACACCCACATTACGGGTGGCACGCGGATCGGCGACGGTGCATTCGTGTCGACATCGGTCGCGACCGCGAATGACAACGAACCGACACAGCCGCTCAACCGTGTCCTGGTCGGCCCTCGGATAGAGGCTGGCGCGACGATCGGTGCGGGCGCGATCCTCCTCCCTGGGGTTGTCATCGGCGAGGGCGCCACGGTGGCGGCTGGCGCAGTGGTCACGCGGGACGTGGCCGCCGGTTCGACTGTGTTGGGCGTGCCGGCCCGCGTTCGCGACCGAGGGGTCTAGATCGCAGCGCAGGCGACACGCACGGCGTGCACGACGCGCTCGATGTCCGCGTCGCTCAAGGCCGGATACATTGGAAGGCTCAGGGCCGTAGCGGCGTGGCGCTCGGCGACCGGGAAGTCTCCCTCCCGCCATCCGCCCGCCCGGAACGCGGAGTTGGCCGGCGGCGCTGGCGCGTAGTGAACGGCGGTGCCGATCCCGGCTTGCGCGAGGGCGGCGGCCAGTTTTTCCCGGAGCGGGTGGTGGACCACGAACAGATGCCACACCGAATCTGTCCCAGCGACGTATGCCGGTAGCTCCAGCTCCGGTATTCCGGCCAGCCCCTCGAGATAGGAGGCGGCGATGGTCTGCCGCCGCTCCGTGGCGGTCCGCAGGCGAGGCAGCATGACCCGTAGCAGCGCGGCTTGTAGCTCGTCCAACCGCGCGTTGACGCCCGTGAGCTCGGCGTCGGCTCTGGTGTGCCATCCGTACTCGCGCAGGCAGCGCAGCTGAGCGGCAAGTTCGGCGTTAGACGTCGTCACCGCGCCGGCGTCGCCCATCGCTCCAAGGTTCTTGGTTGGATAGAAGCTGAACGCGGCCAGCGCGCCGAGCGATCCCGCGACACGGCCGGCCACGCGAGCACCGTGGGCCTGGGCGGCATCCTCGATGAGTGGGATCCCGGCCGCAACCGCGACGCGCGTCAGCGCATCGACATCGGCCGGCTGGCCGAAGAGGTGGACGGCGATCAGGGCGCGTGTCCGTGGGCCGACGGCGACTCCAGCGAGCCGGGGGTCCATCCCGCGGGTGTGCCGGTCGATGTCGACGCCGATGGGGATCGCGCCGATCTGCTCCACAGCCATCCAGGTCGCGACAGCTGTCATCGCGGGGACCAGCACCTCGTCGCCCGGACTCACTCCCACGGCGCGCAGGGCCAACGCGAGGGCGTCTGTGCCGCTACTGACGCCGACAGCGTGCTCTGTCCCGCAATACGCGGCCCACTCTTCCTCGAACTCCGCGACTTGGTCGCCCAGGATGTACCTGCCGCCGTCGAGCACTCTCGCGAAGGCGTCGAGCAGTTCCTGGCGGACCGGGAGGAAGGCAGCGCGCGGGTCGGCGACCGGCAGGGGGATCATTCGCGCGCGCGAGCCGCCGCGGTCTTGAACTGCTCGTAGCTGCGGTAATAGGACGCCTCGCTGTAGACGTCTGACGCGAACACGAGGCACACCGAGCCGGACGAGAAGTTCTCCAACTCGCGCCAGACAAGGCTGGGCAGGTATAGGCCGACAAACGGCCGGTTAAGGGTGATCTTGCTGCGCTCCTCGCCGTCGTCGAGGATCACATCGAAGCTGCCTGACACCGCGACCAGAACCTGCTCGACGCTCTTGAGGGCATGGCCGGCGCGCGACTGGCCTCCCGGCACGTCGTAGAGGTAGAAGACGCGGCGGATGTCAAATGGGACGTGGCGTCCTCCCTCGACAAACGTCAGGTTGCCCCGGTGGTCGGGCATGACCGGCAGATCGATCAGGCGATGCTGGGTCACTTCTGCAGCACCACCCGTGCCGGATTGCCCGCGATGATCGCACCGGCGGGTACATCGCCGGCGACCACGGCTCCGGCTCCGACGACGCTCCCGGCGCCGATGCTCGTGCCCTTCAGGATGACCGCGAGCGATCCGATGAATACATCGTCGGCGATCGTGACCGGCTCGCGCCGCGGCGACTCCGTCGTTCGCACGCCCGCATCGATTGCGTGGAAGTCACTGTCGTAGATGTGGACGCCGGGGCCGATGAGGCAGCGCCTCCCGATGGAGATGCCCGGTCCCTCGCTGACGATCGTCACACCGTTGTTGAGATGCGAGTGCGCGCCGAAGGACACCGCGCTTTCGGGGTTGCGCGCCTCGATGTATGAGTAACCGGCGAAGAATCCCGGGCCCTGCTCCCAGCCCAGAATCACCTCGTCCTGGAACTGGATGCTGCCGGCCCCGGCCAGCAGAGCCGGCGCGTGCAGGCGGGGCGTGCCGGCGACCTCGGCGCAGGTCCACAGCCGTCGGTACCAGGCGATACGCATTCGTTGGACGGCGTGGGACCACTGCATCGCGTGCACACGCTAGACAGCAGGCGCCTACGATGTCGCCATGCCGCCCGCCTCCGAGCAGCCCTCAGCCGGGCAGCGCGCCTCCGCGGCGCCGATCGATCAGGTTCAAGCTCTGCGCAGGGAGCTCAACACGCTCGACGCGCACATCCAGCGCAGGTCAGACGAGCTGCAGGCTGAGATGCGAACGCTGGTCAAGGCCGTGGAGCTGATCCACGACGATGACCCGAGCGCCCGCCGGCGTCTGCGCGGGCTCCGGGCCGAACGAGCCTACGAGGAGGCGTTCACTGCCCACGACCCGCTCGTTTCCGTTGTGATCCCCACGTGGGATCGGCCGGAGACACTCGTGGAACGGGCGATCCCATCGGCCCTGGACCAGACGTATCGGAACATAGAAGTGATCGTCGTCGGCGACGCCTCGCCCCCGGCGACCGCGGCCGCCGTCGCCGCTTTGGGTGACCCGCGGGTGAGGTTTCACAATCTCACTATCCGGGGGCCATATGACGAGGATCCAGGACGCTCCTGGCTTGCCTCGGGCACCCCCGGATTCAACGCCGGCGTCGCCATGGCCCGCGGACAATGGATCGCACCGTTGGGAGACGACGACTCCTTCGTTCCCGAGCACGTGGAGCGTCTTCTCGTCGAGGCGCGCGATCATCGTCTTGAGTTCGTCTATGGCCGTATCCGGCAGGTCCTGGCCGACGGCGGCGAATCGCTGTTGGGAGAGTTCCCGCCACGCGTCTCCCAGATCGGCCTCCAGGCAGCCCTCTACCACGCGGGACTACGCTTCATGGAGCTGGAGTTCGGTCATGCCCTGTTTGGTAAGCCCAACGATTGGGGTCTCGTGCATCGCATGATGCGCGCTGGGGTTCGGATCGGCATGGTCGACGAGGTGACCGTGGACTATTGGCCGTCCCTGCGCGCCGCCCCGCCGGTCCGGGCAGGTGAGGGGGCGCTTGTGAGTTCGAGCCTGCTCGCCGAGACGCAGAGGCAACTGGCCGAAGCGCAGGAGCGCGCCCTCGAGCTTGAGCAGCTAGTGGCCGACGAGCAGGTTCGATCCGGTGCTCTGGATGCGCAGGTCATCGATCTGGCCCGCCGTCTGGACGATGTCGTGGAATCACGCAGCTGGCGTCTGACGGCGCCCCTGCGCCGCGTGCGGGGACGCATCTGACGTCGAGCGTGACTACATGACGGTATGGTCACGCCCGCTCGACTGATGCGGCAGCTCCCGACCAAGCTCCAAGGACTCGTTCACCTCGACCGGTCGCTCACGGCGACGAGCGGGGGTTCTTCCTGGAGACCTTTCGCC
>CAVWWN010000025.1:0-41291 GCA_963758705.1 uncultured Actinomycetota bacterium | reverse complement strand
AACTCGAGGTCGTGGGTTCGGGCCGGCTCGCCGACCTCGGACACGTAGAGCAGAGGGCCAGGATCGATCTCGAGACCGGTCTCCTCTGACACCTCGCGCTTGAGCGCGTCGGCGATGGACTCGTGGGCGTTGACGTGCCCGCCGGGGAGGGTGAGCTCCGGTTGCCGCCCACTGCGTGCCTGCCGGGCGACGATCAGGAGACCGTCGATCCAGATGATCGCGCGCGCTTTGACCCTCACGACGGCCTCGCTGTCGCCGCGTTCACCGGGGCGCCGAAGACCTTGTGATAGGTGTCTTCCCCGTAGCTGGTGGGGAGGGGCGCACCGGCGGACAGGCGGAACGATCTGGCGCCATCCTCGGCGCGAGCCGCCCGCAGAAACAGCGCCGTGCTCATCTGACGCTCGCAGTAGGTCAAGGCCAGGTCGAACATGTGCGTGACGAACACCACCTTGATGTTCTGGCCAAGCATCGCGTCGATGATCTGACGGGCGATCTGGGAGCCCTCTCGCTCGTTGGTCGAAGCGAACGACTCGTTGCAGAGCAGCAGGCAGCCGGCGTGGATGTGATCGGCGATGCCGCTCATCCGGGCGAGCTCCTCGTCGAGCTTGCCGCTCTCCATGGTCTCGTCTTCCTCGCGCTTGTAGTGGGTGAACACGCCTGTGCAGGCGTTGGCGCAGTAGGACTCGGCGGCCACGAACATGCCGCATTGGGCCATCAGCTGGGCCAGCCCGACACTCCGTAGGAACGTCGATTTGCCGCCTTGGTTGGCGCCGGTGATCATCACCAGTGACTTCTCGGCTGCCTCGACATCGTTCGCCACCACCGGCTGATTGAGGGTGAGAGCGAGACAGACGTCATACAACCCGCGCGCGCGGAGGGTCACCGCGTTGATGGGAAGAACGTCTGGAGTAGCCGTGGGCCCGCCGAGAGGGGTCAGTGCGTCGGCAAGGTTCAGACACGCGACGTAGAAGCCCACCTCCGTGCGGAGCATCCTCAGGAAGTCAAGGACATGATCGACTGACCGAGCCAGTGCGTCTGCCACCTGGTTGAGCGCCCTGTCCTCGAGCTCGGCGAGGGCAACCGAGCCGGCCTCGTCGCGTTCGGCTACGGTGAAGCTGTAGCCGGACCGATTGAGCATCCGCGTGAGGAATCCGTGGTCGGGCGCGCGGCGCAAGGTGTAGTCCACGCCCTTGTTGCCCGTTGTGAGGTGCGCGCTGAATCGCACTCCACCCTTGAGGTTGAGTTCTTTGAGGTAGCCCTCGATGAGGTCGAAGTAGTCGTCGCTGAGCTCCTCAACGAGCATGGCGAAGAACCGCGACAACCCGGCCGAGCTAACGCTGTCGGAGTGGGTGCCCGCGAGAGCGCGCAGCCGCCTCAGAAAGCCCATGAGGATCTCCATCTTGCGCACGGCCGTGCGCAGGACCAAGCGCGGTGAGTCACGTTCCAGGATGCTGCCCCACACGGTTCGCTGGGCCTTCAGGGCCTCGCCGGCGATCGCGTAGAGGTCACGCGCCACTGCTGGGCTCTCGAGGCAGTCGGCGAGAACCTGTTGGCGATACTTGATCGCATCGGGTTCGGTCAGGCTCAGGAGCAGCGCCCGCCGAGCAACCTCAAGCAGCAGCGGATCACCGGCGCCCATGGCCCTGAGCAACGTGTTGAGCTCGAGGTCTGCGGCCAGCGCATCCTCGTTGGGCGGCAGCTCCCGCTCGGTGTCGAAGTCGTCGTCAGGGTGCATCAGGAACGCCTTCATCGTGCGAGCCTCCGCCGCAACGACGCGGTATCAAGCCCGTATTTGTCGGCCAACGCTGATGCGTAGGCCAGGCCGTCGGCGGGCTTGCGGACCACCTTGAAGGTGCGGACAGCGGGGTCGTCGGTCATCACGGTGCTCATCATGCTCACGGTGCCCTCGCCCAGCGAGGCCAGCTCGTCGACGAACGTCACGAAGACGCCAAGAACGTCGAGATCGATGATCTGCCGCATCACCTCGGTCCCGACGACCACCGCATCACAGAGCGTGGTGGAGCCGAAGCTCTCGTTCATGACCAGCACGCTGTCGGGGGTTGCCTGCTCCAGGATCGCGTGCACACGGACCAGCTCGTCCTCGAACTTGCCACGGAGCGTCGCGATGTTCTCCTTGCGCTCGAAGTGGCTGAAGATGCGGCCGGGGAGGAAGAGACGGGTGCCGCGGCCTGGGACCGGCAACCCCAAACCGGCGAGGTAGTGCAGCTGGCCGAACATTCGCGCGAACGTCGTCTTGCCGCCGTTGTTGGGGCCGCTCACGACGAGCACACGCTCCGGGCCCGACAGATCGAAGTCGTTGGAGACCACCGGCGCGTTCTTCGCGACGAGCCTCGCCGCCAGGGCGAGGTCGAACGTCGCCGTGGCGGCGATCTCCTTGGAGCGCGCGGACACCCGGGGGTAGGAGAAGCTAAGCCCTGCGGCCTTCAGCGGAGCGATGTACTCCAGGTAGGCGAGGTAAAACTGAACCTCACGCTCACACCGCGCGACGGTCGGGTCGAGGAAGCCATCGTGGCGGCCGCGGTACTCGGCGAGCCGTGCAAACGGCTCCGGGAACAGCCGGGCCACGAGATCGAGAATCTGCGACTCGATGTGGTTCATGTCGGAGAACCCGCGGAAACGGACGCGGTGGTCGCGACCAGAACCCTGCTGGAACTTCGCGAATGCGCTCGCGACCTCCTCGCCGACGTCTGGCTCGCCCTCGTAGGCGCCCACGGTCACCCGCGTGCCGCGGACGTGCACGGAATAGGTGAGCGCGGAGAGCTCAGCCTCACACCGGGCTGTGTCAACGCCCAGCGAGACAAACGCATCGGAGGAGGTGTAGGCGCTGAGGTAGTCGCTCAGGGCTTGGAGTCCAGGCGCGTTGATGTCCACCGTCGCCATCGCTTCGCCAAATGCAGACACCACGGTGCAGTAGACCGCAGCGGCGCTGACGAACCAACGCTGCTGCTGTCGTGGGTGGTGCAGCCTGTCGGCAAGATGAAGGTGGCTACGCATTCGTGCCATGCCGCCCGCAAACGCGGCGACAGCGTCCCGGACGGGCTCGCGCTCGAGATCGCGAAGCACGTCTTGGCGATACCGCACCGTTTCGACCGAGCGCAACGGACGGTGAAGGTACGGCGTCAGCCGGTAGCTCTCGCGTCCCGCCGTGAGCGAGGAGACGATCTGATCGAGACGCAGGTCCCCGAAGAACGCAGGCGCCTCGCTGGGCCCGTCATCGGGCGCGTCCTGCGCGTCATTGAAGAGGATGCTGACGTGATGAGACGGCATGTGCCTTCCACCGGAATCGGATGTTCGGTAGAAGCCATCAGCCGGGTCGGCAATTCGTCAGGCGGGCCTCATCGCCTCTAAATCATGATACCGAGCGCCGTGCATCCGCCCACGTTCCGGTCTGACCGTGCGATATGGTTCCGGCGCACAGATGGAGTCCTGGCGTAGGTGAGGCACCGCCTCACCTCGAACCGCCCGCCGAGAAAAAGGGCTGATGGCTCCTTTCGCCTAAACCAGCGCACCAGCGCGCGAAAGGAGCAGTGAGGGCCTTGCCGGTCCTTCCCGAGTGGGTCATCCAGACTCTGCAGGTCGTCACGATCCTCGTGCTCGCGCCGTTGGTGAGCGGGATCATCGCCCGTGCTGAGGCGATCGTTCAGCAGCGCCGCGGGCCGCGGGTACTGCAGCCCTACTACGACATCCTCAAGCTGCTGCGCAAGGAGACGGTCCTGCCCGCTCCCGCGGGACCGGTGTTCCGCGCCGCCCCTTACGTGAACTTCGCCGGGCTGGCGACGATCCCGCTTCTCATCCCGGCGCTCACCACGTTTCCGCTGCCGTTGGGATACATGGCCGACTTCTTCGGCGTCGGCCTGATCTTCGCGCTCACGAGCTTCGTCGTCTCCCTGGCTGCGGTTGACAGCGGAAGCCCGTACGCCCAGCTGGGCTCGAGCCGGCTGCGATCGTTCGGCGCGTTCAACGAGCCGACGGTGATCTTCGTGACGTTCGTTCTGGCGCTGACGACGCACACGGATCTGCCGTACGCGTTCGGCGCGACCATCCGCTCTTCTGCGGTCCAGGTCGTCCGGCCCAGCCACCTGTTGATGATCGCGGCGTTCTTCATGTTGGTCCTGACCGAGACGGGCCGCATCCCCGTGGAGAACCACGGCGGCACGCTCGAGTTCGGCCAGATCGAGGAGGGCCGCGTCGCCGAGCACTCCGGCCCCGGTCTGGCGTTCCTGCGTTGGGGATCGACCATCAAACAGCTTCTGCTGTTCACGATCTTCATGAACGTCCTGGTCGTCCCATGGGGCATGGCGGACAGCGGCCGCCTGGACGTCGTGGCCCTGGCGATCGTCCTTCTGTTCGCCAAGGCGCTCGTGGTGGGTGTCGCGGTGGTGGTGATCGAGTCCAGCTACGCCAAGCTGCGGCTGTACAAGATCCCGGAGTTCACTGCGGCGAGCTTCATGCTGGCGGTGCTCGCGGTGGTGATCTTCCTGTTCGAGCCGTCGTTCGGCGACCAGACACTGACCGTGTTCGGTGCCATCGCCACCATCGCCGCGGTCCTCGTGCTCCTGCTCGAGTACGGCATGTTGCGCTCCCAGGATGTGTGGGAGCAGTTGCGCCTCTACGCTCTGGGCTCGGCCGTCGTCGCCGCGCTGGCGATCGGGACCGCGGCCACCGGACACGGGGGTGGAGAGCTCTACGTCCTAGCCGCGGTCACCATCGGCCTCAAGGCGCTGCTGTTCCCGCTCGGGATCAGATTCGTGCTGCGCCGCCTGGAGGCCGAGGCCCGGGTGCCCTCCGTGATCGGCGTGCCGAGCGCCATCCTGATCGGCATCGCGCTGTGCGCGTTGTCGTTCATCGTGCTGCGACCGGTCCACATCGGAGCCGAGGCAGCGCTCCCGCTCTCGGCGCTACCGGTGGCGGTCGGGGGCGTACTCGTGGCGTTCCTGCTCATGGTGCTGCGGCCCTACGCCCCGTCCCAGCTACTCGGCTTCCTCGTCTTGGAGAACGCGGTGTCGGTGGCAAGCCTCGTCATCGCGCCGGGTCTGCCGATCATCCTGGCGCTGCTGCTCCTGTTCGACGTGCTCGTCGGCGTGTTGGTGTTCGTGGTCCTCGTCCAGTATCTGGCGGTCGAGCGCACCGCGGTGCGGACCGACGTCCTCAACCGGCTCACCGGATGAGCTGGTCGCTCTACGCACTGATGGCGGTGCCGCTGGCGGCGGCGCTTCTGACGCTGGTCGACGGCTGGCATCTGGCCCGTGCCGCGACGGTGGTCTCGGGGATCGTCTCGTTGATCTTGACGGTGGCGATCGCCCTGTCGGTCAGACACGGCCAGGTGATCGTCGCCGCGGGCGGGTGGATGCGGGTCGACTCGCTGGGCGCCGTGTTCCTGCTGGCCACCGGGCTGCTCTACGCGATCGCCGCGGTGTTCTCCATCGGCTACCTGGCCGTGGACGAGAGCCACACCGATGCGCCGGCCTTCGCCAAGCGGTACTTCGCCTACATGAACCTGTTCGGTTGGACGATGCTGCTCGTCCCGCTGGCGGCCGATTTCGGGACGCTGTGGGTGGCGGTGGAGCTGACCACGATCGTCTCCGCCTTGCTGGTGGCCATCGACCGCACCGACGCGGCGCTGGAAGCGTCGTGGAAGTACATCCTCATCGCTTCCAGCGGGCTGGGCATCGCGCTGCTCGCGATCGTCGTCCTCTACGCGACCGGCACCCACTTGCTCGGGTCCGCGTACGTTCCGCGCTTTGAGCGCTTCCTTCTGCACGCCCACGGCCTGTCGCACGAGGCTGTCGCGCTGGCCTTCGTGCTCTCGGTGGTCGGGTTCGGCACCAAGGTCGGCTTCGTGCCCATGCACACGTGGCTGCCCGACGCGCACAGCGAGGCGCCGGCGCCGGTGTCGGCGATGCTCTCCGGCTCGCTGCTGTCGGGGGCCCTCTACGCGATCCTGCGTTTCTTCCAGGTCACGGTCGCGAGCGGCCAACGGTCCTTTGCCGAGCACGTGCTCATCGTCTTCGGCGCAGTGTCGCTGGCGGCCGCCGCGCTGTTCGTCGTCCGGCAACGCAACTACAAGCGATTGCTGGCCTACTCCTCGATCGAGCACATGGGAATCATTGCTCTGGGCATCGGCTTCGGGGCGCCGCTCGCAGTGGCCGGTGCGCTGCTGCACGTCATCACGCACGCGGCCGCCAAGGGCCTGGCCTTCTTCGGCGCGGGCTCGCTCCTGCGCGGCTATGACACCAAGGAGGTGGATGGGATCACCGATGCGGCGCGCGCCATGCCGTGGACCGGAAGCATGTTCTTTGCGGCGGCGCTGGCGCTGTCCGGCCTGCCGCTGTCCGGCGTCTTTCGCAGCGAGTTCGAGATCGTCGCCGGCGGCTTTGCCCGCCCCCAGTACGTCGGTGTCACCCTGCTGCTGGTCGGGGTGAACCTGGCGTTCTTCGGCGTGGTCTGGCACGCGGCGCGGATGGTTCTCAGCCGGCCTGGCCAGCGCGGGACTGTTGCAGCTCACAGCGCGCCGGTGGCGGTGGGGGAGCGGAGCGCGTGGATGGTCGCCGGCATGGTGGGCTGTCTGTTCGTGTCGGTCGCGCTCGGGGTCCATCTCCCCGAGCAGCTCGGCTCACTGCTGACCAGCGCGGTGCATCGGCTGGCGGTCCCGGCATGACCAGCGTCTCGCGGCGAATCGGTGAGCTCCCCGGCGAGCTGCCACAGCACCTGGGCGCGGTCGGTGAGCCGGGTCCGCCCCACGAGATCCGCCTGCGGGTCAAGCTGCTGGCGTTCCGACGGGCGGCCCACATGCTCAAGACCGCGGGCGCCCGGTTCGTGACGCTGTTCGTCGCCGACACGCCGGAGCCGGCCGTCGTCGGCGTGTTCGCGCTGCGCGGATCGCTGGTGGTCCTGCGCGCGCCGACCGACGGCGCCGATCCCGTCACCTACGGGTCGCTGGGTGAGTTCTGGCCAGCGGCGCGATGGGCCGAGCGGGAACTGTCAGAGCGCCACGGCGTGCACCCGCTCGGCGCGCCCATGGCTGGGCCACTGTCCACCCCGGATGCCGATGCGCTCGATCGGTCGGTGCATGGCCCCGACGCCTTCGTGATCCCGTATGGCCCGGTGCGCTCCGGGGTGTTTGAGGCGATCCAGTTTCAGATCGAGACCGGCGGTGAGACGGTCGAGCGACTGCAGACGCGACCGTTCTTCAAGCACCGGGGGATGGAGGCGCGGTTCGCCGGACTGCGCCCGGATCGTGCGGTGTACGTGGCCGAGCGGGTGGCCGGGATCGCCACCGTCGCCTACGCCAGCGCGTTCAGCCAGGCGGTGGAGCGCGCCGTTGGTGTCCAGCCGCCGCCCGCGGCGGAGCGGTGGCGCGCGGTCTACGCCGAGCTCGAGCGTCTGGCCTGTCACTTCGACGTGATCGCCAAGGAGGCGGAGACCACCGCGCTGTACGTGGGCCAGGCCCGCTTCCAGATCCTCAAGGAGCAGGTCATTCGGCTCCGTGCCCGGCTCAGCGGCAGCCGCTTTGCCCGCGGGGTCATCGTCCCCGGCGGCGTCCGCCACGTGGGGGCGCTGCGCGTCGACGGCGTGTCGCTCGCGCTGGACGGCCTCGAGACTCAGCTGATCCGGGACCGAAAGCTGTTCCTGGGCACGGCCTCCATGACCGACCGCTTGATCGGCGCGGGCCGCCTGCCCCGCACGCTGGTCGAGGAATACGCCGCGGTTGGCCCGCTGGCGCGCGGGTCGGGCATCTCTACCGACGCGCGCCACGAGCGCCCCTACGGCGACTATCGACGCCTCGGCCTGCGGGTGATCACCCATCGCGAAGGCGACGCGATGGCGCGCATCAACGTGAGGTTCGACGAGGCGTTCGAGTCGCTGCGGATCCTGCGTCAGGCGATCGATCAGCTGAGACGCGGCGACGGTGAGCTCCAGACCCCAGTGCCGCCCGACGCCGAGGGCGCTGCGCTCGGCTGGGTGGAGGCGCCGCAGGGCGAGCTGGTGGTGTGGGTGGAGGTGCGCGGCGGGCTGCTCCACCGGGTGCACCTCGCATCGCCCTCGCTGCGCAACTGGGCGCTGTTTGATCACGCGTTCCCGACCGACGTGCTGACCGACTTCGCCTTCATCGAGCACAGCTTCGGCCTGACCCCCGCGGGAGCGGATCGCTGATGCTCGAGTGGCTGCTGCGTGGGTTGCGCCAGGGCCGGATCACGACGCGCTATCCGCACGCCCCGGAGCGGCCTCCCATCGGCTACCACGGTCCCATCGAGGTGGTCAACGCGTCCGGCGCGAGCGGCCTGCTGGCGCAACTGTGCCCCACCGGTGCTATCGCGGTCGACGAGGCGGGCGGGGTGTCGGTGGACCGCGGCCGGTGCATCCTCTGCGGTGAGTGCGTGCGGGTCGCGCCCGAGCGCTTCCGCTTCGCCGACGCGTATGAGACGGCGGCCCGCCGGCGGGGCGCGCTGGTTGTCCCCGAGGCCCTGCCCGACGATGCGCCGCCGCGCGCGTCCCTGGGCGTGGCGGCGTCGGCGCTGCGGCGCTCCATCCACGTCCGGCACATCGACTGCGGCTCAGACGGTGCCGAGGAGTGGGAGATCCAGGCCCTCTGGAACCCCTACTACGACATCCAACGTCTCGGGTTCTTCTTGACCAATGCCCCGCGTCACGCCGACGTGCTGCTGGTCACCGGCGGCGTCACCACGCCGATGCGAGAGCCGCTGCAGCGCACCTGGGAGATCATGCCATGGCCCAAGGCGCTTGTCGCCGTCGGCAGCGATGCTTGCTCGGGGGGCCTGGCGGCACCAGGGGACCTCACCGCCGGCGGGGTTGACCGCGTGCTGCCGGTCGATGTCTATGTGCCGGGGTCACCTCCGGCACCGATCGCGATCATGCACGGGCTGCTGCTCGCGGTCGGACTGCTCGACCCGTCGGAGGTCACGCCATGAGCCTGGCCTACGCGGTCGCGATGAGCGCTCTGGTGGTCGGGGCGCTCCTCGCGGCATGGCTGCCTCGGTCGGGCGCTCTGTGCACGGCCGCCGGGTGCGTGCTGCTGGTGGTCGTCGGCGTGGACGCCGCAGCCGGCGGTGCGCGGCCCGTATTGGAGCTCGGCGGGTGGATCGGGCTCGGCGACAGCGCACTGCGTGCCGACGGCCTGGCCGGGATCTTCCTGGCGCTCACCGGTCTGACCGGCGCGGGGGTGGCCCTCGCCTCCGTCGCCTCGCCCGAGGGACGGTCACTCACGTGCCTCGGCGGCCTGATCGTGCTATGTGTCGCGGTCGCCATCGGCGCCGACAACGGGTTTCTCTTCTTCATCGCCTGGGAGGGCCTGACGGTGGTGGTCTATCTCATCGCCACTGCCGGGCGAAGCCCCGATGACCTGCGCGCCGGATACCTGACGGGCGGCCTGGCCAAGATCGGCGGAGGCGCGCTGCTCGCTGCTCTGAGCCTCCTCTATGCCCACACCCACAGCTTCGCCCTGTCGGCATGGGCGGTTGCGGCACTGCCGGCGGGCACGCGGAGCATCGCCTTCCTGCTTTTCCTGGCCTGCTTTGCCACCAAGGTTGGGGTGCTGCCCCTGCAGGGGGGCGTGCCGGCCGGGTATGGCGCCGCGCCTCGCCTGGGCGCGGCCTCGCTCTCGGTCGCGCTGCCCGCGGGGTTCTATGGCCTGTGGCGCTTCGAGTTCCAGATCTTGGGGCCGTTGCCGGTGTGGTGCGGCGACGTCCTGCTCATCCTCGGCGCTCTGACGGCGTTGGTGGGCATCGTCTACGCACTCACCCAGGACAGCCTCCGGCGATTCCTCGGGTATTCGACCGTCGAGCATGCCGGCGTGGTTCTTGTCGGCCTCGGGGTGGCCCTCCTCGGGCAGTCCGCTCATCAGCCGATCCTTGCCGCCGCCGGACTGCTCGCGGCCACCCTGCACGTGTGTGCCCAGACCCTGGCCAAGACCCTGGCACTGATCACGGTGGACCGTATCGAGCAGGCCACCGGGCAGCGCAACATCGACCCCCTCGGCGGACTGGGCCGACTCCTGCCGTTCAGCGCCGTGGCACTGGGCGTGGCCTCGCTCACCCTGGCCGCGATCCCACCGCTGGGCGGGTTCGTCAGCGAGTGGTTCACCTTCGAGGCGCTGCTTCAGGGCTTTCGCATGCCCACGTTGCTGTCACGTCTACTCTGCGCGCTGGCCGCCGCGACGCTGGCGCTGACGGCTGGGCTTGGTCTGCTCGCGTTCGCGAAGTTCTACGGCTTCATCTTCCTCGGACAGGCGCGTGACCGACTCGGTCGGGTGCGCGAGCCCACCCGATGGCCGGTCGGCCTGGTGGGACTGGGAGTCATCCTGCTCTTCCTGGGCCCCGCCGCGCCGTGGGAGATCCACGCAGTGGGCGCGGCGCTGCAGCCGCTACTCGGCCTCAATCTGGCGGCCACCACGATCAGTCACCCGCTGGTCCTGACGCCGGTGTTTGCCGGCTTCTCGGTGCTCGCCCCGACGTGGCTGACGATCACCCTGCCCGTCTACGCGCTGCTGGCCGCTGCGACGGTGAAGCTGACGCGCCCGCGGGCGCTCCGAGCCGGGCCCGTGCGCCGCGCGCCCGTGTGGGTGACGGGGAGCGGCGCCGAACTGGCGGCCGTGCAGTATCGCCCCTCGGCCTATTCCAACCCGATGCGCGTGATCCTGCGCGGGCCGCTGGGCTACCGGACCCGCCTCGCGCCAGACGGCGCCGCGAGCGGCGCGAACCGGCCCCAATTCCGCCTGGAGACCTCGGTCGTCTTGGCCGTTGATCGCTTCATCTACGCCCCCGTCGCCGTGATCGTCCTGCGGGCTGCCGGGCTGGTGCGCCGGATCCAATCGGGCCGCCTGTCCATCTATCTGCTCTACCTGCTGGTGACTCTCATCCTGGCGCTGTGCCTCATCCCCATCCTGCGCTGATGTTTCAACGGATCTTGCTTGCCTGGGACGGCTCGGAGGTCGCGTTGCGGGCCTTCGACGTCGCCATCGACGTGACCCGCCGATATGAGGCGGAGCTGACCGTCGTCTCGATCGCCTACTCGCCGTCACACGCCGAGACGGTGGCCGACCGGGCCGAGTCCAGCGACGCCGCACACCGCTATCTGGAGGCGACGTTTGACGAGGTCAAGGACAGAGCCGAGCGGGCCGGGGTCGAGGTCGTCCACGAGATCCTCGAGGGCGACACACCCGCGCGCGCACTACTCGCTTACGTCCATCGCCACGGCACCGACCTGATCGTGTGCGGCCACCACCACGAACGCCGCGCCGGGCGTCTGCTGCTCAAAGGGATCACCCAGGACCTCATCGCCGGTGCCCACGTGCCCGTCCTGGTCGTCAGCGACGCCACGCATGACTGAAGGGTGCAGCCGGCGGCTCGCTGAGCACGAGTGGTAGGCCGGACCACGACGGGATGACGACTGGCGCATGCCCGGGCACATTCAATCCATCGAGCGGGCGGCCGCGATCCTCAGGCTGCTGTCGGGCCGCACCCGACGGCTCGGAGTGGTTGATCTCGCCGGAGAGCTCGCGCTTCCCAAAGGCACCGTGCACGGGCTCCTCCGAACGTTGCAAGCGGTGGGCTTCGTCGAGCAGGACGCGGAGACCGGGAAGTACCAGCTCGGTGCCGCGCTGCTGCACATGGGCTCGAGCTATCTGGATGGCAACGAGCTCCGGGCCCGCGCGCTCAACTGGTCAGACTCACTGGCGACTCGCGCACAGGAAGCAGTGCGGATCGCCACGCTGCACGATTCCCAAGTCCTCATCGTCCACCACGTCTTCCGCCCCGACGACACGCTCCAGTCCCTCGATGTCGGCTCTCTGCTGCCGGCCCACGCCACCGCACTGGGCAAGGTCCTGTTGGCTCACCATCCCTACGTTGGCGTCGAGCTCAGCCGACGAGAGCTCATCGCGTTCACCCACGCCACCATCACTGACCACGCCGCGCTTGACCGTGAGTTCGCGCGCGTGCGCGCACGGGGCTGGGGCGCCGAGATCGGCGAGTTGGTTCCCCAGCAGATGTCAATCGCCGCGCCCATCACGGATCGGCGAGGGCTCGTTGTCGGGGCGATTGGCATCTTCGGTGGCCCGGAACGGATGCTCAACCGGCGAAAGCCGCGCGGCGACCTCGTGGGCTACGTCCTCGAGGCAGGCCGCGCAGTCTCTCGGGAGCTCGGCGCGCTCCCCTGGTAGGGATAGGGCTACGTCTATCGACCGGACGCGAAGCTCCCCATGATCGGCGAAGCCCGTCCAGCTCGCACACCCGTCGCGAAATCGCCGGCGATCGCCGGACTCGGCATCTGACGCAAACCCCTCGCGAAGTCCGACGTCTCTACTTGGTACTCACCGTCGCGCCGTTGACCGCAGGCAAAATCGCCCAGTCCGTTCGTGACGATTGCACTCCGACCGGCGGGGCTCGGTGATCTGACCAGCGCTGCCGTAGATGCACGCATCTGCTGCCTCCATTCCAACGAGAGATTCGGGAATAGAGGCCATCAGCGGCCTTAGCCGCGCTTAGAAGCGAGCCTCATCGCTCAGCTAAAGCATATCGCGTACGCGGATTGACCGTGGCGCCAGGATGTGTCCGAGTGCCGCTCCCGCGGCGACGTCAGATGGGTAGTGAACCCCTAGGTACAACCGCGAGAAGCCGGTGATGAGGGCGAGCGGACAAAGGAGGCCCTTGGGGATGAGCTCGTCCCCGAATGCATACATCGCGACGACTGCTGCAGCGGTGTGGGAACTGGGGAAGCTCATCGGTGACGGAGTCGGGGCCAGCGCGGGCAGGTCTTGGAGCTGGGGACGCTGGCGGGGAAACCCACGCTTCAAGGCGCGCGATGTCATCTCCACCAGTGCCACGCGGGCGCCGGCGTTCAGCCACTGGGCGCGCCGCGCTCGGTCCACCGCGGCCCCGATGAGCGCGGCGGCAATCCACGCGTCGCTGTGGTCGCTGGCACGCGACAGTCCGGCGAGCGACCGAGTGACGATCGGGGGGTGAGGGAGCCCGCGCACCCACCGCACCTCGAGGGCGTCGATTTTCGCTAGCTGCGCGCCGGCCGTCGTACGTTCCCGAGTCATTTGGGATGCGCCCGCCCAAGGTCCCCCGGTGGTCTGGTCAAGGCCGGGCTTCCGACCAGGATGCGTCCCTCGATCTGGGCGAGTCCCCGCAACCAAGCGTCCTGCTCTGGTCCTGCCGGCTCGTGTCGGCACTCCCAGGCGTATTTACGGCGGATCTCGTCGAGTTCCCATTGCAGGACCGCGAGTCGGGCGTCCAGGACACGGTGCGCGATCTCGGCCGCAGTACCTGCCGACAGACGCATTGCATGACGCACACACAGACCGTGGCTCGATTCATACGCAGCGCGGATCTCGGGAAGTGCGATCGCCGCAACAAGGAGCTCTGCCTGACGCAGCTCTGCCGTGCTCCGGGCACGGCACGCCGGGCATCGATGCAGCGGCCTGAGAACGCGCTGAACCTCCCGGGCTACCGCGCCGGCGGCTCCGTGTCGCCGTTTGGTCGCCCGTGGGATGGCACGCATCTCTGCGATCAACAATTCCAGGGCCCGCATCGTCGCGTCGCGCTTGCGGTCAAGGGCACTCCGCGCGGCGGCGTCGTCACACAGCGCCAGGTCGTGGAGGTGCGCGCTGCACAGGTCGCCGGGACTACTACGCAGTGATGTGTCACAGGTGTAACTGGCTTGCTTGTGCCACTCAAGATACCGTCGCTCGCCAACCCCTCCGGCGAGGCAGATCGGGCATGCGTCGACGCGAAGCTCCTCGCATAGCTTCGCGATCGTCGAGTGGGATCGTCCGATGTCGGGCAGGCCCGTTCGCCACCTCGCCCGCCTGGGTCCATCCCGATCTGTGCACGCGAGAAGGGTGAGCATCGCGGCCGCATCCAGTTCGCGGAGACTCCGGAGGAGGCGCTGTGCGATGGCCGTCATGAGCTCAGGCGGCGCAATGTCGGCGAACGCGACGAGGTGATCCAGACAGATCCCTCGATGCTCTGAGTAGGCAGTAAGGTTGTCCTCCTGCCGTAGACCGTCGGCCAGGAGGTGAGCCACGTCACCGGCGCTTCGCGAGAGCGAGGCGCATGCCGGGCATGGACCAACTGGGAGCTCGCCGCGTAGGCACGCGCGGGCGCCCGCAAGCGCTTCACGCACCACTGTTGTGACCACAGGACCGACTCCTGGATCCTCTATGAGGCGTCGCGAGTGCGCCGGACAGGTGCCCATGCTCGCCCGAAGTTGCGTCTGCACGGTCGCCGAGGCGTGGTTCTCGTTGACAAACCACGAGAAGAAGCTTCGCTCGGCATTGTCGAGGAACTGGCACGCCGGGCACTCGTCCGCGCGCAACAGGGCCGCCAATTCGCTCGGCAGCGCAGACGCTGCTGGGCGGGGCTTGACAGATCTATTGGCCGTCGCGATCACCTCCTGGGTCTGTTCACGCGTCTGGCCCAGGGGCCCGACCGTAGAAGCCATCAGCGCCAGGAGGCGCGGTTCACGGCGAGCTTCATCGCCAGCTTCAACGATACCGGCCAGCAATCGTCCCGGGCTCAGGGCCTGCAGAGAGTGGGCCGACGCCTCGGCCGGTAGGCTTCCCGATTGAGACGCCACCGACCGCCCGCCGTCCCTTCAACCGGACGTAGATCTCGTCTCAGTCAAGGTTGGCTAGTGAGATGGCCCGAGAGGCTTGTGCCGCGCCGTCGCCATCTGCGGTAGGGCGTTGTCGATGCAGCTCCGCGTACCGTTAGCGCCGGCCAGCACGTCTGCACGAGTCAAGCCGCGGGCAAGACTCGGCTGACATAGAAAGCACCGTTGTATCCAGCTATTCGCGGATCCGCCGGAGGAAGAAAACCACCACTCACGAAAAGCTGCTCCCCGCCACGGGCAACGATTCGGCCTTCCTCGTCAAGGACAACGAGCGGATCCAGGCGAGCCCGGTATTCCCCAGGCCACATCGTCGCGAGAAGCTCTCCGTCGTCGCGGGCGAGCCAAAGCTGCACCCGCTGCTCGACCAAGGCGCCCACGAGCCGACCCTCGTCTCTTGCTAAGCGCTGACGACCATGAAGGTGACCCTCCGGGCCCGCAGGAAACAAACGATAGGTCTGACGATGTTCAGCAGCTCGCGATCCGATTGAGACAGGTTAGGGCTGAGCGTGGCCACCGGTGTCGTTGTCGTATATCTTGCGATACGAACGTTCGTTCAACGTTGGGCTTGTGCGACGAGCCCCGCCTACCGCGCCGAGCACGACTGATCGCGGGCGGGTCGACAAGGCTGGGGCTGGAAGCAAAGCGAGGTTCCGACGTCCCGCCTGGGGCGCGGTTCCTGTCGCGGTCTGAACGTGTCTGCTGTGCTGGCCGCGTGACGTGACAAGTGCTCTTGTCCGTTTTTGAATATGACCGTGAGCTCGCCGAGGGGACGGTGCGTGTCGCGCAACGTGCGAGCTGCCAGCGGCCGAAGCGGCATGGCATTGGCACGACGGTCGTGCGCTGAGATGCGCCGCGTTCCGCTCACAGGCGAGAGGCCCGTACCTGTTAGTGATGATCTCCAGCGCGATCGGTGTGAAGATTGACGGTGTGGGCAGGCTCAGGGTTGCGTTGGGGGCGGGCTGGGCGCTGTGCCTGTGGGACGGTGGGCGCTGAGCGCGAGCAGCAGGCCGTCGAGGGCCAGCTCGAAAAGCCGGTTAGGGTCGTGACGCACTTCGGCGCGCTGCACGCGCGCCAGCGCGGGGTAGCGCTCTGCTGGCAGCGTCTCCTGCGCGTGCTGGTGCTCCTGCTCGCCGCCGCCGACCTCGCCGCCCGGCGGCTGGCCGGCCTCTGCAAGCACGTGACCGATGATCAGCCGACCGAGGCAGTCAAACCCGTCGGCGGCCTGTTCCTCGCTCAGGCCGGTCTCAAGCAGGATCGAGGTCATCGCCTCCGCCAACGTGAACGCCGGCTCGGTGATCGGGGGTCGCGTGCCGAGCAGCGGGACGACGTGCGGATGCGCGAGGAACGTGGTCCGGGCTGCGCGCGCGGCCGCGCGGAGGTCCTCATTCCAGTGCCCGGTGGGCGGGGGTACTTCGACCTCGGCGAGGACGAGCTCGATGAGCCCGTCGAACAGTGCGGCTTTGTCTGAGACGTGGCCGTAGATGGTCATCGGGTCAATCCGTAGCTCGGCGCCGAGGCGGCGCATGGTCAGCTGCTCAAGACCGTGTTCGTCGACGATCCTCAGGGCGGTGGCGAGGATCTGGCCGCGCGAAACGCGCGGTGGTCGACCACGACGTCGGGATGACGGTTTGACGGGCACGGGCATTTATTCTACGGTGTAGAGATGACGGCTATCTGTGGACCGAACTCCGGGAGTGCTCCGTGAAGCTGTACTTCGATGATGAGAATTTCGACGGCCAACTGCAGCGCTCGGTCGGGAAGTGCGATTCGGGCATGGCGAACGTTGGCGAGTGCCTGTATATCGCTGCCCAGATCACGCCCGGCGACCGCGGCAGCTGGTACCAGCAGTGGTCGGGGTTCGCCGACAAGCTCGGGCAACAGGCCGACAGCGCGCTCGCAGCGGGTCACCGGGTGAGTGCCCGCGGCTGCTATCTGCGAGCCGCCGAGTACTACCGCCAAGCGTTCTTCTGGCACCGCGACAACCTCGAGGCAGCGGAGCTGCAGACTGCCTACGCGCGGAGTGTCCGGGCGTTTCGCAACGCTCTCCCGCTGCTGGACCCGCCCGGCGTGGTGCTTGACGGCGACACCCCCGGCTATCTCTTCCTGCCGCCGGGCGGCGGACCGTTCCCGACCATCCTTCACATCGGAGGCTACGACGGCACCGCCGAGGAGAACTTCGCGTCCGCCAGCGCGGCGCTTGACCGAGGTTGGGCGTTCGTCACCCTGGACGGTCCGGGCACGGGAAGCCCATTGTATGAGCGACGGGAACCCATGCGCCCCGACTGGGAGCACGTCGTGCCCGGGATGGTCGACACCGTCCTCCGCCAACCCGGCATCGACCCCGGACGGATCGTGCTGATCGGTCGGTCGTTTGGTGGTCTGCTCGCGCCCCGGGGCGCGTCGGGTGAGCCGCGCCTGGCGGCGATGATCGCCGACCCGGGCCAGATCGACATGGCGGAAGGCATGCCGGCGCGGCTCGGTGAGTTGTGGAACCACATCGACGACGCCGCAGCGGACGACCAGTTCGAGTCGCTGCTGCAAAACCCAGCGCTGAAGACACTGTTCGGACCACGCATGGTCACCAATGGCGTCTCGACGGTCCGCGAGTACGTCGGTGACATGCGCCGGTACACGTCGCGCGATCAGGTCGCCGCGATCACCTGTCCCAGCTACATCACCGACAACGAGACCGACGTCGTCTCAACCGGACAGGGTGAGGAACTCTACGACCAACTGACCTGCCCGAAGGAGTTCCGACGCTTCCTCCAATCCGAAGGCGCCGAGGGCCACTGCGAGGGCATGGCACCGGTCGTGTTCTGGACCGCAGCGTTCGACTGGCTCGATAACACCCTGCCCCGCTGACCGGCACCCCCCGCGAGGGACGTCTCAGACCCGGACGCTGCTCGACCCGAGGCTGCAGATTATTTCGCTCGATCCCCCGTCAAGCCAGCGCTTCGGGGCGCCTCCAGAACGGAAGCGCATCCCCAACCACGAGCTCAACCGGCACTTCGAGAGGTCGCGCGCCCCCTCGAATAAGCAGCGAAACGCTACCGCGCGCGCCGTTTGCAGGTCGTCGGGCATCGTGCTCGAACGAGGAAAGATGACCGCGTATGACCCTGCGCCGTGGCACGACCTGTGCGTCGCGCTCGGTGGCGCCTCGGGAGCGCTGCTCGGACTCGCGTTCGTGGCTATCTCCTTCAACCTCGACCCCATCATCGCCGACAAGTTCCTACCCGGCCGCGCGGTCGAAACCCTCATCTTCTTCGCCTATCCGCTCGCCGGCAGCCTTATCGTCCTCACACCCGGCCTGTCTCACGCGACCATCGGCATAGGCCTAGCCACCCTCGCCGCTGGACTGGTCGCGCTCGTGTTGCGGGTCGACCGCCCGCGCTGGCGACACGAGCGCGGGAACCCGCTCAGCTGGCGAGTGAGCCACGCCGTCCCCGGAAGCCTGCTCGCCACCCTCGCCATCATCGCTGCCTTCGCGATGATCACCCTCACCATCGGTGGTCTCTACTGGCTGGGCGGGGCCATGGCCTTCGCCACAAGCGCCGGGCTCATCAACAGCTGGGTTCTCCTCGTCGAAATCAAGCGCTGACCGCCGCCACTCTGCCCCAACGGCACGCACGGCGCGGCTTCTGCTCTCAGCACGACCCAATCCAACAACGGCTAAACGACGCCCAAGGCGTGAAAGATGCAGCGCTCCGAAGTCAGGGCGGCGGTCGGCATCTCGTCGCGCGCAGAGCTGAGGTCGTCGGTCAGGTAGCGGTCGGCGCGTGGCGCAGCGGCGGTGCGGTGGTGGCGGCGATGGCCATGAGCAGGGTCCAGCCAGCGACGACGCAGACTGTGGTGGTCGCGCCCGAGTGTTCGAAGATCGTGCCGATCGCGAGCGGACCGAGCCAGCCCAGTGACATCGCGATCATGGTGGTCGCTGCCTGTACGCGTCCTTGGAGTTCGTCGGGGGTCGCGGCGATCCGCGCGCCGGAGACGGCGGCGTTGGCGACCGGCGTCGCGAACTCAGCGGCGCCCACGAGGACACCGATCAGCAGCACGTTGTGCGCGACGAGCAGGCCCAGGACGACGGCGAAGACCAGCCAGTCTCCATAGGCGATCACCGCGCCGACGGGGATCCGCCGGCGCAGGGTCGGTGCGGCCAGTGCCCCGAGCACTCCGCCTGAGCCGACGATCGCGAACATCGCCCCGATTGCCGCTGAGGATGCGCCATGGTCTTTGGCGAGCAGGACCGCGAGCAGATATAGGCCGGTGAACACCGGGTTGCCGGCTGCGAAAAGCAGCGCGCAGGTGCCGAAGAACGGGTGCTGGCGCAGCCACGCAAACCCGGTCGAGATTTCGGATCTCACTTTTCGCCATGACCGGGTAGTGGTCGTGTGACGATGTGACTGAAATCGGGACTTGGTCGCCGCGATTGCGGTCATCGAGGACAGAAACGACACGGTGTCGGCGACGAACGGCAGCGACCGCGCGATCGAGAACAACAGCCCGCCCAGCGACGGTCCGACGATGCCCGCCGTGAAGCTGCGCGCTTCGTTCTGGGTCACGGCGTCATGCAGATGCTCGGTCGGCACGATTCGCGGACCGGAGGTTTTCTCTGACGAAGGAGAGGGCCGAGCGGAAGGACATCGTTGGGGGCAATCTAGCTTGAGCCTGGACACGCGTCGACCTGGTGCCCCTAAGGTCCCGCAACTGCTCACCCGGGACGGCTACATCGGTGGATGAGGCGCTGACACGGCGGGCAATCTTTCACCGGACGCCCTGGTTTTGGTCGCGCAGCCGTAGCCAACGGAGTCCGCGGATGCGTTTCGATAGCCGTTGGCTCGTGAGACGACGGATCGCCGGTGTCCCCATGGGCGTCGCGCTCGTAGGCGTCCGGTGGTCGATCGGCAAGCGGAGAAGCCTTGCGAGGCCGTGTCCACCGGCTGAGAGTTGTATGGGCTGCGTTTTCCCGGGTGGCAGGGCCCGGAGTCGATGCGGTGGCCCGACGAGCAGCCATGGCCGCGCAGCGGTCGGGCCCCTCGATCGACCCGGCCGACCCACGCACGCCCGCCGCCCCGTTGCCGGCGCCCGCACTGGGCGGGCGCCGAGGACTGCCATCAGCGGAGCCGCCGCCCGTGTTACCCGAGGTACCGGAGACCGGTGGGGTCAGCTCCGTTGGAGCGCGTGCAGGCGGCCACGTGCCAGGTGCCCGCGCCGGTGTTGCCCGACGGGATGGTCTCGGTGTTCGAGTCCCCGGAGCCCACGGTGACCTTCACTGCCGGGCCGGAGACGGTCGCACCCTGCGGCGAAGGCACACAGTCCACGGCGCCGCTGTGGGCCGCTGGCCCCTGCGCCATCGTGAAATTGATGTGCTCGCCGGTACCCATGGCGGCGAGCTTGCGATTCGTGCCGATCAGGCCGGCGTTGGGGTTGGCGAGGTTCACGGTCAATGAGCCATCATCGTGCTTTGTGATGGCGAATGCGGGCGGAGCCGTCGCGCCCCCCGCGCTCAGGATGAGCACGAGCGCGGCGCCAACGCCCGCCAGCCCGAGGGTGCCGCTCGCAAAGACGCGTGAACGCGGTCGTGTCCGCCGGGCCCACGTCGCGAACACAGCGGCGGGGTGGAGTCCCTGCCGGGCCTCACACGGGTGCGCGGCGTGCTCTTCGCGGGCCAGGTCGATGGTGGTGCTGGCGCGCAGCGCCTCGCCCAGGCGCTCCAGATCGGGATCGAGATCGCATCGAGTCATGAGCGGCTCTCCTTCGTTGAGGTCAGATGTCGTTTGAGGGTCTGGAGGCCGCGGTGGACGCGGACGCGCACCGCGCCGGGGGTCGTGCCGAGCGCGCGGGCGATGTCTGAGTACTCCAGCTCCTCCAGCACGCGCAGGCGCACGGCTTCGCGTTGGTCTGCGGGCAGCGTGTCGAGCAGCTCATCGGCTCCGTCGCCCCACGCAGGCTCGGGCGCCGGAGCCTCGACCCACTGCGGACGGTCAAGATGCTCCTGTAGGCCGAGTCGCTCGGTTGCACGTCGCTCCAGCACACCGCGGCGGATCGACATCAACAGCACGTTGCGGGCGATGCCATACACCCACGGCGCAGCTGAGCCGTTGGCCTCGTCTCGGAACCGGGCGCGGACGAGCCACGCCTGGGCGAACGTCTCGGCCGTGAGATCGAGTGCCGTCGCCCGGCTGCCGGTGCGGCGCACGAAATACCCATGCACCGCCTCGGCGTAGCGTTGATATAGCTCCCGGAACGCGTCAGGATCGTGGCGCGCGGAGGCGAGCAGCGATGCGTCGCTGGGCACGGCCGGCGCGGGGAGGGTGGGTAAACATGTCATCGAGGGGTTCATTGCGCGACCTTCGCGCCGTGTTACCGACTCACGGATTTTCCGTCGTCCAGAGGAGTCGTCGGGACGCAGCGAGCCACAGCGGCGCAGCCGCCAGATCCTTCAGGCGGCCTCGAGCGCCACGACTCGTGACTGCGCAGCACCACGGCTCAACCGAAGTCAGCAAGCCGGCGGCCACTATGGCTGCAATGATCCGCACGCGAGACGCTTGCTCTCGCCAGAGGACGCGCAACCCGAGCTTGCAACCGGCTTACCCGTCCCGCGGAAGACAGCCAGCGCCGCCTGACGTTTGGGGCACGCTCCTCCGTCGCCATTCCGGCACTCTCCTTCTCGGTGCTGCTTCTCGCGCGGAACAGCAGCCTCTTCCGCGTGCCCGTGGCGGAGGCAAAGCAGGTCTGCTCGGAGCTATTCGAAATGCCCTGCTCGTCGCCGGTGTAGCCTACCGGATGCAATCACTAGTGATTATCACTAGTGATAATCACTACCGGGGAGGCCACGTGCCCGTTACGCATGTGTCCGAAGCACCGAGCCGCGAGCTGTACGAATCACTCAGCCAGAAGGTCGGCCTTCTCAGCGACCGGCCGATGGGCCTGATTCTTCACACGGCCGGGGAGACCGCGACCGGAACGGTGCAGATCATCAACGTCTGGGCATCACGGGCCGACGCCGACGCCTTCGAGCGCGACCGTCTGCTGCCCGTGTTCGAGGCTGCCGGGCTCACTGAGCGCATCACGACCGGCCCGCGTCCAGTTGTTGCCGAGGCGTTCGAGTTCGAATACCTCGCCTGACCAGCGGGGCTCCGCGGGCCGTGACAACGGCCCGCGTAGCGACTCGCGTTCGACCGGGGCGCTCACGTTGCAAGGCCTCGCCCGTGATGCCAACCACAACGGTCGCGAGCGCCTAAAAATCCGACGCACGACAATGTGATTCACCGTGAAAGGACTGGTCGCAGTCAGGGTTGGGGAGCGAGACGCCGAGGCGGCCATCGAGCATCCGCTGGTCGATCGACTGCGAGCGGTTCCCAGGCGACGCGGAGGGTCTGGAGACCGTGTCGGGTTGCGCTGCTCTGGGCGGCGACCGTGGGGGGAAGCTGAGTAGCATCACCCTGTGGATCTCGGCGTTCATCTGCCGCTGATGCCGTTCGGAGAGGAGCCGTTATCGTTCGTGCGGCTACGAAAGGCCGTCGACGCCGCTAGGGAGTGCGGCTTCGCCGCGGTCTCGGCTAACGATCATTTCGTCTTCCAGACAGCTTGGCTTGATGGTCTGACGGCGCTCGCCAGCGTGATCGACCGTTCCGACCAGCTGACGCTTGCCACGACGCTGTCGCTTGCGGTTCTGCGAGGTCCCGTGCCGCTGGCGAAGGCGCTTGCCGCGATCGACGTCCTCTCCGAGGGTCGACTCGTCGCAGCCGTGGGGCCTGGCTCGTCCAAACGCGACTACGACGCTCTCGGCCTCTGCTTTGAGGAGCGTTGGAAGCGGTTCGACGAGGCGCTCGCGATGCTGCGGGCGCTGCTGAAGGGAGAACCTTTTCCCGAGGATGCGCGCTACTACCGCGTGCCTTCTGATATCGAGCTCGCGCCGGCTCCCAGCCGGCTAGGTGGGGTTCCACTGTGGGTTGGAAGCTGGGGCTCGACGGCAGGGCTCGCCCGGGTGGCGAGGGCGGGCGACGGCTGGCTTGCTTCGGCCTATAACACGGCGCCGGAGCGGTTCGCGGCCGCTCGCGCCGGATTGGCGCGCGCGCTGGAGGAGCGGGGCAGGGACGCGGACGGCTTTCCCAACGCCCTCGCGACGATGTGGACTTGGGTCACGAACGATCGAGCCGAGCGCGATCAAGTCCTCGCCGATGTCTTGGCTCCGTTGCTGAATCGAGATGCTGACGAGCTGCGCGGGCAGATCTGCGTCGGCTCTGTGGAGCACTGCGCAGAGCTTCTCTCACGCTACGCGGAGGCCGGGTGCCACCGCGTGTATCTGTGGCCTTTAGGCGAGGAGCAGCGACAGCTCGAGCTCGTCGCGAGCGAGGTGGCTCCGCTGATTGGCCGGAGGTGAAGCGGCGGCTGCCTGAACCTGTTGTGTGGTCCCAAGCGGCGCCTGGTCTGTGTCATTTCTGATCGTGGCGGCGGGCGTTGCTCGCGAGGGCTTGTGCGGTGGCGCGCAGGCTGTCGAGCATCGCGGTGACGGCGGGGCCGTGGTAGGCGTCGCGTGGCCGGGCGGCGGAAATGTGACGGACGGGTGCGCCTGGCCCGAGCGTGCGCACCTCGAGCCCTGGCAGAGGGTGTGCGACGGCGAGGCCGGGAATGATGGAGACGCCGAGCCCGGCGGCGACGAGAGCCTGGACTGCGATGTGGTCGTCGGAGGCGAAGCCGACCTGTGGTTCGAAGCCGGCCAGTCGGCAGGCGTGGCAGACGATCCGATGCCAGGCGCTCGTCGGCGCTCCTCCGATCCAGGGTTCGCTGCTGAGGTCTGAGAGCTCGAGCTGGCGGCGCCGGCGGTTGAGGCGGTGTCCCGTCGGCAGGACGGCTCGGAAGACGTCGTCGAGCAGCGGTCTGCGCTCGAGATCGCGCGCGGCGATGTCGGGTAGCGCCTCATGATCGTAGATCAGCGCGAGGTCGAGCTCTCCGGTCTCCAGCCGAGGGATGAGCCGCTGTAGGTGATCGTCCACGACGGTTAGCGTCACCTCTGGGTGGCGGCGGCGGAACTGTGCGAACGCCGGCGGCACGAGCGTGGCGAGCGCAGTGGGAAAGCTCCCGAAGCGCAGACGTCCGTGGCGCCGGCCGGCGATCTCGCCGAGTTCCTGCTCGGCGTCGTCGAGCCGCGCAAAGATCCCGGTCGCGTGCCGAGTCAGGGCGTAACCGGCTTCGGTCAGCTCGGCCGGGCGGGTGCCACGCTGGATAAGCGGCAGCCCGACCTCCCGCTCCAGCGCGGCGACATGTTGGCTCACGGCCGACTGCGTGAGCGTCAACGCGTCTGCTGCGGCTGAGAACGACCCGCGGGCGGCGACCTCTGACAGCACCCTGAGCCTGCGCACGTCGAGCATTAGTGGGACTTATAGAGATTCGCGCATCGCAATTGCAAGTAATGCCGCACGTTGGGACGCTCTACTGGCGATCGCTACCGAAGGCCCAGCCGCCGTCTGCCCGGCCGCGGCTTAAGCGCTCGCCGCGAGACCTAACCCAAGAGATGCGGTAGGTGCCCGATGCCCGCGCGGGGGCTTACGCCTGGCTTGAGCGCATCGACCACTGACCCTCCAGGAGCAACAGATGAATCACCAGCTGAACCACATGCTTGCCCGACAGCACATCGCCGACCTGCAACGCAACGCCGACCGCGCGCGACGGGCAAGCGAGGTGGACGCGCGGCGGCGCGGCTCAAACCTGATGACTCGCCTCAGCGCGCGGATCTCACGTCTGACCGCGCGGCCTGCGTCCACAGGGCTACGACATGCGAACGACCCGGCTCAGCCTCTCCGCACCCGCGATCCAGTCCTGGACATGAGCCCTCTGACAGAGCCGGCGCCCGCCGATGTTCCTTGAGCCGATAGCTAGCACAGGCGTCCAAGCGTCCTCGGCCGGGCCGAACGAAGTGCTGGTTCTGGCCGATGGCACACGGCTTCGACTCCGACCTCTCGTCTCCGAGGACCGCGATGGGTTCGCGGCGCTGTTCGCTCGGCTCAGTCCCGAATCGCGCTATCGGCGATTCCTCACTCCGAAGCGCGAATTGACGCCTCGCGAGCTTTCAGACTTCACCGATATCGATCACATCCGCCACGAAGCGATCGTCGCGATCGATGAGCGCGACGGCGCGATGGTCGGCGTCGGCCGCTATGTGCATGTCGCTGATCGACTGAAGGTCGCAGACCTCGCCGCCGAGGTTACCGACGAGTGGCAGGGCATGGGGATCGGTACCGCACTCACTAGACACACGGTGCAGCGCGCACGCGACAACGGCTTCGCGCTTCTCACCGCCACGACACTATGGGAGAACCGGCCAGCGCGTGCGCTGTTGCGACGCTTCGAGTTTCACGCCTACGCGAGCGACGGCAGCGAAATCGAGCTTGAGCTGAAACTCGACGCGCCGCGCGATGGGCCCAAGCACACACCGGCGATCGCACGTACACAACCCCGAAACGTCTGCCGCGTCAACGAGAACATCAGGCCCTTCGCGGGAGACAGAAAAGGGCCGCCGTGAAGGCAGTGGCCGCCCGCAAGACCAGGCTCCATCACCAACCAACCAAGAGGAGGAGCGCAATGCCGCTCATCAACGTCAAGCTGCTCGAAGGCGTATTCACGTCCGAGCAGAAAACACAAATCGCCGAGCGCCTTACCGACGCGATGGTCTCAGTCGAGGGAGAGAACATGCGCGGTGTCACCTTGTGCGTGCTCGAAGAGATCAAGAGCGGCGACTGGGCGATCGGCGGGCAATGCCTGACCACCGAGGCCGTGCACGCGCTGGCCGCCGGGGTGCCCGCCTAGCTGTGATCGGGGACGGACCGCCGACGCATCGCAGACGTCCGCCATGCGTCGGCGGCCCCCCACCTAACCCTCTGCACGATTCAGAGGACCACAATGAAACGGCTCGTCATCGTCGTCGTGGTCCTTGGGGTGCTGAGCGCCGCCGCAGCTGCGCTGGCCGCGGGCGGCCGCCCGATCACCGAGAAGGTCCTCGGTGCCGCGAGCATCCGCAGCGCCACACGGGACCCGGCCGGGTTTGCACACCGCCTCCGGGGTGAGCCACCCGACGACCACACTTTTACCCGACAGCTACCGCCAATCTCGGGGCCGGGCGCCTCACGAACCGTTGTCCGTAGAGCGTTGGTCCGTGAGACGACCGGATGGCCGGCGCGCGGTGGGTGCCGCGGCAAGGGCTCGGAAGCGTCCGGTGGTCGATGCCGTGGTGAGACGCGGCCCGGTCACACGACTGCCTTCGGCCGAGAGCGGCCGCCTCGTCGAGACTTGCTCCTGCGGCGACAAACCGGCAGCCGCGAGCTGGCGGCCCACCTCGTAGCTGATGCCCTTGAGTCTTATCGACCGTCCCGCGCCGTTAGGCCGCTGACGGCTCGCTGAGGCGCGTGCTGACCTCATCTCGGTTGACCTTGAGCGCGTCAAGGAGCGCCGCGGCTGGGTCGGGTGGCGCGAGCGACAACAAGGCGATCAGCACCCGCTCGCGCGACCATCGGGGCGATGGATCCCACGGCGCCCCCGAACCACGGCGGTGGCGCCGGTCCTTTCCGGCCTCCTCCATCACGCACTTGGCCACGGGCGTCATCGGCAGGTGGTCCGTCAAGACCGCTTTCACGATGGCCCGTCGGCCGCCGAGCATCGGTTCGCGGGTTGGCACCGGCGGCGCGTCGAGCGGCCTGTCGATTCCGATCGCCACAAGCGCGTCGCGATCCATCGCATCCAGCGCCTCACGCGCCGTGTCTAGATCGCAGCCCAGCAGCTGCGCGACATCGGGCTCGCGCAACAGCCCGAGCACGAGGTCCTCGGTACCGACGCGCCTGTTACCACGTCGACGCGCCTCCTCGCGCGCATACACGGCTGTCGCCCACGGGATAAACCCGCCGACCTTGCTTGCTTTCGCGGTCATCATGAAACCCACTTTCCGTATTTGGCGTGCACCGACTGCCGGGTGATCCCCAGCGCATCGCCGATCTGCTGCCAGGACCACCCCTGACCGCGTGCGACCGCGACTTGGCGTGCCTCGACGCGCTCCGCGATCCGGTGCAGCGCCAAAGCGGCACGCAGTCCCTGCGCCGGATCCTCAGAGCCGATCGCCTCGGTGATCTCATCGATGTTCATGCTGTCAGTCTAGACTGACAGCATGATCTTGTCAAGCCAAACTGACACGAGAGGCGCCGTCAGGGGGAACCGTCCGGACGCTCAGGCGCTCGTGCCGGCGCGCGAGCATGAATGCGGGTCTCCGCGCGAGCAAGCCGAAGCACGCGCTAATCCCTGCGGGCAGACCGGCGTGAGCCAATCGGCGAAACTGCCGCAAGCACGAACAGGCAGCACCCTTGACCGCCCACGGTCGACTGCGGTTGGCCTCTGCTCTCAGCCGCATGCAGCCGCGAGCCTGGACCGGAGGCAGCCTCGCAATGCAGAACGGCGCCTGTCCAATCAGACCGGACTCGTCGCAGTCAGCATGCCCTCGAGACTGCGGCCAGTGGTGAGTCGAGCGCCCAATAGTGCACCACCTCTAGGAATCGAATAGTGCGCCACTCCGGTGGCGACCGAGCTGGCTTTCAGGCTCGTCGTGTTGAGCGACGAGAGGAGGGCTGGGAGAGGTGGTGAGCGCGTTGGAGTGGGCTGAGATCAGGACGCTGGCGAGGGACGGGGTTTCGCAGCGGGAGATCGCGCGGCGGTTGGGGATCAATCGACGGACGGTCGTTCGGGCGTTGGGGTCTGATGCTCCGCCGAGGTATGTGCGGGCGCCCAGCGGTTCGCAGCTGGATCGGTTGGTGCCGGTCATCCGGCAGGTGCTGGAGCAGTGGCCGGAGATCAAGGCGCCCACGGTTGACGGAGCTTTTGCGGGCCGAGCATGGGTATGAGGGGTCGGTCGATCTGGTCCGCCGTCGCTTGGCGGGGCTGCGGCCGCGGGAGGAGCGCCCGGCGCAGCGGACGGGGTATCGGCCCGGACAGGTCGTGCAGTTTGATTGGGGGGAGATGCCAACTCGTCCGCGGATCCTGCGGGGTCGAGCGTCGGGTCTATGCGCTGATCGCGTCGTTGCCGTTCTCCGGGGCGCAGACTGCTCATTTCAGCTTCGATATGACGCTGGAGTCGTTCATGGAGGGTCACGTGCGGGTGTTCGATTGGCTAGGGGGCGTCCCGCGCGAGTGCGTCTACGACAACTTGAGGTCGGTGGTTGCCAAGCGCGACAGTCGGCAGGTGGTCCGCTGGAACCAGCGGTTCCTTCATCTCCGTGGCCACTACGCGTTTCATTCGACGGCGTGCACACCGTCGTCGCCGCGGGAGAAGGGCTCGGTCGAAGGCGCCGTGCGGTATCTGAAGACGGGGTTCTGGCCAGCCCGCCGCTTTGAGACGCTGCCCGAGCTTGACCAGGTCTACGGCGATTGGCGCGATCAGGTCGCTCACCGGCGCCGGCACGCGACCGGCCGGTTCATCGTCGCTGACCGACTCAGCGAGGAACGCCAGGCGCTGGGGCAGCCTACCGCCGCAGGCGTTTGACTTCTCGCTGAGCCGCACGGTCAGAGTCCCGACCGACGGCTATTTGCGTCACGGCGCGTGTTTTTATCGCGCGCCGGTCGAGCTGGTGCATCAGCGCGTCGAGCTGCACGCATCCCGCGACGGGGTCTGGATCAGCTGGCGCGGCCAGCCAGTCGCCCGCTATCGGCGTTGCTATCAGCCGGGCTCCTGGATCCCCGAGCCGCGGATGCGACCCGAGCCACCCCCGCCACCCATACCCGCGCGGATCGACACGGCGCGAATCCAGCCGCCCGAACTCGCCGACTATGCCGAGCTGTGCGCATGACGCCCGCCAAGACGAAGGTCGGCGAGCGGCTGCCCTATCTCCTCTCCGCACTCAAAGCACCGAGGATCGCCGAGCGGCTCACCGCGACCGCGGAACGCGCCCGCGAGGAGCAGTGGCCCTACGAGCAGTTCCTCGAGACGTTGTGTGAGGCCGAGGTGTTCGCCCGCGAGGCGTCCGGCGCCCGGACGCGGACCCGCACCGCTGGCTTCCCGGCGCACAAGACGCTCGAGGACTTCGACTTCACCGCCCAGCCGTCAGCGGAGCGACCGTTGGTGATGCATCTCGCGCAGCTGGCCTGGATCGAGGAGCACGCCAATGTCTGCCTGATCGGGCCGCCCGGCACCGGGAAAAGTCATCTCGCGATCGCGCTCGGGATCAAGGCCTGCCAGCACGGCTACCGCGTCGCGTTCGCCACCGCCCAACAATGGGTCTCACGACTAGAGGAGGCCCAAGAGCGCAACACCCTCGACCTAGAGCTCAAACGCCTGGAGCGCTACCAGCTGCTGATCGTCGACGAGGTCGGCTACCTCCCACTCGAACGCCAAGCCGCGAACCTCCTCTTCGCGCTGGTCTCCCGCCGCTACGAGCGCGGCAGCATCGTGATCACCAGCAACCGCGGGTTCGAAGCCTGGGGGGAGATCCTCGGCGACGCGATGGTCGCCGCTGCGCTCATCGACCGCCTCGTGCACCACGCCACCATGGTCACGCTGAAAGGCAAGAGCTACCGCCTCAGAGAACGCGGGCACCGCCCCCGCATCACGAGCCCGGCCAGCGCCGCCTGAAAACTGACCCCCAGCCGAGCGCGCCGGCGGCATCTCACTCCGCTCGCCTACGGCTCGCTGCGCGAGAAGCCGCCGCGAACCCTCAAGTCGCCTAGGTTTCAACCGGCGCGTGGTGCACTTTTCGCTTCCTGAAGCTGGCGCCACTATTCAGCTCCTGTTGACAAGTGGCGAGACAAAGCTGGAGATTGCGCCGTCACCCCCGGACTAGACCGGTGCGGTTCGTCCCAGCGCCGGTCTGACCGACGAGCACACTCCACGGGTTTCGGTTTGCAATAGAGGTTCCCTTGCGTACACGCACAGAGCGTTTCGCTGGTCGTTCCCTTGCGGACACGCGAAGAGCGTCCCCTGGTCGATCCTCTCTGAGACGAGACCCCGTTGGTGGTTTACGGGTGCGCTGAGCGCTCGTTGGCGAGTATCTCGCAAGCCTCGAAGCAGGTCTCGGACCGGACTGGGGGACAGCGCGCCGGTCGACATCGGGCTCTCTCCTGCATCCGCACGAGGATCGGTCGCTCTGGGCGCGCGCGTGCTTTTGCTGGTCGTCCGTTGCGAGAGCCCGCGCTCGGCGATCGGGCACACCTCCATGGCTTCGGCAAGCGGAATGGCGGTGTCCCGATACCCCATCGCTTACTCGGCGTGGTGGCGACGATGTGACATCGCTTGGGATGGCGCGCCCCCGTCGCTTGATCGCGTGGGCAGGTCACCCCGAGGCGGGACCGGCGGCCGGCGCGGCCGCGTGCGCCGTCATGGATCTAGCGCTACCACGACGAGACGGTCACCCCACCCCAGGTCTCGGGCGCAATATCGGCCACGGACTCGGTGAAGGTCCAGAGATGACCTGCCAGGTCACGCACGCTGTACTGCCGCTCGCCGTATGCGTAGTCGGCGGGCTCGCTTGTCACCTGCGCGCCGGCGGCGACCGCGGCACGGTAGTGCGCCTGGACGTCTTCGACGCGAACCATCACTGACTGCGTGACACCATCCGCGGCGGCCGGTGATCGTCGTCCATGCGTGGCATCGGCGACGATCACCGCGCCGCCGCCGGCGCTGAGCTGAGCTCGGTGGTCACCGATCTGGACGCGCTCGGCGAACCCGAAGACCTTGGTCAGGTACTCGACGGCCGCGCGAACATCGTCATAGGCAAGGACCGGCAGGACCGAGTACGGCGGAGTGCTGGCATTGCGCATAGCCACGACCAACATCGTCTTTCACCGCGCCCCTGAATGCAACACCGCGTCCCGGTCGCCGAACGTTCAGCGGATCAGGGTGGTCAAAACGCTGCGTCAGACTCGGCGCCGGATGCTCTTGTCCCCGTAGGGACCCGCTCGGTGAAATGCCGGTGGACGGGCGCCCAACCGGAGACCCTGCGCTCGCGCTCTCACGGGCAAGCAAGCATGTTCGCCGAGCCGACGACACGGCCGCTTGGGACGAGGAGCAGCTCGATCCCAACGGTCGGCTCAGTGCTGTTCGCCGTGCGAGCCGAAGCGTCGACATGCTCGTCGCGCCGCGAAAGCAGGGCTGCCGCGGCCGGTGGGGGTGAGTCTCGGAGATCCGCCCAAATCCAGGACTCTCAGCCAGCCTCGCTTGTTCGTTGAGGGTTGGCGGATTCGGGCGGTCATCGCAACAGTAGTGGTCCGATCTGTTCGATCGGCTTCGCGAAGCCTAAGCGTTTGCGGGGTCGGTCGTTGAGCTCGGTGGCGACCCAGTCGAGGTCGACGGCGCCGTGGACGGAGAGGTCGGTGCCTTTGGGGAAGTACTGGCGCAGCAGCCCGTTGGTGTTCTCACTGGTGCCCCGTTGCCAGGGGGCGTGGGGGTCACAGAAGCAGATGTCGATATCGGTGGCGACACTGACCTGTTTCCAGTCGCGCATCTCGATGCCCTGGTCCCAGGTCAGTGACGCGCGCAGGATGTCGGGGATGGTTTGGATCTTGGCGATGAGCGCGTCGCGGACCTGCTCGGCCTGGTAGCCGTCAGGAAGGTGCACCAGCATCGTGTAGCCGGTAGCGCGCTCGACCAGCGTCCCGATCGCCGACAGGTTGTTCTTGCCGAGGATCAGATCGCCCTCCCAATCGCCCGGCACCGCCCGGTCCTCGACCGCGGCCGGACGCTCTGAGATGTTGATCATGTCCGGGATCTGGTTGCGGCGTTGATTGGGTCGCCGGCGGGGGCGTCTGAGCGCCCGCCCGGTCCGCAAGCACTTGGTCAGATCACGGCGTAGCGCCCCGCGGGACTGGACATAGAGCGACTGGTAGATCGTCTCGGCAGACACCCGCATCTCCGGATCATCAGGGAATTGGCGGCGTAACCGGCCGACGATCTGCTCGGGCGAGTAACGCCGTCTGAGATCTTCCTCCACCTGGCGGCGCAGCTTGAGATTGGTCTGCAACGTGGCTGGCTTGGGTCGGCTCGCGCGCACATACGCCCGCGCGTGTGCCGTCGTCGCGCGATAGCCACCCGCCCGATCACCGTTGCGCGACAGCTCGCGGCTGACCGTCGACGGGCTGCGCCCCAGACGCCGGGCGATCGAGCGCATCGACTCCCCGCCCGCGCGGCCCAGCGCGATCTCCTCGCGCTCCGCAAACGTCACACAGCGACCCTTCAGACCCCGCCCCCGGCGCGGGCGCACACCACCCGACGCGGCCAGCCACCGAGTGCCCATCTCACGGTAAGTGCCGGCCTCGGCCGCCGCCACAGTCACGAACTCACCGCGCGCCATCGCCGCCCAGAACACCTGCACAACCTCCGGAACCATCCGACCAGAGAACTGCGCCATCGCACGCCTCCGTTCACCCTCCCAGCAAGGCAACCTCGCGGGCCGCCGGGCTCCGGACTGGACAGCGCGCCGATCGCCGCGGGCGCCTCGCCCTCCGGGCTCAGCGACGCGACGACCGGCGCGCTACTCAACCACCAAGCACCGATGACCTACAAAGTCCCTCCAACTGGGCGGGTGTTGCGATCACCGCGAGAACCCAAGGTTCCCAACTGAGACGTCAGGCGGTTGATGCCGACGTTCGTGAGCGATCCTTCCTGAGACGTCGCCGTCGTCAGGTTGCCTGCCTTCGGCGGTGGCGGGACGGCCCCCGCGGGTCCCTCAGATGCTGCTGGTGCTCGGGGCGGGTCTGAGCCCCGCTGCGATGTCGGTGAGTGGCTCGGCGCCGAGTGTTTCGGACGTGGGCGAGGAGATCCGCTCCAGCCTTCATCGATCCAGACCGCAGCGCACCGGCCACATGAGAAGGGTACGCCTCGATGAGCGGCTCAAATTTCGAGGAAACCGGGATGGTTAGCGACGCTGATGCCTCGCGGTCTGAGAGCACGATCGTCGCGTGCGTCGTGACCGGCTTGTTGAGGATGAACACGACGAGGTCGGTGGTGGGGTCGCCTTCGACGAGGTGACCGTCGGCGAAGTGTTGGTTGGACGTGCGTGATATCGGCCTCGGCCGAACTCCGGGCGTCCGGTTGTCGATGCCAACTGAGACGGGCCCACGCCGGTTGCGCGCGCGCTTCCCGCGCCAAGCGCTCGCCGGCCACCGACGTCGCCGCGCGGCTCTGTACCTATGCAAAGCCGCGGTGCGGCGGCCCCGATTCGAGTGCTGCAGGGGCGACGAAGCGGAAGCGAATCGGTTTACGGGACGTGGCTACCGCGCGCGGCACCGGGTCATTGCAGAGCACCGCGGCCTCGTTTTAGGTGCTTGAGCAGAGTGGGGAGGTCAAGTCGTTCGGCGGGGCCGCTGAAGCCGATGATCGCGTTCAGATGACCATCGCGGTCGCGGATCGGAACGGCGATTGAGCCGAGGCCGACCTCCGACTCCTGGTCAAGCGTTGCGTAGCCGCGCTTGCGCACGCGCGTGATCTCGTCGGTGAGCTGGGTGCGGGTGGTTAGGGTGCGCGGTGTTAACCGCTGCGGACGTTCGCGGCGGATCCAGGCGACCAGCTCCTCATCGGAGAGCTCGGCTAGGGCGAGCTTGCCGGCCGCCGAAGCGTGCATGTCGATGGGCCGCCCGACCCAGTTGACCAGCCCGAGCAAGCGCGGCCCGTCAGCCTGGATGAGGACTTCGATCTGCGGGCCCGGTCGCGGCACGGCGAGCATCACCGATTCTCGGGCCGCTGCCGCCAACTGCTCAAGTACGGGACGTGCCCGCTCGCGCAGCGAGCGGCGCGGGTCTGCGCGCGCGGCGATCCGCGTCAGCTCGGTGCCGATCGTCCAGCCCTGGTCCCCGCGAGCGACGAACTCGGCATCGTGCAGCGTGACCAGCAGGCGTCCGGCGGTCGCCGGCGCTAGCCCGGTCACTCGCGCCAGGGTTGCGGTGGTGGCGCCGTGTGGATAGCGCGTGAGCGCTCTCAGCAGATCAAGGGCGCGAGTAAGTGATTGCGTGCGAGGTGTGCTCACATCGTGAGCGTATAGCACCGTATTATGAGCGTATGTTGATCGATTGCGACATTCACGTCGGCTACGAGACACTGCAGGACCTGATCCCGCACCTGGACGGCGCGACCGCCGAGCTCGTCGAGCAATCCGGGACCAACGGGCTGGGCATGCCGTCCTACCCCTGGTATCACCCGTCCGGCTGGCTCCGCGGGGATGCTTATGACCGTGATGCAGCCACTCGTGGCGGGCAACTCGTCGGCCAGACGCTCGAGCGCGTTCGCGCGATGGTGCTCGACCCGTTTGACGTGACGTTCGGCATCCTCACGCCGGACGAGGCAGCTGCGTTCGCGATCCTGCCCAATGGCCGGCTTGGCGCAGCGCTGTGCCGCGGCTACAACGACTGGCTGATCGCCGAATGGCTCGAGCGCGAGCCACGATTGCGAGGCCTATTGGTCGTCACTCCTCAGTACCCCGAGGCGGCCGCCGCCGAGATCCGGCGACTCGGCGAACGCCAGGAGATTGCGGGCGTATTTCTTCCCGGCGCCGCGCGCATCCCCTACGGCAACCCTGTTCACGACCCAATCTGGCGAGCGTGCGACGAACTGGCACTACCGGTCGCGATCCACACGCACTTCGAGGGGGTCGGTATCGCCGGGCCGGTGACCGCCGCCGGCATGCCGGACTTCTACACCGAATACCACGCGCTCACCGGAGCGGGGATGCTCGGACACCTCGCATCGATCCTCTGCCACGGGATCTTCGAGCGCTTTCCTCACACTCGCGTGATGCTGATGGAGGGCGGCCTGGTGCCGTTCGTGGGACTGCTGTGGCGTCTGGACGCCGCCTGGCGCGGCTGCCGGACCGAGGTCCCGCAATGCGTGCGCCCCCCGTCGGAGTACGCCCACGACCACCTCGCATGGACCAGCCAACCGCTGGAAGAACCACCTGACGAGCGGCTGCTCGCCCCCGCACTGGAAGGCCTGGCACCGTGGCGGACTCTCTGCTTCTCGAGCGACTACCCCCACTGGGACTTTGACGACCCCCGCCAAACCCTCGTCCGCCTGCCCGCCGCATGGCGCCAAGCCGTCGCTCACGAGAACGCCGCACGATTCCTCTCGCTCCCGGTCACGACAACTCAAGCATCAGCCCAACCGCTGCCGGCATGACCCGTCCGCACGCCCGCATCGCCCTCGCCGAGGCCCCGGCCAGCGGCGAGGTCCGCCTCATCCAACTCGGCGATCATATCGTCGGCCTCTACCGGATCGGCGACGCCTATCACGCGGTCGCCGACCGCTGCCCCCATCGCGGAGCGCCGCTGTGCTCAGCAGGACGCGTCGTACGAGGCATCACGCTTGAACACGGCCACGCCAGCCGCGGCGACACGCCCCACCTGCTGCGCTGCCCGTGGCACAAATGGGACTTCGACATCACGACCGGCCAATGCCTGGTCCAACCCCGCCTACGCGCCCGGCGCTACCGCGTCGATCATGACGGCGATGATCTGATCATCACCCTTCAACACCCGAGCCCAACAAACGCAGCCGGTGAGCTTCAGCTCCCTTCACATCCAGACCCAGCCCGACCCGATTGACGCTGCCGCTCCCACGAAATCTCGGCAGTCTGACGCGGCCGTCTTGCCTATCTATGCAAGCTCAGGTCGCGCGCGCCGGCAGTCGTCATCCCTATCGCATGATCGGAGGCGTCCGCTCAGCGTTGGGGCAATGAGACGGTTCGGCCGCCGGCGCCGGAGGTTCCCGAGGATGCTCGGAAGCGCCGGGTTGTCGATCGCCGTATACGACGAGACCTGCTATCCCGTCGGCGCCTGCAGCGCCCTCACCCGGCGACAATCTGACGAGCAGCCGCCGCACCGTTCCCCGAGACACACCAAAGGACCGCCATGAGCACGCCAGGTCTGCCGCTCCCCACCGACGCCGAGCTTTCAGCGGACGCGACGCGGATCCTTGGCACGCTTCCGCCCCTCAACGTGTTCCGAGCCGTTGCCGGGATTCCGGCGGCGCTCCGCCCGTTCCTCCAGCTCGGTGGCGCGCTGCTCGCCGGCGAGCATCTGACCGCAGCAGAGCGCGAGGTCGCGATCCTCCGTGTCGCGTATCTCACGGAGGCTCCTTACGAGCGCCACCAGCACGAGCAGCTCGCCCACCTCGCCGGTCTCACCCAATTCGAAATCGATGCCACGGCGCTCGAGCATCCAGCCGCTCAGTTGGGCCCTGACCACGCCCTGATCTGCCGGGCCACTGACGAGATCACCACCTCGGTTCGGCTCGCGGATGACACGCTCGCGCTGGTTCGCAGGCGGTGGCGAGACCCCGGCGCGCGTGAACTCATCCTCGTCGTTGCCTACTACAACATGGTCAGCCGGTTCCTCGAGTCAGCCCGCGTGCCGCTCGAGAATCACGACCTCCTCGGCGAGGGGTTCGGCCGCCCAGGATGAGGCTCGCGAAGCACGAGCTCGACAGTGCGACCCGCCCGTCCGGAACCATCATGTGGGCGTCAGCGAGGATGCGTTCCGCTCCGCCGTTCCCGTCTGAGACGCCGGCGGGGCTGCCGGCGTGCGATGAGGGATCCCAACTGCGACTCTTGAGGCGGCGTGCCACCGCTGTAGCCTCAAGTGGCAGTTGGCTTCTCATGCCATCCGGAGGTGAAGCCGAAGAACGGGACGATGCGCGGGACCGACCCTCAGCCTGAGCGCGGCGTGGCTGGCTTGCGTTCAGGCTCGGCATCGGCGCGGCCGCCGCATATCTGTTCGTATGCGTTTGCTGCCGGGGGACGACGGTTGCGGCCCACCGGGTCACTCGAGTGTGGGGGGCATCTCCGAGATTGCTCCCTTGCGTGGGGCCGGAACACTTCTCGCATTCGGGTCCAGACGACACTGGCGTGGGCCGACCGTGGCCTGGGGCGCCATCCGATCGTTGTGATCAGCGGAATGCTCGAGGTGCTCGTCCTCGCTTCGAGATCGGCGTTCACGTGTGCACCCCGTAACTGCCAGGCCACGCGTCGCGAGGAGGCACGGCGGCTGCTTGATCGACCACCGGTGGTGTCGAGGGGACGGAGTGCGGCGCGGTAAGCACTCAGTCGTTGCTATAGCGCCGTTCTCCGCGGACGGAGGCCGCGACCCGCTCTCCAACAACTGTTTGGATGGTCGCGCCGGGTTACGGCGATGTCAAGGCGGTACGGCCCCCAGGCTTGAGGGCGCCGCCCGAGCGACGACCGCGCCTGGTAGGCCTGGCGCGGCCGTCGACTGTGGGGCTTGGGGCTAGTTGCCGATCAGCGCTGCTGGCAGGTTTCGCCCCGGAACTTGGTTGGGCAGGTAGATCTTCGAATCACCTGGGTACGCGACCTTCCAGTCGTGCGCCGAGTACCAGTCGAAGCGGTTGAGCTGCTCGGGGTTCACGCGGTCCGGGCGGCTGAACCGTCCGTGCTGATCCTGCGTCTTCATCCAGCTCATCCATGCCGCGTCGACGCTCTTCATGTTGGCCGGAACGACGCCCTCAGGGCTGAGCTGGCCCTTGTTCCGAGCGAGCGCGGCGGTCTTGCTCGACGGAGTGAATGCCGACGGATAGCCGGGCGCGCCGAGCGTCAGCGGGACGATCTCGGGGGTCAGATTGAACGGAGCGAAGTTCGCCCGGCCGGTGAACGCCGAGTACATCGGCTCCGCCGAACCGTCCTCCTGGTTCATCGGGTTGACCCCGAGGATCTGCTCGATCGTTCTGACCATGTTGAGCTGGCTGTAGTACTGGTCATCGACACCGGGCTTTGAGTACGGGCTGATCACCAGCGTCGGTGCACGATGGCCGTCAACGTGGTCAACCCCGTTCTGCGTGTCGTCCTCGTCCACGAAGATCGCCGTGCTTTTCCAGAACTTGCTGTGCGAGATCTGGTCGACCACCCGCGCGACCGCGAGATCGTTGTCGGCGACCTGAGCGACTGGGTAGGGCTCGCTGCTCTTACCACCGTTCACGCCGGTGGCGCCGGTGTGGTCAGTCATCAGCCACATGAACGTCAGGTTCGGCATCTGTCCCGTCTGCTCGTCGTGCTGGAAGGTCGGCAACCACTGGTCGACCCGGTACTGATCGGGGATCGCGAGCTGGAAGTTCGGGAAGCACAGATCCGAGATCGCCTGCAGCGACGGGATGTCGGACTGCACCTTGGTGTACTGGCAAGGATCGCTGATCGGCTCGGTCCCCTTGTGGCCATCCTCCAGCCACTGGGACTCCGCGTACCACTGGTCCCACTCGGGAGCGTTGGAGGGGAGGCTGTAGGGGTTGTAGATGTACTCGCCGAAGTTCTGGACGCTGAGGCCAGACTTCTGGGCCGCATTCCAGAGGAAACCGTCTCTCTGGTAGGCCAGCGCATCGCCGCCCTGTGACGGATAGGAGCGGTAGAAGGCCCCGAACTCCTTTTCGAGGTAGTCGTTGGCCTCGGCCTGCACGATCCAGTTGTGCCCGTCAGCCGAAAGCGTGCCCTCGTCATAGAAGTTGTCGAGATCACCGAAGCGATCGGCGAGAGCGTGCGCGTCCGGGGTCACCTCGGCGCCAAACTGCGCGAGCGCCGGGTCACCGTTGCCCTCGTTCAGGTCACCCAGGATCTGGTCGTAGGTGCGATTCTCCTTCACGATCACGACGATGTGCTTGACCGGCGAGCTGCCACCGAGCCGCCTCGGGATCACCGAGGGGACCGAGTCGTCCTGGCCGCTGTTGATCGCGCGGGACTGATTCCAGGCGTTGTCGCGGAACACCGCCCTGGTGTCGCCGGCGAGGCCACCGAAGCCCTTGGGCATGTTGAACACCGTCACGCTACCGGTGTCGTCGTAGGTGTTGTGGCCTGTCGCCGCGGATGTGTCGGCGCCCTCGTTGATCGTCGAGGCCGGGCCTCGTGCGCCGATCCCCTTGTCATTGGTGACGACGATCTTGCCGATGGCCTGGTCAGGCTGGACCTGGACCGGGTACCAGTCGGTCGGGATCAGGCCCTGGAAGCGCAGCCGCGCATACGCGCCGCGATAGTCATAGACGGCAATCGCGTTGTCGCGGCCGATGCTGACCAGGACGTGATGCGGATCAGACATGCTGATTGCGTTGGCGTAGCTGCCGACCGTCGCGCCGGGCACCGGGTTGGTCGTGACGGTCTGGGCGACCCGGTTGGTCCGCTCGTTGATGACGGACAGGCTGTCGTCATTAGAGTTGGCTACGAACAGCGTGGATCCGTTCTGGTAGAGCGCGGTCGGCTGCAGCCCGACCGGGATCTCCTGGACCTCCTTGCCGGAGGCAAGGTTGACGACTGACACGGTGCCCGTGACTGCCGCGCCGGTGCTCTTGCTGGCGACGATCGGGGTTCCGTCTGAGAGGTTGGTGAAGTCCGCCTTGTTGGCGGGGCGGCCACCCTCATTTGAGACGTACGCGGTCCTGCCGTCGGGCGAGATCACGACCTGGCGTGGCGCGTTGCCGACCTGGATCTGCTGGGTCAGCGTGTTGGTCGCGGTGTTGATCACGCCGAGCGTGTTAGCGCCGTTGAAAGCGACATAGAGCTTGCGGCCGTCGGCGGAGAGCGCGCTCCCGGACGGGATGTAGGCGCCGTTGGCGACTCCGGGTCCGTAGCTGTCGCAGCCCGGCCCTGCATCGGACGGACTCGTCGATCCCTGCCCACAGAGCCAGATGTCGGCGGTCTGAGTCGTCGCCATCGTGCTCGGGTCAAAGCTGAACCTGTCCATGTAGTCGGTCTGGGCGACCCAGATCGTGGCGCCGTCGCTTGACCACACCGGAGGATCACTCGACACCGTGCCGTCCTCGTTGGCGAAGCGGTCAGCCGCGCCGGCCGGCAGCTCAAAACCGTTGAAGATCGAGCTCGCCTTGCTCGCGCCCGTTGTCAGGTTGACGATGGTGAGCGTCGTGTCGTAGTCGTTCCAGGTCAGTGCGGCGAGGTACTGGCCGTTGGGGCTGATCGAGCTCGTGATGATGCGCGCGTTGTCCTGAAAGAGCCGCGAGCCGAGGGGTGAAACCCACTGGTTGGTCGGCAGGAGGACTCCGTTGGCGTAGCTCTGCCCGACCTGCTGGTCCGAGAACGGGTTGCCGGCGAAGGCAAACACGCCGGCGGTGGCGGCGCCAACGATCGCGAAGCAGGTAAGGACCGCCGCGATGAGCGTGCGCCGGGCGCGTCGGCTCCGCGGCGCCCCACTACCGAGGGCCTTATTTCGTCCGTATCGGAAAGGAAGAATGCTCATCAAAGGCCCTCCTGGTCACCCCGCTCTTGGCCCGAAGCCCGGCAGCTGTCTGGTTCTCGGCAACTCTTATGAGGAGAGTCGCCGGCCAGCTTCCCGTAGATCGTACGGACGCATGTGAAGTTCGTGAAAACGAAGCTTTACATTCGTTGACGTCTCTGGCAACCGAACGGGTTTATATTCGCCCGGTGTCAGCCGTCCGGACGTCTGGGGTCGTCAAGCGCTATGGCGACGTGGTGGCCGTCAACGACGTCGACCTCGCGCTCGAGCCTGGCGAGGTGCGTGGATTGCTGGGCCCCAACGGCGCAGGGAAGAGCACCCTGCTGCGCCTGCTGTTCGGGCTCGTCCGCCCTGACAGGGGCACGATCGAACTCCTCGGCCAGCCGCTCGTGGACACGGCGATCACCGCGCTCGAAGGCGTGGGCGGCTTCGTTGAGGAGCCGGCCTTCTACCCGTACCTCACCGCCCGCACGAACCTGAGCCTGCTGGCCCGGCTGGACGGCGAGACCTGGGTCGGCGACCGAGAGGACGCGGTCGCCGTCGTTGATGCGGCGCTCGAGCGCGTCGGCCTCGGCCGGCGCGGGGATGACCGTGTCGGCGGCTACTCGACCGGGATGCGCCAGCGCCTGGGGATAGCGGCGGCTCTCCTGCGCTCGCCGAAACTGCTGCTGCTGGACGAGCCGACGAGTGGGCTTGATCCTGCCGGCGCTCGCGCAATCGCGACGCTGGTTCGCGAGCTTGCCGCCGAGGGCGTCGCGATCCTGCTCTCCAGCCACCAGATCGGGGAACTCGAGCGAGTCTGTACGAGTTACACGTTCCTGCGCGAGGGACGCATCGTGTGGGACGGCACGGTTGCCGAGCTCGAGGCTCAGGCTCCAGTGTCGGCGTTCGCGCTCACGACCAGCGACGATGGGCGGGCCTTTGCGCTGGCCGCGGGACAGCCCGGACTCCGCGCTCAGCTCTCGCCACGGGGAGGCATCTCACTGACCGCCCGTCCCGAGAACATCGATGGATACGTGCTCGCTCTCGGTGACGCCCGGGTCGTCATCCGTCGGCTGGAGCTCCGCGTCAGCCCGCTTGAGAGCATGTTCTTCACGCTGAACTCCGACGACGACACTCACCTGGACGAGCTCGAGCCGGACGAGTTCGCAGACCGGGTTCTCGCGAGCGCATGACGGCGCTCGCCTCCGAAGCGGCGTCGGGCGCGATCCGCGAGAGGGGGCCACAGCGCGGGGTCCAGGACGCATACGCCACTGAGCTCCGCAAGCTGACGGCTCAGCTGATCACGCGGCTGATGCTGCTGCTGGTTGTGCTGGGGCCGTTCGCCTTCGCGGCGCTCCTGAAAGTCCAGAGCGGAACTCCTTCAGACGCGTTGTTCGGTGCCTGGGTTCACTCCTCCGGCTACGCGATCTCCCTGGTGATCCTCGGGTTTGCCGGCA
>CAVWWN010000024.1:0-34202 GCA_963758705.1 uncultured Actinomycetota bacterium | reverse complement strand
TCACGAAAAGTGGGCGCGAGCGCGACACCGGAGCGCGCATAAATTAGGCCCTTGAAGGGCAAAGCCGCGCGGCAGACTCAAAGCTCCTGACGTCTGCGCTTCGCTACGTCAGTCACCCGCGCCCACCCGACAACCTACCCGGTCACCGTCACGCCGACAACCGCCGGCGACAACCACGACTACGCATTTCGAGCGAAAACCGAGCCGACCCGTCGCCTGCGGCCGAACCGAGGCCACAGGAGACGTTCTAAGCCCTCGCGACCGGCCACGCGACCGTTAGACCCCCGACAAAACTTCTCCCCACACCATTGACTTTCATCGGTCGCCGAATGCGGGCCCCAAGGGGGGCCTCTACATCACTCCTCTTGCCTAGGTGCGACCTAGGCGCTGGAGTAGCGGATTTGGCGACGAGCACGTCTCTCGTGAAGGCCGGGTCGACACCCGCAGTCGTGTAGGCGCTGGCGGTCGGCGTGGGTGCCTGTGTCCGATACCGCTCGCGCATAGGACGTGTATGGAGTCGGCCCGGACTGCTCCTTTTTGTGGAAAAGCACTCGCGGAGTTTCGGCAGCCCGCGTGACCACTTTGTCGCTAGTGCGCTCGTCGGAATGCGTCTGCCCGGTTGATCAAAGCGCTGGTGATCGTGCGGGCTTCTACCTGTCCGTCGTTTGCGGCGGTGACTTCAGCGACGTAGTGCATCTCAACGCCGAGTTCGGAGCCGAACGCCTGTGGAAACCAGTCGGCGAGGTGTTACGCGACTGTCTTTTGGGTGATGAAGCGGTGGATGGCCTCGTTGGCGTGGTCCTGAAACGACGGGTTGGCCAGATCGGGCAAGATGTCCGCTTGGTTGACCAACGGACCCTTCAACGTGTTGGCCGCGCTGGCGTAGAACACGCCGCTGGACAGGGTCGGGTCGGTGACGCCGTCGACGAGCCGCTTCGCTCCCACGTCGAGTTTGTGGGCGAGACCTAGGGCGGGCATGACGTACCTGGCGGCTACCCGCATCGGTAGGGGAAGGTCGTTGGGGGCGTGGGTGCCGGTGGTGTTCCCGGGGCTCACGGTGATGAAGCGGCGGTCGGGGTGTTGGCGGGCCAGGTAGGCCATCCAGAGGGCCCCGATGTACTTGGCCTGCCCGAAGGCTAGGTTGAAGTCAGCTTTTCTGCTGGCGAAGTAGCTGCCGTCGATGACGGTGGCGAGTTCATCGGCGGAGGTTGAGACGAAGGATGGCCCTTTCATCCGCAACTTCGGAACTCCGCGGACTGCTTCACTTCCGGCGAGGACCGCAACCTCGCCAAGTCGGTCATCGGCCAGGAGCCCTTCGAGGAGGACGACGTGGCCAAGGACGTTCGTCGCGAACACGGTGGTGACCCCGTCCGCGGTCAAGTCCATCGCCTTCGGGCCAATGACGCCGGCGTTCATGACCAGCGCGTCGAGGGATCCGTCGATGGCCGCCAGGCCGGCGCGGACCGAACCAAGATCGGCAACGTCCATGACAACGATGTCGAAGATGCGCCGGCCGGTCTCCGCTTCAAGCTCGGCCTTTGCCGTTGTCGCCCGATCCCGGTTCCGGCACGCCAGGTAGATCCGCGCCATCTCGGGACGTGATGCCAGTTGCCGGGCCACCTCCTTGCCGATTCCGGCGTTGGCGCCCGTGATCAACACGGTCTTTTCCGGGGTTGTGCTCATCGAGTTCCTCTCTGTTTTGTAGGTCCAGGCAGGGTTGGCTGGTTGGTGTGGTCAGACCGCCGGGCAGATATGGCGGCTAGGCCCTGCTCGGCCTGGCCTAGCAACAGCGGCTTTCCTGCTTTCCCGGCGCTAGCAGTCCCGGGTCTTTCCTAGACTGGATTGTGTAATCCACTGTGTCAGACCTGAACTGGAATGTCAAAGCCATTTATCGCGCTATACTTCTCCCGATGTCCTCACGGGGTTCTGATCGGCCGCGGCTGACGCGCAAGGGTGAGGCAACGCGCGCGCGGATCGTTGACGCCGCGGCGGAGCTGATCTATCAGCAGGGCGTTGCCGGCACGACGGTCGAGGAAGTGCGCGATGGTGCACAGGTGAGCAGCTCCCAGCTCTACCACTACTTCGAGGACAAGCCGGCGCTGGTCCGCGCAGTCATCGAGCGCCAGGCCGACCTGGCCATCGGCACGCAGGAGCAGTTTGACCTCAGCAGCCTGGATGGCCTACGGGAGTGGCGCGATTTCGTGGTCGATCACGCCCGCGACACGGGCGGGCGCTTTGGTTGTCCGGTCGGCTCCCTCGGTGCCGCGCTCGCCGAGACCGAGCCCCAGGCCAGGGCAGTGGTTGCGGCGTCCTTCAAGCGGTGGGAGGCCAGCATCATGGCCGGTCTGCTGCGGATGCACGCGCTTGGCCGACTCGGCCCGGAGGCCGATCCGCGCCAGCTCGCGCTGGCCTTGCTGGCCGCGCTTGAGGGCGGCCTCCTGCTCGCTCAGATCCAGCGCGACCCCGAACCGCTCGCGGCCGGGCTCGACGCGATGCTCGCGCACATCGCCACCCTCAGCAGCACCACGAGCACTTCGCTCGACCGCTGAGCCCTCGGACCGACGCCCGACGGGGAGGTGTCCGGAGCACGTGTTGCCAGATCGGCCAGTTATGGATTAAGCGAGCCATTTCCGTTAGGGTCGGCGTCAGCAGTAGTGGATTGCGTGTTCCAGCTACCGAAGGGATGTCGACAATGGATCTGAAGGACAAACGGGCTTTGATCACCGGTGGCACCTCCGGGATGGGTTCCGCCGCCGCACTGGCGATGGCCGAGAAGGGCGCGTCGGTGATCATCACCGGTCGCGATGAGACCCGCGGCGCGAGCACCGTAGAGGAGATCCGCGCGGGGGGACACGATGCGCAGTTCATCGCCGCTGATTTCTCGGGGATGTCCGAGGTGCGACGCGTCGCCGACGCGGCAGGCGAGATCGATGTTCTGGTCAACTGTGCCGGCTTTGCCGCCCTGGCACCGACGGCTGACACCGACGAGGTGGCGTTCGACGGTCTGTTCCAGATCAACGTCAAGGCGCCGTTCTTCCTGGTCGCCGCGCTCGCGCCGAAGATCGCCGCCCGCGGCGGCGGATCGATCATCAACGTCTCCACGATGGTCGCGAGCTACGGCCAGCTAGGCATGGCTGCCTACGGCGCCTCGCGGGCGGCGATCGAGCTGCTCACCAAGGCGTGGGCCGCCGAATACGGGCCGCAGAACATCCGGGTCAACGCGGTCGCTCCCGGTCCGACTCGGACCCCGGCCATAGAGCCGATGATGGCGATGGCCCAAGAGTTCGCCAAGACGATTCCACTCGGTCGGGTCGCTGACGTGCACGAGCTGTCCGACGTCATCACGTTCCTCGCGACCCCGTCGGCCGGCTACATCAACGGCGCGATCATCCACGTCGACGGCGGCCGCACCGCGATCTGAGACGAGACGAGATGATCCTCGTCACCACTCCCGGCAACGTTCGGACACCAAGCCACTCGGCCGCCGGCTCCTGCTGGCCCGCAACCCGGGCAACGTCGCCGGGTTGCGGGCCGGTGGCGGAGATCGCAGCCCTCATCGCCGCCGGCGAGATGCGCGCAGACACCAGCCAGCGCGGGCGTCTGACCGACACCCCGGTGACCCAGGAACGCGCCGATGCCGGCGACCTGCGCGGCCGCGTGGTCCTGGTCCCGGACGGCTGAGTTATGGCTACGACTACACCTGCACCCGTTGAGCACGAGCACGGGCATCCCGGCATCGTTCTCGCAACGCTCGCTCTGGCGAACGTGATGAGTGTGCTGAACCTGTTCGTCGTCAACGTCGCGCTCAACGACATCGGTGCGTACCTTCACAGCTCTCTTTCCGACGTCGCGTGGGTGCTGAACGCATACGCCCTGGTCACGGCCTTGGGTCGAGACCTGCCTTCGTTTCGTACGGGCATCTTCGCGCCAGCGCCGACAGTCTCGAAAAACGCGACAAGAGAGCCTTTGCCCACGCCGACGCGATTCCTCCCGAGCACCGTTGGCCGGGTACCTGCAGCTCGCCGGAAGCGGGGCCACGCCCGGGAGCGGTCGGAACGGGCGGACGCCTATGCAGCGACCGGAAGATTGGCTGACGTCTGACCGAACCGGCGGGCCGACCAGCAGTCCGCACCCGGGCTCCCTCACACGGCTGTCGTCGCTGCTCGCGTGCATGGAAAGCAGCGCTCTGGGCGAGGCTGCCCAGTTGGCGACGATACGGAAGCGAGCCTTAGGGGTTCCGAGACATGGCCGCGCCGGCGCTGCTCCGCGCTCGATGCGTTCAGAGGACGGACGGGCGCGTCGGCCGCCCGTCCTCGACGTGCCCAGAGCGCTCGACGTCGTACTAGGCGTTATGGATCAACTTGTAGCCGGCGTAGTAATAGCCCTCTGTGATCGTGCCCGCACGAAGCAGAGCCGCGCGATAGGCACCGTTCACGTGGAGGGTGACCCATTGAACGCCGGGGTGATCGAAGATGACGTGGGTGTTAGGCGAGATATAGAGCTTCTCATTGGGAGGCTGAACGGGCCGTTGTCCTCCCCGATCGAGGGCGCGCGCGTAGACAAACAGCCGCACCTCGGTCTTTTCAGCGATCTTCGAGGCCAGACGCACGCGCTCTCCGTGCGCGAGCAAGCGCTCGACGCCTGTGTGAGTCAGGGTCGTCTTCGTGAAGGGAAAGCTCGACGTCGAGCGGGAGGCGGCCGACGCAGAGCTTTCCAGGAAGAGCACGCCGAGCATGACCCCGGCGAGCAGGACGTAACGGTGTGACTTCTTGATCATGGCTAAACGGATCCTTTGCTGATGTGAGTCATGTCGGCGACGTTCATTTCGCCCCTACCAGGCCGGGATGGCGGCGCCATATAAAGGAGATGTCGCGTCGCAGGCCAACGTTGCGCCGCCGGGCTTGTGCCGGTCACCATTCTGACCGCCGGTGTCGGGCGGACCGACGCTCGCCGGACACCCCCAGCCGCCGGCCCAGCTCTCGTAGCGTCTGAGCCCGGGTGTCGCGCGAGACCCGCCGAGTGAGGTGCCCGGTCAAAGGCCGGCGAACGGGCGGCGAACCGCGGCCGTTAGACCCGCTTTCACGAAATCTCAGCAGTGTTAACTGATCGGTCGGGCCGGCCGAGGCTTTCGCCTTGGACGATGAGCTGAAGCTGGCGACGTCCGAAAGGTTTCAGGCTTTCTCGCACGAGGCGCTCGGGCCGGATAGGTTTGAAATCTTTTCGGAATCTACGTAGGAGAGGGCTATGGCCGGCGAGGCTTTGTTTATTGGCTGGGGTGCGGTCGTTCGGGGTCGGGAGAAGCAGGCGCTCCAGGTGTTCCAGGAGTCGATCGAGTACTACGGGAAGTTGCAGGAGGACGGCCGGATCGAGAACTTCGATGTGTTGCTGCTCGCGCCCCACGGCGGTGACTTGAACGGGTTCGTGATCTTGCGTGGCGACCGGCAACGGCTTGCCGAAATCAGGTTCAGCGATGAGTTTGAGAGACTCATCGCCCGCGCGGGGGCGATCATCGACAACCTCGGTGTCGTCCCGGCCTACAGCGGCGAAACGCTGGCACAACAAATGGCGCGCTTCCAGCAGGTCGCCGACGAGTTCGGGGAATAGCAGGAGGCTCCACACATTCAGCGCCACGCCAAGCCTCCCCAATCGCGTTTGAACTAGACGTCCGGTTCAGCCGTGATGGTCCAACGGCGTGCCGCTACCGCTTTGGACGAGGACTAGCAGTCTCCGTCACCCGCCTCCTGACGCTGGCCGAACAGGACGCCGGGTGGCCGCCTCGGGAGGGGTGGCGGCCGAGCCTCGCTCCGGCCCCGCGTGCCGTGCTTCGGTTCAGACCGGAGCCGCGTGAAGGCACGTCGGACCGTCGGCTCGGTCCACGCTCCGCGTCAGACTGTGGTCATGCCAACTGCACGATCCACCACCAGCGCCGACACCGACCGGGTGCGCATCACAACGTGGACTTTCGAAGCCGGGGAGGACACCGGCCATCACCGTCACGACTACGAGTACATCGTCGTGCCGGTCACGGGCGGCACCTTCGCGATCGTGGAGCCAGACGGAACGACACGCCAGATGACCCAGGAGGCCGCGGTCGCCTATCTCGGGCGAGCAGGCACCGAGCACAACGTCATCAGCCGCAGCCACCGTACCTCGGTGTTCGTGGAGGTGGAGCTCAAGCGGTGAGCTCAGCATCAACCGAACTCTCGGATCGCATTGGCGGCGTCTGACCGCTGACAAAACCGCGGTCGGGCGTCGGCAGCGGCGGGAGACCGCGACTCCGCCCGAGCTCGCGCTGACCGCCGCGGCTGGACACGTGCGGCTCGCCGGTAGCGGGACTGACGCGAACGCGTGCGAAGGAGGCGCTCTACCCATGCAGCGCGTATACGGATCCGCCCGGTGGGACCGCGCCGCTGCGGCCTGCCTGACGATCCAGATCGTGGCCGAGTACTCGTCCGCTGGGCACGGCGAGCAGACGAATGCGATCGCACGGGCCGACGACTCGGAGACCCGGCTGTCGCCGAATCCAGGGCAGACGAGCCCCGGCCCAGAGTTGCGGGAATGCCTACGCAGTGCCGATTGGCGTCGCGCTCGTTGTTGATCGCCCGACGTCAGCGCGCTGGCGCCTCGTGTGTTGCTGGGGCGGGTCGGTCGGGGTCCCGGCCGATTAGGCGTCGCACCACTCATGTTGTAGATCCGTTGCCGGAACGGGTCGGGCAGGTCGGCGCGCCGGGTGGGTTGCGCGATGTGGAGTTGGAGGTGTTTGGGTGGCGGACCAAGCGCGGCGAGATGATGGTCCGCTGTCGACTAGTGGATGTCAGCATGGGGACGATTCCGGCGCGACAGGCCTTGCCGTCGCCATGGAACCGCGCGCTGGGTGGCCTTCTTCTGCCGGGCCAGGCTGAGGCCGACGGCCCGGCCCGGCGCTGTAGCTCTAGCGCCCCGGACGCGAGCGTCGCGCGACGCGGCAGAGCCGATTTGACCGGCTCACCGGCCTGCTCATCCCATCGCTGGGCGATCCGTTGTTGGACCACGGACGGTCTCGGCTCGGCAAGCCACCCCACGGCGGCGATCGACCACGGTTACGGTCAACCTCTCGGCGGCTATGAAGTCGAGAGACCAGCACTCGGACGCAGTGTGAGCCCCAAATGCGCGGAAGTGAGCAGACCGGTCGGCACATCTCACCGGTAGACGCCCGGCTGGACGACGCGCGCGTAGTAGAGGAAGTGCGCGCGGGTGTAGGTGCGGTTTCCGGTGATGTCGGGGTTGAGGTTCGAGCCCAGCCGTAGGTCTGCACCGAGGAAGGGCTGGAATCGAGGGAACAAGCTCAGGTAGCTGGTCGGGTCCGCGCGGAGCAGCCCGATCAGCGTCTCGGTGACGATCCGTCCGCCGACGGGCCCGAGGTTCATTCCGTCCTCGATCGTCTTGGCTTCGGCGAGGATGTAGTACCACAGCGGCGTGCTGGCGGCGAATGGGGCGTGCACCCCCGCGATGTCCGAGAGGTCATTGGTACTGAGCGCTGGGACCTTCATAGCGGCCGCGATCGCCTGGCCCGAGGCAAGCCCCCAGGTAAGCTGGCGCAACAAGTTGCGTTGCGGCAGGACTGTGGGGCTTGTTTGGGTATGCGGCGCGATCGCGGGCACCGGCAGTGTGAACAGCACACTGGAGATCGTGGTGTCGATCTTCTTGTTGTTCTTGACCTGGCCATCACCGAGGTCAAAGAACGTCTGCCAACCGATGTAGCGTCGCCCGCCGGGATAGCCGCCCAACAGATCGTCGCGGTCGGTTGTGATCGGCCCAGCGCCCGGCAAGCTTGGGTCGAACACCAGCCCGAAAAACGGGTCCGCGGTCGGGCTTGTGCTATCGCCCGTGCCGCTGGTGAAGTTCGCTCGGTAGGAGGGACGGACCATGCTGTGCCCGAACCGGTAGCAGGCCGCGCCGAACTCGATCGGCATGAACGCGTCGCCCGGCGGCGGCTTGTAGAAGCGGTTGCCGTTCCGGAGGACGTCGTTGACGATGGCCTGTCCGGCGATCTGCGGCAGGTGCTCGTTGACTAAAAGCCACTGGTAGTGCCACACCGTCACCTGACGCGCGATCAGGAACGTCACGTACGGGTTCGATAGCTCACCTGCGCGGGCGGCCGGGAAGTGACGGACGTCGAACTGCGACAGATCGTCTAGCACGCGGTTGTAGAACAGGATGTGCGCGCAGTGAAGTCCCGCGATCATGACGTTCTCGTCGTTGCGCGGGTCGCCCAGCAGCGCGCTATAGCTGCCGTCGTCGTTGGCCACCCTCGGGACGTCCTCGTGCGCTGCGTTGTTCGGAGCAGGGCCAACCAGCGATCCGATCTTCAGCTTCGGGCCGACCGTCCCGTCGGGGTTGTCGACGTACAGGTCCGGGCGCAGCCCCGGGCCGCCGCCGAACACGGAATCGAGGTCGAGCGCGGGGGTGCGCGTGTTCGGCGAGGTCAGCGGGTTCTGCGGCACGCCCAGCTGCGAGGTCTGATCGAACGTGATGTCGTGATCGGTGAACTGGCCTACGAATGTCGATCCCGCCGTCATCGTCGGGTTGTCCGGATTGGTGCCGTACGAATTCGTTGAGGTTGGATTGCCGTTGACAGTCGGATCGACGATGAGGTTCTTCGGGCCCGCCGTGAGATCGTCCTGCGCGTCGAGGACTCCGCCCTCCTGCCCGACCTCGAGCAGCGCCGCGCGAACCATGTCGGTCGCGTCGGCAAACGGCGGCAGATTCGCGAACATGCGGCCGAAGTCGACACTCGAGGCCGGCGCGCCACCGCTGCCGTGCGCGTAGCGGCCCGGCGAGAGCGGCGATGCCGCCGCCACCGCCGCAGGCGCCACACCGGCAGCACCACCCACCGAGCCCACCGCGACCCCCGCTCCGGCAGCCGCCGCAACCTTCAGAAATTCTCGCCGAGACGGAACCGGATATCGCGTGCCTGCACTCATTCCATGTCCTCACTCTGTGTTTGCGGTCGTTCGCGGATCGCGCAGTACACGTGATCTGCCGTGACCGCCAACGTATGAGGACGACGGCGCAAGGGCATCGGGAGGACCACCTACGTTGGGCGGTCCGGATACCCATCTTGGGGTTCTTGACGGGCAGATCGCCGCGGTGGACGATGTGTCCGTGGGCGACGCAGTTCCCGACCCCTTTACTCTCGTTAGCCCCGAGGGCCTGATGGAGCGCGGAGGTTTACTCGAGGCGCTCGAGGCGTCTTGGGCGGACGCCGTCAAGGGCCGCGGCCGGCTGGTACTGGTCGCGGGCGAGGCCGGGATCGGGAAGACCGCCCTGGTCCGAGAGTTCTGTACCCGTCAGCCGCCGAAGCAGCGGGTGTTGTGGGGCGCGTGCGATGGGCTGCGCACCCCACGTCCCTTCGCACCGTTCGTCGATATCGCCGCGGCCGTCAGCGACGGATTCGCCGAGACGATCGCGCGAGGCGAACGCCCAGCACGATGCTTTGCCGCCCTGATCGACGAGCTCGCCGCTACTACACCTACGATTCTCGTGATCGAGGATTTGCACTGGGCGGACGAGGCGACCCTCGACGTGATGACGATGCTCGGGCGCCGTGCTGAGATGGTGGCCGCCCTGGTGATTGCGACCTACAGAGACGATGAGCTGGGGACGGACCACCCGCTGCGCTCGGTGCTCGGCGAGTTGCGAATAGGGCACGGTGTCCGGCGCCTGGCGCTTTCGCCACTCTCGCCGGAAGCCGTCGAGGCGTTAGCGGCGGCGGCTGGCGCGGCTGCGGGCGATCTGTATCGGGTTACAGGGGGCAACCCGTTCTTCGTCACCGAGGTTCTTGCGACAGCGGGGGAGCGCGTTCCCCCGACCGTCCGGGATGCGGTGCTTGCTCGTGCGGGACGCTTGTCCGGCCCGGCGCGTCGGCTGCTTGAAGCGACGGCCGTGGTTCCCGGGAGGATCGACCTGTGGCTTTTGGAGGCGGTGGCGCCCGCCCTGGTTGAACAGCTCGAGGAGTGCGTAACTTCGGGGATGCTTGTCGCGGGCCGCGCTGATGTTGGCTTCCGACACGAGCTCGCTCGCGTCGCGGTCGAGGAGTCGATTCCGCCTGACCGTCGCGTTTCGCTTCATCGCGCCGTCCTCGCGGCGCTGGAAGTTCGGCAAGGCGAGAGACCGGACTACGCGCGTCTGGCCAATCACGCCGAGGCGGCCGGCGATCCTGGGGCGGCGCTCCGGTGGGCGCCTCAGGCAGCTGAGGAGGCGGCTCGCGGCGGCGCGCATCGCGAGGCGGCCGCGCAGTACGCCAGGGCGCTCAGGTTCGCAGGCGGGTTGGCGCTTGCTAGGCGGGCGGAGTTGCTGAAGCGTCGCGTGGGCGAGTGCTGGATGACCGATCAGTTCGCCGCGGCGATCGAGGCGCAGGAGGAAGCGCTCGAATGCCGTCGGCGGCTCGGCGACCAGCTGGGTGAGGGAGATGCGCTGCGGACGCTCTCCCGATTGATGTTCTTCGTCGCACGGGTCCGCGAGGGCGAGGCACTGGCGTTGGAGGCGGTTCAGCTGCTCGAGCAATTGCCCCCTGGGCACGAGCTGGCGATGGCCCTGGGCAACATCTCGCAGCGCCGCATGGTAGTCGAGGACCTTGAAGCCGCGATCGCGGCTGGCTGCCGCGCGCTCGACCTCGCGCGGCGACTCGACGACACCGAGGCGACCGTGTACGCGCTCTCGAACATCGGTGCTGCGGAGTTGCATGCCGGACTCGAGGAAGGGCTGGCCAAGCTGGAGGAGGCTCTAGCGCTCGCGCTGGAGCACGACCTCGAGGACTACGCTGGACGGGCGTACTTCAGCATCGTTTGGTGCGCCGCGATTCAACGCCGTTTCGATCTCGCAGATGCGTACCTTAGCCCCGGATTGGAATACTGCCGTGAGCGAGGGCTCGATACCTGGAGGCTTTACCTGCTGGGCGCTCGTGCTCGGACTGAGCTGCAGCGCGGCCGCTGGGATCAGGCCGCCGAGTCGGCCATGCTGGTCCTGCGCGACCCCCGCAGCGCCCCGGCGCCACGCGGCATGGCTTTGACTGCCCTGGGACTGGTTAGAGCCCGCCGCGGCGACCCTGAGTCAGCCGCGCCGCTCTCCGAGGAGCAGCTGCTCGCGTGGCCCACCGAGGAGCTTCTCCGGTTTGCCCCGGTCGCGGCGGCGCGCGGCGAGGCGGCTTGGCTCGCGGGCGAGCCGGCGGCCGTCGGGCGGGAGACAGACGCGGCGCTGTCACTCGCGCTGCGACGTCAAGCGCCCTGGGTGGTCGGAGAGCTGGCGTCCTGGCGGTGGCGCGCGGGACTGCGCGATCGGCTTGGACCGGGGGCAGCTGCGAAGCCGTACGCGTTGTCGCTGGCGGGCGAGCCGGCGCAGGCAGCCAAGGTCTGGCGGGAGCTCGGTTGCCCGTACGAGGCGGCGATGGCGCTAGCGGATGCTGACGCGGAGGATTTGCTGCGCAGGGCGTACGACGAGTTGCAGGCCCTGGGTGCACGCCCGGCCGCCGCAATCGTGGCTCGCAAGCTCCGTGAGCGCGGCGTGCGTGGTGTGCCACGCGGGCCGCGGCCGCGCACGCGGGCGAATCCCGCCGGCCTCACCGCGCGCGAGCTCGAGGTACTGTCACTGGTTGCAAAGGGGCTTCGGAATACGGCGATCGCGACACAGCTGGTGGTGTCCGAGAAGACGGTCGATCATCACGTCTCGGCGATCCTGCGCAAGCTCGACGTCAACACGCGCGGCGAGGCGGCCGTCGAGGCCGCTCGGCTCGGCCTAGCCGGCCCCAGATAGAGACGCAGCCTCCCAACATGGGTGCTCCTCCCGATGCGCGCTGGCCGCGGCGTTCGTAGGTTCGCTGCGTGCGACAGCTAACCGATCAGGAGGACCCAGCATGCCCCGATACGCGGTTCAGCGCACCTTTCCCGACGGCCTCCAGATTCTGGCAGGGAAGGCGGTGCCCCAGCAGGCACCCGCGTTGCTGCTCGCTCGCGGGAGCAGTCGCGGACATGGCGACTCGAGCTGCTGCAGCGGAACGGACGCGGCCACGTGGAAGGCTTCGATGCCGGGTTCCGCAGAGCCGCGAAGGGCCCACCCGCCCGGCGTGACGGTAAAGGCGTAAAGCGGCAACCGGCGCCGGCTAAGCGGTCGCTGGAGGCCGCCATCGGAGCCACGCACAGTGGCGTTGCCTACGCATCGCTGCGGTCTTAAAGGAACGCATCGCAACGACGCGTTCATCATCAGCAGCCCGCGATCTCGACGCAGATGGTGGGTCGCAGAGGCTCGCGGCCGGTGGCGAGGCGGTCGCTACGAGCCTCTGCATCGTAATGTCTCAGCTGGAACACCGCTTCGCGTACCTCCGTGCTGCGGCGCTGGACCTGATTCTCGTTGACGTCAACGGCAAGCTCGCGCTGGTCGAGCACGTGCGCGCCGGCGAGCGGGGGTTACGCGCAGCGGCGCCGGACACTCCGACCATCGCGCTCAACTCCGCCCAAGACGGGGTCCATCGGCTGCGGCTGCTGGAGCGCGGCAGCGGTGACGTGAAATGGGAGACCGTCCCGTCGGTGTGATGAGCCGCCCCGCCAGGCGCTGCATAGGCGCCCAACCGATCTGACTGCCGCTGTGCGGCGCCCCGCTTCGGCGAAATCCGCGTCTCCAGGGTTAGCTGGCTGGCGCGATCGCATTCGTCGGCTCACCGATGCTGAGCGGGCGAGTGGTTTGCCGCGAACGCGATCGCCGGATCGGAGGACTGCGGGCGACTCGTTCGGCGGCGACATGGGGATCGTCCGCGCTTGGTACGCACCCGCGTCAGCACGCGCCTTCAACTGCCCACGCGCAGGCGTTAGCTCTAACTGACTCGGTCGAACGGGTCGACAGCGCCCCATGTTTTAGGTTACGGGCGCGTCTGGGACGAACGCTAGCGTGAGCCACGGCGTCCGTGCCGCCGGAATGGGGGATCGCTTCGTCGCGACAACTCACCTGCCTCAGGCACGTACGACTCAGTATTTGTCGGTCGCGACAGCGCAACCGTAAATCGTGATCGCGAGCCCTCCGCTGCGTCCCCAGCTTCCTCGGCGCAGCGTCCGCGCGCATACGTTCGAGCTCGGACGCAAATGGCTTGGCGCTAGACGGGCGGGGTAACGCATGCGTGGAGGCCGTCGAGCGTCGACGGTTAAGGGAAGGGACTCAATAAAGGAGAGCAGACCATGACCTGGGTGCTGCTGGCGATCGTTGTCGTCCTGCTGATCGTCATCGGAGTTCTCGTTGCACGTCAGCGACGGTCGCGGAGATTGAAGGATGAGTTCGGGCCGGAGTACGGCCGCGTCGTGGCGGAGCGGGGCGATCAGCGCGCCGCCGAGAAGGAGTTGGCCGGTCGCCGTCAGCGAGTCGACAAGTTCGAGATCCGGCCACTCGAGCCCGCCACCCGCGAGCGCTATCTGGAGCAATGGGCAGCGGCTCAGCGCTACTTCGTGGACGAGCCGGCGGATGCTGTCGGCCAAGCGCATGAGCTTGTGCAGGCTGTGATGAACGACCGCGGCTATCCGGTCGACGAGGGCTTCGAGCAGCGGTCGGCCGATATATCCGTGGAGCATCCAGTCGTGGTGGAGAATTATCGAGCCGCCCACGAGATCTCGGCCCGCGCTCGCAATGGGCAGGCCAGCACCGAGCAGCTACGTCAAGCGATGGTTCACTTCCGAGCGCTGTTCGACGACCTGCTCGCCTCGGGCGACGCCGAGCCGACAAATCATGCCCCCGCTACCGAGCGCCCGCGCGATGACGCTGGAGTGGGGGCAGTTCCACACCACACGACGCCGAGAGGATGACTCATGGAGCGCAATGAAGAAACGCTGAGCACCCGCGACCTTGCTTCGCCGAACGAGCCGGTGGGTGGCGGTCAGGCCATGGACGATGACGCGGGGAACGGAGCGGTCTCCGAAGGACAGACCGGGGTGTATGACCAGCATCCCGAGGAGGAGTCACGGCTTCCCGTCGGCGAAGACCCACAACTAGCCACTGATGAGCGGACGGGGGCCTCGGCCGGTGAACAGACCCAACTGCCCGCGACTCAGCAGACTCCAGCGCACGCTCGAACCGAGGTCTCCGCAAGCGATCAGAACGTCGACGCGGGGCGGCCTGACGCCACCCTGCGGACTGGGAGTGGCGCTGTCGGCCATGAGCCCGACGATGCGTCGGCGCAGGTCGGTGAGACGCAGGACGAGAACGGCGGCGCAGCGCAACCGACGACGGGTGCGGAGGCGTCCGCCTCAGACGCCGGTGGGTCGCTGCTTCCAGCCGAGATGGACGCCAGGTTTCAGCAACGGTGGAAGGAGATCCAAACCAGGTTCGTCGACGAACCCCGAGGGGCGGTCGAGGACGCCGATAGTCTGGTCGCGAACCTCATGCAGCAACTCGCAGAGGGCTTCGCAAAGGAACGCGAACGGCTCGAAGCCCAGTGGGGCCGCGGGGAGGACATCTCCACCGAGGACCTACGGGTCGCCCTGCAGCGCTACCGCTCCTTCTTCCAGCGCCTGCTCTCGACCTGACATCGCAGCCGGATCGCGCGAGGTCCCGCGCACGTCGCGGGGCCTCACGACGATCTGGCGAGCATCACTCCACAGCGCTATCCCCCCGCCAACGTTCTCTTGCCGGACGATGCGCGGCCGGCAGCCGTAGCGCTGAGGCCAGTCGAGCATCTCGGCGATCGCTTTGACCTTCCCACCGACGCGCGACCGGGCGAGCGCCTTGGCGACGATCCCCCGATCACCCGGGATCAGGTTCTGGGACTGCCAGCTCGGCCTCGTCAGCGAGCCGTTTGCGGGCCAATCTGCATATGCAATCTGGTCGACTGCGCGCACGTCAGCGCACGCCCCGCATTCGGCGACTGACGCGACCCGACTGCAGCCGCACGACGGGTTGGGCTCGCGGAGCAGGGCAACGGCCGGTGGCCGCTGTCGTCCGCAAGCAGCAGTCCGGCGAGCACGTCGGGAGCATGCTCTCGTTGTTGCTTTCCGTGCGGAGCAGGCCGCTGCTCATGCCGGCGGGGATACGGGTCGGCAACGAAAGCGGGGCTTCGCTGCGCTGCTGCATCGACGGGCGGAACAGCGCGATCGCGGCCCGGCAGCGTTCGGTTCGAGTTCGCTGTTTCGTGAGGCGAGCGTGTCGGCGTCCAGCTGGGGAGGGTGTAGGAGTCGACCCTCCGATCATTTGCTGATCAGCCGGGGGCCGCGAGGTAACTGAGCGCCGCGGTCGTTATGGCCTGGACCCCGGTCTCCAGTGTCGGGTGGATCACGGGGGCGAACTTCGGGTTGTGATTGGTGGGTATGTCGTCCGCGATGCGGCCGGCCTGCTCGGCCGTGTGGTAGGTGTCGGGGTCGGTGCCGCCGACGTACCAGAAGACCGAGGGGACGCGCCACTCGGTCCCGAACGAGCCGAAGTCCTCGCTGGCTGACACCGGCGCGGCGAGCTCGCTGACGCGGTCGTTTCCGAAGTATCGGCGCAGCGCATCGGAGACGTGCCGGGTCTGATCGGGATCATTGACGGTCAGCGGATAGTGCTCGGTGTAGTCGATCTGCGGGAGCTTGGGCGCTCCGGAGGCGGTGGCCTCGGCGTTGACGATCCGTTCGATCGCGCCCAAGACTCGGGTCCGCACGGTTTCGTCGAAGGTCCTGACGTTGATCTTCAACAACGCCTCGTCGGGGATCACGTTGTCCTTGGTTCCGGCCTGCAGCGCGCCGACGGTGACCACCGCGGCCTGGCTGGCGGCGACCTCGCGCGAGACGATGGTCTGAAGGCGCAGCACGGTGGAGGCGGCCATCACGACCGGGTCGATGCTTGACTCGGGCATCGAGCCGTGCGCTCCGCGGCCGAACAGCCGGACCTCGAGGCTGTCGGCGGCGGCCTGAGTCGTGCCGGGCCGGTAGCTGATCTCTCCGGACGGTGGCGGCATGACGTGCTGGCCGAGGATCACCTCTGGCTTGGGGAAGCGATCGAAGAGGCCGTCGTCGATCATTGCCTGCGCGCCCTGCGCGGTTTCCTCGGCCGGCTGGAAGATCGCCAGCACCGTGCCTTGCCACGCGCCCTGGTTCTTGGCGAGCAGCGTCGTGGCGCCGACCAGCCAGGTCACGTGCATGTCGTGACCGCACGCGTGCATGACCGGCACCTGGTTGCCGTCCGCATCGGTCGCCGTTGCGGTGCTGGCGTAGGGAAGGCCGGTGGCCTCCCTGACCGGCAGCGCGTCCATGTCGGCGCGGAGCATCACGGTCGGTCCGTCGCCGTTTCGCAACACCCCGACCACACCCGTACTCCCGACCCCCTCGGTGACCTCATACCCCGCACCCTCCAGGCGCGCGGCGGCCTTCGCTGCGGTGTCGTGCTCTTGCATGGAGAGCTCGGGGTGCTGGTGCACGTCGCGGTATAGATCCTCCAGATCGCCGGTGATCGCATCGAGTCCGCTCAGGACGTTGTCCGTTTCAGCTGTGTCGGTCATACCGATTCCTCCGCTCATCGAGTCGGTCCCTCGCTCGCCACCACCGGGGCCGTGCGATCCAGCGTATATCCGGGCGGAACGCCGGACATGAAGATCGCGATAGGCCTCGTGCACCGACTGCAAGACTGCATCGGTGGTCGCCGGCTTCAATCCCACGCTGATCCTCGTCCTGAACCTCGCCGGAACGTTCGTCTTCGGACTCACCGGCGGCCTCGCCGGTGTCCGCGCCCAGCTCGACCTTCTCGGCGTCATCGTCCTCGCATTCGTCGTCGCGCTCGCGGGCGGGATCATCCGCGATCTCCTGATCCTCATCCCACCGGCGACGTTTCGCGATGGGCGTTACCTCGCCGCGGCCACGGCTGCCGGCATCGTCAGCTTCATCGCTCGACCCGCACTTGACCGGATCGACCACACCCTCACGGTGTTCGACGCGATTGGACTGGGCCTCTTCTGCGTGACCGGCGCCAGCGCCGCTCTCGCCCACCATCTCGGACCCGTCCAGTCGATCATCCTCGGAGCAGTCACGGGCGTCGGCGGCGGAATGGTCCGCGACCTGCTGCTGCGCCAGGTCCCCAACGTCCTCCGGACCGACCTCTACGCCGTCCCGGCGCTGCTCGGTGCCACCGTGGTCGTCGTCGCACACCAGGCCGGCGCCCGCAGCGCCCTGTTCCCGCTCCTCGCCGCCGGCGTCTGCATCGCCGTCAGGCTGATCGGAGTGCACTACGGGATCAGGCTGCCGATCGCACCCAGCGAGCGCGAAACGAACCCACCCCCAAGCTAGGCGCTCGGGAGCTTTAGCTCGTACACCGCGGCGAGGTCGTCGTCGGCATGGCTGTTTTCGACATCGCCGATCCGCTCGAGCACGGCATCGAGCACCGGCAGTTCAACGCCTGAGCCCTTCGCCACCTCCCTCACCAGCTTCAGGTCTTTGAGTGCGAGCCGGACGGGAAAGCCCGCCGGGTACTCGTGGCGCTGCATCTCGCCAAGCTTCTCCAGACCGTAGGAGGAGCCCAACGGGCCGCCGTCGAGCAGGGCGACGAACTGTTGCTCGTCCAGTCCCATCAACTCGCACAGATGCATCGCTTCGGCAAGCGCGGCCACCATCGCGATCATCCAATGGTTTGCCGCCAGCTTCAGGCGCGAGCCCATCCCCGCCGCCCCCACCCACTGGACCCTCGAGCCGAGCGCTTCGAATACAGGCTCGACCTGTGCGCGGGCCGAGTCCGGTCCCGACGCGAGGATTGTCAGCTTGCCCTCCTCCGCCGGATGCGTGCTTCCCGAGACCGGCGCGTCGAACAGCGTCACGCCATGGGCGCCGGCCAGCTGCGTCAGCCGGTCTGCCTCGGCCGCCCCTGTGTTGCCGGGTCATCGGCGACCACTCCGACAGCGGCGATCGTCCCGCGACCGCGTACTTGGTGGCTCGACGCTGGGCACGGATCGGCGTAGTGTCGATCGTGGCAGCGCGCACCCAATTTGACTCCCGAATGGGCGAACTTCAGGTTAGGAGCCCTCGATGCCAACGAACCCACCGTCGACGACGCTCGAAGCGCACAACATGAAGTTGATGCAGACGCTCGATGATGCCTGGAACGCTCAGGACTGGGACACCTTCGACGAGCGGCACAAGCCCGACGTTGTCGTCCGGTGGCCCGGACAGCCTCCGACGAACGGGACCCACGACCATCGCGCGGAAGCGATCCAGTTGTTTAAGACCTTTCCCGACAACCACGTCGAGAATCGGCCGTATAAGGTCTTCTTCGCCTCCGGTGACTGGACCTGCTCGATCTCTTGGTTCACCGGCACCATGACCGGTCCGATGCAAGGGGCCGACGGCAGTGAGATTCCGCCGACCGGCAAGTCGTTCGGCGTCGACTTCTTCACGGTCGCTAAGTGGGACAACGACCAGATCCTGGAGGAGAACCTGATGTATGACCTGGTCGGCTTCATGAGGCAACTCGGCCTGAGCGAGTGAGCTTCAACACGCGGGGCCGGGGCAAAGACGACGAAGGGCTCGGGTAAGCGGCGTGACGACCCGCCTGCGAAGAGCATGAGCGAGCAATCCTCCCCGCGCTGGCAGACGGTTGCCGGACCATCTGTCCCGGCACCATCCGTCTACGACGTCGATCCGGTGCACACCTTCGTGATGTTCCGCGTCCGGCACCTCGTCGTCGGGCGGGTGGACGGCCGCTTCACCTCCTTCAAGGCCAGTTCACGGTCCGCGAGGATGACGCGCGGTCCTTGGATCGCTTCGAGGTGACCTTCGAACCCGCGAGCGTCGATACCCACGTGACGATGCGCGACGAAGATCTCAGGAGTGCACGCTTCTTTGACGCCGCGCGCTTCCCGACCATCGTCCTGAAAGGCGGCACAGCAGCCGAGTGGCAGATGATGAATGGGCCGTCAACGCCGAACTCACGATCCGGGCCGTGACCCGGCCTGTCGTTCTGCGAGTCACGTTCCGCGGGATGGTCACTGATGCGCGACAGAAGACCAAGGCCGCGCTGGCGGTCGCCGCTGAGATCCAACGCTCCGACTTCGAGCTCACAGCGGAGCTACGCCAGGAGTCTGGCGAGCCCGGCACCGGACCTGACATCGAGATCCACGCCGACGTCGAGGCATTCCGCAGGGAAGAAACGTCCGAAGTCGCCGCAAGCGGGGTGAAGTTCGCCCAGTGACTCGCGGGCGCGGCGGTCTGCACAAAGCCGCGGCGGCGGGCGGTGCCGAGAACGAGGCCGCGCTGACCGTTGTGCTGGGGTGGCTACAAGCGCCGGTTCGAGTCCCGCTGGGGTATCGCCGATCAGCCTCTGCGCGGTAGAGGTGGCTCACCGCGGGACCCGACGGACCCGAGTTCGCGGGAGGCCTCCGCCGCGTGGCGAACGAGCAATTTGCCCAGGTCAGGAATCCCCCACCGGCGAAGGCGCGGCGTCGGCGCTGACACGCTCAGCGCGGCGCACGCAGTGCCCAGGTTGTCGAAGATCGGCGCTCCGACGCAGCTGACGCCTTCTTCGTACTCCTCGTTATCGGTGGCGAAACCTCGCCGGCGCACGCGCCCCATTTCGGTCTTGAGTGCGGTTGACGTGGTGAGCGTGTGCGCGGTCGGCCGGTCCAGCCGGGATTCTGCGAACAGCTTGGCGAGGAGGGTCTCGTCCTGGTAGGCGAGCATCGCCTTGCCGGCGCCGCTGGCATGGGCCGGAACGCGCTTTCCCGGCTCGGCGAAGAGCCGGACCGCGTGGCGGCTTTCAACCTGGTCGACGTAGACCGCATCGAAGCCGTCGAGCGCGACGAGGTTGGTCGTTTCATCCACGGCGGCGCGGATCGCTTCGAGGTGCGGCCGGGCGACCGTACGTAGGCGAGCGTCGCGCGCTCTTGACTCGGTCGCCAGTTCGAGCACCTTGCGTCCGAGGCGGTATCGCCCCGTGGTGGGGCTCTGCGTCGCGTACCCGCAGGTGATCAGCGATGCGAGCAGCCGGTGCGCCGTGCTGGGGTGAAGTGAACAATCGCGTGCCAGCTCCACCAGCCCGGCCTCATCTCGGTCCGCGAGCGCCTCCATGAGCCGAAAGGCACGGGCCACTGCCTGCACCGGCGCCGAGGGCGTCATTTCCACCATACGAAAAATTCTAGCTCAAATCTTGACTATCGCGGGAACCATTCGTCACCGTGTGCCTTCGCCTAGCGAAAGAGCACTTCCGCAATGCGGAAACCAAGCATCCAGAAAGCAGGGACTGATGACGACGATGCCGGCAATGCAAGCGGTGGTTAAGGTGCTTGAGTCCGAAGGCGTGGACACCGCATTTGGGATTCCGGGCGCATCGATCCTGCCGCTCTACGACGCTCTTCGTGGCTCGTCAATCCGGCATCTGACCGTCCGGCACGAGGAGGGAGCGACCCACGCTGCCGACGGCTACAGCCGCGCCACCGGAGCGATCGGTGTGGCCATCGGCACATCAGGTCCCGCCGGCACCAACATGGTCACTGGCCTATACACCGCGTGGGCTGACTCGATCCCGATTCTCACCATCACGGGGCAGGTCCCTCTCGCTCAACTGGACCGCGAAGGCTTTCAGGCCGTCGATATCGCTGACATTGTTAAGCCCGTTGTCAAGAAGAGTTATCTCGTCAGCCAGCCCGATCAACTGCCCTGGGTATTCCGCGAGGCTTTCCAGATCATGCGACAGGGTCGCCCGGGGCCGGTGCACGTTGACCTCCCGGTCGATGTTCAGCTCGCGACGGTTTCCTACGATCCAACCGCCGACGCGCCACTGCCCGTGCATCGGGCATCGCCGCACCATGTCGCGATCGAGCGCGCGCTTGACCTGCTGCTCGACGCCGAGCGCCCAGTGCTGGTGCCCGGCGGCGGCGTCACCCTCGCCGGCGCGAGCGACGAACTACGGCAGCTTGCCGAGTTGCTCCAGGTGCCCGTGGTCCCCACGCTCATGGGGTGGGGAACGATTCCGTGTGATCATCCGCTGTACGCGGGCCTAGCCGGGATTCAGACTCAGACACGAGCCGGGAACGAGACCCTGCTCCAGTCAGACCTCGTGCTCGCCGTCGGTGCGCGGTTCGCCGATCGCCACACCGGCGACCTTGAGGTGTACCGCCGGGGTCGCCGCTTTATCCATATCGACGTCGAACCCACCCAGATCGGCCGCGTGTTCGGCCCCGATCTCGGGATCGTCGCCGACGCCAAGCTCGCACTCCAGGCTCTTGTGACGGCGGCTTGCCGCCGGCTCGGTACTGCGCGAGCGACCACGGTCTGGGCCGCTCGCGTTCCGCCTCGTCGATACGAACTCGCCCGCAAGACGGACTACGAGAACGTTCCGATCAAGCCCCAGCGGGTGTTTCAGGAGATCAATCAGTGCTTCGATCGCGACACGGTCTTCGTCACGGCAATTGGCCTGTATCAGATCTGGTCTGGGCAGTTTCAGGAGGTGTTCGGCCCCCGGCGGTATCTCATCTGCGGCCAGGCCGGGCCGCTGGGCTGGGAGGTCCCGGCATGCATCGGGGCCAAGCTCGGTGCGCCCACAACGACCGTGGTCGGCATCGTGGGCGACTACTCCTTCCAGTTCCTCATGGAGGAGGTGGCGGTCGCGTGTCAGTACGAGGTCCCGTTCGTCCTGGTCATGCTCAACAACGCGTATCTCGGTCTGATCCGCCAGGCGGAGACGAAGTATGAGATGGACTACGCCGTCGACATCGGCTATGACGAGTCGTACGGCGTCGACCACGTCAAGGTGATGGAGAGCATGGGCGCGTTTGGACGCCGCGTGGACCGCCCCGATGAGATCCGCAGCGCGTTGGACTGGGCACTGGCAACCGCGCGGGAGCACCATCGCCCCGTGCTCGTCGAGATTCTGATCGAGCGCACCGCCAACGCGGCCATGGGCACATCGATCGAGGCGATCGTCGAATTCGAGTCGGCCGACCGGGCGCCGGCGGAGCCCGCCGCCGCGCTGGGGGCGTGACCATGCCGACACTCGCCGCCAACCTTTCCTTCCTGTGGACCGAGCTGCCCTTCCTTGACCGGTTCGAGGCCGCACGAGCGGCCGGCTTCTCGCACGTCGAATACATGTCTCCATACGAGCACCCCGCCGACGTGATCCGCGCTCGCCTGGACGGCAATGGACTCGAACAGGTCCTGTTCAACCTGCCCTCAGGCGACTGGGGTGCCGGTGACCGGGGCATCGCCTCTGATCCAGCCAGGACCGATGAGTTCCGCGCTGGCGTGGAACGGGCGCTGAACTACGCCGACGTGCTCGAGGTGGGACAGATGAACTGTCTGGCAGGACTCCGCATCGATGGGCTCGCGTCCGCCGACCAGTGGTCCACCCTGATCGGGAACGCCCGCCACGCGGCTCGGCGTCTACGCGCGGCCGGGCGGCGTCTGCTCATCGAACCGATCAACACGTTCGACATCCCGGGCTTTCTCATTCCCACCACCGTCGACGCGCTGCGGTTGATCGACGAGGTGGGCGAGCCCAACGTCGCCTTGCAGTTCGACGTCTACCACGTGCAGCGCATGGAAGGCGATCCGGCGTCACGTCTGCGGACGACGTTCGAGCGAGTGGCGCATATTCAGATCGCCGACGATCCAGGACGCCATCAGCCGGGGAGCGGCGACATCGACTTCGTCGGACTGTTCGCGACGCTCGACGACCTCGGCTACACGGGCGCAATCGGGCTGGAGTACCTCCCGGATCCCGACACCGGCCGGTCGCTGGGCTGGCTCGCGCGTCACGGACTATCCCTCTCGCAAAGGAGCTGACATGGAGCGTCTCGGATTCATTGGGCTCGGCATCATGGGCAAGCCGATGGCCGCCAACCTGCTCGCCGCCGGTTTCCCGCTCTGTGTCTACAACCGCAGCCCGGCTGCGGTGCAGGAGCTGGCAGCAGCCGGTGCGACCGCGGCCGAGTCCGCGCTTGACCTCGCCGCGGCGAGCGACATCGTCATCACCATGCTGCCGGACTCCCCCGACGTCGAACAGGTCGTGCTCGGCACCGCGGGCGTCGCCGCGGGCATGCGACCGGGCGCGGTGTTCATCGACATGTCCACCATTGCGCCTGCAACCACACGACGGATCGCCGCGACCCTGGCTGACCGGGGCATCGATGCGATCGACGCCCCGGTATCCGGCGGCCAGGCGGCCGCCCAGGCGGGCAGCCTCTCGATCATGGCCGGCGGGAGCGAGGCGGCGCTCGTCAGGGCGCAACCGATCTTTGACGTGGTGGGGAGGGCAACCACCCACATCGGATCGGCCGGCGCTGGTCAGGTCGCCAAGGCTGCCAATCAGATTGTGGTCGCTCTGACTATTCAGGCGGTCGCCGAGGCACTGATGCTCTCGCGCAAGGCCGGCGTGGACCCCGAACGTGTACGCGATGCCCTCCTGGGAGGCTTTGCGCAGAGTCGGGTCCTTGAGATCCACGGACAGCGAATTCTGGAGGGCAGCTACGAACCCGGGTTCAAGCTGCGCCTGCACCGCAAGGACCTGGCCATCGCACTCCAGCTGGGCCGCGAGCGACTGGCGCCTCTGTTCGCGACGGCACAGGCTGCAGAGCTCATGGATGCGCTCCTGGCCCAGGGCGCCGGAGACCGCGATCACTCGGCGCTGGCGACGCTCTACGAACAGCTCGCAGGAGCGGACGCCGACGTGAGCGTCACAGCCTGAGCCTGCCCGGGCATCGCCCATAGTCAGCGGCAGCCACGGTCCCGCTTGAGGGTGCTCATCCTAGGTTCGCGGTAGGGCGGGCGACCACGCCGCTGCCCTGCTCGGTGAGGCCCCAGACGGCCTGGATGCTGCGCCGGTCATCAGGCGACACCTCAAGGTCGAACTTGAGCAGGTCACCGCGGTACTCGACGCGCGCGACCTCGAACGGAACCTCGCCACCGGCGTCATCGGAGCGCTGAAATTCGGTGCACAACACCAGGAACACCGCCGACCGATGTGGGACACCGAAGCGGTCGGCCTCGAACTGGCCGCACTGGCTGGCCTCGATCGAGAGCTCGGTCCGCGCCAGCTGTACCCCGTGATCACCGATCACGAGGTCGGCTGGCAGACTGCCTCCGGGCTGGGCCACGGACTCGAGCCAGGCCACCTCGTCGCGGCGGAAGAAGGAGTACGCAATCGCCAGGGGTACGCCGCGCAGCGACAGGACGGTGGTGACCCGGAGGATTGGGACGTGAGATCCGCAGCTGAGCTTGGCCCGGATCGACTTCTCCACCACCGCCGTGCGCATGTCGAGCACCTTGAGGGCCACGCCGGGAGGGCGTGGGGTGACCAGCAGCCGTGACAGTCCGCCGGCGCGCGCGTCGAGCTTGGTCTCGGCGACGAAGGTACCCCGCCCTTTGATGCGGACGATCTGGCGATCGTCCTCGAGGATCGCGAGAGCCTGGCGGACGACGACGCGGCTGACGCCGAAGCCGCGGGCCAGTTCGGGCTCGGACGGCATCGCATCGCCGGCCTGCCATCGCCCGGACTCGATGCGCTCCTTGAGGACCTCTTGCAGCTGGTAGTACAGGGGCACGAAGCTCATGCGGTCAAGGAGGGCGGGCTCGAGCTCTATATCCGGGGATTTCGTGCCCTGTGGCATGACGAGAGTATAGGACAACCAGACAACTACGCATGAGACAGGTCGCGTTTGGCGAGCTTGTCGGTGCACCGAGCCGGGCCGCCAATCCCAGTGCTCACGGCAGAAGTCGGCTTGACAGGGCGGTGATCCACATGTAAAACGCCCTGCCTGGTTGTCCTAACAACCGGAGAGGAGAGAGGACATGCCAGTAGAGGCGCCGACGGACGCCGCTGAACTCGCGGCGCTCGGCTACCAGCAGGAGCTTCCCCGCCTGTTGCGGTTCTGGAGCAATTTCGCCATTGGCTTCGCCTTCATCTCGCCGATCGTCGGCATGTACACCGTCGCGGCGCTGGAGATCGAAACCGTGGGCGCAGCCTGGATCTGGGCCGTCCTGATCGTCGCGCTTGGCCAGCTGGTGGTCGCTCTGGTGTTCGCCGAGCTGGGCGCGAAGTGGCCGATCGCCGGCGGCGTCTATCAGTGGGCCCGGCGGCTGCTCGGGCCGAAGTTCGGGTGGTGGACGGGCTGGATCTACATCTGGTCGATGGTGGCCACTCTGTCGGTGATCGCCTACGCCGGCGGCGGCTACCTCGGGGAGCTGCTCGGCATCTCGTCGCCCAGCACCACCACCAGCATCGAGCTCGCCCTCGTAGTGATGGCCATCTACACGTTTGTCAACGCGATCGGCCTGCACCTGCTGCGCTTCATCGTCAACCTCGGGATCACCGCCGAGATCATCGCGACACTGTTCCTGGGAACCCTGCTGGTTGTCTTCTTCCGCCACCATTCTCCGTCGGTTTTGGTGCACAACCAAGGCGCGGTGCACCCCGGCAAAGCCGTCCCCGCGGCCTTCGCGGCTCTGGCCTACGGGGGCTGGGTGCTGTTCGGTTTCGACGCCTGCGGCGCGGTGGCCGAGGAGACCCAGAACCCCAAGGAGCGCGTGCCGCGTGCCACCGTATGGTCATTGGCGATCGTCGGCGTCATCGACCTCATCGTCATCGCCGGCCTCATGCTCTCTCAGCCCGATCTCAAGGGCGCGGTCAACGGGACAGTCGCCGATCCGATCTCGGCGCCGGTCACGGCCGCGCTGGGATCGTGGTCGACTAAGCCGTTCTTGGCGATTGTCGTCGTCGGCTTCATCTCATGTGGCATTGCCGTTCAGGCTGCCAGCGTCCGGGTCATCTATTCCTTCGCCCGCGACGACATGCTGCCGCTGTCGAACATCTGGCGACGGGTCACCGTCAAGAGCAGCGTGCCGATGTACGCAGTGATCGGCACGGGCGTGCTTGCCTCGCTCATCTTCCTCTACGGAAAGGTGCTGGCGGTGCTGGTCGGCTTCGCCACCGGCGCGATCTACCTGTCCTACCTCGCGGCCGTGGCCGGCCTGCTCTACCTCAAGGCCCGCCGGCGCTGGCGGGTGGACCCGACGCGCTTCAATCTCGGCACGGCCGGGTTTGCCATCAGCGCCGTCGCGACCGCCTGGCTCGTCTTCGAGTTCATCAATATCGCCTGGCCGCGGACGGCCAATCTCCCCTGGTACGAGAACTGGGCCATGGTGGTCGGCACCGTGATCCTCGGGGCTGTCGGGGGCGTCTATTACCTGACAACCCGCCCTGACCGCAAGCTCGCCGCCACGGGCACCCCGGTGAAGGTCGTGGCCGGCGCCGCAGCAGCGGCGGCCGAGACAGCATCGTCACCTCCGCCATCCCCGGCCGCCGAGCCTCAGGCTGACAGTGAGTCACTTGTTTAACCACACGTTCGAAATGAGAGGGTGAGACACCATGGGTATGTTCCACGACCACGGACACGGCCACAGTCACGGTAACGGCAAGGGGTTCCGGCGCGAGGACCTGCGCGGGATGCAGGTGCAGAAGCGCCTCAAGGACATCACCGACCACAAGCAGCGCGAGGAGGCCGACCGCGGTATCGACCTGGGGCTGGAGGCGGCGCCGTCCGTCCAGGACCGGACGATCTCGACCTTCGCACGCGGGCAGCAGCCCGCCTTTGCCGGTATCAACACGTTCCGCAAGGCTCCCTACTGCGAGAACATCCGTGATGTCAGCAAGTACGAGGTTGCCATCGTCGGCGCCCCATTTGACATGGGCACCACGTACCGGCCCGGCTGCCGCTTCGGCCCACAGGCCGTCCGGCGCATCTCGGCGCTCTATGACTCCTACAACGCCGATATGGGCGTCGACCTCGCCGAAGAGCTCAACATGTGCGATGCCGGCGACATCTTCGTCATCCCCTCCAACCTGGAGAAGTCTTTCGACCAGATCGACCGCGCCGTCAGCTTCATCCATGAGCAGGGCGTGTTCCCCGTGGTGATTGGCGGCGACCATTCGATCGGCTACCCAGACGTGCGCGCCATCGCCCCCCACATCGACGGCAAGGTGGGGATCATCCACCTCGATCGCCACATCGACATCCAGGAGCGCGACATGGATGAGCGTATGCACACTACGCCGTGGTTCCATGCCACCAACATTCCCAACGCGCCGCCGAGCAACCTGGTCCAGATGGGTATTGGAGGGTGGTATGGCTCCCGGCCGGGCATGAAGGTCGCCCGCGAGCGCGATACCACGGTGATCACAATCTCCGACGTCGAGGAACTCGGAGTCGACAAAGCGGTAGAGATCGCGCTGGAGTGCGCATGGAAGGACGCCGAGGCGGTGTTCCTGTCGTTTGACATCGACTCCATCGACGCAGGCTTCGTCCCCGGGACCGGCTCGCCCGAGCCGGGCGGCCTGCTGCCGCGCGAGGCGCTGCGTGCGCTGCGAATGATCGCGCGCGAGGGGATCTGCGGGATGGAAGTGGTCGAGATCGCCCCGCCTTACGACGTCTCGGACATGACCGCGCAACTCGGGTGCCGGGCGATCATGGACGTCCTCGGCACGCTGGTCGAGGAAGGCCACCTGGGCTCACGCAAGCGGGACTCGCGTGAGGATCGTGCCTCCGCTACGGCCTAGGCCGTGTTCGCGTCCAGGCTCCGCTGGCTCATGACGCGGCGAGGCGGAGGCTCACGGAGCGGGGGCGCCTTCGGGCGCCCCCGCCCGAACTGTCGACTGACCGGCGCCGAGCGTCGCCGGGCGGCCGGTCTTGCGGCGGCGGTGACGGCACTGCACGTGCTGGGCATCGTGCTGCTCCTACTCGCCGTCGCCGCCGGCCCCGCGCGGCACGTGGCGGGCGGTTTCTCGATGGTCGGGCTCGGCATCACCGCGTACACGCTCGGGCTACGTCATGCCTTCGACGCCGATCACATCTCGGCCATCGACAACACCACTCGCAAGCTCATGGCCGACGGACGACGGCCGCTCAGCGTCGGGTTCTGGTTCTCCCTGGGCCACTCGACCGTGGTCTTCGCGCTGGCCGCGTTGATCGCGGTGGGAATGAGCGTCGTCGGTGGGCAGGTCCGCGATCCCTCTTCGCTGCTGCACAGCGTCGGCGGCATGATCGGCACCGGCGTCTCGGGCGCGTTCCTGTACCTGATCGCGGTGCTCAATCTCGCCGTGCTGCGCGGGATCGTGCGGGTGCTGCGCGATGCCCGAGGTGGCGTCTTCGACGAGGCCCGACTGGAGGCTGAGCTCGAGGCGCGTGGTTTCGTGAATCGGTTCTTCGGGCGGTTCACGCGTGTGATCCGCCACCCGTGTCAGATGTATCCGGTCGGTATCCTGTTCGGACTCGGCTTCGATACCGCGACCGAGGTCAGCCTGCTCTTCCTGGCGGCGGGGGCCGCCGGGGCGGGGCTCCCGTTCTACGCGATCCTGGCCCTCCCGCTGCTGTTCGCCGCCGGGATGTCACTGCTGGACACGCTGGACGGGTCGTTCATGAACTTTGCCTACCAATGGGCATTCTCCGAGCCCGCCCGCAAGGTCTTCTACAACCTCGTCATCACCGGGCTGTCGGTCGCCGTGGCTCTCGTCATCGGCACCGTCGAGCTCAGCGGGCTCGTCGCCCACGAGGTCCAGGCCCGGGGCGCGTTCTGGTCGTGGCTGGAGAACATCAACATGAGCCAATTGGGGGTCGTGATCGCTGCGATGTTCGTCACCACCTGGCTGCTCGCGCTCATGATCTGGCGTATCGCGCGGGTGGAGGAGCGCTGGAAGGCACGGCTCCAGCAGGCCGGCGCGTCGTAGGCACAGCACTGGACGCGGGCGGGCGTCCTCTAGCATCGGGCCACCTCATGTCGCTGACTGTCCGCGAGCTGGTCACGCGTCCGCCGCTGCGGCTGAGGGTCGTCGTGGAGGGGGACATGGACCGGATGATCCGCTGGGTGCATTCCAGTGAGATGCCCGATCCCGCGCCCTACCTGCGCGGCGACGAGGTCGTTCTCACCGCCGGCGTCTGGTACTGGCACGGGATGGCTCCCGGTGCGTTCGCCGCCGGACTCGGTCACGCCAACGCGGCCGCTCTGGGGTTCGGGACCAACCCGCTGGTGGAGGACGTCCCTGCGGAGCTGATCGACGCCTGCCGAGCCTGGGGCCTCACCCTGTTCCATGTTCCTCCAGACGTCTCGTTCATCGAGATCGCGGAGGAGTTCGTGGAGGCTCAACACCGGCTCCGCGAGCGACCTCTGCTGGATTCGCTCGAGCGCAGCGCCAGCTTCCTGTACTGCCTGCAGCAGGGCGGCGGGCTGGATGGGCTGCTGCGCGTCCTGTCCGGGTGGCTCCCGCGGCCTGCCGCTGTTGTCCAGCGCGGCCGTGGCGTGCTCGCCGACACGGGCGCTAGGTCGCTCGTGCGGGACTCCGCGGAGGCGATCGATCAGGCGATCACCGCCGGTGCGCCGACCGTCGATCTCGGCGCCGCGACGGCGTTCGCCGTTCCGATCGCGGCCAGCGACGCGTGCCTGGTGATAGCCGGGCGGCGCGAGACCACCGTGGCCGAGCGCGCGATCATCGATCAAGCCCTCGCCTTCATCGCGATCGAACTTCAGCGGGCGCGCGCAGTGGTGGAGAGCGAGCGGCGCCTCGTCGGCGAGCTGTTCGACCTGGTGGCCGCGGGCGAGGGCCAGCTGCCCGCGGTGAGCGCGCGGCTGCGCTCGCTCGATCTCGATCCGGACCACAGCGCGTGCGCCGTGTGCTTTGCCGCGCCGGACCCGGAGGCGGCGCTCCCGGCTCTGCGCGCCCACTTGGACGAGCACCGCCACGGCGGTGCCCTGGCGGTCAAGGCCGGAGAGCTGCTGGCCATCGTCCCGGTGGCGGTCGGGGACGACCTCGTCGACTTGGCCCGGGAGCTGTACGATGCCGCCGGCCCGGGGACCTTCGTCGGCGTGGGCGGTCTCGCCGACGGTCCCGCAGATCTGAGGACAAGCCTGGTGCAGGCCAGTCACGCGTGCCGGTTCGCCACGCAGCGCCGGGACGTTGGCTACGCCACACATGACACGCTCGCCTCGCACGCGCTCCTGATCGGCCTGCAGGACGACCGCCTGCTCGACGTCTTCCGGGAGACCCTGATGCGGCCACTGCAGGAGCACGACAGCCGCCGGCGCACGGATCTCGTGCGGACGTTGGAGCTGTTCCTAGGCTCAGGCGGGCGATACCAGCAGACGGCGGGCGAGCTGCACCTCCACGTCAACACTTTGCGTCAACGACTGGCGCGGATCGAGCAGCTCACCGGCCGCAGCCTGGACTCGATGGACGACCGCGTCGACCTTTGGATTGCTCTGCGTTCCCGCCCCGCCGCCTGAGGGTGGAGGACCCTACAGCGCCGGACGCCGAAGTACGTCGGATCCGACACTACCGACGCCGGATGTGCCCGCTGATACTCGCCTGAGACTGTGGTGAAGCAACCGTCGAGGAGAGTGGATCGTGAGCAGTACCGCAATTGACCGCCCGTCGGTGGTCCGTCTGCCCAACGGGGAAAAGGTGCCGCCGATGTTCTCGCCGCGAGAAATGGACCGGCGTCTGGCGGCGCTGCGCAAGTTGATGGAAGAACTCGACCTCGAGGCCGTGCTCTTCACCAGCTATCACAACGTCAACTACTACGGCGACTTCCTGTACTGCGCGTTCGGGCGGCCGTACGGGCTGATCGTCACCCAGAATGGCCAAACGTCGGTCTCGGCCAACATCGACTACGGCCAGCCGTACCGTCGCACATACGGTGACAACATCGTGTACACCGATTGGCAGCGCGACAACTACTTCCGGGCCGTGCAGGAGGTGGTGCCGGGCGCGGGACGCTTGGGTGTGGAGGCTGACCACATGACACTCCAGGTGCGCAACAAACTGGAGCGTTTTCTCCCAGGGGTCGCCCTGGTCGACATCAGCGCCGGCTGCATGCGCCACCGCATGATCAAGTCTCCCGAGGAGATCGCGGTCATCCGCAACGGGGCGCGGATCGCCGATCTCGGTGGCAAGGCCGTAGCGGACGCGATCGCCGACGGCGTCCCGGAGTACGAAGTGGCGCTGGCCGGCACGCAGGCGATGGTGCGCGAGATCGCAAAGACCTATCCGCACTCGGAGATGATGGACACCTGGGTATGGTTTCAATCCGGGATCAATACCGACGGCGCGCACAATCCGGTCACCAGCCGCCGCGTCCGCGCCGGCGACATCCTGTCGCTCAACTGCTTCCCGATGATCCAGGGGTACTACACGGCCCTGGAGCGCACGCTGTTCTTCGACCACTGCGACGACGTATCGCTCCGCTACTGGGAGATCAACGTGGAGGTGCACGAGCGCGGCTTGGAGTTGATCCAGCCGGGAGCCCGCTGTTGTGACATTGCCGCCGAGCTCAACGAGATCTTCCGGAGCCATGGGGTCCTGGAGCGCCGGACGTTCGGGTACGGGCACAGCTTCGGCGTGCTGTCTCACTATTACGGGCGCGAGGCAGGGCTGGAGCTCAGGGAGGACATCGAGACCGTGCTCGAACCGGGGATGGTCGTCTCCATCGAGCCGATGATCACCATCCCTGACGGCGAGCCGGGTTCCGGCGGGTACCGGGAGCACGACATCTTGGTCGTCACCGACGCCGGCGCCGAGGACATCACGAAGTTCCCGTACGGACCTGCGCACAACATCATCCAGGGTTAGGTGAGGAGACGAGATGACCGAGGGATCTCACCATCACCAGCAGCTGCTCGACGAGGTTCCGGGCGGTGTGGAGGAGCTCAAGAAGGAGGTCAAGCACGACTACTCCTCCAGTCACGACGGCATCGTGCCGCTCAGCGTACGGCGCGGCACTTGGACGCACCACGTGCCACTGTGGCTGACGTTCTACCCCGGCTTTGCCTACATGGCACTGGGGTTCACCCTGTACAGCCTGGGCTTCACGCTGGCCAGGATGCTGGTCGTCGTCGCGATCAGCTTCACCTGCTATCTGCTCTATGCGATCCCGGCCGCCTACATGGGGGCAACGCGCGGACAGACCCATTCGCTGCTGAGCCGCTCGATCTTCGGCGTCATCGGCTCGGGGCTGATCTCAGTGATGGTGATGATCATTCCGCTCGGCTGGGTCGGCTATCAGGCCAACCTGCTGGCCTCGATGTGGAACGGCCTGTACGGGTGGACTCCGGTGCTGACGATCGGGATCGTCATCGCGGTCGTCGGGATCACGAACAACGTGTTCGGGTTCACCGGCATCAGCGCATTCGCGCGCTGGTTTGCTGCCCCTGTCACGTTGCTGTGGCTGCTCTACGCGCTGGTCAAGGCGCTGGTCGAGACGCCCGGGCATGTGCTCAGCTCCCACCCGGCCGGATCGACGACGCTGGTGCTGGGGATCGTCCTGGCGATCAGCTTCGCCACCTACGGCAACGAGCCCGATGTCTTCCGCTACGCGCAGCCTCGCCTGAGCGCCTGTGTCCCACCGCTCGCCATCGGCCTGTTCGTCGGCCAGATCCTACTGCCGACAGCCGGCTGGATCATCGCCGCGCGGGTCCACAGCGGCGACTTCGGCAAGGTGTTTGACGCCTCGGTCGGCTTCTCGCTGTTCGGCGCCTCGATTCTCGCATTCGTGCTCGCAACGGGAACCCAGGTCGCGGTCAACGACGCGAACTACTACGAGTCGCTCAACGCCGGGCAGAACCTGCTCGGGGGCTGGAGCAAATGGCGGCGGATCTACACCTGCATGATCCTCATGGTGGTCGGCGGATTCATGGCCTGGTGGGTTCCCCAGAGCCTGAGCAACTTCTTCCGGATCACCGCGCTTCTTGCCGTCACGGTCCCCACATCGACGGTGATCATGTACACCGACCAACTGCTCCTGCCCCGACTGCTCGGCATCCGGCGAACCCTTGACCGTGTGCCGGCCTGGAACGAAGCGGCACGCGCGAACTGGCCCGCTCTGGTCTCGCTCGTGGTCGCGATCCTGTTCGGGAGCTATGTGAACGGCATCTTTCCCGGCCAAGACGGCAGCCCGCTCGGTGGATGGGGGATCGGAACGGTCGAGGCGTGGGTCCTGGGCGCGGCGCTTTATATCGCGCTCGCGGCTCTGGCCACACGGTCGTCCGCGCGGGAGCGGATCCTCGGATTCCCTCAGACGGCGATCGTCTCGGGGCTCGAGTCGGGAGTGCCGCAGACCGCCGAGCCCCCTGTCGCGACCGGTGCACCATGAGCCGTGGGGATGCAACCTCGAACGGCAGCGCCCGCTCGGAACGCCGGCTGCGGCAGCTGGCCGACCTGACCTGGCCGGAGGTGACTGCTGCCGCTCACCGCGGGGCGGGCGTCATCCTGCCCGTCGGTGCGACTGAGCAGCACGGGCACCACCTGCCGTTGTGCACCGACGCGACCTTGGCCGAGCGGCTTGCTCTCGAGGTGGCCACCGCGCTCGACGTGCTGGTGGCTCCGCCGGTCGCCTATGGGTACCGCTCCCGGCCCCTATCGGGCGGTGGCGAAGGGTTCCCGGGGACCGTCAGTCTGAGCGCCCGAAGCCTGATGGCGCTCGTGGAGGACGTACTGACGGGCCTGGCGGCCAGCGGCTTCCGGCGGCTGGTGGTGCTCAACTGGCACTTCGAGAACTCGAACTTCGTCTACGAGGCGGCATGGCTCGCGCAGCAGCGCGTCGGCGCGCCGGACCTCCGGATCATGGTGGTCGAAGCAGCGTTCTCCGAGCTGTCGCCGGAGGTGATGGAGCTCTTGTTCGGCGATGAGTTCCCCGGCTGGGACGTTGAGCACGCGGCCGTCCTGGAGACCTCGCTGATGCTTCACCTCCGGCCCGACCTCGTGCTCTTTGATCGCGCCGTCGACGATGAGGCCGAGCGCCACCCCCCGTACGACGTCGTGCCGCCCCCCGCCGACTTCGTGCCCCGCAGCGGCACGCTCTGGAAGGCGACCCGCGCAAGCACGGAGAAGGGCCGCCTCGCCTGGGCCGAGATCGTGTCTCGGGTCACGCGTGCCGTCGGTGACGAGCTCGGGTTGGGCGAGCTTCGCCCAGAGACCACCCTGCCTGGGCTCGACAGCCATCTCCCGCTCGGCAGTTGACGATCGCAAACTGGGGCAAGCAGAAGCCTTTGAGCCATCCACAGGGCTCGCCGCGCGCATACGCAGCGAGGTAGCACGCGGTCGGCCGGTGGCCCTCAGCTCCGCCACCCGCGTCGCTCGGCGCGCGAAGCCTCGCCGACCGGCAGTGTTTCAATAGGCGGGCGCGGTGCGCTCTCGTGTTCGGAGTTGGTCCAATGCCGTCAATTCGGCGATGTGCGGGCACCTGATGCGAGAGGGCCGGT
>CAVWWN010000023.1:0-1306833 GCA_963758705.1 uncultured Actinomycetota bacterium | reverse complement strand
GCAGGGGGTGCGGTCGGAGGTCGAGGAATGGATCGGTCCGAGGCGGCGGGCCTAGCGCGGGACCGCGGTCGGCGATGAGGCGGCGTATCTCGTCAATCCATTCCCGTCTAGCGGTTCGGGGTTGTCCTCCGGGGGAACGGCTAGAGTTCTCACCAGATGAGCGGCAGGAGGCGCTTGTGGCGAGCTGCGTAGGCGCCGTAGCGATCGCCGAGCGCAATCAGCAGGGCGCTCTCCTCGACGTGGATTCGGTAGAGCAGCGGCACCAGAACGAGCAGCGTCCATCCCGCCGTCCCCAGCCAGTTGCCGTTTACCAAGCCGGCGCCGATCACGATCAGTAGCACTCCGGTGTAGCCGGGGTGACGCACGAGGCGATACGGACCTGAGGTGATCACGGGCTGGTCGGCGCTGGTCATGACCGTGAAGGTGAAGTAGCGGCCGAGCGTCATCTCAGACCACCGGCGCATCGCGAACCCGGCGAGGAACATCGTCATACCGACGGCGAAGGCGGCGGATGACGGTCGGATCATCGCGGCCGGTGCGATTGTCGGAGCCAGCCCGAGCCACACCAGTCCGGTCACGGCGCAGGTCAACAACAGCGCGTAGCTGCCCCTGTCGGCCTTCGTGGCTTCGACACGTCGTTGCTGCCATTGGACGAACTCGAACCCGAACGAAGCGAGATTGACGAGCAGCCAGAACGCGAGAGCCGCTGGCTGGGTCTGGAAATAGGGACGGATCACGACCCCCAGGTGCAGTTGATGCAGAGCCACGGTCATGTGTCTGCCACCTTTCGGGAGGGCAAATGCTGGATGGATCAGGCGGTGTGTCCGTCGCCGGAGCGGCGGCCGAGGTAAGTCACGTGTCTGGTCGGGTGGCCCGCTCGAACAGCGTCACAAGCTCGGCGCCGTAGGCCGCCAAGTCAAGCTCGGGGTTGGCCGCAAGCTGATTGAGCAGCGCATCGAGGGTGGCCTTGATGCTGAGCGCCATCACCCGCACGTCGAATGCTCCGAGGATGCCGTGCTCTTGGCCGTACTCGAGTACGTGCTGCACCACTCCGAGTTCCCCCTCGACCGCCTGGGGCCCGAAATGCTGGTCCCCGCGCTCATCACGGAAGTTGCTCCAGATCTCGCGGATCGCGAGCATGTACCGCGGCTGGGTCCGGTAGTACTCAACCCACGCCTTGATGTAGTCCGCGACGAACGTCTTCGGCGAGGTGCCGCGTAACTGGCTCTCCAGGGCCTCGGTGACCGAGTCAAAGATGCGCGCGACGACGGCGAAGATCAAGTCGTCCTTCGCAGCGAAGTGGTAGGTGACAACGCCCTTGCTTACGCCCGCACGTTGCGCGACCTCCCCCACCGACGTTCCCTGGAAGCCCAACTCGACGACGGCGTCGATCGCGCAGTCGACCAGCTGCTCGCGACGCTTGCGCTGCGTGAAGCTGGCCGGTCCGGCGTCCCGCATACCCTTAGTACTCATGGGCAGAAGTTAGTACGGGCGTACTAGATTGTCAAGTCCGCCGCGCGAGCAGCGCAAAATCAGCCACAGGCCCGTAGGGTCGCCGAAACAGCAACGGGCCTCGCAAGTCTCGTCTCGCAACTCGCCAGCTTGAGACTGCGCCCACCGACGCGCGCTTATGCAATCGGCCAATTCTGCACGCCGTCCCGTCCGCCCTGCTTGCGGCGAGTCGGAGGTGCGGTCGACGATCGAGGATTGACGCGTTCGGTCAATCGCTCCGCTTGGAGGGCAAGATGCAATCCGTCGTGCATGACGCGGCTGGTCATCACCGGTCGCCGGTCACGATGCCCGGCTTTAATGAGGGGCGTGCGCCGAGGAACAAGGGCCGGCGGTATCCGGCTGACCCGCCCACGGTCGAGGAGATCATCGCGGTCATGCGCCAGGTCGGCAGCGGCCGCGACGGTGCCCGGCTGCACGCGCTGATCGTGATCTTGTGGCGCGCGGGCTTGCGGATCGGTGAGGCGCTGGATCTCGCCGAGACCGACCTTGATGCATCGCGCGGTGCGGTGCTCGTGCGCCGCGGGAAGGGTGGCCGGCGTCGTGAGGTCGGGATGGATCGGTGGGCCTGGTCACAGCTGGATCCGTGGTTGGCGCTGCGGAGGGAGTTGCCGGTGGGTTTCGCTGTTGTGCGTGGTCCGCGGCGTGATCGCTGGGCGGCACTGGGACGTGTCCTCGGCCCGCAAGCAGCTGGCGCGTACCGCGGCCCGGGCAGGCGTGCGGCGGCGGTTCGCGCCCCATCAGCTGCGTCACGCCCACGCTGTCGAGATGGCGCACGAGGGTGTGCCGCTGGTGGTGATCCAGCGTCAGCTCGGGCATGCGAACCTCGGGGTCACCTCGATCTATCTGCGGGGGATCGACAGCTCGGAGATCATCGACACGGTCCACTCCCGGCCTGCTCCGGTCATCTCGGCCACCGCCGGGCTCACAGCGAACGTCTAAGTCCAATGCAGGCTGGCCGCTAACACGGCCCGCCTTGCAATCCGCGCGAAGGGGGTCCGTCGCCGGTGCGCTTGAAGGCCACGTCCCGCGAGCAATGCAGGACCGGTCTGGGCGTCGGCTCTCAGAATTCCTCTACACCGGGCTGGTCGCCGACGTACAGCGGTGGCGGTTGCCGCGTCCGTCGTTGTATTCCGACTGCTGCCCAGGCGGTCGCGGCAGCCTGCGGGAGGCCGCGTACGCCGAGTTTCGCGTAGACGTGTTGAAGATGCTTCTCCACGGTGCGCGGCGCGATTCCCATGTGAGCGGCTGTTTCGCGGGCGGTGTGGCCGAGCGCTGTCAGTCGCAGCGTCTCGGCCTGGCGGGTAGTCAGACCGAGGCTGCGTAGCGCGCCAACGTTCAGCTCGTCGGTGCTGCTTTCCAGCAGCAGCACTTCGCGGCGATCTGCGCGCTTGTTCGGCAGCAGGCGCACGAGCACCGTGCCTGCCGCGGCGTGCAGGACAAGGGGTTGGGCCGCCGCACGGGGTTCGTGGTGCTGCGAGATCCAGGCGCTGACCTCGTCGGGCAGTCCGCGACGACACGCGAGCGTATCGCCGAGCAAGCGGCGTGCGCCGTCGGTGGCGAACTCGACCCGTCCGCCGGGGTCGAGGACGACGACGTGCTGACCGAGCGTGTCGAGGCCCTGCTCGAGTGCGACGAGCATCGCCTTGCGCACGCTTGACAGCTCGGCGTTGCGGTAGGCCTGCATCAGATGCGGCCGTGCGAGCGCGAGCAGCTGCACCTCGCGGTTGGTGAAATCGGTGTGCGTGCGGGTCAGCGCAACCCCGATGATCAGCGGTGCGCGCGCGGGCAGCGTGAACGCGACCTGCCACTCAATGCCGATGTGGCGGTAAAACTCCCGATAGAGCGCGAGCCGGTGAAACGTCGGCTGGTCGATCAGGTCCGAGATCCGGTACGGGCGACCATCACCGGTTTGCGCGTGCCGCTGCAGGAGCGGGTTTTCGTAAATCAATGCCGCGAATTTTGGCGCCAGGCTCTGGTCGAAGTCGGGAACCGTGATCTCAAAGACCTCATCCGGTGTGATCTCGTTGTAGCCCACCCGATCGCACGGGACCGCCCGGCTGATGATCTCCAGAATGCCGTGACGGTATTGCTCGAGGTCGTCAAAGCCGTAGGCCTCCCCGACGAGCTCCAGGAGCAGCTGCGTATCAGTGAGTGTCTGGCCCCGGATCACGCCGACAGTATCTTTGCTCCGATCCACCGGCGCACGTATCTCACGACATGGCGTACGTAGAGTTACGTAGCCGTTCCGGTTGCCCGCGTGACCGCCGCGATATACGGTGGCCACCACCTCCGAGGACGACGGATTGCGAAAGGGGCAAAAGTCTTGCGGGCAAGCGTGGGCGAAGCGCAGCAGGTAGGCGTGGGGTTACCGATCCCTCACCGCGGTTTTCTTCTGGCGCTGCTCGCGGCCGTCGGCGTGCTCGGGGCGGTGGCGCTGTCTTCGCACGGATCGCGGGTAACCCGCGCCGGAGCGCTTCCGGCGCGTCATGGGATGCGCACCGAGCACGCGGCGGGTACGCATCGCTCTCAGGCACGGGCCGGCCTGCTGAGCATGCCGGCAGCGGCGCAGGCTCCGGTTTCGGCGGCGTTGGGGCGTGACGAGTCGGCGTACCAGATTCACGGGCTGGTGGCGCACAATCCGGCGCAGCAGCTCGTCGCACGGTTCGGCCGCTCAGGGATAGCTGTCACGGCGGGCTCCGCGCGGTTCGCCATCGCTCTTGAGGCGTTCGGGCGCCCGAACGCGCTTCGGGCACTCGCTCCGGGCTCGCCGATCGCGAGCGCTGACCGCGTCACCTATGCGCGTGGCCCGGTGCGTGAGTGGTGGACGAACGGGCCGCTGGGACTGGAGCAGGGATTCGATATCGCCTCACGACCGGCGGGATCGGGCGCATTGATGCTCTCGCTCGCCATGTCCGGGAGCGCGCGGCTCGACCACGGCACCGTGCTGCTGCCGGGGGGCTTGCGCTACGCCGGCCTGCGGGCCACTGATGCTCGCGGTCGGAGTCTGCGCGCCTGGCTCCAAGTGCGCAACGGACGCGTCCTCGTGCGGGTCAACGATCACGGCGCGCGATATCCGCTCCGAATCGACCCATTCGTACAGCAGGCGGAGCTGAACCCGAGTGACGGCGTCGGCGCCAACGGAGACAACGGCGACAGGTTCGGTTACTCGGTCGCGACCTCGGGCAACACGGTTGTCGTCGGCGCGCCGTTCCACGCAGCGAACTCGAACGCGGATAGCGGTGCGCTATACGTGTTTCAGATGCCGGCCGCCGGGTGGGCGAGCGCGACCCAAACCGCTGAGCTGACCGACTCCGCTCTGGGTCCCGACGTGGAGCTGGGTTATTCGGTGGCGATCTCAAGCGACGGCGACACGATCGTCGCCGGCGCGCCCGCGGGAAGCGAGATACCAGGAAACGGGACGAACAGTCAGGGCACCGTCGACGTATTCACCACTACCGGCACCTGGACGAGCACAAGCACGCCGAACGCGCGGCTGACCGTCGCCGGCTCTCCGGGCACCGAGAGCTCGCTTGGGGGCGAGCTCGGATGGTCGGTGGCGATCTCAGGGGCCACCATCGTTGCCGGCGCGCCGTTTGATCCCACGTCTCCCTCTGACGGCGCGGCGTACGTGTTCAACGAGCCTGCGGGGGGTTGGTCAGGTCCGCATACTCAGGTCGCCGAGCTGACCGAGCAGGCACCTCCTACCAATGGGGATGAATTCGGCTGGTCGGTCGGGATCTCGGGCGCCACGATCGTCGTCGGCGCGCCCCTGTACGCGCCGGGTGGGCATCAGCATGGCGCGGCGTTCGTGTTCCCGGGGCCGTGGTCGGGCAACCAGACCCAGACCGCCAACCTGACCGCAAGCGACCCTAACCCCAGCGGCGGCGACCAGCTCGGCTTGTCAGTCGCGGTGTCGGGCAACACGATCGTGGCCGGCGCAGACAACCACGAGGTGGGCTCGAGCCCGACGCAGGGCGCAGCCTATGTGTTCGTCATGCCCACCACGGGCCCGTGGGTGAGCACAACCCAGACGGCCGAGCTGACCGCCTCAGACGACCAATCCGGCGACGAGCTCGGTTACTCGGTCGCGATCTCTGGCACGACGATCGTCGCCGGCGCGCGCCAGCGTGAAATCGCGGGCCACGCCGGCCAAGGCGCAGCGTACGTGTACACCCAGCCTGCCGGCGGCTGGGCGACCACGAGTGCTTTCGCCGCTGAGCTGACCGCAAGCGATGGCGACACCGTCGATAACCTGGGCGACTCGATCGCTGTCTCGGGCACGACGATCGTCGCCGGTGCGCCTCGACATGACGCGGAATCGAGCACCGCAGACCACGGCGCGGCGTACGTGTTCGGGTCCGGCAGCACCGTCGCGCCGCCGGTCATCGTCCCGCCGCCGGTCGTGGTTCCACCAACGAAGGCTCACCCGACTGTCCGGCTTGGATCGATCTCGGGTGGTCACGTCAAGATCACCGTGGCGCTCTCTTGCCCGGCGGGCGGCTCGGCGTGCGCCAGGGTGACCTTGAAGGCCACGGTCAAGGAGCATCGCAAGGGCCGGACGATCACCGCGATCACTGCGGGCAAAAAGAGGAAGGTGCGCACCACGACGAAGACGGTCGTGGTCGCGAGCGGCGGCGTGACGCTTGCGGCAGCCAAGAAGAAGACACTGACGCTCACGCTCAATGCGACGGGGCGAGCACTGCTCTCGAAGTTCGGCAAGCTCAAGGCGATCGTGACCGTCAGCTCTGGCGGTAAGACAATCAAGACGGTCACCGTCACTGTGTTGAAGGCCAAGAAGCCGAAAAAGAAGAAGAAGTAATCTGACCGCATGCCGGTGGCCGCTTTCGTGCGCGGCTTGGCGCCGGCGCGCAGCTCGAGCGCGCGGAGCTTCACGTGAGCGGATCGGTTTGCGTCATGAGGCTTGCTCATGTAGCGGGCTCGCGATGCCGACCTGATTCGGCTCGGTGACTTCGGCGGCACCGCTCAGACCGCGCTTTCACAGGGCGGGTGACAGAAGGAAGGGGCTAAGGCAGCAGGGCCATGATCTGAGCCACTTGTTCGGCGTTGGAGGGCGCGGGCGTGCCGTCCCTGTCAAACAGCGTGTCCTCCAAACCGACGCGCACGTCCATTCCCATGGCAATCCCAGCGTCGACGACTGCCCAGTTAGCGCGAGCATCGCCATGCCACAAACGCGGGCGGCCTAGCCCGGCGACCCGCTCGTCGATGGCTTGCGCCAGCGACACCGCGCGGGCGTCATCGTGTTCAAAAATCACCTCGACGAGGACTCGGTGCACCATCGCGGCCCACGGCGCACGTAGCAGCGCGTCGACGTCTGCGAGGGTGAACACGCCTGCCTCGATTCCGATCTCGCACTCCAACAGAACGTGACCGAGTTCGATCGTGCCCGCCTCAGCGAGGTTCAGCGAAACGACGTCCGGTGGATCACGCCAGGCGCGAACAGCCTCAGACCGGTCAGCCGCATCCCCGATATCGATGTCCTGTTGGGTCGAGCACGAGATTTCAAGGCCCGGAACGGCTGCACGGACGGCCGCCACCACGGCATCGTGGGTATCCGCAGCCAGCGATTCAGTCCCATCACGTGCGCGGCGCGGATGAAGATGGACCGAGGCTGCAGCCGCCTCCCAACACGCGCGCGCGTCGAGCAACAACCGCTCGAGCGTCACCGGCACATCCGGATGGTCCGCTTGACCAAAGTCACCATTGAGCGCGCACTGAATCATCCGGGGAACCTAGCGAAGGCCGACCAGGCTGCCGGCAACCGCGTTTAGCCAAGATTCCGCCGCGGCGCCTCGTCGCGATGAGGCTTTCGGTTGCTGAGACGGTCTCGTCTGCTGGCCGATAGCAGCCTGGAGAGCCTCCCAGGCGCGCTCGCTGGCGGATCACACCGGCGGGGCGCGAAGGCTGGATAGATAGACGCCCCACGCCATTCATCTGACTCCGATGATGTGGCGCACAACGCCCCACCTGGTCCGGACCGTAATGCGGTTCGGGCGAAAATCAGCCGTCAACCCGACTCGCGGGTCCTCTTCGTGGTCGTCGGGAAGATCGCGCAGAACGACGCCGCGCGCCTCAGCAAGGGCCTGGGCTTCGTCCAGCCGGAGCCCGACCAACCGCCGGAACCGAGCGAGGCGTTTTGCCTTCGGAGATGCCCTTTGAGGTCTGGCCCGCCTCTTCCCGAACACGTCAACAGCGTACGGCTTGTCGGTCGACGCGCCGTCCGCACCCGGCCTCGTCGCAATCATCGTTCGGCATCTGAGACGGTCACGGCGGCGGCGGACGCCCCAGCGACACTCCGAAGTGCCCGGTTGCCGATGGGAACTGAGACCGCGGCGCCGCCCGTGCCGACGACCGGACCTTGGGTTCAGCGGGCTGACATGACCCTGAGGCGCTCCGCCAGAACCTGATTGAGATCATCGACCGGCCGCTCCACCTGGAGGCGAAACTGCTCTGCGTTGGACTTGGGACGACCCGGAGAGTCGATCCCATAGGCACCGACCTTTCTGCCGTCACGAAGGACCACGTGACCAACGTACGGGTAACCGCCCAGCGGCAACACCGCGAAGTGATCGATCTCGACCCACCTGAACCGCCGCGAGAGGAAAAACCCGACGACCTTGATCCCATTCGCATCGACGCGGATCCCGACAACCCAGATGCGCCAGCTTATGAGCACGAGCAACGGCGTCATCACGAACCCCAGGCTCTGGCTGTCCCCAGGCACGGCGGCAAGAACCCCGAAGCCGATCGTCGCCACGCTCGCACCGATGGCCCACCTGGCTGTGCTGGAGGATCTGTAGATCCGGCGATGCTTCGACTGGCCAGCAGCAGCCGTCATGCGCAACCGTCCGTAAGGCTCGGTCCGAACACCCTGGCCCTCACGACTGGCCGTCCACCCGCGAATACTTCCGGCCAGCTGGCCGGCTGGGGAGATTCGCCGCCGACTGGCACACACCAGGGGTATCGGCCCGGGCCGGCTCCTACTAAAACGCGAAGGTCAGAGCTTTGCCCGCCGGTCGCAATGAGCGTTGGGCGGAGTCAGGCGGTTATCGCAACAGTAGTGGTCCGATCTCTTCGATCGGCTTCGCGAAGCCTAGGCGTTTGCGGGGTCGGTCGTTGAGCTCGGTGGCGACCCAGTCGAGGTCGAGCGCGCTGTGGACGGAGAGGTCGGTGCCCTTGGGGAAGTACTGGCGTAGCAGTCCGTTGGTGTTTTCGCTGGTCGCGCGTTGCCAGGGCGAGTGGGGGTCGCAGAAGTAGATGTCGATGTCGGCGGCGACTGACACTTGTTGCCAGTCGCGCATCTCGATGCCCTGGTCCCAGGTGAGTGACGCGCGGAGAATGTCGGGGATCGTTTTGATCTTCTCGGTGAGCGCGTCACGGACTTGCTCGGCGGCGTAGCCGTCGGGGAGGTGCACCAGCATCGTGTAGCCGGTGGTGCGCTCGACCAGCGTGCCGATCGCGGTGCGGTTGTTCTTGCCGATGATCAGGTCGCCCTCCCAGTGGCCGGGGACAGCGCGGTCATCGGCCTCAGCAGGACGCTCGGTGATGTTGATCATGTCCGGGATCTGATTTCGGCGTCTGCCGACCTGGCGGCACGGGCGCCGCAACGCTCGCCCAGTGCGCAGGCACTTGGTCAGATCGCGGCGCAACGCCCCGCGCGACTGGACATAGAGCGATTGATAGATCGTCTCGGCCGACACCCGCATCTCCGGCTCGTCAGGGAATTGGCGGCGCAGCCGACCGACGATCTGCTCGGGCGAGTAGCGCCGTCTGAGATCTTCCTCCACCCGCTGGCGCAGCCGCTGGTTGACCGCCAGCTTGGCTGGCTTGGGTCGGCTGGCGCGGTGATAGGCGAGCGCGTGCGCGGTCGTCGCGCGATACCCACCACCCCGATCGGCGTTGCGGGCCAGCTCGCGGCTGATCGTCGAAGGGCTGCGCCCCAGCCGGCGAGCGATCGCGCGCATCGACTCCCCGCCCGCGCGGGCCACTGCGATCTCCTCGCGCTCAGCAAACGACAAACACCGCCCCTTGAGATTGCGCCCTCGGCGCGGGCGTATCCCGTTCTCAGCGATCAGCCACCGAGTGCCTTTCTCGCGATAGGTACCTGCCTCCGCAGCCGCGGCGGTGACGAACTCGCCACGCGCGATCGCCGCCCAGAACACTTGCACCATCTCCGACACCATCCGGTCAGAAAACCGCGCCATCAACGCCTCCGTTCACCCGCCAGCCATCAAGAGGACTTCGCGGCCCCGGCTCCGGGTCGGACAGCGCGCCGATCGCCGCTCCCGCCTCGCCCTACGGGCTCGACGTCGCGACGACCGGCGCGCTACTCAACCACCAAGCACGGATAGCTCAGAAAACCCCTCGATTTGGGCGGGTGTTGCGATCACCGCGCGAACCCGCGGATGGGCTTTTGCGACGGTCGGGCTGGCGGCGGCCGACGCCCCAGCGACACTCCGAAGTGTCCGGTTGTCGATGTGCTTCTGCTACGGGTCTCGCTCCTACTCGTAGCAGCGTGGATCTCCCGGGCGGAGAGAGGCTGGCGCGGTGATCAAAGTGGATCCGCGCTGAGTTCTTCTCCTTGGAAAGGCACAATCGCCGCACCAGGTTCCCCTCGCTAAGCGGACGATCGGGCTGGTCGGCTTGGGGTCGTAACCGCCGGGGCGCTGGTTCGCGCTCGTAGGACGCTCGGGTGCTATCCCAACTGGACCCCTAACCCGTGGTGGGGGGGCGGCGCAACGTCGTGGGTTCTGACGAGCGAGGTGACGTACTGGGTGATCACGCCGAGCTGGAGGTGCTCCTCGGTGCGCAGCTCACCCGGCTCGGGCGGCTGGTAGGGATCTGGCGTCCCGGGCTTGATCGGGGGCTCGATCACGAGCGTCTTGAGAAACGCGGCCGCCGCCGCGGCCATCGGATGCAGCACCCACGCGTGGGGGAAGATGACCTGGTTCTCCTCTCGCGGGTCCCACTCGAGGTTGTGGATGTTCGGCACGTTGAACGGCGACCATGCGGCCTCCGGCTCGTTCTGCTGGAACAGGTGGGCTTTCCACTGTCGCCACTTGACCGACTGCAGCCGGTTGCCCTGCAAGTACAGGATCGTGTCCCGACCCGACTCCTCGGCGGGGCCGAGCAGGAAGTCGCGCATGTCGATCCCGTCGATCTGCCGGTCGCCGGGAACATCGGCGCCGGCCGCCAGCAGCAGCGTCGTGAACCAGTCGACTTCGTGCACGATCTCGTTGCTGACCCGGCCAGTCGGCACCCGGCCGGGCCAGCGGACGATGCATGGCGTGCGGTTCGACCCCTCAAGCGTCGTGAACAGGCCGCCGCGCCATGGCCCCGAGAACCCCTGCCACTGCCCGCCGAACTGATCAGGATCGCCCGCGGGAAAGCGATACGACGCGTCGGCGCCGTTGTCAGAACTCCACACCACGATCGTGTCGTCGGCGATCCCGAGCCGGTCGAGCTCATCAAGGATCATGCCGGTGAAGTCGTCCATCTGGGTCAGCAGATCAGCCCAGTTACCCCGTCTGGTCTTGCCCGCGTACTCCGGATCGGGGATCGGCGGGACGTGCACCTGGGTGTAGGGCAGGTACGTGTAAAACGGCTGGCTCGCCCATGCGAGCGGCCCATGAAGTCGATCGCCCACTCGGTGATCTTGCGATCAAACCCCGCCCGAAACTCGGCGTCATACGTCGCGATGACCTCCGTCTTGGCGCCCTTCTTCTTCGACAGGATCGGCTGGGGCTCAACGGTGATCGTCTCCTCGCCGGAATACGGGGCGGAGGTCACCGGCCCGTCGGGGAAGTAGGACTGCATCGTCCACAGCACCTCATCGGCCGTCCGCGGACACCACACCGACTCATCAAAGCCGAAACTCAATCGGACTGCGGGTCTCCGGATCGCTGCCCAAATGCCACTTGCCCCACATCCCGGTCGCATACCCGGCGTCTGACAGCGCTTGCGCGGTCGTCACCTCCCAGCGGGTCATCCCGTCCGCCTGGCCCGTGAGCGGCACGATTTGAGTACCCGAGCGGATCGCATGGCGGCCGGTCAGCAGCGCCGAGCGGCTTGGCGTGCACTGCGCCTCGACGTTGAAATTCAAAAGCCGCGTGCCCTCCTGCGCGAGCTTGTCGATCTTCGGGGTCGGCGCGCCCCGCAGCTCCCCGCCGCCGTAACAGCCCAGCTCACCCCAGCCAAAGTTGTCCCAGAAGAAGAAGATGTTCGGCTGCTTCTCGCTCATGCTGGCCCTTTCTCAGATTGGACGCTGGAGCTGAAGACCGAGATCGGCCCCATTCACGCATCGTGATTGAACCAGCCACGACGCCCACCGCCATCACCCCCAACGGGTGAACCGCCCGAACCGATCGCCAAGCGGCTCCGGCTCCTCCAGCGCCGCGTCCGCACCCGATCACCACGCACGCTGCAGCCAAAGCAGAACGATAAGCCCTGGCCGATCTCCACGCTGCCCGTTCTAGGACCGGGGCGACGCGATGTTCGCTGAGGGTTCGGCATCTGAGACGGTCACGGCGGCGGACGCCCCAGCGACACTCCGAAGTGCCCGGTTGCCGATCCGACTTGAGACGCGTGGGAGGCCGGCACGGGCTACTGCTTGTAGCCGTGGCTGTCGGGCAAAGCAGAGGGTTGCGCCGGCCTTCAAGCGCGGCTCGATGCCGAGCGCGCAGGAGGCCGTCTGCCGGCCTGGGCCGTGTCCGCGCAACCGATTTGACTCAGGGCCAGGGCCCGTGACTGGAGCGCAGCACTAACAATTTCCGGTGCGCCCGGTTTGTCCGGCAGCCATGGCGAGGAGGGTCAACGTCGAGGTTGGCGGTGTTGATGGGGTCTATAGCTTGCCCAGTAATTCGCGGAGTGTGTTGGTGTAGGTCGCGAGCGCGGCGCGGCCCTGGTCGGTGAGGCCGATCGAGGTGCGCGATGCTCGCCCATTGCCTGTCGTGTCGCTTGTTAGGTAGCCGGCGTCCTCGAGCTTGCGGAGGTGTGTGATCAGGTTGCCGGGTGTGAGATCGAGCATGTCCTGCAGGCGGATGAAGGAGAGCGTGTCCCCGGCGGGCAGTGCCGCGAGTGTCGCGGCGATCCGCAGCCGCGCCGGGGCGTGGATCACGGGGTCGAGGGTGTCGGTGCCCATGTGATCTCCTGCCGTGCCTGCAGCTTCGCGCGCACGACGGCAAAGCCAATCACGGCGATGAACCACCCGATCCCGGCCGCCAGCCACGCGCCGGAGGGTCCGACGAACAGCGCGGTCATCCCGGCGGTTACGATGATGAGCGCGGCCCAGAACGCCGGCCAGTCGGCTTTGATGCCCGCGATCCCCAGCACGGTCGTGCCGATGATGATCAGCGGCCCGGCGGCCGGGATCACGCCGTAGACGATCGTGTGGCTTGCGTGATAGTGGTACATCGCGCCCTGGATCATGGGGCTACCCAGAATCGACAACCCGAGCGCGGCCCCCTCGACCCGCTGTTGTCTGATCGAGGGGCCGCGAACGCCGCTGCTCGCGCGCCGGTGGAGCTTCACCATGACGACCGACGTGACCACGACGACCGTGTAGGTCAACACGATCGCGCCGCCGCTCGGACCACTGTAGGGGTGCTGTCCGCGCGTTGAGAGCCAAAGCACGCCGTAGGCGGCGAGGACCACGGCGCCCATCAACGACATCAGAACAGGGGGGCGCGGGTCGAACTCGCGCTGCGCGTCTCGCGTGCTCTGAGCGAGGAGTGCCGCCGCCTGGCGGGGGTCCAACGCCTCGCCATCATCGGCGACATCGATCGGTTCGTTGTCGAATGTTCCTTGCACGGGATGCTCCCTTCGATTACTTTGCGCTTCAAAGTAAACATACTTTGCGGATCAAAGTCAAACTCCGTCGCAAAGAAATCCGACGACCCGCCAGCGCCATGCAGGCCTCCTGTCGAAAGTCCGGCGCTGCAAGTTCCGAGCGCCGCCCGCCACCGTGACCACCTCAACGCAGCGCCCCTGCATCCGTTCTCGCGCAAAGCACCCACACGCCAGCGCCAGCGCCAGCCGACTCGGTCTCTGCGGAACGTCGAACCCGAGCGTGCCGGTTCGATCGAAGAGCACACTCTCCGGCCACCGGCACGTTGTCCGCCGAGCGTTCCCTGCTGCGATGCGGCCTGGACTCGCCGACGAGGTTCAACGGCGCCCGGAACGTCCGATGGTCGATGGACAGTGCGACAGCGGGATCTCCGCGAGGCGCTTACCAGCGGGACGCAGGGCAAGCCTGGGTCTGTTCAGTCCCCGAAATCGAGGTCGATGAGACTCTCGAGCGGCACAGAACCAACGTGCCGCACTTCGCCAGTTGATCTCCCGCGCGGCTCTGGGAAGCTAGACGGCCAGGCCCGCTCTTGGTCTCGAACCGAATTCGGTGCGGATCGGCGCCGAGCGCACGCAGGATCTCGCACGCGCCGCCGTCGCCGCGACGCACCATCACAATCAGCATGTGCTCGATCCCTGGCGCACCCATGCCAATCCGGTTCGCCAACCTCAGTGCCTCCTTGGCCTCGGGCGAGAACGGCAGTCGCCCCTCTGGAAGTGAACTGAGGGCGGCGCCAAGCCACGCTCGAACCTGACCCCGGGCCCGGTCAACGGTGAGCCCGAAGTCCGCGAACACGCGGCCCGAGATTCCGGCTTGATCCGCGAACAGCCCGAGGAGCAGGTGCTCGACCTGGACACTGTCGTGTCCCATCTCCCGGGCCTCGGCCTGCGCGCGCGCGATCGCCTCGCGCGCTGGCTCTGAGAACATCCGGAACAGGCCCTCAGTATCGCAGCCGATCGCGGACGCCAACGGCTACGCCCGGGCTTAGCGCCATGGCAATCCGCCGCCAGTGATGCGAAGCGACCAGCTCCTCGCCAGATGCGCGCCTCCATTCGTGTTTGATCAGCGTTGGTGGTGCGACGAGGTCGCCCACCGACGACCGACTCAAGGTCGTGAGTCCTCTTGGTCGGCCGACGGGCGCGGGGGATTAGATTCTCCTAGGTGACGGTGACCGATTTGGCACCCGTCGACGGCGAGGACGCCGCCGACTCAGGTTTCAGGCACTGGGTGGCGCTGCGCCGCGGCATCCTCGCCCTGTACTTCATCTTCCTCGGGGTCTGGTGCGCTCACTATGGGGTTCCCGTGCAGCGCGAGTTGGTCGTTGCCTGGGTGTGCGGGGCGCTCGCCTGCGCGTTGCTTGGCCGGCCATCGCGCCAGGTACTCCGGCTCGCGCGCGACTGGCTGCCGATGATGATCCTGCTGAGCGCCTACGACTTCACGCGCGGCGCGGCCGACTCACTCGGGATCGGCGTCCATGTCCGCCCGATGATCGACTTTGACCGCTTCCTGTTCTTCGGCACGACGCCGACCCAGTGGCTGCAGGCGCACGTGAACAACCCGAGGGTCGTCAACTGGGTCGACGTCGCGTTCACGGTGATCTACACGTCCTACTTCATCGTCCCGTTCGTCGTCGCGGGGTTGCTGTGGACGCGCGACCGGCTGGAGTTCGTGCGCTTCGCCCGACGGATCGTCACCCTCTTCGCCGCTGGCGTCGCCACCTACATCGCGTTCCCGGCCGCCCCGCCGTGGATGGCCGCCAACCTGGGTCTGCTGCACGGCGTCACCCGCACCACAGCAGACGGCTGGCAGCTCATCGGAGGCCGTACGGTCGAGCTGTTCAATGAGGGCCAGGCAAGTGCGAACGAGGTCGCGTCGGTGCCGTCGCTTCACTCGGCGCTAACGATGCTGGTGGCGCTGTTCCTCTGGTCTCGGGTGCCCCGCGCGGTGCGGCCGTTGCTTGCGCTCTATCCCCTGGCCATGGGACTGACGCTCATGGCCACGGGCGAGCACTACTTCTTCGACGTCCTGCTCGGGTGGATCTACGCCGGCAGCGCGATGGCCGCATGGGCGGCGTCGGAACGTCGGCGGACGCGCGTGGACGGTGCGCAGCCGGTCGCGACCTCCCCGTTGCCGGCTTCCGGCTGATTCCGAGTCCGAGTACGGGAGGACTAGCCGCCCGATCCTGACCGAGGAACCCGGCTTGACATTCAGGATTCGCGACCCGACATGCTGTTCACTGAGCGTTGGCTTGTGCGACGTCGGCGGGGCCGCCCCGGACTCGTGGCCAGCTCCGAACCCGTCCGCTCGTCGATCCCCAACGAAGACGGCTGAAACTGCCCGTCGAGACTGCTGCTCCAAGCCCGATCCGACGGTGTCGAGACTGGCGAATCTCGGGCCTCGGACGCGAGTGCGACGGGCACCTGCATTGTCAAGGACGCGCAACTCGCGCAGCGGTGCCAGCAACGTCGTCGATCGCCGTCGACTACCAGCCCTCGGTGACTCGGATGATCGTCTTTCCCGACACACGCGGAGCGTCGGGACCGAACGCGGCGGGAGCTTCGGCCAACGGCCGCACTGCCCCCACATTCGAAGTCAGCCGTCCGTCACGCAGCCGCTGGGCGAGCTCGGCGAGCTGGGAGCGATCGGCCTCAACGACGAAGAAGATCGCCCGCCCGGTCTCAGGCTGGATCGTGGGCGGTTCGGCAATGGTGACGAGCGTGCCGCCGGCGCGCACGAGCGCGGTCGAACGCTGCAGGATCTCCCCCCCGATCACGTCGAACACCACATCGACCTCGGCGGCGTCCTCCACGCGGTCGGTCTCCAAGTCCACAAACTCATCGACGCCAAGACCGAGCGCACGGTCTCTGTCGGCGGCCCGGCCGGTTCCGATCACCCGGGCGCCGACCTGACGGGCAAGCTGCACAGCGATCGAGCCGACGCCGCCCGCGGCGCCATGGATCAGCACGGTCTGCCCGGCGAGGAGGTGGGCGTGGTCGAACAGCGCCTGCCACGCCGTCAGTCCGGAGATCACTGCACCAGCGGCGACGGCATGCTCGACGCCCATTGGCAGCGGCGCAAGATTGCGCGCCTCCACCGCTACATACTCCGCCAGCGTGCCGTTGCGCGTCCAATCGGCCAGCCCGAACACTCGCTGCCCGACGGTCAGGCCGGTGGTCCCGTACCCCAGCTCGGCGACGACACCCGACACCTCATGCCCGGGCACACTCGGCGTCCGGTCCCGGCCGCCACGATCAGTCCACGTCCCCGCCCAAGCCAGCTCCCCACGGGTAAACCCAGCGGCATACACGCGCACGATGACATCGTTCTCGGCAGCCTGCGGATACGGCAACTCCGTCAGGGCCAGCCCAGCCGGACCAGCGTTACGTTCGCCTGTCGAGAATGGGGCGGCCGACCTATTTGGTTGCATTATGCAATGATAGATGCATGCATTCAATGCCTTCGTCATCTTCCGCCGAGGCGCAAGGCGTCACCGAGCCGGCCAGCGACCGGCTGGTCGATGCGGTGTTGGGGGCCAGTCGGGCTTTGGTGGCGGTCGCGGCCCGTTCGCTGGCCAGCGTTGCTGAGGATGTGACGCTGCCGCAGTACCGGTTTCTTGTGGAGTTGGCCTCTCGGGGCCCGCGGCGTCTGGCTGATCTGGCTGCGGCTCTGGGGGTTGATCGGTCGACGGCGACGCGTATGTGTGATCGCCTGGTGCGCAAGCGGCTGGTGACTCGCCGTCGCGCTCAGCAGGATCGCCGCGTGGTGCGGGTCTCTTTGACCGCTGCCGGCGCTGAGCTGGTTGCCGAGGTCAGTCGGCGGCGGCGGGTGGAGATCGCGGCGATCGTGGGCAGGATGCCGGCGTCTCACCGCGATCGCGTGGTGCGCGCGTTGCGGGCGTTTGCCGACGCGGCAGGCGAGGTACCCGAGCAGGATTGGTCGCTCGGGTGGGATCTCGATGGTGACTGACTCGGGCAGCCTCCAGGGTGCCAGCTCCGCGCGGCCGTCGGTGATCGGTGCGGTGACGAGGTGGCTGGGAGGCAATCGGCTCGGGCTGGTGGCGATGGCGCTGGTGGTCGGGGCCGGGGCGGGTCTTGGCGCCGCGTTGTTTCGCGAGATGGTGTTTGGCGCTACCTGGCTGGTGACCGGTCATGACCAGTTCGGTCAGCAGGGTCACGCTGCGAGCGCGCATCTGCCGGGGTTGGGGATCTGGTTTGTGCTGGTGGTCCCGGTGCTGGGTGGTCTGATCTACGGTCCGCTGATCTATCGCTTCGCTCGCGAGGCGCGGGGGCATGGCGTGCCCGAGGTGATGCTGGCCGTCGCCGAGAACGGCGGGCGGATCCGGCCGCCGGTGACGATCGTCAAGGCGGTCGCATCCGCGATCACGATCGGTGTCGGTGGGTCGGTCGGGCGTGAGGGCCCGATCGTCCAGATCGGCTCGGCGCTGGCCTCGACGCTTGGTCAGCTGGTGCGGATGTCTGAGAGCCGGCTGCGGATCATCGTCGCGTGTGGAGCCGCCGGAGGGATCGCGGCCACGTTCAACGCCCCGCTGACGGGGTTGTTCTTCGGGTTTGAGATCGTGCTGCGCGAGTTCTCACTCGATGCGCTGGTCGCGACCGGTCTCGCGGCTGTCACCGGCGATGTCATCAGCCGCGCGATCTTCGGGTCAGCGCCGTTCTTCAGCATGATCCCCCATGGGCTGTTGGTGACCAACGACACCACCTACCTGCTGGTCGTGGTCCTCGCGGTCGCGGCCGGATTGATCGGCATCGGGTTCAAGACGTTCCTGTACTGGCTGGAGGACTTCGTCGACGAGCTGTGGAAGGGCCGGCCCGAGTGGGCGCGTCCGGCGGTCGGTGGCGTCGCGCTCGGGGCGCTGCTGCTGGCGGTCCCCCAGATGTACGGCGTCGGCTATCCGGTGATGAACGACGTGATCGGCGGTCACGTCGTCGTCGGTCTGATCCTGCTGTTCCTGGTCAGCAAGGTCCTGGCCACGAGCCTCACCCTGTCGATCGGCGGGTCCGGCGGCGTGTTCGCACCATCGCTGTTCATCGGCGCGATGGCCGGGATGGCGTTCGGCACGCTCGTCCACCATCTCTTCGGGTCGGCGGTCGGCCCCCCGGCGCTGTACGCCGTGGTCGCGATGGGCGGCGTGTTCGCGGCCGCTGCCCAAGCGCCGCTGACCGCCATCGCCAGCGTCGCGGAGATGACCGCCAACTTCACTCTGACGCTCCCGATCATGCTCACCTGCGGGATCGCCGCCGCAGTCTCCAAATACATCTCCTACGGCAGCGTCTACACCACCAAGCTGCTGCGCCGCGGCATCGACATCGAACGACCCAAGACGGCCAACGTGCTGCAGACCCTCACGATCGCCGACATCATGCAACCCGTCCCGCGATCTGCCACCGCGGCGCGACTGCGCCCCGCCCAAGAGACGGAGTCCGACGATGCCGCCGTGACCGAATCGCAGTGGGAGCGCCTCGCCGGAACGGTGACCGACACACGCCGCCCCCAGGAGCTGTTCGGCGATGAGACGCTCGAGCAGGCCCTTCGCCAGCTCACTCTGTACGGCGGCGCCGGCCTGCCGGTGCTGTCGGCTGACCGCGAGCACCTGGAAGGCTGGCTCACTCGGCAGAACGTGCTCGAAGCCTTGAGCGAGACTGTGCGGTCGTCTCAGGATTCGATCGAGCGCGGCGCGATCGCCGCAGACTTCGGCGCCGACGATCCAACGCTGGCCGCCCATCGGCCCAGCACCCCGCTGACCGGCTACGAGATCGTCGAGCTCACGATCGGCGCCGACTCAGCAGCGGCCGGGCAGCGGGTCGACGAAATCGCGTGGCCACCGGGTTGCCTCGTGGTCGCCATCACCGAGGAGCGCGAGCTCGTCGCGCTCGACGGCGACACCGTCATCAGCGCCGGGGAACGCGTGATCCTGCTCGTGCCCACGGGCCGCGCGCCGGCTCACCAGCAAGAGCCGATCTCGGTCCTGCCCGGCTGAGCCCCGGGCCGCCCACCCGTTCCCAGAAAATCGAAACCCCATGGCTCGCTGGCGGCAGGGCTCAGCAGCTTCTGGGTCAGCGGGGTGGCGCTGAGACCGTGGACCACAATCAAGGTGATACGCAGGCCATCGTCGTCCACATCACGACGTGCTGCTCACTGGCGGGCATGGCGTGGGCGCCGACCAGAATGGCGACATAGAAGATGGCGGTGACAGCGCGAACGCCCACGAATCCGACGAAGGTTCGTGATCGTATGCTCACGAGCCGCGGATTCGCGGTGGCGAGCACCAGGACGGTCCGATGACCAGCAGCAGCGGAGTCAGCAGCGAGCCGCCGATACCCGGGGCGCAGGCCGCTGATCGTGAGGCTGAGCACCACGAGCAGCTCAACGATCATGCCGCCGCGGCCAGCGCCCAGGTCAGCCAGCACCACCGTCCCCCGCCACGCATGAGCGCATAGCTATGCGACAACGAGCAGCGCGGAGACGAACGCGAGGTACGCGACGATGATGAGGACGCCGTCCCGGCGCCTGAGGCCACGGCCGGCGTAAGCAAGGGTGAGGGCGAGGAGGGTGAGTCCCAGGTATGCGCCGGCCACCAGGGTCGCCGAGGCAGATGCGGCCCCGATGCCGATGAGCGCGCCCGGGAGTAGGAAACCGACGGTCACGTTGAGCGCGTTGCTGTTCATCGCAGTGCTGAGCGTCGCGGCGCCCCGGCCGCGCCGGGCGAGATACACGGCTGCGACCGCATTGGGCAGACTGGTCACGGCGGCGAGGACCAGGCCACCAACGACGATGTCGGGAACGTGGTGTCGCGCCCCCAGCCGCGAGGCTGTCTTCTCCATCGCAACGCTGGCAGCGACCACGATCACGACCGCGACCAGCGCTCCCGCCGCGTCCCTCGAGCCTCCGCGTCGCGGATGGATCGCCGGTTCGAGCTCGGCCTCCTCCTCGAGGATCGCCGCGGCCAGCCACCGGGCCCACCGCCGCGGCAGACCGAGTCTGCCAAGGCGGTCGTGGCGCAGACCGAGCACGCCGAGGTAGGGAACGAACACCAGCAGCACCGCCACCAGCCCAAGCGCGGGTGACGTCAATCCAACGACCACAGCGACACAGACCACCGCGATCCAGAGCGCCACCACGCCTTCGAGCTCGATCACCCGTCGATCCAGCACAATATGGCGGGCGACAAGCGCCGACACTCCGAGCAGCGCTGCGAGGTTGAACACGTTCGATCCGAGCACGACCCCAGCGCCGATCTTCGGCTGGTGTCCAGCGAGCGCGGTCACCGCGCTCGTGATCTCAGGGGCATCGGCCGCCAGCGCGGCGACCATCCCCAGGAGGGCCTCTGAGAATCCGAGCCTGGCCCCGACGCGCTCAAGCCGCGTCACGAGCAGCCAGCTCGCACCGAGGCTCACCGCCACCCCAGCCGCGAAGACCCCCAGGAGAGCGCTCGTGGCAGTCATCGGCCGCCCACCGTTGCTCCGCGCCCGCTCAGACGGCGGTCCAACGGGCGGGGCTGGTCAGCTGGGGTGGCGGTCACGGCGACTCCCTCATATAGAGGCACGCCGACCAGGCTTCCCGGCACTCCGGCGTGAAAGTCTAAGTGCGATCGGCTGCCCGCGCGTGAAATTCGGCCCGGCCGGCGCCGTCGCGCGGCCGGGAGCGGCGGCGATGGTCGCGGTCACCGGTGCAGCCGAGATGACGAGACGACATGTCGTCGTCCTACGGACCCGGTGCCCCGTCATACCTCCGTCCATCCCCCGGGACGCACGCTCATCCATTGGGTGCCCGGGCTCGATCAACGGGCAAGATGAGACACGCGGCCGCCAGCATCCTGATCGCCGCCAGCCTGTCACTGGGAATCTCCGGCCCCGCTCTTGCACAGCCCGGTACCGCCCACCCCACGGCCAAACGCTGCCTCACGCGCGCCTGCCGCGACAATCACGCCCGACGGACCGCGGAGCAAGCGGAGAGTGTGGCCACGCCCGCCCCTAAAAGCGCAAGCCGCGAGGCTTCGTGGAGTCCTAGCCGCCGCGTCGAGGCCATGCCGGAAGCGGGAATGGCGGTCTCTCGCTACAGGTCAGGGGATCCTGAACCCGCACGCGGCCTCTGCCCGCTTGAGCGCCGGTGACTGAGGTGGGAACACGAGATACACCCCGCCGATCCCGACGGCGTTACCGGCATGGGTGCCAGGCGCCGGGGCTGGCGGAGGGGACGTCGTCGGGTCGCGGAAGCTCGGCAGGCCGTGGGCGCGCATACACCTCGCGACGTTGAGCAGCGCGACCCTTTCGCTCGCCGGAGCTGCCCGCGGGCTCCCGCTGGCTCCCACGAACTTGGCGCATGCCTTCTGAGCAGACAGGAAGGCGGGGGCGTCTGGGTTGATCCAGTTGGGAACGACGCTCGGGCTGCCGGGACTGGGGTCAGGGAAGTTCGGCACGCCGTGCGAGCGCATGCACTGTGCCTCCTTGAGCGGGGAGACGCCGGTACGCGGCCTGGCGGAGGCTCCGCACGCGACGATCGCCAACGCCAAGCTCGCCGCAGCGAGTGCGACCCTGGGGCTATGTCGATCGGCGTTCACGCGTCGTCCGGGCGGTAGTTAGACCCGACCGTATCGAGCGGCTGGTGACAGTGAGGCAACGTGCCGTATGGCGAGACACACCCGCCGGCCGGCAGGCTTGCCCCACTATTCGAGGAGGAGCGGCTCACGCCGACGGTGGCGACCTACGCTTCCTCATCGCCAGGGCACTCTCGATCTGACTACCCGTCGCTGTCGCCGCCGAGACCGGAAGCGACACCAACGGCCGCCCCACGAATAAGCAGCGCGACCCGGCGCGGGGCTTGCCGGAACTGTTGCCGATCTTCTCCGCTTGCATATGCGCGGGCGGGGACTTGGCGCCGTTCGCGCGCGCCCTGCTCTCGGCGAGAACCGCGTCTCCACTACCCAGTTCCTGCGATCGCTTTCGTCTGCTCACAGGCCTCCCAACGGACGCGTGGTTTGCCACGCAGGCGATCGCCAGGTCGCTCGCCCAGTGGGCCGTCCCGTCAACGAGCTTCCGGTGACGATGGACCCGATCCGCGCTAAGGGCCCGTCCAGCCAGTGGGGTCGGCTCCTTGAAAGCGTGGCGAGGCGGACACGGCCGGGGTGATCCGCCGGTCCCCGTCGCGGTACTTGCGGTGCGACGACAGGCATCCGAGCCCGTCGTCCCACCGCACGTGGATCGACTACGGGACGAGAGGCACCCACACCACCAGATCAAGCCCTTGGAGGAGGCCAGCGGCCACCAAACATTGCCCGGGACCGTTGCCCGCACCGGCGATGAAACGGCGATATCGGCGTGGAGCGGCCTAACTACCGGAACCTACGGGGACAGCAAGAAGCGGGAGCGACGGGACTCGAACCCGCGACCTCCGGCGTGACAGGCCGGCGCTCTAACCAACTGAGCTACGCCCCCAAGGGGGAAGGATCAGTATGCCAAGCCTTGGGGGATGACGCCTATGCGGCGTCCAGGACCTTCCCGCGCAGCCAGTCGTTGACAAATATGCCCTCGGGGTCCAGGCGCTCGCGCAACGACAGAAAGTCGGCCATCCGCGGATAGAGCGGGGCGATCGCGTCGGCCCGCGCGCTGAAGACCTTGCCCCAGTGGGGGCGGGCGCGCAACGGCGCCAGGGCGGATTCGATCTTCGCCACCACCGCCTCGACCTCGGGCGGGAGGCGGCGCCAGGTGAAATGGAGCGCGAGCGAGTCGCGCCCTTCGTGCGGGCTCAGCCAGAGCTCATCGCGAGCGATCGTCCGCAGCTCGGAGATGAGCAGCAGTGGGACGATGTCGTCGCCCAATGCGCGGACCGCCTCGATCGCGGCCACCGCGTCCCCGCGCGCGACGAAGAACTCGGACTGGAGCTCCTCGCCCGAACTGGGGAGGAACCCGGAGCGAAAGTGGGGGAGGCGCTCAGACCACGGCCCGGGCACACCCTGCTGCTCGGTGCAGTTGATGGGATCCCCGCCGAGCACCGGGTGCAGCTCGACTGTCGCGGAACGGACGCCGAGCAAGTCCTCAAGGTCGCCATCGTCCTCGCCTCCCGTCCCATCGGCGAGCCGCTTGACCCACACCTGTTCGGTCTGCTCGCCGCAGAGGTGAAAGACGCTCACGCTCTCGCCGGCGGCGTAGATCTCGTCCAAGCGCGCGAACAGCGTGTCCCACCGCACCCCCTGGAACACGCGCTGGCGCATCTCGTAGAACGGCTGCACCGCCAGCGTCACCCGGGTCACGATCCCAAGGGCGCCGAGGCCGACGACCACGCCCTCGAAGTCCGCATCGCCCGCGGCCACCGTCCGCAGCTCACCGTCCGCGCTCACCAACTCGACCGCCCGCACGGCGCTGGCCAGGTTGCCCTTGCCATCGCCGGAGCCATGTGTGCCGGTGGCGATCGCGCCCGCCACCGAGATGTGCGGCAGCGAGGCCATGTTGTGCAGCGCCAGGCCGTCGCGGTTCAGCGCCTCCGCCAGCGCCGCGTACGTCGTGGTCCCCGGCACCGTCACCGTGTGGCCCGCGCGATCCATCTCGATCTCCCCGGGCAGCCCGTCCAGCGCCACCAGCTCCGGACTGTCGGCGATCGACGTGAACGAGTGCCGTGACCCCAACGCCCGGAGCGCCTGCGTCTCCGCGACCAACCCCTGCAGTTCGCCGAGCATGCGGGGGCGGTGGAGCACGCTCGCGCCGTACGCGTAGTTGCCCGACCAGTTCGTTCCGATGGACGTGGTGGCCACGGACCAATCGTCGCAACTTTGCCCGGCGGACCGGGTTTGAGCGGTCGCAAGTGATCTTCCTGGGCTGCGTCCGACCCGGCCGTGGGCGCTCAGCAGGATGATCAGCGGCGACGGGGATCCTGGAAGCGGATCCCCGTCGTGCGTTAAGGGCCGCTCAGCGGCCTGACCAGATGAGCTCCATGACCGTGCGGACGAATCGCTCGTAGCGCTCCGGGGAAAAACGCTCGGCATCGGTGAGGACCATGCGGCCAGCCTCCTCGCTGAGCCGGAGGATCGCCCGGGCGCAGATCTCGATGTCGAGGTCGGCTTGGATGCCGGCTTGCGCCACGGACCGGCGCACGAACTCGGTGAGCCGGGCGAGCAGCCGGGCGCGGTTGGTCTCCACGTGCTCGCGCACGATCGCCGGCGTGCCCTCGGGCGGCAACAGGATGATGCGCCACGTGTTGGGGCGGCTGGCCACGGCATCGAGGAAGCGGCGCACCCCGGAGGCGAACGTCGAGGGTGCGTCGCCCTCTGACTGCGGGGCGGTCGGGACCACGTCGTCGAGCTGGGCCAGCGCGTAGGTCTCTTCGCGCTCGATGAGCGCCTGCAACAGGCGCCCCAGGTTGGAGAAGTGGTCATAGATGACCGGACGGGTGACGCCGGCCATGCGCGCGATCGACTCGATCGAGATGCCCTCATAACCCTGCTCGACGATCACGTTCAGTGCGGCGTCGATCAGCTGCTCTCGCCGCTTTTCCGGCGCCATCCGTGGGGCATAGCGTCGGCGGGGCTTGGCGGCGTCCGTGGGCGGCTGCGGGGTCATCCGGTGGCGATCGAGGCGTGCCATCAGCTACGCGTGTGTAGCTTCCCGAAGGGGGAGGTTACCGATAGCGTCGCTGCGATGACTGCTGTGTTCGACGGCCACAACGACGCGCTCACGCGCGAGGATCACGCGGGGCTGGTGTCCGGCCGCGACGGAGGCCACCTGGATCTCCCGCGCATGCGCGCGGGGGGCCTGCGCGGCGGCATCTTCGCGGTGTTCACCGAATCGCCGAACTTCGACTGGACCTTGGTGGAGCGCGACGACGGCGTCCGCGAGTACGCGCCCGCCCGACCGATCTCACAGCTCGAGGCCGCCGCGTCCGCGACCTGTGCTGCCGGTCGGCTCGCCGCCATGGAGCGCGCCGGCCACGTGAGGATCGTGCGCTCGGTCTCCGACCTGGACGCCGTCCACGCCGACGACGACGGGCCACCTGCGACGGTGCTGCACATCGAGGGTGCCGAGGCGATCGACCCCGAGCTCGAGGCGCTCGAGCACTGGTACGCGGCGGGCCTGCGATCGCTGGGGCCGGTGTGGAGCCGCTCCAACGCGTTCGGCCACGGCGTCCCGTTCGTCTTTCCGGCCAGTCCCGACACCGGCCCGGGGCTGACCCCGGCCGGGCATGCACTCGTCGCCCGCTGCGCCGAGCTCGGGATCATGGTCGACCTCAGCCACCTCAACGCGCAGGGCTTCTGGGACGTCGCCCGCGCGGAGCCCGGGCCCCTGGTGGCCAGCCACTCCGGCGTGCACGCCCTGGCCGCCAGCACCCGCAACCTCACCGATGAGCAGTTGGACGCGATCGGGTCATCCGACGGGCTTGTCGGGATCATCTACGGCTGCCAGTTCATCCGCGCCGACCTCAACGACGATGCCGACACACCGCTCTCGGTGATCGCCCAGCACGCCGCCTACGTGGCCGAGCGGATCGGGGTACGGCACGTGGCGCTGGGCTCGGACTTCGACGGGACCAGGATCCCGAACGAGCTGGGGGACGTCACCGGGCTGCCCAAGCTTCTCGACGCTCTGCGTGATGCCGGCTTCAGCGACGCCGACCTCGACGCCATCGCCTGGGAGAACTGGCGCCGCGTTCTCAGCGCCTGGTGGCGCTGACCTGGCTCACGGCTCCGCCCGGTCGGTCTTGCGCCGGCGCCGGTTCTTGCGCGAGAGCTCGTCGACGACGGCCGCAAGCACGTCCTCATCCCAGGTGTGCGTGCGCAGCAGCCGGTAGCGCGCTGCGCTCACGCGCATATAGGCCTCGGTCTCCGTGATGGTGCCGATGAGGTCGGCGCCCCGCAGCATCTCGATCACCGGTCGGTACTCGTTCTCCAGCCACATGTACGCCGTCTCGCGACGGTTGATTGGCTCGCCGCGATCCTGGCTGGTGCGAAAGCCCCACGCCTCCACCGCCTCGGCGAGTCGCCCATAGTCCCACGGATCGGTGAGCTTGATCTCGGTCCGCGCGTTGTCGGGCAGGGGGACGCGTTCGAAGAACACCCGCTCGTGGCTCTTGAAGGGCAGCTCCTCCAGCGTGATGGCCCGTTCGGCGCCGACTCGCGTGACCACCTCGGTGACCCTCGCGTCGATGTCGTTGCGGCCGAGCGCGCGGGCCACCGACACTCGATGGTGGCCGTCGCGAACGAAGTAGATCTGGCCGATGCGGACCAGGTCGACGGGCGGCATGGCCTCACCGCGTCGCATCGCCGTGGCGATGTGCTCCCAGCGTGAGCGCACGCGACCCGTGGTGGGGCGGAAGCTGCGATCGAAGTCGCGTCCGCGGTCAACGGTGCCGACGATGGCATCGAGCGGGACCACGGCGGAGCCGGCGGAGTGCTCGCTGATGTAACCGAGCGCCGCCACCACCTCCTCGTAGGGCAGGATGAGGCGGACGTCGTCGGGCTCGCCACGCAGGCGCGCCACCATCGCCCCGAGCGCCGCCCGCCGTCGCGCGCGCAGGAAGTCCGTCTGTGCGTCGAGGCCGGGCATCCCGGTGGAGCGCGGCGTGCCGGGCATGGACGTGCGACTTTAGCGGCGGTGCACCCGCCGTCCGTTGTCTCTACGTGAGCGTCGGCGCGACCGCGCCCTGCGCTTACGCTGGCGCGGGGGCTGGGGCTTCCGCCGCGCTGGTCCCGTTGGTGCCGAGCAGGGTCTGGCCCGATTCCGGGTCGAACAGGTGAATGTGCTCGGTGTTGAACCAGAGCTCGGTCTCCTGGCCCTGGCGCACCGTGCTTTCCGCGGCCAGGCGCGCCGTGATCTGGCTCCCGTTCTGCGTGGGGAGATCCGCCGCGCCCGCATCGCTTGCGAGCTCGTCGAGCTCCCGGCTCGACACGCGCTCGGACTCCACGACGAAGTACGCGTAGAACTCCGAGCCCATCGACTCCAGCACGTCGATCTTGGCCTTGAATGTGATGCCGGTCCCCTTGTCGCCGACGACCCCGGCGTCCTCGAAGTCCTCCGGGCGCATGCCCACGATGACACCGCCGCGACCGCCGCCCGGCCCGGACTCCAGCCGGCTGCGGACCGCATCCGGGATCTGCATCGTGCCGATCGGCGTCTTGATGGTGTCGCCGTCGATCTCGCCGGGCAGGAAGTTCATCGAGGGCGACCCGATGAAGCCGGCGACGAACAGGTTCTTCGGCTGACCGTAGAGCTCGCTCGGTGGGCCGACCTGCTGCAGGAGCCCGGCGCGCATGACGGCGATCCGGTCACCCAGCGTCAGCGCCTCGGTCTGGTCGTGGGTCACGTAGATCGTCGTGGTCTCAAAGCGCTGCTGGATGCGGGCGATCTCGGTGCGCATCTGGACGCGGAGCTTGGCGTCGAGGTTGGAGAGCGGCTCGTCCATGAGGAAGGCGCTGGGATTGCGGACGATGGCGCGCCCCATGGCGACACGCTGGCGCTGGCCGCCCGAGAGGTTGGCCGGCTTGCGGTCCAGGTGCGCCTCGAGGTCGAGGATCTTCGCGGCGTCGGTGACCTTCTGGTTGATCTCTGCGTCGGGCACCTTGGCCAGCTTGAGCGCGAACCCCATGTTCTCGCGCACCGTCATGTGCGGGTACAGGGCGTAGTTCTGGAAGACCATCGCGATGTCGCGGTCCTTCGGGGCGCGGTCGTTCATCAGCTTGCCGCCGATCTTCAACTCGCCGCCGGTGATGTCCTCAAGTCCCGCGACCATGCGCAGCGCCGTCGACTTCCCGCAGCCGGACGGGCCGACGAGGATCATGAACTCGCCGTCGGAGACGTCGAGACTGAGGTCCTTGACGGCCTCGAAGCCGTCTCCGTACCGCTTGGTGATGTGCTCAAGTGCGATCTCAGCCATGAGAGCTCTCCTTATCCCTTGACGGCGCCCGCAGTCAGGCCGGCGACGATCCGGCGCTGGAACACGAGGACGATGATGATGACCGGGACCGTGACGACCACGGCGGCCGCTGCGATCGTGCCGATTGGCTCGGTGAACTGCGAGGCGCCCGGGAAGGCCGCGATCGCCGCAGGCACCGTCTCGGCCGAGTTGGTGGACGTGAGCGTCGACGCGAACACGAAGTCGTTCCAGCAGATCATGAAGACCAGGATGCCCGTGGTGAAGATCCCCGGCGCAGCCAGCGGGGCGATCACCTTCACGAAGGCCTGATACGGCGTCGCGCCGTCGACCTGTGCCGCCTGTTCGAGCTCCCACGGGATCTCTCTGAAGAAGGTCGAGAGGACGAAGATCGACAGCGGCAGGGCGAACGTCATGTACGGGATGATCAGTCCGGGCCACGTGTCATAGAGGCCGATGTTGCGCCACAGGTTGTACAGCGGGCCGACGAGCGAGATCGGCGGGAACATCGCGATGGCCAGTGACGCGAGCAGGAGGACGTTCTTGCCCGGGAAGTCCAGGCGGGCGATCGCGTAGGCCGCGAAGCACGCGATGAACACCGCCAGAACCGTAGAGATGAGCGCGATGCCGATCGAGTTGCGCAGCGCGTCGGTGAAGATCGACTGCTTGAAGATGCTGCTGTAGTTGGCCGTCGTGAACTTGCTGGGGAAGAAGTTCCCGTCGCCGATCGTGGTCGGGTCCTTGAGCGACAGCGAGATGATCCAGACCACCGGGATCAGCGCGAACAGGGCGATCAGGACGATCGCGCCCGACCAGCCGAGCCGCTTCTGAAATGTGCTCTCCATGATCAGTCACCCCCCGTCGGACTCGCGCCGGCTCCGAACACCTTGATGAATAGGAACGCGATGATCCCCACGAGGACGAACAGCAGCACCGAGACGGTCGACCCGAGTCCCAGGTTGAGACGATTGAGCAGCTGGTTTGACGCCAGCACAGAGAGCGTCTCCGTGTTGTGAGCCCCGTTGTTGAAGATCACCACCGTGTCATAGATCCGGATGGCGTCCAGGGTGCGGAACAGCAGCGCCACCAGGATCGCCGGCTTCATCAGTGGGATCGTGATCTTCCAGAAGCGCTGCCAGGTGGACGCTCCGTCCACCTTGGCGGCCTCGTGTAGCTCGTCGGGGACGAGCGCCAGGCCGCCGAGCAGGAGGAGGGCCATGAATGGCGTGGTCTTCCACACTTCGGAGATGATCACCGCGATGTAGCTGCCCGTCGTGCTGGCCAAGGGGTCGCTCTTGATGCCGAACAGCCCCGGAATCCACCCGGAGTCGAGCTCGAAGGCGTAGCGCCAGGAGTAGGCGGCGACGACGGTGATGATCCCGTAAGGGATCAGAGCGACGGCCCGTACCGCGCCGCGGGCGAAGATGACGCGGTGCATGGCGAGCGCGATGAGCATCCCGAAGACGAGCTCGAGGGACACCGAGAAGACGGTGATGATCAGCGTGTGCGCGACGTCGGCCCACCACAGCGGTGAGCTGAGGACGGAGCCGTAGTTGTCAAAGCCGATGAACTGGTTGGCCTGCGGGAAGCGCAGGTCCGCGCGCTGCAGCGAGAGGATGAAGGTGTTGATGATCGGATAGATCGCCACCAACAGCATCACGATGACCGCCGGCGCGATCAGCATGTACGCGAGGCGGCGCTCGGCCTTGACCCGATCGCTCAGGTGGCGCTGGCGCGGCGTCTGCTCGGTCGCGGTGCCCTGCCCGGTGGCTTGTATCGCGCTCAAATCAGGGCTCCTGAACTCAGGGCCGCCTTGAGCTGGCTATTCAAGGTGCTCAGGACGGACGTGGGGTCGATCGATGCGGGCGGCGAAAGCGCCTTCTGGATGGCGATCGTCACATCGGCATACGCCGGGGTCTGGGGTCGGATCCCCGCGGTCGCGAGCTGCTTGGCGATCAGGGCCTTGAAGGGATACGGCTTGGTCAGCGCCGGATCGGTGTAGAGCGCGCCGAGGGTGGGCGGCAGGCCGCCCTTGATCGCATCGACCTTCTGATTGGCCGAATCGGTGAGGCACTTGATCGCCGCATAGTCGAACTCCGGGTACTTTGAGAACCTCGAGACGCCGAGGTTGGACCCGCCGATCGTCACTCTGGCGGGCTCGCCGGGGTTCACCGAGGGGTAGTAGGTCCAGCCCATCTGCTTGGCGAGCTGGGGCTTGTCAGCCTGGATCGAGGGATACACGAACGGATAGTTGAGCTCGAACGCCGCCGAGCCGCTCTCGAACGCAAGCCGTGCGCTGCCCTCATCAGAGTTGGACAGCGACGGGTCGGCCCCCGCCGAGGTGGCGACCTCGTGCATGATCGATGCCGCCTTCACTGCCGTGGGGCCGACCGAGACGGTCGTCGGGCCCTTGAGGATCGAGCCGCCCTGGGACGCGACGAGCGTGTTGAACCACACGGTCAGGCCCTCGTACTGCTTGCCCTGGACCTCGATGTAGTGGGGCTTGCCCTCCTTGGCGAGCTTGACGGCGTCCTGGATCATCTGCGCCCAGGTGGTGGGCGGGGTGGGGACCAGGTCCTTGCGATACCACAGGAGCTGGGTGTTGGAGTTGTCCGGCATGCCGAAGATCGTGCCCTTCCACGTCGCTGTGGCCAGCGGTCCCGGGAGCATCCCCTTGGTGGCGGCGGCCCGGTTGGCGCCGACCCACGGTCGCAGCCAGCCCGCCTCGGCGAACTCCGGCGTGTAGGTGACGTCCATGCCGATGATGTCGATGGAGCTGTCCTTGGCCGCGAGGCGGCGCACCAGCTCCTGGCGCTGACCGTCGGCGTCGGTGGGCAGCGTGTTGAGCGCGATCTTGTACTTGCCGCCCGAGGCCTGCGAACAGACCTGCGCGGCGTGCGCGAACGATCCCGACGGCTCGGGGAAGATGTACCACTGCAGGGTCGGCGGGCCGCTTGACCCTCCGCACCCAGCGATAACCCCCGCCGCCAAAGCAGCGACGAGGCCTGTGAGCCCTCCCTTACCAAGCGCTCTCACGGCATTCTCCTTCCTCGCTGGGGAGCCTACCCCCGGATCCCAAAAACACAAACCCCGGATCGAGTTTGTGCGTGATCGCGGCCGGGGGCGCTCGTCAGCTGGCGCGGGCGACCCAGCCGCCATGGGCTGGAATGACACCGAGGTCAGCGCCGTCGCCGGGGCGGGCCTCGAGGACGAGCCCGCCTTGTGGGGGCGCGGCTGCCGGGGCGTGGCTGAGGTTGACGGCGACCACGTGGCCTCCGCGCTGGAGCACGATGGTGCCCGGTGCTGACGGGAGCAACGTGCCCGGATCGGCGCCGAGGTGGCCGCGCAGCGCGATGGCCTGGCGGGTGAGCGTGAGCGGCGACGCGGGGTCGTCATGCTGCTGGGCGACGCCCGGCGGCGGGGGATCCGCGGGGGTCAGCCACGGCCGCGCGCCGCTGAAGCCGCCGTGTTCGGCGTCGCTGTCCCAGACCATGGGGGCGCGAAACGGGTCGCGGTGGTTGCGGTCCTGCTCGGGGCCCGCCATCGGCGTGTCCGCGACCCCCAGTTCGTCACCCTCGAAAAGGAAGACCGGACCGGGGAGGCTGAGCAGGAGCAGCGCGAGGGCCCGGGCGTGCTCTGGTCCGGCTCGGGTGACCAGGCGGCTGAAGTCGTGGTTGGACAGCACCCAGCCCTGGCCGCCGGTGCGCATGCCGGCCTCGATGGCCTGGCGCAGCTTGGCCGGGTCATCGACCGCGAACAGTTCCTCGAAGTTGAAGACCACGTCGAGCGTCTGCAGGTATGACGCGGCCTCTTCGATCGGGAGGTAGACCTCGCCGATCAGCAGCACATCGCCCACGACGCGCCGGATCGCCTGGAGCGCGTCACCGAGATCGGGCGCGTTGCGCGAGTGGACGTGGTCGAGCTCGAGGTCCTGCGGGTCCCCGGGCAGCCCAAATGGGTGGGTCGCCGGCGGGTCGTCGCGCAGCTCCGGGTCCTTCATGAGGCGATCGAGCGCGTCGAGCCGGAAGCCGTCGACGCCGCGGTCCACCCAGAAGCGCATGGCACCGGTCATCTGCTCGCGCACCTCGGGGTTGCGCCAGTTGAGGTCGGCCTGCTCGGGGAAGAACGAGTGCAGGAAGTAGCGGCCGGTCTGTTCGTCGTGGCCCCACGAGGACCCGCCGAACGCCGCGCGCCAGTTGTTGACCGGGGCGTCGGCCCAGACGTAGTAGTCCGGGTGCTGGCGGAACCAGGGGTGCTCGGTCGACGTGTGGCAGGGGACGAAGTCCAGGAGCACCTTGAGGCCGAGCTCATGGGCGCGGGCGATCAGGGCGTCGAGGTCATCGAGCGTGCCGAACGCCGGCTCGACGGCGCGGAAGTCACTGACGTCGTAGCCGAAATCGGCGTTGGGAGACGGGTAGATCGGCGAGAGCCATACGGCCTGCGCGCCGAGCTGTGCGATGTGCGCCAGCCGCTGCGTCACGCCCGGCAGATCGCCAACGCCGTCGCCATCGGTGTCCTGGAAAGAGCGGACGTAGACCTGATAGATGACCGCCTGCTCCCACCACATGGCGCTGTGAGCCTAGCGGCAGCCACCGCCGCGACCACCGTCGCCGTCACGGTCGCTCGTGGTTTGAGGCGCGCGCCCGTCACACAGCGCGCAGCGCCCCCAGTCAAACGGCTGGGGCAGCCGACGCAGCTGCCGGTCGTTGTGGCCCCACTCGCGGTTGACGTAGCGGCCGATGACCAGCGCGGCCACGCGCCGTGCTCCGGCGGCCTTCAGGGCGGCGGCAGCGCTCTGTGCGTTGGCGCCCGTGGTCCACGTGTCGTCGATCAGCAGGACCGCGCGTCCGCCGACGTCGCCGTCCGCTCGGTATCGCTCAGCGTTGAACCGGTGCGCGGCGACGGCCGCGTCGGTCCGGCGCAGGAGGCGCTCGTACCGAGGTCGGAGCGGCTTGACGACCTCGCCGACCAGCGGGTGCAGCGGATGGTTCTCGTCCCGGCCGGCATCGCTCGACGGCACAGTCGTCACAACGTCGAACCCGTCCACGCCCGTCGCGCGGGCCAAGCACGCCTCGTGATCCTCCAGGTGGCGCCAGAGGACGGCCGCCAATCCGGCGATGAAGTAGCGCGCGGTCACCCCGCCGTAGCGCTTGTAGCCCGCGAGGGCATAGTGGAGCTGCTCCCCGCCGATGGAGTAGGAGATCGGTGCCATCGCGTCGACGAACCCGGCGTCGTAGGAGCAGTGGTGGCAGCGCGTCCCACCATCGGTCAGGTCGAAGCAGCACTCGCACACTCCGGGCCCAGGCCGCGGGCGCAGCATGAAGTTCGCGTAGGACGCGCTCAGCTCGACGACGGATGCCACGGCGGCTACTCAACGAGCGCGTCCATGGCATTGAGTCGCTCGACCACCTGCATGACCTGCGCCGGCTCATCGATCACGTGCACTCCCGGGCGTTGGGCGACCTCGCGCGCCCACGCCTCCTCCAGCACCGGCCTCCACAGGAACACCGGGCGCCCATGGGCCAGCGCGAGCCGCGCCTGCAGGCGGGCCCCACTACGAAAAGTCGCCTCCACCACCACCGTCCCGAGCGCGAGGCCGGACATCACGGCGTTGCGCAGCGGGAAGCTCCTGCGGCTGGGCGGCGCGTCGGGCCAGAACTGCGAGACGACCGCCCCCTCGGAGGCGATCCGGCGCTGAAGTTCGGCGTTCTCCGGCGGATAGCTGTGGCGTAGCCCCGTCCCGATCACCGCCACCGTTCGTCCGCCGGCAGCCAGCGCGGCCTCGTGTGCGGCCGCGTCGATGCCCGCAGCCAGCCCGGAGACCACGACATACCCGCCGCGCGCCAACGCACTGGCGAGGGCGGTCGCCGCGGCCAGACCCGCGTCGCCGGCGCGACGCGCGCCCACGATCGCGACCGAGCGCGCGTCCCTGCGACGTCATGCTCCCCGCCACGAAGAGGATCGGGGGACGGTCGTGGACCGTGCGGAGGTTCTCCGGGTAGCTGTCGTCCAGGACAGTCACCAGTTGAAAGCCCTCGCGCCTCCATGCGCCGACCTGCTCCTCAGCGCGGCTGAGGAGGGGCACCGGGTCCTCCGGGAGAAGACTCACCTGGCCCTGACTGACGGCCAGCTCCTCATCGAGGACGGACAGGGCGCTGCCCGCCCGCTCGACCGACTCGGCGTACTCACGCCACGGACGGCGGCCCAGCTGCAGCAGAGCAACCAGCGCGGCGCTCTCCCGCGCCGAGCTCATGATCCCCGGAGGCTCGTGCTCAGGCGAGCGGTTCGGTCCGCTTGTCCGAGGAGTCGGACGTCTCGTAGGCGAACTCGTGACCGCTGTCCGGCTTCTCGCCGTGCTGCGGGGTCTCGTCGCCTGCGACCGCCTCGGACTCGTGCGCGAACTCGTGCTCGTCCGGCGTTGCCTCCACCGAGGGCTCGTGGGCGAACTCGTGCCCGTTCGAGCTCTCGTCGAATGAGGGCTCGTGCGCGAAGTCGTGCTCAGCTGGGGTGTCTGTGACCTGCTGCTCGTACGGCGCCTGGACCTCTTCGGGGTCCTTGTGTTCCCCGTTGATAGCTGCCCTGAAGTCCCGGAGCCCGCTGCCGAGCTGCCGCCCGACCTCGGGAAGCCGCTTCGGCCCCAGGACGAGCAACGCCACGACGAGCACGAACAACAGATGTGTGGGCTGGAAGATGTCTCCGACCATTGACCACCCAGGGTACCGGCTTCGGTCCGTCGTGACGCCAACTTCTCGAAAGAGTGCTCGCGGCGGCCGGTTTCGCTGTGCATGGACCCAGCACAGCACTCCGGCGGGGCCGCGTGGGCGCCGAGCCCCGGATCGGCACACTTCTTTTACAGAGCGTCACACCTTCGTCACAAAGCCGGTGCCCGGGGCGGCCGTGCCGCCCGTCAGCCGTGCCGATGGCGCCTTCGTCTGCTCGGCGTGGGTCGCCCGAACGTGACCCCGATCGCCGGACTGACCGCGGCGGCCCAGGGATAGTCGGATTCGGTCGCGGTCGTGGCGACGACGAACCGGTACGCCGCGACGCCCTGCCCGGATCCGTAGGTCCACTGGAAGCTGAACTGGCCGCGCGAGTTGGTGCGGAACGGCTCCTGGAGGAAACGGCCTCCGGGGTACGGGACCCGCAGCCGCAGCGCGACTCCGTCGCGAGGCACCCATCCGCCGACCAGATGGCCGGTGATCGTGATCTTCCGTGACCACGGCACCACGCGTGGGGAGATATGCATCGCGATCCGCGCCGGCACGGTGAGCGTCACCGCCGAGGAGCTTGCGGGCTCCGTCGTGGCGTTGCCCGGGTAGACGGCTTCGATCAGCCGCGATGGGCCCGCCGGGACCTTGGCCGACCATTCGCCGGAGGCGTCCGTCGTGACCGTCCTCATCACTCTGAACCGGGGCGCATTGTCGGCGGGCGATGAGTAGACGTCGACGGGCTGGTCTGCCAGAGCGGTCCCATCGGCAAGGCCCACGAAACCGTTGACCGTCGTCGGCTTGCCGTGTCCGACGCGACGCGCGGGCTCGTTCACCGCGTGGGGGAGCACGACCCGCCGAACCCGACGCTTGACATACACGGGCCTACCGTGGCGCAGCACCGGCTTGCCGTGGCGCTTCAGGACGACCCGCACGGTCCGCACCACCGTCCGGGCGTGGCATTTGCGCACTCGCCGCTGCACGGTTCGAGCTCGGCCTCGCACCCGGACGCGCTTGCCGTGTCGCCGCACCGTACGCACGCGGCCCGCGACCTTCACGCGCTCCACGGCGGTCCGGCATTGCAGCGCGTCGGCGATCCGCGCGAACGTGATCGCCGAGGCCGTGGGCTGCCTCACGGAGAGGTCGAGTGTCGCCGTCGGCGAGGTGGCCGTGACGCCACTGGCGTTCACCGCGTTGTTGCGCGCGTCGCAGGAGACCTGGTGGGGACCGATGCCGGCGACGGGGACCTGCGCGGTCGCGCCGTCATAGGTCTGCGTCGGCCCACCGTCGACCGAGCAGGAGATCGTGGCGATGCCGCTCGGGCCGCCGGAGGCGACGGCAGTCACCGTCTGATCGCCCGATGCCGAAGCGGTGTCGGCGGGTGCCGACAGGGTGACCGACGGCGTCACGTTGTCGACGTTGAGCGCCTTCGAGACCGTGCTGGCCGCGCCCGCGGCGTTGGAGGCCGAGTAGGCCAACGAGACGGCTCCGGCGCCGTCGGGATACGAGGTCGTGTCGACGTTGGCATCGACCTCGTGGTTCGGGCATTGCATCCACTGCGTCGTGTCCGGGCTGGGGTCTGAGTAGCTGCTGATGGCGTGCCCGTTGACCGTCGTCTGCATCGCGCACACCCCGGAGGGGTCTGAAGCGACGAGGTCCGCCGGGAATGCACCCCGCACCCAGCCGGACTGGTACCACAGGTTGTTCGCGGGTGTTGCGGCCAGCGACGGGCCCGAGGTCTCCTGCGCCTCGAGGCTGATCGCGAGCACGGAGAAGACGATGATGCCGGCGCCGGTGGGCGTGCACGAGCTCTGGTTGCACTGGGCCTGCCACCCGAGGTAGCGCGAGGACTGAATGTGCTGGCTGAGACTGCCGGCGTACCCGTTCTGGTGGGTCGCGCCGTGGCAGTCGATGGTGACCTGCGGGGCGCCGAAGTTGGTGCCGTTGTCGCCCCAGAAGTAGGAGGCCGAGAAGCCGTCACTGTGGAGGTTGCAGTCGGCTACTCCCGTCGATGTGACCCCAACGATCCTGATGGCTGGGGAGGGGGTGATGGTCGACCACTGGCCGTATGCGCCTTGATACGCAGGTGGGCTCAGGAGCATCGATGTCCAGCTCAGACGGACAGTTGGGAGGCAGTCGCCATGGTGTTGTACGACGACCGGCGAGAAGACGCCCGCGCCGGTCGCGCAGCCATTCACCGAGTACACGTCCTGGTAGGTGCCATCGGTCGCGGCCGCTGCCTCGGTCGTGAGCGCCGCCGACACCGGCGACAGCGAGCGCGAGCGCAAGGCGCTCCTCGAGTCACGACACGCAGAATCAGACCGCGGCATCGCAGCTCCGCGACCCGTCAGCAGATCACCGCGACGTCGAACGCCATGGGGGTGGGCTGTCCAGACTGGTTGAACGTGTCGAGACTGGTCTTCGAGATCTTGTGCCCGCCACCGCTCGGGATCAGCTCGGTGTCGACGTTGCTCGCGTAGCCGATGGCCGCACTCGCGTTCCGCCGTTTGGGAGCTGGATCGGGTGTCTGGTCGGGCGACCGCTCGTCGACGTTGGCGACCGTCGCGCAGGTTCGTGGGAGCCGCACGCTCCCACTGGATGATGTACGAGCCCGGGATCGCGCTGGCGAAGACGATTGGCTTGCCGCTGCTCGCCACGACCGTCGCGTTCGCGCGGATGATCGCCCACGCCCGCACGCTCCCGCCGATCGAGTTCGGATTGAGCTTCGCCGGGGTGATCGACCGGTTGCGGATCTGCGCGGCGCCGACGGAGTTGCGCGGGATGCTGATCGCGGCGTAGCCGGTGCCGCCGAGCGCCACGAAGAGGGCGATCCAGCCGATGAGGTTGTTGCGAAGGTGGGCAATCACTCGGTGCATGCGCACCTGCCTTTCGGACGACGACACGGGTCAAAGCTCATGAGCACTTGGGGTTGCATCCGCCGCTGAACGAGCCAAGGCCAGTCGGGCCCGCGGGACCCGTGGCAGATCTAGAACCCACGGAGCTGTGCGTCGATGCGGTTGATGCGCTCGGCGCGGTCACGGTCGACGCCGGTGGGCTCGGGTGGGTGACGACGGGAGATGCAGCCGCCTCGGTGATGGTTGGGGGCGGCGACCCGGTGGAGTGATGCGCGACAACGCGGTTGCGCGTCCTGGCGGCACGCGCTCCGCGCGCGCGTGCACGCGCGTGACTGTCAATAGCAACCCGGGGGCGCTTCTTGGCTGCTGCCTTGAGCTTCGCGGCGGCCGCGTTGTTGGAGTCAGACGTTGGGGTCGACGTCACTTGTGCGGCGGCGCTCCGACGCGAGACCGACGAGTGGGTTACCGCCGGGTGCGGCGCCGGGCCCTCGGCGGTCCCGATCACCGCCACAACGAGAAGCGCCGCGACGGGAACCGCGAGCAGAGCCCACCACTGCGACAGGTGCCCGCGGCGACCGAGGGACCCGAGGCGCGGGAGCCGGCCCAGCGTTGGGATGCGCAGCCCCGCCACCGGCGGGACGAGGCCGACCGGCGGGCGGAGATGCTCGGGAGTGACTTCGGGCGGGGCCTGGACGGCGTCGTGCAGGGCAGCGGCATCCTCGCTCCAGAACGCGTCGGCGGCTGGGGGTATGCCGTCGGCGAGCTCGCGCTGGGCTGCTCGCGCTCGCGCGGCAGGGCCGATCGGGACCAGCTCCTCGGGTGGGCCCAGCCAGTCCCGAGGCAGCCGTATGACGTTCTCCTCGTTCCGAGTCAGCCCGCTGTCTTCGGTTCGCCCATCGCCCGTTTCCACGGGTTTGCAGACCTTTCTTCGTCCGGGTGCCATTCCGTCTCCGTGGCGAGGTACAGTATAACTCTGAATTAGCCCCAGTTTGTCTCAATTAGTAAACAATCCATGAGCCCCAGCGAGCCTGAAGAGACGTATCTGACCGTCGCCGAGGTCGCGGAGACGTTGAAGCTCAATCAGCAGACGGTCCGCAACTGGATCGATCAGGGGTCGTTGCCGGCGCTGCGGGTGGGGCGGCGGGTGCGGATCAAGCGCTCGGACTTCGAGCGCATCCTCGAGGAGAGCTACAGCCCGGGTGCGCCGGCGCCAGGGGGAGGGCGAGCCCGAGCGCTGACGACTTCTGGGGCGGCGAATCGGTGGGGGTGGCCGAGCCGGGTCCGGGCAACGCGGCCTCGGGGGCTGCAACTGCGGGTGAAGGAGGGGGATGAGCTTCGGGGACGATCTCGACAGGCAGCGCGCCCAGATCATGCGCGCGGTGCGTCATGCCAGCGACGGGTGGGCGGCGGCGATGCGCGCACACAAGCTGGCCCCGCCCGATCCGGGGTTCGCGTCGCGGCTGCGCGACCTGGCGGAGGCGGCTTCCAACGAGCAGGTGGCGTGGGAGCACGCGCACGCGGCGGGTCTGCTGTGGCGTCCGGTTCCGGGCGCCGAGAGCGCGGCGCCGCCGTATGAGCTTCGCCCCGGTACCGGGCGGCGCGGGCCGGCCCCGTTGTGGGAGCGGTTCGACGCTGCGGTCGCCACGCTCAACCACGCGATCACCGGGTCAAGCGCCGCCGAGGTGGCGGACGCGTTCGGCGAGTTTGCGGAGGCGGCGCACGCGCTGGCGGACGCGGTGGCGGCTGAGGACGCGGCGGTGCACGCTCCGCGATCACGCGCGCGCGGCGCGGCCTGAGCCGGCGCACGCGCGCCACAGCCTGAGCCGGCGGTACACGCCCCACGCGGCGCAGCCTGAGCCGGCGTACACGCACCACGGTTCACGCGCGCGCGGCGCGCCCCGAATCACGTTTGCGCATCTACGGTCACCAATGCGCCATTAATTGGAGAACCGAATGTAGGTCTAGCTACAGGATGTTTACTGTGCGTGAAACTGGGCGTGGCAAGCTGGGGCTTGAACCGATGTCGACGGGAGGGCGAAATGCCTCAGATCATCGTGACTGCTGACAAGTTGGCCGAGGACGGCGAGCCGCCGATCATGTTTCGTGAGCGGGTGAGCCTGACGGACTTCGAGTCAGAGCATTTCGCCGCACAGCTGGTGGAGCGGCTGGGATGGGCAGTCGGAGACGCCGACGAGGTCAACCGGCGCTCGCGCGTCAAGGCCGACCAACAGCGGTCGCGTCAGCGGGTCATCGACGCGGCGCAGCGGGAGATGACGCGCAGTCAGCGGGCGCGGCGTTCGGCGAGCGTCGTCACGACCGCCTCGTAGACCCCCGCGCCGTAGCTCTCGGAGGCGATCCGCACCCCGCGCCGGCCCGCCACCTCCTGACCCAGCGTCAGGTCGCGCTCGAGCGCGTTGGCCACCAGCCAGAACGTCTCGACCACCGAGGCGGCCTCCATGTCCTCTCGCGAGTCGCCGGCCGCGATGCAGTCCTCGGGCGCATACCCGCGGATCTGCATGTGCCGGGCCACGCCGCGGGCCTTTGAGGCTCCGCTCGGGATGAGGTGGTAGGCGTGGATCACGGGCATGCCGGCCATCTGCTCAGACGCCGCGCGGATGACTCCGTTGTCGACGAGCCGCAGCCAGCCGAGCCCCTCGGCCTCCAGCAGCGCGGCCACCTCGTCGAGGTCCACGTTGCCGCGGAACAGGTGTGACACCTCGCGCCCGCGTGACCAGGGCGTGTGGTACTCCAACGTCTCGCCGAAGCGGTCAAGCAGCAGGGCGGGGGCCCCTGAAGCGTCGATCTGCGCATAGATCGTGCCGCCGTCGTCGGAGGGCTCGACACCGTCGGTGAGCCATTCGAGCTCTCCGTCGACGACCAGGCCGCACCCCAGCTCGAAGATGTAGGCGGTCGAACCGATCAGGCGGGCGCCCTCGAACACGCTCGTCTGGCGCCGCCCTGAGTAGATGACGACCTCCACGTCCGCCCGCGCGCACGCCTCGAGCGCCCGGACCGCCAGGGTGCTGAAGCGCCCGTCGGCTCCGGTGAGCAGCGAGGCGTTGGGTCCCAGCAGGGTCCCGTCCAGGTCGACGTAGAGGCAGCGCACGGCGGGCGCGACCGTAGCACCGCGCCCGCCCGTACCGGGTCAGAGCCGACCGCCATACTGAGACTCACGCGTGTCGGCACTCCGTGAAACCGAGCCCTGGGAGGCGCTGCTGACCACCGGGCGCTCGGACGAGCGCCTGGTGCACGACGACGTCTACGACGGCCGTCCGGGTCGGTTCGTGTCGATTCCCGAGCAGCTGAGCTGGCCGGTCACCCAGGCGCTGGACCAGGCCGGGATCGAGACCCTCTACTCCCACCAGGCCGAGGCGCTGCTCAAGGCGTTCGACGGCCCGACGGTGGTCACCACGGGCACCGCCTCGGGCAAGTCGCTGTGCTTCCAGCTCCCGACGCTCGAGGTGCTGACGACCGATCGCACCGCCCGCGCGCTCTACCTGTACCCGACCAAGGCGCTGGCCCAGGACCAGGCCCGCTCCCTGCACCGGTTCGGCCTGGGCAAGCAGATCCGTCCCGCGATCTACGACGGCGACACACCCCGCCAGGAGCGGTCGGCGATCCGCAAGCGCAGCAACCTCATCATCACCAACCCCGACATGCTGCACGTCGGGATCCTGCCCCACCACGCCGCGTGGGGAGACCTGTTCGCCAATCTGGCCTTCGTCGTCGTGGACGAGGCGCACGTGTACCGCGGCGTCTTCGGCTCCCACGTCGGCAACGTGCTGCGCCGGCTGCGCCGGGCCGCCGCCATCCACGGGACCGAGCCGAGATTCCTGCTGGCGTCGGCTACGATCGCCAACCCGGTCGACCTGGCCGAGACGCTCACGGGCCTGCGGCCCTTCAACCTGGTCGAGCACGATGGCGCCCCGCGCCCACAGCGCCGGGTGGCCATGTGGAACCCGCCGCTGCTCGACGAGAAGCTCGGGATCCGGGGCTCCGCGCTCTACGAGGCCGCCGAGGTCTTCTCCGAGCTCATCCTCAGCGGCGCCCGCGCGATCTGCTTCATGAAGTCGCGCAAGGGGGTGGAGCTCATCCTCAAGCACGCGGTCGACCGGCTTCCGGCCGAGCTGGGTGAGCGGATCGCCCCCTACCGTGCCGGCTACACCCCGGCTCAGCGCCACGAGATCGAGCGCCGCCTGACGACGGGCGAGCTGCTGGGCGTGGTGGCCACCGACGCGCTGGAGCTCGGCATCGACATCGGCGAGCTCGACGCCGCGGTGTGCGTCACCTTCCCCGGCACGGTGGCGAGCCTGCGGCAGATGTGGGGCCGCGCCGGGCGCCGCGGCCGCGGGCTGGCCGTCTACATCGCCGGCGAGGACGCGCTGGATCAGTTCTTCTGCCGCCATCCCGACGAGTTCCTGGGCCGGCCGGTCGAGGCGGCGATCCTCGACCCTGACAGCCCCGAGATCTATGCCGAGCACCTGCTCTGCGCCGCCCATGAGGCCCCGCTCACCGATGACGACGAGGCGATCCTCGGACCCCAGTGGCGCGAGTGCGCGCAGGAGCTCACCGAGGCCGGCCTCCTGCGCGAGCGCGCCACCGGCTTCGTCCCCAAGCGCGCCGACGACTACCCGGCGGCACGCGTGGCGCTGCGCTCGGCCTCGCCCGACAGCTTCGTGCTGCTGGACGGCAGCTCGGGCGAGGTGCTGGGGACGATCGAGGCCGGGCGTGCCTACTCGACCGTCCACGAGGGCGCGGTGTACCTGCACATGGGCCGCTCCTACCACGTGCTCGACCTCGACCTCAACGCGCGACGCGTCCTGCTCGAGCCCTTCAACGGCGACTACTTCACCCAGGCCAAGCGCGAGATCATGCTCTACATCGAGCGGCTCTCCGAGCGGCGCGTGACGCGTGGGGTCACGCTCTCCTACGGCTCGGTCGTCTACACCGAGACCGTGGTCGGCTACCAGCGCAAGTCGCTTCAGGACCACGAGGTCATCGACTTCGAGTCGCTGGACCTGCCGACGACCGAGTTCGACACGCGGGCGCTCTGGTATGAGCTGGACGAGCTCATCGCCGCCGAGGAGTTCCCGCGGGCGGCGCTGCTGGGCTCGCTGCACGCGCTCGAGCACGGCCAGATCGCGGTACTGCCGCTGATCGCGATGTGCGATCGCTGGGACATCGGCGGCCTGTCGATCGACGCCCATCCTCAGACGGGCGGCCCGACGATCTTCATCTACGACGGCCATCCGGGCGGCGTCGGCATCACGCGCCGCGGCTATCAGGAGTTCGACCGGCTGGTGGGCGACGCGCAGCGCCTCATCGGGGAGTGCCCGTGCGAGTCGGGCTGCCCGTCGTGCGTGCAGTCGCCCAAGTGCGGCAACCTCAACGAGCCGCTGCACAAGGCCGGCGCGCTGGAGCTGCTGCGGCGCATGAGCGCCTAGCGACCACGGCGACCTACTGCGACCACTGCGACCACTGCGACGCGACCGCTGCGACCACAGGGAATCAGCGGCGACCACCGGCGATCACAGGATCTAAACGACCCTGGCCCCGCTGGGTCTGAGAATGGTGCCATCCGTCTGCGCAGCGACTCGTGGCAGGGAGCGATGGCCTCAGCGCGGCCGGCCCGCTCGTCTGCGCTCCCCACCGCCGCGCAGCAGGTGACCCTGCGCCGTCAGGCGACGCCGAGCGCGGCGTTCGTCCCGCTGCCCCAGCCGTCAGGGCCGCCGCCGTACCGGCTGCGGCTCGCCGACGTGCTCGACCCCGACCGAACCGCCGCGATCGACCGGGCGGGCGTGGTGCGCTTTCACTGCGTCGGCGACACCGGGGGCTGGCGTGACGGGCGCCCGCAGCGAGGGGTGGCGGAGGCGATGGTCGACGAGCTGCACGGGCCCTCGCCGGTCGACTTCTTCTACCACCTGGGCGACGTGGTCTACCCCCACGGGGAGGAGGCCGGGTACCGCTCGCAGTTCTTCGCGCCCTACGCCACGTACTCGGCGCCGATCTTCGCGGTGCCCGGCAACCACGACGGCGAGCTCACCCCGGCCTCGCGCGCCGGGACGCTCGCGGGCTTCCTCAAGACGTTCTGCTCCGAGGCCCCGCCGCTGCGCGACGCGGCGCTGCGGCTGCCGCGACCGACTGTCGCCCAGCCCAACGTCTACTGGACGCTCACGCACGACTGGCTGTGGATCGTCGGCCTCTACACCAACGTCCCCGAGGGCGGCGAGCTGGCAGCCGACCAGGTCGCCTGGCTGGTCGGTGAGCTGAGCGCGGCGCCGCCCGACGCCACGCTCATCCTCGCCATGCACCAGCCGGTCTACTCCGCCGACGTCGTGCACGGCTCCAACCTGGAGCTGGGGGACATGCTGGACGAGTGCTTCGCCGCCGCCGGCCGCGTCCCCGACGCGGTTTTCACCGGCCACGCGCACAACTACCAGCGCTTCGCCCGCGACCTGCACGGCCGCCAGGTCCCCTACCTGGTGGCGGGAAGCGGCGGCTTTCACGAGCGCCATGGCGTCGGGACCGGCGTGCCGGATCTGCCGGCGTCGTTCCCGGGGCTGGAGGGCGTGACCCTCGAGTCCTTCCAGTGCAGCGAGCACGGCTTCATGACGGTCAGCGCTCGGCGCACCGGGGCCGAGGTGGTCTACAGCACCGTCTCAGACGGCATGGCGCGCCATTTTGACTCGTTCCGGATCGCTCCGGGCGGCTGATCTCAGCGGACTCCCCGGCGAGCCGAGCGGCGGGCGTATGTGACCGGCAGGGAGACGCGGCCCCTGGGCCCGTCGGCGCTCGCACACCTCTGCCTACTCGCTAGCATCGCGCAGCCAGGGCGAGATAGCTCAGCTGGTAGAGCACACGACTGAAAATCGTGGTGTCCCGGGTTCAAGTCCCGGTCTCGCCATCACTCGACAGCGCGTTCGGGATGACGCCCCGGCGAAAGACACGATGACCGACGACTCGCAGCGAGGTCACTTTCATCTGCTGGCGGCGGTCGGAGACCTCGCCGACGGTACGCAGCTGCTGGGCGAGACGGTTCAGCGTCTGCTGGACGTCATCGTCCCGGCGTTTGCCGACGTCGCGACGCTGGATGCCGTATCGGTCACCGGCGAGATGCGCCGCTTAGGCGCGCGGGTCAGCGGCCCGGACCGAGAACGGATGGAGGCCGCGCTGCTGGCCCGCCACCAATCCGGGGATACCAGCGTCGGGGTCCTCAAGACGGTGATGACGGGTGAGAGCCAGCTGCTCGCGCCGCTCCCCGAGACCGCGCTGCGGGCGATCAGCACCGACGACGCTGACTACGGGATGCTGCGGTCGCTCAACCTGCAGGCCACCATGTATGTCCCATTGCCGGCGAGGGGTCGGACGCTGGGGGTCCTCGCCTGCAGCGTGGCCGGCTCGGGCCGCAGCTTCACCGCGGAGGACCAGCGGTTTGCCGAGGCACTCGGGAGTCGCATCGGCCTGGCGCTGGACAACGCCGGCCTGTCGCAGACGGTCACCGGGCTGGAGAGGCGGTTGGAGGCCACGCTCGCGAACCTCGCCGCTGCCGTCGTGGCCCAGGACACGGACGGTCGCATGGTGCTCGCCAACGCGGCCGCGGCCGATCTGCTCGGCGCAGCCTCCGTCGAAGCGCTCTTCGCGGTCCCGCGAGAGGGACTGCTGGCGCGGTTTGACATCTACGACGAGGACGGTCACCCGGTGACGCTGGCCGAGCTCCCGACCGGTCGGGCTCTGGCCGGTCAGAGACCGGCTCCATCGGTCGTCCGCACCGTCGATCGGGTCAGCGGTACCGTGCGCTGGCTCCAACTCAAGGCGACCCCGGTCCTGGATGAGCTGGGCTCCCTGGCGTTGGTGGTCAGCGTGGTCGAGGACGTCACCCAGGAGAAGCGACGCGAGCTCTCCCAGCGTCTGCTGGCCCAGGCCGGCCGCGAGCTGTCCTCCTCGCTTGACTTCGAGCAGACGCTTCAGCGGGTGGCACGGCTGGCCGTGCCGTCGCTCGGAGACTGGTGCCGAGTCGCCATTCGCACCGCCGGCAACACGCTGGACCAGATCGCCATCGCGCACGCCGATCCCGCGAAGGTCGCTCTCGCCCACGACCTCGCCCATCGCCATCCGATGCGCCTGAGCGAACGCACCGGAGCGGCGGAGGTCATCCGCTCCGGGGAGTCACAGCTCATCGCCGAGCTCACCGACGCGGTCCTGGCGGACGCGAGCGCCCAGCAGATCCGTCTCGTGCGCGAGATCGGCATGCGCTCGGTCATGATCGTCCCCATGGCGGTGCCCGGACGCGAGCCGTTCGGCACGCTGACGCTGGCGATGGCGGAGTCCGGGCGGCGCTTCGCAGACGAGGACCTTGGTGTCGCCGAGGAGCTGGGCCGGCTCGCCGCCGCGGCCGTCGAGAACGCCCGCCTCTACACCGAACGTTCGCGCATCGCGTCGATGCTCCAGCGCAGCCTGCTGCCGCCGGCGCTCCCGGAGATCCCCGGCTTCGAGGTGGCCGCTCTCTACCAGCCCGCGGGCGAGGGCAACGAGGTGGGCGGCGATTTCTACGACGCCTTCCGCGTTCCGGGCGGATGGATGATCGTCGTCGGCGACGTCGCCGGACACGGCGCCGAGGCGGCTGCCTTGACGTCGCTGTCGCGCTACACGCTGCGCACCGCAGCCCAGTTGCTTGACGACCCCGTCGCGGCCCTCCAGCACCTCAACTCGGCTCTGCGCGAGCGACCACAACTGTCCCTCGTCAGCGTCTGCTGCGCCGTGGTGTGTGACCGAGCCGGTGAGACGATCGCTGACATCGTGCTCGCCGGTCACCCTCCGCCCTACCACGTGAGCCGCGACGACGCGCAACCGGTCGGCGCACCCGGGCTGCTGCTCGGGATGGGGTCGGGCGGGCGCTGGACCACGACCAGCGTGACGCTGGCCCCGGGCGATCTGCTGGTGCTCTACAGCGACGGCGTGATCGACACATTCGGCGACGGCGAGCGTTTCGGCGAGGCCCGCCTGGCCGACGCTGTGCGCGGCTCCGGCGCCTCCAGCGGCTCCGACGGCTCGGACGGTTCCGGCAGCGCCGCCGACGTGGTGCAGCGCATTCACGGGGCACTGACGGCCTTCGGGCGTGGCCCCCAGCGTGACGACACCGCCGCGCTGGTGCTTCAACGCGTCCAGCGCGACTGACGCCCACCCCGGCGCGTTGCCGATCGGCCCGGTCCCTAGCCTCCTGCCGGATGGGGCGTCACGACGCTCCGCGCCCCGGACCGGGGCGTCGACGCCTCGAAGATGAGCTGGCCCAGCACGGCTGCGCACACGAGCGCGGCGAAGGCGAGCGGTGCCGCCCCGCCGCCGCCCACGGCGAGCGCCACGCACACCGTGGCCAGCACGAGCCGGCCGAGGAACGTCCGATCGCGCAGCGAGGTCCACTCGGCCCCGAGGTGGATCACCGCCAGCGACAGCGCGAACGCCGCGACGCCGCCCGCCATCGCCCAGCGCGCACCCGCACTGATGCTCGGCCCCGCGGCATCCATGATCGCGAGTTTCGTGCCCTCGCCGAATGCGGCCACCCCGCCCAGCAGGCTGAAGTGGGCATAGACGAAGATCAGGCCCAGGGCGCCGCGCCCGACGACCGACGTGTCGGCCAGGTCGAAATAGATCCACCACAGGCCCAGCGCCACGACGAAGCAGAGACCGGCGACGAACCACGATGCGACGGTGAACTCGAATCCCGCCACGCCCGCCACCGCCGCGGCCACGGATTCGCCGAGGACGATGATGAAGAACGTGCCGAACCGCTCGACGAGGTGTGAGGTGACCACCGACGCGCCGCGGAGGGTCCGCCACGCCCGGGTCGGGATGACGAGGTCGACCACCGTGGCCACGCCCCAGAGCACATAGCGAACCGGGCCGGGGGTGAAGATCGACGCGAGCCAGAGCGCGGTCGTCAACGAGTAGCCGGCGATGTAGACCTCGCAGAGCCTCCGGGCATCGCCATGCACGTGGCGCCACGCCCGGCCGTAGAGCCCGATGAGCAGCGCGCGCAGCACGACGTAGCTGATGGCGAAGCCGATCGTCCCGCCATGGCCCGCCATCGCCCGCGGGACGTTCACCGCGATCGCCGCGATGGCCAGCATCGCCCCCGACTTCGAGAGCCGGAAGATCAGATCGTCTGTGTCAAAACGATTGGCGTAGAGCGTGTAGAGCACCCAGGCCCACACGATCACCACGAACAGGGCCGCGAAGCGGGCAAACACCCGTGCCGACGGATCCCGGGCCACCGCGGCTCCGAGCTGGCTCACCGCCGCCGCGAACACCAGGTCGAAGAAGAGCTCAAACCAGGTGGCGTGCCGCTCCTCGCTCGGGTCCGCGGTGGTCCGCAGACGTGGCGGCTCGAGGCGGAATGTCCCGCCGGCGCCGAGCGTGCGACCTGCCACCGTCAGGCGCGCGCGGGCTGGGGATCGGCGGGCTGGTAGAACTGCGTCTCGCCGTTGCCGAAGGACCAGTTCTCGGCGGCCGTCTCCGCCACCGAGATGAGCACGTCCTCGGGCCGGACCCCCGGGTTCTCGCCGAGGCGCTCGACGATGCGCCGGTACATCGCGAGCTTGGCCTCGGTCGACTTGCCCGGCGCCCAGAACACCTGGATCTGCACGAGGTCGTCGCTGCGGTCGATCCCGAGAAACGGGCCGTAGGCGAAGGCATCCTCGCCGTGCTCGGTGATCGCCATGAAGCGGTCGCCGTCCTTGATGGCGACGGTCTCGCGCATCGCCTCGTAGATCTCGTCCATCAGGGCCTGCTTGTACTGAGACGTCTTGCCGTCTCGGATGGCGATACGGGTCAGTGGCATGAGGTGGTCTCCTGTGATGTGGGGATCAAGGCGATGAGCTGGTCGGCGATCGCGTCGAGGTCGTCTCCGATGTAGTCCGGCTGGGGTCCGACATCCAGCGGCGCATTGCCCTCCCGGAGGATGAGCGCCGCCTGCCAGCCGGCTGCCACGGCGCCCAGCGTGTCCCAGGTGTGGCATGCGATCAGGCAGATATCCGCCGGGTCGGCACCGAGCGCCGCGGCCACCGAGCGGTAGGCCTCCGGCGCCGGCTTGTGACGCCGCACGGTCTCGTCGACGCTGAAGCGGCGCTCGAACAGGTCGATGACCCCCGCCGTCTCCAGTTGGCGTCCGGAGATCTCGAGCGTGTTGTCAGTCAGCGTGAACAGCCGGAAGCCGTGATCGCGCAGCCGCCGCAGCGCCGCGGGGACCTCGGGATGGGGCGGCATCGATGCGAAGCGCTCCGTGAGCTCCACGCCGTCGGACGCGGCGATCGCGATACCCCGCGTGGCGGCCAGCATGCGCAGGACGGCGCCTCCGATGTCGGTGAAGGGCACGTACACGCCGGCGAGCGTCAGCGCCTCTGAGTAGGTGATCAACCCCGCGAACCACAGCCGCATCGCGGCCGGGTCATCGAAGATGCGGTCAAAGATGGGGCGGATCGTCTCCAGGTCCAGCAGGGTCTCGTTGACGTCGAAGACGATGATCGGCGGTTGTGGCATCGGGAGGCCTTTCGTGGGTGATGGGCCGGTCCTCGGTGGCCGCGCTCCGCACGGATAGCCGGCGACGCGCGTGTCGGCCACTTCAGTGACCCATGGCCGAGCGTTTCTTACCGCGCTTGCCCCCGGCCACCGACAGCTGGGTACGAGCGAGCCCGACTTCGCCATCTCGCTGGCTTTCCGCTAGATGGGGAGCCTCACGCAGTTTGCGCAAGTTTTTGTGACCGCCGTCGTTCTGGGTCTCATCACGCGGTCACCACACGTTCGCGGAGGTAGGACGTGGTCGATTCAAAGCTTCTCGCAATGGACGGTCCTAGGGGGACCGGACCATGCCATCCCTTGTTCGGTGTTCGCCAACGTCACGACGCTGACGGCGCGGTACGCATGACACTGACCGGCGAGCTCGACCTCTCGGCCACCGATGGGCTCAGGGCCCGGCTCGACGAGGTCCAGCGGTCGGAGCGGCGGGTTCGGCTGGACCTGTCAGAGCTCGAGTTCATCGATTGCAGCGGGATCCGCACCATCCTCGACGTGATGGCCGAGGCCCGGCGCGACGGCTGCGCCTTCGAGGTGGACCGGTCCGTCAGCCCGATGGTCAGGCGGATCGTCTCGCTGGGAGCGATCGCCGGTGAGCTGTGGCCCGCCGAGGGCGCCGGTCATTCCGGCAGCGCCGCGGCAGCGTAGGCAGGCCCCAGGCCCCAGCTGTCAGGCGTCGGCCGGCTCGCCGAGCACGACGCGGTCGCGCCCCTCGCGCTTGGCGCGCATGAGGCCCTCGTCGGCCTCGCGGACCAGGCGATCCCGGTTCACGCGGGAGTCCGGCGACGTCGCCACGCCCGCGGAGACGGTCAGGCTCCGCCGCGGCCCCAGCCGGGCGGCGCGCACGGCGGCGACGACGCGGTCGGCGACCTGCTTGGCCTCCTCGCGGCTTGTCCGGGGCAGCACCAGGCAGAACTCCTCGCCGCCGGTGCGGCAGGCGATGTCATCGCGGCGGCTCTCCGTTTGCAGCACCGCGGAGAACTCGCGCAGAACCTCGTCGCCGGCGGCGTGTCCGAAGGCGTCGTTGATGCCCTTGAAGGCGTCGACGTCGAAGTAGACCACCGAGGTCGGTCCGCCGCGGTCGCGCTCGTCGCGCAGCACCGTGGACAGGCAATGCTCGAAGTGGCGGCGATTGAACAGGCCCGTGAGCTCGTCGGTGAGCGCCTGGACCCGGAGCTGCTCGCGCTGGGTGGAGTTGGCATAGGCCATCGCGGCCAGCGAGGCGAAGCGGCGCAGCAGCAGGCTCTCCTCGGGCTGGAACCAGGCGGGCTCGTCCTCGCGCCACACGTTGAGGGTCCCGACCACGTCCTCGCCGACGACCAGCGGCGCCACCAGGATCGCGTCGTCGTCGCTCTGCGGCGTGCCCGGCATGACGTGCTTGCGCAACAGCGGATCGCCGGGAGCGAGGTAGACCACCTCGCCGCGCAGGACGGCGGAGCCGGTGACGGAGTTGTCCAGCGTCGGGCGAGAGCTCAGCGTCTCGGGCACGTAGCGGCCCGTGGCCAGCAGCGGGACGAGCACCCGCTCAGCCCAGACCACCTCGTAGACCGCCAGGCTGGTGTAGGGCACGATCGGCGCCAGTGCGTCGGCCATTCCCTGGAGGGTCTCCTCGAGGGATTGGGCGGCCAGGATGCCGGTGGCGGCGTCGATGATCGCCTCGAGGCCGGCCACGAGGCGATCGCTCGCGTCCGGGTGGGTGTAGGTGCTGGAACTCATGATGGTGGCAACGGCCGCTGGCCGTTCCAGGATTCATCGGGTCTGGATGACGCCGACTTAACTGAATCCGGCCAACACCGACGGACGTCAGCGCGGCCCTGGGCCGAGCAGATCCCAGCGGTTGCCGGCGATGTCGAGAAACACGACGACGCGCCCGTACGGCTCGTCGCGGGGCTCTGCGACGAACTCGACGCCGGCGGCGCGCATCCGCTCGTACTGCGCCTGGAAGTCGTCCACCCGCAGGAACAGGCCGACGCGCCCGGCGAACTGGTCGCCGACGCCCCCGCTCTGGCGCTCGCCGTCGGCTCGGGCGAGCAGCAGCCCGGTGCGCGCTCCCGGCGGGCGCACCACAACCCAGCGCTTGGGGCGGGCACCGACGGTGGTCACGGCCGGGGAGTCCTCCACCAGCTCGAAGCCGACGGCGTCGACGAAGAACGAGATGGCCTCGTCGTAGTCGTCGACGATCAGTGAGCAGTGCTCGAGGTGCATCCCGGCAGCAAATCACGCATCGGTGGTGTCAACACTGTTGACAACGAAGTAGGAGGTGCGTACGATGCCGCCCCGTGAGGTTGGAGGAAGGAACTCAGACGGTCCGACTGGACCGTGGCCGCATCCTCGAGGCGGCTGAGCGGATCGTGGGTTCGGAGGGGCTTCGCGCCCTGACCATGCGCCGTATCGGTACCGAGCTCGGTGCCGACCCGACTGCGATCTACCGCCACTTCCGCAACAAGGAGGCGCTCCTCACCTGCCTGGCCGAGCGGCTGTTCGCCACCGAGCCCGAGCTGGACCCCGCCGACCTGTGGCAGGAGCAGCTGCGGCTCCACATCCGCCACGCCTTCGAGCGCTACCGCGCGCACCCGGATCTCGGCATCCTGCTCGCCCGCCAGCCCGATGACCTCCGGCCGCTGGTGCGCATTTGCGAGCAGACGCTGGACCTCCTCGTCGACGGCGCCGGCCTGAGCCTGGAGCAGGCCTCGCATTTCAGCCATCTCATCGAGAACCACGTCGTCGGCTGCGGCCTGTTCTTCGCCATCTCCGACTACCGCGATCCGTTCATCACCGATCGCGACGCGATGCGCCGCGCCTATGCCGTTCTGCCGGCCGCCGAGTTCCCCCGGGCGTCGGCGGCGGCTCCATTCCTGTTCCCCGACCCCGACGACATGTTCGAGCGCATGACCGACCTCCTCATCGAGGCGATCGAGCGCGCCGGGTCATCGCCGACCGAGGAGGCCTCGTGATGAGCCGGCCGTCCCTGCCCAGCCTCGCCACCCTGGTGGCGGCCGCCGCCGCGGTGCTCGCGCTCGCCGGCTGCGGCCGGGCCCTGCCGACCGCCGCCGAGCTCGTCGGCGCCTCGACGGGCGCCGGCTCGGTCAACACGCTGCCGCCGACCACCGACGCCCCCACCCGTGACTACGAGAACCCGGTCGTGTGGGCGACCTACCGCGAGGTCCAGACGCTGGACCCGATCCAGGCATTCGACTACCCGGAGGACACGGTCGACACGGCGCTGTGCGACTCGCTGCTGCGTCAGAACCCCGACGGCTCGATCGGTCCCGGCCTGGCGGTGGCGACCTATCCGACCCCGACCAAGCTCGTCTTCGACCTCCGCTCCGGGGTGCACTTCTGGGACGGCAACCCGGTCACCGCCGCCGACGTGGTGTGGTCCCTGGAGCGCGCCGCCTCGACGACCAACGGCAGCTTCTACGCGCAGGTCCTCAACCGGGTCAAGTCGATCGTGGCCACCACGCCGACCGAGGTGACGCTCACTCTCTCCCAGCCTGACTACTGGCTCACCGGCGAGCTCTCGCAGATGGCGGGGATCGTGGTCGAGAAGGCCTACGGCGAGAAGGAGGGCAAGAAGCTCGGCACCCCCCAGGGGCTGACGATGTGCAGCGGCCCCTACGAGGTCAAGAAGTGGATCCCCGGCCAGGGCCTGACCGCCGTCGCCAACCCGACACTACTGGGACTCGACGCTCACCCCGCGCGTGCACGAGATCGTCTTCAAGGGCATCGGCGACGACGCCAGCCTCACCTCGGGACTGCTCACCGGGGCGATCGGCGGCACCTACCCGCAGGAGCTGTCCACGCTGGAGCAGCTCAAGCGGGCCAAGAACCTCAGCGTCACCGAGGGGCCGTCGTTCGCCGAGGACGCGATGGTGATCTCCAACTCTCAAGGGCACGCTCAAGGACGTCCGGGTGCGCCAGGCCCTGTCGATGGCGATCGACCGCTCGGCCTACATCTCCACCATCTACCACGGGTACGGGCAGCTCCCGCGCGCGCTGGAGAACCCCGGCGCCTGGGGCTACGGCAAGACGGTGTTCCAGGCTGACTGGAACCGCCTGCCGGTGCCGACGGTCGACCTGGCCAAGGCGCGGGCGCTGGTCAAGGCCGCCGGCGCGGAGGGCAAGTCGATCACGATCGGCACCACCGGCCAGATCCAGTCGCTGGCGACCGCCGCCAACCTGGTGCGCCAGGCGGCGACCGAGATCGGGCTGAAGGTGACGATCGACTCCGTGTCGGCTGCCAACTTCATCAACTTCTTCACCAACGCCGGGGCGCGCAAGGGCGTCGACATGTTCCCGACGTCCAACTACCCGGACTACGCCGATCCCGCCGGCCTGTACAACACGTTCGCCGTCCCGGGCGGCACCCAGAACTACGACAACTTCTCGGACCCGGAGATCACCAAGTCCCTGGAGAGCGCCCGGTCCACCGCAGACCCGGACCTCCGCGCCGCGCTGGTGGCCAAGGCGGGCGACCTCATCATGCAGCAGCTGCCCTGGATCCCGCTGGCGGCTCCCGACTCGCTGGTCATCACCCAGCGCGCGCTCACCGGGCAGCCAGCCTCCTTCGTCTACATGGGCGGCCCGTGGGCCAACATGATGGGAGGCCGCTCGTGACCGCCATCGCGCTGCGTCGCCGGGCCGATCGCAGTGGCAACACCCACGGCGTGCTGCGCTTCGTCGGCCGGCGCCTGGTGATGCTCGTGGTGGCGCTCGTCGTCTCGAGCTTCGTCATCTTCATCTCGCTGGACCTGGCGCCGGGCGACCCGCTGTCCGTGCTCACCGGGGGGCGCAGCCTCCCGCCGGCGGCGCTGAACGCGCTGCGCCACCAGTACCACCTCAACGACCCGCTGCTCACCCGCTACTGGGACTACATCACCGGGGTCGTCCTGCACGGCAACCTCGGAACGTCGATCGCCTTCCGCGAGCCGGTCTCGGCGCTCATCTCCCAGCGCATCGCCGTCACCGCGGAGCTCGTCCTGTACTCCGCCGTGCTCATCGTGGTCTTCGGGGTCGGTCTGGGCGTGCTGGCCGGGCTGCGGCGCGGCTTCGTGGACAGCACGATCATCGCCGTCTCGACCCTGCTGGCGGCGATTCCGTCCTTCGTGGCAGCGATCGTGCTGCTGTCGGTGTTCGCGGTCAAGCTCGGATGGCTGCCCGCCCTCGGCAACGGGTCGGGCTTCGGCGGCACGATCGAGCACCTCACCCTGCCGGCGATCGCCCTGGCGGCGTCCGCCTTTGCCGTCGTCGTGCGGGTGACCCGCGTGACCGTGCGCTCCGAGCTCGAGCGCGAGCACGTCCAGACGGCGACCAGCCGCGGCATCCCCCGGCGCCTGGTCATCCGCCGCCACGTGCTGCGCAACGCCTCGATCCCGATCACCACCGTGGTCGGCATCACCATCACCTCGCTGTTCGCGCTCTCCGCCGTCGTGGAGCAGGCGTTCACTCTCAACGGGATCGGCGCAGCGCTCGTCCAGGCCGCCCAATCCAAGGACTTCGCCGTGGTGCAGGGGATCTCGCTCCTGCTCGTCGCGGCGTTCGTCATCGCCAACGCGCTCGTCGATCTGCTCTACGCCGTGCTCGATCCCCGGGTCGCCATGGGGAGCCGCGCCGCATGAGCACCGCCACCATCGGGCGCACCATCGTCTTTCCGCGCACGCGCCGCCGGCTGGCCGCCAGCTCCATCATCTACGGGCTGTGCTGGGCGATCGTGGGGATCGCGGTGTTCCTCGCCCTCTTCGGCGGGCTGCTCGCGCCCCACGATCCCAACTCCTCGGCGCTCGAGTTCCAGTTCGTGGGGCCGTTCCAGGCCAAGGGCTACCTGCTCGGGTTCGACAGCCAGGGCCGCGACCTGCTGTCGCGGCTGATGGTGGGAGCGCGGACGTCGATGCTCGGCCCCGCGCTCGTCGTGCTCATGTCGATGGCGCTGGGGACGGTCATCGCGGTGCTGGCCGCCTGGCGCGGCGGCTGGATGGACTCGGTGCTGGGGACGGGCATGGACATCCTCTTCGCGTTCCCGGGGATCCTGCTGGCGGTGCTCACCGCCGCCGTGTTCGGCGCCGGTCTGCTCGCGCCGACGATCGCGCTGGCGATCGCCTACACCCCGTACATCGCCCGCGTCCTGCGCTCGGCGGCAGTGCGCGAGCGCGCTCGGGACTACATCTCGGCGGCCGAGGTGCAGGGCCTCTCCTCGCTGACGATCTGCGCCCGGCACCTCATCCCCAACCTGGCCGAGCTCGTGGTGGCCCAGGCCACGCTCGTGTTCGCGTGGGCGATGGTGGACCTGGCGGCGATCTCGTTCCTCGGGCTCGGCGTACAGGCGCCGACGGCCGACTGGGGCGTGATGGTGTCCACGGGCGAGACCGGCGTGCTCCAGGGGTATCCGATGGAGTCGCTCTCGGCGGGCGCCTGCATCGTCCTGGTGGTCGTGGCGGTCAACCTGCTCGGCGAGCGGATCGCCGCGCGCGACGAGCGACGAGGGTGACGATGAGCGAGCCGCTGCACTACCTCTCGGCCACCGAGGCGCTGACCGCCTTCCGGGCCCGCGCGCTCTCCCCGGTCGAGCTGCTTGATGCTGTGATCGCCCGGGCCGAGGCGGTGGAGCCCACGGTCAACGCGCTCTGTCACACCTACTACGACGAGGCCCGGGTACAGGCGCGCGCCGCCGAGGCCCGCTACGCCGGGCGCGGGGAGGCTCCGCGCGCGCTGGAGGGCCTGCCCGTGGCCATCAAGGCCGAGGAGGCGATCGAGGGGCACCCGTGGTCGCAGGGCTCGGAGATCCACCGTGACGTCATCGCCCCCTACACCTCCGAGTTCGCCCGCCGTCACCTCGAGGCCGGGGCGATCGTGCACGCGCGCTCGACCAACCCGGAGTTCTCATGCGCCGGGTTCACCCATTCGCGCTTGTGGGGCGTGACCCGCAACCCGCACAACCCCGAGCTCGCCGTCGGCGGCTCCTCGGGCGGTTCCGCCGCGTCCCTGGCCGCGGGCAGCTCGACGCTGGCCAGCGGCTCGGACATCGGCGGGTCGATCCGGATCCCGGCGGCGGCCTGCGGCGTCGTCGGGTTCAAGCCCCCCTACGGGCGGGTGCCCGTGGATCCGCCGTTCAACCTCGACACCTACTGCCACTGCGGGCCGCTCGCGCGCAGCGTCGCCGACTGCGCGCTCTATGAGAACGTGCTGGCCGGGGTGGACCCGGGTGACATCACCACCCTGCGCGACTTGGTGGTCCTGCCGGCGCAGCTCTCCGGCATCGACGGCCTGCGCATCGCGGTGTCGGTCGACCTCGGCGGCTGGCCCGTCGACGACGACGTGCGCGCCAACACCCTGGCGGTGGCCGAGGCGCTGCGCACCGCCGGCGCCGTGGTCGAGGAGGTGGCGCTCGAGCTCCCGCGCGAGGAGGTCATGCGCGCGACGGCGATCCACTTCCATCACGGCTTCGCCGCCCAGATCAAGACCGACATCAGCGCCCACCCGGAGCTCGCCTCCGACTACGTGCACGGGATGGTCGCCTTCTCCGAGCAGTACAGCGCCGGGCTCGGAGTCGCCGAGGGGCTGGAGATCGAGGCGCGGCTGTACCGGCCCGTCGGTGCGCTGCTCCAGAGCTACGACGCGCTCGTCATCCCCACCTCGTGCGCCGCCAGCCTCACCGCGGGGGACAGCTACATGTCTCACACCGGCGGCGACACGGCGGCCGTCGCCGACCACCTCGAGAACTTCCTCACCCCGGTGTTCAACATCATGAGCCGCTGCCCGGTGCTGGCCGTGCCGTCGGGCTTCGGCACCCGGGGCGGCCCCACCGGCGTGCAGATCGCCGGGCGCACGTACGACGACGAGACCGTGTTCCGAGTCGGCGCGGCGCTGGAGGCGGTGGCCCCATGGGACGTGCGACCCGAGCTGGAAGCGATCGCGGCATGAGGCGATCAGCATGAGCGCGCTGCTGGAGGTCGAGCACCTCGTCGTCGAGCTCCCGGTGGAAGGCCGGCCGCAGACGGTCCTGCGCGACGTGTCGCTGTCCATCGGCACCGGCGAAGCCGTCGGACTGGTGGGCGAGTCGGGCTCGGGGAAGTCCATGACCGCTCGCGCCGTCGCGCGGCTGCTGCCCCGCGGCGCGAAGGTCACCGGCGGGCTGCGCTATGACGGCGCCGAGATCGCCGGGCTGCGCGGCAGCGCCCTGCGCGAGTACCGCGGCCGCGTGGCGATGGTCTTCCAGGATCCCCGCGCCCACATCAATCCCGTGCGCACGATCGGGGACTTCATCAGCGAGGCGCTGTGCACCAACCGCGGCGTGCCCCGGAGGAAGGCCCGGGAGCGGGCGATCGCCACGCTCGACGACGTCGGGATCGACGACGGCGCACGGCGGCTGCATCAGTATCCCCACGAGCTCTCGGGCGGGCTGCTCCAGCGGGTCATGATCGCGGCGGCGCTCCTCACGGAGCCTCAGCTGCTGCTCGCCGACGAGCCCACGACGGCGCTGGACGTCACCACCCAGGCTGAGGTGATGGCGATCCTCGACGAGCTGCGGCGCGAGCGTGGCCTCGCCCTCCTCTTCATCACCCACGACCTCGACCTGGCCGACGCGGTGTGTGACCGCACGTGCGTGATGTACGCGGGCCAGATCGTCGAGGACCAGGCGTCGGCCGCGCTGGCCCAGGCGCCGCTTCACCCGTACACGATGTCGCTGGAGGGGGCGCGCCCGGCCATCGACCGGCCCGGCCCAGCGCCTGGCGGCGATCCGCGGCCGGCCGGTATCGGCGTTCGAGGCGCCCGCGGGGTGCGCGTTCGCGCCGCGCTGCGACTTCGCCCAGGAGCGCTGCACCCAGCAGGAGCCCGCGCCCGAGACGGTCGACGGCACCACGGTGAGGTGCCTGCGGGCGCGCGAGACTGCGCGAGGACACTGACGCCGGCAGGTGCCCCGTGAGCGAGCCGATCCTCCAGGCCACCGGGCTGCGCAAGCGCTACGGCGATGTGGTCGCCGTCGACGGGGTCGACCTCGCCGTCGCGTCCGGCGGCTCGCTGGCCATCGTCGGCGAGTCGGGCTCGGGCAAGACGACGCTGGCCCGCATGCTCGTCGGGCTGACCCGGCCCACGGCGGGAACGATCGTCGCCTGCGGGCGTGACCGCTCGGTCCCGGCGCGATCGGCCGCCGAGCGGCGGCGCCGCGGGGCCGAGGTCCAGATCGTCTTCCAGGATCCGTACTCCAGCCTCAACCCGCGCCACAACGCCGAGCACGCGCTCGACGAGGTCCTGCGCCTGCACGGTCAGCGGCGCCGACCGCGGGGGCCGCCGGGCGCGTGTGGCGCAGCTGGCCGACCTCGTCGGCCTCGACGAGCGCATGATGCGCGCCCTGCCCAGCGCGCTGTCGGGCGGCCAGCGCCAGCGGATCGCGATCGCGCAGGGCCCTGGCGGCCGAGCCGCGGCTGGTCATCCTCGACGAGTCGGTGGCGGCGCTTGACGTCTCCATCCAGGCCCAGATCCTCAACCTGCTCGCCGACATCCGGCAGGCCACCGGGGTCTCGTACATCGTCATCAGCCATGACCTCGCCGTCGTGCGCCAGATCACCGATGAGGTGATCGTCATGCAGCACGCGGCACGTCGTCGAGCGCGGCGCGACGCTGGACGTGCTCGACGATCCCCAGGACCCCTACACCCAGCTGCTGCGCGCATCGGTGCCCCACGCAGGGTGGAGGCCGTGCGTCGCCGCGGCGGCCGGCCCGCGGCGGGCACGGTCACCACCACCACATAGGAGTCAGATGAACGAGATCGATCTCGCGCTCGTCAACGGGCGCCTGCGCACGCTGGACCCGCAGCGGCCGCAGGCCACCGCGCTGGCCATCGCCGGCGGCACCATCGCCGCGGTCGGCTCAGACCGCGAGGTCAGCGAGCTGTGCGGGGCGCGGACCGAGGTGGTCGACCTCGAGGGGGCCGCCGCGGTGCCCGGGCTGATCGACAGCCACATGCACCCGTTCAAGGGCGCGGTGGGCGCGCGCGGCGCCGACCTGCTGGACGCGCACACGCTCGACGACGTCCTCGGTGCCCTGGCCGCCGAGCGCGCCAAGTGCGCGCCCGGCCAGTGGGTGCAGGGCTGGGGCCTTGACTACAACGTCTTTAGCAGACCGGGATCAGCTCGGCGGTCATCGAGGACGCCGTCGCCGGCGCGCCGGCGGCGCTGACCTTCATGGACTTCCACACCCTGTTGGTCTCGTCCAGCGCGCTCGAGCTCGCCGGCGTCGACGGCCCGCGCGAGTTCGCCGAACACGCGGAGGTCGTCTGCGTCGACGGCCGCCCCACCGGCGAGCTGCGTGAGAACGCCGCCATGGATCTCGTCCGCGAGGCGATGCCGGTCGCCACCCACGAGGAGGAGCTACAGCTGTGCGCGGACCACCTGCGGCGGCTCGCCGCGGTCGGGCTCACCGGGACGCACGCGATGGACGGGACGCTCGAGACCCTGGACCTGCTGCGCGAGCTCGAGTACCGCGGCGACCTCGTCACCCGGATCCTGACGCCGTTCACGATCGAGCCCGACACGCCCGAGGAGCTGTGGCAGGCCTACGCGCGCGCCGGGGGCGAGCACGGCCGGCGCTGGCGGGCCGGAGTGGCCAAGTTCTTCATCGACGGGGTGATCGACTCGGGCACCGGCTGGCTCGTCGAGCCCGACGCGGCCGGCGACGGGCAGGCGTCGTTCTGGCCCGACGTGGACCGCTACCGGCGCGCGGTGGCCTTCTTCGCCTCGCGGGGCTTTCAGTGCGTCACCCACGCCACCGGCGATCGCGGCGTGCGTGAGGCGCTGGACACCTACGCCAGGGCGGGCGCCGCCCCGGGGGTCAGGCACCGCATCGAGCACATCGAGACGCTCCAGCCGGACGATCTGCCGCGCTTCGCCGCCCAGGGCGTGGTCGCGTCGATGCAGGCCCAGCACATGATGTGGCTTGACCCGGACCGCCGGGACAACTGGTCACGGCGCCTGGGCGGCGATCGCTGCGACCGCGCGTTCCTCACCCGCGCGCTGCTGGAGTCCGGCGCCACGATCGCGCTCGGGTCCGACTGGCCGGTGGCCCGCTATGACCCGCGCGAGGGGATGGCCGCGGCACGCCTGCGGCGGCCGCCGGGTCACACCGACCGCGCGCCGTACGACGATCAGGCTCTCGACGGCCTGCAGGCACTGCACGGCTATACCACCGGCGCCGCGCTCACCGGCGGAGACGGCGACCGGCTGGGACGGCTCGCGTCCGGCTACCTCGCCGACATCACCGTCATGGCCCAGGACCCGGTGGACACCGACCCCGACGAGCTCATCACGACGCCGGTGACGCTGACCGTCGTGGACGGGGAGATCGCGTTCGGTCGCTGACGGCCGCCAGTGAGCCGTCCGCGCGTTCCGCGCGTCACGCGCGGTCGGTCGTCGCTCGCTCCTGCACCGTCCGGTCGATGGCGCGTGAGACCGCCGCGAACAGGTCCGGCGTGATCCGGTACAGGCGCTTGTGGTCATACCAGCTCGTCGCGGCGAACCTGAGCAGCGCCCAGAACGCCAGCTCGGCGGCGATCAGGATCAGCGAGTGCGTCAGCCCGGCGTCGCCGCGGGGCCGAAGTACATGATCGCGCGTGTCCCCGTGAGCACCTGGCGCAGCGGCTCGACGTGGCCGACGACGTTGAAGAAGCCGGGGAGCGCCTGGATCGGGACCGTCCCGCCCGAGGAGGCGAGCGAGAGGTACACGAGCAGGACCATCGCCAGCAGCTGCCCGATCGTGCCGAACGTGGCCTGCAGGGCGAGCGTGCCGGTCGCGATCATCAGCGACGCGAACGCGGCCAGCAGCCACAGGCGCAGAATGTGGGGCGCGTACATGTGCAGCAGGCCGGCGGAGACGAGCAGCAGCACGCCCGTCAGCACCGGCGCGGCGACCAGGGCGGTGCACCACTTGACCAGCAGCGTCTGGCGGCGATTGATCGCCACCGGACGGCGGTGGCGCCAGCGCGGTCCGAGCTCGGTGGCTCCGTAGCCGAGCGCAGAGTCGATGGAGGCATTGATCAGCGTCGTGGCAACGAAGCCGGACATGATCGCCAGCAGCGCGATGTAGAAGGCGGACAGGCCGAGCGCGGAGTGGTCGGGGAGCGGCCGGTAGGTCGCGGTGGTGAGCGCGACGGGATCGGCCAGCTGCGCGGCCGTGACCGGGTCAGAGGCCGCCGCGGGTGTGGCCGCGGCTTGAGCTTAGTCCCGACTGCGGTGAGATCTTGGTGATCGCCGGCGTCATGACGCCCGCGGCGAGGTTGACGCCGAGCGACCCAGCCGCGAGTTCTCCAGGAGCTCGACGCTCGCCTTCGCGGGCGCCCCGGCGCCGGGGTTGCCGGCTCCGGTGGCCAGCAGGACCGAGCGGCTGAGCGTGGAGGGGATGACCAGCGTCGCATAGGCGCCGCCACGATCCATCGCGGCCTGTGCCTGCGTGAGCGTCGTGTTGCGCAGCTTCAAGCGGCTGGTGACGTCGCCCGACTGCCCCAGCGCACTCACCAGGCTGGCGCCGACGTCGACCCTCTGGCCGTGCGCGGTCGCTCCGCGTCCTGGTTGACCACCATCACCGGCAGTCCGTGCAGGTGGCCGGTCGGATTGACCACCGAGCCGAAGTAGATCACCGACATCAGCGCGACGAAGACCGCCGCGATGGTCACCGGGAGCAGCCAGACCTTCCGGATGCGCAGGATCTGGGATGCGCGGACGGGCATCCCGTCGGGTGGGGGCGAGGGGCTCATGGCATCGGTCTCCGTGTGTCGCGTCGAGCAGATGCGATGGACTCTGAGACTCCGGCGCGGTTCTCACATCAGTAGGCGACTACGTACTTGCGCGGCGGCTACCGGCGGTGCCCCACGAGCTCCCGGCGGTCGCTGACGCCGAGCTTCTGCATGCCCCGGTACAGGTGCGTCTCCACGGTCCGCACCGAGATCACGAGGCGATCGGCGATCTCGGCGTTGGACAGGCCCAGGGACGCGAGGTCGATGAGCTGGGCCTCGCGCGGGGTGAGCTCCACCGCGGTGGCGTCAAGACCGTCGATGGGCGGAAGCTCGGCGCCCTGACCGTCGACATAGAGCTCGCGCGCCCGGGCGGCGGCGCGGCGCGCGGAGTCCTGGCGGCCGGCGGCGATGAACGCGGCGGCGGCGTCGCTGGCGGCCTCGACGGCGTAGCGCAGCGCACCGATCGCGGCCATCTCCTCGGCGGCCTCGACGAGGGCGGCGCCGTCACGCGCCGCCTTGGCGGTGCCATGGCGCGCGTAGGCGCTGACCAGCCGCGACTCGCAGCGCATCGCCAGGTCCTCAAGCACCGGAGCGGCGGGCGCGCCGAGGCGCAGCGCGTCGTAGGCCAGCTGCCCGGCCAACCCGGGCATGTCAGAGCGCGCCGACGTCTCCTCCAGCAGCCCGCAGTCGGACGCGTTTGCCTCCAAGCAGAGCGTCAACGGCATCCCGGCGATCCGGACCCAGGTGCTGGTCAACGGCAAGTACTCGGCCACCGCGACGGTCCGTTCGGGCCTGAAGCCGACGACCTACGCGGTGATGGGCACCTTCCAGGGCAAGGGTCTCGACACGGTCGCCTGGATGACCGTCCGCTGAACCCTGCACGCTGATCGCTACCACCGACACGAGACGGCCGGCGTCGCTGCGGCGCCGGTCGCCCGCACCCTCACCACGATTTATTGAAACGGAGCACTCATGAGAACGCATCGCATCCGGGCGCTGACCATCGGGGTCCTCGCCACCGCCGTCTTCGGCGCCCTGGCCTCCACCGCGGTGGCCGGCCTGGTCAGCTCGCTGGGCGTGGCGCAGCGCACCGTCGCGGGCAAGCCCGCCAAAATCGTCGTTGACCGTCGCGGTGACACCGTCTACGCGCTCAGCGGCGAGAGCCTCGCTCACCTCCAGTGCGTCACCTTCACGTGCCTGAAGGCCTTCCCGCCGGTGGAGGTCCGCTCGGCCTCCGTCAAGGTGCCGGCCGCCGCCGCCGTGCCCGGCAAGGTCACCGTCCTGCGCCGCGTCAAGGGCAACCTCTACCAGGTCATGCTCGACAACCACCCCCTGTACTACTACTCCGGGGACACGAGCATCGGAAACACCAAGGGCCAGGGGCTCAAGGGCCCCGGCGGCACCTGGCACGTCGTCCAGGCGGGGTGAGGCTGCAGCTCGGCCCAGCGGCGAGCTAGCTCTTGTGGATGACGAGGATCAGCCCGGCGCCCGCGATCGCCAGCGCGGCGAGCAGGGCCACCAGCCCGAGAGCGGCGAAGCGGGCGGAGGCGCCGTGGCGGTGGGCGTGGCGCATGTCGCTGGAGCGGATGACGCCGAACACCGCGACCGAGAAGACCACGGCCACGCTGACCCCGGCGCCGAGCGACTCGTAGACCATCTTCAGCAGCGGCGCTGTTCCGAGGACGATCATTGCGTCACCGGGGATGCGACGCGGGGCAGCGCACGGCGCGCGAACAGGGCGATCCCCCCGCCGAGCAGCGCCACCGCGACCACCACCGGGCCGACCGCGCCGCTGCCGAACAACTGGGTGAGCCCGTAGGCCAGTGCGGCGAGCGCGGCGGCCGCGGGCAGCGTCAGCACCCACGCTCTCACGATGTCACCAGCCACTCCCCAGCGCACCGCCGAGACGCTCTTGGCGGCGCCGGCACCGGTGATCCCGCCCGAGATGACGTGGGTGGTGGACAGCGGATACCCGACGCTCGAGGCGGTGAGGATGACCACCGATCCGGCGGTCTGCGCCGCGAACCCCTGGGCGGGATCCATGCTGATGATCCGGGTGCCGACGGTCTTGATGATGCGCCAGCCGCCGGTGAACGTGCCCAGCGCGATCGCGCTCGCCGCCGTGAAGACGACCCAGTCCGGGACGTGGAACCCCGCCGCCGGGATGTTGCCGTTGGCGATCAGCGCCAGCGTGATCACGCCCATCGTCTTCTGGGCGTCGTTGGTGCCGTGCGATAGGGCGAGCAGGCCGCTGGAGAGGATCTGACCCAGCCGGAACCCGCGGCCCACCGCACCCGGCCGCAGCCGCCCGACGATCCGGTAGACGATGAGGATCGAAAGCCCCGCCACCGCGAAGGCGATGAGCGGCGCCACCAGCGCGGGCACGATCAGTTTGTCCACGAGCCCCTTGCCGTTGACCGCGCTCCAGCCCTGGGCCGCGATCACGGCGCCGACCAGCCCGCCGATCAGCGCGTGCGACGAGCTCGAGGGCAGCCCGTAGGACCACGTGATGAGGTTCCAGCCGATGGCTCCGACCAGCGCGGCGAACACCACGGTCGTGGTCACCGCGCCCGACTCGACGAATCCCTGGCCGATCGTCGCCGCGACCTTGAGCGAGATGAACGCTCCGACGAAGTTGAGCAGCGAGGCCATCGCCACGGCGCGTCGGGGGCCGATCGCCCGCGTGGAGATCGACGTCGCGACCACGTTGGCGGTGTCGTGGAATCCGTTGGTGAAGTCGAACGCCACCGCCGTGACGACGACGACGACCAGGATGACGTCACCGCTGTTCACGGGCGGACCAGGCCGTTTGTCAACGAGATGTGAAGGCGCATCGCCGCGGCACTCTAGGGCGCGTGGCGGTCGTGGGGCGGCTCCCTCGGGCTCAATCAGCCATACTCAAGGTCGACGTGATGCGGGGACGGTTGATTCGCTGGGCGCCCGCGCTGGCGCTCCTGGTCGCGGCGGTGGCCGCGGCGTCGGCGAGCGCCGCGGGGCTCGGCCCGACCACTCGGGTGACGGTCAAGCCCGGAACGGGCACGCCGCAGACGCGGTTCGCCTTCAGCTTCCGCGTGCCGGTGGCCATCGGGACGTCGGGCTCGCTGGTTCGCTCCGACACACTCTCGGCGAGCGGCCCGCGCGGCGCCCACTGCCAGTCGGGGGTGACAAAGACGGTCGGCCCGACCAAGCGGGGCAAGCGGGTCAAGCTCACGATGCGACCGGCGACGGGCCGAGGCGGCTGGTGCGCGGGTGAGTGGCACGGCACGGTGCTCCAGCACTCCTTCGTCCGCTGCAACCCGTCACCCGTCCGAGCGTGCCCGGATCTCGTCATCGCCCCGCGCGTGATCGCGACCTTCAGCTTCCGCGTCAAACCGGCGGCCACGCACGGCGGACCTCCTCCCTCGCCCTCGCCTTCGCCGGGCGACGTGCCGACCTTCGCGGGCATCGTCAGCGCCACGAGGTGCGTATCGCCGGAGCCAGTCCAGTCCGCTCGGATCGTTCCCGGGTCGGTCGGCTACACGCTGACCTGGAACGCGGCCACCGATCCGGTGACCCCGAGCCCGCAGATCGTCTATGAGATCTTCGTCGCCACCTCGCCGGGCGCTGAGGACTACGCCACGCCGACATACACGACCTCGCCGGGTGCGACGTCGTTCCTGACGCCCGTCCCGCCGGACGGAACCGAGTACTTCGTCGTGCGCGCGCGCAACGCGGCGGGCCACGAGGACGCCAACACCGTCGAGCGGCAGGGCATCATCGAGTGCCCTCCCCTCAATCAGCCGGCCCGCCGGTAGGAGGCACTCGGCGCGGCGGACCGGCACCGGCCCGCGCGTTGCCCGGCCCGGGCCCGCGGCCTTGACGCGTGCCGAGCGGGAGTGGTATGACTGACCGCCTGGATCGCGATCTCGGGGGGTCGACGGATGGGTGGGGTTCTAGACCTGGGACGCAGGGCCGCGGCAGAGCGGCGGCGGAGGTAGGGCCATGCTCATAGACATGCACGGCCACTTTCCGATGCATCTGCTCGAGGACGACAAGCAGCGCTCGCACGCGCACCTCGAGGCATGGTGGCGTCACCGCTGGCAGGGCCTCGTGGTCGAGCTGATCAACCACTTCGCCAACTATCAGGGCCCGCGTGACACGCCGAGTGTCACCGAGAAGCTGATGCGTGACGGTGACGTCGGGGTGACCTTGTCAGTGCTCTACCAGGCGTTTGACGAGATGGACCTGACACAGGACTACGCGGCGCCGCCGTTGCCGAGGTACTTCGCGGACGTCGTCAACCAGCGCGGCACGGTGGAGGACTACGCCACGGCGCACAGCGCTGACGTGGTCATCGCCCACTCGGCGCAGGAGCTCGACGAGCACCTGTCCGACGGCAGCGGCACCCCGATTCTCGTCCACGCGATCGAGGGTGGGTTTCACATCGGCAACGACCCCGAGGACGTGCAGGGCAACGTCGCCGAGCTGGCCAGGCTCGGCGTGGCCTACATCACCGTGGCCCACCTCTTCTTCCGCCAGGTAGCGACCAATGCGCCGGCGCTCCCCTTCCTCTCCGACGGGGTCTACAACCGCGTGTTTCACCAGGACGACGACGAGGGGCTGACCCCGCTCGGCCGCGAGCTCGTGGAGGCGATGGTGGACGAGGGCATCCTCGTCGACGTCACGCACATGCGCGCGCAGTCGATCCGTGACGTGTTCTCCCTGCTGGACGCCCGCGATCCGGCTCACGAGGTTCCGGTGATCGCCACCCACATGGCCTACCGGTTCGGTGGCCTGGAGTACTCGTTCGACGATGACACCGTCAAGCGCGTCGCGGCGCGTGGCGGTCTGCTCGGGCTCATCCTCTGCCAGCACTACATCACCAGCGGGCTGCCCGACATCGCCGAGACGTTTGAGGGGTCGGTCACGGCCCTGTGCCTGCACATCGACAAGATCCACGAGCTCACCGGCAGCTACGACCACATCGGGATCGGCTCCGACCTCGACGGCTACATCAAGCCGGCGCTGCCCGGGCTCGAGCACCAGGGGCGGATGGCGGTCCTCCAACAGGCGCTGCGCGACCGCTACGGGGACGACGTGGCCCAGCAGATCGCCGGCGGCAACGCCCTGCGTGTGCTGCGCTCGGAGTGGGGACGCAAGCGCCCACGAGCGCCGGCGTCAGTGTGACGGCGCCGACTCGGCCTCGCCGCGCGCTGCGGCGGGCACGGCGCCTGTGGCCTGGTTGGTGATGATGCGGGCGCTGCGCCCGTGGGTGAAGAAGCTGATTGACCATTTGATCATCACCAGCAGCCGGTTCTGGAAGCCGATCAGGTACCAGAGGTGGACCACGAGCCACACCAGCCAGGCCGGCAGCGCGCTCAGCTTGAGGAACCTGATCTGCGCGACGGCGCGGCCGCGCCCGATCGTGGCCAGGTTGCCCTTGTCGAAGTAGTGAAACGGAGAGGCGGTGCGGCCCTTGAGCCGGTCGGCCACGAGCTTGCCGGCATAGTGGCCCTGCTGGATGGCCACTGGCGCCACGCCCGGGTAGGTCACGGGCGACCCGTCGGCGCCGCGGACGCGCACCATGTCGCCGAGGGCGATCACCTCGGGGTGGCCGGGGAGGGTGAGGTCGGGCTCGACGGTGAGGCGGCCGGCGCGGTCGATCTCGGCGCCCGCGAGCTCGCCGAGCTGCCCCGCCAGCGGCGATGCGGTCACCCCGGCCGCCCAGATGACCGTCTTGGAGGGGATGCGCTCGATGGCGCCGTCGGGGTCTGAGACGGTGACCGACTCGTCGTCGATGCCAACCACGGTGCGCTTGAGCATGACCGTCACCCCGAGCCCCTCGAGCGATCGCTGCGCCTTGCGTGACAGCGAGTGCGGGAAGCTGGTGAGCACCCGGTCCAGCGCATCGACCATGATCACCCGGGAGCTGCCCGGGTCGATGGCGCGGAAGTTGCGTCGTAGGCTGTCGCGCGCCATCTCAGCGATCTGGCCCGACATCTCCACGCCGGTCGGCCCCGCACCCACCACCACGAACGTGAGGTGCGCCCGCCGTGCCTCGGAGTCGTCGGTCACCTCCGCGGCCTCGAACGCCCGGAGGATGTCCGCCCGCACGGCGATCGCGCTCTCCAGGGTCTTGACCTCGGCGGCGAACTCGCGCCAGTCCTCGTGCCCGAAGTACGAGTAGCTGGAGCCCGCCGCGACGATCAGCGTGTCGTAGCCCACCGGATCGGGCGCCGTCTCCATGCCGGGTGCGTCCGTGACGTGCACCTTCCGGGCGTCGAGGTCGAACCCGGCCACCTCCGCGAGCAGGACCCTCACCTTCTGGTCTGACTTGAAGATCGCGCGCAGCGGGTAGGCGACCTCGCCCGGTGACAGTGCGCCGGTGGCGACCTGATAGCTCAGCGGCTGGAAGAGGTGGAAGTTGCGCCGGTCGATCAGCGTGATCTCCACGTCGGCCCGGCGCAGCGCCTGGATTGCGTTGAGCCCGCCGAATCCGCCGCCGATGACCACGACGCGGTGGCTCACGGCTGAGGTGTGGGCTCTGGTTCGGGTTCGAGCTCGGCCTGGACGGAGCGCATGGGCACCCCGGCGGCGGCGTAGGCGTCGGCGGCGTCGAGCGTCTCGGCGGCGAGCAGGGCGTGGGCGAGGTCGTCGAGCTGGTCGCGGTGGTCGGTGAGGAGCTGGGTGACCTGGGCGTGACAGCTCTCGATGAGCGCCTGGACCTCCTGGTCGACCAGCCACTGGGTCTGGGACGAGGTCTCTGATGCGCCGGGCAGAAACGGGCTTTGGCCCTCGGAGGGGAGCAGGGTGATCGGGCCGAGCTTCTCGCTCATGCCCCAGCGCCCGATCATCTGGCGCGCGATGTTGGTGAGCTGCTGGATGTCTGACTCGGCGCCGGTGGTGATCTTGCCGTAGATGACCTCCTCGGCGACGCGGCCGCCGAGCGCGACCTTGATCTTGGCGTCCAGCTCCTCGCGCGAGTAGGAGACGCGGTCGGCGTCGGGGGTGGAGAGCGTGACGCCGAGCGCCTGGCCGCGCGGGACGATCGAGACCTTGCGGACCGGGTCGGCGTCGGGGCTGAGCATCCCCACCAGCGCGTGGCCGGACTCGTGGTAGGCGGTGCGCTCGCGGTCGGCGGCCGACAGGACGATCCCGCGCGGCGCGCCCAACAGGATCTTCTCCAGCGAATCGGTGAAGTCCGCGAACGTCACCTTCTCATGCCCGCGGCGGGCCGCCAGCAACGCGGCCTCGTTGGCGAGGTTGGCCAGGTCAGCACCGACCATCCCCGGGGTGGTGGAGGCCAGCACCCCGAGGTCGACATCATCGGCCAGCGGCATCGACCGGGTGTGGACCTCGAGGATCTTCTTGCGCCCGTCACGGTCCGGGGGTGAGACCCCCACCCGCCGGTCAAACCGCCCGGGACGCAGCAGCGCCTGATCGAGGATCTCGGGGCGGTTGGTCGCGCCCAGGACCACGACCGCGTCGTTGCCCTCGAACCCGTCCATCTCGGTGAGGATCTGATCCAAGGTCTGCTCACGCTCGTCATTGGCGCCGGTGATCCCCGCCGACCCCTGACGCGAACGGCCGATGGCGTCAAGCTCGTCGATGAAGATGATCGACGGCGCCGCCTCCTTGGCCTTGGCGAACAGGTCACGCACCCGCGCGGCGCCGACGCCGACGATGGCCTCGATGAACTCAGACGCGGCGATCGAGAAGAACGCCGCGTGCGCCTCGCCGGCGACCGCGCGCGCCAACAGCGTCTTGCCCGTCCCCGGAGGCCCGAACAGCAGCACCCCGTGCGGCATCCGCCCGCCCAGCTTCTGATAGCGCTCGGGGGTCTTGAGGAAATCGACGATCTCGGTCAACTCGGCCTTGGCCTCATCGATCCCCGCGACATCGTCAAAGGTCACCCGGATCTTCTCCGGGTCCACCCGCCGCGCCTGGGAGCGCCCGAAGTTCCCCAACCCGCCCAGCCCGCCGCCGGCGCCGGCCTGAGCGCGCCGCGCCAGCAGCACGAACAGCCCGACCAGCAACAGCGTCGGCCCGAAGCCGAGCAGGATCTCGGCCAGCAGCGAGGTGTGCTGAGTGGTGGACTTCGCGTTGACCTGGACGTCGTTCTCCTGCAGCAGGGTGGTGAGCGCGTCGTGGTTCCAGAACGTCGGGACCTCGGTCTCGAACAAGGTCGTCGCGACGGCGTTCTTGTCGTTGGCCGGGTAGGTCACCTTCGCGGTGAACGTCCCATCCACCGTGTTGCCCGTGGTGGTGATCGACTTGACCTTGTGGGTCTCGACCTGCTGCAGGAAATACGGGCTGAACGGAATCTTCACCCGGGGCTCTGAGCCGGGCTGGAACAGCAGCACCGAGAGCCAGTTGATCGCCAGCAACGCGATTACGAAGATCCAAAAACCCCGTAGCCGATGCGGCGGCGTCGGCTTATGCTGATCCGGCAACCCCCGCCCATCCGGCGCAGGAGCCACCCGCCAACCATGCTTATCACGCGGCATCGGCGCCGGCGGCACCGACTTCTGCGCGCCGCCGGAGCGGTCGGGGGTCGAGGCGGGTCGGTCGTCGGCCATGCCCGCATTGTGACGTAGGACCGCGTTCGGCCCTCGCGTACTGGCGCGCGGGGATGGGGAAACCCGCTGGGAAGGTTTCTCCTCCCCCCGGCGTCAGGACCTTGGGAAACGTCCACGACCCCAAAAGGGGGGCTACATGGCTCGACTACTTCACCACCGCCGCCTGCGTCGCGTCCACGTCGCGGTCGTCGTCGCGGCGCTCGCCGGATTCGCCAGCGCCGCGATGGTGGGCCTGGCGGTGGCCAGGGTGCTGACGCTCCAGGTCGCCAAGGCCGCCTCGGTCACCAATCAGTCCGGTTCCACCATGACCGAGAACATCGTCATCAACACCAAGGGTCGCGCTGTGTACACGCTGAGCGGCGACACCGCCAAGCACCCGAAGTGCACGAAGGCCAACGGGTGCTTTGCGTTCTGGCCGCCGGTCACCGTGTCGTCGGCCAAGAACCTGAGCAAGGCGGCCGGCGTCCAGGGCAAGCTCGGGACCTTCAAGCGCAACGGCCTCATCCAGGTGACGCTCGGCGGCCACCCGCTCTACACGTTCGCCAATGACAAGAAGAAGGACAACGCCACGGGCGAAGGCGTCAACGGCTTCGGCGGCATCTGGCACGTCGTCAAGGACCCGGGCGCCAGCAGCGGCTCGAGCCCGACGCCGACGATGAGCACGCCGACGATGAGCACGCCCACGACGACGTCCCCCTATCCCGGCTACTGAAAGTCCGGACCGATACCCCAGATCGCACTCTGCGCCCGTCGGACGCACCGTCAGGCCGGCGCCTCTCGTCGCCGAGATGAAATGGGGGCGCCCGCACGAGACGGGCGCCCCCTTCTGACACGCCTTCCCTGGTGGCGCGGGGGTGAACGCCAGGCGCGTCGAGACTCACATGGCTCAAAGGACGCGTGTGGGCGGCGATCCTTCCCCCACCCTCCCAATTCCTGGGCCCGTCCATGACGCCTGGGCGCCAGCTCGATCCGGAGCGGCTGGGCGACCACCTCGACCGCCTCTATCGCGCCGCCTGGGCGCTGTGCGGCTCGCGCGAGGACGCCGAGGACCTGGTCCAGGAGACCTATGCCGGCGTGCTGCGCAAGCCGCGGCGGCTGCGCTCCGATGACGACCTGGGCTACCTGCTGCGGGTGCTGCGCAACACTTTCTTCTCGGACCGGCGCGCGGCCGCCCGCCGCGCCCCGACCACGGCCCTCCCCGATGATCTGGACCTCGTGGAGGACCGCCGCGCCGTGCGGGCGGAGTCTCGGCTGGAGGCGTCGGAGCTGTTCGGCGCGATCTCCGCTCTGCCGCTCGACTTCCGCGACGCGGTTGTGGCCATCGACGTGCTCGGTCTGTCCTACCGGGAGGCGGCCCGGGCGCTGGACGTGCGCGAGGCGACGATCACCACCCGGCTGCACCGCGGCCGCCAGCGCCTGGTGCGCGAGCTGGCTCCGGCCGACACGCTCGCGCAACGCCGGGCAGTGAGTCCGTGAGGTGAGTCAGTCATCGTCGGGCGGTGGGTCCGTGAGCGCGAGGCGGCGCAGCTGAGCCGCCGAGACGTTGGTCCCGGTCAGGATGCATGTGCTCCCGTTGCGCCGCCAGGTGACCAGCAGCCGGCCGTGCAGTCGGAGCGTGCGCACGCTCATCCCGTTCTCGACGGTCACTGCTGCGGCCGGCTGGGCCAGCGCGGGCGCGCTGACGATCGTGTAGGCCAGGCGCCGAGTGCCATAGGCGTAATAGACGGTGACGGCGCGGTGCAGGTCGAGCAGATCGCGCCGCAGGCCGGTGGGGCGCCAGCCGAGCGTCGCGGACCAATTGGGGAAGTACACGTCGTTGACGTTCTCGGACAGCTTGACGCCGGGATCGTCGGGGTCGGGTGTGGGTGGAGCGCCGGCCGAGCCCCGGCTTGCCAGGGCGGCGGCCCGCGACAGCGACGGGGCCGCCGGGCCGCCCGGGATGAGAAAGACGGCGAGCAGCGCGACGGCGAGCGCGCCGGCCATGGCGCCGGGGAGGCCGGCGAACGTGCGGTGCGCGGCCAGCGCGGGACGGCGGCGAGTGCGGGCCGTCGCCTCGATCTGCAGCCGCAGCCGGCGGGGCGCGTGGACCTCGCGCTCGATCTCGTCCATCAGGGAGCGCAGCCAGCGCTCCTGGGCAAGCTGTTCCGGGCTGCGCTGAGGATCGTGGTGACTGGTCATGGCCAAAACCGCCTACGAAGTGAGGACGCTCGCCGTGGGCCTTCCCTTCCCGCGCGCCCAGGGCGGGCCCATGGCCCGGGCGCCGGTCTCGCCTGAGGCGTTTCTCATATCCTTGGACCGTGAATTCGAGCTGCTTGTGGGGTCGCGAGCAGGATGATCTGCGCTAACTGCCGCCTCGAGAATCCCGAAGGGATGCGGTTCTGCGGCCGTTGCGGCACCCCTTTGCAGGACCTGGCCGCATCTCCCGGGAATGGCCCGAGCGCGGCTCACCGCCGCCACATGACCGTGATGTTCTGCGACATCGTCGGCTCCACGCCGCTGGCCGAAACGCTCGATCCGGAGGACTTCCGGGAGATCCTCACCGGCTACCAGCAGGCGTGCGCGCGGGCCACCGATCGGTTCCACGGCTACACCGCTCGCTATGCCGGCGATGGCATCGTCGTCTACTTCGGCTACCCGCAGGCGCGTGAGGACAGCGCCGAATGCGCCGTGCACGCCGGTCTGGCGATGCTGGAGGAGCTGGAGGAGCTGAACCTCGGGCTGCGTAACGAGCACGGCATCTCGCTGAGGGTGCGGATCGGCATCCACACCGGGATGGTGGTCGCCGGCGAGATGGGGGTGGGCGAGACCCGGGAGCGGATGGCGATCGTGGGCGAGACGCCGCACATCGCCGCCCGCCTGGAGTCGATCGCCGCGCCCCAGACGGTGGTGATCAGCGAGGCGACCCGGGATCTCGTGGAGGGCTACTTCGTGACCGAGTCCCTGGGGGCCCAGCAGCTCAAGGGCGTGTCCCGGCTCGTCGGCGTCCATCGCGTCCTGCGCGCAACCGGGGCCATCGGCCGGCTCGAGGTCGCGGGGGAGCGCCGCCTGACCCCCTTGGTCGGCCGCGATCACGAGCTGGCGCGCCTGGCCCAGGCGTGGCAGCAGGTCAAGCGGGGCCACGGCGCCATCGTGCACCTCACCGGTGAGGCCGGGATCGGCAAGAGCCGCATCGTCCGTGAGCTGCTGGACCGGCTCAACCCGCAGGTGGGGGAGGCACAGATCTGGCGATGCTCACCGCATCACCAGGGCACCTCGCTGCACCCGCTCATCCGCTACCTGGAACGGCTGCTGGCGCTCGACGCGGGCCAGCCCGCCGCCGAGCAGATGGCGATCCTCTCCGAGGCGGTGCAGGCCGCGGGCCTGGAGCCCACCGAGTCGGTTCCGCTGCTGGCCGGGCTCCTGGCCATCCGGGGCGAGCTCGGCGACCCGATGCCGGGGCTCACTCCGCGCGACGTCCGCACTGCGACCCTGCACATCCTCGAGGCGCTGCTCATCGCCAACCCCGCACGCCATCCGCTCCTCCTGGTGGTGGAGGACGTGCACTGGGCCGACCCGTCGACGGTCGAGCTGTTGCAGCGCGTCGTCGCCGACGTGACCCACCTCCCGGTGCTGTGCCTGCTCACGTTTCGCCCCGAGTTCGAGCCGCCCTGGGCCCAGTCCAGCCCGGTCCTCGAGCTCGAGCTCGGTCCTCTGACCTCCGAGAACGTCCGCGCGCTGGCCGCGTGGGCGAGCGTCGAGCCGCTTGACCCGGCGGTGCTGGACTGGGTGGACTCGACCGCCGACGGCGTCCCCCTTTTCGTGGAGGAGACGCTGAAGATGCTCGAGCACGCCGATCAGCTCAGCCCCGGCAACGGCCGCGACAGCCTGACCCACGTGCCGTCGACGCTCCAGGGCCTGCTCACCGAGCGGCTCGATCGCCTCCCCGCCCTGGGCGGCGTCGTCGACGTCGCCGCCGTGCTCGGCCGCGAGTTCGACCGCGACCTGCTGGTGGCCCTCTGGCCCTCCGAGGGCCCCGAGCTCGAGCCCGCGATGGCCCAGCTCGCCGTGCAGGACGTGCTGCGCCCCGTCGTGGGCGAGCGAGCCCGCTGTGAGTTCTCGCACGCGCTGCTGCAGGAGGCGGCCTATGACCGGATCCTGCGCCGGCGCCGGCAGGCGCTGCACGGCCGCGTTGCCGGTGTCCTCACCGACCGCTTCGCCGTCCTGGTCGAGCGCGAGCCCGAGATCGTCGCCCGCCACTGGGACTACGCCGCCGAGCCTGAGAAGGCGGTCCGCTACTGGCACACCGCGGGAATGCGAGCCCTGGAGCGCGCGGCCTTCCGGGAGTCCGCCGAGCACTTCCGCCGCGGGCTCGAGGCGCTCGACGCCGCCGGCGTGGACGAGGCCGGCGACCTGGAGCGGGTGGACCTGCTCACCTACCGGGCGGCATCGCTCCAGGCGGCACACGGCTACGCGGCCGCCGGGGTGCAGGACGCCTACGCGGCGGCGCGACGGGTGTGCGAGCGCACCGGGGCCGCGGACCGCCTGGTCTCGGTCAACCGCGGCGAGTGGAGCTATTACCTGCTGCGCGCTGACTACGGTCAGGCGCTGGCCCTGGGGGACGAGATGCTGGCGCTCGGCGAGCAGGCCGGCGACGAGATCCGCCTGGCCGAGGGTCACCTGTACCGCGGCCTCGTGCATATGTATCTGGCCAACTTCGACGTCGCCCGCAGCCATTTGGAGGAGGCGTTCACCCGCTATCACCGATCGGACGAGTTCGTCCAGATCTACGAGGCACAGGGCGACATGGGCGTGGGCGCGCTGGCCTATCTCGCGCTCGTGCTGTGGAACCTGGGCTGCGCCGACGAGTCGCGGGGTCGCTCGGACCTCAGCCTGGAGTTGGCCGAGGAGGTCGGCGGCCCCGTGACCAGGGCCCAGGCATGGGGCATGCGCAGCATCCTGCACCTGGCGCGCGGCGAGCCGGTGGAGCTGCACCACTGGACCGAGAAGACGCGCGTGCACTCGGCCGACCTCAACATCGGCTACTGGCACACCGTGTCCCTCCTGCACGCTGGCTGGCAGCAGGGTCGCGTAGGCGACCTGCGCTCGAGCATTGCCGTTCTGGAGGAGCAGGTCGACGCCTACCTGGCCTCCGGCTCGCGGCTCAGCCTGCCGCACTTCTACATCCTGCTCGCCGATCTGCGGCTGGCCGCCGGTGACCAGCCGAAGGCCCTGGAGGCGCTGCGCGCCGGCCGGGCCCACATCATCGACACCGGTGAGCGCTTCTCCGAATCCGAGTTGTTTCGCTTCATGGGCCGCGCGCTGATGACCGGTGAGTCCCCGGACCCGGCGGCCGCCACCGCCGCCTACGAGCAGGCGATCTCGGCCGCCGCCGAGCAGAACGCCAAGCTGCTCGAGCTGCGCGCGGTCACCGGCCTGGCCGTGCACCAGGGCCGCACGGGCGGGGAGGCCACCGCCCTGGAGCGCGTGGCCGAGCTGTGTGACTGGTTCGAGGGCGTGGGGTCCGGCTCACAATTGCCTGACATCGTGCGCGCGAGGCGGCTGCTGAGCGTACAATCCGCGTCGTCATGAACGGCACGGGACCGGCGGTCACGATCGCCGGCGGGGGCCTGTCCGGTCTGACCGCCGCGATCAGACTTGCCGAGCGCGGCTACCGGATCACGCTTTATGAGCAGAAGTCGTGGCTCGGCGGCAACCTGGGCTCGCGGCCGATGGACGACGGGGAGTACCTCGACGTGTACCCCCACATGTACCTCGAGTGGTACGCGAACTTCTGGGCGCTGCTGGAGGAAGCCATCCAGCAGCCCAAGGAGACACGCTTTGCGCCGTTCTCCTCGGTGAAGCAGCTCTCCAAGAAGGCGTTCCCCACGTTCGCCGAGCTGACTGACATGTACTCACCGTGGCACATGATCCAGAACATGTTCTCCGGAGTCGGACCACCCGCTGACATGTTCGTCTTCGGCTACGCCAGCATCGATCTCCTCGCCGAGAAGTACAACCCGACGATCACCCTGAACAACGTCGACGTCAACGCGTTCCTCAATGCGCGGCCGTACATGACCAAGACGGCGTCGGATGCGTTTGACAGCTTCATCACCCGCGTCTGGGCGATCCCCAGCTACCTGGCCTCCGCCCCGGACTTCCGCCGGTACCTCGAGTACAGCGTGCTCAAACCGGACCCGGCTTTCTGGCTGCCCACCGGCTCGGCGTTCACACAGGTCATCAGCCCGCTGGCCAAGATGCTGGAGGGCCTTGGGGTGAACGTCGTCACCAACACCGAGATCACCGGCGTGTCCTGCGCGCGCAAGCGAGTGACCGAGATCGGGCTGCGGACCACGCGTTTCGACGAGGCCACTGGAGTGTGGGTCGCGGTGCCCGACAGCGACCGCGCCGAGAAGGTCGACAACCTGCTGCTGGCCGTTCCGGCGGCTGCCCTCTCCAAGCTCGTCCGCACCCCGGTGAAGGCGGGTGAGCACTGCGTGGTCGAGGAGGCGCCCGACATCGCCGGGATCGTGCGGTTGCGGGCGACGCAGGTCCCCATCATCTACCTGTACTTCACGCACAAGGTGGCCGATATCCCCAAGGAGCCGGTCGGGCTGTACGGATCGGAGCTCAGCCTCGCCTTCACCGACATCTCCCAGACCTGGAAGGACGTGCCCACCTTCCAGGACCGGACGGTTCTGGCCGTGTCCTCATCCGATACCTCCGGGCTGCCCGGCACCACCACCTACGCCGACGCTCACGCCATCCTGCGCGAGTTGGCCGAGTACCTCCCGTTTCGCCCGGGCACCCGCTGGGGAGAGTCACCCGACATCGACTGGGAGCACACGAAGTACGAGTCCAACGCCGACTCTCAGCTGTTCATCAACCAGACGGGCACCGACGCGTGGCGTCCGGACGCGGCGAGCAGTCACATCGCCAACATCTACCTCGCCGGCGACTTCTGCAACAACAACATCGGCATGACGACCATCGAGTCGGCTGTCACCACCGGGCTCGAGGCGGCGAAGGTGATCGTGGGCCGCAACGGGTACGGCCATCCGGTGAGGATCATTCCGCCCGAGCAGAATGTCATCGCGGGTCTGGTCTACGTGTGGCTGCGCTACGCGTGGGCTCCCTCCGTGGCGGCGGCGAGCCTGTGGTCCCACGCCTGCTCGTTGATCAAGGACGGGTGTGGCCGCCGGCCCAGGCAGGGGCTGCCGTGGCTGGCGGACCCGCGCGGCGGCGTCCCGGGGCTGAAGTGGATCAAGCGGCCCGGCGGCGGCTCAGCGCCGCGAGAGCGTGCGGACGTGGTCGACGAGGGCTAGGAGCGGTTCGGGCCGACGGGCGAACTCGATGGCCTCGGCCCGCGCGGAGGCGGCGATCCGGTCCAGCACCGCCTCGGCCTCGTCAAGCTGGGCGCGGCACGCGTCGGCGAGCGTGCCCAGGCGCGCGGGATCGTCGTCATCGATCTCAAACAGGTCGCGCATCCGAGGGTCGCGGATCGCCAGCGCGGCCGGCAGGGTGAGGATGCCGTCGCGGATGTCCTCGTCACCGCCGCCGCCGAGCGCCTCCAGGCCACGCTGGTCCCCGACGTCGTCGCAACCGTGGTACAGGACACCGAGGAAGTGGCCGTACTGGCGCAACTGCTCGGAGCGCGCGCCCAGCACCGCGCAGATCTCGAACATCGAACCGGTGTCCTCGCCGGCGATGCGCCGCCAGTCCTCGACACCGAGGGGCTGGCGCCGCAGGCGCCACTGCAGGCACTCCGCCGCGCCCAGGCGCCGCAGCAGCTCGGCGAGGTGCGTGATCGCGAACGCGTCGCCGGCGAACGCGGCGAAGGCGTCGGCGACGAGATAGCCGGAGGCCATGAGCGCGGGCAGCTGGCCGAAGCGCGCCTGCACGGTGGCGATGCCGCGGCGCTCGGGCGAGTCGTCGAGCACATCGTCGACGACCAGCGACATGTTGTGCATCAGCTCCACGGCGAAGGCGAGCTCCACGGCATCGGGAGAAGGCCCGCGATGGACCGCGCGGTCGCACGCGAACAGCGTCAGCGGCCGGAAGTGCTTGGGCGTGCCCGAGAAGGCCCACGCGAGGGAGTCGCGCAGCTCGGGGTCGACCTGCTCGAGCCACGCGGCGATCCGCTGCCGGAGCTTGGTGATGTCGTCCGTCGCGTCGAGCTGGGCGATGACGTCGTCGCTGGAGATCGCGCTCGTCGTCACGACTTCACCCGATAGGGCCTGCGCGGGGTCTCGGAGCGCGGCCGGTCGATGGGGCGGGTGGAGCTGTCCAGGGCGTCGACCCCGCGCCGCAGCTCACGCCATGACAGCTCCGCTGACTCGCGGGCGAGGGCGACGAGCTCGTCGCGCAGCGTCGCCTCGGCGGCCTGAGGATCGGATCCGAACGACGCCTGGACGGCCAGGCTGACCAGCGGCGCGGACCGCCGCCGCAGGAGCTGTGCGCACCCGGCGCCCAGCCGGAAGGCGGTCGTGGCCCCCACCACCGAGCTGGTCGTGATCAGTCGAGGTATCAGCGTTCGGCTCAGGGGCGAAAGCGTAGCTATTCACGGCATGCCGAGCCCGCAGCCGCCGTCCACTCGGGCGACGGCCGCGGGTGCTCGGCGCACTCGCCTACGCGGGGGCGCCGTCGAGCTCGGGGGTACGGGAGGCGGGGACCGCCGGCGCGGCCTCACCGCGCGTGTTGGTCGCCTTGAGGCCGAGCACCGCCGAGGCCAGGACGAACAGGCTCCCCACCAGAAACGCGCGCTGGAAGCCGGCGGTGAGGGCGGCATCGGTGGCGGTGTGGTGAGCGAGCAGACCGTCGGTGCGGGCGGTGGCCACGGCGGAGAAGATCGCCAGGCCCAGCGCGCCCCCGAGCTGCTGGGAGGCGTTGAGCAGCGACGCGGCCAGGCCCGCCGTCGCGGCCGGGACGCCGGCATTGGCCGCCGTGGTCACGCCGACGAACACCGGGCCGAAGCCGATCGAGATGACGAGCAGCGCAGGGAGGATGTCCTTGAGGTAGGAGCCGTGGACTGGAATCCGCGAGAGCCAGTAGAGCCCGGCCGCCGAGATCAGCGCGCCGATCACGATGACCGGCCGGGTGCCCACCCGGGTGAGCATCTGGGATGCGATCCCGGCGCAGATCCCGATCACGAAGCACAGCGGCAGGTAGGCCAGACCGGTCTGGATCGGCGTGTAGCCGAGGACGTTCTGCATGTACAGGGTGAGGAAGAAGAACATCGCGGTGAAGCCGGCGAACGCGATGAGTTGGGTGACGTCGGCGAAGCCGAGCCCGTTGATCCGGAAGATGTGCAGCGGCGCGAGCGGGTTGCGCTGGCGTCGCTCGTTGGCGACGAAGGCGATGAGCAGGATGACGGCCGCGGCCAGCCCGCCGATCGTGCGGGCGCGCCCCCAGCCGACGATCGGCGCCTCCACGAGCGAGTAGACGAGGACCAGCATGCCGCCGGTGGCGAGGGCAGCGCCGGGAAGGTCGAAGTTGTCCAGACGGGCGCGCGGTCCGTCGGGCGCGATCATGCGAAAGATCGCGGCCAGCACCAGCAGCGCCGCCACCGGGTTGACGAAGAACACCCAGCGCCAGCCGGGGCCGTCGGTGAGCAGTCCGCCCAGCAGCACGCCGGCGGCCGAGGCGAGGCCGCCGACGCCGCCCCACACGCCCAGCGCGGTGTGGCGGTCCCTGCCCTCCTTGAAGGTGGTGGTGAGGATCGACAGGGCCGCCGGCAGCATCATCGCCGCCCCGGCGCCCTGGGCCAGCCGAGCGCCGATCATGAGCCCCGAGGTCTGGGCCAGGCCGCCGATGAGTGACGCGACGCCGATCGTGATCGTCCCCGCCACCAGCACGCGGCGGCGGCCGAGCAGGTCAGCGGCTCTCCCGCCCAGCAGCATGAATCCGCCGTAGGTGAGCAGGTAGCCGCTGGGCACCCACTGGAGGTCCTGGACGGAGAAGTGCAGCGCCCGGCGGATCGACGGGAGCGCGACATTGACGATCGACGCGTCGACGAAATCGAGGAACGCGACGGCGCACAGCAGGGCCAGGATCATCTTGCCCGTACGCGTCGCCAGAAATGATGGTTCAGTGGTCATGGATTCCTCCGCGATGTGAGCTGTTCACGGGGATGACGGATGCCGGCGCGCCAACGTGACGAGGCGTGCGCGCGCTGACCATCTCGGGCCGGCTCGTCACGTTTGTTCTCCCGCGTCCGTCATACGCGTATGAGGCCGATCAGCGACGCCACATGGCAGAGCCGGCAGTTCGAGGAGCATCGCCCGCATCTGCGGGCGATCGCCTACCGGATGCTGGGCTCGGTCACCGAGGCCGAGGACGCCGTCCAGGAGGCGTGGCTGCGCCTGGACCGGGCCGGCGAGGACGGGATCCAGAACATGCGGGGGTGGCTGACCACGGTCGTCGGCCGGGTCTGCATCGACATGCTGCGAGCGCGCAAGTCACGGCAGGAGGACTTCGTGGGCGAGTGGCTGCCCGAGCCGGTGCTCGGCGCCGGCGACGACGCCGAGGATCCCGAGCAGCAGGCCCTGCTGGCGGACTCGGTGGGCCTGGCGCTGCTGGTCGTTCTGGAGATGCTCAGCCCCGCCGAGCGGCTGGCCTTCGTGCTGCACGACATGTTCGGGGTGCCGTTCGACGAGATCGCGCCCATCGTCGAGCGCACGCCCGAGACCGCCCGGCAGCTCGCCAGCCGGGCCCGGCGCCGGGTCCGGGGCGCGCCCGAGCCCGACGCCGACCTCGCCACCCAGCGCCGAGTGGTCGACGCCTTCCTCGCCGCTTCCCGGGCCGGCGACTTCGCCGCGCTGATGGAGGTGCTCGACCCCGACGTCGTGTTCCGCGCCGACAGCGGCGGGCGCCCGGGGCTCGTCGTCGCGCGCATCGACGGCGCCGAGGCGGTGGCGCGTCATGCCGTGTCCAACGGCTCGCGCTGGGCGCGCTGGTGCTACCCGGCGTTGGTCAACGGCCAGTGGGGCGGGGTGGTGGTGGCGCCGAGCCGGCCGATCGGGGTGGTGGGGATGACCGTGTCACGCGGGCGGGTCGCGTCCATCGACCTCGTCCTCGATCCGGCCAAGGTTCCGGCCGACGCGGGCAGGGAGGCTGCCCGGGCGGCCGAGGGGACCGCCGGGGCCGCCGAGACCGCCGAGGCGGCCGAGGGTTCCGCCGGGGCCGCCGAGGGCCCCGCCAGGGCGTTTGGCATGCGGAAGTTCTTGTAGCAGATAATTCCGCGTCGGTCACATCGCGTGTTATCGTGATGTGCATGGCCACCCAGGTCCAGACACCCCAGGCGGTCGGCGAGGCCTCAGAGCCTGCCGGCAACTGCCTCATGGGCAACCTGGGCTGGATGCTGGACCAGGCCAACCACGCGCTGGGCTCCGAGGTCGCGGCGGCACTTGGGCCGCTCGGGCTCGGCCAGCGCGGGCTCTGCGTCCTGTCGTCGGCGATCGACGCCGAGCTCACGCAGACGGAGCTGGCCGGCATGATCGGCCTGGACAAGACCACAATGGTGGTCACCGTCGACGAGCTCGAGCGCAAGGGCTTCGCCGAGCGGATCCCGTCCCCGACCGACCGGCGCGCCCGGGTGATCAAGGTCACCGATGCGGGGCGCGCCAAGGTCGCCGAGGGCCAGGACATCATTACCCGGGTCCAGGACGAGGTTCTGGGGGCCCTGCCGGAGTCCGAGCGCGCCGGGTTCATGGATGCGCTGACCGCCCTCGTGGGCGGCCGCCTCTCCAGCGCGCCGCAGTGCGTGCCGCCGCTGCGGCGGCGCGAGCAGCGCGCCTAGCGCGCGTGCGCACACGCCGGCGTTTGCGGCCGGCGGTCGGCGTTTCGCACGGTATCGGCGAACGTCAACGACGGGCTTTCGAGGGGGCGGCCCGGGAGTGACTTGCGCGATTTTTATGGATATGTTGTAAAAATCGCGCACCTCTGATGAGTGAGCGCGCGCGTCCGGGGCTGGGCGCCCAGGTGCGGCCTTTCGCGCTCCCTTCCCTAGCCGCGGCTTTCGGGTGGCTGCCGAACCGCCGCGCCCGCTGCGGCCAAACCCATGTCCATTTCGCGCCCCGTGCTTCGTCGTACTGACGAACGCACCGAATCAGACCGGCTCCCAGATGAAAGATCACACAGAGATGATCTTGTACGGAACTATCTGATACGGTGTGATCCCACAACAAACGAATTTCGGTAGCGAGAGGAGTCTGGGATGTCAGTCATGGAGCTCAAGCAAGCGGAGGCGCCACCGAGCGATCGGTCGCGCTGGATCGCGCTGGTGGTGCTGTGCGTCGGGATGCTGATGATCGTGCTGGATCAGACGATCGTGAACGTGGCGCTGCCCTCGATCCAGCGTGACCTGAAGTTCTCCACCTCGAGCCTGGCCTGGGTCGTCAACGCGTACCTGATCGCGTTCGGCGGGCTGCTGCTGCTGGCCGGCCGGCTGGGTGACCTGGTGGGCCGCAAGCGCGTGTTCCTCACCGGTCTGACCATCTTCACGGTCGCCTCGGCGCTGTGCGGACTGGCGGACAGCCAGGCGCTGCTCGTCGGCGCGCGGTTCGTGCAGGGCGCCGGCGGGGCACTGACCTCCTCGGTGATCCTCGGGATGATCGTGACGATGTTCCCGGAGCCGCGTGAGCAGGCCAAGGCGATGGGCGTGTTCAGCTTCGTGGCCGCCGGTGGGGCCTCGATCGGCCTGCTGGCCGGCGGCGTGCTGACGCAGGCGCTGGACTGGCACTGGATCTTCTTCGTCAACCTGCCCATCGGGGTGCTGGCCGCGCTGGCCGCCGTCCGGGTCGTCACCGCCGATCAGGGCATCGGCCTCCGTGCCGGCGCCGACCTGCCCGGGGCCGCCCTGGTCACCGCGGCGCTGATGCTGGCCGTCTACACCATCGTCAAGACCAGTGACTACGGCTGGGGCTCGGCGCACACGCTCATCCTGGGCACGGTGGCGGTCGCCATCCTGGCCGCCTTCCTGGTCCGCGAGGCGACGGCACGCACGCCGCTCATCCCCCTGCGGATCTTCCGCAGTCGCAACGTGTCAGGGGCGAACCTCGTCCAGATGCTGATGATCGCCGGCATCTTCGGGATGTTCTTCCTGGGCGCCGTGTACATGCAGCGGGTGCTCGGCTACGACCCGCTCCAGGTCGGCCTGGCCTACCTGCCGGTGGCGCTGTCGATCGGAACCATGTCCCTGTTCGTCGCGCCGGCACTCAACATGAAGATCGGGCCGCGGGCCACGCTGCTCCCGGGGCTGGTCCTGATGGCCGTCGGGCTGCTGTTCTTCGCCGCCGCTCCGGTCCACGCGGACTACGTCACGCGCCTGCTTCCCGTGATGCTGCTGCTGGGCGTCGGCGCGGGGCTGAGCTTCCCGTCGCTGATGACGGTCGCCATGTCCGGCGCCGAGCCCCACGAGGCGGGCCTGGCCTCCGGGCTTGGTCAACACCTCGATGCAGGTGGGCGGCGCGCTGGGCCTGGCCGTGCTGGCGACGCTGTCGGCCAGCCGGGCCAAGGACGTCCTGGCCTCGGGCGCCGGCTCCGCGGAGGCGATCTCCAGCGGGCTGCACCTGGCGCTGGTGATCGGCGCAGGCCTGGTCATCGCGGCGATCGTGATCGCCGCGGTCGTCCTGACGCCGTCCCGGGCGCTGGGACAGGTCCCGGCCGAGGCCACCGATCAGGAGCAGGCGCCGCGCCTGAGCGAGGAGCTCTACACCGAGGCCGCCTGAGCCGCCGCGCGCGGCCGGGGGTGGCTACCCGCCCTCGGCCGCCGGCGGCCCGCCGGTCTGCCGGTACAGGTAGGACAGCTTGTCTGGGTTGAGCACGGTGAAGATCGACACGATCTTGCCGTCGCGGATCTCGAGCGTGGCGAGGGCATCCTGGCCGCCGAGTGAGAACTGGGCGGCCGGCTGGCCGTTGACCTGGAGGATCCGGAGATAGGACGTGGCCCCGAAGCGCCGGCGCAGCCCGCCCAGGAAGGCCATGATCTTTGTGCGCCCGACGACCGGGACCAGCGCGGCCCGGGCCCTGCCGCCGCCGTCGTTGTAGGAGACGACGTCGGCGGCCAGCATCTCCTCGAGCTCTGCCAGCCTGCCCTCGCCGGCGGCCCACAGCAGCCGCTCCAGCAGCTCGGCGTGTTGTCTGTCGTCGGCCTCGGTGCGCCGGCGGGGCTCGCCCAGGCGGGTCTGGGCGCGGTGCAGGAGCTGGCGCGCGTTGCTCTCGGACACGTCGAGGATCTCGGCGATCTGGGGGTAGGGGACGTCGAAGGCCTCGCGCAGGACGAAGACCGCGCGCTCGGGCGGGGTCAACTGCTCCATCAGACGCAGCGTCGCCAGCGAGAGGGTGTCGCGCTTGATCAGGCTGTCGAGCGGATCGAGCGTGTCGTCGGCGATGACCGGCTCGGGGAGCCACGGGCCGGTGTAGGTCTCACGGGCGGCGCGCGCCGAGCGCAGCTGATCGAGCGCCAGCCGGCTCACCACCGTGGTGAGGAAGGCGGCGGGCTCCCGGACCTGGGTGCGATCGGTGCGCAACCAGCGGACCATCGCCTCGGCGACGACGTCCTCGGCGTCCCACATGCTGCCGAGCAGCCGGTAGGCGATCCCGAGCAGGCGGGGGCGCAGCGCGATGAACGCTGCGCTCCCGTCGTCCTCGGCGGCGGCCTGCGCCGCGCGTGTCATCGGGTCGTCACGAGTCACACCGCTACCGATGGTTGCACCACGGCGCCCAGGTCGGCCGTCCACGCCTCCTGCACTCGCGTGTACCGGGGCCGCCAGTCGAGCTGCGCCTTGGCCCGGGCGTTGGTGGCTCCCACCATCCCGTTCAGGAAGGCAGCGCCCCAGCTTCCCGCCACCAGCCGGGCCAGCCACACGGGGATCCGCCTGGGCTTGGGCGCTCCGATCAGCCGGGCGAGCGCGGGGAGCCAGTCGCGTGTGGCGAGAGGCTCGTCGTCGACGATGTTCAACGCACCGCGCACCTCGGGCCGCTCCAGCGCGGCGACGATCGCCGTCGCCGCGTCATGGGTGTGTACGAACGAGAAGGTGCCCGACCCGTCCCCGACGATCGGCAGCTTGCCGCCGCGGACCGCCGTGATCACCATTCCGTCGGGCGCGAAGCCGGTGCCCGGGCCCACCAGGCTGCCGAAGCGCAGGGTCACGCCGCCGGTCTCGCCGGTGATCCGCTCGAGCTCGGAGAGCGCCTCCACGGCGGGACGAAACGGCTTGGGCCCGTGCTCCCAGAACGGCTTGGTCTCGTCGGCGATGAGCCCGCGCTGCGGGGCGTACGCGAAAGCCACCGACTCGGAGATCATCCGCACGCCCCGAGTGGCCACCACGAGGTTGGCCGTCCCCTCCCGCCGCAGGCGGTTGGTCTTCGCGAACTCCCGCTCGAACTTCCTGGGGTTGGGGCTTTGGGGGATGGCGGTGAGCAGATTGACCACCACCTCGGGCTCGAACTCGGACACCGCCGTGGTCAGCGCGTCGCGGTCCAGCGCGTCGGCGGTGACGACGTGGCCGTTCTTGACTTCGACGGGGGTTCGGTGCACGAGCGCGATGGTCTCGTGACCGACCGCGTCGAGCAGCGGAAGCAGTTGGCGCCCGATGGCGCCGCTGGCACCGGCAACAAGGACTCTCATCGAGTCTCCTTTCGCAGAGTTGTGCCGGCTTGACGGGCAGCCCGGCCCGTTTGTGACAGCGAAAGGAGAGAGAGAGTCAGCGCCCGAGGCGCAGGTAACGCGGTGACGCCGTTAGAGCTTCACGTTGCGCTCGTCGAGCCAGTCGGTGACGGCCGACGGCGGCTCGCCCTCCCACTCGGCTCGGACGGCGAGGCGGATGAGCTCTCGCTCATCCTGGTGGAGCTCATCGCGGCGGAAGCTCAGGTAGACCGTCAGCGCGCCGGCCACGGCCAGCGAGCCGTTGTTGACGGCGGGATCGAGCTGGGCGAGCACGTCCCCGACGCGCTCCTCGACATCGAGGCCGGCGACCGGCTCGTCGTCGTCCTCGAAGGCTCGCTCGTAGTCGCCGATGACAGCGTCCTGGTCGTCGGGGTCGACGATGTCAGCGGCACGCTTGACGACGTCGAACAGGGAAATCGGGCGCGGATCCATGGCCCCAACTATCGCAGTTTCAGCGCTCCGGGACCCGGGCGCGCAGCTCCTGCAGCCACGCCGTGGCCTGGCTGTCGGATGGCGCGCGCCAGTCCGAGCGCGGTGACAGCGAGCCGCCGGACCCGACCTTGGGCGCGTTGGGCAGGGCAGAGCGCTTGAACTGGCTGGTCTGGAAGAAGCGGTGGACGAACACCTCCAGCCAATGGCGGATCTGCTCGAGCGAGTACTCGTTGTGGCGCTCGGCGGGGATGAGGTCGGGCCACTCGCCGCGGTCGCGGTCGCCCCAGGCGTGCTGGGCGAGAAAGGCGACCTTGCTGGGGCGATAGCCGAAGCGCAGCACGTAGTAGAGAAAGAAGTCCTGGAGCTCGTAGGGGCCGACGGTGTCCTCGCAGTGCTGCTCGGGCCCGTCGTGGTCGGCGTCCGCGCTGACCGGGATGAGCTCGGGGGAGATGGCGGTCTCGACGATGTCGGCGAGGACGGCGTTGGCCTCGGCGGAGAACTGGTCGGTGTCGATCGCCCACCGGATGAGGAAGCGGATCAGCGTCTTGGGCACCGAGGCGTTGACGTTGTAGTGCGACATCTGGTCTCCGACGCCGTACGTGGACCAGCCCAGGGCCAGCTCGGAGAGGTCGCCGGTGCCGAGCACGAGCGCGTTGTGAAAGTTGGCCAGGCGGAACAGGTGCGAGGTGCGCTCGCCGGCCTGGACGTTCTCGTAGGTGACGTCGTACTGGGGCTCGCCCGTCGGCGGCGGGGTGGCCGATGTCGCGCAGCATCTGGTTCGCCGAGGGCTTGATGTCCATCTCGGCCGCGCTCACGCCCAGCGCCTGCATCAGCGCGTGGGCGTTGCGCAGGGTGCGCGCGCTGGTGGCGAAGCCGGGCAGCGTGTAGCCCAGCACGTTGGCGCGCGGCAGCCCCAGCCGGTCCATCGCCCGCGCCGCCACGATCAGCGCGTGGGTGCTGTCCAGGCCGCCCGACACGCCGATCACGATCTTCTCGATGCCGGTCGCCATCAACCGGGTCTGCAGCCCGCGGACCTGGATGTTGTAGACCTCCTCGCAGCGCTCGTTGCGGCTGACCGGGTCGGCCGGCACGTAGGGGAAGCGCTCGACCCGCCGCTCCAGCGCGAAGGCGTCGGTGGGGACGCCCAGGTCGAACTCGATCCGCCGGATCTGGCGGGCGCGGTCGCGCAGGTCGTGGATCGAGTCTCCGTAGCTGACGTCATCATCCGGTCAGAGAGGATCCGGTCGAGGTCCAGGTCGCCGACGATCAGCTCCGGCTCGTCGGAGAATCGCTGTGACTCGTGCGAGCAGCTGGCCGTTCTCGTAGATCAGCGCCTGCCCGTCCCAGGCCATGTCGGTGGTGGACTCGCCCAGCCCGGCGGCGGTGTAGACGTAGCCCGCGATGGCGCGCCCGGACTGGGCCTCGCAGAGCATGCGCCGGTAGTCGTCCTTGCCGATGGTGATGTTGCTGCGCCGACAGGTTGGCCAGCACGGTGGCGCCCGCCAGCGCGTGCGTAGGTGCTGGGCGGGATCGGCGTCCACAGGTCCTCGCAGATCTCGACGTCGAGCACGAACCCCGGCATGTCGCGGCAGGCGAAGACCATCTCCGGGGTGAACGGGACGCTCTCGCCGAGCAGGCGCAGCTCGTCGCCCACGAGGTCGCGCGCGGCGCGGAACTGGCGCTTCTCGTAGTACTCGTGGTACTCGGGGAGGATAGCTCTTGGGGACCGCGCCGAGGATCTGGCCGCGATGGATGACGACCGCCGCGTTGAACAGGCCGCCCTCGGCCTGGACCGGCGCGCCCGACCACGATCACCGGCCGCAGCGGACTCGCTGGCCGGACGATCTCGTGGATCGCGCCGGTGACGCCGTCCAGCAGCGCGCCCTGGTGAAAGAGGTCCTCGCTGGAGTAGGCCGCCAGCCCCAGCTCGGGGAAGATCACCAGCGCGGCATGGTCCTCGTGGGCGCGCCGTGCGAGCTCGACGGTGCGAGCGCCGTTGAACGCGGGGTCGCCCACGCGGACGCGCGGGACCGCCGCCGCCACCCGGACGAAGCCGTGGGCGTAGGGGGACTCGAAGGGCATCCCGCCGGTGTGGTCGACTGCACGCATGCCCTCAGTATCGCCGCACTCGCCGCGCAATCGGCGGTCGGCGGATTTCACTCAGGCGGTCGCCGCGCTCCCCGCTGCCCCGCACGCCCGAGGCCCGGTCGGCGTCGTCGTCGGGGGTCTCGGCGCGGTAGGGGTCGGAGTCGGCGTCCGGGTCCGGCGTGCCGACCGGGGTGTTGAGCGCGTGATGGGGATCATGCTCGGAGGGCGGGCGGGGTTCGTCGCGGGCCGCGAGCTCCTCGCTCGATGACTTGGGCTCCAGCGGCCGATCGGCGGCTTCGGCGGGGTCGGACGCTCGCTCGTACAGTCGGTCGGGCTCATGGCGGGGGCCGGTGTGGGGTGCGATCCTCTGCATGGGCGCTCCTTTGGTGTCGGTTGCCCGCGGGCAACTCAAGCATACGCGGGGCATCCGAGGACTGCTTGCGCTAACAAGCAATCGCTAGAATGAGCGGACGATGGCTACGACGCCACTCACAGCTCGCGTATCGCGTGGCCACCAACGGCGTCGCCGAATGGTCAGAGCGCCACGCGGAGGCCTGGATCGGACTGCTGGAGACCCACAAGCAGCTCACCCGGGTGCTCGATGCCGAGCTCGAGTCGCGCTACGGCCTCAGCCTCTCCGGCCTCGAGCTGCTGGCGCGGCTGGCGGCCGCCCCCGGCCGCTGCCTGCGGCTCTCGGCGCTGGCGGCGCAGGCGGGCCTCAGCCTCAGCCGGGTGTCGCGCATCGCGGTCTGCTCGAGACACGCGGCCTGATCGAGCGCAAGCCGTGCGCGATGACGCGCGCGCGGTCGAGGCCCACCTCACGCCGACGGGCCTGAAGCTCATGCGCGAGGCCCAGGAGACGCACTTCGCCTCGGTGCAGCAGCGCTTCTTCGACGCGCTGCGCGCCGGGGAGCTCGAGACGCTGGCGGCGGTGTTCGGCCGCTTCTCGCCGCGGGCCGCCGACAGCTGCACCGTCGACGGCGACAGCCGCGCCTAGCGCTGCCGTCGCCGTCTGGCGCGCGCATGCAGAATGCGGAATGCGCTCAGCTGGAGGGGCGTACCGTCGAGCTGAGCCGCCCACTGCCCCAGCGCGCGCAGATCGCCCTGCGCCGAGGTTGTGCCCGGCGCCCGGCTCCATGTGCACGGTGACCGCCGCTCCGGCGGCGTCCAGCACCTCGGCCAGCCGCCGCGTCTGCTCGGGCGAGGAATACGGGTCGCCCTCGCCGGCGGCGATGAGGACGCCGGTGCCGGCGAGCTCGGGCGAGCCCTCGGGCTCGTAGGGGAGCATCGGCCGCAGCAGCGCGGCCGCGCTGCAGCAGCGTGGGATGGCGGAGCAGCAGGCTGACCGCGATGTTGGCCCCGTTGGAGAAGCCCAGCGCGGCGATCTTGCCCGGGTCGCGCCCGTAGGCCTGCGCGGCCGCGGTCACGAACGCCGCCAGCTCGTCGGTGCGCACGAGCAGGTCGGGGATGTCCAGCTGCCCGACGGCCAGGCGGCGGAAGAACCGCGGCATCCCGGCCTCGAGCACCTTGCCCCGCGGCGACAGCAGCGCCGCCGACGGCGCGAGCTGCCGGCCGAGCCCGACGAGGTCGTGCTCGTCGCCGCCCGTGCCGTGCAGCAGCAGCAAGGTCCAGTCGCTGGCGGCGGGTTCGAAGACGTGCTGGAAGCCGAGCTGAGTGGTCGCGTCCATCGTCAGCTCCCGGCGCGGGCCGGCGACGGACGCCAGACGCGCGTGTCAGGCAGCGGGGTCAGCCGCGGCTCGATCTGGGCGCGATGCTGCTCCAGGAACGGCGGCAGCGACAGGCCCTGGCCCATGTCCTCGGGCGCCTCGTCAGACGCGAAGCCGGCGCCGTCGAGCGTGGCCAGCTCATAGAGGATCCCGCCCGGCTCGCGGAAGTAGACCGACTGGAAGTAGAAGCGGTCGATCACCGGGGTGGCGTGCGCGCCGGCCGCGTTCACGTGACGCTGCCAATCGGCGATCTCGGAGCTGAGAACCGCCCACGCCACGTGGTGCACGGTGCCGGCGCCGGGAATGCCGCGCTCGTCGGACTGCTCGAACGTGATGCGGCCACCGCGGTGCTCCCCGCGCGCCTCCCAATCATCGGCCTCGAGCTCCGAGAAGCCGAGCACCTGAGCCAGCAGCGCCTCGCTGCGGGCGGGGTCTGAGACCTTGGCCCGCACGGCCTCGAAGCCCTGGAGTGCGAACTCGGCCGGGACCCCGAGGCTGGCCGCACTCAGCGGAGCGTCAGTGGTGGTGGTGACGGCGAGCTCGTGGCCCATGCCCTCGGGGTCGGCGAAGAGGAGCCGCCCGGGCTCGCGCTCGGTGGCGATGCCCTCGCCGGCGAGCCGCTCCGTCCAGAAGTCCAGGGCGTCCTCGGAGACGACGCGATGGACGATGCGGGAGATCATCCCCGCGCCCGCGCGGCCGGGCGCGGCGCCGGGGTACTCGAAGAAGGTGATGTCGGCGCCGGGGGAGCCGTTCTCGTCGGCGTAGAAGAGGTGGTAGACGCCGGGGTCGTCCTGGTTGACGGTCTTCTTGACCAGTCGCAGGCCCAGCACGCGGGCGTAGAAGTCGACGTTGCCGGGCGCGTCGCCGGTGATGAGGGTGATGTGGTGGATGCCTTCGATCGGATTCATGCGTTCGGTGCTCCTCCCTGGCGCCCCGTCGGTGCGGGATGGCCGGTGAAAGGGGTGGGATTAGCTTGCTAGCGCAAGTATACCAATGAATGCTTGCGGGCGCAAGTATCCGTCGGATCCGCGATGATGGTCGGCAATGGTCGATGATGTGCGCTTGCCCGCCGCCGCTGCGCCCAGCCGCGTCTCGCTGTTCATCACGTGCTTCAACGACACGATGTTCCCGCAGACGGGGCGGGCCGTGGTCACCGTGCTCGAGCGCCTGGGCGTCGCCGTCGATTTCCCGCTGGAGCAGACGTGCTGCGGGCAGATGCACTTCAACACCGGCTACGCGGAGGAGACCATCCCCCTGGTGCGGCGCTTCGTGGACGTGTTCGGCGATGCCGAGGTGGTCGTGTCCCCCTCCGCCTCGTGCGTGGGCATGGTCCGCGACTACTACGCGCGCGTGGCCCAGCTCTCCGGCGACGCGGGGCTGGCCCATGAGGTCGCGGCCATCTCGCCGCGCGTGCTCGAGCTGTCCGAGCTGCTCGTCGACCGGCTCGGCGTCGAGGACGTGGGGGCCTACTTCCCGCGCCGGGTCACCTATCACCCCACGTGCCACAGCCTCCGGATGCTGCACGTCGGCGACCGGCCGCTGCGTCTGCTGCGCGCGGTCGGGGGCATCGACGTCGTCGAGTTGCCCGAGGCCGAGCAGTGCTGCGGCTTCGGCGGCACCTTCGCGGTCAAGAACGCCGACACCTCGATCGCGATGCTGTCTGACAAGGTGCGCAGCATCCTCGACACCGGCGCCGAGGTGTGCGTGAGCGCGGACAACTCGTGCCTCATGCACATCGGCGGCGCCCTGTCGCGCCAGCGGACCGGGGTGCGCACGATGCACCTGGCCGAGATCCTGGCCCAGACCAAAACGGGAGCGCGGGTGTGACTGACGCCAGGGCGGGCGACGCGGTGCCGTTCCCCCAGGCCGCACGCGTGGCGCTGGCCGACACCCAACTGCGCCACAACCTCGGCCACGCCACCCACACCATCCGCGCCAAGCGCGCCGCGGCGGTCGCCGAGGTCCCCGACTGGGAGGGGCTGCGCGAGGCCGGCCGCGCGCTCAAGGAACGCGTGCTGCGCCACCTCGACAGCCATCTCGTCGCCCTCGAGGCGGCGGTCCAGCAGGCCGGCGGCGTCGTCCACTGGGCGCGGGACGCAGAGGAGTGCAACCGCATCGTCGGAGACATCGTCGCGTCCCATGGCGTCGACGAGGTGGTCAAGGCCAAGTCGCTGACGACCGAGGAGACCGGGCTCAACGAGGCTCTGGAGCAGCGCGGCATCCGGGCGTGGGAGACCGACCTGGCCGAGCTCATCATCCAGCTCGGCCACGACACGCCATCGCACATCCTGGTGCCGGCGATCCACAAAAACCGCGAGCAGATCCGCGCCCTGTTCGCCCGCACGCTGCCCGAGGCACCGCCCGACCTCTCCGACGACCCGCGCGAGCTGGCCGAGGCGGCGCGGGTGCATCTGCGCAAGCTCTTCCTCGGCGCGCGCGTGGGCATCAGCGGGGTCAACTTCGCCGTCGCCGACACCGGCACGGTCTCCGTGGTCGAATCGGAGGGCAACGGGCGGATGTGCACGACGCTGCCCGAGGTGCTCATCAGCGTCATGGGGATCGAGAAGGTGGTCCCGACCTGGGAGGACCTCGAGGTCTACCTCCAGCTGCTGCCCCGGTCCTCCACCGCGGAGCGGATGAACCCGTACACGTCGCTGTGGACCGGGGTGTCTGAGGGCGACGGACCCCGCGAGTTTCACCTCGTGCTCCTCGACAACGGCCGCACCAACGTGCTCGCCGACGAGATCGGGCGCCAGGCGCTCAACTGCATCCGCTGCTCGGCCTGCCTCAACGTCTGCCCGGTGTACGAGCGCACGGGCGGTCACGCCTACGGCTCGACCTACCCGGGGCCGATCGGCGCCATCCTCACGCCGATGCTGAGCGGGATGACCGCGGCCGGCTCGCTGCCGTACGCGTCGAGCCTGTGCGGCGCCTGCTACGAGGTGTGCCCGGTCAAGATCAACATCCCCGAGGTGCTCGTGCACCTGCGCCACGAGGAGGTGACCCGGGCGTCCCGGGCGCCCACCGTGCGCGAGCGCCTGGACCCCGAGCACGTCGCCATGCGCGCCATGGCCCGCGTCTTTGCCAACCGCCGGCTGTACGAGGCGGCCCAGCGCGCGGGCCGGCTGACGCAGTGGCCGCTGGTCCGCGACGGGAAGATCCGCCGGCTGCCGGGGCCGCTGGCGGGCTGGACCTCGGCCCGCGACCTGCCCGAGGTCCCGTCGCAGAGCTTCCGGGACTGGTGGCGGGAGCGCTCGCCGTGACCGGCGCTCGCGAGGAGATCCTGGGACGCATCCGTGGCGCCCTGAACGACGTGCCCGACGCAGAGCGCCCCGAGGACGTCGCCGTGGCCCGTGACTACCGGCGCTCGGGCGCACGCACCCGCGCGCAGCTCGTCGATCACCTCGCCGAGCGGGTGGCCGACTATGCGGCCCAGGTGCGCGTGGTGGCTGCCGGCGAGCTGGCTGACGCCGTCACGGGGGCGTGCGCCGAGATGGGGCTGCGCCGGGTCGTGGTGCCGGCCGGCCTGCCGGGCGGCTGGCGCCCGCGCGACGTCGAGCTGACCGAGGACGCCGGCCTGTCGGCCACCGAGCTTGACGCCGTCGACGGCGCCGTGACCGGGTGTGCGGTGGCCATCGCCGAGACCGGGACGATCGTGCTCGATGGCTCGCCCATCTGCGGGCGCCGACTGCTCACCCTCGTCCCCGACCACCACATCTGCGTCGTCCTCGCCGGCCAGATCGTCGAGCTCGTGCCGGAGGCGATCGGCGCCGTGGCGCCCGCCGTCCGCGAGGGCCGGCGCCCAATCACGCTCGTGTCGGGGCCCTCGGCGAGCTCCGACATCGAGCTCTCACGCGTCGAGGGCGTGCACGGGCCCCGCCACCTGCTGGTGCTGATCGCGACCTCGCCGGGCTGAGTCGCGCCTCGCGCGTGCCAGCGCGGGAGGGAGCTTATTCCAGGACCAGCGGCCTCTCGCCGACCCGGGCGGCGAGAGGATTGCGGAAGCCGGAGACGGCCATCCCCACGGCGGGGATGAGCGCGACGAGGATGAGCACCATCGCCCACACGAAGGTCGAGGAGAACGCGCTGGCCAGCGCGGGCTGGATCGCGGCGTGCGCCCTGGCGGGCAGATGCTGGAGGGTGGCGAGCCCACCCCCCGAACCGGCGCGTGTGCCCACGATGGAGCTCAGGTTGCTGGTGATCGCCGAGGCGAGGATCACGCTCAGGATCGCGGTGCCGATCGAGGCGCCGGCCTGGCGGATGATGTTCATCGCGGTGCTGGTCCGGGCGATCGCCGCCGGCGGCACCGCCTGCATGGCGGCGGTCATGTTGGGCATCATCGCGAGGCCCATCCCCAGGCCCTGGACGAACTGGCCGGAGCAGAGGAGCACGTACGAGGTGTGGGGGCCCACGAAGACGAACGGGATGAGCCCGATGGCGACGAGGGGGAGCCCGGTGGCGGGGAGCCACGTCGGGCCGTAGCGGTCGGTGAGCTTGCCCGCGACGGGCATCAGCAGCATCGCGCCGAGGCCGCCCGGGGCCAGGAGCAGGCCAGCCTGGAGGGCCGATGCGCCACGCACTGCCTGGTAGTAGAGCGGCACGAGCAGCATGGTCCCGAACACGGAGATCGCGAACAGGAAGAAGGTGCCCGCGGCGGCCCCCGCACGGGTGTGGGCGAACGTCCGCAAGTCGATGAGGGGGTTGGGCGATCGCCAGGTGTGCAGGAACCAGGCGACGATCAGCACCAGGCCGACGAGCGTCGGGAGCCACGAGCGTGCTGAGCCGAACCCGAAGCTCGAGGACTCGGCGAGCCCGTAGATGAAGATCGCCAGCCCCGGCGAGAGCAGCAGGGCGCCGAGCCAGTCGAGCTTGTGCGACGGCTGGGACTGATCGGGCTCGAGGACGATCATCCCCAGGATGAACGCGACGATCCCGATCGGGACGTTGATGAAGAAGATCCAGCGCCAGGAGGCGCTGTCGACGAGCCAACCGCCGAGGATGGGCCCCATGATCGGCGCGATCAGCATGGGGACTCCGAGGATGCCCATCACCCGGCCCATGCGGTGCGGGCCGGCCTTCTTGGTCAGGATCGTCATGACCGCGGGCATGATCATGCCGCCGCCGATGCCCTGGAGGACGCGGAAGAAGATGAGCGTGCCGGCGCTCCAGGCCAGGCCCGACAGGATCGAGCCCATCGTGAACAGCACCAGCGACGTGAGGTAGATGCGCTTGGTGCCGAAGCGATCCGCGGCCCAGCCGGTGACGGGGATGACCGCGCACAGCGCCAGCGTGTAGCCGGTGATCACCCACTGGATCTCGGTCAGCGACGAGTGGAACGCCACCGCCAGGTGATCGATCGCGACGTTGACGACCGTCGTGTCGAGGATCGACATGATCGCGCCGAGCATGACCACGCCGGCGACGATCCACGTCTGGCGGTCCAGCGCTTCGGGCTCATGCGAGATGTTCGATGCTTCAGCCATCGCAGGAAATCGTAGCGGACCGACGAGTCCGCTTATCCGTCGGGCGCTCAGGCGTCGAGCGTGGCCACGATCAGCCCGGCCCCGATGGGCACCAGCGCGCTGGTGAGCTGCGGGTCGTGGCCCAGCAGGCGGTTGAAGCTCTGAAGCTCGGACTCGTGGGAGATGGCGTTGTCGATCGCCAGCGTCGCCCCCGGGGCGAGCGCGCGCCGCAGGTTGGGCCAATACCCCGTGTACTCGGGCCGCTCGGCATCGAGGAACACGAAGTCCCAGGTCGCGTCGGGGTACTCGGCCAGCGCCTGGGCGGCGCCGATCGTGCGGCAGTTCACGCGCGCGTCCAGCTCGGCGCGCTCGAGGTTGCCCCGGGCCAGCTCGGTACGGCGCGGGTCGATGTCCAGCGTCTCGACCCGGCCGCCGACGGCCTCGGCGGCGTCGGCGAGCCACAGGGTCGAATGGCCATTGGACGTCCCGACCTCCAGGATCCGCTGCGAGCGGGTGGCGCGCACGAGCACCCCGAGGAGCTCCGCGGTCTCGGGCTCGACGTTGCGCAGACGGTTCAGCCGGTCAGACTGCGCCGCGTCGTAGTCGCGCCCCGCCGCGAACACCTCCGCGGCGAGGGATCGCCGTTCGGGCCCCACCGCACTACCCGCCGGCGCCCGCCAGCCACTCGGCGCCGCGGCGGTAGAGGTCCTGCACCTCGGGGCCGATCAGTCCCGGCATGTCGCGCTTGACGTCGTAGCCGATCTTGGCCTGGACGTAGGCGAGATGGCGGTAGCCGGACGGAAACTGTGCGAGCAGCCCCTGATCGAGCTCGGGCCCCGGGCCGCCCGAGACCGGGGTGAGGCGGTCCATCTCGTAGATCGGCTGGCGCAGCACGAGGCGGTGGGTGGGGCCGACCTCCTCGCGGCGCTCGAGGAAGTCGTAGAAGCGCCCGGTGCAGACGACGTCGCACTCCACGCCCTCCACCATCGCGCGCTGGGTGATGGTCATCTTGGTCTGGGCGATCGCGCGGTCGCCGCTCAGGTCCACCGACGTGCCGCCCAGGAAGTGCAGGATGCGCACCCCGCGCTCGAACCCCTCCCGGCTGACGCGGATGAAGTCGCGCGCCGGCCCCTGAAACCAGGTGGCCATCATCACGCCGTCATCGTGCCAGACGGTGGCGAAGCGCTCCCAGTCCCCGGCGTCACGCCATACCGCCCAGTTCTCGACCAGATCACGGATGGCCTCGGCGTCGCTCATGTGACGGGGGCGCCGGAGGTCGGCAGCGCGCTCGTGGGCGGGATCGGCGGTCCCACGGTCCCATCCAGCGGCGGGGTGCCGTAGGTGTGGAAGGTCGGGATCGTCTTCGACGCCCCACGCCTGGCCGCGGGCGCGCTCGGCCTCGGTCCATCGGATCGGCTCGTACGCCGGGTCATAGATGAAGTGGGTGCCCGTCGTCACCTCGACGCGGTTGCCGCCCGGCTCATACACGTAGAGGAACATCCCCTGCGCCACCGCGTGCTTGGACGGGGCGGCCTCGATCGGGACGTCGGCGTCCACGAACAGGTCAGCGGCGCGCAGGCACTCCTCGCGGGTGTCGACGAACCAGGCGAGGTGGTGCAGCCGGCCGCTGCCGCCGGCGTGATCGGCGGTGTAGATGAGCTCATGAGCGGCGATGGACAGGCTCATCCAGGCGCCGGACTCCTCGCCGTTGTCGAGGATCACCTGCTCGTAGGTCCGGTAGCCCAGTTGCTCCTCGGCGAAGCGCCGGTTGGCGACGATGTCGGCGGCCAGCATGTTGACGTGATCGATCCGCTTGACCGAGGCCCCGCGGTCGACGTGGCGCTGGGGCACGTTCTTCAGGCGCGGCCGCAGCTCCTCGGGCGGCACGTAGCGATCCTGCTCGTAGAACAGCTCGAAGCGATGCCCGTCGGGATCGCGGAACTGGTACGCGGCGCCGTGGCCGTGGTCGCCCTCGATCCATCCGTCACCCAGACCGGTGGCCTCGATGCCCTTGACCCGGCGCTCCAGCGCCTCGGGGTTCCAGGCGCGGATGGCGATGTGGCCGAGGCCGGGCAGCTTGGACTCGGTGAGCTTGAGGCCGTAGGGCTGGTACTCGCCCCACCCGCGGAGGAACACCGACTGTCCCTCCCGGTGCTCGATCTGCATCCCGAACAGCTCGACGAAGAAGCGCAGGCTCTCGTCGGGGAAGGGAGTGAGCAGCTCGGCGTGGGCGATGTGGGCGAGATCGGGTGGCTCATGCATGTCTGCTCACGCCCCTTCCACGCGCTGGCGCAGGCCGTCGAGCTCGTAGGAGAGCTCACCGCCCTGAAGCTTGATGCGCTTGACCCGTTCGTTGTCCTCGCGCCTGCGCGACGCCTCGAGCACCTCGTCGACGCGCTCCGCCTCGACGATCGCCGCCCCGTCGGCATCCATCACGACGATGTCGCCCTGGCGGATGGTGGCTCCGCCGACCTGCACGGGCTCGCCGATCGTCCCGGGAATGTCCTTGGTCGCGCCCTTGACCCGGACCCAGCGGGCCCAGATCGGCAGTCCGAGCTCGGCCAGGCTCTCGATGTCGCGCACCGCTGCGTCGATCAGCAGTCCCGGCGGCGCCGTGGGCCTTGGCCTGGGTGGCCAGCAGGTCACCGACGATGCCGACCGGCCGCGGCTCGGGCATCGTCAGCACGAGCACCTCGCCGGGCTGCGAGCTCGGCCATGGCGGCGTGGACCATCAGGTTGTCGTCCTGGCCGCACATGACGGTGCGCGCCGGTCCGGCCACCCGGGTGCCGGCCAGGATCTGGATGAGGTCGAGCGTCGACGTAGCCGCGCCGGCCGCCGGCCTCGTAGACGGTGGCGGAGCCGAGCGCGGCCAGCTCGGTGATGGCGTCGTTGTCGGTCATAGGCTGCTCACCACCTGGGGAGTGACCCGCTGGAAGGCCTCGGCCTGGCGGATGTCCTGGTTTCCCGAGGAGCGCCGCGCGTGGTTGCCGCGATGGTCAGCGCGCTCGGCGTAGTAGGTATGGAGGTACTTCTGGGCCTTCATCTCGGCCATCGCCGCGCGCTTGGCGTCCATCGCCGCGGTGATGTCGACGAAGGTGGTCGGCATGAAGTTGCACAGCTCGGGCTGATGGGGCTCGAAGAGGAAGAACTCGGGCGGGCGAACCGTCGTGAACGCGCTCTGCACGCCGGCGCCGGCGGCGAGGCTGCGCGCGCGTCCGACGGCCTCGTGGGCGACGGGGTGATCGGGGTTGAAGGGATCGGTGTCGGTGTGGGTGATGAGCACGTCGGGGGCGAACTCGCGGATCTCGTCGGAGATGCGCTCAAGCGCCTCGGCGTCGATCTGCAGCGGGTAGTCGCCGAGGTCCAGGCAGCGGAAGTCGGCGCCGAGATGGCCCGCCGCGCGCTCGGCCTCGCCGTGGCGGATCTGCTTGACGTTGTCGATCGTCTGGGGCTGGGCGGGGTCCGAGTCTTTCCACAGCTCCCCCGACTCGCCCCTCTCCCCGTAGGAGAGCGCGATCACGCGCGCCGACGCCGCCGGTGGACGTGGTCACGGCGAGCGCACCGCCCGCGCGCCAGACGAAGTCGGCCGAGTGGGCGCCGATGACCAGCATCCGCCGCGGCGCCCCGGCGCTCACCACGGGTCGGCTCCCGCCACCCGGCGCGTGTTGGCCACTGCCATCACCTGGACCTCCTCGTCGTCGAACCCGGCCGCCAGCAGGCGGTCCACCATGATCCCCATCCCGTCCTCCACCGGCGGGTTGAACACCTGCCCGAGATCGGTGGACAGAACCGAGTGCTCGGGGCCCGCCTCACGGATATGCGCGATCCACGTCTCCCAGGCGATCTTGCCCGTGTGCGGGGTCGTCATGCACCGTTCGAGCAGGGCGCCCCGCGCGGCCAGCGCCTGCTGATCCTCCACCGACAGGCTCTGAGCCGGGAACTCCGGATGGGTGATGACGATCTGCGTCACGCCGGCCGCGAGCGCCGCGTCGACGACGGCGAAGATCTCGTCGCGGGCGAGGTGGCCGGTGGCGAGCAGCAGCCCGTGATGCGCGATCCGTTCGAACACCGCACCCGTCTCGGGCAGGACGGCGCCGCTGTCATCGACCACCGGCACCGGCGGGATCTCGATCCCCTGCTCGCGCAGCTCGAGCTGGAGCTTGACCCACACCGGCACCTTCGCGCCCGGCGGGTGCGTCGCGCTCGTGGGACTCGTTGACGCTGTCGACGGTGGGCATCCACACGGTGCGCACGCCCTCGCGCGCGGCCACCTCCACCGCCAGCGCGTTCATCCCGCCGACGGCGCGGTTGAGCACGATCGCGCCCAGCGCCTGGATCCCGGGGACCGCGGCGCGCACGACGCTGGCCCGCTCGGCGGTCGAGGTGTAGTGGGACTTGAGGATGAAGCCGTCCATGCCCAGCGCGGCGAAGCGCTGGGCCAGCGTGACGTCGTCGACGATCCGCGGTACGACGTCCGGGGCGACGTGGATGTGGGTGTCATAGGCGCCGCGCAGCAGTTCGCGGGCGCGGTCAGAGACGGCGATCGGATCGCCCGGCTGAGCTCATCCGGGCTCCTGGCTGCTGCGCAGCGCGTCGGCGACGTGGGACAGGTGCCGGCGCATCGCCCTCTCCGCGGCGGCGCCGTCGCGGGCGGCGATGGCGTCGACGATCGCCGTGTGCTCGGCGAAGGAGCGCTCGCTGCGTCCGGGGACGAGGATGGTCCGGTAGGTGAAGCGCACGAGTTGGGAGCGCAGCCCGTCGATGAGCCGGTTGGCGGTGGCGTGCCCGCCGATCTTGAGCAGCCGCCGGTGCAGGACGGCGTTGGCGTCCGAGGCCTTGAGCAGATCGCCGCCGTCCAGCAGCCCGCGCATCTCGGCCAGGATCGCCCGCAGATCGGTGACGTCGGCGTCGGTGGCGTTGCCCGCGGCCCGGCTGGCCGCCAGGCCCTCCAGGGCGGCGCGGGCCTGCAGGATCTCGATCGCCTCGGGGACGCTGACCAGGCGCACCCGGGCGCCGCGATGGGGCTCGAGCTCCACGAGCCCCTCGTGCTCGAGCCGGGCCAGCGCCGTGCGCACGGCTGAGCGCCCGACCCCGAGCCGGCGGGTCAGGTCGGCCTCGACGAGGCGCTCGTTGGGGAGCAGCCGGCCGGCCACGATCGCCGCACGCAGCGTGTCCTCGGGCCGCTCCGGATCGCCGCTTTCCGCGCGCCTGAGCATTGTCGACAATTTTGTCCACGAAAGCAGCATAAACGTAACGCGCTCTGTGGGGTAGTTTGCGCATGCTGACCCCTGAGGAGATCGTGAGCGAAGACCGTCCCCGCAGTGCCGACTTCGTCCAGTCGCTGGAACGTGGGCTGCTGGTCATCCGTGCCTTCGATGCCGAGCATCGCGAGCTCGGCCTGAGCGAGGTCGCGCGGATCTCCGGCCTCACCCGCGCGGCCGCGCGCCGCTTCCTGCTCACGCTGGCCAAGCTCGGCTACGTGACCTTCAACGACGGCCGGTTCGCGCTGACCCCGCGGGTGCTGGAGCTGGGGTATGCCTACCTGTCCTCGCTCAGCCTGCCCGAGGTCGCCCAGCCCCACATGGAGGCGCTGGTGGCCCAGGTCAACGAGTCCTCGTCGATCTCGGTCCTCGATGACACCGAGGTCGTCTACGTGGCCCGCGTGCCCACCCGCCGGATCATGAGCATCACCCTGTCGGTCGGCACCCGTCTGCCGGCCTACGCGACCTCGATGGGCCGCGTCCTGCTGGCCGCCCTGCCCGAGGACGAGCTCTCGGCGCGGCTGGCGCGGATCGACATGCGGCCGCTGTCGACGCACACCATCACCGACCCCGAGGCGCTGCGCGCGGTGCTGGAGCGGGTCCGCCGTCAGGGCTGGGCCGCTGTCGACCAGGAGCTCGAGGAGGGCCTGCGGTCCCTGGCCGTCCCCATCAGGGACGCGAGCGGGACGGTGGTCGCCGCGCTGAACGTGTCGGTCCACGCCAGCCGCGGGACGATGACCACGCCTGCGGCGCGACATCCTGCCGCTGGCCCAGGGCTCGGCGATGGCGATCGAGGCGGATCTGCGGCGGGCCACGGGCCGGATTCGCGGTCGCTGCGCCGCTGACGCCCGGGTCCGTCCGGTCACCGTGAGGGGTGACCGGGTCGGCCTGACGGTGTCCTGTATCGTGAAACCGAAGCGCCGACGGCATCCAATGCGCGCCGAGGGTCTCGGAACCTCGGCCGGCGTCACGTTCCGCCTCGCGCGACGACGCCGGCAGGCCACAGCCACCACCCGACAGCTCGCGACGTCTGACCCTCAGTCCGTCGTTGACGTCCGCCCGTATCGGGCGCGACCAGCCGACGGAGCCATGCCGCGGCCGCGGGGCCGGGGCTCCGCTCATCGGCGACAGCTCCCGCGCCAACCGCGTCAGCAGCCCGGCCAGCTCCTCGTTGTCCTCGGGCTGCCACCCGGCGCACACCCGCGCCAGGCTCGCCCGGCGCTCCTCCACGAGCCGCGCCGGCGATCTCGCGCGCCCTCAGGCGTGACCCCGACGACGCGCCCGCGGTCCTCGCCGGCGGCGGGATCGCGCAGCAGCAGCCCGCGCTCGTCGAGCTCGCGCAGCGCCTGCTGGCCGACCTCGAGCGGGATGTCGAAGCTCCTCGCAGAGCTGCGGCGATGCGGCCGGATGGGCGATGTCCGCCTCGGCGAGGCGGACGAGGAGCCACGCCGCGGCCGGGGAGAGGTCGACCCCGGCGCGCTCGCAGAGCCGGGCCACCAGCTCGCGGCGGCCCTCGCGCCCGATGAGCACGCTCATGGCCCGTGACGCCTCGGCGAGCGAGTCGGTGGGCTTGGGCACGGCGAAGGTCTCGCCGATGCCGGTGCTGGCGGCGGCGATCGTCTCGCGCAGCGGGCGCTGCTCGAGCGCCCAGCTGAGCAGGAAGGCGACGGCGGCCACGCAGGCGGCGACGATGAACACCGTCGAGAGGGCGTTGGTGAACGCGGTGAGGTAGGCGTCGTGGATCGGCACGGGCAGCCTCTTGAGTGCCGCCGTGTTGAGGCTCGGCGCCGGTGCCCAGCGAGTGCGCCGGCCGAGCGCGGAAGCGCCGTGGCCAGCTCCGCGGCCAGCCGGTTGGAGAAGATCGAGCCCAGGACGGCGGTCCCGACCGAGCCGCCGATCGAGCGAAACAGCGTCGCCCCCGAGGTGGCCACTCCCAGGTCCTTGTAGTCGACGGCGTTCTGCACCGCCAGCACGAGCACCTGCATCGCCAAGCCCAGGCCCAGGCCGAGGACGAACATGAACGCCGAGGCGGTCGCCGCGGCGTGGTCTGCGGGTCCATCGTGGAGAGCAGGAACAGCCCCACCACCATGATCGCCGTGCCCGCGATCGGGAACGGCCTGTAGCGGCCGGTGCGGCTGATGAGCTGACCCGAGGCCGATCGAGGTGATCAGCAGCCCGCCCATCAGCGGGCAGGATCTGCAGCCCCGAGCCGGTGGGGCTGGCGCCGAGCACGACCTGGAGGAACAGCGGCAGATATGTGACCGATCCGAACAGGGCAAAGCCCACCACCAGGCCGATCGCGCTGGTGACGCGAGAACACGCGGTCACGGAACAGGCGCGGCGGCAGCACCGGCTCGGCCGCCCGTCGCTCGACCAGCACGAAGGCTGACGATCAGGACGACCGCGAGCACGCCGAGCCCGATGATCTGCGGCGACCCCCAGGCGTAGTCGGTGCCGCCCAGCGTGCACGTCAGGACGACCGCGGTGAGCCCGCCCGCCAGCAGCCCGGCGCCCAGGTAGTCGATCCGGTGGTGGGCCTCGTCCTGGCGGGAGGGCAGCGTCACGGCCAGGACGACGAACGCGGCGACGCCGATCGGCAGGTTGACGTAGAAGATCCACCGCCAGGACAGGGTGGTGGTGAAGAAGCCGCCGAGCAGCGGCCCGATCACGCTGGCCAGCCCGAACACCGCTCCGAAGATGCCCTGGTATCGGCCGCGGTCCGCGGGGCGACACGACGTCGCCGATCGCCGCCATCGTGCCCACCATCAGCCCGCCGCCGCCGAGCCCCTGGAGCGCGCGGAACGACGATCAGCTGGGTCAGGCTCTGGGCGGCGCCGCACAGCGCCGACCCGATGAGGAACACCACCAGCGCGACCTGGAGCACGATCTTGCGCCCGTAGAGGTCGCCGAGCTTTCCGTAGACCGGGGTGACCGCGGTCTGGGCCAGCAGGTAGGCCGTCACCACCCACGAGATGTGGCTCAGGCCGCCGAGATCACCGACGATCGTCGGCAGCGCGGTGGACACGATCGTCTGGTCCAGCGCCGCCATCAGCAGCACCAGCATCAGCCCGATGAAGACGACGAGGATGCTCCGCTGGCCGTCCGGAGCCGTCGCGGTGGCGCCGTTGGCGCTCACGCCAGCCCGCTCTGCGATCGCGTCCTCCCAGATCACGTCAGCCGCGACTATACGACTGCGTGCGCCGGATCCGGGCGCCGGCGCGCCGCCGACCTCGGTGACGGCCCACACCACGAGGGCGAGCAGCGCGGTGGCGCCGCCCAGCACGCAGACGCCGCCCCAGCCGTCTGAGCCGTACAGCGACGAGGTGATCGCCGACAGGGCCGCGCCGCCGAGGAAGTAGGCCACCATGTAGGCGGTCGTCAGCCGGCTGCGGGCCTCGGGGCGCAGCGCGTAGATCGCGCTCTGGTTGGAGATGTGGATGCCCTGGACGCCGAGGTCGAGCACGGCGATGCCCGCGATCAGCGCGACGCACCGAGCTCTTGCCCAGCGCCATCACGCCCCAGCTGGCCAGCATGATCACGATCGAGACCGTGGTGGCGCGGCCGTTGTGGCCGCGATCGGCCAGGCGGCCCGCGCCCGAGGCCGCCAGCGCGCCCACGACGCCGACGAGCCCGAACAGCCCGATCACCCCGTTGCCGTAGTGGTAGGGCGCGCCGGAGAGCAGGAAGGCCAGCGACGTCCACAGGATGCTGAAGCACCCGAACGTGAGCGCGCCGACCATCATCCGCTGGCGCAGGATCGGCTCCTCGCGGACGAGCGACACGACCGAGCGCAGCAGCCCGCCGTAGGAGAGGTCGGTGGTCGGGGGGATGCGCGGCAGCACGCGGCGCAGGGTGACGGCGAGGACCACCATCGCCGCCGCGGCGAACCAGAAGACGACCCGCCAGCCCGCCGCCGCGGCGATCAGGCCGCTGATCGTGCGCGCGAGCAGGATCCCGATCAGCAGGCCGCTCATCACCGTGCCCACCACCGACCCGCGCTCGTGCTCGGCCGACAGCGACGAGCTCATCGGGACGACGATCTGGGCCACCACCGAGGTCAGGCCGACCACGGCCATCGCGCCGCCCAGCACCGCGAAGGCGGGCGCGGCGGCCGAGAGGGCCAGTGCGGCGGCGGTGATGAGCATGGTGCCGCTGATCAGCCCGCGGCGCTCGTGCAGGTCGCCGAGCGGGACCAGCAGCGCCAGTCCCACCACGTAGCCGAGCTGGCTGATCGTGATGAGCAGCCCGGCGGTCCCGTTGGAGACGCCGAAGGCCCCGGCCAGGGTGTGCAGCAGCGGCTGGGCGTAGTAGAGGTTGGCGGCCGCGGTCCCGCAGGCGGTCGCCAGCAGCAGCACGAGACCGCGGCTGATCCCACCCCCGAGCTCCGCGTCCCCGGCGCCGACTCGGCGCCGCTCGTGAAGTTCAGGCATCGCTGACTGAACATAGTCAGCGGCGCTCAAACATCGAGGCGGCCCGTGCCGATGACCACTGAATGCACCCGAAGGTGGAGATGCCTGCTGGGCTGCGCCGGGCGCGACGCTCGGCCGCCGTCGCGCGGGCCACCCTCGCCGTCGCCGGCGCGCTCATCGCCATCGCCGATGCGCCCGTCACGCCATCGCCACCCCCACCACCCGGTGCTGGTGCTCATCGGCTTCGCGATCATCTTCGCCACCGCGCTCGTCCAGCTCGTCGCTCCACGCGCCGAATGGATCAAGATCGAGGAGTCGCTGGCCCCCGTGTCGGCCATCCTGATCGTGGGGCTGGGCCCGGAGCGGATCACCACCCCGTGGCTGCTGTGGCTGGTCGCGGTCGCGTGCGGCGTGCTGGCCCGCGGTGGCCGCGTGTTCTGGATCGGCCGCGCGATGCTGCTGGCCTCGCTGGCGCTCCCGATCGTGCGCCATGGGCACGATCACCCTCACCTACGGCGCCGTCTGCCTGGCGGCGATCACGCTGCTGCTGGTGTGCGGGCGCGTGACCCAGGAGCTGCGGGCGATGCTCGACAAGGCGCGCCACGACGCCGATCACGACGGCCTCACCGGGGCGCTCAACCGAGCCGCGTTTCGCCGGGCGCTGGACGCCTTCCTGGCCGGCGGCTGCGACGGCGCGGTCTTCCTGCTCGACCTCGACAACTTCGGCGCCATCAACAAGTCCGCCGGCCACGCCGCCGGCGACGCCGCCCTGCGGCGGGTGGTCGAGCACCTGACGCGGGTGGCCGGTGACGGCGGCATCGTCGGACGCCTCGGCGGCGACGAGTTCGCGGTCATCCTCACCGGCCCCGAGCCCGAGCAGGTCGCCCGCCGGATGCTGGCCGACGTCATCGCCAAGCCCGACAGCGGCCCGTCGCTGAACGCCTCGATCGGCATGGCGCTGTTCCCGCGTGACGGCGACGACGCGGAGTCGCTGCTGCGCGCCGTGGACGTGGCGTTGCGGGTGGCCAAGCGGACCGGCATCAGCCAGCTCTCGGTCTATGCCGGCGACCCGATCGCCGGGCGCGGCCCCGGCGGCGCGCACGACGCGCTGGAGCGCCTCATCGGCGGTGAGGGGCTGGAGATGGCGGTGCAGCCGATCGTGTCGGTGCCCGAGGGCACCGTGCACGCCTACGAGGCGCTGGCTCGCTTCCGCCTGGGCTCGAGCTCCAACCCGCTGCACTGGTTCGCCCTCGCCGACGAGTTCGCCGTGCGCGACCGGCTCGAGCTCGCCTGCCTGCGGGCCGGCCTGAAGCTGCTGGGCGACCTGCCGGCAGGGCACGCGCCTGAGCGTCAACCTGTCCGGGCCGCTGCTGCTGGACCCGCGCACGAGCGAGCTGCTGCGCGAGACGCCGCACCTCGATCGCCTCATCCTCGAGGTGACCGAGAACAGCCTGCTGGAGGACACCCCGGGAGTGGTCGCCGAGATCGAGCGCCTCATCGGCGAGGGGCTCAACTTCGCCGTCGACGACATGGGCGCCGGATACTCGGGGCTGCGCCAGATCACCACGGTTCGCCCCACCTACCTCAAGCTCGACCGCTCCCTGATCAGCGGCATCGACTCAGACCCCGACCGCGGCGCGCTCGTCTCCGCGATGCTCAGCTACGTGCGCCAGACGGGCGGGCACCTCATCGCCGAGGGTGTCGAGACCGAGGCCGAGCTCGACACGCTCCGCCGGCTCGGCGTGACCCTCATCCAGGGCTACCTGCTGGGACGTCCGGCTCCGCCGTGGCCGTCGGTGGAACGTCGCCGCGCCCGCGCCCAGCCGTTAGTCTGCACGCCGCCCAAGCGTGAGCCGTGGGGCCGGATGGCCCCGCGGCGGCAGAAGAGAGAGGACGTTGACGATGGCTGACCGTTTTGCTGCGCGCTGCGCGCGCCCGGGTTTCGGACCGTGGGCCCGGACCGCCCTGCTATCGGCCGTGTGCGCGGCTGCCCTGGCCGCCCTGGCCGGCCCCGCCCTGGCCAAGGGGCGGCGCGGGCGCGGCTCTCGTGCCAGCCGTACTCGGCCAAGCCATGCCTGTTCCCCTACCCGGACAACCGCCTGACGCGGCCCGACCGCACCAGCGCCACCAAGCTTCGCGTCAACCTCCCGGGGTCGGCGATGCCGGTCAACACCAAGGGCGTACGGATCCGGACCGCGGCCTGGGATCGCAACGACGGGTTCAGCCCCGGCAGCACGATCGTGCTCCACATTCCCGGTCTGGACAACGCCGCCGCGCTCAAGCGCACCGGGGTCGGTCCCCATCACCAACATCGCCCAGTCGCTGGCCAAGCGCCAGCCGGTCGTCCTCATCGACCAGGCCACCGGCGCGCGCCAGCTCATCTGGGCCGAGCTCGACAGCCTCGCCAAGAGCGCCGGCAGCACCGATCTGATGATCCACCCGGCCAAGCTCCTGGCCGAGGGCCACACCTTCGTGGTCGCGCTGCGCAGCCTGCGCACGAAGTCGGGCAAGCTCATCCCGGCCCCGAAGTGGTTCGCGCTGCTGCGCGACGGCGGCAAGCTGCCCAAGGCCGAGCGCCCCCAGGCGGCGCGCTACGCCCTCATCTTCAAGGCGCTCAAGCGCGCCGGGATCGCGCGAACAAGAGCCTCTACGAGGCGTGGAACTTCACCGTCGACTCGCGCCAGAGCCTGACCGGGCCGATGCTGGCCATCCGCAACAACGCCTTCGCGCAGCTCGGCGACACCAACCTCGCCGACTCCGTCGACTCCGGCCACGCGCCGGCGTTCGCGGTGACTGACACCAAGCCGCTCGTCTCCTCGACCGGCGCGGCCCTCACCCAGGTCGACGGGACCCTCCAGGTCCCCTGCTACCTGGTCCTCTGCGGTGCGTCGGCCCAGCCGGGCTTCCACTACAGCTCGTCCAAGCCCGACGCCACGCCGACGCAGATCCCGGGCAACGTCGCGACGACGACGTTCGAGTGCGTCGTGCCCAGCACCGCCACCGCCCTGACCCCGGCGCGGATCTCGCTCTACGGCCACGGGCTGCTGGGGTCCGCGGACGAGGTCACGGCGACGCCGATCGAGGCGCTGGCGGCGGGGCACAACATCGTGATCTGCTCCACGCCGTTCTGGGGCCTGGCCAACGACGACACGCTCAACGACGCCGCGGCCCTGGGCAACCTCAACCTGTTCCCGGCGGTCATCGACCGCCTGCAGCAGGGGGCGCTCAACATGCTGTACCTGGGGCGCGCTGATGCTCAACCCCGGCGGCCTGGCCTCCAGCGCCGCATTCCAGCAGCTCGGACGCCCCCTGATCGAGACCTCCAACCTCTACTACGACGGCAACAGCCAGGGCGGGATCGAGGGCGGCATGCTCACCGCGCTGTCACCCGACTTCCGCCACGCGGTGCTGGGCGTGACCGGGATCGACTACGCCAACGTGCTCGTGCAGCGCAGCACGGACTTCGCGCCGTTCGGCACCCTGCTCTACGCGGCCTATCCCGACCCGTCCCTGCATCCGCTGCTGCTGGACCTCATGCAGCAGCTGTGGGACCGCGGCGAGCCCGACGGCTACGCCGAGCAGATGACGACGCATCCGCTGCCCGACACCCCGTCGCATCAGGTGCTCATGCAGCTCGCCTACGGAGACCATCAGGTGTCGATGTACGCGGGCGCGATCGAGGCCCGGACGGTCGGTGCCTCGGCCTACCAGCCGGCGCTGGACCTGAGCACCAACCGCGCGCAGGACCGCAACCTGTTCTACGGGCTCCCCGCGATCAAGGGCTTCCCGTTCAACGGGTCGGCGGTCGAGGTCTGGGACAGCGGCCCCGGCCACACCTCGCCGCCGCCGCTCACCAACACCCCGCCGGCGGAGACGACCACGGGCGACGAGCAGGACCCGCACGAGGACCCGCGCAACACGCCCGCGGCCCAGCAGCAGATCTCTGACTTCCTGACCCCGACGGGGGCGGTGACCAACGTGTGCGGCGGGACGCCGTGCCGGAGCTCTGACTACACCCCGTAGCCGAGGCGACCTACGAGCGCCGCCTGGCCGGCGGCGCTCCGAGTCGCCGGCCCAGGCGCTCCTCGATCGAGTCGTCGTGCTCGGCGATGAGCCGTACCTCGTCCCACAGCTCGTGCTCGACGACGGTGTCGAGGATCGCCTCGCGCGCCGGTTCGTCCAACGCCAGGGCGGCGAGCACCATCTCCTTGCGCTGGCGCTTGTTGAGATGGTTGAGCAGGTCGAGCGCCTCGATCCACAGGCCCTCATCCGCGGCCGCCGCGACGATGCCCGCCGACCGGCCCTTGGGCAGCTTGGCGAACAGGCGGCTGAGGTGGGACTTGTCCTCGAGCACGAACGCGACCTGGAGGACGGCCTCGTCGTCCATCGAGGCCACCGCGGCGGCGATGGCCTCGTCGCCGAGGTGACCCACGAATCGCCCCATCGTCACGTACTCGCGTCGCGCCACGAGCTCGGCGGTGACCTGCCCGATGAGCGCGGGCGCGATCGAGGCGATGAGGTCCGATGCGCGCCGTGGGTCCAGTTCGACGGCCACGTCGGCCAGGAACGGCGGCGGGAGCTTCGTGGCGACGTCGACCGCCTTGTCGGGGTCGAGCAGTCCCGCCAGGCGGGCCGACAGGAGCGGTCCGAAGGCACGCTGGCCGATGGTGGCCGTCAGGCCCGACGGGAGCACCCGGCTGGCCGCGGCCAGCCGGGTGAGCGCGCTGCCGTGGGCGTCATAGAGGGTCTCGGTGACGCTGTCGCGCAGGACGCGCAGGTCGGCCGGCGCAAGACGCTCCAGGTAGGCGAGCTGGTCGGGCTCGCGGTCGAGCAGCCGGGCCAGCTTCATCACCTCGGCGTGGGACTGGAGCAGCTCAGCGGCCCGGCTCATCCGACGATGCGCCTGACGGGGCCGCGCAACAGCCGCGGGATGTGACTGAGGGCGCGCTCGCCGGCCTCGGCCAGCGCGGCCGCCTGGCGGTGGCGCGCGTCGGCGACGGCGGCGGCCAGATCGGCGAGCTCCTCGTCGGAGAGCTCGCGCAGGCCGTCGGGCACGGTTGACCGCAGCTGGGCCGAGAGGGCGGTGAAGGCGTCCACGGCCGCGTAGTATCGGCGACCGACCCGATGCGCGCGCTCGTCTCCCGCCAGGACCCCCCCTACGCCGAGCTGGCCGAGGTCACCGATCCCGAGCCCGGCCCGGACCACGCGATCGTCTCGGTCGAGGCGGTCAGCCTCAATCGCGGCGAGGTCCGCCGGCTGGAGCGGATGGAGGCGGGGACGATCGCCGGGTGGGACCTGGCCGGCACAGTGAGCTGGTCGGCCACCGACGGCAGCGGCCCCAAGGCGGGAGCGCGCGTGGTGGGCATCATGACCGTCGGCGCCTGGGCCGAGCGGGTGGCGGTGCCCACCGAGTTCCTGGCCGAGCTGCCCGACGACATCTCCTTCGAGCAGGCCGCGACGCTGCCGGTGGCGGGCCTCACGGCGCTCCGGGCGCTCGAGATCGGCGGGTACATCGTGGGCAAGCGGGTGCTGATCACCGGCGCCAGCGGTGGGGTGGGGCGCTTTGCCATCCAACTGGCCAAGCTCGCCGGGGCGCACGTCACGGCGGTCGCCCGTCGCACCGAGGGCCTCAGCCGAGCTCGGCGCCGACGAGGTTCTGCCCGAGCTCAGCGCGAGCGGGGACGCGTTTGACGTCATCCTGGACGCGATCGGCGGACCGGTGCTGGGGGCGGCGCTCCAGCGCGTCGCGCCGCGGGGCAGCGTGATCAGCTTTGGTGCCACCGTCACCGAGCCGGTCAGCTTCCCCACGCGTGAGCTGTTCTCGCGGGCGCCGGGGGCGCAGCTGCACGGCCTCTACATCTTCGATGAGCTCGAGCACACGCGGTCGGCACCGGCCGACCTGCGCCGCCTGGCCGACCTGGTGGTCGCCGGCCGGCTTGACCCGCAGATCGACGTCACGACGTCGTGGACCGAGGCGGCCGGCGCCATCCAGGCGCTGCTGGACCGCCGCGTGGCCGGCAAGGCCGTGCTCACGATCGACTGACCCCGTCGCCGCTCAGCGCAGCGACGACCGCGCGCTCACCACCGCCCCCGGCCCGTGCACGGCATCGGGCGCGGTGTCGATCTTCACGTAGGAGTAATCGCCGCCCCGGCCCTGGTGACCCGCCTCATGCACGATCTGCTCGTGAGTCCCATCCGTCGCTCCCTCCATGTCCAGCGCCCCGGTAAGTGGCGCATTGGGCTACCGGCGAGTAAGTACCCGGATTGCACGGGAATCTCTCGTCAGGGCGCGGTCAGGTCCCGGTCAGGGACTCCGGCATCGTTGTTGAGCGTTGATTAGGCGTCCGTACGTGCTGCGCCCACCCACTCGCATCAAAGCTCCGATGGGATTAGGCTGTGCGCTCTGGGAACACGACCTCTGGAGGAGGATCAGTGAGTAGATACGTCAGGCCGTGGGCAGCGGGGCTGCTCGCGGTATTTGCTGCAGGCGCGATTGCCGCCTGCGGTGGCAGTAGCTCGTCGTCGAGCAGCAGCTCGTCAGCGGCCCCCGCGGCCACCGGCAGCAGCTCGGGCACGAGCACAGGTGCCAGCACCGGCACGTCCGGCGGCAAGAACGGCGGCACCATCACCATCGACTCGGGCACGCCGCCGCTGTCGGCCGACCCGGGCCTTGACTTCACGACCCAGGGCAACGAGCTCGAATCGGTCATCGACACCCCGCTGCTGACCTTCAAGCGCGGCGTGCAGGGAGCCGGCGGAAGCACGATCATCCCCGCTCTGGCGACCGGTCTGCCCGAGTCCTCGAACGGCGGCAAGACCTACACCTTCACGCTGCGTCCGAACCTGCACTACTCCGACGGCACGGCGATCAAGGCCTCGGATGTGATCACCGCGCTTGAGCGCGACCTGAAGATCCCATGGCAGGCGGCCTCGTTCATCAGCGGCTACGTCAAGGGCGCCGACGCCTACGCCAAGGGCAAGGCCAAGACCATCACCGGCGTCACGGCCGACGACACCAAGGGCACGCTCACCGTCAACCTGGTGGCGCCGTTCTCGCCGATCGTCGACATCTTCGCCCTGCCGGGCACCGCTCCGGTTCCGCCCAACACGCCGGCCAAGAACCTGGCGTCCAAGGGCACCATCGGTGACGGCCCGTACATGTGGAGCAGCATCAATCCCGAGCACCAGTACGTGCTCGTGCAGAACCCGAAGTTCGACGTTCCCGGCCTGCCCAAGGGCCATGCCGCCAAGATCATCTACAACGTCAACTCCAACGTCCTGGCCAACGCCGAGCAGGTGCTCGACAACCAGGCCGACGTGTTCGATCCCGGCGACACGCTCCCGCCGTCGATTCTCGAGAAGGTCAAGACCTCGGCGGCCGATCGCTACCAGGCCGTCCCGCTGAACTCCAGCTGGTACTTCTGGTTCGGCGTCGAGAAGAAGCCGTTCAACAACCTCTACGCCCGTCAGGCCGTGATGGCCGCGACGGACATGCGGGCGCTGTCGCGGCTCGACAGCGGTTTCATGACGCCGGACTGCCATCTGATCCCGTTCGGGATCCCCGGCCACTCCAGCCCGTCGAGCTGCCCGTTCCACAACCCCAACGGGCCGCCGAACATGACGCTGGCCAAGCAGCTGATGCAGAAGTCCGGGATGATCGGCCAGCCGGTCACGATCTACGGCGAGGAGCGCAGCCCCCGCCGCCAGTACCTGGACTACTTCGCCGGCGTCCTGAACTCGCTCGGGTTCAAGGCGACGGAGAAGGTCGTCAACTCCGGCGTGTACTTCACCACGATCGGGGCCCCAACCCTGAAGCCGCAGATGGGCTTCGGCGACTGGAACCAGGACTTCCCGGAGCCGTGGGACTTCATGCAGCTGTTCGCCGGCAACGCCGGGTCGTCGCTGAACTACGGCTACGTCAATGACCCGCACTACAACACGCAGATCGCGGCGCTGAGCCAGAAGCCGACGTCGAGCGTGGAGAGCCAGTGGGCCGCGCTTGACGCCTACGCGGTCAACCACGCCTACTACGACGCCTATGGCCACGAGGCCAAGGTGAAGTTCTACTCAAATCGGCTGGACTTCAACGCGGGCGTCATGTCCGTCGAGTACCTGACCGACCTGACGAGTCTGCAGCTCAAGTAACAACGGGCGATCGGCCGGGAGGCGCCGCTCCACGCGGCGTCCTCCCGGCCCGCTCGCCGGCATCCGGCGGTAAGCTCCCCACGACTCGATGGCCTACGACCCCGTCTCCCGATCTGGCGTCGACGACGACCCGGACATCGCGGTTGTCCCGCTTCCGAGTGGAGGGATCCTCGCCGGCGAGCGTCCGGACAAGGACCCGTGGGCAGAGGGGCAGCATGCCCCGGCTATCGGGCCGTGGCGTCTGGCGGCCAAGCGGCTCCGGCGCAACACGCTGGCGCTCGTCTTCCTGGGAGTGTTCATCGTGCTCGTCGCGATGTGCGTGCTGGCGCCGGTCTACTCGCACGACGTCGCCCAGATCGGGCCGAACATCAACAACGTCACCGGCACGATCAACGTCCGCGGGCACTCCGAGAACGTCGTGTCGCTCGACGGCGTGCCGATCGGGCCCACCTTCACCCGCCATTACTTCTTCGGAGCTGACACCAACGGCCGCGACCTGGCCGTCCGGCTCCTCTACGGCGGTCGCACGTCGCTGATCATCGGCGGGGTCGCCACCCTGATCATCATCGTCTTCGGCACGCTGCTCGGGCTCGTGTCCGGGTATCTGCGCGGTCCCGTCGACGCGGTCCTCAGGTGGTTCATGGAGCTCATCTGGTCCTTCCCACCCGTCATCCTCGGCGTCGTCGTCGGCACCGCCCTGGCCTTCGGCGGGATCGGCCCGATCCACGGCAACTCGATCCTCATCCCGACCCTGATCATCGGGGGGATCTACGTCCCCTACCTGGGCAAGCCCATCCGCGGCGAGGTCCTGCGCCTGCGTGAGCAGGACTTCGTCGACGCCGCGCGCGTGGTGGGGATCAGCCCGTGGCGGATCATGATGTCCGAGATCCTGCCCAACGCCGCGTCCACGATCACGGTGTTCGTGCCGATCATGCTCGCCAACGCGATCCTGCTCGAGTCCTATCTGTCGTTCCTCGGGGCCGGGGTGCAGGCGCCCAATGCGTCCTGGGGCACGCTGATCTCCGACGGTCTCCCGTACATCTCGACCACCCCGACCTTCTCGCTGATCCCGGGGGCGATGCTGGTGCTCACCGTGCTCAGCATCAACATCGTCGGCGACGGCGTGCGCGACGCGCTTGACCCGCGCGCGCAGGTACGGATCAAGACCTGATGGGCCGCTTCATCGTCCGCCGCTCGCTGTCTGCGATCGCGCTTCTGCTCGCCACCTCGTTCCTGGTCTTCAGCTTCTTCGAGCTGATCCCCAACTACAACCCGGCGCGGGCCATCGCGGGACGCAACGCCAACCAGACGACGGTCGATCAGGTCGCCAAGAAGTTCGACCTCGACAAGCCGTTCTACGTCCAGTACGCCAACACGATGAAGCTGATCTTCACCGGCCAGGTGATCGACTACCAGAACGATCTCAACGTCGTGGACCAGTTCAAGTCGAGGTTTCCCGTGACCCTGTCGCTGGTCATACCCGCGGCGATCATCTGGCTGGTCATGTCGGTCCTGCTCGGCTCGATCAGCGCGCTGAGGGTGGGCCGGTTGACCGACCGGGCGGTGATGGTGGGCGCGATCGTCGGTGTCTCGGTCCCGATCTTCCTCTTAGCCGCGCTCCTGCTTTATCTCTTCGCCTACAAGTGGGCCGTGTTCCCCAACACCGGCTACACGCACTTCGGCGACAGCCCGACGCAGTGGGCGTACCACCTCATCCTGCCGTGGATCTCGATCGCGGTCCTGAGCATCGGCTTCTACTCACGTGTCCTGCGCTCGAATCTGCTCGACACGGTCAACCAGGACTACGTGCGGACCGCGCGGGCCAAGGGCCTGTCGCAACGCCGGGTCTTCACACGCTACGTCCTGCGCAACTCGCTGATGCCGATCGTGACCCTGTTCGGCCTCGATTTCGCGCTGCTGCTGGGCGGCGCGGCGCTGGTCACCGAGACCGTGTTCAACCTGCCCGGCATCGGGCAGTTCGAGGCGAGCGCGATCGGCAACCTCGACGTTCCCCCGATCCTCGTGGGCGCGATCTTCACCGCGTTCTTCGTCGTCCTGTTCGGCGCGATCGTCGACGTGTTGTACGCCGTGCTCGACCCGCGGGTCCGGCTCACCGGATGACCGTGACCACACGCGGAGAGGACAACTGATGGCTGAGCGCCTGCTCGAGGTTGATGACCTGCAGGTGTCATTTGTCACCGAGGACGGCGTCGTGCGCGCCGTCGATGGCGTGTCGTTCACGGTCGATCGCGGCGAGGTCGTGGCCATCGTGGGCGAATCGGGATCGGGAAAGTCCGTGACCGCGATGACCCTGATGGGACTGACCCGCGGGCCCAACTCGCGCTTCGCCGGGTCGGCGCGGCTGGGCGACCGCGAGCTCGTCACCGCGAGCGAGGACCAGCTCCAGCGGATTCGCGGCGCGGAGATCGCGATGATCTTCCAGGACCCGATCTCGTCGCTGAGTCCCGTGCACCGGATCGGCGACCAGATCGTGGAGCAGATCCGCGCCCACGAGAAGGTCTCCAAGGCCGCCGCCCTGGACCGGACCGTACAGCTGATGGAGCGCGTCGGGATCCCCCGGGCCGCCGAGCGCGCGCGGGCCTACCCGCACGAGTTCTCCGGCGGCATGCGCCAGCGCGCGATGATCGCGATGGCGCTGTCACTGTCGCCCAGCGTCCTCATCGCCGACGAGCCCACGACCGCCCTGGACGTGACCATCCAGGCCCAGATCCTCGAGGAGATCCGCGTGCTCAGCCGCGAGAGTGACAGCGGCGTGATCTTCGTCACCCACGACCTCGGGGTCGTGGCCGACATCGCCGATCGCGTCGTGGTCATGTACTCCGGCCGCGTCGTCGAGCAGGGCACCCTCAACGAGATCTTCTACGACCCTCAGCACCCCTACACCTGGGGCCTGCTCGGCTCGGTGACGCGCATGGACCGCGAGCCACCCCATCGTCTCCCCGCCATCCCCGGCCAGCCTCCGTCGCTGGTGAACGCACCCAGCGGGTGCCATTTCCGGCCCCGCTGCCCGCACGCATTCGACAAGTGCGGGGAGGTGCCGCCGCTCGAGTCACACGTGAACGACGACCCCGATCATCTCGACCGATGCTGGCTCGACGTCTCGCAGAAGCGCACGCGCCGTGAGGTCGAGGACGGCCGCATCGGGCTCAGCCACGGATCGGTGGTGGGGTGAGCGAGGACAACACCACCGCCGCGCCCGAGCCCGGGCGCGCGACCAAGGCCAAGGGCGACGTGCCGATGCTGGAGGCCGAGCACGTCCAGCTCTACTTCCCGATCAAGCAGGGCGTGCTCATCGACCGGACGGTCGGCCACGTGCATGCCGTCGACGACGTGTCGCTGCGCCTGGAGGAGGGCGAGACGCTTGGGCGTGGTGGGCGAGTCGGGTTGCGGCAAGAGCACCCTGGCGCGCTGTTTCGTGCGGCTGCTCGAGCCCACCGACGGCGCGATCCGCTATCGCGGCCGAGACATCACGCATCTGAGCCGCAAGCAGCTCAATCCGATGCGCAGCGAGGTCCAACTCGTCTTCCAGGACCCCGTCTCGTCGCTGAACCCGCGCAAGCGGGTCGGGCAGATCGTGGGCACGCCGCTGCGCCTGCACGGGATGGAGGGCCGCAAGATGGAGGGCCGCGTGCGCGACCTGCTCGAACGCGTGGGGCTCAACCCCGAGCACATCAACCGCTTCCCCCACGAGTTCTCCGGCGGCCAGCGCCAGCGCATCGGCATCGCCCGGGCCCTGGCCGTGGACCCGCAGCTGATCGTGCTCGACGAGCCGGTGTCGGCACTCGACGTCTCGATTCAGGCGCAGGTGGTCAACCTCCTGGACGACCTCCAGGACGACCTGGGCCTCTCCTACGTGTTCATCGCCCACGACCTGTCGGTGGTCCGCCACGTCTCGGACAAGATCGCGGTCATGTACCTGGGCAAGCTGATGGAGCTCTCGCCGGCCAGGGAGCTCTACACCAAGCCGATGCACCCCTACACCGAGGCGCTGCTCGAGGCCATCCCGATCCCGGACCCCGAGGAGAACAGCCGCCGGGAGCGCAACGTCCTCGGCGGCGAGCCGCCGAACCCGATCAACCCCCCATCCGGCTGCCGCTTCCACACCCGCTGCCCGCACGCCACCGAGATATGCCAGCGCCGTCGAGCCCCCGCTGGCCGAGTACGCGGGCGGTCATGTCACGGCGTGCCACCATCCGCGGAACGTCACCGCGGCCGAGGCCTCGGCCGCCACGCGCTCGCCGCTGAGCCCGCTGAGCGCGGGCGAGGACATGCCGTCAGCCAACGGAGCCCCGAGCGCTCCGAGTGCTCCAGGCGCGGGGACGGAGGCCGCCACGGCGGCACGTGAGGCGGACGACGGCGGGCCGAGCGCCTAGGGCCCTTAGGTCGCGCGGCGCCGTGCTGGTCCGGACGGCCGTGGTGACGATGGTGTGCTGCGGCGTCGCCGCCGGGTGCGGCGGTGGCTCGAACGCGTCGAGCACCTCGAGCGCGGCCCCCAAGAACACGGCGCAGGTGGTCTGCGCCGGCGCGCGGGCGGCCGCGGCCGCTTCGCTCCGGCATGCGGTGTCGTTGCGGATCGCCGACCACGACCCCGCCAACGTGGAGTGCGTGCTCCGCGGGAGAGGGACGCGCCTGGACCTCGTCGCCCAGCAGTCCGCCCAGGCGTGGGCGCAGTGGGACACCACCCAGGTCCACCAGGACCAGGCCTACGGTCCCAGCGCCGACCATCAGGCCGCGCAGCTCCCCCAGGCGCTCGATACCAGCGCCGGCATCAACGCCGGGTGGATCCCGGCGCAGCGCATGATCTTCGCCACCAACGGCACTCAGAGCAAGGGTGGCAGCTACGTGACCGTCACAGTGTCAGGCCGGCGCCACGGCAAGGCTGAGGTGGCGTTGGCCAACGCGGTGATGCTGGCGGCCCTGAAGGTGGCACCCAAGGGTCCGAACCTGGCCCCGCCGTCCTGATGGCACTCGTCGAGGACGAGTCGCTGGCGATCCTCCTGCTCCCCGGCCCGCTCGAGGGTTTCGAGCGCGAGGACCATGCCCGCAGCCTGCTCTCGATCCCGCGGGTGGTCGCGCTGGAGGCGTCCCGGCGGCGCGCGCCGTCGTGGCTGCGCAACGCCGCCCCGATGCGCCAGGCGCGGAGGCTGCGGCTGCCGGGACGGCTGCGCGTGGTCGTCCTCTATCACCCCGCCCAGTACCCCCTGGCCCGGGCCCTCTGCGGCCAGCACGACGAGGCGGAGCTGTGGTACCTGCCGCCGGACCGAGCGGGAGTGAGCGGCGGCGACACCGAGGAGACCCAGGAGCTCCTGGTGGCTGACTCGCTGGCCCGCGACCGCTCGACGCGCACGCTTACCGAGACCCCGAGCGGCGACCGGAATGACGATCCGCTCCGCCTCCGGCTGCGCGAGCTCGACGTGATCAACGCGCGCGCGTTCATGCCCGAGGCCCGGTTCTCACGCGGCCGCCGGCGCTAAGCCTGGATCCAGGCTAAGGCCCATCAGGGGTTCAGGTAAGGGGCCGCGATGGTGAATGCGCTCCGTTCTCCCGATGTGCGCCCGCGCGCCGCAGCCCATTCTGAGGTGCACGGTGTCAACGATCAGAAGGCCAGGGCCATGCATCCCCAACTCACTGCCATCATCGCCGAGAGCCACACGAGGGATCTCCAGCGCGCCCTCGAGCGCTCGCGCGGCGACCATCGCCGCATCTCACAACTCGTATCCGCCGTCAGGCGATACTTCGTACATGCCATCCCGGTTGACGAGCAACCACTTCGTCGGACGAGTCGGCCAGCTGGCCGAGCTGGAGCTCGCCGTCCGGGAGGCCAGCGACGGCCGACCCACGCTCGTCCTGCTCGGCGGTGACTCGGGCGTCGGCAAGACCCGCCTGGTCGGCGAGCTCGAGCACCGGCTCTCGGCGGGCCGCGACGACGGCACGGACGGGACCCTCGTCCTGCGGGGCGATGGGGTGGAGCAGGCCGACGGCGAGCTGCCCTACGCGCCGCTGCTCAGCGCGCTGCGCCCCCTGGTCCGCGAGCGTCATCCGGCGCTCCAGGACCTGAGCGCCGGGAGCCGGCAGCAGCTGGCCACGATCCTCCCCGGCCTGGAGGAGTACTCCGCGCCCTCCAACGCCGACGCGCCCCGCACCCCCAACGACCAGCTGCGCCTGTTCGAGGCGGTGCTGGAGCTCATCGACTGCCTCACGAGTGCGGCTCCGCTCATCCTCATCCTGGAGGACATGCACTGGGCCGACCGCTCGACGCGAGCCTTCACCACGTTCCTGGCACGCACCCTGCGCCAAGAGCGCGTGTGCCTGATCCTCACCTACCGCGCCGACGAGCTGCATCGCCGCCACCCGCTGCGGCCGGTGCTGTCCGAGCTGGAACGGCTCGAGCGCGCGCGGCGGATCCAGCTCGAGCCCTTTGACCGCGCCGAGATGGGCGAAGCGCTGGCCGACATCCTCGGCGCCGAGCCCGACGGGGCGTTGCTCGACCGCCTGTTCACGCGCAGCGAGGGCAACCCGCTGTTCACCGAGGAGCTGCTGGCCGCTGGGCTCGACGGGCGCGGCGCCGCTCCGCAGAGCCTGCGCGACGCGTTCCTGGTGCGCATCGAGCGGTTGTCGCCCGATGCCCAGCGAGTGGCGCGCGCGGTCGCGGTGGCCCGCACCGCCGACGAGTCGATGCTGGCCGCCGTCACCGGTGTGGACCGCGACGCCCTCCAGGCGGCTCTGCGCGAGTCCGTGTCCGAACAGGTGCTGGTCGCGGGCGACGACGGGCGCTTCGGCTTCCGCCATGCCCTGCTGCGCGAAGCGCTGTACGACGATCTCCTGCCCGGCGAGCGGGGCGAGCTGCACATCGCGCTGGCGCGGGAGCTGGAGCAGCGCTGCGGCGCCGACGACGACCGCGAGCTCGAGCGCGCCTCGGCGATCGCCGGCCACTACGCCGCCGCAGGGGACCAGCCCCACGCCCTGCGCGGGTTCATCGCCGCGGCGCGGGCCGCTCACAAGGTCTACGCCTACGGCGAGGCCGCGGACTTCACCGAGCGCGCGCTGGAGCTGTGGCCGCGCGTCGAGGACCCCGAACAGGTGGGCGGGCTCGATCACGTGCGCCTGCTGACGATGGCGGCACGGGCCCACCAGATCTTCGACGATCGGACGCGCAGTGTGGTGCTCATCAACGAGGCTCTGCGCGAGCTCGACCCGGAGACGGACCCGGCCCGGTATGCGGGGCTGCTGGCGCTCCAGGCGCGCCTCGCATGGACGCTCAACCGCGGCGAGGAGGCGCTGCAGATCGCCGAGCGGGCCCTCGAGATGCTGCCCGAGGACGATCCCGGCGGGGAGCGCCCGCTCCTGTTGGCGTGGCTGGCGCGCACCCGCTATCTCCGCGGCCGCTTCCGCCATGCCGCCAGCGAGGGCGAGGCCGCGCTGGAGGTGGCGGTGGCCGCGGGCGACCACGAGGCCGAGACGGAGCTGCTCAACACGCTGGGGATGGCCTACGTGTCGCTCGGCGAGGTCGAGAAGGGGATCGCGTCGCTCAAGCGCGCGGTCGATCTGGCCCGCGCCAATGACGACTTCGACAGTCTGGCCACGGCGTACTCCAACCTCGCCGACAAGCTCGCCGAGACCGGCCAGACGGACGAGGCGCTGCGCACGGCGCGCGAGGGGCTGGCCGTCACCCCGACGCATCACGTGCGCAGCCACGCGTGGATCATCCTCACGGTGGCGGAGATGGCGTTCCACGCGGGTGAGTGGCGCACCGCCCAGGAGGCGCTGTCACCGTCACCGACGCGCGCGGCCGGCCTGCTCTTCATCTATCGCAAGCTGATCGGCGCCGAGGTGGCGCTCGGCCTCGGCGACGAGGACGCGGCCGCCGACTGCCTGGACGCCGCCCACGACCTGGTGGCCGTGACCAACCAGCCCCAGTGGATCGGCCTCTACGGCGCGCTCCGGGCCGACCTGCTGGTGCGCCGGCGGGATCTGGCCGGCGCCCAGGCCGCGGTCCAGCAGGCGCTCGACCGGCTCGAGGTCTGCACCGACGACGTGACGGGGATCGCCTGGGTCAGCTGCATCGGCCTCTGCGTCGAGGCCGACCGCGCCCAGCGGGCGCGTGACCTGCGGGAGTCCGGCGACCGCCGTGACGCCCTGGCCCGGGCGCGGCTGCACGCCGATCGCCTCGCCGCCACCGCCCAGGACGGCGGGCCCGTGGAGCAGGCCCGGCTGGCCCAGGGCAAGGCCGAGCTGGCGCGAGCGCGCGGGCGCAGCGCGGTCAAGGAGTGGCATCGGGCCGCGGTGGCCTGGGATGACCTCAGACGCCCCTACCCGGCGGCGATCGCGCGCTGGCGCGAGGCCGAGGCGCTCATCGGCGCTGACGACCGTGCCGCCGCGGGTACGGCGGCCGCCGCCGCGCTGGCGGCCGCGGAGCAGCTGGGCTCGGAGTGGCTGGTCGCGCGAGGTGCGCACGCTGGGCGAGCGCGCCCGGTTGGACCTGGGGGATCGGACCTCGGGGGCGGCAGCGCCGGCCAACGGCAACGGTGGCGGCCGGGCCGACGACGCCGAGGCCGACCCCTTCGGCCTGACCCCGCGCGAGCGGCAGGTCCTGGCGCTGCTGGCCGAGGGCGCCACCAACCGCCAGATCGGGGCCGCCCTGTACATGGCCGAGAAGACCGCCAGCGTGCATGTTTCGCGGATCCTGGCCAAGCTCGGGGTGCAGGGGCGCACGCAGGCGGCTGCGGTGGCGCACCGGTTGCATCTGGCTTGAGGTTTTTGCCCGTTGTGATCGCCTTGGCGTCTGGCCTGGGTACCGGCGAACGTCAACGGCGGGCTTGGGAACAGCGGGTTGCGGCGTTTGTGGCTGCTCGCGAGGGGGGTTTGGGAGATCAGCATCACCACGTAACGCGATCTCCCACGACTCCGGCCGAGGGTGCCCAGCGATCCCCCCGACCGCCCGCACCCCTTCGTTGCTGCCGTTGACGTTCGTTACATCCCGCCGGGAACGCCCAAAGCCACCGCCGGCCGCGTAGATTGTCGCCAGTGCGCACGCCGGCCGAATGGGAGCCCCACGAGCGGACCCTGATGGGGTGGCCGTGCCGCATCGACCTGTGGGGCGAGACGATGGACCAGGCGCGCGCGGACTATGCCGCCGTGGCCAATGCCGTCGCCGCCTTCGAGCCGGTGACGATGATCGCCAACGCCGGGGCCGATGCGGCCGACGCGCGGGCCGCCTGTACGTCCGGGGTGGAGATCGTGGAGCTGCCGCTGGACGACTCGTGGCTGCGCGACTGCGGCCCCATCTACGTCCTCGACGACTACGGTGCGGGGCGGACCGCGGTCCATTTCGGCTTCAACGCCTGGGGTGAGAAGTTCCCTCCCTGGGACCGCGACGCCGCGGTCGGTCGGCTGATCGCCGAGCACCTGGGCGATCCGGTGGTCGAGGGGGGGATGGTGCTGGAGGGCGGGTCGATCCTCACCGACGGCGCGGGCACGCTGCTCACCACCGAGCAGTGCCTGCTGAACCCCAACCGCAACCCCTCGCTGTCACGCGAGGAGATCGAGGCGACGCTGCGCGGCCGGCTGGGAGTGGACGCGATCCTGTGGCTGGGGATGGGCCTGCTCGAGGACCGCGACACCGACGGCCACGTCGACCTCATCGCCGCCTTCACCCGGCCCGGCGAGGTGCTGCTGCAGACGGTGCCCGAGGACAATCCGAACTTCGAGCATTGCCAAGAAAACCACTCAGTACTGGTGTCCTCGGGGGTACAGGTGGTGGAGCTGCCGTATCTGCCCTACGCCACGGTGGCCGGCGAGACGGTGGCGGGCAGCTACCTCAATTTCTACATCTGCAACGGCGGGGTGATCGTGCCGGTGGCGGGCGCCGAGACCGACGCGGCGGCGCTGGAGATCATCGCCGGCTGCTACCCCGGGCGCGAGGTCGTGCCGGTCCCGGGGCTGGTGCTCGCCTACGGTGGCGGGGGTCCCCACTGCATCACCCAGCAGGTACCGTTGGCCGATGCCCGATCCTAAGGCCGCGCCCGAGCTGATCACCGCCTTCCCGCCGCCGCCCTCGCCGGCGCGCACCCGCCCGCCCGAGCGCGCGCCGCTGCGCCTCGGCCTCGTGCAGGAGCGCTGGCACGCCGATCCCGAGGAGCACGACGCCGCTCTGCGCGCCGGCATCCGCATGGCCGCCGGCGAGGGGGCGACGATCGTCTGCCTCCAGGAGCTCACGCTGTCGCCGTATTTCGCCGTCACCGACGGCGGGCCGCAGGTGGCGGGGGCCGAGCCCGAGGACCTGGAGTCCGGGGCGACGGTGTCCTTCGCGCGGCGCGCGGCCGCGCAGTCCCGCGTCCACGTGCACGCCTCGCTGTATGAGCGCGCCGACGCCGAGGACGGCCTCGGGTTCAACACGGCGATCGTGGTGGCGCCCGACGGCACGCTCGTGTCGCGGACGCGCAAGCTGCACATCCCGGTCACCGCGGGCTACTACGAGGACCACTACTTCCGTCCCGGCCCGCCCGGGGGCGACGCCTTCCCCCTCATCGCGCTGCCCACCGGCGACGGCGAGGCCCGGCTGGGGGCGCCCACGTGCTGGGATCAGTGGTTCCCGGAGCTGGCGCGGGCGTACTCGCTGGAGGGCGCCGAGGTCCTCATCTATCCGACGGCGATCGGCTCAGAGCCCGACCACCCGGACTTCGACACCCAGCCGCTGTGGCAGCAGGTGATCGTGGGCAACGGGATCGCCAACGGCACCTTCATGGTCGCGATCAACCGGACCGGGGTGGAGGACCCGCTGACGTTCTACGGCTCGAGCTTCATCTCAGACCCCTACGGGCGCGTGCTCGTCCACGCGCCGCGCGACCGGCCGGCGGTGCTGGTCGCGGACCTGGACCTCGACCAGCGCCGTGACTGGCTGGAGCTCTTCCCGTTCCTGACGACGCGCCGGCCCGATGCCTACGAGCCGCTCACGCGTGTCAGCGCGCCTGCTTCTTCCCCGGGTTGAGCAGGCCCTTGGGGTCAAACAGGCGCTTGATCGACTCGTGCAGATCAAGCGCCGCGTCGGGCCACTGGAGCGCCAGCGCGCCGCGCTTGGCCACGCCCAGCCCGTGCTCGCCTGACACCGAGCCACCAAGTGAGGCGGCCAGCGCGTAGAGCTCCTGGACCGCCGCCTCCGCGCGCTCGGCCTCGGCCTCGTCCTCGGGATCGACCATGAACGTCGAATGCAGGTTGCCGTCGCCCGCGTGACCCCAGCTGCAGGCCGGCAGGTCGTGGCGGAGGCCGATCTCGCGCGTGGCCAGGATGCCCTCGGCGAGGTGGTCCATCGGCACCACGATGTCCTCGGAGACCTTGCCGCCGCGCGCCGTGGTCACGGCGGGGCCCACCCCGCCGCGCCAGCGCCACAGCTCGCGGATCGCCCCTCGCTCCTCGGGCGCATAGGTGGTCAGCGCGCCCGGGCCCATCGCCTCCAGCAGCTCCTGCTGCAGTCGCGCGGCCTCCTGGGCCGAACCGTCGGCCTCGGCGAGGAGCATGAAGGCTGGCCCGGTTGGCCCGTCGGCGGGGAAGGCGCCGAGCGAGGCCCCGACGCACGGCTCGTCCAGATACTCGAGCGCGGCGGGCTGGAGGCCTGACCCCATGACGGTGGCCAGGGCGGCGCAACCGGTCTGCACGTTGGGGTAGAAGGCGACGACCGGCAGGACCACCTCGGGAGCGGGCACGAGCTTGAGCCAGGCCGCGGTGACGATGGCCAGCGTCCCCTCGGACCCGACGATGAGCGACTTCAGGTCATAGCCGGCCACGTCCTTGCGCACCGGACCGCCGATGCGGATCTGCTCACCGGAGGCGAGCACGAGCTCCAGACCCCTCACCCACGTGCCGGTGACGCCGTACTTGAAGGCATGCGGGCCGCCGGCGTTGGTGCTGATGTTGCCGCCGATCTGCGACTGCTCGAGGGCGCCGGGGTCCGGCGCATAGAACAGCCCGGACTCACGCGCGCGGCGCTGCAGGTCGCCGGTGCGCACGCCGGCAGGGACGTGGGCGCGCCAGAGCTCCGCGTCGAGCTGCACGGGCCCGGTGAGGCGCTCGAGGCTGATGACGACGCCCCCGTCGAGCGGCACCGCGCCGCCCGCCAGGCCGGTGCCCCCGCCGCGCGGGATCATCGGCACGTCGTGCGCGTCGCACCACCGGACGGTGGCGGCGACCGCGTCGGCATCCTTGGGGAGGGCCACGGCGTCGGCGCGGCCGCGCAGGTTGTGGGTCTCTGAGTAGTCGCTCAGGTACTCGCGCGTCTCGCCGGGCAGCACGCTATCGGCGCCGAGCACGGTGCGGAGCTCGTTAAAGGCGGATGTCGACGCCGAGACGGCCACAAGGCCGGATGCTACTGGTGTCCTGTTCTGTCGCCGCTCGCGAGGGGCAGCGCATAGAACAGGGCGAGGGCGCCGCAGATGGCCAGGGTGAGGTAGGCCGAGACCACCGCGAGGATCGTGGCGATCAGGTACGGCACCAGACCGGTGACCGAGCGCGCGAGGATCCGCCGGCGCTCCTCGAGTGACAGCTCCTCGGACAGCATGTGCGCACGCGCGAGCAGGATGTGGCGGTTGAGCGTGGCGAAGGCGATCGACATGAGCAGGAACGAGCCGGCATAGATGCCTGCGGCCAGCTTCTGGCCGTGATCGGCAGGCAGGTAGGTGGCCATCAGGTCGGTCGCGAAGGGCAGGATCCCGATGGTCATCAGCAGGATGAGGTTGAGGATGAGGATCGAGTGATCGGCGCGCTCGAGCCGCCGGATCATCGCGTGGTGGTTGATCCAGATGATCCCGATCGCCAGGAACGAGATGACATAGGCGACGTAATGCGGCCAGTCCTTGCCGAGCTCATAGATCAGGCTGTGATCGGCCGTCGTCGAGAGCGCCGGCGGGACGATCGCCAGCACCAGCAGCGTGATCGCCACCGCGATCACCCCGTCGGAGAACGACTCCAGCCGGTTGGTCCCCATGCGAGCTGACTTTCGGCGGCGCCCGCGCCGATCCTGTTCTGTGGACAACGGCGAGCGAGCGCGCGAGACTGAGCGGATGCTGCTTCCGGGTGATGCGCGACGCCGGATGGAACGGACGCTCAACGCCGCCTACGGCGACGGGCTGCTCAGCCAGCAGACGCTCATCCAGCGCCTGGACCTGCTGTTCGGATCAGAGGTGGTGGACCCGGCCGGGCTCGTCGGCGACCTGACGTTGCGCCGTCCGCGCCGAGCGTTGTCGGCCACGGTGGAGCGCGTGCTCGTGGCGCTGGAGCGTGCCGTGGCCCTTGGCCGCGCGCGCCCTGCCGACCCGGCGCCGCTGCTGGCGTTGGACTGGAGCGGCGCGTGTGACGAGCTGCTCGTCGGCCGCCACGACGCGTGCGATGTGGTGGTGGGTCACCTGTCGGTGTCGCGCAGGCACGCCCGGCTGAGCTTCCGCGACGGACGCTGGGTCCTGCGCGACCTGGACTCCACCAACGGGACGCGGGTCAACGGCAAGCGGGTCGTGCGCTGCCGCCTGGAGCCCGGAGACCGGCTGTCGCTGGGCTCAGCCGATCTGCTCGTGGACTGAGGGCGTCCCGGCGAGGCGCGCTCGGACCGCCTTGCGGTCGATCTTGCCGACCGGGGTCAGTGGGATCGCGTCGACCAGGTGCACCTCGCGCGGGTACTTGTAGCCGCCGATGTGCTCCCTGGCCCAGTCCACGAGGTCCTCGGCGGTGACCTCGGCGCCGGGGGCGAGGCTGACGAACGCCACCACCTCCTCGCCGTGGCGCTCGCTGGGGCGTCCGACGACGGCCGCCATCTGCACGGCGGCGTGCTGGACCAGCGCGTCCTCCACGTCGCGCGGGTAGACGTTGAACCCGCCGCGGATGATCAGATCCTTCTTGCGGTCGACGATGTAGAGGTAGCCCTCGGCGTCGAGGTAGCCGATGTCGCCGGTGCGCAGCCAGCCGGCCTCGAGCGCCTCGCTCGTCGCCTCGGGCGCGCGCCAGTAGCCCTGCATGATCCCGGGCGAGCGCGCGCACACCTCGCCGGCCTCGCCGGGTGCGAGCGGGCGGCCGTCAGCGTCGCGGATCTCGACCTCGGTGCCCGGCACCGGGCGGCCCACCGAGCCGCGCTTCACCGCGCCGGTGGGGTTGGTGGAGATGAGCGCCGCGCTCTCGGTGAGGCCGTAGCCCTGGCGGATGGAGACCGACGGCACGCGGCGGCAGAACTCCTGCTCGACCTCGGGGGCCAGCGGCGCCCCGCCGGAGCTGAGCCACGCGAGCGTCGACAGGTCATAGTCCTCCAGGGGCATCCCCAGCAGGATCTGGAGCATCGTGGGAACGACCGCGCTGAGCTGGAGCCGATGCTCGGCGATCAGCGCCAGGTAGGTGGCGGGGTCAAACCAGCGCAGGAGCACGTTGACGCCCTGCTCGGAGTTGTGCATCCCGGCGATCGTCACCAGCAGGCCGTAGGCATGCGAGAGCGGGAGCGTGGTGAGCTGGCGGTTGATCCCGGGCACGTGGGCGGCGTCATGGGCCTGGCCGCCGGAGAAGTACAGGTTGGCGTGAGAGAGCATCACGCCCTTGGCGCGGCCGGTGGTCCCGCCGGTGTAGAGCAGCGCGGCGAGGTCGTCGTCTGAGCGCGCGACGATGGGGCGGGGGTCGGCGCGCTCGAGGTCGGCGAGGGCGAGCACGTCATCGGCGGAGCCGGTCGCCTCGGTGCAGATGACGAAGCGGACGTGCTCGAGCCCCTCGGTGGCCTCCGTGACCTTCTCGATGAACTCCGGCGTCGTGATGACCGCGCGGGCCTCGGCGTTGGTGATGACGTGGCGCAGGTCCGGGGCGGGGAGCAGGAACGTCGCCGGGGTCACCACGGCTCCGGCCAGCCACAGCGCCTGGTAGGCAATCGACACCTCGGGGCAGTTGGCCATGCACACGACCACGCGGTCACCCGGCGCCACCCCCAGCTCGGCGAGCCCGGCGGCGAGGCGCTCAGACCGCGACCACAGCTCCCCGGAGTGGTGCCAGCGCCCCTCGAATAGCAGGGCCGGGTAGTCGCCGCGGCGCTCGAACGATCGCCGCGCCAGCAGGCCGAGGTTGCGTTCGCCGACGTCGCTCATCGGGCGGGAGGGTAGTGCACGTGTCCGAAAGTTGTGCGTGGAATCGACGAGTGGCTGGGCGTGATCTGACGTCGCCCGTGGGATGAGTCGATGCCTGAGCATCGGCGATTCCCGCGGGTGGCGTCAGGCGCGTCCAGACGCCGTCGAAACGCGCAGAACTTCCGGATGCGTGTGCTTAACGACACGTGGGTCATCATTGCGGCGGACCGCGTCACAAACCGGCGACGTTGTTCATCTGTAGGCACATGTCGGTGGTCACACGCTTCGGGAGCAGGGCGATGGATGCCAACGGCGTCCTGGCGCTGTATGACCGCCACGCCCGGGAGCTGCTGAGCTTCTTCACCCGGCGCACCCGCGATCCGCACCTGGCGCTCGATCTCGTCTCCGAGACGTTCCTGGCCGCCTTCGAGCACCGCGACCAGTGCCGTGCCGAGTCCGAGAGCGAGGCGGCGGCGTGGCTGTTCCGGATCGCCGCCAACCGGCTCGCCGCGCACTACCGGCACGGCGCGATCGAGCGACGCGCCACCGAGCGCCTGGCGGCGACGCTGCGGGCGCCGACGGCGCACGAGCTGTCGGTGATCGAGCGGCTCGCCGAAGCCGACGAGGCCGGCGCCCTGACCGAGGCGCTGGCCGACCTGTCCGAGGACCAGCGCGTCGCGGTCCGCGCCCGGGTGCTCGACGAACGTTCCTACGAGGCGGTGTCACGCGAGCTCGGTGTCAGCCAGCAGGCGGCGCGGGCCCGTGTCAGCCGTGGCCTGCGTGCGCTGCGCCGCGCGGTGGCCGGCGATCCGGAAGGGAGTGACGATGGACAGGAATGATCCAGACCGGTTCGAGGACCTGCCGATCCTCGCGGACCTGCGCGAGCTGCTGGCCGTCCACATGCGCGAGGTCGCCGCGGAGGGTGCGACTCCGGCGACGATGCGCCGGCCGGCGGGGCGCTGGGCGCTCGCCGGCGTGGGGCGGGCCGGTATCGCGCTGGCGGTCACGGTGACCCTGGCCGTGGTCGCGGTGGGGCTCGTCGCCCTGCATCACCGGACGGGCGGCCCTCGCCCGCGCGGCCCGGCGGGGCACGGGAGCTCGCAGTCCACGATCCCCGTCGGACCCGCGCCGCCGGTGCTCCCCAGTGACATCAACCGCGCGCAGAGGCAGACGATCGCCCACGACCACGCCTGTGCTCAGCCCACCAACCGCGGGCAGACGATCGATCGCGGACCGCCGCCCGAGTCCATGTTGTCGGTCCTCGGTGTGCTCCGGCGCCCGCCGCTGCCGCCCGACCCCACCGACAAGGTGCTCCACAGCATCGGCTGGAACGCCGGAGCGGGCGTCTACGTCAACTACATCCGCCGGGCGCGCACCGAGTACGGCCGCAGCTACTGGCTCGTTCCCGAGGCGCGGACCGAGCCGTTCGGTCCCATCCCCGCGCGGTGCTACCGGGAGTTCCGCACGACACTCGAGCGTGATCTGCGCCACGCGTCGCCCGTCGTCCGCGCCCGGACGCTGAAGGCTCAGCAGGAGCAGCTCAGCGCGGAGCGTCAGCAGAGCGAGCATCGTCAGGGACTGTGCTTCGTGGAGATCGGGCTTCATACGCGCCCGCGTCCCGGCGCCGTCGGCTTCGGATGCTCGGACGCCCCGACGACCGCCAACCCGATCGTGGGCGGCAACGGGTCCGGCGACAGCGGCGGGGGGACGATCAGCTCCGGCGTGGTGCCGGACGGCTTCGTCGCCGTCACCGCGCACTTTCCGGCCGCCGCCGGCGCTCCGGCTCTCACCGTCACCTCCAACGTGGTCAACAACGTCTACGTCCTCAAGATCCCGCGGCGCCCGGGCCGCGCCTCGTTCATCGAGCGCTGGCGCCTGCGCCGCGCCGACGGCAGCGTGGTGACGATCTCGGCGATCGTGCCTCCGCCGGCTGCCTCGGTGAAGGCGGTGACGGGGAGGCATGGCGGCGGCTGACGACGGGCCCCGGCGGGTCCGGCTGGCCGGCCTGCCAGTATCGAGAGGTGGCTCCCGTTGACACCGACACCCTGACCACCGCGGCGCTCGAGCGGCTGCGGACGCTGACCGCCGATCCGGACGCGACGTTTCGCCCCGGGCAGCTCGAGGCGATCCATGACGTGGTCGACGACCGCGCGCGGGTGCTGTGCGTGCAGCGCACGGGCTGGGGCAAGTCGGCGGTGTACTTCGTGGCCACGGCGCTGCTGCGCAACGCCGGCGCCGGGCCCACGCTCATCGTCAGCCCACTGCTCGCGCTCATGCGCAACCAGATCGCGGCGGCGCAGCGGCTCGGATTGCGCGCCCACACCATCAACAGCACCAACCGGGAGGAGTGGAGCTCCATCCGGGAACTGCTGGCGCAGGGCAGCATCGACCTGTTGCTGATCAGCCCCGAACGGCTCAACAACCCCCGGTTCCGCGACGAGATGCTCCCCTTGTTCGCCGCCTCGGTGGGCCTGCTGGTCATCGATGAGGCCCACTGCATCTCCGATTGGGGCCACGACTTCCGTCCGGACTACCGGCGCGTGCGCGACATGCTGGCGCTGCTGCCGGCGGGCGTGGCCGTGCTCGGGACCACGGCCACGGCCAACGATCGCGTCGTCGCCGACGTCACCGAGCAGCTGGCCGCGGGGGACGCCGCTTCGCTCCGCGCCTATCGCGGGCCGCTGGCGCGGACGAGCCTGCGGTTGGAGGTCGTCGACCTTCCGCGACCCGCCCAGCGGCTGGCGTGGCTGGCCGAGCACCTGCCGGAGCTCGATGGCTCCGGGATCGTCTACACGCTCACCAAGCGCGACGCCGATCAGGTGGCGGCGTTCCTCAACGCGCGCGGGATCAGCGCGCTGGCCTACAGCGGCGACCAGGACACCGCCGACCGCGTCGCGGCCGAGGATCGACTGCTGGCCAACCAGGTCAAGGCGATCTGTGCCACGAGCGCGCTGGGCATGGGCTATGACAAGTCCGATCTCACCTTTGTCGTGCACTACCAGGCGCCGGGATCGGTGGTGGCCTACTACCAGCAGGTCGGCCGCGCGGGGCGCGGCGTCGATCACGCCGACGTGATCCTGTTGCGCGGCGTCGAGGACCGGCGGATCCAGGACTTCTTCATCGAGCAGTCGTTCCCGTCACGCGAGCGCGTGACGGCGGTGCTCGACGACCTGCGCGCCGCCGGGGACGGCGGCCGCAGCACCCAGGAGCTGCTCGGCGTCGTCAACATCGGCCGCGGCCGGCTGGAGGCGATGCTCAAGATCCTCGACGTCGAGGGGGCGCTGCGCCGCGACGGCTCGCGCTGGGTCCTGGCGGAGGACTCGGACTGGAGCTATGACGGCGAGCGCTACGCGCGCATCACCGCGCTGCGCCGCGAGGAGCAGCGGGCGATGGAGGGCTTCGGCTCCGACGGGCGCTGCCTCATGCGCGTGCTGCAATCGGAGCTCGACGATCCGGAGCCCCAGGACTGCGGCCGCTGCGCGGTCTGCACCGCCCCCCGCTTCGGCGCGCCGCCCGACCCGGCGCTGGTGGAGCTGGCCGGCCGTCACCTGCGCTCGGCACCGATCGAGCTCGAGGTCAAGAAGATGGCGCCCGACGCGTCGGGCTCGATGCGCAAGATCCCCGAGGACGTCCGCGTCGAGCCCGGGTGGGCGCTGGCCCGCTTCGGCGACGGCGGCTGGTGGCCGGCGGTGCAGCGGGGCCTGCGCGGCGAGGGCTTCGAGGATGAGGTCGTGGCTGCGCTGGCCGACGCGGTTCGCGCGGCGTCCAGCGCCGAGCCGGGCCCCGGCCACGTGGCCTGGGTCACCTCGGTCCCGTCGGTCCGCCTCGGGGGCCTGCTCGAGCGCCTGGCCGCGCAGGTGGCAGCGCAGCTCGGCGTGCCGGCACTGTCCCTGCTGGAGCGGACCGAGGCACGCCCGCCGCAGGCCGAGATGGCCAACGCCGTGCAGCAGGCCGCCAACGTCCGCGGCGCCTTTCGCGTCGTCGGCAGGGCCCCCGCCCGGGGCCGGCGTCCTGCTCGACGACCGCCGCGGCTCGGGGTGGACGCTGGCCATGGTCGGCGGCCAGCTGCGCAAGGCCGGGGCAGAGCGGGTCGTCCCGCTGGCCCTCGCGACCGCGTTCTAGGCGGCCTGCGCGCGTCCCGGCGCTGCGCTGTGCAGCAGCGCGGACCGGTACCCGGAGGCGAGCTGGCGCAGCGACGCGCCCCAGGTGCGCTCCTGCACCGTGGCCAGCGCGGTCTTGCGCAGCCGCTCGCGCAGCGCGGGCGTGCGCACCACCGAGAGCAGCGCGCTCGCCAGGGCCTCGGGCGTCGGCTCGGCCAGCAGCCCGGTCTCGCCATGGGCGATCAGCGACATCGGGCCGCCCTCGGCCACCGCGACGACCGGCAGTCCCGACGCCTGGGCCTCGAGGATGACCTGGCCGAAGGTGTCGGTCCGGCTGGCGAACAGGAAGGCGTCGGCGGACGCGTAGGTCGTGGGCAGGTCGCTTCCCGACAGCCAGCCCATGAAGGTGCCGTGGTCGCCGAGGCGTTCGCGCAGCACCGCCTCCTCGGGGCCGCCGCCGGCCAGCACCAGGTGCAGCCGCGGATCCTCCTCACGCGCGCGCAGGAAGGCGTCGGCGAGGAGGTCGACGCCCTTCTCCCTGGTGAGGCGCCCGCAGTACATGACGTTGACCTTGCCGCCGAACATCTCCGCGTCGCGCAGGCGCGGGTCGAAGCGATCCAGGTCGACGCCGCGATCCCAGCGGGCGACCCGGTGTGAAGCGATTCCGAGCTCGGCCAGGCGCTCATCGCTGGCCGGGCTCGGGGACAGGACCACGTCGCAGGCGCCGTAGAAGGCGCCGAGCGCCGCACCCGCGATTGCCTCCAGCTGGGCCGCGCCGGAGCGCAGGCCCGCGTAGGCGGCCAATTCGGTGTGGTAGCTGCCGATGACCGGCAGGTCCAGGACCCGGGCCAGCAGCCACGCCCCGATGCCCGACGGCCCGGGCGAGGTGAGGTGCACGAGGTCGTAGCGGCCCTCGGCCAGCGTCTCGACGATCGCGGGGAGGCTGGGGACGCCGACCTGCAGGCCCCGGTAGAAGGGGATGTCGATCTCGGCCACCGCGCTCAGGCGCCGGTCCACATCGCAGTCGGTGCCGATGACCTCGACCTCGTAGCCGGGGACGCCGCGCTCGCGGATCTGCTGGATCGTGTGGGTCACCCCGTGCATGCCGCCCAGGCCGTCGGCGACGAGCGCGACCCGCGGCCGGTCGCCGTCCGAGCGTGTGAGCTTGAACTTCTCGCGCCCCAGGAAGGCGCCGGCGGCGGCGTAGGGGATGGCGGGAATGCAGGCGTCGAACAGCGCCGTGGCATGGCGGCCCAGCTCGCGCGCGGTCGCCTCCGGGTCGGCCACGATGTCATGGACTGCCTGGGCGAGCTTGCGCTCGTGGATCCGCCGCGCGCGGCGGCACAGGTCGGGGTGGCTGAGCTCGCCCTCCTGGAGCAGCTCCAGCAGCGTCGCCTCGTCGATGGGGTGGGTGGGGTCGATATCCATCGACACCAGCCACGCGCGCAGCAGCGCGCGGGCGTCGTCAGGACCGAGGTCGGTGCCGGCGCGCCCCCGGCGCACGTCGCCCTCGCGCATGACCCGCTCGACGATCTGGAGCACCGCCGCGGGGTTCGGACGGGGCGGGCGGGACCCGTTCTCCTGCGACGGCGCCAGGCTGCGGATGGCCAGCGACATGGCCGCGTGCGTCCACTTGGCCGCCGAGCCCTGGGACCCGTGCGCCTCGGCGTGGCCGGCGCGCACGTGGGCGAGGAACTCCCGCGGGGTCGCGGCCCCCGGGGTCTCCGTGAACGTGCGGCCGATGTCGATTCCGGCGTGGTCATCGGAGCCGCCGATGGCGGTGCCCCCATGGGTCTCGATGTAGACGAACGCCGGCAGGTTGAGCTCCTTGGCGCGCGACCCGTTGCGCGTCTCCCAGATGGGGAAGAGCTGGGCCAGGCGGCGGCGGTGACGCGCGGTCAGCGGCGCCTCGACCGCGTAGAACGGGTGGGCCAGGGCGGTGGTGATCTCGTGCTCCTGGAGATAGGCCGCGCAGTTCTCGACGTTGTCGTTGTGAGCCTGGAGCCACTCGTGATCGTCGGGGGTGATCCCGTAGCAGAGGACGTGGACCGCCTGGGGCTCGCCGGCGAACCACACGGTCAGCTCCTCGGAGATGAACGTGCCGGGGAGGTGGGCGATCGCCAGCGCGCCCTCGATCGTGTCGTGATCGGTGATCGTCACGAAGTCCATGCCGCGGCGCTTGGCCAGCTCATAGACCTCTTCGGGGGGCGTGGCACACTCCGGGAGGCTCAGTGACCGCTGGATCCCGAGCTTCGACAGCTCCGACGCCGTCGAGTGGACATGCATGTCGGCGCGACTGTTCTCGTTCATGACCCACAGCATTGGCGCGCGGCCACCCGCGCCCGTGAAGAAGGCGCGCACATCCCGTAACGATTCTGTGAACCGGTGCATGCCTGGGCCGGTGGGTCGAGAACCATGGGGCACATGGTGCCGCCGGAGCTGTCCATTGCTGCCGAAAGTGACTCCGCGCTGCTCGAAGTGGGCCGGCTGCGCGTCGAGGTGACACTGCGGCCGTTCGCGTTCACGATCCGCCGCGACGGGCGCCGTCTCCTGCGCGCCGGCGGGGCCTGGCTGGCCGACGGGGAGATCCGCGATCAGTTCGTGCAGTTCACCGAGGGCGTGATCGCCCACGAGGAGCGGCACCCCGCCCAGCGCGCCCGCCACGCGATCCTCATGCGCGAGACCGAGCGGGGCATCTGCCTCAGCTTCCGTCTCGACGGCGGCCGGGCCGCCCATGTGCGCATCGAGGTCGTGGCGGCCGATCGCGTCCGGCTGTCATTTCACGCCGACGGCCACCCGCTGCGCCTGGGCCTGGACTGGGACCGCCGGGCCGAAGAGCATCTGGTCGGACTGGGCCTGCGCCATCACGCCCGCTTCGACCAGGCCGGGCGCGACATCCAGCTCGGCGCCGACCGCCGCTACACCGGGCCCGACTGCCCCGCCGAGATGCTCGCCGAGGGAGGCGTGCCCCAGGGCGACTGCGCTCCCGTGCCGTGGATGCTGTCGAGCCGGGGCTACGGGATCTGGTGCCGCACCGACGCCAACGGCACGTGCTTTGACCTCGCCGGCGAGCGGATCTCGGTGTCGACCCGGGCGCACGCCGGCCCGCTCGTGCTCGACGTCATCTGCGCCGGGACGCCGGCGGCCAGCCTCCGCGCGCTCTGCCGCCTCACCGGGTTTCCGATGCAGCTGCCCGAGTGGGGCTACGGCTTCTGGAAGAGCCGGGACGTCCACGAGCACCAGGACGACGTGATCGACGACTACGAGGGCTTTCGCCGCAACGCCATCCCGCTGGACGCGGTCGTGATCGACTCGCCGTGGGCGACGCAGTACAACACCTGGAGGTTCAACCCGCACCAGTTCCCCGACGCCCACGGGATGATCTCGCGGATGCGGGCCGACGGAGTCCGCACCGTCGTCTGGGTCACGCCCTGGGTCAACCTCGACTCGCGCGACGGCCAGATCCCGCCCCAGCCGGCGTCCGAGCGCCTGCACGCCCAGCCGGCGCCCAACTACGCCCCGGCGGCGGCCGCCGGCCACTTCGTCACCGAGCCCTCAGGGGAGCCCTTCGTCACCAAATGGTGGATGGGCACCGGCTCGGTGGTGGACTTCACCAGCCCTGCCGCGGAGGCGTGGTGGCGCGAGTCGGCCAAGCGGGTGCTCGACCTGGGCGTGGCCGGGATCAAGGCCGACGACGGCGACGGCTACTACATCCCCGATCGGGTGACGCTCGCCGACGGGCGCACCGGCGCCGAGGCGGCGTGGGCGCTTGGCGGAATGCACCGCGAGTGCCTCCAGCGGGCACTTGACGAGGTCCACCCGGGCGAGGGGGTGCTGTTCGGGCGCAGCGGCTGGACCGGCCAGCACGCCACCGGGCTCACCTGGGGCGGGGACCAGGTGTCTGACTTCTGGTCGCTGCGCGTGCTCGTCGTCTCGGCGCTCACCGGCGCCTGCAGCGCGATCTCCAACTTCTCCCATGACGTCGGGGGCTACCTGGGGCACAAGCTCGTGGAGCGCTGCCCTCCCGAGCTGCTCGTCCGCTGGCTGCAGTTCGGCTGCTTCACGCCGCTCATGCATGCCCACGCGCGGATGCCCCAGGAGCCGTGGAACTACGGCGACCGAGTGCTCGACCTCTACCGCGCCTACGTGCTGCTGCACGAGCAGCTCGTGCCCTACATCCGCGCCGCCGCGCTCACCGCGGCGCGCACGGGGGTCCCGATCATGCGCCCGCTGTGCCTCACCGATCCGGGCGACCCGCGCGGCTGGAGCGTCACCGACGCCTACGGCTTCGGCCCCGCGCTGTGGGTCGCCCCCGTGCTCGAGCAGGGGATGCGCGAGCGCGAGGTCCCGCTGCCACGGGGCGAGTGGGTGGAGACGTGGTCAGGTGAGACGGTCCGCGGCGGCGAGGACGTGACCGTCTCCGCGCCGATCGAGCGCATCCCGGTGTGGGTGCGGGCCGGCTCGATCGTCGTCACCTACCCGGCGCAGCACGTCGCGGCGGGGTTGGGCGACATCGAGGAGTCAGAGCGGCCGTTGCAGGCCACGCTGTGGGGGACGCCGCCGCTCGGCCACACCGCCGCGCGCCTAGCCGACGGGAGCACGATCGGCTGGCGAGCGGGCAGGTGGGTGCTGCCGCGAGGGCCGCGATGTCACCGTCTTCACCCGCTGAGCGGGAGCGGCGACAGGGCTGTTCTATGCTCGCGCCGTGCACTTCGGCGAGCTGACAGACGTCGAGCAGCGCGTCCTCGGCTGCCTCATCGAGAAGCGCTGGACCACGCCCGACCAGTACCCGCTGTCGCTCAACGCGCTGCGGCTGGCCTGCAACCAGTCGACCAACCGCGACCCCGTCACCGCCTACGACGAGGGGCAGGTCCGCGACGCCGCCCAGCGCCTGTCGAAGTACGGGCTGGCGCGCCTGGCCAGCGGGGCCGGATCGCGCGCCACCAAGTACCGCCACCTCGCCGAGGAGGGGCTGGGCCTGGACCGCGAACAGCTGGCGCTCCTGTGCGTACTGCTGCTGCGCGGCCCCCAGACGCCGGGCGAGCTGAAGATGCGCAGCGACCGGATGGCCCACTTCGAGACGCTGGCCGACGTGGAGCGCGTGCTGGGCGAGCTCGGCGACAAGGGCTTCGCCCAGCGCCTGGGCCGCCGCCCCGGTCAGAAGGAGGATCGCTTCCGCCAGCTGCTGGGCGGCGACCGCAGCGCGGCGAGCGCCGCCGGGCCGGTCGCGGTGGGCGGCTTCGATGAGCCCGTCGCGCCGGTGAGCGCGGGCGAGATGAGACGGGGGCGACGTGAGCGTGCGCTCGGGGGAGGTCACGGAGCGCAGCTACGACGAGCCGGCCGGCGGGCGCGAGGTCGCCGCCCATGACAACGGCGCGCTCGAGGCCCGCGTCGCGGCGCTCGAGGCCGAGGTGGCCGACCTCAAGGCCCAGCTGGCCGACCTGCTCGAGTAAGCCGCCCCGCGTGTCGGCATCACACTCGCACATCACCTTCAGGCCGGGCAGCGTCGCCGACGGCGACGGCGGCCGTCTGGCCCAGGCCATGCGCGACGAGATCGCGGTGATGTACGAGGGCCTCGATCTCGACGGCGACACGATGCCCAGGGCCGGCGCGGCGGAGCTCAGCCCGCCCGGGGGCGCCTTCGTCGTGGGGTACCACGACGGCGTCGCGGTCTGCTGCGGAGGCGTCAAGCGCCTTGACGACGAGCGCTGCGAGATCAAGAAGATGTACGTCGTCCCGGAGCTGCGGGGCCGGGGCGTGGCCCGGGTGCTGTTGCGCGAACTGGAGGACACGGCGCGGCGGCTGGGCTACCCGATCGCGCGGTTGGACACCGGACCCAAGCAGGGCAACGCCGAGGGGCTGTATCGCGACGAGGGCTACGTCGAGGTGCCGGACTTCAACGGCAACCCGGTGGCGGTCTTCTGGGGCGAGAAGCCGCTCTAGCGCCGCTACAGAATGCCGATCTCCGAGTTGTCGCCCACCATGAACCGATAGGCCCGGGGCTGGCGGCCGCCCCGGCCGATCCTGACGTTGTGGCCCAGCAGCGAGGACTCCATCCGCCCGTCGAGGTCGCGGACCTCACAGCCTGAGAGCAGGATCGAGTGCTCGACCTCGGCACGCGAGATCACGCACCGGTCGCCGATCGCCGTGTAGGGGCCGATGTAGGCATCGGTGAGCTGCGCGCCGGCTCCGATGATGGCCGGCCCGCGCACCGACGAGCGCTCCAGCCGTGCCCCCGCCTCCACGACGACGCGGCCGTCCACCTGTGAGTCGATGAGCTCACCGTCGACGCGCGTGCTGATCGTGTCCAGGACGAGCCGGTTGGCGGCGAGCATGTCCTCCAGTCGGCCGGTGTCCTTCCACCAGCCCTGGACGATGTGCGGGTCCACGCGCTTGCCGCTGTCCACCAGATGCTGGATCGCGTCGGTGATCTCCAGCTCGCCTCTGGGCGAGGGCTTGATCGCCCGCGCGGCGTCGTGGACCGACGCGGTGAACATGTAGACGCCGACGAGAGCCAGGTTGGTGCGGGGCACGGGCGGCTTCTCGACCAGGCGCACGACGACGCCATCCTCCAGCTCGGCCACCCCGTAGTTCTCGGGGTCGGCGACCTCGGTGAGGAGGATGAGGGCGTCCGGGCCGTGATCGTTGAAGGCGCGCACCAGATCCCCGATCCCGCCCTGGAGCAGGTTGTCGCCCAGGTACATGACGAACGGGGAGTCGCCCAGGAAGGGCTCGGCGGTGAGCACCGCGTGGGCCAGCCCCGCGGGCTCGTCCTGGACGATGTAGGTGATGCGCACGCCGAAGCGGGTGCCATCGCCGGCCGACTGGCGGATCTCGTCGCCGGTCTCGGGGGCGATGATGATCCCGACCTCCTGGATGCCGGCGTCGGCCATCGCCTGGATGGCGTAGAACAGCACCGGCCGGTTGGCGACCGGGACGAGCTGCTTGGCGCTCGTGTGGGTGATCGGCCGCAGGCGTGTGCCCTTGCCGCCCGAGAGGATCAGGCCCTTCAGCGCGGTCATGGCGCGCAAATCTAGATGATCTGGCCGCCGACGGCGGGGCGGCTAGTAGGTGCCGCCGAGCTTGCGGTGATCCCAGGTTGACGTGCGCCCGAGCACGAACCGCAGGGCGACCCGCTTGCGGGCCTGGGCGAGGATCGCGTCGTCGACCTCGCCGCCGGACCCCGTGCCGGCGTAGCGGGCGAGGAGCTCGGCGCCGAGCGCGGCCACCTCGCCGGTGTCGCGGTGCAGCTCCGTGGTGGCCTCGAACATCACCCCGCGCAGCTGGTCGTAGGTCTCGCCGGCCTCGATCTGGAGCGTCGCCCGCGGGTCGCGCTCCAGGTTGCGAACCTTCTGGGATTTGGCGTAGGTCCAGGCCCAGATGTCCCCGTCGCGCACCACGAACCACAGCGGCATCAGGTGCGGCCAGCCGCGCACGCCGTTGGTGGCGCAGATGACGTGTCCGCTGCTCGTCCAGGAAGGCGCGCAGCTCCGCCTCGGTCATCTGGATCTGGTCGCGGCGGCTCATGGTGTGGCCCGGAGGATTAGCCAAGTAAACTTATTAGTTTAGTTCTGCGAGGGTTGGGCGTGGGGGCGGTTCGGGCGGGGCGAACTCGAGCTAGGAGACGAGCTGGGCCCCGGCGCCGATCGCCTCCGCGGCGTGGCGGACCGCCTCGCGCGCATCGGCGGGCTCGAGGATGACGGCGTCGCCGGCCTCCTTGAGCGTCTCGCGGACCAGCCAGTCGACGCCGGCGAAGCCGAGCTCGACGATCAGGGCGCCGTCCTGAAGCTCGGAGACGACGTGGCGCTCCTCACGCGCCCACCGGGCCCGCTCCGGGGAGATCCACACCCGCGCGCGGCTGGAGGCCGGGACCTCGCCGGTCCTGGGCCACCCGTCGACGTCGGCGGCGGGGTCGACGTCGGGACGGGCCTCGAACGACTCGTCGGTGACCGAGGCGGACTTGATGCGGTCCAGGCGGAAGTGGCGGACGCTGTCGCGAGCGGGATCGAAGCTGGCCACGTACCAGCCCTCACGGCCGTTGATCAGGGCATAGGGCTCGACCCGGCGGGTGGTGAACTCGTCCTCGTTCTCCTTGTAGTACTCGAAGGTGAGCATCCGGCGGCTCGCGATCGCGCTGGAGACCACGCCGGCGATCTCCACGTTGTCGCCACCCGGTGTGGAGAACTGGAGGCCCTCGTGGACGGGGTCCTCGCCCAGCGCGCCGACCACCTTCAACCGCACCGAGGTCAGCGATCCCTCGGGGATGTGCTCGCCGATCAGGTCGATCGCCGCGATCAGCGCCTTGGCCTCCACGGGGAGCAGGCGCGCGGGACGCGCGAACGAGTCGCCGTAGGGCTCGGGGTCGACCTCGATCGTGCCGTCGGCCAGGATCTCGGCGTAGAGCACGTAGGTGCCGGCGCCGAAGTTGACGACGTTGAGCACGGAGATGTCCTCGCGCAGCTCCTGGTCTGAGACCTTGAGCGCGGCGCACAGCTCCTGGGCGATGAGCGTGCGGCCCGCGCGGCCGGCGTCGATGAGGATGCTGGCCAGCGTCACCAGGCGGGCGAAGCGCTCGGGGCGGATGGCGGCGTCTGCCCGGTGGCCGTTGGAGTCATCGTCCTCGGTGGCGGCGCGGCCGCGGGATCCGGCGGGGCGGCCGGCGTCCCCGGGGCCGGCGGAGGCCGCGTCATCGTCCTCCTCCGCCCCCGCGGGCGAGGGCGCCGGATCGGCGATCTGCGGCTCGCCGGAATGGCGCTCGACGAGCAGCCCGACCCGCTCGCGCAGCTCCTCGAGCAGCTCGGGGGGCCCGACGATGCGGGCGTTCTCGCCCAGGCCGAGGACCCACGCGATGAGCTGGCGGGAGTTGGCGTAGGGGGTGGCGAAGAGGACGTCGTCGTCCTCGGCGGGGCGGATCTCGCCGTAGCGGCCGAAATGGCGCTCGATCTGCCAGGCGATCCGGCCGCCGATCCAGACCTCGGCGGTCCCCACCGCGTCGCCGAACTGCCAGTCGATCCGGTTGGCGTAGGCGCGCGGGTCGAAGTTGTCGGGGCGCTGGAAGTCGTGCTCGGCCTTGGTGGCGTAGCCGACCTTGCCTCGGATGCGCGAGAGACGGAACACCCGGATGGCGTCGCGCTCATGCGAGCGGCCGACGACGTAGAACTGGCCGCCCTGGTAGAGCAGCTGGTAGGGGTCGACGCGGCGCGCGCCGATGTCGTCGCGCTCCATCGTGTGGTACTCGAAGACGATCGTCTTGCGGCGGAAGATGGCGGTCTCGATCTTGGCCAGCCGCTGGGACACGTCGTGGCCGCCGGCCGAGCCGGTGATCCCGAGCGCGACCGTGCTCTGCTCCGGGGTGGAGAGCGGGCTGGGCCGTCCCCACGAGATCTGCTGGAGGGCCAGCCGCAGGGGCTCGGCGTAGGCGAACTCGCCGTCGAGCAGCTGGAGGGCGGTGTGCAGCGCCGCCAGTTCCTTGTCGGTGAAGGCGATGGGGGGGAGATGGAAGTTCTCCGGGGGCAGCGAGTAGTTCTCCTGCTCGACCAGGCCGTCCACCGGCTTCTCCACCGCCAGCACGATGCCCAGCGCCTCCAGCTCGGAGCGGTCGGCATAGAAGCGCCGCGCGAACGCGTCCTCGTTCATGACGCTGTAACCCTCGACGTCGCGCCTGATCTCCGGCGCTGTGACCGGCCGGCGCTCTGCCATCAGGTACGAGATCAACGAGAGCTGACGGATCAGTTTCTCGGTGTCCTTGGCCATCCCCAAAGCAACTCTAGCCGGGGGCCGGGAACGGCGAACCTGCCTCGGCCCCATCACACGGAATTTGCGCACTTTTGGCGCAGAGCGCCACAAGTGTGCCCAAACGGTTGTCGAGTGCCCGGTCTGGAGGACCGGTCAGGCGGCCCGGCGCTCGTCGGCCTCGGCCGCGGCCGAGACGTCGGGCAGGGCGAAATACGCGCCGCCCCCGATCCCCTTGTCCCACGAGGACCACTGTGCGCCGGCGGGCAGAGCCTTCTCGATACGGTCGAAGCTGCCCAGCCGGCCGCCGAGGTTGTCGGCCATGTGGACGAGCGTCGCCTCCCGCGTGCACGGGATCACGGGGCTGCCGTGCTCGAGCGAGCCATGGTGGCTGAGGATGATGTGGAGCACCGCCTGGGCCGTCTGCTGGGGATAGTCGTCGAGGCTCTCGATGGCGGTGCGCACGCGGTAGTAGCCCAGCGGGATCTCGCCGTACAGCCGGCCCTGGTCAGACATCTCGATGACGTCGTCGCGCAGCTCGTAGGCGTCGAGCTTGCCGATGTCATGCAGGAGCGCGCCGGTGACCGCGACATCGCGGTCGATGCCCGGGAAGGTGGCCGAGATGGCGCTCACCGCCTGGGCGACGGTCAGCGAATGCTCGAGCAGGCCGTGGCGATAGGCCTGGTGGTAATGCTTGGCCGCCGGAGCGTCGCGGAACTGAGGCCACGTCGGCGCGTCGTCGCCCAGGATCGTCTCCAGCAGGCGGCGCAGGTGGGGATCCTGGACGGTCGCGATCAGCTCCCGCACGTCGGCCTCCAGCTGGGCGACCGGGCGGATCGGCCCGTCGAGCACCAGGTCGGGGTCGTACTCGTCCGGCTCCGCGTGGCGGATGGCCTCCACGACCAGCCGCCCGCCGTGCGTCGGGTGAACCGAGAACGCGCCCACGACGTGGACCACCTCGCCGCTGCGACACACCGCGCGCGCGGCGGCGACGCCGTCGAGCACGACCGCGGGAAGGATCCCGGTGCGGTTCCCGAGCGTGAGCTTGAGGTACTCCTCGCCCTCGCGCCGTCGGCGGACATCGACAGCGCGCAGGAGGAGCACCCCTGCGACCCGGCTTCCTTCCCGAAGCTCTCGAACCTGCATGATCGCGGACGAAGATAGAGCCGCCCTCGGACGGCCTCCTGGGCCAAATAGGCTGCTCACGTCGCCAAGGTGGGGCGGTCCACCGCCCTTGCATATGGGGCGGACGGGACCGCTAGAGCCCTGGCGGATGCCTCACTGAGAAGGTCTTGAGATCGGGCTCGTCGGCCGAGCGATCCGACCACCGCGAGCCGGTCTCGGCCAGGGCGACGGTGTCAAAACGCAGCCCGGCGACGTACATGAAGGTGTGCCCGGCGTTGGCGAACACGGTGATCCATTTGCCGGGACCGGGGTCGCCCCAGTTCTCGAGTGCGCCCGAGACGACGGTGTGGTCGAGCAGGTGTGCGGCGGCGAACACGTAGCTGATCGAGCCCGAGCAGTCATATGCGCTGTCCTCGTAGGTCATGTGGCCGCCGCCGTAGCGATAGGGCAGGTGGGCGATCTCGTTGCCGGCGTTGATCACCGCCTGGACGGCGGCGGGGGCGTTGATCGGGGCCACCGCCAGGCCGTCGGGCGTGAGGGTCGCCTGGGTGGTGGAGGCGGTCATCCCGCTCTGGGCCAACTGCTTGCGGATGTCGGTGACCGACAGCGGCGCCGGAAGCGACGCCGAGGCCGGCCCGACGCTCACACCCGCGGTGGCCGGCGCCGAGGCGGCGTCGATCTTGGCCGACGCGCCCGCCACCGGCTGGACCACCTGGGGATGGCCCTGGGGCAGCGGAGCCTCGGAGGTGGCCGTTGAGGCGGTCGCGCCGCCGGTGCCCTGGCCCGACTGGCCCGACTGGCCCGCGCAGCCCCCCGCGGCGAGGGTCAGCGCGGTCAGCGCGGCGATCGTGATCCTGCGCCTGGCCACCCGGCCGAGTATGCCGAATGGCTTCAGCGGCGCGCGGCGCTTCCGAGCCTGCGTCAGTCGTCGAGACGGCCCGAGTACAGCGCGAACACGGCGCCCTGCGGGTCCTGGGCGATCGCGATCCTGGCGATCCCGATGTCGGTGTTGCCCATCAGGGCGGTGCCGCCCAGCTCGGAGACCTTGGCCAACGCGGCGTCGAGGTCCTCGGCGGCGAAATAGACCAGCCAGAAGGGCGGGGTCCCGGGCGGCATCGGCGGGCGGATGCCGCCGTTGGAGCGATCGCCGTTGCTGATGACCAGGTAGGGCATCTCCCCACCCTCCATCGGGCTCGTCGTCCAGCCGAACAACCCGCCGTAGAACGCGGCCGAGCCGTCGAGGTCGGGCGAGCCGAGCTCGTTCCAGCACAGCGCGCCGGGGGCGTTGACGAGCCCCGCGCCCTGATGCTGGTTGGGCTGCCAGATGAGGAACCAGGCGCCCTGGGGATCCTGGATGACCGCCATCCGGCCGGCCTCCATGACGTCAAACGGCGGCGCGTGGACGCTGGCGCCGAGCTCGGCGGCCTTGGCCGCGGTCTCGTCCGCGTCGGCCACGGTGACGTATGAGTTCCACGAGGGCGGCACTCCGGCCTCGCGCTGCTGCTGGGGCTGAGGCGAGATCGCCCCCACCCACTTACCGTCGATGGCCGCCATCGAGTAGACGACTCCCTCTCCGGCGGGCATGTCGGTGATCTCCCAGCCGAACAGACCCGAGTAGAAGGCCTTGGCCGCCTCCTGGTCGGTGGTGTTCAGGTCAGTCCAGCTGAACGTCCCGGGTGTGTGCTGCGTGCGTTCTCCCATGGGGCGACGCTACCACCAGGGGTAGGGGCTGGGAAGGCCGTCCGGTGAACTGAGGGACGTCGTGACTCTGGCGAGCCATCGGCCGGGCGAGGGTGCATAACGCGCAAAACCGGCTGCGCCGGGAGCGGTTTTTCACAGGATGACCGTCCTGCGCGCATTTCGTGAAAAACCTCCGGAGCGTTTCGCGGTTTTTCACAGAATGCACCCTCGAACGACGCCGGAAGCGCTGGTGGTGCTGCCCCGGCTCCCTCATCGATAGCCCGCCGTTGACGTTCGTCAGGTGCCCAGGGGCACATGTCGCAACCCGTCCGGCGGCCGGACGCCGCGCCGCGTCCGGCCGCCGGTTCGGGCTCAGGTGCCTACCAGCCGTACCCGTCTGACAGGTGTGCCGGTTGGCCTGTCAACGGGTTGATGATCACCTTCGGATTCCGCGGTCCGTTGAAGTTGAACATCCCGGCGAGATCGAACGGAATGCGCTCCTTCTTGTCGACGCCCGCCAGCACCTGGTCGGCGGACCCGGGGATGCCGGGCAAGTGCCAGTTGTACTCGATGAAGTTGAGGATCGAGGACTGGTCGGAGAGGTCGCTGTCGACGTGATTGTGCTGTGCGTAGGGGGAGATCACGAGCATTGGGATCCGGGGACCGAAGCCGCACCGTCCCTGCTCACCGGCGAGCGGCGCCGTCGTCTGCGGGCTCGGCCCGCATTTGCCTGACGTCGTCCCGGTCGTGCTCGTCGGGGTGAGGTTGTCAGCGGGCGACAGCGACGGGTTCGTGACGCCGCTGTAGACGTGGTCATACCAGCCGTCGGAGTCGTCCCAGTTGACGACCACCGCGGTGCTCGACCAGTCCGGCGAGTGCATCAGGGCGTCGATCTCTGTGGCGACGAACTTCTGCTCGTCGGCCGGGTCCGAATAGCCGGGATGACCGTCCTCGTAGCCGGGGGCCTTGATGAAGCTGACCGCGGGCAGCGCGGACGCCGGCAGCTCGCCGTCGGAGATCGCCGCCACCAGCTGATCGAAGTCGCTGGTGTCGTACTGGTGGTTGGGGGTGTTGAACTGCGGCACGCCTCCGGCGTAGCTCTGCGTGTCCGTGCCGATCTCCTGGAGCCCGGCGAACGTGTCCTCGCCGGCCCCGTCCGTCGGGACCGTGAGGTGGTGCGGATTGGCGGTGGACGCGTAGTAGTTGAACGGCTCGTGGTGGGGGATGTAGTCGTCCTTATAGCCGTACTGGCCGGTGCCGCCGACGGCGACGCCGACCGGGTGCACGGCGCTGCACAGGTTCTGGTTGCTGGAGTGGGCCGGCCGGTTGGCGGCGTTGGCGAAGTAGCTTGAGAACTCGTCCGGAGTGAATGTGCTCGTCGCCTGGCCGGAGTTCCCGGTCGCCGCCAGGGCCGCCGCGAAGCTGGTGCTGGGCGTAAAGCCGCCCTGGAACCAGCCCCAGGAGAGTCCCTCGTTGTTAAGGACGTCGCCGATGTTCTGGCCTGACAGCGCGACCGCGTCACGGGTCGAGCAGTCGTCGTAGTACGGCTGGGCGTCGCTGGTCAGCGAGTAGCCGCCCTTCCCGTCGGCGGTGAGGTCGCCGTTCGGGGAGGTGGACGTCGAGATCGGTGGGCTGTTGGCCTCGTGGGCCGTGTCCACGTTTCCGGTGTCTCCGGACACGAGGTTGATCGCGCCCGGCGACGAAGGCCCGAACGTCGTGCCGAAGCTGTTGTCGGACAGGGAATAGTGCTGCGCGTAGTTCCACATCCCGGTCACGGTGTTGCCGTCGTAGTAGTCCATCACCTGCGAGGCCTGGCACGGGGCCCCGCCCGGCGCGGTTCCGCTGGCGGTGCCGGTCGCTTGGACGAAGCGGTCCATCTGACCGTTGTCGAAAGCGTCCTGCTCGTCGGAGTAATCGTGGTCCTGGTCACAGGTGAGCTGCCCGCCTGCGTCGGTGCCGATCCCGTTTGCGCTGCTGTCCAGCCGCAGCGGCGGCGCCTCGTTGGGGTTTGACGTGAGCAGGTTGGTGCTGTGCCGGAGGCTTGCTGGCAGCGAGTGGGTCGTCGCCGGCAGCAGGCCGTCGACGGCCGGGGTGCCGGGCGCGGCGTGGAACGGCTGGCCGTCGGCGTTGGTCGCGTATGGATAGGTCCCGAAGTAGTGGTCGAACGAGACGTTCTCCTGGAAGATCACGACGACGTGCTTGATCGGGGTACGGGTGGGGAGCGAGTCGGTGTACTTGTGTCCAGAATGGCCCCGCCAGTCGTGGTGTTGCACCGATCCCGCCGTCGCCGACCCAACGGCGAAGACACTCCCGCTCGCTGCGGCGACGCCGGCGAGCAGGAGAGGGACAATTCGCTTGCGCGACATCAGGTCAGCTCCTCTACGAGTAGTTGGGTACGGCCCCGCGCGGTCGTCAGGCCGCGGCGCACGGACACTCTTTCGCTCCGAGGCCACTCAGGAGTTGCCGAGTTGTGACTTCTGGTTGACGGATCGTGCCCCCGACCCGGGGGGCGCCGTGGCGTATCTGGGGCTTAGGTGGGCCGCGAACTCACCGACCACACGGCAGCAGGCGCGCTCTGGTGGTCAGGAGCGGGCGATCGACGCCGGGTCGGTCCGCTCAAGCCGGGTCATGGTGACGCTGGCCTTGAGCTCGGCGGTGGCCGACCCGCGGTAGACGCCCTTGATCGGCGGGACGTCGGCGTAGTGGCGGCCGTGGCCGATCTTGACGTGGGTCTCGCCGGCGAGCACGCGGTTGGTGGGGTCCGCGCCGACCCACACCGGGTCGGGGTGGGCGGCGTCAGAGACCGGGAGCAGCGCCTCGAGCCAGGCGTGGGTGTCGACCTCGACGGACTCCTGGCCGTCGCCCGATCCGGCCGCGAACAGGTAGCCGGACACGTAGCGCGCGGCGATGCCGTGATGACGGAGCAGTGCCAGCCCGAGGTGCACGAAGTCCTGGCAGACGCCGGCGCCGGCCTCCAGCAGGTCGATCACGCGCGAATCGACGTAGGTGGCCCCCTGGCGATATTCGAACCGGTCGGGGATGAGCTCTGAGATGAGCGTCACCGCGGCCAGCGGCGACGAGGCCGCCCGGGCCGCGGAGAGCAGCTCCTGGAGTGCGGGGTGCTCGGGGGCGTCGTCGGTCTGGAGCAGGAACTCGCCGCCGGCCTCCCGGTAGTTGGGATCGGTGAGCGCCCCCCAGGTCGCGTGGGGCGGCTCGGCCGAGGGCTTGGTGCTCACGCGGGCGCGCACGTCGATGACGAGCGCCCGGTGGGGCCGCGAGATCTCGAACTCCACCACCTCGGTCCCGAAGTAGTCGGTGTGGCGGTGCAGGCGGACCTCCGGGGTCAGCCGCACCCCGAACTCGTCACAGCGCTGGCCGCCGTTGCCCAGGGGCTTGACCCGCAGCGCGTTGAGGTTGTCGACGACTTCGGAGTCGTACTCGTACTCGGTGAGGTAGCGGATGGCGAAGTTCATGTCGGCAGGCGAGCGGCGAAGCGCCGTCAGACGTGAACGGCGGCCAGCGCGGCGATCGCAAAATAGCGAGAGTCGATGTCGCGGTCGACGAGCTCCAGCTCATCCTGTACCCGCTCGAGGATCTGCTCCAACGCTCCGCCCGCGTCGGGTGCGCGCCGCTGGAGCTCGAGATCGGCGATCAGGCGGTCCAGACGCAGCACCGGCGGCGAGGAGCGCGGTTGGGCGTCGGCCGCGGTGAGCGCGGCCGCCAGCGCCGCCACCGACGAGGCCACCGAGCCCGGATAGGCGGAGTTGAAGAGCAGGAAGCGGATGACCGGCCCGACGGTGGGCGCCGCGCGCACGGCGCGCCGGTAGGCCTGAAAGCCGCCGACGGCATGGAGCAGGGCCAGCGCCTCGGTCTCAAGGGCGGGCGGGTCCTCATCCCACGGGCCCGGGGGGATGGCGACGCGCAGCAGCCGCAGGATCATGTCGGCCTCCTCGATGCGGCCGCCGGCCTCCAGGAAGGCCCGGCCCTCGTCGCGCAGGAGCGTCCGGTCCAGCAGCCCCCAGAACAGCGCGCAGTGCTCCTTGACCTCCTGGTAGAACGAGTACGGGCCGGTCTGGAGCGCCGCCTGGAGGTCGTAGCGCCCCAGGAGCAGGTAGAAGGAATTGAGCGCCTCCCACATCTCGGTCGAGACGACATCGCGCATCGTGCGCCCGCGCTCGCGCGCGCGGGCAACGCAGGAGACGACCGACGCGGGGTTGTCGGTGTCCAACGTCAGCAGGCCGGCCACCTGGGCGCGACCCAACGACGCGGGCGCTGCCGTGGCGTTCTCGGCCAGGGTCGGCTCCTCCTCGCCGAGCGCGGGGGGCTTGGCGCCGATCGTGGCCAGCACCCCCTCCCAGCTCAGCGCGACGCCCCGCTCACCGGGGGCGCCGGCGACGTCGGCGTGGAAGGCGCCGTCGAGGATGCGGGCGGTGTGCTCGGCGCGGGTGAGGTCGCGGCCCAGCCAGAACAGCTCCTGCGCGATCCGCGCCAGCATTCAGTGGTTCCGACCCGACCGGCTCTGCTGCTGTTGCTGTGCCTGGCTCTGCCACCCGCCGTAGCGCACGTCGGGCAGGCGAGGCCGGCGCTGCAGCGGCATGAGCCCGTCTCGCACACCGGCATCGCTCTGGCTCTCGTCGTCGAGCACCCAGGTGTCCTTCGAGCCGCCGCCCTGCGACGAGTTGACGATCATCGACCCCTCCCGCAGCGCCACTCGCGTGAGGCCGCCGGGCACGATCCGGATCTCGTCGCCGAACACGGCGAACGGGCGCAGGTCGACGTGGCGCGGCGCCAGACGGCCCCCGCCGACCTCGGTGGGCGCCGTCGAGAGATGGACCAGTTCCTGGGCGATGAAGCGGTGGGGCTCGTCCTGGATCATCCGCGCCTGAGCATCGCGCTCGGCCTCAGAGGCGTGCGGGCCGATGAACACGCCCTTGCCCCCTGACTCCGAGGTCGGTTTGATCACCAGCTCCGATAGCCGGCTCAGAACGTGCTGGCGTTGGGTCTCGTCCGAGAGCAGATAGGTGGGGACGTTGTCGAGGATCGGCTCCTCACCCAGGTAGAAGCGGATCATCTCCGGGACGTAGTAGTAGATCGCCTTGTCATCGGCCACCCCCGTCCCAATGGCGTTGGCGATCGCCACCGTGCCCGCGCGGTAGGCGCGCACGAGCCCGGGCACGCCGAGCATCGAGTCGGGGCGGAACTCCAGCGGGTCGATGAAGTCGTCGTCGAGGCGGCGGTAGATCGTGTGAACGCGCTGGAGCCCGGAGGTCGTGCGCATGTAACAGACGGCGTCGCGCACGACGAGGTCGCCGGGCTCGACCAGCTCAACGCCCATCTGCCGCGCCAGGAAGGCGTGCTCGAAGTACGCGGAATTCATCGCGCCCGGTGTCCATAGCACGACCGTGGGATGGCTCTCGGCCGCCGGCGCCACGGCGCGCAGCGCGTCGAGCAGCAGCGACGGATAGTTGTCGACCGCGCGGATCCGGTGTCCGGCGAAGAGCTCGGGCATCAAGCGGGTCATCGCCACCCGGTTCTCGAGCACGTAGGAGATGCCCGACGGGGTCCTGACGTTGTCCTCGAGCACGCGCCAGCGGCCGCCGCCGTCGCGCACGAGGTCGCATCCGCAGACGTGGCAGTAGACGCCCCCGGGCGCCCGCACGCCGTGCACCGGGCGCGCGAAGCTGGGGCGGCTCACGATCAGCGACCACGGGACGATCCCGGCGCGGACGATCTCGTGCGCGTGGTAGACGTCGTCGACGAACGCGTTGAGGGCACGGATGCGCTGGGCCAGCCCTCGCTTGATCGTGGTCCACTCGTCGGCGGTCAGCACCCGAGGGACGAGATCCAGGGGCCAGGCGCGGTCGCGCCGCTCGCCATCGGAGCCGGCGACCTCGAAGGTGATCCCCTGCTGCATGAAGATCGTGTCGCGGCGCCTGCCGGCGGCCTGGAGCGCCTCGGGTCCCAGCCGCTCCAGTGCGGCCATGAGCGGCGCCGCGTGGGGCAGTGGCTGCCCGTCCTCGCCCAGCAGCTCGTCGCAGCACCCGTCCGGGATGCGGTAGTCGAGCGGGGGCGTCTCGGTGTCGGTCACCGCCCTTATGTGTACCCGTTCACACCGATCAGCGCCATCGGCACTGGGACAAGCGAATGTCCCGGGGTTTATCCCGATGGAGCACCTATTGCCAAACGGTGATTCAGCGCCGTGGCGGCCGCGAACGGCTATGCCGCGGTGGCGGCCACGAACAGCTGCTCGTGGGCCTCGAGGATGGTCCGCAGCTTGCGCAGGACGTTGCCGTGGATCTGGCAGACGCGGCTCTCGGTGACGCCGAGGATCTCGCCGATCTCGCGCAAGGTCAGGTTGTGAACATAGAGCAGGACCGCGAGCTTGCGCTCGCGCTCGGGCAACGTCTCGAGGGCGGCGCGCAGGCGCTCCGTAGCCTGGCTGCGAGCTGCTGACAGCTCGGGGTCGCAGTCACGATCGTCGGAGGGCAGCGTGTCGATCTTCTCGATCTGGGTGTCGTCCTCGGCCAGGACGACGGCATTGAGCGAGCCCACCTGGGCACGGGCGATCTGGGCGACGCGCTGGTGGAGCTCGGCCAGGGTGACGCCCATCGCGTCGGCGAGCTCGAGGTTGGTGGGCCGGCGACCCTCCAGGCGGATGAAGTCATCGCGCGTCTTGGTGAAGTCGCGATCCCACCGGCGCAGCGAGCGCGGCGCCCAGTCGTTGCGGCGCAGTTCGTCGAGCACGGCGCCGTGGATGCGGGTCCAGGCGTAGCGCTCGAGGGTGGCGCCCTTCTCGGGGTCGAACCGGTCGATCGAGCGGATGAGGGCCTCGAGGCCGCAGGAGATGAAGTCGTCGACCTCGCAACGCGCGGGGATCTCCCGAGCCTTGCGGTAGACGATGTACTTGACCATGGGGGCGAAGGTGAGCACCAGGCGATCTCGGAGGCGGGGGTTGCCAGTGCGCTTGTACTCCGACCACAGGTCCATCGTCTCCTCGGTGGAGAGACGCGTGGGTTTCGTGATGGTTGCCATGTGCGTGACCTTGGGTTCGAGTGAAAGCGGGTCCGGGATCTGTGTCGGCCACGATGTGCTTCGGCGACCCCGGGCCGATACTCATCCCTGAAATGCGGTAATCGATGCGCCCGACGACGGGCGCACCGGGCCCGGTCCCCGAAATGAGGTACGTGCAGGGGCCTCACGGCCCGGGGCGGCAACCATTGGGCAGCGGTGAGAAGATCTTCACCGCCTACATGTGGAGGCCAGCTGTGGAGTCCGAGGAACTCGAGGTGATCGTCGTTGATGACCACCTCGCCATGCGGAGGGGCATCGAGCTCCTGCTCCGTGAGGCTGGGTTCCGCATCGCCGGGGTGGCGGGCACGCTGGACGAGGCCCGGGCCATCCTCACGCGCCGGCGGTTCGACGTCGCGCTGCTCGACGTGCAGCTCGGACAGGAGAGCTCGGTCGGCCTGGTCGAGGACCTGCTGCGGGAGGACCCGACGGCCCCGATCGTCCTCTACACCGGCTACACCGGCGCTGACTCCATGCTGCACGAGGCGGTGCGGGCGGGAGCGCGCGGGTTCGTGCTCAAGACATCGCCGGCGCCTCGGCTCACCGACGCGCTGCGCGCGGTGGCGGCGGGCGGCAACTACGTCGACGCGGAGCTGGCCGGCCAGCTGGCCGAGGACGGGGAGCTGCAGCGCCTGAGCGCGCTCAGCGCGCGCGAGCTCGAGGTGCTCGAGCTGCTCGCCGATGGGCTCAACGGCCAGATGATCGCCGAGCGGCTGTTCCTCTCGCCCGAGACGGTGCGTACCCATGTCCGCAACGCCACGTCCAAGCTGGGGGCGCGCACGCGCGTCCAGGCGGTGGCGATGGTCGTGCGCGGGCGGCGTTCGACGAGCTAGACCTCGCCCGCCAACCGGCGCGCGACCTCCAGGGCGCGGTCGGCGGCGGTCTGGATCTCACGGAGATCGGCGCGCATCGCCTCACCCGAGGCTCCCGCGGCCGCCTCGAGCTCGGCGGTCACGAACGCGGCGTAGTTGATGATGATGGCCAGGGCGTTGTTGAGCTCGTGGGCCAGCGCGCGCGCGGCCGCCGCCCCCGCCTCCAGCCGCTCGGGCTCCCGAGGCGCCGGTGGCGCCACCGTCGACTCCGGCACCGTCGACTCCGCCACGGCCGACTCCGGCGCGGACGGCGCCGCCTCGTCGGCCAGCTCGCGCTCGAGCGCGAAGCTGCCGGCCCGCGCGCCGTGCGCGTCGTGGCGCGCGACCCAGCGGCTGTGCACCGGCACCGTGCGCCCGTCCTTGCGCCGGTGCTCGAGGCGCCCCTGCCAGCGCCCGAGGTCCGCCAGCTCTTCTGTGATCTCCAGCAACGGCGCCGGGAAGCGGGTCTGCAGGAGCGTGGCGGCGCGCCGGCCAAGCGCCTCGCCGGCGGGATAGCCGTACACGTCCTCGGCCGCCCTGCTCCAGTAGACGATGGTGCCGTCGGCGTCGCAGCCGATCACCGGATCCGGGAGCGACTCCAACAGCTCCGCGGCCAGGTCGATGCCGCGCGTCCGCACGTTTGCATTCTCCGCCAACCACAGGGCTGGTGTCGCGTTCTTAGGAAAGGGCCCACCCGGGAACACTCAGAAAGGTCGCCGTTCGCGAAATGACAATCAATGCCGCCAGACCCCTCGCTACCGTGACCCCGATGCGCCGCGAGACCGTGATGACACCGTGAGCGGGGAGCGGCTGCCCCACGGCGCGCTCGTCGAGATGCTTGACGCCGCCCCCGACGGGATCGTGATGGCGGGGGTCGACGGGCAGATCCGGTACGTCAACAAGGCGGCGGAGGAGTTGTTCGGCTACGAACGCGACGAGCTGATCGGCGCCGCGGTGGAGCAGCTCATCCCGGGCCGCCTACATGAGTCGCACATCGCCGACCGCACCGCCTACGCCGAGCACCCCCGGCCGCGCCCGATGGGCCTGGGCCTGCGCCTGCAGGGCCGTCGCCACGACGGCTCGGAGGTCCCGGTCGAGATCAGCCTGGCGCCGATGTCCTTCGACGGCGAGCGCGCGATCGTCGCGGTGATCCGCGAGGCCACCGAGCAGCGCCGCCTGGAGGAGGAGCGGATGCGCTACGTCCAGGCGCACGCGGTGGAGGAGATCGTGGGCGCGCTGGACGCGATCGTGTGGGAGTCCACCACCCCCGACCGCGAGTCGCTCACCTTCCTCGGCGGCCGTGAGGAGGTGCTGCTGGGTTACCCGCGCGAGCAATGGATGCAGCCCGGATTCTGGATGTCACTGGTGCACCCCGAGGATCGCCTGGCGGCCCTGACCTTCGTGGAGGCGGCGCGCCAGAGCGAGAACTTCGAACTGCTGTACCGGATGATCTCCGCGGACGGCGAGGTCCGCCAGGTGCGCGACATCGTCACCGTCACGCGCGATCCCGACGGCAGCATCCAGCGGCTGCGCGGGGTCATCACCGACATCACCGAACGCCAGGAGATCGCCGCACGGCTCACCCAGGCGCAGAAGATGGAGGCCGTCGGCCAGCTCGCCGGGGGCATCGCCCACGACTTCAACAACCTGCTGACGATCGTCTCGGGCTACGCCCGGCGGCTCTCGGCGCGCTCTGATCTGGTGACCGCGCGCCCTGACCTGGAGCAGATCCTGCTCGCCGCCGACCGGGCGGCGGAGCTCACGCGCCAGCTCCTGGCCTTCGCCCGCCGCGGCCACACCTCGGCGTCGCTGATCGACGTCTCGGCGCTGGCCCGCGAGCTCGAGCCGATGGTGCGCCGGCTGCTGGCCGCCGACATCGTCTTCGAGTTCCAGCTTGCGCCCGGCCTGCCCCAGGTGATGATGGACCGGACTGGCCTGGAGCAGATCATGATGAACCTGATGATCAACGCCTCCGACGCCATGCCGGCCGGCGGGACCCTTCGGGTGACGACGCGCGAGCGGTCGGTGTCCGGGGAGGAGGCGGCGGTGCATGGGCTGGAGCCCGGCTCCTACGTGCAGCTCGCCATCGCCGACACCGGCACGGGCATGGCGCCCGAGACGGTGGAGCGGATCTTCGAGCCGTTTTTCAGCACCAAGGGCGAGCGGGGCACCGGGATGGGGCTGGCCACGGTCTACGGCACCGTGGACCAGGCCGACGGCTGGATCGACGTGACCTCCTCCCTGGGTGAGGGCACGACGTTCACGGTGCTGCTCCCCGCGGCCGGCGAGCCCGTCGAGGGAGCTGCGCCTCAGGACCCGACGCGGCCGACGCTGCTGCTGGTGGAGGACGAGCCGGCGCTACGCATGCTCGTGGTCACGATGCTCGAGGAGGAGGGGTACCTGATCCTCCAGGCTGGCAACGGCCTGGATGCGATCGCGGTGGCCGAGCACCACCGCGGCGACATCGACCTGCTGCTCACCGACGTCGTGATGCCGCGCATGTCAGGGCCCGAGCTGGCCCAGAAGCTGCGCGGGCTGCGCCCCGGCCTGGAGGTGCTGTTCATGTCGGGCTACAACGACAGCCGCCTGGTTCATCGCGGCGTCGAGGAGACCAAGGTCAACCTGCTCGTCAAGCCCTTCAGCCCCGACGAGCTGGTGATGAAGGTGGGAGAACTGACCGGCCGCGAGTCGCCGCCGGCCGGCGCGCAGAGCTAGCTGGGGTTGACGAGCTCTCGGTGAGCGACGCGATGGTAGGCGTCGAGCATCACGAGCTCGACCGGCTGCCCTTGGGCGGCGTGGCGGTAGGCGAGGCGGCGGGCCTCATGGAGGGTCCGGCACCGGACGGGGGAGACTTCATCGGGAAGCTCCACCTCCCAGTCACCCAGAGGCTCATGGTCGATGCGGATGGTGGGGTACGCGGCAGGGGTCATGAAGACAGGGTGTCATCCCTGGCCGCGCTTGTCATCAATGATGGACGAACTTTCACCCGTCTGGGTGGAAACCACCATCAAGTCACGGGCGGGGGACGACAAGCAGCGGGCACGCGGCGCGCCGGGCGAGCTGGGTGGAGGTGCTGCCGCTGAGCAGGCGGCCCGAGGGGCCGTAGGCACGCGAGCCGAGGACGAGCAGGTCGAGGTGCTCGGCCAGCGTCGCCAGCTCCTCGGCGGGGTCGCCGTCGGTCACCGCGCGGACCTCCAGCACAGCGCCGTGGCGGTCGGCCAGCTCCTGCGCGGTGCGTATCGCCAGCTCGCTCTCGGCGGTGCCGGCGTCACCGGCCCCCACCGTGCGGACCTCCGGCTCGGCCATGCCGTACCCGCGTGGCGCGATCGCCACCGCGCACGACGATCCGTTGAGCGCCGCCAGAGTCTGGCCGCCGAGCATCGTCCGCCCCGTGGGACCGCGGTGGCTGGAGCCGACGACGAGCAGCTCGGCGGACTCCTTGCGGGCGAGCCGGTGCAGCGCCCGTCCCGCGAGGACGCCGGGGCGAGCGGGGTGGGCGGGATCGGCATCGACCTCGGCGCCGACGCCGTAGACGTTGGTGAGCACCATCCGCGCCGAGGGCGGCGCCAGGACCCGGGCGAGCGCGATCGCGTCCCGCCCCCCGGAGGCGCCGTCCACCGCCACGAGCACCTTGCCCGCCACCGGTGTCACGTCAGGCGCTCCACGGGGTGGCTGCAGCTGTTTCTCCGGTCATGACTGTTCCCATACCCCCGGCTACTGCCTGCTACAACGTCGGGCGTGACACCGGACGAGTCGGCAGTGGGATGTACCGGCAAGGTGATCGTCGCGACGCGGGGCGAGCAGGGACCGGGTGAAGTGCTGGTCAACATTCGCGGCGGCACGGAGGCGTACCTGGCCTGGTCTGAGCAGCCGCTGGCCAAGGGCACCGAGGTCCTGGTGTACAACGCCCGCGAGGGCAGGGCACTGGATGTGATGGAATTCAGCTCCGGGGCTGACAGTGCGTGAGTGCACACCTGGTGGCGAGACGATCTGCAATTCCTGAGAGGAGTCGGTGATGTTCGGTTTTCGCGTGCCCGCGCCCGATGAGGCGATGCTCATCTCCGGTGGACGCTCGGGCGAGAACGGTACGCCGTTCAAGGTCGTGACCGGTCACGGCGCCTTCGTCGTCCCGTTCGTCCGGCAGGCCAGCTTCCTCACTCTGGCCATGCGGGAGGCCGAGGTCGCCGAGCAGTGCGTGACCAGGCAGGGCATCGCGCTGCAGGCCAAGGCGGTGATCGCGTTCAAGGTCGGCAACGACTCCGAGAGCATCGTCAACGCCGCCCAGCGGTTCCTGTCCGATCAGGATCAGATGTCCGTGCTGACGGGGCGGATCTTCGCCGGTCACCTGCGCTCGATCATCGGCTCGATGACCGTCGAGGAGATCGTCACCGAGCGCCAGAAGCTGGCCACCGAGGTCCTCGACGGCTCCAAGGCGGAGATGGCCAAGATGGGGCTGATCGTCGATTCGCTTCAGATCCAGTCGATCGACGACATGGGGGCGGGCTACATCGAAGCGATGGCCGCGCCCCACACCGCCGCGATCCAGCGTCAGGCCAAGATCGCCCAGGCCCAGGCCAACCAGGCGGCGGCCGAGGCCGAGCAGCAGTCCCAGCGCAAGCAGGCCGAGTACCAGCGTGAGACGGCCGTGGTCCAGGCCAAGTACAAGGCCGAGGTCGACACGGCGCAGGCCGAGGCGGGCCAGGCCGGCCCGCTGGCCGAGGCCGGCGCCCAGCGCGAGGTGATCGCCGCTCAGACCGAGCTGGCCCAGCGCCAGGCCGAGTTGCGCCAGCAGCAGCTCATGTCCGAGGTGGTCAAGCCCGCCGAGGCCGAGGCCGAGAAGACGCGCGTGATCGCCCAGGCCGACGCCCAGCGGATGACGATCCAGGCCGAGGCGGCGGCGTCGCACAACCGGGTGGCCCTGGACCGCATGCTCATCGACCAGCTGCCCCAGATCGTGCGCGAGGCGGCGGGCGGCCTGGCCAACGCCAACATCAACGTGCTCAACGGCGCCGACGGGCTCGGGCAGCTCGCCGCCGGTCTCGTCGGGCAGGGGCTCAGCATCTTCGAGGCGATCAAGAGCAATCTCAACGACTACGACGACGAAGAGGACGAGCTCGGAGAGGGCCCGGCACCGGCTCCGCCCCAGCTGTCGGGTCGTGGCGCGCCGCCCGCCGATGGGTCCGGGCGCGCCCCGGTCGACCCTGATACCGGCCCCACCCACCCCACCGGCCCCCGGCAGGGAACCTAGCTCTCCCGGCGCCCGTCGCGCCGCATTCAAGCAGCGCAAACACTCCCCCTACGAAACACACCACCGTGGCCCGTAGTCTCGGCACGGTGACGTCATTTACATGGGGGACCCTCGGGCGCGGCGGCGGCGGCGGCGGCGGCGGGGGACGGCGCTGCGGCGCGTTCGCGGGAGCGCGGCGCTGGTGGTGATCGTCGTCGCGGGCCTTCTGGCGGGCACCGGTTGGCTCTACGTCCTGCGCGGCCTGCACTGGCTGCGCATCGGCCCGCGGATCCCGGACGCGCTCCCCCTGCTCCAACTCGCGGCCTCCGATGCTCAGCCGCTGGTGCGCGTGTTGGTGGCCTGGATCCTGGCCGGTGCGCTCACCGGGGTGGCGATGACAGAGGTCGCCCCGAACCGGCGAGCGGCGCTCGCGCTCGTGCTCGCCCTGGTGGTGCTCCTGGTCGCCTCCCAGGCGTCGTACGCGCTGGCGCGCAACATCCCCTTCTCCTCCACGGTCTTCTCACGGACGCCCGGACTGGGCCCGGTGCTGGAGGCCTGCGCCTTCGCGCTGGGGTGCTGGCTACCGCGGCCGGCCGATCGCGGGCAGCGGCCGGGGACGCGGCGCCGGTCGCTCGTCTCGGTGATCAGCGGATTCGACGATCGCGGTGTGGGCGGCGGCGAGCACCGGGACGCCGGCGAGCACAGCCGCGATCGCGAGCCCGTGCATCAGGCTCACGCCCGCACCCGCGCCTAGCGACTCCCCGAACGCCCCGAGGCCGCAGGCGAGCGCCACCAGCGCCGTCCCCGCCGTCATCAGCGAGATGCCGGGCACCGCCGCGCCGGTCTCGAGCGCGGCCTGGAAGCAGGCGAAGCCGGCGAACGTGCCGGCGACGGCCACCAGCGCCCACCCGCTCGCCAGGCTCGCCGCCCCGTGGTGGTGCCAGTCGAGCGAGACCGCCTTGATCGCCGCGTCGGCAAGTCCGTAGAACATCCCGGCGGCGGCGGCCCGTGCGGCCGGCGCCCGGAGGCGCCCGAGCGCGACGGCGGCTACGGCTCCGACGGCGAGCGCGGCGGTCAGCCGGCCGGGCTGGAGGCGATCGGCCACAGTGGAGAAGCCGATCGGGAGCGCCGCCAGGCCCGCGGCGATGACGAGCACCGCCAGCACCTGCCCGCGGGTCACGCGATGACGGAAGACGCCCGCGGCCAGCGGCACCGACAGCGCCAGTCCCCCGGCGGCGAACGCCTGCACCAGCGCCAGCGGCGCGATCACGACCGCCACGATCTGAAGACCGAAGCCCAGCCAACCGAGTGCCTGCCCCGACAGCCACACCGGACTGCGCAGCGACCGTCGCAGGCGCCGCAGCATGCCGCCCGCGCCCGTGCCATCGCCCAGCCCCCGGTGCTGGAGCAGGAACCCGAGGTTGATGAGTGCCGCTGAGACCAGCGCCAAAAGCAGGCCGCCGATCACCGGGCGGAAGACACCCGGGATCGGCGGCCCTTCTCACGGCGGCCGCGGCGAGCTTTACGTCGGTCGGCTCGCGCGGCTGCGTGACGGTGGTGACGACCCGCGCCGTTGGGGATGGGGATAACGCCGGGGGTCAGGGACCGCGCCACGCCGTGAGCACGCGGGGGCGGCACGCTCGTGTCTCGCGACGCGAGGGTCAGCATCTGATCGAGGTGGGCGTGCCATAGCTGCCAGTCGTGGCCGCCGGGGTACAGCGCCCAGGTGACGCCGGCGCCGGCGGCGGCCAGGGCCGAGGCCATCGGCCCCGTCTGGGGGCTGTCGTTGTCGTCGCGGCCGACGAACAGGAACGCGCGGACCGGGTCTCTGGCGATGAGCGCCTTGAGCCGGTGCACGTAGTCCAGGGGGCTGTTGGCGTCGAGCGCCGCGGCGTTGGCGCGGGCGAACACACCGCTGCGCGTCTCGATGTAGTAGCCGCTCCAGGACTGGACGTTGGCGAAGAGCTTCAGGTTGTGGAGCGCGATGTTGGTGGCTCCGTAGGCGCCGGCGGAGAAGCCCGCGATGACCCGGTCTCCGCGGCGGGCGAGCGTGCGGAAGCGGTGGTCGACGTCGTGGACCACGTTGACCACGTAGCTGGCGAAGTGACCCGACGGCGTATTGGCCCACTCGGAGTCCGAGTAGGTGCTGCCGGCGATCCGGCCGTCGGGGAAGACGAGGATCATCGGGCGCATCCGATGCTGGCTGATGAGGTTGTCCATGCGCACCGGGAGCTGCGCGATGTCGGTGAAGACCACCGGGCGGCCCGGGCTTCCGTGCAGCAGGTAGTAGACCGGATAGCGCGCCGGGTGGGCGGGGTCCGCGTCATAGCCGGGCGGCGTGTAGACGATGTAGTCGGCCTCGCGGTGCAGCGCCGGCGAGTAGAAGTGGACCGTCCGCAGCTGCCCCGGACGGGCGTGGGGGAGGAAGGCGACGGTGGCAAAGCCCCGGTGCTGGTAATAGGACTCCCAGTAGCTGTAGGCGCCGATCAGCCCAACGCCCACGAGCGCCGCGGTCACCAGCGCCACCGCGGCGCGCGGGCGCGGGAGCCTCATCGCGCCTGTCCGATGGGTCCGGGGGGTCGCAGCCGCGCCGCCACCACCTCGGGCAGCCCGTCACGCACGGCCTCGGCCCAGCGGCCGCGCTCGCGGTGGGGGAGATATCCCTCGGCCTGGAGGACGCGGGCGATCGTGAGCGGGAGGGCCGCCCGCGACTCGTAGACCAGATAGCGCGGCCGCCACTGGGGCGAGAACTTCTCGTTGAAGCGCACCAGCCGATCCATCTGGAAGCGGCGGTGCAGCGGCGCGAGCACGAACCGGGTGAGCACGCGCGCCGCGTGGTTGCGGCTGGGCTCCCGGCGGATGAGGTGGGCGAGGCCCGCGTAGTTGAGGCTCACCTCGGCGATCCCGCGGTCGCCGGCTTCGGCCAGCGCGCGGGCGACGAGGGCCTCGTTGAGACCGTTGGGCGTGTCGCCCACGCGGTGCATGGTGTCCAGCGACAGAGAGTCGCCGCAGGTCACGAAGCGCATGACCCCGCCGAGCTCACCGGCCGGGGAGCGGGCCAGCACGTACAGGTCGTCGGCCCTCAGCTCAGACGTGAAGTCGCCCATGCCCATGGCGAAGCCATGCACGTGCGGGTGATCGTCGCGCCAGCGCGCGGCCACGAGCTCGATCTCCGACTCCATCCAGGCGTCGATCTCGCGCCCGTCGTGGGCCGAGATCATCCACCCGCGCCGCTCCACGCGGTGCACCGACTGGCGGAGTTTGCGCACCGCGCGGCCCTCCAACGTGAACGTGCGCGGGTCGACGAACGCCTCCTCGCCCACGCGCATCGCGTGCAGCCCGAGTGCCTGGTAGGCCTCCAGATGCGTCTCGGCCGCGCCCCACAGCACGATCTGCCACCCGCGCCGCCGCGCCTGATCCTGGAAGGTGGAGAGCACGTCGCCGGCGGCGCCGTCGGGCGCGACCGGGTCGGCCGAGATCACCGCGGTGCCGCCGATCACCCGGTAGGCGAGCACGCCGCCGGCGGCGAAGGCGAGCGCCTTGTCGGGTCGCAGCAGGAACGGCGAGAGCGAGTCGGTGCCGTGGGCATCGATCACCGCTCGCGCCGCGCGGTACTCATGCTCGAGATGGCGGTTGGTGGCGGTGGCGGGGCGCACCAGTGAGCGCAGAGCCAGGACCGAGATCGCCGCCGCCCCCGCGATGAGGACGTCGATGACGGCATCCCAGCCCGCCGACAGCCGCGGCGCCGACGCGACGCCGAGAGAGTGGGCCACGGGGTGATGCAGGACCCCGGCGAGCACGTGGCCCGCCGTGTGGCGGACCGCCGGCGCGCTGAGGATCGCACCGGCCGCCAGGCCCCACGCGGCGAGGGCCGCGAGCGCGATGGCCGGACGAGGTCGATTCGAGCACCCCAGCGGGAAGGCGCTGCGCCCGGCGGTGAGCATGACCGCCAGGCAGGCCTCGACGATCGCCTCGTCGAAGTGCCCGTGACTGGCGTTGAGCGCCGCCAGGGCCACCAGCCCGACGATCGTCAGCGAGACGGCCGTCCGCGTGCCTCGCCACAGCCCGGGGGTGAGCGCCAGAAGCGCGGCACCGAGAATCACCGCGAGCGCGTGGCGGCCGACCGGGAAGCCCGGATAGGCGGTCGCCGAGAGCCTCCGGTGCGCGTGCCCCGGGAGGTCGTGCAGCCCAAATAGCACTGACTGTGTGGCAAGCACCGTGACCGATGCTGCGGCGGTCTGCCGAATCGACAGAAACCGGATCTGCGCTCCCATACGGCTCATTCTGATCCGCCCGAGCGCCGCAAAACCACTTCTCACGGGCATCAACACCGGCCCGTAAGCCGTCCCTCACCTTACAGAAACATTATGCGCACGGACCCAATCGTGGAGGCCCCCGCGCCAATGTCCCGGCCCGGCGTCTAGGCTTCGCGCCATGCGGATCCTGATCACCGGCGCTGCAGGAATGCTGGGTCTCGACGTGCAGCGGGCCGCCGAGCAGGAGGGCCACGAAACGGTGCCCCTGACTCGCTCCCAGTTGGATGTGACCGACTCTGCGGCGGTTGCCGATGCGGTCGGCGGGGCGGACGCCGACGTGGTGATCAACTGCGCGGCATGGACCAATGTCGACGGCGCCGAGTCCGAGCCGGAGCAGGCGGCGGCAGTCAACGGCGCCGGCGCCGGGAATCTCGCCGCGGCGGCCGCGGCGGCGGGCGCCTGGCTCGTCCACATCTCCACCGACTATGTGTTCGACGGAGACAAGGCCTCGCCATACGTGGAGTCCGACCCGGTCGCACCGGTATCGGCCTATGGCCGCTCCAAGCTCGACGGCGAGCGGGCGGTGGCGGCTGCGGCGCCCGGCCGGCACACGATCGTGCGCTCGGCATGGCTGTTCGGCGCCGGCGGGCGCTGCTTTCCCAAGACGATCCTGCGCGCGGCGTCCCAGCGCCCCGAGCTGACGGTCGTGTCTGATCAGATCGGCTGCCCGACGTTCACCGGCCACCTCGCCACGGCGCTGGTGACCGTGGCCGCGCAGCGCACGCCCGGTGTGCTGCACGTCGCCGGCGGCGGCCGGTGCTCCTGGCACGAGTTCGCTGCCGCGATCGTGGCGGCGGCCGGCGTGGACTGCCCGGTGCGCCCGATCCCCACCTCCGAGTATCCGCTGCCCGCGCGCCGCCCGGCCAACAGCGTCCTGGTCTCCGAGCGCGGCGCCCCGGTGCTCCCCGATTGGCGCGCCGGGCTGGAGCAGTTCATGTCCGAGTTGACGCGGGTGGGAGTGTGAAGCTGTTCGTCTGCGGTGCCGCCGGGTTCATCGGGTCGACGTTCGTGGAGTTGCGCGTCCGTGAACACGGCGACGAGGTCACGGTGTTCGACGCCCTCACCTACGCGGGCCGGGAGGAGAACCTCCGTGAGGTCGCGTCCGAGATCCGGTTCGTCCAGGGCGCCATCGAGAACCCGGAGGCGGTGGCGGCGGCCATCGGCGACGCCGAGGCGATCGTCAACTTCGCCGCTGAGACCCACGTCGACCGCTCGATCGCCGACCCGTTCGCCTTCTCCGTCACCAACGGACAGGGCACCCATGTCCTGCTCGAGGCCGCGCGCCAGCGCGGGCTGCGCTACGTGCAGGTGTCCACCGACGAGGTCTACGGCTCGATCGAGACCGGCTCGTTCACGGAGACCTCGCCGCTGCAGCCGTCCAGCCCCTACTCCGCCACCAAGACCGGCGCCGACCTGCTCGTCCTCAGCTACTTCCACACCTACGGCCTGGAGACGCTGGTCGCCCGGGGCTCCAACAACTACGGGCCGCGTCAGTACCCCGAGAAGCTGATCCCGCTCATGATCCTCAACGCGCTCTCCGGCGATCACCTCCCGGTATACGGGGATGGCCGCAACGTGCGCAACTGGCTCTACGTCGAGGACTTCGGCCGGGGAATCGGCCATGTCCTGGCGCACGGAAAGCCCGGTGAGGTCTACAACTGCGGCGGTCCGGACGAGTGCGAGAACATCGAAGTCGTGCACCGGATCTTGGAGTTGGCCGGAGCCGACGAATCGCTCATCGAGTACGTCACCGACCGGCCGGGTCACGACCGGCGCTACTCGCTGTCCTCGGACAAGCTGGCCGAGCTGGGCTGGCGCGCGCAGACCCGGTTCGTCGACGGCCTGGAGCGCACCGTGACGTGGTACCGGGACAACGCGTGGTGGTGGGAGCCCATCCGCACGGGGGCGTATCGCGAGTACTACGAGCGCCACTACGGCCGCTCGCTGAAGTAGTGGCCGTCCGGTGAGGGCGAACCTCTAGTGTCGACCGCGCGAGGCCGGCACGCGCCGCCGCCGGAAGTCCGGCTCCCGCTGCAACGCGAACGCCTGCTGCGGGCCGCCGCCCGGGAGTTCGCCGATCGCGGCTACGCCGGCGCCTCGTCGGAATCGATCAGCCGCCGGGCCGGCATGTCCAAGGCGACGTTCTACGAGCACTTCTCCAACAAGGAGGAGTGCATGCTGGCGCTGTTCGACATGGGCGCGGAGCTCGTCCAGGAGGCGATGGCCGAGGCGGCGCGCAATGCGCCCGTCGGCGACGCGCGCGAGCGGCTGCGCGCCGGGACGCGGGCCTTCCTCGGCGCGCTGGCCGAGCACCCGGAGTTCGCCCAGACGCTGCTGGTGGAGATCATCGGGGCGGGACCGCGCGCCGCCCAGCGTCGCGACCAGATCCTCCAGGCGTTTGCGGGCGTGGTCGACGCCGAGAACGCGGCGGCCGCCCGCCGGGGGCTGATGGGGCGCTTCAGCTCCCCGCATGACGCCTTCGCCGTCGTCGGCGCTGTCACCGAGCTCGTCTCACGGCAGGTGCGCCTCGGCGTCCCCGAGCACATGATGGACCTGGCGCCGGTGATCGACCGGCTCATCTTCGGCCTGCTCGACGACACTCCGTCGTGAGCGGGGCGGGCGGGGACGATCTCCTGGAGGCGCTGGAGCGGGAGATCGTCTCCTGTCGCAAGTGCCCGCGGCTCGTCGCCTGGCGCGAGGAGGTGGCGCGGGTCAAGCGGGCGTCGTTCGCCGGCGAGTCCTACTGGGGCCGGCCGGTGCCGGGCTTCGGCGACACGGCGGCGTCGGTCGTCGTCCTGGGGCTCGCCCCGGCCGCCCACGGGGGCAACCGCACCGGCCGCGTGTTCACCGGCGACCGCTCGGGCGACTGGCTGTTCGCCGCGCTGCACCGGGCGGGGTATGCCAACCAGCCGACGTCGGTCTCGCGCGATGACGGGCTGGCGCTGACCGACTGCTGGATCGCCGCCGCGGTGCGCTGCGCCCCGCCGGCCAACAAGCCGACCCCGGTCGAGCGCGACACGTGCCTCCCCTACGCGGTCCGCGAGCTCGAGCTGCTCGGCTCCGCGCGGGTCATCGTGTGCCTCGGCGCCTTCGCCTGGGACGCCGCCCTGCGCATCCTCGCGGCGCTCGGGCACGAGCGGCTGCGGCCTCGGCCACGCTTCGGCCACGGCGCCGAGGCGATCAGCGGCCGCTTCACGCTCCTGGGTTGCTTTCATCCCAGCCAGCAGAACACGTTCACCGGCCGGCTGACCGAGAACATGCTCGACACGATCCTGATCCGCGCGCGGGAACTGAGCGCGCCGCGATGAACCGCGACCCCACCGGCCGGGGTGGCTCCGCGCGATGGCGGGCGGGCGGGATCGCGTGCCTGATCGCGGGCGCGTTCCTCGTCGCGGGCCTTGTGCTGGGCGCGCGCCGCGACGACGGGGCGGTCGCGGCGACCACGCCGACGATGACCCAGCCGCCGGCCACCGCGCCGACCCCGGGAGCGCCGCTCACCCCCGCGCCGGGTGGCACGGGCCGCCCCCTGCGCGAGCCCGCCGTCTACACCAGCCACCATGGCGTGCTCGACGTGACGCTGGTGGCGTCGGAGCAGCGCGTGCCGATCGCAGGGCGCCGCGTGCTGGCCAAGGTCTACAACGGCTCGTTCGCCGCGCCGACGCTCGTCGCCTCGCCGGGCGACCTGGTCCGCGTCAAGCTCGTCGATCACCTCGACCAGCCGACCAACCTGCACTTCCACGGCCTGGAGGTCTCACCCGACGGCGACGCCGACAACGTCTTCATCTCGGTGGCGCCGGGCCACTCCTTCCAGTACCAGTTCCGGCTGCCGCGCAACGCCCCCACGGGGACCTTCTGGTACCACTCGCACGAGATGGTCCCGATGGCGGAGATGGAGCGCTTTCCCACCACCGGATCGGAGGAGCAGGTCTTCGACGGCCTGTCGGGGCTGCTCGAGGTCAAGGGACTGACCCGCGATCTGCCGCCCCGGCTGCGCGGGATCCCGCAGCGCTACCTCGCGCTGCGCGACGTCCAGGTGGCCGACGGGGCGATCGTCGACAGCGACATCAACTCCAACGCCCCGACCACGCGTCTGGTCGACGGCCAGCTGCGGCCGCGGATGACGATCGCGCCGGGCCAGACTCAGCTCTGGCACATCGGCAACGTCGGCGCCGACATCTTCTACCGCCTCGCGCTCCCGGGTCACACCTTCGAGGTCGTGGCCCAGGATGGCCATCCGGTGATCCACGCCCAGCGGGTCTCGACGCTGCTGCTCCCGCCGGGCAAGCGCTGGGACGTGCTGGTCCGCGGCGGCCGGCGGGGGACGACGGCCCTGAAGACCCTCTTCTACCACGAGGGCGACGACAACTACCCGGTGACGACGCTGGCCACGCTGGTCACCACCGGCCGCGCGGTCCGTCCGGCGCCCGCGCCCAGCGTCATCTCATGGGCGTCGGTCGACCTCCGGCTGGCCCATGTGGCCCGCCGGCGGATCGTGGTCTTCTCCGAGAACACGGCGGGCACCGTCTTCTTCATCGACGGCCAGTCCTACGACCCGTCCAAGATCAACTTCCGCGCCAAGCTCAACACCGTCGAGCAGTGGACGATCGTCAACCATACCGAGGAGACGCATCCGTTCCACATGCACACCTATCCGATGCAGCTGATCTCGGTCAACGGCGTGCCGACCGCGTTCGACGGCTACCAGGACGAGATCGTGCTGCCGCCCCACGGCTACGTCGTCATGCGGATCCGCTTCGCCGACTTCACGGGCGAGACGGTCTTCCACTGCCACATCCTCGCCCACGAGGACGCGGGGATGATGGCCAACATCCTGGTCACCCGGTAGCGGCCGGTACCCTGCGGCGCGGCAATACATCGAAGGAGAGAGGCATGGATCACAGCTCGGGACTCACACGGCGTCAGACGCTTCAGCGCATGGGAGCGGCGGGACTCGGGCTCACCGGGCTCGGGGGCGGACTCGAGGCGCTGCTGGCCGGAGCGGCCGCGGCGGCGCCGAGGGCGGGCGGGACCGGTCTCAAGGACATCGAGCACGTCATCTTCCTCATCCAGGAGAACCGCTCGTTCGACCACTACTTCGGGACGCTGAGCGGGGTGCGTGGGTTCGCCGACAAGCGCGGCGCCGCCGCCTTCCGCCAGAAGGACGCCGGCGGCCAGACGGTCATCCCGTTCAAGCTTCCCTCCGGCGGGGTGCAGTACTGCCTGCCCGACATCACCCACGACTGGGGTCCCCAGCATCGCTCGTTCAACAACGGCCACATGAACGACTGGATCAAGGTCCACGAGGCCACCACCGACGGGGGCGACGGTCCGGCCGCGGGGGTCGAGACGATGGGCTACTACACCCGCTCGCAGCTGAGCTTCTACTACTCGCTGGCCGACGCGTTCACGATCTGCGACGGCTACCACTGCTCGGTGATCGGGCCAACCGACCCTAACCGGCTGATGTCGATGAGCGCGTCCCTGGATCCCGCGGGGGCCAACGGCGGTCCTCTGGTGGAGACGCTCGTGGCCACCCGCGGCCAGCTGAAGGGCAAGTTCACGTGGACGACGATGCCCGAGCGCCTCCAGTCCCAGGGCGTGAGCTGGAAGGTCTACCAGGACCCCGCGGGCGGGGTCTTCGACAACGTGCTCCCGTACTTCGCCGCCTACAACAAGCCCGGAGAACTGGCCGACCGCGCCCTGAACACGACGTACCCCAACGACTTCATGTCCGACCTCAAGCACAACAAGCTGCCGTCGGTGTCCTGGGTCCTCACCAACCTCGCGGCCACCGAGCACCCCGGGTTCTCGGCGGCCATCTCGGGCGAGATCGCGGTGGCCCAGATCGTCAAGGCGGTGATGTCGAACCCCAAGGTGTGGGGCAAGACCGCGCTGTTCATCACCTGGGACGAGAACGGCGGCTTCTTTGACCACGTCGCGCCACCGGTGGCGCCCAGCGGCACCAAGGGGGAGTACCTCACCGTGGCCAACCTGCCGGCGGCGGCCGGCGGGATCCGCGGGCCGATCGGGCTGGGCTTCCGGGTCCCGATGCTCGTGGTCTCCCCGTTCACACGAGGCGGTCTGGTGTGCTCGGACACGTTTGACCACACCTCGATGCTGCGCTTTGTCGAGACGCGCTTCGGCGTCGAGGTGCCCAACCTGTCGGCGTGGCGACGCCGCGTGACCGGCGACCTGACCGGCGCGTTCAACTTCGCCGCCACACCCAACGACGGCAAGCCGAAGCTGGCCCAGCCGGGGACCGCGAGCGGGCTGAACTGCGACGCCTCGACCGACAAGCCGGTGCCAGTGCTCTCGGCCGCGTTCCCCACGCAGGAGCGCAAGCCGGCGCGCAAGCGCCCGAGCGGGATCGTCCGTCCGAAGAAAAAGAAGAAGTGACCCCGGCCGCGCTGGTCGTCGCCGCCGCGCTGGCCGCGTCCGCGCATCCCGCGCCCGGCTGCACCTCGTTTCCCCGGCCCGGGACGACCAGCGCCGGCGGCGTGCCCGCCGCCCTGCGCGCCCAATACGCCGTCCTCGGGCGGGCGCGCCGCGCGCGTGACCGGGTGGTGGTGCGCCGGCTCGGCGCCCTGCCGCTGAGCGGGATCCTGCCCGCCGGGATCCGCTACCTGGGCGCCGCGGCCTACGGCGGGCGCGTGTACCTGGTGCCGGGCCGCCATCTGCTGGCCTCCCCGCTGGAGCCGGTTCGCTGCGAGCCGCCGTCCCAGCGGGCCCTGGAGCACGCGCTGCTGCCGAGCCTGCGCAGCGAGTACGCGCATGCGGGCCTGTGCCTGGTGGTCCTCTACCCGGCGCAGTCCAGTCCGACCTGCCAGCCCGCGCCCGGGACCGTGGCGCCGTTCCTGTTCGGCCCGGGGTCACCGGGGTTCGGCCTCGCCCCCGACGGCGTGACCGGGGTCATCCTGCGCTTTCGCACCGGAAGCCCGCTGCGCGCCCGGGTGAGCCACAACTTCTGGATCGTCAACGACCCGTCGCTGCTGGCGACGCCATGCGGGCTGGACTGGACCGCGGGCAACGGTGTGGTCCTGCGCACGGTCGCGAGCTGCACCAAGGACACCACCTGAGAGGGAGAGTGATGCAAGGGATTCAGTTCACCCAGTTCGGAGGCCCCGAGGTGCTGGAGTTGGTGGAGCTCCCCGATCCCGAGCCCGGCCCCGGTCAGATCCGGGTCGCGGTGCGCGCCGCCGGCGTGAACCCCATCGATTGGAAAGTCCGCAGCGGGGCGATGGGCGGCGCGTTGCCCAAGCGCACGGGCCAGGAGGTGGCGGGCATCGTCGACAAGCTGGGTGACGGCGTGAGGGGTGTCGAGGTGGGCGCGGCCGTGTTCGGCGCCGCCGCCGGCGGCGGCGGGGCGGCGGAGCTCGCGCTGGTGGAGAACTACGCGCGGGTGCCGGAGGCGCTGGACTTCGCGGGCGCCGCGGCCCTGCCGGTGGCGGTGGAGACCGCGGTGCGCACGCTCGACGCGCTGGGGGTGAGTGGCGGCCAGACGGTCCTCATCAACGGCGCCTCGGGCAGCGTCGGAATCGCGGCGGTGCAGTTCGCACGTGCGCGGGGCGCCCGTGTCATCGGAACCGCCAGCGAAGCCAACCAGGACTACGTGCGCGAGTTCGGGGCCGAGCCCACGACCTACGGCGACGGGCTGGTGGAGCGCGTGCGCGACCTGGTGGACGGTCGCGGCGAGGTGGTGGATAGGGCGCTCGATGCCGCGGGCGGCGGCGCGCTGCCCGCGCTGGTCGAGCTCACCGGCTCGCCCGAGCGCGTCGTGACGATCGCCGACTTTCTCGGGGCCGAGCAGACCGGCGTCGTGTTCAGTGGCGGCATGGGGCCCGAGCGGGCATGGCACGCGCTGGCCGACGCCGCCGAGCTCGTTGCGGCCGGGCGCTTCCGGGTGCCGGTGGCCCAGACGTTCCCGCTCTCAGACATCGCCGAGGCGCACCGCATCTCACAGAACGGCCACCCGCGCGGCAAGCTCGTCCTCATCGTGTCGGTCCGATGAGCGGGACCAAGGCTCGCCGGGCCGAGCTCGCGGCCCTCCAGATCGCCGATCCCGCCGAGGCGTGGAGCGCGCTGGGGTTCACCGTCTCGCCCGACGGGGTGGTCGTGCTCGGCGGGGTGGAGCTGTGGCTGGACGCCGCCGGCCGCGGCATCACCGGTTGGACGCTGCGGCGCATCTCGCTGCACCACGACGTCGACGGCCTCCCCACCGGGGTCACCACCGACCCGCCCCCGAGCCCTCAACCCCACCCCAACGGGGCGATGGGCCTCGATCACGTGGTCGTCACCACTCCGGACTTCGACCGCACCGCGGCGGCGCTCGACGACGCCGGGATCCCGTTGCGGCGCGTGCAGCCGGATGACGCGGGCGCCGCCCGAGCGGGCGGCAGGCCCGCGGCGGGCGGGTTCCGGCAGGGGTTTCGCCGCCTCGGGCCGGCCATCCTGGAGGTCGTGGAGGCGCCGAAGATGCCCGCGGGTCCCGCGCGGTTCTGGGGTCTGGTGGTGATCGTGGCCGACCTCGTCGGCGTCCGGGCGCGCCTGGCGCCACACGTCGGCGAGATCCGCGACGCGGTGCAGCCGGGCCGGCAGATCGCCACGCTCTCAGAGGACGCCGGCCTCTCGCTGCGGATCGCCTTCATGGACCCGGAGTAGCGGACAGGTCCGGTCCTCGATCGTGAGTAGCCTCAATCTCATGTCGCTCGACGTCTTCAGCGCGCGCACGCGCGAGTGGTTCAGCGGCGCCTTCGAGGCGCCCACCGCGGCTCAGGAGCAGGCCTGGCCGGCGATCGCGTCCGGCGAGCATGTCCTCATCTCGGCGCCCACGGGATCGGGCAAGACGCTGGCGGCGTTCCTGTACGCGATCGATCGCCTGGCCGCGCTGACGCCGCCGTCGAATCCGCGCGACCGCCGCGTCGGCCTCGTCTACGTCTCGCCGCTCAAGGCGCTCTCCTACGACGTGGACCGCAACCTGCGCACGCCGCTGCGCGGGATCGGCGCCGACCTCAAGGTGGCGGTGCGCACGGGGGACACGCCCCAGCGCGAACGCCAGCAGATGCTGCGCGAGGCGCCCGACATCCTCATCACCACTCCCGAGTCGCTCTACCTGATGCTCACCGGGCAGGCCCAGAAGCTGTTCGAGGGCACGCGCTGGTGCATTGTGGACGAGATCCACGCCGTGGCCTCGACCAAGCGCGGGTCACACCTGGCGCTGACGCTGGAGCGGCTCACCGCCGCCGCCGGCACCGACGTCCAGCGCATCGGCCTCTCGGCGACCCAGAACCCGCTCGAAGAGGTCGGCCGGTTCATGGTCGGGCCCCGGCGGCAGTGCCGCGTCGTCGACACCGGCGTGCGCAAGGAGCTCGACCTCGAGATCCGCGTGCCCGTCGAGTCGATGGTGGAGCTCGATGCGACGTCGGCCCCGGACTTGGATCCGCTGGCGGGCGGCGAGGCCACGCGACGCTCGATCTGGCCGGCGATCTATCCCGAGCTGCTCGAGCTCATCCGGCAGCACAAGTCGACGATCATGTTCGTCAACAACCGCCGCAGCGCCGAGCGGATCGCCCTGCGCCTGAACGAGATGGCCGGCGAGGAGCTGGCGCGATCGCATCACGGCTCGCTCGCGCGCGAGGAGCGGACGGTGGTGGAGGAGATGCTCAAGGCCGGCGAGCTGCCCTGCCTGGTGGCCACCTCGAGCCTCGAGCTGGGCATCGACATGGGCGCCGTGGACCTCGTCATCCAGGTGGAGTCGCCCAAGTCCGTGGCCCGGGGGCTACAGCGCATCGGGCGTGCCGGCCACTCGGTCGGCGACGTCAGCCGCGGGCGCATCTTCCCCAAGTTCCGCTCGGACCTGCTCGAGTGCGCGGTGGTCGCGCGACGGATGCGCGAAGCCCAGATCGAGACCACGGTGGTCCCGCGCAACCCGCTCGACGTCCTGGCCCAGCAGATCGTGGCCATCGCCGCCGCGGCGGGCGAGGACGAGTCGGTGGCGGTCGATGACCTGTTCGCGCTGGTCACCCGCACCCACTCCTACGCCGAGCTGAGCCGCGGGCAGTTCGAGAACGTGCTCGACATGCTCGACGGCCGCTACCCCTCCAGCGAGTTCGCCGAGCTGCGCCCCCGGATCGTGTGGGACCGGGTGGCCGGGACCATCCGGCCGCGCCGCGGCGCCCGCCAGCTCGCCGTCACCAACGCCGGCACCATCCCTGACCGCGGCCTGTTCGCGGTCACGCTGCCCGACGGCCGGCGGGTGGGCGAGCTCGACGAGGAGATGATCTACGAGGCTCGCCCCGGCCAGACGTTCCTGCTGGGCGCCACCACCTGGCGCATCGAGGAGATCGGCCGAGACCGGGTCATCGTCACGCCGGCCCCCGGGGTCCCCGGCGCGATCCCGTTCTGGAAGGGCGACAGCATCGGCCGCCCGCGCGAACTGGGCGAGGCCATCGGCGCCTTCGCCCGCTGGGCGGTGGACCAGTCGCCCGAGACGCTCGAGCGCGACTACGACCTGGACCGCCGCGCCGCCGCCAACCTGGTGGAGTTCCTCACCGAGCAGCAGCAGGCCACGCGGGTGGTGCCCTCTGACCGGGCGATCGTGGTCGAGCGCTTCCGCGATGAGATCGGGGACTGGCGGTTGTGCGTGCTCAGCCCCTTCGGGGGCCGCGTCCATGCCGCGTGGTCGCTCGCGCTCAGCGCCCGCATCCGTGACCAGGTGGGGCTGGAGTCCGACGCCATCTACTCCGACGACGGGATCATCATCCATCTGCCCGACGCCGAGGACCCGCCGGGCGCCGAGCTGGTCATGCTCGAGCCCGACGAGATCGAGGACCTCGTCGTCGCCGAGCTGGGGTCGTCCGCGCTCTTCGGCGCCCGCTTCCGCGAGAACGCCGGCCGGGCGCTGCTCATCCCCCGCGCGCGCCCGGGCAAGCGCACGCCACTGTGGCAGCAGCGGCTGAAGGCACAGTCCCTGCTGGAGGTGGCCAAGAAGTACGGGGACTTTCCGGTGATCCTGGAGACCTACCGCGAGTGCCTGCGGGACGTGCTCGACGTCCCGGGGCTCGTCGACCTGCTCACCCGCCTGCACCGGCGCGAGATCACGATGGTGGAGGTCGAGACCGCCACCGCGTCGCCGTTCGCGTCCTCGCTGCTCTTCGACTATGTCGCCACCTACATGTACGAGGGCGACACGCCCAACGCCGAGCGCCGGGCGGCCGCGCTGTCACTGGACCGCGACCTCCTGCGCGAGCTGCTGGGCCAGGAGGAGCTGCGCGATCTCATCGACCCGGGCGCGCTGGAGCGCGTCGAGGCCGATCTGCAGTGCCTGTCGGAGCCGGCGCGCGCCGTCAACCGTGACGGCCTGCTCGACGTGCTGCGCCGCGTCGGCGACCTGTCGCTGGACGAGGTGTCCGCGCGGGTGCTGGAAGGGCTCGATCCCACGGCGATGCTGTCGGACCTCCGCGGGGAGCGGCGAGCCGCCCGGGTGCGCATCAACGGACAGGAGCGCTGGATCGACGCCGCCGACGCCGGTCTGTACCGCGACGCCCTGGGCGCCGCGCCTGCCGGCGGCCTGCCGGCGGCGTTCCTCGAGGACGTGCCCGATGCGCTCACCCGCCTGCTGAGGCGCTACGGCGCCACCCACGGCCCGTTCACCACCGCCGACGTGCGCGAGCGCTACGGGATCGACGTCGCCGCGGTCCTGCGCGAGCTCGAGCGCTCCGGCGATCTCGTCCGCGGCGAGCTGCGCCCCGGCGGGTCGGAGCGCGAATGGTGTGACCCCGAGGTCCTACGACGGCTGCGCCGTGCCTCGCTGGCGGTGCTGCGCAAGGAGATCGAGCCCGCTGAGGCGCGGGAGCTGGCGCGCTTTCTGCCCTCCTGGCAGGGGATCGACCGCCACCCGCCGTCGGGCGCGGGGATCGATCGGCTGCGCGAGACGCTCGTCCCGCTCCAGGGGCTGGCGCTGCCCGCGGAGGTGTGGGAGTCAGACATCCTGCCGCGGCGCGTCGGCGCCTACTCGCCCACGTGGATGGATCAGCTGTGCGCCGCCGGCGAGGTGGTGTGGATCGGCGCGGGCGCGCTGGGGCGCAACTCGGGCCGAGTGGCGTTGTACTTCCGCGAGGACCTGGCGTTGCTCGGCCCTCCGCCATATCGCGGGGAGATCCCTGCGGGCGAGGCCCACGCGGCGATCCGGGCGCGGCTGGCCACAGGCGCGTGCTTCTTCAGCGACCTGCTGGTCGACGTGGACCTCAGTCCCGAGGAGATCCAGGAGGCGCTGTGGGATCTGGCCTGGGCCGGGGTCGTCACCAACGACGCGTACGCCCCCCTGCGGGCCCCGCGCCTGACCCTGGCGCGCGCCCAGCGCGAGGTGAGCCGGCGCGGCGCCGCCCGCGGCGGGCGGTTCGGCGCCGCGCGGCGACCGGGATTCGGCTCCCGCCCACCCGCGGCGGCACAGGTGCAGGGCCGCTGGTCGCTCACCGAGCCGCTGTTGCGGGGCGCCGGTGCTGAGGCGGGTGGCGATCCGAGCCTGCGCCGGCGCGCGCTGGGCGAGCTGCTGCTCGAGCGCTACGGGATCGTCACGCGCGAGCAGGTCCTGGCCGAGGGCATCCCCGGCGGCTTCTCGGCGATCTACGCCGAGCTCTCCCAGCTCGAGACGCTCGGGGTGGCCCGCCGCGGCTACTTCCTGGAGGGGCTCGGCGGCGCCCAGTTCGCGCTGCCGGGAGCGGTCGAGCGACTGAGGGCCCGCGGCGCGGGCGCCGTCGGCTCCGGTGGTGGCGCGGCCGCTGCGCCGCTGGTGCTCGCCGCGGTCGACCCGGCTCAGCCCTATGGGGCGGCCCTGCCCTGGCCCAAGCGGCCCGGACAAGACGATCCCAGCCACACCGGCCGCTCGGCGCGGCGCCCGGCGCGCGTCGCCGGGGCGTACGTGGTGCTCGTGGCCGGCGATCCGATCGTGTATCTGGAGCGGGGCGGGCGTGCCCTGCAGACGCTCGTGGCGGCCGGGGACCAGCGGGTCGAGCCGGCGTTGTCGGCGCTGGTCGATCACGTGCGCACCGGCGCCATCAAGCGCGTCGCCCTGGAGAAGGTCGACGGCGAGCCGGCGATGACCTCGCCCGTGGGACCGGCGCTGCTGGCGCTCGGGTTCCAGGAAGGGCCGCGCCGCCTCACGCTCTCTGCATGACACCCTGACGTCATGCCTGAGGGCGACACGATCGCCTACGCGGCGCAGCGGATGCGCCCGGTGCTGGAGGGCCACGTGCCCGATGAGATCCGCACGCCTCACCCCCGCCACGCGATGGACCGCTGGCCCGAGCGGCTGACCCGCCGCGCGGTCACGGAGATCCGCACCCACGGCAAGCACCTGTTCCTCGTCTTCGACGGGGATCTCGTCATCCACTCGCACCTGCGCATGACCGGCACCTGGGGCGTCTACGCCCCCGGCCGCCGGTGGGGGAGGTCGCCTCGGCTGGCCTGGCTGGTGCTCGAGCGCGGCGGCCACCAGGTCGTCCAGTTCAACGGGCCGGTGCTCGAGCTCATGACCGACAGCCGCACCCGCTTTGATCAGCGGCTGGCCGCGCTGGGTCCCGACATCCTGGCCGACGACTTCGACTCTCAGGCGTTCCTGGCCCGCCTGCGCGCCGACGACCCCACCCGCGGGATCGGCGAGGCCCTGCTGGATCAGCGCAACGTGGCCGGGATCGGGAACATCTGGAAGTCCGAGGGCTGCTGGGAGGCTGCCCTGGACCCGTGGCGACCGGTCTCGTCGGTGAGCGACGAGGAGGCGATGGCCTTCATCGACGCGGTGCGGCCGCGGATGCGGCACTCCGCGCGGCACGGGCGCATGGAGGGCGAGCCGCGCGTGTTTCGCCGTGCCGGACGGCCGTGCCCGCGCTGCGGGGGGACGGTGATGGCCCGTGGCCAGGGGGACGATAATCGCACGGCGTTCTGGTGCCCCGGCTGCCAGCGCTGACCGGACGCGGCGCCGGGCGGCCTACCTGATCCGGCACTACGCCGGGCGGCCTACTTGATCCGGCACTGCGCCGCGCTGTAGTGCGGCGGGCTGCCGTGGTCGGCGTCCCTGTGGCCGGCGGTCGTGCGGCGCACGGTCTGGCCGATGATCTTGCCGCCCCGCGTCCAGATGAAGGTGAAGCTGGCGTTGAGCAGCCCGGTGTGGGCGCTGAACGGGAACACCGCGCCGTCCTGCTCCAGGCCGTTGGTGCTGGCGCCCAGCGAAAGCCGCGTGGTGGCGAGATCGCTTTGAATGGGGAGGAACCGATGCTGTCTCTTGCCCCAGTAGTTGACCTGGATGACCATGTAGAGCGAGGAGCTGAAGCCGAGCGTCGGCATCTGCCCGCGCACGCCGATGGCGTTGTGGTACAGGCGGGAGTCGCAGATGTTCACGGTGGCCCACAGCGAGCGTGACTGCTCGGCGCTGCGGACGGCCCGGGCGATCTGCCCCGGTCCGACGACGGCCGCCGACGCGGTCCCGTCCGCCCCAACCGGAACGAGGGCTGCCGCCGCCAGTACCGTTGTCAGCAGCGCGGCGCGCATGGGACGAAGATATCGAGCGGTTGTGGTGACGGAACCCATTCGGCGGCGTAGTGAGGGTGGTGATCGAGACTCAGGCGCATCCGACGTCCGGCGGGCGTCGCTCCACCCAGAACTCCTGGGAGCGGTTCGAGTTGCTGTATCGCTCGAGCCGGGACGACATCTTCGCCTACGTGGCGACGCTGCTGAACGACCGCGCCGCCGCTGAGGACATCACGGCGCTGGCGTTCGAGCGGGCCTACCGGCGCCGCAAGACGTTCGATCGCCGCCGAGGCGAGGAGCGGGCGTGGCTGTTCGGCATCGCGCGCAACGCGGCGCTGGATGAGCTGCGGCGCCGCAAGCGCCTGGCGTCGCTCACCATCGATCCCGAAGACGTGTCCGAGACCGGGGACGACGACGGCGCCGAGGTGACGCTGCGCCGCACCGCGGTCCGGGCGGCACTGGCAGAGCTGGCGCCGCGTGACCGGGAGGTCATCGCGCTCAAGTTCCACGCCGGATTGCGCAACACCGAGCTGGCCCGAGTTCTGGGCGTCAGCGAGACCGCCGCGGGAACCCTGCTGTATCGAGCCATGGAGAGACTGAGGAAGGCCTGCGATGCGAGGACCTGACAGCGACCCGGAGGGCCCGGAGATCGCAGGCGCGCTGATGGCGGTCGACGCCACGCTTGCCGGTGACCCCGTGGACCCGGAATACGCCGAGCTCGCCGAGTTGGCGCTCATCCTGCGCGAAGAGCGACCCAGGACCAGTGACGCGTTCACTGCGCGCCTCGACGAACGGGTTGAGCGTCGGTTCGCCCGTCCCGCGCCGGCGGTGCGCGGGACGGGCCGTCGGCGTCTGTTCGGCGGTTCGCTGGCCGGGCTGGCCGCCGCGGCCGCGGGCGTGGCTCTGGTGGTCCTCCTGACCGGCGGCCACGCCCACGACCTCACCTATGGCGCGAGCAGCGAGAGCAGCAGCAGCGCGGCGGCATCGGCGGTCCCGGCGGTGCAGGCCGCCACGTCGTCGAGCTCCGCTTCGGCCGCGGCAAGCGGGAGTGCCTCCGGAAAGGCGGCGCCTGAGCTTCGAGCGCTGTCCTCGCCTGCGAAGCGCCCCGCGAGCCACAGCGCTGCCTCCTCGGCCGCAAATGAGGCGCTGTCGTCCTCGTCGGCGGCGGCATCGGGCTCGGCAGGCGCGGCGAGCTCGGCGGGCGCGGGGGGCTCCGTGATCCCCAGCCCGGTGATCCCCGGCACGCGCCAGGTGGTCCAGTCCGCGCAGCTCATCCTGGGCGTCTCGTCCAGCCGGATGGACGACGTGTCCCAGCAGGTCTTCAACGTCGTCGGCCAGGAGAAGGGGTACGTCAACGGCTCCAACGTCACCTCCGGTGGCAACGACGGCAGCGCCTTCTTCCAGCTGAGCGTGCCCAGCTCCAACCTGGCGGCGACGCTGGCCGCCCTGTCGCAGCTCAAGGGCGCTCACGTCGTGTCGCGCACTGACAACACCAACGACATCACCGCTCAGGTCGGCGGCGCCGGGGAGCGGCTGGCCGAGGCCCGGGCACTGCGCCGATCCCTGCTCAAGCAGCTCGCCAACGCCACCACCACGGAGCAGGTCTCGAGCATCCAGGCCCGGCTGCACGACGCCGACGCCTCGATCGCCTCGGACCTCTCGACTCTCCGCGGCCTACAGCGCCAGGTGGCCTACAGCAACATCACGGTCCGGATCCAATCCACGACTCCGACGCCGGTGACTCACCACCAGTCGAGTGGATTCACGATCGGGAAGGCGGCGCACGATGCCGGCCGCGTGCTCGTGGTCGTCGCGGGCGTGGCGCTGATCGTGCTGGCCGTGATGGTGCCCGTCGGGCTGGTGGCTGCGCTGGTGGCCTGGGTGGGCTTGGCCGTCCGGCGGCACCGGCGCGATCAGGCCCTCGATCTCGTCTGAGCCCGGAACCAGCCCTCGATCTCGTCTTAGCCCGGATCCAGGCTGAGCGGGCGCGTCTCGGGCCGCGTCGCCCGCGTTGTGTGCTATCCCTCACACAATGGCGGCGACGAGCGAGGAGACGATCACCCTGCTGCACAGCGTCCCGCTGTTCTCAACGCTGGCGGACGAGCATCTCGCTGAGGTCGCGGCGGTGACCGTGCCCCGGCACTTCGACGCCGGCGACGTGGTGTTCCGTGAGGGCGATCGCAGCGACACGTGCTACGTGGTGCGCTCCGGGCGCGTGCGCGCGGTCCGCGAGCACAGCGGGCGCCGGACGCTGACGCTGGCGACGTTCGGCGCCGGGGACATCTTCGGCGAGCTCGCCATGTTCGAGGATGAGAGCCGGTCGGCGACGATCGAGGCCCTGGAGGACACCGACGTCTGCGCGATCCTCGGCAACGACATGCGGCGGCTCCTGCGCGCGCATCCGGACATCGCCGTCAAGCTGCTCAGCGCGCTGGGCCAGCGCCTGCGCGAGACCAACGAGCGCCTCGCGCGCCAGTCCTTCCAGACGGTGCAGAGCCGCGTCGCCGCGGCCCTGGCGGAGCTGGTGGCCACGGCGCGCGCCGAGGGCGCCGGGGAGACCGACGTGCTCATCACCGCCACGCAGACCGACCTGGCGCAGCTGGCGGGCTCCTCGCGGGAGTCGGCCAGCCGTTTCCTGGCCACCCTGGAGCGGGCCGGTGTGATCAGCCAGGGGCGGGGCAAGCTCACCGTTCACGACCCGGGCCGACTGGAGGGGTACGTCTATTAGCGCGTCAGACGAAGCCGACGAGTTCTCGGCGGGGGGCGTCGTCGTTCGCGGGGGCGAGGTGGTGGTGATCGTTCCCGTCAAGCGGGCCGCCGACGGCCGCAGCGTGCTCGGCCTGCCCAAGGGCCACCTCGACGGCGACGAGACTCCCGAGCAGGCGGCACAGCGCGAGGTGGCCGAGGAGGCCGGCGTGACCACGAAGCTGGTGGACGAGCTCGGGGACGTCACCTACCGCTATGAGCGACGCGGCCGGCGCATTGCCAAGACCGTCCGTTTCTTCCTGTTCGAGTATGTCTCCGGGAGCGTCGAGGACCACGACCACGAGATCGAGGAGGCGCGCTGGATGCCCCTCGAACAGGCGGCCCGCGAGCTCACGTACCGGGGCGAACGGGAGATGGTGCAGCGCGCGCTGTCGCGATTGGCCGAGGATCGGTAGGCTGCTCAGCCGTGCGGGTGCTCAACTTCTATTCGTCCGTGTTCGCCGACCAGCTGCGGCGCGGCCGCAAGACGGCCACGATCCGGCTCGGCGACAAGTCCCACAAGTACCACAAGAACGAGTGCGTCCTGGTCACGATCGGTTACCAGCACTCGCCGCGCGAGAAGATCTTCCACGCGGTCATCGACCAGGTCGAGGTCAAGCGCGTCCGCGATCTCTCCCCTCGCGAGATCGAGCACGACAACCCGGAGTTCCGCCGGGTCGACGAGATGGTGCACTTCCTGGAGCAGATCTACGGGCGCAAGGTGTCGATGGACGACACCGTCACGGTCGTGCGCTTCTCCCAGATCATCGAGCAGCCGCCCGAGCAGCTTCGCGACCGCATCCACGGTCTCGGCGGCGCTCGCAACTGACCTCCTAGGCCGCGGACGCCTTTCGCGCCCGGCGGGTCATCGCCCGCTCGGACGGCGCCGCGCCTGTCGACTCGCGGACGGTGAGATCGCCGCCGATGAGCAGCTGCTGTGGCGGAGCGGCGCCGTCTCTGAGGCGTTCGATGAGCATCTCCGCGGCGAGGCGGCCCGCCTCGAAGGCGGGCCATTCGACGCTCGTCAGCGCTGGGGTGAGCATTTCGGCGTATTGAGAGGCGATCACCGACAGGACGGAGAAGTCGTCGGGGACTCGGAGATCGCCTTCGCGCAGAGCGGCCAGGAGACCGCTGAACTGCCCGCCCGTGGTGATGGCGGCGGTGCAGGTGGGCTCGGATGCGAGGAGGTCTGCGGCGACCGCGTGGGCCTCGTGCGGCGGATGGGGGCAACTGAGATGGATGCCGCGGATGCCCGCCTCGGCGCATCCCTTCCGAAACGCGTCCTGGGCGATCAGCGCCGACGTGTAGCCGGCCGCGAGCTGCTCCGCGGGGAAGTTGAAGAGCGCGATGCAGCGGTGCCCGAGTTCGGCCAGGTACTTCAGGCCGACCCGAACCGCGGCGCCGAAGTCCAGATCCACATAGCTGAGGTCCGACGTGTCGGCGGTCCGGCCGATGAGCGAGAAGGGCAGGCCCGCGGACCGCAACCGGGCGACGCGGGCATCGTCGGCGACGGTCTCCATGAGGATCGCCCCATCCGCTCGGTGCTCTGAGATGAGTTCGACGATCGTCCCGGGATCGGTGGCGGCGGTGGAGAGCAGCAGACCGTAGCCCCGGGCGCTCGTCGCCTGCGTGGCCCCGGCGACGAACGTCTGCTGGACCGGCACCAGGTCCCAGTTCGCGGACGGAAGGAAGAGCGCGATCGTGTGCGAGGCGCCGCTGGCCAATGCGCGCGCGGGTCCGTGCGGCCGGTAGTTCAGCTCCTCGATCGCCGCCAGCACCCGTCTGCGTATGTCCTCCGACACCGGCCGCTTGCCGCTGAGGACGTAGGACACGGTGCTGAGCGCGGCACCGGCGCGCTCGGCGATCTGGGCCATGGTCGGAGGCCGTGTATCGGTCACGCGTGCACCCTACGGCGGAGCGGGGCGTGGCGGGGCGTTCGGCTAGCGGCCGTGACCGCTTTCGTGTCCGCCCTGGTGGTCGTGGCTCCATGGCTGCGGGCCGGGGCCGGGGCCGCCACCGCCGCCATCGTGTCCAGGAGTCGGGCCGGGGCCGCCACCGTGGCCGTTGTATCCGGGGTTCGGGCCGGGGCCGCCACCGTGGCCGTTGTATTCGGGGGTCGGGCCGGGGCCGCCACCGTCGCCCGTGTGTCCAGGGGGCGGGCCGCCGCCGGGCCCACCGACGGGGCCGCCGTGGTGATGGCCGCCGTGGTCGCTGGGATCCCCGCCGCCAGTGTCCCCGCCATGTCCGGCGTGGCCGTCGGCATGGAGTGCCGAGACCTTGTGGTCATGACCCTCGGACCCCGCGGCGTGGCCGGCGGTCACGGTGCGGTGCCGGTCCGCGGCATCGCCGTGCCGGGTGCCCGCAAACGGGTGTCCGTGGTCCGGGCTGGGGTGGCTCGAAGTTGGGGCGCTGGCCACGAGCGTCGGGGCGGTCGGTGCGGCCGGCGTGCTGACCGGCGTGGCGGGCGCCGGTGCCGGGGTCACCGGGCGCGAGGGCGCGCGATGACGGCCGCCGGTCGAGCGCTTGCGGGTGGCGGTCGAGCGCTTGCGGGTGGCGGGCCGATGCCGGGTGCTTGGCCGCCGATTGGCCTGCGCCCTCCCGGCTGCTGCCCGGCGCCCCGCGGCGGCACGGCCTCCGGCGAGGGCGGCCACAAACGTCGTGCCGTGGCCCGCTGTCCGGCCTCGGCGGTGCGTGGCTGCGCGCCCCGCGGGTCGGCGCCGCTCGTGACGGTGCTGGGTCGGCGCGTTGAGTGCAGTTGATGCCGGTCCGCCCTCAGCCGAGGGTGCTGATCCCAGCGGCCCGCCGGTGACCGAGAGCGCGATGAGCCCGAGGAGCACGACGGCGGCAACCCCGGCGAGACCGAGACGGAAGGTGGAGGAGCGCAGGAGCCCGGCGAGCGGCCCCGCGGTCGCCGTCGCGCCTGCCGGACCCCCGGCAGCGCCGGCCAGCGCCGGATCCGGGGCCGGGGATTGAGGATCGGGGGCGACCGCCGCGGGCTCATCGGCGCGCGGCGGAGCCGCCTCGGGCCCCGGTTGCGCGTTCGCGGCGGCGGATTTGCTGGACGTTCCCTCCCTCACGATCCGGCCCATGATAGGACCGCCCCCCGGCACAGGGCGCGTCTGCAGGACGCCTGACCCCCCGGGTGGCGGGTAGGCTTGGAGACGATGATCAGCACCAACCAGCTCAAGAACGGCAATCACATCGAGGTCGACGGAGTCGTCTACAAGGTCCTCGAGTTCCAGCACGTCAACCCCGGCAAAGGCGCTGCATTCGTGCGGACCAAGCTCAAGCGCGCCACCGACGGCAACGTCATCGACAAGACGTTCCGCGCCGGCGAGAAGTTCCGCTCGATCCGCACCGAGGTGCGCCGGATGCAGTTCCTCTACGGCGACGGCACCGACGCGCACTTCATGGACTCAGAGAGCTACGAGCAGATCACCGTGCCGCAAGCCTCGCTGGAGGAGGAGCTGCGCTGGACCAAGCCCAACGACGAGGTTGAGCTGCTGGTCATCGACGGCCAGCCCGGCGGCCTCCAGCTTCCCAGCGCCGTGGACCTCGAGGTCACCGAGACCGAGCCCGGCTTACGCGGCGACACCGCCTCGGGCGGCGGCAACAAGCCCGCCACGTTGGAGACCGGCGCCACCATCAACGTGCCGCTGTTCGTCAACATCGGCGACCGGGTGCGGGTGGACACGCGCTCGGGCAAGTACCTCTCGCGCGCCTAGACCGCCACACCGATTACGAGCCCGCAGCGCCGGCCCCGCCAGTGATGGTCCGGGTCAGCTGGGGTCGCGGCCGCGGAACACCTCGGCGAGCGCGACGGCCGTGGCCACCCCGGCGTTGAGGCTCTCCAGGCCGTCCTGGCCGCCGGGGATCCGGACCAGAGCGTCGCAGAGCTGCTTGGTGCGATGGCGCAGGCCCTCGCCCTCGGCGCCGACGACGAGCACGGTCTTCTCGTCGAACTCGGTCTGGGCCAGCGTGCCCTCGCCCCGCTCGTCGAGCCCGTAGATCCAGAAGCCGAGGCCCTTGAGGATCTCCAGGCTGCGGGCGAGGTTGGTGATCCGGAAGATCCGGACGAGCTCGGCGCCGCCGACGGCCACGCGGGCCACCAGGGGCGAGACCTCAGCGGCGCGGTTCTTCATGACCAGGAGCGCGTCGACGCCGAAGAAGGCGGAGCTGCGCAGGATCGTGCCGAGGTTCTGGGGATCGGAGATCTGGTCCAGGGCGAGGACGACCCGGGCGTCCGCCAGCTCGTTGAGGTCAGCCTCGGTACGGATCGGGCGTGGGGTGGTGAGGACGACGATCCCCTGATGCTTGTCGTCGTCGGAGACGCCGCCGACGCGGCGGAACTCCGGCCACGGCAGCAGCTCGGGCTTGATCCCGGCGGCCCGCGCCAGCTCGATGAGATCGCGGTGATAGGACTCCTTGCCGGCCATGACCAGGCGCGTCACCGATTCCGGGCGCGTCAGCAGGACCGCTCGCACCGAGTGCTTGCCGAATACCTTGTCCACGCAGGGGACGCTATCGCGGCGGTCTCGGCAGCCGTCCGGCCCCGCACGCCTGGCACTCTTAACATGAGAGTGCCAATCTGGCCTTGAATCGCGCTGAGCGCAAGCTATAGTCCGTCATGCGCTGGCACTCTGACCACGCGAGTGCCAAGCGCCGCAGTTAGCACACTTCTACCGGAGGTCGGATCACATGAAGCTCAAGCCCCTCGGCGATCGCCTGATCGTACGGGCCATCGAGGAGGAGGAGACCACGGCCAGTGGGATCGTCCTGCCCGATACCGCCAAGGAGAAGCCCCAGAAGGGCAAGGTCCTCGCCGTCGGTGACGGCAAGGTCAACGAGGACACCGGCAAGCGCACCCCGCTTGACGTCGCCGAAGGCGACGAGGTCCTCTACAGCAAGTACGGCGGCACCGAGATCAAGGTGGACGGCGAGGAGCTGCTCGTCCTCCGCGAGTCCGACGTGCTGGCCAAGGTTCAGTAGTCAAAGCTTTCGCAACCAGGAGATTCAGAGAACACATGGCACATAAGGAACTGAAGTACGAGGCGGAGGCCCGCAAGGCGCTGGAGCAGGGCGTCGACGCGGTAGCCAACGCGGTCAAGGTGACGCTCGGCCCCAAGCGGCCGCTATGTCGTCCTTGACAAGAAGTTCGGCGCCCCCACGATCACGAACGACGGCGTCACCATCGCCCGTGAGATCGAGGTCGAGGACGTCTTCCAGAACCAGGGCGCCCAGCTCGTCCGCGAGGTCGCCACGGCGACCAACGACGTGGCCGGTGACGGCACCACGACGGCGACGGTGCTCGCCCAGGCGATCGTTCGCCAGGGCCTGAAGAACGTCGCTGCCGGCGCCAACCCGCTGGCGCTCAAGCGCGGCATCGAGCGTGCTGTCGACCAGGTGGTCAAGAACATCGCGTCCCAGTCCAAGGAGATCTCCGGCAAGGACCAGATCGCTCGCGTGGCGACCATCTCGGCCGGCGACGAGGAGATCGGCGACGTGATCGCCGACGCGATCGACAAGGTCGGCAAGGACGGCGTGGTCAACGTCGAGGAGGGCCAGACGTTCGGCATGGACCTCGAGTTCACCGAGGGCATGCAGTTCGACAAGGGCTACATCTCGCCCTACATGGTCACCGACCAGGAGCGCATGGAGGCGACGTTGGAGGATCCCTACATCCTCATCGCCAACCAGAAGATCGGCTCCGTCCGCGACGTGCTGCCCGTGCTGGAGCAGACGATCCAGTCCGGCAAGCCGCTGCTGATCATCGCCGAGGACGTCGAGGGCGAGTCGCTGGCGACGCTGGTCGTCAACAAGCTCCGCGGCACGTTCACCGGCGTGGCCGTCAAGGCGCCGGGCTTCGGCGATCGCCGTAAGCGCATGCTGGAGGACATCGCCATCCTCACCGGCGGCGAGGTCATCACCGAGGAGATGGGCCTGAAGCTGGAGAACACCCAGCTGTCCCAGCTCGGCCGTGCCCGCCGCGTTGTCGTGGCCAAGGACACGACGACGATCGTGGACGGCAACGGCGACTCCGACGCGATCAAGGGCCGGATCAACCAGATCAAGTCCGAGATCGAGACCACTGACTCCGACTTCGACCGCGAGAAGCTCCAGGAGCGCCTCGCCAAGCTGTCGGGCGGCGTGGCCGTCGTCAAGGTCGGCGCTGCCACCGAGACGGAGATGAAGGAGAAGAAGCACCGCGTCGAGGACGCGCTGCAGGCCACCCGTGCCGCCCTCGAGGAGGGCATCGTGCCGGGCGGTGGCGTCGCGCTGCTGGTCGCCCAGAAGGCGCTCAACATCGACGCGATCGAGCTGCCCGACGAGCAGACCGGCGCCAAGATCGTGCACCGCGCGCTCGAGGAGCCGCTCCGTCAGATCTCCGAGAACGCTGGCCTCGAAGGCTCGGTCGTCGTCAACGACGTCCGCAAGGCCAAGAAGGGCTACGGCCTCAACGCGGCCAACGGCGAGATCGTCGACCTGATCGCCGAGGGCATCATCGACCCGGCCATGGTCACGCGTTCCGCGCTCCAGAACGCCGCGTCGATCGCCAAGAACATCCTCACCACCGAGGCGATCGTCGCCGAGGTGCCCGAGAAGGATGGCGGCGGCGGCGCCGGCGGTGGCATGCCCGACATGTCGGGCATGATGTAAGCCGCTTCTACGCGCTAGGCAGTTTCACGAGGGCCCGGAGCAGACGCTCCGGGCCCTCGTTGCATTTGGGGCGCGGGGGCGGATCAGAACTGGGCCGGGAACCAGGTGTTGGCCGGGTAGGACACCGCCGTCGCCGAACCGCCGACGAAGTTGGCGTGCAGCCCGAGGCTCAGATCGGAGTTGTCGCGGGCCCCGTCGATGCGGAAGACCAGGAACGGGCCGGGGCTGGGGCCGATCGTCGGCCGGTCACAGGCCACGTAGAGGCGGCAGTAGGAGACCTCGTACATCGTCAGGCGGGTCACCTGAGCGATGCCGTGGCCCTGGATGTCAGGTGTGGTCCGCAGGTACTGGGCGTACTTGCGCAGGGCGTCGATGAGCTCGTGCTCGAAGCCCTGGCCTACCAGTCCCATCGCGTAGTCGCGCGCCGTGGTGTCCATCAGGCCGTCCGGGGCCAGTTGCCAGTCGTGGACGAACAGGGAGACCACCAGCAGGTCATCCAGATCCTCGCTGTTGGAGATCAGGCTGCCGACGCCGGGCATAACCTTGTCCAGCGCACTGGTGAACAGCGGCAGGTCGCTCTGGATCCGCTTGCGGTCGGCCCACTGGACCAGTGCATCGCGCATGTCGGTGCTGAGCGCGAAACGGGCCTTGAACAGGAGGTTGGGCGTGAGGCGCAGCAGCTTGTGCCCGTTCCCCACCGCCAGGGTGCAGACGCTGGAGCAGTTGTGCGCCTCGGCCGAGATCCGCATGAGCAGTCCGGAGCTGCGGTCCACGCCGGGCGGCCACACCCGCAGGAAGACCTGGCCGTCACCATTGGTCTGCGCTGTCGTGGTCTCGCCGCAGTCGTTCTGGGCTGCCTCCTCGATCACGCACGCGGTGGCGTCATGAGACTGCCCCACCGGATAGGCCGGCACCGCCGCGGACGGCGCCACCCCATCGAAGCTGACCTTCACCGTCGCGTCGTTGACGGGGCTGCCGTTGGAGCGGGTGACGGTGACGCGGACGTTGTCACAGCCCGACGTGCACACGCGGTCAAAGCCGACGCCGTCGGATGAGCCGGCGCCGGGGGTGAAGGGCGCGAAGAAGGCGGGAACGCGGTCGCCGCGGTCGAAGTGCAGCCCCGACTCCACCGGTGTGTCCAGCGATTGGATCTGGATTTGGAGCGGGCACGCCGAGGCGGCAAGCGCCACGATCGACGGGGGTCTCGACCGTCCCGCAGGGCGCCTGGAAGTCGACGTGATCGGTGTCATGGGTGACGAAGACGTGGCGCTCCCCAGGGGTCGCGTCGCTGCCCGCGGACACCGTGAAGTGGCCCTTCTTGACGATCAGCGTGTAGTCGCCGTCGGCGTCGGTCGAGGTGGAGCCGCCGCCCGGGCCGGTCGCCGTGACCCGCACCCCGCTCACCCCCTTGCCGCCGGCGCCCTCCAGCGACACCTTGCCACTGATCTCGAACTGGTCCTTGTCCAGGACCGCGTAGTAGTCGCAGGACTCCCAGGCGCCGAAGCCCGACGAGCCGGAGATGCAGGCGCTGTTCCAGCCGACCTGGGTCGCGGCGACCGCCTTCCAGGTGCAGCTGGAGGAAGACGGGCCACACCCATGGCGCTTGGCCAGGCCGGGGCCGGGCGCCCAGGCCCACGACACCGTGGCGGTACCGCCGGGCCCGCACTGGTCGGTCTTGGGGCCCGCGGAGGCGCTCACCGTCTCACCCACCTTGACCACGTGCGGAGACAGGGACATCGCCGCGCAGCGCGACTGCAACGGGGGTGGGAAAGGCCCGAGCTGTGCCGCCCCCGCGCCGGCCGGCGTGACCGCGGATCCGGTCATCAGCATCGCCAGCGCGCATACGGCCAGCGCTGCGCGTCCTCCGTTACGCCCTCGCATGCCCACAACCCCCGTGCTCTCGTCAGAACCTGGCGCGGGATCCTACGGACAACGGCCCCCGGAGCGCAAGGTTCACCGAGGGCTGGGAGCCAGTGGCGGGCGCGCCGCCCGCAGTTCCCGGCGGTAGACCCCGAGCGTCTGGCGGGCCACCTCTCGCCAGTCGAAGCGCAGGACGTGCTCGCGCGCCTCGGCCACGAGCTGGGCGCGCTCGGCGTCGTCGGTGAGAACGCGCTCCAGGATCTCCTGCAGCGCGGCGGAGTCGCGCGACGGGAAGCGCAGGCCGACCGTGCCGTCGTCGGGGACCACCTCGCGCAGGCCGCCGGTGTCGGCGACGACGCACAGGCAGCCGGAGGCCATCGCCTCCAGCGCCACGAGCCCGAACGGCTCATAGATCGACGGGACGATGCTCATGTCGGCGATGCGGTACAGCGAGTGCAGCATGTCGTCGCCGACCCAACCGAGGAAGACGCCCTTGCGATGCAGCCCCAGGCGCCACGCCTGACGGCGCAGCTCGGCCTCGGCGGTGCCGGTCCCGGCGACGACGAAGCGGACGTTGCCCAGCCGTTTGATCACCGGGGCCAGCGCGTCGAGCGCGAGGTGAAAGCCCTTCTCGTAGACGAGCCGTCCGACGAGCAGCACGAGCCGTTCGTCGGGCTCGGCGTACTGAGCCCGCAGGGCATCGAGGTCATCCGCGACCGGCTCGAGGTCGCGCGGGTCGATGCCGTTCTGCATCGCGGTGACCTTGGCCGGCCGGATCCCGAAGACATCGGCCACGTGGCTGCGCATGTAGCGGCTACAGGTGATGACATGGTCCGCGCCGCGCACCATGTCCCGCTCGGCGGCGTGGATGTGGGACTGCGGGTACTTGTCCACCCAGCCCTGGTGGCGCCCGTATTCGGTGGCGTGCACCGTCGCGATCCACGGCCGCGGCGCGCGCCGGGCGACGCGCTCAGCGGCCTCGGCCACCAGCCAGTCGTGGGAGTGGACGAGGTCGAAGCGCAACTCGTCGTCGAGCTCGGTGCCGACCCGGGCCATCTGCTCGTTCATCGACCCCACCCAGCGGATGAACGCCTTGATGTCACGGGGGAAGGGCGGCTGCCTCACCCGATGCACGATCACGCCGTGTCGCTCCTCGCGCGCCGGGAGGTGCTCCGATCCGCGCGTGAGCACGTGCACCTCGACCCCCTCGCCGCTGAGGCCCTCGGAGAGTTTGCGCACGTGGCGCGCGAGACCGCCCTCGATCACGGGTGGGTATTCCCAGGAGAACGTCAGGGTTCGCATCGGGGCCGGCGCAGGACTCTACCGGGGATGGGGGTGCCGGCGGGAGCGGTCAGCCGGCCGGAAGGCGGACGACGCTCGGGCGCCAGGTCTGGCCGCCGTCGGTGGTCCGGTAAGCCACGAAGTCGGTGCGCTTGGCGTGGCCGTCGACGTGCCCTCGGGTGACCACGGCGACCACCGTGGCGGTGGTCGGGCTCTGGACGGCCAGCACCTCGGCCCAGGCCCTGTTGGCGGGCGGGGCGTTGCTCGGAGCGGTGGGCTCGGGCCGCGTGACGTTCCATACCCTGGCCCAGGTGCGACCGCCGTCCGCGGTCCGCAACACCTTGCCGGCCGGGGTCGTCGCCCAGGCGACCTGCGCGGAGGCCGGCTGGAGCTGGACATTGCCGGGGCTCGATGTCAGCTTCGTCCAGTGGGTGCCGCCGTCGGTCGAGCGACGGAGCTCGCCCGGGCCCTGCATCGGCGAGCACATCGCCCACAACGATTCCGTGCCCCCGCCGTACAGGCGGCCGAAGGTCAGGTGCGGACAGGGCGTGGGGATGTGCTGCCACGTGCGCCCACCGTCACGGGTTGCGAAAAGCCGCGTGTGGGTCACCGTGGCGACGTTGTCGACGGTGCCGTAGTCGTCGGTGAGCACGTAGGCCTCGTCGCGCCCGGTGGCGACGACACTGACGTTCGTGGTGTCGCCCAGCGGCGGCTGACCTGCCGTCGTGGCCAAATGGTCGCCCGAGGCCGGGGCGCGGAGTACGACGTCGATGGGGGCGTTGGAGGCGTTGCAGATGGCGGCGCAGCGGGTGCCGAGCGTCCATACCGTTCCGCCGGCGATCGAGACGCCACCCGTGCCCGAGGCGGGAGCGTCACTCGAGGCCACCTGCCACGTTCTCCCGCCGTTGTGACTGGCAAAGAAGGTCGACACGCCACCGCCACTATGGCCGGCGGAGCGCAGGCCCTCGCCCCAGCCGTCGGCGCCGGCGAAGGCGAATGCGTCGAGGTTCGTCGATGTGCGCACGACCTGCCATGTCACGCCGCTGTCGGTGGTCCCAGCTCGCCAGTCGTAGGTCGCCGAGCCACGACCGTCGCCGCCCCTGTAGCAGGGCTGGCACTGGCTGAAATCGATCTCAACCTGGTCCGGCGACGACGAAGCCACCCCCGCGATGAACAGCAGGCCCGGCATCCCGCCGCGCGGCATGAGTGAAGCGGGCGACGGTACCGAGGGCGCGGTGGGCCTGGTCCGGTCGGCCGGGGGGACGCGGGCTGGTGCAGCGCCACGATGGGTCACCGCGAGCACGACGACCACGGCCACGACGGCGAGCGCGGCGGCGACGGCCAGCGCGGGCACGAGCGGAAGGGCGATCCGCCGACGGCGTGGTTGCGTCTCTGCGGTCTCGATCTGCGCCAGCACCCACTCCACCGGCGGCGCCGTGCTGCCGTGCGGCACGGGATCCTCGGCGCGGAGATACTCCAGAGCGTCGACGGTCACCGTTGCACCTCCATCTCGATATCGACATCCTCGTCGGCCAGGGCTCGGGCGAGTCGCTGTCGGGCGCGGTGCAGCCGCACCGACAGGGTGTTGCTGCGCACGCCGAGCACCTGCGCGGCCTCGTTGACGCGCAAACCCTCCCAGGCGACGAGAAGCACCAGCTCCCGGTCACGCCCGCTCAGGCAGGCGAGGGCGCGTTGCACACGGTCATCGACCCCGGCGTAGACCACCTCGGGCTCGGTGCGGGGCCGGTCGTCGGCGAGGCGTTCGTGCAACGCGGCGGCGCGGCTGTCAGAACGGCGCCGATTGGCCAGCACCTTCCGGGCGACCCCGAGCAGCCAGGGGAGCGGCTCATCGGGTACCTGGGGCAGCCGGCGCCAGACGACGAGGAAGACCTCGGCGACGACGTCATCGGCCGCGCTGGGCGTCGTGCGCCGCAGCGCGTAGGCATGAACGCGATCTGCGTACGCGCGGTACAACCGCTCGAACTGTGCCTGCGGTTCCATCAGTCAGGAACTGTCCACCAGCGACCGAACCATTACACCCAGGCGAACCGCCGGACCGGTGACGGGGTGATGCAAAATAAGCGCCGCTATGGCGCTTATTTCGCACACCGGGCGCGGTCAGGCGCGCTCGAGCACAGCGATCCCGTACTCGTCGAGCAACTCGGCCAGCGCCACCGAGGAGCCGAGCACGCGCTCGTCGCCGTTGAGCACGTCACGCCAGCGCCCGACGGCGCCCTGCAGCGCGCCCTCGGGCGGACCCGGGCGCGTCGCCACCGCCACCAGCACCTCGTCGCCGCGCAGAAACGCGACGGCGGTGTCCGGCGCGTCCACGGGCTCATAGGCGCCGGCGAACGCGCCGGGGCGGCGGATGCGCAGCCCCAGCAGCCGCGTGGTCAGCCACAGCTTGCGGATGGGCGGCTCAGGCTGGGCGCCGCCGGCCAGCCGGCCGAGCATCGTCTCGTTCCACTGCCAGTCGACGGGGCGGCGGTTGTCAGGGTCCACGAGCGCGAAGAGCGGCATCTCGTCGCCCTGGTAGATGTCGGGGACTCCGGGCACGGTGAGCTTGAGCGCCACCGTGCGCAGCGCGACGCAGTCCCCGGCGAACTCGAGCTCGCGCGCGAACCCGTCCAGCTCACGGCGCAGCGTCGCGTTGGCGTAGACGCCGGCGATGAAGTCCATGACCGCCTGCTCCCAGGCGGGGTCCTCGTCGGTCCAGCTCGTGTGGCGCTTGGCCTCGCGCAGCGCCTTCTCCATGTAGGCCCGCATGCGCTCAGCCTCGATCGGCCAGGCGCCCACCAGCGTCTGGAAGAGGAAGTAGCGCTCAAGGTCGTCCGGGGCCCCGTCGCGCCGCAGCGGCTCTGACAGCTCCAGCCAGTGGCGGAGACGCTCCTCCCAGCGCTCCGGGACCCAGGTGAGCGCGGCCAGTCGCGCCCGCACGTCGGCCGAGCGCTTGGTGTCGTGGGTCATCGTCGTGAGCATCGCCTCGGGGAACCGCCGCGCCCGCTCGGCGTTGGCCTCGTGGAAGCGCCCGGCGCCGATCCCGAACCGGCCGGGGTCACCCCCGACGTCGCACAGCGCCAACAGCCGCCCGTAGCGGTAGAACGCGGTGTCCTCGATGCCCTTGGCCACCACCGGCGGGGTCGTCTGCTGAAAGCGCGTGACGAACTCGGCCGGGGCAGGACGCTCCAGCAGCAGCATCTGCGCGACATCGGCGCCCACGCCGTCCGCGTGAGCCACCGCTTGACGGTCGGCCTCGTCGACGACGCCCGCCTCCGCCTCGACGTAGTTGCGGTAGATCGGGAACGACGCCACGGCGCGGGCCAGCGCCTCGGCGCCGCCGGGCACGTCGGTCACCCGGGCGAGCCGCTGCACCTCGGGCGCGAACGGTCCGGTGGCCTGCTGGAGCTTGGCCTCGGCGGCGACCTCGGCAAACGAGCGCCGGTCACCCGAGAGCTCCTGCCACAGCGTGGTGAAGGCCGGCTCCGCCGCCGGGTCCACGAACAGCGCGCACACGTCGTTGAGGAACTCGTAGCCGACTGTGCCGCTCACCGGCCAGTCGCGCAGCGTCTCGGACGGTTCGAGGATCTTCTCGATCCATACCGTCCGGGCACCGCCCGCGCGCAGGCGGGCGAAGTACTGCGCCGGGTCGGCCAGCCCGTCGGGATGGTCGATCCGCAGGGCATCCACGACGCCCTCGCGGACCAGCGATAACGCCAGCGCGTGGGTGGTCTCGAACACCTCCGGGTCCTCCTGGCGCACACCGGCGAGATCGTCGATGTCGAAGAAGCGGCGGTGACGGCCGGTGGCGGGATCGACGTCGAAGAACCGCTCGCGCAACCCCGGATCTGACCAGAACCGGTTGGCGTCGTCGGTGGCCATGTGGTTGGGCACGAGGTCGAGCACGATCCCCAGCCCGGCCGCGTGGGCGGCGTCGGCCAGCGCGCGGAACGCGGCCTCGCCCCCTAGGTCGTCGGAGATCCGCGTGGGGTCGACCACGTCGTAACCGTGCGTGGAGCCGGCCCTGGCCTGTAGCGACGGCGACAGGTACAGGTGCGAGATGCCCAGGTCGCGCAGGTAGGGGATCCGAGCCCGTGCGGCGTCGAACCCGAAATCAGGCGTGAGCTGCAGGCGATAGGTGGCCCGCAGCGTCACCGCGCCGCTCACCTTCAGGTCACCCGCCGCAGGATCGTGATCGAGTGCGCGATGACGTTGATGAGCTCCGCGGCGCCGTACGAGACGCTGCCCGGCTCGGCGGTCGGGTCCGCGGTGCAGAGCTCGAGCTCCCAGCGCGCGCCCATGCGCCGGCGCGGCAGCTTGAACTCCCGGTCCTCGGCGTGGGCGTTGAACAGCAGCACGAACGAGTCATCCTCGACCTCCTCGCCGTGCGGGCCGGGGCTGGCGATCGCCTGGCCGTTGAGGAACATGCCCAGTACCGCCTCGCCGTGCTCCCAGTCGCGGCTGGTCATCCGCCGGCCGTCGACGCGGAACCACCACACGTCGGGCAGCGGCGAGTCGTTGACCGGCTGGCCGCGCAGGAACGTCTCGCGCCGGAACGTGCAGTGCTCGCGCCGCAGGCGGATGAGCCGCTGGGTGAACTCCCGCATCTGACGGGCGTCCTCGTCGGGATCCCAGTCATACCAGCTGATCTCGTTGTCCTGGCACCAGCCGTTGTTGTTGCCGCCCTGGGTCCGGCACAGCTCGTCGCCGCCCAGCAGCATGGGCGTCCCCTGGGAGACGAACAACGTGGTGAGGAAGTTGCGCTGCTGACGGCGGCGCAGCTCGGTGATGGCGGGGTCGTCGGTGTCGCCCTCGGCGCCGCAGTTCCACGAGCGGTTGTCATCGGTGCCGTCGCGATTGTCCTCCTGGTTGTCGTCGTTGTGCTTGGCGTTGTAGGAGACGAGGTCGCGCAGGGTGAAGCCGTCGTGGGCGGTGATGAAGTTGATCGAGGCGAACGGGTCGCGGCCGTCTGACTCGTACAGGTCAGCCGAGCCCGAGAGGCGCTCGGCGAACTGGCCCACGCTGGCCGAGGCGCGCCAGAAGTCGCGCATGGTGTCGCGGTAGACGCCGTTCCACTCCGACCACAGGATGGGGAAGTTGCCCACCTGGTAGCCGCCGGGGCCGACGTCCCATGGCTCGGCGATGAGCTTGACCTGGGACAGGACGGGGTCCTGGTGGATCGTGTCGAAGAAGGCCGAGAGGCGGTCGACGTCATAGAACTCGCGGGCCAGGGCCGAGGCCAGGTCAAAGCGGAAGCCGTCGACGTGGCAGTCGATGACGAAGTAGCGCAGCGAGTCCATGATCATGCGCAGCACCGCGGGATGGACCGGGTTCAGCGAGTTGCCGGTCCCGGTGAAGTCCATGTAGTGGCGCGGGTCGTCGGGCATCAGCCGGTAGTAGCTCGAGTTGTCGGCGCCCTTGAATGACAGCATCGGCCCCAGGTGGTTGCCCTCGGCGGTGTGGTTGTAGACGACGTCGAGGATCACCTCGATGCCGGCCTGATGCAGCGCCTTGACCATGCCCTTGAACTCGCGCACCTGCTCCCCGCGCCGGCCGGTGGCCGCGTACTCCGAGTGCGGCGCGAGATAGCCGATCGTGCTGTAGCCCCAGTAGTTGTGCAGCCCCCGCTCGTGCAGGAACGACTCGTCGCAGATGTGGTGGATGGGCAGCAGCTCGACCGCGGTCACCCCGAGATCCTTGAGGTAGGCCAGCGCCGGCTCGGAGGCGAGCCCGGCGTAGGTGCCGCGCAGGTCGTCGCGGACGTCGGGGTGGGTCATCGTGAACCCCTTGACGTGGGTCTCGTAGATGATCGTGTCCGCGAACGGGGTCTGAGGCAGGCGGTCGCCCTGCCAGTCGAAGCTGTCGTCGATGACGACGGACTTGGGGACGGCGCCGGCGTCGTCCTCGTCGTCGAGCTCGAGGTCGGCCTCCTCGGCGTTCTCGAGGCTGTCGGGCGGCACGTAGGGCAGGACGTTGGCGTCATGGGCCCAGTCCACAACGCCGTCGATGGCCTTGGCGTAAGGGTCGAGCAGGAGCTTGTTGGGGTTGAAGCGCAGGCCCTCCTGGGGCGCGTAGGGCCCGTGCACGCGAAACCCGTAGCGCTGGCCCGGCCCGACCCCGGGCAGGTAGCAATGCCAGTTGTGCGCGCGGCGCCCGCCCACGTCGAGCTGGGTCTCGTTGCCCTCGTCGTCGAACAGGCACAGGCAGACACGCTCGGCATGCTCGGAGAACAGGCTGAAGTTCGTGCCCTGCCCGTCCCAGACAGCGCCGAGCGGGAAGGGCCGTCCCGGCCACACCTCGGTCACTGAACCAGCGCTCCCGCCATGGGGGAGAGTTTGAGCGAACCGCCGCTGAGATGCGCGTCCCCTCCCGCGCTCAGCTCGATCTTCTCGCCCTGACAGGGAATGGTGACCGGGCCCGAGCCGAAGTTGCAGGCCAGCTCGAAGGGGCCGCGGCGCACGACCAGCCAGAGGAAGCGCTCGTCGTACTCGATCTCCCGTGGCGTGCCGCGGGGTAGCTTCTTGCGGGCCGCGATCAGCTCCCGGTACAGGCGGGCCAGGCCCTGATCGGCCTGGCGGGTGAGCTTGGAGCGCTCGAACGTCCGCGGGTCCTCAGGGTCGGGGACCTCGGCGGCGAACTGGGCGAAGGCGGAGAACTCGCTGCGCCGCCCCTCCCGCGTCGCCTCGGCGATGTCAGGGTCGATGTGGCTGGTGAAGTACTGAAACGGAGCCAGCTCGCCGTACTCCTCGCCCATGAACAGCATCGGCACGAACGGGGAGAGCAGGGTGCAGAAGGCCGCCAGCGGGCGGGCGGTGGCGGGCATGCGGTCCCCGTAGGCGCGGTTGCCGACCTGGTCGTGGTTCTGGGAGAAGACGACGAAGCGCTCGGGCGGCAGGTCCTCGGCCGGCGCGCCGAAGCGGCGGCGCCGAAAGGGGGAGTACTCGCCATCGTCGACGTGGGGGCGGTGAAAGGCCTTGGCCAGCTGGGCCACGGAGCCGAAGTCGGCGTAGTAGCCGTCGCGGTCCTCGGTGATGAGCGTGCGAAGCGCGTGGTGGAAGTCGTCGGCCCAGGCGGCGTCGCAGTTCCACCCTCCGCGCTCGGGAGGGCGCATGACGATCGGGTCGTTGAGCCCGGACTCGGCGATCACGTAGTGGCGCGGGTTGACGGCATGGACGCGCCGGGCCACGGCGGCGACGATGTGCTCGGGGCTCTGGTCGAAGATCGCGTGGATGGCGTCGAGCCGCAGCCCGTCGATCCCGAAGTCACGCACCCAGCCCTCCGCGCTCTGGCACACCCACTCGCGCACCGCGTCGCAGTCGGCGTCGTCGAAGTTCATGGCCTTGCCCCACGGCGTCTCGTACTTGGCGGTGAAGTAGGGCCCGAAGGCCTCGATCGCCGCGGCGCCCGACGCGCCGAGGTGGTTGTAGACGACGTCGAGGATCACCGCCAGGCCGTGGCGGTGGGCCTCGGCGACGAACGCGGCCAGCTCCAGCGGGCCGCCGTACGAGGACTGGGCGGCCGAGATGTAGACGCCGTCATAGCCCCAGCCCCGCGCGCCGGGGAACTCGGCCACGGGCATGATCTCCACCGCGGTGACGCCGAGATCGGCGAGGCCGGCCATGCGCTCGGCCGCGGCCGCGAATGTCCCCTCGGGCGTGAAGGTGCCGATGTGCAGCTCGTAGATGAGCAGGTCCTCGAGCGCGGGCGCCTCAAAGCCGCCGCGCCGCCCCATGGCCAGGCGGCGGGTGTCCAGCACGCGCGAGGGCCCGCGCAGTCCCTCCGGCTGCCAGCGCGAGGCAGGGTCGGGCAGGTCCTCGCCGTCGATCACGTAGACGTAGTCGCTGCCCGGCGCGGCGGGGACGATCGCCTCCCACATCCCGAGACCGACGTCGATCATGGCGTGGCGCACGCCGTCGACCTTGACGACCGGGGCCGCTGCGCGCGGTGCCCAGACACGGAACTCGGCGCGCTCGTCGTCGAGCTGACGCGCGCCGAGCGGGCGTTCCCAGGGGTACGGCTCGTCGGTCTCCGACGCGCTACTCATCGACATGGGGCATGAGGCTAGTCCGCGCGCGGCGGACGCAGTGGTGCGGCGTCACTCCTCGGGAACGAGCCAGAGTGCGGCCAGCGGGGGCAGGGTGACCTCAGCCGAGAAGGGCTGGTTGTGCCACGGGATCGGCTCGGGCTGCACGCCTCCCAGGTTGCCGACGTCGCTGCCGCCGTAGTAGGCCGAGTCCGTGTTCAGCGCTTCGCGCCACCGGCCCGAGCGCGGCAGCCCCAGGCGGTAGTTCTCGCGTGGGACCGGCGAGAGGTTGGCGATGAACACCACCACGCGGTCGCCCTCGCGTGATTGGCGCGCGAAGGCCAGGACGTTGTTGTCGGCGTCGTTGGGCTCCAGCCACCAGAACCCGGCCGGGTCGGAGTCCAGCTCGTACATGGCCGGCTCTGAGCGGTAGAGGCGATTGAGGTCGCGCACCAGCGACTGGATGCCCGCGTGCTCGGGCCGCTCGAGCAGATGCCAATCCAGCGAGCGCTCGTGGCTCCACTCCGCCTGCTGGGCCAGTTCGCAGCCCATGAACAGCAGCTTCTTGCCGGGGTGCGCCCACATGTAGGCGTACAGCGCGCGGAGGTTGGCCAGCTTCTGCCAACGGTCGCCGCCGCCCATCTTTGAGTACAGCGAGCCCTTGCCGTGCACCACCTCGTCGTGGGACAGCGGCAGCACGAAGTTCTCTGAGAACGCGTACATGAGGCTGAAGGTCAGCTCGTGGTGGTGGTAGCGCCGGTAGATCGCGTCCTGCTGGAAGTAACCGAGCGTGTCGTGCATCCAGCCCATGTTCCATTTGAAGCCAAAGCCCAGCCCGCCCAGGTACGTCGGCCGTGACACTCCCGGCCAGGCGGTCGACTCCTCGGCGGCCGAGATGATCCCGGGCTCGCGGCCGTACATGACCTCGTTGAGCTCCTTGAGGAACGCGACCGCGTCGAGATCCTCGCGCCCGCCGAACTGGTTGGGGACCCATTCCCCCTCGCGCCGCGAGTAGTCGAGGTAGAGCATCGAGGCCACGGCGTCGACCCGGATGCCGTCGACGTGGTACTCGCGCAGCCAGAACAGAGCGTTGGAGATGAGGAAGTTGCGGACCTCATAGCGCCCGAAGTTGAAGACCAGCGTGCCCCAGTCCGGATGGGAGCCACGGCGCGGGTCGGCGTGCTCGTAGAGCGCGGTGCCGTCGAAGCGGGCCAGGGCGAACTCGTCGCGGGGGAAGTGCGCGGGCACCCAGTCCAGCAGCACGCCGATGCCCTTGGCGTGCATCTTGTCGATGAACGCGCGCAGGTCGTCGGGCGAGCCGTAGCGGGGGGTGGGGGCGTAGTAACCGGTGACCTGGTAGCCCCACGAGCCGGTGAACGGATGGGCCATCACCGGGAGCAGCTCGACGTGGGTGAACCCCATGTCCTCGCAGTAGGCCGACAGCTCGTCGGCGAGCTCTGAGTAGGTGAGCGGGCGGTTGTCCTCCAGCGAGTTCAGGCGCCATGAGCCGAGATGGACCTCGTAGATCGACACCGGCTCCGCCAGTGGCTGGTCCGTGGTCCGCTCGGATAGGAACTTGGCGTCCTTCTTGCTCCACACGTGCCCCGGCGTATGGATGACCGAGGCGGTCTTGGGCGGGACCTCCGTCTCCTGGGCGTAGGGGTCGGCCTTGAGCAGGACCTCGCCGTCCTGGGTGAGGATCTCGTACTTGTAACGCTGGCCCGCGCCGACGTCGGGAAGGAACAGCTCCCAGATCCCGCTCGTGCCCATCGAGCGCATCGGATGGAGGCGGCCGTCCCAGGAGTTGAAGTCGCCGACGACGCTCACCGCGCGGGCCGCCGGGGCCCACACCGCGAACGCGGTTCCCTGCGCGCCGTCGTGCTCGATGACGTGGGCGCCGAGGCGCTCGTAGAGCTCCTCGTGGCGGCCCTCGCCCATGAGATGGAGGTCCAGCTCTCCGATCGTCGGGAGGAACGCGTAGGGGTCCAGGATGGTGAACTTGCCGGCCGAGCCGTAGTCGACCTTGAGCTTGTACTTCAGCGGCAGCTCGGCGTCCTCGAGCTCGGCCTCGAAGATGCCGCCCGGGTGGATCTCGGTCATCGGCACGCTCTTGCCGCGGCTGGGCTTGACCGCGACAGACTCCGCCGACGGGCGCAGCGCCCGCACGACGACGCCGCCACCCTCAGAGGGGTGGGCGCCCAGGATGGAGTGGGGCTCGGGGTGCTCCCGGCGCACGAGGGCGTCGAGGTCGTTCTTGGCGATGGTGGTCATGCGGCCTCCAGGAGGCGGGCGATACCCGCGACGGGGATCGGCAACCAATCCGGCCGGTTGTCCAGCTCGTACTGGAGCTCGTAGATAGCTTTCTCGAGCTCGAAGATAGCCAGCATGTTTCCGATGGCCGCGTCGCCGCCGGGCAGCAGGGCCTGGTCGATGTGGGCGAAGTAGTTCTCGAGGAAGATGGCGCGGGCCTGTTCCTCGAACTGGCCCGGCGCCGGCACCCCGCGCATGATCTCGGCGGCCGAGGCGGCGTATGCGAGCGAGCGGAGCATCCCCGCCACGTCGCGCAGCGGGCTGCGCTTCTGACGGCGCTCGAACAGGGGGCGGGCCGGCTCGCCCTCGAAGTCGATGATGAGCCAGCCTCCCGGCATGTGCAGCGTCTGGCCCAGGTGGTAATCGCCGTGGGTGCGGATGGCGCGCCCCCCGACCCCCGTCTGCGCCCTCATGGCGATCTGCTCGCGCACGTCCTGGCCGCGGCCGGCGATGGCGGCGACCCGCTCGTCGTCGGGCAGGCGCACGAACACGCGCTCGATGTCCTCGTCGATCGTCGCCGTGAGCAGCGACATCGACTCGGCGCTGGGCTCCTCCGGGCTGAAGGCCGGGTCGCTGGAGTCAGAGGCCAGCGCGTTGTGCAGCTGCGCGGTGACGGCGCCGAGGCTGCCGAGCTCGGGCAGCAGGGCTGCCGGATCGGTGGCGATCTGGTCCAGGACGAGCTCCCAGCCGCCGATGGCGTCTCCGAAGAAGCGCTGGGCCACGCCCAGCGTGGCGCCAAAGGACTTGCCCTCGTACTCGTACCACCCCTGCAGGGGGGCGATGTTGGCGAACTCCCGGCGGGTGAGGAACTGGAGCACCTCGAGCTCGGGATTGATGCCGGGCTCAAGGCGCCGGAAGACCTTGAGCACCGTCTCGTCGCCGAACACGATCGACGAGTTGGACTGCTCGACGCCCATCGGGCGCACCGGGGCGTCCAGCGGCAGCGGGCCGCTCAGCTCCACGCGCTGGAAGCGGAAGCTCCCACCCTCGCCCTCGATCGTCTGCTCGGCGTCGATCTGGCGCAGCAGCTCACGCACGAGCTCCGGGTCGGCAACGGCGTCCACCGCCGTCCAGCTCTTGGTGGCGCAGACCACGGGGCGGTCGCCCACCTGGTCAGCCGCGAGCAGCGCGAACGGCAGCTGGTAGAGCTCATGGCTGCCGGAGGCAAACCGCGCCTGGACGAGGGTGATGATGAGAGGGGGTGTGTCGGCGATGGCCACGCTCTCCTCCACCTGGAGGCCAGTGACGTGGCGGGACTTGGACGCGTACCAGCGCTGGCCCTCCAGCCACGCCGACACGCTGTCCGGATCCAGGCGCTCGATCTCGGCCTTTGCGGGGTTGCTCACGTCGGTCATCCGATCGCGTCCTCCCCCTCCTGGACGAGCTGGAACCAGTAGAAGCCGCGCGGAGCGAGCGTCAACAGGTATTTCAGCTCGCCGATCCGGGGGAAGCGGCTGCGACCGAACAGCTCGACCGGGGAGCGCCCGACGTGGGCCGAGAGGTCGAGCTCTACCGCCTGCGCCGAGCGCGCCAGGTTGTGCACGCAGAGCACGAGGTCGTCCTCGAAGCGCCGCAGCACCGCGAAGATCCGCGGGTTGGACGTCTCGATCGGCTCGTACGTCCCCAGCCCGAACACCGGATGCTCCTTGCGCAGGGCGATGAAGCGGTGCATCCACCGCAGCAGAGAGGTGGGCGTGCGCAGCTGCGCCTCGACGTTGACCGCCTGGAAGCCGTACACCGGGTCCATGAGCGGCGGGGCGTACAGCTGGGCGAAGTCGGCGCGGGAGAAGCCGCCGTTGCGATCGACCGTCCACTGCATGGGCGTCCGCACGCCGTCGCGGTCGCCGAGGAAGATGTTGTCTCCCATCGCGATCTCATCACCGTAGTAGAGAACCGGCGAGCCGGGGAGGCTGAACAGGATCGCGGTCATGAGCTGGATCTCGTCGCGGCCGTTGTCCAGCAGCGGCGCCAGGCGCCGGCGGATCCCGAGGTTGATCTTCATCCGCGGGTCCTTGGCGTACTCGGAATACATGTAGTCGCGCTCCTCGTCGGTGACCATCTCCAGGGTCAACTCGTCGTGGTTGCGCAGGAACAGTCCCCACTGACAGTTTTGGGGGATGGCCGGGGTGTTCTCGAGGATCTCGTAGATCGGCGTGGCCTCCTCGCGGCGGACCGCCATGAACATGCGCGGCATCACGGGGAAGTGGAAGCACATCTGGCACTCGTCGCCATCGCCGAAGTACTCGACGACGTCGGCCGGCCACTGGTTGGCCTCGGCGAGCAGGACCCGGTCGGGGTAGTCCTCCTCGATCTCCCGGCGGACCTTCTTGAGGTACGCGTGCGTCTCGGACAGGTTCTCGCAGATCGTGCCCTCCCGCTCGTACAGGTAGGGCACGGCGTCCAGGCGAAAGCCGTCCAGCCCGATGTCAAGCCAGAAGCGCAGCACGCCGGACATGGCCTCGTGGACCTCGGGGTTGTCGTAGTTGAGGTCGGGCTGGTGGGAGAAGAAGCGGTGCCAGTAATACGCGCCGGCCACCGGGTCATAGGTCCAGTTGGAGACCTCGGTGTCAGTGAAGATGATGCGCGCGTCCTGGTAGCGCTCATCTGTGTCAGACCACACGTACCAGTCGCGCTTGGGCCCGTCGGGACCGCCGGTGCGGCTCTCCTGGAACCACGGGTGGTCACTGGAGGTGTGGTTCATGACCAGGTCGGCGATGACGCGGATGCGCCGCGCGTGGGCGGCGTCGATCAGATCTTTGACGTCGTCGACCGTCCCGTAGTCGGGGTGCACCCGCGTGAAGTCCGAGATGTCATAACCGCCGTCGCGCAGCGGGGACTCGTAGAAGGGCAGCAGCCAGATGCAGTCGATGCCGAGCCACTGAAGGTACTCGAGCTTCTCGGTGAGCCCGCGGAAGTCGCCGGAGCCGTCGCCGTTGCCATCGAAGAAGCCGCGGATGTGGATCTCGTAGAAGACCGCGCGCTTGAACCACAGCGGCTCGGCCTCGAACCAGTGGTAGGCCTGGTTGGGCACGGGGGTCTGTGCCGCTGACGTGCCGGTGGCGGCGGTGGGCCGCGGCTCCCGCGCGAGCAGGTGCGTCAGTGTCGGGGGGCCCGCACTCATCGCTCGACGCGGAGCACGTGTGCTTGGCGGACGCCCGGGGTCAGCGCCACATAGTTGTGCCCGATCCGCCACTGGTAGCGCTCGCCCGACAGCTCGTCGTGGACGGTGAACGAGGGCGGCAGCCCGAGGCTCGCCGGGATCACCGCCACACCCTGCTGGCCCTGGTGGGGGTCGAGGTTGACCACGCAGACGATGGTCTCGCCGCGCGTCTGCTTGGCGTAGGCGATGAGCGCGTCGTTATGGGTGTCGAGGAAGGTGATGTTCGACAGCTCCTGGAGCGGCGCGTTCTCGCGGCGGATCTGGTTGAGCCGGGCGATCATCGGCAGCAGCGGCCCATCGAGGGCGCGCTGCTTGATCTCGTACTTCTCGGAGTGCATGTACTCCTCAGAGCCCGGCCGGACCGGCTCGTTCTCGAAGTGCTCGTATCCGGAGTAGAGGCCGTAGGTGGGGCTGAGCGTCGCCGCCAGCACGAGCCGCGACTCGAAGGCCGCCGGGCCGCCGTGCTGGAGGTACTCGTGCAGGATGTCGGGCGTGTTGGCGAAGAAGTTGGGGCGGAAGTACTCCGCCTCGCCGGACGTGGCCAGCTCGGTGACGTACTCGGTCAGCTCCCAGCGGGCGTTCTTCCACGTGAAGTACGTGTAGGACTGGCTGAAGCCGAGCTTGCCCAGGTGGCGCATGACCGCGCGCTTGGTGAACGCCTCGGCGAGGAACAGGATGTCGCGGTCGCGGGCGTGGACCTCGTCGATCACCCACGCCCAGAAGGCGAACGGCTTGGTGTGGGGGTTGTCGACGCGGAACACCTTGACGCCGAGGTCCACCCACTTGAGCATCGCGTCGAGCAGCGCCTGCCACAGATTGCGCCAGTCAGGCGTCTCCCAGTTGACGTTGTAGATGTCCTGGTAGCGCTTGGGCGGGTTCTCGGCGTACTTCAGGGTGCCGTCGGGCCGGCGGTGAAACCACTCGGGGTGCTCGGTCAGCCACGGATGGTCAGCGCTGCACTGCACCGCGAAGTCCAGCGCGATGTCGATGCCGAAGCCCGCCGCCGCGCCGGTGAGCGAGCGCAGGTCGTCCTCGGTGCCGAGCTCGGCGTGGATGGCGTCGTGGCCACCCGTGGCATCGCCGATCGCCCAGGGGGAGCCCGGATCGCCGGGGGCCGCGGTGAGCGCGTTGTCGCGCCCCTTGCGGTTGGTGAGCCCGATCGGGTGGATCGGGGGCAGGTAGATGATGTCGAAGCCGAGCTCGGCCAGCGTGGGCAGCTGCGCCTCGACGCCCCGCAGGCCGCCCCACGAGCGGGGGAACATCTCATACCAGGCGCCGAAGCGGGCGCGGAGGCGGTCGACCTCGATGGTCAGGGGCTGATCGAGGGTGACGTTGCCGTGGCGCTCCTGCTCGTGCTCGATGGCGAGCGCGAGCTCCTCGCCGAGGGCGACGTCGTGCTGGGCGCTCTCGGGCACCGCGGGATCGGACAGCTGCTGGACCGCGTGCTCGATCAGCTTGCGCCCGGCGGGGTCCCGGGCGCGTTCGGCGGCGGCCTCGAGCAGCACGCGGCCCTCGGACAGCTCGCCGGAGAGGTCGTGCTGATGGGCGTTGACCTTGCGCTGGAGCTCGTCGCGCCAGGTGCCGAAGACGTCGGTCCAGGCCTCGATCGTGTACTGCCAGGCGCCCTGCCGGTCCACCCTGAACTGACCCGCCCAGCGCACGCCGCCCAGATGGGCGTCGATCCGGCGCAGTCCGACCTCATGCCATTGCTCCTCGCCGGGGCCGCGATAGCGGATGACGGCGCGGATGAGCTCATGGCCGTCGCGGAAGACGTCGGCCTCGACGTCGACGATGTCCCCGACGCACCGTTTGGCGGGGTAGCGGCCGCCGTCAACGGCGGGCTGGGGAAACTGGATGACGATCCGGCGCGGCGCCTGCTGTGCGGCGTCCGGCACGGGGAACCGGCTCCCGCCCGCCCTCGACGCCGGACCCGTCTCGGTGTCTGAAGTCCGGATGCTCACTGGTCTGGAAGGTATCCATCCCACGCCATCGGGTAAACCTCCGCTCGTGAAACGCTCGTGAACGAATGGCCGAGATCGAGCGGGGTCCAGCTCCACATCACCTCGCTTCCCGGTGGGCGGCTCGGCAGCGAGGCCTACCGGTTCGTGGACTGGCTCGCCGCGGCCGGCCAGTCGTGGTGGCAGGTGCTGCCGCTGGGTCCGCCCGACCGCTACCGGTCCCCGTACAAGTCCAGCAGCGCGTTCGCGGCCTGGCGGGGCCTGTTGGCTGACCCGCGCGCGGCGGTGTCGGCGCCCGAGCTCAGTGCCTTCCGGGAGCGCAACGCGTACTGGATCGGCGATTGGGAGCGGTTCGCCGGCCGTGGCGCCGTCGCTGACCAGGTGCGCTTCGATCGCGAGTGGGGTGCGCTGCGCGCCTATGCCGCCGAGCGCGGGGTGCGGATCCTCGGCGACGTCGCCATCTACGTCTCGCCCGGGGGCGCCGACCACCGGTTTCACCCCGAGCTGTTCCAGGCCGGGCTGGTCGCCGGGGCCCCGCCCGATGCATACAACCGTGACGGGCAGCACTGGGGCAACCCTTTGTACGACTGGCCGGCGCTCCAGCGCCGCGGCTACCGCTGGTGGGTGGAGCGGGTGCGGCGCACGCTGGACCTCTTCGACCTTGCGCGGATCGACCACTTCCGCGGGCTGGTGGCCTATTGGGCCGTTCCGGCCCGGGCGCGCACCGCGCGTGGAGGCTCATGGAAGCGCGGGCCGGGGATCGCGCTGTTCCGGGCTCTGGCGCGCGAGCTCGGTGCGCTGCCGCTCGTGGCCGAGGACCTCGGCGTCATCACCGAGCCCGTCGAGCGGCTGCGCCGGCAGGTGGGCCTGCCCGGGATGCTCGTCATCCAGTTCGGCATGGACCCTGACGAGCCGCGCAGCACCCATCGCCTGGCCAACCACACCGTCGACCGGGTCGTCTACACCTCCACCCACGATCAGGACACCGCGCGGGGGTGGCTGGAGTCCCTGGGCGAGCGCCAGCGCGCGTTCGTGGACTCCGAGGTGGCGCGGCTGGGCTTCACGGACCGCCGCCGCCCGTGGTGGGGCCTGATCCGCTACGTCTTCTCCTCCCCGGCCATGATCGCGATGATCCAGGCCCAGGACGCGCTGGGGCTGGGTTCTGAAGCGCGCATGAACGCGCCGGGCAGCGCCGGGGGGAGCTGGCGCTGGGAGATGCGGCGTGGCGCGCTGACACCGGCACTGGCCCAGAGGTTGCGGGCGGCGACAGAGGAGTCCGGGCGGCTACGCGGCTCTGGTTGAGTCCTTGGTAGGTCTGCCCTGGGTATCAGCGCACGTCAACGGCGGACTATCGAGAGCGGCGCGGGAGGGTGGTCGCGGCCCGCGGGCGGCCCTTTGGTAGATCTTCCGTCTGTGAGCGGGGATATCTACCAAAAGCCCCCTGCAAAGGCGGCCATTTGCGCTCCGACCCCGCCATCCCAAGCCCGCCGTTGACGTGCGCTGATACCCAGGGCAGACGCCCCAGATCGGCAGTCACCCAATCATCGGACCGCAGCGCTACAGCTGGGCGTGATTGGGCGGCAGCACCCCATTGACCTCGTACTGGGCCACGTGGTGGTACTTCCAGTCAGCCGGGTCGTGGATGCTGTGGGTGCGAGCGTTGCGCCAGTGGCGGTCGAGGTCGTACTTGGCGTCCGCGGCGCTCGCGCCCGACAGTGCGAAGAGCTCCGAGGCCACGGTCACCGCCACCTCGGAGCCGAACGCCTTGGCCTGGGCGACGGCCAGCGAGCCCCGGGCTGCCGCCTCCGCATCGCAGGGGTTCAGGCCGATCGCGTCGAGCTCGCGGGCAGCCCACTGCAGCATCGCCTCGGCGGCGCGGACCTGGGTGGCCAGCCGCCCGTAGCGCAGCAGCGAGTGGGGGTCATCCGAGGCCTTCTGGGCCCAGCCGCCCCGGACCGCCTCGAAGAACGGGCGCGCCTTGTCGCGCAGGAAGGCCCGGGCGTCACGCAGCGCGCCGCCGGCGATCCCCACCTCGATGGCGGCGTGTATGAGCTGGGCGCGTGACCCGAGCGCCTGGGGCCCGGCGAACGCGGTCCAGTAGGGCAGCACGAGCGCGGGATCAACCGTCACGTTCTCGAAGTCCGTGGTGCCGCTGACCGTGGCCCGCTGTCCCATCACGTTCCAGTCCTCGGTGACGGTCACCCCCTCGTCGTGGCGGCCGACGAACACGACCACCAGCCGATCGCGCTCGTCGAGGGCGGTGACGGCGATCCATCGCGCGGTCAGCGTCCCGGTGCAGTAGTACTTGCGGCCCTGCAGGCGCAGGGCGCCGCCCTCGTCGGTGAGCAGCCGCGTCTTGAGGTCCTGGGCGTGGGTGGTCCCGCGCTCGGCCAGCGCGTTGCCGATCCGCGCCCCCGCCAGCACCTCGCCCAGCAGCCGGCGCTTCTGGGTCTCGGTGCCCAGGAGGGCCACGACGTCAACGAACAGGTAGTGGGCCTGGGGTGTCTGCGCGATCGCCGGATCGACCGCGGCGATCACGCGTGTCACCTCGGCCAGCGTGGAGGGCCCGAGCGCCGGGCCGCCCTCCGCGTGGGGCACGGTGATCCCCAGCAGCCCGCTCGCATCAAAGCGCGCCATCTCCTCGTGGGGCGCCGCGCCCGAGCGGTCGCGTTCGATCACGCCCTCGGCGATCGAGTCCGCGAAGGCATGGGCGGCGGCAACCGCGTCCGCGTGGGTGGCGAGACGGGACGTGGCCAGGCGGTCAGGCGCCGACATGCGCCAGGTGCTCGGTCTCGGTCAGCCCGGCCGCGGGGTCCGGCACGGCATCCCGATCGAGCCCGGCCTCGACCTCCAGCTCACGCACGATCGGCAGCACGTCGCGCCCGAAGCGCTCGATCTCTTCGTGGTAATGCAGGAAGCCCGCCAGAATCAGATCCACGCCCAGTCCCCGGTACTCGACGATCCGCCGCGCCACCTGCTCGGGGGTCCCGATCAGCTGTGTGCGAAAGCCGTCGTTGTATTGAACCAGGTCCTCGAAGCTGGAATCGGCCCACATCCCCTGCTTGTCCGAGGTGGACTGGCCGGCCTGCTTGACCGCGGCGCCGAAGCCCTCCACGGCCTCGACGTGGGCCTTGGCGATGATCTCGCGCAGGGTATCCCGGGCCTCCTGCTCGGTGTCGCGCACGATCACGAACCCGTTGAGACCAAAGCGGGGGCCCTCGGTGCGCCCCGCCGCCGCGGCGATCTGCCGCAGGTCCTCGAGCTGCTCGCGGACCCGTCGAACGACTTCCCGTTCGAGAAGTACCAGTCAGAGAGCCGCCCGCCGTTATGGCGGGCCGCGGTCGAGTTGCCGCCCTGGAAGATCTCGGGGTGCGGCCGTCCCGGCCACGAGAGCGGCTTGGGCTTGAGTGAGAAGTCGCGGATCCGGTAGAAGTCGCCGGCCAGATTGGCCTCGTCCTCGCTCCAGATGAGCTTGAGCGCCTGGATGAACTCGGCGCTGCGCCGGTAGCGCTCGTCATGCTCGAGCCACGGCTCGCCGAGCTGACGGAACTCGTCCTTGAACCAGCCCGAGACGACGTTGACCGCGACCCGCCCCCCGGACAGGTGGTCGGCGGTGGCCACCCACTTGGCCAGCACGCCCGGGTGCCACAGGCCCGGGTGGATCGCGGCGATGAGCTTGAGTCGCTCGGTGGCCAGCAGGAGGGCGAGGCTGAAGCTGGTGGACTCGTGCTGGAACTCGGCGCCGTAGCTGGCGGTGTAGCGGACCTGGCTGAGCGCGTACTCGAACCCGGCCCGCTCGGCGAGCCTTGCGAGCCTGCGGTTGTACTCAAAGCTCCAGTCCGTGCGCTGCTCGATGGTGCTCGTGACCAGGCCGCCGCTGACGTTGGGCACCCAGTAGGCAAAGCGCAGGGGGTCGGTTCTCGGGTCGGTGGGCATGCGGGTCAAGCCTCCAATGGGTTTCGTTGGGGGGTCTGCCTGCGGATGTCGGCTCAGACCAGTGCGCCGGCATCGATGAGCTCGCCGATGGGCACACCGGCCCGGCCGGCTCGCCGGCCGTCGGTAGGCGCACAGATGAGGCGCACGGCGCTCAGGTCCAGCGCGTTCACGGCCTGCGCGAGCGCTTGGACGGCGCCGTCTGTCAGTGCGGTGGACGCCTGGGCCCCCAGGGCGCAGCCGCAGGCCTCGAGGCCCGTTCCGGCGTCGCGGTGGTAGACCGCGGCTCCGTGGCCCTCGCGCCGCATGAGCGCCATCGCGGCGTCCAGCCGGGCTCGGCCCGCGCACGCGGTGCTGCCCAGGGCGTCGCCGAGGAGGCAGGGGACGTGGGCGTAGACGAGCACGCCTCGCCGCCCCCGCGGGTCGCCGGTGATCACCGCGACGCTCGTCGTCTCCTCATCCTCGGAGAGGGTGAGCATCCGCAACGGCCCGTCGCGGGACGGGAGCGCCACCTCGGTGGGCTCGGGCACGACGGGCGCCGGCGGCGGTCCGCCGAGCCGCCGGTAGGCGCCGGCGTAGAAGAGGAGGGGCTCGGCGTCGGTCTCGGGACCGTGCTCGAGGGCGACGACGTGCCCGACGACCACCGCGTGATCACCGCCGTCGGCCACGTCGTGCAGATCACACTCGAGCGTCGCGATCGACCCCTCCAGCACAGGGATGCCATTGGGGGTGCGGTGCGCGACCGCATCCCAGGTGTCGGTGGCGGCGCGCCGGGCGAAGCGGTCAGACAGCTCGGATTGCGAGCTGTGCAGGACGTTGATGGCAAAGCGGCGACGCTCGAGCAGGGCCGCGAGCGTCTCTGACTCGCGGCGCAGGCAGGCGAGGACGAGCGGTGGGCGCAGCGACACCGAGCTGACCGCGTTGGCGGTGGTGCCGAACGGCCGACCGGCCTGGTCACGGGTGGTGATGACCGTGACGCCGGTCGCGAATTGGCCCATCGCCGCGCGCAGGCCGTCGGGGTCCACGCCGCCGGCGGGGGGCGGTCCGTGCTCGCGTCCGGCTCCTGACCCGCGGCCCGCTGCCGCGGCGGGCCATCTCACGTAGGTCGACGAGGTCATGTCCCTTAGTGGGTTGTAGCACATAAACTCAATTGATTTAGTGTAGTTTGAGCGGCGCGATGCCTGAGAATCCGCTCCAGATCACCGTCGTGCTGGGCAGCGTGACGCCGCCCGGGCGGCTGCACCGCGCGCTCTCGGACGCGGTGGAGCGCGCCGCGGAAAGCTCCGCCCCCCGCGCGGATCGAGCTCATCGACCTCGGCGGGCAGCGGATCGCCTGGGCTGACGGCCGGCCGCCCGAGGCGCTGGATGACGACACGGCGCGGGTGGTGGCCGCGATCGCCGGCGCCGACGGCGTGGTGCTCGCGACGCCGGTCTACCGCGGGTCGCTCACCGGCGCGCTCAAGAACCTGCTCGACCACGTCCCCGTGGCGGCGCTCCGCGGCACGCCGGTGGGGATCGTGGCCATGGGCGCCAGCGATCACCACTACCTGGGCGTCGAGCGTCATCTGCGCGACGTGCTGGCCTTCTTCGGCGCCCACCCGCTGCCGACCGCCGTCTATCTGTCCTCCCGGGACTTCGCCGAGGGCGTGCCGGGTGAACGGGCCGCGGGCGAGCTCGATGAGCTGTTCGCCGCGGTCAGCGCGCTGGCGCAGGCGCTGCGCGGCGCCCCACCGCTCGGTCCCGCCCCGCTGGCCTCGCGCTTCTAGCGCCCCCGGTCACGGGCGGCCCCGCGGGCGCCGTCGCAGCCGGCGCGTCGCCGCCGCGCGGGCGCGCAGCTTGAGATCGCGGTAGACGTAGGTCATGTCGCCCCGCAGGCGCCCCACTCGGGTCGTCTGATAGGCGATCAGCGATGACGGTCCCGCTGCGGCGGGCAGGCCGTCGGCCTCCAGCACGGCGAGCGCCCGCTCGGCGATCGCGATCTGCCCGAAGGCCGTGGGGTGCACGCGATCGGCCATCACATGGTTGCGCGCCCCGAACACGCTGAGGTCGACGACCAGGGCGCCGACCCGGCCGGCGGTCTCGCGAACGATCGCGTTGAGCTCGGCGACCTTCGGCCCGGCGGGCGGGAGGCCGAGCCCGAGCGGGGCGGTCAGCGTGAGCACGCGGTCGCTGCGATCGCAGACGAAGCGCAGGGCGGACTCGAAGTCGGCGGCGAAGGCGTCGGTGTCCCAGTCGAGGCTTCGCACGTCGTTGACGCCGATGTACAGGCAGCCGACCTCATAGCGGGCGTCGGGATGGGCCGCGCGGGCCGTGAAGGCCGGGATCTGCCGGTGCAGCACGTCGCCGACGCGCGCCCCGTCGGTGGCGTAGCAGGTATAGGCCAGGCCGAGCGCTCGCGCCGTCCACTGCGCCCACGACTGCAGGGCCACGCCCCACTGGAGCTCGCCCCCGCCGTTGGTGATCGAGTCGCCGAAGGCCAGCACGCCGAGCCGCACCGGGCCCATCCTATTGCCGGTCTGATCGGGGATGAGGTTTCGCGTCGTCGCCCATCGGAGAGCCTGTGCACTGGCCCGTGCTCGCCTGCCGCCAGGTCAGGCAGAAGGCCCTGATCGCCGCCGATGACAGATAATCGCCTCTTGGATCACGCCACCACGCAGTACGACGGCCAGATCGACATTCTCGCCGCTGCGGAAGATCTGGCCGAGCGCATCCCAGATGCGCTCGCGCCCCTCGCCCGCATCGCCTACAACTACCGGTGGGCGTGGACTCCGGGCGGCCCTGAGCTGTTCCGCGGCGTCGACTCGGAGCGCTTTGACCTCTGCATGCGCAATCCCGTCCGGTTGCTGCAGGAATCTCCGGCGCGGGTGCTCAAGCGCGCCGCCCACGACCGCGAGCTCGTGGCACGAGCCCAGGCGCTGGAGGCCGAGATCGCCGCCGACCTCGAGCGGCCCTACGGCGGGGCGCCGCTGGACCCGGCTCATCCCGTCGGGTTCCTGTGCGCCGAGTACGGCGTGCACGTGTCGCTGCCGGTCTATTCGGGTGGGCTGGGGGCACTGGCCGGCGACCTGCTCAAGGAGGCCTCCGACCAGGCCGTCCCGCTGGTCGCGGTCGGGCTCATGTACCGCAAGGGCTACTTCCGCCAGCGGATCGACGCCTCGGGCTGGCAGCACGAGTACTGGATCGACACCGACCCCGACCGTCTACCCGCCGCCCTGGTCACCGGCCGCGACTCCTCCCCGGTCACGGTCACCGTCCCGATCGGCGACAACGACGTGGTGGCGCGCATCTGGCGCGTCGACGTCGGCCGGATCCCCCTGTTCCTGCTCGACACCGACTGCGCCGACAACGGGCCGATGGATCGCTGGATCACCGGCCGTCTCTACGACGGCGATCCGCAGACCCGGCTGGCCCAGTACTCGCTGCTCGGCGTCGGCGGCGTCCGGGCGCTGCGCACGCTGGGCTATGAGCCCGGCGTCATCCACCTCAACGAGGGCCACGCCGCGCTGGCACCGCTGGAGCTCGCCCGCGGATACCGCGAAGCCGACGGACTGTCTCAGCCAGACGCCCTGGAGCGTGCCCGCAGCCGGACCGTGTTCACCACTCACACGCCGGTGCCCGCGGGCAACGACTCCTATCCGGCGGGGGAGATCGAGGACGCCGTCAGCCGCCTGGCGGGCGAGCTGGGGTTCACCACCGATGAGCTGCTCGCCCTCGGCCATGACGTCGGCGCCGACGCCCGGGCGCCGTTCGGCGTCACGCAGGCCGCGCTGCGGATGAGCCGCGGGGCCAACGCGGTGAGCCGCCGCCACGGCGAGGTGGCCCGCGAGATGTGGCAGTCGCTGTGGCCCGACCGCTCGCTCGAGGAGATCCCGATCGGCCACGTCACCAATGGCGTCCACGTCCCGAGCTGGATCGGCCGGCCGATGCGCGAGCTGCTGGACCGCCATCTGCCCAGCGATTGGTGTGAGCGCGCCGCCGAGCCCGAGGTGTGGGCCGCCGTGGACCAGATCCCGGCCGAGGAGCTGTGGCAGACGCGCCGGCGCCAGCGGGCCGACCTCGTCACCTTCGTCCGGGCGCGCAGCGTGGCTGACCGCCTCGTCCGCGGGGACCTGCGCGGCTACGTCGACGCCGCCGCCCGTGCCTTTGACCCCGACGTGCTCACGATCGGCTTTGCTCGGCGCGTGGCCACCTACAAGCGCCTGGAGATCCTCACCCGCGACCCGGACTGGACCCTGCGCCTGCTCGACGGCGACCGGCCCGTCCAGGTGGTGCTCGCCGGCAAGGCCCACCCCCGCGACGAGGAGGCCAAGCGCACCCTGCAGGCCGTCTTCGGGCTCAAGGCCGCCCGGGTGGTGGGCGAGCGCGTCGTCTTCCTGGACGACTACGACCTCGCCTCAGGCCAGGCGCTGGTGCGTGGTTGCGACGTCTGGCTCAACCTGCCGCGCCCGCCGCTGGAGGCCAGCGGAACGAGCGGGATGAAGAGCGTGTTCAACGGCGGCCTCCAGCTCAGCGTGCTCGACGGGTGGTGGGCTGAGGCCTACGACGGCGCCAACGGTTGGGCCATCTCCGGCGATGTGGACCAGGACCACCACGCCCAGGACGAGCGCGATGCCATTGCCTTCCACCACCTGCTCGACGACCAGGTGCTGCCCGCGTTCTATGACCGGGACGACTCCGGGCTCCCGAGCCGCTGGATCGAGCTGATGCGGGAGTCGCTGCGCTCGCTGGGCCCGATGTTCTGTGCCAGCCGGATGCTGGCCCAGTACGTCGAGGGCCCGTACCGCGGCTGACGACCGCTCGGGCCGGCTTACCTCAGGTCCGACAGGGGCCGCGGGCCGTGGCCGACGTACTTCGCGGTCGGGCGGATGAGCCGGCCCTCGCGCTTCTGCTCCATGATGTGGGCCGACCATCCGGCGGTCCGGGCGCAGGTGAACATCGGCGTGAACAGCTCCGGCGGAACCTCGGCGAAGTCCAGCACGACCGCCGACCAGAACTCCACGTTGGTGGCGAGCACGCGGTCGGGCCGGCGGGCCTTGAGCTCGGCCAGCGCGGCCTTCTCGAGGGCCTCGGCGACCTCGACGCGCGGGGCGTTGATCTCATGCGCGGTGCGGCGCAGGACGCGGGCGCGCGGGTCCTCGGCGCGGTAGACGCGGTGCCCGAAGCCCATGAGGCGCTCGCCACGGTCGAGCATGTCCTTGACGTAGCGGTCGGCGTCGCCCATCTCGGCGACGTCGTCGAGCATCTTCAGCACGCGGGAGGGCGCGCCGCCGTGCAGCGGCCCGGACAGGGCGCCGACCGCCGCGCTCAGCGCGGCCGCGACATCGGCCCCGGTGGAGGCAACGACGCGCGCGGTGAACGTGGAGGCGTTCATCCCGTGCTCGGCCGCCGAGTTCCAATAGGCGTCGATCGCCTTGACGTGCTTGGGGTCGGCCTCACCGCGCCAGCGGATGAGGAAGCGCTCGGGGATCGAGGTGGCCTTGTCGATCTCGCGCTGGGAGACCGGCGGGCGGCCGATGCCACGCGCCGATTGGGCCACGAAGGACAGCGCCATCACCGAGGCACGGGCCAGGTTGTCGCGGGCCTCATCGTCGGAGATGTCGATGAGCTGCTGGAAGCCCCACTGCGGCCCGAGCATCGCCAGCGCCGACTGGACGTCGACGCGCGGGTCCCCGGAGCGGACGTTGAGCGCGTTGGGCTCGGCGGGCGGCAGGCCCGGCAGCAGCGAGTCGTCGACGAGCAGCCCCCACACCTGCTCGAACGGCACGGTGCCGACCAGTTCCTCGATGTCGACGCCGCGGTAGCGCAACGCGCCACCCTCCCGATCCGGTTCGGCGATCTCGGTGGCGAACGCGACGACGCCCTCGAGGCCTGACTGAACTTCCGCTGTTGCACTCATAAAAGGTGTAGCTCCTGGGGAGGGGGGCTCAGGTCGGCTACAGGCTAGTCGCTTGCCGCGCTGGGCCCGTCGCTGCGAGGGGCGCGGTAGGGTGCCGCTCGTGTCGGAGCTGCTCACGCGTCCCGCCATCGAGCTCGCCGCGCTCATACGCTCCGGCGAGCTCACCGCCGTCGAGCTCGTCCAGGCGTCCCTTGACCGGATCGACGCGCTCGAGCCCACGATCAACGCCTTCACCCACGTCGCGCACGAATCGGCGCTGCAGACGGCGCGGACCATCTTCGCTCACGACCCCCGGCCGTTCGCCGGGGTGCCGATCGCGGTCAAGGACAACCGGGCCGTGGGCGGGATGCCGCTCACCATGTGCAGCGACCTCTTCGGCGATTTCGTGGCCGCCGGCGACGCGTTCCTGGTGCGGCGGCTGCGCGACGCCGGGTTCGTGATCGTGGGCAAGACGACGCTGCCCGAGAACGGGATCCTCCCCACGACCGAGTCGCGACGGTTCGGGCCGACGGCCAACCCGTGGGCGCTCGATCGCACGCCCGGCGGCTCGAGCGGCGGCTCGGCGGCGGCGGTGTCCGCGGGGATGGTCCCGATCGCCCACGGCAACGACGGGGGCGGATCGATCCGGATCCCGGCGGCGTGTTGCGGGCTGGTCGGGCTCAAGCCGGCCCGTGGACGCGTCTCCGTGGGGCCCGACGCCGGGCACGGCTTTCTCGTCACCGATGGCGTGCTCACCCGGACAGTGGCCGACACCGCGGCCGCGCTGGACGTGCTCGCGGGGTATGAGCCCGGCGACGCCACCTGGGCGGCGCCACCGCCCGCGCCCTACGCACGGCTGATGACCGACGAGCCCGCGAGCCTCCAGGTCGGGCTCGTGCTCAACCCGCCGCTCGACGATGCCGAGCTTGACGCCGTCAACGAAGCCGCCGCGCGTGACGCCGGGGCGCTGCTCGAGTCCCTCGGCCACCACGTGGAGGAGTACGAGGCGCCGTGGTCAGGACGGGGCCTGCTGGCGGACTTCACCCGCGCCTTCGGGCCGGCAACGGCGATGACGACGTTCGTGGGCGGGCGGATCGCCGGCCGCGAGCCCACCGAGGACGACGTCGAGCCGCTCACCTGGAAGATCTGGGAGCACGCCCGCGCCCAGGACACGATCACGCTGCTGGCTGCCCAGGGCAAGCTCGAGCGGATCGCGCGCAGCCTGGTGGCCGAGCTCGCGCGCTTCGACATCGTGCTCACGCCGGGGCTGGGACGGCGGCCGGTGCCCACCGGCGAGATCCACGGCCGCGGGCCCGACCCGTGGGGCCACTACCGGCGCTCGGGTGCCTTCACTCCGTACACGGCGATCGTCAACGTGATGGGCCTGCCGGCGATCATGCTGCCGCTCTACCAGGGCGAGGACGGGCTGCCCACCGGAGTCCAGCTCATCGGGCCCCCCGAGCGCGAGGAGCTGCTGCTCGCGCTGGGCGCGCAGCTCGAGCGGGCTATGCCGTGGGCGGATCGGCTCCCAGCACCGCTGCCATCGCCCGGGGGTTGACGCCCAGCGCCTGGGCGTCGGCGGTCCCGCGCGCTGAGACGAGCGGGACCTCGAGCAGCTCGGCCTCGTCCCAGGTGGCAAAGGCCGTGGGGCCGCCCAACAGCTCCACCGTCTTGAGAAGGCGGCGGGTCAGCCACATCGGCACCCCCACGATGGGGCGGGGGCGCCCGAACGCGCGCAGAGCCACGGCCACGATCTCGCGGTGCGTGAGCGTCTGCGGGCCGGCCAGCTCATAGCGCGCGCCGGCCGGGTCGTCGTTGCAAAGGGCCGCCATCACGCACGCCGCGACGTCGTCGGCGCAGATCGGCTGAAAGGCCGCCCTCCCCGCGCCCGGGATGAGCATCAGCGGGAGGTGCGACATCCGCTGCAGGAGGCGGAGATAGGGGTCGTCAGGGGCGTAGATGATCGACGGCGCGAACACCGTGTGCTCCAGCGACGAGGCCCGCACGGCGCTCTCGGCCACCGCCTTGGCGCGCATCAGACGCCCGCGGCTGCGCGTCGAAGCCCCCAGCGTCGAGAAGAAGACGAATCGCTTCACGCCCGCGCGCTCGGCCGCCTGCACCAGCCGCCAGGTGGCCACGCCCGAGAGCTCCTCGATGGAGCCGTGGGGCTGGTCGCGGATGACCGAGGCCAGGTGGACGACCGTGTCCACGCCCCGCAGCGCGTGGCGGAAGGAGAGATGGTCCCCGAGGTCGCCGAGGGCGATCTGCACGCGGACGCGATCGGACCCCAGACGGCGCGGATCGCGCACGAGGCAGCGCACCGGGGTCCCCGCGTCGATGAGCGGCCGCAGCAGCGCACGCCCGACGGTTCCGGTGGCACCGGTGAGCAGCAGCACCGCCGGGAGGCTACCCGCCGCTCGCCAGTCGTGTCCCTAAAATGCGCACTCCCCGCCGCGATGATGGCGGCTGCGCACCTGCAACCGAGTAGAGGAATCCGACACACATGGCCTACGTAATCGCCGAGCCCTGCATTGGCACCAAGGACAACTCGTGCGTCGAGGTCTGCCCGGTCGACTGCATCCATCCCACGCCCGATGAGCCCGACTACGACAGCGTCGAGATGCTCTACATCGATCCCGAGGAGTGCATCGACTGCGACGCGTGCGTGGAAGCCTGCCCCGTTGACGCGTGCTTCGCCGAGGACCAGCTCCCCGACGAGTGGCAGAAGTACATCAAGATCAACTCCGACTACTACAAGAACGGCGCCTGACCGCGGGGGCGCCGGGCGGGCGCTCAGGCCATCGGGAGCGACATGCCGGCGGGCTTGGGGGCCGCGGCCGGCGCCGGTGCCTGCATGACCGGGAGCTCGATCGGTGACAGCGCGATGAGCCCGCGAGCGGCGTGGCGCAGCGCCTGGGCGGCCGGGTCATCGGGGTTGGCCATGACCAGGGGCAGACCGGAATCGGACTGCTCGCGCAGCGGCATCGTCAGCGGGATCTTGGCCAGCAGCGGCACGTCGAGCTGCTCGGCGAGGAGCTGCCCGCCGCCCTCGCCGAAGATCTGGAAGCGCTCGCCGCCGGGGGTGACGAAACCGGACATGTTCTCGATCACCCCGGCGATCTCGAGCTTGAGCTTGGCCGCCATCTCCGCCGACCGGGCGGCGACCTTCTGGGCCACCGGCTGGGGCGTGGTCACGATCACGAACTTGGCCTGTGGCAGCAGCTGTGCCAGCGTCATCGAGACGTCGCCGGTGCCGGGTGGGAGGTCGATGAGCAGGTAGTCCAGCTCGCCCCATGCCACGTCCTCCAGGAACTGCTGGAGGGCCTTGTGGAGCATCGGGCCGCGCCACACGACGGCGGCGTCCTGCTCGACGAAGAAGCCGATCGACATCACGCAGATGCCCTCGTGAGCGGTGATCGGGATGAGCTTCCGCTCCTCGTTGACCTTGGGGCGCTCCGCGCCGACACCGAGCATGCGCGGCTGCGAGTAGCCCCAGACGTCGGCGTCGAGCACTCCTACCTTCTTGCCGTCGCCGGCCAGGGCCGCGGCCAGGTTGGCGGTGACGCTCGACTTGCCGACCCCGCCCTTGCCCGAACCGATGCAGATGACGTTCTTGACCTGGGCCAGCGCACCCTCGGGCAGGCCGCCGCGGCCGAGCTTGCGGCCCAGGGCCGCCTTCTCGTCCCCGGACAGGACGTCAAAGGTGACGTTGACGCCGGTGACGCCGCCGAGCTCGCGAATCGCCGTGCTGACGCCGGTCTCGAAGTGGCTGCGGATGGGGCAGCCGGGGGTGGTCAGGGACACCATCACGTCCACCACTCCGTTGTCGTGGACGTCGATCGACCGCACCATCTCGAGCTCGACGATGTCGCGCCGCAGCTCGGGGTCGATGACGGTTCGGAGGGCTTCTGTGACTTGTTCCTTGGTGGGCATGGATTTCATTCAAGCAGGTCCGATCGGGGCGCTTTCCGGGTCTGTTCGTCAGCCGACCCCGGGGGCCAGCTCCGCGATGAGGGCGAGCACGTCGAGGTCGTCGTGGAGGAGGTTCTGGCACATGACGCGATCCACGCCGGCGTCGCGCAGCGCCGCGAGCTGCTCGGCGGCGCGCTCGGTCGTTCCGACGATCCAGGCCTCGGGTGGATCGTTGATCAGAGCGTCGGCGGTGGAGCCGATCCGCTCGCCCAGGCGGGTGGCGCGGTCATGCAGTTCGGCCTCGTCGGCGCCGACGACGAAGCCGGTCATGATGCTGAAGGGCAGCGGGTCGCGCCCGGCGGCCTCGCAGGCGTTCGTGATGGCCGCCTTGCGCGTGCGGACATCCTGTGGCGTGGCGAACGGCGTGTTGTACTCATCGGCATAGCGCGCGGCCAGCGCGGCGCTGCGGGGGCCGGCCGAGCCGCCCATGATCAGCGGCGGGTGCGGGCTCTGCACCGGCTTGGGCTGGGCGTCGAGGTCCTTGAGCGTGTAATGCGTGCCGCTGAAGGAGAACGGGGCCTCAGTCCAGGTGCCGAGCACGATCTGGAGCTGCTCCTCGAGCACGTCGACGCGGGTCCGCGTGTCGGCGAAGGGGAAGCCGTACGCCTCGTGCTCGCGCTCGTGCCAGCCGGCGCCGAGGCCGAGCTCGACGCGCCCGCCGGAGACGTGATCGGCGGTCGTGACGGCCTTGGCCAGCTCGGAGGGGTGGCGGAAGGTGGCGGGGGAGACCATCGTGCCCAGGCGCACCGTCGTCGTCACCGCGGCTAGGGCATTGAGCGTGGCCCACGCGTCCAGCGACCCGCGCTCGGGGTGCTGGCCGTCGAGGTTCATGTAGTGGTCGGAGCGAAACAGCGTGGGGATCGCGTGCTCCTCACAGCCCCTGGCCAGAGCCACCCACTGGTCCCAGCTGACGCCTTCCTGACCCTCGATCATCAGACACAGATCCATCGGCTCACCCCTCTCGCTGTCGGTTGGGCTTCGAGCCTAGATGGCCCGGGCTCCGGCCGGGGCCGTTTAAAGACCGACGGGGCGCCACTTCCGTGACGCCCCGGCGGTTGAGGGAGGAGAGGGTGCTTCGTTCGCCGGCGAGGATATGAGGCCGGCGAACCTCTCCCGCCTGCGGCGCTCTCCTCGGCGCCCGGCGGGGGAAGGGTGGGTCAGCCGATCGAGGTGATGCGGTCCTGAGCCTCGGCGACGATCTTCTCGACGCGCGAGCCCACGACGCTCGACTGCTTCTCGAGGTCGCGGCGGACCGAGCGCACCTCGCGCTCGACGCGGCGGCGATTCTGCTTGACCGTCCGCTCGACGCGGGTACGGCGCTGGCGCAGCTCGCGCTCGAACTTGGTCCGGGTGCGGCGCACCTGGCGCTCGAACCGGTTGCGGGCGCTGGCGCCGCGGCGCTCGTAGCGCTTGAGCTCGCGCTCGACCGAGGCGCGGGTCCCGAACTTGGTGCTCAGACCCTTCACCGTCGAGACGAGGTTCTCGCGGGCCAGCAGGCTCGCGCCGACCGGCACGAGGACGACGCGCTCGGCCAGGACCTGCGCCTGCTCGACGGCGGTCTTCGGCTGGGTCGAAGACGTCGTCGACGCGCTGCTGCGCGAGGTGGTCCGGCGGGCCGTCGAACGGGTGCCCGCGGCGCTGCGGCGCGCGGTGGTCCGCGTGCTGCGCGCAGCGGTCTTGCTGGCGCCGGCGGCCTTGCGGGCCGTGGTCTTGGCGGTCGTTGACGCCGCCTTGGCGGTGCTGGAGGGCGTTGCGTCGCCCGGGTTACTGGTCGTAGCCATTTGTTGTCTCACTCCGCTTCAAGGTCGGGTTCAGATGGTAGCTCATGATCGAACACATGTTTGTAAACCACCATACCCGCTCGGTTACATTTCTCAGTGAAGACATGTGAGCTCGCCCCCCACCCACTACGCGCACAGCAGGGACGCCAGCATCGCCTACCAGGTGATCGGGGAAGGTCCGTGCGACCTGGTGGTGATCAACGGCCCGGCGTCGCATCTGGAGCTGATGTGGGAGGAGCCCCGGACCGCCCGGACGTTCCGCACGATGGCGCAATTCGCGCGGCTGATCATGTTCGACCGCCGCGGCACCGGCCTCTCTGACCCCGTCACCGAGCCGCCCACGCTCGAGCAGCAGGTGGACGACCTCAAAGCCGTGCTGGCGGCGGTCGGGAGCGAGCGGGTCTCGATCATCGGCGGCTCTGATCTCGGCCTCTCGGCGCTGTTTGCCGCCACCTATCCCGAGCAGGTCACCGCCCTCGTCCTCAGCGGGGTGGCCGCCGATGGCGCCCACACGCTGGTCGGGCGCAGCCACGAACAGATGCTCGACGCGATCGAGAACAGCTGGGGGGACGGGACGCTCGTGTCGGTGTTCGCGCCCAGCCAGGCTGGGAACCCCGACTTCGTGGAGTGGTGGGGGCGCATGCAGCGCTCGGCGGTCAGCCCCGGCATGGCCCGCAAGCTGATGGAGATGACGGCCCAGACCAACCTGCGCGCCATCCTGCCGACGATCAGCGCCCCGACCCTCGTCGTGCATTCCAGCGGCGACCGTGTGGTGCCTGTGGAGTGCGGGCGCGAGGTGGCCGGCCTCATCCCCGGCGCGCGCTTCGTCGAGTACGAGGGCGCGGATGCCTACATGTGGTGCGACGCGCCCGGGCTGCTCGACATCGAGGAGTTCCTCACCGGGCGCCGGTCGGCGGCCCCGCCCGACCGGGTCCTGGCCACGGTCATGTTCACCGACATCGTCGGCTCGACCGAGCACCTCTCCCGGCTGGGCGATCGGCGCTGGCGCGCCCAGCTCGAGGACCACGACCGCATCATCCGCGACGAGTTGCGCCGCTGGCGCGGCCGTGAGATCAAGACCTTCGGCGACGGTTTCCTGGCCACGTTCGACGGCCCGGCGCGGGCGGTGAGCTGCGGCGGCGACATCCTCGAGCAGTTGCGCGAGCTGGGCCTGAGCGTCCGGATCGGGCTGCACACCGGCGAGTGCGAGCTGCGCCCCGACGACGTCGCCGGGATCGCGGTGCACATCGCCTCCCGCGTGATGCGCGCGGCCGGGCCCGGCGAGGTGCTGGCCTCGAGCACGGTCAAGGAGCTGGTGGTGGGCTCGGGGCTGCGCTTCGAGGACCGCGGCGCCCATGCGCTTCGCGGTGTCGACGGCGAGTGGCACCTCTACGCGCTGGACCGTCAGCCGGTCCGCGCCACAGCAGTAAACTTATAAGTTTACTCGAGGGGGGCGTTGCGGGGCGCGGGGTTGCGGGGCGGGGTGGCGGCCCGGGTTGCGGGGGGCCAGGGTTACGCGGGGTCAGGCGCTCGAACGCTGAGCGAGCTGCTCGGGGAGGCCCACGCGCCGCAGCCAGAGGGCGGGCTCGGTGAGCTCCTCGAGCGTCGGCAGCGCCTCCGGCGCCGAGAAGACCCGGGTCAGGGCCTCGGTGCCCGCGGCGCGCACGATGGCGTCGCAGAAGAACTTGCCCTGCTCGTACTGGCGCAGCTTGAGCTCCAGTCCCAGCAGCTTGGCCACCAGGCGCGAGAGGCCCGACTGGGACTTGCGCCGCCGGTCAAGGCCGGCGCGCAGCTTGGGCAGCGAGGGCAGCAGGTCAGGCGCGACGGCGTCCATGACGTGCTCGGCGTGCCCCTCGATCACCGCCATGACGGCCTGGACCCGGTCGAGCGTCTCGCGCTCCACATCGCTGGTGAGGATCGATATGAGGTCGCCCTGGCGCAGCGACTCGAAGGTGCGCCTGACCTGCGCCCGGGTCGGCATGTGCAGCTTGCGCTCGGCTTCCATGCGGAGCTCCGCGCTGCGCAGCAGCTCCCGGACCAGGCCGGCCACGTGGGCGTGCAGCCACGGGACACCCGCGAACTGGACGGCGTGGGTGACCTCGTGCAGGGCCACCCAGGTCATGAACTCGTCCTCCTGGGCCTCGAAGGAGCGCACCGCGTGACCGAGGTTGGGCAGCACGAACAGCAGTCGCGGCGGCGCCGTCACCTCCGCATCGTCGAGGAGCACGAGCTCGTACTGGCCGAGCACGCGCTGGGCCAGGTAGCCCAGCACCACCCCGACCTCGGTGGTGACCACGACGCCGAGCGCCAGCTTGGCCGCGGGCTTGAGCGGTCCCAGGCCGTCGCCGGCGCGGTCCAGCACCGGGTCCAGCAGAGTGCGCATCGCCTTGATGTTGGTCTGCACCCACTCGCGCCGGCCGATTCCCTCCGGGGGTGGCAGCGGGCGGGCCGGCTCCAGCCCGGTGTAGGCGGTGACCCGCTTCTCGGATTCCACCGCCAGCGCCGGGAGATCCGCGCGTGGGGTGGCGGCGTCGCCGCTGCCGGCCAGATAGCCGGCGATCTTCTCGGCCAGGATCCAGTCGATCACGGTCACGGGCGGATCGCCTCGAGCTCGCGCAGCGTCTGCTCGGAGCGCGCCGCGACGAGGCGGGAGCTGGGGGTGGCGTCCAGCGGCGCGTCGAGCGGATCGTCGAGGTCCATGAAGTTGATGAAGCCGCCGGCCTCGCGGACGATGAGCTGCCCGGCGGCGGCGTCGACGCCGCGGCAGCGCTGGAGCGTGACCATCGCGTCAAAGCGGGCGGCGGCGACCTGGCACAACGTCGAGGCGATCGTCCCCAGCGCCCGCAGGCGACGCGTGGCCGCCGTCAGCGGCTCGATCACGGCCCCCACCCACTGCGGGTCAGAGGACTCGATCCCCAGCAGCTCCAGGCGGCCGTCACGCGAGCGGCGCTCGGGCAGGGCCGGGTCGAGCGGCACCCCGTCGCGCCACGCGCCCTCACCCCGCCGGGCCCACCACTGCTCGCGGGCCCCGAAGTCGTGCACGAAGGCGAAGGCCACGTCGGCCATCGTCGGGCCGTCGGCGACGGCCACCGACAGCGCGTAGTGGCAGGCGTCGCGCTTGGCGTTGAGCGAGCCGTCGATGGGGTCGATGATCACCCGCACGCCACCGCCGCCGAAGTCGGCCTCGCCGCGCTCCTCGCTGATCGCGGAGAAGCGGTGCCCCTGGTCGTGGAGCGCCTGCAGCTGGGCGAAGACGACCGACTCGGCCGAGCTGTCGATCTCGAGCGTGCGGTCGCCGCCGAAGCCGCGGGTGCCCGTCTCGCGAGCGCGCTCGAGGGTCGTCGGGGTGTCGGCCAGAAGGCCGGCCAGGCCCTCGACCGAGCGCCGGCACAGCCCCAGCCAATCCGCGTCCAATGCCGTACCGGTGGTGCCCATCCTGCGACCTATGCTGTCAGACGGTGAGCCAGGAGAACGCACGCGGCAGCTCCCTCGAGGGCTTGGACCTGCTCACCGACGGCGTCGGCTCCGACCGTCCGCTTGACGGATTGGCCGCCATCCAGCGCGACGCGGCGACCCATTCCGACGCCCGTGTCGTCGTCCTCGGCGCGGCCGGGACGGGCAAGACGCGCGTCGTGGAAGCGCGCTTTCGCTGGTTGGTGGCGGAGGGATGTGCCCCGGAGCGCATCGGGCTGCTCGTCCCCACCGAGGCGCGCGCGGCGGCACTGCGCGCACGGATCGAGACCCAACTGAGCCGAGGCTATGACGAGCTCCACGTCCTCACCCCGGCTCGGCTCGCGGGGATCGTGTTGCGCGCCGCCGGCGCGGGCGCCGATCCGTTCGAGTCGGTGCTCACCCCCGGTGACCGGCTGGCCATGCTGGTCGAGCGCATCGACGAGCTGTCCCTGCGCCACCACGACTTCGGCGGGCGCCCCAACACCCTGCTCGGCGGGTTCGTGCGCCGGATCGACCGGCTCAAGGCCGAACTGGTCGGGGCCGACGCCTACGCGGCGTGGGCGCAGGGGCTCGACGATGACGCCCCGGATGCGGAGCTCGAGCGGGAGTTCGGGCAGATCTACTGCACCCACGAGCGGATGCTGGCCGAGGCGGGCGCGCGCGACGACGGCGACCTGATCGTGTCCGCGCTGGACCTGGCTCGCGCCCAGCCCAGTCTGGCGCGGCGCTTTGACTACCTGTTGCTCGACGACGCCCACGAGCTCGACCTCGCGCCCGCCACCTTGGCCATGGAGGTGTCGGCGCGCCGGGCGGTGACGATCGCGGGCGATCCCGACGCGGGCCTGCGGCGCTATCGCGGCGCCGGCGCGGCCCGCATGCGCGGCTTCGAGGGGACGGAGACGCGTGTGGTCGTGCTCGACCGCGGCCAGCGCTGTCCCGGGCCGATCTGGCAGGCCGCGACCACGATGCTCGGACGCGAGCTCTTCGCGCAGGCGCTCGCCGGCGCCGCCGGCGGGGAATGCGAGCTGTGGCGCTGCGCCAACGAGCGCTCCCAGGCCCAGTCGGTGGCCGTCGACATCGAGCACCTGCTGGCGCGCGACGCGGTCGCTCCCGGCCGAGTGGCGGTGCTCGTCCCCGAGATCACCCACGAGGGCCAGGCGGTGAGCGTGGCGCTGGAGGAGCGCGCGATCCCGCACCGGCTCGTCGGCGAAGCGGCGTTCTTCCAGCGGGCCGAGATCCGCGACGTCCTGGCGTGGCTGCGTCTGCTGGCCGATCCCACCGACGCCGGCGCCGTCGTGCGCGCGCTCGCCCGGCCGCCGATCGAGCTGCGCTCGGTCGACATCGCGCGGTGCACGCAGATCGCCCGCCGGCGCAAGCTGGACATGGTCTCGGCGCTGGCGGCGGCGATCGAAGCGCCGCAGGTCCCGCCGGAGGCCCGCGAGCGCATCCGCGTGTTCCTCAAGCTCTACAAGGCCGGCATGAGCGCGATCGACACCAGCCGGCCCGATCTGTATGTCCACCGGCTGATCGAACGGCTCGGCCTGCGCCGCCAGCAGCTGTTCGCAGCGCAGTCAGATGTGGTGGAGCGCCTGCGCGCCCTGGCCAGCTTCGGCGAGCTGGCCGCCGCCTACGTGACGCGCACGCCCCAGGCCACGCCGCGCGAGTTCGCGCGGTCGATCGCCGCGGTCGCGGATTTCGGGTTGCGCGAGCAGGAGGAGCCCGAGCTCGGGGACGGCGGGGCGGTCCAGGTGCTGACGCTGGGCGCGTCGGGCGGCCTGGAGGCCGACCAGGTCTACGTGATCGGTCTGCACGCCGGCGTGACCATGGCCGCGCCCGAGCGCATCCCGGACTCGCTGGTGTCCGAGGAGCTTCCGCCCGACAGCGAGGAGACCCGTCATGCCGCGCTGGCCCAGGAGCTGTACGTGGCCCTAAGCCGAGCGCGCTCGCGCCTGGTGCTGTCGTTCCCCCGCGCCGACGATCGCGGGGCGCCGCTGGTCCCGTTGGCGGCGCTCGAGACGGTGCGCGCCGCTCTCGGCGCCGCGTGGCAGGAGCGCGAGGAGGAGCTGTTCGGCCCCGCCGAGACGCTGCACTCCACCTACCGCCTGCTGCGCGACGAGCTCCTGGAGGGGACCGCGCGCGCCGGCGGGCGGCTGGGCGAGCTGCGCTTCGACACCGACCTCGACGTCTCGCACGCGGTCGTGCGCTACCTCGAGCTGCTCAAGCTGGCGGCGCTCATCGCCCGGGGTGGGGTGGACGAGTTCCCCAGCGTGGCGGAGTCCCTGCGGGACATCAACTCGCGGATCCTCCAGGCGGTCACGGCCGAGCAGCGCGAGATCTTCGAGTCCTCGGCCCTGGACGACTATCTGCTGGACGCCGAGCGCGACGCGCGCCGGCGCGCCCAGGCGATCGTCGCCCGCGACGAACCCTCACTGGAGCCGTTCCTGCCCCGCCGCGGCGAGGGCGTGATGCTGTCGGCGACTGACATCGACACCTATCGCACCTGCCCGCTGAAGTACAAGTTCGCCCGGGTGTTCCGCATCCCCCAGGAGCCGACGCTGCACCAGCGCTTCGGCATCCTCGTCCACCAGGTGCTCGAGCGCTACCACTCCGGCGGGCGCGAGGCGAATACCGGCCCCGCCCGCCCCGGCTTGCCGGAGCTGCTCGGGCTGCTGGAGGCCGGGTGGCGGCGCGGCGGCTTCGGCGACTCCGAGGAGGAGCGCCAGCTGCGCGGCAAGGCGGCTTCGGCGCTCACCCGCTACCACGAGCGCTTCCGCTCCGAGGAGGCTGAGCCGGTGTGGTTCGAGCGCCAGTTCACCTTCAAGCTCGGGCCGCATCTGCTGCGCGGCCGCGTGGACCGCGTCGACCGGCTGCCCGACGGGGAGTACGAGCTCATCGACTACAAGACCGGCCGTCCCAAGACCGCCGCCCAGCTCTCCGAGGACGTCCAGCTCTCGCTCTACGCCGTGGGAGCGCGCGAGTCGTGGCGGCTGGAGGCGTCCCGGCAGGCCTACTACTACCTGCTCGACGACCAGAAGGTGGAGGTGCCCGCCGACAACGGAGACCGGGCCGAGTGGGTCCAGGAGGTGGCGATGGAGGTCGCCGAGGGCATCCTCTCCCAGGGATTTGAGCCGACCCCGTCGTTCGCGGCCTGCTCGATGTGCGATTACCGGCTGGTGTGCCCGGCCGCCGAGCGCTGACCGCTGAGCGCTGAGCCGGGGTCGCCGGGGGGTTCCCTGTAGCCTGGCGCCGATGACCGAGGACAGGCTCGAACGCGAGCGCGAGTTTCATGACTCCCGGTTCTCGGACGAGGAAGGTCGTCCGGCGGACCGCTTCTACGCGATCAACAGGGCCTCAGACAGCTTCTACAAGGCCGAGCTGGCCAAGCTGGCTCCCGGCAGCGAGGTCCTTGACTACGGCTGCGGCGAGGGCGCCTACGCCGCCATCGAGGCCGCGCGGCGCGGCCACAAGGTGACGGCGATCGACCTCTCGCCGGTGGCGATCGAGCACGCCCGGCGCGACGCCGAGCAGGCCGGGGTGGCGCAGAACATCGATTTCCGCGTGATGAACGCCGAGGCGCTGGACATCGAGCCGGGCAGCTTTGACTTCGTGTGCGGGCTCGGGGTCATCCACCACCTCGACCTCGACGCGTCCCTGAGCGAGGTGGCCCGGGTGATGAAGCCCAGCGCGGGCGCGCTGTTCATCGAGCCGCTCGGCCACAACCCGGTGATCAACCTCTACCGCCGGCGCACGCCCGAGCAGCGGACCGTGGACGAGCACCCGCTGGTCATGGACGATCTGTCGATCGTCCGAGCTCACTTCGCGCAGGTCGACGAGACGTACTTCCACCTGCTCGGGCTGCTGGCGCTGCCGCTGGTGGGGCGCCGCCGCTTCGATCAGACGCTCGGCGGCCTGGACGCGATGGACCGCGTCGTCTTCCGGACCGGGTTGCGGCGCTACGCGTGGATGATCGCGCTCCGGCTCGCCGGGCCGCGGCCCTGAGTCAGCTCAGGACGAGGGTGGGGTCTCGCCGCCGCGCTGGCGCAGAAAGCGCTGGAGATCCCGGGCGATCGTCTCGCCCGACGGCAGGGCGCCGGGGGTCTCGTCGGGCTCCTCGCCGGCGGCCTGCTCCAGGCGCTCGACGAACGCCTGGACGTCGGGGTCTGACTGCACGGCGACGTTGACCTGGCGCTCGTAGTCGGCCGAGGCGGACTCGAGATCGGAGCCGTCGACGGCGACGCCGACCAGGCCCTCGAGCTTGCGCACGAGCGCCAGCGCCGCCTTGGGGTTGGGCGTGGCGGCGATGTAGTGGGGCACAGCCGCCCACAGGCTGGCGGAGGGCAGGCCTGCCTGCTGGCAGGCGGCGTGCAGGATCCCGACGATCCCGGTCGGGCCCTCATAGGAGGACGGCGCCAGGCCCAGCCGGGCGACGAGCGCCGGGTCTGAGCTCAGGCCGGTGACCGACACCGGGCGAGTGTGGGGGACGTCGGCAAGCAGCGCGCCCAGCGTCACCACGAGTTGGGTGCCGAGCGCCTCGGCGAGCTCCACGACGATCTGGCAGAACGTGCGCCAGCGGAACGAGGGCTCGGAACCGGTGAGCAGGATGAGGTCGCGGGGCGCGCGGGGCACGCGGGCCTCGAACAGCTCCACCGACGGCCAGACGATCTCGCGCGTCTGGCCCTCCACCATCTTCACCCGCGGTCGCGTCGCCTGGAAGTCGTAGAACTCCTCCGGGTCGATCGTCGCAAAACGCTTGGCGCCGAGGGCGGTCCCGACGTAGCTGGCCGCGCTCGATGCGGCGTCGGCGGCGTCGTTCCAACCCTTGAAGCCGCAGATCAGCGCCGGGGCGCGAAGCCCGTCGGGACGGTGCTCCCATTGCAGTGGCTGCATCCGAACCACCGTACATCATGCGCTGATGGCGCCTGACAGCAGCACCGCTCCCACGATCGCCGTTCTGCGCCCCGGCCAGGACGTCGACGGGGTGTTCGCATGCACCCGCAAGGACCGCCTCACGACCCGCACCGGGTCGCCCTATCTGGCCCTCGAGCTGCGCGACCGGACCGGCGCGCTCTCGGCCCGCGCGTTCCAGGGCGCCGACGCGCTGGCGGGCCGTTTCGAGCGCGGTGATGTGGTGCGCGTGCGCGGCCGCGTGGAGCGCTTTCGCGACGAGCTCAGCCTCGAGGTCTCGGACATCGCCCGAGTCGCCGCCGACGACGGCATCGACCCGGCGCGCTTCCTGCCCACCGCCTACCGGGACGTCGACGAGCTCGACGGCTTCCTCGAGCACCTGGCGGGCGAGGTCTATGACCGGGCCTACGCGGAGCTCCTGCGCCGGCTGCTCCAGGACGAAGCGCTGCGGGCGCAGTGGCGCCGGGCGCCGTGCAGCCGCGCCGGACACCACGCCTACCTGGGCGGGCTGCTCGAGCACACGGTGGCGGTGGCCACGCTGGCTCACGAGGCCTGCCAACTGCACCCGGGCCTGAACTCCGACCTGCTCATCTGCGCCGCCCTGGTCCACGATCTCGGCCGCACGCGGGAGTTCACCTACGGCGCCGAGATCGGCCTGACCGACGAAGGGCGGCTCCTGGGCCACCTGGTTATCGGGGAGCGGATGCTCTCCGAGCGCAGCGCGGACGTGCTGGACGACCCACGGCGGCTGGCGCTGCTGCACTGCGTGCTCTGCCACCACGGCCCCGCCACGGCGCCCGGTGGGCGCTTTGCCTCGACCGAGGCGCTCGCCCTGTACCGGCTCAACGCGGTGGACGCGGGGATCAAGGGCGCGCTGGAGCACGGGCTCGGCTCCGACTGAGCGCAGCACAGAGCCTCGCTAGAATCGGTTGCGCAGTCAAGCAACCGAGAGGAGCCGCGCCATGGAAGTCGAGATCTGGTCAGACGTCGCCTGCCCGTGGTGCTACGTGGGCAAGCGCCGCTTTGAGTCGGCGCTGGAGCAGTTCGAGCATCGCGACGACGTGACGATCACGTGGCGCAGCTTCGAACTGGATCCCGAGGCGCCGATCGAGCGCGAGGGGGACCGGGCCGAGCACCTGGCCAGCAAGTACGGGATGAGCGTCGAGCAGGCCCAGCAGGCCGAGGCGCAGATGACCCAGACCGCCGCCGGCGAGGGGCTGGACTTCCGCTTTGACATCGCCCGGGCCGGCAACACCTTCGACGGCCACCGGCTCGTGCACCTGGCCAAGGCCCACGGCCTCCAGGACCCGATGAAGGAGCGGCTGCTCCACGCGTACCTCGGTGAGGGCGAGCTGATCTCAGACCATGAGACGCTGGTGCGGCTGGCCCAGGAAGTCGGGCTGCCCGAGGACGAGGTGCGCGAGATGCTCAGCTCCGACCGCTACGCCGCCGAGGTCCGCGAGGACGAGCGCACCGCTCACAGCTTCGGCATCAGCGCGGTCCCGACGTTCGTGGTCGACCGTCAGCTCGGCGCGTCGGGCGCCCACCCGCCCGAGCAGCTGCTTGGCCTGCTGCGCCAGGGCTGGGCTCAGCGCAAGCCGCCGGTCGGCGTGGTGCTCGGCGCCGATGGCGAGGCCTGCGGCGTCGACGGCTGCTGAGCGCCCTCTCGGGCTCAGCGGGACTGCAGCCCCCGGCCGCGGGTCCGGTTGATCCGGCCGCGCTTGCCGGCGATCTGCCACGGACCCGGGATGAAGTCCAGCGCCATGTTCACGACCCAGACGATCACGGTGGCCCACACCAGCGTCCAGAAGCCGTGGATGAAGAACCCGGACACGAGGGCGCGGGTGAGCACCAGCATGAGCATGGAGACGAAGAACCAGGCCAGCCCGAACGTGATGACGGCGAGCGGCAGGGTCACCAGGCGCAGCAGCGGCTTGAACAGCGTGTTGAGCACCCCGAACACCGCGGCGGCCAGCAGCAGCGAGCCCGCGCTGTCGACGTGAACGTCGGAGAGAACCGCCGCCACGACGCCCAGCACCAGCGCGTTGGTCAGCCACGAGATGAGAAGCCGAATCGACAGGGGCGGTGCATCGTTCATGGGTTTGGCGCCGATCGTGAGTGGGTTCACCGTCAAGGCTACAGGTAGGGTTTTGCGGCTCATGGACGCTGCCTTCACCGCCGAGCACCGTGGCGGCGCAGGTGAGCCGCTCGTCCTCGTCCACGGCTTCACCGACACATGGCGGACGTGGGAGCTGGTGCTGCCCGCGCTCGAGGCCCGCCATGAGGTCCTGGCCGTGACGCTGCCCGGCCACGCCGGCGGCCCGGAGCTCGACGGCGACCTGTCAGACGACACGCTGGTCGTGGCGGTCGAACGCGCCATGGAGGGCGCCGGCTTTGACACGGCGCACCTCGTGGGCAACTCGCTGGGCGGTTACACCGCGCTGCGGCTGGCGGCGAGGGGCCGCGCCCGGACCGTGGTGGCAATCGCCCCCGCGGGCGGCTGGGCGACGGGCGACGACAGCTACAAGGACACCCTCCAGCACTTCGCCACCACCCAGGACCTCGTCAAGACGGCCGCGCCGCACGCCGAGGCGATCGCCGCCTCGCCCGAGGGGCGGCGGCGCGCCACCGAGTTCATCACCACCCACCACGAGCACATCCCACCCGCGCTCATCGCGCACCAGATCCGCGGGGTGGCGGGCTGTGCCGGCGCCCGGGAGCTGATCGCGTACGCCCTCGTGCACGGGTGGACCGTGGACGCCGAGCGGGTCACCTGTCCGGTCCGCTTCATCTGGGGCACGGCCGACCGGCTGCTGCCGTGGCCGCGGGCGGCGGTGGGCTACCGCGACGCGCTGCCCACCGCCGACTGGGTCGTTCTCGACGACATCGGCCACTGCCCGCAGCTCGACGTGCCGCTCGAGACGGCCCACCTCATCCTCGGTTTCACCAGCGGCTGAGCGGCTACCGGGTCACGGGCCGGATCCGCAGGAACGCCGGGCCGCCCGTGCGGCCGCATGCCGGGAACGGGAACGGCACCACCTTCGACGACGTCTGGTTGGGCGGGAACACCCGGAGCCCGGCGGCCGTCGTGGGCGGGCACATCGAGGGCGACAGAGCGCCGATATCCACAAGGCCCAGCACGGCGTGCGCGGTGTGGCCGTTGGTCAGCGTGACGGTCTTGACGGTCTGGCCCGAGTCACGGCTCGCGGCGCGGCCCAGCGTCCCGCCGTGGAGGTTGACGGCCGAGACCCCCGGGAAGCCGCGCAGCAGGCAGGGGTGGCCTGACAGGTTGGTGAAGTTGAGCGTGTAGAAGATCGTCCCGGCGGTGCCGTTGCCCTCCGTGTTGATCCACACGACGAGGCCCTGTGTCTGGCAGGTGGGGGTGCCGGCGGCGGAGGTGGCGGCGCCGGCGGGAGCACCCGCCAGCAGGAGCGCGGCGACCGCTGCGGCCACCGCGCCGAAAGCGACGATGGCGGCCAACCGCGGAGGGAGACCGGATAGGCGGCGTACGGTCATGGGAACTCCTCGCATTCAGGCCGGCGGCTGCCGGCTGTAGGCCGCGATTATTGCCGGTGGGGATGTCACGTTGGCGGGGGCCGTAGCGTTCTACGGCACAGGATGGCCGTCGCTCCCCCGACCCCCGAGGTGCCTGGCAACGTCCGCCGGCTGGCGCTGGCCGCCGCGCTGCTCACCGTGTGCCTGTGGGCGTCGGCGTTCGTCGGCATCCGCTACGCCGGCCGTGAGCTCGGCCCCGGGCCCTTGGCGCTGGCCCGCCTGCTCGTCGCCAGCGCCGCGCTGGGGGCGATGATGCTGATCCGGCGCCCTCCGATGGTGGCCCGGCCGGGGCTGCCGGGCGTGATCACGTGCGGCGTGCTCTGGTTCGGCGCCTACAACGTGGCCCTCAACGCCGCCGAGCGCCGCGTGGATGCGGGCACGGCGTCGCTGCTGGTCAACGTCGCGCCGCTGTTCATCGCCATCCTCGCCGGGCTCGCCCTGAAGGAGGGGATCGGCCGGCTCCTGCTCGCGGGGTGCGCGGTCTCGTTCACCGGGGTCGCCCTGATCGCGCTGGGGACCTCGCATCGCGGGGTCAGCGCCGGCTGGGGGGCCGCGCTGTGCATCATCGCCGCCGCCGTCTACGCCGTGGGCGTCGTCGCGCAGAAGCCCGCCCTGCGGTACGGCTCGCCGCTGGCGGTGACGTGGCTGGCGTGCGCGATCGGCGCCGTCTGCTGCCTGCCCTTTGCGCCGTCGCTCGCCCACCAACTGGGCCACGTGCACGCCTCCGCCGTGGCCTGGACGGTGTACCTCGGGCTCGTGCCGACGGCGATCGGGTTCTCCACGTGGGCGTACGCGCTGGCGCGGACCGATGCCGGCAAGCTGGGCTCGACGACCTACCTGGTGCCGCCGATCGCGGTGCTGCTCGGTTGGATCCTGCTCGGCGAGGTGCCCCCGCTGGTGGCCATTCCCGGCGGGATCCTGTGCCTGGCCGGGGTCGGGCTGGCCCGCTGGAACCCGCGGAGCCCCGCCGCCGCTGCCATGCCGGCGCCCCCCGCCGCGGAGAGCATCGCCGTGGCGCCCGCCGCCGACTGACCGCGCCGGATGGCGGCAGCGCGCGATTGAGCGAGCCTCGCGGGCGGTTTAGCTAGCCTCGCGGGTTGATGGCACACCTCATCGAGCTCGACGGGATCCGTCCCACCATCGGCGAGGACGTCTTCCTGGCCCCGACCGCGGTCCTCATCGGCAACGTGCACGTCGGCGACCGCTCGAGCGTCTGGTTCGGAGCGGTGCTGCGGGGCGATCTCAGCCGGATCGAGATCGGGGAGCGGTGCTCGATCCAGGACACCGCGGTGATCCACTGCGCGATCGATCTCCCCACGATCATCGGCGACGCCGTGACCGTCGGCCACGGCGCGCTGCTGGAGGGCTGCACGATCGAGGACGGCGCCGTGATCGGGATGGGCGCGGCGGTGCTCCAGCATGCCCACGTGGGCGAGCGCACGATGATCGCCGCGGGCGGGGTCGTGCCCGAGCGGATGGCCGTGGCGGCCGGCGTGCTCGCCGCGGGCGTCCCGGTGACCGAGCGCAAGGCGCTCTCGGGCTCCGCGGCGCGCTGGTCGGAGATGGCCGTCGAGGACTACCAGGACCTGCGCCGCCGCTACCTGGCCCACGGAACCGAGACCGTCGCCCCGCGATGAACCACGCGGCGATCGTGGGGGCCGGGCCGTCCGGGTTCTACGCGGCCGACCAGTTGCTGAAGGCGGGCTTCGCCGTCGATGTCTATGACGCGCTGCCCACCCCCTACGGCCTGGTGCGCGCGGGTGTCGCGCCCGACCATCCGAAGATCAAGTCGGTCATCCGGGTGTACGCCAAGACGGCCGCGCATGAGTCGTTTCGCTTCTTCGGCGGCGTGTCGCTGGGCATCGACGTCTCGCCCCAGGACCTGTTGGCCCGCTACCACGCGGTGATCTACGCGGTCGGGACCTCCACCGACAACCGCCTGGGGATCCCGGGCGAGGACCGGCCCGGGTCGCACGCGGCCACCGACTTCGTGGCCTGGTACAACGGCCACCCGGAGTACGCCGATCACATGTTCGACCTTAACGGCGGACGCGCGGTGGTGGTGGGCAACGGCAACGTCGCCATCGACGTGGCGCGCATGCTGGTGCTGGACCCCAAGGAGCTGGCGCCGACCGACACCGCCAACCATGCCCTCGACGCGTTCGGCATGGCCGGGGTCACCGAGGTGGTCCTGCTGGGGCGCCGCGGACCGGCCGAGGCGGCGTTCACCAACCCCGAGCTGCGCGAGCTGGGCGAGCTCGAGCGCGCCGATGTGATCGTCGATCCCGCGCAGATGGAGGGCGTCGAGGTCCCCGAGGATGGGGAGGCGACCAAGCGGCGCAACGTCGAGATCCTGCGCGACTACTCCCAGCGCGCCCCCTCGGGCAAGTCCCACCGGCTGGAGCTGCGGTTCCTGCGCTCGCCGCTGGAGATCCTGGGCGAGGGCGACGACGGCCCGGTCACCGGCGTGCGCGTCGGCATCAACCGTCTGGTCGCCGCCGACGACGGCCGCGTGCGCGCGGAGCCGACCGGCGAGACCGAGGACATCGCGTGCGGGCTGGTGCTGCGCTCGATCGGCTACCGCGGCACGCCGCTGGCCGGAATCCCGTTCGATGAGCGTCGCGGACTCATCCGCAACGCGGAGGGACGGGTGGTCAACGACGAGGGCGTGTGCCGCGGCGAGTACGTCGTCGGGTGGATCAAGCGCGGTCCCACCGGCGTCATCGGGACCAACAAGAAGGACGCGGCCGACACCGTGGCCAGGATCCTGGAGGATGCCGACTCCGGTGCGCTCAGCGCGCCCGACCCCGAGCTCTCGGATGCGGCCGCCATCGCCGCCTGGCTCACCGAGCGCGTCCCCGGCCATGTCACCTGGGCGGGCTGGGAGATGATCGACGCCTACGAGTCCTCGTTGGGCGAGTCGATGGGCCGCCCCCGGGTCAAGCTGGTACGTCTGGCGGAGCTGCTGGAGGCGAGCCGGGGCCCCTCAGGCTGAGCCCGGATCAGGCCAAGGGCTCGTCACGAGCCCCCGAGCCCCCGAGCTCCTCGCGCCAACGATCGGCGCCGAGACGCAGCACCGCGATCGGCTCGCCCGCGCGGCCGATGCTCCGGCACTCGTGGACGAGGCCGATCGCTCCGGCCACCGCCAGCGAGCTGGCGTTGCCGGGCGAGATCCGCGCCAGGATGCTCGGCGCGCCGACGCGCTCGAACGCCTCGTCGCGCACGGCGGTGGCCCCCTCCCGGGCCAGGCCGCGGCCCCACGCGCTGGGGGCCAGCCACCAGCCGATCTCGTACTCATCCGGATCCACTCCGCCGTTCTCACCGGCGAAGTTGAGCGCGATGACGCCGACGGGCGCATCGTCCGCGCGCGCCACCCGCCACCCGAATCCGTGGCGGCGCCAGTGGTCTGAGATGTGAGCCCCGACGTCGGCGATGCGGGCGTCGGTCCAAGTGGTGCCGTCCCCGATATAGCGCATCACCGCCGGGGTGCGGGCGAGGTCGCCGAGCAGCTTGATGTCCCCATCGGTCCAGGGATCGAGCGTCAGGCGGTCGGTGCGCAGCGGCAGCGGGGCGGTCACGTCGGCCACCTTAGAGGCCAATGACCGGTTACTAGGCTCGGGACCCGTGAGACGCCTCGGTCCAGCGCTCGAGTTCCGTGATTTCCGGCTCTGGTGGCTGGCGATCCTGCTCATGTGGCTCAGCCTGCAGGCGCTCGAGGTGGCGATCGGCTGGGAGGTCTATGCCCAGCACGGGTCGGCGCTGGACCTGGGCTGGATCGGGCTGGCGGAGTTCGTGCCGATGTTCGTGCTCGCGCTCCCCGCCGGACAGCTGGCCGACCGCGCGCCGCGCCGCCTCGTCTTCGCCGGCTCACTGCTGGTCGGGGCCGGGGTGGGCGTCGGGCTGGCGCTGGTGAGCAGATCGGGGAACACCGCGCTGGCGCCGTACCTGGCGCTCGCCGCCGGCGCCGGCACTTCGATGGCGCTGGGCACGCCGGCCGCCCGCGCGCTGCCGCCCACGCTCGTGCCGACCGAACAGCTCCAGAGCGCGATGACGCTGCGCTCGATCGCCACCCAGATCGGCCAGGTGTCCGGGCCGGCGCTGGGCGGACTGCTCTACGGGGTGTCCCCGTCGCTCGTCTATCTGATGACGGCCGGCTCGTGCCTGGCCGCCACGGCCCTGGTGATGGCCATGCACCCGGCGCAGGCGGCCGACGTCGCGGCCCCGGATGCCGAGAGCGGCGCGGGCGGCCAGACCAATGACCTGCACAGCGTGCTCGAGGGTCTGCACTTCGTGCGGCGCACCCCGATCCTGCTGGGCGCGATCCTGCTCGACCTGATGGCGGTTCTGTTCGGTGGCGCGGTGGCGCTGTTGCCGATCTTCGCCAAGTCGGTCCTCCATGTCGGCGCCACCGGCCTGGGCCTGCTGCGCGCCGCGCCGGCGGTGGGGGCGCTGGTCGGCGCCGCCGTGATCACGCGACGGCCGATCGCCGGGCACGCGGGCCGGCTCCTGCTCACCGTGGTCTTCGCCTACGGCGCCTGCATCGTCGTGTTCGGCCTCTCGCGGTCCTACCTGCTGTCGCTCGCCGCGCTCGGGGTCAGCGGCTTCGTCGACCTCTACAGCATGAACATCCGCTCCACCACGGTGGCCCTGGCCAGCCCCGACCGGCTGCGTGGCCGCGTCAACGCCGTGGAGATGGTGTTCATCAGCGCCTCCAACCAGCTCGGCTACTTCGAGTCCGGCCTTGCAGCGGCGCTGGTGGGGGCGATTCCCGCCGTCGTCGGCGGCGGGGTGATGACGATGCTGATCGCCGTCAGCTGGCGGCATCTGTTCCCGGCGCTGGCCGAGGTGGACCGGCTGGAGGCGGTCAGGCCTCAGCCGGTCGAGGCCGCCGCCTGAGCGCGCGGCTCGCTGAACACGTACTCCGCGGCGGCGAAGGTCTGTGTGCGCTCCAGGTACTCGCGCATGTAGCCCGGCCAGTTGGTCACGATCCGCCCGTGCCGATCGCGGTACCACGAGTCACAGCCCGTCCATGCCGTTCCCTGAAAGCGGGCCTGCAGCTCTCGGTCCGACGCCGCCTCGACCTCGGGCCGCACCTCGAGGCTGCGGTAGCCGCCGGCACGCAGGTGCTCGAGCGCCTGGCGGATGTAGGAGGCCTGGGCCTCGTGGTAGAAGATGATCGACCCGCCCGAGGTGTTCGTGTTGGGGCCATACATGAGGAACATCGACGGGAAGCCGGGCACCGTCAGCCCCAGATGGGCGTGGGCGCCCTCGCTCCACACCTCGTCAAGCGTGCGCCCGTCCGCGCCCGCCACGCGGGTCGGAGCGACGAACTCCGTCGCCTTGAAGCCCGTCCCCCAGATGATGCAGTCGATCTCATGGGCGCGCCCGTCGTCGGTCCGCAGCCCCGTTTCGGTGACCTCGGTGATCCCTTCGGTGACGAGCTCGACGTTGGGGCGCGCGAGGGTGGGGAGGTAGTGGGAGCTGAAGAGGACGCGTTTGCAGCCGAAGGTGTAGCTGGGCCAGGCGCGGGCGCGCAGCTCGGGGTCGGGAAGCTGGCTGCGCATGAACGCCGCCGAGCGCAACCCGGCCAGCCGCCCGATCGTGCGCGGGTGGCGGATGGCGAGCGTGAGGCTCTCGCAGTAGTTGAAGAGGAAGCCGCGGCGCAGGCGCTGAAGGCCGGGAACGCGGCGGATCGCGCCTCGCACCAGGGTTCCGTAGACGTGATTGCGCCGGGGCAGAAACCAGTTGCCGGTCCGCTGAAACACGCTGAGGTGAGCGGCCTGCGCGGCCACCTCGGGCACGAACTGCACGGCGCTCGCTCCGGTGCCGACCACGGCGACGCGCTTGCCGCGCAGGTCGTAGTCGTGATCCCAGCGCGCCGAGTGGAAGCTGTGGCCGGCGAAGCGATCCCGACCGGGCAGCCCCGGGATCGACGGCCGGTTGAGCTGGCCGGTGGCGAGGATGAGCACGTCCGCGTCGTGGCGCTCGCCGGACTCGGTCTGCACCGTCCAGCGCTTGCTGGCGGGGTCGAAGGTGCAGTCCGCGACGCGTTGCGAGAAGCGGATCAGCGGCGTGACCCCGTACTCGTCGGCCACCCCGCGCAGGTAGTCGAGGATCTCCCGCTGGGGTGAGCAGAGGCGCGACCAGCTCGTCCGCTGCTCGTAGGAGAAGGAGTACAGGTGGCTGGGCACGTCGCAGGCCGCCCCCGGATAGCTGTTGTAGAACCACGTGCCGCCCAGGTCGGGCGCCCCCTCCAGGATGGTGATGTCCTGGAAGCCGTGGCGGCGCAGCTCGATGGCGCCGGCGATGCCGCCGAACCCGGCGCCGACGATGACGATGGTGGGGGAGGACACGGAGCTATCGGTGGTGGGATTGGACGGGGCATCTTCGCAGGAGCAGGCGCACGAGCGCCGCCGCGTGCGATGCTCTGCGCCGATGGCCGAGGTGGACGGGTTTGCAACCGTGGGGATCGTGTCGGAGGGTGGCGCGCTCGAGGCGCACTTCGTGCCCGACGCCAACATGCTCTGCCACTCGCTCACCCACCGCGGGGTGCAGCTGCTGTACGGCGGGCGCGGCGTCGAGGCCTACGCGACGCGCGGCAAGACGATGGGGATCCCGCTGCTGCACCCGTGGGCCAACCGGCTCGCGCGGGCCGGCTACGCCGCCGGCGGCAAGGAGGTGACGCTCCCGCCGCCCGACGGCCGCTACGGCCTGGATCCGAACGGCCTGCCCATCCACGGGGCGCTGCCCGGGCTGTTGCGCTGGGAGGTCATCGAGACCGGCGCGCAGGACCGCATCAGCGCCCGGTTGCACTGGAGCGCCCCGGAGCTCATGGAGCTGTTCCCGTTCGCGCACGAGCTGCGCCTCGACGTGCTCGCGGGCGATGCGGGGCTGGAGCTGGTCACCACGCTGTGGGCTACCGGCGCCGACGCCGTCCCCGTGTCGTTCGGCTATCACCCGTACCTGTGCCCGCCGGGCAATGCGTCGCGCGCGGACTGGCAGGTGTCATTGGGCGCGTCGGAGCGGCTGGTGCTCGACGACAGGATGATCCCGACGGGCGCCACCGTGCCGCTCGAGCCCCGCCGTTTTGCCCTGGACGGCCTGAGCTGGGACGACGGCCTGGCCGGGCTGAGCTCGCCGCCCGAGTTCAGCGTGTCGGCGGGAGCCCAGACCGTGACCGTGACCTTCGACGACGGCTTCGCCTACGCCCAGGTGTTCGCTCCCGAGGGCCAGGACTTCATCTGCTTTGAGCCGATGACGGCGCCCACCAACGCGCTCGAGGACGGGAGCACCCTGCCGCTGGTGGCGCCCGGCGAGGAGTACCGCACCGCGTTCAGCATCGCGGTGGCGGACAATTGAGACACAGACTGCTTCATGTTTCATCGTGGCCATCCCCGGCGGATGTCCCCTGACTCACGAGATGGAGAACCCATGGACCTGACCTTCAACGAGCCCGAGCTGGCCTTTCGCGACGAGCTGCGCGCCTGGCTGGCCGACCACGACCCGGGCCGCGAGCCCGATGGCGAGGACGCCAACTACCGCTGGCGGGTCGAGTTCCAGCAGGCGCTGGCGCACGACGGGTGGGCTGCCGTGCACTGGCCGCCCGAATACGGCGGCCGCGGCGCAACCCTGACCCAGTCAGCGATCTTCTTCGAGGAGCTGGGCCGCACCGGGGCGCCGCTGCCGGCCAACGTGCTCGGGCTCCTGCTGGCCGGGCCGACGATCATGACCTGGGGCACCCCCGAGCAGAAGGAGCGCTACCTCACGCCGATCCTGAGCGCCGAGGAGATCTGGTGCCAGGGGTTCTCCGAGCCCGACGCCGGCTCTGACCTGGCCAGCCTCAAGACGCGCGCGGTCAAGGACGGCGATCACTGGGTGGTCACCGGCCAGAAGGTGTGGACGAGCGCCGCCCAGTACGCCAAGTGGTGCATGCTGGTGGCGCGCACCGACCCCGAGGCGCCCAAGCACAAGGGCCTCACCTACTTCCTCATGGACATGGAGCAGGAGGCGGTGACCGTGCGGCCGCTGCGCCAGATCACCGGCGAGAGCGAGTTCAACGAGCTGTTCATCGACGGAGCCCGGATCCCCGACGAGAACGTGCTCGGCGGGGAGGGCAACGGCTGGAAGGTGGCGCTGACCACGCTCATGAACGAGCGCGCCGGCCTGGCCTTCTTCCTCCAGGTCCGCCTGCGCCAGATGCTCGACCGGCTCATCGCCGAGGCCGCGCAGCTCGGCCTGCTCGACGATCCGGTGGTCGCCGATCGCCTGGGCGAGCTTCACCTCAAGGCAGAGATCCTGCGGCTGACGGCCTATCGCGGCCTCACCGGGATCGAGAAGTACGGGCAGCCGGGCCCGGAGGGCTCGCTGACCAAATGGATGTGGTCAGAGACCAACCAGCAGCTCACCCAGCTCGCGGCCGACCTGCTGGGACCGGCCGCGCTGACCTCCGGCGGCCGCTGGTCCTACGAGCTGCTGCGCGCCCGGGGCAACTCGATCGAGGGCGGGACCACCGAGGTCCTCAAGAACATCGTCGCCGAGCGCGTGCTCGGCCTTCCCAAGGCCCGTTAGGAGGACGACATGGATTTCGACCTGACCGAGGACCAGCGGGAGATCAAGAACGTCGCACGCGAGTTGCTCACCGCCCGCTCCCCATTTGCCAAGGTCCGCGAAGCGGCCGAGGCGGCCGCGTACGACGACGCGCTGTGGCGTGAGATCGTCGACCTGGGATGGCCCGGCATCGCTGTTGCCGAGGAGCATGGCGGCCAGGGCCTGGGCGCCGTCGAGCTGGCGGTGCTGCTCGAGGAGCTGGGGTACGCCTGCGCCGCGACCCCGTTTCTGGCCACCGCGACGGCCGCCGCGGTCATCCAGGCCGGCGGCACCGACGAGCAGCGCCGGCGCTGGCTGCCCGGACTGATCAGCGGCGAGCTGCGCGCGGGCCTGGGCGCCCCCGAGTTCGTCGTCGACGGCCACGGCGCCGACGTGGTCGTGTTGCTCGAGGATGACGGCGCCCGACTGCTGGCGGGTGGAGAGGCCGAGTCCGAACTGCTGGTGGCGATCGATCCCACCCGCCGGTTTGCCACGGTGCGCGGCGAGGGCGAGCCGCTGGCGGGCGATGTCGCCGACCGCGCCCGCACGGCGATCGCCGCGGAGGTCGTGGGCGTGTGCCAGCGCGCGCTGGAGATGACGCTCGAGTACGTCAAGGAGCGCAAGCAGTTCGGCGTGCCGGTGGGGTCCTTCCAGGCGGTCTCCCACCGCTGCGCGCAGATGCTGCTGCACACCGAGAGCGCCCGCTCCACGGCGTATTACGCCGCGTGGGCCGCCGATGCGGAGCCCTCGCGGCTGGGCGAGGCGGCGGCGCTGGCCGCGGCCGCCGCGGCGACCGCCGGCCGTGAGGTGGCGGCCTCGGCAATCCAGGCCCACGGCGGCATCGGCTTCACGTGGGAGGCCGACGTCCACTGGCTCTACAAACGCGGTGAGGTGGACCGGGCGCTGCTGGGGGGCGCCAAGCGCCACCACGCCGCGCTGGCACGGGCCGCGGCCCAGCGGCTGGCCGTCTCGGCCTCCTCGTAGCCCGCAGAACTAAACTCATAAGTTTACTTGGCGGGGGTGACCGGGTGACCGGGTCGCGCCGCAAGATCCGTGGCGGCGGCGCCGGTGCGACAGGGAAGTGCGCGGCGGCGCCGAACAGCCTCGTGATCGCCAGCCAAGGAGTCAGCTCATGAACAACTTCCATCGCCCGCACGGCGGGCTGCAGGAGGCGGACGCGCCGGAGGAGGCAGTCCGGTCCCCGTTCTCCGATCTCGCGGGTCGGTTCGCCAACTGGATGACGGGCGCCGACCGGCTGCCGCTGGACGTGACGGCGCGGGCCGATGAGCCCGAGAGGGGCACCGGCGCAGAGCCGCCGGCCCCGGCGGGCCCGTCGGACGGAGAAGAGTCCTCGCGCTTCCCGCTGGCACCGTTCGGCTACAACCGGACCGCCGTCGACGAGCAGATCGCGCGGCTGGAGCGCGAGCTGGACGAATTGCGCGCCAAGCACGAGCCGATGGGCTCGATCACCGACGAGCTCGAGCGGATCGGGGAGCAGACCGCCTCGATCCTGGTCGTCGCGCACGACCAGGCCCATGAGACCACGCGCCTGGCCGAGCAGCAGGCCGAGCGCTGTGTCGCCGACGCGGCCGCCAACGCCGTCCATATCACCGCCGAGGCCAAGGCGAAGCTGCGCGATCTCGACGCCGAGACCGACGCCGTCTGGCGCGAGCGCGAGCGACTGCTCGAGGACGTCCGCGTCGTGTCGACGGCGCTGGCCAACCTCGCCGATCAGGCCTCCGAGCGCTTCCCGGCCGCCGAGACGACGTCGTCGACAGGCGCGTTCGCGGCGGTCGCCGCGCCCGCGCACGGGATCTGGGAGGAGCCCGAGTACGCGGACGAGGCCGGCGCCGAGGCCGGGGAGGCCGAGGGCGAGGCGTCGCACGCCGTCGAACCGCAGGCCACGGAGCCGTTCAACGTGCTCGAGGCCGACGGCGAGGAGGAGAGCGAGGGGACCATGCCGGGCGACACCGGCAGCTGGCTCGCGGGCCTCGAGCCTCCCGACCTCCAGTCCGGCCGCTGACCGCGGGAGCGCCGCCGCGGAAGGCGAGAACACGGCTCCCCGCCATGCGATCTCGTCCGCCTTTTGGGTCAAACGACACAGACAATTCCTTGCAAAATCCATAGAAAACTCCCTTAAGGTCGCGTTGGATTGCGCCGACAACTACTGGGCATGGATTGCACGGAAGCAACGAGGGGCCCCCAGTCGGAGTGGCGCGAGCGCCAGTTCGCCGACGCCCAGGCGCTGGCGCACGTGGGCTCCTGGGAGCGCTGGCTCTCACACGACCGCGCGGTCTGGAGCGACGAGCTGTGCCGGATCTTCGGGCAGCCGATGGGCTTCTCACCCAGCTTCGAGGAGTTCTCGGCGCTCCTGCATCCCGAGGACCGCGATCGCGTACTGACCCACCTCGGCCGCGCCGCGTCGGGCGAGGCGTGTGAGTCGAACTTCCGCATCATCCGGCCGAGCGGCGAGATCCGTCACGTCCACGGACGGACGGGAGGACGCGCTGATGCCGGCGGTGGCGTCACGTGCGTGCTCGGAACCATGCAGGACGTGACCGAGCGTCGCGAGGCCGAGATCGCCCGCCGCGAGGCCCAGGAGCTGTTCGAGACGGCCTTCTCCCAGGCGCCGATCGGGATGGCCCTGATCGCTCCCGACGGCCACTGGCTCAAGGTCAACCGCGCTCTGTGCCTGATCACCGGCTGGCCCGAGGGCGAATTGATCCAGCGCCCCTTCCAGGAGATCACCCACCCCGACGACGTCGGGTCCGACGAGGAGCTCATCACGCTGCTGCTGGACGGTGAGATCCCCGGCTACCAGTTCGAGAAGCGCTACATCCGGCGCGACGGGACGGAGATCTGGGCCGAGTTGTCGGTCTCGCTGGTGCGCGACGCCACCGGGGCCCCTCGCCACTTCATCGTGCAGGTGGAGGACATCAGCGCGCGCAAGGAGGCCCAGCGTCGCCTCCAGGAGGCCGAGTCCGAGGCCCGCGCCGAGCGCGACCACGCCACCGCGATCATCAGCGCCATGGGCGAGGGCTACGCGCTCACGATGGACGGCGAGATCAAGGCGATCAACGAGGCCCTCTGCGTGCTCACCGGGTTCTCCGCCTCCGATCTGATCGGCGTCCACCCCCCGTATCCGTTCTGGCCGCCGGAGGAGCACGACACGATCGTCGCGATCCTGGCCGACGTCGTGAGCAACAACGGCGGCACCCACGAGCTCACCCTGATGCGCGCCGGCGGCGAGCGGTTCGAGGCCGAGATCACCGCGAGGCCCGCGCGCGAAGAAGACGGCCGCGCCATCGGCTTCGTCAGCACGCTGCGCGACGTCAGCGTTCAGAAGCGCCAGCAGCACGAGCTCGAGCGCCTGGCCCGCACCGACAGCCTCACCCAGCTGGCCAACCGCCACGTCCTCCAGGAGGCGCTCACGCGTGAGGCCGCGCGCCGCTCCGACGATGGTCAGCAGCTCGCGCTCGTCCTGCTCGACCTCGACCTGTTCAAGCAGGTCAACGACCACTTCGGGCACCCGGCCGGAGACGCGGTGCTCGTCGAGGTGGCACGCCGCCTCGAGGACACCGTCCGCGCCGGCGAGGTGCTCGCTCGCGTCGGCGGCGAGGAGTTCGCCTGGCTGCTGCCCGCCTGCGATGCCGACGAGGCCGTCGCGGCCGCCGACCGCGCGCGAGCGGCGATCACGTCGGCGCCGTTCGGACGGGCCGGAAAGCTCACGATGTCCGCCGGCGTCGGCCTGGTCTCGACCCCGTCCGACGGCGACACGCTGTACCGGATGGCCGACCGCGCCCTCTACGAGGCCAAGCAGTCCGGGCGCAACCGGACCTGCTGCCACGGCGCCGGCGTCCTGCGCGCCGCCCAGCAGGCGTCCTGAGTCAGACGTCCTGAGTCAGACGGGCACGGCGACCGCAGCCGCCTGTACCCGGTCGTGGACGAACCGGAGCTTGTCTATGACCGGCTGGGGCAACGTGAAGGGGTAGAGATCGTCGTGGCCCATGCTGCGGTTGACGGCGTTCAGCGCGTAGGTGAGGGGCAGCCAGTTGTCGAGCACCTCGTCAAACCCGCGATCGCCGGCCTCGGGCTGGGGCGTGGCCTTGAGCGAGCGGTCCAGAGGGGCCGCGCGCGGCCCGGTGACGGTGACGCCGTACTCGGCCGCTGTCTGCAGGGTGTCACGGATATGCAGATAGTGGGCGAACGTCTCGGCCCAGTCCTCCCACGGGTGCATGGTCGCGTAGGCGCTGACGTGCGCCTGCGCCCAATTCGCGTCGGGACCCTGGGCGTAATGGCGTTCGACGGCCGCGCCGTAGTCGGAGCGCTCATCGCCGAACAGGGTCCGGCACGCGTCCCAGGCCTCGTCGCCGAGGACCACCAGCGGCTGGAAGTAGTGCCCGAGCTCGTGGCGCACGTGGCCGAGCATCGTCCGGTACGGCTCGCTCAGCTCGTTGCGCCGCTGCTCGCGGCGCACATCGTCGGATTCCGCCAGATCGAGCGTGATCACGCCGTCGGCATGTCCGGTCACGACCGCCTCGTACCTGGAGGACAGCAGGTCGAAGCGCAGAAGGCTTGGCGTGACACCCGGGAGATCGAGATCCAGGAGCTGTAGGACCACCCGCCGCTTGGCGGCCTCGGCGCCGGCGAAGGCGAGCAGGCCGTCCGGATCGTCGTCGTTGGGCCGGGTGCGCGTCAGCTCGCATGAGCGACACAGCCGCCCCGGGTCCTCCACCATCCAGTTGCAGGCCGCCAGCTCCGCATTGGCGCAGCGGTGCAGCTCGCTGCCCGGCGAGCGGTCCAGCGCCACCAGGTCCATGCGCTCGGGCACGAATCCCAGCTCCGTGGAGCAGTGCAGGCAGACGGTGTTCTCGAAGAACACCAGCCGACCGCAGTGACCGCAGGCAAATGACAGCACCGACCGCACGATAGAGGCATGCCCGTGCCGCTCTGTCGCCGGGGTCACCAGTGGCCGGAACCACTACGCTCGGGCCCCATGAGCACATCCACCCGGTCGCGGGCGATCGACGCCGTGCTGGCCGACGCGGTCGCCTCCGGCGCCGTCCCCAACGTCGTGGCCATGGCCGCGGACCGTGACGGAGTCATCTACGAGGGCGGGGCGGGGCCACGGTCTCCGGGCGAGGACACGGTCGTCGGCGCTGACACGCCCCTGCGGATCATGTCCATGACCAAGCCGGTCGTCACCGTCGCCGCGCTGGCGCTCGCCGAGCAGCGCAAGCTCGACATCGACGCCCCGGTGGAGGAGTACTGCCCCGAGTTCGACGCGATCGGCCTCCTGGAGGGCATCGACGACGGCCGCCCGAGGCTGCGCCGGCCGGCCCGCAAGGTCACGGTCAAGCAGCTGATCACGCACACCGCGGGCCTGGGCTACTGGTTCTGGAACGCCGACGTGCTGGCCTGGGAGCAGGCGGTGGGCGCGCCCAAGCCGATGTCGGGGCTGCGCGCCGTGCTCGACGCGCCGCTGGTGGCCGAGCCCGGGACGGTGTTCATGTACTCCAACGCGACTGATTGGCTGGGTCTGGTGGTGGAGGCGGTGTGCGGGCGCCCGCTGGACGAGGCGATCACCGCCATCGTCACCGAGCCGCTGGGCATGACCCGGACCGGCTTCGCGCTCGACGAGCGGGCACGAGCCGAGCTCGTACCCGTGCACCTGAGGGCATCCGACGGACGGTGGGCGGCGAGCGAGATCGAGCTCCCCGCGCGACCGGAGTACATCTCGGGCAGCCGCGGCCTGTACTCGACCCCACGCGACTATCTCAGGTTCCAGCGGATGCTGCTGGGGGAGGGGACGGGCCCCGACGGGACCACCGTGCTCTTGCCCGCGACCGTCGAGGCGATGTTCTCCAACCAGATCGGGGCGCTCGACTTCCCGGCCGAGATCCGCACCGCCGATCCGGAGTCGGCGTTCGGTCTCGCGCTCGGCTCCGGCTACAAATGGGGCCACGGGCTGCTGCTCAACACCTCCGATGAGGCGGGCCGCCGGCGGGCGGGCAGCGGCGGCTGGATGGGCCTGTTCAACACCTTCTTCTGGGTCGACCCGGCGGCGGGGGTGGCGGGCGCGCTCTACACCCAAGCGCTCCCGTTCCTCGTCCCGGAGGCGGCGCGGCTGGCGGCGGCCTTCGAGACCGCGCTCTACGCGTCGCTGTGAGCTGAGCCTTGGCCCACGTGAGCGATTCCGCGCCCTCCCCGCGCTCCGTCTGGTCCTACGCGGCCCTGGGGCTCGCGGGCGCCGTGCTCGTGGCCTATGCGGCGCCGCGCGCGGTGGCCGACCACGTCGTCGGATGGTGGTACATGCCGGGCGCCCCCTCCGGACGGGAGCACAGCCTCGTGCTCGTCTACATCGGCATGGCGGTGCTATGCGGCGCCTGGCTCGGCCTCGGGCGCGCGCTGCCGTCACGGCGGGCTCTGCTGGCGATCGCCGCCGCGTGGATCGCGCCGCTGGCGGTGGCACCCCCGCTGTTCAGCCGTGACGTCTACAGCTACCTGGCCCAGGGCCTGATCCTCCACCTCGGCCACAGCCCCTACCACACCGCGCCGGCGGCGCTGGCGGGCCTCGGGCATCAGCACGTGCTCGCTGCCGTCTCCCCGTTCTGGCGCCACACCACCGCGCCCTACGGGCCCCTGTTCCTGGGGCTGGTCAGCGTGATCGCGGCTGTGGTGGGCAACCACCTCGTGGTGGGGGTCCTGCTGACGCGGCTGCTCGAGGTGATCGGCGCCGTCCTGCTGGCGATCTACGTCCCACGGCTCGCCCGCTCCATGGGCAGCGACGGGCGCCGCGCGCTGTGGCTGACGCTGCTCAGCCCGCTCGTCACCCTCGAGCTGATCGCCGCCGGCCACAACGACCTGCTGATGGTGGGCATGCTCGCTGCGGGGATCGCCTATGCGCTCGACGGCCGGCCGATGCTGGGCGTGGCCATCTGTGCCCTGGCGGCGACGATCAAGGTGCCGGCGCTCGCCGGCGCCGCGTTCATCGCGGTGGCGTGGGGGCGGGAGGAGCTCGGCCGCGCCGCGCAGGTCCGCTTCATGGGCGCCGCGGCGCTGCTGGCGGTCGCCGTGATGGGGGTGGTGACGCTCGTGGCCGGCGTCGGCGTGGACTGGCTCTCGACCTCCCTGTTCTCGACCCCGGCGAAGGTCCGCCTGGCCATCACCCCCGCCACCGGCCTCGGCTACACCGGCGCCTCGCTGCTCTCCGACGTCGGCATCGGGGTCTCGCACCGGGGTCTGGAGGGCGCCGTGGGTGTCGTCGCCTTCGGCATCACCGCGGTGACCGGCGCGGTGCTGCTCTATCGCGTGCGCGTGGGGCGGCTCGTGCCGTGGCTGGGCGCGTTTCTCGTGATCGCCGCGGCGGGCGGGCCGGCCGCCTGGCCGTGGTACTTCATCTGGGGCCTGGCACTGCTGTGCTCGCTGCGGGCGCCGCAACACTCCACCGGCCTGGCGATCGCGATCGTGGTGTCGGTGTTCGTGGTCAAGCCCAACGGGATCCTGGCGCTGCCCCTCCAGTCCGCCCCCGCGGTCGTGATCGTCTATGCGCTCATCGGCGCCGCGGTGTGGCAGCGGGGCCGCCGGCGGCGCCGTCAGCGCACCAGCCCGGCGCCGGTCCGCGAGAGCACCCCCTCGGCGCTGGCCGGAACCTAGTGGTCGGGGCCACCAGGCGCACCCCCATGTCCGTTCGGGTGCAGGAGCGACCAGGTCTCGTGGCGCCGGCGCGGGCGGGCATCGGTGATGTGCGCCGGTGGGGCGTGATCGCCGGGCCCGCGGTGCTGGCGGCGGTTCTCTCGCTCATCGGCCTCAGCGGGCGCAGCCTCGGCTTCGACGAGGGCGCCACGGTCTCGATCGCCGCCCAGCACGGCGCGGCGCTGTGGCGGGCGATCGCCCATGACGGCGGCAACATGTCCGCCTACTACCTGCTGATGCACGTCCTCATCGGCGCCTTCGGCAACGGGCTGGTGGTGCTGCGGCTGCCATCGGTCATCGCCACGGTCGCCACGGTGGCGCTCATCGGGGCGATCGCCGAGCGGTTGTTCGCCGACCGCCGCGTGACCGCGGTCGCCGGGGTTCTCAGCGCCGTCAGCCTGCCGCTCATCTACTGGGGCCAGACGGCGCGCGGCTACGCGCTGATGGTGGCGTTCGTGTGTGCCGCGATGCTCGCCTTCATCGCCCTCGTCGACCCCGGGGGCGACGCGCCGGCGGGTCGCGGCCCCTGGCTGGCGTTCGTGGTTGCGATGACGCTGGCCATGTACTGCAGCTTCGTCGCCGCACTGGTGATCCCGGTGCAGGTGCTCGCCGTGCTCGCCCGTCGTGGCGCGCTGCGCCGGTACGGCTCCGCCCTGGTGGCCACGGCGGTGCTGTGCGTGCCGCTGGCCGTCCTCGCGGCTCGCCGCGGCTCGGGCCAGCTGTTCTGGGTCCAGCCGCCGAGCCGGATGGTCGACACCCAGGTCCTGCAGTCCCTGACCTCGGCGGGCCTTCAGCCGGTCTTCCACCACAGCGTCACCACCAAGGCTTTCATGTGGATCATGCTCGCGGCTGTGGTGGCCCTGGTGGTCGACACCGTGGTGCGGTGGCGGCGCGGCGAGCCGGTGTGGGGGATGGGGTTGGTGCTGTCGTGGTGCGTGCTGCCCGCGGCGCTCACGTTCCTGTACTCGCTGATCTCGCACCCCGTCTTCGTTCCGCGCAACGTCCTGATGTCGACGCCGGCGGTGGCGCTCGCCCTCGCCCCCTCGCTCGGCCGCGGGCGCCGGCGCTGGCCGCGCTACCTCGCCCCGGCGCTCCTCGTCGTTGTCCTGGCGGCGCGCGCGATCCCGGTCGTGCGCGCCTCTGGCGTGTCGCCCGAGCCCTGGCAGGCGGTGACGGCGCGCGTGCTGGCCCAGTCGCGGCCCGGTGACTGCGTGACCTTCTATCCGGCGGACGCCCGGATGGCGTTCCAGTACTACGTCGGCACCGGCGCGAGGACCGGCACTGCGCCACGGTCGGTGCTGCCGGTGGTCCCGTGGGGCGTGGTCAGGCCGTTTGTCGAGGACTACGCGATTCCGTCGCGGGCGGCGCTGGCCCGGCGCACCGCCGGCTGCAGGCGGATGTGGCTGGTCTCAAGCCATGAGGGTCAGCCCAACGGCCCGGCGGTCGCGCGTGCTCATCGCGCCCAGTGGTTCCGCCTGGCGGGCGAGCTGCAGCGGCGGTTCGGCTCCGGCCCGGTGCGCAAGTACGGCTACGCCTCGCTCATTCACGTCCAGCTGATGCCGGGCGCTCAGGGCCGCAGCGTGAAGCCGTAGAACGTCAGCATGCTCAGCCCCGCCAGCAACACGCCGTTGCCCCACACGAGCACCCTGAACCAGCGCCCCTGCGCGTAGCGGGCGACCGCCATCAGCGCCGGGAAGGCGGTGATGAGCATCCGCGGCAGCGGGGGCACATTGGACGAGGTGAAGGCGAGGAACGCGATGCCCAGTGTCCACAGGATCGCCTCGCGGGATATCTCGCGCCGGGAGAAGTAGACGAGCACGAGCATTCCCAGCAGCACGACCCCCCCGATCAGCCCGATGATGAGGTTGAGGTTGATCGTGGGCTGGTTGAAGTGGCTGAGGTCGACCTCGTCGGCCAGCTTCTCCCCCATCCGCCAGAGCGAGAGCGGAGTCGTCGTCTCACTCCAGCCGTGGTGCTGGGCGATGTAGGTCGCCAGCGGATTCCCGGTCCATGCCCACAGGAAGGCCATGAACGCGCCCAGGCCGGTGACCGAGAGCAGCGGCGCCAGGAACGCCCGGCGGGCCGGACGGACCGACCATCCCCACCGACGCCACTCGAACAGCGCCGAGGCCACGCAGACCGGCACCAGCACCAGGCCCACCGGCTGCACCGCTGTGGCGAACCCCGCGAGGATTCCGGCCAGCACCCAGCGGCGCCGCTCCAGCGCATAGATGCAGGCGGCGGCCAGGGGCAACAGCAGGCCCTCGGAGTACACCATCGAGAACACGACCGAGCCCGGGAAGACGATGAACAGGATCGTCGCCCGGCGGGCGGTCTCGCGATCCCACCAGCCCTCGGCGAGGCGGTGGACGAAGATGGTCGCGACGAGGCCGCCGACGCCGGAGATGAGCACCCCGGCGACGGTGGAGCACCAGATCGCGTTGTGGTTGGTGAGCAGCAGCAGCGGTTGTTGGACCACGAAGATGGTCAGCGGGAACAGCGGGAAGAAGCCGAGGTTCGTCTGAGCGAAGGTGACATGGTCCGGATAGCCGTTGTTGGCCAGTGACCGGTACCACAGGCCGTCCCAGTTGGCCAGCTCGTGGAGGAAGTTGTGGTGCCCGAAGGTGCCGTTGAGATAGGCGACGAGCAGGAGCAGCCCGCGGGCGGCCACGTAGAGCACCGTGATCCACAACAGCTCTTGGCGGGCGGCGGCGGACAGGCGCGGCCGGGCGCGCCGGCGCGGCGCCACGCGCAGGCCGACCGGCTCCTCGACGACCGCCGCCGGGGCGGGGCTCAGTTCCAGCTCGGAGATCCCGGGGATGCCGACCGAGTCATCCCGGAAGGGCTCGGCTGATTCGGGAAGTGTTTCCACGGCGGGCCAGTTTATGTACCCAGAAGTAAGAACGGCGTATGGCGGGGCCCGAACCGGAGGGCGCGGACGCGCCCGATCACGTGCCCGGGACCGGTTGCAGCGACACGGTGCCGTGCCACTGAAATGCGTCGGTGCACACCGCCGCGTCGCCCTGGCACGGGCTGGCGGCGAAGCCCTGCGCCGCTTGAGCCGAGCTCGCGGGCCACGACACCTTGACTGGCGCGTAGGGCCGGTCAGGGAGCGTGCCGCCGAGCAGCGCGAGCGGACCGGCGATCGCGGTGGTGGCGCCGCTGTCCCACAGCGAGGGCCCGAGCGTGAAATCGTCCGGGCTGCAGGCCCCGCTCTGGCGCGCCGCCATCGGGACCCCCGCCTCGAGGCCGGAGCCGGCCGGGAAGGAGAGCTGGCCGCCGGGGTCCGGGCCCCCGGCCGCGAATGTCGACGTGCAGTTGAACGTGGTCGCCCTTCCGTTGCACCCGAAGTCCTGAGCCGAGCGGCTGACGGTCTCGGTGGCGGTCACGTCGGATCCGGCGGCGTCGAAGCTGACCGCCGGGACGAGCGTCGTCCCCTGAGGCCCACGCACCGCCGAGAGCAGATCGTCGAGATTCACCACATAGCGCACGCTCCACGCCATCGGGCTCACCCTGTCGGTCTCCGCGTCCACGAACCCCCCAGCTCCCGCGCAGACGCTGCCATACGTCTGCTTGTAGTTGATCGACTCGCTGCCCGAGCCCACGTAGACGACCTCCACGCGGAAGGCTCGTGCGAGATCAGTCTTCACCGCGCGCGGCGGGGGTGCCGGGTGGGCCCGGCCGCCAACCAGGCGGTAGTACGTGCTGCGCACCGCGGGCGTCGCGCCCGAGCGGGTCTGGCCCGAGGACTGCGGGGTCACCGACCGCACCACCGCCCACGAGGAGTTCACACTCGAGGCGCGGATCGAGACGATCGCCTGGCCGCGGTGCGATCGCTGGGCCGAGAACGCGCGGGCGATGGCCTGCTGTGTGCGGCCACCGACGAGCCGTGCGGCCAGTCCCGCCGACGGGACGGCGAGGGCCACCGTGCACAACCCCACGACGAGTGCGACCCCCCTTGTGGCTGCCGAACGACGGATTGGCATCCGATCCGAGATTAGAGCCTCGCTCAGCCGTTCAGCGCCGTCAGGATCGCCGCCGCCACCACGGCGGGGTCCTGCTGGGGGATGAGATGGCCCGCGACCGCACTGTGCTCCAGACGCGCACCGGGGATCTGGCCGCTCAGCCGCAGGGTGGCTCGCGCGGGGACGACCCGGTCGTGCGCGCCCGTGATGATCGTCGTGGGGGCGCTGATTGCGGGCAGGCGGCGTTCGAGCTCGGGTAGGTCGCGGACGAGCGCGCGCTGCTCGGCGGCGTAGGCGCGCCACGCCCAGGGACGGCGAACGGCGGTCCCGGCCGTGCGCAGGTACCCCTCCTCGAGCCCCGTCGCGTCGGCGATGCGGCGGCGCACCGGCGCGACGGCCAGGGCGAGCCCCAGCCCGCCCAGCGCCGCCGCGGCGGCGAGGTCACCGGCCACGGGCGCGGCCATCCAGCGGTCGAGCGCGTACAGCGCGGCGAGGTTGGCCGCCGGGGCGGCGAGCACGAGAGCGGCGACCCGGTCAGGTCGCGTCGCCGCCAGCCACGCCGCGACGGCTGCGCCAAGGCTGTGTCCGACGATCACGGCGCGCTCGACGCTGCGCTGGTCCAGCGCGGCCAGCGCCGCGCCGGCGTTGCCGGCCAGGTCACGCGCGCGGGTGACTCCGTCCCAGCCCGGCCGGTCGACGGCGAGGACATCGGCTCGGCCGTCCACCGCTGTCATGACACCGGCCCAGTCAGCGGCGCCCCCCGGCTGGCCGTGCAGGAGCAGCACGGTGGGGCGCGCAGCCGGCGTCACTGCTCGGAGATGACCCGCCCGCCCGGCGCGGCTAGGCGCCGGACGGACCACCGCGGGGGTTGTCGCCCACGGCCTGGCCGTCTCGTCCCACGTAGCCGTCCTTGCCGCCGGCCACCACCACGATCGCGGCATCCTGGCCGAGATTGCGCATGCCGCGATGGGTGGAGGCATCGACCCGCGCGATCCCCCCGGCGCCGACGATGTGGGTGGAGCCGTCCCCGAAGCGGAACTCCACCCGGCCCTGATGCACGAAGTACGTCTCCTCCTGCTCATCGTGGTAGTGCAGGCCGGTCGCGTAGCCCGGCGGCAGCACGACCGCGTTGATGCCGAAGGCGGTCACCCCGAGCTCTCGGCGGACCTTGCGAAACCCGAAGCCGTCGCCCATCGCGTCCAGGTGGGACACCGCGTAGCCGTCACCCTGCGTTACGTCACTCATCGGCGCTGCATGCTATCTGCCAACGCCCAATTCGGGACGCCGGGACCCGCGCGAGGGGGCATACTAGGACAGTGACCTCAGCGCTCCTATCAGAGGCGCTTGCTCCTCTGCGCCAGAACCCACGACACGCTGCGGTCATGTTCGACATCGACGGGACGCTGGCGCCGATCGTGGACCACGCCTATGACGCCCACGTGCCCGAATCCACCCGCCAGCTGCTGATCGTCGTGGCGCGCAGCTACGGCCTCGTCGCCTGCGTGACCGGGCGGCGGGCCTCCGAGGCGCGCGCCATGGTCTCGATCGGCTCCATCAACTACGTCGGGTCCCACGGCGTGGAGCTGTTGCGGGCAGGATGGACCGAGGCGGTGCTCGACGCCGGAGTCGCCGACTGGGTCCGCCGCATCCACGACTTCGGCCGCGAGAATGACACCGCGGATACCCGCAAGCGCCGGGTCCGCCTGGAGGACAAGGGGCCGATCGTCGCCTTCCACTGGCGCGGTGCCCCCGACGAGGACGCTGCCAAGGCGACGGTCGATGCCATCGCGCAGCGCGCCCAGGCCGCCGGCCTGCGCACGCACTGGGGCCGCAAGGTGCTCGAGGTCCGGCCCCCGGTCAAGATCGACAAGGGGTCCGGGATCATCCGCCTGCTCAACGAGGTCGGCCCCGACATCGAGAATGCGCTGTACGTCGGCGACGACACGACCGACATCGACGCCTTCCGCGCCCTCGGCTCGCTGGTCGATGAGGGCCGCCTGGAGCGCGCGGTGCGGGTCGGAGTCCGGTCTGACGAGGGCCCGTCGGAGATCCATGACGAGGCTGACTTCGTCGTCGACGGGACCGACGGCGTGCGCGAGCTGCTGGCCATGCTCAGCGGTGAGTGAGCGCCGGTGAGGTTCGCTGAGTTCCTGCGCACCACGGTCTTGATCAGTGCCGCGGCGGCGAGCGCCCTGGCCGCCGTGACTCTGGCGGGCGCCGTGGGGGGCGAGCATCCGCTCGTGGTCCCGATCGCCGCGGGCTGGTGGGTGGTGGCGGGCCTCACCGGGCTGTGGCTGGGACGCCGGGCCGAGACCTCCTCACCGATCGCCACCCTGCTGGCCAGCGCGCGCAGCCAGCCTTCGCTGCCCGAGCTCAACCCGCCGCGGGTCGTCCTCAACCGACTGTGGCCGCTGCTGCTCTCGACCCTCGGCGCCGGAGTGCTGGGGGTCATCCTGCCGCAGGTGCCGGCGATCGCGGCCGGCTTCGCGGTCATCTGGGCACTGGCCTGGCGACGCCAGTCAAGCGCCGTGACGGCGATCGAGGAGCGCGACGGCGCGCGCTTCTACGTCGAGCGCACGTCGCCGCTGCGGCCCATCCAGCTCGTGCGCACCCCGGGCTTTCGCACCAACCTGATGGAGCTCAACGGCTCCTCCTCGTCGCGGTCGGCCCGCCAGGTCTGACGTCGGCATGGCAGTCCCGGGCCCGGACGGGGCCACCGACGTCCTGATCGTCTCCGTCGGCGCCACCACCGGGTGGCGGGCGGCGGCGCGGGAGCTGGGGGCCGCGTTCGAGCGCGCCGGCGCGCGGACGGTGACGGTTGACACGGGCCCGGTCCGCGAGGTGCGCACGTTCATGCTCACCGACCTCGTCCAGGCGCTGGCGGCACGCCGGGCGGCCGCTCGAGGGATCGCCCGGTATGACCCGCGGCTGGTCGTCTACTGCTCGATCACCGCCGCGCTGCTGTGGCCGCAACCCGGGGCCATCTGGCTGGACGCGATCGCGGCCGAGAACCGCCCGGGACGCCACGGGGTGTGGCAGCGGATGGTCGAGCGACGGCGGCTGGCCCGGGCGCCGCTGGTGCTGACGATGGCGCCGCACTCGCTGGCCCCGCTGGCGGCCGGCGCGCGCCCTGACAGCGTCGTGGTCCCGGTGGCGGTGCAGAGCTCGGGGCGGGCGGGGGCGGTTTCAGTGCGCGACATCGACGTCGTCGCCTACGCTGCCGATCCGGTGAAGCGACGGCTTGACTTCCTGCTGGAGACCTGGCGGCGCGCCCGCCGGGGCGACGAGACGCTGGTGGTCACCGGCATCGAGCGCGCCACCGACGTTCCCGGCGTGCGCTTCACCGGACGCGTGCCCCCCGACGAGTTCCGCGCGCTGCTGCGGCGTGCCCGGGTGTTCGTCGCCGCCTCGCGGCGCGAGGACTTCGGGATCGCCCAGCTCGAGGCCCTGGCCGACGGGGCGATGCTGGTCGCCACGCCGGCGCCGGGCCCCTACCCGGCGCTGCGGCTGGCCCGCGAGCTCGATCCTCGGCTGGTGGCCGAGGACTTGGCGCCCGCGCTCCGGGCCGCGCTGGATGATCCCGCGCCGGGGTACGCCGCCCGGGCGGCCGAGCTGGTGGCGCCGTTCAGCCGCGACGCGGTGACCGCAACGCTCAGCCAACACGTCGTGCCGCGTTTGTTGCCAGGATTGGGCGCATGATCGCCCCCGGCGCCATTCCCAGCCCAGCCTCGAACGGCTTCGGCATCGGGCCCTTCTTCTTCCACGCCTACGGGATCGCCTACGTCTTCGCCGTCGCCGCCGCGATCTACATCTCGCGCCGGCGCTGGGGGCGGGTCGGAGGCGACCCGGAGCTCTGCTACGAGATCGCCATGTGGGCGTTCCCGGCGGGGCTGATCGGCGGGCGCATCTACTTCGACATCACCACGCCCAGCCAGATCCCCGACCACTGGTGGGGGATCTTCGCCATCTGGGACGGCGGACTGGGCATCTGGGGTGGGATCGCGGCGGGCGTCGGCGTGGGGCTGTGGGTCGCCCACCGGCGGCTGGGCCACGCCGACCTCCTTCGGTTCATGGACGCGGCGGCGCCGGGCCTGCTCGTGGCCCAGGCGATCGGGCGGATCGGCAACTACTTCAACCAGGAGCTGTTCGGCGCGCCCTCCTCACTGCCCTGGGCGCTGAAGATCTCGCCCGAGCACCGTCCGCCGGGCTATCTCCACGTCCCCACGTTCGAGCCGACCTTCCTCTACGAGCTCACCTGGAATCTGTTGTTGGCCTCGTTCCTCGTGTGGCTGGGCGCGCGGCGCAAGATCCGGGCGCCCGGCCTGTTCGCCCTCTACGTGGCCGGCTACTCGGGTTTCCGCGTCTTCGAGGAGACCCAGCGGATCGACTACTCCAACCACATCTTCGGCCTGCGCCTCAACTTCTTCGTCGCCTCCGTCCTGTGCCTCCTCGGGCTGCTGTGGTTCGTGGCGCTGCAGAAGGGGTGGCGGGGCTGGGGGGTGGAACCCGCCGAGGTGGTCCCGGAGAGCGCGCGGGCCGCGGGTCCGACGCGGGGGCTGGGGTTCCCGCGCGCGGCGGCTGCGTTTTCGGCGGGTGGCGGTTCGGGGCGTTCAGCGTCCGCAGGCGCGGGTGCGGGCGCGGCGGCGCGGCGGCCGCCACCGCCTCCGCCCGCTAAAGCCAGGCGTTCCCGGCGACACTGACGCACGTCAACTGCGGCTTAGGAGGAGGAGGTGGGGGCGGCTCAGGCGTCCCCTGAGACCCTCCCGGCCGGAGGCGTGGGAGATCTTCCGTCTCACGGACGGGATATCTACCAAAACCCCCTGCACAGCCGGCCATTTGCGCTCCGGCCACCCCTTCCCCAGCCCGCCGTTGACGTTCGCTTCGTGCCCCGGGCAGACGTCTCAGACGCTCAGACGGTCAAGCCGCACGCAGCGCCCGGGGCCGCATCGCAGCCACCTCATCCCACGGCCGCGTATTGACCACCGCCTCGGGCCCCAGCCACGCCCGCCGCGCCGTCGCCACCCCGTAGCGGGCCACCTCGAACCCACCGACCCGGTGGGCGTCGCAGTTGATGACGATCGGGACGCCCGCCTCGGCCGCGGCGCGGGCGTTGACCTCGTCAATGTCGCGGCGGTCCGGGCTGGAGTTGATCTCCAGCATGGTCCCCGTCTCGCGCGCCGCCTCGACGATCGCCCCGAGGTCGAAGTGGTACGGGGGCCGGCGCTCGATCTTGCGACCGGACAGGTGCCCGATGACGTCCACCAGGGGGTTGGAGATGGCCCGGACGATTCGGGCGGTCATCGCCGCGGAGTCCATCTGGAAGGAGGAGTGGACCGAGGCCACCACCCAGTCGAGCTCCGCGAGGGTCTCGTCGTCGTAGTCCAGCGAGCCGTCGGGGAGGACGTTGACCTCGGAGCCGGCCAGCAGGGTGATGCCGCCGACGGCGTCGGTGCCCGACAGCTCCCGGATCCGGGCGACGTGCTCTGACAGCTGCGCCGCGTCGATGCGCACCGCCACCGAGGTGGAATGGTCGGTGATGGCCAGGTACTCGTAGCCGGCGTCGCGCGCGGCCAGGGCCATCTCCTCGATCGAGGCGGTCCCGTCGGACGCGGTGGTGTGGCTGTGCAGGTCGCCGCGCAGGTCCTCGACGGTGACCAGGGCCGGCAGCTTGCCCTTGGCCGCGGCGTCGAGCTCGCCGCGATTCTCGCGCAGCTCGGGCTCGATGTACTCCAGGCCGAGCAGCTCGTAGACCTCCTCCTCGCGCGCGCAGCGGTGGGTCTCGCCGGTGCTGTCGTCGAGCACGCCGTACTCCGAGACGTGCAGCCCCTTGCGAACGGCCGTCTCCCGCAGCGCCATGTTGTGCTGCTTGGAACCGGTGAAGTGCTGCAGCAGGTTGCCGAACTGGTCGGGCGCGACGATCCGCACGTCGACCTTCAGCCCGGTGTGGGTGCGCAGGCGCACGCCTGACTCGGTGGGGTTCTGCGCCGTCTCCACGAGCTCCAGCGCGGCCGCCGCCTGAGCCAGCGCGAGCGGATCGGAGGCAGTGGCGATGACGTCGAGATCCTTGACGCTGTCGGTCATGCGACGGGCGGAGCCGGCCAGCTCGACCCGCTCGGCCGCCGGGTGGGCCCGGAGGGCATCGAGCAGCTGCTCGCCGATGGCCAGCGCCCGGTTGAGCACGACGCGCCGGCCGCCGCCGTTGCCCGCGGCCTGCTCGGCGCGGCGGGCGGTGATGGCGGCCAGGATGGTCTCCTCGGCCTTGGGCCCGAAGCCCTTGAGCGCCCGGATCTGCTGGGCCGACGCGGCCGTCTCGAGCGCGTCGAGCGAGTCGATGGAGAGCTCCTCGTAGAGCCGCCGGGCCCGCTTGGGGCCCAGGCCGGGAAGGCGCGTGATCTCGAGCAGGCCGACCGGGAACTTGGCGCGGAGCTTGACCGCCGCGGGGATGTCGCCGTCGTCGGCGAGGGCCAGGACCTTCTCCTGGATGATCGCGCCGATGCCGGGCAGTTCGGTGGCGCGGCCCTCGCGAGCCAGCGCCGTGACCGACACCGAGGCGTCGCGCACCGCCTTGGCGGCGTTGCGATACGCCACGATGCGGTGGATGACCGCCCCGTCGAGCTCGTACAGGTCGCCCAGCTCGTCCAGAGCCGCCGCGATGTCGGAGTTCGTGGGGTCCGCCATACCCGTTAGCCTAGCTCCGAGCGGGCGCTATACTTTTTGAAGTAAACCGACAAGGAGACCGTGATGGCTGGCGCTGTGACCGATGTGACCGACAACAACTTCCAGGCCGAGGTCGTCGAGTCGGACCTCCCCGTCCTCGTCGACTTCTGGGCGCCGTGGTGCGGTCCGTGCCGCCGGGTCTCTCCGGTCGTGGAGGAGATCGCCTCCGAGCGCGCCGACTCCCTGAAGGTCGTCAAGCTCAACATCGACGAGAACCAGCAGACCGCGGTCAAGTTCAACGTCATGTCGATCCCCACGCTGATGCTGTTCAAGCACGGCGAGGTGGCCAAGACGGTGATCGGCGCCTACCCCAAGCGCAAGATCGAAGAGGAGCTCGAGCCGGCTCTCGCCTAGCGGCTCTCGCCTGCTCGCCGCGCGGCTTCGCCTACTCGGCGAGCGCGACGCCGATGCGCAGGGGCCGGTCGTCGATGGTGACCGGCTCCACGTCGAGTGGCTCGTAGCTCACCTGCGTGGCCAGCGTCTCGCCGGCGATGTAGGCCTCATGTGCCTGGGCGGCGGCGACCAGCTCGCTGTCCCCGTCCAGGGTGAGCACGATCCGGTCTGAGACCTGAAGGCCGGCGGCCTGGCGGGCGTTCTGCACGGCCCGGACGATGTCACGGGCCCAGCCCTCCACCCGCAGCGGCTGGTCGATCTCGATCTCCAGGGCCACGGCGTGGGAGCCCTCGCGCTCCACCTGATAGCCCTCCAGCGGCTTCATGCTGATGAGCAGGTCGTCGGCGGTGAGCTCGTGGTCGTTGCCCCCGATGGTGATCGCGACGGTGCGCCCCTCGCGCAGCGCCGCCGCCACGTGAGCCGGGTCCAGGCCGGCGACGGCCGCGGCCACCATCGGCATCTGCTTGCCGAAGCGCGGGCCCAGCGTCCGGTAGTTGGGCTTGACCTCGATCTGGCCCAGCTCGTCGGCCTCGGAGACGAAGCGCAGCTCGTGGACGTTGAGCTCGTCGCGAACGATGTCCTCCAGCCGCTGGATCGCCTCGCGCTCGCGGCCGGTGGCGACGATCACCGCGGCTCGCAGCGGCTGGCGGACCTTGATCTTGGCCTGCGCACGCGCGGCCAGGCCCAGCCTGACCGTCTGGCGGGCGACGTCCATCGCCTGCTCGAGCTCGGTGTCACGCGCCGCCGGCACCGGGAAATCGCACAGGTGCACGCTGGGCTCGGCGCCATCCAGGTTGTCGTAGAGCTCGTCGGCGATGAACGGGCAGAAGGGGGCGAGCAGCTGGGCCACCGTCACCAGGCAGTGGCGCAGGGTGGCGAAGGCCGCCGGGTCGCCGTCCCAGAAGCGCCGACGCGAGCGGCGCACGTACCAGTTGGACAGCTCGTCGACGAACGTCTGGATGGCCCGCCCCGCGGTGGTGGCGTCGAAATCGTCGAGCCGGTCACGGACGACCTCCACCGTCTCCTGCAGCCGTGAGAGGGCCCAGCGGTCCAGGTCCCCGGTGGCCACCGACAGATCGGCGCTGGGGGCGACGTCGTTGGCGTTGGCGTAGAGCACGTAGAAGCCGTAGGTGTTCCAGAGCTGGAGCATGAACTGGCGCACCGCCTCGCCGATCGTCTCCAGCGAGAAGCGGTAGCCGTCCCACGGCTGCTTGGAGGTGAAGAAGTACCAGCGCAGGGCGTCGGCCCCATAGCGCTCGATGACCTCCCAGGGCTCCACCGTGTTGCCCACCGATTTGGACATCTTGCGGCCGTCCTCGTCGAGGATGAGGCCGAGGCACACGACGTTCTTGAACGAGGACTGATCGAACAGCAGCGTGGCGATGGCCAGCAGCGAGTAGAACCACCCGCGCGTCTGGTCCAGGGCCTCGCAGATGAAGTCCGCGGGGAAGCGCTGCTCGAAGTGGTCGAGGTTGTGGTGGGGGGCCTGGAACTGCGCGAACGGCATCGAGCCGGAGTCAAACCAGACGTCGATCACCTCGGGCACGCGATGCATGTCCCCGCCGCAGTTGTCGCAGGTCAGGACCACGTCGTCGACGAACGGCCGGTGGGGATCGTCGAGCGCGACCCCCGATTCGCGCTCGAGCTCGGCCAGCGAGCCCATCACCTTCATGCAGCCGTGGGCGCAGCGCCACACCGGCAGGGGCGTGCCCCAGTAGCGCTCGCGCGAGAGGGCCCAGTCGACGTTGCCCTCCAGCCAGTTGCCAAAGCGCCCGTGCTTGACGTGCTCCGGGTGCCAGTTGACGGCCTCGTTGGAGGCCAGCAGGCGGTCCTTGATCTGGCTGGTGGCGATGTACCAGGAGGGCTTGGCGTAGTAGAGCAGGGGCGTGTTGCAACGCCAGCAGTGCGGATAGGAGTGCTCGTAGTCCTCGGCGCGCAACAGCCGGCCCCGGCCCCGCAGGTCCTCGATGAGGTCCGGGTCGGCGTCCTTGACCCAGCGCCCCGCGTAGGGGCCGATCCGCTCGTCGTAGGTGCCGTCGAGCCGGACCGGGTTGACGACGTTCAGGCCCTCCTGCTCGCCCAGGCGGAAGTCATCCTCGCCGAAGGCGATCGCGGTGTGGACCAGCCCGGTGCCGTCGGCGGCGGTGACGAAGTCGGCGGGCAGGACGGTGTGCCCCTTGGGGCCGTAGGCGTCGGCGCCGATGAAGCCGAACGGCGGGTCATAGGCGGTGCCGACGATCGCGGCCCCGGGGAAGCTCTCGAGCACCTCCGCGCCCTCGCCGAGCACCTTCTCGACGAGGTCGGCGGCCAGGATCGCCGTGCGGTCGCCGTCATAGCGGGCGCGCACATAGGTCAGCTCGGGGTGGACGGCGACGGCGGCGTTGGAGACGAGCGTCCACGGGGTCGTCGTCCACACCAGGAGCTCGTCGCCGGGCTGGGCGGGGCCAGGATGGGTCGGGCTCGGTAGGACCGGGAGACGGACGTAGACCGAGGGGTCGACGACGTCCTGGTAGGCGCCCGGCTGCCCCAGCTCGTGACTGGAGAGCGTGACCTGGTCGCGCGGGCAGTAGGGGACGACCTTGAGCTTCTCGTAGAGCAGTCCCTTTTCGTGGATCGTCTTCAGCGCCCACCACACCGACTCGACGTAGCTGGGGTCAAGGGTGCGGTAGGCGTCATCGAGGTCGACCCAGAAGCCGATCCGCTCGGTGAGCCGGTTCCACTCGGCCACGTGGCTGAGCACCTTCTCGCGGCACTTGGCGTTGAACTCCGCGATCCCGTAGCGCTCGATGTCGTCCTTGGAGGTGAAGCCGAGCTCGGCCTCGAGGGCCAGCTCGACGGGCAGGCCGTGGCAGTCCCAGCCGGCCTTGCGCTCGACGTAGTGCCCGGTCATCGTCCGGTAGCGCGGGAAGATGTCCTTGAACACCCGGCTCAGGACGTGGTGGGTGGCCGGCGGGCCGTTCGCCGTGGGCGGGCCCTCGTAGAACCCCCACTGGGGTGCGCCCGCGCGCCGGCGGACCGACTCGGCGAACACGTCGCGCTCGCGCCAGCGTCCCAGGACCGCTTCCTCCAGTTCCGGGAAGGAGGCGTGCGGATCGACCGGGCGATGGGGGCTGCTCATGGGCGGGGGATTCTAGGAAGGCCCGCGCTGGGGACCGGTCCCCGCCGGCCCCCGTCCGCCCTGCGCCCTGCGCCCTTGTGCCCGGCCGCTACGCGCCGGCGGGCGCGGAGGAGCGTCGGACCACCGCCGGCACGGGGCGCGGAGCGTTCTGCGCCGTCGCCTGCTCCAGGCGCGAGAGGAGGGCGTCGCGAGCCGCCACCGGGTTCTCGCCGAGGCGGAAGACCGTGCTGGCCCCGGTGTCGGGGACCGCGCTGCGGTAGTCGAACACGACGACCTCGCGCACGATCGAGCGCACGGCGTAGACCAGGCGGCCGATCGAGTCCAGCGAGACGCGCCGCCCCGTCAGGACCACCGCCGTCGGGTTGAGCGCCCGCAGCGCGCGGCCCAGTCGGGTGAGCTCGACGGACGGGGTGAGCGCCAGGGTGCGCAGCCCGGCGCGGCGCAGGACCACCTCGAGCGCCTGGGCGTGAAGAGCGTCCAGGTCACACGGGGAGGAGGCATCGAAGATCATCACGCCGTCGCGGCGTGTCGCCGGCGGGGCGAGACGGCGCTGGGCCGACAGCCACCCGACGGCGTGGCGCCACGCGAACTCGTACTCGGCGCTGCTGGCCCCGGGCTCGAACAGCGCGGTGACCGCGTCGAGCAGGACCTCCTCGATCGTCCGCTCGACCGAGCGCAACCCGAGGCTCTCCTCCAGCAGACGGTTGGCGCCGTCCTCGTCAAAGCTGTTGAAGGTGCCCGTCAGTCGTGACGGGGTTGACGGGCCCTCGCCGCGCTCTCGGGCCAGCGAGATCGCCGACGACACGTTGTGGGTCTCCGCCAGGGTGAGGCGCAGGGCCTCGATCTCGGTCAGGGAGTACTGGCGGTGGCCCCCGGCCGAGCGCTGGGGCTTGGGGAAGCCGTAGCGGCGTTCCCAGCTGCGCAGCGTGTTCGGGCTGATCCCGAGCATGACCGCAGCCGCATTCGTCCGGATTCCGTTCATAGGGGAGTTATTTCGTCGTTGGGAGAGATAAGCAAGGTTCGCAACGTTGGCTGCACTTTGGTGGCTTTTGTGCGCCGCGAAGGAGTCCGGACGCCGCCGTCGTACGCGCGCTGAGAGACGGGATGGGCCCGCCCGCCGCCCCTCCCCACCCGCTCGCGCGCCAGCCCTCCGGCCGCGACCGGGTCGCGGGGGCGGACCGATGGTCGGGGGTCAGCGCGTGAGCGTGTCACGCTGCTGACACCTTCACCGGCCGTGATCAGCCCTCTGAGGGGCGCGAGGTGGTCTGCGGACGGGCCGGCAGGCGCTCAGGCGCTGGCGCTTCGGGGCGGCGCGATGTGACTGCTTTTGCTGGGCGGAGCCACCACGGCGAGCAGCTCGCCCTCGATCAGCTCCAGGATCCGCCGCTGGGCCGCCCCGGCGCCGGGAGGCAGGTTGCGCGTCCCGGTGCTCCGCACGCGACCGCGATCTGAGCCGCGCCGGTAGACGGCCACGGGGACGGCGCCGCCGGCGAGGCGGATCGCGTACGCCCAGCGGGCCACCGCGTCGTCATCGAGGTGGGACCCGGCGACGACCACGAGGTTGGGACGGTGCACGGCGACCGCGTCGCCGATGCCGGCCACGCCACGCGCCGAGAGGCTGAGGACATCGATGCCGGCGCGGACGCAGAAGAGCTCGAGCGCGCGCAGGTAGGGCGCGTCGGGGTCGAGCTCGTCCCGCGTGGCGTCCCCGAACACGATGGATACGGGCCGTACCGGCGGCGGGGACAGCCGCGTGGCGCGCCGCAGCCAGTCGGCGGCCCAGTGCGACGCGAACGCCCACGCTGCGGACTCGCTTCCGTATCGGCGTAGGATCTCGTCCAAGGTGGGGAGCAGGACCTCTTCGACCGAGCGCTCGACCGTCCGGAGCGCCAAGGCCGCCTCGATGGCGGCGTCTGCCCGCTCGCCCTCATACGAGACGAGCGCCCCGACGAGGGAGTTCGCGTCGGCCGCCAGTCCTTCACGCGCGCGGGACACAGCGGACGAGATCGACAGGCCCTCCTGGAGGGCATCGCGCAGCGCGGCGATCTCGCCGTGCGTGAACAGGCGGTGCTTACCGGGCGAGCGCTGGGGCTTGGGGAAGCCGAACCTGCGTTCCCAAGCCCGCAGGGTGTTCGGGCTCACGTTTAGCAACGCGGCCGCTTCGCTGGTCTTCAGATAGCGCACTTGATCAGAAAGGTGGCCCGGAACGTTGCGGAATACCCCCGGTACATTTAAAATTGCACGAGTTACCAACCAAAAATCTGTGCAAAGCGTATGGGAACTTGCGTCCATTTTGACGCGATTTGGGAGTTGCGCAAAGTGCAGAACGCGACCGGAAGGACCGTCCAGAGCCTTGTACGTGTCGTCGCATCAGCTCGCCGCCCCCGCAATCGGTGCGTGGCTGCCTTCGGTCGCGATCTTCTCGGAGGGAGGAAACATGTACTTCCGCGGAACGTGATCACCAATACAACGCTGGTAAGGCCCCAGAATTAGCGCTACCTTGCAGAAATGTTCCGCCGACGTGCGGATGGCGCTGCAACGCCGGCGTGGTCGAGGCTGCTGCCGGGCGCGGTAGCAGTCGTCAGCTTCATCGCTTGCGGTGCGGCCATCTTGGTTGGCCGGCCTGATCGCGTCGACTCCCTCAGCGTCGTCCTCGGGATCGCCGCGGTAGGGGCGGGCGTGCTCTCAGTGGGGGAGCGCGGGAACAGGCTTGGGGTCTCCGCCTCATTCATCGTGGCGACGCTCGCCGCCGCATTCCTCGGTCCGGCATCGGCAGCGGTTGCCGCGGTGCTGGCGGAGTTGACCGCAACGGTCGTGATGCGGACCAGATGGCGGGTCGTGCTCTACACGAACCTCCCTCCGGCCGTCACCTGTGCGGTGGCCTCGGCGGTGATCATCCGTTCCCTCGCATCGGAGCCCGCGGACACGGCCGGGTTCTACCTCGCCGTCGCGCTTGCCGGAGCCGTGTCTCTGCTGCTGAGCTTCGGGATGTTCTCCGGGCTGCGTCGCCTGGCGTTCCCGTCCGCCGAGCAGTACGGCTGGCGCACGCTGCTCGAGTTCCTGCCGAGCGGCGGCCTGAGCCTGCTCGTGGCGCTGGCGGGCGTCAGCGTCGTGTTCAAGGTCGGCAACGCCGGGATCGCGTTTGCGCTCGCCGCCGTCTTTGCCTTCTCGTACATGACCCATCTCCTGGAACGCTCCCGCCAGCGAGCCCAGCAGTACGTCTCGCTCTCCTGGGGGGTGCTGGCCGGCCTCATGCGCTCGCTCGACATCCGCGACCAGCGCGCGGCGCGCCATTCGGCGGCGGTGGCTCGGTTCGCCCGGGACATCGCCAAGGCGGTGGGCATGAGCGAGGCCGAGTGCGAACTGGCTCACACGGCGGGCCTCCTGCACGACATCGGGCGCTTCGCGCTGTCGGACCGCGTCGCCGAGCGCGGGCGCACGCTCACCGATGAGGACTGGATGGCCATTCAGCGCCACCCGGAGCTCGGCGCCGACATGCTGCGCGACCTCGGGATGTACGGACCGGTGGCCGAGATCGTCCTCGCCCACCACGAGCGCATCGACGGCCGGGGCTATCCCGCCGGGATGGACGAGGAGCAGATTCCCGAGATCGCCAAGATCATCTCGGTCGCCGAGGTGTACGACACGCTCACGGCGTCAGACACCTATCGGACCCAGATGAGCTCGTTCGAGGCGCTCACCGAGCTGCGCCGCGTGGCGGACACCCAGGTGGACTCCCACTATGTGGAGGTTCTGGCCGGGCTGCTCAGCGGTGAGGGTGTCGAGTATCGCCACGCCGACATGGCCGACTTCGACGCGGAGCTCGACATGGAGCGCCGCATCAACCAGGCCGGCGCGGGCGGCTGACCCGGCGCGAGCGGTGCGGCGGCGGGGCTGACCCGACGCGAGGGTGCGGCGGTGGGGTGACCGACGCCCGTCCTGGCCTCCCGAGTCCAGAACAGGGCAGGCGCCGGTGGACCCGGTGCTTCCTGCCAATGCCGCACCGTGAGACACGACCGCCGGCAAACGGCCGCGCCATCGCGGCTGGTGTGGCTATAGGGGACGGGCCGCCAGGGCCGGTCGGTCCGCCCGAATTGTTCAGGGGGCCGGAGTTCTCAGCCGACCTGACGGTCAAGCACGGGATCGGAGCTCTGCTGCTCCAGGGAGCCGACGAACTTGTCGATCTGCTCCTGGCTGAAGCGCCGCTGTCCTCCCGGAGTGCGGTAGGACTGCAGATAGCCCATGTCCGACCAACGTCGGATCGTTCCCAGCGAGACGCCAAGCGCCTGAGCTGCCTGTGATGTGGACAGGCCCAGCGGGCTTCCGTGGATTTGCCTCATAGCTCCATTTCAGCGCTCTATGCGCAACGATAATCAGACAAGCACAGCAATTGCACAACCTTTTAACGGCAAATCATGTGGTTGTCGTCCCGATAATCCAAAACCCGGTCATAAGACACGGGGACACATCCCAAAAAGTACCCACCAATCCTCATTACGGATCATCGGGTGGACGCTTGGTCGAGCCCGGGGGTGGCACGATCTATCAGGTGCGTCTTCGCCTCTACCACCATCAGGACGGCGCGCGGGTGGCCTATCGCGAGACCGGCGCGGGCCCCGCGCTGGTTCTGCTGCACTCTCTCGGCTTGTCTCACCGCGAGTGGGAGCCGGTGGTGGCTCCGCTGGCGAGGCGCTTTCGCCTCCTGTTGCCAGACCTCCCGCTGCATGGCGATTCCGAGGACCGGCCGCGCCACCCCTACTCCCCTGACTGGCTCGCCGATGTCATCGCGGGCTTCTGCCGCGAGGCGGGCGGTCCCCGGTGCATCGTGGCCGGCCACGACCTCGGGGCCGAGCTTGCCCTGCTCGCGGTGAGCACCGGCCGCCTGGAGCCCAGCCGCCTCGTGCTGATGCCCAATCGATTGCACCGCCGCGACGAGTTCGGGGCCGAGCGAGCGGCGTGGCGCATGTCGTGTCGCGTGGCCGCGCTGCCCGGCCTGGACCGCGTGATGGCGCACGGCGCCAAGCTGGTGTTCCGCCCCGCGCTCGGGGAGCGCTTGTCGATCCAGGGCAACTCCGCGGCGCGTGACCTCATGCGGCACGCGTTCTCCGATGTCGGCGGAAACGGCAACCGCGCCCGCTCGTGGGCGAAGTTCGCCCGGCGCTGGCCGGTGGAGGCCCAGACCCAGCTCCTGGACGCCTACTCCGAGATGCACATGCCCGTCCTGCTGCTGTGGGCCGAGGAGGATCTGGCCCACCCCCTGGAGGCGGCCGCCGAGGCCCTGGATCTGCTGCCGGAGGCCCAGCTGCGCACGCTGCCCCAAACCGGCTTTCTCATCGCCTACGACGATCCCGTCGCGGTGGCGCGTGAGCTCATCTCCTTCTGCGGGTGACCGGCGCTGCACCGGGCGTCGAGCGCAGGTGTGAGAGCGCTAGCGTTCATCGCATCGCGCGCGAACGAAACTGTGAAAGGACCTCATGAGCCTGCAGGAGAAAGAACAGCTGTGGGGCGGCGAGACGACCAAGGCGGTCGCCAACTTCCCGGTCTCCGGCGAGACCGTCCCCGTGTCGGTCGTCCGCTGGCTGGCCCAGATCAAGGCCGCTGCCGCCCGCGTCAACGCTGAGCTCGACCTCCTCGAGCCCGAGCTCGCCGAGCGGATCGCCGTCGCGGCCGACCGCGTCGCCGCCGGAGAGTTCGACGATCAGTTCCCCATCGACGTCTTCCAGACCGGCTCGGGGACGTCGACGAACATGAACGCCAACGAGGTGATCGCCACCCTCGCCGGGGACGGCGCCCACCCCAACGATCACGTCAATATGGGCCAGTCCTCCAACGACGTGTTCCCGTCAGCGGTCCACCTCGCCGCGCTGGATCGCGCCGAGCACGAACTGCTGCCGGCGCTCGAGCAGCTCGAGGCCGCCTTCCAGGCCAAGGCCGAGGCCTTCCACGACATCGTCAAGGCCGGCCGCACCCACCTGATGGACGCGGTGCCGGTCACGCTCGGCCAGGAGTTCGGTGGCTATGCCGCGCAGATGCGTCTCGCCGCGCGGCGAGTGCGCAACGCTCTGCCCCAGGTCGCGCAGATCCCGCTCGGCGGGACCGCCACGGGCACCGGGCTCAACACCCACGCGGAGTTCGCCATCCGGGTGCGCGCGCGTCTCACCGACAAGACCGGCTTGGAGATCCGGGCGCCGGAGGACCCGTTCGAGGCGCAGGGCAACCGCGACGCGCTGGTGGAGCTGTCGGGAGCGCTGAAGGTGATCGCCGTCTCGCTGACCAAGATCGCCAACGATCTGGCGCTGATGGGCTCTGGGCCGCGCGCCGGGATCGGCGAGCTCCTGCTCCCCGAGCTCCAGAAGGGCTCCTCGATCATGCCCGGCAAGGTCAACCCGGTCATCCCGGAGGTGGTCCTGCAGGTGTCCGCGCAGGTCATCGGCAACGACGCCGCCATCACCATCGGTGGCCTGGAGGGCAATTTCGAGCTCAACGTCCGCGTGCCGCTCATCGCGCGCAACCTGCTCCAGTCGATCGGCCTGCTGGCGGCGACGGCGAAGATCTTCGCCGAGAAGTGCGTCGACGGCATCCAGGCCAACGAGGAGGGCGCGGAGCGCTCGGCCGAGTCGACCCTGGCCGCCGCGACCGCGCTCAACCCCTACATCGGATACGACAAGGCGGCCGAGATCGTCAAGGAGGCCGCGACATCGGGCCGGATGCTCCGCGAGGTCGCCTACGAGAAGGGCGTCGACGAGGAGACCTACAACAAGGCGATGGATCTGCGGGCCATGGCGCGCGGCAACACGTAGTTGTCATCGCGGGTTGACGAATTGCCGGAAATCGTCGTGTAGCGGCGATCCGTTGCGAATCCCGGCGGTTCCGGCGCGCGGACGATGCGCATGAGATTGAATGCGCGCGCTTCGTCCACCGGTCAATCTGGGAGGTAAGGCTTTGCGAAGGAAGAGTCTGCTGGCGCTGGCAGGAGCGTCGGCGATTTTTGCGTGCTCGGCGGTGACGGCAAGTGCCGCGCCGATGCACGAGCTGGCATCCACGACGTTCAAGCAGGCGCCGACCACCGCGCAGTGCGAGGCGAGCGCCGGCATCGCGTGCTACAGCCCCAACCAGCTGGAGCAGGCCTACAACATGAACCCGCTCTACAAGGTCGGGCTCAACGGCCGGGGCAAGACCATCGTCATCGTCGACTCCTTCGGGTCGCCGACGATCACCCAGGATCTCGCCACCTTCGACCAGTCCTTCGGCCTTCCGGCGCCCCCGTCGTTCAAGATCATCCAGCCGGTCGGCCCCGTCCCGCCGTTCGATCCCACCAACGCGACGATGGCGAACTGGGGCATCGAGACCTCGCTCGACGTCGAGTACTCCCACGCCATGGCGCCGGGCGCCAACATCCTCCTCGTCGAGACCCCGGTGGCCGAGACGGAGGGCGTCACGGGCCTGCCCGAGATGATGGCCGCCGAGAACTACGTGATCGACCACCACATGGGCGACGTGATCACGCAGAGCTTCGGCGCGACCGAGGAGACGTTCCCGAGCGCTCGCTCGATCCTCGGCCTGCGCAGCGCGTTTGAGAACGCGGCGGCGCACAACGTGAGCGTGCTCGCGTCCTCGGGTGACGCCGGTCCGACGGACGCCACCAGCGCCCCGGACGAGATGGACTTCTATCCGTTCCGGGTCAATTCGTGGCCGTCGGCGGATCCGCTCGTCACCTCGGTCGGCGGGCTCCAGCTGACCCTGGACGCCAACGGCAATCGCACCGCTCCGGACCAGGTCTGGAACGACACCGCCACGCTCGAGGGCGATCAGCAGCCCGCGGCGGGCGGCGGCGGCGTGTCGTCGGTGTTCAGCCGGCCGTTCTACCAGGACTCGGTCGCCCGGGTCGTCGGCGACCGCCGCGGCACCCCGGACGTCAGCCTCAACGCGGCCATCAACGGCGGCGCGCTCGTGTTCTTCAGCTACGACGCGTCATCGCTGGGCTTCCCGCCCCCGCCGGCCGGCGGTGGTGGGCTGTTCGCGATCGTCGGTGGCACGAGCGAGGCCAGCCCGCTGTTCTCGGGGGTCGTCGCGGTGGCCGACCAGGCCGCCCACCGGGATCTCGGGCTGCTCAACCCGACGCTCTACCAGCGCGGATCCGGGCCGTTCTCCGGGCTCAACGACGTCTCCGAAGGCAACACCACGGTGACGTTCGTCAACCCCGACGGGGATCCGTTCGCCGGCCAGCACACCGTGACCGGGTTCAACTCGGTGCGCGGCTACGACCTCGCCACCGGGCTTGGGACCCCGGATGGGCCGAGGCTGGTCGCCGAGCTCGCTCTCTCGAGGGGCGGGTTCAGCAAGCGGCGCTGAACGCCTGAGGTACGTCGCAACTCCTCAGGGCGGCTCGCTCGGCCACACCGGCCGGGCGAGCCGTCGCCGTTAAGGGCGCGCGCGGGCTCGCCGGCAGGGCGCGGCGGGCAGGCGCGTCAGGTGGCGACGGTCTCGTCGCCGAGCTCACGCGAGATCGCCACGTCCACGGAGTAGTCGATCGGGACGACGATCACCGAGGGCACGTCGAGCGTGAGGGCGTGGCTCAGGCGATGCGAGAACTCGCCGGCGCTCGCGCAGCGCCAGGCGGGCACGCCGAAGGCCTCGGCGAGCTTGACGAAGTCCGGGTTGCCGAAGTCCACGCCGAAATGGCGCCCGAACTTCTTGTCCTGCTTCCACACGATCGACCCATACTGGCCGTTCTCCCAGATGATGTTGACCACCGGTGTCTTGAGGCGCACGGCGGTCTCGAGCTCCTGGCAGTTCATGAGGAAGCCCCCGTCGCCGGAGACGGTGACAACGTGGCGATGGGGGTCGACGAGCTTCGCCGCGATGCCCGTCGGCAGCGCGAATCCCATCCCGGCCAGACCGTTGGCGATGAGCACCGTCCCCGGTTCGTGGGCGGGGAACATCCGGCCGATCCACAGCTTGTGCAGCCCGACGTCGGAGACCAGGAGGTCGCTGCGGCGCAGCGCCCTGCGAATGTCCGACAGCACGCGAGGCGGGCGCATGGGGAACTGCTCGTCCTCGCCGGCATCCCGCAGCGCCCCGAACACGAGCTGGCGCAGACGGTCTGAGTCGGCCCCGTCCGCCGAGGCGTTCTTGCGGCTGCAGCCCGCCGCCAGTCGCGCCAGGACGTGGGCGATATCGCCGATCAGCTCGACCTCGGGGATGAAGAACTCGTCGATCTCGGCGGCGACGGTGTCGATGACCACGATCTTCTTGTTGGCGTGGGGGTTCCAGTGCTCGGGTTTGTGCTCGACGAGGTCGTAGCCGACGGTGATGACCACGTCGGCGTCCTCGAAGCCGGCGAGCTCGTAGTCGCGGGCCTGGAGCCCGACCGTGCCGAGGGCATGCGGGTCCTCGTAGTCGAGCAGCCCCTTGGCCATGAACGTCTCGGCCACCGGGATCCCTGTCGTGTGCACGAACGCGCGCAGCGCCCGGCTGGCGTGGGTGCGGATGGCGCCGTTGCCGGCGAGGATGATCGGCCTTTCGGCGGCCATGATCACCTCGGTGGCGCGCTGGAGCTCCTTCATCCCCGGCTCGGGCTGGACGGGTGCGTGGCGGGGGAGCGGCGAGGCGTCCAGCGGGCGCATCATCACGTCCTCGGGCAGCTCCAGGTGGGTGGAACCGGGCTTCTCGGATTCGGCCACCTTGAACGCCTTGCGCACCACTTCGGGCACGATCTCGGGGCTCGAAACCCGTGCATTCCACTTCACGACCGGGCGCATGATGGCGAGCAGGTCGATGTACTGGTGTGACTCCTTGTGCATCCGCTCCAGATCGGACTGGCCGGTCAGCGCGACGAGCGGCGCCCGATCCAGGAACGCGTCGGCGACGGCGGTCACCAGGTTGGTCGCACCCGGGCCCAGCGTGCCCAGGCACACCCCTGCGCGCCCGGTCAGGCGCCCATAGGCGTCGGCCATATACGCGCCGCCCTGCTCATGCCTGACGGGAACGAAGTCGATAGAGGAGTCAGCGAGGGATTCGTTGAGGTCCAGCGTCTCCTCACCTGGGATCCCGAACACGTATTTGACGCCCTCTGCCTCCAGGCATTCCACGAAGACCTCTGACGCCTTGCGCTCGCTCACGATCCCACCCTATCTATCCACTCTGTTGCACGGCCTAACCCCCGTGTGGCGCCGTGCGTGGGCTGCGGGCGCGGCGCGCGCGCTGCTCGCCGCCATCCTCCTGCTGGCCGGATCGACCGCCGCGGCCCAGGCCGCGAGCACGTTCTACGTCCGCGGCGGCGGGGACGGCCACGGCATCGGGATGAGCCAGTACGGCGCCTACGGGTACGCCCTGCACGGCGCCGACTACCAGACCATCCTGGCCCACTACTACCAGGGCACGGCGCTGGCCGCCACCAACCCGGGCCAGACCGTCCGGGTTCTGCTGGCCACCGGCCGGGCGTCGTTCAGCGGGGCCTCGGCCGTGTCCGGGTCCTCAACGCGTCTCACGCCCGCCGCCACCTACACGGTCAAGGCCGCCGGAGCCAAGCTGACAATCACGACCTCCGCGGGCAAGCCGGTGGGGAGCTTCGCCGCGCCGCTGACCGTGACCGCGACCGGACCGGGGCCGCTGACCGTGCCCGGACTGGGCAGCTACCGCGGGTCGCTGCAGTTCTCCCCCGCCGCCGGCGGCGTGCAGACCGTCAACGCGGTCGGCCTCGACGATTACGTGCGCGGGGTGGTGGCCGCCGAGATGCCGTCGAGCTGGGCCACCGGGGCGCTCGAGGCCCAGGCCGTCGCCGCGCGGACGTACGCCATCACGACCACGGTGGGCGGCACCGGCTATGACCTGTACTCGGACACGCGCTCGCAGATGTACGGGGGCGTGAAGGCCGAGACGCCGTCCACCGACGCCGCCGTCGCGGCCACGAGCGGCCAGATCGTCACCTACGACGGCAAGCCCGCGGTCACCTACTTCTTCGCCTCCTCGGGCGGCTACACCGAGAGCATCCAGAACGTGTGGACCGGTGCGACGCCCGAGCCGTGGCTGCGCGGCGTCCCCGACCCCTACGACAACGCCGGCCAGGACCCGTACCACAGCTGGGGCTCGCAGATGAGCCTGGCCGCCGCCGCGCGCAAGCTCGGGCGCCTGGTCAAGGGCAGCCTCATCGGCATCGCGGTCACGCGCCACGGCGTGTCGCCGCGGATCGTGCAGGCGCAGGTGGTCGGCACCCGCGGGACCACCACCGTGAGCGGGGCCCAGCTCCAGGCCAGCTTCGGCCTCGACGACACCTGGGCCACCTTCACCTCGATCACCACCACCGACCCGTCGGGCAAGCTGAGCGGGACCGTGTTCCCGGCGCCCGCCGGCGGCTCGGTGACGATCCAGGCTCAGACCGCCGGCGCGTGGCACCCCGTGGCCCAGGCGCCGGTGTCGGCCGGCGGCGCCTACGACACCCAGGTGCCGTCGGGTCGCTACCGAGTCGTCGACGGCAGCCTCGACGGACCGATCGTCACGGTCCCCTGAGCGGCCGCGGCACGGCGGATCGGGCGGCGGCGCTCGGGGAGTCGAACCATCTAGCCTCCGGGACGTGCCCGGTCCCCTGCTGACCATCGACGGCCCCTTTGTCCTGTACCGCTCGTTCTTCGCGCTGCCGGACTCGATCACCGACGGGGACGGCCACGCCGTCAACGCGCTGCTGGGCGCCGTCAACCTCATTCTGAGGATCGCCGCCGACTGCCGCCCGCGGGCGATCGTCGTCTGCTTCGGCGCCGAGGCCGCCGCCTACCGGACCGAGCTCTATCCCGCCTACCACGCCGACCGCCCGGCGGTCCCCGACGCGCTGGACTGGCAGTTTCAGCACGCGCCCGAGCTGTTCGCCGCCTTCGGCTGGCTCACGGCGGACACGGGTGACCTCGAGGCCGACGACCTGCTGGGCGCGTTCGCCGAGGCCGAGGTCGACGCCGGCGGCCGGGCGCTGATCATGACCGGGGACCGCGACATGTACCAGTGCGCCGCCGAGAAGGTCAGCGTCGTCTACCTCAAGCAGCGCTCGGCCGGCTTTGACGAGGTCGACCCCGAGGAGGTCCACCGCCGCTACGGCGTCGTGCCGAGCCTCGTCCCCGACTTCATCGCGCTGCGCGGCGACCCGTCGGACGGGCTGCCCGGCGCACCCGGGATCGGCCCCAAGACCGCCGCCGAGCTGCTGGACCGCTACGGATCGCTGGAGGCGGTCATCGCCGCGGCCGAGGACCAGCGCCCGCGGATCGCCGCCTCGCTGCGCGACAACGCCGACGAGCTGCTCGCCTTCCGTGACATCGCGACGCTGCGGCCGGCGGACGTGGCCCCTCCCGAGGACACCGAGACCAACCTGGCCGGCGGGGCGCAGGCGGCCCGGGGGCTGGGGATGAACCGGCTGGCCGAGCGGCTGGAGAACGCCTCGTCGCTCGCCGACCTGTAGCCGCGTCGCGCGATGTTTCCAACATAGCTGCAAAGATCGCGCACGCCGCCGTAACGGCGCCCGCGGCGCTCAGGGCGTGAACTTGACGGTGATCACGTCCCCGTCGGCGACCACGTAGTCCCGGCCCTCGAGGCGCAGCGTGCCCCGGTCCCGCGCCCCCGCATACCCCCCGGCGTCGCGCAGGGCGTCCCACGAGACGACCTCGGCGCGGACGAAGCCCTTCTGGATGTCCGAGTGGATGAGCCCGGCGGCGTGCCACACCGAGAGTCCGCGGCGCAGATGCCAGGACTGGGCGGGCTTGTCCTCGCCGGCGGTGAAGAAGGCGACGAGATGCAGGAGCGAGAAGGCTCCCCGCACGACGGTCTGCAGGCCGGACTCGGCCAGCCCCAGGTCCTCGCGCATCGCGGCGGCGTCCTCGTCGGAGAGCTCGCCCAGCTCGGCCTCGAGCCGCGCCGACACCGCCACCGCCTCGGCACCCTGGGCCGCGGCGTGCGCCGCGATCTCCGGCGGGACCTCGCCGGTGCCCTCCTCGACGTTGGCCACGAACAGGACCGGCTTGGCCGTGAGTGGGGAGAGCAGCGCCATCGCGTCGGCCGCATCGGACGGCGGCGGCACGGTACGGGCGGGCCTCCCGGCCTGCAGGGCCTCGATGACCCGCTCCAGCCACTCGGCCTCGGCGATGGCATGCCGGTCACCGCCGCGCGCGGTGCGCACGACGCGATCGCGCCGGCGCTCGGCCTGCTCGAGGTCGGCATAGACCAGCTCGGTCTCGATCGTTTCGATATCGGCCAGTGGGTCGACCCTGCCCTCGGGGTGCACCACGCTGTCGTCGGTGTGGGCGCGCACGACGTGCACGAGCGCGTCGGTCTCGCGGATGTTGGCCAGGAACTGGTTGCCCAGCCCCTCGCCGCGATGGGCGCCCGCCACCAGGCCGGCGATGTCGTGAAAGGCGATCGTGTCGGGCACGATCTTGGAGGCGCGCACGATGTCGGCGACCGTGTTCAGCCGCTCGTCCTGCACGGGCACGATGGCCACGTTGGGCTCGATCGTCGTGAACGGGTAGTTGGCGGCCTCCGCCGCGACCCCGGTCAGGGCGGTGAACAGAGAGGACTTGCCGGCGTTGGGCATGCCCACGATCCCCACCTTCATCGGCACTGAGCATCACTCCCGCCGGCCAGCGCGCCGAGGACGGTGCCGAGCAGCGCTCCGGCCACCACGTCTGAGGGGTAGTGGACCCCCAGGTAGGGCCGGCTGAGACCGAAGGCCACGGCGGCGCCGTAGAGCACGCCGGGCGCGACCAGCTCGCGGTACACCCGGGCCGCCGCGAATGAGGTGGTGGCATGGGCGCTGGGGAACGACAGCGCCGAGACGACCGGCGACAACGCCGGCAACCCGTCCAGCTCGGGGCGGGGCCGGCGCACGGCCAGCTTGACCGCGTAGTTGACGATGTAGGCACCGGCCACCACCCCCGCGCCGCGCAGCCACAACGCACGCCGTTGCGGGTCCAGCGCCGCGCCGGCCATGCCCAGGGCCAGCCAGCACGCGGCGTGCTCGCCCAGTCGCGAATACCCGACGATCGCGCGCTCACGCCGCGGTCCATGACCCCGGGTGCGGGCGGCAATCAGGAGCCGGCGATCGAGCGCATTAAGCATCGACATGCGCCCTGACTCTACGAAGCAGTGGCGTTCGGCTGGCCGACGACCGCAACAGTCCGTAAATTCGCGTTATGCGGACAATCGCCCGGCTGCCCGCCAGGATTGCGCTTGTGGTCGGGGCGGGGGCTCTGCTGGTGGCGCTCGGCGTGACCCTGCTGCTCGTCAACACGGTCAAGCTGCACCGGTCCGCGGATGCGACCCGGCGCTCCGATGACTATCTGGTGGCCGTGATCAACCTCGAACGGCCCGTCGTCGACGCCGAGACCGGCCTGCGCGGCTACGTCATCACCGGGCGGCCCGTGTTCCTCCAGCCGACGCACGACGCCCAGCGCGAGTACCCGGGGGCGAAGGCCACCCTGAGCCGCGCGGCGGCCGCCGATGGCGCCTTCCCCGGGGAGGTGAAGGCGCTCGATACGGCCGCCGACGCCTACATGACCGGCTACCTGCCCAGCACCCTGAGCCTCGCGGTCCATCACCGGGCGGCGTCGGGGGCGTACACGATCACGTTGCGCGGCAAACAGATGGTTGACGACGTTCGCGCCCGCACGGCCACGCTCATCCGGCTCGTCTCAGCGCGCGAGCGCGCCCGGCAGGACGCGGCCAAGACCGAGGCCAGCCACTCCACCGTCGAGGCCATCGTCGTGCTCATCCTCCTCACGGCGGGCACCCTTCTGGTCGGGGTGGTCCTGGGCTACCTGGTGCTCTCGCGCGAGCGGGCGCGCCGGCGCAGCGAAGGCACCGTCGAGGTGCTGCGCCAGAGCCTGCTGCCGACCTCGCTGCCGGCGATTCCCGGCTGTGACCTGGCCGTCCGCTTCCACCCGGCGCAGGCAGCCGAGCTCGTCGGGGGGGACTTCTACGACGCGTTCGCCGTGAGCGACGGGCGCTGGGCCATCATCGTCGGCGACGTCTGCGGCAAGGGGGCCGAGGCGGCGGCGATCACGGCGATGGCGCGATGGACGTTGCGCAGCCTCGCCTCGTGGTCGGTGGGTCCCGATGAGGCGCTGCGGTTCCTCAACCGCGCGATGCTGGGGGAGGATCTGGCGGGGCGCTTCATCACCGTCGCCTACATGCTGCTGACCGTCGAGAACGGGACCGCCCGTGTCTCTCTGGCCTGCGCCGGACATCCACCTCCGATCCTCGTGCCATCGGCGGGCGACCCCCGCCTGCTCCCGTCGCGGGGCACGCTGCTGGGGGTCTGGCCGGACATCAGGCTCCAGACCACGGAGCTGGCCCTGGAGCACGGCGACACGATCCTCCTCTACACCGATGGCGTCTCCGACCCCGGTCCCGGGCCCGAGCGCCAGCCCGCCGAGGTGCTCCGCGACCACCCGCGCGGGGCCGGCGCCGACCAGCTCGCCGCCACGCTCGAGCGCTACGCGACCCAGCCGCGCGAGGCCCAGCGCGACGACATCGCGATCGTCGCCGTCCAGTTCACCGATCGCCGGTCGGCTCAGCTCCAGCCGGGATCGGCTGAGGACAGCCGCGCCGGAGAACCGTCACCGCCCTCGGCGAAGAACCCGCCCACCACGTGGAGCCGGTGATCGGCGCGTCAGGCGGGCGTGGGCGGCCGGGACCCACGCCTCATGCATCACCGCCGTGAGCGACCCCAGATCGCTCACCCGGCACGGCGCCTGCAGGTGCTGGAGCGTCGAGTCGTTGCCGGACAGTCCCTCGAACGCCATCACCCGCACTTCCCACCCGAATCCTGCTGACGGTCCAGTTCGCCGCACAGGGCCGCGCGGTGCCCTTCGCTGAATGCGCGCACGCCGTTGCGCTCGATCAGCGGGAGGGAACCGCCGCGTGTTGGTGGTCACCTATGCAATGATCCGGAGGTTGCAGCGGCATCTCAAGGCCGGTACGTTGTGTCACCGCCCTTTTTTGACCCGATATGGACGCCACGGATCGAAGAATCGTTGCGCTGTTGCGCGAGAACGCCCGCCGGTCGTTCTCTGATATCGGAAAGCATGTACACCTGTCGGCGCCGGCCGTCAAGCGCCGACTAGACCGGCTCGAGCGCGACGGCGTGGTGCTGGGCTACACCGCCGTCGTCGACCCGGAGGCGTTCGGCTGGCGGGCCGAGGCGTTCGTCGACCTCTATTGCGAGGGCGACATGCCGGGCTCGGCCATCAAGCGGGCCGTGCAGAAGGAGTCCGGCGTGGTCTCGGCTCACACGGTGGCCGGCGAGGCCAGCGCCCTGCTGCACGTGATGGCCGAGGACACCAAGAGCCTGGAGCTGGCGCTCGAGCGCATACGGGCCACCCACGGCGTGACCCGCACGGTCACCGAGGTGGTCCTCTCGACTCTGTTCACCCGATGAGGAGCCCCTATCCCGAGGGCCCGGCGGCGGGGTCAGCCGCCGAAGCCGACCCGGTGGGCCTCGGTGTCCACCAGCACATAGACGACCTTCCCCAGGTCGAGCGAGACGTCGCCGTCCTCGGCCTTGAGGCTGTGCCACCCGGTCGTCCCGAGCGCATCGCGCAGCTTTTCGAGCTGCTTGGGCGCGACCCGTGCTGAGAGCACCGGGCCACCCAGGAAGCCGATGTTGATCTTCTGAGGCTTGTCGTCGTCTGACACTAGTGGTGCTCCTCTGCTGGCTGCACGATCTCGGTGAGGACCCCGCCCGTGGAGGCGGGGTGAAGGAAGGCCACCCGCGAGCCGCGGATCCCGGTCCGTGGCGCCTCGTCGATGAGGCGCATGCCGGCGGCGGCGCACGCGTCGAGCGCGGCCTGCACCGACTCCACGCGGTAGGCGACGTGGTGGAGCCCCGGCCCCCGGCGGCTCAGGAACTTGCCGACCGCGGTCTCGGGCCCGAGCGGCTGAAGCAGCTCGATGTGGCTGTCGCCGACGTCGAGCAGGGCCGCATCCACGCCCTGCTCGGACACCGTCTCGCGGTGGACGAGTGGCATGCCGAGCTGGTCGCGGTAGAGCGAGAGCGCGTCGTCGATGCTCTCGACGGCGACGCCGACGTGGTCGATCGCGGACAGCATGGCGCCGCCGAGCATATCGGGCCTCTCCGGCGGGCTGGCCGGCCGGCCTGGACCCGGGGGCTACCGCTCGGCGGGCGGGGCGGGTGGGCCGAGGTCGACGGGCGTCTCGGTGGACGCCGCGGCGAGGCCGAGGTGGATACCGGCGCGGCGGTCGGGCGCCGTGACGGTCGTTCCAGCCATGATGCGCTCGATCTGCTCGCGCTCGAGCACCTCGTCGCGCAGGAGCGCGGCGGCGAGCTTGTCGAGCTGGGCCCGGTGGGTACGCAGGAGCTCCTGCGCGGCCCGGAAGGCCTCGTCGGCGAGCTCGCGGACCTCCTCGTCCCGCACGCGGCGGGTCGACTCGGAGAGCATCTCGGAGTTGACGCGAAGCGAGGTGAAGCCGGTGCCCATCGCGTAGTCGTGGATCATCGAGTAGGCGATGTCGGCCACGCGGCGCAGGTCGTCGGTGGCGCCGTTGGTGACGGACCCGAACACCAGCGACTCGGCCGCCCGCCCGCCCAGGAGCATGGTCATCATGTCGACCAGCTCGGCGCGGGTGCGCAGGTAGCGGTCCTCCGCGGGCAGGTTGAGCGTGTAGCCCAGCGCCCGGCCACGGGGGATGATCGAGACGCGGTGGACCGCGTCGACGGACGGCAGCAGCTCGGCGACAAGGGCGTGGCCGGCCTCGTGGAAGGCGACGACGCGCCGCTCCCGGTCGTTGAGGCGCCGGCGCGACTGCATGCCGGCGACGACGCGCTCGAGCGCCTGGTCGAAGTCGGCGGCGTTGATCGTGTCCTCGCCGCGCCGGGCGGCGTTGATGGCCGCCTCGTTGCAGATGTTGGCCAGGTCGGCGCCGGTGAGGCCGGCGGTCTGGCGCGCCAGGATCGCGAAGTCGACGCTCTCGCCGACAGGCTTCTGGCGCGAATGGACCTCGAGGATGCGCTCGCGCCCGACGACGTCAGGCGGCGAGACGAAGATGTGGCGATCGAAGCGGCCGGGGCGCAGCAGCGCCGGGTCGAGCTTCTCCAACAGGTTGGAGGCGGCGATGACGACGACTTCCGACTTCGCGTCGAAGCCGTCCATCTCCACCAGGAGCTGGTTGAGCGTCTGGTCGTACTCGCGGTTGGCGGCGCCCCCCGAGCGAGCCGTGCCGACGGCGTCGAGCTCGTCGATGAAGATGATCGCGGGAGCGTGCTTGCGCGCCTCCTTGAACAGGCGCCGGATCCGCGCCGAGCCCAGGCCGGCGAACATCTCGACGAACGACGAGGCCGACTGGGAGAAGAACGTCGCGCCCGACTCGTGGGCGACGGCCTTGGCCAGCAGCGTCTTGCCGGTGCCGGGCGGTCCGTGCAGGAGGATCCCGGCGGGCAGGTGCGCGCCGAGGGCGCGGAAGCGCTTGGCGTCGCGCATGTAGTCGACGATCTCGCGCAGCTCGGCCTTGGCCTCCTCGGCGCCGGCGATGTCGCCCCAGGCGATCGGCGGCGTCGTCTCGGGGCGGATCTCAGCGGGCTTGGTCCGCGGGATCAGCCGCATCGTCATCCCGACGAGGACGACGAGCAGCCCCATGAAGATCAGCGGCAACCAGTCGTGGACCCAGGTGATGAAGTCGGGGTCGCCGAGGAACGCGGGGTAGAGCATGCGTCCGGGGATTATCGGCAGTCGAGGGCGCGGGGTGAAGGGGTGTGGACGAGTTGGCCAGGCCCGGGTCGGTGGGGCGTGGACGTGCGCGCGGCGACGCTCTGGCTCGTGAACCGGGACAACTGTCGCCCTCAGCGGCTGATCCCGCGTTGGGAGCGACATTGCGCCCTTCTACCGGGAACGATGTCGCTCGCTCCGCGAACGTGGTCGTTGCGGGCGACGAAAGTCCCGGCTGAGCGCCTACTGGACCCTTGGGCGCCTACCGCACCCTCTGGAGCGCTACTGGACCCGCTCGAGGCGCGGGTTGGGCGCGTAGGCCCGCCCGACCTTGGCGCACGGCCGGCCGTCGAGCAGGACGACGTCGGCGGTGAAGTCGTTCTGGCCGCGGATGAGCGAGGAGCCGACGCCGTAGGCGTCGACGGCCACGTCGGCGGCCTCGAACTCGCGGATCCGCTGGGAGGTGAAGCCGCCGCTGACGACGATCTTGACGTCGCCGAAGCCGGCGCCATCGAGCGCGCCGCGGACCTTTTCGACCAGGCGCGGGTTGACTCCGGTGGGCCTGAAGCCGCCCATCTCGCCCCACAGGGAACGGTCCACGAGGAGCTCAGAGGTGTCCAGGCGCACGCCCCACAGCTTGCCCTGGAGCGCCTCGGCAACCTCGAGGGCGGTGGCGACCGAGTCGTTGACGAAGTCGACGAGCACGGTGATGTTGGTGTCGGGATGGAAGTGCTCGGCGAACTTGACCGCGGCCTTGACGGTGTCGCCCCCGTAGGCGGCGATCAGCCCGTGGGGGACGGTGCCGATCCCGCGGCCGCCCCACCACGACGCCTGGGCGTCGGTGGAGACGCCGATCGCGCCGGCCACGTGGGCGCTCCAGCCATCGCCGGTCTGGACCAGCCAGTGGTCGTGGCGGGCGGGGAAGAAGAAGATCTGCTTGCCGCGAGCGGCCTCCACGACCTCGGCGACGTTGCGCATGATCAGCGAGCGCCGCGCGAGCGACCCGAGGTAGACGGTCTCCAGGTGGGCGAAGACGGAGTAGTCGCCCTCGATCGTCATCACCGTCTCGCGGGGGGCGATGCGGTCGCCCTCCTTGAGCGCGTGGACCTGGAGGCGGTCCCAGCCGGGGACCCACTCGCCGCCCTCGTAGTGACCGGTGCCGGTCTTGAGCACCGCGATCGCCTCGTCGATGCCACCCAGGATCGAGTCCTCCTTCTGGAAGACCTGCATGGTCACGTGGGGGTGCTCGCCCTCGGTCTCCAGCAGCGACTTGGTGAGCACGAAGTACGCGTCGGAGTAATAGCCGTCGCGGATCCGGTCTACAGGAAGCCGGAAGATCGCGGGGTCGAGGCGGTTGGAGACCTGCGTGGAGATGCGCAGAGTCTATTGAGGGTGGTAATCTCGACCGGCGATGCTGAGCATCACACCACGCTGACGCTGTTCTGAGCCGTGCGCGCCGCGGCCGCCTGAAGGCCCCTTCCCGCGCGCACTCCGTCGTCCGAGTCGTAGTCCCGTCAGTGAGTGTGTGTGATGAGTCAGTACCTGCGCGTTCTGCGCCACAGAGATTTCCGGTTCCTCTTCCTCGGCCAGTCGGCGAGCGCCGTCGGCGATCAGGTCGTGATCGTCGCGCTGGCGCTGTACATCACGCAGGGCACCGGCTCGCCCACCGATCTCGGCCTCGTCCTGGCCGCGCAGTCACTGCCGCTCATCGCACTCGTGCTCTTCGGAGGGGTGTGGGCCGACCGCCTGCCGCGCCATCGCATCATGACCGCCGCCGACTACGCGCGGGCGCTGCTGCACGGCGTGCTGGCGGCGTCGATCGCGCTCGGCGGCGCGAGCGTGGCGGAGATGATCGTCATCGAGGCGCTGTTCGGCGCGGCCCGGGCCTTCTTCCAACCGGCCTACTCCGGCCTGCTCCCCCAGACGATCCCCGACGCCGAGGCCCAGGACGCGCGCGCCCTGTCCTCGACGACCGAGAACCTGGCCATCCTCATCGGCCCGGCGCTCGGGGCCGTCCTCGTCCTCACCGTCGGCGCCGGCGCGGCGTTCGCGCTCGACGCTGCCACCTTCCTGCTCAGCGCTGAGCTGCTGCGCCACATCCGGCCCCGGGCCCGCGGGGACGTGCCCCAGGAGCGCAGCTCCGTCATTTCCGATCTGCGTGACGGCTGGCGCGAGGTCCGCTCGCGCACCTGGGTGTGGGCGACGATCGCCGCCTTCACCGTCGCGGTGCTTTGCGCCTATGCCCAGTGGTACGCGCTGGCGCCCCTGGTCGCCAAGCAGCTCTACGGCTCGTCGGGCGTGTTCGGCCTGCTCGAGAGCGTCGCCGGCGGCGGCGCCGTCGCCGGTGCGCTTCTGGGCATCCGCTGGCGGCCGCGCCGGCCGATGGTCGTCGGCCTGCTGCTCACCCTCATCTGGCCCATCCAGTCGCTGGCCTTTGCCGGTGCGGCGCCGCTCGCCGTGGTGGTGGTGCTGGCCTTCGGCGCCGGCCTGGGCTTCACGCTGTTCGAGGTGTGGTGGGCGACGGCGCTGGTGCGCCACATCCCGCCCCAGGCCCTCTCGCGGGTGAGCGCCTATGACTGGATGGGTTCGCTGGCCCTGCTGCCGCTGGGCTTCGCCATCGCCGGCCCGCTCGCGGCCGCGCTGGGTGCGCGGACGGTGCTCGCCGTCGGCGCCGCCGCGGCTCTGGCGGTGCTCGTCCTGGCCCTGGTTCCGCGGGGCACGCGGGGGCTGATCGACGACGGAGCCGACGCGGGCTCAGCCGAGCAGCGTGCTGATGATGTCGCGGTAGAAGCGGGTCGCGAAGCCGAGATCGCGGACGTCGATCCGCTCGTCGGCGTTATGCATCAGCGCAGCGGCCTCTAGCATCGACTGGTGGCGCTGGGGGAAGAAGCCGTAGGCCACGCAGTCGGGGAACGCCTCGCGAAACCAGCGTGAGTCCGAGAAGCCCGGGAGGATGACCGGAACCGTCGTCGCGCCCGGATCGTTGGCCGTGACCCATTCGTCGATCGCGGTCATCAGGGTGCTCTCGGGCGACGAGCCGTTGCCCACCACCTCCTCGGTGAAGTCGATGCGCAGCTCGTCGGACGGCTCGCCGAGGACCTGGCGGATGCGCCGCCACACGGCGTCCTGGCCCAGGCCCGGGGGCACGCGGCAGTCGATCCGCACCTGCGCGCGTGCCGGGATGACGTTCATCTTGGTCGAGGCGCTGGTCATCGTGGGGGTGAGCGTCACCCCGAGCATCGGCTCCACCACCGTGCGCAGGCGCGGCTCCTGGGCCTCGATCCGCGCCAGCGCGCCCGACGGATCCGCGGGGTCCTCGCCCAGTCCACCCAGCATCGCCGCGGGCGCTTCGGTGAGCTCGAAGCTCTCGGGCTGGTGGGCCAGCGCGGTGAGGACCGGGGCCAGCTTGAGCAGCGCGTTGTCACCGGTGCGCGGCATCGAGGCGTGGCCGGCGGCGCCGAGCGCGGTGACGTTGAAGCGGAAGATGCCCTTCTCGGCGCAGCACACGCCGTAGCGGCGCTTGCCCCCGTACTCGAAGGCCGCGCCCGCGCCCTCGTTGAGCAGGAAGTCGCAGCGGACCTTGTCCGGGTGGGTCTCGGTCAGCCAGTGGGCGCCGACGTCGCCGCCGGTCTCCTCGTCGGAGACGAACACGAGCTTCAGCGCCCCCTGGGCCGGGCGCCATCCCTGCCGGGCCAGGCCGGCCGCGGCGACGGCCTCGGTCGCCACCTGGTTCTTCATGTCCAGAGCACCCCGGCCCCAGATGTAGCCGTCGGCCTCGTCGCCGGACCAGGGGTCGTGGCGCCAATCCGAGGCGTCGGCCAGCACCGTGTCGACATGGCCGAGCAGGACGACCACTGGCCCGTCGCCCTGGCCGTCCAGGGTTGCCACGAGGTTGGGGCGCTCCGGGTCGGAGGCGAGGATCTCGGTGTCGAAGCCCGCCTGGCTGAGGTAGCGCTCGAGGTGCTCGATGGCCACTCGCTCGTTGCCTGGCGGGTTGACCGTGTCGAAGCGGATGAGCTCCTGGAGCAGCTCGACGCTCTGGCGCTCGAGGTCGTCGGACGTCATCGTGGGAGACCAGACTATCGGCGTAGCATGCGCGCGGTGCCCGGCGCCCCCGACGACCTCGCTCTCGCGCTGGAGCTGGCCGATGTCGCCGACGCGATCACGATGGCCCGGTTCCGCGCCGAGGATCTCGTGGTCGAGACCAAGCCCGATCTGACGCCCGTCTCCGAGGCCGACCGCGCCGTCGAGCAGGCGCTGCGTGAGCACCTGTCCCGCAGGCGCCCACAGGACACGGTGTTCGGCGAGGAGTACGGCGGGGCCGATGCGGCGGACGGAAGCGGTCCCCACCCACCCCGGCGGTGGATCGTGGACCCGATTGACGGGACCAAGGGCTATGTCCGCGGCATGCAGGTGTGGGCCACGCTGCTCGCCCTCGAGGAGGATGGTCAGATGGTCGTCGGCGTCGCCTCGGCGCCGTCGATGGGCCGGCGGTGGTGGGCGGTGCGCGGCGCCGGCGCGTTCACCTCCGACGTGAACGGCGAGGAGCGCCGGCTCCGGGTCTCCGGGATCCGGGCGCTCGAGGACGCTCAGATGAGCTTCGGCGGCTTTGAGGAGTGGCGCCAGACCGAGCGGCTGGATGGGCTCCTGGCGCTCTCTGAGACGTGCTGGCGCACCCGTGGCTACGGTGACTTCTGGCAGTACATGCTCGTCGCCGAGGGCGCCGCCGAGATCGCGCTGGACCCCGCGGCGGCGCTGTGGGACCTGGCGGCGCCGATGGTCATCGTGCAGGAGGCCGGCGGCCGCTTCACCGATCTGGACGGCAGCGTCACCGCGGCCGGTGGCCACGGGATCGGGTCCAACGGCCTCGTGCATGAGGCGGCTCGCCAGATCCTCGCGGGCTGAGCGCCGCCCGCAGGGCGGGTGGGACCCCGGTCATACTCAGGCCATGGAGCGATTGTTCGGCGAGGACGTGGCGCCGGACCCGGCGCAGCCCGAGGCCGCGCCCGAGGGGGAGCGCACGGGGGCCGACGTCCCCCTGGCCACCCGCATGCGTCCGACGACGCTCGACGAGCTCGTGGGACAGGAGCGGCTGCTGGCGCCGGGCTCGGCGCTGCGGCGCGCGATCGAGGAGGGCCACCCGCACTCGATGATCCTGCACGGGCCTCCCGGGTCGGGCAAGACCACGCTGGCGCGGCTCGTCGCCCACGCTTCGGATGCGGCGCTCGAGGAGGAGAGCGCCGTGGCGGCAGGGCGCGCTGAGGTGCGCGCCGTCATCGAGCGCGCCCGCGAGCGGCTGCGCAGCGGCCGCCGGACGGTGTTCTTCCTCGACGAGATCCATCGCTTCAACAAGGCCCAGCAGGATGCGCTGCTGCCGGCCGTCGAGGACGGGCTGATCACGCTGATCGGCGCCACCACCGAGAACCCGTACTTCGAGGTCAACTCGGCGCTCATCTCGCGGACGCACCTCTACCAGCTCGAGGCCCTCGGGCCCCCGCAGATCCGCACGGTGCTCGAGCGCGCGGTGGCCGCCGGGCACTGCGGCCCGCCCGAGGACGTCGACGAGGAGGCGTTGGATTTCCTGGCCGAGCGCTCGGGTGGCGACGCGCGCACGGCGCTCAACGCGCTCGAGCTCGCGTGTGAGGCCGCGGGCCCGGACAACCGCGTCACGCTGGCCCACGCCGAGGACGCGCTCCAGCGCCGGGCGCTGCTCTATGACCGCCAGGCCGACAACCACTACGACACGATCTCGGCCTGGATCAAGGCCACCCGGGGCTCTGACCCGGATGCCTCTCTCTACTACCTGGCGGTGATGCTGGAGGGCGGGGAGGACCCGCGCTTCATCGTGCGCCGGATGGTGATCCTGGCCTCCGAGGACATCGGCAACGCGGATCCCCAGGCGCTGTCGGTGGCCACCGCCGCCGCGGCGGCAGTCGAGCACGTGGGGCTGCCCGAGGCCCAGTTCGCGCTGGCTCAGGCGGCCATCTACCTGTCTCTTGCCCCCAAGTCCGACGCGGCCAAGCGCTCGGTGTTCGCCGCGCGCGATTACATCGCGCAGCACGGGGCCGTCGCGCCGCCCGCCTACCTGCGCTCCTCCACGCGCAGCGACGGCGGCTACGACAACCCGCATCGCCGGCCGGGCCACTTCAGCCCGCAGGAGCTGTTGCCCGATCCGGCCATCGGCGCCCGCTTCTATGAGCCCGACGATGCCGAAGCCGCCCTGCGCGAGCGTCTGGCCGAGATCCGGCGTGGGCGCGGACGTGCAGACGGGGCGAAATAGCTCTTAATCCCCGCTACTCCCTCAATTCCTGAGGCCGGTGGGCGCCAGCGGATCCGCCGAAGCTACTAACCTGTAGGAATGCCCGAGCGCCATGACCCAGGGGCATTGCTTGCCCAATATCACCCTCTGCCGCGCGGCCCCCGCGTGTGCCTGCGCCTCGTGCGCCGGCGCGACCTGGCGGCGATCGCGGATCTGTATGACCGCCAGGGGATCGCGGTGCACGAGCTCTCCCTGGCCCGGCTGACGAGCTTTGACCTGATCAGCATGCTCGTCCTGTGCGCCACCGCACTGGTCGACTCGCGGGAGACCGTCCTGGGCGTGGGGGCCATCGACCTTGGCCGCCCCACGGAGCCGACCCTGGTGGTGGTCGACGAGCACGAGACCGACGGCCTCGACGAGCTGCTCTCCGGCGCGCTCGTGGCCCACGCAACGGCGCTGGCGAACGCCCGCGCTGCCTGACCCGAACGTCCGCGCCGGCCGACACGAGCCCCCCGCGGCGCCGGTACGCTCAGCCACATGACCGCCACCGCCTCCGCCACAGCCCAGCTCGAGTCCTTCAACCCCGCCACCGGCGCCCGGCTGGGCGCCGTGCCCGTGACCGCCCCCGGCGACGTGGCCTCAGTGGTCGCCGCGGTCGCCCAGGTGCAGCCGTTCTGGGCGCAGCTCACGCTGCGCGACCGCGCCCGGTACCTGGAGCGCGCCGGCCAGGTCCTCATCGACGAGTCCGACGAGATCCGCGACCTCATCGTCGCCGAGCAGGGCAAACCGCGCAACGAGGCGTTCTCGATGGAGGTGCTCCCGACGATCGACGCGCTGCACTGGATCGCGGGCGAGGGCCGGCGCATCCTCGCCGACGAGTCGGTCCCGATGCCGCAGCTGTTCCTGAAGACCAAGCAGACCGCCTTCACCTATGAGCCGCTGGGCGTCATCGGCGTCATCTCGCCGTGGAACTATCCGTGGAGCATCCCGTTCGGGGAGGTGGCGCTGGCGCTGATGGCGGGCAACGGCGTGGTGCTCAAGCCGGCGTCGCTCACCCCGCTCATCGGCGACCGGATCGCGCGGGTGTTCGAGCGCGCCGGCGTGCCCGAGGGGCTGATCCGCGTCGTTCACGGCCCCGGCACCGGAGCGGCCGTCGTGTCCTCGGACGTGGGCAAGGTGTTCTTCACCGGATCGGTCGACACCGGCCGCGGCGTGGGCGAGGAGTGCGCCCGGCGCCTGAAGGGCTCGGTGCTCGAGCTGGGCGGCAAGGACCCGATGATCGTGCTCGCTGACGCCAAGCTGGAGCACGCCGTCGCCGGCGCGCTGTGGGGCGGGTTTGCCAACGCCGGCCAGACCTGCTCGGGCATCGAGCGCGTCTACGTGATGCGAGAGGTGGCCGACCGCTTCACCGCCGCGGTGGTCGAGGGCGCTCGGCGGCTGCGCGTGGGCGATCCGATGGGCTGGGACACGGAGATCGGGCCGATGGTGTCCCGTGAGCAGTTCGAGATCGTGCGCGAGCTCGTCGACGACGCCGTCGCCGCCGGAGCCACGCTGCACTGCGGCGGCCCCCTCGAGGCGCCGCCCGCTCCCGGGCTGGCGGGCGACTTCTACGCGCCGGCGGTGCTCACCGGCGTCACCCCGGACATGCGGATCATGCGCGAGGAGATCTTCGGCCCGGTGCTGCCGATCGTCGCCGTCGACTCCGAGGACGAGGCGCTGGCCCTCTCCAACGACTCCGAGTTCGGGCTGGGCGCCTCGGTATGGACCTCCGACCGCGGCAAGGGCGAGCGGATCGCGCGCGAGCTTCAGTCCGGCATGGTCTGGATCAACGACCACATGTTCAGCCACGGCGCCTGCCAGTGCTCCTGGGGCGGGGTCAAGGAGTCGGGCCTGGGCCGGACCCACTCCAAGTTCGGCCTGTATGAGTGCGTTAACGTCAAGCTGCGCGTCTGGGAGCCCTCGGCGATCCGCAACCCGTGGTGGCATCCCTACGACGAGACCCTGGGCAACGCGCTGCGCCAGACCGCCAAGGTGCTCTACGGGCGGCCGTCGATCCGCGCCGCGGCCCTGCGCGACGGAGCCGTCCCCCTCCTGCGCCTCGGCGGCCGGCTGGCCAAGGACGCCGTCCGCCGCAACTAGCTGGTCGTCGTTCGCGCGCGCGTGCTGGGCGCGTGGCGGCGCGTGGCGGCAGTCCGTTGTCGAGCTCCGGCTACCCCAGCGAACGTCAACTACGGCTGGGGAAGGGCGGATGCCGGGTGGGTGGTTGCCGCGAGACCGGGGGTGCACGTGTGGGCTGCGAATGACGGTCTGTGAGAGTCATCTCCTCTCACAGATGAGAGCTGCCCAGACGGTCGTGGGAGATCTTCCTCGCCCCAGAGGGAAAATCTCCCAGCACCCCTGGCCCGAGCGTGGACAACGGCCCTTTTCGGCAGGCTCTGAGAGATAAACCAACTCACAGACGGAAATCGTCCGCACAACGGGCGCCGACCCCAATCCCCATGGACATGTCCGACCCGACGCACACGCCCCAACCGCCACCTTCCCCAGCCGCTGTTGACGTTCGCCGGGGTAGCCGGAGCACGACCGGGGACAAGGCAGACCCCGCGCGCGGCGCCCGCAAAGCCCCGAGTCGCACCGGCCGCGATCCCCCGCGGCTACGCTTACGCCATGCCCGCACAGGCCTACAGCGGCAAGGAGTGCGTCTGCCAGTTCCGCAAGGGGATCTGCGACCAGAGCTGCGTGCGCGACATGCTCGACACGCCGTTCTACATCGCCTGCCTGCGCCTCAAGGGCCGCCGGTGCCTGGTGGTGGGCGGTGGTGACATTGGCCTGGAGAAGGTGGAGGGGCTGCTCGCCTGCGATGCCGACGTGACGCTCGTCGCCCCCGACGCCCACCCGGCGCTGCGCGAGCTGGCCGACGAGGGGTCGATCCGCTGGGAGCGGCGCGAATATGAGTCCGGCGACCTCGACGGCTGCCTGATCGCGATCGCTGCCACCGACGACACCGACGTCAACATCCGGGTGTTCGACGATGCCGAGCACCGCGCGATGCTCGTCAACGTGGTCGACGTGCCGCCACTGTGCAACTTCATCCTCCCCGCGATCGTGCGCACCGGCCCGCTGGCGGTGGCGATCTCGACCGCGGGCGCCTCGCCGGCGCTGGCCAAGCGGATGAAGCGCGAGATCTCGGAGCTGTTCGGCGAGCCCTACGCCGACCTGGCGGTCCTGCTCAACGATGCCCGCGGCTGGGCCAAGGGCACGCTGCCCACCTACCAGGACCGCAAGGAGTTCTTCGAGTCGATCGTCAACGGCGATCCGGACCCCATCGAGCTCCTGCGCACCGGGCACGCCGACCGCGTCCGCGACCTGATCGAGGCCGCCCAGCGCGCCCACGCTCCCGTCGCCGGGTGACCTGGCGATGAGCCGGCGCGCATGAGCGAGCTCACCCATCTCGACGCGGCCGGCCAGGCCAGCATGGTCGACGTGTCGGACAAGCCGGACACGGAGCGGCGCGCCCGGGCGCGGGCGGTCGTCCGCGTCTCGCCGCAGACCGCCGCCAAGGTCCGTGACGGCAACGCGCCCAAGGGCGACGTCATCGGGGTGGCGCGGATCGCCGGGATCCAGGCGGCCAAGCGCACCTCCGACCTGATCCCGCTCTGTCACCCGCTGTCGCTGTCCTACGTCGGCGTCGAGGGCGCCATTGACGTCGAGGCGGGGGAGATCGAGCTCATCGCGGAGGCCCGCACCGCCGGCCCCACCGGGGTGGAGATGGAGGCGTTGACGGCGGCCTCGGTGGCGGCACTGACCGTCTACGACATGGTCAAGGGCGTCGAGCGCGGGGCCGAGATCGCCGGTGTCGTGCTGCTCGAGAAGTCCGGCGGGCGCTCGGGGCACTGGCAGCGGTGAGAACCGCCATTCTCACCGTGTCCACGTCGGTCGCCGCCGGGGAGACCGAGGATCTTTCGGGAGCGGCCCTGGCCGAGCACGCCGAGGCCGCGGGCGCGGAGGTGGTGGCGCGCGACGTCCTCCCCGACGACCAGGCCGCGATCGAGGGCTGGCTGCGCCGCCAGGCCGCCGACGGCGCCTCGCTCATCTTCACCACCGGCGGCACCGGCCTCACCGACGACGACGTCACCCCGGAGGCCACCGAGGCGGTGGTCGAGCGCGCGGCGCCAGGCTTTGCCGAGGCGATGCGCGCCGAGGCGGTCCGCCACACGCCGATGGGCATCCTGACGCGGGGGGTCTCCGGGATCGCGGGCCGCTCGCTGATCATCAACTTCCCGGGCAATCCCAAGGCGATCGGCGAGCTGTTCCCGGTGATCGCACCGACGCTCCCGCACGTCGTCGCGACGCTCCAACGTGAGCGTGGTCAGCGGACCCCCGGCCATTGAGCTGCGCGGGCTCGCACGCCACTTCGGCGAGCGGACCGCGCTGCGCGATGTCTCCCTGACGGTCGCCGCCGGCGCCACGCTGGCCGTCCTGGGGCGCAACGGCGCGGGCAAGACGACGCTGCTGCGGATCCTCGCCTCCCTGCTGCGCCCGCACGAGGGCGAGGTCCACCTGTTCGGGGAGCCCCTTCCCGCCCGGGCCCATGTGGTGCGCGGGCAGCTGGGGCTGCTCGGCCACGAGCCGCTGCTCTATCGCGACCTCAGCGGCCGGGAGAACCTCCAGTACCACGCCCGCCTGCACCGGGTCGAGCCCGAGCGCGTGGACGAGGTCCTCGAAGCGGTGCAGATGGAGCGCCGGGCCTCCGATCCGGTCCGCCTGCTGTCGCGGGGGATGATCCAGCGCCTGGCGGTGGCCCGCGCCGTGCTGCACCGGCCCCAGCTGCTGCTGCTCGACGAGCCGCGGGCCAACCTCGATCCCGCCGCCTCGGAACTGATCGAGCCGCTCATCGGCCGTGACAGCGGCCGCACGCGCGTGCTGACCAGCCACGACCCCCGGGCGGCGCTGGCCGAGGCCGACATCGTGCTCGCGCTCAAGGACGGCCGACCGGCATACGTGGGCGGGCCCGCGGAGTTCGGAGAAGAGCGGCTGAAGGCGCTGTACGCATGAGGACGGCAGTGGTCGTGCTCCGCAAGGACCTGCGCCTGGAGCTGCGCACCTGGGAGACGGTCCCGGCGATGGTCCTGTTCGCGCTTGTCACGTTCGTCATCTTCCACTTCGGGCTCAACCGCGCGACGATCGACGGCCAGCTCGCCGCCGGCGTGCTGGTGGTGACGCTCCTGTTCGCGGCGATGCTGGGGATCAACCGGCTGTTCGTGGCCGAGCGCGAGCAGGGCGGCTTCGACGCCTTCCTGCTGGCCCCGGTCGATCGGACGGCCCTGCTGGTGGCCAAGTCCACCGCGCTGTTCCTGTTCCTCGTGGTGCTCGAGGTCGTCGCCGTGCCGGCCTTCGGCCTGTTCCTGCTGGGCCCGCCGCTCGGTCCCGCGCTCCCGGGGCTGATCCTGCTGCTGGTGCTGGCCAACGTCGCCCTCTCGGTGATCGGGACGTTCGTATCGGCGATCGCCGTCCACACCAGGGCGCGGGACCTGATCGGGCCCATGCTCGGCTTGCCGCTGCTCGTCCCCGCCCTCATCGCCACCGCCCGGGCGGCCGGTCCGCTGTTTGCCGCCACCCATCCATCGTCGACACCACCAGGGAAGTGGCTGTTGATCCTCGCTCTTTATGATGTGGTGTTCGGACTGATCGCGTACGCGGTGTTCGACTTCCTCCTGGAGGACTAGCCATTCCTGCCACCACCTACGGCAAGGGCCTGCGCGCTCTCTCGCTGGCCACCATCATCACGCTCGGCGGCGCTCTGGCGCTGGTGTTCTTCTATGCGCCGCTGGACGCCAGCCAGGGCTTCGTGCAGAAGATCTTCTACATCCACGTACCGCTGGCCATCGTCTCGCTGGGCGGGTTCATCTTCGGGGGGCTGCTGGCCATCGGCTACCTGCGCACCGGCGACCGCGCCTGGGACATGCGCTCCTACGTCGCCATCCACATGGCGCTGATCTTCGGGATCGGCGGCCTGCTCACCGGCTCGATCTGGGCCAAGGCGTCATGGGGCCACTGGTGGGTGTGGAACGAGCCGACGCTCGTCTCCTACCTGATCGTGCTGCTCCTGTTCGCCACCTACCAGCCGCTGCGCTTCTCCATCGAGGACCCCGAGCGCCAGGCGCGCTACGCCAGCGTCTTCGCCATCGTCGCTGCGGCCTTCGTGCCGCTCAACTACCTGGCCGTCTCGCTGGCGACTGCGTATGTGCATCCCCGCGTCCTCACGCTCAGCAGCGCCAACCTGCCGCCCGCGATGGGCCTGGTCTTCGTGGTCTCGATCGCCGGCATCGCGCTGCTCTACGTGACCCTTTGGAAGTTCGAGATGGCGGCCAAGAACGCCCGCTCACAGGTCCGCCGGCTGCGCCGCACCCTGCTCGGTGACGACGCCGTCCGGCCCGTGGGACGGAGCGCGGCCCCGTCATGAGCCTGCTCATCGCCTCCGCTCCTGCGCTGCCGCTGGGCACGTCGGGCAAGTACGTCGCCGCGGCGTACGTCGTCTTCGTCGTCCTCCTCCTCGTCTACGTGGCCATCATGGCCATTCGCGCCCAGCGTCTGGAGCAGGAGCTCGACGAGCTGCGCCGCGACGTCGAGGCCGCCAGGGCCGCGGCCCAGGCCGCCGCGGACCGCGAGACCGAGGCGGTGCTGTGAGCGAGCTGCTGGCCATCGGCGTCTCGCACAAGACCGCCCCGGTCGAGGTGCGCGAGCGCCTGGCCCTACCCGACGCGCGCGCCATGGAGTTCCTGCGCGACCTGCGCGGGGGCGCCGAGGTGCAAGAGGCGGTGGCGGTGTCCACCTGCAACCGCACCGAGCTCTACCTGGTCGTCGGCGATCCCGTCGAGGCCGAGTCGACGGTGCTGACGATGCTCGCCCGACAGGCGGGGATCCGCCCCACGGAGCTGTCCGGCGCCATCTACTCGCACCGCAACTGCGACGCGGCGCGCCATCTCTACCGCGTGGTCTCGGGCCTCGAGTCGATGCTCGTCGGCGAGGCCGAGATCCAGGGTCAGGTCAAGCGTGCCTATGACACGGCGCTGACCAGGGAGACCACCGGACCGCTCACCAACCGCCTGTTCGGGGCGGCCCTGGCCACCGGCAAGCGCGTGCGCACCGAGACGGCCATCGGCGAGGGCCAGCTCAGCCTCCCCGGGGCGGCGGTGGCGTTGACGCGCGAGCACCTGGGGGGCGACCTCAAGGGCCGGCGCGTGGTCATCATCGGCACCGGCGAGACGAGCGAGCTGACCGGACGGGCGCTGGCCGACAGCGGCGTGGCCACCGTGTTCGTCGCCAACCGGCGACGGGATCGGGCGATCAGCCTGGCCCGGCGCTACCACGGGACCAGCATCCCCCTCGACGAGCTGCCCGAGGCGCTCGTGTCGGCCGACGTCGTCGTCGCTGCCACCGCATCGCCCCACCTGCTGCTGGAGGTCCGCGAGATCGCCGACGTGATGCGCGCGCGCAACGGCCGGCCGCTGCTGCTCGCCGACCTCGCCGTCCCCCGTGACATCGACGACGCCTGCGCGAAGCTGGACGGCGTGACCCTGTTCGACATCGACGACCTCCAGGCGATCGCGATGCGCAACCGCAAGGTGCGCCAGGCGGAGGCGCGGCGCGCCGAGGGGATCATCGAGGAGGAGATCGGCAAGTTCGCCACCTGGCTGGGCTCGCTGGAGGTGCTGCCCACGCTCGCGGCGCTGCGCACCCATGCCACGCAGATCGCCGGCCAGGTGGTCGACGAGAACCGGGGCAAGTGGGAGTCCGCCTCGCCGCGCGACCTCGAGCGAATCGACGCGGTGGCCCGGGCCGTCGTCAACCGCCTGCTCCACGAGCCGACGCTGCAGATGAAGGCGATGCACGACGACCGGGTCCATGCCCGCATGGCCGTCATCCGCGACCTCTTCGGGCTGACCGTGGAGGAGGGCGCGCCCGCCGGCGACGAGCTCGACGCCGCCGTGGCGCAGGCCGACTCCGAGCTCGAGGCAGGGATGGGTGAGGATCGGGTCGTCGATCTGCCCGCCCGCGCTCAGGCTCGCGGTCAGCGGCGCGGCTGATGCGCGTCGGCACGCGGGGCAGTGCACTCGCCCTGGCGCAGGCGCGGTGGGTGGCCGAGCGGCTGGGACCAGGGGTCGAGGTGGTGGAGATCACCACGCTGGGTGACCGTGGCGCGGCCGTGAACGACAAGTCACGCTGGGTCTCAGAGCTGGAGCGGGCGCTGCTGGACGGCCGCATCGACGTGGCCGTGCACTCGGCCAAGGACGTCCCCACCGAGCTGCCCGAAGGCCTGGAGCTGGTGGCCATCCCCGAGCGTGCCGAGGCACGCGACGTCATCTGCGGCGTGGGCGCGCTGACCGAGCTGGCCCCCGGGAGCCGGGTGGGCACGAGCAGCCTGCGCCGCGCCGCCCAGGTGCGCGCCATCCGTGACGACGTCGAGGTCCGCGAGCTGCGCGGCAACGTCGACACGCGGCTGCGCAAGCTCGCCGCCGGCGAGGTCGAGGCGCTCATCCTGGCCGCCGCGGGCCTGGAGCGCCTGGGCCGCGGCGCTGAGGCCGGGGGCGTGATCGAGGAGTTCGTGCCCGCGGCGGGACAGGGCGCGCTCGCCCTGGAGGCCCGCTCGGGGGCGATCGCCACCGGGCGGCTCGCCGGCGTGAGCGATCCCGAGGCCACGGCCTGCGTCACCGCCGAGCGCACGCTCGTCCACGCCCTCGGCGCCTCCTGCAACACGCCGGTGGGCGCCCACGCCCGGGCGCGCGACGACGGCCGGCTCACGCTCACGGCGTGGGTGGGTCTGCCCGACGGCTCGGCCTGGCTGCGAGACGAGGTCACCGCGCGCGCCGAGGAGGTCGGCCTGGCCTGCGCGGAGCGGATGCTGGCGGCGGGCGCCGCCGAGCTCCTGCGCCGGGCCGAGGCGGAGGTGGCGGCGTGACCGTCTACCTGGTGGGCGCGGGCCCGGGCGATCCAGGCCTGCTGACGGCGCGGGCGCTCGAGCTCATTGCCGGTGCCGACGTCATCGTCTATGACCGCCTCATCCCGGCCACCGCGCTGGACGGCGCGCGTGCCGACGCCCAGTTGCTCTACGCCGGCAAGGAGGGCGGCGGTCCCTCGGCCTCCCAGGAGGAGATCGAGGCGCTGCTGCTCGAGCACGGGGCGGCCGGGCGCGAGGTCGTCCGCCTCAAGGGAGGGGACCCGTTCGTGTTCGGCCGCGGGGGTGAGGAGGCCGAGCGGCTGCGCGCCGCCGGCATCGCCTTCGAGGTCGTCCCCGGCATCACCGCCGGCGTAGCGGCCTCCGCCTACGCGGGCATCCCGGTCACGCATCGCGACGCCGCCAGCGCCGTGGCGTTCATCACCGGCCATGAGAACCCAGCCAAGCTCGGGGAGGACGGGGACGGATCGGCGCTGGACTGGGCGGCCCTGGCGCGCTTCCCCGGCACGCTCGTGGTCTACATGGGCGTGCGGCGCCTGGAGGCGATCGCGCGCGAGCTGATGGCGGGCGGGCGCGCCGGCACCGAGCCCGCGGCGATCATCCAGCGGGGCACGCTCCCCGACCAGCGTGTGGTCACCGGCACGCTGGAGACGATCGCCGGCGCGGCCGCTGCCGCTGGAGTGAAGGCCCCCGCGATCTCGTTGTTCGGGCCGGTGGCGGCGCTGCGCTCGGAGCTCGCCTGGTTCGAGTCGCGGCCGCTGGGCGGGCGGACGGTGGCGGTCACCCGGGCGCGGGCCCAGGCCAGCGGGCTGGCGGCGCGACTGCGCAACCTCGGCGCCGCCGTCATCGAGGCGCCCGCGATCCGGATCCAGGAGATCGAGGGCCCCGCGCCTGAGCTCGGCCGCTATGACCTCGTGTGCCTCACCAGCCCCAACGGGGTGCGGCTGCTGTTCGAGCGCCTGTACCGAGCCGGACGCGATGCCCGGGCCTTCGGCGACAGCCGGGTCGCCGCGATCGGTCCCGGGACTGCGGCGGTGTTGCGGGAGCACGGCCTCATCGCCGACGTCGTGCCCGAGCGGTTTGTCGCGGAAGGGCTGGTCGAGGCGCTCGCCGGGGTGCCGGTCTCCCGGGCGCTTATCGCGCGCGCCGCCCAGGCCCGCGACGTGCTCCCCGACGCCCTGCGCGACCGCGGCGCCGAGGTCGATGTGCTCGAGCTGTATGAGACCGTGGCCGAGCCGATGTCTGACCGCCAGCGCGCGACCGTGACGGAGGCGGACTACGTGACGTTCACCTCCTCCTCAACGGTGCGCTTCTTCTTCGAGTCACTCAACGGCGCGCTGCCCGAGCGCGCGCGCCTGGTGAGCATCGGGCCCGTCACGAGCGAGACGCTGCGCGAACACGGCCGCGAGCCCGATGTCGAGGCCGCGCGCCACGACATCGAAGGGCTCGTCGACGCACTGGTGCAAGATGTGACGCAGACGATCCCCGGATAGCGGCCACATGCCCAGCACCCACCACGAGTCACCGGTCATCACCTTCCTGTCCGACTACGGCCTGGCCGACGATTTCGTCGGCATCTGCCACGGGGTCATCGCCACGGCCTGCCCACAGGCGCGGATCATCGACCTCACCCATGGGATCGCCCGCCACGACGTGCGTGCGGGGGCGATCGTGCTCGCCGGGGCGGTCCCGTACCTGCCGGTGGGGGTGCATCTGGCCGTCGTGGATCCCGACGTGGGCGCGCAGCGGCGCGCGGTGGCCTTCCGCACCGGGGACGGCCGCCGCTTCGTCGGCCCCGACAACGGCCTGCTCACGGTGGCCGCCGAGGCGGCCGGCGGGATCGTGGAGGTGGTCGACATCGCCCAGAGCTCGTTCCGGCTCAAGCCGGTATCGGCGACGTTCCACGGACGTGACATCTTCGCGCCGGTCGCCGCTGCCCTGGCCGGCGGAGCGACGCTGTCTGGAGCCGGCGCGCCGATGGATGCGGCGGACCTCGTCGTGCTCAGCCTCCCAGTGGCGCAGGTCCGCGACGGGGCGGTCGTGGCCCATGTGCGGTACGTGGACCGCTTCGGCAATCTCCAGCTCAACGTGGGCCACGAGGATGTGGCGCAGTCCGGGCTCAGGCTCGGCCGCGCGGCCACGATCGAGCCCGGCGACGGCAGTGCCCATCCCGTCCACTACGTGCGGACGTTCGCCGATGCCGTCCCCGACGAACTGCTGCTCTACGAGGACGCGCAGCGCCGCCTGGCCGTCGCCGTCAACCACGGCGATGCGGCCCAGCGCCTGGGCCTGGGGGTGGACGACGAGCTCCGCGTCCGCCCGGGATGAGCGCCTCCGCACCGTTCGGCACGCCTCGGCTTCACCTTCGCCTCACCGACTCGACCAACACGCGGGCTCGCGAGCTGGCCGCGGCGGGCACGCCGCACGGCACGCTCGTCACCGCCGCCGAGCAGAGCGCGGGCCGCGGGCGCCAGGGTCGCACCTGGAGTGCGCCGGCCGGCCGGTCGCTGCTGTGCTCGGTGGTGATCCGTGACCCGCCGCCGCTGGTGTCGCTGGTCGCCGGCGTGGCGACCGCGGAGTCGGTCGGTCCCGAGGCGCAGCTCAAGTGGCCCAACGACGTGTACGTGGCCCGCCGCAAGGTGGCCGGCATCCTCGTCGAGGGACGGCCCCAGGAACGGTGGGGGATCATCGGCGTCGGGGTGAACGTCGCCGTCGCGCCCGAGTCGTTCCCGGCAGAGCTGGCCGGCCGGGCGGGGACGCTCGGGCTCGGGCCCGAGGCGATCGAGGCCATGCTGGCGCGCCTGTTGGGAGCGCTCGAGCGCTGGCTGGCAGCGCCGGTGGAGGCGGTGCTCGACGCCGTGCGCGCCCGCGACGCGTTGCTGGGGCAGACGGTCACCTGGGCCGGCGGGACGGCTCGAGGAGCCGGGATCGACGACCACGGCCGCCTGCTCGTGGACACGCCCGACGGGCGCCAGGCGCTCAACGCCGGCGAGGTGCACCTCGGCGGACTCTGAGCGCTCGTTGAGCGCGGCACGGGTCGGGCCCACGTCCCGCCTGTCTGGTGGCGGAACGCGGGCCCGGGTCCGGCGTGTCTGTGCTCCGGGCGGTCAGTCGTGCATGTGCGGATCGACGAACACGTCGTCGATCTGCGAACTGCCGGTAAGCGCCGTGAAGCGAATGGCCATCGGCACCGTCCCCCCGTGCAGCAGACCCGTCAGGACCGACGCGGTGAGCATCGGGAGCGACGGGCTCCAACTGGGGGAGAGGGCCGCCGTCCCTACAGGCACCGCCGTCTCGATTCCGAGGAGCGGCAGCTTGTAGACGACCGACACGAGGACGGTCGACAGCAGGCCGTTGTTGCGCGCGAAGAAGCGAAAAGTCGGGTACGCGGCGTCCACACATGTGAACGGCGACGTCACCGATGCCCCCGCGGGCAGGTAGACCGACGACGCTCCGACAGAGCCGGTTGCGCCGAAGGGCTCACTCCCGCTCACGATGCTGGCACCGTGGCTGAGAGTCCACCCCGACGCTCCGTTCTCGAAGGAGCCACCCGAGACGAGCTTGTACTCGTTCGTGTCGTTCCAATGCGCGAACGGCTGAGACAACACAGAGTTGTCACACGCGTCGGTGGTGATCAGTGCCGCCCGGGCCGGAGCACCGGACAGGACGGCGATCCCGAGGGCCGAGATGACGGCGCCCACGAGACGGGTATGGCGGCTGAAAAGGCCCTGCAACATGTGTACGCACCTTCCGTGGTGTGCACTGGCAGCCGAGCTATCTCACGGAGAGACCTCTAGCTTTGCGTCCCTGGCTCGCACCAGGTTTGCCCTTTTCAGTTGTGGTTTGACGGGACAGGGCATCGGGCCGCTCGACCGCATTGCTCAGTTCTTTAGTGGTTTTGTGGACGCATGTCCGACGGCCGGTCCGTCCTTCTTCGCGCGTAGGTCTAAAGGGCGGGTGGTCCCGCAGCCGATACGCGTGCGCAGGATGACTCACGCCGTGTCCGCACAATGACCAAGGAACCGACCCTCGCAGAGCAGGAGATGCTCGCCGAGACGCGCCGCCGCGCGGAGGCCACCAAGGCCCGCCGCGACCTGCGCGTCGAGCGCGTGGTCAACCTGGCGTTCATCGCCGCGGTCGCGGCGCTGTTCCTGCTGCCCTCCCCGCAGCCGTGGAACCCGGTCGCCGCGGTCCTGACGATGATCGTGATGTCCGTCGCGGCCCGGGTTCGCTTCGACACCCCGTTCGGGTTCACCGTCGCCAGCCAGCTCGCCTTCGTGCCGATGCTCTTCGCCATCCCGATGGCGTTCCTGCCACTCGCCGTCTCGGCGGTTCTGGCCACGCAGATCCTCCCGGGCGTCCTGGCGGGCAAGGTGGGGCCGGTGCGCCTCCTGCGCACCTTCGCCAACGCCTGGTTCGCCGTCGGCCCGGCGCTCGTGTTCGCGATCGCCGACGTCCGGCCCGACAGGGCTGGGCTGCTCCTGCTGGTGGCCGCTCTCGCGGCCCAGTTCGCGGGCGACTTCGGCGCCGCTGCCCTCTATTTCCGCATCTCCAGCGGAGTGAGCGTGCGCTCGCAGCTGCGCGGGAGCCTGTGGGTCTACGCGATCGACGCCGGCCTGTCGGGGGTCGCGCTCGTCGTTGCCGAGGACCTGCACACGGCCGCCTATGCCGTCCTCGCGCTGGTGCCGCTCCTCGGTCTGCTCAGGATGTTCGCCAACGAGCGCCAGGCGCGGCTGGCCAAGCTGCTCGAGCTCAACGAGACCTACCGCGGGACCGCGCTGCTCCTGGGTGACGTCATCGCTGCCGACGACAACTACACCGGCGAGCACTCCGAGGGCGTCGTCGGGCTGGCGCTGACCGTGGCCGACGCTCTCGGCCTCGATCCCGAGCGCCGGCGCAACCTCGAGTTCGGCGCCATGCTCCACGACGTGGGCAAGATCACCATCCCCAAGGAGATCATCAACAAGCCGGGCAAGCTGGACCCGCACGAGTGGGAGATCATCAAGACCCACCCCGCCCAGGGCCAGCGGATGCTCGGCCGGGTCGGCGGGTTCATGACCGAGGTCGGCGAGATCGTCCGCGCTCACCACGAGCGCTGGGACGGCGGCGGCTACCCCGACGGGCTGGCCGGCGAGGGGATCCCGCTCGAGGCGCGGATCATCACCTGCTGCGACTCCTGGAGCGCCATGCGCACCGACCGCCCCTATCGCAACGCCCTGTCCTACGAGGCGGCGGCCGAGCAGATGGTCGTCAACACCGGCTCGCAGTTCGACCCCGCGGTCGTCGAGGCGATGCTCCGGGTCGTCGCTCACGCCGAGGGGCCCTCATCCTCCAGCGATCTGATCGAGATCGACACGGTGACCGCGTCGGTCAGCGAGCTCTCGTCGGCGGCCGAGCAGCTCGCGGTCCCCGCCGCGAGCTGAACAAGGGAAGCCTAGGCGGCCTCTTCGGCGTCCTGGGCCGGTCGTGCCCGCGTGCGGCGCTTGGGCTTGATCTGATCGACGGTGCCCTCGGCGGCGGCGGCGGCCGCGGCGGCCTCCACGGCCTCGGCGGCAGCGGCGGTCTTGGTCTCGGCGGGGGCGGCCTTCTTGCGCGGGGCGCGGGTGCGGCGCTTGGGCGCCGGCTTGACGGGCTTCTCCGCGGCGACGGGCTCGTCTGCGGCGACGGGCTCCTCTGCGGCGACAGGTTCCGGCTCTGGTTCGGGCACGGCGCGCCGGCGTCGTCGTCGTCGGTGTCGTCGTCGTCACCGCCGTCATCGCCATCGTCATCGGCGAGGTCGATGTCGTCATCGCCGTCGTCATCCGCGGTGTCGAGGTCGAGGTCGCGGTCGTCGTCGCGGTCGTCGTCGCCATCGGAGCCGTTGGCCGTCGCCGCCACCTCCAGCTCGTCGGGCTCGGCCGTCGTCAGCGTCGTGCCCCGCCGCTTGGCGGCGCCGTTGGCCTCCGAACCCGCGGTCGCCCCCGCCTTGCGGCGGCGGCGCTTGGCGCCGCGCCGGCCCTTGGGGAAGTTGCGCAGCAGCTCGCGGGCCAGGGCGGCCGGCTTGCGCGCCATCCGTGTGCGGGCGCCGCGCAGTGCCTCCTCGGCCTCGGGGGTGTGCGCGAGCGCGGCCGCGAGCAGAGCCGCCGACAGGCGGCGGTCCTCCTTGCGGCTGGCGTGCACGAGCCGCCGGGCGTTGCGCGCGTGGGCCGACCCGGACGAGTTGACGAGCAGGCCGAGCAGCCGCTTGGTCTCCGGCCAGCGCTGGACCGCGTATTCCTCGTGCACCTCGCGGGTGTATTCGGCCATGCGCCAGATCCACGCGTTCGCCTGGTCGCGACGGCCGATCCGGCGCTCGGCGAGGGCCTGGAGCATGATCTTCACGCCCTCGCGGCGCTCGTCGCGCGGCCAGCGTGCCCATGATGTCGATGGCGCTGTCGAATGCCTCGGCGTCGCGGCTGGCGGCGATCTCCTGCAGCGCCCGCAGCCGTAGCTGGGTGTTGCGGTTGCGCTGGACGGCGGTGAGCAGGAAGCGGCGCTTGAGCTCTCCGCCCCGGTCGAAGTGCAGCATCGCCTTGGCGCGGCGCCAGCCGTTGGGGGCCACGCGCGCCCCCGCGAGCGCCGCCCATACGTGCTGCTCTCCGTAGTCGAGGTGCTCGACCGCGATGCGCCAGAGCTCCCGCTCGAAGACCTCGGCCCGCCGTTCCGGATCCGGTGTCACCGGCAGAACGCGTCGCTCCACGCGAACGCGCCGGCCGCGGCCGCGGCGCACCGGTCCGACGACGATGGCGCCGCCGCGGTAGACATCGCGATCAAGCAGCGAGTGCAGGGTCACGACCGGGTCGTCGTGCTTGGTCGCGGGGTGCACGAAGTCGATGACGATCCCGGCTTCCTTGCCCGGATGGCGGCGCGTGACGCGGCCCACCCTCTGCTGATAGATGCGCTTGGACGCGGTGGGCGCCAGGTGCATGCAGATCGTGGCCCGGGGGCTGTTCCAGCCTTCGGCCAGCAGCTGGGCGTTGATGAGGACGTCGATCTTGCCCGACTCGTAGTCGGCCAGGATCCGGGCCAGCTCGCGCTTGGGCGTCTCGCCCGAGACCCCCTTGGCCTTGATACCGAGATCCCGGAAGGCCTGGGCGACGTTGTAGGCGTGCTTGACCCCGGCGGCGTAAACGACGCCGGGGACCCCGTTGAAGCGCGTCTTGTAGAGGTCGGCGATGGCCAGGTTGAAGGGCGTCTGGTCCAGCAACTGGGCCAGCATCTCCTGGTCGAACTCGGTGTCGACCTCGCCGCGGCGCAGCGGGACCTTGGCAATCGTGCGCACGCCCGGGCCCGGCGGGATGCGGATGCAGCGCAGCGGCGAGATGACGCCCCGGCGCGCCGCCTGGGCCAGGTCGAAGCGGCTGGTCTGCGTGGGGAAGAGGTCGGTGACATGGCGGGCGATGAGCGCGCCGGTGGCCGTCATACCGATGAAGATGGGGCCGGCCCAGGCGCGGATCGCCGCGGAGGTCTTCTCGCCCAGCGCGGTGTGCGCCTCGTCGCAGATGACGATCGCGTAGGCGTCGGAGACGCGGCCGGCGTTGCGCACGAACCACTGGTAGGTCTCGACGGTGACCGGCCCGTTGGCGGCGTCGTGGCCATCGAGCAGCGCGGCGCTGATCCGGTCCCGGTAGCCGCGGTCGCGCAGCTCGCCGTGGAACTGGTCGACCAGGTTGCGGCGATGGGTAAGGATCAGGACGCCGCCGGTACGCGACGCCTCGACGAAGCCCAGGGCGGCGACGGTCTTGCCCGCGCCGGTGGCGTGCTCGAACCAGAAGCGCTTGGCGGCGTTGGGGTCCTCGGGCTGCTCCTCGAGCTGCCCGTCGTCCGCGTCGCCCTCGTCCTGCCAGTCCTGAGGCTCTTCGTCCTCGGGCTCCTCGTCCTCGGGCTCTCGTCGTCCTCGTCCCTCCTCCTCGTCGTCGAGGTCGTCAAGGTCGCCGAGGTCCTCGTCCTCTTCGTCGACCGGTTCAGGGTCGGGGGAGGCGGCGCGCGCCACGACATCCTCGGGGACGACGCCGTTGGCTCCGGCGGAGCCGTTGCCGGGCTGTGTCTCGGCCAGGAGCGCGGTGAGCGTCCCGGAGAGCGCGTCGACCTGGTGGGCGGACAGCACGGTGCCGTCGACGAGCCGGGGCTCCTCCTCGGAGAGCAGCCGCTCCAGGCCAAGCAGCAGCGAGAACTGCCGCCGCCACTCGATCGAGGGCGTCTTGTTGCCCGCGTCGACCTCGGCGACCGCCGCGTCGAGCGCGCGCCTACGGGCTGACCCGGGGGCCAGGGCCTCCTCGAGCGACTCGCCTTCGTAAACGAAGCGCTCGTGCGTCAGCAACTCGGCGCGCGCGATCGCGTCAGGACTAGGAAAGGGGGTGGGCATCACCCATCAGTGGTTGAAGCGGATTGCGTCAGGATGAGCGAGCCGCGGCCTTAAGTCGTGGCGGCTCAGCCAGTCTCAGCACGAGGCCGAGCACGGCGAAGTTCCTCAGAAGCGTCCCCCCGGCCTCGTGTCCGAAGGATAACGGTTATTTAAGCAGATCTAACGGACTGTCTCTAATGGCAGGCTCCGAGGGGGTTTGCGGCGACCGTAGACGGGCGGTATGGCAACCTTGTCGGCTGTGAGCCCGCGCAAGAGATTGGCAGCGCTCCTGGTGCTGCTCGTAGCGGTCGTTGTCGTTGCCGTCGTGGTGGTGCACCCGAAGACGAGCAACCCGAAGAGCGCCAAGCTGTCGAGGTCGTCGGTGTCCTCGGCTCTGGCCGGCTCGCCGGCCGTGCTGGCCTCGCTGCACGCGCAGGGAAATCAGCTGCTCTCCGGAGGCCCGAAGGCGTTCAAGGCGCGCCTCAAGGCGCTGCGCGGGTACCCCGTGGTCATCAACAAGTGGGCGTCGTGGTGCGGACCCTGCCAGACCGAGTTCCCGGCCTATCAGCGGGCCTCCGTGGCCTTCGGGCGTCGGGTGGCGTTCATCGGGGTCGACGGTAAGGACAAGAACCCCGCGGCGGCGGCCTTCCTCAGCCGCTTCCCGGTCAGCTACCCCAGCTATACCGACCCCGACGAGAACATCGCCCGCGCGATCCAGGCCGCCACCTACTACCCCCAGACGGTGTACATCGACCGGCAGGGCAAGGAGGTCTTCGACCACGCTGGGCCCTACGAGACCGCCGCGTCCCTGGAGAAGGACATCCGGCGCTACGCGCTCCAATGACCGACGTGCTCACCTACGAGGTGCGCCGCGCGGGCGGCGACGCCGAGATGGCCGCCGCCCTGGCGCTGCGCCACGACGTCTTCTGCATCGAACAGGGTGTGCCCGTCTACGAGGAGCTCGACGGCCGCGACGGTGAGGGCGTGCACCTCGTCGCCGTCTCCAACGGCACCCTGCTGGCCACCTGCCGGCTGCTCTTCGTCGGGCCCACGGTGCAGTTCAGCCGCCTCGCCGTGCGCAAATCGGCGCGCCGCCAGGGCATCGCCTCAGCGCTGCTCGCCCTCGCTGACGACGAGACCCGCGCGGGCGGGGCCCGCCGCATCGTGCTCCACGCCCAGACCTATGCGCGCTCGCTCTACGAGGCCGCCGGGTACGAGCCGCGCGGGCGGATCTTCATGGAGGCGGGGATCGAGCACATCGCCATGGAGAAGCACCTGTCCTGAGCGCCCGGCCCGCAGCGGCGCGTCTCGGTAGCGTCCCCGCGGTGTCCGAGGTCCGCATCGATCCTGTCACCGGTCAGCGCGCGCTCCTGGCCGAGGTGCGGGCGGGGCGCCCCGGGAGCGGCCTGGACGGCGGGGATGCCCAGCGAGCGGGCGATCCCAGCGAGGATCCGTTCGCCGAGGGCAACGAGGCCAGCACGCCCCCCGAGCTCTACGCGGTCCGGCCCGACGGGAGCGCCCCGGACACCCCCGGCTGGCAGGTGCGCGTGGTGCCCAACCGCTACCCGGCGCTGGAGCCGGACGCCGAGGACCCGCCGCCGTCGGCGAACCCGGACCTGTTCTGGAGCGGCCCCGCCCGCGGCGCCCACGAGGTGATCGTCAACGCGCCCGAGGCGGTCAGCTCGCTCGCCGATCTGGACCCGGCGCAGGTGGCGCTCGCCGCCGACGTCTGGCGCGAGCGGATGCGCGTCCATGCCGACGCGGCCTGCCTGCACCTCATGGTCAACGAGGGACCCGACGCCGGGGCGTCGGTGGCCCACACGCACGCGCAGCTGTTCGCGCTGGAGTTCGTGCCGGCGGCGATCGCGCGGGAGCGGGAGCGCTTCGGCGCCTACGCCACTCGGACGATGGGCGGCAACCTGCTCGGCGACCTGCTCCAGCAGGAGGTGCGCCGGCGCGAGCGGATCGTCGAGATCGACTCCGAGGCGGTGCTGCTGGCCGCCTGGGGCGCGCGGGTGCCCTACCAGCTGATGATCATCCCGCGCCGGCCGCGCATGCGCTTCGAGGACGACGGCCCCACCGCCGCCGCGCTCCTGCACGACGCGCTCACGCGGCTGCGGCGACGCCTCGGCGGCGATGCCGCCGTCAACCTGTGGGTGCGCACCGCGCCCCGGGGCGCCGACCATTTCTGCTGGAGGATCGACATCGTCCCGCGGCTCACGCACCTGGCGGGCTTCGAGCTCGGCACCGGAGTGGGGCTGAACATCGTCGCCCCGGAGCAGGCGGCGGCCGAGCTGCGCGAGGCGTGAGGGCGCTCGTCCAGCGCGTCAGCCGCGCCTCGGTCGACGTCGACGGCGAGCGGGTGGCCGAGATCGGCCCGGGCCTCCTCGTCCTCCTGGGCGTGACCCACGATGACACCGAGGCTGAGGCCCAATGGCTGGCCGACAAGGTTCGCGCCCTGCGCGTCTTCCCCGACGCCGACGGGCGCATGAACGAGCCGCTGGGCGAGCGGGAGATCCTCTGCGTCAGCCAGTTCACGCTCTACGGCGATGCGCGCAAGGGCAACCGCCCCAGCTACGTCGCCGCCGCGCCCCCGGAGCTTGCCGAGCCCCTGTATGAGCGGTTCTGCGAGCTCACCGGAGCGCGCCGAGGCGTCTTCGGCGCGCACATGGCGGTGGCCCTCGTCAACGACGGTCCCGTGACGCTGCTGCTGGAAACCCGATAATTGCAGCGTGTCTGCCGACCGCACCCAGCCGTGAAGGACCCGCGCGAGGCCCTTGCCGCGGCGCGTGACGCGGCCGCTGCGACCGGTGCCACCGAGCCTGATGGCTGCGCCCTGGAGCGAGGACTCCCCGGTGGATTCGGCGCGGCGCCTGGCGCGCTGGGCGATCATCGAGCCCGACGCGGGACAGGTGTACTCGACGCGGCGCTACGGCAGGCCGATCACCGCGGTCAAGCGGGGCCTGGTGCTCCTGCTGCGCCAGTACATCGGCCAGGTCTCAGCCCAGCAGAGCCGCTTCAACGCCCAGGTCGCCGCTCACGTCGTGCGCCTCGAGGAGCGGGTGGCCGAGCTCGAGCGCGCGGCCGAGCTCCAGCACGCGCCCGAGCCCGACCACGCGCCCGAGCCCAGCACGCGCCCGAGCCCGACCACGCGCAAGCCCGAGCGGACGACAGACGAGCGGTGCCGCGACGGCTCGCCGCAGTGAGGGTGGACCAGATCCTGTGCGCCGCCGGGCCGGTTGACGGCGTGACCAACCAGGCGCTCGCCTACCGCCGGCTGTTCGAGCGCTGGGGCTGGTCCGGACAGGACCACGCCCCCGTCACCGCCGCCGGCCTGGCGCCCGGGACCATCGCGCCGCTGCATCAGCTGCGCCCCGGCCAGGCCGACCGTGTCGTGATCCACTACTCCGGCTACGCGTGGGGGCTGGAGGAGCTGGTCGCCCGCTGCCCCCGGACCCTCCTCGTCTCCCACAACGTCACCCCGCCGCCGCTACTTCTGGAGCCACGATCCCGCCGAGGCGGTCCGCTGCCAGCTCGCCGTCGACCAGCTCGCCCGGCTGGCCGCCGTCGCCGGCGGCGCTCGCCGGGGTGTCGGACTACAACGCTCGCCAGCTGCGCGAGCTCTCCGGCCGCGAGCCGCGCAGTCATCCCGATCCTGTTCGATCGCGCCGGGCTGCCGCGGGCGCCCGAACGCGACGGCGAGGCGCCGTCACCGGCGGTCCTGTTCGTCGGCCGGCTGGTCCCGCACAAGCGCCAGGACCTGGTCATCCGCGCCTTTGCCCGGTGGCGTGCCGGCGCGCCCGGCGGCCGCCTGGTCCTGGTGGGCACGCCGCTCTCGGCAGAGTTCGCGGCGTCGCTGCGCCGCCTGGCCGACGAGCTGGCCCCCGGAGCGGTCTCGTTTGAGAGCGCGCTGAGCGCGGCCGACCTGTGGCGCCGCTACGCGGACGCCGGCGCGTTTGTCTGTCTCTCCGAGCACGAGGGCTTCTGCATCCCGCTGCTGGAGGCCTTTCACTTCGGAGCTGCCGGTGATCGCGCGTGACGCCGGGGCGGTGGGGGAGGTCGTCGCCGACGCCGGGGTGCTGCTGTCAGGCGACGACGGCGTGGCCGTGGTGGCCGAGCTGCTCGGGATCGTGATGTCCGACGCCGAGCTGCGGGCCGAGCTGGCCCGGCGCGGCGAGGCACGGCTGGCCGCGTATGACCTCGCCCGCACCGCGGAGCTGGTGCGCGCCGGCGTGGAGGAGGTGATGGCGGCGTGATGCGCGTCCGGGAGTGGCTGGGCCGCGCCGGCCTGAACCGCTCGATGCTGATCCGCCGCATGGTCCGGCTCGGGCACCCGCGGCTGCGCGAGCTGCGCGCACGACGCGGTCGGCGGGCACGGGCCGCGGGCGCTGGCCCTGCGCGCATTCGTGCGCTGGCTGGAGAGCGGGGTCCTGCGCGTGCCCCAGGGGTACGCGGGCGGGCTGGCCTTCGACCTGCGGTGGCTGCCGATCTCACACGCGCACCTGGGCTCGATCGCGGGGGGCAACCTGGAGAGTGCGGTGCAGGAGGCCATGGTCCGCCACCTCGGGCGCGGCGACGTGTTCTACGACATCGGCGCCAACCTGGGCTTCTTCTCGCTGCTGGCCGGGCACCTCTCCGGCCTTGATGCCGGGCGCGTGGTGGCGTTCGAGGCTGCGCCCGACAACGCCGAGGCGATCCGGGTCAACGCGGCGCTCAACCAGGTGCCCAACATCGACGTGATCTGCGCTGCGGTGGCCGATCGGCCGGGCTGGGGCCGCCTTCAGGTCGTCGATGACCAGAGCTGGTCAAAGCTCGTGCAGTACGGCGAGCACCCCTTCACCGAGCGCGTCATCGAGGTGCCCTGCGTGGCCATCGACGAGCTGGTGAGCAGCGGCCGCGTGCCGCCGCCCACAGTGGTCAAGATCGATGTCGAGGGCGCCGAGCTGGAGGTGCTGGCCGGCATGCGGGAGACGATCGCCGCCCACCGGCCGGCGATCATCTGCGAGCTGCACGACACCCACGCCGCCTTCGTCGAGGCGATGGAGGCCTGCGGGTACCGGGTGATCAACCTCGAGGGCACGGCGCCCATGCGCGAGGCGGGCGCCAGCGCCCATGCACTGGCACTTCCGCGGTTGGACCCCGGTGACTGAGGGGACGGGGACTGCGGGGACGGGGACGGATGGGACGGGGACTGAGGGGATCAGGTCGGCTGCAGGCCGGCCCGCGCGAACAGCTCGCGGTCGTTGGTGATCACCGCGCTCACCCCGAGGGCGTTGAGCGACAGCAGCCGCTGGGCGTCGTCCACCGTCCACACGTAGAGCTCGCCGCCGGCGCCGCGCACCGCGCTCACCAGCGCGGGCGTCACCACCCCCCAGTGGGCCATGATCGCGTCGGCCAGGCCCCCGCGCACGGCCTGCGCCGCCTGCCGGGGGAGCACCCGGCGCAGGTAGGCCAGCATCGTGTAGGCGGCGGGGCGGGTCAGGGGGTTGGAGAGGTAGTCGCGCCGGGCCTTGGGCACCGACAGGCCGAGCCGCAGCTCGGGCGCCTCGGCGCGCAGCACGCGCAGGCTCGCCGCCTCCATGCTGGAGACGAGCGTGCGATCGACGAGGTCCAGCGAGCGCAGCGTGTCGAGCACCCGGCCGCTCGTAGCCGGTGCCCTTGACATCGACGTTGAGCTCGACGCTCTCGGGCAGCAGGTCACGCAGCGCGGCCAGAGCGTCGGCAAAGCGCAGGGGCCGCGGATGGTCGAGCTCGTCGGGGGAGTGGGCGACGATGAGCTCGTCGCCGCGGGCCAGGACGTCGAGCTCCACCATGTCCCAGGCGGCGCCCTCCAGGCGCGCCGGCAGCTGGTCCAGGTCGCCGCCGGCCTTGATGATGCTGTGGCCGACGCGGCGGCACTGTCGCTCGGAGGCGCTCATCGCGGGTTGAACCCCACGCCGGTGTAGATGCGGTCAAAGCGCCGCTGCGTGCAGGTGTCGGGTCCGGGCACGGCCGGGTTCTCGCGATACAGGCGATAACCGCTGTTGCGCCGCAGGACCGGGCCGACGGCGTCGGCGGGGCGGCCGGTGGGGATCGTGGCGACGATGTAGTCGGCCTTGCGCCCCAGCATCACATGGGGATAGTCGGTGTCCAGCAGCGGGAGCTGCGAGCACAGACGGCGCGAGGAGAGGAAGTAGGCCCCCCACAGCTCGTCGGGCGGCCACATGTCCAGCCGGATCGACGCCCCGCTGGGCAGCGAGCGGGCCCAGTTCGCGAGCTGGATCGTCGCCTGCGGGAGCTGCGAGCCGGTGGCATCGAGCTCGGCGACGGCGCTGCCCGCGGTCGCCACCACCAGCAGCGCCAGGAGGGCCGGTCCCCAGCGGCGCAGGCGGGCGGCGCCGGCAGCGGCCATGACCATGACCAGCGGGCCGATGAAGGCCAGCAGCTTGAAGTGGAAGTAGTAGCCGTAGGCGCGGTGGCGCAGATAGACGGCGAGCAGGATCCCGATCACCATCAGGCCCCCGAGGCCCGAGGCCGAGCGACCGGTCCGATCGGCGCAGGCCGTAGGCCGCCAGGCCGAACACGACGACCGTCGCGGGCAGGAAGACGAGCGAGCGCGGCAGCGACACGAAGTAGTTGAACGGGATGAAGCCGGGCAGGTCCCCGGCCCACGCCTGGAGCGAGTGGCCGGGAGCCAGGACCTTGACCGCGCCCGCCACCTTCTGTCCCACGCCGATGGCCGGCACGACCAGCAGGGCGCACAGCGGGATCAGCCACAGCAGGCTGCGCCGGGGGTGGGCGGGGTCATAGAGGCCGCGCCGGCCCAGGACGGGCTCGCCCGCGCGCAGCTTGCCCCGCCACTGGAGCCACACGAAGACCGCGAGCGGCACCGCCGGGATCGGCGCCGCCAGGGGGTAGGCGAAGACGAGCACGAGCCCGAACAGCGCCAGCAGCACCGCCGTCGCCTGACGCTGGCGCCGCCCCAGGCCCGGCTGAACCACCCACCATCCCAGCACGAGGGTGAACGGCATGGCGAAGAAGCCCCAGGTCTGGTTGAAGTAGGGATTGAGGATGGTGTGCAGGGCCTCGCGATTCAGCGCGGCCAGCGCCATCCCGACGAGCGCCGCGGCCACCGGGGCCCGGAGCACGTCGCGCGCGACCAGGAACATGCCCGCGGCCGCCAGCCCCAGCATCGCCGGCCGCCAGCGTCGCCAGGACCTGCCATGTGGCCAGCCCCGACAGCGACGACACCGCCGCGAACGCGTAGTAGATGGGGTACTTGGACTGCCACGTCGGCGGCATCTGGTTGATCGGCTGGGAGACGTTCGACGCCGGTGGGATAGGCGTGCTTGAGGAACTGCGCCGTCCCGGCGGCGACATGCGCGTCCGAGCCGGTGCCGATCGGGGCGGCGTAGTGCTGGACGAGCAGCATCGGCACGAGGGCCACGAACGTCACCGCGGCCATCAGCAGCACGGGCCAGCCGAGGCGGTCAAGGGCCAACTCCGGCCACCCGCGCCGGCGGATCGCGTAGGCGCCGAGGCCGAGCCCGCCCACGAGGACGAGCGCCAGCGCCAGCGCGTAGGGCACGTGGGCGAAGCCCAGCACGGTGAGCGCGAGGCCGACGGCGCAGCCGCCCGTGGGCAGGACCCACAGCGGCTCGTAGGCGCGCAGGGCATCGGGCAGCAGCAGCCGGACGAGGCCGAACCCTCCCGCGCCGAACAGGACGATCGTCGCCGCCAGGGCCCGCAGCGCGTCGGGGACCGCCGAGAAGGCCTCGTGGCGCGGCTTGGCGTTGGCGTGCCAGGCGAGCGCGAGCAGCGCGACGGCCAGGAGGGCGAGCAGGAGCAGCCGCGCGCGGGCGGCCCGGCTCCGTGAGCCGCCTCAGGGAGTGCGCTGCGGCTGGTGCTTTGACTCGGCCAGCACCCGGGACAGGAACACCGGATTGCCGATCAGGTACCGGCGCCACATCCTGCGAGGCTCGATCGCGAGTCTGAATATCCATTCGAGTCCGTTGTCGGCCAGCCATCGGGGAGCGCGCGGCGTGTGGCCGGAGACGTAGTCAAACAGCGCGCCCACCGTCCACACGACGGCCCCACCGAGCTGGTCAGCGTATCGGTCGGCCCACAGCTCCTGCTTCGGGGTGCTCATCCCGACCAGCACGATCTGGGGCCGGCGGGCAACGATGTCCTCGATGACGCGTTCGGCGTGGGGCGTGCCGACCTCGAAGTACCCGTGGTGGGCGCCCGCGACGTTGAGCCGCGGGTATAAGCGGCGCAACCGCGTCGCGGCCTCCTGGGCGGTCGGCGGCTCGGAGCCGAGCAGGTAGATCGACAGTCCCAGGAGCTCGCACAGCGCCGCCAGGTCCCAGATCCAGTCGGCCCCGGTCATGCGGTGGGGCACGTCGCGGTGCAGGGCCCGGGCGGCGAGCCGGACGCCGTAGCCGTCGCAATAGACGAGGTCGGCCCGGCGCAGCGCGTCGCCCAGGGGCGGGCTGACCCGAGACCGGTTGACGACGTGCGCGTTGACGTACATCACCCGCCGCGTACGCCCCTCCCCGGCCCATCCGGCGACGGTGGTCAGCAGCTCCACGGGCTGGCCCAGGTCGATCGGGATGTCGAAGATCGACGACGACGGACGGGGCAGGGACGCGAGCGCCGGCGCGCTGGCGAGCGGCTCACGGAATGCGGGCACGGACACCGTGCGCGCATCGTACGCCCTCACCTGGGAACAATGCACCGGTCATGGGGGTAATCGTCATCGACGCGCGCGACGCCGCCGGGCCGTTGCTGCGCGGGTGGGGTCGCTACGCCCGCGAGCTCGTGTCGGCGCTGGGTGCGCAGGCGTCCCCGGAGTTGCCGATCGTGGCGGTCACCCGGCGCCGCTCGGCCGGGGTTCTGGGGCCGCTCGGGCCCGAGGTCGCCTTCGAGCAGGCATGGCTGCCGGCAGCCCTGCGGCGTCACCGCGCGGCGCTCGTGCACGCGCCCAACTGCTTTCTGCCGCTCCTGCGGCCATGCCCGGGGGTGGTCACCATCCACGACCTGGCCTTCGAGGCGTGGCCCGCGGACTTTGCCCCCGTGACGCGGGCCAAGTACCGCGTACTGGCGCGGGCGGCGGCCCGTTCGGCACAGCGGATCATCTGCCCGTCGCAATTCACCGCCGACGACGTGTGTCGGCGCTACGGGGTCGACGGCGGGAAGGTCCGGGTGATCCCGGAGGCCCCGGCGTTGGCGGCCGCGGTGGGCGATGGCGCGGGCGGGGCGGCCGGGGCGGCTCTGGCGGTGGGGGCGGACGTGGCGGCCGGGCCCTACGTGCTGGCGGTGGGCGACCTGCGCGCCAAGAAGAACCTGGCGGCGCTGGTGAGCGCATTCGCGGCCGCGCGCCGGCGCGATGGGCTGCCGCACCGCCTGGTGCTGGCCGGGGTTGACGCCGGCGAGGGGCCCAGGCTGGCCGCGCTGGCCGGCGACGCCCCACTGACCCTCACCGGCTACGTCCCGGACGCCCGGCTGGACGCGCTGCTGTCCGCCGCCGAGCTGCTGGTCCATCCCAGCCTCTACGAGGGCTTCGGCCTGGTGGTGCTCGAGGCGATGGCGCGCGGTACGCCCGTGCTGGCTGCCCGGGCCACGGCGCTACCCGAGACCGGCGGCGACGCCGCCGCCTACTTCGACCCGAGCGATCTGGGCGACCTGGAGCGCCAGCTCTCGGCGCTGCTGGTTGACGGCGCGCGCCGAGCGGACCTGGCACGCCGCGGGCTCGCCCACGCCGCGAGGTTCAGCTGGGAGCGGACGGCGGCGCAGACCGCGGCGGTCTACCGCGAGCTGCTCTGAGCCGCGGACGCAACACGGCGGCTTAGACGAGACGGCGGCGGCGGGCGGTCCGGACCGGGGTGCATACAAAATAAGCCCGCATACGGTGCTTATTTTGCGTCACGTCCGCCGCGCATCGGGCGCGCGACGGCGTCAGGCCCGCGATCGAATCAGGCCCGCGACACCCGGGGCAGCCGCCCATCCCGGATGGTGATCCGGGCGCGCTCGGGCTTCCACCCGCGGGCGGTGAAGGAGATCGTCACGACGTCGCCGGCCCGGTAGCGGTGACCGGTCAGCCGCTTGAGCAGCCGGTGCACGTCCTTGGGCCCGGTGGCGCTCCGCTTTGCCGGCTTCCCGCAGCCACGGCCCTTGCAGGTCACCGTCAGCCGGGTGCTGTGGGGGAAGCGGCCGATCCGGGTGAGCCGCAGCGTGGTGACGCCGAAGCGCCAGCTCCACTTCATCAGCAGCTTGACCTTCAGCGCGTGGCGCGCCCGCGGTGTGGGGATCGGGGTCGGCTGGGGTGTCGGCTGGACCGGAGGCGGAGGGGGCGGAGGCGGGGTCACCGTCTCCGTGACCTGGCCGTTGGCGTAGACGCGGTAGTTGGAGCGCGTGCCGGGATAGATGGCCCACGGGCCGCCGCCGGCCTCGAAGCCGCCGTTGGCGGCCAGTGACCGGGTGACGTTGACGTCGTCGATCTCGGTGGTGGGCGCGCCGGGCTTGGGATAGAACTGGACGCGCAGGTTGGTATGGCTCCCGGTGGCCTCGACGCAGGCCCCGACCGGGGACCAGTTGGCCCCGTTGGCCAGGCCGGCGTACGCGCTGGAGCCGCTCTCGTGGGCCGCGCCGCCGGTGAGCCAGAGCGCGAAGGTGCCCGCCGCGCCGGTGCCCGGGTACTCGGTCCGCAACTCGGCCGAGCCGCAGATCGTCTGGCCCGCGGACGTGTCGAGCGGGACGTCCTGGATGATCCCGCCGCCGCCGGAGGAGGTGTTGGTGGCGGCGAAGTGCGTACCGGCGTAGGCGGGCGGGGCTCCGGGGGCGTTGGCGTAGACGCTGTAGTTGGACTTGGTGCCGGGGAAGATCGTCCATGGACCGCCGCCGTCCTCGAAGCCGCCGTTGACCGCCAGCGACTCCTCGACGTTGACGTCATCGATCTCCACGGTCGGGGAACCGACCGCCGGGTAGAACTGGACGCGCAGCGTGGTGTGGCTTCCCGTGGCCTCGGTACAGGTCTGCACCAGCGACCACGCGCTCCCATCGGGCAGGCCGCTGTAGTGGACGCTCGAGCCGTCGTGCGTCGAGGTCCCTGTCAACCACAGCGCAAAGCCGCCCGATGCCCCCGTGTCCGGGTACTCGGTGCGCACTCGGGCCGAGCCGCACACGGTCTGACCGGCGCTGGTCGTGAGGGGGATGTCCTCGATGAGCCCGCCGCCGCTCGACGCGGTGTTGATGGCGGCGAAGTGGGTGCCGGAGTAGGCGGGCGGCGCTCCGGGGGCGTTGGCGTAGATCACGTAATTGGACTTGGTGCCCGGATAGGGCGTCCAGGGCCCGGCGCCGTTCTCGAAGCCGCCGTTGGTGGCCAGCGAGACGTTGACGTTGACGTCGTCGACCTCGGTCGTCGGCGATCCAGGAGCCGGGTAGAGCTGGATGCGCAGCGAGCTGTGGCTGCCGGTGGCCTCCACGCACGTCTGCGCCTGGGTCCAGTTGCCGAGGTTGCCCAGGCCGCTGTAGCTGGTGGCCCCGGCGTTGACCGCCGACGTGCCGCGGAGGTAGAGCGAGAACGTGCCGGCGGCGCCGGTGCTGGGCAGCTGGGTGCGCAGCCACGCCGACGCGCACACGAGCTGGCCGGCCGAAGTGTTGAGCGCGACGTCCTGGTAGATGCCGCCGCCAGCGCTGGTGGTGTTGATGGCGGCGAAGTGGCCTCCGCTGTGCGCGTTCTCCACGAGCACGGTGTCGGCGCGAGCCGCTGCCGCCGGCATGCACAGCGCCAGCGCGAGAACGGTCCCCACCGCGCGCGTCCTCATGTCATCCCACCTGAAGTCCATGATCCCACACCGCCGGTGCGAGTGGACGGCCCCGGTCTACGCGCGACCGTGGGCCTGCGGACAGGCCCAGGTCAGGCCCGGGTCAGGCCCGCGCGACCGTGGGCTTGCGCCCGTCCCGGATCGTGACCCGGGCGCGCTCGCGCGTCCAGCCGCGGGCGGTGAACGTGATCGTCAGCACGTCGCCGGCGTGGTAACGGTGGCCCACCAGCCGCTTGAGCAGGAGGTGGATGCGTTTGGGCCCGGCGGCGCGCATCGTCAGCGGGCGGGCGCAACGCGACCCGCGGCAGCTGACGGTGAGGCGGGTGCTGTGGGGGAAGCGGCCGATCTTGATCGTGCCGACCCTGGTTGTCCCATACCTCCAGGTCCACTTGATCACGAGCTTGATCTTCAGGGCGTGCTTGCCCTTGGGCAGCGGGATCGGGGTGGGCTGGGGCGTGGGCTGCACCGGAGTGGGCGTCTGGATCGTCGCCGAGACCTGACCGTTGCGGTCCACGACGAAGTTAGTGCCGCTCCCCGGGTACACCGCCCACGAGGCGCTCCCGGTCTCAAAGCCGCCGTTGGCGGCCAGCGATTCGGTGACGTCCACGTCGTCGATCTCGACGGTCGGGCCGCCGACACCCGGATAGAGCTGGATGCGCAGGATGGTGTGATCGCCGGTGGCCTCGACGCACGTGTGAAGCGGGGTCCAGCTGTCTCCGTTGCCCAGGCCGCTGAAGTTGGCGCTGGAGCTCTCGTCGGGCGTGCTCCCGAGCAGGAACAGGGCGAACGTGCCCGAGGCTCCCGTGGCCGGCGCCTCGGTGCGGACCCAGGCCGAGGTGCACACAGTCTGTCCGGCGCTGGTGTTGAGCCCGACGTCCTGATAGATGCTGCCGCCATTGCTCGTGGTGTTGACGGCACCCCAGTGCGTGCCGCTGTGCGCGGTCGTCCCACCCGGAGCATTGGCGTACACGACGAAGTTGGTGCCGCTCCCCGGGTACACCGCCCAGGAGGCGTCCTCGGTCTCAAAGCCGCCGTTGGCGGCCAGCGACTCGGTGACGTTGACGTCGTCGATCTCGACGGTCGGGCCGCCGACATCCGGATAGAGCTGCGTGCGCAGGGTGGTGTGGCTGCTCGTGGCCTCCACGCAGGTGTGGACCTGGGTCCAGTTGTTGCCGTTGGGCAGCCCGCTGAAGGTGGCGGCGCCGCCATCGTCGGCGCCGGAGCCCCCGATCAGCCACACCACGAACTGTCCGGAGGCGCCTGTCACCGGGGCTTCGCTGCGGACCCAGGCCGAGGCGCAGACGGTCGCACCGGCGCTGGTGTTGAGCGCGACGTCCTGGTAGATCCCGCCCCCGCTGCTCGTCGTGTTGACAGCACCCCAGTGCGTGCCGCCGTGCGCGGTCGGAGCGCCCGGGCTGTTGGCGTAGGTGACGTAGTTGGTGCCGGTGCTCGGGTACACCGCCCATGCGCCGCTCCCGGTCTCGAAGCCGGCGTCCCCGGCCATCGAGACGTCGACATGGACGTCGTCCATCTCGACCGTGGGGCCGCCGACGGTGGGGTAGAGCTGGATGCGCAGGGTGGTGTGGCTGCCCGTCGCCTCCACGCACGCGTGCACCTGGGTCCAGGCGTCGTCGCCGAAGGCCAGCCCGCTGAACTGCCCGCTGCCGCTGTCGGTCGCCGTGCTGCCCAGCAGGAACAGCGCGAACACGCCCGACGCGCCCGTGCTGGGCACCTGGCTGCGCACCCACGCCGAGCCACACACGGTCTGGCCGGGAGAGGTGCTCAGCGCGACGTCCTGGTAGATGCTGCCGGCGTCAGCCGAGGTGTTGGTCGCGGCGAAGTAGGCGCCGCTGTGGGCGTTCTCGGTCACGACGTAGTCGGCGGCGTGCGCGGGTGGGGCGGGCGTCCCCGGCGCGGCCACAGCCGCCGGCGCCATCACCATCGCCCCCAGCGCCATCCCTAGCGCAGCAAAGCCCCTCATTTCTGTCCTACCACCACGGCGCATGATTCCACATGTCATCCGCGTTGACAAAGGGGCGCTGCCAGACTCGCCGCGTGCGCGTCACGGTCCTCATGCTGAGCGTCGACGAGGCGCCCATGCTGGCGCGCTCGCTGCCCGCCGCGCTGGCTCAGGAGCCCCGCGCGGAGGTGGTGGTGATCGACAACGCCTCGTCTGACGGCACTGCGGAGCTGACAGCACGCCACGGCGCGCGCCCCATCCGCCTCGACTCCCGCCGCTCCTACGCGGCGGCCATCAACGAGGGCATCGCCGCGACCGGCGATGACGAGGCGGTGCTGCTGCTCAACGCCGACTGCTTCCTGGCCCCGGGGTTCCTGGCCGCGGCGCTGCCCCATCTCGCCACACCCGGCGTGGGCGCGGTGGCTCCGAAGCTGGTCCGCGTCGCAGGCGCACCCGGCGCACCTGGCGCCCAGCCACCACGCCAGATCGACACCGCCGCCATGGTGATCGACCGCCGGCGCAAGAACGGGCTGGTCGGCCACGGCCGCCCGGCCCACACCTACGCCCGGGCCGCTCCTGTGTTCGGCGCCGACGGGGCGGCCGCGCTCTATCGCCGCCAGACCCTGCTCGACTGCGCCCTGGACGGCCGCGAGGTGCTCGATGAGGACATGGAGCTGTGGGCCTCGGACGCCGACCTGGCGTGGCGGGCGCAGCTGCTGGGGTGGAGCGCGGTCTACGAGCCCGCCGCGGTGGCCGAGCACGTGCGCAGCTACAGCCCCTCCACGCGTGGGCGGATGAGCGAGGCCGACCGTCGGCTGCAGTTCCGCAACCGCTATCTGATGATGCTCAAGAACGACACGCCCGCCGCGCTGGCGCGCGATCTGCCGTGGGTGGCGGGCTACGAGCTGGCGGCGCTCGGCCACGTCCTGTTGCGCGAGCGCCATCTGCTCCGGGGCTACGCCGACGCCTGGGCGCTGCGCCGCGGGGCCCTTCGCCGCCGGCGCCTCGTTCAGTCGCGCCGCGCGCGATCGGCGCCGCTGGGGCTGCGCGCCCCCGCGTGACCGGGGCGGCGTCCGGGCGAGCGGGCCAGCAGGGCCCGCTCATAGACCTCCCAGGTGGCGGCGGCAACGTCGTTCCAGCTCCACGCCGGGGCCGGCGCCACCGGCCGCGACAGACCCTCGGCGTGGCGGATCAGGCCGTCGAGGTCGTCGACGTCGGACAGCGTGATCCGGCTGGCGAGCACCTCGCGCAGCGCGGGGACGTCACACGCGGCCACCGGAGTGCCGCAGGCCAGCGCCTCCACCGGCGGCAGGCCGAAGCCCTCCTCGTCGGACGGGAACACCAGCGCGTGGGCGCCGCTGTAGATGGCGGCGAGCTCGTCGTCGGGGACGGCGCCGGTGACCTGCACCCCGGGGAGCTCCCGGGCCCATCGGCTCACCGGTCCGACGAGCACGAGCGGCATCGAGCGGCCCGCCCGGGCGAGGGCTGCCACTCGCTTGCGCGGGTCGGGCCGGCGCATCGTGCCGACCCACAGCAGGTAGCGGTCGGGGAGCCCATAGCGCTCGCGGACCGCCGCCACCTCCTCCGCGGGCCGCTTCCAGAACGCCGGAGCGGCCGCCTCGGGGATGACCTCGATCCGGTCGGCGCGGGATGTCCAGCGCCCGGATGGCGTCATCGGCGACGGTCCGGGTGGGGACGATCACCATCGTCGCCCTCTGGACCGCCAGATAGCGCAGCTTGAACCGCAGCCCGGTGCGCAGGTAGTCGCCCGGGCGCTTGAGCGGGACGAGGTCGTGCAGCGTGACCACCGAGGGCACGGGGGAGCGCAGCGGCGCGCCCTCGATCCACGGCGAGTGGAACACGTCGCCGCGGCGAGGATCCCGGCTCTCGACGATCTCGCCGCGCTCTGACTGGACCAGGGCGTCCAGCAGGCAGCGCGCGTAGCGGCCGACGCCGTGCCACATGTGGGCCGGGCGGCTGTCGTAGGCGAGCTTCATGCCGCCAGCAGCCGTTCCACGCGCTCCGCGTACCGGTCGCGGTCAAAGCGCCGCGCCCGCTCGCGGGCGGCCGCGCCCATCCGGTCACGGTCGCGCAGCACCTCCAGCACGGCGGCGGCGAGCCCCGCGGGATCACCGGGCGCCACCAGCCGTCCGGTGACGCCGTCCTCGACGACCTCGGCGCAGACCGCCGACGCGGGTGGCGACCACCGGCGTGCCCACGGCCATGGCCTCGGCCAGGACGGTGCCGAACGGCTCGTCGTAGGAGGGGAGCACGAGCACGTCGAGATGCCGCATCAGGCCCGGCGCGTTGGTGACCCAGCCGTGGTGCTCGACCTCGCGTGAGCCGGTCACCGCGGCGGTGTACGCCGGATCGGTGCGGTACGGGTCATCGCCCACCACCATCACGCGCGCGCCGGGGGCGCCGGCGCGGATGGCCGGTGCCGCCCGGACGAGGTCCAGCGTCCCCTTGCGCGGCTCGATCCTCCCGACGAAGCCCACGACCGGCGCGCCGTCCGGCGTCCAGGGCGGCGCCGCCGCGGGCGGGTCGGCGTCGACCGGCCCGTAGACGACGTGCGACCGCGTCGACCCCAATCGCTCGGCGACGGCGCCGGAGGCCGCGAGGACGACGTCGGCCAGCCGCCAGAAGCGCGGGACGCGGGTGACGAGGTCATGGACGTGCAGGACGCGGCGGGCGCCCACGCCCACCAGCGCCGGCAGCAGCCGCCCGCACACCGTGCCGTTGAGGTAGACGACATCGGCGGATCCCCGCCAGCCGGCGGGCCCGCGGCCAGGACGCCATCGCGCCGCGCGCCGGCGCCCGCGGCGAGGCCGCCGACCGGGAGCGGCAGACAGCGGTGGCCGGCCGACTCGCCGGCGGCGCGCAGCGGGCCGTCGCCGGGCGTGGCCAGCGTGACCTCCCAGCCACGCTCGCCCAGGCTGCGAGAGCAGGCGCAGCAGGGTCGTCTCGGCGCCGCCGGGCTGGTCCACGGCGGCCACCGCGAGGATGCGGCGAGCCCGGTCGGGCTCGCCGGTGGACCGGGGGACCGAGGCAGATTCGCTGACCGTGGCGGTGGGCATGGGCTCGACGTCGGTGTTCCCCGCGCGGCACTGTATCCAGGTGGCGGCGCGCGTGTCCACTCCCCGCCCCGCAGCGGCGACGACAGGCCCGGGGGCGGTACGTTCACGCGGATGAAGGAGTACTACGAGGAGCTCTGGGAGCGCCTGCCCGAGGACCTCGCGCCCCCCGATTACGCGGTGCGCCGCCGGTTCGCGCTGGCCAACGTCGCTCGCGGGGAGCGCGTGCTGGACCTCGGGTGCGGGACCGGCGACCTCGCCGCCGACATCTCCCGCGCCGGCGCCGCAGGTCATCGCCGCCGACGTCGCGCAGGCCGCTCTTGACCGCGCGGGGCGCCGGCACCCGGAGCTCGAGCTGCGACTCGTCGGCATCGACGAACCGCTCCCCTTCGACGACGGGGCCTTCGACGCGGTCTGGTCCAGCGAGGTGATCGAGCACGTCGCCGACACCGCGCGCTGGCTCTCCGAGGTGCGGCGGGTGCTCGCCCCCCGGGGACGCGCGCTCCTCACGACGCCGAGCCACGGGCGGCTGCGCCTGCTGGCCGGCGGGATCGAGCGCTACTCAGAGCCGCTGGGCGACCACCTGCACCTGTACTCGGCACGCTCCCTGCGCGAGCTGCTGGGCGACTTCGGGTTCGCCGAGATCGAGGTGCGGGCGGTCGCCGGTCCTCCGCTGGCGCGGCGGCTCCTGCTGGCCCGCGCGGTGCGCTGACCGTGCGGATCCTCGTCGACGCCACCTATGCGCGGCGGGCGCCCCACTCGGGAACCGCCGTGTACCTCGACCGCCTGGTCGCGGCGCTGCGCGCGCTCCCCGACATCGTCGTGGACACGGTGGCCGACGCGCGCCGGCGACCGCCGGGCGGAGGCGGCCTCGCCAGCGTCGGCAACGCGCTGGAGGACCAGCGCTGGACGCAGTTCGAGCTCCCGCGCCGGGCCCGCGCCGCCGGCGCCGATGTCATCCACCACCCGCTGCCGGCGATCGCGCCTACGCGCCCGGCACGCCGCCGCAGGTCATCACCGTCCACGACCTCGCCTTCGAGGTGCTGCCCTCGCATTTCTCGGGGGCCTATCGCCGCTACGCGCAGCTCACCCACCGTCTCGCCGCCCGGAACGCCGCCGCGGTCGTGTGCGTGAGCCACGCCACGGCCCGAGACGTCCAGGCGCGCTGGGGCGTGCCGGCGCAGCGCATCGTGGTGGCGCCGCATGGTCCCGGCCAGGAGCTCGCCCCCCTGCCCCGCGCGGAGCGCCCGCGCCACTTCCTCTACGTCGGTGACGACGAGCCGCGCAAGAACGTCGCCCGGCTGCGTCGAGGCCTACCGCCGGTACGCCGCCGTCGCGCCCCGGCCGCTGGCGCTGGTGCTGGCCGGCGCGGTGCGCAGCGCGCCCGCCGGGCGTCGTCGTGGAAGCGAGCCCCAGCGCACAGCGGCTCAGTGAATTACATGCCGGCGCCGCCGCGCTGGTGCACCCCTCCCTGCACGAGGGGTTCGGGCTCACGGCGCTGGAGGCGATGGCGCTCGGGACCCCGGTGATCGCCGCCCCGTCGCCGGGGATCGCCGAGGTCTGCGGCGACGCGGCGCGCTACGCGGACCCGGAGGATCCCGCCGCGCTCGCCGGCGCGCTGAGCGCGGTGGCCGGCAGCGAGGCGCTGCGCCGCGAGCTGTCCGAGCGTGGCCGCAGGCGCGCCGCACTGTTTTCCTGGCAGTCGTCTGCGCGAGACCACGTGAAGGCGTACTGTCTAGCCGCTCGATGAACCTCAATCCTCCAGCGGCTCGGTGAAGATCGCGATCCTCGGCACGCGCGGCATCCCGGCCGCCTACAGCGGCTTTGAGACCGCGGCCGAGGAGCTGGCCAGCCGGCTGTCGCAGCGCGGGCACGACGTGATCGTCTACTGCCGCCCGCATGTCGTCGACCGCAGTCTCGCCGCCTACAAGGGGGCGCGGCTGGTTCACCTCCCCACGATCCAGAACAAGTACCTGGACACGTTCGTCCACACCCTGCTGTCGGCGTGGCACGCGGCGCGCGTCACCCGCCCCGATGTCGCCCTGTTCTTCATCGCGGGCAACTCGCCGCTGTGCCGGATCACGCGCGCGGCGGGCATCCCGACGGTCATCAACATCGACGGCCTGGACTCCGACCGCCAGAAGTGGCCGGCGCCGGCCAAGGCCTACCTGCGCTTCGCCGAGCGCGCCGCGCCGCGCTTTGCCGACCGCGCCATCACCGACAGCCACACGGTGGCGGCCACCTACGAGCACCGCTACGGGCAGCGGATCGGCGCGGTCCCCTACGGCGTCGCCGACCCGGGCCACGACGGCCGCCAGGCCCTGGATGAGCTCGGGCTGGAGCCGCGGCGCTACATCCTGTTCGTCGGCCGATTGGAGCCCGAGAACAACCCCCACCTGCTCGTCGAGGCGTTCTCGCGGATCGACACCGCGAGGGCGCGGGGGATGAAGCTGGTGGTCGTCGGCGGCGCGCCCTACGCCGACGAGTACATCCGCCAGGTGCGGCGGACCGCCGACCCGCGGGTGGTGTTCCCCGGGTACGTGTTCGGGCGCCGCTACTGGGAGCTGCAGCGTCACGCCTACCTGTTCTGCGCGCCCACCGGGGTCGGCGGCACGCATCCGGTCATCCTCGAGGCGATGGCGGCCGGCAACTGCGTCCTGGTCAACGACCATCCACCCAACGCCGAGACGGTCGCGGACGCCGGGATCTACTTCTCAGGCCGCGCCGGCGTGAGCTCCCTCTCCGAGCAGCTGCGGCGGCTGCTCGACGACGAGCCACTCGTGGCCGAGTACCGCGAGCGGGCGCGGCGCCGGGCCGCCGAGTTCTCGTGGGAGGCCGTCGCGGACCAGTACGAGGCGCTGCTCACCGATGTCTACGAGGCCGCGCGCCCCGGCGCGCTCCCGGAGTCCCTGCTCGAGCCCGACGCCGCGCTTGTGACTTGACGCGCGCCGCGCGTTGCGCGATCTGCGCTTGGGCTCGGACGATGACCGCGTTCGCCGCGAGCCTGGTCGTGTCGACCGGTTGGTTGAGGACGAAGACCTGGTTCATGGCGGCGATCGCATCCTCCGGGCGTCCGGTGGCAAGGTCGAGCTGTCCCAGCCACAGCCACGGTTGAGGATTATCGGGCTGCAGGTCGGTGGCCTTCACCAGCTCCGCCCGCGCCGCGCCCGGGTCATTGCTCGCCTGATAGAGGAACGAGAGCTGGTACAGGGGCTCAATCGAGAGCGGGTCGCGACTCGCCGCCGCCCGAGCGCTGGCGAACGCGGTGGCAGGTTGGTTCTCCGCGGCGGCCATCGCCTGAACGGATCGCAAGGGCTGCCACATCACCCAGGCACCGATGAGCGCCAGCCCGGCCAGGCCGGTGACGAGCGCCGAGGCCCCGGGCCGCTGCAGCACCGATACGCGCCGCGCTGCCCTGCGCCCGACCGGCGCCGTCAGCGGCCCGCGACCGGCCAGCCAGCCGGCGCACAGCAGCACGGGAACCGCCACGCCCGGGAAGTAAAACGTGAAGTCCAGGCACGATTGGAGGCCAAAGGCCACGACAACGATCGCCAGGGCAATCAGTCCCTGACGTTCGCTGGACTGCGCGGAGGTCAGCGACTCCCACCGCCTGCCGATTGCCAGCGGGCGGGCCGCCGCGCGGCACCAGGCGCCCACGAGGGCCGCGGTCAGAATGACGCCGATCAGGCCCAGGTCCGCGAACGTCTGGAACAGGTAGCTGTGCGCCTGGTCGGCCTTCGCGGTGCTCGTGGTGTAGCGCAGACGAGCGATCCCGTAGCCGAGCTCACCGACGCCTTTGAGGAGCGCGTGGCTACCGACGTCCAGGGCCTGATGCCAGTAGGCGGGCCGGCTCGAGCCGAGCTCCGTGATCCGGCCCGGGGTGTCGAAGACGACGCTGTGGGTGCTCACCAGCGACTGCCAGGCGTGGGAGATCTGCCCGAAGAGGCCCCGGCTCGAGGCCGCCAGGGCGGCGATGAAGGCGACCGGGACGAGCGCGACCACGACGAGCAGGGCGATCCCCAGCCGGCGGCGGACGGGTTCGGAGACGGTGACGCGCGGCATGGCGTGGCTCGCGGCGAATCCGACGGCCAGCGCCACCGCCACCGCCACCGCCAGCACCGGGCCGAAGGCATGGCCCGCGACGTCCTGGGCCTGGAGCGTCACATGGTCGGTGGTGAGGCTGTGGCTGTGCAGCGCGACGACCACGATCGGCATCGCGCACAGCGCAGCGAGGCCGAGCATCAGCGCAGTGCGCAGCCGCAGCGGGACGAATGCGGCCCATCCCGCGACCGCCACCACCCCGACCAGGGCGGCTGAGCGCGAGTACGACAGCGCGATCACGCTGATCATGAGCGTCATCGCCGGGATCGTCAGCGCGCGCAGGACCGTCGGGCTCGCGGACCGGGTGGCCGCCCACAGCGCCGGCGCGAGGCCCAGCGCGGCGCATACGCCGATCGCGTTCCAGTAGCCGAACGGCGCCAGCAGGCGCCCGTAATCGTTGGCGGGCGCCAGCGTCGTGGGGAACACCTTGGTCAGCAGGGCCCAGGCGCACAACACGGCCGCCGCCGTGGCCACCGCCCCCACGAGCGGCGGGCCACCGTTGCGGCGCCACCCTCGCGACCGCGACCGCGCCCGCGAAGGCGGCGAGGTACGACAGCAGCTGGTTGGCGCCGAACCACGACCAGTCCGGTTGCACCGACCACAGGATGGACAGCGCGGCGTAGGCGGTGAAGGCGGCGAAGAGCGCGACCGACGGAGCTCCCCAAGCTCGCCCGCGCCCGCCGATGAGGACGGCGGCGGCACACGCCCCCGCGCCGAGGAACGTGATCACGATCTCCGACCACGTGTTGCCCGGAGTGACCGTCTGATCGATGCTGCTGCTGGTGAGGAACGCGAGCGCCACCAGCGCGGCAGCCACCGCCAGGCCGGCGATCACGTCGCGACTGAGCGCGACGGAGGAATGCGGCCGCGGGGCTGGCGCCGGCGCTCCTTCCCCGGCGCCCGGCGGCGCCGGCACAAGGGTCGACACGTCGGCGGAGGCTAGCAATCGGGGTCTGCGCTCAGGCGCCATGACAACGCTCGCCTAACCTGGCGCCCGCGCGATCAGCATCAACGTATGGCCGAAGTTCGCCGCCCGGCCGCGGGAGCCCAGCTCGTCCAGCGGCCACAACGCCCGCTGCAGCCGCGGGGGCAGCCGTCGCCACGTATAGGTGACGGCGTGCAGGCGCGGCTGGAGGCCCACGGCCCGCGCTTCGGCGACCAGGCGGCGAGGCGACAGCGGGATGTCGTCGGGCGTCCCGTGCACCCGGGTGGCCAGGCCGGTCCGGTTGGCCAGCGCCAGTCGCCGCGCCCACCGGATGCCACAGACCGGGCTCGACGGCGATCAGCGCACCGCCGGGACGCAACAGCCCCGCCGCCTCCTCAAAGCACGGCCTCAGGGGCCCCTGGAAGACGAGGTGATGCAGGACGAGCCGGTAGAGGACGACGTCGAACGAGCGTGGCGCGAGCCCCAGCCGGCCCGCATGGCCCACCACGCCGTCGTCGGCGCGGCCGGTCTCGAGCACCCCGGACACCTTTGTCGGGTCCGCGTCGGCGCCGACCAGGCGAAACGCCGGAGCTGGGAACAGGTGGCGGCCGGGATGCCACCCACATCCCACCGAGAGCACGTCGCCGCCGCGCAGGCCGAGCTCTCGGTCCGCCACGGCCCGCTCGCGGTCCATCATGTGGCGGTAGTTGAGCTCCAGGGTGCCGCGGCGGCTGTGGCGGTCCAGCAGGTTGTCGGCGTCGTAGGCCGCCGAGCCGTCCGGCGCGCTCACGGGGGCGTCAGCCACCGAGCACCTCCTCATAGGCGGCGACGGTCTCGCGGCCGCAGCGCTCCCAGGTGAACTCCCGGGCCACGGTGTCACGCGCGGCGCGGCGCAGCGCCGCCAGCTTCCCGGCGTCGGACAGGAGCGCATCGATGGCGTCCGCGAGCGCCCGCGGATCGCCGGGCGCCACCAGCTCGATGCCGCCACCGGCGGCGGCGATCTCCTCGGGGCCGTCCTCACCGCGGCAGCCGATGGCCGGAACGCCCGCGGCCATCGCCTCCACATAGGAGACCCCGAACGCCTCCGCGACGCTGGGCAGTACGAAGAGCGACCCCGAGCGCGCCGTCGCCACCGCGTCGGCGTGGTCCAGGCGCCCGCACCACCGGACCCGGCCGGTGACGCCGCGGGCGGCCGCCAGCGCCGCAAGCGCCGGTCGCTCGGGGCCGTCCCCCACGACGACGTAGCGCAGCTGAGGCCAGCGATCGCCCAGGAGAGCCAGCGCTTCGATCACGTCGGCGTGGCGTTTACGGGCGATCAGGTTGCCCACGGTGACGAGCGTCGGCAGCTCCGGGGGCGCCGCGGGCGCGCTGGGCAGGTCGGCGCCCAGGTGGACGACGCGCGTCTGGCGAGCCCCGCGCTCCAGGCACCGCCGTGCCGTCCCGGCGCTGTTGGCCAGCACCAGGCGGGCGTGGGCGAGTGTGCGGCGCACGGAGGACGCGCCGGCATGGCCGCCGTGGACGTCGCCCCCGTGAACCGAGACGAGCAGCGGGGCCTGCGGCGCGGCGCGGCGGACCGCGTCGCCGGCGGGGACGGCGTAGTGCGCGTGGACGAGGTCAAAGGCGAACTCGGCGCGCAGGCGGCGCAGCGCACGCCGGAGCGCCGGCGCCGCCCAGGCTCCCCACGAGGCATAGCTCCACGGCCGGGGCGGTGAGACGTAGCGCAGGTAGTCGACCCGGATCCCGTCGCGCACATCGCGGCCGGGCTGGGACATCGCCTCGGTGACCGCGCCGACGCGCAGCCGGCGCACATCGGCGAGGGGCGGCAGCGGCCGGTGCAGCACGAGCACCCGCACGTCGGCCCCGGCATCGCGCGCGGCCACCGCCTGGCGGTGGGCCCACACGCCCAGGGTCGGGTCCGAGGCCCGCGGGTAGTACTCGGCCACGATCAGGGCCCTCATCGCCAGCGCCGGTGCGTGGCGATCGTCCGCTGGGCCTGCGACGAGGTGATGTACGGCCGCCCGGCGAGAAAGCGCCGTCCCTCGGCGATCGCCTCGTCGCGGTCGTAGGCCGCCGCGATCCGGCGCGTCCGATGGCGGATGGGAGTCGCGTCGACGATGCCGATCGGCCAATCGTGCTCGCGCGCGATGGCGGCCCAGTGTGCGTCAAGGCCCCAGCCCGCTCGCAGCGGGGGGAAGGGCAGCAGCGCGTCGAAGGTGACGGCGTGAAAGGCCGAGACCGGCCCGATCTCCACGAACGACGTCTGGCGCACGAGACCACCGGGCCGCCGGCGGGTCACCTGCCAGGCGGCATGGGAGAGGGCCCGGTGGGCCGGCTGTGCCATGCGCAGGCCGAACCGCTCGACGAGGAACAGGAACGTGTCGAGGAACCCACGGGGCAGCGCGACGTCGTCGTCGAGCACCAGCAGCCAATCGTGGCCCTGGGGCGGGTGGCGCTCGAGCAGCGCGTTGAGATTCTCGAACTTGCCCCGGTTGCCGACGCCGATCCGGTCAAAGCGGACGTCGTGGCGAGACCGCAGCAACTCGGCGCGCGCGGCGGCCAGCAGGTTGGGCTCCTCCTCGCGCTCCACGGCCAGCGCCAGCACCCTCCGGCGCGGGTGTGCCGCCGCCGCGCGACGGAGACGCCATGGCTGCAGCGTCGCCGTCGCCCACGCATCCGCCACCGAATCGGCGATCGCCGCGCGAGTGGTGGCGCGGATGCCGTAGACCTGCCCGCTGGTTCCCGAGAGGAAGTCGTCGGGTGGGTCAGCCACGGCGTTCCACAACCGCCTCGCGCAGGGTCCCGGCGGTGCGGGCGCCCATGACGATCCCGTAGGCGCACCGTCGCCGGACGGTGTGCCAGGCGCAACCGGCGAGCGTGCGCAGCTCCGCGGAGATGGGGCGCGCCTTGCCGCTGCGGCGATCGTGGTGGCGGACCTCGCGTCCCTGGCCGTAGGCGGCCTTCGCCAGCGTGCGCAGGCGCGAGTCCGCGGCGGTCCGGCGATGGTCGATTCCGGCCGCCGCGATGTACCGGATCCGGCCGCCCGCGGTCGTGTAGCGCAGCAGCCACTCCTCCTCATCGCCCCGGCCCAGAAGGCCCGGGTCGAACATCCCGATGCGCTCGAACGCGCTGCGCCGCATCGTCATGTTCGCCCCCCACACGAAGCGGACGTCGCGGTCGACGGGCCCGGCGTCGAGCGTGGTGATCGGCGGCGGATGGCGGTCGCAGGCCGGCAGCGCCGCCTCCATCCGGGGGCGGATCGGACCGCCGAAGACCTCGAGGTCGGGGTAGGCCGCGGCGCCGGCCACGACCGCCTCCAGCCACCCCTCCGGAGCGTCCACATCCTGATCGACGAACACGAGGAGATCGCTCCGGGCGGCATCGATCCCCGCGTTACGCGCGGTATTGAGGCCCGCATGGACCGGGAGGGTGACCAATCGCGCGCCGTGACGCGCGGCGACCGCGTCGTTTGCGGCGTCGGGCCCGTCGCTGACGACGATCACCTCCGCGCCGCTCGCGGCCGCCTGGGGTGTGATCGAGCGGAGCGTCACGTCCAGGTAGTCCGGCGCTCGGTAGGCGGGGATGATGATCGAGGCGATCGGCGTGTCGTGCGGTGGCTCCATGGTGAAGGCGGGAGAGGTTAGGAGTTCTCTAATGGTCAGGGACGGTCTGCAGCGAATAGTCTTGAGCGGAGTCGCTCGCGACGCCCTGGGCGCACAGAGCAGTATCCGGGGCAGCGGGGGCGCCGAGGCGGACGCGCGGCTGCGCGCACGTCCCAACCATGCGAGAGAACTTTCTGATCTTCGGGAGTCCGACCATCGGCGATGCTGAGATCGCCGAGGTCGTGGATTCTCTGCGCAGCGGATGGGTCGGTACCGGCCCGAAGGTGCACCGCTTCGAGAGCATGCTGTCGGAGTACATCGGTGCCCCGCATGCCCGTTGCCTCGCTTCGTGCACCGCCGCCCTGACGTTGTCGCTCAAAGTGCTCGACATCGGGCCTGGGGACGAGGTCCTCGTGCCCGCGATGACGTTCGTGGCCTCGGCCAACGCCGTCGAGCACGCCGGCGCGACACCGGTTCTGATCGACAGCGAGCCCGGTCACGGCCTCATCGACCTCGACGCCGCCGAGGCGGCGATCACGCCGCGCACCCGGGCGATCATGCCCGTACATCTCGCCGGCCGGCCGGTCGACATGGACAGACTGGCCGAGCTGCGCGATCGCCACGGTCTTCATGTGATCGAGGACGCGGCGCACGCCATCGGTGCGGAGTGGCATGGGCGCCGGATCGGGTCGTGGGGCAACGTGACCGCCTTCTCCTTCTACGCCACGAAGAACATCACGACGATCGAGGGCGGTGCGATCCTCACCGACTCCCCGGCGATCGCCGAACGGGTGGAGCGACTGGCGCTGCACGGGCTGAGCGCGGGTGCGTGGCAACGGTTCACCGACCGCGGGTTCCGCCACTACGAGGCGGTCGAGCCGGGGTTCAAATACAACATGACCGATATCCAGGCGGCGCTCGGCCTGGTCCAGCTGCCCCAGCTCGATGGCTGGATCGAGCGGCGCCGTGAGCTGTGGGAGCGCTACGACGAGCTGCTCGTGGATCTGCCGCTCGCGACCCCGCCGCCCCCGGAGCCTGACACCCGGCATGCCCGCCACCTCTACCAGGTCCGCCTGATCCACGAGGCGCCGCTGGGCCGCGACGAGCTCATCCAGGCCCTCCACGACCGCAACATCGGCGCTGGGGTCCACTACCGAGGGGTTCATCTCCACCCCTACTACCAACGCACGTATGCGTTGTCGCCCGATGATTTTCCGGTCGCGACAGAGTTGTCGGCGAGGACGATCAGCCTGCCGCTCGGACCGGCGCTGACCGAGGCCGACCAGGACGACGTGGTGCAGGCGCTGACGCGGCTGCTGAGGCCGCGCCCCACCGTGGTGGCGGCGTCACCTGGCACTGCGCAGTCCTGACTAACGGGCCGGTCGGCCCTGCTGGTGATGCTCGCGCAGCTGCCGCGCGAACGCGCCGACGAAGCGCGGGTTGTAGCGCGTGTAGCGCCGCCAGAGCCGCCGCGGCTCATGGGCCAACCGGTAGGCCCACTCCAAGCCGGAGGCCTGAAGCCAGTTGGGCGCCTGCGGCACGAGGCCGGCGTGGAAGTCAAACGCGGCACCGACGCCGATGAGGACCGGCGACTGGAGCGAGTCGCGCATCTCCGCCATCCACTTCTCCTGCTTGGGCACGCCGATCCCGACCCACACGACGTCGGCGCGGGACCCGTTGATCTCCTTGACGACGGCGTCGCGCTCCTCCGCGGTGAGCGGGCGGTGGGGCGGCGAGTAGCCGCCGACGATCCGTACGCCCGGGTAGCGCTGGCGCAGATTGAGCGCCAGCTGGACCAGCGCGCCCTGATTGCGCCCGCCGTAGAGATACATCCGCTGACCTGACTCCGCCGCTCGCGCGCAGTAGCGGGCCATGAGCTCCGGGCCGTAGACGCGGTCGTCGAGCGAGTGGCCCAGAAGGTTGAGCGCCCAGACGAGCGGCTGGCCGTCCGGGACGTTGAAGGATGAGCCCAGGAGCGCCGAGCGCAACCCCGGGTCCTCGGCCGACGCCATCACGGCGTGGACGTTGCAGACGCAGACGTAGCCCTGCTGGCGTGCCCGCACCATCTCCTCGATCCAGTCCAGCGCGCCGTCGTAGTCGGTCAGCCCCAACGGCACGCCGAGGACGTCCGCCGCGTCAGGCGGATTCACGGGCGGCGTCAGCTCTGGCTCTATCGAACCCTGGGGGCGCATGGACGTGGTCAGATCTCCCTGCATACGAGACTGGACCTCTCAGAGGTTATGCGTAGGAACGGGGATTGTGCCCGCAAGTTACGAAGTTGGCCTCAGGAACTGGACGAACGTCAGAAAAGTTGCAAACGCCACGATATTCCGCGCGATCCCTGCTCAGACCGTGCTCAGACTCGGCTCAGACCGGGCGCGGGCCTCGGCGCAGGGCCCCTCATACCCCGACGGCCGTAAGCTCCAACGCCCATGGACTGCGTGGTCACCGGCGGCGCCGGCTTCATCGGATCCAACCTGGTCGACGCGCTGGTGGCGCGCGGCGACCGCGTGACCGTGATCGACACGCTGGTCACCGGCAAGCGCGAGAACCTGGCCGGCGCGCTCGCCCAGGGGGCGACGCTCGAGACCGTCGACGTGCGTGACGCCGAGGCGGTGCGCGCCGTCTTTCAGGCGGCCGCGCCCGAGCGGGTGTTCCATCTGGCGGCGCAGATCGACGTGCGCCACTCCGTGGCCCGGCCCGTCGACGACGCCCAGATCAACGTGCTGGGGACGATCAACGTCCTGGAGGCGGCACGCGACACCGGGGTGCGGCGCGTGGTCAACACCTCCACCGGCGGCGGCCTCTATGGCGACGCCGACGTGCTCCCCACGCCCGAGGACAGCGACATCCGCCCGCTGGCCCCCTATGGCCAGAGCAAGCTCGGCGCCGAGGGCTACTGCGCGCTCTACACCCGCCTGCACGGGCTGTCCACCGTCTCGCTGCGCTACGGCAACGTCTACGGGCCGCGCCAGGACGTGCACGGCGAGGCCGGCGTGGTGGCGATCTTCTGCGGGCACCTGATCGACGGCACCGCCCCGACGGTGTTCGGCGACGGCGGCCAGACGCGCGACTGGGTCGACGTGGCCGACGTGGTGCGCGCCAACCTCCTGGCCGCCGAGTCCACCATCACCGGGCCCGTCAACATCGGCCACGGACAGGAGACGTCGGTACTCGAGCTCATCGAGGCGCTCAACGAGATCTCCCCGGACAGGCCGCTGCCCCCGCCCAACTACTCCCCCGACCGCCCCGGGGAGGTGCGCCGCAGCTGCCTGGACGTCAGCCGGGCCCGTGCCGAGCTGGGCTGGGAGGCGAGCGTCTCACTGCGCGAGGGGCTGCGGACGATTCTCGCGGGTCTCTGACGGACGGTCGTCGACCGGGCCATCGGGCGGCGCGGGCGGGGGCGGCGGCCGCGTCGTCGGCGGCGGCCCTGACCACGGCCATCACCGCGAGTCCGAACGTCGAGCAGCAGGGCGACGCCGAGCACCCAGAACGTCCAGGCTCCCACCCAGCTGGGGCGCCACAGCGACGCCCGCGAGAAGGCGAGCGAGAGCGAGCCAAGAAGCGACTGGTGGCCATCGCTGAGCAGGACCAGCGAGTACCTCTGGCCCGCCGGTATGCCCGTCACCGTCACCCCGGGATCGCTGACCGCCGATCCCGCCAGCGAGAAAGCGCCGGCATCCTGCGTCAGGCAGATCTGGACCGGGTGACCTTGGGGCACGTCTCGGTCGAGCCGGGCGGTCCATTCGCCCTCCTGCGCGACCGCCTGAAGCGGGCCGGAGGCGACGGTCTCCTGTGTGGAAGGATCCTTCACGGCCACCGTCAGCCGCGCGGTTGCGCCGGCGGCGCTCCCCCAGATGCCGACGCTCCGTGCGGTTCCTTGGCTGGTGATCGGGCCTTCGCACACGGCCTGGCCGGGATGGAGCGTGGCGATGGTGAGCTGGTTGGGCGCGTCGGCGGAAGCGGTGCGCACCGCCAGGGGCCGGGAACCGGCGATGAGCAGAACGGCGAGCGCAAAGAGCGCGCCCGCGGCGGCCGGCAGCACCACCCACCGCCTTGGTCCGGACCAGAGCCTCATAGGTAGTAGGCGTGCAGTTCGGTGGACAACGAGATCACCTGTATGACGAGCAACGCGGTGAGCGCCAGCGCGCACGCCGACGGACGGATGCGGGTCGGAGCCCGGGCAATGACGAGGCCCACGGCGAGGCCAAGGAGGCTGACCACGGGCAGCAGATAGCGACCCTGCAGGAACGGCCCCCCTCCGGCGATCAGGGCTCGATATTCGGTGACGTGGAGCACGACCAGCAGCGCCAGCAGCGTGACGGCAAAGAAGGCCAACAGGGCCAGATGCCGCCGGTCGCGAAGACGGGTGAGCAGGGCGATGGAGCCCAGCCCCAGTCCTGCGGCGGCCACCGCGGCCAAGCGGTAGAGCCAGTCCGGCAGGTACACGTCGAGCCACCCGAACACGCCGGTGAGCTGGCGGATCCAGACGTCGTAGACGGGCAGATCCGGAGTTGTGCGAAAGGGGGTGAGGAACGGCAGCCGCGGCAGGTAGAACTGCCAGACATAGCTGAGGAACTGGCTGATGAGGAACGGGTGTGCAGGGGACGAGCCGACGGTGGTGATGCTCAGCCCGCCCACGTGGGAGGCCAGCGCGAACCAGCCCAGCACCGGCAGGGCCAGCACGAGCCCCGCTGCCGCGATGAAGACCAGTGCGCGGCGACGCTCGGCGGCCGGGCGCCGCAGCCAACCGAAGAGCAGAGCCAGCAGGATGGGTCCGACCAGCGCGTAGGACGACGCCTTGGTCAGGATCGCGGCGGCGGTCGCCGCGCAGAGCCACACGGCATCCCACGCCTGGGCCCGATGGTTGATCACCCGCGCCCCCAGCCACAGTGTCAGCGTCCACCACGTGATGACCAGCGCATCGGGGTTGACCGCGGTGGACATGAACGTGGCCATCGGGAGGAGCCCCGCCACCGCCGCGCAGCCGAGCTGGGGCAACCGGCGGCGGCCGAACACCTCGCCGGCCAGCAGCCAGGCCGCGATCGTCGTCGCGATGAGGAGCAGCACGCCGAAGATCCGGATCGAATACAGCCGTCCGAACGCGGTTCCGCCATGGTCGACGAGGTACGCGGCCGCGGCGGCCAGGTAGTAGAGCGGGGGATTGTTGGTGGCGGTGCTGGGCCCGGTCCCATCGCTGCGGGAGGGTGGATGGGCGACGTGTTCAGCCGCGAGATAGGCGCTGTAATCCGATCGCCGCCAGTCCGGCGGGGCCGGTGTCGGCCAGAAGGCCCCCCGGTCGGCTCCGACGGCGTGGTTGGCGGCGGTGAGGTCGCTCGAGGCCTGCGGTGCGCCGGCAGTGTGGGGGATCGTGAAGTTCTCCGCCAGGCTCTGGACGAAGCCGAAGTGGGCGAGCTCATCGGGAGACTGCCATGGAGGGACCACCAGCGCCCAGCTCAGTCCGACACTGAGGACGATGACGAGCAGGACGGCAAGGCTCGGCGGCGGGGCGAGGCGCCTCACACCGAGCCGCGCCGGCGCCGCTACCTGGGCCGAGCGCTGCATGGCAGCGCAGGGTAGTGGACCGTGCACCGCGTCTTCCCTGGGCGCACGCGGCTCTGCGAACGGCGAAGATTGGCTGCGTGCCCAATACCGTGACGGTGGCCATCCCAACGCTGAACGCGGGGCCGAACTTCGCCCGGACGCTCGCCGCGGTTGGCTCTCAGCGCCTCGAGGACCAGGATCTGGAGCTGTTGATCTGCGATTCCGGGTCCTCGGACGAGACGGTGTCGCTCGCCCGCTCCTACGGCGCCGAGGTCATCGAGATCCCGCCCGAGCAGTTCTCGCACGGAGGCACCCGGAACCTGTTGATGTCGCGGTCGCGGGGCGACCACGTCGCCTTTCTGACCCAGGACGCGGTTCCGGCGGGGAGAGATTGGCTGTTCTCGCTGGTGGCCGCATTCGCGCTCGCGCCTGGGGTGGGCCTCGCCTTCGGCCCCTACCGGCCGCAGGCCGGAGCTCGACTCAGCGTGGTTCGAGAGCTGGCCAGCTGGTTTGACTCGTTCTCGGACGACGGCCCCCGGGTCGACGCGCTGCCGCCCACCGCACGTGACGCCCCACCCCGCCACTTCATGGGCCATCTGGGCTTCTTCACCGACGTCAACGGCTGTATCGCCCGGGCGGCGTGGGAGCGCATACCGTTCCGGGAGATCGCCTACGCCGAGGACCACCTGTTGGCCCAGGACATGCTCAGGGCCGGCTTCAGCAAGGTCTTCGTGCCCGATGCGGCGGTGGTGCACTCCCACGACTACTCGGCGCCGGAGTGGCTGCGCCGCAACTTCGACGAGGCCCGCGCCGTTCGGGAGGTGTATGGGTGGTCTCTCGACGGACGCTCGGCGACGCGGAACCTGCGCGGCGGCGTCATCGGCGACTGGCGGTGGGCGCGCGAGCGTGGCCTGGCGTCGCTCGGGAGCGGCGTGTCGGTGCTGTGGGCCTCGCTGCTCTACCACGGCGCCCGTGCCTGCGGCGGATGGCTGGGGGGCCATGCGGACCGGATCCCCGCGTCGGTGGTGGCGCGTCTCTCGCTCGAGCGCCGGGTTTGAGCGGTAGTGGTCTCGGCTACTCTCTCGTTCATGCCAACTCCAGCCGTCGGCGGCGAGCGGCTGCCGGTGGTAGTCGCGCGGTCGGTGAGCAAGACGTTCACCGTCCCCGAGGAGCAGGTGCACACGCTCAAGGAGCGGGCCCTTCATCCTCGGCGTCGGATCCGCCGCAACACCTATAAGGCGTTGGACAACGTCTCGGTGGCTGTGCAGCCGGGGGAGTTCTTCGGGATCGCCGGGCGCAACGGCAGCGGCAAGAGCACCCTGCTGAAGTGCATGGCCGGGATCTACCAGGCCGACGGCGACATCTGGGTCCGGGGGCGCCTCTCCACGTTCATCGAGCTCGGAGTCGGCTTCAACCCAGACCTGGCGGCGCGTGACAACGTCGTCATGAACGGGCTCATGCTCGGTCTCACCCCACGGGAGGCGCGCAAGCGCTTTGACAGCGTGATCGAGTTCGCCGAGCTCCAGGAGTTCAAGGACCTCAAGCTCAAGAACTACTCGTCGGGCATGCACGTTCGGCTTGCCTTCTCGGTGGCGATCCAGGTGGACGCCGACATCCTCATGATCGACGAGGTGCTCGCGGTGGGCGACGCCGCGTTCCAGCAGAAGTGCTTCGACGTCTTCAATGACCTTCGCGACCGCGGCCGCACGATTGTCTTCGTCACCCACGACATGGGCGCGCTGCAGCGCTTCTGCCACCGCGCGCTGCTCCTGGAGCGCGGCCGGCCCGTTCACCTCGGCGAAACGCACGAAGTCGCCGACCGGTACCTCGAGCTCAACTTCGGTCGCAGTTCCGAGGCCGCGGCCGCCTCCGGCGACGGGCACACGGGCGACGGACAGGCACGCGTGCTGGAGGTGTGGGTTGAGGGTCCCGACGGCACGCGCTTGTCATCGGTGCCCCAGCACGAACGGGTCACCCTCAAGGCGCGGGTCGCGTTCGCGGTGGAGGTCACGGACCCGGCGGCGGGGGTCGAGGTCTACAACGACGAGCACCGAGCGGTCCTCGTCGCCACGACGGAGATCGAGAACGAGCGCAGCGGGCATTTCCGAGGCGGCGAGGAGGTGATGGTGTCCTTCGGCTTTGACAACGTCCTGGCTCCCGGGCGCTACTCACCGGTGTTCCAGGTCACGCATCGCGGCTCGGGTCTGGACGTGATCGATCGCTTCGAGGGCAGCTTCAGCTTCGTCGTGACCGGACCCGCTGCCCGGGGCGGGCTGGTCGACCTGCCCGTGCAATCGGAGATCAGCCGCGTGCCGCCGGACTCGGAGCAGAGGCGCCGGTGACAGTCGAGGCGCCACCGACGACGGACCGGCCGACGAGCGACACCGAGGTGCCCTACGAGGCGCTGGGACGCCCGATCAGCGGGCCGGGCGCGTTGTCGGGTGACTGGCGCCGGTTCTGGCATCTCACCTTCAACATCGCCCTCACCGATTGGAAGCTGCGCTTCTTCGGCTCCGCGCTGGGCTACCTGTGGCAGCTCGTGCGGCCGCTGCTGCTGTTCCTGGTGCTCTACGTGTTCTTCACGAAGGTCGCCAAGGTCGGCGCGAGCAAGGGCGCCGACTACCACTACTACGGGGCACAGTTGCTGGCCTCGATCGTCCTCTTCACCTTCTTTGCGGAGGCGACCGGGGGCGCGGTACGGAGCGTGGTCGACAACGAGGCGCTGGTGCGCAAGATCCAGTTTCCCAGGCTGGCCATCCCGCTGTCGGTGGTCCTCCTGGCGATGTTCAACCTGTGCCTCAACCTGGTGGTGGTGCTGGTGTTCGCGCTGATCGCGGGTGTCCGGCCGATGCTGACGTGGTTGGAGGTACCGCTCATCCTCGCGACCCTTGTGGTGCTCTCGACGGGGATCGCGATGCTCCTTTCGGCGCTGTTTGTCTATGCGCGCGATGTGCTCCCGATCTGGGACGTGCTCACGCAGGTCATCTTCTACGCCTCGCCCATCATCATTCCGATCGCGGTTGTCCAGAAGCACCTGTCGGATGCGCTCTTCCACCTCTACATGCTCAACCCGTTGGCCGTGATCTTCCAGGAGTTCCGACACGCGTTCATCAACCACGCGACCCCGAGTGCCGCGGACCTGCTCGGTTCCTACGCGGAGCTCGCGGAGCCGCTGGCCATCGTGCTCGGGGTGTTCATCCTCGGCTTCTGGGTCTTCAACCGGATCGCGCCGCGCGTGGCCGAGGATCTCTAGGTTCCGTCTCCCCATGCCGACGCCTCCGCTTCCCGACGCCGAGCTGGCTCGCCGAGTCGGGGTCCTCAACCAAGACGACCCGGTGACGAGCTTTGACGAGCTCGGCGCGGCCACCAAGCAGACGCTGGTCGGCTATCAGCCAGACGGCTGGTTCGAAGGCCGCCGCATCCTCGACTTCGGCTGTGGTTCCGGGAAGCTGCTGCGGCACCTGCTTCCGGAAGCGGAGCGCTGCGAGATCCACGGTTGCGACATCCACGAGCCCAGCATCGACTGGGTCCGGCAGAACCTCGTGCCGCCCATGCATGTGTTCGTCAACGGCGAGACGCCGCCACTGCCGTTCCCCGACGGGCACTTCGACCTCATCTGGGCCATGTCGGTGTTCACCCACCTGACAGCGCATTGGGCCGACTGGCTGCTCGAGCTTCACCGGGTGCTGACCCCGGACGGCCGGCTCGTCGCCACGTTCCTCGGCGAGGGCATGTCCGAGTCGATTGCGAACGAGCGCTGGGACCCCGACCGGATCGGAATGAACGTCCTGCGAGAGTGGCTGCCCTGGGATCAGGGCGGCCCGTCGGTGCAACACTCGGAGTGGTGGCTGCGCGAGCATTGGGGGCGGATCTTCACCGTCGAGCGCTTGGAGGACCGTCGCGAGTTCGGACACGGGCTGGTGGTGCTGACCAAGCGCGAGGCAAGCGCGACGCGTGAGGAGTTGATGGCTCCCGGCAGACGATTGGCGCGAGATCGCGGCTGTTCGGCACAACGTCGAGCAGGTGACACAGGAAGCGGCGGCGCTGGCCCGAGAGCGCGATGCCTGGAGGGCCCGGCTGCACGCCACCGAGGCTCAGCTGAGCGTCATCGCCGCGAGCCGCAGCTGGAGGCTCACCGCGCCGCTGCGCGCACTGCGCGCGCGACGATCGTAGTGCCCCGCGCCGCCGGCGCTCGTCGCGCGGTGCTCACGGCAGACGAGGTCGGCGTCGGCCGGGTGACCTCGGACATGAACCGCTCCAGGGCATCGATGCGCGAGTCCCATCCGTAGCGGCCCGCAGTGACCCGACCGGCTTCCCCGAGGCGGCGGCGCAGCTCGGGATCGCCGAGAGCTCGGCTGATCGCCGCCGCCACCGCGGCCGGCTCCGGCGCGGGCATCAGGCAGTTGACGCCGTCGACGCAGTAGTCCCGATTGCCGTGGGCGTCGGTGCATACCACCGCGCCGCCGGTCGCCATCGCCTCGAGCGCCGGAAGGCAGAAGCCCTCGTGGGTGGAGGTCTGTAGGAACACGGTCGCCTGGTTGAACAGCTCGTTGACCTCGGCGTCGGACGGGGACCTGACATAGCGGATCCCGGGGTGGGTCGCCAGCTCCGGCTGACGGCCGAACAGGCACAGCTCTGGACGCGGCTCCGGGAGCCGGCGCCACGCGTCCACGGTGAGGGGCAGATTCTTGAGCGGGTCGGACCGGCCGAGCGCGAGCACCATGTCATCACGGCGCGCCACACCGTCCACCGGGCGGAAGGTGTCGAGGTCCAGGCCCGGTGAGATGAGCTCGCTGGGCAGGCCGAGCTCATCCAGCTGCTCCTGGTTCCAGCCTGAGATCGTGAGGAAGCGGAACTCGGGCCGGTAGGTGTCGAGCACCTCGTAGCGACGCTCAGGGGCGTCGGGGTAGTAACTGGTCTCGATGTCCTGGACGAAGTACACCGGGATCCCGTGGGTCACGCTGGCCCGCCAGACCGCGGTGGCGGTGTTCCACCAGGTCGCCACCTTGATCGCATCCAGGGGCGCGAGCGCCCGCGCCAGCTCGTCGTAATCAGAGAAGGTCCGGACGGGACAGCGCAGCGCAAACCAATCGGGGGCCTCCTCGAGCGTCCAGAGGGCGACCTCGTGGCCGCGGTCGGCCAGGCGGTTGAGATGCTCGAAGATGTCGCGGTGACCGCCGCCGACGATCGTCCCCTCGGTGACGTAGACGACGCGGAGGCGGCCATCCTCGCCGGCGACCCGTCGTTCATCGAAGAACTCCGCCCAGCGTTCCCAGAAGACGCGCTGCGACGCCAGCTCCCGTTCACCCTGCTCGGTCCCGCGGGTCGCGGACTCGTGGTGATACAGGCGCGCGGCCGGAACGTAGGCCACCTCGTAGCCCGCCTGCCACGTGCGCAGGCAGTAGTCGACGTCCTCGTAGCCCATGCCGTACGCCTCGTCAAACAACCCGACGGTGTCCAGGACGTCGCGCCGGATGTACATGCACGCGCCGGTGGCGGCGAGCGTCGGGCCCGCGACGTCAGCGGGCCCCCAGTCGGCCGGCTTGCCTCGGTAGCGGTGATCGAACCATTCCGGTGCGGCGGCATTGCGGATCGTGCCGGCGTACTGGATCCGGTTGTCCGGGTACAGGAGCTTCGCGCCCGCGATCCCCGGCGCCCGATCGCCGCTCACGGCGTGCTGGAGGCAGGCCAGCCAGTCGCGCAGCGGGACCACGTCTGAGTTGAGCAGGACGACATCGTGCTCGGGGTTGGCGGCCCGCAGGCCGCGGTTGGCGTTGCCCGAGAACCCGAGGTTGGTCTCGCCGGCGACGACCTCGATGCCCTGGAGACGCGATAGCGCCGTGAGGTGCTCGGGGCCGCTCGCGTCGTCGGCGACGATGATGTGCACGCGGTCCGCGGGCGTCGTGCTCCGGATCTTCGCCACCAGCCGGGTGACCAGCGCGGCGTCCTGGAAGCTGGGAATCACGATCGTCACCGGCCGCCCGTGATCGCGATACCACCGGCGTGCGGCCGCCGAGGCGTGGCGCGGCCCGGTGCCGAGGCCGAGCGCGCGGTCCAGGCCGGTGAGGCGGAGCGGGAACATGACCGCGTGACGGGCGAGACCCGCGATCCCGTGGTAGCGATAGGTGAGGGCGATGCGCCGGGGCAGTCCGGCCAGCCGTCCGGGCCGCGTGCCATCCAAAGCGGAGCGAGGCATGCCGGCTAGCTGCGCAGGCGCCGGCGCGCGTCGCGCAGCGGCTTGATCATCGGCCGAACGTAGCGGAGCATGCGCCGCCCGTACATCAGCATCTGATCGAGCTGTTGGGCCTCCTGGCGAGCGGCGGCCGTCTCCTGCCGAGCCATCGCCAGCTCGACCTCCAGGTCGGCGATGCGCAGCTCAAGCTCCGGCACCTGGGCCAGCCGCTGCTCGGCGTCGGTGAGGAGCGCCGCGAGGCGGTCACGCTCCTGCAGCCGGGACTGGAGGTCGGCGATGAGCAGGTCCTTGTCGGGGATCGTCTCGGGCACCCGCGAGAGGCTACCGGCCCGTGTCCGCACATGCTGGCTACGATCGCGCGATGCCCGAGGTCGCGTTCGTTATGTCCCCGCGCCAGGACCAGTCGCTGCGCGAGCTGGCGGAGACCCTGGGCCACGAGCTCGGAATCCAGGCCGTGACCAGCTCGGTGCACCTGAGGGGCTTCCCCGAGCCGCGCCCGGACCGCGTGTACGTACTGCTCGACCCTCGCGGCTATGTCGCTGCCGAAGGCGCCCCGGCGCTGCCCGACGACTCGATCATGGCGCGGACGGTCCTGCTGTGCGCCGAGCCGCCGCCGACGGACTCCCGCGATCCGCACCTCGACGTGCTCCGGCGAGGGGGAGCGGTGTTCGCCATCGACCAGCGGGCGGTGATCGCGCTTTCGCGGCTCGGAGTTCGGGCGCGCCTCGTCCGCCCGGGGTACACCCGGCTCCACGACCATTTCGACCCGAGACGCCCACGCCCGATCGACGTGCTGTTCCTCGGCGCTCCCACGCCGCGCCAGACGCACTATCTCGACGGTGCCGCGCGTGTCCTGGGGCGTGAGCACTGCGGCCTGCATATCGCACCGGCTGACCGGCGGTGGCCGCTGCTGGAGCAGGCGAAGGTCGTCATCAACCTCCACGGCGGAGAGAGCACCCGCATAGAGTGGCGATCGGTCCTCGATGCCATCCACGCCGGCGCCGTGATCGTGACCGAGCACTCCAGCGGGCTGGCACCGTTCGTGGCCGGTGAGCACTTCCTGGCCGCGTCGGGTGATGCCATCCCGTTCGTCGCCGAGAGCCTCGTGCGCGACCCCGAGCGGCTCGCGGCACTGCGGACGGCCGCGTACGAGCGGCTGAGCAGGTGGCTTCCGTTCGGACTTCCGGTGGCGGTGCTACGAGCTGCGATTGTCGAACTGGTGGGGGAGCCGGTCTCGCCGGACGCCACGCTCGGGACCCCGCGTTCTCAATAGCGCTGGAGGACGAAGTCGCCGCGGTCGGTGCGGTAGCTGGGGTTGTAGTAGGGGTCGTGGGTGTGGGTGTGGGCCCAGGTCTCGCGCAGGCGCCAGAGGGTGGGGAGGTCGTTGGTGGTGGAGACGATCCCGCCCTCCCCGGTGGTGCGCAGCCGGGCATCGGGGACGATCACGGTGCGCTGGTGCTGGTCGCCCGCGCGCAGGCAGTAGTCGATGAGGCTGAGGCTGCCGTAGGTGGGGTCCAGGCCGCCGAGTTGCTCATATGTGGCTCGGGGGGTGGCGAGGACCCCGCTCACCGCGCTCACGTTGTGGACGACGCTCGGCGCCGTGTTGGCGAACGCCGCGTGCGCGATATGCAGGGGGATGCCCTCGGGGAGGGCGATGCCGGCCTGTTGGATGCGGCCGTCGGGGGCGAGGATCATGGGTCCTGCGGCGGCGATGCCGGCTTGGGCGCTGTAGCCGAGCAGGCGCGTCAACCAGTCGTGGGTGAGGCCGGCGGCGAGGGTCTGCATGAGCAGGAGGTGATCGGCGGTCCCGGCGTCGGCGGCGTCGCGCAGGCCTCGACCCGGGGAGGATGGTGATGCGGTCCTGGCCGATCCCGGCGGCGGTGAGCGCGGCCAGGGCTGGGTCGACCACGCTGTCGGGGGCGGCCAGCACGACTCGCCAGCCGGGGTGGGGCTGGTGCAGCCAGGACGCGGCGGCCTCCGCCAGCCCGTCGGCGTCGTCGACGTCCAGGATGAGGTCGACGGTGGTCGATGGTCTGACCCGGTGAACGATGCGATGCAGGCCCATCAGATGGGCGAACTGGACATCGGCTTCGATCCCGCGGCGCTCGAGATGCTCGGCGATGGCGGCCGGCTGGATCAGGTAGGCGTAGGGCTTGGCCTCGTCCCCTCCGGCCGTCGACGCGGCATGGGCGCGCCAGTGGTAGAGGATCCGGGGGACGTGGGCGACGCGGTCGGTACGGTCCATGAGCCGCAGGACGAAGTCGTAGTCCTGGCAGCCGTCGTAGCGCGACCGGAAGCCACCGAGCTCGACGGCGAGGTCGCGCCGGTAGACGCCCGAGGTGGCACGTGTACATGAGCGCGGTCATGTGGTCAGGCGACCAGCCCGGCTTGATGTGGCGTACGAACGACCCGTCGTCGGCGATGACATCCTCGTCGCTGTAGAGCATGTCGAGGGTGGGGTCCGCGGTGATGCGGTCGGCCATGTGCTGGAGGGCGTCCGGGGTGAGGGTGTCGTCGTGGTCCAGGAGGGCGATGTAGTCGCCGGTGGCAAGGGCCATGGCGGCGTTGGTGGCCTCCGAGATGCCCCGGGCGACGATGTGGCGGGTGAGGCGGATGCGCGGGTCGGAGTTCGCGTGGTGCTCCAGCGCGGCGGTGATCTCGGGGTTGGTGGACCCGTCGTCGACCAGGCACAGCTCCCATTTGGCGTAGGTCTGGTTGCGCACCGAGGCGATGGCCTCCTCGAGCATCGCGAGCGGCGGGTCGTGGACGGGGGTGAGGACGGAGATGAGCGGTGCTCCGGGTCCGGTGGCGGTGTGTCCGGGTGCAGGGGTTTCGGCGGGTGCACGAGTCTCGGCGACGCCGGCCGGCGAGATGGGCGCAGGGGCGTGTGGGTCGACGAGCACCGGATCGACCCAGACCGCCCGCGTGACCCGTTCCTCGCTGCCTGTCGCGGGACCGGTCGGGTGGATGGAGAGTGCGAGCTCGGCCGTGCCGGCCGGGACGGCGCACTGCACTGTGTACCCGCGAGGGCGCCCATCGCCTGACGCGGCCAGCGTCCGGGCCCACAGCTCGCGTCGGCGCCCGTCAGGCAGGATCGCCGTCACCGTGGCGCCGACGGCGCCAGAGAGATCGCGCCAATCATGCGGAAAGAGCATGGCCCGGCCGGAGAAGCTGAGATCGCCCGCCGCCGTGAGCGGATACGTGACGGTGGCGCCGGCGGGCACCGACAGGACGCGTCCGAGGATGCCGTCGGGGTGAAGGAGCCACTGAGTGCCCGCCGATGCGGAGTCGACGCGGTAGCGCAGCGACGCGAGAGAGATCCGCTCGCCGGCCGGATCGCGGTTCTGTGCAGGCGCGCCGCGGCGCTGCGGAGCGCTGCGACGGCCATGTCAGACCCCCGCGACCGGCTGGAAGTCGCCGCGGTCGGTGCGGTAGTTGGGGTTGTAGTAGGGGTCGTGGCTGTGGGTTCTGGCCCAGGCTTGGCGCAGACGCCAGATCGCGGGCAGGTCGTTGGTGGTGGGGTCGGGGCCGGTGGTACGCAGGCGGGCGTCGGGGACGATGACGGTGCGTTGGTGCTCTTGGCCGGCGCGCAGGCAGTAGTCGATGAGGGCGAGTTCGCCGTAGGCGGGGTCCAGCCCGCCGAGTTGGTGATAGGTCTCGCGCCGGGTGGCGAGGATGCCGCTCACCGCGCTCACGTTGTAGACCGAGGTTCCATAGCCGAAGAGCTCGTCCATCGACGAGTGCGCGCCGTGCAGGAGGTGGAGGGGGATGCCCTCGGGAATGGCGATGCCGGCCTGGTGGATGCGGCCGTCGGGGGCCAGGATCACGGGGCCGGCGGCGGCGATGCCGGGCTGGGCGCTGTAGCCGAGCAGCCGAGTGAGCCAGTCGTGGGTGAGGCCGATGGCGGGGGCCTGCATGAGCAGGAGGTGCTCGGCGGTGGCGGCGTCGGCCGCCGCGGCCAGCGCGGCGCTCGGGTGCTGGCCGGCGGGCGCGGGATCGCGGTGATGCGCTCCCCGGGATACCTGCGTCGGTCAGCGCGCCCGTCGCCGCGTCCAGCGCGTCAGGCGGCACCGCGAGGGTCACGGTCCAGCTCGGGTGGGCCTGGAGCGGCCACGAGGCGGCCGCGTCGGCCAGCCCGCCGATGTCGCTCGCACGGCGAGCACCAGAGCGATGCTGGTCGAGGGCTCGACCCGGTGCGTCACCCGGTAGAGCCCGGGCGGCCCGAAGTCGACCTGCGCCGGTACGCCGATGCGGCCCAGGTGCGATGTGATGGCGTTGCGCGCCGCCACGTAGGCGTAGGGCTTTGACTGCGCGTCGGCTGCGGTCGAGCCGGCATGGGCGCGCCAGTGGTAGAGGATCCGCGGGATGTGCGCGATCCGGTCGCTGCGCTCGGTCAGCCGCAAGATCATGTCGACGTCCTGAGAGCCGTCGAAGTCGCTGCGAAACCCGCCCAGCTCCTGGACCAGCGCGCGGCGGTAGACGCCGAGATGGCAGGTGTAGCCGTTGGTGCGCAGCGTGTCCGGCGACCACCCGGGCTTCAGATGGGCCCACACCTGACGGCCGTCCACCAGCGTGTCCTCGTCGGTGTAGATCATGTCCAGCCCGGGCTCGGCGGCGATCCGGCGGGCCACGTGGTCAAGCGCGTCGGGGGCGAGCGTGTCGTCATGGTCGAGCAACGCGATGTAGTCGCCGGTGGCCTGGGCCATCGCGGTGTTGGTGGCCTGCGAAATGCCACGGGGCGTGTCGTGGCGCATGAGCTTGATCCGGGCGTCGGAGCGCGCGTGGCGCTCGAGGGCGGCGAGGACCTCGGGGTCGCTGGAGCCGTCGTCGACCAGGCACAGCTCCCACTCTCCGAAGGTCTGGGCCGTCACGGAGGCGATCGCCTCATCGAGCATCCCGACAGGGGGGTCGTGAACCGGTACGAGGACCGAGATCAGGGGCGTGGCGCGGGAAGCTCGCGTCGCCGGGGCCCGAGGCGCGCGCCGCGGCGCGGGGGCGCCGGCGGCGGGCGGCGGCACCGGGGGAGCGCCGGGGTCGGTGAGAGTGGGCGAGACCCAGATCGCGCGTTCCAGGGACGCGACCCGCGCTGCGTCCTCTGTCTCGACGGCCAACTCCAGGGCGGCGGTGCCTCCCGGAAGCAGGCACCGCACCTCCGCGCCTCGGGGGGAGTCCCGGGCGTCCGCGTGCAGGGTGCAGGTCCACAGCGTTGAGCGTTCGCCGCCGGCATCGGCCACCGTGACCGACATTCGGACGGCTCCGCGGCGATCACGCCAATCGTGGGGGAACAGCATCGCCCGCGCGCAGAACAGCGTCTCCTGCGAGAGCACCAACGGGAAGGTGGCGGTGCTGCCGGCGGCGATGACCAGGATGCGACCGGGAACCCCGTCGGCATCCAGCAGCCACCGCGGCGACCCACCGTCGAGCGCCATGCGCAGGGCGGACAGCGGGACGTGGCCGGCAGCGGTGCCCGTCGTCGCCTGCGGAGGATCGGCCTGGGTCGCGGCCACGAAGGCGCTAGCCCTCCGGGACGCCGGCGGAGAGAAAGTCGCGCAGGACGGCAAGCTCGATCAGCTCCGACGAGGCCTGGGAGCTCGCGGGTCGCCTGGCGACGACGTCGGACAGCAGCGCGCGGAGCGCGTCGGTGCGCTCGCGGGTCGTGATCCAGTCGGTCTCTTGGATCCCGTTGCGCAGCGCGTCGAGGCGCGACCGGTCGCCATCCAACATCCGCAGGATCGCCGCCAATCCCACCGTTGATCCGGGCTCGAAGAGCAGGCCGTTCTCCCCGTCGCGGATGCCCTCCGGAAGCGCCCCGAGCCGCGACGCGATCACGGGGATGCCGGAGGCGAAGGCTTCGCGGATCACGATCGAATACGTCTCGGGCCAGATCGACGGCACCACCACCACATCCACGTCGGACAGCAGGCCGGGGAGGTGCGCGGGCTCGAACGAGCCGAACGCCCGGATCTCGAGGTTCTCGATGTCCTCGGCGTCGCTCAGCAGCTCTGAGACATACGGCTCCACGGCGACTCCGAACAGGCTCAGCTTGACCTTCTCCAGCCGGGCGGTGCGCAGCGCGTCGACGAGGACATGGACCCCCTTGTGCGCGACGACCGCCCCGACATAGCCCACGTGGAGCGTGCCGTCCGCGGCCGGTGATCGCGGGGGAGCGGCCGTCGATCAACCCCGTTGCCGATCACGTGCAGGGGCGGGATGTCCGGGCCGAACGCCTGCCTGAAGTAGCTCTCCGAGAAGCGGGAGGGGGTGACGAGGGCATCGGCCTGGTCCAGCGCGCGGCGGAACATGTGGGTCCGCAGCGACCAGCGCGCGACCGACCACTGCTGATCGGGGAAGCAGTGGGTGGCGCAGGCGCGCCCTCCGTCCGGTCCGGAGCACAGATCGCCGGAGGTGCGTTGCAGGCGAGCCTGCTCGCACGCGAAGTAGTAGTCGTGCAGCTCCAACACCACCGGGACGTTCCAGCGACGCGCGACCGCGACATACCCGGGCGAGTGGTCGGTGAGGTGGCTCATGAGCACGACGTCGGGGTCGCACGCGATGAGCGTTCGCTCGAACAGGGCCTCGAGAGCCGGCGCCAGCTTCGGGAACCTGCCGTGCAGAGGTCCGCCTCCGGAGATCATCCAGACATCGATGCCGTCCCGCTGCGTCCTCTCGAGCGCCGGGAACGGCGGCGCCGCGGTCTCGCGCCTGGTCAGGACGGTCACCTCGTCCCCGTGGGCCGCGAGGTTCTGGGCGGTCTGCTCCGTGACACGTTCGACGCCGGTGACGCCGAGGGGCGGATAGCGATGGGTCACGATCAACAGCCGCATCCTCAGCTCCGTCCCGTGTGCGCCCCGCCGGCTCCCGCGCGGGTCTGTGCCATGTTCGAGAAGAACGCGGCAATCCCGTCCGGCAGGGTCTCGTAGTTGGCGCCGACCCATTGACCAGCGGCCTGGGCGACCCGCCGCAGCACCGCTTCGACCTGCCAGTGCGCGAGCTCGGGACCCTCCAGTCCAAGCTCGTCGCGCAGATAGGCCCAGTCGTCGTCGACGATCGCACGGACCCGCGGCGCGATCTCCTCGCGCGCCATCGACCGGTGCACGATGTCGCGGTTTGCGACTCCGTCGTCGACGTTGCGCCCGAACAGCCCGTCGAGCGTGTAGGCGTGAGAGTGCAGCGCCCGCGAGGCCGGCTCATGCACGAGCGCCCAGCCCGACTCGACCACGTCACGAGCCCAGAGCAGGTCCTCGCCGAGCGTCTGGACCGAGCGGAACGGGGTGCGACGGAGGGCATCGGCGCGAATCGCGGCGCTGACGGTGTGGAAGTTCAGGAATCGCCGTCGCTCCTCCGGGCTCATGCGCTCGTAGGCGGGCCAGTCGTCGATCTGCTTGTGTTCGCGGACTGACAGCCCGGAGAGGTCACGTTCGACGTCCCGGCGCGTGAGAGGGTCGGCCTCCGGGCGCGGGAGGAGCCGACTGCACACCCCGGCCACGCGCGTGTCGGCGTCGAGGCCGGCGATCAGCGGCGCCAGCCACCCCTCGTCGACGGGACGGGCGCGCTGCGTCAGGAACACCAGCACATCGCCGCGCGCATGCTCGGCCAGCAGGTTGCGAGTCAGCCCGTGATCGAACGCCGACGGATCGATCGTGAGCACCCGGGCCCCGTATTCGTCCAGGACATCGAGGGTGCCGTCGCTCGAGCCCGAGTCGATCGCGACGATCTCCAGACGGACGGAGATCGACTGCCCGAGCACCGCCTCGAGCATCTCGGGCAGATACGCCGCCCCGTTCTTGACCGGCAGCAGCACCGAGATCAGCCGGTCGCTGCGGTCGGGACCGAGGCGGTGCTCCCGGCCCGGCGACACCGGCCTGGCCTCCGCCAGGTGCGATGGCGTCAGGGCGCGCCTCGGGCCGGCACGCTCCTTGAGCAGCCGGCGGGTCTCGGCACTGAGCAGCTCCAGCACCTGCTCGGACCGGGTCGCCAGCAGCCGCTCCATCTCGTCCAGTTCCTCGCCGTCGCGGCTGATGACGGCGAGCTCGGGCGCGACCGACACGTGCAGCGGGCAAAACGGGCCCCAGGCGACGCGCAGCAGGCCGTCCTCGACGTAGCGCTGCACGTCGTCGGGCTGCACTCTGTCGCGCCACCGCTGCTCGTACAGCCGCTCGCTCACTTCCGTGCCGGTCGTGACCCCCGTGGGAAAGCGGGTCACCGATTCCAGATGGACGACGACGCTGCTGGGGCAGTACCGGACCCGCCGGCCTTGCTCACGCAGGCGCAGGCAGAGGTCGACGTCCTCGTAGGCGTTGCGAAATCCGGTGTCGAATCCATTCAGCGCCTCGAAGTCCCGACGTCGCGCGAGCATGCAGGCCGCGGTCACCGCGACGACGTCGCGAGGACGGTTGACCGCCGGGTGGTCGCCCCCGACGCCGGCATACAGGTGGTAGGGCAACCCGTTCTGGTGGATCACGATGCCTGCGTGCTGAACCTGCCCGTTCGGGTACAGCAGCTTGGCTCCGACCGCCGCGACGTCATCGTCGCCCTCGGCCTCTGCGACCAGCGCGTCAAGCCAGCCGGCCACCGGGATCGTGTCGTTGTTGAGGAAGACGAGGTAGTCGCAGGCGCCGGCAGCGCGCGCGCCGGTGTTACACGCCCCGGCAAAGCCGGTGTTGTGCTCGTGCACGACCAGCTGGACGTCGGGTCCGTAGCCGGCGAGAGCGCTCCGCGGGTCCTCGGTGGACGCGTCGTCGACGACGACGATCCGCCACGAGCATGCCGACGGCGGGCTCTCGAGGAGCGCGTCCAGGCACGCGGCGGTGAGGGCGGCTCCGTTATAGGTGGGGATGATGACCGCGCAGCTGGGACGCTCGCCGGCGCCTCGATCGTCTCCGTTCACGGCCGGTGGCTACGAGTGCATCCGCCGGCGCAGAAAGCCGCCGGGGTTGAAGGTCATGAGCAGTTTCTCGCGCGTGCGGTCCACTTCGAAGCGGTCGTCGGTCGCCAGGAAGGTCTCGAGCGCCTCGGCGGGCCCCGGTCCGAAGTCGGGCAGCACGGGACGACCGTTGACGTTGGTGTCCTCGACGATCAGATAGCAGCCCGGCGTGACCAGCCCCGAGTATGCGGCCAGCTCCTGGGCCACGTGCCGGGCGCTGTGATCGCTGTCGAGCAGGACCATCACCCGCTCGGCGGCGCCCGCCAGCTCGGTCACCTCAGAGAGGACACCGGGGTCCGTCGATGAGCCTGTGATGTATCGGATCAGCGGATGGACGGGGCGGTCCGGTAGATCAGCGACATCGATGGTGCAGATCGAGCCGCTGCCGAGCTGGCTCAGGATCGAGGCGAGAAACAGGGCCGATCCTCCGTGGGCCGTCCCGGTCTCGAGGATCAGGTCGGGGCGGGTCTCCCACAGGATCTCCTGGTAGACCCACAGGTCAAGAGGGCATTTGAGGGTGCGGACGCCGAGCCAGCGCGTGTCCATCCACGTCTTGTCCATCGAGTCGTAATAGAGCTCGTGAAAGGTCGCGACGGGGTCGCCGGCGGGGGCGACACCGGATCGAGCTGGCGTCGAGTTGGCCCAGGTCATGCCGCCTGATCTTACGCACGTCCCCCTGCCCGGCGTGACCCGCGCTCGTCGGGCCTCACGGGGTCGAGGTGACCCGGTACCAGTCCACGTACTGCCCGCATGCGCGGCCGAGCGGGACCAGCCGGCGGGTGTCCGGCACCCGGGTGGCGGCGACGCCTCCGACGTTGGCGTAGAGCAGGCCGGCCTCGCTCGTGAGCGCCGACGGCTTGGACAGGTGGAAGGTGAGCGCAACCGGTGAGGCGGCGCCGTGTCCCTGCACCCGCCCGACGGAAACGAACGCCTGGGGCACGGCGGTCACCGCCGGCATGGCCCATCGCTGTCCCGCTGCGCGTGAGTTCGAGCGTGAAGGCGCTGTTGTACTGGATCGAGAGCTCCCACTCGCCCTCGGGCAGTGGCAGCTCGAAGGTCGCCGACGCGCCGGGCAGGAGCCCGGGGCCCGCTGTCGTGACCGGCTTGGCCATCAGGCTTGCCACACCGTGACTGCGCCTCAACCGCCGGCCCGCGGGCGTGGCGCAGTTGAGGACCGCGCCCGGTGCCCCGGCGGGATCGAGCGACAGCCGGGGCGCCGTCGGGCCGACCCGCTGCCACAGCGAGTAGAGCCGACGGCTCTCGACCAGCCGGAAGTTGGACGGAGGCTGGCTGGCATATGTGCTGTTGCTCGTGATCACGTAGGCGAATCTGTCGAGGCTGCTCGGCGTCACCGAGTCGAAGTCGAGTTGGCCGCTGAAGGGCTTGGCGGGGTTTGCCTCGGCACCGGCCTGAGAGACCAGGTTGGGATCGATGGTGGCGACCGCCGCCGGTCGCAGCGCCCACGGCGCGTACTGGTCGTGGCCCAGGTAGAGCACGTTCGCATCGTCGATGCGCGAGGCGAAGGCGGCGAGCTCTCGGTCGGACTGGGTCTCCTGCACCGGCTCGTTGCGCAGGACCAGGTATGTGGAATACGCAGCGCCGGCGCAGAAGGCGACGGTCAGGGCCAACACGAGCGCTCGGACGGCACGGTCGGGCGGGCGGACAGTGAACAGCGCCCGGAGAGTGAGCGCCATGACCAGCGGCGCGACGATCACGAGCGCCTTGGCCGCGACGTAGGGCGACTGGGTGGCGTTGGCTCGCCACCAGATGATCAGCGACGTCGCCACCGCGGCGGGAAGGAGGTACTGGCGGCGGCGCAGCGCCCACAGCAGGCCGAAGGCAAGTGCGGCGACGGCGAAGGTCGCCAGCTGGCCCGCATGAAAGCCGTTCACAGGGTCAACGCGAAAGTCCGGGCTCCACCAGATGCCCAGTGACTCGTACACCGACAGCGGGTGGATGAGGTTCCCCAGGTCGCTGGTCGGGATCGCTGCCGACGACGCAGGTGAGAACCCGACCGATGAGAAGAAGCTGAGGATCTGGCTCAACACCGGCAGGACCAGCACCACCAGCACCACGACGCTCAGCCCGACCGGGCCCGCCGCGGCCCTCACCCGCTGTCGGCCGGCCGCGCTGAAGATCTGACGGGGCCGCGATGCGGTCTCGGCCAGCAGCCAGATGACCACGGTGCCGGCGAACCAGGCGATCGCGGTGTAGCTGTACGTGTACACGCCTCCCGCCACCAGGATCACTGCCGGCAGCAGCGTTCGCCAGCTCAGCGTGGCCCGCGCGTCGCTGAGGTGTTCGAGCGCGAGCACGAACGCGAGCAGGAGCACGGCCATGACCGTCTCCTTGAACGCTCCTTCCCCGTAGTACGCGGCGGCGAGGTACGCCAGTGAGCACATCACTCCGGTGACGATCCGTCGCCATGGCGGCCGGTTGGCCAGCACGCCGGCTCCCACCATCGCCGTGATCGCGACGATCGCCACCAGCAGGCCGCCGAAGACGAGGTCGAGCGGGGCTCCGATGCCGCTTGACACTGTCGCCGCCAGGCTGGGCGGTCCCAGCGGGTAGCCGCCACCCGTGCCCCACAGGTGCTCCATACGGGCAGAACGCAGGCCCTCGGCAAAGAGGAGGAAGTGGGCCGTGTCATCGTCCAGGCCCACCCCCTGGAGCCCGACGCGCCCGCTGGCCAGGAAGGGCAGCGATGCCCCCATCAACGCCACGAGTCCCGCGACCATCTGTACCCAGTCGCCCGGCGGCTGTCTTCGTCGCCACAGGAAGGCGCCCGACACCAGGACCAGGATCGCGGTCAGGGCCACCGCGGGCACCGCGCGGCCCGGCAGTTCGATCGCGGCCGCGGCCACGATGATCAGTGCGGCGAGGCCGACCCCCGGCGCCGCGCCCCACCGTTGCCCTCCACCGGCGGCCGCGCAGATCGCGTGACCGACCACGGCGGCACCGACCGCGATGAGGAGCGCCGCTCCGTAGACCTCGAGGATCACGCGCCGGTGAGCCTGCTCACGAGCCGCCCACCGCGGTCAGGAGCCCGAGCTGTCGCTATGGCCTGCGCGGCGCAGCGCGCGGTTGTAGCCCTCGAGCCGCGCGGCGCGGATCGATTTGAACGCCGGGAGACTGGTGAGCATCGAGTAGATGCGGAACGGCGGGAGGTTGTTGATCCGCTCGAGCCGGACCCGCAGGCGGGCGGCGTTGCTGCTCTGCATCGCCGCCTCGTCCTGAGCCGCCTTCACGGCGTCCTGCAGGCGCAGTATCTCGGCGTCGCGACGGAGCATCTGGTCATGCGCGGCGACCAGGGCGGCGCGAAGCTGAGCCTCGCGTTCCGCGAATCCGCGCTCGGTCGTCTCGTGCGCCGCGCTCTCGTGCGCCAGTTCACGCATGTGGCGCTGGAGCTCGCGGAGCCCGGGAGTGTCGAGCGCGATCGCCTTCAGAACGAACTGATAGGTCCGGGCGTCCGGGTCTTCGGCGAGCTGCTCGAGCACGTCGGCGGGAACGCGCTCACGGTCGAAGGGCACCTCCGACGCATTGATGTCGAGCTGTTGATGGAAGACCTGGGCGACGGCCAGATCCGCCTCGTCGAGCAGCTCGTCGATGCTCTCGCGGGTGAAGAACCGCAGGTGGGTCACGTCCATCAGCCCGACGTTGCGGTAGTTGAAATGGCCCTGAAGCAGGGCGATGCGCACGCTGCCGTGGGCGATATTGGGCAACGAGATGACGAAGGATCCGTCCGCGGCGAGGAACCTCCTCAGCCTGCGCAGCGCCGACAGCGGGTCCGTGAGGTGCTCGAGTACGTCGGCGGCGACGATCACGTCGAAGCGATCGGACCCGAGCTCCTCGTCGAGGTCGAGCTCGTCGAGGTTCCCGACGATCACCCGCTCGGCGAACTCCGCGGCCTGGTTGGCCATCTCCGGATCCACCTCGATGCCCACCACTGTGCAGCCGCGGTCGCGCAGGACGCGGGTCATGTGGCCGGTGGCCGGTCCCAGCTCCAGGACTCGCCGGTCGGTGCCGACCAGCTGGACCACCCGCGCATGGGTGCTGTCGCTGTCGACGTCGATCGACAGCTCGTAGCGATCGCGCGACTCGGTGGAGCGGGCGTCAGATGGCTCGTCCGGGGATGGGTTCATGGTGGGCCGGGATGTGTGCTCGCTGTCGTGTTGCATCGATCTCCCGGTCTGGGGGCGCATTCGCTGTCGACCGGTACGCTCATGCACCGGCAACTGCGAGGCGATGGTACGCCAAGCGCCGTGGCTCCCGCGTCGCGCCGCAGGGCCGGTACTCGGCATCGCCCGGCGAACACCAGGACGGCTTTGAGATACGGTTGACTCCTCCAGCGATGAGTGATTGTTCTCCGGTGCCACCTCCTCACCGCGCCCGCCGCCTCACGTACTCGACAGCGACGACGCACTCCCCAGCTTCGACGAGCTCGGCCAGGTGAGCGTACGTGCGGACACCGCGCCCCCCGTCGCCCACCGGCGGACGGGAAGCGACACACGCCCCGTGCTCGAGCGCCTGACGCGAGCACCCTCGTGGCTGCCCATCACCGCGATCGTCGCCGTCGCCTTCGCCGCGACCGCGATCTGGGTCCGCTCGATCCACACCTTCGGGGTGATGCCCGACGAGATCAGCTACGTCAAGCAGGCGCTGGAGATCGCGCGGACCGGCATGCTGGTCGGCCCCCACGACTTCTACTTCAGCTCCTGGAACCAACTGCTGCCGCTGATCACGGCCCCCGTGTTCGGTGCACTGGGCATGGTCGACGCGTTCTACGCAGTCCACACGCTGCTGGCGCTCGTGCTGGCGAGCACTGCAGTGCCGACCTACCTGATGGCTCGCTCGCTCGGCCTCGGACGGCTGGCCGCCAATCTGGCGGCCGCGCTCAGTGTCGCGGTGCCCTGGATGCTCCTGGCGGGGGTGGTGATGACCGAGGACGTCGCCTATCCCGCGTTCGCCTGGGCGATGCTCGGCTTCCTGCGTACGATGCAGCAGCCCAGCGCCCGCCGTGATCTGCTGGCGCTGGCGGGGCTCGGCCTCGTCTGCTTTGCCCGGACGCAGTTCGTGCTCCTTGGTCCTGTCCTGGTGGCCTCGGTGCTGATCCACGACCTGCGCATGGGCCTGGAGCACCCGGCGGAGTCCGGCCGCGGCGCGGCACTGGTGGCGGCCGTCCGCCGGACGCTCGTCGCCCACTGGCTCCTGTGGACGGTCTCGGCCGTCGCTCTTGCCGGGATCATCGCCGTCCAGTTGGGCGGCTCCTCCTCGTCCCTGCTGGGCAACTACGTGAGCGCCGCCCGGGGCAACCTGTTCCCGCACGGCACCGTGGCCGCCGGCCTCGCGCAGCTCGACACCACGGCGGTCGCGCTTGGCTTCGCCCCACTGGCGCTGACGGGCGTATGGACGATCGCGAACCTGCTCCGCCCGACTGACCCGGCCCGCCACGCGTTCGCGGTGCTGGTGCCCGTCACCGTGGTGGCGTGCGCGCTGGTGGCGGGGTCGTTCCAGCAGCGGTTCCTGGACGGGAACAGCACCGACCTGTACATGTTTGAGCTTGTCCCACTGCTGTGTGTGGGTTCGGTCGCGTGGGCCGCCGACAAGCGTGGCTCGGCAGTGGGCCTGGCGCTGGTCGGCGCCGCAACCCTGTGGTTGCTGCTGGGGGACAGCCTGCACGACAGGGTGGCGTTCACCATCATCAACCCGAGCTTCAGCTTCCAGCACGCGGTGATCCGAGACAGCTCCGCGCTCGGTCGCCGGCTCGGGATCGGCGCCATCGATGCGAGGGTCACGCTTGCCGTCCTTGCCACCGGGTTCGGCGGTGGGCGCGACGGTCGTACGCCAGCGGGCGTCTGCGCGGGTGGCGCTGCTGGCCGTGGCGATCCCGCTGCTGGCCTACGGAGTGATCGGTACCGGATATGCGATGACCAAGGTGACCGAGGAGCTCGCTCCGATCACGGCCAGCCATCCGCAGACGCTGACGTGGATCGACCGGGCCGTTGGGCCAGGCGCCGACGTCGGGCTCATGCTGTCCACCAACGGTCCGCTCGAGAACACGTACTTCACGTGGTGGCAGCCGAACTTCTTCAACAAGTCCGTGCAGCGCGCGTTCGCGCTGGGAGGCGCGGACAACTTCGCCCAGGGCTCTGTCGGTCGGTGACTCGCGACCTGGCGAGCGGCCGGCTGCTCGGTCTCGACGGTGTCCGGTACCTCGTGATGTTCGACGCCGACACCCGCTTCGGCTTCCCGCAGCGCCCGGTCAATCCGGGCGGCGAGCTTCTGATCATCCCCACGCCCACCGACCAGCTGCTGTACGCCACCCGCGGGGTCCGGGACACCGGCGCGCTGGGATGGGGCAGCCACCCGCTGGTGCGGGTGTTCGACCACACGGGCCGGCCAGTGTCCGAAGACGTGACCTTGGCCATCCGGGTCACCGGGCCGGAGACCGGCTGCCCGTGCCGAGTGGCGGTCGGCCCGGGGGATGCGACCACACCGGTCCCTCAGGTGACGGCTCCGGCAAGCGCGCTGCTGCGCCTCCGCAGGAGGGTGGAGATCTCCCCCGGCGGCCATGCCGATCTCCCGCTGAGCCTGCGAGGAACGGGGCCGGGTCCGGCGTCGGTCGGCGCGCAGCTGGTCTCGGTGACCGTCGCTCAGGCCTGAGACCGCTCGTCGAGCGGCGCGCCGGCGCGACGGATCCACATCGACCCCGGGGCGACTCCCGCGGTGAACGACGGGATCGAGGCGGCCAGTCGCTCGGGGTGGTCCCGCGCCAGGGCGTGCGCCGGCACGATGACCTCGAAGTCGTGGTTGTAGGCCAGGAAAGCCTGCAGCAGGTATTGCTCGGCCCAGTACCAGTGCATCTCCTGAAACCACTGGCGCGGGTACTCCCAGGGCAGGAAGATGTCGTGGAAGTGGACGATCACGCCGGGCCGGAGGATCGGCAGGACGTCCAGGATGAGGTGATTGACATCACCGCCGAGCTTGACCGTGTGCGTGGTGTCGACGAACAGGATGTCCCCGCTCTCGAGCGTGGCGAAGACCTCGAGCGGAACATCGGTCGCCGAGAGCGCGGTCAGTGTGCTCGCGGCCAGTGCGTCTCCGAGGATGTGCGGCCGGGGGAACGGATCGAAGACCTCGTGCGCTGTCGCGGTGCCGTCGTCGGCGTTGCGGGCGCAGGCAAGGGCGATCAGGAGGGTCGAATACCCGGATCCGAGCTCCACGACCCGCCGCGGGCCCGACGCGCGGATCATCGCGTACAGAAGCTCCGCGTCGACAGGTCCGAAACCCCCGTTGTGCAGGAAGAACCTCCCCGGTGCGCCAGTGTCCTGGACCGGGAGGTCGAGTTCCCGGATCAGAGGCGCCAGCTCCCGCTCGACGCGGTCGATCGCGGCGTCGGTCGCGAGGTCAACGCCCCCGAGAGCACTCCGGCGCGTCCATACCTCATCGCTCAAGAGGGTCAGGTCAGGGACCGGGCTGTAGTAGTCACGCATGACGATGTCGTATCGGCCTTCGGGCACCACGTCGTAACCGGCGGCGGCGAACGGCGCCGTTGCACCGGCGGGAATCGTCACCACGCCGCCTCCGTCGGGCGCACCCTTGTGCGCGGCGGGTCCGCGGGCGCGCACCAGTCGGTAGCCGACGACGCCGAGCGCGGCCTGAACCAGCCGGCGGGCGCCCGTCCGCAGGCGAGCTACGAGGTTGGCTGGCATGCCGCAATGATCGCGGACCGGGCTTCGCCGTGCGGCCGACGGCTGCGAACATCTCGCGCAGTGCCCAGAGTCAGCGTGGTCATTCCCGCCCACAACGCGGCCGCATTCCTGCCCGAGACACTCGCCTCGGTGTCCGCGCAGAGCTTCGGAGACTGGGAGATCGTCGCCGTCGACGATGGCTCTCGGGATGGCACCTGGGCGATCCTGGACAAGGCGGGGCCACGGGTCCGGGCGGTGCGCAACGAGACCGCGCGCGGCCCGGCCGCTGCCCGCAACCGAGCCCTGGCCCAGGCACGTGGGGAGCTGGTGGCCTTTCTCGACGCCGACGACCTGCTCCTCCCGAGCTACCTGGAGCGTCAGATCGCACTTCTGGACGAGGCTCGGGCCCGGGGACGGCGGATCGGGTTGGTCGCGTGCGACGCGCGCCTGCTCGACGACGGCCACTACGCCGATTACACCTATAAGGACATGACCCCCGACGCCGACCTCCCGATCACGCTGGACCGTGTCCTGCGCCGCAACCCGATCTACATCTCGGCGCTGGTGCCGGCGGCGGTCGGGCGGGAGGTCGGGTGGTTCGACGAGGAGCTGTTCGGGACCGAGGACTTCGGACTGTGGCTGAAGATCCTCGAGCGCGGCTATGAGGCGATCCGAAATCCCGAGGCTCTGGCCGTGTACCGCCGCACCACGGGCACCATCTCGACCAATATCGCCAGTCAGGGCGTCAACAACCGCCGCGCGTACGAGCTGGCGCTCGGCCGTGGAGCGCTCAGCCCCGCGCAGCGCCGGATCGCCCGGCGGGCGATCCGTTACAACCGGGCGATGGAGGCCGTCGCCGAACTGCGGTTCGAGCGCCGCAGCGCCCGCTCCGTGCTCAGGCTGATCACGCGCCTGCCGCTGCTGGTGTCCGTGGCGTTGACCAATCCGCGCTGGTGGAGGCAATGGGTGGCGGTGCTCCGGACAGGACGCTCCACCGCGATCGGGCGATGAACGCCGACTCGCCTGATGACGCTCTATCCTCGATTAAGCTGACCACGTGCAAGAGTCCGGCAGCCCCTTGGCCGAAACCTTCGCCATCCTGCACCGTCTCAGTCTCGTATGGCGCGATCCCGCTCCTATCTAGCCGTCGTCCCGGCCTACAACGAGTCGTCCACGGTCGCTGACGTCGTGGGCTCGCTGCGCGCGGGTGCTCCGGAGTTCGATCTGCTCGTGATCGACGACGGCTCCACCGACGAGACGGCGGATCTCGGAGAGCGCTGCGGCGCTCGAGTGCTGCGGCTGCCCTTCAACCTCGGGATCGGGGGAGCAGTCCAGGCGGGGTTCATCTACGCCCGTGAGCATGGCTACGACTACGTGGCCCAGGTCGATGCCGACGGGCAGCACGACCCTCGCGAGCTGCGCAAGCTCGTGGCGGGCATGGACCAGCCCGTTCCCGTGGACATGGTGTGCGGATCTCGCTTCCTGACCAACGACTACAGGTACCCCGCCCCGATCAGCCGGCGCACCGGCATTCACATCTTCGCCTTCCTGCTGTCGCGCATCGTGTCGGGACCGATCAGCGACCCGACGTCGGGGTTCCGGCTCTACAACCGCCGGGCAATCGAGCTGTTCGCCCGGGACTACCCGCACGACTTCCCCGAGGTCGAGGCGGTGCTCATGCTGCATCACCACCGCCTGAAGATGCGAGAGGTGCCGGTGCGGATGTACGAACGGGGCGGGGGCAGCTCGTCGATCAGCACCGGCAAGTCGGCCTATTACATGATCAAGGTGCTCATGGCGCTGATGATGGGGCTCGCCCGTAAGCGACCGCTGGTCGAGGTGGGGGACCCAGCGCCGGTGGCCGGGGAGCATCAGGCGTGATGGCGCTGCTCGGAGCTGCGGTCGACCCGAGCCGCGCCCAGCTGGTGGCGATCGTCGCCGCCGCGACGCTGCTCGTCGTGGTCCTCGAGATGGTCCGGCGCCGGCGGCTGATGGAGCGCTACGCGTTGCTCTGGGTGTTCGCGGCGGCGGTGCTGATCTGTCTGGCTGCCTGGCCCAACGGACTCAAGGTGATCAGCGACGCGGCCGGGATCTTCTACCCGCCGACCACACTGTTCATCGTCGCGTTCGTGTTCGTGCTGCTGCTCCTGCTGCACTTCTCCGCGGTGGTATCGCGGTTGGGCGACCAGACACGAGTCCTCGCCCAGCGGGTCGCGCTGCTGGAACAGCGGCTGAGACTCGTCGAGACCGACGGCGCGCAGGAGCCCGCGCTGGAGGGCGAGTCCGTGCTGGAGGGCGAGCCCGATTACGCCGTGCTCGAGCGCGAGAGCGCCCGCGGCGGCTGACGCGCGCCGTCAGGCCAGGAACTGCTCGACGCAGGCGGGACCACCCGGCGCGAGCGCCGCGCTCACCACCGCACGCGCTCGGCGCTGCCATCCCGCTCGATCGTGCATCGCCGCTATCTCGCCGGCCACGCGCCGCAGATCCTGTGGCGTGCGGGCCACCCACCGGACCTCGGGCGACGGCTCGAGTTGGTCGAGGTCAAGCAGCGTCTCCGAGCGCACGAACACCGGCGGGGTCCCAGCGGCGAGCGCCTCATAGGGCACCACCGAGTAGGTGTAGAGCATCAGCCGGGCACGGGCCAGAAGCTCGCCCAACGGCTCGTCGCTGTAGCGCACACCGGCCGGTAGCGCCGCGCGGATGCGGCGGGTGTCCGAGGCGGGATGCAGCCGCGCGAGCAGCTCGTCGCCGAAGGCGGCCGACGCCTTGCGCAGCAGCTCGATCGACTGTCCGGTGTCGATCGAGCCGGCGGCGAGCACGAACGCCTCATCGCGCTCCTTGGCCGCCACCTCGTCGGCGAGGTGCGGATGACGCAGCGCGCAGCCGGTGCGAATCCGGTCGGCGGGGAATGCGCTGGCCCCGAGCACCCCGCTGAAGGTCGGCCCGTTGGTGACCACCACGTCGGGAAGCGGCCGCACCCCCACCTCTTCCGCCGACGGGTACAGCGACAGCGCGAGGCTCGAGAAGTTGAGGTTGTCGTAGCCCACGACTCGGCAGCCGGGCATGTGCCTGTGGGCGGCACCGGTCAGGGCCTGCTCCCACGCATGCCCCTCCCACGGGAACACGATCCGCTCGGGGCAGACGCCGGCCTGCGCCATGCGCTGGATGAGCAGTTCGTGGCTGAGCGCGTCGACCTGGGCACGCACATGCTCGCGCGCGTACTCACGGGCCAGGCGGGCGAACGGCACGCTGCCGACGCAGGCGGCGTCAGGGATGGCGGCCGTGAAGCCGGCCACGCGGCGCTCACACTCGCGCCAGTCTGCGTCCGTCAGGTAGGAGTCCGGGAACGCCACCGGATCGCCGGTGGCCTTCATTGCGCGTGCCACCTGCTTGAACCCGGCATGCAGCAGGACCTTGGCCAGCCGCGCGACGCGCAGCCCCCGCTCGGCCATCATCGTCCCGAGCGGCCCAAGGTGCGGATCGGTGTAGGCGCCGCTCTCGTCGAAGCTCCGGCCGTCCAGCCAGGTGACGAGCAAGACGGTGCCATCGCCCGAGAAGTCACGCAGGGGCGTCGCACCGAGTGCCTCCAGCACCCGCCGGCGGTGGCCCGGAGTTCGCTCGAGCGCAAAGCGCGCCGGTGTGTCGCCGGCGGTGATCACGCCACGGACAGCGTCGGGCGCTCGCTCGCCGAGCAGGCGCAGCGCCGGCCAGGCAAGTCGCAGCGCGTCGGCCGGGGCCCGGCGGCGCAGGGCGGCGCCGGCGAACCCCTCGGCCCGCGCTCCGGGCAGCTCTCGTTGCAGCTCGGTCAGCTGTGCCGGTGTCGAGCAGACGATCAGCGTGCCGTCATCGGCCAGCTCGCGGCCGGCCGCCAGCCCGCACACCCGTGCGAACAGACTGGGGTAGGGCTGCTTGGCCGCGAGGTGGCTGGCCCACCACTCCGGAGAATCGTTGAGCACGGACAGGCGTCCGATCGCGTCCAGGTAGGGACCGCGCAGCTCGCGCGCGAGCGCCGCCGTGACGTCGGCGGTCTCCACCCGCTCCAGGCCCGTCAGCTCGAAGGTCGGGTCGTCCCCGGCGTACAGCCACCGGCGTGCACTCCGGAGCGCTGCCCGCGGCACCCGGTGCTGCAGGGCGAGGGTGACGGCCATTTACAACAGTTCGTCCCAGCGACGGTCGAGCTCGGCCAGGTCGCTCACCACGGCCACCTGCTCGCCCGCGAAGGGGTCGGGGTCGCCGGGGCGGACGCGCCCGATGAACCGGACCCCGGCGGTCTGCGCTCCCTCCAGATCGGTGCGCGCGTCCCCGATCATCACCACATCGTCGGGGGCGAGCGCCGTCTCCTCCAGGACCCGGCCGATGATCTGCGCCTTCGTCGGCGGTGTGCCATAGATCCCGGCGAACCAGCGGGCCACTGCTCGTGCCGAGGCGATCGTCCGCAGCTCCCCCTCCGGGGTGCCGGAGGCGACGAACAACGGCACCTCGCGCGCGCGGCCGCTCGAGCAGCGCCTGGGCCCCGGGCACGAACGGGCACGCGAGCACCTCGTCGAGCACCAACTCCGAGAAGCGCTCGCCTAGCCGGCTCGCGTCCGCTTCGGTATAGGACCGGCCCAGGATCTCGGTGGTGATGTGGCGGAACTTCTCATAGCGCGAGACGCCCTGGTGCTCGAGGTGGTAGGCCACCGCGGCGCTGTTGCCGTCAAACAGCCGGCGAAAGGCGTTCGTCTTGATGTCCGCGGACTCCAGCACGACGCCGTCGAAGTCGAAGACGGCCGCGCGGATCACGCTGTCGGGGCGACCTCGTCGGCGTGCTCGTAGCCGTGCGCGCACAGCCAGAACTCGACGCCGGGCAGCTGCCACTCGTAGTCGACGTCGCAGCCCCCCCAGGACTCGATCGGAGCGATCCGCCGGCCCATCCAGCGCTGTGGCAGCAGGCCGTCCTCCATCGCGTCAAAGCAGCGCGGACGCACCACCGACAGCCCCATATCGGCGAACCACACGTCACCCTGGCTGTCGCGGTCGCAATTGAGGGTGGCCGGGTCGCCGAAGGTCTCAAAGGGGACGAACGGGTCGAGCGTGCCGGCGGGGGTGAGCCGCCGGGCTCGCAGCGGGCTCCACATGTTGTATCGCGACACGGTCACCGCACTGTCGAGCGTCGGGTCCGCCCGAAGCGTCTCCACGCCTCGGTCGATGAGCTCCCCGGAGACGGTCGGGGCGTTGGCGAAGAGCAGCGGCAGCATCTCGATCTCCTCGCCGAGGCGTTCGCGGATGACCTGGTAGCCATGCCGGTACGCATCCTCGCCGAGTGCCTCCGGCGTGCACAGCTCCGGTGGGCGGTCGATCACCTCGGCGCCGTGCTCGACTGCGATGGCGGCGATCTCCGGGTCGTCGGTGGAGACGAAGACCCGGTCGACGTGGGCGCTGGCCTGAGCGGCCAGCAGCGGGTAGGCGACGAGCGGGCGGCCGAGCACGGGGCGAAGGTTCTTGCCCGGCAGCCCGGTGGAGCCCTTGCGGCCGAGCAGGAGGGCCGCGACGCTCATCGGTGCGCCCCCTCAGCCGCACCGACGATCTCGTCGAGCCGCTCCGGCCCGGCGAGCCGCACCCGGTCGCTCAGCGTCCGCGGCCACTGGAGCGGCAGGTCCAGCGCCACCTCAGGACACTGTCCCCGCTCGCCTCGTTCCAGGACGAACGTGGCGAAGCAGATCTCTGAGTCGACGCCCATCACGGTGTCCGCCGGATGGCCCCAATAGCCGTGGGCGAGAATGCGAGCCGGCTCGAGGCCGAGGAGGAGTTCGGCGACGCGTGGCCACGACGCGCAGATGTACGGAACCGTTGTGCGCCCATCCCAATCGGCGGTCAATGCTAGACGCTGCACCGCACTCGTGTCCGGCCCGGGGCCGTCGACGAGCCGCAGGTCAAAGAACGCGTAGCGTCCCGTCAGCCGCCACAGCTCGGCGAGCGCGTCGGCATAGCGTGGCTCCCAATGCAGCCAGCCCATCGCCGACACCACGTCGGCATATCCGTCGGCCAGCGGGACGCCGTCGGCGCAATCGGCGCGAAGGAACTCGTGCTCCGGATGTGCGCCGCGGGCTGCCGTGACGAGTGGGTCGGACACGTCCACTCCCGTGTAGGAGATCGACGGCCGGCAGGCCCTCCAGGCCTGGGCGAAGCCGCCCGCACCGCAGCCCACGTCGAGCACCGAATCGGCCGAGGCGGCGAGCCAGGGGAGGAAGCGGCGCTCGCTCGGATACAGGTCAGAGAGCTGGTTGCGATGCGTCTCGTAATACGCGACGAGGTCGGGATGGTCCGCCCAGTCAGGCGCGCCATCTGAGCGCGAGTCGTGCACGTGACGTAGTTATAGTCGACGACTTGCCGGAGACCGTCTGCATCTGCGAGAGCCCCCGCGAGCTGGCGCATCGCGCGGCCCGGCACATTGCCGACGCGGCCGCGGCCGCGGTGTCACTACGCGGGCGGTTCACGCTGTGCCTGTCGGGTGGCGACACTCCCGCCGACACTTACGCCGTGCTCGGCTCCGAGCTGCGCGACTCCGTCCCCTGGGAAGCCGTTGACGTGTTCTGGGGAGACGAACGCTGCATCCCGCTCGAGCGTCCCGACAATCACTTCACCATGGCGTCCGCGTCTTTGCTCTCCCATGTGCCCATCCCGCCCGAGAACATCCACCGCGCCCATGGCGAGGCGGCCGATCCGGCCGCCGCGGCCATCGAGTACGAGGCGGAGCTGCGCGAGTTCTTCGGCGATCCCGATGGCCCGCCCTCGCTCGACCTCGTGATCCTCGGCATGGGCGAGGACGGCCACGTGGCCTCGCTCTTCCCCGGCAGCGATGGCTGGGCCGAGCGCGAGCGCTGGGTGGTGGATCACCATGTGGTCAAACGGGGGGAGCGGGTGCGAAGGCTCACATTGACGATGCCGGTGCTGAGCGCCGCACGGGAGGTGCTCGTCCTCGTCTCCGGCGAGCTGAAGGCGGAGATGCTCGGCGCGGTACTGCGCGGAGAGGCTGACGTGCCGGCCCGCGAGCTGAACCTCACGGCGTCGGATGTGTGTTGGATGGTCGACGCGAGCGCGGCCGCCCAGCTGTCCCCGGTGGCCTCCGGCGCGAGGGGTGCGCACCGATGAAGGTGCTCGTCATCGGCGGCTCGGGCTTCATCGGCAGCCATGTCGCGGATGCGCTGTCAGATGCCGGGAACGAGGTCACGATCCTGGACCGCCACCGGTCGCCCTACCTGCGCGAGGACCAGCGATTCATCACCGGCGACATCCTCGACCGCGAGCAGATGCAGCAGGCCGTCGCGGGTCACGACGCCGTCTACCACTTCGCCGGCATCGCTCATCTGGATATCGGGCTGACGGCGCCGATCGAGACCGTCGAGCAGAACGTGCTCGGGACCGTGATCGCGCTCGAGGCGGCGCGGCTCGCCGCCGTCAAGCGCTTCGTCTACGCCAGCAGCGTCTATGTCTACAGCGAGGGCGGCTCGTTCTACCGATGCAGCAAGCAGGCCGCTGAGCTCTACGTGGAGGAGTACCAGCGCCGGCATGGGGTCGATTTCACGATCCTGCGCTTCGGCACCGTCTACGGCCCCCGCGCCGACCGTCACAACAGCGTGCGCCGCTATCTGAAGCAGGCGCTGCGCGAGCACCGGATCGTCGCCGCCGGCACCGGAGACGAGATACGCGAGTACGTGCACGTCAAGGACGCCGCTCAATCCAGTGTCCAGGTGCTCGGCGACGCGTTTCGCAACGAGCGCGTGGTCCTCACCGGCCATCACCCGATGCGGTTCGCCGATCTGCTGGAGATGATCCGGGAGATCCTGGGCGACGTCACCGTCGAGCTGCGGCCGCCCGAGCCCCAGGACCCGCGCTACGCCGACTCGGGCCACTTCGTGATCACCCCCTACAGCTTCCGGCCGAAGACCGCCAAGAAGCTCGTGGCCAATCCCTACCTGGACATGGGTCAGGGGCTGCTCGAGTGCCTGGAGGAGGTCTACCTCGAAGAGCTGGGGGACGGGCAGGAGCTCACCGAGCCCCGGCCCTGGCATGCCCCTCTCGACGGCTGAGGGGCCATCACCATGCCTCGGCTGACCGCTGACGAGCTGCGCGACGCGGCCACCGCCGTGTTCCGGGCGGCCGGGGCGCGGGACGAGGATGCGGCGACGGTGGCCGCGGCGCTCGTCGACGCCGAGCTGTGCGGTCACCCGTCTCACGGGCTGATCCGCGTCTCCGAATATCTCCGCCAGATCCGCGACGGGATCATCGCGCCGTCGGCGCAGCCCGAGATCGTGGAGGACCACGGTGCCACCCTGGTGGTGGATGGCCACTGGGGCTTCGGTCAGGTGGTGGCGACACGTGCTACCGCGTGGCTGATCGAGCGCACGCAACAGCACGGGTCCGCAGCGGTGGCGATCCGCGGCTGTGCCCACGTCGGGCGGGCCGGCGCCTATCCCGAGATGGCGGCCGAGCGGGGGCAGGTGGCTCTGGCTTTCGTCAGCGGCGGCGGCACACAGCCGCGGTTGGCGCCGTTCGGCGGCAGCCGGGCGGCGTTCGGCACCAATCCAGTCGCGGCGGCCGTGCCGCTCCCCGGCTCGCCACCCATCGTGATCGACTTCTCCACCGCCGCGGTGGCGTCGGGAAAGATCCGAGTTCTGCGCGACCGCGGCGAGGCGCTGCCCGAGGGGTGGATCATCGACGCCGAGGGCCGCCCGACCACCAGCGCCGAGGACTACTACAACGGAGGCATGCTGCTCCCCGCCGCCGCCCACAAGGGGTACGGGCTGAGCCTGCTGGTCGAGCTGCTGGCCGCCTGCCTGACGGGGGCTGGATCGGTGGGCGTGCCCGATTCCGGTTACCGGCTGGGGAACGGCATGTTCATGCAGGCATTCGACGTGGCGGCATTCATGCCGCTCCAGGACTTCGCCGCGCGCGCCGTCGCGCTCACCGAGATGGTGCGTGCCACCCCGCCCGCGGAGGGCTACGACGCGGTTCTGCTCCCGGGAGACCCCGAACGGCTCGCAGCCTCCGCGCGGGCGGCGGAGGGCGTCGAGGTCGCGGCATCGACCTGGGAGGGCATCGTCTCGGAGGCCGCCGGGCTCGGCGTCGCCCTGTAGCGCCGGCCGGCCCCCGGCTTGAGCCGCAGCGCGGGTGCCTCCACGAAGTGCCAGGAGAGGAACGCGATCCCGTAGAGGGGCAGCGCGACCACAGCGAGCATCGTGCCCGGTGCCAGCGCGGCTCCCCAGAGATGGGAGGCCAGTTGCTGGGCCGGGAAGGCATAGACGTAGATCCCGTACGAGAGGTCTCCGGGGCGGGTGACGGCACTCAGCCGGCCGGGCGTGCGGTACGCCAGCACCAGCACCAGGTAGGGGAGCGCGACCAGCGCCACCGGATGCATCCAATTCGTGTTCGCGGTGGCGATCCACGCCGCGAGGAGCACCGCGGCGATGTCCCAGCGCAGCACCACCCGGTCGCGCAGCACGTAGAGCAGCAGCCCCGCGTTGAACAGAGCACCCAGGTACAGGACCAGGCCCAGGTGGCCCCCGACCGGTCCGCTCGTCTGGATCGCGGTCACGCTCAGCGGCGGCGTGCTGAGCGCCACCAGCACGACGAAGCTCAGCGCCGGCAGCCAGGCCCTGCCCCTCAGCGCGCCCATCACGCCGATCACGGCGGCCGCGACGTAGGCGAGCGCCTCCACCGGCAGCGTCCACAGCGATCCGTTGACCGCGTCCGGATAGACGTTGTGCACGAACACACCGGGAAGGCGCCCGTTCACCGTGTCGAGCACGCTGTTCTTCACGATGTAGCTGTAGACGCCGGTATCGCCGAAGTAATGCGACGGCGACAGGGTCGTCACCGCCGGACCGAGCACGAGCGCGGTGAGCAGCACGGCCACGATCAGTCCCGGCAGCAAGCGGAGCCCCCGCTTGGCGGCGAATCGTGGGAGTGCCGGATCGCCGCTCCAGCTGCGCGCGATGAGAAAGCCACTGATCGCGAAGAAGATCGAGACCCCCAGCTCTCCGAACGACTCGTTGGAGATCGAAGCGAGCGGCTCGGGCCGGTTGGTCAGCGCGAAGCAGTGAGAGACCAGCACCATCACCGCGGCGATCAGGCGTAGGGCGTTGAAGTTGTTCTGGCGCGAGCCGACCCGCTCGGCCAAATTCATGAGACGGCCGGCTCCGGAGTGGGTTCGAGCTCGAAGAACTGAAAGCGCCGGAACATCCCGGCGACCAGGTGCGACCGGCGGGTGGCGAGCAGGAAGGCCCGATGCGCCGGCCGCGAGGGCGGGCCGATCAGGTCGCAGACCGCCTCCCAGCGGATCCGGAGCGGAGTGTGGCTCACCAGCGCGCCGAAGTCCGCGCGCGCGAACTCGAACACGTGCGCGTAACCGCGCGGGATGCGGGGGTCGCGCGGGTGGATGTAGGTGCGCGGGACCCACGGGATCGAGACGAAGACGCGACCGTCCGGCGCGCACACCCGCGCCAGTTCCTCGAGCAGCTGCGCCGGGCTCTCGACGTGCTCGAGCGTCTCGAAGCAGAACACGCAGTCGAAGCTGCCATCGTCGAAGGGCAGTCGCTGCCCGTCTCCGCAGACGGCCTCGACCCCGTTGGATCGAATGTGATCCACGGCGCTCGGCGCGAGATTGAAGCCAAGCCCCGGCTTGCCCAGATGCTTGAGCAGCAGCCCGTCGGTGTCACCGACATCGAGGATCCGCGCGTCGGCGAGCCGGGCGCCGAGGCGCTCGCGCAGCACCTGCAGGCGCCAGGCATGGAAGTAGCGCACGCTGCTGCGCAGATGCCGGGCCTCGAGCGGTTCCTCGGGGCCGAAGTGCAGGCGGGCCTCCTCGTCGCTCATCTCCGCAAACAGCGGTCGGAGCTGTGGCTCCCGCGTCAGCCGGTTGTCGATGAGCTGATCGACGAGATCAGACGGCAGGGAGCCGTGGAGGGCCCTCCGTGCCGCCCGTTCGGCGCGATCTCGCACCGGGCTCTCAGCGGCCATCGAGCACCTCCTCGAGCACGTCACAGAACTGCGCCATCAGCGCAGACGGGCCCGACGTGACCCGAATACAGTCGGCCAGACAAGGTGCCGTGAACGGCCCCTTGACCAGGTAGCCGCGATCGTGCATGAGGTCCACCAGGACCTCCGGCTCGACCCGGTCCGCGCAGCGGATGAGCTGGAAGTTGGTCTCCCCATCAAGCGGCACGAGCCCCAGCGGGGGCAGTCGCTCTGCCAGCGTGCGGCGCCCGGCGTCAACCTCGGCGACGAACTCCTCGGCAACCTCGGGGTGGGCGAGGAGCGTGCGCACGCAGAGTGCGGCCACGGCGTTGACGTCATAGGCCGAGCGGACCTTGTACAGGTTCGCGATCACCTCCGGGTGGGCGGCAACCATGCCGACCCGCAGGCCGGCCAACCCCCATGCCTTGGAGAAGGTTCGCGTGACGACCAGGTGGGGGTACTCGGCCAGCCATGGGAGCACCGTGGCTCGGGAGAAAGGGAAGTACGCCTCATCAACGACCACCAGGGCGCCGTGCTCGGCGGCACGGGCCAGCACGGTGCGCAGGACCTCGCGCGGCAGCTGGGTTCCGGTGGGCTGGTTGGGGTCGGCGAGGAGCACCATCCGGACGCCGTCACCGACGGCGGCCAGGAGCTGCTCGGCATCCAGCGACAGGTCGTCGGCGAACGGGACCTGCACCGGGTGTGCGCCGAACATGCGCGCGTAGATGGGGTACATGGCGTAGCTCGGGTCGAGCATCGCCACGCGATCCCCGGGACGGACGTAGACCTGGTGCAGCGCGCGGAACGCGGCATCCGAGCCCGCGGTGAGCAGCAATCGCTCCCGGGGCAGCCCCAGCATCTCCGACAGGTCCTGATAGAGCTCGTCGAGCGCCGGATATTCGGTGAGCAGGGAGCTCTCGATGCCCGCCCGGATCTCGTCGAGCAGCCACCGGGGCAGGGGCGAGAGCCGCTCGTTGCGGTCCAGTCCGACGAAGCTCTGGCGCTCGCGGCCGCCCTCGCGCAGCCGCTCAACTCCCGCCAGCGAGGAGACCGGGTCAGGCAGCGTCGGCATGTCGGACGCGCGGTTTACGGCGGCGCCCGGGGTCATGGCCGCGGGCCCAGGTCGCCATCGGCCAGCCGTTCGCCCCGGCGGCGGGCATGACGCAGCACGCTTCCGGCCACCGCGGTGTCCGCCCCGACCGCGCCCGCCGGGCGCAGGAAGGACACATCCTCGGCGGCGAGCGTGTGACCTTCGGGAAGGTCCCGGGCGGCGACCGCCGAGCGCCGTGCGGCTGCGGCAACCGCCACCTCCTCGGGCAGCACCTCCATGTCACGCGGCTCACCGCGTAGCAACTCGACCTCGGAGACGCGCCTGACCAACTCCTGGAGCTCGGCCGGCTCGGCGGAGAGCTGGTGATCGCGGAAGTCGCTGAAGTCGTGACGCAGGGTGAAGTGCTTCTCCAGGATCCGCGCGCCGAGCGCAACCGCGGCCAGACAGGCATCAACGCCGATGGTGTGGTCGCTGTAGCCGATCGTGGCGCCGAGCTCGCGCGCGAGCACCGGGATCGTGGCCAGCCGCGCAGCCTCCGGCGGCGTCGGGTATGCGCTCACACAGTGAAGCGCGGCGAACTCGCCGCCTCCGGCGTCTTGCAGCACCCGCTGGGCCCGGGCGAGGCCCTGGACCCCGGTCATCCCCGAGGACACGATCACCGGACGGCCGGTGGCGCCGATCCGCTCCAGCAGCGCAACGTAGTCGTTGTCGCCGGAGGCGACCTTGAAGGCGTCCACCAGCGGCTGAAGCCAACCGACGGCTCCGAGCGAGAACGGCGTGCAGACAAACCCGATCCCCACGGAGTGCGCAAGCTCGGCCAGCTCGGCGAACTGCTCGGCGGTGAGCTGGAAGCGCCCCAGCTGTTCCAGGCGCGCGGTGTCGTCGGCTCCGACGAGCTCGGCCGGCTCGATCGCCTGGAGCTTGACCGCGTGAGCGCCGGCCCCCGCGGCCGCGCCGACGAGCTCTCGAGCGGTGGCGATATCGCCCTCGTGGTTGTTGCCGATCTCGGCGATGACCGCCACCTGCCGGTCGGTGTCGACGGGCCCGATCCGCATCAGACGTGCCGGTGGAGGACGTAGTCCGTCCGCGCCACGGAGAACCCGAGCCGCCCGTACATCCGCAACGCCGGGAGATTGGCGACCTGGGTTCCCGCCTGCACCGCTCGGCCGGGGCTTGACTGTGCCACGGCGCACACGAGGGAGCTGCCGATCCCCTGACCGCGCGCCGTGCCGGCGACCGCGATCAGGTCGATGACCGCAGCCTCGGGCGTGTCCAGCACGATCTGAAAGGCCGCCACCTCGTCGTCGTGCTCGGCCACGAACATCCGGTCGCCTCGTGCGCCCGTGAAGTAGTTGTCGGCCCACTCGCGCTTGATCGAACGCGCGACGTCGTCAGGGATCTCCGGGTCGAGGTGAAAGCGGGAGACGTCGTACTCCCGCTCGGCGATCGCCATCACCGCGTGGCGGTCGTCCGGGCGTGCGTCTCGGGTGCACGCCGGGTGCGCCGGGAGGGGGAGCCCGGGGTCACGACGGAACGTGACGGAGACGTCGACCGTGCGGAAGCCCACTCGTTCGAGTGAGCCCACGCGCCCGACCTCGCTCGTCGGCACCCGTGTCTGGAAGAAGCCGGGACCCAACGCGGATAGGTGGTCGATCGTGTCCGAAGCTTCGACGGTCCAGGCGGCGCAACCGAGGCGCTTGCCCAGCCAGGCATCCTCACGCACTGAGACAAGTGCTCGGCCGCCGGTCAGGACAGCACGGGCTCCGCAGGCGTTGATGTCAGCTCGCGGTACCAATCGACGTAGCGCCGCAGACCGTCCTCGAGCTCCACCGCCGGGACATGGCCGATCAGCTCGCGCGCCTTGTCCATGCTGAGCGTCCCGCGGAACGGGCGCAGCCGGTCTCGCTCGACGTACTCGACCTCCAGCTCCGGGAAGTGCTGCTGGACGAGAGTGACCAGGTCGCGCAGCGAGCGGGCCTTGCCGGCGGTCATGTTGAAGATCTCGTTGCGGGCACCGTCGTGCTCGATGCTGCGGATCACGCCGGCCACCACGTCGTCGATATAGGTGAAGTCGATCCGCTCATCGCCCTCACCGTCGACCCGCAACGTGTCCCCGACGATCGCGCTCTCGATGAAGGCCTGGCTGACGCGGCGGCTGACGCACCGCGGGCCGTACAGGGCGGACGGGCGGAGGATCGTGTACGGCAGGTCGAATACCTGGTTGTAGGCGATGACCAGCTTCTCGCCGCCGAGCTTGAGCGCCCCGTAGATCCCGATCGGCTCCAGCGGATGGTCCTCGGCGACCGTCTCGCTGAGGAAGTTGCCGTAGACCATCGAGGACGAGAAGAACACGAAGCGGTGCAGGTTGCTGGCGCGCGACCAGTCGAGCGCGTTCTCGAGCGTCCGCATCGAATGGTCGAAGGTCGAGAACGGGTCCTTGTTGGAGCGGTTGGCGTGGGCCACCGCCGCCAGATGGACGATCGTGTCGGGGGCGAACTCGCCCAGCGCGCGCGAGAGGCCGTGGTAGTCACGCGCATCCTGCCGGCGCAGCGGAATGCCCGCCTCCTCCAGCAGCCGCAGCCGCTCGAGCAGGATCCTGATGTACAGATCCCGATTGGATCCGGACGCTGGGGTGGCGGCGTAGTGGACGAGGTGATTGACCTCCAGGCCGTCGATCACCTCCACCTCGGCTCCCCGCTCCTTCAGGGCCAGGGCCATGTTGTGGCCGATGAAGCCGGCGCCGCCGATGAGGGCGACGCGGTGTTCACTCAGGTTGCTCACGTTGCCAGGACCTCGCTGAGGGTGTCGATGATCTGCTCCGCGTCTGCTTCGGTGACGTGTGGCGCGACCGGCAGTGCGATCGAACGCGTGCTGATCCGTGTCGCGCTCGGGCAGGAGCCGGGGGGATATCCATACTTCTCGGCGTAGTACGCCGTGTCCGGAAGCGATTTCGGATAGTACACACTGGTTCCCACGCCACCCCGCTTGAGCTCGTCGATCAACTGCTCGCGCCGGCCGGCCTGCTCGTCATCGGTGAGCACCGCGGCCAGACAGTAGAACGAGGAGCGCAGGCTGCCGTCGTGCCCCGAGCGCACGCACTCCAGCGCCGGGATGTCCTCCAGCCCCGCCTCGAGCAGGCCGTAGATCCGCTCCCGGTGCTCCAGGAACCCAGGCAGGCGCTCAAGCTGGACCACGCCCATCGCGGCCCCCATCTCGCCCATCCGGTAGTTGAGCCCCGCGTACTCGATCTCGTAGGCGCCGGTATGCCGCCGGTCGGCGAGCACGCTCTTGTCGATCCCGAAGGCGCGCTGCTTGGAGATCCGGTCGGCCAGGTCCTCCCGGTTGGTGATGACCATCCCGCCCTCGCCGGTGGTGATGTGCTTGACCGGATAGAAGCTGAAGCAGCCGACGTCCCCGAGGAGGCCGACGTGGGTCTCCCCGACGCGGGCCCCCAGCGCCACCGCACAGTCCTCCACCACGTACAGGTCGTGGCGGCGGGCGATCTGGAGCAGCCGCTCCATGTCGACGGGCAGGCCGAGGTAGTGCACGAGTCCGATGGCCCGCGTGCGATCGGTGATCAGGCCCTCGAGCGCCTCGAGGTCGATGTTGCCGGTGCGGGGGTCGCAATCCAGGAACACGGGCCGCCCGCCGCACAGCTCCACGGCGTGGGCGGTGGCGACGTGGGTCTGGGCGGGCACGATCACCTCGTCGCCGGGCCCCAGGTCGATCGCCAGGTAACTGAGGTGCAGCGCCGCCATGCAGGTGGCGGTGGCGATCGCGTACGGGGCGCCGGTGAACTCCGCGAAGGCGCTCTCGAACTCCTTGACCTTGGGGCCGTGCGTGAGCGTGGTCCCGGCGAGTACCTCGGCCACGGCGGCCCGCTCGTCCTCGCCGATCAGCGGGCGTCCGAAGGGGATCGAATGAACGGTGCTCATCGAGGCCAGGCTACAGCAGATATTCCACGCTTACGGGGCCGCCGCCGGCCAGCGCCCGCTCCACCGCGAGGCACACCGACAGCCCGTCAAATGCATCCCGGGCGGTGACTGCAGCCTCGGCGCCGGTGAGGATCGAGTCCACGAAGGATTCGATCAGATCTCCCTTGGCGACCCCTGGATAGGGGTCGTCGACGACCGTGGCGACGGCCTCCTGGGGAGCCGGCGCCGGGCGGTAGAGAACCCCGTCGGGAAGCCCGTTGACGAACGTCCCGGAGGTGCCATAGATGCGCACGGCATGGAAGTGGCGCGACACGCAGGCGAGGTTGGCGTTGACCTTGATCAGCGGGCCGGCCTCCGTGCGCAACAGCGCGGTGACGAAACTCGGGTGCGCGAAGGCGCTCCCGGCCGTGGCCATCGCATTGCCCTCGGCCGACACGACCTCTGAGATCCGCAGGCCGGTGATCCAGGTCAGCAGGTCGACCATATGGATCCCGCCGCCCAGCATCACCGAGTAGTAGGGGATCTTCCCGCGCCAGCCGTCGGTCAGCTTGTGCCGGCGGCCATAGTCGTAGTCGCCCTCGACGTGGAACACGTCTCCGAGCTCGCCGGCGGCGATCAGCTCCCGCACCCGGACGAAGCGCGGGCTCAGGCGCAGCGGGAGGTTGCTCGAGAGCCTGAGCTCCGGATGCTCGCGCAGCAGCCGCGCCACCTCGATCGCCTCGTGCTCGTGGAGCACGAGCGGCTTCTCGGCGAACACGTGCTTGCCATGTTCGAGCGCCAGCCGGATCTGGTCATAGTGCGCATCGTCATACGAGGCCACCGAGACCACGTCGATCTCGGGGTCCAGAAGCAGCTCCCGTGCGTCCGGCGTCCGGCGCAGCTCCGGGTAGCGCTCGGCGGCCATGGCGAGCTTGGCCGCGTCGACGTCGCACACCGCCACCACCTCGGCGCCCGGGTGGGCTCGGTAGCCCGCGATGTGCTGCTCGCCGACGCCCAGCCCGATGATGGCCGCCCGCAGCCGGCTCATGATTCAGCGGCCTGGGTCCGGGCCAGGGCCAGCACCTCGGTCCAGCGGTACTGCCAATGGGGCCGGCGCATGGCGCCGAGGACGGCCTCGATCGATCGCGCGTCCTCCGGCGTGTCGAGCACCAATCGCGTGTCGCCGCCATCGGGGCCGACGCCCTCGTCGCCGGCGTCGAAGTTCTCGATCGTCAGTTCACCCGGGTCGCGGTACAGGCCGGAGGTGACGTGCTCGCGGTCCTGGCCCGACAGCCGGGGCAGGGCGGCCCGGAGCGCCGCACAGTCGATCACCTCCACCGACTGCCCGCGCGGGAAGCTGCGTGGGTGGACGTTGGTGACGAGATCTCGGCCGCCCTGCCGGAACAGGCGCACACCGCGGTCGACCAGCGCCTGGTCCAGCAGCGGGCTGTCGCCGTTGACACGCACGAGGGCGTCCAGGCCGGCCGCCTCCGCGGCCTCGAGCAGGCGCGTGGCGACATCGTCGTGCGCGCCGCGGTGGCAGGCCACGCCGGCGGCGGCACAGTGGCCGGCGATGGCGTCGTCGGCGGGCTCGATGGAGGTCGCCACGATCACGGCGTCGAGCGTCTCGGCGTGGCGGAGGCGCTCCAGGAGGTAGTCCAGCGCGGGGCGCGACCGTCCAGCTCCATCAGCATCTTCCCCGGGAGCCGGGTCGAGCCCATGCGGGCCTGGACGACGGCGCCGATCCTCACCCACGCTCCAGCGCATCGATCGCCGCTGCGGCGGCCTCGTCATCGTCCAGCCAGGCGACGACGCGCATCCGCTGCGCGCTCAGGTAGTCCTCGAAGTCGCCCTCGTGGCCGCGCTCGACCAGCAGCAGCGGCGATCCGGCCGTCGGCGTTGGCGGTCAGCGCGGCCCGCAGGCCGTGCTCGGCCAGCCGGCGGTTGGTCGACGGCGTCGCGTAGTAGCCCCAGGACTTGCGGACGATGTCGTACTCGGTGCCCGAGCCGCTGACGAGTGTGATCTGCTCGTCGGGCTCGAGCTCGACGTCGGCGCAGTGAGAAATGGTGACCGGCCCCACCTGGAACTCCCGCGGCGGGTCGCGTCGCTCTACCCGCATCCGGCCTCCTCCAGGAACAGCTTGCTCCCCAGGACCGAGAAGAGGAACTTGCTGCGGCTGTTGGGCAGCTCGTGACCGTCCAGCAGCGCGGCGACCCGGTCGCGGTTCACCACCTCCCAGATCGGGCTGTCGGCGAGCAGTTCGGCGCGCACGGCGGGGTCGGATGGATCGAGCAGGTCCAGCAGGGGCGCGTTGAAGCCGACCTTGCGGCGGCTGTCGAGCACCGGGTCGGGCGCGATCCCCCGCATCGCCTCGCGCAGCACCGCCTTGGCGCGCCCGTCGCGGACGAGGTGCGCAGTGGGGATCGTGAGCGCGAACTCGAACAGCTCCCTGTCCAGGAAGGGGGAGCGGTTCTCGATCGAGAAGGACATCGCGTTGAGGTCGTCCTCGTGCAGGATCACCGGGACGGCCTCGGCGAACAGCTCGTTGAGCATCCGGTTGCGCAGCAGGTCGCCGGTGAAGAACCGCTCGCTGAACGCCTCGGGCGCGCCGGCGAACCCGTTGTGCAGCCAGCTCGCGAACTCCGGCGCGTCGAAGTACACGTGGTCGCGGAAGGCCGGGTCGCGGACGAACAGGTCGCCATCGCGCAGGTGGGGGTTGCGCACCAGCGGCCGCACGTGCTCCTCCCATGCCGCCCGGGCGGACGCGTGCAGCGCGGGATCGGTCCGCACCTCGCGCAGGTAGGCGAGGTGATGGTCGTAGTAGCCGCTGAACAGCTCGTCGGCGGCGGTGCCGGAGACCGACACCCGATACCCGCCCGCGTGGATGGCCTCCATCAGCAGCCATTGCACGAAGTAGCTGATCGTCGCCACCGGAGCATCGTGCTCGCGCACCAGCGCGCGCAGCCGGGGCAGGAAGTCGGCGGTGTCGAGCGCTACGGCGGTGTGCCGGACGTCCAGCTCGGACACCGCCAGGTCGACCAGTCCCTGCTCCTCGTAGCGGGCGTCGGAGTTGACGATGGTGAAGCCGTGCACGTCCTCTCCCAGCACCCGCCGCGCCACCGAGATCAACGACACGGAGTCGACGCCGCCGCTCATGCAGAAGGCCAGCGGGACGTCGGCGCGCAGACGCAGCTCCACCGCGCGGATGAGCCGCTCGCGCGTGCCGGCCACCGCCTCGCCGAAGTCCATGTCCGCCGCCGGGGCCGGCTCGGGCGGCGTCCAGTAGCAGCGGGCGTGCTCGCTGCCCGGCGGCGCCGAGGTGCAGGACCGTGCCGGGGGCGAGCTCGGTCAGGCCCTCGAAGAAGGTCTCGCCGGTCTTGTACAGGCTCTTGTAGCCGTTGATCAGGAAGCGGCGGATGTGGCGGAGATTGGGCGGCAGCGTTCGCCCGAGGAGGGCGAACAGCGCCTTGGGCTCGGACGCGAACCACAGGGCGCCCTCGCCGTCGCGGTGCACGTACAGGGGTTTCTCGCCGAAGCGATCCCGGCACAGCGACAGCGTTCCGTCGGCCTCGTCGTAGACGGCGAACGCCCACATCCCCTCGCAGGAGTCCAGCGCCTCCCAGCCGAGCACGGCGAGCGCCTGCGCCAGCACCTCCGTGTCGGAATCGGTCTGGAAGGCCACGCCTCGGCGGCCCAGCCGCTCGCGCAGCTCGAGGTAGTTGTAGAGCTCGCCGTTGTAGGCCAGCCAGCGGGTGCCCGCGCGCAGGGGCTGGTGGGAGCGCGCGTCCAGGTCGATGATGCTCAGGCGGGTGTGCAGCAGCGAGACGTGGCGCCCGTCAGGGGTGGTGAAGGCCCGGTGGGCGGCGTGGTCAGGCCCGCGATGGTGCAGGCGGGCGAGCGCCAGCTGCACCCGCTCGGGGTCAAGCGGCCTGGGTCCGGCGTACCCGGCGATCCCGCACATGGCGTCTAGGCGGCGCCGCGCAGCGTCTGGGCCTCGGCGCGCGTGTCGCTGGAGCGCTCGAAGGCCCGGCGCATCCACAGCTCCAGGTTGAGCCACTGCCAGATCTCCAGGTAGTGATCCTCGGTGCCGCTCACGTGGGCGTCGAAGCGACGCAGCACCTCGTCCTGCGCCAGGAGCCCCCGATCGGCCAGCTCGGAGGAGGCCAGCACCTCGCGGACGGCGTCGTGGCTTGCCCCCCGGAACCAGTGGGCGGTGGGGGCGACCAATCCCTGCTTGTCGTGCCGGGTGCGAACCGACTCCTCCAGGGTCCCCCGCATCCCCTCGCGGATGGCCCACTTGCCCAGCCCGTCGCGGATCTTGAAGCGGCCGGGCAGGGCAAACGCCAGCTCGACCAGCCGATAGTCCAGGAACGGAGAGCGCGACTCGATTCCGAACGCCATGCTGTTGCGGTCCTCGGGGCGCAGCACGGCCGGGACGGTCTCGTACATCAGCTCCTGGTGCAGGCGGCCCCGCAGGCGGTCGCGGGCGCCGTAGGGGTTGGGACGATCGGGGGTGTGTGCCGCCGCGCGCAGCATCGGCGACGTCACGGCGGCATGGTTGCGGGCGGCGTCGGATGACGCCTCGCCCGGGCGCAGCCCGGCTCGCAACGCATCGCGCCGGGACTCGTACTCGCCCGGCGAGCGGCCATGGTTGCGCCGCCACGCGGCGTACTCGGCCTCGAAGCGAGCCGGGTCCGCATCCTCCAGGTCGGCGAGGTTGTACAGGTAGTGATCCCAATAGCCGGCGAAGAGCTCATCGCCGACGTGCCCGTTGAGAATCACCGGGAACCCGTGGCCGGCCACCTGCTCCATGATCAGCCAGTGCACGAACCAGGTGGCGGTGCACACCGGCTCGTCGTGGAACTCCAGCATCCGCTCGAGCGTCGGGATGAGCTCCGCCGGGCGGGGACGGATGAAGCGGGCGTCCGCGCCCACGTCCCGGGTGAGCGCCTCGATCCAGCGCCCCTCGTCATATCCCTCCTCGTCGAAGCGGGCCGAGAAGGTCGTTACCGGCCGGTCGCTCAGCTGCGCGGCGACGGCGGTGACCGAGCCGGAGTCCAGCCCGCCGCTCAACAGTGTGGCCACCGGAACGTCGGCGCGCAGGCGGAGTGCCACGGCGTCGCGGAACGTCTCCCGGAAGCGCTCCAGCGCCTGCTCGTCGGTCAGCGACTCGTCCAGACGCGACGCGTCCAGCGCCCAGAAGCGGCGCTCCTGGACCTGCCCGCCGGCGTCGATCCGCCACCAGTGGCCTTTGGGGAAGTGCTCGATCCCGGCGTAGAAGGAGCGCGCCCCTCCGTCGACCCAGCGGTAATGGCGCGCGACGTAGTTGTAGATCGTGCCCAGATCGGGCTCACGGGGCACGTCGGGGTGGCGCAGCAGCGCCTTGATCTCCGAGCCGAACACGAGCTGATCGCGCCCCCGGTGCACGTAGAGCGGCTTGACGCCGAACCGGTCGCGCGAGAGCACCAGCGAGCCGTCCCGTTGGTCATAGATCGCGATTGCCCACATGCCGTTGAAGCGGGCGAAGCAGTCCGTCCCCCAGGCGTCGAAGGCGTGGAGCACGACCTCGGTATCGCACGAACTGCTGAACGCGTAACCGATCCGCTCCAGCTCGCGGCGCAGCTCCACGTGGTTGTAGATCTCGCCGTTGCACGCGACCCAGCGGGCGCCGTCGGTCATCGGCTGATGGCCGGCCGCCGACAGGTCGAAGATCGACAGCCGCCGGTTGCCGAGCGCCGTGCACGCGGCCGCGGACGGCGCCGGCTCACCGGGCCGCCAGGACGCCGGCCGGGCCCCGGGGCCGGCGAAGGCCGCGTAGCCGGCGTCGTCGGGGCCGCGATGGGCCAGGCATTCGGTCATCGCCTGGACGAGCGCCGGGTCAAAGCGTCGCGCTCCCCACGCGTGGATGCCTGCGATCCCGCACATGGTCGGCTAGGAGAGGGCCGCGAACTCCTCGCAGAGTTGCGCGATGTCCCGTAGGCGCCCGCGGTAGAGATCGACGTCGAACGGCCCCTCCGCTTCCAACCGGCTCCGAGTCTCGGCATGCACTCGGCCGCAGACCATGATCCGGTAGGCCCGGGCACCGTCGCCTCGGACGGTCTCGAGCTTCTCGAGTGCGCCGCGGATCCGCGCCAGGTCCGGGTCGATCGCCGTGACCGCCGGGCCGTCCTGCCAGAACGAACCCTTCCCGTCCGGCGCGTCCGGCAGCCGGGCCGCGTCTGACCCGCTCGGACGCTCCGTCTTCTCACACCAGAAGCGCACGTCTCCGTCGCCCATCAGCTCGATCTCCTCCTGGGAGGCGCCGATCCGGCGCTGGGAGGTGTCGTAGTGGGTGCCCTGGGTCAGCGCGGTGGCACCGGCGAAGCCGAGCTCCTCGAGGCGCCGGCGGACGTCGTCGACGGTGTAGCGCTGGAGCACGGGCACGAACCAGTCGTCGATCCACTCGCCGATCCTGCGGACGGGCACGTTCTGGAGGCGGAGCTGGGCGATGCAGGTGGACACGTCGACCGGGGCGAGCATCTCGCGCACCCAGTCCACCATGTGCCAGTAGATCCCTCCGGATCCATACAGATAGAGCCACATCCACCCACCTGGCCGCAGCAGGCGGGTGAACTCCTTGAGCGAGCCGTCCGTGTCGCCGGTGTGGTGCAGCACCCCGTTGGACCAGATCACGTCGAAGGTCTCGTCCTCGAGCGGTACATCCAGCAGCGACGCCTCTCGGGCCACGACGTTGGCGCAGCCGCGCCGCTGCGCGCGCATGAGAGTGGTCTCGACGTTGGTCTTGGAGAGATCGAGTGCCACCACCTCGGAGGCCCCCGCCTCGGCCATCATGATCGTGGCGCGACCGCCTCCGCAGCCGGCGTCCAGGCAGCGTTTGCCGGCGAAGGCCTCGCGCAGGTCGATCCCGTTGCGCTCAAAGCGCGTGCGGAGAAAGGCGATGAACTCTTCGAACTCGTCATCGCTGTAGAGCGAGAACGTGTCTCCGAAGACGATCGTGGTCGTCTGCTGCTCGGGAGTCAGTGCACCCAAGTGAGGTCCTCCAGGTGATCGGGGATGTACCAGGCGCCGGTGGCGTCCTGCTGCCAGATGTCGGTGTTGCGGTGGCCGTCGATGATCGCGAGGAACTCATCGCGGTCGTATCCCAGCCAATCGATGACCTCCGCGGTGGTGGCGTCCGACAGCGGATCGAGATCGTGGCGCCGGACCAGCTCCTTGGCCTCGTCGCGAGTCAGCCGGCCGTTGCGGATGTCCTCGCAGGCATGGTCGGTCGCCCGGCCGTATCCGAACTTCAGCACCTTCAGGTATTGGTGGATGCGGTTGATCCGCTCGTCGATGCCGACATAGTTGCGGTAGGTCCCCTCCGCGGGCGCGTCGAGCGCCTCGAAGCCGTAGCGCCGGGCGATCTCGAGGTGGCGCTCGGAGTCCCAGTGGAAGTAGTGGCTGCAGAACGTCGCGCGTGTCCCCGACGTGTTCAGTTCGTCCGGATAGTCGTAGAGGCACAGTTGCTCGAAGGCGATCCCGTAGCGCTCGGCGACGTACCGGGCATCGTGCCCGTTGTTGGCGGCGAACTTGTCAAACCACGCGCGCGACATGTCGGTCTCGGCGGCGATCGACCCGTCGCCGCCGTACTCGGCGGCCGAGTTCTCTCCGAGCAGCACGAGCGGCACGTCGAAGCGGAGGGCGACGTGCAGCGGGTAAGCGTGCAGCAGGGTGTGGCTGAGGAGATCGGGGTCGCCGAAGTCCTCCAGACCGATCCGGATCAGGCGCGTGTGCAAGTGCTCCTCGGGCCGGTAGGTGACGAGGCTCGCTCCCATCCGCGGCACGCAGGCCAGGTTGTGGCGGCCGATGTCGGTCTTGACGCCGTAGTCGACGTTGACGGCGAGGATCCGCAGGTCGTAGGGCAGCAGGCGCGCGACCTGCGTGATGCTGTCCTTGCCCCCGCTGACGGGCACGAGGACGTCGTAGAACGGCGCGCGGCGGGCGCGGGCCTGCTCGACCAGCTCGGCGAACCTCTGCTCGCGCTCAGCCCAGTCGACCCCGGCGAGCGCGTCGTTCTTGCGGTCGTGAGCGTGGCACGCGTTGCAGACGCCTTCGGCGTCGAATACCACGTGCGGCTTGGTGTCCGGGATCAGACAGCGGCGGCAATACCTCATCGGGCTCCTAGGCAGCAGGCTCAGCGCCGGTACTTCACCGGACGAGCGGGACTTCCGTGCACGATAGCCCCCGGGGCGACGGCGCCACTGACCGTGGACCCTGCCGAGACGACCGCACCGGCACCGATCCGGCTGCCACGGGAGACGACCACTCCCGCGCCGAGCCACACGTCCTCGTCGATGTGGATCGGCGCGTGGTCGAAGGGCTGGGACTGGATCGGCGCTCCGGCGGCAATGCCATGATCGGAGGCATTGATCACGCAATGGGCGGCGGTGAGGCAGCCGCGACCGAGGAGCACGTCGCGCCCGGCGTTGATCACGGTGCCCATCCCGATCGCCACCCTCTCGCCGAGCTCGATCCGAGCATCGTTGGCCGCCACCAGCCGGGCCATCGTGTCGAGCTTGACGCCGTCATGCAGGACGATCCGGCCGCGCTCGCGGTTCTTGAGGTGAGCGCCCGGCATCAACGTGACGTTCGCCCCCAGCTGGATGTTGGCCGGGCTGCCGTCGACCTGGAGCAGGATCGGCCCCAGGACGCTCAGTCCCGGTCCACAGCGAATCCCGCGCACCCGGAAGAGGGCCTGGTAGTACCGGGTCCAGACGCCGCGCGCGCTGCGCGCGATCACCCTGTCGCCGTAGCGCATCGGGATCGCGTCCGGATCCAGACGGGTGACGGGGGCGCGTGATGTCCCGCCTGGCGCGGCCGTTGCGCCGCCGATGGCCGCCAGCGTCTGCGCGATCGCCGAGATCGTGTCGAACCGCTCGGTCTCGCCGCGCAGCTCGGCGCCGATGGTCAGCCCGCTGACGTCCTCCAGTGCCGCGAAGAGCTCGACCAGGCCGAACGAGTCGATCCGGCCCGAGGTGAGCAGCGGCGTCGACTCGTCAGGCGCGCCGCCCTCGTCGCCCACGTTGGCGAGCACCTCCTCCACGACCCGGCGCACGGTGGCGGCGCGATCGCCGCCCGGCGGGTCGGCGATGGGCGGCTGCGCCGCCGTCGGCCGCGGTGTCGGGCAGGAACCTCTCCCGGTTGGCGCCGCGCGCCGGCTTGCCGGAGGAGGACTTGAGCAGTGAGCGATGGTCGAGCACGCGCACGACGTGCGGGACGACCTCGGTGCGCTCCGCGACGGCGGCGTGGATCTCCTGCCGGAGCCGTTCCCGCGTCGCGGGATCGGTCGCGCGGGTCTCGGCGAGCACCGCCAGGCTTTCGGTCCCCAACCGGGGGTCGGGGACGCCCACAGCCACCACCCGGCCGGGGAGCACGCCCTCGACGCCCTCCACCACTCTCTCGACGTCCTGCGGGTAGATGTTGCGGCCGCCGACGATGATCAGGTCCCGGGCGCGGCCGGTGACGAACAGCTCCCCGCCGGCCAGGTATCCGAGATCGCCCGTGTGGTACCGGCCCTCGCGCAATGCCTCGGCGCTCGCGTCGGCAGCGTGGTCATAGCCGCTCATCAGACACGGAGAGCGCAAGGTGATCTCGCCCACCTCGCGCTCGTCCAGCGCCCGCCCGTCCGGGCCGAGGATCTCCAGCTCGTGCTCGGGCAGTGGGAGTCCCGAGCTCACCAGGACGCGGCCGCCGGCGCGGCTTGCGGGCATCGGCTGAGCGCGGTGCTCACGGTCAAAGCGCTCGGGGTCCACCGATTCCATCGCCGGCGGGCGCCCGAAGCCGCCGCTGGTCACCGCGAAGGTGTTCTCCGCCATGGCGTAGCTGACCGCCAGCTGAGCCGCCGAGGCGCCGCGGTCGCCGAAACGCTCCAGGAACGCCTGATGGCTGGAGGCCATGATCGGCTCCGAACAGTTCACGACCCCCCGCAATGACGACAGGTCAGTGCGCGCGAGCGCCTCGCCGCGGACGTTCGCGGCCAGAAAGCTGTACGCGAAGTTCGGCAACCAGGAGAGGGTGGCCCGGTGCTCCGTGACCGCATCGGTCCACAGCGAGGGAGTGCGGACCCAGTGAAACGGCGACATCGCCACCAGGGGGATCCGCTTGAGGAGCGGCAGGAACAGGCAGGCGATCAGCCCCATGTCGTGGTAGAGCGGCAGCCAGCTGACGATCCGGTCCGCGGGTCCGGCGTCGATCGCCTCGGGCATACGCATCGATCTGCCAGAGCAGCGCGCGGTGGGAGACGGCGACTCCCTTCTTGATGCCGGTTGTCCCCGACGAGTACTGGAGAAACGCGGTGTCCTCGGGTCCCGGGGCATTCGGCGGGACCCGCTGTGCCGCTGTCTCAGCCGGCGGGCACCATGGTCGGCGTGACGAGCTGCGCCGATCCCAGCGCGGCCCGCTCGCGCTGCTCGAGCTTGGCCGCCAGCTCCGGGATAGGTCACGAGCATGCTGCTGCCGGCGGTCGAGATCAGCGTCCCGACGTTGCGGAAGTACTCGCGCTCGGAGAACTTCGGCGAGGGGAAGGCGAACATCGCCGGCACGAGGCCACCGAGCAGCGCCCCGATGTACGCGGCGTAGAGGTCGAGGGAGTGGGGCAGGACGACGATCACCCGCTGGCCCGCGCCCAGGCCACGGGCGGCGTAGAACGCCGCCCAGCGCTCGGCCTCGGCGACGAGCTCGCCGTAGGAGACGACTCGGTCGCCCTCGTTCTCGCCGATCAGGCGCAGGAACTCGGCGCCGTCGTCGGTCGCGGCGTGGGCGCGGATCGCCTCGGGGACGGTCACCAGCGGCCGTCGAGGGTCGGTCTCGGTATGTGAGGCGCTGATCGCGATGTCGTCGTCCTGGGGGCGGTCGCAGCGGCGATGATAGGCCCGACTGTTGGTTCAGCCTGGCCGCGGCGTCAGCAGACCCGCCGCTGAGAGCTTGGTGGCGGCGTCGACGAGCCCCGCCATGCGACTGCCCGGAGCGCTCCGCGATCGCAAGCAGGTCGTGCTCACCGTCAGCCAGGTTGAGCATCCACATCGTGGGCTTGAGCTCGAACGGAGCATTGGCGTTGGTGCCGGGATAGAGCCCGCGCTTGCCCAGTTGCGGCTCGCCGTATTGGACCGTATTCCACCAGACGAGGTTGTGCTCCAGCGCATCGACGATCTGCTCGTAGGCCGCCACGCTCTGGGCGAGGTGAGCAAAATCGATGAACGACTTATCGTCATTGGAGGTGTGGTACTCGGGAAAGTCAGGAGTACATCGTCCGCATCACGGACGCCACTGGCAGGTCGAATCCGGGGGAGCAGTACTGGCGCTCGTCGCTGCCGTTGCCCGGGTCAAACGGGATCACCGAGTGCTCTCCGATCTCCCGCAGCACCTGCTGCGCCGCACGGTCGGCCAACGAGTCGCCCCGACGGGATGTCTTCAGCGTGAACGGCCCTCGATCGCCGACACAGGTCACCACGTAGCCGGCCCGCAGGTGCTCACGGAGGTGACTGCCGCGAAGTGACAGGAAGCAGAGCGTGCCGATCGTCTCGGCACCGAGCAGGAACCGGTAGGTGAGACGCCGCGTTGATCGGCGGCGCAGCCGGTCGTACAGGGCGGCGATCGCCAGCGGCCCGGACAGCTCGTTGTTGGCCAGCGAGGGATGGCAGAGATAGGACGAGAACAGCACCTCGTCCTCGCACTCGCCCGGGAGGACCGCTTCGCCGATCTCGACGTGTCCCGGCCGCAGTTCGGAGTCGATCACCACCTCGTATTCGCCGTCGGGCAGTTCGCGCAGTTCGCGGTCGGGCAGGCAGAAGCCCCAGTTCTTGGCGTAGAGAGAGAGCACGTATGGGATCGCATCGGGCTGGTCGGGGATCGAGTGCAGGTGCGGTCGCAGTTCGGCCATCGACATGCGGGCGCGCACCGGGGTCGAATGCGCGACCAGATGCAGGTTGTGCTCGGCAAAGTCGGCCCGCCGCCGTCCTTCGGGATCGACGATGTAGGCCTCGCGCACCTCCCACTCCCTGGGAACCTCCCAATCGAACACCCGGGTGCCGGTCGCAAAGCGGTGGCGCTCGGTCGGGATGAGGTCCGACAGGACATCGAGCGACGCGCGCAGGCCGGGCCCGGCGATGCTCCGGTTGATCGGCCACAGCCGATCGAAGTACTCCTCGAGAGTCTCGGCGAGGGCAGCCATCGGGGGAGAGACCCTAGCGGCCACCTGACCGACGCCATGCGCGCGGAACGTCGTCATGGCGGGCTGGGGGCGCAAGGACGCGATGTGCTTCAGTCTCCGCTCATGCAGGAGGCGATCGAGGCGTTTGAACGGGGCTACCTGGAACGCGCCCGAGCGGGCGCGACTGGACCGATCGACGGCATCCTGCTCGGCCGTGAGATTGACGCCCCGCCGTCGGGGCGGCGGTTTCTCGCCGGCTGGTGGTGTGCCCCGGACGCCGACTCACGGGTGGTCGTGCTGCCCAACCCATGGGACGACCGATCGGCGATCACGCTCTATGACCAATACACCTGGCAGCTGACACAGTCGTTGCTCGGGCACCTGTCGCGGACGCTCGACGAACTGCACGGCGCGGTGCGGCCGCTCGCCTACTGGGACATCCTGCTCGTTCAGTGGCTCCAGGTCACGGTCACCTCCGCGATCGACCGGCTGTTGTTCCTCGACACCGCCCGTGCGCTGGCTCCAGACGCGCCACTCCTGGCGACGCACGGGGTGCTCGGAACGCCCGCCACGCTCGCCGACGCCTCCAATCAGCAGCTGGGCGACGAGTGGAACGCGGCGTTCCTCCGGACGGTCTGCCGAGCGGGCCGGGTACGAGATACGCACGCTTCCGTCGGCCGCCTCCGCCCGCGGCCGCCGCCCCCGTCCCCACCGCGGCCGCTGTCCGGACAGCGCGTCGCCCAGCTCGTCGCGACGCTCGATCTCGCACCGCGCGTCATGCTGAGGCGGCTGGTCGAGCGGCAGCTGGGATCGTGGGACGGCCGGCGGATCGCGCTGCTCGGGGCGACGAACTTCACCACGGGCCAGCTGTACACGCTCGCGCACGATGTTCCCGGCCTGCGAGTCGCGCCACGGCGTGGAGGAGGGCTCATCACCGCGCCCGACGGCCGAGCCCCATCCCGGCCGCCCTCGGTTGGCGACGGACCTGGCCGGCATCGAGCGTCTCGGGGACCTGCTGCCGACGCTCGTCCCGTTCAGCGTGTTGGAGTCGCATGCGGAGCTCGTGCGCGTCAGCCATCGGCGCTGCGGTCCGCCATCGAACCTGCTTCACCGCAACTACGCCTGGGACGACGTCGAGAACGAGTTCCTGGCCCGCTCTGCGGCCGCCGGGAGGACGCTCGCCTTCGGTCAGCACGGCGGCGCCACCTTCCAGCTGTCGGTGGCGCCCTCCGAGCGTCACATGCACCGGGACGGACGGCGTTACATCAGCTGGGGCGCGGCGGTGGAGCCCGATGTGCGGCCGGCAGCCGACCCGTACGTCCAGTCACTCCGCGACACCCACCGGAGCGGTGCCCACGTGCTCCTGGTCGAATGGATGACTCCGCCCTACCGATACGTGTATCGCTTCACGACCACCCCACTGGCCAATCAGGCGTTCGTCGAGCAGATGCGGCTCGTCCGTTTCGTGGAGGCGTGCGGACCCATCCACCGGCACCTCCTGCTCAAGGGGTTTCCCGGCCCCGAGGCGGCTGCCGCCCGCCACCCCTCGCTCCGTGCGCTGCCACTGGCGGAGCGGTGGCGGCGCCGCCCGGCGCCGTACTGGATGCGACGGGCACGTCTGGCGGTGGTGACCTATCCGGACACGCCCTTCATCGAGGCGATGGCCATCGGGGTGCCCACGATCGGGCTGTGGGATCCGGAGCTGTGGGAGATGCGGCCGGATGTCGTGCCGCACTTCGATCGGCTGGAGCGACTCGGCGTGGTCCACTCCGATCCGCGACGCGCGCGGCAAAGGTCAGCGAGGTCTATGACTCAGCCGATGCCTGGTGGAGCTCGCCGGACATCGTCGCCGCGCGGCTCGCCTTCCTGGAGCGCTTCGCGATCGCCGGCAGCTGGCGTGCGCAGTGGACGGCCGCGCTCGATGAGCTGCTTCAGGAGCCCGCGCGATCAGATCCAGCGCCGGCTCGCACCGGGTGGCCAGGCCCGGGGTAGAGTGTGGCCATGACCGAGCGTCCGACAATCCTGGACTGCACCATCCGGGATGGCAGTTACGCGATCGACTTCAAGTTCACCGCCGCCGACACGTCGCTGATCGCCGGGCTCCTCGACGGCGCGGGGGTGCAGTACATCGAGATCGGGCACGGCTTGGGGCTCGGCGCGAGCGAGGCCGGTCAGGGCCGGAGCGCGTCACGGGACCTCGAGGCGATCGAGCGTACGCGCGAGGCCGTGACGCGCGGGCGCATCGGCGCGTTCTTCATCCCCGGCATCGGTACAGAGGCTCATCTCCGCGATGCCGCGGCCGCCGGACTCGACTTCGTGCGCGTCGGTCAGAACGCCGACGAGATCGAGGCGGCTCTGCCTTTCCTCGAGCTCGCGCAGGGGCTCGGCCTGGAGCCGTTCCTGAACTTCATGAAGACGTATGGCATCACTCCGGAGCGATTCGCCGAGCACTCCGCTCAGGCGGCCGGACTGGGCACTGCCGGGGTGTACGTGGTCGACTCGGCGGGCGGCATGCTCCCGGCGGAGGTGACCGCATACGTGCAGGCCACCCGGGCGGCCACCGATGTGCCCGTAGGCTTCCATGGCCACAGCAACCTGCACCTTGCGGTTGCCAACAGTGTCGCCGCCTGGGAGGCCGGAGCGAGGTTCGTGGACACCAGCGTGTACGGGATCGGCCGTAGCTCGGGCAACGTGCCCACCGAGGTCATGGCTGCGGTGTTCGATCGGCTCGGCGTCGACTGCGGCGTCGACGCGATGGACATCGTCGACATCGCCGAGACCTACCTGCTGCCGCTGGCCGAACATCTGCACCCACACACGATGACCGCCGTTGCGCTGGGGTACGGCCGCTTTCACTCCTCCTACCTGTCGCGCGCCCAGCGGGCCGCCGAGGAGGCGGGGATCAATCCGTATCGTCTGATCGTCGAGCTCGGCCGGCAGGACATGATGCGTCTGCCGGATGCGCTGCTGAAGGAGACGGTGGAGCGGCTCGGCGACACGGGACGTCCGGTCGTCCGCCAGGACGTCGCGCGCTTCTCCGACCTGCGTTTCGGTCCGCGCCGGATCGCCACCCGTCCTGAGGCCGTCGGCGAGCTGATCGATGGGCTGGAGGTCGTCGCCGCCAAGCGGCATCTCGCCGTGGTGCTCGACCTCGTGCCGAGCCCCGGCCTCGACGAGGAGGCGGTCAACACGGAGTTCGTACTCGAGGATGCGCACATGGCACTCGGGCGCCTGCGCTTCGGCTCCAGCGATGCCGCGATCGCCGCCCTGGGCGACGACGTCTCCCGGATCCGGCTCGGCCTGGTCGACGGGGCCGATCGCCGGACGCTCGCGGCTCTGGCCAGGACGCTCCCGGGCAGCCTGGTCCCGTATCGCTCGGCCGAGCTGGAACTCGAGTACCTCGCCGACGCCGGGCTGGCCGTGACCGCGGCCGACGGTTCGGAGAGTGTGATCGTGGCGGATCCGGGCACCTATGCCACGCCGCCTCGTCGACGCGCTTGCCACGCGCCTGTCCGCCGTCGCCGACGTGATCCGCGTCGGCCGCGAGGTTCCCGATGTGGAGATGTCGGCGGCGGTAGTGGCCGGCCCGCTCGGCTCGGTCACCGGGCCGGGAGCCGAGCGCGCGGTGTTCCTCGGGGCGCGGGAGGGCGCGCCCGTTCCGCCCTCGGCCGTGGTGTTGCGCCGGGAGGACGCCTACCGCGACCAGCTGCCCCGGTGGCTTCGGGCGCTGGACGCGATCCCGCGGCTCGAGGCCGCGCCGCTGTGAGTGCGATCGGCGACCTGTCGGCCGCGATCGACCGCCACGCGTCGCGCCCGTTCCTGATCGACCCGAAGGGCGGTCGCGAGTTGACGCACGGCGAGGCGCGCGACCGGGCGCTTGCCCTGGCCGGCGCGCTGCGCGAGCTGGGCCTGAATCGCGGCGACCGGCTCGCGGTGTCGCTGCCCAACGGCGTTGAGCTGGCGCTCGTCTACCAGGCCGCGCTGCTGACCGGGATCGTCATCGTCCCGCTCGGGTCCGGCTTCGGGCGGCGCGAGCTGCGTGACATCCTGACGCGCTCCCAGCCGCGCCTGGCGCTCACCGGGTCGGCGTCGCACGCGCTAGCGACGGTCGCCGGCGAGCTCGGCGTCATGACGACGTCGATCGATGTCGCCGACAGCGGCCCGGCGAGCTCGATCTGTGGAGCCTTCCGCGCCTCGGATCTCCGGCCGTTTGAGGGCATGGACGACGGCGACCTGCTCGCCGTTCACTTCACCTCGGGCTCGACCGGCACGCCGCGCGGAGTCGGCCACCGCCTGCGCGACTTCAGCGATAACGCCGTGCGCTATGCCACCGCCAACGAGCTCGACGAGAGTCATCGATTCCACCATTCGCTGCCGATGACCTACATGGCGGGCTACTACAACCTGATCCTGCTCCCGCTGCGCATCGGGGCGAGCGTGGTCCTCGATCGCGCCTTCGACGCCCAGTCGGTGCTGCGCTACTGGGACGTGCCTCAACGAGCATGGCGTGGATGTCCTGTGGCTGGTCCCGACGATCATGGCCATGCTCCTGAAGGTGGACCGCGGCGACTCCGGCCGCACCTTCTGTCGCGAGCATGTCCGCCACGTCGCTTCGGGCACCGCTCCGCTCGACCCCGACCTGCGCGAGGAGTTCGAGCGTGAGTACGGGGTTGCCATCCACGACAGCTACGGCCTGAGCGAGACGCTGTTGCTGACCAGTTCCACCGCGGCGCGGCCCGCCCGGCGTGCCGCCGTCGGCGCCGCATTGCCTGGGGTCGAACTGCGCGTCGCGGCGACGCCTGGCGCCCCGGGCGAGATCCTGGTCCGATCTCCCGACACGATGCTCGGCTACCTGGAGGCATGGGATGAGTCCAGCGGACCGGCGCTCCGCAACCCGGTCGACGATGACGGATGGCTCCCGACCGGTGACATCGGCGTGCTGGAGGCCGATGGCGAACTGCGGATCACCGGTCGCGAGAAGGACATCGTCATCCGGGGCGGCCTCAACGTCAGCGCCGTCGAGGTCGAGCACGCTCTCGAGGACACGGATGGCGTGGAGAAGCTGGTCGTGGTGGGCGTCCCGCACGAGATACTCGGCGAGCAGATCGCCGCCGTGGTCGCCACCCGCGACGGTGCGGCCTTCGACCAGGTCGAGTCGTCGCTCAAGGCGCGTGCCGCGTCGGTGTCCGCGCCGGCCCCGGATGTGTATGTGCACATCGACGAGATGCCGATGACGCCCACCGGCAAGGTTCGTAAGGGCGCTCTGCGCGACATGGTGATCGACGTGCTCGGCCTGCCCGAGCGAAAGAAGGGCTTCGCCATCGACGCTCCCGATGAGGTGACGAACGCGTCGGCGCAGATCGCCTGGCCTGGTGGGGGCGAGGCGAACGGGCGTACGCCGGTCGACCTCACCCACCCGATCCGCCAGGGGATGGTGAGCTTCCCGAGCCCGAACCATCCGACCCCTGAGGTGACCGTGCTCGCTCGTCACGAGGACCAGGGACGCATGACGCGGCGGCTGGTCCTCGGGACGCACACCGGCACCCACCTCGACGCGCCGCTTCACTTCATCCCCGGTGGGGGCGCCGTCGAGTCGATCGCCCTCGAGCGCCTCGTCGGGCCGGCCCAGGTCGCCGACCTCAGTCACATCCGGCCGCTCTCGGAGGTCTCGCGTGAGGCGACGGAGCGCGCGCTGGGCGGACCGCCCCGCCATTCCCGTGTGCTCCTGCGGTTCGACTGGTCGCGGCGCTTCGTCGATCTGGGCTTCTACACGGACTCGCCGTATCTCAGCCTCGAGGCGTGCCAGTGGCTGCTCGACTCCGGCGTCGATGTCCTCGGGATGGACACGCCGTCGCCGGACAATCCGGCGCACGGCCAGGACAGCGACGTCGACAGCCCCAACCATCAGCTCCTGCTGGGTGCGGGTGTCGTTCTGCTCGAGTACCTGACCAACCTGGCGGCGCTCGGCGAGGAGGTCTTCCTGCTCGCGCTCCCGCTGCCGGTGGAGGGGGCCGATGGCGCGCCGATGCGGGTGATCGCCTTCACATGACGGGCCCGATGGTGCCGGGCGAGGTGGTGATCTCGCCACTTCGCCGCGGCGAGTTCTTGGTGAGCAACCCGTCGACCCGTACGCACGCGGTCGGCGACAGCGCGTTCCTGGAGCTGCTGGGGTCGCCCTCTGACCCGCCGGACGCGCTCGTCCGGGTCCGCGACGCCTCGCGGCCGCCGTTTTCAGGACGGGCTCCTCGAGGACCCGTCCGGCCTCGACCGCTCGGTCACGCTCGAGGGCGTCGACCCGGTCTCGCGCGAGGATGCTCTGGCCCTGGCCCGGCGGCTGATGCTGGTGGTCGACGACGCCGCTCGCTATCGGGAGTACCTGACCGGTCGGCGACTGAACGTGATCGATCGCGGCCACCAGGGGAATATCCACCAGCGCGTCGGGGAGTACGTCCTGATGCGGCTGAGGCGGTCGAGCGTCGACGACTGGTGGGTCGAGCAGAAGTTCACCGACGACCGCCGCGAGCCGCGCGCCGGGCTGTATCGCGACGTGCAGTGGGAGTTCGCGACGGCCTACTACGCGCAAGCCGGGCTGGCAGGGAGCGGATCCTCGACTTCGGCTGTGGCCCAGGGCTCTTCTCCCGGCTGTTCGCCCGCCACGGTGCGACGGTCCTGGGGCTCGATATCAATCTCGATCACCTCGAGACGGCGCGGCGCCTCGCCCGGGACGACGGCCTGGACGAACGGTGCGAATTCCGGGAGCTGGTCCTTCCGATCGAGGACGGGCTCGCCCCGCTGGCGGAGGAGCGCTTTGACCGGATCTTCCTCAGCGACGTTCTCATGTTCTACTTCCACCCGTACGACCCGGGCCTCGAGCTCGATCCGGTCGCGTTGATGCAAAGCCTGGCCGGACTGCTCGCGCCGGACGGGCGGATCGAGATCCTCGAGCCCAACGGCGTGTTCTGGCAGCAGCCCTGGCTGGGGGACCCCGAGCGCCCTTCACGATCCTCACCGAGTACCGGCATCGCCACTCCGGGGTGACGCCGACGCTCGAGCAGATCAGCCGGACCGCCGAGGCTGCGGGCCTGGCCATCACCCGCATCCGGGAGCTCGCCGCGTCAACGGAGGCGGCGAAGGCGCCGGACGCGGATCGCGCTCTCGCGTTCGCCGCCGAGTTCCCGCCCTGGTGGTTCTTCGAGCTTCGGCGGCGGGCATGATCGTGGGCGTCGCCCAGATCGTCCTCAACGTCGCCGATCTCGACCAGGCCTCCGCACCGTATGTCGCCGATGGGTGGCGGGAGACGTTCCGGGTCCGGTCGCTCCCCAACCACGCGGCGAAGGTGTCACTTCAGGCCACCCCCCGCCGCGCCCTGGACATGGTGCACCTGACACCGCCTGAGGGCGGCGCGGTCGAGTTGACCTGCTATGAGGGTGCGCCGCCCGCCGGTGACACCGTGTATGAGCTCGACGGCCACGTCCGCGTCCGCGCCGGCGACCTGGAGCGCAGCCGCGCCTTCTGGGACGCGCTCGGATTCTCGCCGCGGGCAGACGGCCTGCTGGAGGCTCGAGCGATGCTGCCGGGGTGGAGGCTGACCCTGGAGCTGGTGCGGAGCGATGGTGTCCGTCCCGCAACGTCCGTCGATGCCGATGGATGTGTCCTCGTGACGGTTCTCACCACCGCCATCGAGCCCGAGCTCGAGCGACTGCGCCGCACCGGCTTGCTGTTAAGGTTCACGCCTTCGTGGACGGAGCAGATCGGCACTCGGACGGCGGTGGTCGCCATCGTGGAAGGACCCAGTGGGGAGCTCGTGGAGCTGCTCCAGGCGCCGCGGAGGGCGGAGCGCGATGAGTGACGCGCTGCGTTGGCTGGTGGGCTACTTCGAGGAGAACGGCAAGCTCGGCGACCGGAGTGTGCAGGACGTGCTCGACGAGAACTATGTGACGCTCGAGCTGCTCGACTCGCTCGGCATCGTGCAGCTGCTCGTCGGGATCGAGGAGCAGTTCGGAGTCTGGCTCGACCCGGCCGAGATGCAGGATCCGCGCTTCTGCTCGATCTCCGGGCTCGCGGCCCTGGTCGAGGAGTCGCGCTCAGCCGCCGCATGACGACGGCTGCGCACTACGGACGAGCGGACATCGTCCGTGCGCTGAGCGAGGTGGGCGTGCGGCCCGGCGATGTCGTGTTCAGCCATTCCAGCGTGGCCATGCTCGGGGTCCCCGAATGCGGGCTCGAGCAGGCGGCCATCGCCGAGATGTTCCTCTCGGCGTTCCGCGAGGCCACCGACGGCACGGGGACGTGGATCCTGCCGGCCTACACGTACAGCTACACCAAGGACGAGCCGTTCGATCCGGCGACGACGCCGCCGACTCAGGACATGGGGCTCCTGCCCAATGCGCTGTGGCGCCATCCCGACGTGCGCCGATCGCTCGACCCCATCTTCTCGGTGATCGCGATCGGCCCCCGGGCGCAGGAGATGACCTCTGGGGTGCCAGCGAGCTGCTTCGGGGAGGATTGCGTGTACGCGCGCCTGGTCGACGCCGACGGGGCGATCTGCAACATCGGCATCGGGTCTCACTCGGCGCTGTTACACCATGTCGAGCAGATGCTCGGGGTCCCCTACCGGTACCTGAAGACGTTCGCCGGCGTGTCGGTGATCGACGGTGAGCGGCGTGAGACCGAGATCACCTACAACGTCCGCAACCTCGACTATCCCGCCCACACGGCGTACTTCATGCGGCTGGATCGCGATGGCCGCCATGACGGGTCAGTGGCCGCCGCCACCCTGGGCCGTGGTGAGGTCAACCTGATCCGAGCCCGGCGGATGGCCGACCTCGCCCGCCGCGGTGTCGCCGGCGATCCCGACTATCTCGTCCTCGGCGCGCTCGCGCCCACAGATGGCTGAGCGACCGCGTCCGTCCGGGATCCGCGCGGTGTTCGATCGCGCGCTTGAGCTGGAGCGCGAGGGCCGCCACATCGTCCACCTCGAGATCGGACGCCCCCATCTCGGCTCGCCCCCGGTGGCGGTCCGCGCGGCGGTGGCGGCGCTCGAGGCCGGCACGGTCCACTACACCGCCAACCGCGGCCTGCCGGAGCTTCGGGCGGCCATCGCCGATCGCACCGGTCGGGCGGACGCCGAGATCGTGGTCACCGCGGGCGGCAGCGAGGCCGTGGCGGCGGCCGTGCTGGCGATCGTCGAGCCAGGAGATGAGGCGATCGTGCTCGATCCGGCGTGGCCACATTACGATGGACACGTGCGTCTGGCCGGCGGGGTGCCCGTGCACGTCGCGTGCCGGGCGCAGGACGGCTTTCAGCCCGACCCTGAACGCGTCCGGGCGGCCATCACCCCGCGCACCCGGCTCCTCGTCGTCTCCAGCCCCTCGAACCCGACCGGAGCCGTGATCGAGCCCGAGAACGTGGCGGCGCTCGCCGCGCTCTGCCGGGAACGAGACCTGCTCGTGCTGTCGGACGAGATCTACGCGAGCTTCGTGTATGACGGCGCACAGCACCGCTCGATCGCATCCGAGCCCGGGATGACCGAGCGGACGGTGATCGCCGACTCGTGCTCCAAGACCTGGTCGATGACGGGATGGCGGGTCGGCTGGGCGATCGCTCCCCCGCCGCTCGCGGCCGCGATCAACGTCGTCCATCAGCATCTGAGCGTGTGCGCGCCGGCATTCGCCCAGGCCGGCGCGGTTGCCGCGCTGCGCGAGGGCGGCGGGCACACCGACGCGATGGTTCGCGAGTACGGCGAGCGCCGCCGCGACGTGCTGGCCGGCCTCGGCGACCTCGACACCGTCAGGCTCGGCGCCCCTGACGGGGCGTTCTACGCCTTTCCGCGCCTCCAGATCCCGGGCGTCACCGGGGAGCAGGCGGCGATCCGGCTGTTGGAGGACGCCGGAGTGGCGCTCGTCCCCGGCGGGGTCTTCGGCGAGGGCTTCGAGGATCACGTCCGGATCTCATATGCGGTCTCCGCGCCTGAGCTGTCCGAGGGCCTGTCGCGCGTGCGCGAGTTCGCCACCCGGTCCGGGCTCAGCGCCCGACCATCCGCCTGAACATCGCCCGCTCCTCTGAGGACAGGAGGAGCGCGTAGAACCCCGCCCAGGACAGGAGGATGCCGCCCACGGCGATCCCCAGCACCATGGGCAGGCTGTTGAGCGACACGACCTGGCGTACGACGAGCAGCGCGACGGCGAGGACGGCTCCCATCCCGTAGGCGGGCAGCCAGACGACGCGGGTGAACTCACCCACCGGCAGTTCGTGACGCCGCAGCGCGTAGCGCATGAAGAATGGGAACACGGACAGGTATCCGAGCGTGGTCCCGGCGGCGACGCCGTTCAGACCCAGCAGCGGAGTCAGCGCCAGCGACGCCACAAGGTTCACGATCGCGATCGTCCAGGAGAACAGCGCGAGCCGGTTGAAGCGCGAGTCGACGATCATCAGCGTGTTTGCCACCGAGCTGCTCGGCGCCACCAGCCACCAGACCAGGAAGATGGCCACGGCCGGGCCGGCGGCAGCGAACTTCGGACCCAGCCACGCGGCCAAGAGACGATCGGCCAGGACCATCAGTGTCACGGTGGGTGGGACCACCGCGGCGAGCATGTAGCGCGTTCCGCGCACCAGGAGCTCACGCTCGCGACTACGATCTCCCTCGGCGGCGAGGCGCGAACTGACCGGGAGCAGCGTCACCGACAGCGACCCGGTGAACGCCCGCACCAGGTTGTTGAGCCGTATGGCCCCCTCGTACAGGCCGACCGTCGCCGCCGGGCGAAACGCCGCCAGCACCGTGCGATCGAGCGAGTTGATGAGGACGTCGCTGGATGAGATGAAGAACATGTACGCCGACACGCCGAGGAAGCCACGCAGGTCAGCGCGGCTGACGAGATGTGGCCGCAGGTGGTACTTCAGCCGGGCCACCCGGACGACGACCAGGGCCGCCAGCCCGAGGAACGCCGGGATCGCGCCGCCGGCGGCCGCCAACGCCCAGATCGGGGCGTGGACGACGAACAGCAGGACCATCACGGTCCCCCCGAGGGCGCACCACCCAAGGCCCTCGGCGGCCCCGGCCAGGGCGAACCGGTGGTTGGCGCGCAGCAGGTCCTGGTGCAGCCGCAGAGGGAACCCGACGGCGGTCGCCGCGGCCAGCGCGAGGATTCCGATGCGGGCCTGGTGGCGCAGGGCGTTCGTGATGTGGAAGGCGTCCACCAGCAGTTGGCCCACGGTGGCGATCAGGAGCCCCGCAATCAGACCGAGCAGGCTGTACACGATGATCGCGGTCGTGTAGGAACGGTCTCGCTGCGGCTGGTCGGTCGCTGCCGAGAGTGACCTGATCGCGGCGGTCTCAGCGCTGCCCAGGGCGAAGAACACGTACGTCGCCATCGAGGTGATCAAGCCGTAGACCCCGAACTGAGCAAGCGTGAGTTGGCGGGCCAGTGCCGTCGCCAGCGCCAGGCCCACGACCAGGCCGACCGCCTGACCCGCCTGCTGGACGACGGTTCCCGACGCGATCCGCCCGCCTAGCGATTTGCCCGCGCGTGCCGCCTCGGCAGCCTCGGTGATCGGGTCCGAGGTCGCGCTGTCGTCGGCGGTCACCACGGTGGGTTCGATGACGGGCTCTCCGTCCCGGACGGGCTGGACCATCTCCGGCAAGCGTACCGGCGGCCCTCATGGCAACATCCACGCGATGCCCCGAGCGCTCGTCACCGGCGGCGCCGGGTTCATCGGAGGCCATCTGGCCCACGCGCTGCTGGCTGACGGGTGGAGCGTCGACGTGGTCGACGACCTCTCGACCGGGTCGGCGGGCAACGTTCCGGCCGCGGCCGAGCTGATCGAGGTCGATCTCGGCGCGCGCGGGGCGACGGCGCGCCTGCCGCCGGAGCGCTACACGGCGATCTGCCACCTGGCCGGCCAATCCTCGGGGGAGAAGTCCTTTGACGATCCCGGAGCTCGACCTCGATGCCAACGCCCGGTCGACCGTGGCGCTCGCGGAGTGGGCGCGGGAGCGCGGGATCCCGCTGCTGGTGCACGCCTCCTCGATGGGCGTGTACGGCGACGTGGCCGAGAGTCCGGTGGCCGAGACCACCGTTCCCCGCCCGATCTCGTTCTACGGCGCCTCCAAGCTGGCCGCCGAGCACGCGCTGGCGATCGCCCCCGGCGTCCGGGGGATCTCGCTGCGGATGTTCTCGATCTACGGCCCGGGGCAGGACCTGGCGGAGATGCGCCAGGGCATGGTCTCGATCTTCCTGGCGATGGCGATCGCGGGCGCGCCGATCGAGGTCCGGGGGCCGCTGGACCGGGTGCGCGACTTCGTCTTCATCGACGACTGCGTGGAGGCGTGGCTGCGGGCGCTGGGCAGCCGGGAGGCCTCGGGCCCGTTCAACGTCGGCACCGGGGTCGGCACCTCGATCCAGGCGCTGCTGACCCAGATGCTCGAGCTCCTGGGCGTGCCCGACCACCCGGTGAGAGAGCTCGAGACGCGTACGCCCGGGGACCAGTTCGCGCTGTCGGCGGACCCCGTCCACACCCTCCAGACGCTCGGCTGGAGCGCTCGCACCGAGCTCCGGGAGGGGCTGGAGGCGATGCTAAGTTGGGCCCGTGCCGTCCGCCCCTGACACCCTGCGAGTCGCCGTGTGCGGCGCGGGGATGCGCTCCCGCCGCGTCTGGCAGCGCCACCTCTCCCAGCTCCCCGGGTTTGAGCTGGCCGGCGTGATGGACCCGGCGCCCGAGGCGCTCGAGGCATCGGTGGCAGAGGGGCACGTCGACTCCGGCCGCTGCTTCACCGACCTGGACGAGATGCTCGCCACGACGCGCGCGGACGCCCTCCTGGCCTGCCCGATCATCGCCGCTCATGGGTGGGCGGTCCGGACCGGGCTGGAGGCGGGCCTGCACGTCCTGGTCGAGAAGCCGTTCGTCACCGAGCTGGAGGAGGCGCGGGAGCTGGCCGAGCTTTCGGAAGCCGCCGGCAGGCTGCTCGGGGTGGTGCAGAACTGGCGGACCCGGAGCGCCGGGCAGGCGCTCAAGCGGGCGCTCGAGGAGCAGCGGATCGGCGCCGTCTCCCACGTCGTCTTCCGGTACCTGAGAGATCGGGAGCAGCCCCACCTCCCCGATTACCTGTTCGACGAGCCCGATCCGATCCTGTGGGCGATGGGAGTGCATCATCTGGACCTGTTCCGCTACGTCCTGGGCGAGGAGATCGTGCGCGTGGAGGGCCGCGCCACCCGGCCGTCGTGGAGCCGCTACCGGGTGCCCTCGATCAACGATCTGTGGCTCGAGACCGAGTCCGGCCTCGGGATCTCCTACGTTGCCTCCTTCTCCTCGCGCAACGCCCACATCCCGCAGGAGTCGCTCCAGGTGGAGGGGGAGCTGGGCACCATCTACAACGACACCGACTACTTCGAGCCTCCGCTGTGGCTGTCGCTGCGCGGCGCGCAGGGCGAACCGGTCGACCTGACCGCCGAGGTGGCTCCCGCCGACCGCGCCTACCAGGCGCAGTACGACATCGCGGATACCGCGATCCTGCAAAACTTCCGCGCCGCCGTGATCGACCACGAACCATTGATCGCCTCCGGGCGCGACAACCTGGGCACGCTCGCCGCGATCGACGCCGCCCGGACCGCAATCGCCGCCGAGCCCGTTGGCTGATTTCTCGCCAGACGCGCCGGTTGTCGACGTGCCGTGCCCGTTCGGGCACGCCGGGGTCCGGCGCCGGATCGTGGACACCGTCTGGGAAGCCGAAGGGGCGGCCGAGTACCAGTGCTCGGAGTGCGGGATCGTCTTCCTGCACCCGATCATGACCGAGGCGGAGGAGCAGGCGTTCTATGGCGCCCAGTTCGCCGAGTACATGGCCGCGCGCGGCCAGGCCGGCGGCGCCGATCCTGAGCAGAGTTTCCAGAAATGGATGCCCGAGGGCGAGCGGCGGCGCGCCCTGCTCGAACCCTGGCTGACGCCGGGGATGAGCGTGCTGGAGATGGGCACGGCCACCGGCTTCCTGCTCGAGGCCCTCCGCGACCGGGTGGGCGACTCACTGGTGGGCATCGAGCCCGGCGACGCCTTCCGGGAGTTCGCCAAGACACGGCTGGGCATCGAGGCCCATGCCGACCGCAGCGCGGTCGAGGGGCGGCGCTTTGACCTGGTCCTGGCCTACTACGTTGTCGAGCACATGAGGGATCCGGTCGCGGAGCTGAGCCAGTGGCGCGAGCTGCTGAACCCGGGCGGGCACCTCGCGATCGAGGTGCCCAACGTCGACGATGCGCTGGTGCGGTACTGGCAGGTGGACGCGTTTGACCGCTTCTACTGGCAGAAGGCCCATTACTTCAACTATTCGCAGCAGACGCTGACGATGGTGCTGAAGATGGCGGGCTTTGACGAGGTGGAGACCGTCCCGGTGCAGCGCTACGACATCTCCAACCACATCCACTGGCTGCGCCTGGGCAAGCCGGGCGGTCTGGGCGCGTACACCGACCTGCTCGACGAAGGTGTGAACGCCGAATACGCGCGCGCGCTGCGCGAGCGGTGGCTGTGTGACACGGTCATGGCCGTGGCGACGCGGGCCTGACACCCTCCGTATCAGCGAGCCGGCGCTTCATGCTGGTGATGCCGCCCCGCACGCCAGAGCAGAGCATGGAGCGCTCCCTCGAGCCGAGCGGGCAGCGGGCGGGCGCCCCACCACCACCGGTAGATCGCGCGTCCGATCGGACCAAGGTCAGACTCGGCTGCCAGCCGCCGGCGACCCGTCGTGTCGTACAGGACTCGATGCTTGGCTCGCAGCATCCGGTACCAGTGGCGATAATTCGCGCGGGCGTCGGTGAACATCGTATGACCGTGGCGCCGGTAGAGGAGCGTCACATCCTCGATCGCCTTGCCACGCCAGCCGTGAGCCAGAGCGTGGACCCAGAACTCCCAATCCTCATAGGCCGAGAAGACCGGATCGAACCCGCCGACGTCCTCGAACAGCTCACGGCGCATCAGCGCCGTGGATCCCACGATGTGGCGGTAGAGGAGCTTGTATCCGTCATACGGCGGAAACCGAAGGGTGCCCTCCCAAGCGCCGAAGAAGCGGGCAACGCCGTAACTGAAGCCGAGTTGCGGGTCGCCGTCCAGCGACTGGCGCATCAGCCTCAGCGCGGCCGGGGTGAGGCGGTCATCGGCGTCGAGCACGATCAGGTACGGCGTATCTGCTGCCCTGAGGCCGGCATTGCGAGCGGCCGACAAGCCGGCGTTCGCCTGCTGGATCAGTGTGACGTCCTCCGGCAGCCGCCCGAACGCCTCCTGAGTCAGAGCGTCGGTAGAGCCGTCATCGACGACGGTCACCTTGGGCGAGCCACCTTCCTGCTCCAGTGCGCTGGCGACCGCCTCGGGAAGGAACACGCCGTAGTTGAAGCAGGTGATCACGACAGTGATGTCGTCATTCACGCCGTCTCACCGACCCTGTGCGGTCCTTGGGAACGGCGAAGTACAGACGGGGCCTCCATCGCTCGGTTGTACCGGATTGCTCGCCTGGGGGGCGGGCGGGCCATCGGCTAGATTTGCGCCGATGGGATTGATTGGCAGCCTGCTGCGGCGCCGGGACATTTGGAAGCGAATCGCGGTGGAGCGGTTGACCGAGCCGCTGCATCTGAACGCCATCGCTGCTCTCGTCGCCGTTATGGGCACGACGCGGGCGCGGATCGCGTTCGACCTGCTCGTCCGCCAGCAGCACGCCTACGGACTTCTGCAGGCGGCTGACATTGCGCGTGGGCTGGGCCTGCGCCGGGTGACAGTCGTGGAACTCGGGGTCGGATCGGGCACCGGCTTGATCAATCTCTGCCAGCTCGGGGCGCGGATCGAGAAGACGACCGGGGTTTCGTTTCAGATTGTCGGCTTCGACACCGGCAGCGGCCTGCCGCCGGCGACGGATTTTCGTGATCATCCCGAGCTCTACGGGAGCGGGGAGTACCCGATGGATACCCAGGCAGTCGCGGCGACGTTGCCCCCGAACGGCAGGCTCGTGCTGGGTGATGTGCGAGAGACGATGACTGCTTTCGTCGACGAGCTCACGGCCGACGCGCCGGTCGGCTTCGCGACGCTTGACGTCGACCTCTACGAGTCGTCGAAGCACGCGCTGAAGCTGTTCACGGGTGACCCGGCCTGCTACCTCCCCTACGTCCCGCTCTACGTCGATGACCTCGCGCTGCCGACCCACTCACGCTACGCCGGTGAGCTGCTGGCGATCTCGGAGTTCAACGAGGACCATGAGTTCCGCAAGATCGAGTTCGATCGACAGCTCGTGCACGGCCGGGTCTTCAAACATGCCGAATGGCTGGCGCATATGTACAAGCTCCATGTGCTCGACCACCCCCGGCGAAACGCCATCCGTACTCCCGCAACGGTCCAGGCCGTCGCCAATCCCTATCTGCGAACGTAGTTCGTTGGCCAGGGACTGTTGAGCACAGTTGCGGCTGTCATCGTCTGCTACGACGAGACCGCTGCGCAACTCAGAGCGGCGATCGACGGACTCCGGTCCCAAGCCCGTCCGCCCGAGGAGATCCTGCTCATCGACAATGGCGGTGGGCGCCTGGCCCGCGAGGTCGGCGGCTATCACGCGTCGGTCAACGCGATCGTGGCGCCAGGGAATCTCGGCTATCCGCCGGCGATCAACTTTGCCGCCGCGCAGACGAGCGCAGAGTTTCTGCTCTGTCTCAATCCGGACTCCGAGGCAGAGCCCGACTGCCTCCAACGACTCATCGCAACGGCGGACGCGGATCCGTCGATTGCCGTCGTCGGTGCGCAGATCCTGCTCGCCGATCACAGAACCCGCAACGCGGGCGCCAATCCCGTGCACCCGATCGGGATTTCGCCATCCGGCGGCTATGGGCTGCCGCGCGAGGACGGCGAGTCACGCGATGTGCTCGTCGTCTCGGGCGCGTGCTGTCTGATTCGCCGGAGCGCGTTTCTGGCGCTGGGAGGCTTCGTCGATGAGTTCTTCCTCTACTACGACGATGTCGATCTCGGATGGCGCGCCAACCTGGCGGGTTACCGCGTCGTGTACGAGCCTCGAGCAGTTGTGTCCCACGGGTATGAGTTCGGCCGCCGCGGGAAGAAGTGGTTCTATCTCGAGCGCAACCGGCTGTTCACGCTGCTGGCGAATTACGAGGTTCGCACGCTGGTGTTGCTGACCCCGCTGCTGGTTCTCAGTGAGGCCGGACTGCTCGTCGTCGCCGCGCTCCAGGGGTGGCTCCGAGAGAAGCTGGCTGCTTATGCGTCCGTGGTGTCGTTACGCGCCCGCGTCGCAGGGCAGCGTCGGGCAGTGGCGCGGACCCGTCGCCGAACCGATGCGGAGTTGTTTGCGTTGTTTGACATGCGGTTGGACTCGGCGCTGCTGCCCCGCGCCGGCGCGTCGCTCGCCAATACCGTATGCGTGCCGTACCTCCGGTGGGTGCGGCGGCTAATCTGACGTCCCTATGAATCCCGACTTGGAATCCTCAGACAAAGGCCGGACGAACGGTCTGGCTCCGGCCGCGCCGGCGCCTGGTCAGCTGATCCTCGTCACCGGCGGCGCGGGGTACATCGGGTGTGTCCTTGTGCCGCGGCTGCTGCGGCGGGGGTACCGCGTTCGTGTGCTCGATCGGCTGTACTTCGGAGAGGATCCGCTGACGGAGTTCCGGGACGCCATCGATCTGCTCGTCGGGGATGTTCGCGACCTCCCGGAGGGCGCGCTGGATGACGTCGACGGCGTCATCCACCTGGCCGGGCTGTCAAACGATCCGACCGCCGAGTTCGACCCCGAGGCCAACTGGCAGATGAACGCATTGGCGACCGAGCATCTCGGCCGGATGTGCCTCGAGCGTGGCATCGACCGCTTTGTCTTCGCTTCATCATGTTCGTTGTACGACGGCCTCCCACCCGGGATCCATGACGAGTCGGCCGAGGTGGAGCCACGTGCGGCCTACGCGATCTCGAAGCGGTACGCGGAAGAGAAGCTGCTCGAGCTCTCCCAGGACGGGCTGGGCGCGGTGTTGCTCCGCAACGGCACCGTCTATGGCCACAGCTCGCGGATGCGCTTCGACCTCGTCGTCAATACGTTCGTCAAGGACGCGCTGGTGAGTGGCCGGCTGATGCTCCACGGCGGCGGCTGGATGTGGCGGCCACTCGTCGACGTGCGTGATTGCGCCGACGCGATGATTGCTGCGTACGAGGCCCCGAAGGAACTCGTGTCCGGCGAGATCTTCAACGTTCTGCACTCCAACTACCAGATCCGCGAGCTGGCGATGCTGGTGGCCGGCTCGGTCCAGCTATCGGGTCGTCCGATTCAGCTGGTGGAGGTCGAGGCACCCGGGCTGCTTCGGGACTACGAGTGCACCAACGCGAAGCTTTCTCGCACGCTCGGCTTCATACCTCGACGATCCGTGCTGGAGGCCGTCACGGAGCTGCTGGGTCGGATCGACTTCGGAGATCACGCGTACCTGAACGATCCGCGTCACTACAACATCCGATGGCTGGAGCTGCTCACCGAGATCAAGCCGGGACTCGACAAGTTCGCGACGGTGCTGTGAGGGCATTGATCACTGGCGGGGGTGGCCAGCTGGCATCGGATCTCAAGAGCCGGCTGGGCAGCGAGGCCGCCAGCTTCTCCCGCGCAGAGCTCGACATCACCGACTACGGGGCCGTCGATCGCGTCTTCTCGGAGGTCCAGCCGGATGTTGTGTTCAATTGCGCGGCATTTCACAACCTCGACCAGTGCGAGGTTGACGCGGACCGAGCGTTTGCGGTGAACGTCGACGCGGTGCGCGAACTGGGGCGTCGTGACGCGAAGTTGGTGCACCTCTCGACAAACTACGTGTTCGACGGGCGCGGGCCACAGCCCTACCGGGAGACGGACCTGCCGGCTCCGCGATCGATCTATGCGATCAGCAAGCTTGCGGGCGAGCATGCGGCGCTCGCGTATGGCTCGGGCGCGCTCGTCGCCCGTACGGCGGGTGTCTATGGGCTGCACGGCAGCGCCTCGAAGGGCGGCAGCTTCGTTCAGCGGATGCTCGCACGGGCCCGAGATCAGGGCGAGCTCAAGGTGGTGTCCGACCAGCTCCTCCAGCCGACGTACTCGGCGGACCTTGCCGACGCCCTGATCGAGGCCGTTGAGCGCGGCGCTTCCGGCCTCGTGCACGTGACCGCCGGTGGTGCGTGTTCCTGGCACGAGTTCACCGAGATGATCGTCGACCTCGCCGGCCTCGAGGTCTCAGTTGAGCCGACCAGGACCGTGATCGGCCCGGGCGGTGTCGATCGGCCCCTGAATGGAGTCCTCGCCAGGGACCGCGCGGATGCGCTCGGTCTCAGCCCGCTCCCCGATTGGCGCGATGGGCTGCAGCGATACATGGCGCACGCGGGCCTCGTCGGCGCGCGGCCCACGCAGCCTTGATCAGCCCGGGCTGGGCTGGTACACGAACGGCAGCTCGTCCGCGATCTCTCGTAGCAGCGGCGCGTTCGCGTCCCGTGCCGAGGGGATGAGCTCGATGTGGTCCGGCCACTCGACGCCGACGTCCGGATCGTCGTACTTGATGCCTCGCTCGGTTTCGTCGGCGAAATAGTTGCTCTGCTTGTAGATCACGTCTGCGACGTCGCTCAGCACGCAGAACCCGTGCGCGAATCCGATCGGGCAATAGGCCATGCGCATGTTGTCATCGCTCAGCTCGAACCCCTCCCACTGCCCGAACGTCGGCGATCCACGACGGATGTCAACGACTACGTCGAGAATCGCGCCACGCGCGCAACGGACCAGCTTTGCCGCACCCGCACCGACCTGGAAATGCATTCCCCGGACAATCCCTGCGCGAGAGCGGGACTGGTTGTCCTGAACCATCTCCTCGGGCAGGCCCAACTCGCCCATCACACTCCGGCGGTACGTCTCACAGAAGAAGCCCCGTTCATCACCGAGAACGGCCGGCTCGAAGAGGGCTGGGCCATCGAGACGGGTCTGCAGCCTGCGCATATGCCTCCTGTCGTCAGTGGGACCGCTCATCGATCGAGCCGGCAACGCGCTCAAGGATATGCGGGCCCCGCGTCCCGATCGGTGTCGATCACGGTCGGCGTGCCGCCGACCACGGGCTACCGGCCCACGTAACGACCCGGATCGTCTCGACGGCGCAGCCCCAGGATGGACAGCAGGAACGAGCTGAAGAAGATCTGGATCCCCACGATGATGAGCGTCGCCGCGAGCACGGCGAGGTTCTCATCGGCGAGGCTGCCGAAGCCGTGGTTGATCCACTCGATCACGATCACCGCGCCCACCACGACGCCGGCGAGCAGGATCACGCCTCCGAGCAGCAGCCCGTGCTCGAGCCTGTAGCGGGCGCGCATGCGGTCAAACCAGCGGTCACGCTCGCCCATGAAGTAGGTCGCATAGGCGTGAGCGCAGACGCCGAGAGCGACGACCTGGGTGCCGACGATGGCCAGGAGGGCGCCGGCGATGAGAGCGTGGATGTCCCACTCGCGGCCGAAGATGCCGAGTCGGGCGATGACGATGAACTCGACGATCGCTCCGACCGCCGCCATCAGCGCGCCCGGGAAGATGAAGAGGTGGTTGGGGGAGTGGACGAGCAGGAAGCGCAGGTGTCGCCAGCCGTCGCGGAAGCTCGACAGCTTGGACTCGCCGCCCCGGGGGTGGTACTCGATGTCGAACTGGGCGAGGCGGAGGTTCTCCTTGGCCGCCCGGATCACCATCTCAGAGGCGAACTCCATCCCCGTCGTGCGCAGATCCAGCCGTGGAAGGACGTCGCGGCGGAATGCGCGCATCCCGCAGTGAGCGTCATCGACGCCGGTGCGGAAGAGCAGGTTGAGGAACCCCGAGAGCAGCGGATTGCCGATGTAGCGGTGCAGCCATGGCATGGCGCCGGGATGGATGTTCTTCATCCGGTTCCCGATGACCATGTCGGCGCCCTTCTCGAGCTCTCCCACGAAGCGGGGGATCTCGTCGAAGTCGTAGGTCAGGTCGGCATCGGCCATGACGATGTACTCGCCACGTGCGGCGAGGAAGCCGGCCATGTAGGCGCTGCCGTACCCGCGCTCGGGCTCGTGGATGACGATCGCGCCCGCGGTTGACGCCAACAGGGCGCTGTCGTCCTCGGAGTCGTTGTCGGCGACGATCACCTCGCCGGTCAGGCCGCTCTCATCGAGGGCCCGGCGCGCTCGACCCACGCACTCGGCGATCGTCTCCTCCTCATTGAGGCAGGGGATGACCACGGAGACGCTGAGGCCCTCGGCATTGGCCACCGCGTCTGGGTGGGTGGTCTCGTTCTCGATCGCGCTCATGGTGTGGGATCCGGCATGCGCTTCAACGCTCGGCGGGCGCAAAGGTCGCGCAGTTGGCAGATACCCCTGTGGCAAGGATATGGGAACCTGCGGCGCCGTCATGCGCATCTGTCTCGTCTATGACTGCCTGTTTCCGCATACCGTCGGCGGAGCCGAGCGCTGGTATCGGAGTCTCGCCGAGCGGCTGGCCGCCGATGGCCACGAGGTTACCTATCTGACGCTGCGGCAATGGGATCGCGGCACCCCGCACGGCGTGAAGGGCGTCGATGTGCGGGTGGTGGGCCCGCGGATGAAGCTCTACTCCGGCCCCGGCCAGCGGCGGATCCTGCCGCCGCTCGTGTTCGGCGCCGGGGTCCTCTGGCATCTGGCTCGGCACGGCCAGCGCTATGACGTGGTCCACACCTGCTCGTTTCCCTATTTCTCGCTCCTGGCTGCGGCCCTGGTGGCGCCGGCCCGTCGCTACCGCATCGCCACCGATTGGTTTGAGGTGTGGAGTCCCGGCTACTGGCAGGAGTACCTGGGACGGGTCGCAGGATGGGTTGGCTCGCGGGTGCAGAGGCTGTGCGCACGGGTGCCGCAGCACGCATTCTGCTTCTCGCAGCTGTACGCGCGTCGCTTGCGCGACGAAGGCCTGCGCGGGGAGATCACCATGCTGGCCGGCGCCTACCAGGGACCGCAGACGCCGAGGCCGATCCGCACCGCCGAGCCGCTCGTGGTCTTCGCCGGCCGCCACATCCCGGAGAAGCAGGTCCCGGCGATCGTGCCGGCGATCGCGGAGGCGCGCACCCGTCTCCCGGAGCTGAGGGCGCTCATCCTCGGCGACGGCCCGGAGCGTGAACTCGTGGAGCGCGAGGTGCGCGCCCACGGCCTGGAGGGCGTCATCGAGGTTCCCGGGTTCGTGGCCACGGAGGTGGTCGAGGACGCCATCGCCCGCGCGCTGTGCCTGCTGCTCCCGTCTCGCCGTGAGGGATACGGACTGGTCGTCGTCGAGGCGGCGGCCAGCGGCACCCCGAGCATTGTCGTCGCCGGTCCCGACAACGCCGCGGTGGAGCTCGTGACCGACGGCCGCAACGGCTACGTTGCGCCGTCGGCACACCCGGGGGCGCTGGCTGAGGCGATCCTCCGGGTCCACGAGGGCGGCCCGGCGCTGCGGCAGAGCACCGAGGCCTGGTTCGCCGCCAACGTCGAGCGGTTCTCGCTCGAGCACTCGCTCCAGATCGTGCTCGGGGTCTACGGATCCGACGAGCGCAGCGTCCGCTCGTAGCTGGCCAGGGTGCCCTGCGCCGTGGCGCGCCAGGTGAAACGCGCCACCCGCGCTCGCCCTCGCTGGCGATGGCGCTCGGCCACCGACTGGTCGGTGAGCAGCGTCTGGATCGCCGCGCTGATCGACGCCGCGGACTCGGGATCGAAGTGCAGCGCGGCGTCGCCGCCGACCTCCGCGAGGGAGCCTCGGTCCGAGCAGGCGACCGGCACGCCGCGGGCCATCGCCTCCAGCACGGGCAGCCCGAAGCCTTCGTACAGCGAGGGGAACACGAAGGCCGACGCGGTGGCGTAGAGGCCCTCGAGCTCCTCGTCGGAGACCCAGCCGAGCAGACGCAGGTCCTCCGAGACGCCCAGCTCGGCGGCGCGCGCCGCCAGCTCGGCCTCGTGAGGGGTGGGGTAGCCCGGCAGCACGAGCAGCGGCCGCGGGGCGGGCATCAGGGCGAGCGCCTCGAGCAGGCGCATGAGGTTCTTGTGAGGCAGCTTGGCCGACGCGCTGAGCACGATGGGGCGCGCCCCGGCGTCGAGCCGCTCTCGGAGCGCCGCTTCCGGCACCGGCTGGATGTCGCCGCCCGGACGGCCGAACCCCAGCGGCACCACGTCGACCCGGGCTGGGGAGATCCCCACCAGGCGCTCCAGGTCGTCCCTGGTCGCCGCCGCGTCGACGATGATCCGCTGGCAGCGCCGCGCGGCCAGCGGAACCAGCATCCGCATCCCGCGTGCCCGGATGCCCGCCCCTGACTGCGGGACCACGTGGTAGATCAGGTCGTGAATCGTCACCACGCGTCGGAAGCGGCCCCAGACCGGCGAGGTGTTGGCCAGGCTGTGGAGCAGGTCGACCCCTGCCCGCCGAGCGAGACCCGGGAGCAGCTGCTGCTCCCCGCGCACCCACTCGACGCGATTGAGCGCCCGCACCGGGACCTCCACCGCGTCGATGAGATCGGACCACGGGCCGGGCGTCCCGATCGTGTCGCGATTGACGAAGGCCGTGAACCGGTGCTCGGGCGCGGCCGCCACCAGCTCGGGGATGAGCTCGCGGGCGACGGTCTCGGTCCCGCCGGTGGCGCGGGGGGTGAGGTAGACGAGGTTGAGGCCCACGTGCACGGCCGCGGAGGCTAGTGGGCCTCCCGCAAGATGCTCGTGTGCCCGGCCGGCGCTTCGCGTCATGGCAACATCACCGCGGATGGAGATCTGCGTCGTCTACCTCGCGTGGGCGGGGGCGGGGTCTGCGGCGATCGAGCGCTTCAGCGCGTCGCTGCGCGCGCACCCCGCCGGAACCCACCACACCCTGCTGGTCGCCTGGAAGGGCTATGAGGATGAGGATGCCCTCGGCGAGGTCCGACGGGCTCTGGATGGGATCGACCACCGTGAGCTGACCATCGCTCCCACGGGTCTTGATCTCAGCTCCTACCGGCAGGTCGCCGACCAGGTGTCCGCCGAGGCGCTCTGCTTTCTCAACACCGACAGCGAGATCCTCGCCGACGGCTGGCTGGATGCCCTCGCGGGTCACCTCTCCGCGACCGGTGTCGGCCTGGTGGGCGCCACCGGCTCCTATGAGAGCCAGCTCACCAGCGCCCCGCTCCCCCTGCGCCCGCTGCGCGCCGGGCGCTACCCGCCCTTCCCCAACCCGCACATGCGCACCAACGCGTTCATGTTGCGCCAGGCCACGATCCAGGACCTGTGGTGGCCGGCGGTCGCGCGCAAGCGCGCTGCCTGGGCGCTGGAGAGCGGCAACCGCAGCCTCACCCGCCAGATCCTGGAGCGTGGCCAGACCGCTCTGGTGGTCGGCCGCGATGGTCAGGGCTATCCCCCGGACCGCTGGCTCCAGAGCGCGACGTTCCGCGTCCCCGGCCAGCCCAACCTGCTGGTGAGCGACCGGCGCACACGCGACTACGACGCGGCCGAGCCCCGCGCCGCGCGGGCGCTGAGCGAGCACGCCTGGGGGCGCGGTCAGCGCTCGTAGGCGCCGCGGCGCAGCCGCAACGACTCCATGAAACCGAGCTCCTGGTCCAGCACGGCCGCGGGCGGCGGCGTGCGCGCCGGCAGGCTCGCCGCTCCGCGCCAGCCCGCGACCCGTCCGCGCAGCGCGGCCAGATCGCGGGAGAGCACGAGGTCGCCGGCGACCACGATCGCCTCGGTGATCAGCGCCCGCAGCGCCGCGCGGCCGTGCAGCACGCGATAGCGGCGCAGGATGTATCCGCGGCCGTAGCCGGCGCGCCGGCGCTGATCGGAGGAGCGGTACCCGAACGTCGCCCCGCCGATGTGCACCCCGACGGCATCGAGGGCCAGCGCGGTCGGCCACCCGGCCTGGCGCAGGCGCAGCGCCAGGTCCAGGTCCTCGCAATAGGACGGAATCGTCTCGTCCAGGCCGCCGACCTGCTCCCAGGCGGCGCGCCGGAAGGCGGCGGCGGCGCCGTAGGGCCCGGTCACCCCGGGGCGAGCGGCGCGGGCCTGTGCGCTGGGGAGCCCCTGCAGGCGGGTGAAGCCCGAGAGCGTCGGGTCCACGACCATGCCGGCGCTGTCGATCCGCTCCTCGCCGGGGCGCAGCAGCAGCGTGCCCAGCGACCCCAGGGCGGGGTCGGCCACGAAGGCGCCGACGACGCGCTCGACGAAGTCGGGACGGATGTCGACGTCGTTGTTCATCATGAGCACGAGCTCGGCGTTGCCGTTGGCGACGGCGCAGTTGCAGGCGACCGCGTAGGGCATGTTGCGCTCCAGGCGGACCACCGCGACGTCGGGGAATTCGGCCGCCGCCCGCTCGGCGGTGCCCTCATCGCATCCGTTGTCGCACAGCGTCACCCGATGGGTCGCGGTTTGGCGAGCCAGGTGCTCCAGGCAGCTCCGGGTCAGATCCCAATGGCGGTAGGCGACCACCGCCACGTCCACCGTGAGCGTCACCGAGGCTGCTCCTGCCACCACGCCACGGTGCGGGCCGCCGCCTCCTGCAGCGAGAGCGAGGGGGCCCAGCCGACCTCGTCGCGCAGGCGGGTGACGTCGGCCGCCAGCCGCGCCGGCTCCGGCGGGCTGGGCCGGGCCCCCAGCCGCACCAGGTCAGGACGTCCGGCCGCGGCGGCCAGCGCCTCGATGAGCTCACGCAGCGCCACCGCGTCGCCGGAGGCCATGTTGACCGGCCCGGTGACGTCGCTGCGCAGCAGCGCCACGAAGGCGGCGGCGAGCTCGGGGGCGTAGAGGAAGTCGCGAACCTGCTCGCCGTGCGAGCAGAGGGCCTCCTGGCCGGCCACCAGGGCGCCGGCCACCGAACCGGCGAGCCGTGCCGGGTGCTCGTGGGGCCCGAACACGAAGAACACCCGTCCCCACGCCAGCGAGACGCCGGTCTGGACGGCGTAGGCCTCGGCGACCCTCCGCAGCCCGTCCTTGGCCGCGCCGTACAGCGTCGCCGGACGGGTCGGAGTCTCGTCCTCGACGCAGAGCGTGTCCTCGCTCCACTCGTACTCGGCGCAGCTGCCGGCCAGGACCAGTCGCCGGCCGCCCGCCTCGGTGAAGGCTCTGATCAGCGCCAGGCTCGCCGCCACCCAGTCCAGGTTGACGGGGGAGCGCCAGAACCGGCCGGGCTCGGCGTACCAGGCCAGGTGCAGGAGGTGGGTCGCGCCGATCCTCGCCACCTGCTCCGCCGCCCCGTCGGTCAGCAGGTCGGCCACGTGCCAATGCACGCCGGCCGGGGCGTCGGCCAGGGGAGCGCGTGACGTGAAGGCGTGGACCTCCATCCCCGCATCGATCAGCGGCTGCAGGGTCCCCCGGCCGATGAAGCCGGTGGCCCCGGTCACCACGACGCGGCTCACGGCGCGAAGTCCGGATAGGCGGCGTCGCGATCCGCCATCGTGCGGCCGCCGGCCGGTGGCTCGGGCCAGGTGACCTCGAAGGCCGGGTCGTCCCAGCGCACGCCGCGTCCCGCGCCCGCGACGTAGGGCGTGGACATCTGGTAGAGCACCTCGCTGGCGTCCCGGAGGGTCTGGAAGCCGTGAGCACAGCCCTCCGGGATGAAGAACGCCTGCCGCGTGGCGGCGCTGAGCTCCACTCCGAACCAGCGGCGGAAACTGGGCGAGCCGGGGCGAAGATCGACGGCAACGTCGTAGATCGCGCCCTGCGTGCAACGCACGAGCTTGGCCTCGCCGTGGGGGTCGGCCTGATAGTGCAGGCCGCGCAGCGTGCCGGCGCGCGCGTTGAACGAGGTGTTGCACTGCGCGACGCGGACGTCCAGCCCCCGGGCCGCGAACTCCTCGGCGCAGAAGGTGCGGGCAAACAGGCCCCGCTCGTCCTCGATCGGCTCTGGCGCGACCACCCACGCGCCGTCGATCGGCGTCTTGAGGAAGATCATCGCCGCCGTAGGCTAGTCAGCCCGCTCACCCCAGGCGAACTGCGAGAGCAGCCTGCGGACGGCGGGCGTGGCGTCGGCGTAGTCGTCGGTCTGGTTGTCGGCGACGAGCAGGTTGTCCTGCGTCCCCTGCCAGAAGGTGTGGCTCGCGGCCCAGTCGGGAGAGTCATAGACGGCTCCGTTGCGCCCGGCCACCACGACCCGCGCGCCGAGGTCCTGGACCCGGCGCGTGAAGCTGGCCGGCCCGCTCTCCAGCCGGTAGGCATCGCGCTTGCGGCGGATTCGGGGAAGCCCGAGCTCGACCATGAGTTCCCGCGACGCGATGAACGCGTTGGTTCGCAGGTGGGCCGACGGGAAGGGATCGAAGGCGCCCCGGTCGCGGAGCATGTCCAGCGCGGCGATCGCCTTGAACGCCGCCCGGCCGCGATCGGGCTTGGCCGGATTGCGCTGCCGGGCCAAGGCCAGGAACCCGAGTCGGGCTGCCTCACGGCCCTCCAGGACGGCGTCATAGCCGCTGTGCAGGTGCAGCTGATAGCGGCGGAAGTCCTGATGGCTGGCCCAGGAGCCCGTGGCTCCGGCCAAGGCCACGTTCGGTTGGTCCAGCGCCGCGGAGAGATGACCCAACCAGCCGTCGCACAGGGCCCACGAGAACGAGTTGGTAAAGCAGTAGCGGTCGGCGGGCACCGCCGAGACGACGCGCGCATAGGCGGTGAGGTCCATGCCGTCGTCGGGGAGGTGGATATGCCCCGGATCCAGCCCGCGGCCGCGCGCGGCTGCCAGCGATGGCTCGAGGTCCGCCGGGGTGTCAAAGCCCTTGCACGCGAGCACCAGGTCGTGGGCGACGCCGGGCGGGTGGGCCACGTAGGACTCCAGGAACCGCTCCAGCGGGGCAGGCCCGTTGTGGCGTCGGACGAGGTGGACGAGGACGAGCTTCATGGGGAGAGGCTGTGAGAATGGCATCCGAAATGCTTTTCTCGGTGCTCCTGCCCACCCATGACCGCCTCGAGTACCTGCGCTACGCCGTGGAGTCGGTGCGCCGCCAGGACGAGGACGACTGGGAGCTCATCGTCTCCGACAACGACTCCACCGAGGACATCGCCGGCTTCGTGGAGGGCCTCGCGGACGCACGGGTGCGGTATGTGCGCACCGACAGCTTCGTCCCGGTGACCGAGAACTGGAACAACGCCCTGCGCCACAGCCGGGGCGACTACGTGGTGATGCTGGGTGACGACGACGCGCTGCTTCCGGGCTACCTGTCCGGTCAGCGCGCGCTCATCGAGCGCTTCGAGCACCCCGACGCGATCTACACCGGCGCCTACCTCTACGCCTATCCCGGTGTCCTTCCCGACGCCCCGGCCGGATGGCTTCAGCCCAACCTGCACGCGTCATTCTTCACCGGCGCGACCGAGCCGTTCCTGCTGGGGCGCGCCCAGGCGCGCGAGCTGGCTCGGGCCGCCGCGGACTTCCGCGCGCTTTACGACTTCAACATGCAGTACGTGCTCGTGGGCCGGCCGGCGATCGAACGCCTCAGCGGGGACGGGGACTTCTTCCGCTCACCGTTTCCCGACTACTACGCCATGAATCTGCTGTTCGCCGAGGCCGAGCGGATCGCCGTGGATCCCCGGCCACGGGTGGTGATCGGGATCACCAAGCGTTCCTATGGCTTCTTTCACTTCAACCGCCGCGAGAAGGACGCCCGGGCCCTGCTGGCGACCGACGGTGTCGATCCCGAGATCCGCCGCGACCTCGCGCAGATCGTGCTGCCGGGGACCAACATCAACACGTCGTGGCTGCTGGCAGTGGAGGCGCTGTATCGGCGGCTGGATCGCGTCGCCGACATGCGCCCCAACTACGCCCGCTACCGGCGACTCCAAGCCCTCTACTGCGAGCAGGCCCGCCACCTTCATCGCATGATCTCCCGCTCAGAGCTACGCCAGGCCGAGGCGGGACTGGCTCCCGCCGAGCGGGCGCTGCTCCGCGTCTTCGGGCCGGCGCTGGGCGCATTGGTGCGGGTCGCACCGGCGCCTGTGCGGCGCGCCGGTGCATCCGTGTTCGGTCGTGTCGTCGGGCAGTACGGCCGTGCCAAGCAGCCCGAGCGTGAGGTCGGGCGCTACCGCGACATCATCGAGGTGCTCGATCGCTTCGAGCCCGCGCCTCGATCGCCGGCGCCGTTCTCGTCGCGATGAGCGCGGTCACCTGCGGGATGTGCGGCGCTCCGGCGACCGCGGCGCTCGTCGCCACCGATCGCAACCGCCGTCTCTCCGGGGATCGCTTCACCTACTACCGCTGCACGTCGTGCCGGACGCTGCAGCTCGTGCCCGTCCCCGCCGACCTGGGGCGCTACTACACCGCCGAGTACTACGCGGTTCCGGGCAATCGCGGCGCGCTCGTCGCCGCCTCGGGCGCCGAGCGCTACAAGCTCGAGCTGATCCGGCCGCTCGTCCCCTCCGGGCGGCTGGTCGAGGTCGGCCCCGCCGTCGGCGGCTTTGCTGCCGTCATGCAGGACGCCGGTTACGAGACCAGCGCGATCGAGATGGATGCGGACTGCTGCCGCTTCCTGCGCGACGTCGTCCGGATCCCCGTGCGAGAGACCAATGACCCCGCGAGGGCGCTGGCCGAAGGCGGGCCGTATGACGTGATCGCGATGTGGCACGTCATCGAGCACCTCCCCAACCCGCGCGAGGTGATGACGACAGCGGCCGCAGCGCTGGCGCCAGGCGGCGTCATCGCGCTCGCCGCGCCCAACCCCGAGGCGTTCCAGTTCCGCGTCTTCGGACGGCGCTGGACCCACTTGGACGCCCCGCGCCACCTGTTCCTCGTCCCGCTGGACGAGTACGCGAGGGTCGGCCGCGCCCTCGGCCTCGAGGTGGCGTTGGCGACCACGCGCGACGAGGGCACGCGTCACTGGAACGCCTTCGGCTGGCGCGAGACGCTCTCCGGGTTCGGCCGTGATCGCTACACGCGCGGAGGGATGCGGGTGATCGGCTCGGCGCTGACGCGGGCCGCGGCGCCGATCGAGCGCCGGGGGCGCCAAGGCGCGACCTACACCCTGATCCTTCGTCGCCCGGGCTCCCCGAGCTCCGGGCCCGCGACGGTCAGCTCGTAGTCGCCGGCTCGGACGGGCCGCGCTGGAAGAGGTGACGGATCTCTGGCGGGATCCGCTGGCACACCGCCAGCACGGCCACGTAGATGACGATCCCGGCGAAGGTGCGGACGAGCGGGTGCACGTCGCTCACCAGCAGCGGCGCGGCGCCGGCGAGGCCGGCGACGACCACAACGAGCAGCGCCGGCACTCCGATGCGGGTCACGTTGGCGCGGAGCAGCGCGATGAGCAGCCCGATGGACAGGGCCGTCTCGGCGACTGCGGCGGCGACTGCCCCGCCCTGGGCCTGGTCGGCGTTGACGAGCACGATCGTGAGGACCACGTTGACCAGGAGCGCGCCGCCGTTGGCGATCAGCAGGATCGTGTGGCGCCGCAGCGACAGGAAGATGAAGCCGCACGCCATCGTCAGGAACGTCGCCGCCAGGGCGATCGCCTGGATCTGGAGGACCGGAGCCGCCGGGGCACCCGACGGGCCCGCCAGCAGCCGCACCACCCACGGCGCGCTGAGCGCCACCCCGAGGGCGAGCCCGACGCCGGCGATCACCGAGAGGTCCACGATCCGCGCGCTGGCATACGCGAAGCGATCACGGTCTGAGTGGGCGGACCGGGAGAGGATCGGGAACGCAGCGCCGATGGCGAGCGCCGGGACGCCGATGAGGACCTCGATGACGCGGAACGAGGTGGCGAAGTACCCCGTCTGCTCCGCGGCGGCGATGAGCGACATCACCACGATCGTGACGCGGAAGTAGAACGTGTTGACGGCGATCGCGGCGGCATAGGGGAGGGTGTCGCGCACCAGCGGCCACCACTGGGTGTCCCGGAGACGTGGGCGCAGCGGCATGCGCCCGCGGACGAGCACGGCGGCCAGCGCCAGGGCGGCGATGCCCGCCACGGATGTCGAGGCCAGCAGCGGCAGCAGGCCCGCTCCGGCGAGCACCAGCGCGACCAGGAGCGCCACGGCCACCACCTGGCGCACGAGGTTGATGACCGTCACCCAGCCGAAGCGGAGCTCCCCCTGGAGCGAGGCGGTGAGCAGGTTGGCCACCGCGGTGAAGACCATCCCCACGCCTGCCACGAGCGTCCCGATGACGAGGGTCGAGTCATAGCCCGCCACCAGCGCAAAGAGGACGCCGACGGCGACGCCCGCCGCGCTCAGCTCCAGGCGGATGCCCATCAGACTGCGCATGAACCGCGCCCGGTCCTCGCCGGTGCGCGACGCCCATTCGCGCAGCGCGATGTTCATCAGTCCGGCATCGGTGAGCCCGTTGACGACGGTGACGAGGGCGAGGACGGTGGTGTAGCGCCCGAACTCGCTGATCCCCAGGTGGCGGATGAGCAGGGGCGCCGAGATGAGCGAGAGCCCGATGGTGGCCGCGTAGCCGCCGCCGAGCATGACGCTGCCTCGCAACGCGGCCGGGCCGGCCGCCACCGAGCCGACGAGATCCACCTCCGCCTGATCCAGTGCGATCGCGTCGGGCGCCTCGTCCGCCGGGGCGTCCGTCGGCGTTGGCGGCGGGTTCATGGGCTGGATGCTAAGGGCAGCGGCGCGGCCATCGACGGCGCGAGCTGCCTATCCTGCCGCGGACCTCCGCGATGACCGACCACACGTTTGCACCCACAGGCCGCGCGGTCACCCAGGAGGACCGGGAACTCGCCGAGCTCATCGAGACGATGCGCCGCGGCGTGGCTGATGCGCCCGAGATCTATCGCCCGGGCGAGTTCTGGGACGGCCTGATCGCCGCCAACCTGGAGATGCTCCGCACCGACGGCATTGCCAACTTCAAGCGGACGGTCTCCAACAACTACTACAACTGGCTCGTCACCTCCCCGCTGGACCCCCAGGTCCGCAACGCGGCAGTCGCGTGGCTGCGCCGGCCGTCCCTCACCCCGTTCCGAACGCGCCTGGAGGAGCCGATGACGGGCCTTCGGACCGTCGATCGGGGCCAGGCGTACGACCTGTCGTCATTCGCGGCACGCCGCTACACGTTCTTCGTCGGCGTGCTCTGGGACATCGCCGTGCGCGGTGACACGCACGGGCTCACCTCCCGCCTGGCAGAACCGGAGATCGGCAACCCGGCGCCGCTGCGCTCGCGCGGACGCCTGATCTCCCAGGACCTGGCCAACAGCATCATCGAGTTCACCTTCGCCGCCCGCTCAGGGGCGGTCGGCGACGGTGCGCGCGTGGCCGAGCTCGGCGCCGGCTACGGGCGCCTGGCCTACGTCTACGCTCACGCGCACGACCTCACCTATTGCGTGTTCGACATCCCGCCCGCGCTGGCCGTGGCCCAGTGGTATCTGACCAGGACGCTGGGCAAGGACCGGATCGTCGCGTACTCGCGGGAGACCGACTTCGCGCGGATCGAGTCCAGGCTGACGCCCGGGACGGTCGCGTTCTTCACCCCCGACCAACTCGACCTGTTCCCGGATGGGTGGTTCGGCCTGACCCAGACGATCAGCACGCTGCCCGAGATGCCCGCTCCGCAGTCGGCCCACTACCTGGGCCTCCTGGCCGCCAAGTCCGGCCGCGCGGTCTTCCTCAAGCAGTGGCGCCAGTGGCGCAACGAGGCCGACCAGGTGGACCTGCGTGAGGAGCATTACCGCCTCCCGGAGCCTTGGTATCTGCACCTGCGCCGGACCGACCCGGTCCAGCCGGCGTTCTTCAACCAGCTCTGGCTGCGGAGCTGACGCGGGCCGAGCGCCTCAGTCGAGCAGGCGCATCTCCGGCGAGCGGGCGGCGAAGCGGCCGTTCCACTCCTGGATGTAGGCGTGCTGGCCAACGATCTCCTCGCGCAGGTTCCACGGGAGGATGAGCACCACATCGGGCTTGGTCTCGCGCAGGTGGTCGGGCGAGTAGATCGGGACGTGGCTGCCCGGCAGGTAATGGCCCTGCTTGTGCGGGTTCAGGTCGACGGTGTAGTCCAGGAAGTCGGTGCCGACGCCGCAGAAGTTCAGCATCGTGTTGCCCTTGGCCGGCGCGCCGTAGCCCGCGATCGACCGGCCCTCGCCCTTGAGGCCGATGAGGAAGGTGAGGATCGAGCGCTTCTCGCCCTGCACGCCGCGGGCGAAGGCGCGGTAGGTGTCGATGTCCTCGTACCCGGCGCGCAGCTCGCGCTCGGCCAGTTCCCGGGCGCGATCGGTCTCGGCCTTTGCGTCGTCATCGTCGTGGGCGCCGTAGATGCGCAGCGAGCCACCGTGGGTGGGCAGCTCCTCGACGTCGAACAGCTTCAGGCCGTGGGCCGCGAACACGCGACGGACGGTGAGGAAGCTGAAGTAGCTGAAGTGCTCGTGATAGATCGTGTCGAACTGGTTCTCGTCGATGAGGCGCATGAGATGGGGGAACTCCATCGTGATCACGCCGCTGGGCTTGAGCAGGATCTTCATCCCGCCGACGAAGTCGTTGAGGTCCGGCACGTGGGCGAGGACGTTGTTGCCGAGCAGCAGGTCGGCGGGCGTCACGGCTGCCTCTGCGGTGGCGACCTCGCGCCCGAAGAACTCCACCAGCGTGGCGATCCCGTTCTCCTCGGCGACCTTCGCGACGTTGGCGGCCGGCTCGATCCCCAGCACGGGCACGCCACGGTCACGGAAGTACTGGAGCAGGTAACCGTCGTTGGAGGCGAGCTCGACCACCTGGCTGCTCTCGTCCAGCCCGAACCGCTCGATCATCTGCTCGGCGTAGCGCCTGCTGTGCTCCAGCCAGCTGCTCGAGTACGACGAGAAGTAGGCGTAATCGCTGAAGATGTGGTCCGCAGTCTCGAACTGTTCGAGCTGGACCAGGAAGCACTGCTCGCATACATAGGCCCGCAGCGGATAGAACGGCTCCATTCCGTTGGCCTGGTCCGGCGTCAGATAGCTGTTGGCCAGCGGCGACATACCGAGATCGGCGAACACGATCTCCAGCGGAGCGCCGCAGAAGCGGCAGAGGCTGCTCATCGGCCCGACAGGGTAGATCATCGGTGTCAGGGGTCCGGCCTCGGGTCCGCCATAATGGCGCGCCGGTATGGGTCGATTGCATCCCACTCCCGCGCGGAGTCCCGCGTGAAGGCGGTGATCCTGGCCGGTGGCCTCGGCTCCCGGCTCAGCGAGGAGACGGTGAGCCGTCCCAAACCGATGGTCGAGATCGGCGGCAAGCCGATCCTCTGGCACATCATGAAGCTCTATGCGGCTCACGGCATCGACGAGTTCGTGATCTGCCTCGGCTACAAGGGGTACATGATCAAGGAGTACTTCGCCAACTACTACCTCCACACGTGCGACATCACCTTCGACCTGGCGGGCGGCGACATGCAGGTGCACCGTTCGGCCGCTGAGCCCTGGAAGGTCACGCTGGTCGACACCGGAGAGAAGACGATGACCGGCGGCCGGCTCAGACGGGTGCTCCCCTACCTGGAGGGGGAGACGGAGTTCTGTTTCACCTATGGCGACGGGTTGGCGGATCTCGACCTGAGGGCACTCATCGAGTTTCACCGCACCAGTGGCCGCATCGCCACCGTGACCGCGGTTCAGCCACCGGGGCGGTTCGGGGCGATGAGGATCGCCGGCGAGCTCGTGGAGACCTTCGAGGAGAAGCCGCGGGGGGACGGCAGCTGGATGAACGGTGGCTTCTTCGTGCTCTCCGGCGAAGTGGCGCGCTATCTCGGCGGCGACGACTCCGTGTGGGAGCAGGAGCCCTTGCGCGACCTGGCCCGCGACCATCAGCTCGGGTCGTTCCGCCACGACGGCTTCTGGCATCCGATGGACACGTTGCGCGACCGGAACGAGCTCGAGAGCTTGTGGGACTCCGGCGCCGCGCCGTGGCGCTGCTGGTGACCGACAGCCGCCACGTCGATACGCGCTTCTGGTCCGACCGCCGCGTCCTGGTCACAGGGCACACCGGATTCAAAGGCGGCTGGCTGTCGCTGTGGCTACAGGACATGGGCGCCGCGGTCTTCGGACTCTCGGACGGCATCCCGACCGACCCGGCGCTCTACGCGTTGGCTCGGGTCGGCGAGGGCATGCGCGATGAGCGCACCGCCGACGTCCGCGACCCCGCCGCGGTCGCCGAGGCGTTGCGCGCATGGGGCCCCGAGGTGGTCATCCACATGGCCGCGCAGCCGCTTGTGCGCCGCTCCTTCGCCCGGCCGCGGGAGACGTTCGAGGTCAACGTCATGGGCACCGTCAACGTTCTGGACGCGGTGCGCGAGACCGAGAGCGTGCGCGCGGTCGTGGTGGTGACGTCGGACAAGTGCTACGAGAATCGGGGCTGGGAATGGGGCTACCGCGAGGACGAGGCGATGGGGGGCCACGACCCCTACTCGAGCTCCAAGGGCGCCGCCGAGCTCGTCGTCAGCGCCTACCGGCGGTCCTTCTTCTCTGACCCGGCGGGGCCCCAAGTTGCCTCCGCGCGTGCGGGCAACGTGATCGGCGGCGGGGATTGGGCTCCCGAGCGCCTCATGACCGACCTGGTCCACGCCGCGCTCAGCGGCGGGACGCTGCGCATCCGCAACCCCGCCGCGGTGCGCCCGTGGCAGCACGTGCTCAGCCCGCTCAGCGGATATCTCGTGCTGGCCCAGGCGCTCTGCGAGTCCGAGACGTTCGCGGATGGGTGGAACTTCGGACCCGAGGAGGGGGACGCCCACCCCGTCGCCTGGATGGTCGAGCGGATGCGCGAGGGCTGGTCGGGCAAGCCGGCCTGGGAGGCGGACCCGGGGCCGCACCCTCATGAGGCTGCCTATCTCAAGCTCGACTCGTCGCGGGCGCGGTTGCACCTGGGCTGGCGGCCGCTCGTGCCGCTCGAGACCGCTCTGCAGAGCATCGTCGACTGGTATGAGGCGTTCGCCGTCGGCTCCGACATGCGCGAGTTCACCCTGGCGCAGCTCCGATCACTCTCCGGCGCCACGGCCACACCGCCTGCGGGGGGCTGATCGCGGGTTACGCCGCTGATGGGCCACGGGTGCCCTCGACGCCGGTATCGTCAGACCCCCTCGCAGCGATGCAAACCCTCCAGACCAAGCTATCCGGCCCTGTCCTCCTGGCCCCCGCGGTCCACGGCGATGAACGTGGCTTCTTCGTCGAGACCTACCGCCTGACCATCCTGCCCGAGCTTGCCGTTCCGGTCGCGTTCGTCCAGGACAATCACTCGCGCTCGCGTCAGGGCATCGTGCGCGGGATGCACTTCCAGCCCGGCCAGGCCAAGCTGGTGCGCTGCGCCAGGGGCGAGATCCTGGACGTCGTCGTCGACATCCGCCGGGGCTCGCCCGATTTCGGGCGGTGGGAGGGCTTCAGGCTCGACGACGCCGAGCATCATCAGCTCTTCGTCCCCGACGGCTTTGCCCATGGGTTCTGCGTGCTCAGCGAGCTCGCCGACGTGACCTACAAGGTCTCGACCTACTACGACCCCGGCGCCGAGAGCGGCTTTGCCTACAACGATCCCGCCGTGGGGATCGAGTGGCCCGACACCGGGGCGCTGATCGTCTCCGAGCGCGACCGTCAGGCGCCGTCGCTCGCCGAGATCGAGGATGCTCTGCCCTACCGGTACGAGCATGTCTGAGCGTCTCAGGGTCAACCCCCGGCAGTACCGCATCGTGGCCAATGTCGCGCTCGCCTCGCTGACGCTGATCATCATGACCGGGGCGGCGGTCCGGCTCACCGACTCGGGCCTGGGGTGCGCGAACTGGCCCAAATGCGGCGGGACGCCGTTGCCTCCGCTCAGCACCCATGCCCTCATCGAGTTCGGCAACCGTGCCATCTCGGGCGTCGTCGGCGTGATCACCGTGATCGCCGCCATCCTGGCCTTCACCCGGCGCCCGTTCCGGCGGGACCTGGCGTGGCTGGCGGTCCTGCTGCCGCTCGGTGTCGTGGCCCAGGCCGTGCTCGGCGGCTTCACGGTGCTCAACCACCTGGCGCCCGGCTTCGTCATGGCCCACTTCAGCCTGTCCCTTCTCATCCTCGTGGTGGCCTTCGCGCTGGCCTGGCGCGCCCGGTCTGAACCCGGGGAGCGCCCGCGCTCCACGGACCGGGTCGGCGTCTGGTCGGTGCGGGGCCTCGCCCCCCTCGGCGGCCTCACCATCTTCGCCGGGACCGTGGCCACCGCGTCGGGGCCCCATTCGGGCGGTTTCACCGGCCAGGTCGTCCACCGCCTGCACTTCAAGGGCGCGGACACCCTGACCTGGGCGGTCCATCAGCACGCCGCCATCGCCGCGGTCTTCGGGGTGGCCGTGATCGGGGTGTGGTTCCTGCACCGCCATCGCGGCGCGAGCGCCGACGCGCTGGAGCCGCTGACCGTGCTCGGGGTCCTGCTGGCCGCCCAGGGCCTCATCGGCAGCGTCCAGTACGAGTTGCACCTGCCCACTGACATGGTGTGGGTGCACGTCTCGCTGGCCACGGTGACGTGGCTGGTGATCCTGTGGGCGTGGGCCACCGAGGGCAGCCTGGCCCCCCGGCGGGTCACCGTGGGATCGGCCGAGTCACACCACGCCGCCTCGCGTGAGCTCGAGGCCGTGTAGTGGGCGCGGGGGCGCGGGGTGTCATGAGAGGGTTCTTAGTACCCGTCGGTGCCCGTCATCCTGCGACCACGTGTGTCGCGGTCGGTACGATCGTGGCCGACGCGCATGTCCTTGGATAACCCCACTTCCCCACCGGCGCGCGCCGCAGGGCAGCCGCGCGGCGCCGACGCCTCACTGAGCATCCTCGTCGTCGACGACGAGTCCGACCTGCGCGAGATGCTCACGCGCTCGTTCAGCCGCGAGGGCCACCGTGTGCTCGCGGTGGCCGACGGGCGTGCGGCCATCGATCGCGCGAGCACCGACAGCTTCGACATCGTCCTGCTCGATGTCGCCCTGGGCCCCGGACCCGACGGTTACGAGGTCTGCCGCACGCTGCGCAGCCGCCGCAACGTCGTCCCCATCATCATGCTCACCGCGCTTGACTCCGAGGCCGACGCCGTGCTCGGGCTCGAGGCCGGCGCCGACGACTACGTCACCAAGCCGTTCGGCCTGGCCGAGCTGCGCAGCCGCATCCGCGCGGTGCTGCGCCGGGCCGGGACGCGGGCCATGGGCGACGAGGTCCTCGTGGTCGGGCCGATCGCGCTTGACCGCGCGCAGCGCGAGGTCACGATCGACAACCAGCCGGTGAAGCTGACGTTCTCCGAGTTCGAGCTGCTCGACGCGCTCATGGCCGATCCAGGCCGCCTGCTCAACCGCCAGGAGCTGCTGCGCGCCATCTGGGGCGACAGCGCCTACCGCGATCCGCGAGCGATCGACGTCCACATCCGCCATCTGCGGGAGAAGCTGGAACCCGAGCCGGAGAAGCCGCGCTACATCCTGACGGTACGCGGCGCCGGTTACCGGTTGCGAGGGCCCTAGGGCTATGTCGCGCCTACCGGGGCACGGCGCCTTCGGTCTGCGCGGTCGGATCGTCGGCGTGGTTCTCATCACCGCCGTGGCCACGCTGGCCGTGGCGGCGCTGGCGCTGCTGGGCCCGCTCGAGCAGAGCCTGCGCAACGCCGAGAAGACGACGCTGAAGACCGACCTGAGCCGCAAGGGCGCGCTCCAGACCTTCGTGCATGCGGATCTCGACCACATGGGTGTGCGGGCCAACCGGACCGACCTGAACCGTGACCAGAACGGCTTCGTGCGGCGCCTGGACGCACGCTTCGTCGACGTCCTCATGCCGCCGGGGCGCTCCCAGGACATCGTCGCGCCGACGCACGACCCGTCCGACGCCGACGATCCCTTCAACGACGTCAAGACGGCGTTTGAAACCAACGACGCCCAATACACGTTCGGGTTCGTCGACGGACAGGAGTACGCACGCGCTGCGATCCCCTTCGTCAACAAGGACGGCCGCCGCTACGTCCTCGCGGTGCGCAAGTCCATCGGCGAGATCCCCGACGTGGTCGGCGTCGTCCGGCGCGCGTTCTTCGACGCCGCGCTGGCCGGCTTGGCGCTCACCCTGATCCTGGGCATCCCCCTCTCGGCACGGCTCGTCCGCCGCCTCAGCCGGCTGCGCGAGGCGGCTCTGGAGCTCGCCGACGGCGGGCCGATGGTCGAGGTCCCGGTGGACCGCGCGCACGACGAGGTCGGCGACCTCTCGCGCACGCTGGCCACCATGCAGCAGCGGCTGCGCCAGCAGGAGGAGGCCCGGCGCGCGTTCGTGGCCACCGCCTCACACGAGCTGCGCACCCCGCTGACGTCGCTTGACGGCATGCTCGAGCTCCTCCGTGACGACCTCACCGACGAGCGACCAGACCTCGAGGATGCGCGCGCGCTGGTGGAGCGCGCCCACGCCCAGGCGCGCCGGCTGGGACGGCTGGCCGCCGACCTGCTCGACCTGTCGCGCATCGACGCCCAGGTTCAGCTGCGCTCTGAGCCGGTGGAGCTCGGCGAGCTGAGCCGCGCCGTGCTGGCCGAGTTCGAGGTCGGGACCGAGCGGGGTGACATCCGCTCCACGCTCGACGATCTGGGCTCCGCGGTGTGGGCGCTGGGCGACCCCGGCAGTATCGCCCAGATCCTGCGCATCCTCCTCGACAACGCCGTGCGCGCCAGCCCCTCTGGATCCGAGGTGCGCGTCGTCCTCACACGCGATCCGGTCGCGGCCATCAGCGTGTGCGACGAGGGGCCCGGCGTGCACCCGGACGAGCGTGACGCGATCTTCGAGCGCTTCCACCGCGGCCGGGACACCGCCGGCCAAGCCGGTTTCGGCCTCGGCCTGGCGATCGGCCGGGAGCTGGCCGAGCGCATGGGTGGGACGCTCTACCTCGAGGACCGCGACGGCCGCGGCGCGACCTTCACCCTGCGACTCCCCGGCGCTCACGCTCCCGACAACGACCCGGTCGCGGTCGCCTGAATCTGACAGCATCCCGCCGCCATGGACGAGACGATGATGAAAGCCACGCTCGCCGTCGACGAGCACCACTGGTGGTACCGGGGCCGCCGGCGGGTCATCCGCGCCGAATTGGATCGCCTGCCCCTGCCGGCGGGCGCGCACGTCCTCGACGCCGGGTGCGGCTCGGGGCGGACCCTGGTGGAGCTCGTGGACTACGGCGGCGAGGTGAGCGGCATCGAGCTCAACACCGACGCGGCCGAGCTGGCCCGCGGGCGCGGCCTCGGCGAGGTACGGGTCGGGCGGCTCGAGGAGCTGCCCTGGGACGACGCCACGTTTGACCTCATCACCTGCCTCGATGTGATCGAGCACGTCCCCGACGACGTCACCGCCCTGGTCGAGCTGCTGCGGGTGGCGCGGCCCGGCGGCTGGCTGCTCGTCACCGTGCCCGCCTACCAGGCGCTGTGGTCACGCCACGACGAGGCCAATCACCACTACCGCCGCTACTCGCGCTCCTCGCTGCGTGCGGCGGCGCGGTCGGCCGGGTGGCAGGTCGAGCGCCTGAGCTCGTTCAACAGCCTGCTGTTGGCCCCGGCCGCTGCGGTGCGCCTGGCGCAGCGGCGCATGCCAGGGCGCAACGGCGACAGCAACGATCTCGACCTCGGCCCCTCGTGGCTCAACGACGTCCTCGAGCGTCCACTGGCGCTGGAGGCGAGTTGGCTGGCGCGAGGGCACACGCTGCCGGTCGGCTTGTCGCTGTTGGCGGTCCTGCGGCGGCCGCCGGCGGGGTGAGACCTGCTCGCCTTCGCCGCGCTCATCAGCGTCACCAGCGGCCTCGGCTACGGCCTGCCCGCGATCATCGGCCTGGAGTCGATGGGCGTGCCGTCCCCGGGGGAGACCGCGCTGGTGCTGGCCGCGGTTCTGGCCAGTCAGGGGAAGCTCAACATCTGGCTGGTCATCCTGATCGGCGTCACCTCGGCGATCGTCGGCGACAACATCGGGTACCTGCTGGGGCGCCGTCTGGGGCGCGACGTCCTGGAGGCCAAGGGGCCCTTCTACGACTACCGCCTCGAGCTCATCGATTCCGGCGACCGCTTCTTCGCCAAGCACGGGCCCAAGGCCGTCTTCTTCGCGCGCTGGATCGCGCTGGTCCGGTTCGCCGCCGCTTGGTTGGCGGGGATCAACCACATGCGCTTCCGCGACTTCTTCTTCTGGAACGCGCTGGGCGGGATCACATGGGGCGTGACCTACGGCCTGGTCGGTTACTTCCTGGGCAGCGCCGCCGCGGCCGCGATCTCGACCTTCGGGCTCTACGCGCTCGGCGTGCTGCTCCTGCTCTTCTTCGCCTGGTTCTACTTCCACATGCGCAAGCGTCGCCGCGAGCGCGCGACGCGTCAGGAGCGCCGTGCGGAGTTACACGAAGGAGAGCCCCGCCACGGCGGCGACTCTCCCGGCCCCGCGTGAGCGCTCAGGACCCGGCCGGGTCGAACTCGAGCGCGCAGGAGTTCATGCAGTAGCGCTGCCCGGTGGGGCGCGGGCCATCGGGGAACACGTGCCCCAGGTGGCCGCCGCAGCGCCGGCACTTGACCTCGGTGCGCACCATCCCGTGGGCGCGATCCTCGTGCAGCTCGACGTTCTCGGCGACCGCCGGCTCGTAGAAGCTCGGCCAGCCCGTCCCGGACTCGAACTTCGTGTCTGAGTTGAAGAGCTCCGCCCCGCAACCCGCGCAGCGGTAGGTGCCGTCGTCCTTGACGTTGACGTACTCGCCGGTGAAGGGACGCTCCGTGGCCGCGTGGCGCAGGACCTCGAACTGCTCGGGGTTCAGGCGCTCGCGCCACTGCTCCTCGGTCAGGTCCATCTCTCGATCTGTCTCCATGGGCTGGATGCTAGACCTCCGGGCAGGTGGCTGGTCCGGGCGGCGTCCAGCTCGGGCTCCAGCAGTTCGAGCACGAGGCTCGACCACCCGAAGGCCTGCGCGCCCATCCCGGCCCCGGTGTACGGGTCGTAGTACTCGCGCAGACCGGCCTGTCCCACCGCGGCGCCGAGCCGGCCGGCGAGGTCGGCGGCGGCCTGGCCGTAGCCCAGCCGCACGAGCCCCAGCCAGCACAGCCACGCCGTGTTGACCCATGTCGGCCCGCGCCAGTAGCGCCGCTGGTGAAACCGCCCGCGGTCATTGACGCTGAAGCTCGGCTCCTGAAGCGACACCGACGGCGGCGCCACCGGGGTCCAGAACCGCTCCGGATTCAGCAGGTGCTCCTGCACCAGGCGTCGCCCGATGTCCTCGGGGAGGTCGGGCAGGGCCAGTGGGGCCAGCGCGGCGATGGTGATGGCGGGCGTACGCGCGGGGGCCGGTCGCGAACGGGGCAGGAACAGCCCCCGCGCCTCGTCGTAGCTGCGCTCGATGAGGGCCGGGGTCAGCGAGGGGAGCCCGAGCGCCAGCCTGGCCAGGTTGTAGAGGACGTTGGTGACGACCTCGCAGCACACCGGGCCGCCCGCGGCGGCGATCCGGCGCAGGTCAAAGCCCAGCCGGCGGTTGCGGTGCACGAGCCGGAGATAGCCGGGTAGGCCGTGAGCACGGTGGCCCCAGATGGCGTCGAACTGGTTGGAGGCATCGAGCCCGGACTCGTCGGGCGCGACGATCCACAGCAGGCCGTCGTCGTCGAGCGTGCGGTGCTCCTGAAGCCATTCGTGCTGGCGCCCGATCCTTGGCTCGTCGGCCGGGTCGCCCACGGCGATCCGCCACGCCCACGCCAGCAGCGGCGGCTGGATGCTCGAGGTCGTCAGGTCCCTATGCGAGATGACGTTGTAGGTGTAGCGCCGGCTTCCCCGCAGCGGCTGTTGCCAGAAGATCGTGTGGCCGATGAACCCATCGTCGCGCTGGGCGGCCAGCAGCGACTCGAGCTCCCGCCGCGAGCGCGCCGGGTCAAAGCGCCGCCAGGCGATGGCGTGAAAGCAGGAGTCCCAGTACCACTGCCAGGGGTAGCGACCCGGGCTGGGGCAGGTGAAGGCGAACGGGTGTCCGTCGGCCGCACGCGTCCCCTCACGCCAGTTCTGGCGCAGCACGGACTCGCAGCGCCGGCGGATCAGCTCTCGCTCTGACTCTGCCAACATCCGGTGGGCCTCCTGCCGCTGATTGGCTCGATGCAAACGTCCCGGGCACACGGAGGGTTGCAGATCACCAAGCGAACCTGGCGGGCGCCGCCGGCGGTGGGGTGGGCGCTACGGCGCACGCGCGAGCTGGCCGACCCGCCGCCACCCGGATCAGCGCTGCCGCCCCGCCGGCTGCGGGCGCGCGCCGGCGCCGCCGGCGCGCATGCGTTCGCGGAGGGCGGACGTCAGGCCGCGGCGGAGCTGGCCGGGCTCGTCCGTGCCGCCGGCCGCGACCCGGCACAGGTCCGCTCGGTTCTGGACTTCGGCTGCGGGCCGGGCCGAGTGCTGCCGCATTTCGCCGCGCTGGCGCCGACGGCGACGTGCGTGGGCTGCGACGTCGACGCTGCCGCGATCGACTGGGCGGCCCGCGCGCACCGGGACCTGGGGTGGTCGCTGACCTCGTTTCAGCCTCCGCTGCCCTACGAGGACGGTCGCTTTGACCTGGTGTACGCGATCTCGGTGTTCAGCCACCTGGACCGCGCAGTGGCGGCCATGTGGCTGGCGGAGCTGCGCCGCGTGCTGGCCCCGGACGGGCTGGCGCTGTTATCGGTGCACGGCCCCCACGCCTTCGAGCAGTTCCGCAGCGGGGCGGTGAGCACGTCGTGGTGCGGGCCCGAGGTGTTCCGGCGCGGTCCGCTGGGCGCGGGCGAGTTCGTCTTCGCGCCGTATCGCCGCTCGTTCTGGACCGACGGCGACCTGCCCGGGGTGGGGCGCGAGTACGGGCTCGCCTTCCAGGGGCCCGAGCACACGCGGGCGAGTTGGGGGCGCACGCTCCAGGTTGTCGAAGTGCGCCCGCGAGCGTTGACCGATTGGCAGGACGTCGCGGTGTGCCTGAACTGCTAGACCGAGTATGTGAGCACCGCGTCAGCGACACGATCTCGCGTCCCGGCGCGCCTCGCCATCACCGGGCACGAGCGCACCTACGCCCTGGTGGGGGCGGTCACGATCGCGTTCTCCAGCATCCTCGTGCGCCTCAGCCACGCCTCGCCGTCGACCGCCGCCATCTTCCGCTGCGTCTACGCGCTGCCGATCCTGGCTCTGCTGGCGTGGGTCGAGGACCGGCGCTTTGGCGCGCGCACATGGCGTGAGCGCCGCGCGGGGCTGCTCGCCGGGATCTTCTTCGCGGCCGACCTGCTGCTGTGGCATCACTCGATCGGCGACGTCGGTGCCGGGCTGGCCACCGTGCTCGCCAACATCCAGGTCGTGCTCCTGCCCCTGGTGGCATGGGCCCTGCTGTCCGAGCACCCGGGGCCGCGGGTGCTGCTCGCGCTGCCCGTCTCGCTCGTGGGCGTGCTGCTCATCTCCGGGGTTCTCGAGCACGGCGCGTTCGGGCGCAACCCGACCCGCGGGGCGCTGTTCGGCATCGGTGCCGGGGTCGCCTACGTCGGCTTCCTGCTGATGCTGCGCCAGGGCGGCGCCGACCTGCGACGGCCCGCGGGGCCGTTGTGCGACGCCACCGCGGTGGCCGCGGTGCTCTGCGTCGCCGCCGGCCTGGTCATCGGCGACGCGCGGCTGGTCCCGAGCTGGCCGGGCGCGTGGTGGCTGATCACGCTCGCGCTCAGCTCCCAGGTCATGGGCTGGTTGCTCATCGGCGCGACCCTCCCGCGGCTGCCCGCCGCGATGACGTCGCTCCTGCTCACCGTCCAGCCGATCGGCACGCTGGCACTGGCCGCGCTCATCTTCGCCGAGGACCCGAGTGGGCTTCAGCTCGCCGGCGTGCTGCTCGTGCTGCTGGGCCTGCTGGTGGCGAGCAGCTCCCGTTCGCGCCGCGTCGTTCCCATCAGCGCCGGCCCGTCGCGCGCTCGTACACGGTGGCCAGCGCGGGTCCGACGCGCTCAGGAGCCGTGACCTCGCGGACCCGCTCAAGGGCCAGGGCACCGTTCTCGTCGCCGTCGCGGCCCAGGCGCTGCATGACGTCGGCCAGGCCCTGAGCGTCACCCGGCGGCGCCAGCCACGGCTCCGGGACCAGCTCGGGCAGCGCCCCGACCCGGGAGGCGGCAACCGGGAGCCCGGCCGCCATCGCCTCGGCTGCCGCCAGCCCGAACGTCTCGGCCGACAGCGACGGGACGAGGGCCACGCGCGCCTCGCTCCTCAGCCGCGCCAGCTCCTGCGGCGACACCCGGCCGGTGAAGCGCACGGCCCCATCGGCCCCGGCGGCGAGCCGGTCGCGCTCGGGCCCGTCGCCGGCCACGACGAGGGGGACGCCCGCCAGGCGGCAGGCCTCGATCGCCACCGCGACGCCCTTCTCCGGGGCCAGCCGCGAGACGACGAGGGCATGGCCGCCTCGCGCTGCGGGCGGGCCGGGGGCGAACTCGCGGATGACGTGGGGGACCACGAAGGTGGGGCCCAGGGGCGCGCCCATCGCCCGCAGCCGCGCCTCGGCGAAGCGGCTGGGCACGATGAAGGCGTCGGCCTGCGCGGCCAGCCGCTGCTGCCAGGTCATGAGGGCAACGCCGTAGGCGGTGGCCTCGGCGCGCGAGCCGCGGCAGTTGAGCGCGATCCCCGGCAGCGTGTTGCGGCCGTGGCAGCGCAGGCACTCGTGCCCGTCGCGAAAGCACACCCCGATCGCGCACACCATCCGGTACTGGTGCAGGTGGAGCACCACTCGCGCCCCGGCCTGTCGCGCCGCGGCGAGGGCCCGCCAGCCGAGCGTGGGGTGGAGGTTGTGGGCGTGCACGATGCGCGCTCCGGTGCGGCGGACCGCCCGCGCCACCTCGTCGGGCTCGAGGCCCCCGCGCACCAGGCCGGCCGCGGCCCGTGCCCTGCCGATCCGGGCCGAATCGCGCTCCAGCAACTCGGCATCCTCGCCCAGTTGGGTCCGCACGAGCCACATCAGATCGTCCACCGCCTGCTCCTCGCCGCCGGCGGTTCGATAGCGATGGTGCAGGAAGAGGATCACGTTTTTTCGGTCAGCTTGCGCGCAAAATGTGAGCGTTCGGGGCGCAAACTTAGGCCAGCGGAAACGGTTTCACACGTAATGTCCGCTTGCTGACTAAGATAGGCGCTCGCACTGACTTCGTCGGGCCGACTCGTCACCGGCATCACCGGCGGATGAGGTGAAAACCCTGCCTGGGCCGTAAGGCGGAAGGGATCCGCAAGGGCTTTGCGGTGCTCAAACGCATGATGCAAATAACCGAGATCGATGATCCGCGGCTGGTGAAGGGCCTCGCCCATCCGCTCCGGATCCACATCCTCCGGGTGCTGGAGAACCGTGTCGCCAGCCCGTCAGAAATCGCCGAGGAGATCGGGGCTCCGCTCGGCAACGTCAGCTATCACGTGCGCTTCCTGGCGCGGGTCGGCCTCATCGAGCTCACCAGCACCAAGCCCCGCCGCGGCGCGGTCGAGCATTACTACCGCGCCGTCGGCCGCATCAGCGTCACCGACCAGGCCTGGGCCCAGGTGCCCGAGGTGGTCAAGAGCGGCATGATCAGCGCCACGCTGGATCAGGCCGGTCGCGTCATCGGGGCGGCGGCCTCGAGCGGTGGCTTTGACCGCAGCGACGCCGTCGTCGCCCGGCGCGAGATGCTCCTCGACGAACAGGGCTTCGGCGAGCTCGCGGCTGAGCTCAACGGCCTGCTCGAGCGCATCAAGGAGATCGAGAAGGAAAGCGCCGAGCGTCTGGAGTCGACCTCCGATCACGCCGATGCCGAGCTGGACGCCGGCCTGGTGATGATGCTGTTCGAGAGCGGCGCAGCCCAGCTGCCCGTCCAGCGCGAGGTCCGCTCGCGCTCCCGCAGCGCCGCGCAAGCGCTGACGCCGGCGAGGTCACGCCTGGTCAGATGACCGCCGTCAGCCCGCCGTCCACGTAGATGATCTGCCCGTGGACGAAGTCCGAGGCCGGCGCCGCCAGGAACACCGCGACGCCGACGAGCTCGTTGAGCTCGCCCCAGCGCCCGGCCGGGGTCCGGCGCCTCAGCCAGCCGTCGAACTCAGGGTCCGCCCGCAGCGCGGCGTTGAGCTCGGTGTTGAAGTAGCCGGGCCCGATCGCGTTGACGCAGATGCCGTGGGGCGCCCAGTCCGCGCACATCCCGCGCGTAAGGCTCTTGAGGGCGCCCTTGGTGGCCGTGTAGGGCGCGATCGTGGCCCTCGCGAGCTCGCTCTGAACCGAGCAGACGTTGATGATCTTGCCGGCGCCGCGAGTGAGCATCCGCGTGCCTACGGCGCGACCGACCAGGAACGCGCTGGTCACGTTTGCCTCCATGAGGCGATGCCAGTCGGCGGTGGAGAACTCCTGCAGCGGGCGGCGCAGCTGCATGCCGGCGTTGTTGATGAGGATGTCGATCGCCGCGACCTCGCCCTCGATGCGGGCCACCGCGGCGTCGACGGCCCCCTCGTCGGTGACGTCGAAGGGGGCGACCTCCACGCTCAGCCCTTCTCCGCTCAGCCGCGCGGCGGCTGCCGCGAGCCGGTCCCCGTCGCGGCCGTTCAGCACGACCCGGGCGCCCGCGCGGCCCAGGCCCCGGGCCAGCGTGAGCCCGATGCCGCGGGAGGAGCCGGTCACGAGCGCGGTGCGGCCGCCGAGGTCAAACAGGTCCTGGCTCACGCGAGGATCGTCGCGCATCCACGGGTCGGCTGCCCGCCGCGGACGTCAGCGCGGACGAGCTTTGTGCCGGTTCGGCACCCCGGTCGATGGGGTGCAGCTTTCCATGAGAGCGCTCTCAGATGTCAGATTCGCATCCGACTTTGCTCTCAACGTGTGCATTAGTGGCTAGTTCCGTTGCACCAATAACCAAGGTATCGGTGAATTGGGTAGCTCAGAGCACGTTGATCAAATCCATGTCCGGCGCGACCGCTGCGCGGACGGAAGGGACGACACAGAAATGCTCGAGGCACCCCAACCCTCGGGGGCCAAGGGATCCGTCGACGACCCCACGGTCGCGATGCAGCGCATCATCGACCAGGCGATGGACCTGGTGCCGTCCTCCGGTGCCCTGACCAGCCAGGATGAGGCCGCCCTGGCGCGGCTCACCAGCTTCGTCAGCACCGTCGCCGCGGCGATGTGGGATCTCCCGGGCACCGCCGGCGAGGCACTGTCGACCAGCGTCATGAGGGCGGCCGGCGAGGGCTCGCGGGCTCAGTCCAGCATGAGCGAGCGGGTCAACCAGTTCATCGCCAACGTCTTCCGGGTCGCGCAGGCGTCGGCTGAGGTGGCCCTCCCGGGCCGCGGCTCCGGCGCGCCCCCCTCGGCCGCCGCTCATGTCGCTCCGGCCGGCATGTCCCCTGACGCCGCCGCTCACGGCGCTCCGACCGGCTTGTCCCCCGACGTGGCGGTCAGGCAGAGCGTCGAGGCGATTCTCTCCGAGGCGCGGTTCGCGGTGCGCTGCCAGCCGATCGTCCGCCTCGACACCGGCGCCGTGGTCGGCGCAGAAGCGCTCACGCGGTTCCCCAGCACCCACCGCCCGGCTGACGCCTGGTTCGATGACGCACAGCGCGTCGGGCTGGGCACAGAGCTCCAGCTCGCGGTGGTCGAGCGGGCCGTGGCGCTCGTGGGCCTCCTGCCCGCCGGCGCCTTTCTCACCTTCAACGTCGGCCCCGATGTCCTGGCCGGCCCGGAGCTGCTCGACCTCCTGGACCTGGTGGACCCCGAGCGCGTCATCATCGAGCTCACCGAGCACATCCGGATCGACGACTATGAGCGCCTGCTCGACAACCTGAGCCGCGTGCGCGAGCGCGGGGCCCGGCTGGCCGTCGACGACACCGGCGCAGGCTTCTCCAGCCTCGGCCACATCCTGCATCTACGCCCCGAGCTGATCAAGCTGGACTGCCAGTTCACGCGGGGCATCGACACCGATCCGGCCCGACGGTCCCTGGCCCATGCACTCGTGACGTTTGCGCGCGACATCGGCGCCGAGGTCGTCTCGGAAGGGATCGAGACGGCGGCCGAGCTCGACACCGTGCGCGAGCTCGGCATCCCCTACGGGCAGGGCTATTTCCTCAACCGTCCCACGAGGCCCCAGTTGATCCCGGACTCCTACGCGCATGTCGCGGCACGCGCAGCAATGAGCTCATGTTGAACACGGACACCGGTACCTCCTCCCTGCTCACCGTCGACCCCGTGGATGCCCCTCCCCCTCAGGTGAGCACCCGCGGAATCGGCCGGGTCATGGCGCATGTCCAGGACCTGCCTGCATTCATGCCCGCCTGCGATCACGCGCTCGCCGCCCTGGAGGCCGAGAAAGCCGGGTTCACCGATCTGATCGCCGCGATCGAGTCTGACACCGGCCTCACCGTGGCCGTGCTGCGCCAGGCTCAGGGCCTCAGCACCCGCCGCCCTATCGCCAACATTCCCGACGCCGTGACCAAGCTGAGCGCGGACGAGATCCGCAGCGCGATCGACGAGGTCCCGCGGGCCGCCTTCCCGTGGCGCACGACCCAGGAGGCGCTGATCCAGGATCTGCGCGTCCACGGCCAGGCCGTGGCGCTGGCCGCCGACCGCCTCGCCGACGAGGTCGGGTTCGAGGACCGCGACGACCTGTTCTGCGCCGCGCTGCTCCACGATGTGGGCAAGCTCGTGTTCGCGCTCGCGATCGGGGACGCCAACTGGTGCGTCGACACCCGCCGGACCACGCCCGAGCAGCGGATCCGCGAGGAGCGGCGGCTCGCCACCCTCGATCACGCCTGCCTCGGCGCCGTCCTGGCCGAGCGCTGGGGCCTGCCCGAGCGCCTGTCCGAGGCGATCGGCGGCCACCACCGTTCCGATACCGAGGCGAGCCTGACCAGCCTCCTGCGGCTGGCCGACATCGTCGCCCACTACTCGATGGGCGACGCCGTGGACCGCCGGATCATGCTGCGCCTGGCGGCGATCCTGGGCGTTCGCGGCCCGGCGTTGCGCGACGCGCTGTTCGACCTGCCCCAGGGCGGAGGCCAGCGCAAGCGGACCATGCCCTCGCCGCTGTCTGACCGCGAGACCGCGGCGCTGCGCCAACTGGCCGCCGGCAAGGTCTACAAGGACATCGCCGAAGACCTCGGCGTCGCCACGAGCACGGTGCGCACGCACCTGCACAGCGTCTACGCCAAGCTCGAGGTCGCCGATCGCGCCCAGGCCGTCCTGCGCGCCTCCGACATGGGCTGGATCTAGTACCGCGGGCACTCGCCTCAGCGGGCGCCCCAGATCTCATCGAAGGCGTACTGGTCAAACGGGACCAGCCAGCACTCGCTGATGCGCTGCTGCGCGACCTCGAAGATGCCGACGGTTCGCCACCGCCGCGTGGCGCCGCCCAGCACCGCCTCCCCGTCGGCGAAGTGCACCACGCGCCGGGCGTCGGCCAACGTCCCGCGCGGCGTGACGACAAAGCTGCGATCGGCGAGGTCGCGCCGCCGGCGGAAGTAGGCCATCACCTCGTCGCGGCCCCGGTAGTCACCGGCGATGACGTTGCGCCCGGGGACGTGCCAGGCGACGTCCGGCGCCAGTAGCTCGGCCAGCTCCTCCTCGACGGGCTCGCCGGCATAGAAGCGCCGCTGGAGGGCGTAGAAGCCGTCGACGATCTGCACGGTGCTCCGGACCGCCACGCCGCTGCCGTCGGCTGCGTTGAGCACCTGGTAGAGCACGTGGTCCTGCCACTCGCCGGCGATCTTCAGGTACGCGGGCGCGTAGCCGAAGCGGATGAAACCATTGCGCTCGAGCACCGCCCGCGAGCGCGCATTGTGCGGGACCGTCCCCGCCTCGACGCGATGCAGGCCCAGCTCGCCGAAGGCGATGCCGAGCATCTCACGCACCGCCGCAGTGGCCAGGCCCCGGCCGTTGTGGCTCTGGCTCAGCCAATAGCCGAGGTGGCAGGACGCAAACGTCCCAGTGGTGATCTCGCTGAGGGTCACGCGCCCGACGACCGCGCCGTCGCCCAGGATCACCTGCGGGAGGGTCGTTCCCTTCTCGTGCTGTGCCAGCGCCCCGGCGATGGCCCGGCGCTGGCCCTCGGTCGTGTAGTGCCTCGGGTCGCGCTCAGGACTCCACGGTGCCAGGAACTCCCGGTTGGCCCGGTGCAGCTCGGCCAGGCCGGGGGCGTCGTCGGCGGTGATCAGGCGCGTCACAGCCACGCGCGCATCATGCCACCGCGTGCCGGGCATCGCCGATAGTCCCCGCCCTCCCCGCAGCCGGCGTGGGCCGTTCGGAAACGCGGTGGCATGTCGTGGCGCCGATACGATTTCGAGGCCAATGGGCGCAGCCGGTCAGCATCTGCATTTCATCAAGGCGCGCGACCTGCGCGCCGGCCATGAGGTATCGGGCTACGGGACGGTCCAATCGGTGCACCGTCGCTATGACGAGGACGACAGGCTGCTGCTGATGATCTGGTTTGCGCAGCGGCCCACCCACGCGTCTCGCTTCGACGGCGACGAGAGTGTCGCGGTCATCACCGAACGCTGACCCCGGCCCGGCCTCGCCAACCACGCCCGTCAGATCCTGGCGGGGCCCCGGGGATCGCTCGGGACCACCGAGGGGACCCAGCTGGGTCCCCTCGTGCTCATCTCATCGCCGCCGGCTGGCCATCAACTGCGGACCTGCACGGGGATGTCCGTGAGCTTGCGTGAGGATGTCTCCGTCGCTCTGCACGAAATGTCCTGCCGAGCTGACCGGCGCCACAATCCCGATCGCGAGCTGACAGACGCCATCGCGGTCGGCGGCGCTACCCCGCAGCTGCGCCCGGCGGCCGAGTTGATGAGTTGACGAGTCGGGGGTCCGGCGCCGGCGGACGCGGGGTCGGATGCGCCCACCACCAGCGCAGACGTCAACGCTTCAAGCCCTGCGGCCTGCGAGCCGGCGTTGGGCAGCTTCGGCTGCCGGGCCGGGCTGATGCTCCGCGCCCAGTACATGCCCAGCACGCACGACCTCGGCGTGTGACAGCCCGTCGCCTTCTCACCGTTTGAGGCGGCGTGGGCGATGACGGCCCGGGCCTGCGCCGCCAGGAACCACTCAAACGCCACGCTGCCCGTGGCCTCAGACCAGTCGCGCACCGCCCGGTCCAGCACGCCCTTGAACACCGTGATGTTGTAGGAGTTGCCGGCGCACGCGCCTTGCCGGGACTCGCACGGCTCCTGCAGCACCCCGCCCCACAGCATCCCGAGCCCGGGGGACATGACCCGGTCAAGGAACACCGCCGCCGCGTTGACCAGTTGCGGCCGGTGGGCGGCCTGCCCGAGCGCCACAAGCGCCTCGGCCATCTCCCCCTCGGTGTTGGTCTGGAGGGCCCCGTAGGGGCGACAGGAGCCGTCATACCCGTAGCGGGCCGTCCCCTCCGTCATGTTGACCAGCCCCGAGGAGCGCATCCAGCTCAGGATGCTGTCGGACTCGGCCAGCCACGCCCGGCCTTTGCCGGCGTCCAGCAGGGGGCCGGGCGTGTCGCGCAGCCGCGCCAGCTCGGCGGTCAGGGCGATGAACTGCGCGTTGGTGAGCGTGTTGGGCGTGTGCCCGCGCTCGAAGTCGATGCCGCCGGACCGGCAGACATGAGGCTGGCCGTAGATGTAGGACGCGATGGTCTCCGCCGCCTGCGCATACCGCGACGCCGCCGCTGAGTCATGCGCGACCGTCAGCTCGTAGCGGGCCGCGTCCGCCCACGCCAACCCCCACCACGCCGTGTCGTCCATGTACTTGTTCTCAAACAGGTGTGGCTCCAGGCTCCCCGGACGTGAGACGTTGGAGCTATACACGTCAGCCAGCAGTCGCTGGTAGGCCGGCTGCGTGTCCTTGGCGGCCGTCAGGTAGTCCACCAGCGCCGCAACCGCGAGCGCCGACTGCCACCACATCGGCGGCTGCCACTTCCCCGCCGCGTCACCCTGGTCGGGCTGACGGTCCCAAAGGCCGGTGGTCTCATCCCACGACACCCGGCTGAAATCCCCCGAGCCCGCCAACTCCCGCGCGGCCGCCTCCGCCGCCCCGGCCACCCGAGACATCTGCGCCGAGTTGGTGCGGACCGGCGCCGCCGCCGCAATCAGCGCCGCCGCCTGCCGCCACGTGCTCCGCTTGGTGCCGGCCAGGGTCCGCCACGCCGGCGCGTGAAGCCGACGCGGCTGCCCTCCGGCCTGCCACGCCGCCGCCGCGCTCCCGGCGCCGGCGAGGGCGAAGACCAGGATGCCGGCCGCCACACGAGGCCACGCCCGTCGGGGCCGCCGCTCCGTCGCGCGGGCGGTCCCGTCGTTGTCAGAGACAAGCACCCCATGCGGGGACGCCGCAGACGCGGCCTTGCGCGCCGCCATCCACGGCTCCGGCTGAATCGCCGCCTCGCGGCTTCCGGCGGGCACCTGACCCCCGTCATGAGTAGAAGTTCTCAGGAACGGGCGCAAGCATATCTAGGGCTCAACGACCTAACCGCACGTCAGGACACTGGCAAAGCGGGTCGCGGCGACATAGGAGTTGCGCTAGCGACTATTCGGGCATTAGGCGGACCCGCCCACAGCGCCGCACCCGCTCAGGACATCTCGTGCAGCGGAGCGCGGACGCGCCGGTGCACGTGCTCATCAACCGCAGCCGGTGTTGAACCCGCAGCTCCCGCACGTGTAGCAACTGCCGGTCCGCTGCATCATCCCGCCGCACTGCTGGCACGCCGGCCCGAGGTCCAGGCCGCGGCGGACCGCCGGCAGCACAGGTGGGTCATCGGTGAGCGCCGAGGTGGCAGGCCGGGCCGGGCGGGCTGACGCGGCCGGTCCCGCGGTGTCGCTGAGGTGCGAGCTGGCGGCGTCCTGGGCCGCCTGGCGCGCGCGGACCTCCTTGGTGAGGATCCCAAGCTCCTCCTGGAGGTCGGTGTCCAGGAAGCGCGACGCGAGCCAGCGCATGATGTAGTCGGGCATCGACTTGGAGAACGGGATCTCCGGGTTGGAGGTCATGCCCTCCGGCTCGAAGCGCATGTAGCTGAACTTGCGCACGAGCGTCTCCAGCGGCACGCCGTACTGGAGTGAGAGCGAGATCGCCGTCGCGAACGAGTTCATCATTCCGCGCAGCGTCGAGCCCTCCTTGCCGATGTCGGTGAGGAAGATCTCCCCGATCGTGCCGTCCTCATACATGCCGGCGGTGATGTAGCCCTCGTGGCCGCCGATCGAGAACTTGTGGGTGATCGACTGGCGCTCGCGCGGCATCTTGCGGCGCTTAGGGCCGACCTTGGCGATCGCCTCGGTGACGGCCTTGTCGATCTCGGCCTGCATGTCGACCGTGGCCGGCTTGTCCGTCTGGGCGTCGGTGCGCAGCGCCTGCGCGGTCTTGGAGCCATCGCGGTAGATCGCCAGTGCCTTGATGCCCAGGCGCCAGGCCTGGATGTACGCATCGGCGATGTCCTCGACCGACGCCGTCTGGGGCATGTTCACGGTCTTGGAGATCGCGCCGCTGATGAACGGCTGCACCGCGCCCATCATCTTGATGTGGCCCATGTGCGAGATCGCCCGCTCCCCGACGGCCACGTCGAACACGGCCAGGTCCTCGTCGTCGAGGCCGGGGGCGCCCACGATGGTGCCGTGCTCGTTGACGTAGGCGATGATCTGCTCGATGTGCTCGTCTGAGTAACCGAGCGTCTGGAGCGCCAGCGGAACGGTCTTGTTGACGATCGTCATCTGACCGCCGCCGACGAGCTCCTTGAACTTGACCAGCGAGAAATCGGGCTCGACGCCCGTGGTGTCGCAGTCCATGAGGAAGCTGATCGTGCCCGTCGGGGCCAGGACCGTCGCCTGCGCGTTGCGGTAGCCGTACTGATCGCCGGTCTGCACCGCCTGATCCCACGCACCGCGCGCGGCGGTGAGCAGCCCCGTGTCCAGGCAGTCCTCCACCGGGATCTGGTAGGACGCGTCGCGGTGCATCCGCATCACGGCGTTGTGGGCGTCACGGTTCTCGGGATACCGGTCATACGGCCCCATGGCGCCGGCGATTCGCGCCGAGCCCAGGTAGGCGCGGCCGGTCATCAGCGCGGTGATGGCGGCGGCCGTTCCACGGCCGGCGTCCGAGTCATAGGGGACGCCGTCGGCCATCAGGTAGGCGCCCAGGTTGGCGTAGCCGAGGCCCAGCTGGCGGAACGCCCGCGCGTTGGCCCCGATCTCCTCGGTCGGATAGCTGGACGGCGAGACGATGATCTCCTGCGCCAGCAGGATGATGTCCACGGCGTGCTCGAATGACTCGACGTCGAACGTGCCGTCGTTGCGCCGGAACTTCATGAGGTTCAGCGACGCCAGGTTGCAGGCCGAGTCGTCGACATGCATGTACTCGCTGCACGGATTGGACGCGTTGATGCGACCCGACACCGGGCTGGTGTGCCACCGGTTGATCACCGTGTCGTACTGGACGCCGGGATCGGCGCAGCGCCACGCGGCCTCGGCGATCTCCTTCATCAGCTGGCGCGCGGGGATCGGCTCACCGACCGGCTCGCCGGTGACGCGCGCGATGAGACGCCAGTCCTCGTCGTTCTCGACGGCGCGCATGAACTCGTCGGAGACGCGGACCGAGTTGTTCGCGTTCTGGTACTGGATCGAGTAGAAGCCCTCGCCGTCGATCGACATGTCAAACCCGGCGTCACGCAGGGCGGCGGCCTTGTCCTCCTCCTTGGCCTTGCACCAGATGAAGTCCCGGATGTCGGGGTGGTCGACATCGAGCACGATCATCTTCGCCGCGCGACGGGTCTTGCCGCCGGACTTGATGGTGCCCGCCCACGCGTCGGCTCCGCGCATGAAGCTCACCGGGCCGGATGCGGTACCGCCCTTGGACAGCGGCTCCATCGAACCCCGGATCTTCGACAGGTTGATGCCCGAGCCCGACCCACCGCGGAAGATCTTGCCCTCCTTGGTGTTCCAGCCGAGGATCGAGTCCATCTCATCCTCGACCGAGAGGATGAAGCAGGCGGAGCACTGCGGGCTCTCCTCGAACCCGACGTTGAACCACACCGGCGAGTTGAACGCGGCGAGCTGGTGAAGAAGGATGTGCGTGAGCTCGGCCTCGAACGAGGCGGCGTCCTCGTCGGTGGCGAAGTAGCCGCGGTCGCGGCCCCAGGTGGAGATCGTTCCCGCGACGCGGCCGATCATCTGCCTGACCGAGTTCTCGCGTGCCGGCGATCCGAGCTGGCCGCGGAAGTACTTCTGAGCGACGATGTTGGTGGCGTTCTGGGACCACGCCTTGGGGAACTCGACACCGATCTGCTCGAACGACACCTTGTCGCCGTGCCCGATCCTCGCATCGCGACGCTCCCACTCGATGGCGTCGAAGGGATGCGTTCCAGGCGTGGTGAAATAACGGCGCACCGACAGGCCGTCCACCGCCTGGGGACCTGAGCTCATTTGCGTTTGCGGTGCGTTCGACATCAAGTGCTGCTCCTCTCGTTCCGCCTGCCTCGGCGCTCCAATCTCGGCTCCGGGGCGGCCGAGCGGGGGGGAGGGAATGCTTGCGAACGGACCGGACGGAACGGTCCCCGCCCACCCTCCGCGCGAGGCGGCGATGCTGGAGCGGTTGCACGGTTCATTTTACTAGGCAAAACCGGCTCGATCGGCCCGCGCGCCGCCCGTGGTAGCGTCGCCCGCGATGCCAAGCCCGCGCCTGCAGCGGGCGGTGACGGATGCCTCCGCCGGCGCCGCGAACGCGGAATTTGCGGCCTCGGATTCGGCCACTGCAATCGCCCCCGGAGCGCTCGCGGTCGCGCTCCTGGTCGCATGCCTGTACGCCGCCTTCGCGCACGGCGCGGTGGCCTCCGCCGCCGAGGAGCGCCTCCAGCTCGGGCTTGCCACCATCGCGCTCGCCGCCACGGTGGCATGGAGCCGCCGCCGGTTGAGCCTGCGCGCGCCGGGGCGACTGTGGCTGGCCGTGGGCCTGCTCGCCGCGTTCGCCTTCTGGAGCGGGGTCACCGTCCTGTGGAGCGTCGCCCCGGACCGCACCTGGACCGAGTGCAACCGCGTGATGACCTATGCGCTGGTGCTGGTGCTGGCGATCGCCGTCGGCGCATCGCTCAGGAACGCCCCGACCCGGATCGCCGACGGGCTGGCGCTCGTCAGCCTCGCGGTGGCCCTGAGTGCGCTGGCCCAGAAGCTCGTCCCGGGGGTCCACGTGAGCGGGCTCTTCAGCCTCGATCAGACGGGGACGCTGCCGCGGCTCCAGGAGCCGCTCGGCTACTGGAACGCGCTGGCGCTGCTGGTGGCGTTCGGGGTCCCCTGCGCGTTGGCGGTCGTCATCGACCGGCGACGCGCCGATGGGCTCCGCCTCGCCGCCGCGGCCGCGGCGACGACGATGATCGTCACCATCGGCTTCACCTACTCGCGCGGGGGAGTCCTGGCTCTGGTGGCCGCGCTTGCCATCCTCGTCGCGCTGAGCGGCGCCTACCTGCGCTGCCTGGGGTGGCTGGCCGTCGTCATCGCCCCCGCGCTGCCCGTCCTCCTCGTCGGGCTCAACAGCCATCCGCTCACCGCCACGGGCGTCACGCTCTCGGCCCGGGAGACGGCCGGCGCGGAGCTGGTGGTCCTCCTCGCCGCGTGCCTGGGCGTGATGCTTGCCGGCGCGCACCGGCTGATCGCGGTCGAGCGACGCGCGCGCGTCTCCGCGGCTCAGGCCCGCCGCATCGGGCGCAGACTGCTCGGCGTCGTCGCGGTTGGCGTCGTCGCGGCCATCCTCGCCGTCGCGGTCTCACACCGCGGACTGACCGGCACCGTCTCGCACGCGTGGTCGAGCTTCACCGCCACCCACACGACCAGCGTCACCGACCCGAGCCGGCTGCTCTCGGCCGATTCGGAGAACCGGTGGGTGTGGTGGACGGAGGCCGCGCGGGCGTTCGGCGACCGGCCGATCCAGGGGTGGGGCGCCGGGTCGTTTGCCGTCGTGCATCTGCTCTATCGCCGCGACACGCTCACCGTCGAGCAGCCCCACAGCCTGCCGCTGCAGCTCCTGTCCGAGACGGGTCTCCTCGGCGCCGGGCTGGGGCTTGGGTCGCTGGCGCTGCTGCTCGCCGCCGGGGTCGCCGCGGCGCGACGTCCGGACCCGCGCTCGGCCGGGGCCGCGGCAGCGCTGGTGGCGGTCGGGGCCGCCTTCTGCGTGCACGCGCTCTATGACTGGGATTGGGACATTCCGGCGGTGACGCTGCCGGCTCTCATCGCGCTCGGGGTGGTGGGCGCTAGCGCGCCGGCATCCGCGCGACGTGGCGCACCGAGGGCGCCATGGTCCCGGGCCACACGGGCGCCCCTCTTGAGCCAACGTCTCGCCGGGGCGGGCCTGACAGCGCTCTGCCTGGCCGCGTTCGCCGCCTCGGTGGTCGTGCCCCGCGTGGCCGCCGCCGATGCCGCCGACGCACTCGTTCAGGCCTCGGTGGGCAGCCCCGCCGCCCTTGGCCGGGCGCTCGCCGACGCGCGCCGCGCCACCCACCTGGACCCCCTGTCAGACGCCGGCCTGCGTGCCGCGGCGACGATCGCCGTACACCGCGGCGACCTCACCGCGGCCCGCACCGCCCTGCTGGCGGCGGTGCGCCGCCAGCCCAGCGATGAGCAGGCCTGGCAGGAGCTGACCCTGACCGACCTCGCCCGGGGCGATCGGGCCGAGGCGGCGATGGCGGCGCGGCGAGTCGCCGCGATCAACCCGCGCGGCGTCAGCTCGGTGACCGGGCCTGCGCGGCAGCCTCGGTGAGCTCGTGCGCGGCCTGCTCCAGCGCGTCGGCCTCGGCCCGAGCGACGAGCGCGTCCATCGCGGCCGCGGCATGCGCGTCGGCCAGCCGGCGGCGCGTCTCGGCCAGCTCCGTGGTCGTGTCGGCGAGGCGCCGCTCGAGCTCCCCGCGCCAGATCTCGAGCTCCTCGAGCGTCGACGTCAGCGTCTCGTTCTCGCCCTGAAGCCGGGTCGCGCGGTCGCGCGCCTCGGCGAGCTCGGCGGAGATCGAGGCGAGTTGATCGGAGCTCTCGGCCGGGGGCTCGGGGTCTCGGGCCGGGGGCGGGCCATCCCCGGCGGCCCGGCGCGGTGTGCCGGGAGTGGGGGCCGGGAGATCGATCGTCTCGCCGTCCGGCAGCTCGAGTGAGAAGCGCGCCCCGGTGGCGATGAGCGCAGCCGGCACCGAATAGGCGGCGCGCAGCACGCCCTCGGGGTCGGGCGGGGAGGGGAGCGCCGCAAAGCGCGCGGGGCCGCTACCGTGGTCGGCGATCAGCGCCGGCCGCCATTCCGGGCCGGGCCGGGGCCCAGACGATCTGCCCTTGACGCGCAGCAGCACCACGGACGGACCGACCGCCACATGCTCGAACTCTCCGATCGCCAGCGAATCCAGTGCGTCCGTCACGGCGCGTTCGATTCTAGATCTGTTAAATCCGAGGCGCGAATGCCCGGAGATCCCGCCCACACCAGGTGCCCCCGATGAAGCTGCTCGTCACCGGAGGCGCCGGCTACATCGGCTCGGTCGTCTCACGCCAGCTGCTGGCGGCGGGCCACGAGGTGGTGGTCTTCGACAGCCTCGAGCGCGGCCATCGCGCCGCCGTCGCCCCCGAGGCCCGTTTCGTGCAGGGCGATCTGCGGGACGCGGGGGCGATCAAGGACACGGTCTCCGAGGGCTTTGACGGCGTGCTGCACTTCGCCGCCCTGGCGCTGGTCGGGGAGTCGGTCAGCCACCCCGGGCTCTACTACCACGCCAACGTCGTCGGCACCATGAACCTCCTGGACGCGATGCACGCGGCCGAGGTCCCGCGGCTGGTCTTCTCCTCCACGTGCGCGGTGTACGGCCAGCCCGACGAGGTGCCGATCCCGGAGACCGCCCCGCCCCGTCCGGCCAACGCTTACGGCGCGTCCAAGCTGGCCGTCGACATGATGATCGGGGACTATTGCCGCGCGCACGACCTGGGTGCGGTGAGCCTGCGCTACTTCAACGTGGCCGGTGCCAGCGGGGAGTCGGGCGAGGACCACTATCCCGAGACTCACCTCATTCCGAACATCCTGCGCACCGCGCAGGGCCGCAACCCGTACGTGGAGGTGTTCGGCACCGACTATCCGACGCCCGACGGGACGGCGATTCGTGACTACATCCACATCGAGGACCTGTCCGACGCGCACCTGCTCGCGCTCGAGGCGACGACCCCGAGCACCCACCGCATCTTCAACCTCGGCACCGGCACCGGCTTCTCGGTCCGCCAGGTGATCGAGGCGACGCGCTCGGTGACCGGCCGCGAGATCGAGGTGCGCGAAGCGCCGAGGCGGCCCGGCGACCCGCCCAGCCTCGTCGCCTCCTCGGAGCGGATCCGGGCCGAGCTCGGTTGGCAGGCCCGCAAGCCCGAGCTCGAGCGGATCATCGCCGACGCCTGGGCGTTCACGCAGGCCCGGCCCGAAGGCTACCCAGCCTCGGCCGAGTAGTCCGTCAGGGCACCAGGTCCCCGATCGCCGCCAGAGCGTCGGCGAGAACCGCGGACGGCGGCTGGCCGGCGTCGATGACGCGCATGCGCTCGCCGTCGGACGCGGCCAGCGCGTCGTAGGCGCCGGCGATACGCGCAAAGAACGCATCGGGCTGCTGCTCGAGGCGATCGGGCGGGGCGCCGCGCTCGGCCGAGCGCTCTCGCCCGGCGGCGGGGTCGATGCGCAGCAGCAGCGTGCGGTCCGGGACCAGTCCCCCCGTGCCGAACGCGTTGATGGCGGCGACCGCCTCGATGCCGAGGTCGCGCCCCGCGCCCTGGTAGGCCAGCGACGAGTCCACGAACCGGTCGAGCAGGACCAGGTGCCCGGCCGCCAACAGCGGTTCCAGCGCCTCCTCGACCAGCTGCGCTCGCGCCGCCGCGTACAGCAGGGCCTCCGCCCTGGCGCCGATCGTCGCCGCCGGGTCGTGCACGAGCTCACGGATCCGCTCGGCGGTCCGCACGCCGCCCGGCTCACGCAGGAGCGTGGCCTCCACGCCGCGCTGCGCGAGCGCGTCGACCAGCCCCGCGGCCAGCGTCGATTTGCCCGCTCCGTCGATGCCCTCGATGGTGATCAGCCTGCCGCGTGCCATGACGTGAGAGCCCGACAGTATCGACCTCATCCACCCCACTAGGATCGGATCTGGTGCTCGCCGAGCTCGAACGACATCCTCACGCGCGCGCGGTCCTCGCGCCTGCCTTCGGGACGCCGTCGCAGCCCTCGCACGCCTACCTGTTCCATGGGCCCGGCGGCGCCGGCAAGCGCGCCGCGGCACGCGCCCTGGCCGCTGAACTGCTCGCCGAGGGGGAGGCGAACCCCGACAGCGCTCGGGCCCGGGTGATGAGCGGCGCGCATCCCGATCTCACCTGGGTCGTCCCCAGCGGCGCCCACGAGATCCTGGTCTCCGACATCGACGAGCCGGTGATCTCGGCGGCGAGCAAGACGCCGTTTGAGTCCAGCCGGCGCGTGTTCGTGATCGAGCGCGCCGACGAGCTCGGCGACGAGGCGGCCAATCGCATGCTCAAGACCCTGGAGGAGCCCGCCGCGTTCGTGCACCTCATCCTGCTCACCGACCGCCTGGGGGAGATCCTTCCGACGATCCGCTCGCGCTGCCAGACGGTGCGCTTCGAGGCGCCCAGCGAGCAGGAGGTCGCGGCCGGGATCCAGGAGCTCGGCGTGGCGGCCGACACCGCGCTGGCCTGCGTGCGTCTCGCCCTGCAGGACGCCGACAGTGCGCAGGAGCTGGCCGGCGCCGAGGGTCGCGCGCTGCGGGCGGCGGCGGAGGGCTACGCGCGCTGTGCCATCGGCGGCGAGCCCGCGGAGACCCGCCCGTGGATCGAGCTGCTGGCGGCGGTCCGCGCGCGGGGCGAGGCGGCGGCATCCGGGCTCGAGGCGATGGCCGCTGCGGAGCTGGAGCTCACCGCCCGCAAGGACCGCAAGCGCGTCGAGACCGAGTGGTCAGAGCGCACCCGGCGCAACCGCCGGCGGGTGCAGACCGGTGCGCTGGACCTGGGTCTCCAGCTCGTCTCGCTGTGGTTCTCTGACCTGGCGTCGGTGGCTTACGGCGCCGGCGAGCTCGTGCGCAACTGCGACCGCGCCGCCGAGCTGGAGGCCGACTTCGGGCTTGACCCGGCGCGGCTGCGACAGGCGATCGAGCTGGTGGAGGACACTCGAGAGCGCTTCTTGCTTAATGTGTCGGAGGATCTGGCATGCGAGGCCTTGGCGTACCGCCTGCAGCAGACACTGCGCAGATGACGACCGGCGCGCGGGTGTATCTGCGCGCGCCGGCCCGCTCAGACCGGGAGGAGTTCACCGAGCTGATGCGCGTCAGCCGCGCGTTTCACAGCCCATGGGCGACGGCACCGACCGACGACGAGCGCTTTGCGGCCTACCTCGCCGATGCCCGCCGCGCCGACTTCGAGGCGATGCTCCTCTGCCGTGCCGAGGACGACGCGATCATGGGCTTCTTCAACCTGTCGCAGATCGTCCGCCGGCGGCTGCAGAGCGCCTATCTCGGCTATGCGGTCGGGCAGCCGTTCGCCGGGCAGGGCTACATGCGCGAGGGGATCACGCTCGTTCTCCGTCACGCCTTCAGCACGCTCCAGCTCCACCGCATCGAGGCCAACATCCAGCCGGGCAACGCCAACTCGCTGGCGCTGGCGCGGGGCGCCGGGTTCCGCCGTGAGGGCTTCTCTCCGCGGTACCTCAAGATCGGGGGCCGGTGGCGCGACCACGAGCGGTGGGCGATCCTCGTCGACGAGTGGCGCTCGCGCACGGGCGAGCCCGACCAGCCCGACGGTCCCTTCTAGCGTCCTGATCTGAGGCGCCGGCTCCCGGGTTGACGCCGGAAATGTCAGACGACAGCGCTTGACTAATTGCGCCCTCAACCATAAGATAAGCGGAACGTCTTGTCCGCTACCACAGTCGCGCTCATCGCGCCCGGTACACCCCGATCCGACATCGTCAGGAGGCCACCATGCGCTCCTTCCGCACCCGCCGACACCACCCGCTCGCATCCGCTGGAACCGCGGTGGAGCACGTCGTCCTGCGCCACTTCGGTCTCCATCTAGCCCGTCACGAGACCAAAGGCTCGGCGCCTCGCTCATCGCATCGCGCCGGGCGCGCTGCCTCGCCCTAGAACGCATACCGGAGGCCGCGCTCGGCGGATGGTCTCGCTGCGCATCCGTGCCGGCGAGGGTCGGCTACCCTTGCCCCGAGCAGCGACCGACCACGATTCCTGAAGCCCCGGCGCGTGTCGGGAACGCGGAGAATCCGGGAAGTCCCTGCGAACGCCGACGTAGCTCAGCTGGTAGAGCACTTCACTCGTAATGAAGGGGTCCGGGGTTCGAGTCCCCGCGTCGGCTTAGAGAAGGACCTGGTAATCGGCACTTTCTGAGTTCGGGGGTCAACCGGCCGCAGGGGCCATGTCCCCAATATGTCCCCAGCTGCGGGTACGATGTGCGCATGGGATCGACCAGGGTTCCCACAGGCCACGTGTTCAGGGTCGAGCGGGGACGCGGCCCGGTCTGGTACGCGAAGTACCGGCTCCCTGACGGCCGGCAGGTCCAGAAGAAGCTAGGGCCCGCCTGGACCGATCGCGGCCGTCCGCCGGCCGGCTACTTCACGAAGCGTCATGCGGACGCGTGGCTGCGCGAGATGCTCGACGAGGCTCGCCGGGGCACGCTGCCGGGGATGGTCCGGACGGGCGCGACGTTCGCCGATGCGGCGGGGGAGTGGCTGCGATACGTTGAGCACGATCGCGGCCGGAAACCGTCAACGGTTGCGGGATATCGATCGATCGTGCGCTCCGAGCTGCTGCCGAGGTTCGGCGACATGGCGCTCGAGTCCGTGACGCCCTCGGTGATCGAGGCCTGGCAGGCGTCGATGACCCAGGCGGCGAGCACGCGGACGAAGGCGCTCGTGTTGATGCACGGCATCTTCCAGCGAGCGCGCAAGGTCTGGTCGCTGCCAGCGAATCCGGTGGCTGACGTCGAGAAGCCGCCGCTGAACCGCAGCGGGGACCTTGAGGTGTTCTCGCCCGAGGAGGTGTGGGCGCTCACTCGCGCTGCCGCGTCCGAGCAGGATGCCGCACTGTTTCTCACTGTGGCGTTCACCGGATTGCGGATGGGGGAGCTGCTGGCGTTGGGCTGGCGAGATGTCGACTTCGCCGGTAGCTCGGTGCGGGTGCGCGCGAGCTACTACGCTGGCCACCTGTCGACGCCGAAGTCGGGCAAGGTACGCGCCGTGCCGCTGGCGCCGGACGTCGCGAGCGCGCTGGCGCAGCTCGGCCGTCGCGGGAACTGGGTCGGCGACGACGACCTGGTGTTCGCCGGGGAGGCGGGCTCCTACCTGGACGGGTCGGCGCTGCGCCGCCGTTACAAGGCCGCACTGGATGCGGCTGGTCTTCGGCCGTTGCGCTTCCACGATCTGCGCCACACGTTCGGCACGCGGATGATCGCCAAGGCCGATATCCGCCGGGTGCAGGAGTGGATGGGCCACGCCGACATCCAGACGACGATGCGCTACCTGCACTTCGCCCCACGCGACGAGGATGCCGCACTCGTCGCTGAAGCGTTCGCGACCGTTCCGCCCGTCGACGAGCCCGCCCGACGCGCGCGATGAAAATCCTCCGTTTGCAGGCAGAAGTCCCAAGACGTCCGCAGACGTCCCTGGATGTCCCGGGCTGCCGCAGAGGCGGGCGTCTCGGACACGCAGCCCTGGGCCCCGATCGTTAGTAACGACGGACGCTTCCGGCTTGCGGGGCCGTCTTCGGACATCTTCAGCACCGGAAGTGCGTGGAGTGTATGTCTGTCGAGCGGCGCAGGAACGAGGGGCTTGTAGGCGTCTGAAGCGCGACGTGTGACGGTCGCTGTGGCCACCGGGATCCAGATGCCGGGTCCGTAATGCGCCGGGAGCATGGCCTCCTTGGCGTTGGGAGGCTCGTATTGGTCATTCCGGTAGCGGGTCAACGTCGGCAACGAAGGGCGGGTAGGGGACCGGCCGCGGTCAGGTGCGCGCGTCGGTAACCGCTTCGCTCCCGCTGTCGATCTCGCTAACGCTCGATCAGATTGACGCGACGTACCTGCTTAGCCCGCGTGGCGATCGGCGACGGCCGATCGGTGCCAGCACACCCGCTGGCAATGTCGGGGTCAAAGCGATCGTCATCGAGGAGCCGGCCCCGACCGAACCGCACGAGCGCCTGGTCGCCTTTGCGATCGCCATGTCCGCGCCAGTGCGGCAACGAAAGCACTCGTGCGGACGGCAGTGCCCGGACGCTCCAGTTTGGGTGCAAGCAGGAGCAACGAACTGCTCGCCGCGATCGAGATCCGGACACCCGCGTTTCTGAAAAGCGCTGGTCCGCGAAGGTGCTGGCGGGCCGGCGAACGTGCGCTGCGGGCCTGCTCCGGGCGGTGTTAGTGGTTGAGTGGGATGACTGACACCCCTTCGCTGTTTGCGACGTATGCGGTGCCGGCCGCCGGGTCGACGCTGATCGAGCTCGGGTAGTCGCCTACCGTGGCTTCCGTTCTTGTGTCGTTGCACCCGCCCGCGTTGGTGCGGTTACAGCTGTTCCCGTTGATCGTGGTGACGCTGGTGTCCTCGATGTTCGTGGCGTACACCTGGTTTGTCGACTGGTCGACCGCGATGCCGTTGGCGCCGAATCCGGCGGGCGCGGTCGCGGGGGTCTGGCCGCAGCCGCTCGTGTGGTGGGCGTTGCAGATGTTGCCGTTGATGACCGAGACGGTGCCGGGTCCTTCACCGTTGAAGATGTTGGCGGTGTAGATCGTGTCGGTGGCCTGGTCGACCGCGATCCCGAACGGGTTGGCGTCGCCGAAGACGGGGTCGGAGCCGACCGAGATCGTCGCCGGCGGGTTGCCGCACCCGGCCGTGTTTGCGGCGTCGCAGGTGGTGCCGTTGATCACGTAGACGCTGTCGCCTATGTATGGGTTGGCGTCGAGGACGTCGCTGGTCGCGTAGACGGTGTTCGTCGCGGCGTTCACGGCGACGGACTCGGTGGAGGCGAAGGGCGCGCCGCCGTCGGGGCCGGTTGCCGCGTTCGCGGGCGTCTGTCCGCAGCCGCTGGTGGTGGTGGCATTGCAGGTGCTGCCGTTGAACACCGAGATCAGGTCGGGTCCGCCGTCGCTGGTGAGCGTGGCGGCGTAGATGGTGTTGGTGACGGGGTTGACGGCGATGGCGACAGGGTTGCCGTCCGGGACCTGTAGGGTCGAGGTCGTCGTGCAGCCGGCCTGGTTGGTGGCGTTGCATGAGCGGTCGTCGAACACCGTCACGGTCCCGGTCAAGCCGGCGCCTTGGTTGGCGACGTACACCGTGTGCGTGTGCGGATCGACCGCGACAGCGGACGGGTCGGTGCCGACGGTCGCGCTCGGCGGCGTCTGGGCGCACCCGGCCGTGTGGATGGCGTTGCAGTTGCTGTCGTCGATCATCGCCACCGCGGTAGCGCTGCTCGCGACATAGGTGGTGTGGACGGCTGGATCGGCGACCAGGCCTGCGGCCGGGATCGGCGCCTCAGGCACGGGATGCCTGCAGCCTCTGGTGGTTTGGGCGTCGCAGCGCGATGCGTCGATGACCGACACGTCGTTGGCGAGCTGGTTGGCGGTGTAGAGCGTCTGGGTGGCGGGGTCGAGGGTGAGGACCTCCGAGTCGGCTCCGGTGTGGATCTCCGGCGGGTCGAGCGTCGCGCATCCCGCCAGATCGCTGCCGTTACAGACGTTCGCGTTGACGACCATCACCGCGTCGTCCTTCTGGTTGGTCACGTACACGCTGTGATTGGCGGGGTCGACGGCGACCCACAGCGTGAGATTGAAGCCGGGCGACGCCGGCAAGGTCACGGTGCCGGGCGTGTCGGTCGCGCAGCCGGCGAGATCGGCGGCGCTGCAGCTACGCAGATCAAACGCTGAGATCGTGTTGTCGTTGTTGGCCGTGTACAGGGTCTGGTTGGCGGGGTCGACCTGGGCGTCGTTGGGGAACATGGCGGTGGGCAGCAGGCCGAGCCGGTCGCATCCCGATTGCACGGTCGCGTTGCAGGTGCTCGCGTCGAACACCGAAACGCCGTTGGGACCGGCCGGGCACCCAAAGTTCGGGTTCCCGCACACCGTCACGTACACCGTGTGAGTCAAACGGTCCACTGCGCCGGCGACCGGGTTGCCGGCGACCGTGACAGTCGGCGGGGGCGTGGTCGGACAGGCTGCGAGATCGGTCGCGTTGCACGTCGCGCTGTCGAGCATCGAGACGTCGTCGTCGGGGGCGTTGGGGATGTACACGGTGTTGTTGGCCGGGTCGTCGAAGATCGCGACTGGCACCATCCCGACCGGGACCATCACCGGCGTCTGCCCGCAACCGGCGCTAGTCTCGGCGTTGCAGGTCGCGCCGTTGAACACCGACACGGTGTTGTCGCCGGCGTTGCTCACGTACACGGTGTCGGTGCGCTGGTCGATCGCGACCCCGCTCGGATTAGCGTTCGGATCGCTCCCGACCGTGAGCGTGGGCCACGGCCCCTTGCACTGCGAGACGTCATCGGCCTGGCAGTGGCGCTCGTCGATCACCGAGACCGTATTGCCGCCATCCGGGTTGCCGTCCGCGCTAAAGCCGTTCGTGACATACAGCGTGTGCGTCGCCGGGTCGACCGCCATGAAGCCCGGGCCGTTACCGACCGGTGCGGAGGCAACCAGCGCCGACCTGAAGCCGAACGGGCCCGTCGACGCGCTCAAGCTGGACAACCTCACCTGATCCGAAAGGACTCCAGACCACCGAGCAGCCGCCGAACCGAAAGGCCGCAGGTGGCTGCTTCGGGCGATGCTCGCGGGGTCCCGCTGGGCGATGGCGCGGAAGTGTTCAGCTCGAGCGTGCTGGCGCCGAGGCCTGTTCGTGTGGGCGGATGCTGCCGTGGCCGGCGCGAACGTCGCAAGACCCATGGTCAGAGCCAACAACAAGATTCGGATTCGGTTCGGCACCAAAACCCCCCTGTAGATCGGTTGGCAACGTTGACAAGGACATCCCTCCGTTGACTTCAGAGGCTCTCGTGTGGCGCTCACATTTCGCTCACAGAATGCTCGCAGCGGTGTGTAACGCTCGCCGCAGGGCGCGTGTACAGTCCTTGTTCAATGGCCGAGTTCGGGGTGATCGGGCCACTCGAGGCCCGCGGGCCAGCTGGGGTCGTGGCACTTGGCGGTGCCAAGCAACGGTTGCTGCTAGCCGTGCTCGTGCTGCACGCCGGCGAGGTCATCTCGCATCGTGTGATCATCGATGCGCTGTGGCCCGAGCAGCCACCGCTCACCGCCGCGCACACGGTTGAGACCCACGTGTCGCGGCTTCGAGCAGCGCTTCGCGCCGCGGGTGTCGAGGAGGAGATCATCGCCTCGGCACCGGGCGGTTACCGGCTGTTGCGTGACGGCAACAGCTTTGACTGTGACGCGTTCAACGAGCTCGCCCGCAGAGCTCGTGAAACACTGGATCGCGGCAAAGCACAGGCGGCGAGCGACCTCGCGCACGACGCGCTGGGATTGTGGCGCGGTCCGGCGCTGGCCGGGATCGCTGAGGAGCCCGGCGTGCGCGCCGACGCGGCCGCCCTCGAGGAGCGCCGCGTACAGGTGTTCGAGACGCGCGCGGAAGCTGAGCTTGCGCTCGGTCACCACATGGAGCTGATCCCAGAGCTGCGCGGCGAGGCCGCGAGCCACCCCGCGCGCGAGCGGGTGCATGAGCTGTTGATGCTCGCGCTGTACCGGGCGGGTCGCCAGGCGGAGGCGCTCGAGGTCTACCGCGACGTCCACGCCCACCTCTCAGACGAGCTGGGTTTGCAGCCCGGTCCGGCGTTGCGCGCGCTGCAAGCGCAGATCCTCAGACACGATCCGAGCCTTGACGCGCCGCGCCGCGCCCGAAGGGTGAGCCGGGACACATCCGCCGTGGCGGTCGCGAGGCGACGTCCCCGCGTCGTACGCGCCGGACTGCCCGTTGCCCTCGTAGCGATCGCAGCCGCGGCGGTGCTCGTGCTCACCGCCGGCGGCACCGGCAGCGCGGCGGTTGCGCGGCTGCTGCGCGCGCCCGCGCTCGGCGTGTTCGATGTCCCAGATGGGCAGCCGCGCGCGGCGATCGCACTGAACGCGGTCCCGAGCGGGATTGCGGCCGGGCTCGGAGCTGAGTGGGCGACCTCCTACGACAACGGGACGCTGATGCGGATCGACCCGCGCGAGTCGGCGGTCGTGCAGACGATGCAGGTCGGTCACGGCGCGACCGGAGTCGCGGTCGACGCGGGCGACATCTGGGTCGCGGACACGCTGGATGACCAGCTCACCCGCGTCAACGCGGCCACCGACACCGTCGTCCAGCAGATCCCGGTCGGCGCGGACCCCGGCGCCGTGGCCGCCGGCGCGCGCGCGATCTGGGTCGCGAACGCCGGCGACGGGACCGTAAGCCGCGTCGACCCGCTGACCGGGGCGGTCCTCGGCGCCACCACCGTGGGAGCGTCACCGGCGGGCGTGGCGGTCGGCGACGGAGCCGTGTGGGTAGCACTCAGCGGCACTGACAGCGTCGCGCGCCTCGATCCGCAAACCGGTCAGCTGATGCAAACGATCCATGTCGGGTCGGGGCCGTCCGCTGTCGCGGTCAGTCGCTTCGGGGTCTGGGTCGCCAACGAGCTCGACTCGACGGTGTCGCTGATCAACCCCGACACTGACAGCGTCGTGCTGACTCAGGCCGTCGCCGGATCGCCGAGCGCTCTTGCCGCGGTCGGAGCCGACGTCTGGAGCGCCGGCGACGCGCCCGAGCTCACCGTGCTGAGCCCGTCCGGTCAGACGCACACGGTCACGATCCCATCGCCGGCGACCGCGATCGCGCCGGGCCCCGACGGCCTGCTCGTCGGGGTGCGGGGGATCGCCGTCGATCACCGCGGCGGGACGCTGATCGCGCGCCTGGAGGGACCCATCGACCAGATCGACCCGGGCTCGTGCTGCGACCTCCCACCGGATGTCCGGCCGCTCGCCTACGACAGCCTCCTGTCATTCTCCAAATCGCCCGCAAGCCCCGACACGCTCGTCCCGGACCTCGCAATCGCGATTCCCGCCCCGCAGGACGGTGGGCGCAGATACACCTTCCTTCTGCGGCCCGGCCTCCGCTATTCGACCGGCGCGCCGGTTCGCGCTTCGGACTTCGTCCGCGGCCTCGAGGACGCGGCCCAAAGCTCGGATGTCGAGGCCGCCTACATCGAGGCGCTGCCGGGCGCCGAGGCGTGCCCGGGCGTCCGGAGCTGCAACCTCGCGCGCGCTGTGACGGCCGATGACCGAGCCGGGACGGTCACGCTGCATCTGAGCCATCCGGATCCCGACATCCTGTACGCGCTCGGCCTGCCGTACTTCGCACCGAAGCCCCCGGGCCAGGGGATCAGACCCGCCACCGGTCCGTATCGCATCGCCCGCTACGTGCTCGGGGTCCTGATCGACTTCGAGCGCAACCCGTTCTTTCACGAGTGGTCGCCGGCCGCCCAGCCCGCCGGCTATCCGGATCGGATCCTCGTCTACTCCAACGGGACGTCCACCGCCGACATCGACGCGGTACTCGGCGGGCGCGCCGATTTCACCTTCGACACGCCGACCCCGAGGCAGCTTCGGACAATCCAGCTGCAATATCCGGGACTCCTACACACCCAACCGCTGCCCGACACCGACTGGCTGAGTATGGACACCCGGGAGGCGCCGTTCGACGACGTCCGCGTTCGGCAGGCGCTCAACGACGCGGTCGATCACGGCGCCATCGCGAACCTCTACGGCGGTCTCGAGGACGCCACACCGACCTGCCAGATCATCCCCGCCACGATCCCAGGCCACCAACCATACTGCCCATATATCCGCGACCTCGCTCGCGCCCGCCGACTCATCGCCGCGTCCGGAACGCGAGGCGAGACCCTCACGGTCCTGACCGAAGCGTCGATCGGCCCGGCGTTCGAGCCCGTCGGCGCGTACGTGGTCGGCCTGCTGCGCCAGCTCGGCTACCACGCTCGGCTCAACGTCGTCAACGCGGCCGATTGGGGTGCCGCGATCAACGACTACCGCCACCCTGCTCAGATCGCCACCGAGAGTTGGATCGCAGACTACCCCTCAGCGGCGCAGTGGATCACGGTCCACCTGAACTGCGCCGCGTGGCGACCGCCGACACAGCTGAGCAACCGCTCCCAGTTCTGTGACCCCAGGGTCGATCGGCTTGCTGCACGGGCCGCCGCGCTCCAAGCCGACGACCCATCCGCCGCCGACCCCCTGTGGGCACAGGCCGACCGCCTGATCACCAATCTCGCTCCCTGGGTACCCACCGTCACCGAGACCGAGACCGACCTGGTCTCGCAACGCGTCGGTGACTACCAATACGTACCAACGATCGGAGCGCTGCTCGACGAACTCTGGGTGCGCTGACACCCCCCGGACCACTGGCCCGAACCGGTCGCCAGGTTCACCCATCCAACTCCCGTCACACACCGCCCACACGCCCAACCCTCCGTCGGTTCGGCCGCTGCAACGCCGGCTCTTAGCTTCTGCAGTCGCCCAAGCGTCCTTTCGCCACTGGTCGGCACGATCGCTTTCATCCTGGCGACGCCAGGCAGCGCACGATCGCGTTGGCGACCAGGCGCTCGTGCGGTTCGGTCGGGGCCGGCTCCTCGATGACGATCGCTTTGACCCCGACATTGCCAGCGGGTGTGCTGGCACCGATCGGCCGTCGCCGATCGCCACGCGGGCTAAGCAGGTACGTCGCGTCAATCTGATCGAGCATTAGCGAGATCGACAGCGGGAGCGAAGCGGTTACCGACGCGCGCACCTGACCGCGGCCGGTCCCCTACCCGCCCTTCGTTGCCGACGTTGACCCGCTACCGGACAGCACGCGTCGCACCGGGCCTGACTGGCACGAGCCTCCAGGCTCCCGCGCCGCCGGTGGAACCAGTGGAGCGCGGCTACATCCGTATATACTGGTAGCTACATGAAGATCGTCAAGGTTCGTCGTGTTGGTAACAGCAACGTGGTGTCGATCCCGCGGGAGTTTGAGGCGAGCGGGTACACGCCCGGCTCGTCGGTACTGGTCGAGGATGTGGGCGATGGCGAGCTGCGCATCCTCCCGACCGTGCGGTTGAGGGAGCGAGTGCGGGGGATCGCGGATCGGATTGTGGGTGAGCATCCGGAGGCCATGGACATCTTGGCCAATCACGATCCGGATGCGGACGACGCGCGCGCGTAGCGTGTGACCGATTCGCCGGATTACCTACCTGGAGACGCCGTCTACCTCGACGTCGACGATGCGCTGGAGGTCTTTGGCGCCATCATCGGCGGCACCGCAACGCAGGCGGCTGATCAGCTGCGTGACCGCGCGGCACTGGCGGGTGCGCTTGCGCGCCCTATCAACTACGCGCAGTACGAGGGCGCCGATCTGGCGCTCCAGGCGGCGATGGTGGCGCACGGCATCGCCGAGACCCAGCCGTTCATCGACGGCAACAAGCGCGCTGCGCTCGTCGTGATGCTCGCCTTCCTGGAGATCAACGGTGCGCGCGTCGAGGCGACCGATCGCGAGCTCGCCGACTGGATCATCAGCTTCAGCGCCGGGGCGTCGCCGCGCGTGGTCGCCGTGGCCGTTCGCCAGCGCCTGACGACCGCCGGGTGAAAGCGTGTCCCCAACCATGTCCCGAACTCGGCAATTCTGACCTGCGCCAACCTGCGCGAACTGGAATCAAACCGCCGTAGATTCGGCAAGTGCCCTGCAAATGGGCAACTCGTAATGAAGGGGTCCGGGGTTCGAGTCCCCGCGTCGGCTCTCAGGACTCGCGGAGGGGTTGCGTCGCCAGAGGCTCCGAGCTGTTCCCGCCGGTCCCCGTCACTTCAGTTCCGGGGCGGGCTCAGGGCGGGCGGTGGTGGCTCGGTGGCGGTGAGGCCTGCGACGAAGATCGTGGCTTGACGGCGGGCGAGTTGGTCCCAGTCGGTGACGTGTGGGAGTGGCTGGGCGAGCATCGCTCCGGTGAGGATGATGTCGCTGGGGGTGGCGTCGGGGCGGATGGTCCGGTCCTGGCGGCCGCGGGCGAGGACTTGTTCGAGGAGGGTTCTGATTTCGCGCTGGAGCGCGCTGATCTTGCGGTCGTGGATGATGGGGCCGCCGTGGAGGGGTAGGACGAACTGGTCGCGGGCTGCGATCGTCTGGTCGAGGAAGTGCGCGAGTACCGCGGGGACGGGCTCGTCGCTGTTAGCGGCGGCGCGCGCGTGCTCTAGGACGAGATGAAACGAGCGGAGCGTCAGCGCGGCTAGGAGCGCCGGCCGTGTCGGATAGTGGCGATAAAGGGTCCCGATCCCGACGCCGGCCGCCTCGGCGATCGTCGCCATCGGAACTCGCTCGCCGTCGCGTCTGACCGCGGTGGTGGCGGCGGCGAGGATGCGTTCGCGGTTGGCGGCGGCGTCGCTGCGCAGCGCGCGGCCCGCCTGCTGTGTGTCTGTTGCTGCATATGACATTCCGGAGCGATCGTGTCAGGTGGTGAGCGCCGATGGCGCGGGTCCGATACGCTCCAACTATAAGCGGACGATTTCCACCGCTTAGCTAACGACAGAGGAGCGCACATGAACGTCCCCTCGGCCGCCGAGTCAACGTCGCGCGGCCCGGTTCCCGCTGACGACCAGGCGCGGCTCCTCACCCACGCCAGGCCCGACACCGATGAGTCGCTGCCGCATCTCGGCGTGGTCGGCGACACGTACACGATCTTGGTGTCCGGCACCGACACCGCAGGGCGCTACACGCTGATCGACATGCACGTCCCGCCGGGCGGCGGCCCGCCGCCTCATCGCCACGACTTCGAGGAGATGTTCACCATCCTCGATGGCGAGATTGAGCTGACGTTCCGCGGCATCAGCGCGGTCGCCCGGGCCGGCGAGACGATCAACGTTCCGGCGAACGCCCCGCATGTGTTTCGCAATGTCTCCGGTCGTGCTGCACGGCTGCTGTGCCTGTGTTCGCCCGCCGGCCAGGAGGAGTTCTTCAAGGAGGTCGGGGTCCCCGTTAGCCACCGGACCGAGGCTCCACCGCCGCTCGACGATGACGCCACCGCCGCGTTCATCGCCAAGGCGGTCGCGCTGGCCCCGAAGTATCGGACCGAGCTGTTGCTCGGCGCCCCCACGCCCTGACCCGGCCGCCAAAGGACCACCGTGAGCCAGCAACAGCGCGACGCCCTTGACCAAATGCTGCGTGACGGTCCGCTCGATCTCGGCGGCGAGGTGGCCGAGCAGCGCGCCGTCTTTGAAGAGATGATGGCAGCGATCCCGCTACCGGCCGACGTCACGACAACGCCGGGCTGTCTGGGCGAGATCCCGGTCGTCAACGTCGCGGTCGCGGATGTCGATCCGCAGCGTGTGATCTTCTACATCCACGGCGGAGCGTTTGCGATCGGAACGGCCGCGTCGTCCGTGGGTCTCGCCTCGGCGCTCGCGCGCCAGGCCGGCAGCCGACTGGTCTCCATCGATTACCGGCTGGCCCCCGAGCACCCCTACCCCGCTGCTCTCGAGGACGCCGTCGCCGCCTATCGGGGCCTGCTGGACGCCGGCGTGCCGCCGTCCGCGATCGCTGTCGCGGGCGAGTCAGCCGGCGCGGGGCTGGCGGCCGCTTTCCTGGTGACGCTCAAGCACGGCGGGTTGCCGCAGCCGTCCGCGGCCGTTCTGATGTCGCCCTGGGCCGACCTCACCCTGTCCGGGGACAGCATCAGCGGCAAGGCCGAGGCGGACCCCGCGCTCACACCGGACGGCCTCGCGCGGCGAGCCGCGGACTATCTCGCCGGGAGCGACCCCGCTGGAGAGCTGGTCAGCCCGATCTTCGCCGACCTCGCCGGCCTGCCGCCGCTCCTGATCCAGGCCGGCTCCCACGAGATCCTGCTCGATGACGCCACCAGGCTCGCCGCTCGCGCCGCTGCGGCCGACGTCGCCGTCAGCCTCGAGGTCACGCCCGGCGTGCCGCACGTGTTCCAGGGGTTCGCCGGCATGCTCGATGACGCCGATCGCGCCTTGACCCGCGCCGGGGAGTTCCTGCGGACCCATCTGGCCGGCTCGGGTTCCTAGCGCGGGCTTCGGCGGGTCAACGTCGGCAACGAAGGGCGGGGAGGGAACCGGCCGCGGCGAGGCGCACGCGTCGGTGGCCGCTTCGCTCCCGCTGTCGCTCGATCAGGTTGACGCGACGTAGCTGCTGCGCCCGCGTGGCGATCGGCGTCAGCACACCGCAGGCACCGTCAGGGTCAAAGCGATCGCCGGCGGGAGGATTGAGCGGATCGTGCTACACCCACGGTCGGTGATCATCCGGCGTGAGATTGCTGAAGACCTTGGCTCGGTGGATGCGGTGACCTCGGCTGCGTTTGCTGTTGGCGGCGGCGTCGTGGAGCCGCCCGAGACACGCTTGCTGCGCTCACTGCGGCGCGACCGCGGATGGATCCCCACACTCTCGATGGTGGCGGTGGACGACGAGCGGATCGTTGGCCACGTTCTGTGCACCCGCGGATGGGTCGGTACGACGGCAGCGCTCGGCCTTGGACCGATCAGCGTTCTGCCGTCCGATCAGCGCCGGGGAATCGGCGAGGGGATGATGCATGCCGTCATCGGCGCGGCCGACGCGGCGGGCGAGCCGTTGATCGCCCTCCTGGGGGATCCCCACTTTTACGGCCGCTTCGGCTTCATCCCCGCATCCCGGCTCGGGATCGGCGCCCCCAGCCCGGAATGGGGCGCGCATTTTCAGGTTCGGCCGCTGACGGATTGGCGGCCGTCGGTGACCGGCACGTTTGCGTACGCCGCTCCGTTCGCAAGCCTCTAGCGATCTGGGGGGTGTCATCGAGAGAAGGCCCCAGGTGAGCCTTGACGCGGCAGATTTCGGGGCGCGTCAGACGGCCGGGTCGTCCTCGTTCTCAGACAGCCAGCGCGCTGCGTCCGCGGCCTGGGCGTCGTCGACGACGACCTTCTTCCCGGCCGCGTAGTACTTGCCGATCTCCGTGAACAGCTCCTCGACAAGATGCTCGGTGGGCACCGTCTTCAGCGGCTGACCCATGGCGTAGATGATGCCGGTGTCCTTGGCTCCGGTGATCCCGAAGTCGGAGTGGCGCGCTTCCCCGATCCCGTTGACCGCAGAGCCCAGCACCGAGACCTCGAGCAGGTCGTCGTAGTCGGCGAGGCGCTCCTCAACCTCGGACACGATCGTGTCCATGTCAAAGGGTCGCGGCGCCGGATTCATCATCAGCCAGTATCTCACTCGCCAGACGAGACCACCGCTTTGGCGACTCGTAATGAAGGGTCCGGGGGGCTCGAGTCCCCGCGTCGGCTCTTCCACCAACAGCCCGGCGGAAGGGGGTATTGACGGGGCACCTTTGCGTCGGCCCGGGCGGGGTATGTTCCTTTCCATGGACGCCGCTCACGACATCGCCGGGTTCCTCACCAGCCGCCGCGCCCGGGTCACACCGGAGCAGGCCGGGTTGCCGACCTGGGGCCCGCGCCGCGTCAAAGGGCTGCGGCGCGAGGAGGTCGCCTCGCTGGCCGGTGTCAGCGTCGAGTACGACAAGCGGCTGGAGCGCGGCAATGCCGGCGGCGTGTCCGACAGCGTCCTGGAGGCGCTTGCCCATGCACTCCGGCTCGACGACGCCGATCGCGCGCACCTCTTCGATCTCGCGCGGGCCGCCAACCCGCTCGGCCGCGCGCTGTATGCCCCCGTGTTCGACAGCCACGAGCGGCCGGCCAACAGCGCCCGATTCACCTTCCTCGACCCGGCCGCACACGAGTTTTACGTCGACTGGGAGCGCACAGCGAAGGACCTCGTGGCTCACCTGCGCTCCGAGGCCGGCCGCAACCCCTATGACCGCGGGCTGTCGGATCTCGTCGGCGAGCTGTCGACGCGGAGCCCCGAGTTCCGCACCTGGTGGGCCGCGCACAACGTTCGCTACCACCGCACGGGCACCAAGCGGTTGCGCCATCCGGTCGTCAGTGAGCTCGAGCTCGACTACGAGGTCATGGACGTGTCTGCCGATGACGGACTGACCATCGCCGTCTACAGCGCCGAGTCCGACAGCCGCTCGGCGCAGGCCCTTGACCTGCTGGGCAGCTGGACCGTCACCGCGGAGCCCGCGGGCGCCCCCGTCGACGAATAGGACCCCACCATGCAGATCACTCGCAGCAGCATCGACACCGCCAAGGGCCCGGCCGACTGGTTCACCGGGGACGTCTACATTGACGCTGTCGCCGCGCCCGCCGGCAGCTCGACCTTCGCCGCGGCCAGCGTCCACTTCACCCCGGGCGCGCGCACCGCGTGGCACACCCATCCCCACGGGCAGACGATCTTCGTCACCGAAGGGGTCGGGCTCTGCCAGCATGAGGGAGGTGCGGTTGAGGTGATCCGACCCGGCGACCGTGTGTTCTTCGAGCCGGGCGAGAACCACTGGCACGGCGCCGCGCCGAATCGGTTCATGGTCCACGTCGCCATGCAACAGAACGACGATTCCGGAACCCCTGTGGCCTGGGGCAGGCACGTCACCGACGAGGAATACGCGGCCGCTCCCACCACCGGCGGCTGACCACTACACGGAGAACGGGCGCGCGTCAGCTGCGCGCCGGCAGCTTCACCACGTCAAGCGCCAGCGGCGCGCAGACGAGCGCCGGCTGATCGGCCCGCGTCAGCTTGTGTCGCAGCAGGGCGAACGCCGGTGCGCCGAGCGCCGCCGGGACGAGCAACGCGAAGAGGCGGTAGAGGAGCACCGCTGCGGTGGCCTGGGTGACGTTGACGCCGTAGAGCAGGAAGACTCCGATGAGAGCGCCCTCGGTGCCGCCGATCCCGCCCGGTATCGGGATCAGATTGCCGAGCTGGCCGATCAGATACCCGAGTACCAGGACACCGAAGACCGGCACATGGCCGACGGCGGCGAAGGCGAACCCGAGTGCGGCGATGTCAAACGCCATATAGGCAAACGAGCCCACGGCGACGCCCACGTTGCCCGAACGTAGGAGCGCGATCGCCTGATCCACGCCGTCGGCGGCCGTCTTCAGCCACCCGCGCAGGGTGACAGTCACTCGGGCCCGCCAGTGATCGCCGTCGGCCTCGGTGCCCCGCGTCCCCCACTTCCGGAGCAGCTGGGGGCTCAGGGCGACGAGCAGCACCCCGACGGCCGTGATCAGTGCGGGGACCAAGGTGAGCAGCACCGAGCCGCGACCGGCGATGAGGCCGGCGAAGACGCCGACCCCGACGATCACGAGCGCGAAGAAGTTCGCCGCGCTCGTCACGACGAAGAACGCGACCGAGCGGCGGGCGATGTGCGCGGTGGGCATTCCCGCCAGCCGCAGCGCCCAGACACCGAGGGCCAGCCCGCCGGCCCCGCCGGCCGGCAGCAGCGAGTTCGCCGCCAGTTCGGACATGGCGATGTCGTAGCTCAGCCGCCATGACATTCCCGAGCAGAACGTGTAGCGGAAGGCGAGCAGGTATCCGGCGCATGAGCCGACCTCGGCCAGCACGACCGCCACGATCCAGCCGGGGGCGGCGCCCGTGAGGCGCGCCTTTACTTCGTCGAGACCCGGCAGGGCGTTGATCGCGATGACGACGACCCCGATCACCGCTGCGAGCTCCACCACTCGGATGAGGAGATGCCTCGGGCTGAGCTCGTCCGGCGTCGCCCGAGAGCGAGGTGCCGGTGCGGCGGTAGAGGAGTCGCTCACGACTGCGGTGGTTCGTTCACCCGGTCAGCATGACAGCGGATAGGCCCCGCCCAGTCAGGCCAGGGCGAGGCCCGCGCCGCCGTGCGCCGCCGTGCGCTGTCAGGGTTTCACGAAGCGCTGCACGAAGTTCAGAGCGGTGTCGGCGACCTCCCGCCATCCACCATCGATCGTGAGCGAATGGCCGCGATCGGGGATCTTGACGATCTCGGTGACGCCTTTGTTGCGCTCCTGGCGCTTGAACGAGGCGTTGGCGACCGCCCACGGCACCGTGTTGTCCTTCTCGCCGTCGAGGATCAACAGCGGCCCGCGGTCCGGGTTCTTGGTGTCGACCTTCGCCTCCGTCCATGGGTTGAGGTTCGCGCTCGCCGCTTGGAACAGCGGCTTGCCGGAGGCCGGCACCGCGAAGGTCTCATACAGCTTCTGTGCCTCGTCCTCGCTGACTGCGTTGGCGAACGCGAAGCGGAACTGCTCGTAGGTCAGGGGGACCGCGCGGTTGCGGTTGGCCGGCTTGCCGAGCACCGGCGAGGCGGACTTGAGCGAGGAGATCGGCAGCGGCAGCACCCCGCGGAAGGGCGCGGGATCGATCGCGACCGACGCCGCGGCGAGTCCGCGTCCCGCGATGATCTGGGTGATCAGTCCGCCGAACGAGTGGCCGATCACCGCCGGCTTGGTGCTCAGCTGGGCGATCAGGTCCGCGAAGTGATCGGCCACGTCCTTGATGCTCTTGTGCGCGAACACCTCCGGGTGGGCCTTGGCCTCGTCCACCGTCTCGGGGTCGTCCGGCCATCCCGGCGTGAGGGTGGTGTAGCCGGACTTCTTGAACAGGGCCGCCCACCGATCCCAGCTGCTGGGCAGCAGCCACAGGCCGTGGATGAACACGACCGGCGGACGCCCGGACGCGTTGGCCCGCTTGACCTGCCGCTCCTCGTGCTCCGTGATGGTTGCCATCAGATCCCCCTTCGCTCGATTTCAGCTCGACCCGAGGGCCGAGCATGCCATATGCCGGAAGCGGTCGGTGTGGGATATTCCCTGCTCCATGGGGCGCGACAGCATCGACGGGCAGCCTCGCCCGATCACGCCGGTGGAGCTGCAGGCGGTCATCCACGCCGAGCGCCGAGATGAGTCGTTCCTGATGTATCGCGACGGCGAGGGCCGGCTGCAGACCGTGGCGCTCTCCGGCGAGTTCACCGTCGGCCGCAACGCGGAGGCGGCGATGAGCATCGGCTGGGACGACCAGGTCTCCGGGCTTCACGCCGAGCTCAAGCAGCTCGGCGGTGAGCTGACCCTGGTCGACGATGGACTGTCGCGCAACGGCTCCTACGTCAACGGAGAGCGCGTCCATGGCCGGCGTCGGCTCCGTGATGGGGACCGGCTCCAGTTCGGGCGGACCGTCGTGGTCGTGCGCAGGCCCACCGACGGGGAGCACCGGGTCACGGCGGTCGCCATCCACGCCGTGTCTGCCCCCGCGGAGCTCTCGGTCCGTCAGCGGGAGGTCCTCACCGCGCTGTGCCGTCCGCTCATGGGGAGCAACCCGTTCGCCGCGCCCGCGTCCAACCGGCAGATCGCCGAGGAGCTGTTCCTGTCGGTCCCGGCGGTCAAGCTCCACCTGCGCGCCCTGTTTGACAAGTTCGGGGTGGAGGAGCTCCCCCAGAATGAGAAGCGGCTGGCGCTCGTCGGCCGGGCACGCGCCAGCGGACTGGTCTCAGACCACGGGCCCACGGCCTGAGTGGGTGGTCACGGAAGGCCGGGACCTCGCATACCTCCGAGATCCCGGCCTCCGCTTCGCCCACTTTCCAAGCAAGCAGTGGAAAGCTGCCCCCTGGGCTTCTGACCTCAGCTCGACCAGCTGACTGAAACGACGTAGTGGTCGAATCTGTGGCCCATGCCCCCGGTCCGTCCGTCTGGTGATTCGTTGGTTCTGACACGACCATCATGTCGCCCCAGACGGTCCGGGCCAAGTAGTCCCAGGGATAGGTCGATGTAACCCTCGCTCATCCCCGCGCGTGCGTAGCGCGTCAGTGGCGCAGGGTGAGAACCTGGTAGCTCAGGCTGTCGTCCGCGAGCCCGGCGCTGATCTTGTCCGGAGCACCCGCGGCGAGCACGACGCTGAGCGAGCGCACATGCCGCAGAGCCTGACGCGCGGCGCCGGAGAGGCGCAGGCGGCGGGACAGGCTGAACGTGCTCGTCGGGCTCGAGGCGCGGTATTCGCCCAGGACCGGGTTCTCAGACACCGCGCCCCGTGGGGAGGTGGACCGATCTCCGTTCACCATGAAGGCGTAGACCGCGACGGACACGTGCCTGGTCGCGTCGCAGCGCAACTGGGTCACGATGCCCGACAAGAGCAGGCTCGCGATCCTTGCTGGGCGCCGTATCGCAAGGGCACACGGGACCGGGTCATAGACGCCGGACGCCGTCGAGGACCGGCCGAAGTCGTCGGTGCCCCGCACCTGGAGGCGATAGAGCCGGTGCGCGGCGGGCAGTCGCGCGGGGGTGAACTTGCCATCGTCGGCGCTGCCTCCGCACGGGCCAAACGCCGGGCTGGTCGCGGCGGGACCCCACGCGCAGGCCACCGTGTCGACCGTGGTCCCCACCGAGTTGCTGTCGGTCACCTCGAGGCTGAACGTGGGCCGCAGCGGGACGAGGCCGTTGTCGGCGGTGGTGAGCACCCCACCGCCGGTCCCCAGCTGAGTCACGGGCGGGGTGGTGTCGACATCGATGTTCACCCAGGCCGACGCGAGGGTGTTCCCGTCGGCGTCGACGAGATCGACGGCCAGGAAGTGGCCGCGCGAGAACTGGTCAGAGTCGGGGCCCAGCGGCGCTGACGGCTGGAAGCTGCCGCAGACTGCGGCGCAACCCGGCCCTGGCCCACCGCAGGTCTGGGTCACAAACACGTCGTCGAAATGACACTGCAACTGCGTACCGCCGTCGGCCTGGATGGCGATCGCCGGACGGGTGTCGGTCGTGCGAAAGGCGACGGGGGCCTCGGTGTAGCCGGCAGGTCCCTCGGACTGATCCGGATAGGTCAGCGCGCCCGGGGGAGCGGTGAAGGTGATCCCGGCCGCCGCCGCGCTTGCCGGGACGGCGAATGACAACGCGAGGAGACCGGCGAGAAGCCAGGCGCTGACGCCCCACCGCCGGTTCGTGGTGACTGCCTCGTGCGATCCGTGCAACCCACTCATCTCCGGTCCCCTCTCCGATCCCAAGCCCGGCCGCTGCCGAGGCCGCGATCCTACTGGAGCGGCGCGGCGATTTGCGGGTGACGCTCACCTAATCCTCCTGAAAACTGATCACAAGGGGTACTGACTCGCGGTCTCTGGTCAAGGCTGGGCGCGCCGTGACCCCCGCGGCTATAGTCGGCCGCCATGCGCACACACACCGCCATACGACGCTTTGGGATCGCAGTTCTGCTGGTCACGCCGCTGCTGGCACTGGGCGCGACCGGATCGGCCGGCGCCTTCACGACGCAGTATTGCGCCGGGGTACCGATCTTCCACGGAACGCCACCGTGGGGCTTCAACACCGGCCAGCCGATTACGGGGGCGACGGGCAGCTACGCGCGCGGCCACGGCGATATCAGCCTGACCGCGAACACGGTCTCGGGGATCATGTGCCAGGTCGACCGTGTGCGCAACCAGCCCGACCGGCTGATCGTCATGACCGTGCAGCATCACCTGGTCTACCACTCCCATTACGCCCAAATGTGGGGGTTCCCGGGGAACATCATGAAGATCACCATGCGCGTGAAGAGCAGCACCGACCCTCAGTGCAAGGTCGGCACGATGGGACGCGCCACGCTGTACGCGAGTTACAACAACGTGCGCAGTGACAGCGTGCAGTTCTTCTTCCCGAAGTCGTCCTGCTCGGACCATGATCACCTGTACCACGGCACGCAGGTGAACAACCAGGTCCCGCCGCTCTAGGCACATCCCCGGGGCACGCTCTAGGCGCATTGCCGGGGCGGGAGCGGCGCAGACCCCGAGATCGAGGCCTGCGCCGAGGGTGCCTGCCGGTCAGGCCGCTGATGTGGCCGGCTCGGCTCCGGCGATGAACTGGGTGATCCATTCACCGGTGATCTGCCGGGTGGTGGCGTTGATGCGGTTCCAGGCGTTGATCGACGCGATCGCAAGCACCAGGGACGCGAGCTGGACCTCGTCGTAGTGCCGCGCCGCTTCGTCCCACACCTCGTCGGAGACGGGGTCCGGGCGATCGGCGAGGCGGGTGGCGGCCTCGGTCAGCGCGAGCGCGGCGCGCTCGGCGTCGCTGAAGTACGAGGCCTCCCGCCACGCGGCGAGCGTGAAGATGCGCTCGTCCGGCTCGCCCAGCGCCTTGAGCTCACGCGAGTGCATGTCGCAGCACACGCTGCACCCGTTGATCTGGCTGGCGCGCAGCGCGACGAAGAGCAGCGTGGCCTCCGGCATGCCGCCATGGTGCTTGGCGGCGGCGGAGAACTTCTGGAGCCCGGCCATCGCGCCGGGAACCGTCATCACGGGGTTGTCGATACGGGGTTGCATGTCGTCCTCCACGGGAGTCGTTGGTGGGGCTGGCCGACGGAAAGATCGGTGCTCTGACTGGGTGACCCGCGCCGGGCCGAAAACGTGACAGCGAGACCCTCGTTAGCCGGCGCGCCTATTAGCACATGTGCTAAATTGCTAACCAGAATGTCAATCCCCAGCGCATACCGGGCCCTCGGTGACCCGACCCGTCGCGAGATCCTCCGGCTGCTGCGCGACGGTGACCTGCCCGCCGGCACGCTGGCCGGCCACTTCGAGATCTCATGGCCGTCGGTGTCGCGGCACCTCAAGGTGCTCGAGGGGGCGGGCCTGGTCACCTCGGTGCGGCGCGGCGGCAACATCGTCTACTCGCTGCAGACCTCGGTGCTCGAGGACATCGCCACCGAGGTCGCCGATATGGCGCGGATCGGCCGGGCCCCCCGCACGGCTCCGACGCAGAGCCGCGGGCGACCCAAGCGCGAGCCCCAACACACCTGAGAGGTCGTGATGCCACAGAGAATCGAGCGGCCGCTGCGCGAACTGGCCAAGCAATACAACCGCCTCTCGCCGACGGCCCGGCGCGCCGTCTGGGCGCTGCTCGCCTTCGAGGTGATGCTGATCGGCGTGGCCGAGCGCGACATCCAGCGGCGCCCCGCCGAGCGCATCCGCGGCCCGAAGCTGCTCTGGCGCGCCGTGGCGACGCAGAACGTGATCGGGCCGGCCGCCTACTACGGCTTCGGCCGCCGCCAAGGGCGATGAGCAGCTCGGCCGTCGGCGACCTGATCGTGCTCGTCCTCGTCGCCGCCGCGGCGTTCTCGACCGGCTGGGTCCTCCGCGACGCTCAGGCCAGGGGCCTGCCGCGCCGCAAGGCGCTCACGTGGGCGGCCCTGCAGTGGGTCGAGTTCCCGCTGTTCCTGTGGCTGTATCGCCGCATCCGGCCCAAGCCGCGACGCGACGTTCCCGACCTCCCGTCCTAGACCGACGGCCCGGCGGGGCGACCGAGAGCGGGGCGGGGCGACCGAGAGCGCGGCGGGGCTTGACCGGCAGCGCACGAATACGTCCCCACGCCAAGCGCCGCGTCGGCCGCCCGGCCGGTTCGCATTAGGGTGTGGACCATGCCGCTCGCCGATCTCCTGGCCTCGCAGACGTTCGTGGTGACCGCCGAGCTGGGCCCCCCGGCCGACCCCAACGCCGACCTCGTCCGCCGGTCGGCGTCGGCGCTCGCCCCCGTCGTGCACGCGGCCAACGTCACCGACAACCAGGCCGCGAGCGTGAAGATGTCGCCGCTGGCCGCCGCGGTCGTGATGCTGGAGTGCGGCCTCGAGCCGATCATGCAGATGACCGGCCGCGACCGCAACCTGCTGGCCCTCCAGGCCGACCTGCTCGGCGCCTGGGCGCTCGGTGTGCGCACCGTCCTGGCCCTCGGCGGTGACCCGCTCAAGGTCGGCCCCTACGAGGGCCGCGCCACTCCTGTGGGGGACGTGGACTCCGTCGGGCTGGCGCAGATGATCGCCTCGCTCAACGCGGGGGAGCTGCTGGCCGGCGAGCGCCTCACCACCCCCACCGACTTTCTGGTGGCCGGCGCGGCCAACCCGCTGGTCGACTCGGTCGAGCGGCTGACCGCCAAGGCCGATGCCGGCGTCGGCCTGTTCCAGACCAACATCGTCTACGACGTCGACCGGTTCGCTGAGTGGTTTGCGCCCGTCGTGGAGGCCGGGCTGTCCCAGCGCGCTCCCGTGCTCGTCGGCGTGACGCCGCCGCGGAGCCTGAGGATGCTGGAGTACCTGCACGAGCGGATCCCCGGGGTCGAGGTCGACGACGCCACCTTCGCGCGGATGCGCGACCTCGAGGGCGAGGCCGCCAAGGACGAGGGCGTGCGCATCGCCTCTGACGTGATCTCCCGACTGCGCGAGATCGACGGGGTGGCCGGCGTGCACATCATGGCGCCGGGGTGGGAGGTCGAGGCCGTCCCACGGGTGACCGAGGCGGCGGGCCTCAGCGCGCGCTCGGCGGCGGGTCACGGCGGGCTCGCGTAGCCTCTGCCCGGTGCTGATCGACGGCAAGTCCTACGCGCAGGAGCTGAGCGCCACCCTGCGCGAGGAGCTCGCGCGGCTGCCCGCAGCCCCCGGCATCGGAACGCTGTTGGTGGGTGACGACCTGGCGGCGCAGGTCTACCAGCGCCGCATCGACCGCCATGCCCGCGAGGCAGGCATCGTGTCGCGGCCGGAGCGGCTGCCCGCCGAGGCAACGCTGGGCCAGGTGATCGGCAAGATCGCCGAGATGGACGCCGATCCGGAGATCAGCGGCATCCTCGTGCTGCGCCCGCTGCCCTCGCACCTGCCCGAGTCCCGGGTCTTCGCCGCGCTGCCGCCGCTCAAGGACGTCGAGGCCCTCCATCCGCTCAACGCCGGACTGCTGTCGTTGGGAATGCCGCGGTTCGTGCCCTCGACGCCGGCCGCCGCCTTCCACATGCTCGATCGCTACACCGCGGCGGCGGGTCGCGACCCCAACACCGCCTATGACGGGCTCAACCTCGTCCTGGTCGGGCGCTCGAACAACGTCGGTAAGCCGGCGGCGATCCTCGGCCTGCAGCGCAACGCCACCGTCATCTCCGCCCACCGCCACACGTTCGATGCCGGGCGGCTGGCCGAGCACACGCTCGGAGCCGACATCCTCATCGCCGCCGTCGGCGTGCCCGGGCTGATCGGCGCCGACCTCGTCCGCGAGGGTGCGATCGTCATCGACATCGGGATCAACGCCGTCGAGCAGCCGGACGGTTCGGTGCGCCTGGTCGGCGACGTCGACACCGCCGCGGTGGAGCCGATCGCCGAGGCGGTCTCGCCGGTGCCGGGCGGCGTCGGTCCGATCACCGACATCTGGGTTCTGCGCAACACGGTGGCCGCCGCCTGGCTGCAGACCCAGCCCGCCGGGATCCTCGGCCGCCTCGATCTCAGCACGATGCCGCCGATGGCCGGCGCCCACTGAGCACGCCGCCCAGGGCTACTGGGGCGCTTGGAGCCTGAGCGCGTCGGCGACGCTGGAGAGGTGGGTGCGCATGGCGGCCTCCGCGCGGTCGCCGTCCTGCGTGGCCACCGCGGCGACGATCTCGGCGTGCTCGGCGAACGAGCGCTCACTGCGCCCGGGCAGCAGGATCGTGCGGTACTGAAAGCGGACCATCTGCGAGTTGAGGGTGCCGATCAGGCGGCCCGCGGTCTCGTGGCCCGAGATCTCGAGCAGCCGGCGGTGCAGCTGGGCGTTGAGGTCTGAGACGGCGAGAAGGTCGTCGGCCTCGCGCAGTCCCTGCATGTCAGCCAGGATCCCCTTGAGCTCCTCGACGTCGTCGACCGTGGCGCGCTCGGCCGCCAGCCGCGCGGCCAGGCCCTCCAGCACCGACCGCGTCTCGAGGATCTCCACCGCCTCACGCTCCGAGACGAGCCGGACCCGGGCGCCGCGATGGCGCTCGTGCTCGACCAGCCCCTCCTGCTCCAGCCGGACCAGCGCCGCCCGGATGAGGGTGCGGCTGACGCCCAGGAGGCCAGCCAGATCGCTCTCGACCAGGCGCTCGTTGGGCTGGAGGCGGCCGGTGACGATGGCCTCGCGCAGGCGATCCTCGGCACGGAGTGGAGCGACCCCCAGGTTGTCGACCATCTCGTTCACTGGCGCCGCAACCTACCACGGGCCCTGCGGCGCGCACAGGCGTGCGAGGTGCGAACGGTGGCCTTTTGGGCGCTCCGCGTCAAGTCCTCCTGCCCCCGTGAGTGCGCGACGTGAAGGTTGGGATTGCGTTCCACACCGTACGCAGGATTGCATACAATCTCCGCAACAATTACGATGCGACCGCTCATCGAAGAGCACGTCGAAATCGAGGAGGAGATATGAGTCGCGGTGAACTGGTGCCGCAGCGCCGGTGGAGGCTTGCGCCGATACTGGTGGTCGCGCTGATGGCCCTTGCTGGATGCGGGAGCAACAGCTCGAGTAGCAGCAGTGGAGGTGGGGGAGCGACGACAGCCGCCAGCAGCAGTGGCGGGGCGACGAGCGCCGCCGCCGGCAGCACGAGTACCAGTGGCGCATCGGGCAGCGTCGACACCTCGTCGTGCGGTCCCAAGCCCGGCGTGAAGGCGACGGGGTCGCCGATCAACCTCGGCACGATCAACACCAAGCAGCCGGGAACCGACTTCACCGATCAGGCGTCGATGGCCCAGGCGTACTTCACCTGCGTCAACGACAACGGCGGCGTCAACGGCCACCCGATCAAGTACTTCGTCGAGACCGATCAGACGCAGCCGGCGCAGATCGCGGCGGCCGCCAACAAGCTGGTCCAGTCCGACCACGTGCTCGGCATCGTCGGCACCTCGGACATCATCGAGTGCTCCATCGATCACGCCCTGTGGGCCAAGACGGGGATCTTCGAGCTGGGCGCCGGCATCGCGCCGGAGTGCTGGTCGACGCCCAACAGCGCGTCGGTCAACATGGGCCCGCGCTTCAGCTCGGACGGTGCCACGCAGTACGTCCTGTCGCTGCATCCGAACAAGATCGCGTTCGATCAGTCCAACGTGCCGGGCACCGGCTACATCGCCGCCGGCCCGACGGCGATCGCCGCCGCCGCCCACGTGCCGATCAAGACCGAGACCGACAACGTCCCGATCAACGACGCCAGCACGGTGGCTCTGCGCCTGGTCAACGACGCCGGCTCCGGCGGCGCGGTGGTGCTCAACTTCACCCCGCCCGAGGCGCTGGTCATCCTCCAGGCCGCCCAGAAGCTGGGTCTGGAGAATCGCGTCAAGGCCTGGGCCTGCTCGACGCCGTGCAACACCGACTTCCTGGCCAAGGCGCTGGGGCCGAAGTGGAGCCACAAGCTGTTCATCAACGCCGAGCTGACTCCGCCCGACGGCAACACCGAGCCCGAGATGAAGCTCTACGAGGCGATCCTCAAGCAGTACGGCTCGGCCGTCACCGGCGGCATCGGAAGCTTCAGCCAGATGGGCTTCCTCGACGCCGAGATGGCGGTCAGCGCCCTGGAGAAGGTCAAGGGCGCCTACACGCTGCAGAGCGTCAACGCGGCGATCAAGGGCATCACCAACTACAAGACACAGATGCTCTGCAAGCCGTTCACATTCGGCAACTACTCCGAGCACATCCCCAACAACACCGACTACACGGTGACCCCCAGTTCCAGCGGTGGCACCATGGTCGTGGCTCAGGGATGCACGCCGATCTCGTCGGCTGATCCGCAGATCGCGGCTTACCACAAGATCGCGGGCTCGTAGGTCCAAGCCCTCCTCAGGGACGCATTGGTCCGTGGTGGTCGCACTCGTGGGTGCGGCCGCCACGGCCGAGCGTGGCTGGCGGCGGACCGTTGGGCGATTTTGGGTGTGGGAGACCCATTTGGACCCACAGTCCCGGGGCGTGCCATCAACGTGTAGCCTGCGCGAGCCCGGGTCAGGCGGCCGGCGCGGGACCTTGCTGTGGTTGCGGTCGCCCCGGATTCGGGTAGATCACTGACATGCTCCTTGAACTCGTACAAGACAAGCCCAGCTGGGGCGACGCCCTGGCCACCGCTCTCCTCCTGCCGACCGGCATGCGGGAGCGGCGACAGGGCCAGGATCCGTGGTCGCCGTCGACCGAGCGGCCGCGGCGTATCTCCGACGATCTGGCGTGGCTGCGCAACGCCGTCGACGAGCCCGAGATGTTTGGGCTGCGGACGATCGAAGGCAGCGCGGCGGCGGGCGCCTGGGAAGTCACCGACAGCCAGCGCGTGGGCGATCACCTCGGCCGTCTCGAAGAGCGGGGCGTGCTCGAGGCCGCGGGCTTTCTCGTCCACGACGATGACCCGATGATGTAACGCGTCGCTCCGGGCCGGCCCCGGGCCCTCCCGGCTGGGCGGTGATGGGCTTGATGGGCGCTGTTGGGCGGTAACGGGCGGGGGCCGTATCGTGGGGTCATGGTGGACTGGGATGCCGGGTGCTACGAGCGGACCGCCGCCGAGCTCGAACCGGTGGCCCGGGCGGTCGTCGACGCCGCGCAGCCGCGGCCGGGCGAGCGGCTAGTCGACCTCGCCTGCGGGACGGGCAACGCGGCGCTGCTCGCGGCCGCCCTCGGGGCCCACGTCATCGGCGTCGACACGGCGCCTCGACTGCTCGAGGTGGCGCGTGAGCGCGCGCGCTCGCTCCATCTGGACGCCGAGTTCCTCCACGGTGATCTGCTCGCACTCCCGATCGCGGACGCCAGCGCGGAGGTCGTCCTCTCCGTGTTCGGGCTCATCTTCGCGCCCGACCCGGCGCGCGCCCTGACCGAGGTGGCGCGCGCGGCGGCCCCCGGCGCCCGCGTGTTTGTCAGCGCATGGATCCCGGCCGGGCCCATCAACGACATGCTCGCCGCGATGGGCCGGGTGATCGCGCGGGTGACCGAGGCTCCCGCGCCCCCGCGGTTCGCCTGGTCAGACGCCGCGGCCGTGGAGGCGGTGGCGCGCGACGCCGGCCTGGTCCTGCAGGCGACCACGCGGGCGGAGCTGGCCATCCGCGACGCCTCGCCGGAGGCGTATGTCAGCGGCAGCCGGGAGCACCCGATGGCGCTCGGGGTGCGGCCCGTGCTCGAGCGGGCCGGAGCGGACGCCGAGGCCCGCGGGGCGATGATCGACGTGCTGCGTGAGGCCAACGAGGACCCCGGCGCGTTTCTCGTGCACAGTCCGTACGTGGTGCACGAGCTGCGCGCGAAGAGACCGGGGTGAGCATCCCGCGTCTGCCGGTGCTGACCGTCGCGCTGCTGGCGGCCGCGATGGGCGCGACGGGGGCGATGGGCGTGGCGCCGCCGCCGGCGTCCGCGGCCCCGGTTTGGTCGATCTCCCCGACCCCGTCACCGCACCTGGCCGGCGGCGCGGTCCTCTCGAGCGTGTCGTGCCCCTCGGCGCGGGCGTGCGTCGCCGTCGGCTACGAGGTCGACGCGGCGAACACGCCGGTCGCCCTCGTGGAACGGTGGAGCGGGACGCGCTGGGCGATCGAGCCCACCCCGGCGCTCCCTGGTGCGGCCAGGGCCTTTCTCTTCGGCGTGTCATGTGCCACGCCGCGGTCGTGCACCGCCGTGGGGAGCGCGACTCACGGCCGCGCGACCGACGCGCTCGTCGAGCACTGGAACGGTGCGCGCTGGCGCGTGGAGCGGGCGCCCGCGGCGGTGCGGCGATCACCACCCCAGGTCACCTACCTGGCCGCGGTGGCGTGCCCGTCGCCGACGACGTGCACCGCCGTGGGCTACGCGGGCAACCTCGCGGGCACCGCGGGGGCGACCCTCGCCGCCCGGTGGACGGCGGCCGGGGGATGGGTCACCCAGCCGACGGCGCCGCCGGCCGGCGCGAGCGCGGCGTTCCTGTCCGGCGTGTCATGCCCGTCGGCTGCCGATTGCACGGCGGTGGGCTTTCTCACCACCCACTCCGGGGCGGGCGCCGTCCTGGCCGAGCGCTGGACGCAGGATCGCTGGCGCAGCGAGCGCATTCCGACGCCGCTGGGCGCGACATCGGTCCAGCTCAGCGGCGTCTCGTGTCCGGTGCGCGCGTTCTGCATCGCCGTCGGGTACTTCGATATCGAGGGCATCGACGTGATGCTGGCCGAGCGCTGGGACGGCGCGCGCTGGGTCATCGGGCGCCCGCGCTATCCGCGCGGCGCGCGAGCGGTCCGCTTCGCCGAGGTGTCGTGCCCGTCAGTGCGCTCGTGCACCGCCGTCGGGCTGGTCAACGACGTGGAGGGGCTCGACGCGCCGCTGGCAGAGCGTTGGACTCCCCACGGGTGGGCCGTCCAGCCCACGCCGGCGATCGGGACCCTCGCGGCTCCGGCCGACGCCGAGCTCAGCGGCGTGTCATGCCCGATGCCGTCGCGCTGCGCCGCCGCCGGCGATGTCAACCCGCTGAACGGGACCGGGAGCGCCCTGGCTGAGACCTATCGCTAGTGCGGCGCCCCGGCCGGGCGATCTCCAGCGTCGTCGCGCCGACTTCCCGGTCCAGCCAGCCGGTGACCGGAGCCGCCGCGCGCCACGTCCTGGTCACGAACTGGAGCCCGTCGGTGCGGTTGATGCCGCGGCCGAACGTGAGCGTGCCCCCCAGTGCCAGGCTCTTGCGCCGCAGCAGCACGATCCGGGTGTGGTCCTTGGGGTAGCCGCGCGGGGCCGTGGCCAGGCTCTCGCTCCACAGCTCGAGCCCAGCCTTCTCGGCCTTGGCCACGAGCTTGCCCAGCTCGGGACCGCGCGCATCGTCGGCGACGGCGTCGCGGTAGCGCTCGAGCTGGTCGCGGGCCATCATGTGGTAGCCGCTGCCGGCGACCAGGCCACGTGCCGAGATCGACGCGTAGAGGCCCTGGGCGGCGAGCTCGGACCCGCGGAGGACGCCGTAGGTGTTGGTCTTGTAGGGCGACTTGTCGGGCGAGAAGCGGACGTCGCGGTTCTGGCGAAACAGCTTGACCTCGCCGCCGAATTTGTCGCTGAGCTCGGTGAGGAGCGCCTCCATCTGATCGCGGACTGACTCCTCGAAGACGTCGCGGTGGGCGGCAAAGTACTCCCGGCTGTTGTCGGCCTCCAGGCCCTGGAACCAGCGCCGCACCTTGGGCCCGAAGCCGTCGAAGGTGGTCATGGGCGGATGGTAGAGAAGACGCAGTTGCGCCCAGCGTGCTTGGCGTCGTAGAGGCGCTGGTCGGCGAGGTTGACCAGGGCCTCGAGATCGCTGGGGGCGTGGGCGGAGGCGACGCCGATGCTGGCGGTGACGCCCAACCCGGGGGCGATGCGCTCCCACGCCTCGCCCTCGACCGCCTCGCGGATGCGCTCGCAGGCCGCCCGCCCGGCGCGGGCGTCGGTGGCGGGCATGAGCACCAGGAACTCCTCGCCGCCGCTGCGCACGACGATGTCGGTCTCGCGCAGGACGTCGAGCAGGAGCCCGGCGACCCGCACGAGCACCTGGTCGCCGGCGGCGTGGCCGAAGCCGTCGTTGATCGACTTGAAGTGGTCGAGATCGAGCACGGCGAGAGTGAGGGGGGCGGCGAGCCGGTCCTGGGTCGGGCGCTCCAGCTCACGGGCCAGGTAGCGGCGGTTGTGCAAGCCGGTGAGCCAGTCGCGCTCGGCCTGGTCGCGCAGCTGCTCCTGCAACGCCTCGAGCTGGTTGGTGCGCAGGACCAGCTCGGCATGGGCCTGCGCCAGCTCGCGGTTCTTGGCGGCCAGCTCGTCGCTCTCGAGCCGGGCGGCGGAGGTCTCCAGGGTGGCGCGCTCGAGGCTGAGCTGGAGCTCGGATAGCTCGCGGAAGGCCTCGCGCTCGAGCTCCGCCGAGCGCGCGAGCGCGTCGTAGGCGGCCTCGACCCGGCCGGCCGCGCGCAGCTCGGTGGCGAGTGTGGAGAGGATGAGGCTGCGGATCTGGGGGACGCGGTCGCCCAGCCAGGCCAGCGCTCCCTCGCCGGATTGCTGCGCGTCATCGAACTGGCCCAGTGCCATGCGCGCCTGGACCTCGGCGCGGACGGTCACGCCGAGCACGTAGGGGTTGGCCTCGGCGTTGGCGGTGAGGAGCGCGATCGCGCGCTCGGCGTCGGCCAGCGCCTCCGCGGGCCGGCCGCCCAGCAGCCGGACGTCAGCGCGCGTCGAGTGCACGAGACCCATCGCGAAGCTACAGGGCGAGGTGATGGTCGCGCCGACCTCCAGCGCCCGCTCGATCTCACGCTCGGCCGCCGCCAGGTCGCCCGTCTCCTGGTAGTAGCAGGCGAGGTCGTTGCGAGAGATCGTCTCTTCCCAGCGGTTGCCCAACTCGATCGTGAGCTGGAGCAGGCCGCGGACCCGTGCCTCCAGGTTACGGACGCCGACATTGCCGAACACCAGGCAGGTGGCACGGCGAGCGTAGACGCGCAGTTCGTCATCGCCGCTCTCATCGGAGAGCTGGACGCTGCGCTCGGCGTGGCTGAGCGCCTCCCCGTAGGAACCGGTGAAGAAGCTCACCTGACCCTTGAGCGCGGCCACCTCGACCCGCGCGACGAGGTCGTCGCAGCGCTCGGCATAGCGCTCGGCGTTGACCACGAGGTCCAGGGCGCTGCGCAGATCCCCGCGGTGCAGGGAGACGGCGCCCTGGAGCGCGCGGGCGCGGGCGCACAGGGCCGCGTCCGAGAGCGAGCGCGCGATCTCATAGCAGCGGATCGCGACGGCGAGCGCGTCCGCGGGCTCTTCGTAATAGGCCCGTCGGGCATGGCTGAGCGCCCGCCCCACCGCGTCTGCGTCGGCGCTGGATGTGAGTTCGAGATGGGTCGGTGCAAGCGATGTCATGGGAGCCCAGGGCCGCTGGGCGAGCCTGTCTGGGTCTACTCGACGCTGCGGTTCGCCGACTTGACGCTTCTCAGGTCACGCTGGCCCATCGGCGGGCTACCCTCGGGCCATGGCCCACCCCAACGACGAGCTCATCCAGCGGTTCTATGAGGCGTTCGCCCGCTGCGACGGCGATGCGATGGCCGAGTGCTACGCCCCGTCGGCCCACTTCTCCGATCCGGTGTTCGTCGATCTGCACGGCGAGGAGCCCGGGGCGATGTGGCGCATGCTCACTCACCGGTCCAAGGACCTGGTGGTGACGCTCGAGGAGCACGAGGCCGACGACGCCATGGGCCGGGCGCGCTGGCTGGCCGACTACACGTTCTCCACCGGCAACAAGGTGCACAACGACGTGCTCTCGCGGTTTCGCTTCGAGGACGGGCTCATCGTCGAGCACATCGACAGCTTCTCCTTCTACGCCTGGTCGCGTCAGTCGATGGGCCGCCTCGGCGCCACGCTGGGCTGGACTCCGCTGCTGCGCAACATGGTGCGCCGCAAGGCCGCCGCGGGTCTCGACGAGTTCCTGGGCCGGCCGCCCGTGGTCTCTACGCGCGGACGGCGCTGAGCGCCTGCGCGATCGGGACCTCGCCGCCGCTGAGGTAGAGGACGGTGCGGTCCAGGCGCGAATCGGCGGCGAGCGCGGCGAGCACGGCGGCCACATCGTCGCGCGTGACCTCGTCGCGGAACGGGTCGGTCCCGATCCGGACGCGGCCGCTGCCGGGATCATTGGTGAGCGGTCCCGGCCGAAGGATCACCCAGGCGCGGTCGGAGGCCGTGACGGCGGCGTCCGCTTCGGCCTTGGCGCGCAGGTAGACCTCGAAGACGCCGTCGCCGCTGGGCGGTGCCTCCGCGCCCACCGAGCTGACGACCAGATAGCGCGCCGCGGCGAGGTCGGTGGCCTTGAGGAGCTTGATCGCGCCGTCGCGATCCATCGTGACCTTGCGCTCGGCCCCGCTTCCCGCGCCGGCCCCCGCCGCGAACACCGCGACGTCGACCCCGCCGATCGCCTCAGCCACCGCGTCGGCCGAGGCGGTCTCCAGATCACAGACCGCCGGAGTCCCGCCCGCGGCGGTCACATCCTCGGCGTGATCGGGGTTGCGGATGAGGCCGACGACCTCATCTCCGCGCTCGGCCAGCAGCCGAACGAGCCGCAGTCCGATCTGTCCGTGAGCGCCCGCGATCACGATTCGCATTGCCGTCAGGGTAGTAGGACTCGTAGGATCGTCGCGTCATGAGCGATCGACCCGATCTCGGCGCCGCGCTGCTGATGGGGCTCGGAGGGGGCCTGCGCTCCTTCGCGCCGCCGGTGGCGCTGGCGGTCCACGGCCGCGGGCCGCTGGCCGGACGCGCCCGGCTCATCGTCTTCGGCGTCGCCGCGGGCGAGCTCATCGCCGACAAGCTCCCCGCCATGCCCAGCCGCTGGTCGTCCCGGGGACTGACACCGCGCCTGGTCTTTTCCGGCACCGGCGGTCGCGTGCTCGCGGGCGGGCCCGGCGCCGCGATCGCGGCGGCCGCCGCTGTGAGCAGCGCGTTTACGGGCTCGCGGTTGCGCACGAAGGTGACCGGCCGCGGATGGCAACTGGCGGCGGCCGTCGCCGAGGATGCGCTCAGCTACTCGCTGGTGCTGACGGCCGCGGCCTCGCTTTAGCGGACGTGGGCCAGGACCTCGCGCTCGCGATCGGGCGCGAGGCCGGCGGGCATCGCGCCCTCGCGCAGGGGCGGCGGAGCGGGCAGCGTCGACAGCCAGCTCCACGTGTCACGTGCGGTGACCCGCACGGGCCGGCAGTGCAGGCCGGCGGCGTGAGCGCGCTCGGAGTCGGAGTCGTGCATGGCGGCGTATTCGTGGTCGGCGGGCAGCCAGATCGGAAGCTCCGTCCACGGCTCGATCCCGGCCGCCGCGATCGCCGCGGGCGCGACCCACGTGAGCGCTGCGTCGCCGGCGCCGGCGACCGCTTTGCAGGCCTCGAGCAGTGACCCCATGGTGGCGTGGCCGCGGCGTGAGACCACGTTGAACGGCCCGGAGTGCCCGGCGGTGGCGGCGTCGATGGCAAAGCCGGCGAGATCGCGGGCGTCGATGTACTGGAGGGGCAGGTCGGGCGGCCCGGGACACAGGATCTGACCTCCGCGGGCCATGCGAGCCAGCCACCAGGTGAGCCGGCCGACATCCTCATATGGCCCCAGGATGAGCCCGCAGCGCGCGAGCAGGGCCCGCTCCGCGAACGCCTGCTCGACGGCGACCTCGCCCCCGCGCTTGTCCTCGGCGTAGGCGGTCGCGCCGGCGTCGGGGTCGCCGTCGACGGTGGCGGCCGACTCGTCGGCGCCACGGGTTGGGGGCGGGCGGTAGACCGACTCGCTGGAGATGTAGACGTAGCGTCCGGCGCGATCGCTCAGCGCGTGGGCACCGTCACGGACGGCGCGCGGGGCGCCCGACCATGTGTCGACCACCAGGTCCCAGCTGCGCTCACACAGCGGCGCGAGGCTCGCGGGATCGAGCCGGTCGCCGCGGACGGAGCGCACGTCGGGATGCGTCCAGCCACCGGTGCCCCGGTGAAACGTCGTGACGCTGAAGCCGCGCGCCAGGCCCTCACTCACCACGGCGGGGCCGACGAATCCCGAGCCCCCGAGAACCAGCAGGGTGTCTGCCATGCCCGGAGCCTAGCGCAACTCTAAGGTTGCGCGTTTGCCTCGCCGGCGCCCTCGTCATACCCCGAGGATGCGGTGGGCGGCTCCCAGAATTCGGGCGCGGGGAACTCGGCGGTCATCTGGGACTCGTCGTACCAGACGATCTCCAGGCTGGACAGGCGACCGTCACGGACGAACAGCATCAGGCCGACCGGGTGCTCGTCCGTGTCACGCGCGCGCGTCTGGACCAGCGGCGCGCCCTGGATCTCCTGGGCCACCGGGGCGTTGCTCTCCACGCTGAAGTCGATCGTGGCGCAGCCGCACGTGCACCTGCTCGATCACCAGGGCCTGTGACGCCTGCTCGCGCAGGACCTCGTTGCCGGGAAAGCCGGCGGACAGCATGAACTCGAGGGTCTCGGCCTCGCGGCCGGTCATCGGCCGGGGGAACGGCGAACCGGCACCTTCGGGCTCATCGTCCATCCCGCGCACGATACGCACACCGGCGGCGCCTGCCGCCGTCGCGCCGTCGCGGCGCCCGCCGCAGGGGCGGCCCCCCCAGCGCGGAGGGTGACTTCCCCTCCGCGCCAGGTCCCGCTTGTCGCCCCCGAATCATTTCTGTCGAGTGGCCCCCGTTCGACTGTCCGTCGCCCCCGTCGAACAAGTGCATAGTCGCGCGTCGCGCTCCGGAGCGCATCAGGGAAAACCCTGAAGTTTGAGAGCGGCCTACGCGGCGTCGCGCATGGCCAGGCGCCGCGTCATCTCGCTGCGGGAGCGGACGCCCACCTTGCGGTAGATCTGTCGCAGGTGGGTCTCGATCGTGCGGGGGCTGACGAACAGCGCGGAGGCCGCCTCGTCGTAGGTGGCCCCTTCCAGGATCACCCGGGCCACGCGGGTCTCGGCCGCCGTCAGCTCGGCCCAGGGCGACTGCTCGGCGGGCGACTGGCGGTTGTAGCCGGCGGCGGCGAGCTCCCGCTCGGCCCGCTCGGCCCAGATCTTGGCGCCAAGGGCATGAAAGGTCGCCGAGGCGCGCGCCAGCTGCTCGCGCGCGTCCACGCGCCGCCGCGCCCGGCGCAGCCGCTCGCCGTAACACAGCTCGGTGCGGGCGCGGGCAAACGGCAGCGGCGCGCGGTCATGCCACTCCAGCGCGCGCTGGAAGGGCTCGTCGAGCTCGGCGGTGCCCGCCAGCAGCCCTCGGCAGCGGGCGGCGACGGCATGGGCCCAGGTGCGGCCGGTGCGCTGCGCCTTGGCCTCGAGGTCCGCGAGCTCGCGCTCGGCCTGAGCGGTCCGGCCCGCGCGCACGCTCGCCTCGATCATGACGTCATCGAGGTGCTCCCAGCCAGGCTCGAGCACCCACTCGCGGATGTCGACGGTCGTCTGGGTCCACACGCTGACCGCGGCCTCGTGCTCGCCGAGGCTGAGGGCGAGGGACGCCAGCGCCAGCACCGGCTCGGGTTCGACCGCCCAGGCGTTGAGCTGCTTGCAGATGGCCAGGCTCTCCTCGGCGTGGGCGCGCGTGGCCTCGGGCCGTCCCATCGAGGCCTCGACCTGGGCCAGCGCCGCCAGGCTCGAGGCCAGCATGGCCGGGCCCGCCATCTCGCGGGAGAGCTCGACCGCCTCCTCGGCGCCGGCCAGAGCCGCCGGCCAGCGCCCAAGCTCGAGGTCCACCAGCGCCCGCCCGCTCAACGGGTAGGGCAGGGCGCGCACCGCCCCCTGTTCGCGGGCGCTCGTCGTCATCGCGGTGAACAGCCGGTCCGCGGTGTCAAAGCGCTCGATCGAGGCGTGGAGGCAGGCGTACATCCCCGGCAGCTCCGGTGCCGACTGCCACACCTCGGGCTTCTCGACCACCGCGCCGTACCGCGCGAACAGCTCGAGGCCCGCATCGGTCTCCGCCGAGAGCAGCAGGCCGCAGCCCAGGGCCACGCCGGCCATCGCCTCGACCTCGCCGCCGAGGCCCTCGGCCAGGGCGAACGCCCGCTCCGCGGTCTCGCGGTAGGCGGGCAGGGGACCGGTCACGGTGCGGGCCAGGACGGCCTCGGTCATCGCGGCGGCGGCCAGGGGACGGTCGATCTCGGCGATGGCGTCCGCGATGGCGACCAGCCGGTCATGGGCCGCCTGAGGGCTGCCGCGCAGCATCTCCACGCGCGCGCGAATGCGCTCCCCGTGCGCGCGCAGGCGCGGGTCGTCGCTGCGGCCGCGGGCGCCGTCGAGGAGCTCCAGCGCCTCGTCGAGCCGTCCCACGGCCAGCGCAAGCTCCGCGGCGTCGATCTCACGGCGGGCCCGGTCGCTCTCGCCGGGGCTGAGCATCGCCGCCTGGGCGAAGGCGCGCAGCGCGGTGCTGGGCGCCCCCCGCCGGGCCGCCTCCACCGCCACCGCCTCAAGCTCGGCGGCCACCGTCTCGTCGGGCGCGGCCGCCGCGGCGGCGAGATGCCAGGCGCGGTGATCGGGTAGGCGAGCCTCGCCTCCGGCGCTCGCGAGGGCGGCGTGGGCGGTCCGGCGGGCCGGTGCGCCCGCGGCGTGGTAGATGGCGGAGCGCACGAGCGGGTGGCGCCAGGTGAGCGCGCCGTGAGCGATGGAGACGAGGTCCTCCTCCTCGGCGGCGTCCAGCGCGTTGGCCGGCAGCCCCAGCTCACCCAGGGCGGCGAGGAGCGTGTCCGTGGCGCCGGTGTAGCTGGTGGCGGCCACCAACAGCGCCTGGCGTGAGGCGTCGGGGAGCGCGGCGGCGCGCGCCGCGAAGGAGTCCTCCAGACGCTGGCCGACCGGGAGCGGCTCGTCGAGCGCGACGCGCCCGGAGCGCTGCTCGGCCGAGAGGTTGCGCGGGATCTCCACGAGCGCCAGTGGGTTGCCCGCGGTCTGCGCCCAGAGGCGACGGGCGACAGCGGGGGAGACCCCGCCGGCGGCGCGGGCCACGAGCCGGAGCGCCGGGTCCTCGGCCAGCCCCGAGAGGTGCAGCTCGGGCAGGCCCGTGTGCAGCGGCTCCTCGGTGTCGCCGTCGCGAATCGCCATCACGAACGCCACGGCATCGGAGTCCAGGCGGCGGGCCGCGAACAGGAGCGCGTCGCGTGACGCCGCGTCGAACCACTGCAGGTCGTCGGCCACCACGAGCACCGGCCGCGCGCTCGCCGAAGCGGCCAGCAGGCTGACCACGGCGGCGTGACACGCCAGCTGCTCCACGTGCGCCGAGGATGCCAACCCCACCGCCGCCCGGAGCGAGTCGGCCTGGACGTCCGGGAGCTGGTCGATGCCGTCCAGCAGCGGGCGCAGCAGCGCCGACAGCGCGCCGAAGGCCAGGTCTGACTCCGACTGCACGCCGCTGGCCGACAGCAGCGTGACATCGTCCGCGCCGTCCATCACCGTCGCCAGCAGCAGCGACTTGCCGACGCCCGGCTCGCCGCGCACCACCAGAGCCCCCCCGGCGCCCTGGCGGGCTTCGTCCAGCACGGCGCCCAGCGCCGCCAACTCGGCTTCACGGCCAAGGGCCGGGACGGATGCGGTCGTGCTCAGACCCCCGGAACCCACGTCCGCTGAGGATAAATGACCGCGGCGCCTGGGCCGAACGGATGGCCGTTGCCACAGCGCCACGGCCCGCGGCGGCGATCGCGTAGGGTCTCGCGCAGATGAGCGAGGTCATCGTCGTCGGCGCCGGAGTGGTGGGCCTGGCCGTGGCCCATGAGCTCACGCGCGCCGGCCACCGGGTGAACGTGGTGAGCGCCGACGTGCCGGGCAGCCGGCAGTCGTGTGGGCTCACGCGGATCTTCCGTCTGGCCCACGCCGACGGCGAGCTCACCGACGCGGCGGCGGTATCGCTGCGCCGGTGGGAGGAGTGGGAGGCCCGCGCCGGGCGGCCACTGCTGGATCGGGTGGGGCTGCTCCTCACCGGTGACGTGGCCGACCGCGAAGCTCACCTGGCCCGCCACGGCGGGGTGGAGCGCGGCAGCGGGCCGCGCCACCCGCTGGCGATCGATCTGGACCGCTGGTCGTTTGAGGCCACGGGTGCTGCCATCCGCGCGGAGGACACCGTCCGCTTCCTGCAGGAGGGACTCCAAGCGGCGTTGGCCGAGGTGGTGAGCCTGGATGCGCGCGGGGTGACGCTGGCCGAAGGCGGGCGGCTGGAGGCCGAGCGGGTGATCGTGTGCGCCGGCCCTGACACCTACCGGCTGCTTGGCGTCCCCGAGGCCGAGCGCATGCGCACGGTCCGACTTTCGTTTGCGCTGCGCGAGCCGGCGGCGGCGCCCGCGCCATGTTGGATCAATCGCGACGAAGGACTCGGCGAGCCGTTCTACGCGGTCATGGACGGGCCCGACCATTACTCGATCGGCCTCAGCGGCGGCGAGCCGGCCGGGCTGGCCGAGGCCGAGTACGTGCGCCGGGCCTATCCGCGCATCGTCCGCATCGTGCAGCGGGTGTTCCCGGGCCTGCATCCTGTCGCTGAGCGCGTCGTCGCCTGCGAGTTCCCGCTGCGCCTCAACGCGCCCGACCCGGCGCTGGCCCACGACGGCTGGGACCTCGTCGAGCACGAGGGCGTCCTCGGCCTCACCGGCCCGGCGCTGTTCAAGTTCGCGCCGCTGCTGGGGCAACTGGTGGCGCACCGTCTGGACCCGGTGGCCGCCTGACGTACGATCGGCGCATGACCGCCGCCACCACCGCCACCACGAGCACGGCCGATGGCCGCACGCTCGCCTTCTGCGAATGGGGAGATCCCAAGGGATCCCCGGTGTTCTCTCTCCATGGCACCCCCGGATCGCGACTCACGCGCCACCCGGACTCCGAGGTCTACCGCCGCGCCGGGGTGCGCGCGATCACCTATGACCGCGCCGGCTATGGCCTCTCGACCCGTCTGCCCGGCCGGTCGGTGGCGCACGCCGCCGCCGACGTGGCCACGATCGCCGACGCCCTCGGCATCGACCGCTTCGCGGTGACCGGCGGGTCGGGCGGAGCGCCCCACTCGTTGGCCTGCGGGGCGTTCCTCTCAGACCGGGTGACCCGCTGCGCCAGCGTCGTCGGGCCGGCGCCCTACGGTCCGACCGGCCTGGGGCGCGACGACTGGCTGCGCGGCATGGCGGAAGGCAACGTGCGGGAGTTCGAGCTGTCGCTGGCGGGAGAGGACACGCTGCGCCCCGAGCTCCAGCGCGAGACCGACGAGATGCTGTCCGGGTTCGGCAAGGATCCGGACCATCCGCTGGGCGAGGGGTACGACCTCGCGCCCAGCGACATGGAGATGATCGCGCGCAGCGACATCCGCGAGATGCTCGACGAGAGCATGCGCGTCGGGTGCGGGGAGTCGATCGACGGCTTCATCGACGACGACCTCTCCTGGGTGAAGCCGTGGGGGTTCGATGTGTCGGCGATCAGCGTGCCAGTCGCCATCTGGTACGGCCTCAACGACACGCTCGTGCCCTCGCCCCACGGCGAATGGCTGACGCGGACGCTTCCGGAGGCGAAGGTCGTCACTCTCGACGGCGGCCATTTCGCCGTGTACGACCGGCTGGGTGAGCTCCTGTCCTGGCTCACGGAATCGAGCTGATCCGTGTGCGGATCGCCATCCTCGGCTCCTTGGAGGTTGAGAGCGGCGGCCGGCGCGTCGAGCTGAGCGGAGCCCGGCTGCAGTCGCTGCTCGCCCGGCTGGCCGTCGATGCCGGGCGGCCGGTGGCGGCGACGAGCCTGGCCGACGCGATCTGGGACGGCGATCCGCCCCGCGACGAGACTCACGCGCTGCAATCGCTCGTGTCACGCCTGCGCCGGGCGCTGGGCGACGGCGAGGCGATCCTCCCCAGCGGGGACGGCTACCGCCTCCAGGTCGACCCCCAAGACGTGGATGCCGGCCGGTTCGAGCGCCTGGCGGGCGAGGGCCGCGCCCACCTGCGCGACGGCGATCCGGGACGCGCGCGCCAGGTGCTGGCCGAGGCGCTGAGCCTGTGGCGCGATGTCCCGCTGACCGGGCTCACGGCTCCGGCGTTCGCTCCCACGACAGCCCGCCTGATCGACCTGAGGGTCGCCGCCGTCTGTGATCGGGTGGAGGCCGAGTTCGCCCTCGGCCACGCCGCCGGGGTGGTGGGAGAGCTCGAGGCGCTGGCCGAGGAGCACCCGCTACACGAGCGGCTCGTCGCCCAGCTCATCACCGCGCTCTACGCCGCCGGGCGCCAGGCCGACGCGCTGGCCGCCTATGAGCGGGTGAGGGCCCGCCTCTCGGAGGAGCTGGGCGTGGTCCCGTCGCCCGAGCTCCAGAAGGCTCACCTCGACGTGCTCCAGGGCACGCCCGCGCCGTCGGCGCCCTCGCCGCGCAATGGCTCCACGGCGCACCTGGGCGCTCGGCTCACGAGCTTCGTCGGGCGCGAGCACGAGCTCGAGCGCATCGCCGAGCTGCTGTCAGAGCACCGACTGGTGACGCTCCTCGGCGCCGGCGGAGCGGGCAAGACGCGGTTGGCCGCCGAGCTCGCCGATGGCTGGCTCGGCCAGGGGCGTGGTGGCGTGTGGGTGACCGCATTGGCCCCGGTGGCCGACGCTGCTGGGATCGGACCGGCGCTCCTGGGGGCGATTGGGCTGCGGGAGACCCAGCTGCTGACCTCCACGAAGGCCGCGCCCGCGGTCGACGCCGTCACCCATGTCATGGAGGTGCTGGCCGATCGCCCCGCGCTGCTGGTGCTCGACAACTGCGAGCACCTCATCGCCCCGGTGGCCGAGCTGGCCGAACGGCTGCTCGGCGGCTGCCCGCGGCTGCGGATCCTCACGACCAGCCGCGAGCCCCTCGCGATCACCGGCGAGATGATCGTCCCGGTCGCCCCGCTGGCACTGCCCGAGGGCGACGTGTCGGCATCGGAGGCGCTCGAGGTCCCGGCGGTGAGGTTGTTCGCCGACCGTGCCGCCGCGGCCTCGGCCGGGTTCGCGGTCGACGCTGACACCGTCGCCGACGTCGTGGAGATCTGCCGCCGCGTCGACGGGCTGCCGCTCGCCCTCGAGCTGGCGGCGGCGCGGCTGCGCTCGATGACGCTCCAGCAGCTCGCGGCCCGTCTCGACGACCGCTTCCGGCTGCTCACCGGCGGCAGCCGCACCGCGATGGCGCGCCAGCGGACGTTGCGCGCGGTGGTGGACTGGAGCTGGGACCTGCTCACCGACTCCGAGCGGCGCATGCTCCACCGCTTGGCCGTGTTCCCGGGCGGGGCCACGCTGGACGCGGCGGAGATCGTCTGCGCGGGCGGGCCGGTCCAGGACGCCGACGTGTTCGACCTCCTGTGCGCGCTGGTGGACAAGTCGCTGCTGCAGATCGGCGGCGCGACAGCCCCTCGCTACCGCATGCTCGAGACGATCCGGGAGTACGGGGTCGAGCGCGCCGAGGAGGCGGGCGAGCTGGCCGCCATCCGGGAGGCGCACGCGCGGTACTACCTCGCGCTGGCGCTGGACGCCGACCCCCACCTGCGCGGCCCCGACCAGGTCGCCTGGCGCCGGCGCCTCGACGCCGAGCACGACAACCTGCTGGCGGCGCTGCGATACCTCGGCGAGACCGGCGACACCCGCGCCGCATGCGGGATGGTCGTCGCGCTGCTGTGGTTCTGGCTGATGTCGGGCTCCAGCCGGGACGAGGTGCTCGGGTGGGTCGACTTCGCGCGGCGATTGCCGGGTGACGCCGACCGGCTGGACCGCGTGATGATCGAGGCCGTCCATGCTCTGGCCAACAGCCTCCCGGGCCAGCCCGGGGAGGACGACCCGTTCACCCTGCTGCGGACGGTGCTGGACCAGATCGAGGACGAGGACCTCACCCGCCACCCGCTGCTGGCGGCGGTCCGCCCGATGCTGGCCATCGCCGTGGGCCGGGAGCGGATGGTCGAGCTCCTGGCGCTCTCGGAGGCCCACCCCGACCCCTGGGTCCGGGCCACCGCGCCGTTCGTCCGCGTCCAGATCACCGAGAACGAGGGCGACGTGGAGGGTCTGCGGGCCGCTCTGGACGAGTCGGTGGAGGCGTTCGGAGAGGTCGGCGACCGCTGGGGCCTGGCGACCACTCTGGCCGAGCTCTCCGGCCTGCGGATCCTCGAGGGCGACCTCGACGGAGCCGAGCGCGCGCTGGAGCAGAGCGGCGTGTTGATGGACGAACTGGGGACGCGAGCCGACAACGTCATGATCCGGCTCCGTCTCGCCGACGTGCGCGCCCGGCGCGGCGACGTCGAAGGGGCGCGGGCGATGCTGGCCGCCGAGATCGACGCGCGGGAGCGCTATCCCGAGGAGAACGCGATGCTGAGGATCTCGCTGGCCCAGCTCACGTTCTGGACCGGCGATGCCGCGCAGGCCCGGGAGCTGGCGGCCGAGGCGATGCGTGAGCTGGGGCCGTCGCGCGGGCGCCGCCCCGAGCAGGGACACGTCCGGGCGATGGTGCTCAACGGCCTGGCCCTGCTCGAGCTGTTCGACGGAGAGGCGGCGCAGGCGCAGGCGCTGCTCCCTGAGGCCTACGTCGTGGCCGTGGCCACCCAGGACATGCCGGTCGTCGCGATGGTCGGTGTCACCATCGCTGCGCTGGGGGTGCATCTCAAGCTGCCGGTCCCGGCAGCGGAGATCCTCGGGGCGGCCGCGGCGTTGAGAGGCGCCGAGGATGCGACCCATCTCGAGATCGCGCGGCTGACCACGGTGCTCCGTGGCCGGCTCGGCGACGCCGGCTTCAGCGAGGCGTTCGAGCGCGGCCGGGCCATGGACCGAGACGGCGCCCTGCACCGCCTCGATCCTCAGCACCTCGCCTAGCTCCCACGCTCAGACCCGGCGGCGATAGGCCCGCATGGCCAGCGGGACGAACACCACCAGCAGGACCGCCATCCACCCGAGCGTCCACAGCACGTCGCTGGCGACGGGCCCCCCGAGCAGGAGCCCCCGCACCGACGCCACCAGATGGGTGAGCGGGTTGACGTGGACGAAGGACTGCAGCCAGCCGGGCATCGTCTTGGTGGGGACGAACGTGTTGGAGCCGAAGCTCAGCGGCAACACGATCAGAGTCATGATCCCCTGGACCGAGCCGGAGGTCCGGGCGATCATCCCGACGAACACCGACGCCCAGCTCAGGCACAGGGCGAAGGCCACCGACAGCCCGCAGGCGGCCAGCACCTCGAGGACGCCGGTGTGGGCGCGGAAGCCCAGCACATAGCCGAAGCCCAGGGTGACCACGCACAGGATCACGTAGCGCACCACGTCGGCCAGGACGGCGCCGACGAGTGGGGCCGAGCGGGCGATGGGCAGGCTCCGGAACCGGTCGAAGATGCCCTTGGTGATGTCGTTGTTGAGGTTGACCCCGATGGCGATCCCGCCCATCGCGATCGTCTGGCCCAGGATCCCCGGCAGCAGGAACTGCAGGTACTGGTGGGTGGAGCCGTGGGAGATCGCCCCGCCGAAGATGTAGGTGAACATCAGCAGGAAGATGATCGGCTGCAGGGTGACGTCGATCAGCGCCTCCGGCGTGCGGACGAGGTTGATCAGGCCTCGGTTGGCGAGGACGATGCTGTGGCGCAGCAGCGGCCAGCGCCGCCGCGGCGCGCGGGCGACCACCGGCAGGACGCCGGCGACTGTCGCGGTTGCTGGGGAGTTCATGCGGCCTCCTGGAGGTCGTCGTCGGTTGCGTTGCGCCCGGTGAGGGTGAAGAACACCTCGTCCAGGCTGGGAAGTGCGAGCGAGAGCTCGGTGACCGCGATGCCCGCCTGGGCGAGCCGGGCCACGGTGGCGGTCATGGCCTCATCACCGCTGACGGCGGCGCTGACGCCGCGGGCCGGGTCGATCTGCGGGGCCGCGCCCGTCACGTCCGCGAGCACCTGGGCGGCGGCCGCGAGCTGACCGAAGTCCGCCGGGCGCACCGTCAGGGTCTGGTTGCCGACGATCCGCTTGAGCCCGTCGGGACGGTCGTGGGCGATGACGCGACCGTGGTCGATGACGATGATGTCGTCGGCCAGCGCGTCGGCCTCGTCGAGGTACTGGGTGGTGAGCAGGACGGTGGAGCCGTCGTTGACCAGCGCGCGCACGATCGCCCACATGTCCTCGCGCTTGGAGGGGTCAAGCCCGGTTGTGGGCTCGTCCAGGAAGACGACGGCCGGACGGCCGACGAGGCTCGCCGCCAGGTCCAGCCGGCGGCGCATCCCGCCCGAGTACGTTCGCGCGGGCCGGTCGGCCGCGTCGGTGAGGTCAAACCAGGCCAGGAGCTCAGCCGCGCGGGCCTTGGCCGCGCGGGAGCTCAGGTCCAGCAGTTGGCCGAGCATCACCAGGTTCTGGCGGCCGGTCAGCGCCTCGTCGACCGAGGCGTACTGGCCGGTGAGCCCGACGGCGCGCCGGACCTCGGCGGCCTCGGTGACGACGTCGTGGCCCGCCACGCGGGCGCTCCCGGCGTCGGCCTTCAGCAGCGTGGCGAGGATCCGGACGGCGGTCGTCTTGCCGGCGCCGTTGGGCCCCAACACGCCGAGCACCGAGCCGGTCTCGACCGCGAAGCTGACGCCGTCGAGCGCCAGCGTGGCGCCGAAGCGCTTGACGAGGCCGTTGGCCTCGATCGCGTAGTGCATGGTCCGCTCCTTGTTCGAATACATGGCAGCAGCATCGGGAGTCGCGCTCGCAGCGGGCGCGCACGGCGCTCACACGGCATGTGAGCGGGGTTGACGGCTTGGTGAAGCGGGGGCTAGGCTCGCGCTGGCGTGAGGTGACCGGAGATGGCAGTGGTGGGTGGGAACTCGATACCTGCGGAGGCCGACGGCTTCCGACATCCCTCGACCGAGGCTGAGCTGATCGCGCTGGTCAAGGCGGCGGCCCAGGAGGGCCGGCAGCTACGCGTACGCGGCTCTGCCCACTCGCCGTCGCATGCCGTCTACACCGATCCGGCCGGCGACGAGCCCAACCGCGTGGAGCAGCAGGCCCCGCCTCCGGGCGACAACGTCAACGTGATGCTCGACCGCTACCGCGGCTGGCGCGTCCGCGACGAGGAGCGCAAGCTCGTCGAGGCCGAGGCCGGCATCCACCTCGGCGCCGACCCGTCGGATCCGACCGGGACCGCGACGCGCGAGACGAGCCTGCTCCACGGCCTGTTTCACGACAAGGGCTGGACGCTGTCGAGCCTCGGCGGGATCAGCCACCAGACCGTGAGCGGGTTCACCGCCACCGGGTCCTCGGGGGGCTCGGTGGTCCACTCGGTCAACGACAACCTATGGGGCTTCCGCGTCATCGACGGGGCGGGCGAGGTCCGGGAGCTCACCCGCGATGACCCGGATCCCGACCTGTTTGAAGCGATGGCGCCGAACATGGGCCTGCTCGGGGTCGTCTCGACGATCACGCTGGAGTGCGTGGACACCTTCAACATCGTCGGCCAGGAGGCCATCACCACGATCGACGGATGCGCCGTCGATCTGTTCGGGCCCGGCGGCGCCGAGCGCCCCTCGCTCGAGCAGTTCCTGCGCGACACCGAGTACTGCCGGGTGGAGTGGTGGCCGCAGCGCGGGGCTGAGCGAGTGCTGGTGTGGCAGGCCTCGCGGGTGGCGCCCGAGCCCGGCTTCACCCCGCACCCCTACGAGGAGTTCACCAACCACCCCGACCTCGCCGAGGTGTTCATCTCTCTGCTGTACACGATCATCGGCAACATCTCAGATCTCCGTCACGCCCGGCCGCAGATCGAGCGGACGTTCGATCGCGTCCAGACCCTGCTCGAGCTCGAGCCGTGGGTGCGCAAGCTGGGGCGGATCGGGGAAGGCCTGGTCCGGTTCCTGGACCACGCCGCCGAGTTCGGCGTGGAGGCGGCGATCACGGTGCTGGAGCCGTTCGCGGAGCTGATGGGGCGCGAGATCCCGACCATCTTCCCCAAGCTGCTCGGGTCCTTCGTCACCCTGGACTCCGAGAAGGATGGAGACCAGCGCAACCAGCCGCAGCACTTCCAGGACTACGGCTGGGCGGGGCTGCCCATGGACAACGGGGCCGACGACCAGCTCGTGCCCACGGAGTTCTCCGAGATCTGGGTGCCACTGGGGCGCACGCAGGAGGTCATGGAGATCCTCCAGGCGTACTTCACCGAGCCCGAGGACGACCACGAGGCCTACCGGCGCACCGGCCTCTACGCCTGGGAGCTGTACGCCGCCAAGCCCGCCTCGATGTGGATGGCGGCGTCGCACACCGGCGGCGAGGACCAGTGGCGCGACGGGGCGCTGCGCATCGACCCGTACTGGTTCGCGGCCAACCCGGGGGATCCCGCGCAGGTGTTCTATCCCCAGATCTGGAAGCTCATGCGCGACCATCAGATCCCGTTCCGGCTGCACTGGGGCAAGTTCCAGCCGATCATCGACGCGCCCGACCGAGAGTGGGTCGATTTCTTCAAGGCCCAGTACCCGCGCTGGGACGACTTCCTGGCGCTGCGCGCCCAGCGCGACCCGCACAACACGTTCCTCACCCGTTACTGGCGAGATCGCTTCGGGCTCTGGGAGGAGTAGCGCGCGGGCTACAGCGAGCGCAGGAAGGCCAGCAGCGGGCCGTTGACCTGATCGGGGTGGGTCAGGTTCGACGCGTGGGGGCCGCCCTCGATCAGGACCACCCCGGTGGATCCGGGCAACCGCTCCGACAGCTCCTGGGCTTTGGCCACCTCGATCGACATGTCGGCGGTGCCGTGGAAGATGATCGCGGGACAGGTGATCTCGGCGACACGGTCGGTGAGATCGTCGCGCTCGAACAGGCAGTCGCCCGGCGCCTTCATCGCCTCACGGGGGAGCTTGTGCCACTTGGCGATCCAGGTCTCGCTCACCACCGGGTCACCGATGATGAGCCCCGCGATCGCCTGCGCCAGCTCGTCGACGGGACCGGCGTTGAGCCAGGTCTCCTGCATCTGCCGGTAGACCGGAAGGCGCTCGGGATCCTCCGTCCCTGACTGGGTGTCGATGAGGACCAGCGCGCGGACGCGGCCGGGGGCCAGCAGCGCGGCGCGCATCGAGAGAAAGCCGCCCTGGGACATCCCGCCGAGCACCGCCTGGTCGATGCCCAGGTGGTCGAGCAGCCCCAGGCAGTCGCGCGCCGAGTCCCAGTAGGTGAACGGCTCGCCGTCGAACTCGGTCTCCCCGAACCCGCGCTCGTCCCAGGTGATGACGCGGAACTCCGGTCGCAGCGCCTCCACCTGGGGGGCGAACATCTCGCGGTCCATGAGAAAGCCGTGAGAGAGGATGACCGGCGGCCCGTCGCCGCCGCTGTCCTCGAAGCGGATCCGCTGGCCGTTGACGTCGGCGAATGGCATGGCAGGCGGTCTCTCCCTCGTGGTCGCGGTGCGGCGCGACTCTACCGGTGCGCCCGCCTCATCTGCACGAAATCTTTACACCCCGCCCCGGTTTCTGTACGTCGCCTGCACGGCGGCGGATCGATGATCCGCGATATGGACAAGCGCTCTGTGACAGTCACGCGTGAGGTGACGGCCCCGTGATCGGCTGGCTGATCCTCGCCGCGGTGCTCTTTCCCGCCCTCGCGCTGGGACGCTGGGCGGAACGCGAGCGGCGCCGCACACAGACCCAGGCGCGCACCGAGGTCACTCCGGTCACTCCGGTCGCCCCCGTCGAGGTGACGCCGCGCCGGCGGCACGCGCAGGCGCCTACGCGCCGGGCTGCACCCGCACGCGCTCGAGCCGTTTCGCGGCCGTCGCCTCGTGCGCGGGCATGAGATCGGCACGCGAGATCTCGACCACGTGGGGAGCGATCGCGCGCACCCCTTCGTCGGCGTCGATTCGCTGGTAGGTCAGCGTCTTGAGGAACTTGGCCACCGAGAGGCCGCCGGTGTAGCGGGCGGCGCGGCCGGTGGGCAGGGTGTGATTGGTGCCGATCGCCTTGTCTGAGAAGGCGACGGTGGCACGGCTGCCCAGGAAGATCGAGCCGTAGTTGCGCAGGCGCTGCAGGTACCACGCGTCGTCTGAGGTGTGGACCTCGAGGTGCTCGGTGGCCACCTCGTCAGACAGGGCGGCGGCGTGCTCGCGGTCGGCCGCCACCATCACGACCCCGTGGTCGGTCCAAGCCCGTCGCGGCGTGTCGGCGGAGCCGTCGCCGCGGCGGTCGAGCTCCTCGAGCTGGCGCGACACCTCGTCGATCACGGCCCGGCCCAGCGATTCCGAGGTGGTGATGAGCACGGCAGGGGAGGTGGGGCCGTGCTCGGCCTGACCGAGCAGGTCGGCCGCCACCAGCTCCGGGTCGGCGGTGTCGTCGGCGATCACCGCCACCTCGGAGGGCCCGGCCAGCAGGTCGATCCCGACGCGGCCGAACAGCTGGCGCTTGGCCTCGGCGACGAATGCGTTGCCGGGCCCGACGATCATGTCGACCGCGGAGATCGGAGCCCCCTCCGCGCCGTCGAGCAGCCCGAAGGCCATCGCCGCCAGCGCCTGCACCCCGCCCAGGGCGAAGATGCGGTCCGCGCCGGAGGTGGCGATCGAGTGCAACGTCGGCGCGTGCAGCTCCCCGCCGCGCGGCGGGGAACAGGCGATGACCGTCTGCACGCCCGCGACCTTGGGGACCAGCACGGTCATGAACGCGCACGCCAGCATGGGGACCCGGCCGCTGGGGCAGTAGGCGCCCACCGAGCTCACCGGGACCTGGCGCTGGCCGAGGAACACCCCGGGCAGCGTCTCGGCCTCGAAGTCGGTGAGCGTCGCGCGCTGGAGCTGCGCGAAGTTGCGGATCTGGGTCTGGGCGAAGGTGATGCTCTCCGTCAGCGCCTCGGACAGCGTGCCGCTGGCGGCCGCGACCTGCCCGGAGGTGACCTCGAAGCTCGGCGGGTCCCAGTCGTCGAGCTCGCGAGAGTAGCGCCGGACGGCGTCGATGCCGCCCTTCTCGATCGTGCTCAGCATCTCCGAGACGCGCTCGCGCACGGCGGAGTCCGATCCCGCCGCCGACGCGGCTGTCGGCGACTTGAGGTAGAGCGGCTCGTCCATCGCGCCAGCCTAGGGCGACGCGAAAAGAAAAACTACGCTTAGACCTCTTTCACCACGTCAAAGCAGCGCCTTGACCCTCCAGCAGCTCCTCTACTTCCGCACCGCCGCCCACCTCGGCTCGTTCAACGCGGCGGCGCGCGCGTTGCACTGCACCCAGCCGGCGGTGTCTGACCAGGTCCGCCGGCTGGAGTCAGAGCTCGGCGTCTCGCTGTTTGCCCGCGCCGGACGCGGCCTGACCCTGACCAGCGCGGGCCGGGTCTTCCTCAGCCACGCCGAGCGGGTCACCGAGGCCGCCGACGACGCGCTGGCGTCCGTGGGCCGCCGCCACGCGGCCCACGAGCGGGTGGTCACGATGGGGACGTTCCGCAACGCCCCGTACTACGAGATCGCCGAGCTGGCCACTCGCTACTGCGATCGCAACCCCGACGCCCGGCTGCGGATGCGCGGTCAGAACTCCTATGACGTCGCGCGGGCCGTCCAGGACGGGGAGCTCGAGGCCGGCCTCGTCGTGCTCCCGGTCGACGACTCGCTGCTGGAGGTCCGGTCGCTGTTTCGTGACGAGGTCATGTTCGTGAGCGCCGACTCCACGCTCACGCGCGAGCCCGCCGGCGTGGCCGCGCTCGCCGCCTCGCCGCTCATCCTCTACGACATCACCCATGGCTTCAACGACCCCACGCGCCGCCAGCTCGCCGCGCGCGCCCAGGAGGCGGGGGTGCTACTGGAGCCGCGGATCGAGGTCGAGCACGTCGAGACCGCGCTCCAGCTCGTCGGCCGCGGCCTGGGGAGCACGATCGCCGCGCGCGCCGTACTGGCGCGCTCGGCGGTGCGGAGCAGCGTGACGGCCGTCGGCTTCGCCGAGCCGTTCTATGACTTCTTCGCCGTGGTCACCCGGCGCGGCGTGCGCGTCAGCCCGGCGACGAAGGCGTTGCTGGACCTCGTCGACGAGTGGGCGGCGACGGTCGCGGCCCGGCTGTGACCGGCTAGCGCACCGCCGCCTACGGCACCGCTCCGGCGGCCAGGCCCCGCCGCACGCGCCCGGCCAGCCCGGGCACGACGAGCACCACCACCAACCCGACGATGAGGTAGACGATCTCGATGGCGGGCGTGCTGGCCAGCGCTCCGGTCTGCCCGATGAACACGTTGCGGTAGATCGTGTAACAGACGAACGCCCCGCCGAGCAACGGGATGATCAGCTGCCACATCGGCACCTTCGGCTCACCGCTGAAGAACAGGAAGCGGATGGCACCGACGGTGGCCACGACGTAGGCGGTCAGGATGAGCACCGTGCCGACCTGGAGCGCGGAGAAGGTGGCGTTGAGGACGGTCTCGCGGACGAGCTGCTCGACGATCAGATTGCCACCGATGATGAGCAGCACCACGATGAGGGCGGCCCCGGGCTGGCCGTGCTTGGAGAGGCCGGCCAGGCCCGTCTTCTTGCCGGTGGCGTCCCGCGCCTGGGCGTACATGATCCGCGCGCCGCCGCTGGCCACGCCGAGCGAGATGGCGAACAGGCTGACGGTGGCCATCAGGTTGAGGAGATCGGCGTACCACTTGCCGATGTAGCCCGCGCCGAGATCCGAGAAGGGAAGGCCCGCGCCGTAGGCCGCGGCGCCCTTCGCGGTGGCGCCATAGCCGAGTGACTGCGCCGCGGCGGTGATCAGGTAGAAGGCGCCGACCACCACCACCGCGGTCTTGATGGCGCGCGGGATCTGAGTCTTGGGGTTCGACGTCTCCTCGCCCAGTGCCGCGGCGCCCTCGAACCCGGCGAAGGCCAGGAAGCCGTAGACCGCCGCCTTGGCGATCGTGCTGATCCCGCTGCCGTGGGGCAGGACCAGGAAGTTAAGGGTGAACGTCTGGCCCTGCGGGCCATGGCTGAAGATCACCTTGACGAAGATCACGAGGCTGAGGATGGTCACCAGGATCGCGCCGATGACCTCGGAGGTGAGCAGCGCGCGGGTGATGACCCGGATCTCCATGAACGCCACCGCCGCGACGCCCGCCAGCCCGATCATCGCCAGCCACCACCACTGCGTGATGTGGGTGCCGAATGCGTCGTTGATGAAGCTGCGGGCGAACAGGCCGATCTCGATCGTCGAACCGCAGCCGATGGCGATATAGGCGCCCATCAGCGCCCAGCCGGCGAAGAAGCCGGCCTGCGGTCCCAGGGTCACCCCGCACAGCGCATAGACGGACCCGGTGTGCGAGATGTGCTGGGAGAGCTTGACGAAGCAGTAGGCGACGAGCGCAACGCCGACGACGGCGAACACGAACGACAGCGTCACCGCCCGCCCGATGATGAGCGCGGCACCGGTGCCGAGCAGCCCGATCGCTCCCACGGGCCCGATGAGCCCGACCGAGAACGCCGAGGCGTCGACCAGGCTGAGTTCTTTGTGGAGACCCTCGCTGGGCTGCGGGCCGGCGCTGGGCTGAGTGGTGGTGTCCATTGGGCGACGCTATCCCCGGGGCGGGTTCTTTGCCAGACCTTGATCTGCTTGACCGGTTCAAAGCATTACTTGGATCCCGGACGATGCCTCACGGAGCGGTCTAGCCTACGGTGGTGATGGCGGCCACCGTCGATCCGCAGTCAGGCTATGGCGTGGCATTTCTGGACTGGCTGGCGTGCGCGTCCGCCGGCCGGGACGAGCGGGCGGCGGTGGCGATGCAGGCCTTGGGCGACGAGGCGCCCGCCCGGGTGGCGTTCGCCGGCGCTGCCGGGCACGTCCTCGACTACGACGACACCCTGCCGGACGGCGTGGCGCACGTGAGCGCGGCGTGCGCTCCCGCCGCGCTCGTCCTCGCCGACGAGCTCGGCCTCTCGCTCGGCGCCATGCTCGAGGCGTTCGCCGAGGGCTGGGAGGCGATGGCGGCGGTCGCCGCGGCCAGCCACCCGGCGCTGTATGACGGCGGCTGGCACCCAACCGCGGTGTGCGGGTCGATCGGGGCGGCGGTGGCGGCGGCGGCGCTCCTGGACCTCTCGGCGCGGCAGCGGGAGCACGCGCTGTCCCTGGCGGTGCTGCGCGCCGGTGGTACGCGCGGCGCCTTCGGCTCCGACGGCAAGGCGATCCAGGTCGGCCTGGCCGCCGCGGCTGGGGTGCAGGCGGCGCTGCTGGCGCGGGCCGGGGCGGTCGTCGACGAGCGAGCGGTCCGTGGGACGGTGGGCTTTGAGGGGGTGCTGGGCGCGGTCGTGCCGCCACAGGTGGGCACGGGCGGCGCCAACGGGACGCGCGCGATCGAGCACAACTGGATCAAGCTGCACCCCAGCTGCCTGGGCACGCACGCGCCCATCGATGCCGCCGTCCAGGCGCGCGGCCGCGGGTACCGGCCCGACGGAGCGCCGCTCGTGGTCGCCGTGCACCCGGTGGCCCGCCAGGCCGCGCACCTGGATGACGTGCACGACGGGCTGGCCGCCAAGTTCTCGATTCCGTACTGCGTCTCCCACGCGCTGGTCCACGGCCCGCCACGGGTCCACGACTTCGCCGTGGTCGATGCGCAGACGCGAGAGCGGGCGGCGCGGGTGAGCGTGGTCGTCGACGGGTCGTTGCCCGAGTTCGGCGCGGTGATCAGTGCGGGCGATCGCGAGCTGGCCCGCATTCAGTGCCCCCCGGGCGCGCCGGAACGACCGGCGTCGCCGGCGTCCCTGGCGGCCAAGCTGTCAGACCTCGCCGGCGACCGCCTCGACGGCGTGCTCGACGACCTGGAGGCTCCCGCGGCGCGGGCCCTGGATGCCGCCGGCCTGCGAGTGGCCGCGGTCGATCAGGATCGGCCGATCCCGGCTTAGTGGTTGGCGTGGGGCGGCCGCGGGGGGCGGGGCCGGCGCGGGGCGGAGCGGGGGCGAAGCGGGCAAACCATCGCCCGCGCTGGCGTGACGACAGCGGGAGGCGTGCATTTGTCCCGCCCGATCGAGAAGCCCTCGCCTAGCGGGGCCCGGCGCTGATCGCCGACTGGGCGGCGGCGATGAGGGCTGTGCGATCAGCCTGCTTGGTGTTGAGGTTGGCCTGGATCGTGTAGAGAGCGCCGTGCCAGACGAAGTCGATCTGGGGCGGCGAGCAGGACGCGCCGCACGACAGCGGCAGGAAGCCCGCGCGCGAGGCGCCCCTCACCGTGACGCGCTTGCCGAACACCTTGCCGCCCGTTGTGGCGTTGAACCCGGCCACGAAGCACGCGTCGGCGCCACCGCAGTGCTTGACAGCGCCGATCTCGAGGTCATAACCCGAGCGCTGCGCGCCACCGGTGGCGAACATGCGCTTGGCGTCCAGGGGCATCGAGCGCGGCAGCAGCACCGGCGGCGCGTGGGCCGCGCGGTTGATCGCGGTGATCTGGCGCGCGAACAGAGAGGGGAGGGTGGGCTGCGCCGCTGAGGACGCGGCCGCGAGGGCCGTGAGGGCTGTGAGGGCGAGCATGACGCCGGCGGTGAGGACCAGGGCAGCGATTGCGGTCAGGCGGCGCATCGGGCCATCCTAGGGAGCCAGCCGCTCCATCGCCCAGCCGCCCTCGGGACGGCGGCGGTAGAGCAGCCGGTCATGGAGCCGGTCGTTGCGGTTCTGCCAGAACTCGAACGTGTGAGGGGTGAGGCGAAATCCGCCCCACGCCTCGGGGAGCGGCAGCTCGGCATCGGCGTAGCGATCGGCCAGCTCGGCCACCCGGGTCTCCAGCAGCGCGCGGCTCGCGATCGGCCGGCTCTGCGGAGAGGAGAGCGCGCTCAGCTGACTGCCCCGCGCGCGGCTGCGGATGTAGGCCTCCGACTCCTGCGCGGTGGTGCGCTGAACCTCGCCCTCGATGCGCACCTGGCGGCCGAGGGGGTCCCAATAGAAGAGCAATGCCGCGGCCGAGTTGACCGCCAGCTCCCGCGCCTTGCGGCTCTCGTAGTTGGTGTAGAAGACGAACCCGTCCGCGTCGGCCTGCTTGACCAGCACCATGCGCACCGACGGCGCGCCATCGTTGGCGGCGGTGGCCACGGCCGCCGCCTCGGGCATGCGCACCCCGGCCTCGGCCGCGGCGGCGAACCAGACGCGGAATTGCCCGACGGGGTCGGGGTCGACGTCCTCCTCGCGCAGGGGCTCGGCGAAATCGGTCATGTCCGGGCCCATTATCGACGGCCGGCGCCGCGCGGGAGGGGAGGGGCCGTCGAGGTCGAAACAGAAACCAAGGTGACGGTCCCACACGACACGCCCATTGAGAGCGCGGCTCAGCCCGCTGCCACGCCGGCGGCGGCAGCCACGCCGGGCTTAGACACATCAGCCGCGGCCGCCCCGCCGGGCGCAGTCACGCCCGCCGCAGACACACCAGCCCCGGCAGCCACGCCGGCCGCGGTGAAGCCGTCCAGTCCACCGTGGGCGGAGTCGCTGACCACCACCGCGTCCGCCTTCCACCGCTGGCTCATGCGTCCCCGCGTCCGCCTCACCCTGACCGGCGCGCTGCTCCTGCTCGTCGGCGGCCTGATCGCGACCAACACCGTCTGGACGCTCCCGCTGGTCATCGTCGGCGCGCTCATGGTGGCGGTGGCCTGGATCGGGCATCGGCTCGAAGGCCGCTTCGCCGTCGAGTGGGGGGAGACCGGTACCCAGCTTGCGTTCAAGGCCACCATCAAGGCGGCCCAGCCGACGTCCGAGATCCCGGCGTTGGCCGCGGCGCCGCTTGCGGGTCCCGCCCGCGCCCGCCCGGCCGAACTCGCACCCACCCCCGATGACGTGATCGAGGGCGAGGCGCACACGGTCGAGATCAACGTGAGCGAGCTCAAGGCGCTCATCGCCGCCGCGGAGGCTGCGGAGGCCGCGGACGCCCCCCAGACCGCTCAGGCCCGAGAGGGCGCCGTGCGTGACATCCGGATCCGCCGCCTCGCCGACGAGGCCGAGCGGACCACGCGCCCCGCCGGCTGAACCCCCGCGCTCGAGTCACCCGGCCCGCCCGGGCTCAGGCGCCGCAGCTCGTGCGTGAGCCCGACCGCTGCCCCGACTCCATGGCTCTGATGGCGCGCAGGTGGCGGCCGAGCGCTGCCTGCCCCACGGGACCCGCCGGGAGCTCGACCACGAACGCGGTCGTCCCCGGCAGCAGGTGGTTTGACCACGCCGGGGCGGTGCCCGGCAGGAAGCCCAGGCACGTGGCCCGCAGGCCCGAGAGCTGGGCGTAGCGGCGCGCCACGCCTCGGTCCCCGCCCGCCATGTCGACGAGGTCCATGTGCTGGTGGTACCAGATCGTCACCGCCGGCCTGATGCGGCGGATGAGCAGCCATCGCCGCGCGGGTCTCGGGCTCGGAGGCCGGGCGGGGCCCCGAGTCGTAGGTGGGGTCGGTGACCGGCTCCCACTGGTAGGGGAAGTTGCGGTTCAGATCCACCCCGTGAGCGTTCTGGCGGGTGTCGGCCGCGGTCCCGTCCGGGTTCATCTCGGGCACCAGCCACAGCTGGACGCCGGCGGGCGCCCGGCTCCTGGCGAGTGCCGACAGGATCGGGATCCCGGCGCACTCGTTGCCGTGGATGCAGCCGACGAGCAGGAGCTTGCGCGGGGCGGAGTCGGGCCCGAGCACGTGGGCGACGATCGGGCGCCCGCGCACCGAGCGGCCGATGACCACCCGCCGCGACGGCGCCACCGACGCCACCGACGCGACCGACGCCGCGCGCGTCGACGGCGTGGGACCGGGTCTCCGTCGGAAACCCCCGCAGCAGCCGCGCGAAGATGCCCTTGAGCGTGGCCTTCCCGTAGGGGTGCGATCCGTCGTACATCGTGAGCACCGCGAGCGAGACGCGCGCACACCCGCGGGCCAGGAGCACGACCTGGTGGTCCTCGAGGCCGGTGCCGTAGCCCCAGCCGCCCTTGAAATACAGCTTCCAGCCCGGGAGCGGCAGCTCCCCGATCCCCCAGCGGTCCGCCGGGGAGATGCTGCGCAGCAGGCGCATGGCATAGGACCGGTGGCGGGCCACCACGTAGCCGTCGATGTGCAGGAAGAAGCGGGTCTGGTCGCGCGGGGTGACCTGTGTCTCGCCCCACACCGGATTGGTGGCGAAGTGGGTCATGCCCACCTGCCGCGCCAGGGCGCTCAGCCCCGCCTGGCCGACCGTGTCGAAGATGATCTGGGCGTCGTCGTTGTCAGAGATGCGGATCATCGGTCCCAGCACCGCGGTGTCACGGGCGGTGAGCGCCCGGTCGCGCACGGGCTCGCTGTCCAGATACGTGACGAGGAGCATCGCCTTCACCACGCTGGCCGACCACTCGTCGTGGTCAGGCCGGTAGCCGTAGAAGTGGTCCTGGGTGCGCACCGCGAAGGCGATGTCGCCCACCCGGCCACGCGCGTAGGCGATCGCGGCGGACATGTCCGGGCGCCAGAGCTGGTCGATGGTCCTGCGGGTGCCGGGAACCACGCACCGGGCGGCGGGCTGCGCTTGGGCGGCGAGCTGCGCTCGAACGGCGGGCCGCCCTCGGGCGTGGCCCGCGGCCACCGTGACGCCGACGAGGGCGGCCGCGAGCACCGTCGCGATCGCCACGGCGCGGATCCGGAGGGTGACCACCCTGCCCATGCCGCCATCGTCGCGGGTGGCCCGACGATCGTCAACGCGCAACCGCCGGGTCAGAGCCGCGGGCGCTGGTAGATTGGGCCGCTCGATGAGCGCTGACCGCGGCACAAGAGCAGGAGGCTCGCCGTTCTAGACCTCAGCCGCGTCGTCATTGATGGGCTGGCGGTGCTGTTGGGCCTGGCCGGGTTTGCGAAGCTGCGCCGTCCCGGTCCCTCGAGCGTCATGCTCCGGGCCGCCGGTGTTCCGGCGGCGCCGCTGGTGGTCCGCATCACCGCCGTCGCCGAGATCGCCGTGCTCGTCGGAGCCCTGGTCCTGCCGGGCCGCCTCGCCGGGAGCGTGGTCGCCGTGGTGTTCGCCTGTCTCACCGTGGGCGCTGCGGTCGGCGCCCGGCGCGCCGGGGATCGGGCCTGCGGGTGCTTCGGCGACGAGGGAGCGCCCCTGGGGCCTCGCCACATCGCGACCAACCTCGCGGCCGCACTCGCCGCGGCCGGTGCGGCGATCCTCGCCCCGAGCAGCCTGCCGCGCCTGGCGGCGCACCGCCCCGGCCTCGCGCTCGTCGACCTGCTCCTCGCCGGGCTCCTGGCCGTCGTCCTGCGCCAATGGCTGCGCGGCAGTGCCTCCGGCGGGTGGCACGCCTCGGCCCTGAGGCTGGTGGACGGCTCGGCGCGCGCGCTCGAGGCGCGCCTCTCGCGCCGGACGGCGCTGACGCGGATCGCGGTGGCCGGCTCGGCGCTGGCGGTCGCGCCCGTGCGCTATCTGCTCTACCCCGGCACGGCGCTCGGCGTCGTCGTGCCCGGAAGCTGCAGCGACGGCTTGTGCACCGACGGCTACACGGCGTTCTGCTGTGAGATCCACCAGGGGCTGAACACGTGCCCGGCGGGCACGTTCGTGGGCGGTTGGTGGATGTGCACCGACTACCGCGGCCACCAGCTGTGCCAGGGCTCGGGCGTTCGCTACTACGTCGACTGCAACAACCTCCCGGGCAAGCCCTTCCCCGGCGGGTGCCGGTGCGCCGACAACGATTGCTCGCACCGCCGGCAGGCCTGCAACGTCTTTCGCTACGGGCAGTGCAACACCCAGATCAGGGGGACGACCACCGTCGTGTGCCGCGTCGTCACCTGTGAGAACCCCAGCCGGATCGAGTCGCTGAACTGCAACGGGACGCTGATGGTCGACGACGCCGTCTGCGGGCACGAGGCGGGTTGCCTCGAGCCGATGGCGGTCCAGCTGCCCGGGGGCGGAGGGGCGTAGGCGCGATGGTGGTGGTGACGATCATCATCGCGGCGCTGCTCGTGGTCGCGCTCGTCTACATCGTGGCCCTCCTGCGCAGCCACGCCGACATCCTGCGGCGTCTGGCCGCGCTGGAGGAGCGCGCCGGCAGTGGCGTCGCTTCGCCGACGGCGGAGGCCGCGGCCCCGCCGGTAGGCGGTGGCGAGGTGACGACCGCGGGGCCGATCAGCGGGACCACGCTGCACGGCGACTCGGTGACGCTGGCGTTCGGGCTCGGCTCGCCGGTGACCCTGATCGCCTTTCTCACCAGTGGCTGCACCAGCTGCGCGCCGCTGTGGGCCGGCCTGCACGACTCCCGCGACCTGGCCTCGCTGGCGCAGCGGGTGGCGGTGGTCACTCACGACGCCACGCGGGAGAGCCCCACTCGCCTTCAGCGCCTCGCCCCCGTGGGGACCGACGTGATCATGTCCAGCGCGGCATGGGCCGACTACGCGGTTCCCGGCTCGCCCCACTTCGTGCTCACTGACGGGGCGGGCGGGATCCTCGGCCGCGGCTCGGCGCTCAGCTGGTCACAGCTCGAGACGATGGTGGCCGATGCGCGTGCCGACGCACGCCGCGCGGCCGACCCGGCGCGCACCACCGCCGAGCGGGCGGAGCGCTCGGAGGGCGCCCTGGCCTCGGCGGGGATCGGGCCCGGGCACGCCAGCCTGTATCCGAGCGCGTCCGGGCTGCCCGGCGAGCGGGACCGCTGACCACCGTGCTCGTTGTCGCGTTCGTGCTCGTCGCCATCGCCGGCGCCATTCGCAGCGCCTGGTCTCCCTGAGGACAATCGATGCTGGCGAGCATCACTCCGCTCGGTGAGCGGAGCCGCGGATTCTCATGGGGTGTCACCGCGTCGGCGTTCGCCGTGGGGGCCGTGGGCGCCGGTGCCGTCGCCGGAGCGGCCGGGGGTGCGCTCGGGTCGCTGGCACCGAACGGGAGCTGGCGCCAGATCGCCGGGCTGGGTCTGGTGGCGCTGGCGCTGGCCGTCGACGTCTCACCTCTGCGCCCGCGCCTGCCCACCACCCGCCGCCAGGTCAACGAGGACTGGCTGACCCGCTACCGCGGCTGGGTCTACGGCGTCGCCTTCGGGGCTCAGCTCGGCACGGGCGTGATCACCATCGTGACCAGCGCCGCCGTGTACGCCGCGGCGCTCGGCGCGGTGCTGTGCGGGACGGCCGCCGGCGGTGCGGTGGTGGGAGCGGCGTTCGGCGCAACGCGGGCGCTGTCGCTGCTGCCGGCGCGCGAGGCGACCGATCCCGCGGGCCTCGTCCGCCTCCACGATCGGCTGGGGCGCGCCGAGGCGCCCGCCCGGAAGGCGGCGCTGGCGGCCGAGGCGGCGGCGATCGCGCTCATCGTCGCGGGGCTGCTGTGAGAACCGCCGGCCACGGCCTGTCGGTGGATGTGCCGATGGGATGGGAGGCACGGATCGTGCGCCCGCCCCAGAGCGCTCCGTATCTGCACGTCGCCAGCTTCGCGCTCGTCGCCGACTCCGGGCAGTTCGGAGCCGGGGTGACCGCGGCGATGGGCCCCGACGGCGCGTTCGCGGCGCTCGTCGAGTATGTGGTGGACCGCCACGTTCAGCCCGACAGCGGCCTGTTCTCCTCACGGCGATGGCAGCCGCGTCTGCGCTTGGGCGAGTTCGGCCATGACCGGCTCCAGGTGGCGCGGCCCGGGCATCTCGGCGCCCAGCGCTTCTTCACCGCCGGCGGCCGTCCCTTCTGCCTCTACGCGGTGGTCTCACCGGTGCGCCGGCGTCCGGCTCAGCTCGTCGGCGAGCTCAGTGCCGTGCTGGCCACGGTCCGTTTCGAGGCCTGAGCGCCGGCGGGGACCACGACCGGCGCGCAATGGCCGGCCTCGCGGCCGTCAGCGTCGGTGACGATCATGCAGACCTGGTAGGTGCCGGGCGCGCTGAACGTGTGCTGGGGGTTCTGGAGCCCCGATGTGTTGGCCGATGAGGCCGGGTCGCCAAAGGTCCAGATCCATCCGGTCACCCCGGCGCCGCCGATCCCCGGCTGCGATGTGTCCTGGAAGGCGAACGTCCGCGTCGCGCCCACGCGCGCGTCGGTGAAGGCGGCCGTCGGCGGCCCGGGCGCCGTGACCGGCTGGGTCGCGGTGGCGCTCAGGCCGTTGGCGTCGGTCACGGTGAGCGTCACGTGGTAGACGCCGGGTGCGGAGAACGTGTGACTGGCAGGGTTGGCGGTGGTGGTGTCCGCCGCGCCTGAGGCCGCGTCCCCGAATTGCCACACGCGCGACACGATCGGTGCGCCACCGGCGCCGCGGGCTGAGGTGTCGGTGAAGGTGGCGCTGTCATCGGCCGGGTGCGTGGACACGAGGAACGTGGCCGCCGGTGGAGAGGGGAGAGGGGAGGCCACCCCGACGTACTGGGCGGCGTCGTGGCTGGGGCCGATGGGGCACTGGGTGTGATCGATGCGCCGCCGGTTGGTGTAGACGGCGCTGAGCCGGCTGGCGAATGCGATGCCCTCGATCGGGACCACCTGAGTCACCTGCACCCTGATCGTGTAGGGGACCACGAGGCCGTGCGGGTATCGCCGGCCCCGGCAGCGCAGCGCCGCTGAGAACCGGCCGCTGCCCGCGTAGCTGCCGACGCCGACGCGCGAGAGCGTCAGGCGGTCATAGCGGTGGGCGCCGCGTTGGCGGCGCAGGCGCAGTCGCCGGCATGTCCTGCGAGAGCAGCCCACGCCGGTGAACGTCCACCGGCGCGTGACCGACTGGCCCTGGTGCTCGCCGCGGACGCGGACCGCGGTGACGATGCGCCCGCTCATGACGTAGGTGGTGATGATCCGCCCGTCCGCGACGCCGGCGGCGCGCGCCGAACCGGCCACGGACAGCAGCACGGCCGCGCCGACGAGCAGACCCCAGGCCCCGTGGCGGATCGGCGCGGTCATCGCGCCTGGCAGCGTAGCGTCGGGCTGCGCGGCTGTCGCCGATGGCCCGAGCGGCGTCCGTCCGACCGTAGAATCGGCTTGTGCGCAAGCTCATCGCCGCCGTTGCCGGCGCGGGCGCGCTGGCGGTCCTCCCCGGACCGGGCGCGCTGGCCCTGAGCACGCACTCGATCGGCGAGGCATCACCTGCGACCAGCGCCACGGCCGCGGCCCTGGCGGCCAGCGCCCGGGCAGCTCGCCCCGGGACGGTGACCGAGGTCCCGCTCGGCTCAAGCGCCCAGATCTACCTCTTCGGCCTCACGTCGGGGCCCGACGGCAACCTCTGGTTCGCCGACCAGGGGTGCATGGGGCTGGGCCACTGCGCCATCGGCCGCCTCAGCCCCGCCGGTCAGCTCACGACGTTCGAGCGAGGCCTGAACCGTGGCAGCCTGCCCTTCACGATCGTCGCCGGCGCCGACGGCAACCTGTGGTTCACCGACAACGGCCGCCGGCCCGCCATCGGGCGGATCACCCCTCAGGGCCACATCACCGAGTTCAGCCGGGGGCTGCGCCGCGGCAGTCAGCCCTTCGAGCTCACCAGCACTCCCGTCGGCGACATCTGGTTCACCGACCAGGGCAAGCACCCCGCGATCGGCCGGATCACCCCGCACGGGCGCATCACCGAGTTCAGCCACGGCTTGGCCCGGGGCAGTGTGCCGTTCGGGATCGCCACCGGCACGGACGCCCAGGTGTGGTTCACGGACCGGGGCTGCAGCGGCAGCGGGCACTGCGCGGTGGGGCGGGTCACCCCTTCCGGGCAGATCGCCGAGCTCCGGCGCGGCCTGCGCCAGGGCGGCCAGCCCCTCGGGATCGCCGCCGGCGCGGGCGGCGAGATCTGGTTCGCAGACTCCGCCGGCGCCATCGGCCAGGTCAGCCCCGGCGGCCAGATCACCGAGCACACCCGCGGTCTGCGGACCGGGAGCTCCCCGGTGGCGGTCGCCGCCGGCCCCGACGGCAACATGTGGTTCACCGACGAGGGCCAGATGGCCGCGGTCGGTCGGGTGACGGCCGGCGGCGCCATCCGCGAGTTCTCCGCCGGCGTCCCGACGGGGAGCGAGCCGGCGGCGATCGCGCCGGCCGCCGACGGCAGACTGTGGTTCACCGACGAGGGGAGCACGGCGGCCTTCGGCGTGGTCACGGTGGGGACCCCGGCGGCGCAGCGGGCGGCGCCCCAGGTCGCCATGGCGCCCCGGCCGGGCATACCGGTCGCCTGCACGGCCGGGCGCTTTGCCACCTGGATGGGCCTGCAGCCCTCGGCCGCCGCCTTCCGCTTCGACGGCTTCCGCTGGCTGCGCAACGGCACCCTGCTGGGCGGCCACCGCCGACCGCAGTTCACGCCCACGCGCCACGACGCCGGCGCCCGGCTGGCGTGTCGCGAGACCGTGACCTACCCGCCGCCGCTGAACGTCACCGTCGCCGCCACCAGCCCGCCGCGCGAGGTGAAGGGTGCGCCGGCACCGGCCCCGGCGACATCGGTGGTCCAGCTCACCGCCTGAACCGCCTGAGCTATGCCGCGGGCGCCTGGTGCACCGCGGCCAGCAGGGCGGCGTAGGAGCGGATGAGCGCCGCGCGCTCGCGCTCGATCAGCGGGCTGGCCATGCTGCAGCCCTCCCGCACCCACCGGTCCGAGTAGCCCATCGCCTCGGCCCGGAACGCCCCCGCCGGGCGCACCGCGTCCGTATCGGCGTCGTAGACGTAGGCATACAGCGCGGTCAGCGCATCGATCAGCGCCCCGTTATCGCCGTCGCCGTTGCCGTGGTACTGATGCTCGCGGTGCAGGCGCCACCACTCCACCTCCAAGCGCGCCGCGGTGGCCGGGTCGATCGTCTCGCCGTGCTCGCGATTGACCAGTGCGTAGAAGCGCTGCATGGCCGCGCGAGCGCCGTCGGGATCGTTGTCGGGGAAGGGTGCCCACAGCTGGTTGGCGCGCATCACCAGCCATGCGCCCTCGAGCGTCTGGGGCCACGGCAGCCCGAACGTCTGGCGGGTGAGGGTGACCGCGGCGCGCAGGAACGGCACCCACTCGTGGCGGTAGTAGGTCACCCACGCCGTGGTCTCCAGCGACCCGACCAAGCGAGGGTCAAACGCGCGATGCGGCTTGACCGGCGTCAGCCTTGATGAACGTCTGCGCCCCGGTGCCACGTGCGCATCCTACGCCGACGACGTCGCCTCCTACGCGCGCCGCTGTGCGTGCCCGCGCAGCGCGACCATGTCGTGAATGACCAGGCTCTGGCGCCCGGTGCTGATGCAGTGCAGCGACCGCAACGCCGCCAGCGCCTTGACCGTCGCCTCACGCGATGCCCCGCACCAGCTGGCCAGCTGCTCCTGTGAGAACGGCATCTCCACCGCGACCCCATCGTCAGTCGGCTGCCCGAAGCGCTCGGAGAGCTCCAGCAGCCGCTCCGCCACCCGGCCCAGCGTGTCCAGGGTGGCAAACTGCAGCCGCTTGCGATCGGCGTCGCGTAGGCGGGTGGCGAGCACGCCGATCAACTCCCGGGCCGCGTCGGGACGCTCCAGGGCCCGGGTGAGGACCGTTCCGGAGGCGACGATCGCGTCCACCTCGGCGACGGCGAGTGCCGTGGCCGATCGGGCCTCGCCGTCCAGGGTCGAGAGCTCGCCGATGATGTCACCGCTGCCGCGCAGGCCCAGGACGATCTCGCGGCCCTCGGCCGACATGCAGCTGATCATCACCCAGCCCCGGTCGATGAGGAACACCCGCTCGGCGCGATCGCCCTCAGTGAACAGCGCCTGCCCACGGCGAAAGCGCTGCACATGGCCTTCGCGCCGTAGGCTGGCGCTCAAGCCCTCATGGTTGTTCGTGCTCGCCTCCACCAGCCACAGTGTGACTGTTTGAGCGCCGCAATGTGTCGAAGGACACAGACTGAGTGGGTCAAAGGACGCAGACCGCCGAGCAGCAAATCTATGACGAGGACCGAGAAGCCGCCGCGTCAGAGTCGCGCCGGGTCCAGCTTGAGGATGGAGCTGACCGTCCACCCCCTGCTCCGTCTGTTAGCGGCCCGTTAGCGGCGGTCCAGACGCCGCGGGTTGCCGCCGATAACCAGCCCACAGCCGGCTGGTCGCGCGGGTAGGCCCCAGCGACATCGTCACGGGTGGCGCCGGCCGACGCGACAAGGAGATCAGACATGGCAGTCACTGACACGCGCCCGGCCGCGATCCCGCATCCCCCCCGCGGGGAGCGACGCGTGGGCGCTTCCTCCCCACGCCCGGGCTCCGCTCGCGCCGGTCAGGCCGGTCACGCCGGTCACGCCGGTCACGCCGACGCTGGGGTCAAGACGCTGTTCACGATCCTGACCCTGATCATCGTCGCCTACGCGGGATCACTCATCGTCCGCGGCCCCAACGGCGCCTCACCGACCTGGCTGGACGGCTGGGGCGTCGCGGCGTTCGAGCTGGTGGCCAGCCTCCTGGTCCTCGCGCGCGCCTGGGTCAGCCCGCGTGACCGCAAGTACGCCCTTTGGCTTGGGCTGGGCTGCGTGTCCTGGGCTCTGGGTGACTTCGCCATGACGTACGAGTCACTGGGCGGGGCGACCCCGGCGACGATCTCGCTGGCCAACTGGCTGTGGATCGGCTTCTTCCCGTTGGCCTACGTCGGGGTGATGGTGCTGATGCAGCGCGACGTGCGAAAGCTCACCGCCGCCAACTACCTCGACGGCGTCATCGCCGCCCTCGTCACCTCCGCCGCCCTCGTCGCCTTCGCCTTCCACACCATCGCCACCGCCGCCGGCGGCGGCAACGAGTCGGTGGCGATCAATCTCGTCTACCCCGTCGGGGACCTGCTCCTGTTCGGGCTCACGCTGTTCGGCGTACGGCTGTTGCCGGTCGGTCAGCGCATGCGGTGGTGCCTCATCGCCCTCGCCGGTCTCGCCAACGCCGCGGGCGACATCTCCGCTCTGTTCGGGGACCCCGGGAACATCGGTTGGTTCCTGGACTCGATGGCCTGGCCGGTCTCGCTGCTGCTCATCTCGGCGTCGGTGTGGCTGACCCCGGACCCCGCCGCGCCGCCGCAGGAGAACCGGTCCTCGGGTTTCGCGGTGCCGACGGTCGCCTCGGCGCTCGCGCTGCTCATCCTGTTCGTCGGGTCGCTTGACCACGCGAGCCAGGTCGCGATCGGCCTAGCGACGGCCACCTTGGTGGCAGCCGGTGTGCGTTTCGGCCTGGCGCTGCGCCGGATGACGGCACTGACCGAGGAGCGCCATCGTGAGCTCGAGTATTCGGCGGAGACCGAGCGCGCGTCCAAGGAGACGCTGCAGTCAGCGGTGCGCGACTACACGGCCTTCGCCGCGCGAGTCGCCGACGGCGACCTCACCGCGACAGTGAGCGCCGACGGCAGTCCGGAGCTCGCCGAGCTCGCCGACAGCCTCAACACCATGGTCTCCGGGCTGGCCGAGATCTCGCGGGAGATCCAGGGCGGCGTCCATGAGATCGGCGACTCCACCACCGAGATCCTCTCGGCGGTCAGCCGCCATACCGACAGCGCCGGCGAGCAGTCCGCCGCCATCAGCCAGACGTCGGCGACGGTCAACGAGTTGCGGGCCGCTGCCGACGACACCGCCCAGCGAGCCCGTCAGGTGGCCCGGCAGGCCAGCGAATCCGTCGCCGTGTCAAACGAGGGCACCCAGGCCGTCACGGCACTCGCCGAGGCGATGGAGGAGATTCGTGCCCGGGTCGACGGGATCGCCGCGGAGATCCTCACCCTGTCCGAGCGCACACAGCAGATCGGCGCGATCACGGCGACGGTCAACGAGTTGGCGGATCAGTCCAACCTGCTGGCGCTCAACGCGAGCATCGAGGCGGCGCGCGCCGGCGAGCACGGCAGGGGCTTCGCGGTCGTTGCGGAGCAGGTGCGCCGGCTGTCCGAGCAGTCCAAGGCCGCCACCGCCCAGGTCGAGACCATCCTCACCGACGTCCGCGACGCGACGGCGGCCGCCGTCGCCGCCAGCGAGCAGGGCACCAAGGTCGTCGATCACGGGTTGAGCCTCACCGGTCGCACGGGCGAGGGGATCAGGAGCCTGGCGGACACCATCCGCGAGGCCTCGGCCGCGGCCGAGCAGATCGCCGCCTCCGCGCACCAGCAGAGCGTGGGGATGGACCAGATCGCCGAGGCGATGACCAACATCGACAACGGGACGGGCCAGTTCCTGGAGGGCGCCCACCAGTCCCAGAGGGTCGCCGGGGACCTGAGCGAGCTGTCGGGCAAGCTCGCCGCGCTCACCGATCGTTACCGGGTCTGAGGGTTCAGGACCCGCCGAACAACCCCGTCAGGACCCGGATGGCCTTCGTCCGGACCCTCACCCGGGTGAGGGTGAGCGTCAGGTACGGCACGATTCGAACCCGATAGCCGTCATCGATCACGGTCGAGCCCGTGGTCAACGCGATCCGGGTCGTCCGCCGGTCCAGCGATGAGAGTGGCGCCGTGTTGGCAACGATGTTCCCCGTGGTAAGACTCGGGCCCGGGCACCGGGTGCCGCTCGCCGGCGAGCCGACCACGCCGCCCGGGAATGTGGAGACCGCCCACCGTCCCCGGCTCGTGCCGATAAGCAGCCCTCCGGGCCCGAGCCGCGCGGTGTCCCGACAGCGCTCAGGTCCCTGACTGAGGTCGGACATGACGCTTCCGCCCCCGCTCCAGTTCACGAGGCCCGACCCCGTGACGCCGCCCGGGCTGCCGGGGCCAAGTCCGGCGGCGGCGAGCAACTCCCGTCGGGGCGTCGTGGCCTTGGCGTTGACGAAGAGCGAGGCAGAGGCCGTCACGTGGGGAGTCAGCGTGATCGTGCCCGTCAGCCCGCACGAGCCCACCGGGCCACACTCGAGGGGGTCGGCCACGCCGCGGATCTCCTCGACGACGCTCCCGTTCAGCGACGCCCTGTAGGCCACGTGGATCTCGCGCCCAGGCGCGGTCGTGCCCGGTGGTGGGCTGTCGTTCTCGGTTCGCGTCCGTCCCGGTCGCCCGAGATGCAGAACGATCGTCGAGGTGATCGAGCCGGCGAAGCCGTGGGCCTTGAGTGCCTGTGAGACGGCCAGGGAGATGGTCGTGCGCCCGTGCTCCAGCGTCGCTGCGGGGACGGTGGGAGTGGGGAGGTGTGGAAGGACGTCTGCGTCGCGCGGACCGGCGCAGCGCGTCACGAGCAGGGCCGGTGCTTCGCGTGCCAGTGAGAAGGTCACGCGGCCGCGTCGTACCCCGAACGACGCTCCCTGGCCGGCACCGGTCGCATCGAGGCAGCGGCTGGCCGGCGCGGAGGAGGGGCCGCCCGCCAGCGTGACGCTTGCGCTCGTGACGCCGCCTGCGACCTGTGGCCCGTTCGCCAGCCCCGGCAACAGGAGGATCACCAGCTGTGGGTGCCGGCGCAGCGTGCGCACGATCTGAAGCGAAGCGACCGGTGGGGGTTGCCACGACACCGTGCCGCTGTATCCGCACAGGCCCCAGCGCGCGCAACCGGCAGAGGAATCGCCGTGAAACTGCACGGAGAGCAGTCCGGTGATGCGGATGGGAATCGAGGTGTCCGTGGTCGGGGATCCGCCGGTGATGGCCAAGACGGGCTGAGCCACCGCCGCCGTCGGCGCCATGATGGTCGCGGCGCACGCCGCGAGGATGCCGCGGGACCATCTCACAGGGTCAGCGGCTCCCCGGGGAACAGTTTGACGCGCCGGGTGCCACCGGTGCTGCGCACCAGCGCAAGTGCCATGACCACCGCACCGCTGCGGCGCCCGGCGTACGCCGAGCCTGTGAAGGTGCCGAGGCGTTGGAAGGTGATCGAGAGGTGGCTGTCGCCCAGTTGCCCGTCGCTGATCGTCGCCGTGGCCAGCGCCCCGCCGTTGGGACCGAGGATGTCCTGGGCCGAGGGTCCGGGACACGCCGTCCGGAATGGATCGGGTGGGCCGTCGCCGAAGCCGTCGAACGTGTCGGACAGGATCAGCTCGTCGCTGCCGCGATGCGGCTTGTTCGTGACCCCGCCGGTCAGCAGGACGGAGCTCGTGGCCATGCAGGACAGGCCGCCGGTCTGGGCGCTCGACTCAGCGACGGTCTCCTGAACGGCTTGCTGGTTAAAGGTGCCCGAGAGGGTCATGGCGCCGCGGCGCAGGTCCGCAAGCGCGCGGTTGCGTCCGACGTGTCGGTTGGTGATGCGCGCGCCGAGCAACCGCACATCTCCGCTGGCGGTGAACGACTGCACGAGCCGGCCTGTCGCGCCGCACGCACCCAGGGCATCACACGCCGGCGCCGCCAATCCGGCGAAGTTGGTGGTGAGCGCGCCGGAGAAGCCGGTCACGCGGTAGGTGAGGCTGGTGCGCTCCACGAGGACGGAGTGCCGCTTGACCGGCACGCCCGTGGCACCGCCGCTGATGATCTCCCCGGTGCCTCCGCTGAACTCCCCCGTGCCGCCGTTGCCGCCGAACGTGATGCGGGCCCGCACCCCCGAGATCACGGACACGGCGAAGGGCCCACTGGCGAAGGAGGTACGGCCGGTGAGGTCATAGCCGTGGGCGAGCCTGCGGACGGGGAGTTTCAGCGCGGCCAGCTGGCTGGAGGTCGGCCCGGCGCAGCGCCCCGCGCTCGGCGCCTGGCTGCCGAGGCCGAGGAGCGTCCCCGCCACCTGGGCACTGGCTCCGTGCACCGCGATGTCGAACTGGACGGGAACCAGGTCGGCGCACGTCGTGACCGACCCGTCAGGCGCCGCGGTCTGCACGCGGGCGACCGCTCCGTCATCGTTTGCCAGCAGCTCGGGTGGGCCACCGCTGCCCGACAGCTCGTCGTCGCCGAAGTGCATCTGCAGGGTCCCGCTGACTCCGCACAGGCCCGCGGCTGCGCAGCCATGAGCCGGATCGCCGCTCCACGCGATGAGGAGCGGCCCGGTCACCTCGGTGCTGAAGGAGCGCTGCGGTCGCGGGTGCGAGGCAGACCAGGCGGCCCCGGGCACACCGAGCGACGCCACTGCGAGCACGACGCAGGCGGCGATGAGCGCCGCTCCCCGTGACCCCCTCATCTCGATGCGGATCATCCTCTGATCGGTGAGGCTCTGTCAACCGGTGCGATGGCCCTCTCAACCATTCGTCCATGCCGGTCAACCCTTCGTCCAGAACGACCGATGGGTCCGCGTGAGCCCGGTACGTGATCTGCGGTCGGCAGCGCGCGCCTTCGCGCCCTTCAGCGCGGCGGCCATCCTCGCCTGGACGATCGCCCCGCTGGGCTCGCGTGTGGATTGGGGCCAGTACGCGCTCTCCGCGGTGCTCGCCCTGGCCGCCGGGGTGCTGGCCATCGGAGCCACCCGGGGGCGCGACGGATCACGGCTCGGCCTCGTCCCCGCCGCGCTGCTCTTCCTCGCCGGGGTCGCGTTCCTGCGCAACTCAGTGGGGGGCTCGAGCTCGGGCACCAGCGCACTGGCGATGATCCCGGTGTTCCACACCGCGCTCTACAGCCGCTCACGTCGTGACCTCGGCGCGGTGGTGGCCGGAGTGGGCCTCTTCTACCTGCTTCCGATCCTGATCGTCGGGCCGCCGTCCTACCCGCACAGCCAGTACCGCTCCGCGGTGCTGACGGTGGCGGTCTCGGCCATCATCGGCTTTGCCACCCAGCAGCTCGTCGCCAGCGTGCGCCGGCGGGCCAGCGAGGCCCGGCAGCGCGAACGGATGCTCGAGCAGCTCGTTGACGTCGTCCATCGCCTCTTTGACAGCCCCCACCCGCGGATCGACGTCTGCCAGGCCGCCAAGTCGATCTCCAACGCCACGATCGCGCTGCTCTACGAGCCCACCACCGATGGTGAAGGTCTCGTCTGTAGCGCGGTGACCCAGCGCGAGGGGGCCGCGCTGCGCAAGCGCGCCGAAGAGGGGAGCGCCGTGCAGGAGGCATATGACACCCGCCGCCCCGTGCTCGTCACCACCGACGTCGAGGCGCGGGTGGGTAACCGAGCCTCGTGGATCGCCACCGGTCGCCCGCGCTCGGTGCTCTACCAGCCCCTGACCCGCCACGGCGTCGCCCAGGGCGTTCTGGTGGTGGGCTGGGCCGACGTGATCGAGGAGGGCGGGACGCACACCACGATCGCGTCCCTGCTGGCCCACGAGGCCGCGGCGGTGATCGCGCGCGCCGATGTGCTGGACAACCTCGCCGACGAGGCCCAGACCGACCCGCTCACCGGCCTGCCCAACCGCCGCGCCTGGGACGCCCAGGTCAAGCGCGTGCACAGCGAGGGCGGCCAGCTTGTCATCGCCATGATCGACTTCGACCACTTCAAGCAGTTCAACGACAGCTACGGCCATCCGGCGGGCGACCGGCTGCTCAAGGAGACGGCCGCCGGCTGGCGCGACCAGCTGCGCACCGGCGACCTGCTGGCCCGGCTGGGCGGCGAGGAGTTCGGGCTGCTGCTGCGCGAGTGCGACCCCGAGATCGCCACCGAGGTGACCGACCGCCTACGCCGCAGCGTCTCGGAGAACTGGACGTGCTCGGCGGGGATCGCCGTCGGCCGACCGGGCGAGGCTGCCGAGGAGATCATCGCCCGCGCCGACGTCGCGCTGTACGAGGCTAAGGCCGCAGGGCGCGACCGGACGCACTTCGCTTCCGTCGCCTGAGGCTCGCCCGCTCGGCCTCGTTCTCGGTGAGGGAGATCGCGGCGTCGTAGGCCGCTCCCGCGCCGTCCTCGTCGCCGGTCCGGGCCAGCAGGTCGGCGCGGATGGCGTGGTAGAGGTGGTAGCCGCCGAGGTCGAGCTGCTCGACGAGGGCGAGACCCGCTACGGGACCTTGGACCTCCGCGACCGCGACGGCGCGGTTGAGCGCGACCACCGGCGTCGGGGCCATCGCCATCAGCTGGTCATAGAGCGCCAGGATCTGACCCCAATCGGTCTGCGCCGCCGCCGCGGCGTCGCCGTGGACCGCGTTGATGGCCGCCTGGATCTGGTACGGGCCCGGCTGGCGGCGCGCCAGGCACCGTCGCACGATCGCTTGACCCTCGTCGATGAGCCCGCGATCCCAGAGCGCGCGGTCCTGGTCGGCCAGGCGCACGAGCTGCCCCGCGCCGTCGGTGCGCGCCGCCCGCCGCGACTGGGTGAGCAGCATCAGCGCGAGCAGTCCGGCGGCCTCGGGCTCGTCGGGCATCAGCTCGACGAGGAGGCGGCCGAGGCGGACGGCCTCGGCGCAGAGGTCGTCGCGGACGAGCTCGGGGCCGGCGCTGGCCGTGTAGCCCTCGTTGAAGATCAGGTAGACGACGCGCAGCACGCCGCCCAGGCGGTCGGGCAGGTCCTCGTCGCGCGGGACCCGGTAGGGGATGCCGGCATCGCGGATCTTGCCCTTGGCGCGGACGAGTCGCTGCGCCATTGTGGGCTCCGAGACCAGGAACGCACGGGCGATCTCGGGCGTGGTGAGGCCGCCGAGCAGGCGCAGGGTGAGCGCCACCTGTGCGGCGGCGGACAGCGCGGGGTGACAGCAGGTGAAGATCAGGCGCAGGCGGTCGTCGGGCACGGCAACCTCCTCGTCATCGCCCGCGCTCTCGCTCTCGTGCGGGGGAGGTTCGTCGTCGCGAAGCAGCAGGTGCGCGGCCTGGGCGTGGCGGTCGGCGCGCCCTGACTCGCGGCGCAGGCGGTCGATGGCGCGGTTGCGCGCGGTGGTGATGATCCAGCCGGCGGGACTGGGCGGCAGGCCGCGCTCCGGCCAGCGACGGACCGCCTCGGCGAAGGCGTCCTGGACCGCCTCCTCGGCGAGGTCGATGTCGCCGAAGCTGCGGACCAGGACCGCCACGGCACGGCCGTGCTCCTGGCGAAACACATGCTCGATGTCCTCGGATCCCAGGGCCGGCATCGGCTCGATCAGCGCGCGGCCTCGTCCTGGAAGGGCCGGACCTCGATCGGGAGGGTCGTCGCCAGGGCCAGCCGCCGGCCCCACTCCAGCGCGCCGTCCAGGTCCTCGGCGCGGACGATCGAGAGGCCGCCGATCTGTTCCTTGCCCTCCGCGAATGGTCCGTCGGTCATGACGACCTCATCGCGATCCGGGCGCAGGACCGTGGCCGTGCTGGGCGCGTGCAGGCCTCCGGCGAACACCCAGGCGCCGGCGGCGCGCATCTCGTCGTTGAGCGCGTTGACGTCGCTCATGATCTTGTCGAGCTCCGCCGCGGGGGGCACGGGACCGTCGGGCTGGACGACGCTGAGCAGATAGGTCTTCATGGTGGGCTCCTTCCGGCGCCGGGTCTGTGGGGCGCCGTCGTGGTGATTGTCACCCCCTATACGAACGAGATGGGCCGAATCGACACGGGCCCTACCATCGATCCCATGACCCACGACGACGAAGCCCCCAGCCAAGAGGTCATCGACTTCGTGGCCCAGCGCGCCCCGGAGCTCGACCCGGCCGAGGTCGCCCGCTTCATGACCGAGCACGCCAAGCCCGCCGACGAGCCCGACTCGCACGTCGCCTGGGCGGTCCGCGTCCTGCGCGAGACCGGAGAGGGCGAGGTCGGCGACGGCCTGCCCGTCGATCGTGTGGTCTCAGAGATCCGCCGCCGCGACCGGTAGGCGACTACTTCTCCTTGGGCGGGAGCGACCGCGCGTAGGCCACGCCGCGCCCGACCCAGCGTTCCAGCTGGCGCTTGGTCTTGACCCCCTCGGACTCGACCCGGAGCCACCCGTCCATCGTCTTGCCGCGCATCTCGAAGGGGCCGGCGTGTGGCTTGGCCAGCAGCGACTCCGTGTCCTCGGGCGGCACGTGGAGCAGGAGCCCGCCGCGTCCGCTGGCGCTCACCGACATGTGCCCACCGATGAGGAAGGCCAGGCCGCCGAACATCTTCTTCTCCACCACGCCGGGCTCGCCGGCGATCAGCTCGCGGATGCGATTGGCCAGGTCCTCGTCGTACGCCATCGCCTTGCATTATCCGCCGCCACCGGCCCAGCGCGCCACCGTCGCACGCGAGATTTCTCGGTCTTGGGTCGTTCTTTACAGACGGGGTACCTAGCGATTTGCTGCCCCCCAGGCAGCCGGCGGCGGATTCGGGCTTTCGCGCCGCACGAGTCAGAACGTGGGGGCCAACGAGCTGCGCGTCCCGGTGGGGCAGGAACGCCCATCGGGACGACGCCATCTGCGTTTTGAGCGCCCTTTTGCGAGGCCTGACGGCGGGTAGCGGGTGGACAACGGACCCGAGAGGTGGAGGCACCGATGAGCCACGAGCCAGACGTCAAGCCAAGCGAGCAGCGCGGGGGCACGACCCCGGGCGCTGACGAGGCCCGCGAGAAGGGCGAGTGGGCGGCCACTGCCTCGGACGGCATCGTTCCCGCGGAGCTGGGTGGCTCCGACGCCGCCCCGGAGATGCTCGACGATGACCCGGAGCTGGGCAGCTCCGTCCTGGGGGAGACCACCGCCTCGGACGAGCCCGCCACCGACACCGGGATCGACACCTCGGGGGGCGAGCACGCCGATGCCGTGACCGACGGCGGCCCGGCCGCGGCGCCCGCCGGGGCCGAGCCCGATCTCAAGGACGCCACCGCGGGCCCACGCGAGCCCGACCGTCAGTCAGCCGGCGGCTGAACTTCCTCCGGGGTGAGTATGTTGCGCGACGGTGGCCAGGCGCCCATGTATCCCTCGCGGCCTCCGGCTGCGCGTCTCGCTTGTGCTTGGTGCCGCTCTGGCCCTTGGGCTGGCCGGGTGCGGCGGCTCCGCCCATAGCTCGACGGCGGGCGGCGGCACCACGCCCGCGACCTCGACCTCGACCTCGACCTCGAGCCCGACGGCCGTGACGACGAGCACGCCGCCCGTTCGTCGCCGGCGCCCGCGGCCCCGCGGCGCGCCGGTCGGCACCGCGCAGCGTGTCCACGCCGGGACCTCGATCCTGCTCGTCACGGTCTCGAAGGTGATCGACCCGCTGACCGGCACCGGCTCGACGCTGCTGCCCGGCCACCGCGCCACCGGGGTCCAGGTCGCGATCCGCGTCGTGGCCGGGGCGACCTATGACAGCACGGCATCGGGAGACTGGTCGATCCTCACCACCGCGGGCCTCGCGTCGCCGCTATTCGTCAAGCAGGGCGTGTGCGAGACGCCGCTGGCCGACTTCGAGAGCCTGATCGGGGTGGGGGAGTCACGCGAGGGCTGCGTGGCCTTCAGCGTGCCCAGGCATGCCCGGATCCTGTCCGTACGCTTCTCACCCCACTCGCGGGCGCCGGGGACCGTGGCCTGGCGCTAAGGCCCACTCGGTCCGCGATGACCGGAGTCAGGCCGTGCAGCGCGGGCTGACCGGGATGTTCTGTGACGGCACCGGCGGCTCGTCGCGCTTGCAGTAGGTGAGTTGGTGCGCGGACGTGTCGACGACGCCGACGAAGTCGTAATTGACGTCGTCGGCGGTGGCGACGCAGCTGAAGGCGAGCTCGGGCGCCCGGCCGCCGTGGCGCGTGCAGCGGACGCGTTGCAGGGGCCCGTCGATGACGCCCCGGTTGACCAGGCCCGACATCGTGGTGTGCACCGTGCGCACGAACCCGGCGTGGGGGCTCTCCCCGGGCTTCAGCGTAACGACGCGCGGTGCCTGGTCCGCGGCGACGACGACCTCGGCCTCCTTGTTGACCTTCGCCTGCTCGGACGGGGTCAGGGTTCGGTTCGAGTTCGTGTTGTTGTGGTTGACGAAGATGATCAGCGCCACCAGCAGGATCACGCCGACGCCGAGCGACACCGCGAACTTCGCCCACATCGGGAACCGCTGGCGGAAGGATTGGGTCGCGGGCTGGGGCACGGCCGCCGGTGGCTCAGACGGCGTGAGCCGCGAGCACGTCGCGCAATGCCGCCAGGTCGTCGTCCGTGGGGGCCCAGCGGCCGGCGGCGGCGTTCGCGCGCACCTGCTCGGGCCTGGTGGCGCCCGCGATCACGGAGGGCACGGCGTCGTGGACGAGCAGGGCACCGATGGCGACGTCGATCATCGGCACGCCGCGCTCGTCGGCGAACCTCTGGACCGCTTCGAGCAGATCGAACTGCTCGGGACTGGCGATCTCGTCGCGGCCTGACAGCCGGGTGCCCGACGGCGCCGGCTCGCCACGGCGGTACTTGCCGGTGAGCAGGCCCGAGGCGAGCGGAAAGAAGGGAACGAAGCCGATCCCGAGCTCCTCGCAGGCCGGGATCACGTCGCGTTCGGCGTCACGCACGAGCAGGCTGTACTCGTTCTGGACGGCCGTGAACGGGGTGAGTCCGTGCTCCTGAGCGACGGCGGCCGCCTCGCGGAGCTGATCGGCGTCGAAGTTGGACGCGCCGATCGCGCGGACCTTGCCGGCCCCGACGAGCTCGTGCAGGGTCTCGAGCGTCTCGAGGATCGGAGTGACGCCGTCGGGCCGGTGATACCAGTAGTAGTCGATCGTGTCGGTGCGCAGCCGCGTCAGAGACGCGTCGATGCAATGCAGGATGTAGTCCCGCGAGCCGCGGGGGCCCCGACCGTCGCCCATATCCATCCCGAACTTGGTGGCGAGGACCACCTGGTCGCGCCGTCCCTGGAGCACCTCGCCCAGGTACTCCTCGCTCTGGCCCCGCCCGTAGATGTCGGCGGTGTCAAAGAACGTGACTCCCTCTTCGAGCGAGGCATCCACGACCGCGCGGGTCGCGGCGAGGTCGGCGCGGCGGCCGAAGTTGTTGCACCCCAGGCCGACGACGGACGTCTTGAGGCCAGAGGCGCCGAGGGGGCGCGTGGTGAGGGAGGACATGGGGGTCAGCCTAGCTGCCTCGCTCGGGGGGTTATCTGCGTCAGCGCAGCCGGTGGTCGTCGCGCCGCAGAGCGTCGGTGAAGCGCCGTGGCACGGCCGCGCGCTCGCCCTCCTCCCACAGGGTGGTCACCACCAGTTCGTTGCCCTCGGGGCGGCACACGTAGACGAGATCGCGCCGGTCGAGGTCGCGCACCAGCAGCGCCCCGCGCTCGCCAGGTTCGGTGCGGCCCGCGGCGTGGGCGCGGGCCACGCGGCCGGCGATCTCGGTCTTCTCGTCCAGCGAGCCCCGCACGCGCTGGCGAAAGCGCTCGGCGGCGTGGTCGGTCACGGCGATGAGCATCGCGCTGGGCCTGGCCGGCTGCCCTGCTACGAGGCGGTCTTTGACTTGGTGCGCACGTACAGCGTCCCGCCCGGCCCGCGCGCGTTGATCCGCAGCTTGGGCGCGCCGGGCACCGGAGGCGCCGTGTGGGGCTGGATCACCTGGCTGGCGAACATGCCCCCGCCGGTGAGGCTCACATCCACGCTCTCGGGAACGATGACCGTCACGGTGCCGAACAGGTTGAAGATCTCCAGATCCACCTCTGACCCCGGCAGCCGCGCCTGGGAGAGGTCGAGCGTGATGGTGCCGAAGATGGACCGGAACTCCGATCGCGCGGCCAGCTCCCACGGGCCCGAGCGCACGAGCCGGCTGCAGAAGGCCACGTGTTTCTGCTGGGGCGCGGCCAGCTCGGTCGATGCGGCCGGGCGCGGCGCGGCGGGCAGATCCTGAGTGAGGGTGGCCAGCTCATTGCGGGTGCGGGCCGCCTGGGCGCGCTCCACCCGGTCCGAGAACTCCTCGAGCGTGAGGCGCCCCTCCACCACGGCGCGGCTGAGCAGCTCCGTGCTCTGCTCGCGCTCAGCGTCCCCCGCCAGGATCGCCGGGGGCTGTGGCTGTGGGTTCTGCTCATCCATTCGTCTCAACGGTACCGGGGGCCACGCGGCGAAGGTCAACTGCGGGCCATCGAGTGGGGACGGGCGGTGGGTGGCGAGCCACCCTCCTCCACCTGACAGGCCGGCAGCCCCGCCCAGCCCCGCTCTCCCAAGTCCGTCGTAGACGTCCGCCACGTACCCCGCGCAGACGCCCCAAGGAGCGCAGCCCCGGAGCACGGTGTGCTCAGCCGGGCACTGCCGACGGCAGCTTGCGCGCCTGGCGGGCGATCCCCTTCCACTGGTCGCCCTCGCTGCGCAGCCGGTCCGCGGCGGTGGCGACGGTCCACTTGTCCGGAGCCAGCGAGCCGTCGGAGAGCTCGTCCCAGGCGATGGGCATGGCCACCGGGCCGCCTGGCCGCGGCCTGACCCCGTACGGGGCCACGGCGTGCTGGGCGTAGTTGATGCGGTTGACGTCGACGTAGATCCGCGCCCCGCGCTCCTCGCGGTGCCACTCGAGGGTGAGGTGGTCCGGGTTGTCGGCGACCATGGCCTCGGCCAGCGCGCGGGCGAATCCGTGGACGTCGCCGAACGAGGGGCCGCGGCGCAGCGGGGACACGACGTGGATCCCGCGCGAGCCGGTGACCATCGCGAACGTGGCCAGCCCGGCGTCGCGCAGCCGTGCTCCCGCGTCCCGGGCGCCGGCCCGCACCTCGGCGAAGGTGACGCCCGGGGAGGGGTCGAAGTCGATGATCAGGCGATCCGGTTGCCGCGGCTCGTCGGCGCGCGAGAGCCAGATGTGGGGGGTGATGACGTTCTGGCCCACCAGGTACACCAGGGTCGCGGCGTCACCGGCCATGGCCTGGGTGAGCGTCCCGCCCTTCTTAGGGACCGTTACCGTGCCGATCCATTCGGGGAAGTAGCGGGGCACCGACTTCATGAAGAAGCCCTTGCCGTCAATCCCGCTGGGAAACGCCTGGAGCGCGAGGGGCCGGTCGCGGACGTGGGGGAGCATCGCCTCCGCGACGTTCTCGTAGTGCTCGGCCAGCGCCTGCTTGGTGATCTCAGGGTCCGTGAAGAGCGCCTTGTCAGGATGGCTGAACGGCACCTGGCGGCGGCCGATGGTGATCGTGTCGGTCATCGCTCGCGCACCACCTCGGTCGCGTCCTTGTCATCGCGCAGCCCGAGGAAGCGCGGATGACGCAGGCGCCCGGCGGAGGTCCACTCGGTGAAGCCGACCTGCGCCACAAGCTTCGGGGTGACCCACGTGACGCCTCGCTCGCGGATCGCCGACGGGTTGGCGAACGGGGAGCCGGTGCGGCTCAGCGCGCGCAGCTGCCGTCCCAGCGAGCCGAGCGTCTCCTGGTCAAAGCCGGTGCCGACCTTGCCCGCGTACTCCAGTTCGCCGTCGCGGAAGTACCCCAGCAGCAGCGCGCCGAAGTCCGTGCGCGACCCCTGGGGGGCGGTGAAGCCCCCGATGATCAGCTCCTGGCCGGCCTCGCACTTGAGCTTGAGCCAGTCCCGGGAGCGTTTGGCCTGGTACGGGCTGTCGGCGCGCTTGGCCACGACGCCCTCCCAGCCCTTGCGGCACGCCTCGCTGAACATCGCCTCGCCCTCGCGGTTGCGGTGCGCGGTCCAGCGCAGGGGATCGTGGAACTCCAGCGCGGCGCGCAGTAGGCGCTTGCGCGTGCGCAGACCGAGCCCGCGGACATCGTGGCCGTCCACCCACAGCAGGTCGAAGATGTAGAAGAAGACCGGGACGTGTGTGTGACCGCGCTGGGCCAGCCGGGCAAAGCTCGTCTGCTGACCGTCGAAGGCGACGATCTCGCCGTCGATGGCAAAGCGCCGGTGCGCCTGGCCCGCGATCGCGTCGCGCACCTCGGGATACCGGCCGCCCAGATCGAGATCGTTGCGTGACAGCATGAGTACCTCGTCATGCTCGCGGACGGCCAGACAACGGATCCCATCGAGCTTGCGCTCGAAGATCCACGCGGGGTCGCTGAAGCTCTGGCGCTCCAGGACGGCCTTCATCAGCTCGGCGTGGCGGGGGGCGGGAGCCTGGACCGCGAGGTCGCGCTCCTCGGCACTGACGCCCGCAAGCTGAGCTTCGGCCATGCCCGGAGCTATACCTCACCGAGCGCCGCGATGTCGCCCGCGGCTCAAGTCGAGCCCCGTCCGCGCCGACTACACAGGAACTGATGTCAGGCGAGCTCAAGGTCCTTATCGCCGACGACCACCCGCTGATCATCGCCGGCATCCGCCGGACGATCGACCACGTGGAGGACATGCACGTCGTCGGCGAGGCTCAGTCCGGCGCCGAGCTGGTCCAGCTCGTCGAGCGCCGCCGTCCGGACATCGTGCTCATGGACCTGCGCATGCCCGGCGTGACCGGGACCGAGATGATCGAGCTCATCCGCAAGCGCTGGCCCGAGACCAAGACGGTGGTGCTGTCGGCCTGCGACGACGCGCCCGTGATCGAGGCGGCACTGAAGGCCGGCGCCAGCGCCTACGTGCTGAAGACCGCCGGCTCGCTGGACATCACCTCGATCCTGCGCCAGGCCGCCAACGGAGAGGTGCTGCCCGCCCCGGTGACCCTCCCGGCGCGCCCCGCGGCGACCGATGAGCCCGGCGCGCCGGCGTTGACCGAGCGCGAGCGCGACATCCTGTCCCGGGTGGCCGCCGGCATGACCACCGCCGCGATCAGCCGCGAGCTCTGGGTCTCAGAGCACACGATCAAGTTCCACCTCACCAACATCTATCGCAAGCTCGGGGTGCCCAACCGCGCCGGCGCCGTGCGCTACGCGCTGGAGCACGGGCTGGTCTAGTCCTCGTCCTCGCCGCCCCACCGCGGCAGGACGGCCGAGACCACCGTGGGGCCTCCGGGCCGGGAGCTGATCTGGGTCTGCCCCCCGAGCATCCGCACGCGCTCGTGCATCCCGACCAGCCCTAGGCGCCCGGCGCCCGCGGCGCGTGCCACCGTGGTCTCGGGGTCAAAACCGCGGCCGTCATCTGACACCTGGGCCCTGATCCCGTCGGGGTCCGGCGTGATCGAGATCCGGACCGCAGAGGCGTCACTGTGCTTGCGGACGTTCGAGAGCGCCTCCTGGACCAGTGCCAGCAAGGCGATCTCCTGTGAGTCCGAGAGCTGCGTCAGGTCGGCGCTGAACTCGGTCTCCGGGAGGATCCCCGTGCGCTTGGCGAAGGCGTCAGCGACGCGCTCCAGCGATTCGAGCAGCGACCCTGGCGACAGGAACGGCGACTGCACCGAGGTCGACAGGCGGCGCAGGTCGCCGTCGAGCGCCAGCAACTGAGCCTCGAGATCGTCCAGACGTCCCAGGGCGCGGGTCTGATCGGGATCGCCCTCAAGCAGCGGGCCCAGCTGCTCGCGAAACAGCTGCACGTCCTGCGCCAGCAGGATGACGTCCTGCTGGGGGCCGTCGTGCAGGTCAAAGCGCAGACGCGCCAGTCGCCGCTCGACGGCGCCGGCCACAAGCTCGCGCCAGTGCGCGCGGTCAAGCAGCGTCTCGCGCTCGAGCAGGTCCGCGAGTCCGGGCGCCGCGGCGGCGAGCAGCGACCGCAGCTCCGGCGCCTGAGGGTCCACGCCGTGGACGAGCAGCGCACCCGTGACGGGCCGGTCGGCGATGGGCACCCGCACCGTCGCGTCAGCCGCTGGCGAGCCGGGGTCAAGCTCGCCGGCGTGTGCGACACAGCGGGGGTCCGCATCCGTCTCCTCGGCCCAGAGCGCCACGGCGCGGGCGCCGGTCAGGGCGCGCAGCAGGGCGAGCTGGGCCTCCAGGGCGTCCGCCACGGGGAGCTCGGCCGGCCGCGGTGCACGCAGCAGCTCGCGGCCCAGGGCCACGCGGGGCACTCCGGCGCGCGCCTGCAGCGCATCTGCGAGCCGGCGGATCTCAGCGGCGTCGACGGCCGGCCGGTGGGCGACGGCGCCGACGAGCTCGGCGGCATAGGCAATGAGCGCCAGCACGACCGCGTCCGCGCCGGCACCGGATGCCTCCAGCAGTTCGCGTGCGTTCTGCGCAGCAACGCCCCGGGCCTCGCCGGGGATGGCGATGTCCAGCTCGTCGAGGACCGCGGCCACCGGCGCAAGCGCGCGGGCGAGCGGTTGACTGTCTTCGGGTGCGCTCGGCACCCGCTCATTCTGCTACGCGGGCCGGAGGGCGGCTACGCGCTGGGGAAGGAGCCCAGCGTCGAGAGCTGCATCGACACCGGGATGTTGAGCGTCGAGGACCGGTGCTTGGGCTTGGGGATGTTGATCGGCGCGTAGTTCTCGCCCGGCGCGAACGAGTTGACGCCCAGGTGGGGCACGTGGACCACGTTGAACTTGGCCAGGTAGTCCGCCGGAAGCTTGTCGACGTCGAACCAGCCGGCGCCGCCACCGGGGCGGGCGAAGCCGCTGGTCCCGAAGTAGCGGTTGCCGATCCGCATGAACGTGTGCCACGAGTTGTAGAAGATCGTGACCTTGCCCGGGCCCGCGGGGAACTTCCACATCGGGATGTCACCGGAGACGGTGGTGGGCACCTTGTAGCCCGCCTGCTGCATGACGTAGGAGACCGAGCCCGAGCAGTCGAACGGCGCGAACACCGAGGGCTGCTCGTGGCCGCCGCCGTAGACGTAGGGGAAGTTGGCGGCGCTGACCATGTTGGCGGCCGCGATGAGGCGATCGAAGTGCGAGAGCGTCCCGCTGGAGTAGCGGACGACAGGGGTCGTCTTGAGGCCGGTGGCGAAGTTCACCGAGAAGGTCCCGTGCTTGACGGTCATGCGCTGATACTGCGCGTGAGTGGCGATCGCGTGGGCCCGTGCCATCACCTCGTCGACGTACCAGCTCGCGTGGTTATAGGCGTAGACGGCCTTGGCGACGTCCTCCTGGGCGCCGGCGGCGGCGAGGTACTTGGCGGCGGAGAAGATGGCGTCGCGCGGGTCATAGGGGTTGGGGACGCTGTGGCCGTCGACCGCCAGCCCGTACTTGGCCCAGGTGGAGGGCTCGAACTGCATCCAGCCGACCGCGCCGGCGCTCGAGGTGTTGAGGTTCTGGCCGTAATTGCTCTCGATGGCGTTGATCGCGGCCAGCACCTCCCACGGCACGCCGTACTTGTGGCCGGCTTCCATGTAGATGGGGATGAGGAATGACGGCGGCCGGTTGCCGTTGGAGAGCAGGCCGGAGAGGTTGTTGACCGCGCCGGTGAGGGTCGGGTCGGCGTTGACGCTGCCGGTCCAGCCCTGGGGCACCGAGATGCCGGGGGCGGTGGGGGAGAGCGTGGTCACCGGGTGCGCCGTGGGGGTCGGGCTCGGCTCGGGGGCCGGGGTCGGCTGGACGACCGGGGCGCCGCCGCTGGCGTGGGAGGGCTTGGCGCGGTGATGGGCGGTCTTGGTGTGCTTCTTGTGGCCGTGGGCCTTGGTCGAGGTGCCCTTCGCCGGTGCGTTGCCGATCGTGAGCGTGCCGGACGCGGGCGTGCCGGTCTTGGCGGTGCCGGCCTTAGCGGTGCCCGTCTTGGCGGTGCCCGTCTTGGTGGTGCCGGCCTTGGTGGTGCTCGTCTTCGCCGTGCCGGTCTTGGGAGTGCCGGTCTGGGGGGTGCCGGTCTGTGGTGGGTGCCGGCCTTGGTGGTGCTCGTCTTCGCCGTGCCGGTCGACGGCTTGCCGCTCGTCGTCTTGGGCGGGACCCCCACCGACATGGTCGCGCCCTTCGGGCCCGTTCCCTTGTGACCGGTCGCCGAGTGCGTGGTCGTGGGGTGGCCGGACGGCACGGGGCAGTGCAGCCGCAGCGCGGGCGTGTCGGCAGCGTAGGCCAGGGCGCCGTGGGTGGTCGGCGTGGCGCAGGACGCCGTGGCGTGAGCCGGCGTCGCCTTGCCGTGGGCGCTCTGGGAAGGAGTGGAGAAGAGGTGGGTGAGCTTGAGCGGATGCGGCACGGCGCGCGAGGTCGCTGCGACGGTCACCGAACCGGTCGCCGTCGCGGGAGCGGCGGCGCCACCGGGATGGGCAGCTGCGCTGGAGGGCGTGGTGGTGGAGAGCGACCCCCCGGCTCCGCCGGAGGCAAGTGCAACGGCGGGGGTCGCCGAGCCGGCGGTGACCGCGACCGCAGTGGCCAGGGCCACTGCCCTCTGGCGGGCGCGGGCGGTCGTGGTGGGGCGGACCTGCGGCGTGCGCAGGGCAAGCTGGGTGCGGGCGGCGAGCTGGTCGAGGGTGAGCTGGAGGCCCGGGGTGGGGAGCTGCAGGGAGAAGCCCTCCATCGCGACGACCTGGAACAGCGCGTCAGGAAACTCGATGACCTCGATCGGAAGCGCGAACACGGCGCGCCACAGCAGCTGGCTGGCGTGCATGCGCGTGTGGGTCAGCAGCCGGCGCTCCAGGGAGGACATGCGCGCGGGCGCGTAGTAGACGTCGATGCTGCCAGGGCAGGGCTCCACCATCAGGTGCGCGCCGGAGGGGGCAAACCGGGCCTCGGCATCGCCCAGGCTGGCCAGCAGGCGCAGCACGCCCCACTCGGCGCTCACGCGCGAGTAGTGAAAAGACTCTGACGATGGACCCATACTGATGTAGTCGTCCGGTCGGCCGTGACCCGAGACTCGACGAAGGTCTAGGTCCGGGCCCCGGCGTTCTGGGTACGGGCATACGGCCAGTCGCCGGGCGTCGCGACCGCGTCCCGCCGTGGACGGATGATCAGCCGCCGCGCAAAGCCCGGCGCGTAGAGACCGGCGGCCAGGGCGATGACTGAAGGGATGCTGACGATGGCGAAGATGAGCGCTTGCATGTCGGCGGAGAGGCCAAGAACCGCCGTCTGCTTGAAGATGAGCCAGGAGGCAAGGGTGGCTGCGAGCGTGAGCACCGGGAGGCGGTTGAAGCTGAGCGACTCCCAGGTGAGCAGCGTGAGCAGACACGGGAGCACGTAGTAGGAGATGTCCAAGGGGTCGAGCACGCATCGCAGAGCCAGCAACAGCGCCAGGAGCAGGAGCGGGGCGTTGGGCACCCGGTGCGCGCCTCGACGCCGCAGTCCGGCATAGAGGCCGGTGAGCGGCACCATGATCGCGACGATCAGGGGGTGACTGATGCTCTCGATCCATCCCGGCGGGGTGCGATATCCCGCGTTGAGCCCTCGGGTGACGTGACCATGGGTGCCCAAGAACCACCAGATCTGCCACGGCTGGAAGATGGCCCCGGTGCTGACCCCGGTGGCTGCAGTCTGTGCGGCCACGCCGCTCGAGGCGCCGAGGATGAAGGGCGCGATCAGCAACCCCGCGGTGGCGCCGGTGATGACGAGCGCCCGCAGGCGCCCCCGGTCGAGGGCCAGCAGCACGGGTCCGGCCGCGAGAACAGCCCACTCCTTGTTGCCGATGGCAAGGCCGAGGAGGATGGCTGCCCACGTGGGCCGGTCGTGCATCGCACACAGCACGGCGGCGATGCAGAGCACCGCGCCGAGCAACTCCTCGGGATGCCCGATCTGCAGTGCGGGAAGTGTCAACGGGTTGGCAACACAGAGCACGAGCGCGAGCCCCCGAGCCCCGCGGGAACGGCCCAGTGTCCGCATGCGCGCGGTGAGCCACACCCCGAGGGCGCCGACGGCCATCATGCACGGAACGGCGCTCGCGCCGTAGATGGAGAGCTCGCCGCCGCCCCAGAGCTTTGTCAACATGACAAACGGAGCACGGAGGATGAGTGAGCCCCCGTACACCGGGGCGATCCGGAGAAACTGCGAGACGTGGCCCGCGAGCAATGAGTCGACGGCCGGGCGCGCTTCGCTCTGCCAGTCGGGCCACGACCACCCGGATGCACTGAGCCAGGCAATCGCACACAGGCTCGCGGCGGCGGCCGATGCGGCCAGCGCGTTCTCCCTGATCACGGAACGCATGCGACGGGCGAGGCGGCTCTCAGGTGACCGGGAACGAGCCCGCAGCGTCGTCGACGCTCACCGGATCGCGTCGTAGACGTGGAACATCGGGAGGTACATCGCCAGGATCATGAACCCGACGATGGTCCCGATGACGCAGATCATGAGGGGCTCGAGGATCGACGTCAGCGACTTGACCGCGGCCTCGACCTGGTCCTCGTAGAAGTCGGCGACCTTGGACAGTGTCGAGTCGAGGGCGCCGGTCTCCTCACCGACGCGGACCATGTTGGTGACCAGCGAGGGGAAGATGGACTCGTCGGCCAGCGCCGAGGCGATCGTCCCGCCTCCCTGCACCGAGTCGTGCACGGCGGTCATCGCGTTCTCGACCACGGTGTTGCCGGCGGTGCGGCCGGTGACGTCGATGGCCTCGAGCATCGGCACGCCCGCCGCGGTCAGCGACGACAGCGTGCGAGCCCACCGCGCCAGCGCGATCTTCTGGACGATCATCCCGATCTTGGCCGGAGCCTTGAGGCGGAAGCGATCCCACATCGGGCGGCCGGTCTTGGACGACTTCCACTTGCGAAAGCCGAACACTGTCCCGAGTGACCCGAAGAGGAAGAGGTACCACTGGTGACGCAGCGCGTTGGACGCCTCGATCGTTTTCACGGTCAGCGTCGGCATCTTCCCGTTGAACTGCTTGAACACACCGGAGAACACCGGAATGATGAAGATGAGCATCGCCACGCACACGCAGATCGCGATGGACGTCACCACGGCGGGATAGACCATGGCGGACTTGACCTGACGATGAAGCTTGTGCTGGGCCTCGAGCTGGTCGGCGACGCGGATGAGCGCGCTCTCCAGGAAACCGCCGGTCTCCCCGGCGCGGATCATCGCGACGAACAGCTCGGAGAAGATCTTGGGGTGCTTGGCCAGGGCCCCGGACAGGGAGGCACCGCTCTCGATGTCCTGACGGAGAGCCACCACGGTGGCGCACAGCCGCTTGTTCTGGGTCTGCGCCTCGAGCACGGTGAGCGCGCGCATCAGTGACAGCCCCGACGAGATCATCGTCGAGAGCTGCCGCGTCATCAGCGCCAGATCCTCGAGCGTCACCCGCGTGAACTGGTCGAAGGACAGCTCCATCGACTTGGTCTTGGCTTTGACCTCGAGGGCGATCAGACCCCGGCCCTTGAGCAGCTCGGTGACGCCTGCCGCTGATTCGGCATCGACCTCCCCCTTGTGCTTGACGCCGAGACCGTCGACGGCGCGAAAGACGTAGCTGATGCTGCTCATTGCAGGTAACCGTTCCCGCCGGCGGCCTGGAGGACGGCGCCACCGCCCAGCAGCCGGGCGAGCTCGGCCGGGACCGAGGCGCGGCGCTGCGCGACGTCGCGGGAGATGCGCCCGGCACGGACGAGGTCAGCCAGAGCGGCGTCCATCGTCTGCATGCCGTGCTCGGCCCCGGTCTGGATCGCGGAGTAGATCTGGTGGGTCTTGCCCTCGCGGATGAGGTTGCGCACCGCCGGCGTCGGGATGAGGATCTCGACGGCGGGAACGCGGCCGGAGCCATCGGCGGTCGGAAGCAGCTGCTGGGCCACGACGCCCTGGATGGCCACCGAGAGCATGACGCGCACGTGCTGCTGCTGGTGAGGCGGGAACACGTCGATGATGCGGTCGATCGTCTGCGGCGCGTCCTGGGTGTGCAGGGTGGCCAGCACCAGGTGGCCGGTCTCCGCGGCGGTCAGCGCCGTGGAGATGGTCTCCAGGTCGCGCATCTCGCCCACGAGGATGACGTCAGGGTCCTCGCGCAGCGCGGCGCGCAGGCCCTCGGAGAAGCTCGTCGCATCACTGCCCAGCTCGCGCTGGTTGACCAGGCACCGCTTGTGCTGGTGAAGGAACTCGATCGGATCCTCGATGGTGAGGATGTGCTCCTCGCGCGAGGTGTTGATCTCGTCGATCACGGCGGCCAGCGTGGTGGACTTCCCGGACCCGGTGGGTCCCGTCACGAGCACCATCCCGCGGGGCAGGGCGGCCATCTCACGAACGACCGGCGGCATGCCGAGCGTCTCCAGCGACTGGATCACGCTGGGGATCACGCGGAGCGCCGCGCTGACGGCGCCGCGCTGCAGGTAGGCGTTGACTCGCATGCGGGCGGTCCGCGGGACCGAGTAGCTGAAGTCGACCTGGCGCGCGTTCTCGAACTGCTGGCGCTGGGTGTCGCTCATGATCGAATAGACGATCTCCCGGGTGTCAGACACACCCAGAACAGGGAAGCCGTCCAGCGGGAAGAGGCGGCCGCGGACGCGGATGCTGGGCGCCGCGCCGGCGGTGAGGTGGATGTCCGAGGCGCGGCGCTCGAGCGCCGCCAGGACGATGTCCGCGAAGTCAACGACTGACATATGAACCTTCCTCGGCAGGGATCGGTGGTGACTTGAGTCCGGCGCCCTATGCGCCTAGTACTCGGAGCACTTCGTCGATGGCCGTGACGCCCGCCTTGACCTTCTCGAAGGCGTCCTCACGGAGCGTGCGCATCCCCTCTGCCCGCGCCGTATCCATGATCCGGTCCGACGAGGCGCTGTGGAGGGCGAGGTCGCGGATCTCGTCGGAGATGGGCATGATCTCGTAGATGCCGACGCGGCCCTTGTAGCCGCTGCCGCTGCACCGCGGGCAGCCCGCGGCTTCGTAGCCGGCGATGTCGTGCTCGACGTGGAAGCCCGACCGCGCGAGCACGCTGGCCTCGAGCGTCACAGGCCGCTTGCATCCGGTGCACAGCACGCGGGCCAAGCGCTGAGCGATGACGCAGCGCACCGAGGAGGCGACCAGGAACGGCTCGATTCCCATCTCGACGAGACGGGTGATGGAGCTCGGCGCGTCGTTGGTGTGCAGCGTCGAGAGCAGGAGGTGGCCGGTGAGCGCCGCCTCGATGCTGATCTGGGCCGTCTCGCGGTCGCGGATCTCGCCGACCATGATGATGTCGGGGTCGGCGCGCATCATCGCCCGCAGGCCCGTGGCGAAGGTCAGACCGGAGCGCGAGTTGACGGCGACCTGGGTGACGCCGTGCAACTGGTACTCGACGGGATCCTCGATGGTGACGATGTTCTTGTCCGGTGTGTTGAGGGAGTTGAGCACCGCGTAGAGCGTCGTGGACTTTCCGGATCCGGTGGGGCCCGTGACGAGGACGGAGCCGTGGGCGTGACCGGTGGCGGAGGCCAGGCGCCCCAGCGAGAAGTCATCGAGCCCGAGCTTGGGGATGTCGATGAGCACGTTGGAACGGTCGAGGATGCGCATCACCACCGACTCACCGTGGACCGTCGGCAGCGTCACGACGCGGATGTCGATCTGCTTGCCGTCGACGTTGAGCCCGACGCGACCGTCCTGGGGCAGACGGCGCTCGGAGATGTCGAGCTCGCACATGATCTTGATGCGCGAGACCACGCCCGGGACCATCCGCCCCGGGATCCTGGCGATCTCCTCCAGGACGCCGTCGACACGAATGCGGACGCGCATCTCCCGGGTCTCGGCCTCGAAGTGGACATCGGAGGCGCCGTGGGTCACCGCCTGGGAGAGCAACGCGTTGACCAGCTTGACGATCGGTGTCTCGGTGGCGGCGTCGTGGACGTCGAACATCTCGACTTCGAGGTGGGACTCCTCGTCGACGACCTCCGTGACCGCGCTGTCCAGCCTGGTCATGTTGGCGATGACGGCCAGGATGTCCTCGCGCGTGGCCACCGCCACCTGGATGTTCATGCCGGTCTGGATCTCGACGTCGTCGATGGCGACGACGTTGGCCGGGTCCGCCATGGCGATGACGAGCGTGTCCTCGCCCTCGCGGGCGACCGGGACGAGCTCGCAGCGTCGGGCCACGTCCGCGGGCAGGAGGTTCACGGCGGCCATGTCCAGGCGATACTGCGTGAGATCCAGGAAGTCCAGGCCGAGCCGCTCGGCGATCGCCCGTGCCCGCTGCTCGGCGGTGATCACGCCCTGATCGACGAGCATCTGGTCCGGCGTGGTGCCTGCGTCGCGTGCGGCCAGCATCGCCGCCTCGACGCGCTCGCGCGGGGCAAAGCCCAGATCGACGATGACCTGGGTCAGGAAGCGCATGGAGCCGCCACCGCTGCCGGCGCCGGTGGCGGGCGTGACGGCAGCCGCCCGGGAGCCCGCGGGGGCGGGCGTGATGGCAGGGGCGACGACGGGCGCGGCCGCGGCGAACTCTTCGCGCATGGTTCTCTTATCGGCTGTTTGGCGCTGGGATCAAGTCCTCCTCCCGCGCGTGCCTATAAAGCGCTAACGGACGGGCTCGAATCCATGCCGATCCGTCCAGACGCCGTCCACGCCGCGGGCCGGGGCTCAAGCCGAGGCGTCAGGTGCCGATGACGGAGAGCGGAACAGCGCACGACGACGCTTTTGGAATTACTGACCGGAGTGTGAGTTCCGAAACGCAATACCCATCTACACAAGGAGTGACCATAGATGCTTACGCGTCTTCGTAATCGCGCCCACGGTCAGGAGGGGTTCACCCTCATCGAGCTGTTGGTCGTGATTCTCATCATCGGCATCCTGGCTGCGGTCGCCATCCCGGCGTTCCTCAACCAGAAGGGCAAGGCCCAGGACGCCAACGTCAAGACGGATGTCACCACGGCGCAGACCGCCGAGGAGACCTTCTCGACCAACAACGGGGCGGGCACGTACACCACGACGGCCAGCCAGCTCACCGCGATCGAGCCGACCCTCACGCCGGCCTTCGCCGGCACCACCCCGGAGCTGAGCCTCAGCGCCACGGCGAACGCCGAGGCGGCGCCGACGGACCCGACTGGTGGCTCGACCACCCTGTCGTATTCGATCGAGGGCATCTCGCCGTCCGGTCTGCACTACTACCTGACGAAGTACGCCGACGGTGGCGTTAGCCGTACGTGCTACGTCCCAAGCGGCAAGAACGCGTCCGGGTGCAATCTCAACTCGGGCAGCACTACCGTCGGTACCTGGGGGAGCTAGTCCACCAGCGTCCTGACGCTTGCGGCACCCGCCGCTGGGCGCGATCTCGCATCGTGCCCAGCGGCGGTCCGCTCGTCGCCTCACCACCCTCTCTTGTCTTTCGTTTCTCATGTCCCCGCTCACCTTTGACATCGCTCTCGCCGCCGTCAGCGGACTGTGCCTCGGCTCGTTTCTCAACGTCGTGGCCTATCGGCTTCCTGCGGGCCTGTCCCTGGTCACCCCAGGGTCGGCGTGCCCCGGCTGCAGCGCTGCGATCCGGCCCTATGACAACGTGCCCGTTGTCTCGTGGCTGCTCCTCGGTGGACATTGCCGCGCGTGTGACACTCGCATCTCACCGCGCTACCCCCTGATCGAGGGCCTGACCGGCGCGCTCTTCGCCGCCGTGGTCATCGCTCAGGGCTCGAGCTCGAAGGTCTGGCTCGATCTCATCTTCGTCGCGGCTCTGGTCGCGATCACCGTCATCGACCTCGATCACCAGATCATCCCCAACCGCATCGTGGCGCCGCTCGCGCTGGCCGCCATCGCACTCACCGCGATCTTCGCGCCTCACCATCTGGCGGAGCATCTCATCGCCGGCGCCGCAGCCGGCGGGTTCCTCCTCGTCGCCGTCCTGGCCTACCCCTCGGGCATGGGCATGGGTGACGTCAAGCTGGCCGCGGTCATGGGCCTGGTTCTGGGCCGGGCCGTCGCGCCGGCGATGTTCATCGCCCTGATCGCCGGCACTGTGGTCGGCGCCCTCGTGATGGCCCGCAAGGGCGTGCAGCGAAGGCCGCAAGACCAGGATCCCCTTCGGCCCGTTCCTGGCTGCTGGGAAGCATCGTCGCCATCTTTGCCGGCGACGCCCTCGTCAACCTCTACCTGCACGGGGTGGGACTGTGAGCGTCTTGAACAAGCAGTTGTCGCTGCCCAGCTTGCCCGCCCTGCGCGTGCGCAGGCCGTCGCGAGGCGCGCGCCCCGCCGCCTCGGTCACGGGCCTCGAGATCGGAGCCACCAGGGCGATCGCCGCGCAGGCGCGTCTCCAGGGCGGCCAGATCGTGGCCGAGCGCGTCGCCGCCCGGCGGCTGCCGGCGGGCCTGATGCGTGACGGCCTGGTCACCGACCCCGAGCGTCTCGCCGGCGAGCTCAAGAGCCTCTTCGCAGAGCACAAGTTCTCCAAGCGCGTCCGCGTCGGCCTGGCCACGCCGCGGACCGTCCTTCGTGTCATCGATCTGCCGCCGCTCGAGGACAAGGACATCCGGACCGCCCTGATCATGCAGGCTCAGGAGCGCATCCCGATGCCGTTGGAGCGTGCCGTCATGGACTTCCACAAGGTCGGCCTGGTCGACACCGCCGAGGGGCAGCGCCTGCGGGTCATCGTGGTCGTCACGGAGCGTGAGAGCGTCGATGTCCTGCTCGACGCGCTGCGCCGCGCCGGTCTCAAGCCCGAGGGCATCGACCTGTCCGTGTTCTCCGTCATCCGCAGCCTCAACCACCACGTGGCGGAGGCCGAAGGTCCGGTCCTGTACGCGCAGCTGGGTGATCTTGTCAACATCGCGATCGCCGAAGCCGGAGTGTGCCGCTTCACGCGTCAGGCCCCGCAGGGGCTGGCAATGTTGCTCGGCCGGCTCGCGGAGAACCGCGGGATCCCCGTCGAGGAGGCCCACCGGCTGCTGCACGACGGCGATGGCGCTGAGCCCATCACAGACGGCGACATCGCCGTGGCCGACCTGCTCAAGCGGGCCGCGCTGGAGCTCGGATCCGAGCTGCGCGCCGCGGCCGAGTTCTATTCGGGTCAGTACGGCTCAGAGCCCGTCACCAGTGGTGTGGTCGCGGGCGCGTTGGCCCCGCTCCCCGGATTCGTCGAGGCGCTGTCCGCAGCGTCGGGTCTTGCCCTCACCTGTGGCGAGGTCATCGCCGGCAGCGCCGACGCTCTTGGCGACGTCGACCCCCGCATCGCGCCGGTGGCCACCGGCCTGGCAGTGGGAGCGCTGGCGTCATGAACGCCGTCAACCTCATCCCCGCCGATCGCCGCAAGCGCAGCGTCAGCGTCCCAGTGAGTCCGTTGACGCTCGGGGTCATCGGCGGCCTGGTGGTCGTCCTCGTCGCCGCGGTGCTGTACGCGTTCGCCGTCAACAACGTCCGGTCACGCCAGAGCGAGCTCTCCCGTGTGACCGCCAACGCCGCCAGCTGGCAGGCCGCCGCCAACAGCTATGCGTCCTACGTCACTGCCGCCCAGCAGCAGAAGCAGCAGCTGACCGACATTCGCCAGCTCGTCACGGGCCGGTTCCCGTGGTCGGTGCTCCTCAGCCAGATCGGCGGAGTGATGCCCAACGACGCCGCGCTCAGCTCGCTGCAGGCGACCGCTCCGGCGGCCGCCGCTGCCAGCGCAGCCACGGCGGCGACGAGCGCGTCGACCGCGACGACCCCGACCGCCCCGACCACCCAGCCCATCCAGATCACGGGCTGTGCCGCGAGCGAATCCGCGGTCGCCGCCACCATGGTCGCCCTCGGCCGGGTCCAGGGTGTCAGTTCGGTGGCGCTGGCCTCCACGACCCGCAGCGCGACTGCCGCTCGCTCCGAGCTCGAGCTCCGCGAGCGGCGGCTGCCCCTTCCCGGTGACCTTCTCGCTGTCCCTGCTCCTCGCCTCGCCGTCGAGCACCGGCACGGCCTCCGCCGCGACCACTCCCTCCTCGACGTCGACGACGCCCGCGGCCACCCCCGCCGCGACGAGCGCGACCACCCCGGCCACAGGGAGCGCCCAATGAACCTCCGCAAGCGTGACCGTATCGTCCTGGCCATCGTGGCGGCAGCCGCGCTGGTCGGCGCGTTCTACATGCTGGCCCTCAAGCCAGAGCGCCAGAAGGCCAGCGCGCTCCAGACGCAGATCGCCACCCAGCAGCAGTCCCTCGCGTCGGCTCAGCAGAGCTACAACATCGGTCGTGCCGCGCAGGCTGCGCTGAAGACCGACGGAGCGCAGTGGGCTGCGCTCAAGCTGGCCGTGCCGGCGCAGTCCAACATCCCCGCGCTGCTGCGGCTGCTGGAGAAGAGCGCCGCTGCGGACCACGTCGCGATGACGTCGCTGACCCTGGCGGGTTCTACGGGCGCGTCGGCGAGCACCGCCTCGACGCCCGCGACCGGCACCGCAGCGCCGTCGGCAACGCCCGTGCCGATCCAGCTCAACTTCACCGGCGGTTACGTCGCCCTCAACAAGCTCGTGAGCAAGCTGACCGGACTCGTCGCCATCGCCCACGGCTCGGTGCACGCCACCGGTCCCCTGCTCAGCATCAACAGCGTGACCCTGAGCGGCTCCAAGAGCCTGACCGGCAACGTCAGCGCCACCATCTACCAGCTCGCCGGCGCGGCCGGCACGACGACCGGAGGACAAGGATGAGCTCGCTGCGTCGAGATCTGGTGGAGCGCAAGCTCTGGATGCTGGTGGCGATCCTGGTCGTGGCCGTCGTGGGGGCCCCCGTGTTCCTGCTCAAGGGGGCGTCTGCCAGCACCACTCCGACGGTGCCGGCGCCTCCCACCGCCACCGCGATGAGCACGGAGACGACCACGACCGCGACGACCGCCTCGGCGGAGCCGGTGAAGGTCGCGCTGGCCCGCATCGCTCGCGACCCGTTCGCGAGCGGAGTGGCGAAGCTGAGCTCCAAGCCGGCACCGGCCACATCCTCGAGCGGCTCGTCATCGTCGACGAGCACGACCGCATCGGCCTCCACGTCGACGACCCCGTCGTCGTCGAGCTCGACCGCGCCGGTCTCGATGGTGTCGCCCTCTCCGGCCACCACGGGCTCGTCGTCCTCGAGCGCGTCGTCTGCCGGTTCGACCGGCCAGGGCAGCGGCACCACTGCCGCCACCGCCCCGACCTCGACGATCGCCTCGACGTCGCCGCTCAGGCAGGAGTCTCAGCCCGCCAAGATCCAGTCGTGGACGATGTACTCCGTCTCGGTGCGCTTCGGCAAGGACCTCAGCGTGCCGGTCAAGAACGACGTCGCGCGGCTGACGCCCTTCCCGAACGTGATGGCACCCCAGGTGATGTTCATGGGTGTGATGTCCGACGGCCGCTCCGCGGTGTTCGCCCTGCACGCCGGGGTCGGGCACACCGGTCCGGGACTCTGCCGGCCCGACCACGCCCACTGTTCGGCGATCGTGCTCAACGCGGGTCAGACCGAGCATCTCAGCGTTCCCGGCGCCAACGGCAGCCACCAGGACCTGGTGCTGCGCGTCGTCAAGATCTCCAGCTCCATCACGCACTCGCGCCAGGTGGCGCTCGATGCCTACCAGCGGGTCAACGACGCCGGGCAGTGCGAGCTCGATCTGGCCAACCCGGTCTCGTACGACTCGGTGACGGGGACGATCTCCAGCGTGGTCAAGAACGCGTGCCAGAGGCATCCCAACGCCGTTCCGTTCGCCTACCTCGTCACAGCGCCGTGAGCTTCTCGCTTCAGCAGGCGCTTCAGTACCTCTGTGACCAGGAGGGGTCGGACCTCCACATCAAGGCGGGCTCGCCGCCGATGGTCCGCATCTCCGGCGAGCTGACGCCGCTGCCGATGGCGGATCCGCTCACTCCTGACGACACGGCGCAGGCGGTGCGCGAGATGTTGCGCGACCCCACCCGGGCCAAGGAGATGGAGACCGACGGGGAGGCCGACTTCGCCTACGCCGTGCCGGGTCTGGCCCGGTTCCGTGTCAACGCCTTCCGCCAGCGCGGCTCGATCTCGATCGTCTGCCGGCGCATCCCGTACGGCGTCACCACGATTGCGGAGCTCGGCCTGCCCGACGCCGTCCGCGACATGGCCGAGGAGCCGCGAGGCATCGTGCTCGTCACGGGCACCACGGGCTCCGGAAAGTCGACGACGCTGGCGGCCATGGTCGATCAGGTCAATACCACCGCGGCGCGCCACATCGTCACCATCGAGGACCCGATCGAGTTCCTGCACGCCGACAAGCGCTCGGTCATCAACCAGCGCGAGGTCGGGTCCGACACCGAGTCGTTCGGCCGGGCGCTGCGCCGGGTCCTGCGCCAGGACCCGGACATCATCCTCATCGGCGAGATGCGCGACGAGGAGACGGTGCGCACTGCCCTGTCCGCCGCCGAGACCGGACATCTGGTGCTCTCCACGCTGCACACCGCCGACGCTCCCGAGACGATCAACCGCGTCATCGACTTCTTTCCGCCGCACCACCACCGCCAGGTGCGCGCCATGCTCTCGGCCTCGTTGCGCGGGGTCATCTCGCAGCGTCTCGTGCCGTCGCTCGACGGCGGCCGGGTCGCGGCGCTCGAGATTCTGCGCACCACCGGTCGCGTCCGTGACGCGATCATGAACCCCGAGGAGACGGCCCAGCTGCCGACGATCCTCGCCGAGGGCGCCTTCTACGGGATGCAGACGTTCGACCAGGCCCTCTTCGCGCACGTGCAGGGGGGTCGGATCTCGCGCGAGAACGCGCTCGCCGCCGCGACGAGTCCCCAGGACTTCAAGCTGCTGCTCGCTGCCGAGGGGCGCGTGGGCACGTCGATGGACGACGTGTTCGCGCAGCGGCAGCCCGGGTCACCTGAGCCCGTCGCGGGCGACTGAGCGTCGTCCGCCGCCGTTGGCGGCTGTCCGCGCTGGCACGACGCTTGTCATCGGCTTGCGTCCGAGTGGCCAGTAGCCAATGGCCACTTGCCCGCTAGCGCCCTGCGCGGCGTTGCTCACCGGGTACCGGTGCCGCCGCGACGCGGCATCGCCGCGATGCTCGATTCAGCGCTGAAGGTCAGGCGACGTGAAGAGCGAGATCGTCGGCCAGCGGCTCGTGGAAGAGGCGCCGGTCGATCGTGCGGAAGGCCTCGACGATGCGGGGATCGAAGTGCGCTCCGGCCTGTGCGTCGATCTCGCCCAGCGCCCGCTCCTCGTCCCAGGCCCGCTTGTAGGGGCGCTCATGGGTGAGCGTGTCCCACACGTCAGCCAGTGCGGTGATACGACCGGCGAGGGGGATCTCGGCCCCCACCAGGCCGGCGACATAGCCGTTGCCGTCCCAGCGCTCGTGGTGCGTGCCGGCGATCTCAGAGGCCATCCGCAGCACGGGCGAGCGGGCCGGGGCGAGAATGCGCGCTCCGATCTCGACGTGGCGCATCATGTGCATCCACTCGGCCGGGGTCAGCTTGTCGGGCTTGAGCAGGATCCGCCGCGAGATGCCGACCTTGCCGATGTCGTGCAGCGGCGCGGCGTCCCGGATCGTCGCGACGAAGTGGTCGTCAAGGCCGAGAGCCTGGGCGATCAGCGCTGCGCCGATCCCGACCCGCTTGGCGTGCTGATCGGTGTCGTCGTCGTGGAAGTCAGCGATGGCGGCGAGGATCGAGAGGCTCTCGCGCGCTGTGTCGAACTCGCCGGTCCGCTCGCGAACAGCTTCGCGCAGGACGGTGTTGCGGTCGCGAAGGCGCCGGTGCAGCGCACGGGCCTCGAGCCCGTTGCGGATACGCACTTGCAGTTCGGTGTCGTCCACGGGCTTGGCCACGAAGTCGCGGACGCCCATCGAGACGGCCCAGCGCCGGATTTCCGGAGTGGCGCCAGCCGTGAGAGCGAGGACCGGCAGGCTGTCCGCGCCCTCGGTGAGGTGGCGGATCGCGTGGAGCGCCTCGTGGGAGGAGCCGGGCACATCGAGATCGAGCAGCACCAGTTCCGGGCGCTCGGTGACGCAGAGCTCGAGGGTGCGCGCGCCGTCCGTCGTCACGATGGCGTCGTAGCCCGCTCGCACGAGCGCCGCCTCGGCCAGCCCACATCCCTCGCCGGGAGCGTGGACGAGCAGTAGGCGCGTGTCAGCAGACTCGGTCATCGGGATGGGAGTGTGGCGGGAGAACGTGGGGACGGGCCCGCCTCACAGTCCCTTATCGGCACCACCCCCCGAGCGCTTGACCCACCTTCACGCGCGCGGCGCGTGGGCGGGTGCGCGCGGGAACAGAGGTCCAGAGACGGGCCCCTGGACTCAAGACCCAGCTCACGGCGCCGACTAGTTGCAGTGATCCTCGTGCGCACCCTCGCAGACTCCCACCGAGCATGACCCCCGGCCGAGCACGCCCAATGACCGGCGATGGCGGTTTCACGCTCATCGAGGTGCTCGTCACCGCTCTGATCGTTGTCCTCCTCGCCTCGGCGACGGCAAGCGCCCTCATCACGACGACTCACACGAGCGGCGATCAGCGCATCCGTGCCGAGGCCGACGCGCTGGCCGCTCAGGACCAGGCACGCCTGCGTGGGCTCTCAGACGAGCAGCTGGCCAACCTCACCGGGGCGGCGGCGAGCCATACCGCGCCTGTCAACGGAACCACCTTCACCGTGGCCTCGAGCGCGGCCTTCCAGGACGCGTCGGGCAACTCCAGCTGCACCTCGACCGCGCAGGACTTCTATAAGACCTCCACAACGATCAGCTGGACCGAGGCCTACTCACAGGGGACGCAGAGCGTGTCCGCGGACTCGATGCTCAGCCGGCCCGTCGTCGGCATCCTCCAGAACGCGGTCACCGACCAGACCGGCGCGGGGCTGCCGGGCGTCTCGGTCACCGCCGCGCCGGCCACCGGGACGACCGGCCTGGTCGGACAGTCGGGCCAAACCGACACCGCAGGCTGCACCGTCTTCACCGATATGACGGCGGGCTCCTACAACGTCACCGTCTCCAAGGCGGGGTACGTGGACCAGACGGCCGCCTCGGCGCCGTCAAAGCCCGCGAGCGTCGTTGCCACCGGAACCCCGGCCGGCACCACCTTCGTGCTGGGCAAGGCCGGCGGCATCGCGGCGACGTTCAAGTCGTCGCAGTCGAGCGCCGCGCCGGCCTACGGCGGCGAGGCCGACGCGCTGTCCTACGCCGGCAGCGGCACGACGGGCAACGTCAGTGCGCCCACCACAATGACCAACAGCGTGGCCGCCACGGCCTTCACCACGCCTACCTCGCTCTTCCCGTGGAACACGGCCATCCCGCCGGCGACTCCGAGCTATAGCAACAACTACGCGGTGTGGGCGGGCAAATGCTCCTTCCAGCAGTACCCCAACACCGGGGGCAGCACGTACCAGCTCTCTACGGTCAACCCCGGCCTCGTCTCGAGCACCACCGTGCAGGAGCCGCTTCTCTCCATCCCGACGCTCACAGCAAAGAACTCGAGCGGCACCAGCGCGACCACGCAGCCGAAGGACATCGTCCTCACGTATCGCTCGGGGTCGTGCTTTGACAGCTATAAGGCGACGGTGGCGCCGTCGGCGAACGGCGTGACCGGATACGGCGGGACCGCGCCGGCCAACGGGTGGTTGCTCAACCCGGGCCAGCCCTACGCCCCCAGCGGGACCCTCACGGTGTGCGCCGACTCCAACGCCTCTGGCAGCTACAAGGACGGCACCGCCACCGTGGGGAACACCAGCATGACGGCTGCCAATGCCGTGGGCGCCATCGCGATGACGACGACTGGCCAATGCACGGTCGCGACGTCATGATCACGGCGCGCGGGCGACACGAGGATGGGTTCACGCTCATCGAACTGGTGGTGGCCATGGCGATGGCGATCACCGTCGTTATCGCGCTCAGCGGGATCATGATCGTCACGCTGCACCAGACGCGAAACACCCTCACCCGCGTCGATGCCACGCGTCAGGCGCGGGTCGCGATGACGCAGATCGAGAACGAGCTGCACTCGGCGTGCGTTGGTGGCGCCACGGTTCCGATTCAGGCCGGCAGCACGGCGTCAAAGCTCATCTTCCTGAGCTACACGGGCGATGCGGCGAGCCCGGTTCCCGTCTGGCACGAGCTCAGCCTGACCGGCACCACGCTGACCGACACGACCTACGGCGTCACCGCCTCGACCACTGGGAGCGGCTGGACGCGCACCGGCACGGGGACGACGACGCAGCTTCTCACCAACGTCACGGCCCAAGGGACCAATGCCGTGTTCACGTACTTCCCCTACACGTATGCACTGGGCACGGACGGCAACTACTACTGGTATATCCCGGATGGGACCAACCCCAACCCCGTGACGGGAGTAGTGCCGACCACTGGCGCCCTGTCCGTCTCGGGCTCGGGGCTCATCGCCAGCGACGCCGCCAACACGGTGGAAGTCATGGTCAGGCTGAGCGTCGGACCTGCCTCGACCAACGGGCTGACGGGATCGGCCCTGAGCGCGGTGTCCGTGCCCATCACCGACACGATCTCGCTGCGGCTCACCACGCCGCCGGACTTCACCACCTCGTCATCGAGCACAGGGGACTTCGGACCATGTCTTTGAGCGACCACGACGGGCGCGCCCGCCAGACGTTCCGCCGCGTCCATCGCCGCCGTGGCGAGGATGGCTTCACGATGATCCTCGCCCTCGGGATCCTCCTGGTGACCTCGCTGCTGCTGGCCGGCGTGTTCACCGCAGTGCAGAGCGACGCGAGCCTCAGCCGCAGCGATCTCGACGGCAAGCGCGCCTACTCGGCGGCGCAGGCCGGCGTCCAGGACTACCTGGGTCAGCTCAATGAGAACGCCGCCTCCTCGGCGTGGTGGCAGAACTGCGCCAACGACTCGGCCAGCAACGTGTCCGTGGCCGGGACGACGGGTGAGACGTACTCCTATCAGCCCGTCACCGCATGCGTGACCGGTGGCGCGGTGGGGACGGTGGTCAACCCGACGCTGGGCCTCCTGCGCATGGAATTCACCGGGAAGGCCGGGAACTACGGAGCACAGCGCACGCTCGTTGCCGACTTCCGGCCACTCAGCCCGCTCTCCTTCATGTGGTACACGGTGCACGAGACCGAGGATCCGCAGCTTGATCCCACAGACTGCGGGGGGTACTTCTATTCGAATGACATCCATCAGCCAGCTTCGCAGTGCTGGATCTACTGGGGCAGCGACGACAGCGTCAGCGGCCCGATGTACACACAGGATCAGTTCCTTGTGGCATCGGGGACAAGTCCTTCGTTCGGACGGGGCAGTCAGGACCTGATCGAGAGTCACGCCGCCACCACCAGCGTGTGCGTCGTGAACAACGGAGGTTCGCAACCGGCGACCGCCGCGTGTCCCACCGGAGTGATCCAGGGGAAGGCGATCGCGAACGCGCCGCTCGTCCCGCTACCGGCCGACAACGCGAATCTCTACCCCGACGCGCAGAACCACGGAATCGTCCTCCCTGCCGGGACGACGAATCTCACACTGTCGGTGTCGGGCGGAATAACCAACGGAACGGCGGTCACGTGCACGTCCTCGTCCACGTCCAGTTGTACCACCAAGACGTACACCGACCTCAGCGCTACGCCGATCATCTATGCGCCGAACTCGACGACCGGGTGCGCGCCCAGCTACACCCCGACGAACGTGACCTACCAGCAGACATCCGCGGGCAAGTTCTACGGTGCGTGTGGAGACATCTACGTCAGCGGTACCTACTCGACCGGGCTGACGCTTGCCGCGGCAGACAACATCGTCATCACCGGAAACCTGTTGAGCAACACCGACACCAATGCGCAGACCATGCCGACCGGCACGGCCACGATGGGCCTGGTCGCCAATCAGTACGTGCGTGTCTACCATCCGGTCACCAACCCCGGCTCCAGCACATCGTGCTCGGGGTCGACGCCGAACCTGACCATCGACGCCGCCATCCTCACGCTCGCTCATTCGTTCTTCGTCGACAACTTCGACTGCGGCGCGACCGCCACGCTGACCATCCACGGGGCGATGGCGCAGAAGTACCGGGGTGCCGTCGCGACGAGCGGGAGCGGGGGAGTGACGGCTACCGCCTACGCCAAGAACTACAACTACGACGACCGGCTGCGGATCCTGCTGCCGCCGTACCTGTTCGACCTCCAGGACACCTCCTGGCAGATCGTCCGCGAGACGTCGTGCTCGACAGGCCTCGCGGCGACCAACTCCCAGAGCTGTAGCTATCAGGGCAGCTGAGTCCACGCCGGGGCATCCCGGCCGGCGAGCCGCTCACCCAGCCGCCCGTAGCGCCGCGCGGTATCCGGCGTGCGTGCCGCCCGGGCAACGACATCCCGGCTGCCGACGATCACCGTGGCCAGCCGCGCCCGCGTGATCGCGGTGTAGAGCATCTCGCGGCGCAGGAAGAAGGCGCCGGCGGCAGGATGGGCGACGATCACCGAGACCGGGAGCTCGATGCCCTGGCCGCGGTGCACCGAGCACGCGTAGGCCAGCTGTAGCCGGTCGGCGTCCTCGGGGGCCATGCGGAAGACGGCGTCCTCGGCGCCGAGGATGAGCGCGGCCTCGTCGCCCTCGTCCTCGTCGGTGGCGCGGCTCGCGTTGACCTCGTCGAGCAGGCGCAGCACGGTGCCGTTCATGAGGCCGAGCTCATGGAGGTTGCGCCCGGTCATCATGAGCTTGTCGCCGATGCGAAGACGCCCGCCGCGCACGGGCTGGCCGTCGGGGTTGAGCGCGGCGCGGAGTGCCCGGTTGAGCGCGTCGATCCCCACGTCGCCGCGGTAGACGGGCGCGAACACCTGGATATCGCGGACAGGATCGACCTCGTAGTGGGTGGGGAGGCGCTCGGACACCAGCGACACGATCTCCTCCAACGCCGCCTGCGGGGACGCGCGCTCGATGAGAAAGAGGTCGCGGCGCATGCCCTCGCCGGCGCTGAATGAGGGCGAGTGCGCCGCCGCGGATGGCGTGAGCCCCCTGGACGATCATGCTGTCGGCGGCCTGGCGGAAGATGTGGGTCAGCCGAGCCACCGGTACTCCCTCTGCGGCCACGAGCTCGGCGAACGGCTTGCCGGCGCCCACGGGGGCGAGCTGATCGGCGTCGCCCACGAGCACGACGTTGGTGCCGTCCCCGACGGCGCGCAGAAGCGTGACCAGCAGCTCGAGATTGGCCATCGAGGTCTCGTCGACGATGAGCAGGTCGCAGGTCAGCGGGTCCTGCTCGTCGTGGGTGGGCCCCTCACCGGGGATCCAGCCCAGCGCGGAATGCACCGTGCGGGCGCGCAGGCCGCTGGCCTCGGTCATGCGAACGGCGGCGCGGCCGGTGGGGGCCACCAGCATCACGCGCGCGCCACGCTCGGTGGCCCGGGCGGCGATCGTCTTGATCGAGGCGGTCTTGCCGGTGCCGGGACCGCCGGTGATGACCGACAGCCGGTGCTCGAAGGCCGCCTCCAAGGCCGCCTGCTGCTCAGCGGTGAGCTGGTCCGGCGCGTCGGACTCGCCGGGTGCGGGCCGGCCACGTCCGTCACCCAGCCGCGCGCTGGGCGTCCCGCGGAGGAGCTCGTCGACGCGCGCGGCCAGCTCGGCCTCGAGCTCGGCGGTGGGCCGCCGGTAGATCCACTGCTCCTCCCGGACGACGTGCCCCGCCTCGACCAGGGTCCCGATCCGATCCTCTGCGACGTCGCTGCTCAGCAGCTCGCCGGCCTCTGACAGCAGCGCCGGGGCCGGGAGACAGGTCGAGCCGCTGCGCTCGGCCTCGGCCAGGACGTGCATGATCGCGGCGCGTTCGCGCTTGGCGGGGTCAGGCGGGGTGCCCGACGCGCGGGCGATCCGGTCGGCGATGGCGAAACCGACCCCGAAGACGCTGGTGAGCTGGTAGGGGTCGTCGGTGAGGATCTGGTGGGCGGCCGTGCCGTAGTGCTCGTGGATCCGGGGCGCGAGGTAGGCCAGGCCGTGGGGCGCCAGCAGGAGGTGCAGCCGCCGCGTCACGCGCAGCTTCTGCCAGGACTCGGCGGCCTCCTGGGCCCGGCCCGCGCGCAGCCCGATCTGGGCGAAGGCGTGCTCGGGGTCGGAGTCGATGATGTCGAGCACCTGCTCGGGACCGAAGCGGGCGACAAGCTCCTCGGCGCGACGGGCGCCGACGTGCTTGATCCGGCGCAGGTACCCGGTGAGGGCGGCGGGGTCCTGGGGCGGCAGCGGCCGCGCCTGTGACACCTTGACCTGACGCCCGTAGCGGCTGTCGGTGACCCAGTCGCCGACCACCCGGACCCGTTCGCCCTCCTCCAGATGGACGAGGGGGCCGACGAGAGCCACCGGAGCTCCGTCGGGGCCGGCGGCGTCGAGCACGGCCCAGCCCGTCTGCTCGTTGGCATAACGGACGTAGCGGACCGTGACCTCGTCGTCGAAGCTCACGCCCCCACGTTAGACGCGTCGGCGGGCGTCAGGGGGCGGGTGTGCCCGTCTTGGCACACCCGCACCCGCGATCCGTCAGCCGCCGTTGGTGGTGGTCGCCGGGCCGGTCCCGGCGGGCGGCTGGCCGCCGCCCGCCGTGTTGGACATGGAGATCGAGCCGGCCGCACGCCCCTGGCCGCCCGCGACCCCGGCGGACGTGCAGGTCCCGCTCTGCGAGCCGCTTCCGCTCTGCGAGCCGGTTGCCCCCGGGGGCGGCGAGCACCCCGGGAACGCGCTGGCATCGAACGCCTGGGTGCTCGTGCCCGACGCCGTGGTCACCAGTGCCGAGGTGACCTGCGCCGACCCGGGCCACCAGGCGACCAGCCACCCGTTCTGAACCGTGGTCTGCACGTGCGAGCCGTCGCTGAGGACGAGCGTCGCGGCGGTGACGCCGGCGCCCGTGTGGCCCTCGACGAACGAGTAGGCGTTGCCCGCGTGGGCGGTATGGGCCTCGAACGAGGCGACGATCTTGCCTGCAGAGGGCTGCGCGGCACCATTACCCGAACGCGTCGACAGCGACGTGAAGTCCGGGCCCGAGATGCACGTCCCGTTGGCGCCGTTCGCCCCGCTGTAGATGACGAACGTGAACGGGCCGCGGGTGTCGGTGAGCACGGGGCTCATCTCGCTGATCGTCGGGAGGTCCTTGATCCCGGCCGCCCGCATCGCCTTCGCCGACCCCGTCGAGAAGTCGTGCAGCCGCGACGAGCAGTCGGTCGTGGCGCCGGCCACCTGGGCCGCCGAGGCGCGGGTGGGCGTGGCCGACCAGCCGGCGAACGCCGATGAGGCCTGGGGCCCGAGATCGATCAGCAGCACGGCGGCCGCCGCGGCGGCAGCGGTGGTGAGCACCCCGGCTGCCACCGGGGGGCGAAGGTCACGCGTGCGCGGCCGGTATTCGTGAGCCCGCACGCGGGCGCCCGCGGCCGCGGGCAATTCGTCGGCTCGGGCCCTCAGCGCCGAGCGCAGCTCTGATTCCAGTTGCTCGATCATTGCGATTGCTCCTTTGTGCTCAGTGAAACCTCGGGAGACAGGGCCGCCTGCAGGCGGGTCAGACCGCGTGACGCGGTGCTCTTGACCGTTCCGACGGAACACCCCAGAAGCTCGGCGACCTGGGCCTCGCTCAGGTCCTCGAAGTAGCGAAGGACCAGCACCGCCCGCTGGCGGGGCGGGAGCGTGGCCAGGGCCGCGATCAGCTCGGCGCGCACGCCGACGGCGTTCATGCGGCGCGCCGCTGACTCGTCGGGCACCGCCGCCAGGGTCACGGCCTCGTCGCCGACGAGCTCCCGGCGGCTGCGGGTCCGGCGCTTGGCGCCATCGAGCGCCAGGTTGATGAGCACGCGGCGGGCGTAGGCGTGCGGGTGGTCCATCCGCCGCACGCGAGGCCACCGGCGCGCCACCGACAGCAGGCACTCCTGGACCAGATCCTCGGCCTCGACCGGGTCCCAGACCACCAGGTAGGCGGTTCGCAGCAACGCATCGCTGGACGCGGTGACGAACTGCTCGAAGTCGGCTCGGGCGCGCTGGGACGGGCGGGGCCGGTTGGATGCCGTTCTGATCCTCACATCTGCCTCAACCCCCTGCCCTGCGGAAAAGGTTGAGTGACCAGTCTGACGGCCAGGCCCGACCCGGCCCGGCGCGGCCACCCGTCCCCCTTCAGCCCCCTCAGCGTTGCTCGGCCCGGCGCACCGCGGCGTTGATCCCGTCGGACCCGACGAGGCCCTGGAAGGCCCGGACCACGGGACGCACCGCGGCGACTCCGAGGCGGCCCTGCGCCCCGACCGCCTCCACCCGCGCCTCTGCGGCCAGGGCGGAGCCCCCATCGGGACGCTCGACTGCCCAGTTGGCGATGACCACCCGGGCCGTCCCGCCCTTTGACCAGTCCGCGAACTCCTGGGGCGAGCCGAGCTTCGGGTAGTCGCGGCGCAGCGTCCAGATCCGGCCCACCAGCCCGGAGACGAGCGCGTGCTCACCCTCCTCCAGGACGATGAACGGCGGTTGACGGAAGAGGTCGTCATAGCCGAGGTCACGGGTCAGTCCCGGGATCCGCCAGCGCACGAGCCGCCCCAGCCTTGCCGTGTCCGACACGCGCACCTCTCGCGCCGCCTGCCAGAGGTCCTCCGCGGACACCGGGCTCTCACGGCGGTGGCTCACGCGCAGCGCCGGATCGGGCAGCCACTTGTCCAGGTCGGGGGCAGCGCTCACCGCCGATCCGTTTCTATCGCAACCGCTCTGTGAGCGATCATCCGTGGGTGATTCGCTACGTACTGGCACCGGTCAATGCAGACGCCGCGCGGGCCCTTTCCCTTCCGCGCACGCTCGCCGGGGCCGCCGGGGTGGCGCTCACATTCGACGACGGGCCGCATCCGGAGGGCACTCCGGCGGTGCTGGAGGCGCTCGCCGCCGCGGGGGCCCGCGCCACCTTCTTCGTGATCGGCGAGCAGGTGCAGCGCCGGCCCGAGCTGGTCAGGCGCATCCTCACCGAGGGCCACGTCGTCGCGCTGCACGGTTATCGGCACCGCCTCCAGCTGCGCCTCACCCCGGCCGCGGTGTCCGACGACATCCGGCGGGGCGCCGCCGTGCTCCAGGACGCCAGCGGGCTGGCTCCCGCCTGGCACCGGCCCCCGTTCGGGATCTACAGCCCCGCGGGCCTGCGCGCGGTGCGCGAGACGGGGCTGTCGCCCCTGTTGTGGTCACGTTGGGGCAAGGACTGGCGCAAGTTCACGACCCCCAGGCGAATTGTCCGGCGGACCACCCGCGCGGTCATCGGCGGCGACGTGATTCTCCTGCACGATGCGGATTTCTACAGCGCCCGACACTCCTACCGGAGGACCGTGGCGGCCCTCGGGCCACTCCTGTCTGAGCTGAATCGGCGCAAACTCGATACCGTCCTACCTGTCTGACAGGCTTGTGGCCAGTCGACAGGTCGGTTAGGAATGCGCAGGTCGACGCGCCCCAGCGGGCGCCCGTGCTCGACCCGGCGCATACGGCGCGCTCACACCATGACTACTGCTCCAGCTTCCGCTTCCCATCAGGATGCCCCTGACTTCACGCGTTTCGCGATCGGTTTCGACCACCGTGACCGCGCGCGCCTGCACGCCCTGATCGACGAGGTCCTGGACTCCAATCGCTGGTCCGAGGCCGATCTCAACGCCCGCTTCGAGTCCGCCTGGGAGGCCTACCACGGAGCGCCTGCGGTGGCCCTGTCCAGTTGGGCCGGCGGCGCCCTGGCGGCCCTTCACTTCGCCGGCGTCCAGGGCGAGACGGTCCTGTGCCCGTCCAACACGTTCATGGCCACGCCGCTGGCGGCGATCCGCGCGGGCGCCGAGGTGCAGTTCGTCGATTGCAACCGCGACGACCTCTGCATGTCGGTCGCCGACTTCCAGCGTGCGGCCGAGCAATACAAGCCCAAGGCGGCGTTCCTGGTCCACATCGGGGGCCACATCGCCTTCGAGGTCGAGGAGATCGCCCGCTACTGCACGGAGAACGGCATCTTCCTCATCGAGGATTGCGCCCATGCCCACGGTGCCGGCTGGCACGACCGCCGCGCCGGGACGTGGGGGGACGCGGGCGTGTACTCCCTGTATGCGACCAAGACGATCTCCACCGGCGAAGGGGGCGTGCTCATCTCGCGGCGCCCCGAGGTGGTGGCCCACGCGCGTGACTTCCGCAATTACGGCAAGCCCTCCTACGAGGTCCCCGGGCTCAACTTCCGCATGAGCGAGTTCACGGCGGCGCTGGGCCTGGTCCAGATCGAGCGCCTGCCCGAGATCGTCGCGTGGAAGAACGCGACGGCCCGGGAATGGCTCGACCCGCAGTACGCCGCCCGCCTGGAGCTTCCCGAGGGCATGGTCTCCGGCTTTTACAAGTACATCGTCTTCGACTGGCTCGACCGATCGACCGGCCGGGTCTACGACGAGCCCTGCCACCGGATCATGGGCCATGACGTCGATCTGCCCAATTCCGACTGGGTGGCGCGAAACCACTCGTGCGTCCCGCTGTATTACAGACCGGTTGAATGAGCTTCGATGCGAATGAGTGAGTTTTCATGAGGGTCCTGGTCACGGGCGGGTCCGGTTTCATCGGCTCGCACGTGGTCGACCAGCTGCGCGCGCGCGGGCACACGCCCGTGATCTATGACCTGCGGCCCTCGCCGTGGCACCTGGATCCCGACCACCCCGTCGACACCGTGCTCGGTTCGATCACCGATCGCGAGGCGCTCGAACGGGCCCTGCACTCGTGTGATGCGGTGGCGCACCTGGCGGCGGTGGCCGACGTCAACGACGTTCACGCCTCGCCCGAGGACGCCGAGCGGGTCAACGCACGCGGCACCGTGACCGTTCTGGAGGCGGCGCGACGTGCCGGGGTCAAGCGGATCGTCTACGCCTCGACGATCTGGGTCTACTCCGACTGCGAACCTGACGAGGTGGACGAGGACACCCTCCTACCGCCGCCGAGCCACCTCTACACGTCCACCAAGCTCGCCGGCGAGCTCTACTGCAAGGCCTACCAGGAGCTCTATGGGATCGACTACACGATCCTGCGCTTCGGCATCCCCTACGGGCCCCGCGCCCGCGAGGCGGCCGTCATTCCGGCGTTCGTCAACAAGGCGCTGGCCGGTGATCCGCTGACGCTGGCCGGCGACGGCATGCAGAGCCGCAAGTTCGTCTACGTCGAGGATCTCGCCGACGGGGTGGCGCGCGGCCTGGACGAGGTCGCCGTCAACCGCGTCTACAACCTGGCCAGTGACGAGACGGTGACGATCAAGCAGATCGCCGAGACCGTGCGTGACCTGATGGGCGACGTGGAGATCACCTACACGCCGGCCCGGCCCGGGGACTTCGGCGGCAAGATCGTCTCCTCCGAGCGCGCTCGCCAGGAGTTGGGCTGGACGGCGGCGACGCCGTTCGGAGAGGGCGTGCGCAGGTACATCGACTGGCGCATGGCGCAGGCGGGGGCCGCCAAGGAGAAGGAAACGGCGATCATCCCCGCCGGCGAGCCCGACGCCGAGGCCAAGCCGCGCCAGGTCCTGATCATCTCCGCCGACATCGGCGAGGGCCACGATCTCCCCGCCCGCGCCGTCGCCCGTGAATTCAAGGACGAGGACCCCGACGCCCAGGTCTCGATCGTCAACGGCCTGCCCGCGATGGGGCCGATCCTGACCAAGGTGCTGCGCGAGAACTCGGCCTTCATGTTCACGTTCGTGCCGTGGCTGTTCGACTTGCAGTACCGGCTCTTCATGAACTTCGGGCCGACGCGATGGCTGTCGCGCAAGCTGCTGACCTTCTTCGGCCGCCGCGGCCTCATGCGCCTCATCCGTGCCCACGACCCCGACGTGATCGTCTCCACCTACCCGGGGGTGACCGCGGTCCTCGGTGAGCTGCGCCGAAAACGGCGGCTCGACGTTCCCTGCTACTCCTCGATCACCGACCTCGCCGGACTTCAGTTCTGGGCCCACCCCGGGATCGACCTGCACTTCATCACCCACCCGGAGTCCACCGAGGAGGTCGAGAAGATCGCCGGTCCGGGCAGCGTGCGCTGGGCCAAGCCGCCCACGTCACCCGCGTTCCTGGCGGCGCGCTCCCGCGAGGAGGCGCGCAAGGCGCTGGCCCTCCCCGCCAGCGGCCGGGTGATCGCCGTCTCCGGCGGTGGCTGGGGCGTCGGCGACCTGGTCGGAGCCACGCGCGCGGCGCTCGAGTTCGAGGACGCCACCGTGCTCTGCCTGTGCGGTCGCAACGACACTCTGCGCGCCAAGGTGGTGGGCCGTTTCGGCGACGAGCCGCGGCTGCGCGTCATGGGCTTCACCGACCGCATGGGCGACGTGCTCGCCGCCGCCGACGTGCTGGTGCACTCCAGCGCGGGCCTCACCGTGCTCGAGGCGATCATCCGCGGCTGCCCCGTGGTCTCCTACGGCTTCGGCTATGGCCACGTGCGCGCGTCCAACGCCGCACTCCAGCGCTTCAAGCTGGCCCAGGTGGCCAATCGCGAGTCCGAGCTGGTGCCGGCGATCACACGCGCGCTCGAGCACCGGCCCGAGCCCGATCCCCGCTTTGCCCGCCGTCCGTCGACCGCATCGCTGGTCCTGTCCGACGAGCGGCGCACGGTCCCACTGCCCCGCTGGCGCGTGCGGACGGTCCGCGCGGCGACGGGCCTCACCGCCATGCTGGCCTTCGCGGGCTTTGCCCTGACGACGGGCGTCTCCTACACGGTCGTCTCGCACATCACCCATATCCGGCCGGTCACCGTGGTCACCACCGATCAGCCTGAGGTGGGCGTGCTCATCGACGTGCCGTCCTCCCAGGTCCCGGCGGTGGCCCGCACCCTCTCGACCTACGGCCTGCACGCCTCGTTCGCCGTGGGCAAGCCGTCCTGGCCGGTGGTCACGAGCGTGTCGAGCAACCACGACCAGGCCCTGCCCCGCCTGCCCACCGGCGGCCTGGTGCGATGGCTGGGCGCTCGCGGAGAGCTGCACAAACTGCTTCAGCTGATGGGTTACCAGCGCCATTTCCTCTACGCCTCGAGTGGGCCGAGCATCGGCCAGTGGCTGGTCGCTAACGGCGCCGGCGGGAAGCTGGTGCAGGGCGCGGTTCGCCTTCAGGACGCCGACGACTCGCTGGGCTCGTTGCGGCCCGGAGAAGTCGTCGAGTTCAACGTGGCCAGTGCCCAGGCACTCCAGCCTCTGCTGGCCAAGCTGCTCGAAGGGCTGCGCGAGGAGCACCTGACGGCGGTCCCGGTCGGCCGGCTTATGCAGGATGCCGGCAAGACCAACAAGGCCGCCTGATCCCGACTGACCTCGCCATCGGCGTCGACGACGTCCAGCGCGCGGCGGAGCGCCTGGCGGGCGTCGCCCACCGGACCCCGGTGCTCACCTCCTCCACGCTGGACGGGCGCGTCGGCGCGCAGGTGTTCCTCAAGAGCGAGACCTTCCAGCGCATGGGCGCGTTCAAGTTCCGCGGCGCCTACAACGCCGTCTCCTCGCTGTCGGCCGAGGAGCGAGAGCGGGGCGTGTGCGCCGTCTCCTCGGGCAACCACGCGCAGGCGGTGACGCTGGCCGCGCGCCTGTGCGGCACCCGCGCGGTGATCCTCATGCCCGACGACGCCCCGGCGCTCAAGCGCGCCGCCACCGAGGGCTACGGCGCTGAGATGGTGGAGTACGAGCGCTACGGCGAGGATCGAGAGGAGCTCGTCCACCAGCTCGCTGCCGAGCGCGGCATGGTGCTCGTGCACCCGTTCGACAACCCACTGGTGATGGCGGGCCAGGGCACGGTCGCGCTGGAGCTGCTCAGAGACGTCGACGCGCTCGACGTCCTGCTCGTGCCGGTGGGCGGCGGCGGGCTCATCTCGGGGACCGCCACCGTGTGCGCCGCGCTGTCGCCCCGGACCCGCGTGATCGGCGTCGAGCCCGAGGCCGGCGACGACGTTGCCCGCTCACTGGCCACCGGCGAGCGCGTGCGCATCCATGTCGGCCGGACGATCGCCGACGGCCAGCAGGCCGCCACCCCCGGCGAGCTCACCTGGCCCATCATCAAGGCCCTCGCCGCGGACGTCGTGACGGTGACCGACGCTCAGATCGTCGCGGCGATGCGGTTTCTCTTCGAGCGCATGAAGCTGGTGGTCGAGCCCAGCGGCGCCTCTGCCTTCGCGGCGCTGCTGGCCGGGCGGCTTGACGTGCAGGGCCAACGCGTCGGCGTGGTGCTGTCCGGAGGCAACATCGGCGCCGACGCGTTTGGCGCGCTGCTCGTCAGCTAGCAATTCCAGGACTGCCCGAAGCCTATGTGGCACCCGCTGGACGGGTGTTACCGAAGTGCGGCGGACCTGTAACCGAGGCGTAAGCGGCGGCTTAGCTTTGTGTGTGTGGCGCCGCGCTCGGGCGGCCTCGGCGGCGCCGCGGCGGCGCCTACCAGTGGACGCCGCGGGTGGCCTGCGCGAACGCGCGCTGCTCGGCCTCGGTGCGCCGATCGATCGGCTTGGCGTCCTCGGGGAACAGCTGGTACGCGCGGTTGACCACCATGTCCTGTGCTCCGGGGGCGATCGCGTAGGTGAGCTGCCCCAGGTTGCCCAGCGTGGTGGCGATCTTCTTCGGGCGCTTGCGGATCGCCTCGGTGATCATTCCGGCGGCCTGCTCGGGGTTGAGCGTGGGGAGCCGGTCATAGATCTTGGTGGGCGCGATCATCGGCGTGCGGACCAGCGGCATGTAGACGGTCGTGATGTGCACGCCGTCGCCGATCACCTCGGGCCCGATGGAGCGGCTGAAGGCGTCGAGCGCCGCCTTGGAGGCCAGGTAGGCGGCGAACCGCGGCGTGTTGATCTGGAGGCCGATCGTGGAGATGTTGATGATGTGGCCGTTGCCGCGCTCGCGCATCACCGGGAGCAGGTCGAGCATCAGCTTGACCGGCGCGAAGTAGTTGAGCGCCATCGTCCGCTGATAGTCGTGGAAGCGGTCATAGGAGCGGTCCACCGAGCGCCGGATCGACTTGCCGGCGTTGTTGACCAGGATGTCGACGTGGCCATGCTGGGCCAGGACCTCCCGGGCCATGCGCTCCACGTCGTCCGAGTCCGACAGGTCGCACGTGTGGACGAACCCGGTGCCGCCGACGTCCTGTACCGCCTCCGCCACCGCGTCGAGCTTCTCCTTGGTGCGGGCGACGAGCAGCAGCTTGCCGCCCGCCTTGCCGATCTGCAGCGATGCCGCCTCGCCGATCCCCGACGAGGCGCCGGTGATCATGATCGTCTTGCCCTTGACGGCGTCGTGCAGCGAGTCGGCGAGGATGCCGCCGCCGAACGGGATGCGCTGCGTCAGCTCCCGCAGTGTGCGGATACTGCCGACGGCCAGATCTGTGATGTCGGGAGTCACGGTTACCGGTCCGCCAGCACCTGGTTGGCCATGTTCTGCTCGCCCGCTTGGTTGGGGTGCAGCGGGAAGGCCGCCGAGGTGGGGATGATCCCGTTGACCCAGGCGGTGCCCGGGGACTTGCAGGCGTCGTGGCCGATGCTGGAGGTGAAGGTGTCCACGTACTTGGCGCCGTTGGCGTTGGCGGTGTTGCGCAGCACCGTGTTGAGCGACGTCTCCAGCGAGTCGATGTACGTGATGTCGCCCGCGGAGATCGGCACGAGCGGCCAGCAGGCAGATCCGTTGGTGGGCAGGCCATCGGGATAGCCGACGACCATCACCTCGGCCTGCGGCGCGCGGGCGTGGATGCCCTGGATGACCGCCGCCACCTTGGGGCCGGTGGCGTTGATCGCCGCCACGTTGGGATCGCTCCCGCCCGAGGCGTAGTGGTTCTTGCACGCGGTCCCGAACGGCCGGACGATGTCGAGCTCGGCGCACTCCTCGGCGACCCCGATCAGACCGGCGTCGTTGCCGCCGATGCCGACGGTCACCAGTGCGTCGGTTGACTTGAGCGCGTTGAACTGGGGCGGGGCGGTCTGCACTCCACCCTCCAGGCTCTGGGACTGGGTCATGTCGACGGTGGTGGCGCTCGAGCAGCTGGCGTCGGTGAAGCTCGACGGCGACAGCGCGCGGGTCACGTCGGACGGATAGTTGTTGGTCGAGCGCCCACACAGGATCGGGCTGCCGGTGGCGTTGGGCACCAGCGGCGCCGCGGTGTAGGAGTCACCCAGCGACACGTAGGGGCCGATCGCGGCCTGGGCCGCTCCGGCGCCGAGCGCGGCGATGACAAGAGCTGCGGCGGCCGCGATAGCGCCGCGGCGGCCGACGAAACGGAAGGACTGTGGCACTGGTTCTCTCCTCTTGAGCGGCGGACCCCGCGGCGAGCTTATAGGGCCTCGCCTGACGCCTCAATTCCAATTCGCTTGTACCCGCCGGGCCGCGGTTGCATGCCCGCGGTCGGCGCGGGCAGTTGGAAGAGCAGGCTGGGCTGCGTGGTGCGGGCGGCTCAACGGCGTCGCGTGAGCTTGCCCATGAGGAGCTCCACCGACCTCTCAAGCTCGGCCAGCGTCGCGTCCTCGACCCGGGTGATCCCGATCTTGCGGTTCAGCCAGGCGTTGATCTCGCGGTGGCTGGTCCCGTCACGGCGGCGGACCTCAGACACCAGGCGGTGGCGCTCGTCGCGCAGCTGGGCCCGCCGCTCGAACGCCGGGATCTCGCGGGGTGCGTTCGCGTCGCCGCCGCCGGCCGGCTCGGGGTCCGCGCATCGCGCCGGCCCACCGCGCCGCCGCGGACTGCGGGGGCGGTGCGGCCGGCGCCGAACAGCGTCATCTGCGGCGCCACGTCGGCACTCAGCGGGACGAACTCAGGCGTGTCGGAGCGCTCGGTCTGCCGGCGCTCGTCGCGCTCGTCGAGCGCGAACGGGTCCTCCTCACCAGGCCGGCGCAGCGATCCGCGCAGCTCCTGCTCGATGGTGGCCGCGTGGTTGCGCAGGACCGGGTCGGCCGGGATATACAGCCAGCTGGGCTCGACCGGGCGGCGGGGGAGGGTGCGCACGAACCGGCCCACGATCTGGCGGAAGATGAGCGGTGTCTTGGCCGCCGTTGCGTACACGCCCACGCGCAGGCGTGGGATGTCCACCCCCTCGGAGACCATGTTGACGGCCACGATCCAGGGATCGGTGGAGCTGGTGAAGGCGGCGAGCTTGGTGGCGGCGCGCGTCTCGGCGTGCAGCACGACGACCGGAACTCGCCCCGTCGCCTCCCGCAGCAGCTTCGCGATCCGCCGGGCGTGCTCGGAGTCGGCGGCGACGACCAGGCCGGCCGCGTCGCGGTGGCCGTCCTGGCGGATGCCCTTGAGCTTGGCGTCAGCCTCCTTGAGGATCCGCGGCAGCCCATCGGGCAGATCGGTGGAGATCGCCGTGCGGTAGCGCCGGCTCGCCTCCCGGGTGGAGAGCACCGTCTCGAAGCTGGACTCGATGACGTCGTCCCCGCTGCGCCACGACAGCGAGCCGTCGTAGGCGACGAAGCAGACCGGGCGGCACACCGCGTCGGCGACCGCCTCGGCGTAGCTGTAGGAGACGTCGGGCTCGGCCATCCCGTCGGCGTCATAGCTGACTCCGGGGATCGGCGTGGCGTCTGAGCGAAAGGGGGTGCCGGACAGGAGCAGCCACCGCGGGCTCTCCTGGAAGGCCTTGGCGAAGGACACGCCCCAGGTCAGATCCTCCCCCAGATGATGCGCCTCGTCGGCGATGACCAGCGTCCGGCGGGGGAGAGCGCGGGCCCAGCGCGTGGGCGCCTTGGCCACGCGTGCGTAGGTGACCGAGACGCCGTGAAAGCCGGACGGCGGCTTGGGCGAATCGGCGTCGGGGGCGAGGTCGATGCCCAGGTCATGGGCGGCTCTGGCCCACTGCCGGGTGAGCGGCGCGGTGGGGCAGGCGACGACGACCGCGCCAATGGCACCGGCGTTCAACTGCGCGCGGGCGAACTCCAGCGCCGGGCGCGTCTTGCCCGCACCGGGCGCGGCCGAGACCAGAAAGGGACCGTCCTCCCAATCCGCCATCCGCGTGAGCGCGCGGGTCTGCCAGACGCGGAGCGAGGTGCGGTTGGACTTGGGGCGCGGGGAGGGCACGGGTCGCGCATCGTGAAGGACGCTCCGGACGAAACCCGTCCACCCCACCTCGTCACGTCGTCCGGCACAAGTGCGAACATACGTTCGGATGATCGTCTGCGTGCTGATCCCTCGCTTTGCCCTCACCACCGCCCTCGGTGACCGGAGTGAGCTGATGCAGAGCCCGGTCGCGCTGGCGCCGGAGCCGGGCGGGACGCAGCAGGTGGGAGAGGTCTCGCTGGCCGCTGAGGCGTTCGGCGTCCACCCCGGGATGCGACTGGGGGAGGCGCTGGCGCGCTGCCCGCGGCTGACGCTCGTCCCCCCGGATCCCGCGGGCGTCGCCGACCTCTGGGAGCGGCTGCTCGTGCGCCTGGAATCCGTGGGCGCCGCCGTCGAGCCCGAGCGCCCGGGGCTGGTGTGCTTCGACGCGCGGGGACTGCTGCGGCTGCACGGAGGGATGGAGGGGGTGCTGCGGGCGGCGCGCACCGCGTTGCGCATGCCGGCGCGCTTCGGGGTCGCCCCGTCGCGGTTCGCCGCGGTGGCGGCGGCGACCCGGGCGCGGACCCGTCGCCCGGAGATCGTCGGGGGGCGTGGGGGGGTCGGCGGGAGTCGCCGGGGGCGGCAGGAGCGGCGGGGTCGGCGGGGTCGGCGGGAGCGGCGCCGCCGGTGGGAGCGGCGCCGCCGGAGGGCGTGACGGGTCGGGTGGCCTGGGAGGGTCGGAGGCCCGGGAGCTGGCACGGGCCTACCTCGCGCCGTTGCCCGTCACGCTGCTGCGCGCCCGCCCGGCGCTCGCCGACCTCCCCGAGGCGCTCGAGCGCCTGGGGATCAGGACGCTGGGTGAGCTGGCGGACCTGCCCGCGGCCGCGCTGGCCGATCGCTTCGGCAAACGGGGGCTGCTCGCCTATGAGCTTGCGCGGGGCGGTGACAGCGCGCTCAGTCCCCGCCCGGCGGGCGAGTTCCTGCGCGAGGCGCTCGAACTGCCCGAGGCCGCGTCCGGGATCCAGCTGGAGCGGGGGCTCGGCCTGCTGATCGATCGTCTGCTGGCCCGCCGGGAGCGGCGCGGGCGGACGCTGCGGTCGGTCGTCATCTCCGCCAAGCTGGTGGAGCGGGGCGGGACCTGGCGTGAGCAGGTGGTGTTCCGCGAGGCACTGGCCGATCCGGTGCGCATGCGGCTGGCGCTGGTGCCGCATCTGGCACAGATGCCGGCGCCGGCGGAGGAGCTGAGGCTGGCGGTCGAGCGCTTCGGTCCGCTGGCCTCAGATCAGCGGCCGCTGCTGGAGGATCCCGCCGCCGCGCGGGCGGCGCGCCTGCGTGAGGCGATCCGTCAGGCCCGGGCGGCTGCCGGGCCCGAGGCCGCGCTCCGCGTCCTGGAGGTCGATCCGGACTCGCGATTCCCTGAGCGGCGGGCGGTGCTGGCGCCCTTCGAGAGCTGATTACACAGATGTTGTGTACAAATTACACAGATATTGTGTAATGGCTTCAACGCAGCGGATCGAGATCGCGCAGGTAGTCCTTCAGCAGCGGATTGACGATCCGCCAGTCGCCCCGAGCCACGTGTTCGACGATTCCGGCCTGCAGCAGGAGCTTGAGCACGCGGTCGCGGATGGCGGGCGCCAGGCGCCTGGGTACGGGGCCGTCGGCGGCGATCGCGCGGGCCACTTGGAGCGCGTTCTTGTGCAGCCGGCGGATCTGTTCCACCGATTGCTCCATCGTCGGCAGGTCCCCGTTGAGAGCGGCCCGGTAGCCGAGCTCCACGAGGTCGAGATCGATGTCACGGCGATCGAGCTGCACGGACACCAGGTGGGTTTGCTGGGCGATGCGCATCGTCGCCCGGGGATGACCGCCTCCGAGCGCCACGATCCGGTTCAGGGCATCTCCGGTCACCGTGCAGTCATCGGCAGCGAAGCGATCTGTCAGTCCCTCTCGCCATTCGTCTGCGGGGATTGGGCGCAGCGCGTGGAAGCTGCCAAACCCACTGAAGGCTCTCTGCTGGGGGGCGAACAGATCTCGCATCACGTGCTCGAGACTGCCTGCGAACAGGTAGCTCACGTTGGTGCTCCGCTGGAAGATCGCGCGCATGCGCTTGGTGACCTGATCCGGATCTCCGTAGGGCCGTCGCTCGCTGGCGAGCTCCTGGAATTCGTCGAAGAACAGGATCAGACGCCGGCCATCGGCAACGGCCACCCGTTCGGGGAGCTCGAGGGCCAGGTCGAGGGCTCGTGTGGGATTGGCCGCGGCCCAGCCGGGGGTGACCGCCAGTTCGACCGCCTCGCCCAACTGGCTCTGGAGCTTGAGGACCGCGGCGGCCTGAGCGGCCGACAGGGCATTGCGGCCGAGCTCCCGTGCGCGACGGATCACTCGCCGGGCGGGAGAGCGGTTGCCGATCACCGCCAGCGTCAGAGCCTCGGCGAGCTCCGCGGCATCCGCGATCCGGAAGAGGTCCAGGCGGGCGGTGTAGCACCCGCGTCGCTGCGCGCGTCCGAGGGCCGCTTCGCAGACGCTCGTCTTCCCCGTCCGTCGTGGGCCGGCCACGATCAGGTGGGTGCCGCCGACGAGCGCGCCGGAGATCTCCTGCACGTCATCGACGCGTCCGATCATCTGACTCGCCGGGATCGGCACGTCGGTGGGAAACAGGTCGCCGCTGGCTTGCCTCATGGGGACAGCGTATCACGGTCTTTACACATATACTGTGTAAAAACTACACGGAAAGTGTGTAAGCGCTGATGGCCGGTCCGCGTCGTCTCGGGGTGCCGCGCCGGGTGGCGGTGAACGCCGGCCCGGACGGTCGACCGCTGCTGGTCGACCAGCGGGAGATAGACGCGGTGCGGGAGTCATGGCTGATCGAGGACCGCTGGTGGACGGAGAAGCCGCTGCGGCGGCGCTACTGGGAGGTGGTCACCACCTGCGGTCGAGACGAGGTCGTGTTCCATGACCTGATCAGCGGGAGGTGGTGGCGCCAGCGCTGACGAGCACGACAACGCAACCGGGACTGCCCCGGAACATCACCGGCGCGTGGACGGGAGCGCCCGCGGCGGCATCGCCGGCGCGTGGACGGGAGCGCCCGCGGCGGCGCCCGATCGTGCCCGGTCCTAGACTGCGGGCATGGCCCCAACGCCCTCCCATGTCGATCCCGGACGCGTGGCGATCGGCACATGGAGCGGGGGCCGGTTCATGCACTTCGGCGAGGCCGTGGACGAGGAGCGCTTCATCGCGATGGTGGCGCCCGACGAGCGGATCAACACCGTGATCACCGCCGACGTCTACGGGACCGGCGATGCCGACCGGATGCTCGGCCGCGCCATCGCGGGCCGGCCGCGGGAGTCGATGTGCGTCGTCGGGGCCGTCGGGCATGACTTCTACGAGGGCGAGCGCAACGGGCCCAAGGGCTTTCCGCGGTTCACCGACCCGGCGCTGCGCGGGCCCGGCCAGTACGCGGACTATCTGAAGCTGGCCACCGAGCGCAGCCTGGAGCGCTGCGGGGTGGACCGCTTCGACCTGCTGCTGCTGCACAACCCAGACCGGATCGGCTATACGAGCGAGCACGTCTGGGAGGGGATGGCGGCGCTGCGCGACGCCGGGCTCACGCGGCTCATCGGGGTCGCGCCCGGGCCCGCCAACGGCTTCACGCTTGACCTGATCGACTGCCTGGAGCGCTTTGGCGCCCTCATCGACTGGGCCATGATCATCCTCAACCCGCTGGAGCCGTGGCCCGGCGAGCTGTGCCTCGACGCCGCCGCCGCGGCCGAGGTCAAGGTCATCACCCGGGTCGTCGACTACGGCGGGCTGTTCTTCGATGACCTGCGCCCCGGTCAGGAGCTGGCGCGCGGTGACCACCGCGGGTTCCGGCCGGCGGGCTGGCTGGAGGCGGGCCTGGAGCGCGCGGAGGGGATGCGCCCGATCGCCGAGCGCGCGGGCCTCACCATGATCCAGCTCGCCTGCCAGTGGAACCTCGCCCACCGGCCGGTGGAAACCGTCGCTCCCACGCTCATCCAGGAGGTCGGACCGGAGGCCAAGAGCATCGAGGACAAGCGCGCCGAGCTCGCCGCGCTTCCCGCGGAGCAGCGGCTGACCCACGGCGACGTGGACACCATCCGCACCCTGGGCGACAACACCGGCTGCATGGCGCTGAAGGGCGCCTCCCCTCAACACACCGGCGAGGAGCAGCCGGATCGCTGGACGCTCGACGATCGCCTGATCACCGTCGCGGAGCGCTGGCGGATCGACCCTGAGCGTGACCTCGTGACGGCCGGGGCGGCATGAGCGCGGGCGAGGTCAGCCTGCCGATCACCGGCGGTTGTAACTGCGGGGCTGTGCGCTTCGAGGTCACCGAGCCCTTCGAGGCCTCGCTGTACTGCCACTGCACGCGCTGCCAGCGCCGCACCGGCACGGCGGCGTCGGCCAACGGGCGCACCGCGCCGGGCTCGTTCCGGATCGTCAAGGGCGAGGACCGGGTCCGCGCGTGGCAGCCGCCGGACGCGGGTGCGGCCAAGTACTTCTGCGGCGACTGTGGCTCGGCGCTGTTCAGCCGCAGCGAGGCGTCGGTCGGGGTCCGCCTGGGAGCCGTCGACGGCGATCCCGGCGTCCGGCCGTCGTACCGCCAGTACGTCGCCTACGCCGCCGCCTGGGAGCCGATCCCCGACGACGGCCTGCCGCGCCATCCCGAGGCCCGCCCCGCGGGCTGACCGGCGCTACGCCGCCTCGTCGTCTGCGGCCATCTCGGCGCGCATCCACTCACAGCCGACCGAGAGGTCCGCGACGCCCATGGCCGCGGCCACGTTGAGCCACATGCCGTAGCGGAAGAAGTCGTCGAGCTCCTCCTGGCCGGCGCCCGACAGTCGCTCCACATGAGCCACCAGCTCGACGTAGCAGTGGCGGACGCGCTCGCGGATGGTCTCGTCATCGCAGGCGGCGTAGGCCTGGTGCTGGATCATCAGGTAGTCGCGGTCGGTGTTGACCATCTCCATGTAGGCGTTGCCCATCGCCGTCAGGACGGTGGCGTCGGGCAACGCGAGCACCGGGTCGAACGCGTCGGCCGCCCGCGTGAACAGCTCGGCGATGTGCTCGAAGCTGCGTTCGACGGCGGCCAGGAACAGGTCCTTCTTGTTCCCGAAGAGGCTGAACACGTACGGCTGGGCGACGCCGACGGATCGCGCGATCTTGTCGACCGGGGTGCCGTGCAGCCCGCCGTGGGCGAACTCGTGGACCGCCGCGCTGATCAGCGCGTCCCGGCGCTCGGCGGCCGGGACGCGCTGACGCGTGGTCTTGGATTCGGTGGAGGTAGAGGTGGCCATGTGAGTGCTCTGGCGATCCTACGCCACCGTCAGGCCGCCTCGGCGGCCAGGGCCGGGGCCCCCGCGTGAGCGACCTGGGCGCGCTCGGCCGCCTCCACGCTGGCCTGCGCCTCGGCGCTGGCCCGCGTGTTGAACGGGACGATGAGCGGGATCAGCGCGCCGACGGCCAGGACCGCGGTGCCGACCCACATCGCCGGCTTGAGGCCGCTGACGAACGCCGCCGCCGACTCATAGCCGCCGTGGCTGGTGAACACCGTGGCCAGGACCGCGATGCCCAGGACGCCGCCCAGTTCGCGGATGGCGTTAGTGGCGCCGGAGGCCTTGCCGGCCTGATCGGAGCGGACCGAAGCCAGCACCGCGTTGGCCGAGGGAGCGAACACCAGCGCCATGCCCGAGCCGCCGAGCACGAACGGGACGATCATGCTGGCGTAGCTCATGTCCACGCTGGTCTCCAGGGCCAGCCAGCCCAGCGCGATCGCCTGCAGGCCCAGACCGGCGGCCATGAACAGCCGGGCGCCGAAGCGCTCGGAGAAGTACCCCGAGAGCGGCGCGACGATCATCGTCGCCCCGGTCCACACCAGCAACTTGACGCCGGCCTCCAGCGGGCTGTTGCCGAGGACGTTCTGGAGGAACTGGCTCAGGAAGAAGATCGAGCCGAACATCCCGAAGTACATCGACAGCGAGACCACGTTGGTCACCGAGAAGCCGCGCCGGGCAAAGAACTCCATCGGCAGCATCGGCGTCTTGGTCCGCCGCTCCTGGATGACGAAGCCGACGAGGAGGGCCGCGCCGGCGATCAGGGACACCAGCACCTCGGTGCTGGTCCAGCCCAGCGACTGGCTGCGGATTAGACCGAACACCAGCCCGAACAGGCCGGCCGACCCGAGGGCCAGCCCCGGCAGGTCCAGATCACCGGAGGGTCCGAAGCTCTCGCTCAGCCGCCTGAAGGCGAGCGGTACCAGCACCGCGCCGATCGGGACGTTGAGCCAGAAGATCCAGTGCCACGATGCGGCCTGGACCATGGCGCCGCCGACGAGCGGCCCGAGGGCCACGGCGATGCCGCTGATGCCCGACCACACGCCGATGGCAAAGCCACGGCGGTCCGGCGGGTAGGCGTCGGCCAGCAGGGTCAGCGTCAGGGGCGTGGCGATCGCCGCGCCGGCGCCCTGGATGGCCCGCGCGACGATGAGCAGGCCGATGCTCGGGGCGAGCGCCGCCGCCGCCGAGGAGACGGTGAAGAGGGCGATGCCGGTCATGAACATCCGCTTGCGGCCGAAGCGGTCACCGAGTGCGGCTCCGGTGAGCAGCAGCACGGCGTAGGAGAGGGTGTAGGCGTTGACCGTCCACTCGAGCGCCTGGATCGATGCGCCCAGGTCGCGGTGGATGCTCGGCAGGGCGACGCTGACGACGAGGTTGTCGAGCACCACCATGAACAGACCTACGGAAACGATTGCCAGGGTCCAGCCCCTGCGACGGGTGGCACTCACGGCCATCCCTCCTTCCAGAAGTTTCTTAGTGAGCACTAACTACAGATAACTTAGCAGCCACTAATAACTTGTCAAGGGAAATTTCGGTCCGCTCGGCGCTCAGCCGATCACGAGCTGAGCGGCCGCCAGGGCGTCGGGCTCGCCCCCGTCGGTGCGGATGAGCACCGCCGGGATGCCGAGCGCCTCGGCACCCGCGACGTCGGCGACCGGGTTGTCGCCCACCATCCAGCGCCGGGCCGGGTTCCCGCACGCGCGCAGCGCGTGGCGAAACGCCTCGGGATGGGGCTTGTCATAGCCGATGAGCGCGGAGCTGAACACCTCCTCGACGAGATCTGAGAGCCCGAGGACATCGACCAGCGCCGCCAGCTCCGGGACGTGGTTGGACAGGATCACGTTGCGCCAGCCGGCCTCGGCGGTCGCAGCCAGTGCCGGGCGGGTGTCGGCGAACACCTCCCAGCCCACGCTGCCGTCGATGAAGCGGGCCCGGAACACCTGCGCCAGGCGGGTGTTCTCGGCCGGATCGACGCCGGCGAGGCTGAACGCCCGGCCCAGCACGGGGTCAAGCGCCGTCCACCAGGCATCGGGCTCGCACAGCTCCGGATGGGGCTCGTCGGCGCGATGCCAGGGGAAGCCGTTCCTGATGGCGGCGCGCACCTCGTCGCGGGACACCGCGTGGCCGGGGACGTGCTCGTCGAGCACCTCCAGAAGGCACGTGCTCCACAGGCCCGGGCGCATGGCCAGGGTCCCCTCGAAGTCCCACATGACGACGCCGCCGCCCATGCCGGCCAGTATCGCCGAGGACTGCAGGCGTCCTCGCAGCGCTTGTATCCGCTCCCGCCGGATGCGAACATATGTTCGATGTACGCGGAGCTCCACTGCCATTCGGCGTTCTCGTTCCTGGATGGGGCTTCGCTGCCTGACGAGCTCGTGCCCGCGGCGCTCGCACTGGGCTATGAGACGCTCGCGCTGACCGATCACAACACGGTCTCGGGCTCGATGGAGTTCGCCGTCTCGGCCCGGGCGCTGGGCCTGCGGCCGATCCACGGCGCCGAGGTCGATCTCGACGACGGCCGCCACCTCACCCTGCTGGTCAGCGACGCGCGGGGATGGTCCAACCTCTGCCGCATCCTCACGCGAGCGCACGCGCACACGCGTGATGGACGTCCTGGTGCACCACCCACCGATCCCTCGATCCCGCTGCAGACGGTGCTCGACCAGTCCGAGGGCCTGGTCTGCCTGAGCGGCTGCGCCCTGCGCGGCGTCCATGACGAACCGACCCTGCGGCGGCTGCGCGAGGCGTTCGGGCCCGGGCGGCTGCGCATCGAGCTGCAGCGTCCCTTCCTCAGTGACGACCGGGCCCGCAATCGCCGCCTGTCAGAGCTGGCCCGCCGGCTGGAGGTGGCGTGCGTGGCCACCGGCAACGTGCACGCGCATGCCCGCCATCGGGGTCCGCTGCAGGACGCGTTCGTGGCGGTGCGCCTGCACACCACGCTGGACGCCTCCGAGCCGCAGCGGCGGGGGAACTTCAGCCACGTGCTCGCCGCCCCCGAGGCGATGGCGGCACGCTTTGCCGAGTATCCGGAGGCGGTGGCCGAGACGGCCCGGCTGGCCGATGAGCTGCGCTTCGATCTGGGCAGCGATCTCGGCTACCGGTATCCCGGAGCCGAGGATGACGGCGCCATGCGCACGCTGGCCGAGCTGTGCGACGCCCGCCTGCACGAGCGCTACGACGCGTCGCCGGCGGACATCCGGGAGCGGGCCATCGTCCGCCTGGGGGAGGAGATGCGGATCATCGACTCGCTGGGCCTGCCCGGCTTCTTCCTCCTGCACCACGACATGCTGGAGCTGGCGCGCGAGGTGGCGGTGGAGGTGCGCGGCACCGAGAGCGCCCGCGCGTTGCTGCCGCCCGGGCGGGGCCGCGGCTCGAGCGTCTCGTCGATCGTCTGCTTTCTCACCGGGCTCTCGCACGTGGACCCGATCGCCAACGAGTTGCTGATCGGGCGCTTTCTCAACGAGGAGCTGACCTCGCTGCCCGACATCGACCTCGACTTCCCGCGCGACATCCGCGAGAAGCTGATCCCGCGCGTGCACGAGCGCTACGGCCACGAGCGCTCCGCGCTGGTCGCCGCCTTCCCCACCTACCGGGCCCGGGGCGCGATCCGGGAGCTGGGCAAGGCGCTGGGGCTGCCGCCAGGGGAGATCGAGCGGGTGGCCCGGGGCAGCGAGGGGTGGGACGCGCGCGAGGTGGGCCGCGACATCACCAACACCGGACGCCAAGGCCTGAGCGGCCGCTGGGCGTGGCTGGCCCGGCTGGCGTCCGAGGCCCACGGCCTGCCGCGCCATCTCTCCCAGCACTCGGGCGGGATGATCATCGCCACCCGGCCCCTGATCGACTGCTGCCCGATCGTCCCGGCGGCGATGGAGGGACGCCAGATCGTCCAGTGGGACAAGGACTCGTGCGCCGACGCCGGCTTTCTCAAGATCGACGTGCTGGGCCTGGGGATGCTGTCAGCGGTGGAGCGGGCGGTGGAGCTCATCGCCCGGACGCGCGGCGAGCGCATCGACCTCTCCCGGATCCCCTACGACGACCCCGCCACCTACGCGTGCATCCAGGAGGCCGACACGACCGGGGTCTTCCAGATCGAGAGCCGGGCGCAGATGGCCTCGCTGCGGCGCACCCGCCCGGAGAACCTCCGGGACATCACGATCCAGGTGGCGATCGTCCGCCCGGGCCCCATCCAGGGCGGCGCCGTCAACCCCTACATCGCGCGCCGCCAGCGCCTGCGGGTCGACCCGGACTTCAAGGTCCCCTACGACCATCCCTCGCTGGAGCCGGTGCTGGAGGAGACACTGGGCACGATCATCTTCCAGGACCAGGTGCTGGAGGTGTCGATCGCGTTCGCCGGCTTCGGGGTGGGGGAGGCCGAGGGGCTGCGCCGGGCGATGAGCCGTAAGCGCTCGGATGCGGCGATCGAGGCCTATCACGCGCGATTTGTCGAGGGGGCCAAGCGCAAGCACGGCGTCGAGGACGAGACCGCCGAGCGCGTGTGGGAGATGGTCAAGGGGTTCTCCGGCTTCGGCTTCCCCAAGGCCCACGGCGCCGCGTTCGGCCTGCTCGCCTACCAGTCGACCTGGCTGCGCGTCCACTACACCCAGGAGCTCCTGTGCGCGCTGCTCAACGAGCAGCCGATGGGCTTCTACCCACCCGACGCGCTCGTGCACGAAGCTCAGCGGCGGGGGATCGAGGTCCACCCGCCCGACGTCAACGAGAGCGGCGTGGAGTGTGAGATCGAGCCCGGTAGCACGCTCCCAGACCTCGGGGTGCGGATCGGCCTGGGCTATGTCCGCGGGGTGCGCGCGCAGGACGCCGCGGACCTGGTCGCCGCGCGCGAGAGGGGAGGGCGCTTCCGCGGGCTGTCTGACCTGGCCTCGCGGGCGGGCTGCGGCGCCGCCGCGCTCGAGTTGCTGGCATGGTCGGGAGCGTGCGACACGCTTGCCGCGGCGAGCATGGTGGGTGAGGCGAGCGTGGGCGGATCCGCATCTCGGCCGCTACGCCCCGGCTTCGCCCGCCGGGTCGCGCTGTGGCAGCTGGGTGTGATGGCGCCCGGCCGCACCGTCCCCGGCGGCACCCAGCTGGCGCTCCCGCTCGACCTGCCGGCGCCACCCTCGCTGCGTGACCTCACCGAATGGGAGGCGATGCTCGCCGACTACGGCACCACCGGCCTCACCACCGGCTCGCATCCGCTGGCCCTCCTGCGCGAGCGGATGGCGCCCGACACCGCCTCCAGCCGGGACCTGGAGGAGCTCGAGCACGGCCGGCGTGTGCGCATCGGGGGGCTGGTCGTCGCCCGTCAGCGGCCGGGGACGGCCAGCGGCATCGTCTTCCTGTTGCTGGAGGACGAGTACGGCACGATCAACCTCGTCGTCCCGCCCCAGATCTACGAGCGCCACCGGCTGGTGGTGAGGACCGAGCCGCTCATGCTGGTCTCAGGCAAGCTGGAGAAGCTGGCCGCGGCCGGCGGGGCGATCAACGTGCTGGTCGACTGGGTGGGCTCGATCGACGCGCCCGATCAGATCGTCGCCGAGATCAAGGACTTCTCCATGCTCGACGAGCAGGTGCGCCGTGGCCTCGCCGAGCAGAAGGCGGCGGCGGCCGCGAGCGGGCCCGCGGGCCGCGATGGCGGCGGCGGTGAGGCGGAGGACTTCCGCGCCGTCGCGCCCCCGATCATGAGCTTTGCCTCGGGGCGCCGGCGGTGAGCCGCGGCTCATCCGGGCGGCCCGCGCGATAAGGTCTCGCGCGTGCTTGCGGTCGCCGCATTCGTCGCACTCTGGGTCGTGATCGCCCTCGGTCTGGTCGTCCTCGCCACGCGCGGCACCGGCACGGTTGCTCACACGCGGCGGGACCCGGGTCGGAGGGGCAGCAGCATCGGGATCACCGGGTTCGTCGTCACCGCCGTGGTCTTCGGGGTGGGGCTGCCGCTGCTGATGCTCACCGGCAACCACCACAACGCCAACGCCCAGGTGGGCGGGCTCAAGCTCACGGCGGCCGAGAAGAACGGACGCGAGCTGTTCGGCCAGCACTGCGGCGTCTGCCACACCCTGGCCGGCGCCAACGCGGTGGGCAAGGTCGGGCCCAACCTGGACGTGCTCAAGCCCGCGCAGTCGACTGTGCTCAACACGATCAACAACGGCTGCCTGCCCAACCCGCCCAAGGGCTCCAATGAGGGATGCCTGGGTCAGGGGGTCATGCCGGCGGCCGTCGTTCAGGGCCAAGAGGCCCAGAATGTGGCCGCTTTCGTGGCCAAAGTGGCCGGCAACGAGTAACGCCGGTCCGCCTGCGGGCATAACCCGCACTTTGCGCAAACCTGCGGATTTCTATCCGCCGGAAGCGTTGGTAGGATCGCCGCTCCGTACAGCTGAATTCCAATCCGCTCCACGCCGCCGGTGGGGAATGGAAGCGGGGGACCCAAGTTGTTGGGGCTAATCGCGCCCTGCGCGTAGCGCCGCTCTTTCGGCGCGAGCCCGTCAGCTAACCCCGCAAGCAGAGAAAGAGGACGATGAATGCCGCAATCAGGCGTAGCTGAGTTCCGCGAGGACCGCAGCCCGCACGACGAGCGTGTTGCTGCGCGCAATGCCGCCCGGGCTGCACTTCTGGAATGGGATGCCCGCGAGCGAGAACTGGAGGCCCGCGATCGCGACCGCCTCTCCTCCTCGGTGCGCGCGCTCGACGACTGGTCCACCTCCGAGCACGAGGCCATCGACTGGTCCGCGCAGGACGCGCCGGCGCCCGTGGGCCAGGCCGCGTCCGAGCACGACCACGTCGCGCCGGCCGATTGGTCCCCGTCGGGCGGGGTCCCGGGCCGCCGAACCGTCACCATCCGCGGCCAGGTGGCCGATCGCTACGCCACCCCGCGGCCCAGCTCACGCCGGCGCCCCGAGCGCCGCTACGAGCGCAGCGGCTTCCGCCCCGACCGTGCCGCGCTGTGGGCGGTGCTGCTGGGCGTGATGCTCATCCTGGCCGCGGTCACCAGCGCACACGCCGCCACCCTGCACACGCTGGCCCACCTGCACTAGCCGGGCGCTCGGGCCGCACCGCGCCCCCGCGTGGGCTCGCCGCGCACTGTGCGCGCTGGGCGTGCACGCGATGTGCCACGGCGCCCGTCGCCGGCTGACACCATGGGTCGATGCCCGTCGACTTTCGCCGCTGTGATCCCGCGGTGCCCCCGGCCAGCGACCTGATCGCCGCCATCCTGGCCGAATACGACGTCATCGCCGGCCGGCATCTGACCGGCGGGCCGTCCGCCACCGACGCTGACTTCTCCCCGCCCGGCGGCGCCTACCTCGTCGGCTTCGCCGCGGGTGGCGAGGCCGCGTGCGGCGGGGGCGTCAAGGCGCTGGGCGACGGCCTTGCGGAGATCAAGCGCTTCTACGTCGCCCCGCCGTTCCGGGGCCAGGGCCTCGCGCGGGAGCTGCTCGAGGCGCTGGAGGACGAGGCACGCCGGATGGGCCACCGGACGGTGCGCCTGGACGCGACGACGCCGACATGGCCGATGTACCTGACCGCGGGTTACCACGAGGTGACCGACTACAACGGCAACCCGCACGCCACGATCTGGGGCGAGAAGGACCTCTGAGGGCACGGCGACCGATCGCCGCAAGGGGTGTTCACAGACCCGTAATAGTTTTTGAGCGGTCGTTCATTTACTCTTGAGCGCATGTCCCGGCCCCGCCAGTTTGATCCCGACGAGGTGGTGGACCGTTCCATGCGGGAGTTCTGGGCCAAGGGCTACCGCGACACGTCGGTCGGCGACCTGGTGGCGGCGACCGGCGTGCGTCCCGGAAGCCTCTACGGGGCGTTTGAAGGGGGCAAGCGCCAGCTCTTCATCGAGGCGCTGAAGCTCTACTCGAGTCTGGTCGTTCCCCAGAAGCTCGGGGCGCTGGAGCGCCCGGGCGCGTCGGTTGCGGAGGTCCGCGCGTATTTCGACGGTCTGGTCAGCGACCTGATGAGCCCGGAGGGCCGGATCGGCTGCCTGATGGTCAACACCACGGTCGAGCTCGCCGCCGAGGACTCGGAGGTCGCGAGCCTGACCCGCGCCCACATGACGCGCCTCGAGGCCAGTGCCGAGCGGGCACTGCGCACCGCCCGAGACCGCGGTGAGATCCCCGCCGGGATCGACCCCGCGGCCAAGGCGACGCAGTTGATGGCCACCGGGATGGGGCTGATGGTCGTCGGCAAGACCAACCCGGGAAGGGAGGTGCTGGAGACGATCGTCGACACCGCGTTCGCCGACCTCGGCTAGCCGAGCAATCCCCGCGCGGCCGTGAGCCGACCCGCGCCCCGACCCCGCCGGGGTCTCTTTTAGGCGCAGTTATTGAATGAGCGTTCAACCAATCAGAAGGAAGGCCACCAGTGCGTGCCATCGTCATGACCCAACACGGCGGCCCCGAGGTCCTCGAGACCCGGGAGCTGCCCGATCCCGCGCCGGGCCCCGGCGAGGTTCTCGTCCGCGTGCGCGCCTTCGGGCTCAACCACGCCGATACCTACATGCGCTCCGGGGTCTGGTCGTTCGGGATCCCGGTGCTCGGCATCGAGTGCGTCGGGGTGGTGGAGCATGACCCCAGCGGCCGCCTGGCGGCAGGAGCCACGGTCCTCGCCCTCGTCGGGGGTCTCGCGCGCGACCGCAACGGCAGCTACGCCGAGCTGGTCACCGTGCCGGCCACCAACGTCGTGGCGGTCACCACCGACCTGAGCTGGGCCGACCTCGCCGCCATCCCCGAGGTCTACGCCACCGCGTGGACGGCGCTGCACGGCAACCTGGCGATCGACCACGAACAGACGGTCCTCATCCGCGGCGCCACGTCCGCGGTCGGCCAAGCCGCGGTCAACCTCGCTGTGGACGCCGGCGCGACGGTCATCGCCACCACGCGCACACCGGGCCGCGTGCCGCACCTGCGCGAACTGGGCGCCACGGAGGTCCTCATCGACGACGGCCGGCTGGCCCCGCAGATCCGGGCCATGTATCCCCGCGGGATCGATGCCGTGCTCGATCTCGTCGGCAACTCGGTGCTGCGCGACTCGCTCCAGTGCGTCGCGCCGCGGGGCCGCGCGTGCCAGATCGGCTTCCTCGGCGGCCTCGATCCGGTGGTGGACTTCAATCCGCTGGCGGACCTGCCCAGCGGCGTCGCGCTGAGCACCTTCGCCAGCGCGTTCGTGCTGGGCGGCGACGGGTTCCCGGTCACCGAGGTGCCCCTCCAGGCGATCGTGGAGAAGGCCGAGCGGGGCGTGTTCTCCGCCCGCCCGTCGCAGGTCTTCGCGTTCGATCAGATCGTCGAGGCCCACCGCGTCATGGACTCGGGCGAGGCCTTCGGGAAGGTCGTCGTCACGGTTGAGGGGCCCGCGGCGTCTTAGGGGTGGGAGGGACCGGTCGCGGGCGCTCAACCCCCGCGGCCGGATCGCCCCTTACACAACCATTACCCCGGCGGTGATCCCCTGTTTATAGCCGTGCGTAAAAGAAAGATAGACCGCCCTCCTGCCCTTCTTTCCCTTGCCAGGCGGGGCATCCGCAGGTACACTTATGTTCCGTAAGCAGATGTTGAAAGTAAAGGGCAGCGTTCGCTCGAACTCTTGCCTCCCCTCCCTTTACGACCTCGGTGGTCAGCGATGAAAACGACAATGAGCAGATTCCAAATCCACGATGACCTCACGGCCCCGGAGGGCTCGGTGGCGGTCCTGCGCGGCGCGCTGTCCTCGGGTGGGCAGCTGCCCAACTTCCTGGGGGTGCTGGCCGGCTCCCCGGCGGCTCTGCGTGCCTACGCACGGTTTCGCTCCGAGCTGCGGCACGGGAAGCTGACGCTGCCCACGCTGGAGCGGATCGCGCTGGCGGTCGCTGAGCACTACCACTCCGGGCCGGGCATCGAGATGCACTCGAGGGCCGCGCGCGCGGCGGGGTTGGCGCTCGACGAGGTCGCTGCGGCTCGCCAGTTCAACTCCAAGGACCCACACGAGGCGGCGCTGCTGCGCTACCTCCAGGCGCTCCTGGAGGACGGTCGGCCCGCGATGCACCTGCACGAGGAGGCGCGCGAGGCCGGATGGGACGACGAGCAGATTCTGGAGGCGATCGCGGCGGTGTCGCTCGAGGGCTTCACGGCGATGGTCAACGTCGCCGGAGACGTCCCCGTAGATGGGTCCACGGAGGCATCCCGTCAGCTCGAGGCCGCCTAGGCCGTTAAGCTAAGCGTCCCTGATGGCCGCGAACCACCATTCCTCGACCGAGGATCGGGCCCGCGGCACGACCGAGGACGCGGCCCGCGGCAACTGCTGCCCCCTCTATCACGAGGCGGTGGAGCTGGTCGGCCGACGCTGGACCGGCGCGATCCTCAGTGTGCTGATGGACGGGCCGCTCCGCTTCTCAGAGATCGCGCAGGCGATCCCAGAGCTCTCGGATCGCCTGCTCTCGGAGCGGATGAAGGAGCTGGAGGCGCGGGGGATGGTGCAGCGCACCGTCATCCCCGGGCCTCCGCTGCGCGTGCAATACGAGCTCAGCGTGATGGGCTCAGAGCTCGAGCCGGCGCTCACCGAACTCCAGAGCTGGGCCCGCCGGTGGCTGGGCGACCGCGCCGCTCCCGGGCGGACGTCGGCAACCACGGGCTCCTGAGCGCCCCGGCGCCCGCCGCACACGCGGAGCGTCGAGACAACCTCTAAGGTTCCGGCGCGATGGCCCAGACCCCGCAGACCGCCGGCCCCACGCGCGACGACGTGCTCGCCATGGTGGAGGAGCACGGCATCCGCTTCATCCGGCTGTGGTTCACCGACATCCTCGGGCAGCTCAAGGCGTTCTCGATCAACGTCACCGAGCTGGAGGACGCCTTCGAGGGCGGCATGGGCTTCGACGGCTCCTCGATCACCGGCTTCAACGCCATCGAGGAGTCCGACATGATCGCCCAGCCCGACCCCAGCACCTTCGTCGCGCTGCCCTGGCGCCCCGACGAGGCCGGCACGGCCCGGATGTTCTGCGACATCCTCACGCCCGAGCGCACGCCGTATGAGGGCGATCCTCGCCACGTGCTCAAGCGCGCCCTGGCCCGGGCGCAGAGCATGGGCTTTGACCACTTCTACGTCGGCCCCGAGCTCGAGTACTTCTACTTCCGCGACGCGAAGTCCACCGAGGTGCTCGACGAGGGGGGCTACTTCGACCTCACCACGCTCGATGCGGGCTCCGATCTGCGCCGCGAGACCGTGCTGGCGCTGGAGCAGCTCGGCATCCACACCGAGTACACCCATCACGAGGTCGGGCCCAGCCAGCACGAGATCGACATGCGCTACGCCGACGCGCTGAAGATGGCCGATGACTGCATGACCTACCGGATCACGGTCAAGGAATACGCCATGAAGTACGGCCTGCACGCCACCTTCATGCCCAAGCCGCTGTTCGGCAAGAACGGGTCGGGGATGCACACCCACCAATCGCTGTTCCAGGGTGAGCGCAACGCCTTCTATGACGCCGACGATCCGTACTTCCTCTCCGATGTGGGCAAGGCGTTCATCGCCGGCCAGCTGCGCCACGCTCGTGAGATCTGCGCGGTGTTCGCCCAGTGGGTCAACTCCTACAAGCGCCTGGTCCCCGGCTACGAGGCGCCGGTGTACGTCGCCTGGTCGCGGCGCAACCGCTCCGCGCTGGTCCGCGTGCCGCTCTATCACCCCGGCAAGGAGAAGGCGACGCGGATGGAGCTGCGCTGCCCCGATCCGGCGTGCAACCCCTACCTCACCTTCGCCGTGCTGCTCCAGGCGGGCCTCGAGGGCATCGAGCACGGGTACGAGCTGCCCGATCCGATGGACAAGAACCTCTACCACCTCTCGCCCGACGAGCGCCGCCGGCTGGGCATCGATCAGCTCCCCGAGACGCTGGGCGAGGCGATCGAGCTCACCTCCCAGTCAGAGCTGGTGCTGCGCACCCTCGGCGAGCACATGTTCAACCGCTACATCGAGATCAAGCGCCAGGAGTGGGACGACTACCGCGTGCAGGTCACTCCCTGGGAGCTCGAGCGCTACCTGCCGGTCCTGTAGGCCTCGTAGCCCGCGCCGCCCCGCCGTCAGAGGGCGGCCGCGAGCGCGTCGGGCTCGGTCACGGGCGCCTGGCAGGCGAAGTGCTCGCACACGTACGCGGCGGCCCGCCCCTCCACGGGCGAGCGGCCCTCCAGCAGCGGTACGGTGCCGCCCTCGCCACCGGCCAGCACGACATGCGGCGCATACCGACCGCGGACGACCTGCGCCAGCGCCGCCGCGGCGGGGTCTCGCCGGGCCCCGCGATCGCCACCTCGCGCACGGGCGCCAGGTAGAAGTCAAGCGCCTGGAGGACGTGCCCGAAGCCGTGAGGGTGCTCGCCCACGATCGGCGCCCGCACCCGCAGCACGTCCAGCGCGTGGCGCTCGTACTCGAACTCTCCGGTGAGCCGCGCCAGGCGCAGCAGGCCGAAGCCCGCCGAGGCGCCCCCTGAGGGCGTCGGGGAGTCGTCGAGGTCCTTCTGGCGGGCAAAGCCCTCGCGATGGTCGGCGGCGGTGGTGAAGAAGCCGCCGTGCTCCTCGTCGGCGAAGCGCTCGATCATCGTGTCGGCCATCGCGCGCGCCTCGGCGTACCAGCGGGGATCGAACGTCGCCTCATACAGGGTCAGTAGCGCCTCCAGCAGGTACGCGTGGTCCTCCAGGTAGCCGTCGATGTGGGCGCGGTCGTCCTTCCACGTGCGCAGCAGGCGGCCGTCCGGGTCGCGCATGTCGCGCAGGAGGAACTCGGCGCACGCCACCGCAGCGGCCACGTAGTCGGGGCGCTCCAGGGCCGCGCCCGCCTGGGCCAGGGCGGAGACCATCAGCGCGTTCCACGATGTCAGGCGCTTGTCGTCCAGTCCCGGGCGCACGCGCTCAGCGCGCTTGGCCAGCAGGGCCGCCTGGATGTCGCTCAGCCGCTCCGGGACCGGCCCCCGGCCCTCGAGCACGTTGGCGCCCTCGAAGTTGCCGCTCTCGGTCGCCCCGAAGAACGCCACCGCCTCTCCGCACAGCGCCTCGTCGCCGATCGCCGCGCGCAGTTCGTCCAGGGTCCAGACGTAGAACTTGCCCTCGACGCCCTCGGAGTCGGCGTCCAGCGCCGAGCAGAAGCCGCCCTCGGGGCCGCGCATCTCCCGCAGGGCCCAGTCCAGCGTCTCCTCGCAGACGCGGCGCAGCAGCGGCTCACCGGACACCTGCCAACCGTGCAGGTAGGCACGGGCCAGCAGCGCGTTGTCGTACAGCATCTTCTCGAAGTGGGGGACGGTCCAGGTGGCGTCGACGGCGTAGCGGGCAAAGCCGCCCCCGACCTGGTCATAGATCCCGCCGGTGGCCATGGCGCGCAGGGTGGCGAGCGAGATGTCGCGTTCGCCGCGGGCCAGCAGGAATTCGATCAGCGAGGCCTGCGGGAACTTGGGCGCGCGCCCGAAGCCCCCGTTGACCGGGTCATAGAGGCGCCGCAGCGTCTCCACCGCCTGGATGGGCACCGCGTCGGTGATCGGCTCGTCGGAGGCGGGCAGGCGCGAGGCGCCACCCAGCGAGCGCAGGACCTGGGCGCCCTGTTCACGGACCCGGTCCGCGCGCTGCTCCCACGCCTCGGAGACCGCCTCGATCACAGCGGGCCAGGGCGGCATGCCGTGGCGCGGCTCGGGCGGGAAGTAGGTCCCGACATAGAACGGCGCCTGGTCAGGGGTGAGGAAGGCGTTGAGCGGCCACCCGCCCTGGCCGGTCATCGCCTGGCAGGCCTCCATGCACACGGCGTCGATGTCGGGCCGCTCCTCGCGGTCGACCTTGATGCAGACGAGCTTCTCGTTCATCAGCGCCGCCACGGCGGGATCCTCGAAGGACTCGCGCTCCATCACGTGGCACCAATGGCATGCCGAATAGCCGATCGAGACGAGCAGGGGCCGGTCCAACTCGCGGGCGCGCTGCAGCGCCTCCTCGCCCCACGGATACCAGTCAACCGGGTTGTGGGCATGCTGGAGCAGATACGGCGAGGTCTCTTCGGCAAGGCGATTGGGCATCCTGAGGGAGGCTACCTGGGCGCCAGAGGCGCAATACGCTAGGGGGAGAGGCCACCAGTGGCTCACGACTCGTTAGAGACCCAAGGAGAAGATTTGGCTGGCAACAGGGAACCGGTGACCGCCACGGGCGCACCGGAGGCGATTGGCCCATACGTACATGCCGTGGCCGCGAGCGGCCTGCTGTTCTGCTCCGGGCAGATCCCGCTGGACCCCAGAACCGGGGACCTCGTGGGGGCCACCGCCGCCGATCAGGCCGGACGGTGCCTCGAGAACCTGGCGGCGGTCTGCCAGGCGGCCGGGACGACCCTCGGCGACGCCGTCAAGGTGACGATCTACATGACCGACATGTCTGCATTCGCGTCGGTCAACGAGGTCTACGGGTCGTTCTTCGAGTCAAGCCCGCCCGCTCGTGTCGCCGTCGGCGTGGCGGCCCTGCCGCGGGGAGCCCAGGTCGAGATGGACGCGGTGGTGGCGCTTCCTGGCTGAGCCGGCCTCGATTGACCGGCCGACCCAGCCGTCGGCCGACGACATCCGCCGCGCCGCGGAGGCCGGTGCCGGGGTCATCAAGGAGACCCCGCTGCTGAGCTCGCGGACGCTGACCGAGCGGTCGGGGATGACGGTCGCGTTGAAGGCCGAGAACCTCCAGCGCACGGGCTCGTTCAAGATCCGCGGCGCGCTGGCCAAGCTCGCGTCCCTGGGCAGCGCCTGTGAGGACGGCGTCGTGTGTGCCAGCGCCGGCAACCACGCCCAGGCGGTCGCCTACGCGGCCCGTGAGCGAGGGGTGCCCTGCTACGTGTTCATGCCCGACGCGGCCCCGATCGCCAAAGCCGACGCCACGGCCGCGCTGGGGGCGCAGGTGCGACTGGTGGGCGAGACCGTCGATGAGTCGCTGACCGCGGCCCAGGAGTGGGCGACGGCCGGCGGTCACGCGTTCGTGCACCCGTTCGACGATCCCGTGGTCGTCGCCGGGCAGGGCAGCGTCGGCCTCGAGCTGCTGGCGCAGGCCCCGGATCTGCGCCGCGTGGTGGTGCCCGTCGGCGGGGGCGGCCTCATCAGCGGGGTGGCCATCGCGCTGAAGTCGCAGCGGCCCGAGGTGGAGGTGATCGGGGTGCAGGTCGAGGCGTGCGCGCCGTTTCCCACCTCGCTGGCGGCCGGCGAGCCCGTCGCCGTCGCCTCCGCCCTGACGATCGCCGACGGGATCGCGGTCAAGCGCCCGGGCACGCTCACGCTCGGGCTCATCCGCCAGTGGGTGGACGGTCTGGTGGTCGTGTCCGAGGAGGAGGTGGCCGAAGCGATGGTCTTCCTGCTCGAACGGGCCAAGCTCGTGGTCGAGGGTGCCGGCGCGGTCGGGGTCGCGGCGCTGCTCACCGGGCGGACGGGCGAGGTCGTCGCCGACGGCACTACCGCGGTCATCCTGTCCGGGGGCAACGTCGATCCCGGGTTGCTGGCGCAGATCGTGCGCCGCCACGAGAGCCAGGCGGGACGGCGCTACGTGCTGCTGGCCCGGCTGCCCGATCGTCCGGGATCGCTGGCGCTGCTGCTCTCGCTCGTGGGCGAGCTCGGGGCCAACCTGCTCGACGTGGAGCACATCCGCGAGGGCTTCGATCTGCACGTGCGCGAGTCGGCGGTGCAGCTCGTGCTCGAGACGCGGGGGCCCGTGCACGCTGCGCAGGTGCAGCGCGCGGTGCGCGACGCCGGCTACGACGAGCCGATCGCGGTTCGTTAGGCGACTGCGGCGCGGGCGTCGCGGTACTGCGCGGCGGCCTGGACCAGCGCGCCGATCACGTGGCTGCGCGCGTCGGCCTCCGGGTGCCACTGGACGCCCAGCACGAAGCGGCGGTCGGGCAGCTCGATCGCCTCGGCGAGGTCATCGACCGCCGACGTGCCGGTGACGATCAGCCCTTCGCCCAGCTCGTCGACGCCCTGATGGTGGTGGGACTTGGTGGTGTGCACGAGCTCCCCCGCGGCGGTCGCCGCCAGCGAGCCCTCCACGAGGGAGACGTCGTGGTCGGCCTCGTCGAAGTTGCCCGGCACGCGGCGGTGGTCCTCGTGGCCGACGGTCTCGGGCAGGTGCTGCAAGAGCGTGCCGCCGAGGGCGACGTTGAGCACCTGCATGCCGCGGCAGACGCCGAGCACGGGCAGGTCGATCTCAGTGGCGCGGCGGATGAGGGCCAGCTCGAAGGCGTCGCGCTCTGAGCTCCATCCCCTGGTCTCGGGGTGGGGCTCGGCACCGTAGGAGGCGGGGTCCATGTCGGCGCCGCCGGAGAGGATGAGGCCGTCGACGCGGTGCAGGAGCTCGTCGGGATCGGCCACCAGCTCGGGCTCGGGGGCCACCAGGAGCGGCAGGCCGCCGGCCCGGCGCACCTCGGTCACGTAGTCGGCGGGCAGAACCGCGGACGGCTGGTTCCACACGCCATAGCTGGCGTCCAGCAACGAGGCGGTGATGGCGATGGCCGGGCGGTATTCCACGGCGATCAGGCTAGCTCAGGCCCTGGCGCAACCCCAAGCGCGCCAGCGTCAGGCCCCGCGCAGAAGCGCGCGCTGCACCTTGCCGCTGGCGGTCTTGGGCAGCTCGGCCGCGAAGTCGACGATCCGCGGGTACTTGTAGGGGGCCGTCTCGTGCTTGACGTGGTCCTGGAGCTCGGTGACGAGCTCGTCGGACGGGCTGAACCCCTCGCGGAGCACGACGACGGCACGCACGACCGCGCCCCGCTCGTCATCGGCGGCGGCGACCACGGCGGCCTCCGCGACCGCCCCGTGGGAGACGAGCGCCGACTCGACCTCGAAGGGGCCGATGCGGTACCCGGCGGAGATGATCACGTCGTCGGTGCGACCCTCGAAGTACAGGTAGCCGTCCTCGTCGGCGGTGACGCGATCACCGGTCCGCCAGGGCCGATCCTCGGGCGAGGGCGGACCGCCCAGGGTGGCCACGAAGAAAGCGGGATCGGTGCGCGGGTCCGCCAGCACCAGCTCGCCGTCGTCGACCTCGAGCGCCACCCCCGGCAGCGGTCGGCCCATTGAGCCCGGGCGGACCGCGCCGCCGGCCGGCACGCCGGTGAGCTGGCCCGTCTCCGTCTGGCCGTAGCCGTCTCGGATCTCGAGGCCCGTCGCCTGCTTGAAGACGCGCAGGACCTCGGGGTTCAGCGCCTCGCCGGCCGCCACCAGCCCGTGCAGCGACGGCACCGGCACGAGCTCCACGCGCTTGGCGATGACCCGGTACTCGGTGGGGGCCATGCAGAGCACGTTGACCTGCTCGGCGGCCAGGACCTCCAGCCGCTGCGCCGGGTCAAAGCGGGCGTCGTGCAGGAGCGCGGCGGCGCCGGTGAGCCACGGCGCGATGAAGACGTTGCGGGCGGACTTCGACCACCCGCTGGCCGCCGTGCACCAGACCAGGTCGCCCGGGCGGCCGCCGAGCCAGTGGGTGGCCTGCAGCCGCTGGCCGGGCAGATAGCGCTGGCCGTGGACGATCCCCTTGGCCTCACCGGTGGTGCCGCTGGTGAAGGTGATCAGGCACGGATCCGTGAGGTCAAGCTCCACCGCGGGCAGCGGCTGTGCGGCATACAGCGCCTCGTCGGGGATGAGGATGAGCCCGGGCCCGGCTTCGATCCCCGCCGCCTCCAGCTCGGCGGCGTTGCGCGCGTCGGCGACGATCAGCTTCGGCTGCGCGGCATCCAGGCGCTGGCGCAGGTCCTTGGCGCGCAGCTGCTCGTTGCAGGGCAGCGCCACCGCCCCGATGCGAAAGCAGGCGACCATCGTCAGCACCCACTCGGAGCGGTTGCCGATCAGGGTCATGACCACGTCGCCACGCGTGACCCCGCGAGCGACGAGCGTCCCCGCCAAGCGCGCGGAGGCGTCGGCGACCTCACCGAAGGTCCACTCCCGCCGGTCGCCCTCACGGGTGATCTCCACGAGCGCCCGGTCACCGGGAGGGGCGGCGTCGACCACGTCGCGGGCGAAGTTCATCGGCGGCAGTCTGCCAGGCGCGCCGCAGCGGGCATCCCGCCGCTCCCGCACCCTAGCCCCGGGCGGCCTCGTGCCGGGGTGGCCTCGTGCCGGGGTGGCCTCGTGCCGGGCGGCCCCGCACCCGCGCTCCGCCGGGCCCGCACCCCCGCCCTGGTACCGTGGTGAACATGGGATGGATGACCGGGAACGGCCCCCTCAGCAAGGCGCCCGCCGGGCAGTTCAACTTCGAGCCGCCGCCCGCGGGCCGCACGATCTACCTCGAGCACACGCCCAAGCGCATCCGCGTCGAGGTGGGCGGCGAGCTGATCGCCGACAGCCGCCACGCGTTCATCCTGCACGAATCCGGGCTGCAGCCGATGTACTACTTCCCGCCCGAGGACGTCCGGACCGACGTCATGACGCCGACGGATCGCCACACGCACTGCCCCAAGAAGGGCGATGCCTCCTATTACACGATCACCGCCGGGGGCGAGACCGTCGAGAACGGCGCCTGGTACTACCCCGACCCGCTCCCCGACGCCCCGTTCATCAAGGACCTGGTGGCCTTCTACTTTGACCGGATGGGCCGGTGGCTGGAGGAGGGCGAGGAGATCGTGGTGCACCCCCGCGACCCGTACCACCGTGTCGACGTGGTCAGCACCGACCGCCACATCCGCGTCCTGCTCGAGGGCGAGGTGCTGGCCGAGACCGACCGGGCGCTGGCTCTGTTCGAGTCAAACCTCCCGCCGCGCTGGTACATCCCGCGCGAGGACGTGAGCGCCGAGCTCGTGGCCTCTGACACGGTCACCCGCTGTCCGTACAAGGGGACCGCGAGCTACTACTCGGTCAAGCGCGCCGACGGCGACGACGGCACCGACCTCATCTGGTACTACACCGCGCCGCTGGCCGAGGTGGGCCGGATCGCCGAGCTGCTCTGCTTCTTCAACGAGAAGGTCGACATCGAGCTCGACGGGGAGCTGCAGGAGCGCCCCGAGTCGCCGTGGAGCCGCCGCGTGCGCTCCGAGGCGCCCGCAAAGGCTGCGGCCGACTAGAGCCGCGTCCGCCGGCGGATCCCGTCGGGCCCGCAGGCTAGGACCGGTGCCGATGCCGCGCCGCGGCGAGGACCGTGAACGACACCCGCTGGATGCGGCTCACGTTGTTGTAGAGGTCGGTGGCCTGCAGGAAGGCCACGTAGCGACCCGGCGCAGGCCGGAAGTGCCGGCCCCGGGCCCCGAAGGGCAGGTAGTTGTAGCCGATATGCGCGCGCCAGCGCCGCCATCCGGCATAGGTGGAGCGGTGCCCGTGGCTCACGTGCCAGATCTCGGCGTCGATGCTCGACGGGTCGTCGAGCGCCAGGTTGAGGGTGGTGCCGGCGCTCGGGAATCGTGGCGCCGACAGGAACACCTGGCTGAGCGTGGGGTGGATGAGGAGCACGTTGAGCTTGGGGACGGGGTCGGGGTCGTCGAGCGGGTTGCCCGCGGTGTCGGAGACGATCACCTCGCCGTGGACCACCGGGTGCAGCTTGCAGCGGAACTCGTAGACGCCCGGCTGGTTGAAGCTCACGCGGAACGTGAAGCCCAGCTTGTGGTCGGGCTGGGCGTTGTTGGGATCTGAGTCCTCGCCGGCGTCGTTGGCCGAGATCCCGGTGACCGAGTGCATCGTGTCGGGCCCCACCCAGTACCACGTGACGTGCTGGCCGAGGTCGACGTGGACGACGGCCTGCGACCAGTGGTAGTGGCCGATGGCCACCTTGGCGTCGGCCGCGCGCGCGGTCGCGGTGCCCAGCGCGCCCGCCAGGAGCACGATTGCCGCTCCCAACAGGGCGGCCATCCGCGCCATGGCGGCTCTCCGTACCATGGCGGCCATAGGAGCCATGGCGGCAGCCGCTCCGTCCAGCCTCATCAGGGGCTGACGACGTACCACCCGTTCATCCCCATGTGCAGGTGGGAGAACACGTGGCAGTGGTAGAACCAGCGACCGGGGTTGTCCTCCACGATGGAAAACGAGGTGACGTCGGCCGGTCCCAGCGTGTGGTTGTCGATGACCACGCCGGCCTCGTCGGTCCAGCGGTGGCCGTGCAGATGGAAGGCGTGGAAGTCGTTGTCGATGGCGAACACATGCCAGTTGACGGTGTCTCCCACCTTGGCGTGCAAGGTGGGTGTGTTCCCCGCGTAGGCGCGCCCGTTGATGCACCCGAACTGTTGCTCGAGGTTCGTGGCCAGGGGCGTGAACGAGTGCAGGAAGAGGAAGAACTCCTCGTTGGGCACCGGATCGGTGGGCTTGCGGATGATCAGGCCGCCGAACATGCCCTTGAACACCGGGCAGCGGGTCCATCGGCCCGTGGTCGTGGTAGAGCCACGCGCCCTCGGTACCGGGGCGCGCCTCCCACACGTACTGGAAGGTGCGTCCGTTCTCAACGAACCCGCCCGGCTCGGTGTACTTGCCCTTGTAGGCCCCGTCCATGTCGTGGGTGTAGAAGATCCCGTGCGGGTGCATGGTCACCGGCACGCCGGTCTGGTTCCTGAAGTTGACGACGATCGTGTCGCCGGTCTGGGCCTCCAGCAGCGGGCCCGGGATCTGCGGCGGGCCCAGAGGCTTGGCGAAGCCCGGCGCCCACGGCTGGTAGGCCAGCGCGGTGAACGTCGTCTTGCCCGGCACCTTCCGGTCCATCATCCCGTCGGGTGGGTCGGGACGATGTTCCACTTCGTCTTGACCGCCTTGATCCAGTACGTGCGGACCGCGGCGCCGGCCGCCGCCTTGGGCGTGGTCTGCGAGACGAACTGCGGCTCGATCTGAGCCTGCGTCTCGGCATGCGCCTGGGCCGCGTAGTAGGCGGCCACGCGGGGCGGCACAGGAATGCCGCCCGCGAGCTGGTCGATATTGACGTGCGAGTCGCTGGTCAGCTTGTGCCCCGCCAGCGTGCAGAACAGCGTCCCGCCCGCGCTGGCGACGAACTGCCGCCGTCCGATTGGTGCGCTCACGATGGGCCCCCTTGGTTCCCTAGTTCTTCACCGTCACCGTCATGTTCATCGTCAATGGGTGCAGCTGACACTGGAAGTGATACGTCCCGGCCTTGGTGAAGGTCAGCTTGAAGTGGACCCCGGCGCTGGCCTGGAACGAGCTGAACTTCCTCTTGTTGACGCCCTTGGGGCCCTTGATCAGGGTCACCGTGTGCGTGTCGAAGTTCGTGCTTGCTCCAGATCCAGTTGACCTGCTGGCCCTGCTTGACCGTCACCTTCGTCGGTGCTGTAGAAGTCGTCCCTGACCTGGACGTTCTTGACGACGGGCTTCTTCTGGGTCGTGCCGAGCGCGGTCGGGACCCCGACCGCGCCGACGGCGACACATGCGATGAGCGTTGTCAGCCCTTTGTGCTTCATCTGTAATGGCCCCCTTTAGCCTTCGAACGGCTTGACCCCCGGACGGGCCGGGTGCGCGTGAACATGCCAGAAGGACTCCTGCTTGGTCGGCGGGTTGGCCAGGACCACAGCCGCCAGCTTGGCGAACTGATCCGAGTTGCCCGTCGTGGTGCCGGTGCCGTTGGAGTTCGGGCACGTCGCGTACAGCTGCGACGCAACGGCGCTCCCCTCGACGTCCTCGGTCACGTTGGCCCCGTTGTTCTGGAAGCAGGTCCCCTTGCCGGACCCGTCATTGAAGAAGTCGAACCCGTTGGCGTCCTTGAACGCGGCGCCCATCTTGTTGTTCATGATGTGGTTGCCGGTGTTCAGTGCCTTGCCGGTGGCGTTGGTCGGGTCCGAGAAGGCGCCGACGCCCCACAGGAAGTTGCCGAAGACGGAGTTGTCCTTGACCGTCCAGTTGGTCGTGCCGAACAGGATCACGCCCGCGCCGATCGGGTAGTTGGCCTGCTGGGTGCCGACGCCGCCCGAGACCGTCTTGACCGGCGAGCTCGGGCCGGTAGTAGTCGAAGTTGTTCCAGAAGATGAGGTTGTCCTCGATGATCCCGGTGTCGGCCGGCTGATCGGGCTCGGACACCAGGGTGTTCGGGACCACGCCCGCGCCGTTGTTGTAGAACGACGAGTTACGGATCGTCACGTACTTGGAGTTCGTGCCCGAGTAGCCGAGGACGTTCTCGTAGCCCGTGTCGTGATCAACGGTCGACCATACCGGGTGCTTCTGGAACGGCGTCCCGCCGATGTAGAACGCGGAGTCGCCGTTGCCGTAGCCGACCGACTGGGTCATGCGCCCGCCGACGCAGCGGAAGGCGAAGAGCCCGTAGGAGTGCTCGAAGCCGGCGACGAGGTTCTTCATCAGATAGCCCGTGCAGTGGTTGACGTAGAACCCGTTGGCCGCGAAGTGCTCGGCCTTCATGTTCTCCAGGACCATGTTGTTGACGTCGTCGCCCTCGATCCCGTTCTGAGCGGCGCCGCCCGGGCCCTTGGCGTTCCTGCCCTCGATCACGACCTTGGCCGGGTTCTTGGTCATGCCGATGATGTGGAGGCCGTCGTGCTTGTGGCCTGAAACGATCACGCCCTCGACGTACTTGCCGGGCTTGACGTTGATCGTCGCGTTCTTGCCCGACGCGTTGACCGCTCCCTGGATGGTCGAGTAGCGGCAGCCGTGCGCGCAGACCGTGAGGGTCTTCGGCTTGGCCTTGGCCTGGGCGCCGATGGCCAGAACCAGGCAGCCGGCAACGCCGATCAGCCCGGCTCCCGCCAGGCGACGAATGCGACGACACATCATTTGTTCCTCCTTGAAGGTGCGTACTTAAGCCCACCCGGCCGCGGGGGCTCCGGCCCGTTCACAATCTGCTCACAGGATCCGGCGAAGGTAGCAGGCCGCTAACCGGGGGTATTCTCGGCGGACCGACTCGACCCCTGAGGAGCCCCGACACCCCATGGCCGCGACCAGCCCAGCTAGTGATCTGACCGACGAGCAGAGGGCCATCTGCGAGATGGTCCACCAGTTCGCCGACGAGCAGATCCTGCCCAACGCCGAGCACTATGACCACGAGGACGCGTTTCCTGAGCCGATCGTGGAGCAGATGAAGGAACTGGGGCTGTTCGGGGTGACGATCCCCGAGGAGTACGGGGGGATGGGGCTGGATCTGACGACCTACGCGATGATCGTCGAGGAGCTCTCGCGCGGGTGGATCAGCATCTCGGGGATCGTCAACACGCACTTCATCGGCTCCTATCTGCTGATGAAGTTCGGGACCGACGAGCAGAAGCAGAACTACCTGCCCAGGATGGCCACCGGCGAGATCCGCGCTGCGTTCAGCCTGTCTGAGCCCGAGCTGGGCTCAGACGTCGCCGCGATCAAGACCGCGGCCAAGCGCTCAGATGACGGCACCTATGAGATCAACGGCACCAAGATGTGGGTCACCAACGGCCTGCGCTCCGGGGTGGTGTTCGTGCTGGCGCGCACCGACCCTGCCGCCGAGCCCAAGCACCGCGGGCTGACGTGCTTCATCGCCGACAAGGAGCCCGGCGCCAGCGAGAACACCGGCGATTACAAGGGGCTGAACGTTCCGCCTCAGATCAAGAAGATGGGCTACAAGGGCGTGGAGTCCACCGAGCTGGTCTTCGACGGCTATCAGCGCAGCGCCGATGACATCCTCGGCGGTGAGGACGCCGGCCTGAACAAGGGGTTTGGCCAGATGATGGATGCGCTGGAGCTGGGGCGCGTCAACGTCGCCGCCCGCGGCGTTGGCCTCGCGCAGCGCGCGCTGGAGCTCGCACTCCGCTACAGCCAGGAGCGCCGGGCCTTCGGCAAGCCGATCGCCGAGCACCAGGCGATCCAGTTCAAGCTCGCCGACATGGCCACCCAGGTCGAGGCGGCGCGGCTGCTCACCCGCCAGGCGGCCCGGATGAAGGACGCCGGCCAGCGCTCGGACATCGAAGCGGGCATGGCCAAGCTGTTTGCCTCAGAGACCGGGCGCATGTGCGCCGAGGAATGCCTGCGCATCCACGGCGGCTACGGCTACTCCAAGGAGTATGAGATCGAACGGATCTACCGCGACGCGCCGCTGCTGCTCATCGGCGAGGGCACCAGCGAGATCCAGCGCATGGTCATCGGCCGCAAACTGCTCCAACGCCACAAGATCTGATCCTCCCCGGGCAACGCTGCTTAAACCTCCACGGCGGCCCCGGGGCACGCTACGGTTGAAGGACGGAAAAGCTAAGGCAGGGAGAGGACACCATGCCCGCACTCACCGCATCACCCGTGATCATCTTCCGCCGCCGGCTGGTCGCACTGCTGGCCCTGGTGGCGCTCGGCGTGGCCTTCGGGCTCGCCCCCGGGGCGTCGTCGCGCCAGACGATGGTGCACGCGTTCCTGGCCAAGGACGGGACCACGACCGTCACCGGCTACGACGGCGGCGCCGCGCTCCAGGCCAAGCCGTAGCGCGGGAATCCGGCGCGGATAGACTGTCTCGCCCTGTCCTCGCCGTCTGACACCAAGAGCCTCATCGAGACTGCGGTCAAGCGGTTCCTCGAGGACGTGCCGGCGCTGGCGCGGCTCAAGCTCGTCGCCGGCCTGGAGCTGCGCGGCGGGCGCGACCTCCAGATGTACCGGGTCGAGCTCCCGGGGCCGAAGGTCACCAAGGACATCGCCACCGACGCCAAGGTCCGGCTCGAGGTCCCCCGCGCCACGTTCAACGAACTGGCCACCAAGGGCCATATCAAGGAGTGGCGCGCCGCCTTCGAGCACGGTGACGCCAAGGTCACCGGCATCGAGCAGATCATCAAGCTGATCACGCAGGTGGTCGAGCTCCAGGAAGAGCGCTCGCGGACCCGCCACGCCAAGTCGCACTGAGCGCACCGCCCCGGCGCACCCAGCGCCGGCGCCCGGTCAGCGCTTGAGCGCCAGCTCCTCGGCGTCGCGCAGCTGCTGCTCGACCAGCGCCAGGCCCGCGTCCCAGAACCCGGGGTCGGCGAGGTCGATGCCGACCATCGCGCCCAGCTCCTCCGGCGTGCGCGAGCCTCCCGCCGCCAGCAGCTCGAGGTAGTCCGGGGCGAACGACGGCCCCTCCTGGAGGTAGCGCCCGTACACCGACAGCGCCAGGAGCTGCCCGTAGGCGTACGCGTACACGTACCCCGGGGTGTTGATGAAGTGCGGCACGTAGGACCACCACATGCGGTAGCCGTCGGTGATCTCCACCGAGTCGCCGAACAGCTCGGACTGGGCCTCGACCCAGGAGTCGCAGATCCGCTGCACCGACAGCTCGCCCTCGGTGCGCCGCCGCGTGTGGATGAGGTGCTCGAAGCGGTTCATCGCCATCTGGCGAAACACGGTGGCGATGGCGCCGTCGATCCGCTCGGCCAGCAGGCTGAGGCGGGCGTCGTCGTCCGGAGCGGACTCGAGCATGCGCCCGAACACCAGTGCCTCGCCGAAGACCGAGGCGGTCTCGGCGAGCGTCAACGGGGTGGACTGGTGAAAGACGCCCTGCGGCTGGGCCAGCGCGGCGTGCAGCCCGTGGCCGAGCTCATGGGCCATGGTGAGCACATCGCGCCGCCGCGCGGTGAAGTTGAGCAGCACGTAGGGGTGCACGCTGGGCACGGTGTAGGCGCAGAAGGCGCCGCCGCGCTTGTGAGGCCGCACCGGCGCGTCGACCCAGCGCTCGTCGAAGAACCGCCGCACCACCCGGCCGGCCTGGGGGGAGAAGGCCTGGTAGGTGTCGAGCACCAGCTCGCGCGACTCGGCGTAGGAGAAGGTGACGTCCTCGGGCAGCACCGGAGCGCTGCGGTCATAGTCGGCCAGCCGGTCGAGCCCCAGCAGCTTGGCCTTGAGTGTGTACCAGCGCTGGGGGATGTCAAAGCGCCCGCGCACCGCCTCGATGAGTGCCATCACCGACTCGTCGGAGGCCTCGTTGGCGAGGTTGCGCGAGGCGAGCCAGTGCGGGTAGGAGCGCAGCCGGTCGTCGACGGCCTTGTCGTGGACGAGCGTGTTGTAGATGAACGCCCGCGTGCGCAGCCCGGGCTCCAGCGCCGCCGATACGGCCTCGGCCACCGAGCGCCGGGTGTCACGGTGTGAGTCCTGAAGGCGGCTCAGGGCGACGTCGAGCGGAACCTCCTGCTCGTCGACGGGGACCCGCAGCGCCGCCACCAGCTCCCCGAACAGCCGCGCCCACGCGCTCTCGGCCGAGATCGTCTTCTCGGCCAGGATCGTCTCCTCGGGCTCTGAGAGCAGGTGCGGGCGGTAGCGGCGCACGCTGCGCAGGTAGTGCGCGCAGAAGCTCAGTGCCTCGTCGGCGAGCAGCTGCTCGGCCCGGGCGTCGTCCACCGCTGCCCACTCCAGCTCGAAGAACAGCAGCTTGGTCTCGATCTCGGTGGCGCGCTCCTGCACGAGCTGCAGCAGTGCTCCGCGGGCGGAGTCGGCGGTGTCGGTGGCAAAGCGCAGGGACGCGAACGAGCCCGCCTTGCCGACGAGCTCGTTGATCTCGGCCAGATCGTGCATGGCGCCGGCCAGCCCGGATGCGTCGAGCTCTGACAGCTTTCCAGCGTAGGCGCTCGAGAACGTCGTGGCCAGCTCCAGTGCCTGCTCGAGCTGCCGGGTGACGCCGTTGTCCTCGTCTCCGTCGACGAGCACGCTCAGGTCCCAGGCGGCTTCCAGGAGCTCCGGGTCGGCGAGGTTGTCTGCAGTGCTCGACATTTTGGTGAAGGCAGCTTAGCTACGCGTTTCGAACCTCGCCAATCCTGACCATCTGCGGGGGCCGGGAGTCCGGGTCGTGGCTATGTGCGCTGGGGCACTATGTTCTGCGCGGATGTCCGCGTCTACACCCGTCGACACCCCGCAGGTCCGGCCCGTGCGCCTGCTGGCCGCCGGCGGGACCATCTCCATGAAGGGCGAGCACGCCGTGCCCACGCTCGACGCCGCCGGGCTGGTGGCCGCCATCCCGGAGCTCGAGCGCTTCCCCGCGCTGGAGGCCGAGAACGTGCTGGGACTGCCCGGCCCGCAGATCTCCCTCGAACAGGGGCTCGGGCTCGTGCGCCAGGCGGTCACGGCGGCCTCGCGCGGCGAGGGCGTGGTCATCACCACCGGCACCGACACGCTGGAGGAGCTGGCGATGCTGTGCGCGATGACCTACGACGGCGAGGCGCCGATCGTGCTCACCGGCGCCAACCGCCCGGCCAGCGCCCCCGGCGCCGACGGGCCCGCCAACCTGCTCGACGCTGTGGCTCTCGCTGCCTCGCCCGACGGCGCCGGACTGGGCGCGGTGGTGGTCTTCGGCGGCGAGATCCTGGCGGCGACAAGCGCCCGCAAGGTGGAGAGCACCGGCCCCAGCGCGTTCGCCTCGCCGGTCGCCGGCCCGCTGGGGCGTGTCGTCGAGGGGCGGATCTGGCTTCATGCGCGGCCGCTGCGCCGGCCCGCTCTCCGTCCCGCCACGATCACGCACGCCGTCCCCATCGTGAGCGCGGCGCTTGGGGAGGACGGGTCCCTGCTGCGGGCGGCGGGCCAGACCGCCGACGGCGTGGTGGTCGAGGCGTTCGGGGCCGGGCACCTGACCCCGGGCATGCTGCACGCGCTGCGCGAGGTGGTGGCTCGCGTGCCCGCCGTCATCACCGTGGCGCCCGAGCGCGGGTCGATGATGCACGCCACCTACGGCTTTGAGGGCTCAGAGCGCGACGTGCGCGCCAGCGGTGCGGTGTGCGCCCCCTTCCTGTCGGCGCGGGCGGCCCGGATCGCGCTCCTGTGCTGCCTGGGAGCGGAACTGGGGCGCGACGGCATCGCAGCGGCGCTCGCGCCGTGGGACGCCTGATTACATCTCCCGTCAAGACATGCCGGCGACCACGTCATCGCACAAGCTGCTCTTCGGGGCGCTGGCCGGCGCCGGCGTCATCGTCGCCGCCATGGTCGTGGTCGCGGTGGCGATCGTCGCCACCGGCCGCGGCGGGACCCCGCGGGCCATCGGCCTGAAGAACATCCCGATGATCCCGGGCACCCGCGTGCTCACCAAGGTGCGCAGCTGCGACCGCGGGGTCAACCCGTACTGCTCGGTCCAGGTGGTGCTCGTCGGCGACCGCTACCGGACCTCCCAGGCGCTGCGCGAGACCTACGGCGCGACGCTGCTCAAGCGGGGATGGACGACCACCAAGGGCCCCGACGGCGACGAGACGGCCGCCGATTCCCCGGGTCATGAGCTGCGCCTCACCTTCGCCACTGCCTACGAGGACCTGCTGGGGATCGACTCCAACTGGATCCAGCGCACCCCCGCGATCTCGCACTCGCTCTCGTCGGCGATGTTCGACGGCGCGCCGACGCTGTCGATCATGCTGCTCAGGGGTTCGTCGTAGCGCCGACGGAGCGTCCCAGCGCGCTCAGCTGAGCTGTTGCGGGCGCTGCGTCAGCTCCAGGCGCCGCTCGGGCCCGACCGACACCGCGCTGCGCCCGGCCAGCAGGTCAGACAGATCGTCACCGACGAGCGCGCGTCGCCAGCCGCTCAAGGTGCGCACGTCGGGCTCGGGCTCCCCACGGCGCGCGGCGCCGACGATGATCTCCAGCTCGGCCCGCGACGCCACCAGCTCGTAGGCGAGCCCGGCCTCCAGCGCCCGGGCGCGCAGCAGCGCCTCGGCCAGCGCGATCAGCGGCGCGTCGCCGGGCTCGGAGCGCGCGCGGGCCTCGTCGCGCGGGATCGGCGCGGCCTCGCGCCCGCGCTCGATGGCCTCGAGGATCGCCTCGCCCCGGCGCTTGATCGTCGGCGGATGCAGACCCCGGATCTGCTCGAGCCCAGAGGTGCTCGACGGGCGGCGCTTGGCCAGCTCCACCAGCGCGGGGTCGGCGACGATCGAGCCGACGGGCCGGTCCAGGTCCGAGGCGGTGCGCTCGCGCCAGGCGGCCAGCGTCTGGGCCACGGCGCGCGAGCGGGGGTCGAGCTGGCCGATGCGCGGCAGGCGCTCCCACGCGGTCTCGGGGTCGCGCTCGTCGGTGGCCGCCTCCAGCCGCCGGCACTCCTCGTGCGCCCACTCCGCGCGACCGCTGCTGGTCAGCCGCCGCTGGATCTCGTCGGCGAGCTGGAGCAGGTGGGCGACGTCCTCGGCGGCGTAGCCGAGCTGCTCGGCGGTGAGCGGCCGGGCGTCCCAGCGGGTGTAGCTGGCGGTCTTTCCCACCCGCTGGCCGAGCACCGAGCCGAGCAGATTGCCGTAGCCCGCCTGGGCGCTGGCGCCGGTGAAGCCGGCGGCGATCTGGGTGTCGAAGATGTTGTTGAGCTCGGTCCGCCAGGCGCGGCGCAGGATGGCGACGTCCTGGCGACCGGCATGGAGCACGACCTCGATGTCGGGGTCGCCCAGCAGGACCGCCAGCGGCTTGACGTCGAGGTTGGCGAGAGCGTCGATGAGGAAGATCAGGGGATCGCCCTCGCCGTCGGGGTTGTCGACGGCCACCTGCACCAGGCACAGCAGAGCGCGGTAGCGCCCCTCCGACATGAACTCCGTGTCGATCCCGAGCCGCCCCGCCCGGCGGGCCTCGGCGGCCGCCTCGGCGATGTCGCCGGCGCTCGAAAGCTGGCTCGACGGGACGGTTTCCATGTTCGGACCCTACACCGAGCGGGGCCGATCGGGCTATGTAGAACCTCGCCTTGCCGTCTGGAGGATCGCCGGCCGGCGGTCCTAAACCGACCCCCCTGGTAGGATTTAGCCCACGCGATGATCTTCTCCTCCAAAGCCGAGTACGGCGTGCGGCTCATGATCGAGCTGGGGCGCCAGGTGCCCGAGCACCCCACCAGCCTCAAGGCGATTGCCGATGCCGAGGGCCTGCCCCTGGCCTATCTGGAGCAGGTGGTGGCGCGACTGCGCCGCGCCGGCCTGGTCATGAGCGCCCGCGGCGCCCATGGCGGTTACTGGCTCAGCCGGCCCGCCGAGGAGATCAACATGGACGACGTGGTGCAGGCGCTGGAGGGCTCGATCGCCCCGATGGAGTGCTTCGTGCACGACCACACCGAGCGCGTGCTCTGCTCCCACCAGCCCGACGCCGGGCGGGGGTGCGCCACCAAGCTCCTGTGGACACGCGTCCAGGGCGGCATCATCCGCTCGCTCCAGAACACGACGTTGGCCGAGTTGGTCGAGTTCTCGGGCCGCCACGAGGCGGAGCCCGTCGCCACGGCCGCCGTCGCCGGCGGGACGCCCGCCGCCTGACAACGACACATCAGAAACGAGACATGCCCGAACTAGAGATCCGCAACCTTCACGTCCGCGCCGGGGAGAAGGAGATCCTGCGCGGCCTGGAGCTGACCGTGGGCCAGGGCGAGATTCACGCCCTCATGGGACCCAACGGCTCCGGCAAGTCCACCCTCGCCAACGTGATCATGGGTCACCCCAACCTGGAGGTGACCGAGGGTCAGATCCTGTGGGGTGGCGAGGACATCACCGGCGCCGCCACCGATGAGCGCTCCCGTATGGGGTTGTTCATGGCCTTCCAGTACCCGGTGTCGGTCCCCGGCGTGACCGTCACCAAGTACCTGCGCACGGTGATGAACGCCCACCGCGACGCCCGCGGCGAGGCGGCGATCCCGCTCAAGGAGTTCCGTCAGAGCGTGGAGGCGGCCATGGAGCTGACCAAGGTGCCGTCGGAGTTCAGCCGCCGCTACCTCAACGAGGGGTTCTCCGGCGGTGAGAAGAAGCGCATGGAGATCCTCCAGCTCGCGCTCCAGCACCCCGAGCTGGCCATCCTCGACGAGACCGACTCGGGCCTGGACATCGACGCCCTGCGCGTGGTCGCCGACGGCGTCAACTCGGTGGCCGGCCCGGACATGGGCGTGCTCATCATCACCCACTACCAGCGCATCCTGCACCTCGTGCAGCCCAGCCACGTGCACGTGATGTACCGCGGGCGCATCGTCAAGGAGGGCGGTCCCGACCTCGTCACCGAGCTCGAGGCCAAGGGCTACGGCTGGATCACCGATGAGCTGGAGGAAGCGGTCGCCTGAGGGCGTCCGCTCCCCGTCTGAGCTGATGTCGACGATCGAGGCCATCCGGGACCTGACCGGCGAGTTCCCCACGCTCCGGCGCGAGTTCGACGGTCGCCCGGTGGCGTACCTGGACTCCGCCGCGACGTCCCAGACGCCGCAGGTCGTCATCGACGCGATGACGCGCTACTACACGCAGACGCGCGCGTCGGTGCACCGAGGCGTCTATCCGCTGGCCGTGGAGGCCACCGACCAGTTCGAGGGCGCGCGCCAGACCGTCGCCTCCTGGCTGGGCTCCACCGTCGAGGAGACGATCTTCACCGCCAACGCCACCGCCGCGCTCAACCTCGTCGCCTACACGTGGGGCCGCCAGAACGTGGCCGAGGGCGACCTGGTGGTGCTCACGCAGATGGAGCACCACTCAAACATCGTTCCCTGGCAGCTGCTGTGCTCGGAGAAGGGCGCCGAGCTCGCCTACGTGCCCGTGCTCGAGGACGGCCAGCTCGACCTCGAGGCCCTCGACGCGCTGCTGGCCCGCTCACCCAAGTTGATTGCGGTCGCCCACGTGTCCAACGTGGTGGGCACGATCAACCCGATCGAGGAGATCGTGCGCCGGGCCCACGCCGCCGGCGCGGTCGTCGTCGTCGACGGCTCCCAGGCCGTGCCGCAGATCCCGGTTGACCTGCGCGCGCTGGACGCCGACTTCTACGCCTGGACCGGGCACAAGGCCTACGGCCCCACCGGCATCGGCGTGCTGCACGGCCGCCGCGAGCTGCTGGAGCGCATCCCGCCGTTCATCGCCGGGGGCCACATGATCAAGATGGTCGGCGACACGGAGTCCACGTGGGCCGACCTGCCGTGGAAGTTCGAGGCCGGCACCTCGCAGATCGCCGAGGCCATCGGCCTGGGCGTCGCCGTGGACTGGATCCAGTCGATCGGGATCGAGCGCATCCGCGTCCACGAGCGCGCCCTCGTCGCCGATGCGATCGCGCGCCTGGCCGAGGTGCCCGGCGTGACGATGCACGGGCCACTCGACGCCGCCGACCGCGGTGCGCTGGTGTCGTTCGTGATCGAAGGCGCCCACCCCCACGACGTCGGCGAGATCCTCGGCCGCGAGGGCGTGTGCGTACGCACCGGCCACCACTGCGCCCAGCCGCTCATGCGCTGTCTCGGGGCCACGGCCACGACGCGCGCCTCCTACGCGGTCCACAACACCGTCGGGGACACCGACCGGCTGATCGATGGGCTGGGCACGGTCGCGCGGGTACTCCAGCTCTGAACCCGTCCCGCCCGCCCGCGGCTAGCCTGAGAGACACCCATGGACGACCTGTACCGCGAGAACATCCTGGAGCACTACAAGCGGCCCCACAACTGGAGCCCGCCGGAGCCCGAGCTCGAGCGCGTTGACCTCCAGTTCCACGACCTCAACCCGCTGTGCGGCGACGAGCTGACGGTCAAGCTCGCCGTCGACGCCGACCAGCGGATCGAGGGGATCCGCTTCGAGGGCCACGGCTGCGCGATCTCCCAGGCGGCCGCCTCGATGACCTCCGACGAGATCATGGGCATGACGGTCTCCGAGGTCCTGGCTCTCGACCGCTCGTTCGTGCTCGACCTGCTGGGCATCGACATCTCGGCGCAGCGGATGAAGTGCGCCCTGCTGTCGCTCAAGGTGGTCAAGAGCGCGTCGCTCGGCCAGACCGCGGGCTGGGAGCCGGACACGCCGGCCTCCAGCGCCGAAGACGCAGACGCCGCCTGATCGGCCGCGGCGCTCACCCCCGTGGTCTCGCTCCGGCCGCAGCGCATCGCCCGCGGCGTCGCGCTGCGCGCCGAGATGGCGCGTCACCGGGGAGACGCCGTCTACTGCCCGCTCTGCGAACGGAGCTTCGACGCCTTCAAGGACGCTCCCGACGTGGCTCTGGGACTGTGCTGGCGCTGCGGCTCTCACGCGCGCCATCGCGCACAGTGGCTGTTCTTCCAGTCGCGCCCCGAGCTGTTGCGCGACATCGGCTCGCTCCTGCACCTCGCGCCGGAGTGGACGCTGCGCCGCCGGCTGAGCACGCTGGGCCACCTGCGCTACGTCACCGCCGACCTCGACCAGCCGGGCGTCGACCTCCATCTCGACCTCACCGCCGCCGACCTTCCGGACGCCAGCTTTGAGGGCGTCATCTGCTCCCACGTCCTGGAGCACATCCCCGATGACGCCGCGGCGATGCGCGAGTTGCGCCGCATCACCGCGCCCGGCGGCTGGTGCCTGGTCATGGTGCCCCTGGACCTCAACCGCGCGCACACCTACGAGGACGCCTCGATCACCACCCCCGAGGCCCGCCACCGCGCGTTCGGCCGGCCCGACCACGTCCGCATGTACGCGCCCGACATCGAGCAGCGGCTGGAGGCCGCCGGCTTCGCGGTCGAGCGGATCCGGCCGTACGCCGCGTTCGGCGAGGAGCGCTGCCGTCGCTGCGCCATCCCGCCGTTTGAGGAGGTTCACCTCAGCCGCCCGCAGCGAGAGGGCGCGGCGGCGATCGGCCGCTAAACTTCTCACGAGAAATCCGATTCCCGCGCTAGGTTTTATTCACATGCCCCAGATCATCGACGTCTGCACCCTCTCCGAGCTTGGTCCCGGCGAGAAGCGCCTGGTCGAATGGGACGATCTGGAGATCGGCGTATTCAACTGCGCCGGCACCGTGTATGCGATCGAGGACCGGTGCACACATGACGACGGACCGCTCGTGGAGGGCGTGTTCGATCCGGAGGCCTGCACGATCGAGTGCCCCCGGCACGGCTCGCTGTTCGACCTCACGAACGGCAAGCCCAAGACTTTGCCCGCCTATGTTCCGGTCGACACCTTCCCGGTGATCATCGAGGACGACACGATCAAGCTGGAGGTGGAGTAATGGCTACTCCCGAGACGATCGCAACCAACCCGCCGGTGCTGACCGAGAACGAGCAGCTGCGGGGGATCAACTCCGACTACACCGAGCGCTACGGCTTCCACGACGCCGAGAACTACCTGTACAAGGCGCCTAAGGGCCTCACCGCGGAGCTGGTGGCCAAGATCTCGGAGTTCAAGTCAGAGCCGCAGTGGATGCGCGACTTCCGCCTCAAGGCGCTGGCGTACTTCCTGGCCCGGCCGATGCCCACCTGGGGATCGCCGATGCTGGCCGAGGTGGACTTTGACGACATCCACTACTTCGTGCGCGCCTCCGAGCGCGCCGAGCGCTCCTGGGACGACGTGCCCGAGGATGTCAAGAAGACGTTTGACCGGCTGGGCATTCCCGAGGCCGAGCGCAAGTTCCTCTCCGGCGTCGGGGCCCAATACGAGTCCGAGGTCGTCTACCACCAGATCAACGAGGAGCTCACCAAGCAGGGCGTGATCTTCACCGACATGGACACGGCGCTGCGCGAGCACGAGGAGCTGGTGCGCGACTACTTCGCCACCATCATCCCGGCCAACGACAACAAGCTCGCCGCGCTCAACAGCGCCGTGTGGTCGGGGGGCTCGTTCGTCTACGTCCCGCCGGGCGTCCACGTCGAGATGCCGCTCCAGGCCTACTTCCGCATCAACACCGAGTCGATGGGCCAGTTCGAGCGCACGCTGATCATCGCCGACGAGGGCTCCTACGTGCACTACGTCGAGGGCTGCACGGCGCCGACCTACAGCTCCTCGTCACTGCACTCCGCGGTGGTCGAGCTCATCGCCAAGCCCGGCGCCCGGATCCGCTACACCACCGTGCAGAACTGGTCCAACAACGTCTTCAACCTCGTGACCAAGCGCGCCGTGGCCGAGACCGACGCCACCGTCGAGTGGGTCGACTGCAACCTCGGCTCCAAGCTGACCATGAAGTACCCCAGCGTCTACCTGATGGGTGAGCGCGCCCACGGAGAGATCCTCTCGATTGCCTTCGCGGGCAAGGGCCAGCACCAGGACGCGGGCGGCAAGATCATCCACGCCGCGCCCAACACGACGTCGAACATCTTCGCCAAGTCGATCTCCAAGGACGGCGGCCGCGGCTCCTACCGCGGGCTGCTGGAGATCGCCAAGGGCGCTCACGGCTCCCGCTCCAAGGTGGTCTGCGACGCGCTCCTGCTCGATGAGGACTCGCGCTCGGACACCTACCCCACGATCCGCATCTCCGAGGACGACGTCAACGTCGGCCACGAGGCCACCGTGTCCAAGGTCGGCGACGACCAGCTCTTCTACCTGATGTCGCACGGCATCTCTGAGGAGGAGGCGTCCAAGCTCATCGTCAACGGGTTCATCGAGCCGATCACCAAGGAGCTCCCCATGGAGTACGCGGTGGAGATGAACCGGCTCATCGAGCTGCAGATGGAGGGTTCCATTGGCTAGCGCGTCGACGGTCGAGCTCCCTCAGTTCAAGGGGCGGGCCGGCTGGGAGTTCACCGACCTGTCCGACCTCGACCTCGAGGCCTACGCGCCCGCCGCGGCCGCGCGCGACGGCGGTGTCGGCGAGCTGTGGTCGCTCGACGGCGCCGAGCTGCCCTCGGGCGTGTCGGTTGAGGTCGACGGCGATGTCACCACCGTCACGGTCGGTCGCAACGTCGTGCTCGAGCAGCCGATCTCGCTGACCGCCGTGCAGTCCGAGAGCGGGACGCTCGTCAACCAGCGCACGCGCATCGTGGTCGAGGAGGGCGCGCAGGCCGAGGTCTGGGAGCAGTTCCTCTCCGCCGCCGACGACCTCGACGGGATCTTCAACATCACGACCGAGCTCGTGGTCGGCGACGCCGCCCGCCTGCGCTACGTCTGTGGTCAGGGGCTGTCTGAGCGCAGCTGGGTGTTCGGGGCCCAGCGCGGCACGGTCGGCCGTGACGGCAGCCTCGACTGGGTTGCCCTCGGCTTCGGCTCGCGCTCCGGGCACGTGCTGATGGAGACCCGCCTGGCCGGTGAGGGCGCCGATGCCCGCGTCACCGGCGCCTACGCCACCCACGGCCGCCAGCACATCGACTTCGACACCACCCAGGAGCACGCCGCCCCCAACACCACCTCGGACCTCGCCTTCCGTGGGGTGCTGCAGGGCCGCTCCAGCGCGGTGTGGAAGGGCAACATCATCGTCGACCCCGGGGCGCAGAAGACCGACGCCTTCCAGGAGTCGCGCAACCTGCTCCTCTCCAAGCGCGCCCACGCCGATGCCATCCCGGGTCTCGAGATCCAGGCCAACGACGTGCGCTGCACCCATGCCGCGGCGATCGCCCAGGTCGATCCCGAGCAGCTCTTCTACCTGCGGTCACATGGCCTGTCCGAGGACACGGCCAAGCGGCTGGTCATCGAGGGCTTCCTGGCCGCGCTCGTCGAGCGCTTCCCGGAGGGCGCGGTCCGCGAGACGCTGGCCGACGCGCTCGAGCGCCGGCTCGAGCTCATCCTCTCGCCCTAGCCGCCGCTTGTGCGCCCGACGCGGGGCGTAGGATCCGGCGCACGATGGCTCGTCTTGCTGCGATGGTCGCACTCGGCTACGGCAAGTTCGTGCGCGCGGACCGCATCTACGCGCTGGTCCCGATCGAGCCGCCCGAGCGCGGCGACGGCAAGCGCACGCTCGTGCACGTCGAGGGGATCGCCGAGCCGCTCGTGGCCTCGCGCTCGGAGGCGGCGATCGCCCTTGACCTTGCGGTCGCCCTGGGCCAGGAGACGCCGCGCGGGCGCCATGGCTCGGGCAGCGGCGAGATCCCCGGTCAGGACCCGCTCTTCTATTACACGTAGCTATTCGTAGGCGAGGGCCTGCAGCGGGTTGAGCTTGGCCGCCCGGCGCGCGGGGAAGATCGCCGCCACCAGGCCGACGAGCCAGGACGCGATCAGGAACACGATCAGCCGTCCCACCGGGATGACGAACGCGATCGAGGAGCTGTCGCGGGCGGCGAGCAGCGCGCCGAAGGCGATGCCGAGGGCGATCCCCAGGACCGAGCCGATGAGCGCCGTGATCACGCTCTCGTGGCGGATCATCCGCCGGACCTGACGGCGGCTGGTGCCGACCGCGCGCAGCATGCCGATCTCACGCGTGCGCTCGAACACGGAGAGCACCAGCGTGTTGACGATCCCGAACAGGCTGACGATGATCGACAGGGCCAGCAGCACGTAGAGGATGTTGAGCACGCTGGAGAGGCCCGAGATCTGGTTGTTGATGAACTGCTCGCGGGTCTGCACCTTCGCGTTGGGGAACGCGTTCATCACCCGGTTGAGCGTGTGCGAGTTGGATGACGTCTCGCCGCCGATCATCTTCACCAGCGTGTAGAGGTTCTCGGGCTGGGGGTAGGCGCGATCCCACGTCGCCGCCGACATCGTCACCGGCCCGAAGGGCGAGCCCCCGTTGGGCGGCTTGAAGATGCCCCTGACGACGAGCGGCATCCGCCCTCCCGTCGGCGTGGTCACCACCAGCGGAGAGCCCACGAAGAGATGGTGCTTGGACGCGTAGCCGTCGTCGACGAAGGAGCCGGTGGTCCCCAGCGTCGCCAGCACCGCCTGCGAGCCCCGCTTCCAGTCGAGGTGCACGACGCGTCCGGCGGCGGGGTTGACGGCGGTGAGCTGCTCGTTGGACCCGAACACACGCCCCTCCCCGGCACGGACGTCGCCGGCGGCGGTCACGCCCGGGGCGTGGGCCACGGCCTCACCGGCGGCGATCGGGATCGGCGAGAAGTTGTTCTGGGCGGTGATGGCGTAGTCGCCGGTGAACACATCGTTCACCGCGTTCTTGAAGTTGGCGATGATCCCCGCCGACAGGACGGTGACAAAGGTCACGAGCGCCAGCCCGATCATCAGCGCCGACGCCGTGGATGCGGTGCGCTGAGGGTTGCGGATGGTGTTGTCACGGGCCAGCTCGCCGATCGTGCCGGCGATGCGGGTGGCCGGCCAGCCCAGCCACGTCGCCAGCCGCGGGACGATCCGCGCCGACAGCAGCGAGACCCCGATGAAGATGAGGACGGCGCCGAGGCCCATCAGGATGAGCACGGCCCCGGTGCTGCTGGCCACGAACAGGCCGAGCAGCAGGGCGGCGAGCCCCACGACGGCGGTGGCGCCGCTCATCGCCGTGCGGTACCGGGCCAGCCGCCCCTCCGGGATCGTCGCGCCCTCGCGCACCGCGGCGATCGGCTCGACCCGGGTGGCGCGGATCGCCGGGCGCAGGCTGGCGAGCACGGTGACGATGACGCCCACGAGGATGGCGACGATGATCGTGCGCGGCCTGACCACGGTGCCGGTGTTGGGCAGCGTCACTCCCGCCGCGTTGAAGAGCGCAAACAGTCCCTGAGCCAGGCCGAGGCCGACGAGGAGCCCGATGACCGAGGCGATCGCGCCGATCACGAACGACTCGATGAGGATCGAGCGGCGCACCTGCTTGCGGGACGCGCCGAGGGTGCGCAGCGTCGCGAACTCGCGCGTGCGCTGGGCGATGGTGATCGACAGCGAGTTGGCGATCACAAAGCTGCCGACGAACAGGGCCACGCCGGCGAAGACGAGCAGGAACGTCTTGAGGAAGTTGAGGAAGCCGGTGATCGAGGTCGAGTCCTGCGCGGCCTGCTGGGCGCCCGTGCGCACCTGGGTGTCCTTGGGCAGGATCGGCCGGATCTGCGCGACGAGCTGCTTGGGGGTGGTCCCGGCCTTGGCGCTGGCCCGGATCTCGTCGAGCTTGCCCACGCGCCCCAGCAGCTGCTGGGCGGTGGGCAGGTCAAGCCCGGCCAGGGTCGCCCCACCCAGTGAGGACGCCGACCCGAACTTCACCAGCCCCGAGATCTTCAGCCGCACGACCGGGCCGACGCCCTGGACGCCCACGAACTGCCCGGCGTGGAGCTTGTGCTTGCTCGCGGTGGTGGTGTCGATGACCACCGCCGCCGGGCCGGGCCAGCTCCCGCTCACGAGCTTGAGCGAGCTGAACTGCGGCTTGGCCGGATCGACGCTGAACCCGAGGTTGGGCGCTCCGCCGGAGGTGATCGCCTTGCCGTTGTTGACGAGCTGCAGGCTGCCCGACACATCGCCGATCGCGTCCTTGACCCCGGGCAGGGACTGGACTCGCGCCAGCAGCGACTGCGAGAACGGCGGCACGTCGCCGTTGGCCCCGGCGCCGCCGTTGGCCTTGGTGTCGATCACGTTGCGCCCGGTGACGGTCGCGTCGGTCCCCTGGTAGATGGTGGAGAAGATCGAGTTGAAGGCGCCGGTGATCGAGTCGGTGAGGACGAAGGTCCCGGCCACCAGCGCGACGCCGAGCACGATCGCGACCGCGGTGAGGGCGGCGCGCAGGCGGCGCGTGGCGAGCCCTCTGAGCGCCACGCGGGTCACGGCTACAGGCCCTTCATGGCGTCGACGATCTGCCCCTCGTCGGCGCCGGCGAGGTCCTTGACGATCTGGCCGTCAGAGAGGAACAGGAGGCGGTCGGCGATCGACGCCGCCTTGGCGTCGTGGGTCACGATCACCACCGTCTGTCCCACGGAGTCCACGGAGCGGCGCAGCAGGGCGAGGATCTCGTCAGAGGCGTTGGAGTCCAGGTTGCCGGTGGGCTCGTCGGCGAAGAGCACGGTGGGCCGGCTGAGCAGGGCGCGCGCGATGGCGACCCGCTGCTGCTGGCCCCCGGAGAGCTCTGACGGGCGGTGGGTCAGGCGGTCGCGCAGCCCGGTCTCCTCGATGACCGTGTTCAGCCAGTCGGGCTCGGGCTCGCGCCCGGCGATGGCCATCGGGAGGAGCATGTTCTCCTTGGCGGTGAGCATCGGCAGCAGGTTGAAGAACTGGAAGACGAAGCCGATATGGTCGCGGCGCAGCCTGGTCAGCGCGTCGTCGTTGAGGTGCGTGATCTCGGTGCCGTCGACGGTCACCTGGCCCTCGGTCGGCTTGTCCAGCCCGGCCAGGATGTGCATGAGCGTCGACTTGCCCGAGCCCGACGGGCCCATGACCGCCGTGAGCCTGCCCCGGTCGATCTCCACGGAGACGTCCCGGAGCGCGGTGACCGCGGTGTCACCCTCGCCGTACCGCCGGCTGACGGCGGACGCTGTGACGACCGGTCCCGCACGGTCGTTGTGCAGCTGCGCCTGCTGCATAGGCAGCACCATACCGGTCGCCGTCGCGAGTTGGTGCAAGCCCGCATCCGTTGTCTCCCGCCGGACACTGCCTGGTCACAAGCTGCTTAGACTGCCCCGGGTGCAACAGGTGATCATGTTGCGGGGCATCAACCTCGGTCCCGCGCGCCGGGTGCCGATGGCCGACCTGCGCGCCCTGTTCGGCGAGGCGGGCTACGGGGACGTGCGCACCTACGTCCAGAGCGGCAACGTCGTGCTGGAGAGCACGGCCAAGCCCGCCGAGCTCGAGCGCGAGGTGGCCAAGCTCATCTCAGAGCGCTTCGGCTTCGACGTCCCGGTGGTCGTGCGCACGGCCCGGCAGCTGGCGGCGGTGGTCAAGCTCAACCCGCTGGGCGACGTCGCCGACGAACCCAAGCGCTATCAGGTGAGCTTCCTGACCGAGAAGCCCGGCGCCGACGTGGTCGCGGCGCTGCGGGAGGCGGCGGCGGAGTCTGAGCGGGTGGCCTTCCACGGCCGCGAGATCTACGCCTGGCACCCGGAGGGCGTGGCGCGCTCCAAGCTGTGGAACGCCCTGGCCGGCAAGGGGCTGGGGGTCACGGCCACCGCGCGCAACTGGACCACCGTGACGACGTTGCTGGAGATGGCCGGGGGCTAGGGCGTTTCGTGGGGCGTTTCGCTTGGTATCGGCGCACGTCAAAAGCAGGCTTGGGAGAGCGGGTTCGGGTGGGCGCAGCGGGACCTGTGGCGGATATTGCATGAAATAGCTTCAAGATCCGCCACGACCCATGACCCACGCCCCGACGCAGGACCGCGGCCTCGCAGCCTTGCCTTCCCAAGCCTGCCTTTGACGTGCGCTGATACCCAGGCCGGACGTTTCACGCTGACGACGACGACACCGTCTCGGCCTCCATCACCGGCTCGGCGACCTCATCGGCCCGCCTGGGCGCGCGCACCCACAGCACCGCGGCCACCAGCGCTACCACCACGCACCCCGCCCCGATCCGGAAGGCCAGCTGGTAGCCGCTCAGCAGCGCATGATCAAGGCCCGCTCCGTGGGCCAGCAGCGTCCGGGTCCGGTCGGTGGAGACCGTGCCGAGCACCGCCACACCGATCGCCGCCGAGACCTGCAGCGAGGTGTTGACGATCCCGCTGGCCAGGCCGGCGTCGGCGGGCGGGACGTTGGCCATGGCGATCGTCAGCAGTGGCATGAACGACATCCCGGCGCCGAGGCCGATGAGCAGGACCGCACCCACGAGCGTGGGCACGTAGGTGGTGTGGATGCCGATGGTGGAGAACAGGGCCAGCCCCGCGGCGGCGAAGGCCAGCCCCACGATGAGCGGCCGGCGCGGCCCGAAGCGGTTGACCATCCAGGCGATCGGCCCCATCGACAGCGCGGCCAGCAGCAGGGTCTGGGGCAGGAAGGCCAGCCCGGTGACGAGCGCGCTGTAGCCGCGGATCCGCTCCAGGTAGAGCACGCCGATGAAGAAGGTGGCGAACATGCCCGTGATGAGCAGGCCGCGGATGATGCTCGAGTTGGGCAGCCCGGGGATGGCGAACACGCGCAGCGGCATGATCGGGTTGCGCAGCCGGGCCTCCAGGGCGACGAAGCCCGTGAGCAGCGCGAGTGACACCGCGGCGAAGCCGAGCGTGTGCGCGGAGCCCCAGCCGTGGGAGCTGGCGGTGACGATCGCGTAGGCGCCGACAATGAGCGAGGCGGTGATCAGCACGGAGCCGAGCACGTCGATGTCGCGGCCGATCCCCGGACCCTCGTTCTCCAGGATCCACACCCGGCCCAGCAGCACCGTCACGATCCCGACGGGGACGTTCACGAAGAAGATCCAGTGCCAGTTGAAGGCCTCGGTGATCAGGCCGCCGGCGATCAGGCCCAGCGAGGCGCCGCCGGAGATGACCAGCGTGTACACGCTCATCGCCGTCGCTCGCTCACGCGGGGAGGGGAACTCGGAGGTGATGATGGCCACGATCGCCGACACCGCGCCCGCGCCGGCGAGCCCCTGGACGAAGCGGGCGGCGATGAGCACGCCCTGGGAGTCGGCCAGCCCGCACGCCGCCGAGGCCAGGGTGAACCCGGTGACGCCGCAGAGGAAGATCCGCCGCCGGCCGATGAGGTCGCCGAGGCGCCCGGCCAGGAGCAGGAAGCTGCCGAAGGTGATCAGGTACCCGTTGAGCACCCAGGTGAGGTTGGCCTGGGTGAAGTGCAGCTCGCGCTGGATCTGGGGCAGCGCGACGTTGACGATCGTGCCGTCGACGATGCTCATGAGCTGGCCCAGGCAGACGACCACGAGTGCGATCCATCGGGCCCGGGGCGAGTGCAGACGAGAATCGTCGGACACAAGAACATCATTGCATAAGTGATCATCACCTGTTGGCTGATGCTCCTTGGCGCTGATACGCTCGCCCGGTGGCGGTCACCAGCGCACGCGGCACCATCACCCTCCTCTCTCGCCTGTCGAAGTCGGTCTACCGCAAGAGTCCGGAGTCGCTTCTGGGCATGAGCCTGCGCCACTACCTCGCGCTCTCGTACGTCGCCGACCCCGGCGGCATCTCCCAGCAGCAGCTCTCGGAGATCCTCTGCATCGATGCCAACAACACCGTGCTGCTCCTCAACGAGATGGAGGACCAGGGGCTCATCCGTCGCGTGCGCGATCCCGCCGATCGCCGGCGCCACCTCGTCGAGGTCACCGAGCACGGCCAGGAGCTCTTCCACCGCGCCCAGCGCGCCCGGGAAGGCGTCGAGGACGAGGTTCTGGCCGCGCTGAGCCCGCCGGAGCGGGCCACGCTGCACCGGCTGCTGGCCAAGGCGCTGGGAGACTAGAGATGCGCCGCTACGTCGTCGCCGACGTGTTCACCGACGTTCCCCTGCACGGCAACCAGGTGGCGGTGTTCGGGGACGCGGAGGGACTGAGCGCCGAGCTGATGCAGCGCACCGCCCGCGAGCTCAATCTCTCAGAGACGGTGTTCGTGCTCGCGCCCGGCGACGACGGGCAGTGCGACGCGCACATCCGCATCTTCACCCCCGCGATCGAGCTGCCCTTCGCCGGGCACCCGGTGCTGGGCACGGCGTTCATCCTCGGCGAGCACCTCGGGCTGGACAACATTCGCCTGCGCACCGCCAATGGCGTGGTTCCGGTGGCGCTCGAGCGCCGCGACGGCGCGGTCGCGTTCGGTCTGATGGCACAGCCCGTGCCGACCTGGACCACGTTCGAGCGCGCCGACGAGCTTTTGGCGGCGGTCGGCGTGGAGCTCTCCGGGCTGCCGATCGAGGTCTATGACAACGGGCCGCGGCACACCTTTGTGCAGCTCCCCGACGAGGCGTCCGTGGTGGCGCTGGCGCCTGACATCGGCGCTCTCGGGCGGTTTGGTCAGGTCGGAGTGAGCTGCTTTGCCGTGACCCCCGAGTACGTCAAGGCGCGGGTGTTCGCGCCCGGCCTCGGAGTTGCCGAGGATCCCGCCACCGGATCGGCGGCCGGCCCGCTGGCCGTCCATCTCGCCCGCCACGGCGTGATCGGCTTCGGCGAGCGCGTGGAGATCCGCCAGGGCGCCGAGATCGGCCGTCCGTCGATCCTGTACGCCGAGGCGCAGGGGTCGCCCGACCAGATCGACCGGGTGCTGGTGGGCGGATCCGCCGTGGTGGTCGCCCGCGGCGAGTACCAGCTGGACTGATCGCCCCCCTGGTGAGGGCGTCGCTTGACGGGTCTGGGATAGGCTGGGGCGGAGATGAAGCTCGTCACCTTTGAGGCCCCCGGCCACTCCCGTCCGCTGTCGGGGACGGTGCAGGACGACGACAAGGTGATTGCCTTCGGCGGCCCCGACGGGGTCAAGGAGGCCCTCGCCGCGGGTCGCGTACCCGGCCCGTCGGGCGGGACCTGGCCGCTGGACGACGTCAAGCTGGTGGCGCCGATCCCCGAGCCCGGGACGATCTATGCCATCGGCCTCAACTACGCCGACCACATCGCCGAGATGGGCAACACGCCGCCCGAGCAGCCGGTGGTGTTCGTCAAGGTGAGCGGGTGCGTGGCGCCGCCCGGCGGCCCCATCGTGTGCCCCGACGTGGTGCGCCGCCTGGACTACGAGGGCGAGATGGTCATCGTCATGGGTTCCCGCGGGGAGATCGGCGGATTCTGCATCGCCGACGACGTCTCAGCCCGTGACCTGCAGAAGCGCGAGCCGCAGTGGACGCGGGCCAAGGGCGCGGACACCTTCTGCCCGTTCGGCCCGTGGATCACCACCGCCGACGAGGTCCCCGATCCCGGGAATCTGGCTCTGCGCACGTGGGTCAACGGCGAGCTGCGCCAGGAGAGCAACACCTCCAACCTGGTGTTCGACTGCGCCGCCCTCGTCGAGTTCATCTCTCAGACGTGCACGCTGCGCCCCGGCGATCTCATCCTCACCGGCACGCCCGGCGGCGTCGGCCAGGCGCAGGATCCGCCGACGTTTCTGCAGTCCGGCGACAGGGTACGGATTGCGATAGACGGGCTCGGCGAGATCGAGCACCCCGTCGAATAATCAGGAGTCCGTTCCCTGGGCGGGCTCTGGCCGTCCAACAGGGGAGGCGGGGAATGCTGAGGCTCCACCCGAGCGCGATCGACTACGTCATCCTCGGGATCTACTTCGTTGTCGTGCTGGGGATCGGGTTCGTCGCGCGGCTGGCGATCAAGACCGACCTGGACTTCTTCCTCTCCGGGCGCTCGCTGCCCGCCTGGATCACCGGATTGGCCTTCATCGCGGCCAACCTGGGCGCGCTGGAGATCCTCGGCCAGGCCGCCAACGGCGCCCAGTACGGCGTCCCGGCGGTCCACTACTACTGGATCGGCGCCGTCCCGGCGATGATCTTCCTGGGCCTGTTCATGATGCCCTTCTACTACGGGGCCAAGGTGCGGTCGGTCCCCGAGTACCTGCGATTGCGCTTCAACGAGGCCACGCACGCCTTCAACGCGGTGACCTTCGCGCTGGCCACCGTCCTCATCTCCGGCGTCAACCTGTTCGCGCTGGCGCTGATCATCAACCTGATGCTGGGCGTCTCGATCATCACCGCGATCCTCGCGGCGGCGTTGCTGGTGCTCATCTACATCACCTTGGGCGGGCTGACCTCGGCGATCTACAACGAGGTGCTCCAGTTCTTCGTGATCGTCGCCGCGCTGCTCCCGCTCACGCTGGTGGCACTGCACAGCGTCGGCGGCATCTCGGGCCTGGAGCACCGGGTCAAGGCGTTCAAGGCGCTGGGCGAGCCCGGACTGCACGCATGGCACGGGCTGGCCATCCACCACGTCACCAACCCGCTCGCGTCGGACTGGGTCGGCGTCATCTTCGGCCTGGGCTTCGTGCTCAGCTTCGGCTACTGGACGACGAACTTCGCCGAGGTCCAGCGGGCGCTGTCGGCCCGCAACATGTCCGCATCGCGGCGCACCCCGCTGATCGGCGCCTTCCCCAAGATCTTCCTGCCGGCGATCATCATCCTCCCCGGCCTGATCGCGGTGCTCACCGTCCACGGGCTCGGCGTCGGCAAGAGCCTCGCGCTGCAGTACAACACCGCGATCCCGCACCTGATCGGCAACTACCTGCCGGCGGGGATGCTCGGCATCGCCATCACCGGACTGGTGGCGGCGTTCATGGCGGGCGTGGCGGCCAACGTCACCGCGTTCAACACCGTGGTCACCTACGACCTGATCCAGCCGTACTTCGCCAAGGACCGCGACAGCGCGTACTACCTGCGCGCCGGCCGGTTGGTGACGATCGTCGGGATCCTCGTGTCGATCCTCACCGCGCTGATCGCCAAGGGCTACTCGAACATCATGAACTACATCCAGACGTTGTTCTCGATCTTCAACGCCCCGCTGTTCGCCACGTTCATCATCGCCATGTTCTGGAAGCGCGCCACCGCATGGGGTGGCTTCTTCAGCCTCGTCGCGGGGACCGCCGCGGCCTACGCCACCAACCGGCTGGCCGCCTACCACGACATCTTCCACTTCGGCTCGGCGCTGAGCGCCAGCTTCTGGCAGGCGATCATCGCCTTCATCGTCGGCGGCGTGGTGCTCGTCGTCGTCTCGCTCGTCACCAAGCCCAAGCCCGACGAGGACCTCCGCGGCCTCGTGTGGGGGCTGACGCGCAAGGAGGAGGAAGAGGAGCATCCCGATCCGCGTGACAAGCTGTGGTGGCGTTCGCCCTGGCTGCTGGCGGGCGTGGCCCTCGCGATGCTCGTCGCCCTCAACATCATCTTCGCCTAGGAGAATTCTGAGATGCCCGATGCACCCGAGCAGACGCCGAGCGCCGCGGACGAGGCCCAAGCCCGACGCGCTGCCAATCGCTTTGACATCCGCCGCATCATCGGCGGCCTGTTCATCGTCTACAGCCTCATCCTCATCGCGCTGGGGCTGTTCGGCTCCCACCACGTCAAGAACAAGGCGGCCGGGATCAACATCGACCTCTGGACCGGGCTGGGGATGCTCGTCTTCGGCGCGCTCATGGTGTTCTGGGCGCTGTACCGGCCGACGGAACCCGAGCCATCCGAGACGCCAGGCGACGGCGCAGGGCCCGTCCGCCAGGCGCCGGCGACGTAGAGGTGGTGGAGATGTCGGCGCGCGCCGCGGGCTACGCCGCGCGCTCGGCATCCTGCCTCGCCTGAAAGCGCGGCGCCCGCGTCATCCGGCTGCGCGCCGCGGTGGGGTGCATGCACCCCACCGGGCTTGGCCGCATGCGGCCAAGCCGACCCGGTCGCATGCGACCGGGTCCCCCAAGCTCTTCTAGTGCTTGTCGATCACGCGGTCGATGAGCCCGTACTCGACGGCCTCATCGGGCTTGAAGAAGCGGTCGCGCTCCATGTCGACGTGGACCTGCTCTTCTGACTGCCCGGTGTGGTGGGCGTAGATCTCGTCGGTCCGCTTGCGGATGTTGAGGATCTCTCGCGCGTGGATCTCGATGTCCGTCGACTGGCCCTCGAAGCCCGCCGACGGCTGGTGGATGAGGATGCGGCTGTTGGGCAGCGAGAAGCGCTTGCCCTTGGCGCCGCCGGTGAGCAGCAGCGACCCCATCGACATGGCGATCCCGACGCAGATCGTCGCGATGTCGGGCTTGATGAACTGCATCGTGTCGTAGATCGCCAGGCCCGAGTAGATCGAGCCGCCGGGCGAGTTGATGTAGATGGAGATGTCCTTGTCGGGGTCCTGGGACTCCAGGTGCAGGAGCTGCGCGACCACGAGGTTGGCGATGGTGTCGTCGATCGGGCTCCCGATGAAGACGATGCGCTCGTTGAGCAGCCGGCTGTAGATGTCGAACTCACGCTCGCCGCGCGCCGTTCTTTCAATGACCATCGGGACTAGGGGCATGGCTCGGAGCCTAGAACATGCGCGAGGGTTCTCAGTCCGCGGCGCTCATGGGAGCAGGACCGCGGTGCCCTCGAAGGCGCCGGCGCGCAGGTCGGTCAGGGCCTGCTCGGCCCGGGCCAGGGGGTAGGTGGTGATCGTCGTCACCACCGGGACCTCGGGGGCGAGCTTGAGGAACTCGTGGCCGTCGTCGCGCGTGAGGTTGGCCACCGAGCGGATCGAGCGCTCGTGCCATAGGTCCTCGTAGGGGAAGGAGGGGATGTCGGACATGTGGATGCCGGCGCACACGACGGTCCCGCCGGGGGCCAGCGCCTTCAGGGCGGCGGGGACCAGCGGCCCGGCCGAGGCGAAGATGATCGCGGCGTCGAGCTCCTCGGGCGGCCGCTCGTCGCTGCCGCCGGCCCACACGGCGCCCAGTGACCGCGCGAACGCCTGGGTGCGCGTGTCGCCTGAGCGGGTGAAGGCATACACGGTCCGGCCCTGGTGCACGGCCACCTGGCAGATCTGGTGCGCCGCCGAGCCGAAGCCATAGAGGCCGAGCCGCGCCGCGTCGCCGGCCATGCGCAGGGCGCGGTAGCCGATCAGGCCGCCGCACAGCAGCGGAGCCAGCTGCTCGTCGGGCAGCTCGTCGGGGAGCGGCAGGCAGAAGCGCTCGTCGGCGACGGTGAGCTCCGCGTAGCCGCCGTCGATGTCGCGGCCGGTGAAGCGGGCATTCACGCACAGGTTCTCGCGGCCGCTGAGGCAGTAGTGGCAGGTGCCGTCGGTGAAGCCCAGCCACGGGACCCCGTAGCGCGTGCCGTCCTCGGCGCGCCCCACGATCTGGTGGCCGAGGACGACGGGGAGCTTGGGGGCGTCGATCTCGCCGTCGCGCAGGTGCAGGTCGGTCCGGCAGACCGCGCAGGCGGCGACCTCGAGCAGGAGCTGCCCGGGACCGGGGGTGGGGTCCGGGAGCGTCGCGGGCCTGAGGCGTTCGCCCGGGCGCTCGAGGACGATCGCGTCCATGGGGCGTCCCGACCTAGGGCGCGGCGGCCAGCCAGGCCTGGAGGCTGGTGTGGATGGGGGCGGTGTCCCCGGTGCGCAGCTCCTCGCGGATCTCGCGCATCGTCCCGGTGCGCTCCGCGACGACGTTGTGCTGGTGGATGGTCTCCAGGTTGACCTGGCGCGCGAGCACGAAGGCGTCATCGTCCAGGGACGGGAACTGCTCGATGACCCCGGCGACCATCTCGCGCACGCAGTCCTCGACGAACCGCGGCCGGCGGTGGGCCTTCTCCACGACGTGGCCCTCGTCCGAGCGCTTCATCAGCTCATAGATCTCAGACGACATCGACGCTCGACGATCTGCACCAGCGTGGCGGCGTCGATCTCCTCCTCGCAGTTCTCCGGACAGCCGATGTAGAGGGTGCCGAGCCCGCGCTGGTTGTGCGTGGCGACGGGGACCGCCTCGAGGATCCGGTCGATCTCGTCGGAGGCAAAGCCCTCGGCTTCCAGGCGCTCGCGCGCGCCGGCGGCGACCAGCTCCTGCGCGCACGGGCAGGCGGTCATGCCCTGGGCGGTGACGCCGGTCAGCCGGCGAGTGCCTCGCTCGGTGGCCACGCCGACGCCGTGCAGCGTGTAGAGCTCCTGGGTGAGGATGTGCGACACCGGGGCGGGCTTGTGCTCGGGGAAGCGCGCCTCGACGGTCACCTCGGCGCGGCGGGCGTCCTGGCGCTCGCGCACGCGTTGAGCGATGTGCTCGGCCAGCGTCTCGGCCCGGAAGGTCTGCTCGCCGAGGACCACCTCGCCGATGGCCTCGTTGACGACTTCCTCGAAGCGCGACATGTGCGCGCCCTTCTGATTGGAGCCGAGCTCGATCACGCATTCAAAGCGCGCGGAGAAGAGCTGCTCGGTGCCGTTCTGGCCCAGCCGGATCACCTTCTCGACGCTGTTGACGCCGACTCGGGACAGGCTCAGCGCCAGCGTCGGCGACTGCGACTGAACGTCGATGGTTTCGGTGGCTGTGGTGCGTTGTATGGTCATCGCCCACCAAAGGGTAGAGAGGTCGGCCAGTGGACCCCTGAACGCCGGTTTCGGGATTCGGCATTTGTGTGGTATCAATCGGCCGGTCGTTAAGGGAGTCGTTGGAGAGGGAGACCGCCTCGCTTCGGGGGGCGGCTCGAGGCAATAGAAGAGGAGCTCAGGGGCTGTGAGCGTTGACGAGATCGTTCTTTTGAGCGACGAGACTCCGATCGTGGAGCTCGACGAATTGCGGCCGCTGATCGCCTCCGGTCAGGAACGCGGCTTTCTGACCTTCGCGGAGATCGAGACCTGCCTCGAGGAGGTCGAGGTCACCAAGGAGCAGGTCCAGGAGCTGCACGCCTACCTCGACGAGCAGGGCATCGCGGTCGTCGGCGCCGACGGCCGTTTGGCCAAGTCCGAGGGCGAGACGGTCGAGGCCGGCGCCCATCGCGGATCCGAGGGCGAGGAGCCGCGCAAGAAGGTCGAGGTCGACCTCACGGTCGAGCCGTCGCTCGATTCGCTGCGGCTCTACCTGCGGGCCATCGGGCGCGTGAGCCTGCTCACCGCTGAGCAGGAGGTCATGCTGGCGCGGCGCATCGAGCGCGGCGACATGCAGGCCAAGCAGCAGATGATCGAGGCGAACCTTCGCCTGGTCGTCTCGATCGCCAAGTCGTATCTCGGCCGCGGGCTGACGTTCCTGGACCTGATTCAGGAAGGTTCGATGGGCCTGATCCGCGCGGTGGAGAAGTTCGACTACCGCCGTGGCTACAAGTTCTCCACCTACGCGACGTGGTGGATCCGCCAGGCGGTGACGCGCGCGATCGCCGACAAAGGCCGGACGATCCGCATCCCCGTCCACATGGTGGAGAAGCTCAACAAGGTGGTCCACGTCGAGCGCCAGCTCATCCAGCAGCTCGGCCGAGAGCCCACCCCCGAGGAGATCGCCACCGAGCTCGAGACCACCGTGCGCGAGGTCCGCGACGTGCTGCGCATGGCCCAGCAGCCGATCTCGCTCGAGAAGCCGGTGGGGGAGGAGGACGACTCCGCCCTGGGTGACTTCGTCGAGGACCAGACCGCCGAGTCGCCGTTCGAGCTCGCCGCCGAGCGCCTGCGTCGTGAGAACCTGCGCCGCGCGCTGGCCGCGCTGCCCGAGCGCGAGCGCGAGGTGATCGAGATGCGCTTCGGGCTCACCGGCGAGCGCCCCTACACGCTGGAAGAGGTGGGGCGGGCGTTCAACGTGACGCGCGAGCGGATCCGGCAGATCGAGAACCACACGCTCAAGAAGCTCGAGGCGCTGCCGGAGGCGCAGCGGTTGCGCGACGCGTCGTAGCTGATCTCGGGGCGCGCCGGCTGGGTGGCGGGTGCGCCTTGAAAATGTGACGAAAAAGTTACATTTTGCAGGGCTTTTCCGTCCGGAGCGGCGCGTAGTCTTTGGACATGCAAACGACAAAACGCAATCCTCGCGGACAGGGCGATAAGGGTGAGCTCTCCGCCGCGCTGTGGTTCGGCGAACGTGGCGCCTCGGTCTTCATACCGCTGTTTCACAACAACCCTCACTTCGACCTCGTTGCCGATTGGGGCGACGGCCCCAAGAGGGTGCAGGTCAAGACGTCTTCGTACTTTCACAACGGTCGTTGGGGCATCACGCTCTGCACCCGCGGCGGTAACCGCAGTTGGAGCGGGCTGGTCAAGACGCTTGATCCGTCGCAATACGACTACCTCTTCGTCGTAGTTGGTGATGGCCGAAGGTGGCTGATACCAGCCGACGAGGTGGGTGGCGGCAGCGGCCTCAACCTCGGCGGCCCGAAGTACGAGCGGTTCGAAATCGAGCGCGGCGTGCCACTCCACGCGACGGTGTCTCGCTAGACTCAGCGCGCCCCGGCGGGATTCCCGAGCGGTCAAAGGGGACGGACTGTAAATCCGTTGGCTCAGCCTTCGCAGGTTCGAATCCTGCTCCCGCCACTCCGGGCCTTTCGGCCGGTGTTTGCTCATGGAATCCGACGAACTCGAGACTCCTGAGGCGTCCCAAAAGAACTGTTCGGACACGGACCTCGCGGCCGCGTCGAACGGCTCGGACAGAGCGCGACGGGTGCGGCGGTTCGCCGTCCAGGCCGACTCGCACTCGGCGCTGCTGAACGCCACCCGCCGGCTGCGCCGCCAGCTGCCCGGCGACGAGCAGTTCGGCGACCCGCTGTCCACGGCGGGCGGTCAGCCCGTCGAGGTGCTCGGGCGCACGGTGTCCGCGCTCCAGCCTGACCGCAAGAGCGTGCTCCAGGAGCTGGGGTTCGCCGGGTTGCAGGTGTGGCAGTCACTTTCCGAGGCGACGGGCCGCGGGCGCGGCACCCAGGAGATGGCGGTGATGTTCACCGATCTGGTCGGTTTCTCGTCGTGGGCGCTCAAGGCCGGCGACGAGCCGGCGCTCGCGCTGCTGCGGGAGGTCGGGACGCGCGTGGAGACGACGGTCGTCGGCCATGAGGGCCGGATCGTCAAGCGCCTTGGCGATGGCGTGATGGCCACCTTCCTCTCGGCCCAGGCGGCTCTCGAGGCCGCGCTCGACGCCCAGGACGAGGTGGGCGACATCGAGATCGACGGCTACCGGCCGAGCATGCGCGTCGGCGTGCACTGGGGCTCCCCGCGCAAGCTCGGCGGGGACTACCTGGGCGTCGACGTCAACATCGCCGCGCGCGTGGGGGAGGCCGCCAAGGCCGATCAGGTGCTCGTCTCCGACGCGCTGCTGGCGCGGGTCGACGCCAGCGGCCTGCGCACCAGCCGGCCCAAGCGCCTGCGCGCCCACGGCACCCCGCGCGACCTGCACGTCGTGCGCGTCAGCCGCGACTAAGACCGCCACCTGCGGCCCGGGCCCTCAGCGTCTGGCCCTCCGCGGGCTGCAGCTTTTCGTGCATGCCAGGCGACCTTCATACCGCGCGCGTGACGGGTGTTAGGTTCATCGCCCGCCGGCTGACGAGCCGGCAGAAGCGGCGCCCAATCCGCACCGATGCGGCACTCACACAGACCACGACGACACGGGGATCTCTCACCGCTGCGCGTGGCGGCGTGCGCGGTCGGTGCGCTCGCCGTGGTGGCGGTGTGGCTGACCGTCTCAGGTGCTCCGTTCGCGCACGCGGCGGGCAGCGGGCAGCTCACGCAGCAGCTGTCCACCGGCCGCGCCCGTGTCACCAACCTCGCCGGCGCCGTCGCCGCGGCCAAGGGACGGGTCAACCAGCTCGACGCGGGCATCGCGTCGCTGTCGAGCCGGCTCGCGGGGATACAGAGCGACCTCGACGCCAAGCGCAATGCGCTGCTGCGAGTGCGCAGCCAGCTGACGTCCGCGCAGGCCAGGCTGGCGCAGCTGGAGGCGATCGTCGCCGCCGACCAGCGGGTCCTGGCGCAGCAGCTCGTCGGCGGCTATGAGGGGGCACGGCCCGACATCGTCGACGTCGTGCTGGAGGCCACCGGCTTCAACGACCTGCTCGAGCGCCTGGCCTTCGCCCAGCGCATCGGCCAACAGAACGCGCGGATCGTCGGCGACGTCTCGGCGGCGCGGCGGGCCGTGTCAGCGGAGGCGATCCGGCTCGGGACACTCTCGGCGCACGCCAACCAGCTGGCTGAGCAGGCCCTGGCTGACCGCAACCAGGTGGCGGGGCTCAGGGTGCGCCTCGTGTCCCAGCGCCTCGCCGCCGCCCAGACGGCGTCGGCGAAGGCCGGGCAGCTGGCCGGCGCCAAGGCGCAGGTGGCCTCGCTCACCAAGCAGCTGGCCTCGCTCCAGGCGGCGCAACGCGCGGCGCCGCCGCCCTCGTCGTCGACCGCGGGAGCGCCCCAGCGTCCGGTCGCACACGGCCCCGTGTCGCACGGCTTCGAGTTCCCGATGCCCAAGGCCGACGTCTCACCGCCGGCCGAGTGGTCACTGGACGACGGCGTCGACATCGCCGCGCCCGGCGGGACCCCTGAGCTGGCGGTCTGCAGCGGCACCGTCGTGCTGCACGGCATCGGCGGGTTCGGCCCCTCGGCGCCGGTGCTGCACTGCGACAGCCCGCTCGCCGGACACGACTACGTCTATTACGGCCACGCCGGCCCTGGCGACTGGACGCCGATCGGCACCCACGTCGGCCAGGGCCAGGTCATCTCCCAGGTCGGCTACGGGATCGTCGGCATCTCGTCGGGGCCGCACCTGGAGATCGGGTTCGCGGACTCCAGCGGCTCGCCGATCGGGCCCTCGACTGCGCCGGCGATGATGTCGCTGCTGCGCTCCGCCTACGGGGCCTGACCCGCGCCGCGCCGCCGGTTACGCCGCGGCGCTGGTCACGTGGTGGCCCCCGGTCACGCGGCGGCGCTGGTCATGCGGCGGCGGCGAGCCGGGTCACCATCGACCGGGCGGCGTCGACGAGCTCGGGCGGGCTGAGCACCTGCATCGGCGCGTCCAGGAGCGCCATCCACACCAGGAACTCCCGTGACCAGTGGCCTCGCGTGCTCACGACGCAGGCGTCCTCGCCGTCGGGCTCGACGGTCGCATAGCGCGACGGGATCCGCCGCCCCGCGTCGTCGGCGGCGAGCGCCACCCGTACGCGGCCGGGCACGGCGTCCTCGGGAACGCCCCGACGCCGCAGCTGCTGCTGCACGTAGGCCGCCGGGTCCCCGCCGGGGACGGTGCGCCGCCGGCCGCGACCAGCCTCGCGCACCCGGCCCTTGATCCGGTCCAGGCGGAACGTGCGCCAGTCGTCGCGGTCGAGGTCGAAGGCGACCAGGTACCAGCGATGGCCGCTGTAGACCACCGCGGAGGGCTCGATGTTGCGGCGGCTGGCCTTGTCATCGCGTGCGACGTAGGGGAACTGCAGACGGGAGCCGTCCCGGCACGCGGAGGCCAGCGTCGCCAGGACGTCGGCGTCGATCCGGGGACCGTCGATGGCGAACGCCGAGGTGGCGTTGCTGAGCGCGCTGACGCGCCGGCGCAGCCGTGAGGGGAGGACCTGCTCGAGCTTGGCCAGCGCGCGCACGGACGTCTCCTCGATCCCGGCGATCGAGCCCGAGGCGGCGGTCCGCAGCCCCACGGCCACGGCGACCGCCTCGGCGTCGTCGAGCAGCAGGGGCGGGAGCTCGCCCCCAGCGCTGAGTCGGTAACCGCCGGCCACCCCCGGGGCGGCCTCCACGGGGTAGCCGAGGGAGCGCAGCTTGTCGACGTCGCGGCGGATCGTGCGGGGGGTCACCTCGAGGCGATTGGCCAGCTCCTGACCGGTCCATTCGCGCCGGACCTGGAGGAGTGAGAGGAGCGCCAGAAGGCGCGCGGATGTCTGAACCATGATGCGGCGAAGCCTCCCAGTAATTGCGGACCAAAGTTGTCCGCAAGGGACTTTTCTCGACCCAATTGAGGACCGGAATAGACCTCAATTATCGAGAGCATTCCGGCCATGTCAACCACCACCATCTCCACTTATTCCCCGGTCGCGGCTCGGACGCGGCCCCGCCCCAGCGTCGCGTGGCTGGGCTTCCTCGTTGTGCTGGCCTCGGCAGTGATGGACCTGTTGGACTCGACGATCGCCCAGACCGCCGCACCGGCGATCCAGCGCGATCTCGGCGGCTCCTACGCCTCGCTGGAATGGATCACCGCCGCCTACACCCTCGCCATGTCCGCGATGCTCCTGGTCGGCAGCCGCCTCGGTGACGCGTTCGGCCGCCGCCGGGTGCTGCTCGTCGGGATGGGCGGCTTCATCGGGGCGTCGACGCTGTGCGCGCTGGCGCCGACCTCGACCGCGCTGATCGCCGGCCGGGCGGTGCAGGGAGCGCTCGCGGCGATCATGGTGCCCCAGGGCTTCGGGCTCATCCGCGAGCTGTTCGGCGACGAGGGCCAGCAGAAGGCGTTCGGCGTCTTCGGTCCCGTCATGGGCCTGGCCGCGGTCGCCGGTCCGCTGCTGGGCGGCGGCCTGGTGAACCTCGATGTGCTGGGCACCGGCTGGCGGGCGATCTTCCTCGTCAACATCCCGATCGGCCTGATCGCGATCGTCGCGGGCCGCCGCTACCTGCCGCGCGTGGCGCCGGCAACGCCGGGCCTGCGGCTCGACGCGGTGAGCGTGTTGATGGCGATCGTGGGCAGCGTCGCCCTCGTCTACCCGCTGATCGAGGGACGGTCCCAGGGCTGGCCGGCGTGGTCGTTCGCGTTGCTGGCGGCCGGCGCGGTGACGCTCGGGGCGTTCGGCGTGCTCCAGCACCGCCGCGCGCGCCAGGGCCGGACGCCGCTGGTGGAGCCGTCGCTCCTGCGCCGCCGTCCCTACGTCGCCGGCCTCGCCGTCGTGGTCGGGTTCATCGGGGCGATGGGCGGGATGATGATCGCGCTCAACGTGATGTTCCAGGTCGGGCTGGGCTTCTCGCCGCTGGCCTGCGGCGTGGCCACCGTGGCGATCCCGGTCGCCGCGATCGGCGGCTCGATCACCTCGTCAGCGCTGCTGGCCCGGATCGGCCGCGGCACGATGCAGATCGGGATCGTGACCATGGCGATCGGCCTCATCGTGGTCGACCTGGTCATGCGCTCGTCGGGCGGCGGCCTCACCGCCTGGGAGTTGGCCGGCCCGCTGGCGATCACCGGCTTCGGGATGGGCATGGTGTTCGTCCCCATGTTCGATGTCATCCTCGCCGGCGTCGCGCCGCACCAGGTCGGCTCGGCCTCGGGGCTGCTCGAGTCAGTCCAGCAGCTCTCGATGTCGCTGGGGATCGCGGTCGTCGGCACGGTCCTCTTTGACGCGGTCGGCACCGGCCACGGCGCCGCGGCCTTCGTCGGCGCCGCCAACCACGCCCTGCTCATCGCGGTGGCGTTCCTGGTCGCGGCCTGCGCGGCGGTCTTCTGGCTGCCCAAGCACGCGCGCCAGGCGGCCCATTAGGTCAACGCACGGTTTCAGAGCGGATCTCGCAACCGAGAAGCGGCGGGCGCAACGCGTCCGCCGCTTCGCCGCGAGCGGCCTCGCCACCGCACGGTCTCTGCCATCGCCAGCGCCCCAGACCCGATACCCTCACCCCGAGCGCCCTCTTAGCTCAGCTGGTAGAGCACTTCCATGGTAAGGAAGGGGTCGTCGGTTCGAGTCCGACAGAGGGCTTCGTTGGATTAGCAGGCATTTTCTGCATTCCCTTCTCCTTTCGTCTTCGGCTCCGCGTCCATTTCGCGTCCATTAGCTCGGCGGGCAGCCCAGATCTGCCGCTCGGCAGGGACCCGCTTGCCGTTCCAATTCGCGATCACGCCGGCGTAGTGCTCCTCGATCATCCGCACGCTGGTCCCGACCTCGCGCCCGATCTGCGTGAGCGGGATGCCCTCGTAAACGCGGAGGGTGATGTAGCTGGAGCGCAAGTCGCGCGGACGCGTACCGGGCGGGGCGCAGCCGATCCGCGGAGGGGTCGGATGGGTTCGGTCGGGGCGGGGTCGCTTGGGCTCCCCGAGCCAGATCCGCTTGCGCCAATTTCGCCAGTCGTCCTGGTCCCAGAAGTCACCGTCGTGGGCCGGGAACACCGGCTGGCGGGCGGCAGGTCGCCCCGAGGCGAGGAACCATTCCCGTAGGTCCTGCGACAGCGCCGACAGCAATGGGGTGAAGCGAACGCGGCGGCGCGTGGTGTCGACGTAGCGAATCGCTTGTTCACCACCGAAGGCCCCACGCGCGTAGGTACGCGAGTGGTAGAGCGCCGCAACGTTCCTGGAGGACCGCGAGACATCTCATACGAGATCACGGAGCACGACTCTCCGCGCAAAGCCTCATTCCGCGGCACCACCGGCCCGCTTCGTCCCATCGGCACATATACGGTCGATCTGCTGGGCGAGTCGAGCTCACGCATGAACGTCGAGCTCGACCTCGAGGGTCACGGCATCGGCAAGCTGTTTGCAATCGTGGCGCGCCGGCAGACTGCCAAGCAGGTGCCGGTAGACCACGAGAAGTTCAAAGAGCTGTTCGAAAGCGGCGTCGCGCCCGCGGCTTCAAACTGACGCCGTAGCGCATACCTTCCGAGCACGCGCCGCGGGGGCCCTTGAACACTCTAGGCATCGTGTCGGCCACCGGCGCAGTGACCTAGTGGCGTCCTCGATGCTCATCAAGCGCGGCGCCCCAGAGCAGATCAAGAGCCCGGTGAGCGGGACGTGGCGGCCCGCCGAGCGGGCCGCCACCTCGACGTTCAGTCGCTCGCGCTGCCGTATGCGTGTCCGACGTGGGTCCTGAGGCCGTAGCCGTAGGGATACAGCGGGTTGTAGTGGGGGTCGCCGACGTTGATCGGCTCCTGCGCGAGAGTCCGCGGCCAGGACACGGGCAGCTTGCCGGTGAACGGCCGGACCCCGAACAGGTCGTCGGCTACACCGGCGCCCTCACTGCCCGGCAGCCACGATGCCACGATCGCGTCGGTCTCATTGCGCTGGGCTGGGTCGAGGATCAGCGGACGGCCAGAGACGATGACCATGACGCACCGCTTCGCCGCCGCGCACACCTTGTCCAGAGCCGCCTTGTCCGCGACCGAGAGCTGCATGTCCTTGACCGGCCGCGGCACGCCATTGTCGCCGGGGTCAAACGCCCATTGCGGGCCGTTGACGTCGCCGTAGCCCTCCGCGTACGGAGTCTCGCCGACGACCACGATGCCAGTGGCATTGCGCGGGATCGGCGCTGAGGCGTCCTCGCTGTAGGTGACAGTGCCGCGGGCGTCCTGGCGGATCCCGTCGAGGATCGTCGTGCCGGGGATCACGTTGGTCGAGCCGCCCTGCCAGGTCAGCGTCCAGCCGCCAGCCTGGTTGCCGATGTTATCGGCGTTCGAGCCGGCCACGTAGATGTCGCGATGGCCCTGGATCGGAAGGACCTGCCGATCGTTCTTGAGCAGCACCTGGGACTCGGAGGCCGCTCGGCGGGCCAGCGCGTGATGGGCCGCGTCGCCGACCTGGTTGATGTATCGGCGGTCGGTGTAGGGATGCTCGAACAGCCCCAGCTGGAACTTCTTGGTCAGGATCCGCGTCACCGCGTCATCGATGCGCGACATTGGAACCTGGCCCGAATTGACCAGATCGGTCAGCGTCGACTCGAACGTCTCGAAGTTCTGCGGCTGCATGAACATGTCGATGCCGGCCATCACGCCCGCCTGCACCCTCATGGCGAACACCGCCGGATCCGAGTCCGGACCGGCCTCCGGATTGATGTGATCGATGCCGTTGTAGTCCGAGATCACAATTCCGCCGAAGTCCTGCGCGCCCTTCAGCCAGCCGGTGATCAGATCCCGGTTGGCGTGCATGTTGATGCGGTTGCCAACCCCGTCCCATTGGACGTCGGAGTAGGACGGCATAACGGCGCCCACGTCGTGCTGACGTACCGCGGGCACATACGGCGATAGCGCGAGCCGGTCGAACGTGGCGTGACTGACCTGGTCAACGCCCTGGTCGATGGGATAGTTGCCGGTCGTCTGGTCATTGGACCCGGTGCCGTAGGTGGTCAGGCCGTCGCCCGCGAAGTGCTTGGCGGTGGCCATGACGCGGTCGGGATCCGAGAGGTGCCCGGGAGGGCCCTGGAAGCCGTCGATCGCGGTCTCCATCATCTTGACGAGGCTGGGGTCCTCGCCGAAGGACTCATAGGTCCGGCCCCAGCGGTCGTCGCGCGCGACGCAGATGCAGGGGGCGAAGACCCACTGCGGCCCCGTCGTCCGCGTCTCCTCGGCGGCGACGTGCTCTACGTCGTACACCAGCCGTGGGTCACGGCTGGCGCCGAGGCCGATGTCATGCGGGAAGACCGTCGCGCCGTACATGTTCCCGTCGCCGTGCACGGTGTCGATGCCGTAGAGGATGGGGATGTGCAGCCGTGTGGCGAGCGCCGCCGACTGATAGCGGTCGACCATGTCGGCCCACGCCGTCGGGGTGTTGGGCGTCGGCACCGAGCCGCCGCCCGACAGCAGGCTTCCGAGATTGTCCGTGGTGATCTTTGACGTGTCGGTGTCCACGCTGGCGCGCTCAGCCTGGGTCATCTGACCGATCTTCTCGGCCAGCGTCATCCGCGACAGCAGGTCCTGGACCCGCTGACTAATCGGTAGTACCGCGTTCTGGTATGGCAGCGGCTGCGCGTCGTGTGGGCGCGCCGCGTCGGTGCTGCGACGCCCCGTCGCGCCCACGGTCGGTGCGGCGACCGCCGCGGCAGCGAGCGCGACCCCCGCCACGGCGAGCAACCGTCGCCCGAGTGACCCGGATGAATGCATGTGACTCCCTCCCTCTCCTGGATGGCCTGACGAGGCGTAGGCCCCTTGGCCTGGCCGATGGCCCACGCGATTGGCGCGCGTGGCCGCAGCGGCACATCAGCTCTTGGACCGTCTCTCCCAGCCCAGCGCGTACCCAGGTCCGACTCATCTCAAACGCACCCCGACCAGGCCGACCAAGAGCCGGGCGCATCAGTCGCCCGAGCTTGCCGCGGCGGTTCAGGGCAAGAGGAGCCCGGGTCGGTAGTTGCGGGCGGCGGAGGATGCGTGTGGGGTCCCTGAGGGGCCTCGTGCCTCATAATGGGCCATCGTCGTACCGGAGTCCTGAGCGTCGGGTTTGGGGCGCCGGCAGGTCCGGGATCAAGATGCAGCCCCGCGGCAGAGGAGAGATGGCCTGATGTCACCCAGAACGCGACGGATCCTCCTCGTGAGCGTTGTCGTCGTCAGCGGCTTGGGAGGCCTGGCGCCCAGCGCGATGGCGTCGATCACACCGGCGATCAGCCTCGACCAGAGCGCCGGCAAGGCTGCCGGCGCCACGGCGAACCTCGGCGTTGACCTCACGTTTGCGCCCAGCGGCAGCGATTCTCCCGCCAGCATGACGCTCAGCCTGCCTCCCGGTCTGCTGGCCGACGCCTCGCTCGCCGGGGGCGCCTGCCTGAAAACCGCTGATCTCAACGACAGCACGTGCGAGGTCGGCAGCGGGACCGTCACCGCTTATGCCTATGGCAGCGTGCCGATCCCCACCAACGTGACCTTCGATCTCGTCCCGCCGCCGGCGGCCGGAGACCTCGCCGGACTCGCGGTGAACAGCAACGGCACGCAGATCGGCTCAACCGCAGACATCAAGGTCCGTCCCTCGGGCGACCCTGACGGCGTGGGCGTGACGATCGAGTTCCAGCTGCCCAACTCGCTCTACGGCGTGCCGATCGCAATCCATGAGATCAGCAGCACGTTCGATGGGCTGCGCTATCCCACCACCTGCCCCTCGACCCCCCAGCCGGTCACGGTGGCCGCCGACTCCTATGGCGATTCGACGGTCAAGACCGCGAGTGCGCCGCTCTCGGTCACGGGCTGCTCCTCACTGTCGTATTCGCCGTCGTTCGCCGTGACGGCCACGCGCGACACCGCCGACAATCGGGTCCAAGTGGTGACCGACGTCACGCAGAGCGCGACCGAGGCGCCGAGCCGCTCCGTGGCGCTGGCGCTGCCGTACGCACAGCTGCGAGGCAGCGTCCAGGGTTTGCAGCGGCTCTGCCAGAACCTGGCGAGCGGCACGTGCACCCCCGTCGGTTCCGCGACCGCGGCCTCGCCGTTGTATCCGCACCCGCTCACGGGCCACGCCTACCTCACAGGCACGATCACCGGTCTCACGTTGACGCTGGTGTTCCCGCCGCCGTTCCCACTCACGCTCGTGGGCTCGGTCAATCTGGCCTCGAACACCACCAGCTTCACCGGGCTGCCAGATATTCCGCTCACCAGCCTCATGGTCACGCTCGACGGCGGGCCGGATGGACTGTTCCTCACGCTCTGTCACGACCCGACGGGCACGGCCTCGGCCACCCTCACCAGCCAGAACGGCGATAAGACCGCGACGGTCCCCGCCAACTTCACCATTGCCGGCTGCCCGTCGTCCGGGGGGACGGGCGGGGGCACCACCACCGGAGGCACCGCGCTGACGAACCCGTCTGCGGCCGGCCTCAAAGCGGGCCACCCCTCGATGAGCTTCCGGCTCAAGGTGGCCAAGGCCGCCGCCAAGCTCCGCGCGCTCACCGTCGAGCTCCCGAGCGGGCTGAGCCTGATCACCCACCGGACCGGCCACAAGCTCACGGTCAAGGGCGTCCGGGTCACCGGCGCCACAGTCAAGTCGTTGGCCGTCACGCATGGCCGCCTCGTGATCACGCTCAAACGTCCGGTGTCGAGCCTCGGCGTCACGCTGACCGGCACAGCGCTGCGCGAGAGCGCAGCGTTGCGCAAGAAGGCCGCGGCGCACAAGCTCAAGCGCCTGGCGCTGCGCGTCATCGCCCAGAGCGCCACGGGCAAGCGCACCACGATGCTCGTCCAGGTCACCCACCTCGGCCTGTAGACGAAAGGAATCGACATGCCCCACTTCGTCAATCGCGCCGTCGCCCTCACGACCGCCGTCGTCTCGTCCCTCGTCCTCGCGGCGGCGGCTCAGGCCTCCATTACCCCGTCGGTCAGCCTCGACCAAAGCGCCGGCAAGGCTGCCGGATCGACCGCCAATCTGGGCCTGGATCTCAAGTTCACCAACACCGGCACCGACTCGGCCCACAACCTGACGATCAACCTGCCGCCGGGACTGCTGGCCAACGCCGCGATCAACGGCGGCTCCTGCCTGAAGACCGCGAACACCTCGGGGACCACGTGCGAAGTGGGTTCGGGGACGGTGACTGCTGATCCGGACGTGCTCGTCCTCGGTCTTCCCGCCGGCATCCAGGTACCGGTCACCTTCTACCTGGTCCCGCCCCCGAAGGCCGGGGACCTGGCCGGCTTGACCGTGATCGGGAACGTGCTCGGTCTCAACGAGCAGCTCGGGTCGACCGGCGAGATCAAGGTCCGCCCCACGGGGGACCCCAACGGGGTCGGCGTGACCATCAACCTCGGCCTGCCAGACCAGCTCACACTCTCGGGCTTCACCGTACCGGTGGTGACGATCTCCGTGACCGAGATCAAGAGCACGTTTCAGGGTCTGCGCTACCCGGCGACCTGTCCGGCGATGCCGGCCAGGCTCACCGTGTCCGCCGACTCCTACAGCGATGCAACCGTCCACACGGTCAGCGCGCCGCTGTCGGTGACCGGGTGCTCGGCCCTGTCCTACGCCCCGGCGTTCAGGGTCACGGCGACCCGCGACAGCGCAGACCGGCAGGTCACCCTCGGGACGACCGTCACCCAGAACGCCAGCGAGGCACCGAGTCGCTCGGTGTCGCTCGCCTTCCCGACGGCCGTGCTGGGCCCCAACCTCGAGTCGATCAAGGCGCTCTGCCTCAGCCTCGCCTCGGGCACATGCCAGAGCGTGGGCTCGGCTAGCGCGACCTCACCGCTATACCCCTCAACGCTCACGGGCGCCGCCTACCTCACCGGCAACTCGAGCGGGGTGTCGCTCACGCTGGTGTTCCCCTCGCCCTTCCCGCTGACCCTGACCGGAGCCGTCGACCTGGCCAAGAACACCGCGACCTTCGGCGGGCTGCCCGATATCCCGTTGACCAACCTGGCGGTGAACCTCAACGCGGGCCCCGAGGGGCTGTTCCTCTCGACGTGTAACGCCCCCTCGGGAACCGCGACGGCCACGCTGACCGATCAGAACGGCGACAGGACGGTGAAAGCCCCGGCCAACTTCGCCGTCGTCGGCTGCCCGGGGACGAGCAGCAGTTCGGGCAGCGGCGGGTCGGGCGGGTCCGGTTCAGGCGGCGCGACCGGGAGCGGCGGCAGCCTCAACGGCTCGAGCGTCGCCGGCGTCACCGTCGGGCACGCGAACCTCAGCCGTCTGCGCTACTCCGCCCTGGCCACCGGCCATCCAAGTCTCACGTTCAAGATGAGGACGACCAAGGGCGCCCCCGCACTCAGCGCGGTCACGGTCGAGCTGCCCACCGGGCTGAGCTTCGTCGCCCGCCATCATCACGTTGCGGGCGTATCCGTGAAGGGGGCGCGCATCAAGTCGCTGGTCCTCTCCGGTCGCCGGCTCACGATCAAGCTCCGCCGTGGCGTCTCGAGCTTCACGGTGACGATCGGGAGCGCCGGGGTGGCGGAGAGCAAAGCTCTTAAACGCGCGGCCAGAGCGCACCGGCTCCGCCCCCTTCGCCTCACCGTGATCGCGCAGAACACGCGCGGGACGCGGACCACCATCCGCGCGACGTAGCGCGGACACAACGTCCGGCGGTCACGGGCAGTCGACGCCCGCGCCGCCGTTGAATATGTGGAAGTGCTGGAAGGCGACCTGCCGATCGCTGGTGCTGGCGGGCCCGTTCCACGCCAACAGCCCTCCCCGGTTGGCACGGAATCCGCCCTGCCGCCTGGTGTGGGTGACTGACCGAGCAAAGAGCAGGACCCGGGGCTCTTAGACCTGCCGTCGCCGCATGCCCCCAGAGCCCGGTTTCGAGTGGCCGCAGCTGCACACGGGCGACCCTCTCGATCGCCCGTCAGGCCGGCAAGCTGACGGCTCGGTCACGCGCCTGCTGCTCGATGCGCGGTGGCGAGTTATGATCGGAGCGCGCGCAGGACGCTGCCGGTCCGCGGAAAGGGCGAAGCCCGCCTGCAGGTTGTGGTTGTGCTGGTAGTCGGTGTCTCCTTTCCGGCCCAGATTGCGGACTCCGGGCTCCTGGTGAAAGGAGGCCTTTGTGCCATCCCGCGGTCTTCCCGGTAATGCCAACCTCGAGCAGCTGAAGAACGGCGCGAAGTCGTTTCAGCGGGCGGTTCGCGCCGGCGACGCCGGCGCCGCCGAGGTTGTGCGCGAGTTCCACCCGCGCCTGTCCGAGGCGCGGGCCGGCTCTCCGGCGCTTGACGGTTTCACGCGCGCCGATGCGCAGCTGGTGGTGGCCCGTCAGTTCGGGTTCTCGAGCTGGCCGAAGCTGAAGGCGCATCTGGAGTTGGTCGCGCGTTATGCCCGCTCCCCGCACGAGCAGCCGGTCGGGGGGCCGCTCACCGATGAGCAGGCGGTGGTCGATGAGTTCCTCCGGCTGGCGTGCCTGAACTACGGCGATGATGATCCGGATCGGTTCCGGCGCGCGCAGTCGCTGCTCGAGCAGCATGATTGGCTGGCGCGCGCGAGCATCCACACGATCGCTGCGACCGGGGAGGCTGACGCCGCCCGCGAGCTGCTGGACCGCGACCGATCGCAGGCGTCGTTGGTGGGCGGCCCGTTCGGGTGGGAGCCGTTGCTCTATCTGACCTATTCGCGCGTCCCTCTCGGGCCGGGTCGCTCCGGGGTCGCGGTCGCACGGTTGCTGTTGGAGCACGACGCCGATCCGAACGCCGGCTATCTGTGGGAGGGGTTGATCCCGCCGTTCACCGCATTGACCGGCGCGTCTGAGTGGCGGCGGCACGATCCCGAAGCACCCGGAGGAGCTTGCGCTCGCGCGTCTGCTGTTGGCGGCGGGTGCGGATGCGAACGATGGGCAGGCGCTCTACAACCAGGGCTGGGGCCCCAGCGCCGGTGAGGACTGGCTTGAGCTGCTGTTCGAGTTCGGGTTGGGTACCGGTGACGGTGGCCCGTGGCGCCGGCGGCTCGGCGAGCGTCAGGACTCGCCGCGGAAGATGCTCGAGGATCTGTTGGTCGCCGCGGCCAGTAACGGGCTCACCGACCGGGTCCGGCGGCTGCTCGCCCGCGGGGTGGATCCCGAGGGGCGGGAGATGACGCACCCGATCTATCAGGGACGCTCGCCGGTGCAGGAGGCGGCACTGAACGGGCACATGGACATCGTGGCCCTGCTGCTCGACGCGGGCGCATCCTGGGAGCACGATCAGGTCGACGAGCTGATCGCGACCGCGATGTCCGGCGACCGGACCGCGGTCGAGCGACTGCTGGCGGGCGACCCGGGCCTGCGCGAGCGAGCGATCGAGCGATGCCCGGACCAGCTCGTCCGCGCGGCCGAGCAGGACAGCTATGAAGCAGTCGCGCTGCTGATCGAGCTCGGGTTCGATGTCAACGCGCGGTCGCGGACCGCGCCGCTGCACGAGGCCGCGATGCGCGGCAACCTCCCCGTGATCAGACTGCTCGTGGAGCACGGCGCAGACGTGAACGTCCTCGACTCGGGCCATGACGCAACCCCGGCCGGATGGGCTGAGCATCACGGTCAGCGCGACGCGCAAGAGCTGCTTGAAGCGCTCGAGCGACCTCACCGGCCGCGCGCGTCGGCAGCGGAGCGGATCGCGCGATCTCGGGTCCGCCAGCCGGGAGCGGCGATGCGGACGGTGACGGCGGCGTTTACGGCCGTCTCAGAGGGACGGTTCGACGATCTCGAGCCGATCGTGGCGGCCGACATCGACTGGCGTGGCCTGCCCGACGAGGAGGGGCAGATCCCCCGCTGCGCCGGACGCGACGAGGCGCTGGCACGGATGCGGATCGGGTGGCTCGCCAACGGCGCGGTGTCCGTCAGCGCGTTCGTCGAAGAGGGCGACCGCGTCCTTGCGCACGTGCACCCGGTCGGGGGTGACGAGCTCGAGCTGCCGGAGCGGTTCCTTATCGCTGAGGTCCACGATGGACAGATCGCCAGCCTGCGTGCCTACGCGACCGAATCCGAGGCACGCGACGCGCTGGCGCGACCGTTATCCCCTTAGGACTCATGCTGAGTCCTTCTCGGTCCTGAGCTTGGCGTCGGCTGAGGTTCGATCCTGTGGCTCGCGGCGGTGGACGATCAGGACGGAGCGGCGTGAGTGGGCAGTGACGGCCTCGGCGACGCTGCCGATGAGGACGCCGGCGAGCCCGGTGCGTCCGTGCGAGCCGAGCACGACGAGGCTTGCGTCGTGCTCATCGGCTACCTCGACGATGCCCTTCCAGGTGGGCGCCCCCTCCACCTCGGCGCTGCGCGCGTCGAATCCCGCTGCTTGGGCCAGCGCAGCTCCCTCGGCGGCGGTCAGCTCGGCCGCTTGCTGGACCTCGGAGACTTGCGCGGCGTCGAATTGCACCTCGGCGGCGGGCACGAACCCGACGTCGAACGGTTGCCAGACGGTTAGGACGAGAGCGGCTCGTCCTGCCTCCAGCTGCTGACCGGCTTCGGCGATGGCGAGCTTGGCGAGGTCAGACCCGTCGTAGGCGAAGACGATGGGTCCGCGCACGGGGTTCGGTGATTGCGTGGTGGTGGTCATGCCGGCTCCTGAGCCAGCGTAGGATGGCGCCGGCGGTTGCGGACGGCGGCGAGGAGCGGTGGGGAGTACCACGCGGCGCCCTCGCCGTCCATGAACCTGCGGAGGTCTGGGGTGTGCGCGCGGGCGCCGCCAAGCGCGTAGAGCAGGACGGCGATGCCAGCCCCGCCGATGGCGATCCCGAGGCCGATCCAGAGCACGATCTCGGTGCCGGCCGTTGGGTTACCGCCGACGGTGGCGGCGAAGTGCGCGAGCACCGGTGCGACCAGGAACGCGGCGACCGCCCGCAGCAACTCGACGATCGCGAACACGCGCTGCAGACTCGCGGCCGGCAGCGAGAAGCCGGCGACGAACAGCGCCGGCGCGACCGCTGCGCCGAGACCGATCCCAGTGAGTCCTGAGCCGACCAGGGTGAGCGCCTGCGTCGACGGGACGTGGATGCGAAACACCCCGATGCCGGCCGCGAGGAACGCCATGCCCACCAAAGGGAGGTAGTGCAGTTGGCGTCGCTTGAGCACGACGCCGAGGATCGCCGCGGTCAGCAGGGCGCCGGCCAGCTCGGGGAGGAAGAGCAGCCCGAGGTGAAGCGGGGTGTAGTGCGGCGCCAGCGCGTTGGCGGTGAGATCGGTCGCGGTCACCGACGCCGCTGCCGCGGCCAGGGCGACGACGATCCCGGCCACCGGAATCGTGCTGGTCAGCATGCTGCGAATCGTCAGCAGCGGATGCTTGCTGCGGTACTGGTTGACGATCAGGATGACGATGAGCGCGAGCCCGCCCACCAGCGGCACGAACGTCTGGGCATCGAGGAACGGGTGGGTGAGCAGCTCCGAGGCGCCGTAGAAGGCGGCCACGCAGCCGGCCGCGGCGAGGCCGAGCACCAGCGGCGCCCGGGGCGCGTCCCGGTCGGCGGGCGGAGCGTCCTCGAAGGTCAGCACCGAGAGAACGAGCGCGGCCAGGGAGATGGCGGCGACGATCCAGAACAGCGGCCGCCAGCCGCCGGCGCTTGCCTGGATGCCGCCGACGGTGGGCCCAAGCGCGACTGCGCCGAAGATGCAGACGTTCATGATCACCGCGGTCGAGCGGATCCTGGGCAGTCCGAAACCGATCGCCAGCGGGGGAACGGCCGCGATCAAGAGAAGGCTTGTGCACAGGCCCTGGAGCACGTGGCCGGCGATGAACATCACCGGGTTCTGCGCGGCCGCTGCCAGCACGGACCCGATCACGAGCAGCGCCGCGTAGAGGACCATCATCCGCCGCTGCGGGAAGAGCTGGGCGAACTGGACGGCGAGGACTGTCCCGACGGCGTAGCCGGCGTTGGCGAGCCCGAGCCCGAGGCTCATCGTCTGCGCGCTCATGTGAAGCTGCTCGCCGATGCTCGGAGCCAGCGGCTGGAGCGCGGCCGACAGCCCCAGGTAGGGCACGAGGGCGAAGATCACCATCGCGGCCGCTGCCGGATAGCGGCCGGCCAGAGGACCCTGTCTCATCGGGAGCTCCTCTCTGGCCCGGCGGGCGGTCCGATCTGATGGGGCGGACGGGCGGGCGGCGCGGCAGCAGTGGGAGTCGGTTTCATGTTCACCTAAATCGAGGTCTCGGGGTGGAGCTAAAGTGAAGGTCACCTCGGGCGGTTACCGGAGGTACCCTCCACAACAATAGCGGAGGGGTCCTCCGTTTGTCAACCGCCCGCCCTGAATTGAGGAGGGCGGCGAGCAATCAGGGTTTGCGAAGGCTGGGGTGCCCGTTCTTGCAAACGCGGCAGCGGCCGGTGATCATGCGACCGTGGGGATTCCAGGACCGGAGAGCGCCCTTCCGGCGGGCAGGCTGATCGTCCGCGGCGGGGTGAGGGATGCCGGACGCGGCCCGAACCTCAACTGAGGCCGAGGTCGAGGCCGCCGCCTCCGCTGCGTCGCCCGGCGCCGCGATGATCCCGGCCGGCGTCGACGTGGTGAGCGCGCGCCGGCTCGATCCGCGGTTGGGGGCGGAGCTACTCCTCGGCGTCCAGCGCACGCGCGGCAACGGGTTCGTCCAGCGGGCGCTGCTCCAGCGCCAGACGCTCAGGCTGCGCAACGGGCACGAAGTGGGCGTGCCGTCCGGCGGCGCGGCGAGCGTGAACATTCATTCCGAGCTTGAGGACACACTGAGGCGGCTCCTGACCCTGTGGGCGATCGACATGCCGACGTTCGAGACCACCCTCACGACGACGTGGGCGCGTTACGGTGCGTCCGACGTCATCAGCGGCGGCGACCTGGACCCGCTGAAGGCGGCCATCCGCCGCGCGGAGCAGAGGACGATCGCCAACGAGGTGGCCAACAACTACCTGAACCTGTCGCTCCCGAGCGGCCGTGCCGTGGGCGAAGGCATGACGAACGACCCAGCCGACGTGACGGCGGTCCAGAACGCGCTCATCGCCCACCGTTACCTCCCGGGTCCCACAGCGACCGGCGCGATCGACATCGCGACCATGGATGCGATCAAGCGCCTGAAGATGGACATCGCCGCGGGCACGTACGGCGTCGAGGCTCTGCGGACGAACGAGCGGCGTTACGGCGGCGACCTCTTTGCCGGGGGCACGTTCGCGGCCACGGGCCAGACGGTGACGTGGACCGATCCGCCCCCCGCGCGCGGGCAGCCGCGGCCGTCGCACACCGCCGCCAAGCCACTCGCGATCTACGTGCCCCGCAACACGCCTGCCGGACGCAACAACGTCCACGTCTTCTTCACCCCCGCCAGCAGCCCGATGGCCTTCCTCAAGGAGCAGGGCCTGCGCTCCGAGGAGGAGTCGTCGGGCTGGATCCTTATCGCGGTTCCGGGTCTCGCTGAGGCCATGAGCCCGAACTGGGTGACGATCACAACTGCTGACATCCAGACCTGCCTCACAGCCGCCGGGCGCTCACGGGTGGAGATTGACGCCATCCGTCTGAGTGCCCACAGCCGCGGCGCCCGGGGCCTCGAGCACACGCTGGGGTTCGGTGGCGCGCCGACGGTCGATCTGTCCAAGGTGGAACGCGTGACGGTCTTCGATGCCAGCTACCACGATCTCGGAGTCGCGCTGACGTCGCACCTCAAGGACCTCACCGCCATGCAGCAGCCGGGGCATCCCGGTCAGTTCCGCGCCGGGGCGGTCAACCTCTACGACGTGACCGTCGCCAACATCTCGGGCCTGCCCGGGCGCTCGCTGAGCCCGTCGAGCATGCGCGCGCTGGCCTACGTGCGGTTCGTCTCGGAGGCGCTCACGCGCGGCGATCTGCAGGACTCCGACCTGTCGACGCTGCGCACGGATGCGCGCAAGGACGTGCAGGCCGCGACGCGGCGCCTGCTGGCGAAGCTACCGGCGCGGGGCACCTTTTCGACGCGCACGCCGACGCCGTCGGGCTTCACCGACCTCGCCAAATGGCTGACCGCCAACGCGAAAGACCTGGCGCTCGTCGACGACACGACAGACGGGCTGGACGACTTCGTCACCTCCCGAGGACTCGACATGGGGTTCAGCATGGGGCGCGATCTCACCGCGCACCATTGGCTTGTCGCCGAGCTCTCGCACGAGGCGGTCGACTGACGTGGCAGACGGCCCTTGGGGTCGCCTGCCACCGCGCGTCACGGGGCGCGGCGGTTGACGATCAGCTCAAAGGCGTCGGCGACGTGCCACTCGTCGGAGAGCATCACCGGATTGCCGTCGGGGTCGTGGTCGGTCTGGCGGATGTGCAGCAGCGGGGTCCGCGGGCGGATCTGCAGCAGCCGCGCGAGCTTGGCGTTGGCGATGGTCGGCTTCAGGTGGGCGGTGGCCCGGGTCACTTTGTGCCCGGCCCATTCGAGCACCACGTAGAGAGAGTTGCCGAGCAGGTCGGCGTCGGTGGCGCCGAGCACGGTCTCGGGGATCCGGTCTCGGGAGTAGATGAGCGGCCGTCCGTCGCCGAAGCGGATGCGCTCGACCTCCACCACGCGGTCCTCCAGAGCAAGCCCCAGGCGCTCGGCCTCGGTCGGCGTGGGCGCGCGGAAGAGCGTGTGCAGGACGGTCTCTGAGGGCTCGTGCCCGGCCTCGCGGATCATCGCGGTGTAGGAGACATTGGTGTCGAGGGCGTGGCGGCTCGGGGCCGCCTGAACGAACGTGCCGTTGCCGCGCTGGCGGGCGAGGTGGCCGGCCTCCAGCAGGCCCTGGATCGCCTCGCGCACGGTGGCGCGACTGACCGCGAACTGCTCAGCCAACTCGTACTCGTTGGGCAGCTTGTCGCCCTCGGCCAGCCGGCCGGCACGGATGTCGTCGAGCAGGCCGGCCCGCACCTGCTCGACGAGCGACGGCTGACGGACGCGCCTCATCCCCGGGTCCGCGCCCCGTCGGCGACCACGTCGATGGCGAGCACGCGCTCGACCTGCTCGCGCACCGACGGCGCACCGGGCAGCCGCTCCTCGAAGATCGCGCCGCCGATGGTGAAGCCCCAGGCGCCGGCATCGGCCACCGCGCGGATCTGGTCCGCGCCGACGATCGAGCCGGCGACGATCACCGGCCCGCTGGCCGCCTCGACCACCTGGCGGGTGAGCGCCACCGGATCGGTGCCGGGGTGGCGATAGGCGAGCAGGTCGACACCGTGCACACCGGGACGAGACGTCAGTTCACCCGCGTGGGCGGCGATCGCCTCCGGCGCGCCCTCCAGCACGCTCGGGTGGCCGACGATCGTTCCCGGGAAGGGGCAGTAGCGCACCTCGGTGCCGGCCAGGACCGCCCCCGCCTCGTCGGGGTTGGTGCCGCCGAGCACCCAGTCGACGCCGATGTCGAGCGCCGCCCGCACCGAACCGAGCTCGTCCTCGACCGAGGTCGAGACGACCTCGAGCATCACCTCCAGCCCGGCGTCGTGGGACCTCGCAGCGATCTCGGTCAGCACCTCGGGCGGTTGGCCGATGTCCTTGAAGCCGATGTAGCGCAGGCCGGCCTCCTGGACGTCGGCCAGCACGTCAAGCGCGTTGGGCACGGTGGCGTCGTCGTGAGTGAGCATGAAGATGAACTCGATCGTCGGTCAGTCCTTGTCTGGTCAGGGGATGAGATCACGAATGGAGCCCAGTGTGTGATCGGGGCGCACTTCGTGAGCCGCCGCCTCCGCCGCGCTGGTGGCGCCGCTGAGGACGAGGATTCCGGTGGCGCCGATCAACTGGCCCATCGCGAGCCTCCATCTCGGCCCCGGTCCCTCTCTCCTCATCGGGGATCAGATGTCAGACATCTGATTAGGCGTGGAGACTAAACGCGGGTGCCGACGGGTGTCAAGGGCGCAGGTGGCGGGCGGTCAGGCGGCGCCGGTCAGCGCGGCGCGCGCCGCCTCGGCGCAGGCCACGTCCTCGGCGACCGCTGCGCCGCTGACGCCGACCGCGCCGACCACGCCGCCGTCGGCGTCGGTCACCGGCAGCCCGCCGCCGAACATGACATAGCGACCGCGCCCGTTGGCCTGGAGACCGAAGAGCTCGCCGCCGGGTTGGGCCAGTGCGCCGAGCTCCGCCGTCGGCGTGCGGTGGGCGACGGCGGTATACGCCTTGTCGACGGCGAGGGCCTCGCCGGCGATCTCGGCGCCGTCCATCCGCACGAAGGCACGCAGCACGCCACCCGCGTCGACTACCGCCACCGACACCTTCACACCGAGACGCTCGGCCTCGGCGATGCCGGCGGCGAGGGCCAGCTGGGCGGCGGCGAGCGTGATCGCGGTCACGGCCGGGCACTGTACCGCCGCGGTTACACGTTGGGTGTGCGGTCCGTGCGGTAGTGCTCGCGCCAGATCAACCGGTAGATGGGGATCCGTCGGGGGAGGCTGCGAATGCCGGGGATGAACGGGACGAGCACGAAGGCGAGGCTGAGCACACCCATGACCCCCATGACGAGGACGTCGGCGTTGGCGGAGGTTGAGAAGGGCTTGATCTGGTACCAGAACGTGTAGAGCCACAGCCACACCTGGCCGGGGTAGCTGCCGGTCTCGTTCATCATCCCCCACTGCTCGCCGAGGAGGTGCTCGGCCTGGGCTCGGTTGGCGAGGACCCCGCCGTCGGCCATGTACAGCAGCGCCTTGGTGTAGTCGGTCTGGTAGAACTGCCGGTTGGTCAGCAGTGCGCCGTCGAGCCCGCCGGATTGGGCGAAGGACAGCAGCGAGCTCATCAGGACCGGGACGGGTCCGTAGGTGCCGGCGGGGACCGACACCGAGTCGCCGGTGCCGAGCTTGGCTTTGCTCAAGGCGTTGGTGTAGGCGGTCGTCCACGCGGCCTGCTGCTGGGGCGATGCGTTCTCATAGGCGGCGATGGCGCTGTGGAGCGTGGGCTGGCCGTAGATCGAGCCGAGCGGGGCGAGGACGAAGTCCCGCGCGGTGTTGACGGCGAGGTTGACCCCGAACCACTTCTGGAGACGGATGAACGCGATGTGCTGCCCCGGGTCGTTGTGGTTATACGGCGGCCCGTAGGTGGCCGTGCCGCTCGTAGCGTCCAGCTCGCTGACGGCCGTGGTGACGAAGTCGACCGGGGCGGTGCGTGACCATGTCTTGATCGTGCTCGACCGTTCGTCGGGGGAGGAGAACAGGATCGTCAGCACGACGGCCAGCGCCAGCACCACCCCCAGCGCGATCGACGCCTCCTTGACCAGGTCATAGGGGCGGTATCCGCCCTTCCACTCGCGCGCCGCCTCATCGTCGCGGCGGCGCTGCCCGCGGCTCATGATTTGCCTGCGCCGTCCGCGCCGGCGCGCATGGCCCGGAGCTTGTCCTCCAGTTCGAACGGCGGCACGACGCCGTGCTTGCGCACCAGCAGGACGTGGGCCACGACCAGTCCGACCACGGCGACCGGCAGCAGCAGGATGTGGAAGGAGTACATCTGCCCGAAGTTCATGAGGTTGAAGAACGAGCCGATCCCGACGGAGTTCATCGCGTCCTTGGCCTGCGTGGAGATCCACTGCGCGTCGAAGTTCTGCTGGGAGACATAGCCGGTCAGCGCGCACGGAACCGCGACCAGGAAGGTGACCGCACCCGTGATCCAGACGCGCGTGCGTCCCCCGCGCCATGCCGCCATCCAATACTTGCCCCACAAGTGCACGACCATGAAGAAGAAGAACAGCTCGACTGACCACAGATGGATGCTGTTGAAGAAATGACCGATGCTGGACACGTGCCACCAGGTCGGGCCCTTGAGCGCCAGGAGCATCCCCGAACCGATGAGCACCGCCAGCGCGCTCAACGCCAGGACGCCGAAAACGTAGATCCACGAGGCGACATAGGTCGGCTGGCTGTCGGGCAGCAGCTTCTCCGGAGGCAGTACCGCCACCGCGCGCCCACGCAGCCGCGTCGTCCACGATCGCTGGGCTGAGCTGCTCATGGTGAGTCTCCGTCTTTGGCGTGGCCCGGGAAGGGCGCGAGGATCGCGACGGCGAACACGACGAGCGTCAGCACGATCACCACGATGTTGGGTACGGACATGGCGAAGAAATGCCAGTGGGCGAATCCGGCGTGGTGATTGAGGTTGAAGATCGCGCCGAGCATCGTCATCGGGAACAGTGGACGCGACGAGGACCAGGTCGTGTCATCGGAGCCGATCCTGCGTGCTTGAGGTCATGCCAGTGGACGCTATGAGTCGCCGTCCACCCCGCCATCCGTAGCGGTCCGCTGCTGGTTTGCGGGTTTCTACCCGCACCGGCGATCACCCGTGAACGCACTCTCACCCTGGTCTTAGTGGTTCATTACACGGCGCGAAGACGATCCGCCCTCGACATGCGGACGGATAGCCCCCCACCACGCGCCAGTGGGGCCCAGCACGTGACCGACGCGGTGCAGGCGCGCGACGCCGGACTGCGGCTGGCCCGCCGCGCACAGCGGCTGATCGTTGCGTTGGCGGTGAGCGCGGCGAGCGCCCTCGCTGCCCTCGCTGCCCACGCCTACCATGCCCATGCGGCGCCGTCGACGGTCACCACCGCCTCGCCGGCCCAGCGCTCGGCTGACGACGGCCGCCGCACACCGGGCTCGACGGTTCCCGCCGCCCCCATCCAGCCCCCCGCGGCCGCGCCGGCCCCCGCCACCTCCATGGACGTCGCACCGGTGGTGTCCGGCGGGTCCTGAGGCGCGATGGTCGTCGCTGCGTCCCCCAGTCCCTATTGGTTCATCACTCGCGCCACCGGCGCGGTGGCCCTGGTGCTCCTCTCGGGGAGCGTCGCGCTCGGCGTCGCCGGCGTGCGCCGCATGGAGCTCGCCCATCGGCGGTTCGTGGTCGAGGCGCTGCATCGCAACGTGTCATTGCTCGCGGTGGTGTTCGTCGTGCTCCATGTGGTCACGACGCTTCTCGACGGCTTCGCGCCCATTGGCGTCCTGGATGTCGTGATCCCGTTTCGCTCGGCCTACCGACCCGTCTGGCTGGGGCTCGGGACGGTCGGCCTTGACCTGGCGGCGGCGGTGACGATCACGAGTCTCATGCGTCACCGCGTCGGCTATCGAGGGTGGCGCGTGACGCACTGGCTGGTCTACGTCAGCTGGCCGCTCACCCTTGTTCACAGTTATGGGACGGGGACTGACCCAAAGGCCCGCTGGATGCTCATCCTGACGGGACTGTGTGTCGTCGTCGCGGTCGCGGCGGTCATCGCGCGGGTGAGCGCCGGGTGGCCGGCGCATCTGCCGGCGCGCGTGTCGGCGCTCGGGGTTGCGGCGCTCTTCCCTCTTGGGTTGGTGGCATGGCTGCTGCCGGGGCCGCTCGCCTCCGGCTGGGCCGAGCGGGCGGGGACGCCCGCGGCCCTGCTGGCTTCGGCTCGCGCTCCCGCGGCGTCCGGTCATGCCGCGGCATCACCCTCCCGTGGCGCCGCCCGGCAGCACACGTCCGCGGTGACGGCGAAATTCCGGGGGCGGGTGCGACAGCACCAGCTCGGTCCGGGGGCCGCGGTCGTCGAGATCTCGCTCGTGGTCGACGACCCGAGCCTGCGATTCGTCCACATCCGCATCGAAGGCCAGGCGATCCCCGGGGGTGGCGTCGCCATGAGCGACAGCCAGGTGTCGGCCGGGCCGGCGTCCGACCCCGCCCGCTACTCCGGCCACGTCACCGCTCTCTCCGGCGTCACCATCGAAGCGAGCGCCGCCGATGCCACCGGTGTCACCGTCGCGATCGCCGCCGAGCTCCAGGCCCAGGGACGGGACGGGGCGGCTTCGGGGATCCTCACCGTCCGCCGGGCCCCCGCGCCGTGAACGACGCGCCTCGTGATCGCGGCCTATCGCGGAGCGCCCGGCTCCGCCGGATAATGCGGCGCGGCTCACCTGAGATAGACGGCGAAGAAGTCCCGATCGTCGGGCGTCAGGTAACGCTGCGGCGAGCGGTCCATGCCGGGCAGCAGGTTGGCCGCTCCGACGGCGCCGGGAGCGCGGTAGGTGATGAAGCTCGGCCAGTACGTATTGATGTCGAGCTCCATCGCCCGGATCGCTCCGGCGTGCTGCAGGACCGAGGCCAGCGAGCCGACGGTCTGGTCATTGGCGACCGCATAGATGAGGTTGCCGTGGGCGTCCACCCCCACTCCGGACCGCCACACACGCACGGCGTTGCCGAGAGTGGCGCCCCATTCCGGTCCGTCGCTCAGATTTGCGTTGAGCTGGCCGCCCGAGACGATGAGGGGAAGGTTCTGGCGGGCGTAGGCGACGTCCGGCCCGGCAGATGAGCCGCCCGTCCAGGCGGTGACGTCGACGCGGCCGTCGCGGTAACGGACGATCGTCGCCATCCCATTGCGCATGGGAGCATAGGTATGTCCGTTGCTCGCGAAGCCGCCCCCCGAATCACTGAGCTTGAACGCGCTGTTGAAGGTCGCCACCAAGCGGCTGCGCGTGCTCGCCGGAACCTCCATTGGCCCGCGCGACGGCATCGACACCGCCGGTTCGGCGCGACCAGGATAAAGCTGCGTGCTCGTCTCGGTGCTGTCAATCCACGCGACGCCGGCGACCATCTGCGGGTAGTTCGGGTCGGGGCGATAGCTGGTGACGAGCACGGGTGGTCGGCTCGCCCCGCCCGAGAACGTCGCGCGCCACACGCCCTCTCCCGCCAGCGCCGGCGTGATGACCGGTGCGATCTGTGGCGGCCGGTAGGCGGGGGCCGCCGCGACCTGCGATCGCGCTGCCGCGGCGCCAGTCTGCGCCCCAGCCTGGCGCGGCAGGGCACGCAGTGCCGGGCCGCCGGTGGACGGCGCGGTGAGCGAGTAGTACGTCGACTCGACCTGGTTGACCAGCCCCCGGGCCCCGTTGTCGCGCAGCCACTCGACGCTTCGGACCCCGAGGCTCGTGTCCGACGGTTGCAGCGCCATCAGCAGATAGGAGACGACCGCGGGCAGCACTGAGAACAGAGCGGCCACGGCGATGACACGCCGGATCCGCCGCGGCCGAGACCGCGGCCGATGCGACGCCGGCGCAGATCCGGCGGCGCCCGCGCGTGTGTGCAGCGGCCCAGCGCTCGTCCTCACTGACACGGGCAGCATGATGACAGGCACTACAGCCTGACTGGTTAAAGAGTGGCTGAGAACATACTCATCCGCCGCTCGGCAGGTAAGTGGCTGTCACGTGGTGAACAGGTGACAGAGGGCGTCATGGTAATAGTGAGAACGTCCTCATCTGCTGTGCCTGTGAGCTGAGAGCTTGCTCATTTCACCATCAGGTTGAGTTGAGGCGCTGAACCCATCATGCCGCTGATGCAGCCCGTCGAGCCCGGGCCGGCACGCGTGCGTCGGCACTCTGAACGCTCGGGTCCGGCCCCGATCACCGCGCTGGCGCGTGGCTCCGGGCCAGAACCCGACGTCACGCCGGCGCGGCGGCCGCGCAGCCGGCAGAAGGCGCTGCTGGCGCTGGCTCGCCCGCGCCAATGGGTCAAGAACGCGCTCGTCATCGGCGCGCCCGGCGCGGCGGGCGCGCTCGGCTACGACGACGTGCCAGCGCGCGTAGTTGTCACCTGCGCCGCCTTCTGCCTGCTCTCCGGCGGGATCTATGCCCTCAACGATGTCCGGGATCGCCATGAGGATCGCTCTCATCCGCGCAAATGGCGCCGTCCCGTCGCCGCCGGAGACCTGGCGCCCAAAGAGGCGGCGGCGCATGGACTGGCATGGATCTTGGGTGGGCTGATCCTCGGCGCGGCGGTGTCTCCCGACGTCGCGCTCGTGGGCTTGGGCTACGTCGCTCTCACGATCAGCTACAGCTGGGTGTGGCGCCACATCCCGATCCTGGACCTCGTCGCGCTGGCCGGCGGGTTCGTCCTGCGCGCGGTCGCCGGAGGGGTGGCGGCGCCGGTGGCCCTGTCGCGCTGGTTCGTGCTCGTGGTGACGTGCGCCGCGGTCTTTGTTGCCGCCGGCAAGCGCCTGGCCGAGTTGGGCCGCCCGCGGTCTCACGGCCGCCCCGCTCGTCGCGTCCTGCGCCGCTACACGCCAGAAGGACTGCGCCGGGTGCTGGCGCTCGCGGGATCGGGCGCATTGTTCGCCTACTGCGTGTGGGCGTTCGAGCTGCCCGACGTCGACGGAGTCCCTTGGCGCCTGTTGACCGTGGTCCCGTTTGCCGTGTGCCTGCTGCGCTTCGGGAAGGTGGTCCAGGCCGGCGTGGGCGAGGCCCCCGAGGAGGTTCTCACCGCCGACCGCACCATCGCGCTCGCCGGCGTCGCCTGGGTCCTGTTGTTCACCATGAGCGTCAATGCCGCCGGCTGATCAGACCGCGATCGCCGACTCCGGGCCATCTGTCGTACCGCGCCCCGCCGTGGTCAGCGGGTGGGGCCGGATCCGGCCGGCTCTGGTGTCCTCCGTGCGGCCCGCGGATGCGATGGAGGCACGTCACGCCCTCCCGACGCTGTCCGCTGGCCTGGGCGGCTGGGGTCGCGGCGCCATCGCCCGCGGCATGGGTCGCAGCTACGGGGACGCGGCGCAGCGCCACGGTGGCGTTGTCATCGACACCACCGCGCTGACCGGCTTCGAGCTCGACGCGGGACGCGGGTGCGTGCGGGCGCAGGGAGGTGTGACGTTGGGCCGGTTGCTCGCTGAGCTCGAGCCGGCGGGGTGGGTCCTACCCGTCGTCCCCGGAACTCAGCACGTCAGCGTTGGCGGGGCGATCGCGGCGGACATCCACGGCAAGAATCACGCGGCCGCCGGGACCTTCGGGGCACATGTCGAGGCGATTGACCTGTTGACGGCCGGAGGCCAGATGCGCGAGCTCACGGCGGACCATGAGCCCGATCTCCTATGGGCCACCGTCGGCGGGATGGGATTGACCGGCGTGATCGTGTCGGCCTCGATCAGGCTCAGGCCGCTCCTTGGCCCGCTGCTATCGGTGGACACTGACAAGGTGACGTCCCTCGACGATGCTCTGGTCCTGCTCGACGGTCCGGGCGGCGAGTACCGCGTGGCCTGGCTGGACCTGCTGGGTCCCTCCCCGATCCGAGGGATCGTCACCCGCGCGTCACACCTCGGCGCGGATCCACGCGCGAGCCCCCGGCCGGGGTCCGCGACCGTCGACGGCCGCCTCACCGTGCCCGGCCGCTGGCCCGACGGGCTGCTGCGCCCCGGGCTGGTGCGGGCCTACAACGCCTACCGGTTCGCACGGACCCCGCGTCGCCGGACCGCCGCCCCCGAGCCCTACGGCGTCCACATGTTCCCTCTGGATGGGCTGGAGGCTTGGCCACGGCTGTACGGTTCCTCGGGCCTCGTGCAGTACCAGTTCGTCGTTCCCAAGGGCCGGGAGGACGTCCTTCCCCGGGTCATCGGCCGGTTGCGCGGCTCCACGGTCCCCTGTTACCTCGCGGTCCTCAAGGACTTTGGCCCGGCCGGGGACGCGCCCTTATCGTTCCCGCTGGCGGGCTGGACGCTCGCGCTCGACATGCCGGGCGACGCTCCCGGCCTTGCGGCGATGCTCGACACCTTCGACGAGTGGGTGGTCGAGGCCGGCGGGCGCGTCTATCTGGCCAAGGATGGACGGGTGCGAGCAGACGTGCTCGCCGCGATGTATCCCCGTGCCGGGGAGTGGCGCGCGATCCGCGACCGCATCGACCCGGACGGCGTGTGGTCCTCGGACCTCGGCGTGCGCACCGGACTTGTGGAGGGCCCGCGGTGAGGACCGTCCGGCCGACCGCTGACGCCATCGTGGCCCCCGTCCCGACGGACGTACGCCGGGTCCTGCTGGTCGGTGGCAGTTCCGACATCGGCCTGGCCATCGTGCGCCGTCTCGCCGCCGATGGTCCCGTCACGGCCTGCCTTCTCGGCCGGGATCGCTCCCGGTTGGAGGCGGCCGAGCGGCTGCTCGCAGAGAACGATGGCGTGACGTCTGGCGGCCTCGTCGTGGTTGACGCGGACGACTGTGATTCTCACGAGGAGGCCGTCGCTTCGGCCTTCGCGACGGCGGGCGCGTTCGACGTCGTGGTGATCGCCGTCGGCCATCTGGGTGGACAGGCCGCGCTTGATGGAGATCCGCGCGAGAGCGTGGAGGTCATGCGCGTCACCTTCCTGGGCGCCGGCTCGTTGATGCTGCACTGTCTGCGGCGGCTGGGTGCGCAGGGCGGCGGGACGCTGATCGTGCTGTCGTCCGTCGCCGCCGAGCGCCCCCGCGCGGGCAACCCCGTCTACGGTGCCGCCAAGGCGGGTCTGGACGCGCTCGCCCAGGGTCTGGGCGACGCGGCGATCGGCACCGGAGCACGTGTGCTCGTCGTCCGGCCCGGTTTCGTGCGCACGCGGATGACGGCCGGTCTCCCCGCTGCCCCGATGGCGGTGGTGCCTGAGACGGTGGCCGACGCGACGGTCCGGGCACTGGTTCGAGGTGCGCACACGGTCTGGGTCCCAGGGCGGCTTCGCTACATATTTGCGGCGCTACGGCATCTCCCTCGATCGGCGTTCCGAAGGCTCGCGCTGTGACCGAGCACCCCCTGCGGACCGATGTACTCATTGCCGCGGCGATCGCCCTTGTCGTGCTCATCGCCACGCCCGGCCTGTTCGACGCGGCGACGGTGGGTCTCGTCGCATTCGGCCTGTTGGCGGTTACGGCGGCGGCCGAGCGTCGGCGCGCGCGGGCCAGGGCGCGGTCACGTGCGGCGCGTTCACGTGCGGCGATCCGCCGTCAGCCTCGGCGGTCGGCCGAGATCGCGGGTAGGTTCGCTAGTGGAAGTGACCGCGGTGGTGAAACAGCGCCTGCGCACCGGTCCAGGCGTGGAAGTCGGGGATGAGAACGGCCGCCAGTACCAGACCGAGCGCCACCGCGGTGGCCACCGACAGCCAGCGCCCCCCGCTCCCGGGGATGGGTTGGCTCACGGGCGGCTCGGCAGCGCCGCCGAATCCCGGAACGAGGGAGCGCAGCTCGTTGAGCTCGGCCCGGGTCCGTCGCGAGACCCGGTTGAACCGAGCCAGTTCAGGCAGGTGCCCGGCGATATGGATCGCGGTGACCACGACCCAGGCGATGAAGCTCACCTTGTGCACGAGCAGCAGCGCGCCGCGGCTCGACGGTCCGATGAGCAGCAGGGCGACGCCGGTGGCGAACACGATCGCGGTCAGCCCCACGAGCGCCGGTCCGAGCGCCCGCAGCGCGGGCGGTGGCGGTCCTTTGCGACGGTAAGGTGGATCGGCGGTGTAGTACCGCATGAACCGGTAGCCGGTGCTGCCCACCTTGAGGGCGACGGGTCCGATGAGCGCCATTCCCAGGAACAGGTGCCACCACAGCAGCTGCCCGATGAGGACGATCGTCACCCCCAGCGCCGCCAGCAGCACGATCAACAGCGCGCCGCTCACCACGGTGAGTCGCTCATTGCCCTCGGTGCCCCCGGCCAGCATCCCGTGGCGGCGGGTTCCCCGCGTTCGCTGCACCGAGCGAGGTTGCGTCTGCGCATCACTGCCAGGATCTCGCACCTGACTGTTCATCGCACGGGAGCCTGGACGGGCGCGTTAAGAGGTCACTAATCCAGCGATGAGAACCCTCTTTTTCCAGCGTTGTCACCGGCGCATGACATGTCGCGGTCCGGTCCGGTCCGGTTCCGTTCCTGAGATCAGTTTCACAAGCGATCACACCCAATCGCGCTACAACGGGCGAATGAGGGCAGCGGCGAGGCATCGGGAGATGCATCTCAGCTATCGCGCCGGCTGGTTGCGGGCGGCCGTACTGGGTGCCAACGATGGGATCCTGTCCGTCGCGAGCGTGGTGATCGGTGTGGCGGCGTCGGGCGCAGGCCAGGCCGCGGTCGCGACCGCGGGGGTGGCGGCCCTCAGCGCGGGAGCGATGTCGATGGCCGCCGGCGAGTTCGTGTCGGTCAGCTCCCAGCGCGACACCGAAAACGCCGACCTGGCCCTGGAGGAGCGAGAGCTGGCCGCCGATCCCACGGGCGAGCTGCGTGAACTTTCAGAGATCTATGTCGATCGCGGGCTCTCACCAGGCCTGGCAGCTCAGGTCGCCGAGGCGCTGACCGATCACGACGCGCTGGAAGCGCACGCGCGCGATGAGCTCGGGCTGGACGAGGAGCGGCGCGCCCGGCCGCTGCAGGCCGCTGCGGCGTCCGCCGCAGCGTTCTCGGCCGGCGCGATCCCGCCGCTGATCGCCGCAATCGTCCCCGGGAAGCCCGCGCGGATCCCGGTCTGTGTCGCGGTTGCGGTGGCGATGCTGATCCTGCTCGGCGACCTGGGTGCGCGTCTGGGTGGCGCGCCACGGATGCGAGCGGTCATACGTGTCACGGGCTGGGGACTCCTCGCGATGGGCGTCACCGCGGGCGTGGGGGCAATCGCCGGCACGGTCACCGGCTAGACGGACCGGCTCATCGGGGAGGGAGCGAGCTCCTCGCCGTCGCCACCGTCGCGCCCAGGCCGCGAGGCCGTGAGATAGTGAGCGGCCAATGGACCCAGGGGACGCCATGTCGGCCGGCGAGCCGGAGGGCTCACCCCGCCGACGCCGCACCGCGCGTGGGCTGGTGTGGGCGGCGGTGGTGCTGGTGGTCGTGGCGGTGGCGCTGTCGTACCTAGGGCGCGCGGTGTTGCGTCCCGGCCCGTTCGCCGACCGGGCCGTCGCCGCGCTGAGGGACCCGGCGGTCCAGACCGACGTCGCCGATCATGTGACGGACGCGGTCACCGGGATCGGGGGCGGGGATCTCGTGGCGGTGCGGCCTCTGGTGCGTTCGGTCGCGGGCGGGATCGTCGGGGGTCAGGCGTTCGCGGCGCTGTTTCGTAGGGCGATCCTGGAGGCGCACGACGCCGTGGTACGCCGCGGCGACGGGCGATTGCTGATCACGGTCGGCGATCTCGGTGTGCTCGTCCAGGGTGTGCTGGAACGGCTCGCGCCCGCCGCGGCGCGCAGGATCGGGGCCGAGCGGGCGCCGACGCTGTTCACGCTGCATCCCGGCGCCGCCGTGATCGATGTCGTCCAGGCGGCCAGAGGGGTGTACTCCGCCGCGTGGTTGCTGGCTGTGCTGGGGGCGATCGCGGCGGCGGGCGCCCTGCTTCTCTCCGACGACAGGCGGCGTTCGGCGAGGCAACTGGGGATCGGCCTGGCGGTGGGTGGCGTGGTCCTGGCGCTGCCGGTGATCCTCGGGCAGGCGATCGCCGTGCAACTGGCCCCGGCGGGCCGGGGGCCCGCGGCCAGCGCCGTGTGGACGGCGTTCCTGGGTGGCCTGCGGGTCCAGGCTCTGCTGCTCGCGGGCACGGGCGCGATCGTCGCCGGCGCCGCTTCGGGGCAGCTCGGCCGAGCCGGCGGCGAGGCGTGGCGAGCGGGTGTGTGGCTGGTGCGGCCGGCAGCAGGAGCATCACCGCCGCCGTCGCCCGTCGGTGCCATCGGCCTCATCGCGCTCGGCGTCCTCATCCTGCTCGAGCCCGGCACGATGCTCGCCGCCATCGCGCTCCTGACCGGCCTCTACGTCTTGTACCGCGGGGTGGCGGCCGCCGCCCTCGCCGCCGCGAGCGGCGCTGGGAAGCTGTCCCGGGTGCCCACGTCGGTGAGACGCGTGGCACGAAGGGCGCCGGCGGCTGTCGCGGCAGTAGTGGTCGTGGTTGCGGCCGCGATCATCGTCACCGGCGGCGGGGATGAAGCACCGGCCGCCACGCCGCTGACGTGCAACGGGTTCGTCGCGCTGTGCGACCGGCCGCTGAATGACGTGGCCCTGGCAGCGACGCACAACTCGATGGCCTCGGTGACCCTGCCGCACTGGCTGTTCGGCCAGCAGGACGGCACGATCAGCGATCAGCTCGACCAGGGCATCCACGGCCTTCTCATCGACACCTACTACGGCTTCGCCGTCCGTGGCGGCGTGCGCACCGACCTCGAGACGCTGCCCAAGCGCAGCGCCGCCGAAGAGCAGGTCGGCGCCCCGGCGGTGCAAGCGGCGCTGCGCATCCGGTCACGACTGCCCGCGGGCACCGGAGGCGAGCGTGCCATCTTCCTGTGCCACGGCTTCTGCGAGCTCGGCTCGGTCACGCTGGCCTCGGCCTTGGCAGACCTGCGGTCGTTCCTGGTGTCACACCCCGGCGAGGTCGTGGTCGTCATCAACCAGGACGAAGGCGTTGCTCCCACCGACATCGAGAAGGCGTTCGGGCAAGCCGGGCTCCTCGACCTCGTCTACCGGGGCCCGCTGGGACCGTTCCCGACGCTGCGTCAGATGATCGACTCAAACCAGCGCCTCGTGGTCATGGCCGAAAACGATGCAGGGGACATCCCGTGGTACCACCTCGCCTACGCGCACGCGCTCCAGGAGACGCCGTTCCGCTTCACCAGCGCACCCCAGCTGACCGACTCCGCGAAGCTCGCCGCCAGCTGCCGGGCTCACCGGGGCTCCAGCTCGGCCCCGCTGTTCCTGCTCAACCACTGGGTCGACACGTCGCCCGCGCCGCGTCCGTCTCTGGCCTCCGTCGTCAACGCGCGAGCCGCGCTGCTCCAGCGGGCACAGACATGTCAGCGCCTGCGCAGCCGCCTCCCCAACCTGATCGCGGTCGACTTCTACCGCCGCGGAGACGTGCTCGGAGTCACCGACGCACTCAACGGCGTGTCCCGCTGAGCGGGCTCACGCGCCTTCGCACCTCTACAGCCGCCGACGCTCACTCGTCCTCGTCATCGTCTTCGTCGAAGTCGTCCTCAAACGGCGGGAGCTCGCCGGCGATCATGCGCCGGTGCTCGGCATCCCAGTCGACCGGCGCAAGGAGGAACGCTTTGAGCGTGGCGATGTCGTCCTCGAGGGTGAGCACATCGTCGCGCAGCTGCTCGCACGCGTCGTCGTCCAGCTCGGCGCCGCGCGTCTCGAGTTGGTGCGCGATGTAGGCCAGCGTGCCACTCGACTCGGTCATCAGCCAACGCAGCCGGCGGAGCAGGTCTCCAGCCTCCAGGTTGTCCGGTCGCTGAAGGTTCGGCCAGCCGGGGGGCGGGAGCTGGGGCTGCTGGCGCTTGTGGACCGTGAGGTGGATGTCAACGGCGGTCACATCATCGCCGCCGAACTCCTGACGGGCCTTCTCCCACACGACCGCGAATCCATCGTCAGCGTCGCGACGACTCAGCGCAGGGAGGCCGGCTTGTGACCGCGTCGCAGGTGCGGGAGTCTCGATGCCGGCGGACGGTGGGATCGCCGCCTCAGCCGCCTGAATGAGCTGATACCCGCGTGGGCGGCTCATCCCCCAGCGGTCGCGCAGGTAGTCCTCGAACGTGTCGTGGCTGGCGCGGTAGAGCCATGTATCGCGGATCTCAGCCAACGCGTTGCCGACATCGAGGTCGGTGTCGAGACCGCGTCGCACGATTGCCTCCAGCTTGTTGAGGTGCTCGACCTCGGCGCGGGACCGGCTGTTCTCAGGATTGGGGCTGCTCATGAGGGTGATGTCTCGTTAGGCCGTGCGCCCGGGCGTCACACGGCCCGGGGCGATTTGCTGTTGCAGCAGTAGATATCACCAGAAGGGCAAACAGTTACCGGTGCGCCGCCACGATTTACACAACTCATAAGCGCCCGGGCCAGCCCGCCTCGCGCTCCACGCGTCGGCTCGCTGTCGAGAAAGGCCGGAGCCGGCGGGGAGCGACGCTCGCGCGCCGCTCCCCGGTCAGGCGCTACCGGAAGTGGCCCTGCCCAAACGTCGGGCAGGGGTTGAACCGATCTCCGCTGTTGAAGTCCGAGATCGGGCGACTGGTCGTGAAACCGGGCTCCGGGAACAGCACTCGGAGCAGCCCTCCGTACTCGGCGGTCGAGCTTCCCCCGAAGTGGTTGATCGTGCCGGGGATGTAGTTTCCGCCCTCCTGCCACACGCACCCCTGGTCGCTGAACGCCGTGGTGTAGAACGGATAGAACTGTGCACCCATCGGTGGGTTGACGCAGTTGGCGCCGGTGTCCGGGTCACAGAACGGCGGGTTGAACTGGGCGCCTTCACCCTCGATGGCCGGCAGATCGGTCTCGAACGCCATCGTCGAGTAGTTGATCCTGCCGTTGTCGGTGGTCGGGCTGGTGAACCTCACCGGCGTCGGATGCAACAGCCGGTCAATCACCGGGTTGGGGTTGGTGCCGGGCCAGTCCAGCCGATAGGACTGACCATCCCAGTCTTCATCGTCGAAGAAGCACCCGTCGATCTTCACCAGCGTCGAGTCGGTCCCAGGGACACACTCGATGTCGTCCTCGTCGAGGCCGCCCGCGTCCTGGCCGCCGGCACTCGTGCAGTTGCCGTTGGCGTCAATCGCCAGGCAGTTCTCGAAATGCCCGATCTCGTCGGACATCGCGACGTTGTAGGTGTGGATCGACCACGTGTTCCCGCGCGGGTTGGCGGTCGAGTACTCCGGGTGGAATGCGTACGGCGCTTCGTTGCACGTGGCGGAGTTCGGCTGATACAGGATATGGCCGAACCCGTTGGCGATCGACGCCGTCATCGAGCCGCTCTGGCCGGTCGTCAGGTCGAACATGTCGACACGGAAACCCGCCGGAGTGTCGTGCAGATGGACGCGGATCCGGTCGCCCGGGCTCATCAGCAGGTCCTTCTGGAGGTCAGGATTCACCGCAGCGAAGTTCGGGGCTTCCAGCCTTCCCGTGAACAGCGGATTCGCCGGAGCCTGGGACTGTCCGCTCTTGGTGATGTAGGCCCAGTTGATGGGCTCCTCGCCGCCCAGCACGAAGTCGTTGCAGTCCGCATTGTTCGGGATCCCGCCGCTGTCCGCGGGGCCGTGGTTCTGGTCCAGCGACAAGCTGTCGATCGTCATCGCCGCGCAGTACTGGTGAGCGGTGCAGCCAAAGCCCTCGAACTGCGGAACGTAGCCGGGCCCGTAGAACTGGAGCTCCATGAACGCATTACCGGGGTGCTTGCCGATGTAGTTGGGCGAGTTCGGGTTAGGACTGACGAGATTGTTGGCGTCTGTGTCGGGATTGCAGGTCTTGGTGTACTCAGGAGCTGACTCCGTATCGCACAGCGTCAGGCCAAACCAGAAGGTCGGCCGGAGCTGGAAGTTCCACGTCGTCCCAGTTGCCCCGCTGGCGGTCGGGAACTGCTTTGGGTCCTGCGGCAGCGTGACCGTGTAGGTCATGTCGTTCCCCGAACCGGGGACACTCGACTTGAACAGCACCGACGGCTCGTCGTGACCGACGTACACATCGTCGCCAAACGTGCCAGGTGGGGCGTCGGCACACAGCGACAACTGCGTCGAACACAAGGGCCCCGCGAGCTTTCCCACCGCGGCCTGCGCCGCGGCCGCTGACAACAGGCACACCGCTAAGGCAAGGACGCCCGCGATCGTGAGCGTAACTGGACGAACTCGCTGCATAGGTGGGTCCTTTCGTTCACCAACGAAACGCCCCTCCACCAGCTACGACCGAGACGTCTCGTCGTCGTCTCCCCCGATACCGAGCGACAGGTGAACGTCACCTCACGATCTCCCGCCACCAGGCCGGTTTCTGCCCAGGGTTCAGTCGATGACCTGCCCTCCCACTCACCTCAAGATTCGGCGCCGATCCTATCTCGTGGGGCGTCGACACCCAGTTTGTGAGAGAACTCTTATGAATCAGCCGGTGAGCGCGCTGACCGACACGGCCGAATCCGGGCTTAACTCCGCCAAAGCTGGCCTGCTTGTATCACGGGGGTGCGAGAGACGCCTGCGCCTCCCGGGTCTCGGCGCCCGCGTATCGCTCTGCCGCTCATCCTGGGGTGCCTCGTCGTGCTGCTCTGCAGCGCGGGGGCGAGCGCGACCTTCGTGCTCGAGCAGGTGCACACCCTCCGTAGCGACCTGAGCCAGAACCGCGCGCTCAAGCTCGGGACGGGTGATCTCGCGGGGGCAGGCTGGGGCGATCCCGAGACGCTGCTCCTGGTGGGCGACGACCAGCGGACCCTCACCGGCGCCTTCAAGGACTACGGCCACGCGGTGCTGCCGCACGCCAACGAGATGCTGCTGGTGCGGATCGACCCCAGCAAGCCCTACATCTCGATGATGTCAGTCCCCCGCGAGATGATGGTCACGATCGAGCCGCCCCACCAGGCGGCGATCACAACGCGGTTCAACTACGCCTACACCGCGGGCGGGATCAGCCTGCTGGTCTCCACGATCAAGCGGGTGCTGGGGGTGGCCGTCAACCATGTGATGGTGGTCACGTTCGGGCGCTTCCAGCGCGCGGTCAACGAGATGGGGTGCGTGTACTCGACGGTCGATCGCCGCTACTACCACGTCAACGTGCCCGGCTCAGACCAGTACCAGGAGATCAACCTGCAGCCCGGCTACCAGGACATGTGCGGCACCCAGGCGCTGCAATTCGTCTCCTACCGCCACGACGACACCTCCCTGGTGCGCGACGCGCGTGACCAGAGCTTCCTGCTCGACGTCAAGCGCCAGTACGGCGGCACCCTGTCGGACAACGTCGGCAGGTTTGAGCGCATCTTCGGCCAGGCGGTCCAGACCGACCCCGGGTTGCAGTCGACGTCCCAGCTGCTCAACCTCATCGGCACGCTGATCTCCTCCTCGGGACGGTCCGTACGCCAGGTCCCCTTTCAGGTTGACCTCACGCCGACCGACCCCGCGGCGGTCGCCTGCGCGTGCGTCACCGCGTCGGCACGGCAGATCTCCGCGAGCGTGCACGCGTTCCTCCACGGCGCCGCCGTGATCCCGCGGGGCAGCACCGCGGCGGCGGCGCACTCGGTGCACAGCCGGAAGGCGGTTGCCCGGTTGCCGTTGGCGCCCGTCGGGACGGCGGGGCTGGTCGCGCCCCGGAGGGCGGCGGAGCGGCTGCAATTCCCCTACGAGTATCCGCACGTCCAGGACCGCGCCGGAAGCGCGATCCCGGTGTACCTGCGCAACTACATCATTCACGCGCCCGGGCGGGTGAGATACCCGATCTACGTGGCGGTGTTCTCGGCCGGGGGCCTGGGCCAGTACTACGACGTGCAGGGGACCACCTGGACCCGGGCCCCGATCCTGCGCAATCCCCAGCAGACAGTGCGGATCGGCGGCCGCTCCTACGAGCTCTTCTACAGCGGCCAGCACCTGGACGTGGTCGCGTGGCTGCAGCACGGCGCCGCCTACTGGGTCCGCAACACGCTCAACGATTCGATGCCCAACGGCGAGCTGCTGGCCATCGCCGAGCAGACCGAGCCGCTCGCCGTCGCCCGGTCGGCCGCGTCCGGCCGCGCGAGCTCGCGCGTGTCGCTCAAGGCCGCCGCCCGGGCGCGCCGCTCCGCCGCACCGGCGGAGCATGCCGACACCACCCAGACCCTCGGCCTGCTCGGAGCGGTGGTCGGGGTGATCATGCTGCCGTTCCTGGTCGTCATCTGGCTGAGCCGCCGTCGGGAGCTCAGGCGCCTGAGGAAGCGACTCGACGCCGGCGCTCATCGCCAGGCCGAGCTGCTCGCCTCGCTCAGCCCTCCCCAGTCGACAGGCGGCTGAACAGGCGCCCGCCCAGGTCGATGCCCACGACCGACCCGCAGGGGGCGCGGGTGAAGAACCCGCGCTGCCCCCGGAGCGCGCCGCGGGTGATGACGTACTCATCGTCGTCGCCGGGGAGGAGCCCGACGTCGAAGGGCGCGTGGTCCGGGGGCAGGTCCCTGTCGGTGGCCGCTCGGAGCTCCGGTCGCATCAGCGCCGCGAGCCACAGCCGGGCCCCGTCGGCGCCGATCGTGACCGTCATCACGTCGTTCGCGTAGCTGCCGAGAATCTCACGGGTGCGGGCCTCGTCGTAGGGGAGCGGCTCGGGGTCGCGGTCGGTGACCCCAAGGTAGGTCTCAAGCGCGGAGCGGACGACCGTCTGGTTGAAGGCCAGGCCGTCGGGCCCCGCATTGGCGAGCGAGACGACCGCGAAGTCGTGGTCGGGGGCCATCAGCAGCTCGGCGAACTGGCCGTTGGCCGTACCGCTGTGCCCCGCGGTGCGGACCCCGTCGATGTCGCGCAGGAACCACCCGAGCCCGATGGCGTCGCCGAGCGTGCTGCCCCGCAGGCCCACCGTCGGCTCACGCATCTGCGCCAGCACGTCTCGGGGCAGGACCAGCCCGCTGCCGTTGACGTACCCGTCGCCGAGATGGAAGGCGGCCCAGCGCAGCTGATCGGCCACCGAGGACGCGATGCCGCCGCCCGGATTGTCGCCGCGCGCCCGGCGCCACAGTCGTGCGACGTGCATCCGGTCGTCCTGGCCGAGGTTGTGCCCCACGGAGAACCGTCGGGTCATGATGTCGTCGCGGGCGAAGAAGCTGTGGGCCAGCCCCAGAGGCTCGAACAACAGGGCGGCGACGGCCCGCTCGTAGCTCATCCCCGTCACCTTCTCGAGGATCCGGCCGGCCATGTTGAAGCCCGCCTGGCTGTATGACGCCCGCGTGGCGGGCGGCGCGATCTGCTCGAGCTCGCCGAGCCTGTTCACGTAGCGGGCCAGAGCGTCGTCGCCCTCGCCCGTGTCGGCGATCAGCCCCCAATCCAGGCCCGAGGTGTGGTTGAGCAGGTTCAGCACGGTGATGTCGGCCGTCGCCTGCTCGTCGGCGAGGCGGAGCTCGGGCAGGTAGTCGCGCACCGGGGCGGTCAGCTGCACCTGGCCATCGGCCACCAGGCACATCAGCGCGGTGGCGGTGTAGGTCTTGGTCACCGACCCGAGCAGGAACACCGTGTCCCGGTCGACGCGCACCGGGTTCTCGAGGCTCGTCACACCGTGGCACGCGTAGACCTCGCGTCCGTGGGCCCACACGCCGACGGCGACGCCGGGCATCCGGACCTCCTCGGCGGCGCCAGCGACGAGCTCGGAGAGCGCCTCGTCCCGCAGGTCTCTTCGCATCCTCATGACCCCTCAGTGCTCGCCGGTCGCGCCGTTCCCCGCCGGCCGGTAGGTGAGCACGAACACGCCATCCTCGAGCGACGTGCAGTCAACCAAGCGAAGCGGCTTGAGCGCGCTCGTCTCGCCGAACAGGCGCGTGCCCTTGCCCAGCACGACCGGAAAGACCATGAGCCGCAGCTCGTCGACGAGGTCGAGGTCGAGCAGCGACTGCACGAGCTGGGCGCTCCCCGCGATGAGGATGTCGCCGTCGTAGCGGTCCTTGAGCGCCGTGACCGCGGCCCCGAGGTCGCCGTCCAGCACGCTGGTGTTCTCCCACTCCGGGTCACGCAGCGTGGTGGACGCCACGAACTTCGGCATCGCGTTCATCTTGTCGCCGAAGACGCCGGTGCCCTCGATGGACGGCCACGCCTTCGCGAAGCCCTCGTAGGTGACGCGTCCGAGCAGCTGGGCGTCGCTGGCCATGAGCTCGTCGAACTTGAACTGGTTGCCGGCTCGGCCGCCGCCGGTGGCCCAACCGCCGCGCTCGTACTCGCCGGGGTCGCCGGGCGCCTGGATGACGCCGTCCACGGACACGAACTCGGTGACCACTACTCGTCCCATTTCACGCTCCAGTGCCTTGCATCGCTCCGAGTGTCAGGGAGGAGCCGTGGGTTGACCAGGGCCAATCACGGTCGACGTGATGGGACCAATCCGGCGTCAGCCGATCACCTGAGCCAGCACCTGCGCGCCGGCGGTGATCTCTGACTCGGTGGGCAGCGCGTAGCCAAGCAGGAGTGCCGGCGGCCACTCGCTCTCGACCATGCAGTTGCGATGCAGCTCGTGGACGCCCACGCTGAGCTCGCCGGCGCGCAGGGCCACGGCGTGCTCGTCGCATCCCGCCGGCAACCAGGCGATCACGTGCAGGCCCGCGGCGGCCCCGCTCAGCCGCAGTTCAGGGGCGTGGTCGGCGAGCGTGTCGATGAGCCGCTCGCGCTTGGCTCGATAACGGCGGCGCATCGCGCGCAGGTGGCGGTCCAATCCGCCGTCCTCCACCAGGGTGGCGAGCGCGACCTGGTCGATGGTCGGCGGCTGGGCGGCGCTCACGCGGAACTCCTGTTCGACGTCTCCGAGCAGGCGCGCGGGGGCGACGATCCAGCCGATCCGCAGCGCCGGGGCCAGGGTCTTGCTCACGGTCCCCACGTAGGCGACGCGGTCGGGAGCGAGCCCCTGGAGCGCGGCCACCGGATCGCGGTCATAGCGGTATTCGGCGTCGTAGTCGTCCTCCAGGATGATCGCGTTGCGCTCGCGCGCCCAGGCGATCAGCGCGTCTCGCCGGCCTGGAGAGAGGACCACGCCGGTCGGGTACTGATGCGCGGCGGTCACCATCACCGCGTCGACGTCCTGGGCCGCCACCTCGGAGACGATCAGGCCGTCGTCGTCCACCCGCACCGGCACGGGCTCCAGGCCGGCGCGCACGACCGTTCGCTGCTGCCAGCGCCAGCCAGGGTCCTCGATGGCGACGCGGCGGGCCCCCCGCCGGCGCAGGGCGACCAGCACGGCGAGCAGGCCGTGGGAGACGCCGCAGGAGATCACGACCTGGTCAGGGTCGGCCACGACCGCACGCGCCCGCCGCAGGTAAGCGGCGACGGCGACGCGCAGCTCGGGCGCCCCGCGGTGCGGCCCGTAGGTCAGGCGCGTGTCAGGCAGGTCACGCAGCGCCCGGCCCACCGCGGCCTGCCAGCGGCGCCGGGGAAAGGCGTGGAAGTCGGCCTGCCCGGGGCGCAGGTCATAGCGAAACGGGGTGAGATGGCGGGGCTCGGGCGTGCCCTGTCGCCCCCACGGCGCCGGGAGCGTGGCCACGCGGGTGCCGGAGCCCCGCTTGGCCGCCAGGTATCCCTCCGCCACCAGCTGGGAGTAGCTGTCCACCACCACGCCGCGCGAGACGCCGAGCTCCTGGGCGAGTACGCGGCTGGGTGGGAGCAGCGAACCGGGCAGCAGCCGGCCGGAGCGGATCGCGTCGCGCAGCGCCTCCTCGAGCTGGTGGCGAAGCGGGGATCCTGAGACGAGATTGATCTGGAGGTCCACAGCGAGCGGGGCGGCGCGACGGCGAGCGCGCGGTACAGACGATGGATGGCGCTGCGGAGACTACGACCGGGCACCGCGGGACCAATCGGCCGCGCGCCGAGGAATGCGACCACCGGCGTGCGTGATGTCGCGCGGGGCGGCTGATGAGAACTCTCTTTTCCCGGGTTTGCAGGGCATCTGCCCGACCTAAGATGGCCGGATGGCCCATGTGGTTCTGATCGAGGACGAACCGGGCATCGCCGACTTCATGGTGCGTGGGCTCACCCTCGCCGGCTACGAGGTCGAGGCGGCGGCCGACGGAGTGGCGGGCCTTGAGCTCGCGCTGGGCGACGATGTCGATCTCGTCGTTCTGGACCTGATGCTTCCGCGCATGAGCGGGGGCGAGGTCCTGTCGGCGCTTGCCGACCAGCGGCCCGGGCTTCCGCTGATCGTGGTCACCGCGCGGGGCGAGCTCGAAGACCGGGTGGGCGGGCTGAAGGCGGGCGCGGTCGACTATCTCGTCAAGCCGTTTGCCATGGATGAGTTGGAGGCGCGCATCGATGCCCAGCTGCGCGCGGCACGACAAGCGCCGGACACGACACTCCGCGGCGCGGGTCTCACCGTCGATCTCATCAGCCGGCGGGTCACGCACGACGGCCACATCGTGCGTCTCAGCGCCACCGAGTTCGAGTTGCTCGTGTACTTCCTGCACAACATCGGCCGCGTGCTCAGCCGCGAGCAGATCCTGCGTGGGGTGTGGGGCTACGACCACGACCCGGGGACGAACGTGGTCGATGTCTACGTCGGTTACCTGCGCCGCAAGCTCTCAGGTCCCGACCGCCGTCCCGTGACCATCACCGCGCTGAGACTCCGCGGCTACCGGCTCGAGGACATCGCGTGATCCGCCGCGCCAGCCTCCGCTGGCGCCTCGTGGCGTGGGTCGTGGCGGTGATGCTCGTCGGCTTCGCCATCGTCTTCGTCGTCGTCTACGAGCAGACCGGCGATCAGCTGCATGCGCGGATCGAGGACGATGCCCGAGCTGACCTCGCCCAGCTCAGCCAAACGGTGCAGGCGCTGAGGCCGGGCTCCTCGAACGGGCTGCTGAGCGACCTGCGCCGCTACCTGAGCGCTCAGCCGTACAACGGGCGGGCGTCGCTGATGTTCGCGGTCATCCCCGGGGCCGGAACCGCGAGCAATCACCCGGAGCTGTTCGGCACGGCCCGTCCCGACGCGGGTGAGACCGTCGCCGAGCAGGAACATGAGGACGCCCTCGGCGACCTCGTGCTCAAAGGCCCCGTCGGTCTGCGCACGGCGGTGGTGCCCGACGTCGGGCAGGTCCGCCTCGACGAGCGCGTGGTCACCGCCGCGGGCCAGCGCGTACGGCTCGGCGCCGGTGAGGCACTGGCGAGCGTCAGGAGCGCGCAGCACGCGATCGCGCGCTCCTTCCTCATCGCCGGTGCGCTGGCCCTGGCGCTCATCCTCGCCGCCTCGTACCTCGCCGGCGTCTCGGTGTCGCGGCCGCTGCGGCGCATGGCGCGCGTCGCCGAGCGCGTCGACCATGGCGATCTGCATCCACGCATGAAGGCCGACCCGTCGAGCCACGAGGTCTGGGTCCTGGCCAACGCCTTCAATCACATGCTCGATCGGCTCGCCACAGCGTTTCGCCAGCAGCGGGAGTTCGTCGCCGACGCGTCCCACGAGCTCCGCACCCCGCTGGCGGTCATCGCCGGTCAACTCGATGTCCTCGCTCGCTACAAGGATCCGTCGGCCGACGATGTCGCGCATGTCCAGCGCATCGTCTCCGGCGAGGTCGGCCGCACCACGCGGCTGGTCGAGGACATGCTCCTGCTCGCTCGCTCCGAGCAGCGCGAATTTGCCAGCCTGCGCGCGATCGACCTGCCGACGTTCGTCGAGGAGCTGTGGAACACGTCGACCGTCGGGGTCAACCGCCGGCTGGAGCTCGGCCCGGTCCCGAGCGGTGAGCTCGACGCCGACCCGGACCGGCTCGCCCAGGCGTTGCGCAACGTCATCGACAATGCGATCGGTCATACCGCGGAGCCAGACGGTCACATCGCGCTGCATACCGAGGCGCGGCCCGGAGGTCGCGTGCGCTTCACCATCACCGACGACGGCCCTGGCATTCCCCCCGAGGAGCGCGCCCGCATCTTCGAGCGCTTCCATCGCACCGACGAGGCCCGGGACCGCCGGGCCGGCGGCGCCGGGCTCGGCCTGGCCATCGTGCAGGCCATCGCCGAGGCCCACGACGGGGAGGTCCGCGCCGTCGAGCCTCACGGGGCCGGAGCCCGGATCGAGCTGGAGATCAGCGGCTTCTCGGCCCGACAGCACCACGGCGCGTCGCGTCCGGTCAGCGCTCCGCGATAGGCGCCATCGCCGTCAGCCGCGGCCTCGCGTCTCTTGGATCTGATAATCCCTATATTCTCAATTGAGATTGTGTAGTTTAATGACGACCCGTCCACGCCGGCGGTCGCAGGCGAACGCGAATCGAATCCAGGAGACCTTTCATGAGCACGACCAATCCGGGCTCGCAGGCGCTCGGCGCACTCCGCGTCGCCGAGCGGGGCGCCGGCCAGAGCGAGGCCCGCCCCGCCGGCCGCAGGCGCCGTCTGCGCGCCTCCGGCTGGCGTCGCATCGTCAGTCCGATCGCGCTGCTCGTCATCTGGCAGCTGACGCACGTCCTGAACCTGGTGTCCGACACCAAGCTGCCGCCCCCGACCGAGGTCGTCCATGAGGCCTACACGCTGATCACGACCAACTCTGCTGCCTTCGGGACGCTCCAGCACGCGCTGCTGGTGTCGCTCGGCCGGATGGCGTTGGGCTTCGCCCTCGGCGCTGGGGTGGCCCTCATCCTCGCCGTCGTCGCCGGCCTGAGCCGCTGGGGGGAGGCTGCGGTGGACCCGATCATGCAGATGGTGCGCACGCTGCCGCTGTTCGGGCTGGTGCCGGTGTTCATCGTGTGGTTCGGGATCGGGCAGCTGCCCAAGATCCTGCTCATCGCCCTGGGCGCGGCGATCCCGCTGTACCTCAACACCTTCAGCGGGATCCGCAGCGTCGACGGACGCCTCGGCGAGCTCGGACGTTCGCTCGGGCTCAGTCGCCGGGAGATGCTGTTCCACATCGTCCTGCCCGGCGCGCTGCCCCAGACGCTGGTCGGCCTGCGCCAGTCGCTGGGCGTCGCCTGGCTCGCGCTCGTCGTCGCCGAGCAGGTGAACGCCAACGCGGGCCTCGGGTTCATCATCAACCAGGCGACCCAGTTCAACCAGAACGACGTGATCTTCGTCGCGTTGCTCGTCTACACGATCCTCGGCCTGCTCACCGACTGGCTGGTGCGGCGGCTGGAGCGCCGGGCGCTGAGCTGGCGGCGCGGACTGGTGGTGGGGGCATGAGCGCCACCGCGACGCGCCCGGTGGCGAGCGTCACCGATCTGACCCGCTCCTTCGGGGACAGGCGGGTGCTCGACGAGCTGGACCTCGAGATCGCCGACGGCGAGTTCGTCGCCCTGATCGGGCGTAGCGGCACCGGCAAGTCGACGCTGCTGCGCGCACTCGCGGGCCTGGACGACGGGATCGAGGGGACGGTGACCGTGGACGGCGAGGTCGGCGTCGCGTTCCAGGACGCCCGGCTGGTGCCGTGGAAGCGGGTGCGCGACAACGTCGCCCTCGGCCTGCGCGCCTCCGACACGCGGCGCGCCGCGGCGACCGCACTGGAGGAGGTCGGGCTGACCGAACGCACGGATGCCTGGCCGCTGACGCTGTCGGGCGGCGAGGCGCAACGGGCGTCACTGGCCCGCGCCCTGGCCCGTGAACCCCGGCTGCTGCTGCTCGACGAGCCGTTCGGGGCGCTGGACGCGATCACCCGGATCACCATGCACCGTCTCGTGCTCGGCCTGTGGGAGCGCCACCGGCCGGCCGTGCTGCTCGTCACCCATGACGTCGACGAGGCCCTCGCCCTCGCCGACCGTGTGCTCGTGCTCGCCGACGGCCGCATCGCCCACGAGTCACGCATCGCGCTCGACCGTCCCCGGGACCGGGATCACCACGAACTCTCCGACCTCCGCGACCGGCTCCTCTCAGAGCTGGGCGTGGACACGAAAGGCACCCCATGACCACGAACCCACCTCACCTCAGACGGATCGCGGCGGCACTGGCCGCGCTCTTCCTGGCCACTGGCCTGGCCGCCTGCGGCGCGAGCTCCAACGGCTCGAGCAGCACCCCCACCGCCACCAACGCCGCGGCGAGCAGCCCGGCCTCGTCGAGCAGCTCGAGCGCGGCGCCCACGACGGCGACGACGACTCAGACCGTCGCCGGCACGAAGTCCGGCGGCAAGCCGCTCATCGTCGGCGACCAGGCGGGGACCGGCGCCCAGGCGCTGTTGGAGGCCGCCGGGTTGCTGCACAAGCTCCCGTTCCCGGTCAAGTTCGCCGACTTCACCTCAGGGCCGCCGATCCTCCAGGCGCTGAACGCCGGGGCGCTCGACGTCGGAGGCGTCGGTAACGCGCCGCCCGTGTTCGCGGCCGCGGGCGGGGACGACATCGCGATCGTCGGAGCGCTGCGCAACAACGTGCGTGACGGGGGTCTGCTCGTCCCCAAGGGCTCGAGCGTCACCTCGGTGAGCCAGCTCAAGGGCAAGAAGATCGCCGTGGCACAGGGCAGCTCGGCCGACTATCACCTCCTGGCCACGCTCACTCAGGCAGGGCTGACCCCGCACGATGTCCAGCTCGTCTACCTGCAGCCGGCTCAGGGACTGGCCGCGTTCTCGTCGGGCAGCGTCGCCGCGTGGGACATCTGGCCGCCGTTCATCGAGCAGGCGGAGGTCCTGAAGGGGGCCAAGAACATCGCCGACGGCCACGGCATCGCCAACGCCAACTACTCCTACGTGGTGGCCTCCAAGAAGGCGGTCTCCGACCCGGTCCTGTCCAAGGAGATCACCCAGTACCTCACCGAGCTCAACAAGGCGCACATGTGGGCCAACGCGCACGCCGCGCAGTGGGCCAAGACCTGGGCGTCGGCGACGGGCCTGCCCGACACCGTGATGGTGAAGGCGGCCGCCGATGCCACGCAGACCCCGGTCCCTGTGAACTCGACGATCACCGCGGCCGAGCAGAGCCTGGTCGGAGCCTTCTCCAAGGCGGGGCTCATCCCCAAGAGCTACTCGTTCTCGCCGTACGTATCGACGGCGTTCAACGCCAGCGTCCAATAGCGAAAGGAGACCTGAGAAATGGCACTCACAGCACCCACCAGCTCCGACGTCTACGAGCACATCGGCGTGCACAAGGTGAGCGCGAGCATCGGCGCGGAGGTCGCCGGGGTCCGCCTCGGCGGCGACGTGCCCGATGAGGCGCTGCGCGAGCTCCGGCGTGCCCTGCTGGCGCACCGCGTCGTGTTCCTGCGCGACCAGGACCACGCCGACGATGTCGATCAGAAGGCGTTCGCGAAGCGGCTGGGCACGCTCACCAAGCCCCATCCGACGGTCGCGGGCGAGGCAGGCGTGCTGCCAATCGACTCCGAGCGCAGCCGCGCCAACAGCTGGCACACCGACGTGACGTTCGTGGACCGGGTCCCTGCGATCTCCGTCCTGCGCGCGATCACCCTGCCGCCCTATGGCGGCACGACGGTCTGGGCCAACACGGTCAAGGCCTACGAGTCGCTGCATCCTGCGCTCAGGGCGCTGGTGGACTCCCTGTGGGCGGTGCACTCCAACCTCTACGACTACATCCGCGACGACGAGACCCGCTGGATCGGCGGGATCGACGTGCAGGAGCAGGCCTACCGTGAGGAGTTCACCCAGCAGGAGTTCGAGACCGAGCATCCGGTCGTGCGCATCCATCCGGAGACCGGGGAGCGCTCGTTGCTGCTCGGTCACTTCGTCAAGCGGTTCGTCGGCCTCTCCTCGAGCGACTCCAACCACCTGTTCGAGCTCCTGCAGCGCCATGTGACCCGGCTGGAGAACACGGTGCGCTGGAACTGGCGTGACGGAGACGTCGCGATCTGGGACAACCGGGCCACCCAGCACTACGCGGTCTCTGACTACGACGACCAGCCGCGGATGCTGCACCGGATCACGGTGGCCGGTGACATCCCGGTGGGGATCGACGGGCGCACGAGCATCCCCCGGAAGGGCGATGCGTCGGACTATTCGGTCATCGCCGCGCCGCCGGCGCTTCTGCGCACATGACGGTCACGCTGCACTGGTTCCTGCCCACCAACGGGGACTCCCGGTCTGACCTGAGCCTCGGCAACGCCGTCGGGATCCGCGGCAGTCGCGCGGACGGCGGCGGGGATCGGGCCCCGGACGTCGGCTATATCGGGCAGATCGCCCGCTCGGCCGAGCAACTCGGCTTCGATGCAGCGCTGACTCCGACCAGCAGCTGGTGTGAGGACGCCTGGCTCATGACGGCGGCCCTCACCCAGGTGACCGAGCGCTTCCGCTTCCTGGTCGCGTTCCGTCCCGGGCTCACCTCACCGACGCTGGCGGCGCAGATGGCGGCGACCTTCCAGCGTGTCTCGGGCGGACGTCTGCTGCTCAACGTGGTCACCGGTGGCGATGACTCCGAGCAGCGACGCTTCGGCGATCACCTGGGCAAGGAGGCGCGCTACGCCCGTGCCGAGGAGTTCCTGGCCATCATCCGCGCCCTGTGGGAGGGTGAGCCGGTCGACTTCAGCGGCGAGCACTATGAGATCGCCGATGCCCAGATCATCCCGGCGCCGGTGTGGCCGGACCTGTACTTCGGAGGCTCCTCGGACGCCGCCATCGAGGTGGCAGCAGGCCAGGCCGACGTCTACCTGACCTGGGGAGAACCGCCCGCCGCCGTCGCCGAGAAGATCGGCCGGGTCCGGGCCCGCGCCGCCGACCTGGGCCGCGAGCTGAGGTTCGGCATCCGGCTGCACGTGATCACGCGGGAGACCAGTGCGGCGGCCTGGGCGGAGGCCGACCGCCTGCTGGACGGCCTCGATCCCGAGCAGATCAAGCGTGCCCAGACAGTCCAGCAGAACTCCCAGTCCGAGGGCCAGCGGCGGATGACCGCGCTGCACAACGGGCGCACCGACTCGCTCGAGGTCTCCCCGAACCTGTGGGCCGGCGTGGGCCTGGTCCGCGGTGGCGCCGGCACGGCGCTCGTCGGCAGTCACGACGAGGTGTGCGACCGCATCGCCGAGTACCACGACCTCGGCATCGAGGAGTTCGTGCTCTCCGGCTATCCGCATCTGGAGGAGGCGTACCGCGTGGGCGAGGGCGTGATCCCTGAGCTGCGCCGGCGCGGACTGATGGACCCCGCGCGCGATGCCCGCCACCCCGTGGCGGCCGCCTAGAGGCGGCCGATGACCGACGAGAGGAGTCGGCGCGTGCAGTCGGCGGCGGCCGCGGGATCGCGTGTCACCACGTTGAGGAGGGTCTCCACGTCGCCGGGTGCGTCGTTGGCGCCAGCCCAGCCGGCGAGCTCCTCGGGTGTCGCCTCCGGATGAAATTGCACGCCGAGGTGGCGTCCGAGTCGGAAGGCCTGGGGCCCGAGCCGGTTATGCGCCAGTGACACGGCGCCGGCCGGCAGGGTGATGACGTCGTGCTGCCAGGTCAGCCACGGCCCGCTCGCGATGACGTGCGGGACGATCGTGTCGACCATGGCCCATCCGCGCAGCAGGCGTTCCGCCGGTGCGACGGAGCCACCGAAGGCAAGGGCCAGCGCACGGGCGCCGTGGCCGATCCCGATGACGGCGGTCCCGGCTTCGTCGGCGCGGCGGATCCAATCGAGCTCCCGTTCGAGCCGGCCGTCGGCGCGCGCTTCGCTGAGCGAGTCAGGCCCGACGAGGATCGCCAGTGGCAGGGCCGCGGGATCGGGAAGGGACTCACTGTCAGCGGGAACGACGGCAGGGTCCAGGTCATGGGCGAGAAGGACATCGACGAGCGCGGCGGCGGGGCGCCCACGGCGGGGCTGGACCACGAGCACCGGCTGACGCGCCACGTGGGCGATGGCGCGCCGACGCACCTCGAGACGAGGGCGAGATTGGGCGGGATCAAGGAGAACGGCGGAGTGCGTGGACATCGCTGAGACACCTCAAGGGAGGGATGGTGCATTGCGGCGCGCGCCGCAATGCGGGCTGACAGGCAGGAGGTGAGCGTCGGGCTCCGGCGCGGCAGACGGCCGGGAGCGCACGCTCGGACTCAGCGGCTACATCGTGCCGGGGGATGCGCGGCAGGCCCGGCGGGTGGGCAACTGGGCCCCCAGGGCTGATGTGCATGCGCAATCCCCAGCATCTCGATCAAGATTACAGCAAATGTGCACCCACGTCTACAGACCACAGGCCTGGGCGTCCCCCGACCTCGGCGAAGTCTCTCGCCGAAAATCACCGAGGTCGAAGGGGTACGCCGCAGGCACCGGCTACGTGGAGCTGAGGACGATCCCCCGGCGGGTGAGCGAGTGTTTCACGCCACCCTTGGGCGTGTAGGTCACCTGCAGCGTCACTTTCACCGTCGGGGTCTGGTTGAGCAGGGCACGGCCGGTGCCCGTCGGCTTGATCGAGACGTTCAGCTTGCGCTGGCTCGCGACGCTCCCCGTGTACTGGCCGACGCGTCTTCTTGCCCGCGAGCTCCACCACCTTGACCTTCCCGGCGCCCGGGAGGGCAAGTTGGAACTGGAGCGCGCCATGGTGCTTGGGCTTGACCTTGGCGATGGTGAACTGGTTGTCCGGGAGGACGACGTAGTCGATCTCGTCAGTCGTCACGCCACCGTCGTCGCTCGTCGCACTGACGGTCAGGCTGTGGCTGCCGGGGATCTTCGTCTTGAGCGCGCCGCCGGAGGCGATGTCGTTCCCCAGGTCGTCCTGTGCTGAGCAGTCGGTGAGTCCCGCGGGATCGTCGGGCTGCGTGCACGAGTAGGTCGGCCTGACGACCTCGCCGTAGGTGTACCTGGCGTTCTCCTTGATGTGACTGACCGTGACGGTGGGTGGCGGGATGACGGTCAGCGTCGCGGCCGAGCCGGCGCTGCTGGGGCCCGCCGATGAACTCACCGGACTCGTGGTGTTCTGGAACGTCCCGGTCTGCGCCGCGGTGATCGACACGGAGAACGTGCACGAGGTAGCCGCCTTGATGGAGCCGCCGCTGAGCGAGATCGCCTGCGCCGCCGGGTCGGCGGTGATCACGCCGGTTGACCCGCAGGTTCCATTCTCCCCATTGGGGTCGTCGATCGCGAGGCCCGCCGGGAGCGTGTCGGTGAACGAGACCGCCGACAGTGTCGCGCTGGCGTTCGGATTGGTGATGGTGAAGGCCAAGGCTGTCGCGGCGCTGTCACTCAGTCCGATGAGGCTGGGCGTGAAGGTGCTGGTGATGGTAGGGGGGCTGGTGGCCCCCAGGGCCGTTGGTACCACCCCGAGGCCGATCGCCGCCGTTGCGACCACCGTCACGGCCATGACGCCAGTCATCCTGCGGCGTCCTCGTGGCCGTACACCTCTCGCCCTACGTGACTCGGTGCCTCTCAACTTCATCCCCCTCCTCCAGTCGGTCCACGAATGTAACTGCACTAAGTCGATTGAGTTTACTGATTTGTGTGAAGAATGGTCTGCGCAAACGATGGCGCCGACTGCGCATGCGCGAGCGCGGTGTCACCGAGCATGTCCTCGATCGAACGCAGGAGGGAGTACGGCTCGTACGTCGTCGCGATCACCTTCCCCTTCGGGGTGTAGTGCGAGAGGACGAGGGCGCCGGTGCGGACAGGGTGGCCGGGATGGCGCCCCGGCTCTCCGGCGAAGGCGAGGACCAGTACGCCGTCGTCCTTGTAGGCGGGCGAGGCCAGGATCCGTGGTACCCACACCTTGAGGAACGCGTCCTCGGCTGCGATCCCGGCCGGTTGACCGGCCGGACAGCCGACCGCGGGCGCCGGTGTGACGGCGGCCCCGGTACTCGAGGTGCCGGTGGTCGAGGTGCCGGTCGTCGAGGTTGTGGAGGCCGGCGACGTCGCCGTTGTCGTGGTGGTCTCCGTCACCGCTGACGAGGTCGATGTGGTCGAAGTCGTCTGGGACGCGGTGGTCGGCGAGGTCGTCGTCGTTGTCGTCGTGGAAGTGGGGGCGCTGGAGGAGGCCGCGGCGTCCTCGCATGCCCCCGGCGCGATGAATGAGAACTTCGCTGTCGCCGACTTGTGCGCCAGCGCGGCGGAGAGGTGGGTCAGGTCCTGGTCGTCACTGGCGCAATCGCCCAGGTCCAGCAGGGAGTGGAAGTAGATGAACGGGTTGTGGCGGGTGTCGTAACCGGGCTCGGTCCCGGGCAGCACGGCGTCATCGACGGCTCCGGAGTTCGGGTGCGAGCAGGTCTGCTTGCCCATGTCGGCGATATACGCCTTCCACGTGGCGCCCTTGGCCGTGACCTGATCGCCGATCGTCAGCGCGGTCTCGGGGTAGACGCAGCCGGCGCCGGGCACGAGGCCGTTGGCGTTGGCGACGACGCCCTGCCGGAACTCCAGGTACTTGGGGCAGCCGGCGCTCGTGGCCGCGTTCGGCGCCTGGCCGCTGACGGTGGCGACGTAGTCGGCGAGCTCGCCGTGGCCCAGGGATTCGTAGCCGCGCAACAGCGTCCCCTTCGCCTCCAGTGAGTGCAGGTACGGAGCGGCCGGCTTGTCGGCGAACGCGGTGGCATAGCTCGTCGTCGAGAGGGCGATCTCGAACACGTGGCTGACCTTCGGCAAGGTGCTGCTTGCGGTGGGAGTCGTGCGTGTCGTCGTCGTGGCCGGCGTCGTGCCATCGCTGCCGTCATCGCTGCCGGTGCTGGTGTCAGTGCCGGCGTCGCCGGTGCCGGAATCGCCGCCGGAGTCCGAGCCCGAGCCCGACGGCGGGGGGAGGCGGCGGAGCCGGATCCGGCGGAGCCCGAGGCGTCGGAGGAGCTGGAGGTCGTGCCGGCCGGGGCCGGGGCCGCCGGCGTCGGCGTCTGGGCCGTCGCGACGGGGGGCTGGCGCAGCGCTGCCAGCGCGGTGAGCTGCGCCGCGGTGTGGCTGCTCCCGTTCGTGATGATCACGACTGTCGAAAGCACTGACACGGTGGCGAGCACGGCGAGTGAGAACCGGCTCAAGCGGATGTCCAGCAACGAGCGGATCACGCGCGTCCGGTCAGGCTCGCGGCGCACTGCGAGCAGAACGCCGCTCCACGGGCGTGGGGTGCGCCGCAGCTGGGGCACCGGCCTCCGGCCGAGTGGTGACCCTCGTCGAGGAGATGCTCCACCTGGGCGAGCTCGGCATCCACGCGTTGCAGCGCCGCCGCCTTGTCGATGAGGACGTCCATCCTCACGTGGTCGCGGATGGCCATCTCATAGAACAGGCCGCCGAGCTCGGACTGCATCAGCGCGAAGCGCTCGGTGAGGCGCTCGCGCTGGGTGGCCAGGTCCGCGCCCGGACCCGCAGGGGCCGCGGCAGGCGAGGCGGTCACGGGCGCGGCAGGCGAGGGCGCGGCGGGCGCGGCAGGCGGGGGCGCAGCGGGCACGGCGGTCGCGGGCGCGCCGGTCGCGGGTGTGGCGGCCGCCGACGGTGAGCGGAACAGTTTCACGGGACGACGACGGTGCCGGGCAGGCTGCTCTGGCCGTTGACGTATGTCTTGCCGGTGGACTTCTGGACCTTCTGCGCGTCCTGGGCGCCCTGCTGCTCCTGGGCCTTGGTCGGCTTGGTACCGGCGATCTGCGAGACGCTCCCGAACTGCGTGGTCGAGCTCGCTGCCTTGCGGCTCTTGGCCGACGAGGCCTTCCCCGACGATCGCTTCCGCGACTTTGCGTTCTGCGCCCCCGTGTGTCGCGTGACCGAGCTCTGCGCGCTGGCGCTGGTGGCCGTGGGGGTCGCGGCGCTGGTGCCGGTCGCCCGTGCCGCCTGGTTGCGGATCAGGGCCTGCATGAGCTTGGCGTCATCGTTGTTGGATGAGCGTCCCACGGAGATGCCGACGGCGGCCGCGGCCGGTATCAACGCGAGCAACAACGCGACGCCCAGGCCGCGCATGCCGCCGCCGTGACGGGCCCGTTTCGCGGTGGCTCCGGGGCGCGTTGTCCGTGACCTGGCTGTGGCTTGGCTGAGGTATCGCGCGGCGGGGTCGTTCACGTTGCGGCGATGCGCCCCGCACAAGACGCAATAGCGTTGATCGGTGTCGACCGGCGCCGCGCACTCGTCGCACTGTTGATACGTCAGGGCCGGCGCGGCGCTGACGGCGGCCATCGGCGCCGTAAGGGCGGTGCTCGAGTCACCCAGGGCCGCGGGGGGTGCGTGACCTATCTCGCTGAGATCCATAGCTGTCTCCTCATTGGAAGATCGTGGGAGGCGCCTCGATCTGGAGCCGGGCGTGGTCGATATGGCCGAAGATGGGCAGCTTCACCGTGCGGCTTGCGTTGCTGCCGAGGTGCGCGACCGTGAAGCTCCCGGCGGCGACGTAGCGCCCCGCTCGCTCGGCGACCGCATACACCTGAAGCTGATACTGGGGAACAGAGGAGAGGTTGTGCAGGGAGACCGCCAGCGGTGATTGACCGGCGGCGGAGGCCGGCGGGACCGTGGCCACGGCGCTGGCGCGGATCACGGGGAGCGGGCTCGATCGCGGCGCAGGGTTGGACGGGGTCCCTCCCACCAGCGCGAACGGCCGAGCGTGGGCCGGCAGCCGCCGGTCGGTGGTGTAGACCCAGGTCAGCGCTCCGCCCGCCGCCACCAGCGGCAGGTGCGCCGCGAAGTAGGAGAGCTCAGCCGAGGATTGCCGGTTGAGGTAGATCGGGCGCTTGCCGCTGACCCGTACCCCGACGGAGATCGGAAGGTCGCTCACCGGCTGCCGTGCCGAGTTGCGCACCTGCACGACGAACGCCGTCCGGCCGCCGGTCACGACGCGGGAGACCCGCGTGACGTCGACCGTCTGGCCGGGCACCGTGACCTCGGTGGGCCGCTCGCTGGCGCGGATCCGGGCAGCGTTGAGCTGGAGCCGGGCGGCTTCCTGCTGAGTCGTGGCGCATCCGGCCAGCGCGCCGGCCATGGCGCGCCGCTGCCAACGCCCGCCCGCGCTGGCTACCTAACCGAACGCGCCACTGACGTAGTCCTTGGTCCGCTGCTGGCGGGGATTGCCGAACAGCGCCCCGGCGCTGGCGTACTCCACGAGCTCCCCGAGGTACATGAAGCCGACATGGTCGGCAATCCGGTGGGCCTGCTGAAGGTTGTGCGTGACGATCACGACCGCCACCTCCTCCCGCAGCTTCACGACGAGGTCCTCGATGACCTTCGTCGATTGGGGGTCAAGCGCCGAGCACGGCTCGTCGAGCAACAGGACCTCGGGTTGAGCTGCCAGCGCGCGGGCGATGCAGAGGCGCTGCTGCTGCCCCCCGGAGAGCCTCAACGCCGGGTGGTCCAGGTTGTCGGCGACCTCGTCGAGGAGACCGGCGCGGGCCAGCGCGTCCTCGACGCTGCTGCGCAGCGCGGGGCGGCGGGGACGCCGTTTGGCCTGCTCGCGCAGGACGTAGGCGACGTTGTCGAACACGCTCATCGGGAACGGGTTGGGCTGCTGGAAGACCATCGTCACCCGCCGCCGCAGCGCGGTCGGCTCGAGCGTCGAGATGTCGATCCCGTCGAGGGTGATGCGCCCGGTCAGCGAGGCGGTCTTGGTCAGCTCGGTGAGGCGGTTCAACGAGCGCAGCAGGGTGGTCTTGCCGCACCCCGACGGCCCGATCAGCGCCAGCACCTCGCCCTGACGGATGGGCAGGGAGACGGACTTGACGGCGAGCTTGGAGCTGTAGGCGATCGACAGCTCCTCCACCTGCATGCGATCCATCGTCGGCACCGGGGCGCGCTCCGTGCGGCGCGCGGTCACGAACGACGCCGGTGCGTGGCCGTTGCCGCGGCCATTGACGGGCGCGTCGCTGCGCGAAGGCCGGTGGGCCCTCGGGCGCGGGCCGGGCGGTCACCCTCGCCCCAGGGGTGAGCCGTCGCACCGGCGGTGGCTTTCTCAGCTCCATCACAGATCCCGGGAGCGGCGGCTGAACACGTCGACGAGGACGTTGAGGATGAGGACGATCACCAGCAGCACGAACGCCGCCGCGTACGCCTTGTTGGGCTGGTTGAGGTCCCCGGTCGGGGCGTTGTCGAACACGTAGCTCGTCAGCGTGCTCCCCGTCCCCCGCAACGTGCCCAACAGAGGCACGTTGCCTACGCCCTGGAGCGTCTGCGTATCGCCCAGCAGCAGCACGATGATCGCCGTGTCACCGATCACGTGGCCGATGCCGAGCATGTGGCCGGTGATGACGGACGGCCGTGCCGCGGGCAGGAGCACACGCCGGATCGTCGCGGTCTTGCTCTTGCCGACCGCGTAGGAGGCCTCCCGCACGTGGTTGGGGATGGCCTGGAGACCCTCTCGGACGGTGGAGACGACGAGCGGTAGCGCAACCAGGGACAGCATTGCTCCGGCGGCGAAGAACGATTTGCCGAACACCACGCCGTCGGAGGTCGTCTCCGACAGGAAGCCGAGTGCCTTGGAGTCGAACAGCAGGATCCCGAATAGGGCCAGCACCACCGAAGGGGCTCCGGCGAGCATCTCGACGGTCGACTCCACCACGCGCGCCAGCGCCGTCGGGCGCCCGTACTCGCTGAGCCAGACGGCGACGCCGACGCCGACCGGCCCGGCGATGCCGATCGCGATCCCGGCCACCAGGAAGGTGCCGATCAGGGGTCCGAGGAACCCTCCCGTCTCGTTCTGGTTGAAGCCGACCTGGGGATTCGTCCAGATCAGCTCGGGACGCAGGTACCGAATGCCCTGCACCGCCAGGAAGACGACGATGGCGACGGTGACGGCGCAGAAGAGCAGGCCGAGAAACCAGGCGAAGGCCAGCCCGATCCGGTCGGTGAGACGCCAGGACGCGCTGGAGTCGGCGGCGCCTCGCCGCCCGTCGCCGGGCGTGGTCGGCGGAGTGGGCATCGGGCCACCAGTGATGACGCCGCTGCTCATGCCGCTGCTCCGCCGACGTTGAAGTAGCGCTTCATCGGCTGCTTGGCGGCCCAGCCGGCCAGCGACAGCGCCGCGGAGGAGACGAGGAGGACCGCCGCTATCGCGAAGAGCGTGTGCTTCATCGGCGGGGAGGTCAGCTCGTCGGTGTTGTGCAGGATCGTCGCCGCCAGCCCACGGGACGGCTCGACGAAGAAGATCGAGTCCGTCCGCCGGATTGGGGGCGAACGCGGTGGAGCCACCGACCATGCTCAGCATCACCGACTCGCCGAGCGCGCGAGCCGTCGCCAGCACGGTGCCGGCGATGAGCGCGGGGCGCGCGGTCCGCACGGCGATGTTCCAGAACGTGCGCCACCGGTTGACGCCGAGGGCAAGCGATCCCTCCAGCCAGCCACGAGGAACCGATCGCAGCCCCTCGGCGAAGATCGCGATCATGATCGGCGAGATCATCACGGTCAGGATCACCACCGCAGCCAGCAGGCTGTAGCCGCTGAGCGAGATCACCGGCGTGACGGATCCAGCCGCCTTCTGGCTGACCAGGTGGTTTCCGATGAACGGAACCAGGACGAGCACGCCGATCAGCCCGTAGATCACCGACGGGACGCTGGCCAGGAGCCGGACCACGGGCTCCAGGATCCGCTTGAGCCACGCCGGCGCGAACTCCACCAGGAACACCGCCACGAATAGCGAGCAGACGAACGAGATGACGACTGCGCCGAGGGTGGTCAGGATCGTGCTCCAGATCAGCGGCCATGCGTGGATGAGGAACTGCGGCGCTGGCTTTCAGATCACCTGAGGTGAAGATCGCCTGGATCTGCTGATCGGCGTTGCCACCCGGACCGAACCAGTGCAGCCCGTTGTGGGAGAACGACGGCCACGCCTCCCGGAGGATGAAGGCGAGCATCGCCAGCAGAACCAGGACGACCAGACAGACCAACGCGCCGAGCCCAAGCTCGGCGCGCTGGTCCTGACTGAGTCCTGTCTCCTCGGCCTCGAGGAATTCTTCATCCATAACGGTCTGAACTTGACACTCGGGTGTCGCCTACTTGTTGAAGGCGGCGACGGCTCCGGCCCGGTTGATGAGCTGTCCGGCCGCTTTGCTGGTCCGCACCCAGTCGAGGAACTTCTCGACCTGGACGTTCGGGTGGCTGCTGGGAATGACGCCCCAGTCGAACCGGAACAGCGGGTAGGACTTGTTGCGGATGTTCCGGGCCGCGCAGGACACCCCGTTGACGGAGATCGCCTTCGCCGGCGCGCCCGAATGCGACAGCCCGACGTAGCCGATCGCGTTCGGGTCCTTCTCGACCCCGTTCTGCACCAGGCCGTCGGCGGTGTCCTGCTGCACGTTCGACGCCTGCGTCGATCCCCCCAGGACCGACTGCTGGAAGAACGTGTACTGCCCCGCGCTGGAATTTCGTCCGATCGGGTCGATCGTGGTCGTCAGGTTTGAGCCGCCCACCTGGCCCCAGTTGTTGTCGACCCCGAGGAAGATGTTCTTCAGCGACGTCAACGGGATGTTGCTGATGGAGTTGGCCTTGTTGACCACGATGCAGAGGCCGTCCAGGAACAGCTTCTCGTACGTGGTGCCGGAATCGCTGGGCAGCGGGGGACGGGTGTTGATGGCGAACTGCGCCCGGCCGGCCTGGACGTCCTTGACGCCGGCGTTGCCCCCATCGGCCACGTACTTGAACTGGATGTTGTGGTGGACGTTGCTGTAGCCCTTGAACAGCTCGAGCATGTACGGCTGCGCGGCGCTTGACCCGGAGCCGATCAACTTGGTCGCGCTCGCCGCCGCCGGCACCGCCAGCGTCACCACCGTGACTGCCAGAGCGCTCATGGCCTTCGCGCGCCCGGACCGGATTTTCGATCTCAACGACATTCCTCTCTCTGACATTTCCGAGTTGGCAGCCTCAGCCATGCTTCTTGGCGGAGGTCTTCTTCTTCTTGGGCTTCGCCTTGGCCTTGGGAGTCGGCACCACGTTGGGGACCTTGGTGCAGGCCTTGGCCGGCCCGAGGTTGAAGGGGCCGTCCTCGGCGCCGGTGAAGTCGGTCACGACCAGTTGCACCACCGCCTGCGGAACGGCCGGGGTCCCGGGCTTGGCCGTCTTCCCGTTGGCGTCCGTCGGTAGGTGCTTGCAATAGGCCTGGATCGGGTCCACTGAGCCCTGGATGGCGAACTCATTGGTCACCTGCACGCCCTGCGTGCCGGTGTTGCAGTTGATGCCGTTCGACGGCGTGGTGCCCTCGCAGGTGATGCTCTCGGTGGGGCTGGGGGTCACCCCGTCGGTCTCGAACACGCTCGGCGAGGGGTCGTAGTCGTCAATCGAGCCACCCCGGTCGCCCTGCTGCTGAATGAGGATCGTGTACGCCGTGATGCCGCCATCGCACTGGAACCGGTACGTGAGGAGGTTCGGCTCCTCGGCAGCCGCCCCGCTGGGATTCGCCGCGACCTTCCCACCGCAGTCCGTCAGCGATCTCGGCGTGACCGTAGCGGCGCCCGCGATGGCCGGCGACACGCACGCGGCCAGCGCGACACCACTGCTGAGCAAGATCACTCGGCCTCGCGAACCCAACCAATTCAGATTGCCCACCCAGACCTCCATTGTCGTTTTGCGCCGGGTCCTCGGCTATGTCCCGCCGGGGGACCGCGCTCGCGCACGCCCGGTCGGGAGGCCTCGGTCAAGGCCTCCAGGCGCTTGACTCCAACTCGGCGTTCCTTGCCAATCCACACAATGCAGATTGACTTTCCCGGGGATCGTACCTTAACTTCACCAAACCGGGTTTATTAATCGATTTTGTGGGCAATGGCTGGGCCGCGGCTCGCTCGGCCCGCGCCCGATCGGTCCCGCCTGCGAGCCGGCGTTACTCGCTCAGGTCGCTGAGCCGGCCGATGACCGCCCGGAGCGCAGCGAGCTGCTCGGGATCGGCCTGCCCGCGCAGCCGCAGGTCGGCGGCGCGCCACGCCTGCTCCACGGGCTGGCGCAGCGCACGTCCAGCCGGGGTGAGGAACACACGCCGCGACCGGTTGGGGTCGATCTCGCGTCGCACATAGCCCACCCGCTCGAGACGAGTCAGGGCCTTGCTCACGGTCGGGGACCTGATCCCCAGCCGCTCGACCAACTCCGTCTGGGTGATCCCGTCCTCGCTCCACAACGCCGACAGCAGGAGATCCTGCCCGGGGTGCAGCCCGTTGGCCACCAACGCCGGCGAGATCGCCGCTCGCGTTGCCTTGACGGCCTGGAGCAGCGCATAGGCGACGGTGTCCTCGATCATGACCGCCGGAAAGCTAACCGACTTGGTGGACTTTGGGGCGCGCGGTCCAAACCGGCACCGCGGGGTACGCTCGGGCGGGCGTGTCGGGAGCTGCCGGTGTCCTCGTCCTCGTCGTCGGACTCGTTGTCGTCGTCTTCGCTGCCGACGTGTTCGTCGACGGCCTGGTCGGTGTCGCGCGGACGCTGGGGATCTCGGCGTTCGTCCTCTCCGTCGCCGTCTCGGGGTTCGAGACCGAGAACCTCGCTGCGGGGATCGCAGCCAACGCGAAGGGCCTGCCGGGAGCGGCGGCCGGCACGTTCCTGGGGGGCGTGACCTTCCTGGCCCTCGGGGTGGCGGGGCTCGGTGGCCTGATCGCGCCGATCCGCGTCGCGCTGCCGACCCGGTTCGCGGTGTGGACCGCCATCGCGCCGCTCCCGCTCCTGGCCTGCGCGATCGACGGGCGCATCTCGCGCGTCGAGGGCGGAGTTCTGGTGGCCTGGTCCGTGGTGGCGCTGGTCGGGCTGGCTCGCTCAGGACGTGCGCTGCTCGTCGCCGCGGACGACGACGAACGTGTGCGGTGGCCCGGCGTGCGGCTCCTCGCCGGCCTGGCCCTGCTCACGGGCGGAGGGTGGCTGATCGGACAGGGCCTGCGCACGACGGTGCGTCGCCTGGGGATCCCCCAGACGCTGCTGGGCAATACGGCCCTGGCGGCGACGGTCGAGGCGGAAGAGCTCGCCCGCTTCGCGGTGCCGGCGCGCCGCGGACGACCCGAGATCGGCCTCGGGAGCATCTCCGGAACGGTGGTCCACTTCGCAGCGCTCAACGCGGGGATCATCGCCCTGGTCAAGCCGCTCACGCTCGGGCCACAGACGATCCACTTCTACCTGCCGGTCGCAGTCATCAGCCCCGCGATCTTCGCGGGGCTGCTGCTCGTACGCAAGCAGCTGGGCCGGACCGAAGGCGCTGTGCTGATTGGTTTGTACGTCGCCTACGTCGCGGCGGCGATCGTCATCTCGAGCTGAGCCTCACGGCTCCGGCGGCCGCTCAACCGAGGCTGCTGCCAATGTGCGAGACCTCGGACAGCGTCGCCAGGTCCAGCTCACTCATCGTCGCGACAGCCTCGGTAACGCAGTCTCTGATGACCGCATACCGGATCGTGCCTCGCAGCAGCCCGTAGTTCTCAACCGTGCGCTGGGCGGCGATCTCGTAGAGGTGAATCCCATCCGTGAGGTACGTCATTGCAACTCCCCATCCTTGAGGTACATCCGGTTTGCTGATCTCGCGCGCCCGGTCCGCCGGGCCTGCCGTGCGTTCTACCCCGAGCAAGAGAGTGGTACACACCCCAACAACGGTCCGCGACGGGGCGAATGTGTACGGCGCCTTCCTGGTGTAGCTAGGCCGCCGGCGGTGCCTCGAGAAGGCCGGCGACCGCCAACCGTCGCCGGCATTGGGCCACGGCGTCCTCACGCGCGGCGGCAGGCACGGCGTCCCCCCAGGCCGCGGCGGCCTCCGTGGCCCGGGCCAGCGTGTCGTCGAGCAGCAGCTCGCCCTCCCCCTGACCCTCGATCAGGCAGCGCACGCCGAAGCCGACGTGCCAGCGCTCATCGAGCTCGACGTGCGTCACGCCTTCACGCGTCCCCGGCAGCGCGCCGTCGTCGAGGTCGTCGAGCAGCGCACGCTGTCCGGCGGAGAAGACGGCCCCCTCGAGCATCATGTGGTACAGCCGCACCCCGTCGAGGATGCCGGCGCGTCCTGCCGCCAGCTCCGCGGCCATCGCGGGCAGCTTCACCTCGAACAGCTCGAGCAGCGCCTCCGGAACGAGACCTCGGGCCGCGATGCGTCGCTCCGCCGACGTGTCGCCGGGCAGGCCGAGCACCTCAGCGGCGATGCGATCGAAGAACAGCGCGTGGCGATCCTCGTCGCGGCGCTGCAGAAAGAAGATCCACATCATCATGCTGTCCAGGTGCTCGGCGGCGTCGGCGAACGGCGTGAGGTGTGCGGCCACGGCGTCCTCGGCGACGCAGAAGCCGGCGAGCAGCGTCGTCAGGCGCCGGCGGCGCTCGTCCGGGAGCGCGGGCCACGCACGCGCGTCGGCGGCCAGATCAATGGTCGCCGCCTCCCACTGCAGCCGGGCGACGATCTGGGAGTAGGCCGAGAGCCGTGGGAACATCAGCAGCTCGGATCGATCAGCGCTCGGAATGCTGAGGCCGCCCGGTCCCATGTTGGGGTGGCGAGCGCTCATCGTCAGACCCGCGCCGGGCGCTTGGCGGTGCGGTAGACGAACTCGTCCGTCTGCGCCGACTCGCGCATCGAGACGACCTGGTCGTGATGAGGCGAGAGCCGGCAGACCGGATCGGTGGCCGCCGGGTCTCCCGTCAGCCGGAGCGCCTGACACCGGCAGCCACCCCAATCCTCCTCCTGGCGGCCGAGCGGGCACGACCGGCACGGCTCCTGCATCCAGCCGGTGCCGCGGAAGCGCGCGAACGCCTCGGACTCGTTCCAGATCCAGGCGAGGTCATGGTCGCGGACGTTGGCAAACGCGAGCCCGGGGATGGTCGATGCCGCCTGGCAGGGCAGGACGTCACCATCGGGACCGACCACCAGCGCGGTCCGGCCCCAGCCGCCCATACACGGCTTGGGCAGCTCCTCGTAGAGGTCGGGCAGCACCCAGAGGACCTCAACCCGGGGCCCGACGCGTTCGCGGAACCGCTTCACGGCCGCCTCCCCGCGCCGCAGCTGCTCCCACGTGGGCAGGAGAGCCTCCTGGTTGAGGACGGCCCAGCCGTAGTACTGAGTGTTCGCGAGCTCGAGCCGTTGGGCGCCCAGATCGAGGGTCAGCTCCAGCAGGTCCTCGATGCGATCCAGGTTCTGGCGGTGCAGGACACAGTTGATCGTCAGGGGGAAGTCCAGCTCCCTGGCCAGGCGCGCGGCCGCGATCTTCTTCTCAAAGGACCGGTTGCCGGCGATGCGGTCATTGTCGGCGGCGTCCGGGCTCTGGATCGAGATCTGCACGTGGTCGAGTCCCGCTGCCTTCAGCGACGCGGCGCGCTCCGGGGTGAACAGGGTGCCCGCGGTGATGAGCGAGGAGTAGAGCCCCGTCTCGCACGCCCCCGCGCACAGGTCCGCCAGATCGCGGCGCAGCATCGGCTCGCCCCCGGTGAGGGCCAACTGCAGGACGCCGAGTGCGCGCGCCTGGCGGAACGTCCGGATCCAATCCTCGGTCGCCAGCTCGCGGCGGTAGCGCTCGGCGCCGATATCCACCGGATTGGAGCAGTATGGGCAGTGCAGCGGGCACTGGTAGGACAGCTCGGCAATGAGAGTGAAGGGGCTAGGGGGCTGAATCGACCAGAAGTCCTTTCTGGGTCATGGCGTCGACCAACCCCCGGACGTCGTCGCCGACATCTGATCCGTCGTACCGGTCAGACAGGACGCCGACGATGTCCTCCAGCGAGCGCTCGCCGTCGCACAACCCCAGCACCTCCGCCGCCGTCGGGTTGAGCCGGACGGCCCCTTCGGGGACGAGCAGCAGATGCTCCTCGCGGACCTCGTCATAGCGCAGCCGCGCGCCGGTGACGAGGCGGGGACGAGTCATGCCCGGGGGGCGGGGGGGATCGGGTTCTGGGAGTCGCCGCGCTCGATGGCATCGAGCTGGGCCCACAGCATCTCGGTCTTGAACCGCAGTGCCGCGATCGCCGCCTGCTGTTGCTCCCGCGTCCGGCAGCGCGCGACCGTCAGCCCGAGAGCGTAGTCCGCATCACGCGGCGCCTTCACCAGTCGCGTGCGGAAGTACTCGAGCCCCGCCGGGTCGATCCATCGGTAGTGGCGTTCGAGCGCCGCGAGGCGCACGCGGATGGCCGCCGGCCCGAACAGCTCGGTGAGCGACGAGGCGACCGCCTCGATCCACGGCCGCCGGCGGGCGAAGTTCACGTAGGCGTCGACCGCGTAGCGCACCGCGGGCAGGACGCCGCGCTCTGATTCCAGCTCCTGCCGGGACACGTCCAGAGCCTCGCCGAGCCGCAGCCACGACTCGATGCCACCCGTGTCCTCGGCGCTGCCGTCGTGGTCGATGATCCGTTGGATCCACTCGCGACGGACGGCGACCTCGGGGCAGTTGGACAGGATGGCCGCGTCCTTGAGCGGGATGCACTTCTGGTAGTAGAACCGGTTCGTCACCCAGCGCTGCAGCTCCTCACGGCTGAGCTCTCCTGCGTCCATCCGCTGGTGAAACGGGTGCAGGTGGTGGTAGCGCGTCCCCTGAGCGCGCAGCTCGGAGATGAACTCCTCACGCGGTGCCGCGGAGCGTTCCTCCATCGGTGTCACGGCAATGTCGCTCACAACTCGACCTCGAGACCATCGTAAGCAATCTCGACTCCGGCGCCAATGACCGCCTCGCGCTCGGGCGAGTCCTCGAGCAGGATCGGGTTGGTGTTGTTGATGTGGACGAGCACCGTGCGCGGGCGTTCCAGCCGCGCCAGCGCCTCGAGCGTCCCGCCGGGCCCCGAGAGCGGCAGGTGTCCCATGTCAAGCGCGCTGCGCGTCGATATGCCGAGCCGGGCGAGGTCGTCATTGCGCCAGAAGGTGCCGTCGACGAGCACGAGGTCGCTGGCGGCGAACCGGCTGAGCACGTCGTCGTCCAGCCGCGCCAATCCGGGTGCGTAGGTGATGATGCCGGCACCCGCTCGGTCGCGGAAGACCAGCCCGCTCGCCCCGAGCTCCACGCCCGAGCCGTCGAGGTAGCGGGGCGCATCACCGCCCACGTCGAACGTCTCGACAGTGAGACTCGACCCCTCGAGCGGGATCTCCCGTCTCGGTTCCAGCGCCGTCCACTCCGCCCCGCAATAGCGCTCCAGAATCGAGAGCACCGGGTACCCATCCCTGAGCGCGCGCTCGACTCCGGCCTCCCCGTAGATGCGTACGGGCGTCGTTGACTCGCGCAGGAGGAGGAGCCCGGCCGTGTGGTCGATCTCGGCGTCGGTCAGCAGCACGCCCGCGATCGGCGGCGCGCGCACGCCCTCGACGGCTACGTCGTCAAGCCCCTCGAGCTGCTGGCGCGCGTCGGGAGAGGCGTTGACGAGGAACCACGGGCCCTCGCGCCCGCGGATGCCGACAGACGACTGGGTCCGGGGTGTCGCCCGCGCACCACCTCGGGCTGCCGCACACGTCGGACATCGGCAATTCCACTGCGGAAATCCCCCGCCGGCGGCCGAACCGAGAATACGAGCGCGCACGGGGAAGATGAAGCGAGACGCAGCCTCAGGCAGCCCGCCGGAGGCTACGCCGGCTTCAGCGTCCTACCTGTGATAGAGGTAGGACGTAACCTCCGAGCACATCTCAATGAACTCAAACTTCGGCTTGATCCAGCCCATAGGATGCCTCCCTTTCAGAGTTCAGCGTGCAGAGTGTCATCTTAGCGAGGTGTCAAGTTGAGCGAACCACGGCGCCACACGATGCGCGTTGAAGTCACTCCCCGCGGCGCCGACGCGGTGGACGCTGACCTCGTCGCGATCGCGGCGGGAGCATTGGCGGTGCAGCTCGGCGCTCCGGAGCGCGCGGTGGCCGACGCCGACCCCGTGGCGTTGGTCTACCGGGACGGAGCACCGCTGGCTGTGGTCGCGCTGGAGCCCAACGTCGAGGGACTGCGGACGGCCGCCGCGCGGGCGGTGCGCGCGTGCCGAGAGGGCGGGACGGTGGCGTGGGCGCTCGACGCGTCCCTGCCCGTCCCCGCGGCTGAGCAGGTGCGCGCGCTGGCCGAAGGCGCGGTCATCGGCGGCTACAACGGCCACCGCTGGGCGAGCGCCCCGCCCCCGCGAGGCGTGGATCGCTTCGTGATCTGCGGGTGCGACGAGGAGTTCGCGCCCGCTGCTCACCGCGCGGCGCTCGTCGGGCGTTGGACGAACACCGCCCGGGAGCTCGTCGACGCGCCACCCAACGTGCTCTCGCCGGCGGAACTGGCCGAGCGGGCGGCGACGTTTCCCGGCCTCGCCGCCGAGACGATCGACCCGGATGAGGCCGGGCTGGCCGCCCTCGCCGCTGTTGGCGGCAGCGGCCCGGCACGGCCGTTGCTGCTCGTCCTGCGCCACGAGCCGGTAGATGCGCCGGCGGCTCCACGGCTGGCCCTGGTCGGCAAGGCGGTCACCTTCGACACGGGCGGCTACTTCCTCAAGCCGCAGTCAGACATCGTCCGTCAGAAGGCGGACATGGGGGGCGGCGCGGCCGTCGTCGCCGCGCTGGGCGCCATCGCCGAGCTCAGGCTGCCCCTGTCGGTCATCGGAGTCGTCCCGGCGTGCGAGAACATGCTGAGCGGCACCGCGATCCGTCCCACCGATGTCATCGGCACCGCCGCGGGTATCACGGTCGAGGTCACCAATCCCGACGCCGAGGGGCGTCTGATCCTGGCCGATGCGCTGTGGTACGCACGCCGCGACGGGGCGACGCACGTCGTTGACCTGGCCACGCTGACCGGCGCGATGCGCGCCGGCATGGGTGATCTCTATGCCGGCGTGTTCGCCCCCGACGAATCGTGGCGGGACGAGGTCGTCCAGGCGGGCAACGCCAGCGGCGACCTCGCGTGGCCGTGGCCGCTTCATCCCCGCTACCGGCCCCTGATCGACTCGACCGTGGCCGACCTGCGCAACACGGCCGGCAAGGGCTTCGGGTACCCGATCGTGGCGGCGACGTTCTTGGCGCAATTCGCCGGCGACGGGCCCTGGGCGCATGTCGACATGCTCGGCCCGGCGTTACTCGACGAGGATCGCGGCGACGCGTTCGGACGCGGCGCCTCGGGTTACGGTGTGCGCATGCTCGTGGAGCTCGCGACGCGCCTGAGTGCCGCGGCCGTGTCGTGAGCGCGCGTCGGCGCGTTACGCTGGCGCGATGACCCTCGGGGATGCCGATCGGCGAGCGGCCGCCACACCCGGGCGCGTCGTCGACCCCTCGAAGTTCGACCTCGCCGCTGCGGAGCGGGCGGCGCGGGACCTGCTGCGTGCGATCGGTGCCGACCTCGACGCGCCCGGGCTGCGGCAGACGCCGCGCCGGGTCGCCGCCTCCTTCGCCGAGCTGGTGACGCCCGCTGACTTCGGGGCGACGCTGTTCCCCAACGAGGGCTATGACGAGCTGGTGCTGGTCCGCGGGATCTCGTTTTCGTCGCTGTGCATGCACCACCTGCTTCCGTTCGGAGGCGAGGCCCATGTCGCGTACATGCCGGACGAGACGATCATCGGGATCTCGAAGCTCGCGCGGGTGGTCGAGGCCTTCTCCCGCGACCTGCAGCTGCAGGAGCGCATGACGGTGCAGATCGCCGACTGGCTCGAGCGCGAGCTCGCGCCGCGAGGCGTCGCGGTGGTGCTCAGCGCCGAGCACACGTGCATGACGATCCGCGGCGTGCGCAAGCCGGGGGCGCGAACCGTCACCTCGGCCGTGCGGGGTGCGCTTCGGGAGGATCCGCGCACGCGTCAGGAGCTCCTCAGCCTTGTCGGCTGATCCCGGTCCAGATGAGTCGTCGCCGCTGATCGAGACTGTGGTGACCACGACCAGGAGCGATGGTCTGGTGAACTGCGCGGCGATGGGAGTCCGCTGGGGTGAGGAGGAGCTCGTCTTCTGGCCGTTTGACTCCACTCGCACGCTGCGCAACCTGCGCCGTCACGGCGAGGCAGTGGTCCATCTCACCGACGACGTGCTCCTGTTCGTGGAGGCGGCGCTGGGCGATCCCCACCCGGCGCTGCGTCCTGCCGGCGCGATCGCCGGCTCGGTGATCGAAGAGGTGAACGAGTGGCGGGAGGTCGTCGTGACCGAGATCGCTCCCCTCGAGGGCGAGGTGCCCCGGTCGCGGGTGCGCGCCCGGGTGGTCGCCCGGGGCACCGGCGCTCGGCAGCCGCTGGGCCTGTGCCGCGCCCGGCATGCGGCCGTCGAGGCCTCGATCCTCGCGTCGCGGCTGAGGTGGCTGGGCGCCACCCACGTGCGGGCCGAGCTCACCCGCCTTCAGGAGCTCGTGGACAAGACCGCGGGGCCCCGGGAGCGTGCGGCGATGGACTACGTACGACGCTACGTGAGCGAGCGAGCGTGACCGAGTTCGTGGTCACCGCACCCGCCCGGCTGCACTTCGGCATGCTCGATCCGGCGGGGCTCGGCGCGCGGCGCTTCGGAGGGTGCGGCGTCGGCATCGAGTCGCCGCGAGTGGTGGTCGGGGTCAGATCCCGGTCCGGCGACGAGGTCACGGTGCAGGGCGGCCAGGCCGAGCGCGCCGCCGCGTTCGCGCGGCGGGCCCGCGACGCGTTCGGTCACCGCGGAGGTCTCGAGGTCGAGGTGCGCGAGGCGATCCCGCCCCATACCGGGCTCGGATCGGGCACGAAGCTGGGCCTGGCCATCGCCCGCGGCGTGGCCGAGCTGGCGGGCGTCCCCGCCGGGCCCGAGGCGCTGGCGGAGGCCAGTGGCCGAGCGGCGCGCTCCAGCGTCGGGTCCTGGACGTTCGCGGCTCCGGGTCTGGTGGTGGAGGCCGGCGTGACCGACGACGGCTCGATCAGCCCGCTGGTGACACGCCACCCCGTGCCCGAGGCGTGGCGGTGCGTCCTGGCTCTGCCCCACGATGGAGAGGGGCTCTCCGGCGACGCGGAGGAGCGCTTCTTCAGCCACCTGCACGAACGGGCAACCGGCGAGCCGCGCGTCGCGCGGCTGCTTCTGACGTCACTTCTGCCCGGGCTGATGACCGGGGACATCGACGAGTTCGGCGCGGCGCTCACCGAGATCCAGCGCGAGATCGGATCGATGTTCTCAGCGCGGCAGGGCGGCGTGTTTCATCCCCGCGCGGCGCCGGTCGTCGAGGCGCTGGAGGCGCTGGGGGTCGGAGCGGTGGGACAGAGCTCGTGGGGCCCGACGGTCTACGGGATCGTCGCCGGCCCCGAGCGCGCCGCCGAGGTCGCCGACCGCCTGCGCGCTGCCACCGACGCCGCCACCGAGGTGCGCGTCGTCGACTTCGATCGCCGCGGCGCGTGGGTGACGCGCCACGCCGGCAAGCGGGCGGCGGCATGAGGCTCCTCGTGAGCGTCGTCTCCGCCGAGGAAGCGCAGCGCGCGCTGGCCGGGGGAGCGGACATCGTCGACGTCAAGGATCCGGGTGAAGGGGCGCTCGGTGCGCCCGCGCCGGGCGTCCTGTCCGAGGTCGTGCGGGTCGTCGGGACGAGCGCGCCGGTGAGTGTGGCGCTGGGTGACCTGCCGGATCTCCCTCACACCGCGGCGCTCGCCGCCCGCGGCGCCGCGCTGAGCGGCGCCACCTATGTCAAGGCCGGGCTGCGCGGCGTGCGCGACCTTGACCGCGCGGTGGCGATGATGAGCGCCATCGTCGATGCGGTGGGGGTGGGCGGGGGCCGAGTCTCGGTGATCGCCGCCGCCTACGCGGATGCCGCCGCGCTTGACCCGCCGGCGCTTGCGCCCGGGTGCCTGCCCGCGCTGGTGGAGCGCACGGGCATCGCCGGCGCGCTCGTGGACACCTTCGTCAAGGACGGGCGCGGCCTCTACAGCTGGTTGTCGGAGTCCGAGCTGACTGACCTGATCGAGGGCACGCGTCGCGCCGGCGCCATCTTCGGCGTGGCCGGGCAGCTGCGGCTGGGAGACCTGCGCCGCGTGGACGCCGACGTCATCGGCGTGCGGTCGGCCGTGTGCCGCGGCGGCGAGCGGACAACCGGGCTGCGCGCCGACCTCGTGGCGGCGGCGGTGGCCGAACTGCGCGCCGGCGGGGCGGCTCAGCCGGGAACGATCCGCGTGCCGGCTGACGACGCGGCCGCGGGTTCCCGGACCACGACGACCACCCCCGTGCGGCGCACCGCCTCGGGCATGTAGGCGTCGACGGCCCGTCCGCCGCCGGCGTCCTGGAGCGCCTGGAGCTCTCGGGCGGTCAGCCGCGGAAGCGGAGGGCCGTCCGACGGCCACCTGGCCATCACGCCACCGACCGGCTTGAGCAGGATCGCCTCGCCGGCCCCGATCGCGCCTGCCGCCAGCACGGCCAGGGAATCGCTTGTGACCGCCCAGGACTCGGGGACCGCCGCGCGGCCGGCGAACGCCGGCGCCACGATGAGCATGCCCAGCGCGCGGGGCGCGACCAGCCGGCTGAGCGGCTCGGCGGCCGGCAGCAACGGTGCCAGGAGCAGGCCGAGCTGATCCATGGCCCGCAGGGACAGTTCATGGGCGACCTCGTCGGCCAGGCCCACCTGGGCATCGACGGCCCGGACGGCGTCGGCGAACGGACCGCCTCCGGGAACGACCAGCACCGGACGGCGCCGAGACAACGCGACGACGTCCGCGCAGGCGCGGCGCAGGCCCTCGAGGCCCTGGGCACGCAGCAGCCCGCCGCCGATCTTGACGACCAGCGGGCCAAGCTCATTCACGGCCCAGGACCGACAGGGCGACCGCCGCGGCGACCTCGCTCCCCTGCCCGGCGAGAGGGAAGCCGGCACCGTCGGCGGGATGGACGGCCAGGCCACAGCGCGTCGCCGCCTCTCGAGCCAGAAACGCACCGACGCCGACCGCGACCACCGGGACGCCCGGGCTCAGCCGAGCCGCGGTCCGGCCAAGCGCCCCCATGATCGAGGCGAGCTGCGCGTCCTCGACGGCGGCGGCGATCGCCTCGAGGTCACCGTCGGCAAGCTGCTCGGGATCGGCGCACACCACGCGCGCCAGCCGTGAGCGGACCTCGCCCGGCGAGGTCCCGCGAGCGTCCGGGAACGAGCATGTGCACTGCTCGGGGGACAGGCTCCCTCGCAGCAGATGCGCGTCAGCGGTGATCGCGAACAGCTCCGAGGTCACCGGGCACGGGCGGCCACCGATCGGCACGTGCGAGAGCACGGCGGCGATGTTGGTCCGCAGCGCGCCGGTGTAGACCAGCTCGCCCGCCAGCAGCCGCTCGACGTCGGTGCGGCCCTCGGCCATGACCCTGCCCCCGGCGATGGGAATCACGTCGGTGGTGGTGCCACCGCAGTCCACCAGGATCGCGTCGGGCAGGGAGCGCGCGACCACGAGCGCCGTCGCCATCCAGTTGGCGGCCGCGCAGGCCAGGGGCTCGGCTCGCGCCGCGTCCGAGCTCACCAGCTCGCCGCCGGTGGTCATCACGCGCAACCGCCGCTCTGGCAGCGCCCGGCACGCGGCGTCCAGCACGTAGAGCACTCCCTCTCGCTTGCTGGCGAATACGTCGACGAGCTCCGCCGTGGTGGTCAGCGCCACCGGCGCGTCCTCGAGCCCCAGCCGCCCGACGACGTCGGCGATGACATCCGACATGGCGTCGAGGTTGTGCCAGACCTCGTAGGGCTGGGACACGATCCGGACCCCCAGGTCATCTTCCACCACAGCCGCCTTGGTGTTGGCGCCGCCGACGTCGAGCCCGATCACCGGAGCCATTCCGGCATCATGGCGGACGGTGCAGATCGTTCCGGTCCTCGACCTCAAAGGCGGCGTGGTCGTACACGCCCGCCGCGGCCAGCGCGCCGACTACGCGCCGCTGACCAGTCCCCTGGTGGAGGGGTGCGAGCCGATGTCGGTGGCGCGCGCCCTCTGCGCCGTGTGCCGGTGCAGCCGCCTGTATGTCGCCGACCTCGACGCGCTCGGGGGCAAGCCGGCCGACGAGGCGGCCCTGAGCGGCCTGGCCTCGGTGGCGGAGATCTGGGTCGACGCGGGCGCGACCACGCCCGAGCGGGCGGCGGTGCTGGAGCGTGCCGGCGCCGCGCGCAACGTCGTGGGCACGGAGTCCCTGGGGCCGGAGGCGGCGACGGCGGACGCGCTTGCATCGCCGCCGTCGCTCGTCCTCAGCGTCGATCTGCGCGACGGGCGGCTGATCTCCCCGGATCCCGCGCTTGACGGCGGCAGGCCGGCGGACGCCGCGCCCCTGGCGCGGGCGTTCGGCGTCGCAGAGCTCCTGGTCATCGACCTCGCTCGCGTGGGCAGCGGCTCCGGACCGCCGTTGGACGCGGTCGCCGAGCTCGCGGCGGCGCTGCCCGACGTCGCGATCTACGCCGGCGGGGGAGTCCGCAACGACGAGGATCTGCGCGCGCTCGAGTCGGCCGGGGCCGCGGGCGCGCTGGTGGCCACGGCTCTGCACGAGGGCCGCATCACGCTGTGACCGCCGGGCTGGTGTCCTGAAGCACTAATTCGATACCAGTCTGGGCGCGTCTGGACGCGCCTGACGGACGGCGATGATCCCGCCGGACCACCAGTACGACTTGGATCATCGCCGTCCGCCAGCCACGCCCAGCCATCACCCATCCTGGCACCCAATTACCGCTTCAGGACACTAGACCGCCAAGGCCTCGCAGGCGTCGATCACGCGGGCGGTCAGATCCTCCTCGCAGACCGACTGGAGCGCCTGCCAGCCCGGGATCCCGTTGATCTCCAGCACGACCACCTCGCCGTCCGGGGCCACGATCAGGTCCACGCCGGCCACGTCGGTCTCCAGGGCCTCGGCCGCCGCGAGCGCGAGGCTGCGCTCCCTCTCGCCCAGGGCGACGGCGCGCGGGATCGCGCCGCGCGCGATGTTGGCGCGCCACGAGTCGGTCACTCGCTCCATCGCGCCGACCACCTCGCCGCCGACGACCAGGACGCGCAGATCCCGGCATCTCGTCCCGCCCGCCGCGACCGTGCGCTGCACGTAGTAGACCGCCCGCTCGAGCTCGAGCGCGCGGAACACGCGGTGGGCCACGTCGTCGTCCTCGACACGCACGATCCCGTGGCCCATCGCGCCGAACAGCGGCTTGATCACCACGTCGCCGCCGAGCTGCGCAAACGCCCTCATGGCGTCGTCATAGCGCTCGCACACGATCGTGGGGGGAGTGGGGATCCCGCACATGGCAAGCACCGCGCCGGCCCACGACTTGTCGATGGTCTTCTCGATTGCCCGCGCGCCGTTCACGCACCGGACGCCCTGCTCGGCGAGTACGTGCAGCGCGTCCATCCGGAAGATCACCTGCTCCAGGGAGCCTCGCGGGAGCCCCCGGACGATGAGCAGATCCAGCACATCCAGCCGCACGTCCTCCGGGCCGAGGACGTGGACCCGCCCATCGGGCCCGACCTCTGAGCGCAGCCGTGTGGCGGGGACCGTCAGCACCTCGTGTCCGCGGGCGGCGAGCGCGCCGGTCAGGCCGCGGGTGTGCCAGGAGCCGGTGGCGCCGAGCACCCCGACGCGCAGCCGCGCCCTCACTGGGCGAACGAGCGCTCGAGCACCTCGGGCGCCAGCCCGCCACCGTGATGCGCGCGACCAGACTCGGTGCTGGTCAGGGTGACGTCCGCGGGACTGAACAGCATCGGATCGATGTCATAGAAGTTCCAGTCCGCCGCGGCCAGCAGCTCCCCAAACGGCGTGCCGAACGCCTCCGAGGCCGCCGACGGCAGGCGCTGTGCCAGATCGGCCGCCTCGCTGTCGGCGGCCTCGATCCACAGATGGACCGTCCCGCCGTAGAGCACGGCGTCGTTGGTGCGCCCGATCGCGGCCCGATCGTCGGCGGCCACCGGGGCGATCGGGCAGCACCCCCACCCGTGGCGCACGCGGTCTGGGTCGAACCCGAGCTCGTGCAGCTTGTGCAGCGCGGTCTCGACCACCCGGGCGGAGATCTGCACCGAGCCGGACACCGAGGCGGTGGGCGCGATCAGGAAGGTGATGGCGGCCGCCGGAACACCAGAGCGCTGTGCGACCTTGTCGACGATCGCCCGCGGCGGGTCCTGTCGGGTCTCGAGACACAGCACCGCCTGCTCGGCGCGCTCCTCCCACGCCAGTTCTCCAAACAGCTCCTCGGCGCGCGCCAATGCGCGCCCAGGCCCGCTGGCCATGGCAAAGAAGTCGTCGTGTTCGAGCTTCCATCCGGCGTATTGGGCGGCCAGGCACGCGGCGGCCGGTTGATCGGTGGCGACCGCCACCCCTGGCCACGTTCGCTGCCCCACACAGACCGGCACGGGATCGACCTGGCCCAGGCCGCCCATGCACACCTGCGCGAAGCCGACGCCGGCCTGCAGTCCGCCGCGGGACTCAGCGCCGCAATCCACCAGCCGCGCGCCGGACTCGAGCGTCCGAACCTCGATCCCGAGAGCCTCGGCGTCGGCGACCAGCGCGTCCACGAGCGCCGCCGCCCGTTCGTTCATGGACAGGGTCATTGGCCCTCCTCCTCGTCGAAGATCAGGATCTCCCCCCGGCTCAGCTCGGTGCGGTCTCCGGACCACCTGGCCCAGGTCCCGCGCAGCAGTACGTCATCGACCTCCAGTCCGAGCTGGCGCGCCCGCCGGAGCTGCAGGCGCAGCGCCGGCGGCCTGAAGCGGGTGGCGAAGGCATAGCTGGGCAGGGGCTCAACCGCCTGGCCGGAGACCAGACTCCCGCGCTTGTTGCCGATCCCAGCCTCCGCGCCGATCCCGCGCAGGGCCATCACCGTGCCCGCCAGCATCCGCAGTCCGGCGCCGTTGCCCGTCCGGCCTCCGACCGCCACCAGGCCGCGCCGCATGCCCGCGCCGGCTTCGGGGCCGGCATCGCCCGACACGATGATCTCACCGCCGGTCATGCCCGCACGCGCCCCGGGGTACGCGGCTCCCAGCCGGGCGCCGGCGTCGCCGGAGATGCGGAGCACGCCGCCGGCCAGCTCGGCGCCCGCCCAGTCGCCGGCGCTCCCACGCACCTCGATCTCACCGTCGCTCATCCGTGCGCCGAGATGATGACCGCAGACCCCCTCAACGACCAGTCGGCCGCCCGCCATCGACGCTCCGATCCCGTCCAGCCGTTGCAGATCGCCACACAGGACGACCTGCTCATCGGCGGTGCCGGCCACCTCGAACAGCTCGCCCACCGCCACCGTCTCGCGGCCGCAGCGCACCGTCAGCGCGGCCACCTCGGAGGCGCCGAGCCCCTGCAGGCGCCCGGGGGTCAGGGTCGGCGCCCAGACTCTCGCCGCGGGTGCTGCCCGGAGGGTGAGGGTGAGCGTCACGGCGGGTCGCGGAGCTCCGAGAGCGGGAAGTGGAATTCGCCGAGCTTGCCACCGAAGTTGGCGGCGGTCACGTGCGTCGCGCCCGCGGCGGCGGCGGCGTGCAGCCCACGGCGCATCGCTTCGCGCACGGCTTCCTCGGACACCCCGTCGATGACGATCTCGAACACCGCGTTCACCCCATCGGGCACGAGCGTGTCGGGGACCTGTGCGCGCAGCGTCGGAGCCAGCTGGTGATTGGTGGAGGCCGGCATTGTCTTCGAGGTGCGGGCACCGACCTTGCTGCCGCTGCGGACGATGCCGCCCGGGAACGGCAGCGCGATCCCCTCGGCGCGCATCGCGGCGGCCGCCCCCTGCGCCGCCGCCAGGGCGGCCTCGTCACCGCCGGCTCCGATCACCAGGTTCCCTCCGCCGACGCCCCGGCCGACCCCGACCGACTCCGAGACCAGGAACTCCCCGTCCATCACCGGGATCCGCCACAACCGCCGTCCGCCGATCACCTTGCTGGCCTGGAAGCCATCGCCGAAGTAGCGCAGGCTGCTGCCGAGCGCCGCCGTTCTCTCCGCGCCGGGAAGCCCGTCGAAGCATGCCGTGGTCGGGCAGGTCATCACGCTCTGGCCGACGCGCTCGAGAATCCGCTTGCCGACCCCCTCCCGGTCCATCGCAAACAGCAGGACGGCGACTCCCGGCCGGCCGTCGGGCGTGTCCCCGGTGCCGAGCCGGCGTTCGATGGCCGCCTCGCACTTGCACCCGATCACCGAGGTGGCAAAGCCGGTCATCGAGCGGGCCGCCTCACCGGCCCATGCGTCGGTGGCGGCGGTGATCAGCACGCGCGCATAGCGCATCGGGAACGCCTCGGCAAAGGTGTCGGCGACTTCGGTCTGACCCAGCACGTAGCCGCTCACACGCCCGCCTCCACGATCCGCGCCGGCTCGCGCAAGGCCTGGTCTCGGACCGGATAGTGCTCGAAGGCCACCGTGTAGCGACGGTGGAACAGAGGCTCGAGGACGCGGCTGACCTCGGGATCGAACGGGGCGCGGCTGGAGAGTACGAGCCCGTCATCGGAGCGGCGCAGGTCCCCTTCCTCCACAGCGAGCTCACCGCCCTTGATCACGTAGCGAGGAGTCGCGAACATCTCCTCACGATCGGCGCGATCGTGGTAGATCGTGACGTCCGCGTCAGCGCCGATCCCGAGGTGGCCCTTGTCACGCAGGCCGAGCCGGCGGGCGGGCGCGGCCCGGGTGATGATGGCGATCTCGTTGAGGGTGTACTCGCGGTCGAGCCCGTCGAGCAGCGCGGTGCGCCGGATCGCTCGCTGGTTGGCGCGGCCGATCTGATCCTCGCGGAAGGCGCGGTCCATGAGCAGACGGATCAGCTTTGGATAGGAGAGGAATGAGCCGCCGTTGGGGTGATCGGTGGACAGCATCACCTGCCACGGGTCCTTGCCCAGCAGGAACAGCTCCAGACCGATGCCCCACTGCAGCGCATGGACGTAGTTGCCCGAGCGATACCGGTAGGGAACGATCCCGCACCCGGTCTCGACCTCGGTGTCGTGGTTGAGCCACTTGCCTCCATCGAGGTCGCGCAGGACCGCCGACACCGCAGCGTCGGCCGTCATCGTCACCGCCGGCCCGAACATGACTTGACCGACATCCGCCGTGATCTCCGGATGGGAGCCCAGGTAGTCGACGAGCTCGGGCGCTCTGGAACGAGCTTGGGAAACCGACCCGCCGGCCCGGCCGCCGTAGCAGTGAAACTGCAGGTGGGCGAAGTGCGACTGGCGTCCGGAAATCGTGCGCATCGTCTCAAGCGTGGTGTCGGCGTTGCCCGGCACCCCGAGGTTGTTGGCATGGATGTGAACGGGATGGGGCAGCCGGAGCTCGTCCACCGCGCCGCCGATCGCCTCCACGATCTGGCGCGGGGTCACCGCGAAGCCCGCGACCTCGTCGTCGAGCGAGTGGACGTTGCCGTTGTCCTGCTTGAAGGCCTCCACGCCGCCGGGGTTGACGAGCTTCACCCCGTAGCCGCCGGTGGCGTCGAGCCACCACGCCACCGCGTCTCGCAGCTGCGCGGAGGCCGCTCCGCCGGACTCGCGGATCAGTTCGAACAGCACCTGGTTGTTGCCCATCAGGATCAGGAATGCCTTGTCGATCATCGGCGTGTCGCGCAGCTCGGAGAGCACCTGGCGCGCGGCCAGCGGCGGGGCGGCCGCCTCCACCACGGTGGTGTAGCCCAGCAACGAGTAGCGATAGCCCGTGGCGAAGGTCGAGGGCACCAGGCCTCCGGTGCCAGACCGCAGGAGCTCGGTCCGCTCAAGCGGATCGTCGCGGCGCTCGTCCGGCGTGAGCTTGCGCGCGGCGTTGACCTTGGGGCCGGCGATGTGGGCGTGGATGTCGACGCCGCCCGGCATCACCACCATGCCGCGAGCGTCGATCCGCCGGGCTTGGGGACCGACCTCCGCGACGACCTTGCCGTCCTCGATGCACACGTCGCGGATTTCACCGTCGACCGCATTTGCCGGATCGTGGAGCCGGCCACCGGTGATCCGGATCGCCGTCACCGCGCCACCTCGGCCAGCAACCGTGTCAGCAACTCGGCGGCGGTCGGGGCGTCGCCGGCCAGCGGTGCCTGGAGCGTCAGCGGCACGCCGTCCAGGCGGTGCGCGGTACCGGCCGCGTTCACCCCGGCCGCTGCGGTCCGGATCGACACCTCGGCGCCGGGCCCCGGCCCTCTCGTCGGGTGGCTGCAGAGAGCGATTTCGGCCACGCCGGCGGTCAGCCCCGCCGGCGCGCCCTCGATGCGCAGGGCCACGTCGATGCCCTCGGCGTCCTCGAGCGGCTGCGTCGCACCGACGAGCTCCGGGTGGCCCGGCGCGAAATCGACATTGCCGGCGTAACCGGTCTGCCAGGCCAGCGCGTCCTGCGCACCGATCGTCCCGGCGGCACGGGTCAGCGCCAGCGTCACCACGTGGCGCTCGTGGCTGAGCGCCCGCGTCAGCTCGTGCAAGACGAGGGCGCGCCGCTGGCCGCCGTCGCCGCCGGTGAGCGCGGGCCCGTGCAGGAAGGCGACATGGGGCACGTTCCCAATGCTCTCCAACAGGTCGTTCAGCTGCGCGTCGAGGTCGCCCGGGGCCGGTGCCAGCTTGCGCTGCAACGCCTGCAGGGTGACCAACGCCTCCAGGTCGCGCGCCCGCGGCCACTCGAGCCGCAGGTCGGCGCGTTGCCCGGTGGCGGTGTCACGGTCGTCGATCACGACCAGCGTTCGCTGCGCGACAGACGCCGCGCCCGCGTCGCCGCCGAAGCCGAGCCGCTCGAGGAGCCGCGGGTGGCTGGTCTCGGGATCTTCGGCCCAGATGACCACGACGCGCGACCGATCGCGGATCTCGCCCAGGGTGGCCGTGGTCGCGCCGCGCAGGGGCAGCGCCGGGGCGCCCGGCCACGCGCCGGTCACGTTCTCGGTCATCACCAGCGCCCCGAGCCGGTCGGCGAGCGCGAAGGCGGCCCGCGCGTCCTCCACCGTGGAGGCCTCGAAGCCGTAGACGAGCGGGCGACGCGCGCCGCGCAGCAGCTCGGCGGCGCGCGTGAGCGCGGCCTCGACGGCGGCCGGCTCGCCGGCGATCGTCGCGCGCGGCGCCTCTGGCGCCTCCGGTGGCCGGCGAATGCGCTCGGCGAACCATGTGGCGCCGAGATGGCACGCGGGCCGCAGACGCACGGCGTGACCGGAGTGATCCAGCATCACGTCATCGCACAGCAGGCTGCAGCCCGCGCACGTGACCGGCCCGATCTCAGCCTGCTCAGCCACCGACCGCCACCGCATCGGGTAGCGCCGACAACAGGCGCGCCCCGCGCTCGACCAGCTCGGGCACGTCCGGGCTCGCCGAGACCAGCGTGCACACGGGCGCGCCGCGCCTGATCGTCTCACCGGCATGGGGAATGTCGCGCACGAGGCCCGCCGGCCACCAGCCGGGCTCAGGAGCACAGACGGTGCGGTCGGCGAAGAGCACCAGCTTGACCGCCGCGCAGCTTCGGGCCGGCGCAACGCCGGAGGCGGGCAGGCCCCGCCCGCGGGCGGCTTGGACGTGAGCCTCGAAGCTGCCCGGGCCGAACAGCTCGAGCGAGGCCGAGGGTCGCGGGTTGACCTCGAGCACCCATGCGTGTCGGCCGTCCCAGATCGCGTCCACGCCGAATGCCCCACGGACGCCGAAGTTCGCCGCGACGTCGGCGCACACCGCGCGGAGCTCGCCTTCGAGCTCGGCGCGCTCTGACTCAGGCAGGCGCGGAGGGGTCACGTTGCCGGTCCACCTGAAGCTCTGCGGGCGGTGGAGCTGCTCGGTGAGCCCGAGCACGACAGCGCCGCGGCCGTCGGCGATCGCGACCGCCGAGCAGGCCAGCCCGTGAATGCGGCGCTGCACCACCTCCGTCGAGCTCAACATTCCGCCCGTCCACCCGCGCACCCCATGGCCGCCGCCACCGTGCCGCGGCTTGCGTACCCAGGCGCCCCGCCCGCCGCGGACGGCCGCCTCGGGGGCCTCGCCGGGCGCTCGCGTCTCCGGGGCGCGGGCTCCGGCTCCGCGGGCGGCGGCCCCGACCGCCCAGGGGTCGCGCACGGCCTCCAGCAGCTCGGCCGGTGTCCCCAGGAGCTCACGTCCATCGGCGAGCGCTCGCACCAGATCCGGCCGATTCTCGAAGCCCGCGCCGTAGACGACCGCGGTGGCATCGATGTCTGCGGCGAGCGCGGCCAGCCCCTCGTTCGTCGGTGCGGTCGCTCCGGGGCCCAGTGCCCGCAGGTCCGCGTCGCCGAACCGGTCCAGCGCGACCACCTCGTAGCCGTCGGCGACCGCCAACTGGGCGAGCATCCGCGCACTGACCGCCACGACGAGGACCGTCACGGCAACCGCAGCCCTGTGAGGAGCCCGGCCAGCAGCGTCGCCGCCACCAGATCAGCGGTCGTCCCGGGGTTCAGCCGGCGATCCTCGCCGCGCAGCAAGTGGTCGAAGTCCTCCAGCGAGCGTGTGCCGTCGCACACCTCGCGTGCCGCCTGCGTGACCGCTCGCGCTTCCGCCTCGCCCGCTTTGCGTGCGATGAGGCTGTCGGGGTGCGAGGCCAGCAGGCCGACGTGGAGCGACACGATCGCTTCGAGCGTAGACAGGCCGCCGCCCAGCGCGTTCTGAAGCAGCGGCAGGCCGGTCTCGAAGACGATCGCGTAGCCACTCGCATATTCGGAGGCGATGCTGTCGCGGTGCGCGGCGGCCGCCATCGCCTCGCGCAGGGACACGTCCGCCGGAGCGCGCACGTCGTGCTCGGCGACCTCGCCCAAGCCGCCGGGGTTGGCCCGCGCGATCGCCGCAAACGCCGCCGCGGCATCGGCGACATCGAGCCGAGCGAGCGTGCTTTCGATCGCCGGTCGCAGCGGCTCGTCGTCCCCGCGGGTCGCGGCCGCCCGCACCATCGGAGCGAACAGCAGCACGATCCCGAGGTTGGTGTTGGCGGAGGCGACCCGCTGCGTCGCCGCCACCCCGTCCGCGATCAGCTCCCCGACAGTCCGGCGCACGGCCGCGTGGCGCGCGAACACCGGGCCCAGCGCGAGTGCCGACCGAATCATGTCCACGTAGGTCGCCTCGGGGAAGGCGTGGGCGGGGGTGATGTTCCCTGGCTTGGCCGCTGACACCTCCAGGACGCACGCGAGCTGCACCTGGTACTCGAGCAGGTCCCCGCCCAGCCCTGAGTGAGCTAGGGTTTCGTCCACACGCGTCACAATACGAGAGGGAGGTAACCGCAATGGCCATCACGCTGGCGACCGGGGAAGCCCTGACCGGAGACGGTGATGAGCTAGCGCACATCGACCTATTGCTCGGTTCCAAGAGCGGTCCGGTGGGTGAAGCGTTCGCCAACGCATTCGTCAACGAGAAGGAAGGCCACACCAACCTCCTGGCGGTGGTCACTCCCAACCTCTTGGCCAAACCCGACACCGTGATCACCAACAAGGTCACGATCAAGGGTGCGAAGCAGGCAGTGCAGTTGTTCGGCCCCGCTCAGGCCGCAGTCGCCCGTGCCGTGGTGGATTCGGTGAGCGCCGGGGTGATCCCGAAGGACCAGGTCGACGATCTCTGCATCATCGTCAGCGTCTTCATTCACTGGGACGCTGAGGACGACAAGAAGATCTACGACTACAACTACGAGGCCGTCAAGATGTCGATCGCGCGGGCCATGAAGGGTGAGCCGAGCCTCGACCAGGTGCTGGCCGACACGCCCGCCGCGCGGCATCCGTTCGCCGGCGGTGCCGAGGGGTAGCGGCGGCCGGCCACGAGCCACTGAACGCGCAGACCGGAGAGCTCCCGCTCGTCGGTCTGCGCGCCGTCGTCACCGGAGGCGCGTCCGGGATCGGGAGAGCGATCGCGGTCGCGTTCGCTGCCGCCGGCGCGCGCGTCGGCATCGGCTTCTGGCGCTCGTCGGGCGCCGCCCACGCCCTCGCCGACGAGCTCGGCCCCGGCCATCCGCTGCTCCAGGCGGATCTGAGCACCCTGGACGGGTGCGCCACGATCGTGGACAAGGCGTTCGCGGCGCTGGAGACCGTCGACGTCTGGGTCAACAATGCCGGGGCCGACGTGCTCACCGGTGACGCGGCGGGGTGGCCGGCGGAGCGCAAGCTCGACGCGCTCCTGGACGTCGATCTCAAGAGCACGATCCGCTGCTCACGGTTGGTGGCCGCGCGGATGGCGCCCGGCGGCTGCATTCTCAACGTCGGCTGGGATCACGCCACGCTGGACGGGATGGCGGGTGACGACCCGGAGCTGTTCGCCGCGGTGAAGGCTGGCGTGCTCGGCTTCTCCAAGTCCTTCGCGAGGTCGGTGGCCCCGGAGGTCCGTGTGAACGTCCTGTGTCCCGGTTGGATCGAGACGGCATTCGGCGCAGGCGTGGACCGCGCCTTCTACGACGGGGTCGCCGCGGGCACGCCGCTGGGGCGTTGGGGCCGGCCGGAGGACGTCGCGGGTGCGGCGGTGTGGCTGGCGTCGCCGGCCGCCGCCTTCGTCACGGGTCAGGCGGTTAACGTCAACGGCGGCACCGTTGGCTGACACCCTGTTCGTCACCGGTCGTCTGGCCGAGCCGGCCCTTCGCAGCGTCGTCTCCACGCTGGATATCGGCCACGAGATCGCCGTGATGAACATCAGCGTCGCCGCGCTGATGACGACGCGCTGGATCGCGCGGCGGCTGGAGGTGCCATCGGGAGTCGACAACATCGTGATCCCGGGCCTGTGTGAAGGCGATGTGGACACGCTGGAGCAGGCCACCGGCTTGCCGGTGCGCAAGGGCCCGGCGGACGTCCGCTCGCTGCCGGAGTGGTACGGCCGGGCGGCGGTGCGGGCCGAGCTCGGACCCCGAGATGTGCGCGTGTTCGCCGAGATCAACGACGTCCAGACGCTCTCGCATGAACAGGTGATCGACCGGGCCGAGGCCTATCGCGCGGAGGGGGCCGACGTGATCGACCTCGGTCTCTCGCTCGATCGCTCGTGGCTGGCCGAGGGGCCGCGGACGATTGCGGCGCTGCGCGAGCGTGGGCTGGCGGTGAGTATCGACACCCTTGACCCCGAGCACATCCGAATGGCGGATGCGGCCGGCGTGGACTACGTGCTCAGCCTCACCCCGCGGACGATCGACATGGTCGCCGACCTGCGCGCGACCCCGGTCCTGATCACCGACGATCCCGAGGACCTCGACAGCCTGGACCGGATGGCCGCCCGCATGGACCAACTGGACCGGCCCTATCTGCTCGACTCCATCTTGGCTCCCATCAACTCGGGCTTCGCCGCGTCGCTGGCCCGCTACGTCGAGGTCCGTCGCCGCCATCCCGACGCCGGCATGCTGATGGGCATCGGCAACCTCACGGAGCTGACGGAGGCCGATTCGACCGGGGTCACGGCGGTGCTGATCGGCTTCTGCCAGGAGGTGGGCATCACCGCGGTCCTGACCACCGAGGTGATCGGGTGGGCCCGCGGGGCGGTCCGCGAGACGGTCCTGGCGGCGCAGATCATGCACGTGGCCCAGCGCGAGGCGCGGCCCCCCAAGCACATCGACTCCGGCCTGGTCACGACCAGGGACGAGTCGATGCATGCGCCCTCGGAGGATGAGCTACGGGCAATGCAGGCGCAGATCGCCGACGCCAACTACCGCCTGTTCGCCGATGCCGATTGGCTCTACGCGTTCAACGGCGAGCGGTTCATCCGCGAGGCCAACATGTACGCGGTGTTCGAGCAGCTCGGGGTGAGCGACCCCGCGCACGCCTTCTACCTCGGCAAGGAGCTGATGAAGGCCACGATCGCCCGCGGCCTGCATAAGAGCTACCGCCAGGAGGGCCCGCTGGACTGGGGCCTGCTCAGCTTTCCCGAACCTCGACGGGAGGACATCCGATGAAGAAGATCCTGCTTCAGCTCGACACCGACCAGCATCCGAGCGCGTTTGACGCGATCGCGGCGTACGACGCCGGTGTGGACGTCGTCCTCGGCTACGGGCAGATCACCGCCGAGAACCTGGCCGGCGTCGTCCAGGGCGCGATCTTCCCGCGCGGTCCTGATGGGCTGGCCAACACCGCGTTCTGGATCGGCGGGTCGAAGGTGCGCGACGGCGAGGCGGTGTTCGCTGCGGCCCAGGAGCTGTTCTTCGAGCCGTTCACACCGTCGATCATGCTCGACTCCGACGGCTCGAATACGACCGCGGCTGCCGCCGTGGCCCGTGTCCGCGGCGCGGTGACGCTCGAGGGCAGCCGTACCGCGGTCATTGGGGTGGGGCCGGTCGGACTGCGTACCGCCGAGCTCCTGCGGCGTGAGGGCGCCGAGGTGACCGTCCTGACGTTCCCGCCCGACGTGATGAAGGGCCGCCATCGCCGGGCCTCGGGTATCGCGGTCGCGCAGGAGGCGGGTTTCGACGTGACCGAGCCCGCGTCCAGCGACGCTCTCGATGCGGCATTGGCCGGGCACGTGGCGATCTTCGCCGCCGGGCCGGCCGGCATCCAGATCCTCCGGCACGACGGCTGGGCGCAGAGCGACGTGCGGGTGGTGATCGACTACTCGGCGGCCGAGCCGGTGGGCGTCGAGGCCGTCGACCGGGGCGATGACCTCACCGAGGAGGACGGTGTGCTCAAGCTCGGCGCGCTGGCGGTGGGCGGTCCGAAGATGAAGCTGCAAAAACGCTGCGTGCAGCGGATGTTCGAGGCCAAGGGGACGGTGCTCGACCTCGGCGGCGTCTACGACGTCGCCCTGGAGACCCTGTGAGTCCTGGTCAGGCCCCGGCGCCCAGGCGCGACTTCGAGAACACGAACTTGCCCATCGGTCCGTCCAGCGGGCCGTCGGCATCCGGCCGCCACAGCACGGTGTCCTCGATCTTGCGAGCCAGGGTGAAGTCCTTGTCGGTGATCCCGCCGGCCGAGTGCGTGGCCAGCTTGACCCAGAGCTTGCCCCAGGTGACGTTGAGGTCGGCGTGATGGCCGGCGGCCTCGCACAGGTAGCCGACGGCGTTGACGGCCATCAGGGTGGTGGGCCAGCCGTCGGTGTTGTACTTGCGCCGGATCCAGTCACCCTCGTAATACCACTCATCCAGGCCGAGCTCCGACAGCTTGGCGGGGATCTCAGCCTCGGTGTAGGTCCGCTCTTTGCTCATGGTCCAATGATATGCCCCGGGTAGCTGGCGTCGACCCCGGTACGGTCTCATTCGACCTGTGCGTGCTCGAGGACGGCGAACCGGTCGTCGAGCAGGTGTTCCACGCCGGAACGCTCAGCGCAGACAGCCGGCCGCTGCTGGAGGCGCTCACCGTCCACGGCCCCTATGACCTCGTCTACGGTCCGAGTGGCTATGGGCTGCCGCTCGTGGCCGCAGCCGACACCGGGGAGCGCGAGCTGGCCGAGATGGTGCTGGTGCGCCCCGACGAGGCCCATGCCGACGCCGGCGTCCGCGGGCTGCGCTCGCTGCTGCGGGCCCTCATCGGCAGCGGACTGCCCGTCGTCTTCGGTCCCGGCGTCATCCACCTGCCCTCGGTGCCGCCTCACCGGAAGTACAACCGGATCGACATGGGGACCGCGGACAAGGTGTGTGCCGCGGCCTACGCGATCGCCGATCAATCGTCGCGACTGGGGATCTCCCCTCGTCAGAGCTCGATGGTCCTAATCGAGCTCGGAGGCGCGTTCACCGCCGCGCTCGCGATCGACGAGGGACAGATCGTCGACGGCATGGGCGGATCGTCGGGACCTCTCGGCGCGCGTGCCGTGGGCGCACTGGACGGCGAGGTCGCCTACCTGCTCGCCCCTGTGCTGGGCAAGGACACGCTGTACAGCGGCGGGGCCCTGGACCCGGGGGGGACCCTTGACATGACCGACCTGAGCGCGTTGTGGAACTCGGCGGACCTCGCCGAGGGCTGGACGGCGCTGCTGGAGGCCGCCGCCAAGGCGGTGCGCGCAATGCTCGTCAGCGTGCCGGCCCCGCGTGAGATCGTTGTCTCGGGCCGGTTGGCCCGCCTACCCGCGCTCGTCACCCGCCTGGCCGGTTCGTTGGCTGACGTTGCTCCGGTGGTGTCGCTCGTGCCCGGCCGCGCTAGCTCGGCCGCGCACGGGGGCGCGCTCCTCGCCGATGGGCTGGCGGGCGGCCGCCACGCCGGCCTGGCCGAGACGCTGAGGGTCCGCGAGTCCAGCGGGACCGCCCTCGAGCATCTGCGGGTCACTGACGCCGCTACGATCACTCTCGGGTGACACTGATTTTCAGGTGATCGTGATGTCTGACCGATCGGTCACTGTGGGTGACTGACCGGCCAGTGTCGGTACCTACCCGGTTGGTCAGGTTCACACCCTGTCCGGTCGGTCTTCTCTCGATGGCTCGGTTGTGACATCGCCCTGCCCCTGTTAGGTTCGTTCCGCCCATTTTCCGGATGGAGGGAGAGACTCGCCGTGACCGCCACAGTCGACGAGAGCGTGATTCAGGGGCTGGCAAAACAGAACGGCGTGACACTCGGACGAGTGCTCGGCCGCGGAAACGTCGGGATGGCCGAGGAGGGATCCGACGGCAAGATGCACGCCACTGTCCGAATCCCGTTGGACGAGCTGGTTTTCGACCCCGGCGTCCTGGTCCTCCCTCATGCGGGCGAACTGGAACTCGAGATCATCAACGACGACAACAACTCGCACTGCGCGGTGCTGCCGAGCAACGGCGATTCCAAGTTCATCTGGCTGGTGAACTTCTCGAAGGGGAGGGCGACCCTCTCGCTCGACGGCCCGGGCTACTACTGGTATGGCTCCCGGACCGGCAACGACGAGGGTCGGGGCCTGACCGGCACGATCGTCGTCAGTGGTGAAGTCCCGGACGAAGCCAAGCTCGACCGCCCGCCCCAGCCGCGGCCGTAGAAAGGAGCAGTTGATGGCAACTGAGACTGATTACGTCGACGCAGGTGAGGCTGTCGACTTCCGGAATCTGAGCCCCGGCTACGTCGGCGCTGCGCCGGACGTCGCGAAAGGCGTCAACTACGACCGAATCCTCAAGGCCCGCGAAGCGGAGCCCCACAACTGGCTCAGCTACTACGGGGCCTACGACGGGCAGCGCTACAGCCTGCTCGACCAGATCAATACCTCGAACGTCAAGGATCTGAGGCCCGCGTGGGTGTTCCAGTGCGGCTCGGTGGGAATGCACTCGGGTGCCTCGACCTATTCGTTCGAGGCGTCTCCGCTCGTCGTCGACGGCGTCATGTACGTGACCGGCTGGGATGGCTGGATGTGGGCGCTTGACGCCAAGACCGGAGCGGAGCTGTGGCGCTATCACCGTGCGTCCCCGTACGACGTGTCGCTGTGCTGCGGCAACGTCAACCGGGGCTGCGCCGTGGCTGACGGGAAGGTCTTCATGGCCACCCTCAATGCCCACGTGACCGCGCTTGACGCCAAGACCGGTGCGCTCGTCTGGGATCAGCCGTTCGGGGACGTACGGGCCGGCGAGAGCGCGACCGTCGCCCCGCTCATCGTCAAGGACATGGTCATCGTCGGAAGCTCGGGTGGAGAGTTCGGGGTGCGCGGCCACGCCGACGCGTTCAAACTCGAGACCGGAGAGCGCGTGTGGCGGTGCTACATGGTCCCCGCTCCCGGGGAGCCGGGGTCCGAGACCTGGCCCTCGGACGGCGAGGCCTGGGCGCGCGGCGGCGCGAACTGCTGGATCACGCCGACCTACGACCCGGAACTCAACCTCCTGTACTTCAATACGGGCAACCCATGTCCCGATTTCGACGGGGAGGTGCGTGAGGGCGACAACCTCTACACGGACTCCGTGGTGGCGGTGGATCCCGACACCGGCAAGATCAAGTCGCACTATCAGTACACCCCACACGACTTGTGGGACTACGACTCGACGATGGAGAACATCCTGTTCGAGATGGACGGACGCAAGTGCTCCGGACACTTCGACAAGAACGGGTACTTCTTTATCCTGGATCGCACTGACTGCAGCCTGATCCGGGTCGTGCCGTTCGTCGACCGCATCACCTGGGGCGAGATCGACTCCAACGGCAAGGTGACGCCGAGGCTGTACCCCGAGAAGGAGGGGGAGCCGGTCCACTTCTGGCCCGGCCCGGCTGGCGCCAAGGAATGGACCCACGCCGCGTACAGCCAGAAGACGGGGCTCTTCTACTGCCCGGTGCAGGATGTGGGTGCGACCGCCACACGGCGGCGGCGGGAGTTCAAGGAGAGCATCCCGTACTGGGGCGCGGGCGTCGCGGTGGACACAGAGGATGTGTCCGGCTACGTCTCGGCGTTCGACCCGGCCACGGGCCAGGAGAAGTGGCGCTTCACCCAGGAGCACCCGATGACCGCGTCGGTGCTGGCCACCGCCGGCGGCCTCGTGCTCGCTGGTGGCCCCGCGGGCAAGTACTGGGCGTTCAACGACACCAGCGGTGAGCTCCTCTGGGAGTTCACGTGCGGCAGCGGCCATCACTCGAGCCCGAGCACCTACAGCGTCGATGGGCGGCAGTACATCGCCGTGCCGGTTGGATACGGCGCCTGGACCGAAGGGTTCTACCCCGGCGCGCTCGCGCAGGCGGGTGGCGCCGCGCTGTTCGCGTTCGCGCTGCCGGAGTAGTCCCGGCCTCGGAACATTCGCGAGCGATCGGCCCATGTCCCCAACTCTTGGCAGACATGGGCCGGTCGGCTCGATGAACGCGCTCGACCCCGTGAGCGATCGCCGGACCGGTCGGGCACAGAAGCCGCGAACCCAGAGACACCGGTCGCGGCAGACATCGATAGGAGGGTGACATGGGCTTTCTGCTACTCGGAATCGACAGCTTCATCGCCTGTTTGGCGGTTGGTACGGTGATCAGCCCCAGGGCGCGCGTGCCGTTTGCCGTCTCCTTCGGCATCGCCGATGCCGGGGGATTCCTGCTCGGCACGGCGTTGCACTGGAGCATGCCTGGCGGCGTCTCCACCGTCGCCGCGACCGGGGTTTTTGTCGCGCTCGGCCTGTACTGGATCGCTCTGGCCATGATGTCGCGCCAGACCGCCGGCACCCGCTGGGTGTGGGTCCTGCCGGTGGCGCTGAGCATCGATAACATCACCTTCGGCGTCATCGACCACAGTTGGACAACGAACGTGTGGGGGCAGGCCGGAGAGCAGGCGCTGTCCAGCGCACTGCTGGCCGGCGCCGGGCTCGCCATCGCCGCAGCGGTTGCGCGCACGGTCCCGGCGCTCCAGCGCAGTCGCGTGCTGAGCCTCGGGCTCGCCGGCGGCGGGCTCATAGTTGCCGCCGGGGTGGAGCTTCTCGTCGGCTGATCGGACCGGCAACAACATCCAGACGGGTGGTGCGCCGATCGCCATCTACGCGGTCGTGCGTACCGCCCGTCGGCATGTCTGGGCTCCTGCCGGAGGTGGACCGCGCTCCCGGTGTCAGACGACGGCGGACGCTCCGGAGACGGCGACCGGGGACTGCGGCCTCAGGTGGTGCGCGCCCAGGATCGTGACCAGCGTGGCCAGGCCGCCGGTCACCCCGGCGAAGGCGAACACCGCGCCGGGGCCCACGCCCTGGGCCAGCACACCCGCGATGCCCGCGCCGGCGGCGGCGCCCGCTGAGGACGAGGTGAAGAGCCAGGAGAAGGCCTCGGTATGGGTGCCGGCGGGAGCGAAGCGATCGACCATGGCGTAGATGCCGGCTGTTGTCGGGGCGATGGTCGCGCCGGCGAGCAGGAGGATCGCCCCCATCAGCGGCAGGCTGCCGGTGCCGGCCAGCAGTGCCCCGTGCGTGACGGCGAGCGCTCCGAGCAGGGCCGGGAGGTGCCGCGCGCTTTCAAACCGCGTGCCCAGGCGTGTGACGACGAACCCGCCGACCAACGATCCGGCGCCCCACAGGCCCAGCAGCGGAGCGGCCGCGGTGGCGCCGGCGATGTGCGTTGCGCTGGCGGTGACTCCGACCTCGGTGGCCCCGAACACCACGCCGGTGCCCAGATCCGCCATCACCAGGACGCGGATTGCGGCGACGCGCAGCGACCCCGCGCGGGAACGGGGCGCGGCGGCGTCCGGGCGCCACGTCCGGGACACACGGCGGGTCGCGAAGGCGATGGTGCCGGCGATCATGATCACCCCGCATACGATCAGGGCGCCGCCCGTGGACCAGACCGCACCGAGCCCGAGGGCCAACGGGGGGCCGAGCACGAACGTCACCTCCAGCAGCGTGGACTCGAGCGCGAACAGCGCCGGGAGCTCGGACGGCCCGGAGACGATCGCCGGCAGCAGCGTCCGCACGCACGCCTCCAGCGGGGGCGTGGCCAGTCCGGCGCCCCCGGCCAGGGCGATCAGCAGCACGGGTGGGCTGTCGGCCGGCATGAGGCCGGTGACGATGAGCGCCAGCGCGCTCAGCGTCGCGCCGACGAGCAGCACCCGGGTCTGCCCGCGGCGATCGACCAGCCGCCCGAGCACCGGCGAGGCGAGCGCGCTGCAGATCGCGTAGGCGCTGCAGGCGAGCCCAGCGACGGCGAAGGACGCCGTCAGCCGGTGAACGTGGACGAGGATCGCGATGCTCAGCATCGCCAACGGCAGTCGGGCCAGGATGGAGCTGGCCAGGAGCGCCCGACCGTCGGGGCCGGCGAGGAGGCGAGAGGTACGTTGCGTGGTCATGGGCAGCAACGTACGCCCGAATCGGACCGGCGATAAGGTCCATTTCGAGGCTTGGTGAGTGGTCCACTTTGCGCGGCCCCCCGGGCGGGACGTGCGCGGCCCGCCCCGGCTCAGGCGCCGCGCAACAGGTCGGCCACGGTCTCGATGCCACGCCGGATCGCCTGCTCGCTCAGGTCGCCAAAGCCGATGACCAGCTCCGGCGGACGCGCCTCGCTGCTCCAGCGCAGGTCGCTCATCGGGTACAGGCCCACTCCGCGCAGGCGGGCGGCGTCGGCGATGGCGTGCTCGTCGCTGCCCTCGGGCAGGCGGGCGACGGCGTGAAAGCCGGCGGCCAGGCCCCGCAGCTCGACCTCCGGCGCATGGGTGGCCAGCGCGTCGATGAGCGCCGCGCGTTTGCCCGCGTAGCGGGCGCGCATCGCGCGTAGATGACGGTCGTAGCGACCCGAGCGGATGAGCGTGGCGAGCGCCAGCTGGTCCAGCCCCGGCGATCCGCGGTCGTCGAGCTCCTTGGCCTCGGCGATGTCCTCGACCAGGGCCGGCGGGCACACGATCCACCCCAGGCGAATGGCCGGGGCCAGCGATTTGGAGACGGTGCCGAGCAATGCCACGTGCGCGGGGGCGAGCCCCTGGAGGGCTCCCACGGGCTCGCGGTCGTAGCGGAACTCGGCGTCATAGTCGTCCTCGAGGATGGTGGCCTGCTCGGCCTGGGCCCAGCGCGCGAGCGCCTGGCGCCGGTCCGGCGCCAGGACGACGCCGGTCGGCGACTGGTGGGCCGGCGTCAGCACGACGGCACCGGCGCCGGTCTGGGCGAGCGCGCTCACGTCGACGCCGTGCTCGTCGACCCTGACCGGGACGCCGTCGAGCCCCCAGAGGCGGCGGCTTTGCGCCGGGTCGATATCCCCGGGATCCTCGAACGCCACCCGCCGGGCCCCCCGGCGCGCCAGCGTCCACAGCACGAGGTTGCTCCCCTGCGCGAAGCCGGCGCAGACGATGATCCGATCGGGGTCGGTGACCGCCCCGCGGACGCGGCGCAGATAGCCCGCGAGCACCGCGCGCAGCACGCGGTCACCGCGCGGGTCGCCGTACCCGAGCGCGTCGGCCGGCGCCGTGCGGCTCACCTCGCGCATCGCCCACATCCAGTCCTGGCGCGGGAAGCTCGCGAGGTCGGGCTGGCCGGGGCGGAAGTCGATCGCCGGGCCACGGACCGGCGCCCGAGCGACCGTCACCGGCGCGGGCGCCTGCTGGGCTCCGGCCGACACCCGCGTGCCCGATCCGGTGCGGGTGGTGAGGAAGCCCTCGGCGTGCAGCTGCGCGTAGCACTCCTGGACGAGCCCACGGGAGACGCCCAGCTCCCGGGCCAGCGCCCGGGAGGACGGGAGCCGCTCGTCGGATCCGAGGCGCCCGGTGCGGATGGCGTCGCGCAGCGCGCCCTCGAGCTGCGCGGTGAGTGGCTCGTCGCCCTCGCGATCGAGGCGCACCAGCAGCTCCGGTCCCAGACCGGCCCACTCGACGGTCATCGAAACTGATCTTACCGGCGGTCCATTTGCGGGTCGCGTAGCCGGCGGTGTCAGCGGGGCTCGATGTGGGTGACGTCGTACCCGAAGCGCTCGGCCAGGCGAGCGGCGACCAGCGAGCGGTGGCAGGCCTGAGCCGTGGCCTCGACGCACAGCAGGGCACCCACGCCGTGAACCGGTAGCTGCCGGACGAGCGGCTCGAGCGGGACGAGGTCGAGGATCTCCTCGGTGTACTCGCGGATGTAGTCGGGAGCGAGCCTGACGCGGGAGCGCTTGCCGACGCCCTGGCGGTCGTCATCGCGGTACTGGAGGTGGCGCAACTCGGTGTCCGGGGCGAGCTCTGGGTGGTACTCGTAGCCGATCCGGGCCTCGCTCAACAGCCTCTGGAGGCGCTGGGCGTTGGCCCACGCGTATTGGGAGCCGCGCACGCCGCGGCGCTGGCGGATGTCGAAGACCTTGGTGACGCCGGCCTCGTCGAGGGCGGCGACGAAGCTCGTCGCGTCGAACTCATACACGCCGATGGTGGCGATCCGGGGCATCGGCCGGGCCCAGGCTCCGCGAGCTTCTCGTCAGTCCCCGGCGAGGGCCAGGCGAGCGAGCTGCTCGATCCCATCGTGCGACGAGGCGACGACCAGGAATCGCTTGGAGTGGCAGAAGAGCGCGTCGGGCACGCCCGTGGCCGCCACCAGGTCGTCGCCCTCCAGGCCGCCCCAGGCGGCCGGGAGGTCGCGGCGGTTCTCGAAGGACCCCAGCTCCCGCGGTACCGCCTCCAGGCCGAAGCCCTGGCGCTTGGGGTAGACGATGTAACAGGGCGTCGGGCGCCGCCGGCACCAGGACCTGCTTCCACGGGGCGTTGACGGGCAGCTCGATGAGGCGCGGGTCGGTGGCGGCGGCGATCGCCTCCTGGACGATGCGCGCCGAGCGCCGGCCGGAGGCGGCGGACAGCACCTCACGGGCGAGGATGCCGCGGGCGAGGTCGACCGCCTCGTCGAAGCGCAGGCGCTCCTGCTCGGGCGTGAGGGTCTCATCCCAGCGCGCGTTGAAGCCTCCGACGACCCCGTTGACGGTGAGCGGGTACACGCCGTCGACCAGCGACTCGCTGAGCTGCTGACCGGTGTCGTTGGCATCGACCCCCTGGACCAGACTCGCGTCGACGGCGTCGGCGACCTCCTGTCGCCCTCGCACACGCGGGCGCCGAACTCTCGCCAGATCAGCCCGAATGACGCGTAGCGGATCCCGTTGGGCCGGACGCCGTCGAAGTCGCGCTGGTGGTGGTCGAAGTCCCCGGTCGACGGGTCGTGGCGAAAGCCGACGTCGACGCGCACATCGGCGCGCGCCAGGGCGTCCCGGTCACGCGTGCGCAGCACCTCGATGGGCTCGCCGAGCAGCCCGAGCGCCGCGACGGCGAACACCTCGTCGGCGTGAAAGGAACCGTCATGAGTGGCGATCAGCATCGGCCGAGACTCTAGGGCGATCCGCCCGGGGCGCGAAGGTGGACGCGATTGTCTGCCGGATCGGCGAAACTTCGAGGCGCTGGAGCTGTTGTGTGCAGTTGCCGAGTCCCTGAGCTGCCGCGCTCAGGGAGCGGGGAACCCAATCTGTTTGGGGCGAGTCCGGCGGTGATCCGCTGGTAGCGCTTGGTGTGAGCAAGCGCGAGCCCGTCAGCTAACCCCGTAGGCATCAGGCAAGTCAGCTGAATGTCGACCAATTGCGGGGTTGCGCGTGTCCGAATCCAGAATCTGCTCTGCCGTTGCCGTCGTCGCGAGGGGCAGAGCCCGGTCGACACGCGTGGTGTGGGCCATCGCCGCGCCGGTGGCGCTGACCGTCGCGCTCGCGCCGGCGGTGTCTCAGGCCGCCGCCGCCACGACGCCGTTTCACCGCGTCCTGCGGATGGGCGACCACGGCGGCGACGTGCGCACGCTGCAGCCTGGCTCACCCAGGTGGGGATCACCACGTCCACCGACGGACAGTTCGGCCCGGGAACAAAGGCGTCGGTCCAGCGCTTCCAGGTCTCCGCGAACCTGACCCCGCCGAGCGGCACCGTCGGGATCCACACCGCGCAGACCCTGCAGTCGTGGGTGAGCAACGGCACGCAGGCGGCCGCCAGAGCGGCGTCGGCTCCCGCCGTGACCGCCCCCGGCGACAAGGCGACGCTCGTCAACGGCCTCGCGGTCGCGCCCGCCGATGCGCCCGATGCCGTCAAGCGGGTGATCGCCGCGGCCAACTCGATCGCCACGACGCCCGTATGAGTACGCCGGCGGCCACGGCAGCTGGAACTCCTCGGGCTACGACTGCTCGGGCTCCGTGGGCTTCGCGCTGCACGGCGGCGGGCTGCTCTCCCAGACCGAGGATTCGGGCCAGATGGAGAGCTACGGCGCCGCCGGGTGCCGGCCAGTGGATCACGCTGTATGCCAACGCCGGCCACGTCTACGCCAATATCGCGGGGCTGTGGTTCGACACCGCGGCGCAGAGCTCGTCCAACGGACACGATCGCTGGTCCACGCAACGGGTGTCACCGGCCGGCGGGTTCGTCGCCCGCCACCCCCGCGGCTACTGACCCGCAGCCGCGCCGCAGCGCCCCGCCGGAGCGCGGGGCCGCAGGACGCGTCCAACGTGGCGCGTGGGGTCAGCACCACGCGCAGGTCGCCCCAGCGAAACGCGGCCGACCCGCCGCCCCAGAGCCGTTCGGCGGGGGCCGCGGCGGGGGAGGGGAGCGGGTGCACGCCGTGGAGGCGGTGCACGTATCGGAACGCATGGGCGCCCAGCGCCCGCTGGGCGTGCAGCGGATTGAGCCGCCATCCGGCGGCCAGCAGCTGCGCCTCGTGCCACAGCTCCCAGCGCCAGCGCCGGAACGAGATCCGGCCCCGCGGCAGCAGGTGGAGGGCGTAGGTCAGCTCGAGTGGCTCGGTCATCGGCTCGGTGGCCGTGGGACGGGCAGCCTCGTCCCCGGGCTGCCGCTCGATGCTAGTGGCCGCGATTTCCGCGCCGCGACACGAGCGAGACCGCCGGGCACGCCAGAATCGGGAGAGCATGCTCTCCATCGCCGACATGCCGATCCCGGTGCGCAACCTCGGGCTGGCCCTGCGCCCCGAGCGCGAGCTGGACGCCCCGCTACGGCAGATCCACGCGTGGGCGGCGACGCATGGCGTCGCCCTCACCGGCCCCGAGGGCGACCTCCGCCTGCCCGACGGGGTCGCTCACCGCCCCGAGGCGTCGCTGGCCGAGGGCTGCGACGTCGTCCTGGCGCTCGGCGGGGACGGCACCATGCTCGGCGCGCTCCGCGTCGCCGGTCCCCACGGCGTCCCGGTGCTGGGCGTCAACCTGGGGCACGCTGGGCTACCTCACCGAGATCGACGGCGTGCACCTCGAGGGCGCCCTCGCCGCGCTGGCGCGCGGGGCGTACTCGATCGAGCGCCGCAGCGGGCTCGCGCTCGCCGCCCGGGACGGCATCGAGGCCCAGGTCGCCTACAACGACATCGTGCTCACCCGGGTCCCGGGCCGCGGCCAGGCGGCGCTGGCGCTGTCCATCGACGGCGAGCTGCTCGTGCGCTACGCCAGCGACGGCGTGATCACGGCCACGCCGCAGGGATCGACGGCGTACGCGTTTGCCGCGGGAGGGCCACTCGTCTCGCCCCGTGCCCACGGCATGATCGTCATGCCCGACGCGCCGGCCGGCCTCTTCAACCGCGCGGTCGTGCTGGCCGAGGGCGAGAGCCTCGGGATCGAGATCCTCCGTACGCAGCGCACCGGTCTCGATCGAGCGCGACGGCCAATTGCTGGGCCATGCCGAGCCGGGCGCCCGCGTGGAGATCCTGGCCCGGCCCGACGCCGCTCGCGTCGTCCGCGTGCATCCGGGAGGCTTTGCCGAGCGGGCGAGGCGCAAGCTCGGGATCTCCGATCCGGCCGGGCTCGCCGACTTCGACCTCGCCGGACACGAGCGCTAGGCGCGCGACAAGGAGGATGCGATGAGCGACAAGATCAACCTGGCGGCCAAGCTCGCGTTGCTCGATGCCCCGTATCAGCCCGGCATCGTTGGCCATCTCAACGACTACAAGCTGCAGATCGTCAAGGTCAAGGGGCCGTTCGTGTGGCACAAGCACGACGAGACCGACGACTTCTTCCAGGTGCTCAGCGGGCGGCTGACCATCCACCTGCGTGACCGCGACGTCGAGCTCGAGCCGGGCGAGATCTTCGTGGTGCCACGAGGTGTGGAGCACTGCCCGGACTCCGCCGAGGGCGCCGAGGTGCTCCTCATCGAGCCCGATGGGACCGTCAACACGGGCGACACCGGAGGCGAGATGACCGCCGAGCCGCGCGTGCTCTGACGGCCATATCCTCCATGGACGATGGCAGCGCCCCGCCACGACATCACGAGCCGCGAGGACTGTGAGCAGCTCGTCCGCGCCTTCTACGGCCGGGCGCTCACCGACCCCGTGATCGGCTTCATCTTCGTCGACGTGGCCAAGCTCGACCTGGAGGCTCACGTCCCGCGGATCGCATCATTCTGGGAGACGATCCTGCTCGGCGCCCAGTCCTACGGCGGCGGCGCCTTTCGCCCGCATGCGGTCATCAATGCGCAGGTCCGGCTGCGGGCGGGCCACTTCGAGCGTTGGCTGTGGCTGTGGCACACGACCGTCGACGAGCTCTTCGCCGGCGAGCGGGCCGAGCTCGCCAAAACCCACGCTGACCGCGTCGCGCGGGCCTTCCACGCGCGGCTGCGCATGCTGGATGCGGCGACGGTCGACGACGAGCTGCCCACCCTCACGATCACGCGCCACGGCCCCGCCTGAATCTCCGCACGGCCCCGCCTGAATCACGCGCCACCGCCCCGCCTGAATATGGCGGGGCGGGAGTCCACTCAAACCCGCCTGAATCCGGAGCTTGTGTGATTTGTTGCAGGTCTTCGAGGGGACCGTGTACAGATTCACCACAATCATGGCTTTCGGCCTGCCACCCATTACCTTGCCTGGGTCGCGGGCGCCCTCAAAGCTGGCCCGCGAGACCCCCAAACCCATGATGTGAGGTTCACGGATGAGTCTTGACGACGTGGACCGATCGTTGCCCGGAGCCATGCCGGAGACGGAGGTCATACATCGCCGCTGGGTGCTCTCCAAGCGCGCCGATGACGGGCGGCCGCTGCTCGTTCGCGAGGACAGGGTTGTGGACCCGAGCGGTGTTACGTCGCGGGGGCGGCGTATGACCGGCACGCAGGCTGCCGACACGACGAGCGGCACCCCGGCGCTCACCTGAGGCTGGCTGCCGGCCCGTGCGGGCGGGCCGGCGCACAGCCACATCTCACCGGTGTGCGTCGCGCGCCGGACTTGCGACCCGTCCCGCGCCCGTCGTCTACCTCGCCGACGGCGAGCGCATCGTCATCATCGGTTCCAACGCCGGGAACGAGCGCGCCCCGGCGTGGGCGCTCAACCTCAAGGCCCATCCCGACGCCGAGGTGGAGGTGGGTGCGGACCGGCGCCGGGTGAGCGCGCGTGTGGCCGAGGGGGAGGAGCGCGCGGACCTGTGGCGGCGGATGAACGAGCAGTATGCGGGCTTTGACGACTACCGCACCCGCACCGCGCGGGACATCAGCGTCTTCGTGCTCGACCCGCGGTAGGTCAGGCGCGCGGGCTGGTGGGCGGCGTACGCGCCAACCGGCGAGCCCGGGGCAACGGCGGCGGTACGATTGCCGTGGGCACCGGTCATGGAGCATTCGGATCCACGTGAGTCACCTTCGCCGCCCGCCGAGCGCCCGCGCAGCTCACTGGACGGGCCATCCAAGACGATCACGGTCGAGCCGATCCAGGTGCCCGTCACCCCGCAGCGGGTGGACCCGCCCGATCCCGCGCGCCCGGCCGAACGCCCGGGCGAGCCGGAGCGCCCGCGCGAGCCCGCGGGCTGACCGGCGGCGGATGGAGGCCTCGGCACCCGACCTCATCACGGCCGTCATCGGCTTTCGCCAGTGGCGGCTGTGCGGGGACGAGCTGTGGTCGTTTCGCGTCAGCGAGCGCTGGCATCGCGGCGTGCACACCGCGCACTGCCCCGCGCACGCCCATCAGGCGCCGGCCAACGGGTGCACCTGCGGCATCTACGCGTGGTACTCGCCCACCCCGCGGGGCGCGTCGGCGCTGACCCCGGACCTTGTCGGTGGGGCGGTCGCGCTCTGGGGTCAGATCGAGCTCCACGCCCACGGCATGCGCGCGCAGCATGCGATGGTCGTGGCCCTGGCGCTGCCATTCTCATGGGGCGCCAAGCGCCGCCGGATTCAGGCGGCGGCCCGCGCGCTGGAGGTCCCGGCCGTGCCCGCCCGCCGGCTCAAGGCGGCGGCGCTGGCGCACGGTGACCTCATCCCGCGGGGGATGCGGCCGCCCGACACGACGCCCAACAAGCGCGCCGCGCCGGGTGAGCCCGCGCCGGCCCGGCTGTATGCGGTCGCCGACGGCTACCACGAGCGCCAGCGCGCTCGGCGGGGCGACCCCGCATGAGGATCATCGCGCTCGGGGACCGAGATCCCGATCAGCTCACCCACCGTGAGATCGACGCCACCTTGGCGCTCCTGGCCGGCGAAGTGGACTGCGGCTGGGTCGCCACCGGCAGCGCGCAGGCGCGGGAACTTGACCGCGTGGACGGCATCTGGCTGCTGCCGGGCACCCCGTACCGCGACGATGACGCGGCACGGGCAGCGATCCACCACTGCCTGGACACCGGGACGCCGTTCCTCGGTACCTGCGGCGGGTTCCAGTACGCCTGCGTCGAGCTGGCTCGGTCGCTGGCGGGGGTGAGCGGCGCGACGAGCGCCGAGCTGGAGCCCGACGGTGACGCCCTGGTGGTGGCGCCGCTGGCGTGCACTCTGTACGGCGAGCGCCGGACCGTCACGCCCGTATCGGGAACCCGCCTGGCCGCCATCTGCGGCGACGAGCCGTTCGAGGGTCACCACCACTGCGGCTATGGGCTGGCCGGCGCGTACGAGCCGGTGCTCGCCGGCGCCGGCGTGGTCATCTCCGCCCACGCCCCCGACGCGGGCGTTGAGGGCATCGAGCTCCCCAGCCATCCGTTCTTCATCGCCACCGCGTTTCAGCCGCAGGTGGGCAGCAGCACGAGCGGTGCCGTGCATCCCCTGATCGCGGCCCTGCTCGACGCGGCCGCCGGGGTCCTGGGCGAGACGTCCGAGCCCGCCCGGGCCGAGTCGATCGTCGATACGGGCCTTGAATACGGGCCCGCGGACCCGGTCCGGGTCTGGGTCCTGTCTCGCGAGCGCCGGGTGTCGGTCTCAGACCACGGCGCGGCGCTGCGCAAGGCGGGCGCGGCGCCGGGCTGGGAGCGGGCGTGCGCCCGGGTGCAGGCGGAGCTGGACGTCAACATCACGCGCGCAGGGGTCGTGTGGCTGCCCGTCGTCCCCGTCGGCCCCGGCGAGCAGGACGTGGCGCGCCGAATCGGGCGCGCGTCGCTCATCTTCTTCCAGGAGCTCCTGGAGCTGGACGCGGCCTGAGGCGCCCATCCGGCGGGCGCGCGCCCAGGTGGTCCGCCGCCAGCCCGACGGAAGGTGGCTGCGGGTGCTCGACCAGCCCGAGTTCATCTCCACCGCCTTGCCCTCATAGCTATCCGCACGTAGCGCGGACGTCTGCGCCGATGTCGCCCGTTGCTCCACTACAGTTGTCTGATCTTGGGACAGGACGTCTCGGAAATGGAGGGGCCTTGAGCCTCGAGCTGATTGGAGCCAGGGAGACGGCGGACGGCATCGCCGTGACGTTCGTCACCGAGCGCGGCATCGAGCCGCTGGAGGGCAGCTGCGATGAGATCGCTCGCCTGGCCACCGTGATGCAGCAGGTGAGTGCGCTGGCCGCGCTCAACGAGAACGAGCGCGTGTGGATCGACGAGGTCGCCGTCGGCGACGCGATCGTCAAGCTGGGGCTCAACCCGGGCCGTCAGGGCCGGGTCAAGATCATCCGCCGCTAGGCCTGCCTCGGCTCGCCCATCTGTGGCCGCGCGCGCGGGCCCTCCCGCGTCGGGGGCAGCCCGAACGCCTCGAACTGGCCGCTGCCGAACGTCGTGATCTCGGCGACCAGGCCATCGCGGATGTCGAACACGTCGAGCTTGAAGGCGCGGAAGACGGTGTCGTCCCAGTCCCGGAGATAGCTGGCGGTGGCTGGCTGCCGGTTGGCGGCGGTGGGCACGAGCCACCACTCGCCCGGGCCGTTGTAGCCCGTTCCGAACTCGAGCAGTGTGAGCACCGCCTCGCGGCCCTCGTACAGCCACGGGTTGGGAGGCATGGTGACGCGAACGTCCTCCGCGAGCAGCGTGGCGGCGCGGTCGGCGTCGGCGCCCTCATGGATGTCGATGAGCGCCTGAACCAGCTCGCGCTCGCGCGGGTCAAGGTTGCCGGCCGCGGTCGTCGCGCCCACCTCGGTGCCCCCGGCGGGGCGCCGCTCGGCGAGCTTGGCCCGGGCCCGCTGCAGCGCGCTGTTGGTGGCGGGCAGGCTCGTCTCGAGCAGCTCTGAGGTCTCCCGCGGCGACCAGCCCATCACGTCACACAGCAGTACCGCCGCGCGCTGGCGCGGCGGCAGCTCCTGCACGACGGCGATGAACGCCAGCTCGATCGTCTCGCGGGCCACGGCGACCACGTCGGGCTCGTCGCCGGGCCCGGCCGGAAGCTCGTCCAGCAGACGATCCGGATACGGCTGAAGCCAGGGGACCTCGGCAAAGGAGGTCACCGTCTGCGGGCGGCGCTTGCGCCGGCGCAGCACGTCGAGGCAGTAGTTGGTGGCGATCCGGTACAGCCACGGCCGGAAGCCGGAGTCCGAGTCGACCTGGGATCGCCCGCGCCACGCGCGCAGCAGCGTCTCCTGGACGGCATCCTCGGCCTCGTCGAAGGACCCAAGCATCCGGTAGCAGTGCACGTGCAGCTCGCGGCGATGGCGTTGCGCCCGGGTCTCGAAATCTCCGGCGCCCATGTCAGGGACCGGGGACGAGGCCGCAGGTGACGTTGAGCGTCGTCGCGGTGATGCCGTCGGCGCGATCGGAGGCCAGGAACGCGATCGACTGGGCCACCTGGTCCAGCCGCGGCGCCCGGCCGAGCATCGTCCGTGGGCCGATCATGGCCTCGATCTGCTCGCCCGGTCAGGCCCAGGGCGCGGCGCGCCTCGTTGGTGTCGTGCGCCCGATCGAAGGTTTCCGGCACGCCGGCGGTCCACAGCCCCAGCACCCGGACGCCCTGGGGGCCGATCTCGGCAGCGAGGTAGCGCAGCATCGACTCGATGGCGGCGTCAGCCGGCCCGGTGCCGCCCATCAGGGGCTGCGCCGCATGACTTGACCCGCTGGTGACGGTGAGGATCACCCCCGAGCTCCGGCGCACCATGCGCCGGGCCGCGGCGCGCGCGGTGAGGAAGTTGGTCCGCAGCCCGGCGACCACCGGTGCCAGCAGGTCCTCGGAGGACATCTCGATCAGCGGGGTCCCCTGGACGTCGCCGCGGGAGATGACGTTGATGGACACGTCGATGCCTCCGGCCGCCACCACCACGCCGTCGGCATGGCGCTCGACCGCCTGCTCGTCCAGCGCGTCGACGACGGCGACCTCGGCGCCCGCCCCGAGCGCCGCCACCTGATCGGCGATGCGCTCCAGCGGCGCGCGCGTGCGCCCGGCCAGGAACAGCCGCGCCCCCTGCCGGGCGAACTCCAGGGCGACGCCGGACCCGATCCCGCCCCCGGCGCCGTAGATGATCGTGCTCTTGTTGTGAAGGAGTGGTTCGTTCATTCGGGGTCTAACGATCCCACGCCGCGAAATCATCGGTCGCCCGTTCCCGGGCGCATGCCTAGACTCGAACGGGTGCCCTCCCGGCTTTTGAACATGGGCCTCGGCAAGGCGTCCGAACGGGTGCCTGGGCTGCGGCACATCCCCGTGGTCAAGCTGCTCGCCGCGGCCGAGCTGACCCTGCTGGCCCGTGACCATCTGTCCCAGCTGAGCCCGCCCGAGCGACGGCGGCTCCTCGCCCTCGTGCGGGTGGGGCGCGGCCGGCGCAGTCGTTTGACCGACGACGAGCGCGCCGAGCTCGCGGGTCTGCTGGCCACGCTCCAGCCGCGGCTGCTCGTCGGGCGAGGCGATCGACCGCCTGTCCCCGGTGCCGCTGCCGCGGCGGCTGGTCTTCGGGCCCAAGAATCGTAGATAATCTCTAAATTCCAGCCCGGTCGGGCCACCCAATCACGCAAGAAATGCGTGGTTGCACATGAGAACCTAGGTTCCAGGTGACCCGAGTCGAGCGCACAGCGAACCTTGCCGGAGTGGTGGTCCCGTTCGTGGGGACGCTTGTGGCGATCGTGATGCTGTGGAACCGCGCGGTCGACCTCAGTCCGACCTCATCGTGCTCGTGGTCATGTACATGCTCACCGCGGTCGGGATCACCGTCGGCTTTCATCGGCTGCTCACCCACCGCGCCTTCGCCAGCTACCCGTGGGTGGAGCGGACGTTCGCCGTGCTCGGCTCGCTCTCGGTCCAGGGCTCGGTCATGGACTGGGTGGCCGACCACCGCAAGCACCACGCCCACACCGACCGCGAAGGCGATCCCCACAGCCCGCACGTCGGTCACGGCAGCGGCCTCTCCGGCCTCTGGCACGCCCATGTCGGCTGGCTGATGGAGACCCAGGGCCAGGCCGACTGGAAGAAGTACGCCGCCGAGCTCTACGAGGATCCGGCGATGCGGATGATCGGCCGCCGGTTCCCGCAGCTCGCGCGTGCTCTCACTGCTCATCCCCACCGTCGCCGGCTGGGCGCTGCACGACTTCACGCGTGGCGGGGGCCCTCCAGGGCCTCGTGTGGGGCGGCCTGGTCCGGATCTTCTTCGTGCACCACGTGACGTGGTCGGTGAACTCGGTCTGCCACTTCTTCGGGAGCCGCCGCTTCGACATCGACGACCACTCGACCAACGTGGGCTGGCTGGCGGTGCTGTCGCTCGGTGAGTCCTGGCACCACAACCACCACGCCTTCCCGCGCTCGGCCTACCACGGCCTGCGCTGGTGGGAGGTCGATCCCTCGGGCGTGATCATCGCCGGGATGCAGAAGGTGGGGCTGGCCTGGAACGTGGTGCGGATCAGCCCGGAGCGCCAGCGCTCCCGGGCCGTCGCCGCCTCCTGAGCGCCCTGAGCCGCGCTCACGGCGACCGGCCGGCTGAGCGTCAGGTGGCGGCACCGCCGGCTGAGCGTCAGGCCGCGGCAGCCGCGGCGGCGCAGTCCGCGCACAGCCCGGAGATGACGACCTCCACGGCCCGCGCGCTGAAGCCGGCCCGCGCCGAGGCCTGCTCGAGCACGGCCGGTGTCCAGCTCGCCGTCGAGATCGTCCACGCGGCCGCACCGCCGGCACACGGTGTGCTGGTGGGGCTCGGTGCGCGCGTCGTAGAGCGTGGCGCCCGCGCCGGCGTCGATCCGGCGCACGAGGCCGAGATCCACCAGCAGCTCGAGCGCGGCGTAGACCGTCGGCGTCGAGGTCCCGGGCAGCTCGTGCCGGACCGCGCTCGCGGATCTCGTCGGCGGTGGCGTGGCGGCCGCGCCGGCGCAGCTCGCGCAGGATCACGAGCCGCTGCGGGGTGGCCCGCTGGCCACGCCGGTGCAGGAGCTCGACGAGGTCGGTCGGACGCGGGCGGGGGGGTGGCGGTGTGGCCGGGCATGCGTCGCAGTCGACTTTAAGGGAGACCTAATTCTAACACAGTTGTTATAATTCGCATGCGTGGTCGAGAGCCTGAGCCAGTTGCGCAACATCGACGAGCGCACGCTCGTGCTGCGCTACGTGCAGCCGGGGCTGGTGGGGCTGATCGACGGGACGCTCTCGACGCTGGCGCCGATCTTCGCCGCCGCCCTGCTGTCGGGCTCGCACGCGGCGCTGTTCGTCGGACTCGCCACGGCGCGTCGGGGCCGGGCATCAGCATGGGCTTCTCCGAGGCGCTGTCCGATGACGGCAGCGAGACCGGCCGCGGCTCCGCGGTCGCCCGCGGGGTCGTGACCGGGTCGATGACCGCCTTCGGCGGCGTGTTCCACTCGCTGCCGTTCCTCATCCGGGACGTCCATACCGCGCTGGTCGTCGCCGGCATCGTGGTGGCGATCGAGCTGGTCGCGATCTCGCTGATCCGCAAGCGGTTCCTCGCGGTCTCGCTGCGGACCAGCCTGCTGCAGGTGGCGCTCGGCGGCGCGCTGATCGTCGCCGCCGGAGTGGGGCTGGGCAGCGCGTAGCCCCCTCGCGAGCCGGGCCTCAGCTCGTCGGTGGGTTCCGGACGCGAAACGCATAGGCTTCCCGGCGTGGAGCTGGCCGGCAAGCACGTCGTCGTCACCGGGGCCGCGAGCGGCATCGGTCGCGCCTGCGCCACCCGGTTCGCGGCCGAGGGCGCCCGCGTGGTCGTCGCCGACCGCGACGAGGCGCGCGTGCGCGCGGTCGCCGCGGAGATCGGCGCGCTCGCCGTCGCCGCCGACGTCGAGCCGCGAGGCGGACATCATCGCGCTCATCGCCACCGCGCAGGAGCGCCACGGCCCGATCGACCTGTTCTTCTCCAACGCCGGCGTGGCCGGCCCCGGCGGCGGCCCGGAGGCGCCCGACGACGAGCTCCAGGCCACCTGGGAGATCAACGTCATGGCCCACGTCTGGGCGGCCCGGGCGCTGCTGCCCGGCTGGCTGGAGCGCGGCGACGGCTACCTGCTGAGCACCGCCTCGGCGGCCGGCCTGCTCACCCAGGTGTCCGCGCTGGCCTACTCGATCACCAAGCACGCCGCCGTCGCCCTCGCCGAGTGGCTCTCGATCACCTACGGCGACGCCGGCATCAAGGTCTCCTGCCTGTGCCCGCAGGCCGTCCGCACGCCGATGCTCGACATCGCGCTCGAGGACCCCGATCGGCGCGGCGCCCCTGCTGGCCGGAGGGCTGATGGAGCCCGAGGACGTCGCCGCCGTCGTCGTGGAGGGGCTGCGCGACGAGCGCTTCCTCATCCTGCCCCACGCGGAGGTCGCCGACCACATGGCGCTCAAGGGGGCCCAGCCCGAGCGGTGGCTGAAGGGGATGCGGCGGCTCGTGCGCCAGGCCCGGGACGGCTCGGGCGCCTAGCGGCTCTCGGCTCGTCGGGCGTCTGCCCTGGGTATGGGGCGAACGTCAACGGCGGGCTTAGGAGGGTGGACGCGAGGTGGGCGGCGAGCCCATCCGGCCGTGGTAGGGTGCAAAAGTCGACAAACCCGGATTGCGCCGCCCGATTTTCGCCGAATGCGCACCAGCGCGCATTTCGCCGGAAAACCAGGACCGAGCATTCCCTGTTTGTCGACTTTTGCACCCTCACGCAGCCCGGGACAGGCCGCCAGCCAACGCCCAATCCCCTTTTCCCAAGCCCGCCGTTGACGTGCGCCCCATACCCAGGGCAGACCCCCCACGGAGCACCGCCCCCAGAGCGCTACTGGCGAACCTCCGCAGCCTGCTCGAGCTCGCGCCGCAACCGCGGCCAGGCCCGGCGCAGGCGGGCGCGCGGCCGCCGCGGCCTCGTCGGGTCTGCTCGTTGCGCGCACAGGTCTCCAGCTGCTTGAGCACCTGGAGCACCGGCTGGGCGTCGATCATCAGCGCGCTGTTGCGGGCCGCATGAGCCGCCGCCGCCACCTCGACCAGATCGCCGCAGGCCAGGCCCTCGTTGATCCGCTCCACCGCGGAGGTCAGCTCGGTCACGAGGGTCCCGACGATTGCCTCGCGGTCGGTGCCCAGCAGCTCCTGCAGCTCGGTGAGCCGGCTGACGTCGAGCACTGATTTCGCGGCGGGCACCGGCGCTCAGTCCCGCGCCGGTCCGGGTCGCCCAGCGCGATCGGGGCAGCGAGCATCTCGTCGGGGATGCCGAAGGCGTCGACCAGCGCGCCCGCGCACAGCCGAGCCTCGTTGCACAGCCGGTTGACCTCGCGGGTGATCGCCTTGCACCGCGGCCCCGACAGGCGCCCGTGCTCCAGGAAGAAGGCCCGGTCTGACTCCAGGTCCGCCAGCGCGTAGAGGTCGCAGAGGAGCTTGAGCACGGAGCGCAGATCCTCGTCCTCGCAGTCGGTGACCGCGCGCTGGAACGCCTCCAGCAGCACCGTGGCCATATGGGCGCGGGCCGCGTTGACCCGCGCGCGGTATTCGGGAGTGGGGAGGGCCACGACCGGAGCGAACTCGGGCCGGCTCATCACCGTCCGGAGCTCCTCTCGGACGTCGGCGTAGCGCCCGTCGAGCAGCCCCAGCAGCTCGGCGGGGTCGAACGTCCTGTTCTCCGGGGTCACCGCTGCCACCGCAGGAGAATATGCCTCGTCTCGGGCGCGGCGAAACCTCCCGCACCCAGGTTCGCGTTCAGGCCGGAGCGCTCACTGGTGCAGGTGGAAGACCTTGCGCAGCCTGCGGGAGAACGTGCCGAAGTCGTTGTGGTGGGCGCTGGCCAGGCCGGTGACGCCCAGCAGGGTCACGATCAGGCCCGCCACGAGGGCCAGGATCGCCAGCACGGTCGGCCACCGCGCCTCCAGCCACTCCCGTCCCCGGGTGAGCACGAGCTGGGCGTTGGGCCCGGCGAAGGTGAGCACGGCGAGGATGCCCAGGAGGGGAAGGATGAAGCAGACGTTGAAGATGAGCAGCAGGATCACGATGCGGATCACGTTCAGGTTCGCCCCCACGAGCGTGGCGATCGCCGCGAAATACGGGAACGCCGTGGGCAGCTCGACCGCGGTGATGGTGGCGCCGAGGATCGCGCTCGAGCGGCCCTTGGGGTTGATCTCAGGAGCCTCGGCCTGCGCCAGCCGGGCTCGGTATCCCCACAGCACCGCGGCGGCGGCGAGCATCGCGCCGCCGGCCACGATCTCCAGCACGTAGCCGAGGTGGCGCCCGGGACGGGGCACGATCGCCAGCAGCAGCTCGCCCGGCCCCAACGCGATGACCAGGCCGCCGAGGAAATAGACGCCGAAGACCGCGGCCGTGAACTCGGCGACCTGCCGCCGAGCGTGGTCTCCGGCAGCGAGATAGAGGGCAGGGGCGATCGTGGTCGGGTTCAGCGAGTCAGCGATCCCGATCGAGACCACCAGCCCGATCAGCCGGATCATGCGCCGGCGGCGATCGGTGTGCGCATCAGCGCATTGTTCCTGAATAGTGCAATCTCACCTGCTCAGGAGCGCCCGGCCCGAGAGTGGGCGCTACACTCCGCACGGCGCCGGGCGGCGTTTCTTCTCACGCCCGCGGCGGCTTATCCCTACCAGCAAAGAAGCGCAAAATGGCCCGTGGAGACGTCCGGATCGCCGCAACCCTCGCGTGCGAGGAGTGCAAGCGCCGGAACTATCAGACCAACAAGAGCAAGCGGAACAATCCGGAGCGACTGCAGCTGCGCAAGTACTGCCGCTGGTGCAGGTGCCACACCCCTCATCGCGAAACGCGCTGAGAGCGCGCCGGACTGCCCGTGGCTCGCAACCGTAAACGCCGTAGCGCCGGGCGGGAGCGCCGGCCCGGCCCCGCCGCGCAGCCTGGCGTGGCGACGGCCCGCGGCAACCGCTCCGACGACACCCCGGATCCGCTCGAGCACGCCGCCCCTGACGTGGAGCTCGCCGAGGCCCAGCTGGCGGTCGGCCGCCCCGAGTACACCGACGCGGAGCTGGCGGCGGGGGAGCCGGAGGCCGAGGCATCGCGCGAGGAGGCCGCCGGCGAGGAGCCGGCCGAGGCCGAACCCGGCGATGAGCAGCCTGCCGGCGATGGCGGCGGGGGTGGCTACGATGAGGATGACGACGATCTCGGTCCGGAGGACGGTGGGTCCGGGTGGCGGACGTCACGGCGCATCGACCGCAGTGTCGGCGCCGCGCGAGCACCTTCCCACCCGTGTCGTCCACTTCCTTCAGGGAAGCTGGCGCGAACTCCAGCGAGTACAGTGGCCTGACCGCCGGCAGGTGATGCAGGCCACCGGAGTTGTGATCGGGTTCGTCATCGTCGCTGGTGCGTTCCTGGGCGTTGCCGACTTCGTTGCGACGAAGGTCGTCAAGCTCATCCTCCCCTAAACGCTTTAGTCACTCTGAGAGAAACATGTTCCGCTGGTACGTCGTCAACACCTATTCGGGCCACGAAAACAAGGTCAAGCACAACCTCGAGCACCGCGTCGTCTCGCTCAACCAGCAGCGCGCCGTGCGCCAGATCATCGTCCCCACTGAGTCCGTCTCCGAGATGAAGGACAACCAGAAGGTGACGGTCGAGAAGCGCACCATGCCCGGGTACGTGCTCGTGCAGATGGACCTCAACGAGGACTCGTGGTCGCTGGTCAAGGGCACACCGGGGGTCACCGGGTTCGTCGGAGCCTCCAACGAGCCGGTACCGCTGACCCAGGCCGAGGTCGACCGCCTGCTGCACATGGAGCCGGCCGAGCGGCCGCGCAGCCGGGCCCAGTTCTCGATCGGCGAGTCCGTCAAGGTCGTGTCCGGCCCGCTGTCGGACTTCAGCGGCGAGATCTCGGAGGTCAACGAGGACGCCCAGAAGCTCAAGGTCCTGGTGTCTATCTTCGGTCGTGAGACTCCGGTCGAGGTGGGCTTCGACCAGGTCAAGAAGATCTAGCGAGAGAGAAGCGAGAAGCGGCAATGGCCAAGAAGGTCCTAACTCAGATCAAGCTCCAGGCGATGGGCGGCCAGGCCAGCCCGGCGCCGCCGGTCGGCCCCGCGCTCGGCCAGCACGGCGTCAACATCATGGAGTTCGTCAAGGCGTTCAACGCCCAGACGCAGGCCGACACCGGCACCGTGATCCCCGTCGTGATCACCGTCTACGAGGACCGCTCGTTCACGTTTGTGACCAAGAGCCCGCCCGCGGCGGTTCTGATCAAGCAGGCCCTGTCGCTGGAGAAGGGCTCGGCCGAGCCCCATCGCGACAAGGTGGCGAAGATCACCCAGGACCAGCTGCGGGCGATCGCCGAGAAGAAGATGTCCGACCTCAACGCCAACGACATCGACGCAGCGGCGAAGATCATCGCCGGCACGGCCCGCTCGATGGGCGTGGACGTCGTCTGACGACCCAGGAGAACGAACGATGGCCAAGCACGGAAAGGCATATCTCGACGCCAAGCAGCGCTTCGACCGCGGCCGGGAGTACACCCCCTCGGAGGCGATCGCGCTGGTCAAGCAGCTGAGCACCGCGAAGTTCGACGAGTCCGTGGAGGTGCACGTCCGCACCGGGCTCAACGTCCGGCACGCCGACGAGCAGTTGCGCGGGACGATCGCTCTGCCCAACGGCCTGGGCAAGGACGTCAAGATCGCCGTCTTCGCCCAGGGCGACAAGGCGCGCGAGGCCGAGGAGGCCGGCGCCGACATCGTCGGCGGCGAGGATCTCGCCAAGCAGATCCAGGAGGGCTTCGACGACTTCGACGTCGCCATCGCCACGCCGGACATGATGCCGATCGTCGGCCGCCTGGGCCGCATCCTCGGCCCCGCCGGCAAGATGCCCAACCCCAAGGTGGGCACGGTCACGGTGGACGTGGCCAAGGCGGTCAGCGAGTCCAAGTCCGGCAAGGTCGAGTACCGCACCGACCGGACCGCGATCGTGCACCTCGTGATCGGCAAGAAGGACTTCGAGGAGCGGATGCTGCTGGAGAACTACGCGGCCGTCATCGACGAGCTGATCCGGGCCAAGCCCGCGGCGGCCAAGGGCCGCTACATCCGCTCGGTCACGTTTGCCAGCACCATGGGCCCGGGCGTCAAGGTCGACCCGTCGCGGACCCGCGACATCGTGGAGGAGCCGGTCGCCGCCTGATCGCGGCGATCGGTGCGTGTCCTAGACTGAAAGTCAGCAACCCCACGAGACGAAAGCCTCAGACCTCCGGCCGCCAGTGCGCGTAAGCCCGGGGCAGGCGGAGTCACTCGAAGCCGGCCGGCGCTCTGCACCACGCCCTCCGACGACGCCCGCCGATCAGCGGGCGTTTTGTTTTGAGAGAGAGCAAGGTATGAACAGAGACCAGAAGAGCAGCCGTCGTCGACGAGATCGCCGGCCAGTTGCAGGAGGCCGACGCGATCTTCGCGGTCGACTACCGCGGGATCTCGGTGGATCAGGTCGCCGAGTTGCGCACCAAGCTGCGCGCCGCCGACGCCCGCTTCCGCGTGGTCAAGAACTCGCTCTCGGAGCGGGCGGCCGACCAGGCGGGGATGGACACGCTCAAGCCGATGCTGGTCGGGCCCACGGCGCTGGCATTCGTCAAGGGCGATGCGGCCATGGCGGCCAAGGCGCTCAACGACACCGCGCGCCAGCTCAACCTGCTGGAGTTCAAGGGCGGGGTGCTCAACGGGTCGGTGCTCAGCGCCGACGACGTGCGCTCCATCGCCCGCCTGCCCTCCCGCGAGGTGCTCTACGCCCAGCTCGTGGGCACGGTCGCCGCGCCGCTGACCGGGCTGGCGCGTGGGCTCAACGCGCTCATCGCAGGGATCGCCATCCAGCTGCAGGCCATCGTGGAGATCGACCGGGCCTGGTCAGCGGCGAGGCGCCGCGCCTGCCGCGGCCGCCGAGCCCGAGGCCGCTGCCGGAGCCCGCGCTGAGGCTGAGGCCCCGCCGCTGAGCCCGAGGCCGAGGCTGAGGCCCCCGCCGCCGAGGCCGAGGCTGAGGCGCCGGCCGCGGAGCCCGAGGCTGAGGCTGAGGCACCGGCCGCGGAGCCCGAGGCTGAGGCTGAGGCACCGGCCGCGGAGCCCGAGGCCGAGGCTGAGGCCCCCGCCGCGGAGCCCGAGGCCGAGGCCGAGGCCCCCGCCGCGGAGCCCGAGCCCGAAGCATCTGAAGACACTGAAACCGAAGCCGCGTCGGACGCGGCACCGTCCGACGACTAAGGAGGAATCATGGCCACGACAGAGGAATGGATCGAGGAGCTCAAGACGATCTCCGTGCTGGAGCTTTCCGAGCGCATCAAGGCGCTCGAGGAGACGTTCGGCGTCTCCGCCACGGCGGTCGCCGCAGCGGCCCCCGCGGCGCGGCGGCGGTGACGGCGCCGCCGAGGAGGTCGAGGAGCAGTCGACGTTCGACGTCATCCTCACCGCTGCCGGCGACAAGAAGATCCAGGTGATCAAGGTCGTCCGCGCCGCCACCGGCCTGGGCCTCAAGGAGGCCAAGGCACTCGTGGACGAGGCCCCCAAGCCCGTCAAGGAGGGCATCGACAAGGCCGAGGCCGAGAAGCTCAAGGCCGACCTCGAGGAGGCCGGCGGCTCCGTCGACCTCAAGTAGTCCCGCCTCCGCGCCCCGCGCGCAGTCCAGTCGTCACACAGCGCGCTCCGTGCCCCGCACGGGGCGCGTTGTGCGTGTGTAAGAGCGCTTCGGAAGTTCTTCGGCGGCTCTGACTTTGATGTTCGCTGGCCATGGTGATCTGTGGTCATGACCATTCAAGCCCAGCTCCCCGACCGGGCTCTCGCATGACTCAGCCCGGCACGATCCCCCCACCGACGGGATGGACTCCAGCCTCCCGTTCATCGTCGACCCCTACGCCCTGCTGGACAATCGCACCCGCGAGCGCCTGATCCCCGCGGCCGGCGCTCCCGCCGGCCGCTACCTGTCCCTCGAGCACGACGGCGAGACCAAGCTGATCGCGCTGGAGCGGCCGATCACCCACATCGGGCGCGGCCTCGTCGCCGACGTGCGCCTCGAGGACTCGCAGGTCTCCCGCCGCCACGCCATCCTCGCCGTCCGCGGCGACGGCGCGCGCCTCCTCGACGACCGCAGCTACAACGGCACGTTCGTCAACGGACGCCGCGTCACCGTCGCATCACCTGACCGACGGCGACGTGCTGCGCTTCGGCCGCGCGGTGTTCCGCTTCACCGAGATCACCCCGCGTCGCAAGGCCCAGCCGCTGCGTCGCATCCCCCTGGCGCGCCGCGCGCGCGCCGAGCCCGCGAGCCGCCTGACCCCGGCGGCCTGACGTAGAGCGCCCCGAACCCGCCTACGGCCACCAAGGAGACGGTCCAATGGACTCATCATCGTGGAGATAGGCCTCATTCACCCCCTGAAAGCGCCGGCCATCGCGCCGGCGCTTCTCGTGTCGGTGGGCCGGTCCAGCTGCTGGGCGTCTGACCGGCATGCTTGCCGCATCGGCGATTACCCCCTACACTGCGCCGGGTCAGCCAATAGTCGTAGCCGCCCAAACCATGCGGTGCCGCGCCACATACGCGGCAGCCGAGGGCGGGGTCCGTGAGAGCTGAGCGGTCCTTCACAGGGCACCGATGCCGTGTGCTATCTTTGCTGGTCGCGCTTTCTTGAGCCGTTAAAGCTCAGGTTGCGCCCAGTTTCCTCCCTCTCGACCGCCCGAGGAGTCGCCGTCTTGGCAACCGCTCACGCCCCCCGGACGCGCCGTAGTTTCGCGCGTCTGAACAAGGTCCTTGAAGTCCCCAACCTGATCGATATCCAGCGCAAGTCGTTTGAGTGGCTGACCGACCCCGAGAACGGCGGCCTGCGCGAGACGATCGACGACATCTCGCCCATCGAGGACTACACCGGCAACCTGGCCGTCCAGTTCGGCGAGTTCACGCTTCGACGAGCCCGTCGCCAGCCTGGAGCAGTGCCGTGAGAAGGACCTCACGTACGCGCGCCCGCTGACGGTCACCGTCGCCTTCATCAACCGCGAGACCGGTGAGATCCGCGAGCAGTCGGTCTTCATGGGCGACTTCCCGTGGATGACCGAGCGCGGCACGTTCATCATCAACGGCACCGAGCGCGTCGTCGTCACGCAGCTGGTCCGTTCGCCGGGCGCCTACGTCATGGAGCCCAAGGACCGCGAGAAGCAGGTCTTCATCGCCAATCTGATGCCGGCTCGCGGCTCGTGGCTGGAGCTCGAGATCGACAAGAAGGGCCGCGTCTACGTCCGCATCGACCGCAAGCGCAAGCTGCCGGTCACCGTCCTGCTGCGCGCCATGGGCTACGCCTCGGACGAGGAGATCCTCAACCTCTTCGACAACTCCCTCTACATCCGCAACACGGTCGAGGCGGATCCCGAGGTGACCCGGACCGAGGAGGGCGCGCTCATCGAGCTGTTCAAGAAGCAGCGCCCGGGCGAGCCGCCGTCGATCGACGCCGCGCGGTCACTGCTCAACCAGCTGTTCTTTGATCCCAAGCGCTACGACCTGACGCGGGTCGGACGGTACAAGCTCAACTCGCGCCTGGGTCTGGACATCGACCTGGACAGCCGGACCCTGACCCATGACGACATCATCGCCCTGGTCAAGGAGCTGGTCTCGCTCCCGCGCATCCTCGGCATGCCCGAGGAGCCGGCCGACGTGGCCAAGCTCGACTACGCCGCCGAGGCGGCGTCGATGCCCCGCGAGCCCATCCAGGACCACCTCGACGAGTACGAGCACTTCGGCAACCGCCGTCTGCGCACCGTCGGCGAGCTGATCCAGGAGGCGTTCCGGATCGGTCTGTACCGCATGGAGCGCGTCGTGCGCGAGCGCCTCACCACCGAGGACGCCGACACGATCACTCCGCAGACGATCGTCAACATCCGCCCGGTCGTGGCGGCGCTGAAGGAGTTCTTCGGCTCCAGCCAGCTGTCGCAGTTCATGGACCAGACCAACTCGCTGTCGGGGCTGACGCACCGCCGGCGCCTGAGCGCGCTGGGCGCGGGTGGTCTGACCCGCGAGCGTGCGCCCATCGAGGTCCGCGACGTCCACCCGACCCACTACGGCCGTATGTGCCCGATCGAGACGCCGGAAGGCCCGAACATCGGCCTCATCGGCTCGCTCTCCTCCTACGCGGAGATCTCCGAGCACGGGTTCGTCACCACCCCGTACCGGGTGGTCAGCGGCGGCAGGGTCACCGACGACATCGTCCGCATCGACGCCACTCAGGAGGAGGAGCAGATCATCGCCCAGGCCAACACGCCGGTCGATGACAAGGGCAACCTCCTGGGCGACGAGATCCTGTGCCGGACCCAGGCCGGCCAGTACGTCACCGTCACCCCGGCGGAGGTCGACCTGATCGACGTCTCTCCGGAGCAGATCTGGTCGGTCGCGACCGCGATGATCCCGTTCCTGGAGCACGACGACGCCAACCGGGCGCTGATGGGCTCCAACATGCAGCGCCAGGCGGTGCCGCTGCTGGTCACCGACGCTCCGCTGGTCGGCACCGGCATGGAGCGCCGCGCGGCCATCGACACCGGCGACGTCGCCGTGTCACGCGCGACCGGAACGGTCTCCTACGTCGACGCCGAGCAGATCGTCGTCGACGGTCAGGACGGCGGCAAGGAGGAGTACGAGCTCCAGAAGTTCATGCGCTCCAACCAGGGCACGCTCATCCACCAGAAGCCGATCGTGGATGTCGGCGCGGCCGTCGACGGAGGGCGATGTGCTCGCCGACGGGTCGGCGTCCGACATGGGTGAGATGGCGCTGGGCAAGAACCTGCTCGTCGCCTTCATGTCCTGGGAGGGCTACAACTTCGAGGACGCGATCATCCTGTCCAAGCGCCTGGTCGCCGACGACGAGCTCACCTCGATCCACATCGAGGAGTACGAGATCGACGCGCGCACGACCAAGCTGGGCGACGAGGAGATCACCCGCGACATCCCCAACCGCTCCGAGGAGTCGCTGCGCAACCTCGACGACCGCGGCATCGTCCGCATCGGCGCCGAGGTTCAGTCCGGCGACCTGCTCGTCGGCAAGGTCACGCCCAAGGGCGAGACCGAGCTGACCGCCGAGGAGAAGCTGATCCGCGCCATCTTCAAGGAGAAGGCGCGCGAGGTCCGCGACACCTCGCTCAAGGTGCCCCACGGCGAGGGCGGCGTCGTCATCGACGTCAAGACGTTCAGCCGCGACGACGGCGACGACCTGCCGCCGGGCGTCAACGACCTGGTCCGCGTGTTCGTGGCCAAGAAGCGCAAGATCGCCGAGGGCGACAAGCTGGCCGGCCGTCACGGCAACAAGGGCGTCATCTCCAAGATCGTCGACGTGCAGGACATGCCGTTCCTGGAGGACGGGACGCCGGTCGACGTGATCCTCAACCCGCTCGGCGTGCCGAGCCGGATGAACCTGGGTCAGATCCTGGAGACCCACCTCGGGTGGGTCGCGGCCAACGGCTGGTACGAGGACGGCTCCGAGGCGCGCAAGCACGCCACCAACGGCGGCTCGCGTCCCGACGGGCGGCCGGGCAAGGTCTACGTCGCCACGCCGGTCTTCGACGGCGCCACCGTCGCCGACGTCGACGAGGCGCTCGTCCGCTGGCAGGACGAGCACCAGGCCAGCGACGGCCTCATCCGGATGGACGTCGACAAGCGCCGGCGCGAGGGTGAGCAGGCCTCGGGCAAGACCACGCTGTTCAACGGCCGCACCGGCGAGCCGTTCGAGGAGCAGGTCACGGTCGGGTACATGTACATCCTCAAGCTGCTGCACCTCGTCGACGACAAGATCCACGCCCGGTCCACCGGCCCCTACTCGCTCGTCACCCAGCAGCCGCTGGGCGGCAAGGCGCAGTTCGGTGGCCAGCGGTTCGGCGAGATGGAGGTGTGGGCGCTCGAGGCCTATGGCGCCGCGTACACCCTCCAGGAGATGCTCACCATCAAGTCCGACGACACGGTCGGGCGCGTGAAGGCCTACGAGGCGATCGTCAAGGGCGAGAACATCGCCGAGCCGTCGATCCCCGAGTCCTTCAAGGTCCTGCTCAAGGAGATGCAGTCGCTGGCGCTCGACGTCAACGTCGTCTCCGAGGAGGGCGAGCGTGCCGAGATGCGCGAGGAGGACGACGACCTGCTGAGGGCGGCCGAGGAGCTCGGCATCGACCTCAGCGGCGTGCGGGCCACCGATGGCGCGCCGGCGGACGAGGCGACCGAGCACGAGGGCGAGACCGCCGAGGCCTCCGAGGAGGAGACCGAGGCCGAGGATCCCGATCTGGAGTCCGGCGAGGACCTCGAGGATGAGGACTTCAGCTCGGACGAGGACCCGATGCTCGACGCCGAGGTCCCCGCCGGCGACGCCGAGGGCGTCACGGAAGAAGACGAGGCATAACGGCCGGTGCGGACCCCGTCACGGGGTCCCTCACCGCCGTACCCCCCGAACAGATTTCAACCCCAAGGAATCATTTTGATCGACATCAATAACTTCGACGCAATCGAGATCGGGCTCGCCTCCTCTAAGCAGATTCGCTCATGGAGCTCGGGCGAGGTCACGAAGCCGGAGACCATCAACTACCGGACGCTGAAGCCCGAGAAGGATGGGCTGTTCTGCGAGCGCATCTTCGGTCCGACCAAGGACTGGGAGTGCTACTGCGGTAAGTACAAGCGCGTCCGTTACAAGGGCATCGTCTGCGAGCGCTGCGGCGTCGAGGTGACCCGTTCCAAGGTGCGCCGTGAGCGCATGGGTCACATCGACCTGGCCGCTCCCGTCTCGCACATCTGGTTCTTCAAGGGCGTCCCCAGCCGCATCGGCTACCTGCTCGACATGGCTCCCAAGGAGCTCGAGAAGGTCCTGTACTTCGCCGCGTCCATGGTGACGTGGGTCGACGACGAGGCCCGCGCCAAGGACACCGAGTCCCTGGAGGGCGAGGTCAACAAGGTGCTGGACTCCTACGCCGCCGAGAAGGAGGAGCGCGTCCTGGAGCTCAAGGAGTCCCTGGCCCGCCGCGAGGAGTTCCTCAACTCGGCCAAGACCGGCCGCGACTTCTCCGACGACGACCACCTCTGGGCCGAGACGCTTGACGTCAACGTCGCCAAGCTGTCTGACGACGAGCGCGAGAAGATGCTCAAGGACCTGCGCAAGTCCTTCCAGGCCGACATCGACGACACCGAGGCCTACATCGAGGACGCCGCCGAGCGGATGCGCCAGGTGTGGGAGCTGTTCAAGTCGATGAAGCCCAAGGACGTCATCAACGACGAGACCACGTTCCGCGAGCTGCGCGACCGGTTCGGCTCTCCCTACGGCTTCGGCGAGTACTTCCGGGGCGGCATGGGCGCCGAGGCGGTGCGCGATCTCCTACAGCAGGTCGACCTGGACGCCGAGTCCGCCGATCTCCAGGAGCAGGTCAAGACCGCCAAGGGTCAGAAGCAGGCCCGCGCCGTCAAGCGCCTGAAGGTCGTCTCCGCGTTCCTGTCCTCGGGGAACAAGCCCGAGATGATGGTGCTCGAGGCCGTGCCGGTGATCCCGCCCGAGCTGCGCCCGATGGTCCAGCTCGACGGTGGCCGCTTTGCCACGTCGGACCTCAACGACCTCTACCGCCGCGTCATCAACCGCAACAACCGCCTCAAGCGCCTGCTGGACCTCGGCGCCCCGGAGATCATCGTCAACAACGAGAAGCGCATGCTTCAGGAGTCCGTCGACGCGCTGTTCGACAACGGCCGGCGCGGGCGCCCCGTCACCGGCCCGGGCAACCGGCCGCTGAAGTCGCTGTCGGACATGCTCAAGGGCAAGCAGGGCCGCTTCCGCCAGAACCTGCTGGGCAAGCGCGTGGACTACTCCGGCCGGTCGGTGATCGTGTCGGGCCCGTCGCTGCGCCTGCACCAGTGCGGACTGCCCAAGCTGATGGCCCTGGAGCTGTTCAAGCCGTTCATCATGGCCCGCCTCGTCGAGCGCAAGTCCGCGCAGAACATCAAGGCGGCCAAGAAGATGGTCGACTCCATGATCCCCGAGGTGTGGGACGTCCTGGAGGAGGTCATCCACGAGCACCCGGTGCTGCTCAACCGCGCGCCGACGCTCCACCGCCTGGGCATCCAGGCCTTCGAGCCCGTGCTGGTGGAGGGCAAGGCCATCCAGGTCCACCCGCTCGTCTGCCACGCCTTCAACGCCGACTTCGACGGCGACCAGATGGCGGTCCACCTCCCGCTGTCGGCGGAGGCGCAGGCCGAGGCGCGGATCCTGATGCTGTCGGCCAACAACATCCTGTCCCCCGCACACGGCGCGCCGTTGGCGACGCCGTCGCAGGACATGGTGCTGGGCGCCTACTACCTCACCTATGGCCCGGACGCCAGCGAGTTGGCGAAGATGAACCCGGCGGAGATCACCCCCCGGCCGCATCCGTTCCGCACCGCTCAGGAGGCCGAGTGGTCGTACGAGCACGGCGTGGTCAAGCTGCACGACCTGGCCGAGTACCGGCCGATCGGCCGCAACGAGGGTCACATCCTGACCACGGTCGGGCGGGTCATCTACAACGAGAAGATCGAGCGTGCGCTCCAGGTGGCGCTGGGCGAGCAGTTTGACCCCGACACCTACGAGTTCATCAACCGGTCGATGCGCAAGCGGGACACGACCCAGATGATCGACGACCTCGTGCAGCTGTACGGGGCCCCGACGATCTCCCAGGTCCTCGACGCGTTCAAGGACGTCGGCTTCCAGTACGCAACCCGTGCCGGCGTGACGTTCTCCAAGAACGACGTGCAGACGCCTCCCTCCAAGGAGGAGATCCTCAAGCGCTACGAGGCTGAGCTGATCATCATCGAGGCCCAGTACGAGGACGGCGAGATCACCCAGGAGGAGCGCCACGAGGCGGTCACCGGACTGTGGGATCGCGCCACCAACGAGGTCGGCGAGGCGCTCACCGCGCACCTGGAGCCGATGAACCCGATCGCCATGATGGCCAACTCCGGCGCCCGTGGCTCGTTCTCCCAGATCCGCCAGCTGGCCGGCATGCGTGGCCTCATGGCGAATCCGAAGGGCGAGATCATCGAGCGCCCGATCAAGGCCAACTTCATGGAAGGCCTGACCGTGCTCGAGTACTTCATCTCTACGCACGGTGCGCGTAAGGGTCTGGCCGACACGGCGCTCCGTACCGCCGACTCGGGCTACCTGACCCGGCGCCTGGTGGACGTCTCCCAGGACGTGATCATCCGCCAGGATGACTGCGGCACGGAGGAGTTCATCGAGAGCCCGGTGTCACAGCTCGAGATCGATCCCGAGACGCGGCGCCTGCGGCCGACCGGCCAGGTCAACACGGACCTCATCGGGCGGATCGCAGCCCGTGACATCACCACCAAGCGCGGACGGGTCATCGTGGAGCAGGGCAAGGAGATCGATCGCGCCGAGCTGGCCGATCTGTTCGAGGCCCACCAGGACGACACCGACAAGGGCGAGGTCATCACGGTCCCGGTCCGCTCGGTGCTCAAGTGCGAGGCTCCGACCGGCGTGTGCCAGGCCTGCTACGGCCGCTCGATGGCGAGCGGCAAGCTGGCCCAGATCGGCGACGCGGTGGGCATCATCGCCGCCCAGTCGATCGGCGAGCCCGGTACCCAGCTGACGATGCGGACGTTCCATACCGGCGGCGTCGCCGGCGCGGACATCACGCACGGTCTGCCCCGCGTAGTGGAGCTGTTCGAGGCGCGCAAGCCCAAGGGCCTGGCCAAGATCTCCGAGGTCGGCGGCAAGGTGTCGATCGAGGACTCCGACAAGGCGATCACGGTTGTGATCACCGACGACGGCGGCGAGGAGCATCGCCACACGTTCCCGCGGCGCACCCTGCTGTATGTCGAGTCGGGCCAGAAGATCGAGCCGGGCACGCAGCTCAACGAGGGGTCCCTGTACCCGCACGAGCTGCTGGCCGTCCGCGGCCGGACTGAGACCGAGCTCTACCTCGTCCGCGAGGTCCAGGAGGTCTACAAGTCCCAGGGCGTGGACATCAACGACAAGCACATCGAGCTGATCGTGCGCCAGATGATGAAGAAGGTGCGGGTCGACCAGAAGGGCGACACCGACCTCCTGCCCGGCCAGTTCGTGGATCGCTACGAGTACGCCAAGATCAACAATGGCGTCATCGACAGCGGCGGCGAGGCGGCCCAGGCCGAGGAGATCATCCTGGGCATCACCAAGGCGTCGCTGAACACCGACTCGTTCCTGTCGGCCGCGTCCTTCCAGGAGACGACCAAGGTCCTCACCGACGCCGCCCTGGAGGGCAAGATCGACCGGCTCAACGGCCTCAAGGAGAACGTGATCATCGGCAAGCTGATCCCGGCCGCCACGGGGCTCAAGCGCTACCGGCGGATCGAGATCGAGCCGTCCGAGCCGCTCCCCCGCGGGATCGACGAGGTCGGCCTGCTCGATCACGACGATCTGGCGGCCGAGCTCGGCCTCACCGACGGGGAGTCGCTCAGCGGCTTCGGCGGCGGCATCGAGCCCGATCTCTCGGACCTCGAGAACATCGGCAACGGCGGCTCGGCGCTCGGCTTCGCCGAGGAGCTGGCCGACCTCGACATCCCCGCCGACGACGGAGACTCGTCGGACGACTGACCTGACCGACACCGGGGTGCTCCGCGCCCGCGTCACCAGTTACGAGCACGAGCTCGGTGACTGGACGCGAGCGCGTCGCACCCCGGATGTCGGGCTCTCCGGACTGCTGTTGGACCGCGAGCCGCTGGGCTACCAGCACTCGCGGGCGCAGTTCGCCGGCTGGTTGGAGCCCCCGAGGCCGCAGCTTGACCCGGAGGGCAACCTGAGGTCCTTCGGCACCTATGACCCGTACGCGAGTCTGAGCACGTGAGCCGTCGCACCCGGACCCTCCGCTACGGCGCCTCCATCACGGTGGCGCTCGTGGGCGTGGCCTGCGGGGCGCTCATCCCCGGCACCGCCGGCGGGACCGCGGCCACGGTGCTGGTGGGGATCGGGCTCGTGGGCGTTGTCAGCCTCATCTTCTACGAGGTCGGGCTCACCGAGGACCGCGAGCGCGCGGCGCAGCGGGACCTGGGGGAGCGGGCCGAGGGGCAGCGGGGAGACGCGGGGCGGGCCGAGGGGCAGCGGGCCGACGGGCAGAGGGGCGAAGGGCAGCGGGCCGAGGGGCCGCCACGCGATCCCGGCGCTCCTGGGGAGCACCAGGGCGGTCGCCTACGGCCCCTGGATCGCCGGCGGGGCCACCGCCGCCGCCTGCCCTGATCCGGGCGCGGCGGAGGCGGCGCCGCCCTATGCCGATGCCGACACCAGGCCACGCCGCCCGCCACAATCCCCTGCCGAGGCCCCGCGGTAACCCCGCTGAGGCGCTCCGGTGATCATCCCGTGATGATCGCGGCGCGTTGTACCGCATTTCTTCCAAGTTCGCCGCTGACTTGGTAAAGTTTGTAGAGGTTGGTTTCGAACGGGGAAACGATCCAACTTCTGGACACAACTGAATATTCCTTCCTTTGAGCATCTCCGGGGGTTTACTGAGTGACTCGAATTGCGGTCGGACGCATGGGCGCGGGGGCGCGCTCATATAGCGTCGAACGGCCAAAGCTGGCCCTGTGGGTCGTCGCTGCCGCGTGCGCGGTCGCGACGGTGGGTTTCGTTGGATATGGGGCCGAACAGCTTTGGCAGCTACACGCCACGGATGCGGCTCTGCGCTCTGCGATCGAGACCGGCATCACGCTATCGGCCCTGGTCAGCGCCGTGCTGCTGCTGGCCCACTTCCGCCAGACACGACTGCTGCGCGATCTGCTGCTGCTGGCGGCGCTCGCCACCGTCGCCCTGACGGACTTCATCTTCAACGCCCTGCCGGCCTACCACTACCAGACCGGTATCTACGGCGCCGGCGCCCGAATGGCGCTGACGATCCTGATCGCCGGCATCTTCCTCGCGGTGGCATTCGCGCCGGGCGACCGCCAAGTCCAGGCGGGCCGCCGCCTCGCCGCGATCGCCGTCCCGGCCGCGTTCTACTGGGTGGCCCTGGGCGAGCTCGTCGACCTCATCGCCGGCCCCGTGCGCGAGCATGGCCCGGCGGGTGCCTACGCACCGCTGGCCACGTCGGTGTCGGTGACCTGCTGCGTCGTCCTGATCGTCTCCGCATTCGGCTTCGCCATGCGCCACCGTGACGGGGACCGCGCCGCCGGCCTGCTCGCTGCCGCGGCCATGTGCATCGCCGGCGCACAGCTGGGCAAGCTCGGCCTCGGCGTCGCCCCTCCCGACTGGGTCACGCCGTCAGATGCCCTGCGCGTCGCCGGCTACGGGCTGCTGCTGGCCACGGCGGTCGGGATGTACCGCCGCTCCCAGGTCCAGGTCGCCCGCGACGCGGTGAGTGCGGAGCGGCTGCGGATCGCCCGTGACCTCCACGACGGCCTCGCCCAGGATCTCGCCTTCATCGCGGCGCACTCCGAGCGGCTGGCGCGGGAGTTCGGCGCCGACCACCCGCTGGCGATCGCCGCCACGCGCGCCCTGGCGGCGTCCCGGGGCCAGATCGTCGACCTCGAGGCCTCGCACGCGTCGAGCACCGAGGCCGCGTTGCGCGCGGTGGCCGGCGAGCTCTCCTCGCGCTTCAAGGTCAACGTCAAGGTCCTGGTGGACGACACCGCCGGCACCGAGCGCACCGAGCACGAGCGCACCGAGCACGAGCGGACCGAGCTGGTCCGCATCGCCCGCGAGGCGATTGCGAACGCCGTCCGCCACGGCGGTGCGCGCAACGTCACCGTGCGGCTCGGCTCGCGCCGCGACGATCTGCTCCTGCGGGTCTCCGACGATGGCTGCGGCTTCGGCCTCGCCGGCAAGGACACCGCCGGGACCGGGCTGGGGATGCGCACCATGCGCGCTCGCGCCAAGTCCGTCGGCGGGCGCCTGGTCACCCGCACCCCTGAGTCCGGCGGAGCGGAGATCGAGGTCATCGGCAAGCAGTAAGTAGGCCGCGGGATGTATCCCACGTGTTGCCGCGGTGAACGCATCGCCGGTCCATCCGGCTCATTGTGAATACTGGTCGATTGAGCGACGATGACGCCGCCCCATGTCCGACGATTTCGGCCACCCGCGAACCGCAGAGCTCGACGTGCTTCTCAGCATGTCGACGCGCATCCGTGCGGCCCAGCGCACCGATCCTCACGAGGTCGAGCGTGCCCTCGAGGCGGGGTTCGCCGCCCTCATCGGGCTCGAAGCGGAGCTGTCACGCGTGCAGGCACGCGCCCGGGGCGGCTCGGAGGCCGATGCAGCGGCGGTCACCGAGTTCAAGACCCGGATCGGAGTTCTCCGCGACGCGCTCACCGACCTGCGCACGCTGTCGGTCCCGCCGGGCGAGGCGCGCATCGGCTACGGGTTCGTGCTGCCCGACCAACACGGCCGGGCGCACGCACACCGTAATTGAGGGAAAGGCGGGCCCCGCTTACGCGGTCGCCACGAGCGCCGGCTCGCGCTCGGACTGCTGGAGCTTGCGGGTGATCCCCCGCAGATCCACGAGCACGTTGGACTGCTCGAGCACCGCGGCGTAGTCGATGCCCGGATGCGCCGTGACCAGCACGACGGCGTCGTAGCCGGCGATGTTGTCCAGCGAGACGCTGCGCAGACCCAGGTTGCGCAGTTCGGGCACGTAGGGGTCGTTGTAGGCGATGACTGCGCCCCGGTCGCCCAGCACCTCCATGATCCGCAGCGCGGGTGACTCACGGATGTCGCCGACGCCGCCCTTGTAGCTGGCGCCGAGGATGAGGACGCGTGACCCGTTCACGGACTTGCGCGCGTCGTTGAGCGCATGCTCGACCCGCTCGGCGCAGTAGTAGGGCATCTGCTGGTTGATCTTGCCGGCGAGCTCGATGAACTCCGTCGACATGTGGAACTCCCGGGCACGCCACGTGAGGTAGAACGGGTCGACGGGGAGGCAGTGGCCACCCATGCCAGGACCGGGCTCGAAGCGCATGAATCCGTACGGCTTGGTCGAGGCCGCGTCCACGACCTCCCAGATGTCAACGCCCATGCGGTCAGAGAGCATCGAGAGCTCGTTGACGAGCGCGATGTTGACCGAGCGGAAGATGTTCTCCAGCAGCTTGGTCATCTCGGCGACCTCGGGGCTCGACACCGGCACGACGCGATCGCAGATGCGCGAGTACATCTCGGCGGCGCGCTCCGTGCACTCCTCGGTGATGCCGCCCACGACCTTGGGCGTGTTGCGCATGGTGAAGTCGGTGCGCCCGGGATCGACGCGCTCCGGTGAGAACGCGACGTTCAGGCCGTCGCCGGCCTTCAGGCCACGGCGCTCGATGAGCGGGAGCAGGCGCTCGCGCGTGGTCCCGGGGTAGGTGGTCGACTCCAGCACCACGAGCTGGCCGCGCTGGACCACGTGGCCCAGGGCCCGGCCGGCCGAGATGAGCGGCTCCAGGTCGGGCTCTCGGTTGGGCGTCAGCGGCGTGGGTACGCAGATGAAGACCGCATCGGCGCGGGCGAGCGGCGCGAAGTGCGTCCACGCCTCGATCTTGGGCAGGACCGCCTGAAGGCGCTCGGACGAGATGTCCTCGATGTAGGACGTGCCGGCCTCGATGGCCGCGATCTTGCGCTCGTCCAGGTCAACGGCAACGACGTCCTCGCCGGCTTCGGCAAAGGCAACGGCTAGCGGCAGCCCGACGTAGCCGAGCCCGATCACTCCGACGGTCATGCGAGAACACTCCTTGGTTGCGCATCCTTGTCCACGTCTGAGAAAACGGCTCGGCATGCCCGGTACTCGCGCGGACGGTTTGTCCGCCCGCAAGCGGACGGTTTCTCGGCTTGCGCTCGAGCGTCCACCCTCACGTCACATCGGGTGTCGGATCGGCGTCAGTAGTACGGCCCATGCCCCGTTTGTCGTATATGGATCTGCGGGGAGTCTTGGTCGTCGAGGACGCCACCGTCGGCCGGTCCACCTGGACCGGCCGCGTGCCGGCGGCCGAGCACGTCGCCAATCGTCCGATCGCGCATCATGTCCTTGACGCGCTGGAGGCCGTGGGCGTACGCAACGTGGTGGTCGCGTCGTCGACGCGCAGCGCCGGCGCCGTGCGCGAATGCCTGGCCCCGCACGAGAGCTCGGACCTGGAGTTCGAATTCGTCGAGAGCCCGGCGCCGCTGGAGCTCTCATCGGCGCTCACTCTCGCGGCCCCGGCGGTCGACACCGACCCGTGCATCGTCCACGTCGCCGGCGGGCTGCTGGCCGAGCCGCTGATGCCGATGGCTCAGGCGCTCTACGAGGGCGCCGACGCCGTCGTGACCGTGCACCGCTCGCCGGCCCCCGACCAGCAACTGAGCCCGGTGACCCGCCGCATGCTCGACCTCGAGGATCTCGACGCGTCGGGCTCGGCGCTCGGAGTCGCCGGGGTGTGGGGGTTCGGCCCCGGCACGCTCCGCCACGTCGCCGCCGGCCCGCGGGCCGAGCCGGAGCTGCCCACCGAGATGGCGCGCCGGATTGCCGCCCAGAACGGTCGCATCTGCGCCCGCCTGGCGCGGGTGTGGCGCGCCTACCGCGGTGACGCCACCGAGCTTCTGGAGCTCAACCAGATTGTCCTCGACGGGGTCATCGGCGACCTCGGCCGAGCGGCGGGAGACGGCAACCAGATCGAAGGGCGCGTCTTGATCGACGCGACGGCGTCGGTGTGCAACAGCGTCCTGATCGGCCCGATCGTGGTCGGGCCGGGGGCGCAGATCCGCGACGCCTACATCGGGCCCTACACGTCGATCGGTACTGGGGCGTGGATTGAGGGCGCCGAGGTGGAGCGCTCGATCATCGGCGCCGGCGCCACCCTCACCCACGTCGGCACCCGTCTGTCGGCGAGCGTCGTGGGCCGGAACGCTCGCGTGTTCCGTGACTTCTCGCTGCCTCGTGCCCTACGCCTGAACGTGGGCGAGGGCAACGAAGTCGGGCTCTGCTGAGCGCGCGTTGGGGCGTCAGCCCTGGACGTTGCCGGCCGCGACGAGCTCGGGCGATCCGCCGTTGCTGCGCAGGGCGGCGTAGGCGGCGGCAAGGTTCAACGCTGACTGATCCCACGTCAGGTGGGCCGAGGCGCGCAGACGAGCTCGCTCGCCAAGCCGCTCACGCCGCTCCGGATCCCGGGCCAGCGCAACGATCGCGTCCGCGAAGGCGTCCGCGTCCCCGCGCGGCGCGAGCACGGCGGTGTCTCCGGCGGTCCGCCGGGTCTCCAGAAGGTCGTAGGCCACCACCGGCTTGCCCAGCGCCATGTACTCGGCGATCTTGGTCATCGTCGAGCGCTCGTTGACGTCAGTGGCCGGCGCGGTGTCCACGCAGATATCGGCGCCCTGGAGCAGTTCGGGGACGCGCGTGGCCGCGACGCGTCCGGTGAAGGTGACCCGGTCGCCCAGGCCGAGCGCGGCAAACGCCTGCTCCAGCGGCGGCCGTTCGTCGCCGTCGCCGACGATCGTCAGTCGCGCGCCGCCGGGCAGCTCGCCGCCACACAGCCGCTCCATGACCGGAACGAGGCCGTCGACGCCGTCCTGCGAGGAGATCGCGCCAAGGTAGACCAGGTGCACCTCATCCAGGACGCCCGTCCGGTTGTTGGCCGGCATCCGCGACCACTCCGGGGGCGGGCCGTTGCGTACGACCGTCACCGCCGTAGCCGGCTTGCGGCCGGCGTCCAGGGCGACCTGCGCGTACGAGGCATTGGTGGCGATCACGTGATTGGACGAGGCGAAGGTCAGCCTCTGGCAGACGCGCGCCACGGCGGCGGTCCTCTCGGAGCCGAATTTGACGGAGATCGTCTCCGGGAACAGGTCGTGGTGATCGAAGATCACCTTGCGCCCGCACAGCCGGTAGAGGAGCGCCGCGGGGAAGAAGATGTCCGGCGGGTTGTGCATGTGGAGGACCGTGGCCCCCTCGATCAGCGCGCGGGTGGCGGCCAGATGGAGGGATATGAAGGCGATCAGGTACTCAACGATGAAGCCAGGCGCTCCACGGGTGCTCCCGTCGTAGAGACGGAAGCGGATCACGCGGACCCCGTTGACCGTCTCGCGGCGCGACTGGCCCCGGTCACGCGGCGCGACGACAGTGACGTGGTGCCCGGACTTGGCCAGCGACTGCGCCTCCGAGCGCACACGCACGTCCTGGGGATAGGGGTTGTTCTCCACCAGCATGGTGATGCGCTCGCGGACGGGCTCTGTGTCTGTAGGTGTGTTGTTCATGTCGGTTAGCCTCCTGCCGATCAACGCACCGCGCGCGCGTCAACTGACACGCGAGGGCCGAGGCGGGCTCGGAATCCGGCGTGGAGAAGGGGGGCGCAAGTACGGGATTGGTGGCGGCGTTGCTTGGGCGTATGAACGACTTCGGGCAGCACCTCAACGGCAGCAACGGCCATTCGGCCGCAGACGGTGACGCGACCAACGGTCAAGCGTCGACCAACGGCCATCAGGCCAACGGCAAGGCCGCACTGAACGGCCACCACATCACGAACCCTTCGCTGACCGAAGAGCGCTGCAACGGCTTGGCGGCGAAGGCTCCCAACCCGGACCAGCTCATCCTGGTCGCCGGGGGGGCCGGATACATCGGATCGGTCCTGGTCCCGCGTCTTCTGGACCGCGGCTACCGGGTCCGCGTACTGGATCGCCTGTACTTCGGCGAGGACTCTCTGGCCGCGGTGCGGGATCGCATCGAGCTCGTTGTCGCGGACGTTCGCGACATCCCGTCGTCCGCCTTCGACGGCGTCGACGGCGTCATCAACCTGTCGGGCCTCAGCAACGACCCGACGGCGGAGTTCAACCCCGAGGCGAACTGGCAGATGAACGCGATCGCCACCGAGCACGCTCGGGCAGGAGTGCGTCGACGCGCGGGATCGAGCGCTACGTGTTCGCGTCCTCGTGCTCGCTGTATGACGGCCTGCCCCCGGGAATGCACGGCGAGGATCGCCGACGTCCAGCCGCGCGCCGCCTATGCCACCTCCAAGCGCTACGGCGAGGAAGCAGCTGCTCGAGCTGGCCGACGAGGGCCTGTGCCCGGTCATCCTGCGCAACGGCACCGTCTACGGCTGGAGCCCGCGCATGCGCTTTGACCTCGTGGTCAACACGTTCGTCAAGGACGCCCTGCTCGGCGGCGCCCTCAAGCTCCACGGCGGCGGCTGGATGTGGCGTCCGCTGGTGGACATCCGCGACTGCGCCGACGCGATGATCGCCGCCTACGAGGCGCCGGCCGAGAAGGTGCGCGGCGAGATCTTCAACGTCGTGCACTCCAACTACCAGATCCGCGAGCTCGCGATGATCGTCGCCGGCTCGGTGCAGCTCACCGGTCGCGAGGTCCGCGCTCGAGGAGGTGCCCGCGCTCGAGCTCGACCCGCAACTACGAGTGCGCCAACGCCAAGCTCTCGACGACGCTGGGCTTCATCCCGCGCCGGTCGGTGCTCGAGGCGGTCACCGACCTGCTGGCGCAAGATCGACTCCGGACGACCGCGTGCTCCTCACCGACCCGCGCGTCGCTACAACATCCGCTGGCTGGAGCTGCTGCACGAGGTCAAGCCGGTCGTCGACTCGTTCGCAACGGTTCTATGAGGGCGCTGATCACCGGAGGCGGGGGCCAGCTCGCCTCCGACCTCGCAGGCGCTGCTCGGCGACGAGCGCGCGTCGTACAGCCACGCAGAGCTCGACATCTCCGACGCCGACGCGCTGGAGCGGGCGTTCGACGAGGTCGACCCCGAGGTGGTCTTCAACTGCGCCGCGTTCCACAACGTCGACGTGTGCGAGGCCGAGCGCCGAGCGGCTCGTGGCGAGGTCAACGTGGAGGCGGTGCGCGAGCTGGCGCTCGCGCAGCCCGCGGCTTGGTCCACATCTCGACCAACTACGTCTTCGACGGGCGCCGTGCCGGCGCCCTACGCCGAGGACGACCTCCCGACGCCGCGCTCGGTCTACGCGCTGACCAAGCTCGCCGGCGAATACGCCGCGCTCGCCTACGCGTCGCGCGCGCTGGTCGTGCGCACGGGCGGCCTGTACGGCATGCACGGGAGCGCCAGCAAGGGCGGCAACTTCGTGCAGCGGATGATCGCCCGCGCACGTGCAAGCGGTCCCGGCCCGCCCAGCTGCGGATGGTCGCCGACCAGCGGCTGCAGCCGACCTTCACCGCCGACCTGGCCGCGGCGATCCTCGCGGCCGTCGAGGCCGGCGCCGAGGGGCTCGTCCATCTCACGTCGTCGGGCGCCTGCTCGTGGCATCGAGTTCACCGAGGCGATCATGCAGCGCGCCGGTCTCGATGTGCCGGTCGAGCCCGTCTCGACCACCATCGCGCCGGGTGGCGCCGACCGCCCGCTGAACGGTGTCCTGGCCCGTCCGCGCGCGGATGCGCTGGGCCTGCCTGCGCTGCGTCCCTGGGACGAGGCGCTCACTGATTACATGGATCGTGCGGGGCTCGCCGTGCAGGCGGCGCTGACCAACTAGACGAGGAACGATGATGGAGACTTCTTCAGACACGCCTGGACGGACCGATGCTGATCGCCCCGCGCATGCTCGGCGACGAGCGCGGGTTCTTCTGCGAGACCTACCGGCGCGCGGCCTTCACCGAGCTGGGCATCCCCGAGGAGATGGTGCAGGACAACCACTCGCGTTCCAGCCACGGGATCGTGCGCGGCATGCACTTCCAGATCGGCACGGGCGCGGCCAAGCTCGTGCGCTGCGCCGCCGGGCGCGATCTACGACGTCGTCGTCGACCTGCGTGTCGGCTCGCCCACGTTCGGCCAGTGGGAGGGCTTCGAGCTCACCGAGGAGAACATGCACATGGCGTACTGCCCGGTCGGCTTCGCTCACGGCTTCTGCGTGATCAGCGACGTACGCGGACGTCATGTACAAGCAGAGCAACTACTACGCCGATGAGACCGAGCGCGGGATCGCCTACAACGACCCCGACGTGGGGATCGAGTGGCCGCTGCCTCCGGAGGAGCTGATCCCGTCCAACCGCGACGCGACGGCGCCCCATCTGAGCTGACATCGCCGACCACCTGCCGTTCCGGCTGGGGCCGGCGGTCGCCCGAGTCTGAGGGGAAGGGACGCGACGATGGTGACCGACGAGGCCAGGCGCGACCTGGCAATCATCATCATCTCCACCAACGAGAGGCACTGGCTGGGCCCGTGCCTCTCGACGGTGTTCGCGCGCGCGGGCACCGCCAAGCTGGACGTGATCGTGGTCGACAACCACTCGACCGACGGCACACGCGAGTTCGTGGAGACCGAGTTTCCGCAGGCGCGGGTCGTCACCTCCCACAACGGCGGCTTCGGCTACGCCAACAACCGCGGCTGGGAGCATGCCAACGCACGGTACGGCCTATTCCTCAACCCCGACACCGAGATCGTGGACGGGACGTTCGGCGAGCTCGTCGATGCCATGGACGCGCGTCCCGGCGTCGGCTTGGCCGGTGTCCGCCAGATCATGGGCGACGGGTCGCTGTATCCCTCGATGCGCCGCTTCCCCAACGCGCTGCGCGCGTTCGGGGAGGCGATGCGGTGCGAGCAGTGGCCCAGCCAGCCCGCCTGGGCGGGGGAGCGGATCATCGACATGGACCTCTACGACCACGAGCAGGAATGTGACTGGACCGTCGGCGCCTTCATGATCGCTCGCCGCGAGGCCCTAAACAGCGCCGGCACGATGGACGAGCGCTTCTTCCTGCAGTGCGAGGAACCCGACCTGTGCCTGCGGATGCGCCGTGCCGGCTGGACGGTCCGCCACCTGCCGCTGATGACGATCATCCATCACGCCGGCAAGGCGGGGCGCGACCCGCGCATGGCGGCTCAGGACGCCTTCGCGCGGCGTCAGTACGCCTTCAAGCACTTCTCACCGGCGCACCGCACGCTCTATCTCTCGGCGATCGCCGTCCGTCACAGCCTGCGGGCCTATATGCCCGGGCGCGGCCCGGACAAGGGCGAGGCACGCCGCCGCGCCGCCGGCCGGGCCCTCGGCGCGATCCTGGGCCGGGACGCGGCGCCGTTCTGCGCCCCGCCGCCCTCGGCACAGTGGATCGGACCTCCGGTGGGGCCCGCCAAGAAGGCCGCGGCTGACGCCGCCACGCCGGAGCCCGCTCCGGCTACTGCCTCATCCCGCTGAGCCTGGGGATTCGCACACCATCCTCACCCTCGAGTTGAGGGTGAGAGAGTGCCGCGGCGACTACGGCCGTGAGGGAGGGTGCGGCTCAGCAGACCGAGGTCGCGTTGACGACCTTCAGCGTGTCGTCACGTACGTTGTTCTTCCACGTCGTGGCGGGCACGTTGGAACTGCCCACGGACATCGAGGCGGCGTACGTGTAGGACAGGCGGTTATTGGTGACGACCATGCCCGTGTTGCCGTCCCCGTTGCACCCGGTGACGATCGCACCGTTGTCGCCGCCATCGGCGACCAGGTTGCTGTCGATGGTGACGTTGTGCATCGGGCCCCAGGCATGATCGTCACCGAAGATGCCGGCCGTCTGATCGTGCGGATTGAGCAGGGTGTCGTGCTCCAGGACGGTCGGGGTAGTCGTCCCGCCGGGGACGTAGACCGCCTCGTAATGCGCGCCGGAGATGTTGGCGCTGACCAGTGCGTAGGAGTCCTGGAGCGTTCCGTTGCCGTTCCAGCACTCGCCGCAGTTGGTCATGTAGAGGCCCGTCCCGGTGTTCGGGGATCCACCGCCGTTGGAGACCGCATAGGCGATGCCCGAGCCCGTGCCCGACAGCGTGGAGTCCTGGATCGTGGTGCCCGTGACGCCCGAGTCGATGTGTATGTCGCTCGAATCCTGGCCGCCGTTGGTGACGCTCACGTTCTTGATCGTCACGTTGTTGGCGGTGACCTCGATGTCGCCGCCGGTGAGCGAGATCCCCGAGATTGTCGCGCCGGGAGTGCTCACCACGATGTTGCCCGTCCTTGCGGTGAGCGGGGTCCCTGCCGGAACGCCCGAGTTCGTCTGGTCCGGATACCCGCAGGCGCTCGGCACGTTGATGCAGTTCTTCTGCGTGCCCGGATTTGCCGGCGTGGTGGTCGTGGTGGTTGTCGTCGTGCTCGGCGGGGGGGAGATCGGCGGTGGCGGCGGCGAGGCGCCCGGCGCCCCGCTCTCGGCGGGGAGCGCGTTCAGATAGACAGCCGGACGGCAGCCGGAGCGGGTGGCGGTGGTCGGCCAGCGCCGCGGGAGCGCGCCCTTGCCGCCGATGCTGGCAATGCGATCACCACATGCACCGCTGTCGCCGATTCGATAGGCAAGACGGCCGCTGGAGCCCATGAGGGCGAGCCAGTACGTCGCCCCGGAATGCAGGCGCGCCGCTCCGAGCGCAATGCGCACCCAGCGACGATCCTTGAAATGGCGGACGACTCCGGAGGTCAGACGCGTGTGCGGGTGTCCGGAGTCGCTGGAGTAGAGGGCCGCTCGCACGGTGCTAGCCCGCGTCGGGCGGGCCAGGTAGATCCAGATCGCTCCGGCCAGGCCGGCGTGGGACGCCTTGAAGCGGAAGGCCACCGCGCGGTCGGCGCGCTGGCCCCGGACGGCGTCATTGGCCCTGTGTGAACCGAGGAGCATCGGCGCGTGGTCTGTCCGCGCGCTGGCGACTCCGATCCCCGCTGCGGTGGCGGTGACGGCCACCAGCAGCAACGCGGTTCGCTTCCGAGAGACGGCACTCGTTGCCTTCCGGATCACTGCGCGCCTTCTGTCTTCACCGGCGATCCCCTTCCTGGGCATCGAGTCGACTCTAGCGTGGTGCGCCCCGCCCGTGCGTGACGGCCGCCGATCTGGCCGCGCTGACCAGGGGCAGCGCGCGGTCGCGCGCCTCGGCCGCGCCGCGCCGCAGACGTGGCCACGGTCGCCAGGGCGGGGGCGCAACCGACTCGGGGTCGATACCGGAGTTCCCGTGCAGCACGACCTCGAGCTGTCCCGGGGCCGAGACGGTAGTTCGCTGTCCGAACGGATGGATGGCTCCGACCCGGCTCGACCAGCCTGCGAACGGGTTGTCGGCGACCAGGTCCACCGGCTGATCGACGGTGATGGCCGTCACCTCGGGCGGGAGATCGACGCGGACGCGGCGGGAGTGAGGCCGCACGGTCGCGGTATCGCCGCTGATCGTCACCTCACGATTGGTCAGCGCGATGTCGGCCATGGGCATCCAGCGCACATCGCCCATCGCGTTGACGAGGGTTGCGACGGCGGCGAGGCGGTCCAGCCCGTCGGCGAGATCGCCGTGATGGCCGTAGATGACAAGCGGCTGGCGGAGGAAGGCGCGCAGCGCGATGCTGGCGTCCGAGGATCCGAGGGGCATACGCGGGATGACCACGGAGCCCTCGACGAAGTCGGCGGGCCGCCATGCCGCCATCAGCCGATCGGCGGGGAGCTCGTCGGTCCAGGGCATGGGGTGCTCGGCGCAGATCGCCTCGAACCCAACGGAGGTGAGCGCCCGGGCCATTTCGCGCGAGCAGAGCCCATGCGGCGGGGTCATCACCCGGTCGACCGGGACGCCGGTGCGCCGTTCAAAGCCGATGATCCGGCGCCGCGCCTGGGCGGCGACTGACAGCGCCCGGTCGGGATCGCTGAGCGACCAAAGTTCCTGATGGACGTGGTCGTTGCCGTGAATGAGCACCGACAGGCGGTCCCGCCGCGATGCGAACAGCGAGGCCGTCGCCGAGTGGACGCGACCGGCGTCCAGCGGGACCATTGCCATCGCCACGTGGTAACCGTGTTCGTCGGCGTGGGCCACCAGCCGCTGGTACTGGACGAAGCCATAGCTGCGCCAGCGAAGGTTCGGATCGTCGAACATGAACGTCGCCCGGAGAACGGGTCGCGACATGTCCTCGTGGGTCACGGAACGCAGGAACTGAACCACCGCGACCGCGGCGATCGCCCGGCGCGATAGCAGTGACCACAAGACGTGATCGGCGTCGAGCTCCGTGAGCACCGAGCGGACGCGGTGGACGGGCGCCGACCCGGCTGACAGCGTCCAGACCGGCCCAGAGTCGGCGGATGCGAGCACGATCTCATCCTCAGGCTGAGGTTGAGATACTGTGTTTCGTCCCACCGGGCGGTCCCGTAGGGTGATTCCCCGCAGCGTGGGATCAAGCTCCCCGGCGCCCGACAGCGTGATCTCCGTGCGCTCCGAAGTGGCGGCGGCCGGATCGCCGCCGACGACGAGGACCGGAATGTTCCCACGCCGCAGCGACCGGTCCCACTCGAGGTCGGCGTCGTCTGCCAGCACGATGAGACCGGCGGCGTCATCGCGGTGCGGCGAGGACTCGCGAAACGTCACCGGCAGCGCCTCCGCGAGCGCCGCGAACAGGCGCGGCCGGCTGGCCAACGCCGAGCCGGGAAAGACGTCGACTATCGCGGGCGCGCGTGTGCTCATCTGAGGAGAAACGGGCGGAGACGGCTCGCTCTTGCTGGCCCGTTCGACGAAAGCCGGGCCGGACGCGCCCCGTTGATTGGCAGAGATGACCCGGCTCGGGACAACCCTACGCGCGTCGCGTGTGCTGCAGATCGGCCTGGTGGCAAGCCTGCTGGTAGCCGTACTTGTCGTGATATCCGCCTCTTACAACCTCAAGCTGCTCCCGCCCGGTATCACCAAGAAGGCCGAGGGGGCGGGCGCTCATACGCAGATCCTCATCGATGACCGTAAGACGAGCGTCCTTCAGAACGCGTTCGACATGGACAGCATCTCGGACCTGGACAACGGCGCCATGCTCGCGGGCACGGTTCTGGTCGGGCGCGACGCCCGCGCCGAGTTGGCGCGACTGATGGGGATCCCGGTCTCGGCGCTGTCCGTGGACGATCCCCAGGATCCGATCCTGCCGGCGCTTCCCGTCGCGGAACGGATCGCCCCGTATTCGGTGACGCTGGCGCCCCGGCCCAACATCCCGATGCTGGACGTCTACGCACACGCGCCGACCGAGCAGGCCGCGCGCAAGCTTGCGGACATGTCCGTCATCGCGCTGGAGAACAAGCTCCAGCGGCCGGGCGGCTTCGGCCTGGCGGTCGTTCAACTCGGTCACGGCGGCCGCGCGGTCGCGGCCGCCAAACGGAGCATCAGCCACGAGGCCGAGATGTTCATCGCGGTGTTCGCCCTCGGGATGGCGCTCACCATCACCATCGACCGGATGCGGGGCCTGCGCCCGGTGCGCCGGCGTTCACAGGAGGTCGCATCGTCGTGAGATCCTTGAAGCGCAATCGTCCCAACAGCGGTGGGGTGGAGGCATCGGCGGCGCAGAGGCTGCGTCAGACCGCGCGGCTGATGCGCTCCGAGGGTGCCTCCGGCGTGGCCGCGCGGCTGCTGAGCCGCGCCGCGGTGACGCTGACGCCCTCGGGCTACGGCCAGGTCGCCGTCTCGCGCGAGGACCTCGTGCGCGCTGCCGAGATCGCAGCCGGCGGCTGGGTGCTGCCTGGTCCCGCCCCGTACACCGCCTCTGAGCCGATGACCGTTGCCTGGATCGCTGTCCCCCCGCACCCCGGCGTCGGGGGCCACCAGACGATGTTCCGGATGGTCGACGCGCTGGAAAAGGCTGGGCACAACTGCGTCATGTACCTGTACGACCGTCACGGATGGTCGATGGAGCAGCACGTCGCCACCGTCCGCAGCGGGTGGCCTCACATCAACGCGCAGGTGCGCAGCCTGCGCGACGGCATCGAGGACGCCCATGCGGTGTTCGCCACCAGTTGGGAGACGGCCTATCCCGCGCTGGCCTCGCCGGCCGCCGGGGCTCGGTGCTACTTCGTTCAGGACTTCGAGCCGCTCTTCTACGCCGCCGGCAGCGAGTCTCTGCTCGCCGAGGCCACGTACAGCTTCGGGTTCCACGGCGTGACGGCGGGCAAGTGGCTGGCGCGCAAGCTGCACCGGGAGTACGGGATGAGCACCGACTACTTCGACTTCGGCTGCGACCTGGATCACTATCGGCTGCAGCGGCCCGACGACGTGGGCAGCGGTCGCAGCGGCATCTGCTACTACTGCCGCCCCGGCACGCCGCGCCGTGCCTACGAGCTGGCGATGATGGCGCTGGACCTGTTCTCCGAGATGTGCCCCGACGTCGAGATCCACCTCTTCGGCCGGCCGGCGGGCAAGCCCTCGTTCCGGGTCACCGATCACGGCCTGCTCAACGCCACGGAGCTCAACACGCTCTACAACCGGTGTATCGCGGGGCTGTGCCTGTCGGCGACCAACTCGTCGTTGGTCCCGCACGAGATGCTCGGCGCGGGCTGCGTCCCGGTGGTCAACGACGCCGAGCACAACCGCCTCGTCCTCGACAATTCGCACATCGCCTACAGCCCGGCGACGCCGTTTCACCTGGCCGACACGCTGCGCAAACTGGTGGACCGTCCAGCCGACGAGCGCAATCGCGGCGCCATCGCAGCCGCTGAGAGCGTGCGGTCGACGACCTGGGAGCAGGCGGGACGCCAATTCGAGCAGGCCGTGCGCAACGTGGTGCTGGCGCGTAGCGCGGGTGCGCTGGCGGCATGAGCGAGCCTCTCGTCAAGGTCATCGTCCCCTGCTACGACTACGCAAAGTGGCTCGGAGGATGCCTCGCCAGCGCCCTGGATCAGCCCGGCGTGCAGGTGCGCGTGCTGATCATCGACGACTGCTCACCGGACGACACGCCGGAGGTTGCGGCGCGGCTCATGGACGGCGACAGCCGGATCGAGTACCGCCGCCATGGGCAGAACCGAGGGTTGATCGGCACTATCAATCATGGGCTCGAGTGGGCCCAGGACAGCGACTACGTCGTGGTGCTCTCCGCCGACGACTTCCTGGTCCCGGGCTCGCTGGCACGCGCCATCAAGGTGATGGAGGAGCGCCCCAACGTCGGTCTCGTCTACGGGCCGGCGCATTACCTGCGAGGGGAGGGGCCGCCGCCTCCGCCCCGCGGCCGGTGGCGCCGCACGGAAGTGTGGAGCGGGGAGCGCTGGGTGCGCACCCGTTGCGAGTCGGCCCACAACTGCATCTCGTCGCCCGAGGTGGTGGTGCGGACGTCTGTACATCTCGCCGCCGGCCACTACGACCCCGACTGTGTTCACACCAGCGACCTGAACATGTGGCTGCGGATCGCGGCGATTTCGGACGTCGCCTTCATCAAGGGCGTCCCTCAGGCCTACTACCGCGTGCACAGCGACAGCATGCTCCGCTCAGACCGCGACCCCATGCTCGACCTGCGCGAGCGCTACAAGGCGTTCGCGTCGCTCTTCGCCGCGGATCCCGGGGACCTGCGAGACCGCGACGAGCTGCGTGCAATGGTCGGTCGTGCGCTCGCCCGCCAAGCCCTGTGGGCTGCGAGCCGCGCGGTTGACCGCGGTCTCACCGAGGGTCCCAACGCCCTTCCGGTCGATGAGCTGGTGCAGTTTGCGTTCGAGGTGTGTCCTAGCGTGACGCGCCTGCGTGAATGGCATGGCTTTCGTCTGCGTAGGGCGATCGGGGCCCGACGATCGATGTGGTTCCCGCCGTTCGTGGTCACCGGCGCCGCCCATCGCGCGCTTTATCACCTGCGCCGGCTGCGGACGATGACCTCCGGCCTCTGAGACCTCTCACGAGCTGCTGCGAAAGCCCGGCGGCTTTCGGGGCGTTGCTCTCAGTGAGACGGACCGTACCCCACCCTCCGCTCGCACATCTATGCAACTGATCATCGCTCTGCGGCGTCTGCGACGCCACCGTATCGCCCTCGCCGTCGCTGTCCTGCTGTCCGCAGTGGTGGCCGTGAACCTCACCTACCACGTCAAGCCGGGGTTCCCGCCGCAACTCCAGAGCAAGCGCTACGTCGTCGGTGTTGCCAACGACCGCGTTCTCGTCGATACCCCCGACTCGATCGTCGCTGACCTCAACCCGTCGGGCGCCGCTTCGCTCTCCATCCACGCCCAGCTTCTGGCCGACCTGTTCTCCAGCGAGCCGATCCGCGTCGCGATCGCGCGTGAGGCCAATATCCCGATCGACAACCTTTCCGTCATTCCGCCGGCGGTCGCCGGAGCCGCGCCGGTGCAGACACCTCTGGCGACGGCGACGGTGCCGCCCGCGAAGCAGGCGACCCTGACGATCGGTGTCGACTCGACGCTGCCGCTGGTGTCGATCGCCGCTCAGGCCCCGAATGAGACGGCGGCAAACGAGCTGGCCGACGGAGCCGTGCGTGCGCTCCAGAACTACCTCAAAACGGTTGCGGCAACGCAGAACATCCCCGCGTCGCGCCAGCCTGTGATCCAGGCGCTCGGAGGTCAGTCGGGTACCTCGACAGCGGGGCCCTCCCGCGCCCTGGGCGCGGCCGCCGGGATCGTCCTGCTCGGCCTCAGCTGCTACCTGATCCTGTTCGTCGACGGGCTCCGCACCCGCCTGCGCGCGTCCGACGAGGAGGCCGAAGCGGCGGCCGGCCGGATCCAAGTGCACGACGACAAGCCCGGCGTCGCCGAGGACGACGCCGACGACCTGCGCGCGGTGTTCGCGCTGACCCCGGGCGCGGCTATGGCCTCGGGCCGGCGGGACCTCCAGCTGCACGCGATCACTGACAGCCCGGCCGAGGGCGCGGACGACGACGCGGACTCGCCGCAGGCGGTCGTCCCCGATCAGCCGACCCACATGGGTGAGGCCGTGCCGGCGATGGTCGGAAGTGCCGAAGGCCCGCGGTACCACCCGACGCCGACCGTCGTGGACACCACGGTCCACGTCACGGCCGAGCGTGACGGGCGCAAGCGGGCGCTCAACGGGCTGCTCGGGCGGCGCTGACCCCCGACTGAGATGGCGCGGTTTTCCATCAAGTCACGGCCCCGGCTCAGGTTGCGGGGACGGTTTGTCGCGGCCCTGGTCATCGGCCTTGCCGCGGCGGTGCTCAGCGTGTACCAGGTGTCGCTGCTCCCGCCGAGCGCGCACTCGCGTGACTGGGAGATCGGCGCTGCGTCGACGACGCTACTGGTCGACACGGCCCAGTCGGACATCCTCAACCTCCACGCCAGTACGGATGACTTCGGCTCGCTACAGGCGCGCGCGGCCCTGATCGGCAACCTCATGGCCACCGATCCCGTCAAGGCCGAGATCGCCAAGTTGATGGGCATCGCGTCGTCACGGATCCAGGCCACGTCGCCGGTCACGGCCAACGTGCCGCAGACGCTCACCGAGCCTGGCAGCGGGGCGAGTGCGACCGACATCCTCGCCTCCGCCGATCATTACAAGCTGCAGCTCCAGGTCGATCCGACCGTGCCGGTGCTCCACATCTACGCCCAGGCCCCGAGCGGCCCGGCTGCCGTGGACCTGGCCAACGACTCGGTCAAGGGCCTGAAGCTCTACCTCGCGTCGCTGGACAACAACCGGGGGCTCAATCCGGCGGCCCATGTCGACCTCACCCAACTGGGCAGCGCCTACGGCGGGGTCATCAACGGTGGCGTGAGCAAGGAGATCGCGCTCCTGGTGTTCGGCACCGCGTTCGCGTCGGTCCTGTTCGCCTCGGCGCTCCTGGCGAGGTTCAGGGTGGGCTGGAAGCTGGGCGGCAAACAGATCGAGCCGGCTCGGTGAGCTCGTCGACAACAGTCTCGGCGCCCCGTACGCAATCACGCCGGGGGCCGGGCCACACTGCGGGACGCCGCGTGCCGTCGTCGCGTTCAGGACCGACTCCCCCTGCGGCGAAGACCCAGGCCCGGCTGCTCGACGACTGGCCGCATACCACGCGGCCGCTGCCGTGGCTGATCGCGTTCTTCCTCGCGCTGATCTGGCTGGTCCCGGTCGACGCGATCTCGCTGACGGTGAACCTGCCGTTTGACCTGCATCTGGACCGCATTGTGCTTCCGTTCATCGTGCTCGCATGGGGGATGGGAGTGGCGGTGGGTGGGAGGAACGCGCCGCGGCTGGCGCTGAGCGGCATCCACATCGCGATCGCCGCGTTCCTCCTCGTCTGCTTCCTCAGCGTCATCGTCAACCTGGAGGCGCTCAACCAGGCGCTGGAGATCAAGATCGCGATCAAGCAGTTGCTGCTGTTGACGTCTTGGTGCGCGCTGTTCGGGGTCATCGCCAGCTCGGTCCGACCCAGCGAGGTGAGGGCGTTCGTCAAATACATCCTCATCCTCGGCGTGATCTGCGGCGTTGGCGTCATCTGGGAATACCGCTTCCACTACAACGCCTTCTACGGCTTCTCGGAGTCCATCTTCACCGGGGTCTTCGTCACCAATGCGCCCGCCCTCGGCGGTGTCGACGAGATTGGTCGCGTCGTGGTTCTCGGCCCCACCGCGGTGGGACTCGAGGTCGCGGCCATGCTCTCGATGGCGCTGCCCATCGCGCTCATCGGGCTCATGACGTCGCCGCGCCTGCGCCACCAGATCCTCTACGGCCTAGCCGCGTGCATCATCATGGCCGGCGGTCTGGCGACCTATAAGAAGACGGCGATCGTGGCTCCCGCGATCGTCCTGGTCGCGCTCGGTGTCATGTGGCCGCGGCGCCTGTTGCGACTCGTGCCGCTGCTGGTCATCCTGGTCGGCGCCTCACACTTCCTGGCCCCGGGAGCGATCGGCTCGGTGATCCAGCAGTTCACCGGGGGCAAGCTCACTGCGGTGGGGACCACCGTCCACCGCCTCGACGGCTACGACGCAGTGCGCCCGATCGTGATGAGTCATCCCATTCTCGGCGAGGGGATCGGTGGCTACAACTCGCTGCTGAACCGAATCCTGGACAACCAGATGCTCGACAACCTCATCCAGACCGGGGTGGTCGGTGAGTTCGCCTTCATCGCCATGATCGTGTCGGTGGTGTGGACCGCTGTGCCGCTGGTGCGGGGCTCGACCGACGACCGCAGCAAGGCCGCGCTGGCCGCAGCGTGTGCCGCGGTCTCGTTCCTGACGGTGTCCTTCCTGTTTGACTCGATGGCCTACACCCACGTGCCCTACATCTTCCTGACGTTCGCCGGGCTGCTCGTGGTCCTCGCGTCACCGGAGGCTCCGGCGCGCGTCGCGCGTGTCGCCCGCCGAGCGGAGCGCCTGGCATGACCGTGCGCGTCCTGCAGAGCTTTCCTCACAAGATCGGCGCTGAGCGGATCGCTACGACCGCATGGCATCAGGCCGCCGGCTCGGCTGCGGCGGGCGCGGATGTGACGGTGGCCGCGGCGGTGGTGCACAAGAAGCTCCCGCCGGAGGTCAAGGCGTGGGCGACCCTGTCGCGCGGACCGGTCCGGCTGCCCTACCGAGTGTTCGGCACCGTCCGGACCCTCGCCATCCACGATCGTCTCGTGGCCGCCTGGCTGGGCCGGCATTCCGGCCGGTTCGATGTCGTCCACACCTGGCCCCTCGCCGCACGCGAGACGCTGCTGGCCGCACGGCGCCTGGGGATCCCCACCGTGCTCGAGCGGCCCAACGCCCACACCCGGTTTGCCTACGAGGTGGTCGCGCGGGAGAGCGAACGCCTCGGCGTCACGCTCCCGGCCGATCATGAGCATGCGTACAACACGGAGCGGCTGGCCAAGGAAGAGGAGGAGTACCGGCTCGCCGACTATCTCCTCTGCCCGTCGGAGTTCGTCGCCTCGACGTTTCGCGCGGAAGGCTTCGAGGACTCACGGCTCCTGCGCCACCAGTACGGCTACGACCACGAGCGCTACCACCCCGAACCGGCGCGGCAGCGCGATCCGAACGGGCTCCAGGTGCTGTTCGTCGGTGTCTGCGCCGTGCGCAAGGGCGTGCACTTCGCGCTCGAGGCCTGGCTGAACTCTCCGGCGTCACAGACCGGGACCTTCAGCATCGCCGGTGGGTTCCTGCCGGCCTACCGCGAGCGGATCGCGCACCTGCTCGATCACCCGAGCGTGCGCGTGCTCGGCCATCGCGACGACGTCCCCGAGCTCATGCGCAACAGCGATGTGTTCGTGCTGCCGAGCATCGAGGAGGGGTCGCCGCTGGCGTGCATGGAGGCCGTCGGCAGTGGCTGCGTGCCGCTCGTATCAGACGCCTGCGCCGCCGTGGCGGTCAACGACAACGCTCTGGTGCACCGCGTGGGTGATGTCGCGACGCTGACCGAGCACATGACGTTGCTTCACGAGCACCCCGAACGTCTGGCCCGTATGCGCGGCGCCTGCCTGGATGCTGCCCCGCGGTTCACCTGGGCCAGTGCCGGGCGCAGCTTGGTGGCGGCGTACGAGCGGGCCGCCGGCCCCTCGGCCAGCCTGGCTCACGCCGCCTAGAGGTGGCAGGACCCCGCCGACCCGGCACCGCCCCTTCGACGCCCGGATTCCCCTCCGCGTCGGCGCGAAAAGCACGGCGCTCAATCCGTTCCTTCTGAGAAATGTGCGGGATCGTCGGTAAATACAACAGCTCGGGCGCGCCCGTGGCGCGGGAGTTGGTTGAGCGGATGTGCCGCGGCCTCGAGCACCGCGGGCCGGACTCGCGGGGGATGTTCGTCGACGGGCCGGTCGGCCTCGGCATCCAGCGCCTGCGCGTCGTGGACCTCGTCACCGGCGACCAGCCCGTCCACAACGAGGACGGCACGATCGCCGTGGTCCTCAACGGGGAGATCTACAACTTCCAGGAGCTGCGCCACGACCTCGCCCGGCGCGGCCACCGGTTCTCGACCCTGGGGGACACCGAGACCATCGTCCACCTCTACGAGGAGCACGGCGTCGACTGCGTACGTCACCTGCACGGGATGTTTGCCTTCGCACTGTGGGACTCGCGGCGTCGCCAGCTGCTCGTCGCGCGCGACCGCATCGGCAAGAAGCCGCTGCTCTACTCGCTGCACCGCGGCGAGCTCAGCTTCGCGTCGGAGATGGGGGCGCTGCTCAAGAACCCCGAGATTCCGCGGGACATCGACCTCGAGGCCGTCGACGCCTATCTCGCCTACGGCTACGTGCCCGCGCCTCGGAGCATCCTGCGTGCGGTGCGCAAGCTGCCGCCCGCGCACACCATGGTGGTGCGTGACGGCCAGGCGACGATTGAGCGCTACTGGAGCCTTGACTACAGCTCGAAGCTCGAGGTCTCGGACCCGCGCGAGCTCCACGAGCCGATCCGCGAGCACATCCGGGCTGCCACCCGGCGCCGGCTGATCAGCGACGTGCCGCTCGGCGCCTTCCTCTCGGGCGGGATCGACTCTTCCGCGGTCGTCGCGGCGATGGCCGAGGCCGGCGGCGGGCCGGTCAAGACCTTCTCCATCGGCTTTGAGAACGCCGCCTACGACGAGCTTCCCCATGCCCGCCGGGTCGCTCAACTGTTCGGCACCGACCATCACGAGTTCGTCGTCGCCCCTCAGGCGATCGAGATCGTCCCCAAGATGGTCCGCCACTACGGCGAGCCGTTCGCCGACTCCTCGGCGATCCCGTGCTTCCAGCTTTCCGAGCTCGCTCGGCGCCATGTCACCGTCGCGCTCAACGGCGACGGCGGCGACGAGTCGTTCGGCGGCTACACGCGCTACGTGGCCAACCGGTTGGCGGGACGGATGGACATGGTCCCGGGGAGCCTGCGCCGAGCGCTCGCCGCCGGGGCGCTGCGAGCGGTCGGTGGAGCCGACAACGGCGGCGTCGCCGGCCGTGAGACGAGCATCGCCAACAAGGTGCGCCGGCTCGCGGCGGGACTGCCGCTGGACCCCGCGGCGCGCTACGCGCGCTACGTGTCGCTGTTCACCGGGGCCGAGCGCCGCCGTCTCTACACCGGTGAGTTCGCGGCGCAGGTGCAGGGCGCAGACGCGCTCGAGGTGATCGACTCCGCTTGGCGGTCAGCGTCCGGCAGCCACGTGGTGGATCGGATGCTCGAGGTTGACGCCATCACCTATCTCCCGGGCGACCTGATCACCAAGATCGACATCGCCACGATGGCGTACGCGCTGGAGGCGCGCTCGCCGCTGCTCGACCACCAGCTGATGGAGTTCGCGGCGCGCATCCCCGCAGAGATGAAGGTCAACGGCCGTCAGAAGAAGTGGATCATGCGCGAGGCGCTGCGCGGCTGGCTGCCCGACGAGATCCTCGACCGGCCCAAGCAGGGGTTCTCGGTCCCGGTCGGCGACTGGTTCCGCGGCGACCTCCGCGAGCACGTGCGCGAGGTCCTGCTCGACCCGGCCACCGTGGACCGCGGCTACTTCGATCCCGACGCGGTCCGCGCGATCGTGGATCGCCAGGCGTCCGGGTTCGATACGGACTCCAAGCGGGTCTGGGCCCTGTTCATGCTCGAGCAATGGCATCGGGAGTTCGCCGACGGTGGCTCGGGCGCCGCCGCGACCGGCGAAGCAACCGAACTGGCGACGGCGGCCTGAGTCTCAGGAGGCGCGGAGTGGACTCAGCGAACCCCAAGATCCTGATCGTGTCTCCCGTGCGCAACGAGGGGGCTCACATCGAGCGCGTGGTCCGCGCGGTGGCCGCCCAGGAGCTGATCCCGAGCAAGTGGCTGGTCATGGACGACGACTCCACCGACGACACGCTGGCCATCCTGCGCTCCCTCGAAGCCGAGGTGCCCTTCCTCGAGGTGATCGAGGCCAAGCACGCGCGGCCCCATTCCGGGGCCCGTGACCGCCTCGCCCGCGCCGCGGCTCCGCGCAACTTCAACGCCGGGCTGGACCGGTATGCCTGGCGCGAGTACAGCCACATCATGAAGCTGGACGGCGATATCGAGATGCCGCCGCACTACCTGCGCACGCTGATCGAGCGCTTCGACGCCGACGCGACGCTCGGCATCGCCGGCGGGGTTCTGGAAGAGCCACAGCCCGACGGCTCGATGCGCCCGATCAAGATCCCGCGATCGCACGTCCACGGGGCGCTCAAGCTCTACACCCGACGGTGCTTCGCGGCCATCGGCGGCGTCCAGGAGCGGCTGGGCTGGGACACCATCGACGAGACCTACGCCCGGATGAAGGGCTTTCGCAGCTATAGCTTCACCGATCTGGTGTCGATCCACCGGCGGCCGCTGAGCAGCGCCGACGGCGTCCTGCGCGGTCGCGCCCGCGTCGGCGAGTGTGCCTACATCGCTCACTACACGCCGCTGTGGGTCGCGCTGCGCGCGGTCCGGCTGGCGGCGACCCCACCCCGGGTCCTTTCGGGCGTCGCGTATCTCTACGGGTACGTGCGTGCTGCGGTGCGCCGCACCGAGCGGGTCCCGGACGCCGACTACCGGCGCTTCACCCGCCGCGAGCTGCGCCGCCGGATGACCGGCGCCATCGATCCGCGGCGTCTCGGAGCCTCGGCGCCTTGAGCCGGCAACGGAGCACGGCGGTCCCGCCGGAGTTGAACGCGTCTTACATCGACTGGGACACCGTGACCACACGCCCTCCCCGAATGCTGGCCGAGCTCGAAGCCGAGTACCTGGCTGCCGGCCGGGCAGCCCAGGCGGGAGGCGCGGTGCAGGCCGCCGATTATGCGGTGGCGGTGCAGGAGGCCAAGAATGCAGTGGCTGCGCAGGAGGCCGACCGTCCGCAGGAGGGGGATGAGACCCAACTGCCGGCGGTGGACGGCGAGCCGTCCTCCAACAAGGAGCTGCGCGCGGCGGCGCTGCGAGGTTTGCGGTGGACCTCGATCGGCCGCGTGACGGCCGAGCTGTCGCTGCTGGGCTCCATGGTCGTCCTGGCCCGGCTCATCCCGCCCGCCGAGTTCGGCCCCTATGCCGTGGCGGTCGTCGCGCAGGAGCTGGCCCTCGGGATCCAGTCCCAGGGCGTTGGCAACGCCCTGGTGCAGCGCCAGGGCGCCGATCGTGAGCACATCCAGGCCGGCCACGCGCTGGCGCTGATCACCGGGCTCGTCCTGGCCGGGCTGATGATGCTGGCGGCGACGTTCATTGCCGAGCCGATCTTCGGCGGCCCCACCGCGTCGCTGGTTCGGCTCACCGCGCCGTTCTGCCTCATCACGGCGATCTCGATCGTGCCGACGTCGACGCTGCGCCGTAAGCTCGAGTTCCGCCGCCTCACGATCCTGGACATGGTCTCGACGGCATTCCGCGTCGGAGGCTCGGTGGGTTTGGCGGTCGCCGGCTTCGGCGCCAAGTCGATCGTCTACGGGACGCTCGCCGGTGCGGTGGTCGGCGCCGTGGGCGCTTGGATCTGGGCCCCGCCGCCGGCGCCGCGGCTGTTGTGGCGCAAAGCGCGCGAGGTGCTCGAGTTTGGTGGCCCGGCGTCGTTGGCCGCGATCAGCTGGACCTGCTTCCGCAACTGTGACTACGCGATCGTCGGCGTACGCCTGGGGACGCTGTCGGCCGGCCTCTACTTCCGCGCCTATAACCTCGGCGTCGAGTACCAGAAGAAGGTGTCGGACCTGATGGTCACGGTCGCCTTCCCGGTCCTGTCGCGGACGAGCTCGGAGACCGAGCTTGCCGACATGCGGGGCGAGGTGACCCGGCTGCTGACGATGATGCTGTTCCCGTTGCTGACGCTGCTGGCCATCGTCGCTCCGGTCCTCATCCCCTGGTTCCTCGGGCCAGACTGGGACGCCGTGATCGTGCCCACCCAGATCCTCGCCATCGGCGGGGCGTCGACGCTGGTCATCGACACCGCCGGGGTGGCTCTGGCTGCCGGCGGACGCTCGCGGGCGATGCTCGGCTTCGGCGTGGCCCACTTCGTGGCCTACGCCACCGCAGTGTGGTTCGTCTCGCCGCTGGGGATCTCGGCGGTGGCGATCGCCGCGGCGGTGGTGCACACCGCGTTCCTGGTCGTCAGCTACGTTGTGATGCTCTCGCGGATGCCGGAGAACGCGCTGCGCCACCTGTGGAACGATGTGGCCCCGGCGACGATCGCCGCGTTCTGCCTGGCGCTCGTCGCCGTGCCGGTCGCCGTCGGCCTGTCGTCGGCGCACGTACCGGCGCTGGTGGAGATGGCCGCAGTCGGGATTGCGGGTGGCGCCGCCTATCTTGTGGTGCTGCGGATCGCCTTCCCGGGGCCCGCCCGGGAGCTTCAGCGCACGATGGCGAGGATCGTGCCGATGGGCAGAGCGTCCGCCCTGTGGCGCCGCTTCTCGGTCGGCTTCGTCCGGGCGAGCCCGACAGCTGAGCCCTAGGGCCAGCCGCGAATCGCAATCGGCGGATGCGTCACGCACGCAGGCCCTGCCGACGCCGGGCGCGCCATGCGCAGGTCGTCTGCGCTCACCGCCTGCGCCCGGCGCGGACCACGCGCGGCACGCGACGCGCTGCAAGTTGCCCCGGCCACAAAACGTTGGATCCGCATATGACCACGTCACTACTCGAACACGCCCACTCAGCCCCCATCGACCGCCTCGGGTCCCTGGATCCGGTCGACGACGAGGTCCGGGGACGCCTGCAGGCATGCCTGGAGGAGCTGCTCCCCGAGACGCGTCCGGTGCAGGTGTTGGACGCCGGCTGCGGCAAGCGCCTCGTCGTCCCGGTCGCTGACGACACCTACGTCGTCGGCATCGACATCGATGCGGCGCAGCTGCGCCCCGACCTCGACGAGGCGCTGGTCGGCGATCTGCAGACCTACGACCTCGGGCGTGATCGCTTCGACGCGATCATCTGCTGGTACGTCCTCGAGCACATCGCCGATCCCGTCATCGTGGTCCAGAAGTTCGTCGACGCGTTGCGGCCGGGCGGGGTGCTCGTCGTCGCCGTCCCGCACGTCGCCAGCGTCAAGGGCCTCGTGACCAAGTACACCCCGCAGCGGTTCCATGACTGGATGTGGTCGCGCGTGTTCGGCGCGGGACCACAGCACGAGGCGTTCCCGACGGTCCTCTCGCGCTCTTTGACCCCCAAGGCGCTGCGGCGTCAGGCGGCGGCCAACGGCCTGACGGTCGAGTTCCTCGCCGAATTCGAGGCGTGGCCGCAGAAGCGGATCCGCCGCAAGCTGCGGCTCAAGGGCCGGCTGTTCGCCGCTCTCGCGTCGCTCGTTCGATTTGCCTCCCTGGGCAGGGTGACCATCGCCTTCACCGACATGGTGATGGTGATGCACAAGCCCGCGTAGGGGCGGCGGCCAGTCGCCCGCGGACGCACGTGCCGCGGGCGGCGCAAGCCTCGTCGACGGCCGGGCGTTGATTTATGAGAATGACCTTTCGCGCTGATCGATGGCTGCGGCCGACGCTGATCGCGCTCGGCACCGCAATCGCGGTGTTCCTTGGCATCGGTGTGCTGCGGGGAGGATCGGGGTCGGAACCCGGCGCGTCCGCGGCGAGTGTCGCCGCGGCCAAGCCCGCGGTGGCGCCTGCCGCGCAGTACAGCGAAATGGCGCCGCACGTCTTCAGCAGGACGTTCCTGTACCCGCCCAAGGACGGGACGACCCCGACGCTGCCGCCGGAGCACATCGTGGTCTCGGCAGCGAGCTTCGCCAAGCCGGTGGCGCAGTACATCGCCTACTCGCGCGCTCAGCTCACCGCTCTTGCCGGGCCGCTGGCCACGCTCAAGTCCGTGCTGGCGACTGGCGATCGCGCGGGCTCGGAGCGCGCCTGGGCGACCGCGTGGGCCGACTATCTGCATCTCGGCGCCGTGTATCTGGAGGGACCGGTCTCCGACCTCAACGACGCGATCGATGGGGTCCCGGGCGGCCTGCCCGGCGGCACGTCGAATCCGGGCTTCACCGGCTTTCACCGGATCGAATGGGGGCTGTGGACCGGTCAGTCGCCGCAGTCGCTGGCGGCGGTGGTGACCACGCTGGAGGACAACGTGGACGCGCTGCGCACCGCTCTGGCCAAGACCACGATCATCCCGCTGGACTACGCGACCCGCGCGCACGAGATCCTGGAGGACGCCGTACGCGACCTGCTCAGCGGCAGCGATGTCCCCTGGAGCCAGGAGGGCGTGCTTGGCACCGCGTCGGGCATCGTGGCGACCAAAGAGGTCCTCGCCACCCTCCAGCCGCTGATCAGCACGTCGGTCCAGGAGACCGAGCTCGGACACGTGCAGGATGTCCTCAACGCACTGGCGGCGGCCCACGGAGGCACGCTGCCCACCAACCGGCAGCTGACCCAGAGCCAAGCGGAGCAGCTTGACGCGGCGGTGGGGGAGGCGCTGGAGGCACTCGCCCAGATCCCGGGCATGCTCGAGACCTCGTTGCCGCCCACTATTCCCTCGATCCCGCGCAGCGCGGTGAAGATCATCCCATGAGCGGGATCGGGCGTCGCGCGTTTCTCACCCGCACCGCCGCCGTCGTCGGCGCGGGGGTCGGCATCGGCGCCGCCGAGCTGCGGCCCGGCGCCGCGGACGGCACCGCCGAGGCGTCGGTGCTCGGTCCGTCCGCCCAGTGGCGCCTGACCCAGCAGCAGCTCGCCGAGCAGACCCCGTTCACCGGGGTGCACCAGGCCGGCGTGGTGACGCCCAAGCCCGCACAGGCAAGCTTCGTGGCACTCGACGCGGTGGCCGGCGACCAGCAGACGCTGCTCCAGGCGCTCCAGGCGCTCAGCCATCGCGCTCAGGAGCTCGCCGTGGGCGGCCCGGTGCCCCTGCTGGAGGTCGAGGCGCCACCGGAGGACTCTGGCACGCTGGGGCCCGTCAACGCCCCGGACTCGCTGGCGGTGACGATCGGCTTCGGTGCCTCGCTGTTCGACCACCGCTACGGCCTGGGCCGTCTACGCCCGCGGGCGCTCACGCCGATGCCGACCTTCGCCGTGGACGACCTGGACCCCGCCCAATCGCACGGCGACGTCATGCTCCAGATCTGCGCCAACCAGCGCGACACCGTCGTCCACACGGTGCGCGAGATCATGCGCACGGTACGGGGCGCATTCCAGCTCCGCTGGACGATCGACGGCTTCAGCTCCGCCGACCGCGGCCCCACGCCCAAGAGCAATGCGCGCAACCTGTTCGCCTTCCGCGACGGCACCGCCAACCCCGATGTGACCGATCAGGCACTGATGAACCGGCTGGTCTGGACGGGCTCCGAGGAGCCCAGCTGGGCGGTGGGCGGGACCTACCAGGTCGTGCGCATCATCCGCATGCACGTCGAGTTCTGGGACCGGGTCGGGCTGCGCGAGCAGGAGAACATGATCGGACGGTCGCGCAACAGCGGCGCACCCCTGGGGGGGACAAACGAGTTCGAGGACCCCCGCTACGACCTCGACCCCAAGGGCAATCGCATCCCGCTGGACGCCCACATCCGCCTGGCCAATCCGCGGACGCCGCCCACCGCCGATCAGCGCATCCTGCGCCGGGGCTACAACTACTCACGCGGCTTCGACGCCGCCGGCCAGCTGGACCAGGGCCTCGCCTTCGTGGCCTACAACCGCGACCCTGAGACCCAATTCGCCACCGTCCAGCGCCGGCTCGACGGCGAGCCCATGATCGACTACATCACGCCGGTGGGTGGCGGCTATTTCTTCGTCCCGCCGGGCGCTCGTACCGCCGGCGATTGGGTCGGCTCGGGCCTGCAGACCGGCGTCTGCGGGACCCCCGGCACTCCGTTTCTCAAGTGCAGTTCCTAAGGCTCAACTTGAGGGTGAGAGCTTGATTGGCACCGGGTTAAGAGCCCCGGAGCGTTCAGTTTCTGCACGCCGCGAAACCCCCCCAAAAGTTACCGTGAGCGTCGCGCGTTCCCTTGTCGTTAGGACCGGTATGACCCAAGCATCCGCTTACCCAAGCCAGCCCTCGTGGCGGCGCATCGGTGTACCGCGCCGGTCGCTCACCCTCCTCCTCGCGCTGCTGTGCGCCCTCCTTGGGCTGTCACTGGCGCGCGCCGGCGCCGCGCTGGCCGACTGCAGCACCGCGGCGAACCCGATCGCGTGTGAGAACGCGCTCCCGGGCGACCCCGAGAGCGACTGGCAGCCCGGCACGCCCGACGACCCGTCGATCGAGGGCTTCGCGACGCAGATGAGCGTCAATGTCGGTCAGACCGAGCAATTCAAGATCAAGACGACCTCGACCTCGTACCACATCGACATCCTGCGGATCGGGTATTACGGCGGCAACGGGGCGCGGATGGTCCAGGCCGGGATCCGGCCGTCGGTGACCCTGCCCCAGAGCCAGCCGGCGTGTATCACCCAGTCCTCGACCGGCGAGATCGACTGCGGCAACTGGGCCGTGTCGGCCTCGTGGACCGTCCCGTCCAACGCCGTCTCCGGCGTGTACATCGCCCACCTGGTCCGCGACGACGCCAAGCCGATCGCGGGCGAGAGCAGCCACATCGTCTTCGTCGTACGCAACGACACGGGTACCGCCCCGATCATCCTCCAGACCTCCGACGCGACGTGGGAGGCCTACAACGACTACGGCGGCAACAGCCTCTACGTCTGCAATGCGGTGTGCCCGCCCGGCAACCCCGGCGGCTACAAGGGCGCGTTCGCAGTCTCCTACAACCGCCCCTTCAGCATCCCCACGACGATCAGCTTCGGGCAGAACGAGAAGGAGCTGTTCTGGGCCGAGTACCCGATGATCCGCTTCCTGGAGCGCAACGGCTACAACATCGACTACACGAGCGAGAACAGCATCGCGCAGAGCCCGGGCCAGCTGCTCGGCCACAAGGTCTTCATGTCCAGCGGCCACGACGAGTACTGGTCCGCGGAGCAGCGTAACGCGGTTCAGGCGGCGGTCAACGCCGGCGTCAACCTGGCGTTCTTCAGCGGCAACCTGATGTTCTGGAAGACCCGATGGGGCCCGAGCATCGACGGCTCGAACACGGCCTTCCGCACGCTGACGAGCTACAAGGAGACCCACTTCAACGCCCCGACGGATCCCAACGACCCGCCCACCTGGACGGGCACGTGGCGAGATCCGCGGTTCAGTCCGCCGGCCGATGGCGGTCAGCCCGAGAACGCGCTGACCGGCCAGTTGGGCATGGTCGACTCGGGAAGCGGCGATCTGACGGTGCCTGCGCAATACGCGCACCTGCGGATCTGGCGCAACACGGCCGTGGCCAAGCTCACCTCTGGGCAGTCGCTGACGCTCGATCCCGGAGGCGACACCCTTGGCTTCGAGTGGGACATGGACGCCGACGACGGCTTCCGGCCGCCGGGCGAGTTCGACATGTCGTCCACCACGCTCACCGGCGTCAACGCGTTCTACGGCGACTACGGGACGACCGAGGTCGACAACACCACGGGCACCCACCACCTCACCGAGTACCGGGCATCGAGCGGAGCCCTGGTGTTCGACACCGGGACCGTCGACTGGGCGTGGGGACTGGACGCCGACAACCCCGGGCCGTCGAGCGTGGTCGACCCCAACATGCAGCAGGCGACGATCAACGTGCTCGGCGACATGGGCGCTCAGCCCTCGACACTGATGAGCGGGATGGTGGCCTCCACGGCCTCGACCGACACATCGCCACCGACGTCGTCGATCACGAGCCCGAACGCCGGAGCGACGGTCAACGACGGCAACGTCATTACGGTCACCGGCACCGCCACGGACGCGGGCGGAGGTGTGGTGGCCGGCGTGGAGGTCTCCACCGACGGCGGCACCAGCTGGCACCCGGCGACGATCTTGGGCCAGGACAATACGACCGTCAGCTGGACCTACGCCTGGAACGCCCATGGCTATCCGAGCACGACGATCGAGTCCCGTGCTGTCGACGACAGCGGCAACCTCGAGTCTCCCTCGGACGCCCGCACGGTCACCGTCGCGTGTCCCTGCTCGATTTGGGGCACCAGCCTGGTCCCGTACAACGTCGATACCGGCGACGCCAACGCCATCACCGTGGGCGTGCAGTTCACGACGAGTCAGGCTATGTCGATCACCGGTGTGCGCTTCTACAAGGCCTCGACCAACACGGGCACCCACGTCGGCAGCCTGTGGACCTCCACCGGCCAGCTCTTGACGCAGGGGACGTTCACCAACGAGACCGCCTCCGGTTGGCAGACGCTGAGCTTCCCGAGCGCGGTGGCGATCGGTCCTGGGACCACGTACGTCGCCACGTACTTCGCGCCCAACGGCCATTACTCGTCGACGCCCGGCTACTTCTATCCGCCGCCGTCGCCGCCCGGATTGGGTGGCAGCACGGTCAACAGCGGCCCGGTTTCGGCGCTGCGCGCGACGGGCGTCAACGTCAACGGCCTGTACAACTACGGCGCCACCAACACCTTCCCGACGAGCACGAGCTCGGCCACCAACTACTGGGTCGACCCGATCTTCGCGCCGCTGGCGGCGCCCGGGCAGGTCACCGGCGTGACGGCCTCGCCGGCCTTCAAGGGGGCCACGGTCTCATGGTCGACACCCACCGGCGGCCCGCCGGCGAGCTACACGATCACGCCGTACGTCAACGGCGTCGCACAGGGGACCGTGTCGGTCAACGCGCCCGCCAACGCCGCAACGATCACCGGACTGACAGCGGGGACTACCTACACCTTCACCGTCCAGGCCACGAACGGCTCCGGGACCTCGGCCGTCTCGCCCCCGTCCAACGCGCTGACGGTCGCCAACCAGAGTTCGCTCCTGGACTTCGGCACGCCCCAGAACATCGACTCGGGCGACGGCAATTCCGCCGAGCTGGGGGTCAAGTTCACCTCGTCCACCGAGGGCCAGATCGTTGGTCTGCGCTTCTATAAGGCGGCGGCCAACACCGGCACGCACGTCGGCAGCCTGTGGACGGCCAGCGGCCAGCTCCTGGCGCAGGCGACCTTCACGGGCGAGACGGGGTCCGGCTGGCAGCAGGTCAGTTTCTCGACCCCCGTCAACGTCACCGCAGGGACGACGTATGTGGCCGGGTATCTGGCGCCCAACGGGCACTACTCCTCGACGCCCAACCAGTTCGCCACGGCCTTCAGCAACCCGCCCCTGAGCGCGATCGCCAACAGCGCGAGCTCCAACGGCGTGTTCGCCTACACCGCCACGTCCACCTTCCCCACGAGCAGCTTCAACGCCACCAACTACTGGGTCGACGTCATCTACGCCGGGCCGACCGCGCCGGGCCAGGTCACCGGCGTCACGGGTACCGCCCAACCGGTTGGGGTCACCGTCTCGTGGTCTCCCCCGTCGAACGGGGGGCCCGTGGATAACTACGTGGTCACGCCATACATCGGCTCGACGGCGCAGACGCCCGTGACCGTATCGGGGAGCACCACCAGCACGCTGATCAGCCCGCTGACGGCCGGCACCGCCTACACGTTCACGGTGCAGGCGACCAACTCGACGGGCGGCGGCACGGTGTCGGCGCAGTCGGCGTCGGTGACGCCGCTACCGCCGAGCACGCCGACGGCGCCGCAGTCCGTCACGGCGACTCCCGCCACCAGCCAGGCGCTCGTGAGCTGGTCCCCGCCGGCCAGCAACGGCGGGGCGCCGATCACCGGCTACACGATCACGCCCTTCGTTGGCACGACCGCTCAGACCGCGAGCACCGTGGGTGCCTCGGTTACCAGCACCAACGTCTCCGGTCTCACCAACGGCACCGCCTATACCTTCAAGGTCGCAGCCACCAACAGCAGTGGGACCGGCGCCGCCTCGAGCGCGTCGGCCGCAGTGACGCCGGAGGACACGCTGTTCGACTTCACCGGGACCCCGGTGAACGTCGACACCGGCGACGCCGCGTCGGTCACCCTCGGCGTCAAGTTCACCGCCGACACGCCCGGGACGATCACCGGCATCCGCTTCTACAAGGCCGCCACGAACACCGGCAGCCACATCGGGAGCCTGTGGTCGGCGAGCGGGACGCTCCTGGCGTCCGCCACCTTCTCGAGCGAGAGCGCGTCGGGGTGGCAGACCGTGACCTTCGCCTCGCCGGTGAGTATCACCGCTGGCACGACCTATGTGGCTGGCTACTTTGCCCCCGCTGGCCACTACTCGTCAACGATGAACGCATTCGGCACCGGCTTTGACAACCCGCCGCTGCACGTCGTCCCCAACAGCACGAGTGCCAACGGCGTCTACGCCTACGGCGGGAGCAGCACGTTCCCGAACAACAGCTACCAGGCGACCAACTACTGGGTCGACGTGCTCTACGCTCCGCCGCCCAAGCCCGGCCAGGTCACCGGTGCCAGCGCCACCGCACAGCCCGGCGCGGCCGGGGTGAGCTGGACGGCTCCGAGCGGCGGAGGCGCCCCGGCGAGCTACGTCATCACGCCGTACATCGGCTCGACGGCGCAGACCCCGACCACCGTCAACGCTCCTGCCACCAGCGGCACCGTCAGCGGGCTCAACCAGGGCACCTCCTACACCTTCACGGTCACGGCGGCTAACTCCTCGGGCTCCGGGCCTGCCTCCACGGCGTCCAACGCGATCACGCCGCTGCCGCCGGGGACCCCCGGTGCGCCCAGCGGCGTGAGCGCCCTGCCCGCGAGCTCGCAGGCGCAGGTGAGCTGGACCGCCCCCACCAACAACGGCGGGGCGCCGGTCACCGGCTACACCATCACGCCTTACATCGGCACCACGGCACAGACCTCGACGACGGTCACCGGCTCCCCGGTGCCCACCACCGCCAACATCACGGGGCTGACGAACAGCGCCGCCTACACGTTCAAGGTGGCCGCCGTCAACAGTGCGGGGACCGGCACGGCGTCGGGGGCATCGCCGGCGGTCACGCCCGACGACACGCTGTTCGACTTCAGCAGCAGTCCTGTCAACGTCGACACCGGCGACGCCTCGTCGGCGGAGCTCGGCGTGAAGTTCACCTCGTCCGCGGATGGCACGATCACCGGCCTGCGCTTCTTCAAGGCGCCCGCCAACGTCGGCACGCACGTCGGAAGTCTGTGGACGCTGGGCGGGACCCTGCTCGCGCAGGCGACCTTCACCAGCGAGACCGCCTCGGGTTGGCAGTACGTCCAGTTCTCCAGCCCGGTGATCGTGTCGGCGGGCACCAGCTACGTCGCCGGCTATTACGCGCCGAGCGGCCACTACTCGTCGACGATGAACGCATTCAACACCGCGTTCACCAATTCGCCTCTGCAGGCGGTGTCCAACGCGGTGAGCGGCAACGGAGTGTTCTCCTACAGTGCCTCCACCACGTTGCCGACCAACAGCTTCGCTGCCACCAACTACTGGGTTGACGTCCTGTTCGCGCCCGCGACCGTGCCCGGTGCCCCGGGGACGCCGACGGCGACCGCGCAGGCCGGCGCCGCGTCGGTCTCCTGGTCGGCGCCCACAGGTGGCCCCGTGACGTCCTACACCGTTACGCCGTACATCGGGAGCACGGCCCAGCCGTCGACGACGATCAACGGCGCCCCCGCGGCCACCAACGCGACCGTGACGGGGCTCACGCCTGGCACCGCGTACACGTTCCAAGTGACCGCGTCGGACTCGGCGGGCTCGGGCCCGGCCTCGGCTGCCTCCAACGCGGTGACGCCGACGGGCGCGCTGACCCCCAGCGCCCCGCAGAACGTCAGCGCAAGTCCCGCGACGACCCAGGCGTTGGTCAGTTGGACAGCCCCGGCCAATACCGGCAGCGGGTCGCTCACCGGCTACACGATCACTCCCTATATCGGAACCACCGCACAGTTGCCAGTCCAGGTCAACAACGGCTCGGCCACCAGCGCCACGGTGAGCAACCTCACCAACGGCACGGCGTACACGTTCACCGTGACGGCCTCCAACGCCTCGGGCGCGAGCCCGGCGTCAGGCGCCAGCGCCGCCGTGACGCCGCAGGACACGATCCTGGACTTCACCGGGGCTCCGATCAACGTCGACTCCGGCGACGCCTCCGCGATCACCGTGGGGATGAAGTTCACCCCCAGCGCCAACGGCTCGATCACCGGCATCCGCTTCTACAAGGCCTCGACCAACACGGGGAGCCACGTCGGCACCCTGTGGAGCGCCACCGGCCAGCTGCTCGGGACGGCCACGTTCAGCGGCGAGACCGCCTCGGGCTGGCAGCAGGTCTACTTCTCAAGCCCCGTGCAGGTGACCTCGGGCACGACATATGTGGCCTCGGTCTATGACCCGGTCGGCCACTACTCCTCGTCACCGGGGCGCGTTCAGCTCGGCCGTGATCAACGGCCCGCTGTCGAGCGTCGCCAACTCCACGAGCGGGAACGGCGTCTACAACTACGGCGCCGGCAACACCTTCCCCACGAGTTCCTACAACGCAACCAACTACTGGATCGATGTTTTCTACACGTCCCCGTAAGAGGCAGGCCCCCATGGCACAGACTCGAGCACGCAAGTCGGCAGCCAGCGCTGCCACCGGACTGCTGACCGTCGCCGCGGCGGCCCTGGCCCTGGCCGGGTGCGGCGGCTCATCCCCGCAGCAGGCGTCCGTGGCGAGCAGCAGCGGCAGCGCCGCCGCGCCCGCTGCATCCGCCCAGGCCAGCGCCGGCCAGTCGTCGAGCAGCGTGATCACGGGGACGAGTGGGTCGAAGTCCAAGAGCTCCGGCACCTCCGGGAGCGCCGCTGCCGGGTCTGGTGCCGGCAAGGGAAGCTCTCAGGCCAAGACGGGCGCCAAGACCCAGTTGCGTGCCGTCGACGTGGTCTCCAAGCCCTCGTCGCATAAGGCTCGTGGCGGCCCGGACGAGCCCGAGATGCCGGCGATCACCGCGCCGAACCCGTGCCGGCTGGTGAGCCGAACGGAGGCATCGACGATCCTCGGCGCGACGGTCGTGCAGACCGAGGCGCCGCTGGGCCCGACGTGCATCATGAAGGTCGGCCAGCAGAAGCAGGTCGTCACCCTCGCGGTTGAGGCAGTGAGCGTCAAGACCCAGCTGAAGAACATGCACGAGGTTGAGACCGCCACCGTCGGCGGGCATCAGACCTACTGCGGCAAGCTTGGGTCGCCTCAGCTGTATCTGAGGTTGAGTGGCGGCAAGGCGATCGCCGTGAGCGCGCCCTGCGCGGCCGCCCGGGCCCTGGCGGCGACGGCGCTCAGCCACCTGAAGGCGTGAAAGGCGGCGCCCGCCTGGGGCCGTTCTTCACACGCCCGCGAATCTGGAAATACCAGGTCCTCTCTACCTGCCGTCGCGTGGACGGAACGCCGGTGGTCCTCCAGCCGGTCCTGTTCCTGGGTCACGGACAGATCATCATCGGGCGCCAGGTGGAGTTCGGCTGGCGCACGTCGGTGGGGTTCCACACGGGCTACTGCCACGTCGAGGCCACCCCGCCGCACGCCGTCATCGAGTTCGGTGACGGCGCCCAGGTCAACAACAACGCCTACATCAAGAGCGAGGGCGCCGGCATCAGGATCGGCGCCAAGGCGCTCATCGGGTCCCACGTGGAGATCCTCGACAGCGACTTCCACGAACTGCACCCGGACCGCCGGCGGGGCGGGAGTCCCCGTATGGCCCCGGTGGACCTGGGGGAGAACGTCTTCATCGGGGACGGGGCGAAGATTCTCAAGGGCGTCACCATCGGCGCCAACTCGGTGATCGGCGCCGGCAGCGTCGTCACCGGCGTCATCCCCGCGGACGTGATCGCGGCCGGCAATCCGGCCCGCGTGCTGCGCGAGCTCTGACTCGCCCGCGCTCCTGCTTTCAGGAGATCCGCCCGCCGCCGCTGCGGAAGATCGGCGTCGCGATGCGCGTTCAATAGCCATGAGCTGTCATTCACTGCGCGGCGAACGCGTCCTAATCACAGGTGGCGCGGGCGCCATCGGCTCCAACCTCGCTGACTTGGCGGTCCAAGCCGGAGCAGCTGAGATCATCGTCATCGACAACTTCGTGCGCGGGCGGAGGGACAATCTCTCCTGGGCGACCGCGAACGGCAACGTCCGGATCGTCGACGGCGACATCTGCGACCGCTCGCTGGTCGACGAGCTCGCCACCGGCATCGACGTCATCTTCCATCAGGCGGCCATCCGCATCACCCAGTGCGTGCAGGAGCCGCGACTGGCCAACGACGTGCTGGTCAACGGCACCTTCAACGTGGTCGAGGCCGCCGTCAACCACAACGTGCGCAAGCTCGTCGCCGCGTCCTCGGCGTCGGTATACGGCCAAGCCGAGGTGTTCCCGACCGACGAGAGCCACCACCCATACGCCAACGACACGCTCTACGGCGCCGCCAAGGCCTACAACGAGGGCCTGATGCGCGCGTTCCACCAGACCTCCGGGCTGAACTACATCGCGCTGCGCTACTTCAACGTCTACGGCCCGCGCATGGACATCTACGGCGTCTACACCGAGGTGCTCGTCCGCTGGATGGAGCGCATCGCCGCCGGGCAGGCGCCGATCATCAACGGCGACGGCTCCCAGACGATGGACTTCGTCAACATCCTCGATATCGCGCGCGCCAACATCTTGGCTGCCGAGTCCGACGTGATGGACGAGGTGTTCAACATCGCCTGTGGCGTTGAGACGAGTCTGCTCGACCTGGCCCAGATGCTGATCGCGGCCATGGGGTCCGACCTGGAGGTCGAGTTCGGCCCGGCGCGTGCCGCGTCCGCGGTGACCCGGCGCCTCGCCGACATCGACAAGGCCCGCGACCTGCTCGGCTTCACAGCCGAGATCGACATCGAGGACGGCCTGCGCCGCCTTGTGGAGTGGTGGCGCGCCGAGCGCGCGCCCGAGGCCGTGGCGGTGGTGTCATGACACAGGTCCAGTTCGCCCGGCCGTACCTGACGGGCAACGAAGGGGCGGCAGTGGCCGAGGTCATCGCCACCGGCTGGATCTCCCAGGGCCCGAAGGTCCGCGCGTTTGAGCAGGCCTTCGCCGAGCGTGTGGGCGCCGCCGACGCGATCGCCACGACGAGCTGCACCACCGCCCTGCACCTGGCGCTGCACGGCGCGGGCGTCGGGCCGGGCGATGAGGTCATCGTCCCGTCGCTGTCGTTCATCGCCACCGCCAACGCGGTGCTGCACTGCGGGGCCACGCCGGTGTTCGCGGACATCGACCCGCTCACCTACAACCTGGATCCGGTCGCCGCCGAGCGGGCAATCACGCCGCGCACCAAGGCGATCATGCCTGTGCACCAGGTGGGCCTGCCCGCGGACATGGACGCCTTCCTGGCGCTCGCCGAGCGCTACGGGCTGGAGCTCGTGGAGGACGCGGCCTGCGCGATCGGCGCCGCCTACAAGGGCCGGCCGGTCGGGTCGATCGGGCCCATCGCCTGTTTCTCGCTGCACCCCCGCAAGGTGATCACCACCGGCGAAGGCGGCGTGATCACCGTCCAGGACCCGGAGCTGGGCGAGCGCCTGCGGCGCATCCGCCAGCACGGTATGAGCGTGTCCGATCTCGCTCGCCACAACACCGATCAGGTCGTCATCGAGACCTATCCCGAGCCGGGCTTCAACTACCGCATGACCGACATGCAGGGCGTGATGGGCCTGTGCCAGATGGAGGTGCTCGACGAGGTCCTCGAGCGCCGCCGTCGCCTGGCCGAGCGCTACAACGAGGCACTGCGCCACATCCCGCACCTCGAGGCGCCCTACACCCCCGAGTACGCCCACCGCACCTGGCAGTCCTACTGCGTGCGCCTCGGGGCAGGCTCCCCGGTCAGTCGCAACGAGCTGATGCGCCGTCTCCTCGCCGACGGGATCCCGACCCGCCGCGGCGTGATGGCGATCCATATGGAGCAGGCATACGCCACCACCCGGGTGGACCTGCCCCACACCGAGGCGGCAGCAGCCGATGTCGTGATGCTCCCGCTGTACGCCGAGCTTCCCGAGGAGCACCAGGACTACGTGCTGGAGCGCCTCGCCGGCCACGTGATGGCCCAAGCGGCATAACTTGGCGACGGGGGCGCGGAAGTTCAAGATGGGGACCTTCGTTTAGTGTTCGGCATGGGTGCCGCTGCAAGACATTGGGAAGCTCGCCGGGTGGCGATCGTAGTGGTGGCCGCCGTGGTGTTCGCACTCAACACGGGGGTGGCGCTGGCGGCGGCACCGTCGGCTCCCACCGGCGTCACCGCGACGCCGGCCAGTAACCAGGCGATGGTCTCCTGGACGGCGCCGTCCAACAACGGCGGGAGCTCCATCACCGGGTACACGATCACGCCCTACATCGGCTCGACGGCGCAGGGTGCGCTCCCCGTGACCGGGACCGGGACCTCCGCGTTGGTGAGCGGGCTCACCAACGGCACGGCCTACACCTTCACGGTCAAGGCCACGAACGCCACCGGCACGAGCCCCGAATCGACGCCGTCGGCGGCGACGATTCCCTGGGACACGATCTATGACTTCAACAGCACGCCGTCGATCATCGACTCGGGTGACGGGACGCCGGTGGAGCTCGGGGTCAAGTTCACCCCGACACAGAGCGGCGCCGTCACCGGCATCCGGTTCTATAAGGCATCCACCAACACCGGGACGCACATCGGCAGCCTGTGGACAGCGAGCGGCCAGCTGCTCGAGTCCGCCACCTTCAGCAACGAGACGGCGTCCGGGTGGCAGACGGTCGCCTTCCCAGCGTCGATCGCGGTCACGGCGGGCACGACCTACGTCGCCGGCTACTACGCGCCCAACGGCCACTACTCGGCGACGGTGGGCGGCCTGGCCAGCGCTATCACCAACGGACCGCTGACGGCTCCCGCCAGCGCAAACGTGAGCGGCGGGAACGGCGTCTTCCTCTACGCGGGGTCGACGACATTCCCCAACCAGAGCTTCAACGACAACTCCTACGACGTCGACGTGCTGTTCGCGCCGCCGTCGGCGGCCTCGCCCCCCGGGGCGCCCACCGGCGTGTCGGCCACCGGCGCCGCCAACGGCGCGGTGCTGAGCTGGACCGCGCCCCCTGACAACGGCGGTCCGATCACCAGCTACAAGATCACCCCGTTCATCGGCTCGACGGCGCAGACGCCGACGGTGACCGGATCCAGCCAGACGAGCGGGAGCGTCACCGGCCTCACCAACGGGACCGCCTACACCTTCACCGTCCAGGCGATCAACAGCGCCGGAACCGGCCCCGCCTCGGCGCCCTCGGGCAGCGTGACGCCGGCCCCGGGCACGGCGCCCACCGCGCCGCTGGGCGTGGTGGCCAGCCCCGCCTCGGGCCAGGCCCAGGTGTCCTGGTCGCCGCCGACCAGCAACGGCGGCAGCACCATCACCAGCTACACGGTGACGCCCTTCCTGAACGGCACCGCCCTGGGCACCACGACCGTCAACGGCAACCCCGCGCCGACCACCGCCAACGTGGGTGGACTGAGCGACGGCAAGGCCTACACCTTCACGGTCACGGCGACCAACGGGGCAGCGACCGGACCCGCGTCCACGCAGTCGCCCTCGGTGACCCCGTGGGACACCATCTTCGACTTCGGCCTCCAGCCCCAGGCCGCCGACTCGGGCGACGGAAGCTCGGTGGAGATCGGCACGCGGTTCACCGCCGATCAGAGCGGCGCGATCACCGGCCTGCGCTTCTACAAGTCGGTGGCGAACACCGGGACCCACATCGGGACGCTGTGGACCGCCGGCGGCCAGCTCCTGGCCCAGGCGACGTTCACGGGGGAGACGTCGTCAGGGTGGCAGACGGTGCTGTTCGGAAGCTCGGTGGCGATCACGGCCGGCACCACCTACGTGGCGGCGTACTTCGACCCCAACGGCCATTACGCGACCACGCCGGGGGGCCTCAGCAACGCGGTCGACAACGCGCCGCTGCACGCGTTGTCCGGTGGAGCGAACTCGACCAACGGCGTTTATGCCTACTCGGGGACCAGCACGTTCCCCAACAACAGCTACAACGACACCAACTACTGGGTCGACGTGCTGTTCGCGCCGCCGTCCGCCGCGTCGGCGCCCGCGACACCCACCGGGGTCAGCGCGACCGCGGGCGACAAGACCGCCGCCCTGACCTGGAACGCGCCGGCCGACAACGGCAGCCCGATCACCAGCTACACGATCACGCCGTTCATCGGCTCCACCGCGCAGACGGCGATCGTGACGGGCTCCAACCAGACGAATGCGACGGTCACCGGCCTCACCGATGGGACCTCCTACACCTTCACCGTCAAGGCGACCAACTCCGCCGGGACGGGATCGGCGTCCTCGCCGTCCGCCGCCATAACGCCCTTCGCCATCACGCCTCCCTCGGCGCCCACCAACGTCACGGCCAACCCGGCCTCCAGCGAGGCGCTGGTGACATGGACGGCGCCGAGCAGCGGAGCGCCGATCATCAGCTACACGATCACGCCGTTCATCGGCTCCACCGCCCAGACGCCCTTCCAGGTGTCCAGCGGGTCGGCGACCTCGGCGACCGTGACCGGGCTGACCAACGGCAGCGCCTATACCTTCAAGGTCACCGCCAACAACGGGGGTGGCGCGGGCGCCGCGTCGGCAGCCTCGAACGCCGTCACCCCTGAAGACACGATCTTTGACTTCAGCGGCACCCCGCAGAACGTGGACTCCGGCGACGGCGGATCGCTCGAGCTCGGGGTGAAGTTCACCGCCGACACCAACGGCTTCGTCACCGGCATCCGCTTCTACAAGGCGGCGGCGAACACCGGGACCCACATCGGGAACCTCTGGTCATCCAGTGGCCAGCTCCTGGCCACCGCAACCTTCACCAACGAGTCGGCCTCGGGCTGGCAGATCGTGTCCTTCTCCACGCCGGTGGCGGTGTCGGCCGGCACGACGTACGTCGCCTCCTACTTCGACCCCAACGGGCACTACTCGGTGACCCCTGGCGGGCTCACCAACGGGGTCGACAACTCCCCGCTGCACGCCCCTTCGAGCGTTGCGAGCGGCGGCAACGGCCTGTTCGCCTACAGCGGGTCGAGCACCTTCCCAGGCAATAGCTACAACGCCAGCAACTACTGGGTCGACGTGATGTTCACCACCGCGTCGTCGGTCCCGGCCCCGGGGACGCCCACCAACGTCCAGGCCACCGCGCTGGCCCAGGCCGCCTCGGTCTCGTGGACCGCTCCGTCCACCGGCGGCCCGGTGGGGAGCTACACGGTCACCCCGTATGTCAACGGCGTCGCGCAGCCGACCACCACCGTCTCCTCCCCAGCGACGACCGCCACCGTGAGCGGTCTCATCCCGGGCACGACCTACTCGTTCACCGTCCAGGCGTCGAGCCCGGCCGGGACCGGCCCCGCCTCGGCGCCGTCCAACGCGGTCACGCCCATCCCCGCCACCGCTCCGTCGGTCCCGACCGGCATCACCGCCGGCCCGGCGACCGGGCAGGCGCTGGTGAGCTGGAACACGCCGAGCAGCAACGGCGGCAGCCCGATCAGCGGCTACACGATCACGCCCTATATCGGCTCGACGCCCCAGCAGACGACCGCGGTGAGCAACGCCTCTGCAACCTCGGCGGTGGTCACAGGCCTCACCGACAGCACCGCCTACACGTTCACGGTCAAGGCCACCAACGCCGCCGGCACCAGCCCGGAGTCCTCCGCCTCGAACGCGGTCACGCCGGCGAACACCATCTTCGACTTCTCGGGCACCCCGTCGCTGGTGGACGGCGGTGACGGCGGCTCGGTCAACGTCGGCGTTCAGTTCACGGCCGACACCTCGGGCAGCGTCACGGGCATCCGCTTCTACAAGGCGTCGACCAATACCGGGACGCACATCGGCAGCCTTTGGACGACGAGCGGCCAGCTGCTGCAGTCCGCGACGTTCACCAACGAGTCGGCGTCCGGGTGGCAGACCGTCACCTTCGCGAGTCCGGTGGCGGTGACGGCCGGCACGACATACGTCGCGTCCTACTACGCGCCCAACGGCCACTATTCCTCAACGCCCTTCGGGCTCAACGCCGCGACCGACAACTCCCCCCTGCACGCGCTGGCCACCGGCAGCACCACCAATGGCAACGGCGTGTTCGCCTACGGACAGGGAACGACGTTCCCCAACCAGAGCTTCAACGCCAGCAACTACTGGGTGGACGTCACGTTCCAGCCTGCGTCGGCCAACTCCGCTCCGGGGCAGCCCTCCAACGTTGCCGCCAGCCCCGGCTTCAACGGCGCCAGCGTGACGTGGACGGCCCCGTGGAACGGCGGCAGCACCATCACCGGCTACACGGTCACGCCGTACATCGGCACCACCGCCCAGCCGTCGACGAACGTCTCGGGCAACCCGGCGCCGACCAGCGCCACCCTGAGCGGTCTCACCAACGGGACCGCATACACGTTCAAGGTCAGTGCGACCAACGCCAACGGCACCGGCGCGCAGTCGTCGGCATCCAATTCGGTCACGCCCGGCCCCCAGCCCGGCGGCCAGTGGTCCTCGGTCATGAACTGGCCGCTGGTGGCGGTCCACTCGACGCTGCTGGACACCGGCAAGGTGCTCACCTGGGACGCCTGGCAGCAGCCCCAGCCCAGCCAGGAGTTCGACCCGAGCTCGCAGACGTTCACCAATCCGATCAGCTCGCCCGACGGCGTCTTCTGCTCGGCGATGGCCCAGATGTCCAACGGCGACATCCTGGTCGTCGGCGGCTACGGCGAGCTGTCCACCGGGAACCTCGGGATCGCCGACACGTCGATCTACGACCCGAATACCCACATGTGGACGCGCATGGCCGATATGCACAACCCTCGCTGGTACGAGGGCCTGACCGAGCTCCCCGACGGCCGCTACGTCGCGATCAGCGGCAAGTCGACCGACTTCAACACGTGGGCCGACACCCCCGAGGTCTATGACCCGACGAGCAACACCTGGACCCTGCTCTCGGGCGTCTCGACCTCTCAGATCCACGAGCTCGAGTACCCCAACACCTACCTGCTGCCCAATGGCAACGTGTTCGTCCTCGGCCCGCAGGAGGACCTCTCCTACGAGCTCAACGTCGGCGCCCAGACTTGGAACCAGGTCGGCGGCAAGAGCGGCGTGGTCAACGGCGGATCGGTCATGTACCGGCCCGGCAAGGTCCTCTACGCCGGCGGTGCGGCGAGCTTCAGCACCTCCAGCCCGGCGCAGGCCAATGCGGCCACCATCGACCTGACCGCCGCCACCCCGCAGTGGCAGTCGATCGCTCCGATGTCCTTCCCGCGCGCCTTCAACGTGATGCAGATGCTGGCCGACGGCACGGTGCTGGCGGTCGGCGGCGAGACCCAGACCGCGCTGCCCAACGGTCAGTCCGAGATGTCGGGCGGCACCCTTCCGAGCGAGATCTGGGACCCGAGCACCGGGCAGTGGACGACGGTCTCCTCGATGTCGGTGACCCGGGGCTACCACACCAGCACGCTGCTGCTGCCCGACGGCCGGGTCCTGGTGGCCGGCGGCGGGCACGCCTCACCCGGCTTCCCCGGCCAGTACAGCGCGCAGATCTACTCGCCGCCGTACCTGTTCAAGGGCGCGCGCCCATCGATCACCTCGGCGCCGAGCTCGGCCACCTACGGCTCCAACATCACCGTCTCGACGCCCGATGCGGCCTCGATCCAGTCGGTCAACCTCGTCGACATGGGCACGAGCACGCACCAGATGGACTTCTCCCAGCACTTCGTGCCGCTGAGCTTCACCGCCAACTCGGGCAGCCTCACCGTCACGATGCCGGCCAACGGCAATTGGGCCCCGCCGGCCAACTACATGCTGTTCATCGTCAACAGCAACGGGGTCCCATCGGTGGCGTCGATCGTCAACGTCGGCTCCGGCACCGGCGGCGCGCCCGGCGGCGCCCAGGTTGTCAAAGCTGCCGCGGTGAACAGCAGCGTCGCGCACGTCTCCTGGACCGCGCCGAGCAGCTCGAGCTCCCCGGTGACCAGCTACACCGTGACGCCGTACCTGGGCACCACCGCGCTGGCCCCGACCACGGTGACCGGCAACCCGGCGCCGACTTCGGCGACGGTCACCGGGCTGAGCAGCGGCAAGGGCTATACATTCAGGGTCAAGGCGACCAACGTGCACGGCGCCGGTCCGGCCTCGGCCAAGTCCAACACGATCACCCCGGCCGCGTCGGCGCGCCCCTCGTTCGTGCAGCGGGCCTCGGCTTACTCGGACACGACCACGCGCCTGCGCCTGCGGCTCGGCGCCGTGACCCACGGCGACCGGATCGTGCTGCAGACGTCCACATGGGGGGACGGTGCCTCGGCGGCCAGCATCACCGACTCCGCGGGTGACAAGTTCACCCAGCTGTTCAGCGGCCGCTCCGCCGACGGCACCGAGATGAGCGTCTGGACCGCCGCGGTGACGGCTCGGACCGGCGCCCAGCCCACGATCAATGTGACGCCGAGCTGGAAGGCCGACGTCGGCGCGGTGGCGCTGGAGTACGCCGGCCTGTCCACGGCGCCCGGGGTGTCCTCCGTGGACCAGATCGTCGGCCGCGGCGGCGTCACCAAGAGCCGCGGGCTTGTCAGCTCCGGGGCCACCGGGGTCACCACGTCGGGCAACGAGCTCGCGGTGGGCCTGTACGCAGATTCGGGCTTCGGCGACACAGTAAGGGCCGGTCACGGCTTCACGAGCCGCTTCGGGGTCTCGCGGACGCGCACGATGATGGAGCAACTCGTCGAGGACCGCGTCATCGGCGCCGGCCAGCGACCCGCGGCGAGCGTGCACACCGGCGCCAAGACGCCCTGGCTGATGGCGACCATCGTCTTCCGCGGCGCTGGGGCGACGATCCCGCCCGCCGTGAAGACCCCGCCGTCCACGGCGGCCAGGCACCAGGCCGTCCTGCTTCGCCAGGAGCTCAAGGCCTTCACGGCGGCGCATGCCGCGGCGGCCAAGCACCCCGTGCCTCCGCTGTCCGAGCGGCCACGGACCCACCCCCTCGCAGGGCAGATCAACACCTTCACCTCGCCGACCGGCGACTTCACGGCGCTGTACTACTGCCTGGTCAGCGTCGCGGACCAGTAGGACTCGCGTACGTAACCGCCCGAAGGGGTCGTTGTTCTCATAGGAGCGCTGAGGTAGCGTCAACGCTCAACAGGCGAGCACCACGACCGTGGGGAATCGGAGGGGAACCCGTGTCCATTGAAGCTGGGGCGCCGCGGCGGCGTTTGGTGAGTCGGGTCGCGTCCGTCGTGGCGACGGGCGCCCTGGCGTTGATCACAGTCGGCGCGACGGCCGGTTCGGCGTTCGGCGCGGCACCGTTTCAGCGCGGCGATGTCTTCCTGACCGGCAGCGGCAGCGTGCAGGAGTTCTCGCCGACCGGCGTGCTACAGCAGACACTTGCCGGGACCGCGGGCGCTGACACCTTGTGCTTCGACCCTTCCGGCGCTCATCTCGTCGTGCCCGGAGTTGGCCTCTTCGACAGCTCTGGGAACGCGCTGCCGTCCAGCTGGGCCTCCGACCAGGCCGGGTTGCACTGCGTCGTCGACGGGCACGACAACGTGTACGTCAGCGGCCAGCCCAGCGCTTCGCTCTCCACCTTCACCAAGTACGACCTCCAAGGACACCCGCTGCAGACGTTCACCGTCTCGCCGTACCCCGTCGGTGGCTTCATGCCTCCGGCGATCGACCTCGGACCCGACCAGTGCTCGATGTACTGGGGGGTCTGGGATGCCAGCAATTCGACCTCGGGCCAGCTGAACGTGTGCACCAACACCGAGGAAACCCCCGTGGTCTCCTCGGCCGAGGCTGATGATCTGCGCGTCCTCCCTGACTCGGAGCTCCTCGTCGAAAGTGACACGGGCGCGACGCTCTACGACGCCGCTGGCAATTTCGTGCGCGGCTACAACGCATTTGTCGGTGGCGTCATGCGCTACCTCGCCCTGGACCCGGACGGCACCTCGTTCTGGATGAGCAGCCCCTTCGGCCCCGACGTCTTCCGCTTCGACATCGCCAGCGGCGCCCAGGTGCCCGGTTGGACGAACTCGACCGCATTCGGCCCGATCGCGGTGTACGGGCCGCCGCTGTTGGGCGACGCCAACATCGGCAACACGCGGGACTCGGACTCCCCCGGCACCGCGGAGGCGTTCGGCACCCGCGTGGGCTTCCGCGGCCAATTGACTCGCCTGCACCTGTGGCTGGATCCTCGCTCAACCGCCTCCCAGGTGGTCATCGGCGTATATGACTCCTCACGTATCGGCCAGCCGGGCACGCTTCTGCGGCAGACGACGATCACCGACCCGACTGCCGGGGCCTGGAACGTCGTCAACGTGTCCTCTTTGGCCGTGACGCCCGGTGAGCGCCTGTGGATCGCGGTGCTCGGACCCAGGGGCGCCGGGACGATCCGCTTCCGCGACGCGGACCGCAGCGGGCCGAGCTACACGAGCCTCAGGACCAACCTGACGGGCCTCCCGGCCCACTGGGCGTCAGGGGCAGGCTGGACCTCGTCGCCGATCTCGGCGTCCGGCGGCTGAGTTCGGGCGTTCGGCGGCTGCACTGCGGCGCTCGCTTAGGAGCGCCGCAGCGGCACGGCTGCAGTGCGGCGCTTAGGAGCGCCGCAGCGGCACGACCGAGGTCGTGATGACCTTGGTCTTGACCGCGTGGTCGGCCGGGATCGAGCCCACGATGATCGCCCCGGAGGCGATCTGCGCGCCGGCGCCGATGTGGACGTGCGGCTCCACGAACACCCCGGTGCCGAACCGGCAACGATCTCCGATCTCGACGAGGCCGGATGTCATGACCCCGGGGCCGGTGGAGATGTCGTTGCCAAGCTGGTTGTGGTGATCGAAGGAGTTGTAGGCCGAGATGAAGTTGTTGTCCCCGATCACGGTGTCCACGCCGAAGTGGGTGTTGGCGCAGATCACGTTGCCCAGGCCCATCTTCACGCCGCGGGTGATCCGGGCGGTCGGGTCGATGGCGTTGGCCAGGGGGATGCCGGCCTCGGCACACAGCTCGCGCAGGCGGGTGCGTGCCGGAACCGAGGTGGAGATGGCGATGATGACCGCGTCGAACGCGCCCTCGGCGAACAGGGCCTTGGCGTGCTCGAAGCTGCCGACCACCGGCACTCCATCCACGAGGTCGCCGAAGCGGGCGCGGTCGTCGTCGACGATCGCCACCGCCTGCTGCTCGGGGTCGTGCTCCAGGATGTCGAGCACCTGAGTGGCGCCCAGGCCGGCTCCGATGAGGAGCAGCCGCTTGACGCCGGGATCCGCGCTGAGCGGATCGGGAAGGTCGATGTCACCGCGCTCGACGGCCTGGGCGTCGGCGAAGGCGTCGACCAGCTTGCTGGTGACGAGCTCGGTGGTGGTGCGGGCCACCTCGTCGATGTCCACGCCCAGCTCGGCGGCGCGCCGCCGCGCCGGTTCGGTGATCCGCCCGGCGTGCTCGGAGGGCGCGGACGCCGCGGCGGCACGCTCCCGCTCGTAGCTCTCGAGCTGCTCGACGGACTCGAACAGGTAGCCGAGCGGGTCGTTGATCTTGAGCTGGTCGCCCTCGTTCAGAAGGCGCAGGAGGAGCCCGTCATTGGGCGCCTCCACGTCAAGGATGGCCTTGCTGGTCTCGACCTCGACGATCGCGTCGCCGGCCGATACGGTCGAACGGTCGTCGACGTACCAACGGACGACGACGGCCGACTCGCTGTTGACGTCGGTCGTCGGGATCTTGACGGCGATCATCGCACTGCGGCCCTGATTGCCGCCTCGATCCTCTCCTCACCCACGAGCAGGTCGCGCTCAGCCTGACGCGCGCTGGGAATGACGTCGGCCCCGCTGGCGACCACCTCGGGCGCCTGGCGGAGCTCGCCGAAGAGCCGGCGGCCGGTCTCAGCGGCGATCCCGGTGCCCCAGGACCAGCCGGAGGTGCCCTCCTCGACGGTGATCAGGCTGCCCGTGACGGCGGCCGAAGCGACGATCGGGTCGAGGTCAAGCGGCGCCAGCTGCCCGGCGACCAGCAGTTCCACGAAGATCTCCTCCTCGAGCGCCAGACGCGCCTGCACCCGCCGGGCCAGCTCGGCCTGATAGCCGTAGGCGACCACCGTCGCCTGGCATTCGGAACGGGGTCCGTAGCGCAGCGCGATCGTCGGGATGGTCGACGGTGCGCCGACACTCTCCATCGTCGCGCCGACCAGGTCGCTCGGTCCGAGCGTGTCCAAGGCGTAGAGCAGCTTGTGCTCCACGTGGATGGCGGGGGAGTCCGAGGCCAACAGCAGCCGCAGCACCTCGTCGGGGTCGTGGACCAGCGATGCGCTGGCGACCGTGAGGTGAGGGATGCCGAGCAGATGCTTCTCGATGCTCTGACTGTGCGTGGGCCCGTAGCCGCGGCCGCCGCCCGATGGGGTCCTGATCACAACCGGACAGGTTACGTTGCCGTTGTACATCGCCTGGTACTTGGCGATGTGGTTGAGGATCTGATCGAAGCAGAGCGCCAGGAAGTCGCCGAACATCACCTCGGCGATCGGCCGGTATCCGGCCAGCGCCAGCCCGGCGGCCACGCCCGCGATCGCGCCTTCGCTGATCGGGGTGGTGCGCACCCGCTGCGGGAACGCGGTGCTCAGGCCGCGCGTGACCTTGAACGCGCCGCCGTAGGGATCGGCGATGTCCTCGCCCATGAGGACGACCTTCTCGTTGTCAGACAGCGCCCGGTGAAGGGCTTCGCCAAGCGCACGTGCGTAGATCATGAGCTGGTCAGCTCGGTGACGAGCTCCTCGATGGCCTCGGCGACGTCCTCGTCGATCCGGGCGCTCGTGGCGGCGTCCAGCCGCCGGCCGTGGATGAGAAGCGGATCCAGCGCCCAACGTGCCTCGACCTCTTCGCGCGGCCGGTTGTCGTCGTTCTTGGAGTGGTGGCAGAGCCGGTAGGTGTGGATGATCAGGGCGCGCGGCGCGCGCTGCTCCCGGACCGCCGTGACGGCGCGATGAGCGGCGGGCTCGATCTCGTGAATGTCGGTGGAGTCGATCTCCTCCACGGCGATGCCGAATGCCTCGAAACGCTCGCGCATACCGCCGGCAAGGTTCAGGTGCGACGGCGTGCTCTGCGACCAGCCGTTGTCCTCCAGGACCACGAGCAGCGGCAGCTGCCACAGGGACGCGAGGTTGAGCGACTCGTACACGGCGCCCTCGCCGAGGGTTCCGTCACCGATGAAGACGACGCTTATGTCGTCTCCGCCTGACAGCTGCTGCGCCAGCGCGATTCCGGCCGCGGCGGGGACGATCCCGCCCTGCACGCCGTTGGACTTGAAGCCCGGCGCCGCCAGGTGCTGGCTGCCGCCGATGCCGCCACAGACGCCCTCGGGAAGGCCCATGATCTCGGCCATGAGCCCCCGGGCATCGCCGGTGCGGGCCAGGTAGTGGCCGTGGCAGCGGTGGTTGGAGAAGACGTGGTCACCGTCCTGCAGTTGGGCCATGACGGCGACAGAGTCCGCCTCCTGGCCAATGCAGGCGTGAGTCGTGCCGTTCAGGACACCGGTGTCGAACAGCTCCAGCAGCCGCTCCTCGAAGCGGCGGATGAATCTCATCTTTCGGTAGAACAGCTCGTCGCGGTCGTCGGCATCCGATCCGATCAGCCGCTCCTGGGCTCCAGCTGCAATTGCTCCCATTACAGAGAACAAACGTCCTTCCGTGGCGCGAACTTCCTCGCCGCATCGCGTTGGTCGTGAGCCGGCGAGACTAGCGTCCGGCCGATCGCGCGACCGCCTCCCGGGCCCTTAACGTGGCGCGGCCGGCGGGGTGTCCGCCGGCCGCGCATCGCGTGGTTGGTTGCCGCGTCAGCCGGTCAGCTGCCGACCGCGACGGTCTGGAGGTTGTCGTCGCGGTAGTTGCCGCTCCAGCTGGCGGCACTGGAGCCGCCCGCCGGCATCGACGAGCTGTAGACGTACGACAGACGGTTGTTCGTGATGCTCACGCCCGAGTTCCCGTCTCCGGAGTCGCCGGTCGCGATGGCGCCGTTGTCGCCGCCGCAGGAGACCAGGTTGTTGTCGATCGTCAGGTTCTTGATCGGCCCGTAGGCGTGATCGTCGCCGAAGATCCCGGCCGTCTGCGAGTACTCGTTGAGCAGCGTGTTGTGCTCGACCTTGGTCCCGCCGCTACCGCCGCCGGCGATGTACAGGGCCTCGTTGTGGGTCGTGCTGCCAGAGCCGCAGGGGCCCCAGCACTCATCGGCGATGATGTAGGAGTTGGACACCTGGAAGTTGCCGTTGAGGGGCTCAGCGGAGCAGTGCAGGTAGTCGTAGTTCAGGGTGACGGCGGTTGCCGCGCCCTCTGCCATCACGTCGGACGAGGTCCCGTTGGAGCTCGAGTACGAGCAGCTCGGCGAGTTCGGGGACCCTGTGTAGGGCCCGGAGATCTCGTCGTGGGACAGGTTGACGCCGGTGACGCCGCTCTGGATCGTGATCTGGCCGCTCATGATGCGGCTGTCGGTGATGGTGCAGTTGCTGCCGATCGTCACGTTCCCGGAGGTGGACACCGCGTTGATGGTCTGATTGCTGCAGTTGATCGAGCTGACCGAGGTCAGGCTCGTCCCGGCCGGGACGCCAGTGGTGTTCGGCGACGGGTAGCCGCAGTTGTCCAGGCTGGTGTAGTTGACCGTGCTGCTGCCGGTGGTCCCCAGGCAGTTGGTCTGGGTGCCGCCGGTGCCGCCCGTGCCGCCGCTGGAGGCAATGGTGGTGGTCTGGTTGGAGGTGGCGGGGGTGGCGCCGCCGGGGTTGGTGGCGGTGACGATGACCCGGAGGGTGTCGCCGGCGTCGTTGCTGGTCAGGGTGTAGCTGCTGCTGGTGGCGCCGGAGATGTTGGTGCAGCTGGCGCCGGAGGTGTTGCAGTCACGCCACTGGTAGCTGTAGCTGGTGGGGCTGCCGGTCCAGGAGCCGTTGGTGGTGCTCAGCGTCTGGCCCTGGGTGGTGGTCCCGCTGATCGCCGGCAGCGTCGTGTTGGTCGGGGCTGACGGGGCGGGGGCCTGCGATGGTGGTGGTCTGGTTGGAGGTGGCGGGGGCGGCGCCGCCGGGGTTGGTGGCGGTGACGATGACGCGGAGGGTGTCGCCGACGTCGTTGCTGGTCAGGGTGTAGCTGCTGCTGGTGGCGCCGGAGATGTTGGTGCAGCTGGCGCCGGAGGTGTTGCAGTCACGCCACTGGTAGGCTGTAGCTGGTGGGGCTGCCGGTCCAGGAGCCGTTGGCTGGTGCTCAGCGTCTGGCCCTGGGTGGTGGTCCCGCTGATCGCCGGCAGCGTCGTGTTGGTCGGGGCTGACGGGGCGGGGGCCTGGATGGTGGTGGTCTGGTTGGAGGTGGCGGGGGCGGAGCCGCCGGGGTTGGTGGCGGTGACGATGACCCGGAGGGTGTCGCCGACGTCGTTGCTGGTCAGGGTGTAGCTGCTGCTGGTGGCGCCGGAGATGTTGGTGCAGCTGGCGCCGGAGGTGTTGCAGTCACGCCACTGGTAGCTGTAGCTGGTGGGGCTGCCGGTCCAGGAGCCGTTGGTGGTGCTGAGCGTCTGGCCCTGGGTGGTGGTCCCGCTGATCGCCGGCAGCGTCGAGTTGGTCGGAGCCGCCGGGATGCCCTGGACGGTGGCGGTCTGCGACGACGTGGCCGGGGTTGAGCCGGCGGAGTTGATCGCCGTGACCACGACGCGGATTGTCTTGCCGGCGTCGCTGCCGGTGAGCCGGTAGCTGCTGGACGTCGCGCCGGAGATGTTGGTGCAGCTGGCGCCGGAGGTGTCGCAGTCCTGCCACTGGTAGCTGTAGCTGGTCGGGCCGTCGAGCCACGAGCCATTGTCGGTCGACAACGTCTGGCCCTGGGTCGCCGTCCCGGTGATCTGCGGCGGCACGAGGTCGATGGGCGGAACGGGGAGAGGCGGGAGCGGGTTGCTCGGGGCCGCCGACGTCGTCGTGGTCGGAGTCGAGGTGGTGGTCGTCGCGGTCGTCGCGGTCGTCGGCGGCGCGGTTGCGATGACCGCCTTGACGGTCCCGGCGACGTACGCCGACACCGGGCAGGTGGTCCACTGTGTGCCGCTGGTCCACGTCGAGGGCAGCGAGGTCAGATTCGACTGCTGCGAGTTGATGCTCTGGCACGGGCCCTCCGAGCGATCACGGAAGTAGGTGGTGCCGCCCCTGCCCAGGATGGCGATCCAGTAGGACTTGGTCGACTGCACCGACGTCCCCGAGATCGGGACCGCGTTCCACGCGCCGTCGTTCGGCGACGAGAGCGAGCCACTGACCAGACGGGAGCCCGGCTGGCCGTGGTTGTCAGCGTAGATCGCGGCGACGATCGTGCTCGCGCGGTTGTGCGAGTCGAGGTAGACGTTGATCGAGTGCGCCGTTCCGCTCGTGTGGCCCCCAAACGGGAATGCTTCGGCGAGACCTGACTGGTCGTTGTCCGCCGAGGACTCGATTCGCTGATCTCCGAGGAGGGCGGGGTCAGAACTGGCGGTGGACGCCACCGGGTTCTGGCTGGTCTTGCTGGTCGCCGACGACGTGCTGGTCTGCTTCTTGGTCGTGGCCTTGCGCCGCGGCCCGCGAGGGTGCGGGTGGGGCTTGACATGACGGCTGCGAGTCTGGTGACTCGTCGCCGGACGCTTCGCAATGGTTTGCCCCCACGCAACTGCTCCCGACGTGCCAAGGCACACGACGGCGCACAGCAATGCGATGCGACGCATTCGATGGATCCTCCACGCTTATCTAGTAGTCCCCCCCAACCCTGTCTCTCGGCACCGTCCCTGGCGAGCCCTAGCTTCCCGGACGGCAAATCGGGCAAACGTCCAACCGCGCTGGCCTCCAACGACTGTCGAGTGGCGTCATCGGGGCGACGGCGGCGGGGGGTATGTCCACCTCGTGTTCGGCCGGAGCGCCTGAACCTTGAGGCCGACTGTGCGATTTTCAGCGGAGAGCGGCCACCAGTCCGTTCGACCAGTTATCGCCCGATTTATCGACTGAAAAAAGGAGCTACTTGAGCCCGCTGGACATAGCCGGGCCAGGGAGTGTCATCGCACGCGTGCACGTGAAGCGCCGCGGCCGTGTGCCCCGCCTGTGAACGGGCGGCCAAGCAGGCGCCCGAAAGGCCCGCTCAGGAGGCACCGCGGAGGCTGAGCACCGCGGGAATGGTCCGGATGAGGATCCAGAGGTTGAGGCGAAGCGAGCGGCGCTCGACGTACTCGATGTCGAGCGCGATCATCTGCTCGTGGGTCAGCTCGCAGCGCCCGCTGACCTGCCAGAGGCCCGTGACGCCCGGCTTGACCTCGAAGCGCTTGAACCAGTGGGCCGGGTAGCGCTCGACCTCGTAGGAGATCGGCGGCCGCGGGCCGACGAGCGACATCGAGCCGTGAAGCACGTTGAACAACTGGGGCAGCTCGTCGAGGCTGGTCCGCCGCAGGATCCGGCCGACGCGGGTGATCCGATCGTCGGACTTCAGCTTGAAGCGGGGGTTGCCGTCGTCCGTGGCCGGCGGCTCAACTCCGGCGATGAGGCTCTGGACGAACTTCTTGTGGACGTCGTGGCTCGCGCCCCGCTTCATCGTGCGGAACTTGATGACCGTGAACGGCTGCTGGCCGAGGCCCAGCCGGCGCTGCCTGAACAGCGCCGGCCCCGGGGACTCCAGCCTGATCGCAATCGCGATGATCAGGAGGACCGGGGACAACACGAGCAGCGCGACGGCCGCCATGACGACGTCCACCGCGCGGCAGGCGAGGTCGACGCTGCGATCGCGCCGGGCCGCCTGTGGTTGTGCCTGCGTCGCCTTGGACGCCGGCACCTCAGTTGGATCGAGTGCCCCCGTTCCCATCAGTTCTCCTATCCCATCAACGCCCGGCGCCCCGCCGAGCTTTTGGTTCATCCGTGAAGTACTGCGCGTCAGGAAGAGAAACCTGATCGTCCGGTCTCTCAGGCAGCGGCCGCCAGCGGCCGGGTGGCGCGGGTGAACGGCGTCGAGTCCAAGCGGGCGAGCTCGCGCTGGAGCGCCCGGCGGCCGCGGTGATGCAGGCCGTGAATGGAGCCCTCGCTGCGGCCCATCCGCTCGGCGATCTCGCCGGGGGTCAGGCCGACCACGTGGCGCAGGAGCACCACCTGGCGCTGCTCGAGAGGCAGCGTCGCCAGCGCCGTGCGAACGGTCTCCGCGCGGTCGAGGTCATTGCCGGAGCTCAGGTCGGGATCGATGACGTTCTCCGTCGGCGTGAGCCGGTTGGCCCGCAGCTGGTCGATGGCGACGTTACGCGCGAGACGCAGCAGCCAGGCGAAGAACGGGACGCCGCGGTCGTCGTACTTGACGATGGCCGTGATCAGCTTGGCGAAGACGTGCTGGGTGACGTCCTCGGCCTCGTGATCGTCACGGACGATCGAGCGGACGTAGCCGAAGATGTTGTGGACATAGACGACGTAGAGGAAGCGCACCGCCTCCTGGTCGCCTTCCTTGGCTCGCGCGACCGCGAGCTTGACCTTCCTGAGGGTCTCGGGCGACTCGTCCAGCGTCGTCCTGCTGCGAAACCCTGAAACCGACGATGCAACCGTCAGCGCGCCACCCCTGGTGCTCTGCCTCATGCTGTGCCTCGTAATTCCGATTTGCCCCGGAGCCGGTCGTGGCTCCCTTGATGTGGCGAGTATGGATTGGGCTCCAGAACTCAGCAATGACCGCCCTGGCTCATTGCCCGTTCAGCGTGATGAACGCTGTGGTGGGCCGCAAGGCCCGGAGGGGCGGCACCCCTTCTGCGCGCCGTCGGTTGACGACGCCGCGTGAGAAGTGCGCTCCATGCGCCGTTGATCGTGCATGTTGCGACCTGCAAACCAACTGGACTGGGACGCCCGCTCGTCAGTGGTCGGCACGGCCACGGTGGTCAAGCTTGACGGCACCCAGGTCGAGAAGAACACTGACCGCACCATGAGACTGCTCATCGTCGACAACGCTCCCACGCGCGCGGGTATCCGCATGGCGCTGGGCGACGACGTGCTCGTGTGCGCGGAGGAGACCGAGCTCGATCAGGCCATCCGCGCGGCCAAGCGCGAGCAGCCGGACATAGCCTTCATCGGGCGAGAGGTCGCCGGAGACTGGAGAGCGCTCGTGCGAGGGGTCTGCCGGGCGGCGCCGCTGTGCGCCGTCGTCGTGCTGGCACAGACCAGTGACGCCGACGACATGCTGGAGTCCGTGCGCGCCGGCGCCGTCGGGTACGTGCCCGGGGTGCTGGACGCCGATCGGATCCGGCGCGTGTTCGGCGCGCTGCAGGGAAGCGAGGCGGTCGTCCCGCGGGCGATGGTCAACGAGCTGCTCTCAGAGCTGCGCGGCACCCACAACGCTGAGAACGGCCTCACGGGCCGTGAGGCGCAGGTCCTGGGCATGCTGCGCCGGGGTCACTCGACCGCGTGGATCGCCGAGCGACTCCAGATCGCGCCCGTCACGGTGCGCCGCCACATCTCCGAGCTGGTCCACAAGCTCGGCGTCGAGAGCCGCTCCGACCTCGTCGAGCGCGGCGCGATCTAGATCAGCTGACGCCCTGGCGGACCGCGTAGACGGCCGCCTGTACGCGGCTGGGCAACCCCAGCTTGGCCAGGATGTTGGAGACGTGGTTCTTGGCCGTCCGCGGGCTGATGTTCAGCGCATCGGCGATCTCCGCGTTCTCCATCCCGTCGGCGATGAGGCGCAGCACGTCGAGCTCGCGCTCGGAGAGCTGCTCGAGCGACTTGGAGTCGGGCGGCGGCGCGGGCGCGACGGTGCGGATCCGGCCCAGCACCACCTCGGCTGCCCGGGGCGAGAGCCACGCCGCACCGCTGGCGGCGGCGTTAACCGCGACGACCAGGCTGTCGATCGGCGTGTCCTTGGCCAGGAATCCGACGGCGCCGGCCTGGAGGACGGCGGAGACGTCGGCGTCATCGGAGGACACGGTGAGCGCCAGCACCTTGATGTCGGGCTCGCGCTCGAGGATGAGGCGAGTCGCCTCGGGCCCGCCGATGTCGGGCATGCGCACGTCCATGAGCACCACGTCAGGACGCAGCTCGGTGGCCAGGCGGACGCCCATCTTGCCGCCCGAAGCCTGGCCGATGACATCGATGCCGTCCTCGGCCGACAGCAGAGAGGCAAGCCCCGCGCGGAAGAGGTCGTGGTCATCGACCACGAGCAGTCTCACCATCGTGTCCCCCGGTCCACCGGTTGCACTTCAGTCCAAGACGCTTCGCCCATCCCGAGCCTTTGCCACCCCGGGAGCGGGACGCTCCCTGGGGCCAGCATAGCGCTGGGGGCGAGGCGGCGAAGAGACCGGTCGCAGACCTACACGAAAGTCCAGGGGGTCCCTCGACGTTCCCTGGGGTAAGCGTGTGCGGAGCCGTTCAACTGGATGAACGTCTCATGGGCACCGCGTCCTATTCCCGCGTCACCCGCGGCATGACATAAACAGAACCGAGCAACGGATAACTCAGGGGCAATCTTGACCGCATCAACTACAGCAGTGGCGAGCGAGCGCGAGACCGTGCGCTTCGCCGCTCTCGACCTCCAGCACGCTCCGATCAAGGAGCGCCTGCACGACGCCTTCGGACGCGTGCTCAACTCGAGCGCGTTCATCCTGGGCGCCGAGGTCGAGGCGTTTGAACACGAATTTGCCGAGTACTGCGGCGTCAAGCAGTGCGTGGGGGTCTCCTCCGGGACCTCGGCGCTGACGCTCATGCTTCGGGCTTACAACATCGGCCCGGGCGACGAGGTCATCGTCCCGGCACATACCTTCATCGCGTCGGCGCTCGCCGTCGCGCACGTCGGTGCGACGCCGGTGCTATGCGAGGTGCTCGAGGGCACGGGTCTGATCGATCCCGACGCCGCGCGCGCCGCCGTCGGGCCTCGCACCGTCGGCATCCTCGCCGTCCATCTCTACGGACAGGCCTGTGACATGGACGCGCTGCACGCAGTCGCCAGGCCCCATGGGCTCCTGGTCCTCGAGGACGCGGCGCAGGCCGCCGGCGCCCACCACCGGGGCCGCATGGTCGGCTCGCTCGGGGCGGCCGCGGGCTTTTCGTTTTATCCGGGGAAGAACCTCGGCGCGCTCGGGGACGGAGGAGCGGTCTGCACAGACGACGCACTGCTGGCCAGCCGGCTCCGTCGTCTGCGCAACCTCGGCCAGCGCGTCAAGGGCGAGCACGTCGAGCTCGGCTTCAACGAACGGCTCGACGGCCTTCAGGCCGCTCTGCTGCGCGTCAAGCTCGAGTACCTGGACGACTGGAACGAGGCCCGGCGCGCCCGTGCCGCGGACTATCGGGAGCTGTTGCCCGAGAGCACCGCGGTCATGGAGGAGCGCCCGGAGACCCCCTGCATCTATCACCTGTTCCCGACTCGCTTCGAGGACCGCGGCTGGATGGCGGACCGTCTGCGCGAGGCCGGGATCGAAACCGGCGTGCACTACGACCGCGCGGTCCACGAGCACGCTGCCTGGGAGGACCACGCCCTCCGCCATGGCGATCTTCCGATCGCCGAGGCCTGGGCCGCACAGGAGCTGTCACTACCCATGCACTCAGACCTGACTCGGATGGAGGTCGAGCGCGTGGCGCACGCAATCGAAAGAGCACAAATGGGGAGGACGGGGCAAAAGTGAGCGCAACCGCGGCAGTCAGGAATGAAGAGGACGTTCCCATGGTGGAGCCGACCGGCGTCGCCGTGATTGGGCTGGGGTATTGGGGCCCGAACCTCCTGCGTGTCCTCGCCGAGAAGCCCGAGGCGCAGGTGAGGTGGATCTGCGACCTGGACCGTGAGCGGCTCAGCCGCTTCCGCCGCCGCTACCCATCGGTGCGGGTCACCTCTCATGTCGAGCGGGTCCTCGCCGACCCGGGCGTGGAGACGGTGATCATCGCCACGCCGGTCCATACCCACTACGACCTTGCGGCGCAGGCCCTACAGGCCGGCAAGCACGTGTTCGTTGAGAAGCCGCTGGCCCCGTCAGCTGCTCTCGCCGACGATCTGGCGCAGATGGCCGCGGAGCGGGACCTGCTGCTCATGTGCGGGCACACCTTCGTCTACAGCCCGCCTGTGCGCGCGATCAAGCGGATGCTCGAGGCGGGCACCCTGGGGGACATCTACTTCATCTCCTCCAGCCGTGTGAATCTGGGGCTGCACCAGCGCGACGTGAGCGTCATCTGGGACCTGGGTCCGCATGACTTCTCGATCCTGCTCTACTGGCTCTCGGAGATGCCGACGAGCGTGCGCGCCGTGGGGCGCGACTCGATCGTGCCCGGCATCGCCGATGTTGCCTTCATCACCCTGACGTTCGCCTCCGGCATCGTCGCCAACGTCGAGCTGAGCTGGCTCGCGCCCTCCAAGCTACGCCGGACGGTCGTGGTGGGCTCCGAGCGCATGGTCACCTACGACGATGGCGCCACCGAGCCGGTGCGGGTGTTTGACTCGGGCGTGGTCTACAAGGACCCGGAGACCTTTGGCGAGTATCACCTGTCCTACCGGTCCGGTGACATCATCTCTCCCAAGATCGAATCGCATGAGCCGCTCGGCCTCGAGCTCGGAGACTTCCTCCGGGCCATCAGGACCGGCGAGTCCATGCAGTTCCATACTGCGCTGGCCCGAAGCGTTGTGCGGATCGTTGAAGCGGCCGATCGGTCCCTGAAACAGGGCGGCCGCGAGGTCTCGCTGGAGTCCGGCGAGATCAACGATCAGCTGAGCGCACGGCCGGCGCTCGCGCTCGCCTGACCCCGTTCAGCGAGCGACCCGCCGCGCCCCTGGGGTCGCGCGCGCGCTTCCTCCTCCTGGGAGGTGAGTGTGCGCGTGGCCCGGGCGGGGGCGCGTCCGGTACAGGCAGGGTGCGACCGGCACGGGCGGCGGCGGCGCCGCTGTAAGATCGTGAATCCCGATTCACGCTGTCAGGGCGTGAACGTCACTCACCGATCACGACCCTGAGGAGTACAGCGTGGACCTGAACGACACCCCGGAACAGGCTGAGTACCGCGCCCAGGCAAGGGCCTGGCTGCAGGCCAACCGGGACCAGGCCCCACCGCGCTCGGGATCCTCCGAGGACTCGGCCTACATCGATTCCCGGCGCGCCTGGCAGCGCCGGCTGGCTGAGGCCGGGCTGGCCGCGGTCACGTGGCCCAGGGAGTTCGGCGGCCGGGGCCTGGGCCCCATCGAGCAGGTCACCGTCAACCAGGAGATCTCGCGGGCCGAGGTCCCCGGCATCCTCGACGTGATCGGCATCGGGATGCTCGGTCCGTGCCTCATCGCCCACGGCTCCGAGGAGCAGAAGAGTCGTCACCTGGGCCCGATGCTCCACGGCGACGAGGTGTGGTGCCAGATGTTCTCAGAGCCCAACGCCGGCTCTGACCTGGCCGCGGTGCAGACCCGCGCGCGCCAGGCCGATGACGGCAGCTGGACCCTCAACGGCCAGAAGGTGTGGACGACCAACGCCCAGTTCGCCTCCTTCGGCCTGCTGCTGGCCCGGACCGACCCCGATATCCCGAAGCACAAGGGCCTGACCATGTTCATCGTGCCGATGGACTCGCCCGGGGTCACCGTCCGCGGTCTGCGCCAGATCTCGGGGGAGGCCGAGTTCAACGAGGTCTTCTTCGACGACGTCCAGCTCGACGCCGACGCCGTGGTCGGCGGCGTCGGGAACGGCTGGGGCACCGCGCTCACGGTGCTCATGTACGAGCGGCTGACGATCGGCTTCGGCTCCGAGGGTTTCGGCTCGCCGACGCGGCTGGCCCAGACGCTGGCCGCCGACCCCGCCGCCCGCCACGACGCCGATGCCCGGCGCCGGCTGGGCGAGGTCATCACCGAGCTGCTGGCCGTGCGCTACAACGGCTATCGCGCCCTCACGGCACTTTCCCGGGGCCAGATTCCCGGTCCCGAGGCGGGCCTGGCCAAGGTCACGATGGTCAACGCCGCGATCGCGGCCACCGACCTCGGCGCGGACCTCGTCGGCCCCGACGCGCTCGGGTCCGACAGCGAGTGGAGCTACCTGATCTCGTTCCTGCCGGGCCTGAAGTCGGCCGGGGGGACCGAGCAGGTGCTGCGCAACACCATCGGGGAGCGGGTGCTGGGGCTGCCACCCGAACCGAGATTGGACAAGGGCGTGCCCTTCAGCGAGCTGCGCGCCATGGAGAAGCAGGCGGTGACGTCATGAACTTCGCCCTCACCGACGAGCAGATGCTGCTGCGCGAGGCCGCTCGCGGCTCGCTGGCCCGCGTCAAGACGATCGAGGCCGCGCGGACCGCGCTGGAGGACCCGGCCTCGTTGCCCGACCTGTGGCCGATGGCGGTGGAGGCCGGCTGGCCCGGCGTCCTCATCGACGAGGAGCACGGCGGCGCGGGCCTGGGCGGGTTCGACGCGCTGCTGGTGGCCGAGGAGTGCGGGCGCGTGCTCGCCTCCGTGCCGCTGCTGGGGCTCCTGCCGGCCACGGCGATCCTCAATGCCGCGGGCGATTCCAGCCTGCAGGCGATCGCCGCCGGCGAGCTGCGCCCCGTCTATCTGCCGGCGCGGCCGCCCGGAGAGCTCGTGGCGGGCTGGACGGTCGAGCCCGCGGCCGGCTTCGCGCGAGCGGGCGCGCCCTCGGTGAGCGGCGACGGCGACGAGGTCACGGTCGACGGCCGCGTGGCGTGGGTGCCCGACGCGCCGGGCGCCGATGCGCTGGTGGTCGTCGGCGTGGACGGCAGCGGGCAGCCGGTCGCCGTGGCCGTCGACTCCGACGCCGCCGGCGTGACCATGGAGAGCGTGGTTCGCTACGACGCCACCCGGTCGCTGGGCCACGTGACGCTCGAGGGCGCGCGCGGACGTCGGCTGGCCGCCGACGCCGGGGTCCTCGCCGACGCCTGGTACCTCGCCCACGCGCTCATTGCCGCCGAGTCGATCGGCGCCGTGCAGACCTGCCTGGACGTGAGCGTCGCCTACGCCAAGGAGCGCTTCACCTTCGGCCGGGCGATCGGGTCCTACCAGGCGATCAAGCACGAGCTCACCGAGGTCCTGCGCCGGCTGGAGAACGCCCGCGGCCTGGAGTACTACGCGGGCTGGGCCCGCGCGGACAGGCCGGAGGAGTTCGCGCTGGCCGCCAGTGCCGCCCGCAGCGCCGCCGGCGGTGCCCTGGACTTCGCCTCACGGGCGATGATCAACGTCCACGGCGGGATCGGCGCGACATGGGAGCACGATGCGCCTCTGTTCTTCCGTCGCGCCCAGCTGTCGCGGCGCCTGCTGGCCGGGACCCACGACGCCACCGATCGGGTGGCCGAGTGCACGATGGTCAACGCCGCGGCGGCAGCGTAGGGCGCAACCGCGATGGGTCGCGGCGGCGCTTGTGTGATCGCGTTCGTCGCGGCCTGCCTGTGCGCGCTGGCGTCCGGGGTGGGGCCCGCGGCGGCCCGCGCGCGGTGGTCGCCGCCGGCCCATCTCACGTGGTACTGGCAGCTTCAGGGCCGCGTGCGGCTCGAGCATGTTGCCGCCTCCGACATCGACGCCTTCGATAACGGCGCCGCCGAGGTCGCCCGGCTGCACGCCCGCGGCCAGCACGTCATCTGCTACGTCGATGTGGGCACATGGGAGCGGTGGCGACCCGACGCGGCGCGGTTCCCGCGCGTGCTGCTCGGCCGCGGCAACGGCTGGCCCGGCGAGAAGTGGCTCGACGTCCGGCGCCTGTCGGTGCTCGAGCCGATCATGCGCGCCCGCTTCGCCATGTGCGCACGCAAGGGCTTTGACGCGGTGGAGCCCGACAACATGGACGGCTTCGAGAACCCGACCGGCTTCCCCATCAGCGCCGCGCAGCAGCTGAGCTATGACCGGTGGGTGGCGCGAGCGGTCCACCGGCTGGGCATGGCGGTGTTCGAGAAGAACGACCCCGAGCAGGCGGCCAAGCTCGAGCCGTCGTTCGACGGTGCGCTCGACGAGCAGTGCAATCAGTACCACGAGTGCGACGCCTTCCGCCCCTATCTGCGGGCGGGCAAGCCCGTGCTCAACGCGGAGTATCAGCGCTCCCTGTACCCGGGCTTCTGCGTCAACGACGAGCGCCTCGGGATCTCGGGAGCGCTCTACGCGCTGGAGCTCAACGGCACGCTGTTTGAGCCTTGCCATGTGAATCTAGATTCACTACGCTTGTGAATCGCGATTCACGCTGAACACCCGGAGCTGGTGGCCCCTCCCGCAAGTACGCTCGCATTCGAGGCACGCCTGGCGGCGCCAGGCGCTGTCCTCGGACCCTCGTGTAGCAGGGCTACACGTCGGGTCCTGCGTCCTCGCCCGGCATCCACCAGTCGCACCTCTCGATGCGAACCTACTCACGGGAGCGACCACAAGGGAGATCACATGGCCACGATCGAGATCACCGACCCGGCGCGCGAGGTGCTCAATCAGGCGCCGCCCCTTGAGCCCGCCAGCCTGTTCGAGCTCGACATAGCCCTCCAGGAGGCGCTCGACCGCGAGGGCGGGGGGTGGGGCGCCGAGCGCGCCCGCGAGGCCGGCGCCGTCGCCGGGAGCGTCGAGGCCCGCGAGCACTGCCGCCGCGCCGAGCGCAACGAGCCGCGGCTGACCACCCACGATCGCTTTGGCAACCGGATCGACGCCGTCGAGCTCGATCCGTCGTGGCACTGGCTGCTGGAGGGGGCGGTGGCGCGCGGTATCCACAGCCTGCCGTGGCGCGAGCCCCAGCCCGGCGCCCACGTCGTGCGCGCGGCGCTGTTCACGCTGTGGAGCAACGCCAACGACGGCGTCATGTGCCCGGTGTCGATGACCTACGCCGCCGTGCCGGCGCTGCGCGACGGCGCTCCCGAGCTGGCCGCGGAGTGGGAGCCGCGCCTCACCCTGCCCGACTACGAGCGCGGGGCGCTGGCGGGGATGGCGATGACCGAGCGCCAGGGCGGCTCCGACGTGCGCGCCAACATCACCCGCGCCGAGCCGGTGGGGGATGGGAGCTACGAGCTCCACGGCCACAAGTGGTTCTGCTCCTATCCGCCGTGCGACGTGTTCCTCGTGCTGGCCCAGACTTCGGCTGGTCTCTCCTGCTTCCTGGTGGAGCGCGGCCCGGGGATGGAGTTCCAGCGGCTGAAGGACAAGCTCGGCACCCGCTCGCTGCCCTCCTCGGAGGTCGAGTTCCGCGGTGCGTTGGGGCGGCTCGTGGGGGAGGAGGGGCGGGGCGTCCCGGCGATCATCCGGATGGTCAACCACACGCGGCTGGACTGCCTGCTGGGCTCGACGACCGGACTGCGCCGCGGCACGCTGGAGGCCATCCACCACGCTCGCCACCGCTCGGCGTTCGGCGCGCGCCTGGTCGACCAGCCGGCGATGCGCAACGTGCTGGCCGATCTGGCGATCGAGTCCGAGGCGGCCACGGTCACCGCGATGCGCGTCGCGCGCGCCTACGACGAGCCCTCGGAGGCGGCGTTCCGCCGGTTTGCCACCGCGGTCACCAAGTACTGGGTGTCCAAGCGCGCCGCCGGCCATGCCGCCGAGGCGCTCGAGTGCCTGGGCGGCAACGGCTTCGTCGAGGACTCCGGGATGCCGCTGCTCTACCGCGATGCTCCGCTGAACTCGATCTGGGAGGGCTCGGGCAATGTCGCCGCGCTCGACGTGCTGCGGGCGATCGTCAAGGAGCCCGAGGGGCTGCCGGCGTTCCTGGCCGAGTGCGAGCTCGCCGCCGGGGCCGAGCCGCGCCTGGACGCCCACCTCGCGCACGTGCGCGCGCGCGTGAGCGAAACCTTCGCCGGCGCCGAGGGCGCCGGCGCCGAGGAGCGGCTCTACGCCGGCCAGTTCGGCGCCCGCCGGCTGGTGGAGGACCTCGCCGTCGCGCTCCAGGCCTCGCTGCTCGTGCGCCACGCCCCGCCCGCGGTCGCCGACGCCTTCTGCGCGGGGCGCCTGGAGGGCGATCGCGGCCGCGTCTACGGGACGCTGCCGGCGGGAGTCGACGCCAAGGCGATCATCGAGCGCGCCCTTCCGGTATGACCGTCGTGCAGTACGCCGTGGATGGCCGGGTGGCGCGGATCACGCTCAACCGGCCCGAGCGGGGCAACGGCATCACGCGCGCGATGCTGATCGCGCTCGAGCAGGCCGTCGAGCACGCCGACCTCGACCCCGAGGTGTCCGTGCTGCTGCTCTCGGGCAACGGCAAGGGCTTCTGTGGCGGCTATGACCTCGTCCAGAGCGCCGAGGGTCAGGGCGGACTCGAGGATGCGGACGATGACCCCGGGGCGGGCGCGCGGGTGGGCGGGGCCGGCCTCCTGCCGGGCTCCCCGCTCGATCCGGAGGTGATGCGGGCCAACCACGACCCGGCCGGCGTGTGGGACCCGACGGTCGACTACGCGATGATGAGCCGCAACGTTCGCGCCTTCATGTCGCTGTATCACTGCGGCAAGCCGGTGGTGTGCCGGGTGCACGGATTCTGCGTGGCGGGCGGCACCGACATGGCGCTGTGCTCGGACCTGCTGGTGATCGCTGCCGACGCGAAGATCGGCTACCCGCCCGCGCGGGTCCGGACCGCCCACCCCGCCAACGACGTCGATGTGGGCCTACCGGCTCGGTCCGCAGCGCGCCAAGCGGCTGCTGTTCACCGGCGACTCGCTGTCGGGCGCGGAGGCGGTGGAGTGGGGGCTGGCCATCGAGGCGCCGGACCCGGCCGACCTCGACGAGCGCACCGAGGCCCTGGTGGCGCGGATCGCGCGGGTGCCCGTCAACCAGCTGCGGATGATGAAGCTCCTGGTCAACCAGTCCCTGTACGCGCAGGGCCTGCACGCCACCCAGGTCCTGGGCACGGTGTTCGACGGCGTCGCCCGCCACACCGCGGAGGGCTACGCGTTTCAGGGGCTCGCCGCTCGCGAGGGCTTCCGCGCGGCCGTCCGCGACCGCGACGAGCCCTTCGGCGACCTCGGCCCCTCGACGTTCAAGGGCTGAGGGACGTGGGCACCGTCGCCACCAGCACCCGCGAGCGCCTGCTCGTCGCCGCGCGCGAGCTCATCGAGGAGGGCGGCTACGGCGGCGCCTCGGTGCTGGCGATCGCCGAGCGCGCGGGGGTGGCCGCGGGGACGCTGTATCGCCACTTCGCCTCCAAGGAGGAGCTGTTCGTCGAGGTCTTCCGGTCGGTGTGCGAGCGCGAGGAGCGGGCGATGCGCGCCGCGGCGGCCCAGCTGCCTCAGAGCGCCACCGCGCAGGAGCGCCTGGAGGCCGTGCTGGCCACGTTCGCACGGCGCGCCCTGCGCAACCCCCGGCTCGCCTGGGCGCTCATCGCCGAGCCGGTGGACCCGCGCGTCGACGCCGAGCGGATCGCCTACCGGGCCCGGTACGCCGAGCTGATCGCGGCCGGCCTGGCCGCCGGGATCGCGGCCGGCGAGCTGCCCGAGCAGAACGTCGACCTCACCGCGGCCGCGCTGGTCGGCGGCTGTGGCGAGGCGCTGGTGGGGCCGCTGTCGCCGCTGGCCGCGGACGGCCCTGACCCGGACGAGATCGTGGCGGCGCTGCGGACGTTCGTGGGCCGCGCGGTGGGAGCGCCATGAGCGGCGAGGCAGCGGTGCGCGTCTCGCGCGAGGGGCCCGTCACCACGGTCCTCCTCTCGCGCCCGGAGCGGCGCAACGCCGTCGACGGCCCGACCGCGCAGGCCCTGGCCGACGCCTTCCGGGCGTTTGACGCCGACGAGGAGGCGGCCGTCGCCGTGCTGGCCGGGGACGGGCGGCGTGTTCTGCGCCGGGGCCGACCTCAAGGCGGTCGGCAGCGACTCCGGCAACCGGGTGCAGGATGACGGCGACGGTCCGATGGGGCCCACCCGGATGCGCCTGTCCAAGCCGGTCATCGCCGCCATCGCCGGCCATGCCGTGGCCGGTGGCCTGGAGCTGGCGCTGTGGTGCGACCTGCGCGTGGCCGAGGAGGATGCCGTGCTGGGCGTCTTCTGCCGTCGGTGGGGCGTTCCGCTCATCGACGGCGGGACGGTCCGGCTCCCGCGGCTGATCGGCGCGAGCCGGGCCATGGACATGATCCTCACCGGCCGGGCCGTCGGGGCCGCCGAGGCCGAGCGCATGGGCCTGGTCAACCGGCTCGTGCCGACCGGCACGAGCCTCGCCGCCGCTCAGGAGCTGGCCGCCGCGCTGGCCCGGTTCCCGCAGACCTGCCTGCGCGAGGACCGCCTGTCGGCGCTCGAGCAGGAGGGTCTGGCTGAGGCCGAGGCGCTGGCCAACGAGCTGACCCACGGCCACCGCTCGTTGCGGGAGGTTCAGGCGGGCCTAGAGCGCTTTCGCTCAGGCGCCGGGCGCCACGGCGCCTTTGACTGACCGCGCTCAGAGCGCCTGCGCCCAGGCGCGCACGCGCGCCGTGTGCTCGGCGGTGAGCCCGACCGCCGGGTCGGTGGCCACGAGCTCGGTGGCGGCCCGCCGGGCGCCGGCCCAGTCGATGGCAGGTCACGTCGAACTGATCGTCGATCCAGGCGAGGGGGCGATCGGGCCCCGCGTAGCGCTCGATGGCGGGCAATTTCCAGTGGCGCTGGGGGTCATCGGCGGCCGCGCGGGCAAAGGTTAGGTGCCCGAGCCCGGCGGGTAGCCCCAACGCGAACGGGAGATACTCGTCGGCTTTCTCCTCCCAGCCGCTGCACCAGACGAGCTCGAAATCGTCATGGAGGTCGGCGATCAGCTCGGCGGCACCGACAGACAGGTAGTGCGGGATGCCGTCCACCAGCAGGAACCGCCCGGGAGGCGGTTGAGCCGCATCGAACCCGAACAGCGAGATGACGCCATCGATGTCAATCAGCAGCAGCGGCCGGTCCATAGAGGCCATATACCGGAGCTTAATCTGGCTTCGGCAGGGTGTTGGCGAGCGCTCCGAGCCAAGCGCTCATATGTCCAGATTTGCAGCGGAGCTGCGGATTGGTGCTCAAGCCGTCCCGCCGAATGCCGAAAGAGATCATGCGTGAGGCGCCGTAAGCCTCCTTTCCCACTCTTTCGATCCAGGCTCCTAATTACTCCATGACCCAAGTCCTCGGCATCCTGCTCGCGCTCGCCTGCGCCCTCACGACGAACGTCGGCTTCCTCTTCAAGCACCGCGGAGCCTGCGCGGCGCCCGCCGTGGACATCCGTCACCCCCTTCGCTCGGCCAAGTCGCTGTTCGCCTCCAAGCTGTTCGCGATCGGCATGCTGATCGCCTCGGCCGCTTGGATCTTCCACGTCGCCGCCATGGCCGTGGCCCCCCTGTCGCTCGTCCAGGCCGTCCTCGCGGGCGGCGTGGTCCTCCTCGCCGTCATGGCCGAGCGGACCTTCGGACTGAGCATCTCCCGCAAGCAGTGGGTCGGGCATCATCCTCACCGCCATCGGCCTCCTGCTGCTGGGCTTCAGCCTTCCCGCCACGCACGGCGCGCACTCGCACTACTCGGTGCCGGCCATGATCGGCTTCGAGGGGGTCCTGCTGGCCGCCGGCACCCTGCTCATCATGGGCCCGCGGATCGGCGCGCCCGAGGAGCACCACGGCTTCATGCTCGGCGCTGCCGCCGGAATCCTGTTCGGCGTCTCCGATGTCTCCATCAAGGCCATCTCCGGCCTCGTCGGCGCCCACGGGGTCCTCGGCCTCCTGAGCCCCTGGACCGCCGTCGCCATCGTCGCCTCCGTGGCCGCCTTCTACGCCTCGGCCAAGGGCCTGCAGGACGGCGACGCCGTCCCGGTCATCGCCGTCACCGGCACCGCCGCCAACGTCTCCGGCATCGTCGGTGGGATCCTCGTCTTCGGCGACCCGCTCTCGACCCACCCGCTGATGTTCGGGGCCGAGATGTTCGCATTCGGTCTGGTCCTGTTCGCCGCGTGGCTGACCCCGGCTCCGGTGCGGGCCGCTGGGCCTGCGGCGGTGCACGGCGGGGCTGCGGTTCCGGCGCTCGCCTAGCGCGCTCGGGTCTTCGGCTTTCGTTCGCTGCGGCCTCGGCTGTCCGTGGGGCGTCTGCCCTGGGTATCGACGCACGTCAACGGCGGGCTTGGGAGGGGGCGCTTGCGGCGATAGCGGCTTTTCACAGGGGGTTTTGGTAGATAACCACCACGACATAAGGGCGGTCTCATCCGGTCGACGCAACACGATCGTGTTTTGCGTCGAGGATGGGAGGGCGTGGTGGCCAAGAAGCGGGGTGGGTATCGGTGGTTGACGCCGGCTGACCGCGAGCAGGTGGTGGCTCGGGTGCGGGCGGGTGAGCGGGTGGTGGATGTGATCGCGGCGTTGGGGTCCTCGAGCTCGTCGGTGTATCGGGTGTTGGATGAGGCGTGGGTGGCGCGGCGGCGGGTGGCGCATTCGCCGCATCGGTTGTCGTTTGGGGAGCGTGAGCGGATCAGCCGGGGGTTGGCGGCGGGGGAGTCGGGGCGTGAGATCGCGCGGGCGTTGGGGCGTTCGGCGTCGACGGTGTGCCGGGAGATCGGGGCGTGCGGGGGGCGGGAGCGCTATCGCGCGCTGCGGGGTGAGCGTCGCGCGCAGCAGATGGCCAGGCGGCCGAAGGCGACCAAGCTGTCGGGGTGCCCGCGGCTTCTGGCGGTGGTGGCGGCGGGGCTGGGTGAGGGTTGGTCGCCGCAGCAGATCTCGGCCAGACTCAAGCGTGACTATCCCGATGATGGGGAGATGCGCATCAGTCACGAGACGATCTATCTGTCGTTGTATGTGCAGTCGCGCGGGGAGCTGCGCCGGCAGCTGACCGCGCAGCTGCGCACGGGGCGCACCAAACGCAAGCCCCAAGGCCGCCCGCCGCGGCGGGGACGGATCCCGGAGATGCTGATGATCTCTGAGCGTCCCGCGGAGGTCGCTGATCGCGCGCTGCCCGGCGCCTGGGAAGGGGACTTGATCATGGGCTCGCGCAGCCGCTCGGCGGTCGCGACCCTGGTCGAGCGCCACACCCGCTATGTGCTGCTGGGATACCTCGGGCACGATCACAGCACCGACCACGTCATCGCCGTGCTCAGCGGTCTGATTCAGACGCTGCCGGCGCACCTGGTCACCTCGTTGACCTGGGATCAGGGCAAGGAGATGGCCGCCCACCAGCAGTTCACCATCAACACGGGCGTGCAGGTCTATTTCTGTGATCCGCACTCCCCGTGGCAACGCGGATCGAACGAGAACACCAACGGCCTGCTGCGCCAATACCTGCCCAAAGGCACCGACCTCGCCGTCCATGACCAAGCCGCGCTGGATCAGATCGCCGCGCGGCTCAACGGCCGCCCCCGCCAGACCCTGGACTGGCTCAACCCCGCCGAGAAGATGGCCGAACTGCTCGGCGTCACCCCCGGACCCCGACCGGGCGCGTGAGCGGCCATCGCCGCTACGCCTCGCCCTCCGGGCTCATCTCCGCAACGACGGCCGCTCACCCCTCACCCCGACATGAAAGACTCACCCCCGGGTGTTGCAGCGACCGTCTGAGGCCGCCAAGGGTTATCTCCCAAGACCCCGTCTAGATCCTGCTGCGAACGTCCCGGGCCGCCCTCGCCTCCTCCTCGATAGTCGTCGTTGACTTTCTCTTCGTGTAGCCGGGAACGCCACAGGGGTAGTACAACCCTCACCACATGGCCTCCCCACTGATCAGCGTCGAAGACCTCACAGAGGACCGCGCGCACACGATCCTCGACGTCCGCTGGCAGCTGGCCACCGGCTCCCAGCCGGACCTCTATGCCAGCGGCCACATCCCCGGGGCGGTGTTCGTTGACCTCGATCGCGACCTCGCCGCGCCGCCGGGTCGCCACGGCCGCCATCCGCTCCCCGCCGCCGAGGAGTTCGAGCGGGCCATGCGCGCCGCCGGCGTCAGCGACGAGCGCCCCGTGGTTGTCTACGACGACGCCAACGGCCTGCCCGCCGCCCGCGCGTGGTGGCTGCTCCGTTACTTCGGCCACCCGGAGGTCGCGCTCCTGGACGGTGGCCTGGGGGCGTGGCTCGCCGCCGGCCGGCCGCTCACTGAGGGCGACGAGACCCCCGAGCACCCCGGGAGCTTCGAGGCTCGCCCGGGCAACATGCCGGTCCTCGATGCCGACCAGGCGGCGCGGCTCGCCGCCACCGGCGTCCTCATCGATGCCCGGGCTGCCGAGCGCTATCGCGGCGAGAGCGAGCCGATGGACCCGGTGGCCGGGCACATCCCGGGCGCGCGCAATCACCCGATGGCACGTGACCTGGACTCCGAGGGACGCTTTCTCGGTCACGAGGACCTGGCCGAGGCGTTCGCGGACGTGGCCGGCGCCGAGGTCGGCGCCTACTGCGGCTCCGGGATCACCGCCGCGCACACGGTCCTGGCCCTGGAACTCGCCGGCATCGGAGGGGCGGCGCTGTACCCCGGCTCATGGAGCGAGTGGGTCACCGACCCCGCCCGGCCGGTCGCCACCGGCGAGGAGCCCGGGGGGAGCTAACGGGCCGCGGCCGCGCCGTCCAGCAGCACCCGGGCCACCTGCTCGGGGTCATCCCAGGTGGGCACGTGCCCGCATCCGTCGAGGAGCAGGACACGTGCGCGCGGGATCGCGTGGGCGGCACGCCGGGCCTGGCGTGGAAGCAGGAGCCGGTCCTTGGCGCCCCACGCGACGGTCACCGGCACCTCGATCTCGCGGTCATCTGAGAACTCGAAGGCGCGCAGCGCCGGCAGCGTCGCGTCAAACCAGGGTGCGCCCGCCAGGGCGCGGGTGTTCTCGGCGGCCTCGGCGCCGGTCAGCCGCTCGGGCCGGGCCACGAACAGGCTCAGCCCGAGCTTGCGGCCGAACGCCGTGGCGAACAGCGTCTCGGAGTAGCGGGCGGTCCGACGGGCCAGGCGTACGCTGAGCCACAGCGACACGCGCCCGTAGGTCATCTCCGCGCGGTCGGCGAAGCCGGCGGGGGAGAGGGCGCTGGCTGAGGAGACCAGTCCGCGGGCCGCCATCTCCAGCGCCAGCAGGCCTCCCATCGAATTGCCCGCGACGTGGGGCCGCTCCACGCCCAGTTGCGCGAGGAACTCGGACAGGAGCGTGATCTGCGAGTCGATGCCGGGCGGCGTTCCCGGCGGGGGCATCGGCGACGCCCCGAACCCGGGCAGGTCCACGGCGATGACGTCGTGGTGCTGGGCCAGGCGATCCATGACCGGCTCCCACATCTGCCACCGGCTCCCGATCCCATGCACGAGCACGAGTGGCGCGCCGCTGCCGCTACGACGATGATTGAGCTGCACCGGCCCAACCTACCCCAATCGCAGGCCACGAGATCCTGTGGCAGCGATGTCCGCAATGGACAAGAGCTGTGGCGTGGTACCGCCCGGGCGTCCAATTGATCGGATCCCGGCTGGCCACTACCGTTGTACGAAACGGCCAAGCCCATTTCGGAGGAGATCTATGGCAAGCACCCAGGAAACCGGCACGGAGCGCGGCACGCTCCAGGAACTCGCTCGCCGTCACCTCTGGATGCACTTCACGCGGATGTCGGCCTACGACGACCACGAGATCCCCATCATCGTCCGCGGCGAAGGCTGTTACGTCTACGACGAGCACGGCAAGCGGTATCTCGACGGCCTCTCGGCGCTGTTCTGCGTGAACATCGGCCATGGCCGTGCCGACGTCGTCCAGGCCGGGGCCGACCAGGCCAAGGAGCTGGGCTTCTACACCAACTGGTCCTACGCGCACCCGCGCGCGATCGAGCTGGCGGCGCGCATCGCCGAGCTCGCCCCGGGCGACCTCAACCGCGTCTTCTTCACCAGCGGCGGCTCCGAGGCCGTCGAGTCGGCGATCAAGCTCTCGCGCCAGTACCACAAGGTCACGGGCAACCCGCTCAAGACCAAGATCGTCGCCCGCGACATCGCCTATCACGGGACGAGCCTCGGCGCCCTGGCCGCCACCGGCATCACCAGCCTGCGCACGCCCTTTGAGCCGCTCATGCCGGGCGGCGTGCACGTCCCCAACACCAATACCTTCCGGATGCCCCATGGCTACAGCGAGACGGAGCTCGCCGACGCGGTGGCCGAGAAGATCGAGTTCGAGGGGCCCGACACCGTTGCCGCCGTGATCATGGAGCCCGTCCAGAACGCCGGCGGCTGCTTCGTCCCGCCGGAGGGCTACTGGCAGCGGATCCGCGAGATCTGCAACGAGTACAACGTCCTGCTCATCTCCGACGAGGTCATCTGCGCCTGGGGGCGCCTCGGCGAGTGGTTCGGCGCTCAGCGCTTCGACTACGAGCCCGATCTCATCACCACGGCCAAGGGCCTGACCAGCGCGTATGCCCCGATGGGCGCGGTCATCGCCTCCGACCGTGTGGCCGAGCCGTTCCAGCAGGGCCACACCAGCTTCACCCACGGCTTCACGTTCGCCGGGCACCCGGTGTGCGCCGCGATCGCGCTCGCCAACCTCGACGTGATGGAGAACGAGGGGATCATCGAGAACGTCCGCAACAACGAGGGCGCCTTCCGGGAGATGCTCGACTCGCTGCGCGACATCCCGATCGTCGGAGACGTGCGCGGCACCGGCTACTTCCACGCCATCGAGCTGGTCAAGGACCAGGACTCCGATGCTCAGTGGACCGATGAGGAGTCAGAGACACTGCTGCGTGGATACCTCTCCGGCGAGCTGTTCGAGCGCGGCCTCATCTGCCGCGCCGACGACCGCGGCGACCCGGTCATCCAGCTCTCGCCCCCGCTCATCGCAGGCCAGGCCCAGTTCGACGAGATCGAGTCGATCCTGCGTCCGGTGCTGACCGAGGCCGGCGAGCGGATGCGCAAGGGCTCTGGCCGCGCGGCTGCGCCGGCGCGACCGGGCGCCTAGGCGACTCGACAGGGACCGAGCCCGAGCACCCCGCGTATCAGATGCTGACCGTTCGTGAACTGCTGCGCGGGCTCGACGTCCGCCTGGTCTCAGGCGAGGAGGCGATCGACGCCCCCGTCCGCTGGGTGCACATCTCAGAGCTCCGGGACCCCACGACCTGGCTGTCGGGCGGGGAGGTCCTGCTCACCACCGGGATGGGGCTCGACACGCCCGACCAGCAGCGTGAGTTCGTCGGGCGGCTGGCCGATCATCAGCTGGCCGCGCTGGGCTTCGGAGTCGGCTTCGGCCACGACGAGGTCCCGGCGGCGCTGGTCCAGGCCGCGGTCGAGCGCGAGTTCCCGGTGTTCGCGGTCCCCTACGAGGTGCCGTTCATCGCGGTCACGGAGGCTGCATTCACCCAGCTGGTCAACGAGCAGTACGCGGTCCTGCGCCGGGCGCTGGCCGCGCACGAGCGCCTGGAGCGCGTGGTGCTCTCCGAGCGCGGGCTCGACGCTCTCGCCGGCACCCTGGCGACCCTCATCGGCGCCGCGGTGCTGGTGTTCGACGCGCGTGGGGAGCCGCTCGTGCAGCGTGCGTTCCGGCGCACGCTGGAGCCCGACGAGGTGTCGGCCCTGCAGACCGAGCTGTGCGAGCGACGCCGGCTCGGTCGCGCGTTCCTGCCATCGCACCCAGGACTCGCCGACCGGTCACTGGCGCTGCCGGTGGCCGCCGACGGGGCTCCGGGCAACGGCGGCGACCAGCGCGGCGAGCGGGTGCCCCAGGCATGGCTGGTGGCGATCAAGGACGGCGGCGGCCCGCTGTCTGACTTCGACCGCCTGACGCTGCACCAGGCGGTCACGATCGTGGCCCTGGAGCTGCTGCGCGGCCGCGTGGCCGGCGACACCGAGCGCCGCCTGGCCGGAGACGTGCTGGCGGCGCTGGTCGATGGCGAGCTGACCGGTGCGGAGTTGGCGCGGCGCCTGGAGCCCTTCGGGCTGTCCGAGCGCGTGGCGGCGATCGTCGTCCCGCGCCCGAACGACGGCCGGGGCCCGTCGGCTCCCGTCGAGGACGCGCTGGCGCAGGCGCTGCGCGATGAGGCGGCGCCGGGCCTGGTGGCCTCCAGCGGGGCGCTCACCTGCGGGCTGGTGCCGGGCGTCGAGGAGGACGAGCTGTTCTCCCTGGCGGGCAGGATCGCCGAACGTCTGAAGACGGCCCCGGGCGCGCCGCTCAACCTCGGGGTCGGACGTCCGGTCCCCGGCGCCGACGCGCGTCGCACCTTCCATGAGGCTCGTTGCGCTGTTGAGGCGCTGGCGATGGGCGTGGGTGAACCGACGCACAACGGGACGGGGGGAAACGGAACCCGCCCAGCCCACCACGCCACCCCAACCCGTCCGGCCGCCGCACCCAGGGTGGCCACCTACAAGGACCTCGGCTCCTTCCAGCTGCTGCTGTCGCTGCAGGGGGATGAGGCGTTGCGGTTGTTCTGTGACTCAATCCTCGGCCCGATCGAGGCCAGCGAGGGACACTACGGAGGTGAACTGATGCGATCGCTTGAAGCGTTCATTGAGGAGAACGGCCAGTGGGAGCGAGCCGCGCGGCGGCTGTACTGCCACCGGCATACGCTGCGCTACCGGATCCGGCGCGTGGAGGAGCTGACGGGACGCAACCTGTCATCCGCGCGTGATCGGATCGAGTTCTGGCTGGCCCTGCGCGGCCGGGAGCTGGTGGCATGAAGGTCGGGGTCCCCTCAGAGATCAAGACCGACGAGTACCGGGTCGCGCTGACCCCCGCGGGCGTCCGCGAGCTCTCAGACGCCGGGCACCAGGTGTTCGTGCAGAGCGGCGCGGGCGAGGGCTCGGCTATCTCCGACGACGCGTACGTGGCCCAGGGCGCGACGATCCTGCCCGACGCCGACGCCGTGTTCGGTGAGGCGGCGATGATCATCAAGGTCAAGGAGCCCCAGCCGGTCGAGGTGGAGCGCCTGACGCCCCATCACACGCTCTTCACCTACCTGCATCTCGCCGCCGACGAGGCGCTGACCCGCGGGCTGATGGAGTCCGGGGCCACCTGCATCGCCTATGAGACCGTCGAGGACAGCAAGGGCCGGCTGCCGCTGCTGGCGCCGATGTCCGAGGTCGCGGGCAAGATCGCCACCCAGGCGGGGGCGTTCATGCTGGAGAAGCCGCTCGGCGGCCGCGGAATCCTGCTCGGCGGCGTGCCCGGTGTGGCCGCGGCCAACGTCATGATCATCGGCGGCGGAGTCGTCGGCATGCACGCGGCGTTCATCGCGCTCGGCATGGAGGCGACCGTGTTCGTCTATGACCGCAACATCGACCGCCTCCGCGAGCTCGACATCGCGTTCGGCGGCCGAGCGGACACGTGCTTTGCCACCACGCTCTCGATCGAGGAGCGGCTGCCCGACATCGACCTCGTGATCGGCGCCGTCCTCGTGCACGGGGCCAAGGCGCCCCACGTGATCACGCGGGCGCAGCTGGGCCTGATGAAGCACCAGGCGGTGCTCGTCGATGTCTCCATCGACCAGGGCGGGTGCTTCGAGACGTCGCATCCCACCACGCACTCGGACCCGACCTACGAGGTCGACGGCATCACGCACTATTGCGTGGCCAACATGCCGGGCGCGGTCCCGATCACGTCCACCTACGCCCTCACCAACGCGACCATGCCCTACGTGCTCCATCTCGCCCGCGTGGGCGTGCACCAGGCGGTGGCCGAGAACCCGGGCCTCAAGCTCGGCGTCAACGTCGCCAACGGCGACGTCACCTACGCGCCGGTCGCCGAGGCGGTGGGCGCCAAGCACGTCGACGTCGACGTCGCCCTGGCGGGGGTGCCGGCCTGATGGCCGGCGCCCACCCGCCCGCCGGCATCGTGTCGGCACCGACCTGCGCCTGCTAGCCTCCGTCGCCGCATGCCGACCACAAGTCAGTTGATCCGTAAGGGGCGCCAGGCGCCCAAGAAGAAGCTCGCCACGCCGGGCCTGAAGTCCGGCAAGGGCCGCAAGAAGAAGGTCGCCGCTCCGCAGCGGCGCGGCGTGTGCACGCGTGTGTACACGACGACGCCCAAGAAGCCGAACTCGGCGCTGCGCAAGGTGGCCCGTGTCCGGCTCACCAACGGCATGGAGGTCGGCGCCTACATCCCGGGCGAGGGCCACAACCTGCAGGAGCACTCCGTGGTGCTCGTGCGTGGCGGCCGCGTCAAGGACCTGCCGGGCTTCCGCTACAAGGTCATCCGCGGCACGCTCGACGCCGCCGGCGTCTCGGACCGCAAGAAGGCCCGCTCGCAGTACGGGGTCAAGGCCAAGTAATGCCGCGTCGCGCCGCTGCCGCGGTCCGGCCCATCGACGCCGACCCCGTCTATCGCAACCGTCTCGTCCAGCAGGTCATCAACAAGGTGATGCTGGACGGCAAGAAGTCCGTCGCCGAGAAGATCGTCTACGACGCCATGGCGATCCTCGGGGAGCGCAGCGGCAAGCCCGCAGTCGAGCAGCTCGAGGCGGGCGTCAAGGCCCTCACGCCGGTCCTGGAGGTTCGCCCGCGCCGTGTCGGCGGCGCCACCTATCAGGTACCTGTCGAGGTGCCCTCACGGCGTGCCCGCACGCTCGCCGTCCGGTGGCTGGTCCAGTACGCCCGTCAGCGCCGTGAGCGCGACATGGCTCACCAGCTCGCCCATGAGCTGCTCGACGCGATCCAGCAGCAGGGCAACGCCTACAAGCGCAAGGACGACATCTACCGCATGGCGCAGGCCAACAAGGCCTTCGCCCATTACCGCTGGTAGACGGCCCCCGCCGCGCGGGGTCTAACGCGTCTTGGACCGGGAGCCGCCGGACGTGGCGGCGCCCGCGGGCTCGGCGTTGAGCTTTGCCACGCTCACCGAGCGAGAGGAGCTTGACAACGACATCGTGCTTGCGCACTGCTCGGGGTGATTGAGGCACAGGTTTTCCAGCGACGCTGCGCTGGGCGGCGTGAGGCTCTTGAGGACCTTGCCGTCGGCGGCGCGCCAGAACACCCTCGGCTCGCCAGTCGCCTTCAACGGAGCGCCCCCAGGTGGGCGCGCGACGAACAGGTTGTTATGCACGACGCCGGTCAGCGAACTCGCGGCGTGCGTCGCCGTGGCTGGGAAGTCCAGCATCACCGAGGCCACGCCGTCCGGGACGACGCCGGTGTAGGTGCCGTTGTCGTTGCTGGGGATGATTGGGCGCCGGATCGCCCGCAGCGGCTCCCCACACTCGGTCGAGCTGCCGTTCCCGGCCCGGGCGATGATGCAGACCCCGTCCTCCGGGGTCGTCGCCGACAGACGACGGTCGTAGTCGATGAACGCGGCCTGAAGGGCGACCGTGGCTGTTCGCAGCGTGGCGGGGATCGCCGGCAGCGCGTTACGCAGCGCCCGTGCCTCAAGCGAGAAGCACGTCGCTGACGGGAACTGGCCGGACGCGGCGACATGGATGGGAACGATGTAGTAGCTCGTTCTCCCGACGCTGAGCGCGCGGCGGGCGCCGTCGGCGTAGATCTCCATTCCCGGGCCACTCAGGCCGAGGGCCCGGATGTCGAGACTGTCCGCCCGCGTCGCGGGCCGTCGTAGCACTCCGAGAGTCGAGAGCAGCGCCTGCCCGGGCGCGTGGTGGACGAGTGGGACCTGCGTGGGCGGCCGCGTTCGGCACGCGGGCAGGTTCGTCACCTTGTTGGTCGCGGCGCTGATGAACGCGAACTCGCGTTTGAGCTGAGCCTTCGGGGTCTTTTGCACGAGCGCGGCGAACGCGTTGCCTGGGCCACCGGAGGCCGGCGGCGTCGGGGGCTGACCGCCGCGGTGGCCCAGTAGGACCAGCGCTCCGCCCACGACGGCCAGTGTCACGGCAACAGCCACGGCGACCGGCACGAGCCGCGCCCCGTCGGCCAGCCACCGCCGGCGGCGCCCGCGTCGTGGCGGCTTCTGACGGGACGGCGCGCCGAGACCGGACGTCCGCTCGTGCGCGGCGGCCCTCAGCTGTTCCTCGAGGTCATGGAAGAAGGAGGTCATCGTGGCTCCTGGATGTGGGCGCGCAGCGCACGCAAGCCCCGGCTGACGCGCTGGCGCACCAGCAGCTCCGAGCACTGCATCTCTTGGGCGATCTCGGCGTAGGGCCGCTCATCCACGACACGGGCCAGCACGGCGTCACGCTGGGCCGAAGGCAGCGTCAGCACCGCCGCCTCGGCGGCGCCGGGGTCGGCCATCTCCTGCACCCGGGCCAGCTCCTCGTCGTCGATCACGAGCGGCTCGAGTGCCAGGCGACGGCGCGCCTCATCCTCGACCCGGCCGCGGCGGCGGCTGTCGGCCAGCTTGTGGGCCGCGATCCCGTACAACCAGGCGAGGGCCGGGCGCTCACCCGGCCGATAGCGCTCGGCCGCCAGCAGCGCGGCGGCGAACACCTCCGCCGTGAGGTCGGCGGTCAGCTCCGGGTTGCCGGTCCGGCGCAGGAAGAAGCCGAGCACAGCGGTGAGGTGGCGCCGGTAGAACGCCACGAACGCCTCCGCGTCGCCGGCGGCAAACTGCGCCAGGAGGTCGTCGTCGTGCACCATCACCCCGTCTCTCGCGCGCCGAGCGAAAGTGTGACAGCGCGCGTCAGGTCGGACCGGGCGTCCGTGCGACGCTCGGCAGGGCACCGGCGCACGTCAACGGCGGACTTGGGAATGGCGAGTTTGGGTGGCCGCGGCGGGACCGTGGCGGATCTTTCAGCTATTTCCTGCACTATCCGCCGCGACTCCGCCGAGGGCCCACCTCGGCCGCCGCGTCCACCTTCTCAAGCTGTCGTTCGTCGACCGGGCGGCGCTGCACCCCAACCGTTGCTTACCCAGCCGCGCCCGAACCCAGCGTGGCCTCGAAGCGATGGCGGACACACCCGCACACCAGCTACGCAAGCCCTGCCCCTTAAGAGAAACGCGAGGGCTGCCTACCGCACGGGACCGGGGGCTGCGGTAGGACAACCCTCGCGTTCTCTAAATGTAACGAGCCTGATGTTGGTAAACCGTTGGGATTGTCAGGAAGTCAGGAAGCGGACCGTCTACGAGACGAAATGGTCTGAACTCGGCCATCCGTCCACGGTCCGAGCAGCACGCCGCCCGCGCTTGTGATGAGGAGCACGACCGCCCCGGCGGTCTCCAGATAGAGCCCGGCGCGGGGGCTCGCGGCGGCGGTGACGTAGATGCTGCCGGAGCGCTCGATGCCGTTGGACTGGGCGTCGGGCAGGTCGCGACCCAGCGCGATCACAAGGGCGGCGGCGCCGAGAATCGCCATCGCGAGGGCGATGAGCCGAGTGGGCGAACGCCGCCACGCGAACGCCAGCGCGGCGGCCAGCAGCGCGATGGGCAGCAGCGCGTAGGCGTGATGCGAGCCGGACTGGACGGTGGTGACCGCGCCGTTGCGCGCGCTGGTGCGCACCTCGAACAGCGGCATGAACTCAGCCACGAGCAACATCGCGGCGGCGACCAGGGCCCCTGCGAAGACCGCGCCGCGGATCCCGCGCAGGCTGCCCGCGGACGGCCGCTCACGGTCGTCTGAGGCCGTGGGGGCTCTGCTATATTCGGTGTCCGCCTCGGGTTCGGACACGTTCATCTGTGCTCGCACCCGGGCGCGGAGGATCCACTCAATGGAGACGCCGACCGAATAGACACACGCCCGTAGCCGACAAGCGCATCGTGAACGGGCCCTCTGGGCCTTTTTTTGTGATCGCGACCGGCCATACGGACTCCCTCCTACCCCAAAGACTCATGGCACGCACGTTCACGCTCGAGAACACTCGCAACATCGGGATCATGGCGCACATCGACGCCGGTAAAACGACGACGACCGAGCGCATCCTCTATTACACCGGCCGGACCTACAAGATCGGCGAGGTCCACGAGGGCGCGGCCGTGATGGACTGGATGGAGCAGGAGCAGGAGCGCGGGATCACGATCACGTCGGCGGCCACCACCTGTGAGTGGAAGGGTCACCGGATCAACATCATCGACACGCCGGGCCACGTCGACTTCACCGTTGAGGTCGAGCGCTCGCTGCGCGTGCTCGACGGCGCCATCGCGCTGTTCGATTCCGTCGCCGGCGTCGAGCCCCAGTCCGAGACCGTCTGGCGCCAGGCCGACAAGTACAACGTCCCGCGCATCGCCTACATCAACAAGATGGACCGCATCGGGGCCAACTTCACCCAGGGCGTGCAGACGATGATCGATCGCCTGGGCGCGCACCCGGTGCCGATTCAGCTGCCGATCGGAGCCGAGTCCGAGTTCCGGGGGATCATCGATCTCGTCGAGAACCACGCGATCGTCTACACCGACGAGCTGGGCAAGGATCAGGAGGTCATCGAGATCCCCGCCGACCATGCCGAGCGCGCCGCGGAGGCCCGCGAGCACCTGCTCGAGGAGATCTCCCACTACGACGACGAGCTGCTGGAGATGATCCTGGAGGACGAGGAGATCCCGGTGGCCCGCATCAAGGCGGCGATCAGGAAGGCGACGCTCGAGATCAAGCTCACCCCGGTGCTGTGCGGCTCGAGCTTCAAGAACAAGGGCGTGCAGCCGCTGCTCGACGCCGTGCTGGACTACCTGCCGAGCCCGCTCGAGGTGCCGCCGGTGGAGGGCCTCGAGCCCGTGCGTGGTTCGGACAACGGCGGGAACCCCGCCCATCGCGAGGCTTCCGACGACGAGCCGTTCGCGGCGCTCGCCTTCAAGATCATGGCCGACCCCTACGTCGGCAAGCTCACCTACTTCCGCGTGTACTCGGGCAAGCTGTCCGCCGGCTCACGCGTGCTCAACGTCTCGACCGGTCGCACCGAGCGCATCGGCCGCCTGCTCATGATGCACGCCAACGAGCGAGAGGAGCTCGAGGAGGTCTACGCCGGCGACATCGCCGCGGGCGTCGGCATCAAGCAGGTCGTCACCGGTGACACGCTCGCCGCGCCCGATCGTCCGATCAAGCTCGAGACGATCACGTTCCCCGAGCCGGTCATCAAGGTCGCCATCGAGCCCAAGACCAAGGCCGACCAGGAGAAGATGTCGGTCGCGCTGGGCCGTCTGGCCGAGGAGGACCCGACCTTCCAGGTCACCACCAACGAGGAGACCGGCCAGACCGAGATCTCCGGAATGGGCGAGCTGCACCTGGAGATCCTGGTGGACCGGATGATGCGCGAGTTCAAGGTCGATGCCAACGTCGGCCGGCCCCAGGTGTCCTACCGCGAGACCATCCGCGGCACCGCCGAGAAGGTGGAGGGGCGGTTCGTGCGCCAGACCGGTGGGTCGGGCCAGTACGGGATCGTCTACATCAACGTCGAGCCGGCGCCCGGCGAGGGTTTTGACTTCATCAACAAGGTCAGGGGTGGCTCCGTTCCCACCGAGTTCATCCCGGCCGTCGAGAAGGGCGTCGAGGACGCGATGGACAACGGTCCGCGCGCCGGCTTCCCCCTCGTCGACGTCCGCGTGACCCTCACCGACGGCAAGTACCACGACACCGACTCCTCGGAGATCGCCTTCCGTATCGCCGGTTCGCTGGCGCTCAAGGCGGCGGTCGCCCGGGCCAAGCCGGTCCTTCTGGAGCCCGTGTTCTCGGTCGAGGTCGTGACGCCCGAGGAGTTCATGGGCGACGTGATCGGCGATCTGAGCCGCCGCCGTGGTCAGATCAACGGCATGGAGCAGCGTGGCAACGCCCAGGTCATCTCCGCCCATGTGCCGCTCGCGGAGATGTTCGGGTACGCGACCGATATGCGGTCGGCAACCCAGGGCCGGGCCACCTACACGATGCAGTTCGACCGCTACGAGGAAGTACCCCCTAACATCGCCGAGGGCATTGGCGGGGGAGAGAAGGAAGCCGCCTAGGCGCCAAGGCCCAAAAAACCGCTGCGTGCGTGTAGCAGCGGTGGCGGACGGAAAACTTATATCCTGAATAGGTTCGTCCTTCGGACGAGCAAATCCCAAGAGAGAAGAAGGAGCAACACCAAAGTGGCGAAGGCCAAGTTTGAGCGCGACAAGCCCCATGTCAACGTCGGGACCATCGGTCACATCGACCATGGCAAGACGACGCTGACCGCGGCCATCACCAAGGTGCTCCACGACAATTTCGGCGATGGCACCGAGGTGCGGTCGTTCGACTCGATCGACAACGCTCCCGAGGAGAAGGCGCGCGGCATCACGATCGCGACCTCACACGTCGAGTACGAGACCGCCAACCGGCACTACGCCCACGTGGACTGCCCGGGTCACGCCGACTACGTGAAGAACATGATCACCGGCGCTGCGCAGATGGACGGGGCCATCCTGGTCGTCTCCGCCGCCGACGGTGCGATGCCCCAGACGCGCGAGCACATCCTGCTCGCCCGCCAGGTGGGCGTCCCCTACATCGTGGTCTTCCTCAATAAGGCTGACATGGTCGACGACCCCGAGCTCCTCGAGCTCGTGGAGGTCGAGATCCGCGATCTGTTGTCGGAGTACGAATTCCCCGGCGACGACATCCCGTTCGTCGTCGGCTCCGCGCTCAAGGCGCTGGAGGGCGACTCGGAGTACGAGGGCAAGATCCTCGAGCTCGCCGAGGCGCTGGATACCTATATCCCCGAGCCGGTCCGTGACCTGGACAAGCCGTTCCTGATGCCGGTGGAGGACGTGTTCTCCATTACCGGCCGTGGCACGGTGGCAACCGGACGGATCGAGAGCGGGATCATCAAGACGGGTGAGACGGTCGAGATCGTCGGCATCCGCCCGACTACGACGACCGTGGTCACGGGCGTGGAGATGTTCAAGAAGAACCTCGACGAGGGCCGGGCGGGCGACAATGCCGGCTGCCTTCTGCGAGGGACCAAGCGTGAGGAGATCGAGCGTGGCCAGGTGCTCTGCAAGCCCGGCTCGATCACCCCGCACACCAAGTTCAAGGCCGAGGTCTACGTCCTGAAGAAGGAGGAGGGCGGGCGTCACACCCCGTTCTTCACCGGTTATCGGCCGCAGTTCTACTTCCGCACGACCGACGTCACTGGCGTGGCCAACCTGCCCGAGGGCACGGAGATGGTGATGCCCGGCGACAACGTCCAGATGGAGATCGAGCTCATCCAGCCGATTGCCATGGATCAGGGTCTGCGGTTCGCGATCCGGGAGGGCGGCCGTACGGTCGGCTCCGGGGTCGTCACCGAAGTCATTCAGTAGTTGCCGTGGGCGGCGGGCCCGATCTTCGGGTCCGCCGCTTTCTTTTGCCAAGTCAGATACGACAGACATCGGCCGTCCGGCTGGTCCGGGTACGGCCGCGTCAATGAGAGAACGAAAGCCCTAGAAGAAGTCCGTGGCAACAATCGCTCAAAACAAGATCCGCATTCGCCTGAAGTCGTATGACCACACGGCGATCGAGGCGGCGGCCAAGGAGATCGTCGAGACGGCGACGCGCACCGGCGCGACCGTCTCCGGCCCGGTGCCCCTGCCGACGGAAAAGAACGTGTACTGCGTGATCCGGTCGCCATTCAAGGACAAGGACTCCCGCGAGCACTTCGAGATCCGTACCCATAAGCGTCTGATCGATATCCACCAGCCGACGCCCAAGACCGTCGACTCGCTTCAGCGGCTCGACCACCTACCGGCCGGCGTGGATATCGAGATCCGCCTCGCCTCCTGACGATGACCGCGATCCTCGCCAAGAAGCTCGGCATGACCCAGCGGTTCCTCGACGACGGCAAGGTCGAGCGCGTCACCGTGCTCGAGGCCGGGCCCTGTCCGGTCACCGCCATCCGCACCTTCGAGCGCGACGGCTACGAGGCCGTCCAGCTCGCCTTCGGCGCGTGTAAGGAGAAGGTCCTCACCAAGGCCGAGCTCGGCCACCTCAAGAAGGCCGACGCGTCCGCGCACCGCCACATCGCGGAGTTCCGCGACCACGCAGGCGAGCTGCTCGTCGGGGAGACCGTCACCGTCGATGCCTTCGAAGTCGGCCAGAAGGTCAAGATCTCCGGGAAGTCCAAGGGCAAGGGATTCGCCGGCACGATCAAGCGCCACAACTTCTCCTCCGGGCCCAAGTCCCACGGTTCCCACAATGTCCGCGCGCCCGGATCGATCGGCGCGTCGGCCACGCCCTCACGCGTGATGAAGGGCATCCGTGGGCCCGGCCGGATGGGCGGCGGGCGGATCACCCAGCGCGGCCTGACGATCGTCGAGATCATGGCCAACCGCAATCTGATGCTGGTACGCGGCGCCGTGCCCGGGCCGAAGGGCTCCACCGTGGAGGTGCGCACCGATGCCTAGGACCGCGCCCAAGCTCGGCGGCGGGTCGGCCACGCTCGACGCGACCGCGTTCGAGGCGACCTTCAACATGCCCTTGGTCCACGAGGCCGTGCGCGCCGAGCTCAACGCGCGCCGGCAGGGGACCTCGGCCACCAAGACGCGCGGCGAGGTGTCGGGCGGCGGTGCCAAGCCGTGGCGCCAGAAGGGCACCGGTCGCGCCCGCGCCGGATCCTCACGCTCGCCGATCTGGACCGGCGGCGGCACCGTCTTCGGGCCCCAGCCGCGGCACTACACCGTCAAGGTCAACCGCAAGGCGCGCCGCGCCGCGCTGCGCGCCGCGCTGTCCCTGCACGCCGAGCGCGAGTCGATGGCGGTGTTCGACGCCACGGCATTTGACGCCCCGTCCACCAAGCAGGCACTGAACCTGCTCGACGGCTGGCTGTCGACCGACCACAAAGGCTCGACCCTGGTGCTCCTGTCCGAGGATGAGGCCAACGCCGGCCTGTCATTCCGCAATCTGCGCGCCGTCCACGTGCTGCCCGTCGCCGACGCCGGCGTCGCCGACGTCATCCGCGCGGCGACGTTGCTCGTGTCCGAGGCGGCGCTCGAGGAGCTCGTCGCCCGCGCGAACAGCAACGCCACCGGCTCTGACTCCGGCGACAAGGAGGCCGCGTAATGGACGCCAGCCAGGTCATCATCCGCCCGGTCGTGTCCGAGAAGTCCTTCGTGCTCGCCGAGGCCGGCAAGTACACCTTCCGGGTCCACGACCGTGCCCATAAGACGCAGATCCGCCAGGCGGTCGAGCAGCTGTGGGACGTCAAGGTGGTTGAGGTTCGCACCGCGTCGGTGAAGTCCAAGCCCAAGCGCCGCGGTCAGACCGCCGGCCGCACGCGGCAGTGGAAGAAGGCCATGGTCCAGCTGCGCGAGGGCGACTCGATCCCGATCTTCCAGGCGTTCGAGGCGCCCGAGTAATGCCGATCCGCAAGCCAAAACCGACGTCGCCGGGGATGCGCTTCGTCTCCTATCCGGACTTCGCGGAGGTCACGCGGACCACGCCGGAGAAGTCCCTCACCGAGGGACTGAAGAAGTCCGGCGGTCGTAACTCCAACGGACGCAAGACCGCGCGTCACCGCGGCGGCGGCGCCAAGCGCCTCTACCGCCGGATCGACTTCAAGCGGCGCAAGGACGGGATCCCGGCCAAGGTGGCCGAGATCGAGTACGACCCCAACCGGTCGGCCTACATCGCGCTGCTCCATTACGCCGATGGCGAGAAGAGCTACATCCTGGCTCCCAACCGGCTGCGCGTCGGGGCGATCGTGATGTCCGGCGCCACCGCCGACATCCGCGTCGGCAACGCGCTGCCGCTGTCCAACATGCCGCCCGGCACGATCGTTCACAACGTGGAGCTGACCCCCGGGCGCGGCGGCCAGATGGCCCGCTCGGCAGGTACGGGCGTCCAGCTCCTGGCCAAGGAAGGCGACTATGCGACCCTCCGCCTCCCGTCTGGCGAGATGCGGATGGTGCGGGCCGAGTGCCGCGCCACGGTCGGCACGATCGGCAACTCGGACCATCAGAACGTCAAGATCGGCAAGGCGGGACGCAAGCGCCACATGGGCGTGCGCCCGCAGACCCGTGGAACCGCGATGAACCCGGTCGACCACCCGCACGGCGGTGGCGAGGGCTCGACGACCCCGGGTCGCCACCCGGTGACCCCGTGGGGCGTGCCCACGCTGGGGTACCGCACCCGCAAGAAGAACAAGCGATCCGACCAGTACATCGTGCGCGGCCGGAGACGAGGTAAGAAGCGATGAGCCGTTCGAGCAAGAAGGGGCCGTTCGTGCAGGAGCGGCTGATGACGCGTATCGAGGCGATGAACGCCTCAGGCGAGAAGCGCATGATCCGGACGTGGTCGCGCACCTCGACGATCTTCCCCGAGATGGTGGGCCACACGATCGCGGTCCACGACGGGCGCAAGCATGTGCCGGTGTTCGTCTCAGAGTCGATGGTGGGCCACAAGCTCGGCGAGTTCGCGCCGACGCGTCTGTACCGCGGACACGCCGGGACGGGCAAGCGGCGATGACCGACGAGCCTGAGAAGACCGAGGACGTCGAGGAGACGGAGGCAGTCGCCGCCGACGCCGCAGCGGCCGGCGCTGACGCGCCCGCGGCCGACGCGCCCGAGGCCGAAGCCGCCGACGCGCCAGCCGAGGAGGCGCCCAAGCCGCGCCGCAGGCGCCGCAAGGCCGCCGAGCCCGTGGCGGAGGAGCCTGCCGAGGAGCCCGAGGCCTCCGACGAGGAGCCCGATGCCGAGGCTGACGCTGACGCGGAGGCCGAGGCTGACGACGAGCCCGAGGCTGAGGAGGAGTCCGAGGCAGCGGCCGAGCCCGCCAGGCCGGCTCGCTCGGCGCCCGCGCGCCGGCGCGCCCGGCGTGATCCGAGCCTCCCGGCGCCCGTCGTCCGCGCACAGGCCAAGTACGTACGCTCGTCCGCGCGCAAGGCGCGCCTGGTGTGCGACCACATCCGTGGGAAGTCCGTGGAGGAGGCGCGAGCTATCCTCGCTCTCACGCCACGCGCGATCGCGCGGGATTGGAGCAAGTTGCTCGAATCCGCGATTGCGAACGCCGAGCACAATCACGAGCTCGTGGGCGAGGATCTGTACGTCAAGGCGGTGCACGCCGACGAGGGTCCGACGATCAAGCGGTTCCGGCCGCGCGCGATGGGCCGCGCCACCCGGATCCGCAAGCGAACCAGCCACCTCACGATCTTGCTCACGCCAAAGGACTAAGACAGAGACATGGGTCAGAAAGTTCACCCCGAATCGATCCGCGTGGGCTACATCCACGACTGGAAGTCCAACTGGTTCAACGAGAAGAACTTCTCGGACTTCCTGCACGAGGACACCCAGATCCGCGAGCACATCGTCGGCCGCCTCTCCCACGCCGGCCTGTCCGATATCACGATCCGCAAGAACGCCACCGAGGTGGAGATCAACATCCACACGGCTCGGCCGGGCATCGTGATCGGCAAGTCCGGGTCCGAGGTCGACCAGCTGCGCCGTGACCTGCACCGGATCACCGGCAAGCAGGTCAAGGTCAACATCCTGGAGATCAAGCGTCCCGAGCTCGACGCGCGCCTGGTGGCGCAGTCGATCGCCGAGCAGCTCCAGAACCGCGTCGCCTTCCGGCGCGCCATGAAGCGCGCGCTCACCAGCGCCATGCGCTCGGGCGCCAAGGGCGTCAAGGTCCAGGTCTCCGGTCGCCTCGGCGGCGCCGAGATGGCCCGCACCGAGGGCTATTCCGACGGCCGCGTCCCGCTGCACACGCTGCGCGCGGACATCGACTACGGCTTCCACGAGGCCCGCACCACCTTCGGCCGGATCGGCGTCAAGTGCTGGATCAACAAGGGCGAGATCATGCCCGAGGGCTACACCGGCGCCGACCTGACGATCATGGACGAGCCCGCGCCCCAGAGCCCCGAGCGGGGTGGACGCGACGGTCGCGGTGGACGCGACGGTCGTGAGGGCGGCGGACGCGGTCGCGGTGGTCGCGGCGGCGGACCCGGCGGAGCCGGCGGTCCGGGTGGCGGTCGTGGTCGCGGCGGCGGAGCCGGCGGTCCCGGCGGAGCCGGCGGTCCGGGTGGCGGTCGTGGTCGCGGCGGCGGGGCGGGCGGGTCCGGGTCTTCGGGCGGTGGCGGTGGCGGCGGTCGTGGTCGCGGCGGCGGCGGTGGAGCCGGCGGCGGCGGCGGTGGATATCGCGGTGGCGGCGGCGGCGGTGGAGCCGGCGGCGGCGGCGGTGGATATCGCGGTGGCGGCGGCGGCGGTGGAGCCGGCGGCGGCGGCGGTGGATATCGCGGTGGCGGCGGCGGTGGAACCGGCGGCGGCGGCGGTGGTGGATATCGCGGCGGCGGCGGTGGAGCCGGCGGCGGCGGTGGCGGATCTCGCGGTGGCGGAGGCGGCGGCGGTGGCCGCGGCCCGCGCCAGGGCGGTGGTTCTTCCGGCGGCGGCGGTGCCAGCGGCGGCAGTGGTGGCGGTGGCGGACAGGGTGGCGCTCGCTGATGCTGTCCCCCAAACGCGTCAAGCACCGCAAGCAGCACCGCGGACGGCGGGCCGGCCTCAGCCGTGGTCAGGTGAAGGTCCAGTTCGGCGAGTACGGCCTGAAGGCGTTGGACGCCGGCTGGCTGACCAACCGCCAGATCGAGGCTGCTCGTATCGCCATGACCCGCAAGATCCGCCGTGGCGGAAAGGTCTGGATCAACGTGTATCCGGACAAGCCGTTCACCAAGAAGCCGGCCGAGACCCGCATGGGCTCCGGTAAGGGCTCGCCCGAGGGCTGGGTCGCCGTGGTCAAGCCCGGACGGGTCATGTTCGAACTGGCCGGCGTGCCCGAGGACCTCGCTCGCGAGGCCATGCGGCTGGCCGGGCACAAGCTTCCCGTGCGGACCAAGTTCGTGATGCGAGAGGACGCCTGATGCGGCCAGCCGACCTGCGTGACCTCTCCGACAACGAGCTCGCCGAGCAGCTTGTCACCGCGCGGCGCGAGCTGTTCGGCCTGCGCTTCCAGCACGCCACCGGCGAGCTGGACAACACCGCCGGGCTGCGGCGCGCCAAGCGCGAGGTGGCTCGCGCGCTCACGGTCGCGCGTGAGCGAGAAATCGACGTCCAGAGTCAGAGTGGAAATGGCTGAAGAGCAGACATCCGAGAACGCTGAAGAGACGGCTGACGCGCCCGAGACGGCCGTCGCCGACGCCCCCGAGCGGGCGAGCGCCCCTGCGGCCGCGCCCCAGGAGGTGATCGCTCCCAAGGAGCGTCGCCAGCGCGCCCGCGCCGCCAAGGCGGCCAAGACCAAGGCTCGTGGATCCCGCACCCCCGAGGAGCGTCACGCCGACCGCGTCACCGAGCGCGGCAAGAAGGCGCAGCTGCGGCGCACCGCGCGGGCCAAGGCGTCCGCCAAGCACAAGGCCGAGGCCCACAGCCGCACCGCCACGCCGGCGCGTGAGCACGTGGTGGGCCAGCAGAAGGTGCGCCAGGGCATCGTCGTCTCCGACAAGGCCGACAAGACCATCACGGTGCGGATCGACACGGCTCGGCGCCACCGGCGCTACGAGAAGATCGTGCGCACCTCGCAGACCCTCCACGCCCACGACGAATCAAACGACGCCCACATCGGCGACACGGTGATCGTCCGTGAGGCCCGTCCGCTGTCGCGCACCAAGCGCTGGCGGCTCGTGCAGGTCATCGAGAGGGCCAAGTAATGATCCAGAACGAGACCCGCCTGCGCGTCGCCGACAACTCCGGTGCCCGGGAGATCCTCGTCATCCGCGTCCGCGGCGGCTCGCGCCGGCGCTACGCGGGCGTGGGGGACACGATCACCGCCACCGTCAAGACCGCCAGTCCTCAGGGCTCGGTCAAGAAGGGCGAGGTCGTGACCGCCGTGGTCGTGCGCACCAAGAAGTCCTACGGGCGCGAGGATGGGACGTACATCGCCTTCGACGAGAACGCGGCGGTGCTCATCGACGCGGCCAACAACCCGCGCGGCACCCGCATCTTCGGTCCCGTCGCCCGCGAGCTGCGCGAGCGCAACTTCATGAAGATCGTGTCCCTGGCGCCGGAGGTGCTCTGATGCCCGCGCGCATCCGGAAGGGCGACCAGGTGATGATCATCAGCGGCAAGGACCGCGGCAAGACCGGCGCGGTGCTGGCCGTGATGCCCAAGAAGGAGCGGGTCACGGTCGAGGGCCTGAACATGATCAAGCGCCACCAGCGTCCCACCCAGACGGCCGCGGGCTCGCGGGGCGGCGGCGTGATCGAGCGCGAGGGGCCGATTCACGTGTCTAATGTGATGCTGGTCGACCCCAAGGACGGCAAGCCGACGCGGGTCGGCATCGAGATCGAGGACGGCCGGCGCCTGCGCGTGTCCAAACGCAGCGGCGCCCGACTGGATTAGGACGAATACCCATGGCGACAGCTTCCCCCACCACCGCACGACTCAAGACCCGATACAACGACGAGATCCGCCCGGCGCTCGTGAAGCGCTTCGGGTACTCGACGGTCATGCAGGCCCCGCGGATCGTCAAGATCACGGTCAACATGGGCTGCGGCGACGCCAAGCAGGACTCCAAGGTCCTGGACGCCGCCACCGAGCAGCTGGGCACGATCACCGGCCAGAAGCCCAATATCCGCCGCGCGCGCAAGTCGATCGCCCAGTTCAAGGTCCGTGAGGGCATGCCGGTGGGCGTGGCAGTCACCCTGCGCAGCGAGCGCGCGTACGAGTTCCTGGACCGGCTGATGTCGATCGCGATCCCGCGGATCCGGGACTTCCGCGGGCTCAACCCGCGCGCCTTCGACGGCCGCGGCAACTACTCGATGGGCGTCCGCGAGCAGATCATCTTTCCCGAGATCGACTACGACGAGATCGATCAGGTGCGCGGGCTGGACATCACGATCACGACGACCGCAGCCAGCGACGAGGAGGCCTTCGCGCTGCTCGAGGCGCTCGGGATGCCGTTTTCGAAGGAGGGCCGGGCTCCGGCCGCGCGAGCGGTTGACGAGCCGGCCGTAACCCAGGCTTAGAAGGAGTTACGTGGCGAAGCTTTCACAGCGCGTCCGCCAGGCGCGGACACCGAAGTACAAGACCCGGGGCTACACCCGGTGCCGTCGTTGCGGCCGTGCCCGCGCGGTCTACCGCAAGTTCGGCCTGTGCCGGATCTGCCTGCGCGAACTGGCCCACAACGGCTACATCCCCGGCATGACGAAGAGCAGCTGGTAGCGCTATGTCGATGACCGACCCCGTCGCCGACTTCCTGACCCGCCTGCGCAACGCGGCCAAGGCCCAGCACCATGATGTGGCGATCCCGTCGTCCAAGCTCAAGCGCGAGCTGGCGCGGATCCTCAAGGAGCAGGGCTACATCGACGCCTATCAGATCGATGCTCCGGGGGTGGGTGGAAACACATCCCCCAACGAGCGGATCACCGTCACGCTCAAGTACAGCGAGGACCGCAAGCCGGTGATCAGCGGGATCCAGCGTGTCTCGCGCCCGGGTCAGCGCACCTACGTCGACCATGCGCACATCCCCCGCATCCAGGGCGGCATGGGGACGGCGATCATCTCCACCTCCAAGGGCGTCATGACCGGCCACGAGGCGCGCCAGCAGGGCGTCGGTGGCGAGGTCGTGGCACGGGTCTGGTAAGGGTGGGCGGGAGCTAACAGACGATGTCCAGAATCGGCAGACAACCCATCCCCGTGCCCTCGGGCGTGACGATCGCGATCGAGCCCGAGCTCGTCACGGTCAATGGCCCCAAGGGCGAGCTGTCCGAGCGCGTCGCGCGCGACATCGGCGTGGAGCAGGTCGGCGAGGAGGTCGTGGTCACGCGGCCCACCGACCGCGGCGAGCATCGCGCGCTCCATGGCCTCACCCGCACGCTGGTGGCCAACATGGTCAAGGGCGTCACTGACGGCTTCGAGAAGCGCCTGGAGATCCAGGGAGTCGGCTACCGCGCCGCGCTGCGCGGCCGTGACCTGGAGCTGGCGCTCGGCTACTCGCATCCGGTGTCGGTCAAGGCCCCGGACGGGATCGAGTTCGAGGTTCCGCTGCCGACTCGCATCATCGTGCGCGGGGCGTCCAAGCAGCAGGTCGGCGAGATCGCCGCCTACATCCGCAAGCAGCGCAAGCCCGAGCCCTACAAGGGCAAGGGGATCCGTTACGAGGGCGAGTACGTCGCCCGGAAGGTCGGTAAGCGAGCATGACCGTTCAGACCAAGCCCCAGGCCCGCCTGCGGCGCCGCCGCCGCGTTCGCGCCAAGGTCAGCGGCACGTCCGAGCGGCCGCGGATCTCCGTGTTTCGCTCCAACCGCGGGATCTTCGCCCAGCTCATCGACGATGAGGCCGGTCGCACGCTGGCCGCGGTCAACTGGACCGAGGCCGAGCTGCGCTCGCTGACCGGCGCCGAGCAGGCCAAGCGCGCCGGCGAGGTGCTGGCCGAGCGAGCCAAGGCGGCAGGTGTGGAGGCGGCCGTGTTCGATCGCGGCGGCTACCAGTACCACGGCCGAGTCAAGGCGCTGGCGGAGGGCGCGCGGGAGGGCGGCCTGCGGCTCTAGGCCCAGGCTGAGCCGCTACTCTCAGACCAAGTCATGGCAAGAGATCGCACAGTTTCAGCCGCGGGCCTCGACCTGCAGGAGCGCGTGGTGGAGATCAACCGCGTCGCCAAGGTCGTCAAGGGCGGCCGCCGCTTCTCCTTCACCGCGCTGGTCGTGGTGGGCGACGAGCGCGACGTCGTCGGGATCGGCTACGGGAAGGCCAACGAGGTCCCCGTCGCCATCCAGAAGGGCGTCGAGCGCGCCAAGAAGAACCTCTACCGCGTGCCCAAGCACGGCAACACGATCACGCACTCCACGACCGGGATCTTCGGTGCCGGCCGCGTGTTCCTCAAGCCGGCCGCGCCCGGTACCGGGGTCATCGCCGGCGGCGGCGTGCGCGCGGTGCTGGAGCTCGCCGGGATCCACGACATCCTTTCCAAGAGCCTCGGCTCCCAGAATCCGATCAACCTCGTCAAGGCGACGATGGCGGGCCTGGAGTCGCTGCGCACCCCGGACGAGGTCGCCGAGCTGCGCGGCCTCTCCATCAACATGGTCCTGGGGCTCACCGGCAAGAGCGCCGACGGTTCCGCCGACACTCCGGCGACAACCGGCAACGGCACCGACAACGGCGTCGCCCCCGAGCCCGCCGCCGCCGAGTCCGCGGAGGCCAGCGCGTCGTGAGCACGGTGAAGCTCACCCAGCGCAAGAGCCGCAACGGCTGTGACGAGCGCCAGCTGGCCACGCTGCGCTCGCTGGGCCTGCGCCGCATCGGCCAGAGCGTCGAGGTCAACGACACGCCCCAGATCCGCGGGATGATCGCCAAGGTGGCCCATCTCGTGGAGGTCCAGGGCTGATGGGCGCCACGCGCGACCAGGAGACCGAGGAGCGGATCGGGCTCCACAACCTCAAGCCCGCCCCGGGCTCGCGGCGACCGCGCAAGCGGGTCGGCCGCGGCGAGGGGTCGGGAACCGGCAAGACCTCCGGCCGCGGGCAGAAGGGCTACGGCTCGCGCTCGGGCGCCAAGCAGCGCGCCCGGTTCGAGGGCGGCCAGATGCCGATTCACATGCGGATGCGCAAGCTGCGCGGCCCGCACATGAAGAAGTCGATGCCCTTCGAGCCCTTCCGGACCCACACCCAGCCGGTCAACCTGCTCGACCTCGAGGCCCGTTTCGCCGCCGGCGACGCGGTGACGCTTGAGGCGATGCATGGCAAGGGCCTGGCCACGCGCAAGGGAGTGCCGGTCAAGATCCTCGCCAAGGGCGAGATCACGATCGCGCTCACCGTCCACGCGCACGGCTTCTCCAAGACCGCGCGCGAGCGCATCGAAGCCGCCGGCGGCACCTGCCAGGTCGTCGAGAGCTGAGGGGCCTTCGATGATCGCCACGATCCTCGGGGGGCTCAGGGTCGCGGAGATCCGCAAGAAGATCCTGTTCACAGCGGGGATCCTGGCGCTCTACCGCCTGGGCGCCCACATCCCCGCACCGGGCATCAACTCCAGCGCGGTCAGCGCGCTCCAGCAGAACCTCAGCGGCAACAGCATCCTGGGCCTGCTCAACCTGTTCAGCGGCGGCGGCCTGGGCCGCATCGCGCTCTTCGCGCTCGGGATCATGCCCTACATCACGGCCTCGATCATCCTGCAGTTGCTGCAGGTGGTCGTCCCGTCGCTGGAGAAGCTCTCCAAGGAGGGCGAGGTCGGGCAGGCGCGGATCACGCAGTACACGCGCTACCTGACGGTGGGACTGGCCTTCGCACAGTCGATCGGCTACGTGTTCCTCTTCCGCAGCTTCGAGAAGAGCGCGAACGTCTCGCTCATCCCCAACTTCACGCTGTTCAAGGTGTTCCTGATCGTGATGTCGCTCACCGCGGGCACGGTGCTGCTGATGTGGATGGGCGAGCTCATCACCCAGCGAGGGATCGGCAACGGCATCTCGCTGCTCATCTTCGCCTCGATCGTGTCGCGCATCCCCTCGGGGATCAGCGCATGGTGGAACAACCCCGATCAGGTCTTCCGCGTGATCATGCCGTTCATCGCCATCGGTGTGGTGGCGGCGGTCGTCTTCGTCCAGGAGGGCCAGCGGCGCATTCCCGTCCAGTACGCCAAGCGCGTCGTCGGGCGGCGCATGACGCAGGGTGGCCAGACGTATCTGCCGCTCAAGGTCAACATGGCCGGCGTCATCCCGGTCATCTTCGCCGCCAGCGTGATGGCGATCCCGCCGACCATCGGGCAGCTCATCGGCCAGAACCGAGCCGGCTTCGGCACCAGCCTCTACAACTTCTTCGCGCCCGGCGGCTGGCACTACGTCGTGGGCGAGTGTGTGCTGATCGTGCTCTTCACCTACTTCTACACGGCGGTCACGTTCAACCCCGTGGACCAGGCCGACAACCTGCGCAAGTACGGGGGGTTCATACCGGGGGTGAGACCCGGCCGGCCAACGGCCGAGTTCCTGGATCGCATTCTCGCCCGGCTGACCTTCCCCGGGGCCCTCTTCCTGGCGGCGATCGCGGCTCTGCCGACGATCCTCATCAATCAGACGAGCGCCAACTTCGCGTTCGGCGGCACGTCGATCCTCATCGTGATCGGGGTGGCCCTGGACACGATGAAGCAGCTCGAGGCCCAGATGATGATGCGCAACTACGAGGGGTTCTTGAAGTAGGCCCTCGCGGGGGCGAGACCCTCCGGCGTGTGAGTTTCGCCCGTGCCGGCGCGTTGGATCACCCTCTGCCCGTCCTGTAGGGCGGCCTACCGATAGAGTGCGCGCGTGGCTCAGCAGCTCAATCTCATTCTTTTTGGTCCCCCGGGCGCGGGCAAGGGCACGCAGGCCGACCGCCTGCGCAAGGACTTCGAGCTGCCGTACATCGCCACCGGCGACATGCTGCGCTCCAACGTCAAGGAGCAGACCGAACTGGGCAAGCAGGCGAAGGCCTACATGGACGCCGGGGACCTCGTTCCCGACGAGCTCATCGTCGCCATGGCCGCCGACCGCCTCGCCGAGGACGACGCCCAGGACGGGTTCATCCTCGACGGCTTCCCGCGGACGATCGAACAGGCTCAGGCGCTGGAGAAGCAGCTCTCGGCCATGGGCCGCAGGGTCACCGCGGCACTCCTGATCGACGTGCCCGACGCGGAGGTCATCCGCCGCCTCTCGGGCCGCCGGATGTGCGTGAAGTCAGGCCACAGCTATCACGTCGAGTTCGATCCGCCCAAGCACGATGGGGTCTGCGATCAGGACGGCTCGCGTCTGGTCCAGCGCGATGACGACAAGCCCGACGTGATCGAGAACCGGCTGCGCGTCTACCACGACAAGACCAAGCCGCTGGTCGACTACTACGACAAGCTGGGGCTCATGCGCCGCATCGACGGCACGCGTGAGCCGGCCGACGTCCACGGCCACATCCGCGCGGTGATTGCGACGCTACGACTGGAAGAGGACGTCTAGGTTCCGGCGGTCGCCGCCCCTTTTCGACGAGGGCGCTTTAGCTAGCATCGCCTCAGGAACCCTGGACGCCTTTCGATGATCATCAAGAAGACCCCCGAAGAGATCGACCGCATGGCCGCGGCCGGCGACGTCCTGGTGCGGACGATGAACCTGCTGGCCGCCAAGATCCGGCCCGGAGTGACCACCAAGGAGCTCGACCAGGCCGCGGAGCGTTTCATCCGCTCCCAGGGCGCCACGCCGGCGTTCAAGGGCTACCGGGGCTTTCCCGGGTCGATCTGCGCCTCGCCCAACTCGATGATCGTGCACGGCATCCCGGGGCCCTACAAGCTGGCCAAGGGCGACATCCTGTCCGTGGACATCGGCGTCGTGCTCGATGGGTGGGTCGCCGACGCGGCCCGCACCTTCGCGGTGGGCCCGATCAACCCGGTGGCGCAGAAGTTGCTCCAGGTCACCGAGGAGTCGCTCATGGTCGCGGTACCGGTGTGCGTGGCCGGCAACCGGCTGGGCGACATCGGTCATGCCGTGCAGGAGCACGTCGAGGGCGAGGGGCTGTCGGTGGTGCGCTCGCTCGTGGGCCATGGGATCGGCCGCGATATGCACGAGGAGCCGCAGATCCCCAACTACGGGCAGCCCGGGACCGGGATTCTCCTGGAGGAGGGGATGGTGATGGCCATCGAGCCGATGGTGACCGCCGGACGCCACGCCGTCCGGGTGGCCGATGACCACTGGTCGATCTTCTCCCAGGACGGCTCCCTGGCCGCCCACTTCGAGTTCACGATCGCGGTCACGTCCAACGGCCCCCGGGTGCTGACGCCCTGGCACGAGACCGGCAACGGGCGCGCCGTCGCGTGACGTAACGCCACCGTCACGGGCCTAGCACACCGCCCGGCGGGAGTCCAAACCCCCCTGCTAAGATCCCCCGGTGCGCCTGCAGCGCGACCATTTGTCGCTGCGTGGCGCCTCTTCGGCACGGTAGCGGCGACTGCAACGGTCGCCAGAGCCGGGTCGAGGGTCCAAAAGGAATTTTTGTCCGCGAATTTTGAGAGCGAATCAGCGTGAAGGTACGACCGTCGGTCAAGCCAATGTGTGAGAAGTGCAAGATCGTCCGCCGCCATGGCCGTGTGCTGGTGATCTGTCCCAACCCCCGGCACAAGCAGCGGCAGGGCTAACCCTCGCTCAGGTAAGGAAGCTCCCTCATGGCGCGAATTTCAGGGGTGAACATCCCCCTCAACAAACGGGTCGAGATCGGCCTGACATACATCTACGGGATCGGCCGCTCGACGTCCAACGAGCTGCTGGCCAAGGCCGGGGTCGAGCCCGACCGCAAGGTCCGCGATCTCACCGAGGACGAGGTCGTGCAGCTGCGCGATCTCATCGACAACGAGCTGACCGTCGAGGGAGACCTGCGTCGTGAGCGCTCCCAGAACATCAAGCGGCTGCAGGAGATCGGCAGCTACCGAGGCCTGCGCCACCGCCGTGGCCTGCCCGTGCGTGGTCAGAACACCAAGACCAACGCCCGGACGCGCAAGGGTCCCAAGCGCATGCAGATCGCCGGCAAGAAGAAAGCCGGTAAGAAGTGAGCCCAGCCCCCCGGAGACCTCAGCGCGGCCGTCGCCGCGTGCGCAAGAACATCCCGGTTGGGCAGGCGCACATCAAGACTTCCTTTAACAACACGATCGTCTCGCTCACCGACCGCGAAGGGAACGTCATCGCGTGGGAGTCCGCCGGCGGTGCCGGGTTCAAGGGCAGCCGCAAGTCGACTCCGTTCGCGGCGCAGGTGACCGCCGACGCCGCCGCCCGCAAGGGGATCGAGCATGGCCTCCAGAAGGTCGAGGTCTTCGTCAAGGGTCCCGGCTCCGGGCGCGAGACGGCGATTCGATCGTTGCAGGCCGCTGGCCTCGAGGTGACCGGCGTCAAGGACGTCACCCCGCAGGCGCACAACGGCTGCCGACCCCGAAAGCGCAGGCGCGTCTGACATGGCTCGAGATACAGGTCCACAGTGCAAGCAGTGCCGCCGGGAGGGGCAGAAGCTCTTCCTCAAGGGCGAGCGCTGTCTCACCGACAAGTGCGGCGTCGAGCGCCGCTCCTATCCGCCCGGTGAGCACGGCCGCGGTCGTCAGAAGCAGAGCGAGTACCGGGTCCAGCTGCGCGAGAAGCAGAAGGCCAAGCGCTACTACGGCGTGCTGGAGAAGCAGTTTGCGATCTATTACAACAAGGCCAGCCGCCAGACCGGCGTCACCGGCGAGAACCTCCTGCGCATGCTGGAGTGCCGGTTTGACAACGTCCTGGTCCGGCTCGGCTTTGCGGCATCGCGCCGGCAGGCGCGCCAGCTGATCCTCCACGGCCACTGGACCGTGAACGGTCGCCGGGTGAACATCCCCAGCTACCAGCTGCGCGACAACGACGTGATCGCGATCCACCAGAAGTCGACGGCGGGTCAGGTGATCCGCGATGCGACCGAGCTGACCGGGCAGGTTCCGGCGTGGCTGCAGGCGGACCACGATTCGCTGACGGCCAAGGTCCTGCGCAAGCCGGAGCGGCGCGAAATCGCGGCGCCGGTCGCAGAGCAGCTCATCGTCGAGCTGTACTCGAAGTAGACGAACTTTTGAACGCCGCCGCGGGCCGGAGGGCACGGGTCGGCGCTGAACGCCGCCGTCCAGGCGGTCAGAACCCACGAAGTTAGGACTGTGATGCTTGATTTCCAAGTGCCCCGAATCTCCAGCGAGTCGGTCGATGACACCCGCGGCTCTTTCACGATTGAGCCTCTGGACCGGGGTTTCGGCTACACATTTGGCAATTCGCTGCGACGCGTGCTGCTCTCCTCCCTCGCCGGCGCGGCGGTCACCAGCGTCCGGATCGAGGGCGTGGCGCACGAGTTCTCGACGATTCGCGGCGTCAAGGAGGACGTCACCGACATCGTCCTGAACCTCAAGGGCATCGTCTGCCGGATGCACTCGGACGCCACCGAGATCGAGGCCCCACTGGTGGTCACCGGCCCCGGTGAGATCACCGCCAAGGACATCGACCTCCCCTCCGGGGTGGAGATCCTCAACCCCGACGCTCACATCGCGACGCTGGAGAAGAAGACCAAGCTCGAGGTGTACCTGACGATCGGCCGCGGGCGTGGCTACCGCCCGGCCGAGGAGAACAAGTCGCCCGATCAGCCCATCGGCGTGATCCCGATCGACTCCATCTTCTCGCCGGTGCGCCGCGTCGCCTACAACGTCGAGCAGGCCCGTGTCGGCCAGAAGACCGACTTCGACAAGCTCACGCTCGACATCGAGACCGACGGCTCGATCGACCCGCACGCCGCGCTGCGCGAGGCGGCGGAGATCCTCATCTCCCAGCTGGCGATCTTCACCGACGCCGATCGGGTGGTCGAGCTGCGTGACGTCAATGCCCCCGGCGCGCTCGATCCCGGACTGGTCGGCGCCGGCCAGGTGGGCGCGGCCTCGCGTCCGCCCAACGCCATGGACGACATCCTCATCGAGGAGCTCGAGCTGGGCGTGCGCTCATACAACTGCCTCAAGCGCGCCGGCATCCAGACGGTCGGCGACCTCGTCTCCAAGACCGAGGGGGAGCTCAACGCCATCCCCAACTTCGGCAAGAAGTCGATCGACGAGGTCATCGAGACCTTGCACGCGCGCGGCCTGGCCCTGCGCAACGACTAATATCGTCCGCACGCCATGAGACACCAGCGTCAGCGATACCAGCTCAGCCGCAGCGCGTCACACCGTAAGTCCCTGCTCATGAACCTCTCCAAAGAGGTGATCGAGCACGAGCGCATCCAGACCACGGAGGCCAAGGCCAAGGCGGTCAAGCCCGAGGTGGAGAAGCTGATCACGCTCGCCAAACGTGGCGACCTGCACGCACGTCGCCAGGCGCTGTCGGCACTCGGTCAGGACAAGTTCACCGTCTACAAGCTGTTTGAGGAGATCGCCCCCCGCTATACCGAGCGGCCGGGCGGCTACACGCGGATCCTCAAGCTGGGCCCGCGGCGGTCGGACTCGACCGAGATGGTCTTGCTCGAGCTGGTCTAGCCGGGGTCGCACGCCGTGGGCGCCGGGGCGGTGCGGCCCGGGAAAGAGGGTTCGCTGGGGCGGGCAGAGCCCGGGCGGGCGGGGTCCGTTTCCCGCCTGCTCATCGAATACGACGGCACCGATTTCTCGGGCTGGGCGCGCCAGCCCGGACTGCGCACCGTCCAGGGAGAGCTCGAACGCGCGCTGTGCGTGGTGCTGCGGCGAGACAGCGTGCCGCTGACCGTGGCCGGGCGCACCGACGCCGGCGTCCATGCCGTCGGCCAGGTCGCCAGCTACGCCGGGGAGCCGGCTCACACCGACTCGATCAACGCGCTGCTGCCCTACGACGTCGCGGTCATCGATTGCGCGGCCGCGGCGCCGGGCTTCGATGCGCGCCACGACGCCACCAGCCGCGCCTACGCCTACCGCGTGCTCACGCGGCGCTCGCGCAGCGCCTTCGAGCGCCGGCGGGCGCTGCACTGGCCCCACCCGCTCGACGCCGGCGCGCTGCGCGCGTGTGCCGAGCTGTTGGCCGGCCCGCACGATTTCACCGCCTTCACGCCGACCGAGACCGACCATGTGCGCTTCGAGCGCGTCGTCTTCGGCGCGTCGTGGGGGGAGACGGAGCCGTGGGTTCTGGAGTTCCGGATCGAGGCCGACGCCTTCATGCGCAACATGATCAGGGTGCTGGTGGGGACGATGCTCGAGGTAGGGGGTGGGCGGCGCTCGATGCAGGCGTTCGCAGAGCTGCTGCGCGGGCGACCGCGGGCCGATGCCGGGACCACAGCGCCCCCGCACGGGCTGCGCTTCCTGGGCCCCGGCTACGGTGGAGAACGCGTGCTGTGAGAGGGGCGGGCGCGCTTTCGCGGCGCGAGCGGCATCCCCTTCCCGTCCAGGCCCAGACTAATCCTCAATTGGACGGATGTTCGATGTCGCTTTTCCTTGCAAAACCTTACTATTCCAACAGTATCGAAGGGGCGCAGACGTTTTGGGGGCGGCCGCGGCCCGAGAGGTGATGTGGGTTTTTCACCGCTCGGGCCGCGGCTAGCGTTAGCCGGGCTTCCGGCTGACGCGCGCGTGGCGCTCGGGCTGACCCGCGCTCTGCGTTCCGGCTGACGCGCGCGCGCATTCCGGCCACCGCGCGCCATAGCATTGACGGGGCGTGCGCGTTCTTCTCACCAATGACGATGGCATCGAGGCCGACGGCCTCCAGGCGCTGCGTCGCGCGCTGATCGCGATCCCTGCGGTAGAGCTGGCGGTGATCGCCCCTGACGGCAACCGCTCCGCGATGGCCCGGTCGATCACCACGCGGCGCCCCGTGTGGGTCCAGGAGGTCGACTTCGAGGACGGGACCGTCGGTTATGCCACCGACGGCACCCCGGTCGACTGCGTGCGGCTTGCTCACCTGGGCCTGGTGGAGGGCTTCGAGGCCGAGCTGGTGGTCGCGGGGATCAACCACGGCTCCAACCTGGGCGACGACATCACGTACTCGGGCACCGTGGCGGCCGCCCTGGAGGCGATCGTGCTCGGGCTGCCGGGCATCGCGGTCTCCCAGCAGTCCACCAGCCGGGAGCTGGACTTCCGCATGGGGTCGCGGTTCGATTTCAGCATGGCCGCAAGCTTCACCGCCCGCCTCGTCGCCGAGCTCCAGAACGTGCCCCTGCCCGACGGCACGCTGCTCAACATCAACGTCCCCGGCGCGCCGCCCTCGGGCGTGGCGGTGGCGCGGCTGGGCAAGCGGGTCTACCGGGATGAGCTGTCGCTCGTCGAGGAGGATCCCAGCCACCCCCAGGGCCGCCGCCTCTACCGCATCTACGGCGACGCGACCTACCTGCGCGACGAGACGGGCACGGACCTCGCCGCGGTCGCCGCGGGCCAGATCGCGGTGACGCCCATCCACTTCGACCTCACCGCTCGTGACGGGCTCGATGCGCTGCAGCGCTACGACCTCGCGCGCCTCATCGCCCCGGCGGCCGACGAGGTGACCGATGAGGTGGCCGACGACGTGGCCGACGAGGTGACCGACGAGGTGGCCGAGCGATGACGCCGGCGGCGAAAGCCGCCGCCGGCGCGGGCGGGGCGGGGGCCGGTTCCCGCGCGGAGGAGCTGCGCAAGCTGCTCGAGTACCACGGCCATCGCTACTACGTCCTCGACGATCCCGAGATCGGCGACGACGCCTACGACGCCCTGCTCGACGAGCTGCGCCGGATCGAGGCCGACCACCCCGAGCTGCTCACGGCCGACTCGCCCACCCAGCGGGTCGGGGCAGAGCCGGTGTCCGATCTTGTCAAGGTCCGCCATCCGGAGCCCATGCTCTCGCTGGCCAACGCCCGCTCGGCCGAGGAGCTCCAGGCGTGGATCCAGCGGATGCGCAACCACCTGGCCCGCGAGGGCATCGAGGACCCCGAGTTCGAGTTCGTCGCCGAGCCGAAGATCGACGGCCTCGCGATCTCCCTCATCTATCGCGACGGCGTCTTCGAGCGCGGCGCCACCCGGGGCAACGGCGAGGTGGGGGAGGATGTCACTCACAACCTGCGCACGATCGGCTCGATCCCGCTGCGCCTGGAGATGGACGGCGAGCCGCCGCCGGCGCTGCTCGAGGTCCGCGGCGAGGTCTACATGTCGCTCCCCGACTTCGCGGCGCTCAACGAGCGCCGAGCCGGGGCGGGGCTCTCGACCTTCATGAACCCGCGCAACTCGGCGGCGGGGACGATCCGCCAGCTCGACCCCAAGCTGTCCGCCGGCCGGCCCCTGTCGCTGTGGTGCTACGCCATCGGCGTCACCGAGGGCCTGACCTTCGAGGCCCACTGGGACGCGTTGGAGTGGCTGCGCGCGCACCGCTTCCCGGTCAACCCGGACGTGCGCAAGCTGACCGACGAGCAGGAGCTGGTCGCGCAATGCGAGTCGTGGGAGCGCCGGCGCGGCTCGCTGGAGTTCGAGATCGACGGCGTTGTGGTCAAGGTCAACCAGTTCGCGCTCCAGCGGCGGCTGGGCGTCGTCGGCCGTGACCCGCGGTGGGCGATTGCCTGGAAGTTCCCACCCACCACGGCGGTCACCCGGCTGCTCGAGATCAAGTGGAACCCCGGCAAGTTCGGCGATCTGCACCCCTACGCGGTCGTCGAGCCCGTCCACGTCTCCGGCGTGACGATCAAGCAGGCCACGCTCCACAACGAGGAGGACATCGCGCGCAAGGACCTCCGTCCCGGCGAGGACGTGATCGTGCTGCGCGCGGGCGATGTCATCCCGCAGGTGCTCTCGCCCGCGCCCCATGTCGCCGAGCACAAGGATCGTCCGGCGCCGCCCGTGCCGCCCGAACGCTGCCCGGTGTGTGACACCCCCACGGTCAAGCCGGAGGACTCGGTCTTCACCCGCTGCCCCAACCGAGACTGCGCGGGACGCCGCTGGCAGCTGCTCACGTTCTTCGAGACCGTCCTGGACATCGACGGCCTGGGGGAGAAGCAGGTGTCGCTGTTCATGGAGCTCGGCTGGGTCCGGACTGCCGCGGACTTCTACGACCTCACCGCCGAGCAGATCGCCGAGCAGCCCGGATTCGGGCAGGTCTCGGCCGAGAAGCTCGTCTCGGCGATCGCCCGGTCCAAGGAGATGCCGTTCGGCCGGGTGCTCGTCGCGCTGGGGATCGAGGAGGTGGGTGGGGTGACCGGGCGCAACCTCGCCGCTCAGTTCCGCTCGATCGACACGCTGCTCGCCGCCGACCCGCGAGGCGATCGAGGCGACCCCTGGCGTGGGCCCGAAGATGGCGGCCACCATCCACGAGCAGCTCCACGACCCGATCATGGAGAAGCTGATCGCCGACCTGCGCGAGCGCGGCCTCCAGTTCGAGCAGGAGGGGCCGCCGCCCGGCGAGGGCCCCCTGGCCGGCAAGACCCTCGTCCTCACCGGGACCCTTCCCGAGCTCACCCGCGAGGAGGCGACCGAGCGGATCCTGGCCGCGGGTGGGCGGGTCACCGGGTCGGTGTCGCGCAAGACCGACTGGGTGGTGGCGGGGGAGAGCGCCGGGTCCAAGCTCGCCCAGGCCGAGAAGCTGGGCGTGGCCGTGCTTGACGAGCCCGGCCTGCTGGAGCTGCTGGGCGGCTGAGGCTCGCGCGGCCGGGCCGGGTACGGGCGCACGTCAACGGCGGACTTGGGACAGCGGTCCGGGCGCTCGGCGGCGACCTTTCGTCACCGGACCTGTAAAAGCCGACAAAGCTGCCGGGCGCCGGTCGGTTTGGTGGATTCTGCAGCTCACAGCCGCATAACCCGGCAAACGTGCGTGGCCGATCCCGGTTTGCCGGGATGTTCAGGTCCGCCCGGGCCCTGCGGCGCGCCGCGGCGGTCAGCCGCTGTACTTGGCCAGCGCCACCTGCATCCGGTCCTGGATGGGGTGGGCGTAGTCGGGCACGATGCCGTTCATCATCAGGGCGTAGGCGAGCGTGTGCCCGTCCTTGGCCCGGCAGTAGCCCACGACGTTGGAGACATCGTGCAGCGTCCCGGTCTTGCCGCGGCAGCGGCCCTGGGCGTAGGTCCCGCGCATCTCGTCCTGGAGCGTGCCCGTCTCACCGGCGACGGCCAGCGAGGCGGTGAACTGGCTGTTGGAGGCCATGCCGCGCAGGAGCGTGACGACCTGCAGGGGGGTCGTCAGATCCGAGCGCGAGAGGCCGGACCCGTCGTTGAGACGCGGTTGGATGGCGAAGCTCTGGGCCATCTGGGCTCGGACGACGGCGGCGCCGGCCGCGGTGGTCCCCCCGGAGCCGAAGCGGGCTCCCAGGTCCTTGACGAGCATCTCCGCGAAGAAGTTGTCCGACGGGGTGTTGGTGAGTGAGATGAGCGTGGCCATCGGCGGCGACTGGACGCTGGCCAGGGTTGTGGCGTCGCCCGGGGTGCCGCCGGCAGTGACCTTGACGTGACGCGGCACGCGGATCCCGGCCGCCTTGAGCGCGGCGACGAGCTGCTGGGCGGCCTGCACGGCGGGATGCTTGAAATAGGCCGTGCCGATGGAATTGGCCCAGCCACGGTTGAAGGCCAGGGCGCTGAGCTCGCCCTCGGTGTCGATCGAGGGCTGGTTGCCCGTGGCGGGGGTGCCGCGGTCTGAATCGAACATCGTCTCGTCGGCCACCACGTTGCCGTTGAGGGCGGTGATCCCAGTCGCGGTCCGCAGCGTCGAGACGAGCTGCTGGATCGTCGCGCCCGTGCCGTAGTTGGCGGAGTCAAACGCCGACGAGCCGAACGTCGGGTCTCCACCGCCACGGAGGTAGAGCGTGCCGGTGAACGTCCCGCCCGATTGACTGCCGCTGCCGAGCACAGAGGTGGTCAGCGTGGCGTTGGGCCCGAACCGCTTCAGGGCCGTGGTCGTTGTGTAGAGCTTCTCCACGGATGCGGGCAGACGGCTCGTGGTGGCGTTCTTGGAGTACAGGGTCCGGTTGGCGGTGAGGTCGACGACATAGGCGCCGCTGAACCGGCCGGCCTGGCGAATCCCGAGGTTGAGGCTGCCGTCCAGCGACCTGCTGGCCTTTGTGGCGGCGCTCGGCGGGCTGGGCGTCGTGCCCGTGCCCGTCGTCGTGCTGGTGCCCGTCGTTGTGCCGGTGGTGGTGGTGCCCGTGGTGGTGCCGGTGGTGGTGGTCCCCGTGGTGGTGGTGCCGCCAAGACCCGCCCCGCCGCCTCCGCCGCTCCCGCCGCCTCCGGCGCCCGAGGCGATCGACGCGGCGCCCAGCCCGATGACCAGGGCCGCGGCGAGCGAGGGGAGGAGGGGCCGCATTGCACATGTGTAACCCATCGCGCGGCGCAAAGCTTCGGTGCACGGCGCCTCGGTCCGCTCTCCATCGCCGGCTGGCCCGGACCCGCGACCGGGACCGTCCGCACCCGTGCACTAGAATCCGGCGGCGCATGGGCAAGGTCGTCAAGCTGGACGCGACGGATCGCGCAGCCGGGGCCTCCCGAGGCGGCAAGCCCGGACGCCGCCCGCGCTCCAAGACCGCGCTCGTCCTCGGCGGGGGTGGCTTCACCGGCGGCGTCTATGAGATCGGGGCGCTCCGGGCGCTCGATCTGCTCTCGGTCAACAGGACGGTCAACCAGTTCGACGTCTACGTCGGCACCAGCGCGGGCTCGTTCGTGGCCGCGGCCGTCGCCAACGGGGTGACGCCCGAGGAGATGATGCGGGTCATCGGCCAGCAGGTGCCGACGCCGTTTCCCGATGCCCGGGTCAGCTCGCTGCTGAGGCCCAACTACCGGGAGTTCGTGACCAGGGGCGTCATGTTCCCGCTGCGCCTGGCCAACCTCCTGCGCCACCTGGGCCGTGACCTGCGTCAGGTCTCGGCCGTCGACATCGTGCTGGCGCTGGCCGAGGCGCTCCCGACCGGCCTGTACTCGGGCGAGGGGATCGAGCGCTACGTGCGGCGGATCCTGTCCGACCCGGATCGGACCAACGACTTTCGCGAGCTGGCCTGCGAGCTGTATCTGGCCGCCACCGATCTGGACACGTGCGAGCGGGTGGTGTTCGGGTCAGAGGGCTGGGACGACGTGCCGATCTCCCGGGCCGTCAGCGCCTCGAGCGCCCTGCCCATGGTCTACCGGCCGGTCAAGATCGGGGACCGGGAGTACGTCGACGGGGGGATCATCTCCACCACCAACCTCGACATCGCCGTCGAGGCCGGGGCGAAGTTCATCGTCGTCGTCAACCCGCTGGTGCCCTACGCCAACGACTTCGAGACCCGCGTCCCGACGATCAAGGGGTCGCGGCCGCGCCGCGTGTCGGACATGGGCTTTCCCCACATCGGCTACCAGGCGTTCAAGCTGCTGGCCCATCAGCGGCTGCACGAGTTGGCCCGCCGGTGGGAGGACCGCTACCCCGGCGTCGACATCATCCTCATCGAGCCCGACTCCAGCGACGAGCTGATGTTCCAGACGAGCATCATGAACTACACGTCGCGGGTGGACATCGCGCGCCACGGCTTCCAGTCGGTGACGCTGAAGCTCGCCAACGACTACACGCGTTTCAAGCGGATCTGTGCCCGGCACGGCATCGAGATCTCAGCCACCCGGGTGCGCAAGGTGGTCAAGCACTTCGAGGCAGAGCGCGAGTCCACGCGCGCCTGGCGCAAGATCCTGGAGCAGACGACCTCGACGCTCCTGCGGCAATCGGCCCAGTAGCGGGCGGGGCTCAGGCGGGCCGGCGACCACCCCTCGAGGCGCCGCGGTGGCGCTCAAGGCAAAGTGGCGGTCAGGCAAAGTGGCGCTCAGGCAAAGTGGCGGCCAGGCACGGTCGCGATCACCGCACGACGCGCGCCGAGCCGCACAACATCGGCCCGGCGACTCCCATGCCCCCGGGCCGTCGTACGGCTGAGAAAAGAACTACGCGCTAGCGGCTTGTGCTGTCGACTGCGTGGAGACGGTCATCTCACGCAAGCTAGAGAGGAAAAGAGTCTTGTCGATCCGACCGTTGAAGATCGGGACGCCCAACTCGCAACATTTGGCGATGACATCGCGCCGGTCCAACCCGGCTTCACGCGCCAGCTCGGTGGGCGTCAGGTGATTGGCCATCGGTCTTCTCTCCTTTTGCCGTTCACTACATGACCACAAGTATGCAGCGTCATCCGGACGCTGACAATGCCCCTGGACGAAAATACGTTCGCTTGCTCCGCGAATTTCCCCCGCAATTGAGGTGGTTTATGAAGTTTTACTTTGGGGCACCCTATTGATATAGCCACCCGGGAGGCGGTTGAATGAACGCGGCAGTTCAGTCAAGCTTCGCCGGTGGGTTCCCATCCCGTCCCAAATAGCGAGCAAGGGCCGCCCATGCTGCTCACGATGAGCAAGACCTCCAGGCTCCCCGCAGACAGCGAGCATGAGCTCGTTGCGGCGATCCGCGGCGGAAACGACCGCGCCTTCGAAGAGCTGTACGCCCGCTACCGCGAGCGCATCTTCTCGTTCATCCTCAGCAAGGTCCACGACCACGGTCGCGCCGAGGACATCGCCCAGGAGGTGTTCATGTCGGCGCTGCGCCGCATGCGCAGCTCTGACCAGACCATCGCCTTCAAGCCGTGGATCTACGAGATCGCCAAGAACGCGTGCATCGACGAGTTCCGCCGGGGCAGCCGCGCGCGCGAGGTGCCGCTGGAATCCGACGGCGAGTTCGTCGTCGACCGCCAGAAGTCGGCGGTCTCGGGCGTCCCCACGCCGGCGGCCGCGGTCGAGAGCAAGCAGCGGCTTGAGGATCTCCGTGGCGCCTTCGGCGGCCTCTCCGCCACCCATCACCAGCTTCTGGTCATGCGCGAGTTCGAGGGCATGTCCTACGACGAGATCGGCGAGCGCCTCGACATGACTCGCCAGATGGTCGAGAGCAGCCTGTTCCGCGCGCGTCGCAAGCTCAACGAGGAGTACCAGGAGCTGGCCAGCGGCCAGCGCTGCGAGCAGATCCAGACCGCGATCGACGGCGGACGCCTGCGCGCGGTGAGCGCGCTCGGGCTCCGTGACCGCCGCCGCTTCGCGCGTCACCTCGCCCATTGCCAGCCCTGCCGCCACGCCGCGCTGATGGCGGGCGTGGACGAGACCCTGCTCAAGCCGCGCAGCATCGCCGCGAAGATCGCCGCGCTGCTGCCGTTCCCGCTGTGGCGCCTGCCCTGGGGCTCCAAGGGCGCCAAGACGGCCTCCACCGGCGGCTCCCACCATTTCGCCGGCACCGGCTCGGCGGGACTTCTGCCGTCCGCCGGCTCGGCGCTCACGTTCGGCCAGGCGGCGGCCACCGTCGCGGTGATCATCGCCGGAGCCGGCGGCGGCCTGGCGGTCCACGGGCTCGCCGCCTCGGGTGGTCACGGCCACCATGGCGCGGCCACGCGCGCCACCCACCAGGCATCGTCAGCCTCGGGGAGCTCCGGGGCGTCGTCGTCCGCCGCGGCCGCCAAGGCGACGGCGCATCGGACCGCCGCGCTCAGCAGCACCCCCAGTGCGATCAGGTTCACGGGATCACAGACCTCGTCGGCGCGGCCCGCCGGTACCACCCAGCGCCGACGCGGGTCCGCGCCGGGCTCGGGGACGTCAGGAGGCGGCTCCGGATCGGCCACGTCCACGCCCAAGCACGGGACGGCGGGATCGAGCCCGTCCGCCTCGGGCGGGGCGACCAAGGTCGTCAACGGGGCCACGAAGACGGTCGATGGGCTCGGCAAGACCGTCACCGGCGCCGGCAAGACGGTCGACGGTGTGGCCAACGGCGTCACCAACGGGGTGAACAAGACCGTCCACAATCTCACCGGCGGCGTGGGCAGCACCGTCAACACCGTCACGACGACAGTCGGCAAGGTGACCAGCGGCGTGGCCAACACCGTGAGCACCGCGACGGGTGGCGCCGTCGATCCCACTCAGGCCGTCGGGGCCGTCAACAAGGTCGTCAGCAGCGTGGGCAACGGCGTCGCCAACGCCGGGTCAACGCTCGTCAACGGCGTGACCGACGGAGCGACCGGAACGGTGCAGAAGGTCGCCAACGGCCTCACCGGCACCGCCAACACGACGCCTCCGAGCTCCTCGGGTTCGTCGGGGTCGTCAGGATCGACTCCGCCGGCGCCGGCGACGTCCGGCGCCTCGGGGGCGGTCAACGGTGTGACCGGGACGCTGAAGTCCGGGCTCCAGCAGGCCGGCGGCCTCGTGGGCAAGTAGTTCCCCGACGCTGCCTGGGCTCAGCCGCGAGGCTCGTCCCCCGCGGACGCGTCTGCCTTTGATCGGTGCCTGTGTGATACTGGAGAGGTCTTCGGGGCGTGGCGCAGCCTGGTAGCGCGCACCGTTCGGGTCGGTGAGGTCCCCGGTTCAAATCCGGGCGCCCCGATTTACACCGGCTACCGCGAGGAGCGCTGCCTGCGCTCCTCGCGCTGGCGCAGGCGTTCCTCCTCCTCGAGCTCCTCGGGCATCTTCGGGCAGTCGGCGGCCGAGGTCGGCTGCGGCCGATGGAGGTCGCGCAGCGCGCCGAGGATTCCGTTGGTGCGCGTCGCTCCCGTGCCGCCGCCGTGCATCAGGTCCTCGTGCTCGCCGCCGACGTAGGTCAGGATGAAGTTCGCGCGGAGGCACCGGGCGATCGGCCCCAGGTCCGCGGCGTGGCGCTTGAACCAGTCGCGGATCGTGTTCTCGAGCTCGACGTACTTGGACTTGTAGCCGGCGGTGTAGTAGCCACGGAGCTTGGGTGCCGCGGCAAGATAGGTGAGCTGGGCACTCTCATCGGCCTTGCCCTTGAGCATCCTCAGGTCGATGTCGAGCCGCGCCGTCACCCATGCCTGATAGCCGCCCAGTTCGCCCGGGCCGTTGATCGCATCGAAGATCACCAGGTCTCCGGACGGCTGGAGTGCGTTGGGCTTGTCAGCATCCTTGGAGCCGGGGTGCCTCAGCCGCTCCGCCGCGTTGCCGGCCATCACGCCGAGCGTCGCGCCGGCACCGCTGTGGCCGGCCATCGTGATGTGCCCGGTCGTCGGCGCGGACGTGACTGCGTTCCCCGTGGGATCGCGCCAGACCTTGTCGGCGCTCAGCTCGTCGGCCACCGCCTTCACATACTGGCCAGCCTCCCCGACATCGCCGAACTGCGACGTGAGCCCTCCCTGCGGCAGCACGATCACGAGCTGGGTCAGTCCGCTGTCCTCGAGTTGCTGCTCGGCCTGATCGAGCGCGACATCGCGGACGGGGGCGACGTCCTTGTCATCGATCCCCTGCCGCCACTTGGCGAGCTTGAGCTCCTCGGGCGTCGGGTCGCGGCGCCTGCGGGACGGCTTCTGGGGCGGAGGCTTGAACGCGCGCCAGCCCCCGTACGGACGGGTGGTCGCGTTCTCCGTGTACCCGTGCAGGAACACGACGTAGTCCACGGTCTGGGTCGCGTCCAGCGCCGCGGGCACGAGCACGATCGCGCGGTGGTCGGCCCGCTCGGGGGTGAGCTCAGCGATGGGGGCGTCCTGCTTGAGCCCGTGATCGGGCAGCTCCATCGGTATCCGCCGGATCTTCCCGACGGCGCGTTCGCCGACGTTCCAGCCATAGCCGTCGGTCACCGCGTCGCTCCAGCCGACCCGCCGCTGCAGCAGCGGTGAGGGAGCTCGCCCGACCAGTCGCGCGACCGTCCGGTTGCCGACGCGACGTTGCAGGCCCAGCATCACCGTGGCCGGGTCCCGCGCCGCCCGGGCGGCCGTCGGGCGTGGGCGTTCGGCCGCGGCGTGCGGGCGCTCGCCCACGTTCGGCACACGGTCCCGGCCGACCCTCATGGCCCGAGCCTACACGTCCGTCTTCTCCGCGACCAACGCGATCTTGCGAACTCGCCCGTCGCGCAGCCACTCGCTCCAGAGCCGGTGAGCCGCCAGCAGATCCTCCAGCGCCCGGTCGCCGATCTCCGCCGCGATGTCGGTGGCATCGGCGGCAAACGCGTCGGCCAGCGAAGCGGCCACAGCGCCGTGGGATCGACTGACGTCGTCCTGCCAGCGGACTGCCAGGCCGGCTCGCTCCAGGCCGGCGACCATCTCTTCGAGCGGGGTGAGCCAGACGGTGTCGGCGTCGGGCATGAGCCCGCGCTCGGAGTCGGTGAGCGGCAGGCCCGCTTCGATGGTGAAGGCGAAGCGTCCGCCGGGCGTCAGCGCCTGAGCGATCTCCCGCACCAAAGTGTCCTTGTCCTCGAAGGCAAGGATCGTCTCGAGCAGCAGCACCACGTCGAACGGCCCCCAGGGGATGGGGGGGATCTGCGCCACGTCGAAGCGACAGGGCAGATCGCGCGTGCGCTCCCGGGCGATGTTGATGGCGCTGGGGCTGTAGTCCACTCCGAGATAGGCGCAGTCCAGCTCCCGGGTGATGAGCCCTCCCGGTCCGGCGACCCCGCAGCACAGATCGAGCACGAACACCCCGGGCGCGATGCCGGCCCGGCGAGCCAGGCCCAGGATCTCGGCAGCACTCATGAAGCTCTCCTGCTCGACGAACTCGCCGGGGGCATAGGCCGAGACGCGGGCTCGCTGAAGCGCTCGGTGAAACGGCGCGCGCTCGTCCTGTCTCACCGCTGCTGCCCGCGCGCGTCGCTCACTCGGCTCAGGATGTCAGCCGGCGCTCGGGAAGGCTTTGCCCGGCACCGGCGTCATGGGGGGCATGAAGCCCAAGCACGCAGCCGCTGCTGGGTTCGGCTCGGTTCAGGTCGGTCCCGTCACGTTTGGCCTGGCCGACTGGGTCACCCTGGCGAGGGCCACCCTCGCCGTTGGGGTCGCCGGGATCGTCGCCGATTCGTTCAGCCGTCCGGCGCCGGTGACGCTGCTGGTGTCGCTCGCCGCGGTTGCGCTCGCGCTCGACGCCGTCGACGGATGGGTGGCGCGCCGGACGCGGACAACGGCGACGGGCGCGCGCCTCGATGGCGAGGTTGACGCGTTCCTGATCCTCGTCCTCAGCGTGTACGTCGCGCGCATCGTGGGGCCATGGGTGCTGGCGATCGGCGCGGCGCGGTACGTGTTCTTCGCCGCCGGGTGGTCGCTGCCGTGGATGCGCGCGCCGTTGCCGCCGCTCTTCTGGCGCAAGACGGTCGCGGCGGCAGAAGGGGTCTTCCTGACCGTCGCCGCATCGCAGTTGCTGTCGCGGACAGCGACCCAGGCCCTCGTCCTCGTTGCCCTCGCCCTGCTCGCCGAGTCATTCGGCCGGGACGTGTGGTGGCTGTGGCGTCACCGGGGCGGCACGCTCGTGGCCGCGGTGGCCGATGCGGATCTGACCGTGACCGCGCCCGGAATGTCCGGCGGGTCGCAGGCGCCACCTGCGCCAGACGTGCCGGACGCCCCATCGCGACGGCGAAGCCTGCGTCGCGGGATCTCCGTGGCGCTCACCGTCCTCGCCGTGGCCATCGTGTGGGCCGCGCTCGTGGCGCCCGATCAGCCGAACGATCTCACCCTGAGCGGGTTCCTTCGGATCCCGCTCGAGGGGCTCGTCCTGATCGCGCTGGCGCTCGTCCTGCCCCGCACACCTCGACGCATCCTGGCGGTGACGGCAGGACTGGCCCTCACGCTGGTGGTCGTCCTGAAGGCGATCAACTACGAGGTGTTCACGCTCTACAACCGACCGTACGACCCACTCGGAGACACGACTCAGCTCGGAAACGGGATCGAGACGCTGCGCTCGCTGGTCGGTGGCACCGAGACGAAGCTGATCGAGGTCGGCACGGTGGTCGGCACCGTCGTACTGGGCGTCCTGCTGACGCTTTCGATGCTGCGCCTCACCCGGCTTGCGGCCGGCAATCGCCGCTGGGCGCTGCGGGCGGTCGCGGGGCTCGCTGCCGTTGGGGCGCTCCTCTGGGTGCTCGGCGCTGAGCTCACCTCCCATGTACCGATCACGTCCACGATTTCCGCCGGTCTGGTCGTTGACGAGGTCAATGCAGTCCGAGCGGACATCCAGGACAGAAGCCTGTTCGGGGCCGAGATCAAGCATGACCCGATCGCCGCCACTCCGGCCAACCAACTGCTGACCGGCCTGCGCGGCAAGACCGTCCTGCTCGTGTTCGTGGAGGCCTACGGCCAGCAGGCGGTGGAAGGCCGTTCGTTCTCGCCGGAGGTGGATGCTGCACTGGCGGAGGGGAACAATCGGCTGAAGAGCGCCGGCTTCTCGTCCCGCAGCGGCTTCCTTGACTCGGCGACGTACGGCGGCATCAGCTGGCTTGCGCACTCCAGCCTCCAGGCGGGGCTCTGGGTTGACAACCAGGACCGGTACAACCAGCTGATATCGGGCAGACGCTTCACGCTGGCCGAAGCGTTCAAGAAGGCCGGGTGGCGGACGGTCGCCGACGATCCGTCGAACGATCGCCCGTGGCCCCAGGGGAAGGTGTTCTACCACTACGACCAGATCTACAACCGCTATCAGGTCGGCTATCGGGGCCCGACCTTCACCTATGCGTCGATGCCCGACCAGTACATCTTCTCGGCCTTCAACCGCCTTGAGCTGACCAAGGCCGGCACGCAGCCGCTGTTCGCGGAGATCGACACGGTGTCGAGCCACATGCCGTGGAACCGCATCCCGGAGACGGTCGGCTGGAACCAGGTCGGCAACGGCTCGATTTACAACTCCAACCCCGAGATCCACGAGACGGGGGGGTTCTGGAGCGACCCGCCGCGCGTTCAGGCCGCGTACGGCAAGTCGATCGTGTACTCGTTGAACACGCTGACCTCGTTCGTCCAGCACTACGGAAAGAAGAACCTCGTGATGATCGTCCTCGGCGATCATCAGCCGCTGCCGATCGTCAGCGGGCGCAACTCCAACCACGACGTGCCGATCTCGATCATCGCCCACGACCCGAAGGTGCTCAAGCAGATCGGTAGCTGGGGCTGGAACGCGGGCCTGCAGCCCAGGGCGACCGCGCCGGTGTGGCCGATGAGCGCCTTCCGCAACAAGTTCCTCGGCGCGTTCGATTCCCATACGGCGACCAAGTAGGCCAGTGGCGGCTTCGGAGCCAACGACGGTCGCCGCCCCTCGGCGGCAGCGGCTGGCCGGGCTGGACGGCATCCGCGGTCTGGCCGCGCTGTACGTCGTGGTCAACCACGTGTTCCTCCGCGCGTTCCCCGGCTATCCCGCAGACCACGCACCGTTCTGGGCCGGCTGGTTCATCTACGGACGATTCGCGGTCGTCGTGTTCATCGTGGTGTCCGGCTTCTCCCTGGCTCTGGCACCGGCGCGCCACGGCTGGCGGCTTGACGGGGTCGCTCAGTTCGCGCAGCGGCGGGCACGAAGGATCCTGCCGCCCTACTGGGCCGCCCTCGCTTTCAGCCTTGCCGTGGCGTGGCTGGTCGTCCCGCAGCCGGGGCACGGGATCCCCGATGCGAAATCGGTCCTCGTCAACGGCCTGCTCGTGCAGAACATCGTCGCCGCCCACAGCCCCAACGCGGCGTTCTGGTCGATGGCCGTCGAGGCTCAGCTGTACCTGCTGCTCCCGCTGCTGTTGCTGGCCGTGCGCCGGCGGGGCGCCATCGCGATGCTTGCCACCGTCACCCTCCTGGTCGCCGCGGTTGGGATCTTCGGCCCCCACATCGCGCGCCTGGACACCTTCGTGATCCAGTCTCCACCCGACCTGGCCGCGCTGTTCGCGGTCGGCATCCTGACCGCAGGGGTCGTCAGCGCCACTCAGGCTCGCCGCACGTGGCCGTGGGCCTGGCTCGCGCTCGCCGCCGTGGCGCCGGTGCTCATCACGATGTGGCTTCAGGGCTCGGTGTGGACGCTTGACCACCTGTTCTGGGTCGACCTCGCGCTGGGCCCCGCCGTCGGGTGCCTGTTGGCGGGCCTGGCCACCGGCCGTCCTGCTCCACTGCTGCGGGTCCTCGACACGCGGCCGCTGCGCAGCCTCGGCTCGTTCTCCTACAGCCTGTACCTGACCCACGCCCCGATCGTCGCCATCGTGTGCGAGCGGATCGTCGCTCATCGGGTCCCCCTGGGCGTCCCGGCGTTCCTCGTCTCGCTCGCCCTGGTGCTGCCGCTCACGATCGCGTTCGCACGAGGATTCGCGGCGCTGTTCGAGGCCCCCTCCAGGCGCGCTGCCGGCTCGGCCGAGCCTGCCGGACGGCGCCGCCCACAGGCAGAGGTGGTCCCGGGATGAGCCGGCTGTGGGCCTGGGGCCGCGTCGTCGGGCCGCTCGTGACGCTCGCGATCCTGGTCGGGCGCCTCGGTGCGGGGCCCTTCGTCAACGGCATCCGCATGATCGACGGCCGGGCGCTGGGGGCGGCGGCCGCCATCGCGGTGCTGACCACGGTGTGCGCTGCCTGGCGGTGGAAGATCGTGGCCCGGGGTCTCGGCGTGCACCTCTCGCTGTCCGCCGCGGTGGCGGCGTACTACCGGTCGATCTTCCTCAACGTCACGCTGCCCGGCGGAATCGTCGGCGATGTGCACCGCGGGCTCAGCCATGGCCGCGACGTGCGCGATGTCAGCCGGGCCCTGCGGGCCGTCGCCTGGGAGCGATCGGCCGGCCAGGTCGTGCAGATCGTGCTCACCGTGATCGTGCTCCTGATGTTGCCCTCTCCGGTGCACGCGTGGATGGCGCCGGTGGCGATCGCCGTCGCCCTGGCCGCAGTCGCCGTCGTCGTCGTGGCCAGGGCGCGACCCGCCCACGGCCGGTCCGCGTTGGCGCGGCTGCGTGGCGCCGCGGTCCGCGACATCCGCGACGCTCTCGTCGCCAGGCGAGCATGGCCGGCCATCGCGCTCGCGTCCGCGCTGGTCGTCGCCGGCCATGCGCTCACCTTCCTGATCGCCGCGCGCACCGCCGGCGCCACCGCCCCGCTGTCGCGCATGCTGCCGCTCGCGCTGCTGGTGATGATGGCCATGGTGCTGCCCAGCGTCGGTGGCTGGGGGCCGCGCGAGGGCGTCACCGCATGGGCGTTCGGCGCAGCCGGGCTCGGCGTCCAACGAGGGGTCTCCACTGCCGTGGTCTACGGTGTCATGGTGCTCGTTGCCAGCCTGCCTGGCGCCGCCGTCCTGTTGGCGGCATGGTTCCGCGGAGCCCGGCTTCCACGGCGTGCGGCACGGCGGCTGCGCGAGGGGGCCGTGCATGCCTGACCGCCCGTACATCCTGCTGAGCTGCGGCATGTCGATCGACGGTTATCTCGGCAGCGCGGCGCCGCGGCGCCTCGAGCTGTCCAATAGCGCCGACTTTGACCGCGTCGACTCCGTGCGCGCCTCCTGTGACGCGATCCTGGTCGGGGCCAACACCGTGCGCACTGACAACCCGCGGCTGCTGGTGCGTTCCCAGGGCCGCCGTGAGGAGCGGACCGCTCGCGGGCTCCCGCCTTCGCCGATCAAGGTCACCGTGACCGAGCGGGTGCAGCTTGATCCATGCGCCGACTTCTTCACCACCGGCGATGCCCAGAAGCTCGTGTACTGCGCGAGCCCCGGCGTCGGTGACGCACGCTCGCGACTGGGCAACGTGGCCACCGTGGTCGATGGCGGCCGGCGGGTCCAGATGCGCCGGCTCAGCGAGGATCTGGGCGCCCGCGGCGTCCAGCGGCTGATGGTCGAGGGCGGCGGGACGGTGCATACCCAGTTCCTCACCGACGACCTTGCCGACGAGCTGCAACTGGTGGTCGCTCCCTTCTTCGTCGGTGACTCCCGGGCGACGCGGTTCGTCGGCGACGGCCGTTTCCCTTGGAACCCCGGCCGCCGCGCGACGCTCGCCGGCGTCCGCCAGATCGGCGACGTCGTGCTCCTGCGCTACGCGCTCTCTCCGCGTTTTCACACCGACTGAGCCCCACGCCGATGTCTGTGCCACCGCCCACCGTGACGATCCGCACCCAGGTGTCGGTGCCCCTGCGCTTCGCCGACGGCTATGCCACGGCCGCACGGGTGTTCAGCTTTGACGGGCTGGTCGATGGCCAGGAGCACCTGGCCTTCGGGCTGGGCGACCGTGCCGCGGGCGTCACCTCGGCCGACAACGGCGCCGCGCCGCTGGTCCGGCCCCACAGCGAGTGCCTCACCGGTGACGTGTTCGGCAGTCAGCGGTGCGACTGCGGGGCGCAGCTGCGCGAAGCCGTCGAGCGCATCGCCGACTCCGGTGGCTACCTGCTCTACCTGCGCCAAGAGGGGCGTGGCATCGGCCTGTACGCCAAGCTCGAGGCCTACGCGCTTCAGGATGGCGGGCTTGATACCTACGAGGCCAACCTCGCGCTGGGCCACCGCGAGGACGAGCGCAGCTATCTGGTCGCCGCGCAGATGTTGCGGACGCTGGGCGTGACGAGGGTGGCTCTCCTCAGCAACAACCCCGACAAGGCCCAGCAGCTGCATGCGTTCGGGGTGACGGTGACCGAGCGGGTGCCCACGGGCGTGCACCTGTCGGCGACGAACGCCCGCTATCTCGCGACGAAGGCGCGACGCGGCGCGCATGCGCTCGACGTCCCGCTCTCAGCGGGCTGATGGCGCGGAGCCGGGCGGCAGGACCAACAGGTCGGCGTGGTCAACGATGACCGACAGCCGGCCGGCGGCCGCCTGAGCCAGGCGTCGCTCTGAGTAGTCGTCGAGCTCGGCGGCCAGCTCGGGCTGCTGCTCGCGCGCGGCGCGCACCCACCCGGTGAACCACTCCGCGGTCAGGCCGGGGTGCGCGGCGCCGAGTCGCCACGGGCTGGGCCGGACGAGCACCTCGGCGCCCAGTCGCCCGAACCGGTCGGCGGCCCGCCCGGCGGCGTCGGGCCCGAGCAGGCGGCCCCGTTCGGTCTCACGACGCTGATGGGCATTGAAGGCAGCGGCCACGCGGCCGTCCAGCGTGTCCGCGGGGGTCATCAGGACCCGTCCGACGACCGACAGCGTGATCAGGACCGGGCAGCCCGGGCCGGCGCAGACCCTGACCAGCTCGGCCAGCTCGTGCTCGGTGAGCATGTCGAGCAGCGCCGAGGCGGTGACGAGCGCCGCGCCGGCAAGTTCGCCGGGATCCAGGGCGATGATGTCGGACTGCCTGGCCTCGACGGTGACCTCGCCGCCATCGGCGGCGGGGCCTGGAGGATGGGCGGCGGCGACGTCCAGCAGGTCCGCGTCGCGGTCGTGGAGGACCCAGTGCTGGCGGCCAGGCAGCAGCGGCGCGAGCCAGCGGCCCAGCGAGCCGCTGCCGGCGCCGAGGTCGTGGACGGGCCCGCGGCCGGCCGCCGGGAGCTCTCGGCCCAGACGCTCGACGAGGTCACGGGCGCGGGCGTCAGCGTCGGCGGGCTCGCGGAGGGCCAGCCACTCGCTGCTGACGCGGACGACCTCACTGCTCATCGCGACGCCCCGGCCAGGACCGCGGCGATCGCCGACGCCGTGGCCGGCCACTCGGGCAACGACGCGCGCCGCTCACGGGCGGCCCGCCGCAGCCGCTGCCTCAGCTCGGCGTCGTCGAGCCATGCGCGCAACGCGGTCGCCAGAGCGGCGGGGTCATCGGGCGCGACGAGCAGTCCGGGCTGGGCAGGACCGGCGCCGGGTCCGAGTGCCTCCATCACCCCGCCGACGCCGGTGGCGAGGACCGGCAGCCCGCGAGCCAGGGCTTCGGCGATGACCATGCCGTAGGTCTCCGAGCGGGACGCCAGCACCAGCAGGTCCGCGCCGGCGTAGCTGCGGTCCAGCGCCGCCCCGGTCCGCGGTCCCGGGAGGTGGACACGGTCGCTGACCCCGTGGTCTGCCAGGCGGCGGCGCAGCCCCTCGACGAACGCCGGATCGCGGTCCAGCCTGCCCACGCATGTGCAGCCCCAGGGCAGATCGCGGAGGCTCGCCAGCGCATCGAGCAGCACGTCATGGCCCTTGGCGTAGGTGACCGCCGCGACGCAGAGCAGCTCCCCGCCGTCGGCCGTCCCGGCGGCGAGCTCGGCGGCATCGACGCCGGGCGGGGCAACATGGATCCGGTCAGCGGGCAGCCGATAGAGCTCCCGCAGCCGCCGCCGGGTCCACGCGCTGGTGGTGACGACGCCGGCCGCGGCGGAGAGGACCGCGCCCTCGCGGGCCCCGGCGTCGTCGGCCCCGCCGTCTGCGGAGCGGCTCCCGAGCGGCATGTGCACGAGCACGATGAGGCGCAGCCGGCGGGCCTGGGGCACGAGCACCTGGGGGGCCGTGGACGCGATCAGCCCGTCGAGCAGCACGACGGCGTCGTCGGGAATCCGTTCGACGACGCCGGTCAGGGCGGCGAACGACGTCGCGTCGGGCCGGCCCCAAAAGCCGGGCACCGCGTGCTCGTGCACCGACCAGCCCAGCGAGGCCAGCCCATGGCACAGATGGCGGTCATAGACGTTGCCGCCGGTGGGGCGGGCCGGGTCATCGATGCCGTCGGGCAGGACGGCATGGACCGTCGTCACAGGGGCCGCTCGTAGCTGGCCCAGGCCACGTGCGACTCGTGCAGGGTGACGGCGAGGCCCTCGAGCCCGCGGGCGGCCTCGCCCAGCGCGCCGGCGTGCACCCGCTCGGCGAGCCGGTCGGCGACGACCTGCGCGAGCGCCTCGGTGGAGGTGTTCACGCCCGTGAAGGCGGCCTCGTCGTCGAGGTTGCGGTAGCTGAGCTCGGCCAGCACGGCGTGGAGCTCCTGCGCCGCGGCGCCGATGTCGACGACGATGTTGTCCTCGTCGAGGGCGGCGCGGCGGAACGTGGCGTCGACGACGTAGGTCGCGCCGTGCAGGCGCTGAGCGGGCCCGAACACCTCGCCGCGGAAGCTGTGGGCGATCATCATGTGATCACGGACGGTCACGCTGAACACGGTGGACCCCCGTCGTAGGTGATGGTGTGGCAGAGCGCCGGCAGGCTGCCGGCGGCGAGCCGGGCCATCACGTCGGGCAGCTCGCAGAAGGGCGACTGCTCGGTGACGAGCGCGTCGAAGGCGGGGTCGCGGAGGAGCTCGAGGGCGAGGGCCAACCGCTCCGCCGTCGTCCGGCGCCCGCGGCGGGCGGGGGAGACCGCGCCCACCTGGCTGGCGCGGATGCCAAGGCGACCGGAGTGAAAGGCGCCGCCCAGCGACAGCCGGACCTCGCTGTCGCCGTACCAGCTCAGGTCGAGGACGGTGCCCTCGGGCGCCAGCAGGTCGAGCGACCGCTGGAGCCCGGCGGACGTTGCGCTGGCATGCACGACGAGGTCGCAGCCGTCCGCGGCCTGGTCCGGCAACGCGAAGTCGGCGCCGAGAGCGGTTGCCACGCCGGCCCGCGCGGGGTCGACATCGACGAGCGTGACCCGGACCGCGGGGAACCGGCTCAGCAGTCGTGCGGCGCAGCAGCCGACCATGCCGGCGCCGACGACGGCGACCCGGTCACCGACGAGTGGCGCCGCGTCCCACAGGGCGTTGACCGCGGTCTCGACCGTCCCCGCCAGGACGGCGCGAGCGGGTGGCACGTCCTCGGGGACGAGGGTGACCGCCCCGGCCGGCACCACGTAGGCGGTCTGGTGGGGGTACAGGCAGAATACGATGCGGCCGCGCAGGTCCGGCGGTCCGTGCTCCACGGCGCCGACGTTGAGGTAGCCGTACTTGACCGGGCCCGGGAAGTCCCCCTCCTGAAACGGCGCTCGCATGGCGGCGTACTGCGCCGGTGGGACGCCGCCTCGGAACACCAGCGTCTCGGTGCCCCGGCTGACCCCGGACCGCAGGGTGCGCACCATCACGTCGTCACGCCCCGGCTCGGGCAGCGTCACCGGCCGGATCTCCCCGACGCCGGGTGCGCGCAGCCAGAATGCGTGCGCCTCCGCGTGCATCGGCCTCATGCCGAAATCCTATTTGGCGCAAGGCCTCCGGTATGCCGGGTGGCGCTACCCGCCGCTGAACACGGCGCCGCAGCCGGGCGGCGCGCCGACGGTCTCGCTGAGGCCGACGTTGGTCACGTGCCCGCGGACCGAGCGCGTCCTGAGCGTGAGGCCGCCGAGCTCCTGCTGGAGCGCCCCGAAGCACGCGCGCAGGCCGTCGGCCTCCTCGCGCGTCGCGTTCGAGCTGCCCTGGAGGCCGTGGATGGTGCGACCCAGCCCGGTCATGTGGCGGCTGAGCAGGCCGACGCTCCGGGTCAGACGCGATCCCTGCCGGGCGGTGCGCACCGTCATCGTCTGGAGGGCGGTGAGCTGGCTCTCAGCGGTATCCAGGCGCTCACTGAGCGAAGCGATGTTGTTCTGCATGCGGCTCGCCGTCGGCTCGACGGCGAGGAGGAGAATGGCCAGCACGCAGCCGACGAGGGCCAGCACGGCCAGGGTCGAGGCGACGATCCGGTGCGCATCGCTGCGACGGCGCCGGGACGTCAGGCGATAAGCGCCGTCGCCCGTCCGCGTGCCGGGCAGGCGCGTCCCCGTCGACGCAACCCCCGGCTCAAGCCCCGAGCGCAAGCCGTCCAATGTGATCTCTGCTGGCACGCCTCGTCGAATCCTTTCGAGCAAACCTGCCGGTCCACCAGATCAACGGGCGCAGGGGTCAGAGATTGACGCGGATGTGACGAACCGGGTGCCGCGGGTGGGTCCGCCGGGCGGCTACTCGGCATCCAGCCGCGCCGCGATCAGCATCGCGGCGCGCTCATGCGCGGCGTAGGTGGCGCGCAGCGCGTCCTCCACGTCGGGCTCGTCGGCGGAGAGCGGCGGCGGGTTGGCCACCAGGAGCTGCCGGATCGTCTTGCCCAGCGGCTCTCCGCCCACCGCATCGGCCAGCGCGGTCAACGCGTCGGCACGCACGCGCGCCCCCTCCACGAACGAGCCGATCACCGTCTCACGGGCCAGCGGGGCCGCCCCGAACACGCGGGCGTGCAGAACGGCCGGGTTGACGGCGTGCGGGCGGATGAGGGCGCGGCGCTCCTCGGCGGACAGGCCGGCGGCCGTGGCAAGGTGGTCGATCGCCTGCGTGACTCCCTGAGCGTCGACGGGCAGCGACCCCGCGATCTCCGCGGGCAGTTGCGCCGTCAGGCTGGCGTGCTCGGCCGCGGCATCGGCCAGGAGGGTCTCGACGCGCTGTCGGTGGGTGACGTCCATCCTCGCCAAAGGTAGTCGGCGGAGTACGCGTAGGTGCAGCGCGGGGGCGCGGCGCCTGCCGATCGGCAACCGCCGCGCTGCGCCCACCCATTCTCGGCGCTACAGCTCGGCTGATGCGAGCCGCGCGCCCTCGACGAGCGACTCCAGCTTGAGCCACGCGACGTTGGGATCAACGAGCGAGAAGCGGATGAAGGTGTCAAACCCGCAGTCGGTCCCGGCCAGCAGCCGTTCCTTGCCGATGATCTTGCCCAACCGGATCAGGCGGTCGGCGATGACGAGGGGATGCTCCACGTGGTTGGACTTCACGTCCACCACCCCGAGGATCACCGACGTGTCGTCGGGCAGCTTGGTGTCCTGGAAGACCCGCCACTCGTGTTCATGGCGTGGGTTGCCGCCCTCGACGTAGATCGTGCCGGCATTGACGTTCAGGACGTCGGTGATGATCTCGGCCAGCGGGACGTCCTTGTGGTGGGGCCCCGCGTAGTTGCCCCAGCAGACGTGCAGCCGCACCTGGTCGCGCGGGATCCCGTCCAGCGCGGCGTTGAGCGCCTCGACCGCCAGCGGCAGGTGGGTGTGCCAGTCGCCGACGCTGCTGCCCACCGAGCGGCAATGGGCCGCCATGGCCAGGTCCGGCGAGTCGATCTGGAGCATGAACCCGGCGTCGGCGATTGCCTTGTACTCATAGGAGAGGGCGTCGGCCAGCGCGGCCAGGTAGGTCTCGTGCGAGCCGTAGTGCTGGTCGGGGTAGTTGAAGGCGATCTGGCCGGGGCTGATCGTCCCCATGAAGGCGGACTTGGGATCGGCGTCGCCGATGGCCTTCTTCAGCCGCGCGATGTCCTGGTGCACGGCGTCCTTGCCGGTCAGCTCCACCGGGCCGACGCAGTTGGAGAAGACGATGTGGGCCATCGACGGGGTGTTGAACAGGCGCATGGCCAGATCGGGGAAGTCCGCGACGTCGTCGGCCTGGAACTCCGAGCGGCCGTCAAAGCCCGAGAAGCGCTCGTTGACGTAGGTGCTGAAGCCGGTCTTGCTCATCTCGCCGTCGCTGACCACGTCGAGCCCGACGGCGGTCTGCTTGCTCACCACATCGGCCACGGCGGCATCGATCCGCTGCTCGAGCGCCTGCGAGTCGACCTCCTTGCCTTCCAGCTGACCCCAGATCATGTCGACGACATCGTCTGGGCGCGGAAGGCTCCCCGCGTGAGTGGTACGGATCGCTTCGCCTGCCATCTCTCTCCACCTCCGGGTTGGCGTCGCGCGGCTCCGGGCCGCGCTCACGCCGCGTTCTACCGCAAACGACCGCCCCAGGTCGAGGTCTCAGTGCGCGGAGATATATGCATACCTGTTCATGCAATAATGTGTGCATGGGACATGGCCTGGAACCGGATCTGACGACTCTCACCGCCGAGACGGCACGCTCGGTGGCCGAGACGATGCACGCGCTGGCCGCGCCGAGCCGCGTCCGGATCCTCAGCCGCCTGGCCGCCGGCCCCTGCTCGGTGGGCGAGCTGGCGCGCCACGTCGTGATGGAGCAGTCGGCGGTCTCCCAGCAGCTGCGGGTCCTGCGCCATCTCGGCCTCGTGGTGGGCGAGCGTGACGGTCGCCAGGTGATCTACGCGCTGCACGACGAGCACATCCGCACCCTGCTGGAGGAGGCGGTGTCCCACACCGAGCATCTCCGACTCGGCCTGGCCGCCAGTCCGGCGGCCGACGCGCTGGCGGTATGAGCGCCGCGACACCCGCCCTGTTCGCCGCCGCCGCCGGAGTGGGGTTCGGGCATGCGGTGCTGCCCGACCACTGGGTGCCCCTCGCCGTCCTGGGCCGGACGCGCCGCTATCCGCTGGCCAAGATCGCCCGCCTCTCCGGCCTGGCCGGGGTGGCGCACGTGCTGCTCTCGATCGTGCTGGGGGCGGCGATCATCGCCATCGGGCTCCAGTTCCGCTCCTCGGTCTCCAGCGCGCAGGACGCGATCATCGGCGGGCTGCTGATCGCCACCGGTCTCGGCTTCGGGGTCCTCCAGGCCACTGGTCGCGGCCATCACCACGATCACGCCCATGACCACGACCATCAAGGCCATGACCACGGCGGCCGCGGTCACCGGCACGCAGATCCCGACGCGGGTCACGGAGTCGGCCGCTTGGCGGCGATCATGGTGCCGTTCGGCGCAGCGGCCTCCCCGGACCTGACGATCCTGCCGGTGTTCCTGGCGGCGACGACGGCCGGGGTGGCCACCGCCGTCGGCTCGGTGGTCATCTTCGGTGCGGTCACGATCGGCACCATCGTCGGACTCACCCTGGGTGCCGCGAAGGGCGGCTACCAGATCAAGAGTGACTGGCTGGACCGCTGGGGTAACGCGCTGACCGCCGGCGTCCTGGTCGTCATCGGCGCCCTGATCCTCGGGGGGGTCATCTGACGCCGGGCCGCGGCGCGAAGCGTCGGGTCAGGCGAAGCGCGCCGGCGTGCGGGCGTGGACGATCGCCGCTTCCAGCTCGCCCGCCAGGGTGGGGAGCAGGCCGCCGTCGGCCATCCAGCGCTCAAGGCGGCGTGTGACCGCGTTGCGCGAGAGCTCGTCGCCGCGCAGAAGGTCTGACAGGCCCAGGCTGCGCCAGGTGGTACGGCGCGCGCAGCGGTGCCGGACGGACTCGTAGCGGTCGCCGAGCGCGCGGGTCCACGCCTCCTCGCTCTCGACCAGCTCGCGGCAGAGCAGCTCGGCGAAGCGCGGCGCGGCGACGGCGCGTAGGCCTGCTTGAAAGCGCACCGGGTCCATCCGCATCGCCGGCGCGCAGGCGCAGGCGAACACCATCCGCGCGGCGTCGCGGTCGGCGGGCGTCCAGGAGGGTGGGGTGGAGCGCAGCCCCAGTGCGCCCCACACGCCGGCGGTGCCCGCGCAGACGACGCGCTCGGCCTCACCGGCGGCGGCGGACAGGAGCTCGCCGAACTCGGGGAGCGTGTCGGCCAGGCGGCGCAGCTGCTCGAGCTCGGGACGCCCGTCGACCGACGTCACCATGGTTCCGACGACCACGCCGGCGGCGGGAAACGCGCCCGACAGCTCGGCCGGGGACGCGCTGGTGCGGTAGCGCGCGAGGGCGGCGCGGAGCTGCTGGAGGTGCGGCAGGGCCTCGGGCGGGAGTGCTACGGCGAGGGGCGGCGCCGGCAGCCCGTTTGTGGCCACGGGCGAGCCTCCCAAGGTTGGGGCGTCGAACGGCTGTGTGTGATCGTCGGAAACCAGCATTCGTTACACGTCCGTGGTAAGGAATGGCTGAGCAGGGGCGGGCGGGTCCCGATCCCGGAGCCGTGGCAAGGATAGGGCCGCGGCCGCGCCCGGGTCAATGGCCGCGGACGGATGGGCGATGCGGGGCGGTCGACGTGTCCAATGGGTGTGGACGCATCCGCCGCCGGGGCGTCGCCGTCAGTCGCCGTCAGTCGCCGGCGTGCTGGCGACGCTCCAGCCGGCGCTGGCGCCGGACCTCCCGCGGCGGGCGCAGCGTGATCGGCTCGTGGCGTGTCCGGCGCAGGATGAGGAACGCGACCGTCCCCCACATCGCCGGGATCCACAGGGCGATGGCGTGGTAGACGATGGTGGCGGCGGTGGCGAGCGTCGCCGAGACTCCGTAGAGGACGAACATCCCCACGAGGCTGCCGTCGAGCACCCCGATGTTGCCCGGGATCGGGATGAGGTTGGACAGGTAGCCGATCTGGTAGGCGAGCACGATGGTCGCCAGCGGTGGGACGGGCCCGGCGGCGGCGAAGCAGGCCGCCAGCACGGCGATGTCGCACCACAGGAACGCGATGGCTCCGATGATCCGCCAGTCCGGCGTGCTCAGCAGCCGGCGGGTGGCGCGGATGCTCGCGGAGAACTCCGTGAGCAGCGTGCGGATGCGTCCCGGGGCTCGCTTGGCCGCGAACCGGTCGGTGATCGTCGGGAGCGCGAGGAAGAGGGCCAGCACTGCGGCTCCGACCAGCCCCGGCACGAGGCTGAGCAACGGGTTCTGCGGTCCTGGCAACACCCCGATCCACAGCCCCAGGCCGGCCAGCATGAGCGTGACGACGTTGATGGCGCTCGTCAGCAGGAACAGCACTGCCGAGCGCTCGGCGATGCGCGCCGGGTTGCCGCCGCGCTCGACCAGCAGCCATGCCCCCACCGCGATGCTGCCCGCGCCGCCGAGGGACACCGCGGCGCCGAAGGCGAGTTCGCTGAGCGCGACGCGCGCGCCGAAGCGCAGCGGCGCGCGGTCGAACACCTGCAGGAACGCGATGATGTAGCCGACGCAGGACAGGATCTCCAGCGCCACGGCCGCCAGGAGCCACCCGAGGTGCATGTCGGCCACCTCGTCGCCGACGCCGTGCAGGCCGGGTACCGCCAGCAGGAGCGAGACGACCAGCGCGACGAGGATGACCAGCGAGATGAGGCCGCGCCACAGACTGCGCCCGGGGTCTTCGTCGTCGCGGCCGGGACCTGCGGCCTCGGGGACGACAGGTCGCTCGGGATCATCCCCGAGAGCACGATGCTCGTCGGCGCCCGCCGCCATGTTGGACAATTCAAGCAGTGACACGGCTGGAGGTGCCCGGGCATGAGATCGTGGGGTTGCGCGCCGGCAACCCAGGGCCGTTCACGCTGTCGGGCACGAACACCTGGATCGTGGGCTCAGATCCGGCGTGGCTGATCGATCCCGGCCCCGACCTGGCCGAGCACACGACTGCCGTTCTCGACGAGGTGCAGGCGCGCGGCGGCCTCGGGGGCGTGGCCCTCACCCACGATCACGGCGACCACTCCGGCGGGCTGCCCGCGGTCCGCGCACGCTTCCCGCACGCGCCCGTGGCCGCGGCGCGCGGCGACGTGGACCGGCTGCTGCGCGACGGCAGCGAGTTCGGGCCTCTGGAGGTGATGAGCACACCGGGTCACGCCCCGGACCATCTGGCGTTCGTCGTGGGCAGCGCCGCCCTCACCGGCGATGCCGTGCTGGGCCAGGGCAGCGTGTTCATCTCGCCGGACCCCGGCGCCCTGACCCGGTACCTGGAGGCGCTGGGCGAGCTGCGCCGCCGCCACCTGTCCGTGCTCCTCCCCGGACACGGGCCGCCGGTGAGCGATCCGGCGGCCAAGCTCGACGAGTACGTCGCGCACCGGCTGGAGCGCGAGCGCCGTCTGGTGGCGGGACTGGATGCCGGCGCGCGCTCGGTGAGCGAGCTGCTGGACGCCGCGTGGGACGACGTGCCCGAGCAGCTGCGGCCGGCCGCCACGGTGACGCTCGCGGCGCACCTGGACAAGCTCCAGGCCGAGGGACGTCTCCCGGCCGGGGTGGAGCGGCCCGGGCCCGAGGCCCGCAGCGCCTCCGAGCCGCGCTGAGCCTGGATCCAGGCTAAGCGGCGGCGCCGTCCAGCCGCCGCCGCGCGAGCTCCATCGCGGCCGCCAGGGGCGTCTCCCCGGTCTCGTCGGAGCGATCGAAGATCGTCGCGATGGTCACGCCGATGTCGCGGACGCGCCGGCGGGCGGCGGCGGGGTCGTAGCCGCCGGCCTCCTCGGCGATGTTGATGATGCCGCCCGCGTTGGCCACGAAATCGGGCGCCCATAGGATGCCGCGCTGCTGCAGGAGCCCCGCGATCCCGTCGTTGGCGAGCTGGTTGTTGGCCGCTCCGGCGATCGCGCGGCAGCGCAGGCGCGGCACCGTCTCATCGTCGAACAGGCCGCCCAGCGCGCAGGGCACGAGCACGTCCACGTTGGCGCGCCACGCGGCGGCGGGCGTCGACCAGCTGGCGCCGAGCTGCTGCGCCAAGGCCTGCTTGCGCGTGTCGACGTCGGCGAGGATGAGCCGGGCCCCGGCCCGGGCGCAGCGCTTGGCCACCCGCGAGCCGACATGGCCGAGCCCGAGCACGCAGACGCTGCGGCCGCGCAGCGAGCTGTCGGCGAAGGCCCGCCGGCACGTGGCTCGGATCGCCGCCTCCACCCCGAGCGCCGTGAACGGGCTGGGGTCGCCCGAGCCGCCGCGGCTCCGCGCCAGACCGGCGACGTGTCCGGTCTGCTGCGCGATCACCGCCATGTCCCGGCTCGAGGTCCCGACGTCCTCTGCGGTGATGTAGCGCCCCTGCGCCGACTCGACGAGATCGCCGAAGTCCAGCAACGCGGCGCGGCGCCGGCCCGGGCTGAGGGGTGCATCGGCGGGCGCCATGATCACGCCCTTGCCGCCGCCGAGGGGGAGGTCGGCGACCGCCGCCTTGAACGTCATCGCCCGCGACAGCCGCAGCACGTCGCGGACGGCCAGGCGGGCGTCGCCGTAGCCCCACATGCGGCAGCCGCCGAGCGAGGGGCCGCGGACCGTCGAGTGGATCGCGATCAGCGTGTAGAGGCCCGAGCGCGGCCCACGGCGCACGAGCAGCTCCTCGTGCTCGAGCGGCTCCAGGTACGCGCTGGTCAGTTGCCCGTCATCGTGAACACGGCGATCGTACCGTGCCCATGCGGCCGCGATGCGGCTGGGAGCTTGGACGGGTCGATCGACCGCGTCGAGGCGGCCGGAGTCACCTTGCTGGTGCCGCCGCTACCGCCGGTCGAGCTCGTGCTGGTCGAGGAACCGCCGGTGCTGGACGAGCCGGTGGAGCTGCTGTTGGTCCCCGAGCTGCCCGTCGTCCCGCTGCTGGCGGTGCCGGTGCCCGTCGTGCCAGTGGAGGCCGTGCCACTGGTGCTCACCGGCGCGGTGCTGACCGGCGTTGACGACGCGGTGCCAGTGGGCGAGGCCGGGGCGGCCGGGTTGGTGGGTGGCGCCGACGAGGTGCCATCCGCGCTCGGGGTCGAGGAAGGAGTGGACGTCACGGGCGTCGCCGTCGGGTTGGCTGGATTGATCAGGCTGGGCGGGGTTCCCGGCCCGTACAGCGTCGTGAGCTGATCGGGATCGAGGGTCTCAGTGAGCGGAGGTATGAGCGGGGCGGTCCTGACGCTCGCCCGCGAGCGACGACGGCCGGCGCCGGTTGACGACGCGTTGGAGGCCAGCGGGTTCGAGACCGCGCTGGTGGAGGCCGGGGCGACCGTGCTCGTGGACTGAGCCGAGGACGTCTGGCTGACGCTCGAGCTCTGAGCTGACGAGCCGGCTGCGCTGCTCGTGGCGGCCTGCGGTGCCCGCGCCGGCGCGGGCGCGGCAACGTGGTGGTGGTGGATGCGCTGGGGAGCCGGCGGTGAGATGTGCTGGAGCTCGAGGGCGCTTCCGGCGGTGACCACCGCGGCGGCCAGGAGCGTGACGACGTGGCCGCTGCCGGCGAGCGCGCCGAGCCCCACGACCCCGCCCGCGCTGGCCAGGCCGCCCGCGGCGGTGCTGGCCGCGGCTGTGGCTGTGGCTGTGGCGTGGCACCGCTGCCGGCGATGGCGCCGGTGCCGGCGGCCGCACCGCCTCCGCCCCCGATGCCGAGGACCTTGGCGATGACGCCGATCGGGCCCAGGGCGGGGACGAACCCCGCCAGCTGGCGGCTGACGCCGCGGACCTCGCTGCGGAACTGCCGGCAGTGGGGGCAGTCGCGCAGGTGCCGGCGCGCCAGTCCGCTCGCGCGGACGCCGCGATCGTGGGAGACGATCAGGTCCTCGCGGATGCGGGCGCAGGACGTGTCACGGGCCTCGTTGGCCTGGGCCAGTCCCACACGTGCGCGCACGAGCAGCGACTTGACCGCCGGGACCGAGACCCCGAGCGCACCGGCGACGTCGGCGTAGGTCATGCCGGCGAGCTCGCGCATGAGCAGAGCCGATCGCTGCTGGTCGGGCAGACGCTGCACGTCGGCGATCAGGCGCTTGAGCGCGTCGCGCTGCTCCAGCCGGACCACGGGATCGCCCCCCGCGTTGGGCACCGTCGCGGGGATGGTCTCGGTCGCGACGGACTGCGGGCGGCGCAGCTCGTCGATGCAGCGGTTGTGGGCGATCCGGTACAGCCACGCGCGCAGCGCCAGTTCGCGATCGCTCGAGCGAAGGCCCGAGTAGGCGCGCACGAAGATCTCCTGGACGGCGTCCTCGGCGTCGACCGCCGAGCCCGTCAGCATCTGCCGCGTGTAGGCGAACATGCGCTGCCGGTAGCGATCGTGGATGGCTCGGAACGCCTCTTCGCTCCCGCCGCGGAACAGCGAGACGAGCTGCTCGTCGGAGCGAAGACGGAGGAGCGGGGCGCCGAGCGCCAGCCGCGTCCGTGCCAGTGCTACCGAAGGTGGGAGTGCGGAGGCTTCCACGTTAACCCTGCCCCATCCTAACGGTTGACCCGGGTGAAAGTTTCAGAATTGGTCATCTGATGAAGACAATTTCACCAAACTCCGGCGCGCCCTGAGCGGGCCGTGCGGCGGACGGCCCCGGCCCGAGGCGCGCCCGGGGCCGCTGCGAGGTCCTTCGCTGCCCTCGACGAGCAGCAGGTACTCTCGTGACTGACATGGTCGACGCAGCGTCAGGAATCGGACTTCCGGTGGCGTTCGGCGCAGGGCTGATCTCCTTCCTCTCGCCATGCGTGCTGCCGCTCGTGCCCGGCTACATCTCCGCGGTCGCCGGTGGCCAGCCGGGAGAAGTCCAGCGGGGCAAGGTCCTTGGCCCCAGCCTGGCCTTCGTGGGCAGCTTCTCGTTCATCTTCATCGCCTTGGGACTGCTCGGGCAGCGGGCCCTGCACTTCGCGCTGGTGGGCCCGACCGCCCTGAAGATCTCCGGCGGCGTGATCATCGTCATGGGCCTGCTGTTCATGCTGGCGCCGTTCATCCCCGCGCTCTCGCGCGAGTGGCACGTCGCCGGGCTGATGCAGCGCGCGGGCCGCGGTGGCCCGGTGCTGGCCGGCGCGGCGTTCGCCCTGGCCTGGACGCCGTGCACCGGCCCGACGCTGGGGGCGATCCTGACCGTCGCCGGCACCTCCAGCTCGGCCTCGCACGGCGCGATCCTCCTCGCGGTCTACTGCGCCGGGCTCGGGGTTCCGTTCCTCATCACCGGCCTGGCCTTCGGCAGTGCCACCGCGGCGTTCGCGGTGATCAAGCGCCACTACCCGCTGGTGATCGGCGTCGGTGGAGCCGTGCTGATCGCCATGGGCGTGCTCATCTGGACCGGCGAGTTCACCACGCTCAACGTCACCGTCAGCAACTGGCTGCAGTCGCTGGGGTTGCCGAATTTGAACGGGGACACGTAGGCGCGTTCTCTGTTGGCGTCTGCGGCGTCTGCCCTGGGTACGCGGCGCACGTCAACGGCGGCTATCGAGGGCGGCACGGGAGGCTGGTGGCCGCCCTCGGCGGACTCTTTGGGAGATCTTCCGTCTCAGAGACGGCTTATCTACCAAAACCCCCTGCAAAGGCGGCCATGTGCGCTCCGGCCACCCCATCCCAAGCCCGCCGTTGACGTGCGCTGATACCCAGGCCAGACGTCCCGAGGGCCAGCCCAGACGCTGAGAGCCCGCCCAGAGGCTGAGAGGCAGCCCGGCGCCAGCCAACGAGCTACCGGATCAGCCGCTCCGCCCGCGCCGCTCGCACCATCTCCTCAAGGGTCTCGCGTGCGCTGTGTTGCGGCTGCCACCCGAGCAGGGTGCGGGCGCGGGTGGTGTCCATGATCACCGGCCGGCGGGCGCTCTCGATCCACTGGGCCTCGTCGGGGACGAAGGGCAGGCGGGCGACGAGCTCGGCAGCGGCGTCGACGGCCAGGTCGGGCACGGGAATGCTGTACCAGCCCAGGGCGTCGGCGAGATCGGCCATGGTGAGCGTGCCGTCGCCGGCCAGGTTGTAGACGCCCGGCTCGCCGTGACCCAGGATGGCCGCCTCCAGCGCGGTGGCGACATCGTCGTGGTGCACGAGCTGGAAGGGGATGCCGGGGTCCGGGATGACCGGCCGGAGGATCGGCATGAGCTCGAGCACGCGCAGGATGGGCGACGGCATCTTGTCCGAGAGCTGGACGTAGGGGATGCTCTCCACGAGCGTCAGCGCGTCGGGCCCGGCGACGATGCAAGGACGAAAGACGTAGGCGGCGACGTCGGAGCCGGCCATCAGCTCGCGGAGCGCCAGCTCCAGCTCGGCCTTCTGGGCCGAGTAGTAGTGACGCTGGGTACCGCGGGGCTCGAGGTCCTCGGTGAGCACGGGCGGGTTGTCGGCGCCGAAGCCGTAGGCGGCCACCGACGAGGCGTAGACGAGGCGCGCCACCCCTGCGTCGATGGCGGCGTTGAACACGTTGCGCGAGCCCGTCAGGTTGATCTCGGTGGTGTCCTGGGCGCCGCCCATGATCATGAAGGCGAGATGCACGACCACGTCGGCCCCGGCGATCACCTCGCCCACGGCTTCGGGGTCGAGCACGTCGGCGCGGCGGTACTCCACCTTGTGCAGGCCCTCGGCGGCGGGATCAAACGGCCGGCGCGCCATGGCGGACACCCGTCCCACCCGGGGGTTGCGCTCCAGGACTCGGAGCAGCGAGCGGCCGATGTCCCCGGTCGGGCCGGTCACCGCGACGGTGAGCGGCGCTAGCGCGTCCTCGCCGCGCTCAGACGCTGCCGCGTCCTCGCCGCGCTCGGGCTCAGTCGTCATAGCCCGCCTCGCCGGGCAGGACGATCCTGGCCGTCTCGCCGGTGCCGATGACCCGGGGCTGGACGGGCTCGACGGTGCGTGTGCGCGCGTGATCGAGCAGCGTCTGCGCTGACGCGAACCCCGAGAGCTGCTCCAGGTGCTTGATGGTCGGGAAGACCAGCATGATCTCGCCGGCGCGATAGGCGCCGAGCGCGTCCTGGGGTGCGAACCAGCGTGCGTCGACCATCTCTGAGCCGTCGACCCGGGGCTGGGCCTCGTCGGGCGCGACGGCGAGGTAGAACCACGTGTCGTAGCGGATCTTGACCACGGCCGGGGTGATCCAGCGCGAGAAGGCCACGAGCGCGTCCGGGTCCTCGAGGCCGACGCCCGTCTCCTCGCTCAGCTCCCGGCTGGCCGCGGCCTTGCGACCCGGCTCGCCTTCGCCGTCCTCGGCGTTCACGGCTCCGCCCGGGAACACCCACGCGCCGCCCATGAACCGCGCCTCCGGGTTGCGCTGGGCCAGCAGGACCTCCAGGGACTGGCCGCCGCCGCGCAAGAGGATGACGGTGGCGGCGAGCCGCGGGACCGTCTCGGTGCCGGTGTTGATCTCCTCGCCAGGTGCGGGCCGCGGCGGTTCCACCACGCCGACCCTATCCCAACCCGGCGCCGGTCGCGCGCGGCCGGGGCGCACCCGGGGCGGTTGCCGCGGGGCGGGGCCGGCGAGCGCCGGTCGCCACCGGGAGCTGAGCCGCGGGGCGGGTGCCCGCAGGCTAACGCTACGCTAGCCCGCGATGAGATACATGTGCGAGTCCTGCGGGTTCATCTATGACCCGGCCGAGGGCGATCCGGACGGGGGTATTCCGCCCGGAACCCAGTTCGAGGACATCCCTGACACCTGGTTCTGTCCCGTGTGCGGCGCGCGCAAGCGGGACTTCACGCCCTACGAGGACTGATCCTCCGGCCCTCGGGGCCCGATGGCCGTGTTCCGCCTCCGATCCCGGCCTCGGCTCTGGCTTGGCGCCAAGGTCGTCTGCCTGGCCGTGGCGTGCGCGGCTGGGGTGGCCGCCTCGGTGGCGCTCCTGCGCGCCCCCTCCGCCGGCCAAGCCGCGGGACAAGCCGCCGCGCAAGCCGGCCCCGCCCGAGCCACCACCAGGCGCGCCCCGCTCGAGTCGATGTTCCAGGACGATCAGCTCCTCATCGACAGCCCCACGGCCACCGTCACGCGCACACTGGATCAGCTGCGCGCGCTGGGCGTCGACCGGCTGCGGCTCACCGTCCTGTGGTCCTCGCTGGCCCCCGACCCGCTCGCGACCCACCCGCCCGCAGGTTTTGACCGCTCCCAGCCGGCCGCGTATCCGGCAGCGGCGTGGGCGCCGTATGACCGCGTGCTGGAGCTGGCGCGGGCCCGCGGCATCGGGGTGGACTTCGACGTCACCGCCCCCGGGCCACGGTGGGCCATGGCGCCCGGGGCCCCGGTGGCCTCCCAGGCCAACCACTACGCCCCCTCAGCACGGGACTTCGGCGCGTTCGTGGCGGCGGTGGGGCGCCGCTACAGCGGGACCTACCGGCCGCCCGGCGCGGCGGCGCCGCTGCCGCGTGTCACCTTCTGGTCGATCTGGAACGAGCCCAACCAGCCCGGCTGGCTCGCGCCCCAGTGGCAGACGCGCGGGTCCACGCCGGCGATCGCCGCCGCTCGCCTCTATCGCGGGTATGTCGACGCGGCCACCGCGGCGCTGGCCCGCACCGGCCACGGCCGCGACACGGTGCTGATCGGCGAACTCGCGCCCGAGGGCGACGAGCGCCCGGGGGAGAGCGCGCCCGTCCCGCCCCTGCCCTTCCTGCGCGCCCTGTACTGCGTCGGTCCCACGTACGCGCCGCTGCGCGGCGCGCCGGCGACGGCCGTCGGGTGTCCGGTCACCGGCGCGCGCCACAGCTTCGTCACCGCCCACCCGGGACTGTTTCAGGCCACCGGCTTCGCCCATCACCCGTACTCGTTCTTCCTGGCCCCGGCGCGCTCGATGAGCGACCCCAACTTCGCTCCGCTCGCCGATCTGGGCCGCCTGGAGCGCAGCCTCGACCGGATCTTCGCCGCCTACGCGGTCAGCCGCCGGCTGCCCATCTTCCTCACCGAGTACGGGTATGAGAGCAACCCGCCCAACCCGTTCCGGGGCGTCCCGCTCGCGACCCAGGCCGCGTACCTCGACGAGGCCGAGTACCTCGCCTGGCTGGATCCCCGGGTGCGCGCGCTGTCCCAGTTCGAGCTGCGCGACTCGCCGCCCAACCGCGCCTACCGCCTCGGGACCGTCCGCTACTGGTCGACGTTCCAGACCGGCCTGGAGTACCTGGGCGGACGGGCCAAGCCGGCGCTGGCCGCCTACGTGCTGCCGATCTTCATCCCCGATCCACACTTCGTGCGCGGCGGCACGGTCGGCGTGTGGGCGATGCTGCGGCCGGCGGCCAACGGGACGGCCCAACGGGCGCGGATCCAGTGGCGGGCGCCCCGGGGCGCCTGGCGGACGCTGGCCGTGGCCCAGACCCACGATGCCGGCGGGGTCGTGCTGAGCGCGGTGAGGCCGCCGGCGTCGGGACTCATCCGGGTGGCGTGGGCGACACCGTCAGGTCGGCAGGTCATCAGCCGCTCGGTGCCCGTCACGGGGTGACCGCGCAGCCGCGCGGGCCCGTGCGACGGCGCCGCCGAGTGCACCGGCCACCGCGAGCACGGCCAGAACGAGGAGCGGGACCGGCACGCCCGCGCTCGTCGGCGCCGTCACCGACGGCAGCCGCGCCACCGCTTCAGACGATGTGCCGCTCGCCGCCGTGGGCCGCCGCACCGGTGCCGGCCCGCACGTCCCGGCGGCGCGTGCGGTCAAGGCCGCCTGGATCGCATTGGTGAAGTCCGCGAAGTACTGCGCGCCGTAGGTGTCCACGCCGCCCAGGGCGCGCTGGAGCTCGGGCGCGCTGAAGCGGCACGGCGGGATCGTTTCGGTGGTCTCATAGACGCGCAGGACCTGCTGGTAGGCGCCGGCCGCAACGGCCGGCACGGGACGGGCCAGGGCGCCGACCGCCGGACCCGCCATGACGGCGAGGACCACCAGCAGCTTGCCGGTCCGGCGCACGGCGCCAGAAGTTAGTACAGCGCGTCGGCGAGCCAGCGCTCGAGCGGAAGCTCGGCGCCGGCGTCGCGCAGGAGCTGAGGGTCGGCGCGGGCGACGGGGGGCAGGGTCGCCACCTCAACGCCTCCCCGGCGCGCGATCGTCTCGCGGTTCGAGTGCTGCATCACGCTGGGGTCCCGCGGCCAGGGGGTGAGTACGACGCCGGCGACCGCCAGGCCCGCCGACCGCGCCGCCTCGAGCGTGAGCAGCGTGTGACTGATCGTGCCCAGGCCGGGGCGCGCGGCGATCACGAGCGGGAGGCCGAGGACGACGGCCAGGTCGCGGACGTCGGCGTCGGGGCCCAGCGGCACGAGCAGGCCGCCGACCCCCTCCACCACGGTGACTGCTCCGGCCCGGGCGACAGCGCGCACGCCGTCGGCTAGCCACTCCAGCGTGGGCGGCGCCGTTCCGGCGAGCTCGATCGCCAGGTGCGGGGAGACCGCGGGCCCATAGCCGGCGAGGATGACCTGCTCGGGCCCGCAGCCGGCCACCCGGGCGAGCAGTTCGTGGTCGGGCGGCCAGTCGGGATCGGGCGGATCCTCCAGGCCGGTGATGAGCGGCTTGATCGCGCGGACCTCGGCGCCGAGCCCACGCAGGCACGCGATGATCGCCGCCGCCACCACGGTCTTGCCGACCCCGGTGTCGGTACCGGTGACAAAGCATCCACGCAGCTCGGCGCTCATCGGACGGGCTGAGCGCGGGGCGGCCTACGCGGCGCGGCGAACCGGCTCGGGCGCCTCGAAGTCAAACACGCCGCGAGACGCAGCCGGCTCGGCGGACGGCGTGACCGGCGATGGCTCAGCGCCCCAGGCGTCAGCGCCCCAGTCCTCGGTGCCGACCGGCGACAGGGCGGGCTCGGGCTCGACCAGCGGGGCCGCGGCGCGGCGCGGCGCGATGCCCAGGGAGCGCGCGACGGCACCCAGGGTGCGCGTCGCCTCGAGGAGCTCCTCCTCGCGGTGGGTGGCCATGACGGCCAGCCGGAGCCGCGCGGTCATCGCCGGCACGGTGGGCGGCCGGATCGCGTCCGCGAAGACCCCACGCGCCAGCGCGGCCTCGCACATGCGCACGGCGAGCTCGGCATCGCCGACGATCAGCGGGACGATCTGGGTGGTCGAGCCACCGACGTCGAAGCCCTCGCGGATGAGCCCGGCGCGCAGTGCGGCGGCGTTGGCGGCAAGCTTGGCGACGCGGCGCGGCTTCTCCTCCAGGAGGTCGAGCGCTGCCAGGACCCCGGCCACGGCGGGAGGCGGGAGCGCGGTGGAGAAGATGAAGGTGCCCGCGGCGTTGACCAGGTACCGCGCCATCTGTCGATCGCAGGCGACGAAGGCGCCGTAGGACCCGAGCGCCTTGCCCAGACCGCCGACGATCACGTCGACCTGGTCCTCCAACCCGGCCTCGGCGAGGGCGCCGCGGCCGCCCGGTCCCAGTGCGCCGGTGCCGTGGGCGTCGTCGACGACGGTGCGCAGGCCGTGGCGCTGGGCGACCTCGACGATCTCCTCCAGGGGAGCGACATCGCCGTCCATCGAGAACACGCTGTCGGTGACGATCAGGGTGCCGCGGCCCTCGGCGTCGCGGATGCCCCACTCGAGGTGCTCGACATCGGCGTGGTCATAGACGAACACGTCGGCGCGCGAGAGCCGGCAGCCGTCGACAAGCGAGGGATGGTTGAGCTCATCGGAGAAGACGACGTCGCCGGGGCGGGCCAGCGCCGAGATGGTGCCGGCGTTGGCGAGGTAGCCCGAGCCGAACAGCAGAGCGCTCTGGCGACCCGTGAACGCCGCCAGCCGATCCTCCAGCCGGCGATGGATGGTCATCGTGCCCGAGACCACCCGGGAGGCTCCCGCCCCCACACCCCAGCGCATGGCGGCATCGGCGGCGGCTTCCCGGACACGCGGGTGATCGGCGAGCCCGAGGTAGTTGTTGGAGCACAGCAGCAGGACCGGCTTGCCGTCGAGCAGGACGTGCGGGCCCTGGGGACCGGAGACGAGACGGGTCCGACGATGCAACCCGAGGGCTTTCAGCTCATCAAGCCGGGCCTCGATCTCGATCACGGGTACGCAACATAAGACACGCCCCGGACGTCAGCCCGAAACGACGGCTCAGGTGACGCTGGCCCGGCGCGCGGCGGCTTCCCGCGTCTGACGTCCCTGGCCGCTGTTGGGAGCGCCGTCCGGGCGTGGCGGCACCGCCCGCTTGGCCGCGAACCGCAACTGCGTGGTGGGATCCCACAGGCGCACCGTCAGCGCCGGCGTGTCGGCCGGATCGGCCGGGCCGGCCGGGTCGGCCGGATCGCCCGGGTCGGCCAGGTCGCCCGGGTCGAGCGCGGCGGAGACCAGGTCGGGGGTCTCGCCCTCCAGCCAGCCGGAGCGGTTGTCGGGGCGCGGGTTGGCACCGTTGTCGCCGTGGGCGGTCACATTGAGGCCGAGCTCGGTGAACATCGCCTTGTCCTCGTCGGGGGTGTTGCCGAGTGTGGTGAGGAAGTTGCCCATCATCACGCCGTTGAGCCCCGCCTTGACCGCCGTGGCCTGAAGCTCGCCGAGGTTCTCCACGCGCCCGCCGCAGAGGCGGAACAACGCCTCGGGCAGGATGAGCCGGAAGATCGCGATCCACTTGACCACGTCCCACGGGTCCATCAGCTCGCGATCGCCGAACTTGGTCCCGGGACGCGGGTTGAGCAGGTTGATGGGGACGCTCGTGGGGTTGATCTCGGCCAGCTGGAAGGCCATCTCGACGCGTTGCTCGCAGGTCTCGCCGAGGTTGAGGATCCCGCCCACGCATGTCTCGAGCCCCGCCTCACGGACCGCGTCGATCGTGCGCAGGCGCCCCTGGTAGCGGACGGTGGTCGAGACCTCCGGGTAATAGGACTCGGCCGTCTCGACGTTGTGATGGACGCGCTGGATGCCGGCCTCCTTGAGCGCCTTGGCCCGCTGCGTCGACATGTGGCCGATCGAGACGCAGCGCTTCAGGTTGGTGTGCTCGGCCACCAGCCGGGCCCCGGTCAGCACCTTCTCGAAGTCGCGCTTGGAGAGCCCCTGGCCCTGGGTGACCATGCAGAAGCGGTGCGCGCCGGCCGCCTCGGCGGCGCGCGCGTGCTGAAGGATCTGCTCGGGCTCCATCATCGCATGCAGCGGTGTCTCGGCCTCGGCGTACTTGGACTGCGCACAGAAGCCGCAGTCCTCGGCGCAGCCGCCGGACTTGGCGTTGACCAGCGAGCACATGTCGGTGGAGTCGCCGAAGCGCTCCCGGCGCGCCTGCCACGCGCGCTCGACCAGGGCTCCGATCTCGGCGTGGTCCTCCAGTTCGCCGAGGTGCAGGGCCTCGGCCGGGGTGATCAGCGGCGGCATCCGAGCGTGCAGGCTAGAGATCTGCGCGGACGCGCGCGGCGCGGCCGGACGCGCGGATTGTCGGCCTCCACAGGGCGGCACTTCCCTAAGATCGCATCACCATGCCCGACCGCCTCTACTTCACCGACTCCGACGAGTCCAACGCGCTCATCGCCTCCGATCCGATGGCGTTGCTCATCGGCTTCGCGCTCGACCAGCAGGTCCAGGTTCAGAAGGCGTTCTCGGGCCCGCTGGCGCTCAAGGAGCGACTGGGCGCGATCGACGCCGCCACCCTGGCCGAGGCCGATCTGGAGCCCGTCTTCCGCGAGCGGCCGGCGATCCACCGCTTCCCCGGCTCGATGGCCCAGCGCGTCCACGACCTCGCCCTCCACATCCGCGACGAGTACGACGGCGACGCCGCCCGGGTGTGGACGGACGCTGCCGACACCGAGGCGCTGCGCGCCAATCTGGCCGGCCTGCCCGGGTTCGGCGAGATGAAGATCAAGGCCCTGGGCTCCGTGCTGGCCAAGCGCTTCGGCGTGGTCGCCGCCGAGGGGCTCGTGCCGTGGCACCCGACGCTCGGGGACGTGGACTCGCCGCAGGCCCTGGCCGACTATCAGGCGGCCAAGCGGGTACACAAGGCCGAGTGGAACAAGGCCCGCGCCGCAACGCCCTAGGCGTTCTCCTCGTCGCCCTGACGTGTGCGCTGGCGCCGGCGGCCGCCCATGCCGGCACCTGGACGCTGGCGTCGTGCACGCAGCCCAACGGGCAGCCGGCGCCGACCGACGGCTGGGCGACAGGCTGGTTCAACGGGACTCAGACGGGCGGCAGCGGCGACGTCGACACGTGTGCCCAGGGCGGGACCCTGGCTGCTGTGGAGCAGGGCTTCGGGAACACCGGCGAAGGCCCCGAGTGGATCTTCACCGCGCCGCCGGCCCAGACGATCGCCGGCGGAACGATCAACGCTACGATCGCCGCGCCCTCGGGGGAGACATGGTTGGCCACGCCCGACAACACCAATCTCGCCGCCGACGACTTCGGCTACTGCGCGTTCAACTCCTCGTGCGGCCCGGACTTCAGCCAGACGGCCGCGTTCGGCATCCAGCACCCGGGCGGCACCAGCATCTACGCGGTGGCGCGATGCTTTGAGGCCGGGTCCGCGACCTGCCCGGCCAGCAACGGGCTCAACGCGGAGGTGTCGATCCAGTCGGCGCTGATCGAACTCTCCGACACGGCCCTGCCCACCGGCAGCGGCTTCTCCGGGCCGCTGCTGAGCCGCAACGCCCACGGCGTGGCGGGGCTCCTGTTCACCGCCGCCGACCCCAACGAGCCCACCCCCGCCAGCCCCGGTCCCGGCTACGGGCCGGGGGTGTACGCGGTGACCGTGCAGATCGACGGAGCCACCGTCTATCAGGGCACCCCGGACACCAATGGCGGCGACTGCGTGGCGCTGGGCAACGGGGCGGGCGGGTTGGTCTTCGATCACGCCCAGCCCTGCAAGCCGCTGGACACCGAGGACGTGCCGGTCGACACCCGGCTCGTCCCCGACGGCACGCATGAGCTCAAGGTCATCGTGACCGACGCGGCGGGGAATGCGGCGCCGGTGCTCGACCAGGAGATCTCGACGCTGAACCCTGTGACGACCCCCGGGGTCAAGGGGCGCAACCGCGTGCACACCCAGCTCGTCGTGAGCTGGCGCTGGAGCGGGCGCCGGACCCTCGTGCGCTCGGTCACGAGCCGCCGGGTGCCCCGTCGAGGGAGCGTCTCCGTCCGCTGCCGCGGGCGCGGCTGTCCGCACCTGAGCGTCACGCGCGTGCGCGCGGCGTGGACGGCACGGTTGTGGCGCGCTCTGGCGCACAAGGTGTTCACCGCCGGCGACCGGCTCGACGTGACGATCGCGGCGCCGCACCTGAAGCCCGAGCGGATCGAGTTCACGTTCCGCACCAGTCGTGAGCCGAGCGCGCGGCTGCTCTGATCAGGCCCCGGCCAGCGCCACCAGGCGACCGCTCAGGATCGGCCACCTCCGGCCAGCGCCACGAGACGACCGCTCAGGATCGGCCACCCCCGGCCCTCGGGGTCGATGACCTCGTAGTGCCCGCCGCCCGGCAGCTCGTGCAGCTCGCAGTCGTCACCGGCCGCGCGCGCCGCCTTCTGAAACAGCCGGCTCTGGCTGATGGGAACGTCCTCGTCGGCATCGCCGTGGATGAGCAGCGCCGGCGAGCCCAGGGGGAGCCGCGCGATCGGGCTGGCCGCGGCATACAGGTCGCTGTCGGGAGCCGCGCCCAGGAGCTCGAGCACCGCTCCGTTGCCGATCCCGGTGGCGACGCCCTCCTCCAGGTCACAGACCCCGGCCAACGACACGGCGGTGGCCACCGGATGCTCGTGGGCAGCCCACAGGGCCAGGTGCCCGCCGGCGGAGTGGCCGATGACCACTACCGGCCGTCCGGCGGCTGCCGTGACGGCGGCGCCGAGAGCCTCTCGCACCGCCAGTGCCGTGCCCGGCCAGCCGCCGCCGGGCATCCCCACGCGCGGGTACTCGACGTTCCACACCCACGGATGGGGCTCCGCCGCCGCGCAGGCCTGCGCCAGCGGGGCGATGGTGTCGGCGGCCCAGCGGGCCCGCCAGAAGCCGCCGTGGACGAACACCGCGACCACCGGACCATCCCCATCACCGAACCGCTCGGCGCTCCACAGCGCGCCCGACATCAGCGGCCCTCCGGGCCCGTCACCGGCCTGTCCACTCCGGCGGGCCCGTCACCGGCCTGTCCACTCCGGCGGGCGCTTCTCGGCGAACGCGCTCACGCCCTCGCGGAAGTCCTCGGACGAGAAGCAGGCGTGGCGCAGCGCCAGCAGCTCCCGCTCCACCTCGGGCGCGAGCGTGGCCTCCCCGTCGAGCACGGCGCGGATGACGCGCTTGTTGCCCCGCTGGGCCAGGGGTGCGTTGGACGCGATCTCGCGGGCCAGTTCCACCGCCCCGCCGGCCAGCTCGTCGACTCCGAGCACGTCGTTGACCAGTCCCCACAGGTGGGCGGTGGCGGCGTTGATGCGCCCGCCCACCAAGAACAGCTCCCGGGTACGGGCGGCGCCGATCACGTCGATGAACTTGCGGATGCCGGTGTGGGAGTACACGAGCCCGAGCTTGGCGGGCGGCATTCCCAGCTTGATCGGATGGGCGGCCAGGCGCAGGTCGCAGGACAGCGCCAGCTCCAGCCCGCCGCCGATGGCGTGGCCGTTGAGCGCCGCGATGGTGGGGTACGGATAGGCGTCGACCGCGTCGATGGCGGCGGTGAACGGGTGGGCGACGAGCCTCTCGGCCTCGTCGGCGAACCGCCCGCCACCCCCATCACGCAGATCGCCGATGTCATAGCCGGCCGAGAACGTGCGGCCCTGGCCGGTGATGATCACGCAGCGGGCGTCGAGCCGGGGGAGGATCTCGGCGAAGCCGTCGAGGATCGCGTGGTCCAGCGCTCCCCGCTTGTCGGAATTGGAGATCGTCAGCCGCGCGACGTACGGGGCCGGCTCGTCGACCAGCAGCTGCCCGGCGGCAGGCGAGGGACTACTCGAGGACAACGAGCGTGTCGCCCTCGGAGACCGATTGCCCCTCGGTGCAGAGGATCTCGGTGACGACGCCGGGATCCTCGGCCTCGACGGGCATCTCCATCTTCATCGACTCCAGGATGACGACCGCATCACCCTCGCCGACGGTGTCGCCGACCTCGACCTCGATCTTCCAGACGGTGCCGGTGATGTGGGCCTCGATGTCGGTCAACTTCGGTGTCCTCCTGTCCGGGGTGGGTGCGCTCGGAACGATATAGCGCGGCGTCGACGGCGAAAAAGCCTTCACATTCCGGGATCCGTCCGTCGCGACCGGTTGACTACCGCTGTCCACAGAGCTTGGATCCGATGACGGAGGACCGTAGGTCACGCCGATGCCCGAGTCCCGACTCTTCATGAGCTCGCTGTCGCGCCGTGAGCTTGCTCGCCGGCGCTCCGGCCGAGCTCACATCTGGCGCATCCGCCTTCTGGGGGTGCTGCTCGTCGCGAGCATCGCCGTCGTGTTCCTCATCGAACACGGCGGCGTGTAGACGGGCGGTCGTCCCAGACGGGGACGGCCGCGAACCAAGGGGCTGCCGCCGCGCCAGTCGTTGACGCGGCGGCAGCCGGGTCCCCTGAGGTGAGGTGACTTACGACACGCCGACGCTGACGCCCGCTTCGCGCACCGCGTCAGCCCCGAGCGTCGCCGTCGCGTGAACGGTGGCGTTGGTGGCCGGCGCGTACTTCGGGGGCGTGACCTGGAAGGCGGTGCTCGGCGCCGCCGACGGAGCCAGGCGCGTGAACGTCGAGCGGCCGATCGCGCTGACCTTCCATCCCTGCGGCAACTGCAGCGCGAGGGTGACGCGGTGCAGTGTCGCGTTGCCCGACCGGGTCAGTGTGACCGTGACGATCGACGGCTTCCCTGCCTGCATCGTCGCCGGGGCCTGGATCTGGACCTGACGCGCCGCCGGCGAGGCGCCGAGGTCGAACCCCGACTGCAGCGGCAGGTCAGCCAGCGCCGAGGAGTCGCCCACGAACAGGCCGTAGTGGCCGGTGCTCTGGTTCCAGCCGTTGGCCGCCTCGTCCCACCACCAGGTGTCGCGCGGGGTGACTGTGAACTGCACCTGGCCCGACTGGCCGGGGCCGAGGTTCACACGCTGGAAGCCGACGAGCTGCCGCGGGGGCTCCCCGGCGGACGACGGGTCGGCGAGGTACAGCTGCGCCACGTCTGACCCGGCCCGCTGGCCGACGTTGGTCACCGTCGCCGACACCTGCATGTCGCTGACGCCGTTGCGCGGCGCGCCGGTCACCCTCAGATGGCTGAAGGCGAACTTCGTGTAGGAGAGCCCGTACCCGAACGGGAACATCGGGGTCAGGTTCTGGGCGTCATACCAGCGGTAGCCCACGTCGAGCCCCTCGGAATACTGGACCTTGCCGCCCACGCCCGGGAACTGCGCGGGGCTGGCGGCCGGGACCTGTGACAGCGTCGTGGGGAAGGTCACCGGCAGGTGGCCACCCGGATTGACGCGCCCGAACAGGACCCGTGCCAGCGAGGTGCCGCTCACCTCGCCCGGGTACCAGTCGTCGAGCACCGCGGAGACCTGCGAGAGCCACGGCATCGCCACCGGCGCGCCGGCGTTGACGACGACGACCGTGTGCGGGTTGACGGCCGCCACCGCCGAGATGAGCTCGTCCTGCGCCGAGGGCAGGTTGAGCGACAGGCGGTCGGTGGCCTCGGACTCGGTGTCGTCGGAGACGACCACGATCGCCGTGTCGGCGCTCTTGGCCGCCGCCACGGCGTCGTCGATCCCGGGCTGGAGCGCCGAGGGCGTGCCCCACAGCAGCTCGTCCGAGTCGCCGCTGATGCTCAGCGTGTAGGTCGACCCCTCCACCAGGCTGACCGCCACCGAGTACACGTGCTCGGGCGGCGTGCTCGGGTTGTCGAGGATCTGCTGCCCGTTCAGCGACAGGTAGGTGGGCGTGTAGCACCCACATGGGTTGTCGATGGCCAGGACGTAGGTACCCGTCTCCGGCGCGGTCAGGGTGCCGGTGTAGCTCCCACCGAACGGGGTGGGGGCGTAGGCCGGCGAGAGCGCCGTGGACGGGATGGCCGGCAGCGAGCCGTCGGTGGGGAGGCCCTGGTGATAGGTCAGATGGGTGCCGTGTCCGGCGGCTGCCTCCAGGCCCTGCAGCGGCGTCACCGTCTGGGACGGGATCACGTACGCGCTCCCGCCGCCCCCGTAGGTGGGCGACGCCGAGGCCGACGGTCCGATGACCGCCACCGTCCCGCTGTGGGCCGCTGACAGCGGCAGGGTCTGGCTGTCGTTCTTGAGCAGCGTGGCCGACTGGTCGGCGACGCTGGTGGCGACCGCGACGTGCGCCGGTGAGGTCACCGGGTCAGTCGGGGTGCCGGCCGGCGGGTGATCGATGATCCCGAAGCGGAACATCTCTGTGAGCATCCGCGACACCATCGTGTTGAGCACCGCGCGCGGGATGGTGCCGTTCTGGACATCCTGCTCGAGCGTCGTGCCGAACGAGTCGGCGAAGGGCTGCTCCTGATCGGTGCCGTCCAGCGCCCCCGAGACGTCATGCAGCGCGGCGTAGTCGGAGGTGACGAAACCCTGGAAGCCCCACAGCTGCTTGAGCGTGGTGTTGAGCAGGTTGTTGTCCTGGCACGCGTAGTCGCCGTTGATGGTCGAGTACGAGCACATCAGCGAGGCGACGTTGGCGTTCTCAACGGACGCCTGGAAGGCCGGCTCGTAGATCTCGCGCAGCACCCGCGTGGACGACGATCACGTCGTCCTGCGGCGTGTTGCGGTTGGTCTCCTGGTTGTAGGCGGCGAAGTGCTTGACCTGCGACATCTCGCCGGTGCTCTGCACGCCCTTGATCTCTGAGACGGCGAGCGCGGTGTTGAGGAAGGGATCCTCGGTGAAGGTCTCGAACGAGCGGCCCCAACGGGGATCGCGGTCGATGTTGATCGTCGGGCCCAGGTTGACCGCCGCGCCCTTGCCGAGCTCCTCTGAGCCGATCACCTGACCGTACTGGCGCGCCAGCGACGGGTTGAAGGTAGCGGCGAGCCCGACGCCCGCCGGCAGCTGGGTGACGCCGGTGAGCTGGTCGGCGACTCCGGCCGGCCCATCCTCCTCGCCCAGCTGCGGGATGCAGAGGTCGGGGATGCCGGGCATGTAGAACACGTAGGGGTTGGGCGGGGCCGTTCCATGTCCCTCGACCATCGTGATCTCGTCGTCGAGGCTCATGTGGTCGATCACGTCGGCGACCTTCGCGGACGTCGGGGCCTGCGAGTTGACCCAGGGGCACGCCGTCGAGGATGGGGTCGTCGCGTGGGGATGGCCTCGCCCGGCGGCGGCCCGCGCCGCCGGAGACCCGGCCAGCGCCAGGGCGACGGTCAGCGCAAAGGCGAGCGCCGCGCCCAGCAGGACAAGAGAAAGCCGCGGCGTCGGCGACGGCCGCGAGGTGCGTGCGTGGAACATCCCTACCCTCCCTGCCTCGGAGCGGTCGCCTGCCGGCCGCTGCATCCGCGCGGGTACCCACGGCGCCGGTGCCGCAAACGCGGACTTCGTATGCGCGAGATAAAGAGGCCGCTGCCGACGAAGTCGGTGCCGCCGCGCGCCCCGGGCGGGGCGAAGAAGTAGCCGCCGCCGATGGGGGTGATGTAGTCCGTCATCGGCTCGCGCGTTGAGGCGGTTCTGGATGACCGCGAACTGACGGCTCGGGGCTGCGGTTGTAGGCCACGAAGAGCAGGCCCTGGTCGAGCTGGCCGGCCTCGTCAAAGCCCCGGTGATAGCTGAAGCCGCGGCGCAGGATCCGCTGGTTGGCGGTCGGCGCGGTGCGCGGGTTGGCCAGGCGGATGTGGGCGTCGAGCGGGATGCGCTCGCCCTTGGGGTCCAGGTCGTAGCGCGGGTCCTGGAACTCATTGGTCCCGCCCAGCGGCGCGCCGGTGTCGCGCGACGCGGCCGATCATGTTCTCCTGCTCTGAGAGCCCGACCCGATCCCAGAATTCGACGTGCATCCGGATGATGCGCACCACCTGGTAGGTGCCGCCCACGGCCCAGCCCGGCTCACCCGCCCCGGCCCACACGAGCTCGTTCATGAGCCCGGAGTCGGTGGTGACCGGGTTGCCGGTGCCGTCGCGGAACGCGAACAGGTTGCGAGGGCTGTTCTTGGGGCTGGGCCCACGGTTGGCGCCGGAGAAGCCGTCCATCGTCCAGCGCTGCTGCAACGCGCCGCGCACGGTGCGCGCCAGCTCGCGCAGCGTGTGCACCACCGTGTCGCGGTGCTGGGCGCAGATCTGCACCATGACGTCGCCGTGGCTGATCTTGGGATCAAGTTGGTCGACCGGGAAGGTCGGCATCTGGATCAGCTCCGAGGGACGCTTGGAGCCCAGCCCGTAGCGTCCGTCGAACAGCGAGGCGCCGAAGGAGATGGTGACCGTGAGCGCGTCGGGCGTGTTGTCGGGGCCCAGGGTGCCGGAGTCCGTCGGAGGGGCGTCGACCTCCAGCAGCGGGACGGGGCCGCCCGCGCTGAGCTCGCGGGCCCGAGAGCTCAGCGCCTCGAGCGCCTGGCCGAGGGTGCGCGCGTCGGGCGCCATGCTGTCGAAGGCCACGAGCGTGGCGTGGGCCGGGGCGGGGTTGAGGATCCCCGACTGATGGACGCCGGTGAACGGCACCATCGCCGAGAGGTCCGATCCCGCGACGGCCCCGCCGGGGGTCGTGGGCGGGCCGGTCGGCGTGTCCGGGAGGTCGGCCGCGCGGGCGCCGCTGGCCAGAGCCGCGCCGGCGGCTCCGGTGACCAGGGCCCCGCGGGCCAGGAAGGAACGGCGGTCCAGCGGCTTCATGGGTCGATCTTGATGTCGGCGGCAGGGATCTTGGGCACGACCGGAGCGGGGGTGGTCTCCAGGGCACCCGGCACCTGGGAGAGGCCCTCCAGCGCCTGCCCCAGCGATGCGTCGAGCCGCTCGGTCTCGTCCTGGGTGAGCTGCGAGGTGGTCGGGATGGTGCCGCCGTGGGCGCGCTCGATGGCGGCCAGCGCGGTGCGCAACGTCCCCATGTCGGCGTTGACGATCGGGAGGATGCCCTCGCGGTACTGGAGGATCGGCGTGAGCGTCTTGAGTACCTCGGTGGTGGCGACGACCCCTGCCGACGTGCCCAGCACCCCGGCTCCGCTCCAGGGACGTCGGTGCCGCTGAGCTGATCGCGCACCGCGTCCTCGAGGATCTCGTGGGCCCGTGTGGCGTAGTCGAGCGGGTCGATCTGGACCGTGGGCACCAGCTTGGCCAGCTTCGGACATCGGCGGAGAGCGTGCGCGCCCAGGGCTCGAGGCGGCCAGCGGCGCGCCGGTCCACAGCCCACGCTCGATCCGGTGCAGGCCGCTGAACTGAGATGAGCTCACGCCCCCGGGCACACCTCCGGGCGTGCCGTCGATGGCGTCATTGAGGTCGGCGATCGGCCCCTCCAGGTAAACGGCGCCGAGATTGAGGTAGTACGCGTACGCGCCCCGCCACGCCGCCTGCGCCGCGCCGCGGTCGTTGGCGGCCAGCGCCGTCTGGAGCTTTGCGATCTCGCCCTGCATGAGCGCCAAGCGGGCGACCGAGTAGGAGCGGTACGCCGCCACCGGAGCGCGGAAGGACGACGGCGAGACCGGAGACAGCTCGTCCGGGGGCGTCGCCGGCGCGCCGGTGACCTGCCCCTGAACCCCGTAGACGCTCAGCGTGCTCGCCACGTGGGGCGCAGCCTCCTTGTAGCGCGCCAGGGGCGGTGGCCCGTAGGCCAGGCTGGCCGCCGGGGTGGGGGTGACGGCGCCACGGTCCGGGTGGGGGCGGCCGCCGCCGGTCGCGCGGGGGATCCCGACCCCGAGCTCAGCACGACCACCACGACGGCGATCACGGCCAGCGCTGCCACCAGGGCCAGCGCGGCTCTGGCCTTGATCCCCTGTCTAAGCATGCCCTTACTCAACGGCTGGCCGCCGCCGGGCTTGCGCGGCGGGCAGCGACCGCGCGACACCGGGAGGCGTAGGCTGGGGGCTGCAGCGATGGCCACTGACGACGACGGACAACCCGACCTCGACCTGGACCTCGTCACGGCGTCGCTGCGGGCGGACACAGCGACCTGCGGGCGTTCGTCGAAGCGCTGGCGGTCAAGCTCGAGGAGGCGGTGCCCGGCGCGGTCATCGTCGAGCGTCGACGAGACGGGATGTTCGGGCCCAAGCAGGTGCGCCGCATCGCGCTGGACGCAGGCGGCCAGCGGCTCGAGCTACGGGCCGACGGCGCCTCAATCCAGACGCGATGCGCCCGGCTGTCCGGCGGCATCGTGCTCAAGAACGAGGATGTGTCCACCGACGAGTGGCTGCGCGCCCTGGGAGAGGCGCTCGCCGATCAGGCCCGCACCAGCCAGACAACGCGACAGGCCCTCGAGCGCCTGCTCAACGAATAGGAGACACGATGGGGTTCCTCAGACGCGACGACGACGATTCCCAGAACGCCCCGCCGGCGCCCCGGGACGTCGCCACGGCCGACGCGCCACACGCCGAGCAGTACGAGGCGGGATCGCTGGCCGGGATTCCCGCGTCCGGGCGGGAGCGCATCGAGCGGATGAAGAAGGAGGCCGAGCGCGGCTTCTTCACCTCCGACCTCTCGGTCAACGAGTTCCTGCTCGTCAAGGAGTCGGGCTTTGAGCCGCTGGGCCTGGTGCTGGGCAGCTCGATCTACCACATCGGCTTCCAGCAGGCCTCCTGGAACCAGAACCAGGAGATGGGCGTCCTCACCCAGGCCATGTACCACGCGCGCGAGCTGGCGATGACGCGGATGGAGGAGGAGGCCGACGCGCTCGGCGCCGACGGGATCGTCGGCGTGCGGCTCGACATCGGCCGCTATGAGTGGGGCGCGGACCTCGCCGAGTTCATAGCCGTCGGCACCGCGGTCAAGCACCGCGGCGGGGAGCTGCACCGCGCGCCCAACGGACGGCCGTTCACCTCGGACATGAGCGGGCAGGATTTCGCCACGCTGCTGCGCGCCGGGTACCGTCCCGCCGGCCTGGTGATGGGCAACTGCGTCTACCACGTCGCCCGTCAGGGCATGCTCGCCTCGCTCAAGCAGGTGGGGCGCAACGTCGAGATGCCCAACTTCACCCAGGCGCTCTACGAGGCGCGTGAGCTGGCCATGGAGCGGATGCAGATCGAGGCCGACGAGCTCCAGTCCGAGGGGATCGTGGGCGCGCGGATCATCGAGCGCAGCCACGGCTGGGGCTCGCACGTCATCGAGTTCTTCGCCATCGGTACCGCTGTGGTGTCGACGAGCCCCGACCACCAGATCGAGAAGCCCACGCTGGTGCTCCCGCTGCTGGGATGACGGGCCCGGCCGCTGCCGGTCCCGGCCGGCGGCCGGCGGCGGGACCGTCGCAGTCGACCATGACCATGCCGGCGATCCCATGGGACTCGTTGATCCCGAACCTGTCGCAGGTCGATGTCCACGCACGAGGCCCGCGAACGGTCGACGATCCGCGCCAGCCAGTGATCGGGGCGCGGGTTGGCGAGCAGCTTGTAGGAGCAACGCGTGCCGCAGCCGGGGCCCGCCGACCTAGGTCAGCACCACCTGGGCGTCGAAGTCGGCAGCGGTCCGCGGCGGCGGCAGCCACGAGGTGTCGCGGTCGCGCAGATAGATCCCACCGAGGAGCGCGGCGCTGGCGGCCAGCAGCGCCAGGGTGACCGCCAGCCACCTCATCCGCGCAGCACCCGGAAGGCCTGGACCTCGCGCTGACCGTCGCGGGCGCGGACGAGCGGGCCGACGGCGACCAGTCGCGTTCCGAGCGACGGCGTGGGCGCGCCGTCGGGCAGCCGAACGACCGTGAGGTGGAATTCTCCCACGACGGCGACGTGCGTCTCGCCGGCCGCGGGACCGTGGCTCGAGGTGAGCACCAGTCCGTCGACCCGGGCACAGAACGCGAGCCGGCGGCGGTCCTCCCGCGCCCGGCCGGCGGTGCACCAGCGCTCCCACGACGCCCCGCCGCGGGGCAAAATGCCGGCGGGGCGTCGGGCGACCACAGTGATCGAGCCCTGGGCCGCCCCGACGAGCAGGCCGCAGAGCAGGAGCGCGGCCAGGACGGCGGTGACCCGCCAGAGCCGTGGCCGGTCCAAGGCGATGCGGATGCGCCTACCCTTCGCGCGCGATCCGCATCGCCGGTGGAGTTCGAGTCGACGCGCCTACAGGATCGCGTCGTCGGGGAACTGCTGGCGGCAGGTACCCCGACGCGACGTAACCCAGGTGGATCTCCTGGGCGCCGAGCGCGCGGTTGAACACGTGGACCTCATCGATCTTGCCGCTGAACGCGAGGTTCCCGCAGTCGGGGAAGTTCGCGGTCGGCACCGGGTAGTTGCCGATCGACAGGTCGTTGGTCGTGGGCAGCCCGTAGGAGATCGCGGTCGTGTCAGCGGTACCCGGAGCCAACCTCCTTGCCGTCGACGTACAGATCCACCTCGGACCCGTTGAAGGTGCCGACGACGCTGTGCCAGTTGCCGTCCCAGATGTTGGTGCCGGCGTCCGGCGAGATGTTGTAGCTCAGTCCGCCGTTGCTCGACACGTAGAACTCCAGCCCGCCGTTGGCGCCGGTGTAGAGCGCGTAGGAGGACGGCGATGCAGCCGCTGGCGCCCTTGGCGACGATGTAGCGGAAGCTGCCCGGGTTGGTCGAGTTGACCCAGGCGCTCACCGTCACCTGCGGGGCCTCGAAGATCGACCGGTCGGGGATGTTCACGGTGCTGTCGTTGCCATCGAAGCTGAGGGCCGACCAGAAGCGGCCCTTGGTCCACTGAGGACTGCCCTGCAGCGTCCCGTTGTCAGGCGCCAAGGACGTGTCGTGCGCGACCGTCCCATACCCCTCGTTGAAGCTCCACGTGCCCACCGGCAGCACGTTTGCCGCCGCCGGTCCCGCTCCGACGAGCATGACGGCGGATGCCAATCCAGCAATGACCTTGCCTCTTCCCATGAGTCTCTTCACCTCGATTGTCCCTTGACGGTTTCACCGCAAATAACGGCGCGGGAACGAGCGGTTTTGCGCGCCATTTGACGGGCGTTCAGGGTAAGTCTATACTTACGGTAAGTGCCAGCTTACGCATCACCACGCCCCTCCAGCGCGCCGCCGCGCCGGCCCTCATCGCCCTGGGGGACCCCACCCGGCGGGTCATCTTCGAGCGCGTCGCCACCCAGCCCCAGTCGGTCTCGGAGCTGGCCCGCGCCCTCCCGGTGAGCCGCCCCGCGGTGTCCCAGCACCTGCGGGTGCTCAAGGACGCGGGCCTGGTCTCGGCCCAGGCGGATGGCAACCGGCGCATCTACCGGATGGACCCGAGCGGGATCGAGCACCTGCGCGCGTATCTGGACTTCTTCTGGAATCAAGCCCTGGCGGCGTTCAAGACGGCCGTCGAACAACCACCCAAGGAGGAACGATGAGCACCCAGTCAACCGCCGCCCCGGTGCGCACTTCGATCGTGGTGGAGGCCCCGGTGCAGCGGGCCTTCGAGGTCTTCACGCAGGAGATGAAGAGCTGGTGGCCCGAGGACCATCACCTGATCGACGGGGAGATCGCCGAGATGATCTTCGAGCAGCACGCCGGCGGCCGCGTCTATGACCGCACCGCCGATGGCCGCGAGTGCACCTGGGCGCGCGTGGTGGCCTACGAGCCGCCCGATCACCTCGTGTTCACCTGGGACATCAGCCCAGCATGGGAGATCGAGACCGACCTGGAGCGCGCGAGCGAGGTCGAGGTGCACTTCGTCGCCGAGTCTGACTCGCGCACCCGGGTCGATCTCGAGCACCGCCACCTCGACCGCCACGGCGATGGCTGGGAGGGCATGCACGGCGCGGTCTCCTCGCCCGGCGGATGGCCCAAGACGCTCGCGGCGTATGCCGCCGGCGTGGCCGGCTGACGCATTGGCTCCGCACGTCCGGCGCGCCGCCCTGACGGGTATCTTCGGCGGCGATGCCGGACGTCGAGCTCAAGCCGCAGCAGTACAAGGACGCCCGGCCTCCCGAGTACTTCGCCGCCTTTCACGCGCGCGTGCGCGCGGGCGAGCCGGAGGCCCACGTCTACGAGATCGTCCGGATCGCGACCGTGCTGCACGCTCTGATCACGTTCCGCGCCCGTGGGATCGCGTCCGAGAACGTGCCCATCGGCCCGCTGATCCTGGCGCCCAACCACGCGTCGTTCATGGATCACTTCTTCGCCGGCGCGTTCGTGCGCCGGCGCATCCAGTTCATGGCCAAGTCCCAGCTGTTCAGCTCGCCGATCCCCACCTACATCTTCAGCCACGGCGGCGTGTTCCCCGTCCGGCGCGGGGCCCAGGACGACGAGGCGTTCATCAGCGCCTTCAAGATCCTGGAGCGCGGAGGGGCCATCGGCATGTACTGCGAGGGCGGCCGATCGCGCAACGGGGAGGTCGGCGCCGAGGCCCGGCCGGGCATCGGCCGGCTCGCGCTCGAGTCGGGCGCACCGGTGGTGCCGGTGGCGATTCTGGGTTCACACCAGGTGCGCAACTGGAAGCGTCTGAAGTTCCCCAGGGTGACCGTCAGCTACGGCACGCCGCTGCGCTTCACGGCGATCGACTCGCCGACGCGCGAGCAGCAGCAGGAGGCCGCCGATCTCATCCTCGATCGCATCCGCGCCCAGCACGCCGAGCTCGTCCGCCTCGGACACCGGGGCTCGCGGCGGGCCGCGCGGTCGCACGTGGTGGCGTGACGTTCGCCGCAGGCCTGCTCGACGGACGCCACGTGGCCATCGCCGGCGGTGGCGGGGCCGCGCGGGAGACGCGGGCGCGGCTGCTCTCCCTCGGCGCGCATGTGGACGACCTGCCTGCCGATGCCCTCGCCGACGAGGACGGCGCCGCGGGCTGGGCCCGAGACCGGGCGCCGCTGCACGCGCTCGTGTTCGACGCGGGCGCGGGATTCGGCGCGGGCGGCGCCGACGCGCTGCGCGACACCATGGAGCAGGCCTGGCGCGCGGTGCGGGCGGTCGCCACCGGGGCGCTCATCGACGCGGGCGACCCGGGTCGCCTGCTGCTCATCGCACCGCGCCCCGGCGCGGGTGCGCACGCCCCGGCGGCCCGCGCGGCGTTGGAGAACCTGGCGCGGACGCTGTCGGTGGAGTGGGCGCGCTACGGGATCACCGCCGTCGCGCTGTGGCCCGGCCAGGGCACCACTGACGCCGAGCTGGCGGAGCTCGCGTGCTTTCTCATCTCGCCGGCCGGCGGGTACTTCAGCGGCTGCCGGTTCGAGCTCGGCAGCGTGCCCGCCGCGGCCTGCTGACGCGCCGCAGCGTGCTCGCGGCGGCCTGCCGGCGCGCCCTCATACGGTCTTCTTACGGGCCTCACACGCCCTTGCTATGGCGCGGTTCGATTCTGTCGACATGACCAAGGAAGACGGAATCAGGCTCAGGGAGGCACGCCGGGCGCGCGTGCGCAGGATCCGCGCCCGGGTGATCGGAGGGTCGGTCGCGCTGTTCCTGGCGGTGTGGATGCTCATCACCGTCGTGCTCGTCACCGGCCACGATCCGGCGCTGGCGCGCAAGACGCTGACCCAGGCGTCCACCCCAGCGGTGACGACCACATCGAGCGGCTCGAGCGGGTCCGTCAGCGCCGACACCAGCTCGGGCGGCTCCTCTGACTCGACCGGCTCCACCAGCTCGTCTGACTCGACGGGCTCCAGCAGCTCGGGCGCCACGAGCACGTCGACCGGCTCGGGCTCGAGCGGCGTGAGCTCGGTCACCTCGAGCCAGTCATGAGCGTCCGCGCCTTCCCGGGCGCCACCGCTCCCCGCCGCCCGGAGCACCGCCACACGTTCGCCTGCTTCGGCGGCCAGTGCACGGTGATCGTCGCCGACGCCGCCCGGCCCGCCGATGCCGCGGTCGCCGCGGCGATGGCCAAACGGGCGCTGCTCGCCTGGCACCGGCGCTTCTCGCGCTTCAGCGAGGACAGCGAGCTGAGCCGCGTCAATCGCGACCCGGCCGCCACGGTCGCCGTCAGCCCGCTGATGCGACGCGTGATCGAGGCGGCGCTCACGGCGGCGCGCGACACCGGCGGCCTGGTCGACGCCACGCTCGCCGACGAGATCGAGCGCGCCGGCTACGCCGGGCCACTTCGACGGAGAGGGCATCGACCTGCGGACGGCGCTGGCCCTGGCGCCGCCCCGGGCCCCGGCCGCCCCTCATCCCGGCGAGCGCTGGCGCGAGATCACCGTCGACCCGCGCGCCGGGACCGTGCACCGTCCACCGGGTCTGCGCCTCGACGTCGGCGGCATCGCCAAGGGCGTGTTCGCCGATGAGCTCGCGGCGCTGCTCGAGGGCTTCGACGCCTACGTCCTGGACTGCGCCGGGGACGTCCGCGTCGGCGGGCGCGCCGGACTGGTGCGCCCCGTGCACATCGCCGGCCCCTTCGACGCCGATCGGCTGCTCACCCTCGCGCTGACCAATGGCGCGGTGGCCACCAGCGGGATCTCCCGTCGCAGCTGGATCGGCGGCGACGGCCGTCCGGCCCACCACCTGCTGGACCCCTGCACCGGAACGCCGGTGTTCAGCGGCATCGTCCAGGCCAGCGCCCTCGCGCCGACCGCCGCCCAGGCCGAGGTGCTGGCGAAGGCCGCGGTTCTCGGCGGCCCGGACCGGGCCGCCCAGTGGCTGTGCCATGGAGGAGTGATCGTCTGCGACGACGGCAGCTACGTGCGGCTGGAGCCGGCGGCGTCCGCGGCCGGGGCACCCACGCGCGCGCCCAGCCAGCCCACGATGTCGTCGAGCACCGTCTCGCGCTCGGGCTCGTTGAGGATCTCGTGGAAGAGGCCGTCGTAGGCGGTGACGGTCTTGTCGGCGGCGCCGATCCGCTCGCCGAGCATCACGCTGCCCGCCGGGGCGCAGAGCCCGTCGGCGGTGCCGTAGAGGATGAGCGTCGGCACGGTGATCGCCCCCACGGTCTCGGGGAAGCGCTCCACGGTGTCGGCAAGCTGGACCGCGGTGCGTGCGGGCACCTTGCCGTGGTGCACCAGCGGATCTGAGCGGTAGGCCTCCACGACGGAGGGGTCGCGGCTGACCAGCGCGGAGTCGATGGCGATCAGCGGCGCGCGCGGCGCGATCACCGACAGCGTCCGTGCGACGAGCTCCAGCGGCTTGGGGACCGCGTCGAGCTGGGCCAGCGCCGCCGACAGGATCAGGCCGGCCAGCCGCTCCTGGTGCGCCAGCGCGTAGCGCAGGGCGATGAGGCCGCCCATGCTGTGGCCCAGCATGAACACCGGTACGCCGGGCTCGGCCGCCACCGCCCCGTCGACGAGCGTGTCGACGTCGGCGACGACGTCGTCCATGTCCTCGATGAAGGCGCGGGGGCCATCGGAGCGGCCGTGGCCGCGATGGTCGACGGCGTGCACGGCGTAGCCCTCGCCGACGAGCCGCGCCGCGACGTGGTCATAGCGCCCGCTGTGCTCGCCCAGACCATGGACGAGCACGACCACGGCCCGTGCCGGTGTGTCGTCGGGGGTCCAGGAGCGCCAGAAGATGCGGCGGTGACGGGCAGCGCCGAAGGACCCGGAGGCCTCGGTCACGCCTGCTCCTCGGCCCACGGGACGACCACGGCATCCTCGTGGGGCGAGTCGCGGGCCACGACGTACTCGGCGGGCTCGGAGTCAGAGACGTTCTCCACCACGTGGGTGATGCGCGGCGGGACGTAGAGCATGTCCCCGGGGTCGACCTCGAGTTGCTCCTCCAGGTGGTCGCCCCACAGGATGCGCACCCCTCCGCTCAGCATGTAGAGCGTGCTCTCGCAGTTCTCGTGGTAGTGGGGGCGTGACCGTGCCCCGGCCGGGCACCCGGAAGCGCCCCATGTAGATGTTGCGCGCGCCCGCGGTGACCTGTGAGATCTCGGCGCCGCCGACGATGCCGCGCGGTGTCTCGTGATCGGGTCCGGGCTTGATCAGCCTCATTGCGGCCGAGTGTAGGACTCCGCTGCCCGCTCTGCAGCCGGAGCCACCTCGATCTGCAGGGGCGGCTGGGGCGCGGCCTCATGGTCGACCTGGAGGGTGGTGTGGCTGATGCCGAAGCGCTCGGCCACCATCTGCTGCAGGAGGCGCCGCAGCTCGTGGCAGTCATCGCCGGCGCGGACCACCACGTGGGCCGAGAGCGCCGGGAATCCCGAGGTCACCTCCCACACATGCAGGTCGTGGACCTCGACGACGCCGGGGTGGCCGGCCAGCGCCCGCCCGACCTCGTCGGGGTCGATGCCCGTCGGCGCCGCCTCCATGAACACGCGCCCGGACTCCTTGAGCAGCCCGTAGGCGGCGTGCAGCAGCAGCCCGGCGATGAGCAGCGAGGCGATCGGGTCGGCGCGGTCAAAGCCGGTGGCCAGGATGATCACCGCCGCCACCGCGGTGGCGATGAACCCGTAGAGGTCGGTGAGGATGTGCCGGTAGGAGCCCTCGAGGTTGAGGCTGCGCTGAGCGCCCGTGCCCCGAGCGAGGATGGCCGCCGCCGCCAGGTTGACGACCACGCCGACGAGGGCGACGATGAGCACCGGCAGGCCGTCGACGTGGACGGGAGAGACCAGCCGCCGCAGGGCGTCGACCACGATCACGACCGACAGGATGAGCAGCGTCACGCCGTTGGCCTGGGCGGAGAGGATCTCGGCGCGGCCCAGCCCGTAGGTCATCGGGCCGCCGGCCGGGCGGGCGGCCAGCCGCGCTGCCACCAGCGCCAGCGCGAGGGCGGCGGCGTCGGTGAGCATGTGGGCCGCGTCGGAGAGCAGCGCCAGCGAGGAGGCCAGCACGCCCGCGGTGATCTCGGCCAGCATGAAGACGACGATCAGCGCCAGCGCGGCCTTGAGCGCGCTGCGCTCGGTCTCGCGAGACGGCCCGTGGTGGTGATGATGGTGGGAGTGGTCGTGCGCCACTGGGAGGGCTCAGTTCACGGAGGGGTCGGGGGGCATGCGCGCCACCAACGCGTAGCTACCCCCCTTTCGCGTCAGCACCGAGGACCAGAGGTCCAGCGGGGTGCCGGTGAAGGCATCATCGCGCACGGCCCGCTCGATGATCCAATCGCCGCGCTCGACCTCGTCGTCGAGCTGTCCGGGGCCCCACCCGGCGTGGCCCACGAAGGCCCGGCCGCGGCGGACGCTCAGCGACGGATCCTCCTGCGCGCCGTTGGCCAGCACGCCCACGTCCTCGAAGGCGATGAGCGCCGCCTCGGCGGGGCGGTCGAACTCGGCCAGCACGATCAGCGCCGACGGCTGGACGGGGCCGCCGACGTAGAGCGGGTCGTCGAGGTCGAGCAGCTCCTCGAGCTCGGACACGGCCTCGCCGACGGTCGTCTCGGACGGCCGGTTGAGGACCAGGCCCAGCGCACCCTCGTCGGAGTGCTCGACGATCAGGACAACCGTCCGCCAGAAGTTGGGGTCCAACAGTCCCGGGCCCGCTATCAGCAGCTGACCTCGTGCCGAGTCCACGCCGTCTCAGGCTAGACGGCGGGGATCAGAGGCCCAGCGAGCGGCCCAGGATCTCCCTCATGATCTCGTCGGTCCCGCCGCCGATCGGGCCCAGCCGCGCGTCGCGCAGTGCCCGCTCGAGCTCCTCCGGCGCGTCGAGCCCGTGGATCTGCACGCAGGCGTCGATGACGTCGAAGGCGCTGCGCTGGGTGCGCAGCTTGGCGATCGTCACCTCGCGCACCGCGTCCTCGCCGGCGACGTGGCGGCGCAACGCCGCGTAGGTGACATCTCGCCCGGCCTCGAGCTCGAGCGCGATCTCGGCCATCCGGTGGCGGATCGCCTGCTGGGAGCGCAGGTCCTCGCGACCGGAGACGAAGGCCAGCGTCTGCTCGAAGCACACCTGCATGGCGCCGACGGCGCCGAGCGCCATGAGCAGCCGCTCCCACTGGAAGTTGGCCATGATCAGATAGAAGCCCTGGTGCTCGGCGCCGAGCAGGTTCTGCTCGGGCACGAACACGTCGTCGAAACCGATCTCGGCGGTGTCGGAGGCGTGCCAGCCGAGCTTGCGCAGAGGCGATGACGTGACCCCCGGGCCGCGTTCGACGATGAGGAACGAGATGCCGTGATGGCGGGTGGGGGAGTCCGTGTCCGTCTTCACCGCCGTGACGAGGATGTCGGCGCGGACCCCGCCCGTGATGAACGTCTTGGAGCCGTTGACGAGATAACCGCCGTCGATGCGGCGGGCGTGGGTGCGGAGCCCGGCGACGTCCGAGCCCGCGCCCGGCTCGGTGATCGCCAGCGCCGCGATCAGGTCGCCGCGCAGCCCGGGGACGAGGTAGCGCTCCTTCTGCTCAGCGGTCCCGAAGGCCGCGATCGGCGGCAGGGCGATCCCAGTGTGCGCGCCGAGGCCCGCGGCCAGGCCACCCGACCCGCAGCGCGCCATCTCCTCCACGAACACCGCGGCGGCCACGGTGTCCCCGCGCCCGCCGTACTCGGGCCCGAACCTCAGGCCGAGGTAGCCGGCCTCCGCCAGCCACGCGAACGCCTCGTTGGGAAACCACTCGGCCGCCTCCCACTCGTCGGCGTGAGGGCGCAGCCGCTCCTGCACGAAGCGGCGGATCTCGAGCCGCAGGCGCTCGTGCTCCGCCGTGAACGGCGGCACCGGCGCCCGTTCACTCACAAGCCGTACGACCTTCCGATCACATCGAGCATGATCTCGTCGGTGCCGGCGCCGATCCGGTTGAGGCGCATGTCGCGCCAGACCCGCTCGATCCCGTACTCGACCATGTAGCCCGCGCCGCCGTGGATCTGGATGCACTCGTCGGCGACCTCGACGGCGATCCGAGCGGCGTAGAGCTTGGCCATCGAGATCTCGCGTACGGGGTACTCGCCGTTCTGGAAGCGCCATGCCGTCGTGTAGACGAGCTGGCGGGCGGTCTCGATCTTGGTCGCCATCTCGGCGAACTTGTGGCGGATGACCTGGAAGCGGCCGATCTCGCGGCCGAACGCCTTGCGCTCCTTGGCGTACTGGAGCGTGCGGTCGAACACGTTCTGCGCGCCCGCCACGCAGCCGGCGGCGCCGATCAGGCGCTCGCCCTGAAGCTCCCACATGATGTGGTAGAAGCCCTTGCCGATCTGTCCGAGCACCGCTGACTCGGGAACGTGGACGTCCTGGAAGGCCAGCAGCGCGGTGTCGGAGGCGTGCATACCGAGCTTCTTGAGTCGTTTCTCGCGGACCACGCCCTCGGCGTCCATCGGGACGAGAAAGAGCGTGAACCCGTCGTGGGTGGGTGGGGTTGGATTTGTGTCGGTCTTGGTGACGAGCACGATCACGTCGGCGCGGTGGCCGTTGGTGATGTAGGTCTTGGAGCCGTTGATCACGTAGCCGTCGCCCTCGCGCCTGGCCACCGTCTTGATCCCGGCGACGTCGGAGCCCGCGTCGGGCTCGGTGATGCCCAGGCAGAGGATCTTGCTGCCCGCGATCGCGGGGACGACCCACTCCTGCTTCTGCTCCTCGGTGCCGAAGGCCAGGATCGGCGGCATCGCCATGTCGGTGTGGACGGCGAGCCCCATCGCCAGACCACCGGAATGCGCATGGACGATCTCCTCGGCCAGCACCAGGCTCGTGTAGTAGTCCCCGCCCTGGCCCCCGTAGGCCTCGGGCTTGTCCAGCCCCAGGAAGCCGAGCTCTCCCATCCGCTCGAACACCCAGTTGGGGAAGGTCTCCTCCTCCCATTCCTCGGCGTGCGGCTGGAGCTCCTTGACGACGAAGCGCCGGATCGAGTCGCGCAGTTGCTCGTGCTCGTCGGTGAAGATGAAGTGCTTGCGCTGGGACGCGTGGTCGGGCTTGAGGACGTCGGCGGTGGCCATGCGGGACTGGACCTTTCGGATCGATGGGGCGGCGCCCAGGACGCTAGCCGCGCGGCGCCGAAAAGTAAACAGTAGAGCTTCCTACTTTCTACTTGCGACGCAGGCGGGCGTGCAACAGCCCCAGTTCCGGGATCGCCCACTACGCTTCCGCGATGGCCTACGAAAAGATCACGTTCTCGGCCGCTCCGTCGGGCGTCGCCACGATCGCCCTGGACGAGCCCGACACTCGCAACGCGCTGTCCGATGACCTGCTGGCGGAGCTCATCCGAGCGCTCGAGGCATGCCGCGATGACGACACCGTTCGGTGCGTGGTGCTGACGTCCACCCATCACAGTGTCTTCTCCAGTGGTGGGAACCTGGGCGGCTTCGCCGCCGATGTGCCGCTCGTGCACAAGCACTTCGCCACGGCTTTGTTCCCCGAGGTGTTCGCGCTGCTCGGCGAGCTCGGCAAGCCGTCGATCTGCGCCGCCAACGGTCACGTGCTGGCCGGGGCCCTGGGCCTGGCGCTCGCCTGTGACCTGGTGATCGCCGCCGACACCGCGCGCTTCGGCACGCCGGAGATCAACATCGGGCTGTTCCCGTTCATGATCATGGCGCTCATCTACCGCAATGTGGGCCGCAAGAAGACCACCGAGCTGATGCTGATGGGCGAGCAGATCTCGGCCGTCGAGGCCGAGCGCATCGGCATCGTCAACCGCGTCGTACCGGCCGACCGGTTCGAGGCCACGGTGACCGACTGGGCCGAGAAGCTGGCGCGCAAGTCGCCGGTGCTGATGAAGCTGGGCAAGGACGCGATGTTCCGCCAGCAGGACATGGCCTACGCCGACGCCATCGACTTCCTGCGCTCTCAGCTCACGATCGCCTTCTCCACCGAGGACATTCAGGAGGGCGTGCGGGCGTTCTTCGAGAAGCGCGATCCGGAGTGGCGCGGGCGCTGAGCGCTAGCTCGAGGTGCCGCAGCCGGTCTTGATGTGCTTCATCGCGGCGCTCACGAACGGCGTGATGTCGTAGGCGTCCGAGGCGGATGGGACCTGGGTCGAGGGCTGGGGGCCGTAGTCGTAGAGGTCCATCGTCATGTTCAGGTTCAGCTTCTGGTTGTTGACGCACTCGGGGTAGCCGAACTTCATTCGGCGCACGAGCTTCTGGCTGTCGATCCAGACGTCCATCGGCATCGTGTGGCTTCCCAGCACGCTCTCCAGCATGGCGATGCCCTGCTTGACCGACGCCCGATCGGACTGCGGGACGAGGTTGGGGTACTTGTTGAGGTCGACGATCGCGTGGTAATGCGTGGCCGACACTCCACGGATGGTGTCGGTTCCGAGCTTCTGCGTGTTGGCGCTGGTCGCGCGCAGGTAATCGACGAACTGGCTCGGATCCGTGCTGGTCGTCGACAGAGAGCCGAGGCCCATCGACCCCAGCGTGCGCGAAAGGTCCATCTTCAGCCACCTCTTGCCGTGGGTGACCTGCGCGACCCCGGGCAGCCCGCCGGCGTCCATGTAGAAGGTGAGCCCCGCGAACCGCTCGGCGATGGTCAGCGAGTGCCCGGCGACCGACTCCCGGGCGGTCATCTGGCCGGTGCGATCGGCACGGTCCATCACACCGGAGAGCGTGGCCGTGACCTGTCCCGCCGCCGTGCCGACGGTCATGTTGGCCGCGATCCTGTAGCCCTGGACCTTGCTGGTCACGTCGGCCGCACGAGCCACCGGGTCAACGGCCTGCTTGACCGAGTTGGCCGCGCCGCATCCGCTGAGCGCGACCGCTGCCACCGCCGCGATCGCCGTCACCGACGCCCTCACACATGTGCTCCGCACGCTTGGGAATCTACCCCGTCCCGGGTCGTCTGACACGGGCGCTGGACGGTTGTTTCAGCGCGCCGGACATTGGCACGCGAGCGTCACCGTCCGCGAGCGCCCGCCACCGGGCCCTACCGCTCTGATCGTCAGCGCGTAGCGCCCGGGCGCTGAGTCCACGGAGCGTGAGGTGCCGACGGTTGTCCCCGCGTGTGCGCCCACGGAGAGTCCGGCGGGCGCCACGGCTCACCGTGCAGTGGGGTCCACGTCCTGCGCCCGACGTGGCAGCGGCGATGGACCCTGTGGCCAGCCAGCAGCCGCCCGATCGCGATGCGGAGTTGGGCGGCCTGTGAGAGCGTCAGTCGTGAGAGACCCCGCCGCGGGCGGTGACGCGCCGTGCGCGGAGACGGACGCGGGACAGCGACGGTATCGCCGGCCTCACCCGGACCGAGAGCGACGCCGAGTTCGACGGACCGAAGTACGCGTCGCCGGAGTAGGCGGCCTGCACCACGCGCGTGCCCGCACGCAGGCGTCGCGCGACACACGGCCTGGCCGGTGGCAGGGGCCACCGTCACCGCGGCGCACCCGGCCAGCGCGGCCCCGCCGGAGGTGAACGCGACCGTCCCGGCGTCGGGCGTCGGCGACACCGTGGCGATCAGCGAGATCGTCCTGCCCGCCGTCGCGGGTTGGCCGACGCGTGCAGCGCCGTGGTGGTCGCGGGCGGGAAGGCCGCGATCGTCAGGGCGCTCACCTTGGATCCGGCGGCAACGAACAGCCGGCCGCCTCCGGCGCTCGGCGTGGCGAAGTGGTCGAACGTGCCCATGTTCTGCTGGAAGCGGACGGTCCCCGTCGCCGGGTCCAGGCCGTAGAGGATGTTGGTCGAGCGCCACCCCGTCGACCACACGAGGCCGCCGGCGAAGATGGGTGGTCCCGAGGCGCCTGGCGGCGCGCTGAAGCCGGTGGCCGAGGTGAAGCTCTCAGCGTTGGCGGCGACGGAGACAGCGGCCAGCCCGCCACTGCAGGCACGTAGATGTGCCGGCGTGATAGAGCGGAGCGCCGAAGGCACCGCCCGAGCTGCAGACCGGGGCGCTGAACATCTGGCCGGTCGCACCCAGCGCCGTGCCGAGATGAGCCGGCCGACGCCGTCCTTGCCGTTGACGAACAAGATGCCGCCGGGGATCTGCAGCGGCTCCATCGAGCCCAGGTCGGTGTCGTTGGCGTCGAGCGTCTTCCAGTTGCTGGCCGTCCAGTGGTCCAGCACGTTAAGCGTGGAGTCCAGCTCGACCACGGACTCCTGGAGATCGGGCGTCGTCGAGGAGCTGAAGCCGTTCCCGGTCTCCACGAAGACGTGCCCCATCGCGTCCACCGCCGGCGCGTCTCCCGACCCCCAGATCGCGCCGCCGTGCTCACCGGCGGGCGCGTTGACCTCGAACGTCGTGGGGGTGCCGCTCCCGTCCTCAGCCGCCGACACCAGCCAGCCGTGATAGGTCCCGCAGTCGCCTGAGTTACCGCCGAAGGGGATGATCACTCGTCCTCCGTCGAGGGCCAGCGATGCGCGCTGGAGTAACGCGGTGTGGTCGGACCCAGGCGGGTCCACGGCGACGGGGAAGCCCGCGATCGGCGCGCCCGTGGCGGCGTCGAGCGCGAAGAGCTCGTGATCGACCGCGCCGCCGCTGAGCACGTCAGCGACGACGAAGATACGCCCGTTCGCCGGGTCGATCGCCGGGGTGCTCGTGATCCCTACCGTCGGGCTGATGTCGCCGCACGGCAGGTCGCCCGAGGGCACCGGCGTCCCAAGCGAGCGCTGCCAGACGACTGCGCCGGTCGCGGCGTTCAGGCGTAGACGCTGTCGTTCTCGGTGGCGACATACACCAAGGACCCCGACACCAGCGGTTGGGCGTAGACGTCTCCGTCGACCTGCGATCGGTCCCCACGCGGCGCTGGGAGTCACCGGGGCGCCGCTGTCAGGGTCCGTCGCGGACCTCGCGCCGTCATGGTCATAGGTCGTCCAAGCGGGCACGGCGGCTGTGGCCAGGCACGGCATGAGGCCGGCGAGCGCCAGGACGACGACCAGTTGACCGACAAGACGGACCGCCGCACCCACACCGCTCCTACGCCTCCGCAGCACGGGTCAGACGGTACCCCCTCGGGCGGCGTGCAACCCCGGGCGCCCCGGCCCGATCGTTGGGCCGGCCCCCCTGCTCACCTCTCTACACGGCGGCGTACCAGCCTGCCGCCAGTCCCTCCAGCCCGCGCAGGCTCTTGCCATCCCAGTGGGGCAGAGCAGCTTGGTCGAGAGGTTCTTGAGCAGCGCGTCATAGATCCAGTGGCGCCTGCCCCGCTTGGCCACCGCCGCGGCGTGTCGCTCAGATGCGCAGCGCCCGGCGGCCGGCCGCGCTCAGGTGGCGGGCGCCGCAGCGCACCTGCTTGCCGACGGCGCCGGCGGCGCAGCGACCGGCGGGCCCAGCACTGACTGCCGCGCGTCGGACGCCGGTGGCAGCCCCGGGCGAGCGGTCGCCGCGGTGGACCCGGTCGGAGGCCCGGTCACCGCGGACCGGCGCAGGGCCTGGCTGACCTGCGCCAGCTGCGAGGCGGACGCGTTCTTCAGCACCACCGTCGACATCAGCCAGTACGGTGTTGGCGCCCGTTGTCACCGAAGCGTTGGGCTTTGCGCCCGCCCCGACGACCTGGTCCTCGGCCAGCAGCTCCATGTCACCGGCGTTGGAGATGTTCACCCGCTGAGGTCCAAGCCGCTGGCCGGCCGACAGGGTGTCGCCGAAGCCCGAGTCGGCGTAGAAGCCGATCGCCACCTCGTTGGCGCCCGTCGTCGCCGCCGTTGCGCCCGAGGCCACCGAGGCGTTCCGCTCGCCGGTCTTACCGACCGCCTGGGCCGACTGATCGAGCACGGTCGCACCCGAACGGTCGAGAGGCCCGAGTACTCGAGCACCGCCGCCCCGACGTCCGCCTTGCCGTCGGGTCACCGTGATCGTCGGAGGCGTGCTGGAGCCAGGCAGCGATCGGGGCGCTCCACACGCTCTCCTCCGTGTTGTCGCCCGCCGTGAAGTGCGTCAGCTCGGTGAACGTGTCGCCCGCCGTGTCCGTCACGCTCTTGACGGTCGCGCTAGCCCGAGCTCCACATGCCGGTCTCCACGACGAGGCGGTCGCCCGTCAGCGGTGCTGGACTTCGAGCGTCGACCGACAGGCTGCTCGCGGTTCCCGAGTGACCCGAGACCTGCTGCACGAACGCCGGGTGCCGGCGCCGCGTTGGGCGTGACCGCGTTGGACGGCGCCGACGCGGGACTCGGTCCCGACGGCGTTGGTCGCCGTCACCGTGAACGTGTAGGTGGTCCCGTTGGTCAGCCCCGTGATCGTCGTGCTCGTGGCGCGGCGATCCGCTGACCACGGTCGCGGACTGCGCCGTCGGAGCCGATGTACGGGGTGACCGTGTAGGAGGTGATCGGGCTCCCGCCGTTGCTCGGCGCCGCCCACGTGACCCCGGCGCTCGCCGTCCAGCGGCGACGCGCTCACGCCCGTCGGGCGGCCGGGCGCCGTCGCGGGGCCGCCCACCGAGATGATCGGGGCGATCGCGGGCACGCCGTTGGCGTTCAGGACGAACAGCATGTAGTGCCCGGGAGGCGCGTACGTGCCGCCGCTCGGCGGCTGGATGGTCAGCGTGCTGCCGCTCTGGGTGAAGCTGAGGGGCACGAAGTGCTGGTCCATGTCGCTCTGGTGCGTGTCGGATCCGAGCGACACCAGGTTGACGGCGCTCACCCTGCTGGCGTCACCCATGGTCACGTTGAAGCCGTTGCCGTAGCTGATCGAGCTCGGGAGCCGAGCTGATCGTCGGGCGCGGGCCCTTGGACAGATACGCGGGGCTGTAGACCTGCGAGGAGTCCTGTCCGGCGAGGCCCGGGTTGGCGTGCCCGCTGCCGCCCACCAGGACGGTGCCGTCGGGCATCAGCACGGCGGTCGAGTGGTAGCCGCGGGTGGCGCCGGTCGCCGCCGCCGGGGACCAGGTCTGCGTGGTCGGATTCCAGATCTCCGACGGCAGCACGCCGCCCGAGACCTCGCTCTGGCCCGTCTGGCCCGCGGTGGCTCCCCGCCGACCGCGAGCACCGTGCCGTCGGCCAGCATCGTCAAGGTGTGGTAGATGCGGGCGTGGGCCATCGGCGCGGTCTGGTGCCAGGTGGGCGTGGCCGCCGTGAGGTCGATCACCGCCGTCGTCGCTGCGGCCGGCGTGCTCGACTGGAGGTTGGCGGCGCCGCCGCTGTAGAGGACCTTGCCTGGCAGGTACATCACCGAGGAGCCGTTGACGACTCCGCTCGAGCCGCCGACCTGCGTCCACGTCTGTCGCGTCGACGTTGAGCTCGAACGACTGGTCCTCCGACGGCCCGATGGTGAACACGTTGCCGTTGGGGATCAGGTAGGAGAACGGGTACTCCTGCTCGTGCACCTGGGAGTCGAGACCCCGGTGAGCACGGTCCACAGGCCCGTGGTGGGATCGAAGACCTCCGGGGTGTCGGCCCAGTGGTTCTCGTCGGTGGTGTTGCCGCTGATGGCGACGTAGCGGCCGTCGGCGAGCTCGGTGAGGTCGGGATACCACCGCGCGTAGTGCATGTCCGCGACGCGGCTCCAGGTGTTCGTCGTGGGGTCGAAGATCGAGGTGTCCACGATCCCGAGGTTGCCGGTGCTGAGTCCGCCGTAGCCGCCGATGACCAGCACGCGCCCGTCGGGCAGCTCCGCCATGCCGGAGCAGAACACGCTGTCGGGAGCGGTCTGGGTGGCGAACGTCTGGGACGCCGGGTCATAGACCTCCGTGGGCTCGGGCTGTTGCCAGCCGTCGAACTGCAGGACCTTCCCGTTGTCCATCAGGATCGAGTGGATGGCCACCATCGGCCAGCTCAGCAGCGGCCCCCACGACCCGGCGCTCGACGCCGTCGGGGTGACGCTGCCCGACGCCGCCGATGCCGGGCCGGTGCCGACGCTGTTGGTGGCGGTGACCGTGAAGGTGTAGGCGGTGCCGTCGGTGAGGCCCGTGACCGTCGCGTTGGTCACCGGAGGCGTGCCGTTCACGACCGTCGCGGCCTGAGCCGTCGACCCGACGTAGGGCGTCACCGTGTAGCTCGTGATCGGGGCGCCGCCATTGGACGGAGCCGTCCAGGTCACGGTGGCGTTCCCGTCGCCGGCGGTCGCCGACACGCCCGTCGGCGCCGCCCGGCACCGTCGGCGGCGCCGACTGGTTGGCAGCCGCGAAAACGACCGTCGACATCAGCCACACGGTGCTGGCGCCGGTGCTCGACGGAGGCATTGGGCGTCGCGCCCGCGCTGGGCTGCGCCTGGTCCTCGGACAGGAGCTCGATGTCGCCCGCGGGGGAGACGTTGGCCCGCTGCGTGAACCCGGTGCCGGCCTTGAGCGTGTCGCCGAAGCCCGAGTCCACGTACGTGCCGATGGCCAGTTCGTTGGAGCCGCTGGTGGCAGCGGTCGCGCCCGAGGAGACGCTCGCCGCGCCGGACGTGGTCCCGCTCTTGGAGGCGATCTGATCGATGGCGCCGGTGCCGGTGGCCGTCGACAGGCCCGAGTACTCCGACGCGATCACGCCGACGTCGGCCTTGGCCGTGGGCGTGACCGTGATCGCCGGCTTGGTCCCGCCGCCGGCCGTCACCGGCGCGGTCCAGACGCTCTGCTCGGTGTTGTCCGAGGCCTTGAAGTGCAGGACCTCGGTGTAGGTGTTCCCGGCCGAGTCGGTGACGCTCTTGGCGGTCGCGGAGCCGGAGCTCCAGATGCCGACCACCACCACGATCCGGTTGCCGGCGGTGATCGCCGAGGTCGGCGTCACCGCGACACTCGACACGCTGGACGAGTGCACCGACACCTGTTGCACGAAGGCGGGCGGGGATCCGGCAGCCGATGCGCCGGCCGAGGTCAGTGCGACCGCCAGCAGCAGGCCGGCTGTCAACGTCGTCAAAAGCGTGATCGTGAGCTTGCGCCGCATAGCTGTCCCTGGTCCCCCGTCCTCGCAGCGTGTCGCGCGGGCACGCCAAATCGGTCGTATGCCCATCTACGTCGGGGAGCGCCCAACCGCGCGTTCAACGCCCTGAACTTGCGTTCAGACGTCTGAACGCCGTCGCCATCCTTGACGGCTCGGCGGCCCGCCTGGCAAAGTGATAAGTAGTACGTCTCACTTTCTGCCCGGGCCACCACCCGGGCGATCGCCTCCCCGTGGCCACCGACGCCCCCACCACCAGCCTGCTGCGCCCGCTCGCCGAGGACCTGCGCGCGCGGCGCGAGCAGATCATGCTCGGTGGCGGGGAGGCCAAGATCGCCGCTCAGCACGCCGCCGACAAGCTCACCGCGCGCGAACGGCTGGCGCTGCTCATCGACGAGGGCACCTTCGTGGAGCTCGGCATCCACGGCCGGCCGCACTTCTCCCAGCGCGCCATGGAGGGCCGCGAGGCGCCTGCTGACGGGGTGATCACTGGCTATGGGAAGGTCGACGGCCGCCTCACCGCCGTCGTCGCCTACGACTTCACCGTGATGGCGGGATCCATGGGCATGACCGGGGAGCTGAAGGTCACCCGGCTGCGTGAGCTGGCGCTGAGCAAGCGGATCCCGCTCGTATGGCTGCTGGACTCCGCGGGCGCACGGATCCAGGAGGCCGTCGGGTCGCTGTTCGCCGGCTCCGGACACCTGTTCCGCGAGGAGGTGATCATGAGCGGCGTCATCCCGCAGGTGGCGGCGCTCATGGGCCCGTGCGCGGCCGGGACCGCCTACATCCCGGGGCTCGCCGACTTCGTCCCCATGGTCAAGGGGCGCGGCTCGATGGCCCTCGCCGGGCCCCATCTGGTCCGCGCCGCGGTGGGGGAGGACGTCACGCAGGAGGAGCTCGGCGGCTCGCGCGTGCACTGCCGCAAGTCCGGCGTCGGCGACCTCGAGGTGGCCGACGATCCCGACTGCATCGAGCAGATCAAGCGCTACCTGAGCTTCTTCCCGCAGAACTGCGAGCAGGCGCCGCCGTTGCGGTCCACCGCCGACCCCGTGGACCGCGCCGACGAGGAGCTGCTCGACGTGCTGCCGGAGTCCAACCGCAAGCCGTACGACATGTACGAGGTCATCCGGCGCATCGTCGATGACGGCGACTACTTCGACCTCAAGCCCCAGTTCGCCAAGACGATCATCACCTGCCTGGCCCGCTTCGGCGGCCGGCCCGCCGGGATCGTGGCCAACCAGCCCAAGCAGCTCGGCGGCATCCTCGACAACGATTCGGCCGACAAGGCCGCCCGCTTCATCAACCTCTGCAACGCGTACGGGATTCCGCTCATCTACCTGATGGATGTCCCCGGTTTCATGGTGGGGACCAAGGTCGAGCAGGCCGGGATCATCCGCCACGGCGCCAAGATGCTCTATGCCACCGCCAACGCCACCGTGCCCAAGATCACGGTGGTCCTGCGCAAGGCCTACGGCGCCGGCTACTACGTGATGTGCGGCCGCGCGTACGAGCCCGATCTGATCGTGGCCTGGCCGTCGGCGGAGATCAGCGTCATGGGCGCCGAGGGGGCGGTGGAGATCGTGTTCCGCAAGCAGGTCCAGGAGGCCGAGGACCCGGCGGCCAAGCGCCAGGAGCTGATCGAGGCCTACCGCAAGATCATCGACGTCTACGTGGCCGCCGGCAACGACATGATCGACGACGTGATCGACCCGCGCGATACGCGGGCGACGATCTGCCGCGGCCTGGAGATGGCGGCGGGCAAGCAGGTCGAGCGGCCCTGGAAGCGATCCGGCGTCGTGCCGGTCTGAGGAGAGCGCGATGAGTACCGACGATCCCGCGATCATCACCTGCGCCATCTCGGGCGCGATCGCCAACCGCGACCAGTGCCCGGCGATCCCCTACACGCCGGAGGAGTACGGGGCCGAGGCCCGGCGCATCGTCGACGAGGGCGGGGTCCACATCCACATCCACGCCCGCACGCCCGACGGGGCGCCCAGCTACGAGGTCGAGGACTTCGCGGCCATCCGTGACGCCATCCGCGCCGAGGTCGGCGACGCCGCCATCATCAACTTCTCCACCGGGACCGTCGGCGTCCCCGTGGAGAAGCGCATCGCCTACCTGGAGGCCTGCCGGCCCGAGGTGGCGGCGCTGAACATGGGCTCGATGAACTACGCCAAGTACTCCGCGCTCGCGCCGGGACTTCGTCTTCAAGTTCGTCTTCACCAACCCGTTCGACGAGATCATCGAGCTGCTCGAGGCGATGCGCCGCCTCGGCATCAAGCCCGAGCACGAGTGCTTCGACCTCGGCCACGTCGGGTCGCTGGCTCCGCTGGTGGACATGGGCCTGCTCGAGGCCCCGCTGCATGCCGACTTCGTCATGGGGGTGGTGGGCGGTGTGCCCGCGACGGCCCGCAACCTGTCGGCGATGGCCGACAACATGCCGGGCCCGGTCGGGTCGGTCTCCCACCATTGGGCCGTCATCGGGATCGGCCGTGACCAGTGGCGGATGGTCGCGGCGGCGCTCACCCTCGGTGGGTCGATCCGGGTCGGGCTGGAGGACAACTTCTATCTCCCCGACGGTGAGATGGCGCGCTCCAACGGCGACCTCGTCGCCAAGGCGAGACAGCTGACGCAGGACTGCGGACGACGGCCGGCCACCGTGGAGGAGGCCCGGCACATGCTGGGGATCAGGGCCCATGAGCCTGCCGCTTGACGGCCTGACCGTCCTGGATCTGAGCCGGCTGCTGCCCGGCGGCTTCTGCTCCCTGCTGCTGGCCGACTTCGGCGCCGACGTGATCAAGGTGGAGGACACCGGGATGGGGGACTACATCCGCTGGTCCCCGCCCTACTACGAGGGCGCCGCCGACACCGCCAAGAGCGCCCTGTTCCTCTCGCTCAACCGCGGCAAGCGCTCGATCCGCATCAACCTCAAGTCAGACGGGGGACGCGCCGCGCTCCTGCGTCTGGTCCGCGACGCCGACGTGCTGCTGGAGTCCTTCCGGCCCGGGGTCCTGGACCGCCTGGGCGTCGGCTACGAGCGCCTGCGTCAGGAGAACTCCGGCCTCGTCTACTGCGCCATCACCGGCTACGGCCAGGACGGTCCCAACCGCAGCCGCTCGGGCCACGACATGAACTACCTCGGCCTCAACGGGCTGCTGGGCCTGACCGGGGAGGGCGGCGGCCCGCCGGTCCAGGCGGCCGGCCAGATCGCCGACCTCGGCGGCGGCGCGCTGATGGCGGCCGTCGGGATCCTCGTCGCGCTGCGTGAGCGCGAGCGCTCCGGCGAGGGCCAGCTGGTGGACTGCTCGATGTTCGACGGCTCGCTCTCGTGGCTGGCCATGCTCGCCGCCGAGGCGCTTTGCCACCGGACGCGCGCCGCGCCGCGGCGATCTCGGCCTGGCCGGCCGCTACAACTGCTACCGGCCCTATGAGTGCGCCGACGGCTACGTCACGCTCGGCGCGCTGGAGCCCAAGTTCTGGCAGGCGTTCTGCGAGGGCGTCGGGCGTCCGGATCTCGTCAGACCATGCCTTCGACCCGCCGGACTCCGAGTCCCATGCCCAGGTCGTGGCCATCTTCCGCGAGCGCACGCGGGACCAGTGGCGGGCGTTCGCGTCCGAGTACGACTGCTGCCTGGAGCCGGTGCTGGGGCTCGACGAGGCGCTGGAGTCAGAGCTGGTGGCGGCGCGGCAGATGGTGGTGGAGCTCGCCCAGCCCGGCGCGCGAGCGCCCGGTCAAGCTGCTGGGGGTGCCGGTCAAGCTGAGCCGGACCCCGGGCGACGCGGCCCGGGCGCCCGGGCCGGAGCTGGGCCAGCACACCGACGAGATGCTGGCCGCGGCCGGGTACTCGCCCGACGAGATCGCCGCGCTGCACGCGTCCGGCGCCATCGCCGGCGCCGCCGAGACGGTGCGCGGCTCGTTCATCTCCTCGTAGGCAGCCTCGGCGTGGCGACCACCGACGGCATGCTGAAGATGTCCGAGCTGGCCGAGCGCTCGGGCGTGAGCGCGGGCACGATCAAGCACTACCTGCGCGAGGGACTGCTCGGGACAGAGGCAGACGTCCTGCGCACGAGCCGCAACATGGCCTATTACCCGGAGGAGTTCGTCGAGCGGGTGCGGCTGATCAAGCGCCTGCAGGAGGAGCGGTTCATGCCGCTGCGGGTGATCCGCGAGGTGATGACCGACGACCCCGAGCGGGCGGCGCGGGTGGTCGAGCTCGAGGACCGGATCCTGGAGCGGGCGATCGAGGTGGGGGAGAGCGGCCGGGTCTCACGCGCGAGCGTGCGCGACACCTACGACCTCCCGCGCAACGTGCTGGACCGGCTGGAGGAGCTGGAGGTCCTCACCCCCGGACCGCGGGGCTACGACGCCGACGACGTGGCCATCATCGAGGCGATCTCGCGCTTTCGCGCGGGCGGCTACGAGGAGGCGCTCGGCTTCACGGTCTACGACACCCTGCGCTACCGCGAGGCGCTCGAGCCGCTGGTGGCCGAGGAGGTCCGCGTGCTGCTCGATCGCCTCGCCGGCGAGGTCGACACCGAGCGCGCCGTGGAGATCATCGCCTCCGGGACCCAGCCGCTGCGCGAGCTGATCGGCGCGATGCACTCCAAGATGCTGCTCGCCGAGCTGCGCCGCCAGCGCGGCCGCAGCCGGGACTGACCCTGCCTCACCACCACACGTCGTGGTCCTCCATGACCCCGTAGCCCTCGCTCAGGCGCGAGCCGTCGGGCAGCGCGCCCGAGAAGGTCCCGAACGGCTGGCGATAGCGGCTGCGCACCACCACCAGGTTCTGGCGGTGCTCGCGGGCGGCCTCGGCGTGGAAGCGCAGGTCGCCGACGGCGTCGAGGCTCGGCGCGATCGCCAGCGGCCCGGCCTCGCGCGGGACGCCGTCGACCCACACGGTCCGCTCGCTGCCCCGGACGGGATCGTTGACGCCCTCGACGAGGTTCCAGGCCAGCGCGCGGCCCTCGGCGTCGGTGCCCACGCCGGCGCACCATCGCCAGGCGGTGTGTCGCTCGTAGTAGGCGGAGGTGTCGTCGATGACCGCCCGCGCCTCGACCGCCCGCGGCGCGCCGCCGGCGAGCGCCACCGTGCCGCTCACCGCGATCCCGCCCTGCTTGCGCGTCCAGCCGTAGCCGTCGCCGCTGCGGCATACGGTCTCCACGCCGTCGCCCTCCGCGAACGTCGAGCTGCAGCGAGCCGGGGCCGTCGTTGACCCGCGCGCTGCCCGGCGCCAGCCGCACGCCTCCGGCGCCCAGCCACGTCGTCTCGTGCAGGCGGCGGTCGCCGCGGTCCCAGACCGCCCAGAAGGACTGCCGGGCGCGGCCGATGCGCACCGCGGCAACGCAGATCATCAACTCGGGACCGAACACCCCGATGTAGCGCCACGCCTTGAGCGGACGCAGGCCCAGGCGCGCGGGCATCGGGTCGGGCGGCAGCGCCAGGGCGTCGAGCGCGGGCGGGCGCGGGGCTCCGAACGTCCCCCGGTAGGGAAGCCCGGAGAAGCGATCCGTGCGATCGTTGGGAGCGGCCCGCTTACGGGTATCGTGCACCACTGACTGACCAGTCAATCGAGTCCCCCGCCCACCCGGAGGATCGCCAGTGCGCGCAGCCGCCGTCCAACTCAACGCCACCGAAGACACCGATCGTAACCTGGAACGGGCCGACCGGCTTGTCCGCGACGCCGCCGCGCGCGGCGCGCGCTCGTCGTCGCTGCCCGAGAAGTGGACCGTGCTCGGCACGCGCGAGCACATGGCCGCCGGCGCCCAGACGCTGGACGGCGAGGCGATCTCCTGGGCGCGCAGCATCGCCGCCGAGCTCGGCATCGACCTGCTCGCCGGCTCGATGTACGAGCACGTGGAGGCGCCGACAAGGGCGCCAACACCAGCGTGCACGTCGGCCCCGACGGGGAGCTCCAGTCGGTGTACCGCAAGATCCACCTGTTCGACGTCGAGGTCGACGGCGCCGTGTACGCCGAGTCGTCCACCGAGGATCCCGGCGACGAGATCGTCGTCACCGAGCTCGCCAGCGGCCTGAAGCTGGGCATGAGCGTCTGCTACGACCTGCGCTTCCCCGAGCTCTACCGGATCCTCGCCCTGCGCGGCGCCGAGCTGATCTCCGTGCCCAGCCGCGTTCACGCTCCCGACGACCCGGGATCACTGGGAGGTGCTGGTGCGCGCTCGGGCGATCGAGAACCAGTGCTTCGTCATCGCCGCCAACCAGATCGGCAACCACCCCGGCGGTCTGCGCTCCGGTGGGCGCTCGCTGATCGTCGACCCGTGGGGCCTGGTCCTGGCCAGCGCCCCGGACACCGAGAGCGCGATCGTCGCCGACCTGGACTTCGACAACCTGCGCGACATCCGCCGCCGGTTGCCGTCGCGTGGCCCGCCGCCGGCCCGAGGCCTACGCCTGGGAGCAGCCCGTATGACGACCGCGGCGACCGACAAGCGGCGCGTGATCCTCGACGCCGCGGTCCGCGTGTTCGCCCGACAGGGCTTTCACACCTGCCGCGTCTCGGACATCGCCGACGAGGCCGGCGTCGCCTATGGGCTCGTCTACCACTACTTCTCCTCCAAGGAGCAGATCCTCGACACGCTGTTCCTGGAGCGCTGGGACGTGATGCTCGCCGCGATCGCCGAGGCCGACGCGTCGGAGCGCGCCCCGGAGGACAAGCTGCGCACCATCGCCGGGTTCATCATCGACTCCTACCGCCACGACCCGGAGCTGATGAAGGTGATCATCGTCGAGGTCACGCGGGCGGCCAACACCTTCGGCCTCACCCACCTGGACAAGATCCGCGACGCCTACGCCGGGATCGCGGCGATCGTGGCCCAGGCCCAGGCCGACGGGCTGTTTCCGCGCCGAGATCACGCCCGAGTTCGCCGCGCAGGCCTTCTACGGCTCCGTCGAGCAGGTGCTGACCGGGCTGGATCTTCGACAGCGTCCGCGGTGGGCGACGAGGAGCTGGAGCGCGCCAAGTCGATGATCGTGGACACGATCTGCCGGCTGGACTACGGCCGGTGTTCCGGGCGCGAGTCTGCTTGAATGCCTGCACGATGTTGGAGAGCCCTTTGGTCAAGCGCCTGCTGTGGTCGGGCATGCTCGCCGGGTTCGGCGCACTCGCAACACTCGCGTCGACGCGCGTGGCAGCCATGATCTGGATGCGCGTGTTCGGCGAAGAGCCCCCTGAGTGACCGACCAGCCGCCTAGCCAGCCGCCAGCGGACGAGCCGGAAGGCGACGCGCCCGCTGCGCTCGTTCCCGACGACGCCCCGACCCAGGTGAGCGCGCCGGACGACGCCGCCGCGCCGGCGCCGTCGGCCACGCCAGAGCCGCCCGCTACCCCCGAGCCGCCCGCTGCGTTCGCCCCCGCGGGCGCGCCCGCCGGGCCGCCTCCGGCTTTCGCGCCCCCGCCGCCGGTCGCCGACCTGCCCTCCGGCGACGACGCATCCGCCGAGCCCGGTGGCCTGGCCGCGCTGTTCCCGCCGGACCACCCCGAGCGCGCGCTGGGCGCCGCGTTCGCCGGCGGCCTCGTCCTGGCCCTGATCCTCAAGCGCCTTGCCCGCTGAGCCCGGCGAACGGTCCGACAGCCTCGCGGCTGCCGTCACGGAGGTCTCCGAGAAGCTCGGGGTCCTCGTCCGCGAGGAGATCGAGCTCGCCAAGGCCGAGGTCACCCAGAAGGTCTCCGGCCTCGCTCGCGGGGCCGCGGCGGTCGCGGTCGGCGCGGTCTTCGGGGTCTTCGCGCTCATCTTCGTGCTGCTGACGATCGCCTGGGGACTCAACTCGGCGTTCAACAGCGTCTGGTACGGGTTCGCGGTCGTCATGGTCCTGCTCATTGCGCTCACCGTGGCCGCCTTCCTGTTCGCCTGGCGCAAGCTCCGCGTCGGCGCGCCCACGCCGACGATGGCGATCGACGAGGCGAAGAAGATCAGCGCCACCGTGAAGCCCGGAGGCGGACAGCTGATGGCAACGCGCAGCCCGCAGGAGATCCGGAGCTCGATGGAGCGCAACCGCGAGGAGCTCGGCACCGCGGTCGAGCGCCTCCGGGGAGAGGTCGTGAAGCTCACCGACTGGCGGTCGCAGCTGCGCCAGTACGGAGCCGCAGGTGCTGATCGGTGCCGGCGTGGCCGGGTTCGTCCTCGGCGGCGGCATCGCGGCGATCGGCGCGCTGACGTTCGGGCGCCGCAAGCGGCGCAAGCAGTAAGAAGCGCTGCGGCCGCGGGACGCGGCTAGCGCCGCAGCGGGGGCTAAGCGAGGTAGGAGCTCGGCAGCCCGCCGACGCCGAGCAGCCCCGGGCCCACGTGGGTGCCGATCACCGGGCCGATCTCGCCGACCACTCGCGGCGGCACCCCGAACACCTCGGTGCCGCGCTTGGCCAGCTCCTCGGCCTCTCGGGGGGCCTGGATGTGCTGGACCATCCACGCATCGGCGCCCGCGTCGGCGCGTTCCTGGAGCAGGTCGACCATCCGCTCGAACGCGCGGCGGGAGGTGCGTACCCGCTCCACCGGGGTGATCTCGGATTCGACGGTCAGGATCGGCTTGATCCTCAGCGCCGAGCCCAGCCAGGCCTGCGCGCCGGCGATGCGGCCGCCGCGGCGCAGGTACTCGAGGGTGTCGATCGAGAACCACATCTTCAGCCCGGCTCTGGCTTCCCGCGTGTGCTCGGCCACCGCGGCGCCGTCGGCGCCCGCAGCGGGCCGCGGCGACGGCCGCGAGCACCACCAGCCCCTCGCCGCCGCAGGCGGTGGCGGAGTCGACGACGTGGACCCGCTGCGCCCGGTCGCCCAGCTGGTCACGGGCCTGCTCGGCGGCGCGGACGGTTCCCGACATGCCTCCGGCCAGGTGGACCGACACGATCTCGTCGCCCGGGTCGAGCAGCGGCTCGTACACCGCCAGGAAGTCCCCGATCGACGGCTGCGAGGTCGTCGGCAGCGCCCCGCCGGCGCCGAGCCGGCGGTAGTACTCGTCATAGTCGGAGATGTCTGACTCGCGCTCAGCCCCCTCGGGCCAGTGCACGTACAGGCTGACCTGATGGATTCCCTGCTCCTGAGCCAGTTCGGCGGGGAGGTAATGGCAGGTGTCGGAGACGATGGCGACAGACATGAGCGCGGCACCCTAGCAGCGGCCCGTCGGTCTACACTCGGCCCGCAACCATGGGGCAAACGCTCGTCACCGGAGCGACCGGGTTCATCGGCGCCCACGTGGCCCGCCTGCTGGCCGCGCGCGGGGACGAGGTGGTCGTCACGGTGCGCCCGACTCTCCGCCGACCGGGCTTGAAGGGCTCGACGTCCGCCGCGTCCGCGCCGACATCCTCGATCGCCGGGCCGTGCGGCGGGCCATGAAGGGGGCCGATCGGGTCTTCCACGTCGCCGGCACCACCAACCTGCGCGCCGGGCGTGCGGAGGTGTTCCCGGTCGCGGTCGAGGGCACGCGGATCGTCCTCGAAGAGGCGCTGCGCGCGGAGGTGCAGCGAGTCGTCTACACCTCCTCGGCGGCGACGGCCGGTCCCGCCCGTGGGGGCCGCAACGCCGACGAGACCACGGCGTGGGGGGCGGGCCGCTATTGCCATCCCGTACCTCGACGCCATCCACGAGGCCGAGACGGTCGCCTTGCGCATGGTGTCCCGCGGGCTGCCGCTGGTGGTGGTCAACCCGGCGCACGTGCTCGGGGCGGGGGACCCGGGCCGCTCGTCCACCGTGCTGGTCCGGCGTTTCCTGCGCCGCGAGATCCCCGCGTACGTGGACGGGACGCTGAACGTCGTCGCCGTGCAGGACGTCGCCCGTGGGCACCTGCTGGCCGACGAGCGCGGTCGTGTCGGTGAGCGCTACATCCTCGGCAACCGCAATTTCACGATGACGCGCCTGTTCGCGGATCTCGGCCGGCTCTCCGGCGTGCAGCCACCGGCGCTCAAGCTGCCCGTGACCGCGGCGATGGCGCTGGCGGCCGCCGCCCAGCGGGTGGGTCAGACACACCTGCCGACGCCCGAGGAGGTCCGCGCTGCCTCGCTGAACTGGAGCTTCTCCAACCGCAGGGCCAAGCGCGAACTGGGCTGGAGCACCTCCCCCCATGAGGACTGCCTGGAGGAGACGATCGAGTACTACCGCAGCCGCGACGGGGACGCGCTGGCGGCAGCCGGTGCCCTGCAGCCCCTGCCCCTGCGCGTGGTCGGGGGCCTCGCCCGGCGGGTCGGGCTCTAGGGTCCCGGGCCGCTTCTGCAACGCGCTCGTATCGTGGAGGCACCCCATGGCGACGCTCTATCGCTGCAACACCCCCACTGACTGGCTGTGCCCGTGCGGCCGGGTCGCCCGTGCCCTGCGCCGGGAGGGGATCGCCTTCGACGCCGTGGTCGTCGGTCAGCGCCGGTCGCGCCGGGATGAGGTCGAGGCGCTCAGCGGCCAGCAGCGGGTCCCGGTGCTGGTGCTCGACGGCGAGGTGATCTGTGACTCGCGCCGGATCGTCGAGCACCTCGAGTACCGGCGTTCAGCGACCCTCAAGCAGTCCTGACACCGAGGCGCGCGTCGGCGGCGTCGCGACGCCCCGCTCGGTGACCAGTGCCGTGACGAGCCCCGCCGGGGTGACGTCGAAGGCGGGGTTGCGGCAGGGCGTGCCGGCCACCGTCAGCCCGATCGGCTCATCTCGCCACAGGCCGGCGGAGCGGACCTCGGCGCCATCGCGCTCCTCGATCACGATCTCGGCGCCGCTGGGGCAGGCCGGGTCGATGGTGGTGCATGGGCCGGCGACCACGAACGGGATGCCGGCCGCCGCGGCGGCGAGCGCGTGCGCGTAGGTGCCGACCTTGTTGGCGACGTCGCCGTTGGCAGCGACCCGGTCACAGCCGACGATCACCGCGTCGACCTCGCCCCCCGCGATCAGCCCGGCGGCGGCGCCGTCCACGACCAGCGCGTGGTCGATCCCCAGCCGGCCCAGCTCGTAGACGGTGAGCCGCGCCCCCTGGAGCAGCGGCCGCGATTCCGCGGCCAGGACCAGCTCCAGCTCGCCTCGATCGGCCAGCTCGGCGATCACCGCCAGCGCGGTGCCGCGGCCCGGGGCGGCCAGCGCGCCGGTGTTGCAGTGGGTGAGGATCCGGCGCCGACCCGTCAGCAGATCGGCGCCATGGCGTGCGATGGCGTCGCTGGCGGCCTCCTCCTCGGCGTGCAGCGCCCTCGCCTCAGAGAGGGCGACCGCCGCCGCGCGGGCGTCGCCCGTGGCACCCGCGGCCAGGACGGCGGCGCGCACCCGCTGCACGGCGTGGGCGAGGTTGACGGCGGTGGGCCGTGCCCCGGCCAGCGCCGCGCAGGCACGCTCGAGCGCGTCGGGGTCACGGGCCAGCTCCAGCGCGACCCCGTAGGCGGCGGCGACGCCGATGAGCGGGGCCCCGCGGATGCTCAGCCGGTGGATCGCGCCGACGACATCGTCGGCGGATCGCAGCTCCAGCTCGACCTCGCGCCAGGGCAGCTGCGTCTGGTCGATCGCCCGCAGCGCACCGTCGGCGTAGTGCAGCGCGACGACCGGTGCGGCCGTCGCCACCGCCTACAGCCGGTTCTCGATCGTCAGCGGGGCCTGGTCCATGCCGGCCGGCGCAGCGGTCTCGGCCTCCTCGGCCTCGGCGTCGCCCCCGGCCTCGATGCCGAGCGTCGCGGCCAGCTCGCCGGACTGGTACATCTCCGAGACGATGTCGCAGCCGCCGACCAGCTCGCCGTCGACGAACAGCTGCGGGATCGTCGGCCAGTTGGAGATCGCCGAGAGCTCCTGGCGGATCCGGGGGTCGGGCAGGATGTCCACGGCGGCGAAGCGCGCGCCGAGCGACTGCAGGATGGCGACGGTGCGCGCGGAGAAGCCGCACGCCGGGGCCTCGGGACTGCCCTTCATGAACAGGATCACCGGGTTCTCGTCGATCGCCTCCTGGATGGCGTCACGAATCGGGTTGGCGGTTTGCTCGCTCATCGAATCTCCTCAGCTTCCGCGGTCTTGGTGTGAATGGAGAGGGCGTGGATGCGGTCGCCCACCTCGGCTCCGAACACGTCGTAGACGAGCCGGTGCTGGGCGATCCGGGTCAGACCGTTGAACGCGGCGGCGCTCACGACGGCGTTGAAATGATGCCCGTCCCCGGTCACCTGGCGACGGCGCCGGGGATCCCGGCCTCGATCCGTTCCTTGAGCTCGTCGGGGGTGGCGGACATGGCTTTAGCGTAGCGAGAGCTGGTCGCTATACTTCGTGAAGCATGATCACCCTCACCGATAAAGGGGCCGAAAAGGTCCGGCAGTTCCTGGAGAGCCAGAGCGCGGTCGCTGAGACCGCCGGTCTGCGGGTCGGAGTCCGCGGCGGTGGCTGCTCGGGCTTCCAGTACGCGCTCGCCTTCGACGAGCAGCGGCAGGGCGATTCCGTGTTTACGGACAAGGGGATCCGCCTGCTGGTCGACACACCGAGCCTGCCCTACGTGGAGGGCTCGACCATCGACTTCGTCGACGGGCTCCAGGGCGCCGGCTTCAAGGTCGAAAACCCCAACGTGATCGCCGCCTGTGGCTGTGGCTCCTCCTTCCGCGTCGCGGAGGAGGAGGAAGTCTCCGCGGTCTAGGCTCGGCGCGGCGACCGTTCAGACGGGCGTCGCGTTCAGAGAGCGCCAGAGGAATAAGGACGCCAGCGTCCGGTAGGGACGCCACGGCTCTGCGATCCGCTCCATGTCCGGCGCCGTGGGCAGGGCCGGGAGGCCGTACACCGTCTGAAACGCCTTGCGGATGCCGAGATCGCCCACTGGCAGCACGTCGGGCCGGTTGAGCTGGAACATGAGGAACACGTCCGCGCTCCACCTCCCGATGCCCTTGACCGCCGTCAGTTCGGTGACCACGTCGTCGTCGGACATCTCGGCGAGCCCGTCGAGCGCCAGAGAGCCGTCGAGCACGTGCTCGGCCAGTGACCGGAGATAGCGCACCTTGGCGTGCGACAGGCCCGCGGCGGCCCGTAGCTCCTCGGCATCTTCGGCGAGGACCTCGTCGGGCGTGGGCAGGCGCCCTCCGTACCGCTCGGTCAACTTGCGCTGGATCGCGTTGGCCGCTCTGGTGGACAGCTGCTGGCCGATGATCGCCCGCACCAGCGCGCCGTACGGATCGGGCGGGAGCCCGGGTGGCCGGTCGGTGACGTCCTCAGGGCCGATCTCGTCGATCAGGTCGCGCAGCACCGGATCAGCGGCGCGCAGGTGCTCGATCCCCCGCGTCAGATCCGCGGTCGCGGCCACCTCAGGGCGCGGTGAGCGACAGCGCGGCGCCGTCCAGCGCGCCCAGGGCCCGCTCCACCGAGCAGGCGATGCACGTGAAGGTGGGAGTGTCGCGCAGCGTGTAGGAGCTGGACTCGGTGGTGCGCAGACGCTGCACCAGGTCCACGAAGTCCGCGGGGTTGTCGGTCTCGAAGGCGACGACGAACTCCTGGTCGTCGAGCCCGAACGAGTAGCTGGTGTTGAGGTCGACGGACGGGAACTCGCGGCCGACCTTGATGTGCTCCTGCATGATCCGCCAGCGCTCGTCGGCCGGCAGGGCGTACCAGGCGCGGGTCTTGACGAACGGATAGACGAACAGGTACTTGCCGTAGCCGGGTCGAACTTCCAGACGAGACTCGTCGGAGTACTCCGATGGCTTGGTCATCGCCAGCAGGGAGTAGGGAACCGTGCACCACTTCATCAGTCCGCTCTGGGCCAGCACCACATGGAACTCGTGGATCCGCTCGAGGTTCTGAGCCTGGCTGAGCAACATCACGTCGGCGTCGCCGCGGGTGCCCACCAGCGAGAACGACCGGAGCAGGTGACCGTCGGCGAAATCGGCGCACGCGGCGATGAACTCCCGCTTGTCGGCGGCGCGCTGTTCGTCCTCGAGGCGCCTCCAGGCCGGGTCCACCTTCAAAAAGGTGTATTTGACGAAGTGCCGCGTCGGCATGAGAGTCTGATCATACGACGAGAAAACCTCGAGCCGGACCGGGGTAGTCGATAGCATGAGGATGATGCGGATTGCGTTGGTTTCGCCCTATTCGTGGACGTATCCCGGGGGCGTGACAAGGCATATCGAAGCGCTCGCGGAGTGCTTCATCGAGCAGGGACATCATGTGCGGGTTCTCGCGCCGTATGACCCTGTCGATCTGCCCTCGCGGATCCTGCACCGCGGGGCGACGCCGCAGTCGCTGCCCGCGCCCGACTATCTGGTGCCGCTGGGCCGGACTCTCGGCTTCAAGGCCAACGGCGCCGTCTCCAACCTCTCGATCACCCCCTACGGGGTCGCCACCGCGCAGACAGAGCTGCGCACGGGCGGTTATGACGTCGTCCACATCCACGAGCCGGTGGCCCCGCTCGGCGGCTGGATCACGACGCAGCTGACCGATCTGCCGCTCGTCGGCACCTTCCATTCCTTCTCGGAGGGCCGGATCCCCAACGGCCTGGCCAACCTCATGGGCGCGCGGCGCGTGCTCAACCGCCTGCACGTGCGCATCGCCGTCTCCGAGGCCGCGGCCTGGACCGGGCGACGCTTCTTCGGCGGCCACTACCAGGTGATCCCCAACGGCGTTCACGTCGACCCTGAGGTTCTGGCCCGTGCCGGGCACAAGTCGCCGTCGGAGCGGCTGCGGATCGTGTTCGTGGGGCAGTCGGTCGAGCGCAAGGGCCTCCCGCTGCTGCTGCGCTCGTTCGAGGCCCTGCGCGACCACATCCCCACCGAGCTGACGGTGATCGGCCCCACCGCCGAGGAGCTGGCGCCGCTGATGCTCGACGACCGCGACGTCCGGGTGCTCGGGAAGGTGGATGACGCGCGCAAGCGCGAGGAGCTCGAGCGCGCGGACGTGCTGTGCGCGCCCTCGCTGCGCGGGGAGAGCTTCGGCATGGTGCTCACCGAGGCCTTCGCCGCCGGCACCCCCGTGATCGCCTCCGACATCGCCGGCTACCGCGACGTGGTGCGCGACGGCGTCGACGGCGTGCTCGTGCCGCCGGGCGACCCGCAGGCGCTGGCGGAGGCCCTGCGTGACTTCTACGACGAGCCCGAGCGGCGCCGCGACATGGCCCGGGCCGCCGCCGCCGACGTCGAGCGCTTCGCCTGGCCGGCGGTGGCCGATCAGGTGATCGCGGCCTACGAGGAGGCCATCGCCGTGCCCGCCCCGACCCGGCCGCTGCAGCGCGCTGCCGTCGCCGTCGGCGTCCGCGCCGCCGACCTCAAGCCCCACGTGGCCGCGCGCCGGCTGCCGAGCCTGGAGCCGGCCCCCGCGTCGCGCCGCAGCCCCCTGGCCACCGCGGCGCGCCGCGGTGGCATGGCCGTCGTCTCGGTGGGCGCCCTGCTTCTGGCCTACAAGGCGCTGAGCACGATCGGCTTGGGCAACATCGCCCAGGCGCTGCTGGCGTCCAGCCCGTCCTTCGTGATCCTGGCCCTCGCCGTGATGTGCGGCGCCATGGCCCTGCGCGCCGTGTCCTGGCTCGCCATCCTGCGCGCCGCGCTGCCCAAGGCGCGGGTCAAGCTCTCGGACGCGATGCAGGGCACGTTCATCGGCGTCCTGATGTCCTCGACGTTACCCGCGCGGCTCGGCGAGCCCTCGCGCGCCCTCGTGGTGGCGCGGCGCACCGGCCGCCCTCGCGAGCACCTCCCGGTCGTGCTGGGCACGGTCGTCTCCCAGACCCTGCTCAACATCGTCGCCCTGATCGTGCTGGGCGCGGTCATGTTCTCCTCGGTCGACCTGTTCAACGGCCATCAGAACGCTCTGGTGGTGGCGGCCGTGGCGCCGCTGGCCCTGCTGGTGATCGTGCTTCTCGCTCCGCTGGTCCTGCGCCACGGAGGCAGCCGGTTCGGCCGCCTCCAGGCGCTCATGGCCCAGGCGCGCCGGGGTATGACCCGCGTCCGTGCCGGTCTCGCGGTGTTCCGCCGCCCCAAGCTCGGGGCGATCGCTACTGTCGCGCAGCTCGGGGCGTGGGGGCTTCAGTGGGCATCCTGCTACATCCTGCTCGTCGCCCTCGGCCTCAACCATCAGGCCGGGTGGGCCGCCGCCGCGGCGGTCCTGTTCGCCGTCAACATCACCGCCGTCCTGCCGGCGACGCCGGCCAACCTGGGCGTCTTCCAGGCCGCCTGCGCCGCCGTCCTGCACACCGGCTGGCATGTCGGCCTGGGCACCGGCGTCGCCTACGGCGTCATCCTCCAGGCCGTGGAGGTGTCCACCGCGATCCTGATGGGCACCCCTGCCCTGCTGAAGGAGGGGATGTCCTGGCGCGAGGTGCGCCTGCGCGCGATGCACGCCGCCCCGGTCAAGCTGCCCGCGCGGTCGCACCGCGCCCAGTCGCGCCACTCGAGCGCGCTGGACAGTCACAGCTAGACGGGCCGCGGCTAGGTTCGGGCGCGAGCCGCGGGGTGAGCGTGCCCCGCGGGGCTGGGCGCGCCGTTCCGTGTGGGGCTGGGCGAGCCCTGCCGGAGGCGCTCGATCTGCGACGAGCTCAGCGACGGGCCGCCGGCGGCCTGGAACACCTCGATCGACGCGATGAGGTCCCCGCTCAGCCGCACCACCCACATGATGCTGCTCAGGATGCGCTCCCCGGGGCGCCGTCCCTCCACGCGCCCGAAGCCGATCACCGACTGCTGGGCGTCGCGGAAGGTCAGGGGGGTGAGGGTGAGCTCCTCCCAGATCGTCGCGACGTCGCGTAGATAGGCGTGGACGCCCTCGTGGCCGCGGTAGGGGGTGGTGCGCTCGGCTCGCTGAGCGGTCGCGAAGGACCTCAGCACGAAGTCCGCATGGCACCGCTCGAGCATCGCCGGCAGATCGCGGCGGGCGAACGCGTCGAAGGCGGCCGTGACGATCTCGACCGGGTCCTGGTCCGAGGCGGCGGCCAGGCCCGGGCACTTGGCCGGGACGCGACCGGCGCCGCGGGCGCCTGCCGCCATCGGGGCGGGACGCCCGAAGAGGTAACCCTGGGCCAGGTCTACGCCCATCTCGCGGAGCAGGATCAGCGTCTCCTCGTCCTCGACGCCCTCGGCGATCGTCGTCTGGTTGAACTCGCGGGCCAGGCCGACGATCCCGCGCACGACGCGGGCGTCGGTCTCGCTGGAGGTCAGCTCGCGCACGAAGTCGATGTCGATCTTGAGGTGATCGGCCGGGAGATGCTTGAGGTAGCTGAGGCTGGAGAAACCGGTGCCGAAGTCATCGAGGGCCAGACGGCAGCCGAGCTCCCGCACGCGCTGGGCGAAGGCCCGGCCGGCCTCGGTCTGGCCGACGAAGGCGGTTTCGGTCACCTCCACCACCAACAGCGATGGGTCGACCCCGGACTCCTCGATGGCCGTGGCCAGCTCGCGCAGGATGTCCGGGTCCCCGATCGAGCGGCCCGACAGGTTGAACTCGGTGGGCACGCCCTCGGAGGCGATCTGCACGGCCTGGCGGATGACCCAGCGGTCGATCTCGGAGATGAGCCCGTAGCGCTCGGCGGCCGGGAGGAACTCGCCGGGCGCGATGATCTGCCCGTCTTCTGAGCGCATCCGCAACAGGAGCTCGTGCTGGACGGTCTGCCCCGTCATCAGATCGACGATCGGCTGGGCGTAGAGGACGAAGCGGTCCTCGTCCAGGGCGTCGCGGATCCGGTCCAGCCACAGGGCCTCGCCCACGTCATGCTCGAGCTGAAACTCGCGTTCCTTGCGGTCGGTGATGTCCACCAGCTGGGAGTGGAAGGCCTCGACGGAGCCGTCCTCGCGGCGGACCGGCGCCCAGTGCAGGAGCCCCCAGGCCTCGCTGCCGTCGCTGCGCAGGTAGCGCATCTCGGCGGTGAAGGCGTCACAGTCGCCACGCAGCATGTCCTCGCGGGCGCGGCGGAGAGCCGTCTGGTTCTCGTCGAGAGCCAAGCCGACGAGCGAACCGCCGATGACGTCCTCCCGCGCGCGTCCCAGCTGGCGGCACATCGCGTCGTTGATGCGGACGCAGCGGCCCTCCACCGGGTCGGTGAGCGCCATGCCGATCGGCGACCCGTCGAACCCCTGGCGGAACAGGTACTCGGTGGCCAGGCGCTGGCGATCGGCCTCGCGTTCGGCGGTGACGTCGAGGACGGCGCCGCGGAGGTGTTCCCGGCGGCCGTCGGGCAGCGTGATCGCCTCGGCATGCAGTGACAGGATGCGCGTGGTGCCGCTGGGCAGAACCACCCGGTACTCGCAGCTCGTCGATCCCTTCAGCACGCACCGCTCGCCGATCGCGGCCACCAGCTCACGGTCGGCGGGGTGGACCAGCTCCAGGTGGGTGTCCTTGTCCAGCGGCTGGTCCTCCTCGAGCTCCAGCAGGCGGGCCAGGCCGGCCGAGTAGGTGATCTCGCCGGTGGCGACGACCAGCTCCCAGCTCCCCACTCCAACCATGCGCTCGGCCTCGCGCAGGCGGTCCTCGCTGCGCGCGAGGTTCGAGGTCACGGTCACGCGAGCGGCGATGTCCTGCATGATCGCCACCACGGTGGCGATCGCGCCGTCGGCGCCCGGAACGGGCACGAGCTGCACGGAGTACAGGCGCGTGCCGTCATGGGTGCGGTACTCGAACGCCTGCGGCTCCCCGCGCAGCGCGACCTCGTAGCGCGGCAGCAGGATCGGCACCACGTCGCCGGGCAGGACCTGCTCGATCGTCTGACCGATCCAGCTCTCGGTGTGCAGGCCGTGGGCGTCGAAGGCGCCGCCCTCGAGGTGCACGATCCGCCGCGCGCAGTCCGTGATCAGGACAGCCGCCGGCGCGACCGGGATTCCGGTGTCGGCGGGCGGCGCCGGTGTGTGTCCCCGCCCAGCTCCCGTCCGTGGGAGTGATGCATCAAGAAACCGCGACCTCACCCGGCGTGATATCGGCGGGGTTGATCAAATGCTTATCCCCCCTTTGAGGGTTTCTGGACGGCTGCCCGAGGCGGGGCGCCAAAAGCGCCTGTATTACGGGGGATCGGCGGGTGCTACGCCTCGGCCAGCGCGGGCTCGTCCTCGGGGGCCCCGGCGGGGTCCGAGTCGGGCAGCGAGGCCATGCGGGTCGGGTCCTTCTCGGTCCCGGCGATGAGCTCGTCGGCGGCCTGCTTGGCGGTCTTCGGCAGCATCCCGGACTTCATGCCGAAGTACACCGCCTGGGGATGGTGGGCGACGATCGCCAGCGTCGACTGCTCGGGCTCGACCGCGAACCCGCCGGAGAGGCGCAGGCCGATCGACGGTGCGTCGAGCAGGTCGAAGACCTTGGTCAGCTCTGACTGCTCGGGGCAGGACGGATAGCCCCACGAGTAGCGCCGGCCCTGGGTGGGGGTGGCCCCGAGCTCGGAGCGCGCCCGTGCGTGCACCCACTCGGCCATCCCCTCGGCGGTCTGGACGCCGAGGCCGTGCACGAACAGCTGCTCGGCGAACTCGCCCTCGGCCTCCAGTGAGGCCATCAGCTCCGTGACCTCCTCGCCGGCGGTCACCGCCTGCAGGGCGACGACGTCCGGCTGGGGTGGGTGGGACGAGTTCAGGGGGCGATAGAAGTCGGCCAGGCAGATCCGGTCGTGGCGGGGCTGGCGGGGGAAGACGAGGCGATGCAGCTCGCGCGGGGCGGCGGGATCGAAGTCCTCGGGGTCCCACACGATGAGCTCGTTGCCGTCGGCGTTGCACGGGAAGTAGCCGAGCAGCGCGCGGGGGTGCAGGTAGGTCTGCTCACGCCACATCCGCTCCAGCCGGGGCTGGAAGTCGTCGCGCAGCAGCTGTGTCCACGCGTCGCCCTTGACGCCGCGCCCGCCCCAGTGCAGCTTGAACAGCACGTGGGTGTCGAGGTGGCGGTAGATCTCGTCCATCGGTACCTCGAGCTCGCGCACGCCCCAGTACGGGGGTTCGGGGATCGCCGTGTCGGTGGCCGCGGCGCTGCGGACCGTCGCGTCGGTGACGTCGGGTGCGTCCTCGTCGATCTGCTGCGGGGTGTCGCGGAGCTTCTGCGCCGCCTCCTGGGTCTTCTCCACCAGCTCCTGGCGACGCTCGGGATCGATCATCTGGTCCATCTTGGCCAGGCCCTCGAATGCGTCCTTGCAGTAGAAGACGCCGGGCTCATAGACGTCGTCGGCCTCGGTGCCGTGGGGGTAGAGGATGCGCAGGCCGAAGTTGCGGTTGATGGCGGCCCCGCCGATCAGCACCGGGAAGTCGAGCTTGCGCTCGTGCAGCTCCTGGACCGCGGCGGGCATCTGCTTGGACGTCGAGACCAGCAGCGCCGACAGGCCGATGGCCGTGGCCTTGTGCTCGACGGCGGCCTCGAGGATCGTGGAGATCGGCACCTGCTTGCCCAGATCCACCACGGAGTAGCCGTTGTTGGTGAGGATCGTGTTGACCAGCGACTTGCCGATGTCGTGCACGTCGCCGAACACCGTGGCCAGAACGACCGTGCCCTTGGTGTAGCCCTCGAGCTTGTCGAGGTACTGCTCAAGCTGGGCCACGGCCCGCTTCATGACCTCGGCGGACTGGAGCACGAAGGGGAGGATCAGCTCGCCGGCGCCGAACTTGTCGCCGACCTCCTTCATCGCGGGCAGCAGCACCGTGTTGAGGGTGGGGACGGCGCCGATCTTCTCGACGCTCGCGTCGATCCAGTCCTCCACGCCCTCCTTCTTGCGGCGCAGGATGTGGAAGTGCAGCGCCTCCTCGGGCTCCATCCCCTCGGTGGGGTCGACCTTGCCGGCGTCCGTCCTCGGCCGGCCCCTTGGACTCGAAGTGGGCGATGTAGCGCTCCAGCGCGTCGTCGCGGCGGTCGAAGACGAGGTCGTCGGCCAGCTCGCGCTCGTCGGCGGAGATCTCGGAGTACGGAGTGATGTGGTTGGGGTTGACCATGGCCAGGTCAAGCCCCGCCTCCACGCAGTGGTGCAGGAACACGCTGTTGAGCACCGAGCGCGCGGGCAGGCCCACGCCGAAGGAGACGTTGGAGACGCCCAACGACGTCTGGACGCCGGGGATCTCGGTCTTGATGGCGCGGATCCCCTCGATCGTGGCCACGGCGCTCGGCCGCCACTCCGGGTCGCCGGTGGTCAGGGTGAAGGTCAGGCAGTCGAAGATGAGCGCGTCGGGGTCCATGCCGTGCTCCTCGCAGCACAGCTCGGTGATCCGCTGGGCGATCTCCAGCTTGCGCTCGGCGGTCTTGGCCATCCCGACCTCGTCGATGGTCAGCGCGATCACCGCGGCGCCGTGCTCCGTGGCCAGCGGAACGACCTTGTCGAGCTTGTCGCGGCCGGCCTCGAGGTTGATCGAGTTGACGATCGCGCGCCCGGGGATCTGCTGCAGGGCGGTCTCGATCACGTCGGGCTCGGTCGAGTCGATCTGGATCGGGGCGGGCTGGGTCAGTGAGATCCGCTTGACGACCTCGCGCATCTGGTCGGCCTCGTCCTGGCGCTCGGTCAGCGCCACGCAGATGTCCAGCACGTGGGCGCCGCCGGTGACCTGGTCCTCGGCGACGACGAGCAGGCCGTCGTAGTCGTTGGCCAGCAGCAGTCTCCTTGGCCTTGCGCGAGCCCTGTGAGTTCACGCGCTCGCCGACGATCGTGGGGCGCGGGGACTGGACCATCGGGGTGGCCGCGATCATCGAGCTCACGTGCGCCGGGCGCCGCTCCGGGCGCGGGCTGGGTGGGGTCCGATTCGATCCTTGACGCGCTCCGCCATCGCCTCGATATGGGCCGGGGTGGTGCCGCAGCAGCCGCCGACGATCGATACGCCGTAGCGCTCGACGAACTCGCCGAGGGTGGCGGCCAGCGGCTCGGGCTTCTCGGGGAAGATGGTCTCGCCGTTGGGGCCCTGCAGCGGCAGGCCGGCGTTGGGGATGCAGTGCACGGGCACCGAGCTGAACTCGCCCAGGAAGCGGATCGGCGTCGCGCATGTCCTCGGGGCCGGTGGAGCAGTTGAGACCGATGACGTCGACCTTCAGCGCCTCCAGCGTGGCCAGCACCGCGCTGATGTCGGTGCCCAGGAGCATCTTGCCGCCGTTGGGCAGGAGCGAGACGCTGCACTGGATCGGGACCGCGCGGCCGAGCTCCTTGGCCGCCTGGCGCACGCCGAACACGGCGGCCTTGAGCTCCAGGATGTCCTGGGTGGTCTCGATGATGACGAGGTCCACGCCGCCCTCGATGAGGCCGGTGGCCTGCTCGGCGAACACGGTCTGGAGCTCGGGGAAGGTGATCTGTCCCAGCGTCGCGTCGTCGGACGCCGGCAGGAAGCCGGTGGGGCCGATGGCGCCGGCCACGAAGCGATCCTCGCCGGCCGCCTTGCGGGCGATCTGCGCCGCCTTGAGGTTGATCTCGTGCGTGTGAGCCTCCAGGCCCCACTCGCCGAGCTTCAGCCGGCTGGCCTGGAACGTGTCGGTCTCGAGCACCTGGGCCCCCGCGTCGAGCATCGAGGCATGGACGCCCTCGATCACGTCGGGGCGGTTGAGCACCAGCGCCTCGTGGCAGCGGCCGGGGAGGCGGTAGTCCTTCTCCAGGCTCAGGTCGAACTGCTCGAGCGTCGCGCCCATGCCCCCGTCAAAGACGATGACGCGCTCGCGGATCGCGGCTAGGAAGTCTCGCATCGGGGTGAGGCTAGCAACCTTGACACAACCATGTCAATGTTGGGCGCGCGCGGGGGTGGGGTCCTTGGGGCGTCTGCCCTGGGTATGGGGCGAACGTCAACGGCGGGCTTTCGAGTGAGGGACGCGGGGTGGCGGCGAGCTCTGGAGGGAGGGCGCATTTTGTGAAAAACCGAGGAACCCTTCGCCTGGTTTTCCGAAAATGCGCGTATAGCAGGCATTTCGCGACAAATCGGGCGGCGGAATCCCAGTTTGTCGACTTTTGCCCCCTCGCACGGCCGGTTGGCTCGCCGCCCACGCTCGCGTCCGCCCTCCCAAGTCCGCCGTTGACGTGCGCCTCATACCCAGGGCAGACGCAACACGGAAGCCGAGCAGTCCGCCCAGAGCCTGCCGAAGCGCCTACCGAGCGGTCCACCCCATGTCCATCGTCACCGGCACCCCGGTGAACGACCGCCCACCCGGCCCCGCCAGGAACGCCACCACGTCGGCCACCTCGGAGGGCTCGATCAGCTCCTTCACGGCGTGGGGGGCGAGGATGACCTCCTCGAGCGCCCGCTCCTCGGAGATCCCGTGCGCGCGCGCCTGGTCGGGGATCTGGGCCTCCACCAGGGGAGTGCGGACGTAGCCGGGGCACACGGCGGTGGCGGCGATCCCGCGTTCGGCGCCCTCCAGGGCGAGCGTCTTGACCAAGCCCAGCAGGCCGTGCTTGGCCGAGACGTACGCGGCCTTGTAGGGGGAGGCCACCAGCCCGTGGGCCGAGGCGATGGCGATGAAGCGGCCGGAGCCCGACGCCGACAGAGCCTCCCAGCCCTGGCGGGCGAGGAGGAATGGGCTGGTCAGCATGAGCGCGATGATCGTCTCCCAGCGCTCGATGGGGAACTCCTGGATGGGCGCGACGTGCTGGATGCCGGCGCCGGCCACGATCACGTCCAGGCCGCCGAAGCGATCGACCGCGGCGGCCACCGCGGCGGCGTTGGCGTCCGCGCTCGTCAGGTCGGCCTCGTGGGGCGTCCCGGGCCCGTCCGGGTCGGGGTGGAGGTCGACGGAGAGCACCTCGAATCCGTCGTGGACCATGCGCCCAGCCACCGCACGGCCGATCCCGCTGGCGGCGCCCGTGACGAGCGCGACGTTAGAGCGCGACATTCCCTGTCAGCCCCCGATCGTCAGAAAGCACGGGCATCGCTGCATCGTACGCATTGCAACGTAGGTGACCGGCGGAGCAACGGGGGTGCTTAATCTGAGTCGCGTCCGGGTACAAGATCGCATATGCACAGCGTTGTGCGGAATCTCAACGAGACCTACGAGGCGTCAGCCGGCTCCGTCGCCGACGGGCGAGGCAAGCTGGCGGACTTCGCCGCCAAGGCCGGGGCGACACCCAGCCAGATCGACGCCGTGCGGTTGGCGGCGTCGGAGGCCATGACCAATGCGGTGCTGCACGCGTATCGCGGCGGCCCGGGCCTCATCTATGTGAATGCCGCGCTTGCCTCCGGGGAGCTCTGGATCCTCATCTCCGATGACGGCTGCGGTCTCAAGCCGCGCGCCGATCGTCCCGGGCTGGGCCTGGGGCTGGGGCTGATCTCCGAGGTGAGCGACGACTTCGCGATCGTGTCGCGCGCCACGGGCGGGACCGAGGTGCGGATTCGCTTCAACCTCGTGACCGCCGACAGCCCGGCACGGCAGCCGGCTCGCGCCGCGTGCGTCGGCCAGCGGCAACGGGCGGCGCTCCTCCGGCTTCTCGCCGTCGATGTCGGTCGCCTGACCGCGCCGGCAACAACGAACGACACCGTGGGGCGGACCGGCCCGGGCGGTCAGTGCGCGGGCGGCGCGACCGGCGCCCCTGAATCCGCCGAGGCGTAGAGCGCCTCGATCGCACGCGCCTGCCCTTCGGCGTCGGCGCGGCCCAGCAGCGGGGCGGCCTCACCGCGTGATGGCCGCGGCCAGGTTGTCGGCCTCCAGGCCGTAGGGGTTGCCCGGCGCGACCTCGATGACCTCGACGGCGTGTGCCGCGGCGCAGCTCGATCCGCGGCGTCACGCAGTGCCACGGATCGGGGAGGTAGAGGCTGGCCTCCTCACCGACGATCTCCAGGTCGAAGCGATCGTCGAGGATCAGCCCGCTGTCGAAGTGGGCGATCACGTCGCCGGGGAACCGCATCCAGCCGCTGAAGGTGACGTCGACGCCGTCACCGCCAATCACCTGCATGCCGCACACGAGCTCCGGCTCGCCGGCCAGCAGCCGCGATGCGCTCACGCAGTAGCAGCCGACGTCCATCAGCGCGCCTCCCTCCAGATCGGCGCTCAGGCGCACGTCTCCCGGATCGTCGAAGTGGAAGCTGAAGGCGGCGCGGACGAGCCGCAGGCGGCCGATCGCGCCGGACCCGACGAGCTCCACCAGGCGCGCGGTCTGCGGGTGATGGCGATACATGAACGCCTCCATGAGCAGACGGTCGTGGCGCTCGGCCAGGTCGAACGCCGCCCGCACGTCGGCCTCGCGGCGGCTCAGCGGCTTCTCGCACAGCACGTGCTTGCCCGCCTCCAGCGCCCGGCCGGTCCACTCCAGGTGCAGCGAGTTGGGCAGCGAGATGTAGACGGCGTCGATGTCCGGATCGGCCAGCAGCGCCTCATAGCTGTCGTAGGCGCGCTCGATCCCGCGCTCAGAGGCGTACCGCTCGGCCCGCCCTCGGTCACGGCTGGCGACGGCCAGCACCGCGGAGCGGCTCGACTGCGCCACGCCCTCGATGAACGCGTCGTTGATCCGCGCGGTGGAAAGGAGCCCCCACTGCGCCGGCATGTTGGGCGCCCGGGACCGACTTCGGTCAGACCTTGCGGTCCGCCGCCGCGGCCGGCACATCGGCCTCCGCGGTTCCCAGCAGCTCCTCACGGCTGGGCTTGACGTCGTCGATGGCGCTCTTCATGTCGTGAATTCCCCGGCCGATGGCGCGCCCCACCTCGGGGAGTCGCTTGGGCCCCAGTACCAGCAGCGCGATGCCGAGAACGACAAGCAGATGCGTTGGCTGGAGAATGTTGTCGATGAATGGCACCCGCGGGAGATTACAGAGTGGCTGACAGGGCGACGGCATTCGCGCCCGGGCGCGTGAATCTGATCGGCGAGCACACGGACTACAACGAGGGTCTGGCGCTGCCGTTCGCGATCAGCGACGGGGTCACGGTGCGGGCCACCCGCACCGACGAGGACCGCTTTCAGGTCATCGCCTCCGACCTCGACTCCCACGACACGTTCGCGCTGGACGCGGTCGCCCCGGTCGCCGGCTGGAGGGCGTTTGCCCGCGGCGCGGTCGCCGAGCTGAGCGCCGCCGGCTGCCCACTGGTCCCCGCGCGGCTGGAGATCACCGGCTCGGTGCCGCGCGGCTCGGGGCTGTCCTCGTCGGCCGCGCTGGAGGTGGCGCTCTGCCTGGCCCTGCTCGCCGTCGCCGACGTCGCGCCCCCCGACCGCCTCGACCTCGCACGCCTGTGCTCGCGCGTGGAGAACAAGTGGGTGGGCGCCCAGACCGGCCTGCTGGACCAGATCGCGTCGTTGTTCGGCGAGCCGGAGAGCGCGCTGCGGATCGACTTTCAGTCGCTCGAGGTCACGCCGGTGGCGCTCGAGCTCGACGGCTACCGGCTCGTCACGCTGGACTCCGGCGAGCGCCATGCCAACGCCGGCGGCGACGACGACACCGCTGACGGCTACAACCGGCGCCGCGCGGAGTGCGTCCGCGCCGCCGAACTGCTCGGCGTCGAGAGCCTGCGGGACGCGACGCTCGAGCGCGTGGAGGAGCTGCCCGAGCCGCTGCGTGCCCGCGCCCACCACGTCGTCACCGAGAACGCCCGCGTGCAGGACACCGTGGCGGCCCTGTCGAACGGGGACCTCGAGCGCGTCGGCGAGTTGCTCAACGCCTCACACGCCAGCCTCCGTGACTGCTTTGCCATCTCGACCCCAACCGTGGAACGGACCGTGCAGGCGCTCGTGGACGCGGGCGCCATCGGGGCGCGGATCGTGGGGGGCGGCTTCGGCGGCCACGTGCTCGGGCTGATGCCGCCCGACACCCAGCCGCCGTCCGGCGCGCTGGAGGTCGAGCCCGGCCCGGGAGCGCGGATCGTCCGTTAGCGCTAACATCGCGGCGTGCTCCGGGTGGGCGGAGCGTTGGAGAGGAGCGGAGTGATGGACGTCGAGGACGACGAGAAAGCCCCGTCGCGGCCCCGGCGGCCAGCGATCATGTCGGACGTCGGGCGGCTGGCGGGAGTCTCGCACCAGACGGTCTCGCGGGTCATCAACGGCAGCCGGCATGTCAGCCCGCAGACACGCGAGCGCGTCCTGGCCGCCATGAGCGAGCTCGGCTATCGCCCCAACTCGATCGCCCGCGCCCTGGCCACCGGCCGGACCCGCACGCTGGGCGTGGTCAGCTTCGACACGACGCTCTACGGGCCGGCGTCGACGCTGTTCGGCATCGAGCGGGCGGCCCACGAGGCGGGCTACTTCATCATGGTGGCCAGCCTCAAGGCACTCGACCGTGCGTCGGTGGTCCAGGCCATCGAGCGGCTTCGGGTGCAGGGCGTCGACGGGATCCTCGTCATCGTCTCCGAGGAGGAGTCCGCCGAGGCGCTCCTGCACGCTCCGCTGGACGTCCCGCTGGTGGCCGTGGAGGCCGGGCCGGACCGTGGAATCCCAGTGGTGGCGGTCGATCAGGCCGAGGGGGCCACGCTGGCGACGCGTCACCTGCTCGACCTTGGACACGCGACCGTCCACCACATCACGGGGCCGCTCAGCTCGATCGAGTCCCAGCTGCGGGCCAGCGGTTGGCGGGCGACGCTCGAGGCCGCCGGCGCACCCCGCCCCGAGCCGCTCATCGGCGACTGGAGCGCGCGCGCGGGCTACCACCTGGGCCGCCGGCTGACCCGGGACCGCTCGCTGACCGCTGTGTTCGTCTCCAACGACCAGATGGCGCTGGGACTGCTGCGGGCCATGAACGAGGCGGGGCGGCGCATCCCGGAGGAGATCAGCGTGGTGGGCTTTGACGACATCCCGGAGTCGCCCTACTTCACCCCGCCGTTGACCACCGTTCGCCAGGATTTCGGCGAAGTGGGGAGCCGCAGTCTGCGGGTGCTGGTGCGGACGATCGAGAGCGTCCAGGCGGGCGACCGTCCCCCCACGGGTTCGCTCGTGCCGCCTGAGCTCGTCGTCCGCGCCAGTACCGCGGTGCCGCCGCCAAGCGATTGACAGGGATTTGATGTGATCGCTAACATGCGCGCGGCTGCACAGGAGAAGAGACCCACAACCGCCGCAACTGAACGCCACCTTGCAGGTGGGTTGCGCAAGAGGTTTAGCCTCGGTTAATGTGATTGGACAACCAACCCCGCGTCTGAAACGGTTGCGAGGTTGGAGGTCCCGGAGAGGAGGAGCACCAGATGTCTAAAGAAGAAGACGTCGTCCATGACGCACTCGAGCGGCTGGAATGGGATGAGCGCAAGGAGGAGGACACTCCCTTCAAGAAGATGCGGCAGGTCACCCGCCGCACCGCGCTGACCGGCGGCGCCGCCGGTATCGGCGCATTGATCCTGCAGGCGTGCGGAGGCTCGAGCTCGAGCAGCAGCTCCAGCTCGTCGAGCAGCGCCACTGCCACCGGCTCCGCCTCGGCGGCCACCGGGGGAAGCGCGGCCGCGGGGATCTTCGGCGTCAGCAAGGCCTACAAGTTCACCTTCGTCAACCACGTCACCACCAATCCGTTCTTCACCCCGACGCAGAATGGCGCCGCCGACGCCTGCAAGCTGCTGGGGTGCTCCTACCAATGGACCGGGTCGGCGAACAGCAACGTCGGTGAGATGGTGAGTGCGTTCAACAGCGCCGTCAGCGCCGGCGTCGACGGCATCGCCGTTGCGCTGATCAGCCTGACCGCGTTCAACTCTCCCACCAGCAAAGCGCTCGCCGCCAAGATCCCGGTGGTTGCCTACAACGCGGACGCCGCCGGCAACCCGCGCCTGGCCTACATCGGCCAGGACCTGTTCGTCTCCGGTCAGGAGATGGGGGACCACATCGCCCAGCTCGTCCCGTCCGGTGACGTCGCGCTGTTCATCGCCACCCCAGGCTCGCTGAACATCCAGCCGCGCATCGACGGCGCTCAGGCGACGCTCAAGAAGCACCCGAGCATCAAGACGCACGTCGCCGCGACCGGAGCGGCCCTCACGCAGGAGCTGTCGACGATCCAGGCGTACATCACGGCCCATTCCAGCTTCAAGGGCTTCTTCGCGGTCGACGGCGGCAGCACGCAGAGCGTCGGCCAGACGATCCAGAAGCAGAACCTGATCGGCAAGGTGAAGGGTGGTGGCTACGACCTCACCCCGATCACCCAGCAGACGGTGGCGTCGGGCGCGCTGCAGTTCACGATCGACCAGCAGCCCTACCTGCAGGGCTTCCTGCCCATCCTGCAGTTGTACATGTACCAGGCGTCACAGACCCTGACCGGCATCGCCGACGTCAACACGGGCCTGAAGTTCCTGGACAAGACGACCGTGGCGCCCTACAACAGCACGAAGAGCCGGTACGAGGGCACCAGCACGTCGGCCGGGGTCTCGAAGGCGTAGGCTACGCGGCCGGAGACATGGCCACCGCGTCGGACAAGACGGTTACAGCGCCTCCTCCCAAGGGCCCAGAGTCAGGCTGGGCCCGCCGCGGGGGGGCGCTGAGCCTCGGGCAGCGCTTCCTGACGCTGCGCGAGGGCAGCATCATCGTGGTCACGCTGATCGCGTTCATCTATTTCGCGACCACCAGCAGCCACTTCCTGACCACGTCGAGCATCAATGCGCTGCTCCCCTACTTCGCGCCGTTCGCGATCCTGGCGGCGGGCGAGGTATTCGTGATGATCAACGGCGAGATCGACCTTTCGATCGGCGCCGTGTACCTGTTCACGCCGTTCATCTTCTACAAGCTGAGCGCGAACGTCGGCCTGCCCCTGATCCCTTCGATGATCGGCGCGCTGCTCGTGGCGATGCTGGTGGGCCTGTTCAACGGGCTTGTGATCGCCTTCGTCGGGATCTCCTCGTTCGTGGCCACGCTGGGCACGTTGTTCACGCTGGATGGCCTGACGCTGATCGTCTCCCACGCGACGCAGGTCACCACGCCCGGAACCTCGATCGTGAAGGTGGGGACGTTCGCTCAGATCTTCGGCGGGGGCACCTACTCGGAGCTGTTCTGGGCGATCGGGATCACGCTCGTCCTCCAGGTCGTCCTGTCGTTCACGCGATGGGGTATCTACACCGTCTCGGTGGGCGGAAATCGTCTCGGCGCCTCCGAGGCAGGCGTCCGGACCAGGCGGGTGCTCACGGGCAACTTCGTCATGTGCGCGCTCCTTGCCGGATTCGTCGGGATTCTGGAGGCGGTCCGTGCCTCGACAACGACGCCGGACCCTTCAGGCTCCAACGCCATCCTGTTCCAGGCGATCTCGGCCGCGGTGATCGGGGGTACCCTGCTGCAGGGCGGGTCGGGGACGGTGATCGGGGCGTTCATCGGCGCGATCTTCCTGGGGATCCTCCAGGATGGCCTGAACATCAAGGGCGTCAGCGCGAACTACTTCTATTTCTACCTCGGCCTGGCGATCCTGATCGCGATGGCCTTCAACACCTACGTATCGCGCGTCCGGACGGGATCGGGCCGTGGCGGATAACACGACCTCCGCGGAGAAGATCGTCGGCCCCGTCACGGCGGACGACGATGTCATGCGCGTCGAGCACATCGCCAAGCGCTTCGGTCCCACCGTGGCGCTGCGCGACATCAACCTCCACCTGCGCAAGGGCGAAGTGCTGGGGCTGCTCGGAGACAACGGCGCCGGCAAGTCGACGCTGATCAAGATCCTGTGCGGCTTCCAGAAGCAGGACGCCGGGACGATGTGGTGCAAGGGCGAGGAGTACTCGCCCAAGAGCGTGGACGACGCTCGTCAGCACGGCGTCGACACCGTCTTCCAGGACCTCGCGCTGATCAACGAGCTGACCGTCTACCACAACATGTTCCTGCGGCGGGAGAAGGTCACCAAGCCGATCCCGTTCCTTGCCAACGCGATCATGAAGCGGGAGGCGCGCAAGGCGCTGGACCAGATCGGGATCAACATCCCGCGCATCGACGTCCCGGTGGCGCGCCTGTCCGGCGGTCAGCGCCAGGCCATCGCCGTCGCTCGCACGATCTCCGGCGACGCGGACATCATCCTGCTCGACGAGCCGCTGGCCGCCATGGGCGCCAAGGAAGGCGCGATGATCCTCGACCTGATCGAGCGCCTGAAGAATGAGGGCAACGTCTCGATCATCATGATCCTGCACAACTACGTGCACGTGCTGACGGCCTGCGACCGGGTCAACCTCATCCAGGAGGGGGTAATCGCCCTCGACAAGCCGACGGCGGAGACCTCGGTGGAGGAGCTGACCGACATCGTGGTGGAGGAGTACCGGCGCGCCCGGCAGGAGGCCAACGTCGGCAACGGCGCGGCGGCCCAGCAGCCCGAGGCCTGACCGTACGGCCGTGAGCGGCCGCGAGTGCACCATCGGCATCGACTACGGGACCGAGTCCGGCCGCGTACTGGTCCTCGATGCGCGCAGCGGGGAGGAGCTCGGCGTCAGCGTCGTGCCGTACCCCAGCGCGGTCATCGACCGCGAGCTGCCGTCCACCGGTGAGCGACTGCCGCCCGACTGGGCGCTGCAGGACCCCGACGACTGGGTCAAGGTCCTGGACGACGGTATCCCGGCCGCGGTCGGAGACGCCGGCGTCGCGCCCGACGAGGTGGTCGGTCTGGGGGTTGACTTCACCTCGTGCACGGTGCTTCCGGTGACGCAGGACGGCACGCCGCTGTGCACGCTTCCCGCGTTCCGCGAGCGCCGGCACGCCTGGCCCAAGCTGTGGAAGCACCACGCCGCCCAGCCGGTGGCAGATCGCCTCAACGACGTGGCACTTCAGCGCGGCGAGCCGTTCCTGGAGCGCTACGGCGGCCGCATCTCCTCGGAGTGGTACTTCCCCAAGCTCATCGAGGTGTGGGCCGAGGATCGCGAGGTCTACGACTCCTGCGCCGCATTCATCGAGGCGACCGACTGGATCATCTGGCACCTCACCGGACATGAGGTCCGCCAGAGCGCCACCGCGGGGTACAAGGCGATGTGGTCGCCGGCCGACGGCCTGCCGCCGACCGCATACTTCGAGGCGGCCTACCCCGGATTCTCGAACCCGGCGGAGAAGCTCGGGACCGAGTTCGTCCCCCTGGGGACCCGGGCCGGCACGCTCACGGCCGAGCGCGCCGGGCGCCTGGGCCTGACCGAGAGCGTCGCCGTCGCCGTCGGCAACGTCGACGCGTGGGTGTCGGTGCCCGGCGCGGGGGTCACCAGCCCGGCGACGTTCGTCACCGTGATCGGGACCTCGACGTGCTCGATGATCGTCAGCCCCGACGAGGTGCGGCTGCCCGGGATCACCGGGGTCGTGCGCGACGGCATCCTCCCCGGGCTCTACGGCTATGAGGCCGGACAGGCGGCGGTGGGGGACATGCTGGCCTGGTTCGTCAGGACCCTGGGCGGGGACCGCGACACCTACGCCCGGCTCGAGTCCGAGGCGGCCAAGCTGGGCCCCGGCGAGACGGGCCTGGTGGCGCTGGACTGGTTCAACGGCAACCGCTCGATCCTGGCCGACGCCGATCTCAGCGGCGCCATCTTCGGGCTCACCCTGCACAGCTCGCCGAGCGAGATCTACCGGGCACTGCTGGAGTCGATCGCCTTCGGCAACCGCCGGATCGTCGACAACTTCACCGAGCACGGGCTGGAACTGTCAGAGATCGTCGCGGTGGGCGGGATCGCCGAGCGCAGCCCCCTGACGATGCAGCTCATCGCCGACACCAGTGGGATGACCGTGCACGTTCCCACCTGGCGGGAGATCCCGGCTCGCGGTGCGGCTCTGTTCGGCGCCGTCGCGGCCGGGGTCTACGACGGCATCGATGCCGCGATCGACGCCACGCGTCCGTCGGCGTCGACCACGTACACCCCGAATGCGGAGGCCAAGGAGGTCTACGACCGGGTCTATGCGATCTACCGGACGCTGTATGAGTCGCTCGGTCTCACCGACGTGTCGCTGCTGCACGGCCTCAAGAGGATCCGCGCCGAGAGCGGCGCTGCCTGATCGTCGTGTCCGATCTCGATCAGCTGCGCCAAGAGGTCCTGGAGGCCAACCTGGCGTTGCCCGCTCACGGGCTGGTCAAGCTGACCTGGGGCAACGTCTCGGGGGTGGATCGCGACCGCGGGCTGATGGCGATCAAGGCCAGCGGCGTTGACTACGAGCGCATGACGACCGATGACGTGGTGCTCATCGATCTGGAGACCGGCGAGGTGATCACGGATCCCGTGGTAACGGACCCCGCCCACCCCCGCAATCCGTCGACCGACACCCCGACGCACCGAGCGCTCTACAACGCCTTCGACGGCATCGGAGGGATCGTCCACACCCACTCGACGTGGGCGACGGCATGGGCTCAGGCCGAGCAGGAGATCCCGCTGTTGGGCACCACGCATGCCGACCTGATGGCCGAGTCGGTCCCGCTTACGCGCCCGCTCACCGCCGAGGAGGTCGAGCGCGACTACGAGGGCGAGACCGGCACGGCGCTCATCGAGCTGATCGGCGACCGGGCCGACGAGCTTCCGGCAGCGCTCGTCCGGGGCCACGCGCCGTTCTGCTGGGGCGCGAGCCCCGGCGCTGCGGTGACGGTCGCGGTCACGCTGGAGGAGGTGGCACGGCTGGCGCTGCTGACGCGGATGCTCACCCCCGAGGGTGGGCCGCTGGCCGACGTGCTGCGCGACAAGCACCACCAGCGCAAGCACGGGCCCAACGCGTACTACGGCCAGCGCTGAGCGCGGGCGCTACCAGTGGTCGTGAACGTGCTCGCGGATGAGGCGGTCGTAGACGTCGCGCACGCCGTCGAGCTGCGCGGCGCGCAACGGTGACAGCGCGGCGGCGGCGGCGTTCTGTGAGACCTGTTCGGGGTCGCGCGCCCCCGGGATGACGGTGCTCACGCCCGGCTGGTCGATGACCCAGCGCAGGGCGAACTGGGCCAGCGTCGAGTCGTCGTCGACGAGCGCCGAGAGCTCCCGCGCGGCGGTGACGCCGACCTCGAAGGGCACTCCGGCGAACGTCTCGCCGACGTCGAAGGCCTCGCCGGCCCGGTTGTAGTTGCGATGATCGGAGGCGTCGAAGGTGGTGTTCTCGTCATAGCGGCCCGAGAGCAGCCCCGAGGCCAGCGGCACGCGCGCGATGACCCCGACGCCGGCCTCGCGCGCCGCCGGGAGAACCTCCTCCAGCGGCTTGAGGCGGAAGCAGTTCAGGATGATCTGGATGGTGGCGACGTTCGGGCGGGCGATCGCCGCCAGCGCCTGCGCGACCGTCTCGACCGAGGCGCCGTACGCGGCGATCCGGCCGTCGCTCACCATCTCGTCCAGCGCGTCGAACACGGCGTCGTTCTCGAACACCCCGTCGGGCGGGCAGTGCAGCTGGACGAGGTCGAGCGTCTCGGTGCCCAGGTTCTCCCGCGAGCGGTCGTTCCAGGCCAGGAAGTTCTCGCGGTTGTAGTTGATCGTCTCCTGGGCCACACGCCGGCCCATCTTGGTGGCGACGAAGACGTCGGGGTGGCGCTCGTGAAGACGCCCGCAGAACGTCTCGGAGCGTCCGTCGCCGTAGACGTCGGCGGTGTCGAAGAAGGTCACGCCCGCGTCGACCGCGGTCTCGAGCACGCTGTCGGCCGCGTCCTCGCTCACGTCGCCCCAGTCGGCGCCGAGCTGCCACGTCCCCAGCCCGACGACGCTGACGCTGCGATCCAGCCGCTTGATCGCCCGGGTCTCCACGCACGCATCCTTTCATCTCGCAGCCGGACACCACTTTGCCCCCTGCAGAGGGCACAATGGACGGCATGAGCGAAGCGGGGATGCGGGCGGCCGTGGAGAAGATGCGGGCTGCCGGGGCCCACCCTGAGGCCATCAGGGCGTTTGAGCTCGCCTATCAGCGGCTTGATGAGGGCGAGACCGCGATGTTGCCCAGCGCCGAGCTCGAGCCGGCGGGCGACGTGCCCGCGCTCGAGGATCTGCCAAAGGCCGATCCGGAGCGCGCGTTGTCCCAGGTGGTGGTGATCAAGCTCAACGGCGGCCTGGCCACGACGATGGGGCTCCAGCAGCCCAAGTCGCTCATGGAGGCTCGCGACGGCAAGTCGTTTCTGGAGATCATCATCGGGCAGACGCTCGCTCTGCGCCGGCGCCATGGCGTCGAGCTTCCGCTCGTGCTCATGGACTCCGACAGCACGCGTGAGCCGACCCTGGAGGAGCTGGCGCGCCACCCCGAGCTGAGCCGCGACGGGATCGAGCCCGACTTCATGCAGTCCGTCGTGCCCAAGCTCGACGCCGAGACGCTCGAGCCGGTGAGCTGGCCCCAGGCGCCGGCGCTGGAGTGGAACCCGCCCGGTCACGGCGACGTCTACGGGGCGCTGCGGCGCTCGGGCATGCTCGACGCTCTGCTCGAGCGCGGCTTCCGCTACGCGATGATCTCCAACGCCGACAATCTCGGCTCCAGCGTCGACGCGCGGATCGCCGCGCATGTGGCCGGCAACGAGATCCCCTTCCTGATGGAGGTGGCCCAGGGGACCGAGGCCGACCGCAAGGGCGGCCATGTGGCCCGGCGCATCGCCGACGGCCGGCTCGTCCTGCGGGAGAGCGCCCAGACACCGGACGAAGACCAGGAGTCGTTCCGCGATTTCCGCAAGTGGCGCTGGTACAACACCAACACGCTGTGGGTGGATCTGCAGGCGCTCGCCGAGCGGCTGGAGCAGTCCGAGGGCGTGCTGGAGCTGCCGCTGATCATCAACCGCAAGACCGTCGACCCTCGCGACCCGGACTCGACGCCGGTGATCCAACTGGAGAGCGCGATGGGCGCCGCGATCGGCAGCTTCCCCGGCGCGGAGCTCCTGCACGTGCCGCGCACCCGGTTCGCCCCGGTCAAGACAACCGACGACCTGCTCGTCCTGCGCTCCGACGTCTACGAGGTCGGCGACGACCTCCGGGTGGAGCCGGTGCCCGACCGCGCCGACAACCTCCCCTTCGTCGAGCTCGACAAGCGCTACTACCGCCTCATCGATGCCTTCGAGCAGCGGTTCCCATCCGGCCCCCCGTCGCTGCGCGAGGCCGACCGGCTGGTGGTGCACGGCGACGTCACCTTCGGCTCCGGGGTCCGCGTCCGCGGCGCCGTCGAGCTGGACGCCGAGTCGCCCACCACCATCGATTCCGGCACAGTCCTGGAGCCGTGAGCCCGGTCGCGCCCGACGGCTCGGCCACGACCGAGAGCGGCAGCGCCGAGCCGCCGCCGGCCGGGACCATCACGATCGTCCTCGCCGATGACCACGAGGTCGTGCGCGCGGGGCTGCGCATGCTGCTCGACGCCGAGCCCGACTTCGCGGTGGTCTCCGAGGCGGGCGACGTGGCGCTGACCGAGCGCCGGGTCGCGGCCCATCGGCCTCGGGTCCTCGTCCTTGACGTCAACATGCCCGACGGGTCGAGCCTGCCCGCGATCCCCCGTCTGCGCGCCGCTTCTCCGTCGACGCGCATCGTGATGCTGACCATGCAGAACGATCCCGAGCTCGCCCGCGAGGCGCTCCGGTCCGGGGCCACGGGCTTCGTGCTCAAGGAGTCCGCCAAGGAGGAGCTCATCCGGGCGGTCCGCCTCGCCGCCGAGGGTCGCACCTACCTCAACCCCGAGCTCGGCGCCAAGCTCGCCACCGAGGCGCCCGTGCCGGCAGGCACGCCCGACGACCTCAGCGCCCGCGAGATCGAGGTGCTGCGCCTGATCGCGCTCGGCCACACCAACGGTGAGATCGCCTCCCAGCTGTTTCTCTCGGTGCGCACCGTCGAGTCCCACCGCGCCCACATCCAGCAGAAGACCCAGCAGAGCTCGCGCGCCGAGCTCGTCGCCTACGCCCGCGACAACGGGCTGCTCTAAGGGCGGCCGCGACCGCCGGCGCCGGCGATCTCGTTGCGCCTGGCCGGGAGCGACGCCGAGGCCGGGACCGGCTCGACGAGCGGAGCGGGGGTCGCCCGCTCGGCCGCGGTGATGGCGGCGGACGTGACCGTCGCAGTGTCATGGTGCGGGGCGACGCTCCACTTCACGCGCGCGATGCGGTAGCGCAGCAGCGCCGCCCACGTCTCCGGTCCGATGATGCCGTCGGGGGTGAGACCGTGGGAGGTCTGAAACGCCTGGACGTCAAGGAGCGTGTGGTAGCCGTAGTCGCCCGAGACCTGGATCGGGTAGCCCGCGGAGACGAGGTGCTCCTGGACCCAGACGACGAGGTCGCCCGAGGAGTTGGGGTTGACGTCGGCCAGCGTCTTGTACGGGACGTACCCGGGCAGCGTGCCGGCGGGCCGGGACACGGCGGTCCACATGGCCGCACCTGCCTCCTGCCAGTCCCACCAGCTCACGCCGGCGGCGCCGTACGCCCGGGCGAGTTGGCGAAAGCGCACCACCTGGTGTGCCGGGGGGCGGCCGTAGAGCTGACCCAGGGGGTAGATCGGGCGCCCGTAGATCAGGTTGTAGGCGTAGGTGTGGCCGAAGACGTTGTCGGTGGTCGTGCCGATGTCGCGCCAGTACATCTGCGGGGCGTTGTATTGCGCGCCGCCGGGACCCAGGAACACCGAGTACGGGAAGCCCGGGTGGTAGTCGACGTACGGGAAGCCCGCCAGGACCAGCGGGTAGCCGTAGCCGATGAGCGACCGCAGCCGCTGGATGTAGACCTGGGCGGAGACGTATTTGCCCTCGTACTCCGACTCGGCGTCGATGATCAGGCAGTCGGCGCCGTCATGGACCGCGGCCGCTCCCTTGTAGGCCTCGGTGACGGGGGCGTCGCCGTAGACGTACTGCCAGGCGCACACCTTGATCCCCTGGGCGTGCAGCGCCGACACCAGCTGCGGGGTGAACTGCGACCACATGTCGCTCCCGTCGCTGGACTTGACGATGACCGTGGACAGGCCGAAGCGGTGCGCGTCAGCGATCAGCGACGTGAGGTTGCCCCCGTCTGAGCGCGACAGCTCCCAGATCCACATCGCGCGGCCGTTGAGGGGGTTGCCGGGGCTGCTGCTGGAGGTATGCGCAGCGGTGGACCCGCCACTCGTGCTCGAGCTGCCGCCGCCCATACCGACGCCCCCGCCGCCAGCGGCGAGCGCCGGCGCCGTGACGGCGCCGGAAAGGGCAAGCAGCAGGAGTACAGCGCACAGCAGCCGGCGAACGTGCAGACCCCCACGACGGCCGCGCGCCACGCGGACTTCCAGCATACGGCGAGCCACCGTAGCGGAAAACCCGGCGGACGCCCGCAAGTTGCGGTGCGTCCGCCGAGCCTGCTATGTCCGCGACCCTACTTGACGAACAGGATCTCTGAGTACTTGGGCAGCGGCCACAGGTCGTCGGCCACGACCTTCTCCAGGATGTCCGCCGCGGAACGCACCGACTCCATCGCGGGGATGGTGGTGTCGCGCATGTACTCCGCGTGCGTGAGCAGGTCGTCGTGAGGCTGGCTCTCTTCGAGGTTGGCGCTCTCCAGGTCGCGGATCGCGTCCACGAAAGTCGACACGAGCGCCTCGGTCTCAGAGGCCAGCTCTCCCATCTGGGCGGTGAGCAGCAGCGCGAGATGCCGGGCGGACGCCGGCAGCAGCATCGTCCTGGCGATCGACGCGGCGGTCTCGGCCTCGATGTTGAGCTTGGTGACGTACTGCTCCAGGAACACCTCGTAGCGGCTCTCCAGCTCGCGCTGGGAGAGGACGGCGTAGTTGGAGAACAGGGTCACCGTGTCATCGGCGACGAGATACGGCAGCGCGTCGGGCGTCGCGCGGAGGTTGAGCAGCCCGCGCTCCTCGGCCTCCGCATGCCACTCCTCCGAGTAGTTGTCGCCGCCGAACACGATCTGCTTGTTGGCCGCGTAGCTGCGCTGCAGGATCGGCCGCAGCGCCGTCTCGAGATCCGCGCCGGCCTCGAGCGCATCCTCGAGCTCCTCGGCGAGGTAGTCGACGGCCTCCGCGACGATCGTGTTGAGCACGGTGTTGGGCAGCGACAGCGACATGCTGGAGCCCAGCGCCCGGAACTCGAACTTGTTGCCGGTGAAGGCGAACGGGCTCGTCCGGTTGCGGTCGCCGCCGTGCATGGGCAGCGGCGGCAACACCGGCGTGCCCAGGCCCAGGAACGACTCGGGGGTGGACTCGCCGACCTCGCCGTTCTCGATGGCGTTGAACACCTTCTCGAGCTCGGAGCCGAGGAAGATGGACATGATCGCCGGCGGCGCCTCGTTGGCGCCGAGGCGGTGATCCTGGCCGGGCGAGGCGATCGAGGCCCGCAGCAGGCCCTGGTGCTTGTGGACCGCCTGGATGACGGCGGCGCAGAAGAACAGGAACTGGAGGTTCTCGTGCGGGGTGTCGCCGGGCTCGAGGAGGTTCTCACCGGTGTCGGTGCCCATCGACCAGTTGTTGTGCTTGCCCGACCCGTTGACGCCGGCGAAGGGCTTCTCGTGCAGCAGGCAGATGAGCCCGTAGCGGCGGGCCACGTTCTGCATGATCTGCATCGTCAGCTGCTGGTGATCGGCGCCCACGTTGGAGTTCTCGAAGATCGGCGCCAGCTCGTACTGGTTGGGCGCCACCTCGTTGTGGCGGGTCTTGACCGGAACGCCGAGCTTCTGCAGCTCGCGCTCGGTGTCGAGCATGTAGGCGAGGATGCGCTCGGGGATCGAGCCGAAGTAGTGATCGTCGAGCTCGTGGCCCTTGGGCGGCTTGGCGCCGAACAGCGTGCGACCGGTGGTGATCAGGTCAGGACGCTCGAAGAAGTACTGCTCGTCGATGAGGAAGTATTCCTGCTCGGGCCCGACGGTGGTGAATACCCGCCCCGCCTCGCTGTTGCCGAACAGCTTCAGCGCGCGCATCGCCGACTTCGACAGCGCGTCCATCGAGCGCAGCAGCGGGATCTTGTGGTCCAGGGCCTCGCCGGTCCAGGACGCGAAGGCGGTGGGGATGCACAGCAGCGCGCCGTTGGGGTTCTCCAGGATGAATGCCGGGCTGGTCGGGTCCCAGGCGGTGTAGCCGCGGGCCTCGAACGTGGCCCGGATTCCGCCGGTGGGGAACGACGAGGCGTCGGGCTCGCCCTGGATGAGCTCCTTGCCGGAGAACTCGGCCAGCGACGTGCCGTCGCCGGTGGGGGCGTAGAAGCTGTCGTGCTTCTCGGCGGTGAGCCCGGTCAGCGGCTGGAACATGTGCGTGTAGTGGGTGGCGCCCTTCTCCAGCGCCCACTCCTTCATGGCCAGGGCGACGGCATCGGCGAGGCTGGTGTCCAGGGCCTCCCCGCGGGCCAGGGTCTTGGACAGCTTCTTGAAGACGTCCTTGGGCAGCCGTGTGCGCTGGACGGCGGAGCTGAAGACGTTGTCTCCGAATACCTGATTGTCGGAGGCGGTGAGGTCGGGGGCCCCGATCCCGTGTCCGTTGGGGCTCCACCGGGCGGCGTGGACGTTCTGCTGGCGGATAGGCATTTCTCTGAGTTATTTCCTTCCTGACCTGGGTGGGTGGGAATCCGACTTCCAGGCGCGCGTCACTTGGGCTTCTCGTGAAGACGAGCGGCAAGCGTAGGCCACGTTTGCGCAGGGGTCACTATCCCAATGGCCAAACCGGGCCTCCAAAAGTCGGCCGGACGGCGAACAAATGCCGCTATTTGGGGCGTTCACCCCGGGCGACCCCGGGACGGCCGACCTGAGAGAATCACAGGGGTGTCGATCGACGCCGAGATCGGCCCCGCGTCCGTCTACGCCCCGGACCCTGGCCGCTACGAGAAGCTGGGCTACCGCCGCTGCGGGCGCAGTGGGCTGAAGCTGCCGCCGATCTCGCTGGGGCTCTGGCAGAACTTCGGCGACGACCGCCCGCTGGGCCTCTCGCGGGCCATCCTGCGCCGGGCCTTCGACCTCGGCATCACCCATTTCGACCTGGCCAACAACTACGGGCCGCCCTACGGTTCCGCCGAGATCAACTTCGGCCGCATCCTCGGCGAGGACTTCCGCCACCTGCGCGACGAGCTCGTCATCTCCACCAAGGCGGGCTATGACATGTGGCCGGGGCCCTACGGCGACTGGGGCTCGCGCAAGTACCTCCTGGCCAGCCTGGACCAGAGCCTGAAGCGCATGGGCCTGGACTACGTCGACATCTTCTACTCGCACCGGGCCGATCCCGAGACCCCGTTGGAGGAGACGATGGGCGCGCTCGACACCGCGGTGCGCCAGGGCAAGGCCCTGTACGTGGGGATCTCCTCCTACAGCCCGCGGCGGACCGAGGAGGCCATCGAGATCCTGCGCCACCTGGGAACGCCGGTGCTCATCCACCAGCCGTCGTACTCGATGTTCAACCGCTGGATCGAGCCCGAGCTGCTCGGCGTGCTCGACCGCGAGGGCGTGGGCTGCATCGCCTTCTCGCCGCTAGCCCAGGGGCTTCTGACCAACAAGTACCTCGACGGCGTGCCCGAGGACTCGCGCGTGCGCCGCGGCCTGCACTTCTCCGCGGACCTGATCACGCCCGAGAACGTCGCCCGCGTGCGAGCGCTCAACGAGATCGCCTCCCGTCGCGGACAGAGCCTGGCCCAGCTGGCCATCGCCTGGGTGCTGCGCGACCGGCGCGTGACCTCGGCGCTCGTGGGCGCGTCGAGCGTGGCCCAGCTCGAGGACACGCTCGCGTCGCTGGACAACGCCGACTTCGACGAGGCCGAGCTGGCCGAGATCGATGAGTACGCCATCGACGGGGCCCTCAACATCTGGCGGCAGTCCTCGGACACGGAGTAGTCCGGCTTGGGGGCCGTGGTGGGGTCCCATGTGGCTTGGGCACGTCGCGTGGCCGAACAACAGGCTTGGGAGAGGTTGGGCTGAGGCGTGGTCGGGCGCGCGCAAGGGGTTGTGGCGGATAGTTGAGGCATTTCCTTCACTATCCGCCACGACTCCGATGAAAGAACGCCCGAAGCGCATCGAGCACCCGCACGCTCCCGTCGTTGCCCGCCGTTGACGTTCGCTAATACCCCGCTGCAACGAAGAAGGGCGATCGCGCGACCGGGGCCGCGCGCCGCTACTGCTTGGTGACGATCTGCCCGTTGTTGTTGACGTAGGACTGCGCGGGCGCCTGGTTGACGTTCACGGCGAAGGTCCCATGAGGCCGTGAGCCATTTGACAGGATCGCCTTGGCCTTCCCGTTGAGGCCGGCTGCCACCTCCCAAGCGACGACATGCTTTCCGGACTGCACGGCGGTGACCGCCCAGTCAAAGCGCGCGGTCTTGCCCGGGGCCAGCCGGCCCAGCGCCCACGTGTTGGAGTACGCCGTGACCGCGCCGCCCTGGCCGCCGTTCTGGCAGCTGTAGGCGCACGCGCCCGGGCCGCGGTCGATGACCCAGAGAGGCCGAGACGGGTTGGCCAGATAGGTCTGGTTGATGTCGGCGGCGAACGCCTGCGAGCTCGAGCCCTCGCCCTTGGGCGCGGGGTAGGCGCAGGTGACGTTGCAGATCGTCACCGCGACGTTGGGGATGGCCTTGCTGCCGGCGTTGTGGACCGCGATCACGAGGTGCGTGTGCTGGGAGAGGTTCTGTGAGGCGGGGAACTTGGCGGTGCTCACGGCGACCGGGAAGTTCCCGTTGGGCTCCGAGGCGGCCTGGTTCTGGCCCCCGCCGCAGGCCGACAGGGCCAAGGCCATGCCGACGCCGGCGGTCACCCCGCAAGTCCACATTCTCCAGGCGGTCAACGCGGGCGGAACATACCACCAAGCCCGCCCGCTCAAACCCGGTCTGCGGGCGCCCGGCACGGTGAGATGGGGTGGGGGGTGAGGCGCATTGCACCGGGGTTTGGTTCCCTGTTGGGATCCACCCCCTTTGTGGGTAGGCTTGTGCCAGCCTGAGACGTTTGGACAGGCTCCAGACCCCTGGGAGGAAGCAGACCCCTTGATCCGAGCAGTCGCTGACCGAGCGTTCCTGCCGACCAAATCCGTGCTGGAGGAGGTCGGGAACATGATGATCCTCACCGGCCGGACGCTGGTATCGGCGGTGCGGCCGCCGTACCCGTACGGCAGTGAGTTCGTCGGTCAGTTCCTGTTCGCGATGCGGCTGTGCTGGTTCCCGCTGCTCATCTCGACGATCGCCTTCGGCTACGAGGCGCCCGGCCTCCAGGCCGCCAACTTCCTCGTCCTCTTCGGCGCGCTGGATCGCCTCGGCGGCTTCTTCGTGCTCGCGTCGATCCGCGAGTTCGCGCCGTTCGTGGACGCGATCGTGCTCGCCGGCGTCGCCGGCACGGCGATCACCGCCGACCTCGGGGCCCGCAAGATCCGCGAGGAACTCGACGCCCTCCAGGTCCTCGGCGTGGACCCGATCAAGAACCTCGTCGTCCCGCGCTTCCTGGCCCTCATGCTGGTCACCGGGCTGTTTGACATCTACGCGCTGATCTTCGGCGTCTTCGGCGGCATCCTCGCCACCGTCGTCAACCACGCGCCGCTGGGTCCGTTCTTCGCCACCTTCTTCAACAACGCCGAGACCACGGACCTATGGGGCTCGGTGGTCAAGACGACCCTGTTCGGGGCGATCATCGCCATCGTCTGTTGTTACAAGGGGATGACTGCGTCCGGCGGCGCCGAGGGGGTGGGGCGCGCTGTCAACCAGGCAGTCGTCATCGCCTTCCTGGGCGTGTTCGCGTTCAACTACGCCTTCACGCAGACGCTGCTCGCCACCCACCCCGAGATCACCTCCATCATCAAGTGAGCGTGCGCGTCTGATGAACGACCTCGTCGCCACACCCAAGGGCTGGATCGAATCCTTCGGGGAGATCGTCAAGTTCGGTGCTCAGATGGTCCGCGACGTGGCGACGCTGCGCGTCCTGCGCTTCTTCGGTGAGGCCCTGCGCCAGGCCGGGATCCTGATCGTCTCCTCGACCCTCGTCATCTGGGGCCTGGTGTTCATCATCGGCCTGGAGTGCGGGATCGAGGGCGCCTACTTCACCTACGGCGAGGGGACGCCCGCCTACTCCGGCGTGTTCGCGGCGTGGTGCGACCTGCGCGAGCTCGTGCCGCTCGTCTTCGGCTACATGATGGCCGCCAAGGTCGGCACCGGGATCGTCGCCGAGCTGGGCTCGATGCGGATCTCGGACGAGATCGACGCACTGGAGGTCATGGGCATCAGCGGGATGCGGTTCCTCTGCGCGACCCGTCTGCTGGCGGCGCTGCTCGTCCTCCCGTTCGTCTACCTCTGCTCGATCGGGGCCGGCTTCTTTGCCAGCTACCTGGCGGTGGTCCAGCAGATCGGCTACGTGTCGTCGGGCGGCTTCTTCTTAATCTTCTGGCAGTTCCAGAACCCGCCGGACCTCTTATACAGCTTGATAAAGGCGATGACGATGGCGATCGTCATCGTCATAGTCGGCTGCTATTACGGGTACAACGCCAGTGGAGGCCCCGTGGGGGTCGGGACTGCGACAGCGAAGTCGATGGTCCTGAACCTTGTCTCGGTGCACCTCATCGGGATGCTCGGAACCCAGCTTTTCTGGGGGGCCAACCCCAGAGCACCAATCGGAGGCTAAATGGAGAGCGACGACCCGCGCAACATCTCGGATCAGAGCGAGGAGCACAGCGCCGAGGCGCGGGGTGCCCAGGTGGAGCTGTCGGCGGAGGAGCGCCAGGAGCAGGTCAAGAGCGCGGCGCCCGATGGCGGCGAGATCAAGGAGGTTCCCGATCGCCCTGCCGACGAGGACGAGCGCGACGCCGCCCCCCACGAGGCCAACGGGCGCGCCAACGGCTCAGGCGAGTCCGGGTCGCGCGTGTCGGTGGTGGACGAGTCCCCGCGCCCGGCCCCGCCCGACGGCGTCGACGAGGACGAGTACAAGTGGCACACCTACAAGGTGTATCCGTCGGGCCGTCCCGACGCCGTCGAGTTCATCGACACCTACAAGTCCTTTGGGCGCTCCCACATTCTGCGTGGCCTGAACATGGGCCTGCCCGAGGGGATGGTCTCGATGATCCTGGGACCGTCGGGAACCGGTAAGTCGGTGTGCATCAAGCACATGGTCGGCCTGCTCTACCCCGACCAGGGCGACATCCTCGTCCACGGGCAGTCGGTGCCCGACATGGCCGACGACGATCTGTTCGACATGCGCAAGAAGTTCGGCCTGCTCTTCCAGGATGGCGCGCTGTTCGGGTCGATGGACCTCTACAACAACGTCGCCTTCCCCCTGCGCCAGCACACCGAGAAGGGCGAGGACGAGATCGAGGACATCGTCATGCGCCGCCTCAACGAGGTCGGCCTGGGCCACAGCCGGACGAAGATGCCCAACGAGCTCTCGGGCGGTATGCGCAAGCGCGCCGGCTTCGCCCGTGCCCTCGTCCTCGAGCCCGACATCGTCCTGTTCGACGAGCCGGACTCCGGCCTGGACCCGGTGCGCACCGCCCTGCTGGGCGAGCTCATCCTGGAGATCCACCGCGACATGATGGATGAGGCCAAGCAGAACCAGAAGGAGCACCTCCCGACGTTCTGCGTCATCACCCACGACATCATGAGCGCCCGGCGCGTCGCGGACTACATCAATGTCCTGTGGAAGGGCCGGATCGTGGAGGCCGGCCCCGCCGAGGACATGCTCAATTCCGATAACCCCTTCATCCGCCAGTTCCTCTCCGGGGAGTCGCAGGGCCCCCTGACGATGGACTAGCGTCCGTATGGGGGAGTCCGGGTAGCCTCGGGCGCAATGAGGGCCAGGACGTTCGAGAGGCTGTGCAGTGCCGCCGCGCGGCGCCCGATCCTGACGGTGGGGATCGTGCTCGCGCTGGCGATCGGCGGTGGGCTGCTCGCGCTCGGCCTGCGGCCCTCGGCCGGCATCGACACGTTCGTCAGCTCCTCGTCGGCCAGCTACAAGGCCACCGCCGACGATCAGCGCCACTTCGGCGACGACGCCGTCGTCATCCTCATCCGCGAGTCGCTGCCCAACCTGGTGGAGACCAAGGACCTCGGCACCCTCACCCAGCTCGAGGCGTGCCTCGCCGGCCAGTACGTCGTCGCCAACTCGACGCTCGGGGCCTTCACGCCGGTCAAGGCCGGGACCCACGCGGCCTACGGCGGACCCAACAGCCCGTGCGGGCACCTGATGAAGTCACACGCCACCCAGGTCGTCTACGGCCCGGGCACGTTCCTCAACCGAGCCGTATCGGCGGTCAACACGGGGATCCGCGCGCAGGTGGCGGCCGCCTCCCAGGCCACCCGGGCCGCCGAGGCCAAGGCCTACCAGCTCGCCATCGGCGAGGGGATGACCAAGAAGAAGGCGCTCCAGGAGGCCAGCTCGGCCGGCCAGCTCGAGTACTCCTCGCAGCTGTCGTCGCTCGAGCAGCTGGCGGTGAGCTCGGGACTGAACGGCGTCCCGTCGATCGACGACCCGAACTTCATCCCGCAGATCGTGTTCGACCAGACCCGGGGGGTCAACCAGCCCAAGGCCCGGTTCTCCTATCTGTTCCCGACCAAGGACTCGGCGCTGATCCAGGTGCGCCTGCGCGCCTCGCTGTCAGACAGCCAGCAGGCCCAGGCGATCTCATGGATCCGCCAGGCGGTCAAGATGCCGATGTTCCGCTCGGCCTACCACGGGATCTACACGATCACCGGCGTCCCCGTGGTGATCAACGATCTGGCCAGCCAGATCACCGGCTCCATCGCCGGCCTGCTCATCGCGGCGCTGCTGGTGATGGCGGCGACCCTGCTGCTCGTCTTCCGCAACCGCTTCCGGCTGCTGCCGCTGGCGGTCGCGCTGGCCGCCACCGGCATCACCTTCGGCCTGCTGGCGGTGCTGGGCGCCACCCTGACGATGGCCTCGATCGCCGTGCTGCCGATCCTCATCGGCCTCGGCGTCGACTACGGCATCCAGTTCCAGGCCCGCGCCCAGGAGGCCAGACGGCTCGCCGAGCGTGAGGGCGCCGGCCCGATCTCGGCGTCGCGCGCGGTCGCTCAGGCGGCCGCGAGCTCGGCGCCGGCGATCGCCACCGCGGCGCTGGCCACGGCCACGGGCTTCCTGGTGCTGCTGCTCTCGCCGGTGCCGATGGTGCGCGGCTTCGGCCTGCTGCTGGTGGCGGGCATCGCCGTGGCCTTCCTGTGCGCGCTGACCGCGGGCTCCGCGGTGCTCATCCTGGGCGAGCGCGACGGCGGCTGGCTGGGCGCGTCGTGGCGCGGCGCCGGGGAGATCCTCGGCTCGATCGCGGGCTCCGTGGGCCGGGTCGGCCGCCGGCTGGTGCCCCGGGCGCGTCCCGGGCGCGACGGCGCCGAGACGGCAGGGCGGATCCTCAGCCGGCTGGCGGCGCGCCCCGGTCGGGTGCTGGCGCTGGCGGCGGTGCTCGCGGTGGTCGGCTGGGTCGCCGACACGCAGACCGCGGTGCAGTCCGACGTGACCAAGCTCGTGCCCACGAGCATGCCGGCGCTGCGCAACCTCAACACGCTGGAGAAGGTGACCGGCGTCAGCGGCGAGATCGACGTCACCGTTCGCAGCAAGAACGTGGCCACCCCCGCGACGGTGCAGTGGATGATCACCTACGAGCGCCAGCTGCTCGCGCACTTCGGCTACCTGGAGGAGAAGGGATGCGGCGCCGCCACGCTGTGCCCGGCCCTGTCGCTGCCCGACCTGTTCTCCAGTGCCAGCCAGTCGGCCTCGAGCACGAGCGCGAGCCTGAGCCAGGCGCAGATCACGGCGTTCCTGGCGGCGGTGCCGTCCTACTTCTCACAGGCGGTGATCACGCCCGACCACCGTGAGGCGACGCTGGCCTTCGGGATCCGGTTGATGCCCCTCTCGCGCCAGGAGCAGGTGATCGACTACATGCGCGCGCACCTGAACCCGCCGGCGGGGACGACCGCCGCGCTCGCGGGATTGCCGGTGCTGGCCGCCGAGGCCAACGCGTCGCTCTCGTCGACGTGGCATCGCTTCCTCACGCTGATCGCGGGCCTGCTGGCCGTGGCGCTCGTCCTGCTGGCGGTGCTGCGCACGCGTGACCGCGCCCTGGTGCCGCTGGCCCCGATCGTCATGGCGACCGGCTGGTCGGCGCTCATCCTGTTCCTCATCGGGATTCCGCTCAACCCGATGTCGGCCACGCTGGGGACGCTCGTCATCGCCATCTCCACTGAGTTCAGCGTCCTGCTCTCCGAGCGCTACCGCCAGGAGCGCGCCGCGGGGCACGACATGCATGCGGCGCTCGGGCGGACGTACCGCTCCACCGGCGCGGCGGTCCTGGCCTCCGGTGTGACCGCCATCGCCGGCTTCGGCGTGCTCGTCTTCTCGGACATCACCATGCTGCGCGACTTCGGCTTCGTGACGCTCATCGACCTGTCGGTGTCGTTGCTGGGCGTGCTGCTCGTGCTGCCCGCGGTGCTGGCGCTGTCCGAGCGCCGCGCACTGGCCCGCCAGGGTGATCCGCTGCGCGCGGCGGGGTCCGCGCGGCTGCGGCTCAGGCGCCGGCCGCGAGTGGCGTGAGCGAGCCGGCCGGGGGGGAGGGTGAAGGCCGGGCCCCCGACGAGGCCCGCCCGGCGCTGCAACGTCTCGATCCCGACCTGGCCTCGGGCGCCAGCCCGCCCGGCGCCCCTCCAGCACAGACGCCCGCGCGGCCGGTCATCGACACGCGCCCGTACCGGTGGATGGTCGGGATCATCGGCCTCGTGGTCGTGATCGGCATCTCCGTCTACCAGTTCGCCAGCCACGGGGTGGGCAATCCCACTGGGGTCACGGCCGGGCACCGCCTGCGCTACTTCGCGGCTCCGCTGGCCGACACCAACCTCAACGGCGACGCCAACGCCCATCCCACCTGCTCGGCCGCCCGCCACGACCCCCGGGCCCTGAACGTGTGCCTGATGGCCGGGCGCGGCCCGCTCGTGCTGTCCTTGTTCGTCACCGGAGCCAGTCAGTGCGTGCGCCAGGTGACCGCACTGCAGACGCTGTCGCGCCGCTTCCCGTCGGTCCAGTTCGCCGCGGTGGCGATCAACGGCTCGCACACGGCGACGGCGAAGCTGGCACGCGCACACCGCTGGACGATCCCAGTGGCCTATGACCCCGACGGCCGGGTGGGCGCGCTCTACGGGGTGGCCGTCTGTCCCATGGTCGAGCTCGCCGGGCGCGGCGGGATCGTCCACGACCTCCTCCTCGGCAATCGCTGGCAGACCGCGGCGGCGCTGGCGCCCAAGGTCCAGGAGCTGCTGGGCGGCGGGTCGCCCGCGGGCTGAGGCGATGCCTGCGCCGGTGCCGCAGCACGGGTTCGTCGACCCGCTCGTCGCGGCGGAGTTCCCCGGCCTGCGCCTGCGCTGGGTCACGGTCAGGGCCCGCCCCGGACCCAGCCCGCCCGCCCTGCGCGCCCAGCTGGGTGACCTCTCCAACCGCTACCGGGGCGGGGGCGTGGTGGCGATGCGCACCAAGCCGATCCCGCAGGCCTTCCGCGCGTTCTTTCGCCAGATCGGCCTGGATCCCGACGTGCGCCGCATCCCCTCCGAGGAGGTGGCGGTGGCGCGGCTGGTCCAGGGAGGCTTGCACTCCGTCGACCTCGTCGCCGACGCCTGCCTCGTGGCCCTCGTCGAGACCGGGGTCCCGGTGTGGGCCCTGGACGCCGACCGCGTGCACGACGCCGGCCTGGGCATCCGGGTCGCCGCCGACGGCAGCCTGTCGGTCGGGGACGGCGATGGCGCCGGCGACATGACGTGCTGCGCTCTGTTCGAGCCCCCGCTGCCCGGATGCGCCGTCGCCTCGCGCACCCGGCGCGTCACGCTGTTCGCCCTGGCCGTCGACGGCGTCCCGGAGATCCACGTGGAGGAGGCGCTGTGGTGTGCGGTGGAGCTGCTGGCGCCCCCCGGCGCCTAATTGGAGCGATCGATCTAGCGAGAGCCGGCCCCCACAGCGATTTGGGCTGTTCCAGCGGACGGTTTCCGGGTGATAAGGTCCCGTGAGCCATGGGAGGAACGGTGCTTCCCTCGCAGGTGCAACCCGCGCGTGCCGCCGGCGCAGCGCTCGAGCCGGGCGTCCTCACTGATGAGCGGGCGGCCCGCGGGACCCTGCGCGAACAGATCGCCCGGCTGGAGCGCGAGCTCGCCAACGCGTTCGTGACCGCCTTCCCCATGGGCGGGCTGCCCCAGCCCGCGCCGGCGTGGTCTGCGCCCGCCCACGCCCGTCTGCTGGACCTCGGCGAGCTGGAGGTCGTGCGCGACGAGCTGGCCGAGCGCCTGCGCGAGGCGCGCACCGCGATCAGCCGGCGCGCCGACGAGATCGCCGAGAAGCGGCTGGTGCTCGAGCGGATGCTGCTGCGCCCGTCGGACTACAAGTTCGCGCGCATCTTCTGCAGCGAGCTCGGCGAGCCCGGTTGCGGCGCGTGGCAGGTACGCCCGCGGATGGGCTTGATCGGCATGCTGATGGGGTGGTGGCAGGTCAAGCTGTCCTCCGGCTGTCCGTTACCCGGGGGCCACGGCGTCCGCTGACGCGGAGCGTGGCCCGGACGGAGACGATGTGCGGCCACTCCTGAGATCCGGCACCGGGGCGCTCCTGGTCGTGTCGATCATGTTCATCGGCAGCCTTGGGCTGTGGGTGGGCACGCCGCTGCTGTGGCTGTGGGTGGGCTCGCAGATCCAGGGCGCCACGCAGTCGCTGGGCACGGCGCTGGCGGCGGCCTTCTTCGGCGTGGTGCTCACCGTCACCGTGGTGGCGTCGCTGCTGTCGCGACTGAGCGACATCTACCGGTCCAACTGCCTGGCCCGGGGCCTCAACGATCCGGGACCCGTCGTGCTGGAGGGCGTGCTCGTCGTCAGCGCCGGCCTCACCGTGGGCGCCTTCGTGATCTGGTTCCTGTTCCTGGCCGGCACCAGCCCCGTGCCGATCGGGATTCACGTCTGACCGGACCGGACGCGCCTCACGACCCCAGTCGCCAGGCACGTCCGGTGCGGTCTCTCGCGCTCGTCTACGTGCCGACGAGCTCCATCTCCCTCGTCTCGGACGAATCCAACGAACTCGCCAGCATCCGGCGCTGACGGTCAGTCAGAGTCCCTACCGGCTTCGTCTCGGTGATGTGGCTCCGGGAGAGGAACTTGCGGCACCTCGTACTGCCCCAGCGCCGCTGGCTCATCAGGAGATCCCCGATGGGCCAGCTGGACGCAGCGTCAGGACACTGGAGAATGACTTCCGCGGCGGAGACCTCTCCGAGCGCGATGCGCCGCTTCAGCGCCGCGCGCGCGAGCCGGATCTCATTGGCTCGCTCGAGCGCACGCAGGCGCTGTGGCTCGGGGGTCCTCAGTGCGGTCGACGCCATGTAGTGCTCTCACTTCCCAACGTTCGGGTCCGCCGGAGCGGACGTTGACCAGTTACGACAGCCGCCAGACATCAGGCGTCATCAAGCTGCCGGCCCTGCGATTGATTCGGAGCCGAAGCCTCGGCTCTGATATTCGGTGATGGCCTCTCCGGAAGTGGATTTCTCCCGCCGCCGGCCCTCTGCGCCGCGCGGCTGACCATCACCTTGCGACGCTTAAGAAGCTAGAACAAACGGCTCGGTCACAGCAATGTCACACGGCGGTGACATGCGCTTAGAGCGCCTTTTTTCTCTCGTCCGGCGTCTTGTGCAGGAACGGACAAGTCACCGGTGGCTCATTCGCCGCCGGGGAGCGTCCCATGCTCGGACTCGAACTCGCGTTTGACCCTGGCAAAGGTGTCCAGCGCGCGGTCGAGGGTCTCGCGGTCGTGGGTCGCCATCACGCTCGTCCGCAGCAGCGCACCCGAGGGCGGCACCGCGGGATGGATCATCACGTTGACGAACACGCCGGACTCGTAGAGGGCCTTCCAGAGGAAGACGGCCTTCCAGTCGTCGCCGACGAGGACGGGGACGACGGGCGTGATCACCTCGGTCCCGTCGGGCAGGCGGGTGGGCGGAACGACGTGGAAGCCCAGCTCGGTGAGGCCCCGGTGCAGGTAGGCGGCGTTGTCGAGGACCCGGGCGAACAGCGCCGGGCCCTCGTCGGAGCGGCAGATGCGCACCGCGGCCAGCGCCGCCCCCACCGCCGCCGGGACCGCCGAGGCGGTGAAGATGAACGACCGCGCCTGGATGCGCAGGAACTCGACGACGTCCGCCGGCCCGGCGATGACGCCGCCGCAGGAGGCCAGCGACTTGGAGAAGGTCGCCATCCGCAGGTCGACCCGGTCCTCGACGCCCAGCAGCTCGCACGTCCCGGCGCCGCGCGCGCCCAGCACGCCGAGCGCGTGCGCCTCGTCGACCATCAGCCTCGCGCCGTAGCGCGCGCACAGGTCGCAGATCTCGGGCAGGGGGGCCACGTCGCCCTCGGTGGAGAAGACCCCGTCGACGACGACGAGGATCCCGCCCCCGTCCTCCACGGCGCGCTCGAGCCGCCGCTCGAGCTGGTCGAGCCGGTTGTGGCGGAACGCACGGAGCTTGGCCTTGGAGATCGTCACCCCGTCGAGGATCGAGGCGTGGTCACCCGAGTCCGCGACGACCGTGTCGCCAGGGCCCAGGATCGTGCCCAGGGCGCCGACGTTGGCCTGGTGGCCGGTGGTGAAGACGAGCGCCGCATCGGTACCCAGCCACTCGGCCAACTCGCGCTCGAGCTCGAGGTGCAGGTCAAGGGTGCCGTTGAGGAAGCGCGATCCGGTGATGCCGGTCCCGTAGCGGTTGAGCGCGTCCAGCGCCCCCTGCTTGACGCGCTCGTCCCCGGTCAGCCCCAGGTAGTTGTTGGAGCCGAGCATGATCCGCGACCGGCCCTCCATCTCCACCACCGGGAGCGTGGGGCCCTCGAGCGTGTGGAAATAGGGGAGGGCGTCGAGGTCGCGCGCCGCTTTGAGCTGAGCGATGCGCTCGTGCTCGCGCGCCTTGGCGAAGACGTCTATCGATGTCGACATCTGAGCAAAGGTAATCGTAACGACCGGTCAACGCCCGCTTGTCGCGGCTTTGAGCCTGACCGCGTAGGCTGTCACCATATGCGGCCGATGTCTCGCCACGAGTCCACCGACAACGCGGCCGCGCCGATCGTCGACGCCGAGGTCGTGGACGATCTGGAGGGCCTGGTCGTGGCCGAGGAGACGGTCGAGGGCATGCCCGTGCTGGCCGAGGTGCGCGCCATCCAGTCGCACTCGCCGGTGTCGCTGCCCCCCGCCGTCCAGGCCGTCGCCGTCGCCGCCACCGGGTTCGTCGCCGGCGCCGCGACCCTGGCGCTGGTGCGGCGTCACACCGCGCGCAAGATCGCCCGCAGCCGCGGGCCCCGCCGGGCGCTCGACGCGCTGCCGATCGTCGGCTCGCGCAGCTTCCTCGTCGACGTCCACCTGATCGCCAAGCCAGGAGATTGAGCGGAGCGAGCGTGGGGGCGAACGCCGCAGGCGGCTACGCCCTGGAGGTCCGCCGCGAGGTCCGTCCGCGCTGGACATTCCGGCTCTCGCGCCGCGTCGGCCTTGACCGCGTCGCCCGGCTGCGCGGCGGGGTCGTGCACCGCCTGCTGCACTGTGGCGCCGATCCGGTGGTCATCCGCGTCGCGCAACTGAGCGCCGACCGGGTCCTGTTCGGGGCCCAGGCCGACTCCCGGGATGTGGCGGAGTGGGGGATCGAGCGGATGCGCGCCGCCATCGGCATCGACCTCGACCTCCAGCCGTTCTACGAGCGCTTCCGCAGCGATCCGCTCATCGGCGCCGCCGTCCGCGCCAACCCGGGCCTGCGCCCCCACGGGCGGCCGGATCCGTTCGAGGCCCTGGCGTGGACGGTGTGCGAGCAGCTCATCGAGTACGAGCGCGCCGCGGCCATCCAGCGCCGGCTGGTGGCGCGCCTGGGCCGGCGCTGCCCTGCCACCGGGCTGGCGGACTCACCTTCCGCGGCGGTGCTGGCCGCCCAGGCGCCGGCGCTGCTCGAATCCTTCGGGCTCACCGAGACGCGGGCGATGGCGCTGGTCAAGGTCGCCCGCGAGGTCGCCTCCGGGCGCGTGGACCTGTCGGACCCCGACCACGAGCGCGGGTGGCGGCGGCTGCGAGCGATCCGCGGGGTGGGGAGCTGGACGCTCGAGACGCTGGCGCTCACCGGCCAGGGCCGGTTGGATCAGCTGCCCGCCGGCGACCTGGCCTACCTCAAGCTGGTGGGGCGGCTGCAGTCCCCCGATCCGCGCTCCCGCGCCACCGAGGAGGACGTCCGGCTGCTGTTCGCGCCCTACGCGCCGTGGGCGGGGCTGGCGGGGCTGCACGCTCTGCACGGCGCAGGCAGCGCCGCGGCCCTGCGCCTCGCCGCCTGACCGGCGGCCGTGAGCGGCCGCTCATGCAACCGGGCGGCGCGACCTCTACTCGTGGATCGGGGAGACGACCACCTGGTTGCCGCACGGGGCGATCCGCGGCCCGCGCCGCAGGGAGAGCCGCTGCCAGTGCGACCGCGAACCCGGCGCCGAGAGCATCGCGGCCGTCGCCGTCCGGCAGACCCGTGCGCCTTTGTACTCGTTGTTGGTCACGAGGCTGATCCCGAAGTGGGCACTGGCTCCGGGCGTGAGCGCCACCGCCCGGGGCTTTGACTCGGTATCGGGGAAGAACCCGTCGCGTCGGCCCACGTGCAGCGGCAGCAGCCGGCCCGCGCCGTTGAGCAGCCGGGCGCCGGGATAGCCGCGCACCAGACACGCGGTCTGGGAGCTGTTGCGCACCGCGACGTGCAGCTCCAGATGTCCGGTGGCCCCCTCCGTCCCCGAGTAGGACAGCGTGAGCTGCGATCCCGAGCACCCGGCGGCATGCGGAGCGCCCGCGCTGTGGGGCGGCGCCGAGGCGCTCGTCGACGAGCGGGAAAGCGAGCTGCCGCAGCCCGCCAGCGCTAGCGCCAGCAGCGCCGCGGCGGCGGCGATCCACCTGTGCATCCGGCACATCGTAGGCGCCCTCACAGGGCTGCGCGCAACTCTGCGCCCGGGACCAGCGTGAACTCCACGGTCTCCCAGGGGGCATGGGCCAGGCCACCGGCGAGCGCCTCGTCGTCGGGCAGGCCCTCCGTCAGGCGCCGGCCCTCGCAGTGCACCCGCACCTCCGGCGCGCCGAACGGCCACGGATCCAGCGACGCGCCCAGAGGCTCTCCCGCCACCGCCTCGAGCGCGATGTCCTCCGCGCCACCCGCGGCCGCCGGCACCGCCTCGAGCGTCTGCGGGGCCCAGTCCAGAAGCAGCGCCAGCGAGATGGTGTCCCAGATCCACACCAGCTGGCTGTTGCGGCCCAGGCACTCGGGCATCACCTGGGGCGCGGTCACGGGGTCCGCGCGCAGAGCCGCCAGCAACGTCCCCTCGAGCTCGGCGGCGTGGCGCTGGAACGCCGTGACGGCCTCGGCGTCGGCGGCGCTCGCGCCGTCGAGGTCGAACCCCTCGTAGAGCCGGCGGCCGTGCATGATCGCCAGCAGCGCCGCGTACCGGCTCTGGGTGACCAGGCGCTCGGGCCCGCGCGACCAGAGCCCCGCGTTGGCCTGTGCGCCCATCTGCATGAACGACTTGGGCAGGCCGGACTCGGGATGGCGCGCAGGCTCGAGGTCCCAGCGCGCCATGCCCACGTCGTGCTGCTCGGCGCCCAGCGCCACCTCGTCGAGCGGCTCCACGGCGCCGAAGCGCTCGTTGCCCCACGCTCGGGCGAGCTGGCCGCACAGCCACGCGTGCGAGGCCTGGCCCACCGCCAGCACTCCGGCGTCGTCGCCGCGCAGGACCATCCGCTATGGCCCCTGGCCGGCGAGCAGTTGGTTGGTGGAGGCGTTGGTGATCGTCTGGGCGCTCTTGATGAGGTGCTGCGCGAGCATCCACTTGCCGAATGCGTTCCACTGGCTCTGGTCCTGCCATCCCCAGGGCAGGCTCGCCTTGGCGGGGAAGAAGGACGACAGGGTGGCGTTGACGCTGGCCAGCTGGAGCCTGCGGTCAAGGGTCGGGTTGGCGCGGACGAGCGCATCGACGCCGGCGGTGGGATCGGCGCGCACCGCCTGGTAGCCGCGGCCCAGCGCCTGCACGAACCGGCGCAGCTCGTTGGTCTGGTTGGCGATCTCGGTCTCGCGCACCACCACCACCAGCTCGTCGTAGGTGGGGACGCCCGCGTCGTCGACGCGGATGACGTCCGGTCGCTTGCCGGCCTGGCGCAACTGGATGGCCTCGTAGTTCCAGTAGGCGCCGAGGGTTGCGTCGACGTGTCCCGAGAGCATCGCCGGCACCAGGTTGGCGCCGACGTTGATGTCCTTGACCGAGCCCGCCGGAACCCCCGCGTGGGCGAGGATCGTCTTGAGGTAGGCCTGCTGGTAGGGGATGCCGGCGTCGCCGATCTTCTTCCCGCGCAGGTCCTGCGGCGAGCTGATGTGCTTGGAGTGCAGCGACACGATGGAGGTGAGGGGGCGCTGGACGACCGCCGCGATCGCCACCAGCGGCGCGCCCGCGTCCCGGGCCAGCATGAGCTGCGGCTCATAGGAGATCGCGGCGTCGACCTTCCCCGCCGCCAGCAGCTGCAGTGGAGTGGCCGGATCGGTGGGGACCCGCACGTGGACGGCCAACCCGGCCTTGGCGAAGCCGCCGTCGGCGAGCGCCTGGTAGATCCCGACGTGATCGGCGTTGGGCAGCCAGTCCAGCATCAGGTTCAGCGGCTGCGTCTGGGCGGCGGTCGGCGCCAGCGTGTCCGTCTTCTCGCCGCAGGCGGCAAGGGCCAGCGCGGCCAGGAGGGCGCCGATCACCAGGGCAGCACGTCGTCTCATCGGGAAGGGTCTCCAATCGGTTGATAGGCCCACGGCACCGTCAGGCGCTCGGCCAGGGTCAGCAGCGCGAACAGCGTGATGGCAAACAGCGACAGCACGACGGCGGCCGCGTACGCCCGCGCCGTCTCGAGTTGTGCGATCGACTGATTGAACAGATACCCCAGTCCCGCATTGGCCCCCGCCTGCTCGGCGAACACGGCTCCGATCACCGCCACGATGACGGCGATCTTGGTCCCGGTGAACATGCCCGGCAGCGCGGCGGGGAACTCGACGTTGAAGAACACGCGGCGCCGGGGCATGTCGAAGGTCCGCATCAATTTGATCAAATCTGGGTCGACGGCGGCGAAGCCGGCCAGCGTGGTGACGACGATGGAGAAGAACGACACCACCGCGACCACCACCAGCTTCGGCAGGATCCCGAACCCCAGCCACAGCACGAGCACCGGCGCCAGCATGGCGATGGGGATCGTCTGCGAGGCGATCAGCACGGGCCAGAATGCCCGTCGCAGCGTCAGGAAGAAGTGCATCACGCTCGCGAGCACCAGCGCCGCGACCACGGCGACGAGGATCCCCAGCACCACCTCCTCGGCCGTGACCAGGAAGTTGGACCAAAGGAGCCCGCGATCATCGAACAGCGACTGGGCGACGGCGTGGGGGGCGGGGAGGACGAGCGGATCGGCGCCGCCGAGGTCGACATAGAGCTCCCAGACGCCGAGCAGGGCCAGGACCAGCACCAGCGCACCGGACCATGACGAGCCCCCGCCCATCGCCAGGGCCAGGCGCAGGTTCGTGCGTCTCATGCGGGCATCCCCAGCGCCTCGAGCACCCGCTCGCGCAACGCCCCCACGTCGGCATCGGTCCGCCGCCGCGGCCGCGCCAGTGGCACCGCCACCTCGCTGACCACCCGGCCGGGTCGCGGGGACATGACCAGGACGCGGTCCCCCAGCACCACCGCCTCCTCGACGTCGTGGGTGACGAGCACGACCGTGCGCGGCTCCGAGGCCAGGACCTGGGCCAGCCAACCCTGCATCTCGGCGCGGGTGATGGCGTCGAGCGACGCGAACGGCTCGTCGAGGGCCAGCACCGGCTTGCCGGCGAGCAGCGAGCGCAGGAACGAGATGCGCTGGCGCATCCCGCCGGAGAGCTGCGCGGGGCGCGCCTGCTCAAACCCCGCCAGGCCGAAGCGCTCCAGCCACGGCGCCGCCTCGGCGCGCGCCTGGTCACGGCCCATGCCTCGTGCACGCAGGGCCAGCGCGGCGTTGTCGATGGCGCTGAGCCACGGCAGGAGGAGGTCGCGCTGGGGCATGAGCGCGGCGGGAGCGCTCACCACCGTTCCCTCGTCGGGCGCCTGGAGGCCGCAGATGAGCTCGAGCAACGTCGTCTTGCCGCAGCCGCTGGGGCCGACGACGGTCACGATCTCGCCGGGCACCGCTCGCAGCGACACTCCCTCGAGGGCATGCACGTCGCCCTTGCGGGACGCGAACGTCCGGCTCACCCGCTCCACGCGCACTCCGCCGGTGTCGTGACGCTCCCCGGCCTGGAGAGCTGGAGCCTCGGATCCAAGCGTATGTGCGTGAGCGACCACGATCTCCCTTCGCGGGCATTACCCCACAGGTTCTAAGGGTCAGCGCCGGGCCGCGTGGCATGCGGGGGGCGCTATCTCAGCCGGCGTGCCCGCCAGCCCCCCTGGTTGTCAGGTCTGCGCGGGGGATGCTAGCGCCACTGCCCACAGTTGGGTGCCGGATGCGCGGCCGCCGAGGTCACCGGCGAGCTCACCGGGCCGTGTCCACTACGATGCCCGCCATGCCGGGCAGGAGGGGAGTCCTCGAGGGCCGCGTCGCATTCACTGCGGCCGTGGTGGTCGTCGTTGCCGCGGTGGTCATGGTCTGTGCGGGCGCCGCGGCCGCCCGCCCGTCCTTCCGCCCCCGCATCGGGAACGCCATGGGCATCGAGCCCGCCCACGGCGCCAGCACCGACGCCGGCGAGGGACAGGGCATCCCGGTGGCCTATCACGGCGGATCGGTGATGCGCAATGTCACCATCCACACCGTGTTCTGGGCGCCGGCCGGCTACCGCTTCGACGGGTCCCCCGGCGGCGGTGCGCTGGGCTATCAGGCACTCATCGAGCAGTTCTTCACCGATGTGGCCCACGACTCCGGCGGCACGGCCAACATCTTCTCCACCCTGGACCAGTACGGGGACGGGTCGGGCGCGGGCACCGACAGCATTCACTATGACCCTGCGGCCGACTCCATGGTCGACACCGACCCCTACCCGGCCCAATCCCGGCAGTGCCCGTCGCCCTCGGGGGTCGCCACCTGCGTCACCGATGCCCAGGTCCAGGGTGAGGTGGACAAGCTCATCGGTGCCTCCGGCGCCAGGGGGCTGTCCAACGTCTGGTTCGTGTTGCTGCCCCCCGACGTCGACGAGTGCATCAGCCTCGGCGCCTGTGGAACCAGCGCGTTCGCGGGATACCACTCGGAGTTTGACATCGGTCACGGCCTCACCATCTACTCCGCGATCCCGGATCCGCAGATCGAGTTCACGCCTCCGCCGGGTTCCGATCCGGAGGGCAACCCTGAGGCCGAGGAGACGATCGACACGATGGCGCACGAGACCATCGAGGCGGTCACCAACCCGGTGGGGAACGCGTGGATGGATCCCAACGGCTTCGAGCTCGCCGACAAGTGCGAGAACGGGCCCCAGCAGGGGACGCCGCTCGGCTACGCGCCCGACGGATCGCCCTTCAATCAGCTCATCGATGGCCACCCGTACCTCATCCAGGACATCTGGTCCAACTCCCGTGGCGGGTGTGTGCAGAACTCGACCACCGTGGCGTCGATCCCCGCGCTGCACACGGTCAGCCTGCGCCAGTTCCATGACACGGTGAGCGGTGACACCAACGTCCCCGGCAGCGTCCAGGTGAGCGTGGGGTTGGTGCGGGGCAACGTGCCCGTGGCGCTCGGTCAGACGCGGTCGCGGCCGAACGGCAGCTGGGGGCCGATCACGCTGCGCGGACCCGATGGGCAGCCTCACGCCGTCGGCGACGACCGCGAGGTGCTGGAGATCCTCTACGGCTTCACCCGCGCCAGCCCGGCACCTGACCTCATCGCGACCGGAGATGGCGGCAACCCGTTCACCGAGTCCGGCTGGACCGGCTGGTATGACCTCGATCACGGCTACGCCGTGCGCTCGGCCGGCCAGGGCGCGACGATCACGACCGCGCCGTGCTCGCAGACAGGCGTTCAGTCATTGGCGGTCGGAGCGGTCCTCACCGAGTCACCGGCCGACCTGTGCTCCACCGCGGCCGATGATGCCGTGGTCCGGGTGGCGCGGCTGGCCGCCTCGACCCCCGTGACGTTCAGCAGCGAGGACAACCGGGGTGAGTACGCGACTCGGCCGGCCGGGACGCTGGTCCGGCTCACGGTCGCCTTGGGCGAGCCCGACAGCGTCAGCGCGGTGGGCAACGGCCAGGTCAGCTTCACGCCGACCGGGTTCCCCACCTGCACGGCGTTCCTGCGCATCCGGACGGTTCGCTGCTCCGGGCTCGTGCCCCGTGGCCACTACCGACTGTTGCGTGGTGGCCACACGCTGGCGCGTGGGCGGGCAGGCGGCGCGGGCGCGGTCACCATGGCCGGTCTCGCGCTGCGGGGCGGTGACGTGCTGACGCTGGCGAATGCCGCCGGCCGCCGGCTCACGTCGCTGCACGTGGCCCACCTCCGCGTCGACCTGATCGGCAACGAGACACTGGTCGCCTCGGGTGCCTGCCAGGCCGGCGACTATTGGGGCCCACCGGTGAGCAAGCTGCCGGTGAGCGCGGCGGTCGGCTCCGGCATCGCCGGCACCGGGACCATCTGCCCGCCCAGCGGCCACGCCAAGGGCCTCTCGGCGGCCGACATCGCCCAGACCGACGATTTCTCCGGCGGCCAGACCGTGACCCAGGTCCCGCAGATCGAGTCGACCGCTCCCATCCAGGACGAGACCCTGTACGGGTCCTTCGTGGCGTCGGCGCAGTCGGGGCTGCCCGGGCCCCATGGCTCGATCGCGGCGGCCGGCGTGCCGGTGGCGCTCACCATCACCCCTGCCGGCTCCAGGCACCGCGTCTTTCACGCCGCCAACGTCGACACCCCCCGCGGGGTGGATGTGCCCGCGCTGGCGCCGGGGGCGTATGTCGCGACCTGGGTGCTCCACGACGCCTCGGGCGACACCCGGACCGTCACCACCCGCTTCGCCGACGAGGCCTGAGGCGCGCGGCCGGCGCGAGCCGGCTTGCAGATCCCGGCTTCGGCTCAGCCGTCGAGCCGCTCGAGTTTGTGCAGGAAGGCGACGCCGGCAGTGGTCACGGCGGCCGACTGCCCGCTGAAGCCGTAGCCGGAGACCGTCAGCCGCGTGCCCAGGAACGCGTCGAACAGGGTGTCGGGAGTGGGTGCGGACCGCGCCGCCCCGGCGCTCAGCCCGGCCAGCAGCTCGATCCCGGGATGAGACCGGGCCGCCTGGCGCGAGGCCGAGGCCACGAACGCGGCGAACACCGATGAGTCGCCCTGGGTCGCCTGGGCGGGCGCCTCGAAGGCGTCGGCGTCACGGGCGGTGTCGCGCGCCAGGCCGAGCCGCAGGAACTCCCTGTCCAGCGCGTCGGCGGGCGTCAGGGGCGCCAGCGTCGTGACCAGGCTCGTCTGCGGCGCCGCGATGAACAGCAGCCCGTGGGCGTGGGCGGCCTGGGCGGCCAGCGCGTAGTAATGGGCCGGGTTGCGCTGCTGGGCCGGCGGCGTGGCGCGGGTCGCGCCCGCCGCATAGACGATCGCTGCCGTCCCGGGCTGGAGCAGATCGCTGTTGACGGCCGCGGCCAGCTTGCCCTCATCGGCGAAGCTCATTGTCGGCACCGCCGAGCCCATCCCCAGCAGCGCCAGCGAGGACGAGCTCGCGCCGGTCACGAATGTCCGCGGCGTGTTGAAGAAGTGGGCGGCCGTGGCATGGGCCACAAGCTGCAGGCGTGAGAGCAGGCTCGCGCTGACGATCCACGCGGGTGTCGGGTCAGGCTGGGTGCCGTCACCCGCTTGCGCCTCGGCTGCGAAGTCCCCGAAGAGGATCTGGCCGGGGCCGGCGCCGGGCACTCCGCAGGCGAACCCCGCGTAGCTGGTGGGCGTGAAGGTGGAGTCGACCACGATCGTGCCCGGAAGGTCGAAGGCGAACCCCACCACCCCGATGCCCTTGCTGGCCAGGTAGTCGAGCAGGACCTGCGCCGTCGCCGGAGCGTTGGGCACGCACCCGGTGACCGAGTTCGCGTCCCACTCGGTGACGATGACGGGGATCGACGCGCTGGCGGTGCCGAACGTCCTGTCCCAGAAGGTGATCCCGCGGGTGAGCGAGGGATAGTGGAGGCCGTAGGCGAGCTGGGGATCGGAGCGGTGCGCCGGGTCGAGGACCGGCATCCGCCCGGCCAGCGACTGCTCGCCGTTGAGGCTGGGGACGATGATGATGTTCTGCGGCGCCCGGGCACGGATGTCATCGATGAGCGTCTGCATGCCCACGGCCTGGCAGGCGCCGCCGGGGTAGATGATCTCGCCGCCCACCCGCCACTGGATCCAGCCCGCGGGCGTGGCCGAGACCCCCGGCTCGTTGTAGAGCTCGAACATCACGTCCCCGTCCCCGGCGAACATCGCCGACAGCGACTCCCACGCGCGCTCCGCCCCGGCGTCCGGCAGCGGGCAGCGCGTCGGCTCGCCGGCCGGGGGCTCGGCTTGGAGCGAGAGGATCACCGCCAGCCCCAGCCCGCGCGCGGCCTGCACCGCGTTGGCCACCTCGTCCGCGTAGGCCGCGGAGTACAGCGGGCCCGCGGGATCGAGCCCGAACTGGCTGACCTGGAAGCGGACGAGATCGGCATGGGCGGCGACCGCCGCCTGGAGCTCGGCGTAGCCGAACTGCTGGTGAGCGGCGACGTACTTGCCGCTCAGCGCGCCGTCGGGCGCTACCAGCCCGACGATCTGCACCCCGCGGGGCACCCACGGCAGCCCGTTGCGCAGGAGCTGGTCGTGGATGACGGTGATCACCGATGTCGCGGCGCCGGCACGCGCCGCCGGCACGGCGAGAGCCATACAGGCCAGCACCGAGACAATCAGGATCCGGACGCGCCCCACGACAGCAAAACACCTGCAGGGCAACGCAAGTTGCGCGATCGTCAGCTCACCTGGATGGGCTGGGTCAGCGCCTTGACGAAATCCTCGAGCTGATCGGTGCGCCAGCACTCGAAGGCGGTGCAGTGCTCGGCGTAGGCGGCGATCACCGAGTCGCCGTAGTTCCAGTAGAGCTTGGGCTCGGGGTTGAGCCAGAACGTCCGCCCGGCCTTGGCGGTGATGGCCGCGAACACGTCGTCGCGCGGCGGCCGGCCGTTGGTGCGGGCGTCGCCGAGCACGATCACCGTCGCCCGCGGGTGCAGCTCGTCCTCGATCTGGGCCAGGAACTCCGTCCACACGCGCCCGTAGTCGGTGTAGCCCGAGATGTCCGCCACCCCTGCGTCGCGGGATACGGCTTCTGAGGCAGCGCGGAAGTCGCGCTCGCGCTCGAAGACCTCGGTGACCTCGGAGATCCGCTCGATGAACACGAACGAGCGCAGCTTGCGGAAGGAGTCGTGCAGCGCATGGAGGACGCTGAGGAAGAAGGTGCTGGCGCTGGTGACGCTGGTGGACACGTCGCACAGGACGAAGATCTCGGGCCGGCGCGGCCTCCGTGGCCGGTACTTGAGCTCGATGGGGACGCCGCCGGTCTGCAGCGAGGCCCGCATCGTCCGCCGTACGTCGACGTGGGCGTGCCGCTTGCGGCCCTTGAGCTCGTGGCCCTGGGACGCGAGGCGTCGCTTGAGCTGCGCCACCACCCGGTGCACGGCGGCCAGGTCCTGGATGGGGCCGGTCGGGAGCGCGCGGTCGAGGTCGGTGAGCGGCCGCTTGGGGGGCAGGCTCGCCGTGCGCTCGATCAGCGCTCGTTCCAGCTCGCGACGCAGGTGCTGCTCGAAGCGCCGCAGCTGGTCGCGGGGGACCCCGTCGCGGCGCGGATCGTCGGGCGGCAGGTCGGGCTGGGGCTCGGTGCGCAATCCGAGCGCCCGGCGGATGCGCTGGACGTCGACGCCGAGCACGCCCGAGCCCTCGCCACGCCCGAAGGCCGCGATGGCCAGCCGCGCCAAGTCGCGCATGGCGGCGTCCGAGCCGTCGCGCAGGGCCGCGGCGATCTGCTGGCGCAGGGCATCGAGGTCGAGCTCGAGCGACTGCCCGCTCTGGCCGGCCGCAGCCTCGGAGATCTCCCATCGGGCCGCCTCGGCCTCGGCGGCGCGGAAGAAGAACCGCTCGAACACCAGCTCGAAGGTGTGGCGGTCGTCGGGGGACTTGGCGAGCGTCGCCGCCAGTGCCTCCTTGAAGTCCTCCTGGACGGTCCAGGTGATCTCGGTCAGGGCGGCGAAGGCGTCGAGCAGCTCGGAGGTGCCGACGGCCATCCCCTCCTCGCGCAGCTCCTCGGCGAAGGTCAGGAGCTGGCCGTCGAAGCCGCCGGGCCCCCGGTCCGGGATCTTGGCGTAGAGCTTGGCGGGCGGGCTGGGTGGGGGCGCGGGCATCGGCGAGCCGGCGGGCCGGGGGTTAGGCCGCGGGGCGGGCGTCGGCGGCCGGTTCGAGCTTGACCCCGACCCGCTCGGCCACGGTGTCCAGGTCGGTGCGGTGCTTGACGATCACGCTCATCGTCTGGCGGAAGACGTCAGCGTTGATGTCGTTGGCCCCGAGCAGCAGCAGGGCGCGGGCCCAGTCGATCGACTCGGCGATGCTCGGCGGCTTCTTGAGGTCCAGCTCGCGCACCTGGTTGACGATCTCCACCAGCCGGCGAGCCACCTGGGCATCGAGCTCCGGGGAGTGCAGGCGGACGATCTCCAGCTCGTGCTCGATGTCGGGATAGTCGAGCCACAGGTACAGGCAGCGGCGCTTGAGCGCCTCGGTCAGCTCACGCGTGTTGTTGGAGGTGAGCAGCACCACCGGCTGCGTGCGCGCCTCGATCCGCCCCAGCTCGGGGATCGAGATCTGGAAGTCGGAGAGGAGCTCGAGCAGCATGGCCTCGAACTCCTGGTCGGTCTTGTCGATCTCGTCGATGAGCAGGACCACCGGGTCCGGCGAGGCGATAGCGGTCATCAGCGGCCTCGGGAGCAGGAACTCCTCCCCGAAGATGTCGTCCTGGACGGCCTGCCAGCCGGCGTCGCCGGCCTCGGTCTGGATGCGCAGCAGTTGCTTGCGGTAGTTCCACTCATACAGGGCCTTGGCCTCGTCCAGGCCCTCGTAGCACTGCAGGCGCACCAGCGTCCGGTCCAGGTAGCGCGAGAGCGCCTTGGCCAGCTCGGTCTTGCCCACGCCGGCCGGGCCCTCCACGAGCACCGGCTTGCCCAGCTTGGTGGCCAGGAAGGACACGAGCGCGGTGGACTCGCCGGGCAGGTAGCCGGCGTTGCGCAGGCCGGTGGCGATCTCGGCGACGGACTCGGGCAGGGGGGCGGTTTCGGGCATAGGCTCTAAGGGGCAGACACTAAGCGCGCTGCGCCGGGCGATCCGCCGCACGGCGCGCCCCTCAAATATAGGGTTCTGTCGCCGTGATCCTCTTCATCGCCTCCCAGCAGGCAACCTTCCACGCCCTGATCGCAGTGCTCATCTTCGGGCTGGTCATCGGGGTCTTCGGCCACATCATCAACTCCAGGACGCTCATCCTCACGGCGATCCTGATCATCGGGGGCGTCAGCGCGTACTTCGCGTTTGGCTTCAGCCACGTGACCTGACCGGCGCGGAGCGGAGTGTCCGTGCGTGTCTGAGCGGGGCACCGGCGAACGGCATCGGCGGGCTGGGGAAGGTGGGTTCGGGTGGCCGCGGCGGAACTCGTGGCGGATCTTGCATGACATAGCGCAACTATCCGCCGCGACCTCACCGCAGCCCGCTTGCGCTTGCGCCGCCCGCTTGCGCCGCCCGCTTGCGCCGCCCGCTCGCGCCGCCCGCTCGCGTGGACGCTCAGTTGGGGCGGTCCAGCCGGATGGTCGGCGGATCGTCGTTGGGATCAGAGGGCCGGTCGCGCGTGCGCTGCTGCTGGGTGCCGGCCTCCGACGGGTCGGACGCGGCGGGCGCTGCGGACCCGGCGGGCGTGGCGGGTGCGGGTTCTCCGGCGCCGTGCGGCGCGGCGGGCTCTGAGCGGCCCAGCCGCGCGGTCGGCGGCTCGGCGATGTCGAGCTCCTGGATCTCGCGCCGGTCCAGCGGCCGGCTCCGGCGGGCCGAGACGGGTCCGCTCGGATCCGGGCTGTCCCGGATGCTCCGCGGGCGCGATCGCTGCGTGGGGGCTTCGGAGGGGTCGGGGCGCGCCGGGGCCTCGGACGTTGGCGGCGCGGCGACGCGGCGGGTGGGGGCCTCGGACGGCGGTGGCGCGGCGGCGGCCCGGCGCGTGGGGGCCTCGGACGGCGGTGGCGCGGCGACGCGGCGAGCGCGCACCTCGTGGGTCCAGTCGTCGTCGGCGCCCATGTCGGGCCCCGGGTAGGCCGTGCGCGCGGTGGAGCGGCGGCGGGCGTCGTCAGAGCCCTTGCGCAGCCAGCCGCGGCGGCGCTTGCGCCCGCCGGACCCGGGCGGCTCCTGCTCCCCGGGCAGTGGGGGCTCGGGCTCGTGGGCGAGCCGGATCTGCGACCCGGCATAGGTGAGCACCGCCGCCACACCGAGGGCGACGAAGATGCCCCACTCGATCCCCGAGGTGTAGGCGATCTGGCCGTGCCGGGTCGTCCCCTCCTTGTCGAAGATCCGCCAGACGACGAGCACGCAGGTCCAGAAGCCCGCGGCGGTGATGACGCCCCCGTCCCCGCCCGGGACGTGGAAGGCCTGGCCCTCGGCGCGCACGAACAGCAGGATGAGAACCGCGGCCGCCACCAGCAGTACGGCTGCCTCCACGAACGAGAAGGCGCCCCAGCCGGTCAGTGAGCTGCTCGCCGAGCGCAGGCTCGTGACGCCGTTGGCGAACACCGTCTCCTGGTACCAGGGCAGGAAGAGGGTGAGGAAGAGACCGACCGAGGCCATCGCGGCCAGCCGTCGCTCCTGAGGCAGCTCACGCCAGGCGCGAAGCATACGGGTGGGCGGCGAGCCTGTCCGTTGCGCGCTGCTGGCACCGCGGCCGGAGCTCATACGCGCGCGCCAACCGCGGCTGCCGTCCGGCTGAGCAGCGGCGCCGCCTGGTTCTCCGGCGTCCCGGTGAGGATCCAGCTGCGGGGCACCGCTCGATTGTACGGGGCAAGCCGGGCGGCTCCCGCCCTCCCGGTACCCCTTCTGACCGCCTCTACAGAATTGGGATGTCCTGGACCTCGGCGGGGCCGGACCGCGCCCGCTCTGACCGCTCCAGATACCAGTCGATGAGAGCCCGCAGCGCGAGCAGCACCTCGCGGATCGCCTCGGCAAGCCGCTGCTGGAGGTCGGGCGGGATCCGGTCGCGCACCGCCCCGAACAACCCCAGCAGGAGGTCGCCATCGCCCAGCAGCGGCGATGCAGCGCCGCGCTCGGGCCCGGGTTGCTGCCAGCCCGCCGGGGGCGGCTTGCCCGCGTGCTCATCGGCCGTGCCGGCCTCGCGGGACCCGTCCGCGTCGGCGCCGGACCCACCCGCGCCCCGCCCCGCGCTCACCCGCTCCACGGCGTCGGCCAGCAGCCGCTCGGCGGCCTGTGAGGCGCGGTCCAGCCGCTCCTCGAGACGCCCCAGCGCATCCTCGACCGGCTCCGAGGGGCGGTCAGAGCGGTGGTCGTGGGCTTCATTGCTGGCCATCGAACCTGATCTCCAGCGCGCCGCCCTCGAACGTGGCTGCGGCGGGCCGCATGGCGGCCATGGCGGGGGGCAGCATGATAGTTCGGCGCTGCCCGTCGACACCGACGATCAGCTCCAGCCCGATCTTCTTGAGTGAGATGTCGCCCTTCTCGGCGAACGGCAGGTCCAGGCGCAGGCGAGCCCCGTCGTCGAGGACCTCCAGCTCCTGGGTCAGCGAATCGTGGAGCACCGCGCCGGCGTCGCGGTCGCCGAACAGCTCGGCGTGCAGCCGGTCGAGCATCTCGGGCCCCACCACCTCCTGCTCGAAGTACGGCGCGCACAGCACCGGTACGGGCGCGAACGCCGAGTGCACGAGCTCCAGGTGCTCCTCCTGGACCCGGCGCCACGACGCGAAGTACTCGCCCACGCCGGGGGGGAACAGCCGGTTCACGATCACCGCGTCGGTGAGGTACCCGTACAGATTGAGGTAGGTGAACGTGCGCATCGCCTCACCGATCACCATCTTGTCCGGGTTCATCACCAGCCGGATCGTCGAGTGGGTTCGGTCGCGGAGGATCTCGTTCATCGCGATGAGGTTCTGGGACAGCCGCTCGATGTCGGCGAACACGGCCCGGCTGGGCAGCGAGATGTCCAGCAGGGAGCGGGCGATGGGCCGCGCGGCGGCCAGGAGCTGGCGCTCGAACGGGAACACCTTGTCGATCCACCACCGGGCGACGTCCGGGAACGACAGCAGCCGCAGCGTCTCGCCGGTCGGTGCGCAGTCGACGATCACCACGTCCCACTCGCCCGACTCGTGGTGCGCCTGCAGCCGCAGCAGCGCGAACAGCTCGTCGCCGCCGGGCGGGACGGTGAGCTCCTCGGCCGAGATCCGGTCCACGCCGCGCTCGATGAGCATCTCTCCCAGCCATTCCTGCACGCCGGACCAGTGGCGCTCCATCTCCTCCTGGGCCTTGACCTCCTGGCCCCACAGCCCGTCGCCGGCCTGAACGGGGTCGCCGCCCAGTTCCGTCCCCAGCGACTCCGACAGGCTGTGAGCCGGATCGGTGGAGACGACCAGCGTGCGGTGGCCGGCGGCCGCGCAGCCGCGGGCCGTGCAGGCGGCGACCGAGGTCTTGCCGACGCCGCCCTTGCCGGTATAGAGAATCGTCCGAGGGCGCCCCATCGGCGCGAGTCTAAGGGCAGGGCTCGCGAGCTCGCCAGTCACGGCCTCACCGGCGGCCCCGGAGCGGGCCCCTCGACCCGGGCTCGCCACCTCGGGCTCAGCGCGTGATCTGCAGGTTCCCGGTGATCCGCGCGAAGTTGCCGGCGAGGTCGGTGGCGGTGAGCACCACCCCGTAGGTCCCGGCTTTCTTGATCCGCGGGATGGTGAAGCTGCGCGCCCCGTAGCCGAAGGACGCGCTCGTGGCGAACACCGTGGCGTCGGCGTCGTTGGTCACCGTGACCCCCACGCGGGAGATCTTCGAGAGCCGGAAGCGCAAGACGAACGCACCGCGATTGCGCGCCGTCGTGGTCAGCTGGGTCAGCGCCGGCGGGATCGTCTCATAGGCCTGGAAGTGCTGGGCGGTGGTGCAGTACACCGGCGCCTGCGTGCGGGTGCACAGCTGCTGGAGGAACCCGGTGACGAGCAGGTGGTAGCTGAGGGGGTCCTCGATGCCGGGTTGGTACAGGGACCACGCGCCGGTGTCGAAGCTGGGCAGCTCGGCCTGCGCCTCGGCGTTGCCCGCGGCAAACAGCGCCGCTGCGGTCGCGTTGTGGCTCACCTGGGCGAAGTCGTAGAGGCCGATCAGCGTCTGTAGGAAGGCGTTGATGATGTCGGTGGTGGGGGCGAAGGTGTACTGGAGGAACCTCGTGCCCGCCGGCGCCTTGACGTTGACCCCCACGGGCGGCGCGACGCCGAAGATCGGCAGGGCCTGGGTGCCGGTGGTGAGGTAGGCGGCGTTGCCCGTGGCCAGGTAGGCGCGGCTGAGCGCCTCCAGCCCCGTCGCCTGCGACATGGCGCTCGTCCACGGCGGAGCGCCCCCGTCGAATGAGAAGTAGTACTCCCAGGTGAGCCCGCCGCCCCGCTGGGACGCGAGCGGGATCATCTCGGTGAGCAACTGCTCCATAGCCGGGTACTGCGTGGCGCCCGCGGTGTAGAGGCCGTCGGCCTTGCCGAACGTGCCCAGGACCTGGAGCTGGATGCCCTGCCCCGGGTAGTACTCCCACACCAGCTGCGAGCCGGAGAACTCCACCCGCTGCCCGCTCGAGAGCAGCGGCCCCGTCGTCCACCACTGCTGGTTGGCGGCCAGCGTGGCCATGATCGCCGGCAGCCGGGACGGGGTCAGCTGGTGTGACGCGGCGATGTCGTGCATGGTCACCGTCACCGCGGTGAGCTCGGTCTTCCGCGTCCCGCGCAGCTTCTTCTCCGTGGCCAGCGCGTGGTTGTAGGCGCTGACGTCGGTCTGGTAGGACGCCGTCGGCAGTGCGCCGGTCCGGCGGAGCCGGGCGAGCTCTGAGAGGAACGTGATCTCGGGCTTGGAGGGCTTGCGCTTCTTCTTCTTGGCCGGCTTGGACGAGCTGCCCGGCGCGCCCGGCGCGGCGGGGTGGGCGGGTCCGATTCCGGCGGTGGCGCGAGCGGCACGCTCGGAGGTCGAGAGCGCCGGGGCCGTGGCTGACGCGGGGGCAGGGGTCACCGCCGGTCCGGTGACGTACGGGTCGTTGCGGAGGGTCGCGTGCCCGCTGTGGCCGAGGACGAGAACGGGAGCGGCGGCGGCGCTCGTGGGGAACAGCAGCACCACGAGCAGGACGAACAGGCTCCTGCGCACCGACCCGATGCTACATTCGCGCCCAGGTCCCTGCCACGACTGAGGAGGATGTTGCATGCACACCTGGAACACGTCCGGATCGCCGTGGTTGCGGCGGGGACTGCTCCTCGGCGCGGTCGTGGCCGCCCTGGCGCTGGCTGCCTGTGGCTCCAGCTCGGGTGGCTCGGACTCCTCGGGCAACGCGCAGACCCTCCTCAAGCAGACCTTCGCCACCGGCAAGCCCGTCAAGAGCGGCGTCCTGGGCATCAGCTTCACGCTGAACCCCTCTGGGTCGAGCACCTTCACCACGCCGATCAGCTTCAGCATCAACGGCCCCTTCCAGAGCCGCGGCGCCGGCCACCTGCCTCAATCGAACTTCACCATCGGGATCTCGGCTCTGGGCCGCAAGGGCCAGCTGGGCATCGTCTCCACGGGCACCAGCGGGTACGTCACCCTCCAGGGCGCCGCCTACCAGCTGCCGTCGGCTGACTTCCAGCGCCTGGAGTCGGGCTTCTCCTCGGTGGGCGGGTCCAGCCAGAGCAGCGGCGGCCTGTCGGGCCTGGGCATCAACCCCCAGCACTGGCTCACCAACGCATCGGTCGTCGGGTCGGACACGGTCGGCGGCACCGACACCACCCACATCCGCGCAGGGGTCAACGTCTCGGCTCTGCTCCAGGACATCAACACGCTCCTGGGCAAGGCGTCGAGCTCCACGGGCACCAAGCTCCCCAGCTCCATCCCGCAGGCGACCCAGCAGAAGATCGCGGCGGCGATCAAGAACGCCACCGTCGACGTCTGGACGGGCAAGAGCGACAAGGTCCTGCGCAAGCTGACGCTGAACCTCAACGTCCCCGTGACGGGGCGGCTCTCCACCCTGGCCGGGGGCATGAGCTCGGCCGGGATCGGGTTCACCCTCCAGTACTCCGACGTCAACCAGCCCCAGACGATCGCGGCGCCCTCCAACGTGCAGCCCTACAGCGAGTTCACCACCAAGCTGCGCTCGGTGCTGACGGGCATCGAGGGGTCGGTGGGCGCGGGGGCCCTCGGCTCAACCGGCTCCACCGGCTCCGCCGGCTCCACGGGCTCCGCGGCTGCGACCGCGAAGATCACGAAGTACAGCCAGTGCATCCAGTCCGCGGGTCAGGACGTGGTGAAGATGCAGAAGTGCGCTTCGGTGCTCAACGGGAAGTAGACGCCACCTGCGCCGTCCCGGCGATGGCGCAGGTCAACATCACCGCCTGATGCGCCACGGGGACTGATCCGGGCGGGCGGGAACCTACTCCCGCGGGGAACTACTCCCGCCCGGGCTCCTGGTCGTCCGCTTCCAGCTCGTCGGAGGAGTCTCCGCCGTCGTCCTCCTCCTCAGCCGAGCCGGCGTGGAGGTGGACCTGGAAGGCCTCGAGCAGCTCGTCGCGGCGGTGCTCGTCCACGGGGAGCTCGTCGGAGATCTGGACCCAGTCGGCCCCCTCGAACTCCTCCATGTTGAAGATCTCGGAGTCGAGCTCGGGAGAGTCGTCGACGACGATGAGGACCTCGGTCTGCGGGTTGAAGTACGTGCCGGGACGATTGACCAGATCGTCCAGCTCAACGCGGCGTGGATCGGCCATGGCGCGCAGCCTAGCGCCTGACGGTGTGCCGCGTGTCGGCGGGAGGCTCAGAGCCCGCTGAGAGCGGCGATCTGGCGCTCGATCTCGGCCTCGACGTCGAGGGGCGGCTTGCCCTGGCGGGCCCGGCGGTGGTTGCGGGCGATCACGAGGTCGCGGATCTCCGCGCGCAGCTCGCCGTCGATCGCGGGGGCGGTGAGCCGGCTCAGCTCCGCATCGATGTCAAGCTCGGGCTCGCCGCGCCGGCGTCGCCGCGCGTTGCGGGCCTCGAGCATCTGCCGGATCTCCTCGTCGCGCTCTGAGACCGCCGCCGCGGACCCGGCGGCCGGTGCCGACGGGGTGCGCTCCATGAGCAGGTGGTTACGGCCGTAGTCCTCCCACGTACGGCGCCCGAGCAGCAGCGCGACCACTGCGCCGGCGACCCCGACGCCGCAGACGACCAGCACCACCGTGCCGAACGCGCCTTGCACGTCTTTAAGTGTGGCAGGGCCTCGGTGTGCGGCCACTCACATCGCTGGAGGCGCGCCCCCGGAGACTTAGACGTTTGTCGTGTTGCGACGTCGGGGATTGGGGGTATCCTTCGCCTCAGAGTCCATTGACTGACTAGTCAATCGAAGCGCGTAAAAGGAGAACCACGGTGGTTGATTTCACCCTCACCGACGAGCAGAAGAGCATGCGCGAGATGGCGCACGACTTCGCTGAGAAGGAGATCCGCCCGGTCGCCTGGGAGTACGACAAGGACGGCACCTGGCCCGGCGAGATCCTGGAGAAGGCGTGGGAGCTCGGGCTGATGAACAACCACCTGCCGTCGGAGTACGGCGGGCCCGGCTTGGGCTTCCTCGACGGCGTGATCATCGAGGAGGAGCTCGCCTGGGGCTGCTCCGGGATCGCCACGTCGCTCACCTGCAACGGCCTGGCCACCGCGCCGGTCATCCTGGCCGCCTCCGACGAGCTCAAGAAGGAGTACCTGGGCCGCCTGTCCGAGGCGCCGCTCTACGCGTCCTTCTGCCTGACCGAGCCCAGCGCCGGCTCTGACGTGTCCGGGATGAAGACCACCGCGACGCGCAAGGGTGACAAGTGGGTCATCAACGGCTCCAAGTGCTTCATCACCAACGGCGAGTACGCCGACTGGTACACGGTCTACGCCAAGACCGACAAGGACGCCGGGCACCGCGGCATCTCGTGTTTCATCGTCCCCCGCGACGCCGGCGTCGTCGTCGACAAGCACGAGGACAAGATGGGCCAGCGGGCGTCCAACACCGCCACGATCACCTTCCCCGAGGTCGAGATCCCGCTCGACCACCTCGTCGGCGAGGAGAACAAGGGCTTCAAGATCGCGATGATGACCCTGGATCGCACCCGGCCCGGCGTCGCGGCGATGGGCGTCGGCGTGGCTCGCGCGGCGATGGAGATGGCCATCGACTACTCCAAGGAGCGCCAGCAGTTCGGCGTGCCGATCGCCATGCACCAGGCGATCCAGTTCATGATCGCCGACATGGCCACGAAGGTGCACCTGGCCCGCCTGGCCACCTACAACTCCGCCGTGCTCCTGGACCAGGGCAAGCGCAACACGCTCGAGTCCTCGCACGCCAAGCGCTTTGCCGCCGACTCGGCGATGGAGGTCACCACCGACGCCGTGCAGGTGTTCGGCGGCTACGGCTTCATCAAGGAGTACAAGGTGGAGAAGCTCATGCGCGACGCCAAGATCCTCCAGCTCTACGAGGGCACGGCGCAGATTCAGCGCCTGGTGATCGCGCGCGAGACGCTGCTGCCGCGCCGCGCGCAGGAGCCGGCTCCCGCGGCCGTCTAGGCCTCGCCCGTCTCTGGATTGGATGGGGGGCTCAGCCTGACGGCTGGCCCTTTCTTTTTCGGCTATGCAGGCTGCCGGGCGGTTCCGTCGGGGCACGGTGGTTGACTGAGGCCCGTGCCACGTTGGGTTCTCGTAGGCGCAGTGGTGGCAGGGATGTCCTCGTTCGCGGGCGGTGCACTCGTCGGCGCCCACGCCAAGGCCGGTGCCTCGGCGCCGGCCCACGTGCGGATCATCACGCCGATCGCCACCCCCGCCCCGGCCGCCGATGTGGCGCGCCGCCGCCGCGCGCCGACAGCGCGCGGCGTGACCGCCTACATCCAGCCCTTGCGGCGGAAGTAGACCCAGAAGCCGGCCACCGACACCACGAGAAGCCCCAGGCCGAAGACGTAGAACACCCACTCAGAGTTCAACCACCGCACCAGCGAGCCGAAGTTCTGGCCGAAGAAGCCGGTCAGGAAGGTGAGCGGGAGGAAGATGGTGGCGATGATCGTGAGCTGCTTGTTGATCTCGCCCTGGCGGTTGGCCACGGTCGAGAGGTACATGTCGGTCGCGCCGGAGAGCAGGTCGCGGTAGGAGTCCACGAGCTCCGAGATGCGCACCAGCCCGTCGTAGAGGTCACGGAAGTAGAGCCGGTCGTCGGTGTCCAGCCCCGGCAGCTCAGCGATCCGGTCGGCGTTGCGGATGAACATGTCGCGCATCGGCGTGACCACCCGGCGCATCGCCACCAGATCGCGCTTGAGGGAGAAGATGCGCTGCAGGTCCTCGGCGTCGGCGTTGGCGATCACGTCCTGCTCGAGGTCATCGATGTCGTCATCGGTGCGGGTCAGCACCGGGATGAACGTCGTGGTGATGGCATCGAGGATCTTGTAGACCAGGAACTGCTCGCTGCGCACCTGCTGCTCGTCATAGCGGGCGCGCAGATCGGAGAGGGCGGCGAACGGCCGGCGGTGGATCGTGACCACGTAGTCGCCGGAGATGATCAGGTGGACCTCGCGCAGCAGTGGGCCGCCGGACTCGGTCCCGGCGTCCACACCGAAGACCACCATGAACATGTACCCCTCGTACTCCTCGATCTTCGGCCGCTGGCGGAACGTGTGCGCGTCCTCCAACGTGAGCGGGTGCAGCTGGATCAGCTTGGCCAGTTCGCTGATGTCGTCGTCGCTGGGGTCCTCGTAGTCGATCCAGACGAAGCGCTGACCCTTGAGGTGGGCCTCGACCTCATGCCGTTTGGGGTTGTGCAGACAGGGGACCCGCACCGCCTTGGCGTGCGGCGCAGCCGGCTCACCGGTAGTCACGCCGCCTAAGCTACCAGTCGGCTCTGATGCTCCGGCACGACGAGGGCGGTGGCGGATTTGTGGGCCTTCTTGGCCTGCGAAGCCGGCTTGTCGATCATCGCGATGATGCCGATGGCGGCCGCTCCGATCACAAAGGCGCCGCACACTCCGGCCAGCGCCCACGAGCCCAACCGCACCGATTCGCTGTTCTGAGAGCTGCGCGCCCGCTGGATGGCAAGGAGCAGGATCCCGAAGGCGATGACGACGCCGGAGCCGCCGATAAGCGCCGCCAGGCAGATCCTCCACAGGGCGTTCCAGTCGATGAAGGGCTTCGATGCGGCGGCGAACAGCACGGTCGTCATGTCACACGCCTGCGGTCGAGGGCTGCGCCCGCGCGGTACCGAGCACCCGAGACTCTTCTTCCGGGGCGACATGCGTGCGGTCGAGGTCCGCGGCGGTGATCCTGTTGCGCTGCGCCAGCGACCACAGCCCGAAGGCGCCCGCGACGGCGAGGGCGGCGATGATGACGGCGCCGAGGTTGCTGTGGCCGCCGAAGATGTCCGTGATCTCCCAGGCCACGCCGGCGAGGATCGCCGCCGACGGGATGGTGAGCACCCAGGCGCCGGCCATCTGACCCACCACGCCCCAGTGGACGCTGGCCAGCTTCTTGCCCAGCCCAGCGCCCATCACGCCGCCGGTCACGACCTGCGTGGTCGACAGCGGGTAGCCGTAGTAGGAGGATGCGAGGATCACCGAAGCGCTGGCGGTCTCGGCCGCGAATCCCTGCGGGGACTCGACGGTCGTGATCCGGTTGCCCATCGTGTTGATGATCCGCCAGCCGCCGGTGGCGGTGCCCAGCGCGATCGCCGTGGCGCAGACGAGCTTGACCCAGAGCGGGACGGAGAAGTTGGTCGCGCTGATGTCGCCGTGCGCGATCAGAGCCAGGGAGATGACGCCCATCGTCTTCTGTGCGTCGTTGGTGCCGTGAGCCAGCGAGACCAGCGATGCCGACCCGATCTGGCCGAAGCGGTAGCCCGTGGCCGAGTCCTTGGCGCCGAGGAACCGGATGATCATCCGGTAGGCGACGTAGACGCCGATGAAGGCCACGACGCCGGCGATGATGGGCGACAGGAGCGCCGGGATGATCACGGACTGCACCAGGTTGTGCCAGTTCACCGCGTTGGTGCTGGCCGCGACGATCGTCGCGCCGATCACGCCGCCGATGAGCGCGTGGCTCGAGCTCGACGGGATCGTGAAGTACCAGGTGATGAGGTTCCACATCATCGCCCCGATCAGGGCTGCGAGCACGAGCAGCAATCCCTCACTGCCGGCGAGCACCGCGGGGTCGACGATGCCCTTGGCGATGGTGGCCGCCACGCTGATCGAGATGAACGCGCCCGCGAAGTTCAGGCAGGCGGAGAGGATGACCGCGACCTTGGGCTTCAGGGCGCCCGTCGCGATGGACGTCGCCATCGCGTTGGCGGTGTCATGGAAGCCGTTCGTGAAGTCGAACGCCACCCCCGCCACGACCACCAGGATGAGAACTAGGTCGGACCCCATGCGAGGTGGAGACTGGCATTTCTAAGAGCCCTTTAAGTAACCGCTCTGTGAACGCGAGGCGGATTTTTCGTCACTCGGTCGAGCTGAACTCCCAGATCGCGATGCCGAGCATGCCGAGCCCCAGAATCACGATAACGGCTGCCTCCAGCAGGGTCGGCACCCTCCAGCCGAACCACGTCACGCCGGAGTTGAGCGCGTGCCGGGCGGCCGGGGACATATGGAGGTGGCTGAACACGGCCCGCCGCATCGGGTCGACCGCGTAGGTGAGCGGGTCCAGGCGGTTGAGGATCGCCAGCCAGGTCGCGAGCCCCGCCACCGGAAACAGCGCCCCGGAGATGAAGAACATCGGCGTCACGATCATCTGCATCACGCCCATGAACGACTGCATCTGCTTGATTCGCGCCGCGACCATGATGCCGAACGCGGTGATTGAGAACGCCAGCAGCAGCTGCAGGAAGAAGACCTCGAGGATCATGACGGCGTTGTAGGGAACGTGCACCAACGGGGCGATGGCGATGATCACGATGCCCTGAATGCACGCCACGCTGGCGCCGCCAAAGCACTTGCCGATCACGATGGAGCTGCGCCGGATCGGCGCGACCATCATCTCGCGGAGAAAGCCGAACTCCCGGTCCCACACGATCGACGCCGCCGAGAACATGGCGGTGAACATGACCGCGATGCAGAGGATGCCGGGGTAGATGAACGTCTTCAGGTTGACCCCATGCGTGCCGGCGGCCGCGACCGACTGCAGTCCGGTGCCGAGCACGAACAGGAACAGGAACGGCTGGACCAGCATCGTCACGATCCGCAGGCGATCCGAGCGGTAGCGGATCAGCTCGCGGCGCCAGACGATCTTGATCGCACGAAGCTCCGAGCGCAGGCTGCGCTGCGGGACCGAGACCCGGACGATCGGAGGAGGTGAGCCCGTGCCGGTCTGGGTCTCGGTGCGGGTGTCAGTGGTGGTGCTCATCGCCGACCTCCGGTCATCATCTGCATCATCACCCGGTTGCGATGCTTGGACTGGTCCTCCTCGGCGTCGCGAATCGTCGAGCCGGTGTAGGACATGAACACGTCGTCGAGGGTGGGACGCGACACGCTCACCGAGCGGATCGGCATCTCGAACTCGGCGAACAGCCGCGGCACGAACTCCTCGCCGGCGGGGACGCCGAACACGACCGCGCCCTCGACGATCTTGGCCTCGATCTCGAACTGTCGCTGCAGCGCGGTGATCGCGGCGTCGTTGTCATCGGTGTGGATCGTCACCCGGTCGGTGCCCACCCCGGCCTTCAGCGCCCCCGGTGAGTCAAGGGCCACGATCTCGCCGTGGTCCATGATCGCGATCCGGTCACACCACTCGGCCTCGTCCATGTAGTGGGTGGTCATGAAGATCGTGATCTCCTCGCGCTCCTTGAGCTCGGCGATGTAGTCCCAGATCGAGCGGCGCGTCTGGGGATCCAGGCCGATCGTCGGCTCGTCCAGGAAGAGCACGCGCGGTGAGTGCATGAGTCCGCGCGCGATCTCCAGGCGCCGGCGCATGCCGCCGGAGAAGGTGCCCACGACCGAGTCCTTGCGGTCCCACAGGCCCACCATCTCCATCACCTGGCGCATGCGCGGCTGCACCAGGTCCGACTGGACCCCGTAGAGCTCGGCGTGCAGCTTGAGGTTCTGGGCCGCGGTCAGGTAGCCGTCGAGCGTCGGGTCCTGGAAGACGAGGCCGATGTTGCGGCGCACGTCGTCGCGCTCGGTGACGACGTCGTAGCCGGCCACCGACGCCGCGCCCGACGTCGGCTTGGCCAGCGTGCACAACATGTTGATGGTGGTGGTCTTGCCGGCCCCGTTGGGGCCGAGGAAGCCGAACACCTCACCCATGGCGACCTCGAAGTTGACGCCCCTCACCGCCCGGACCTCGTCGAAAGTCTTGACGAGGTCACGGACGGAGATGGCGGGAGCCGACGCTCCGTTGCTGGCGGGTGACGTCATCGCGTCTCTACGTTAGCCAGCCTAGGCCTCCGATACGCCGGAATCGGCGTCGTCGGCCTCGTCGTCGGTCTCGGGGGCATCCTCGGCGAGGATCCGGTACAGAGCCCGGCGCGTCTCGGCCAGCACCTCGGTGGCGCGGGCGCGTTGCGCCTCATCGCCCACCGTGGCGACCTGCCACGCGGCCTTGCCGATCTGGATCACCAGCGGTGCCAGCTCGGTGATGGCGTTCTCGCCCTCCTGGTCGGCGGGCTTCCAGGGCTCGGGCTCGTCGGCCCGGGTCTCGAGATGCTCGCGGCCGGCGTCGGTGATCTCGAAGCGACGCGACCCGTCGGCCTCGGCCGACTTGATCAGGCCCTCGTCCTCGAGCTGAGCCAGCGTTGGGTAGACCGATCCGGGGCTCGGGCGCCACCTGCCGCCGCTGCGCTCCTCGATGGTCTGCATGAGCTGATAGCCGTTGGCGGGCTGCTCGGCGAGCAGGCGCAGGAGCGCCAGTCGCACGTCGCCGCGCCGCGCCCGGCCGCGTCCACCCGGGCCTCGACCGCTCCCGCGGCCGAAGGGGCCGCCGGGACCGCCGAACGGTCCGCCGCCCATGCGGCGCCAGGCGATCATCTGCTCGAGCTCCTCGGGGGTGGGCCGCATGCCGTGCCGGCCCCCACCACCGCCGCCGCCGCCGCGAGAGAACAGCCAGTTGGCCGCGTCGTGGTGGTGATGACGATGGCCCTTGCGGCCGCGGCGGCCGCCGCGCTCGCTCTCGTCCCGTCCTTCGCGGTCTCCCGCGTGTCGTGATTCGCGCTCGCTCCACTCTGCGGCGAAGCCGGCGCCTCGTGTTGCCCAGGCTCCTCGCCCGGGCCAGTTCTGTGCGTATGCACCAGTCATATGTGGTTCCTCCACTTGTTGAAAGTCTTCGTTTGACTGTCGTCGGTGTATCGACGATACGTAACGATATATCGTTGGGTGTCGTTTGTCAAGAGGCCGTGCGGAGAGACCCGGGACCGGGGGAGGGGCTCTGGCGTTTACGGCTTTGGCTGGGGAAGGGTTGGGCCGGGCGTCTGCGGCAACGACCGATCGATGACAAAGCTGCGCGGCGTGTCCAGCTTTGTCACCGATCGGTCGCCCCGCGTGCGTACGCGGACAAACCGGGTCGGGGGATTCTGGTTTGTCGCCGATTGGCTGTTGGCGGTAGCCAGCAACCGCCCGGCGCGCGACGGACGGGCTACTCGCCGTTGTCCGGGCCCGAGCCGCCCGGGCCGCCCGAGCCCGAGGAGCCGGAGCCGCCACCGCCGCCGCGCTTGCGCAGCCACTCGGCCAGCTGCTGGCTCGCGTCACCCACCTGGGACCCCAGGTTGGTCACGTTCTCGCCCAGCTCCCGGAACGCGGCGCGGAAGCGCTCGGCGTAGTACTCCATGGCGTCGGAGGCCTCCGCGCGGACGTTGACGTCGTCGCCGCGCTTGCGGTACTCACCGCGGATGATCCGGTCGTACTCGCCGCTCTGGACCCACTTCATGACCTCGGAGACGCGCCGGACCGCGTGGGAGTGGGTGGCGTTGATCTCGTTGAAGAAGCGGCGGATGCGGTCGTGGCTGTCATCCCAGCTCTCGTACTCCATCGCCTGGGTCATGAACGCGTCGAGGTCGAGCTGGTCCGCGGGCAGGCCGGCGGCCGTCACCATCAGCGCGCGGCACACAATCTGCGGGTCGCGGACGGCCAGGACGGCGGCGCGGTCGCAGCTCAGCTCGGCGGCCCGTTGCCACTCGAGGAGCACGGCGCGCACGGCGCGGACGGGCAGGCCGATGAGCGGCAGGCCTCCGGTGGCGCTCAGGAGGATGGCGAGCGCGGTGGTGTAGAGGACGTGGTCGGAGAGGATGTGCCCGAGCTCGTGGGCGAGGATCACGCGCTGCTCGCCGGGGCCGAGCTGCTCGAGCAGATTCGAGCCGACGACGATGATCGGCTTGCTGGACCCGATCGCCAGGGCGTTCCAGTGCAGCGACGAGCTGACGTACAGGTCGTAGTCCTCGGGCATGTCGAGGATGTGCTTGACGCCCTGGTAGGAGGTCCACAACTGCGGCAGCTGGCGCTCGGACACCTTGATCGAGTTGCCCAGGAACATCTGGCGCAGCGCGCGCTCGTAGCTGTACTCCACCAGCTTGCGCACGACCGTGTCGAGCATCGGGATGGACTTCAGCGCCGCCGTCGCCGCGCGATCGGCCGGGTGCTCGTAAGCCTTGGACGAGATGTCCGGGTACGGCTCGATCGCTTCGGGCAGCGTGTTCCCCATCGCTGACACTGAGCCTACAGATGCCGGGTCGCCTCCCACAAGAGACAATGGACGGGTATGCGACCGGTCCGCGCCGTGCAGATGTTTCCGGCCTCCGTGGGCGAGGCCGAGCGCTGCTGGTATGACACGAGCCGCTGGGCCAGTTGGGTCGACGGCCTCGACGACGTGGTGCGGATCGACGAGCCCTGGCCGATGGTGGGCGGTGGCGTGATCTGGGACTCCGGCCCTGCGGGCCGCGGCCGCGTCACCGAGACGGTGGTGGCCTACGCGGCCGCCGACGGGCAGACGGTCGAGGTCACCGACGACACGATCACGGGCCGCCAGGCGGTGACCTTCGCCGCGGTGGGCGATGGGGTGGAGGTGTCGGTGGCGCTCGAGTACCGCCTCCGGCGCCGGACGCTAGTGACGCCGGTGGTCGACGCGCTGTTCATCCGCCGCGAGATGTCACAGTCGCTGAGCCGCTCGCTCGGTCGGTTCGGGGCGCGGCTGCGCGTGGGTTAGGCGCCGGGCCGGCCGGCCTCCCCGCGGTGGGGCAGGCCGGCCGGACCGACAACCAGTGTCAGTGGATCTTGTACTCGTACGGGACGTTGGCGAGCTGGTCGCCGTTGCCCGTCACCGGGTTGAACGTGTCAACCCCTATGAAACCGTCCACGACGTGGCGACGGCGGCCGCTGGGCGTGAACGTGAGCGTGATCGTCCCGGTCTCGCCCGGGCCGAGGCTGAGCGGGCTGTAGGTGGCCGACGGATCGACGCTCTCGGCCCAGAGATCGCCCGTGCTCGCCGTGACGGTCGAGTCGAATGGGTTGGTGTTGGCCAGCGCCGCCAGGTTGACGGACGAGCCGGCCGGCAACCCGGTCGCTCCGTCGGGGTTCGCCGCGTTGGGGAGGGCGAAGTACGGCCCGGGGGCGATCTGCGGTGCGAACAGTTTGTTCACCGCAACGTTCCCGAACGACGGCCCGCTGAAGTCCGGGTCGCCCCACAGGAACGCCGTGTCCATCTTGATCGGCAGGTTGGCCTGCGCGACCGTCGCCACCCCGTTGGTCCCCGGCGGGATCAGCCACTCGGGCTGCGCGCTGAACGACAGCGGCAATCCGACGTTGGTGGTGTCCTGGCCGAGCAGCATCTGGGGGACGCGTCCATCCAACCGCGGATCGACGAAGAAGTCCTTGCGGATGCTCCCGGTGTTGGTCACCGTGATCGTCGCCGTCGTCGGCTGCCCGGCTTTCAGGCGGGCGTGGTGCGAGTCGGGGATCCCGCTGGTGGAGATCTGCGGCGGCGTGAACGTGACGTTCCCGGTGTACGGCTCGCTCAGATGCGTGCCGTCGACCGGCCCGGTGACGGTGAACACCGCGGTCCAGAGCCCGCCCTGAGGGTGACCCATTTGGAACGCCATCGTCTGGCCGAAGCCCAGGAAGTTGTCCTGAGCGTCGAACTGGGCCGTCGACTGCACGTCGAGCGGCTGCCCGTTCGGGTCGACCAGCCATCCCATCACGTCGTAGTTGGGATCCGCCAACTGGAGGCCCAGGTTCAGCGACGGCCGGCCCCACGGCACCCAGAACTGGTAGGTCATCGTCTGACCGGACAGACTGGCGTCGGCGCCGCCGGTCAGGTTCCCGGCGAACGTGCCTCCGTGCCTGGAGATCGGCACCAGCGAGCGGACGATGATGGGGATGCTCCCGTCGGTGCTGGAGCCCGTGCCGAGGTGCAGCCGGAAGCTGTCGTCTCCGGCCTGCCCGGCGGGCACCTGCACGCGGAAGTTCGCCGACTGGCCGGGCCTCAGCGTCCGGGAAGACGGGAACACCGCGCCGGCGTTCTGGAACTGCTCGGTGGCGTAGCTGAACTGGACGTCGCCGCCGTAGGCGGCCGCGTTGTCGATGGTGAAGATCACCGCGGTCCAGGTGCCCGCCATCGGCTGACGCACCTCGACGTGCCCGAACCCGCTCCCATTGGCTCCGAGCAGCGAGTAGGCCGCCACCTGGCCCAGCGGATTGAACAACGTCTCGTACACCGCGACGTTGGCGGTGTCGGCGGTCCAGGTGATGTCGCCGTTCAGGTAGTCGGCGTTGGCCGGCACCGTGAACGTGTGCTGCTCGTAGGAGTCGGTGTTGCCCTCGCCGTCGATGAATGTCGGGGACGCATTTGAGAGCGTGACGCTGCCGGTGTCGTTGCTCAGCGGCGTCCCGTCGCCGATGACCGTCGGCGTCACCGTCTGCGGGCTCGCGCCCTCGTTGGTGACGTTGACGTTGAATGAAGGCGACTGACCGGCGTTCACCGTGGCGCTCAGCGACGTCTGGCGCACGAACAGGGAGTTCCCCTGCGGCGCGCTCCCGCCGTTGATCGTCTGGGCCAGTTGCACGGCCTTGAGCGTGTCGACGAGCCCGGCGCCCTGCCGGTTGGCCGGCGCGCCCAGGTCCTGGGCGCTGCTGACGATGATCTGCTTGACCAGCTCAGGTGACGGCGCGTTGCCGCCGTGGCTGTTCTCGTAGGCGCTGATCACCAGCACCGCGGTGCCCGAGGTCTCCGGCGCGGATGCGCTGGTGCCGCCCGCGGCCCAGATGGGCGGCGGATCGGCACCGTGGTCGATGTCGGCGCAGCCCTGGAACTGCGTCGTGTCGCTGCTGCACAGCGACCAACCGCGGTCTCCCGGTGCCACGACATTGACCGTGGCCGGGTTGAACTGCGTGAACCCGTCGGAGCTCAGCGCCGTGATGTTGCTGTCCTCCCAGCCCAACGGCGGGTTGCTGAGCTGCGTCCCGTAACGGCTGGTCTGACGGTAGACCCGGTAGGTGGTCGTTCCGCCGACGTCGATGACGCCGGGAGTGGTGGCCGGCGAGCCGATGTTGTTGAACGGCCCTGAGTCCCCGGCGGACACCACCACGGTGATGCCGGCGGCGACGGCGGCCTGATCGGCGAGCGCGACGGGGTCGTTCTCAGTGTTCGGCGCCGGGTTGCCGCCAAAGGACTCGTTGAGGATGTTGACGTGATCCTGCTCGATGGCCCACTGCATGGCCGCCAGGATCGTCGAGTTGAAGAATCCGGTGCCGGCGCCCTGCATGTTCATGACCGCCAGGCTCGCGCCGGGGGCGATGCCGTCGATCTTGATGTTGCAGCCGGCAGGCAGCGGGTGCGCCGGGTTGACGAAGCCGGACAGGTCGTAGGTCTGATTGCCCTGAGAGGCGATCGTGCCCGCGTCCAGGAAGGCCTCGCGGCCATCGGTCGGGGCGTTGGTCCCGAAGCCGCCGAAGTCCTGGTAGTCGTAGATGACGTGCTGCCCGTTGGCCCGGATCAGGTCCGGGTTGTTGGGGTCGATGCCGTCAGCGAGGATGCCGACCTTGACGCCGCTGCCGTCGGTGATCTGCTCGGCGCCGGCGACGTTCATGACCTCGCGGGCCTCGGGCTCGATGAGTGGCTGCGCCGGGTTTGACGGGCAGATCGCCTGCGGGCCCGTCGAGGCCACGTGCGAGCTCTCGCCCGCCATCGCGCCCAGCGCGGGGCCGGGGCCGCTGCCCAGCGACGCGAAGTGCCGCAGCGCGTCGGGCACGACCGCCTGGACGGCCGGGTCGGCCTGGAGGTGCTTGACCTCGGCGGGGGAGATCGTCGCGGACATGGCGTCGATGAGCGAGAAGCTCCGGACGTTGGTGGCGTGCAGTTGGGTCAGCTCCGCACGGACCCCGGCCTGGGCCGCGGTCGCCGCGCTGATGCGCGCGCGGGTGTCGGACCGGGTGGCCGGCAGGCGCCCCAGCTGATTCTTGAAGATGATGATCGACCGCTTGTCGGCCGCCGCCGACAGCCGCTTGACCTGCGCCGCGGACAAGCGCGACCGCTGGCCATGTGACAGCCCGCGGTGCAGCAGGATGCGCGGCTTGGCGAGGTGGGCCGCCAGCGCGATGCCCCCCGCGGTCAACGGAACCAACACGACGGTCGCCAGCAGTGCGACCAGCCAAAAGCGAGAGCGAGAGCTCATGCGTCCAACCCCTCCCTAAGAAGAACACGTATGCGGCAATGACTCACCTGGACCGCGCTCCCAGCGCGGGATCCATTCCGGTCCCAGTCTGTGACATGCAACACGGGGTTGTCAAGGCTCGTTGACGGATTTCGCACGGCGTGATCAACAAACCTCCGCTTTTGTGGGCCGGCGCGGCGATCCGGTACGGTCGGCGTCCATGTTTCTGGACAACCGGGCCGCGCACTGGAAGGGGGCGTGAGTGCGGCACAGGTCGCCGAGCTGATCCGGGAGGCCGGCTCGGTGGTGGCGCTCACGGGCGCGGGTATCTCGGTCCCGTCGGGGATCCCGGACTTCCGCTCGCCGGGCACCGGGCTGTGGACGGGCGTCGATCCGATGGAAGTGGCGCACATCGATGTCTTCCGCCGCGACCCCGAGCGCTTCTGGCACTTCTACGGCAACCGCTTCCAGACGCTCGAGGACAAGGAGCCCAACCGCGCGCATCGGGCGCTGGCCGGGCTCGAGCGCGAGGGTCTGGTGAGCGCGGTGATCACGCAGAACATCGACCGCCTGCACGCCAAGGCGGGCAGCCAGGACATCGTCGAGGTCCATGGCTCGATCGATCACTCGTCCTGCCAGCGCTGTCGCGCCGCGTACCCCCTGGCCGAGGTCCGCAGGCGCCAGGCCGCCGACGGCGCCGGGATCCCTCGGTGTGACTGCGGCTCGCCGCTCAAGCCCGATGTCGTCCTGTTCGGCGAGTACCTGCCCGTGGCCGCGCTCACCCGCGCCGAGCACCTGGCCGCGAGCGCCGACCTCATGCTGTGCATCGGGTCCTCGCTCGAGGTCCATCCGGTGGCGCAGCTGCCCCAGACCACGCTGGACGCGGGCGGCCGCATCGCCATCATCACGCAGGGGACCACGCCCTACGACGGCCGCGCGACCGCCCGCTGTGGCGGGGACGTGGAGGACGAGATGGCGGCGATCGCGCACGCGCTCGGCGCCGAGGCGTGAGCGCCGGCCGTGTCAGGGCCGGCGGCGCCCCGTCGGCGCGTCAGGGCCCCGCGGCGGCTCGCGCCCGCAACGCGGCCTCGACGCGCTCCAGCGCGAAGGCCACGGCCACGGCGTCGGCCTCACTGAGCGGGCCCGACAGGGCCGCCTGGGCGGCGCCGGCGACCGGCTCGCGCTGGCCGCGCAGCTCGTCGAGGCGCCCGGCCAGCTCGCCCGCATGGGGCCCGGCGGCGAGCTCGGCCAGCGCGGCATCCAGCGCCACGAGCAGCTGCAGCGCCGCCTCCCGCGGCCGCCCCTGATCGAGATCCAGCCGCGCGCGCAGCGCCAGCTCCTCGCAGGCGAGAACGTCGTCCCGGGCACCGAGCAGCGCTGCCAGGCGGGCCTGGGGCGCCAGGATGCGCGTGCGCCGGCGCCGGCCTTCGGGCACTGTGAGCTCCTTGGCGGCGGTCCAGCGGCCCTCGGCCACCTCCTCGCCGGCGCCGAAGCCGATGCGGGCGACGATCACCTGCGGGCGGCCGACCGGCGTCAGGTACGGGTCGGCGGTGATGATCCGGAAGGAGTGAAGGGCCCGGTTGAGTACGACCAGGCCGGCCTCGAGGGTGTCCTCGCCGGCGCCCGCGAGCCACGCCTGGGCCTGCGCCTCATCGAGGGGGCGGCCGACGTCGATGACCGTGGCGCGGCCGGTGGAGACCGCGGCCGGCTCGGGCTCAGGCTCGGCGTCGCGCTGGCGGCGCCGGCCGGCCAGTCGCCGGCGCTCGGGAGCGCCGAGGGTGGCGAAGACCAGCACGTGGGTGGGCGATGCCTCGTCCGGGTGGGTGGACGGGTCGGTGGGGACAGATTCCCGCGCGCGGACCAGGTACCGGCCGTCAGGTGGGCCGAGCACCCATGGCAGCTCGACCTGGACGAAGCGAAACAGACCGGATGACGCGCTCACCGGCGCGGCATATCACGTGGGCGTGAGCCGGTGCCCGCCGGTCAGCGGTTCTTGGCCTGGATCGCGTACTTGCTGGGCGCGATCGGGACGACCGGCTCCGGGATCTGGCTGATCCGGTTGATCAGCTGGATCCACTGGCCCGGCTGGAGGATGCTCTTGATCTGCTTGGCCAGCTTGTTGTTGGTCCCGAAGTCCGGCGTGTACGTGATCTGGAGCCGGTTCTTGTGGTCGGGCAGCGCCAGGGTGTTGGGCTGGCCCTTGTAGGAGATGTCCGAGACGATCTGGTTGGGCTGCATCGAGCCCTGGAGCGTGAGCAGCCGCCGGATCGTCATGTCGGTGACGGAGCCGGGCTGCTGGTGGCCGAGGATCGGGACGCCGTTGATCTTGGTGATGTCGACGCTGGATCCGGTGGCGCCCGCGGCGTCGGTCCCGGTCGTGCCGGTCGCGCTATGGCCGCACTCGAGGCCCGAGATGTCGGGGTCCAGCCCGGATGCCGAGAGGAACTCGATGACGGCCAGGATGCGGCGGTCGATCACCCCGGCCTCGATGTCGCGGCGGCCGCAGGCGTAGATCTGGACGTGCGGGTCGGCGAGGACGCGGGTGGTGAGCTGCTGCTTGGACATGAGCAGCACCTGGCCGACCGTCGGGTTCTTGGCGCCGGGACCGAAGAACGGATCGACGCCGGCGGCGCGGTAGACCGCGGTGGCCTCGAGCAGCTTCCAGCCGTCGAGGATCGGCTTGGGGTCGATGTACGGTGCGTTCTTGCCGGCCGGCTGGACCATGAAGTACAGGTGCGAGGAGACGCCCTGCGACGGACCGCCGATGCGCCCGAGGACGGTTCCGGCGACCACGATCGCGCCCTTCTTCAGCGACTGGAGCGTGTACTGGTTCTTGGCCAGGTGCAGCGTGTCGGAGAAGTAGTTGCGGAAGTTGGTGATCTGCTGCCCGGAGTTCTTGATCTGGAGGTTGCCGCCGGCGGCGTAGGAGGCGGGGCGGTTGGGGTTGGCGAACAGCCGCTCCTTGACCATCGGGGCCGTCACGGTGGCGGCGGCGCTCTGCGCTGCCGACGCGGCGCCTGCGGCCGACGAGGTGGCGCCCGCGGCCGAGGCCGTCCCGGCTGACGTCCCGGAGGTCCGTGATTTGAGCGCCTTGCCGCTCGTCTGGGTGCCGGCGGAGGCCGGGCCGCTGATCGACGGCGTCGAAGTCGACGGCTTGATCGCGGCCTTGCTCACCGTGGTCGCCGCCTTGGGCAGGACCTGCGAGCCGGCGGAGGCCGCCGACGTGGGCGCCTTGGCCGCCGGGACCGAGAACTCCTTGACGATCTGCTTGGCGGAGAACTTGACGGGCTTGGGCACCGGGTAGCGCTTGGAGACGCTGCCCAGGTGCGCGTACGTGTAGATGTTGCCGGTCGCGTCCTGGAGCTTGACGTAGTTGCCCAGCGTCTTCGAGGTGCCGACGCCGACGATCTTGCCGTCGTTGACCGCGATCACCGGCGCGCCCTTCTTGGCGTAGATCGAGGTGCCCTTGGCGTTCGGGTTGGAGTCGATCGCGATGGCCGCGTTGGAGCCCTTGACCTTGTTCTTGGCCAGCTTGACCACGGAGGAGTCCGCGTACTTGGCCGGGGCCGCGACCGGGAAGTGGCCCTGGACGAGGCCGGTGAGGGCGCCGATGAGCTGGGACGGGATCCCGCCGATCAGCTTGGCGCGCAGCAGCACCGACTCGACATACCAGCCCGCGTGGTTGTAGGCGAGGATCGCCCTCGACAGGTTGGTCGAGGCGCCCGCCGCGTGCAGATAGCGGGCGGCGGTGAAGATGGCGTCCACCGGGTTGTAGGGATCGGCCACGCCGTCGCCGTTGGCGTCGACGCCCCATTCCTTCCACGTGGAGGGGAGGAACTGCATCCAGCCGACGGCGCCGGCGGAGGAGACCGACAGGTTGCGGCCGTAGTCGGTCTCGATCTCGTTGATCCCGGCGAGCACCTGCCACGGCACCTGGTACTCGATGCCGGCGGCCTGGTAGATCGGGATCAGGAACGGCGGGATCCGGAAGGAGTCGATGAAGAAGTTCGGCACCCCGATCGGCGCGGGGCCCGGCAGCGAGAGCGAGAAGGTGGGGTTGGTGGCCGACGGCACGCCCTTGCCGGTGGGCAGGTCGCTGGCCGGCGTGGTCGACGTCGTGGTGCTCTTCTTCGACTTCTTCTTGGCCTTCTGCTGGCCGCCGCGGGAGGAGGGTCCCTCACCCTGGCTGGTTCCGCTCGGCACCGGGGTGGTGCTCGTCGCACTCGTCGTCGTGGTGGTGGTCGAGGACGAGCCGGACCCCTTGTGTGAGGGTGAAGTTGAGGTTGAGGTTGAGCTCGACGGAGTCGACGAGCTCGTGGGCGTGCTCGAGCTGGTGGCGGGCGCCGTCGTCGTCGAGGTGGTGGTGGTGGTGGTGACGGCGACCGCGGGCGTGCTGGTGGTCGTCGGAGCGCACTGCTCGCTCTCGGACGCGACCGGGCCGGTGATCGGCAGGCCCATCGCGGAGATCGGCGTTCCGGGCGGGACGTTGACGTGGAACACCAGCACCTGGCCGGAGACGAGGGTCACCGTCACCGTGCAGTCGTCGGCGGACGCGGTGGGGATGGCAGCGAGCGCCATGGCGATGAAGATCGCCCCGGCCATGGCAAGCACGGCGAGCAGCTTCCGGCGACCGATCATGGCCGCGCTTCTCCTCCAACCATCACGTTGGTGCGCACCTCGATGAAATAACGGGAAAAACCGACGTCGACTGTCATGGACGCTACTGACTGGTTCGGACCATTGCAATCGCGAACCAGGCCCCGCCGCAATCTAGCTTTTTGGCTGCAGGGGATATGAAGAACTTGCGAAGATGGCCGGCGCGTTGGATCCACTTCCCGCGCGCCTGCACCGCCGGATCTAGAAGTCAACCTCTACCTCACCTTGAGGGTCTACCCTCGAGTACAACGATCCCATACCCATGCCCCCGGGTCTACCCCAGCAAGCTACAGTCCAAGCCCATGAGCGATGAGAAGAGCCTCAAGGGACGGGTCACCCGGCAGGGCGAGGAAGCGATCGGCCGAGTCGCGCAGGAGCTCCTCGAGAACCCCGTGGTTTCGGGCGCCCTGTCACGGGCGTTTGAGACGCGCGAGCGCGCGCTGCGCGCGCAGGAGGTGGCGATGGGAGCCCTCAACCTCCCGTCGGCCAGCGACCTGGAGCGGCTGACCCGCCGGGTCCGCAGCGTCTCGCAGCGCCTGGAGGGGATCGAGGATGCGCTCGACCGCCTCGACGAGCGCCTTGGCCGTGCCGACGGCAGCCAGGCGCTTCACGAGCGGATGGGACGGATCGAGGCCACGCTCGAGCGGCTGGAGACGGCGACGGCCGGTGGCCCTCCGGCGTCCCGCGCCAAGCCTGCCGCGGCCAAGCCGGCGCGAGCCGCGAGGCCGACTAGCTCAGCTCAGCTGAGCGCGGCGAGGGCCAGGTCCCCGAGCCGCCGCTCGGCGTCGTGCAGCGCCTCGGCATCGATGCGCCGTCGCGTCGGCAGCACCGTGTCGGACACGATCAGCGCGCAGCCGGCCCGCAGGCCGCGCCGTGCCGCCAGCGCGAACAGCGTCGCGGTCTCCATCTCGACGGCCAGCGCGCCCTGCGCGCGCCAGCCCTCCTCGGCGCCCGCCGGGCCGTCATAGAAGAGGTCGCTGGTGACGATCGGCCCATGGGCCCCGTCAGGGCCGGCAGCATCGACGAGCCGCCTGAGCAGCTCCGGGTCGGCGGCCACGCGATCGCCTGCGCCCAGCGCCCGGCTGGTCCCATCGGCGGCGAGCGCCTCGCTGGCGACGAGCAGGTCGCCCAGCGCCAGCGACGGGTCGAGCGCGCCACAGGTCCCGACCCGCAGCAGCGTCCGCGCGCCCAGCTCGGCCAGCTCGGCGATCACGATCGCGGCGCTCGGGCCGCCCATACCGGTGCTCTGAATGGTGAGCGGCCGGCCGTCGCGGGCCTCGCCCGTATAGCCCCACAGCCCGCGGTTGTGGTTGAACATCTTGGGCTCGGCGAGCAGCGACTGGGCCAGCAACAGCGCGCGGCCCGGGTCGCCGGGGAGCAGCACCCGGTCGGCCAGCGGGGCCGTCGGCAGCAGGTGGATGGTGGACACGGCCGGCCAGCTTACGGGCGCGCGGCGATTCCATACACTGCGCCGCGATGGCGGAGTTCAGCTCATCCAAGGAGTTCCGCGAGGTCATGGACCGCACCTTTGCGCTCATGAGCGACGACCCCGAGATGGGCCCGAAGCTCCGCGACGCCGACACGCCCCAGCGGTTCGAGTTCACCGACCTGGACCTCGTGGTCAACATCCGCGCGGGCGGGGCCGACGAGGCCAACCTGGCCTGGGAGTGGTCCGACGAGATCGACTGGGACCCCAAGGTGCGCATGGCGATGAGCTCGGAGACGGCCAATCGCTACTTCCAGGGCAAGGAGAACGTGGCGATCGCGATCGCCCGGCGGCGCATCAAGGCGGGCGGCGACGTGAAGGCCGCGCTCGCGCTCATCCCCATCACCAAGCCGCTCTACGAGCGCTACCGGGAGATGGTCGCCGCCGACTACCCGCACCTGGCGCTCTGACGGAGCGAGCGGACACCGCCCGCCGCACGGGCCGCGGCCTGCCGGCGGCTCCTGTCCATTTTCCGGACTCCGCGATTGACAGATGGCGCGATGGCGAGTAGACCTAGAACACAACGCAAGGCAACAGGCCGGATCGTGATCGCAGCCTTTGGCGCGATCGCGAGGCGCCGCCGGAAACGTGACGAGCGCCAACGGCCGACGCAGCGGGCCGTGATGCCCGCGGGCGGCGGGGCCTGGCACTCACCGAGACCCCGTCGCCGACTTGCGTTGGATACCGGCACGCCGTGGCGCGCCGACACCGACACGCCGTGGCGCCCAACACCGGGCACCAGGACCGAGCCATGACCGTGCGCCCAGACGCCTCATGACGCTGGCCGAGGCCGCGGAGCGCGTGGGCGTGGGCCCGGCGACGGTGCGCCGCTGGATCCGGCAGGGACTGATCCCCCAGTACGAGGGCGAGTGGACCCCGGCCGCCATCGGCCAGGCGCGCGTCGTGGCCAAGATGCGCGAGCGCGGTCACTCCCTGAAGGAGATCAGGACGGCCACCGAGGCGGGGAGGCTGGCCTTCGGCTTCCTCGACGAGCTGCTCGGAACCGAGCCCCCGCGCTACTCGCTCAAGGACGCCGCCCGCCAGACGGGCCTTGAAGAGGGGCTGGTCCGGCGGCTCATCGCCGGCCTGGGCGTCAACCGCGAGCAGGCGGACGCGGTGTCCGAGGACGAGCTCCAGCTGCTGCGCTATGTCGCCGCCGTCCTGGACGCCGGCTTCCCGCTGGCGGCTCTGCTCCAGCTCGTCCGCGTCTACGGGCAGGCCATCGCCCGCATCGCCGACGCCGAGGTCCGCCTGTTTCACCTCTACGTCCATGAGCCGCTGATGCGCTCGGGCGCCACGGGCGTGGAGACCGCGGAGCAGATGCAGGCGATGAGCCGGCAACTGCTCCCGCTGGCGGGGCCGATCATCGACCAGATCCATCAGCGATATCTCCAGTTCTTCGTCGAGCAGGACGTCGTCGGGCACATGGAGTCAGACCTCGACGGCACCGCCGTGGACCTGGGGCGGATGCGGGTGGCGATCGCCTTCGCCGACCTCACCGGGTACACGCGCATGACCGAGGAGGAGGGCGAGCTGTCGGCCGTTGATGCGGTGGAGCGGTTCGTGGAGGCCGTCGAGGTCACGCTGCCCGACGAAGCCCGGATCATCAAGACGATCGGCGACGAGGTGATGGTCATCGGCTCCGACGCGGCCGCGCTCACCGACTGGGCGGTCGGCTTCCAGGCGATGCAGACCGAGCGGCCGCTGCCGCGGATCGCCGTGCACTGCGGCGTGGCCCTGTTCCGCGACGGCGACTACTACGGGCGCGACATCAACATCGCCAGCCGGGTGTCGGCGCGCTCGGCGGGCGGGGAGGTCCTGGTCACGCGACCGGTGGTGGAGGTGGCCAGGGTGGGTGGGGGTCATCTCGAATTCGAGCGCATCGGCGAGGTCACGCTCAAGGGATTCAGCGAGTCCACCGAGGTGTTCGTGGCGCGTCAGCGCCGGGAGGAGACCGAGTGAGCGACATCGAGGCGGCGGTCCGGGCGCAGGGCCTGCTCGCGCAGGGCCGCCCCGTGGTGGTCATGTACTCGGGCGGGCGCGACTCCACGTGCCTGCTCGATGTCGCCGCGCGGATCGCCGGTCCTCCGGCGGTGAGCGCGCTGCACGTCAACTACGGGCTGCGCGCCACCTCCGACGCCGACGAGCGCCACTGCGCCGGTCTGTGCGAGGCCTTGGGGATCCAGCTCGACGTCCGCCGACCCGCGCGGCTGGCCGAGGGTGGCGGCAACCTCCAGGCATGGGCCCGCGCCGAGCGCTACCGCGCGGCCGCCGACCTGGCGGTGGCGCGCACCGCCGAGGTCGCCGTCGGCCACACGCGCTCTGACCAGGTGGAGTCGATCCTCTACCGCCTCGCGTCGTCCCCGAGCCGGCGCGCCGTGCTGGGGATGGTGTCCAGAGACGATTCCCACCCACCGCTCGTCCGCCCCTTGCTGGGGTTCACGCGCGAGGAGACGGGCGCGTACTGCACCACTCACGGCCTGCGCTGGCGAGACGACGAGACCAACGACTCGGCGGCGTACGCCCGCAATCGCATCCGCCGGGAGCTCGTCCCGGCGCTCGAGCGGGTGCATCCGGCCGCCCAGGAGAACGTGCTGGCGCTGGCCGAGATCCTGCGCGCCGAGGCCGAGGTGCTCGACGAGCTGGTCAGCGCGACGCTCGACGGCCGCAGCGAGATCCCGCTGGAGCGCCTCCGCGAGCTCCCGCCGGCACTGCGGCGCCTCGTGGTCCAGCGCCTGGCCGACGAGGCCGCCGGCGGCCCGGCCGCCGGGGTGGCCCGCCGCGCCGAGGAGGTGGCGGCGATGCCGGCGCACGGCACATCGGCGCTGGACCTGCCCTCGGGCGTCCGCGCGAGCGCCCGGAATGGGGTGATCACGTTCGGGCGCACGCCCAAGGGCGGGCGCGAGCGCGGCCTGTCCGAGGGCGACGAAAAAACAAGGGGCGAAGCCCCCACCTAATATCCACCGCGTGAGCGACGATCCAGCGATCGGGGAGATCCTCGTACCGGCCGAGGATCTCAGCCGGAGGGTGCGCGAGCTGGGCGAAGAGGTCTCCCGTGACTACGCGGGGAAGAATCTGCTTCTCGTCGGCGTTCTCAAGGGTGCGGTGTTCTTTCTCTCGGACCTGATGCGCCACCTCGACGTCCCCGTCGAGGTCGACTTCATGGCGGTCGCGTCCTATGGCTCGGCCACCAAGACCTCCGGCGTGGTGCGGATCCTCAAGGACCTCGACGCCGCCATCGAGGGCCGCGATGTGCTGATCGTGGAGGACATCGTGGACTCCGGGCTCACGCTTCAGTACCTGCTGCGCAACCTCGCGGGTCGCAACCCCGCGTCGCTCGAGGTGTGCGCGCTGCTGACCAAGCCGGCCCGGCGCAAGGTGGACCTGAGCACGCGCTACGTCGGCTTCGAGATCCCCGACCGGTTCGCCATCGGCTACGGCCTCGATCACGCCGAGCGCTACCGCAACCTTCCGTACGTTGCCGCGTTGAACCTATGACGCCCCGATTGCAGGCGGTTTTTCAGTCCGGGAAGGTGGTTTGGATGGCAAACACAGGTGCTAGGCTTGCTGGTCCACGGTATCCGCGCCAGAACGGGTAGTACCGGGGCAACGCAGGGATTTCACTGATGAGCCGGTTTTTCAAGAGCGCCGCGTTTCCGATTCTGATCGTCGTCGTCCTGGCGTTCTTCGCCCAGAAGCTGATCGGCAGCTCCAACCACGGGCCGAACTACACGTTCGGAAACCTGCTGTCTCAGCTGGACAACAAGCAGGTCAAGAACCTGTCGCTGGACCAGAAGTCCAACAGCGCAAACGTCACGGCGTCGGTCAACGGCCAGACGATCAAGTACTCGGTCGGCTACCCGGACTCCTACGCCCCGCAGCTCATCGACCAGGCCAAGACGGATGTCCCCCAGGGTGGGTTCAACGTCCAGAGCAAGTCCTCCAACGGCTGGCTTTCGCTGCTCACCTACATCCTGCCGTTCGTCATCTTCATCGGGTTCTGGATCTTCCTCATGAACCAGGTGCAGGGCGGCGGGTCCAAGGTGATGTCGTTCGGCAAATCGCGCGCCAAGCGCATGTCGGTCGACTCGCCCAAGATCACGTTCAGGGACGTCGCGGGGGTCGACGAAGCCGTTGAGGAGCTCCACGAGATCAAGGAGTTCCTGGAGAACCCCAAGAAATTCCAGGCCCTCGGGGCTCGCATCCCCAAGGGCGTGCTCCTGTACGGCCCTCCGGGCACCGGCAAGACCCTGCTGGCCCGCGCCGTGGCCGGCGAGGCCGGAGTCCCCTTCTTCTCGATCAGCGGATCTGACTTCGTCGAGATGTTCGTCGGCGTGGGCGCCTCGCGCGTGCGTGACCTGTTCGAGCAGGCCAAGCAGAACTCCCCCTGCATCATCTTCATGGACGAGATCGACGCCGTCGGCCGCCATCGCGGCGCCGGCCTGGGCGGCGGTCACGACGAGCGCGAGCAGACGCTGAACCAGCTGCTCGTCGAGATGGACGGCTTCGAGATGAAGGACAACATCATCTTGATCGCCGCCACCAACCGTCCCGACATCCTTGACCCGGCGCTGTTGCGGCCGGGCCGGTTCGACCGCCAGATCGTGGTCGACCGTCCGGATCGCCTGGGCCGTAGGAAGATCCTCGAGGTCCACACGCGCGGCAAGCCGCTCGCCCGTGAGATCGACGTCGACGCGCTGGCCGGGCAGACCCCCGGGTTCACCGGCGCCGATCTGTCGAACCTGGTCAACGAGGCCGCCCTGCTCGCCGCCCGCAACGGCAAGCGCGAGATCACCCAGGTCGAGCTCGAAGAGGGGATCATGCGCGTCATCGCGGGCCCGGAGAAGAAGACCCGGGTGATGAGCAACAAGGAGCGGAAGATCACCGCCTATCACGAGATGGGCCACGCGATCGTTGGCCACTTCCTGCCCAACAGCGATCCGATCCACAAGATCTCGGTCATCTCCCGCGGCCAGGCGCTCGGCTACACGATCTCGCTGCCGGGCGAGGACAAGTTCCTCACCACCCGGGCGGAGCTGCAGGACCAGATGGCGATGACGCTGGGTGGTCGCGCCGCCGAGGAGATCTGCTTCGACGAGATCACCACCGGCGCGTCCAATGACATCGAGAAGGTCACGGCGACGGCGAAGCAGATGGTGATGCGGTTCGGCATGAGCGAGAAACTGGGTCCGCGCGTGTTCGGCCACGACCACGGCCAGCCGTTCCTGGGCCGCGAGTTCTCCTCCGAGCCCGACTACTCCGACGAGATCGCCCGCGAGATCGATGACGAGATCCGTCGCATCGTCGAGATGGCCCACGTGCAGGCCAAGAACATCCTCAGCGAGAGGCGCGCCGAGCTCGAGAAGCTCTCAGAGATCCTGATCAAGCGCGAGACGATCGAGAAGGTTCAGTTCGAGTCGCTGCTCGAGGGCCACTCCGAGGAGGCCGTCTTCGGCTCCGAGGCCCCCGTCCCGCCTGAGATCCCGGCGGTCACCGGCACTCCCGCTGAGCGCGCGCGCCCGGACGTACCGCGCCCCCTGCCTCGGCCTGGGTTGGCCGGCGGCGCCGCCGAGTAACTGTAACTCTTCGGTCACAGTTGGCCCACGAGGGGGCTTTCGCCTGCCACTGTGGGCCTCATGCCGGACGCGGATGACAATGTTGGCGATAGTGACCAGGATCGTCATCCACGTGAGCTGGAGCTGGCCCGGATCGCTACCCGGCAGCGGGGTGTGGTCACGCGGGACCAGTTGTACGAGCTCGGGTTCAGCTACTGGGGGATCCACCGGCGGCTTGGTGTCGGGCGGCTCCATCGCGTTCACCACAACGTCTACGCGGTCGGCCATGCGCGTCTGACCACCCAGGCCCTCCTCGTGGCTGCTGTTCTGAGCGTCGGCCCGCGTTCGTTTCTCAGCCATCGGACTGCCGCTGCCGTCCACGGTCTCCGGGTCGTGAACCTCCGTGAGATCGAGCTCACCCTGCCCGGGAGTGGAGGCCGGCCTCACGCGTCCCTGGTTGTTCACCGCGCCCGCAAGGAGCCTCATGCCGACGACGTGCGCACACGTGGCGAGCTTCGGGTGAGCTCCGTGCCTCGGATGCTCGTCGAACTCGCCCCCCGCGAGACCCCGCTCGAGCTCCAGCGCCTCGTGACCGAAGCTGTTCGCAAGCGTCTGCTGCGACCCGACACTCGCGACGGCCGGGCCACCATCGAGGCCGCGCTGGCGCGTCATGAGGGCCGGCCGGGGCTCGGCAAGCTGACCGCGGTCCTGGCGGTCTACCGGCGCACCAAGAGCCGCAAGTCAGACCTGGAGCGCGCTTTCGATCGGCTGCTAGCCCATCACCCCGAGATCCCGGAGCCGCAGACCAACATCCACATCGGCCACTGGGAGATCGATTGCTTCTGGCCCGAGCACAACCTGGCGGTCGAACTGGACGGCCGCCCCTACCACGTCGCCGCCCAGGACATGGAGCGCGACCGCATCAAGGACGCCGATCTCCTCAGACGCGGCATCACCCCGCTGCGCTTCACCGACTTCCGCGTCGAGCACGACAGCCTCGGGATCCTGAGCGACCTGCACCACTTCCTGAAGGTCGTGTGACGCCTCGCAGTCAGGCGCCGAGCAGGCCGCGCCCGTACCAATCGGACTGATCGCGCACCCCGGGCAGGGCGAAGAAGTACCCACCGCCCACGGGGGTCACGTAGTCCACCAGCGGCTCGCCGACCAACCGCTCCTGGACGGCCTCGAACTGGCGGCGCAGGTTCTGCTGGAAGCAGTTGAAGATGAGCCCCATGTCGAGATTCCCGTTGAGGTCGAGCCCGCGGTCGTAGTTGTAGCCGCGGCGCAGGATCCGGCTGTGCTCGGTGGCGCGCGTGCGCGGGTTGGCTCGGCGGATGTGGGCGCTGAGCGGGATACGGCGGCCGTGGGGGTCGCGCGCGAAGTCCGGGATATCGGTCTCGGCGTGGCCGTCCAGCGGCGCGCCGGTGTCACGGAAACGCCCGATCATCTGCTGCTGCTCGGTGAGCGAGACGCGGTCCCAGAACTCGACGAGCATCTTGATGATGCGGCACACGTGGTAGCTGCCGCCGACCGCCCACGCCGGCTCGCCGATGCCCCGGGTCACCCACAGCAACGTGCGCGCCACCGAAGGATCGGTGACCTCGGGGTTGGCGATCCCGTCCTTGAAGCCCAGGTGGTTGCGCGGCACGCCGGCCGGCCGCGGCGGAGACACGAACCCGTCCAGCCGCCAGCGGATCTGCATGGCCCCGCGGGTGTGCTTGGCGATGTGGCGCAGGGCGTGGATGGCGGTGTCGGAACTGCCGGCGCAGATCTGCAGCAGCAGGTCGCCGCCGGTCTGGGCCGGGTCGAGGTCGTCGTTGGGGAACGAGCGCATCGGAGTGAGGTGGCGGGGGCGATGGGCGGCCAGGCCGTAGCGGTCGTCGAACAGGGTGCTGCCGACGCCGACGGTCACGGTGAGGCCGTCGGCGGGCACCACCGGCCCGAGCGTGCCGCTATCGGACGGCGGGGCGCCCGTGCCGAGCGCCGGAGGGAGCCCGCCCTCGGCCAGGAAGCGGGCCTGCTCGGTCAAGGTGCGCAACAGATCGCGCAGGCCGGCGCGGTCCGAGGCCACGACGTCGAGGGCGGCAAAGCAGGCGGCTGGGGGCGGGGCGGAGACAATCCCGGCCTGGTGCTCGCCGTGGAAGGGGACGGCGGCCAGGCGCGCCGCCGGGTCGGCCACGGGGTCGCGCTGGAGCGGACCGTCGCGCTGGAGGGGGTCTCGCGGCACCCGCGCGGCGGCAGCGTCGGCGGCGGCCGACCCGGCCGACGCGCCCAGCGCGCCCGCGGACAGTGCCGCGGCTCCGGACCGGCGCAGGAACTGGCGACGGTCCAGGCTCACGTGCCCCCCGCCACCTGGATGAGATCCGGGATCGGCGCGAGGGTCTCCAGGACCGCCCCGACGGCGGCATCCACGCGCTCGCGCAACGGGGCCGGAACCGCCGCGACCGCCACCCACCGGCCTCCTATCCGCGCGGCCTGCGCGGCCCGGATCACCGCCACCAGCTGGCGGCGAGCCCGCCCCACGAGCCGCGGCGCGCGCGGTCCGATGACCGGTGACAGCAGCGTCAGCATCTCCCGCGTGGCCGACACGTCGGCGGTGATCGACGCCAGCGCGGTCCCGCTCCCGTACTCGTCGTCGCCGGTCAGCGAGTCGCGCAACCCGTCCTCGAGGATCTCGTGGGAGCGCAGCGTCCAGATGGAGAGGCCGACGGGCGTCATGGGCAGCTCGGGTCCGAGCTTGCGCTCAGCCAGCCGGGCGACGAGCCGCGCCAGCTCCGCGGTATCGGACGTGGCGGCGCCCAGATCGTGGTCGGTCCAGAGGTCCAGCTCCACCTTGTGAAAGCCGGTGAACGCAGGATCGGCGGTGCCGCGGACCAGTCCCGCCGCGGTGCCGTCGATCTGGCGGCCGAGCTGCCCGAACGCGCCGTAGGCGCCGTCGTCCTGGCCGATCTCCAGCCACGACAGGTGGGCCGCCAGCCACGCCGACTCGGCGCCGGCCACGTCCCCGGCGCGCAGCCCGCCGCTCAACGTCGCGAGCTGACGCTCAACGACTGAGAACAACCGCCGGACATAGGCGCGGTAGGCCATCATCGGCGGGTCGAGCTCCAGCGCCGGCACCGGGATCACGTTGGGGCCACGCGGGCCGTCCGTGCGCGCGAACCCCAACGCGAACGCGGGCGCGGCTGCGACTGTGATCGCGATCGCGATCGCCAGGGCGATCCCGCCGCACGCGAGCGCGGCCAGCCGCGACATCTACGGCAGCGGCGGGTTGAGCCCGGCGGCGTGGCACTCCGCCAGCCCGTGGGCGAGCCCGGGGGCCGCCGCCAGCTTCGGGGGCTCGGCGAAGGCCGGCGCGCTGAAGTCGAAGTAGTCGGTCATCGGTTGCGCGTTGGCGTCGCGGAACGTCATCGCCGGCAGGTTCCACTTGTGCTCGATGAACGCGGTGATCGACGTGTGGTCCTGGACGATGTTGGAGACGTAGTTGGCGCGGGCCCACGGGGAGACCACCACGGTCGGCACGCGGAAGCCGTAGCGGTCAAAGGCGCCCGGAGCCAGCGGCGGCTGGCCCGGCACGGGGATCGGCGCGATGTTGTCGGGCTTGATCGCGCGCGGCGGGGGGACGTGGTCGTAGTAGCCGCCGTGCTCGTCGTAGGTGAGGAAGAACGCGGTGTTCTTCCAGGCCGGGGAGTGCAGGATCGCCTTCGCCACCTTGGCCACGAACCGCTCGCCCACCTGGACGTCCTGGGGGTTCTCCTCCGAGGTGTTGTCGTAGTTGGGGTCCAGGAACGTGAAGGCGGGCAGCCTGCCGGATGCCGCGTCGGCGAAGAACTGGTCGATCTTCTTCAGTCGCTTGCCGCGGGCGGGCGTGAAGAACCCGGGGACGATGAGAATGCTCGAGACCTCCTGGTAATAGTTCGCCCACTCGATGTGGTGGGCGTCCAGGCGGTCGAAGATGGTGCCGTTGGCGGCGTGGGTCGTGAATGTCTGGCCGTTGGTGGCGACCAGGCCCGACGAGGTCCCGCAGAACAGGAAGCGGCGGTTGGGGTAGGTCTGGGCGAGGGTCGAGCAGAAGTACCGGTTGCCCACCGGGAAGTGCTTCACCAGCGAGTAGGTCAACGGCAGGTCGGTGTTGTCCCAGAAGCTCATCGCCACCGGCCCCGACGCCTTGACGAAGCCGTCGTTGCGGCCGCCGTCCCAGGAGAGATGCGATGCGTTCCAGTCCTGCCCGGGATGGCCGACGAGCTGGCACGGCGAGGACATCGGCCGCGCGAACACCTGGCTGCCGTCGGTGTTGAGGTTGACCTCCACGGGCTGCCCGCCCTTCAGCGTGAACCCGTCGACCTTCGACCGGCCCGGCACGCGGTGGGGGACCATCCCCAGCAGGTTGTCGAAGGAGTGGTTCTCCATCATCAGCACGACGACGTGCTTGATCTCCGGCATGCTCTCGGTCCCCGCGCGGAGGTGGGGGAAGGGGAGGCTGTCGGGGCGGCGGACTCCCGCGACCCGGGCGACCGGCTTGGCCCAGGCGGGCAGGCTCCCGTAGGCCATGGCGGCGGCGCCTCCGGCGGCTGCGCCCAAGAGCGAGCGGCGGGTGATGGCGGACGGGCGGGGTGAGGGATGTGAATGTTCTGACGGCATCGCGGCAGATGTATATCGCTCGCCGCCGCCCGCCGCGTCATCAGGCCTCGCGCGTTCACCCCTCGGTCACGACGAACGGCCTCCGGGGTCGGGGCTCGGGAGGGGTAACGTGGCGGGCATGACCGACGATCACCCCCGGCAATCCGGCCGCTTCTTCCTGTCGGCCACGCGCGTGTGGCTGCCGCTGGCCATCGTGGTGGCCGGGGTCGTCCTCATCGTCATCGGTCACGGCACCTACTCCAACCTGGCCAACAAGCACTCGCTGGAGTCGGCGGCCGGCGTCTCGCTGCTGCTGGTGGCGCTGATCGTGTGGATGCTCAACTGGATGTACCGGCTCAGCGTCCGCTCCAACGAGGAGCGCGAGGACGAGGAGCGGGCCCGCGAGTACTTCGACCGCACCGGCCGCTGGCCCGACGAGGAGTAACGCGCGCGTGTCCCCGCAGAGCGACTTCACGGTGATGGGCGTGGTCAACGTCACCCCGGACTCGTTCTCGGACGGCGGGCTCTACATCGACGCCGATGCCGCCATCGCCCATGCGCTCGAGCTCGAGGCCGAGGGCGCCGCCATCCTGGACATCGGCGGCGAATCCACCCGGCCCGGCGCCGAGCCTGTCGACGCCGCCGCCGAGCTTGACCGCGTCCTTCCGGTGATCGAGGGCCTGCACGCCCGCGGCGTCACCGCCCAGCTCTCGATCGACACCTCCAAGGCGGCCGTTGCCGCGTCGGCGCTGGATGCGGGGGCGACGCTCGTCAACGATGTGACCGCGTTGCGCGGCGACCCGGAGATGGCCGGACTGGTCGCCGCGCGGGGGGCCCAGTGCTGTCTCATGCACATGCTCGGCGAGCCCCGCACGATGCAGGACGACCCGCGCTACGACGACGTCGTCTCCGACGTCAAGGCCTTCCTGGAGGAGCGGATGGCCTTCGCGGTGGCCTGCGGCGTGCCTGAGGAGCGCATCCTGCTCGACCCCGGGATCGGCTTCGGCAAGACCGCCGAGCACAACCTCGAGCTCCTGGCGCGCGTGGACGAGCTGGTGGCGCTCGGCCGCCCGGTGGTCATCGGCACCAGCCGCAAGTCGTTCCTGGGCCGGATCACCGGCCGCCCCGTCGATGACCGGCTGGCCGCGACCATCGCCACCAACGTGCTGGCCTTCGAGCGCGGGGCGCAGCGTGTTCCGCGTCCACGACGTGGCTCCCGTGCGTGACGCCCTGGCGATCGCGAGTGCTACGGTGCGACGCCGATGGCCGACGACGCCGACGAAGAGTACGACGAGGACGCTGACGACGTAGACGACGATGACGAGGGCTCAGAGCCCGAAGTCACGATCGAGATCGCCGGCCTGTCGCTGTTCACCCATGTCGGGGTGACCGCGGCCGAGCGCGAGGTGGGTCAGCGCCTGCTGCTCGACATCCGGCTCGACGTGGGGGAGTGCGACGCCACCCTCACCGACCGCATCGAGGACACGATCGACTACGCCCAGGTGTGCGACGTGGCCAACCTCGTCGCCCAGCAGCGGTCCTACAAGACGCTGGAGCGCCTCTGCGCCGCCATCGCCGACCGGCTGCTGGATCAGTACGAGGCCCATGCCGTCTGGGTCAAGGCGGCCAAGCCGGAGCCGCCGCTGGCGCTGCCCGTGACCGAGGTGTCGGTCGAGGTGTGGCGCGAGACCCAGGGTTGAAACGAACCCGACCCACCCGTCCGGCGCCGTGACGGCCACCGGCTATCTGGGGCTCGGCTCCAACATCGGCGACACCCGCGCGCATCTGGCGGCGGCGATCGCGGCTCTGCCCGGGCACGGCGTACAGGTGCTGGCCTGCTCCTCGCTGTATGAGACCGAGCCGGTCGGCCTCGTGCTCGATCAGCCGGACTTCCTCAACGCCTGCGTGCGGATCGAGACCGACCTCGGCCCGGAGGACCTGCTCGACGCGTGCAAGGCGGTGGAGCGCGAGGTCGGGCGGGCCGCCGGGGGGCCCCGGCACGGCCCGCGCGTCATCGACGTGGATCTGCTGCTGCTCGGAGACCTCGAGTACAGCTCCGAGCGCCTCACCCTCCCGCACGCCGAGACCGGCTCGCGGCGCTTCGTGCTCGTGCCCCTGCTGGAGCTCGATCCGGACCTCACCCTGCCCTCGGGTCAGCGCCTGGCCGACACGCTCGTCGCGCTGGGTGAGCCGGACCAGATTCAGTCAGTCCGCCGCGTCGCGCCGCCGTTGATGTAATTGGCCCATGCTCCTCGTCGTCGATGTCGGCAACACCCAGACGCACTTCGGCGTCTACCGCGACGGCGAGGACGTCGTCGCCGAGGACTGGCGGTTCGCCACCGTGCGCGAGTCCACCAGCGACGAGCTCGGGGCGAGGCTGGCCAACCTGCTCGAGTTGCGCGGGCTGGGCCTGGGCGACATCGACCGCTCGATCGTCTCCTCGACGGTGCCCCAGCTGTCGCAGGAGTGGACGGCGATGTCGAGCCGGTACCTCGATCACGAGATGCTCAACGTGGGCCCCTCGATCCGCACCGGCATGCCGATCCGGATCGACAACCCCCGCGAGGTCGGCGCCGATCGGCTGGTCAACGCGATCGCCGCCTACGCCCGATTCGGCCGCGCCTGCGTCGTCGTCGACTTCGGCACCGCCATCACCTACGACGCGGTCTCCGACCAGGGCGAGTACCTCGGCGGGATCATCACGCCCGGGGCGGAGATCTCACTCGACGCGCTCTATGAGCGCGCGGCCAAGCTGCCCAAGGTCGAGCTCCTGGAGCCGCGGGCGCTCATCGGCAAGTCGACCGTGGAGGCCATCCGGAGCGGCATCGCGTTCGGATTCGCCGGCCAGGTCGAGGGGATCGTCGGCCGGCTGCGCCACGAGCTGGGGGAGGAGACCCCGGTGATCGCCACCGGGGGCCTGGCCCACGTGGTCGTGCCGTTCGCGCGCGCCACCATCGACGAGGTCGACGACCTGCTCACCCTCACCGGATTGCGCCTCATCTGGGAGCTCAACGCGCTCCCCGTCACCGACGGTTAGGGCCCGCGACGAGGTCGCCTGGGTCCCTCAGACCGGCGGCACGGGCACGTCGGGCGTGCGGGCCACGTTCGCGGCCAGGATGAGGAAGGCGAGGCGGCGGCGGTTGTCAGGCTCGGCGGCCGTGAGCTCGTCGAAGTGGTCCAGCAGAGAGCGGACCGCGGCGAACACGGGTGCGTCGTCGACGCCGTCGGGCACGTCGCAGGCCATCCGCGCCAGCGCCAGCATCTCCGGGCCGCCCTCGTTGCCGCGCATGGTGGCGATGGCGCCCAGCATCACGTACTCGGCGACTCGGTCAAGCAGGATGTGGGAGGCACGATCGCGCTCGCCGACGGCCGGCCCGGCGGGCACGAGCGGCTCACCGGCGGCGATCCGCAGCGACTGCTCGGAGGCGATGGAGCGGATCTGCTCGGCCGAGAGCCCCACCTGCACCGCCGAGCGCAGCTGGAAGACCGCCGACATCAGCGTGTGGCCGTAGGGCGCGTCGGACGCGAAGAGGATCTGGCCGGGCGGCACGAGCGAGAACAGCGCCTGCAGGTCGGCGGGCATCCACCACGCCGTGTCGAACATGAGGTTGGGGTGGTCGGCGGCGACGCGCCAGATCCACGAGAGGTCGCACACCCCGGCGTGGGCGAGGATGAACCGCGTGCCGGGGAACGCGCCCGCCAGCTGCACCGCGTGGATGCCGAGCGCGGGGATCCCGCGGCCGGCGTGGATGAGGATGGGCAGCTCGCGCTCGTGGGCGAGGGCGGCGAGCTCCCGCACGGCGGGATGGTCGAGGGTGAACTGCTCGGCGCGGGGGTGCAGCTTGATGCCCTTCGCGCCGGCCTCGAGCGCCCGCTCGGCCTCCGCGCGGGCACCGCCGTTGTTGGGGTTGACCCGGCAGAAGGGCGTGAGCAGGCCGTCGGCCTGCGACGCGGCCTCGATGACCATGTCGTTGGCCGGGGGGTAGCCGTCGGGCTCGTGCATGGGAAAGACGAAAGCGCCTCGCGCCTGGGCTGTGCTGAGCGCGTCCAGCAGTTCGGCCGGGGTCTGCTTCATCCCATCGGGATCGTTCTGGCCGAGGTGCGTGTGGGCGTCGAAGAGCTCGACGCCGGGGACCTGCTCGAGCATCAGCTCGGCCCACGGGCGGATGAGCGAAGTGATGTCCATATCCCTCATTCGTACCATGAGTTGCTCGTGACCCCGCTTCTGGACAGCCCCAGCCGCCCCACCCAGGCTGCGCTCACCGACCGCTGGACCCTGGGCGGGATCCCCATCGCCAACCGCGTGGTGCTGGCTCCGCTGGCGGGGATCGGCAACTGGTTCGTGCGATTGCAGGCCAAGCGCCACGGCGCCGGGCTGGTGGTGTCCGAGATGGTCTCCAGTCACGCCGTGCACTACCGCAATGAGCGCACCTGCACCGAGCTCCTGCGCATCCACCCCGACGAGCACCCGGTCTCCGTGCAGCTGTTCGGCTCCGATCCCGACGTCATGGAGTCCGCCGCCGAGCGCGTCGCCGCCGCCGGCGCGGACCTCATCGACCTCAACATGGGCTGCCCCGTGCCCAAGGTGTGCAAGACCGGCGCCGGTGCGGCGCTGCTCCAGGACCCCGCCCGCGCGGTGGCGGTGGCGCGCGCCGCCGGTCGCGGCAGCGGGCTCCCGGTGACGGTCAAGCTGCGCTCAGGCGCCCGCCCGGGCGACCTCAGCGGCATCGAGGTCGCCCGCCGGCTCGCCGAGGAGGGCGTCGTGGCCGGCCTGTGCATCCACCCGCGCCACGCCTCCCAGCGCCACTCCGGCAAGCCCGACTACGAGCTCGCCCGCCGGCTGGTGGAGGAGCTGCCGGTCCCGGTGGTCATCTCGGGCGGCCTGCGCACCCCGGAGCTGGCCCGCGAGGCGTTCGAGCGCACCGGCGCCGCCGCGGTGGCGCTGGCCCGGGGCTCGCTGGGCAACCCGTGGCTGTTCGCTCAGCTGCTGGGCGAGCGCGAGTCCGAGCCGACCCGGGCCGAGATCCTGGATGAGCTGGAATGGGTCATCCAGCGCGCCATCGAGCACCTCGGCACCGAGCGCGCGACCCGCTACCTGCGCAAGTTCTACCCGTGGTACGTGGAGCGCCTCGGCGGTGACAAGACGCTCCAGGACGCCCTCCAGCGCGCCGACTCGATCGACGCCGCCCGCGAGCTGCTCGTCCTCGCCTGATCCGGCGCGCCCGCCGCTCGCAACCGCGTCGGTATGATCGGCGCGCCTCCCCAGGATCGGGGCGGCACGTTGGGGCCACTGGGCGAAACACTGAATAAGGGTCCGGAATGAGCTGCAGCCGCACGAGGGCGATGCAGGTGCTGGTCATGGGTGCTGTCGCGATGGGCGCGACGGTGCTGCTCGGCGCCGCCGGCGCCGCCGGCGCCGGTGCGTCTCCCCCGAGCGTGGCGGTGGGGTCGGCGGCGCGCCTGGCCGTGGGGTCAGCGGCGCGCCTGCCGCTCGGCGCCCGGTTCGGTCCCGCGCTGCCGGCGGCCCGGCGGCTGCGGTTGACGGTGGCGCTCAGGCCGCGGGATCCGGCCCGTCTGGAGGCCTTTGCCACCGCGGTGTCGACGCCGGGCACCCCTCAGTACGGCCGCTACCTGACGGTGCCCCAGTTCGCCCGGCAGTTCGGCGCCGGGACGCCACAGATCGCGGCGGTGTCAGCCGCCCTGCGCGCCGGTGGGCTCGATGTGGGCGCGCCCACCGCCAACCGCCTGACGCTCCCGGTGAGCGGCACCGTCGCCCAGGTGCAGCGGGCGTTCTCGGTGAGCGAGGCGCAGGTGCGCCTGCCGGGGGGCCGGGTCACCTTTGCCAACGACCGCGCGCCGCGCGTTGCGGCCGGGATCTCCCGGAGCGTCCAGGCCGTGCTCGGGCTCGACGGCGTCGCACGCCAGCAGCCTCAGGGATTGAGCCGGCTGGTGCGGTCCGGGCACCGTGTCGCGTCGGTGCGGCCCCACGCCGTCGGCAGCGGCCCGGCGCCGTGTCCGGCTGCGGTGAGCGCCGCGAGCGGCGGTGGCTACACGGCGGACGAGATCTCCGGCGCCTACGGGATCGGTAACTACTACCCCTCGGACGAGGGCGCGGGCCAGACGATCGCGCTGGTCGAGTTCGAGGCCTATGACCCGAACGACATCGCCGCCTACCAGCAGTGCTACGGCACGAGCACCGCCGTCACCAACGTCGACGTCGACGGGGGACCGGGCGCGTTCAACGGCAACGACGACGAGTCCGCGCTCGACCTTGACCAGGTCGTCGGGCTGGCGCCGCAGGCCCACATCGTCGTCTACCAGGCGCCGCAGGATGACAGCCAGGCTGCGGTGCTGAACGCGATCGCCTCACAGGACGTGGCCACGGTCGTCTCGAGCTCGTGGGGCATGTGCGAGTCGCTCACCGGCCTGCCGACCATCAGCGCCGAGAACACGATCCTGGAGGAGATGGCCGTCCAGGGCCAGTCGTTCTTCAACTCGTCGGGCGACAGCGGCTCGACCATGTGCTACCAGACGCCGGGGGGCGGAGGTCCGGACACGAGCCTCAGCGTGATCGATCCGGGCAGCCAGCCGTTTGCCACGGGCGTCGGCGGGACGTTCCTGGGCCACCCCGACGGGACTACGCCCGCCGACGGCTCCTACGCCGGCGAGGCGGTGTGGAACGACGGCGGCGCCGACGCCGCCGGTGACCCGGCGTCGGGCACGGGCGGGGGCGTCTCGTTGGCGTGGACGATGCCCGCCTACCAGTCGTCGGCGGCGGCCGGCCTGGGCGTCGTCCAGGCCGGCTCGGGGCAGGCCTGCGGCGCCCAGTTGTGTCGCCAGGTGCCCGACGTCTCAGCCGACGGCGACCCCATGTCCGGCTACGTCGTCTGGTTGACCGATTCCGGCGGCTCCGGGTGGGCGGTCGCGGGCGGGACGAGCGCGTCCGCCCCGCTGTGGGCCGCGTTCACCGCCCTGGCCAACGCCTCTCCCGTCTGCCGTGGCCTGACGCTGGGGTTCGAGAACCCCGCTCTGTATGCGATCGCGGGGACGGCCTACGCGGCCAACTTCCACGATGTGACGGCGCCGAGCCCCTTCACCGGTGCGACCGGGGACGCCAACAACCCCGCCACCAACGACACCTGGTCGGGCTCGCCCGACAACCCGAGCAACGCGGCCGACCTCTACCCGGTGCTCCCCGGTTACGACATGGCCACGGGCCTGGGCTCGCCGATCGCCAACGTGCTGGGCAACTCGCTGTGCGCCGCGCGCGCGCCGGTCTACACGGTGAGCCTCGCCCGCCCGGCCGACCAGCTGACGGTCAGGGGCCACGTGGTAAGCCTGGCGCTCCACGCCACCGACTCCGGCGGCGCCGCGCTCACCTACAGCGCCACCGGCCTGCCGGCGGGGTTGAGCCTCAACGCCACCACAGGCGTCATCTCCGGCACGCCGACCACGCGGCAGACGGCGACGGTCACCGTCCGCGCCGGGGATCCATTCGCCAACGCCGGCACCACGTCATTCACCTGGGCTGTGGTCGTGCCGGGCACCCCGCAGCTGGGCAAGGCCCGGGGTCTCAGCGGTCTGCGCCGGGGCAGGCCGAAGCTGACCCTCTCGGCTGCCGCGGGCGCGTTTGCCCCCGCGCTGAAGTCGGTGACGATCCGGCTGCCGGGCGGACTGAGCTTCGCCAAGCAGGCCAAGCCGCTGACCAAGGGCATCGCCGTCAGGTCAGGCTCCACGAAGGTGGCGTTCACGCTCGCCCGTAGGGGTGGGGCGCTGACGATCACGTTCAGGGTCGCGGTCTCCACGGCGTCGGCGACGGTCGGCCGCCCCGCGATCACCATCAGCGCTGCCGAGGCGGCGAAGGTCCGCACGCACAGGGTCAAGCAGCTGATGGTCTCGCTGAAGGCCACCGACGCGTCCCACAAGACGACGAGCTTCGCGGTGGTGTTCAAGAACCCCACGTAGCGCCCGGGTTATGCCGACCCGGTTGGCGGGTAGGGTCTGCGCGCCATGTTCCGGTGCGTTGCCAGAGTCGCCGCCTCCGCGGCCTGTGCCGCGCTCCTGTGCGTGCCGGCCGCCCACGCCCAGGTGCAGCCGTACGGGACGAGCGACTACGGGGGCTTTCGCAACATCCTGCCGCCGGGGACCAACGGGTTTGACGACGCTGCGCAGCTGGCGCAGTTCGAGGCCACCGGCGCTCGCCCGGAGCACAACGACGACCAGCTCTCGATGTACTCCAACCTGACCACGGCGGCCGGGTCGGTCACCCCGGCCACGATCCCGGACTACTTCAAGGACGCGACGTTCGGGGTCCCGTCCGGTGACGCCGAGAGCACCCAGTCGCCCGAGCCCGGGGTGACGATCGTGCGCGACAAGCAGTTCGGCGTGCCCCACATCTACGGCGACACCCGAGCGGAGCTGATGTTCGGGATCGGCTATGCCACCGCCGAGGACCGACTGTTCTTCATCGACGCGCTGCGCCATTCCGGTCAGGGGGATCTCGCGTCCTTTGCCGGCGGCGCCAACATCCCGATGGACGAGGAGGTGTGGGCCGACGAGCCCTACACCCAGCAGGACCTCGTCAACCAGGTCAACGACATCCACGACCGGCCGGGCGGCGAGCAGCTCTTCGCCGATGCCACGAGCTACGTCAACGGGATCAACGCCTACATCAACCAGGCCCAGCAGCCCCTGAACTACCTGACGATGATGCCGGCCGAGTACGCCGCCATCGGCCAGCCGCAGGGGCCCGCGCCGTTCACGCTGGAGAACCTCGTCTCGATCGCCACGCTGGTGGGCGGGATCTTCGGCAACGGCGGGGGCGACCAGCTCTACAACGCTCAGCTCTACGAGAACATGGCCAAGAAGTTCGGCGGCGAGCATCTGTCGGTGCCCGGCTCGCCGACCGTCATCGCGGTCAAGAAGGTCAAGAAGCACGCGACGAGGAAGGGCACGGCCAAGCCGCGGAAGAAGGCCTCGACGGCCGACCACTCCGGCTTTGCCACCTTCCTCAGCTTCGATGACCCCAACGACCGCGAGGCGCCCACCACCGTCCACAGGACCAAGTTCTCCTACCAGACCCTGCCGGCGCCGAGTAAGGCCGTCGCCAAGACGATCGCGCTGCCCGACCCGGGCTCCGTGCAGCCCGTCGATGAGGTCGTCGGCGGCGCGGCTCCCGCCAGCCAGGCACGACCGAGCCACACGGCCGGCGCCGGTCATTCCGGCCTGGGGCTGGGCACCGCGGCCAACGCGGGCCCGGGGCTGCTGAGCTTCAACCACTCGATGTCCAACGCGCTGCTGGTCAGCGGCAAGGACTCGGCCAGCGGCCACCCACTGGCGGTCATGGGCCCGCAGGTGTCCTACTTCTCGCCGGAGATCCTCATGGAGGAGGACATCCACGGCCCCGGAATCGACGCCGACGGCGCGGCCTTCCCGGGCGTGAACCTCTACGTCGAGCTCGGCCACGGCACCGACTACGCGTGGTCGGCGACCTCCGCGGGTCAGAACATCATCGACACGTTCGCCGTGCCGCTCTGCAACCCCTCGGGCGGGCCGGTGGCCAAGAGCTCTGACTACTACCTCCTGCATGGCCGGTGCGTGGCGATGGAGACCCTGACTGACAACGAGTCGTGGTCACCCAATCTGGCCGACTCCACCCCGGCGGGCTCGATCACGCTCCAGACCGAGCGCACGGCGTTCGGCATCGTCACCGCCCGCGCCACGATCAAAGGCAAGCCGGTCGTCTACACCAACCTGCGCTCCACCTACATGCACGAGCTGGACTCGGCCACCGGCTTCGCCGATTTCAACAACCCGGCCGCGATGCGGACCCCGCAGGAGTTCTTCAACTCCGCCAACCAGATCGGCTACACGTTCAACTGGTTCTACGCGAACAGCCAGCACATCGCCTACTTCAACTCGGGCCAGAACCCGGTGCGCGCGCCGCACACCGACCCGCTGTTCCCCACCTGGTCGGGCGATGCGTGGAAGGGGATGACCGGCGCCGCCCAGATGACGCCACAGAGCCTCACCGAGCAGGACATGGGGCGCAACGGGCACCCCCACGTCGTCGACCAGCCCTACATCACCAGCTGGAACAACAAGCAGGCACCCGGCTTCGGAGATCCGGCCACGGCCCAGGAGTACTCGTCGATCTACCGCTCGCAGCTGCTGGACAACAACATCCAGTACTACCTCAAGCGCGACCACAACAAGATGACGCTGGCCGATCTCATCAACGCGATGGGCATCGCCGGCACCCAGGACCTGCGCGGCGTCGAGGTGCTGCCCTACGCGCTCAAGATCATCGGCACCCCCTCGGACCCGACGCTGGCTCAGGCAGTGTCCGAGCTGCGCGCCTGGGTGGCGAGCGGGGCGCACCGCATCAACCGCGAGAACCCAGGGACCTCAGGCAGCTACGACCAGACCGATGCTGTCCGGATCATGGATGCCTGGTGGCCGTTGTGGGTCCAGGCCGAGTTCCAGCCGGTGCTCGGGCCCACGCTGCTCCAGCAGGTGGAGAGCGACTACCCCATCAACGACGAGCCCGGTGCGGGCGCCCCGGTGCACGGCACCCCATCGACGCTGCATCAGGGCTCGTCCTTCGACGTCGGCTTCTACGGGATCGTCCAGAAGGACCTGCGCTCGGTGATGCACAAGCCCGAGACCGACCGGCTCAACCGGGTCTACTGCGGCAACGGCTCGCTCGCGCGCTGCCGCGCCGCGCTGGAGGGCTCTCTGGCCGCGGCCGTGGCCGAGACGCCCGATCAGGTCTATCCCGCCGAGGGCCCGTGCCAGGCCGGGGACCAGGAGTGCCACGACTCGATCCAGTTCCGGGCCATCGGCGCCATCAGCCAGCCACTGATGGAGTGGGTCAACCGGCCGACCTTCCAGCAGGCCGACGAGATCCAGGGGCACGCGCCGGGCTAGCCCCGATGGTCGGGCGCCGCGGGGCCGTCACACCCGGAACTGCCCGACGAGCTGTTCCAGGCGCTCGGCGGTCGCCGCCAACTCGTGTGCGGACGCCGCGATCTCCTCCGTGCTGGCACTCGTCTCCTGGCTCGAGGCCGAGACCTCCTCGGTGGAGGCCGACGACTCCTCGGCGACCGCGGCCACCGACGTGATCTCCTCCTGCACGCGTTCGGAGATGGCGGCGATCTGAGCCACCGCCTCGGCGATCTGCTCGACGCGGGCGGTCATGTCGGACACCGAGTCGCCGATACGCGTGAACGCGGCGCGCGCTCCGTCGACGGTGCTCGCGCCCTCGCGGGTCTGATCCGCTCCCGCCTCGACGACCTGCACGGCGCGCGCGGTCTCCTCCTGCATCTCGCCGATCAGCTGGCTGATCGTGGCCGCCGCCTCCTGGGTGCCCTCGGCGAGCCCGCGGACCTCCTCGGCGACGACTGCGAAGCCCTTGCCGTGCTCGCCGGCACGGGCGGCCTCGATCGCGGCGTTGAGCGCCAGCAGATTCGTCTGCGAGGCGATCCCGGTGATCGTCTCGACGATCCCGCCGATCCGCTCGCCCTTGTCGCCCAGTGCCTGGATCGCCTGGGTCGCGTCCGCCGACGAGGCTTCAACGGCGCGCATGGCGGCGTTCACCTGCTCGACGGCGTCGATGCCCTCCTCCACCACACGCCGGGCGTCGCGGGCGGCCTGGTTCGTCTGCTCGGCGTTCTGGGCCGACTCGCGCGAGGCCAGGACGACCTGGTCTGAGAGCTGCTGCGCGCCGTCCATTGCCCGGACCTGCTGCTCGGCGCCGGCGGCGACCGAACTCACCGCGTGGGCGATCTCGCCAATCGCGCGGCCGGCCTGATCCGAGGACGACGCCATCTCCTGAGAGGAGGCGCTGACCGAGGCTGTCTGGGCTGAGATCTCTCGGACCATTCCGGCGACCTTGGCGCGCATGTCGGCGAACGCGCGGCCCAGGACGTCCCGCTCCGAGCGGGCCTCGACCGCGACCGCGAAGTCACCGGCGGCCATCGCCTCGGCGGCGGTCGCCTTCTCTTGGAGGTAATCGACCATGCGACCGAATGACCGGGCGGTCTGAGCCACCTCGTCCTCGCCGTGGGCGGTCACGGTCACGTCAAGGTCGCCCTCACTGATCCGCTGTGCTGCGGCGCCGATGTTGGCGATCGGCCGGGTGAAGCGCGTGGCGATGACCGCCACCGCCGCCGCGATCGCGATCAGGGCCAGCGCACCGAGGAGGATGAGCGTCGTGCGCAGCGAGTGAACGCCGGCGAGCATCTCCGATGTGGGCGCCACGACGACGTAGCCCCAGCCGCCGTCGTGGATCGACGCGTAGGACATGACGACCTGCTTGCCGGTCCAGGGATCGGTCGTCTGCACCTGCCCGGACCGGCCGGCCTTGATGGCCGCGGCGATCCGTGCCAGCACGGGTTGTGGCGCTGAGCCGCGAGCGCGGACAGGGTCGTGCGGCCCACCATCTTCTGGTTGGGCGCGGCCACGAAGATGCCCGAGCGCGACACCAGGAAGGCGTAGCCGGTCTTGAACACCTTGATCTGGCCGACGCTGGCGTTGATTGCATCCAGGGAGCGGTCGACGCTTGCCGACGCCGATGAAGTGCCCGTCACGGAGAATGGGCGCCGTGTAGGAGGTCATGAGCGTGCCCTGGTAGAGGTAGGGCTCGATGAAGCTGTTGGCGAGCGTGTGCTCAGGCTGCTGGTAGTACGCGGAGGCGTAGTCCTGGGCTGCGGTGCTCGATCTGTCGGTGGCGATCTTGCCGTGGTCCCAGAACCAGTACGGGGTGAAGCGGCCCACCGGGTCGCTGCCGAGGACGCCGCGGTACGTGCTGTCCGGCGGGTCGAAGGCGTTGGGGCGGAAGCTGGCGTAGGCGCCCAGGATCTCGGGATGGGCCGCGACGTTCGCGCGCATCATCGACACCACTGCGGCGCGCGGGCCGTGGTAGCCCTGGAGCATCGTCGCGATCTCGTTACCGAGCGACATGTAGTGCTCGGCGGTCGCGTCGAAGTCGTTGGCGCCCGCCTGAGCCTTGCTGGCCACGGTGGCGTAGGCGGAGCGCTTGACCTCAGTCGAAGCCCTTGGCGACGGCGAGCGCGGTCAGGGCGACGATCGCCACCGCGACCGTGGGCACCACGAGCAGGATCATCTTCATGCGGACCGACCGCACGCGTAAAGCCTTCACGAGAAACACTTCCTTTCACGGCCCGATCCGATCGCGCGGCTGGTGCCTGCGCGTCGCCGGTCCACAACGCTTGACACCACAAACATTCGACCGCGATGGCTAGGTCTTGAGCCGCAGGCCGGTGGAGCGCGGCGAGCGGCATGTACTAGACTCGCGCGCCAGCGGAGGTGCGGGGATGGTGAGCGTCTGGCCTTGCCGACCGGCGGCAGACGCTGTCTATACTCATGCGCCCACACGGCTCGTCATGTGGAATCCCGCCGCATCTCGGCGGGTTTTTCTCGCCCCGAACATAGGTCTGATCGCCATGCCAAAGGACGTCATCCTCACTCAGGACGGCCTCGCCAACCTCAAGGCGGAGCTTGACCATCTGTCCACCACTCGCCGCCGGGAGATCGCGGCGCGGATCAAAGAAGCCCGCGAGTTCGGCGATATCTCGGAGAACGCCGAGTACGACGACGCCAAGAACGAGCAGGCGATGCTGGAGGCACGGATCGCGTCGCTGGAGGACAAGCTGCGCTCGGCCACGGTCGTCGATGCCTCGGACCTCGGCACCGATGTCGTTCGGGTCGGCTCGGTCGTGCACGTCAAGGACGCGGCCGGGAAGTCCAACAAGTACACGATCGTGGGATCCGCCGAGGCCAAGCCGGCCGAGGCCAAGCTGTCCAACGAGTCGCCGGTGGGCCGGGCGCTGATCGGGCGCAAGCGCGGCGACGAGGTGTCGATCGTGACCCCCCGCGGCGAGCGCAAGCTCAAGATCACCAAGATCGACGTCGGCGTCTAGCTTCTCCCGGGTGATCGCCCGTGGGTGAGCAACCCGACGAGGATGGGCGGGGCAGTCTCTCCGACGTCCTCGCCGACCGTCGGCGCAAACTCGAGTCGCTGCGCGCCGCCGGGGTCGAGCCGTTCCCCCACGAGTTCGACGGCGTCGAGCCGATCGCGGCCGTGCGCGCCGCCCACGAGGGCCTGGAGGCGGGTGCGGAGACCGAGGTCTCCCATCGCGTCGCCGGCCGACTGGCGGCGCGGCGCGGCCAGGGCAAGATGGCATTCCTGGACCTCGAGGACCGCTCGGGCCGCATCCAGCTCCAGGCGCGCATCGACGTGCTCGGGGAAGCCCAGATGGAGCGGCTGCTGTCCCTGGACCTGGGCGACCTGATCGGGGTCGACGGCACCGCGTTCGTGTCGCGCCGCGGCGAGCTCTCGCTGCGTGTCGACGGTTTCACGCTGCTGGCCAAGTCGCTTCGCCCGCCGCCCGACAAGCACCACGGCCTCACCGACATCGAGACCCGCCATCGCCACCGCGAGCTGGACCTCATGGCCAACGCCGAGACGCGGGCGCGGTTCATGGCCCGGGCGGGCGTGATCAGCACGATCCGGCGGTTCCTGGATGACGAGGGCTTCGTCGAGGTGGAGACCCCCGTCCTCCAGCCGCTCTACGGCGGGGCCATGGCGCGGCCCTTCACCACCCATCACAACGCTCTGGACCGCGACCTCTACCTGCGGATCGCCACCGAGCTGTATCTCAAGCGGCTGATCGTGGGCGGGCTGGAGCGCGTCTACGAGATCGGCAAGAACTTCCGCAACGAGGGCGTCGACACGACGCACAACCCGGAGTTCACCGTGCTCGAGTGGTATGAGGCCTACGCCGACTACCTCGACGTCGCCGACCGCTGCGAGCGCCTCGTGCACGCCGTGGCCCAGGCGGTGGGCTACGACGGCGAGTTCGACTTCACGCCGCCGTGGAAGCGCGAGACGCTGGCCGGTGCCGTCCTGGATCGCACCGGGATCGACATCCTCGCGCTGCGCGACCGCGATGCGCTGGCCGCGGCGATGCGCGAGCGGGGGTTCGACGCGCCGTCTGACCGGACCTGGCCCCAGCTCGTCGACGACCTGGTGTCCGACCACGTCGAGCCGACGCTGCAGCAGCCGACCTTCCTGCTCGACTTCCCCATCGAGATCTCGCCTCTGGCCAAGGAGCATCGGGACACGCCCGGGCTCGTGGAGCGCTTCGAGGCGTTCGTGGGCGGCATGGAGATCGCCAACGCCTTCACCGAGCTCAACGACCCCGACGAGCAGCGCCGCCGTTTCGAGAGCCAGCGCCGCTTCGCCGACGCCGGCGACGACGAGGCCCAGCCCTATGACGAGGCGTTCGTCCAGGCCCTGGAGCAGGGGATGCCGCCGACCGGCGGGATCGGTATCGGCATCGACCGGCTGGTGATGGCGATGACCGACACGCGGTCGATCCGCGACGTGGTGCTCTTTCCCGCGCTGCGGTCATGAGCCGGCGCGCCTGGGGGGCGTTCGCCGTGATGTCGGTGACCTGGGGCGCGTCGTACCTGCTCATCAAGATCGGGATCGATGGCGGGATGCCCGCGCCCGACGTGGCCTGGCTGCGGGTGGCGCTGGCCGCGGTGATCCTGGTCGTGCTGGCGTGGCGGGCGGGGGCGATGGGCACGCTGTCGGGGCGCTGGCGCTGGGTGATCGGCTACGCCGTGGCCGAGATCTCGATCCCGTTCCCGCTGATCGCCGCCGGCGAGGTCCACATCGCCTCGTCGCTGGCGGCCATCATCATCGCCTCGGTCCCGCTGATCGTGACCGTGCTGTCGCTGCGCTTCGACCCGTCCGAGCGCCCGACGCCGGTGCGGGCGCTGGGCCTGGCGGTCGGCTTCGCGGGCGTGATCGCGCTCGTCGGCATCGACGTGGCCGGCAGCAGCGCCCAGCTGGTGGGCGCGCTGGCGGTGCTCGTGGGGGCGGTCGGCTACGCGATCGGCCCGATGCTGGTCAAGCTCGGTATGGACGGGATGGATTCGCGCGCGGCGATGGGGGCCTCCCTGGCCATCGCGACGGTCATCCTGGCGCCGATCGCCGCGCTGGATCTGCCTCGCCGGACGCCCACGGTGGGCGCGTTCGCCGCCGTCGCCGCACTCGGCGTGTTCTGCACCGCGATGGCGTTCGTCGTCTACACGGTGCTGGTCCGCGAGGCCGGTACGGGCCGGGCGACGATCATCACCTACGTCAACCCGCTGGTCGCCGTGGTGCTCGGCGTGACCCTGCTGGGCGAGCGCCCGGGGCCCGGCGCGCTGGCGGGGCTGGTGATGATCCTGGCGGGATCGTGGCTCTCCACGGGGGGCCGGTTTCCGCCCCGAGGGCCGCTGCGGCCGCACCGCCGACGCCCCGAGGAAGGCGATCTCGAGCCGGAACTTCGGGCCGCACAGAGCGGCTGATCGGGGTGTAGCCAGAGCCCGGACCGGGAAAAGTACGGAAGACCGGCTGTTAGACTGACCTATGGCCCAAAGAAAGCACCGCGGGGCTCATATATTCGGCCAGAACTGCCGAATATATTGAGTGAAGCGGATTCTTCGGCGTCCCCGGAAGCGTTTGTGAACCAAAACTGGGGAAGCGCCGTAGGAGCCAGTAACAGGACCACACCCCGACCAACTTCCTCAGTCGTAAGCCACAACCACACTTAGGAAGCCCAATGTTTGAGCGATTTACAGAGCGAGCCCGCCAAGTGGTCGTCTTGGCGCAGGAAGAGGCCCGGACTCTCAAGCACAACTACATCGGCACCGAGCACATCCTTCTCGGACTCCTGCGCGAAGAGGAGGGACTCGCCGCTCGGGTGCTCGAGTCGCTCGACATCACCGTAGAGCGCGTGCGTGCGCAGGTCGTGCGCATCGTCGGCTCCGGCGAGGAGGTCACCTCGGGCCAGATTCCGTTCACGCCGCGCGCCAAGAAGGTGCTCGAGCTGGCGCTGCGCGAGGCCCTGAGCCTGGGCCACAACTACATCGGCACCGAGCACATCCTGCTCGGCCTCGTGCGTGAGAACGAGGGCGTCGCCGCCCGCATCCTGCTCGACTTCGACGCTGACTCGGAGAAGATCCGCAACGAGGTGATCCGGATGCTGTCCGGGCCCGGCAGCCGCCAGCGCGGCTCCAGCGCCGGCAGCGCGGGCGCCACCGGCACCGGCGAGGGCAAGAAGTCCTCCAAGCTGCTGGATCAGTTCGGCCGCAACCTCACCAAGCTCGCCTCCGAGGGCAAGCTTGACCCGGTCGTCGGCCGCGAGACCGAGATCGAGCGGATCATGCAGATCCTGTCGCGGCGGACCAAGAACAACCCGGTCCTGGTGGGCGAGCCCGGCGTCGGCAAGACCGCCGTCGTCGAGGGCCTGGCCCAGCGCATCACCAACGCGGACGTCCCCGAGCTGCTGAAGGGCAAGCAGATCTACACGCTGGATCTCGCCGCCCTCGTCGCGGGCTCCAAGTACCGCGGTGAGTTCGAGGAGCGCCTCAAGAAGGTGATGAAGGAGATCACCCAGCGCGGCGACATCATCCTGTTCATCGACGAGCTGCACAACCTCGTCGGCGCGGGCGCGGCCGAGGGCGCGATCGATGCGGCATCGATCCTCAAGCCGGCACTGGCCCGCGGCGAGCTGCAGACCGTCGGCGCCACGACGCTCGAGGAGTACCGCAAGTACCTGGAGCGCGACTCCGCGCTGGAACGCCGCTTCCAGAAGATCGTGGTCGATCAGCCCTCCACCGAGGAGACGGTCCAGATCCTCAAGGGCCTGCGCGACCGCTACGAGCAGCACCACAAGGTCAACATCAGCGACGAGGCCCTCGAGGCCGCTGCTGACCTGGCTGACCGCTACATCTCCGACCGCTTCCTGCCTGACAAGGCGATCGACCTGATCGACGAGGCAGCGTCGCGGATGCGGATCAAGTCGATGACCTCCCCGCCCGTGTACCGGGAGCTGGAGGACGAGATCGAGGAGACCCGCCGCGCCAAGGAGGAGGCGATCGAGTCCCAGGAGTTCGAGAAGGCCGCCAACCTCCGTGACAAGGAGCGCCGGCTGACCCAGCGCAAGCGGGAGCTGGCCGACCAGTGGGAGGCGGGCGAGTCGACCGAGCGGCCGTCGATCGGCGAGGAGGAGATCGCCGACATCGTCTCGATGTGGACCGGTATCCCGGTGTTCAAGCTGACCGAGGCCGAGACCCAGAAGCTGATGCGGATGGAGGAGGAGCTCCACAAGCGCGTCATCGGTCAGCTGCCGGCCGTCGAGGTCGTCTCCAAGGCGATCCGGCGCTCGCGCGCGGGCCTCAAGGACCCCAAGCGGCCGACCGGCTCGTTCATCTTCCTGGGCCCCTCGGGCGTGGGCAAGACCGAGCTCGCCCGAACGCTCGCCGAGTTCCTGTTCGGTGACGAGGAGACGATGATCCGCATCGACATGTCCGAGTACATGGAGAAGCACGCCGTGTCTCGTCTGGTCGGGTCGCCTCCGGGCTACATCGGCTACGACGAGGGCGGACAGCTCACCGAGGCGGTGCGCCGTAAGCCCTACAGCGTGCTCCTGCTCGACGAGATCGAGAAGGCCCACCCGGACGTGTTCAACATCCTGCTCCAGATCCTGGAGGACGGACGCCTCACCGACGCCCAGGGGCGCACGGTGGACTTCCGCCACTGCATCGTGATCATGACCTCCAACATCGGGGCGTCGGAGATCGCGCGCAACACGCCGCTGGGCTTCGCCGTCTCCGACGATGAGACCGGCATCACGTATGACGACATGAAGAACCGGATCATGGGCGAGCTCAAGAAGGTCTTCCGGCCTGAGTTCCTCAACCGGATCGACGACGTCATCGTGTTCCACAAGCTCACCAAGGACGAGATCAAGGAGATCGTGGACCTGCTGCTGCTGCGGATCCGCGAGTCGATGGCCGAGCGCGAGCTTCAGCTGGAGCTGTCCGAGTCGGCCAAGGACCTGCTGGTCGAGAAGGGCTGGGATCCGGCGATGGGGGCGAGGCCCCTGCGCCGCGCGATCCAGCGCTACATCGAGGATCCGCTGGCGGACTTCGTCCTTCGCGCTCAGGTGCCGCCTGGATCGACCGTCATGGTCGAGCCCGGCGAAGAGGGTACGGACGACGAGGACGTCAAGCTCTCGATCATCAAGCCCGCTCCCGCTCCCACACCGGTCGGTGTCGGCGCGGAGGGTGGCGCCGAGGGCGGGCAGGACGCCGACGCCGCCCCCGAGGGCGGCGAGGTCACCGAGCCTCCGGCCGAGCCCGAGTAGCTTCAGATCGCATAGACGGTTTTGCACCGGCCCGGGCCGTTTGGCTCGGGCCGGTGTCGTTCTGGGCCGCTCCGGCTCGGGGTCGGTGTCGTGTCCGGGCCGCTGCGGCTCGGGCCGGGCCCGGCCTTTTGTGCCAATGCCGTCACAACCCCGGGTTGGCGTCGGGGGTCATCCGTAGGCTGCATGGACCACACCATGCCCAAGCCCACCTCCGTCCACGTCTGCTCGGCCTGCGGTCACGAGACCGCCCGCTGGGCCGGCCGCTGCCCCGGCTGCGGTGAGTGGAACACGCTGGTGGAGCAGGTCCGTTCGGCGGGCCCCAAGGGCGGTGGGGGAGGGGGCGGTCTCGATGCCCGCTCGCGCGCGACGCCGGTCAAGCCGGTGGCGCTCGCCGACGTCGAGGCCGTCGACCATGAGCGCCTGAGCACGGGGATCGGCGAACTCGACAACGTCCTGGGCGGCGGGATCGTGCCCGGATCCCTGGTGCTCATCGGCGGCGCGCCCGGTATCGGCAAGTCGACGCTGACGACGATGGCCGTGGCCAACCTGTGTGGCGACGGTCGTCGCACGCTGTACGTGTCCGCCGAGGAGTCCGCGGCGCAGATTCGCCTGCGCGCCCAGCGCCTGGGCGGCGGTGAGGCGCTCGCCGTGCCGGTGATCGCCGAGACCGACCTGCATACCGTGCTGGCGACGCTTGAGCAGGAGCGCCCCGAGGTGTGCGTGATCGACTCGGTGCAGACGTTGCACTCGACGGACCTCTCATCGGCAGCCGGATCGGTCGCCCAGGTCCGCGAGGTCGCCGGCGAAATCATGCGCGTGGCCAAGCAGCGGCGGATCGCGGTGCTGCTCGTCGGCCATGTGACCAAGGAGGGCGCTCTGGCGGGGCCCCGCGTGCTCGAGCACCTCGTGGACTGCGTGCTGCAATTCGAGGGCGAGCGCGAGCGCACCTACCGGACCGTGCGCGCGATCAAGAATCGCTTCGGGTCCACCAACGAGGCCGGCGTGTTCGAGATGCGCGATGACGGCCTGGTCGAGGTGCTGGACGCCTCGGCCCGGTTCGTGGCCGAGGCCACGCGCTCCCCCGGCAGCGTGGTGCTGTGCGCGATGGAGGGCTCCCGTCCCCTGCTGGTGGAGGTCCAGGCGCTGGTCAGCTCCTCCGAGCTCGTCCCGCCACGGCGGGTCGTCGCCGGCCTGGATCGCAATCGTGTGGCGCTCGTCCTGGCCGTCCTGGCACGCCACGGGGGCATCGGGCTGGGCAACGCCGACGTGTTCGTCAACGTCGTCGGCGGCGTGCGGGTCGATGAGCCGGGGGCCGATCTGGCCGTGGCGCTGGCGGTGGCCTCCGCGGCCAAGCGCGTCGCGCTCACCGGGGACGATGAGCGGCCGCTGGCCTGCTTCGGCGAGCTCGGGCTCACCGGCGAGCTGCGCACGGTGGGACACGGGGATCGGCGACTGGCCGAGGCCGAGCGCTTCGGGCTGGCGCCCGTGGTCCAGCCGGAGGCGTACAAGACGCTGCGCGGAGCGCTCTCCGCTGCCCTGGCGCCGGCCAAGGAGGTGGTGCGGGCGGCGTGAGACGCCGGCGGTGCCGCAATCGGTTGCATTCGCGCGCGGAAAAACCGTGCGACACGCGCGCGTCTGTGCGCATTCCGGCAATGATCGCGGCGCGGGAGAGCCTAAAAGGACCGAACCTAAGCTAAAATGTGAACTGATGCCGCCGCGTTCCGGGGAAGAGCTCAAAGAGGAGCTCGAATCTCGACAAGAGTCCCGGATCATGAGGGCGCTTGAGATGGTGGCGCCGGGGACATCGCTACGGGAGGGGATCGACAACATCGTCGATGCCCGCACCGGAGCCCTCATCGTCATCGGGGACTCCGACGAGCTCGGCTTCATGTTCTCGGGCGGGATCAAGCTCGACGTCGACTACTCGCCGACCTTCCTCTACGAGCTGGCCAAGATGGACGGGGCGATCGCGCTCAACTTGAACGCCACCAAGATCGTCCACGTCAACGTGCAGCTGACGCCGGATCCGACGATCCTCACGATGGAGACCGGCACCCGCCACCGCACGGCCGAACGCGTCTCCAAGCAGACCGATGCGATGGTCGTGGCCGTCTCCGAGCGCCGCGAAGTCGTCTCCCTTTACATCGACGGGATCAAGTACATCCTGGAGGACATCCCGGTCGTGCTCGCCAAGGCCAACCAGGCGCTGGCGACGCTGGACAAGTACCGCAGCCGCCTGGACCAGGTGTCCACGCGCCTTACCGCGCTCGAGTTCGAGGGCGGCGTGACGCTCCACGATGTCCTCACCGTCCTCCAGCGCGTCGAGCTCGTCACGCGCATGGCGGTGGAGATCGAGCGCTACATCGTCGAGCTCGGCACCGAGGGCCGTCTCATCGAGATGCAGCTCGACGAGACGATGGTGGGCGTGGCCGCCGACAAGGCCGCGCTCGTCCACGACTACCTGGTCGAGGACACCGACGACAGCTTTGCCGTCGTGCTGGACCAGCTGGCCCGCCTGGCGCACCAGGATCTACTCGATTTCGGGCGTCTTGCGGAGCTTCTCGGCTACGACCGCAAGCTCAACACCCTTGATTACCCCGTGTCTCCCCGCGGATTTCGCATATTGGGGCGGATACCGAGGCTCCCCCGCCTCGTTGTTCAGAGGATTGTCACGGAATTCGGAGGACTGGAGGAGCTGCTCGCCGCATCGGATGGCGAGCTGGAGACCGTCGACGGAGTCGGCGAGATCCGGGCGAAGGACATTAGGGAGGGCCTTCGCCGACAGCAGGAGATCAACCTCGTTGATCGGTACCTGCAGACGTAGGAAATCGCGAGCGGGATCCTGCCCGCGCCGCCTTGACAGAGGAGGACACCATCACAGAGCTAATGGAAGAGCACCTGGATGATCTTGAGTCGATCGAGCCGCCGCCGCATATCGACTTCGAGATCGGCGACAGTGTCGTCTATCCGCATCACGGTGCGGGAAAGGTGCTTCGCAAAGAGGTCAAGGAAGTCCTCGGCGAGAGCCGTGAGTACCTGACGATCAAGATCCTCCACAACGACATGACCGTCATGGTGCCAACGGAGAATGCGGCGCTTGCCGGCCTACGACGCGTCATCGACGAGGAGACCGTCAAGAAGGTGTGCGCTGTGCTCCAGGACGAGTGTTCGGAGATGCCCAAGAACTGGAACCGGCGCTTCAAGCACAACCGGGACAAGATCAAGACGGGCGACATCTACGAGCTCGCCGAAGTCGTACGCAACCTCGCCATCCGCGAGTCCGAGAAGGGGCTTTCGACCGGTGAGAAGCAGATGTTCACCCGCGCCAAGAAGATCCTGGCGTCAGAGCTGATGTACGCGCTGGGCATGGACGAGCAGGAGGTGGAGGAGCACCTCTATGGGTTGCTGCTCGACACACATGCCAACGGCACCGGTACCAGCAACGGGAATGGAAAGGTGGCCGTCGCCGCGAAGTAGGCGCCCGGCGCGGGATCGATAGCCATGGCGGTCGCGCTCATCGTGGCCGCAGGACGAGGCGAGCGCCTTGGGTCAAGCCGCCCCAAGGCGCTCGTCCCGCTTTGCGGGCGCCCGATGCTCGAGTGGAGCGTCGCGGCCCTGCAGGCGGTGGCGGCGGTCACCCAGATCGTGATCGCCCTGCCCGCCGACGAGCTCGACGCCGCCCCGGAGGGCACCATCGCCGTCTCCGGCGGGCTCCAGCGGTCCCACTCGGTGCGCAACGCGCTGGCCGCCTGCGCCGGCGGTGACCCGGTGATCGTCCACGACGCCGCCCGGCCGCTGGCCACGTCGCGGCTGTTCGAGCAGGCGCTGGAAGAGCTCGAGCGCCACCCGGAGGCGGCGGCGGTGATTGCGGCGGCGCCGGTGGCCGACACCATCAAGGAGGCGTCAGGCGACGGAGCCACCGTGGCCCGCACGCTCGATCGATCGACGTTGTGGGCGGTGCAGACGCCGCAGGTGTTCCGCCGTGCCGCGCTGGACTACGCGCTGGCCTCGGCCTCCGACGAGGAGCTGGGCCGCGCCACCGACGACGCCTGGCTGATCGAGCGCTCCGGCGGCACCGTCCGCATCCTCGGTTCAGATCCCGGCAACATGAAGATCACCACGCCGGAGGACCTCCGCGTCGCGGAGCTCCTGTTGGCGGAGGTGCGGACGTGAACGCTGAGGTCGCCCGGGATGTGCCGAGGTGAGCACCGGGATCGGCTACGACTGCCATCGCCTCGTCGCCGGCCGGCGGCTCGTGCTCGGCGGGGTGGAGCTGCCGCACGAGCTCGGCCTGGAGGGCCACTCGGATGCCGACGTCCTCACCCACGCCATCATCGACGCGATGCTCGGCGCCTGCGCGCTGGGCGACATCGGCCAGCACTTCCCCGACACCGATCCCCGCTACCGCGGCGCCGACTCGATCGAGCTGCTGCGCGCGACCGTGGGTCTGCTGCGCGACGCCGGCTTTGAGGTGGCCCACGTCGATGCCACCGTGGTGATGGAGCGGCCCAAGCTGGCCCCGGTGCGCGACGAGATGCGCGCCCGCCTGGCCGCGGCGCTGGAGCTGGACCTCGGCCACGTCAGCGTCAAGGCGACGCGGGGGGAGGGGATGGGGTTCGTCGGGCGCGAGGAGGGCGTCGCTGCCCTGGCGATCGCGACGGTGCGGCCGGTCGCAGCGGCCTGACCCGCGCTACCCCGCGTGCGCGCCCCGCGCTACCCCGCGTGCGCGCCCCGGGCCGAGCGCCGCTGGGCCGCCTGGTCGCGCATCCGCTCGTGCTCCACGAGCCGCGTCAGCTGGGTCACCGTGTTGCGCAGATGCGAGCTGACGATCGGCTGGGCGAGCCGCTCGGCGATCCAGCCCGGCACCCCGGACCCCGCCACGCCGGCGGCGAGGCGGATCTCGGCCTTCGTGCGCCCGGCGGCCACCGAGCGCAGCCGCCAGCGCCCGCGCTGGTCCACGCCGGTGATCGACGTCCAGGCCAACTCCTTGGGCGGATCCCACTCCACGATCTCGATCAGGCCGCCGACCTCGGCCGAGCCCACCCGCAGGAGCATCCGGTAGCGTGCCCCGAGCCCGACGGGCTCGTCGCCCTCGACCTCCCACCGGGTCACCCCTGACATGAAGCTCAGCGCTCGCTCCGGGTCAGACACCACTCCCCACACGGTCTCGATGGGGGCGGAGATCATCGTGGCTGCGGTGGATCTCATCCGATCACCGGCAGTCGCCGCTCTTCGCTGAGCGCATCGAGGGTGTCCTGCATGAGTCGGATCAGGTGGTCGTAGACCTCATCCACATCGGGGTCGGGCCCGAACTCCGCCTTGAGGTCGATCGGCGGCAGGGTCTCGATCGTGATCTTGGCGGGCAGGGGGATGTGGCCCAGCATGTCGCCCACATTCAGACCCCAGGGCACGGCGAGCGAGATGGGGACGACCTTGAGGCGGAACAGCCGGTCGAGCGCCAGCAGCCGGGCCAGGCCTTCGCCACGGGTGAGGAACAGGGCCGTCTCGTGGCCGCCGATCGAGACCACCGGCACGATCGGCACGTTCTCCTGAAGCGCGAGTCGGATGAATCCCTTGCGTCCGTCGAAGTCGACGCGGTTGCGCTGCCAGAACGGCCGGTGGGCCTCGTAGTCGCCCCCGGGATACACGAGCAGGGCCGCGCCCGCCTGCAGCGCCTTGCGGGCGTTGCCCGGCGAGGCCGCCACCGTGCCGAAGCGCCGCAGCGAGCCCAGGCCGGGCATCGACAGCACCAGGTTGTGAGCCAACTGGTAGAAGGGCCGCTCCACGCCGAAGTACGTGTTGAAGGCGAGCGTGAAGACGACGGTGTCCGGGGTCATGTTGCCGCCAGAGTGGTTGCCCACCATCAGCACCGCGCCGTCGTCGGGGATGTTGCCCAGGCCGCGCACCTCGCCCCGGTACCACAGGCTGGCCGCCAGCCACATGAGCGGGAGCCGCTCGCGGATGAAGTCGGGATCGCGCTCGTCGAGGTCCGCGCGCGGGATCCGGCTCTGCACCTGGCGCGCCACCCCGCGGATCGCGCGGCCCACCAGCGAGGGGCCTGAGCTGGGTCCGTCGTCGGCGCGGCCGTCGTCGGAGCCGACGTGGCCGTTGGTGCCCGCTTTGTGCGCGACCCCGCTGCCGGCCATCAGCGCCCGGACCTCACGCCGCCTGGCGGCTGGCGCTGTCGCCACCGCTCTGGGGGCGCGGCGCCTTCGGCCGCGCGACCGAGATCTCGTTGCGCGCGATGAAGCGCATCAGGAGGTCGTTGGTGTCGTCGGGCCGCTCCACCTGGGGGACGTGGCCGCAGTCCTCGATCGTCACCTGTTCGGCGCTGGGCAGCCATTTGCGCACATGGCGCCCGAAGGCCGCCGGCACCAGGCCGTCGTGGGTGCCCCACACGAACAGCGCGGGCGGTTGGAGCTCGGCCAGCCGCGGGTAGAAGCCGTGGCGGCCGTACGGAGCCTCGAGGTAGATGTTGCGCGCCGAGGCCAGGAAGGCCAGCCGGGCTCCCGCGGAGTGGTAGATGCGCCGGAACTCGTCGACCATCAACTCCCCGACCTCAGGGTCGATCAGGTCGCGGTCATAGAACAGGCTCCAGAACTGGGCGGCCACCGTGTTGCGGGTGAAGCCGTGGGGCAGCAGACCGAATTCGGGCCGCAGCATCCGCACCAGCGGGTGAAAGCCGCGCTTGACCCAGGCCACCGCGGGGCACAGCAGGCCGAGCGAACGGATCCGCTCGGGCTCCATCAGCCCCATCTCGATGGCGATCCGGCCACCCATCGAGTTGCCGACGACATGGGCGTGCGAGATGTCCTGGGCGTCCATGAAGCCGAGCATCGTCTCCGCGTACCAACGGGCGTTGTACGGCGCCCGGGCGGGCTTGCTCGAGGAGCCGAAGCCGGGCAGGTCGGGCGCATGCACGCGGTAGCGCTGGCCCAGCGCGGCGGCCGTGGCGAACAGCGATGCGCGCGTCCCGCCCAGTCCGTGCAGCAGCAGGACGTCCGGGCCGTGGCCGATGGTCAGCGAGGAGACGTGATGGCGGCCGACGGGCACGTCGTGGATCTGCAGGAGCGGCGGGCGGCCGCCCGGGAGCCGGAACATCCCCTCGAAGCCGACCGCGTAGTCGAGGTTCCCGGTGACGCTCAGACGGCGGCGCTCGAAGGCGTCGATGCCGGACATCTCGCCCTCGCGCAGGGCCAGCCAGGTCTCGGCATCGGTGGAGATGGTCACGTCGGGGACCCGGCGGGTGGCGCCCTTGCGCACCCGTGCCCCGTGCGCCGTGCAGCGCACCTCCCACGTGTGCCCGAGGTCGCAGAGCCTGATGCTGTAGGTCGCGTCGAACCCGGGATCGGCCCCCAGATAGCGCTCGGGCAGCGTGCGGAACGCGGTCTCGACATCCGCCAGGCGCTGTGATCGGTCTGGGGTGATGGGCATTGCCATCTACTTAACGGTGACGCCTCGTCCGGATGGTCGCGGGCGTGCAGATTCTGACGGGCGGCCGCGCACACGTGCTCGCCGGCGGCCGGAATCCCGCGGGCGCTAGGGTTCGGCCACCTTGCGCACGGTGACGCTCCATGACACGCGGACCGGGCATATCCGCGAGCTCGTCCCCGAGACCGAGGGGCGTGTCCGGATCTATGCCTGCGGGCCGACGGTCTATGGCCGCGTGCACGTTGGCAACGCCCGCCCGTTCGTCGTCTTCTCCGTGCTCAAGCGATTCCTGGCCCACGAGGGCTACGACGTCGAGTTCGTGGCAAACGTCACGGATATCAATGACAAGATCTATGTCGCGGCCCGGCAGGCCGGCATCCCCAGCGCGGTCCTCGCCGAGCAGATGACCGCCGCCTACCAGGCCGACACGGACGTCTTCGGGCTGGGACGCCCCGACCAGGAGCCCCTGGCGAGCGAGACGATCGCTGAGATCACGAGGTTGATCGAGGAATTGGTAGAGACGGGTCATGCCTACGCTGCGGACGGAGACGTCTACTTTTCGGTTCGCTCCTACCCCCAATACGGCGAACTATCCCATCGTCAGGTCGACCAGATGGACCAGGGTGAGGACGTCGAAGGGACCGCGCGCAAGCGCGATCCGGTCGATTTCGCGCTGTGGAAGGGTCATAAGGAGACCGAGGACACCTCGTGGGAGTCACCCTGGGGCCCCGGGCGGCCCGGCTGGCACATCGAGTGCTCGGCGATGGCGGAGAAGCTGCTGGGCGTGGGGTTCGAGATCCACGGCGGCGGCTCGGACCTCATCTTCCCCCACCATGAGAACGAGGCGGCCCAGACGCGGGCAGCCCGCGACGAGGACCTGACGCGCCTGTGGGTCCACGTCGGGATGGTCCGCCTGGACTCGGAGAAGATGTCCAAATCGATCGGCAACGTCTTCATGCTCGGCGAGGCGCTGGAGCGTCACGGGCCCGAGACGCTGCTCATGTACTTCGCCGGCGCCCACTACCACCAGCCGATGGAGTACGACGAGGATCGCCTGGACGAGGCGCGCGCGCGGGCGGCCGGCATCCGCAACACCGCCCGTGGGCTCGTGGACGGCCCCAGCCCGGCGTGGTCGGAGCCGCTCAAGGAGCGCTTCCTCGAGGCTCTCGCCAACGACTTCAACACCCCCAAGGCCCTGGCGGCCTTGGCGGAGTGGGAGCGGGAGGCCAATCGCGGCGAGCGCGGCACCGTCGGCGGCGACGATCTGCGCGAGATGCTGGACATCCTCGGCCTGGCCAGCCTGATGGAGTCGGGGGCGCAGCCCATCTCCGATGAGGTGGCGGCGCTGAGGGATGCCCGCGAGCGCGCGCGCGCGCAGCGGGACTGGGCCGAAGCCGACCGGTTGCGCGACGAGCTGCGGGCCATGGGCTGGGAGGTCCGTGACGGCCCCGACGGCCCCGAGCTCATGCCGGCCGCCTGATCTGACCACGCCCCAGCGGCCACGCGCCGGCATCCGGACGCGATCCGGGCTTCCGCGTCGCCCGGGGCCCCGGTGCGCAAGCGGCTTTGCATAACACCGCATTTTGCTTGACACAGGTGCGGTGCTATGTCAAGCTCGCGGCGGTTAGTAACGATCAACTACAGCTTTAGGCTGAGTTGAACGGGGAGTAGGTCGTCTCTGACGCCCACTTTCTGGGAAAAGCTCTATACGGTGCGGCGCCAGGGGAGGTAGCGCGCCACGACTATCCGGCTTTCGCATGTGCGAGAGGCGGGAAAGGCTGGTTTCGTGGCTCGACTCTCTGCAAACACTCAGGCTCAACCTCGGGTTGAGGATGGTTACCTGATCGCCCTGGCCAAGCAGGGTCATCCGGACGCCTATGACCGCATCGTGCGCCGTTATTACGGCTTCGTGCGGCTCAAGGCCTCGTCGTACTTCCTCGCCGGCGGCGACGCCGACGATCTCATCCAGGAGGGGCTCGTCGGCCTCTACAAGGCCGTTCGCGACTACCGCACCGATCGGGAGTCGAGCTTCCGCAACTTCGCCGAGCTGTGCATCACGCGCCAGATCATCACCGCGGTCAAGACCGCGACGCGCAACAAGCACACCCCGCTCAACCAGTACGTCTCCTTCTCCAGCTCGCCCGCGGGCGGCACCGGCGACAGCGAGCCGACTCTCGACGAGGTCATCCCGGGCTCCACCGTCCACGACCCGGTCAACCAGGTTATCTCCAGCGAGGAGCTGAGGGCGCTGGTGGCCTGCATCTCCACGGCGCTATCGGAGCTGGAGTCCCGCGTACTGGCCCTCTACCTCGACGGCCACTCCTACGAGGAGGTCGGCCGCCGGCTCGGATGCGACTGCAAGACCGTGGACAACGCCTTGCAGCGTGTCAAGCGCAAGGTCGGCGCTCACCTCATGCAGCGCGCGGTCCCGGCTTAGCCAGCCGGCTCTGCGCTTCTGAAGCGGCGGTGGGGATGCGGATCTGGAACTCGGCCCCGCCGCCGGGCCGTCCCTGCGCGGTCACCTCGCCGCCCATCGCGGCCGTGAGCTCCTTGACGATGGCCAGACCCAGCCCGGAGCCGACCGCGCGCTCTGAGCGGTAGCGGTCATACAGGTAGAAGCGCTCGAAGGCTCGCGGCAGGTCCTCCGCGGCCAGGCCTGGACCGGTATCGCGGACGGCGATCGTCCCCGCGTCCGTGCACACCTCCACCGACCCGCCCGCCGGCGTCAGGCGCAATGCGTTCTCGATGAGATTGGACGTCGCCTGGAGCAGCCGGCCCTCGTCGCCGATGCCCCAGGCGCCGTTGTCGCCGGTCCTGGTGCTGGTCAGCGTCACGCCCAGCTCCTGGGCGCGCGGCAGAGCCCGCTGGACGGCGGTCGCACCGACGGCAGTGAGGTCGACCGGCCGATGCTCCACGTCAAAGCCGGCGCGGCCGAGCCGGGCCAGGTCCAGCAGGTCGGAGACGAGCCGCTCCAGGCGGTCGGCCTCGGCGGCCACGACGCGCCCGCCCTCCGCGGGTGACACCGCCCCCTCCTCCAGCGCCTCGGCGTACCCCCGGATCGAGGTCAGCGGCGTCTTGAGCTCATGGCTGACGGACTCCAGGAAGCTGCGTTGCGCCTCCCGGGCCTGCGCCAGCCCTGAGGACATGGTGTTGAACGAGCGCCCGAGCTCCGCGAGCTCGTCCTCGCCCTCCACCGGCACCGTGACGTCGGACTCGCCGGAGGCCAGGCGGCGGGTGGCGGCGGCGAGCTGGTCGATGGGCCGCAGCAGCCGCCGCGCCAGCAGGAAGGACAGGAGCGTCGCCAGCGCGGCTCCGCCCAGTCCCGCGATGACGAGGCTGGCCAGGAACGGCCGCCACTCGGCGAACGCCAGGCGAGCGCCGCGGAAGAGCACGACTCGTCCCCGCGGGGTCGTCCGCGCCACGTAGAGCAGCTCGCGCCCGGCCACGGTGATGGTTCCCTCCGAGTCGCCCGCGGTCCCGATCGCGTCCACCACGGCATGGCCGACCATCGGCCGCACTCGCCGCGGCTTGCCCGACCCGACCCGGTAGACGTGGTCGCCCGCGGTCAGCACTCCCGGCGCTCCCCCCACCACGGCCAGGATGTTGGCCTGCGTCTCCAGTGCGGTGACCCTCTGGTTGGCGAGCTTGTGGCGCACGAGCACGACGCCCACGGCGGTCGTGAGCGCGCACGAGACGATCGCCGCCAGCGCGACGTAGGCCAGGACACGCCTGCGCAGGCTCACGCTGACGCTGACGCCTTGTAGCCGAGCCCCCGGACCGTGCGGATGAGCTCGGCATGGCCGAGCTTCTTGCGCAGCTGCGCCACGTGGACCTCGACGGTTCGCGTCTCGCCGGGCGAGCGGAAGCCCCACACCGACTCCAGCAGCTGATCGCGCGAGACCACCTGGCCGGCGTGGCGGAGCAGGTACTCCAGGAGATCGAACTCGCGTTGGGTGAGCTCGACCTCCGCGCCGTCGACCCTCACCTCCCGGGCGCCGCGGGCCAGGATCACGGGGCCGAGCTCGAGCACGTCCTGGGCGTCGGCCGGCGACCAGGAGCTGCCGGCCCGGCGCAGGACGGCCTTGACGCGGGCGGTCAGCTCGCGCGGGGAGAACGGCTTGGCGACGTAGTCGTCGGCGCCGACCTCCAGTCCGGCGACCCGATCGGCCTCCTCGTCGCGCGCGGTGAGCATGATCACCGGGACTTCGCCGGCGATCCGGCGGCATACCTCGAAGCCGTCGATCCCGGGCAGCCCGATGTCCAGGATCACCAGCCGCACGGGGTGGCGGCGCAGCTCGGCCAGCGCCTCCTCGCCCGAGCGCACCCACAGGGCCTGGTAGCCGGCACGCTCGAGGTAGGTCCGCACCAGCGCCCCGATGTTGGGCTCGTCCTCCACGATCATGACCGTCGTCGGCATGGCGCAATCGTAGGTGGGGCGGCCGCCGCGGCACACCGCTTTTTACACGCAGCTGATCTTTGGCTGACCGGCTCCTTTCATCGCGGCGCGACAGTAACCGGACCAGTTCGAGATCACACCGACAAGCGAGGTCAGAACTCATGTCATCAATCCGCAGGCATTCGCGTCTACTGCTCGTCGCGGTCTGCTGCATCGCGGTGGGTGCGGGCATCAGCGCCATCGCCACCGCTGGGGCGGCGACGAGCACCACGTCATCCCATGCCGGCGCCACGCACGCCAAGGCGGGCAAGGGCGGCAAGGCCGGTCTGCGCCGCCTTCTCCATGCCGTCCAGGGCTCGGCGGTCGTGCGCACGGCGGACGGCTTTGCCAACGTGACGTTCGAGCGCGGGAAGGTCGACTCGGTGAGCGGGCAGCAGCTGACGATCACCGAGGGCACGGCCAAGGCCACCTACAAGACCGTGACCGTGACGGTCCCGGCCGGCGCCGTGGTCCGTGACAACCGCCAGAAGGCGACGCTCTCAGACGTCAAGGCGGGGCAGCGGGTGCTCGTCCTCACCGCGCCCAAGCGCACCTACGTGATCGCCCGGACGCCGAAGGCGGGCTGACCCCCGTGTTGTAACTAAACCAATAGGTTTACTGCTAAGCGCTCGCCGGGTGAAGGCCGCCGAGGTCGTCCGGCCACGATCGCGGCGGCCCTCAGCCGGCGAGTGGCCCGAGCGCGGGTTCCAGCCCGTAGGTCGAGAACGCCCGGAAGCGCGAGAACGTGTGGTGCTCGGGCCCGTGGAAGTCCGAGGAGCCGGTCGTCAGGAGCCCCAGCTTGGCGGCGTGATCGACGAGGAGCCGGGTCTGCTCCTCGGTGTGGGTGGCATAGAACGCCTCCACGCCATCCAGGCCGGCTTCGCGGAAGCGGTCCACGGCCTCGATCACAGCACCCGCGTTCTCGATGTCCCAGAAGGGATGCGCCCAGATGGCGACCCCGCCGGCGCCGTGGATGAGCTCGATCGCGTCCTGCACGCTGGGCGCGGCGCGGGGCACGAACGCCGGCTGGCCGTCGATGAGGTACTCCACCAGGAACGCGGTCGGATCCAGCAGGCCGGCGTCGGTGAGCCGCTGCCGGTTCTCGGGCCGGCTGACCACGGCCTGGGCGAGATGGGGCCGTCCGATCGACTGGCCCTGCGCGGCGCGTTGCGCCAGCATCTCCTCGTCCACGGCGAAGCCGAGCGCGGTGAGCGCCTCGATCATGGCTCGGGCGCGATGTTCGCGATCGCCGCGTGACCGTGCCAGCGCCGCCACCAGCGTGGGGTCGTCGGGGTCGATGCCATAGCCCAGGACGTGGAGGTCCTGGCGACCGTCGAACAGCGCCGTGATCTCGGTGGCCGTCACCAACCGAATCCCGGCCCGGTCGGCGGCCGCGACGGCCTCGGCCACACCCTCGGTGGTGTCATGGTCCGAGAGCGCGAACAGCGTGACGCCGGCGGCGGCCGCGCCCGCCACGACCTCAGCGGGGACGAGCGCGCCGTCGGAGTGGACCGAATGGCTCTGCAGATCGAAGGTGGGGGCGGTGTCGGCGGCCAAGCGGGGGAGCCTAGCCCACGCGCCCCGACCCTCCTGTCCCAGGTGGCCGAACCCTCCTATGCGCGGTGGTAGGTCAAGATCACCGCGCCGGTCTTGAGCGGCTTGACGTCCACCAGGTTGAGCGTGATGGCGTCGCTGATGCCGTCGAACAGCTGCTTGCCCTCGCCCAACGCGATGGGGAACGTCATCAGCCGGTACTCATCCACCAGCCCGAGGTCGGTCAGGCCGCGCACCAGGCTGGCGCTGCCGGCGACGAGGATGTCCCCGCCGTCCTGCTCCTTGAGCGCGGTGACCTCCTGGGCGAGGTCGCCGCTGAGGATGGTCGAGTTGTTCCAGTCGGCCTGGGTGAGCGTCTTTGAGACGACGTACTTGGGCATGCTGTTCATCTTGTCGGCGAAGCCCACGTCGTCGGTCCGGCCCGGCCATGCCTGGGCGAAGCCCTCGTAGGTGACCCGCCCGAGGAGCATGGCCTCGTGATCCATCGTCTCGTCGAGCTTGTACTTCATCCCGTCGGGATCGTTGAACTTGAACGACCAGCCGCCGTGCCGGAAGCCCTCGGCTCCGCCGGGATCCTCGATGACGCCGTCCAGCGAGATGAATTCGGTGACCACGATGCGCCGCATGCCGGTGCTCCTTGGTTGAGAGGCTCGTACGTCGAGGCGTCGAACAACGCCGCTCGGAATCGACAACCAATCTATGGAGCGGCCGTCAGGCGCGTACGACCGAGCGGGCAGCCCGCACCGCCGGGGCCGCGAGGCGACGGAGGGCGAGCGCGCCGCCGAATGCGACCAGGAGCGCCACCAGGGCGCCGAGTCCCAGCCCGGCGCGCGGGCCGATGGCGGCCATGGTCAATCCCACGACCGGGCCGCCGATCGGCGTCGAGCCCTGGAAGGCGACGAACCACAGGGACATCACGCGGCCGCGCATCTCCGGGGCCGAGTTGAGCTGAAGGGTGGAGTTGCCCGTCGACATGAACGCGATGCTGCCGGCGCCGGCGACGCCGAGCGCGAGCAGCTCGAGTGGCAGGTTGGGGGCGATCGTGGCGAAGGCCAGCGCGGCCCCGAACCCGAGCGCCGACAGGACGAGCGGCCTCAGGCCGGTCTTGCCGCGGGCGGCGACGAACAGGCCGCCGACCACGGCGCCGATCCCCATCGCCGCCGTCATGAAGCCGAAGCCCGTGGCGCCGACCCGCAGGGCGCCGTCAGCCATGACGGGGAGGGAGACCTGGAACTCGTAGGTGAGGCAGCCGGCGATCGCCATCATCACCAGCGGGACGGCAAGCGTGGGAGTGGAGCCGATGTAGCGCAGCCCCTCGCGCAGCTGTCCGCGGGCGCGGGGCGTGGGCTTCACCGTCGCGAGCTTGGTGGTGTCCATCGACGTCAGCGTGAACACCACGGGAATGAAGCTCGCGGCGTTGGCCAGGAAGCACTCGCCCTCTCCGACGGTGGCGATGAGGATTCCGGCCACGGCGGGTCCGATCGCGCGGGCCCCGTTGACCAGCACCGAGTTGAGGCTCACCGCGTTGCGCAGATGCTCAGGGCCGACGAGCTCCATCATGAACGACTGCCGCGACGGGTTCTCGAATGCGTTGTTGAAGCCCAGCAGGGCCGCGAGGATCCCGATCTCCCACACCTGGACCACTCCGGTCACGGTGAGCAGCCCGAGGATCAGCGCCTGGACGCCCATCGCGCTCTGCAGCACGATCATCAGGCGGCGCTTGTCAACCCGGTCGGCCACGACGCCGCCGTAGGGGCCGAGGAGCAGCACGGGCAGCGTCTGCAGCGCGACGATGACGCCGAGCATCGTCCCGGAATGCGTCAGGGTGAAGACCAGCCACGACTGGGCGGTCATCTGCATCCACGTGCCGATGAGGGAGATCGACTGGCCCGCGTAGTAGCGGCGGTAGTTGGGGATGGCGAGAGCGGCGAAGGTGACGCGACCGGCGCGCATGACGCGCGTCACGGGCGGCGGTCCTTCAGCCGCTCGGCGAGCTGCTCGAGCGCGGGCAGCGCCTGTTCCACCAGACGGCGGTCGGCGGGGGCCAGTTCCTCCATGGCCGCGTTGACGGCGTCAGTGCGCTCGCGGCGCATCCGCTGCGCCAGACTGCGGCCGTCGTCGGTGGCCTCCACCCAAGCGGCGCGGCGGTCGCCGTCGTCGCTGGTCCGGGCCACCAGTCCCGCGTCGCCGAGGTCGGCGATGACGCGGGAGAGCATGGTGGGATTGAGGCTCTCCGATTCAGCGAGGACAGACAGGCGGATGGGCCCGTCCCGGACGACAGTGAGGAGCACCGAGATCCGTGTCGGGGTGAGTCCGGCGGCCGACCCCGCGGCCGTCGTCCGCAAGCGGCGCGACAACCGGCCGATGGCGACACGCAGCCGGGAGGCGGTGTCGATGTCTGGGGCGGTTGCGGCGGGGGACATAGTGCCTTTCGAGATACTTGCTTGCTGGCAAGCACTATGTTAGCAGCGCGCAGGGGCCCGGGCCCCCGGCGTCCCCGCGTGATGACGGCCGCGCTAGTCCTGGCTGTCGGTGGCGACGATCAGCACGTTGCAGCGGGCGTGGTGGGAGACCTTGTTGGGCACGTTGCCCAGGGCCAGGCGGCGCGCGCCGTGCATCCCCTTGCTGCCCACGACGATCATCGATGCGCCGACCTCGTCGGCGACCGCGAGCAGGGCGTCGGCCGGGTCCTTGCGGATGGCGTGCGACGTGGCCTCCAGGCCCGCTATGCGGACGCCGGCGACGGCGGCGCTGAGGATCCGCTCCACCTCGTCGTCGGGGAGCGGCTGCCACACCTTGGCGGCGCCCTCAGGCGCCCCGCTCACCCTGGCGTGCGCCGGCTGGTAGGCCGACACCACGTGCACCGGTGCCGACAGGGCCTTGGCCAGCCGCACCGCTTCGGATACCGCCTGTTTCGCGGTCTCCGATCCATCAGTGCCCACCACGATCGAATCGCCCATCTCGCCTACCCCTCTCTGCGCCTCAGGTTTGAGGAGAACCTACCGCCTTCGGCGCAACCGGGTTTGTGTGAATGCGCACAGTCAACGTCCTGACGATTTCGGCGACGACCTGCATCGGCCGTTGGGTGAGCTGGTGCCAGGTGAATCTGAGGACCACGAACCCGGCGGCGACGAGCTTGTTGGCCTTGGCGCGATCGCGCTGAAACGCCTGGTAGTGCCCGTGGGTCTGGTAGCCGTCGACCTCGATCACCAGGTTGTGAGCCGGCCAGTAGGCGTCGACCTCGACCCCCTTGACATAGGTGTTGAAGATGGGCCGCTCGATCCCCGACTCCCGGACGATCCGCTTCAGAACGCGCTCAGCCTCCGAACGCGTGAACCCCGAGTCCTGCTCGGCCTCGAGCAGGGCGCGGAGGGCCTTGACGCCCTTCCGGCCCGGGCAGCGACCCATCGCCCTCTGGATCTCTGAGTCCGTGACCAGCTTCAGGGCCCGCGCCTCGTTAAGCAGCCGGTCGATCCTGGGGCTGGTGGCGCAGTCGATGAGCGTCCGCGCGGGGGAGGTCACCGGAAAGCCGTGGTGGATGCGCAGGTCACGGATGTCCAGGGCCGTGACGCGGTGCTGGCGCAACTGCGGCTGACTCTCGACCTTGCGGCCAATCAACGTGATGACCACGAAGGAAGGGGGAGCGGCCAGCCCCCACACCGCAGCCGCACTCTCATGGCTGAGCACCGCGTGATCGCCGGCATACAGCAGCACCGCGGTCTCCGCCGCCCACGGCTCGACGAGCGGATGAACCACCGACAACACCGCCGGGAACACCCGATGCAACGCCCCCACCCGGACCCGGTGCTCGTAGGACCCCTGACTGATTCCCACCGCCCGCAACTGCGACAGATGCACCAACGACCGCTGCGCCCCCGCGACCTGCGCCAACCCCCGATCGCCGGTCCCGTCAACCTGGAGAACCCGACAAACCCCCGCGGGCATCTCCACTTTGCCGGGACTTCCATCCCTCAGCCGGAAAACCCGCCAAACCTGCGGACGCCATCCACCTTTGCCGGGAAAACCAGGCTCATCAACCCCCATACAACTAAGAGCCTCCAGCCCCGCCCCAATCACCCCCCTCCAAAGCCAGTCTTTCAACACACAACCGCACCCTCACGCCCCGCCACCCACCGACCCCGCCCAGCCGCCCCCAAAACCCCCACGCCTCAAGCCGTCCGCCGCCCAAAGAACACCCCGGCCGCGAGGACCGACACCACCACGATCCCCACGCTCCAGGCCACCGCGGTCACGGCCGCCGCCCCCGGAGCGTGCCCGGCGAGCAGCGCCCGCAGCGAGTCGATCACCGCCGTCACCGGCTGGTGGCGGGCAAACCCCTGAAGCCAGGACGGCATCGTCCGGATGGGGACGAAGGCGCTGGACGTATAGGGCAGGAACGAGATCAGGAAGGTGATGCCCTGGGCGGCCTCGGGGGACCGCACCAGCACCCCGATCGCAGCGGCCAGCCACGACAGCGCCAGGATGAACAGGGCGAGGAGGCCGATGGCAGCCAGCCAGTCCCCGACGCCCGCGTGGGGTGAGAACCCCATGGCGAACGCGACCCCGACCGCGAGCGTCGCCGACGCCAGGTTGCGCACGACGCTGGCCACCACGTGGCCGGCCAGCAGCGATCGTGGCCGTACGTCCAGGGAGCGGAAGCGGTCGACGATGCCTCCCGCCAGGTCCGAGCACACGGTGATGGCGGTCGTCCCGGCGCCGAAGCCCGCGCAGACCATGAGCACGCCGGGCACCACGTAGTCGATGTACCGGCCCCCGACGTGGATGGCGCCGCCGAAGAAGTACACGAACATCACCATCAGCATCACCGGCAGCGCCAGCGCGGTGATCAACCCGTCCACGTTGCGCAGCGACAGCCGCAGCGCCCGGACGATCATCGTCGCGAGCTCCGTGAGCTCGGACCCGCCCGCAGCGTGGTCGTCGACCTCGACGCCGGTGGCAAGGGGATAGGTCAGCTCAGTCATCGATGCTCTCGCTTTCCACGGTTGCGGTGTGTCCGGTCAGGGTCAGGAAGACGTCGTCAAGGCTCGCCGTGCGCACGGAGAAGTCCGCGATCCGGCTGCGGTCGGGGTCAAGCTCGTCGAGCAGCGCGCGGACCGCAGCCCCGTCGCCCTCGCAGGCGATCCCCAGTGTCAGCAGCCCGGGATCGTGCTCGACCACGCGCGCGGGCTCCGCGCACCCCGCGGCCCCGTCGGGCCCCGCGGCCCCCCGCGCCCCCGCGACCCGCGCGACCGCCTCGAACGCATCACGGTCGACCGCTCGCACGACGAGCCGGCGACCCGCCACCGCGGCCTTGAGCTCGGCCGCGCTGCCCTCGGCCACGATCCGCCCGCGGTCAAGGACGGCGATCCGGTCGGCGAGCGCGTCGGCCTCGTCGAGGTACTGCGTGGTCAGGAACACGGTGACTCCGTCTGACACCAGCGACCGCACCAGGCTCCACAGCACGCGGCGGCTGCGCGGATCCAGGCCGGTGGTCGGCTCGTCCAGGAACAGGACGTGTGGCCGGCGCATCAAGGACGCCGCCAGGTCCAGGCGGCGGCGCATCCCGCCCGAGTAGGTCGCGACGCGGCGCCCGCCGGCCTCCACGAGGTCGAAGCGCTCGAGCAGTTCGGCGGCACGTGCGCGTGTCGCCGTCCTCGAGAGGCCCTGGAGGCGCCCGATCATCCGCAGGTTCTCGACGCCTGTCTGGAGCCCGTCGACCGCGGCGTACTGGCCGGTGAGGCTGATCCGCCGGCGCACCGCGGCGCGCTGGGCCACCACGTCGCGCCCCGCGACCGACGCGACCCCGCCGTCGGGCGCGGTCAGCGTCGTGAGCATGCGCACGGTGGTCGTCTTGCCCGCGCCGTTGGGGCCCAGCAGCGCGAACACCGTCGCCCGGGGGACCCGGAGCGAGATCCCCGAGACGACCGGGATCGAGTGGTAAGACTTCTCGAGGCCGGCGGCCTCGATGGTCAGGTCACTGGTCATCTGTCATCCTTTTGAAGACGAAATTGCGTATGACGTACGCGATAGTGCGTAGGCTATACGCAGTTTCTCTGAACGTCAAGCCCTCGCCGCGAAGATGGCCCCACCCGACCCCACCGACGACCTCCAGCTGCCCCCGAGCCTCGAGCTGCTCTGGGGGCTGCGCGAGGTTGGCGCCCGGGGCCCGCGCCGTGGGCTGACGCTCGCGCGGATCGTCGACGCCGGCATCCGCGTCGCCCAGACCGAGGGCGTCGGTGCCCTGTCGATGGCGCGCATCGCCAAGGAGCTCGGCGTGGGGACGATGTCGCTCTACCGCTACGTCGCGTCCAAGGACGAGCTGCTCACGACGATGGTCGATACCGGCCTGGGCTCGCCTCCGCCGGCCGCCGCCGGCGAGGACTGGCGCGCCGGGCTCACGCGCTGGGCGGTGGGCGTGCGCACCGCCTACCAGGGCCACCCGTGGTCGCTGCGGGTGCCGATCTCAGGGCCGCCGCTGGGCCCCAACAACGTCGCGTGGCTGGACAACGCTCTGGCCGCCATGGCCGACACGCCGCTCTCCGAGCAGGAGAAGCTCTCGTGCGTGCTGCTGGTGAGCGGGTTCGTGCGCACCGACGTCACGCTCGCCCTCGATTTCGCCGAGGCCTCCGGCGGCGCGCCCCAGATGCCCGGCTACGGCCAGCTCCTGGCGAGGCTCATCAGCGCCGAGGACCTGCCGTCGCTGCATCGGGCCATCGCGTCGGGCTCGCTGGATGACCCCGACGATCCCGACGCCGAGTTCAACTTCGGCATGGCGCGGATCCTCGACGGCATCGCGACGCTGATCGCGAGCAAGGGCCGCCGCCCGCCGTCACGGCGCCGGCGCTAACCGGCCCCGTATCGTGACGGGCATGCCCGCCTTGCTCCTGTTCGGGGACACCGAACGCTCACCGGCGATGCGCCACGAGGTCCCGATCGCGATCGGCGACGGCCTGCTCTTCGCCGAGGTCGATGGCCGCACGACCATCCTCACCTCCTGGCTGGAGCGCGACCGGATCGCGGCCGTGCTCCCGGACGCCGAGATCCTGGACTTCGTCGACCTCGGGATGCGCGCACTGGTGGAGGACGGGATGACGCGGCTGAGCGCCGAGCGCGAGGTCGTGCTGCGGGCCGTAAGACAGCTCGGGATCGGGGAGGCGGTCATCCCCGGGGACTTCCCCGTGGCGATCGCCGACCGGCTGCGCGCCGACGGGATCACGCTCACGATCGACGACGGGGTCGTGGCCGCGCGGCGCCGCGTCAAGGAGGGCGCGGAGCTCGCAGGCATCCGAGCCGCGCAAACGGCCGCCCACGCCGCCACGGCGCGGGCGGCGGAGCTACTGGCGCGCGCCCACATCGGACCCGAGGGCAACCTGCGCGGCGAGGACGGCGAGCCGCTGCTGGCCGAGGCGGTGCGTGAGGAGCTGCGCCGCACGTGCGCCGAGCACGGCGCGACGTGCCCGGCCGACATGATCGTGGCCTCGATCCACAACGGTGGGGGAGGGCATGAGCCCGGGACGGGGCCGCTGCCGTCGGGGCTGCCGATCCAGGTCGACATCTTCCCGCGCCACGAGGCCAGCGCCTGCTGGGCCGACATGACCCGGACGTTCGTCGTCGGCGAGCCCACCGCCGAGCACGCCCAGCTCATCTCTGAGCAGGAGCGCCTCGTCCGCGCCGCGCTGGATCAGGCTCGTGCCGCCGTCCGTCCGGGGGTCACCGGCCGGGAGTTGCACGAGGCCACCTGCGAGCTGTTCGAAGCGGCCGGCTGGGCCACCCAGCGCACCGGCGGCGGGGACGAGGGCTTTCAGTTCTCGCTCGGGCACGGCGTCGGGCTGGAGGTCCACGAGGCGCCTGGCCTGGGCTTCTCCGGACGCGAGCCGTTCGTGGTCGGGGACGTGATCGCGATCGAGCCCGGACTGTGGGACAAGCGCATCGGGGGAGTGCGCCTCGAAGACCTGCTGCTGGTCACGCCCGGCGGCTGCGAGGCGCTGACCGACTACCCGTACGAGCTGAACCCTCGCGGCTGAGCCGGCCCGGTCCAGCCCGCCAGCGGGGTCGACCGCAGCCCCGCGAGCGGCCACCGCGCGGCCCGCGGCCCACGCCCCGCAACGCCCGCAGCTCCCCATTCCTATCCTTAATGAAGCCGCCACCGCCGCCGTCGACGAGCGGCCCCGCACAATAGGGCAGAATGTCGACCGTATTTACCGACAATAGGAGGGAACCACCACATGACGCTCCAGATTGGGGCCACCGCTCCTGACTTCGAGGCCGAGACCACCGAGGGCCCGATCCACTTCCATGACTGGATCGGCGACTCGTGGGCCGTCCTCTTCTCGCACCCCAAGAGCTTCACGCCCGTCTGCACGACGGAGCTGGGCTACATGGCGTCCATCAAGCCCGAGTTCGATCGCCGCAACGTGAAGATCATCGGCCTCTCGGTCGACTCGGTCGATGACAACGCCCGCTGGGCGAAGGACATCGAGGAGACGCAGGGCACCGCGCCCAACTACCCGATCATCAGCGACGGCGACTTCAAGGTCGCCAAGCTCTACGACATGCTGCCGGCCGACACCAGCGGCGAGGCGGCGAGCCGCACGCCGGCGGACAACCAGACCGTCCGCAACGTGTTCGTCGTCGGACCGGACAAGAAGATCAAGCTGATCCTGGTCTATCCCATGACGACCGGCCGCAACTTCGACGAGGTGCTGCGCGTCGTCGACTCGCTGCAGCTCACCGCCGAGCACAAGGTGTCCACGCCCGCGCAGTGGAAGCAGGGCGACGATGTGATCATCGCCGGCTCGGTCTCCAACGACCAGGCCAAGGAGATCTTCGGCGACTACGAGTCGCCCAAGCCCTACATCCGCATCGTCCCGCAGCCCGACGTGTCGCGCCGCTGACCGGCGCCCCGCCGCAACCGCGGGGCTGCGCCGCTGACCGGCGCCCCGCCGCAACCGCCCGGAGTCGATCGCTCCGGGCGGGTGCCGGCGCCTACACGACGGTGCGCACGAGCTGGATCGCCACCACGACGGCCACGATGCCCGCGGCCAGCGCGATCAACGCCATCGTCAGCCGCAGCGCGACCTGGCCCGAGGTCATCCTTCGGCCTCGTCGAGGATGGTGGCCGTGAACGGCTGTCCGCCCGGCGGGGTCACCTGGAAGCCCAGGCTCCAGTTGCCGACCATGATCAGCGCCGGTGCCGACCGGCTGTAGACCCCGGGCTGGGTCTCGGTGAGCTGGTACTGCTGCTGGGGCATCTCCATCTCCGTGTGATTGAACGTCAAGATGACGTTGGCGTGCCGGACCGGCTGGCCGTTCTTGGTGATCTTCAGGGCAAAGGAGTCGGGGGCCGCGGCCTTGTTGGGTGACACCAGGACCGAGAGCCGGTAGCCGGCCCGGGTGACGGTGTGGGCCACCGGCCCGGGGCCGACCTGCGCCAGTGCCGTGTTCTGCAGCGCGAACGCCGGCGGCGGCGGGGCCAGGCTCGACAGCAGCGCGGCGACGAACACCGCGCCGCCGACGAGGATCACCTCGCCCGAGGCCAGGCCGCGCAGCAGCCCGGACGCCCCCGCGGCCCGTCGCGGATCCTCACCGGCGGCGGCCAGTGCGGGCGCCGTCCTCAGCAGGTTGCCGGAGGCGACGGCCATCGCCGCCAGCAGGATCCCGATCTTGACCAGGATGGCCACGCCGTACCCCGTCTTCCAAAGGGCGTCGAGCGCGGGCATGTGATCGATGGCCTCGATGGTGCCGCTGATCACCAGAAACGCCACCGAGCCCAAGGCGACGTTGGAGAACCGGGGCACCACGACCGACAGCGCCGACACCCGGCGGGCGGCCGGCACCGCGAACCACAGGACGAGCAGTCCGACGAGGCCGCCCAGCCACACCGACCCGGCGATGAGGTGCACCCAGTCGGCCGGGAGCGTGAGTCCGGCGGGGGATGTCTGCGCCGCGTGCCCGGCTGTTCCGGGGATCATCAGGACCGCGACCGCGGCCAGCAGCGGCGCCGGTCTGCGCCGCCACCTCCGCCACCGAGCGCTGCGCGCGCTCGGGACGATCGAGGTACAGCGCGGTCCAGCCGGCGACGCAGAACAGCGCGAAGCACAGCAGCATGTCGACGTACCCGCGCCCGAACGCGGTGACGCGGAACAGCGGCACGAGCGCCCCCACGTCGAACACCGAGCGCAGCGAGTCGGTGGCGATCGACGCGTCCAGATACGCCGCGATCGCGAGCAGCCCCACCACCGAGGCGACGATGTAGGCGACCGACAACGCCCTCAACCCCGTTCCGTCGGTCCGCCGCGCCAGCACCCGCGCGACGAGGAAGCGCAGGACGAAGAGCCCGATGGCGATCATCACCGCCAGGAACATCACCGTCCGCGTGACCAGGGGCTGGGGCGAGGTGGCGCTGCCGGCGATGCTGGGGATGGCAAAGCGCGGCGCCGGCCCGGGGTTGGGTCCCACCGCGTAGGTGAACGCGCCCTGCACCGGGTGACCGTCGACCGAGATCGCCCGCCAGTAGATGAGATACCAGCCCTCCGGGAGGTGGGGGCGCAGCGGCACGACGAGCGTGTCGGGGTTGGCCGGAGAGCGGCGCACGGGCCCGGTCGTCTCCTGCGTGCCCGCGGCGCTGGTCACCGAGATGATGGCGAAGCGCGGCTCGACCGCCTCGTCGTAGGTGAGGGCCACGGTCGTCGGCGGCGAGTCGAGCACGCCGCTGGCGGCCGGCACCGTCTTGATCAGATACGCGTGCGCGGACGCGGCGGCGGGCGCCGCGAGCGCGATCCCGCCGGCGGCCGCGATGACCACGATCCAGCGCTTCAGTCTCATGCCAGGGCCCGCCCGCTTCCGCCCTCGCCTCCGCCGCCCCGCCCGCCGAGCAGAGCGAAGCCGCCGGCGGCCAGTCCGAGCGCGCCGACGATGAGCGCGACGATGGTGAGCACCGACGTACCGCCACTGCCTCCGCTCAAGGACGAGGCGGCCAGGATCGTCGGAGCCGGTGCCGCGGAGGACTCAGGTCCCGTCCAGTCGACGATCGACCCGTCGGAGTAGGTCTGCTGAACATGGAAGGTGTAGGTCCCCGGCTTGGACGGCTGGGCCAGGAACTGGAACATGGAGTCCTCTCCGGTCGGCGTCCTGCCGCCCGTCCACGTCACCTGCTGGACGACGGCAGTCGTCGCCGGAGCCCGTTGATCTGACGCTCTGGGTCCAGCCCGCCGGCGGCGGCACGAACGAGTCGATCCCGAAGCCGTTGGGAACCGTGAGCACGATCTTGGCCGTGGTCGCGTTCGACTTCTCGGTGGGGACGGCGAGGCTGTAGAGCTGGAGCTCACCGGCGAGCGACACGGCCGGGCTGACCCGCGCATGGGCGAGCGCCACGGCCGGGACGCCGAGGACGATGAGCAGCGCAAGGACCAGGATCCGTCTCACCGGTCTCGCCGCGAGCTGTGCTTTCACTGGGTGTTCCTCCTTGCCGGCGCCCGGCTGCGCGTGTGTTCACGCAGCAGGCACGGCGGTCGGCCATCGATGGTCTCTGACGTGCCACATGCGGGGACCCGAGACGGGTGGGCGGGTCCCCGGTCGTCAGGCCGGAGGTCCGCGGCCGCACCACCCCAGCGCCAGCGGCGCGAGGCGAGGCAGGGAGATGCCGGCCGGGCGTGGGAGCGCGACGCCCGGGGAGGAGGGGGGCCGTGCGGGGCGGGCGTGGCGGGCGGCGACCTCGCGCAGCACCCAGCGGGCGCCGTGCAGGAGCGTGGCCAGGACCAGCCCGACGCAGACGGCCGCGGGGATCGCCCACCAGCCGCCGTAGCCGAAGATCCCCACGAGCCCGCCGGGGTGACCGGTGGCCAGCAGGCCCTCGAGGAACTCCTGGCCGCTGTAGATCGCCACGAGGCTGGCCGCGCAGATGAGCCACAGCGCGAACAGCGACAGCCCGTACCGCGGCGCTGAGGTGTGGCCGTTCATGGCCCGCCCAAGCGCCGACAGGAATGCGCCGACGGCCCAGGCCAGCGCCACCACGATCCAGGGGGCGACCGAGTGCAGGTACGAGTGTCCCTGGCGCTGGAGCTCGACGCCGGCGCTGCTGCCGAACGCCAGCCAGTAGCGCAGCTGGTGCACGGCGATGGCCGCGGCGGGGACGACGGCGGCGCGCGCCAGGCCACTTACCGCGGACCTCCGATCAGCCCCGGCGATCATCGTGCCCGCAGACAATACCGGCGCGATGGGTCCGGTGTGACGCCCGGATCGGGGATGATCTGCGCCCATGACCGACGCCGCGCAAGCCCGGCACCGGCCCGGCGCGCGCACCGGTCGTGCTGCGCTCCCTGCGCGGATATCGCCGCTCGTGGCTGGCCTCCGACGTGCTCGCGGCGGTGACGCTGCTCGCGATCGCTGTGCCCGAGCAGCTGGCCACCTCACGGCTGGCCGGCATGCCGCCGGTCACCGGCTTCTACGCCTTCGTCGCCGGGACGGTCCTGTTCGCGCTGCTCGGCTCCAACCCACGCATGTCGGTCGGGGCCGACTCCACGATCGCGCCGCTGTTCGCCGTCGGCGTCGCGGGCTTTGCCGCCAGCGGGACGCACGCGGTACCAGGATCTGGTCGGGATCCTGGCGGTGATGGTCGGCGCGCTCGTGGCGCTCGTGTGGCTGGCGCGGCTGGGATGGATCGCCGAGCTGCTGTCCGCTCCCATCATCACCGGCTTCCTGGCCGGGATTGCGGTGATCATCATCGTCCATCAGCTGCCTGACCTGTTCGGCGTGCATTCCGGACGGCGGCTCGACGCTCCACCGGATCGGATCGGTCGTCTCCAATCTCGGCCACATGAATGTCGCGAGCCTCGTGATCGGCCTCGGGGTGTTCGGCCTCGTCATCGCCGCCGAGCGGATCGATGGCCGGCTGCCCGGCGCGCTGCTGGGCCTGGTGGGGGCAACGGTCATCGTGGCGACGACCCACTTGAACCATCATGGCGTCGCGGTGCTGGGCCCGTTCGCCCACGGCGCGCCGCGCCTGGGTCTCCGGGGCGTCTCGTGGGCCACCATCCAGAAGCTCGCGCCGCTGGCCGGCGTCGTGGCGCTCGTCGTCGTCACGCAGTCAGCGGCCACGACCCGGGCCTTTGCGGCGGCGGAGCCCTATCCCTCGGACGTCGGCCGCGACTTCCTGGCCGTGGGGGCGGGGAACGTGGCCGCCGGGCTGGTGGGCGCCTTCCCGGTCAACGCCAGCCCCGCCCGGACCGCCGCGGTGAGCGCAGCGCGCGGGCGCACCCAGTTGGCGTGTCTGCTTGCCGCTGCTCGGCATGGCGGCCGTCGTGCCGGCGGCCGGGCTGCTGCGTGACGTCCCGCTCGCCGCTCTCGCGGGCGTGCTGCTCTACGTGGCGACGCGGATCTTCCACCTGGGTGAGCTGAGGGCCATCGGGCGCTTTGACCGCTTCGAGCTGGGCCTGGCGATCGTGACCCTGCTGGCCGTCGCCCTGATTGGCGTCGAGCAGGGGATCGGCGTGGCCGTGGGCCTGGCCATCCTCGACCGCACCCGCCTCACCGCACGACCCCAGCTCCATGTGCTGGGCCGCATCCCGGGCACCACCAGCTGGGCGCCGGTGACCGCCCACCAGCGGCCCACGGAGATGCCAGGCGTCCTTGTGGTCCTGTTCGCGGTGCCGCTGTGGTACGCGAACGCCACGCATTTCCGCGTCGCACTCGACCACGCGCGTCGCCGATCAGCGCAGGCGCCGCGGCTCGTCGTGCTCGATGCCGTGGGCATGTACGACCTCGATTTCACCGGCTCACAGGCGCTCTCCCAGGCACTCGACGAGCTCGGCCAGGACGGCATCACGTTCGCGGTCGCCCGTGCCGGCGACCATCTCAAGCGAGAACCTGGCGCGGGCGGGTCTGCTGGAGCGCATCGGCGCCGGCCACTTCTACGCGTCGGTGGACGAGGCGGTCACCGCGGCGTAGAGTCACCGCTGCGATGCCCGATTCCAGAGCCGAGCGATTCACGAAGCTGATCGAAAAGCTGACTGTGCCGCCGGGGGCCAAGGTCGATCTGGCCGATGACCACGATCCGGCATATAAGGCCGGCTGGGCCCGCAAGCGCGATGGCAAGGAACTGCTCCAGCTAGGGGTCACGCTGCTGACCGAGTATCAGGAGCGACTCGCCGCCGAGGGCACGCGGGCGCTGCTCGTCATCCTCCAGGGCATCGATGCCGCGGGTAAGGACGGGACGATCCGCCACGTGATGAGCGGCGTCAACCCGCAGGGGGTCTCCGTGCGGAGCTTCAAGGTCCCCTCCGACGAGGAGCTGCGCCATGACTTCCTGTGGCGCTATCAGCTGCGCACTCCCCGGGCGCGGGCAGATCGGGCTCTTCAACCGTTCGCACTATGAGGACGTGCTGGTGGTGCGCGTCCACCCGGACCTGCTCGACCGCCGGCTGCTACGCGGCAACGGGAAGCCCCACCACGCTCTGGGAGCGCCGGTATGAGGACATCAACGCCTGGGAGCGTCACCTCAGCGACAACGGCTACAAGCTGGTCAAGCTGTTCCTCAACCTCTCCAAGGAGGAGCAGCGCACCCGGTTCCTCAAGCGCGTCGACCTCGCGGAGAAGAACTGGAAGCTCTCACCCGCGGATGTGCGCGAGCGCGATCACTGGGACGACTACCAGCACGCCTTCTCGCAGATGCTCAGCCACACGAGCACCGAGTGGGCCCCGTGGCACGTGATCCCCGCCGACCGCAAGTGGTTTGCCCGGATCGCGGTCGGGGGCGTCCTCGTCCAGGCGCTGATGGAGCTCGATCCGCAGTACCCCGCGCTGACGAAGGACGACCGCAAGGCGATCGAGGACGCGCGCGCCACGCTCGTCGCTCAGGCGCCCCCGGGCGCTGCGGACGACCCCTTCGCGGCGGCTCAGGCCGCCGACTGACCGCGCCGCGCGAGACAGACGTAGGTGGTGAGCGGCAGCTCCAGGTGGCCGCCGCTGTCCTCGATGCAACGCTCGATCGCACGCATCAGCGCCGCCCGGTCACCATCGGCGAGCAGGATGTGGTCCTGGTGGGTCCTCAGCAGGGCCGTGTACGCCTTGGCGCCATAGCCCTCAGACCACCGGAAACGGCGGACCTCGGCCGCGCCGAAACCACCGGCGGCGGCGATCTCGGCTCCCCAGTCCCCCGCCAGGCGGGTGGGCTCGCTGTCGGGGTGCATGGGGAAGTCCGCCTCCAACTGCACCGGTGCGCTCCGATACGCGCGGCTCACCGCGTCGCGCGCCGGGCATCGCTCCCAATCCGGGAAGGACCACACCGCGGCGAGGGTGGCCCCCGGCGCGAGCGCGTCACGGGCCCTGGCGTAACGGACCGCGGGATCGACCCAGTGCCAAGCCTGGACGCTCACCACGGCGTCGAATCGCCCGCCGGGCTCCCACGCCTCGAATGAGCTCTCCAGGATCGTCACGGCCGGGCACCCGGCGAGCTTGACCCGGGCCAGGGCGGCCATCTCCGCACTGGGCTCGATCGCGGTCACGTGAAGGCCGCGTGCCGCCAGTAGCTCGGTGGCCTTGCCGGTGCCGGCTCCGACCTCGACGATCCGGGACCCCGGGGCCAGCCCGCCGTACTCCAGCAGCGCGTCGATCGCTGCGGCCGGGTAGGACGGGCGGGCGCGATCGTAGAGCTCGGCGACGCGCCCGAAGGCCAGCCGCTGCTCGTCGGTGAAGTGCGGCTGCGCTTCGTCGCTCACCGGCTACCGGAGTGCGGAGAACTCCTGCAGGAGAGCGCGCGCGGCAGCGATGCCGAGCGGCATGTAGTCCACGAGCATGCGCTCGTTGGGCGAGTGGATGTTGGCATCGGGCAGGGAGAACCCGGTGATGATCGTCGGGATGTCGCGCTTGCTCAATGCCGGGACGATCGGGAGCGTTCCGCCCGAGCGGATGAGCGCCGGCCGGGTGCCCACCACGCGCTCGAAAGCGGTCAGGCCGAGTTGCACCGCGTGGGAGTCCGGCGGCACGAGCCCCGGTGCCGCGGAGGACAGGAGCTCGAGCTCGATGTCGGCCTCGGGCGGCGCCGCGTCGCGCAGCAGCCGTTCGAAGTTGGCCGCGATCTCCTCGGGATCCTGGCCGGGGGCGAGGCGGATCGACACGTTGGCCGCGGCCTGCACCGGCAACACCGTCTTCTGGAGATGCGGGGATCCGCTCTCCACGCCATTGACGTCGAGCGCCGGCTCGGCGAACGTCCGCAGGTAGAACTCCTCGGCGGCGTTGGCGTCCTTGGGACGCGCGCCCTGGGCGGCCAGCTCGTGCGCCCCGGTGGGCAGCGCACGCCACCCCTCCAGCTCCTCCGAGGTCGGCGCCGCCAGCCCCTGGCGCAGCGGCTCGACGAGGCGGCCGTTATCGGCCATGACCCGGCTCAGCGTGTGGACCATCGCGTGCGCGGCGTTGAGCGCGGCGCCGCCGAACACCCCGGAGTGCAGGTCGCGCTCCCCGGTCCGGACGGTGAGGTGGAAGTACACGAGCCCGCGCGTGGCGATGTTGAACGCGGGCAGGCCACGGGCGATCATCCCGCTGTCGAAGATGATGGCGGCGTCGGCGCCGCGCCGGTCCTCCTCCAGGAACTCGATGATCGAGTGGCCGCCCGTCTCCTCCTCGCCGTCGCAGGTGAAGCGCACGTTGACCGGCAGCTCGCCCGCGGCGGCCAGCTCGCGGGCCGCGGCCAGGAGCATGTAGAGCTGGCCCTTGTCGTCGGCGACCCCGCGGGCGTACACGTGATCGTCGCGAATCTCGGGCTCGAACGGGGCGGACTCCCAGAGGTCGAGCGGGTCCGCGGGCTGGACGTCGAAGTGCCCGTAACAGAGCACCGTGGGCGCGGCCTCCGCGTCGCGCGAGGCGCGCAGCTCGGCGATGGCCAGCGGCTGGCCGTGCCAGTCGATCAGCTCCGCCTCGCCGCCGGCCGCGCGCAGGAACCGGCATACCCACTCGCCGGCGTCGCGGACGTCGCCCGCTCGGGCGGGGTCGGCGCTGACGGAGCGGATGCGCAGCCACTCGGCGAGCTCGTCGAACCACTCGGACACGGCGACGAGCGTACTTCACCGTGGGGTGGCTCGGCTCATCGCCTCGAACCCGGACAGCAACGCGTCCACGCCGAACACGAAGCGCTCCTCGCCGTCGGGTTCGGTCATCGGCGCGGCGATCGAGGCCAGGACGGGAAAGCGGTCAGCGGGGAGGCGCTGGTAGAAGGCGTGGACGTCCTCGAAGTAACGAGCCAGCTCCTCGGGGCTCAGACCGCGGTGCTCGTACAGGCTGTCCTCGAACGCCGACGCGGCGATGAACAGCAGCAGCTGATCGAGCCCCAGTGCCAGCACCCGGTCAGACAGGCCGCCGGCTCGCATTACGGCGACGACGACCTCGGCCGCCTCGAGGACCTTGGGCGAGGACGGCACCCGGCCAAGCCCGGCCAGGGCGACGTCGCGATGACTGATGAGGATCTGTCGCAGGTCGCCGGCCATCTGGTGGATCTGCTCGCGCCAGCTCTCCGGATCGGGCTCGGGTAATGGCATCCGGCCGACGAGCTCGTCGAACACCAGCTCGAGCAGCTCCTCCTTGCTGGACACGTGCGCGTACAGCGACGCGGCGCCCGTGCCGAGTTGCTGCGCGACGCCGCGCATCGAGAGCCCTGAGACCCCGGTCTCGTCCAGGACCTCGATCGCCGCGGTCACGATCCCGTCGACGGTGAGTGCGGTGCGCCGCGTCGGGCGCTCGCGGCGCCGGGGTGGCCGAGGAGGGGAGGGGAGGGCTCGATCGGGCTCTGGGCTTGACGCGGTCACGAGCCGAGTGTATAACAATGTTCGTTTAACGAACAGCGTTCCGAACGACGTACGCGAAAGGATCGGCATGACCTCGCCAACCGCTGCTGCACCGCCCGCACCCCGCCCGGCGAGCCATCCGCGCAAGTGGCTCATCCTCGCGCTCGTCCTTGCCGCCGAGTGCATGGACCTCCTGGACAGCACGATCGTCAATGTCGCCGCCCCGACCATCCGTGACGATCTGCACAGCTCGGCCTCCGCGCTCCAGTGGGTCATCGGCGGCTACGCGCTGGCCTTCGCCGTGGGGCTCATCACCGGCGGGCGGCTGGGCGACATCTACGGGCGCAAGCGGCTGTTCGTGATCGGCGCGGTCGGGTTCGTCGTCACGTCCCTGGCCTGCGCGTTCGCCGTGTCCTCCGACATGCTCATCGGCTGCCGCTTGGCGCAGGGGTTTGCCGCGGCGATGCTCATCCCGCAGGGCCTGGGCATCCTGCGCGACGTCTTCGCGCCCGGCGAGCAGGGGACGGCGTTCGCCGTCTTCGGCCCGGTGATCGGCCTGTCGGCGGTGCTCGGCCCGATCATCGGCGGCGCGCTCATCTCCGCCGACGCCTTTGGCTCGGAGCTGGCGGCTCATCTTCTTCGTCAACCTGCCGCTGGGCCTGATCGCCGCGCTCGGCGCCGCCCGCGTCATGCCGGAATCCCGCGCGCCGCGCCCGCCGCGCCTCGACGCGATCGGGACCATCCTCTGCGGGCTGGGGATGGGCCTGCTCATCTACCCGCTCATCCAGGGCCGCGAGGCCGGTTGGCCGTTGTGGACGTATCTGATGATCGCGGGCAGCGTGATGGCGTTCCTGGCGCTTGTCGCCGTGGAGCCGCCGGGTCCGCCGCGCGGGCGGCGACCCGCTGGTGGAGGCGAGCATCTTCAGCCACCGGGCCTACACCGCGGGCATCGCCGGGATCGTCGTCTTCTTCGCCGGCATGATCGGGATGCTGCTCGTGCTGACGCTGTTCCTCCAGTTCGGCGAGCATTTCTCTGCGATCCACGCCGGCGTCACCCTGGCGCCGTTCGCGTTCGGGACGGCCTTGGGCGCGACGCTCGCCGCCACGGTGCTCGTGCCCCGCTTCGGCCGCTCGGTGCTCCAGTTCGGCGCGCTGCGTCATGGCCGGCGGGTACTGGTGGGTCCATCAGGTGATCGCCGCTCACGGCCTGCACACCGGATCGCTCGTGCTCGTCGCGCCGCAGCTGGTGGTCGGCGCCGGCATCGGCATGCTCATCTCGCCGCTGTTCGACTTCATCCTCGCCTCGGTGACCGACGACGAGGCCGGCTCCGCCTCGGGCGTGCTCACCGCGCTGCAGCAGCTGGCCGGCGCGGTGGGCGTCGCCGCCATCGGCACGGTGTTCTTCACCGCTCTCACCCACCACGGGTTCGTCGCCGCGGTCAACCGCTGCATCGAGTGGGAGCTGGCGAGCGTCCCGCTGCTGATCGCGTGCACGCTCATGCTCCCGCGCCGCGCGCGCGAGCCGATCGCCGAGGCCGAGGCCGGCGACGCGGTGGATCGCCGCGAGGGCGCGTACTCGATGGCGCAATAGCCGTGTCGCAGGCACACTTGACCGCGTGGGCTCGATGCGCAAAGTCGCGGTCATCGCCAGCGCGAGTGGCAACGGCAAGACCACGATGGGGCGCGAGCTCGCCGAGCGGATGCGCGTGCCGTTCGTCGAGCTCGACGCTCTCGTCCACGGCCCGAACTGGACCGAGACGCCCGACGACGTGCTGGCGGCACAGCTCGCGCCGGTCCTCGCCTCACACGGCTGGGTGATCGACGGCACCTACCGCCGCAAGCTCGGTGACCGCGTGCTGGAGGCGGCCGACGTGGTGGTGTGGCTGGATCTGCCGATCCGCGTGTGGCTGCCGCGCCTCGTGCGAAGGACCGGGCGGCGCCTCATCGGCCGCGAGCAGATCTGGAACGGCAACCGCGAGTCGCTGCGGTCGGCGGTATGGGGCCGCGACTCGCTCGTCGGCTACGCCCTGCAATCCCATTTCGCCCGCCGCCGCCAGTGGCCGGCCGAGCTGCGCGGCTTCCCGGTGGTGCGGCTGCGCACCGCCGAGGGCGTACGGGCGTTCGTCACCGGGGCATGCCGGCGGGAGGGAGCTGACATATGAGCGCGCGAGTGTCCGAACGGCGGACGGCACGGCTGCGCCTGCGGCGGGTGACCCAGGGCGACGTCCCGTCGGTCGTGTCGCTCAGCACCGACCCGCGCACCCACCGTCACAGCCCGACCGGTACGCCGACGCGCGAGGAGGCCGAGGCGTTCGCCCGGCGCTTCGTCGAGGACTGGGACACCTACGGCCTCGGCTACTGGATCGTCGAGCACGAGGGCCGTGACGTCGGCGTTGCCGGGGTCAAAGCGGCGGCGATCGGCAAGCGCCCCTGCTGGAACATGTACTACCGCTTCACGCCCGCGGTCCACGGCATGGGGCTTGCGGCCGAGGCCACGCGCGAGGCGATCGCCGCGGCGCGAGAGCACACACCGGAGTGGCCGGTGGTGGTGAGAACGCGGCCGGGGAACGAGCCGGCGTCGCGGCTGGCCGTTGCGATCGGCCTGGTCCGGCGTCCCGACCTCGACGCCGACGGCTTCATCACGTTCGCGGGCTGAGGCCCGTGAACACGCGCTCCTCCCACTCGGCGATGCGCCCGTAGCCGACGTCCGCGTAGATCTTGTTCGACGTGGGGTTGGCGAGGTCGGTGTAGAGCATGCAGGTGTGAGCGCCCGTGCCCAGGGCGTGGCGACTGGCCTCGGCGACGGCGGAGCTGGCGTAGCCGCGGCGGCGGGCCTCAGGCGGCGTGTACACCGGGCCGATGCGCACGACGCCGGCCACCGCTGGGTTGGCCGACACCATCGACACGGGCCGCCCCTCGTCGTGCCAGAGGAACAGGTCCCCCTGGGAGATCCGGAAGTCGACGGTTGCCGCCCGGGCGTCCGGGCCGGCGTCGATCACGTCGGCCTCGGTGATGAACTCGTCCCACCAGCCCAGGGCCAGGTCGCGGTCGGCCTCGGTGGCGGCCACCAGGCGCCCCGGTCCCGGCCGCGGCGGGTCGAGGACCGCGGTGAGCGAGTGCATCGCCATCGCGGTCCGGCAGCGCTCCGAGCCTCCGCTGCGCCAGGCCCAGGCGACGGCCACGGCGCGCGCGGTGTCCAGCAGGGCGTTGATCCCGGTCAGCTCGGGATCGTGCTCCAGCCACAGCTCGATGAGCGCCTCGGCGTCGTCAGGGCCGACGGGGGTGCACAGCATCGGCCACGGCGCCGTGCGCAGCGCAGCGGCCGCGACGCCGCCGCCGTCGTCCATACCCACCGCGAGGACCGGCGGCGACATCCGGAACTGGCCTTGGACGGTCCCGGCGAGGACCGTCGCCACCACGTTGTTCTCGATGTGGGCCTCGAGCAGCGGCTGGACCCGCGCAGCGAAGGCGCCGAGGTCCGGTTCGAGCTCCCACCGCATGGCGTCGATCATGCCAGGGCGCTATGGACATCCTCCGTCGCGTGATGGCATCAGCCGCGCTCAGCGGGAGGCGGTCACCTGGTCGAGCTGGGGCTTGACCTCGGTGACGAACAGATCCAGCGTCCGGCGCGCCTCGTAGAGGCTCATGTCGCCGGTGGGGAGCATGAAGCAGATGTAGTCGCTCATCCCGTCCTGGAGCAGAGCCGCCAGGCGCTCGGCGATCTGGCTGGGGGTGCCGGCGCCGAAGCTGATGGCGGGCTCCATCGTGGCCATGATCGCCCGCAGCGGCCCCTGGGCGGCGTCGCACTCCTCCTCTGAGATCACCAGGCGGTCAAAGCGGTGGGCGTTGCGGGTGCGGCGCACCAGGCCCTCCATGCCGCGGCGCGCGATCTCCTGGGCCTCGTCCTCGGTGTGCGCGATCGCGAGCACGACGTTGTAGGCCACGCGCGGCTCGGAGTCGGGGCCGTCGAGACGGAGCTCGTCGTCCTTGTGGCGGTGCCAGGCCTCGACGTACTGGTCGTAGGCGGCCTGCTCGATCTTGCCCGGCCACATGAGGCTGAGGCCGTACTGACCCGCCGCCACCGGGTTGCCGGGATACCAGAACGGGATCTGCTCCTGGAAGGGCCGGGTGGACATCGGCATCGTCGGGAAGTCGTAGAACGCGCTGCCTTCGCTGGAGATCTCGCCGGTGGCCAGCGCGCGCTTGATGATTCCCAGCACGTCGACGAATCGCTCGCGTGACTGGGGCCACGAGTCGCCGAACCAGTAGTGCTCGACCGGGACCGCGCCGCGCCCGACGCCGTAGTCCAGACGTCCCTCGAGGAGCTGGTCGAGCACGCACAGGTCCTCGATGAGCTGCACCGGCGGGTGCATCGGGAGCAACTTGACCATCGGGCCCATGCGGATCTGGCTGGTCACCTGGGACGCGGCCGCGATGAACAGCTCCTGGCTCGGCGTCATGCAGAGGTCGCTGCCGTGGTGCTCGGCGAAGTAGTAGCCGGCGAACCCCGCCTCGTCGGCAGTCCTGACGAGGGCCAGCCGGTCCTTCAGCAGCTGGCTCGTCGGCGTCCCCGGAATGTCCTCGATGTGGTCGAAGATGCCAAAGCTCGGTGTGGTCACGGCAAGTCCTTTCGCTGGACGAGGCTCGACCTGGATCCTGACATCCCGGCCCCGCTTGTGCGGGCGCCCCCGCACAAATAGCCAACGCCGCCCGCACCGATCGGCACGGAGGGCGCCTGGCTGGGGGCCGCCGCGTGGTCCTTTCGCCTGCACAGGAAGCATCTCGGGCTGCGTGGCGCAATCTTCCACAAATGCTGACAACGGATGCAACGACCTGCCAAGAGTGCCGTACCGTTCCCGATCCTCAAGAAACTCTCGTAAGGAACTGCATCGGTGGAAGCCCGATTGACAAGCGGGGGCCGCGGCGCTTGCCCTGGGGCGGGCAGCGCATCCGCATGCTGGGCGCCACCGGCACCGATCCTTCGAGAGAGCGAGACGCCGTTATGAGGAAGGCCGGACCGAGACGAGGGAGATGCGGCGTCACGGAAGCCAACCACCCACCACCTTTGCCCCAAGGAGCGATTAGTGACCTTCCCCCTCCGAAGGCTGCGGAGCAGCCTCGCGGTCATGATCACGCTCGGCGCCGCCGGCGCCGTGGCCCTATCCGCGCCGGCCGCCCAGGCCGATCTCATCAACCTCGACAACTGCAACGGCGCGACCCTGAGCACGCCGTTTGCCCCGTGGGCTGACCCATCGTCCTATGAGCTCGCCCCCGGTGGCGACTTCGAGAGCTCGGACTGGTCCCTGACCGGTCGCGCTGCCGTGGTCGACGGCAGCGAGCCGTTCGCGGCGACCGGCACCCTCGGCGACTCGTCGCTGTCGCTGCCCGCGGGCTCCTCGGCGCAGTCACCGCCGACGTGCGTCGACGCCGCCTACCCGACCATCCGCTTCTTCGCTTCGGGCTCCGGCACGATGGCGGTCGGCGTGAGGTACGACGGCGTCTACCTCCCAGCGGGCGTCGCCCTGGTGTTGGGCGGATGGCAGCCCACGCCGCTGATGCTCACCAGCTCGGCGTTGCCGGCGGCGATCGCGGGCGGGACGACGGACGTCTCGCTGGTGCTCACCACCCTCACCGGCAACGTGCGCGTTGATGACGTGTTCATCGACCCGTGGAACCGGGGTTGACCGCGGTCCCACCTATGAGGGGCGTGCGGGGGCTGATCGACTCCTACGAGACCGCGTCGGCGGAGAGCCTGCTGCGGCTGGGCCGGGAACGTCACTCTGACACCGGCCGCGCGCGGCGCCTGCTCCTCACCGAAGCGGGCGCAGCCGCGATCTTCCTGATCGTCGCCGGCGCCCTGGCCGTGTTCGGGCACTCGGTGCGCTCGCTGTCACCGTGGGCCCTCGTGGTGACGGCGGTTGCCTACCTGATCGCCAGCCGCGTTCAGTATCCGGTCGGCAGCGCGTGGACGGCTCCGACGCAGCTCATCTTCGTGCCCATGCTGTTCGTGCTCCCGACACCGCTGGTCCCGTTGATCGTCGCGGCGTGCTCGGTGGCCGACCGGTTGCCCCAAGCGGTGAGCGGACCCGTCGCACCGTCGCGGCTGCTGGCACGCGTGGGAGACAGCTTCTACGCCCTCGGCCCCGCCCTGGTGCTGGTCGCGTTCGGAGGACAGACGTTCTCCTGGGACCGGTGGCCGCTCCTGCTCCTCGCGTTCGCGGCGCAGATCGTCTTCGACGGCACCGCGGGCCTGGCTCGCGGCTGGGTGGCCGAGCGCGTTCCCCCCTCGGTTCAGCTCCCGATGCTGTGGCTGTACGGGCCCGACGCGTGTCTGTCGTGCATCGGGCTGTTCATCGCCGCCTCCGCGGTGCAGCACGTGGGACTGGTGCTGCTCGCCCTCCCGCTCGTCGGCCTCCAGGGGCTCCTCGCGCACGAGCGCCAGCAGCGGCTTGACGGGGCGCTGGCGCTGAGCGAGGAGCACCGGATCGCGGTCGAGCTCCAGCGTGGACTGCTCCCCAAGCGCCTCCCCGAGACCCCCGGGCTCGAGCTGGTCGCCCACTACGAGGCGGCCGGCCGCGGAGCCGAAGCCGGTGGTGACTGGTACGACGCGTTCGCGCTGACCCACGGGCGGATCGGGATCGTCGTCGGGGACGTGACGGGGCGGGGGATCCCCGCCGCCTCGACCATGGGTCACCTGCGCAGTGTCACGCGTGCCTTCGCCCTTGCCGACAACGCGACCCGGAGCCCCGGCGAGGTGCTGACCCGGCTCAACCGCTATCAGCTTGCCCTGGCCGAGCAGGAGTTGTTCACCGTCATCTACGCGATCGTGGATCCCCGCCATGGGCGCGTGCGCTGGGCCGGCGGGGGACACCCCCCGCCGCTATTGCGCAACGCCAACGGCGAGACCCGCTTCCTGGAGGGACGCGGGGCGGTCATGGGGGTGTGGGACACGGTCTACGCGGAGGCCGAGGACACGGTGGGCCCGAACGACACCCTCATCTTCTACAGCGACGGTCTGGTGGAGCGGCGCGGCGAGTCACTCGACACGGGGCTCCAGCGGCTGTCCGATGCGGCAGCCGCCGGTCCCGATGATCCCTCGGCGCTGTGTGCCCACGTGCTGGGCACGATGCTGCCCGCCGCCCTGGACGTCCGCGACGATGTCACGGCCATGGTCCTCCGGGTCCATGAGGAGGCGCTCCACGCGGTCACCGGTGAGCCGGCCCGGCCCGCCGTGGCCGCCCACCGTTAGCCGCGCCCCGCGCACGCGCGAGCCCGCACCCGCACCCGCACCCGCACCCGCACCCGCACCCGCACGAGTTCTTACGGAGTTGTGCGATTTCGCCGCACGTTCCGTTCACCCACGCGAAGCATCCTGGGCTCATCAGCAAAGGAGCGTCACCATGACCACGATTCTCGTCATCAACGCCATCTCATCCCTTGTCGCCGCTGCGGGTGTCGCTGGCGTGGCCCTGCGCCGCGGCCGTCGCGCCGCCCAGGTACAGCCGGCGTATATCGCGAGCGGGACCCGCCGCCGGGTGCGCTGAGCGCCCGCGCTTAACCGGAAGCGACTGTCGCGTCGGTCTGCGCCGGCGCGGCCGCTGCCTGGGAGACGTTCGCCTGCGCCGCGCTGCCGGCCGCAGCGGACGGGGACGACGATGACTGGTCGACGGCGGAGGTCGAGGGCGCGGCGGCCGCGCCGGAGTCGCCTGCCGTGCCCGATGAGGCGCTGCCGGTGTCCGCCGCTGCGCTGCCCGCGGCGCTTGATTCCGTCGCCGGGGCTGAGGGAGCCGAGCCGGTCGAGCTCGCAGCGTCGGTCGAGTCGGCCGGCGCCGAGGTGCTGTCGGTGCTGGTGGAGCTCGGGTCGGCGGCCGCGGTGTCGGCCGGCGCCGACGCGGCGGGGGCCGTCGACGTCGCGGACCCGGTGGGATCTGAGACGGGTGTCGAGGTCGGCGCGGCCGTCGCGCTGCCGGTAGTGGTCGGCGACGAGGTTCCCGACGGCGTGGTGCTCGCGCTGGGGTCAGTCGTGGCGGGCGGCGTCGTCGAACCGGTGCCGCCGGCCGTGGCGGGGGCCGTCGATCCTCCGGTGGCTGCCGATCCTGGGCTGGCCGTCTGGGTCGAGGTCGCGCCACCCGAGGTCGTCGGAGTGGTCGAGGCCGGTCCCTGGGCACCGAGCGTCGTGGAGCTGACCGTTCCGGGCGCCGGGAGGGTGGTGGCCGGCGGGTGCTCGAACGGCGCGGGCGCTCGTGGGGCCGAGCGCGCGGGCACGGAGGCCAGCAGTCTCTCGCGCGTCGTGGGAGGTGCCGTGGCGCGGTGAGCGAACGGCCGGTCGCTGTGTCCGGTGCTGGCCGCCACGGTGGCGATCGCCGCCGCCGTGAGGATCTTCGCCACGACGCCGGACGCGCTCAGACCGCCGACGCCGATGGACTCGCCGATGGCCGTCAGACCCGTGGCGGCTGCCACCACCGGCGCGCTTGTCGCCACGGCGCCGGCGCCGGCGCTCGCGAGGCCGCCCGCCGTGGTGGCGGAGACCGCGCCGAGGCCTCCTCCGACGCCGCTGACCGCGGTGGCACCGCCGATGGCTGACACTCCGCCCACCGTCGTTGCGCCGCCGACGACCGCACTGCCGCCACAGGCGCTTGCCGCCACCGCACCACCACCGCCGCCGCACGCTGCGGCAACCGCGCCGCTGTGCAGGGCTGAGCCGAGGATCGAGGACTTGAGCTCGCCCGCGAGCGCCACCGGCAGGATGACCGCCAGGGCGGCACGCTGGTGGCGGACCTCGTGTTCGAAGGACTGGCAGCCCGCACAGCGATCGATGTGGGCGCGCAGGAGGCTGCGCGCCGGAATCCGCCCTTCCATCGTGGCGAGCTGCTCGCGGATGTCGCCGCACGGATGCTGCCGGGCCTGCCGGCCGCGCACGAGTGCCTCGCGCGCCTGGAAGACGAGCGCCTTGACCTTCTCCGTGCGGACGCCGAGGACGCTGGCAATGTCCTTCTGCGGGTGGTCGCCGAGCTCGAACAGCACCAGCGCGGCGCGCTGATCGGCCGGGAGCCGCTGCATGTCGTCGAGCATCTCGCGCAGGTCCTCGCGCCTCTGGACCTGGTCGGCGAGACCCTCGAAGACCTGGTGATCGGTGGTCAGTTCATCGACGCCGATCGCGTCGCGGCGCGCCCGTAGCTCGGAGAGGCAGCGGTTGCGCGCGATGGTGTACAGCCACGGCCGCAGCGCGATGCTGTTCTGCCCGCTGCGAAGGGCTCTGTAGGCGGAGACGAAGGTGAGCTGCAGAGCGTCCTCGGCGGCCTCACGACTGCCGAGCATGTGCGCGCAGAATGCCAGGATGCCGCGCGCGTAGCGGTCGTAGATCTCCTCGAACGCAGCCGTGTCGCTGCCACGCACACCGGCGATGAGCTCGTCATCCGATTGGCCGACGACCGATGCACGGTCCGCCGGTTGTCGCAACCCAATGGCGGTTGCCGTCTCCCCCATGCGCACAGTGTGCGCTACCGGGGCGCCAGAGTCCAGTCTGGTCGTTGTCGGACGTCCGCCTGAAGACCCCCGGCGTGCGCGAATTCGCATCGCCCCGGGCCACCAGTCCCCAATAGGACTGCGCCCCGGGGGGCCTTCCTAGCCCCCGGGACGCGGTGCCCCCACAACCATCACCAGCGGCTCGGGTACAGCCCGACCGCAAAAACCTTTGGCCAAGCTCCGCCAACGTGGCTCCGTTTACTTCAACGCGAGGTGGAGCGGAAGGTTGGTCGAAGAAGTTCATTTTCGGCTCCCGGCTTTGGCATAATCAAAAATCAGCAAGCTTGGGACGAAAGTCATTTCGTCCCGCGGGTCGGGCGAGTGTGCCCCCACTTCCCTGACTCTCCGGGGGGTCCAGACGGATCTTGGCCCCCCGGGCCTATTTCGCCGACGTGGGCCGATGGGGGGCCAGAGGCCCTCGTCGGCGTGCCCGAATGCAGCCGGAGGGCCTCGGGGCTGCCCCGCGACGTACCCTTGCCGGGATGCGCCGACATCTCGTGGCGATGGCATTCGTCCTCGGCGCGGGGGCGCTGGGCCCGGTCGGGCACGCGGCGGCCGCTGCGCGGGCCGCGCCCGGCGTGCGCTCCGTCCCGGTCCCCGCCGCTGGCCGGCCGGTCAACACGTCGCACGCCAACCACGTCATCGGCCACGGCACCCCGGCCGGCTGCACCTCGGCCGCGGTCGTCGCCGCGGTACGGTCGGGAGGAATCATCCGCTTTGCCTGCGGCCCCAACCCGGTCACGATCAGGATGCGGGCGACCGCCAAGGTCCGCAACACCAGCGCCCGGGTCGTCCTGGACGGCGGCGGGCTGGTGACGCTCAGCGGGGGCGACCGGCGGCGCATCCTCTACATGGACACCTGCGATCCGGTGCAGGTTTTCACGACGTCGCATTGTCAGGACCAGGCCACGCCGAGCCTGGTCGTCCAGAACATCACCTTCGCCGACGGCAACTCGTCCGGCCAGCATTACGAGGGCGGCGGGGGCGGCGCGATCTTCGACCGGGGCGGGCAGCTGCGGATCGTCAACGCGACGTTCTCGGACAACCGCTGTGACCCGACCGGTCCCGATCTGGGCGGTGCCGGCGTCCGCGCCCTGTCCCAGTATCAGGGCCGTCCGGTGTACGTCGTGGACAGCCGTTTCACCGGCAACGTCTGCTCCAACGGCGCCGCTCTGAGCAGCATCGGCGTGTCCTGGACGGTGCTCAACAGCCACTTCACCGACAACCGCGCCATCGGCCGAGGCGCGAATCCCGCGCGGCCGGGCTCGCCGGGCGGCGGTAGCGGCGGCGCGATCTACAACGACGGGGACACGATGACGCTGTCGGTGGGCGGCTGCACCTTCATCGGCAACCACGCCAACGAGGGCGGTGGGGCGATCTTCTTCGTCTCCAACGACCGGACGGGCACGATGGCGATCACCGACTCCACGCTCGAGGACAATCCCAACGACGCGTTCCACACCCCGGGACTGGCCGGGATCTTCTTCCTCGGGGCCCGGCGACCCACCATCACCGGCTCGATCCTGCGCTGATCCGCGCCGCCTGCTCACAACCTCGATGCCCGCCCGCCTCGTCACGATCCCGATCAGCCACTTCTGCGAGAAGGCGCGCTGGGGGCTTCAGCGGGCCGGGGTGTCCTACGTCGAGCAGCCCCACCTCCAACTCGTCCATGTCGCGGCCGCACGCCGCGCTGGCGGCGGGAGGTCCGTCCCCGTGTTCGTGACCGGCGACGGCGAGGTGATCGCCGACTCCACCGACATCCTGCACTGGGCCGATCGCCGCGTCGCCCCGGAGCACCGCCTGTACCCGGCCGGCGAGCTCGGGGTCCAGGCGGCCGCTCTCGAGGACGAGCTCGACGAGGGGCTCGGGCCCGACGGCCGGCTGTGGATGTACCACGAGACGCTGCCGGTGGTGAGCCGGCTGCGGCCTTGGGCCGAGGCCGGCCTGCCACGCTGGGAGCAGCTGGCCTTCCGCGCCTCCGGGCCCATGGTGCGCATCGCCATCAGCCGCTACCTCGGGGTCGACGACACCTCGGCCGCCGCAGCGCTCCACAGCGTCGACCGCGTGTTCGACGACGTCGCCCAGCGCGTCGCCGACGGCCGGCGCTTTCTCCTCGGCGATCGCTTCACCGCGGCCGACCTCACGTTCGCCGCGCTCTCGGCTCCGATGCTGCTCCCGGGCGGCTACGGCTCGCCCCTGCCGCCGCCGGAGGCGATGCCCGCACCGGCGGCCCAGCAGATTCGCCGCCTCCGGGCGCACCCTGCGGGCGAGTTCGCCGATCGGCTCTACCGCGAGGAACGCTGGGCGCGACGCACCGGCGCGTGACTCGCCTGCTCAGCTGCCCACGGATCCACTCAGGAACGGGGGCGGGGGGCCCGGCTGCGGGGCGCCGAACGTCGCGTAGTGGTCCCGGGCGGAGGTCTGCTCGTCGGGGACGCCCGCGCCGTGGCGGACCGCGACCGGCTCGACCGGGTAGCGCGCGCTGCCTCGTTCCTTGCGCGCGCCGACGGCGAGCACGAGCGCCGGCTCCGTGCCGGTGGCGATGATCGTGTGCGCGGTGCCGGGCGGGCAGTGGACGAAGTCCCACGCGCGCAGCGTCCGCTCCTCGCCCTCGATGACGAGGATGCACTGGCCGCGGAGGACGAGGAAGTCCTCCTGGCCGGCCTCGTGGTGGTAGAGCGCCATCGGCCTGCCCGGCTCGATCCAGTACAGGCCGATGCCGAGGTCGTCGAAATGCGCCGGGCCCTCGCCGCCGAACCTGCAGACCATCCGCATGCCGTTGTGCATCCAGCGCGCGTCCCCCGCGTTGATGACGAACCAGCCCGCCGTCGTGGGAACGCCGTTCTCGATCGTCGCCTCGTCCACTTCGTCAACTCCCGTCTGTCGCGAACGGAGATAATGGTGCAACGTACTCGCCGCCGTCGGGGGTGGCCGCCAGCGGGTGGAGGCACGACACCACAACATCGTCTGGAGGGACCGGAAACCATGGCGAACGACGCGTCGGAGGCCCTTGGTGGGCCCGAGGTGGCTGGAACGCTGGTCAGCCCGCGCGGGCTGACCAAGAAGATGAGCATGATGACGGCGGGCAGTCAGGTCGGAGGCATGGTCGGCTCGCTTGCCGCGACGGCGGTGGCCGGCAAGGCGGCCAAGGCGACGCCGGAGATGCCCAACTTCGGGCGCAGCGGCTATCTCGCCGCATCAGACACCGAGCTGATCCTCACCAAGACCTCGCAGCTCGGATGGAAGCCGCATACCAAGGGCGATGCGCTGGTACGCGTGCCGCGCAGCGATGTGCAGTCCGTGGAGCTCGAGCACGGCAAGGTGCTCTCATACCTCAAGCTCACCTTCGCCGACGGCGTGGCGTGGGAGTTCGAGATCCCGCGCGCCCACCGCAAGACGGCCAAGGAGTTCACCTCGGCGCTCGGCCGAACCGCCGGCTGACGCGCATCGGGCTGCCGGCGCCCACGCGGCGCGCGCGTCCGGTCGCTACACAGTGCGTCGTGGATCTCCGCCTGCGACCTCTGCGCATCGATGACGAGGACCAAGCGCGCGCCGCACACGCCGAGCTGGCGCGGGACGGTTTCGCCTTCCTGCTGGACTGGGAGAGCGCGATTCCTGGTCATCGCGCGCGCTGAGGGCGTGGACCGCGCCCTTGTCATCTGCGACGAGGCCAACGTCGCCTCGGCCACGGTCATCCAGCGCGTGGGCGGCAGGCTCGAGGACGTGCGCCTCGGTGCTGACGGGACGACGCCGATCGCGCGCTACTGGATCGCCTGATGGTCAGGCGGGGCAGCCGAGCAGGTCGTCGTCCAGCCGCGGCGCTGCCAGCGCGCCCGGCGCCGGGAACCGCTGACGAAAGGTGAAGGCCTGGACGGTGGGGCCGTGGGCGCGCAGGTGCGCGAGCCGCTCCTCGGCCTCGGCCACCGTGGGGAGCCGGCCGGCGGGCACCCACCACAGTGCCATGAACACCCCCATGCGCTCGAACCACTCTCGCCGTCGGCGCATGACCGCGACGTGGCCGCTGCGATACACGAAGGCGCCGAGTTGGTCGATCGACTCCCACACCGACATGTTGACGATCAGCCGGTCGTCGCCCAGGACCGGAATCGAGGTCGCGTTGCCGTCCTCGGTCTGCAGGCGCCACACGAACCCCGGCGCCTTGTCGGCGATCGCGTTGATCGGCTCCAGCAGGGCCATGAACTCGGCCAGCGCCGGCGTGTCGACGGGTGCGACCGGGAGGCCGACGTTGACCTGAGCGATATGGAACACCCCGGCGATGGCCCGTCAGCCTACCCGCGTGGACGTCAGCGCGGGCCGGCCGTCAGCCGCCATGCAGACCAACGAGATGTCCGCGCCATGACCTATGGCCCGGCGCCGCGTACGGGTCCCCGGTGGGAGTGCGTTAGTCGAGTGCCCACAAACCGAATTCAAGTGAGCCGCGATGGACGTCGATTCACTGAGGGACATGCGAACCCCGGAGCTGGAGCAGGCCGCGACTCTATGTGACCGCCGGCGCACCGCCGATGCGATCGCACTGCTGCGCGCGCTGCTCGCCGACGATCCCCACGATGTCGACGCGCTCGGTCTGCTCGGGGAGGCCCAGCTCGCCGACCACGACCCGGATGGCGCGCTGGCCACCGCCACCACCGCGATCGAATTGGATCCCGACCGTGCCCTGCCCCATCGCCAGGCGAGCATCGCGGCCAGTCGCCGCGGGCTGCACCGGGTGGCGATCGCCCACGCCGAGGACGCCATCCGGCTTGCCCCCGACGACCATCGAGGCTTCGTCGCCCTCGCGCGGGCGCTCTTGCGCGCCAAGCGCGACATCGAGCGAGCCCGGCATCTGGCCGTCCGGGCCATCGTGCTCGCCCCCGACGACGCCGAGCCGCACCTCGCGTTCGGCATGGTGTCCCGGGCCGAGGGGGAGGACCTGGCCGCCGAGGCCGCGTTCCGCCGGGTGCTGCAGCTCGCCCCCGGCAACATGGCGGCCCACAACGAGCTGGCTCGCCTGAAGGTCAAGCGCGCGACGCTCGGGCTTCGGGCCGGGTCCGCGGAGGGCGTGACCGGCTCCGCGACGGCGGAGTCCCCGCACGCCGGGACGGCCATCACCCGCAGGACCCTCGACCAGGTGGCGCGCGTTCTCCTCTCGCGCGTTTCGAGGAGCCGGGCTACCGCTTAGGCCCTGGCCCGTGAGCAGCGGGACAGCCGGGTCAGAGCAGATAGTCGGCGATCGCGTGCGAGAGCTCGGCGACGAGGGCGTCGTCGCCCACCTCGCGGGCCGACTCGAACCGCGGGCCGTGGGTGAGGCGGCGAGCGATCGTGCAGTACATCATCCGGAAGGCGACATCGATGGCGAGCTCGGGGTCACGGTGCGATAGATCCTCGGGGTGCTCGAGCACGGCGCGGCGGAACACCTCGGCGGTCGCCTGGGACTTCTCGGCGCCGCGCTCCCAGATGTCGGGGTTGACCGCCGCCTGGCGCATGAACACCCGGAGGTCTGACCCGTGCGTGAGCATCTGGCCGGCCAGCTCGGAGACGAGCAGCTCGATGCGTTCGCGGGCGGACAGGCTGTCCCGCGCCGAGCTGGGGGAGATCTGGTCCTCCTCGGTCCAGGCCATCACCCGCTCGTAGATGGCCATGATCAGCGCCTCGCGGCTGGGCACGCGCGCGTAGATCGAGCCGATCGACACCCCGGCCCGCTTGCTCACGGCCTGGAGGGTGAAGCCCTCGAACCCCTCCTCCTTGAGGAGCTCGAACCCGGCTTGGAGGACGCGTTCCAGCGATTCCTGGCTGCGGCGCTGGAGCGGCGGGCGGATCAGCGGTTCCGGCGTCGACACGGGGCCAAAGGGTACGAGCAGGGCCCGCCGTCTGTCTAGACACGAATTCAAATTCTTGTTTTACTTACATCTCCACAGAGGCCCCGGGGGACACAGGGCCGGAAGGAGACCGAGGCCAGGACATGACGCAGGTGCAGCGAGTATTGGTGGTCGGTGGCGGCATCGGAGGGCTCTCGGTGGCCATCGCCCTGCGGCAGGCCGCCGTCGAGGTCGACGTGGTGGAGAAGAACGCCGCGTGGGATGTCTACGGCGTCGGGATCATCCAGCCCGGGAACGCGCTGCGCGCGCTCAACGAGCTGGGCCTGGCCCAGGAGGCGGTGGCCGAGGGCCACGCGATCCGGGGCGACGCGGCATGGCTCGCCGACGGTGGGACCCAGCTGGCCGACAACGACTGGCCCCCGCTGGTGGCGGGGCTTCCCCCCGGCAACGGCATCACGCGCCCGCGGCTGCACCGCATCTTCCAGAAGCACACGCTGGACTCCGGCGCCGACGTCCGCACCGGCGTGACCTTCACGGCGATCGACGATCGCGACGGCGGGGTCGACGTGACCTTCACCGACGGCCAGACGCGCGCCTACGACCTCGTCGTCGGGGCCGACGGTCTGTACTCGCAGGTTCGCGAGACCGTGTTCGGCGCCGAGCTGAAGCCCGCCTACACCGGGCAGGTGTGCTGGCGGTACAACCTCCCGCGCATCGACGGCCTGGACAAGATCTGGGTCTACCTCGGGGCCACGGGCACCGCGGGGTTCGTCCCCCTCGCCGAGGACCTCATGTACATGCTCACGATCGAGAAGCCGCCCGAGGGCGCGCCGCTGAGGCTCGCGCGCGAGGGGATGGCCGCCCTCTACCGCGAGCGTCTGGCCCAGTTCGGCGGCGCCGTGGCCGCCCACCGCGAGCTCATCGTCGACGATGACGCCGTCGTCTACCGCCCGGTGGAGAACGTCCTGGTACCCCCGCCGTGGTATCGCGGCCGGGTGGTGCTCATCGGCGACGCGGCGCACGCCACCTCCCCGCACTGTGGCCAGGGCGCGGCGCAGGCGATCGAGGACGCGCTCGTGCTCCGCGAGGAGCTCGGCACCGACCGGCCGCTGGTCGAGGCGCTCGAGGCCTTCACCCGCCGGCGGTTCGAGCGCTGCAAGGTGATCGTCGAGGGCTCAGAGGCGATCGGACGCTGGGAGCAGGATCACTCGCTGCCGCTGGACCCGTCGCAGGTGCGCCAGGAGGTCATCATGGCGGCGATGGCGCCGCTGTGATCGCGTCGACGAGCCGCGGCACGAGCGCGGCGGCGTTGGCGAACTCGACCGCCGAGCGCCCATCCGCGCCGAGCACGTCGAGGTCGGGAGCGGGGTCTCCGCTCTCGGGGAGCGCCGCGTAGGGCCAGTCGGTGCCGAACACGATGTGATCGAGCGGCGTCACCTCGCGGGTGGCCGCCAGTGCCGGGGCGTTGTTGGTGAGCCCGGTGTCGTAGTAGAGCCGCTCCAGGTAGGCGAGCGCTCCGGCCGGGGCCTGGCCGGCGCGCTCGGGCTCACGATCGGCCAGTGAGGCGATGCGGTGGGCCAGGAACGGCGCGGCGCCGCCGAGATGGGCGAGCTGGAAGCGGATCGAAGGGTGGCGCTCGAGGGTGCCGCTGTAGATGAGGTTGGCCACGGCCCGCACGGTCTCGAATGGGAACTCGTACATCCACACCGGGTGGGGGAGGGGGAGGGGGTGCGGCGGCAACCCGGGGTGTACGAACACGTAGGCGCCCCGCGCGTCCAGCGCGGCAAAGAGCGGCTCCCAGGCGGGATCGCCGAGGTAGGTGCCGGCGAGATTGGTGAGCAGCAGGACGCCGTCAAGCGAGAGCTCGTCGTAGGCGCGGTCGAGCTCTGTCAGCGCCGCGTCGATGTCGGGCAGGGGCAGGGTCGCCACGGCGGCGAACCGGCGGGGCTGGGCGGCGACGATCTCGGCCAGCCCGTCGTTGGCGCGCCGGGCGAGGTCGCGCCCGTCGCCGCCGGGACCCGCGAAGCCCCCGGGCGGCCCGGTGGAGATGACCGCGGCGTCGATCTGGTGGCGCTCCATCGCCTCCTCCAGCCCGGCGAGGGTCATCGGCGGCAGCGGCGCGTTTCCCAGGGCCTCCCGGTAGGCCGGAGGGTGGACATGGGCGTGGGTGTCGATCCGCATGCGGCGGAGACTAGTTCTCGTGCTCCACGAACAGGCCGGTGGACCGCGATCCCGCGGCCGCGCCCTGGGCCGCATCGCCGGTGATCGTCGGGAACGACTCCATCATCGACTCGGGCATGGCCAGGTTCTTCCACAGCGTCGTGCCGCCCTGGGAGGTGTCCCAGTTGGTCGCCTGCCAGTCGGGCATGGCGTTTTCCCAACCGCCCGAATTGATCTCGATACGGAACCCACCCGGTTCGCGCACGTACAGGTAGGTGATCTCGTCGCACCCGTGGATGCCGGGCCCGAACTCGACCGGGGTGTCGTGAGCCATGAACACCTCCGCGGCACGCTCGACGTCCAGCCGCTGGTCGACGTTGTAGGCGATGTGGTTCGTGCGGCCGGTGGCGCCGAAATCGGGGACCAGCCCGAGGTCGTGCGTGGAGCGGATCCCGTTGCAGGTCGTCGTGGCGAAGACGGTGAAGCCCGGCTCGGCGCTGATCTGCGCGGTGTGGCGCTGTCCGAGCGTCTTGTAGAACGCGATGTCGTCCTTCATCGACGGGGTGGCCACGGTGACGTGGTCGATGTACTTGGCGCCGGCGCCGCGGGCCGAGAAGCGCTGGGGGCGATTCTGGAAGTCCGCCTCGGCCTTCTCCGCTGGGGCCTGGTACAGGTCGGTCTCCCAGAAGACCTCGTGGACGTGCCGGCCCACCGGGGCGTGGTAGCGAAACGCCCGGCCGTGGCCCACCGACGACTCCACCCAGCCGATCTGGAGCCCGCTGCCCTCCAGGCGCCCGGCGATCGTCTCGGGGTCGCCGGGGCCGTAGGTCCGCCAGGCGATGTGCGCGACCGAGGGCTCCGCCCCCTCGGTGACGATCAGGCTCGAGTGCAGCCACTCGGCCCAGCCGCGCAAGTACACCGACTGGCCCTCCCGCGTGGTCTCCTCGAGCCCGAGCACGTCGACCATCCAGCGCACGGTCTCCTCGGGCTTGGGCGAGATGAGCTCGACGTGGGCGAGCTGCGACAGCAGGATTTCGGACATGACCCTCTCCGGTGTTTCGAGCGCGGGGTGGCGTTGAGCGCGTGTGCGCGTGTGCGCGTGGTGCGATCGGGCGGTGCCGTGCAATGCCGTCCCGCCGGATCCATACGCGAATTAGTGTTCGTGTTCGGCTGGTGGCGAACTATGGCACCGGGGCTTTCGGCCTGTCAAGGGGCTTTCGGTGGCCTTCGGCCGGGGGTTGGGAGATATTCCGTCTCACAGACGGGATATCTACCAGAACCCCCTGCAAAGGCGGCCATTTAGGCTCCATCCCACCCACCGCTCCCCTTGACACCTATTTAGAATGCCTCTTCCAATTCTCATGGAGCTCATCGAACTCTTCCACCTCGAGACGTGACCGAGCGTCGCGACCTCGAGGACGGGCGGGGCTGGCTGCTGGCCCGGCTGGACCGGGGCGTCCACCCGCTCGACGGCCTGGACCCCGACGCCGCACGGGCGACGATCGCGCAGCTGGAGGGCCTCGAGCCCGAGCCGTGGACCGCCGCCTGGGGCGCGCTGTCGGATCGCTACGCCGCCGCCGCGCTCCAGGCCCCCACCAACGCGGAGCGGCGCGACGCGCTCATGCAGGCCTACCGGGCCGCGTTCATGGGCCGCTACCCGACGCCCAACCATCCTCTCAAGGAGCGCATGTACGACCGCGCCCGCGAGCTGTTCATCGCCGCGGCGCAGCTCGAGGACCCGCCGCTTGAGGTCGTCACCGTCCCGTTCGCCGGCAGGCCCGGCGAGGGTGACCACGTGACCTTCTACGTGACCCGGCCCGGCGACGGCGCCGAGCGGCCGCCGGTCGTCATGGTGTGGGCGGGGATCGACACCTGGAAGGAGGAGATGCACGCTCGGCTCGGCGCCTTCCTGCGCGGCCGCGGCTACGCGGTGCTGCTCGTCGACATGCCCGGCGTGGGCCAGTCGCCCGTCCGGGCCGGTCCCGACGCCGAGCGTCAGTGGACGCCGATCTTCGACTGGCTGGCCACGCGCGACGATCTCGACGCGGAGCGCTGCGCGGCGGCGGGCGGGTCCTTCGGCGGCTACTGGGCGATGAAGCTCGCCTACACCCACCGCGAGCGTCTGCGCTGCGCCGTCAACTGGGGCGGAGGGGTGCACATCACGTTCACCCCGGAGTGGCAGCACCAGTCGCGCAACGCGTCCTCGTATCTGATGGACCTGATGGCGGCCCGGGCGCGGATCTTCGGGGGCGAGACCTTCGACGACTACGTGGCGCGCTGTCAGGAGCTGTCGCTGCTCGACCAGGGCTGGCTCGACAAGCCGTCAGCCCCGATCCTCCTGGTCAACGGGCGCGACGACGTCCAGAACTCGATCCAGGACGTCTACCTCAGCCTGGACCACGGCGACCCCAAGTCCGCGCGGGTCTTCGAGGGTGGTCACATGGGGGAGGGCCCGGTCGTACCGACGATCGCCGCGTGGCTGGACGCCCAGCTGACGTGAGACGATCGCCGCGTCCGCTGGACGCCCAGCTGACGTGAGACGATTGCCGCGTGACGGCATCTGAATCAGAGCGCGGGCTGCGCGAATTGGTGGCCCTGGGCTGCCGCATCCTCGGCGCCAACGGCCACGACGACTACGTCTGGGGCCACGTGTCCGCGCGCGATCCCGATGGCCGCGGCATCTGGATGAAGGCGTCCACCTTCGGCTTTGATGAGATCACGGCCGAGCACGTGGTCCTCGTCTCCTTTGACGGGGACGTGCTGGTGGGTGACCATCCCCGCCACATCGAGTGGCCGATCCACACCGAGGTCATGCGCGCGCGTGACGACCTCGGGAGCGTGGTCCACTCGCATCCGCCGCACTCGATCGCGCTCGGGGCGAGCGGCCAGCCGCTGCTGGCGCTGTCGCACGCGGCGACCATGTTCGTGCCTCCCGACGTGCCACGGTTCACCCGGACCGCCGAGTTGATCGTGTCCGCCGAGATGGGGCAGGAGGTCGCCGCGACGATCGCAGGGCAGCCCGCCTGCCTGCTCGTCAACCACGGCATCGTCACCGCCGGCGCGAACGTGCGCGACGCGGTCATCCGCGCCGTGCTGCTGGAGAACGCGGCCCACCAGCAGATGCTGACGCGTGCGTTCGGGTCCCTGGAGCGCTCCTCGCCCGACGACGAGGCGCTGCGCAAGCGCGCCACGGTGTGGTCTGAGGCGCAGGTCGACGCCATGTGGGCCTACCTGGAGCGCCGGCTCGCCGCCAGGTCGCGGGGCTAAGGCGGGTCAGGCGCGTCAGGCGCCGATCACGCGTCGCAGCAGCCGCATGAGCGTCTGGCGCTCGCGCTCGGTGAGCGGGGTCAGCAGCGCCTCGCCGACCGCGTCGACCGCCGGGATGTGGCGCTCGAGGGCCGCCTGGCCGCCGGTGGTGACAAACAGCTGATAGCGCCGCGCGTCGAGCTCTGAGCGTTCGCGGTCGATCAGCCCGCGGGAGGCCAGCCGCAGACACACCTCGGCCAGGGTCGAGGTGTCGATCGAGAGGCCGGCGGCGAGCGAGTTCTGGTCGGTGCCGGGGTCGGCGGCGAGCTTGGCCAGCACCGCGAACTGGACGGAGGTGAGCTCCGGGCCGACGAGCTCCGCCCACCGGGCCTGATGCTGCTGCTGCGCGCGCCGGATGAGGTGCCCCGGCGCGGCGAGCAGGTCAAAGGCGGGGCCGCTCACGTGATCCACGGGCCCCGCGTCCAGCCGTCGAGGTCGTAGTCGGCCAGGCAGCTGTCGACGAGCTCGCGCTGCCGGGCCGCGATCCCTCGGACCTGGGAGAAGCGCAGCATGTCCAGCCGCATCTGCTCCTGGTTGCCCGAGTAGTTGACCTCATACCAGGCGTGGCGGCCCGCGAACTCGCTGCCCATCGCGTCCCAGATGAGCTTGAACAGCTTGATGCGCTCCTCGGCGTCGCCGGACGAGCCGCGGTAGTAGCGGTCGAGCACCGGACGCAGTTCGGGGCTCTCGAGGTCGGCCGTGCTCGAGGGGATGACGAGCGGAGCCCCGCCGAGCTGCTCGGTGAAGATCTGGCGCGCCCGCCCGAAGGCCTGGGTCCCGAACTGGCGGATGAGCACCGCGTATTCGATGGCCGGGACCACGCTCGTGCCGGGGCCCGGCTGCGTGTCATGACACAGCGACGACGTCAGCGCCCAGATGAGATTGCGCCAGCCCATCAGCTCGCCCATCGCCGCCCGGACGCCGCGGAAGCCGTCGGTGCCGTTGGTCTGAAGCCCGGCCGCCAACAGCCCGCACAGGAAGTCGAGCTTGACCGCCAGGCGCGTGCCCGACTGGAGGGTGTAGCGGGGCATGAACCCCGACTGGGCGTAGAACGCGGTGGCACGCTTGACATCGCGGTAGACGAGCACGTCCTCCCAGGGGATGAGCACGTCGTCGAAGACCACCACCGCGTCGTTCTCATCAAAGCGGCTGGACAGCGGCGCGTCGAACGGCGAGCGCGCGCTCAGCTCATAGGAGGCGCGGGAGACCAGCTTGACCCCGGGCGTGGACATCGGCGCGATGAAGCACAGCGCGTAGTCCTCGGCCTTGCCCTCCTCGAGCTCGACCGCGCTGTTCTGGGCGACGAAGGTGGCGTGGGTGAGGGCCGAGCCGGTGGCGAGCATCTTGGCGCCGCGGACCACCATGCCGTCGTCGCGCTCCTGCACGACGTGCACGTAGACGTCCTCGACCTCGTGGACCGCCTTGCCGCGGTCGATGGGCGGATTGACGAGCACGTGGTTGAGGAAGAGCGCCTGCTCGGCGTAGGTCCGGTACCACGTTCGGGCGCTGTCACCGAAAGGCGCGTACCAGTCCGGGTCCGCGCCCAGACTGGCCATGAACGAGGCCTTGTAGTCCGGCGTTCGCCCCATGTACCCGTACGACATCCGCGACCACGCCGCGATCGCCTCGCGCGAGGCCAGCAGGTCCTCGGAGGTGTAGGAGGGGCGGAAGAACCGGTGCGTGGTGAGCCCGTCGGCGCCGCGTGAGACCAGCACGTCGCGCTGCTCGGGATCGTGCATGGCGTCATAGAGCGCGGCCACCGACCTCGCCGCGTTGCGAAACGCCGGGTGTGTGGTGACGTCACTCACGCGCTCGCCGTCGATCCACACCTCGCGGCCGTCGCGCAGGGATTCGAGGTACGCCTCGCCGGTCAGCAGGCGGTCCGCTGTCTCGGGTGTCACGCTCGCTCCTTCGTCCGTATACGGATGATCCGTGTACGGACGGTACCGGATGGCTCGCCCTCGCTGCGGCCGGGTCAGCGCAGCGGCAGCGGAGCGCTGAAGATCGCGGCGGCCGCGCGCGGGCTCAGATGACGGTTGACGACGAGCTGCTGCAGGACGTGGAGCTCACGGGAGCGCGCCAGCGCGTAGTGCCTCAGTGGGTCATAGTCGCTCGGCGCCTGCAGAAGGCCACCCAGCATCGCCGCCTCCGCCCACGTGAGGTGCCCCGCCGTCGCACCGAAATAGCCGGCGGCGGCCTCGGTCACGCCCCAGAAGCCGTGACCGTAGTAGCCGACGTTGAGGTACATCCGCATGATCTGCGACTCGCCGTAGTTGAGCGCGAGCTTCACGCCCAGACCGATGTCCTGCAGCGTCGAGCCCCCGGGGTAGAGCTGCCGGGCGAGCTGCTGCTCGATCGTGCTCCCGCCCGGGTCCCCGCCGCCGTCGACCGCCGCCAGACCCGCGCGACCGACCCCGCTGAGCACGTTGACGGCCACGTTGTCGTTGAAGTGCTCGTCCTCGACCGAGACGACGGCGGCGACGAGCCTGGTGGGCGCCGGCATCCCGGGGGGCTCATGGTGCGCCGCGGCGATCCGGCTCGCCCGCTGCTGGGCATCGCCGACACCACGCAGGGAGCTGAGGTAGATGACGGCGCCGATCGCGGCGATCAGCAGCAGGCCGAGGACGGCGATCGCCAGCCGCCGGGCAACCGTCCGGACCCGTGGCCGGGCCGGGGACTGCCGGGTGGCGAAGCTCGGTGCCGCGCCGCTGCTCACCTCTCCTAGTGTGGCGCGCCCTCGATCAGCTGCATAATCGCGGGGTCGCCGGCATAGCGGGCGGCGCCCAACGCGGTTGCCCCGAACCGCGGTTCCCTGAAGCTGAGGTCAGGCCCGTGGTCAAGCAGAAATGCGACCACGTCGCGCCGGCGGTGCAGCGCCGCCTCGACGAGCGCGTGGTCGACCGGCGGGTCGGTCGCGGCGCCGGGCTCGAAGTAGCGGATGACGGCATCGAGATCCCCCAGCGCGGCGCTCAAGACAAGGGAGTCGACTCGCGCGCCGCATCGCACGAGCGCCTCGGCCGCCTCGGTGTAGCCGAAGCTGATCGCCGTCCACAACGGGAGGCCGTCGTCGCCGGGCCCGTTGACCAGGGCGCCTCCGCGGCACAGCTCGTCGACGAGCGCCGCCTGCACACCGGCTGTCGCCGGGACCGCGGAGGAGACGAGCAGGTCGAGCGCCGTGTCGTGGTTGCCGTAGATCGTGCACAGCGCGTCGGGCTCGGCGCCGCGCTCCAGCAGGAGCCGCATGATCTGCGTGGCGTTGGGCGGGGACTGCAGCTGACGCTCGACCTCGATCCCGTTGGCGGCGACGTGGTGCAGCAACGTGGCCCGGTGGGGAAGGGCGAGCGGGCGCGCTCGAGACCCGGGACTGCGTCGAGCAACTCGCGCAGAGCGTCGAGCTCGCCCCACTGGATCGCATCGGCCGCCGCCTCGAAGCGGAGGTCGACGACCTCATCCGCGTGCCCGGCGGCGGTGGGCCAGTCCGCGTACCCATGGTCCCTGGCGATGGCCTGCCGCGCCGTGTCGGGCTCCAAGGCGGCGGCACCCGCCTCCTCGGCCGTGCCACGCACGACGCCCGTTCCCCGTAGGAGGTGGGCGGCCACCGGGTCGCCGCGCCGGTGTGCGTCGCGCAGCAGCTCCAACTGCGCCTGGAGCCACGCGCCGACCGTCACAGTGTCACCGGCGAAGGCCGGGACGAGTGGGTACGCCGCCCCCGATCCGATGGGTGTCATGTCGGTTCGGATTGTCGCGCAGCCGCTCGGGGCGGTCGAGCCCCAGCCCGCCTCGCCCATGAGCAGGGATGAGGTCGAGGCCGAGGGTGGACGCCTCCCATGCGCGCGGTGTAGCCTGCCGGCCGAGGGCGATGTCTCAACGGGACCACGATCGCACGATCCAGGACGGCCAGGGCCGGTCGCGCGCGGCGACGCCGCGCCGTGGCGACAGTCCGGTCCTGGCGCTGCAGCGCACCCTCGGCAACCGTGCCATCGCCCAGCTCCTGGCGCGCAAGGGCGCCGGCTCCGGCAGCGGGACCTTCGAGAACAGCGTCCAGATCGGCAAGCTCGGCCCGATCGAGATCAGCCAGAGCAACATCGGCGACTGGATCGCCCACAAGAGCAGCGCCGACGACCTCGAGCTGACCACCGTCGCGGGCAAGCACTCCAGCGAGCTCAAGCAGATGGCCGACGGCAAGACAAAGGCCGACTCCATCCAGGTCCAGGCGCTCACCGGCGAGAACAGCTGGGTGATCGTCACCTTCCGGCACGCGGTCATCCGGGGCTACGCCGCGGACCCGTCGGGCAAGACCGAGCAGTGGAAGGCCACCGACTTCGACGCCGTGCACATCGAGCGCACGTCGATCGGCAAGCCGCGCCCCTAGGGCCCTCGCCGAGGCCGTTGCGGCGCACGGGGGTTCTCACCACCGATAGCATCCAGAGTGGTGAGGTGGAACGCTGACCGATCCGACCCGCGCCGCCCCGTCATGCCCCGATCGGCGTGGCGCGCTCGGGCCGCGACATGCGCGTGCGTGGCCGCTGTGGCGGCGCTGCTCTCCGGGTGCGGCACCGCGCCCAACCCGCCGATCGCCATCGTCCAGAACTATCTGAACGCGCTCGGCGGGGGTGAGTACGCGACCGCCTGCGCCATGCTCGACGGCCAGGCCCTCCAGGCCCTCACGAGCAAGAAGCACGTCCAGATGAGCTGCGTGAAGCTGTTCAGCCGCTGCCTCCCCAACCGGTCGCTCGTCCTCAAAAGCGATCAGACGCAGTTGCTCTACGCCGACATCAACGTGAGCCTCAGTGACAAGGGCACTGTCGCCAACGCCGACACCAGCGCCACGCCCGTCGCGACCGAGCTCAAGCACGTGACCCTCAAGCACGAGCACGGCGTCTGGAAGTTCACCGGGTTCGGGAAGGCGATCGAGGCATGCCGGCCGCAGGCGCACAAGCACAAGCCACGACACCGCTCCCACCAGCAGAAGAGCTGACGCCGGCTGCCAGTGAGGTGACTGAAGGCAGGGTGGGGCGGCCGGGCATACGATCCCGGCTGTGAGCGAGCGCGTGCACGTGGAGACGCCAGGGGGCGCTGCGCCCGAGCCGTCTCTGGACCGTGGGTCGTCTCGGGGCGGCGGATGGGAGCCGCTTCGCTACGCCGACTTCCGGAGGCTGTGGCTGGCGCAGTTCACCAGCAATGTCGGATCGTGGATGCAGACCGTCGCGGCGCAGTGGGTGATGACGTCATTGACCAGTTCAGCGTTGCTGTTGAGCGCGATCTCGGCGGCTGGGAGCATCCCGATCCTCCTCCTGGCGGTCCCGGCGGGGACGCTCGGCGACCTGCTCGATCGCCGGCGGCTCATCCTCGCGTCACAGCTCGTCATGCTCATCGCGGCGGCCGCCCTGGCGGTGCTCTCAGCGGCGTCCCTGCTCACGCCCGTCGTGCTGCTGGCGCTGCTCTTCCTCATCGGCGCGGGCGGAGCGGCGAGCGCACCGACCTGGCAGACCCTCTCGCCGGAGCTCGTCCCCGCGCCTGACCGTCCGCAGGCGATCGCGTTGGGCTCGGTCAACCAGAACCTGGCGCGTGCCGTGGGCCCCGCCATTGGCGGGTTGCTGTTGGCCGCCACCAGCGCCGCCCTCGTGTTCGGGGTCAACGCCGTCTCGTTCATCGCCGTGCTCGGCGCCGTGGCGGTCACCGCCGTGCCGGTGCGGACGCTCACGATGCCGCGTGAGCACGCGTTCGCGGCGGCACGCGCGGGAGGACGCTACGTCGCCAACAGCCCGGCGCTGCTGTCACTCATCGTCCGCGCGGTGGCCTTCATCTTCCCGGCGGGCGCTCTATGGGCGCTGTTGCCGCTCGTCGCCCGGCACCGCCTCGGCCTGGGGTCCGCCGGCTACGGACTGTTGCTGGGATGCGTCGGCGTGGGTGCGCTGCTGGCCGCAACCTTCGGGCCCGCCCTGAGGGACCGGCTGGCGCCGAGGGTGCTGTACGCGCTGTCGTGTGTGATGGTGGCCGGGGCTGCGGGCGTGCTCGCTGTCACGCACGTCGTGGCGCTGGCCGTCGTCGCGCTCGTCGTTGCTGGTGCGGCGTGGATCCAGGGACTGGGGTTGCTCGGTGCGGCCTATCAGGGTCAGCTGCCGCGCTGGGTGAAGGCCCGCGGCCTCTCGTACTATCTGGTCGCGTTTCAGGGCGCGAACGGAATCGGCGCGCTGGTGCTCGGCGGCGTTGCGCAGGCCAGTTCGGTGCAGACCGCGCTCGGCGTCCTGGGCGTCGCCCTCGTGGTTGCCGTGCCCGTGACCTGGCTGGTGCCGATGTCCGCTGCGGTCCCCGACGCGCCGCTGAGCGACGAGCCCCTGCCGTTGCCGGAGATCGAGTCGGTGGAGGAGGGCCCGGTGGCCATCACGGTGACCTACCGCCTGGCTCCGGGACAGGCTGACGCCTTTCTCGCCCAGGCCCGGGACCTGCGGCGCGCCCGCCGCCGGACCGGCGCGATCCACTGGCACCTGCACCGCGACATCGAGGATCCGGACCGCTTCGACGAGCAGTTCATCGTCGGCTCGTGGGAGGAGCACGAACGCCAACACGACCGGCTACGGGGCCACGAGCGCGAGATCCTCGATCGGATCGACGCGTTGCTGGCGCCGGGGGAGCGGCGCACGGCGCATCACTTCCTCGCGATCCGGCCCCCTCGGCGGCCGAGGGCCTAGACATCCCCGCGTGATCCCCGAGGACGCCTAGACCGCGACCACGGGACTGCGTCCCAGCGCGCGGCCGTGGGCGTCGAGGGCGGTCAGGGCGACGTAGCCCTCACTGGTGCCGAGGTTGATCGCCGTCTCGAACCCGCGCCGAGGGATGGCGCCGACCCTGCGCAGGTCACCGGGCCGCGGGCCGGCGTCCACTCGCCAGTGAGCGACTTCGGTGGCGCCGTTCCAGCTGACGTACGCGGTGGCACGGCCGCTCGAGCGGTCGCGCGAGATCGCGATCGAGGGGTCGGTCGCCGGGCGGCCGGACCAGGCCTGGCGGAAGCTGCGATAGGACTTCTGGTCCGTGCTCGTCCCGATCCGCAGGTCGACGCGGACGGCGCCGCCCGCGTCGAACTCGGTCACGTAGGGCGCCGAGCCCCAGCCGACGGCCATGTGCCCGTCGCCGAGGCGGCGGGCGGAGCCCATCGCGGTTGCGGTCACCGGCCGCGGGCGGCGGTACGCGCGCGACAGGGTCACGTGACGGGCGCGCTGGTCGACGCCGAGCTCCAACGCGCGGGTCCGATGGGTCGCGGTCCGGCCGTCGTCGCCGTTGTCAAAGACGGTGATCGTCCGGGCGTTGGGCATGCGGACGTCGTGCTGCCAGGCGAACTGGGCATCGGGACCCATGGCGAACTGGCTGCGCTTTCCGCCCAGACGCCACATCACCGCGCCGGTCGCGCGATCGAGCTTGTACAGCGCCCAGGTGTGGCGCCCGGAGATCAGCAGGTTGCCGTCGGGGGTGACGTCGATCGAGTTCAGGTGCATGTAGTCGAACTCGTGGGTCGGCGCACGGTAGGACTCCGCCGGGTCGACGTGACCCAGGCTGCGCCATTCCCGGATGAGCCGGCCGGTGGCGATGTCGACCTCCTGGAAGATGGACTCCCGCACCGATGCGCTGGGCGAGCCGCCGATGGCGCTCAGGTCACGCGGCGTCGTGATCGGAGGGCAGGTGAAGAGTGCCGTCCCGCGATCGGTCAGCGTCAGCTCGTGGAGATCGACGTGACGCCCGTTGGCGGCCTTGACGCGCGTGATCTCCCGATACGAGCGGTCGAGGATCAGCGCCTCGCCGAAGCCGTAGCCGGTGAGGACCCTGCCCTCCCACCAGACCAGGACGGGCTCGCCGCGGTAGGTGTGGACGGCGAAGTTCGTCGGCCAGAGCCCGCGCCGAAACCACACCGGCTCGCCGCCGTTGTCGACGATCATCGGTCCGGACTGGGCGCCGCCCACCCCGGCGGGCCCCATGAACAGGTAGTGGCCGTCGGCCGGCGCGGCGTCGTTGGCCAGCGTGTAGGTGGTCGGGGGCTCGAGGCCGGGCGCGGAGTGAAAGCGCCGCACGGTCCCGTGGATGCCGTCGGTCACACGCCACGACGCCAGAAACGGCAGGCCACTGAGAAGTTGCGACACGCCGTAGGCCCCGCCTCCGAGAACTGCGGCTCCGCCGGCGGCCAGTCCGGCCCGGAGCAGGCGGCGCCGGGTCATCAGCGGGTCGGCTGCGGTCGAGGGCGACATCGGGCGGCCAGTTCAGCACACCGTCCCCCGTGCGGGGCGATAGCCGGCTAAGAATTGCCACCCGTGCTTACGCAGGTCCTACACGCTGCAGTGGCAAAGCTGAAGATGCGCGGCCACCGTTCCGAGAGATGCTCGGTCGGATCGGTGGCCGCGCACGGTTCACTCGCCCGCCCACGCTAGCGACGGGCGACGAACCTCACGTTCAGAGCGCTGCGCCGGGCGCCTGCACCTGGTCCCAGAGGTAGATGTAGGCTCCACCGGCCTTGCGGTTCAGGTCCAGCGGGTTTTCCCTCCAGCCCGGGCCGCGGTCGATGTCCGGGGTCTTGTCACCGTTGATCTGCACGCCGAGGGAGTGAACAAGCTTGCCCGATTCCTGTGCCGCCTTCGGGTCGTGCGTGTAGAGCAGCCAGATCCAGTCGCCGCCGGCCCCCTGGTTGAGGTCGACGTTTGTCGACTGGTAGTTCACGCCGTTCTTCGAGTAGTGGTTTTCGTTCTTGCCGTCAGTGATGACGACATCGGTGATGGCCTGAGACCGATCGGTTGTCGTCGTGTAGCCGACGTAGACGAAGGCCCCGCCTGCTCCGCGATTGAGGTCCCATGGCGCGGGGTATGTCACGAACTCGCTGCTGCCGACCTCGCTGCGCAGCTTCGCCTCCGCGTTCGCCGAGCTGTTGTCAGCGGCGACGTAGATGTTCTTCACGTACGTGACCGGAGCCTGCAGCGTCTTGAAGTACGCGGCGTTCGCCGCCAGGTCCTCGTTGAACTGCTTCTCGATCGCCGCTTTCCGACCCGGATCGGTGGCGAAGTCCCAGATCGGCGTCGCCCAACTGGCCAGGGAGGCATCCGGGCTCGGCGCGCCGACGAACTCCAGCGACGCCGGGTCGGCCGCTTTGATGGAGCCCTCCCATGTCGCGTAGGAGGCCTTGGCACCATCGATGGACGTCGCGTTGATGCTGTTGGTCCCGCCGGTGGACTTGATGCTGATCTTGCTGTCAGCGGCCAACTTCGCGGCGGCTTGCTGCTCGGAGGCGCTCGCCGTCCCGCTGATCGTGCCGTAGGAGGCCTGCGCTTCGACGCTCAGCGAGTTGCTCGACTCCTGCGCCGTGTTGGTGTAGAGATAGTTCATGCTCAACGTGCCGCCGAAGCTCACCTTATTGAGCAGGTGCGTCCCGTAGGTACTGAAGAGCGTCTCGGGGCTGACGTTCGGATTGTTGACGGCTTGCTCAAACTTGGGTGCGAGGTACTGCTTGAGGGTGTCGAGGTCTGAGCCACCCTCGATGTAGTACTCGCGTTTGCGCACTACGGCGTTGTTGGTGATGAAGGATGTCTCGGCCGTGACCTTCGAGAAGCTGCCGAAGTTGGTCTTCACCGAGGCCTTGAACGCGCCGATGCCGCCTGAGACCCCGACGCTTCCGGAGAGCGTCTTGGAGTACTCCGAGATGTTCGTACCGGCGTCGATGCTCTGGTCGAAGGTCGACCGGTTCTCCGTCTTGATCAGACCGGCGGCCTCGAGCTTGCTGATGTCGAGAATCTGCGCGGTCTTGATGTCGCCACCGTTGAAGTACCCGCTGTTGGCGATGTCATACCCGTAACCCACAGAGCGCGGGGCGGAATCGGAGGCGTGCTGGACGGCGGCCGGTGTGACCGCAGCCTGCGCTGCCGGCGTACCGGCGAAGGGATTGACGGCGGCTGCGGCAGCGAGTCCAAGCACTGCCAACACAGGGGCCGCGCGACGCGTGGCCAAACTCATATAACGAGACTCATATCTAAAAATCCTAGTCTTGAAGAAAATAGTTTCAGACTTACATCGGCCGGAGCGGCGCGTTGCTTTAGCGGTCTTTGACCTGCGACCGATTCCAGCCATAATCGGTTCGTCCAACCTTCCTTAAAGTGACAGTTAAGTCACCATCGATGTGAACGAGCTGAATCGACGACAGCGGCATTTGACGGTCGTCGAGTGGTGCGCGGGTGTACCGAGGCGGTCGCCGGGCCTGAGTGGAAGTCGCAACGCACCGGTGACGCCAGTCCGGTCGCCCGCCCGGACCTCGAACAGATGTACCGCAAGATCGGATCCAAGCCCGCCGGGGGACTTGAACCCCCAACCCCTTGATTACAAATCAAGTGCTCTACCAATTGAGCTAGGCGGGCACGTGGGGCCAAGTCTGGCAGGCGGCGCCCGATCGAGCGGCTGCGCCGCCCGCCGGAACGCCGCGCCAGCACGGCGCCAGCCTCAGGCGGCGCTGCGCTCCTGCTGGCGCGCCCACCATTCGATTGTGTCGGCCATCGTCTGGCGCAGGGGGATCTTGGGCTCCCAGCCGGTGAGCGCGCGCAGTCGGGCCGGGTCGCCGCGGAGGTCCATGACCTCGCTCGCGCGGACGCGCGACGGGTCGATGCTGTGCTCGACCTCGATCGGCGCGAGGAGCTCGGCCAGCAGCGCGACCTGCTCTCCCGCGGAGACGGAGCGGCCGGTGCTGACGTTGAAGACGCCCCCGACCGCGCCCGGCTTGCCCGAGACCAGCGCCTGGGCCAGCAGGCGATACGCGCGCACGACGTCGCGCACGTCGGTGAAGTCCCGGCGCGTCGCCGGATTCCCGGTGACGATCTCGAGCTTCGAGACCCCGGCGCGGCGACCCTCGGCGGCCTGGGAGGCCAGCGAGGAGAGCAGGAAGATCGGCAGCTGACCGGGCCCCGAATGGCTGAACGGCCGGGCGCGGAGGATCTCCAGGCCATAGGCCTGGGTGTAGAGCTCGGCGAGCATCTCACCCGAGACCTTGGAGACCGCGTAGGGGTTGGCCGGGCGCGGGGCCAGATCCTCGGTCGCGGGCAGCACAGTCGGGTTGCCGTAGACCTCGCACGAGCTCACCCACACCATCGGCGCCCCGCCGGCGAGGTGGCGCAGGGCCTCCAGCATCCCGACGGTGATGGCGTCGTTGTCACCGAGGGTCTGCGCCGGGGACTCCCAGGAGCGGCCCACCGAGGTGAGCGACGCGAGGTGGTAGACGAGCTCCGGGGCCGCCGCGCGGACCGCCTCTCTCACCGCGTCCCCGTCGCGCATGTCGACCGCCACGCCCTGGCCGCACCCCTCGGGCACCAGCCCGCGACGCGACAGGGCCACGACCTCGTCGCCCGCCTCGGCGCACTGCCGGCACAGCCACGAGCCGGCGAAGCCGGACGCGCCGGTGATCAGGACGCGCATGGCACGCCGGTGACCGCCGCCGTCAGGGCGAGTCGTGCACGGACACGGCGTGCTCGAGCGAGCCGTGTCCGTTTGAGGAGTAGTGGGTCTCGGGCTCGGGAGGCTCGGCCTCGGGCTCGGCGTTGATCCGCCGTTCCAGCTCGCCCAGGACCAACCCGAACAGAAGGTGCCGCCACGCGGCCTGCAGGAAGGCCACCCGGTTGCCGCGCAGCTTGGGCAGCTCGTGGCGCGCGGGGTGCAGGCGATCGGTCAGCGCCACCAGCGGCCACAGCGTGACGTGCTCGGCGAGCGCCGCGACCGGCCCGCGCAGCTTCGGCGACACCGGGATGCTGGGCGCCACGTTGGCGTAGACCGCACCGAACAGGGCCCCGTCGGCCATGTGGATCCCGAGGCCGATGGGAAGCCATCCGGCGTCCCGGGTGAAGGCCTTTCCGAGCAGTTCGACGTCGTCGTAGCGGCTGGAGAAGACCAGTTTGTCCAGCGGTTGCTGGAGCGCCCAGACCGCCGCGGCCACCGCGCCGCTGAGGGCGCCACGGAGCGTGCGGGTGGAGTCCAGGCCACGGGTCACTGGGTCTCAACTGTAACGGGCGGAGGCCCGGCGGGTACCGCATTGTGCGATGGAGCACGACCGTTATTACCGGAGAGCGCGGGAGAAACGCGCGAACCTGTTCATCTACGGATTCGTCCGGGTGACCTTCCAGGCGTTCTTTCTCGTCTACTTCCGCTTCAAGCGAATCGGGCGCGAGCACATCCCCAAGCACGGGCCGGTGATCATCGCCTCCAACCACCGGAGCTTCCTCGATCCGTTCGTGATCGCGTGCATGGCGCGGCGCCCGATGTACTACGTGGCCAAGAAGGAGATCTTCCTCTACAACCGCCTGCTGGCCTGGGTGCTGGCTGCGCTCGGGGCCTTCCCGGTGGATCGCGGCGCCGGGGACTCGGACTTCATCGATACGGCCAAGGCGATCCTCGCCCGCGGCGACATCGTGCTCATCTTCCCCGAGGGGACGCGCACCCGCCCCGGCTCGCTGGGCCAGCCCAGACGCGGGGTCGGGCGCCTGGCGCTGGAGACCGGCGTCCCGGTCGTGCCCGTCGCGGTGCTCGGCACCGAGTCGGTCCGCAAGGGCTGGCGCATCCGTCCCCACAAGGTCAAGATCCGCGCGGGGCGGCCGCTGCGCTTCCCGCAGGTCGAGAACCCGTCGGTCGAGCTGGCCGGAGCGGTCACCAACCGCATCTGGCCGTGCGTGATGCTTCAGTGGGAGTGGCTGGGCGGCCTGCCGCCCGTACGGCGCGTCGCCATCGTCGGGGCCGGGGGCTGGGGCACGACACTGGCCGTCTGCCTGGCCCGCGCGGGACTCGAGGTGGACCTCGGCTGCCGTACCCACGAGCAGGCCGAACGGCTCCAGGCGTCGCGTGAGAACGAGCGCTACCTGCCTGGGGTGCCGCTGCCCGACGCGGTACGCGTGCTGCGCGCCTCCGACCTCAGCCTGGAGGGCTCGGACATCGTCTGCCTCGCCGTCCCGGCCAAGGCGCTGCCGTCCGTGATGGCCGCCCACGGCGGGCGGATCACCAGCCGCGCCGGCGTGCTCGTCGTCTCCAAGGGCGTCGTCCCGCCCCTTGGCACGCTGCCCTCGGCGTTCGCGGCCGAGCGCTGCAAGGCGCGCGCCGTCGCCGTGCTCGGCGGGCCGGCCAACGCGACCGAGATGCTCGAGCGCGGCGGCTCGGTGGTGGTGGCCTCGCTGGATCGCGGGTTCACCCGCCAGCTCAGGGACATCCTCTCCGCCGCCAAGCTCGACGTGCTCGTCACCAACGACGTGACCGGTGTGGAGCTGGCCGGCGCCGCCAAGAACGTCGCCGCGCTGGCCGCGGCCGCGGCCGCCTCGCAGGCGGGGGCCAACGTCGCCGGAGCGGCGGCCGGCAAGGTGTTCGCCGAGATCGATGCCCTTGCCCGCGCCCGTGGCGGCCGGCCCGAGACGTTCGCGGGCGTCGCCGGAGCCGGTGCGCTCGTCGCCAGTGTCGTCGACGGCGGCTCGCGCAACCACCGCGCCGGGGAGCTGCTGGCCCAGGGGATGCCGGCTTCGGAGATCGGTCACGCGCTCGGGCAGGGCACCGAGGCGGTCGACTCGGTCCCGCTGCTGGCCAACGCCGCCAGGGCCGCTCAGGTCGATACCCCGGCCCTCGACGGCCTGGCCGCGCTCGTCGAGGGGCGGATCGATCCCGACCAGTGGGCAGCGACGGTCAGCGAGCCGCCGCACCCGAAACGATCCCGGCCGGTGCGCGCGGCGTGAGTCGGATCCCCGCCCACCTTCCCGCCCACCCCTCGGCACGCTCCGGGCGGAGGTAGGCTGCGCGTGACTTGGCACTCGACGCCCCCGACTCCAAAGCTGAACTCGACGCCCGCTTCACGGAGCTGTATCGCCGGCACGTGCGCGACGTCTACACCTACAGCTACTACCGCATCGGCAATCACCACGACGCCGAGGACATCACCGAGCAGACGTTCCTCCAGGCCTACCGCCACTTCGAGCGGGCCCTGCGCGAGTCCAACGGCCGGCCGCTGCGCCCGTGGCTCATCCGGATCGCCCACAACCTGGCCGCGAACTTCTATCGGGACCGCTCGCGCAAGCCGGAGTCGGCCATCGAGGACGCCGGCTTGATCTCGGCGCCCCACACCACCGAGGCCCTGGTGGAGGGCCGCGAGGAGCTCAAGAACATCCTGGAGGGCGTCTCCCAGTTGCCCGACGATCGCCGCAACGCGCTCATCATGCGCTTCGCCCTGGGGATGGACAACCGGGAGATCGCCCGGGCGCTGGATCGCACCGACGGCGCCACCAAGGTCCTCCTGCACCGCGCCATCCGCCAACTCGAGGAGATGGTGAGCGAGCCCAGCAAGACGTCCGGAGAGGACGGATGAGCAGCGGAGCCACTGACTTCGAGGCCCTGCTGCGCGAGGCGCTCAGCCCCGTCGATCCGCCTGAGGACCTGACCGCGCGCATGGAGATGACCCTGGTCAGCCTCACCGAGCTCGCCCAGGACGAGCTCGAGGCGTGGGAGCTCAAGACCATGCGCGATCCGCGCAACTGGGCGCGTCCCGCCGCGGCGGTGCTCATCGGCGCGGGCGCCGGCACGGCGCTGGTGGTGCTGCGGGTGCGCGCCCGCCATCGCACCCGACGGCATCAGTCGGCCAGCCTGCGGGAGCTGGCCGAGCGCACGTTTCAGGATTTCGCCGAGGAAGCACGCCGGGTCATCCCGGACCGCTGAGCCCCGCGGGGGCGGGCGGGGGCGCATCTTGACTGTGGGGCCCGGCGGGCGACGCCAGGCCCGCTGATACCGTCAGCCCCCCAATGGCCACCTGCTATCGACACCCCTCGCGAGAGACCGGCGTCTCGTGTTCCTCGTGCGGGCGGCCCATCTGCCCCGACTGCATGACGCCGACCTCCGTCGGCATGCGCTGCCCCGAGTGCGCGCGCGAGCGCACCAAGGTCAAGACGGTGCGCAGCGGGTCGACGGCGCCGGTGGTGACGCAGGCGCTCATCGCCATCAACGTCGCGGTGTTCTTCGGCGAAGTCGCCACCGGCACCCCGCTGGGGGGCGTGAACTCCAGCAGCTTCGGCACGCTGTATGAGAAGGGCGCCCTGTTCGGGCCCTACATCGACCAGGTGCACCATCAGTTCTATCGCCTGGTCACCAGCGGCTTCCTCCACGACGGCCTCCTCCACATCGCTTTCAACATGTTCTTCCTGTTCTTCTTGGGGCCGATGCTCGAGTCCGCGATCGGCCGCCTGAACTTCGCCGTCGTGTACTTCGTTTCGCTGCTGGCGGGGTCGTTCGGCGCGCTGCTGTTCTCTCCGCAGATCCCCACCGTGGGCGCGTCGGGTGCCTTATTCGGACTCCTCGGTGCGCTGATGGTCGTCTCCCACTACCGGGGGATCTCGATCTGGCAGAACGGCCTCGGCATCACCCTGCTGATCAACATCGTGTTCTCGCTCAGCGTGAGCGGCATCTCGATCGGCGGCCATCTGGGGGGCTTCGTCGGCGGGGCCATCTGCGGCTGGCTGATCGTGCAGGTGGGAGAGCGGCGCAGCATGCCCTCCGCCGCCATCGCCGGGTGCGTCGTGGTGGGCGTGGTGAGCGTCATCGCCGCCATCGCCGTGGCCGGGGGCACCGGCCTGGCGCCCAACGGCATCACCATCTGACCGCGTCGTAGAGCGACTGCATCTCGGCGACCAGGCGCGCCGGGTCAAAGCGGGCGCGCACGTCGGCCGCGGCCGCCTCGCCGAGGCGCTCGCGTTCCGCCGCGTCGTCAAGCAGCTCGCCGATCACTCTCGCCAGGCCCCCGGCGTCGCCGGGGGCGAAGAGCCGGCCCGTCTCGCCGTCGCGGATGATCTCGGGCAGCCCTCCATGCGCGGCGGCCACCACGGTGCAGCCGGCGGCGGCGGCCTCGAGCGCGGTGTTGGGGAGCGGATCCGGCGCGGTCGAGGGAACCGCGATCACGTCGGCGGCGCCGTAGACGGTCTCCACGTCCTTGCGGAAGCCGACGAGGGCAACGCGGTCCTCCACGCCCAGCCGCCGGGCCAGCTCGAGCACCCGCTCGCGGCGGGCCTCGGCGCCGGGCCAGGGCTCCCCGGCGATCACCCCGATCGCCCCGCGGTCGCGCAGGCCCTCGGTCGCCAATGCGCTGACCAGCAGGTCCTGACCCTTCCAGTCAGAGATGCGTCCCAGCACCGCGATCACCGGCGCATCGTCCGGCAGCCCCAGCGCGGCGCGGGCGGGGCCCCGGGGAGCCCGCCACGCGTCGATGGCCAGACCGTCATAGACCACGCGCGCGAGGGGATCGGCGCCGAACTGGCCGGCCACCGACCACGACACGCACGGGAGCGCGGCGGCGGTCCGCAGCACCCGCCGGTACACCGGCCACAGAGCCGTGTAGCGGCTGTAGAGCTCGCGCACGTGCCACACGTGCGGGACCCGCGCCGCCGCGGCCGCCGCGGCGCCGCTGAGCACGACCGACGTGTTGGAGTGCACCAGAGCCACCCCCCGGCGCCGGATGAGGCGTCCCAGCGCGGCGCCGTCGCGGGCCGCTTGGGCCGTCAGCGCGGCAAGGCCACGCGGCGATCCCGCGCCGCGGCGGATCACCGCCGGCGAGCGTTCGATGACCTCGGCGCCGGCGGCACGCAGGTCGCCGGCCAGCTCGCCGGGGGGGAGCACGACGATCGGGCGGTAGCGGTCGGGGTCCAGGCCGGAGGCGAGCAGCGCCAGCTGGCGGTCGGCGCCGTAGTGGCCGCTGGAGGAGTGCAGGAAGAGGACCTGCGCCCGGGGAGCCGGACCCCCGCTCACCGAGCGACCACTCAGCGTCCTAGAGCTCGACGGTGAGAGCCCGGGCGGGCGGGGCCGGCTCGGGCACCAGCTCCGGGTGGAGGACGTGCGCCAGCAGCTCCAACCCGTCGATGATGCGCGGGCCGGGCCGCGAGAAGTAGGCGGCGGCGTCGACGGCGACGATCTGGCCCGCGCCGATCGCCGCCAGCTCGTCGCGGTGCATCTCGGCCTCGCGATGGGCGATCTCGGCGTCATAGCCGCACGGCATCACGATCACGATGTCGGGCTGGGCGGCTGACACCTCCTCCCACGAGCACTGCTCGGAGTTCTCGCCCGTGAAGCCCAGCGCGTCCTCGCCCCCGGCGAGCTCGATGAGCTGCGGAGTCCAGTGGCCGGCGGCGAAGGGCGGATCGAGCCACTCCAGCGCCACCACCCGCGGTCGCCGGCGGCCGGTGCGGGTGAGCACGCGGATGCGATCGATCCGCGCCGAGGCCTCGCGCACGAGGTCCACAGCGGCGTCCTTGGTGTCGGTGGCCTGGGCGAGCGTGCGGAAATCACCCAGCACCTCGCCCACGGTCCGTGGATCGAGCGAGATCACCATCGGCTGGGTGTCGATCTCCTCGGCGATCGACTGGACGTCGTCAAAGGAGACGGCGCACACCGCGCACAGTGCCTGGGTGACGATGAGGTTGGGCGCCAGTTCGTGCAGCGCCTCGGCGTCGAGCTCGTAGATCGATTCACCGGCCAGCGTGCGCTCCTTGACGGCGGCGTCGATCTCCGCGGAGCTGAGCCCCGTAGGCAGGACGTCGCGCGTGACCTTCGGCAGAGCCCTGACCTCGGCCGGATAATCGCACTCGTGTGTGACTCCAACGACGTCCTCGCCGAGCCCGAGGGCGAACAGCATCTCGGTGGCCGATGGGACGAGGCTGATGATGCGCATGCTCAGGTTTGCGGGCACCGCGCCCGTGGGAGCTTGATCGGAACCCGATAAGGAGAAGACATGGCCGGAGTGCTCAACGAGGAAGAAGTCGCGTCAAGGCTACGGCGTTTGCCCTGGGAGCGCGAGGGTGACGAGATCGTGCGGGAATGGCGATTCGAGGACTTCAACGAGGCGGTGGCGTTCGTCAACCGGGTCGCCGAGGTCGCCGAGGACGCCAACCACCATCCGGACATCCTCCTGCACGGATGGAACAAGGTGAAGCTGGCGCTGACCAACCACTCGGCGGGCGGTCTCACCGAGGTCGACTTCGCGATGGCCGAGCGCTTCGATGCCGTGGACGGGTAGCCGCCCCGCTCTGCGCTTCACAAATTAGTCACGACTCCCACACCGGCCGGATACCTCCAGCACTCAGATGGTGCGTAGTTTGAGCGCGCACCACTGCACTAGCGGAGGAGGGAGTCAGTGCCAGCTTCACGTTTCCAGGTTCACGCGTTGCGTGTGGCGCTTGTTGCCGCTGCCCTGATCGGGCTGGCGCTGCTGCGCACCGCGCCCGCGAGCGCCGACACCGCCTGCCGGCTGGGCGGCGGCGCCATCAAGCACGTGATCATCATGCAGTTCGACAACGTGCATCTACAGCGGGACAACCCGAACGTCCCGTCCGACATCGAGCAGATCCCGGCGCTCGACAACGTCCTGAAGGACCAGGGCACGCTGCTCAGCAACGACCATACGGTCCTCATCTCACATACCGCAGACGGGATTCTCAGCACCGAGACCGGCCTGTATCCCTCGGACTTCGGCGGCGGCGTCTCGAACAGCTACCCGTACCTCGACCCGAACCAGAAGAGCACCCACGCCTCCTCCAGCGTCGTCCCTGGGACCAATTCGAGCTCGTTGTTCAAGTACTGGACGGATCCGACGAGCACCGACGACCCGCTGTACACCTTGATCAACCAGGGCCCCAGCGCGTCGAATCCCAATGGGGTCAACACCCCCGCGCCCTGGGCGGCATTCACGCGCGCCGGCTGCGATTTCGCCGGCATCGGCTCCGCCGACATGGAGCTCGAAAACGACACGTCGGACCTGCAGACCGTGTTCGGGGCCGGCTCGCCGCAGGACCAGTTCGGGAACTGGTCCTACAACACCGCCTATGACCAGTTCTTCGACGCCGGCTCGAACCTGGGGACCACCGACTATGAGGGTCTGGCGATCCACTGCTCGCGGGCCGACAGCACCGGCCGCGGGCTCTGCTCGCCCGCCAACGGCGGTGCGCCCGACGCTCTACCGTCGGAACCGGGTGGCTATAGCGGCTACAACGCCGACTTCGGCGCGCTCGCCGTGGATCCGGTCCTGACCGGCAAGCCCGACGCCCCGCTGCCTTCGACCTACACCCCCGCCGGGGACACGCCGCCACCGGCGGGAAGCTGGCTGGCGCCACCGGTCTACGACGTTTTCGCCCCCAACGCCAATGACAGCGGGCGTCACGCCGTCCCCGCCGACACGCTGCACGCGACGGTCAACCCGCCGCCCAGCACCTACACGCCCGGAAGCACGTCATCCACGCCGATCCTGGACAGCACCGGGAATCCGGGCTTCCCCGGCTTTGACGGCATGGAGGCCAACAACGCGCTCGGCTACACCGCCGCTGCCCAGGAGGCCGGCGTCCCGGTCACCTATACCTACCTGTCGGACGTCCACGATGACCAGTACGACCTCAACCACGGCAACGCGTTCGGACCGGGCGAGGCCGGGATGGAGGCGCAGCTGCACGAGTACAACGCGGCCTTCGCCGCGTTCTTCCGCCGGCTCGCCGACGACGGCATCACCCGGCACAACACGGTGTTCCTGGTCACCGTCGACGAGGGCGACCACTACGCGGGCGGACCGCCGCTCAATCCCGGCTGCGACGGGGTCAACGTCCCCTGCCAGTTCGACACCGCCGAGGCCGGCGGGGCCGCCTACGGCACCGCGGGGTTCAAGCGCAACGTCGGTGAGATCGATACCAACCTCCCGGGCCTGACCAAGGGCACCGGCGATACGACCACATACGGGTTCGACAACGACGACGCCCCCGCGATCGTCGTCCCCAACCAGTCGAGCCCATCGGGCCCGCGGCCGGGCCCGGACAACCCGCTCGTGCGCAATCTCGAGCGGGAGATCTCCTCAACGAGCGAGTTCGACCCGATCACCGGCGAGAGCACGCCGATCACGGTCAACATGGCCGATGAGAGTGAGGAGCAGATCCTCCACATGATCAACTCAGATCCCACCCGGACACCGACGTTCACCCTGTTCGGCAACGACGACTTCTACTTCCAGAGCACGTGCTCGAGCGTCGGCGCCGCCCAGGGAGGGACGTCAGGGCCGGTGACCAACGAGGGACCGGGGTGCCCGGCGCAGGGCAACGGCTATGCCTGGAACCACGGCGACATTCAGCCTCAGATCGCCACCACCTGGCAGGGCTGGGTCGGACCCGGCATCGCCAACCTGGGCCAGACCTCGAGCATCTGGACCGACCACACCGACGCGCGGCCGACGCTGATGACGTTGCTCGGGCTGCGTGATGACTACACCTGGGACGGCCGAGCGATCGAGCAGATCCTGGACCAGCCCCACTCGTCGCACCACGACCGCGGCGGCAGCGTCCATCGGTTCCTCCTCGACGCTCTGGGGGCGGCCTACAAGCAGCTCGACGCCCCGTTCGGGAGCTTCGGGCTCGACACCCTGGACGCGGACACGTCGGCCCTGGCCGGCACCTCCTCGGGCGACGCCAACTACCTGGCCACCGACGGCCAGCTCCAGGCGTGTGAGAGCGCCCGCAGCGCGCTGGTACCGCACATCCAGACGGCGCTCCTGCAGGCCGAGACGGGGCGGCGGCCACTGGGGGTGTTCCAGGCGGTCTCGCTGATCGCTCAGGCCAACCGGCTGATCGCCGACGCCCGCCGCCTGGGGAGCTCGGCGACCCCGCCGCCGCGGGCCCTCTGCAGCTGATCGGCTGAAGGCGGGCCCGGCCGCGACGGCCGGGCCCGCCGGCCTTTCGATCACGCCGGGGCCTGCTGCTACCGTTTGCCAGGTCGCTGAATGAACGACGACGAACGACCACGAAGTAGCAGCGCGCTGACGCAGGGCGCCATCCGGACGGAGATCCGGACGAGGCGCGGGGCTCTGTGAAGGCGCTCTTCATCCTCCTGACCGGGGTGCTGATCCTGGTCAACGCCTTCTTCGTGATCGCCGAGTACTCGCTCGTCCGCTCGCGCAAAGCCCGCCTGCAGCAGATGGCCGAGGACGGCAAGCGCGGGGCGAAGCTGGCGCTGGCTCAGATGGAGGACATCGGCGATTACATCGCCGCCTGCCAGGTCGGGATCACGATGGCCTCGATCGGCATCGGGGCGCTCGGCGAGCCGGCGATCGCGCATCTCCTCGAACCCGTGTTGGGCGGTCCGCTGGGCCGGTCTGCCGCCCTGATCGTCTCGGTGGTCATCGCCTACCTGCTGATCACCATTGCCCAGAGCATCATCGGCGAGATCGCCCCCAAGCTCTACACGATCCAGCACGCCGAGGACCTGGCGCGTCTCGTCTCCCGCCCGCTGCAGATGAGCCGGGTCCTCTTCACCCCCTTCATCTATGTGCTCAACGCGGCGTCCAACTCGTTGCTGCGCGCCACCGGCACGGACCCCGACGCCGAGCCCGAGGGCGGCACTCCGGACGAGATCAAGCGGATCATCGCCGAGTCCTCGAGCGGCGGCAGCCTGGACATCGGCGAGGCCAACATGCTCACCGGCGTGTTCCACCTGCACGAGCAGGAGGCCCGCCAGGTGATGACGCCGATCCCGGCCGTGGTGACGGTCGACCTCTCAGAGACCGTCCAGGACGCCCTCCGCCGCTGCGTCTCGACCGGCCACTCCCGGCTGGTCGTCACCGAGGACGAGAACCAGGACCGGGTCAAGGGCATCGTCCACGTCAACCAGCTCGTCAAGCTGATGATGAACGAGGGCTATGAGGCCCGCTTCGACAAGCTCGTGCGCCAGGCGCCGATCGTCCCCGAGACCAAGCCGCTCGACGACCTGCTGGCCGACCTGCAGCGCGAGCGCACCGAGCTCGCGATCGTGGTAGACGAGTACGGCCGGACGGCCGGGATCGTCACCACCGAGGACATCATCGAGGAGGTCGTCGGGGAGATCAGCGACGAGACGGACCCCGCCGGCGGCGGGGTGCGCCGACTGGCGAGCGGAGAGTGGTTCGTGCGCGGCCACGTCCCGGTCTCCGACCTCGAGGACTACGGGCTGCACCTTCCGGTGGACACCGACGCCTACAACTCGGTCGGCGGGTTCGTGTTCGCCGAGCTCGGCCGGCTGCCCAAACGCGGCGACCAGGTCACCGCCGACGGATACTCGATCCGCGTCGAGTCCGTGCGCCAGAACCGGATCGAGGCAGTCAGGATCCGCCACCGCAAGGCCCCGGCCGAGTCGACGACGCCGGCCTCGTAGCGACGCCGAAGGCTCACGCCCGCCGAGACCCGGCGCGCATCCGGTGATGCGCGCGCTCGCGCCATTCGTTACATTGCCCCGTAACGGGCCGTCCGGTTGAGTTCCGGCGGTTGAGAGGAGAGATGGAGCCGGCCCTCAGGGGCCGGCTTCGCCCCGCCTCAGGCACGTTTCGCCCGCGGCCTCGCGCACGTTGCGTGCGCTATCTCAGGCGCTGCGCCACGGCTGGTGTGGGCCAAAAAGAAACCGGCCCGCTGGGGACGGGCCGGTCTCGTGCTTCTGGGGAGGAGGTGCTGCTATGAGGTACGTCGCGCCATGCATGATGGGCGTCGGACCTGAACGCAGCCTTAATAATTAGTCGTAGTCGTAGAAACCACGACGGGTCTTGCGGCCAAGCGCGCCGGCCACGACCAACTCCGCCAGGCGGGCCGGGACGACGGCACCGATCTCCTCGCCGATCGCCTTGGACACGTCCAGCCCGACGAAGTCCAGCAGCGCGATCGGGCCCATCGGCATTCCCGCGCCGAGCATCATGCACTGGTCCACGTCCGCGGGCTCCATGGCGTTCTGGACCATGAAATCCACGGCGCTGAACAGGTAGGGGAAGAGCAGGCGGTTGACGACGAAGCCCGGCGTGTCGGGGACCTCCACCGGGGTCTTGCCGAGGTCCTGGCACAGGGCCCGTGCGCGTACGCGCACGTCGTCACGGGTCTGGGGCCCGAAGGCGAGCTCGATCAGCTCCATCCGCGGCACGGGGTTGAACACATGCAGACCCACGAAGCGGTCCGGATGCCCGCTGGCGACCGCCAGGTCGGCGATCGACAGCGACGAGGTGGTCGTGGCCAGGATCTCGTCGGGCCCCGTGTGGGAGGCCAGCTCGGCCAGCAGCGGGCCCTTGTGCTCCGGATCCTCGACCACCGCCTCCACCAGGAAGGTCGCCTGCGCCAGCTCGTCCAGATCGCCGACGACACGTACCCGATCGGCGCAGCCGTTCAGCTCGGGAAGCTTGTCGCAGTGCTTGGCTACGGCGCGCCGCACACGGTCCGCGGATGCGGACGAGCGAGCCCACAGCAGCACTTCTCCGTGGGCGGCGGCGACGGCGGCGAGTCCTGCCGCGATCGTCCCGGAGCCGGCGATGGCGAGTCGTTCTTGCAAGGGATCTCCTGGTTCGAGGGGCGCCCAGGACCGTGCCCGGCCCGTGGCGCCTCAAGAGTACGGGACTGTTCAGTGGAACGTAGCTACCCGTTCCGCCGGCCGTTGTATACCCCTCTAACGCGCGGGCTCCGCGGGTTCTGACGCTCCCGGGCGGGGCTAACGCTCCTGTTCGGTGGGGCGGATGAGCACCTCGTTGATTGCCACCCGCCACGGTCGGGTGACGACGTAGGCGATGGCGTCGGCGATGTCCTCGGGCACCATACGCTCGAAGTCGTTGCCCGCGGCCATCGCCTCGCGGATCTCGGGCCGGTTGTGGGACACGAGTTCGGTCGCCACCGCACCGGGCTCGATGAGCGAGACGCGGACGTGGCGGCGGGTGACCTCCTGGCGCAGCGACTCGCTGAAGGCCCCGACGCCCCACTTGGTGAGGTTGTAGACCCCGCTGCCGCTACGGGCGACACGACCTGCGACCGAGCTGATGTTGACCACGTCGGCGACCCGCCGCGGGCTGTCCTGGGCGGCCTTGAGCAGATGGGGGAGGGCGGCATGGGCGCAATAGAGCAGCCCGTGGACGTTGACGGAGATCATCCGCTCCCACTCCTCCAGGGGGGCGTCGACCGCCGGGCCGAGCAACATCACGCCGGCGTTGTTGATCAGCGTGTCCAACCGGCCAAGCTCGGCCACGGTCTTCTCCACCAGCGCCTGCGCCTGCTCCTGGGAGGTCACGTCGGACTCGATGGCGAGAGCATGACCACCCGCGTCGGTGATCCGTGCCGCGAGCGCGTCGATGCGGTCCTTGCGCCGGGCCGCGATCGCCACGGTGGCGCCCTCCTCGGCCAGCGCCACGGCGGTGGCCTCTCCGATTCCGCTGGAGGCGCCGGTCACCAGCGCCACGGTTCCGTTCAGTTTCTGGGCATTGGTCATCGGTCGAGCCTAGTGAGCGGCCACCGGACGCCGTCTGTGGTAGAACCGCGGGCCGCAATGGCACCTGCCCCCGACACCGTCCGTGCCGCCCGGCTCACCGAGCTGGGACAGCCACTCCAGATCCAGGACGTCCAGCTCCCGGAGCCCGGTGAGGATGAGGTCCGCGTCGACCTGCACTACGGCGGCGTGAACCCGATCGACCGCTACAACGCCGAGGGCCAGGTCAATCCCGACGCCATCCGGCCGCGCACGCTGGGCGGCGAGGCCTCCGGCGAGGTCGACGGCCGGCTCGTCCTCGTGGCGGGCGAGGGCCTCGGCTTCGTGCGCGACGGCGTGTGGGCGCAGGCCGCGGTCGTCCCGCGCGCGGCGGTGGCCGAGGTGCCCGACGGCGTCGCCTCCGAGCACGCGGCCGCGATGGGGATCGCCGGGCTCACCGCGCTCAACTGCGTGCGCACGCTGGCGCAGGTCACCGCCGAGGACCGCGTCGTCGTGCTGGGCGCGTCCGGCGGCGTGGGCAGCATGATCGTGTCCCTGGCGCGCTCAGCCGGTGCCACCGTGTGGGGGCAGACCGGGTCAGAGGCCAAGGCGCCGGCCATCACGGCCGAGGGTGCCCACCACGTGCTCGTCGGGGGGCCGGAGGAGATCGCCACCGGACTGGCCGACTACGCGCCCACCGTCGCCTTCGACGTGCTCGGCGACGGGTACGTCGCCGCGGTCATCGAGGCGATGGCCCCGCGCGGCCGGATCGTCTCGCTCGGCGTCTCGGCGGGCGCCGACGTCACGTTCAACATGCGGGTCCTCTACCGCAAGATGCTGTCGCTGCTGGGCTACGGCGGAACGAGCCTCACCCGCGAGGAGCGCCGTCCCGGCCTCCAGGCCGCGCTCGAGGCCGTGCGCGCCGGCGAGTTGACGGTCCGCATCGATTCGGTCCTGCCGCTCGAGGACGTCGACGACGCGTTCCAGCGCCTCGCGGAGCGCCGCGTTCAGGGCAAGCTGCTGCTCGACCTCAGCTGAGGACGCCTCGGGCGACGCGAGCGCCCATCGGCTAGGACGCCCAGCGGAAGCCCACGGGGTCGGCGGACAGCGGCAGCGGGCTCGAGGGCAGCCCCGCCGGCGGGTCGTTCTGGTTGAAGCCCACGGGCGCGAGATCGTTGGGCGTATCGGGGTGAAACAGCGAGGCCAGGTACTGGGCCTGGCCGCGGCCGGGCCCGAGCTCGAACTGGCCGCCGCCGTAGGCACCGATGCCGTGGTCGGCGCAGTAGTCATACGTATCGCAGAGCTTGCGCAGGCCACCGATGCGCGACGGCTTGAGGTTGACCATGCGCGGGGCGAACGGGAGCGCCTCGATGTCGGCGATGGAGTGGATCGGGGCGTCCCAGGTGATCCGGTCATGCTCGTCGGCCAGCGCCGCGGCGGTGCCCTCGGTGACGACGTCCGGGTCCTCCAGCCAGGCGTCGGGGAAGGCCGCGACCACCCGCCCATAGAGCACCGGGTCGGGCTCCTGGTCCACGATCGTCCCGTGGTAGAGCGCCTTGAAGTCGATCGAGTCCACCGCGCCCGTCTGCGCCAGCTCCTCGATCAGCTCCGCTGACCACGACGTGGTGGCATCGAGCTTGAAGCGCAGCGTCGGGTAATTGGCAAGCCGGCTCGTGATCGGCGCCAGCGTCGGGGGCTCGCCCAGACGCATCGAGACGACGAACGTCAACGGCTGCGCCTCGCGACCCAGCGCCGCCTGCAACGACGTGCCCGCCTGGCGCAGCGCCAGGTCCAGGGCGGCGCTGTGAAAGGTCCAGCGGCGATACAGCCGGGACACTTCGCCGCGCTGGGGCTCCACCGGGAACAGATCCAGGCCGTCGACGCGCTCGCAGAACTCGCCCAGTGAATAGCGGCCCGAGAGGTCGAGCACCGGCCCCGCCTCCTGGAGCGCGACCTGATCCTCGGCGTCATAGACGACGTCCTCGCCCACGCCCTCGGCGCCGAGGCCGGTGAGGTGCACGACGGTGGACAGGCGCTCAAAGCCGCTGGAGACCTGGGCGCGGAGTCCCTCGAGGGTGTAGCCGTCCACCTCCAGGGGCAGCGAGGCCAGCCGGTCGAAGGTGCTCATCGGCCGGCGCTCGAGGCGGCAGGGGCCGTGGGCGCCGCCGGGGCCGTGGGCGCGGGGGGGGCCGGGTTCAAGCGCGCCACGAGCTCGTCCAGGCGCAGCTCCTCGAGGCCCTGGCTCACCGCGTCCAGCTCGCCCGCGCAGTACTCGACCAGCTCGCGGCCCTCGCGTACGAGGTCCAGCGTCTCGCGCAGGCCGGCCTCCCCGGAGTCGAGGCGGCGGATGATCTCCTCGACGCGGCCCACGGCCGACTCGTAGGTGCGTGTCTCGTTCATTCGGTCTCCTTCTCGCCGGCGACCTCGGCCGCGACGGCGCCGTCGTGGAAGCGCAGCGTCAGCTCGCGCGCGTTGCGGGCCGCTGCCGCGGAGCCCAGCGGCACCCCCGCGCGATCCTGCACAAGGGCATAGCCGCGGGCCATGGTGCGCTGCGGATCGTGGGCCGCCAGGGCCATGGCCAGGCGCTCCAGCTCACGCCCCCGGCGGGCGCGGTCGCCCTCGGCGGCCCGGGCGGCGGAGCGCTCCAGGGTGGTGGCGTGGCGGGTGACGTGGGAGCGGCCGGCGTCGCTGTGGCGGCGGGCGGAGGCGCGCAGCTCCCGCAGCAGCTGATGCAGGCGACCACGGTGGCGCGCGACATGCTGGGCCGGGGCCCGCGAGAGCGCGGCCAGCGCCCGGGCCCGCGCCAGGATCGCGCGTCGGCCGTGGTCGCGCAGGCGCTCGGCGCTCGCGGCGAGCGCCCGGCGCGCGGCGGCGCAGTCGACCGGGACCGCGGCCTCGGCGGCGTGGGTGGGCGTCGAGCAGGACACGGCGGCTACGTCGTCGATCAGCGTGTGGTCGGTGTGGTGGCCGACCGAGGAGATCACCGGCACGCGCAGCAGCGCCACGGTCCGGCACAGCGCCTCGTCGCAGAAGGCATAGAGATCGGCCAGCGAGCCGCCGCCGCGGGCGACGATCACCACCTCCACCTCCGGGGTGGCGGCCAGCTCGCGCAGCGCGGCCGCGATCCGCGGCGCCGCGTGACGGTCCTGGACCGGGACGAAGGCCCAGATGAGCCGGCCGCTCCAGCCGCGGCGGCGCAGGCCCGCCAGGACGTCGTCGCGAGCCTTGCCGCTCTCGCCGGTGATGACCCCGATCGTCCGGGGCAGCGCGGCCAGCGGCAGGCGCTTCTGGGGCGCGAACAGGCCCTCGGCATCCAGTCGCCGACGCAGCCGCTCGAGCTGGACGAGCAGGTCGCCCTCGCCGGCGAGACGCAGCTCGGTCACGGCGAAGCTGAAGGTGGGCGACGACGCGGCGCTCCCCGGGTAGTAGTCGCAGCCGCCGCCGACCACGACGCGCATCCCGTCCGCGAGGGTCACGGCGAGGCGCTCGAAATCATCGCGCCACATCGAGCACGGCAGCGCTCCGCGGGCATCGCGCAGCTCGAAGTAGACGCGGACACGACTGGAGCGAAACCCCCACACCTCGCCCGCGAGCTGGACCCGGGCGAACTCTTGGAGGCGCCGGCGCAGCTGGGCCGCGTACGAGCCCACCTCGAAGGGTCCGGGGAACCGGCTGTCGGCGATCGCCTCGGCGGCGAGCGCGGCGGCGGCGGCGGTGGCGGCGGTGGCGGTGGCGGAAGAGCGGGTGGAGTCCATCCCGGTGCCGAGGCTACACGCCGCCCGACACGGAACCGGGGGCCGCCGAAATGCGCCGCGTCAGCGTCACTTGGCGGCCCACCGCCTCAAACCCGAGGCCGGCATACATGAGCTGCGGCCAGTCGTCGGCGTCGGCTCCGACCACGATCAGGTCCGCGCCCCAGCCGCCCGCGTGGGCGACCGCCGCCGAGACGACCGCGCTGCCCAGGCCCCGCTCGCGATGGGCCACCCGGGTCCCGACGTCGGTGACCATCGCCACGCGCCGGCCCGCGACGTCGGGGTCGAGGAACAGCGTGCACATCGACACCGGCGCCTCCGCAGGCGCGCCGGCGCCGAAGCAGCGCGCGGGCGTCGTCGCCCGCAGGCGGCGTTGGGTGGCCAGCAGACGCGCGGCCAGGTCGTCGCGGGCGTCGGCCTCCGGCACCTGCTCGCGAAGGCTCGCCAGCTGGAGCGCGTCCATCTCCGCATCGGACACCGGCCGGGCGCGCGCGTCGGGCTTCACCGCCGCCGGGTCGCCGGCGAACACCATGAACATCGTCCGGCCGCGCTCCCAGCCCGCGCCCGCCAGCTCCGCCGCGGCTCGCTCACCGGCGTCGGGGTCGTCGAAGACGACGTGGCGGTGACCGAGATCGCCCAGGAATCGCTCGGCGACCGCCGCCGCCCCCGCCCCGTCCAGGTCCACCGCCCCGCCGTCGAGGAGTACGGCGTTGAGGTAGTGGACGTCATGGAGCTCGGGATGCCTCACCGCCACGCCCGCACTCAGCGCGATGGCCTCCCGCGCCGCACGTCGCCGCACGGCACGGTCGGCGGCCAGGGCGACGTCAAGGTCCGAGCTCACATCTCGAGCCCCCGGCACCACGTGACGTGGGTGCGGTACGGCGTATCCAGCAGCCCGTCGGCGGCGACGAGCCCTCGCTCGGCCACCATGTCCGACACCTCGTCGAGCAGACGCCGGCGCGGCTCGTCATCCAGCAGCGCGACGAAGCTCAGCGAGGCGATGCGCGCCCGGAGGGTCTCGATGCTCACCCGGACGGGGTTGGGGAAGGTCTGCTCCTCATAGGGCGAGAAGAGCCCGGTCGCGCCCAGCGCGTCGCGCCAGTCATCAGACCGGTCACGTTCGACTCTGGACGCGTGCTTGGCGGTGAGCGCCCGCATCTCCACGATCCAGTCCACCGACTCGTCCCATTCGTTGCGCACCACCCCGAGGCCGCCGCCTGCGACCAGCACGCGGTGGATCTCGACCGCGGACGCGGGGACGTCGAACCAATGGAACGCCTGGGCGACGAGCACGGCGTTCACGCTGGAGTCGTCCAGGGGCATCCGCTCCGCGGTGCCGTCCAGCACCTCGACCCCGGGGACCGCCCGCTCGAGCTGCTCGCGCATGCCGGCCACCGGCTCGATCGCCACCAGGTGGGCGCCGAGCCCGCTCAGCGCGCGGGTGAGCTTGCCCGTGCCGGCCGCCAGATCGACGACCACGCGCTCGGGACCGAGGTCCAGCTCGTCGGCGAGGCGCGCGATCGCCGCCTCGGGGTAGCCCGGACGCCCCCGCTCGTAGTCCGCCGCGCCCCGCTGGAAGCCCAGGGCCGCCTCCCGCGGGATCGCCGTCACGGCGCGCTGGCCTGCGCGCTCTGCTCCCGCAGCCACGCCACAGTGGCGGCCAGGCCGTCACGCAGGTCGATGCGCGATTCCCAGCCCAGGAGCCGGCGGGCCTTCTCCACCGACGGCCAGCGGCGCTGCACGTCGACCTCGAAGCTCGGCAGGTGCTCGAAGGCCAGCTGCTCGGGGTCCTCGCCGCAGGCCTCCCAGATGAGCGTGGCGATCTCCGCGACGGTGTGCTCCTCGGAGGCCGAGATGTTGAAGTCCTCGTTCTCGCCCGCGGCCGAGGCCATCGCGGTGACGATCCCGTCGGCGATGTCGTCGACGTGGGTGAGGGTGCGCGTCTGCTCGCCGGAGCCGAAGATCTGCAGCGGGCGCTGCCCGGCCAGCACCTTGGCGATGAGGTCGGGGACGGCGTGGGCGATCCCCGGTTCATCCCGGTCGGGCAGCTCGCCCGGACCGTAGGCGTTGAAGGGGCGGCAGATCGTGAAGGGCAGACCATGCTGGTCGTGGGCGGCGCGCGCATAGACCTCGCCCGAGAGCTTGGAGAAGCCGTAGGCCGAGCGCGGCGGCGCGCACGTGTCGAGATGGGTCTCGGCGGTGGGGAACTCGGTGGCGCGCTCGAACACCATCGAGGACGACACATAGACCAGCCGCGTCACGTCCTGCTCCACCGCCGCGTGCACGATCGCGCCCGTGAGCGCATTGTTGACCTCAGTGAGGGTGAAGGGGAGCTTGTGGAAGTTGGCGATCCCCCCGACGATCGCGGCCAAGTGGATGACGTGGGAGCACCCGGCGAGCGCCTCGCGCGCGACGTCGAGGTCGCGCAGGTCACCCTCGTGCAGCTCGCAGCCCTCGCGCATCCACGCCGGCGCTGGGCGATGGTCGGCGATCCGCACCTCGAAGTCCGGGTCGCGCAGCAGGCGGCGCACGACGGCCGACCCGACGGTGCCGGCACCGCCCGTGACCAGGACCCGGGCCATCAGTGGGCGGCGTCCGGCGAGGCGTCGACGCCCGCCGAGTCCCCGAGCAGCGCGGCTGTCTCGGCGGCGAACACGAACACCTGGGCGGTGCCGAGGGTGTCCCACGGGTCGGCCAGCAGGCAGTCGTCGGAGGCGAGCGCGCGGATCTCGCGCAGCGTCTCGGGATGCTCGAACTGGGAGTGGTTGGTGGCCACGATGACCACGTCGGCGTCGCGGACCGCGTCGGCCAGGGACTGGGTCGGGGTGCCGGCGTGTGGATCGCAGACCGCGACATCGGCCAGCTCGCGCTCGAGCAGGCGGATGAGCTTGGGCGAGAGCGAGTCGCGCTCGTCGTCGGTGTCGCGCTTGAAGGTCAGGCCCAGCACCGCGACCTTGCGCGAGGAGAGGCTGCCGATGCGGCGCTTGATCCCCTCCACCAGGAACAGGGGGACGCCCTCGTTCACGCGCGAGACCGCCAGCAGCATGCCGGGCGCGTGGGAACGCTCCTCGGAGAAGGCGAAGTCCTTGCGCAGGCACGTGCCGGCGGTCATCCCCGGCATGGCGATGCCGCCGCGGGGATAGTCGCGGTTGATCAGGTCGATGACCTCGAACACGTTGGCCCCGTAGCTCTCGCAGTCCATCATCAGCAGGTTGGGGAGCGCGAAGGTGGCGTAGCGCAGGATGTTGGTCCAGATCTTGGCCAGCTCGGCCTGAACCGGCGAGGTCTTCACGATCGGCGCGCCGAAGACGCTGAAGAGGTTGGCGGTGTGCTCGGTGGAGCTCTCGCCCACGCCGCCGACGATGCACGGCAGCGACGTGATCTCCTGCAGGAACTTGCCCGCGGCGATCCGCTCGGGCGCGTGGGCGACGAACACGTCCTCGCCGACCCGCAGCCCGCGGCGCTTCTCCAGATAGCCGGCGACGAACTCGGTGGTGCCCGGGGCGATGGTCGAGCGCAGGATCAGCGCGTGGCCGGGGCGCAGCAACGGCAGCAGGTCGTCGACGGCGGCGCGGACCTGGCGCAGGTCTGACTCGACATGCGAGAACGACGGCGTCCCGATGGTGATGACGATGTCATCGGCCCGGGCGGCGTCGGCGGCGCGATCGGACAGCTCCAGCCGCCCGCTCTGCCGCACGCGGTCCAGGAGCTCCTGGGTGCCCGCTTCCATGAACGGCATCCGGCCCGATCGCACGGAGTCCAGGATCGTCTGATCGTGGTCGACGCCCAGCACGCGCAGGCCGCGATCGGCGAAACAGAGCGCCAGCGGCAGGCCGACGCGACCGAGACCGATGACCGATACGGACCGTTGTTCACTCATCTCTCAGGGTTAACGGTAGCCGTGCGTCCGGGGTGCGGTAACGAGGTTCGACGCCGCGCGGCCGCCGCCTGCCCCGAGCGCGAGGCGATTCAGGAGCCGTCGCCGGGGCCGTGACCGACGCTGCGCAGCGGCGTCAGCCCGGGTTCGCCGGCGTGCCCGCGCGTCTCGCCGGCGAACGCGATGGTATCGAGGCGGGCGATCTCTCGCTCGCCCTCGACACGTGCGGGATGGCCCGCCGGGAGGCCTCGGATGAGGTTGCGGATCCGCTCGCGCAACTGAAGCGCGAAGTGCGGCGTCGAGGCGCCCATGAGCTGGCGGACGTCCTCGACGGTCGTCTCGTGCTTAGTCGCCAGCCGGTCGGGATGCTCGGACTGGCTCACTGGCCGCTCCCGTTTCCGTTCTGCGGGACCACCTCGAGCAGCCGGTCCACTTCCGCCTGGACCGCGACCGAGACGGCGCTCTCGTCCCCGATCATCCACGCGTGGTTGTAAACCGCCACGGTGGGTCCCTCCTGGGTGTAGCCCGGGGTCGCGTAGTTGAGGAAGTAGTCGAGCACGGGCTTGGGAAGGGTAGAGGCATTCTCCACCAGCAGGTCGGGACCGTAATCTCCACTGGCCGAGAGGGCGGCCGCGGCGGCGGCGTCGAGCGGGCGCGCGGCATTGAGCAGCACGTACCCGTGCCCGGGGCTGCGCAGCGCCCACCCGAAGCTGTTGGGCACGTGCGCGCAGGCCTGGCCGAAGGGGCAGGCGGGATCCCGGTAGATGGCGAAGGCCACGGAGTTGGCGGCGGGATCGGCGCCGCTGACCCGTTTCACCGTCCCGTACTTGCCCAGCTGGGCCATGGTCGCGTCCGAGATCACGTTGGACGGGCCCAGCACGTAGATGTGGGGCTTGGAATCGGCCAGGAGGGCCTGGCGGGTCGCCGCCGGAACGCCGGAGGCGCCGACGAAGAGGATCGGGTCACCGCTCTCGGCCGCCCAGCCGGCCGCGGGCATCGCGTACGCGGGACTCGTGGCCGACGCGATCACCACGTCGCTGCTCGGCTGCCCGGAGACGGCTGAGACGAAGCGGTCGATGCCGGCCGCCAGCGTGTAGGGGTCGCTGCCGTTGATCGCGGCGGAGCGCATGCCCTTGACGGTGGGCACCGCGCCGATGCGGATGACCTGAGCGCCGTTGGCCGGCCCGGACCCCGTGGGGGCCAGCTTCGTCAGCGTGTCGGCGGTCGCCGGGGGCAGCGAGGTGCTGCCCGAAAGCAGCACCGGGGCATGGATGGGGGGCGCCATCAGCACCGACGCCGCGATGGCGGCCTGCCAGTCGTCGGTCGGGGCGAGCGTGACCGCCGTGGGGTGAGTGCCCGCGCCGACCGACGGGAACACGGCGACCGCCACGCCGGCGGCATCGGCGACCGGGTCGGCTCCGGGCACCCGGGTGGTGTTCTTGGTCGCGACGGTGGGGAAGCCGAGTTCCTGCGCCGCGTGCGGCGTCGACGCCGAGATGCCTCCGTTGGCGCTCTGGTGCGTCGTGGTGGTGCTGTGCAGCAGCTTGGTGCCCCCGCCGCACGCGCTCAGCGCGAGAGCCACGAGCGTGGCGATCGCCGGCATCGCGCCTGTCCGGGCGCCACGGGATACGCGGGCTCTCATGCGGGCGGGACGTTAGCGAGAGCGTGCCCGGAGCGCGCGAGTCAAGCCGGGCGCTCGCCGCCCCAGATCATGGTTATGACTCGTCGCCGGACAAATCGGTATATTGCCGCTCGCCTAATCCGCGGGCCCAGTCACATCCGCGGAGCGGGGGACCCAGAGTTCCCTTGGGGCTAATCCCGCGGTGGATCCGCGGGAGGCGCAGGCTCTTTTCGCGCCAGCCCGACAGCTAACCCCGCCGGCCCACGAAAGAGAGAGATTTGCCGCTAAAACGACTGCTCATCCCTGCCTTGGCGCTGTGCGCGCTGACGGGCGCGTCTTCCGCCTCAGCCGCGGGGGGAACCGGCGGAGCCGGAGTGCCGACGTCCCAGACCCAGCCGTCCCAGACTCAGAGCACCGACCAGCCTGCCGCCACCGGCGGCGCCGGTCTGGCTGCGCTGCCCGCCCCGCCGAGCACGCCCCAGCACCCGACCGTCTCGGGGAGCGTCGCCAAGATCATCAAGGGCGTCGCCTATGCCCCGGCATATGCACCGATGCAGGTCAAGCAGGCGATCTGGGCCGGAAACCAGATCCGCCTGAAGCCCTATGCGGTGGGCGGCGGCCACGGGAAGTGGAAGGACTCCGCCTACGACTGCTCGGGCTCCGTCTCCTACGTCCTGCACGCGGCGGGCCTGCTCAAGGTCTCCGAGGACTCCGGCGAGATGGAGAGCTGGGGCTCAAAGGGCATCGGGCAGTGGATCACCGTCTACACCAACCCCGGCCACGCCTTCATCGAGATCGCCGGGATCCGGCTGGACACCTCACGCGAGGGCGATCCGCACCCCGCGCCCGGCACGGGCCCCCGCTGGCGCCCGATCATGGACAGCACCGCGGGCTTCATGGCCCGTCATCCGTCGGACCTCTGAGCAGCCGCCGACTCGGAGGACAGCGCCGGTCGGCTGAGCTGTTGGTCCAACCGTCAGCCGGCTGGCGCTGCGTTTTTTGAGGCTTCGCGGCGTCCTGGCGCCTTGGTGCGCCCTCAGACTTCGCCGCGCTCCCGGGCGTCGTCGTCCCGGGCCTCGCGCCGGGCCTCCTGGGCGCGACGAGCGACGATCTCCTCGCGCTCGGCCAGACGGTTGGCGCGTCGCAGCTCGGCCTCACGATTGCGGCGCGTCTCAGTTGGCGTGAGCGCCAGCAGCGGCGGGATCGGCGCGGGATCGCCGGCCTCGTCGAGCGCCACCATCGTCAGGTACGCCGTGTTGGTGTGACGGCGGCTCCCGGTCATCGGGTTCTCGGCCTCGACGCGCACGCCGACCTCCATCGAGGTCCGCCAGGCCGCGTTGACTGTGGCCCGGAACGTGACGAGCTCGCCGACATAGATCGGCACCAGGAAGTCCATCCGGTCCATGCCGCCCGTGACCACCCGCTGGCGTGAGTGCTTGATCGCCGCTATTGCGGCGGCCTCGTCGGCGAGCTTCATGATGGTCCCGCCGTGGATGTTGCCCCGGTTGTTGGCGTCGGTGACCCCCATCAGGTGGGTGATCTCCGCGCGCGAGTCTGCTGCGGCCTTTGCGTCCATCGCGTGATCCTATTGCTGCGGGGCGGGCGGTTCATCGCGCCCCTCGTGCGGACCGCAACGACCGGAGGGCCGCCAGCGGCTACGCTTCGTAGCGCCAGTAAAGAACTCGCCAAGGAGGATGCGATGCCGGGCCTTTCCGGGCGCATGTCCACCGTCATCAAAGCCAAGATCTCCAAACTGCTGGACCGGGCCGAGGACCCGTCCGAGACTCTGGAGTACAGCTACCAGAAACAGATCGAACTGCTCCAGAACGTCAAGAAGGGAATCGCGGACGTCGTCACCTCGAAGAAGCGCCTCCAGCTGCAGGAGGAGAAGTACCAGGCGCAGGTGGTCAAGCTCGACACGCAGGCCCGTCAGGCCCTGGCCGCCGGCAACGAGGATCTCGCCCGCACCGCACTGGAGCGCAAGAGCGCTCTGCAGACCGAGCTCCAGTCGCTCGACTCGCAGATCGCCCAGCTCGAGCAGCAGCAGGAGCAGATGACCGCGTCGGAGCAGAAGCTGCGCTCCAAGATCGAGCAGTTCCGCTCCAAGAAAGAGGTCATCAAGGCCCAGTACTCCGCGGCCGAGGCCCAGGTCCGCATCTCGGAAGCCGCCACAGGCGTCGGCGAGGAGATGGCCGACGTCGGCCTGGCCATGCAGCGCGCGCTGGACAAGACCGAGAACATGCGGGCGCGCGCCAGCGCCGTGCAGGAGCTCGAGGCTTCCGGCACGTTCGAGGATCTCACTCAGATCGGCCCCGGTGAGGACGACATCGACCGCCAGCTCAAGCAGCTGTCGAGCACCAGCGAGGTCGACTCCGAGCTGGCCAAGATGAAGGCCGAGCTCGGTGGCGGCAATGCCGCCAAGGGCGAGCTGGGCGCCGGCGCGCCGACGCCCGGGGGTGAGAGCGCGAGCGCGGGCCAGGAGCAGGCCCAGTGATCGTCCGCATCTCCAACGAGGGCCAGTACGAGGTGTCCGACGAGGACGCCCCCGGCTTGAACGAGCTGGACAACAAGGCCGTTGCCAGCTGCGAGGCTAGCGACGAGCAGGCGTTCCACGAGGTGTTCGGGCGCCTGCTCGACTACGTGCGCACCAAGGGTCACCCCGTGGGAGCCGACGAGCTCGTCGGCTCAGACATCATCCTGCCGCCCTCCGATGTCTCTCTCGCGGAGGCCAGGCGGGAGTTCCAGGGCGAGGGCCTGATCCCGGGCTAGCGCGTGGTTGGGCTGAGCCGGCCTCGGTCTGCCGCCGGCATCGGTCTGCCGCCGGCCGCGGTCTGCCGCCGGCGTCTGCCCTGGGTGTCGGCGAACGTCAACGGCGGGCTTGGGAAGGTGGCACCGCGGCCTCGCTGGCGGATCCGTGGGTGGGTTTACCTCTCAGAATCAGCCCCAAAACGCTCCGGAACCGGCCCACATTGAGGGTCTTGGGAGATCTTCATTCCATAGCGGGGAAGATCTCCCACAACCACCCGGACGCCCCCGATCTGTGAGAGGAAATGCCTCTCACAGAGCAGCGACCCGCCAACCCGGTCTCGCGCCGGCCGCCACCACCCGCTCCATCCTCCCCAGCTGCAGTTGACGTTCTCCGGGTGAGCCGGAGCACGACCACAGCCCACAGCCCACAGCCGCGCCATCAGCTCGTCGAAACTCGGCCCGCAAGCTCCATCAGCAGGGCATCCACCCGCTCCGCGGTCCGGTCCCAGCTGAACTGAGCGGCCCGCCGCAGCCCGGCGGCGCGCATCGCCTCGCGGGCGGCCACGTCCGTCGCGGCGATCCGCACCGCCCGGGTCAGGGCGGCGCTGTCGTCGGGGTCCACCAGGAGCGCCGCGTCGCCACAGGTCTCCGGTAGCGCCGCCCGGTCGGCGGCGACGACCGGCGTGCCACAGGCCATCGCCTCCAGGCAGGTCAGCCCGAAGCCCTCATAGCGTGACGGCAGCACGAACGCCCGCGCCCCGGCGTACAGCCCCGGGAGGTCGGCGTCGTCGACGTAGCCCAGGCTGCGCACGCCCGCGGCCTCGGCGGCGGCGGCGAAGTACGACCGCCGGTCACCGGCCCATACCAGCTCGATCCCGTCGGTGGCGAGCGCCCTCGCCACCGGCGCGAGCTTCTCGACGTTCTTGCGGCGATCGTCGGTGGCCACCGTCAGCGCGTACGGCCGCGCCAGGGCCAGGCGCTCGGCCGCGCGCGCCCGGTCCGCGCCGGGCGCGAAGCGCGCGTCCACGCCTCCGGGGATCACCGTCAGCCGTGACGGGTCAAGCCCGGCCAGGTCGATCAGCTCGCGGCGGCTGAACTCCGACACGGTGATGACCCCGAGCGCGCGCCGTGCGGCCGCCAGCCCGGCGGTGGCGTGCCAGGCGCGGTAGGCGCGCGAGTAGGCCTGGGGCTCGCGCAGCGCCGCGGCGTCGTGCATGACCAGCACGTTGCGCGGCCAGGCCAGCGGCGCCAGGTTGGCCGGTGAGAAGACCAGCGCGGCCTGCAGCGCCGAGGCCCGGGCCGGCAGAACGAGCTGCTCCCAGGCCTGGCCCAGCAGCCGGCGCTGCGCCCGCGGCCTCGGCTGCGCGACGACGTACCGGTCGGGGCCCAGCGCCGTCAGCCGGCCGATGACCTCGTGCGCCCAGCGTTCGACACCCGTGATCGTCGGCCGGACGGCGGCGCGACGATTGAGGACGACCAGCGGCTGTCGCGGATCTGGCGTGTGCCCGGCGGCTACGCGGTGGTTATGCGGTGGCTGCCGGCACCGTCTCGGTGCGGCGCTGGATCCACTTGGAGCTGCACGGGATCTTGGTCCGGTCACAGCGATCCGCGTACCGGCGGGCGATCTCGGTCACCTCGGTGAGCAGATCGTCCTGCAGGCGGATGGGGTCCAGGCCGAGCTCGAGCAGGTGATCGTTGGCCACGAACAGCTCGTTCTCCGCCGCCTCCTTGCGCGGGTTGTCGACGTAGTCGATCTCCGCGCCGGTGAGGCTGGACACGAGCTTGGCCAGGTCGCGCACGCGATGGCACTCGGTCATCTGGTTGAAGACCCGGACGCGCTCACCCTGCTCGGGCGCGTTCTCGATGGCCAGCTGGATGCACCGGACGGTGTCCTGGATGTGGATGAAGGCGCGCGTCTGGCCGCCGGTGCCGTGCACCGTGAGCGGGTAGCCGACCGCGGCCTGCATGAGGAAGCGGTTGAGCACCGTGCCGTAGTCGCCGTCGTAGTCGAAGCGGTTGGTGAGCCGCTCGTCCAGACGGGTCTCGGCGGTCTGGGTGCCCCACACGATGCCCTGATGCAGGTCCGTGACCCGGGTGCCGTCGTTCTTGTTGTAGAACGCGAACAGGAGCTGATCTTGGGTCTTGGTCATGTGGTAGACGCTGCCCGGGTTGACCGGGTAGAGGATCTCCTGCTCGACCTCGGTGCCCTCGTCGGTGTCGATGCGGACACGGAGGTATCCCTCGGGGATCTTGACGCCGGCGGTCCCGTAGCCGTAGACGCCCATCGTCCCGAGGTGGACGACATGGGCGTCCAGCTCGGACTCGACCAGGGCGCACAGGAGGTTGTGCGTGGCGTTGACGTTGTTGTTGACCGTGTAGCGCTTGTGCCACGGGCTCTTCATCGAGTACGGCGCCGCGCGCTGCTCGGCGAAGTGCACGATCGCCTCGGGCTGCCACTCGTTGAGGAGGTCGAGCATCACCCGGTAGTTCTCGGCGACGTTGAAGTTGTAGTACGGGATCTCGCGGCCGGTCAGCTCACGCCAGGTCTCCAGGCGGGTCCCGATCGGCGTGATCGGGGTCAGCGAATCAGCCTCGAGCTCCACGTCGGCCTTGCGCCGAGCGAGGTTGTCCACGATGGCGACGTCGTGTCCAGAAGCCGAGAGGTGCAGGGACGTCGGCCAACCACAGAAGCCGTCTCCACCGAGAATCAGTATGCGCAAGGTGTCTCCTTGTCCGTTCCGAATGGCACGCGCGCGCCCGAGGCGGCGCTGCAAGAAGGTTAGGCTCTGCTTAAGGCGCAGTTGGCCAGGGTTTCGGAGCCTAGCGCACCTGCAGGCGGCAGCGACGCCGTTGGGCAGGACTCCGACACCGACCTTACACGGGTCAGACGGGGATACCCCACAGCGGGAACCAGCGGCTGAGCTCCGGCTCGATCGGAAGCTCGTTGGCCGCCTGGGCCTTGAGGACAAGCTCGCGCTCGTTGTCGCGCTGCTGCGCGCCGGACGGGACGAAGGGGTAGAAGAAGCCGCGCTTGTAGTTGTAGATCCAGTACAGCGCCCGCTGCTGCCCATCTTGGAATGAGAACACCGAGCACAGCAGCCGCTCGCCGTAGCCGCCGGCCTGGAGCGCCTCCGACACCGCGTTGATGCCGACGACGAGGCTGTCGAAGTCGCTGCCGCGCAGCACCAGCCAGCTGAAGCCGAAGCTGTCGGTCGAGTTCTCCACCGTCGTCGCGCTGTCAGACGCGGTCGCCCGCACCACCTCCTCGGTCTCGCGCACGATCGAGCTGAAGTCCGCGGTCGCCAGCGACTGGAAGACGATGGCGGCGGTCCCGCGCGACGTGATCTCGAGCCCGGTCTCGAAGGTGACGTAGGCGGTGCTGATGGCGAACAGGCGGTCCTGGGCCGGCTGGGCCAGCTTGCGCCTGCCCGTGAGGATGTCCAGGAAGCCCATGCCGGGTCGCCGGGCGCCTAGCGGGCGGTGCCCTGCAGCTGGGACTCGTACCGGGCCAGCGCCTCGAGGCGGGCCTCGAGCGGCGGGTGGGTGGAGAAGAGCGTCGCCACGGTCGACTTGACCTTCGGCGGGAAGATGTAGAAGGCGGCCAGCTCGCCCGAGGCGGCCCGGAGGTCGCGCTGCGGGATCTGATCCATCTGGTTGGAGATCTTCAGCAACGCCGAGGACAGCGCGCTCGGGCGGCCGGTGATGAGCGCCGAGCCGCGGTCGGCCGCGAACTCGCGGTAGCGCGAGAGCGCCTGCAGGAGCAGATAGGAGACCACGTAGACGATCCCGGAGACCAGGACCACGACCAGGAAACCGCCGTTGTTGTTGTTGTCGCGGTTGTTTCCGCCTCCGAAGCCGCCGCCGAAGAGGAAGCCGAACTGGACGATGAAGGCGGCGATCGACGCGAAGAAGCTGGCGATCGTCATGTACATGACATCGTGATTGGCGATATGCGTCAGTTCGTGGCCCAGGACGCCCTCCAGCTCGGCCTGGTTGAGCAGGCTCAGGAGGCCGGTCGTGGCGCAGACGGTCGCGGTGTTGGGAGAGCGGCCCACCGCGAACGCGTTGGGCATCGGCGTGTCGGCGATCGCCACCTTGGGCATCGGCAGGTTGGCCTGGATGCAGAGCCGCTCGATCGTGCCGTGGAGCTCCGGGGCCTCTTCAGCGGTCACCTCGTGCGCGCCCATCGACGCCAGCGCCAGCTTGTCGGCGGTGAAGTACTGCACCAGGAAGAGCGCGCCGGCGATGACGGCCACCGTGACCGCGCCGGCGCCCGCTGCGATCAGGACCGCGATCAGCACGACGTAGACGAGGCCCAGCAGGAACGACGTCGCGAGCATCCGGGTCTGGAGACCCCGGTCGCGACCGAATGACTTGGGAGCGGCCATAGTGTCCAGATGTTGCCAGATGGGCTAAGCCGCCCCTGAACGCTGCCGATGAATTCCCCGTAGGCACAGGTCTGCCGCGATGGACCGGCAACCGGGGTGCTGGGCGCGCTGACGCCCGCCCCAGCGCATCCGATTAAAGGTCGAGCGTCAGGCGCCGATTAACTACTCGTGCGCGCAACTCGTGCCTACCTCGCCGGCCTGGGAACTGCGGGAACTCTGGTTCTCGCTGCCTCGATTCTCTTCGTGCTCGGCAGCGCCATCGTCACCTACAACGGGTGGCCCAAGCTCGGCGGCATCGGCTCGCCGGCCACGCAGACGCTGACCGCGCACCCCAAGCCCGGCTCCCACGCCTCTCGCGGGCTGGCGTCCGTCACCGTCGTCAAGCCGCAATCCGCCGGCGCGACCGGCGCCGCCGGCGTCCCCGCCGCGGTCGCCAACAAGCGCAGCACCCTGCTCGCGCAGGTGGGGCACGGCACGGCGAGCCACGCCGCGGCGCACCACTCGACGGCCGGGACGATCTCGCGGCCGGTGCCCGGCCGGCAGCCCACGCAGAGCTCCACGCCGACCACGGGCGGCTCGGGCAGCGGCAGCACGGGGTCCGGCAGCACCGGCACCACCGGCTCGGGCACGACGACCGTCACCACGACGCCCGCGACGCCGGTGGTGGCCACGCCCACCCCCGTCGTGAGCACGCCCGCCACTCCCGTGTCCACCGGCTCCGGCTCCGGCCCAGGCTCCGGCTCCGGCTCGGGCGGCGGCTCCGGCTCAGGCGGCTCCGGCTCCGGCTCCGGCTCCGGCGGCTCCGGCTCGGGAAGCGGCTCCGGTTCGGGCGCCAGCACCATCACCACCGTCGTCAAGGCCGGCAGCGGCACCGTCACCCCGCCGCCGATCGTCGGGACCCACCCGACCGGGACCCCGGTCGTCCGGGTGACGTCCCAATCGTCGGGCGCCTCGTCCAGCGCCACCAGCACGTCAAGCTCGAGCTCATCGAGCTCCAGCACGAGCACCAGCACGAGCACCAGCACGACGTCGACCCCGACGAGCAGTCCCACCAACCGCGTGCCGGTGAACATCGCGCCGGTCGCTCGCACCGGGGTCTCCGGCACCCCCACGGCGCACATCGTCTCCGGCCTCGCCGACGCGCACTACAGCAGCAACGCCTCCGCCAGCCGCGCCTGCCCCCACGGCCGCTGAGCCGCCGCGTCAGCGCCGGCCCAAACGCCCGCCCCACCCGCCGCGTCAGCGGGCCAGACCCAGCGACCGCTGGATGAAGCGCAGGCTCACGGCCTGCAGTTCCTCGTCGTGCTGGATGGAGCGGTGATGCCCGCCGGGCACGGCGATGAGCCGGCTACCCGGGACCGTCAGCACCTCCGCCAGCTCGCGCGAGTGGGCGATCGGGACGCGCTCGTCTCCCTCGGCATGCAGCAGTAGCAGCGGGATCGTCAGCTGGCCGGCGGCCAGCATGAGGTCGTGCTCGGCCAGGAAAGCCTCCAGGCCCGGCCGGTCTGCGGCGAACCCGAAGCGGCCCTCGGCCAGGCCGCGGCGCAGGCCGTCCGCGCTCGCGGGGCAGATCGCCACCGCGGCGCGCGCCCCAACCACCGGGGCGGCCAGGATCGTCAGATAGCCGCCCATGCTCGAGCCGCGGACCGCGAGCGGCGCCTCGGCGTCCCCGAGCGCGTCGCGGAGCCGCGCCGCGACCGCGGCGACGTCCTGCACGACGCCCGGGCCCAGCTCGCCACCGCTCTCGCCATGGCCACGCTGGTCAAAACAGATGACCCCGAGCCCGAGCGCCACCGCTGCCCGCGCGAAATCGTGGTGGCTCTCCTTGCAGGAGTCGGCCCCGTGCAGGACCACGATGCCGGCACGAGCGGGCGGCTGGGGCGCGGGCGGCAGCCAGAGCGTGTAGGCCAGGCCGTCGACGTCGGCGGTCTCGGCGGGAAGCAGCGGGGTGACGGTGCGCAGGCCGAAGACCATATCTTTCCTTGCGTGCACCCCCCGGCAACCTCGCCACGTGTATCGCGGGCGGGTGGGAAGTGATTCCCGCCACGCTGCGTCCTCGGACCCTCGTGCAGCGCTGCTGCACGTCGGGTCCTGCGTCCTTGCCTGCCGGCCCCCGGGTCTCGCGCTCCACGCACCGCGGCTACCAGGGGGCACACGTCGCGTGAGTGCCACCGCCAGCGAGCTGTCACACGTCTACCCCCTGGGAAGCCGGGTCAACGAGCGCGGCCACCTGGAGCTGGGCGGCTGCGATGCCCTCGAGCTCGCCCGCGACTACGGGACGCCGGCCTACGTGGTCGTGGAGGATGACCTGCGCGCCCGGGCCCGCGCCTTCGCTGACGCGCTCGCCGCGCGCCACCGCGACTACGACGTCCTGTTCGCCTCCAAGGCGTTCCCGTGCACCGCGGTGTACCGCGTCCTCGCCGACGAGGGCCTGGCCTGCGACGTCGCCTCCGGCGGCGAGCTGGCCCTGGCGCTGAGGGCGGGCTTTGACGCGCAGCGCACCTACATGCACGGCAACGCCAAGTCCGAGTCCGAGCTGCGCGAGGCCCTCGCCGCCGGGGTCGGCCACATCGTGCTCGACTCCCGCCACGAGATCGACCGCCTGGCCGCGATCGCCGCCGACGCCGCGATCCGCCAGGACGTCCTCATCCGCGTCACTCCCGGTGTCGCGGGGGACACCCACCAGGCCATCTCCACCGGCCAGGCCGACTCCAAGTTCGGCTTCTCGCTCGATCAGGCCCGCGAGGCGATCGCCGCGCTGGACGCCCACCGGTGGCTCAACCTCCAGGGGCTGCACTTCCACATCGGGTCACAACTGTTCGAGCTCGAGCCCTTCCGTGCCGCGATACGCGCCATCGCCTCGCTCGGCGACTTCCCGGTCTACAACCTCGGCGGAGGGCTGGCCGCCGCCTACACCCCCGACCAGCAGCCACCCAGCGCCGAGCGGTGGGTGGAGGCCATCGTCGACGCGGTCCACGCGGAGCTCGGGCCCGACAAGCGCCTGCTGCTCGAGCCCGGCCGGGCGCTGGTGGCCAACTCCACCGTCACCCTCTACACGGTGCAGACGATCAAGCGCAACGTCTCGACCTGGGTCGCCGTCGACGGAGGCATGTCGGACAACCTGCGTCCGATGATGTACGGCGCCCGCTACGAGGCGATCATCGCCGACCGGCCCCTGAACCCCGGCGACACGGTCTGCCACGTGGCCGGCAAGCACTGTGAGTCCGGCGACGTCATCGTCCGCGACGCCCGCCTGCCCCACCCCGTGCCCGGCGATGTCGTGGTGACGCCCGCGACCGGGGCCTACGGCTACGCGATGGCCAACAACTACAACGGCGTCCCGCGCCCGCCCGTGGTGTTCGTCCGCAACGGCGAGGCCCGCGTCGTCGTCCGCCGCGAGACCTACGCCGACCTGATGAGCCGGGACGTGGACCACGGGAACGGCAACTAGTGGCCCCCCAGGGCGACACCTTCCGCGTCGGGCTGCTGGGGCACGGGACCGTCGGCGCCGCCTTCGCCGACCTGCTGCCCCGCCAGGCGGACCGGATCGCCCGCATCACCGGGCTCCGCCCCGAGCTCTCGGGCGTGCTGACCCGCAGCCGCGGATCCTTTACGGACATCCTGGACGGGTCTGATCTCATCGTCGAGCTGATCGGCGGGCTGGAGCCGGCGCGCGAGTACCTGCTGGCGGCGATGCGGGCCGGCAAGCACGTCGTCACCGCCAACAAGCAGCTGCTCTCCCACCACGGCGAGGAGCTGTGGGAGGAGGCTCGGGTCCAGGGCGTGCAGCTGCGCTTCGAGGGTGCCGTCGCCGGCGTCGTCCCCGTCATCCGCGTGCTCCAGGAGTCGCTGGCCGGAGCGACCATCGACCGCGTGCACGGGATCGTCAACGGCACCACCAACTTCATCCTCACCGAGATGGCGCGGACGGGGGAGACCTTCGCGGCGGCGCTGGCCGAGGCGCAGCGCCTGGGCTACGCCGAGGCCGACCCCACAGAGGACGTCAACGGCAAGGACGCGGCGGCCAAGATGGCGATCATCGCGCGCCTGGCCTTCGAGACGCCGGTCCACATCGACCAGGTCCGCTACGAGGGCATCGAGCACATCCAGCCTGATGACCTGGAGTACGCCCGCGACCTCGGCCTGGGCCTCAAGCTCATCGGCACCGCCGGGCGGGTGGGCTCTGACGGGCTGTCGGTCACCGTGTACCCCGCGTTCCTGTATCCCGGGCATCCGCTGGCCTCGGTCAACGGTCCCTTCAACGCGGTCACCGTCGAGTCGGAGGCGATCACCGAGATCACCATGAGCGGGCCGGGCGCCGGCGGGCCCCAGACCGCGAGCGCTGTGCTGGGGGACGTCATCAGCGCGATGATCCCGCCCGCCTCGACGCCGCCGGCGATCGAGTCGCTGCGGATCGTCACCGACGTCATGTCGTCCTTCTACCTCTACCTGGAGGTGGCCGACGAGCCGGGCGTGCTCGCCCGCGTCGCCCACGTCCTCGCCGAGCAGGACGTCTCGGTGAAGTCGGTGGTCCAGAAGGGCCTGGAGGACCAGGCGCGGCTGGTGATGGTGGTTCACCCCGTTCTGGAGTCCAAGTTCTTCGCGGCGATGGCGGAGATCGCGGCGCTCTCGGCGATGCGCGCGCCCCCGCGGGCGATCAGGGTCATCGAAGAGGAGTTCGTGTGAGAGGATCCCCGGCGTCGATGCGCGCCGTCCAGATCACCGACCTCTCGGGCCCCGCCACCGCCCTGGCTCTCAACGACGTGCCCGAGCCGGCCCGTGAGCACCCCATGACCCCGGGCAGCGGCGTCATCGTCGAGGTCAAGTCCGCCGGGGTCTCGTTCCCCGAGCTGCTCCAGACCCGCGGCGAGTACCAGGTGAAGCCCGACCTCCCGTTCATCCCCGGCTCCGAGGTCGGCGGCATCGTCCGCGAGGTCCACGGCGAATCCCACCTCAAGCCCGGCGACCGCGTGGCGGCGTTCTGCATGCTGGGCGCGTGGGCCGAGGCTGCCGTCGCGCCCGCGTACTTCACCTTCAAGATCCCCGACGCCTGGGACTACGCCCAGGGCGCGGCCCTCGTCCTCAACTATCACACCGCGTACTTCGCCCTGGTCGGGCGCGGCCGGCTGGCCGAGGGCGAGACGGTCGTCGTTCATGGCGCGGCCGGCGGGGTCGGCACGGCCTCGCTCCAGGTCGCCAAGGCGCGCGGGGCCCGGACCATCGGCGTCGTCTCCAGCGACGCCAAGGAGGCGGTGGCACGCCGGGCCGGCGCCGATGAGGTGGTCCGCTCCGACGGCCCCTGGAAGGATCATGTCCGCGAGCTCACCGACGGTGGCGCCGACGTCGTGCTCGATCCGGTGGGCGGCGACCGCTTCACCGACAGCCTGCGCTCGCTGCGGGAGTTCGGCCGGGTCGTCGTGGTCGGGTTCACCGGCGGGTCGATCCCGGAGGTCCGCGTCAACCGGCTGCTGCTCAACAACACCGAGGTGATCGGTGCGGGGTGGGGAGCGTCGGTGATCGGCTGGCCCGAGCGGACCGAGCGCATCGGCCGTGAGATCGAGGGCATGATCGAGGCGGGGGAGATCAACCCGGTCGTCGGGGCGCGGTTCGCGCTGGAAAACGCCGCCGACGCGCTCATCCTGCTCGACGAGCGCGGCGCCACCGGCAAGGTCGTCCTCGACGTCGAGTAACGGCCGGCGCCCCGGCGTCTGGCATCCTCGGCCGCGATGCACGGACTGATCGAGCGCTACCGCGAGCACCTGCCGTTCGCGCCCGGGGACCCCGTGGTCTCCCTGGGCGAGGGCAGCACGCCGCTGATCCTGGCGCCCACGCTCTCCGAGCGCGTCGGCGCCGAGGTGTGGTGCAAGCTCGAGGGCCTGAACCCCACCGGCTCCTTCAAGGACCGCGGGATGACCTGTGCGGTGTCGGCGGCCGTCCGGGAGGGAGCGGAGGCCATCGTGTGCGCGTCCACCGGCAACACGGCCGCGAGCGCCGCCGCCTACGCCGCCCGGGCCGGCCTGAAGTGCGCGGTGATCGTGCCCGACGGCAAGATCGCCACCGGCAAGCTGGCCCAGGCGCTCATGCATGGCGCCCGGGTTATTGCGCTCAACGGCAACTTCGACGTGGCCCTCACCCTCGTCCGCCAGCTCAGCTCCACCCACCCGATCTCGCTCGTCAACTCGGTCAACGAGTTCCGCATGGAGGGCCAGAAGACGGCCGCCTACGAGATCGCCGAGGAGCTCGACTCCGAGCTCGACGCGCTCTGCATCCCCGTCGGCAACGCCGGCAACATCACCGCCTACTGGCGCGGCTTCTCGGACACCGAGTGCCGGCCGCGGATGCTGGGCTTCCAGGCCGCGGGGGCGGCCCCGCTCGTCCACGGCGCCCCCGTCGAGCACCCCGAGACGGTGGCCTCGGCGATCCGCATCGGCAACCCGGCCCGCTGGGAGGACGCCATGAACGCCATGACGGCGTCCGGCGGCGCGGTCAACGCCGTCACCGACGAGCAGATCCTCTCGGCCTACCGCATGCTCGCCTCCGACGAGGGGATCTTCTGCGAGCCCGCGTCGGCGGCCAGCGTCGCCGGGCTGCTGGCCTTCGGCGCCGGGGACGCGCGGCGGGTGGCGTGCGTGCTCACCGGCAACGGGCTCAAGGACCCCCAGAGCGCGATGGCCCAGGTCGGCGCCGTCGTCCCCTGCGCCCCGGAGTTCACCGCGCTCGAGCGGGCGGTGTTCAGCCCCACCCACGCATGACCCTCGGCCGGCGCCGGGTGGTGCGCGTCCCCGCGTCCACCGCCAACCTCGGCCCGGGCTTCGACGTGATGGCCGCGGCGCTCGCGCTGCACCTCGAGCTCGAGGTGCGCGAGACGGGCTCCTTCGCCGTCCACACCGAGCTCGCCGTCCCGCGCGATCGCTCCAACCTCATCGTCCAGGCCTTCGAGCGCCTGCATCCGGCCGACGCCTTCGAGTTCCACATCGCCTCCCACATCCCGCTCACCGGCGGCCTGGGCTCGAGCGCCGCGGCCATCGTCGCCGGCCTGGTGGCCGCCGACCACCTGTTCGAGCTTGACGCCGACATCCGCGCCCTCGCCACCGAGATCGAGGGCCACCCCGACAACGTCTCGGCGGCCATCGACGGCGGCTTTGTCATCTGCGCCCCGGACGCCACCCATCGCTTCGAGCCGCCGATGGGGCTGGAAGCCGTGCTCGTCATCCCCGACACCCCCGTCCGCACCGCCCAGGCGCGGGCCGCCCTCCCCGCGACCGTGCCCATCGCCGACGCGGTCTTCAACGTCGCCGCCGCCGCGACGCTGACGCTCGGCCTGGCCACCGGGAGCTGGGACCTCATCGCCGCGGGGCTGAGCGACCGCCTGCACCAGCCTCACCGGGCTCACCTCTATCCCCGCTCGGCCGAGCTCCTGGCGCACGCCACCGAGTACGGGGCGCTGGGGGCCACGATCTCCGGCGCGGGCCCCACCGTCCTGGTGTGGTGCACCTACGAGCAGACCGGCGCGGTGATCGAGCGCCTCAAGCGCGCCGCCGACGGCTGGGCCGACGTTCTGCGGGCGCCCTTCGAGTCCCAGGGCGCCGACGTCAGCGAGCTCTGACCGGCGGCCCCGGGCAGCGGCTAACCGCCGCCGCCGCCACCACCCCCGCCGCTACCAGGACCGAACAGGCTCCCGACGCCGCCTCCGCCACCCGGCGCCCCGCCGAACCCGCCCCCGGTGTGGATCCGTCCCTGCCACACCGCCTTGGCCCCCAGGTCGCCGGTGTGAAAGACGAAGTAGAGGCACAGCACCGCCAGCACCGCCATCGCCACCCGGGCGAGGACCAGCACCGCCGGCATCGACCGCAGCCGCACCACCAGCCCATCCACGAACCCGATCCCGGTCACGGATGCGCCGCCGTCCTGGCGAAACAGCGCCAGCGACACGATCAACACCGCGGTGAACAGGATCATGAAGATCCGCAGCAGGTCGGCGGCGTGCTCGTGGCGGGCGATCAGCGCCCCCGGCCCGCTCGCGCCGCCGAAGCCGGCGATCGGGACGCCCAGGTCCTCGCGCAGCGCCTTGCCCGCGCCCATCGTCAGGTTGAGCGCGCCCAGCGCCACCACGGCCACGAAGGTGACCCACACGCCATGCCTCACCCACCACGACGGGCGCGCCGCCAGCACGAGCGCCGCCAGCCCCGCCACCGGGATGAGGATGACCGGCACGTGCAGGAACAGCGGGTGGGCGGGCAGGCCGCTGTAGATCGTGTTGATCTTGATCGGGATCAGCGCGAACGTGAGCACGCCCAGGATCCCCAGCACGAGCACGGGGGAGGGGCGTGAGCGGACTGGGTGGGATGCGGGCGGCGCCGCAGACTCGGTCGTCACGCCGCCAGTCTCCCCGCCGAGTGTGAGAGCAACGTTAGGACGCGGGCCGAAGCCGGTTAGGCACGGGCCTCGGCGGCCGATTCGGGCGCGAACTGGAGCCGCAGCTGGCGCAGCGGCTTGCGCGCGTCATCGAGACCCAGGCGCTTGAGCAGCTCGTCGGCCACATCGAGGTAGTCCACCGCCAGGTCGGGCCGGTAGTCCAGGATCGAAACCGCGCGCTCGGCCGACTCGGCATAGGCGATCGAGGAGCGGATCGTCGTCTCGATCAGCTTGTCGTCGAAGTGCTGGCGCAGTGAGGCGAAGGCCTCGCGCGAGTGCCGCGTGCGCATATCGGCGATGTTGAGCACCACGCCGAGCCACTCGAGGTCGGGGTTGAGGCTGTCGCGCGCGAGCTCGATCACCTCGAGCGCCTGCTCGACCCCCTGCATCGCGAAGTACTGGGCCTCGGCCGACAGCAGTGCGTAGCGGGAGGCCACCAGGGCGTTGACCGTGAGCAGGCCCAGCGCCGGGGGGCAGTCGATGAGGACGATGTCGTAGTCGCCGGCGACCTCGCGCAGCGCCTTCTTGAGCGTCAGCTCGCGGCCCATCTTGCCGCCGAGGGCCAGCTCGGACTCGGCCAGCCCCAGGTTGGCGGGGATGATCCCGCCGTGGATGGCCTCGCGAGCCGTGGCGCGCCCCGCGAGCACGTCGCCGATCGTCGGCGACGCGTCGGGGTCGACGTCGAGGTAGTCCGACAGGTTCCCCTGCGGGTCGAGGTCCACCGCCAGCACCGACAGGCCGGCGCGACCGAACACGTCGGTCAGCGTCCGGACGGTGGTGGTCTTGCCGGTCCCGCCCTTCTGGGACAGGACCGCGATGGTGACCGGCGGCATCCGCCCGGACTATAGGTGAGCTCGGCTCAGCCGGCCTGCGCCCCGGTGCCGCTCTCCGAGCTGCGCCCGAAGCGCATCCCGGAGACGACCGGAACGTCGATGAAATGGAGGTGGTGGCGGCCGATCACGACCTCGTCGGCGTCCGCCAGCGTGCTCCACTCCACCCGCTCGCCGTTGACGAACACGCCGTTGAGGCTGCGGTCGTCGAGCACCCTCAGCCCGTCGGGCTGGCGCACGATGAGCGCGTGGCGGCGGCTGACCGTCGGGTCGTCGAAGCGGATGTCGGCGGCGAGGCTGCGGCCGATGCGCGTCCACTCGCGAGTGAGCGCGTAGGCCACGACATCGTCGCCGGACCGGTAGGCGATGTACTGCCCGGGGTCCTCGAGGCCGGTGCGGATCTCCTCCAGCCACGCGTGGTCCTCGACCTCGGGACCGAGGTCGACGACGGCCTGCTGGGAGGTGGTGAACAGCGAGGCGCGGACGAACTCGGTGCCACCGCAGTTGGGGCACGGAGGCAGTTCGTCGGCAGCATCGAGCGACACTGGGAAGTCACAATCCGTGCACCGGAAGGTGCCCGTCCCCGCGACACTGCCAGTCATCCAAGCTTTCATCGCCGTCTCCTCGCTACGGGCTCCGGCAGCGCCGCGGTAGTGGGTCTCAAGGCTGCGTGAAGCTCCTATGAGCTCACGGCCATTCTAGCCTGCCCGCCTAAGCACTCCTGAAACCGGTAATCAGCTTTTTGTCCATCAGACAGCCGGTATTTCGAGGAAAGCGCCGTGGCGTCTGAGGGCGAGCGCTCACATTTTTTCATCGGCAGGAACACCGTGCGGCAGGCCGAATCCCACGCCATGTCCACGCTGCGCGACATGCTCGATCTGGAGCTCGCGCTATTGCGCCGCGGACTCGACGAGCGCCTCGCCGGCTCCGAGCGCTGCACCTGCTGTCACCGCACCCCGCTGGTCGGCGAGCGCGTCTATGTCTACGGGTCGGGCACCATCGCCTGCGAGCTGTGCCGCGACCGCCAGCGCGAGGACCCGCTGGAGAGGCGCACCGTCCACGGGCCGGAGTTCGGCCACACGATGCGGATCACAGATCAGCGCGCCGCCGCCTGACCGCTCGGAACCCTAAAATCGGGCGCCGTGGAGCCCTTCACCGTCTCGACCACGATCGCCAAGCCGCGTGAGCAGGTCTACGAATACCTCGCGGACATCGCCAACCACGCCGAGTTCAGCGATCACTATCTCGTCGACTGGCACCTGCTCCGCGTCGACCCCTACGGCACCGGGGCCGGCGCCCGCTTCCGCATCAAGGCGCCGCTCCAGCGCTTCGCCTGGGCCGACGTGACCTTCATCGAGATGCAGCCCCCGTTCCGCATCGTGGAGCGCGGCCGCGGCGGCAAGTACAACCGGATCCGGATGGTCGGCACCTACACGCTGTCGCCCGGGCCCGGCGGCACCACCAAGGTCCAGTACACGTACGAGACCGAGCCCTCGCAGATCTCCGACAAGCTGATGGAGAACTTCGGGGGGCGCTCCTGGACGCGCCGCAAGGCGGCCAAGGCCATGCGCCGGCTGCGCTCGATCCTCGAGGAGGGGCGCGACCGCGGGCAGCGCGCCTCGGTGGAGAGCGACTGATCTTCAATGGGCGTCGTGAGAGTTAGACTCCGGGCCGCCGTGACCCTGCGCCGCTCCCTCATCGCCCTCTGCGGGCTCCTGCTCGTCGTCGGGCTCGCCGCCTGCGGCCACCAGTCAGAGCACCAGAGCTTCGCCGACGCCAACAACGACGGCGACTACATCTCGGCCGGCTACATCACCTATCAGCTGCAGATCTCGCGCGAGCTCAACCAGTACGGCACCGAGGACTCGGCCTACCTCAAGGGCCTGCCAGCCAACGTTCCGCCGACGCTCGGTCCCAACCAGCTGTGGTACGGGGTGTTCCTGTGGGCCAAGAACCAGAGCGGGCATCCGGCCACCACTTCGGACAACTTCGAGGTCGTCGACACGGAGGGCAACGTGTACCGGCCGGTCAAGCTCGACACCGAGGTCAACCCGTTCGCCTGGACCTCGCAGACCCTGTCCAACCTGGAGACCGAGCCGGGGCCCAACACGGTGGCCAGCGACGGCCCCACCCAGGGCGGCCTGCTCCTCTTCAAGATGTCCAGCTCGGTGTACTCCAACCGGCCCCTGACCCTCTTCATCCTCGGTCCCGACCATCGCAAGCTCGGCGGGATCTCCCTCAACCTTTGACCGACGCCGCACGGCCGGCACGACGTCTATTGGGGTTGGGTCTCGCCGTGGCGGTACTGGCGCTGCTGCCATCGGCCGGACTGCCGGCGGTGGCACAGGCGAAGTGGGGCGCGCCGTTTCAGTTCGCCCCGCCGGGGACCCTCGACGTCGTCCCCGCGGTGCTGGCCATCTCCGGCTCCGGTGCGGCCGCTGCCGCCTTCGGCATCCAGGACGTCGACACGCCCGGAGTCTCGGCGGGCTACGTGTCCCTGCGCCCGCCGCACGGCGGGTCGGGCGGGGATCGGGTCCCGATCGCGGTCCCGGGCTCGGCGCAGATCCTGGCCGCCACCTACGACGGCGGCTCGCTGGAGCTGCTGACCGGCGCCGCGCGATCTGACCAGACGTGCTGTAGCAGTGCCCAGGCAGTTCAGGTGAGCGCGGGCGGCGCCCTGGGACGCCCCCGGACCCTCGTCGGCGGCCTGGCCGGCGCGACGCAGGGCCGCCTGCTCACGCTCAAGAACGGCGCCATGCTCGCCGCCGTCGCCACCGAGCGCGGCGTGTGGGTGGTCCAGTCGGCCAAGTCCAATCGCTTCGGCGCCCAGCACCTGCTCACCCGCGGCGGGCAGATGCCCGAGGCCCTGGACGCGGCGTGGTTGGGAGCCCAGAGCACGATCGTGGCCTGGACGGCGGCCACCGGGATCGCCGGGCAGGCGGCCCCGCGCAGCATCTCCTACGCGCTCGGCTCCAAGACCGGTGCCCCCCACGGGGTCAAGACCGCCGTCACCGTGCCCGCCGGCCATCGGATCGACGAGCTCGCCGTCGCCGCGCGTGGCGGCGGGGCCACCGCCGCGTGGGTGGAGAGCTGGTTTGACAAGGGCAACACGTACCACTCGATCGTGCGGGCCATGGACATCGCGCCTCACGCCATGGTCCGCGACCTGTCGCCCGCCGGCCGCCTCGCCTCGGGGCTGAGCTTCGCCGGCGACGTCGCGGGCGACCAGGAGATCGCGTGGCAGGCGTGCACCGCCCAGGCCGCCTGTCAGGCGCAGGCCGACGGACGCGGCGCCAAGGGGTCGTTCGGCGCCGTCCGCACGCTGGGTGCGATCGACGCCTCCCAGGCGCCCGCGGCAGCGGTCGGCCCCCACGGGCAGGTGCTCGTCGGCTGGGTGGGCGCCGGCAAGCCGGTGGCGGCCACCGCGGCCTCCGCCGGGGGGCGTTTCGGCGCCCCGGCGACCCTCTCGTCCACGACGTTCGCCCTCGACCTCGCCGTCGCCTTCGGCTCCGGTGGCGCCGGGCTGGCGGCGTGGACGCAGGGCACGCTCAACCCGAGCGTCGTCGGCGCCGCATACTCCGGCTGAGGCCGCCGCCTCAGTGGCCGGCGAGTGCCGCGGCCAGCACCTCGCGCACCGGCGGCGCGGCCGTGCCCCCGCCCGCCCCCTGGTTGGGGAAGAGCGCCCCGGCGACGACCCGCGGATGGCCGACCGGCGCGTAGCCGACGAACCAGGCATCGGTGTTCTTGGGGTTGGAGGTCTGAGTCTGGGAGGTGCCGGTGCCGGTCGCGCCCGCCGGGGGAGCGGTGTTCTTGAGCTCGGCGGTGCCGGTCTTGCCGGCCACCTGGACGCCCGGGATCTGCGCCGAGGTGCCGGTGCCGTACTCCACCACCGCCACCATCATCTGCTGCACCTCGTGGGCCACCTTGGCGCTCGTGACGCGGACGAAGCGGGGGCGCTGGTGGGCGAGCAGGGTGGGGATGGGGCGGCGGCCCCCCATCGCGATCGTCGCCGCCACGTCGGTCATCTCCAGGGGCGTGGTCTGCACCAGGCCCTGTCCGATCGCCGAGGACCCGACCGCGAGGTCGTCCCCGATCGAGCTCGCCGACGGGATCGTGCTCTCGGCCGCGCCGGGGATCGAACTGGGCGAGTTGAAGCCGAAGCGCTCCGCCGTCGCCACCAGCCGGCTGGCGCCCAGCTTGACCCCGAGGGGCGCGAACACCGAGTTGCACGACACCGCGAACGAGTTGATGAGCGTGCCGCCGCAGTCCTCGCCGTTGGCGTTCTGGAGCGTGTAGCCCTCGATCGTCGCCGAGGTGGCATAGGGGAAGACGGTCCCGACCGTGGCGATGTGCGCCTGCAGCGCGCCGGTGGCGGTGATGATCTTCATGGTCGAGCCGGGCGGCTGCACCGCCGAGTCGGCGATCCCGGCCAGCGCCAGCAGCGCTCCGGTGCGCGGGTTCATCACCACCATCCCGCCGTACTGGCCGCCGAGCGCGGCCACGGCGGCGCGCTCCATCCCGGGCGAGATCGTGGTCCTCACCGGCTGGGCCGGCACCGGGACCGAGGTGGCCAGGACTCGGCGGCCGCCCATCAGCCGGCCGCCCGCGGTACCGGCGAGCCGGTCCTGGAAGATGAACTCGAGCCCGTCCAGGCCGACGCGGGCGTCGGTGGGATAGCCACGGGCCGCATAGCCGGCCTTGAGGCCGGCGGGGATCGCGCCCACCGTGCCGACGATCTGGCTGGCCACGTCGGGGATGGGCGAAGTGCGCCCGGGCCCCTGCGCCAGCGGCGTCCCGTCGCTGGCCAGCAGCGTGCCCCGCGCCGGCAGCGAGATGACGCGATGCAGCCGCTCGCCGGTGCGCAGGCCGGGGAACAGGAGCGAGTCAGAGAAATGGATGCGGGCCCCTGACCCCGATCCGGTGAGCGGCACCTCGAGCGTCTCGTGCAACGTGCCCCACAGCTTGGTCTGGACGACCATCGACACGGGGATGTCGTCGCCGTTGCGGCCGGCGACATGCAGCGCGCGCATCGACTCCTCGGTCGCGGTGTCGCCGGCGCGTTCGACCGCCCGGGCAAACCCGCTCTCGCTCATCTGCCCCTTGGAGACACGATCGAGCAGCGTGTACATCTGCACGTAATCGCCGTGATGCCAGGCGGTCACATACCGCGTCACCATCGCGCGCTCCTCGTGGCCCGGGCGCATTGACCACAGCGCTCCGCCGGCGAACGCGGCCACGGCGAGCACCGCGATGGGCAGCGTCCGGGTGAGCAGGCGCTGACGCCTGCGCCGCCGTCCCCTCGGCCGCGGTCTATGCGCCACGATCACCCCGCTTTCTGCCACCTTCTGACCAACGGTAGACAATGCGCGGCAACGATTGACCGGTTCGGGCGCCGCTTTGCACGAAGTTCACCCACGTTTGACGATGCCACCGACCTCTACCCTGACGTCGTGACCGCGCTCGATTGGGTCATCGTCGGCTTCACCGTGCTCCTGGCCTTCTACGGCTACGTGCAGGGGTTCATCGTCGGTGCGCTGTCGCTGGCGGGGTTCGCGGTCGGCGCGTTCCTGGGCACCCGCCTGGCTCCGCTGCTGCTCAGCCAGGGGGATCGCTCGCCCTACGCGCCGCTGTTCGGCCTGCTCGGGGCGCTGCTCGCCGGCGGGGTGTTCGCCAGCGGCCTCGAGGGGCTGGGCACCCGCGTGCGCTCGGCGCTGCGGATCCCGGGCCTGCGGACCGTGGACGGGCTGCTGGGGGCGGCGCTGACGGCGTGCGTCGGCCTGGGCATCGCCTGGATCATCGGCGCCGTGGCCCTTGACGCGTCGGCGTCGCGGCCGCTGCGCACCGACATCCGCAACTCGACGATCCTGCGCGCGCTGGACGAGATCCTGCCCCCGTCGGGCCCGATCCTCAACGCCCTCGACCGCCTCGACCCGATCCCGTCGGTCCACGGGCCCGCCCCCAACGTGCCCGCGCCCACCCGGCGCATTCTGGCCAGCCCGGGGGTGTTCGCCGCGCGCCACAGCGTGGTGCGGGTGTTCGGCACCGCCTGCGGGCTGGGCGTGGAGGGCAGCGGCTGGGTGATCGCCCCCGGACTGGTGGTCACCAACGCCCACGTCGTCGCCGGCGAGGCCGACACCCAGGTCCAGATCGACGGCGTCGGACCGGGCCACGAGGCCAGCGCGCTCGTCTTCGACCCCCACAACGACATCGCCATCCTGCGCGTGCCGGGGCTCACCCTGCGCCCGCTCCCGGTGGCCGCCAAGCCGACGTCCGGGACCGCCGCGGCGATCCTCGGCTATCCGCTCGACGGGGCCTTCGACGCTCAGCCGGGGCGCCTGGGCCAGACCGAGACCGTCGACACCCAGAACGCTTACGGCCAGGGCCACGTGCTGCGCACCATCAGCGCGCTGCGCGGCGAGGTGCGCCCCGGTAACTCGGGCGGCCCGATGGTCAACGGGCGCGGGCAGGTCGTGGCCACGGTGTTCGCCGCGCTCACCGGGACGCCGCGGGCGGGCGGGTTCGCCGTGCCCAACGATCTCGTGCGCGCCGCGCTCCGGCATGCGGAGGCCGCGGGTGGGACGGTGACGACCGGGCACTGCGCCAACTGAGTTCGCCTGGGCTGGTTGTCCGTTGGCGTCTGCCCTGGGTATGGGCGAACGTCAACGGCGGGCTAGGAGGGGTGGACGGAGCGTTTCGGTGATCGTCCGGGGCCAGTTGGATGGCAAATCGCTGCTGTACGCCCGGATTAACCATCCACGTCGCGACGCGGATGACGATCTGGGCGATAGTTGCCCACATTGTCATCCGCGTCGGCCGGGAGCCTCCCCACCCAGCTCGGCTCCCCACTCGATCGCCCGCCGTTGACGTCCGCCCCACACCCAGGGCAGACGCCCCACGGCACACAGCCAACCCAAAACCAGCGCCCTGCAGCAGACGCCCTGGCGGGCGGCGGTCTGCGTCGCCGCCCGCCTCAGGCGTTGATTGCCCCCGGACGTTCCTCGGCCATCTGCGCCACAACATCGAGCCCAACCGCCCCTAAGAGCTCTGGATGGTGATGAGCGAGGTGAGCCTGCGCCGCGTCGAAGAGCTGTTGCTCGGAGTCACCCTGGAGTTGCGCCCCGCACTCGCAGTAGGCAATCCGATTGTGCTCTCTGTTGACTGGGGTCATTCCTCGGTCTGCGGCCGGGCTCTCGGCGTGCCGGAACGGAGCGCCGCTCGTTACTGATGGCCGTGGCCCCCGGTGGCCACGGTGTCAGAACGTTCTCAGGGGGCCGTTGGCGATACGTTTCCACAACGTTGCCGGAACTTGTTCCCGTGGGTGAGCGGACCAGGATCCAGCTGTGTGGGCGTCTGTCGGTGGAGCTGGATGGCGTCGAGCTGGTCCAGTCTCTGCGTGGCAAACAGGTTCCGCTGCTGCTCGCCTACCTGGTCCTCAACCGTGATCGGCCGGTCGGGCGCGAGGAGCTGATCGGGGCGCTGTGGCCCGAAACCGCCCCGCGCTCGCAGGATGCGGCGATGCGCACGCTGCTCTCGCGCCTGCGCTCCGCGCTGGGCCGCGACATCGTCGCCGGCCGCGACGAGCTCGGCCTGGCCCTGCCCGAGCCCGCCTGGGTCGACGTCGAGGCGGCGGCCAGCGAGGTGTGGCGCGCCCAGCGCGCGCTGGACTCCGGCGACGCGCGGGCGGCGTGGGCGCTGGCTCAGGTGCCGCTCAACATCGCCAGCCGCGGGCTGCTCCCGGGCACCCAGGCGTCGTGGCTGGAGCCCCGCCGCCAGGAGCTCGCCGACATCCGCCTCCAGGCCCTGGAGGTCATCGGCCGCGCCGGGCTGACCCTCGGCGGGACGCAGCTGGGATCGGTGGAGCGGGCCGCGCGGACGCTGATCGACTCAGAGCCCTATCGGGAGTCGGGCTACGTACTGCTGATGGCCGCGCTCGAGGCCGAGGGCAACGTGGCCGAGGGGCTGCGCGTCTATGACCAGCTGCGCTCGCTCCTGCGCGACGAGCTCGGGATCGCGCCCTCGCCCGAGGCCATCCAGGCCCACGAGCGGCTGCTCAACCCACCGGCGGCGCGCCAGAGCCTGACCACCGCCGCCACCGCGGCCGAGATCGAGGTGCCCGCCGAGCTGGCCGCGGCCGCCTCGAGTCCGCTGGTCGGCCGCCAGGCCGAGATGGAGCAGCTGGAGGCGTGGTACCGATCCCCTCCCGACAGCGAGCGGGTGATGCTGCTGGCCGGCGACCCGGGCATCGGCAAGACGCGGCTGCTGGCCGAGACCGCCGTGCGCGCCTTCGCCTCGGGGGCGATCGTGCTCGCCGGCCGGGCGCCGGAGGAGACCCTGGTGCCCTACCAGCCGTTCCTGGAGGCGCTGGGCCATTACGTGTTCCGCGCGCCGCTGGAGGAGCTGCGCGTCGTCGCCCGGGAGTACGGCGCCGAGCTGGGCCGCCTCATCCCGGCGCTGCGCCGGCGGGTGCCCGAGCTCCCTCCGCCCGACCCGGGCGATCCCGAGACCGACCGCTACCGGCTGTTCGAGGCGGTGGCCGGGCTGCTGGCCGAGATCTCGGCGGCGGTGCCCGTGCTGATCGTGCTCGACGACCTCCAGTGGGCCGACCGCCCGACGCTGCTGCTGCTGCGTCACCTCGCGCGTTCCCCCCAAAACACGCGCGTGTCGATCATGGGCGCCTACCGCGACGTCGACCAGTGGAGCGAGGGCTTTGACGCCGCGCTGGCCGGCCTTCGCCGGGAGCGTCTCACGGTCCAGATCGACGTCGGCGGCCTGCCCGAGGCCGAGGCGATGGAGCTCGTGCGCCTGCGCGCGGGGGGCACGCCGTCGCTGGCCTTCGTCCAGGCCCTGTATCGCGAGACCGAGGGCAACCCGTTCTTCATCGAGGAGATCGTCCGCCACCTCACCGACGCCGGCGTGCGCTCGCAGGACGCCGGCGCCCGCGACCTCGAGCGCGTCGGGCTCCCCGAGGACGTCCGTGACGTCATCAGCCGGCGCCTGGACCGCCTGGCCCCGGGCTCGATCGAATGGCTGCGGGTGGCGGCGGTGATCGGCCGCGACTTCGACTCCGCCCTGCTCGAGCGCGTGCTGGGCTTCGACGAGGACCGCTTCCTGTCCGCGCTGGAGGACGCCCTGGACGCCGGCCTGGTGACCGAGGCGCCGGGCGATCCCGGGCGCTACTCGTTCGCCCATGCCCTCATCCGCGAGACCCTCTATGAGGGCATGTCCTCGGCGCGCCGGGCGCGGGTGCACCGCCGGGTCGGCGTGGCGCTCGAGGAATCGGATCCCGCACTGCCGGAGAGCCAGATCGGCGCCCTCGCGCTGCACTTCACGCGCGCCGCCGACCCCGAGGACTCCGAGCGGGCGATCCGCTACGGCCTGCGCGCCGGCGAGCAGGCGACGGCCATGCTGGCCAACGAGGAGGCGGCCGCGCACTACTCGCGGGCGCTGGAGGTGCTCGACCGATCGGACCCGGAGGCGCTACGGCGGCGCTGCGATCTGCTGCTGGAGCTGGGGGAGGCCCAGGTGCGCAGCGGCGAGCGCCCGCTGGCCTGGGCCACGTTCCGCGAGGCGGCGGCGCTGGCCGCGGAACTGGGCGACAAGGGATCGCTGGCTCGGGCGGCGGTCGGCGCCTCGCGGCGCTACGTGCAGCCGCCGGGCGTCGTCGACGAGGAGCTCATCGCGCTGCTCGAGCAGGCCGCCGACATGACCGCCGACGAGCGGACGGTCACCCGAGTGCGGCTGCTGGCGCGGCTGTGCGGCGCGCTGTACTTCTCTGACCGCCGCGACCAGATGGCGGTCCTCAGCGCCGAGGCCACCGCGATCGCCGCGGAGCTCGACGATCCACAGGCGATCGCGCTGGCCGCCGCCGCCCGGCGCCGGGCCTACTGGGGCCCGGGCAACCTCGAGGCGCGCCTCGCCGATTCGACGCTGCTGTTGCGCGCTGCGCGCGAAGCATCCGACATCGAGCTCACCCTCCAGGGCCACGCGTGGCTCGTCGTCGACCTGCTCGAGCGCGGCGACCGCACCGGGGTGGAAGTCCAGATCGACGCCTTCACCGCCGGCGCCGACCGGCTGCGCCAGCCCCTGTACCTGTGGAACGCCGCCGTCTGGCAGGCGATGAAGGCGCTGCTGGACGGCCGGCTGGACGAGGCCGAGCCCCTCGCCGCCGCCGCGGTGTCGTCGGGCATCCGCTCAGAGGGCGTCACCGCGCCCCAGTACTACGCGGTCCAGGTGCTCTACCTGCGCCGCGAACAGGCCCGCATGGGCGAGCTGGAGGATCCCGTCCGCGAAGCGCTCTCGACCAACCCCGGCCGTGCCGCCTGGCGCGCCGGCTTGGCGCTGATGCTCCACGAGACCGGTCGCACCGAGGAGGCCCGCGCCGAGTTCAACCTCCTTGCCCGCGACGGCTTCAGCCGGATCCCTCGCGACGGGGACTGGATGGTGGTCACGGCCCTGGCCGCCGATCTGGCGCACGCGCTGGACGACGTCGAGCGCGCGGCGATCCTCTACGACCTGCTTGAGCCGTTTGCGAACACCAACGTCGTCATCGGGCTCGGGGCGGTGTGCCTGGGTGCCACCAGCCGCTATCTGGGTCGCCTCGCCCTCACCCTGGGCCGCCGGGAGGAGGCGATGACTCATCTGCGCCACGCCGTGGCCGCCAACGCCTCGTTGCAGGCCACCGTCGAGCTCGCGCACTCCCAGGTGGATCTGGCGTGGGCGTTGGGCCCCGGGGCCGAGGCGGTCGAGCTGCTCGAGAAGGCGGAGGCCGTCGCCGCCGAGCGCCGGTTGCCGGCCGTGGCGCGGCGCGCCGCCCTGCTGCGCGAACGATTCATCTAGGAGAGCCTCTCTGCGCAGTTGTGCGTGCACGGCTCAGACCCGCTTGCCCGGGGCGCTACCCTCCGCGGCCTATGCCCAAGACTCTGGTCATCGCCGAGAAGCCATCGGTCGGTCGCGACCTCGTACGCGTGCTCCCGGGCGCCTTCAACAAGCAGGGCGGCAAGGGAGAGGAGTTCCTGGAGGGACCCGACCACGTCGTGACGTGGGCCGTCGGCCACCTCGTCCAGCTCGCCGACCCCGACGAGTACGACGAGAAGTACAAGAAGTGGCGCATGGCGGACTTGCCGATCGTGCCTGATCAGTTCAAGCTGGTGGTGCGCGACGAGCGCTCCAAGAAGCAAATGAACGTCGTCAAGCGCCTGCTCGGGCGCGATGACATCGATCAGGTCGTCAACGCCTGCGACGCCGGGCGCGAGGGCGAGCTCATCTTCGCCTACCTCTATGAGAAGGCCGGCTCGCGCAAGCCGGTGCGGCGGCTGTGGCTGAACTCGATGACCAAGTCGGCGATCGAATCCGCCTTCGCGGAGCTGCGACCCAGCGACGAGTACGCCTCGCTGGAGGCGGCGGCGCGCTCGCGTTCGGAGGCCGACTGGATCGTGGGCATGAACTCCACCCGCGCGGCCACCATCCGGCTGCGCTCCTCGTTTGACGGCGCGGTCTCGCTGGGCCGGGTGCAGACCCCGACGCTGGCCATCCTGGCCCGGCGCGAGGAGGAGATCCGCGCCTTCGTCCCCGAGCCCTACTGGGTCGTCGACGCCGCCTTCCGCGCGGTGGCCGAGCCCGCGGGGCGGGTCTATGAGGGCCGCTACCACGCCGGCGCCAACCCGCGGCTGAAGACCGCCGAGGAGGCCCGCGCGGTCGTGCAGGCCTGCCGCGACCAGGTCGGCACGATCACCAAGCTCGAGAAGACCCAGCGCAAGGAGCGCGCGCCGCTCCTGTACGACCTCACCCAGCTCCAGCGCGACGCCAACGGCCGCTTCGGCTTCACCGCCCGGCGGACCCTGGGCGCCGCCCAGCGGCTCTACGAGGAGCACAAGGCGCTCACCTACCCCCGGACGAACTCGCGCTACATCACCGGCGACATGATCGGCGAGATCAAGCCGATCGCCAAGCTGGTCGGCGGGATGCCCGAGTACGCCGCCGCGGGGCAGTACGTGCTCAGCCTCGACGTGCTGCCGCTGGGCCGGGTGGTCAACGACGCCAAGGTCACCGACCACCACGCGATCATCCCCACCAACGCCGAGCGCCACCCCGTCGACAAGATGAACGACGACGACCGCCGGGTCTACGACCTCGTGGTGCGCCGCTTCCTCGCCGTCTTCCATCCCGAGGCGGTGTCGGAGAACACGCGCGTGGAGACGACGGTCGGGGGCGACGGCGGCCATGTCTTCCGCACCCGCGGCAAGCTCCTGCTCGTCCCCGGCTGGCGCGGCGTCTACGGCGAGACCGCCGATCTGGACGACGCGGCCGCTGAGAATGAGGACGAGGGCCGCGAGCAGCGGCTGCCCCGGCTCAACAAGAGCGAGGAGGCCGCCGTCACCAAGGTCGGCGACGAGGCCAAGGAGACCAAGCCCCCGCGCCGGCACACCGAGCGCTCCCTGCTGGAGATGATGGAGACCGCCGGCAAGCTCGTGGAGGAGGAGGAGCTGCGCGAGGCGATGAAGGAGTCGGGCATCGGCACGCCGGCCACCCGGGCGGCGATCATCGAGCGCCTGCTCCAGGTCGGATACATCGAGCGCGACGGCCGTGCCCTGGTCGTCACCGAGAAGGGCCTCAACGTCATCCGCCTGCTCGGCGAGCACCCGCTGACCAGCCCCGGCCTCACCGGCGACTGGGAGCACCGGCTCAACAACATCGAGATCGGCCGCGACTCGCGCGAGAAGTTCATGGGCGACATCGTCAAGTTCACCGAGTCGACCGTCGGCGAGCTGGACACCAAGCTCAAGGACGTGCGCATCCCGCGGGCCAACCTCGGTCCCTGCCCGGTGTGCGGCCGCGACATCAACGAGAACCGCAAGGGCTACTCCTGCTGGGGCCGCGAGGACCCGGGGTGTGGCTTTGTCATCTGGAAGGCCAAGGCGGGCAAGCAGCTGCCGATCGCGGTCGCCCGCGAGCTGATCAAGACCGGCCGCACCGAGAAAGCCGTGACCGGGTTCAAGGGCCGCTCGGGCAAGAGCTTCCGGGCGCGGCTGGCCCTGATGCAGAACGAAGAGGGCAAGTGGCGGGTCGAGTTCGACGAGCCCTGGGCCAAGGAGGGCGCCAAGCCGCCCGAGGCCGAGGAAGCCGCCGCCGACGGCGCCGCCGAGGGCGCCGAGGCCCCCGCCGAGCAGTCCGCCGCCGCCTGAGCGTCGCAGCGCCGGTCTAGCCGTCGGGACCGCGCGCCAGTATTGGGCGCGTGGCCCTCACCCTCGTCCTCGGCCCGGCCAACTCCGCGAAGGCGGGGGTGGTGCTGGGCGCCTACGCCGACGCCGCCCGCCGCGGCGCGCTGCTGGTGGTGCCCACCGCCGTCGATGCCCGCCACTACGCCCGCGAGCTGGCCGGCGACGGGGTGGTGCTCGGCTCGGTGCTCACCTTCAGCGGCCTGGCCTACGAGGTCGCCCGCCGGGCCCAGTACGCCGGCCGGCGCATCTCAGAGCTCCAGCGCGAGCGGATCCTCGAGCGCGTCGTGGCCGGCTCCCGGCTCGACGTGCTGCGGTCATCGGCCTCGGGCGCGGGCTTCGCCGCCGCCGCCGGCGAGCTGATCGCCGAGCTGCAGCGCTCGCTCGTCGACCCGGGCCGGTTCATCGCCGGCCTGCGCAGCTGGGCGGCCCAGGACGTCCGCCGGGCGCCCTATGCGCACGAGGTCGGGCGGATCTACGGCGACTACGTACGCGAGCTTGACCGGCTCGGCCGCGTGGACCGGGAGCGGTACGCGTGGCGGGCGCTGGACGCGCTGCGGGCCGCCCCGCATCGCTGGGGCCCCGAGCCCGTCTTCTTCTACGGCTTTGACGACCTCACCGCGCTCGAGCGCGACGCGATCGAGACGCTGGCCCGCGTCGTCGGCGCCGAGGTCACCGTGTCGCTCACCTACGAGCCGGGACGTGAGGCCCTCGTGGCCCGGGCCGAGACGATGGAGGAGCTGCGGCCGCTGGCCGAGCGGGTCGTCGAGCTCCCCGCCCAGGACGAGCACTACGCCGACGGCTCCCGGGCGGTGCTGCACCACCTCGAGCGCTCGCTGTTCGAGATGACACCGTCGCGCCTGTCCGCGCGCGTGGATCCGGGTGAGACGGTGACCCTGCTGGAGGCCGGCGGGGAGCGCGCCGAGGCCGAGCTCGTCGCCGAGCAGGTGCTCGAGCTGCAGCGGGCGGGTGTGCCGGCCGCTGAGATCGTCGTCATCTACCGCTCGCGCCCGCAGGCCGCGCCCCTGCTGGGGCACGTCTTCGCCCAGTACGGGATCCCGCTGGCCACCGGCCACGCGCCGCCACTGGCGCACACCCCGCTGGGGCGGGGGCTGCTCGGCGCCGCCCGCTGCGCCCTGCTCCCCCCGGGCGAGGCGCGCCCCGCGGACCTGCTGGCCTACCTGCGCACGCCCGGGCGCCTCCAGACGCCGGAGCTCGCCGACGGCCTGGACGCGGACATCCGCCGCGAGGGCCTGCGCACCGCGGCCCAGGCGCGGGAGCGGCTGGGGTGGGAGCTGCCCGAGCTCGACGAGCTGTCCCAGGCCGCCGATCCCGCGCGGGCGCTGTGCCGGCTGGCGCGATGGCTGTTCGCGGCGCCCCACCGTGGCGGCGCCCCGGCCCTCACCGACGCGGAGGCGCTCGACGCCCGCGCGCTGCGGGCGCTCGTGAGCGCGGTCGACGAGCTCGGCCAGATCGGCCTCACCCCCGCCGGGGCGGAGCTGGTGGCGCTGCTCGAGGAGCTGTCGGTGCCCGCGCCGCCATCCGGGCCGGGGACCGACGCGGTGCTACTGGCCGAGCCGCTCGAGGTCCGCGCGCGGCGCTTTCGCGCCGTGTTCGTGTGCGGCCTGCAGGAGGGCGAGTTTCCCCGCCCGGCCACCCCCGAGCCGTTCCTCTCCGACGAGCGCCGCTTCGAGCTGGCCGCCGCGGGCGGCCCCCGGCTGCGCCCCCGCGAGGATGCGCTGCCCGCCGAGCGCTATCTGTTCTACGCCGCGCTGTCACGCGCCACCGAGCGCGTGTTCCTCGCCTATCGCAGCTCCGACGAGGAGGGCAACCTCGCCCTGCCCTCGCCGTTCATCGCCGACGTGGCCGAGCTGCTGGCGCCCGACTGGGCGGCCCGGCGCCAGCGGCGCCTGCTCGCCGACGTCGTCTGGGAGCCGGATCGTGCCCCCACCCCGCGCGAGCGGGCCCGGGCCGCGGCGGACTGCGGCGCGGCGGCCGGCGGCGAGCCGCCCGCGCGCCGGCGCGTGCTCGGCGCCGAGGCGCTGGCCCGCATGCGCCACACCGAGATCCTCTCGGCCGGGGCGCTCGAGGCCTACGCCAACTGCCCGGTCCGCTGGCTCATCGAGCGCGAGCTCCAGCCCCAGCCGCTCACGCCCGAGCCGGAGGCGCTGACGCGCGGGAGCCTCATGCACGACGTGCTCGAGCGCCTGCTCGGCGAGCTGCACGGCCCGGTGACCCCGGACTCGCTGGCGGCGGCGCAGGCGATCCTCGACCGGCTGCTCGCCGAGGTCGCACCCGACGCCGGCGCCGCGCTGGGCGTGGGCAGCCCCGACGTCGTGCGAGCGGGGGCGCTACGCGCGATCGAGGCCGACCTACGGCGCTACCTGGAGCACGAGGCGCGCACGGCGGGCGAGTGGCGCCCGTTGGGCCTCGAGCTGCGCTTCGGGTTCGAGGGCCAGGAAGGGTCGCTGCCGGCGCTCGAGCTCGGCGAGGGCCCCGATCGCGTGCGCGTGCGCGGCCTGGTGGACCGCGTCGACGTCGATGACGCCGGGCACGCCGTCGTGCGCGACTACAAGTCCGGCGCCCGGCGCCAGGCCTGGTCGGCGGCCCGCTGGAGCGAGGATCGCCAGCTCCAGGTCGCGCTGTACATGCTGGTGGTCCGCGAGCTCACCGACGCCGAGCCGGTCGCGGGCTTCTATCAGCCGCTGCGCGGCGAGGACCTGCGCGCCCGGGGCGTCTTCGTCAAGGGGACGGCGGTCGGCTCTGGCGTGGTGGCGACCGACGCCCGGACCGGCGAGGAGCTCGACGTGATGCTCGCCGACGCCGCGCAGCGCGCCGTGGCCCTGGCGGCGTCGCTGCGCGCCGGTGAGCTCGAGCCGTGCCCCCAGAACTGCTCGCGCGACGGTTGCATGTACCCGGCCATCTGCCGCAGCCAGTGAGCGTGTCCCCGCCCCTCGATCCACCCTTCGCGGCCCCGGGGGACGAGCCTCGGGCCCAGCCCCCGGCCGGGGCCGTGCGGACGTGGACGCCCGAGCAGGAGCGCGCCATCGAGCGCCGCACCGGGGATCTGCTGCTCGACGCCGGCGCCGGCAGCGGCAAGACCTCGGTGCTGGTGGAGCGCTTTGCCCAGTCGGTGCTGCAGGACGGCATCGAGGTCTCGGCGATGCTCACGATCACGTTCACCGAGAAGGCGGCGGCCGAGCTGCGTGACCGGATCCGGACGCGGCTGCGCGCGCTGGGCGCGCCCGAGGCGGCACGCCGGACCGAGACCGCCTTCATCTCGACCATCCACGGCTTCTGCGCCCGGCTGCTGCGCGTCAACGCGTTGGCCGCCGGGCTCGACCCCCAGTTCTCGGTGCTCGATCGCTACCAGTCAGAGCCGCTGGCGGCGGCGGCCTTCGACGCCGCGCTGGAGGAGTTGGCGCGCGAGGAGGGCGGGGTGGGTGGGGGCCGCGTCGTCGACCTCGTCGCCGACTACACCCAGTGGTCGCTGCGCGCCGCCGTGCTGGCCGTCTACGCGCAGCTGCGCTCCGCCGGTCAGCTGCACCCCCGGCTGCCGGAGATCGCCGCGCTCGCCGCCGACGACGACGGAGGCCTGGCCGAGCTGACCGCGGCCGCCCGCGCCCTGGCCGCCGAACTGGGCGCCGTGGTCGATCCGAGCCCGCGCGTCTGTGAGGCCATCGACCGGGTGGGAGCGTGCCTGGATCTCGTCGCCTCCGGCGAGGTGTGGCCGGCTGATCTGGGGGCCGGGCGGCTGCCCCGCAACGGCGCGGCGCTGAGCACCGACGCGTGCGCGCGCTACACCGAGGCGCTCGGGCGTTTTCGCACGCACTGCGCCACCGTCGCGGCCCGGCCGGTGCGCGATCTGCTGGACCGGCTGCTCGACGCCTACGGCCGCCACTACGCAGAGGGCAAGCGCGCCGTCTCGGGCCTGGACTTCGAGGACCTGGAGCTGATGACGCGGCAGCTGCTGCTGGAGAACAGCGAGCTGCGCCAGCGCTACGCCGCGCGGTTTGAGCGCATCATGGTCGACGAGCTCCAGGACACCAACCGGGTGCAGCTGGAGCTCATCGAATCGATCGCCCGCGAGAACCTCTTCACCGTCGGCGACGCCCAGCAGTCGATCTACGGCTTTCGTCACGCCGAGGTGGAGCTGTTCGAGCGTCGCGGCGCGCGGCTCGAGGCGGCGGGGGCGCGCGAGACGCTGCAGACCAACTTCCGCAGCCGTCCCGAGATCCTGGACGCGGTCAATCTGGCCTTCGCCGACGCGCTGGGCGACCGGTTCCGGCCGCTGCTGCCCGGGCGGCCCCGCGGCGCTGAGTCCCCGGGTGTCGACGGCCCGGCCGCTCCCGCCGTCGAGCTCGTCCTCGTCGACAAGGCGGCCGACTGGGAGAACGAGGGGGTGGCCTCGCCCTGGCGCGTGGCCGAGGCCCGGACCCTCGCCGATCGCGTGGCCGAGCTGGTCGCCGCCGGTCGCGCCCCCGGTGAGATCGTGGTGCTCATGCGCGCCACCACCGACATGCGCGCCTACGAGCGGGCGCTCGAGCGTCGCGGCCTGCCGACGTACGTCATCGGGGGGCGCGGCTACTGGTCACACCCGCAGGTCGTCGACCTGGTCGCCTACCTGCGAGCGCTCGCCAACCCGCGCGACGAGGAGTCGCTCTACGGGGTCCTGGCCTCGCCGCTGGTGGGGGTCTCGCTCGACGCGCTCGTCGTGCTGGCGGCGGCGAGCCGTGAATCCGAGCGCGATCCGTGGTGGCTGCTGCGCGAGCCGCGTGGCGAGCTGGCCGGGCTCGACGAGGCCGATCGGGCGCGACTGGAGACGTTCACGGCCTGGTTTGCGCGCGAGCGCGAGCGGGCCCGGCGGTGCGGGATGGAGGAGCTGATCGACTCGGCGCTCGTCGCCAGCGGCTATGACCTGGCCATGCTGGCGATGCCCGGCGGCCGTCGGCGGCTGGCCAACGTCCGCAAGCTCATGCGCCTCGCGCGCGAGCACGAGGACGCCCACGGTCCCGACCTCAACGGCTTCCTCGACCTCATCTCAGACCGTGAGGCGGGCCGTTCGTCGGAGTCGCGCGAGAGCGAGGCCCCGATGGAGGGCGAGGGTCTTGACGCCATCCGCCTGATGACGATCCACCGCGCCAAGGGCCTGGAGTTCCCGGTGGTAGTGGTCGCCGACCTGGGGCGGGCCGTGCGCCCGCCCTCGGAGATCGTCCGCGTGACCAGCGACGGCCGGCTGGGGCTCCGCCTGTCCCGCGCCGGCGCCGGCGGCCGCGAGAACGCGCTGGACTACCGGGCCATCGGCGACGAGCGGCGCCAGGCGCAGGAGGACGAGGAGCGCAGGCTGTTCTACGTCGCGGTGACCCGCGCGCAGGAGCGCCTGCTCCTCAGCGGGGCGCTGAAGTTCGACGGCTTCGTCGGCGAGGGCGGTGCCACCGGTGGCGGGCCGGCGGCGTGGCTGGCCCCGGCCTTCGTCCCCGATCTGGGTGAGGTGATGGAGCGCGGGGGAGGAGAGGTGCATCGCGACGGGGCACGGATCGCCGTGCGGATCGGGCGCCCCGAGGATCTGGCCCGCGCGCCCGACCCGCCGGCGCCCGAGGGGCCGCCGGCGCCGCTCCCCACCGCGGCACCCACGCCCACGGCCACGCCCACGCCCACGCCCGGGCCGGCGCCCGTGCACGAGGACCTCGCCCGCGGGCCGGCCACGCCGGCTCCGGCCCCAGCCGGCTCCCCGGTCGGCGCCCTCAGCTACTCCTCGCTGGGCGAGTACGCCCGGTGCGGCTACCGCTTCTACGCCGAGCGCGTCCTCGGGCTGCCGCCGGTCCCCGAGCCCCGCGGCGCTCCCGAGCCCGCCGAGGGCCCGCGCAACGCCGCCGACCGCGGCGTCCTCCTCCATGCCCTGCTCGAGGGCTTGGACTTCCGCCGCCCCGCGGTCCCCGGCGCGGACGTGGTCACGACGGCCGCGGCACAGGCGGGGCTGGACCCGCCGCCGGGTCCGGCCGAGGCCGACGAGCTCGCCGCCCTCGTGCGGCGCTTTGCCGACAGCGAGCTGTGCACGCGGCTGGGTCGCGCGACCCACACCCGCCGTGAGGAGCGTTTCGCCTTCCCGCTCGGGCCCGACCCGTCACAGCCGCTCGTGGTCGGAGCCATCGATGTCCTCGCCCGCGAGCCCTCCGGGCGGATGCTCGTGGTGGACTACAAGAGCGACCGGCTCCAGGGCGCCGACCCGGCCGCCATCGTCGCCCGCCAGTACGCGACCCAGCGGCTGGTCTACGCGTTGGCGGCGCTGCACGCGGGCGCCGAGGCGGTGGAGATCGCCCACTGCTTCCTCGAGTGTCCCGATGAGCCGGTCTCGGTCACCTTCGAGCGCCCGCAGATGGCCGAGCTTCAGGCGCGGCTGGCCGCGCTGGGCGAAGGCGTGCTCGAGCGTCGGTTCGAGGTCGCCCCTGCGCCCTACCGCGGGCTGTGCGCCGGCTGCCCGGCCCAGGGAGGTCTGTGCTCGTGGCCGCTGGAGATGACCCGGCGCGAGTCGCCCGACACGCTGTTCTAACGGCGGGGCGGGCTCTCGGGGGTGGCGACCGGAGGCGGGCTCTCGGGCGTGACCACCGGGTGTGGGCTTTCGAACTCGACGTCGATGTGCTGCTGGTCTGAGCGCTCCTCCACCTTGGCCAGCGCGCGCAGGGTCCGCTTGTCCGCGGGCGACTCCGGGGGTCCGAACAGCCGGCGCGGCCACAGGCGCCGGGTGATGACGACGTTGATCTCGGCGGAGTAGAGCAGCACCTGGGCGCCGAGGTGCAGCCACACCAGCAGCGCGATGACGAGCCCGAAGGTCTTGCCGGCGTCGCCCTGCTTGTTGAGGACGTGGCCGATGAAGTAGCCGCCCAGCGCCTGCAGGATCGTCCACAGCACCCCGGCGACGATGGTCCCGACGACCAGGTCACGATGGGGGATGACTGAGACCGTCATCGCCCGGAAGGCGGCGAAGAACAGCGCGAAGTTGACGATCAGCGCGATGACGTAGCCGGCGATGAGGTCGCCGACGCCGCCGAAGCCGCCACTGACGATGCCCGAGGCCGCGGTGGAGATGATGAAGAGCAGCCCCAGGAAGGCGAGCAGGCCCAGCCCACGGATCCGTGACTGGAGGAAGTTGGGGCGCTCCTTGAAGGGCACCGCCCACACCCGATCCATCGCGTTCTGGGCCGCGCCGGTGACGCCCAGGCCCGCCAGCAGCGAGGTGACGAGCCCGATCACGAGCGCCACCACCGACCCTTTGAGCGAGTGCAGCTTGATCTGGTCGCCGATGATCGGCAACTGATGCAGAACGGATTTCTCCACCGCCGCCTGCGCGCTGGGGTTGTTGTGGAGCACGAAGCCGAGGATCGTCGTGAACACCAGCAGCAGTGGGAACAGCGAGAAGAAGGCGAAGTAGGCGACGAGCGCCGCCAGGTTGCCACCCTGGTCGTCCCCGAACTTCTTGAACACCGCGATCGGCACCGCCAGTCCCTTGCGTCTCTGCTGATAGGCGTCAAAGCGCCGGACGGGTCCCATGAGGTCCATAGAGGGGACGCTACCCCCCCTCAGAGGTTCGCAACTTCCGCAGATTTTCCGGTGCGTTGGACCGCGCGAGTCAGGCGGCGTCGGCCACCGTGACCGGCTCCGGCACCGCCACGGGGGCGCGCCGGCGCAGCACGACCATCGTCCCGCCCGCGGGGCTGAAGGTGATGCTGCGCCGCCGGGTCGTCTCGGGACGGTCCGAGGCCGCCCGGATCTCGTAGCGGCGCAGCGTCGTGCGCAGGACGACCTTCATCTCCTGCACGGCGAAGCTCGCGCCCAGGCAGCGCCGCCGCCCGCCGCCGAACGGGATCCAGGTGTACGTCCCCGGCGAAGTGCCCAGGAATCGCTCCGGCCGGAACGCCTGCGGCTCGGGGTAGATCTCGGGATCGTGGTGGACGAGGTAGGCGCTGGCCATGAGCACGACGCCCGGCGGATAGCGAAAGCCGCCGATCTCCACCTCGCGCTTGGTGAGCCGGGGCTCGGCGTTGGGAAGCACCGGACGCAGGCGGAGGATCTCGGTGATCGTGGCGCTCAGGTACTCGTCGGACTCGCCCGCGTCGATCTCCGCGGTGAGGCGCGCGCGGGCGGCGGGCTCGCGGGCCAGGCGCTCGAGCGCCCACGCCAGCTGCGACGCGCTCGTCTCGTGGCCGGCGACGAGCGCGGTCATCAGCTCGTCGCGCAGCTCCTGCTCGGACATGGCCGAACCATCCTGATGGCGTGCCGTCAGCAGCATGGACAGGATGTCGTCGCGATCGGCCCCGCCGCCGGCCGCGATCTCGGCGCGGCGCTGCTCGATGAGGGAGAAGATGAGCGCGTCGGTATCCCGCAGCTGGGCGTTGAAGCGCTGCAGCCGCGGCAGCCAGCCCAGCGCTCGCATCATCGGCGGCAGCACCGACAGGGGGCTCTCGGTGAAGGCCAGCACGTTGGTGAGCAGGTCGCGCAGGCGGTCGAGCTCGGCCCCCTCCTCGAGGCCGAACACCACCCGCAGGATGATCTCGAGCGTCACGCGCTGGAGCCGTGGGTGCAGAGCGACGGGCTCATCGGTGGGCCAGGTCGCCACCTCGCGCTCGGCCAGCTCGGTCATGAGCCCGGTGAGGCGCTGCATCCGTTCGCCGTGGAAGGCCGGCAGCAGCAGGCGCCGTTGCTCCAGATGCTCATCCTCGTCGAGCAGGATCACCGAGTTGCGCCCGATGAGCGGCTCGAGGATGCGCGCCCCCTCCCCGGGGTGCAGCACGTCGGGTGGAGCGGTGAAGACCTCCTTGATGTCGGCCGGATCCCACAGCATCACGAACGGCGGCTGAAACGGCAGCCGCACCGTGATCCGCTTGCCGTAGGGCCGCAGACGCTCCAGCGACGCGGCCGGCCGCGTCCACGTGGCCATCATCTGCACCACCCTCGGCACTGACGGTCCCGGCGGCAACTGGGCTGTCTCGCTGCGTGTCATCGCGGCTCCTCGCTCGGCGTGGTGACAGCCTTCCAGATCGGATGAGCCCCTGTGTGAGATCGATCACGCAGCGCGACCCTCGATCCCCAGCAGCACCCGCTTGCGCGCCAGCCCGCCGGTGTAGCCGCCGAGCCCTCCGCCGCTGTGCAGCACGCGGTGGCAGGGGAGCACGATCGGGAGCGGGTTGGAGCCCAGCGCGTTGCCCGCGGCGCGGAAGCCGCGAGGGCTCCCGGCGGCCGTGGCCACCTCCTTGTAGGTGGCGACCTCGCCGTAGGGGATCTCGGCGGTGGCGGTGAGCACCCGCCGCGTGAAGTCCGACAGCAGGCTCAGATCGAGCGTGACGTCAAACGCGCGCCGGCGCCCGGCGAAGTACTCGTCCAGCTCCCGGCGGGGCTCGTCGAGCCGGCGCGGCGCCGACAGGATCCGCGGCGACAGCCGCGCGGCGATGTCCTCCATGACCGCCTCCTCCTGGCCCTCGTCGATGTAGGCCAGCCGGGCCAGCCCTTGGGGCGTGGACGCCAGCACGAGCGGGCCGACCGGGGAGTCCAGGCGGGCGTAGGCGACGTCGAGCAGGCCGGCGGCAGCGGCAGCGTCGACGATCGACGGCGGCCCGACCGCGTCAGACCCGCTCTGGAGCGCGGCGCGCAGCACCCGCTCCATCTCCTCATCGCCCTCATCGGTGCCGTGATTGACGTTGATCTCGCTCATCTGGTGCGTTCCTCTCTGAGGCGCTTGAGTCCCTCGTGGACGTTGCGCCGTGCGGCGGGTTCGGAAATCTCCATCGCGGTCGCGATCTCCGCGTACGCCGAGTCGGCGATGTAGCGCAGGGCGACCGCGGTACGTTGCTTGTCGGGGAGCGCTGCCACCGCGGCCCACAGACCCTCGTCGGCGACCGCCGCGACCCCTTCGGTCGCGGGAGCCTGGGGCAGGTCGGCGGGCTCGGACACCGGGGTCGCCCGCCGCGCACGGGCGCGGACGTGATCGATCGCCTTGCGGTGAGCGATGGTGAACAGCCAGCCCTTGAGGTTGGAGGCCTCGGTGAGCCCCGGGTAGGCGCGCAGCGCCGCCAGCCACGTCTCCTGGTAGACGTCGTCGGCCTCGACCGGTCCGACGGTGGCGATCAGGAAGCGGTGCACGTCGCGCGCATGCGCGTCGAGCAGGTTCTGGAACGGTGGCAGGCGCATTGTCAGATCAAACGCCGCGGCGACGCGAGGTGTGAGATCAAGCCTAAGGCTGCCCCAGGCTAAGCTGCCAGGCGCGATGGATCAGCGCACGCTCGGCAGCCAGGGCCTCACCGTCTCCGCAGAGGGGCTCGGGTGCATGGGGATGTCGGAGTTCTATGGGTCGATCGACGAGGCCGAGGCGATCGCCACGGTCCGTCACGCCCTCAACCTCGGCGTCACGCTGCTGGACACCGCCGACATCTACGGCCCGCACACCAACGAGCGGCTCGTCGGGGAGGCCATCGCCGACCGGCGCGACGAGGTGGTGCTGGCCACCAAGTTCGGCATCGTCCGCGACCCCGAGAACCCCGCCGCGCGCGGGATCAACGGCCGCCCCGATTACGTCATGCAGTGCTGCGACGCGTCACTGCGGCGGCTGGCCGTCGACCACATCGACCTCTATTACCAGCACCGGGTCGACCCGGGCGTCCCCATCGAGGAGACCGTGGGGGCGATGGCCGAGCTGGTCGACGCCGGCAAGGTGCGCTTCCTCGGGCTCTCGGAGGCCGGGCCCGAGACGATTCGCCGGGCCCATGCCGTGCATCCCATCAGCGCGGTGCAGTCCGAGTTCTCGCTGTGGAGCCGCGACGTGGAGGACGAGGTCCTGCCGACGCTGCGCGAGCTGGGGATCGGGCTGGTGGCCTACAGCCCCCTGGGCCGGGGCTTTCTCACCGGTCAGATCACCTCGCCCGCTGACTTGGCCCCCGACGACTTTCGCCGCACCAGCCCGCGCTTCATGGGCGAGAACTTCACGCGGAACCTGGAGCTGGTTCAGCGGATCAAGCAGATCGCGGCCGAGCAGAACTGCACGCCCGGGCAGCTCGCCCTGGCCTGGGTCCTGGCCCAGAGCGACGACATCGTGCCGATCCCGGGGACCAAGCGCCGCCGCTATCTGGAGGAGAACGTCGAGGCCACCGAGATCACGCTGAGCCAGGAGGACCTGGCCCGGATCGATGAGCTCGCCCCGGTGGGCGTGGCGGCCGGCGACCGCTACGCGGACATGTCGCCCCTCGGGCGCTGAGGCCCGGGCGGCCGGGGCAGATCTCGCCACACTGCGGACACGGCAAGACCGCAATCAGCGCTTGCCCATCCCCGCCCTGCGCTATACAAAACGCATATGCCACGAGCAATCTGGAGCGGCGCCATCAGCTTTGGCCTGGTCAACGTGCCGGTCAAGCTCTACAGCGCCACGTCGCCCAAGACCGTGAGGTTTCATCAGCTCTCGCGTGAGAGCGGCGCGCGCATCCGCCAGAAGCGGGTTGACCCCTCGACCGGCGACGAGGTCGCCTTCGAGGACATCGTCAAGGGGTACGAGCTGACCCCGGATCGCTACGTGATAATCGAGCCCGAGGAGCTCGACGCGCTCGATCCCAAGGCGACGAAGACCATCGACATCGAGGAGTTCGTGGACCTCGCCGAGATCGATCCGATCTACTACGACCACTCCTACTACCTGGCTCCGGCCACCGGCGGGGCCAAGGCCTACCGGCTGCTGCTCGAGGCCATGCGGGAAGCGGGCAAGGTCGCGATCGGCAAGATCGTGATCCGCTCCAAGCAGCAACTCTGCGCGCTGCGCCCCACCGGCGAGGCGATGGCCCTGTCCACGATGCTCTTCGGTGACGAGGTGCTCCCCCCGGATCGCATCGACGAGCTCGACGGGCTCGAAGAGGCCGAGGCCAGCAAGCGCGAGCTGACGATGGCCCAGCAGCTCATCGACTCGCTCTCGGCGGAGTTCGACCCCGAGAAGTTCAAGGACGAGTACCGCGAACGCGTGCTCGACCTCATCGAGCGCAAGGCGGCCGGCGAGGAGATCGCCGTCCAGCCCGAGGCCGAGGAGGCCGCGCCGGCGCCGGATCTGATGGCGGCGCTCGAGGCCAGCCTCGCCGAGGTGCGCAGCGGCAGCTCCGACGACGTCGCCCCTGAATCCGGTAAGCCGGCGAGCAAGCCGGCCAAGCGCTCGAGCTCGTCGAAGTCGTCGGGCTCCTCCAAGGCGTCCAAGACGTCCAAGGGCTCTGGCGCCAAGGCCTCCAGCCGGGCCAAAGCAAAGTCCTAGCCGACTCTCAGGCTCCGGACCCCGACTCCGAACTTCGGTCCGGTACGATTTACCGGCTGGCCGCAGTGCCTTCCTGCCCACCCTCTCGACCAGGCACCGCTCTATGGACCACTTCGCTCCGCCCGGGGCCACTGGACTCTACGACCCCACCAATGAGCATGATGGCTGCGGCATCGCCCTCGTCGCCAAGCTCTGGGGCGAGGCCAGCCACGCCGTGGTGGAGAAGGCCCTCGAGGCGCTGGAGAACATGGAGCATCGCGGGGCCGAGGGCGCCGATCCCAACACCGGCGACGGCGCGGGCATCCTGCTCCAGATCCCCGACGCGTTCATCCGCGGCGCCGTGTCGGGTGTCGACCTGCCGCCTCCGGGCCGCTACGGCATCGGCGTCTGCTACCTGCCCGGTGATCCTGAGCGACGTCGTGCGTTCGAGCAGCTGATCGACCAGACGGTCGCCGCCGAGGGCCAGAAGGTCCTGTGGTGGCGCGACGTGCCCGTCGACGACCGCTACGTGGGCGAGACCGCGCGGCTGTCCGCGCCGGTGATCCGCCAGGTCATCATCCAGGCGGGCGACGACATCGAGGATCAGGGCGCGTTCGAGCGCAAGCTCTACGTCATCCGCCGCGTCGTCGAGCGGGCCGCCGGGACCGAGATCGCGCTGCCCAGCTTCTCCAGCCGCACGCTCGTCTACAAGGGGATGCTCACCGCGCCGCAGCTGCCGCGGTACTTCCCGGACCTGCGCGATCCACGGGTGGCGTCGCGCCTGGCGCTCGTGCACTCGCGCTTCTCCACCAACACGTTCCCGAGCTGGGAGCTGGCCCACCCGTACCGCATGATCGCCCACAACGGCGAGGTCAACACGCTGCGCGGCAACGTCAACTGGATGCGCGCCCGGGAGTCCCAGTTGGCCTCCGAGCTCTTCGGCGAGGATCTCAAGAAGGTGCTGCCGGTGGTGCGCCGCGGCGGTTCTGACTCGGCCACGCTGGACAACGTCCTGGAGCTGCTGGTGCTCAGCGGGCGCTCCATCCCCCACGTGATGATGATGATGATCCCCGAGGCCTACCGCACGCGGACCGACATCGACCCCGACGTCAAGGGCTTCTACGACTTCCACTCGTGCCTGATGGAGCCGTGGGACGGCCCGGCGGCGGTGGCCTTCACCGATGGCCGGGTGGCCGGCGCGGTGCTCGACCGCAACGGCCTGCGCCCCGGCCGCTGGGTCCAGGACACCGAGGGCTACGTCGTGCTCGCCTCCGAGACCGGGGTCATCACCGTCGCGCCCGAGCACGTCCAGCGCAAGGGCCGCCTGGCTCCGGGCAAGCTGTTCCTGCTCGACCTCGAGGAGGGCCGGATCGTCGAGGACGAGGAGGTCAAGCGCCGCGTCGCCCGCCGCAAGCCCTACGGCGAGTGGTACGAGCGCTCGGTCGTGGCGATCGACGACCTCCCTGAGCGCGACCCGCGGGCGCCCCGGGTGGAGCCACTGCGCTCCAAGCAGCTGGCCTTCGGCTACTCCCAGGAGGATCTGCGGATGGTCATCGCGCCGATGGCCTCCATGGGCGAGGAGCCCACGGCCAGCATGGGCAACGACGCCGCGCTGGCGGTGATGTCCGACCGCCAACCAGCGCTCTTCTCCTACTTCAAGCAGCTGTTCGCGCAGGTGACCAACCCGCCGGTTGACCCGCTGCGCGAGAACGTGGTCATGAGCCTCCAGACCGGGGTCGGCGCCGAGGTCAACCTCCTCGCCGAGACGCCCGAGCAGGCCCACCAGCTGGTCATGACCCAGCCGATCCTGCGCAACGCCCAGCTCGAGAAGCTGCGCCAGGTCTCACACGAGATCTTCGATGCCGCCACGCTGGACATCACCTGGCCGATCGAGGACGGCCCCGACGGGATGGAGCGGCGGCTCGACGCGCTGTGCGCCGAGGCCTCGGACCAGGTCGACCACGGCGCCAACATCCTCATCCTCTCGGATCGCAACCTCGGGCCCGAGCGGGTGGCGATGCCGTCGCTGCTGGCCGTCGCCGCGGTCCACCATCACCTTGTCCGCGCCGGCACACGCCTGCGCACCGGTCTGGTCATCGAGTCCGGCGAGCCTCGCGACATCCACCACATGGCGACGCTGATCGGCTACGGCGCCTCCGGCATCAATCCCTACCTGATGTTCGAGTCCCTCGACGAGCTCGCCGACCGCTCGCTGCTGCCCGAGGACCTCGAGCGCGAGGAGGCCGAGCAGCGGATCGTCAAGGCCATCGGAAAGGGCCTGCTCAAGACGATCTCCAAGATGGGCATCTCCACCATCCAGTCCTACTGCGGCGCGCAGATCTTCGAGGCCGTGGGGCTCGAGCCCGAGCTCATCGAGACGTACTTCACCGGCACCGCCAGCCGGATCGGTGGGGTGGGGCTGGAGGTCCTCGCCGCCGAGGCGCTGGGTCGTCATTTCCGCGCCTACCCGCGCACCGAGCGCGAGGTGCTGCCCGTCGGCGGTGTCCTGCAGTGGCGGCGCGACGGCGAGCGCCACATCTGGAACCCCGACACGATCGCAAACCTCCAGCATGCGGTGCGGGCCAAGACAGCCAGCGGCAACGGCAACGGCAACGGCGGGCCGGGTGGGGCCGGTATCGCGCGCGACCCCCAGGAGGCCTACGACCTGTTCGCCGAGCAGGCCAACGACGAGTCCACGCGGTCAGCGGCGCTCCGCGGCCTCATGAAGTTCCGCTTCGCCGGGGAGCCCATTGCGCTGGAGGAGGTGGAGCCGGCCAGCGAGGTTGTGAAGCGGTTCAGCACCGGAGCGATGAGCCTCGGCTCGCTCTCGCGCGAGGCCCACGAGACGCTGGCCATCGCCATGAACCGCATCGGCGCGAAGTCCAACACCGGCGAGGGGGGAGAGGACCCCTCGCGCTTCACCCGCGACGGGAATGGCGACCTGCGCCGCTCGGCGATCAAGCAGGTGGCCTCAGGCCGCTTCGGGGTGACCATTGACTACCTCGTCAACGCCGACCAGCTCCAGATCAAGATGGCCCAGGGCGCCAAGCCGGGAGAGGGCGGCCAGCTGCCCGGCCACAAGGTCGACGCCTACATCGCCAAGATCCGCTACTCCACGCCCGGGGTGGGCCTCATCTCACCACCTCCGCACCACGACATCTACTCGATCGAGGACCTCAAGCAGCTCATCTACGACCTGCGCTGTGCGAATCCGACGAGCTCGGTCTCGGTCAAGCTCGTCTCCGAGGTCGGCGTGGGGACGGTGGCCGCCGGCGTGGCCAAGGCCAACGCCGACCACGTCACGATCTCCGGCCATGACGGCGGCACGGGCGCGTCGCCCCAGTCCTCGATCCAGTCCGCCGGCGTCCCGTGGGAGATCGGGCTGGCCGAGACCCAGCAGACCCTGCTGCTCAACGACCTGCGCAGCCGCATCACCGTCGAGGTCGACGGTCAGATGAAGACCGGGCGCGACGTCGTCATCGGCGCGCTGCTCGGCGCCGACGAGTTCGGCTTCTCCACGGCGCCGCTCATCGCTATGGGCTGCATCATGATGCGCGTCTGCCACCTCAACACCTGCCCGGTCGGGATCGCCACCCAGAACCCGGAGCTGCGGGCGCGCTTCGAGGGCACGCCCGAGCACGTGGTCGCCTATCTGATGTTCGTGGCCGAGGAGGTCCGGGGGCTGATGGCCCGGCTGGGCGTGCGGCGCTTCGCGGACCTGATCGGCCGCGCCGACTTGCTGGAGACCGACGACGCGGTGGACCACTGGAAGTCCCGCGGCGTGGACCTGTCGATGGTCCTCGGCACCATCGACCTCCCGCCGGAGGTGCCGCGCTCGCGCACCCGCAAGCAGGTGCCGGTGCTCGACGACGCGCTGGACTGGGAGCTCGTCCAGCTGTGCGCGCCCGCCATCGAGCGCGCCGAGAAGCTCCGCCAGGGTCCGATCCCGGTCCGCAACGTCAACCGCACGGTCGGCGGCATCCTCTCGGGGGAGATCGCCCGCCGTCGTGGGGCGTCCGGGCTGCCCGAGGGCACCATCGACATCTCGTTCTCGGGCTCGGCGGGGCAGAGCTTCGCCGCGTGGCTCGCGCCCGGCGTCACCTTCTCCTTGCGCGGTGAGACCAACGACTACACCGGCAAGGGCCTGTCGGGCGGGATCGTGTCGGTGCGCCCGCCCGAGTCGGCGCTGTTCCGCGCCGAGGAGAACACGATCGTCGGCAACACCGTGCTCTACGGCGCCACCGCGGGGCGCGCCTTCATCCGCGGCCTGGCCGGGGAGCGTTTCGCGGTGCGCAATTCAGGGGCCCATGCGGTGGTGGAGGGCGTCGGCGATCACGGCTGTGAGTACATGACCGGCGGGCGCGTGGTCGTGCTGGGCACCACCGGGCGCAACTTCGCCGCCGGGATGAGCGGCGGCATCGCCTACGTCTATGACCGCGACAACCGCTTCAAGGGCCGCTGCAACCTCGAGCTCGTCGACCTGGAGGACCTCGACGACGCGGGGGCCGCCGAGGTCAAGACGCTCATCTCCGAGCACGCCCAGCGGACTGGTTCCCTGCGGGCGCGCAACATCCTGGCCTCCTGGGAGCGCGAGTGCCAGCGCTTCGTCAAGGTGATGCCGCGCGACTACAAGCGCGTGCTCGAGGAGCGTGCCCAGCAGGAGCAGCCCGAGGAGGGGGAACGAGTCGGGGCCTGAATAGGCCTCGTCTACCCTCCATCGCTCCATGGGCGAGCTCGGCGCATTCCTGAAGATCCACCGGGTCGGCTTTGACAAGCGCGACCCCAGCCGCCGCGTGGGCGATTACAAGCAGTACTTCGCGCTCCAGCCCGAGCCCGAGCTGCGCCGCCAGGGCGCGCGGTGCATGGACTGTGGCGTGCCGTTCTGCCACGAGGGGTGCCCGCTGGGCAATCTCATCCCCGACTGGAATGACCTCGTCTACCGCGACAAGTGGCGCGACGCCATCGAGCAGCTGCACGCCACCAACAACTTCCCCGAGTTCACCGGCCTCATCTGCCCGGCGCCATGCGAGTCGGCCTGCGTTCTGGCCATCAACGACGACCCGGTGGCGATTGAGCAGATCGAGCTGGCCATCATCGAGCGCGCCTACAGCGAAGGCTGGGTCGTGCCCCACCCGCCCGACCGCCGATCCGGGCGGACGGTGGCGGTGGTGGGGTCAGGCCCGTCGGGCCTGGCGGTCGCCGCCGAGCTCAACCAGTGCGGCCACACGGTCACCGTCTTCGAGCGCGACGAGGGCCCGGGCGGCCTGCTGCGCTTCGGCGTCCCCGACGCCAAGCTGGAGAAGTGGATCATCGACCGGCGCGTGGCCATCCTCGAGCAGGAGGACATCGAGTTCGTCTACAACGCTGACATCGGCACAGACATCACGGCCGAGGAGCTTGACCAGCGCTTCGATGCGGTGGTCATCGCCACCGGCAGCCGCGTCTCGCGCGACCTCAACGTCCCCGGGCGCGAGGTGGCCGGAATCCACCCGGCGATGGAGTACCTCTACCAGCGCAACCGCTGGGTGGCCGCCCAGGAGGGCCGCCCCTCGCGTCCGCCCGAGGGCGGGTGGGGATCGCCGTCCCAGATCACCGCCGCGGGCAAGAAGGTGATCGTGATCGGCGGCGGCGACACCGGCATGGACTGCATCTCCAACTCCCACCGTGAGGGAGCGAAGAGCGTCGTCATGCTCGACGTCTACGCCAAGCTCGGCGACGGCGACCGCGATCCCCGCGCGCCGTGGCCGCTTCCGCCCAAGCGCACGATGAGCACCTACGCGCTGGACGAGGGCGGCAAGCGGCGGTGGGGGACCGAGGTCACCGGGTTCGGCGGCAAAGACGGTCAGGTCAGCCACGTGTACGCGCGCCAAGTGACCGGCAGCTCGTCGCGCGACCTGACGCCGGTGCCCGGCAGCGAGTTCGTGCTGGAGGCCGACCTGGTGCTCATCGCCATCGGCTTCGAGCACCCCGAGCACGAGGGCCTGCTCCAGCAGGCCGGCGTCGAGCTCGACCGCCGCGGCAACATCGCCACCCAGATGACCTACCGCACCAGCGTCGGCCGGGTGTATGCATGCGGGGATGCGCGGGTCGGGCAGTCGCTGGTGGTCACCGCCATCGCCGAAGGGCGCAAGTGCGCCCGTGTCGTGAACGCCGATCTGGGGGGCAGCCCGATGGACGCCGATCGCGAGCGGCTGGCCGTCGGGGCGTGGAGCGGAGACCCGGATCAGACCCTGCGCCACCAGGCCGAAGCCGCCGGTACTGTTCGGCCGGGAGAGGAGTTCTTCACCGGACCGGCAACTCGTGATCGGTGATCGGATTCTTATCCACGGATGTGCTGGAAGCTGATACGTTAAACCGCGGTGGTGCGGCCTATCAGCTGTGCCTAGGCAAAATTGTTCGGGGCATTGAGGTTTACTCAAGGCTTGGGACGGGGAAACTCGCCCCTGTCGGTCAGGGAACTGCGCCCCCACTTCCCTGACTCTCCGGGGGGCCCAGATGGATCTGGGCCCCCCGGTCCTTTTAACCGCCCGACCGCCGCGTTGGCCCCGATACACCGCGCTCCGGCGTGTCGTCCGGTGCGCCGTCTGGCGCCGCGGCGGCCGACTGCTCGGTATGCGACCGTGTGTGCATGGGATTCTCTGTGCCCATCCCGGTCCTGGCCGCTGCGGTCGGTGGCGGGCACGCGGCCCAGCACGGCAACTCGATCGCCGACACGATCAACAGCCTGCTCTCGTCCGCGGGGACCTTCTTCTCCCAGCTGGCGAGCCTGAGCTGGCTGTCGCTGCTCCTCGGCCTCGCTCTCTACGGCCTCTATCTGCTGCTGCGCTCGCGGGCGCTGTTCAACGCGATTCGCGCTGCCTATCCCGGCGAGCCCGTCCGCTGGCGCGATGTGTGGGGCGCCTACATGGTCGGCTACGCCATCAACAACGTGTTCCCGCTCGGCGGCGGGAACGTGGCCCAGCTCTTCCTCACGCGGATCTCGATCCCGCCATCGACCTACCCCACGCTGGCCAGCGCGCTCTCCACCGGCGTCCTCTTCGACTGGTTCATGGGCCTGCTGATCATGTGCTTCGCGTTCACGCAGGGCGTGTTCCCCAAGCCGCCGGACTTCTCGAAACTGCCGGCCTTCGACATCAGCTTCTTCGCCTCGAACATGCGCTTCACCCTGTTCTTCCTGACCCTGCTGGCGATCGCCTTCGTGGCCGGGTTCGCGCTGCTGTCGGCCAAGGTGCGCGCGTTCTGGCAGCGCATCCGCCAGGGGCTGGCGATCCTGTCGGACCGCCGCCGCTACCAGCGCGAGATGTGCCGCTGGCAGTTCGCCAGCTGGATCGCGCGCTTCGGCGCCTATTGGGCGCTGCTCGACGCGTTCCACATCGGTGGCTCGGTCCGCAACGCCCTGCTCGTGCTGGCCGTCCAGGTGGTGGCGTCGGTGTTTCCCTTCACGCCGGGGGGCGCCGGGGTCCAGCAGGCGCTCCTGCTGCAGATCTTCGCCCACAACCCGTACGTGGCCGCGTTCTCCGTCGGCCAGCAGATCGCCACGGCGGCGCTCAGCTCCGCCCTGGGGTTCGGGGCGCTGGTGTTCATCTTCCGCCTCCGGAGCTTCAAGGAGCTGATGGCGCGGGCCCGCGCGCATCGCCGCGCCGAGGGTCTGGTGTCACCGGAGCCGCCCGACCCGAGCGCGCCCGAGCCCGAGCGGCTGAGCCGGACCGCCTGAACGGCGCCGGCGCGCCGGGCTCAGCCGGCGCTGTGGTGGGCGGTGACCCGCAGCGGCGCGCCCGTGCAGCCGGCGGCGGACAGCGTGCCGGTGGCGGCCCCGTTGGAGAAGCGGAGCTTGAGCGTCACGCCCGCCTGGGTGATCGCCGACCTGCCCTGGGTGCCGATGAACACGTCGAGCGTGCCCTGAAGCCCGTTGCACGTGGCGATCGAGTCCGGCAGCCGGATCGCGGTGGCCAGCCGCCCGCCCGCCCGCACGACGAAGGTCGAACGTGCTGCGCCCGAGTACTGCAGCGTCCAGGTGCCGTTGGCGACGGTCCCGCGCACCGCCGGGTGCAATTGCCAGGTGAGCATGCCGTGGCAGGAGGGGAGCGAGTAGTGGCCCTGTAGCGTGCCCGCGCGCTTTCCGCTGAACGCACCCTCCAGACCGAACCGCTCCAGGCCCAGCGAGCCGTGGTCACCCAGCACCGACGGCAGCCGGCCTCCGAGGATCGACTCTCCGTAGTGGGCCGGGTCAGGCGGGCAGGCGAGCGGCCGCAGCATGACGAGGTCCTGGATCCCGTACTGGGGCACCCCCGCGCGCTGCTGCTTGACGGCGTCCACGACGAGGTTGAAGCTGGCCGCGAAGCCGTCGGCGGTGCCTTCCCAGTCACCCTGGACGGGGATGAACGAGCGGCCGTGGGGAGGCTGAATCGCGGGGGGAGTGGGCCGGGCGAGTTGAGCGGCCGGGGCCGGCTGCGCGGACGTCGTGCTCACCATGGCGGCCGCCAGCGCGGCCACCACGATGATGATCGCGGCGGCCGACGGCGTCCGGTGTCTGATCACACGAGCGAGCATGGGTCCTCTTCACGATGGCGTCCACATTGCGCCAAAACTTGGCCAATCCTATCCATCCCTGCCGCCCGGCCGCAGTCCGCGCTCACTCCACGCTCACTCCACGGTCACTCCGCGTCCTCCGCGCTCACTTCGCGCCCGTCCGGGCTCAGCCTGCGCTGACGCTGCGCGCTCGGTCCTCGGGGCGGGCAGGACCCGAACGCTCCCGGGCTTGGTGTGGGCCAGCTGCGCCACCACGACGCCACTCCCGAACTCCACCAGCGACACCGACGCGGCGTGACCGGATCGGTTGCAGCCGGCCGCCGTCACCGTCGCGACCATCGAGGCGGCGATCGCCGCGGTCCGCTTCCAGGCCGTCCGCTTGCCCATGCGGGCCAGCGTAGGAGCCTCAATTGGCCCCGTTCAAGCACCGACGCACGTCACCGACGGCTATCGAGGGCGGGCCGGGGCGGGGCGGCGTGGCGAACCCCGGGGCGCTCGGCGGTGAGTGTTGGGAGATCTTCCGTCTCACAGACGGAATATCTACCAAAAAGCCCCTGCAGAGCGGCGCATTTGCGCTCCGACCACCCCTTCCCCAGCCCGCCGTTGACGTTCGCCCCGTACCCCGCTCAGACGCCGAGATCAAACCCCGAGATCAAACCCCGAGATCAGACGCCGGGCTCAGACGCCGAGCTCAGACGCCGAGGGCCCACCGGGCGGGCTAGGGGACGGCGGACTCAGCAGCTCGGCGTGCGCGGTCTCCGCCGCCGTCCCGTAGACGTAGACGAGCAGGTCGTGGTCCTGGTGGTTGACGCTCTGCAGGGGGTCCCGGGGTCGATGCGGATGGCTCCGCCGCGGTCCGCGGGGCGGACCTATAGTTGACACGGCGACCAAAGCCCACCCGATGCCGACCTTCTGCCGCCACAACCGCCTCGTCCAGAACTGCCCGATCTGCGCCAAGGAGCAGCACGTGGACATGCGTCCCGTCGTGTCCCCCGGCGGCCACACCGTGCGCCCCGCCCGGCACGCCGCATCGTCGGGCGCCGGGACGGCGGGTCGCGCCGGGGCGACGCGGTCAGGCTCCGCGCGGGGGTCGGGCGGCGTCACCGTGCGCCAGCTCTCCCGTGCCGCCGAGGACGGCTTTCGCTCCGCGCTCGTCCCAGGGCTGCGCTCCGGCGCCGACGCCCAGCGCCTGGCTGAGGAACTAGCCTTCGCCGCGACCCGGCTCGAGCGCCTGTCGGCCGACCCTCCGGGGCTCTACGCCGAGGTCGCCGATGCGTCGCGGCCGGTCGAGGAGCGCACGTGGCTGGCCTTCCTCATCGCCTATCTGACCCCCACCGACGACGAGCAGCCGTTCGCCGGCATCGCCGAGGCGCGGACACCGTGGGCATCGGGCGAGGCGCCCCACCTCGACGACGTCGCGACCGGGCCGCGGACCTCCTACGAGGCCGGGCGCGGCCAGCGGACGATCGACGCCTATCGGGCGTGGGCACAGCGATCCGGGTCTCAAGAGGCCGCCTTCACCGGCGACGCCGCCTGGCCGCCCGAGCGCCGCTTCGCCCGTGTGTTTGAGCGGCTGGCCCTGCCAGGCCTGCATCGGGGCGCGCGCTTTGACCTGCTCGTGACGCTCGGGCGCCTGGGCGTGTACGACCTCAGCGGGGGCGCCCTGGGCATCGGCGGCAACGACCCGGTGACCCTGGCCGCCAAGCGGGTGCTGGGCATCGGCGACGTGATGCTGCTCGAGCGCCGGTCGGCGGACCTGGCGGCGGCCTGTGAGCTGCCGCTGGAGGCGCTCGACCTCGGCTTCTACAACTGGGAGCAGGGCTCGCGGGCCGGCCTGGGCATCGACCCCTCCACCGAGCCGGACCCGGCGCTCCTCGACGCCGCGCAGGCGGCGCTCGGACTCTGACGCACCCGCCTCGCAGGACTCTGACGCATTCGCCCGGCCGAGGGGTCTAGCCTTACGGACGGATATGTTCGCCCTCCTGCTCCTCATCCTCTGGCCCATCGCGGAACTGTTCGTCGCGATCAAGGTCGCCGAGGCGATCGGGGTCCTGCTCACGGTGATCCTGCTCCTCGTCGGCTGGCCGGTCGGCATGTGGCTGGCCAAGGCGCAGGGCCGGGCCGCCTGGCGGCGGCTGAGCGCCGCGGTCGCCACCGGACGCCCGCCCGGCCGGGAGGTGATCGACGGCGCGCTCGTGCTCGTCGGCGGCACCCTTCTCATCATTCCCGGCTTCATCACCGACGTCGTCGGCCTCCTGCTGCTCCTGGCGCCCACCCGCAGGGTCGCGGGCGCGTTGATCGCACGCAACTTCCAGAGCCGCCTGGTGGTCGCCGCGACCCGGTTCTCCAGTGCGTCCCGCTCCGCGTACGACGTCGACTCCACGGCCACCGACCTCGATGGCCCGCAGCTGCACCGATGAGCCTCAGCGCCGCCAATCACCTGCGCACGCTGGCCTTCGGGGACGTCGAGGGCGGGTTCTGGGGCGCCGCGTTGCACGCCGCCCACCCGGTCCTCGTGTTCGGCGACTCCAGCGGGGCGACATGGTCGGCTGCCCTGTCGTCGGAGGGCTGGAACCCCGAGGGGGTGGGCTGGAGATTGATCGGCGAGGGCGTGGAACTCCACGTCGCGCCGGGAGGCGAGGCCGAGGAGATGGAGTCCGACGAGGGCGAGGACTCCGGCGCCGACCTGCGCGGCTGCGACGAGCTCTGCCGCGTCCGTGGCACCGTGGCCGTCGGCGGGACCGACCGCGCCATCGACTGCGTCGGCACCCGCTGCGTGATCGACGGCGTCGATGCCGGCTCGCTGGGATCGGCGCGGATGGTGTCGGGCTGGTTTGACCACGACGAGGCGTTCATGCTGCTCGCGCTGCGGGCGGCCGAGGCGGTCGGCCACGAGTCTGACCTGGTGGCGGCGACGCTGTTCGATCCCGAGGGCTGGGTGCCGGTCGATGACCCGCGCCTGTCGACGACCTACGCCGAGTCGGGCCTTCCCGCGCGCACGAACCTTGAGCTGTGGATCGGTGAGGGGGAGAACGAGTTCCCGCGCCGCGTCGCGGGGGAGGCAGCCGGCGAGGGCGCCGTCCTCACCACGGAGGAGACACAGCTGCGGGTGATCCCGCTGCGATGTCACAGCCGTGGGCGCGAGGGAACCGGCGTGTACGTGCTCGCCACGTTCTAGATGGTGGACGGCACCGGCGACACGGACCCCGGGCTGCGGGTGGGGGCGATCATCAGCGACTTCGGCGGCGTCCTCACGACGCCTCTACACGGCGCCTTCCAGGCCTTCCAGGACACCTCGGGCGTCCCGCTGGCGGAGCTCGGCACCGCAATGGCCGCGCTCGGCGCCCGTCTTGGCGTCAATCCGCTCTTCGAGCTGGAGACCGGCCGGCTGAGCGAGGCCGAGTTCCTCTCCCAGATCGGCGTGCAGCTCTCAGATCAGCTGGGGCACACGATCGACATGGACGGTTTCGGCGAGCGCTACTTCGCCCACCTGGAGCCCAACGAGCCCATGATCGGCTACATGCGCGAGCTGCGCGAGCGGGGGTACAAACTGGCGATCTGCACCAACAACGTGCGCGAGTGGGAGCACCGCTGGCGGGCGATGTTGCCGGTGGAGGAGATCTTCGATGTCGTCGTGGACTCCGCCTTCGTGGGCACCCGCAAGCCCGAGCCGCGGATCTATGAGCTGACGCTGGAGGCGCTCGGCGTGCAGCCCGGCTCGGCGCTGCTCATCGACGACATCGAGGCCAACTGCACCGGCGCGCGAGAGCTGGGCATCAACGCCGTGTGGTTTCAGACCTCCGAGCAGGCGATCGCCGACACCGAGGCGGCGCTCGCGGAGGCGGAGTAGTTGAGCCGGCGCGCAACATGGGCGGCCGGCGGGGGCGCGGCACTCCTCTGCTGTGCCGCCATCGTCGCCGCGATCCTGCTCAGCTCCTCGCCGGCGCCGGCGCCGGACAAGGGCGATCCGCCCAGCGCTCGGGAGGCCAGCACGCTGGGCCCGACCGTCCCAGCCGACCCGCCCCGGCCCGGCGACCCGAAGGTCACCGTCTCGGTGTCCGATCGCGCGGTCGGCTCGCCGGTGGCGCCGGGCTTCCTGGGCTTCTCGTTCGAGTTCCAGGGGGTGCGCGCCTACACCGGGCCCGACCCCGCGCATGTCAATCCAGTGCTCGTCCAGCTCATCCGCAACCTCACGCCGGGGCAGGCGCCGGTCCTGCGGATCGGCGGCAACAGCACCGACATCACATATGTCGCCAGGCCCGGGGTCAAGCCGCTCCCGTATCAGGGCTATCAGCTCACGCCGAGCTGGATGGCGACCACTGGGGCGCTGGCCAAGGCCCTCGGGGCGCGCATGATCATGGGGCTCAACCTGGCCGCCAACGACCCGGCGCTCGACGCCGCTGAGCTGCGTGACTACGTCGCCGCTCTGCCCCAGAACTCGATCGAGGCGGTGGAGATCGGCAACGAGCCCAACGTCTACAACAAGATCACCGCCTACCGCACCGCCAGCGGCGCTGTCTTCCACGCCCGCCCGCGGAGCTTCGGCTATCCCGAGTTCCGCCGGCAGTTCGAGACGATGGCCAACCGGACGCTGCCCCTGAGCCTGGCCGCGCCGGCGCTGGCCGCGGGACCGTCGCCGGGGAAGGGCTCGTGGGTGAACACCGTCGCCGACCTGTTGCGGCGCACGCCGCGCATCTCGACGATGACCATCCATCGCTACCCCCTGCGCAACTGCTACGTGCCGCCGAGCTCACCCCAGTATCCGACGGTCGCACACCTGCTCTCGAGCTACGCCACCGTGACGCTCGCCGACAGCCTCAGGCGCTGGATCGACATCGCCCACGCCCAGCATCGCCGGCTGCGCGTCGACGAGCTCAACTCCGTGGCCTGTCGCGGCAAGGCCGGGGTCTCGGACACCTTCGCCAGCGCCCTGTGGGTCACCGACGCGCTGTTCTCACTGGCGCGCGCCGGCGTCGACGGGATCGACATGCACACGCTCCCCGACGCCGCCTACGAGCTGTTCGCCTTCAGCCGGCACGGCGGCCGGTGGGCGGCTCAGGTCCGGCCCGTCTACTACGGGCTCCAGCTCTTTGCCCAGGCGGCGCCCGCCGGTGCCCGGCTGCTGTCGGTATCTCGCCGCGGCGCCGACAGCGGCCTCAGCGTGTGGGCCACCCGGGCGGGCGAGGCCGGTCATGATCGCGTGCGCATCGTCGTCATCAACAAGAGCCAGGCCAAACGCAAGACGGTGTCGCTGCGGCTGCCGCCCGGGTCGGGCACCACGGCCGCCGTCGAGCGCATGCTGGCTCCCAGCGCGCACGCCAAGCGCGGCGTCACGCTGGGGGGGCGCACCTACGGCGCGAGCACCACGACAGGGCAGCTCGCCGCCCCCGGGGTGGCGCGCGTCCGGGCCACGGGCGGGCGGATCACGCTGTCGATGCCGCGGGCGAGCGCGGCGCTGGTCACGGTCGGCTGACCGGGCGGCCGACCCGGTCGACCGGTGGGCCCGCGGGCGTCAGTTCTCGGCGCCCAGCCGGTCCCAGCAGTACAGCTCCAGGCACTCGGCGGCGAGCGACCGGCAGCGCTCGTCCGACAGCCACGGCAGCACCGTGTCGAACGCCTGCTCCTCGCCGACGCCGGCCTCGAACGCCTCCTCGCCGCGGAACCCGGCGGCGATCTTGAGCGCCTCGCGCCGGTTCTCACCCAGCGATGGGAAGACGTTGACCAGGAACTCCTTGTTGGGCAGCGGGTGCCCGACCTCCAGCGAGACGTGCCAGGCGGCCAGCAGCGAGAGGTCGTGCTCGTCCAGATCGGCCACGGCCTTGGCGTAGTGTGAGTCCAACTCGCTCTCCGGGATCTCGTCGACCCACGCACGGACCACCTCGCCCAGGATCTGACGGCGCGCCTCGCGACCGACAGAGTCGGCAATCACGCGGATGGCGTTCTGCGGTTCTATGAAGCAGAGGGTCATTGCAACTCCGACTTGGGGATGCGATTGCCGCGAAAGGTAGGGATGGCCGCGGACGGAGCCGCGCGGGCGTAATAGCGCAGCCGTCGGACGGTCGCGCACGGCGATGCGGAGCGTGGCGACGCGGAGCTTGGCGCGAGCTACGAGGCCAGGGCGGGCGGCGGGCTACGAGGCCAGCGCGGGCGCCGTGCCGTCAAGGTCCAGCTTGACGCCGGGAAGCTTGTGCAGGCCGACGAGCTCGATCAGCGTGCGGATCTGCGGCTGGGCGCCGCAGAGCCGTAGGTGGCACCCGTCGGCACGCAGTCGTCGCGCCAGCATGACCAGGTCGAGCATGAGCGACGCGTCGGCGAACACGAGCTCGGACAGGTCGACCCGCACGTCCTTTTGAGCGCGGATGGCCCTGATCAGTGCCCGGCGGCGGCGGCCCTGCGTCGTGCGGTCCTCATCGCCGGCGCAGCGCAGTACGGGCGGTGTGTCATCAAAGACGACGATCCATGAAACCTACTCAAATCCACCGGTACTTGTCCAGCCGATCGATCAAATGTCATGTGAGCGGGCACATCTCGATGACAGAACGGGTTTCGGGAGCGCCGTCGAGGGTCAGACGTCGCCGTGAGACGGGGTTCGGGGGCCGGTCTCGACCTGGCTCCGACGGTCGCCGGGGCACCGCGCTCGGGAGTCCCCGCGCCGCCGCTCTAGACTGATGGGCATGGCAACAGTTGATGAAGTGACTGACGCCCTGCGCGAGGTGATCGACCCCGAGCTGGGCCTGGATTTCGTCGAGCTCGGCCTCATCTACGAGGTGACCGTCGACGGTGGGGCAGTGCAGGTCTCCTACACGCTCACCAGCCCGGGCTGCCCGATCGGCCCCCAGGTCGCCGAGCAGATCGAGGAGTTCGTGATGGAGCTCGACGGGGTGGAGGATGTCCAGTCGACGATGACCTTCACGCCGCCGTGGACGCCCGAGCTCATGAGCGAGGACGCCAAGTTCGCCCTCGGCTTCTGACGGGCCCCCGCGATCACGCGGCGTGACCGGCGATCACGCGGCGTGACCGGCGATCACGCGGCGTGACCCGCGCCGCGCGCCTCAGGCGCCGGAGCGCAGCTCGCGATTGAGGTCGATGGCGCGGATGTCGTGTTCGCCCGGCAGCTTGGCCAGTACCGCGAGCGCCACGTCGCGCACGTCGCGCTCCCCACGCCCGAGGTCGTCGACCAGCGACTTGAGCGCGGTGTGGACGATCTTGAGTTGAGCCGCGGTCAGGTCCAGGTGGAAGGCGACCTCCCCGGGCTTGATGAGAATGTCGTCTTCCAACGGGGCTCCTTTGGTGGCTACTCCTGGGATCGCTTGCGTACGGGGCGGGAGCCTCGCTCGCGCTTGGCGCGCATGTCGGCGGCCGGTCCGTGCTTGGCGCGGCCGTGGTCGGCCGGGACGATGGGGGCGGGTCCGCCGTGCTCGACCGCGGGCACGTCGGTCGCCGGCGTTCCGTTGCCGTTAGACGCCGTGATCGCGGCCCGCCCAGCGCGCTTGCGAGCGGCGGCGAGGAGCTCGGCCAGCGAGGCCTCGATCCCGTCGGCGACGATGTCGATGTCGGGCATGGCGTCGTAATCACCCAGCAGGCCGTAGTCCAGGCGCCCGTTGTAGGACATGATCGCGACCGCCAGGGCGTGGTCCTCGGGCAGGAAGGCGACCGGGAACAGGTCCAGGAGCTGGCGGCCCAGGACGTAGAGGGGCAGCTGCGGGCCGGGGATGTTGGTGACCAGGAGGTTGAACAGCCGGGTGGAGAAGTTCAGGCGGCTCGCCTGGGCCAGGATCGTGGGTGGCGCCAGGTTGTTGACCGCCGCCAGCGTGGCCGCGCCGACGGCCTGCTTTGACTCCTTGAGGCCGTCCATGGCGGCGCGGATGAAGCGCAGCCGCGATACCGGGTCCTCGATGTAGACCGGGAGCGGCCCGCGCATCACCGTGAGCTGGTTGCCCATACTGCCGCGCTGGGCCTTGGTCCGCACCGACACCGGCACCAGCGCGCGCATCTCCAAGCCCTCGGTGCGCACGCCCCGCGAGCGCAGCCATTGGGCCAGCGCGCCGGACACCACGGTGAGCACCACATCGTTGACGGTGCCGCCCAGCGTGTCCTTGATCTCCTTGTAGTCGGCCAGCTGCTGGCGCACCACCGCGTAGCGGCGGTGAGGGCCGATCTCGACGTTGAGCGGGGTCTCGGGCGCCGGATTCAGTCCGGCCCAGACCAGCTCGCCCAGCCCCTCGAGCACGTCGCGGGCCAGCTGCAGGGAGGTCGCCGGCCGGCTGGCGGCGACGAGCGTGCGCGTCAGCAGCGAGGCCGAGGTGGTGACCGCCCCGCGCGCGCCGGCCAGGACCAGGTTGGCGGGGGAGGGCTCGGGCTCGGGCCGCCAGGGCTCAAGCTCGGCGCTGGCCTCGTCGCGCCCCGCCTCGGGCTCGCGCTCGGCATCGAAGAGCACCGAGGCGAGGTCGACCCCGGCGACGCCGTCCACCAATGCGTGGTGGGTCTTGGAGATGAGCGCGAAGCGATCGCCCTCGAGCCCCTCGACGAGCCAGTTCTCCCACAGCGGCTTGGAGCGGTCCAGCTGCTGGGAGGCGATCCGTGACGCCAGGAGGAACAACTGCTCCTCGGAGCCGGGCGGCGGCAGCGCCGTGTGGCGCACGTGGTATTCGAGGTTGAAGTCGGGATCGTCGACCCAGAGCGGCCGTCCGGTCTCCAGCGGCGGTGTGGCCAGCTTCTGGCGGTAGCGCGGGACGAGATGCAGTCGGCCGCGGACGTGGTCGGCGAAATCCTCGTATGCCGGCGGCGGCCCCTCGAAGATGAGGACGCCGCCGATGTGCATGTGCGACGACTGTCCTTCCTGGTGCAGGAACGACGCGTCGATCGAGGTGAGGCGGTCGAGGTGCTGCTGGGGCAAAATTCCCGCTCGTGGGAGGATGGCTCGAAGGGCAAGCCTACTCGAACGTAGCCCTTTGCAGTAGCGTGTGAAAGGACCCGTCGATGCCCTGGGATTTCTCGACAGAGCCCGAGTTCGAGGCCAAGCTGGAGTGGATGCGCGGCTTCGTGCGCGAGCAGGTGTGGCCGCTCGAGACGCTCATCGACGAGTTGGGCTGGGAGGGACTGCGCCGCGCCGGCGAGCCGCTGCAGGAGCAGGTCAAGGCGCAGGGCCTGTGGGCCGCGCACCTGGACCCGGAATTGGGCGGCCAGGGCTTCGGGCAGGTGAAGCTGGGCCTCATGCACGAGATCCTCGGCTCGAGCCCGATCGCGCCACTGATGTTCGGCAACGCGGCCCCGGATTCGGGCAACTCCGAGGTCCTCGCCATGGCCGGCACGCCGGAGCAGAAGGACCGCTACCTGCACCCGCTGCTGGCCGGCGACCTGAAGTCCGGCTTCTCGATGACCGAGCCCGATAGCGCGGGCTCTGACCCGACGCTGCTCAAGACCCGCGCGGTGCGCGACGGCGACGATTGGGTGATCAACGGCCACAAGTGGTTCACCTCCAACGGCTCGATCGCCGACTTCCTCATCGTGATGGCGGTCACCGATCCTGAGGCGCGCCCGCACAACCGGGCGTCGATGTTCGTCGTGGACACCGACACGCCGGGCGTGAACATCATCCGCGACGTCGCGACGATGGAGCATCCCTACGAGAGCTTCGGACGTTACGGCAACCACGCCGAGATCCGCTACGAGAACGTCCGCATCCCCGGTTCGGCGCTGCTCGGGGCCGAGGGCGCGGGCTTCCTCATCGCCCAGCAGCGCCTCTATCCCGGCCGGATCCACCACTGCATGCGCTGGCTGGGCGTGGCCCGCCGCGCCTTCGACATGCTGTGCGAACGCTCGCTATACCGCTACGCCCACGGCTCGACCCTCTCACAGCACGGCACCATCCAGAACTGGATCGCCGACTCGGAGGCCGAGATGACCGCGGCCCGGCTGATGACCCTTCACGCCGCCTGGAAGATGGACGCCCAGGGCGTGATGGCGGCCCGAAAGGACATCGCGCTGATCAAGTTCTACGGCGCCAAGGTCCTGCACGACGTGGTGGACCGCGCGCTGCAGGCCCACGGAGGCCTCGGCTACTCCACCGATCTGCCGCTGGAGGCGATGTACCGCTACGCCCGGGCCGCCCGCATCTACGACGGACCCGACGAGGTCCATCGCGCGTCGGTGGCACGCCAGGTGCTCCGCGGGTACGAGGCGCCTGCCGACGAGATCCCGTCGGAGTTCATTCCGGCTCGCCGCGAGGCGGCCCGCCGGCAGTTCGCGGACCTGCTCGAAGCGGTCACCGCGAACGACTGACCCGCCCCGCACTGACTGGCCCCCTCGCACTGACCGGCCCTCACACGCGCCGCGTCGACGGCGGACGGGAAGGCTTCTAGACTCCGGTCGATGGGACACGTCCCCGACACATTGCTGCTCGCGGCGCCGCGCGGGTACTGCGCGGGCGTCGACCGCGCCGTGCAGACGGTGGAGCGCGCCCTCGAGCTCTACGGGGCGCCCGTGTACGTCCGCAAGGAGATCGTCCACAACAAGCACGTGGTCGAGCAGCTGCGCGATCGCGGGGCGGTGTTCGTCGAGGCCGAGACCGAGGTGCCCGAGGGCGCCACGGTCGTGTTCTCGGCGCACGGGGTGGCGCCCAGCGTCCACGCCAACGCCGAGACGCGCCGCCTGCACACCATCGACGCCACCTGCCCGCTGGTGACCAAGGTCCACCGCGAGGCCCTGAAGTTCGCCGCCGAGGGGTACACGATCGTGCTCATCGGCCACGCCGGCCACGAAGAGGTGGAGGGCACGATGGGGGAGGCGCCCGATCACATCGTCCTCATCGAGGACGAGGCCGGCGTCGATGCGCTCGAGGTCCGCGATCCCCAAAAGGTCGCCTACATCTCCCAGACCACCCTTTCGGTCGACGAGACCCGCGCCATCATCAACCGCCTGCGCGAGCGGTTCCCGGCCATCGTCGGCCCGCGCACCGACGACATCTGTTACGCGACGACCAACCGCCAGGCGGCCGTCAAGCAGCTGGCCCAGCAGGCAGACCTGGTGCTCGTGATCGGCTCGGGCAACTCCTCCAACTCCAACCGTCTGGTCGAGGTGGCCCGCGAGCTCGGCGCCGACAGCTACCTCATCGACAACGAGAGCCAGGTCCGCGAGGAGTGGCTCCAGGACAAGCGCGTGGTCGGGATCACCTCCGGCGCCAGCGCGCCCGAGGAGCTCGTGCAGCGCCTCATCCAGTTCTTCCGCGACCGCGGCACGGTGGACGTGCGCGAGCTCGAGGTGGTGCGTGAGGACGTGCGCTTCATGCTGCCCAAGAAGATCCGCCAGGCGCCTCCCGTCGCCGCGGCGTAGGCGCCAGGTGGTCGGGAGCGACCACTAGTCCGGGGGGCGGCCCGCTGCGAACGCTGGTCGTCTCCGATCTCCACTTCGGCACGCATTCGCGCACCGACGTGCTGCGCGACCGCCGTCGGCGCGCCCCGCTGCTGGCGGCGCTGGCCGGCTGTGACCGCCTCGTCCTGCTCGGCGACACGCTGGAGCTGCGCCACGGCCCGATGCACGAGGCGCTGGCCGCGGCGCGCGAGCCGCTCGCCGAGATGGGCGCTGCGCTGGGGCCCGGCGGTGAGGTCATCCTGCTCGCGGGCAACCACGACCACTACCTCGTGCACCCGTGGAGCCAGCGGCGCGCCGCCTCCGGTCCGCCGCCCCCGCTCGGCCCCGAGAGCGCGGTGGAGTGGATGCCCGGCGACCCGCTGCACGCGCTCGCCGGCCTGCTCGCCCCCGCGCGCGTCCGCGCCGCCTATCCGGGGGTGTGGCTGCGCCCGGATGTGTGGGCCACCCACGGGCACTACCTGGACATCCACATGACCGTGCCGAGCATCGAGCGCCTGGGCGCGGGCGTCATGCGGCGCATCGTGGGCGCGGCGGGCGGCGCCCCGGCGGCCGCCGAGGACTACGAGGCCATCCTCACCCCGATCTACGCCTGGCTTCACGCCGTGGCCCAGGGGGCGGTGCCCGGGCGCGGGAGCGGGCTGCAGGGCGGGTCGGTCAGGGGTTGGCGGGCGCTGACCGGCCCCACGGGTCGACGCGGCCTGCGCCAGCGGTCGATCGCGGCTGCCTGGCCGCTGCTGATCGCGGCGCTCAACCGCGCCGGCCTCGGCCCGCTCGAAGCCGAGGTCTCGCCTCCGGCGCTGCGACGCTCGGGTCTGCGCGGGATCGACGAAGTGTGCGCTCGGCTGGGCGTGACCGCCGGCTACGTGATCTTCGGCCACACCCACCGCGCCGGCCCGCTGGGAGACAACGACCCGGCCGAGTGGGTCACGTCCCGGGGCAGCCGGCTCATCAACAGCGGCTGCTGGGTCCACGAGCCCGCCTTCATGGGGCCCGATGCATCGCGGAGCCCCTACCGGACGGGCTTCTGCGTCGTCGTCGACGACGACGGCCCGCCTCGCCTGCTCAATCTCTCAGATCCAGATCCGCCAGGCCTGGGGTGAAGCAGACGGCGTGGCAGGTCACGCCGTCGCCCACCTCGAGGTCAAGCTCGCCGGCGGTGCTCACCGGGTGGGCGATGAGCTCGTAGGCACCGGGATGATCGACGGCGATCGCGCGCTCGTTGGCGGTGACGGCGCCCTCGCCCTCCAGGACCGCCCACACGCCGCCGGCCTCATAGGGCCCGTTGTAGGGCCCCAGCACGTCCTCGGTCTGGGGGACGAGCATCGCCCCCGGAGCGTCCTCGGGCCGGACGCGGCTCCAGCAGCGGGCGCCCCATGCCGAGCAACTCCTGGATGGCGGCTTCGGTCTCGTCGTAGCCGCCCTCGCCGTAGTGGAAATCGAACAGGCGGCCCTCCTGGTTGAACAGGTAGCGCGCCGGCCAGCCGAGGTTCCCGTACTCCTGCCAGATCTGCAGGTCGGTGTCGACCACGACCGGATAGGGGACCTCGAGTCGCGCCACGGCGGCCTCCACGGCCTCGGGCTCGACCGAGGGAGGGAATCCCGAGGAGTGCACGCCGATCACGCGCAGCCCCGCGGGCTCGTAGCGCTCGTGCCAGCCCCGGACGTAGGGCAGCGTGCGCATCGAGTTGGGGCGGCAGAAGTCCCAGAACTCCACCAGGACCGGCCGGCCGCGCTGCTGGTCCATGCGCAGGGGGGCGACGTTGATCCAGGGCAGGCGCGGGGGGAAGGCTGGAGCCTCGATGTGGTCGACCGGGGGGCGCATGGTGGGGGCGCACGATGCTAGACGCGCCGCGTGCGCGATTTTGCTCGCATAGTTGGCAAGATCGCGCACATCACCAATCGGTTATATTACTGCTATGGCATCTACGTGGAGCGTCATCGCCGAGCCCCAGCGCCGCACGATCCTGGAGCTGCTGCGCACGCGACCACGGACGGTCAGCGAGCTCACGGTCGAGCTCGGGCTGACCCAGCCCGGAACCTCGAAGCACCTGCGGGTGCTCCGCCACGCCGGCCTCGTGCGCGTACGCGTCGATGGCCAGCGCCGGGTCTACGCACTGGACGCCGCGCCGCTCGCGGAGCTCGACGGCTGGCTCGAGCCCTACCGGCGCCTCTGGGACCGCCATCTGGATGCCCTCGGCCGCCATCTGGACGACACCGACCCCCCAAAGGAGGACTGACACCACATGCCCACCGCCACCGGCACCTACGAGCACATCGATGGCAACCCGATCGTCCGTTTCGAGCGGACGTTCCCGCACACCACCGCACAGGTCTGGCAGGCGATCACCGACCCCGATCGGCTCGCCAAGTGGTTCCCCTCGACCGTCGAGTTCGACGAGCTGCGCGCCGGCGCGCCGATCACCTTCCGTTTCACCGACCACCCGATCGGGCCGATGGGCGGGTCCTTTCGCGAGGTCACACCGCCCCGCCGGCTGAGCTTCACCTGGGGCGATGACGTGCTCACCTTCGACCTCGAGGAGCGCGACGGTGGGACCGCGTGCCGCCTCTCCTTCAGCGTGGTCCTCGACAGCGCCGACAAGGCCGCCCGGGACTCCGCAGGGTGGGATGATTGCCTGGACATGCTGGATCGGGTGGTGTCCGGGGAGACCCCGGGACGGCCGTGGAAGCCGGAGAGCTGGCGCGCTCGTTACGATGAGTACAAGCGCCAGGGATTCCCTGCTACTGCGCCGATTCCCGTGTAGCGCGGCAGGCCCGAACGGGCGGCTCCCATGGCGCTATACTCCGTGAAGTATTGGAATCCCTACCGCCTTTGAGGAGTTTCACACGATGAGTCCGTCCGGAGCCGAAGTCCTCCGCCAGATCAAGAGCAGGATCGAAGAGGTCGATCCGGCGGATGTGCGTGAGCAGTCCTCCAACGGCACGCTGATCATCGACGTGCGTGAGCCCGAGGAGTGGGGTACCGGTCACATCCCCGGCGCCAAGCACGTGCCCAAGTCCTACCTGGAGTCGCGGATCGAGGGCGCCGCGCCCGACCGCTCGCAACACATCGTCCTCTACTGCCAGTCGGGCAACCGCTCCGCGTGGGCGGCCCGGACGCTGCTCGACGACCTCGGCTATGAGCACGTCGAGTCGATGACCGGCGGCTTCACGCTGTGGAAGGACCGCGGCTACGACGTCGAGACCCCGCGCACGCTCACCGCCGAGCAGCGCGACCGCTACAGCCGCCACCTCCTGCTCCCCGAGGTCGGTGCCGAGGGCCAGCAGAAGCTGCTGGACGCCAAGGTCCTCCTGCTGGGCGCGGGCGGGCTGGGCTCCCCGACGGCGCTGTACCTGGCCGCCGCCGGCGTCGGCACGCTGGGCATCGTCGACGACGACACGGTCGATCTCTCCAACCTCCAGCGCCAGGTGATCCACAACTCCAACCGGGTCGGCGTCCCCAAGGTCGACTCCGCCGAGGAGACGATCACCGCGCTCAACCCCGACGTCAAGGTCAACAAGTACGAGGTCCGGCTGGGCCCCGACAACATCATGGACATCCTGCCCGGCTACGACATCGTGGTCGACGGGCTGGACAACTTCCCCACCCGGTACCTGCTCAATGACGCCACGGTGCGCCTGCAGATCCCGGTCGTGTCGGCGGCCATCCTCGGCTTCGAGGGCCAGCTCTCGGTGTTCAAGCCCTATGACGGCCCTTGCTACCGCTGCCTGTTCCCGACCCCGCCGCCGGCCGACATGGCCCCCTCGTGCGGCGCCAACGGCGTGCTCGGCGTGCTGCCGGGGACGATGGGCCTGCTCCAGGCGACCGAGGTCATCAAGCTGATTCTCGGCGAGGGCGACCCGGCGATCGGCCGGCTGCTCCTCTACGACGCGCTGGCGGCGACGCTCAACGAGGTCAAGATCCGGCGCGACCCGCAATGCCCGATCTGCTCGCGCCACCCCGAGGCGATCTCCGACGAGGAGATGGGCGTGTTCCCCGACTACGAGGCGTTCTGCGCCGGCGCGCACTAGCGGACTGGATAGGCTCACGGACATGGCCACCATTCGCATTCCACCCGTGCTCCGCCCCGCCGTCGGCGGGGAGAAGGAGCTGAGCGCGGAGGGCTCCTCGGTTGGGGAGATCCTGCGCTCCGTCGCCGACGAGCACCCCGATACCCAGACCCAGCTGTTCGCCGCAGACGGCGGGCTCAACCGCTACGTCAACGTCTACCTCAACGACGAGGACGTGCGCGTGCTCGACGGCCTGGAGACGGCCGTCGGCGTCAGCGACACGCTGGTCATCCTGCCGGCCATGGCCGGCGGGGCTGGCTGAGCGCGGCGGCGTCGCCGAGCTTCCTTCCCCGGATGACCGGGGAAGGGTTCATGCGAGGCCGGCGTCCTTGAGTGGCAGGACCCAGTCCACTCACAAGGAGTCATCCGCAATGAAGATCCGCTGGAGCAGGGCGGTCGTCATCGCGGTCGTCGGCCTGCTGGCCGTCACCGCGTTCGCCATCGCCAAGTCGGCCACTGTCGGCGTCGGCAACGCCAAGGTCAAGGGCCACATGGAGTCGGTGGCCGTCAACGGCAAGGGCGTGACGGTCTACGAGCTGTCCCCGGAGACCACCAGGCATCTGCTGTGCACGTCGAGCACGTGCCTCGGCGCCTGGCCGCCGGTCAAGGCCACCGGCAAGGTGACCAAGGCAGCCGGCGTGAGCGGGAAGCTCGGGACGTTCAAGCGCAAGGGCTTCACCCAGGTCACCCTCAACGGCCACCCGCTGTACACCTTCAGCGAGGACGCCGGCAAGAAGGGCATGGCGACCGGCGAGGGCCTGCACGGCTTCGGCGGCGTCTGGCACGTCTTCAAGGAGGGGTAACGCCGGCCGGGCTCGGCGGTGCGCCACCGAGCCCGCGCCACCCCCATCCGTCGCTACACTTCGTGAAGCAATGGCCGCCGAGAGCTTGCAGAACAAGCCTTGCGGGGGACGCTACGGCGACATCGTCCAGTCGATCGGGCATACGCCGCTGATCGAGCTCAAGCGCCTCAGCCCGAAGCCGGGCGTGAGGATCTGGGCCAAGCTGGAGAGCCGCAACCCCACGGGCTCGGTGAAGGACCGCGTGGCGCGGGCCCTGATCGAGGACGCCGAGGATAAGGGTCTCATCCGCCCCGGCCAGACGATCCTCGAGCCGACGTCGGGCAACACCGGCATCTCGCTGGCGATGATCTGCGGTCGCAAGGGCTACAACCTGAAGGTCGTCATGCCGGAGAACGTCACTCCGGAGCGCACCCAGCTGCTGGAGATGTACGGCGCCGAGATCGTCTACTCGGAAGGGTCCAAGGGCTCCAACGGGGCGGTCGAGAAGGCGCTGGACATGGCCGGGAAGGACGCCTCGTACTACATGCCCTACCAGTACGGCAACGAAGCCAACCCCGACGCGCACTACAACGGCACCGCGCTGGAGATCCTCGAGGAGCTCGACGAGGTGGCCGCGTTCGTCGCGGGCCTGGGCACCGGCGGGACGCTGATGGGCAACGGCCGGCGCCTCAAGGAGGAGCTGGGCGACAGCGTCAAGATCGTCGCCGCCGAGCCCATGCAGGGCGAGCCCGTCCAGGGCCTGCGCTCGCTGGACGACGGCTTCATCCCCCCGATCATCGACCTCTCGCTTCTGGACCGCAAGATCTTCGTCACCAACCACGACGCGATCGTGTGGACGCGCAAGCTGCTCGATGAGGAGCGGGTCTTCGCCGGGGTCTCCTCGGGGGCCATCGCCCGGGTCGCGGTCCGGATCGCGGGCGAGCTGGACGAGGGCAACGTCGTTTTCATCGTGTGTGACGACGGCTGGAAGTACCTGTCGTCGGGGATCTACACGCGGCCGGTCGAAGAGATCGAGAACCTGGACTCCACCGTCTGGTGGTGAGCACAGACGGCCGCGCGTCCCGGCGCGCGCTCCTGACGGGCACCGGCACGGCGCTCGCCGGCGGGGTGCTGGCGCTGGCCGGATGTGGCTCGGTGGCCACCGGCAAGAAGGCCGTCAAGACGACGGCTCAGCCCGTCCGCCAGCAGGACATCGAGATCCTCGGACGCGCGCTCGACCTCGAGCGGCGCACCGTCGCCGCCTACATCGCCTGCATCCCGCTGCTCACCAGGCCCCAGCGCAAGGCCGCCAACGAGTTCCTCAACGAGGAGTTCGAGCATACCGGGGAGCTCATCTCGCTGATCAAGGCCGCTGGGGGCAAGGCCGCCTCGCGCGCCGACCGCTATCCGATCGGGCACGCCACCGACGGGCCGAGCGCGTTCGCCGTGCTGCACTCGCTCGAGGCGCTGCAGATCTCGAGCTATCTGAAGTGGATCCCACAGCTGTCGCCTGGGCCGGTGCGGGCCGCGGTCGCCTCGGTGCTCACCGTCGACGCCCAGCACCTGGCCATGATCCGCGTGATGCAGGGCCAGGACCCCGTCCCCGGGCCGTTCGTGACGGGGACGGCGTGAGCCGCGGCGGGCCCACCCGGCGCGAGCTGTTGGGCGCCGGTGCCGTGGGCGCGGCCGGCCTGCTGGCGCTGCCTGCCGCTGCGGCCGCGGACACGTCGACCACGAGCGACCCCCCGTTCTCGGAGACCGACCGGCTTCAGCGACTCATCCGCCTGGAGTTGCTGTTGGTCTACTGCTATCGCTACATCCTCGGTTCCTCGATCCTCAATCCGCGAGCCCGTCGCGCGCTGGCGCCGTTCGTGGGCCACGAACAGGCCCACATCGACGCGCTCGAGACGCGTCTGAGAGCCCGCGGCGGGACCATCCCGGCGGGCCCCGGCAGCATCAGGGACGCCAACCGCGACCTCGCGCATCGGGGCGTCGGCGGGCGGCTGGGTCAGCTCAAGGGCCCGACCGACGCGCTCTACCTGCTGCTCACGCTCGAGCAGGTGACGATCGGCGCGTACTTCGTCGCGCTGACCAAGCTCAACGACACCGAGCTCATCACCCTGGTGTGCCAGATCATGGCCAACGAGGCCCAGCACGACGCGATGATCGGGCTGTCGTTCCCCAAGGCGACGCCGGGGTCCGCCGCCCCGTACGGACTCGTCCAGGGGCTACAGTGAGCGCCATGCGCATCCCCCGGGCACTCGTCGACGACATGGTCGCCCATGCCCAGGCCGACGACCCGAACGAGTGCTGCGGACTGGTCTCCAGCCGCAACGAGGACGCGGTCACGGTCTACCGGACGACCAACACCGAGGCCAGCAAGTTCCGCTTCGTCATCGATCCGCAGGAACAGCTGCGCATCTACAACGAGATCGAGGGCGCGGGCCTGGACCTCGGCGCGATCTACCACTCCCACACGCGCAGCGAGCCATATCCGTCGCAGACCGACCTGAACTTCGCCAAGGACTGGCCGGGCGTGCTGTGGATCATCATCGGCCTGGCCAACGGGGAGCCGGAGGTCAAGACCTACGAGATCCGCGACGGCCACGTGGCCGAGGCGGACTTAGACATCGTCTGACCATGGAACGGGTGCACGAGCCGACGCTCGTCTGCCCGCAATGCGCGTCGCGGTTCGGCGGCGAGCTGCGCTTCTGCCCCGATTGCAAGCTGCCGCTGATCCTGCAGGCCACCGGCGAGGAGCCCGACTACGAGTCGGCCCGCCACCAGCGCGCACGCAAGGTCAAGCCCCAGCTCTCCGAGGGGGAGCTGGTCAAGGTGGCCTGGGCGCGCAACGAGACCGAGGGCGAGTTCATCCAGGGCCTGCTGCTGGAGGAGGGGGTCCCCAGCATGCTGCGCCGCAGCGCCGGCTTCGACGTCCCCGACTTCCTCGCCGCCGGCCCGCGTGACGTGATGGTGCCGGTCTCAGGGGCGCAGACCGCGCGCGAGGTCCTGCTCCAGGCCGACGTCGTCGGCTCGGACGCGGCGAGCCGGCCCGTGGACCCGCGGCGGCTGCTCGTCGGGCTGCTGGCGGCACTGGCCATCGGCGCGCTGCTCGTCTGGCTGCTCACGCTGGCGATTCACTGAGCGCCCGCCAGGCGCGACAGATGCGAGCGCCAGGCCCCCTCGGTATGGGCCAGGGAGCGCCCGCCGAACGCCTGTGACAGCGCCGCCCGGGGCCCCTGCGGGTGCAGGCGGCAGGCAAACCGCGCGGCGGCCTGCGCCCCCTGCTCGCGGGCGAGCAGATCGATGACGGTGCCGCCCAGCAGCGCTGCGTCCCGGGGGCCCGGCGGGAAGCTCGGGGGACCGCCCTCGCGCAGCCGTCGCGCGATGGCCGGCCGGGCGTGAGTGGTCTGGCCGCCGAACCAGCGCGCCGCGCCCTCCAGCAGCCACGCCCAGCGCAGCTCGCGGCGCAGCCGCAGGGCGGGCATGACGCGGGCGAGGTCCTTGTTGGAGGCGATGACCACGCGCCGCGCGTAGAGGCACGACGCGCTGTGTTCGAGCATCTCCGATAGCCCGCCCCCACCCACCCCGTTGGACGCGCGGGCGCGCAGCACCTGGGGCTCGAGCATGTGCATCACGTTGCGCCCGGCCCAGCCGACCACGTAGCGCCGCGCCGCCGGGGCGGTGGCCAGCCACGCGAACGGCATCAGGGGATTGGAGGCGATCAGCCCGGCGGGACCGCCGTGCAGCACGAGCGTGAGCTCGGCTGGGGTGCGGGGGAAGTAGCCCTCCAGGTACTGGCGCGTGCGCTCCAGCGACTGGAGCAGGTGACGGGCGTCATCGGTCGCGGCCTCGTCGTGGCGCGCCGTGAACGATGCTGAGACCGACTCGACCCAGGTCATAGAGGCGCGTGGCCCTCCACGTCAGGATGCCGCGGCGGGGGCCGCCACGGAACATGGACTCGCCGGGCCCGTGCAGCGCGCGGACCCGGCGACTCCAGAAAGGAAACGACGTCAGACGAGGACCGGCTGGCGGTCAGAGGCGATCGATGCGATCGCCTCGGACGCGCGGTCGAACTCCTCGTCGGAGAGCACGGGGGTGCCTTCGAACGGGAGATCGCGGGTCAGCTCCAGCCAGGAGCGGCAGCCGCCGTACTCCTCGCGCACCTTGACGGTCACCGGACGAGGGATCCGGTAGGTCCGCAGCAGGATCACGTGGAGCGGGTGCCGGCGCTTCCAGGCCAACCGCTTCTCGGCGTAGTCGGGTGTCCACACGTAGAACGGGGACAGGGCGTCGACGGCACGACGATCGGTGATCGTGAAGTGTGCCGCGACCTCAGCCCAGGCGCGGATGCGTACCCGGTCGGGCTGGTTGAGCGGCTCTCCGCGGTACAGGGCCTGCGGATGCGGCTCGCCGTCAGACCACACGCCCTCCTCGAGTGCTCGTGACAGCTCGGGGCGGTGGGATTCGCGCACCAGGTCGGAACGCTGGTGGTCAAACGTGGGGTAGAGAAAGAACCGCTCGTAGTCCAGCTTGAAATGTTTTTCTGGCTCACGGATGCCGCCCTTGCGGAGGGTCAGAAGTTGCTCGCCCTCGGCGAGTGCCCGCACAGTGACGGCCCATTCTTTGAAAGCAATCGGCATAGGAAAATAAAGGGGAGACGGTTGGGTTTGTCGAGAGTCCTGCGCGCGCAGCCTTTACGTTGCAACGGCAGCGTCAGGACGCAGGGGATTGTATGCGAGATACCCGGAATCGCAAAACCTAGCTGCAAAATCGCGCATTCCATTCCCCCGAAAACCGGGCTGAACCTACGCCTCTGTATCTCTCCCTCGGGTGGGCGGGACGAAAGTCCCTGGCCCTCAGCTGCGGTGGCTACAGCTGATACCGGTAAATGGTACGGCAACCGGGCGCATCATCCTTCCCCGGTGGGTGCCGGTCAGTCCGGTGCTCCGTAGCCGCCGCCCCCCGGCGTCTCGATGCGCAGCCGCTGGCCCGGGGCCAACTCCCCGATCGATTTGGGGGGCAGTTCCTCGCCATCGAGCTGGTTGCGCCCGCACGCTCCGGGCTCACCGCCGGCGGCGCCCGGCGGGGCGTGGCGTCGACGCTCGGTGATGAGCGAGTAGTGCAGCGGCGCCAGGGCCTCGATCTCCCGCACTACGCCGTCGCCGCCGTGAAAGTGCCCGGCTCCGCCCGAACCGCGGCGCAGCGAGTACTCGACCATCCGCATCGGGAACTCGAGCTCCAGCGCCTCGATCGGGGTGTTGAGCGTGTTGCTCATGGCCACGTGCACCCCGCTGGGACCGTCGGCGTCGGCGCACGCGCCCTGCCCGCCTCCGATCGTCTCGTAGTAGGTGACCTCGTCGTCGCCGAGGGTCACGTTGTTCATCGTCCCCTGGCCCAGCGCGCGGCCGAACGCCCCCAGCACGACGTCGGCCACCCGCGACGAGGTCTCGACGTTGCCCCCGACCACGGCCGCCGGGGAGCGCGCATTGAGCAGGGAGCCCTCGGGCGCGATGACGCGGATCGGGCGGTAGGCGCCGGCGTTGGCCGGGATGTCGGGGTCTGAGAGGACCCGGACGGCGAAATAGCACGCGGAGCGGGTGACGGCCGCGGGGCAGTTGAGGTTCCCCTCGTGCTGGTCGTCGGTGCCGGTGAAGTCGAGGGTCAGCTCGTCGCCGGAGACGGTGGCGCGCAACACGATACGCAGGTCGCCCTCCCGTGCCTCCAGCACGTCCTCGGCACGGCGCTCGCCATCCTCGAGCTCGGCCAGGCAGGCCCGGGTACGTCGCTCGGCGTAGTCGAGCACCTCGGCATAGGCCTCGCGCAGCGCCTCCACGCCGACGCGCTGCGCGAGCTGCCCGAGCCGCAGTGCCCCGACCCGGCCGGCCGCGAGCTGGGCGCGCAGGTCGGCGCGGCGCTGGTCGGGACGGCGCATCTGCCCCGCCAGCTCCGCGATGGCCGCCTCGTCGAGCACGCGCGGCTCGATCACCACGCCCTCGTCGGACAGCGTGCGGCTGTCGGCCGGCATCGAGCCCGGCGTCGGGCCGCCCACGTCGGCGTGATGGGCCCGGCTGGCGGCGAAGGCAATGAGCTGATCCTCCGCGAACACCGGCGTGATCACCGTGATGTCGGGCAGGTGGGTGCCGCCCCGGTAGGGGTCGTTGAGGATCCAGGAGCGCTCCGGCGCGTGCTCCTCGTCAAGCACGGAGGCCACCGCCGCCGGCATCGCCCCGAGGTGGACGGGGATGTGCTCAGCCTGCATGACCATCTCGCCCTCGGACGTGAACAGGGCGGTCGAGGCGTCGCGCCGCTCCTTGATGTTGGCCGAGTGGGCCGAGCGGATGAGCACCGCGCCCATCTCCTCGCAGATGGCGTGCAGCGCGCCGGTGAGGACCTGGAGCTCGACCGGATCCATCAGTCCGCGCGCTCGGTGCGTATGTGGATCGTCCCGGTGTCGTCGACCTCGCCCGCCCACCCCTCGGGGACGAGCAGGGTGGACTCGGGCAGCTCGATCACGGCGGGCCCCTGGATTGCGGTCCCCGGGACCGGACTCCCTCGCAGCACCGCCAGCTCGACCTCCTGGCCGTCGAGCGTGGCCATGCGGGTCCCGCGCTCCGGCTCGTTCTCGTCACCGCCATCGGCCTCGCCCAGGGAGACCTCGGCGCCGGGCATCGTCGCCGACACCCGGAGCGTCACCAGCTCGAGCTCCTGATCGGCGTCGTGGTAGCCGTAGCGCTCCTCGTGCAGCGCCTCGAAGGCCTCGCGCAGGTCGGCGGGCTCAGGCTCGAGCGCACCCTGCACCGCCAGCTCGAACGCCTGGCCGCGGTAGCGCAGCTCATAGATGGCGCGCAGGTCGGCCTCGGGCTCGTGCAGTTGCTCGCGTGCCGCGGCGCCCAGCTCGGCGACGACCTCGGCCAGTGCCTCGGCAGTGAGCGCATCGCCGGCCAGGAACACGCTGCGCTGCACGTCGCGCCGCCGCGGGGAGACGACCAGCCCCAGCGCCGCCAGCACGCCCGACGCGCGGGGGCACACGATCTCCGTGATGCCGAGCTCTGAGGCAATCGCCGCTGCGTGCAGCGGGCCCGCGCCGCCGAACGCGAGCAGGGCGTAGCGGCGGGGGTCGATCCCGCGCTGCACCGTCACCACCCGCAGCGCGCGGATCATCTCGGCGTTGGCCACGCGGATGATCCCCTCGGCGCAGGCCGCCGGCTCGAGCTCCAGCTCCCGCGCCAGTGCGCCGACCGCCCGCTCCGCGGCCTCGCGGTCAAGCGCGACCCCCCCGGCCAGCGGAGCCTCGCCGGCCAGATAGCCGAGCACGAGGTTGGCGTCGGTGACCGTGGGCTCGGTGCCGCCGCGTCCGTAGCACGCCGGACCCGGGTCCGCGCCCGCCGAGCGCGGCCCCACCCGCAGCGCGCCGCCCGGGTCGCGCCAGGCGATCGAGCCGCCGCCGGCGCCGACCGTGTGGACGGCGACCATCGGCAGCGCCAGCGGGCGCCCGGCGATCGTCCCGGCGCTCTCCTCCTGGACCGTGCCGTCGTCGACGACGCACACGTCACACGAGGTGCCGCCCATGTCAAAGCACACGGCGTCGGGCGCCCCGCTGGCGCGCGCGATGTAGGCCGCGCCGGCCGCGCCGCCGGCCGGCCCTGAGAGCACCGTCCAGGCGGCGTGGCTGGCGGCCGCCTCCAGGTCGATGAGACCGCCGCTTGACTGCATGATCGCGGGCTCGGGCAGCCCGGCCTCGTCACAGCGCGCGACCAGCCGGCGCAGGTAGCCGCCCAGCAGGGGGGAGAGGGCGGCGTCGACCTCGGTGGTGCTGGCGCGCTCGAACTCGCGGAAGGTCCCGACCACCTCGTGTGAAAGCGAGACGTGCACGTCGGGCATCACCTCGGCCAGGGCGTGGCCGATCGCCTCCTCGTGCTGGGGGTGGCGGTAGGCGTGCAGCAGGGTCACGGCCACGGCCTCGAACCCGCCCGGGGCGGGCGGGACTGAGTCGGCCACCTGGCGGGCCAGCTCGGCGGCGGCCTCGGCGCTCAGCTCGCGCAGGGGGCCGTCCGGGGTCATCCGCTCGGGCGCGCCGAAGCGAGCGTCGGGCGGGGAGAGCGGCTCCGGGCGGCCCGCGCACAGCCGGTAGAGCTCGGGCCGGTCCTGGCGCCCGAGGGCGACGATGTCGGTGAACCCCTCGGTGGCGATGAACGCCGTGCGCGCCCCGCGGCCCTCCAGCAGGGCGTTCGTGGCCACGGTCATCCCGTGGGAGAGCTCGGCAACCGCGCTCGCCTCGGCGCCGGCGCGCTTCAGGACGGCGCGCACGGCGGCCAGGACCCCCTCGGATTGGTCCTCGGGGGTGGTCGGCGCCTTGGCCGTGATCAGCCGGCCGTCGACGGCGAGCACCGCATCGGTGAAGGTGCCGCCGACGTCCACGCCCAGGAGCATCACCGCACCCTACCGAGCGCACGGCGACGCAATCCGAGGGCTCGCGCAAGCGAGCCCACCAGTGGTTGTGTTAAGCGGCGAGGGCCGCCGGGATCTCCTCGGTCTCGGCCAGATGCTGATGTGACGGGCAGTAGCCGTTGTGGGGCAGCGGCATCCGCTGGCACGGTGTGCCCTTGCGGGTGCTCGCGCGGCACTGCAGCGGGTTGCCGTAGAGGTCGAACCCGTTGTGAGGCTGCAAGCGCAGGAACTCGTCGGCGAACCTGAGGTACTGCTCGATCACATGCAGGATGCGGGGCTGGGCGCTCATCGGGAAGTACGCGCGTATGTCGGTGAACAGCGTTCGCGCCGGCCGCGCGAAGTAGTGCCGATCGGTTGCCATCCGCTCCACGGTGGCTTCACACGCCCGCAGCACGCGCTCATGATTCGCGTGCGGACAGCCGGCGTGCGGATCCTCAATGATCTCGTTGGCGATCTCCCGGTAGATCGCGCGACTGAACCGATACATAGGGGGTCTCTCCACTCCTTTCGGCTCCCTGCCCGGGGGGCCGGGGCCATGCCTACTCGACGGTCGCGTCCGTTCGTGGGCGACCACTGCTACTGGCGAGTATCCCGTCGCCGTGTGAAGCTCGCCCCGCCGCGTTTGTTAATTCCACGTTAAGTGGAGTCTTGGCGTTTCCGGGTGTGCGAGGACCTATGACCAGGTCTCGAGCGTCGGCTCTGACCCTGCCGTGATGGTGACATGCCGGCCGTCGAGAAGCGCCGATCGCTCCGGGAAGTCAAGGCGCTGGTGGGCGCCGCGGCTCTCCTGGCGGGCGAGCGCCCCCGCGGCGATGAGCCGCACCAGCGGATGCGCGTCGCCGGCGAGGGTCAGCAGCCCCTCGCCGTCGCGCTCCAGGCCCGCGTAGCGCCACAGGGCCGTGCGCGACTCCGCGCTGATCGCGAACGCGGGCGGGGCCGTGTCGAGCGGGTCGGGCGGGGCGGGCGCGGCGCCGGGCTCCTCGAGCGCCGCCCTCGCGGCGCGGGCGCCGAAGACGAAGCACTCGCTCAGCGAGTTGGAGGCCAGCCGGTTGGCGCCGTGCAGGCCGGTGCAGGAGCACTCGCCGACGGCGTAGAGGCCCGGCACCGAGGCCCGGCCGTGGAGGTCGGTGCTGATGCCGCCCATCATGTAGTGCGCCGCGGGGGCGACGGGGACGAGCTCGTGCTCGGGGTCGATGCCCGCCTTGCGCAGGGCGCTCACCACGTTGGGGAAGAGCGCCGGGTCGACCTCGCGCATGTCGAGGCCCACCGGCGTGCCGCCGCTCGAGTCGATCTGGCGCTGCACCGCACGCGCCACCTCGTCGCGGGGGGCGAGCTCGTTGACGAAGCGCTCGCCCGCGGCACCGAGCAGCCGGGCCCCCTCGCCGCGGACCGCCTCGGTGACCAGGAAGCCGTCGACGGGTGGGTGGGAGCCGTTTCCCGCGCTGACGACGGTGGGATGAAACTGCATGAGCTCGAGGTCGGCGAGCTGGGCTCCGGCCGCGTGGGCCAGCAGCAGCCCGGCCCCGATCGCACCCGGTGGGTTGGTGGTGCGCACCCACAGGGCGGCGGCGCCGCCGGTGGCGAGCACGATCGCCCGCGAGGGGATCACCGTGCCGTCGTCGAGCTCGACGGCCACGGCCCGTCCCTCGGCGGTCCGGATGCGCGTGGCGCGGCGGCCCTCGAGGATGGCGATCCGCTCGTCCCCGGCGGCCAGGGCGGAGAGCTGGCGGATGATCCGGCGTCCGGTGGCGGCCCCGCCGGCGTGGACGATCCGGCGCGCCGAGTGGCCCCCCTCGAGCCCGAGGGCGAAGCGACCGGTGCGATCGGCGTCGAAGGTCACGCCGAGCTCGGTGAGGTCCTGGACCGCGGCGGGAGCCTCGTCGCACAGGACCCGGGCCGCGGACTCGCGCACCGAGCCGCGACCGGCCGTCAGGGTGTCGGCGAGGTGGCGATCGGGGCTGTCATCGTCGGCCAGCGCGGCGGCGAGCCCGCCCTGGGCCCAGTAGCTGGATGCGCCGGCGAGCGGCCCCGCCGAGATGAGCGTGACGGCGGCGTTCGCGCGCGCCGCACACAGCGCCGTGTAGAGGCCGGCGGCACCTGCGCCGACGACGGCGACTTCGGTCTGGTGCGGGGTCACGTGCAGGTACGGTACTCGGCGATGTCGGCCGCCCCGCCCGTGCTCCTGCAGCACCCCTCGTCGCTGGACCACGACACCGGACCGCACCCCGAGCAACCGGCGCGGATGGTGGCGATCGAGCGCGAGCTGGCGGCCCGCGGCTACCTCGGTTACGAGCGCGTCAGCTCGCCGGCGGTGGCGCGTTCGGTGCTGGAGGCGGTGCACCCGGCCCGCCACGTGGAGCGGATCGAGCGCCTGGCCGCGCGCGGCGGGGCGCGCATCGACGCCGACACCGTCGTCTCGGCGGGCTCGTTCACCGCCGCGGCGCACGCCTGTGGCGGTGCGGTGTCGCTGGTGGACCGGCTGGTGGACGGCCGCGCTCCCACCGGCTTCTCGATCCACCGCCCGCCCGGGCACCACGCCGAGGCTGAGCGGGCGATGGGCTTCTGCCTGTTCAACAGCGTCGCCGTCGCGGCCCGGCACGCCCTGGACGCGCACGGCCTGGAGCGGGTGATGATCGTCGACTGGGACGTCCATCACGGCAACGGGACCAACGACATCTTCCATGCCGAGCCCCGGGTGCTCTTCTGCTCGATCCACCAGTCGCCGCTGTATCCGGGCACCGGCCCGGCGTCCGATGCGGGCTCGGGTCCCGGGCGGGGGTTCACCGTCAACCTGCCGGTGGCCCCGGGGTCGGGCGACCCGGAGTTCCGCTCGCTCATCGACCACGTCGTGGTGCCGCTGGCGCGATCGTATGCGCCGCAATTGCTGCTGGTGTCAGCGGGGTTCGACGCCCACGCCGAGGACCCGCTGGCCGAGTGCCGGGTGACCGACGACGGCTACGCGGCGATGGCCCGGTCCCTGCGCGCCGTCGCCGGCGAGCTCGGCGTGCCGGTGGGGGCGGTGCTGGAGGGCGGGTACGCCCTCGACGCGCTGGCCCGGTCGGTGGCCGCGACGATGGCGGTCCTGGCGGGGGTGGCGCCGGGTGACGCTGCGGTGGGGGTGGCCGAGGTGTCGGGGCGGGCGCTGGAGCGGCTGGAGGAGTTCTGGCCTGGGTTGGTGTAGGTGTTGGCGGGGTTTGGGCCGTCGGCTCTTGGCGTCCCCGGTGAGGCGGGGCGAACGTCAACGGCGACTGGGGAAGGGTGGGCCGGTGCGGGAGCGGCCATTTGGAGGCACTTCTGGGAGATCTTCCGTCTCACAGACGGAAGATCTCCCAAGGGCTGCGGTCACGGGAGGCCACGGGCCGCCCACCCGCTCCGGCCACCCCTCGATAGCTGCAGTTCGTACCACCGAACCCGCCAATACCCCAGTCGTCGCTTACCCCAGCAACCCCCGCCACGCCTCAACCACCCGCGCGGCCATCCGATCCGTGGACCACTCCTCCGCGCGCGCCCGGCCCTCGATCCTCGGATCGGCGGCCGCCACGTGCGGCGCGAGCGCGGCGCCCCAGACCTCGGCGTCAAAGGGGGCACAGAGCGTCCCGGACACGCCGTCCAGCGCCTGCGAGTGGACGCCGACCGGGGTGGCCAGCACCGGCACATTGCAGGCCAGCGCCTCGAGGACCGCCAGGCCGAACCCCTCGCGCTCGGATGGCACCAGCACGGCGTTGACGGCGTTGATCCACAGCGGGACCTGCTCCGGGGACACGTTGCCCAGGGCGAGCAGTGGGACGTCGCCGGCGACCGCCAGCGCCCGGTCATAGCGCTTCTCGGGCCGCCCGGGGTCGGCGGCGAACAGCAGGCAGGGCTGCTCGGGCGCCAGGCCCAGCCGGCGCCGCGCCTCGGCCCGGTCGATCGGATAGAAGCGCTTGAGGTCGACGCCCGCGGGCAGCACGGCCGGCGGCCTGCGGGTGGCCCAGCGGGGGACCGCCGCCGCCATCGGCTCGGAGACGACGGCGACGAGGTCATTGAGGCGCAGGCCGGCCAGCGTCACCGGCCGCGAGCGCGGGTGGGCGAGATCGGTGCCGTGCAGGGTGACGACCCGCGCCCGCCCGCGAGCGGCCAGGGCCGGCCACTGCGTGAGGCCGAAGTGGGCGTGGACGATGTCGAACCGGTCGTGCCGGTGGCGGGCCCACAACGCCCGCGCCCCGGCCGCGTACTCCCCGGGGGCGAACGCGAAGACCTCGACCTCGGCATCGCCGGTGCGCTGGAGTGCCGCCACCTGGTCGGCGACGAAGCTGCCGAGCACCGGGCGACCGGGCGAGGGGTACATGTTGGTGACGATCAGCGCGCGCACGGGAGGCCGCGAGCCTAGACCCAGCCGCGGCCTTTGGCACCATGGTCGCTGTGTCCCGACCCGCGGAGCTTCCCGTGGCCGTCTTCGACTCAGGTGTCGGCGGCCTCACCGTGTTGCACGAACTGCTCGTGTCCCTGCCCAGCGAGGACTACGTCTACCTCGGTGACACCGCGCGTTTTCCCTACGGCGAGCGCAGCCAGGGCGAGCTCCAGGCGTTCGCCGTCGAGATCGCCGACCACCTCCTCGAGCTGGGCGCGAAGATCCTGGTGGTGGCCTGCAACGCCGCCAGCTCGGCGGCGCTCCAGACGCTGGAGCGCCACCTGGAGCGCATCGCTCGCGACATCGACGTGATCGGCGTGGTGGCGCCGGCCACCCAACTCGCCGTCGCGCACAGCCACAACGGCCGGATCGGGCTCCTGGCCACGCCGGCAACCGTGGCCAGCGGCTCCTACGAGCGCGCGGTGTGGGCGGCCGATCGCCACGTGCACGTCGAGGCGGTGGCCTGTCCGGACCTGGCCCCGATCATCCAGGGAGGCCTGCTCTTCGACGAGGAGATCGTCGAGACGGTCCGCGGGTACTGCGCGCCGCTGCGCGCGGCCGACGTGGACACCGTGATCCTGGGCTGCACGCACTACCCGCTGGTGGCGCCGATGCTCCAGCGCATCCTCGGGCGCCATGTCCGGCTCATCACCTCCGGCGCCGGGGTGGCGCGCAGCGTCGAACGCGCGCTGGCGGCGCGCGAGCTGCTCAACCCGCGCGTCGGCGAGGGCAGCTACCGCTTCCGCTGCACCGGCGACGTGGCCGCCTTCCAGTCGCTGGGCACACGCTTTCTCCAGATGCCGCTGGGCGAGGTCGTCGGGGTCGAGCTCGGGGCGGAGGTGGCCGCGTGACGGTTGAGCGCAGCTACGGCCGTACCCCGGCCCAGCTGCGGCCGGCCACCATCGAGCCCGGATTCGTGCGCACCGCGGCCGGCTCGGCGCTCATCTCGATGGGGGAGACCCGGGTCATCTGCACCGCGTCGGTGCAGGACGGCGTGCCGCGCTGGATGGTCGGCGGAGGCCGCGGCTGGGTCACCGCCGAGTACGGCATGCTTCCGGCGTCGACCGCGCAGCGCAAGCAGCGCGACGTGACCAAGGGGCGCCCGGACGGGCGGACGGTGGAGATCCAGCGGCTCATCGGCCGCTCGCTGCGCGGCGTGGTGGACTTCGAGGCGCTCGGCGAACGCACGATCTACGTCGACTGCGATGTGCTCCAGGCCGACGGCGGCACCCGCTGCGCCTCGATCACCGGCGGGATGGTGGCGCTGCGCCTGGCCTGTGAGCGCCTGGTCGAGCGGGGCGCGCTGACCAAGCTTCCGCTGACGGGGACGGTGGCGGCGGTCTCATGCGGGATGGTCGGCGGGGTGGCGCTGCTCGACCTCGACTACTCCGAGGACTCGACCGCCGAGGTTGACGCCAACGTCGTGATGACCGGGGACGGCGGCCTGGTCGAGGTGCAGGCGACGGCCGAGCGGACCCCGCTCTCGCGCGCGCACCTGGACGACCTGCTCGCGCTCGCGGCGGGCGGGATCGACGAGCTGCGGGCTCTGCAGAACGCCGCGTAGTGGCCGCGCCGCGCGCACTGCTGCTCTCGACCCGCAACGCGCACAAGGTGCGCGAGTTCCAGCGGCTGCTCGCGCCGGCGCAGACCACCGTCTCCCCGCTGCCCGGCGAGGTCACGCTGCCCCCCGAGGACGGCGACACCTTCGCCGACAACGCGCTGCCCAAGGCCCGAGCCGCCGCGCGGGCCACGGGCCGGGTGGCGGTCGCCGACGACTCGGGGATCGAGGCGGCGGCCCTGGCGGGCCGTCCCGGAGTGCGCTCGGCCCGCTTCGCCGGGCCCGAGGCCACTGACGAGGAGAACCTGGCCAAGCTGATGGCCGAAGCCCCGGCGGGCAGTGCGCTGCGCTACGTGTGCGCGCTGGCCTACGTCGATCCGGTCAGTCAGACCGAGCGCGTGTTCTTCGGCTACTGCAGCGGGCGATTGGCCGCTGAGGCCCGCGGCTCACGCGGGTTTGGCTATGACCCCGCGTTCCTGCCCGACGGCGATCACGACGGGCGCACGATGGCCGAGCTGACCGACGAGGAGAAGGACGCCATCAGCCATCGCGCCGCGGCGGTGGCCGAACTGTTGGCCTGGCTGGATGGGTGAGTCCGGCCCTACAGGAGGTTGATGGCCGCGGAGATGGCGACGGCCAGCGTCACGCCGGCGTAGCCGTAATAGCCGTCCAGGATGAGGATCAGGACGGCCACGAGGCAGGCGAACACGGTCACCAGCCAGGCGGCGCGACCAAGGTTCACGGTGCTTTCTTCAACATCCACGGGCGTATTCTCGCTCCTGGCCAGGACGGCTGCGGCACCGCCTCACCTTGTTTTTGGGCCACTGATGATCGCAAATTGCGGAAAAAGCCCGCCACGGCGTGGTTTTCCGCCGGAAGGGCGGCCAGAATGGGGCCGCGCACGCTTCCGGGAGGACATTCGCTGTCCGTAGACCGTGTTAGCGTCGCTGTTTCCTACCAAAGTAGAAGGAGGAGCAAGTGACCAAATCGGAATTCGTGGATCAGGTTGCAGATAGGGCCGGACTCAGCAAGAAGGACGCCGGCGACGCCGTCGACGCGATGCTCGAGACGATCGAGGGCGCACTGAAGCGCGGCAGCGACGTGGTGTTCTCCGGATTTGGCAAGTTCAGCGTCTCCGACCGCAGTGCACGCGAGGGTCGCAACCCGGCCACCGGCGAGAAGATCCAGATCGCTGCCTCGCGCGTCCCGAAGTTCACCGCCGGCGCGGCGCTGAAGAAGGCCGTCAACTAGTGGCGTTCACCCGCCGCTGACGCGGAGGCGCGTGGCCGAAGGACCGCACGCCGCTGCGGCGGCGGCAGCCGCGCAGACGGACACGTTGTCCTCCCGTCACACCGGTTTCGGCGACAGGCTCGCCGACTGTGTCCAGCGCAGGCGATCGCAGATCGTCCTGGGCCTGGACCCCGACCCCGCTCGTCTTTGGCCTGAGGCGCTTGAGCTGGCGGGTGGGACCGAGTCCCGGACACGGTCCCACCCGCCCCCTGCTGAGCGGGCGGCCCGCGCCGTTGCGGCGCACTGCCGGCTGGTGCTGGACGCGGCCGCCGAGGAGTGCGTGGCGGTCAAGCCCCAGGTGGCGTGCTTCGAACGCCTGGGCGCTCCGGGGTGGGCGGTGCTGCACGAGGTGGTGCACGACGCCACCGAGCGCGGCCTGGTGGTGATCGCCGACGCCAAGCGCGGTGACATCGACATCTCGGCGCGGGCTTACGCGCAGGCCTTCTTCGGCGCCACGGCGACGCCCTTCGGCGCGGTCGAGGGCCTGGGCGCCGACGCGCTCACGGTGAGTCCGCTGCTCGGCCGCGACTCGCTGGCCCCGTTCATCGAGGCGGCGCGCGAACGCGGTGCCGGCCTGTTCGCGCTGGTGCGCACCTCCAACGCCGGCGCGGCCGACCTTCAGGACCGCGAGCTCGCCACGGGCGGCACGGTGAGCGAGGCGCTGGCCCGGATGATCCACGAGCTGGGAGGGCCCGGCGTGGGCGAGTCCGGCCTGTCCGACGTCGGGGCCGTCACCGGGGCCACCGCGCCCGAGCGGCTGGAGACGCTGCGCGCGCTGATGCCGCACGCCGTCTGGCTGCTGCCCGGGATCGGACCCCAGGGCGGCAGCGGCCGTGACCTCGCGCCGGCCTTCGCTCCCGGCCCCGCGGGCGGCCTGGTCTCAGCATCGCGCGCGATCGTCTACGCCTTCGAGCGTGGCGGCAGCGGGGGTGGTCCGGCGGCGTCCGCGCGCGACGAGGCGGCGCGGCTGCGCGAGCTCATCTGGGGCCTGTACGCCTGACCACCGACGCCCGCGGCACCCGCGGGGAGGCGTCGGGGCCACCAGTATGATCGCCCTGGGATGGTGGCTAAAATCGCGCGCTTCTTGGCGCCGATCGCACTCGCTGCGGTGGGAGTCGGGGTTTATCTCATCGTGCACTCAACCGTTGCGCACGACACCACGACCGCGACTCAGTCGAGCCGCACCACGGTCGCCAATGGGTCACCGCACAAAGCGCGCAAGCACCGTCGCCTCCCGAAGTACTACATCGTGAAATCCGGGGACACCCTCAGCCAGATCTCCTCGCACACGGGGGTCTCGGTGGCTCGGCTGACGGACCTGAACCGGTTCCTGGCCTCGTCCCCCAACAGCTTGCAGACGGGGCAGCGGCTGAGGCTGAGGCGTTGAGCCGTCGCATCACTGCGCGATTGATCGCGGCGGCGTGCGGCGTGGGCCTCCTGGGCGCGGCGCCGGCCGTCGCCGCGGCACAGCCGCCCCCGGCCCTGTCGGTGAGCGCGGCGGCGCTGTATGCGCCCGCCACCCATCAGCTGCTCTACGGCGTCAACGCGCAAAAGCGCGTGGCGATCGCCTCGACCACCAAGCTCATGACGGCGCTGATCGTCCTCCAGAACGTCCACCAGCTGTCGACGATGTTCACCCAGAATGACTACACGGCGGCCGCGGTCGACTCCCAGATCGGCCTCGAGCCGGGGGAGCGGATGAGCGTGCACGACCTGCTGCTGGCGCTGATGCTGCCCTCCGCCGACGACGCCGCCGAGGACCTGGCCTTCAACGTCGGCCATGGCTCTGTGGCGCGGTTCGTCGGCATGATGAACGCCGAGGCCCGCACGCTCGGGCTGCGCGGCACCCACTACACGACGCCGATCGGGCTCGACACCCCGGGCAACTACTCCACGGCGGCGGACCTGGTCAAGCTCGCCGACTACGACATGACCCACAGCCCCTATTTCGCGCGGATCGTCGCCCTGCCGCGGGCGACCCTGTATTCGGGCAACCATGTGCGCACGGTGACCAACCGCAACGACCTGGTGGGCAGGTACCCGTGGATCGACGGCGTCAAGACCGGCCACACGCTGGATGCCGGTTACGTCCTGGTCGCGGCCGGGCACAGAGGTGGGATGGCGCTGATCAGTGCCGTCCTCGGGACCGACTCTGAGACATCCCGGGACGCCAACACCCTGGCGCTGCTCGACTACGGGACCAACTTCCGGGTCTGGACGCCGGTGCGCAAGGGCCAGCTCATGGCGCAGCCCACCGTCAAGGAGCAGCCCGGCCTGCACCCGACGGTCACCGCGGCGGCCGGGTATTCGCGCATCCTGCCGCGCTCGGCGCCCGTGCGGGTCCAGCTCGCGGTCCCGCATCAGCTGGTCGGTCCGCTGCCGGCCCAGTCGGTGGTGGGGACCGCCACCGTGACCGACGGCCGCCGCGTCCTGGCGCGTATCCCGCTCGTGCTGGCGCACCGGTTGCCCGCGGTGAGCGGGCTGACGCGGGCCACGAGATTCATCACGCGGCCACTGACATTGGCGGTCATCGCCGCCGGCGCCGGCGCCGCCGCTCTGCTCCTGCGTAACGTACGTCGGCGCCGTCGCGTCGGTCGGCGGGGGAGGGAACTGGAGGCGACATGATCATCACCGTCACGCTCAACGCCGCGATGGACAAGACGCTCGAGGTTCCCAGCTTCACTCCCGGGCGCCGCCACCGCACTGTCGATCAGACGACGATGCCGGGCGGCAAGGGTGTCAACATCGCCCGCGCGATCAAGCGCCTGGGCCAGCCGGTGATCGCCACGGGCTTCGCCGGCGGGCCGACCGGCAGCCGCATCGTCGAGGCGCTCAACGACGAGTCGATCCTCAACGACTTCGTCCGCATCGGCGACGAGTCGCGCACCAACACCGCGGTCCTCGACCCCACCACCGGGCTGCAGACCGAGATCAACGAGCGCGGCCCGGCGGTCTCATCCCAGGAGCTCGAGCTGTTCCGCGAGAAGCTCCTGTACCTGGCCCAGGGCGCGAGCATCTGCGTGTTCGCCGGGAGCCTGCCGCGGGGGATCGAGACCGACATCTACTTCTCGCTGATCCGCGAGGTCCGCCGCCTGGGCGTCACCACCATGATCGACACCGACGGCGAGCCGCTGCGGCTGTCGATGCGGGCCGAGCCGGACATCGTCTCGCCCAACGAGCTGGAGGCCGAGGAGCTCGTCGGCCATGAGTTCAACGACGCCGCCGACCGGGCTCAGGCGGTGGTCGAGATGACCCGGCTGGGCGCGCACGAGGCGATCATGACCGTCTCGGACGGGTGCTATGCCCGCATCTTCGAGGCGGGGTCACCGGCGCTGTACCGCGTGCGCATCGCCCAGCAGGAGGCGCGGTCGGCGGTCGGCTCGGGCGACGCGTTCCTCGCCGGCTACGTCTGTGCGCGCTACTGCGAGCGCGACCCGGCGGAATGCCTGCGCTTCGGGGTCGCCTGCGGGGCCGAGTCGACGCTGCATTTCGGCGCCGGCATCCTGGACGCCGCGCGGGTGGACCGGCTGCTGGGCGACGTCGAGTCCGAGCGCGTCGAGATCGGCGCCGAGATCGGCTGACGCGCCGGTCTCAGAGGAGTTCGCAACCTCCGCTTTAATCGCTCCCGAACCCCGTCTGGAGGGCGATTTCCCACTGCTAGCATCGACGTCCCGAGGGCGGCCGCAAGCGCCCCGCTGAATCGTCCGCCGCGAGTTCTAGGATGCGTGAATGGAAGTAGAGATTGGTCGCGGAAAGAAGGCTCGCCGCGCATACGGGTTCGACGACATCGCCATCGTCCCTTCACGGCGTACGCGTGACCCTGACGACGTCGACATCTCCTGGACCCTGGGTCCGTATCGCTTCGAATTGCCGCTGCTGGCCGCAGCGCTGGACGGCGTGGTCTCGCCGGACACCGCGGGCCTGATCGGCAAGCTCGGCGGCCTGGCCGTCCTCAACCTCGAGGGCATCTACTGCCGCTACGAGGACGCGGAGACCCAGCTCGAGCGGATCGCCAGCTTCTCGCCGGACATCGCCACCCGGGAGATGCAGGACATCTACCGCGAGCCGGTCAAGCCGGAGCTGATCGCCAAGCGCATCGAGGAGATCAAGTCCCACGGCGTGGTCGCCGCGGCGTCGCTGACCCCTCAGAAGGTGCGCACGCACTACGAGACGGCGCTGGAGGCCGGGCTCGACATCCTCGTCATCCAGGGCACCGTGGTCTCCGCCGAGCACGTCTCACGCGATGAGTCGCGCCCGCCGCTCAACCTCAAGGAATTCATCCGCGAGCTGGCACCGACACCGGTCGTGGTGGGCGGCTGCGCCTCCTACCACACGGGCCTGCACCTCATGCGCACCGGCGCGGCCGGCGTGCTCGTGGGGGTCGGTCCGGGCGCGATCTGCACCACCCGCGGGGTGCTGGGGATCGGCGTCCCACAGGCCACCGCGATCGCCGACGTCGCCGCGGCGCGCTCCCAGCACATGCTGGAGACCGGTGACTACGTCAAGGTCATCGCCGACGGCGGGATGCGCAACGGCGGGGACATCGCCAAGGCGATCGCCTGCGGCGCCGACGCCGTCATGCTCGGCTCGGCCCTGGCCCGCGCCTACGAGGCGCCCGGGCACGGCTACAACTGGGGCATGGCTACCTTCCACCCGACGCTGCCGCGCGGGACCCGCTTGGCCACCAAGCAGAACGGCACGCTGGAGGAGATCATCAAGGGCCCGGCGCGTGAGAACGACGGCACCTTCAACCTGATGGGCGGCCTGTGCACGTCGATGGCCACCTGCGGGTACCGGGACATCGCCGAGTTCAACCGTGCCGAGCTGATGGTCGCGCCCGCGCTGCAGACCGAGGGCAAGCAGCTCCAGCGCGAGCAGGGTGTTGGCATGGGCGCCGGCAGCCGCGGGGCGGCGGTGGGAGTAGCCGATTAGGCATGCCGCGTCATCAGCGGCGGATTTGGATGGTTGACCCGTGGATGCTGGACGCCGCGCGCGAGCGCAGGCGTGCCTGTGGCACGTCGAGCATCGCGGGTGGGGTCCAGCGCCGCGGGGCGGCCGAACAAGCCGCCGATCATGACGGGGCAGGCCGTTAGCGGCGTGCGGTCGGCGGCCGCAGCGCTCGACACCCTCGAGGAGTCGGGCGAGGTTCGCGGGGCGCCGGCCGACGACGGGCTGGAGGATGTGCGCGCCGCCACCGACGAGGTGGTGGTGCTGGACTACGGCGGCCAGTACTCGCAGCTGATCGCGCGGCGCGTGCGCGAGTGCGGGGTGTTCTCGGAGCTGCTGCCCCACCACGTGGGCGCGGCCGAGGTGGCCCGCCGCCGGCCCAAGGGCGTGATCCTGTCCGGCGGCCCCGCATCGGTGTATGCCGACGGCGCACCGCCGCTCGAGACCGCGCTGCTGGAGCTCGGCGTTCCCGTGCTCGGCATCTGTTACGGCATGCAGCTCATCGCCCTGGAGCTGGGCGGGCGGGTTCAGGGCGCCGAGGTGGGGGAGTTCGGGCGCTCGCAGCTCACGGTGTCAGAGCCGGGGCGGCTGCTGGCCGGCACGCCCGCCGAGCAGACCTGCTGGATGTCTCACCGCGACACGGTGTTCGCGCCGCCGCCGGGCTTTGTGGCGCTGGCGGCGTCCACGGCCTCGCCGGTGGCCGCCTTCGAGTCGGCCGAGCGCGGCATCTACGGGATCCAGTTTCACCCCGAGGTCGTCCACACCCCTTACGGCCAGCAGGTGCTCACCAACTTCCTGAGCGACATCTGCGGCTGTGATCAGGGCTGGAGCGCCGCCTCGGTCATCGAGGACCAGATCGAGCGCATCCGGGCGCAGGTGGGCGACGGCCGGGCCATCTGCGGGCTCTCGGGCGGCGTCGACTCCTCCGTCGCCGCGCTGCTCGTGCACCGGGCGATCGGGGACCGGCTGACCTGCGTGTTCGTCGATCACGGTCTCATGCGCAAGAACGAGGGCGCGCAGGTGGTGGCGGCGTTCCGTGACCACTTCAAAGTCCCGCTGGTCGCCGTCGACGCCGAGGACCGCTTCCTGGAGAAGCTCAAGGGCGTCAGCGATCCCGAGCGCAAGCGCAAGATCATCGGCGCCGAGTTCATCCGCGTGTTCGAGGAGGAGGCCGCCAAGCTCGACGACGTGGCCTTCCTGGTCCAGGGCACCCTCTACTCCGACGTGATCGAGTCCGGCGGAGGCACCGGTGCGGCCACGATCAAGTCCCACCACAACGTGGGCGGGCTGCCCGAGGATCTCGAGTTCCAGCTGGTCGAGCCGCTGCGCGCCCTGTTCAAGGACGAGGTGCGCGCGGTGGGCGCCGAGCTGGGCCTGCCCGAGCGCCTTGTGTGGCGCCAGCCGTTCCCCGGCCCGGGCCTGGCCATCCGTGTCGTCGGCGGCGAGGCCACCCGGGAGCGCCTGGACATCCTGCGCGAGGCCGACGCCATCCTTCAGGAGGAGATCCGGCGTGCGGGCCTGTACCGGGACCTCTGGCAGTCTTTCTGCGTCCTGCCCGACATCCGCACCGTCGGAGTCCAGGGCGACGAGCGCACCTACGGTCACGTCATCGCCATCCGCGCCGTGACCAGCGACGACGCCATGACCGCCGACTGGGCGCGGCTGCCCTACGACCTGCTCGAGCAGATCGCCAGCCGCATGATCAACGAGATCCGCCCGGTGGGGCGGGTCGTGTTGGACATCACCTCCAAGCCCCCCGGCACCATCGAGTGGGAGTAGGGCGCGGAGGTGGGAGTAGGGGCTCAGGGGTCGATCGCGGGGGCGCGAGCGATCACCGAGCCGACGTATGGCGCGAGGTCCTCAGGCAGCGCGCTGCGCGCGAACCAGTCCACCACGTCCAGCTCGACGTGGTCGATCGTGAGCGCCGGCTCGCACATCTCAGCGCGAAAACAGTGGATCGTGTCGCGACGGTGGTTGACGTTGCCGCGGATCTCGCCGGCGTCGATCCACTCGACGCCGCTGAGTCCCAGCTCCTCGCCCATCTCGCGGCGGGCGGCGGTCAAGGGCGGCTCGCCGCGTTTGATCGCGCCCCCGGGGATGTCCCAGGCGCGATTGCCGTAGGTGTGGCGGACGAGGAGGACGCGATCGCGACAGGTGAGCAGGCACTTGACGCCCTGCTTGGGTGGCCGTGCGACGAACCAGAACACCTGCAGGACCCGGTAGGCGATGCGGTAGCCGAGGCGGCGAAGCGTCAGCGTGACGGGCACGCCTTACAGGGTAGGCGGGTCCCGGTCTTGCGGGTCTCTGGGGCGAGCCGGACCGCGGCGGTGGCGGTGGCGGCGGTCAGCGGGGCGGCCCGGCGCGCTGGGCGCCGTTCTTGATCTCGTACATGGCCCGGTCGGCGGCCGCCAGCGCGGCGCGCTCCCCGGCGGTGTGCTCGTCCAGGCTGGTGAAGCCGACGCTGGCGCTCACGCTGACGTCGTGTCCCTGGACCGCGACGCAGGTACGTGACACCTCCTCGGCCACCGCCTCGGCGACCTGCGTGGCCTGCGTGGGGGCGGTGTCGGACAGGATGATCGCGAACTCGTCGCCGCCGATCCGCGCGATGCAGTCCGAGGTGCGCAGCCGCCGGCGCAGGGTGTTGGCGATCGACACCAGCAGCTCGTCGCCGACGCCGTGGCCGTGCGTGTCGTTGACGAGCTTGAAGCCGTTGAGATCAACGATGAGCAGCGCTGCCGGCGGCGCCGCGTGGCGCTGGCACTGGGCGATCTGGCGCTGGAGTTGGTGCTCGAAGGCCCGGCGGTTGTAGAGCTCGGTGAGGTGATCGTGATCGGCGAGGTGCTGGAGAGCGAGTTCGAGGCGGCGGCGGTCTGAGATGTCGACGATCTGGGAGATGAAATGGACCGGCAGGCCCTGGTCGTCGCGCACCAGCGAGACCGACAGGCTGGCCCACACCTGGTCGCCGTCCTTACGGAGGTAGCGCTTGGGCAGGGTGTAGTGCTCGATCTCGCCGGCGATGAGGCGCCGGAGCTCGTTCATGTCCGCGTCGAGATCGTCCGGGTGGGTGAGCATCTGGAAGGTCTGGCGCAGAAGCTCGGGCTCCGGGTAGCCGAGCAGCTCGCAGGCGGACTGGTTGACCTTGAGGAACTCCCCGTCGAGGCTGACGAGCGCCATCCCGATCGGCGCGTTGGCGAACGCGTTCTCGAACAGCCGGGCCGCCTGTGACGGCGACTCGGGCACGGAGGGATCGGCATCCAGCTGGCAGTCCGAGGACATTCGGTCCGAGTGTGGGAGGGACGGGACGCACCGCTGGCGGCTGCGCACGGCCCCACCTACACCGCCGTGACAGCCCCTCTGGCGCGCAACTGTGAGCTTCCTCTACCCGTTTTCCCCCCGATCCCCGCGCCAGGTTTCCAACGATCCCCGCGCCGGTTTCATGGGCGGTCCGCCGGGAGCCCCGAGGTCTGGCTATCATCGTCGGCCTGTTGCGCGACGGCCGCGCAACAGATCCGTGCCATGAAGACCTTCGTAGCCAAACCCACCGATCGCGAGCGCAACTGGCTGATCGTCGACGCCGAGGGGCAGATCCTCGGGCGGCTGGCGACCCAGATCGCCGACGCGCTGCGCGGCAAGCGCAAGCCGACGTACACCCCGCACATCGATACCGGCGACTTCGTGATCGTGGTCAACGCCGAGAAGATCGGCGTGACCGGCAACAAGCGCGCCGCCAAGATGTACTACCGCCACTCGGGCTATCCCGGCGGGCTGAAGTCCCGAACGCTCAACGACATGCTCGAGCGCCGGCCCGAGGAGGTCATCCGACTCGCGGTCAAGGGCATGCTCCCGCGTAACCGACTGGCGCGAAAGCAGCTCACCAAGCTCAAGGTCTATGCCGGTCCCGAGCATCCGCATGCCGCCCAGCAGCCGCAACCGATGGAGATTTCGCAGTGAGCGACGCAGAGCATCCCGAGGACGAGCAGCGCCCCGACGACCAGGAGGCTGCCGCCGAGGAGGTCCCGACCGAGAGCGCCGAGGAGCCCGCAGCGCAGGCGCCCGAGCCCGCTGAGGAGCCCGCGCCCGCCGCGGAGCCTGAGCCCGAGCCGGCCCCGGAACCAGTCGCCGAGGCCGAGGAGCCCGCGCCGGCCGCCGAGCCTGAGCCTGAGCCCGAGCCGGTCGCTGATGCCGAGACGCCCGCCGAGCCCGCTGCAGAGCCAGCCGCTGAGGCGGAGACGCCCGCCGAGCCAGCCGCTGAGGCCGAGACGCCCGCCGAGCCCGCTGCAGAGCCGGTCGCTGAGGCGGAGACGCCGGCCGAGCCGGCGGCAGAGCCAGTCGCTGAGGCCGAGACGCCCGCCGAGCCCGCTGCAGCGCCGCAGGCCGAGACGCCCGCAGAGCCGCAGGCCGCCGCAGCGCCGCCGGCCGCCGCCGCGGCTGCCACGGGCGAGGATGACGACGAGGAGGAGCTCACCCCGCGTCAGCGCCCCGAGATTCCCGGTGCCGACCTGATCCCGGACCTCGTCTCCGATAGCGACGAGTTCCTCGATGCCGAGGCGCGTGCCGCCGCCGAGGCCGCGGCCGAAGAGGCCGCCGCCCGCGAGCAGGAGCAGGACTCCGACCACGTGGCCCAGCCGATCGCCGACGCCGCGATCGACCTCGCCGCCGGGGCTCGCTACACCGCCACCGGCAAGCGCAAGACGGCGGTCGCCCGCGTCATTCTCAAGCCGGGCAGCGGCACCTACGGCATCAATGGTAAGGAGCTCGACGCCTACTTCCCGCGTGAGACGCTGCGGCGCATCATCCGCCAGCCGCTTGAGGCGGTCGGCTACGAGTCCCGCATGGACGTCGTGGCGCGGATGCACGGCGGCGGCGTCGCCGCCCAGGCCGGCGCCCTGCGGCACGGGATCTCCCGCGCGCTGCTGGAGGCCGACCCGAACCTGCGTGGCGAGCTCAAGCGCCGCGGGTTCCTCACGCGCGACCCGCGGGTCAAGGAGCGCAAGAAGGCCGGCCTCAAGAAGGCGCGCAAGCGGCCGCAGTTCTCCAAGCGCTGACCCCCACGGGGTCGGCAACGCGATGGCGCGTCAGCTGTTTGGCACCGACGGTGTTCGGGGCCGTGCCGGGGAGTTCCTGACCGCCGAGTTGGCGCTCAAGCTGGCGCGGGCCGCAGTGGCCCGCTACGAGCCCCCGCCGGACTCCGGCCGGGCTCAGGTGGTGATCGTCCGCGACACGCGCGAGTCGGGCGAGATGCTCGAGTCCGCGATCGCGGCCGGGGTCACCGCCGCCGGCGGCGATGCCCTGCTGGCGGGCGTGCTGCCCACCCCCGCGGCCCCGCTGTTGGTGCGCCGCCACGAGCTGGCCCTGGCCGCCGTCATCTCTGCCTCCCACAACCCCTTCGAGGACAACGGGATCAAGCTGTTCGCCGCCGACGGCTTCAAGCTCGACGACGACACCGAACACGAGATCGAGGCCGCGCTCGAGCAGCCCCCCGCGATCCCCGCCCAGATCGGCCGGGTGCGCCGCCTGCACGGGGCGCTGGAGGACTACCTGAGGTCGCTGCACGAGCGGTTCGCCGGCCTTGACCTGAGCGGCCGGCGCATCCTCCTGGACTGCGCCAACGGCGCGACGTTCCGCGCCGCCCCGGAGATCTTCCGCCGCCTCGGCGCCGAGGTGGAGACGATGGCCGACGAGCCCGACGGGCGCAACATCAACGACGGCTGTGGCTCCACCCACCTGGATGCCGTCATCGAGCGCACGCGCGCCGGGGGCTTCGAGGTGGCGTTCGCCTTCGATGGGGACGGCGATCGCGTCCTGGCTGTCGACGGCGCCGGAAAGGTCGTCGACGGAGATGAGCTCGTGGCACTGGCTGCGCTGCATCTGCACCGCCGTGACCGGCTGCCCGGCGGGGGGGTCGCGGTCACCGTGATGACCAACTACGGCTTCCACACCGCGATGCGCGACGCCGGCGTGGAGGTGGCGGTGACCGCTGTCGGCGACCGCTACGTCCTGGACGAGCTGCGCCGCCGCGGCTGGGCGCTGGGCGGGGAGCAGTCGGGCCACATCATCGAGCTCGGGTTCGGGCCCTCCGGCGATGGCATCGCCAGCGCCCTGCTCACCCTCGAGGCGCTCGACGGTCGCGATCTGCGCGACCGGGGGGCCATGGAGAAGCTCCCCCAGCGGCTGGTCAACATCCGGGCTTCGGACCGCCAGTCACTCACCTCGGCCATGGAGGCCACCGCCCTGAGCGACGCGATCGATCGCGAGCAGTCAGCGCTCTCGGGCCGGGGGCGTGTCCTGGTCCGCGCCTCGGGTACCGAGCCGCTCATCCGCGTCATGGTGGAGGCGCCCTCAGAGCGCGAGATCGATGATGTCTGCGGGCGGCTGTCGGCGATCGTCACGACGATCCTGGCAGGCGAATAGCAAGGACGGCCGTTTCGGGCCGTTAACATCGCAGATCCTTCTCTGCCGCAAGACCGAGCGAACGGGCAGGCGACCGGCCTCGGTCTTGGGCAGCTACTCCTGGAGGAATCGCAAGATGTGCGGAATCGTCGGCTACGTCGGTCCCAGAAAGGTCCGGCCCCTGCTGATGGAGGGGCTCGAGAAACTCGAATACCGCGGCTATGACAGTGCCGGCATCAGCGTGCTCGACGGAGACCGGGTGGACGCCGTGCGCGCGGTGGGCAACCTGTCCGCCCTGCGCAGCGCCATCGCCCGGCGCGATGCGGCCGACGGCCCCGAGGAGCGGACCGCCGTGGCCGTCGCCGAGCGGGAGGGTGGGGACGGGGTCGAGACCGGCATCGCGCACACCCGCTGGGCCACCCACGGCCGCGTGACCGAGGAGAACGCCCACCCGCACTACGACACCACCGACAGCGTCCACATCGTCGTCAACGGGATCGTCGAGAACTACATCGCGCTGAAGGTCCGTCTGGTCGAGGAGGGCGCCGTCTTCACCTCCGAGACCGACGCCGAGGTGATCGCCCACCTCGTCGCCCACCACTACGACGGCGATCTCTTCGAGGCCGTGCGCGCCGCCTACGCCGAGCTGCGCGGCCACTACGCCTTCGTCGCCCTCACCGCGCGGGAGCCGGGCGTGCTGGTCGGCGCCCGCAAGGAGTGCCCGCTGGTCATCGGGCGCGGTGACGGCGAGACCTTCATCGCCTCTGCGATTCCGGCGTTCCTGCGCGACACCCGCCGGGTCCAGTACATCGGCGACGACGAGCTTGTCGTGCTGCGCCCGGAGGGGACCGAGTTCTACACCGCGGGCGGCGAGCCGGTCGAGCACGAGATCGTCGAGATCGACTGGGATGCCGACACCGCCGAGAAGCAGGGCTACGAGACGTTCATGCTCAAGGAGATCAACGAGCAGGCCGACGCGGTGGCCGAGACGATCGGCGAGCGCGCCGCGCGGGGCTGGGGGATCGACCTCGGCGACCTCGGGCCTATCGACGACGAACTCCTGACACGCATCCGCCGCGTCGTCATCGTCGCCTGCGGCACCGCCTACCACGCCGGCCTCATCGGCCGCTACGCGATCGAACAGTGGGCGCGCGTCCCGGTCGAGGTCGACATCGCCTCGGAGTATCGCTATCGCGATCCGGTCGTCGGCCCGGACGACCTGGTCATCGGCGTCTCCCAGTCCGGGGAGACCGCCGACACCCTGGCGGCCATGCGGACCGCGCGCGCCAAGGGCGCGACCGTGCTGGCCGTCACCAACGTGATGGGGGCCCAGGCCACCCGCGAGGCCGACGGGGTCCTCTACACCCGCGCCGGGCTCGAGATCGGCGTGGCCGCGACCAAGACGTTCGTGAGCCAGATCACCGTGATGTACCTGCTCGCGCTGCGCCTCGCGGAGGTCCGCGGGGTGATGGACCGTGCCCAGCTCAAGCCGCCGATCTCCGATCTCAAGCGGCTGCCGCACATGATCGCCGAGCTCCTGGAGCATGACGTCGACGGCGTCGAGGCGATCGCCAAGGCCCACTATCAGTCCGAGTTCTTCCTCTACCTGGGACGCCACATCGGGCTGCCGGTGGCGCTCGAGGGCGCACTCAAGCTCAAGGAGATCTCCTACATCGCCACCGACGCCTACGCGGCCGGGGAGATGAAGCATGGGCCGATCGCCCTGTTGGACGAGAACACGCCGGTGGTGGTCGTGGCCACCGAATCTCCGGTGCTGGAGAAGGTGATCTCCAACATCCAGGAGGTCAGGGCCCGGGGGGCGACGGTCATCGCCGTGGCCACCGAGGGCGATGAGACGATCGCCGAGCACGCCGACGAGGTGATCCGGGTGCCCCGCACGGATTGGATGCTGGCGCCCCTGCTCGCGGTCATCCCGCTCCAGCTGCTGGCCTACCACATCGCCCGCCTGCGGGGCCTGAACGTCGACCAGCCGCGCAACCTGGCCAAGACCGTCACGGTCGAGTGACGCGGGTGGGTCCGACCGAGTTCTCCGTCGGCATCGATCTGTTGGAGATCGAGCGCCTCGAGCGGGCGCTCGACCGGCGCCCCCGGCTCGCCGACCGGCTGTTCACCGACGGCGAGCGCGACTACGCGGCATCGCGGGCGCGACCCGGCCAGCACCTGGCGGCGCGCTTCTGTGCCAAGGAGGCCGTGGCCAAGGCGCTGGGGCTCGAGGCCTGGAGCTTTCGCGACATCGAGGTCACCTCGGCGGGCGGCCCCCCGCGCGTGGCGCTGCACGGGGCCGCCGCGCAGCGCGCGGCCGAGCTCGGAGTCAGCGTGCAGATCTCGCTCACGCATACCCGCAGCGAGGCCGGCGCGATGGCGATCGCCGCACCTCATGACTGACGACGCGGCGTCGGGCGTGCTCCCCGCCTGGCTCGAGCCCCTGCCCGACGCCGCACAGCAGCGGGCCACCGACGCCTGGGCGATCAACGATCGCGGCATTGCCTCGCTCGAGCTGATGGAGCGCGCCGGGGCGGGCCTCGCCGAAGTCGTGCGCCAGCGGGCTCCCGACGGTCGGATCGTCGTCGTCGCCGGCAAGGGCAACAACGGCGGCGACGGCCTGGTCGTGGCCCGCCTGCTGCGCGAGGCCGGCCGGGAGGTCGACGTGCTCCTGCTGGGCGCCGGCGAGGAGCTGAGCGGCGACGCGCGGGTCAACTTCGACCGCCTCGGAGAGCCGCATCCGCGGCCATTCGAGCCCGGCGCGCTGAGCGGATCCCACCCACCCGCGGCGATCGTCGACGCCATCCTCGGGACCGGCTTCAGCGGTGAGCCGCGCGAACCGGCGCGGTCGGCGATCGCGGCGATCAACGCCGCCGGCGGTGCCTTCGTGTGCGCCTGCGACGTCCCGAGCGGCGTCGACGCATCCACCGGCGAGATCGCCGGCGCCGCCGTTCGCGCCGACGCGACCGTCACCTTCCACGCTCCCAAGCCGGGGCTGTGGATCTCCCCGGGAAAGGTGCACTCGGGCGAGGTGACCGTCATCGACATCGGCATTCCGGACGGGCCGCCGGTGAGGCCGTCGGTGGGGCTGATCGCGGCCTCCGTGCTCGACGGCGTGCCCCACCGCGCCCACGATGCGACCAAGTTCGCCGCCGGAGCCCTGCTCGTGTGCGGTGGGTCCACAGGACTCACCGGGGCGCCGTGCATGGCCGCGGAGGCGGCGATGCGGGCCGGGGCCGGCTATGTCACCGCGCTCGTCCCCGGATCGCTCAACATCGTCTTCGAGCAGCGGTTGCTCGAGGTCATGTCGGTGCCGCTCCCCGACAAGGAAGGCCGGCTGACCCAGCCCGCGCTCGAGGTCGCCCTGGAGCGCACCGAGCGCGCCGACGCGTTTGTGCTCGGACCAGGCCTCGGTCGCAAGCCCGGGACGTTCAAGCTGGTGCGCAAGCTCGCCGCCGCCGTCACGATCCCCCTGCTGCTCGATGCCGACGGCCTCAACGCCCACGAGGGCCGGTTGGAGGCGCTGGCCGAGCGAGAAGCCGCCACGGTTCTCACCCCGCACGGGGGTGAGTTGGCGCGGCTGCTGGAGACCGACAGCGGCGAGATCGCGGCGCATCGCCTGCGTTCTGTGCGCGACGCGGCCGCCCGCGCGAACGCCGTGGTCCTGCTCAAGGGCGATGACACGATCGTCGCGGCCCCCGACGGCCGCGCCGCGGTCAGCCGCGGAGGCGCCCCGGCTCTGGCCACCGCGGGCACCGGCGACGTGCTCTCCGGGGTGATCGGCGCCTATCTGAGCAAGGGGATGGACTCCTTCCATGCCGCCTGCGCCGGAGTCTTCGTCCACGCCCGCGCCGGCCGCCTGGCCGCACGGACGATCGGCACCGAGGGCGTGATCGCCGGCGACGTCATCGCGCTGCTGCCCCGGGCCAGGGCCGGCGAGGACGCGTGAGCGGACACCGCCCGGCCGCCCTCTCCGACAAGATCTGACGATGGCACTGCGTGCATTGGCCCGCGTCAACCTGGCCGCGATCGAGCGCAACGTGGTCGCCCTCCGGGGCCGCCTCGATGGCGGCACCGAGCTGTGCGCCGTCGTCAAGGCCGACGCCTCGGGCCACGGCGCGGTGCCGGTCGCGCGGGCGGCGCTCGCCGCAGGCGCGACGATGCTGGCGGTCGCGACCGCCGGCGAGGCGGCGGAGCTGCGCGCCGCCCGACTGACTGCCCCGATCCTGATCATGGGGGCGGTGAGCTCCGAGGAGCTGCCGGTCGCGCTGGGCGCCGGGGCTGAGCTCGTCGCCTGGAACGCGCAGTTCGTGCAGGAGCTGGCCGCCGCCGCCGCCGGCGGGCCGGGATCGGTCAACGTCCACATCAAGCTCGACAGCGGCATGGGCCGGCTGGGCACGAGGGACACCGACGAGGCCTTCGCCGTCGCCGAGTACGTCCACCGGGCAGCGCCGGGGCTGAGGCTCGCCGGGGCCATGACGCACCTGGCGACCGCCGACGGGGACCTCGCGTTCGCCGCCGGCCAGCTCGACGTGTTCGCTCCGTTCGTCGCCGAGCTCCAGCGCCGGTACGGGCGGCTGCGCGTGCACGCCGCCAACAGCGCGGCCACGTTGCGCGTGCCCGGCAGCCATTTCGACATGGTGCGCTGCGGCATCGCCCTCTACGGTTGTGATCCCATGAACGAGGACCCCGACTCCACCGGGCTCGAGCAGGCGATGGAGCTGAGCTCCTACGTGGCGGCGGTCAAGCGCGCCGAGCCCGGCGACAGCATCGGGTACAGCCGCCGGTTCATCGCCGAGCAGGCGACGTGGGTCGCCACCATGCCGATCGGCTACGCCGACGGCGTGCGGCGCGGGCTGACCAACAACTGCGACGTGCTGATCGACGGCCGCCGCTACCCGCTCGTAGGCACCGTGAGCATGGACAACATCACCGCCGACCTCGGCCCCGCCGACCCGGAGGTCAGAGTCGGAGACGGCGCGATCCTCATCGGCCGCTCGGGCGATGAACGCCAGACCGTCGAGGACATCGCCCACCGGCTGGGCACCATCAATCACGAGGTGCTGTGCGGGATCTCGGCCCGGGTGCCGCGCCGGTACCACCGCGACGGGGCCCCGCCGCCGTGACCGACCCGGTCACCGCCCTCACCGAGATCGTCCCTGACGGCTGGCTGGTCGGCGGCACCGTCCGCGACCGCGTGCTGGGCCGGGAGACCGCGGACTTCGACGTGGCGACGGCCGGGTCCGCGGCCGAGGTCGCGCGGTCGCTTGGCCGGGCCGCCGGCGGCTACGCCTTCGAGCTCTCCGAGGCGTTCGGCGCCTGGCGGGTCGTCGCGCACGATCGCACCTGGCAGGTCGACATCCTGCCGCTCAACGGAGCCACGATCGAGGAGGACCTCGGCCGCCGCGACCTGACCATCAACGCCATCGCCGCGCCGCTGGGTGCCGTGGGCTACGTCAACCCTTTCGGCGGGCTCGAGGACCTCGGTGCCCGCCGATTGCGCGCCGTCTCGCCCGGGGCCTTCGAGCGCGATCCGCTGCGCACGCTGCGCCTCGCCCGGCTGGCCTGCGAGCTGGGCTTCGACGTGGAGGCCACGACGCAGGGGCTGGCCCGGGCCGCCGCGCCCGGATTGGCCGAGGTGGCGCCCGAGCGGGTGTTCGCCGAGCTGCGGCGGGTGGTGTGCGCCCCCGCCGCGCTTGCGGGCCTCCAGCTGATGGACGAGATCGGCGTCACGAACGTGGTGCTCCCCGAACTGGCGGCGCTGCGGGGAGTGGAGCAGAGCCGCTTTCACCACCTTGACGTGTCCGATCACACCCGCTCGGTGCTGGCGGAGGTGATCGGGCTCGAACGCGACCCGCAGCGCCTGGCCGGCGACGACGCCCCGGCGCTCATGCGGTTCCTCGGCGAGCCGTTGGCCAACGACCTGACCAGGGGCCAGGCCCTGCGCTTCGGCGCCCTGCTGCACGACATCGCCAAGCCCCAGACGCGCGCGGTGACGCCGCAGGGCCGGGTCACCTTCATGGGGCACGATGAGTCCGGAGCCCGGCTGGCCGCGGAGATCCTGGGTCGGCTGCGCGCCTCCGAGCGGCTGCGCGACCACGTGGCCGCGCTCACCCGTCATCACCTGCGCCTTGGCTTCCTCGTGCATGACATGCCGCTGAGCCGCCGTGCCGTCTATGACTACCTCCACGCCACGGCGCCGGTCGCCGTCGACGTCACCATGTTGAGCGTCGCCGACCGGCTCGCCACCCGGGGCGACAATGCCGAGCGCGCCATCGCCGCCCATCTGGAGCTGGCGCGCCAGATGCTGGCCGAGGGGCTGGCGTGGATCGCCGATCCGCCCCGTCCGCCCGTGCGCGGCGACGAGCTGGCCCACGCCCTCGGCATCAAGCCGGGCCCCATGGTGGGGGACCTGCTGGCCGAGCTCGAGGCGGCCAGCTTCAGCGGCGAGGTGGCCACGCGCGAGGAGGCGATCGCGCGCGCCCGCGAGCTGATCGCATCGGGCCCAAAAGACTAAGCTGGCGGCCATGAGCGACCGAGATCCCGACTGCCTGTTCTGCAAGATCGTCGCCGGCGAGATCCCGTCCGAGCGCGTGGACGAGGACGACCGGACCGTGGCCTTTATGGACATCAACCCCGCCACGCGCGGCCACGCTCTCGTCATCCCCCGCCGGCACGCGGCCAACCTGCTGGAGATCGACGCCGAGGACCTCGCGGCCACGACGGCCGCAGCCCAGCGACTGGCGCGGACCGCCTCCGAGCGTCTCGGCGCCGACGGCGTCAACCTGCTCAACTCGTGCGGCCCGGTCGCCTGGCAGACGGTCTTCCACTTCCACGTTCATGTGATCCCCCGCTACGAGGGCGATCCCCTGCGGCTGCCGTGGAGCCCGTCGCCGGGCGATCCCGAAGAGATCGCGGCCGCCGCACAGCAGCTGCGATGAGCGGTGCGGAAGCGGGTGGGGCGGTCTCGGTCACCCGGGAGGACGGGCTGGCGATCGTCACCTTCGATGCGCCGCCGCTCAACCTGTTCGACGCCGCCATGTCGGACGGCCTGGACGCCGCCGTCGCCGATCTGGAGGCCGACCGCCCTCGTGCGGTGCTGTTCCGCGCCGAGGGCCGCGTGGTCAGCGGCGGCGTCGACGTGTCGCTGTTCGCCGCGCTGTCAGGACCGCGCGAGGCCGAAGGCGTGTTCGCCGGGCTCGTCGCGGTGGCTCGCCGGGTGGACCGCCTTCCGTGTCCGACCGTGTTCGCGGCGCACGCCCTCTGCCTCACCTGGGCCTTCGAGCTGGCCCTGGCCTGCGACCTCATCCTCGCCGCGGAGTCGGCAAGCTTCGGCCTGGTGGAGAAGGTGATCGGCCTGACTCCCGCGATGGGCGGCACGCAGCGGCTCGCCGAGCGGGCGGGGACCGGGCGAGCGCGTGAGTTCGTCATGGCCGGCCGCCCGTTCGGAGCGGCCGAGCTGGAGCGGTGGAACGTCGTCAACCGGGTCCTGACCGACGACGGCTTCGACGCCGCTGCCCGCCAGTACGCCCGCGAGCTCGCGCAGGGACCCACGCTGGCGCACGCCGCGACCAAGCAGGTGCTGCGCGACTACCTCGAGGGTGGGGTCGAACTGGCCAACGAACGGGTCCCGGAGGTGGCCGGAGCGCTGTTTGACTCCGACGATCTCCAGGCCGCGGTGCGCTCATTTCTGGACCAAGGTCCCGGGCGCGCGACCTTCCGTGGCCGCTAAGCACAGAAAATACCTACCGTTGCTCCACTGACCCTGGTACGTTTTCCGCGTTCTGGTCGGGCTTTCGCCTGCACTACGGGGAAAACGAAGGGATTTTCATGGCAACGGGTACCGTCAAGTGGTTCAGCGACGACAAGGGCTTCGGGTTCATCACGCCCGATGACGGAGGTCGCGACCTGTTCGTGCATTTCACGGGCGTCAATGGCGACGGATACCGCTCGCTGGCCGAGGGTTCCAAGGTCTCCTATGAGGAGGAGGCCGGCCCCAAAGGCCCCAAAGCGGTGAACGTCACCAAGATCTAGCTCTTCCCACGCCGGCATATACGGCCTTCCGAGGCTCCTTTTTCCGCGGCCGGAGGCCGTGGTCGTGGTTGCAGGCTTGCCGTCAACGCGCAACTGCGACCCGCTGTTGGTGTTCACTTGGAAACATGAAACGCTTCTCGCTCGCAATCGCAGCCGGCCTGAGTGCTCTGTGCCTCATCGCGCCCGGCGTCGCATCCGCCCAGATCGTCGAGCTGGGCCAGACGTCAAGCTCCCCGGTCGCGGCGCCAGCCTGCCCCACCGGCGTGTCGTTGGCGAACTGCTTCATAGTCCTCCCGCACACGACTGCCGTGCAGACCGAGAACAACGGCGTGCTCAACCCGACCAAGGTCACCAAGGACGGGTGGATCGTCGCCTTCACTGTCGGGCTGTCCAAGCTCACGTCGGATGCCCCGACCGAGCTGAAGCTCCTCAAGGAGCTCGACGGCAGGTGGGGAGGACCGCCGCAGCTCGTCCTCAGCGTGCTCGCGCCCGGGCCCAAGAACAAGTACACCGTGGTCGCCCAGAGCGCCACGTTCCACGTGCTGCCGTTCCTCGGCTCGGTGCTTCAGGAGCCGCTATCGCTGCCGCCGACCTTCACGACGATGACCGCTCTACCGGTCAAGAAGGGCGAGGTCGTCGGTCTGACGGTGCTCACCTGGGCGCCGGTGCTGACCTACAACCTCACGGCCAGCAAGTACTCCTACCGGCAGAGCCGCCGGGCCAACTGCACCAACCCTCCGGGCGGCCAGACGGCCCAGACGACCATCAACTCGAGCCAGCAGTACCTGTGCAACTACACGGGGACACGGGTTCAGTACTCGGCGACCGAGGTCGTCAACCAGCCCTATCCGAAGTCGTACGTCGGCGGCCCGACGGCGACCAAGAAGGCCACCCGCTAGGACACGCGTCCTAGCAGGTCGCGGGGTTCTGCAGGCAGAACGAGGAGTCGAGGCCGGCGCCGCCTGAGGTGCCGGTCCCGCCTCCGCCGGTTCCGCCGCCGCCGGTTCCGCCTCCGCCGGTCGCGCCTCCGCCCGACGGGGTCGTGCCCGACGGGGCGCTGCCGCCCGAGGGGGTCGTGCTCGCGGGCGTCGTGGCGCCGCTGGATGGGGTCGTCGCGCCGCTCGACGGCGATGCCGACCCGCTGGTCGTCGTCCCGGTCCCGCTGGTGGACGTACTGCTGGAGGTCGTCGTGGTGGTGGCGGCCGCGACCGCAGGCGGGGTGGTGGGCACGGTGAACGTCGACGCCCCGGCGGTGTTGGTGGTGCCGCTGCCCCCGCCGCCACAGGCGGCGAGCCCCAGCCCCATGGCGATCGCGAGCGCGACCGCGGGGACGGACCTGGATCTGGGTGCGCCGGGCCCCCTCATGACCTGAGGGCCCATGCCGCGGTGACGTGCCGCGCCTGCCATGAGCCCGTCAGGAGCCGAGCGGCTCCATGCGCCTGCCGCACACCGGGCAGTCGTTGAGATCCTTCTGGGCCAGTTGGTCACACCAGTTGCAGAACCGCAGGTTCTCCACGGTCCAGGGCAGCTCGGATGGGGTGGGGGCGAGGGGCAGGAGCTGCGCGATGACCTGCAGTTCCTCGCCGGTCTCGCGGTCGCGGTAGATCTGGTCAGGCTCGGCCTGGATGATCACTTCGCGGCCCGTTGACGGCGCCCGCATGCGATATCTCTGGTGCAACCTCATGCTGGCTGATCCTACCAGCGGGTCGGGCGGCACCGGGCGTTCGTGGGGGCGCCAGCGCGCCGCTTGAATGGATAGAGTGCCGCACGGGAGATGCTGCGCTGCCCACCACAGCTCCGACACACCGCGATCCGGCTCATCGCTGGGGTCGCCGTGATGCTGGCCGTCGGCGGGTGCGCGGTCAAGCATCCCACGGCCAACCTCGTCAGCGGCAAGGTGATGTTCCAGAAGACCTGCGGGAGCTGTCACACGCTGTCGCACGCCTCCACCAGCGGCACCACCGGCCCCAACCTCGACGATGCGTTCCGTCAGGACAAGACCGACGGCGTCAAGGACACCTCGATCCAGGGCCTGGTCGACTCCTGGATCCGCTATCCGAACACCCAGGGCGTCATGCCCGGGGGCCTGCTCAAGGGCCAGGACGCCCAGGACGTGGCCGCCTACGTCGCCGCCGTGGCCTCCCGGCCCGGTCAGGACACGGGCGCGCTGGCCGCTGCCGGAGGCGTCCAGGGGACCACCCCGGCGGCCGGCAAGCAGGTGTTCACGGGCGTGGGCGGGTGCGGCAGTTGCCACACGCTGGCCGCGGCGGGCACCACGGGCACCGTCGGCCCCAATCTGGACACCGACCTGAAGACCAACTGCGCCACCGCGCAGTCCAAGCAGATCCGCGGCGCGACGCTCGAGCAGTGCATCCGCACCGCCATCATCAAGCCCTACGCCTACCTCCCGTCGGGCTACAAGGCGGGCGTGATGCCGTCGAACTTCGCGCAGACGCTCAAGCCCAACGAGATCACGGCGCTCGTCAACTTCCTGTCGACGGCGGCGAAGTAGACGTCGTGCCCGCGGCTGCCCGTGCGCGCAGCCGCTCCCAGAGCTCATCGCCGCGTCCCGCGGCCACCGCCCGCCCCGCGCGCTGGGTGTCGAGCTCGAGCCCGTGCTCGCCGGCGAAGTCCAGCAGCGCCTGACGCTCCTCGTTCTCGCGCGCGACGCGCAGGAACAGCCAGCAGAACAGCCCGATGGTGAGGAAGCTCTCCTCCACCATCATCAGCCCGCCGGCCGCCACCTGATCGGCGGTCGAGCTGATGTGCCAGAGGGCGTCCCCCGAGTGGTAGATGGGGTAGAAGACGGTGCCGCCGAAGATGAGGATGTTGGCCAGCACCGTGCCCGTCAACCGCATGGCGACGATGTACACCAGGCGCGCGGCGTTGTTGAACCAGGCCGGCTTGGGCAGTGGCCCGAGCAGCGCCATGTACACGGCCATCCCGAAGGCCAGGAAGGTGGCGTGCTCCAGGGCGTGAAGGGCGTCGTGGCGCAGCGCGGCCTGGTACAGGTAGGGCGAGTGCCAGGCGTAGAAGTTGACGGCCCAGACCACGATCGCCACCACCGGGTGGGTGAGCACGCGCAGGCGGGCGATGATCGGGTTGCGCAGCAGCGGCGCGATCAGCGGTCCCGTCATGCCCAGCACCAGCAGCAGGGCGGCGATGTCGCCGATCAGCAGGTGCTCGGCCATGTGGGCGACCAGCAGTTGGTCTGAGAGCGTGTCGACCGGCGGGCTGACGGCGATCTCGAGCACGAGCAGGCCGGCGACGTAGCACCAGTAGCGCCACCGCGGCACGGGCCGTCCGTGTGCCGCCAGCGTCCGCGAGCGCAGGTGGTACGGGACCCAGGCGAGCACGATCAGCACGGGGAAGCCGATCGTCTGGACGGGCGCGTCGGCAAAGGGGAGGGGCGAGACCAGCACCGCCTCCTATGGTGTCACGCCGGCCGTCGCGCTAGAGCGCTTCGATGATGAGCACGATCACGACGATCGCCGCCACCAGGCACACGAACCAGACCAGGAACCCGAACGCGTCGGCCTCGGAGCGCAGCGGGTTGGGCGGGGTGAGCCGGAGCTTCATCGCGACGGGGCGGACGGCCTCGGCAGCCGCCCCGGGCATCGCTAGATGACGTACACCGTCGTGTAGACGATCACCCACATGATGTCGACGAAGTGCCAGTAGATCCCCGGCACCTCCATGCCCTGGTGATGCTCGGCGGAGTAGTGGCCGCGGAACGCCCGGACGGTGACCATCAGCAGCATGCACAGACCGATGAAGACGTGAGCGCCGTGCAGGCCGGTGAGGGCGTAGAAGATCGTCCCCTGGGCCGCGTCGTGCGGCGCGAAGCCGATGTGGACGTACTCGTTGATCTGGATGCAGAGGAAGCTGAGGCCGAGCAGGAAGGTTGCCACCATCCCGGCCCTGAGCCCGAATCGGTTTCCGCGCTTGATCGACGTGAGCGCCCAATGGATCGTCAGCGACGAGGACAGCAGGATCGCGGTGTTGATCCCGGCGACCGCCTCGGGAAGCTTGGTGCCCGCGGCGGGCCACGGGTCGTGGCTCACGACGCGGATGAAGAAGTAGGCCGTGAAGAACGCTCCGAAGATCATCACCTCGGAGATGATGAAAAGGAGCATGCCCAGCGTCGGCGCCTCCACGCGGGAGGACTTGTGCGCCGCGGGCGGCCCGTGGTGGTGGTCGGCGTGGGCGATCGAAGCGGCTTCCATCAGATCCTCCTACCTCTGGTGAGAGCCACCACTAGGCGGCGCGGACGGGGTCTTGGGCCACGACGTGCTGGACGTCCTTGCCGGTGGCGCTGCGCACGCGCTCGATGAGATCGGCGCGCAACCATCCCGACTTGGTCTCCGGCAACGTCGAGATGACGATGTCGTCGACGCGGAAGTACTGCAGGGCGTTGGTGATCGCCGTGAACGGGTCGGGGTCGCCGACCATGCCGGCCGCCGTCAACCCCGCATCGCGCAGCCGGCCCAGCACGAGCGCCAGCCGGGTCCGGGCGCGGCGCGCCGATGCGCCGCCGCCGCCCTCCTGCGGGACGAGCACGATGAACAGGCGGTCGTGACTGTCGGGCTCCGCGGCGGCCTTGGCCTTGAGCGTGTCGAGCAGGTCGTCGCCGGAGGCCGAGCGGTTGGCGACGGCGAGCGTGACCTTGAACTCCAGGCCCTGAGAGTCGATGTCGGCGACGATGTGCTCGACCGGCAGGCCGGTGGCCTGGCGCATGCGCTCGGGCAGGTCGCGGCGCAGCCACCCGGAGCGCGACTCGGGGTAGGTGGAGATGATGATCGCGTCGGGGTTGTACTCCCTGACCGCGTCCATCGTCGCCGCGTACGGGTCCGGGTCGCCGACCTCGCCCACGGCCTCGATTCCCTCGGAGCGGACAAAGCCCACGGCCAGGTCCACGCGCGTCTGGGCGGCGTCGAAGACCGAGTCGTCGTAGACGACGTAGCCCGCCCGGGGCTGGGTCTGGGGCACGCACAGGACGAAGCGCGACTCCTCCTCCGCGGCGTAGCGCCGGACCGCGTCGATCAGGGGTTTGCCCCCGATCGTCTCGTTGGCAATGACCAGGATGGTCCGCATCAGTGGTGCTCCCCGCCGCTGCCGCCGCCGCCCGATGTCGCGCCGCTGCCGGCGGTCGCTCCGGCGCCCGCTGTGACCGGCCGCGCCTCGGTGGGCGGCTTGAAGATGCCATGGACCGCGCCGGGTACGCCGTACTCGTACGGGCCGCCGACCACCGTCGGGACGGCGTCGAAGTTGAAGATCGGCGGCGGCGAGGACACCTGCCACTCGAGCGTCATGGCGCGCCACGGATTGGCCGCCGCGCGCGGGCCCCAGCGCCAGCTGGCGACGATGTTGTAGAGGAAGATGAGCGTGCTGGCGCCGAGCACGAACGACGACAGCGAGATGAACAGGTTCCAGGCGGCGAACTTCTCCGCGTACTCGGCCACCCGTCGCGGCATGCCCTGGATGCCGATGATGTGCATGGGGCCGAAGGTGAGGTTGAAGAAGATGAACGTCATCCAGAAATGCCACTTGCCCAGGCGCTCGTCGTACATCCGCCCGGTCATCTTCGGGAACCAGTAGTAGACGCCGGCGAAGATCGTGAACAGCGAGCCGCCGAAGAGCACGTAGTGGATGTGGGCGACGATGAAGTACGTCTGGCTGACGTGGATGTCGAACGGGATCATGGCCAGCATCACCCCGCTGATCCCGCCCAGCGTGAACATCGTCAGGAAGCCCAGCGCGAACAGCATCGGCGTGTCGAGATGCAGCACGCCGCGCCACAGCGTGGCCAGCCAGGAGAAGATCTTGATCCCCGTCGGTACCGCGATGATGGCCGTGGTGATCATCATCGGGATCCGGATCCACGGGGCCATGCCGCTGACGAACATGTGGTGGGCCCACACGGTGAAGCCGAGCACGACGATCGCGAGCAGCGAGAACGCCATCATCCGGTAGCCGAAGATCGGTTTGCGCGATTTGACCGCGATGACCTCCGAGATGATCCCGAACCCGGGCAGCATCATGATGTAGACCGCGGGGTGCGAGTAGAACCAGAAGACGTGCTGGTACATGATCACGTTGCCGTTCTTGCCCGCTCCGACGAAGGCGTCGAAGAAGTGGAAGTGCAGCGCCGTGTCCAGCAGCACGAAGAACTGGGAGGCGGCGATGAACGGCGTGGCGATGACGACCAGCAGCGAGGTCGAGAAGTTCGCCCACACCAGCAGCGGCATCCGGAAGAAGCTCATCCCGGGGGCGCGCATGGTGATGATCGTGACCAGGAAGTTCAGGGCCGTCGCGATCGAGGAGGCGCCCGCGAACTGCACCGCGATCGAGAAGAAGAGCTGGCCGATCGGCATCGTCGTCGACAGCGGGGCATAGGCCGTCCAGCCCGCCGCGAATGAGCCACCGGGGGCCAGGAAGCTCATCAGCATCATGACCCCGGCGCAGGGGAGCATCCAGTAGGAGAGGGCGTTCAGCCGCGGGAAGGCCATGTCCGGAGCGCCGATCATCAGCGGCAGCACGAAGTTCGCCAGGCCCGCGAAGACCGGGATCACGAACAGGAAGATGAGGACGGTGGCGTGGACCGAGAACACGCCGTTGTACTGCTCGGGGGTGAGGAACTGCATGCCCGGCTTGGCCAGCTGGGCGCGGATGAGCATGGCCAGCAGGCCGCCCACGAGCAGGAAGAAGAACGACGTGACCGTGTACTGGATCCCGATGACCTTGTGGTCGGTGTTGACGCGGAAGTAGTCGCGCCAGGTGTAGGCACCGTGGGAGGAGTGGTCCTCGGGCCGCGTCGGGCGCCCGGAGATCCAGTAGAACCAGTAGTCGGCTACGCCCAGGCCCACGAGGAAGAACAGGGGCACGGCGATGAGCGCGACGATGGTGATGGCGTGGCCATCGATGACCGGATGCTGGTGCATCAGCCACCGTATGAGCACGGTCAGACCGAAGGCAAACGCGAATCCGATGACGTCATAAAGCGCGGCTCGATACCAGCCGGGCGCGCGGAGCTTTGCCGGAAAGGCCATCAGCTCTCCTTCCTTAAGGTGCTCTCGGTCCTGCTCAACCTGATCCTCCGCTCGATGATCCGGTGGTCCCGCTGGCATAGCCGGGCACCCCGGAGTTCAGCACGTCCGGCGGGGAGACTCCGATGGGCGGTGGCCCGCCGGGCTTCTGGTGGACCAGCCACGTCCTGAACGCGGTTGGGGTGACGACGTGCACGGGGGCGCGCATGAGCGAATGCCCTGCGCCACACAGCTCCGTGCACTCGGCCGGATAGTTGCCCAGACGCGTCGGCGTGACGCGCACCGTGGTCGTGATACCGGGCACGGCGTCGAGTTTGACGGAGAACTCCGGCACGAAGAAGCTGTGGATGACGTCCAGCGAGCGCAGGTGGAAGACGACCGGCGCTCCCTTGGGCAGGTACAGCTCGGGCGAGAGGATCTCCTTGCCGCCGGCGGCCGCGTATCCGAACTGGAACGCGAACTGGCGCTCGGTGACGTTGATCACCATGGCGCCGGGGTGCGTCTTCTCGTTGGAGCGCAGCACGGAATACGCGTAGCCGCAGAGGCTGACGAGCAGGATGGCCGGGATCGCCGTCCAGACCACCTCGAGGCGCGTGTTGCCGTGGATCGGCGGTCCGTCCTTCTCCTCCTCGCCCGGCTTCATCCGGAACTTCCACACCGAGTAGAGGACGACCGTCTCGACGAGCACGAAGACCGGCACCGACACGATCAGCAGCACGTCGTAGAGCGTGTGGATGTTGTGGGCCTGCGTGGACGCGTCGGCGGGGAACCACGGAATCGAGAGCGCCACCGGGATGCCGATGATGATCCCGATGGCGCCGATCAGCCCCATCTGAAGCAGAGGCTTGTTACGCACGTCTCCCGCCTTGTGTCGTCCTCATCTCCGCCCTGCATCCTATGGGTTCTGAACGACGAACGGCACCGCCATGGACGGCCGCCAGGAGTGCGCCTATGATTGAGGCAATCGTTGCAAACGCCGAGCGGAGGCGCACAATGCTCGTTTCAGAGGGAATGTCTGAAGTCGTGCTGACGATCGGTCCCGGCCACTCCCTGCGGGAGGCCGCGGCGGCGATGTGGGCGCGCCAGGTCGGGGCGGCTGTGGTCCACGATCCGGAGGCCCAGGGCCCCGGCGTGATCACCGAGCGCGACATCCTCCAGGCGGTCGCTCAAGGCATGGATCCCGACGCCGAGCCTGTCGCCGATCACCTCACCGCCAACCTCACCTTCGCGCGGCGCGACTGGTCGCTCGAGCACGCCGCCGCCACGATGGTCTCGGGCGGCTTCCGTCACCTCGTCGTCGTCCAGGGCTCCGACGTGGTGGGGGTCCTGTCGATGCGCGACATCGTCAGGGTGTGGTGCGGGGCGGGGGCGGACTGCGACGTGCCCGCCGTCGGCTAGCGCCCGCCGTCCCCCAGCGCCCGCCGTCCCCCAGCGCCCTAGTGCTGGTGCTCCTCGGGGAGCTCTGAGATGTCGTGGCGCGTATCGCGGATCCACATCACGGTGGTCACGAGGAACAGGATCAGGCCGACGATCGAGATGAACCAGTTGAGCGTCGTCCCGATCACCATCAACGTGATCCCCGCCGCGCAGGCCACGGGCAGGAACGTCGGCCCGGGGAGGTGGATCTCCTCGCCGACGGGCGGCGTGTCGTGCTCAGCCTGGCTCACGAGTGAACGTAGATGGCGGCGGCGACGAAGGTGATGCCGAACATGAACAGGCACACTGCGGCCGCCGCCAAGCCGGAGCGCAGGTTCTTTCGGGCGAGCTTTCGGTCCATTGCGGTCCTAGATCGTAGTGGTTGCAGGGGTCTGAGTGATCCTCCCGATGTGGGCGGGGAACACCATCAGAGCTTGACGTCGAGCACCATGGCAGTGAACAGCAGCGCCAGGTACACCATCGAGAAGAGATACAGCCGCAGCGCCGTGCGCCGGTCGGCGCGGCGATAGAGCCAGAGGGCGCCGCCGATGAAGGCGAGGCCGAGGGCCATCGAGGCCACCAGGTAGACGCCGCCGAACACGCCGACGCAGAACGGCAGCTGGGTCACGGCATAGAGCAGCGCCGAGTACAGGACGATGTGCAGCCGGGTGGTGTCCTCGCCGCGGACCACCGGGAGCATCGGCACGCCCACCTCCGCGTACTCGTCCTTCATGAGCAGGCTGAGCGCCCAGAAGTGGGCCGGGGTCCAGTAGAACACGATCGCGAACAGGTAGATGGCCGTCCACGACAGCGATCCCCGGGTGGCTGCCCAGGCGACCAGCGGCGGCATCGCCCCGGCGGCGCCGCCGATGACGATGTTCTGGGGCGTCCGGCGCTTGAGCCACATCGTGTAGACGCCGACGTAGCCGACGAAGCCACCCAGCGCGAGCGCCGCGGCGAGCACGTTGACCGTGAGCGAAAGGAGGAGGAAGGAGGCGACCTGGAGCGCAATGCCGAAGCGCACCGCCGCCGCAGGGCTGACGCGGCCCGAGGGGATGGGCCGGTCGGCGGTCCGGTGCATCCGGGCGTCGATGTCGCGGTCCCAGTAGTGGTTGATGGCGCCCGCGCCCCCGGCGGAGAGATACCCGCCGACGCAGGTCAGCGCCACGAGGGCGACCGACGGGTCGCCGGCCACCTCCATCGTCATCACCGTGGTGAAGAGCAGGAGCGACTGGACCTTCGGCTTGGTCAGGTCGACGTAGTCGGCGACGAGCTGACGGGCACGCAGCGCGCCCGAGCTCGGGGCGACCGGGGCGGTGGTCACGGACGGGGGCATCAGGCCGGCCGGCCCGCCCAGGCGGCCGGAGCCGTCACGCGGCTCATCCGCCGGCGCGGGCGAACTGCTCGCTGCCGCCGGTCTTCTGGGTCGCGCCGGTGGCGCGCTCCACCTGGCGCCGGATGTCGCGCATCGGCTCCACTGAGCGCACGCGCGGGATCTCGTCGAAGTTGTTGACCGGCGGTGGGGAGGATGTGAACCACTCCAGCGTGTTGCCCTTCCAGGGATCCGGGCCGGCGATCCGCCCGACGTGCAGGCTCCGGACGGCATTGAGGATCGTCACCAGGACCCCGAGACCGAGGATGAAGGATCCGATGGTCGAGATCAAGTTGTAGGTGGACCACCCCAGCCCGGGCTGGTAGGTGAAGATGCGGCGCGGCATGCCCGACAGGCCGAGGGCGTGCTGCACGAAGAACGTCATGTTGAAGCCGATGAACATCAGCCAGAACGACAGCTTGCCCACGCGCTCGTCCATCATCCGCCCGGTGATCTTGGGGAACCAGTAGTAGACGCCGGCGAACACCGTGAAGACGGCGCCGCCCATCAGCACGTAGTGGAAGTGCGCGACGACGAAGTAGGTGTCGTTGAGCTGCCAGTCCACCGGGAACACGGCCAGGAAGATCCCGGTGATCCCGCCGATGACGAAGATCGCGATGAACCCCACGGCGAAGTACAGCGCCGTCGTCATCACGATCGAGCCGCGCCACAGGGTGGCGATCCAGTTGAAGATCTTCACGCCCGTCGGTACCCCGATGAGGAACGAGCTCAGCATGAAGAAGCCGAGCACGACGATCGGCACCGGCGAGGCGAACATATGGTGGGCCCAGACCAGCGTGGCCAGGAAGGCGATCACCGCCGTCGACGCCGCGATCGCCTTGTAGCCGAAGATCGGCTTGCGCGAGAACACGGGGATGATCTCCGAGATCATCCCGAACCCGGGCAGGATCATGATGTAGACCTCTGGGTGACCGAAGAACCAGAACAGGTGCTGCCACAGGACCGGGGACCCATGAGCGGTGGGGTCGAAGAAGTGGGTGCCGAAATGACGGTCGGTCAGCAGCATCGTCACCGCCGCGGCGACGACCGGCAGCGCGATGATGAGCAGGATCGCGTAGACCAGGACGCTCCACACGAACAGGGGCAGCCGGTTCCAGGTCATGCCCGGCGCCCGCATGTTGACGATCGTCGCGTAGAAGTTGATGGCGCCGACCAGCGAGGAGATGCCGGTGATGTGGATGAGGAAGATCCACGCGTCCTGGCCCCCGCTGGGCGAGTACAGCGACTCCGACAGCGGGGGGTAGCTCCACCACCCGGCGCTGGGCGGGTGGAAGAACAGGGTGGCGTAGAAGACGATCCCGCCGAACAGCAGCAGCCAGAACGACAGCGCGTTCAGGCGCGGGAAGGCCATGTCCCGGGCGCCGATCATGAGCGGCAGGAAGTAGTTGGCAAAGCCCGCCATGACCGGGACGACGAACAGGAAGATCATCGTCGTCCCGTGCATCGTCAGCAACTGGTTGTAGTGCTCGGAGGTCACCAGCGTGTTGGCCGGGACCGCCAGCTGGAGCCGCATCATCAGCGCCTCGACCCCGCCGAGGCAGAAGAAGACGAAGGTGAGGACCAGATACATGATCCCGATCTTCTTGTGGTCGGTCGTGGTGACCCAGTCGACCCACCGCTTGGTCTCGCGTGGGCGGGTCACCTCGTGGGCGATGACCTGGGGAACCGGTCTCAGGACGTCTTCGCTGGTGATGGTCGCCATGTGTCTCTTAGTTTCCTAGCTGATTTGAGGCGGTGAGGACGGCACGCAGCTGACCGACCTGGGAGTTCTGGGCCGAGATGAGCTGCTGCTGGCGCGCGAGCCAGGCGGTGTACTGCGCCGGCGTGACCACCTTGACGTAGGCGATCATCGCCGCGTGGTTGGTCCCGCACAGCTGGGCGCACTGCCCGCGGAAGGTCCCCGTGTGCAGCGCCTTGAACCACGTATAGGTCGTGTAGCCGGGGACGGCGTCGACCTTCCCGCCCAGGGAGGGCACCCACCAGGAGTGGATGACGTCGGTGGACTGGATGGCGAGCACGACCGTGGTGTGCTCGGGCACCACCATCGTCGTGAACGAGTAGGCGGCCAGCTTCGGGTTGAAGGAGTCCTTGAGGCAGTCGTTGCGGTAGACGAAGCGCCAGATGAACTGCCGCCCCTGGATGCAGACCGTGAGCTTCTTCCCGCTCGGGGGCGTGGGCGCATTGACCGAGGCCGACAGCACCAGCCCGTTGGCGTCTGAGTTGGGCGGGTTGACGATGCTCGGCAGCTTGATGAAGGTCACCACCGTGAGCACGACCAGGATCAGCGCGGCGGCGACGGTCCAGCCGATCTCCAGGCGGGTGTTGCCGTGGATCTGGGCCGCGACCGGGCTCTTCTTGGCCCGGAAGCGCCAGACGGAGTAGACGAGCGCCCCCTCGACGAGCACCGCCACGATGGCGGCGACGTAGAGGACGATGTCGTACAGGGACTTGATCTGGTTGGCGTTGGGCGAGCCACCGGCCTTGGGTTGGATGAAGTTGGCCAACGCATCGGGAGCGATGACCAGGGAGACGACCAGCACCAATGCGAGCATCGGGATCGCACTGCGGAGGCGAGGCCGCCGACCTGGATCTGGATGCTCGCGGCGCCGGCGGCGGGACTTGGCGTCGTTGACGTCGGGTCGCAAGGCGCGCGGGATTCTATAAGTCCGGGCCGCTGCTTCGCGCCCCGCCATCGAGGCCGCCGCCGTGGCGGACGTCGCCCGGCGGGGTTTCGCGGCGGTCTCCAATCGATCCGGGAGCGACGTTTCTCAGGCGCCGTTCCTCGATGCTTTCTTATACTGGCGCGCCTTGCGAACATCACGGGCCATCAGAGCGGGAGCCTGGGCCGTGGTCGCCGCGGGGGTGGCCGCGCCCGTCCTGCGCCGCCGGGTCAAGCTGCCGCCCGCGGCGGTGCTGGGGGCCGCCAGCCTGGCCGTTCCGGCGCTCGTGGTGGCGACTCCGCGCAGCCGCCTGCGCGACGCGGGCCTGGTGGCACTGAACATGTGGGCCTACCTGGCCGCGTACGAGCTGCCCAACGACGACCCCGAGGCCCTCGCCGCGCGCGTGAACATCGACTACCCGATCGCGGTGGACCGGATCATCGGCTTCGGGGTCCCCCCGACGGTCCGATTCCAGACCGATTTCTCCGACCCGGCGCAGATCAACCGCTTTGAGCGCCTGCTCGTGTGGTGTCACTGGGTCTGGTTCGCCGTCCCCCACGGCAGCGTCGCCTACGTCGCCTGGCGGGCACCCGAGCGCTTTCCCGCCGCGGCGGCGCGCATGTACGCCGTCTTTGACCTCGGTGCCGCGTTTTACTGGGCGATCCCGACGGCTCCGCCCTGGTACGCGGCGCGCCACGGGCGGCTTCAGGACGCCCGCATGCGGGCAGTGCGCAGGATGATGATCGAGTACGGCGAGGAGTTCTGGGGTGACCGCTGGACGGCCCTTTACGATGTCCTTGGAGGCAATCCCCTTGCTGCCATGCCATCCCTGCATTTCGCCACCTCGCTGATGGCCGCCCACCTCCTGGGGGAGGTGGACCCGGTCGCGGGCGCGGTGGGCTGGTCCTACGCGCTGCTGCTGGGGCTCGCGCTCGTCTATCTGGGCGAGCACTACGCCGCCGATCTCGCCGGCGGCGCACTGCTGGCCGAGACGGTGCGCACCCAGTCCCACCGCGCGCTTCCGGGCGTTCGGGCACTGTCGCGGCGCCTCGAGGCGCTGCAGCGACGGGCAGCGGAAGAGCACTAGGCGCTTGCGCGTGAGAGGGGGAGCTCCCATCGACCACGGGCGCCCAGGGGCGGTCGGGGCTGATGACGAGGCCCGCGACGATGAGGTCACCGCGGGCCAGAACGGGGCGGATGACGGGAGGTCGGGCCATACGGAGGAGATGCCGAAGATCCGCCTCACGCGACGGAGCCTGGTGGCCTCGATCATCTTCATCGTCTCCATCGTCGGCTTCATGTACTTCGTGCTGCCCAAGCTGCTGGGCCTGCGCGACACGTGGAACCGGCTCCAGCACGGCAATGCCTGGTGGCTGGCACTGGCCGCGGTGCTCGAGGGCCTCTCGTTCCTGGGCTATGTGATCCTCTTCCGTGGCGTGTTCGTGCGCGGCGATAGCCGCATCGACTGGCGGGCGAGCTACGAGATCACGATGGCCGGGCTGGCGGCGACGCGCCTGTTCGCGTCGGCGGGCGCCGGAGGGATCGCGCTCACCGCGTGGGCCCTGCGGCGATCAGGCATGGAGCCCCGGATCGTCGCCTGCCGGATGATCGCGTTCATGGCGGTGCTCTACGCGGTCTTCATGGGCACGCTGGTGATCGGGGGCCTGGGTCTGTACTTCGGCGTGTTCCCCGGAGGGAACTCGTTCGCGCTGACGATCGTCCCGGCCATCTTCGGTGCCGGGGTGATCTCCCTGTTCCTGGCGGTGTCGTTGCTGCCGGGCGACTTCGACCGCCTGGTGGCTCGCTGGGCTCATGGCGGGCGCGTCGGGCGGCTGCTCGCCACGGGCGCCACGCTCCCGGCCGCGGCCGCCAAAGGGGTGCGGACCGCGATCCACCTCGTGCAGGAGCGGGATGCGTCGCTGCTGGGCGGTGTCGCCTGGTGGGGCTTTGACATCGCGGTGCTGTGGTCCTGCTTCCACGCGTTCGGGGGCGCCCCGCCCACCGCGGTGGTCGTCATGTGCTACTTCATCGGGCAGTTGGGCAACGTGCTGCCGCTGCCGGGCGGGATCGGCGGCGTGGACGGCGCGATGATCGGCGCCTTCTCCGCCTTCGGCGTCTCGCCCCCCCTGGCGGTGGTGTCGGTGCTGGCCTACCGGGCCTTCGCCTTCTGGCTGCCTACGCTGCCGGGCGCGGTGGCCTATCTTCAGCTGCGACGCACCGTCCAGCAGTGGCGCAGCCGTCCAGAGACCCCTAGCTATACTTAATGAAGTGACATCGACAGACCAGAAGATCGAGAACGCGATCGTCGTCGGCAGCGGACCCGCCGGCTATACGGCCGGGCTGTACATGGCGCGGGCCGAGTTGGACCCGCTCGTCATCGAGGGCTTCGCCTGGGGCGGGCTGCTCCAGCAGACGACCGATGTGGAGAACTATCCGGGCTTCCCGCCCGGGATCATGGGCCCGGACCTGATGCAGCACTTTCGTGACCAGGCCGAGCGCTTCGGCGCGCGCCTGGAGACCGACGACGTGACCGCGCTCGAGCTCTCGCGCGATGGATCGGAGCCCCACAAGGTGTGGGTGGGCGACGACCTCTATCTGACCCGGGCCGTGGTGCTGGCCATGGGCGCTCAGCACCGCAAGCTCGGGGTCGCCGGCGAGCAGGAGCTCTCCGGCCGCGGAGTCAGCTACTGCGCCACCTGTGACGCCGCCTTCTTCAAGCAGGCCCCGACGCTGATCGTCGGCGGTGGGGACTCCGCCATGGAGGAGGCCATGTTCCTGGCCAAGTTCGCCTCCAAAGTCGCGATCGTCCACCGCCGCGACGACTTCCGCGCCTCCAAGATCATGCTGGAGCGCGCCCGCGCGGTGCCGAACATCGAGTGGATCACGCCCTACGTGGTGGAGGAGTTCCACGCCGAGGGGGGCAGCAAGTCACTGACCAAGGCCCGCCTGCGCAACACCGTCGACGGATCCGAGAAGGATCTGGAGATCACCGGCGCCTTCATCGCCGTCGGACACGACCCACAGTCCCAGCTCGTCCAGGGCCAGGTCGACACCGACGACGGCGGCTACGTCATCACCCAGGGCAAGTCGACGCTCACCAACGTCCCGGGCGTGTTCGCCGCCGGCGACCTCGTGGATCACACCTACCGCCAGGCCATCACGGCCGCGGGCTCGGGGTGCCAGGCGGCGCTGGACGCCGAGTGGTACCTGCGCGACACGGCGCCTTTTGACAGCGCCGCGCGGGTCGCGGCGAGCTAACTGAGCGGGTTGAGGTGGCCCGCGAGAGGGGGTCGTGGTAAATAACCGTTACGTCGTGAGGGTTATCTACCAGGGTCCGCCGAGCGACTCGCCGCGCCCGCCCGTGCCGCCTTCGATAGCTGCAGTTGACGTTCGCCGATACCGTGCCCGACGTGGGACACGCAAGCCGAACTACCCGGCGCTACCGGACTAGTTGTACGGGCAACCCTCGGCCGGGCCCCAGTTGCCCGACGCGGCGTGCTGGCCCATGAGCAGGCCGAAGTCCTGCGTCCAGGTGCCCGCCAGCGTGCTGTAGCCACTGATGGAGTTGTCTGACACCCCGGTGCCGACGTAGCGGTACTGGGGGTTGAGGATGTTCTGGCAGTGGCCCTTGCTGGCCATCCACGCCTTCACGACCGCGACGGGGGTCGCGTAGCCGGTGGCGATGTTCTCGCCGACGTTGGACCAGTCAAAGCCGACCGCGCTGATGCGGGCGGCGAAGTCGGCGCCGTGGCTGAAGTCGCGGTGGGTGACCATCACGTTGGTCCAGCCCTGGGCGGAGCGATTGAGGCGAGAGTTCTCGCGCAGACCGGGGAGCCCACGGCTGTGGCGTTGCTTGTTGATGAGGCAGGCCACGGCGCGCTGAAGCTGAGCACGAGACGCGTGGGCGATCGTGGTGTGCGTGTTGGCGCAACCCCGGGCGCTGGCGGCGGCCACGGAGAAGGACATCGTCGCCACCAGCATCGCGAGCAGCATCGCGATACGGCGAGCGGCAGTCCAGGCGCGTGCCTCCACGAGGCACAGCACGGCTGTGTCTGAGTCACTCATTGTGGACATCCCTGTAATCGGCAGCACTCTGGCGGCTTTGAGTGATTACCGAAGCCGATCGAACAAATGTCCAGATCGGCAGACCGGCACCCTACACGAACCGACCGTCGGCTGTTTTCTTCCGGGCACTTTCCGGGCCTACCTTCCCGGGTCGGCCCGGTACTACCCTTGCGGCAGGAGAATCACACCCCCTCAGCGGAAAAATGCCGAGGGGATTTCACAATCGCACCACATATTTGGAGAGAACTTGTGCGCCTTGCGCGTTCTGCATGATCTCTCCCGGATGTCCAGACCCGAGATACCCCGGAATCTAGGCGCGTAACACCTGAATTTAGGGCCGCAAGACGATTTTCAGCGCCTCGCGCCGGTCATAGATCGCATAGCCCTCGGGCGCGTCGTCCAGCGACATGTGATGGGTGACCAGCGGGGTGGGGTCAAGCGTCCCGGCGGCCAGCATCCCCAGCACCCGGTCGACGTGGCCGATGACGTTGGCCTGGCCCGTGCGCAGCGTCAGGCCCTTGATCCAGACCACGCCCATGTGCACCTCGCACGGCTCGGCGTAGACGCCGATGGCGACCACGGTGCCCGCGTTGCGCGCCAGCCGGATGGCGAGGTCGAGCGCATCGGGATGGCCGACGGCGTCGATCGCGGCGGCAACCCCGCGCCCCTCGGTCAACTTCCTGACGACGTCGCGCGGGTTCTCCTCGGTGAGATGCACCGGCACCGCTCCGAAGCCACGGGCGACGTCCAGGCGCGCGTCGACGCTGTCGATGGCCAGCACCGGGCCGGCGCCGGCGGCGACGGCGAGCTGGACCGCGCACAGCCCCACCGGACCCAGGCCGAGGACGGCCACGCTGTCTCCCGGCCGCACCCCGCTGCCGTCGACGGCGTGGTATGCGGTGCCCATCACGTCGCCGGCGAACAGCGCCACGTCGTCGCTCACGCCGTCGGGCACCGGGCGGAGGGTCAGGTTGGCCATCGGCACCAGCGCCTGGTCGGCCTGCGTGCCCGGCAGCGCGCCCAGGGCCTCGCCGTGGCCGAAGACCCTGACCCGATCGCACTTCTGATAGACGCCGCGCATGCAGTAGAAGCACGTGCCACATGCGGTGTGAAAGCACCCGCACACGCGGTCGCCCACGGACACGCGAGTCACCGCGTCTCCGGCCGCTACCACTCGGCCGACGAACTCGTGGCCGATGGTGAAGCCCGCCTCCATCTTGACCCGGCCGTGGTAGATGTGCAGGTCCGAGCCACAGATCCCGCTGGCCTCGATGGCGACGATGGCGTCGTCGCGGCTCTGCAGCTCCGGCTCCGCGCGCTCGTCGACGCGGACCTCCATCGGCGCCTGGAAGGTGACTGCTCTCATGACCCCTCGTAGGTGAAGAAGCCCTCGCCGGTGGCGCGGCCCAGCCGCCCCGACCAGCCCAGTCGCCGCAGCAGCGGCGCCGCGCGGTAGCGCTCCTCGCCATGCTCGAGCCCGAGCGCGTCGAGCACGCCGAGCACGTGATCGAGGCCGATCTCGTCGGCCCAGGCCAGGATCCCGCGCGGGTAGTTGAGGCCGTGGACCATGCCGACGTCGATGTCCTCGGCGCTGCCGACGCCCTCACCCAGGGCGAACGCGGCCTCGTTGATGACCTGGCAGACGATCCGGCCGAGCACCAGCCCCGGGGCGTCGCCCACCCACTCGGTGTGCTTGCCCAGCGTGGCGAAGAACCGCTCCGCGGCTGCGGCCGCCGACGCGGCAGTGTCCGGTCCGCGCGTGAGCTCGACCAGCGCACCGGCGTCCAGCGGAGGCAGCGCGTGAAAGCCGACGGCGGAGCCGCCCGGGTCCAGCGCCGCCAACGAGCCGGCGGCGCAGCAGACGGCACGCGGGGCCGCCCTGCAGCGGCGCCTCGGGCTCCTCGCCGTCGAGGCCCACCTCCAGGATGAGGAAGGGGACGGGCCCGTCGACGGCCTCGGCCGGCGTGGCGACCTTCCAGCCGGCCTGGAGTGCCGCCTCCTCGAGCGCCAGCGCCAGCGTGGACTCGCCGGCGATCACCACCAGACCGTCGCCGCCGCCGGGGGGCGGGGCGTCGGGATCAGGCTCGCGGTAGGGGCCGGACTCCGGGTACTCGTAGAACCCGCGGCCGGACTTGCGGCCGGTGCGCCCGGCGGCGACCGTCTTGACGGTGATCGGCGAGGGCCGCCACCGCGGCTCGCCGAAGCTCTGCTCGTAGAAGGAGCGGGCGACGTCGAGGCCCACGTCGACGCCGACGAGGTCCATCAGCTCGAACGGGCCCATCCGGAAGCCGCCGCCGAGCCGGCAGATGCGGTCGATCTGCTCCACGGTGGCGACCCGCTCGGACAGGAGCTTGAGCGACTCGAGGCCCCATGGCCGGTTGCAGCGGTTGACGAGGAAACCCGGTCCGTCGGCTGCGTCGATCACGCGCTTGCCCATGGCCTCGCCGCAGGCCCGGGCGACGGCGAGGGCGCGCTCCGAGGACTCGGCGCCGGCGACCACCTCCAGCAACGCCATCAGCGGCGGAGGGTTGAAGAAGTGCATGCCCACCACCCGCTCGGGATGCTCGGCGGCCGGCGCGAGCGCGGTCACCAGCAGAGACGAGGTGTTGCTGGCCAGCACGCAGTCGGCGGAGACGATCTCCGAGAGCCGGGCGAACAGCTGGTGCTTGAGATCCACGCGCTCGGGGGCGGCCTCGATGACGATCTCGCAGCCGGCGAACTCCTCGAGCGATGTGGCGCGGGCGCAGCCGCGCGCTCGGCCGCGTCGGCGGCCGACCGCTCCATGCGCCCCTTGCTCACCTCGCGCTCGAGCTGGCGCAGGATTCGCGCGATGCCGCGCTCCAGCGCCTCCGCGTCGGGGTCGTGCAGAAGCGTCTGCATCCCCGCCACGCAGCCGAGCTGCGCGATCCCGGACCCCATCGTTCCGGCCCCGGCGACGCCGAGCACCGTGGGCGCGTCGCCGCCGGGGCTCACGAGGGGACGAGTGCGTTGATGCCGGTGAGCGCGCGCCCGATGATGAGCTTCTGGATCTGCGAGGTGCCCTCGTACAGGGTGGTGACGCGCACGTCGCGAAAGTAGCGCTCCACGGGGTGGTCGTCGACGTACCCCGAGCCGCCGAGCACCTGGATGGCGGTGGTGGCGCAGCGATTGGCGGCTTCGGTGGCGTAGAGCTTGGCGATCGATGTCTCGGTCGAGTTGGGCTGGCCGGTGTCCTTGAGGTAGGCGGCGCGATACACGAGCATCCGTGCCGCGTCGGTCTCCACCTTCATGTCGGCGAGCATCGCCTGGACGAGCTGGAAGCTCGCGATCGGCCGGCCGAACTGCTCGCGCTCCTTGGCGTAGTCGACGCAGTAGTCCACGCAGCCCTGGCAGATGCCGACGCAGCCCGCGGCCACGCTGTAGCGCCCGGACTCCAACGACGTCATGGCGATCTTGAAGCCGTCCCCGATCTCACCGAGCATCGCGTCGTCAGCGACCGCGCAGTCGCTGAGCGAGATGGCGGCGGTGTCCGAGCCGTGCAGGCCGAGCTTGCCGTGGATCTCCTGGGGCTGGTAGCCGTCGTTGCCCTCGGTCTCCACCAGGAAGCAGGCCAGGCCCTTGTGGGCCTTCTCGGGGTCGGTCTGGGCGAAGATGAGCGCCACGTTGGCGACGTTGCCCATCGAGATCCACATCTTGGCCCCGTTGATGACCCAGCCCGAGTCCGTCCTGCGCGCCCGTGTGCGCTGGTTGGCCGCGTCCGATCCCGTATCGGGCTCGGTGAGGCCGAAGCACCCCAGCCACTCGCCCGAGCACAGCTTGGGCAGGTAGCGCTGCTTCTGCTCCTCGGTCCCCCAGCGCACGATCGCCGAGCACACCAGGGACGTCTGCACCGAGACGACGGTCCGCATCGACGAGTCCCCGCGCCCGATCTCCTCCACGACGAGCCCGTAGCTGAGGTAGTCAAGCCCCGCGCCGCCGTACTCCGGCGGCACGATCGCCCCGAGGTAGCCCTGCTCGGCGAGCTTGGCCACGAGCTCGGTGTCGAAGTGCGCGTTGCGGTCGTTGTCGCGCGCCCGCGGCACGATCTCGTTATCCGTGAAGGCCCGGGCGGTGTCCTTGATGAGGCGCTGCTCGTCGGTCAGTGCGAAGTCCATGCGCCGGGACGCTACACGAGTGAGGCGTCTGGCCGCCCGTGTCTCAAACGCGGTTCTCGCACCCACGCGACGCCGCGGCGGGGGCCCCGGAGACACGACCGGCCCCCGCAGCTGCGGAGGCCGGTCCACCCGCCGAGCCAACCCTCCCCGAGTTGGCTGGGCGTCGGTGCGCGTGTGCGTCTAGCTGGTCGGCAGGCTTGACAGCGGCGGCTGCGACACGACGATCGTGACCGGCGCCGAGGCGCCACCCACGTTGGCCGGGCCACCGGTGATCCGGGCACGGAACTCCTTGGTGCCCGCGGTGCCGAACGTCCAGCCGAACTGGAACGTCGAGGCGTTGTTGACGAAGCGGACCTCGACGGTGTGCCAGTCGCCGTCCTTGCCGAGCTTCTGGAGGTAGATCGAGTGACCGGCCTTGTCAGGTGACACGCTGCCGGTGAACACGATGTGCCCGTCGACGGTGGACGTCGAGGAGCTCGAGGACATGGTCACCACGTCCTGCACGCCTTCGAACAGCACCGCGGTGTGACGGCGCGGAGCGAAGGTGGTGCGGACCAGGTACAGCTCGTTGGTGCTCGATGTCACGTTGGCGAAGCTGTAGCTGCCATCGCTGGCGGTCGTGGCGGTGGTCAGCTCCTGGTAGGGGCCGCCGCTGCCCGGCACCTTCTCGAACAGGCTCACGCTCGTGTTCGGCTCACCGGTGGTCGAACCCGGCGAGTCCAGGACGCCCGAGATGGTGACGGCCTGACCGTTCTGCACGATCGGATCGGAGGTGTTGATGCTGAATCCCGGCACCTCGGTCTGCTCGATCACGACCGACGTGATGTCCGAGACGGCCGGGGTGTTGCGGGCGTCGCCGCGGAACTTCGCGCGGACGTCGTAGGCGCCCGGAACGCGCCAGGCCTGCGAGATCGTGTAGTTGGAGCCGGGCCCGATGCGGGCGGTTTTGACGGTGGTCCAATCGTCGCTGGAGCCCTTCTGCTCCTGCAGCGCGACGACCCCGCCGCTGTGATCAGGGGTGACATGGCCACTGAACACGATGGGGTGACGCGTGAGCCCGCTGGCGGAGCTCGCCGCCAGGCTCACCAGCGCGTCCACGCGCTCGTGCACGGTGCGGCTGTGGGTGGTACCCGGACCGCGGACGAACCACTCGCGGTTGGTGTCGACGATGCCCTCCTGGCGGGTGAACTCGTACTGGCCGTTCGCGTTCGTCTTGGTGACGCCGATGACGGTGAACCCGGGATTCGGGTTGATCCGGTGATACAGCGTGACCACCTGGTTGGCGTGGTCAGGACCTTTCAGTTGGCCGAAGATGAGAACGGCCTCGCCGGCAATGATGTGCTGCGGGACCGCGTGGATGGATAGCCCGCGGTTGTGCAGCGGTGCCGCGCCGGCCAGGCTCGGAGCAGCTGCGCTCGCCAGCGCGGACAGTGCGCAAGCAAGCACGGTGATGCGAAGACGCATGAAGCCTCCTTGACCCTGCATGTGGATAGATAGGCCTCCGCCGATTGCCGGCCCGCCCGTGCGGAGGCGATGACGTCCTGATAAACACGACGTCAAGTTCGAAAGTTGCGCACGGGCTGGATGGTGCAATCGACGCTGCGAGTTAGACTCGCCGCCGGTGGACTCGTTCGCACTCGTCCTCGTCGCCGGACTCCTCATCCTGGTGCTGTGGGTGTGGATGCTCGGTCGGGCCAACCAGGGGCGGGGCATGGAACCCTTCGGCTTGCGATCGGGGCGCGAGATCACCGAGGAGCGCGAGGAGCTGGAGGCCGAGGACCTGGCCCAGATGCTCGAGGCGCACAACGAGCGCCGTCGCCGTCGCGGTGAGGCCGACGTGACCGTGGCCGATCTCGAGCGTCGCGTGATGGAGGACTTCAACGAGCAGCGCCGCCGGCGCGAGGCCTACCTCGCCGACCGTGAGCTCGACGAGCTGCTCGAGGCCACCAACGCGCGTCGCCGAGCCCGGGGCCTGCCCGAGCGCACTCGCGACGAGGTCCAGCGCGAGTTCGGATCCGGCGCCTCCGGCGGCAGCTGAGCCGACGTGGCGCGCTGCCTGATCGTCGGGTGTGGTTGCCGCGGCCGTGAGCTGACCCGGGCGCTGCGGGCCGCGGGCCACGCCGTCCGCGGCACGACGCGCGATCCGGATCGGGGCCCGGAGATCGAGGCCGCCGGGGCCGAGCCGTTCGTCGGCGACCCGAACATCGTCGGCACCCTGGCGCCCGCGCTGGCCCACGTCGGCGTCGCCTGCATCCTGCTCGGCTCCGCGACCGGTACCGAGGAGCAGCTGCTGGCGCTGCACGACACGAGGCTGGACATGCTGCTGGAGCGGATGCTCGACACCACCGTGCGCGGCGTCGTCTACCAGGCCGCCGGCAGCGTCGACCCCGCGACCCTGAGCCACGGCGCCGAACGTGTGCGCTACGCCTGCGAGCGCTCGCTCATCCCGTATGAGCTGCTCACCGCCGACCCGGCCACCGAACCGGGGTGGGTGTCACAGGCCGTCGAGGCCGTGGGGCGCGCGCTGGTGGGCCGCGACCAGTACGCCCGCTAAGCCGAGTTGGCGGGCGCGTCGGCCAGCGGGCCGATCCGCTCGAACAGGTCGGCGAGGATGCGCGCCGTGGCGCCCCAGATGAGGTCGTCGCCGACGACGTAGGTGTCGGTACGGATGGGGACCCCGCGGCGCAGGAGCCGGCGGCGCCCGTAGCCGGCCTGCAGGTCGTCGAGGGCGAGCTCCAGGACCTCGGCCACCTCGCGCGGGGACAGTGTCCAGGCCATGCCCGGCTCGATCAGCCCGACGAACGGATAGATGGCATATCCGGTGGCGATCGTCGGCGTGGGTTGGAGCGCGCCCAGGACCCGCACTCCCGACGGCGCCAGGCCGATCTCCTCCTCGGCCTCGCGCAGGGCGGTCGCCAGCAGGTCCGGGTCGGTGTCGTCGTGGCGCCCGCCGGGGAAGGAGATCTCCCCGGGATGGCGCCGCATGTCGTCCCGGCGCCGGGTGAGCACCGCGTGCAAGCGACCGCCGTCGAGATAGAGGGCCACGAGGACCCCGGCGTCAGTGCGGCCGCGGACGTCCAGCGCGCTCGCCGCGGCCGGCTCGAGGAGGACCGCCGAGAGCTGCTCCGCCAGCACCGTGGACGTCGGCGCGGGCTCAGGCCAGCGGGTTGAAGAGCAGGCCGGTGGGGACCTTGGGGAAGAAGTAGGTGGACTTGGGCGGCATGCTCTCGCCGGCGGCGGCCACCTCGTGCACGCGCTCCACCGGCGTCGGGGCCATGAAGAAGGCCGCGTCGTACTCGCCGCCCTGCACCAGCTCGAGGGCCTGAGCGAAATCCCGGGCATAGCCGAGGCCATCGAGGTGATCGATGTCCTCGTCGGTCATCTCCAGGGCGCCCTTGAGGATGAGCGCCTCGAGCACGGCGGTGTCCAGGCGCCGGTAGGGCTCCGCCCGATCGGGGAGGGCCGCGTCGGCGATGGCGGGGTCGCGCAGGGTGAGCATGAACGGCTGCTTGAAGTGCGCGTCGATGTAGCCGATGCGCACGGCGTCCGACGAGGCGGGCGCCAGCGCAGCGGTGTCGTCGAGGCGTTCGATCTCGAAGTCGCGACGCAGCGCATTGGCGAGCGTCTCGTGCTGCTCGGGGCGCAGGCCGCGGACGAGACGATGGGTGGGGAAGACGGTGAGGCCCGGGTCCTGCAGAGCGACCAGGCACATGAGGACGTAGCGGTGGGGCCCCTCGCCGCCGATCTCCTCCGCGTAGACGCGAGCGGTCTCGTAGCGGTGATGGCCGTCGGCGATGAGCAGTTCGGTCTCGGCCAGCACCTCCTGGACGGTGGCGATCGCCGTCGCGTCGTCGACGCGACCCAGGCGGTTGACGGTGCCGTCGTCGTCGGTCGTCTGGGCCCACACCTCGCCGCCGCCGCCCCGGCTCAGCGCGTCGGCGACCGCGCCTGACGGGTCGGAGAACAGGGAGAAGATGGGGGAGAGGTTGGCCTTGGTGGCGCGCGTCAGGCGCAGCCGGTCCTCGCGCGGGCCGGGATGGGTGCGCTCGTGAGGGCGGATGCGGCCGGGGCCGTACTCCTCCACGCGCACCCGCGCGAAGTGTCCGCTGCGCGTGCGCCGCTGGCCGTCCGGTCCGGTGTAGTCCTGGGAGAGGGTCCACAGCGCCGGGGCCTCGTCGACCACGACCACGCCGTCGGCGCGCCATTCGCAGAGCAGCGCCGCCGCGCGGTCATAGCGGTCCTCGCCGCCTTCGGGCAGGTCGATGCGCACGACGTTGTAGGGCGAGCGCGCCTCGAGCGCGGCGCGCTGCTCCTCGTCGATGACGTCATAGGGGGGCGCGACGACGTCCTGCAGGCCGTCGGTGCGGTTCAGGTCGTAGCGCAGGGCGCGGATCGGCTGGATCTCTGCCATGGCGGGGCCGAGGCTAACAGGAAGGTCACCGGGGCCAGATCGGCCGTTGATTACACTCGGCCGACCCACGGGGCGTGGCGCAGCTTGGTAGCGCGCCTGCTTTGGGAGCAGGAGGTCCCCGGTTCAAATCCGGGCGCCCCGATTACTGCGGTGAGAACACGGCATAGCGTAGGCAAACGATGGGAAGACAAACAGCCGTGGTGCTTTACGTGATCGCGCTGGTCGCTGTCGTGGTCGGCGTGGACATCCTGTTCTTCAGGCACCGGTTCTGGGAGCGCCTGCTCGTGAACGTCGGAATTGTCATGGTGTTCGCGGCCTTTGGATTGAGGTTCCTGAAGCGGCCGTGAGCGTGTGGTCTACGCCGGCATGCGCAGGACCGGCTTGATGACCTCGCCCTGTGCGGACGCCTCCATGGCCTCATTGACCTGATCGAGGTCGAAGTACTCGACGAGGCGATCGAACGGGAAGCGGCCCAACCTCTGGAGGTCGATGAGGGCGGGGATGAGCTGCTCGCTCTGGCCCTCGCCGCCGAGGATGCCGCGGACGGTGCGGCCCCACAGGACCGTGAGGTGGTCCAGCGAGAACTCGGCGCCCGCGGGCGCGCCGCCGATGACTCCGCAGACGCCCGGCATGGCCAGCGCGTCCACGGCTTGGCGGAGCACGGCGACGTTGCCGGTGCACTCCAGCGTGAAGTCCACGCCGTCACCGTCGGTGAGCTCCCGCACCGCGTCGACGGCGTCGGTGGAGCCGGCGTCGATCGTGTCGGTGGCGCCGAACTCGGAGGCCAGCGCCAGGCGCGAGGTGACACGATCGATGGCGACGATCCGCGTGCATCCGCGCTCGCGCGCGGCCAGCAGCGCCGACAGGCCCACCGCTCCGGTGCCGAAGATGGCGATGCTCGACCCCGCTGGGGGCGCCAGGGCGTTGAACACGGCACCGGCCCCGGTCGAGAGGCCGCAGGCGAGCGGCCCAAGAAGCTCGAGGGGTGCGTCGGGGGCAACCCTGACGACGCTGCGCTCCCAGGTCATCACCCGGGTGGCGAACGAGGACTGGCCGAAGAAGTGGCTGTGCACCGGCTCCCCGCCCGGGCGCCGTAGGGCGGTGGTGCCGTCGGGACGGGCGCCCGAGGTCACCATCGGCGGCATCTGGGCGCAGTAACGCTGCTGGCCGGCCAGGCAGTTACGGCACACACCGCACCACGGCCAGCCGATCACCACCTTGTCGCCGGCGGTCACCTTCGTCACGCCGTCGCCGACCGCCTCGACGATACCCGCGCCCTCGTGCCCCAGGACGCCCGGCACCGGGAACGGAAGGTCCTGGTCGCGCGCGATCGCGTCGGTGTGGCAGACGCCGGTGGCTACGGTGCGCACCAGCACTTCGCCCCTGCGCGGCTCATCGATCTGGAGGCTCTGCACGCGCAGCGGCCGGTGATATTCCTCCAGGACAGCGGCGGTGATCTCCACGTTCCAGCTCCCTCGCTCGCGTTGGCGGGAAACTGTCTCACACGCGCGAGCGCGCAGCTCGCAAACGCCTAGTAGCGGCGCGAGCCCTTCGTCCCCTTGGGACGCTCAGGGCGCGGCGGGTACTTGCGGCGCTCCTCCTCGGTCATCTGCCTGATGGTGAGCGACCCCTCCTCGACCTGCTCCTGCACCTGGGCAAGCTTCTCCTGGCGCTTTTCTTCGGCCTTCTCCCGGCCGGTCTTCATTCGGTCACTCCCGCTGTGATCGTTGTCTGGTTGGAGCTCATTCAGCTTCCGCCTACCCGCCGCGGACCCCTCGTACTCGTTGGTCCGTCTGCTGACACGGTACAAGCCCTCATCAACCCGGCTGATCGATCCCTGCAAAAGAGGGGTTTGAACCTCGCCGATCGACGGTAGGACCTGGGCCATGCCGGTACGCCCACGGATGACGGTCGTGCGGACCATGCAAGCGGCGTTGCGTGCGGCTGCGACGCTCGCTCTCACGCTCGCACTCCTGCCGGCGGCCGCCTCGGCGGCGTATGCGCCCCCCAGCCGCCCGGGTCCGCCGCTGTCGGTGCCGGCGGCCAAGCTCGCCGCCGCGCTGACGTGCACCGGCACGCTGCACGGCGCGGCGCACGCGCCCGTCCTGCTCGTGCCCGGCACCGCGCTGAACCCGTCCACGGACTACGGGTACGGCTGGGAGCCCGCCCTGAGCAAGCTCGGCTGGCCCTACTGCGCCGTGACGCTGCCCGGCAACGCGATGGGGGACATCCAGGTCGCCGGCGAGTACGTCGTCTATGCCATCCGGACCATGCATGCTGCCTACGGCGGCCGGATCGACATCGTCGGGCACTCCCAGGGCGGCATGGTCCCCCGCTGGGCCCTGCGCTTCTGGCCCGACACCCGCGCGATGGTGGATGACCTGGTGGGCCTTTCGCCCAGCAACCACGGGACGCTCGACGCGATCCCGGCATGCGCGCAGAGCTGCGCACCGGCGTTCTGGCAGCAGCGCTCCGACGCCGCTTTCATCGCCGCGCTCAACTCGGGCCAGGAGACGTTCCCCGGGATCTCATACACCAACATCTACACCAACACCGACGAGGTGGTCGTGCCCAACTTCGGGCCCGCGGCGTCCTCCTCGCTGACTGGCGGAGGCGGGGCGATCGCCAACGTGGCCATCCAGTCGGTGTGCCCGGCGGACGTCACCGAGCACCTCGGGATCGGCATCTACGACAACACCGCCTACCAGCTCGCCCTCGACGCGCTGACCCATCCCGGGCCGGCCGACCCGTCCCGCGTCGCCGCCACGACGTGCCTGAGCCCGCTGATGCCCGGGATCGACCCGAGCACCTTCGCCGCCGACTACGCCAACACCCTCGCCTCGGTCGCGAGCACCGTGGCCACGTCTCCACAGACCACGGCCGAGCCCCCGCTGGCGTGCTACGTGACCGCCACATGCCCGACCGGGCGGGCCGCGCCTCAGCAGCGCTCCACCCGGGCGCTGGCTACGGGTTCGGTCCCGTCGCGGGCCACTCGCTCCGCCGTCAGCCGGCGGCGCCGCACGCGCAGGCGCCACCGCCGTCCGGTGCAGGCCTCGCCAACGGCCTACGCCGCGGGCGTCCGCTGATCCCCGGTCCACGCGCGCGGTTACTCTCAGCGTCGGGCCCCCGTAGCTCAGTGGACAGAGCGACGGACTTCTAATCCGTTGGCCGCAGGTTCGAATCCTGCCGGGGGCGTGGGCCTCCCGGCGAATGCGCTGGTAGATTCAACTGTCCCACGGTGGGCGTAGCTCAGTTGGTAGAGCTCCTGGTTGTGGTCCAGGCGGTCGGGGGTTCGAGTCCCCTCGCTCACCCTCCGTAGAAGCGGTTGATTAGCAGGGATTGCTGCTATCTAGTCGGCTCTCGCTCCACCCGTTCTGTCGCTCGTTGTACCACTTCGTTGTACCACTTAAGCGCTTCGACGCGTGCGGTAGCTGACGTACACGGTTCCAGCCGCGCGAGCCCTACGGCTGACGTGCCTCTCGCTCCTCAGCCGGACGGCGGTTCGGTCACCGCGTTAGTTGAGACGCGGACCGTCTGACACGTGCTTCCAAGCCGAGGCATTGCGGGCGCGGGCTGCGGGTCTGCTCGTCAGCGGGCCGCCGTTCGTTTAGCCCCCGGTCATTGCGAAAGTGATCGGACGGGTCTTGTGAGACGACGCTGCCGAGCTGCTGCCGAGTCGTCCGCTTCGCGCGGCAGGCGTACGTCGAGCGATCCCTTGCGAACGTTCCGTGCTGCCCGGCTTCTGGCGGAGCTCCTCTCGTATGAAGCGCCCTAGAGACGACCGACGACGCCCCCTCGAGCTGTGACAGGCCGTGGCTGACGCGACCGGCCCGCTCTCAGGGACAGACGGGAACGGTGGTAGCGATCGACTTCGTCCTCGGCTTCCCATGGCGCAGCCTGATCGTCGCCTTGGCTCCCACGTTGAGCGACGAGCCGGCATGAGTGAAGGCGCGGAGCCTCAAGATGGTCCGGGACGGAGCGCGCCGCGTGGTCCTTGAGGGCGCGCCGGCCGCGAAGAACACCACATGGGTGACCTGCAGATAGACCGAGTGCTTGTGCTTGGAGGGCTCAAAGCCGATTGACACATCGAACCCTTTGCCAGGCGTGACGCAACCGCCCGGCGTCACGAGCGTGAGCTTACCGCCGTCGGACAGCTTCAGCGTGGTCAGCGTCGGCACCGGGTGGATCTGGACGGCGTATACCTTGGAGCTGTCATCGGTCCAGGTCGCCCACCCCGCCCCCGCGGCATCGACGGCGATCGCCGGCGAGTTAACCGTCGTCTCACCGGTGGGCAGGCTGCGGACCGGCCCGAACTTCGTCGCCGGGGCGTTCGCAGAGAGGACGTAGTCCAGCTTGCCGCTCGCATCCCGCCAGATCACGTACACCACGCCGGCGGGAGTCTCGTCGATGGCGAACCGCGACCCCAGCGCGGTCCTGCTGACCGTCACCGGACTCGTCCAGCCCGAGCCGGTGAACCGCTGGACTGCCAGAGCCTCGTTGTCGCCCGGGCGGGCAACGCTGCGCGCAACGAAAATGCCGTTGAAGCCGTTGACGAGCTGCGCGTTGCTGTCGAGCGACGGCAGCGGCGAAAGGCTCTGAGGCGCGCCCCAACTGCTCGCGGCGTCGGGATCACCCGCGCCGCCGTACTTCACCCACGTCACCGTGTAGTGCGGAACGGTGTCCTGGGTGTAGACCACCACCATGGTCGAACCTTCGCGAGCGATGCTCTCGCTCAGCGTCCCCGACTCAGCGATGGGCGGTGTGAACCACCCCGGATCGGTAGGCGCTGCGGTCAGCCCCGTGGCCTGGATCGACCCGCCGCCGGTGACCGCCGAGTTGTCTGAGGTGATCACCTGCTCGAGGCTGCCGGCAAATAGGGCCCCCGCGGGGACATCCAGCGCATTGCCCGTCATACCCGACGCGTGGTCGTTTGCCAGCTCCGTCGGCGGCCCGAAGGTCTGTCCCCCGTCAGATGAGGTGTAGAGAAACTTCTGGTTGCTGGACAGGCAGCAGCGCGAGTCGACCAGCGCGACGGTGCCCGCGGCGGTGAACACCGGCGCGTTGCCGCTGTCGTCGCTCTGGGTGGCCGTCGGATAGGAGAACGACTGCCGCGAGCCGCACGTCGGGTTGCCGGTCGTCAGACGGCAGTAGTCCAGGTTGTGGGTGGTGCCGCCGTCGGCCCACGTGGTGTAGCCCTGCCCGGTCGCGTCGACGATGACCCGCGGCGCAGCATTGCCCGCCGTGGACCCGAGGTTGACCACCGCCCCCGCCGGTGACGCGACGCCAAATGCGGCAGAGGCCGTCAACAAAGCGAACCGGAGCGTGCGCACCACACGCAGCAGCTTGACAGAAACCAGCGAACTCGACCGCGGGCCACGCTCGATCTGACGTCCGCACCGCGATCCAGATCACGCCGGCCGCCGCATCTGCCTCAAAACCCCAGCCAGCCGCTGAGCAGTCCGAAAGCGGCCGTCACCGCTCGCCCCCCGACCGGCGCACGGACCCAGGGTTCCCTCACGAGACTCCGGCAGCTCCGGAACGTCCGGTGGTCGATCCGATCTGAGACTTCTGGGCGGCCGCAGCGGGCTACGGCTTGTAGCAGCCGTGGCTGTCGCGGCGAGACAGTGCGTAGCCGACCTAGCCCGGCCTCGTGCACACACCGCGACGAGGACGGTTACGACTGTTGCGGTGTTTCCCCGGGTCACCCAAAACGGGGTCAGCGGGTGACCTCGACCGTGGTTGACCCGACAAATGGCTGCCCGTCGTGCCCCGGGTGCGGCGGACTCGCGAAGTCGGCGCCGCCGGGGCCCACGTTCACGCGGTATTCGACGCCGATCGTCTGACGCTGCGTGCACGCGAAACCGCCGAGCGACTGTTGCACGACTCTCTGGCCGGAGCGCGCCGGGATCGTCCCTGAGCTACCGGTTCAGGGGGTGAGTGGCACGACCGAGACGCCTTCGATGTCGGCGACGTATGCGGTGTCGACGGCGGGGTCGACGCTGATCGAGCCTGGGTAGTCACCGACGATTGCTCGAGTCCGGGTGTCGTCGCAGCCCGTCCGGTTGCTGCTTTTGCAGGAGTTGCCGTTGATCGTGGTGACGCTGGTGTCTTGGTCGTTGGTGGCGTAGATGTTGTTAGTAGTGGGGTCGACGGCGATCCCGTTGGCGCCGAAGCCGGCGGGGGCGGCGGCGGGGGTCTGGTCGCAGCCACGCGTGTTGTGGCTGTTGCAGGTTGCGCCGTTGATGACGGAGACGGTGCCGGCCCCTTCGCCGTCGAAGATGTTGGCGGTGTAGATCGTGTCGGTCGCCTGGTCCACCGCGATTCCGAACGGGTTGGCTTCCCCGAAGACCGGATCAGATCCGACCGAGATCTGCTCCGGCGGGTCGCCGCAGCCGCCCATGTCGGCGGCGTCACACGTGAGACCGTCGACGGCATACACGGTGTGGCCGACGAACGGGTTGCCGAGCACGTCGCTAGTGGCGTAGATGGTGTTCGTCGTCGCGTTGACGGCGACGGCCTCAGTGTCGAAGGGCGGTCCGCCGCCATCGGGGCCGGTTGCGACGCTCGCAGCGGTCTGGCTACAGCCGCTCGCGGTGGTGGCGTTGCAGCTGTTGCCGTTGAACACGGAGATCAGGTTCGGCCCTCCGTTGCTGGTGAGCGTGGCGGTGTAGATCGTGTCGGTGCGCGGGTTGACCGCGATCCCGACCGGATTCCCATCGGCCACATTGAGGGTCGAGACCGCCGTGCAGCCGGCCTGGTCGGTCGCGTTGCAGGTGCGGTCGTTGAACACGGTGACCGTCCCGCTGGTGCCGGCACCGGCGTTCGCGACGTATGCGGTGTGGGTGGCCGAGTCGATCGCGACCGCCTGTGGATTGGTGCCGACGGTCACCGTCAGCGGTGCAGCGCTGCACCCTGCCGAGCGGTGGGCGTTGCAGGTGCTCGTGTCGAGCATAGACACGGTGTTGGTGCCGTTTGCAACGTATGTGGTCGCGACGGCTGGTTCGGCGGCGAGCCCGCCCGGGTTGATGGGGGTTTGGGATACACGGGGGCGACAGCCGCTGGTGGTTTGCGCGTCGCACTGGGTCGGATCGATCACCGAGACGTTGTCCGACACTGTGTCGGCCGTGTAAAGCGTCTGGTTCTGCGGGTCGAGTGCGACCGATTCGGGGTCCGACCCGGTGTGGATCTCCGGCGGGTTGAGAGTCGAACAGCCTGTTGGATCACTACCGTTGCACACGTTTGTGTTGACGACCAGCAGGGCGTCGTCCTTCTGATAGACGGCGTAGACGGTGTGCAGCGGGGCGTCGACGGCAACCCACAGGTCGTGATCGAAGCCGACGTTCGGGAACGGGGTCACCGTCCCCGGTGTGTCCGTCGCGCAGCCCGTGAGATCGCCGGCGTTGCAGACGTTCAGATCGAAGGCTGAGATCGTGTTGTCGTAGTTGGCTGTGTAGAGCGTGTGGTTCGCCGGGTCAATCTGGGCGGCGGTCGGGCCGCTGGGATCGCCGGGGAGCGTGCCGATCGTCGCGCACCCCGATTGCGTGGTCGCGTTGCAGGTGTTCGCGTCGAACACCGTCCAGCCGTTGTTCGACCCTGGGTTGCCGTTCGAGAAAGTCGTCACGTACACGGTGTGGGTGGCTTGGTCGACGGAGACGTCGGCGGGAGAAGCGCCGACATCGACGGTGGGGGGCGGCGTGGTCGGGCAGGCGGCGAGGTCGCGCGCGTTGCAGGTTGCGCTGTCGAGCATTGACACGGTCGTGCTGTTTTGCGGGCCGCTGACCGCGTTTGCGCCGGTGTCGGGAACGTAGACGGTGTGGTTGGCCGGGTCGGCGAGAATGCCGAGGGGGTCCAGTCCGACAGGGACGGTGGCGGCCGTCTGCGTGCAGCCTGACGTGTCCTCGGCGTTGCAGGTTGCGCCGTTGAACACGGAGACCGTGTTGTCGCCGACGTTGCTGACGTACACGGTGTCGGTGTGCTGGTCGATCGCGATCCCGCTCGGCATGTTCCCGACCCTGATCGTCGGCCAGGGCCCCCTGCAGCGCGAGATGTCCCGCGCTTGGCAGTGGCGCGTGTTGATCACCGAGACGGTGTTCCCGGGCACCGGGAGCTGTGGTCCGTTGTCGTTGTAGCCGTTGGCGACGTACATGGTGTGGGTCGCCGGATTCAGCGCGAGCGTCGACGGGCCTTGCCCGACAGGCGCCGATCCAACGAGCGCTGATCCGAAGCCGAACGGCGGCGCGAAACCGAAGCGTGGTGCGCCGGGTGAGGATGGTGGTCTGGCTGCAACCAGGTCGCCGCGCCCGCCCAGGAGTCCGGTATCGAACTGGCTCAGAGCCACTCGCGCGCGAACGCTCGAACCGCTGCGGGCATTCGATCGGTCCGCGCGCGCGGGCGCGAATGTCGGGAGCGTGAGCATCGCGGCCAGCATGGCCGGGACGGCGAATCGGGCTCGGGTAGACATGCGCGGCTCCTTCGCTGTGCTGAACTAGGCCGGCGAATCGTGGCGATCGGGCCTCGCAAAAATCTCGCAGCGGCGTCCGCGGGCTGGTTTCATGGAGGGCGACATGAGATTCGGGGTGCTCGGCCCGCTCGAGGTCTCCGTTGAAGGCCGGTCGTTGTCGCTCGGGGGCGCCAAGCAGCGCGCGCTGCTCGCGATCCTGCTCCTGCACGCCAACGAGGCCGTCTCCCGCGATCGCCTGATCGAGTCGGTGTGGGGCGAGACCCCGCCGCCCAGCGCGGCGGGCTCGCTCGACACCTACGTGTATCGCCTGCGCAAGCTGCTCGGCCCCGAGCGGCTCGCACGCCGCGCCGCCGGGTACGTGCTCCGCGTGGAGCCCGGCGAACTCGACGTTGACCAATTCGACCGCCTGCTAACGACCGCCGCCGGCATGCCCGAGGCCGGTGACTGCGCGGATGCTGTGACCGGCTTCGTGGACGCTCTCGCGCTGTGGCGAGGCCCGGCGCTGGCCGATGTGCTGGATGAACCGTTTGCGGCCGACTGGGCTCGGCAATTGGATGAGCGCCGGCTGGGGGCGATCGAGCAGCGCATCGAGGCCGAGCTCGGGATGGGACGGGATAGGGAGCTCGTGCTCGAGCTCAAGCAGCTCGTGCGCGAGCATCCGCTTCGCGAGCGGCTGCTCGCGTCGCTGATGCTGGCTCTGTACCGGTCCGGGCGTCAGGCGGACGCGCTGGCGGCATTTCGCGAAGCGCGCGTTCGCCTCATGGAGCAGTTGGGTTTGGAGCCGGGCCCGGAGACCCGTGAGCTTGAGCGGCGCATCCTTCAACACGACCCGACTCTCGCGGCGAAGCGTCATGCCGCTCGCACACGACCACCTCCCAACCGCTTGCGGGTGCCTGTTGCTGCCGGGCTGGGCCTCATGGCGCTCCTGATCATCGGCTCGGCGCTACTCGGATCACGCGCCGCCAGCGCACGTCACACGCTGGCCCCCAGCCAGAACGGCCTCGTGGCGGTGGACACGAGATCCGGCCAGGTCGTCGCTGCTTCGGCGCTCGATGGCACACCCGACGCGGTCACCGCCTCTGCGGGTTCGGTATGGGTTGCCGATCCCGGCGCCGACGCGGTTTCCCGCCGCGATCCAGAAACGGGTGCCCAGATCGACCTCATCCCGATAGGCGGAGAGCCCGGTCCCATCGCCAGGGGCGGCGGGGCGATCTGGGTCGCAAGTACAGTCGGCGCGACGATCGTCCGGATCGACCCAACTACGGAATCGGTCACCCAGAGAATCTCGCTCCCCGGATCGCGCCCCGTGGCGATGACGTTCGGCGACGGCCGCGTGTGGGTCGCCGACTCCGTCGCACGCGCATTGTTCGCGCTCGACCCGACCACCGGAGCGCTGCAACGGACGGTGGCCCTCGATCTGCAACCGAGCGCGATCGCCGTCGGGCGGGGCGCGATCTGGGTGGCCGGATACGGCGACGCGACCGTCGAGGAACTCAACCCAGCCTCGGGACGCCTGATCGCGCGGATCCGCGTCGGCGACGGCCCGGCCGCGCTTGCATTCCAAGACGGCTCGCTATGGGTCGCGAACAGCCTCGACGCGAACGTTACGAGGATCGACCCGGCCACACTCGCGGCTACCGCCACGATCTCGTTGGGTAACGAACCGACCGCGCTCGTGGCCAGCGGCGGCGGGGGGGTATGGGTTGCCGGCGCATATTCAGACACCGTTTCCCGGATCGACCCGCGCCGAGACCGGGTCGACAGCAGCGTCTCGGTCGGCGGCACCCCGACCTCGCTGACGGTCAGCGGCGATCGGCTGTGGGTCGCGGTCGCGGCGGAAACGGGCAGCCATCCTGGCGGGACGCTCGTGATCGAGACGCTGGCATCGTCCGGTCCGATGACCCCCGCGTCGATCGACCCGGCGTTTTACAGCGGGGTCAACAACCCACAGTTCATGGGGCTGGCGTATGACTCGCTTGTCACCTTCCAGCAGAGTCCCGGCGTGGCCGGCCTGCGACTCGTTCCCGACCTTGCGCTCTCGATCCCAGCGCCGACCGACGGCGGAACCACCTACGCGTTCCACCTGCGCCCGGGGATCCGCTACTCCGACGGACAGCCCCTGCGCGCCAATGACTTCCGCCGTGCGTTCGAGCGTCTGTTCCGCGTCCGAGGGATCGGCAGCTCGCTGTACAGCGACATCGCCGGGGCAGCCGCATGCGCCCGCCAGCCACGCAGCTGCGACCTCTCACAGGGAATCGTCACCAGCGACGAAGCCGGCACCGTCACCTTCCACCTGAACGTGCCCGACCCAGAGTTCCTCGACAGGCTGACCGAGCAGGCATACGCGGCACCAATCCCGCCAGGAACGCCGGATCACGGATCACGGGCCGTCCCGGGCACCGGCCCGTACATGATCACCACCGTCAACGACCGGGAGATCCGGTTCGCTCGCAACCCGTTCTTCCGCGAGTGGTCGCACGCTGCCCAGCCCGCGGGCAACCCCGACTCGATCGTGTGGCAGACCGCGGCCTCTGCGCAGGCCGCCGTTCGCGCGATCGAGCAAGGACGGGCAGACTGGCTAGACGGGGAGATCCCCGCCAGCCAGTACCGTCAACTGGAGCTACAGCGCCCGGCGGTACTGCACGCCAACTCGCTGTTCGGAGTCGAGTTCATCGCGATGAACACGAACCTCGCGCCGTTCAACAACCTCAAGGTGCGCCAGGCGCTCAACGACGCCATCGACCGGGCCAAGATCGCCCAACTCTACGGCGGACCGAGCTTCGCCACCCCCACCTGCCAGGTCATAGCACCAGGCCTGCCCGGCTACCGCCGCTACTGCCCCTACACACTTCACCCCCGACCCGACGGGAGCTGGACCGCGCCAGACCTTGCACGCGCACGCCGCCTCGTCGCCGAATCGGGCACGTACGGCGGATCGATCGTTGTGCGAGACGAGCCCGACCAGGGATACGTCCCACCAACGACACCCCAATACGTCGCTGGCGTGCTGCGCGAACTCGGTTACCACGTCCGAGTTCACCTGGCCCCATTGGCCACGGTCACGCAGGCGATGCGCACGCACTTCCAGCTCGACGTCGACGGCGACTGGGCCGCCGTATACCCAGACCCCTCGTCTTACGTCCCCCAGTTCTTCAGCTGCGGCGGCGGGCTCGGCAACGACTACTACTGCAACCCGCGAATCGACACCGAAATGCAACATGCCACGCAGCTGGAAGCCAGCGACCCTCCCAAAGCCGTAGCGCTATGGGCAGCAGTAGATCGACAACTCACCGACAACGCCGTCTGGGTACCGACTGTGACCCCACAAGAAATCGAGCTCACCTCCAGCCGCCTCCACAACTACCAGTACAACCCGGTCTGGGGCTTCCTCGCCGACCAGAGCTGGATCCACTAGCTCGAGCCCCAAGCCGTCTCAGAGGCGCAACGCACGGCCACCAGGGAATTCCCGCGCTAGGGACTGATCCTGCAATCGCGGCTTTGCGGGGCGCTCCCGCAGAACCAGGTCCGCCCCGAGTTGCTGTGATAGCGCGTCTTGCGCAGCGGTCACGACGCAGGCGAGGTCCGTCAGATCCGAGCGCGTGGTGCTAGCCAGATTCATGCGCGGCCTTGCAAGCGCGCGGCTCTCTCCCGCCGGCTTCTTTCGCCGTCGCCGCGTCCCTTGACAAAGGCACGAGCCGCACGGCGCTAGATGAATGCCTCGACCCAGACGCAGTAGCCGGCGTGACCTCGAGATCTGGCCAACCTATCCCGTCCGATTGTGGGTTCGCACGACGCGCCCCAGACCGTCGGGCCAAGGTGGAGGTGTCCCCGACGGCCTCGGGCGCACTGCTGCTACGGAACGAACGCGCGTGTCCCGAGCGTCCAGCGCCGAGTACCGCCGCCGCACGAAAGCGAGTGCTTCACACCCAGAGGCGAGTTCCCTCCTGTTCGCCAACAGCAGGCAGGGCGAATTGCTAGCTGTGACGCTGTTCGGCCGCAAGCATCAGCGCCGGAGGCAGCAGTCCGCTGTGGCTGGCCAGGCTTGTTCCTCGGACTTGCGCACTCGGCCCAATAGCGAGCGCCCGCTCATCCTTCCCTATTGAGACGGCCGGGCCGCCGACGGCCGACGCCTCCAGCGACCGCTGGGAGCGTTCGGTGGTGGATCCCGCGTGAGACGCAGCTTGGGTCACATGGTCGCGTTCGCCGACGAGCAGCTGTCTGGTCGAGACTGCCGCAATGGCGACGGGGGGGAAGTCTGGATGTTTCGTTGATTGCGTAAGCGCGAGGATCTGGCAGCGCAACGGGTGGAGTGCGGCTTGCTCTGGTTCGGCGAGGACGATCGGCGCGGCCTGACGCAGCGCCAGCGTGTCGCCGGTGAGGGCGTGGCTGTGGTGGTGAATGTGTGTGGCGCTGCGGCCCGACCGACCGTTCGCTGACGCTGACCCACTGTCGTTCGACAAGTGTTCAACGTCAAGCACACGCGCGTGCGGGAGCTAGCGGGCTCGCTGGATCCGATGGCACCGACACTCTCGTCGACGGATCCGGAACTCGCCGGCCGGAGTCTCAGACCATGGTCCGCCGGTCGCGACGCTGCGGATCCCTGACGCTCGCTAACACAACCCTCACCTGACAGGGGCGGCCGCAGGTGATTTCCTTACCGTCGTGGGCCTTGTGTGGGCACGAGCCGGACGGCGCACATGGCGGACGCACCGAACGTCACGAGCGGTGCTCGTCCTGCTCGCCGCGGCTTGTCCGGCCGTGCTAACCGGGGCCGGCACCGCGCAGGCCCAGCCATCGGCGGCCCGGCACGCCGCGTCGACCCGGGTGCAACCGCCGCCGACCGCACGATCCTGGATCGCGGTGACCGTGTCTGCTGCCCACGGCCTGGTCCCGCTGACGCGCGTGGTCGATAACCAGAAGACCCGGAGGGCGCTCAGCGTCGACGCAAGCGACGAGCCGAGCTTCGCCAAGCTCACGCATGTGATCTTCGCTGTTGCGTACATCTCCGGGCTTGGGTTAGCGGTGGCCGCGATCGTCAAGTTCAAGGCGCACAAGGACAATCCGCAACAGACTGTGCTCGGGAAACCGACGGCCCTAGTCTTCACCGGGGCGTCGATCCCGTTGATCGACAAGACCGCAGCGATCGCCGGCGCGAGCGTCTTTGCTCAGGCAACCGAGGCACGGGCGGTCGCCGCCGACGAGCGCAACCAGGCCGGCGCGAACCTGACCCGTAGCGAACTTCCACGCATCGTCAGACCTGCCCAACCGCCCGCACCGCCGCCGAGAACCTCGAGCCAGAACAGTCGCCTCAGACGCCTGGTCGCGCTAGAGCACACGCAGTTAGCCGCTGAGACTCGCCTCGCCCGAGCCAGCCAGGCCGAGGTCACGGCGGTCCGACACAGCTCGACCGCGGCGAAGGCGGGCGACCGCGTCGCCTATAGCCGCGACAGGACGGCCGTGATCCGGTCGCTCCGTCAAGAGGCCGGACTTCTCGAGCAGTTGGCAACCATACGCCACCGAACTGCCGCGACGTTCGCCGCGTTGGGGATCGGCCTTCGCGCCACGCACCGCGGCATGGTCAAGCTCGCGGCCTACCTCAGCGTCCACGGCCTTCTCTCCGCACGCCGTGGTCTGCGGCGCCTGGGCGTCAGGCCCGCAAGCGTCGGCCTTGCCGGCCTCAGCGGCTCCCAGCTCGCCGGCCAGTTTCGTGCTCGGGGAAGTGGGTTCGCACTCTCCCGCCTCTTCGCCGGCGTCGGCCGCCAGGCCGCCGCCGACCTGCGCTTGGCCCGGCTGCTTCGCGCGGACGCCGGCGCCGTCATCGCGCTGCGGTAGCGCGGATCGGCTCTGGCGCAGCGAGCGCCGCCAGGTCGCCGCGGCCCCGGCGCGGAACCTTCGCGCCCGACTGTGGTCTGAGTTCTCCGTCGCACCCGAGAACGAGCGCGGAGCGGTCACGCCTTGGCTCCTCCTTCCACGCGAACATCCGGCAGTCCGCAATCGGCCCGACATCGCGCGCGAGCTGACTGCTTTGCCAAATTGGGCGGCGAGCACGAGTCGGGCGGTGGCCCGCTGACGGGCAAGCCGACGCGCCCTTCGTTGCATCGCCTCGTCACAGTCCACGTCGGTGGCCGAAACGCCTGCGAGGCCGCGGTGGGAACAGATGATGTCCGAGGTGGCGGTGGAAGCGCGGTCGCGATTCGGTCCGGCGTGCGCGCGATGATCCGCGCCATGCGCACTGGATTCCGCGAACGCGAGCAGCTCTGTATCGAAGCCGGCGATGCCGTCGACGGTGCGGCATCGGGCGCCCGGGAGCCGGAGCGCTTGCTGTTGGATGCAATAGCTGCGGGCGAGCTCGATAGCCATCTGACCGCGCTCGCCGACGCGGTCGACGCCCGCCGATATCTCCTGCACACGGTGCGGTCAGCGACTGCGCTCGCGGAGTTCTGCATCGGGGACGTAGTCCGGATCAACGACACCGTCAGCCCGCAGTACCTGCACGGCGCCTACGCGACAATCGTTGCGATCGATGATCGGACGGCCACCGTGCAGCTTGAGCGCCCGGTCGGACGCTTCCGTAGCGGCCAAGTGCGCTGCCCAGCGCTCGCGCTCGACCGAGTCCCACGAGCCGCCTGAATCCGTCGTCCAACGGCGGATGCGGAGTGTTGCGGCTGTTCGCTGATCCTTCCCTATTGAGACGGCCGGGCCGCCGACGGCCGACGCCTCCAGCGACCGCTGGGAGCGTTCGGTGGTGGATCCCCTTGCGGGCGTCCGGTGCGGGCATTAGCCCGATGCAGAGGCAACGAACAGCCCGTTCACCTGACGGCCCCTCAGATAAAGAAGGTGCGCGGACCGTCGCCGGCGAGGAACACCTCGGCCGTGGCGCGGATGTCCTGCGGGAGTTGCTCGACCAGTTCTCCGGCCGTCGGCCGGTCATCGGCGAAGAGATACACCGTGGTCCAGTGGCGGTGGGCGTCATACCCGGTCGCAATCAGCCGCTTGGCGGCATCCACCGCGTCAGAGCGGTGGTCGAACTGAAGCTGGATCGTCGCGCGCGTCTTCTCGGTGTCCGCGCCCCATGGGCCGTGGCCATGGTTGATCGTGATGCGTTGCGCCTCGATCTCTGACACCAGCGGCGCGTCGACTGCTGTCCACTGACCACTGCGCTGGTCAAACTGCTCGGGACGCTCCTCGGCGTTGAGGTCCCATTCCGCGAGCGTGGAAGAAATCGCCGCTTGGGCCCGCGACAGCGACTCATAGGAGGAGGCGTAGAGGCGCAGCCATGGGCCCTCACGCCGCGCGCTCACCAGTTCCTTGACCCGGTTCTCCGCGGTCGCCGCCGCCGTCCGCTCAGACAGACGCGCCCACAACGCGGCCCGTTGACGGTCTGACTGAAAATGAACGGTCAGGCGCCAGTCCCCGTCGCGCGCCTCAGACATCACCGACTCCCCCGCGGCGAACGGCAGGGCGAGACAGGTCGCGACCACGCCGAGTCGCGCGGCGTGCCAACACCTCGCCGGACTGCACACACATACGATCTCCTTTCTGCTCGCCGCCACTCCGGCCCCGCTGGGACCTTACCCCGACATCGCCGCGCCCGAACGGTGCTCACCCGCCACGATGCAGACGTCGCCCCAGACGACCTCATAGATCCACGCTGAGCCTTGGGCGGTGAGACGCCCTGACCGCCGGCGCCCGACGGCCGGTACGACTGGCGGGGGCGTTTCACTGAGCGATCGGCTTCTGCGACGAGGGAGACCCGCTATCCGCGCAAAGGGGAAGTGAGCGAGGAACCGCGGCTGTATGCCGTTCCATTGCGAGCATCAGATCACCGGTCTGGCTGGATGCCGCTCGCCAAGGCAATGCAGGAACCCCGGCGCTCGTCTCCGCGTATTGCGAGGCCGACCATGCCGGCGTTACCGGGCGAGGGTCGCGGCGGGCGCTGATCGACGTCTGGAACCGTGCTGGCGTTCCGGCCCGATTCGGGCAGCAACAGCACCAGCTCGCCGGTGGCGTTGACGTCTGTTGGGGGTCGACAGTCGTATTCTCCTGTTAGCGACAGCCCGCGCGAAACCTCGAGCTCAGCACGCCCAACGGGGAACCTGACGGAAGTCGGCTCAGCATCAGGATCAATAACCGCATCAGCGCTACCGACCGGCCGGGCCTGGTGCTCATGCGATCTCAGCGGCGCAGCGGGCGCCCGCGCCTGCTGGCCTCCGGGATGATCGCCGCCGCACTGCTGGCTGCCGGGCTGCTCGCGGGCTGCGGCGGCGGCGCCCACCTGAGCTCGCCAACGAAAGTGATGTCAGCAGCGCTCGCGTACGCGAACTGCGTGCGATCGCACGGAGTGCCTGACTTCCCCGACCCCGACGGTCAGGGCTATTTCGTGATCCACGGGGGACCGGGGAGCGATCTGGCCCCGAGCTCGCCGGCGTTTCGGGCCGCCGAGCGGATCTGCGGGCCGTTCGCCTCCGCTGGACGCCAGGTAACGGCGACGAAAGAGAACCAGGAGTACCAGGAGTCGCTGAAGGCCGCGACATGCATGCGCGCCAACGGCGTCCCCAACTACCCCGACCCCAAACTCATCGACGGATCGATCTATCGCAACTTCAACCCCAGCCTCAACATCAACCCGAGCTCACCGGCATTCCAGAAGGCGGCGAAGAAGTGCGCACACGGACAGCCGGAGCTCGTTGGACCAGGCTGACCTCCCGCTCCGGCGGGCAGATGAGAGGCACGATTGCCTTCCCGGCCCTTGGCGCGCGTCTGCTCGCGTCGCGGCCTGGGCCGCGCCGGGCGCGCCGACCACGTTCGAGGCGACTCCTGCATCGCCAATCCGGTAGCGAGGCCCGAGGTTGTCCCTCTTGAGCACGAACAGCTGCGCGGGGCCGACAGCGGTTGGCTTCTGCTTCGCGCCCGAAAGCGGAACAGCCGCGGCTGGGCCTGGTGACTGCTCTCGTCGCTGAAGGGCGATGATTTCGCACCTGTCTTGGCTTGAGACCACGACCCCAATCGGACAAAGGGAGTCACGATGCCCGCGCTGGTCCGCGTGCACGCGCCGACACGAACGCAGGTCTCGCGACCGTTGATGACGTCTGTCTCGCAATTCGCCAGAACCAGGGCGCGCGTCCGCACTGCGCCATGTTCGTAGAGCGTTGGTTTGCGGACACTCAGATCGGGCCACCGCCCCAGAGGCCAAGTCCGGAGTCAGACCGTCCGACGGTCGATCCCGTGCCCGGATGAACCGGCCGCCAGCTATCGGTGACGCGTAAGGGCGGCCCCCCGGCCCCGCAGTCAAAACCAGTAGCCCCGGCCTCCCGCCTCGTGGCGCAGATCGCGCCGTTGGTGGCATTCGAGCCTGAGGTGAGATTCCGGCTACAGGACCGGCACCGCTCTTGACAGTACTCCGACCGGAGCTTCCCCGCCAACATTTCGCAAACTCGCTTTGAGCGTTCAACATCTGCGACGCTGGTCCCGGCCTCGAGGACGAGCTCCGATGGCGTCAAGACCGTTCGTTTGTGGATCCGCAATCGCGCATGTTTGGCGGCGGCGTGCGACCCTTCGAGCAGTACCTCCGGATCAGCAGCGTATGTGGTATGACGTTGCGCGAGCTATCTGGTACTCGTTATTAGGCAAGCCAACGAGACAGCTACGGGGAGCCACGCTGCTGTGTTGTCGGTCTGGCCCCAGCCAATCCCGAACCGCCGGGCGCCCGGACGCTCTGGGTCACGGGAAGCCACCGACGATGCTTGACCTCTCCACAGATGTTGTTTGCGCGGGTGGCGGTAGGAGTCTGGCGGGGCCTGACGGCGAACGCGGCCTGGCATCATCCCAGCGCGTTGTGCGGGCGATGGTCGTCGTCGCCTTTGGCGCCAGTGTTCGATCACGAGGAACTCGTTGACTGGGTGGGATTGGTCTGTGTTGTGGTTGCGCCGGGCGCTGGGATGACGGTCACGTTCTGAGTCCCAAAGCAGGCCGGGAGCGTGCCTGCCGCCATCGCGCCCTGGGCGTATTGAAGCTGACCGTTCGGAAGGACCCTGGCTGCGAGGAAACCTTGGTCTCCGGGCGCGAGGTCGTAGTGATTTGGACGGAGCGTGATCGTCGTCTGCCCGTTGACGGGATAGTTGGGCACGGCGGTTTGACACCCCTCGACGATCGGCACGACGGTTTCATCGATCCCGAGCGAGGCGAGCTTGGCGTTCAGCTGAGGAATGTCATGCGAGAGCGTGTAGATTCTGAGCGTGTAGCTGCCGTCGGCATGCGCGGTGAGCGCGTAGGCCGGTGACGTTGAGGAGGTCGCCGAGATGAGCAGGACGGCGACGACGGCAATGACTGTGCAGCAGAATGCGAGTCCGCCGCTGGCGAGCAGTGTTCGCCAGCGACGCTGGCGGCCCCTGCGCAATCGGCGGTGGATGCCAGGTGAAGCGTGTCGGCTCGCTGCCTGGTGAATCTCGAGTCTGAGTTCTGGAATCAGCGTCAAGGGGACCTCCTCAGGTCTCGTCGTAGCGCCGCCAAACCGCGGCTGACGCGCTGTCGGATTGCTGCTTGAGAAGCGCCCGATTCCGAGGCAATTGCCTGGTAGGAGCAGTCGTCGAGGATGTGTGCTCGCACGGCGTCCCTTTGATCGGCGGGGAGTCGATCCAATAACTCATTCACCCAGGCGTCAGACGCGACCGTTCCGTCGATCCGCTCGAGCGTTGCGTTGCTGAGCTGAAGTAGCAGCGACATGCCGGCTCGGCGGCGGGCGGCTTCTTCCACTTTGCCTTTGCGGACGCTCTTGAACAGCACGTTTTGTGCGATCTTGAACAACCAGCCTGCCGCTGTTGGTCCCGTCGGCCGGTATCGCTCCGCGCTCGCGAGGGCGCGCGCAAACACTTCGGCTCCCAGCTCGGCGGCCCGTTCGGGGTCTCGTGTTCGACGCATCAGATAGCCGAGGATCGGCGTCTCGTAGCGATCGTAGAACGACGCAAACGCGTCGGGCTCTGACCGGGTCGCAGCCAGAAGCTCAGCGTCGCTGCATCTCGTCCAGTCGGGCATCACCATTAGAAATCCATCAGCCCGCCCATTTGTGACCGACACAGCGCGGGGTCCTCAGAGCAGCTCCGCGGCAAGCATGCTGCACCGCGCGCGGCCGCGGCGCCGACACCCCGACCGGCGCGGCGCTTTGGGCTTGGGCTGGAGCGCCGCTTCGACGGGTAAGCGCGACATCGATCCGTCAGCGATCATGCACCTCGATTCTCGATGTGGGGGCGGCCCCGGCCTCACCGAGAGGACATCGATGTCTCGTCCGCTCAGCCTTCGGCTACCGGACGCATTTCGGTGGTGTGATGGCCACGGAGGCGTGTCTTCGGGGTCTCGACGGTAGCCTTGGCGTATGACGTTCCGGCTCGTCTCGCGTGTCAGGGGTGGTCTGCGGTTGCGGGTGACAGCTGGCCTGACTTTGACGCTGGCCCTGCTACTCGTGGCCGCCGCCACATCGACGCTGGGGGCGACCAGTCTGGGCGCCAACCACGCGGCGGCGCAGCGGGATGCCGCTGGGCTGCTCGCGCGCGTCATCCTCCCGCCCGGCGCGATGCCGACGTCAAAGGAGCCCGCCGGGGACGACGGGGCGCTCAGCGGCCCGCCGGTCACCCAAGCCGGCGTGAAGGTCGTTGACCGCCACCGATGGTGGACGATCCCGGAGCCGGTGTCGAAGGTCTACGGTTTCGTGCGAAGCCACGTCCCGCCGTCAGCGAAGCTGTCCACCTGGAGTGGCCCTCCGGGCAGCGTTGGAGCGCCGGCGGCGAGCTTTGCGGCGTACGCCTTTCCGCCCGGCATTGGCTATCTGCCGGTGCGGGAACTGGCCGTAGCGGTCGTCGGGCTACCGGGAGGAAGCACCGGGGTGAGAGCCGACGCTCAGGTGCAGTGGATCATCCCCCGGCCGCGCGGTGAGCGGATCCCGACCCGTGCTCGCGTCCTTGAGGTCACCGTCGCCCGCCCCGGCGCCGCGGCGCTGGTGACGCGAATCGTGACCGACCGCCGACGAGTGCGCCGCATCGCCGGGCTGATCGACCGGCTTCAGACCGTCCAACCCGAGGCCATCAACTGCCCCTCGTTCCCGACCAACGCCCCCGTCGTGACGTTCACCTTCCGCGCCGCGACGGACGGCCCAGTGCTCGCCGACGCCAGCGAACCGGCGTACGCCACTGAGCCGACGACGCCATGTGACCCGATGACGATCACGGTCCTGGGGCGGCGCTGGACGCCGCTCCTGGGCGGAGCCTCTGTTGTGCACGCCGCCCAGGAGGTGCTTCGCATCAAGCTGCAACGCTAGGGCTGACGCTCGGCTCAGGAGGTCATCGAGCAGTGTCCGATGGTCTTTGGTTTGCGAGACGCCGTCAACGCCAACCACGGGGGCGCCCGCGGGCGTGCGCGACGGGAACCGTCAGTGGCGCTCCGGGCTTGGGGCGAAACGCCCCGCTCACGCGATGCCCGTGCGCGTCGAGCCGACCAAACTATTGGGGTCTGGTTCACATAATCGCCGCAATAGGGAGTACTGTCGATATGTGACTGGCCCTGCGGCCAGGATTCCCGGCCCAAGCCCGAAAGCCACCAACGGCGCGTAATCGCGCGCTACGAGGCGGGAGGCATGGGTTACCGGTTTTGACTGCGGGGTCAGTGTGGGGGGCCGTCGAGTGGCCCGACGCAGCCGGGTGTCCGTCCCAGCTCTGTCATGTAGCGCAACTTGGCGATCTCGCATTCCGCCGTACAAAGGAGCGCACATGCCCCACATTGACATCCTCGCCGAAGTTGCGGCACGTGACCCCGAGGTCGTGCTCATCGAGCGCCTCCCGTCCGAGATGCCCGCCGACGAGCACAGCGCTAATCAGAGCACTGAGCCCACGCCGGGCGCGCTCGATAAGGCCGAGCCAGATGAGCAGGCAAGCCACGCCGCCGATGGCGGCATGGGTGCGGGTGCCCCGGCTCGCTCGGTGCGCCGCGCGACGGCCCGACGCGCGAGCACCAGGCGCGCAACCGCGCGCAGCCGCCAGGACGACACCGAGACGCGCATCATGGACTTCCTCGCCCGGCACCCGGGCAGCACCGCTGGTGGCATCGCCAAAGGCCTGAATCTCGATCCCGCAGACGCGTCGAGCCATCTGACGCAACTCGCGAAGGCCGGAGAGATCAAGAAGACAGCACACGGCTACAACACGCAGCCGGCGGGGCGACCGCGCTGACCCCCAGCCCCACCTGTCCCCGCGCACTGAGCAGGTCTGGACTCGACAACGGCCGACACCACCACCAGGCTGCGGCCAACTCGAGCGCGCCCCCAGGATGGGGACCATTGCAACCCATCACTCTCACGAGTGCCGCGCGACCGCGTGCCGTGGCGTGGCGTGGCAGGGTCGGTTGCCTCTGTCCGACGTCTCGCCGTCGTTCGACTCCGGTAGCTCACCTCGGTTCCGTCAGGGCCCACGGCTCACGACGCCAATTCGCGTCGCAGTTAGCGTTCGACATAGGAGACGTCGCGGCGCCGGCGCCACGGCCCCCGAGCGGACGCGGAAGCGTCCGGTTGTCGATCCCTGTGAGACGCGGCTTGCGTCGGGAGGGTAGCTGCAGCCTAAGAGCAGCTACCGGGCGCTGGTGCCGTGGACGTCGAGACGATCGGATTGCGCAGTCGGCCTGTCCGCGGGTGCGGGAGTGCTCGCTCAGCGATCAGGTGATTCCGGCCAGACGTCGGCGCCTGACGGCTTGGGGCCGAGGAGGCGGGCGGCGGGGTCCGGTATCGGCTCGAGGGTGATCAGTGTGGGGTCAAGATCGCTGGCGGCAATCGTGATGATGAGGTCGTTGTGGTGGCAGATAGCGACCCAATGACCGGTCGCGGCAGTCAGGCTGAGGAACGGTGCGGGTGTTCCGTCGATGCTGATCAGTTGCTCGGAGCGCACGGCGTCGAGCGCCTTGCCGCGCGCGGCGCGATCGCGGGCGGCCAGCCATAGCGCGACGGCAGCGTGCGAGGCCTCTGGCCATGACGAGCGGGCGTCGTCGTTGTTCTGAAGCCAGCCGTGAAGCGTCTCGCGAGCTTGATGTAGCGCGTCGTTTACGGGCGAGTCTTCGCGTGAGGTGGTGATCTCGAGCTGGGATCGATCCCCGTCGAATGGGTCGGCGTCTGGCGTGTCGTAGTGGTTGATCGTGAGACTGGTGAGGCGGTCGCCGTGAGAGCCGCTGCCGCCGAGCACCGCCGGCCAGCCCTCCGCGGCATAGACCGGGAACGTGAGCGTCCCGAACATCATCGCGTTGGAGAGCCATCGCCCGACTCGCGCGTGCTCGCGCGTGCTCGCAGCACGGGCTTCACGTACCGCCTCGTCCTCATCCTCATCCTCCTCGGAGGAACCAACGGCGGCGAAGAACGTGCCCTCGCGCTCTTCGTGGCCACAACGCCGGCACACAACGATCGGATTCGGGATCACCGTGCCGTCGGGCCCAGGTCGACCACCCCGCCAATGTTCGGTCGGGACACACTCTTCATAGTCGATCGCGGCACACGCCGGGCACGGGACATCGGCATCCCCGATCGGCGTGCTCAGATAGTCGGCGGGAAGCGGACGCCGGACCGCCGATCCGCTCGCGTCACGGCAGCAGATGAACGGCTCATGACCATCGTTGGGCTGCTCAAGCACCGCGGCGTAGGCACCGTTGCCCACCGCGGCCGCGAACCGATCTCCACGGTCATCCACCACCTCGGCGCTGACCGCACCCGGCGTCAGCATCCCCGCCACCAGTGACCGATCGTCGGGCAGCCACGTCTTGACCGGGCGATAGATGTCATCTGCCCGCAGCGGCCGTCCGCGATCTGAATGGACATCCCCGCTGACCACGACCACCCCATCGCCGCGGCGCACGACCCCCTGGCCGCCCGGCAGCTCGATCAACACCGTGGACACCTGACCTCCGCGCAGAGGCGGCAGCAGATCGTTCCATGCCATGTTCGCGGCGCGCTCGGCCACGCGAAAGCCCATCTCGCCGTCGCCCGAGACGACATCGCCCTGCTCGATCTCCCTCCCGCCGCCGGCCACCCACAACGCCACCCCCAGGTCAGAACCAGGCTCCACCTCGCCCAGCTCGTGATGCCGAGGCGGCGCGTAACCGTCGTACAAGATGACGGCATCGACGCGCGCCCGGCCCTCCTGAACGCTGAAAAGGATGCGGGCGTACTTTGCACCCAAGCGCTCGAGCTCGCGCCACATATCGTCACGACCGCTCATCAGCTGTGCTCACTGCTCCACGAGCGCTGCACGCGAACACGCTGGCAGAACTCAATGACGGTTCGGCTATGAATCAACGCCGAGCACGATCGTACCGTGCCGGGCCCAGGCTCAAACACCCCTGATCGACAGCACCCCCGGACCGATAGTCTGAGCAGTCTGCACTGCTGTATCCACGAATGCTCGGCGCTCTGGACCTGGACTCGGGCGCCTGTGTCTGCGTAGGCAACACAGGCGCCGGCCCCGCCATCCGTCGTGATCCCTTTCGCCGCAAAGCTCTTTGTCGCAGTAGACGTTCGCCTGTGAGACGACTTGACCCCCGGCGGCCGGCGGCTCGACACCCGCTCAGAAGCGTCCGGTGGCCGATCCAAATCGAGACGCCAGCGCCAGCCCGGCGACGCTCTCGACGTTCCCCGGACTACTGGCTCGCGTCTTGGGCACAGGCGCGAGCCTGCCGATAACTCTCTAGATGCCGGGCGAAGGACGCTCTCATCCCCTCTGAACGTAACAGTCCCCCGAGGCTCGCTCTCAGCCTGCGTGCGCCCGAGTTCTATCTCTCAAAGATGGGAGGGACCTGGCTGTGGATGGTCGCCTGTCTCACGCTCGGCATGATCCTGTGGCTCGCAGTTGGATTTGGCGGCGGTGGGCTCGTCGCAGGAGTGATCCCGGTGGTCATTCTGCGCCGGCGATGGGATCGCCTGATGCGCAGCTACTGCGCATCGATGCTGCAGTCCGGGAAGCAGCCGTTCTCCATCCGGGACTGGTCGTTGGTCAGCGAGTCGCTTGTTCATGTCATCAACCCGAGTCGTCCGGCACGCTCTCAAACTACGCTGCTCCGATAACCCAGCGGTCACGTAAGCCGGCCAGGTCTTCGGCCGCCGGTTCGACTGATCAGCGGACTGCCACCTTCATCGAGCGTCCGGATGGCGTTCCCTGTCCGACGGTTGGGCAGGGCGTCCGATCAGCCATTCGCTACTGCGACGGCCGGGCTCTACGACCCGTCGCTACTGGCTCTGGTCAACAGGAGCAGCCTCGTCGAGAGTGCCGCGTCGGGGGCAAAGCCGCAAGGTGGGTCAGCCACCGTCAGTCGCGATATGTCGGGATGGGGAGCTCGAGAGGCCAGAGCTCGTCGGCGTTAGCCGGGAGCGGTCGGTTCGGAGCGCGGGCGTGGATGACCAGCGGGACGCCATCAAGCAGCAGCGACCCGCAGGCAGCAGCCCCGGCCCGACCTGCACTCGGATCGCGTAATCCAACCCATCCTCCAGTCGACCGGGAGCTGGCTCCACGAGCACCGAAGCAACGCCGCGGCACAGCGCGAACGGCACGCTTGGGCGCGGGGCCTGGCGCTCGTCAGGAGTCAGCCGGACCCAATCTGAGATCCGCGTCAGCGACGTCATACCCGAGCGTTTGGGCCCGCCGAGGTGCTTGAGTTCAAGCGCGAAGCGCTGCCTAACTTGCTCGACCCGCCGGCGGTCGTTGGCGATATCGGTCTGGTCCTCGGCCAGGTCAACTGTGAAATCCGGGACCACGCTGCGCCAGTGCTCAGTCATCGCGAGCTCACCCTCAACGTCCCACGAACCGACCATGCCCCGAGCATAAGCCGAGGCCGAAGGATCTGCACCAGCGCAGCGGACTTCTCCTCCCGGGTGGATCCGGCATCCAACCCCGCCAGAAACAGCCGGAGTGCGCGACGAGATGGCCTGCATCTCATCGCCCGGCCGGTCGCAGTCAACGTTCGCGATCGGACGGTGCGGAGGGGAGCCGCCCGCAGCCGTCGCTCTCCGCAGACCTGCCCAGGCGGTAGGTCTACTCGGGGTGATGTCGGGTGAGCCTCAAGAACCGATCCAGGACCGATCGCCCGGTCCGGCTGGCCTCGTTGACGGCCTCAGCGTCCAGATGGACCGGCTCTAACTCGGGCTGGATCCGTTCGGCGAGTGCCGGGTCGATCTCAACGTGAAACTGAAGCCCGTACACGCGGTCCGCCCAACGGAATGCCTGATTGGTGCAGGTGTCGCTGCTCGCCAGTCCCACGCTGCCTGGTGGCAGGCTGAAGGTCTCGTGATGCCATTGCAGGACGGGCAGCGGAGACCCGAGCGGCCCGAGAACGGGGTCCGCAGCGCCGGCGTCTGTGAGCCTCACTGTGCTCATCCCGATCTCCGGCGCGGCGGCCGCCATGACAGCTCCGCCCAGCGCGACCGCAAGCAGCTGCGCTCCCAGGCAGATCCCGAGGACGGGCAGGTCTGCCTGAACCGCGTCGGCGATCAGCGTGCGTTCCTCGACCAGGTGCGCAACCGAATCATCGTCGGCTGATGCCCCCGGCCCGCCAAGCACGATCAAGCCATCAAGACCCCGATGATCCGGCAACTCCTGACCCAGGGATCGCCGCACACTTGACCACCGACAGCCCGCGGCCTCCAAGGCAGCAGGCACCGCACCGGCGCTCTCGTAGTCAGCATGCTCGATGACCGCCCACACGGCGGCGATCGTAGCCGCACCCCGTCATCGCAGAACTGACACCGCAGGCAAGCGGGCAACGGTCCGACAGCACGTCGCCCCGCGGCCCGCATATTTCCACGGTGTTCGCTGAGCGTTCGCTGATTGAGACGACCTGATCGCCGGCGCCGGACGCCCCGGCACCCCGCCGGAAGCGTCCGATGGTCGATCGTGTTTGAGACGGCGTCAGAGCTTCCGGATTAGCCCGGAAGCACAAGCGGATACCAGCCATTTCTGCTGCCGCGAGGTTCTACCGCCCGAGACGGTGATGCATCTCGTCGGGCATGATTGACGGCCACATATCTGGAACTGACGGATCGGTCTGCTCAGGGGATAGATCCGGTTCGCTGAGAAGCGCCGAGATCAGATCGTGCGAACCGCCGACCCCTGCCCACGCGTCATCCCAGAGGCTCGACAGGAGCCAGCTGTGATCTACCGGGAACATCAACTCGGGTAGCGCGGTGTGCCAGCGCCCCTCGTCGCTGCGCCAGTTCCTGGCCTCCTGCGGCCCCGCTCGTACCAGGACGTAGGGCCAGTTGCTGTACACGTGCACGCGTGGAGCTTCACCCAGGACGACATCGCTAGCTCCGGTCTCAAGGAACCCGAGCCACCACGGTTGTGGTTCGGTGTGCGCGCAGAGCACACGCACCAGCGTGTCGTCGAAACGGTCCTCGCGTGGGCGCAGCCGCTCACGTGGGCCGTCGAGGTCCAAAGGGAAGGCAAGGGTCGCGTAGGCCGCGAACACCGGCGGAATGCTCGCCGTGATCGACATCCCACTGATCACACCCGCGTTGATCCAGGCGACCTCATCCTCGGTACCCAAGGGCCAACTGCTGCCGTCCCTAAATGCCGTCTGGCTTTGTCCTGGCACGAGATCAGCCTACTTCGATTACGCGGCCCACGGCAGAGGCGGCCCGAGACTGCGCGTGGATGACAACCGAACCCGGGTTGCTGGAGTCTTCATTGATGTGAGCGTTCGAGACCGTGTCGAGGGATCGTCAGATCGTGACGAGTTCGAACGGTTCGCCGCAAAGGTCTCGCCGTCGCTGCTGCGTAGCGCCTACCTGTTGACCCGGGACCGCGGTCATGCCGAGGATCTGCTGCAGATGACTCTCTGGCGGGTCGCGCGTCGCTGGCACGCGATCGAGGGCGCCCCCGAGGGATACGCACGCATACAGGGTGCTGGTCACTCTCTCGCGTGATCGGCGGCGCACCTTGGGCCGTCGAGCCGAGGAACGGCTCGACACTTCATCGCCTGTCGGGCTCGAGGCCGACGCCACCGACATCGTGGCTGAGCGTGAGTGGCTGAGCGCTGCGGTGCGCCGTCTGCCGCGTCGTCAGCGCGAAGTCGTCGTCCTGCGGTTCTTCCTTGATGTCTCGGTCGCCGAGGCGGCGGCCGCCCTCGGAATGAGCCAGGGAACCGTGAAATCCCACACCTCCCGGGCGTTGAGGCAGATGGGGCAGCTCTTGAACGGCAGCGACGCGACCCCTCAAACCGTCGAAAGGAAGGTTCCGCATGCTGACTGAGGAACAGGTCATCCAGCGCATCCGAACCCAGCTCCACGCTGAACTCGACGAGATCCACCCTCCCAGGAGCGTCCTGACGGACGCGTGGGAACACGCCCACGACGAGCCCGGCGAGCGCCGACGGCGACGCAACCACGAGATCTCGCGGCTGCCGATCCAGATTCGGCACGTCGGACTAGGGCTCGCCATTGCGGTCCCGGTGCTCGTCGCCGCGCTGGCGATCGTCCTGCTCGGACACAGTAGGTCCGCATCTCCAACCCGACCGGGTGATGCCAAGCCCGCGATCACTCCGTCACACGCCGGCGCGTCATCGCCACTCGAGGCTGCATTGGCGCACGGACATCGCCCGCCAGCACCCGACTCGACAGCGGCGCTACCCATCCTGGGCTCGTCAACAACCCTGAGCCTTCGGAGCTTCCGCGGGAAGGTGGTCGTGCTCAACGTGTTCGCGTCCTGGTGTCAGCCGTGTAAAGCCCAAACGGCGGCGCTGGAGCAGGCGCAGGCTGTCATCACCGGTCAGGGAGCGACCGTGCTTGGAGTGACCTATGAAGACCACCCCGCCGCTTCTCAAGCGTTCGTACGCGCAACGCACATCACCTATCCCGTGCTGCGCGACGCCACCGGCCGCCTTGGGCGCGCGCTTGGTATCACAGGGGTGCCTGAGACATTCGTCATCGATCGCCGCGGCCGGATCGCCGCTGTGCTGCGCTTTCCGGTCGACGATCGCTGGCTTAACCAGACACTCGGGCGCCTGTTTCCCTCCGAGCATCTCATTCCGCCCGGCTTTCCGCTGCAGCCTCTCCCGACCACCTCAGAGTTGGCCGCGATCGCCAAGGCCTACCCAGTGCTCGGCCACCGCCAGCAGCCCGCCGACATCCCGGCGCACGGCGTGCTCGATCCCGACGTGGTGAGCCGAGGTGGCCTGGCCGCCAACAGCCGGCGGGCCATGGTCACCGCGCGCGGGGAATCGCTGTACATCGTGCCAGCGCACCAGGCGATCTGTGTCGCGAGCTCAGACAACGTGGTGCACGGATGTCAACCGTTCCCCTTCACGGCGAGCACACCGGCAGACATAAGCGCGACGATTTGCGCCCCCAACCTCCCATCTACCGAGCCTGAAGTCGCTGGGCTGATGCCACCAGGCGCCTCAGACATCAAGGCCCAGTACACCGACGGGTCCTCTCAGGTCGTGACGGCAACTAACGGCATGATCGTGATCTACGCGCCTCGAGCAGGGCCGCTACCTACATCGATCACGTGGATGGGCCCTCGAGGCCCGGAGCACACCGCCACGGCCGTTCCCCCCGACGCTGCGTCATCAACGTGTGCGTCATGAGCTAACCGAGACCAGGGACCTGCTTCGCGCACAGCCGCGCAATCGTCGGCCCCGGGCTGTTCGTTGAGCGTTCCCATCTGAGACGCGGGCGGCAGCTCCGAGCGTCCGCTGAGCGATCCCTGGCGAACGGGCAGCTGATCCTGAGCGAGCCGGTCGAGGGCAAGTAGCACTCATACCGGGTTGCTCGCGATCATCTGGACGCCGTGCTCGACCGCCAGCAGCACGTTCGCCGCCGCGAACGGTTGCGTTTGGGTCGACGATGAGTTTCGGCGCTGCCCCGAGTCTTAGGATCTGACTATGCCCCGCGTCTGCGTCCACGGCCCGCTGCGACAGCTGGCCGGTGGCGCAGGGGAGCACACGCTCCAGGCGGCCACGGTCCTCGAGCTGCTGCGCGAGCTCGAGCGCGAGCATCCCGCGCTGGGCGGCTGGATCGTTGACGAGCGCGGCCTGATCAGGCTGCACATCAACGTGTTCGTCAACGGCGAGCGTGGCGTGGAAGACACGGCGGTTGCTGCCGACGCTCGCGTCGAGATCCTGCCCGCGATCACAGGAGGCTGAGAAGATGACCGAGCTGCTGGTGTCTACGAAGAAGGGGCTGTTCGCGCTCTCAGGCGAGCCCGGCGCCGACTGGGAGATCGTCGCGCGGGCGTTCGCCGGGGAGCCGGTCGACTACGCGGTGCGCGATCCGCGCACGCGGCGGGTGCTGGCGACGATGACCTCGCCGTTCTACGGTCCGAAGGTCTTCTACACCGAGCGGCCGGCGAGCGAGTGGGGCGCCTCCAGATCCCACGAGGGATGGGAGCAGGCCGAGGGCGTCACGCTGCCGGAGGGGGGCGAGCAGGCGCTTGAGCGGATCTGGGTGATCGCGCGCGGCGAGGCGGACGGGCTGATGTACGCGGGCGGGGATCCTGGAGTTCTGTTTCAGTCCGCCGACGGCGGCTCAACGTGGGAGATCAACGCCGGCCTCTGGGAGCACGAGACGCGCCCGAAGTGGCAGCCGGGAGGCGGCGGGCTGTGCCTGCACTCGATTGCCCCGTGGCCGGGCGATCCCGACAAGCTGTCGGTCGCGATCTCGGCGGCGGGCGTTTGGCACACCGACGACGGCGGGCGCTCGTGGCGGCGGGGCAACCAGGGGCTGACGCCGCGCTACCTGCCGGACGAGGTGATCGCCGAGCTGAACCTGCCCGAGCCGCCGCCCGACACCGACACGGCGCTGTGCGTGCACCACATGGAACGCGCCCCGGCGCGCCCGGAGCGGATGTTCATCCAGTTTCACGGGGGCGTGTACCGCTCCGACGACGCCGGCTCCAGCTGGAGCGAGATCGGGGCGGCGCTCCCGTCGGACTTCGGCTTCCCGCTGGCGGTCGACCCCGCCGACCCCGACAGCGCGTACGTGATCCCGCTCGTCGCCGACATGGACCGAGTGATGCCCGACGGGCGCGTGCGCGTGTACGAGACGCGCGACGGCGGTGAGAGCTGGACGCCGCGCGGCGACGGGCTGCCGCAGCAGCACGCGTACCTGACCGTCCTGCGCCAGGCGTTCCAGCGCAAGGGCTCCGGGCGCTCGCTCGAAATCTACTTCGGCTCGACTACCGGCGAGGTGTTCGGCTCCGGCGACGCGGGGGCGACCTGGTTCGAGGTCACGACGCGGCTCCCGCCGGTATACGCGGTGTCGGCCAGCTGAACCTGCTCGGCCTTGGCGGTCGCTCCGGTCCCCGCCGCCCACTGACCCCACGCGACGCGCTCGGCGGCGAACCGGCCGCCGGTCGGTCGCGACCAGCAGTGTCGAGCCGGGCCACCGGCTCGCCCACTCGACGCAGGCTCGTAGTCGGCGTCTCAATCCGCGCCAGCGGGCGGTTAGCACCCTGCGTGTCGATCGCGCCGAGCTCTCAATGGCCAGCGAGCCCCCGGATCGCTCCGTCGAGGCGGAGGTACGGAAGCGCCGCCCAGCCCCAGCGCGGTCGCCTGACGACTCCATCACGGCGTCGGGGAAGTATCGTGCGATGAGCACAGCAGGTCCTCGTCGGACGCCGCCGGCGTCCTTCAATTTCGCCAATCTCATGGCCCTGCGCTTCACCAGGCGTTGTTCGTACAGCGTTGGTTCGTGATAGCGAGCGCGCGCTGGCTCGGCAAGGGCTTGGAAGCGTCCGGTTGTGGATCGCGTCTGAGACCTGACTGGGGCTCTGCCCAGCGCAGTCTCGTCACTGCACCGCTGGGCCGCAGGGGCGAGGAGGCCGGCCCAGGCCGGTCAGCTCGTCAGGTAGGCGACGACCATGTCGGCGAGCATCTCGCGGTAGTGAACGCGGAGCTCCGGGCTGGTTAGGTCACGGTCGAAGATGGCGCCGAAGGTGTGCCGGTTGGCGACTCGGAATACGCAGAACGAGCTGATCATCATGTGCAGATCGATGGCGTCGACGTCGCGCGTGAATACCGCAGAGGCGCGACCCCGGTCGAGGATCGCAGCGATCAGCTCGATGGCCGGCATGTTGAGCCGGGCGAGGTGTGGCGAGCGGCCGACGTGCTCGGCGCGGTGGATGTTCTCAATGCTGACTAGGCGTATGAAGTCGGGGTTGGACTCGTGGTGGTCGAAGGTCAGCTCCGCGAGGCGACGTATGGCTGAGACGGGGTCGAGGTGCTCGACGTCGATCTCCTGCTCGGCCTGCCGGATGGCCGCGTAGGCCTGCACTAGGACCGCGACGTACAGCTGCTCCTTGCCGCCGAAGTAGTAGTAGATCATCCGCTTGGCGGTGCGCGTCTGTGCGGCGATCTGGTCGACCCGCGCTCCCGCGTAGCCCTGGTCGGCGAACTCCCGGGTGGCGACCTCGAGGATCTCCTGACGAGTCTGTTTCGCGTCGCGCTGACGCCTCGGCGCGACCTCGTCAATGGCTTTCGGTGTTGCCATTAGATGGCTTTGATCTGAGGCATCACCGCTGATTTTACAAATTGCGTTTAGGGAATCTCGGAGCCGGATACGTGGTAACTATCTAGTCCGTCCATTAGGATGATAGTGATTCCCGACTTCCCGGAACGTGAGTAGCGTGCGCACCGCAATCGCCACCGTGTGCCTGAGCGGCGGCCTGGAGGAGAAGCTCGCCGCCGCTGCGGCCGCCGGCTTCGACGGCGTTGAGATCTTCGAGCCAGATCTCATCGGCTCGTCGCTGTCGCCTGCGGAGGTGCGCGTGCGGTGCGGCGAGCTCGGTTTGAGCATCGATCTCTACCAGCCTTTTCGCGACTTCGAGGCGGTGACCACCGAGCAGCTGGAGCGTAACCTGCGCCGGGCCGAGGCCAAGTTCGACGTGATGGAGGCGCTCGGCGCGTCCACGATCCTCGTTTGCTCAAACGTGTCGGCGCAAGCCATCGATGACGATGAGCTGGCCGCGGCGCAGCTGAGCGCGCTCGCCGATCGAGCCGGCGAGCGCGGCATGCGCGTGGCCTATGAGGCGCTCGCGTGGGGACGCCATGTCAACGAGTACGACCATGCGTGGCGGATCGTGCAGGCCGCCGGTCACCCAGCGCTCGGCACATGCTTGGACAGCTTTCACATCCTCTCGCGCCAGACGAGCCTCGCGGCGATCGCCGGCATCCCCTCCGACAAGCTCTACTTCCTCCAACTCGCGGACGCCCCCCACTTGGTGATGGACGTCCTGCAATGGAGCCGGCATTACCGCTCCTTCCCGGGCCAGGGCGGCTTCGACCTCGCCGACTTCACCGGGCGGGTGCTCGACGCCGGCTACGCCGGGCCCCTTTCCCTCGAGGTGTTCAACGACGTGTTTCGCCAAGCTGATCCCGGGCGCATGGCGATCGACGGCCGGCGCTCGCTCCTGATCCTCGAGGAATCGGTTCAGCGCCCTGGCTCGCGGCGCCTGCCACCCCCGGCGCCGCTGCACGGTTACGCGTTCGTCGAGCTCGCCGTCGAGCCCACGTCGGTCGGAGAGACCCAGCGACTCCTGCACGCCCTCGGGTTCGCCCAGGCGGCCCAGCACCGAACCAAGCCGGTGACGCTGTGGCAGCAGGCGGGCAGCCGCGTACTGCTCAACGCAGCCGCTCCCACCGCGCCCGGAATCACCGCGATCGCGGTCGAGAGCGCAGCTCCCGATGTCTCCACCCGGCGGGCCGAGGCCCTGCTGGCCCCGGTGCTGAGCCGTCAGCGCGGCCCCGGCGAGGCCGACCTCTCGGCGATCGCCGCGCCCGACGGGACGTCGCTGTTCTTCTGTCGTAGCGACGAACGTCCGGAGGCCAGGAGCTGGCTTCAGGACTTCGATCCGCTGGTACCGACCGGGAGCCCGGCGGCGGTCGGCCTGGATCGCATCGATCACGTCGCGCTCGCCCAGCCGTTTGACTACTTCGACGAGGCGGTGCTCTTTTATCGCTCGGTGCTCGGCCTCGAGCCGCTCGAGAGCCTGGAGCTGGCCGCGCCCCAGGGGTTGGTCCGAAGCCGCGCCGTAACCAGCGCCGACGGAAGCGTGCGGCTCGCCCTCAACGTCCCGATGCTCGCCCACGACAGCCCCCGGCCGGCGGGCCAGCAGCACGTCGCTTTCGCGTGCGACGACATCTTCGCCGCCGCCCAGCGGATGCGTGACCGGGGCGTCGGCCCGCTCCCGATCCCCGACAACTACTACGACGACCTCGCCGCCCGCACAGATCTCGATCCACGCCTGATCGGGGCCATGCGGGAGCTCGGGGTCCTCTACGACCGCGACACCGGGGGCGAGTTCCTGCACTTCTACACACCGCCGATCACCGGACGGATGTTCTTCGAGGTCGTGGAGCGGCGCGGCGGCTACGACGGCTACGGGGCCGCAGACGCGCCGGTACGCATGGCAGCCCAGCGACTGGCCGCGGTGGTCGCGGGCCCTACGTAGACGCCGGGTCACACCAACAGAGGGAGAGAGAGTATGGAAACCGCAGCAGACAACCCCGGGTCATCGGGATCAGACACGCCGCGCACGCCCAAGAAGGCGGCAGTCGCCGGCTGGATCGGCAGCGTCCTCGAGTACTACGACTTCTTCATCTACGGGACCGCCGCGGCGCTGGTCTTCCCGAAGGTGTTCTTCCCGACCTCGAAGCCGGCCACCGGCACGCTTCTGTCGTTTGCGACCTACGGCGTGGCCTATGTCGCACGCCCGGTGGGCGCGATCTTCATGGGACACCTGGGCGACACGGTCGGCCGGAAGCGCGTCCTGCTCCTCACCGTCGCGGGGATGGGACTCGCCACCTTCCTGGTCGGCTGCATGCCCACCTACGCGGACATCGGCGTCTGGGCACCAGCGCTGCTGGTCACCTTGAGGCTGCTGCAGGGCCTGGCCGCCTCCGGCGAGCAGGCGGGCGCCAACTCCCTCACCCTCGAAAATGCACCCGACCGCCGGCGAGCCTTCTACTCGTGCTTCACCCTGGGCGGGACGCAGGCCGGGCTGGTGATCGCCACCGCCATCTGGCTGCCCATCGCCGCGCTGCCCGACCATGAGCTGCTCACCTGGGGCTGGCGGATTCCGTTCTTGTGTAGCGCGGCGGTGGCCGTTGCGGGGCTGGTCATCCGCAGCCAGCTCGATGAGACCCCGTCCTTTGAGAAGGTCGCCCGCGAGGGGGTTCCCAAGGTACCCCTGACCGAGCTGTTGCGCGAGCACTGGGCGAATCTGCTGCGGGTGACCCTGGGCGCGCTCGCCTCCACCGTGAGCACGATCTTTAGCGTCTACGCACTGGCGTTCGCGGTCAAGACGAACGGCCTGGACGACACGACCATCCTGTGGGTCCTGATCGTGGCCAATCTGGTCGCGCTGGCGGCGATCCCGGCGTGGGCCCTGCTGTCCGACCGCGTCGGGAGAAAGCCCGTCTTCCTGTTCGGGTCGCTGGGCAGCGGCGCCTTGATGTTCGCCTATCTCGCGGCCATCGCCAACGGCACGTGGGCGCTCATCTTCCTGGCCGCGATTCTCATGTCGGGGGTCGTCTACAGCGCCCAGAACGGAATTTGGCCCGCGCTCTTCGGCGAGATGTTCCCGACCCGAGTCAGGCTCTCAGGTGTGGCCATCGGCACCCAGATCGGGTTTGCGATCGGCGGCTTCGCGCCCACGATCGCCACCGCGATCCAGGGCACGGGCTCCACGGAATGGGTGCCGGTGGCGGCTATGACCCTCGGCTTCAGCATCCTCGCCGCGATCGGCGTAGCCACCGCCCGGGAGACCTACGACAAGCCCCTTGCCGAGCTGGACGGACTGGAGACCCCCGCCGCGGGACCCGGCGACCGCCTCTCGGAGGCGATGCCAGACCGGGCTCGAGTCATCACCGGCACGCGGGCGGCCTGACCGACGTGAGCGATCAACTGCCGACCCTCGCCATCAGCAACGTCTCCAAGTACTACGGCGGCCTGCGGGCCCTGCACGACGTCACGCTGCAAGCCCGAGCCGGCGAGGTCGTCGGCCTGGTGGGTGACAACGGCGCCGGAAAGTCAACCCTGCTCAAGATCATCGCCGGCGCCCAGCCGGCGACCTCGGGGCAGATCCTCGTCGAGGGAACCCCCCGGAGCTTCGCCAGCCCCATGGAGGCGGTCGAGGCCGGCATCAGCACCGTGTACCAGGACCTGGCCCTGGCCATGCAGCGCAGCGTGGCCGCGAACTTCTTCATCGGGCGCGAAGTCGTCGCCGAAGGGTGGCTGGGCCGGCGCCTGGGCTGGCTGGATACGACCTCGATGACCCAGCGGACCAAGGAGGAGCTTGCCCGGCTGCACACCCGCATTCCCAACGTCTCGGTTACGTGCAAGGAGCTGTCCGGCGGCCAGCGTCAGGCGCTGGCCATCGCCCGGGCGGCGGCGTGGTGTCGCCGGGTGCTGCTCCTGGACGAGCCGACGAGCGCGCTCGGCGTCGAGCAGCAGCACGAGGTGCTCGATCTCATCCGCCGGATCCGCTCCCAGGGCGTGGCCATCATCCTCGTCAGCCACCAGATGCAAGACGTGATCAGCGTGTGTGATCGGGTCACCGTCCTGCGGCTCGGGGAGGTCGCCGCGACCCTCGACAAGGACGAGCTCTCGGTCGACGCACTGGTCGGGTACATCACGGGCGCGCGCCGGCGCGATCCCCAGCTGGCGGCCGCCGAGGGGCGGGGCGGATCATGAGCAGCCAATCCGGAGTGCAAGCCCCGCCGCCTTCGGCCGCGCCTTCGGGGCCCGAGGCGCGTCAGCGCCGCTTGAGCTCGGCCTGGCTCTCCTGGATGCGCGAGAACTGGATCTTCGGCGTCCTGGTGCTGATCGTGGTCGTCTTCTCGATCGCCTCATCGGCGTTTCTGACCAAGGCAAACTGGCTGAACACCTCCTCGACGGCCACCGAGGTCATGTTGCTGGCGGTCGGAGAGACGTTCGTCATCGTCTCGGGCGGCATCGATCTCTCTGTGGGCGCCACGTTGGGCTTGTCGGGAATGGCGGGCGGCTGGGTGATGGCCCACTTCTTTGCCTCCGGGCACCCGGGCGGATTGGTGACCGCGATCGGGTTCATCGTGGCCATCGGCGTCGGGGCCCTGGTGGGCGTCGTCAACGGGGTGCTGATCGCCCGGTACGACATCCCCTCCTTCGTGGTCACCCTCGGGACGCTGGGCATCGGCACCGGGCTGGCTGACCTGATCTACAACGGCCAGGAGATCACCCAGATACCGCCGGCGATCGGGAACATCGGCAACACCAACCTCGGCGGCTGGATACCCATACCGGTGCTGGTAACCGTGGTGATCACCGTCGGGGCCGGGATCGTCCTGGCCAAGACGAGATTCGGGACTTTCACCTACACGATCGGCGACAACCGCGAGGCGGCGGTCCGCGCCGGCGTCGACGACCGGCGTCATCTGCTGAAGGTCTACGTCCTGTCAGGGGTGCTCGCCGGGGTAGCCGGAGTGACCGTGATGACCCGGCTGGCCGCGGCATCGCCGACCTCGGGCGCCAATGACGAGCTCAACGCGATCGCAGCGGTGGTCATCGGCGGCGCAAGTCTGTTCGGCGGGCGGGGCACGATCGGCGGTTCGGCGATCGGCACGCTGATCATCTCGGTGCTGCTGACCGGGTTGATCATCGTCAACGTCCCGCCGTTCTGGCAACTCGTCGCGGTCGGGATCGTGCTGATCGCCGCGGTCTACATCGACCAGGTGGGGGTCCAGAGGCGCAGCGGGGTGCGCCACAACCAACAACAAGGAGAGACAGCATGACAACGTCATCGCCGCGCCACGCGGTGAGGCTGGTACTCAGTGTCGGAGCCCTCGTTCTCGCTCTCGCGGGTTGCGGGAGCAGCAGCTCCAGCTCGTCATCGGGAGCGGCCGGCTCTTCGTCGGGAGGCTCCGCCGGCAAGCACTACTCGGTGGCGTTCATCCCCGGCGCGACCGGCGTTGCCTTCTATGAGTCGCTGGGAGCGGGCGTGCAGGCTGAAGCCAAGAAGCTCGGGATGAGCTATACGACCCAGGGCGCCGCTGACTTCACGCCGGCGGCGCAGACGCCCGTCGTGTCGGCGGTGTGCTCCCGCAGTCCGAGCCTCCTCCTGATCGCCCCGACCGACCCGGTGGCTATGCGCTCGGCCATCCAGCGCTGCATGAGCGAGGGCGTCAAGGTGGTCCTGGTCGACACCGGGCTGACCGACAGCTCAGGAATCGTGAGCGCCATCACGTCGAACAACCTCCAGGGAGGCGAGGCCGCCGCCAAGGTGATCGGCCAGCAGCTGCACGCCAAGGGCCAGGTCTCGCTGATGAGCCTGAGTCCGACGGCGACGACTCAGGTGCAGCGCCTGCAAGGCGTAAAGCAGGAGCTGAAGTCCAGTTACCCGGGGATTTCGATCGTCTCAACCCAGTACACCCAGCAGGCGCCGACCTCCTCGGAGACCACGGCGCGCTCGGTGCTGAGCGCGCATCCGAGCATCGGCGCGTTCTTCGGTGCCGCTGAGCCGAACGCGGAGGGCACGGCGCAGGCGCTCGTCTCGACGGGCAAGAAGGCCGTCAACATCGGCTATGACGCCTCACCGCCCGAGGTCCAGCTGCTCAAGAAGGGCCAGATCTCGGCCCTGGTCATCCAGCAGCCGGTGCTCGAGGGAACCCTGGGCGTCGAGTACGGCGATGACGCGCTGACCGGCAAGACGTCGCAGATCAAAAAGAGCGTGCTCCTGCCCAACGTGGTGGTCACCACCAAGCAGGCGAGCTCGCCGCAATGGACGAAGTACTACTACGCGAGCACCGGATGACGGCGAGGGTTCTCGACACCCGGGCGAGTCCCTCCAGGAGGATGACATGAGAGCCGCCCTGCTCACCAAGCCTCGGGAGCTGACCGTCGTCGATGACTGGCCAGAGCCCGAGCTCACCCCGGAATCGGTGATCGTCGAGCTCACGGGGCTCGGGATCTGCGGCTCCGACTTGGCGCTGTGGTCAGGTCGGAGGCCGCCGTCGGAATCCCCGTGGATCGTCGGTCACGAAGGCATCGGACACATCCTCCGGGTGGGCGACGCGGTCTCAGAGCGCAGTGTCGGCGACCGCGTCGTGATCGAGCCCAACTACCCGTGCCAGCAGTGCCCGGCCTGTCAGGCGGGGCGCACCTCGACGTGCCCCAACCGCGTCATCGTCGGCATCAACGTCCCGGGGTTCCTGCGCGAGCGGGTGGCGGTGCCGGCGCAGTTCGCGTGGCGGGCACCCCACGAGATCTCACACGAGGATCTGGTGTGCACCGAGCCCCTGGCCGTAGCCCGCAGCGCGGCGAGAACCGGGGGCCTGGCCAAGGGGGATCGCTGTCTGGTGATCGGGGCCGGCTCCCAAGGACTGCTCCTATGCCAGCTCGCAGTCGCCCTGGGAGCCGAGGTCTCCGTCATAGAGCCCCATCCCGGGCGACTCGAACTCGCCCAGCAGATCGGGGCGGTCCCGGCAGAACCCGACGAACCGCCGTACCCGTCGGTGTTCGAGACCTCGGGATCAGAGGGCGGCATCCACAGCTCGCTGCGCTTCGTGCAGCCGGGGGGCACGGTGGTCCTCGTCGGCATCCCCGATGCCGATATCCCCGTCTCGATTGCATCGGTGGTCCGAGACCAGATCCGGGTAATCGGCTCGCTGATCTACGACCACCCGAGCGACTTTCGCGAGACAATCGCGCTACTGGCCTCCCACACCGTCACCCCGAGCGCGATCCTCGGGCCGCCGTCGGACTTTGCCTGCGCCCCGCAGGCCATGGCCGGAGCGGCCAAGTACGCAGGAAAGTCCTGGATCTCATTTTCGTGACGATAAGCACTGTCCGCTCAGCCTTGGGCATATGAGAGAGCGCGGCTCTGCACGAGCGACGCTCTGAAGGTGATCGCTGACCTCGGGAACTGAGACAACCTGGGGGTGTCAGGCCCCGAGGTCGGTCGCGTGATCCTCACCGAGCGCAGCGAGGTCGATGCCGGGAGCCGGCGCCAGCCGGCGGTCTTCACCGCGCGTCACCGCTATCGGCTGAGCACATTCCCTCTCTTCGTTGCTGTCGTTCAACCGTCGAAGAGTTGCTTGGCCCGGGTGTGGCGCCCAGGACACCCCTGGTTCTGGGTTCGCGGGAGGGAAGCGACCGTCAGCGGCGCCATCGGCGCCGGGGTTTCTGTTCGTCCATTCCGAAGATCTCGCGGTAGCGTCGCTCGCGCTCTGCGTCGGCTTCGGCCGTTTCGGGCTCCGGTGCTGGCGGCGGCTCGAGCGAACTGACCTGTACCGGCACCGCTGGTGCAGGCGCTCGCGCTGGTGCGGTCTGGGCCTCATCGTCGGACGCCGTCGAGACCGGTTCGCCGGACGGCTTGGCCTCGTCGTCGACGGCGGCGGCGACGGGGACGGCGCCGGGGTGGAGGGCGGCGATCTGCTGGGCGGTCGTTTGCACGGCGGCGGTGAAGTCCAGACCGGTCAGCCCGACCTTCTTGGCCAGCCGGGTGATCCACCGCGCGACGGACGGGCTCGCGCAGTCGTATCGCAGACCGAAGTAGCGGCCAGACCACAGGGCGTCGCGCCAGCCTTCGAGGATCATCTTCTGGCGGTCCTCGGGGCGCCCGCCACTCTCGGCGATCACCGCGCCTGGCGCCTGGGACCGTTTGATCCAGACAGCGAGGTCGGGCAGCTGCTCGGTGTAGCCCCGCTCGCAGCGCATGGGAGCGGCCCACCGCTCGCGGTCCAGTTCCAGCTCGCGGGCCGACTGCCATGTGCGGCCGCGGTGCTCGGCCCGGGCGGCTGACCAGCCAACGAGCACGCCATGGGCGATGGTCGTCGGAGCCGGCGGCGACTTGACGGCCCGCACGCCACCCAGACCCGCGCCCTGGATGCCCGCGCCCGTCAGCCACACGACAGAGCCTTCGCCCCAGACCCACGGCGCCCGTCCCAGCCACCCCGCCGCCTCGAGCTTGGCCACATGCCGGCGAACGACACGCTGATCGAGGTCAAGCACCACCTCTACTGCCGGTAGCGACACGACTCCGAGCCGTCCAATGAACCGCCCCACCCGCAACGTTCCCGGACCCAGACTGGCCCCCTGGATCATGACCCACTCACCACCTCAGCCACCCGCCACACTGACCGCCGTCCGCAATTGAGTCCGGGCAGTGCTGGGAATTGCGGACCAGCTCGCGGAGCACGTCCCAGCGGTCATTCCTGCTGCCCCCCGCGTGCATCGGGTGACTCGCCGAGCAACACGTCGGCGATCTCGTGCATGACGGCGCCGAGGTCGCGGTAGCGAAAGGCGACGACGTACATGATCTGGCCCTCCATCGCGACCCCCAGGCGGTTCACCGCGCGATCAAACCGCTCCCACAGCGCCGAGGGCCCGGGTCGATTCGCGCCCGGGCGCAGCTCTGCGGAAATGGTCATGTCGCGTGCTCCCGGGATCGGCGTCCAGGCGAACCCCTTGATCCAGCCTGCCTCGGCCAGCGAGCGCGCTTGCTGCTCGCAGGCGGTCCCCAATGCGCGGATACGGTCCGCGAAGCCCGGGGCCGGCGGCACGTTCTCGCTGGCGGCCTGCGCCTGCTCCCACGCCGCATCGGCGCGCCTGAGCCGCTCAGCGATGGCCTGCATCGTCTCCGGCGACGCTTCCCGGCCGTGAACGTCAGCCGACGAGAGCTGACTGGCCTCGTAACTTACGCCAGCGACAAGCGTCATCACGATCGTGCATGAGCCGGACGCCGTCGACTCGGCGGAGCCTCTTCCATGCCCGAGCCCTTGTTGACGGCCGTCCAGGTGGCGCAGCTGCTGTCGGTGCCCAAGACGCGGGTCTGGTCGATGAGCCGCCGCGGCGAGATCCCCACTGTGCGGCTCGGGCCCCGCGAGGTTCGGTATCGGCCCGAGGACATTGATGCCTGGATCGCTCGACGTACGACCTCGCGACCGCGCGGAACGCGCTCCTGAGGCGGATCGATGGTCGCCGACAGGCGGCGGGGGAAGGGATAACTCTCTCGCGCCGAGGCGCTCAGCGCACCGAGGCCGGCACTGCGTGGATTGGACCCTCGACGATCGTGCCGCCCTCGTCCGCGATGAAGAGCGCGACGTCGTCTGCCGCGTCGGGTTCAGCCTCGACGATCCGCTGCAGCGCTGCGCGCGCCTCGGTCTCGTCGCTGAACGAGTCGATGAGGTTGCCGCTGCTGCTGAAGAGGGAGTAGTCCATCACTGTGCTCCTACGGGGAGGATATCGGTGACACAAGCCAGTAACTGCAGGGGCCGGCCCCACACCGTGCGGTGCACCCGCGCGCCCGTCTCGGCAACGTGAAACCCATTGGCGGGCTGGAGGCGGATAAGTGCGATCTGGGCTCCGAGCGCTGGCCAACGCCGGGCACGATCGGCCGCCGCGTCGAAGGAGACGAACATCGATAGACCGAAGTGGATCAGCGCCGATTCCTGCTCGATGCCTCGCGGTGGGGCGTCGCGTTCGTAGTTGGAGCGCAGCGAGTCAAGGACGCCGGGCGCGCCGCGAGTCGCGCCCTTCACGATCCGGAACAGGTCCAGCGGCTCGTGGACGTGCATGGCGAGCAGGTCAAGGTTGGCCAAACTCACGAGTGCACCTCCTCGGTCACGTCTGGCGCCTTCGGGCGGAAAGCATCCTCGACCCACTCCGCCTCGCGCTCGCTCGGCGCGTAGTCGGCGTAGATCAGCGTCGTCTTGAAGTCGCGGTGACCCATCAGCTCCTGGAGCACGCGCATCGGCACTCCCTGCGCCGCCATACGGGTGCCGAAGGTGTGCCTGAGGTCGTGGAAGCGAACGGCGCGAACATCTGCGCGGCGCAGCGCGGCCTTGAACCGCTTGAGCAACTTGGAGCGATCGATTGGCGTGCCCGTCGCTGGATGCGCGAAGACGAGATCGTCGTCACGCTTGTACTGCGAGTCCCGGGACAGCAGCTCGAGCTCGGTGGCGACGCGACTGGCCAGCGGGACGCTCCGAGACGAGCGCTTGGACTTCGGTGTGCCGAACTCGCCGCGGACATAGTTGCGCCGCACCCGGATGCGCCGAGCGCTCCAGTCGACGTCGCGCCAGCGCAGCGCGAACAGCTCACCCTGGCGCATCCCGGTCATCGCGGCGGTCAGGTACATCACGCGCTCGACCCGGCCGAGCGGGTCGTCGGGTACCGCGCGCAGCAGTGCCTCGACCTCCTCTGTCTCGAGGAAGCGGACATCGGGGTCGGTGTCCGCGAGCGTCGGTTTGGCGACCCGCTTGACTGGGTTCTCGCCGATCATCCAGCCCTCGTCGATCGCAAACTCGACCAGCGAGTGGAGCGTCCCGAGTGCGTTGGCTCGCGACTTGGGAGCGAGGCCCTTGCGCTCCAGGGCGGCGGCGAAGCCACGGACGTCATCGCGTGTGATCTCGCCGACCGGCATCGGCCCGAAGTGGTCGATGATGTGGATCCGCAGCCAGTACGAGTACGCCTCGATCGTTGAGGGCTTGCGTCCCGCCGCCCGTTTGGCCGCGATCAGCGCGTCTCCGACGACCGCCAACGGTCGGCGTTGCTCCTCCGCCGCTCGCTTCGCCTCAGCCGCACGCGCGTCGGCGCGCGCGACTGCCACCTGCTCGCGGAGTCTGCCGAGCGCCACCTCGGCTTCGGCGCGGGTCAGACCCCCGGGGTGCTTCTTGGAGTGCACGAACCCCAGCCCGCGCTGCACCTGGCGCCCGCCGTCGCGCCACTTCGCGATCCAGGTGTTGCCGTTGGGTCCGGCGCGGCTCACCAGCGTGCCGGCGCCGTAGCGGGCGCCGCGCTGCGTGCGCGCCACGGCTGTTCGCTTTGCTTCTGAAGCCGCCATCGCGTTGTACCACTCGTTGTACCACTTCGACCGGAAGTCGCGTCAACTCCGAGCAACTCGACTCAACTCAGAAATCGCATTTTTGCAGCGCAAATGCTGGCAAATCATACTTCTCGGTCAATCCCTCGGCGCCTATTTGTGGTCCAGGCGGTCGGGGTTCGAGTCCCCTCGCTCACCCTCGTAAAGCGCCGGTTTGCAGGGCATTCAGTTGTCGGCGGGTCGCCTCGGCTCGGCACGCTCCAGGCGGCGGTTGGGCCAAAAGTCAGCCACAACCACACCGCCTCATCCGGGTCTTCGCACAGCCTGGGTGGCGATTCGCATGGGCAGCAGTCTGCGGCCGGCGGGGGACAACCCGCCTCATTCGATCGCCGGCCATGAGCTCGCTGCCCGATCAGAAGCGCCGCGCCCAGCCGGCGGAGAACTGCCTCTGGACAGGGGCTATGGCATCGCCGACTAGCGCGCCGCGGCACGGGCCGAGCGTCGTGGCGAGTCGGCCGTTGCGATCGCGCAGCGACTCGCCCGCCAGGCGCCAGCTGACGCGCGGAGTCGTGGCATAGGAATCGTCCGCTCGGGCACCGGCGGTCAGACGAATGCGGTCACGCGAGCCAGCTGATTCGGACACGCTTCTCGCCGAATTCAGGGCGGGCGCGACAGCATCCAGAACCGCGGCGATGCCTCCGCAAAGCCGGTCACCGCCGCCGGTCCGCGTGAGCGGGCGATCCCTATCGTCTCAAGCAGCGACGGCGGTGGTGCCGCCGCTTTTCGAGCCGTGTGGGATCTACACAGCCCAGCCTTAGGGGGACGCAATCTCGGCTTGTCGCGCGCCGTGACGGCTCTGCACCTCGAACAGGATCCCCGCGAGGTGCTGGAGGAGCTTCCACATCACGTCAGGATTCTTCTTCGCGAACGCCCTGAAATCCCAGAATCGGATCGTGTGGCAGCGCACCGGCGTCAGCGTCTCGACCGTGGCGATGCGCTCGCGTTGGCTGATCATCGCGAGTTCGCCGAAATAGTCGCCGGGCCCCAACGTGGCGACCCGCGCGCCATCGACGATGACGGCGGCCTCGCCCTCGGCGATGACGAAGAAGGCGACACCACTCATCTCCCCCTGCTTCACCAGCAGCGTGCCGACGGGAACGCGACGCTCACTGAAGTCTTTGACCAGCTGGCGCAGCTGGCGCTGGCTGAGCCCACTGAATAGCGGAACCCGCTTTAGGTCCTCGGCCACGCTCGGCACGCCCGGACTCTACCTAAGGCACGCGTATCGGTGGGCGCGAGACAGCGCCACGGCTTCCGGCCCCAGGACGCGTCCGCTCGAGCGCCGGCGAGCAGACGAATGCGCTCGCACGAACCGGCGATTCGGGGAAGTGGTTGTCGCCGATCGATGAGATGTGCCGTTGGCGTGTCGGGCGGTAAAGGTGGCCGGTCCTCCGCGTCGAACGGCGGTGTAGGCGCGCGCGGATTGCGGCCGCGCGGCCGGCCATTCGATCAGGAGGTACCGACCGTGGTTCACGGTATGCGATGCCTTGCGCGCCTGGCTGCTGTCTGGCGCGTCGGCACATCTCGGCTGTCGAAGGGGGAGAGATCTGATGACCATCGTGATGGGCATGGACCAGCACCGCGAGCAGATCACCGCGGAGTGGATCGACACGATCACCGGTGAGATTTCCCGCACGAGGATCGCGCCGGCTGACCGTGGCGCGGTCCGCGAGTTCTTGGCGGGGTTTGACGGCGCCGGGCTCGAGGTCGCGCTGGAGGCCACGACAGGCTGGCGGTTCTTGGTCGAGGAACTGCAGCGGGTCGGTGCTGATGCGCATCTCGCTGAGCCGGCGGAAACCAGCGGCTTGAAAGGCAAAAAGCAGCGGGCGAAGACTGACTGGGCTGACGCCCGGCATCTGCGAGAGCTGCTGCTCATCGGCCGGCTCCCGGAGTCGTGGATCGCGCCAGCGCACCTGTTGGACCTGCGCGCCCGGGTGCGGTGCCGCCACACGCTGGTGCACCAGCGCACCGAATGGCAGCAGCGGATGCACTCGGTGCTCTTCCATCATGGCGCCCCACGCTCGCGCAAGCTGTTGACCCTCGCCAACCGCGACCGGATCGCCGCGCTGAAGCTTCCCGCGGCCGCGCGCGAGCAGCTGACGATCGCGCTGGAGATGATCGACGCGATCGAGATACAGATCGGCCCGGTCGATCTGGCGCTGCGCGCGTATGCCCGCACCCAGCCCGGCTGCCGCGCGTTGATCGATCGGATCTACGGGATCGGCCCGCTGACGTCGGTCACACTCCTGGCCGAGCTCGGCGACACCCGCCGCTTTCAGAACTCCCGCGACGCCGTCCGCTACGCCGGCCTGGACGTCACCGTCTATCAGTCCGATCAGCATCGAGCCGCCGGACACCTGTCCCGCCAAGGACCGCCCGCGCTGCGCTGGGCGCTGTATGAAGCGGCGCAGGCCGCCAGGCGCCCGAGCAGCCCCGACCGGGCCTACTACCAACAGCTCGCCGCGCGGCTCGGCGGCAACCGAGCGTGCGTCGCGATCGCGCGCAAGCTGCTCAAACGCAGCTACCACGTCCTGCGCGGCCTCGGCGACCAAGCTCTGGAGCCGGTCGCGACCTAAACGACGCCTTATCACCGTCACGCGGCAAGCCCACCCATCAAAGATGAACCGCGGCCAGTTCCCAAAGCCCTCCTGCCGACCCCGCTCCGCGGGGGCCGGCCTAGTTAGACCGAGCGGCCGCACCACCATCTGCCGGAACACCCATCACATCATGTACCCGACCGGGAGCCACCCCGCGTCGAGGGCCAAAGTAAGACTGGGCGTCCGCGGACAACACCCTGCCCCACAACGCGCCCACGCACCACCCACGCGCCACAGACCAAGGAGCACCAACGCCTTGACATCCCACAGCCGGCACAAGTAAGGAGGGCCCAGACGGCGGCCTCTACATCAGTCCTCGTGCTTAGGTGCGACCCAGGTGCTGGAGTCGCGGATTTGGGGACGAGGAGGGACGGTGCGGATTCCGGCTTGGTGCCCGCTTCCGGGTGATGGCGCAACTCGCGGCTATCGAACACCGGCGCATTTGTGAATGGGATACGTTGGCGCGCAGTCCGCTGGCACTGCTCGTCAACATGGTGGCCGTGAGCCGGACTGGGATGGCGACGAGCATTTCTCTGTTTGCGTTTGCCCGGATGTGGTTGTTATCTGTACGGATGTCGGGTGGTCCAGAGTTGGCCACCATGCGAAGTACCAACCGTTCTGAATCGTCGCGTCGACGGTCAGCCCGTCGGTGAAGTCAAACGTGACCGCGGAGACGTCGTTGCCTGCCATCCCGAATACGTCTGACTCCACGCCCCGTGAGACCACACGCTGCAATCTCTGCCCAAGGGCGCTGCCCTCGTCGGGGTGCTGCGAGAGCGGTTGATTGGTATTGCCTCCGGCGAACCCTGAGGCGGCGCCGGCCCCTCCTCCGACATTGGTGATCTCATCGGCTCGCGGCTTCGGGATCCCGCCCTGGCCGAAGCTGCTGTCCTCAGTCGCGGTTCCACCGCTGCCGTTGGTGATGCAAGCAAAGACCCGGCTGCCGGTAGGGTGGTAGGCAACGGCCATGTATCGGCCGCGGGCGTCGCTCACCACAGCCTGTCCCGCAGTTAGCACTGGCCAGGCGTGTGGCCCCCGGGGGGCTGCCTTATTGCACGCCTCGGTCACCCTCTCGGTGTGCGTGGCGCCCGATGCAGATGGCGATGACGGTCGGCTGGCGCGGCTGCCGGCGGGCGAGCCTGACCCTAGAGATAGGAGCAGACCCGCTGCGGTTGCGCCCGAGATGAGCACGGCGGCAAGGTTTCTCAGACGTCGGCGGCGGGCGTGCTGCCGGACCTCCGGAATCAGAACCTGAGGGATCGGGCTCTCGATCGGCTCGGGAGCCGTGACGGCAGAGTCCGGCCTCCGTGGGTAGATGTCGGTCTTCATTGTCCGATCGCGTCGATGGAGGGCTTGGAGGCAATCTGTTCGATCAAGCGAGCGAGCTCATCGGGACGGACTCCCTGCGATCGCGCGAACGAGACCAGCTCCCTTGCGCGTGCCAGAACGAGGCCTCGCTCGGGGGCACCCGTGACGGTTATGCCTTTGCCACGCCGAAATTCGAGCAGCCCCTCATCGCGGAGCTGATGAAACGCGCGCAGGACAGTGTTCGAATTCACGCCAAGCACGGCGGCGAAATCCTTTGCAGGAGGCAGCCGGTCACCGGGCGCCGCCTCGCCTGCCGCGATCGCGCGGCGAATCTCGGAAGCGACCTGATCGTGAAGCGCGGTCGGATCCGACTGATCGACGCTGACAGAAAGAATGGTCACAGCAACACTATGACCATTATGGCCAAGATAGTCAAACACGCCGGCCCATTGCCAGCACCCGCTTCGGTCTCAGGACGCATCTCTCGGCACAGGCGTCACAAGTCGCGCGTTGCGCGGGAAGCGAGCCGTCCGCGACCGATCTAGGGCATGGTGTGCAGGCCGGCGGTGGCCGGGATCACCGGAGCGGGCCCCGAGTGGACGGTATGGATGATCTCCGAGCTATCGATCCCTTGCAGGTAAATGGAGGTGACCGCGAGGTTCGCATGCCCGCCTTCTCGGCGGTTCGCGCCAGTTGCTTGCGCGCCGAAGAGGGCTCCCAGTGACGACCGGCAGTCGCTCCGCGGGTCCCGCACAGCAGCGCGCCGACCGGCAGCTGGCGCCGGACGGCGATCCACGGCTCCAGTTGCGACCAGGCCCAGCGATCCATTCCGACCTCGCGGCGATGACCGCCCTTACCGCGACGCACCAGCACCGCGCCGCGTGATGGGTCGAGATCGGTCTCGGCGAGATCCAGCGCCTCACCGATCCGCACCCGCGCGCCACAAGATCACGATCAACGCCCGCAGGCGAGCACCGTCGGCGCTGTCGCCGGCCTCGCGCATCACCGTGATGATCTCCTCCACCGTGAGAGGGTCCGCGAGCGATCGCTGGCCCTTGTTCCGGGGAGCACAACCCAGATGAAAACCAGGCATCGTGACCGGGGAACGGCGACGGCCAGCGGCGTCATACAGACCGGATTGCATCTTGCCCTCCTCATCGAGCATCGATAGTTCGCTCAACGGTCCTCCTGAGCCGAGTGCTCCGTGTCGCCGTAAGCGGGGCTCCGTCTCAGCGGTCCGGAACCCCGGCGATGCGCAGGCAACGTCACTGTGCATGGCTCCGGTGGCGGTCTCCGCGACCGCTTGGCCCGCATCTATGGTCGCTTTACGCCTGAAGCGGCAGCGCCAGCCAGATGGCCGGTCCGGGCTAACAGCAGCAGTCAGACCCGCGTCGTCCGGTTGCCGCTGGGCGACGTTGCAGGAGCAGGAGCCGGCGTCTTATGAGCGCTCAAGAATGCCGGAGCTCTGCGAGCGACCCGGCTATAGAGTGCTGCCGTGTCGCTCGCCATCTGTTCAGACCTTTCGTCGGCCAACTGGATCGTGTCGAGTGACGTTTCGTGGGATCGACTCGTGACTTTCGGACCACCCGGGTTCGCGGCCTACGCGCGCGTGCGATACATCCCCGACCCCACCCACCAGGGCCAGCAGGAGTTCGAGGTCGATGTCGACGCCTCACCCAGCGAGACCGAACAGTGGCGCGTTCTGGTGCAGCTGCTCGCCACGGAGACCGCGGATCCCTCGGACTGCTATTTCGGTCTTTGGGACGGATGGGGGTTTCCGGAGTCAGCTCACCGATGGCCGACCTTCGGTGTTCCCCGCGGCGCTCACATCGCGTTGCGCTCCTTCTTTCTGTTTCGCGGTGCGCTCTCAGACGCTGAGATCTGGGGCACGCCAACCGAGGCTGGGATCTGGGGCCGGCCGGAGTTCTCGCAGGGCGGCACGCCCGCGTTGGTGTGGCCGTCGGACCACACGTGGTGCGTCGCAGCAGACATCGACCCGCATTGGGCCGGGGTAGGAGCGACCGTGCCGGTGATCGAGCGACTGCTTGCTGATCGGCGCCTGGACGCGGTCGCCGCAGACCCCGACAGCAAACAGCCGGCCTACCGCTAGTGGCCGGGTCGTAGGTCGCAACGGCTCGACGTTGCGATCACCTACTGCGCCCCGCTCCCGCTATCACGCAAAGGGAGCAGCCTCGGTGCGGTATGGCTCCGGTCTCGACGCTGCCGCGTTCGGACAAGCCTGGCCACGCCGCTCCCTCCGTCCCGGGGACGGAATCGCGCCCAGTCGCCGATTGCAGGACTACGAGGACAGGCTCTTCATCTGCTCTGGTGCGTAGGCAGATCCTCGGTGGCAATGCCGCGAATCGGCGAGGACCACCGTCGGCGCGCTCTGTCGCGCCAACCACTGGATTTGTGTGCCGGCTGCTCCGCCGACCGGTTCGGATAACCCCCCGTGCGTGCGAAGAACGTGCGGGCACCCTATGTGCGACACGTCGGTCCTCTGACCCGGGGATTCGAGCAGTCGGTTGAAGGCGCGTCCGTGGGTCGATCCCGCGTGAGACGTCAACCAACAGGCCGTCGCATGTTCGCCGGCGATATCGTCGTCGGGTTCGCGTGAGGCAGCTCCTCGCCGCCAGCGGATGGCGTGGCCGCAACAGCGGCAACACAGCTAGGAACGGATGGCGGCGCGGGTGAAGCCTCTGTCAGTCGCCGGCGGTCTCGGCCGCGGCGGCCCGGCCGCGCTGCTGGGGCGCTGACGGCCGGCCCATCGTCGAGCGGGCCGCGTCGGTGCTGATCAGCCTCCATGCCAGCAGGCAGCCGACGGCGCAGAGGATCGCCCCCGTCAGGTACGCATCGTGAAACGCCGCCAGGCCGCCGCCAGCGCCCGCGACGACCGTCGTGAGCACGGCGATGTCCAGCGCGATCGACGATTGCCGGATCGTGTTGTAGATCGCTGACGCGTGGCCGATGTCCTCCCTGGAGATGTGAGTGAACATCGAGGTCTGGATCGACAGGAACACCCCGGCATTGCCGACCCCGCCGACGAACATCAGCGCCCGCACCAGCCACATGTTCACGCCAGGAGAGACGAGCAGGAACAGCGCCATGTACGCGGTCAGGGTGATCGCGCCGATCTCGGCCAGCGCCCGCGGCCCGAGCCGCGGGTACAGCCGGCCGAGGGTCTGGGACCCGACGGCGACGCCGATCACCTCGACGAACGTGGTCGTGCCCGAGGCGATCGGCGACTGGTGCAGCACCTGCTGTAGGAAGATCGGCGTCAGGTAGAGGCTGGCGAGGAACACGCCGGTCGTCAGCACGAACACGGTGTTGGTGGCGCGCAACAGCGGCTCTCGCAGCAGCCCCAGCCGCAGGATTGGCTCGGTCGCTCCCAGCGCTCCCCGAGCGAACGCGCACAGCAGCGCGATCCCGCCGATTCCGGTGACGAGGATCTGCGGCTCCCCCCATCCGACCACCGCGCCTTCGCTGATCGCGTACATCAGCGCGCTCAGGCCGACCCCCGACAGCAGCACCCCGCGCACGTCGAGCCGGCCGCTCGGCGCCTCCCGACGCTCGGGCAGATACAGGTAGGCGAACGCGAGCATCACGATGCCGACCGGCACGTTGATCAAAAACACCCACCGCCACGACAGCGTCTGGGTCAGCACGCCGCCGAGGATCGGCGCTGCGCCGGGCCCGACCAGGATCGGCAGGATCAGTGTCCGCGACATCCGAGCCCGCTGGGCAGGCCCATAGGCGCGGTACAGCATCGCGGTTCCCGTCGGCGTCAACATGCCGCCGCCGATTCCCTGCAGGGCTCGGGCGGCGATCAGCTCAGGAAGGCTGTCCGCCGCTCCGCACAGCGCAGACGCGGCGGTGAACAACGCCAGCGCGAACAGGAACGTGCGCTTGGTCCCGATCCGGTCCCCGATCCACCCCGAGGCGGGGATCACCACCGCCAGCGTGAGCAGATAGGCGATCACCGTCCACTGCACGTCCGACAACGGCGCGTTGAACTCCCGGCTCAGCGTCGGCAGCGCAACATTGACGATCTGCATGTCGATCGCGGTCATGAAGATCGCGGTCACGTACGCGACGGCAATCGCACGGTGCGCCGAAGGCCGCCGGCCGGGCCAGCGCCCCGGACGCATAGGAGGCGGCTCGAGCGGGCGGGTGGAAAGGCTCACCCCCTCAAACTAGTCGACGCGTCGGGAAGCGATACGGCGCTCACGCGACAAGCCGCGAGCGGGCTGGTGTCTGGCGATCTTGTCGATCACGGCGTCAGCTCGGCGCGGGCGTAGGCGCGATGTCGCCCACCCCAGTCTGGCGACTGCTCCTAGCGGAATCCGGCATCAGCGCACCCCGGGCACGTCCGATAACCCCTGGTACGTGAGACGCGCACCTCGCCGAGCGGGGCGCCGGGGATCGGCGCGGGATCCGCGGCGTGCATAGGTGCGGCTGGGCGCTCGCGTCTGAGTCGGTGAGAGACGGCGACTTCGGCTCGTTCGCACGGAGAGCCGCGCAAGGTTGGTCAGCTAGCTGGTTGCAGTGGTCGCGGATTCTCGGCACGCTTGAGGCGTGTTGCCCCTGGCGTTGGAGTTTGAAGAATTGGATGATTGGCTGTGGTGTCTGCGCACGCCGGTTGTCGCCTGCTACGCCATACGCGATCGCGGCGGCGTCGTGCTTGTCGACGCCAACGTGTCTGGTCAGCACGACGCGATCCTCGATGCACTTGCCGATCGGCTCGGGGCAGCGAACGCCGCTGTCCCGGTCCGCCAGGTGTTGCTCACCCATGCTCACCCCGACCACTGCGGGTCGGCGCACCAGATCGCCTTACGTACTGGGGCCGACGTGCTCGGACCGGAGCGGGAAGCGGACGTCTTCGCGGGACATACCCAGCTGGCGGCGCCACGGCTGGCCGACTGGGAACGCCCGTTGTTTGAGCAGACCATGGCTCACGTTCCCCCGGCGCAGCCGGTTGAGCTCGATCGACTGCTGCTACCCGGCGCCGCCCTGGACTGGGAGGTCGGAGTTGAGCTGATCGGCGCTGCGGGACACACCCCCGGCCAGCTCGCGGTCTGGATCCCGGAGCACCGGACCTTGATCGCCGCCGACGCGCTCGCCAGTCATGACGGACGTCCGATCGTCGGCGTATTCAACATCGATCCCGAACAGGCGGCGCGCACTGCGCTCACGCTGCTCGAGCTCGAGCCAGCCCGACTGTGCGTCGGGCACGGCGCACCGCTCAGCGGCGACGTTCGCGGCATGTTCGGTCAGGCCGGCTAGATGCGCCACGACGGCGCTCTCCCCAGGTACAGCAGATGAGCGATGTCCGCTCCAGCGGATCGCTGACGCGGCTTGTCGCCGATCCCGCTCACGGCCCGCTTCCGGCACTCATGCTTGTGCTCACCGTGCTGACGGGCGTCGTCGACGCCGTGAGCATCTTGAGTCTCGGACGGGTCTTCGTCGCGAATATGACCGGCAACGTCGTCTTTGTCGGGTTCGCTCTTGCCGGCGCCCGTGGGTTCTCGTTGTCGGCCTCGCTGTCAGCGCTCGCTGGGTTCCTCCTCGGCGCTGCGGCCTTCGGCGCTGTCAGCGAGCGGGTGGGCGTCCATCGCGGCCACCTACTCGCTGGCGTTGCCGGCGGCGAGCTCTTGCTCGTCGTTGTTGCCCTCGTGACCTTCATGCTCGCGGGGGCGCATCCTGCTTCGGGGGCGAGAGACGCGATCGCTGCTCTGCTGGCGCTGGCGATGGGGCTACAGAACGCGGCCGTGCGTCAGCTCAAGGTCTTCGATCTCACGACGACGGTGCTCACCATGACCCTGACCGGCATCGCCGCCGACCTGCGTCAGCACGACCAGTTTGCGGTCATCCGCCGCCTGCTCGCCGTGATAGCGATGCTCGCCGGCGCCGTCATCGGGGCGCTGCTCGTCCTCGAGGTGAGCGACATCGCAGCGGTCGGCTTCGCCGCGTGTCTGCTCACCATCGTTGCTGGCAGCGCGATCGCGTCAAGCCGCTCACCCGCTCCTTGGCACGCACCCCGTTCTTGACTCATTCCGACTCTGCTCACACGAGGATGGGAGCAGGCCGCCATCCAAGACCGTCACCCTGAAACCCGAGGCTCGCCGAATGCAGGGGCCAGGCATAGGCGGGCAGAGTCAGCCATTTGCCTGATATGGAGAGTGGTTTGTCAACCTGGGCGTGTGAATTTCGCGCTGTCGCGGTCGGTGTGGCCGTGAGTGTGGGGGTGGGCTGGGTGGGTGGCGGCCCGGGTTGCTGTGCGCGCTGCGGGTCAGACTGATATGCGCGGATCCGGGTGGCCGCAGGGCCATGGTTCGTGTGGGGTGCCGCTGTCTAAGAGATCGAGCGTGACCCCCGGAAGGGGCTGCTCATAGGCAAATCGCGGGTTCCCCGCGCGTCCCGGGCCGCCACCGACCCAGCCGACCGAGATGTGAGGGTGCGGCGTCTATTCGATCTGGGTGATATCGCCCAGCAGAACCCGACCAGCTCGCGCGCGGCGGCGACCGCGATCAGGGTCCGTCGTTTGGAGCGCGCCTCCATCCGGGTCCAGGTGCGATACAGCCGGCGTTGCGCGGTCCACGCGACAGCCACCGCCGCGGGCGGCTGTCCGGCTTGGCGGTCGGTCAGCGTCTTGCCGACCGCGGTCAGCGTGTCGATTCCGCGCAGGCAGCGCAACCGCCCGACCTGTGTCTCCCACGGTGAGCCGGGCACGTTCGCGACGATCTCCCGCTCGAGATGCTCGCGGCGATGCACCAGGACGTCGATCACGCCCTCCAGGTCAAGCAGCGTCGTCTGCGCCGCCGGCCACTCCAACACCACCGTCTTGAGCCACGCGCGGTGTCGCTGCGTCCACGCGTGCCCGTCGTCGAACGCCACGCCGTGGCGCATCAACATCTTCAACAGCCGATGCCGAGCGCGCATCAAATCCAGTCTGAGCGTCTCCCGCGCGCGAACGAGATCACGCAACGCCTCCTCCTCCGGGCCCGGGACCCGCACCGGATGCAGCTTCCCGGCCAGCAGCAACCGGACCAAGTGCTCCGCGTCACGCCGATCGTTCTTGACCTTGTCGCCGGTCGCGCGCGGGATCTTCGATGGCGCCACGACCACACACTCAACCCCTCGCTTGGCCAGCTCACGCGCGAGCGGATACCCGGTCAGGCCGGCCTCATACGCAACCCTGACCGGCCGCGGCAGGCCAGCGCAGAACGCGGCCGCCCCACCGTTGTCGCCGCTCATCACCAACACCTCAAGCTCGCCCGTGTCGGCGTCCAGGACCGCCGCGACGATCTTCGCCGCGTGCACGTCCAAACCGACGAGGGATCTAGCCTTCGCCATGGCTGGTTCCTCCTATGCGGTTGTGGGCCGCCGCGCGGGTACCAGCCGCGCGGCAAGAACATCACCCCCACGAACACCGTGGGCGAACCGGCCCCTTCTACCCCTCACAGCGGACGGACCGACACTCCATATGGTCTACGCAGAGCCTGCCCCGGCGCACCGGCGCTGGGGCCCAGGAGGCCGGACCGGGCCTCTGATCCTGGCCGTCGGTATGCGCCCTGGAGATCTTCAGCGCCGACATCGGCGACACGACGAATGCGATCGTTGCCCAGCTCGCGGTTCTCGCCGGTCGCAGGGCGCGCGCGATGGCTTGCGGGACCCGCCACGATGCACAACTTAAGCGCCGAGGAATGTCACCGGCCCAGCGGCGCGCTTCGCCGGCGCTTGTGGCGGCTTGACGTCTGGAGCAGCCATGCCGGCGCGGCCACCGGTCGGCGCGGAGAGCGGCCGTCCAATCGAGACTGCCGCGTGGACGCCAACGCAGAAGTCTGACGGCCGGGCTGCGAGGTGGTGGCGGCTATCAACCCTGTTGGCGGGGTGCTGTCAGACTCAATCGTCTCAGCGGATGATCGTTGACTAGCGGATCGTCGCGACCTGCGGGTCGCGTACTCGTACGTGTGTCACGCCGAGATCGGCAACGCGCCCAGAGTCGACCGTTAGCATCACCGAGACGAGCGCCGCCTCAGCGACTGAGGCTGATCACCCTCGAGGCTCGCACCGTCGGCTGCCCGGCGGGCGTGAAGCTCGCCTGCACCGTTAGCCGCTGGTGCTGGGCGTGCGCCAGCAGTGACCTGCCGCGCGGGGTTAGCCTGATCTTGACAGGCACGACGCCGGCCTTGCGCAGCCGGTCAGTCGTCGTCGCGACCAGGATCTGCCGGGGTTTTCTGCGCTTGGCGTGGTGCTCGCCTTGGGGCAGGTAATACCAGTTGATCACGAGCCTGCCGGGTGACGGTACGTTGAATCTCACGGTGTAGCCCCGGTCCCTGAGCAGCTGGGGGATCCTGCCTTGGCGGCCGCGGGGCCTGAGTATCGCGGCCAGGGCCGCGCGGACGCTAGCCTTGGATACGCTGGCGACGCCCGGCGGCGATGTGCCGGACACCGCCGGCGCGCTGGAGGGCGGCGGCGTGCCGGGCGGCCCAGGCGCGCTCCCCACCACGGTGGGTGCAGATACTCCGGGGCTGCCGGCACCGTCCGACGCGGCCTCCACGGTTAGCTGAGCGAGAGCCTGCCCGAGCGTGGGATGGGTCGCGGTGACGGTGACGGTTCCTGATGTTCCGGGCTGGGATCTGATGAAGGCGCCGCCTACTCCGCCGAAGGTGGCAAAAGGAAACGGGTTGTCAGCGACCAGCACGGCCGGGCCGTTGAGCGAGAGGGTGACGTCGCCGCTGGGATAAGGGCGCTGGTTGCCATAGGCGTCCAGCGACCGGAAGGTGAAACGCGTGGCGTCGGTTCCGTCACCCTGGATCGAGGCGTCCTCGAGCGCGAGCGCCAGGTGGTCCGTGTTCGTATCCGAGGACATCTTGAGCGAGGTGAGCAGCTGCGATCCGACGTAACCGTCGATGCGCAGCTCCGGCGAGCCCGTCCCGCTCACAGTCAGGTCCACGAACACCGGGGGGTAGGCGAGGCTGCCGTAGTGCGCAGTGTCCGGGGTCCCGGTCGTGAAGTGGGCTCCATTTACGTAGAGCTCAAGCCGATCGCAGTTGGTAGCGATCATCGCTCCCGTTCCGGGCCCGTTTGATGGAGAGCTCGGACCGAAGTCCCAGAAGAAGACAGGCGCGATCAGCGGCGACACCGAGGGGTCGACCTGGGAGCGGTAGAAGGCTGCCGCGGGCTTGGGCACGCGAAAGGTGTCGAGCACGCCCGGCCACTTGACGTTGTGCCAGATACGGTTGCCTCCGCTCAGCGAGGCATAGTCGATCCCGGCCCAGCCCAGCAGTCCCGCGTAGGCGCTGTTGGACTGCGCGATGTTGTGGACCTGAGCGTGCATGCGCGCCTGAGTCGCGAGTGTGGCTTCGGAGTCGACCCAGCGGTACAGCGGCGCTCCGTCGAGCGCCCCCACCGCCTCAGAGACCATGTACGGGACCCCTGAGATCGGCGGCTCAAGGATCGCGTTGCCATTGGAGGAGTGGTAGTCGTCGTAGGCGTAGACGTCTTCGGCCCAGCCCGACGTCGTGCTCTGGAAGGACATCGCACCGGTGGTCTGACGCGAGCCGTCGAGCGTGTCGGCAAGCTGGCGCGTCTGGGCATAGAGTGCCGGCTCGTTGGCGGTCTCGTTCAGGCGGGTGGCCCAGACAATCACGGAGGGGCGGTTGCGATCGCGGACCACCATGTCGTGCATGTTCTGCACGACGATGCTCTGAAAAGCCGCGTCGCCAACGTACTGCCAGCCGGGTGGCTCCTCCCACACCATCAGCCCGAGCTCGTCGCAGGCATCCAGGAAGTGCGGGGACTGCGGGTAATGCGAGCAGCGCACCATGTTGCAGTTCAGCTCGTCCTTGAGCCGCTCGGCATCGCGGCGCTGCAGGCGCTCGGGAGCCGCCATCCCGGTGTAGGGAAAGAGCTGGTGGCGGTTCAGTCCGAAGATCTCCAGCCGCTCTCCGTTGAGGTAGAAACCGCCATCTTCGAAGGTCGCCTCGCGAAAGCCGGTGTTGACCTCAACGGTGTGGGACACGCCGTCGGCCTGGATGGTCGCGCTGACCTGATAGAGCTTGGGGTTGTCAGGTGACCACCGGGTCACACCCGGAAGGCCGGAAATGGTGAGCACGATCACCGTGTCGCCGGCGCCGGTCACCGCGGCGGTGGCGTCCGCAGTCGCCAGCTGCGTCGAGCCGTCTACGAGCGCGGCGGTGACCGGCACCAGGCCACTGGGGATGCGCGCCGCGGAGATCGTGACCTGGACTTCGATGCTGGGACTCGAGCTCAGCACGTTGACGGGCTTGGCGAACAGGTCAGAGATGAAAACCTGGGGCGTGACGCGCAGCGCCACCTCACGGTAGATGCCGGCGGGCTGCAGGTAGTCGACGGCCCAGGCCCCGCCGGAGGCCCCGTCGGGCGGGACCTGCGACCAGCGGCCGTCGACCAGCACAGCGAGCACATTGTCGACCGCCGTGAGGCCCTGGGTGAGCTCCACCGACCAGGGCAGATAGCCGCCCTGGTGCTGAGCGATCTGAAGCCCGTTGAGAAACACCGTAGCGCTGCTCATGACGCCGTCGAAGTCGACGAACACCCGCCCGGCGCTCGCGCTCGCCTGGGCAAGGTGCTTGCGATAGATCCACACCGTCTCCCATGAGGTGGCGTCCCAGTCGCCCCAGGACAGAGGCGTGACGATGTGAGGCAGCGTGATCTCGGAGAAGCCGCTCTCAGAGTAACCGGGCGCTTCGGCGCCGCTGACGTAGGCTCCGCCGAACAGCCACCCCTGGTTGAGCTCGTACACGCCCGGGGCGGTCGGCGCGCTCACCGCGGCCCTCGCCGCCCGGGCGAGAGGCGGAGACAGGACGCCGGCCGACGCTAGCGCAGCGGCACCCACGGCTCCGACCTGCAGGACCTCACGGCGCGAAAGGGTCAGGCCGGCTGGATCGCCCATCGGCCCACGGCCACACCCGCCCCGTTCAGCTCGCCGTGACACCGCGCCAATGTACCAGCGGGGGGTCACCCCTCCGGGGCGACCACCTCGGGTACCGAAACCTCGCGCTCGATGATCTTGGCATAGGCCCCTCGGGCAACTCGTCCGTCAGCCAGCCCACGCGAGGGACTAGCCCGGGACCAAGGGCTCATCGACCTCAAACGCCGCCGCCAGATGGCCACCCGACCCATGTGCACGTGGCCTGCGCGACCAGACCGCCCTGTACTACATCGCCGCGACGCCCGACCTACCCTCCCAACGGCGGTGACCCGGAACTTCGGCTCGCCCTCGTCCTCGCCGTAAGCGGGGCGCTCGCCGAGCCGGGGAGGCCACCCCGACTGCATACGCAGAGCCGGCTCGGCAGCGTGGACCCTGGGGCCTGGATGCAGCCCCGAGGTGACGCGCTACGGCGATCGGAATGTCGCCGATGCGCTCGTGTGCACAGCTCCCGCAATTTGGCGAATGCGATCATCCGCAAGAGGATCGGTGCGTTCCGCGGACGTTGTGTACGGACGCTGCACACGTTTCAGGCGATGGGGACGCTGGGTCCGCAGCGCCGGCGCCCCGAGCCTGACCAGCCCTGGGGCGGCCGACTTCAGCCCATCGAGTGGATCTTGTGCGCCTGGATGGTGAGCAGCACGCGCGTCTGGTCGCGGCCGCCGTACCACGGATACGGCGTCCCGAGGTAGCGCTGCGCGAGCTGCTCGATGTGCTCGGCGGCGCCGTCGGTGGTGAGGCTCAGAACCTCTCCTCGGATCGCGTAGTACCGCGACGGGTTGGTCGGGTCTGACACGGCCACGGCGACGCGAGGGTCCCGTTGGATGTTCTTGACCTTCTGAAACCCGTCCACGGTGTTGATCAGGATGTGGGCACCGTCGGTGTCGACCCAGGTCTGGGTCAGCTGAGGCGAACCGTCCGGCATCGACGTCGAGATGAAGCACGGACTCGCTTGGCGCAGCAGCGCCAGCAAGCCGTCGGGGAGGCTGATGGTCACCCGCGTCTCCTCTCAGTGTTGAACCTATCCAGCATCGCGTCCAGAGCCCGTAGCGAGGCTCACGACCCGTCGTATCCTCTATCGATTATCGCTGACGCCGCGCACCTCCCGAAACGACTGCTTCAGCCGTCCGGACGAGTCAAGAGCGAACGACTGCCTTGGCGACGGGGGAGTCGTCCGCAATGCGTTGCGGGATAAGACTGGGGTGCCGACGGCCGGCGGCGAGTCGCCTTAGGAGAGACCGCGGATGAGGTCCTTGGCCACCTCGCGCGGCACCGGCTGCAGGGTGAAGTTCCCATCGTTTTCGGGGTGCGTGGGCGGGTAGCCGTCGCTGCCTTCCCAGAGCACGTACCAGCGACCCTTGATCTTGTGCAGGATCGTGATCCCGTTGGCGGCCCGGCATTTGCGTTCGTTGGCGGACGCGAACCCGTACGCGCTCCAGCCGTAAGCGCCCCACTGCGACCCCTTGACGACCGTCGAGACGTCCCCCTCGAAGCAGCGCAGCGGAGCGCTGCGCGGCTCATCCACCCGCAGGCCGCCGTAGTAGCGACCGCTGGCCTGGTAGACCATTGCGCTCAGCTCAGGCCTGATCGATGGGCGCGACGCGACCGCCGCCCCCGCGGCGGCCAGGGCGAGCAACGTGATCGTCAAGCCCAACCCGGTGATCCGCGCACGACGAGTGAGACGATGGTTCATGGTCAGCGCTCCTCTTTGTGATTGGGACCGGCGGCGCGGCCGTCAGCGCGAAGTTCAGCACACCGTCCGGCCGGGCCACGCCGCGCAGCCGGCGCTCACGTCAGCAGGCTGCCGCGCCGGCGCTCGCGACCACGGCACCGCGCGCCATCAGCCGCGCTCCGCGCTAACCCACGGCGAACCGCCTGACCACCCCACTTAGGGGAGCCATCACTAGGCTCCGCCTAATACCGGTCGCACGATTGCCTTCGTTAGCGCCGTGGCTCAGCGGAGGCGATCGCGTCGGCGACGAAGGGCTGGCGCGCCGGGACACTCCAAGTCGCCGTAACCAGTGCTCCGGGTGAGGGCTCTGCGTTGGTCCCCGTGCCTGGGTGAGACCCGGGCAACTGGAGTAGCGGATTTGGCGAATCGGGGGTCTCTTGGGTCGCCCGCCGCGAGCCCTCCCTTCGTGCTGGCGCGAGCATTTGCCGCCCACGAGGTTCGCGTGGCTTCCCATGTCCGACAGCCGTCGTGCGCAGCGTGCCCGACGAGACAACGTCATGACCGCTTCGCGCGACGAGCGGCGACTAGATCGATGGCGAGCCCACGATCGCAAGCGTGGTGGAGCGATGACCAGTCATACGGACCCGAGCAGACGGGGGATTTGTGCGCGCCACACCAAATCGGAGACCACGTTGGAGTCGGGGTTTCCGGGCCGCAGCGTCGCCGAGGGGAGCCGCTCGAGCGCGATAGCCCGGCCGAATCGGTCGGCTTTGCCGAGCGTTTCCTGCCGGCTGCGCTCGCCGCGAAGTCAGCCGCGACGTCGTGTATACCGCGAGCGCCGGCCACACAGCGCCGGTGAGGCCGTCATGGGGTGGAGGGTGTAGCCGTCCGAACGGGACGGTCCCCTAGCCCATCAGCGGGGTTGATCCTGAGCGTATGACACGCTGTTGCGGTGACGAGCGTCGAAGAGGAGGTGGCGGAAGCGACCAGGCCCCTCGAGCCCAATCTTGCCGACGAGCACGTCGTCAGGAAAGCCAGGTTCAACGTCAAGAACCAGAGGGACTGCGGTGCCGCCAGCGCCGTCGGGGCGGCTACGGTGGCGATCGGGCTGCTGATCGGGAACGGGAACGTGGCCCTCGACGCCTTCGCCGTACTACTGGGCGCGCAGGCGGTGCTGATCGGTGCGGCGCAATTCTTCAACCTTCTAGCGACACGGTCGTTGAGCCGTGACCCCCCGTTTCGCCTGTACCTCGCCGGTGTTATCACTACAACCGTCATTACTGCGGTGGGCATCGTCGTCGCCTCCGAGCTGAAGCGCCACGAATCGAACGTCGGATCCAGTTCGTGGTGGTTGCTGCTTAGCCTGGCAGGCATCGGAGGAGTCCTCGGCCTGACCGTCCGGCGCTCGGCCGAGTCCCTCCTGGACGAGTTGGACGACGAGAGCTGGAGGCAGCGCGTGGCTCCCCTCGTCGATAAGCAGGAACGGGCGATCACGGACGTGTTGATCGAGCTTCGAATGCAGGCCCTACAGAAACAGCAACAAGGTCAGGGCAGCCCATGACAACACCCCGGCGGTTCCGGGCCGACGTTCGCTAGACGTCGAAGCGGCGCACCAGCAGCATTGCCAGGACATTGCGAATGAGCGCATCCTTGCGCACTTCGACTCCGATGGAGCCCCAGTGCGGCTGGCCATCGGTCCACCACGAACGCGATCCAGCGCTCTCAGTCGATGGCTGGGCAGCGCCATGCGGTCACGGCCGGGCCGTGACCGCGTCAGGCGTGATTCCAGCAGCGTGGTCGTCGTGCGGACAGCGCGCGCGACCCGTTACAGAGCCCTGCTCTGCTTCGGCGTCGGGCATCGCAGGCATGACGTCAACGTCCCTCCTTAGCGCGGAAAGCGCGATCCAGCCCGGCGGCCGGACGAGCGGAACGAACGAACTCTCCGCTCTCCAAGAGCGGTGCCCGAGAATCGCGGCATGAAAATGCTCTCGGAGGGTCTGTCCGGTCCCGGGCCTAGCGTCCGGTCATCCGGGATAGGGGCCTTCTTTGGGAGAACGCAGACGGGTAGGCCGTTTTCGGCGATGGGCTTCGAGCCCGAGCAAAATCGATCGGCCGCCCCTGCGACTTGCCTGGATTGAGCGTGTTGAGCTCGTATCGGTCTGTGTCGTTGTCCCGCTGGTTCTCCCGTCGTGTGTCAACCACGGTGTTGTGGAGGTGAGTGATGGCGTTGACGAGGTGGGTGGGTCGAGCGATCGGCCTGGATGTCCACCGCGATTTTTGTGTGGTGGCCATCTGCGAGGACGGCCAGGTCCGCTCAGGCGGTCGGGTCCCGAGCACGCCGGAGGGTCTTGAAGCGTTGGCGGAGAGTTTGGCGCCCACCGATCGGGTGGCGTTGGAGGTGACGGGGTCTTGTTGGGAGGTGGCGCGGCTGCTTGAGCCGCACGTGCAGCGGGTGGTGGTGGTCAGTCCGGATGACACCGGCATCGCGAGTGCTCGCGCCAAGACCGACAAGCTTGACGCCAGGGCGTTGGCGAGCTTGTTGTGGAAGGGTGAGCTTGACGCGGTGTGGATGCCTGATGAGCGCTGCCGAGTGTTGCGCCGCCGCCTCGCGCGCCGCGAACAACTGCTGCGGGCCCGGACACGGTCAAAGAACGAGATCCAGGCGACGCTGCAACGCCGGCTGGTGCCCAAGCCGTCGTTTGCGGACCCGTTCGGGGTCACCGGCCGGCGGTGGCTGGCCGAGCTCGAGCTGCCCGGTGAGGAGCGCGAGTCAGTTGACGCGGGCCTGCGGCACATCGCGTTCATGGACGCAGAGATCGCGGCGGTCGACAAGCTCATCGCCCAACAGGCCCTGGCATGGCCCGAGATCCGGCGGTTGATGACCGTCCCGGGCGTCAACCTGATCTGCGCCGCGACGTTTTTGGTCGCAATCGGCGAGCCCACCCGGTTTTTGACCAGCCGCAAACTGGTCGCCTACCTCGGCCTGGATCCCAAGGTCCGCCAGTCCGGCGAAGCGCCGGCCCGGTCAGGCCGGATCTCCAAACGCGGATCAGCCAGCGCGCGGTGGGCGCTGGTCGAGGCGGCGTGGAGCGTGGTCAAGCAGCCCGGGCCGCTGCGCGCGTTCTATGAGCGCACCCGCGCGCGGCGCGGTCATGGCAAGGCGATCGTCGCGACCGCCCGCAAGCTCGCGGTCCTGTTTTGGTGCATGCTGCGCCGCTCAGAGGACTACGCCCACCAGCGCCCCGCACTGACCAAAAAGAAGCTCCGCCAACTCGAGCTGACCGCGGGCGCCCCCTCACGCACCAAGCAGGCGGCCGGGATCTGGAGCACCAACCGCGCGATCCTGCACGCCGAACGCGCGCTGGCGCTGCAGGCCGAGGTGTCCTACCAGCAGCTGGTCAAAGACCAACGGGCCGGACGACCATCACGAAAAGTGGGCGCGAGCGCGACACCGGAGCGCGCATAAATTAGGCCCTTGAAGGGCAAAGCCGCGCGGCAGACTCAAAGCTCCTGACGTCTGCGCTTCGCTACGTCAGTCACCCGCGCCCACCCGACAACCTACCCGGTCACCGTCACGCCGACAACCGCCGGCGACAACCACGACTACGCATTTTCGAGCGAAAACCGAGCCGACCCGTCGCCTGCGGCCGAACCGAGGCCACAGGAGACGTTCTAAGCCCCTCGCGACCGGCCACGCGACCGTTAGACCCCCGACAAAACTTCTCCCCACACCATTGACTTTCATCGGTCGCCGAATGCGGGCCCCAAGGGGGCCTCTACATCACTCCTCTTGCCTAGGTGCGACCTAGGCGCTGGAGTAGCGGATTTGGCGACGAGCACGTCTCTCGTGAAGGCCGGGTCGACACCCGCAGTCGTGTAGGCGCTGGCGGTCGGCGTGGGTGCCTGTGTCCGATACCGCTCGCGCATAGGACGTGTATGGAGTCGGCCCGGACTGCTCCTTTTTGTGGAAAAGCACTCGCGGAGTTTCGGCAGCCCGCGTGACCACTTTGTCGCTAGTGCGCTCGTCGGAATGCGTCTGCCCGGTTGATCAAAGCGCTGGTGATCGTGCGGGCTTCTACCTGTCCGTCGTTTGCGGCGGTGACTTCAGCGACGTAGTGCATCTCAACGCCGAGTTCGGAGCCGAACGCCTGTGGAAACCAGTCGGCGAGGTGTTACGCGACTGTCTTTTGGGTGATGAAGCGGTGGATGGCCTCGTTGGCGTGGTCCTGAAACGACGGGTTGGCCAGATCGGGCAAGATGTCCGCTTGGTTGACCAACGGACCCTTCAACGTGTTGGCCGCGCTGGCGTAGAACACGCCGCTGGACAGGGTCGGGTCGGTGACGCCGTCGACGAGCCGCTTCGCTCCCACGTCGAGTTTGTGGGCGAGACCTAGGGCGGGCATGACGTACTTGGCGGCTACCCGCATCGGTAGGGGAAGGTCGTTGGGGGCGTGGGTGCCGGTGGTGTTCCCGGGGCTCACGGTGATGAAGCGGCGGTCGGGGTGTTGGCGGGCCAGGTAGGCCATCCAGAGGGCCCCGATGTACTTGGCCTGCCCGAAGGCTAGGTTGAAGTCAGCTTTTCTGCTGGCGAAGTAGCTGCCGTCGATGACGGTGGCGAGTTCATCGGCGGAGGTTGAGACGAAGGATGGCCCTTTCATCCGCAACTTCGGAACTCCGCGGACTGCTTCACTTCCGGCGAGGACCGCAACCTCGCCAAGCCGGTCATCGGCCAGGAGCCCTTCGAGGAGGACGACGTGGCCAAGGACGTTCGTCGCGAACACGGTGGTGACCCCGTCAGCGGTCAAGTCCATCGCCTTCGGGCCAATGACGCCGGCGTTCATGACCAGCGCGTCGAGGGATCCGTCGATGGCCGCCAGGCCGGCGCGGACCGAACCCAGATCGGCAACGTCCATGACAACGATGTCGAAGATGCGCCGGCCGGTCTCCGCTTCAAGCTCGGCCTTTGCCGTTGTCGCCCGATCCCGGTTCCGGCACGCCAGGTAGATCCGCGCCATCTCGGGACGTGATGCCAGTTGCCGGGCCACCTCCTTGCCGATTCCGGCGTTGGCGCCCGTGATCAACACGGTCTTTTCCGGGGTTGTGCTCATCGAGTTCCTCTCTGTTTTGTAGGTCCAGGCAGGGTTGGCTGATTGGTGTGGTCAGACCGCCGGGCAGATATGGCGGCTAGGCCCTGCTCGGCCTGGCCTAGCAACAGCGGCTTTCCTGCTTTCCCGGCGCTAGCAGTCCCGGGTCTTTGCTTGACTGGATTGAGTGATCCACTGTGTCAGACCTGAACTGGAATGTCAAAGCCATTTATCGCGCTATACTTCTCCCGATGTCCTCAAGGGGTTCTGATCGGCCGCGGTTGACGCGCAAGGGCGAGGCAACGCGCGCGCGGATCGTTGACGCCGCGGCGGAGCTGATCTATCAGCAGGGCGTTGCCGGCACGACGGTCGAGGAAGTGCGCGACGGTGCACAGGTGAGCAGCTCCCAGCTCTACCACTACTTCGAGGACAAGCCGGCGCTGGTCCGCGCAGTCATCGAGCGCCAGGCCGACATGGCCATCGGCACGCAGGAGCAGTTCGACCTCAGCAGCCTCGATGGCCTACGGGAGTGGCGCGATTTCGTGGTCGATCACGCCCGCGACACGGGCGGGCGCTTCGGTTGTCCGGTCGGCTCGCTCGGTGCCGCGCTCGCCGAGACCGAGCCCGAGGCCAGGGCAATGGTTGCGGCGTCCTTCAAACGGTGGGAGGCCAGCATCATGGCCGGTCTGCTGCGGATGCACGCGCTTGGCCGACTCGGCCCGGAGGCCGATCCGCGCCAGCTCGCGCTGGCCTTGCTGGCCGCGCTTGAGGGCGGCCTCCTGCTCGCTCAGATCCAGCGCGACCCCGAACCGCTCGCCGCCGCGCTCGACGCGATGCTCACGCTCATCGCCACCCTCAGCAGCACCACGAGCACTTCGCTCGACCGCTGAGCCCTCGGACCGACGACCGACGGGGAGGTGTCCCGGAGCACGTGTTGCCAGATCGGCCAGTTATGGATTAAGCGAGCCAGTTCCGTTAAGGTCGGCGCCAGCAGTAGTGGATCGCATGTTCCAGCTACTGAAGGGATGTCGACAATGGATCTGAAGGACAAACGGGCTTTGATCACCGGTGGCACCTCCGGGATGGGTTCCGCCGTCGCACTGTCGATGGCCGAGAAGGGCGCGTCGGTGATCATCACCGGCCGCGATGAGACCCGCGGCGCGAGCACCGTAGAGAAGATCCGGGCGGGTGGGCACGACGCGCGAGTTCATCGCCGCTGATTTCTCGGAGATGTCCGAGGTGGGGCGCGTTGCCGACACGGCAGGCGAGATCGATGTTCTGGTCAACTGTGCCGGCTTTGCCGCCCTGGCACCAACGGCTGACACCGACGAGGTGGCGTTCGACGGTCTGTTCCAGATCAACGTCAAGGCGCCGTTCTTCCTGGTCGCCGCGCTCGCGCCGAAGATCGCCGCCCGCGGCGGCGGATCGATCATCAACGTCTCCACGATGGTCGCGAGCTACGGCCAGCTAGGCATGGCTGCCTACGGCGCCTCGCGGGCGGCGATCGAGCTGCTCACCAAGGCGTGGGCCGCCGAATACGGGCCGCAGAACATCCGGGTCAACTCGGTCGCTCCCGGTCCGACTCGGACCCCGGCCATGAGCCGATGATGGCGATGGCCCAAGAGTTCGCCAAG
>CAVWWN010000022.1:0-36486 GCA_963758705.1 uncultured Actinomycetota bacterium | reverse complement strand
GCCCGCCAATCGAGGTCGTCTAACCGCAGGCGGGCGATCTCGATCGACCGCAGCGCGAGCCTGGCGAGCAGCATCAGCATCGCGTGGTCCCGAGCGCCGTCGAGCATCGAGGGGTCGCAGCTGACCAACAGCGCTTCGATGTCGGCCTGCGGCATCGTCGGCGGGATCGTTGTCTCTCGCCACCCCGCAACGCCCGGAACGGACTCCGCCAACGACCTCGGCGTGAGACCCCGGACGTGCAGGAACCGCAACAGCGACCGCAACTCGGCGACCTTCCCCTTCGCCGACCCCAGACCCACACGACCGCACTCGCCCAACAGAAACCGGGACACCACGGCGCCATCGAGGTCGCTCACACCGAGCTCGTCTGTCTGTGTCACTCGCGAGGTCAGGAACCGGCGGGCGAGCGTCTCATACCGAAGCACCGTCATCGCCGCCAACCCACGATCGGCGAGCAGCCACTCGCGGTAGTCGTCGATCAGCAACTCGAGCGGCGCGAACTCGCGCACGGCCTGCGGGAGCATCGCCCCGGTCTCGCGCAGATACGCCACCAACTGGCGCAGCTCACCCAAGCTCGCCGGCCGCCGGTCCCCACCAGCCCGCCGCGCCGCGAGGAACGTCTCGACCGCGGCCAGGTCCAAGCTCCCGACCTCGACCGCCTCGCTCTCCATCCATCGCCCCAGCTGCCCGAGCACCTTCAGCATCCCCCGCACCGTCCCAGGCGTATACCCCTGCTCGAGCAGCCGGACTCGATAACCCATCACGAACGGGGCAAGCCGTCCGTCCTGCCTGCGCGGACCCGACACCGTCATCGCCTCCTTGCCGAGACCCGAGTCCCGACGCTCGACATGGCTAGTCGGGACGCGAAACTATGCCGACAAGCAGGCCGGCGAGACCAGCGAGAAACCCAGCGGAATCGGGGCGTTCAACCCGCCCGTGGCGACGATGTCGGCATAGTCGCGGTATCGGCACAGGTCGACCTATGCGGATATCCGCATAGGTCGACGAAGTCGGCTACATCCCATTTGACCCCGAAGCCGCCAACCTCATGTTCAGCCTCGTCAGCAACCGCTACGAACGCGCCTCGATGATCGTCACCAGCAACACACCCTTCAGCGCCTGGGGCGAGATCTTCGGCGACGACATGGCCGCCACCGCCATGATCGACCGCCTCATCCACCACGCCGAGATCCTCTCTCTGAAGGGCGACAGCTACCGCCTGCGCGGCAAAGACCTCGACGCCCGCCCCACCCGAGCCAACCCCTAACCGCCCCCCGACCCGGACGCCGGGTGTGCTCGGCCCCTGCGGGGCCTGCGTCTACCCGGCTACACCAGCCACGAAGGGGGCGAGACGACCGCCACCCCAACCCTCAAGTGGCCTAGTTTTCAACCGGCCTCACTGGCCTAGTTTTCGACCGGCATTGACATCCACTCCTCCGCGGAGCCTTCCTCGTCGCCGATAGCGGGGCCCCGCCTCAGGGGTCCAGAACCGCGGCGATGCGTAGGTAAAGCCACTGTGCGCGGCTCCGGTGGCGGGCTCCAGCGACCGCTTGGCCACCTATGGCCGCTTTACGCCTAGAGCGGCAGTCTCGTCGAGACTGCCCCAATGGCGACTGAGCGGAAGCCACGGCTGAGCGCTGAAGAGTTCCGCTTTGCCCGATCGCTAGCATCCGACCGGCTAGCGGGAGGACCGATGCGTGCTCGGTTTCAGCGCGTTACGAGAGTTTCCGCGCCAGCTCCAGGATGCCCGTGCGACCCCGGATGCAGCGCTGACCGATCACCTTGCCAACTGATCAAGCGCGTTGCCGCTCAACGTCTTCATCTAAGCCGCTCCAGGCGTGCGCACTCTGGTGAGTGCGTCGCGAGCGGCGCATCAACCAAGTCCGCCTGAGGGCCGTCGAGCGGCAATGACAGCAGTGCAGGCGCGGCGTGATGCCTGAGTGCGCAGGATCGCGTTGGCCGTGACGGTGGCGCATTGGCGGCCGGAGGTTCTCGGCACGAGCGCGAGGCGGATCGTTTGGGCTTTCCCACTGCGCAGCTTGGTCAGGCGCCGGACGATCAGGCCGTTTCTGACGGTCGCGCCGGGGCTGTGGCCGAGGACTCGCAGCCCGCGCGGCAGGAACGCGCGGATGGACACGTCGTAGGCGGTGTTGCGGGTTCGGTTGCGTACGGTCGCGGTGAGGGTCGCGCGCCTGCCGACCGTCAGGCGCCGGGGGTGGCTGATCCGGACGGAAAGGCCGCGTCCAAGCTTTGGGTGTCGCGGCCGGACGACGGTCAGCGCGCGAATCGCGCCAGTCCGATCGCGTTGGCAGCGGAACTGCGGGGACACAGACAGTGCCCGCGCCTTGCGGCCGGGTTCCCGCAGACTCAGCGTCAAGGTGAGCGGGAACGTCTCCGGGCTGGATGTCAACCCAATCGTGGCGGCCGCGCAGGCGCTCGGCGGCACCGGGACCACAACGCCGGTGAGCCGCAATCCGAACGCCAAGGAATGTCTGGGACGTGGCGTGAGCTTGAGCTTGATACTCGGGGCGCTTGGCGCGTTGGCCGCCGCGAGCGGTTGGCGCAGGCTTGCGCTCTGGGCAATTTGGAAGCTTCCGCGGCGTGTCGGCTGTAGTGTCACCGGGCCGAGCGGGCTTGAGCTGATGCCGCCCTGGCTTCCCCCGAGGCCGACGACCTTCGTGCGCACGAGTTCGCGGCTGCCGTGCGAGTCAAACAGCACGCGGTCGAGCACCACCGTCGCTCGCGACAGATCGACTCGTCCCACGCCGGTGAAGGTCCCGCGGAGGCTCACGCTGACTCCTCGGCCAAGGCTGCTCGTCCTCCCTGAGCCTACGGCTCGGGCGGCTCCGTCGCCACTGCTCAGGTCCGTCGGATCCCCGGTCCTGGTCGGGAAATCCCAGTTCTCCTTGACGCTCGTGAGGTCTTGGTAGACGCTGGTCGCGGGGTTGACGCCAAGGTTGCATCCGAACGTCCACACGGTGTCCGGGTCCCCTGGCTGGTAGGCACAATTCGACGAGACCAGGCCCCAGATCGGCGTCGCTACCGAGGGATCAAGCAGCTGGTCTTGGTATGGGCAGGTCCACCGGTTCGGACCCCCCCCTGGCGTGGGTACGCATACTCCCGTGAACTGTCCGATGGTCGGCGGGCCAGTGCCGATTTCGGCGAAGTTCGGCACCGATCCGGCGACGCCAGGTGCGGCGGACGGACCGGTGCAGGTCACGGGCTCACCTTGCCAAGTGGCGCCGCTGGCGCAGCCGCTGACCTGGTAGCGCGTGTACAAGACCGGCATCAAAGTCTTGTAGACCGACTGCGCAAACCCCTGGTTGCTCGCGCTCTCGACCCCGATGTCGTCCATCGCCCAGGTTCCCCGCTGGCGCAGCTGCGCAACCAAGCTCGAGAGGTTCAGGTCTGAGCGGACTTGAAGGCTCTGTGACGCCAGCGCCTTCTGGGTTTGGCTGATGCTCGAGGCGAACACGTTCTGGAGTTGGTTGTAGGTGCCATCGAAGTTGTTGGTCAGGTCGGGGGATGCCGAGGGGATCATCGAGACGATCTCCGAGGCCACCCACAGCGCCGCGCTCAACTCGGGAAACGCGAACGCCACCGACGCGGCGACTCCGAGCGTCGCCGAACTGAAGCCGAGCAGGTTAAACGAAGTCGGAGTGTTCGTCGCCGCCGCGAGGTTCAGCTTGCCCGCGATCGCCGGCAGCTCGGCGCCCTCGTCGATGAACAGGTTCTGGCGGATGTTGTCAAGCTCGGCATAGAAGGCCACGACCTGCTGCGCATTCCACGCCTCGGAGAGCAGCTCGTTGACCACCGTTTTCCAATCACCGGCGCTGAACCCGGTCGAGCCCGCTGGCGGCGTGCAGCTCTGATACTGCGGCGGCGCGAACGTCTGCTCGCCCGAGCAGCCGGCAGCACTGGCAAGGGTGCTCTGCAGGCCGGCGAGACTGCCGGCGCTGGGGGCGTTCTCCGTAGCCCAGAATTGCCGGATCTGGGTCACGCCCACGGGTGCCAGGAAGGCCTGGACGGCGGGCAACGCGTTGGCGGTCGCGTACGCGGTCTGCTGCGTCCCGCCAAAGGCGGGATACCCCGACGGCGCGTACGTGCTCCATCCCGTCTGACCGGGCCGGCCGTAGAACCAAGTCCGGATCCCGTACGGCCCCCGGGCGATCAACGTGTCCTGGCGACCGTCGCCCGACGCATCTCCCAGACGCAGCGTCCCGTAATACGACGGGTCGCTTCCCCAGGGATCATCGGTCAGGCTAACCGCGTTGGTGGACGGCAACTGATCCCACTGATTCGCGGTCGTGTCGTACTTGTAGACCACCACGCCGTTCGGGCCGCGCGCGACCACCTCCTGCTGCCCGGACGCGGACCCGTCGAGATTGGCGTACTGGATCGAAGCCCAATACTTCGCCTGGTTCCAGCCATTGGCATCAGAGAACGCGCTCAAGGTCGCCAACTGCTGCCAGACGCCCTGCGCGTTCAACTCCCACACATGCAGCCCATCGACACCGCGACCGACCACCTCCACATTCGACGTGCCGGTGACATTGACCACCCGGCAGGTGTCGTAGTACGCCGGGCTCGAACCCCACGGCGTCGGGCTCGTCTCGGTCAGCGCGCATGGCCCCGGCGAGGTGGGCCGTGGCTGGCTCACGTATGTCCACCCCCCGTAGCCGTTTAACCGCACGCCCACCATCCCAAAGTTATCCGCCCACCACAGCTCCCGGCGCCCGTTGATCACCGGCGACGCATGCAACGTGTTCGCCTGCGGAGAACCAGGCACGAAGTGCTCCGGGATCGCCGCAAGCCCGCCGAAACCCGCACCCGTGTACTCAACCGCCTCCAGGTCCCCAGAGGGGGTGACGGCGAACAGGTCAGCCTGCCCATTGCCGGTCAGATCAGCCGCCTGGATAGTCGCAGACGACAACGCTCCCTGCACACCCCCGTACCCGTCCTGATCGCTGAACGGGGATAGGCCAGGCTGGATAAACACCTTCGACCAAGTCCCAGGCGCTCCGTTAGGACCGGCAGTGTAGGAGAAGATGATGATCCCGGAACTGTCCCGCGCGATGATCTGATCCCCACCGTCGCCCAGGACATCCGCGACCAAGATCGTCGGGTAGTGAGACGCGTCGGTCCAATCGGTCCCAGCGAACATAGGATGCGCCTGCGTCAACGCCGGCGGATCGCCGAACCCGGTCAAGATCATCGGCTTGCCCTGCGCGTCGACCGCCGGACGCCACCGACCCAGCGTCGTATCGAAATCCCAAATCTCGATCCCGTCCGCGCTCCGGCCGATCAACTGCTCGCGACCATTGCCCAGGACGTCACCGAACTGAATCGTCGAATACTGATCCGGGCTCTTCCAACCGCCGGCGTCGCCCCACTGCGGCAACGTGAACGTCGGACCGCACGGCCCGAAATACGACGGGTTCGCGGCCGGGCACTGACTATCCGCAGCCGCCGAAGACGCCAGCCACAGCACGCCCAGCACGACCACCACAAACACCCAGCTCGCACGCCAACGCCAGCCCGCCGATCGCTGCCTGACCACCGAGAAGGCCCCTCCCACCAAAACCCCTAACGCCCGGAAACCGGCGCGAAGTCTCCCCTACCCAGGGTGCCGTGTCAAGCCTACGCGCAACATCGTCGGGGGATCCGACACGCGCGAGCATCGCGAGCCGCGAGCTCGCAGGTCGACTCCCTGACCCGTCCGCTGAACATTCGTGCTCGCGAGCGCTACGCGAACATGTTGCATTCAGATCCGCGACCGCACGATTGGAGGACCTAACGCAGGCACCGCGCCTCGGCCCTCCTGTTCGCCACAACACCGCCTCGGTGCTCACACACCCGCTGCCAACGGTCGGGTCGATGCAGAAGTTCCAGGCGAACTCCGCCGCGCTGCCGGATCCACGCAAATTCAGCACTGTCGCGGCGCTCAGCCTGAACGCGACTGCATAGGCATTTCGTTCCTTGAGCCCTATGCCCGGCGCGAGCGCCTTCGCGTGAATCCGCTCGTCGCTCATCCCCGTCGTGGATCAACGCGGTGGTTGCTCGGCCGCGCGATCGCTTCCATCGGGCCCCGACTCGAGCCGCGGCGAGTCCTTCGACAGCAGAGCCATCACTCGACTACGGCGCCGCTCGCGAGTGCCTTGCCACGAGGCTGTCGGGCAAAGATGTGACGGTGGCTAGCGCTGTGCGTGGAGGGATTTGAGGTGCGGGCGATCTCGCCCGGGGGTCACCCGGTGGCGGGTGCGATCCAATGCTGGTGGAGCTTGAGGAGGTTGTGGGTGGCGGTGATCAGTCGCCATTCTGAGCGGGCGGCGGCTCGGCCTCGTCGTCGGAATTGCCGGAAGCCGCGGTTGTGCTTGATCTGTCCGAAGGTCGGTTCGATCGATTGAGCGCGCTGGTGGTAAAGCGCGCTGCCGGCGGGGCTGTCCAGGACTGCGCGCATGAACGCATAACGGCCGGTGTCCCATCCCGGCCGCGGCGTGGCTCGGGTGCGTGATTGGGGCGAGATCAGCACCTGGGTGCCGGCAGCGACGATCTGATCGGTCTGCTCTGAGTGCCAGTAGCCGGTATCAGCCAACACGGTCTGTGGGCGTTGGTGGATGCCGGCCAGGTCAAGGTCGCGCAGCGCGGCGTCGAGCACCGGAGCGAGCTGCCCGAAGTCCGCAGAGCGCGCCGAGAGCTCGGCGGCGAGGATGATCTGCCCGTCGCAGCTGACCGCGGCCTGGGCGTTGTAGCCCTGCAGCTTGGTCAGGCGCTTGTCATGAATCAACCGCGAATCAGGGTCGGTGAGATTGACCGCCCCCTCGGGCAGCAGCGGTGGTGTGTGCGGCTTGGGCTTCTTGCCGATCCGCCTGCCCAACGTGTCCCGGCCTGTGACATGAAACTGCTCATAGGCCCGGTTGGCCGCGGTGTCGACCGCCAGTTCCTGTTCGAGTCGGCGTTTGGCGTCCTCCAAGCGTTGGTGTCGGCCACGAGGGATCGGGTCGGCTTGGCGTTCGCGGTGCGCGTTCGAGCTGGTGAGCAGCGTCGCGCTGCCAGCTGCGACGACCTTGACGCTGACGCGTCAGCTGCTCGAGATCTAGTTCGATCCCGGCGTCGAACTCGGCCGCCTCACCACCGGCCAGCTGCTCTGAGCGCTGCGTCTCCAGGCGCGCCTTGGCCTCAGCCAACGCCTGCCGGCGCTCGTCTCGAGAGCGCAGCCCGACGGGCGGTTCATCCCCGCGATCATCGCCATGGCGCTGGTCTTATCACGGTCGGCCTGCTCCGCCTCGGCCAACAGCTCTTCGACGATCGAGACATAGGAGCGGCTGCATTCGCGCGAGGCGTTGGCGGCGATCTTGGTGCCGTCGATCGCGATCACCCCGACCTTCACCAGCCCGGCCTCGGCGCACAACGCCAGGATCTGCACGAACACCTCACCAATAGCGGCCTGGTGACGACGACGAAACTCCGCGATCGTGCTGTGATCCGGCACCCGCATCGCGGCGATCACCTTGAACGCCACGTCGACCTCACAGCAGCGCTCGATCTGACGCGAAGACGACACCCCCGTCGCATACGCGTAGAGCAACAGGCTCAACAGCATCTGCGGGTCATAGGCGGCGCGACCCTGACCGTTCGCGCGATAGGCCCCATAAAACGCAGCGAGATCGATCTGCTCGACCACCCCGAGCACCGTCCACACGAAATGCTCATCCGGCAACCAGTCCACCAGCGCCGGCGGCATCAACAACACCTGATCACGATCCGCAGCAATGAAATTCTGACCCATCACCGGATCTTCTTAAACCTGCCGGACGACACCCCCTAAACCCGACAGCCTCCAACGGGAGCGACCCTCACATCGATGGGGACGTCGGCCGCTGGCTGGCTGAGCTGGAGGATCGTACCGAAGAAGCACTCGCGCGCCGGGGCACCGCGACCGGCACGCAGCTCGCCGACGACGAACCGGCGCTCAAAACCCGCATCCTCGCGCGAGCACCGTCTGACCGGCCGCAGAACCTCACCACGTCACTCCTGACGTTGATGAGCGCGGACGGTCGACTCGTCCGCGCCACGCCGACCGGACCCTGGACCAGTCGTCACCACCGCTGGGAACCGGTCTCGTGGTGGTGGCCGCAGGGCCTGCCGCCGATCGACCCGACCGATGCGCAACGCGATCTCGCCCGGCGGTGGCTGGCTCGCTTCGGCCCGGCCACCACCGAGGACCTGCGGTGGTGGACGGGGTGGAACACCGCTACCACCCGTCGCGCCCTCGAAGGCCTCGGGATCGAGGAGGTCGATCTGCACGGACAAGCCGGGATCATCCTCGCCCGTTGTGGCGAGGAGTCGCCGGGCGACCCGGCGGCGACGCTGCTGCCAGCGCTTGACCCCACCCCTATGGGATGGAAGAACCGCGATTGGTTTCTCGGCCTCGATCCCAGCCTGGTGTTCGATCGCGCTGGCAACATCGGTCCCACCCTGTGGTGGGACGGCGAGATCATCGGATCCTGGGCCGTCGCACCGAACGGCGATCTGCGGACAAAAGTCGTCGCTGACCGGGGCGCCGAGGCCCACGAAGCCGTCGAGCGAGCCGCATCGCAACTCCACGCGCGACTCAACGGAGCGGCCGTCACCCCCGCGATCCGCGCCCCGCTCGCACAGGCGCTCGTGAAAGGCGGCAGCTGACCGACCGTATGACTCGCCAGCCTCGCGGCGCGCCCGCGACCCTCGGACCGTCGTCTCGCTTCCGCTCCATCGCCATTCCGACTCGCTCGCCCGCGCTGCTCCTTCTGGTGCGGGGGCGGTCGCCGACCCCCAGCAGAGCGGCGCCGTGCCGGCGGTAGGCTGCCGCCCCCTACGGGGGCGCTGCTTGTGCACCAGTCTGGATGACGAGCCAGGACTCCGGGCCCTGCTCTCGGCGCGTTGCGTTCCCCGCAGCTCGCCGGGACGGGCCTGCGTGGCTGGTTGTGTCCGAGAAGGGCAGGCTCGAGCGCCGCGGCACCGGTCTCCGAGACTGCCCCTGCTTCGCGGTTGCGGCAGTCTCGGTCTGGCGATCTTGGTGACCGACTGTCGTCGGGATCTTCCCCAACGACCAAGCGGTCATCCGCTCGCCGGCGCGCTGCTCCCCGAAGAGAATGACGAATGGCTGGTCCAACGCGGCTACCGCTCCCTCGAGTCCATCGCCTTGATCCTCGCCGCTGCGCGGTTGTAGGAGGACGCGCTCACGCGACGACAAGCTCAAGAGGAGACGGTCGCTCTCAACGTCGCCCAGGCCCGCATCCGCACCGAGACGTCGGCTCAGGTCGGCTGGTAAAGCGCTCCGTCGACGAGCAGTCGCTCGCCGACCGGTGACGGCAGCCGGACCCGGACGGGAGTCTCGAGCGTCCCCGAGGGCATCCGAACCCCCGGCTTCGGGGTTACGAACATCGCCACCACCAACTCGTCATGGCCATCGTGGAGATCGGGTGCCAGCAGGCGCTTGTGGGCGAGCTCCCCTCCCGAGCGGGTCTGCTCGGTTACGAGCATGCGGATGATCGTGTCCTCGGCGGTGAGCTGCTGGGTCGGGTCAAGTCGCCAGCTCGACGCCCGGACGCCGTCGCGTGTCCGGCGCAGCATCGCGAACCTCGTCACCGCGACCGAGCTCCAGTTCTCGCGGCGGCCTTTGCGGCGCATCGCGACGGTGATCATGCGTGGTGGCAGTCCTCGCGCGAAGAGCACCTCGCTCTCGGCGCGAGCGAGGATGCGCCATTCTTCGAGCCGCGGCAACGATCCATCCGCGGCCGGCTTTTGGCGGCTCAGCTGAGCCGCGAGAGCGCCGACGGGCGGGTCGACGGGATCCAGCAATCCTGCCGGCGCGTTGAGCGCAGCGGGCGCGAACGGCAGTCCGGCACCGTCGCTGATGAGCTCAGGCTCGCGCGGCACGAGGCGGGGCTCGAGCACGAGCGAGGACTTCCAGTCGCGGTCAGTCGGGAACTGCCTCCACGGCAACAGACGGCCGCGCCGCTGAGGACGCTCGGACATGACCGCGACAGTATCGACAACGGCGCCGATCCCAACGGCGCTACGAGCCCCACACCCGACAAACCGACGTCGTCGGTGAGCTGGTCCGACGAACCGCCGCTCAGCGTGCCGCGTCGCATTGAAACCCGTGGTCGTCCTGGTCGCGTGCGGGTCACCGCGCCCTGGAAAGGACCGTTTCGAGGCGGCGGTAACTCTCGGCTGGCCAGAGCTGGTCGGTGGCGTAGTACGCCTCGAACGCCGGTGTTGCCGCGGGGAGGGTCACCCACTCGACCTTGGATCTCGTGTAGATATGCACATCCGGCGTGATGGCGGTCGGATCGTCAAGCTTTCCCGAGCGGACGTAGCGCAGCTCGCGTCGTCCGTATTCGCTGAGCATCGCGACCTGGCAGTGCTGGCAGCGAAAGATCCGCTGCGCGTCACCGTCGGCGCGTGGCGCACCGATCGGCTGCCGCGTTCCCGCGAAGACGTCCACACGGTCCGCGTCGACCAGCAGGTTGATCACGAAGGCGCTACCGGTCTGGCGTTGACAGTTCAAGCAGTGGCAGCAATAGATGAACATCAGGTCAGACGTCAGCCGGTAGCGGACCGCTCCGCAGGCGCACCCACCCTCGCGTAGAACGCTCATCCGCGGCATCCTAGAACCGCCCCTCAGCAGACGGTTGACGCTCGATGCTCGCGGCCGCTGCTCCGTCGCTGCTGCAACCGCGTCGGCCCGGCTGTCGCTTTGGCGCTCCGCTTCGTGAAGCGGAAGCGGTGGGCCCGTCTGCGAGCGACCTCGAGACGCCTCGAGTTTCGTGAAAGCAGGCGTCTCGTTCTGCCGGATCAGAGCGCTCAGTTTCCTCAAGAGCAGCACAGATTGACGGCGCCGTGGAGACTGCTGCTCGCCGGCCGGTGCGGAACAGAGGCCGGCGTCCGGCTCGGCCGCCGGCGCTTGCTGAGCGGCAAAACGTGGCAAGCAGGAGCCTCGCGTGAAGTGAACGTGCCCGTCGAGGAGAAAGTACCGCTCGTCGTCCTGCTCGTACGTGTGCGCTCCTCTCAGCAGCTGGCTAACGGGTCTTAGGGCAACGGCCAGCGGCTCGAGGCGCCGCGGTCTGCTTCCCCGGGCTCCCGCCGCCGTACCGCGACGGCGAGACCGCGGCAACCGGTCCGCGCGGCTTCTGACTACTCTCCTGTCGGGATGAAGGTCGCTTACGTGTTCTCCACCTCCGGCCACACGGCGAGCTACAAGCTCGGGAGGATGATCCTTCCGCAGCTGGAGCAGGGAACGCACGGCGTCGAGGTCGTCGGAATGTTCTTCTTTGACGACAACACCTACTTGCTGCGAGCGAGCGATCCCGTGGGCGAGCGCCTCGGGCGGGTGGCCGCCGAGCACGGAATGCTGCTCATGCTTTGTGACCAGTGCGCGCTGGAGCGCTGCCTGGCCGAGGGGGAGATCGGCGCGGCGCGGCCGACGGGAACGGTCGCGGGCGTGCGAGTCGGCTGCTTCCCTGACCTGTACGCGGCGTTGGCGGGCAACCCGCCGGACCATGTCATCACTTTGTGAGAGGACCCAACTGGCCCTCGGTGGGCTCTGCTCAGCAGAACCACGGCTCGGTGAGCCGTGGCCTCCCTTCGGTCGATCCCATGGGGATGGCCTCCGGCTCTCGGACGGCCGGCTCGCCGGTCGCCTCGCGCACCGCCGCGCGGATGCGCGCGAAGGTCAGACCCGTCGCCTCGTGCGCGGCGGCGCTCTGCTGGACGAGCGCGCTGAGGCGGCCCTGCAGCCGGTCGGCTGCCGGGTCCGCTGACCGCCACGGGTAGCTGAGGCGCTCGGGCTCGTAGGGGCCGAGGTGCTCGCGCAGGTCCTTGCGCTCCAGCAGCAGCGAGCCCTCGGGCACGAGCAGCCGGATCGTGTACTGCACCGGGTCGACGTTGGCCACCAGGTCGTGCGCGGCCACGAAGTCGACGATGTCCAAGACGTCATGCGGAGCGGTCCACGGGGTGAAGGGCATGAGCGACGGCCGCATCTCTATTCCGTACTCGCGCAGCAGGTCGAGGGCGAGCACCGCCTCGGCGGTGGTGTGGCCCTTGTCCAGGCGGACGAGGATCTCGTCGTTGACGCTCTCCAGGGCGCACACGACGAACAGGCAGCCGCAGGCGGCCATCTCCTCCCAGATTCCGGCGTGCTCGAGCACATGCTCGACCTTTGTCGTGCAGTCGAACGTCAGCTCCGGACAGCGCTCGTGCATGGCGCGCACGATCGCGAGGGAGTGGCGCCAGCCGTTGAGAAAGTCAGGGTCGCCGAACGTGATGTGGCGGGCGCCCATCTCGGCGAGGCGCTCGATGTCACGCAGAACGGTTTCCCTCCCGACGACGCGGATGCGCCCGTCATAGACGGTGGGAACGGGGCAATGCCGGCAGCGATGTACGCACCCGTGGCTGGCCTCCACGTAGCCGACGAGCCGCTCCTCCCCGCCGATCGCCAGACGCGCGTAGCGCTCCAATCCGGGCAATAGGTCGCGCGCCGGCAGCTCGAAGGTGCCGCGCTGAAGGTGGATGATCGGGCCTTCGGAGGGCGACGCGGAGGCGCCCCCGCTCGACAGCTCGTCCACCCACGCCGCGAGCGCCGGCTCGTACTCGCCGGCGATCACCCGCGCGGTCAGTTCATCCTCGATGAGCTCGTGGCTCACCGTGGCATAGAGCCCGTAGAAGCAGAGCGCGAGCCCGGGATGCTCGCGGCGGACCCGCCGCCCGGCGCTGAGCGCCAGGCGCATGGCGGTATGCATCGGCACCGAGAAGCCGACCGCCTGTGCCCACTGAATCGCGCCGGGATCCCATGGCTGGACGCTGAGATCCAGGCAGCGCACCTCATGCGTGGCCCGGCGCAGGGTGGACGCCGGCGAGGCGACGTGCAACGGCTGGTGACCCAGCTCGTAGGTCGAGATCAGCAGAACCCGCATGGATGCCCCACGCTAGCGCGGGCTGACCGCCGCGGGGGCGAGCGGATCGATCAGGATCTGCAGGCGCGCGTGGGCGCGGCGCAGAGACCGTTCAACGGCGTCGGCGCTCGCCGCGCGCGCGAACATGAAGCCCAGGTAGCGGTCGCCGTCGGGCAACGGCACCACAGGTCGCCCCCGGGCGATCGTGACCTCCAGTCCCCCGATGCCCGGCACCGCCCGAGCCTCCTCCTGACCTTCGACCCCGCGCAGCACCCCCGCCGCGGGGATCGGGATCATCATTACTCCCGAGGCCGTCGACTCCCGCGCCACGTCCTCGAGCCCGAGGCCCAGGGCGTGGCGCAGGATCACCTGCTCCAGGCTGACGCCGGCGCCGAAGCGCAGCGCGCGCGAGCACAGGCCGCCGATCGAGCGCGCCGCCAGCTCCAGGACGCTCACCCGTTCGCCGTCCACCCGCAGCTCGGCGTGGACCGGTCCCTCACGCAGGCCCAACGCTCCGGCCGCTCGCACCGTCACCGATTCGACCTCGGCGAGGACGCCACCCGGGAGTCGCGACGGCGTGACGTAGAGCGTCTCCTCGAAATACGGTCCCTCGAGCGGGTCGGGCTTGTCGAACACCGCCAGCACATCCAGACAGCCGGCTCGCAGCAGCCCCTCGACGGCCAGTTCCGCGCCGGGCAGATAGCTGTCGACCAGCAGCGGCGTCCCGGGTGACTCCCCCGCGGCCGCCAGAATGCCGCGGATGCGATCGACGGCCGCGCGCGCCTGCTCGGCGTTGTCGGCGCGGATCACACCTCGGCTGCCCGATAGCCCCAACGGCTTGACGACGCACGGAAAGCCCACCTCGCAGGCCACGGCCGCGACGTCGGCGCCGGCGTTCAGCACAGCGAACCGAGGCTGCGGAACCCCGGCCTGTGCCAGCGCGCGACGCATCGCCGCCTTGTCCCGGGTCCGGGCCACAGCGGCCGGCGGGTTGTGGGGCAGGCTGAGACGCTCGGCGCCGAGCGCGGCGGCCATCACCCCCTGGTCGTCGACGCCCACAATCGCGGCGAACGGGGTCTCCCGGGCGCGCTCGGCGATCTGCTCGGCCGCCCGTGCGGGGTCTGACAGTGCAAGCGTCAGCGCGCGTTCCCCCATCGCCGCCGCCATCGCCGCCCGGCGCTCGGACGCCACCGTGACCTGAACGCCGAGCTCGCGCGCCGCCGCCAGGAAGTCGGGCGCCCGGTAGGTGGCCGATGGCAGGATCAGAAGGACGCGGTCCATGGCGGGTATCGTAGGCGGATGCCTGAGTCAGCCCCCGCTCTGCTTGCCGTCACGGCGTCGGCCCTGCAGCGCATAGAGAATTTCCGCGCCGCTGACCCTGATCCGACCGACCGGGTGCTTTCCGTGAGGGTGACCGGAGAGAGCGACGGCGAGTATGTCCACGCGCTGTCGCTCGAGCTGGCGGCCAAGGTCCTCGCCAGCGATGCCGTGCAGCACGAAGGTGATCTCGCCGTCGTGGTCGCCGCCGAGAGTGTCGGGCAGCTCCGCGGCGCCACGATCGACTGGAGCGATGACCCGCTGCGGGCAGGCTTCGTGGTCCTCAACCCCAATAAGCCGCCCCCGGCGCCGGTCTTCCTTCCCACTCTGCCGATGATCCCCGCGACTGGCCCGGTCGGCCCCGGTCCGGGTGCGTCCGTGACACCGGGAATCGGCCTCGATACCGACGTCGCTCGTCACGTCGTCGCCGTGCTCGATCACGAGGTCAACCCAAGCATCGCGAGCCACGGCGGACACGCCGAGCTCGCGGGCATCGAAGGCGCCACCGCCTATCTGCGCCTGGGCGGGGGGTGCCAGGGCTGCGGCATGGCGACAGTCACCCTCAGCCAGGGCATCGAAGTGGCGATCACCCAGGCGGTCTCCGAGATCGACCGTGTCGTCGACGTCACCGACCACGCCTCCGGAACCAACCCGTACTTCGAGCAGGCCAAGAAGTAAAACGGCCCCGACCTCCGTCGACGAGCGTCGCGCGGTCCTGCCTTCCTGATCACCGTGACCACGTCCACCGGCGCCCGCGACCAGCAGCACGTCCTGTACTTCGCAGCCTCGGTGTTCATGAGCTTCCTCGAGGGTCTGCGCTGACGATCGCCCGCTTCGCCCGCCGGGAACGGCGACACAACCGTTCGTCATAACCCTGATCGGAGCGATCATCATCGTGTTCACCCTCATCTTGAATCTCGGCCGCGGGAAGCCGCCTGGCATCGCCAGTACTCGCGCAACCGAACACGAGGGCTGACCGGGCGCCTTGAGCGCGCCGTCGTCAGCGATCCGACGGGCGATCGCGGCAAGCGATGAGATCCTTGACTGTCATCGTGTGCGGTGGGGCGCCTTCACGCACGTCACCGTCTCATGACAACTGCCGGACAATCCCTCGCAACAGAACCCAATGCACCGACGAGCCTCGCCAGCGGATGCTCCGGCCGCAAGTCCGCCGCGGTTGATTGGCAGCGCCCGCGAGAAAGCCAATCGCCCGGGAATATGCTGGTGGCCATGGTTGAACCGAGCGCAAGGCACCCAGAGGGGCCGGACCCCGGCCCACAGGGCGGATGTGTCTGCGGCGAGAAGGTCACGATCGCCGACGCGCGGGAGGTGACGCTGCCCAACGGTCGGGCCGGCTGGCAGGGCTACTGCCCCGAGTGCGGCGCACCTCTGTTCGCGATTCGTCGCAGACCGACGGCCAGCTGAGTCACCAAGCTGAGGCCGCATCTGGTGTGGCCGGCGCAGCGTCCCGTTGTCGGCGTGGAGGCCGGCAGACGCCCGGTTGGGCGACCTGCGCGCAGCCCGCTGGCCCACCAGTTCTGTTCCGCCCGCAATTCGGCACGTGCTCGCTCGGGGCAACGGGACGAGCAAGCGCCCCGCGCGGACTGCGTCAGGGGAAAGCGAACGTCCGGAAGGATACCGAGCGCTCTGTTGCTGCGGAACGATCTCGGCACTCTCGTAGGTCGCTAGAAGAGCTTCTGCATTGTCGCCCACGCACCAGCCTCGCTCAGACTGCCCGTCTCCGCACAGAGCAGTCGTCACGCCGGCGCGACCGCCTCAGGCGTGAAGCAGCCACGTGCGCCAACTGGCGGACGCCAGGCGAAGTGGGTCGGACCGCGCGACCGTTCGCTGGCCGACTTGCTTATGCATCGCCGCGATTGTGCACGCCACCGTGTCCGCCCTGGTATCGGCGACCTGGAGGTCCCGACGGACGAGCCCTCCGTCGCCATCGCGATCGCTCGTTCTAGAGCACGCTTCGGCAGGAAGCGATCGTGAGGTGAGCGTCCGCTTCTCGGGACGGAGCGCCTGCCGAGGCGTGGCGGCGCGCCGCGGTCGGCTGGCAGAAACCGCGGACCTCCGGCCGCCGTCTCCGCGCAGACACGGCGCCACCTCGACGGCGGTTCCAAGTTGACCTCCTAAGCGGGACCTTGCAGACGTCCGTCTCGCCACATAGTTTGGTTTGGACGACAGTCGGTCGCCTGCGACGGATATAGGTAACGACCTGGCTTGCCGTCGCCGCGCCGGCGCAGTGCTCCTCCGCCGTCACCGCACACCTCCCGACCGACGCGCTTCAGATTGCCGCATGGGCCGCCTGGCGCCCTCCCCGCTGCGTTTCTGCCATCTTCCGGCTGCCGATGAGCAGTCGGGACAGCGCGAGCAATTCGACCCGACCGACCCCGCCACCACACTGAGCACGTGAGCGAGGACGGCGAGCGCACGAAGTCGCGGAAGCCCGTCGGCTCGGTCGAGAACGCATTGCGGCTGCTGTTGATGTTCCGGGACCGGGACACGATCCGGGTCAGCGAGGCGGCCGCGTATCTCGGGGTGGCGCGTTCGACCGCGCATCGTTTGTTGACGCTGCTGCTCTCCTACGGGTTCGTCAGCCAGGACCGTGTCTCCCGCGCCTACGGGCCCGGTCCGCGGCTGGTCGAGCTCGGGCTGTCGGTGGCCCGCGCCACGGACATGCTCGGCGTCATGCACCCGTTCCTGGAACGACTGAGCGAGATCGCCGATGAGACGGTCCATCTGATCGTCCTGGAGGGGAGCAACTGCAGGTTCGTGGACAGCGTCGAGTGCCAACGGTCGCTGCGGGTGACGGGTCGAATCGGAGTCAGGTACCCGGCGCACACGACGTCGGGCGGTAAGGCGTTGCTCGCCGAGCTCGACGAGCGAGAGCTGCGAAGTCTCTACCCGACGCGCGAGCTCCCCGGCCTCACCGATCGGACGGTGTCCCGTCGAGACGACCTGTTCGCCGAGCTCGAGCAGATCCGACGCGACGGCTATGCCGTCAGCCACGGCGAGAGCACCCCGGGGATCTCGGCCGTGGCGATGGTGCAGCGCACGGCGAGCGGGGAGACCCCTGCGGCGGTGGCCGTCTCCGCGCCCGAGGGCCGGCTCACCGGTGCTCGGCTGCCGGAGCTCGTGCAGGCGCTCCGGCAGCTGACCGGCGAAGCCGCGCGCCAGCTCGGGTGATCGCCGAGCCTTGATTCGGCTGGCCGCACTGCGTTCGGCCTAGTGCTACGGTGAACGCGCTCGGCCAGCACGGCACCATCGGGAGGTGGAGAACGCGTGAAGGAACATTTTCAGGTCGTCGTGGTCGGCGGCGGGCCAGTCGGCGTGGCGCTCATGGTCGAGATGTCGCAGCGTGGCGTGTCGTGCGCCCTCGTCGAGCGCGGCACCGAGCTGCAGGACATCCCCAAAGGGCAGCTGCTCACCGGCCGCACGGTCGAGCACTTCCACTTCTGGAACTGCTTGCAGCAGTTGCGCGCCGCGCGAGTCCTGCCCGCCGGCCACCAGATCGGGACGATCACCGCGTACGGGAACCTGTTGAGCGGCTACAGCTACAACGGCTCGGTGGCAGCGGCCGCCGCGCCGGAGCTCTTCTTCCAGACGGGTGAACGTCTGCCGCAGTACCAGACCGAGGGCGTGCTGCGCGAGCGCCTCGCGCAGCTCCCGAGGGCGACCGCGCTGTACGGAATGACCGCCACCGAGGTCGAGCAGCAGGAGGCCGGCGTCCGGATCACCGTGGCGCCGACGCCGCAGGGGACCCGGCGGGTCCACAGCTGGGAGAGCGCCGAGGATGAGCCGGCGCCGAACGGCGAGGAGGCGCGGGTGCTCTATGCCGACTACGTTGTTGGCTGTGACGGCGGGCGGTCGCTGGTGCGCGAGAGCGTCGGCATCGAGCGCGCGGGTCGCGACTACGGCAAGACGATGATGCTGGTCGTGTTCCGCTCCACCGACCTGGACGAGCGACTCGAGGAGCTTCCCGCCGCCACCACCTACCGCGTGCTGCAGCGCCGGCTCGAGGGCTGGTGGCACTTCTTCGGCCGCGTCGACCTCGGCGGACGATTCTTCTTCCACGCCCCGGTGCCCTCGGACGCCGGCCGGGATACCGTCGACGTCCGCGCCGTGATGCAGGAGGCGACGGGCTTCCCGTTCAAGGCCTCGGTCGACCAGGTTCGCTTCTGGGAGGGTCGCATCATGGTCGCCTCCGCCTACCGCCACGACCGCATCTTCATCGGCGGCGACGCCGCCCACCAGCACCCGCCCTACGGCGCATACGGCCTTAACACCGGGCTCGAGGACGCCGTCAACCTCGGGTGGAAGCTGGCGGCGACGCTCCAGGGGTGGGGCGGGGAGCGGCTGCTTGACTCCTACGAGGCCGAGCGCCGTCCGGTGTTCTCCGACGTCGCCGATCTCATCGCCGCGGGGATCGAAACCGACTGGGAATTCCTCGAGCGCCACCAGCCCGAGCGCGACCGCAGCGACTTCGAGCGGGCGTGGCGCGCGCTGCCGGAGAAGGACAGCCCGTTCCGGCTGCACCGTGAGCCGACCTACGCGGGCTCCCCCATCGTATGCGGTGCGCCGGACGCGCGCAGCGGCTCCGTCGTGCCGGCCTCGGCAGCGGCGCGCGCGGGGGAGCACCTCTCGCCCTGCGCCCTGTCGGGCGGTGAGGACGTGTTCACCCGCCTCGGCGCCGGCTTCACTCTGATCGTCCTCGATGGCAACGCGGCCGCCGTCAGGGCGTTCGAGGACGCGGCGCGCTCGCTGCGAGTGCCCCTCACGGTCGTCTCCGATTCGGCGGCGGACGCTCGCGCCGCCTACGAGGCCCGGCTGATACTCGTCCGACCGGACCAGTACGTCGCCTGGGCCGCCGATGCGGCCCCCGATGACGCCGCCGCGGTCCTCGCGCGCGCCACCGGGTGGTCGATCGCGCCGTCGCTCGCGGCCCCCGCGGGAGGATGAGCCTGGTGTCTGAGCTGACAACCCTGGAGCTCGCGCGTTGGCGCGGGAGCGTGCATGAGGAGGAACCGATGAGCGTGGTCGATACGGACGGTGGTCGTCTGATGGATTCGACGGATTGGTATGGCGCGATCTTCGACGGCGCGTGGCGTCCGGCGGCGGGTGGCGACATTGCGGTCCGTGAGCCGGCGACGGGCGAGGAGCTTGCCCGGGTCGGGCTCGCTTCGCCGGAGGACGTGTGCCGCTCCGCCGAGCGCGCCGCCGGGGCGCAGCGCGAGTGGGCGGCGACCGGCCACGAGGAGCGTGCCGCGGTGCTGCGCCGGGCCGCCGAGCTGTGGGCGCAGCATGCCTCGGAGTTCGAGTCGATCATCGTCCGCGAGACCGGCGGGGTGCCACTCAAGGCGCGGGCTGAGACGACGATGGCCAGCCACGAGTGCCTGGAGTCGGCGGCGCTCTGCTCCCGGCCGTCCGGTTCGCTGCTGCCGAGCTCACGCGCGAACCTCAGCATGGCGCGCCATCTGCCCGTCCGCGTCGTCGCCGTCATCACCCCGTTCAACTTCCCGCTCGGGCTCGGCATCCGCTCGGTCGCACCGGCGCTCGCCCTCGGCAACGCTGTTCTGCTCAAGCCGGACCTGCGCACCGCGGTGACCGGCGGCGTGCTCTTCGCCCACGTGTTCGAGGAGGCCGGCCTGCCAGAGGGGCTGCTCCACGTCCTGCCGGGAGGCGCCGACGTCGGGCAGGCGCTGATCGCGGCCAGCCAAGTGCGAGTCATCTCGTTCACAGGCTCGACCGAGGCCGGCCGGAAGGTCGGTGAGGCAGCCGCTCGCCACTTCAAGCGCGCCCACCTCGAGCTCGGCGGCAACAACGCGCTCGTCGTGCTCGGCGACGCCGACCTCGAGCGCTCGGTCAACGCGGCCGCATTCGGCGCTTTCCGCCACCAGGGCCAGATCTGCATGGCCATCGGTCGGCACATCGTCGCCTCAGAGATCGCCGACGAGTTCGTGGGCCGCCTCGCCGAGAAGGCCGCTGGCCTGTCGGTCGGCAACCCCTACACCGACCGCGTCGAGCTCGGCCCGATCATCGACGAGGGCCAGCGCGACCGTGTCCACGGCCTGGTGACCGCGAGCGTCGACGCCGGAGCGACGCTCGCCACCGGCGGCGAGTACGACGGGCTCTTCTACCGCCCGACGGTGCTGGACCGCGTCGGCCCCGACAGCCCCGCCTACGCCTCGGAGGCGTTCGGTCCGGTCGCCCCGGTGATCCGCTTCTCGGGCCTCGACGAGGCGGCGGCGCTCGCCTGCGACACCGAGTACGGGCTGTCGCTCGGCATCCTCACCCGGGACGTGATGGCTGGCCTCGAGCTCGCCAACGCCATCCCGAGCGGCATGGTCCACATCAACGACCAGACCATCGGCGACGACCCGGTCGCGCCGTTCGGCGGCGTCGGCTCCTCGGGCAGCGGCTCGCGGTTCGGCGGCGACTGGAACATCGAGGCGTTCACCGACACCCAGTGGGTGACCGTCAACAACGACATCCCGCGGTACCCGTGACCCTCAGCCGGGCGCCCGCCGGAGCGGGCACCCGGCTCCGCGCCAACCAGCGGAGATAGACTGCCTCGGCGTAGGGATTTCGCGACACCGCGTCCCGCGGCCGCGATCCCCGCCTCGTGAGAAGGGAAGGGTCGGTAGTGGAACTTCGCCACCTTCGGTATTTCGTCGCGGTGGCCGAGAACATGCATTTCGGCCGAGCCGCGCAGCAGCTGCACATCGTGCAGCCGGCTCTCAGCAAGCAGATCGCCGCCCTCGAGCGGGAGCTCGGCGTGGAGCTGTTCACCCGCGCCAAGCACCGGATCGAATTCACGCCGGCCGGCAAGGCGTTCTTCGCCGAGGCGCGGGACATCCTACAGCGGGCCGATCACGCGGCACGCACGGCGAAGATGACCGCGAGCGGCGCCATAGGCAGCCTCGACATCGGCTTCATCGGGCAGGCGATGTTCAGCTTCTTGCCGCCAGTCCTGCGGGAGTACCGCCGCCGGTACCCCGACGTCCGCTTCGTCCTCCAGGAGCTCCCGAGCGCGATCCAGCTGGGGGAGCTCGGGCAGGGCCGGCTTGACGCCGGCTTCGTCCGCCCCTCCGGCCATGACGAACTCATCCGCTTCATCACGATCTCCCGCGAAGCGTACGTCGTCGGCCTCGCCGAGGACCATCCGCTCGCAGCCGAGAGCGTCGTCGACCTCGCGGACTGCGCCGACGAGACGTTCGTCCTCGTCTCTCGTACCGCCGCTCCGATCTCCTTCGATCAGGGACTCGCCGTCTGCCAGAGCTACGGTTTCACCCCGCAGGTGATCGAGGAGGGGACCACCCCGGCGGCGAGGTTCGGGATGGTCTCCGCCGGCGTCGGGGTGACCATCGCCCCCGAGTCGAGCATCCGGTACCCGTGGCAGGGGGTGGCGTTCCGTCCGCTCACCCGTAGGGACGTCGAGGTCGAGCTCGCGTTCGCGTACCGCACGACCAATGAGTCGGTCGCCCTGCGCTCGTTCCGGGAGACCCTGCAGACGCTACTCCCCGTTGCAGGGGAGCGATTCGAGCGCCCGCTCGTCGGCTCCTCCGGGTGATAACGCGCGGTGATCCACAGCGTGATCAGAAGGCATTGGTCACGGGGATCATGGGTCTCTACAGTCGATCGCGGTGGAGGACACACGCGAGTCAGACCAGCCGCAGGGCGATGTCAAGGAGCGGACCACCGTTCTCATCATCGGCGGCGGACCGTCGGGTCTGACGGCCGCGCTCCTGCTCGAGCAGGTGGGGATCGACTTCCTCCTGCTCGAGCGCCGGGACTTCTCCGCCCACTTCCCGCGCGCACACCTGCTGAACGTGCGCACGATGGAAATCTTTCACGACGTCGGCGTCGCCGAGGACATCTACCGCCGGTCCCCTCCCGAGGAGCGCTGGCACCGCGTCGCCTGGTACACCTCGCTCGGCGGGGAGGGCGTCGGCCGTCGCACCAAGATCGGCCAGCTGTCGGCGTGGGGCGGAGGCGCCGACCGCGAGCGCTACGCCCTCGCGAGCCCCCGCCCGTTCGCCAACCTGCCGCAGGTACGGCTCGACACGCTGCTCTGGCAGCACGCCGACGCGCGCAGCCCAGGTCGGATTCGGGCGCGGCAGGAGGTCGTCGACCTCGCGCCCGACGACGACGGCGTCACCGTTACCACGACTGACCGCGACAGCGGCGAGACCTACACCGTGCGCGCGCGGTACGTGGTGGCGGCCGACGGTGGTCGCGTCTGCTCCTCCAAGCTCGGTGTCGAGATGGAGGGCGCACGGGCAATTCGGGAGATCACAAGCTTGTACCTCGAGGCCGACCTCAGCGACTACGCCGACGAGGAGGCGCTCCTCACCTATGTCCTCTCGCCGTCCGGCCAGTGCGCGCTCCAGGCGCTCGGCCCCGATCACTGGGCCAACGAGTCCGAGGAGTGGTTGGTCGGGGTCATGGGAATGAATCGCGACACGCCGGCGGAGGAGATCGTGCCGATGCTGCGCCGCCGGCTCGGGATCGCCGATCTCGAGGCCAAGATCAAGGCGATCAGCCACTGGCAGTACGAGGGCATCGTCGCCGAGCGGTTCCGGGTCGGCCGAGTCTTCCTCGTCGGCGACGCTGCCCACCGTCACCCACCAACGGGCGGACTCGGCCTCAACACCGGCGTCCAGGACGTCTACAACCTCTGCTGGAAGCTCGCGGCGGTTATTCGCGGCTATGCCCGCGACACGCTGCTGGACACCTACGAGGCCGAGCGTCGTCCGGTCGCCGCCTTCAACGTCGCCCACTCGCTGCGCAACGCCGCCAAGCACCAGCCGATCGCGGCCGCGATGGGTATCGAGCCGGGGATGTCGGAGGATGAGGGGTGGCGCGAGCTCGAGCAGTGGCTGTCCGACACCCCCGAGGGCGAGCGCCGGCGCGAGGCGACCGACCGTGCCCTCGCGTCCAACGCCGAGGACTTCAGCCAGCTGAACGTCGAGGCCGGCGTCGCCTATCCGTTCGGCGCCGTCATCCCCGACGGCACCCCCGCGCCGATCGGGCCCGAGGAGTCGACGATCGCTTTCGAGCCGACCGCGCGGCCGGGGCACCACGTGCCGCACGTGTGGCTTCAGCGTGACGGGCAGCGCGTCTCCACCGTCGACCTCGTGGCCCCCGAGGGCTTCACCCTGTTCGTCGACGAGGCGGCCGAGACGGAGTGGCGGGCCGCCGCGGAGGCCGCCGCGGCCGCCTCCGGGTGTCCGCTCGCCGTCCTGGCGATCGGCGGTGAGCTCGTCGACCCCGACGGAGAGTGGGCGGCGATCCGCGGCGTCAAGAGCGGCGGCGGCGTGCTCGTCCGTCCCGACCGGCACGTCGCCTGGCGCGCTGCCCCCACGGACCGCGCCGAGGCCCTCGCGACGGCGGTGGAGGCTCTACTCGATGGGTGCGCCCACCTCTCCGCCGAGGATCGCGGCTCGCTGCTCGACGGTATCCACGCCGCTGCCGACGCGCTCGTCCGCTGACGGGCCCGAAGATGACGGCGACCCACGACGCCGGCGCCCTGCGCGCGCGGTTACGTGAGCGGCTCAACCGCGAGGAGCTGATGACCGTGCCCGGCGGGTGCACGCCGCTGTGGGCGATGATGGCGCAGCGGGCCGGATTCGAGCTCTTCTTCCTCGCCGGGTCACAGCTCTCCTGGTTCCTCTACGGGGTGCCCGACTGTGGAATCGTTGGCCTGCGGGACGTCGTCGACCACGCCCGTCACTTGGCGGCCCGCGCAGACATCCCGGTGCTGGTTGACGCGGACACGGGCTATGGGAACGCGGTCAACGTCACCTACGCGGTCCAGGAGTTCGTCCGCTCCGGGGTCGCCGGGATCTCGATCGAGGACCAGGAGGCGCCGAAGAAATCGGGGACCAACGCCGGCCGTCGCTGCATCTCACTCGCGGAGGCCACCGGCAAGATCCGAGCCGCAGTGGCGGCGCGCGATGAGCTCGATCCGAGTTTTGTCGTGTGCGCGCGCACCGACGCGATCGGCGCCGAGGGCACCGGCTTCGAGAACGCTCTCGAGCGGTGCGTCGCCTACTCCGAGGAGGGCGGCGCCGACCTCGTCTGGCTCAACTCGGTCGAGTCGATCGAGCAGCTGCGGACCGCGTGCGCGGCGCTCCGCGTGCCAGTGATCACGATCTGGGGCGGGTCCGCTCCCCGGCCGCCGCTGGCGAAATTCGCCGAAGCGGGGGCCCGCGCCGTCCTCTTCCCGACCGTTGCCGGGAGCGCAGGTGCCCAGGCCGCGTGGGATCTGCTCCATGACCTTCAGGCCAACGGCGACGGCGCGCTCGAGGCGTGGTCAGAGCGCACCCGTGCGAGTCCGTGGGGCCGCGCGCCATCCGCCGAGCTCGTCGGCACGCCGGGCCTGCGCGCGCTCGAACAGCGGTTCATCCCGGCGGACCAGCAGCGCGACTACGAGACGACGTTCGGACACGACCCCGCGTCGCCCGGGCCCGGCCCGGCCGAGCGCTGAGAACGGCGCGCTCGTCAGCTGACGATCTTGTGATTGAGGCCGATCGGCTCGCCGACGGTCGCCGTCATCACCCAGCTCGCCGACCGGAACTCGTACAGGGGCAGCGCGGCGAGCGCGCTCACCACGGTGTACTGCGTCGGCATGTCCTCCCACCGTGCCGGGTGAAACGCGAAGCGGCCCTCACCCTGCCGGCGCTCGACGATCTCGTCCGGTGGCCGCACCGTTCCGTAGGTGAGGTAGTCGACGTCGGGCTCTCCCCACGCTCCGGTGCGGGGCACATATTTGGCGGTGAGCACGTGTCCTGGACCGCCCGGCGCGGGCGGGGGGGCGTCCTGCAGGCCCGTCGCCTCGATCTCGAAGAACGGGAAGCCCAGCCACGACGAGCCCCCTGACACGTATTCACCGCCGGGGCTCACGACCGGATCGGGGATCTCGGCCCACAGCTTCGGATGCCCGAGCTCGTCACGACCGGTGACGATCGGATCGGCGAGGCTCTCCCACAGAACGGGCATGAAGCTGCCGCGCAGGAGCTCGCCCTGGTCACGGAAACGCACCGGGAGCGTGAGCCGGACGATGTTGTACGAGCGGCCGGCGAGCCAGCCGATGTCGTACATCCGGGTGATCCCCGCCGTCAGCACCGGCTCCCCGTCGAGCTCGCAGCCGTCGGGGAGCAGCGCCGTCAGCGCGTCCACGTCCGAGAGCGCGGAGACGGAGATCGACGCCGTCCGCAGCGCGCCGGCCTCGTATGCGACATCCGACGGTACGTTCCGCGGCCCCGCGCTCGGCCCGAACGAGACCGGCATCCGGTACATCGGCTTGAGCGCGGATGCGATTGAGTCCATGACGTGAGCAACCTCCTGGATCGTTGAACTGCCGGGCGAGGCGCGACCGTCTCAGCTGACGAGCTGGGCCTCGCGGTCCTGGGCCGTGAACTGCTGGGTCGGCGCCGAGGACTCGGGCAGACGCTCGATGCCCTCCGGCGGCGGCGACATCCCGAACACGGCGAACTGGTCCACGTTCCACGCGGTGTTCGCTCCGGCGATGCCCCCGTTCGGCCAGTACACCGTCTCCCAGTCCGGGATGAAGTTCCAGTAGCCCCCGGTCTGCAGCTCGATGACGGTGCCGCCCGGCTCGAACACGTAGGCGAAGAAGAGCTCGCCGATGCCGTGCTTCAGCGGCCCGGCCTCGAGCTTGTACCCGAACTCGGAGAGGATGTCGAGCGCGCGTAGCAGGTCCTCTCGCGTGTCGTAGTAGTAACAGAGGTGGTTCATCCGGCCGGGCTTCACGCTCGGGTCCCCGGGGCGCTCGGCGGCGATCGCCAGATCGTGGTTCTGGGGCCCGGAGCTAAGGGTCGCGAAGAAGACGCTGTCGCGGGGGCCCATCGTTCCCTCCATGAACCGGAACCCGAGGACGTCCCGGAACGTCGACACATCGTCCATCAGCTTCGTCGACACCGTCGTCACATGGTCGATCCTGCGGACCGGAGCGCCGTGGGTCACCTGTCGCTGCGGCCGGTTCGGGAAGGTGCTCTTCAGCTCCGGCGGGGCGACGTAGCGCTCGGACTCCCACACGAGCTCGGCGAGGTGGCCGCCGGGAGTCCAGAACTGGAATGCGCGACCATGGCCGACGTCGCCGTCGATCCAGCGACCCTCGATTCCCGTTTTCTCGAGCGCCGCGGCAGCGTCGTCGAGCTCGGCCGGACCGTCGGTCCGCCAGGCCGCGTGCCCCAGGCCCGGGCCGGGGCCCGCGGTGATCTTCAGGCTGTGATGGAAGAATTCGCCCCACGCCCGCAGGTAGACGGAGTTGCCGTCGCGAGCGCTCTCCTGCAGCCCGAGGACGTCTTTGAAGAACGTGACGCTCTCCTCCGGCTTGGCGCTGAACAGCTCGACGTGGTGCAGTTGCGAGATCAGCTTGTAGGCCATGATCTATTCGTTCGTTCCTTCTATCTGTTCGCTGTGTGATTGACGGAGCGTGTCACGGCCGCTGCTCCTCGTCCTCCGGCGTCGCGGGCGCGGGGAGCCGGCGCTGCAGCAGGTGATAACCGACCGCCTCCCGCGCGCCGCGCAGGCTGGCTCCGGCGGTGATCGCGTCTCGGATCACGCGTTCGGCGTCCTCGATCTCGACCGCCGCGGCGATGACCGCCTCCGCGCGCGCGGCCGGAATGACGACGATCCCGTCGCCGTCGCCGAGCACCAGGTCGCCGGGCTCGACGCGGATGCCGCCGATCGACACGGGCCCGCCGATCTCCTCCACCCGGACGCGGTCTTTGCCGGTCCGCATCCAGTTGCCCCGGCTGAAGATCGGGTAGCCGAGCTCGATGCTGCGATCGACGTCGCGGCAGACCCCGTCGATGACCGTCCCGGCGACGCGGCGCCCCGCCGCCACGGTCGTCAGCAGATCACCCCAAACGGTTGCGTCGCGGCGTCCCTGGTTGTCGAGCACGACGACCTGCCCCGAACCGAGGTCGTCGATGTAGTCGCCGACGCTACCGGGGTCCTCGCCGACCGTTCCGTACCGGAGCGTCCACGCACGACCGACGAGCCGAAACGAGCGATCGAGTCCCATGATCCCCTCGCACTGGCCGGGAATCCCGCACTTGTCGAGAGCGTCGCTCACCCCCGGCGTGGTGAGAGCCGCGAGCTGCGAGAGCTGCTCGTCAGCCACGGGAGAGCAGGGCCTCGTAGTCGGCGCCCATCACCTCGGAGATCGGGGCGCCCCGCGTGAGCGCCTGGGCCATCGCCACCTCGCTCGCGGCGATCCGCTCGGCCGCGGCGAGCACCTCGTCCAGCGCCGCCTGCGGCACGAACGCGACGCCGCTCCCGTCCGCGATCACCAGGTCACCCGGTGCCACCATCGTTCCGGCGATCTCGATCGGCTCGTTCCATGCACGCTCGACTACCCGGCCGCGCGCGGTCACCGCGACCGCCGCCCGTCCGTACACGACGAGCTCGAGCTCGACCGCCTCGGCCACGTCCCGGCACGCGCCGTCGACGACAACCCCCTCGACGCCCCGCAGCGAGGCGGCCTTGGAAAGCAGCCCGCCCCAGCTCGCGCAGTCGATTCGCCCGTCGTTGGCGATGACGATGATGTCGCCCGGACCCGAGGAGTCGACCGCGGCGGTGCACAGATGGCGCGTGGGCTGGGTGCCCTCGGCCGGCCCGAGCCTCACCGTCACCGCTCGACCGACGATCGCACGGGAAGCGGTCACCGGGTGCAGGCCGACGACCGCGTGCGGATGACCGCTGCGCTCCAGGGCGTCCGACACCGCGCAGGCATCGAGTGCCCGGAGCCGGTCGAGCGGGCTCGAGCTCATGGGGCGAGCGCGGGAAGGTCGTAGATGTCGAGCGTCGTCTCGCCGCGCTCGAGGCGGGTGAGGATCTCCTGTTCCTTCTGGACCCGCTCGTGCGCGGCGGCGGCGACCCGCTCGATCTCGTCGGCGGGAACCACCACGACCCCGTCACGATCTCCGATGACGATGTCGCCGGTCCGCACCACCGTCCTCCCGAGGACGGTCGCCTCGCCGAGGCGACCGCCGGCAGCGGGGTCCTTCGCGGTCCCGCCGATGCAGACGTTCGCGGCGAACACCGGGAGTCCCATCTCGACCAGTCGCTCGACGTCGCGCACTCCGCCGTCGATGACGAGGCCGGCGAGCTCGCGGGCGATCGCGGCGCGGCTGAGGATCTCGCCCCAGTAACCCGCCTCGCGCTCGCCCCGGGTGTGGACGACGAGGACATCGTGCGGCTGCGCGGCGTACACCGCGTGATGGATCCACAGGTTGTCGCCGGCAGGGCAGTCGACCGTGAATGCGGGCCCGCAGACGGTGAAGCCCGCGTCGACGGGCTTGATCTCCGAGGGCAACGCTCCGCGGCGACCGTAGGCCTCATGGACGGTCGCGGCATCCAGCCCGTGCAGTGACGACTCCGTGCTCACCGGTTCACCGTGCTCACGCGGCCTGAGGGACGTCGCCCCAGCGAGCGAACGCCATCCCGCACCCGGTCCCGCTCGCCGTCCGGTACACGGGCGTGTACTCATCCCAAGCGAACGACAGGTCCTCGCAGCAGGCCGCGAGCGAGATCCAATTGCGGATCTCCGAGTTGCCGGAGTTGAGGAGATGGACCGGCAGGTCGAGCAGGCCCCTCGGGTTGCCGGCGCGCAGCGGCTCGAGCGTCTGCATGTCGAGCTTCTCGTCGGTGACGAAGTGGCTGAGACCCCCGGAGGCCACCATCGCGACCTTGAGATCCTCCGGGAAGCTGTCGATCACCTCGCGCAGCGCCGTGCCGAGGTCCCAGCACCGGGCGGGAGGCATCTGGTTCGGCGGCCAGTAGGTGTTGACCACGATCGGCACGAGCGGAAGCGCGCCGGGCGTTTGCATGAGCTGGCACTCGACCACCCCGAACGCGTGGCCGAGACCGGACGGCGCGGACGGCTCATTGATCGTCGCCGGATCGAAGCCGCGCTCGATCAGCCCGCTGATCGCGTGCAACGCGAACGCCTGGTGTCCGGGCCAGCGGTTGCGGGCGTCCATCCCGTAGCCGGCGTGGACGTCGTCGAGGCCGCCGACCCGGGCCCCGTAGCGACCGCGCTTGCCCGCGGTCGTGAACTCCAGCATCTCGCCGGTGTAGACGGCGAGCGCGGGCACGTAGTCGTCGCCGAAGAGCTCCCACTGGTCGTCGCCGATGACGACGATCAGGTCGATCTCCGCCTGCTTGACCTCATTGCGCAGCCGCTCGATCGAGGAGGTGACGAGCTCCCGTTGGGTGCGAAACCGCTCCTCGGTCGCGTACTCGGCGTAGCGCTCTCCGCTGGCCTTCCGCAGCTCGTCGAAGGTCACCGGCGTGCCGGAGGTGTCGACCAGGAGGGTGGAGTACTGGTCCATCTCCGCGATCTTCAACCACGTCGGCACCTCCGACACGACCATCGGCCCGTGCGACATCGCAATGCCCATCACCAATTCAGCCACCGTGTCCGCTCCGTTCTCCCGCGCCTCGAGCTCTTTCCTCAACCAGTAACTCGGTCACCCTAGTCAGCGTTGTGTGACAGCGCCAATGCCTTCTGGTCCGGTGGATGATCACTGCGGGCTATGGCCGCCGACCGCCTCAGAGCGGCCGGCGGGCAGCTTGAACAGCGACCTGGCGTTCTGCTCGTAGATCGCGTCGCGGTCGGCGTCGGTGAGCCAGTCGATCTCCTCGATGAGGATCTTGATGTCATCGAACCAACGGCCGTTGGCGGGGTTGCGCACCGAACCAGTGCCGGGCTTCTCCGAGCCGAACAGGCAGCGATCGACCCCGACGGTCTTGAACAGCAGTTCGATCGCGTCCTTCGTGTACAGGCACGTGTCAAACCACAGAGTGCGCATCCGGTCGATGTAGGTCTCGCCGCTCGGGTTGCGCGCGACGCCCGCCATGAACCGACCAACCTGGTAGGGGACCGCGCCGCCGGCGTGGGAAATGATCAGCTGCAGGTCCGGGAAGTCCTTGGCCACATCGGAGGCGAGCAGGCTCGTGACCGCAATCGTCTCCTCGAGGATGAAGTGAAGGCTGTAGTTCTCGCGCGCAGGGGGGCGGCAGCCGGCCGAGTGGACGAGCGCCGGGACACCGAGCTCGCACAGCGCCTCGTAGACCGGATACCAGTAGCGATCGCCGAGCGGGGGCAGCGGCGGACCCCGACCCTCCATCGGGTCCGGGTTGAGCAGCACGCCGACGCACCCGAGCTCCGCGACCGCGCGCCGCATCTCCCGGGTCCAGTCGCTCGGCTGGGTCGACGGGCTCTGGGGCAACCCCGCCATCCCGGCGAAGCGATCGGGGAAGAGCTCGCAGCTGCGAGCAATCAAGTTGTTGGTCTCCTCGGTGAACCACTCAACGATCCGGGTCGGCTCCTCGCTGTGCATCATCTGGTACGGCCGCGGCGAGATGAGCTGCAGGTCGATGCCGGCGCTGTCGAGGTGCTCCAGGTGGGGAATGCCGAACGAGCCGACCTCCTCGGTGACCGCGGCCCGGAGCTCATCGTCGGTGACCCGCACCCCGCCCCGGCCGTGAGAGCCGCGGTGTGCGAGCAGGTTGGCCTTGTACGCGTACAGACGCTCCGGCGCGCTCATATGCCCATGAACATCGACGATCATCGAGTACTCCGATTCATGCGGGTGACACAACGAGCTGACACTGACAGAGACGAGTGCTGCGCCAGCAGGCTAGATCACCACGGCCGCGCTCACCAAATGCCTTTCGCGCTTCGCGTTGATAACTCTCAGCTATCGAGTTTCTCGCGTCGGAGTCGATGTCCGGCCGGCTCTCGGCACGCGTATCTGGCCGCCGGTGAGCCATAGCAAGGGGTTATCAACTGGTCACGAGAAAGGCATTTGATCGCTCGATCGCCCGTCTTTACACTCGCCGCCAAGCCACCCGGCGGCGTGAGCTGCTGGCGCAAGGAGGAGAGCTTGGTAGCACAGCGACGCACCGCGCCGACGGTATTTGTTGCACTTCTCGCAGCAGGCACGCTTGCGGCGTGCGGAAGCTCGACGAGCTCGAGTTCATCGAGTACCGCCGGGACGACGAGTTCGGCCTCGGCCGCGAAGGCGACCGGGCCCGCGGTCGACGTCTGGACCATCGCCCCGGTCGGCGCCCCCAACCAGAGCGCGCCGCAGCTTCCAGCCGGCGTCAAGGCCGCGTTCCGGCACATCAACAGCCAGGGCGGGATCGGTCCCGATCACCAGCCGGTGACCGTGAAATTCTGCAACACCCAGGGCACCCCGCCCGGTGAGCTTCAGTGCGCCCAACAGGCGGCCTCCGATCCGAAGGCGGTCGCCGCGGTCCAGCCGCTGATCGTCATCAACACCGCGGGCGCGACGGCCGCGTTCCAGAAGGCCGGACTGCCATCGATCAATCCGTTCGTCCAGTCTCCGCCGGATTTTGTGGCTCCGATCAACTTCCCGCTCTTCTCTCCGAACTTCGCGGGTGCGGGATGCGCGGTGATGGCTCCTCCCGTCGTGCACGCGACGAAGATCGGCTTTGCGTCGCTGACCCTGCCGATCTCGGTGGCCGAGATGAACGCGGCGATGGCGGCGGCCAGGAAGGCCGGGTTCACCGTGGTCGGCCACGTCGAGGTGCCGCTGACGACCACGAACATCTCACCATACGTGCACCAGCTCCAGCAGAGCCACCCGCAGTTCACCGTGCTCCTGTTCGATCCGGAGCTGGTCAGTGCGTGGCTTGCGGCGGCGGCGCAGATCGGGGCAAGCGGACCGACCTGCATGCAGGACGGCCTCGTCGCCAGTCAGGTACTCGCCGGGCTTGGCTCGAACGCGGCGGACGTGTACGCCGCGTCCTTCCTTCCCGACCCGGCCTGGAAGGGCTACCCACTGCTCAATCAGTTCCGCTCGCAGGCTTCCGCGGAGGTCGCCGGGGGCAACTCGTCCGCCAGCCTGTCGCCGGGGAACGATCCACTCCTCGTTCTGCAGGGCTGGGTCGCGTCGCAGGTCGTGCCGCAGGTCGCGGCGACCATAAAGGGCCCGATCACGCGCGCGAAATTCCTGCAGGCGATCAACAAGACGAAGGTCACGTTCGGATCCGGGGGTGGTCAGGTGCTGCCGCCGATCGACTTCGGTAAGACGAACCCGATAAAGCAGTACGCCCGCCTGTTTAACACGACCATGTTCCTGAAGAAGTGGGACGTGGCGACGAAGTCGTGGGTGCGTGTGACGAGCGTGCCGGCTGTGCATGGCGATCACCTCGTTCCCTAGCAGGCCCTCGCCGGGTCGCCGCCCCGCCCGCCGCCCGGTCCCGACCGGCCGGGCGGCTGACAGGACGTCGGACGAAGCGTCATGAGCACCGCCATCGGATATGCGCTGCTCGGCATCGGAGCCGGAGCGATCTACGCCCTGCTGGGGCAGGGGATCGTGTTGATCTATCGCGGATCCGGGGTGCTCAACCTGGCCCAGGGCGCGTTCGCCATGATCGGCGCGTACCTGTATCTGGAGCTGCACGCGCCGGGAAGCTTCGGCTTCGGGACATTCTCAACCCAGAGCGGCTGGCCCGTCCTGCCGTCATTCGTGGTCGCCGTCGCGGCCACCGCAGCGCTGGGCCTGGCCACCGACCAGCTGCTGCTGCGCCGGATGCGGCAGGCGTCACCGCTCGCCCGGTTGATCGCAACGGTCGGCGTGCTGCTCGTGCTGCAATCGGCCGCGCTCAAGGTCTGGGGTGACAACCCTCCGTTCGTGGCGCAGATCCTGCCATCGCGGATCTGGCACCTGAGCTCGTCGATCACCCTTCCCTCGGGCTATGTGTGGCTCCTGGTACTCGCGGCGGGGTTGACCGCGATCCTGACGATCCTGTGGCGTTTCACCAGGATCGGCTGGGTGACGTCCGCGGTGTCGGACAGTCAGCGGGGCGCGGCGGCGGTGGGCATCTCGCCGGAGTTCGTCTCGTCGGCGACGTGGGCGGCGGGCTCGGCCCTTGCGGGGGTGGCCGGGATCCTGTTCACGCCGATCACGCAGGTGTCACCGGCCGGGGTGAGCCTGCTCGTGATTCCGGCGCTCGCGGCCGTCCTGTTAGGGGGCTTCTCGTCGTTTCCGGCGACGCTGGCTAGTGGGCTTGTGGTGGGGATGGCGCAGGCGCTGCTTCTGAACTACAACGGCTTCTTTCAGGACCACCTGAACGTCACGGGGATGTCCGACGTGCTCCCGTTGCTCGTGATCATCGTGGTGATGGTCGTGCGGGGCTCATCTCTTCCCCTCCGCGGCGAGATCTCCGATCGACTGCCGGCGATCGGCACCGGACTCGTCCGCTGGCCTGTCGTGCTGCCGGTGATCGCGGTCGTCTTCGCACTGCTCTTCACCGTGTTCGCCGCCAGCACGCTCGCTGCGCTGGCGGTGACGTTCAGCATCGCCACGCTTCTCCTTTCGATCGTCGTTCTGACCGGATATGCCGGACAGATCTCGCTTGCGCAGTACGCGCTCGCCGGGATCGGTGGGGTGATCGGGGCGGAGCTCGCCGCGCACGCCGGCTTCGGGTTCCTGCCGGCACTTGTCTGCGGAAGCGTTGGAGCGATGGTCGTGGGACTGATGCTTGCGATTCCCGCGCTTCGAACCCGTGGCGTCAACCTGGCCGTGATCACCCTTGCCTTCGCTTGGGCCGCGCAGGACATGATCTTCACGAACCCGAGCGTCGGCGGTGCGGACGTCGGAATCAATGTCGGCAATGCCTCGCTCTTCGGGCTGGACGTCAGTGGCGCGGACCAGCCAGCTCGATATGCGGCGTTGACGTTCCTCGTGTTCGTGATCTGCGGCGTCCTTGTCGCCAACCTGCGCCGTGGCCGGCTGGGTCGAAGGATGATCGCCGTCCGCTCCAACGAGCGTGCCGCGGCGGCATCGGGCATCGGCGTGTTCAGGACGAAGATGATCGCGTTCGCGGTCTCGGGTGCGCTGGCCGGCTTGGCCGGCATCCTCATCAGCTTCCAGTACCAGAGCGCGGTCTTCAGCGCCTTCGATCCCGCGACCTCGCTGCTCGCGCTCGCGTGGATCGTGATCGGAGGCGTCGGCTTCGTGTTCGGCACGATCAACGGCGCAATCGTGGCGCCCGGGGCACTGCTGTCGCTCATCGGACTGCACTGGCAGGGCTTTGTCACCTGGCTCCCGATAATCGGGGGAGCCGGTGCCCTGCTGGCCGTTCGCTTCAACCCGAACGGCATCGCAAGCCAGCAGGTCCGGGACATGGGCAAGCTCGCAGGAAAGCTCGGCGCCAAGCTCGGGCTGAGATCGCGCGCTCATGCGTGGACAGAGCTCGAGATGACGGCGGCGGACGCGCCGATACGAGTCGCCCCCCAGCGGCTGCGGGTCGAAGGCCTGACCGTGCGCTACGGCGGCGTGCTGGCCGTCGACGGAGTCAACATCGACGCCGCACCGGGAGAAGTTGTCGGCCTCATCGGCCCAAACGGCGCCGGAAAGACGTCGCTCATGGATGCTGTATCCGGTTTCACCCCCTATCAGGGCCGCGTGCTCCTCGAAGGCCAGCGAGTTGATAGCTGGCCGAGCCATCGCCGGTCGGTTGCAGGACTGGTCCGGTCCTTCCAAGGACTCGAGCTGTTCTCGGAGATGACGATCCTCGAGAACCTCCAGGTTCCGCATGACCGGCTTGGAGGCTGGGGGACGGTGGCCGAGCTCCTTCGTCCCGCGCGGACGACGCTGCCGCCGGTGACGATCGCGGCTGTGAAGGAGTTCGGGCTCGAGCCGGTGCTCCACAAGCTTCCCGATGAGATCTCCTATGGCCAGAGGAGACTGGTGGCGATCGCGCGTGCCGTCGCCGCCGAGCCCTCGGTGCTGCTGCTCGACGAGCCGGTGGCGGGTCTCAGTGAGCATGAGTCCGCCGAGTTCGCCCGCCTGGTGCGGCGGCTCGCCGACGTGTGGGGCATGGCGGTGCTCGTGATCGAGCATGACCTCAACTTCGTCATGAGCATCTGCGACCGGATCACCGTGATCGACTTCGGACGGCCGGTGTGCGAGGGGGCGCCCGATGAGGTGCGCCGCGATCGCGCCGCGATCGCCGTCTACCTCGGCGAGGAGACCGCGGGCCCGAGCGTGGCGTCGGTGCACGCGCCGCCGGTGACCCGGTGACCGCGCTCATCGAGGCCCGCCAGATCTCGGCGGGCTACGGCGGCGTTGAGATCGTCCGCGACCTCTCGCTCGAGGTCCACGCGGGCGAGGTGGTCGCGCTCCTGGGCGCCAACGGCGCGGGCAAGACCACGACGCTGCTCACGCTCGCCGGCGAGCTGGCGCCGCTGAACGGCGAGGTCCTCATGGACGGCGAGCGGACGACTGCTCCGCTGTATCGGCGGGCCCGCAAGGGAATGGCGTTCGTCACCGAGGAGCGCTCGATCTTCCCGAAGCTCACGACTCGGCAGAACCTGGCGGTCGCTCGCGCCGATATCGAACAGGCCACCGCGCTGTTCCCCGAGCTCGTCCCGTTGATGTCACGACGCAGCGCGTTGCTCTCGGGCGGGGAGGCACAGATGCTCACCCTCAGCCGGGCGCTCGCGCGGGCGCCCTCCCTACTGCTCGCCGACGAGCTCTCCCTCGGCCTCGCCCCCAAGACCGTCGGGCGCCTGCTGCGCGCGGTCCGGGAGGCTGCGGATCGGGGGATCGGCGCGCTGCTCGTCGAGCAGCACGTTCACCGCGTGCTCGAGGTCGCCGACCGCGTCTATCTGCTGCAGCAGGGCCGGGTCCGCTTCGCCGGGACCGCGGCGGACGCCCGCGGGAGCATCGACGAGATCCAGGCGACCTATCTCACCGCTCCGGCGGTCGCTCGCCAGTGATCACGTTCACCGGTGAGAGCGTGCGGAATGGTGGCACTGCGAGTTATGCAGTGACCTGTTTCTAGCTTTGTTCATGGGTCTGTCATGACTTTTCGATGAGGAGGGACGTGTGAGTGCCGTCACGAGGATTCTGGTGGTCGGCGGCGGTATCGGCGGGCTATCCGCCACGATCGCGCTGAGGCAGGCCGGCTTCGATGTCGACGTGGTGGAGAAGAATCCCGCCTGGGACGTGTACGGGGTCGGCATCATCCAGCCGGGCAACGCGCTGCGGGCGCTGCACCAGATCGGGCTCGCCCGTGAGGCGGTCGCGCAGGGCTCCCCGATCAACGGCGGCAGGCTGTACCTGGCCGATGGCGAGACGATGGTCGTTCAGAACCCGACGCCGCCTCCGGCCGTCGACGGTCTACCGTCCGGAAACGGGATCACTCGCCCCAG
>CAVWWN010000021.1:0-30335 GCA_963758705.1 uncultured Actinomycetota bacterium | reverse complement strand
GGCGGCGGCGGTGAGTCCCTTCAACGGGCAACGCGGTCTTGATCCGCGCGGTGCTCGCGTCCTCGGGATCGGGGGTGCCGTGGGCGCGGCGGGTGTTCGCAAGGATGTCGGTCCCCACGTGCCCGGGCATGACGAGGGCGACCCGGACCTGTGGCGCGTTGGTGCGATGTCTTCGATCAGCGCCTCGGTGAAGCCTTTGATCGCGAACTTGGCTGTGGCATAGGCGCTGTTCGGCATACGGGGACCCAGGTCGCCCAGAAGCCGTTGACGCTGCTGGTATTGACCAGCACCCCGTCGTCGCTGGCGATCAGCAGCGGCAGGAACGTGCGAGCACAGAAGTAGGTCCCCGACCAGTCGACCGCGAAGGTGCGCTCCCACTCCTCCCGGCTGCTGGTCAGGAAGCTGGCGCCGCCGCCGATGCCGGCGTTGCTGAACACCAGGTCGACGTGGTCGGCCGTGTGCTCGCGCAGCAGCTCGTCGCGGAACCGCTGCACCTGAGCCTCATCAGAGACATCGCAAACGTGGCCGCTGACATGGGCGCCGCCCGCGGCGTCCGCCTGTGCCATCGCCGCGTACTGCGTGCGCGACGGCAGCGGCGTTCCAGTCACACGCCGCGACCGAGCATCCCTGCGCCGCCAGCTGACAGACCAGTTCGCGGCCCATCCCTGATCCGCCGCCGGTCACCACCGCAAGCTTGCCCGCAAACCCATCCACAGTCCAATTGTCCCTCGGTCGCGGTCACGATGATATCATATTGATACCTCACAGTTAACGACAAAGGGATCGCCCGGCCGTGCCGCTCCCACCTGGGACGGACGACTACCAATGCAACGGAGCGAATGGCCGACCTGCATCCTCAGACTCGGTTCGGGCAGCATCGGCGCGCTCAGCATGTGGAGCACTTCTGGGTGATCGGATTGTTGCCCAAGGGACGGCTAACTGCGCCGCGCTGTTCAAGCGCTGCGGATCCCACGCGCCGCGTTGGGGGGCTCACCTGTTCAGGAGGTATCGCGTGGGCTTGGCGTGGCCGTGTCGCGCAACGCGTGATCTAGGTGCTCAGCGGATGCCTCCAGAGAACGACCTTGTAGCATCGATGATTGGCGGACGATTTCGGTCCCACCCCAGCCTTCGTAACGGCAGCCGCTCTCACCTCGTTCGCGAGCGTGTCGCTGGCGTGCAGAGCGTCGTTCGACTCCCAGTAGGTTACGGCGATCGCGCGCCCACCGGTGTAGTCGATCCCCGCCCACACACCACAGTACCCTGGCTCCTGTCTTTAGCTTAGGCAGATGATGCTGGGTGAACTCCTCAAGTGTGGCCTTGATGCGCTCCGGCGCGAGGCCCGGGAACGTCGTGACCCTTGCATACATGCGCGCCTCCTTCTGACACTCAATCGAGCGTACTGCGCGAGTCTCAGCCGATCAACGCGACCGAGCCGCCCCGGCACGCACACCCGCTAGGGCTGCCTCGGCTGACATTCCGATGCCGAGCCCCAAGCCCTTGAGTAGCGGGCCACGCCTCGGCGCCGGACGGGCGGAACACGCTCCGCATATGCAACTCGTCGATCCTCCACCCCGAGGGCCGGGCCCTGCTCTAAGCGACTGGGAGGACTCGGCCAAGATACGCCCAAGCCTCGACCGCCGGCGCGCAGGGGCGCTCGTCTGACGCCAGCCGCTGATTCTTGAACCGAGCGTCGTCGGTCACCTCACGCCCGAACCAGGCCAGCGGCTCGAAATCATCAGCGCCGCGAGTGAGCCGTGGTACAACCCTCGCTCCTGGAAGCGGAGACCGTGCGAGCAGCCATCCCAACCGCTAAAGCCGACTATCCGCCGCAAACTCGTGCGGATCATTGAGCCGTTCGGACCGGGCAGCGGGCCAGAGGTGATCGCGACGCTGTGGGTCGCAAGCTCGCTGAGCTGTGGGGCCGGCCCGTGACCGTCGAGAACCATCCTGGTGCGGGTAGCACGGCGGCCCCAGCGATGGTGGGACCTCCCCCGCCGACGGTTACACGCTGCTCGTCCACACCAGTGCGCACGCATATTGCGCGGCGCTTGTGACGAACCTCCCCTACGACCCTCTGACGGACTTCGTCCCGAAGTCGCGGCGCTCACCACCCAGTCCTACGTGCTCGTCGCCGGCGAGACCACCTCCCTCGCTACCGTCAGCGCGCTGATCGCTGCAGCGAAGGCAAAGCCGGGGCAGCTGCGGTTCGGCTCCACCGGCGTGGGCACGGGCACGCACCTGGGGATCGAGAAATTCAATCTCGCAGCCGGGATCAACGCCACCCACATCCCTGCGCGGGGAGCGATGCGATCGCCGACACGATCGCGAACACGATCGCCGGGCGCAACGACTACGCGCTGTCGCCGATCCCGACCACCTTGCCCATATCCGGGCAGGCAAGCTCCTGCCGCAGGGGTGAGCAGCGCTCGGCGCTCAAGCGCGCTTCCCGACGTGCCGACGGGGGCGGAGGCAGGCGTCCCCGGTCTCGATTTCCCGATCTGGTATGGGATATGGGCGCCGGGCGCCACCCCAGCCGGCGTCGTTGAGAAGCTCGCCCAGGACATCGCGCGCGCTCTGTCAGACTCCTGCTGTGCGCGCCTCGCTCCGAAGCACGGCGGCGAGCCGATGACCATGACGCAGTCTGACTTCGCGCGCTTCGCGCGGGGCGAGAGCGAAGCGCCGCCCGGATCGTCCAAGCCGCCGGGATCAAGCCGCAGTAGCCCACGAACCACAAACGTGACATCACGGTCGCCTGGCGGGCACTGCACACCCGCCCGCATTGAAACGGTGTTGGATGGTGTCCGGGGCAGTCCACGCCGAGTACCGCAAACAAGTCGATACAGGTCTCCCGACCAGAGACACGCGCGACCTGCAAATCGCCAATACCGCGGCTACGGTGCCCAACTCTCACCTGGCAGGAACGGACCAACGCAGAGCCCTCACCCGGAGGCCTGCTCTCGGCGAGGAGTAGGTGCGAGGTCGCGTGCTCCAGGAGCGGGCCATAAGACCATGCGTCGACGTTTATGGCCGCGCAGCCCGAGGCGTCCCGGCAGCGCCGCCTTCGCGACCGCCGCCAGCTGGCGAACGTCTGAGGGTCTCGAGGGCTTGCGTCAGCTGAAGCCAGCCGGTGAAGGGCGTGATTTCGCCGTCCGGCTGTTCTTGCAGCGTCCCGTTGATCGGTTCGACTGCGGACTCGAGCTCGATCAGCAGCCGGATCGTATAGGACGCCATGCGGCGATTGTCGACTGAGCGAGGCAGGCCCGCATCAGGCGCCCCACTATGAGAATTCGTTGAGTTGGGTCCGCGCCGTGGGAAACTGCGTACGGGCCAAAGTGCGGACGGTATTAGCTCAACACGGGGACCTGGTCGAGCGTGGCGCCGAGCTTGCCGCGATCGCCGATCTGATCGAGCGAGCGAGGAGCGGGGCGAGCGGCGTTGCGTTGGTTGAGGGCCCAGCGGGGGTGGGTAAGACGCGGTTGCTGCAGGCCGTTGCGGAGCTCGCCGCGGGGGAGCCGGTGAGCGTGTTTCAAGCCCGGGGTGGGGAGCTGGAGCGGTCGTTTGCGTTCGGGGTAACGGTGCAGCTGTTCGGCGGCGCGGTCGCAGCGCTCGACAGCGACCAGCGGGCGATAGTGCTGTCAGGTGCGGCCGAGCTGGCGATTGAGCTCATCGATCCACGAGGATCGGCAAATGCCTCGGCAGTCGGTTCTCAGGAGGCGTTGTTCTCGCGTTTGCACGGCGTTTATTGGCTGTGCATGGGGTTGGCGGCACGGCAGCCGCTGGTGCTGGTGGTCGATGATGCGCATTGGGCCGATGAGGCCTCGCTGCAGTGGCTGCTGTTTATGGCGCGTCGGCTGGGCGATGTGCCGGTCACGTTGGTGCTCAGCGCGCGGCCGGCCGGGGCGGGCGACTGGCCCGAACCGCTCATGATGCTGCGCAACGAAGCCAACGTCGTGGTGATACGACCGGAGCCGCTCACGGAGCAGGCGTCCAGGATCCTGATTAGGCGTCTGCTTGGCGGTGAGGTCGAGGAGGCGTTCTGTGCCGCTTGCCACGGCGCGACCGGCGGTAATCCATTCTTGTTGTCAGAGTTGCTTGCGTCGGTGCGGGCCGACGGTATTGCGCCGACCGCGGCAGCCGCTTCGCAGATCCGCTCGCTCGCGCCGGAGGGGATCACGCGCAGCATCGTGGTGCGCCTTGGGCGGATGTCGCGCGAGGCCGCGGTCTTGGCGCGCTGTGTCGCGGTGCTTGGCGTCGAGGCCGAGCTTCGACATGCCGCGGCACTCGCGGGGCTTGATGCATCTGCGGCCGCGGCGGCCGCAGATGAGCTCGCGGATGCCGGGTTGCTCGACGGCGTGCGGCCACTCCGACTCGTTCATCCGGTGGTGCGCACGGCACTGTATTCGGAGTTGCCCGCCGCTGAGCGCGCGCAGCTTCACGCGCGGGCCGCGTGCCTCTTGGCGGACGAGGGCGCCGACCTCGACGCGATCGCTGTGCACCTGGTCGCGAGTGAGCCCGCCGGTGAGCAGCGGACGATCGATCTGTTGCTCAAGGCGGGCGCGCGAGCCCTGGCTCGAGGCTCGCCAACAACGGCCGCCAGCTACCTGCGTCGCGCGCTGGCGGAGCCGCCAGCGACCGATCAGCGCGCCCTGGTGCTACGCCGACTCGGGGTGATCGAGACCCGGCTCGGCGACCCAGCCGCCGCCGAGCACGTAGGCGAGGCGATGACCCTGACCTCCAAGCCGCGCCAGCGCGCTGCACTGGCGTTGGAGCTGAGCGTCGGACACCTCGTTGCGGGCGGTTGGGGCGAAGCGGTCGGCACCCTTGAGCAGGCTATTCGCCAGACCGAGGAGCATGATCGGGAGCTTCGCTGGCAGCTTGAAGCCCAGCTGCTCAACATTGCGCGTACCGACAGCGTCCATGTCGACGTAGCCAGGCGACATCTCGAGCGGATCCCGCGCGACCTCCCTGGAGAGACCCCGGGTGAGCGGCTGATCCTGGCCGAACTCGCCTGGGATGCGCTTCTGGGAGGCGCCCCTGTCGATGCCGTCAACGATCTGGCCACGCGCGCGGTCGGTGATGGTCAGCGCATCGCCGAGCAGCTCCGAGGCTCGTTGTCGGTGCTCAACGCGATCTGGACACTCGCCCTAGGAGACCAGCATCAACTGGCGATGGACGCCTACGACCAGCTGATCAGAAGAACGCGGCGGGAGGGATCGCCGATCTTGTTCGCGCTGATCTCCTCGCGGCGCTCGCAGCTGCACTACTTATGCGGCGAGATCCCGGACGCGATCGCCGACGCTCGAGCCTCGATCGACGCCGGCAGCCAGTTCGGCCAGAGCCTCCTCGTGGGGGGTCTGTACGCGAGGTTGATCGACGCTCTGCTCGAAGCGGGCAATACCCACGGCGCCGACCAGGCGCTCGCCAGCAGTGGATTCGCCGAGGACATCCCTCATAGGTGGCAGTTCTTTCCGCTCATCCACAGCCGTGGGCGCCTCCGGCTAGCGCATGGGCAAACTCAGGCCGGGATCAACGACCTGCTCGCTGGATCTGAGCTGCTCGCCGGCCTCGGGGTCACGAGTCCCGTCAGCACGCACTGCCGCTGCACCGCGGCGGTCGCGCTCGCCGGCACGGGTCGCCGAGCGGAGGCCCACCAGCTGCTCGCCAGCGAGCTTGAGGCGGCGCGCCGCTTTGGCGCCCACGGCACGGTCGGGATCTCGCTCCGCGCAGCCGGCGTGATCGAAGGAGGCAGTGATGGCATCCAGTACCTGCGCGAAGCGGTCGGCCACCTCGAGCAATCACCGGCGAGGCTCGAGCACGCCCGCGCACTCGCCGAGCTTGGCGGCTCGCTCAGGCGAAGCGGCAAACGACGCGAAGCCCAGCAGACGCTGCGACTGGCGCTTGACCTAGCCGACCGCTGCGGCGGAAACGCAGTAGCCGAGCAGGCTCGATCCGAACTGCTCATCACAGGCGCGAAACCGCGCCGCGCCCGCATCACCGGCGTGGAGGCATTGACGGCCAGCGAGCGGCGAGTCGCCCAGCTCGCGGCCCAAGGTCTAACCAACCGACAGATCGCGCAAGCGCTGTTCGTCTCGCTTCCAACTGTGGTGACGCACCTCAGCCACTGCTACCAGAAGCTCAACATCGGATCGCGCGAGCAACTCACGAGCGCGCTAGCTGGTCTTCGTCCGACTAGCTGACTCGCCGCTCACAGCCAGTCGCACAAAAAATCATATGGGCGCCCACGATGCGCTACCCACGCGACTCGCTCACGATCCCACCTGTGCGAGATAGACGGGGTCCTTCCAGACGGCACCGCGCGGATCTTCCCGCTGATCAGCAACCCCAGATTTCTGTGCCACATGCCCCTCTCCGTGACGAGCTCGGTGCCGACCACCACCTCAGGCAGGAGAGCCACTCCCGGGCATTTCATGGCCTGGCGACGGGCCCCGGCGCGCCGACATGCCGCCCTGTTCGTTTTGAAAGAACCACAACACGGCGCCCGTTCACGGCACGCGCCTCGCAGACCGGAGGTTTAGTAATGACGGCGATCACCCAGCTAACTGTGCCGGCCGGGATCAAACGACTTGTGCTCGTCGTGCTCGTGGGAGCGGTTGGTATCGCGTACGCGGGCGTGAACGAAGCGGCGGCGAAGGCTGACACGCTGTGCGTCGGCGGGCCGCACTGCTACGTGACGATTCAAGCGGCAGTGAACCTTGCCCAGAACGGAGACACGATCCGGATCGCGCGGGGCACGTTCGCGGGCGGTGTGACAATCGATCGAAGCGTCAATCTTGTCGGGACCGCGGCGCGCACGACGACGATCTCCGGCGGCGGACCCGTGCTGACCATCGGAAGCCCAAGCGCGTCGCCGACCGTCACGCTTGCGAACCTCACGATCAGCGGCGGCGACACGACGACCGACCCGCAGGCTCCCAACTGCGGCCCGGACGTGCCGACATGCGGCCCCGGCTACACGACCGCCACGGCGCTGGGGGGCGGCATCGAGGCGTTTCAGGGGACGAGGGTGACGATCCTCGATAGCGCCATCACCGGCAACCGCGCCGTCCCGGTCCGCTCGGTGCCGAGCGTCAAGGCGGTCTGTCCAGGCGACGTGCCCTGTCCCGCGTCGTTCGGCGGCGCCGCCGGGATCGACGACTGGGGCACGATGTCTCTGATCGGCACGACCGTCGCCAACAACCACGCGGCCGCAAGCCAGTCCGACGGAGGCGGGATCGCCGTCGAGTCGGGCGCTTCGCTATCGCTGGAGGGCTCGCGCGTGACCGGGAACTCCGCCTCGGCGGCTGCGCCAGCCGGACGCTTTGCCGCGGGAGGGGGGATCTTCGTCGATGGCGGCGGCTCGCTCACAGTAGACCGCAGCTCGATCAGCGCCAACATGTCGAGCCTTGCGAACTCGATTCCAACTCCCTATCCCGACCAGGTCGGAGTGACCGACGACGAGAGCGCTCAAACCGGTGGTGTGTTCCTGTCCGACGGCTCGACGGCGACGATCCGCCACGCGACCCTCGACGGCAACACCGTTGTCGCCAACACGCCGCTCGGGCAGGCGATCGCCGCTGACGCCGCGCTGTGCGCCTGCGGCGACGTACCGCTGACGATCGCGAACAGCCAAGTCGACCGCAACACGCTGACCGAGGACGTTTTCTCGAGCGACGCCAACGGGCCGAGCGGCCCCAGCGCCCTGGAGGCCGACGCGAATGCCACGATCACGAACACCCGCATCGCCGGCAACACAGCGACCGTGACGGCGCCGACTAGCGACGCGGCAGCGATCGGCGCCGTCGGATTCTTCTTCGGCGGCACGGTCACCCCGACGATGACCAACAGCGCGATTACCGACAACCGGTCGATCGCGAACGCGCCGCGGGGGTCAGCGACGGTCCAGGGCGCCGGCATCAGCAACAACGGGCCACTCGTACTTACAAGCGACCGCATCAGCGGCAACACCGCGCGCGCGAACGGGCACAGCGGCTTCGCGCAGGGCGCGGGGATCTGGAACGGGCTCCTGTTCGGTGGCTCAACCTCGCCGCTGACGCTCCAGAACACGACCGTCACGGGGAACGCGCTAACCGGCGGCCCCGGGATAACCCTGAGCGGTGCCGGGATCTACACGCTTGGCTTCCCGATCACGCTCACCGACAGCGTCGTGTCGCGCAACACCCCAGACCAATGCGATGGCTGCTGAGACAGCCACAACAGCGAGACCCGCAACCGGAGGCCTGGGATGATCAGCGCCCGCCTGTGGGCATTTCTCTTCCCCGCTCACCGATGCTCTCGCCTGAGCGGCGCCCAAATTCCTGGCCATCGCATCGGCGACAACTCGATCGCCACCGTCGCCGGATGCCGCGCAAGTGCTCCGTCAGGACAGGAATCGCAGGGCGGGTCATGCTCGGACACGTACGGGTCGGGACGCTCCACCGTGCGACTCCTCGCCGTGCCGCACATGCGTGACGATTGGACGATGACCAGCATCGCGAGCGCCATCCCAGCGCCGACGGAGACGTACCACGGCCACGGTCCCATCACCCGCAGCAGTGACGCGTGGGGTAACGAGGCCGTCATGGTCTTGCCAAGCGGGTTCCTCACCCTCGACGGGCCAGCCGATTGGCTGCTCTCACCTCCGCCGCGGGCGGCTTCTGCAAGCCCGAGCCGATCGGCGCCGACGAGTGGTCAATGCATGCGATGCGCCTCGTCCTCGCCCCGGAGCGCGATCGTTGCGCAAGCCGTAGCTCAGTTTTCGCTGGTCTCTGGACACGTTCATGAGCGACCGCCGCACAAGACCGCCGACTCACACGACAGGAGCTCTGCCATGAAAATCCGCTCGATAAGGATGCCCTGCTCGAGGCGCCCGTCCGCGAAGATGCCCGTAGTTGCCCTCGCCGTGCTTGCGCTGGCCGGCGCACACCCGGGGTCGAGTGCGGCCGCGGCGGGTACTTCGGGCGCGCAGCGGGGTTCGGTTCTGCTGAGCGGCAGTCCGGGAGTCCCGGTCGCAAATCCACGGACGAACACCGTGTACGTGCCGATCCAGTGCGCGGCGAACTTCTGTTCCACGCCGGCCGCCGGGCATGCCATGGACGTGATCGACGCCGCTCGCTGTAACGCGGAGGTCGTCTCCGGCTGCCGGGTGCTCGCCACCGTCCGCGTCGGTAAGAATCCGTTGGCGGCGGTCCTCGACCCGCCGACCGACACCATCTACGTGATCAACGGCTCCGGCAGCGTGTCGGTGGTGAACGGCGCCCGCTGCAATGCGGCGGCCAAGAGCGGCTGTAGGCGCCCGGTCGCGACAGTCACGACGGGCGGGTTCACGGTCGCCGGCGCGGTCGATCCGGCGACCCGCACCTTGTACGTCGCGAATCTGAAGGGCGCCGTGTTCGCGATCGATATCGCTCGGTGTGACGCGATCACGACGAACGGGTGCCGGCAACCCGTGAGGAAGATCATCGACCGCCCCGGCCCGGACGCGATCGACGTTGACATCGCGACCGACACGGTCTACGCCGCCGACGGCGGGGCCAGCGGCAACGGCGACACGCTGTCGGTGATCGATGGCGCCCAGTGCAACGGCAGCGTCGGAAGTGGCTGCGATCGCGCTCCGCGCACGGTCAGGGTGGGAACCAACCCCTACTGGGACGCGGTCGATCAGGCGACGAACACCGTCTATGTGGCGAATGACAACGAGGGGACCGTCTCGGTCATCAACGGCGCGCGCTGCAACGCCACGGTCACCACGGGTTGCAAGCGCCTGCCGACGACGGTGAGCACCGGCGGCGGAGCCGGGTTCGTCGCGGTCGACGAACCCCAGCACACCGCGTTCGTGGGTAACTCCGTCGACGACACACTCTCGGCGATCAACACCAAGCAGTGCAGCGGCACCCACACAGCCGGCTGCCCGAAGCTCGCGCCCGCTCAACAGGCAAGCTCCAACCAAGGTCCGGGCTACGCCCAGTTCCCGACCCAGTTCGCGCTCATCCCGCGAACGAGCTCGGCCTACCTCCTCAACGTCGGCGGCTCGAACGTGCTGGCAGTCGTCGATCTGAGCCGCTGCGACGCCGTGAACACGTCCGCGTGCCGCGTCGACGCCCCGAGCGTGCCGCAGGATCACGAGTACCTCGCCGCGATCGACCCGACGACCAACACGATCTACGCCAGCAACACCACAAAACCACGAATCGACGTGCTCAGCGGCGCGACCTGCCGGGCCGGGCAACTCTCCGGCTGCACACCAGTCGCGGAGATCCCGATCGATGAGCCGGCGGCCCAAGTCGGCGCGGTCGACAACACCACCTCCACGCTGTACGTGTCCGGCGCCAAGTCGATCTCGGTGATCAACACCGCGACCTGCAACGCCGAGGTCACGACCGGGTGCAGCAGCCGGCCGGCGACGATCCCTATCGGAGCGTCTCCCGGGATCCCCGCGCTGAACCCCGCAACCCAGACGCTGTACGTGGCGTTCGGCAAGACCGGAAGCAAGGTCGCCGCGATCAACGCGGCCACCTGCAACGCCCACACAACGACCGGCTGCGGACAGACCCCCGGGATCGTGAACGTCGGCGCCGGCACCAACCAGCTGGCGGTCAGCACCGCAACCAACACTGTCTACGCACCCGCGGCCGGACCCAACTTCTCCGGGAACACTGTCGACGTGATCAACGGCGCAACCTGCGACGCCACCGAGCTCGCCGGCTGCGGCCGGCCCGCCGCCACCGTGAAAGTCGGGGCCGGCCCTGACGGCGTCGCGGTCAACGACCTCACCCACACCGTCTACGTCGCCAACAACGCCGACGGAGACACTCCCGGCACCGTCTCCGTGATCAACGACGCCACCTGCAACGGGGTCAACACCTCCGGCTGCAATTCGCTGGCCGCCACCGTCGCGATCGGCCGCGCAGCGCGCCTGGTCGCGATCGACACAGCCACCGACGACATCTACGTCACCGACTACGGCAGCGCAGCGGTCTCGATCATCGACGGATCGACCTGTAACGCCACTAGCACCCCAGGCTGCTCGCGGCCGGCTGCCCTCAAAGCGGTCGGGTCCGAGGCCAACGGGCTCGCCGTCGACGACAGCACCAACACGGTGTACGCGTTCACTTTCGCCGGACCCGGACTTGGAGCCACCTCCGTCTTCGGAGGGTCAGCGTAGCGACAGCCCGACAACATTTGCCTACCGTTCCCGTTGAATGAGCCGCCCGACAGCTGGCGGCCGCCATGGCTTTCGGAGACCCCCTCCCTCCTAGCGCGGTCCAGACGCACCATCATGGCCCTCGATGCCATTGCCGAAACGCCTGCTTTGATGCGACGGGCGCTGCTAGCGAACGTGATCGCTTCGCGAGTCGTCCGAGCGGACGCCTGGCCGGCGGAGTCGACGCTCGGCTCCCAGCGGTGGAGTGCTGGCTGTTGCTTCAGTCCCCTCGGCCAAGGTCGCCCGCTGCAGCATTCGCGTGCAGGGCCAGCTTGCTCAGGTTCCGGCAAGGCGGTGCCCCAGCAGGCACCCGCGCTGCTGCTCGCTCGCGGGAGCAGTCGCCGACATGGCGACTCGAGCTGCTGCAGCGAAACGGACGCGGCCACGTAGGAGGCTTCGATGCCGGGTTCCGCAGAGGCGCGAAAGGGGCCACCCGCCCGGCGTGACGGTAAAGGCGTAAAGCGGCAACCGGCCCGGCTAAGCGGTCGCTGGAGACCGCCACCGGAGCCACGCACAGTGGCGTTGCCTACGCATCGCCGCGGTCTTAGGGCCCCTGAAGCGGAGCCTTGCTATCGGCGACGTGCGGGTCGAATCGACGCAGCCTTTAGGAACGACGGTGCTTGCAGCGCTGGCTCCCTCCGGCGAGGACGAGGACGGTTCCCGGGGGTGGTCGTGCCACTGGTGGTCGCGTCTCAGAACTGCTGTAAATAGTCGAGCGGGTGCTGTCAGAACGACGGCGTAGGTTCCCTCAAGTCCTGGCAGACGATGAAGGAGGCCTACGCCGTGAGACGCACCGTACCGCCGTCGGCGGAGATACAAGCTGAGATCGACCAGCTGCTGGGAGCAGACTGGTCGAGGACCCGCAGAAGATGCTGTCCGAGCTCGCGCGGCTCGGGGCCCGGTTGATCATTCAGCGGGCGGTCGAGGAGGAGTTCGATACCTGGCTGGGCCGCGCTCGGTATGAGCGCCGGCCCGAGCGCCAACGCGGCCTGCGCCACTATGAGTCGGGGTTGCGCAACGGGTTCCGTCCCCGGCATGTGCAGACCGGGGAGGGTGAGCTGCGGATCGAGGTCCCGCAGGCCCGGGAGGCGGCTGCGCCGTTCGTATCGAAGCTGTTCCCGAAGTGGCACTGCAAGCGGCTCTTGCGAACCGATCCGCTCAAAGCGCTGGTGATCGGCGGGTTCGTGCGTGGTCTGTCAATGCGCGATATCGAGTCGTTGTGTGAGGAGGCCGGGCTGGGGAAGACCTCGCGCTCGACGGTCGCGAGGATCTGCGCGGAATTGCACGAGCGCTTTGCGGCGTTCAAACGCCGCTCGCTCTACGACGTCAACCTGGTCGTGCTGTTTCTCGACGCGATCTACCTCCCGGTCCGCCCCAGCGGCCCCAAGGAAGGCCTGATCTGCGCCTGGGGGATCACTGAAACCGGTGAAGAGCGCTGGTCTCGGTCCGGTTGGGGATGCGCGAGACCAAGGAGGACTGGCTTGAACTCGGCCGCGATCTCATCAGCCGCGGACTCCCTGCGCCACGGTTGATCGTCGCCGACGGCGCGGCCGGGCTGCCCCGGCGGTCGAGGAGATCTGGCCGCGCGCCGACCGCCAGCACTGTGCCGTTCACCGCCTCAGAAACCTCCAGGCGAAGCTACCCAAGTCAGAGCACGACCGGATCCGTTTCAACTACTGGGCAGCGCTCACCGACGCGACCTCGGTCAAGGACGCAAAGCTCCGCCTCCAGGTCCTCATCTCAGAACTCGAGCATGGCGGCTACCAGTCGGCCGCTCGCTGCCTCGACAGATGATCTCGACGCCCTCGTCGTGCACCTGCGCTATCCGCTCAGACACCGCGAGCGGTGGCGATCAACCAACCTGCTCGAACGGTCGCTCGGGGAGGTTCGCCGGCGCACCAAAGTGATGGGCCGCTTCCCCGGCGAGACCAGCTGCCTCTCACTCGTCTGGGCCGTCCTCGACCTGTTCTTCAGCCACGCCTCAAACGGCGCCACCTTCACCGACGTCGACCGCCAACACCTCTACCGAATCAAATACCAACAAGCCGACCCCGACACCCTCGACGAGGAGATCACCGCCGCATAGACTCAACCACGGGAACCCGAACCGCTAACGAATTTACAGCGGCAAAGGGACGCAACCCGCCGTCCACCAGCGACCCGGATCTCGCCAAATCCCGCTACTCCGAGCCGCCCGGGTCTCACCCAGGCACGGGAACCAACGCAGAGCCCTCACCCGGAGCCCTGGTTTCGGCGAGCAGGGGGTCGATGGGTCCCATCGGCTAGCTGTTTGGCGGACTGTCGTCGCGCGTCCAGAGCGACAGGCTTCCGTGCCCGTATCGATGTGTGGGCCCAGGCGATGGCTCGGGCCAGGTCATCGATCCCGTTGACGTTCACAGGCCGTGAGAGCTCTAGGCGACGGTCGACCTTAGCTCCGCGCGATGCGTCCAGCGATCCGCAGTAGTGACGGTGCCCGTCGGGCGGCGGCGAGGACGACTCGATCGGATGCGCGCGTCAGTGGCTGGCCGGGAGCCACTGCAACCGCCGGGTTGCCGCCCTGGGCGAGAGCGAAGAGCTGCCAGCTGTCTCGTACTCCCTTGAGCTGGTGTGTGCCGTGGGGAGTGAACTCGAGGCCCGATCCGACGACGAGGTCTCTGACGGTCCGCGACACGAGCACCTCACCTGGTCCGGCGAGGGCGCTCACGCGCGCGGCGATGTGGACCGCGAGCCCAACGATGTCCTCGTCGAGGATCTCGCACTCGCCAGTGTGCAGTCCTGCGCGCACGTCAAGGCCCAGGTTCCGCGCCGCCTCGACGAACTCGCCCGCGCAGCCGATCGCACGCCCAGGGCCATCAAAGATGCTGAGTGATCCGTCGCCGATCATCTGGACGACGCGGCCGCCGGCATCGGCGACATGCTCACGAAGCAGCGACTCATGGCGGTCGAGGAGATCACGCCAGGCATGGTCACCCATCGCGCTGGCGCGCTCGGTGGAGCCGACGATGTCGGTGAACAGGACGGTGGCCAGGATCCGGCCGGTCGGCCGCGCGGTGCGGCCACCTCTCACCATCCGCTCGACAGCGTCGATAAACGGTGCCATGAAGCCCGCCAGCCCGTCGTTGGCCTGCGCTTCTGGCTGCCAGTCGAATTCCGCGCCCGGAATCAAATCGGCAACGTGCTCCGGAATCGCCCGCGGCTGGTAGCTCCCGTCTCGCGCGACGACGATCGTCCTGACCTGGATCGCGGTCAGTACCTCGCGTAAGTCGATCTCAAACGCCGCCTGCGTGACGGCGCGGATCATCGCCGGGGACGCCGCCGCCCGCTCAAGCATCCCCCAGCCCCGCTTCACGCGCGCGGTCGCGATCGAGCGTGCGACGAGCTCGATCGTCCGTCCCTCGCCCCAATGGTGGTCGACCGCATCCTGCCATCCGACGATTGCCTGGTGCATCCGCTCGTCATAGCCGACGATCGCCGAGGTATCCCCAACCGCCATGATGCCCACCGCCCACGGAGCAACCAGCACCAGACCGTCGACACGCTCAGGTGTACGAGCGGCAAACATCGCCGCCGCCGGACAGGCCGTACCCATCGCGACCAGCACCGCATGCTCCATACGCGCGGCGTCCATCACCGCCTCCAGATCATCAGCGCCCTCCTCGATCGTGGGCACGTGATCCAGAGGGTCAGACAGCCCCAGCCCACGCGAATCGAACACCACCGCGTGCGCGAAAGACGCCAGGCGCCTCAGGACCTGCGTATAACCGGGATCGATCCACATCAAATCCAAATGCGACGGAGCCGACGGCGACATCACCACCGGCGAGCCGCTGCCGAACGCCTGATAGGCGATGCTCGCGCCGGCCCGTTGGGCGTAAGACGTGGCCGGCGGGATCTGCATCGCCGCAGTATCTCTCACTCTTCCGCCCGCCCGCCCGGAATGTCGAGCGTGACCGCACATGTGACCTGCGCGCGTGACATCGGCGGACCCAGGTTTTTGCGTCCGGTAGCTGAAGGCTTCCCTCTCGACTCTCGGGTGTCGTCTGAGCCGGCTTGCGCTTCGGCGACACCCCGATCGCGTGCCGTTGGCCGCGGACCGCCCGGCCGGGGAAGCCGGTGCGTCCAACGCAGATTTGGCTCTGCATAGGCGGCGCCGCGATTCTCCACGCCGCGGCGTCCGCCCCGCTATCGGCGAGACCGACGTTCCCGGCGGAGCCGGGTCGCGCGATGGCATTTGTCTGTTGGTGAGCGCGAGCCACGAGATTTAGGCGACCCGGGGTGGTGTAGTGTGACCCGGCTCCAAAGAGGGACCGTGATTCGCCGGCGCCCTCTGAAGGCGATGAACTTGGGCACGGGGAGGTCGCGATGCCGCTACCGGAATGCGGAGGTAGCCCAGGCTGAGTGAGATCAGCATTTTCTGCCTGGAAATCACTTGCTTTTGACGTTAGCCGAGGCGTTGTCGATGGGGCTGATCGTCGGCCGAAGTGGAGGTGACCATGCCAGGACTGCGGTGCAGCCTGGGTTCCCCGGGTGGTGGGATTCACGGGCCGCCGAGTGGGGGCTCGCCACCGCCGCGGGATATCGCTGCCGTGGCGATGATGGGCGCTGGTCGCAGATCACCCGTTTTGGGTGATGCCCGCGTCCGCTCCTTTGCGAGGTTTTTGGTTGTGATGACCAGTCTGCGGTCAGAGCGGGGGGATCGAATCGCGTCCTTGGCGGTGCTGCGCGGCCTGCTCGCCGCGCTGGTGCTCGTCGTGGCTGGACTGGTGGTGGCGCCGGGTCTGGCCGTGGCGCGCGGTTCGGGGTACTACGTGACGTTCGCGGCGCGGTCGTGCCCGACCTACAGCGACGTCGACGCCAACAAGGCGCGCAACGACATTCAGGAGAGCCTGGACGATCTGGGTCCGGATTCGCCGTATAACGCGTCAGGCGGGCTGGTGGACCCCGCGGTCGAGGAGGCCGCGCCTCAGGATGCCTGCAGCCCGCTGCCGAACTGGACGTTTACGCTCGGACACGGCTACCAGAGTCTCGCGGTCAGTGGTCCATGGGGCGACCTGTCCAAGGTCACTGACCCGTTTCCGCGCGGTCCGATCGTGACCCAGGCCTCGACGCCGCTGTATGACCAGTACCACAACCGGGTCAACGGCCAGTCGATCGCCGGCGCGACGACGATCCAGCTCAGCGACGACGAGCGCCAGCAGGCCAGCGTCAGCGGTCAGTTGTGGGCGCAGGGCGGCGTACCGAGTGACCCGGTCCTGGCCCAACAGTTCCCCGGACCCGAGTACGGGTTCGCTGCCCTGCGCTGTGCGGCTGATGCGGTCAACGGCGACAACGTCGAGACGATCTTCTTCCCCGCGGGGGTGACCCACGTCTTCTGCTACGCGCTGTATGTCGTGCCGCCGCCGACCTCGGGCACCATCACGATCCAGAAGCGGGTCGTCGGTGCCCCCGCGGGCGAGAACCCCGCGTTCCACTTCAGTGGTCCGCTCTCGTTTGATCCCAACGGGTTCACGCTGGCCGACGGGCAGTCCAAGGACTTCTTCCGCGCCGGCGGCCAGGACTGGCCGGTCACCGAGGACGCGGTCGACAGCTACCGGCTCTCCTCGGTCAACTGCACCGCCCAGACGTCATCGGGGAGCCCCGGGACGAGCACCTGGACGGTCAACGGCGCGACCACGACGGTCGAGTCTGGTCGCCAACGAGCACGTCACCTGCGTCTACACCAACACCTACCAGCCGCCGGTGGGCGGTCTGGCGATCGCCAAGATCACCCGCGGCGGCGTGGGCAGCTTCGCCTATACGGTCAGCCCGACGGCGGGCGGCGCAGACCGTCATGTGACGGCGACCACCCGGCGCGCGGCGGTTCCCGCGGCGGCGACGCCGGCGCTGACCGATCTGAATCCGGGCTCCTACGCGATCACCGAGCACGCGCCGACCTCGAACGCCGGGCGGTGGACCAGTGTCCGCGTCACCTGCGACGGCGCCAAGCACAAGCCCGGGCAACCGGTCAAGGTCACGATCCAAACCGGCAAAACGACGGCATGCACGTTCGTCAACGCGTTCGTCCCGGCGGGGTCGATCTCGCTGTCGAAGGTCACCAACGGCCGCATCGGAGCGGTCGCGTTCCTGATCGCCGCCCGGATCGGGCAGGCGCGGCAGTATCACCAGATCGCCGTCACCCATCGTCAGGGCGTCGCCGCCAACGCGATCCCAGGCGGCTCGGCCAACAAGACCGATCATCTCGCGCTCGGTCGCTACCTCATCGCCGAACAGGCCCCGCCAAGCGTCAAGAGCCACTGGATCCTGCTCTACGTGCAGTGCAACGGCCAGCTCGTGCCATTCAACCGCGGTGCCATCGCCGTCACCCTCACGCCGGCGCACCCCCACATGCACTGCACCTACCACGATCAGTTCAAGTCTCGTCCCGCGCCGCCTCCGCCTCCGCCTCCTACTCCCCCGACGCCTCCATCACCGCCGCCGTCGCCCCCGTCGCCGCCCGCTCCGCCGAGCCCGCCCTCTCCCGCGCCCACCCCGGCCTACTCCGCCACCGATCTCTCGGTGACCAAGCAGGCCCTCGACCCATTCGCCGTCGAGGGCGAGTCGGTCACCTACCGGCTCACCGTCCATAACAAGGGCCCCGACCCGGCCGCGCACGTCATCCTCGTCGACAAGCCCAGCGGGAAGGCGAAGATTGTCTACGCCCGGCCCTCAACCGGCCAATGCACGATCGGCAAGCTGATCATCTGCCGCCTCGGCAACCTCCAGCCCGACGCCACCGTCTCGATCATGGTCCGCCTCATCCCCGAGACGAGCGCCACGCCGTTCGTCAACCGCGCCGTCGTCGGCGGCGCCACCGCCGAGGCGACACTCGCCAACAACCTCTCCCACTCCACGATCCGCGTCATCACCCCACCCTCGCACCCCATCGCCTGCCCATCGCGCGTCACTCCGGTCGCTCACGCCGCGTGTTGAGCGAGCCAGCGACAACGCGCCCGGCGAGGACGTGGGACGCGACGGTCCCCTTGCCGCCCGTGGGGTCGCCACAAGATGGCACGGGCGTTCATTCCCGCCCACCGACCCTCCGAGGAGGCATCCATGACGCCAGGCCCCCACGATCCGCGTAAGGACGCGAGCGCGGCCACCCGCGCCGCCAATGATGCCCTGGCGGCAACGCTGCCATTCGAGGATCGGCGCGATTTCGAGGAGGCCGGCCGCGGGCTGATCGCGCCCCTCCCCGATGACGGCGTCATCCGGGGCCAGGACGGCCGACCCCTCTGGGATCTATCGGCATTCGCGTTCATCGAGCAGGACGCGCCGGCGCCCGACACGGTGAACCCGAGCCTGTGGCGCCAGTCACAGCTGGTCGTGCAGGGCGGGTTGTATGAGGTCGTGCCCGGCCTATATCAGGTGCGCACCGCCGACCTGTCGAACATCACCTTCGCCGAGGGCGATGACGGGATCGTCGTGTTCGACCCACTGCTGACCGAGGAGACCGCCGCCGTTGCGCTGGAGCTCTACTACGCGCATCGGCCGCGCAAGCCGATCGTCGCCGTCGTTCACTCACACAGCCACGTCGATCACTACGGCGGCATCCGCGGCGTCATCAACGAAGCTGACGTTCAGGCCGGAAAGATCAAGATCATCGCCCCAATTGGGTTCCTAGAGGCCGCGATCGCCGAGAACGTACTGGCGGGCAATGTAATGAGCCGCCGGTCGTCATACATGTACGGCAACCTGCTCCCCGCCGATGCCAAGGGGCAGGTCGGCGCCGGGTTGGGGATGAGCACTTCCTCGGGCAAGGTCACGCTGATCCCGCCGACCGACCATGTCACCGAAACCGGGCAGCGCATGCAGATCGCCGGGCTCGACTTCGAGTTCATGCTGGCACCCGACACCGAGGCTCCCGCGGAGATGCACTGGTTCATCGAGCAGTTCAAGGCGGTGACCGCGGCCGAGAACTGCTGCCACACGCTGCACAACACCTACTCCATCCGCGGCACCAAGATCCGCGATCCGCTGGCGTGGTCGAAGTACCTGGAGCAGACGATCGAGCTATGGAGCGACCGCGCCGAGGTGATGTACGGCATGCACCACTGGCCGGTGTGGGGCCGTGAACGCGTACTAGAGATCCTGGAGAAGGGGCGCGACGGTTACCGCTTCATCAACGACGAGACCCTGCGCCTGGCCAACCACGGCCACACCCCGGTCGAGATCGCCGAGCAGGTCAAGTTCCCCGACGCGCTCGACCGCCACTGGGCCATGCGCGGCTACTACGGCTCGCTCAACCACAACGTCAAAGCCACCTACGTCAACTACCTCGGCTGGTTTGACGGCAACCCCGCCAATCTCCACACCCTTCCTCCCGAGGACGCCGGCAAGCGCTACGTCGAGATCATCGGCGGCGCCGAGGTCCTCCTCGACAAGGCGCGGCAGGCGTTTGACCAAGGCGACTACCGCTGGGTCGCCGAGGTCGTCAACCACGCCGTGTTCGCCGACCCGGACGACCAGGACGCCAAGAGTCTCCAGGCCGACGCCCTGGAGCAGCTCGGCTATCAGTCCGAGTCAGGGCCCTGGCGTAACTTCTACCTCACCGCCGCCAAGGAACTACGCGACGGGGTCGCGGTGCTCCCCACTCCCAACACGGCGAGCGCCGACTCGGTGCGCGCGATGAGCCCCGAGCTGTTCTGGGACTACCTGGCGGTCCGGCTCAACGGCGCCGATGCCGGCGACCGGCGGATCACGATCAACGTGAGCTTCCCTGACCTCCCGGCGGATTACGCGCTGATGGTTCGCAACGGCGCGCTCACCCATAAAGCCGGAGCCCATGACGCCGCCGACGTCTCGGTCACCATCGACCGCAGCCAGTTCAACGACGTCATCCTCGGCCAGACCACCCTCCCCGATCAGATCTCCGCGGGCACGGCCCGAGTCGACGGGGACGCCGACGCCCTGCACCAGTTCATCGGCCTCCTGGACACCTTCGAGTTCTGGTTCAACATCGTCACCCCCTGACATAGGCCTCGGACGAACGCTCGTCGAAACGCGCGACCAGCTGAGTTAGACGCGCCTCGAGGCTTCACGCATCGAGCAACACCGCGGGACATCCCCTGCTCCATCGAATCCACCACGTCGGACCCCCCGCGGGGCTCCTCCAAGCGTGAGTCTCATCGATCGCGCTCAGCGGCAGAGCGCGCCGTTGCCGGTTACCGCTGGCTGCGAGCCCCGGTCGCCGCCGCATCTCGCGACCTCCACCGCGCCATCACAACGGGAACTCGGCGACGAACGCGGGACGGTACGCGGCGGGGTGACTCCTTGGGAGATCGTGTCAGCCGAACTCGATGGGCCAGCGGCGATCGCGAAGCCGTTCCCGCAGCACCATCGCAGGCTCAGCTCTGAGGCGGCGCCAGCAGCGCTCCTCACCGATCGCAACCCCGGCGCCGAGGCAGCACCCAGGCAGAACATGGATGACGAGGCCGCCCTCGTGGTCCTGCAATCGGCGACCTGGAGGTCCCGACGAACGTGCCCTCCGTCGCCATCGCGATCGCTCGTTCTAGAGCACGCTTCGGCAGGAAGCGATCGTGAGGTGAGCGTCCGCTTCTCGGGACGGAGCGCCTGCCGAGGCGTGGCGGCGCGCCCCGGTCGGCTGGCAGAAACCGCGGACCTCCGGCCGCCGTCTCCGCGCAGACACGGCGCCACCTCGACGGCGGTTCCAAGTTGACCTCCTAAGCGGGACCTTGCAGACGTCCGTCTCGCCACATAGTTTGGTTTGGACGACAGTCGGTCGCCTGCGACGGATATAGGTAACGACCTGGCTTGCCGTCGCCGCGCCGGCGCAATGCTCCTCCGCCTTCACCGCACACCTCCCGACCGACGCGCTTCAGATTGCCGCATGGGCCGCCTGGCGCCCTCCCCGCCGCGTTTCTGCCATCTTCCGGCTGCCGATGAGCAGTCGGGACAGCGCGAGCAATTCGACCCGACCGACCCCGCCACCACACTGAGCACGTGAGCGAGGACGGCGAGCGCACGAAGTCGCGGAAGCCCGTCGGCTCGGTCGAGAACGCATTGCGGCTGCTGTTGATGTTCCGGGACCGGGACACGATCCGGGTCAGCGAGGCGGCCGCGTATCTCGGGGTGGCGCGTTCGACCGCGCATCGTTTGTTGACGCTGCTGCTCTCCTACGGGTTCGTCAGCCAGGACCGTGTCTCCCGCGCCTACGGGCCCGGTCCGCGGCTGGTCGAGCTCGGGCTGTCGGTGGCCCGCGCCACGGACATGCTCGGCGTCATGCACCCGTTCCTGGAACGACTGAGCGAGATCGCCGATGAGACGGTCCATCTGATCGTCCTGGAGGGGAGCGACTGCAGGTTCGTGGACAGCGTCGAGTGCCAACGGTCGCTGCGGGTGACGGGTCGAATCGGAGTCAGGTACCCGGCGCACACGACGTCGGGCGGTAAGGCGTTGCTCGCCGAGCTCGACGAGCGAGAGCTGCGAAGTCTCTACCCGACGCGCGAGCTCCCCGGCCTCACCGATCGGACGGTGTCCCGTCGAGACGACCTGTTCGCCGAGCTCGAGCAGATCCGACGCGACGGCTATGCCGTCAGCCACGGCGAGAGCACCCCGGGGATCTCGGCCGTGGCGATGGTGCAGCGCACGGCGAGCGGGGAGACCCCTGCGGCGGTGGCCGTCTCCGCGCCCGAGGGCCGGCTCACCGGTGCTCGGCTGCCGGAGCTCGTGCAGGCGCTCCGGCAGCTGACCGGCGAAGCCGCGCGCCAGCTCGGGTGATCGCCGAGCCTTGATTCGGCTGGCCGCACTGCGTTCGGCCTAGTGCTACGGTGAACGCGCTCGGCCAGCACGGCACCATCGGAGGTGGAGAACGCGTGAAGGAACATTTTCAGGTCGTCGTGGTCGGCGGCGGGCCAGTCGGCGTGGCGCTCATGGTCGAGATGTCGCAGCGTGGCGTGTCGTGCGCCCTCGTCGAGCGCGGCACCGAGCTGCAGGACATCCCCAAAGGGCAGCTGCTCACCGGCCGCACGGTCGAGCACTTCCACTTCTGGAACTGCTTGCAGCAGTTGCGCGCCGCGCGAGTCCTGCCCGCCGGCCACCAGATCGGGACGATCACCGCGTACGGGAACCTGTTGAGCGGCTACAGCTACAACGGCTCGGTGGCAGCGGCCGCCGCGCCGGAGCTCTTCTTCCAGACGGGTGAACGTCTGCCGCAGTACCAGACCGAGGGCGTGCTGCGCGAGCGCCTCGCGCAGCTCCCGAGGGCGACCGCGCTGTACGGAATGACCGCCACCGAGGTCGAGCAGCAGGAGGCCGGCGTCCGGATCACCGTGGCGCCGACGCCGCAGGGGACCCGGCGGGTCCACAGCTGGGAGAGCGCCGAGGATGAGCCGGCGCCGAACGGCGAGGAGGCGCGGGTGCTCTATGCCGACTACGTTGTTGGCTGTGACGGCGGGCGGTCGCTGGTGCGCGAGAGCGTCGGCATCGAGCGCGCGGGTCGCGACTACGGCAAGACGATGATGCTGGTCGTGTTCCGCTCCACCGACCTGGACGAGCGACTCGAGGAGCTTCCCGCCGCCACCACCTACCGCGTGCTGCAGCGCCGGCTCGAGGGCTGGTGGCACTTCTTCGGCCGCGTCGACCTCGGCGGACGATTCTTCTTCCACGCCCCGGTGCCCTCGGACGCCGACCGGGATACCGTCGACGTCCGCGCCGTGATGCAGGAGGCGACGGGCTTCCCGTTCAAGGCCTCGGTCGACCAGGTTCGCTTCTGGGAGGGTCGCATCATGGTCGCCTCCGCCTACCGCCACGACCGCATCTTCATCGGCGGCGACGCCGCCCACCAGCACCCGCCCTACGGCGCATACGGCCTTAACACCGGGCTCGAGGACGCCGTCAACCTCGGGTGGAAGCTGGCGGCGACGCTCCAGGGGTGGGGCGGGGAGCGGCTGCTTGACTCCTACGAGGCCGAGCGCCGTCCGGTGTTCTCCGACGTCGCCGATCTCATCGCCGCGGGGATCGAAACCGACTGGGAATTCCTCGAGCGCCACCAGCCCGAGCGCGACCGCAGCGACTTCGAGCGGGCGTGGCGCGCGCTGCCGGAGAAGGACAGCCCGTTCCGGCTGCACCGTGAGCCGACCTACGCGGGCTCCCCCATCGTATGCGGTGCGCCGGACGCGCGCAGCGGCTCCGTCGTGCCGGCCTCGGCAGCGGCGCGCGCGGGGGAGCACCTCTCGCCCTGCGCCCTGTCGGGCGGTGAGGACGTGTTCACCCGCCTCGGCGCCGGCTTCACTCTGATCGTCCTCGATGGCAACGCGGCCGCCGTCAGGGCGTTCGAGGACGCGGCGCGCTCGCTGCGAGTGCCCCTCACGGTCGTCTCCGATTCGGCGGCGGACGCTCGCGCCGCCTACGAGGCCCGGCTGATACTCGTCCGACCGGACCAGTACGTCGCCTGGGCCGCCGATGCGGCCCCCGATGACGCCGCCGCGGTCCTCGCGCGCGCCACCGGGTGGTCGATCGCGCCGTCGCTCGCGGCCCCCGCGGGAGGATGAGCCTGGTGTCTGAGCTGACAACCCTGGAGCTCGCGCGTTGGCGCGGGAGCGTGCATGAGGAGGAACCGATGAGCGTGGTCGATACGGACGGTGGTCGTCTGATGGATTCGACGGATTGGTATGGCGCGATCTTCGACGGCGCGTGGCGTCCGGCGGCGGGTGGCGACATTGCGGTCCGTGAGCCGGCGACGGGCGAGGAGCTTGCCCGGGTCGGGCTCGCTTCGCCGGAGGACGTGTGCCGCTCCGCCGAGCGCGCCGCCGGGGCGCAGCGCGAGTGGGCGGCGACCGGCCACGAGGAGCGTGCCGCGGTGCTGCGCCGGGCCGCCGAGCTGTGGGCGCAGCATGCCTCGGAGTTCGAGTCGATCATCGTCCGCGAGACCGGCGGGGTGCCACTCAAGGCGCGGGCTGAGACGACGATGGCCAGCCACGAGTGCCTGGAGTCGGCGGCGCTCTGCTCCCGGCCGTCCGGTTCGCTGCTGCCGAGCTCACGCGCGAACCTCAGCATGGCGCGCCATCTGCCCGTCCGCGTCGTCGCCGTCATCACCCCGTTCAACTTCCCGCTCGGGCTCGGCATCCGCTCGGTCGCACCGGCGCTCGCCCTCGGCAACGCTGTTCTGCTCAAGCCGGACCTGCGCACCGCGGTGACCGGCGGCGTGCTCTTCGCCCACGTGTTCGAGGAGGCCGGCCTGCCAGAGGGGCTGCTCCACGTCCTGCCGGGAGGCGCCGACGTCGGGCAGGCGCTGATCGCGGCCAGCCAAGTGCGAGTCATCTCGTTCACAGGCTCGACCGAGGCCGGCCGGAAGGTCGGTGAGGCAGCCGCTCGCCACTTCAAGCGCGCCCACCTCGAGCTCGGCGGCAACAACGCGCTCGTCGTGCTCGGCGACGCCGACCTCGAGCGCTCGGTCAACGCGGCCGCATTCGGCGCTTTCCGCCACCAGGGCCAGATCTGCATGGCCATCGGTCGGCACATCGTCGCCTCAGAGATCGCCGACGAGTTCGTGGGCCGCCTCGCCGAGAAGGCCGCTGGCCTGTCGGTCGGCAACCCCTACACCGACCGCGTCGAGCTCGGCCCGATCATCGACGAGGGCCAGCGCGACCGTGTCCACGGCCTGGTGACCGCGAGCGTCGACGCCGGAGCGACGCTCGCCACCGGCGGCGAGTACGACGGGCTCTTCTACCGCCCGACGGTGCTGGACCGCGTCGGCCCCGACAGCCCCGCCTACGCCTCGGAGGCGTTCGGTCCGGTCGCCCCGGTGATCCGCTTCTCGGGCCTCGACGAGGCGGCGGCGCTCGCCTGCGACACCGAGTACGGGCTGTCGCTCGGCATCCTCACCCGGGACGTGATGGCTGGCCTCGAGCTCGCCAACGCCATCCCGAGCGGCATGGTCCACATCAACGACCAGACCATCGGCGACGACCCGGTCGCGCCGTTCGGCGGCGTCGGCTCCTCGGGCAGCGGCTCGCGGTTCGGCGGCGACTGGAACATCGAGGCGTTCACCGACACCCAGTGGGTGACCGTCAACAACGACATCCCGCGGTACCCGTGACCCTCAGCCGGGCGCCCGCCGGAGCGGGCACCCGGCTCCGCGCCAACCAGCGGAGATAGACTGCCTCGGCGTAGGGATTTCGCGACACCGCGTCCCGCGGCCGCGATCCCCGCCTCGTGAGAAGGGAAGGGTCGGTAGTGGAACTTCGCCACCTTCGGTATTTCGTCGCGGTGGCCGAGAACATGCATTTCGGCCGAGCCGCGCAGCAGCTGCACATCGTGCAGCCGGCTCTCAGCAAGCAGATCGCCGCCCTCGAGCGGGAGCTCGGCGTGGAGCTGTTCACCCGCGCCAAGCACCGGATCGAATTCACGCCGGCCGGCAAGGCGTTCTTCGCCGAGGCGCGGGACATCCTACAGCGGGCCGATCACGCGGCACGCACGGCGAAGATGACCGCGAGCGGCGCCATAGGCAGCCTCGACATCGGCTTCATCGGGCAGGCGATGTTCAGCTTCTTGCCGCCAGTCCTGCGGGAGTACCGCCGCCGGTACCCCGACGTCCGCTTCGTCCTCCAGGAGCTCCCGAGCGCGATCCAGCTGGGGGAGCTCGGGCAGGGCCGGCTTGACGCCGGCTTCGTCCGCCCCTCCGGCCATGACGAACTCATCCGCTTCATCACGATCTCCCGCGAAGCGTACGTCGTCGGCCTCGCCGAGGACCATCCGCTCGCAGCCGAGAGCGTCGTCGACCTCGCGGACTGCGCCGACGAGACGTTCGTCCTCGTCTCTCGTACCGCCGCTCCGATCTCCTTCGATCAGGGACTCGCCGTCTGCCAGAGCTACGGTTTCACCCCGCAGGTGATCGAGGAGGGGACCACCCCGGCGGCGAGGTTCGGGATGGTCTCCGCCGGCGTCGGGGTGACCATCGCCCCCGAGTCGAGCATCCGGTACCCGTGGCAGGGGGTGGCGTTCCGTCCGCTCACCCGTAGGGACGTCGAGGTCGAGCTCGCGTTCGCGTACCGCACGACCAATGAGTCGGTCGCCCTGCGCTCGTTCCGGGAGACCCTGCAGACGCTACTCCCCGTTGCAGGGGAGCGATTCGAGCGCCCGCTCGTCGGCTCCTCCGGGTGATAACGCGCGGTGATCCACAGCGTGATCAGAAGGCATTGGTCACGGGGATCATGGGTCTCTACAGTCGATCGCGGTGGAGGACACACGCGAGTCAGACCAGCCGCAGGGCGATGTCAAGGAGCGGACCACCGTTCTCATCATCGGCGGCGGACCGTCGGGTCTGACGGCCGCGCTCCTGCTCGAGCAGGTGGGGATCGACTTCCTCCTGCTCGAGCGCCGGGACTTCTCCGCCCACTTCCCGCGCGCACACCTGCTGAACGTGCGCACGATGGAAATCTTTCACGACGTCGGCGTCGCCGAGGACATCTACCGCCGGTCCCCTCCCGAGGAGCGCTGGCACCGCGTCGCCTGGTACACCTCGCTCGGCGGGGAGGGCGTCGGCCGTCGCACCAAGATCGGCCAGCTGTCGGCGTGGGGCGGAGGCGCCGACCGCGAGCGCTACGCCCTCGCGAGCCCCCGCCCGTTCGCCAACCTGCCGCAGGTACGGCTCGACACGCTGCTCTGGCAGCACGCCGACGCGCGCAGCCCAGGTCGGATTCGGGCGCGGCAGGAGGTCGTCGACCTCGCGCCCGACGACGACGGCGTCACCGTTACCACGACTGACCGCGACAGCGGCGAGACCTACACCGTGCGCGCGCGGTACGTGGTGGCGGCCGACGGTGGTCGCGTCTGCTCCTCCAAGCTCGGTGTCGAGATGGAGGGCGCACGGGCAATTCGGGAGATCACAAGCTTGTACCTCGAGGCCGACCTCAGCGACTACGCCGACGAGGAGGCGCTCCTCACCTATGTCCTCTCGCCGTCCGGCCAGTGCGCGCTCCAGGCGCTCGGCCCCGATCACTGGGCCAACGAGTCCGAGGAGTGGTTGGTCGGGGTCATGGGAATGAATCGCGACACGCCGGCGGAGGAGATCGTGCCGATGCTGCGCCGCCGGCTCGGGATCGCCGATCTCGAGGCCAAGATCAAGGCGATCAGCCACTGGCAGTACGAGGGCATCGTCGCCGAGCGGTTCCGGGTCGGCCGAGTCTTCCTCGTCGGCGACGCTGCCCACCGTCACCCACCAACGGGCGGACTCGGCCTCAACACCGGCGTCCAGGACGTCTACAACCTCTGCTGGAAGCTCGCGGCGGTTATTCGCGGCTATGCCCGCGACACGCTGCTGGACACCTACGAGGCCGAGCGTCGTCCGGTCGCCGCCTTCAACGTCGCCCACTCGCTGCGCAACGCCGCCAAGCACCAGCCGATCGCGGCCGCGATGGGTATCGAGCCGGGGATGTCGGAGGATGAGGGGTGGCGCGAGCTCGAGCAGTGGCTGTCCGACACCCCCGAGGGCGAGCGCCGGCGCGAGGCGACCGACCGTGCCCTCGCGTCCAACGCCGAGGACTTCAGCCAGCTGAACGTCGAGGCCGGCGTCGCCTATCCGTTCGGCGCCGTCATCCCCGACGGCACCCCCGCGCCGATCGGGCCCGAGGAGTCGACGATCGCTTTCGAGCCGACCGCGCGGCCGGGGCACCACGTGCCGCACGTGTGGCTTCAGCGTGACGGGCAGCGCGTCTCCACCGTCGACCTCGTGGCCCCCGAGGGCTTCACCCTGTTCGTCGACGAGGCGGCCGAGACGGAGTGGCGGGCCGCCGCGGAGGTCGCCGCGGCCGCCTCCGGGTGTCCGCTCGCCGTCCTGGCGATCGGCGGTGAGCTCGTCGACCCCGACGGAGAGTGGGCGGCGATCCGCGGCGTCAAGAGCGGCGGCGGCGTGCTCGTCCGTCCCGACCGGCACGTCGCCTGGCGCGCTGCCCCCACGGACCGCGCCGAGGCCCTCGCGACGGCGGTGGAGGCTCTACTCGATGGGTGCGCCCACCTCTCCGCCGAGGATCGCGGCTCGCTGCTCGACGGTATCCACGCCGCTGCCGACGCGCTCGTCCGCTGACGGGCCCGAAGATGACGGCGACCCACGACGCCGGCGCCCTGCGCGCGCGGTTACGTGAGCGGCTCAACCGCGAGGAGCTGATGACCGTGCCCGGCGGGTGCACGCCGCTGTGGGCGATGATGGCGCAGCGGGCCGGATTCGAGCTCTTCTTCCTCGCCGGGTCACAGCTCTCCTGGTTCCTCTACGGGGTGCCCGACTGTGGAATCGTTGGCCTGCGGGACGTCGTCGACCACGCCCGTCACTTGGCGGCCCGCGCAGACATCCCGGTGCTGGTTGACGCGGACACGGGCTATGGGAACGCGGTCAACGTCACCTACGCGGTCCAGGAGTTCGTCCGCTCCGGGGTCGCCGGGATCTCGATCGAGGACCAGGAGGCGCCGAAGAAATCGGGGACCAACGCCGGCCGTCGCTGCATCTCACTCGCGGAGGCCACCGGCAAGATCCGAGCCGCAGTGGCGGCGCGCGATGAGCTCGATCCGAGTTTTGTCGTGTGCGCGCGCACCGACGCGATCGGCGCCGAGGGCACCGGCTTCGAGAACGCTCTCGAGCGGTGCGTCGCCTACTCCGAGGAGGGCGGCGCCGACCTCGTCTGGCTCAACTCGGTCGAGTCGATCGAGCAGCTGCGACCGCGTGCGCGGCGCTCCGCGTGCCAGTGATCACGATCTGGGGCGGGTCCGCTCCCCGGCCGCCGCTGGCGAAATTCGCCGAAGCGGGGGCCCGCGCCGTCCTCTTCCCGACCGTTGCCGGGAGCGCAGGTGCCCAGGCCGCGTGGGATCTGCTCCATGACCTTCAGGCCAACGGCGACGGCGCGCTCGAGGCGTGGTCAGAGCGCACCCGTGCGAGTCCGTGGGGCCGCGCGCATCCGCCGAGCTCGTCGGCACGCCGGGCCTGCGCGCGCTCGAACAGCGGTTCATCCCGGCGGACCAGCAGCGCGACTACGAGACGACGTTCGGACACGACCCCGCGTCGCCCGGGCCCGGCCCGGCCGAGCGCTGAGAACGGCGCGCTCGTCAGCTGACGATCTTGTGATTGAGGCCGATCGGCTCGCCGACGGTCGCCGTCATCACCCAGCTCGCCGACCGGAACTCGTACAGGGCAGCGCGGCGAGCGCGCTCACCACGGTGTACTGCGTCGGCATGTCCTCCCACCGTGCCGGGTGAAACGCGAAGCGGCCCTCACCCTGCCGGCGCTCGACGATCTCGTCCGGTGGCCGCACCGTTCCGTAGGTGAGGTAGTCGACGTCGGGCTCTCCCCACGCTCCGGTGCGGGGCACATATTCGGCGGTGAGCACGTGTCCTGGACCGCCCGGCGCGGGCGGGGGGGCGTCCTGCAGGCCCGTCGCCTCGATCTCGAAGAACGGGAAGCCCAGCCACGACGAGCCCCCTGACACTATTCACCGCCGGGGCTCACGACCGGATGGGGATCTCGGCCCACAGCTTCGGATGCCCGAGCTCGTCACGACCGGTGACGATCGGATCGGCGAGGCTCTCCCACAGAACGGGCATGAAGCTGCCGCGCAGGAGCTCGCCCTGGTCACGGAAACGCACCGGGAGCGTGAGCCGGACGATGTTGTACGAGCGGCCGGCGAGCCAGCCGATGTCGTACATCCGGGTGATCCCCGCCGTCAGCACCGGCTCCCCGTCGAGCTCGCAGCCGTCGGGGAGCAGCGCCGTCAGCGCGTCCACGTCCGAGAGCGCGGAGACGGAGATCGACGCCGTCCGCAGCGCGCCGGCCTCGTATGCGACATCCGACGGTTCGTTCCGCGGCCCCGCGCTCGGCCCGAACGAGACCGGCATCCGGTACATCGGCTTGAGCGCGGATGCGATTGAGTCCATGACGTGAGCAACCTCCTGGATCGTTGAACTGCCGGGCGAGGCGCGACCGTCTCAGCTGACGAGCTGGGCCTCGCGGTCCTGGGCCGTGAACTGCTGGGTCGGCGCCGAGGACTCGGGCAGACGCTCGATGCCCTCCGGCGGCGGCGACATCCCGAACACGGCGAACTGGTCCACGTTCCACGCGGTGTTCGCTCCGGCGATGCCCCCGTTCGGCCAGTAC
>CAVWWN010000020.1:0-51510 GCA_963758705.1 uncultured Actinomycetota bacterium | reverse complement strand
CTGTGCCGATACCGCGACTATGCCGACATCGTCGCCACGGGCGGGTTGAACGCCCCGATTCCGCTGGGTTTTGGCGCCGGCTCGGTGGCTGGCTGTCGGCATAGTCACAGGCTCTCGAGGAACGCGAGGGTCGCGTCCGCGGGTTTGTAGCGGCCGGGTTTGACGTCGGCGGGAGTGACGAGCGCGAGAGCTTTCTCCTTGATCGTGAGGTCGGCGTGGAGGTAGGGCTGGGTTGAGCGGACATCGGCATGCCCTAACCAGAGGGCGATGACCGTGGTATCGACGCCGGCCTGGAGCAGTGACATCGCGCAGCTGTGTCGCAGGACGTGCGGATGCAGCTGTTTGGTCTGCAGTGATGGGCAGCGCGCGGTTGCCGTGATGGCGTGGACGGTGACGCGTTGCTCGATCGCGTCGCGGCTGAGCCGTCGGCCGGTGCGGGTCACGAACAGCGGATCGGTTGGCCCGCCGGCTCGTTCGGTCAGCCAGGCGGCCAGGACGGCCTGAGCGGGGATCGTGAGCGGGACGGTCCTCTGCTTTCGGCCTTTGCCTTCGCAGCGGACGTGCGCGCCGGTCCCGAGCTGGATATCGCTGCTGTTGAGCGCGATGAGCTCGGACACGCGCAGACCGGCCTGGATCGTGAGGGTCAACATCGCCCGGTCGCGGCGGCCCTCCCATCGTGATTGGTCGGGCGCGTCGATCAGCGCCTTGGACTCCTGGGCGGTGAGGAACGAGATCTGCCGCTTCTGGTGACGTTTGGGCGGGATCGACAGCACCTGCGCGATCACGCTCGCATGCTCTGGATGCCGCAACGCCGCGTATTTGAACAATGACCGGATCGCCGTCAACCTGAGGTTCCTGGTTCGCGGGGTGTTGTGACGGTCGGTCTCGAGGTGCTGCAGGAACGCAGTGATCACGGGCTCGTTGAGGTCGTCCCAGTCGAGCCTGGCGGGCTGCTTGCCGATCCTCTCCTGCGTGAAGCAGAGCAGCAGCCGGAGCGTGTCGCGGTAGGACGCGATCGTCCGGGGGCTCGCTTGCAGCTGCCGGGTGAGACGGTCGGTGAAGAACGCCTGCAGGGTCGGCGCGACCGGGGTCATGATCGCACCGCCTGCGTGTCGTTGAGCAGGCGGGCGGCGTGCGCGAGCAGATCCGGCGCGGCGGACAGGTAGTGGTAGGTGTAGCGCGGCTCGCGATGCCCGAGATACGTAGACAGCCACGAGATCCGGGACGGGACGTCAACCCCGTCCCGATACCAGCCGAGCAACGTGTTGACCGCGAACGAGTGCCTGTGGTCGTGAATTCTTGGTGTCACAGACGAGCGAGCACCCACCCCGGCGTGCTCGCAGAGCTTGCGATGCATCGGCCACACGCATTCGTAGATCACCCGTGTTCCGCGCAGCGACACGAACAGGCTGTCGGTGCTCGGGTCCGGAAGCAGTCGCTGGCGGGTGTGGTCGTAGCGCTCGAGCGCGTCGACCGCGCTGGCCTGCAGCGGCACGAGCCGCGACTTGCCGAACTTCGATACCCGAATCCGCAACACACCATCGGCTCGGTCCAAATCGCCGCGGTCCAAGCGAAGCGCCTCCCCGACCCGCAGTCCGGTCGTGGCGAGCAGCCCGATCAGCGTCTGATAGGTCGCTGAGCGCAACGGCTGCGGGATCAGCGCCCCGGCCTGCTCGATCATCGCGAGCACGTCCGCGTCGGCGTAGATGAACGGCCGCCGCCAGTGTTTCGGGTGGCGGATCGTCCCCGCGGGCGGAACCTCGGTCCGCGGGTCGATCCCCGACAGGTAGCGAGCGAACCCGCGGACGAGCATCATCCGGTCGGCCGGCACCACACTCCCGACCGGCACCGCCGGCGCGAGCGACCAGGCAAGCGCCGCGTCGATCGTCACGAACTCCTGGCCTTGCTCGTCGAGATAGGTCACAAACCGTGGCAGCAACCGGTGCGCGTCAGCGAGCTTGTGACCGAGCGTCCGGCGGAGCTGGAGGTACTCGTCGAGGTGCTGCGCGAGCATCGTCATTGTGCCGCTCCCGCCCACGGCCGGGCGACCTGTCGCAGGCGAGCGAGGTCGACCTTTGCGTAGATCGCTGTCGTCGCGAGATCGCTGTGGCGCAGTACCTGGCTGATATCCGCCAGCGCCGCGCCGTGCGCGAGCATCTGGGTCGCGAGCGTGTGCCTGAGGCGGTGCGGCCCGACATGCGGCACACCCGCCTGCCGGCAACGGCGCTGCACGACGTCGCCGACCAAGTCGGCGCGGATCGGGCGGATCGGCGCCCGCAGCGTGAGAAACACGCTTCGTGAGTCGTGGCGACCGCGGAGCGCCAGATACTCGGCGAGCGAGGAGCCGACATCATCCGGGATCGGGAGCCGATCATCGCGGCGCGCCTTGCCGCGCACGAGCAGATCACCGGCCCGCCAATCGAGGTCGTCTAACCGCAGGCGGGCGATCTCGATCGACCGCAGCGCGAGCCTGGCGAGCAGCATCAGCATCGCGTGGTCCCGAGCGCCGTCGAGCATCGAGGGGTCGCAGCTGACCAACAGCGCTTCGATGTCGGCCTGCGGCATCGTCGGCGGGATCGTTGTCTCTCGCCACCCCGCAACGCCCGGAACGGACTCCGCCAACGACCTCGGCGTGAGACCCCGGACGTGCAGGAACCGCAACAGCGACCGCAACTCGGCGACCTTCCCCTTCGCCGACCCCAGACCCACACGACCGCACTCGCCCAACAGAAACCGGGACACCACGGCGCCATCGAGGTCGCTCACACCGAGCTCGTCTGTCTGTGTCACTCGCGAGGTCAGGAACCGGCGGGCGAGCGTCTCATACCGAAGCACCGTCATCGCCGCCAACCCACGATCGGCGAGCAGCCACTCGCGGTAGTCGTCGATCAGCAACTCGAGCGGCGCGAACTCGCGCACGGCCTGCGGGAGCATCGCCCCGGTCTCGCGCAGATACGCCACCAACTGGCGCAGCTCACCCAAGCTCGCCGGCCGCCGGTCCCCACCAGCCCGCCGCGCCGCGAGGAACGTCTCGACCGCGGCCAGGTCCAAGCTCCCGACCTCGACCGCCTCGCTCTCCATCCATCGCCCCAGCTGCCCGAGCACCTTCAGCATCCCCCGCACCGTCCCAGGCGTATACCCCTGCTCGAGCAGCCGGACTCGATAACCCATCACGAACGGGGCAAGCCGTCCGTCCTGCCTGCGCGGACCCGACACCGTCATCGCCTCCTTGCCGAGACCCGAGTCCCGACGCTCGACATGGCTAGTCGGGACGCGAAACTATGCCGACAAGCAGGCCGGCGAGACCAGCGAGAAACCCAGCGGAATCGGGGCGTTCAACCCGCCCGTGGCGACGATGTCGGCATAGTCGCGGTATCGGCACAGGTCGACCTATGCGGATATCCGCATAGGTCGACGAAGTCGGCTACATCCCATTTGACCCCGAAGCCGCCAACCTCATGTTCAGCCTCGTCAGCAACCGCTACGAACGCGCCTCGATGATCGTCACCAGCAACAAACCCTTCAGCGCCTGGGGCGAGATCTTCGGCGACGACATGGCCGCCACCGCCATGATCGACCGCCTCATCCACCACGCCGAGATCCTCTCTCTGAAGGGCGACAGCTACCGCCTGCGCGGCAAAGACCTCGACGCCCGCCCCACCCGGGCCAACCCCTAACCGCCCCCCGACCCGGACGCCGGGTGTGCTCGGCCCCTGCGGGGCCTGCGTCTACCCGGCTACACCAGCCACGAAGGGGGCGAGACGACCGCCACCCCAACCCTCAAGTGGCCTAGTTTTCAACCGGCCTCACTGGCCTAGTTTTCGACCGGCATTGACATCCACTCCTCCGCGGAGCCTTCCTCGTCGCCGATAGCGGGGCCCCGCCTCAGGGGTCCAGAACCGCGGCGATGCGTAGGTAAAGCCACTGTGCGCGGCTCCGGTGGCGGGCTCCAGCGACCGCTTGGCCACCTATGGCCGCTTTACGCCTAGAGCGGCAGTCTCGTCGAGACTGCCCCAATGGCGACTGAGCGGAAGCCACGGCTGAGCGCTGAAGAGTTCCGCTTTGCCCGATCGCTAGCATCCGACCGGCTAGCGGGAGGACCGATGCGTGCTCGGTTTCAGCGCGTTACGAGAGTTTCCGCGCCAGCTCCAGGATGCCCGTGCGACCCCGGATGCAGCGCTGACCGATCACCTTGCCAACTGATCAAGCGCGTTGCCGCTCAACGTCTTCATGTAAGCCGCTCCAGGCGTGCGCACTCTGGTGAGTGCGTCGCGAGCGGCGCATCAACCAAGTCCGCCTGAGGGCCGTCGAGCGGCGATGACAGCAGTGCAGGCGCGGCGTGATGCCTGAGTGCGCAGGATCGCGTTGGCCGTGACGGTGGCGCATTGGCGGCCGGAGGTTCTCGGCACGAGCGCGAGGCGGATCGTTTGGGCTTTCCCACTGCGCAGCTTGGTCAGGCGCCGGACGATCAGGCCGTTTCTGACGGTCGCGCCGGGGCTGTGGCCGAGGACTCGCAGCCCGCGCGGCAGGAACGCGCGGATGGACACGTCGTAGGCGGTGTTGCGGGTTCGGTTGCGTACGGTCGCGGTGAGGGTCGCGCGCCTGCCGACCGTCAGGCGCCGGGGGTGGCTGATCCGGACGGAAAGGCCGCGTCCAAGCTTTGGGTGTCGCGGCCGGACGACGGTCAGCGCGCGAATCGCGCCAGTCCGATCGCGTTGGCAGCGGAACTGCGGGGACACAGACAGTGCCCGCGCCTTGCGGCCGGGTTCCCGCAGACTCAGCGTCAAGGTGAGCGGGAACGTCTCCGGGCTGGATGTCAACCCAATCGTGGCGGCCGCGCAGGCGCTCGGCGGCACCGGGACCACAACGCCGGTGAGCCGCAATCCGAACGCCAAGGAATGTCTGGGACGTGGCGTGAGCTTGAGCTTGATACTCGGGGCGCTTGGCGCGTTGGCCGCCGCGAGCGGTTGGCGCAGGCTTGCGCTCTGGGCAATTTGGAAGCTTCCGCGGCGTGTCGGCTGTAGTGTCACCGGGCCGAGCGGGCTTGAGCTGATGCCGCCCTGGCTTCCCCCGAGGCCGACGACCTTCGTGCGCACGAGTTCGCGGCTGCCGTGCGAGTCAAACAGCACGCGGTCGAGCACCACCGTCGCTCGCGACAGATCGACTCGTCCCACGCCGGTGAAGGTCCCGCGGAGGCTCACGCTGACTCCTCGGCCAAGGCTGCTCGTCCTCCCTGAGCCTACGGCTCGGGCGGCTCCGTCGCCACTGCTCAGGTCCGTCGGATCCCCGGTCCTGGTCGGGAAATCCCAGTTCTCCTTGACGCTCGTGAGGTCTTGGTAGACGCTGGTCGCGGGGTTGACGCCAAGGTTGCATCCGAACGTCCACACGGTGTCCGGGTCCCCTGGCTGGTAGGCACAATTCGACGAGACCAGGCCCCAGATCGGCGTCGCTACCGAGGGATCAAGCAGCTGGTCTTGGTATGGGCAGGTCCACCGGTTCGGACCCCCCCCTGGCGTGGGTACGCATACTCCCGTGAACTGTCCGATGGTCGGCGGGCCAGTGCCGATTTCGGCGAAGTTCGGCACCGATCCGGCGACGCCAGGTGCGGCGGACGGACCGGTGCAGGTCACGGGCTCACCTTGCCAAGTGGCGCCGCTGGCGCAGCCGCTGACCTGGTAGCGCGTGTACAAGACCGGCATCAAAGTCTTGTAGACCGACTGCGCAAACCCCTGGTTGCTCGCGCTCTCGACCCCGATGTCGTCCATCGCCCAGGTTCCCCGCTGGCGCAGCTGCGCAACCAAGCTCGAGAGGTTCAGGTCTGAGCGGACTTGAAGGCTCTGTGACGCCAGCGCCTTCTGGGTTTGGCTGATGCTCGAGGCGAACACGTTCTGGAGTTGGTTGTAGGTGCCATCGAAGTTGTTGGTCAGGTCGGGGGATGCCGAGGGGATCATCGAGACGATCTCCGAGGCCACCCACAGCGCCGCGCTCAACTCGGGAAACGCGAACGCCACCGACGCGGCGACTCCGAGCGTCGCCGAACTGAAGCCGAGCAGGTTAAACGAAGTCGGAGTGTTCGTCGCCGCCGCGAGGTTCAGCTTGCCCGCGATCGCCGGCAGCTCGGCGCCCTCGTCGATGAACAGGTTCTGGCGGATGTTGTCAAGCTCGGCATAGAAGGCCACGACCTGCTGCGCATTCCACGCCTCGGAGAGCAGCTCGTTGACCACCGTTTTCCAATCACCGGCGCTGAACCCGGTCGAGCCCGCTGGCGGCGTGCAGCTCTGATACTGCGGCGGCGCGAACGTCTGCTCGCCCGAGCAGCCGGCAGCACTGGCAAGGGTGCTCTGCAGGCCGGCGAGACTGCCGGCGCTGGGGGCGTTCTCCGTAGCCCAGAATTGCCGGATCTGGGTCACGCCCACGGGTGCCAGGAAGGCCTGGACGGCGGGCAACGCGTTGGCGGTCGCGTACGCGGTCTGCTGCGTCCCGCCAAAGGCGGGATACCCCGACGGCGCGTACGTGCTCCATCCCGTCTGACCGGGCCGGCCGTAGAACCAAGTCCGGATCCCGTACGGCCCCCGGGCGATCAACGTGTCCTGGCGACCGTCGCCCGACGCATCTCCCAGACGCAGCGTCCCGTAATACGACGGGTCGCTTCCCCAGGGATCATCGGTCAGGCTAACCGCGTTGGTGGACGGCAACTGATCCCACTGATTCGCGGTCGTGTCGTACTTGTAGACCACCACGCCGTTCGGGCCGCGCGCGACCACCTCCTGCTGCCCGGACGCGGACCCGTCGAGATTGGCGTACTGGATCGAAGCCCAATACTTCGCCTGGTTCCAGCCATTGGCATCAGAGAACGCGCTCAAGGTCGCCAACTGCTGCCAGACGCCCTGCGCGTTCAACTCCCACACATGCAGCCCATCGACACCGCGACCGACCACCTCCACATTCGACGTGCCGGTGACATTGACCACCCGGCAGGTGTCGTAGTACGCCGGGCTCGAACCCCACGGCGTCGGGCTCGTCTCGGTCAGCGCGCATGGCCCCGGCGAGGTGGGCCGTGGCTGGCTCACGTATGTCCACCCCCCGTAGCCGTTTAACCGCACGCCCACCATCCCAAAGTTATCCGCCCACCACAGCTCCCGGCGCCCGTTGATCACCGGCGACGCATGCAACGTGTTCGCCTGCGGAGAACCAGGCACGAAGTGCTCCGGGATCGCCGCAAGCCCGCCGAAACCCGCACCCGTGTACTCAACCGCCTCCAGGTCCCCAGAGGGGGTGACGGCGAACAGGTCAGCCTGCCCATTGCCGGTCAGATCAGCCGCCTGGATAGTCGCAGACGACAACGCTCCCTGCACACCCCCGTACCCGTCCTGATCGCTGAACGGGGATAGGCCAGGCTGGATAAACACCTTCGACCAAGTCCCAGGCGCTCCGTTAGGACCGGCAGTGTAGGAGAAGATGATGATCCCGGAACTGTCCCGCGCGATGATCTGATCCCCACCGTCGCCCAGGACATCCGCGACCAAGATCGTCGGGTAGTGAGACGCGTCGGTCCAATCGGTCCCAGCGAACATAGGATGCGCCTGCGTCAACGCCGGCGGATCGCCGAACCCGGTCAAGATCATCGGCTTGCCCTGCGCGTCGACCGCCGGACGCCACCGACCCAGCGTCGTATCGAAATCCCAAATCTCGATCCCGTCCGCGCTCCGGCCGATCAACTGCTCGCGACCATTGCCCAGGACGTCACCGAACTGAATCGTCGAATACTGATCCGGGCTCTTCCAACCGCCGGCGTCGCCCCACTGCGGCAACGTGAACGTCGGACCGCACGGCCCGAAATACGACGGGTTCGCGGCCGGGCACTGACTATCCGCAGCCGCCGAAGACGCCAGCCACAGCACGCCCAGCACGACCACCACAAACACCCAGCTCGCACGCCAACGCCAGCCCGCCGATCGCTGCCTGACCACCGAAAAGGCCCCTCCCACCAAAACCCCTAACGCCCGGAAACCGGCGCGAAGTCTCCCCTACCCAGGGTGCCGTGTCAAGCCTACGCGCAACATCGTCGGGGGATCCGACACGCGCGAGCATCGCGAGCCGCGAGCTCGCAGGTCGACTCCCTGACCCGTCCGCTGAACATTCGTGCTCGCGAGCGCTACGCGAACATGTTGCATTCAGATCCGCGACCGCACGATTGGAGGACCTAACGCAGGCACCGCGCCTCGGCCCTCCTGTTCGCCACAACACCGCCTCGGTGCTCACACACCCGCTGCCAACGGTCGGGTCGATGCAGAAGTTCCAGGCGAACTCCGCCGCGCTGCCGGATCCACGCAAATTCAGCACTGTCGCGGCGCTCAGCCTGAACGCGACTGCATAGGCATTTCGTTCCTTGAGCCCTATGCCCGGCGCGAGCGCCTTCGCGTGAATCCGCTCGTCGCTCATCCCCGTCGTGGATCAACGCGGTGGTTGCTCGGCCGCGCGATCGCTTCCATCGGGCCCCGACTCGAGCCGCGGCGAGTCCTTCGACAGCAGAGCCATCACTCGACTACGGCGCCGCTCGCGAGTGCCTTGCCACGAGGCTGTCGGGCAAAGATGTGACGGTGGCTAGCGCTGTGCGTGGAGGGATTTGAGGTGCGGGCGATCTCGCCCGGGTGTCACCCGGTGGCGGGTGCGATCCAATGCTGGTGGAGCTTGAGGAGGTTGTGGGTGGCGGTGATCAGTCGCCATTCTGAGCGGGCGGCGGCTCGGCCTCGTCGTCGGAATTGCCGGAAGCCGCGGTTGTGCTTGATCTGTCCGAAGGTCGGTTCGATCGATTGAGCGCGCTGGTGGTAAAGCGCGCTGCCGGCGGGGCTGTCCAGGACTGCGCGCATGAACACATAACGGCCGGTGTCCCATCCCGGCCGCGGCGTGGCTCGGGTGCGTGATTGGGGCGAGATCAGCACCTGGGTGCCGGCAGCGACGATCTGATCGGTCTGCTCTGAGTGCCAGTAGCCGGTATCAGCCAACACGGTCTGTGGGCGTTGGTGGATGCCGGCCAGGTCAAGGTCGCGCAGCGCGGCGTCGAGCACCGGAGCGAGCTGCCCGAAGTCCGCAGAGCGCGCCGAGAGCTCGGCGGCGAGGATGATCTGCCCGTCGCAGCTGACCGCGGCCTGGGCGTTGTAGCCCTGCAGCTTGGTCAGGCGCTTGTCATGAATCAACCGCGAATCAGGGTCGGTGAGATTGACCGCCCCCTCGGGCAGCAGCGGTGGTGTGTGCGGCTTGGGCTTCTTGCCGATCCGCCTGCCCAACGTGTCCCGGCCTGTGACATGAAACTGCTCATAGGCGGCGGTTGGCCGCGGTGTCGACCGCCAGTTCCTGTTCGAGTCGGCGTTTGGCGTCCTCCAAGCGTTGGTGTCGGCCACGAGGGATCGGGTCGGCTTGGCGTTCGCGGTGCGCGTCGAGCTGGTGAGCAGCGTCGCGCTGCCAGCTGCGACGACCTTGACGCTGACGCGTCAGCTGCTCGAGATCTAGTTCGATCCCGGCGTCGAACTCGGCCGCCTCACCACCGGCCAGCTGCTCTGAGCGCTGCGTCTCCAGGCGCGCCTTGGCCTCAGCCAACGCCTGCCGGCGCTCGTCTCGAGAGCGCAGCCCGACGGGCGGTTCATCCCCGCGATCATCGCCATGGCGCTGGTCTTCATCACGGTCGGCCTGCTCCGCCTCGGCCAACAGCTCTTCGACGATCGAGACATAGGAGCGGCTGCATTCGCGCGAGGCGTTGGCGGCGATCTTGGTGCCGTCGATCGCGATCACCCCGACCTTCACCAGCCCGGCCTCGGCGCACAACGCCAGGATCTGCACGAACACCTCACCAATAGCGGCCTGGTGACGACGACGAAACTCCGCGATCGTGCTGTGATCCGGCACCCGCATCGCGGCGATCACCTTGAACGCCACGTCGACCTCACAGCAGCGCTCGATCTGACGCGAAGACGACACCCCCGTCGCATACGCGTAGAGCAACAGGCTCAACAGCATCTGCGGGTCATAGGCGGCGCGACCCTGACCATTCGCGCGATAGGCCCCATAAAACGCAGCGAGATCCATCTGCTCGACCACCCCGAGCACCGTCCACACGAAATGCTCATCCGGCAACCAGTCCACCAGCGCCGGCGGCATCAACAACACCTGATCACGATCCGCAGCAATGAAATTCTGACCCATCACCGGATCTTCTTAAACCTGCCGGACGACACCCCCTAAACCCGACAGCCTCGTGGCAAAGGCATAGCGAGGCCGGAGCAGCCGGGAGAGCCGAAGCAGTCGTGCCGCGCCCAGCCCGCGCACGCTTGGATGTGGTCGATCGCGACAGCGCCAGGTTTGCTGGGCGACGATTCCGAGCAAGCACACTCACGTGTTGCGTGGGCACGGACTGTTTCCGGGGACCGCTGAGACCTCGGTCACCCGGTTGTCGCTTGGCCACGCATAGCGGGCATCTCGTCCCTGCCGGCACACGCGCTGCTTCCTATCGTCCATCTGGGAAGCCAGCCGGGCTGCCGGCACGGTGCCCACTCGGCCAAGAGAGCGACTGCTCCTCGCGTCGGAATGCGGGGCGCGGTGCCGTCGGCGCAACGGCGACGAAGCAGTGTGTGGCGATGCCAGCTAGAGCGCTGGTTCTCGTCCTTGACGGCGCAAGGCGAGCGAACGCGACGACTCGTCTGTCGCCGGTGACGCGTCAGCCCGCGACGCGTTCGACCACCTTGGGGGTGAGATCGGCGATAGCGTCCACGGTGGCGGCCGCCAGCTTTAGCGCGTCATCGGTGGGCGGATAGTGCGGATTAGGCACCGCGATCACTGTCATGGCCGCCGCGGTGGCGGCTCGCAGCCCGTTGCTGGAGTCCTCTACTGCGGCTGACTTCGCCGGATCGACGCCCATCTTCTCGGCTGCGGCGAGATACACGTCGGGCGCCGGCTTGCCCCGGGCCACCTCTTCGAGGAGACGGTGGCAGCGAACGTGTCGAGCTCGCCCAGCTCCAGCAACAGCTCGATGATCTCGCGGTTTGAAAAGGAGGCAAGCCCCAGCGGCCAGCGCTGTCGCGACGCGCGGACAACGTCGAGCCCCCCGGGGAGCAGCGGCAGCTGCGGCGGCGGCCGATGGCTTCTCGCGCCGCGCGCGCAGCAACCGTGCCGGTCTCGGGCAAAACGCTCCTAATGCTGCTCAGGCGCGGGATTTCCGTTCTGTCTATCGCGACTAATACGCACATGGCTCGCTCGAAACGCCGCGATCCGACCGCGTCTAACTGGATCCGGTTCGAGCCGAGGCAGCGCGCTGCGATCATGCGAGCACCCTCGCGCCCAGGCAGACAGCCCCATCCTTGTTTGATTGCTCCGGCCTCGCCGCCGCGGCGCTGCTCTTGTCGGTCGTCGCCTAAGCGACGGCGACCTTGGCTAAGAGGCCTGCCGCTTACCGAGGGAACCGGTCCCGGCGCAATTTACCGAGGCGTGGACGGCGCCCGCACGACCGCAGGTGCTGCTTCTGCGTTGACGACGGGGTTGTCGTTCCTGAAGCGCGACGCGCGCTCACTTGCGCGTTGCGGCCTGAGGGTCTGCCGGGGTCAGGGTTGCGGGACCGTGCTCTGCGCGATCCATTTGTACAGATCGGCCGCGAACGCGCCCGGGTCGCGTGTCCGCACGTAGGTCGCGACGGCGTCGTAGAAGGCCTCCTGGAAGACGGGGCTCAGCCCTTCGCCGTGGGCGACGGACAGCAGCACGGGCAACGTCCAGAACGCCTTCGAGGATTCCCGCTGATACGCGGGCAAGGACGAGACGTCGACGTCGTGCACGACAGGGATTGAGCCCTTATGCCTGCTGAACGCGAGTTGCGTGGCGGGATCGCTGATCCCACTCAGGAATGCCAGGGCGTTCTTGGCGTTCTTTGCCTTGGTTGCGGCGACGAAGACGTCGACGACGGCGAGGAAGCTGTCCTGGGTGCCGGGGAAGGGGACACCGTCGAAGCCAGTGCCCTCGTGGGCGCCATCGGCGATGAGCTCGCCGAAGGCCGAGTCGTTCATCGACTCGAAAGCGCACCCGCCGGCCGCGAGCTTCTTGGTCGCCTGGTCCCAGGTCAGGTGGTTCGCCTCGGGGTCGGCGTAGCGCAGGATGGCGCCGAAGTTATTGAGGGCGGTCTGGACCTGCTTGCTGCGCCAGTCGAGGCCGTTGTGGATCATGTGCTGCCAGCCCCGGGGTCCGATCGAGCTCAGCAGCGTGTTCTCGAACAGCTCGACCGTGGTGAACGGGTTCTTGGCGCCGAGGCACAGCGGCGTCGAGCCCGAGGCTTTGATCTTCTTGAGGTCGCTGATGAACGAGTCGATCGTGTAGCCGCTCGAGGGGCGTGCGACGCCAGCCCGCTCGAGGAGCTTGGTGTTGAACCACAGGACGTTGCTGCGGTGAGCGCCGGTCGGGACACCGTACGGCTGATGGTCGTGCATGAGCGCGGTGAGGATCGTGCGGTTCATCCTCTCGCTGAGATGCTCAGCGGCGAAGATTGAAGCGACGCTGCGGATGACGCCGCGGCTCGCATAGCCCTGGACCGACTTCCCGGCGAACGTCTGCCAGACATCGGGCGGGTCGTTGCGCTGGAGCCTTTTCGCGAGCTCGACGATCGCGTTAGAGCCGGCGCCGCCCGGGACCGCGGCGTTGATCGCCCTGACCCCCGGGTTTGACTGGCGGAAGGCGGCGAACAAGTCGTTCAGGGCAGCTGATTCGGATCGTGAGGTCCACCACGACACGACCTCGAGTTGCTTGGTGCTCGTCGCGGGGCTCGTCGGCGAGGCGCTGCCACACGCGCTGACCACGGCGGCCAGTGCGGCCGCGACGATCGTGACCCGCCAGCGTCCGCTCACCCCGTCCCCTCGGCGGGTTGCGGTGGCCTGGCGACAGTCGGCGGAGCGACCTCGCGAACGGGTTGCCCGCCCGCCTCGCTCGGCTCGGCCTTGAGGTCGTAGAGCGCGTAGAGACCGACCATTGCGAAGCAGACCGCCGGGACGATGAACGAGAACGCGGGGCTGGTCGCGTCCACGACCTTGCCCTGGAGCACCGGCATGATCGCGCCGCCCACGATCGCCATGACGAGGCCGGCCGCTCCGAACTTCGTCGCTGGTCCGAGGCCCTTCAGCGCGACGCCGTAGATCGTCGGGAACATCAGCGACAGGCAGAACGACAGCGAGACGACGGCGATCACGCCTGCCATGTTCGGATTCCCCATCGCAAACAGGCACAGCGCAACCGCGAGGAACGCGAGCACCGCGAGCACCTTGGTCGCCCGGACGAATCCGATCACCCAGGTCATGAGAAAGCGCGAGGCGAGGAAGATCAAGAGACTCACCTGCAGGTATGCGGCTCCCTTGGTGAGGCTGCCGCCGAGCGCCTGGCCCACATACTGGATCAGGTACGTCCACGTGCACACCTGCGCGCCGACGTTCATAAACTGAGCAACCACGCCGAGGCGGTAGCGCTTGTTGCGCCACAGGACCCCAAACAGCGCGCGAGTGCCGCCCTCGTACGAGCTCGCGTCTGGGAACTCCTCCACGATCGGCGGCGCCTTCCGGGTTGCGATGGCGATCCCGATCAGGATCAGCAGGATCGCGAGGCCGACGTACGGCGCCATCACCGCCCCCAGCTCGCCGGCGCGGATCGTGTGTAGCTGATCCGGTGTCAGGGACGAGATATCGACCGGATCGGCGAGTTTGGGCAGGATCAGCGTCGCAGCGAGGAATACGCCGAGGTTCGTGCCGACGGGATTGAACGCTTGGGCGAGGTTCAAGCGACGCGTTGCGGTGCTCTCCGGACCAAGCGCGATGACATACGGGTTCGCTGACGTCTCGAGCATTGAGCAGCCCGCCGCCATCGCGAACAGGGCGAGGAGGAACGCGTCGTAGGTCATGATCCTGCTCGCCGGAAAGAACAGAAACGCCCCGACCGCGGCAAGCGAAAGACCGCTCAGGATGCCCGTCTTATAGCCGAAGCGCTGGTTGATGAAGGCCGCTGGGAGTGCCAGCAGGAAGTACGCGCCGAAATACGCCAGCTGCACAAGCGAGGCTTGAAACGTGCTCATGTCGAAGATGCGCTTGAACCCGGCGACCATCGGCGTCGTCAAATCCTGCGCGATACCCCAAGCCGTAAAGCAGCAGATGAGCGCGATAAACACCACCACCATGCCTTTGCCGATCAGCGGCTGGCTTCGCGTCGCCTCCGGCTGTGCGACCACTACGGGCTTGCCGATGCTGCTCAACGGCGTCATGCTCCTCTCGCGCCGCGCTCACCTTCTGAACGCACTTCTACCACCAAGGTGCGACATGTCAACCCGCGTTCGGCGATATCGGATATGCCTTGAGGTCGGCCGTCTTTGGCCGGCTCCACCGGATCGGCCGATCGGTCCCGGCGCGCCATCGCGGCCAGGGGACGTCGTTGGGCAACTCGAATCCAGGTGCCTCCGATCGGCGCCATAGCGCCGCTCGGAGAAGTGAGGCGTGTCAACCCGGAAAAACCGGAGTTTCACAACGATGGGCAGGATTGTGACCCTGGGTGAGGTGGTGGCGGACGCCCACGAGGAGCAGACACCGTCCGAGTGGAGCTCCAGTTCAAAGCCCGCCCGAGCGGCGACGATGCGCAGGTCGTCCGTGGGCTATTTCCCTTCGTCGAACGTGATCTGCGGCGATCAGGCGCCCCTGTGAGCCAGCGGCCCTCGGCCAGCGCGTCGAGGTCGACATGGTCCAGGGAGGTGACTAGCACATCCGGATCGGCGGCTGCGAGGAGCTCCTCGTCATGCGCGCGCGGGAGGCCGAGGGCGGCCATCCCTCCCGCCTCGGCCGCCTGGATCCCGGACACCGCGTCCGCAACGCCGAAGCACTCCTCGGGCGGCACGCGCAGCTCTTTGCACCCCGTGAGGAACATCTCAGGATGCGGCTTCCCCTGCGCGACGTCGCGGCCCGATATATCGTCGTCGAAGACTCCAGGAGGGTGAGCCCCGGCGTCACCCGGTCGGACTCCAGACCGTTCTCTTCCGCGACGGTGTCAGGCGGATCTGGCGCAGGAAGAGGCCCGCATTGTTGGAGGAGGAGACCGCGGCGACATGGATCCCGGCGTCTCTTTATCGCGATGATGAAGCGCAGCGCGTCCGGGTAGCGGTGAACGCGTCCGCGTCTTGCGAGTCAGCGATTGTCGCGGTCCCGCCGACTTCGCCCGTTCGTTCCGCGGTCGAGGACTTTCGAGTGAATTGGGCGCGCCGCCCCGGTCGTCAACTGAAGGAGTCCGGCGGCTCCTTCTTCCGCGCCACGCAGCCCTCCGAGAGCGCTGGGAGATCCACTTCGTCTAACGCGCGAGTGCCCGGACCGCCGCGCGCATGCTCTCCGAGATGACCGCGTCGTCCGGCCGGTCGACGATCGGAGTCAGCGTGCCGTCATAGTCGAGGAAGGACCGCCGGACGACGTCCCCCGAACTGCCGCGTGAGTTCGTCACGGTCGCGCAGGGCGTGGGGCAGCGCTGCGATGCTCTTCCCGGCCGTCATCGCGAGCGCGCCGCGAGATCGTCGATCGCGCTGGCAAGGTCGCTGTCGGCCTGCGCGTCGATCAGGCGTTTGCCATGCCGTGCGCCTGCTGCTGGCGGAGCGCGTGGTACGTGACGGTGAGCCGCAGCGGCCGCCAGTCCGTCCGGAGCTCGACGCAGTCGTGCAGCATCATGACCGAGCCCCAACCGTTGCCGCACGTCATGCAAGTCATTGGGCTGCGAGAGCGGCGTCGACCTCGGCTCGCGTCGGCGGGTCGGCGCCCGGCCGGGAGCATGTGATCGCGGCAATCAGGGCCGCTGCATCGACGACGCTGCCGAGCGTCGCCTCGTCGATCGCCGCCAGCGCGTCGTGGCGCGCGCCGCCGATAAGGTCGGCACGGTGCAACCCGTCGAGCAGACCGGAGGTGAAGGAATCACCCGCGCCGACCGTGTCCACGAGCTCGATTGGCACCGCCCGCCGGTGTAACTCCAGGCCCGCGGAGATGGCGTAGACACCTGCACCACCGCGGGTCACGACGACAAGGGCGGGCCCCGAGGCGAGCCAGGCCTGCGCGACGTCCTCATCGGGCCGGTCAGGGTAGAGCCAGCGAAGGTCCTCGTCGCTGGCCTTGACGACGTCGGACAGGGCAACGAGGCGCTCGATGTCCGGTCGCGCCCGCGCCGCGTCTCCGAGCAGCGCGGGCCGCACGTTCGGGTCGTACGAGACGGTCACCCGACCCCGCTTGTGTTCCCGCTCCACAAGGTCCACGACGCTCGCCTTGCCCGATGGGAGGACCGTCGCCAATGAACCAGTGTGCAGACACCGTGCCTCGATCGGGAGCGGCGCCAGGGCCCCCACATCCCAATCGATTCGGAAGTCGTAGGAGGCGATCCCCGCCGCGAGAGTCGCGATCGCCAGGCTGGTCGACACACCCCCCTCCGGGCCCCCGTCGACCAGGACACCGCTGGCTTCCAGGTGCGCCGAGATCATCTCTCCGAACGCATCCCGCCCCAGACGCGTCTTGAGCGTCACGGGGACGCCCAGCCGGGCGAGACCCAGCGCGACGTTTGCTGGGCTGCCACCCGGATGTGCGGCCAACGTCCGGCCACCGCGTTGCCCGACCAAGTCGATGAGCGCCTCACCGACGACAACGAACATTCGCTTTACCTCACTCAACGAGATCGATGAACTCCCGCGCCGCCGCACAGGGCGGGCCGCGACGGAGGCCACGCTCGCCGCATCATAGTGGTCCCCGAACCTGCCTCGTCGCCGAGCCGGAACGAGATTCAGCGTTGGACCCTCGGGGGTAAGATCGGCCTATCAGCGATCAGGAGCGCCCTCTCTTCCTCGTGGTCACCATCAAGCCTCGACTCGACCGGCTTGAGGAAGCTGAGGCGCAGCTGCAGTCCATGCGTCAGAATGCCCTCACCGAGCCGGGATGCGTCTTCATGCACCTCGTGCAGCCGCAAGACGAGGCGGACACGTGGGTGATGCTCGAGCTGTTCCGCTCTCGCGCCGCCTGGGACGAGCACATGCGCCAGCCCTACAACACCGAGGGAAACATCATCCTCGAGGACCTGCTGCGCGAGCCCTCAGACCTTCGCTTGTTCGACGAGAAGTAGGTTTACGCCTGCGACGCGGCGACGCCAGCGCACTAAATAACTAACCCGGGCCACGGCTGCCAACCCGAAGCCGCAGGCGTGTGACGACGCCGCCAAAGGCGCCGCTGGACACCCCCGTCCCACGCGAGGAGCAGTCCACGCGGGACAGTGCCGTCTCGATTTCGGCTAGCAGGCCATAGCGCTTTTGGACGATAGGAAGCAGCGCGTGTGCCGGCAGGGACGAGATGCCCGCTATGCGTGGCCAAGCGACAACCGGGTGACCGAGGTCTCAGCGGTCCCCGGAAACAGTCCGTGCCCACGCAACACGTGAGTGTGCTTGCTCGGAATCGTCGCCCAGCAAACCTGGCGCTGTCGCGATCGACCACATCCAAGCGTGCGCGGGCTGGGCGCGGCACGACTGCTTCGGCTCTCCCGGCTGCTCCGGCCTCGCTATGCCTTTGCCACGAGGCTGTCGCTAGTTCTTGGCGCGGGTGCCGCTGAGATGTGGCGTTCCCGTCACCGGACGTGGTTTCGGCCGTTGTCACCGCCCGAGGGGCGGTTTTAGGCCGCGAGAGCGGTCAGGTGGTGGCGGTGGAGCTTGGTCAGGTGGTGGCGGTGGAGCTTGGTCAGATTGTGCGTTGTCATCAACAGCCGCCACTCGGCGCGCACGGCGGCTCGGCCTCTTCGCAGGAACCGGGTGACCTGGCGGTTGTGCTTGGTGTGAGCGAACACGGGCTCGATCATCTGTTTGCGTCTTCGGTAGATCGCCTGGCCCGCGGGGGAGGCCAGCACGCTGCGCATCGCTGCGTAGCGCCCGCCGGCCCAGCCGGGACGCGGGGTCGTGCGAGCGCCGGAGTCGGGCGGGATCAGGACCTGGATGTGCTGATCGGCGACCACCTCGTCGATGTGCTGCTCGTTCCAATACTGCGCGTCAGCCACGGCGATCTGCGGGCGATCAGTCACACCGGCCCGGTCAAGCTCTCCCAGCGCGGCGGTGATCATCGGAGCCAGCTGTGAGAAGTCCACGGTGCTGTTGGTGATCTCCGCAGCGAGCACGATCTGGTTCTCATCCACGACCGCCTGAGCGTTGTAGCCCTGCACGTAGGCCTCATTGGCCTTGATGTGACGGCTGTCGGGATCGGTCACGCTGACCATCGCATCCGGCACCTCAGGCGCGACCCACGGGTTCGGTCGACGACCGAGATGCCGACCCTTGGTGTCACGGCCAGTCGCGCGGTAGCGCTCATAGGCCCGATTGCCCGCCAGCTGCGCGTCGAGATCCTCCTCCATCCGCTCCGCCGCCAGCAGCAGCCGCTCGACCCGGCCGCGCGCAATCGGGTCGGGATCCTGCCAGCGACGCGCCTCCAGCTGACGGCGCGCCTCCCGCACCCACCCCTCCCGCCCTTGGCCGCGCGCGACGATCAGCTCAGCGTCGAGCTCTAACGCCTCGGCCGCCGGCTCTGACTCCGGGGCGGTGGGCTCATCGGCATCGGTGTCCTGCGCGGCGCGCCGCTCGCGGGCCTGGCGAAAGAACTCACGCCGCCCCTCACGGGTGCGCAACGGCTCGGGCAACTCATCACCGCGCGCATCACCGTAGAGCTCGTCCTCGGCCTCGTCGGTCGCCTTGGCCTCCGCGAGGATCTCCCGCGCGATCTGCCCAAAGTCACGGTTCGAACCGCGGCTGGTGTTCCCCGCCAACCGGGTCCCGTCGATCGCGACCACCCCGGGCTTGACCAGCCCGGCCTCATCGCAGAGCCCAAGCACCTGCCCGAACAGCTCGGCCAGCGCCACCTCGTGACGATCGACGAACCGGGCGATCGTCGCGTGATCAGGCACCTCGAGCATCGCGATCACCCGACACGCCACATCTTCCCGGCACGCCCGCTCGATCGCCCGTGCTGACCGCACCCCACGCGCGTAGCAATAGAGCAACAAGGCCACCACCATCGCCGGGTCATACGCCCGCCGGCCCACCCCATCCCGGCGATACGCCCCATAAAACGCACCCAGATTCATCCCGGCCACAGCGTCAAGGACGAACCACGCGAGATGGTCCTCCGCCAACCAATCCCGAATATCGGGCGGCATCAAGAACGACTGATCACGATCACAACCAATGAAGGTCTGAGCCATGCCCGGAATCGTCCAAAACCGCCCGGACGACACGGTAATTACGCGACAGCCTCCCACGGGAGCGGTCGTGAGGCCGGGTCGCGCTCGGACACGCCAGGAACCCCGGGCCAAAGAGAAGATCCCTACCGGGCTCGGGTCTGCTCCAGGTTGGATTGGTGGGGGCCGGAGAGCCAGTCGGCATCCGGCCCCAGGCGCGCGTCGACTGGTTCCTCTCCTCGCCGCAGCGCGTCGATGTAGGCATGATCGGCGGCGAGGCGGGCCGCCACCTCGGGACCCTCGGCAACGGCGCCGTGGCCGGGGACCACGACGTCGACGTGCCTGGCGACCTCTCCCAGCCGGTCGAGTGCCGTCTCATAGGCGCCCACCTGATCGGGCTGGCGAGCGTCGAGGAGCGGGATCAGGACATCGGAGAGCATGTCGCCGGCAAGCAGGACGCCACGGTCGGCGAGGAAGACCGCGGCGTGGCCGATGGCGTGCGCCTGATGTTCGATGATCTCGCCCGGCACGGGTCCGCCGTCCTCGGGCAGTGGGGTGACGAGGCCGATCAGCTCGAGAGGGATGCCCGACGCGCTCTGCGCCGCCATCGCCTGCGCCCGCTCGCGGGCTTTGCTGGCAGCGTGGGCACCGTGGGGGGTGGCGTAGCGCGGCACGTCGCCGAACCGGGGATGCCAGAGCAGGTGGTCCCAGTGAGGATGGGTGCAGAACCCGGCGACGATCGGAACGCCAAGCCGGTCCAGGTCATCGGCGAGCTGGTTCAGCTCGGAGCCATCGATGCCGGGGTCGACCAGGATCAACCCATCGTCCCCGCGCACCACGATGGTGTTAGTCCAGACCCACTCACTCTGCCGAACCCAGACGCCGTCGGCCACCTGAGTCAGCATCGATTCACCTCGTCCATCGCCACTCCAATCGGTCGTTATGACGGTGCCGCACGGCTGCACCTGCTGAGACCGCGATCCGCACCCAAAATCATCGATCACGACATCGCAGCAGCACGAGTGCCCACCGACGCGCTCATCCCGCGCATATTTCGCCAAACTCGAGACTGCGGCCATCGCCGCGCGCCTATGCAACCGCGCGTTTCAGCACGCCGTCGCCTCCGCCCTGCTCCCGGATGCCGGCGGCGGCCTTGGTCCGGCGCTTGGAGAGCCGGCCTGACCGCGCCGGCGCTTCGCCGGATTGGCGGACCTTGGGGTCCAGCCCGAGGTAGGCGACCAGCTTGCGGCTGGTCATGAACCGGTCAGCTCGGCCGATCGCGGCCAGGAACGTCGCGGCGCAGATCAGGTTCGCGCCCGGCACGGTCATCAGCCGTCGGATCTCTGGCCAGGCCAGCGCCTGTTGGGCGATCAGCTGCTCGACGCTTTGATCTCTGAGTCCAGAAACGCGATCTGCCGCAGACCCGCGTCGACCGATTCGCGCTCCTCGACGGGCAGCGCGACCTCGGCCAGCCACCGGCGGCCGGTCACGCCGAACAGGTCCGCGAACGGCGGGCGCTCGATCAGCCGGCGCGCCCGCACCGCCGAGATCTCGTTCTTTGAGCGCGACCGCCCGTGCACGAGCTGTTCGCGGCGCGCGAGCCGGCGGCGCAGGACCCGGCAGCGCTCATCGGGCATCCACACCGGATCAAGCTCACCCTTCCACAACAGGCTCGCCAACACGCGACTGTCGAGCTTGTCGGTCTTCGCCCGAGCGCACGCGATCCCGGTGTCGTCCGGGCTGACCACGACCACCCGCTGCACATACGGCTCGAGGATTCGCGCGACCTCCCAACAGCTGGCCGTGACCTCCAACGCCACCCGATCCGTGGGCAACAAGCTCTCCGCCAGCAGCCTCAGCCCCTCGGGTGTACTCGGCACTCGGCCCGCCGAGCGGACCTTCCCGTCCTCGCAGATCGCGACCACACAGAAATCGCGGTGCACATCCAGGCCGATCGCGCGACCTACCCACCTCACCAACGCCATCACTCACCTCCACCACATGGTTGACACTGACAGGCGGGAGAACCAGCGGGAAAAACGACACAGACCGATACGAGCTCCAACGCTCAATCCAGGCAAGTCGCAGGGGCGGCCAAAAGACAAGCACGGGCTCAAAGCCCATCGCCGAAAACGGCCTACCCGTCTGCGTTCTCCCAAGAAGGCCCCTGTCCCGGATGACCGGACGCTAGGCCCGGACCCGGACAGACCCTCCAAGACGCATTTTCATGCCGCGACGAGGAAGGCGCGGCGGACGAGCGGACCGTCGCGAGGCTGTTGAATATCGGTCTGTCTGCCGGGTTTAAGAGACTTCTGGGATGGCTCGAGATTTCGTTTCGTGTGACCGCGGTCAGATGCTGTTGATGCCGCCGTCGTTGACTGAGTGGCTGCCCGAGAATCATCTGGTGTGGACGGTGCTCGGCGCGGTTGATCAGATGGACCTTGACCGGTTCCGGGAGGCGTATCGGTTGGGTGCTGCCGGTCGTGCTCCGTATGACCCGCAGATGTTGGTTGCCCTTTTGCTGTACGCGTACGCGCGCGGGAACCGGTCTTCGCGCGGGATCGAGCGGGCGTGCTGGGAGGACGTGGCGTTTAAGGTGATCACCGGGATGCGGACGCCGGATCACTCGACGATCGCTGAGTTCCGCCGCCGCCATCAGGCCGACATCGAGGAGCTGTTTGACGATGTCCTCGGCCTCTGCCGGGAGGCCGGGTTGGTGTCAGTCGGGGTGATCACGATCGATGGGACGAAGATCAAGGCGAACGCGTCGATGGATCAGAACCGCTCCTATCGGGATCTGGTCGGTCAGATTCTGCGCGAGGCGGAGGAGGTCGATCAGGCTGAGGATCGGTTGCATGGGAAGGATCGACGGGGCGATGAGCTGCCGGAGGAGCTCCGCACTGCGGAGGGTCGCCGCCAAGCGTTGGCGGACGCGAAACGCAGGTTGGAGGAGCGCAAGGGCCGAGCGGTGAAGGAGTGCGCGACCGCAGATCCCGACACCGATCTCGAACCGCTGGTGCTCGGCCGTCAGGTGCTCCGTCGCGGCGGCAGACGGGAGTGGCCGCGGACCGCGCGGCGCGAGCTGGAAGCGCATCGCGCCGCTGAAGCTCAGTCGATCCCGCGTGATCGGGAGGATCGTCTCGTTCAGGCGCTCGCGCGGTTTGAGCAGAACCACCGGGTTGAGCTCGCCGCCCACGAGGCCTACGACCAGTGGCGCGCGACCGCCCGAGACACGAAGGGTCGGGTGCTGAAGGGCAACACCAAGCCGTTTCTGGCGCCCGAGCTGCCCAACGGGGTGATCAACCTCTGCGACCCGGACTCCCGGGTGATGCGCACGCAGGGCACTCCGCCCCGCCAGGCCTACAACGCGCAGACCGCAGTGAATGAGGAGCAGGTGATCCTCGCCGCGGAGATCACCGTCGACGCGGGCGACTTCGGGCATCTGGAGCCGATGCTCGACACCACCCTGCAGCACCTCGCCAAGCACGGCGTGATCGAGCAGCCTGAGGTTGTGCTGGGGGACGCCGGCTACTGGCATACCCGGCAGATCCAATCGATCACCGAGCGGGGGATGGAGGTGCTCGTCCCGCCTGACGGAACGATGCGCGACGGGATCCGGCCCGGATGGGAGCACGGCTTCTTCGACGTCATGCGCCAAAAGCTGGTGACCGACCGCGGCCGACAGCTCTACGCGAAGCGGAAGATCACCGTCGAACCGGTCTACGGGCAGATCAAACACAACCGGCACATCGACCGGTTCATGCGAAGAGGCAGAGCCGCCGCCCAGTCAGAGTGGCGGTTGATAGCCGCAACGCACAATCTCCTCAAGCTCCACAGCCACTGAATCGCCAATACCGCCTGACACACGGGCGGGCAGGTCAACCTCGCGGTTCCGCGGAACCGCCGCGAGGCCGCATTCCACTCGGTCCGGATATTCCGACGGCCTCTCGCCGAAGCACTCGCGGGCCGGACTACCCGCGGAAGATGAAAGGGATCGTCAGGTCGCGGGTTCGCGCGCCCGGTCCCGCCTACAGCGGTAACGAGCGCTCGTGGCCGCTCTGCTCTACGGCTGGCAGTGGCGCACCGGCATGTTCGATCCGCTTGTGACGATTTGCGAGACGTGGTCGGCTACCAGGACTCTGCCCTGCTGTGCCCCGGCGACGGCCATGTCGCGCCGGCGTCACTACGAGTGCCTACGACGAACACCGTCGGCGCCGCCCGACGGTCGGGCAGACGAACCACGCAAGAGCTATCTTTCCCATGCGTTTCTTGGGTATTCCTACTCTTGCACAGTTGTGCCACTCAGGGTAGTCTGAGCAATAGAAGGCACAGCGTTCTTAGGGGGTCGGAACCGGGGAATCTGCAGGGTGCCAAGGGCACGCGGCCAGCTGTCGCTTCGTACGGCGACGGCATGCAAGCGGGCAATTAGAAGCTTCCTGGCACATTGGGCACGCGGGTGCTGTGGCACTTGCGCGCCGTCACGTTCGGGTGAGAACGATTAGGAGGGATCAACGTGAGTATCACGACTGGTGACGGTGTCAGCACGCCTGGGCTGCCCGGAGATCTGACAGCCGGGAGTGGGCACGAGAATGGTGAGGCGCCGTCGGTGCCGGAGGCTAGGGCAACCGAGCTGCCGGCGCCGTTGGAGCCGGCGCTGGAGCTCCCGAGCGACTTCCGCTTCGACGCTGTACATCCCAAGCCCACCGCGCCGCCGTCGCCGTCGCCCGCGCTCGGGCCGCTCGCTCGCTTCAAGGGCAACTTCATCGGCAACGGCTTCAACCAGATCTTCCGGCCCGACAGCACGCAGACGCCAACGGTGCTACCGGTGCCCATAACGGGGAGCGACAACGTCCTCGAGCTCAACCTCACGCGCGAGACCCTGTCGTTCTCAAAGCCTCTCGGCTCGGTTCCCAACCGCGGCTCGGTGCAGGCCGACGCGTTCCTCAACGGCGTCCCGTATCTGCAGACGATCAATGACGTCACGACAGGCCGCAAGATCGGGATCCACTTCGAGCCGGGAATGTGGATCATCGTGCCGCCCACCAAGGACCCGCACGAGGGATCAACACTGGCGCGAATGGCGTCGATTCCCCACGGTACGACCATCAACGCCCAAGGCGTGTTCTCGGAGCACGCGGGGCCTCCGGTGATCGGTGACCAGAACATCACGCCTTTCGTCGAGGGACAGCCCAACAACCGCATCAACTTCCCCAGCCAGCAGGCCAACGCCCACGGGACGGCGCGCATCCCGCAGGACCTCACGCCGTTCATCAACAACGGGACGATCGACCAGGCCATCCTCGACGACCCAAACACGGTTCTGCGCGAGGCGATCCAGGGTCTGGACATCACCCACACGATCACGATGCACATCGACACTAATCCGGCGAGCCCGCTGTTCGGCGGTGGCACGGACAACATCGCATTCCTGTGGGGCGATGGCGCCGCGGTCCACAGCGCCAATCCGTCGGGCCAGAACGCGCAGGCGTTTGAGATGAGCGCGACGTTCTGGATCGAGACCGTTGAGCGGACGATCACCGTCCACGACCTCAAGGCAGGCCAGCTCGCTACCGTGCACCCAAACGCGACGGGCAAGCGTCAGCCAGTCCCGAGCTTCAGGGTGCGGGCGCCCAAGGCGATCACCTCTCCGGTCGACATCAAGGTCTCCTACACCCAGATCCAGTACACCCAGCGGGTCACCCTGAACTTCGCCGGGCTTGGGTGGCCGCACGTGTCCGTGGCGACCCTGGTGCCCCAGGCGCCGATCTCCGTTCCCGCCAGCGCCTTCTCGTGAGCGCTCGCCGTCGCCTCTTCCTCGGGGCAGCGGCGGCACTCTCGGCCCTGGCGTTCCCGCCTCTCACTGCTGCGGCCGCGACTGCCCACAAGGCGCCGTCGACCAAAGCGGCGGAGGCGGGACGATGGGCGCTTGCCATCGCGCTCGCGTTCCTGATCTTCGGTATCCCGCTCATCGCCAACCTGCTGCGCGGGCTCGGGCGACTGTTCTCCAAGGCGAAAGGTCCCGCGCCGAGCCTGTGGTGGGGAAAGGCGCTGGTCGTGGGTGAGGACAACCGCGTCTCGACCTCGAAGACCGCGGCTCTGGTGTGGACCTACAGCTTGGCGGCTGCGCTGCTCTCCTTCGTGATCGCCCGGTGGCTCGGTCACCCTGACGGCTTCAAGGCCGTCACGTCGCAGGGGCTCAACGCTCAATACGCCCTCCTCGTCGGCGGGCCACTGGGAGCGGCGATCCTGGCCAAGGCCATCGTCTCCACTCAGGTCGCCAACGGATCCACCGCGAAGCCTGCAGCGTCGACGCCGTCGCCCGCCGACCTGGTGCAGAACGACAGCGGCAGCGCGGACCTGGGCGATCTCCAATACGTGCTGTTCAACGTGGTCGCGCTCATCTTCTTCTACGGCGAGATGTTCCGAGCGCCGCAACTCGGCGTGCCCACCATCCCCGACGTGCTGCTCGGACTCACCAGCGTCTCGGCCGTCGGCTTCGTCGGCAAGAAGGCCCTGGCGGGCCCGGGTGGGATCAGCGCGGTCGACCCGGAGAAGGCCGCGGTCGGCGAGCACGTCAAAATCGCCACCGCTGGCATCATCGAGGCGGAGGATGACCTCCGCGCTGTCACGGTGAAGTTCGGCTCCGTTCCGGCCAGTCCGGGCTCACTCGGCGTGACGACGACTACTAGCCAGGGGGCGATCATCGAGGCGGTGGTGCCGCCGGATGCCGCCGGGCTGGTCGAGGTCACGGTGTCCGCGCCGACGTCGAAACCGGCCATCTTCGCCGACTTCAAGATCGTGCCGAAGATCGGGCGTGGCCAGCACATCGTGGGCAGTCACGGCGAGACGGTCAGCGTCAACGTTAGCGGGGTGGCCGGGCTTGGCCAACTGCTGCGCGCCAGCGTCGACGGTCACCGCTCCTTGACGACCGTAAGCGGCTCCAACGTCGTGCAAGTGACGATCCCCGAGACTGCCCCGACCGGCGAGACACAGCTGGAGATCGAGACGCCCGGCGGCAAGGACTTCGCCCCGATCATGGTCCTCGAGCACCCGCCCCTGGCGGCTCACCCTGCCGCAGGCAACGGGGTGCAACCTGCCGTTGCCAGCCCGTGAGCGTGGACGACGTGCTTTACACGGCCACGTACTACATGCCCTGGCGGCAATGTAGAGAGGTAAAACTCGTGGAGACGGTCCTCGTGGCCGAGCTGACAGAGGCTGTACAGAGAGCGATCACCGCCGGGACATTGTGCGAGACCGTCTGCGAGGGATGCGACGCCCGCTTGTCTCCCTCTCTGCCGATCCTGCTGTGCACACCCGGGTCCGACACGACGGTGGTCTACTCACCGCCGGGCGGCGACAGGTCCGACCTCGACTTTACCGCACTGGTTGTCGCCGATTGCAGGGCGGAGGGCCCGCGTGCAGAGTCGCCATTTTGCTTATGTAGAGCCTGCGGTCGCTTGAGGCCCGAGGAGCAGACCGGAAGCGCGAGCGCTGCGGTCGAGATGTCGCGAGGCTGTCGCGAAACTCCGAACCCCAAGTGGCTGTCGGCACTGACGTAATCGCCGTCGACGACCGTCGATGTCGGCGGCAACGGTCGCAACCACCGGGTCATATTGCGGCGGTGGCGAGTTGGTGGCGGTGGAGCTTGGTGAGGTTGTGGGTTGCCATCAGGAGCCGCCATTCGGTTCGCACCGCGATCCTGCCTCTTCGGTGAAATCGGGTGATCATCCGGTTGTGCTTGGTGTGCGCGAACACGGGCTCGATCATCTGGATTCGCTTGCGGTAGAGCTGTTTGCCGTGCTCTGAGGCCAGCACTGCTCGCATCCATGAGTAACGGCCGCCGGTCCACCCGGGTCGTGGTTCGCTGCGGCCGCCTCGATCCGGTGGGGTCAGCACCTGGATGTGCTTGTTGGCGATCACCTCGTCGAAGTGCTGCTCATTCCAGTAGCCGGCGTCCGCGAGCGCGACCTGTGGCCGGTCGATAACACCAACTCGCTCGAGCTCGCCCAGCGCGGTGGTGATCATCGGGTCCAGGTTGGAGAAGTCGCCCGGGGTGTTGGTGACCTCCGCGGCGATCACCATCTGCCCCTCATCAACGACGGCCTGGGCGTTGTAGCCCTGCACATAGCCGAGGTTCGCTTTCATCCGCTGGCTGTCAGGGTCGCTGAGGCTGACCACATCGTCGGGCACCTCTGGCGCCGTCCATGGGTTCGGACGCTTGCCAAGCCTGCGGCCGTCCGTGGCACGACCATTGATCCGGTAGTCCTCATAGGCACGGTTGGCCGCCAGCTTCGCGTCACGCTGCTCCTCAAGTCGCTGGGCGGCGAGCAACAGCCGATCCTCACGGTCCCGCGGGATCGGTTGTCCTTGTTCCCAGCGGCGCTGCTCAAGCTGACGGCGCCCCTCCCGTGTCCAACCCTCACGTCCCTGATGACGAGCAACGATCCGCTGCACATCAAACTCAAACCCATCCTCCGGCCCGTCATGCGGATCCGGCAGCAGCCCTGGTTCGTCCTGCGCTTGATCGCTGGCCTGCTGCTCGCGGACACGGCGGAAGAACTCAGCCCGCCCCTCCCGGGTGCGCAGCTCCTCGGGCAGCTCATCGCCACGCTCCTTCCCATAGAGCTCATCCTCGGCCTCATCGGTCGCGATCGCCTCCGCGATGATCTCTCTGGCGATCTGCCCAAAGTCACGCGTCGACTCGCGGCTGGCGCTCCCGGCCATCTTCGTCCCGTCGATCGCGACCACGCCAGGCCGGACCAGCCCTGCCTGCGCGCACAACCCAAGCACCTGACCAAACAGCCCCGCCAGCGCGACCTCGTGGCGCGCCACAAACCGCGCGATCGTCGCGTGATCGGGCGTCTCGAGCATCGCGATCATCTTGAACGCGACATCCTCCACACACGCCCGCTCGATCGCCCGCGCCGACCGAATCCCGCGCGAATACCCGTACAGCAACAAGGCCACCACCATCGCCGGATCATACGCCCGCCGGCCCACCCCATCCCGGCGATACGCCCCATAGAACTCGCTCAAGTCCATGCCCGCCACGGCGTCCAGCACAAACCACGCGAGATGTCCCTCCGGCAGCCAATCCCTCACGTCCGGAGGCAACAAGAAAGACTGATCCCGGTCACAGCCGATGAAGTTCTGAGCCATCCCAGAATGGTCATAACCCCGCCGGACGACACGGTAATTACGCGACACCCTCTCGCCATCGCGATCGCTCGTTCTAGAGCACGCTTCGGCAGGAAGCGATCGTGAGGTGAGCGTCCGCTTCTCGGGACGGAGCGCCTGCCGAGGCGTGGCGGCGCGCCCCGGTCGGCTGGCAGAAACCGCGGACCTCCGGCCGCCGTCTCCGCGCAGACACGGCGCCACCTCGACGGCGGTTCCAAGTTGACCTCCTAAGCGGGACCTTGCAGACGTCCGTCTCGCCACATAGTTTGGTTTGGACGACAGTCGGTCGCCTGCGACGGATATAGGTAACGACCTGGCTTGCCGTCGCCGCGCCGGCGCAGTGCTCCTCCGCCTTCACCGCACACCTCCCGACCGACGCGCTTCAGATTGCCGCATGGGCCGCCTGGCGCCCTCCCCGCCGCGTTTCTGCCATCTTCCGGCTGCCGATGAGCAGTCGGGACAGCGCGAGCAATTCGACCCGACCGACCCCGCCACCACACTGAGCACGTGAGCGAGGACGGCGAGCGCACGAAGTCGCGGAAGCCCGTCGGCTCGGTCGAGAACGCATTGCGGCTGCTGTTGATGTTCCGGGACCGGGACACGATCCGGGTCAGCGAGGCGGCCGCGTATCTCGGGGTGGCGCGTTCGACCGCGCATCGTTTGTTGACGCTGCTGCTCTCCTACGGGTTCGTCAGCCAGGACCGTGTCTCCCGCGCCTACGGGCCCGGTCCGCGGCTGGTCGAGCTCGGGCTGTCGGTGGCCCGCGCCACGGACATGCTCGGCGTCATGCACCCGTTCCTGGAACGACTGAGCGAGATCGCCGATGAGACGGTCCATCTGATCGTCCTGGAGGGGAGCGACTGCAGGTTCGTGGACAGCGTCGAGTGCCAACGGTCGCTGCGGGTGACGGGTCGAATCGGAGTCAGGTACCCGGCGCACACGACGTCGGGCGGTAAGGCGTTGCTCGCCGAGCTCGACGAGCGAGAGCTGCGAAGTCTCTACCCGACGCGCGAGCTCCCCGGCCTCACCGATCGGACGGTGTCCCGTCGAGACGACCTGTTCGCCGAGCTCGAGCAGATCCGACGCGACGGCTATGCCGTCAGCCACGGCGAGAGCACCCCGGGGATCTCGGCCGTGGCGATGGTGCAGCGCACGGCGAGCGGGGAGACCCCTGCGGCGGTGGCCGTCTCCGCGCCCGAGGGCCGGCTCACCGGTGCTCGGCTGCCGGAGCTCGTGCAGGCGCTCCGGCAGCTGACCGGCGAAGCCGCGCGCCAGCTCGGGTGATCGCCGAGCCTTGATTCGGCTGGCCGCACTGCGTTCGGCCTAGTGCTACGGTGAACGCGCTCGGCCAGCACGGCACCATCGGAGGTGGAGAACGCGTGAAGGAACATTTTCAGGTCGTCGTGGTCGGCGGCGGGCCAGTCGGCGTGGCGCTCATGGTCGAGATGTCGCAGCGTGGCGTGTCGTGCGCCCTCGTCGAGCGCGGCACCGAGCTGCAGGACATCCCCAAAGGGCAGCTGCTCACCGGCCGCACGGTCGAGCACTTCCACTTCTGGAACTGCTTGCAGCAGTTGCGCGCCGCGCGAGTCCTGCCCGCCGGCCACCAGATCGGGACGATCACCGCGTACGGGAACCTGTTGAGCGGCTACAGCTACAACGGCTCGGTGGCAGCGGCCGCCGCGCCGGAGCTCTTCTTCCAGACGGGTGAACGTCTGCCGCAGTACCAGACCGAGGGCGTGCTGCGCGAGCGCCTCGCGCAGCTCCCGAGGGCGACCGCGCTGTACGGAATGACCGCCACCGAGGTCGAGCAGCAGGAGGCCGGCGTCCGGATCACCGTGGCGCCGACGCCGCAGGGGACCCGGCGGGTCCACAGCTGGGAGAGCGCCGAGGATGAGCCGGCGCCGAACGGCGAGGAGGCGCGGGTGCTCTATGCCGACTACGTTGTTGGCTGTGACGGCGGGCGGTCGCTGGTGCGCGAGAGCGTCGGCATCGAGCGCGCGGGTCGCGACTACGGCAAGACGATGATGCTGGTCGTGTTCCGCTCCACCGACCTGGACGAGCGACTCGAGGAGCTTCCCGCCGCCACCACCTACCGCGTGCTGCAGCGCCGGCTCGAGGGCTGGTGGCACTTCTTCGGCCGCGTCGACCTCGGCGGACGATTCTTCTTCCACGCCCCGGTGCCCTCGGACGCCGACCGGGATACCGTCGACGTCCGCGCCGTGATGCAGGAGGCGACGGGCTTCCCGTTCAAGGCCTCGGTCGACCAGGTTCGCTTCTGGGAGGGTCGCATCATGGTCGCCTCCGCCTACCGCCACGACCGCATCTTCATCGGCGGCGACGCCGCCCACCAGCACCCGCCCTACGGCGCATACGGCCTTAACACCGGGCTCGAGGACGCCGTCAACCTCGGGTGGAAGCTGGCGGCGACGCTCCAGGGGTGGGGCGGGGAGCGGCTGCTTGACTCCTACGAGGCCGAGCGCCGTCCGGTGTTCTCCGACGTCGCCGATCTCATCGCCGCGGGGATCGAAACCGACTGGGAATTCCTCGAGCGCCACCAGCCCGAGCGCGACCGCAGCGACTTCGAGCGGGCGTGGCGCGCGCTGCCGGAGAAGGACAGCCCGTTCCGGCTGCACCGTGAGCCGACCTACGCGGGCTCCCCCATCGTATGCGGTGCGCCGGACGCGCGCAGCGGCTCCGTCGTGCCGGCCTCGGCAGCGGCGCGCGCGGGGGAGCACCTCTCGCCCTGCGCCCTGTCGGGCGGTGAGGACGTGTTCACCCGCCTCGGCGCCGGCTTCACTCTGATCGTCCTCGATGGCAACGCGGCCGCCGTCAGGGCGTTCGAGGACGCGGCGCGCTCGCTGCGAGTGCCCCTCACGGTCGTCTCCGATTCGGCGGCGGACGCTCGCGCCGCCTACGAGGCCCGGCTGATACTCGTCCGACCGGACCAGTACGTCGCCTGGGCCGCCGATGCGGCCCCCGATGACGCCGCCGCGGTCCTCGCGCGCGCCACCGGGTGGTCGATCGCGCCGTCGCTCGCGGCCCCCGCGGGAGGATGAGCCTGGTGTCTGAGCTGACAACCCTGGAGCTCGCGCGTTGGCGCGGGAGCGTGCATGAGGAGGAACCGATGAGCGTGGTCGATACGGACGGTGGTCGTCTGATGGATTCGACGGATTGGTATGGCGCGATCTTCGACGGCGCGTGGCGTCCGGCGGCGGGTGGCGACATTGCGGTCCGTGAGCCGGCGACGGGCGAGGAGCTTGCCCGGGTCGGGCTCGCTTCGCCGGAGGACGTGTGCCGCTCCGCCGAGCGCGCCGCCGGGGCGCAGCGCGAGTGGGCGGCGACCGGCCACGAGGAGCGTGCCGCGGTGCTGCGCCGGGCCGCCGAGCTGTGGGCGCAGCATGCCTCGGAGTTCGAGTCGATCATCGTCCGCGAGACCGGCGGGGTGCCACTCAAGGCGCGGGCTGAGACGACGATGGCCAGCCACGAGTGCCTGGAGTCGGCGGCGCTCTGCTCCCGGCCGTCCGGTTCGCTGCTGCCGAGCTCGCGCGCGAACCTCAGCATGGCGCGCCATCTGCCCGTCCGCGTCGTCGCCGTCATCACCCCGTTCAACTTCCCGCTCGGGCTCGGCATCCGCTCGGTCGCACCGGCGCTCGCCCTCGGCAACGCTGTTCTGCTCAAGCCGGACCTGCGCACCGCGGTGACCGGCGGCGTGCTCTTCGCCCACGTGTTCGAGGAGGCCGGCCTGCCAGAGGGGCTGCTCCACGTCCTGCCGGGAGGCGCCGACGTCGGGCAGGCGCTGATCGCGGCCAGCCAAGTGCGAGTCATCTCGTTCACAGGCTCGACCGAGGCCGGCCGGAAGGTCGGTGAGGCAGCCGCTCGCCACTTCAAGCGCGCCCACCTCGAGCTCGGCGGCAACAACGCGCTCGTCGTGCTCGGCGACGCCGACCTCGAGCGCTCGGTCAACGCGGCCGCATTCGGCGCTTTCCGCCACCAGGGCCAGATCTGCATGGCCATCGGTCGGCACATCGTCGCCTCAGAGATCGCCGACGAGTTCGTGGGCCGCCTCGCCGAGAAGGCCGCTGGCCTGTCGGTCGGCAACCCCTACACCGACCGCGTCGAGCTCGGCCCGATCATCGACGAGGGCCAGCGCGACCGTGTCCACGGCCTGGTGACCGCGAGCGTCGACGCCGGAGCGACGCTCGCCACCGGCGGCGAGTACGACGGGCTCTTCTACCGCCCGACGGTGCTGGACCGCGTCGGCCCCGACAGCCCCGCCTACGCCTCGGAGGCGTTCGGTCCGGTCGCCCCGGTGATCCGCTTCTCGGGCCTCGACGAGGCGGCGGCGCTCGCCTGCGACACCGAGTACGGGCTGTCGCTCGGCATCCTCACCCGGGACGTGATGGCTGGCCTCGAGCTCGCCAACGCCATCCCGAGCGGCATGGTCCACATCAACGATCAGACCATCGGCGACGACCCGGTCGCGCCGTTCGGCGGCGTCGGCTCCTCGGGCAGCGGCTCGCGGTTCGGCGGCGACTGGAACATCGAGGCGTTCACCGACACCCAGTGGGTGACCGTCAACAACGACATCCCGCGGTACCCGTGACCCTCAGCCGGGCGCCCGCCGGAGCGGGCACCCGGCTCCGCGCCAACCAGCGGAGATAGACTGCCTCGGCGTAGGGATTTCGCGACACCGCGTCCCGCGGCCGCGATCCCCGCCTCGTGAGAAGGGAAGGGTCGGTAGTGGAACTTCGCCACCTTCGGTATTTCGTCGCGGTGGCCGAGAACATGCATTTCGGCCGAGCCGCGCAGCAGCTGCACATCGTGCAGCCGGCTCTCAGCAAGCAGATCGCCGCCCTCGAGCGGGAGCTCGGCGTGGAGCTGTTCACCCGCGCCAAGCACCGGATCGAATTCACGCCGGCCGGCAAGGCGTTCTTCGCCGAGGCGCGGGACATCCTACAGCGGGCCGATCACGCGGCACGCACGGCGAAGATGACCGCGAGCGGCGCCATAGGCAGCCTCGACATCGGCTTCATCGGGCAGGCGATGTTCAGCTTCTTGCCGCCAGTCCTCCGGGAGTACCGCCGCCGCTACCCCGACGTCCGCTTCGTCCTCCAGGAGCTCCCGAGCGCGATCCAGCTGGGGGAGCTCGGGCAGGGCCGGCTTGACGCCGGCTTCGTCCGCCCCTCCGGCCATGACGAATTCATCCGCTTCATCACGATCTCCCGCGAAGCGTACGTCGTCGGCCTCGCCGAGGACCATCCGCTCGCCGCCGAGAGCGTCGTCGACCTCGCGGATTGCGCCGACGAGACGTTCGTCCTCGTCTCTCGTACCGCCGCTCCGATCTCCTTCGATCAGGGGCTCGCCGTCTGCCAGAGCTACGGTTTCACCCCGCAGGTGATCGAGGAGGGGACCACCCCGGCGGCGAGGTTCGGGATGGTCTCCGCCGGCGTCGGGGTGACCATCGCCCCCGAGTCGAGCATCCGGTACCCGTGGCAGGGGGTGGCGTTCCGTCCGCTCACCCGTAGGGACGTCGAGGTCGAGCTCGCGTTCGCGTATCGCACGACCAATGAGTCGGTCGCCCTGCGCTCGTTCCGGGAGACCCTGCAGACGCTACTCCCCGTTGCAGGGGAGCGATTCGAGCGCCCGCTTGTCGGCTCCTCCGGGTGATAACGCGCGGTGATCCACAGCGTGATCAGAAGGCATTGGTCACGGGGATGATGGGTCTCTACAGTCGATCGCGGTGGAGGACACAAGCGAGTCAGACCAGCCGCAGGGCGACGTCAAGGAGCGGACCACCGTTCTCATCATCGGCGGCGGACCGTCGGGTCTGACGGCCGCGCTCCTGCTCGAGCAGGCGGGGATCGACTTCCTCCTGCTCGAGCGCCGGGACTTCTCCGCCCACTTCCCGCGCGCACACCTGCTGAACGTTCGCACGATGGAAATCTTTCACGACGTCGGCGTCGCCGAGGACATCTACCGCCGTTCCCCTCCCGAGGAGCGCTGGCACCGCGTCGCCTGGTACACCTCGCTCGGCGGGGAGGGCGTCGGCCGTCGCACCAAGATCGGCCAGCTGTCGGCGTGGGGCGGCGGCGCCGACCGCGAGCGCTACGCCCTCGCGAGCCCCCGCCCGTTCGCCAACCTGCCGCAGGTACGGCTCGACACGCTGCTCTGGCAGCACGCCGACGCGCGCAGCCCAGGTCGGATTCGGGCGCGCCAGGAGGTCGTCGACCTCGCGCCCGACGACGACGGCGTCACAGTCACCGCGACTGACCGCGACAGCGGCGACACCTACACCGTGCGCGCGCGGTACGTGGTGGCGGCCGACGGTGGTCGCGTCTGCTCCTCCAAGCTCGGTGTCGAGATGGAGGGCGCACGGGCAATTCGGGAGATCACAAGCTTGTACCTCGAGGCCGACCTCAGCGACTACGCCGACGAGGAGGCGCTCCTCACCTATGTCCTCTCGCCGTCCGGCCAGTGCGCGCTCCAGGCGCTCGGCCCCGATCACTGGGCCAACGAGTCCGAGGAGTGGCTGGTCGGGGTCATGGGAATGAATCGCGACACGCCGGCGGAGGAGATCGTGCCGATGCTGCGCCGCCGGCTCGGGATCGCCGATCTCGAGGCCAACATCAAGGCGATCAGCCACTGGCAGTACGAGGGCATCGTCGCCGAGCGGTTCCGGGTCGGCCGAGTCTTCCTCGTCGGCGACGCCGCCCACCGTCACCCACCAACGGGCGGACTCGGCCTCAACACCGGCGTCCAAGACGTCTACAACCTCTGCTGGAAGCTCGCGGCGGTTATTCGCGGCTATGCCCGCGACACGCTGCTGGACACCTACGAGGCCGAGCGTCGTCCGGTCGCCGCCTTCAACGTCGCCCACTCGCTGCGCAACGCCGCCAAGCATCAACCGATCGCGGCCGCGATGGGTATCGAGCCGGGGATGTCGGAGGATGAGGGGTGGCGCGAGCTCGAGCAGTGGCTGTCCGATACCCCCGAGGGCGAGCGCCGGCGCGAGGCGACCGACCGTGCCCTCGCGTCCAACGCCGAGGACTTCAGCCAGCTGAACGTCGAGGCCGGCGTCGCCTATCCGTTCGGCGCTGTCATCCCCGACGGCACCCCCGCGCCGATCGGGCCCGAGGAGTCGACGATCGCTTTCGAGCCGACCGCGCGGCCGGGGCACCACGTGCCGCACGTGTGGCTTCAGCGTGACGGGCAGCGCGTCTCCACCGTCGACCTCGTGGCGCCTGAGGGCTTCACCCTGTTCGTCGACGAGGCGGCCGAGACGGAGTGGCGGGCCGCCGCGGAGGCCGCCGCGGCCGCCTCCGGGTGTCCGCTCGCCGTCCTGGCGATCGGCGGTGAGCTCGTCGACCCCGATGGAGAGTGGGCGGCGATCTGCGGCGTCAAGAGCGGCGGCGGCGTGCTCGTCCGTCCCGACCGGCACGTCGCCTGGCGCGCTGCCCCCACGGACCGCGCCGAGGCCCTCGCGACGGCGGTGGAGGCTCTACTCGATGGGTGCGCCCACCTCTCCGCCGAGGATCGCGGCTCGCTGCTCGACGGTATCCACGCCGCTGCCGACGCGCTCGTCCGCTGACGGGCCCGAAGATGACGGCGACCCACGACGCCGGCGCCCTGCGCGCGCGGTTGCGTGAGCGGCTCAACCGCGAGGAGCTCATGACCGTGCCCGGCGGGTGCACGCCGCTGTGGGCGATGATGGCGCAGCGGGCCGGATTCGAGCTCTTCTTCCTCGCCGGGTCACAGCTCTCCTGGTTCCTCTACGGGGTGCCCGACTGTGGAATCGTTGGCCTGCGGGACGTCGTCGACCACGCCCGTCACTTGGCGGCCCGCGCAGACATCCCGGTGCTCGTTGACGCGGACACGGGCTACGGGAACGCGGTCAACGTCACCTACGCGGTCCAGGAGTTCGTCCGCTCCGGGGTCGCCGGGATCTCGATCGAGGACCAGGAGGCGCCGAAGAAATCGGGCACCAACGCCGGCCGTCGCTGCATCTCACTCGCGGAGGCCACCGGCAAGATCCGAGCCGCAGTGGCGGCGCGCGATGAGCTCGATCCGAGTTTTGTCGTGTGCGCGCGCACCGACGCGATCGGCGCCGAGGGCACCGGCTTCGAGAACGCTCTCGAGCGATGCGTCGCCTACTCCGAGGAGGGCGGCGCCGACCTCGTCTGGCTCAACTCGGTCGAGTCGATCGAGCAGCTGCGGACCGCGTGCGCGGCGCTCCGCGTGCCGGTGATCACGATCTGGGGCGGGTCCGCTCCCCGGCCGCCGCTGGCGAAATTCGCCGAAGCGGGGGCCCGCGCCGTCCTCTTCCCGACCGTTGCCGGGAGCGCAGGTGCCCAGGCCGCGTGGGATCTGCTCCATGACCTTCAGGCCAACGGCGACGGCGCGCTCGAGGCGTGGTCAGAGCGCACCCGTGCGAGTCCGTGGGGCCGCGCGCCATCCGCCGAGCTCGTCGGCACGCCGGGCCTGCGCGCGCTCGAACAGCGGTTCATCCCGGCGGACCAGCAGCGCGACTACGAGACGACGTTCGGTCACGACCCCGCCTCGCCCGGGCCCGGCCCGGCCGAGCGCTGAGAACGGCGCGCTCGTCAGCTGACGATCTTGTGATTGAGGCCGATCGGCTCGCCGACGGTCGCCGTCATCACCCAGCTCGCCGACCGGAACTCGTACAGGGGCAGCGCGGCGAGCGCGCTCACCACGGTGTACTGCGTCGGCATGTCCTCCCACCGTGCCGGGTGAAACGCGAAGCGGCCCTCACCCTGCCGGCGCTCGACGATCTCGTCCGGTGGCCGCACCGTTCCGTAGGTGAGGTAGTCGACGTCGGGCTCTCCCCACGCTCCGGTGCGGGGCACATACTTGGCGGTGAGCACGTGTCCTGGACCGCCCGCCGCGGGCGGGGGGGCGTCCTGCAGGCCCGTCGCCTCGATCTCGAAGAACGGGAAGCCCAGCCACGACGAGCCCCCTGACACGTCTTCACCGCCGGCGCTCACGACCGGATCGGGGATCTCGGCCCACAGCTTCGGATGCCCGAGCTCGTCACGACCGGTGACGATCGGATCGGCGAGGCTCTCCCACAGAACGGGCATGAAGCTGCCGCGCAGGAGCTCGCCCTGGTCGCGGAAACGCACCGGGAGCGTGAGCCGGACGATGTTGTACGAGCGGCCGGCGAGCCAGCCGATGTCGTACATCCGGGTGATCCCCGCCGTCAGCACCGGCTCCCCGTCGAGCTCGCAGCCGTCGGGGAGCAGCGCCGTCAGCGCGTCCACGTCCGAGAGCGCGGAGACGGAGATCGACGCCGTCCGCAGCGCGCCGGCCTCGTATGCGACATCCGACGGTACGTTCCGCGGCCCCGCGCTCGGCCCGAACGAGACCGGCATCCGGTACATCGGCTTGAGCGCGGATGCGATTGAGTCCATGACGTGAGCAACCTCCTGGATCGTTGAACTGCCGGGCGAGGCGCGACCGTCTCAGCTGACGAGCTGGGCCTCGCGGTCCTGGGCCGTGAACTGCTGGGTCGGCGCCGAGGACTCGGGCAGACGCTCGATGCCCTCCGGCGGCGGCGACATCCCGAACACGGCGAACTGGTCCACGTTCCACGCGGTGTTCGCTCCGGCGATGCCCCCGTTCGGCCAGTACACCGTCTCCCAGTCCGGGATGAAGTTCCAGTAGCCCCCGGTCTGCAGCTCGATGACGGTGCCGCCCGGCTCGAACACGTAGGCGAAGAAGAGCTCGCCGATGCCGTGCTTCAGCGGCCCGGCCTCGAGCTTGTACCCGAACTCGGAGAGGATGTCGAGCGCGCGTAGCAGGTCCTCTCGCGTGTCGTAGTAGTAACAGAGGTGGTTCATCCGGCCGGGCTTCACGCTCGGGTCCCCGGGGCGCTCGGCGGCGATCGCCAGATCGTGGTTCTGGGGCCCGGAGCTAAGGGTCGCGAAGAAGACGCTGTCGCGGGGGCCCATCGTTCCCTCCATGAACCGGAACCCGAGGACGTCCCGGAACGTCGACACATCGTCCATCAGCTTCGTCGACACCGTCGTCACATGGTCGATCCTGCGGACCGGAGCGCCGTGGGTCACCTGTCGCTGCGGCCGGTTCGGGAAGGTGCTCTTCAGCTCCGGCGGGGCGACGTAGCGCTCGGACTCCCACACGAGCTCGGCGAGGTGGCCGCCGGGAGTCCAGAACTGGAATGCGCGACCATGGCCGACGTCGCCGTCGATCCAGCGACCCTCGATTCCCGTTTTCTCGAGCGCCGCGGCAGCGTCGTCGAGCTCGGCCGGACCGTCGGTCCGCCAGGCCGCGTGCCCCAGGCCCGGGCCGGGGCCCGCGGTGATCTTCAGGCTGTGATGGAAGAATTCGCCCCACGCCCGCAGGTAGACGGAGTTGCCGTCGCGAGCGCTCTCCTGCAGCCCGAGGACGTCTTTGAAGAACGTGACGCTCTCCTCCGGCTTGGCGCTGAACAGCTCGACGTGGTGCAGTTGCGAGATCAGCTTGTAGGCCATGATCTATTCGTTCGTTCCTTCTATCTGTTCGCTGTGTGATTGACGGAGCGTGTCACGGCCGCTGCTCCTCGTCCTCCGGCGTCGCGGGCGCGGGGAGCCGGCGCTGCAGCAGGTGATAACCGACCGCCTCCCGCGCGCCGCGCAGGCTGGCTCCGGCGGTGATCGCGTCTCGGATCACGCGTTCGGCGTCCTCGATCTCGACCGCCGCGGCGATGACCGCCTCCGCGCGCGCGGCCGGAATGACGACGATCCCGTCGCCGTCGCCGAGCACCAGGTCGCCGGGCTCGACGCGGATGCCGCCGATCGACACGGGCCCGCCGATCTCCTCCACCCGGACGCGGTCTTTGCCGGTCCGCATCCAGTTGCCCCGGCTGAAGATCGGGTAGCCGAGCTCGATGCTGCGATCGACGTCGCGGCAGACCCCGTCGATGACCGTCCCGGCGACGCGGCGCCCCGCCGCCACGGTCGTCAGCAGATCACCCCAAACGGTTGCGTCGCGGCGTCCCTGGTTGTCGAGCACGACGACCTGCCCCGAACCGAGGTCGTCGATGTAGTCGCCGACGCTACCGGGGTCCTCGCCGACCGTTCCGTACCGGAGCGTCCACGCACGACCGACGAGCCGAAACGAGCGATCGAGTCCCATGATCCCCTCGCACTGGCCGGGAATCCCGCACTTGTCGAGAGCGTCGCTCACCCCCGGCGTGGTGAGAGCCGCGAGCTGCGAGAGCTGCTCGTCAGCCACGGGAGAGCAGGGCCTCGTAGTCGGCGCCCATCACCTCGGAGATCGGGGCGCCCCGCGTGAGCGCCTGGGCCATCGCCACCTCGCTCGCGGCGATCCGCTCGGCCGCGGCGAGCACCTCGTCCAGCGCCGCCTGCGGCACGAACGCGACGCCGCTCCCGTCCGCGATCACCAGGTCACCCGGTGCCACCATCGTTCCGGCGATCTCGATCGGCTCGTTCCATGCACGCTCGACTACCCGGCCGCGCGCGGTCACCGCGACCGCCGCCCGTCCGTACACGACGAGCTCGAGCTCGACCGCCTCGGCCACGTCCCGGCACGCGCCGTCGACGACAACCCCCTCGACGCCCCGCAGCGAGGCGGCCTTGGAAAGCAGCCCGCCCCAGCTCGCGCAGTCGATTCGCCCGTCGTTGGCGATGACGATGATGTCGCCCGGACCCGAGGAGTCGACCGCGGCGGTGCACAGATGGCGCGTGGGCTGGGTGCCCTCGGCCGGCCCGAGCCTCACCGTCACCGCTCGACCGACGATCGCACGGGAAGCGGTCACCGGGTGCAGGCCGACGACCGCGTGCGGATGACCGCTGCGCTCCAGGGCGTCCGACACCGCGCAGGCATCGAGTGCCCGGAGCCGGTCGAGCGGGCTCGAGCTCATGGGGCGAGCGCGGGAAGGTCGTAGATGTCGAGCGTCGTCTCGCCGCGCTCGAGGCGGGTGAGGATCTCCTGTTCCTTCTGGACCCGCTCGTGCGCGGCGGCGGCGACCCGCTCGATCTCGTCGGCGGGAACCACCACGACCCCGTCACGATCTCCGATGACGATGTCGCCGGTCCGCACCACCGTCCTCCCGAGGACGGTCGCCTCGCCGAGGCGACCGCCGGCAGCGGGGTCCTTCGCGGTCCCGCCGATGCAGACGTTCGCGGCGAACACCGGGAGTCCCATCTCGACCAGTCGCTCGACGTCGCGCACTCCGCCGTCGATGACGAGGCCGGCGAGCTCGCGGGCGATCGCGGCGCGGCTGAGGATCTCGCCCCAGTAACCCGCCTCGCGCTCGCCCCGGGTGTGGACGACGAGGACATCGTGCGGCTGCGCGGCGTACACCGCGTGATGGATCCACAGGTTGTCGCCGGCAGGGCAGTCGACCGTGAATGCGGGCCCGCAGACGGTGAAGCCCGCGTCGACGGGCTTGATCTCCGAGGGCAACGCTCCGCGGCGACCGTAGGCCTCATGGACGGTCGCGGCATCCAGCCCGTGCAGTGACGACTCCGTGCTCACCGGTTCACCGTGCTCACGCGGCCTGAGGGACGTCGCCCCAGCGAGCGAACGCCATCCCGCACCCGGTCCCGCTCGCCGTCCGGTACACGGGCGTGTACTCATCCCAAGCGAACGACAGGTCCTCGCAGCAGGCCGCGAGCGAGATCCAATTGCGGATCTCCGAGTTGCCGGAGTTGAGGAGATGGACCGGCAGGTCGAGCAGGCCCCTCGGGTTGCCGGCGCGCAGCGGCTCGAGCGTCTGCATGTCGAGCTTCTCGTCGGTGACGAAGTGGCTGAGACCCCCGGAGGCCACCATCGCGACCTTGAGATCCTCCGGGAAGCTGTCGATCACCTCGCGCAGCGCCGTGCCGAGGTCCCAGCACCGGGCGGGAGGCATCTGGTTCGGCGGCCAGTAGGTGTTGACCACGATCGGCACGAGCGGAAGCGCGCCGGGCGTTTGCATGAGCTGGCACTCGACCACCCCGAACGCGTGGCCGAGACCGGACGGCGCGGACGGCTCATTGATCGTCGCCGGATCGAAGCCGCGCTCGATCAGCCCGCTGATCGCGTGCAACGCGAACGCCTGGTGTCCGGGCCAGCGGTTGCGGGCGTCCATCCCGTAGCCGGCGTGGACGTCGTCGAGGCCGCCGACCCGGGCCCCGTAGCGACCGCGCTTGCCCGCGGTCGTGAACTCCAGCATCTCGCCGGTGTAGACGGCGAGCGCGGGCACGTAGTCGTCGCCGAAGAGCTCCCACTGGTCGTCGCCGATGACGACGATCAGGTCGATCTCCGCCTGCTTGACCTCATTGCGCAGCCGCTCGATCGAGGAGGTGACGAGCTCCCGTTGGGTGCGAAACCGCTCCTCGGTCGCGTACTCGGCGTAGCGCTCTCCGCTGGCCTTCCGCAGCTCGTCGAAGGTCACCGGCGTGCCGGAGGTGTCGACCAGGAGGGTGGAGTACTGGTCCATCTCCGCGATCTTCAACCACGTCGGCACCTCCGACACGACCATCGGCCCGTGCGACATCGCAATGCCCATCACCAATTCAGCCACCGTGTCCGCTCCGTTCTCCCGCGCCTCGAGCTCTTTCCTCAACCAGTAACTCGGTCACCCTAGTCAGCGTTGTGTGACAGCGCCAATGCCTTCTGGTCCGGTGGATGATCACTGCGGGCTATGGCCGCCGACCGCCTCAGAGCGGCCGGCGGGCAGCTTGAACAGCGACCTGGCGTTCTGCTCGTAGATCGCGTCGCGGTCGGCGTCGGTGAGCCAGTCGATCTCCTCGATGAGGATCTTGATGTCATCGAACCAACGGCCGTTGGCGGGGTTGCGCACCGAACCAGTGCCGGGCTTCTCCGAGCCGAACAGGCAGCGATCGACCCCGACGGTCTTGAACAGCAGTTCGATCGCGTCCTTCGTGTACAGGCACGTGTCAAACCACAGAGTGCGCATCCGGTCGATGTAGGTCTCGCCGCTCGGGTTGCGCGCGACGCCCGCCATGAACCGACCAACCTGGTAGGGGACCGCGCCGCCGGCGTGGGAAATGATCAGCTGCAGGTCCGGGAAGTCCTTGGCCACATCGGAGGCGAGCAGGCTCGTGACCGCAATCGTCTCCTCGAGGATGAAGTGAAGGCTGTAGTTCTCGCGCGCAGGGGGGCGGCAGCCGGCCGAGTGGACGAGCGCCGGGACACCGAGCTCGCACAGCGCCTCGTAGACCGGATACCAGTAGCGATCGCCGAGCGGGGGCAGCGGCGGACCCCGACCCTCCATCGGGTCCGGGTTGAGCAGCACGCCGACGCACCCGAGCTCCGCGACCGCGCGCCGCATCTCCCGGGTCCAGTCGCTCGGCTGGGTCGACGGGCTCTGGGGCAACCCCGCCATCCCGGCGAAGCGATCGGGGAAGAGCTCGCAGCTGCGAGCAATCAAGTTGTTGGTCTCCTCGGTGAACCACTCAACGATCCGGGTCGGCTCCTCGCTGTGCATCATCTGGTACGGCCGCGGCGAGATGAGCTGCAGGTCGATGCCGGCGCTGTCGAGGTGCTCCAGGTGGGGAATGCCGAACGAGCCGACCTCCTCGGTGACCGCGGCCCGGAGCTCATCGTCGGTGACCCGCACCCCGCCCCGGCCGTGAGAGCCGCGGTGTGCGAGCAGGTTGGCCTTGTACGCGTACAGACGCTCCGGCGCGCTCATATGCCCATGAACATCGACGATCATCGAGTACTCCGATTCATGCGGGTGACACAACGAGCTGACACTGACAGAGACGAGTGCTGCGCCAGCAGGCTAGATCACCACGGCCGCGCTCACCAAATGCCTTTCGCGCTTCGCGTTGATAACTCTCAGCTATCGAGTTTCTCGCGTCGGAGTCGATGTCCGGCCGGCTCTCGGCACGCGTATCTGGCCGCCGGTGAGCCATAGCAAGGGGTTATCAACTGGTCACGAGAAAGGCATTTGATCGCTCGATCGCCCGTCTTTACACTCGCCGCCAAGCCACCCGGCGGCGTGAGCTGCTGGCGCAAGGAGGAGAGCTTGGTAGCACAGCGACGCACCGCGCCGACGGTATTTGTTGCACTTCTCGCAGCAGGCACGCTTGCGGCGTGCGGAAGCTCGACGAGCTCGAGTTCATCGAGTACCGCCGGGACGACGAGTTCGGCCTCGGCCGCGAAGGCGACCGGGCCCGCGGTCGACGTCTGGACCATCGCCCCGGTCGGCGCCCCCAACCAGAGCGCGCCGCAGCTTCCAGCCGGCGTCAAGGCCGCGTTCCGGCACATCAACAGCCAGGGCGGGATCGGTCCCGATCACCAGCCGGTGACCGTGAAATTCTGCAACACCCAGGGCACCCCGCCCGGTGAGCTTCAGTGCGCCCAACAGGCGGCCTCCGATCCGAAGGCGGTCGCCGCGGTCCAGCCGCTGATCGTCATCAACACCGCGGGCGCGACGGCCGCGTTCCAGAAGGCCGGACTGCCATCGATCAATCCGTTCGTCCAGTCTCCGCCGGATTTTGTGGCTCCGATCAACTTCCCGCTCTTCTCTCCGAACTTCGCGGGTGCGGGATGCGCGGTGATGGCTCCTCCCGTCGTGCACGCGACGAAGATCGGCTTTGCGTCGCTGACCCTGCCGATCTCGGTGGCCGAGATGAACGCGGCGATGGCGGCGGCCAGGAAGGCCGGGTTCACCGTGGTCGGCCACGTCGAGGTGCCGCTGACGACCACGAACATCTCACCATACGTGCACCAGCTCCAGCAGAGCCACCCGCAGTTCACCGTGCTCCTGTTCGATCCGGAGCTGGTCAGTGCGTGGCTTGCGGCGGCGGCGCAGATCGGGGCAAGCGGACCGACCTGCATGCAGGACGGCCTCGTCGCCAGTCAGGTACTCGCCGGGCTTGGCTCGAACGCGGCGGACGTGTACGCCGCGTCCTTCCTTCCCGACCCGGCCTGGAAGGGCTACCCACTGCTCAATCAGTTCCGCTCGCAGGCTTCCGCGGAGGTCGCCGGGGGCAACTCGTCCGCCAGCCTGTCGCCGGGGAACGATCCACTCCTCGTTCTGCAGGGCTGGGTCGCGTCGCAGGTCGTGCCGCAGGTCGCGGCGACCATAAAGGGCCCGATCACGCGCGCGAAATTCCTGCAGGCGATCAACAAGACGAAGGTCACGTTCGGATCAGGGGGTGGTCAGGTGCTGCCGCCGATCGACTTCGGTAAGACGAACCCGATAAAGCAGTACGCCCGCCTGTTTAACACGACCATGTTCCTGAAGAAGTGGGACGTGGCGACGAAGTCGTGGGTGCGTGTGACGAGCGTGCCGGCTGTGCATGGCGATCACCTCGTTCCCTAGCAGGCCCTCGCCGGGTCGCCGCCCCGCCCGCCGCCCGGTCCCGACCGGCCGGGCGGCTGACAGGACGTCGGACGAAGCGTCATGAGCACCGCCATCGGATATGCGCTGCTCGGCATCGGAGCCGGAGCGATCTACGCCCTGCTGGGGCAGGGGATCGTGTTGATCTATCGCGGATCCGGGGTGCTCAACCTGGCCCAGGGCGCGTTCGCCATGATCGGCGCGTACCTGTATCTGGAGCTGCACGCGCCGGGAAGCTTCGGCTTCGGGACATTCTCAACCCAGAGCGGCTGGCCCGTCCTGCCGTCATTCGTGGTCGCCGTCGCGGCCACCGCAGCGCTGGGCCTGGCCACCGACCAGCTGCTGCTGCGCCGGATGCGGCAGGCGTCACCGCTCGCCCGGTTGATCGCAACGGTCGGCGTGCTGCTCGTGCTGCAATCGGCCGCGCTCAAGGTCTGGGGTGACAACCCTCCGTTCGTGGCGCAGATCCTGCCATCGCGGATCTGGCACCTGAGCTCGTCGATCACCCTTCCCTCGGGCTATGTGTGGCTCCTGGTACTCGCGGCGGGGTTGACCGCGATCCTGACGATCCTGTGGCGCTTCACCAGGATCGGCTGGGTGACGTCCGCGGTGTCGGACAGTCAGCGGGGCGCGGCGGCGGTGGGCATCTCGCCGGAGTTCGTCTCGTCGGCGACGTGGGCGGCGGGCTCGGCCCTTGCGGGGGTGGCCGGGATCCTGTTCACGCCGATCACGCAGGTGTCACCGGCCGGGGTGAGCCTGCTCGTGATTCCGGCGCTCGCGGCCGTCCTGTTAGGGGGCTTCTCGTCGTTTCCGGCGACGCTGGCTAGTGGGCTTGTGGTGGGGATGGCGCAGGCGCTGCTTCTGAACTACAACGGCTTCTTTCAGGACCACCTGAACGTCACGGGGATGTCCGACGTGCTCCCGTTGCTCGTGATCATCGTGGTGATGGTCGTGCGGGGCTCATCTCTTCCCCTCCGCGGCGAGATATCCGATCGACTGCCGGCGATCGGCACCGGACTCGTCCGCTGGCCTGTCGTGCTGCCGGTGATCGCGGTCGTCTTCGCACTGCTCTTCACCGTGTTCGCCGCCAGCACGCTCGCTGCGCTGGCGGTTACGTTCAGCATCGCCACGCTTCTCCTGTCGATCGTCGTTCTGACCGGATATGCCGGACAGATCTCGCTTGCGCAGTACGCGCTCGCCGGGATCGGTGGGGTGATCGGGGCGGAGCTCGCCGCGCACGCCGGCTTCGGGTTCCTGCCGGCACTTGTCTGCGGAAGCGTTGGAGCGATGGTCGTGGGACTGATGCTTGCGATTCCCGCGCTTCGAACCCGTGGCGTCAACCTGGCCGTGATCACCCTTGCCTTCGCTTGGGCCGCGCAGGACATGATCTTCACGAACCCGAGCGTCGGCGGTGCGGACGTCGGAATCAATGTCGGCAATGCCTCGCTCTTCGGGCTGGACGTCAGTGGCGCGGACCAGCCAGCTCGATATGCGGCGTTGACGTTCCTCGTGTTCGTGATCTGCGGCGTCCTTGTCGCCAACCTGCGCCGTGGCCGGCTGGGTCGAAGGATGATCGCCGTCCGCTCCAACGAGCGTGCCGCGGCGGCATCGGGCATCGGCGTGTTCAGGACGAAGATGATCGCGTTCGCGGTCTCGGGTGCGCTGGCCGGCTTGGCCGGCATCCTCATCAGCTTCCAGTACCAGAGCGCGGTCTTCAGCGCCTTCGATCCCGCGACCTCGCTGCTCGCGCTCGCGTGGATCGTGATCGGAGGCGTCGGCTTCGTGTTCGGCACGATCAACGGCGCAATCGTGGCGCCCGGGGCACTGCTGTCGCTCATCGGACTGCACTGGCAGGGCTTTGTCACCTGGCTCCCGATAATCGGGGGAGCCGGTGCCCTGCTGGCCGTTCGCTTCAACCCGAACGGCATCGCAAGCCAGCAGGTCCGGGACATGGGCAAGCTCGCAGGAAAGCTCGGCGCCAAGCTCGGGCTGAGATCGCGCGCTCATGCGTGGACAGAGCTCGAGATGACGGCGGCGGACGCGCCGATACGAGTCGCCCCCCAGCGGCTGCGGGTCGAAGGCCTGACCGTGCGCTACGGCGGCGTGCTGGCCGTCGACGGAGTCAACATCGACGCCGCACCGGGAGAAGTTGTCGGCCTCATCGGCCCAAACGGCGCCGGAAAGACATCGCTCATGGATGCTGTATCCGGTTTCACCCCCTATCAGGGCCGCGTGCTCCTCGAAGGCCAGCGAGTTGATAGCTGGCCGAGCCATCGCCGGTCGGTTGCAGGACTGGTCCGGTCCTTCCAAGGACTCGAGCTGTTCTCGGAGATGACGATCCTCGAGAACCTCCAGGTTCCGCATGACCGGCTTGGAGGCTGGGGGACGGTGGCCGAGCTCCTTCGTCCCGCGCGGACGACGCTGCCGCCGGTGACGATCGCGGCTGTGAAGGAGTTCGGGCTCGAGCCGGTGCTCCACAAGCTTCCCGATGAGATCTCCTATGGCCAGAGGAGACTGGTGGCGATCGCGCGTGCCGTCGCCGCCGAGCCCTCGGTGCTGCTGCTCGACGAGCCGGTGGCGGGTCTCAGTGAGCATGAGTCCGCCGAGTTCGCCCGCCTGGTGCGGCGGCTCGCCGACGTGTGGGGCATGGCGGTGCTCGTGATCGAGCATGACCTCAACTTCGTCATGAGCATCTGCGACCGGATCACCGTGATCGACTTCGGACGGCCGGTGTGCGAGGGGGCGCCCGATGAGGTGCGCCGCGATCGCGCCGCGATCGCCGTCTACCTCGGCGAGGAGACCGCGGGCCCGAGCGTGGCGTCGGTGCACGCGCCGCCGGTGACCCGGTGACCGCGCTCATCGAGGCCCGCCAGATCTCGGCGGGCTACGGCGGCGTTGAGATCGTCCGCGACCTCTCGCTCGAGGTCCACGCGGGCGAGGTGGTCGCGCTCCTGGGCGCCAACGGCGCGGGCAAGACCACGACGCTGCTCACGCTCGCCGGCGAGCTGGCGCCGCTGAACGGCGAGGTCCTCATGGACGGCGAGCGGACGACTGCTCCGCTGTATCGGCGGGCCCGCAAGGGAATGGCGTTCGTCACCGAGGAGCGCTCGATCTTCCCGAAGCTCACGACTCGGCAGAACCTGGCGGTCGCTCGCGCCGATATCGAACAGGCCACCGCGCTGTTCCCCGAGCTCGTCCCGTTGATGTCACGACGCAGCGCGTTGCTCTCGGGCGGGGAGGCACAGATGCTCACCCTCAGCCGGGCGCTCGCGCGGGCGCCCTCCCTACTGCTCGCCGACGAGCTCTCCCTCGGCCTCGCCCCCAAGACCGTCGGGCGCCTGCTGCGCGCGGTCCGGGAGGCTGCGGATCGGGGGATCGGCGCGCTGCTCGTCGAGCAGCACGTTCACCGCGTGCTCGAGGTCGCCGACCGCGTCTATCTGCTGCAGCAGGGCCGGGTCCGCTTCGCCGGGACCGCGGCGGACGCCCGCGGGAGCATCGACGAGATCCAGGCGACCTATCTCACCGCTCCGGCGGTCGCTCGCCAGTGATCACGTTCACCGGTGAGAGCGTGCGGAATGGTGGCACTGCGAGTTATGCAGTGACCTGTTTCTAGCTTTGTTCATGGGTCTGTCATGACTTTTCGATGAGGAGGGACGTGTGAGTGCCGTCACGAGGATTCTGGTGGTCGGCGGCGGTATCGGCGGGCTATCCGCCACGATCGCGCTGAGGCAGGCCGGCTTCGATGTCGACGTGGTGGAGAAGAATCCCGCCTGGGACGTGTACGGGGTCGGCATCATCCAGCCGGGCAACGCGCTGCGGGCGCTGCACCAGATCGGGCTCGCCCGTGAGGCGGTCGCGCAGGGCTCCCCGATCAACGGCGGCAGGCTGTACCTGGCCGATGGCGAGACGATGGTCGTTCAGAACCCGACGCCGCCTCCGGCCGTCGACGGTCTACCGTCCGGAAACGGGATCACTCGCCCCAGGTTGCACAAGATCCTCCAGCAGCACACGCTCGACAGCGGCGCCGACGTGAGGACCGGAGTCACCCTCAGCGAACTGAGCGACCGGGGCGACGACGTCGAGGTCGACTTCACCGACGGCGAGACGCGGGACTATGACCTGATCGTCGGGGCCGACGGCCTGTACTCCCAGGTCCGGGCCCTGGTCTTCGATGACGCTCCCGAGCCGAAGTACACCGGCCAGCTGTGCTGGCGCTACAACCTCCCCCGCATCGACGGTCTCGACGGCATCTGGATGTTCCGCGGCACGAACGGGTCCGCGGGCTTCGTGCCGATCGGTGAGGACCTCATGTACATGCTGACGACGGATTCACCGCCACCGGGCTCGCCGATCCACCTGCCGCGGGAGGGTCTCGCCGCTCGCTACCGCGAGCGCCTGGCCCAATACGGCGGGATCGTGGCCGAGCACCGGGAGATGATCGTCGACGACGACGCGGTCGTCGTCCGGCCGCTCGAGAACGTGCTCGTGCCCGCGCCGTGGCACCGGGGACGGGTGGTGTTGATCGGAGATGCCGCGCACGCGATGACGCCGCACTGCGGTCAGGGCGCCGCGCAGGCCGTCGAGGACGCGATCGTGCTATCCGAGGAGCTGGCCACCGACCGCCCGTTGGCGAACGCTCTCCAGGCGTTCACTGACCGCCGGTTCGAACGCTGCAAGGTGATCGTCGAGGGATCGGAGGCGATCGGCGCCTGGGAGCAGGACAGCACGCTGCCGATCGACCCCGTCGAGCGTCGGCGCACCGTGATGATGACCGCCGGCGCGCCGGCCTGAGGCGTAGTGAGGACCAGGCTGACCATGATGACTGTCGCGACAGCTAGCGGAGGCCCACCATGACCGAGACGCGGACGCTGGAGGACGGACGGGCCTGGTTACTCGATCGGCTTGACCGGCAGACGCATCCATTCCGCGAGATCGATCCCGCCGCCGCGCGCGAGGTGATCGAGGGCCTCGAGGGCCTCGATCCCGAACGGTGGGCGGCCGCGTGGAAGGCCGCCGCCGACCGGTCCGTCGCCGAGGCCGAGGCCGCGACCGACCCCGTGGCCGAGAAGCACGCCTGGTTGCAGGCATACCGGATGTCGTTCATGGGTCGCTACCCGACGCCGAACCACCCGGCGAAGATGGCCTCCTACGACCGCGCCCGGGAGTACTTCCGCCGAGCCGCTGCGCTCGAGGACCCCCCGATCGAGTGTCGCTCGGTTCCCTTCGACGGCCGTCCGGGTGAGGGGGACACCGTCCACTTCTACCTCGCGCGGCCGGCACCGTCCGACGAGCCCTCACCCGTCGCGCTCGTCTGGGCCGGGATCGACACCTGGAAGGAGGAGATGGGGGGGCTCAGGGACCTGCTCCGCGCCCGTGGCTTCGCGGTCGTGCTCGTCGACATGCCGGGCACCGGCCAGTCGCCGGTGCTCGCCTCCACCGATGCGGAACGGCAGTACACGCCGGTCTTCGACTGGCTCGACCAGCAGCCGGAGCTCGACCCTCACCGGCGGGCGGTCCTCGGCGGCTCGTTCGGCGGCTACTGGGCGATGAAGCTCGCCTACACGCACCGCGACCGCATCCGAGCGGCAGTCAACTGGGGAGGCGGCGTCCACATCACGTTCACTCCCGAGTGGCAGGAGAGGTCGCGAAACGCGTCCTCCTACCTGATGGACCTGATGGCCGCCCGGGCGCGCATCTTCGGCGGCACCACCTTCGATGACTACGTCGCGCGGTGCCCGGAGCTGTCGCTCCTGGACCAGGGCTGGCTCGACCAGCCCTCGGCCTCACTGCTGCTGCTCAACGGGCGTGACGACCTGCAGAACTCGATCGGCGATCTCTATCTCAGCCTCGACCACGGTGACCCCAAGGCCGTGAGGGTCTTCGACGGAGGCCACATGGGCCAGGGACAGACAATGCCGACGATGGTCGCCTGGCTCGATCGCGAGCTCGCGCCCACCGCAGCCCGCTCGCTCGCGTGAGCGAGTTGAACATCCCCAGACGGGTCGTCACCGGCCATGACGAGGACGGGCGGTCGGTGGTCGTCACCGACGAGCCCACGCCGACGGTCAACCGGCGTGGCGAGGCGGCGTTCTTCGAGCTCTGGAACACGAATGCGATGCCCGCGCCGATCTCCGCGCTCGAACCCTCCGAGCCGACCGCCCGCGAGGTGGTGATTTTCCCGAGGGACAACGGCACGATCGTCCGCGTCACCACCTTCCCGCCCGGTCGCCGCTCGCCGATGCACCGCACGGAGACGATCGACTACGGGATCGTGCTCGAGGGTGAGGTGTATCTCGTGCTCGACGACAGCGAGACCGCGCTCCACCCCGGCGACGTCGTCATCCAGCGCGGCACCGATCACGCCTGGGAGAACCGTGGCGACGAGTTGGCGAGGATGGTGTTCGTTCTCGTCGACGGCGAGTTCGACGACGCTCTGAAGGCGTTGATCGGCTGACGTCTCGCGTCGCCAACCGCAGCTGACCTGAACCCCAGCCCAGCGGCGCCACACTCTTCGCACACGGGCATCGGCGACCGCTGCCCACCTCGTCGGCCGTCAGCGCCGCGCCATCGCTTTCAACTCTGAGTAACTCCCATCCCGCAAGCGCATTGGCGCGACGACTCGATCGTGCGGATCGCTGGCATCGCGCGAGCGCTCCGCGACGATCTGGATCGCCGGGGCTAACCCCGCCGCGCGATCGCCTCCGCCCCCAGTGCGAGGCTCCGCACGCTGGCGTGTCCGCCGGCGCGCGTCCGCCGCGCTACAT
>CAVWWN010000019.1:0-32924 GCA_963758705.1 uncultured Actinomycetota bacterium | reverse complement strand
GAGCGCGACTGGTTGTCCTGGACGAACCCGTCGGCGATGCCCGACGCACCCAGCGCACTTGCACGGAACGTTTCGACGAAGAACCCGCGCTCGTCGCCGTGGACAGTTGGGGCCAGCAACACAGGCCCCTGGAGCTTGGTGAGAATCGTTTCCATGTCCGTAGGTCGGGCCCGACGATACCGGCCGCTACCGCTTGGAGAGGAACTCCTCGGCCTCGGTCAGCGACGCCGGGGTACCGATCTCGTAGAAGCGATCGGTGGCCGCAAACCCGTAGAGCTCGCCGCGCATGGCCAACGCGTGGTACAGGTCCGCGAGGTCGTCGACGTCCGGGGCGACGAGGGCGAGAGCATCCGCGACAGTCCGCCGAGTCCGTAGTCGATCCAGCTCATTTCGGTCCGGGGGTGACGCTTGTCGTACATCACACGATGGCCGTCGAAGCTCGCATTGGAGGTGTCCCACCGCCCGTCGTTGCGCAGGACGCGTCATCAGCGCCGGAGCCCGCTCCGCTCCCATCCGGAGGCGGCGGCGGCGTAGTCGAGGCGCAGGTACGTGTCGCCGTAGAGGACGAGGAACCGGTCGCCGAGTGCAGGCGCCGCCTTGCGGACGGCGCCGAGCGTGCCGATCAGATTCGGTCCGTCGTAGCTGTAGCTGATCTCGATCCCGAACTGCGAAGCCCCGATGCGCTGCTCGATCAGCTCCCCGAGATAGCCGACGCAGAGCACCACCCGGGCCGCCCCGTAGCGGGCCAGCAGCCGCAGCTGATGGAGCAGGAACGGCTCGCCGGCCACCTCGAGCAGCGGCTTGGGCGTGTCGCGCACGGTCTCGCCCAGACGTGTCCCCAGGCCGCCCGCCAGCAGGCAGATCGGCGGCAGCGCCCCAGGCATGGTCGGTCCCGGCGGCTCTCGCGCTCACGACAGCTCGACCGCGGCCCGCACCGGCGCGTAGTCCGGCGACGAGGCGTAGGCGTCCTCGATCTGCGCCCAGGCGTAGTGGGCATCGTCGAGGTCGCCGAGCAGCGGCCCCCCGGACGCCAGCGCCGCGGCGAAGTGCTCCCACTCGGCCGCCCAGGACAGATCGTCGGTCCCGTAGGTGCGCTCCTCGAGCTCCGGCGGCCCGAGCTCCGGGCCCATCCGGTAGATCGCGAAGCGTCTGCGGGCCGTAGGACCGGACCAGGCCGTCGACCTGGAGCTTGGCGGTCCGGCAGTACACCTCGATCGAGAACAGGTTCTTCCACTCGGTCCAGGTCACGTGCAGCATCGCCCACGGCGCCGTGCGGCCCTGCGGCTCGCCCAAGCACCAGCGCGGCGTTGTCCTCCACCGGCATGTCCCAGAAATGGGTGCGCAGCAGCGCTGAATGCAGCGGCAGCGGCCCGGCGAGCCAGTGGGTGAGGTCGAGCAGGTGCATGCCCTGGTCGATCAGCTCGCCGCCGCCAGACCGCTGCGGATCGCGCTCGCCATTCCCGGTCATAGCCGAGCCGCCCACCGTGCCCGTAGCGGCCGCGCAGGTGCATGAGCGGCCCGTGCGCGCCGGAGTGCACCTCGGCGGCGAGGTCGCGCAGCGCGGGATGAAAGCGGTGGTTGAAGCCGACCTTGACGCGCCGCCCCGCCCGCTCGGCGGCGTGCCGCAGCGCCTCGACCTGGCTGGTGCCGAGCGCCGCCGGCTTCTCCACCAGAACGTGGCTGCCGGCCTCAAGCGCGCGCTGCGTCAGCGGCGCGAGCTGGTCGTGGGTGGCCGCCACGACGACGACGTCGGCCTGGAGGGCCAGCAGCTCATCGAAATCGGCGCACGCGCGTCCGCCGTGGGCGGCCGACGAGCTCCTCGGCGCGCGTCGGCAGACGGGTCGGTCGCGCCGAGCGACGCGGTCCGGCGGGCCCAGCGCCTGCGCTCGCTCATGGCCGATCAGGCCGCAGCCCGCGATCGCGACCGTCAGCCGGGCCGGTCAGACGCGCTGCCGTCGGCGACGCTCACGCGTACTCGCTGGAGTGAGCTCCGACGAACTCGAAGTCGAACGGGAGCTCGGTGGCGCCGGCCGCCGCCATCGCCTGACGCGTGTCGGCGGGGTTGCGGGCGTAGACGAGCAGGAACCCGCCGCCGCCGGCGCCGACCAGCTTGCCGCCGATCACGCCGCTGCGCCGCGCCAGCGTGTACAGCTCGTCGATCCGGCTGGTCGCCATCCCCGGAGAGCGCTTGCGCTTGTTGAGCCAGTGCTCGTGCATGAGCTCGGCGTAGGCGAACAGGTCCCCGGCGACCAGCAGGTCACGGCTCTGGAGACCCATCTCCTTGGTCCGGTGCATGTTCTGCGAGCATCTCGTCGTCGCCCGTCTTGGTCCGGCTGTCCTGGTCGGCGAGGACGGCCGAGGCGTCGCGCGCCTCGCCGGTGTAGAACAGCAGCAACTGCTCGCGCAGCGAGCGCAGCGTCTGGGTCGAGAGCTCCAGGGGCTCGACGGTCGACGCTCCCGTCCTGCGTGGAACGTGTACGCGCAGATCCCGCCGTGCGCGGCGACGTAGGGGTCCTGCTTGCCGCAGGGCTCGTGCAGGATGTCGATCTCGATCTCGGCGGCGGACTCGGCCAGCGCCGACTGGGTGATCGACGTGCGCCGGGCGTGGGCCAGGCCCTTGAGCAGGGCGACCGTGAACGCGCCGGAGGAGCCCATCCCGGTCCCGGCCGGCACGTCGGCCACGGAGGCGATCTCCACCGGGCTCCCGCGCCAGTGACGGCCGAGCGTCTCGCGCAGGATCGGGTGCTTGATCTCCGCGATCTCCTGGACGTCCTCGGTCTCGGAGTACTTCATCCGGTAGCGGCGCTGAAACACCGTGTGCATCAGCATGTAGATGTACTTGTCGATCGCGCCGGCGACCAGAAAGCCGCCGTGCTCGCGGTAGTAGGACGGCAGGTCAGTCCCCCCACCGCCGAGGGAGATCCGCAGCGGCGCGCGGCTGAAGATGACGCTCATGCCGGCATGCGGCCCGGGACGCGACGACGCTCTCCCAGGCGTAGGGGTTGGCGTCAAACCATTCGAGCGTCCGCACGATCGACTCGCGGATCGTGAGCGTCGGACGTCCAGCCCAGTGCCTCGATGCGCGAGCAGTCGAGGTGGATGAGCGGGCTGTCGCCGGCCCAGCCGCGGCGTGCCCCCCGTGTACTCGATCTCGGGCGAGAGGCCCATGTGCTCGCTGATCAGCGGCGACCGAGTCATCGACGACCACGGTCTCGTCCGCGCCCGAGGTTGTAGACGCCCACCTCTCCCGGTCGTGATTCGTGCTGCGCGAGCGGCGGTCAGGATGGCCGACGACGCAGTCCCCGACGTAGAGATACGACTTCTCCTGGCGGCCGTCGCCGAGCACGCGCAGGCGGTCGGGATCGCGCTTGAGCGCGCAGTAGAAGTCGAAGACGTGCCCGTGGGTGTAGCGCTCGCCCAGGATCGAGACGAAGCGGAAGCATCAGCCCGGTGAAGCCGAACCCGTGCGCGTAGGCGGCGATCATGCCCTCGCCGGCGAGCTTCGAGGCGCCGTAGAGCGACGTCTGGATCGGGAACGGCGCGTCCTCGGGCGTGGGGAAGACGTCGGGCTCGCCGTACACCGAGCCGGTGGAGGAGAACGCGATCTTGCTCACCCCTGCGGCCCGCATCGCCTCCAGCACCGTGGCGGTGGCGATCGTGTTCTGCTCCAGGTCCTGGCGGGTGCGTCGAGGCCGTGGCGAACGTCGGCGTTGGCCTGCAGGTGGAACACCCAGTCGCACCCCTCGAAGGCGCGCCGCAGCAGCGCCTCGTCGAGCACGTCGCCCTCGTAGAGCGTCACGCCGGGATCCTCCAGCAGATCCGCGACGAACTCGCGCCGGCCGGTGCGGAAGTCATCGACGATCACCACCTCGGCGCCGTGCGGCCCGCAGGCGCTCAGCGAGCGTCGAGCCGATGAACCCGGCCCCGCCGGTAACGCAGACGCGGTGCATCTCACTTACAGAGAAAAGCCCGCGGCCAGCGCGTCGCGGCGGAACATCTGCACGGTCTCGAGCGAGTACTGGTCGAGGTCCTTGCCGAGCAGGTCGAGCTTCTTGAGCAGATCGTGGGTGACGGTGATGATGTGACAGCCGACCTGATCGGCCTGGACGACGTTGAGGATCTCGCGCGGTGACGCCCAGATGAGCTCGGAGCGCGGCGCGGCCACCATGATGTCGACGGCGCGCGCCATCAGCGGCACCGGATCGATGCCGGCGTCGGCGATCCGCCCCGCGAACACCGAGATGTAGGACGGGGCGCCGTCCTTGACCGCCTCGGTGAGCAGTTCGACCTGGGCGGTGGTGAACACCGCGGTGACGTTGACCTTGACGCCGCTCTCGGACAGCTCGCGCACCAGCGGCGCCATCGACTCGCCCCCGGTGGTCGAGACCGGGATCTTCACGTACACGTTGTCGCCCCACTCGGCGATCATCAGCGCCTGGCGGCGCATCTCGGCGGCGTCGTCGGCGAACACCTCGAACGAGATCGGGTGCGTCGTGATCCGCTCCAGCAGGCGCTTGGCGAACTCCTCGTAGTCCGTCAGCCCCGCCTTCCACATCAGGGTCGGGTTGGTCGTGAACCCGGCGATGCGCTTGTCGGCGGCGAGGGCCAGGATCGCGTCCAGGTCAGCCCCGTCCGCGAATATCTTGACGTTGAGGTCGTCTGTCACCGGGCTCAATGTACTCCCTTCCCGCCGAGGATAATGCCCGCGGCGGCCGTCAAATCGCTAACGACGGCGTCGGGCCGAAGTTGCGCCGTCCGCTTGTGCGCGCTGTCGGGATGCTCCACGAGGATCGTCCGGCAGCCCGCCGCGCGGCCCGCCTGCGACGTCACCGTCGGTGTCGCCGATCATCCACGACGCGCCGAGATCGACGTCCAGGTCGCCGGCCGCCGCCAGCAGCATGCCCGGGGCGGGCTTGCGGCAGTCACACGGCCCGCTCAGCTCAGGCACGGTGCCCTCCGGATGGTGCAGGCAGAGGCGGAAGTCGTCGAAGCGCACCTCCTCGTCGGCCAGCAGCTCGACCACCCGCGCCTGGATGGCGTGCACGCTTCGTCGAGCGAGATGTAGCCCTTGGCCGCGCTGGGCTGGTTGGAGACGCCCACCAGCCGCCAGCCCGCGTCCGCGAGGCGCCGCAGCGCCTGCGCCGCGCCAGCGATGAGCCTCACGTCGGCGACGCGCAACGGCGATTCCGGGCGCCCGGTCCCGGGATCGGCGGACCAGCTCGTTGATGACGCCGTCGCGGTCGACGAAGACGGCGCGGGCGGCGCTCACCGCTGACCGGCGGCGGCCAGCGACTCCCAGTGGCCCGGCTGAGCGGCCAGCTCCGGGTGGGAGACGAGCGCGTGCCAGACGACCGCCTGGAAGGACTCGACCAGCGGCGTCCGCAGATCGCCGGGCGCGTCGATCACCACCGCCACGTCGGCCAGCTCGGCCAGCGTGCCGCCGGGAGCGCCGACGACGCCGTAGATGAGCGCACCGCGCTCGCGCGCCATCTCGATCGCGTTGACGACGTTGATCGAGACGTTGTGCTCACGCGAGCCGCCACCGACGCTGAACACGAGCAGGCCGTCCTGCGCCGGAGAGCTTCGAGATCTCCAGCCACGCGGTGAACGACGTGTCCCAGCCGTCGTCGTTGGTGCGCGCGGTCAGCTCGCGAGACGTTGTCGGTCGGCGCGTAGGTCTCGATCCGGCACAGCTTGCGGAAGTCGTTGACGGCGTGCGAGGCATGGCCGGCGCCGCCGCCGACGCCGACGATGAACAGGCGCCCGCCGCGCTCGCGCAGCGCCGCCAGGCCGCGCGCCATCTCGTCGACCTGTTCGCGGTCGACCGCGCGGGCGAGGTCGGCGACCGCGTCGAAGTAGCGGCGGCTGTGCTCGGACGGCGTCATCGGGGAGAAGCCTAGCCACCGGGCTTCTTCAGTATCACCATGCCGTCCTGGACCCGCATCCACTGATCGGCAAGGTCTCCTTCAGGCGTCCGGCCTCGAGCATGTGCCAGCGTCCCGGCAGCGGTGTGATCGACCAGCCGCTTGACCAAGCCCACCATGCCGAAGTCGTGGCTGGGCAGGCGACGCGCTCCGCCGTCACCGGCCGGCACGGTCTCCTCCAGCCCGTCGATGCCGACGTCAGCCGACAACTCGGCTCCGTCGTCCCAAGAGGACATGTAACCGGTCCCCCAGTCCTCGAGGATGTAGAGGCCCCCGGGCTTCAGATGCTGCATGTATAGCGCCTGGAGGGAGCGGGCCGAGACGTCTCCGATGTGGGATGCGTCGTCGATGATGACCGCAAAGCCGTCAGGAGCGAAATCGGCGCGGAGCCGCGCCAGCAGGTTTGAGTCAGATTGGTCGCCGACGACGACGTGGACCTTCGGGCCGAGTTCGATACCGGGGGGCCGAGGTCGACGCCTACGATCGTCGCCTCGGGAAAGGCGTCGGCCCACATGGCCAGGGAGTCTCCCTTCCACACCCCCAGCTCGAGGATGCTGAACGCCGCTTCCGCGCAGTGGAGCGAGCAGTTCCTCGTACGTCGGGAGGTAGACGAGGGGTTTGACCGTGACGTCGGTGCCGCTGGCGTCGGGCAGCGTCAACCATCCGGACTCGAAGCCCGAGCGTGAGGGCGCTGCAACAGATGCGGCCGATTTGCGTCGGCGAAATGCCACTGGTGCGAGTATCGCAAGGCGCGCGGACCGCCGAACGTATGATTCCCCCCGTGCACATCTTGGGCAGCAAGGACAGGGCCAGCGGGGCCGACGCCGCGCCGATCTCGCCTCAACTGCAAGCGGAGGTCGATGGCGCGCCGTGGATGTATACGTGGCAGCTGACGCCGACCGTGGTGACCAGGGTCATCGGCGAGAACCTCCCCTCGGTGCACCGGACGCGAGAAGAGATGATCGAGCCGTTCGTTCGGCAGGCGCTGACGGCGGCGGGCCCTGAGCCGCGGGCGCTGGACCTCGGCTGCAACGAGGGGATGTTCGCTCACAAGCTTCTGGACTGGGGTGCACACAGCGTCGTCGGCGTCGACAGCCGTGCGTCCAACATCCGTCGGGCCTCCCTGGTGCGCGACCACTTCGGTATTGCCGAGGAGCGGCTGTCGTTCGTCCAGGGCGACGTTCTGGAGCTCACGACGGACGCCAACCGCGAGTTCGACGTCGTGCTCTGCCTCGGTCTGATCTACCACCTGGAGCGCCCCTTGGAGGCCATCCGCGTGGCCAGGCGCCTGTCGCGCGGCTTGTGCGTCATCGAAAGCCAGCTCACACGCCACAACGAGCCGATCCTGCGCGGTGACGGCGTGCCCGGCGAGTATACGGAGAGCCCAGCGAGCTTTGCGGCCTGGGTCGAGGCGGACTCGGCCAACAACCGCCTGTCCTCGATGAATGGGGTCATGAGCCTGGTTCCCAACCGGGCCGCGCTGGAGCAAATGCCGCTGTGGGCCGGGTTCGAGCGGGTGCAACTACTGACCGCACAGCCCGATCACGATCCGCAGTACCTCCTCGGCGACCGAGCAATCGTCGCGGCCTGGGCCGCCGGGACCGTGGAGCCCGGGAGGGCCGTCAATCCTCACTGAACGCTGGGCCGGCTCTCCACCTCAGACCATGTCCGAGGGCCGTACCCGGGTGAATAACTGATCGTCGATGCGACGCAGCTTGCCGAGATCCGAGTCGTCGCGCAGACGAGCACGGAACCGCGCCTCGCGCCACGGGTCCCACTGCGCGCTGATGAGCCGACCGGTGATCCCAGAGGCGCGCGGTCCGACAAGGAACGCGACCAGCTCGGCCGCCTCAGCCGCAGGGAAGCCGCCCTCGCTCAGTTGCTGCCGCGTTCTCTGAAAATAGCCCTCGCCCGCGGCCTCCGCACCAGCTCGCAGGGTCTCTTGGTGCATCCGGGTCGCGACAAACCCGGGGGCGACTGCATTGATCTCGATCTCCCCCTCGCCAGCGATGTTCTCCGTCAGCCGGACCACCGCCGCCTTAGACGAGGCATAGGCGTCGTAGCGCGGCAGTGCAGACGTTCCACCCCCGCCGGAGAACGTCACCGCGCGCCCATCGGCCGCCCGAAGACGCGGCAGTGAGGCTCGCACCGCGAGCATCGTCCCGACCAGATTAACGGAGATCGTCCGGATCAGGTCCGCTGCCGGCAACTTGTCAAGCGACCCGATCGGGCCAAGGATGCCCGCCGCGGTGACGAGTCCGTGGAGCGGGCCGGCGGCATCGATCTCAGCGGCAGCGCCCTCCCATGACAGCGGATCGGCGACGTCGATCACGATTCCCATGTGCCCATCTCCCTCTAGGCCGTCGATCGCGGCAGCGATCGCTTCTGATCCTCGGGCAGCCACGATCACGTTGGCGCCGCGCCGCGCCAGCTCACGACTCACCTCCAGGCCAATCCCCAGCGACCCGCCCGTGACCAGGATCCGGCGCGCGTCGAGTCGCTCGCTCACCTGCACCTCCAGCCGTTCAGGCGGGCCGGCGCGCCACGCCGAGGACGTTCAACCCGATCGGCACGCGGACGTGCGCCTCCAGGAACCGCCCCGCGGGCACCGCAACGCGATCCCACAGCGACAGCAGGTTGCCGCTGCGCTGGCGATCGTCGACGTCCCCTCGTCCAAACGCTGCCCACGCCGGGATCGCGATGAAGTTGACCCACCGCAACTCCACCGGCTCCAGCCCCGCCTCGCGAAAGACCTCGCCCAGGCGCCACACCGAGTAGCGGCGGTAATGGCCGATCTTGCGGTCCAGGGCCCCGTAGAGCCCGTTGAGCGCCGGAACGTAGACGACGATGTTGCCGCCCGGGACGAGCAGCCGGCCCAGCCCCTCAAGCGCGCCGGCGTCGTCGGCGATGTGCTCGAGCACGTTGACCATGAGCACCGAGTCAAAGCGCGCCTCGAGATCCAGCGTGCGCAGGTCGCGATCCTCGACGCGCACGTTGGGATGGGCGGCGAACCGCTCTCGCAGCGCCTGCACGCACTCCGGCGACACGTCGTTGGCGACCACCTCGCGTCCCTGCTCATAGCGGGCGGTGATCGCCCCCAGCCCTGCGCCCACCTCGAGGACGCGATGGCCGAGACGCTCGCGCACAGAGAAGCTACCCACGAGAGGTAGTTCGGCGCGCTCTCGCTCGCGACGTCGAGGTCGGCATCGTGGTCGCCCTCCTCCTCCAGCAGGCCAGTGGCCTTAGGATGGATGTAGCGGGCCGCCGGGCGGGTCTCAGTCGGCTCATCGCAGGAAGGCTAAAGGGGTTTCCGTGCCAGCGGCTGCTCGCTGAGCCTGACACGCCGGTCGATGGCGCGGCTCGCCACGCCCCATGGGATGAGCCGCTCGACGGGGTTGCGCGACTTGCCACGCAGCGTCCTGAGGACCTTGTAGCGGATGATGTCCTCGTGACCGGGCAGGAAGCCGCGGCCACGCTCTCCAGGCCCGACCCGGCGATAGGCCTCGCTGAGGGTGCGCGGCTCGAAGTACGCGACGTGGATGTCGGGGTGCACGTACTTCCACGGGTGAACGAGTCGCGGTGCGGCGCGGCGTTGCCCGTGGTCAGAAAGAACACTCCTCCAGGCTTGAGCAGCGACGCGATCTGCTCGCATCGTCCCGAGCGGCCCGGGGATGTGCTCCACGACCTCGATGGCGGTCACCACGTCGAAGGTCCCCGCCTGCTCGCGGAGTTGCTGGTCGTCGAGCACTTCGATCCCGTGCTCGCGCGCCCAGTCGGCGCCCCAGCCCTGGTCGTACCCGTAGACGTTGGGGAAGCCGTGGGCGCGGGCGTAGCGGACGAGGCCTCCGAGCCCGCAGCCGAAGTCCAGCCACCTGACGTCGGGGTTGGCGCACAGGGTCTTCACCGCGCGCGTGATCCCACGCCACTCGTAGGCCCGGATCGTGTTGGGGTTGCCCATCTCCTCGATGTAGTTGACGAACGAGTCCGCCCCGTCGCCCCGGTAGTAGGCGGCGTCGTAGAGCGAGGCGAAGTCCTCGCTGGGGTTGGCGACGAACACGAGGCCGCAGGCGTCACAGCGCCGGAAGAAAAAGTCGACGTGACTGAAGTCGGACCGGATCGTGGCCAGTTCGCCGGTGTCGCTGCCGCAGATCGGGCAGGCTGCTGCCGCGGCATGCGCGCGAGCATCGGGCGGCCGACGCTAGCGATGCGGCACCCGCTTGCCGTCGCCGCTGACGGGCCGCTCGCCGCGAATGCTGATGTCCGCCCAGCCCACTGATCAGATCGGCCGCCGGTTCGAGTTCGACCCCACCGAGGCGGTCGTGCGCTCGCGCGCCAGCGGTCACTTCATCAGCTGCCCGGCCTGCCGCACCGACGCCGAGCGTTACCTCTTCCACGAGCGCGGCGCTCGCTTCGTGCAATGTCGCAGCTGCGGAGTCGTCTACGTCAATCCGCCGGCGCGTGAGGTCCGCGACTACTTCGCCGTCCCTGCGACGGGCGAGCGGCCCACGGCGGAGGAGCGCGACCACGTGCGCAAGGAGCTCGAAGACGTCGTGCGCTACGCGAGCGACGTCTATCGCGCCCGCCGCGGCACCGCTCCAAAGCGCGTCCTCGTCGCGGGGCGGATGCCCGACGACCTGAGCATGCCGTCACCACCGGCTGTCGCGGCCGCCCCGCTCACGCACGAGCAGACGCTGCGCCTGGTGCATGAGGCCGACGTCTCCCCGATCGTCGACGCCATGAGCGACGACGTCGAGCTGGTCGTGCTCAACCAGCTACTCGAAGCCTGCCCCCGCGCCTCGGAGGTGGTCGCCGAGCTGACCGCGCATCTCCCCGAACGCGCGATGCTCGTCGTCGTCTACAGCAATGCCGCCTCACTGCCCGGGCGCATCATGCGCCGCAACTGGAGCCGGTTCTTCCACTGGAAGGCTGTCTACTTCAACTCCGAGAACCTCCGCAGCATGGTCGAACGCGCCGGGCTGCGCTTCCTCGGCCAGTCGGGGCTCAACACCTCCTACGCGATGACGCGGGCGCTCGACCTTGCCCTTCCGGGCACGCCGCTCGCGCCTATCGCGCGCCGCCTAGGGCTCGGCGCCGCGACCGCGCGAGTCCCAACGGGAACCTACGTGTCGATCTTCGAGCACGCGACACAGTCGGAGGCGAACGAACTGCTGAGCGTTATCGTCCCTGTCTTCAACGAGGCGGCCTACGTCCGCGCCGTGCTCGATGAACTGCTGGGCAAGCAGTTCGTCGTCCCGCACGAGGTGATCGTCGTGGAGAGCAACAGCACCGACGGAACTCGCGAGATCGCACAGACCTTCGAAGGCCGCCCCGGGGTCCAGATCATCTATGAGGACCGGCCGCGCGGCAAGGGTGCCGCGGTCCGTCGTGGGCTGGAGGCGGCGACGGGGACGATCGTGCTCATCCAGGACGCCGACTTCGAGTACGACCTCGACGACTACGACATGCTGCTCGAGCCGATCGTGCAGCGACGCACGAGCTTCGTCCTCGGGTCGCGCTCGCTGGGGCTCGACGACTGGAAGGTCCGCCGGTTTGCGAGCTCCCGGGTCAAGGCGTTCCTCATGAACGTCGCCCAGCTCATGTTCGCGCGGACCTTCAACGTCCTCTACCAGCAGCGAGTGACCGACGTCAACACGATGTTCAAGGTCTTCCGGCGCGAGTGCATTGACGGCGTGGACTTCGCGGCCACCGGCTTCAGCTTCGACATCGAGCTGGCCTGCATGCTCGTCAAGAGTGGCTACAGCCCGATGGAGGTCCCTGTCAACTACGTGGCGCGCGGATTCGAGGAGGGCAAGAAGATCAATTTCGTCAGTGAGTTCTTCCCGTCGTTCCTCATGTTCTTTCAGTGTCGATTCGGCCGGCGGAGCTCGAGGTGAGTCACGACTTCCATTTCGCCAGTGAGGTCGTCGACATCACCGCGCACGACCTCCCTGGCGTCAAGGCCGCCTTCGTGGTGCGACGCATCCCCGACGGGTCGGCCGTCGTCGACGTAGGCTGCGGCGGGGGCAAGATGCTGAGGACCATCGACGTCCACCGTCGCGATCTGACACTTCTGGGGTGCGACGTGGTCGTCCCCACGACCGTCAACGGCGAGTTCGCCTTCACCCAGCTCGACGCCGACACCGGCCTGCTCCCCTACGACGACGCGTCGGTGGACGTCGCGCTCATGATCGACGTCCTCGAGCACGTCGATCGTCCCGACACCGTGCTCGACGAGATTGCGCGGATCCTGCGGCCCAACGGCAGAATGCTTGCCTTCGTCCCCATCGAGGGCGAGCCGATCAGCTGGTTCAGCGTGTTCAGGGCGGTGTTCGGGCAGGACCTTTACGTGAAGACCAAAGACCACATCAACTCGTTCACCCATGACCAGGTCGAGCGCATGCTCGGCACCCGTTTCGTCGTGGACGAGCGCCGCTACCTCTATCACTTCTTCGGGCAGCTGATGGACGCCGCGCTGTGCGCGGCCCTGATCGTCGGGCCGGTGCGGCGGGCTTTTTGGACCCACAGCCCCTACCACGGCGAAAGCAACGCCTCACGTCCGCCGTCCCTCGTGGGTCGCGTGGTGGCCGGTGCGTTCAAGATCGCGAACGTGGCAGCGTGGCTCGAGTCGCGTTTCTTGCGCAACGTGCAGGCCATGTCGGGAGGGGTGCTGATCGCAGCGCGTGTCCGTCCCGCAAGCGTCGCCTCGACCCCGGCTGCCGACTGATCCGGGACTCGACGTGCAGCGCATTCGTCTCCTCGCCGACTCGCTTCGTCATTGGTCGACCATCCGCTACGGGATCGCTGGTGCGACTGCGGCCGTCGTCTATCTCAGCCTCCCGGTCGTGCTCAACGGAGCTGCGGGCGTGCCGATACAGGTCGCGATCCCGCTCGCCTACGTGACCGCCATCGTCGTTCAATTCAACCTTCAGCGCCGGTTTGTATTCCGCCACGTGTCCGAGTTCGCGCTGACGCGACGTGCCCAGATCGGTCGCTACCTCATGATCGGAGCCGTCCAGTACCCGCTCACGGCAATCGCGACGGCACTGCTCCCCTCCGCGCTGGGCATCTCAGAGCGCGCGACCTTCGTCATCGTGGCCGTGGCGACATCGCTCACGATCTTCCTCGTCCTTAGGACGCACGTCTTTCACGAGACGGACCTGCCCGCCAACACGGCGCCCACCCACTCACGCGCCGAGCGAAATGTTGCTCAGCAGGAGCTCGGTCGCCGACGTCGCCGGGCCGGCGAGCGTGAGGCGGACTCGATTCAGCCCCCAATGCAGTGAGACGGGCAGCCGGACGACGTTGGCACTGAGCGGGACGATCGCCGAGCGCCCCTGCGAGGACACCCTGACCGTCACCGAGGAGAGGGCTGGCGCACCAGGGCCGGGTGAGACGGCCGCGTCGATCGTGGCGGTGCGACTGCCCGGTGAGAGCACGCTGAGAGACAACGGCCCGTTGCCCAAGTAGGCGCTGGCATGATCCTCACTGAAGTTGATCTTGCCGTTGTACGACGTCACCGGTAGCGAACCGTCATCGATCCGGGCAATCCGCGGGCCGCCCCGGACCACCGTGGCCACGGTGGCCAGCGGCGCGGTCACATCCTCGAGGGCGTCGAAGGTCCCGGGATGCTCGAGGTTCAACAGATCCGAGTAGCCAGTGAAGCTGATCGCGGTGCCGATGGCGGCGCCGATCACCGTCAGCACGATCCCGGCGATTGCCCACAGCCGGCGAGCGGCGGACCGGGGCCGTGCCCGCGCCAGCAAAATCGCCCATACCAGAAATGCGGGGAGAAGCAGCAATGTCACGAAGTCGACCTCGTAGCGCTCCGTCGTGCCGAACAGAGCCCACGAGACGAGCGTGACGACTGACAGGCCCAGGAGCGCAAGCCCGGTCGCCGCGACGACCGCGCGCCGCTCGCCGGGCCGGTGCCAGAGGCATAGCGCCGGGAGCGCCGCCGGCAGCAGCAGGACGATCGGCGTCGTCATGAACACGCCGCCGGTCGGCTCACCTGCGAGTGACGGGCCTCCCGCGTAGCCGCTCGGCAGCGTGAACGGCAAGCTCGCCGAGGTCCGCAGGAAGGCGTGCGGGAACGCTAGAGCCACGCGCGCCGGGAGCAGCAGGTAGCTGGCCAGCCCCGGGATGACGTACGCCAGGCTGTAGAAGCGCGTCTTCGTCTGGTCGATGCCGGCGAGCTCATATCGCTCCCCGAAGTTGGTGAACCCCCCGAAGCGGACGTGGTTGTAGACCGCCAGGAGCAGTCCACAGACGACAAACGGCGCCAGCGCATAGGTCAGGAGCTTGATGGTCTGGCGATCTGCGCGGACGCGGTAGCTACCGGTCAGGCGCCGGACCTCCCAGAGCGCCGCGGCCAGCGCCACCGCGCCGCCCACCGCCAGCGTCGGCCTGGCCCCCGAGGGCCAGCCCGAGGCACAGGCTTCCGACGAGCATCCGCCACCGCCGCAGCCCGGGACCAAGTACCGACGTGACCATCAGCCACAGGCCGGCCATCTCGAAGCAGTAGCCGCAGGCGATCGCCACCTCGTACTGGACGGGGCGCCGGAGCAGGAACGGCACGCGTGTTGCCGAGAGCGAGCCCGACGAACGCCACGGGCAGCAGCCAGCGAGGGGCCGTGGGCACCAGTCGGCCGACCAAGGCGCGCAGAAGCAGGAACGCGCAGATCAGCCCGATCGAACCCATAGAGCGCCACTGCGAAGGACTGGCACATCCGCAGCCCGGTCAGGCGGAACGGGGCAAACAACGTCAGCACCGGGGTCGGGCCCCACTGCGAGTAGAAGTGGCCGTGGTAGAGCGAGAGATCGTGGAACTGCTGCGTTGTACGGGGCGTTCTGAACCGGGTCATACGGGTTCTTCAGGTGCAGCAGACCCGCCGGCGCAGTGATCGGGAGATATGTGTGGCCGTGCAGGAACCCGGTCGTGAGTTGGTTGTAGACGTCGTTGTTGGCCGGACTGAAGTCAAAACCGATTGAGCTCGCGGCGGTCCACATATAGAAGCCACCTGCGAGCAGGATCAGGACGAGGAGGGTCACGCGGTACGGCGTGACGCGCACCCCGGGAATCCTGCGGATGCCGCCGAGAAGCGGTGTGCGATGGGTCGCAGGCGCGGGAGGTGCCGTCGACACGTCGGAGGCGCTGGCCGAGAAACTCATCCCTGCTCGTCGAACCCGTGCCGGGACTCGATGATGAACTTCGGCCGCTGTCGTGCCTCGTCGTAGATCCGGCCGACGTATTCGCCCATCACTCCGAGCGACAGCAACTGGATGCCGCTGAAGAAGGCCACCACGACGACGATGGTGGGGTTGCCGATCGGGAACGACACGCCGCCCAGCTTGAGGCCGAGGTAGACGACGGCGACGATGAAGGCGAGCAGCCGAGAACATGATCCCCACCAGCGAGATGAGCTGGAGGGGGTAGCGGGAAAAGCCCACCAGCCCGTTGATTCCGATCGCCAAGGACCCGAAGAACTGGTTGTACTTGCTCGTGCCGGCCGCACGCGGGTCGCGGTCATATGGGACGCTCGTCTGGGGAAACCCGACAAGGCCCACGAGGCCGCGGAGGAACCCGTGGTGCTCCTTGAGTAGTACCACGTTGTCCACCACGCGGCGGCTCATCAGGCGGAAGTCACCGGTGTTGGGGGGGATGTCGACTTCGGCGATCCGGTTGATGACCTTGTAGCCGAGCCGCGCGACGATCCGCTTGGGCAGGGTCTCGCCGGCGCGGGTGCGACGCTGGGCGTAGACGACGTCAAAGCCATCGCGCCATCGCGCCACCAGGTCCGGGATGAGCTCCGGGGGGTCCTGGAGGTCGCAGTCGATGACCACCGTCGCGTCGCCCGTAGCGGCCTCCAGGCCGGCGAGGGTCGCCATCGGCTGGCCGAAGCGGCGCGAGAAGCGCAGCATCTTGACCCGCGGGTCGCGCTCGCGCAGCGCCAGGATGAGCTCCTCGGTGCGATCGGGCGACGGATCGACGCTGAAGATCAGCTCCCACTCGAGGTCGAGCCCGTCGAGCACGCCGCTGAGCCGGTCATAGACCCGGTCGATGTTGTCCTCCTCCTTGTACGCGGGGATGACGACGCTCAGCGAACCGGTCACGGCGTTGATCCGGAGCGGGCGGCGACAACCAGCGAGCGGACGCCGAATGGAAGCCGAAGCCCGAGCCGCGCCAGGGCGCGCTCGAGGTCCCAGGTCAGCGCGCCGCCCGGGAGTCGTGCGTACGGGCGATGTCGCTGGCCACCTGACGCTCGAGCGCGTCGCCGTGCAGGCCGCCGTGGACGCGGCGGTTGCGCTGCTTGACGAGCCAGAACGCGCGGATACAGGAGGCTGGCGACGTAGCCGTCATGGACCACCTCCAGGCCGGCGTCCCGGCACTTGTAGGCCAGCTCGTGCCGCGCGTAGCGACGCTCGTGCCCGAGGAAGCGGTCGTAGTAGTCATACGTCCGCGGACCGGCCGGCACGACGATCGCCGCCCGCCCGCCGGGACGCAGGACGCGCGCGATCTCGGAAACCGCACGGCGGTCGTCCGGGATGTGCTCCAGAAGGTTCGCGCTGACGACCGCGTCGACGGAACCATCGGCGATCGGGAGCGCGCACGCGTCGGCGTGCAGCAGCCGCGCGGACGGCACGGCGGCATGGGCCTTGACCAGACCCGCCGCGATGAGGTCGACGCCGATCAGCTGGGCGCGCGGCCAGCGCCGGCGCAGGTCCTCGAGCAGATAGCCCGGTCGAGCACCCGACGTCGGCGATCGTCGCGTCCGCCGCGGTTTCCCCGATGCCGTCGAGGATGGCGCCCCGCGTCCAACGGTCGAGAAAATGCGAGCGCGAGGACTCCTCGTGGAGCGCTTCCAGCTCGTCTGACCAGTTGACCGACGGGTCCACCGACACGTAGGACAGGAAGGGCTCAGGAGCCGAGGCGTCCGTCAGCCAGCCGTCTTCGTAGGACGGGAGGGCCGGCGCATCGGGCGGCGGCTGGACCGCCGGCCGTGGCGATGCGCCGTCGCTCCCGGCCCCGACGATGTCAGGGGGTCGCGTCGTCACGCGCCTTAGCGTAGATGAGTCGGAACTACGGCGAGGTCGGCGCGATCTCGCCCCTCGGGCCGCGCCGGGGTTGCCTATACTGGCGCGCTGCCTGGGCTCCCCGGTCGCTCTCCCATAGGCACGAGTGGCTGTGACTCTGGTCATCTGACCGCCGTTCCCACGCTCTCGCATGCACATCTGGAGCTCACTCGTCGCAAGAGAGGCCGCCCTGCTGGCGCTGCTCCTGCTGCTCGGCTCGGGGCCGGTCTCGTTCCTGTCAGGACGGTTCGACGCGGCCGGGCGGATCGGGCTGGCTCCGGCCCTCGGCTTCTGCCTGGGCACGTGCGTGACCACCACGCTGCTGCAGTTCGCGCCCACCGATGACACCTATTGGATCCTGATCCCGCTGGCGCTGGCCTCACTGGCCGCGGCGGTGATCCGCACCTGGCCGAGCCGCCGTCGCGAGCGTTGGCGATCGCGGCTCCCGCTCCGCGACCTCGCCGCCCTCATCCTAGTCGGCATCGCCGTCACCGCTCCGCTGAACGCCACGCTGCACCACCACCATACGGTGGGGCCGGGAGCGTTCTACTTCACCGACGTCGACAACTACGTCGCTGTTCAGGACGCCGCGCGCACCGTGTCACTCCACACGGCCAAGGAACGCTGGAACGCGATCCAGCGATCGGGGGTGCGCGGCCAGGACCTCACCCAGTACACGTGGTCGTTCTTTGCCCAGTTCGGCTCCAACCTCGACTCCACGCCACTGGATTCCAACCTCAACGCGCTGCTGGGACTCAGTGCCGTCGATACCTTCGCGCCGTTTCTGTCGGTGCTGTTGCTGATGGGAGGACTCGGCGGCTTCGTGGCGGTGCGCTACTTCTCGCGGACGCCGGACCGCCGTCGCCGCACTCGCCGGATGCCTGTTCGGCGGGGCGCTGTTCCTGGAGTTGTGGTTCGACAGCTTCCAGGCGGCCATCATCGCAAATGGGCTGCTGGTGCCAATCTGGCTGCTGATCGATCAGGTGCTAGAGGATCAGCGCTGGCCCAACCTGGTGCTGGTGTCGCTGATGACAGCGACCTTCCTCTCGGTCTACCCGCTGTACGTGCCCATCGTGATCGCCTCGGCGGCCCTCGTCCTCATCTGGCGGGCCCTGGCGCTGCGACGCAGCGACCGGGGACTGTCGGCCGTCTGGAAGCGGCTCGGGATCTCGATCGCCTCGGTGGTGGTCATGTCGCTGGTCTTCGACCTGGTCGCCGTGGCGCGCGACCTCCACTATTTCCACCTGCTCGCCCACAACGAGGTGCCGCTCCCGCGAGTCGGCTACAAGCTGCCGATCCCCGTCCTGCCGGGGTGGATCGCACAGACGCGGGAGTTCTGGGCCCTGTCGGGGCTGTGGTCGGGCGGCCTCAAGCAGATCCTTTGGGGGGTGATCCTCCCACTGCTGTTCCTCGGCCTGATCGTCATCGGGCTGCGCCGGTACCGCGATGCGTTGCCCCTCGTCGTGCTGACGGGGGTGGCGGCGATCGTGGCCGAGTACTCCTACGTGAGCCAGCAATCGTGCACCTATTGCGCGGAGCGCGATCTGCTCACGTTCGCCCCGGTCGCGGCCGTCCTAGTTCCGCTGGGACTATGCGCGCTGCTCGCGGCCCCTGGGTGGCTGCCCCGCGTGGCGGCGATCGCCGGGGCGGTTGTTGTCGTCGCCGGCGTGGCTCAGCGTGCGCGCATCGAACTCACGCGGTTCTCGGACCAGTCGTACTTCTTCGACCCGGCGGACCGCACGCTGCTTGACTCGCTCCCCAGCGGCCGGAGCAGGGTCAACCTGGAGGGCTTCGGCGCCAGCGTCCTCGCCCAAGCCGAGGAGCCACTCATGTACCACTACCTCAACTACCGAGCGCCACATCGGATCTCGATCGTCGCCGGCAGCGATGTCAGCAACGCCATCCAGTATCTGGACTTCGGCGCCGTGCTGGTGCCACCGGGGCCCGAGTTCGACCCTGATTACCGCTACGTCGTCACCCGCCTGGCCGCCGTGGCCACAGACCGCCGCGTCATCGCCCGCGAGCCCGGCGTATCGCTGGAGGAACGCGTCGCGCCGCTCGACGTCACACCATATAGCGGGCTGACACTGCCGATGTCCTCATTGGACCCGAGCGGCACGGCGTTTGTGGACACCCGCTATCCGCTCCAGTTGCTGGTGGTCGGCCGTGACGGCGGGCGGCGGGCGTGGGCCCGGCTCACTTTCCAGGCGACCGTGCCTGCATCCGTCCCCAAGCAGCCCGGGGTGCGTTGGGCGGCTCACGGAGGGACGCTGACCGTCTGCGTCCCGGCCCGCGGGAGCGAGCCGGTCCGCTCGGCCACCGTCTCGCTCACCGCGGCACTCCAGCCGGGCACCCCGCCCCGAGCGATGTATCCCCCCGGGATGCCCTTGGAGGGGCTGGAACTGACGGCCATGAGCGCAGTGACGAGCAGGTGCTCGGTGTGAGCCTGTGAGCAGCGACCCCTGTCGAGTCTGCGGCGGCCTCACCGAGGCTCTGGGCCCGGTCCACGGGGCGTACAGCGACCGCGACTTCTCGCTGCGACGGTGCACGGTGTGCCGCTACGCCTTCATCGCCGATCCCTGGACTGACTTCGCCAAGATCTACGACGACCGTTACTACGCGGGCCAGGGCGCCGATCCGATGGTGGACTACGCCTTCGAGCTCTCAGACCCCGAGCGCACGGTCCGCGGCTATGAGTGGCGCGGAGTGACTCAGGTGGTCAACGGGCTGCTCGGATCGCTGCGAGACGTCCGGTGGCTGGACTTTGGATGCGGTAACGGCGGCTTGGTCCGCCACGTTCGCGCCGCCACTCCCGCCGACGCCGTCGGGTTCGAGGAAGGCTCGATCGCCGAGCAGGCCAGCGCGATCGGGGTGCCAATCGTCACCGCCGACGCGCTGACCGAGATGCGAGGCAGCTTCGACGTGGTCACCGCCATCGAGGTCATCGAGCACACGACGGACCCGCTCGCCGAGTTGCGCCGGATCCGGGAGCTGCTGCGTCCCGGCGGCCTGCTCTTCCTGACCACGGGCAATGCCGCTCCCTTCGCCGAGCGGCTCACCGGCTGGTCATACATCGTGCCGGAGATCCACATTTCGTTCTTCGAGCCACAGACCCTCGCGCGGGCCCTCGAGTCGTCGGGCTTCAGAGCCGCCGCCAATCCGCGCGGAAGTGGCTTTGATCAGATCCTCAAGTTCAAGGTGCTCAAGAACCTGCGCGTCACCCGACGTAACGTGCTCACCGACCTACTCCCTGCGTGGCCCCTGGCGTGGGCAGGGGATCACCGGACTCGGCTGAGCCAGATGCCGGTCGGCTGGGCGCGTTGAGCGACGTCGCCCATTCGAGTAGCTGCCCCATGCGGTCGGCGAAGACGGCCGGCGAGCACACCTCGTTGGCCAGGTCCAGTCCCGCAGCGGACAGGCGCGTCCACAGTTCGTCATCACGCAGGATGCAGATGGCGCGCTCGGCGAGCTCCGCTGGAGTTACGCCGATCAGCATCTGCTCGCCGTCGCACACCGGCAGGCCTTCGGCGCCGATCGGCGTGGTCACGACGGGCAGCCCGATGGCGAGCGCCTGCGTGACCTTGCCCTTCATTCCCGCGCCGTAGCTGAGCGGGGCAACGAGCGCGCGGGCCGCGTCGAGGAGGGGGTCGATGTCCTTCACCCACCCGGTCACCTCGACACGATCGCAGGCCAGCGCCTCCACCTCCGGAGGCGGCGCCGCCCCGATGATCTGAACCTGGGCGTCCGGCACCTCCTGCCACACGAGCGGCATGACCCCTTGCACCAGTGCAAGCGCCGCATCGATGTTAGGAGGATGGTCGAACGATCCCACATAAACGAGCGTTTTCCGTCCCTCCAAGGGCGGCGGGTCTGGCCTGACCTCATGGTAGGTGGGGATCACCCGCACCTCGGCTCCCGGGATTTCGTTCTGGATCACCGTCACCTCGGTGTCGCTGGCCACCAGCGTGATGTCGCTTGCGCGAACGAGTGCCAGCTCCAGCTCCCGGAGAGCCTGGGCCCGCGGAGACAGCTCCGTACGCGCCGGACCTGCGAGCGCGGCGCGCCGCGTCTCCCGGACCCAATGGAGATCGACCGTGTCGTAGGCGAACGGCACCGTGGGGGCGACGCCGCGGACCATGTCGATCCATCGAGAGGTCGTGTGCGGGCGCGAGCTGATAACCAGCGCCAACTCCCCCGCGATCGCCGCCAGCTCTTGCTCCACGTGCAACGGGCCGTACAGGACAGACACGCCCATCTCCTGTAACTCGCGGGTGTAGGGCTGGCGCGGCTGCATGTCGTCGGGGAGCAACGTCACGCGGCAGCCGAGCCTGACCAGCGCCTCGATGACGCCGCGCATCCGCAGCGACCCAGCGTCCCGGTCCCATAGCGGCACCAGATGGTCGATGACCAGCACCCGAGGCCCGGTGCCGCGGTCCGATGCGACGCGGACGACCGTCGGGTCCGACGGGAACTGGTCGGATTGAAGCCGTTCCTGCCACTTCTCCACGAACTTCACGCGGTTCGTTTCCTGGTGGCGCTTGGGCCCCGAGGTGACGTCAGTCCCGGCCGAGGCGCCCTCGACGTGGACCACGTGAGCGGTCGGCTCATAGACGACGCGCAGGCCATGCTCGCGCGCGGCGAAGCAGACGTCCGCGTCCTCGTAATACATCGGGACGTAGCGCTCGTCATAGCCGCCGATGTCGTGCCACAGACTTGCCTTCACCATGAGCGCCGCGGCCGATCCGTAGTCAACGTCGCGCCTAAACTCGAAGTAGCAGTCGTTGGGGCCCTCCCCGCGGCCATAGTTCCACCCGGTGCCGTCCTGCCAGATGATCGCGCCGGCCTCGTTGAGCGAACGGTCTGGGTACAGGTACTTGGGCGTGACGATGCCGATGTCAGGGGAGGCCTTCGCACATTCGTACATCGCTGCGAGCCACCCGGTACCCACCTCGATGTCGTTGTTGCACAGGACCAGCCACCGTCCACGCGCCATGCGGGCGGCACGGTTGACGCTACGCAGGTAGCCGAGGTTCGTGTCATTGACGAGTACGCGTGCGCCCCGGACTCCCGTCAGGAGTTCCCTGGACGCGGCATCGGCCTCGTCGTCGATGACGATCAGCTCATAGCTGACCCCGGCCGTGCGCTCGGCGATCGACGCCAGGCACATGCGAGTGAGCTCGGCATGGCGGTAGACCGGGATGATCAGCGAGATCTCCGGGTCGTCGAACTCCGGAAACCTGATGCCGGGCTCGGGCACGCCGGCCGCGCCCGCTTCGGCGCCGCCACCCGGCTGGCGCTGCAGGATCTGGCCCAGACGCCGTAGAATGGCCTGGATCGCCCGGCTCGCGACCGAGCCCTCGCCCCCCAGAAGCCGATAGGCCCGTCCCCGCACGCGCTGGAACAGTCCCCATAGGACGGAGCCTTGAAGGCGCCGGAGCTCTGCGGTCCTGGCCGCCAGCTCGGCCTCGACGTACACTAAACGGTGCGCCTCGCCCTGCGCGGCGGCGAGCAAGCCCATCTTGTGGTCCAGATCGGTGTGAGCGTCGCGGAGCAGCTGAGTGACCTTGAGTCGCTCCGCGCGCTCGGCGCCGACCTCTTCGTCGAACCTCGCCAGGTCGCCTGTCCGGTCAGCCTCGACCTGGCGCAGAATCTCGAGCCCAGTGTCGCCGAGCGTCGACTCGACTGGGATGGCCGGCAGTGGCGCATTGGACGCAACGGCGACCACGTATTTCGGCGCGAGCCCGGCGGCGACCGCCCACGAGTCCCCCTCACGCGCAATGAAGAAGCTCTGCCCAGTGCCGGCCGCCTCGGCGCCACCAAGCCATGACAATGCCGAGCCGGCGATCGTCCGCTGGCCCCAGGTTCCCACGTGTGCGAACCGCCCCCGCAGCAGGTTCTCGAACTCGTCCTGGCTGAGCTCTCGCACATGGAACGGGTTGGCGTAGTTGGCTGCCTCGCTGTAGGCAATCCGATCCGGCGTGGACATCAGGAGCAGGCCGTCGGGGGCGAGCACGCGTTCGATCTCCGCGACCACGCGCTCCTGTTCGGCCACGTGCTCGATCATCTCGAACGCGACGACCGCTCCGAAGCTCTCCGCATTGAAGCGCGACAGGTCGGTCGCGTCGCCCAGCTCGAAGCTGAGATTCGCCGCCTCATAGTTGCCACGGCTGTGCGCCACGGTCTGATCGTCGATCTCGATCCCCACCACGGACTCGGCGACGCTGGCCAGGATCGCGGCGCCGAAGCCCTCGCCGCTGGCCAGGTCCAGAACGCCCCGGCCCGCCACCAGCTCCGCCGCCCACAGGTAGCGGTGAAGGTGCTCGTAGACCACCTGCGAATCGGGCGCCCAGGGCACGCATCGCTCGCCGGTCCACTCGATCAGACGTGGCGCGCCGGCTCGGGGGCTGAACTTGATGCGAGAAGGAGTCAGGGCGTCACCAGGAGCGGTCCGGTCCGGGCCAGACGGGGAGAGTAGGCGATCCCTGCCTCAGGGCCCATCGGCTCATTCCAAATAACATGAGCGGTTGCGCTCCGAGCGACCGGGTGGGGGGACGGCCCGCCAAGCCTGAGGAGCGCCCTCCTGTCTTATGGCCGTCCTCATCGACCTGATACTGCGCGAGTCGCTGTTCCTGGTGCTGCTGGCGGCGCTCGGGGCAGGGCCTGCGGCTTTCCTCAGCGAGCGCTTCGACCGATGCGCCCGGGCGACGATGGCCCCGGTGCTCGGGCTTTGCCTTGGTACGTGCCTGACCGTCACGGTGGTCTATTGGCTTCCGGCCCACGACACCTATCTCCTGCTGCCGGCGGCGGCGCTGTTGTCAGTCGCAGGGGCGGCATGGCGGCGCCCCCCGGCGCGGCGCAGGCCTTCGGGTCGCTCCGTACTCCAGGTGGCAGTGATCGTCGTCGTGGTGTTCGGCTCGTTCGCCTACCCCCTGGTCGATCGGGGGACTGTAGGTCCGATCGGGGGCTATCAGATCTCCGACACGAGCGGCTATGTGTCGGAGACAAACGGCGAACAGCACCTTTCGATTCGCGAGGCGAAGCACCTCAAGCGGCCGTACTCCAACCTGGTGGACGCGGCGTGGTCGATCTACGCTCGCGGCACTCAACAGCTCGACGTCTCGGCGTTGGAGGCCAACTACGACCAGCTGCTGGGGCTGGGAGCCACCGAAACGCTGACCCCATTTCTGATCGCGATTATCGCGGCCGGTGCTCTCGGCGTGTTCGCTGTCGTTCGCCGCGCTCGCGGAGCTCCGACATGGGCTGCGGTCGGCGCCGGCTGCCTGCTCGTCGGGCCCATGTTCGTCCAGTTGGTGATGGAGGGCAGCCAGGCGGCGGTCTGCGGTTCGGCGGTGATCGTGCCGGCGGTCGCACTCGGCGTCGAGGCAGCGCAGCGCCGGCGGCCGGCGACGCTCGTGCTGTTTGCGCTGACGGTCGCGGGGCTGCAGACGCTCTATCCGCTGTTCGTCCCGTCCCTCGCCATCGGCGGTGCGATTGTGCTCGCCGTGATGCTGGGCCAGGCCCTGGCCACGCGCACCTTACGCCCGGACGCCCTCCCGCGGTACGGCGCCGCCCTGGCGACGGCCGTGGTGTTGAGCGTCGCCCTGACGCCTGTCGCCTTTGCCCGCAACGCCCACTACTGGCTGAACATTCTCACCGGCACGTTCTCGTTCGCAGGGCTGCCCGGGTACGCACTTCCCCGGACAGCGCTCCCGGGCTGGCTGCTGCAGACCCGCGACTTCTACGGGCTCGTCAACCTCGGTCACGGCACCGCCGCGCAGCTCCTTTTCGGCGCCGCGATCCCGCTGGGACTCCTGGCGCTGATCGGACTGGGGATCTGGCGAGACCGAGTCGGCCTGGCCGCGCTCGCCGTGTCGGCAGGGGCGGCGCTCCTTGCCTACTACACCGTCACCCACAATGGGTGCGGCTATTGCGAGCAGCGTAACCTGATCCCGATCGGACCGCTGGCGGCTGCCGGCATTGGGTTGGGGCTCGCCGCGCTGGGCGCCCTGCGATGGCGCTGGTCGCTCTGGGTGTCGGCAGCGGCGGCACTGATCATCATCGCGGTGGTCGGGCACGAGGGGATCGTGTTGCGCCAGCGCCTGACCCACGGCGACTTCATGCTCGAGCGCAGCGACCGCGACGCGGTGGACGCGTTGCCGGCTGGACCTGGCCCGGTCGAGCTCGAGGGTTTCTCCGAGAGCGGCCAGGCGTCTGCGGAGCTGCCGCTGGTCTACAACCTCGTCAACGAGCGAGCCCCCGGGGATGTCTCGCTCCCGACGGTCGTCAACGACAACAGCGGGCTCGCCTATCTGGTGGGTGGCCCGACCGCTTTGGGTCCGTCGTTCCGGACCAACTACGAGTATGTGCTCACTCGACTGGCGGGGATCGCTACGCAGCGTCGGACGGTCGCCCGCTTTGGCCCGATCGCCCTCCAGCGCCGCACCACGGCCCTCGACGTAACGCCGATAAGCGGCCTCTCGGTGGCCGCGGCGCGGCTCGATCCCAGCGGTACGGCGTGGGTGGTGGGCGCAGTGCCGCTCCAATTCCTCGTCGCGGGCGGGACGCCTGGCCAACCGGCCTGGGTGTCCCTGGGCTTCAGGGCGACCGTCCCGGTCACCGTCCCTCACAGCCCCGGGTTGGTCTCCGCCCGCCGCGACGGATCGGCGCTGCGCCTCTGCCTGCAAGCGACCGGCAACGCCCCATTGCGCGGGGTGATCGTGCAGCCGCGATTCACACCGAAGGCGCCGCCTCCCCCGCCCACTGCGTATGACCCGCCGTTCCCGGCCCGCGGCCTAGCGTTGCAGAGCATGACCGTCTCGACCCGGTCGTGCGCCGGAACCCGTCACCATTGAAGGCCGTGAAGTCCGACAAGGAACAAGCTCCGCTCACTGCACCAACCGAGCCCGGCGACGGCCCGCGCTTCACTCTGCGCGAACGCATCAGCCTCACGTACCGCTACCACGGCCCGTGGACGATCCTGTACCGGCTGGTCACGTTCCCGCTGCGCTTCACCCCAATGCGGGATCGTGTGAAGCGCGGCCTGCGCGCCAGGAGGGACATCGCTGCACACCGGTGGTACCGGCGCAATGGGCGGCTGGTGACCATCGTCATCCCAAGCCATCGCGACGCCGAGCACGTCGCGAGGCTCGTGGCCAGCCTGCGCCACACCACGGACGCCAGGCTAACTGACATCGTGGTCAGCGACGACGCCTCGGGCCCCGAGCATCTCGCCGCTCTCCACGCGATCGGCGGCATCACCATCGTCGAAGGCGCAGTCAACGTCGGCTTCGCTGCCAACGTCAACCGGGGGATCGCCGCGGCGGACCCTTCCGCCGACGTGGTGGTGCTCAATTCGGACGTCGTTGCCCGCCGCGGGTGGCTGGAGAGCCTGCAATACGCTACGTCGCGCACTGAGAACATCGGAGTGGTCGGCGCCAGGCTGCTGTACCCCGACGGCCGCATCCAGTTCGCGGGCACCGTCCGCAATCTGGACGCGCCGGAGTGGTTCGATCACCGCTACCGCTTCCGCGCCGGCGACTTCGGTCCCGCCCGGGTGCCCGGCTCGGCGCTCGCCGTGAGCGGCGCCTGCATGTACCTCACCCGGCCGCTCCTGAACGAGATCGGCCCCTTCGACGAGCGCTACCCGATGGCGTACGAGGACGTTGACCTGTGCCTGCGCGCATGGGAGGCGGGCATGAGGGTCATCTACTGGCCGAACGCCATCCTTGACCACCTGGAGTCCGTGACCCGCGGCACCGTGGTGGGCGAGCGCGAGCGCGTATCGCAGCGCCTGTTCTGGGAGCGGTGGGGGGACTTCTTCGACAACCGCAACGTGTGCACCCCCGACGGTGGCCTGCGCATCGTCTACGTCACCGAGGACACGGGGGTCGGCGGCGGCCACCGGGACATCTTCGAGCACCTCAACCACCTCCGGGCGCGCGGCCACGACGCGGAGCTGTGGACGCTGGGCGACGCGCCCGACTGGTTTGACCTCCGAGCTCCGGTTCGGAGTTTCACGGACTACGAGGAGATGGTGGACGCTCTCGCCCCGATCGACGCGATCAAGGTGGCCACCTGGTGGAACACGGCAAGCCCGGTGTGGGAGGCCAGCATCCTCCGCGGCATTCCCGTGTACTTCGTTCAGGACATCGAGACCAGCTACTACTCCAACAACGAGGTGGTCCAGAATGCCGTGCTCGCGTCCTACCGCCACGAGTTCCGCTACATGACGATCTCCTCATGGAACCGGGACCGCCTGCGCGAGCTGGGACTCGATGCGGTCCTTATCCCCCCCGGCATCGACCTGGACAACTTCCGGCCGCTGCATGGGACGCCGCGACGGGCCGACATGGTGCTCGCTCTGGGGCGTTCCAACCCGCTCAAGAACCTACCGCTCACGCTCGACGCATGGCGCGCATTGCCCGAGCCCCGGCCCGAGCTCTGCCTGTTCGGGATCGAGCCCGAGCTGGCCGGCGAGCCGGGGGTCCGCTACGTCACCTCGCCGTCTGACGAACAGGTCAACGAGCTGCTCAACCAGGCCGCTGTGTTCGTCCAGACCTCCGTGCACGAAGGCTTCTGCCTGCCCCCGCTGGAGTCCATGGCCACGGGAGGCGCCGTCGTGTGCACCGACGCCCACGGCAATCGCGACTTCTGCCACGACGGAGAGAACTGCCTGATGCCCGAGCCGACCGCCGACGCGGTCCGCGCGGCGTTGGCGCGGCTTCTCGCCGACGACGCGCTGCGCGAGCAGCTGGGCCGTGAGGGGATCCGAACGGCCGCCGACTACGCCTGGCGGACCCGCATCGACGCGCTCGAGGCGTTCCTCTCACAAGTCGCCCGCCCGCGCCGTATCGAGCCCTCCACCCATGTTGTCCCCGAGGCCCGGCGAGCCCGGGCCGACTGACCTCCGAGCAGTCCACACAGCATGAAGGCCACGTTCGCACCCGTCACCCTCCGGTGCCCTGTCTGCCGGCACGACCGGACGCTCGCCCTGACCGCCTCACTGTCCGACGAGCGAGAGGTACGGGAGGGCGTCCTGATCTGCAGCACGTGTGACAGCGAGTTCCCGGTGCACCGCGGAGTCGCCCACCTGCTCCACGATGCGCCCGCGCACGTCGTCCGCGAGGCGGCCGGCCTGGAGCGTTTCGCCGAGTTCATGCGGAACACTGGCTGGGATCGCGAGCGGATACGCCAGCTGCCCCACATCCAGGACGGGTACTGGTTCGTCCAGACGGTGGCAATGCGCCAGCTGCTTGAGACGGTCGACTTCCGGCCCGGCGAGCTCCTGCTCGACGTCGGCTCCAACACGTGCTGGGCCGCCAACCGCTTCGCGGTGGAGGGCCTGTGCGTCACCGCGCTCGATATCTCAACCGCCGAACTGCAGGGGCTCTACACCGCCGACTATTTCATCGAGGACGGCACTTCCCACTTCGAGCGCGTCCTGGGCTCGATGAACGACATGCCGATCGCCTCGGACTCGCTGGACTACGTGTACTGCTGCGAGGTCCTTCACCACAACGACGCCGAGGGGCTGCGGAGGACCATGGACGAGGCGTTCCGGGTCCTGAAGCCGGGCGGTCGGCTGCTAGTCGTCAACGAGACGCTCAAGACGCTGCGCGATCCGCACGGGGTCCATGTCGAGTCAGTCGCCCACTGGGACGGCTACGAACACGCCCACTGGGCGGCTCGCTACCGCTGGGAGGCCGTGCGCGCCGGCTTTCGCACGAAGGTCCTCGAGCCGCGTTACCACGCGTTCTTCGGGGACGGCCCGCCCGACAAGAGCCTGCGGCCGCCCCGGCGCAGTCTGGGCCGGATCCTGCGCTACGGGCTGCGCTCGCGCCGGCTCAGCCGCCGCGCCTACCTCGTCTGGCTGCTCCACCTGTCCGGGGGCGTCGCCTTCGGCATGATCGGCACCAAACCGGCGCGCCCAGGCATCGTCTCGAACGTCGCGCAGCGGTTCTAGAGGTCTTCGGCGACGTGAGGCGCGGTCCGGTTGAAGACGTAGAAGCCGAGCGCGAAGACGGCCGCCACGATGGCCAGCGGTTCCAGCAAAGCGGCAGTCGAGCCCAGCAGCTCAGCCGCCCCCGGCGTCGCGTGGGTGATGAACGCGTGCCGGAACTGCTGGAAGATCACCGCCAGCGGATTGAGCATGTAGATGTGCAGCAGCGTCGGGCTGAGCTCCTTGCGGACCGTGGCGATCGGGATGATGATGGGCGATGCGTAGAAGATGACCTGGTTGACGACCTCCCAGATCGGCTGAATGTCGCGGAAGTAGACGAACAGCGCGGACAGCAGCATCGCCAGGCCGGTGCAGAGCACGGCGAGCATGCCGATGATCAGCGGAAGTTCGAACCAGGTCCACATCGGCCGCACGCCCTCGATGAGGGCGAAGATCGTCACCACGATCAGGTTGAGCGACAGGTTGAACATTGCCAGTAGCACGACTGACAGTGGGATCACCAGGCGCGGGAACTGGATCTTGCGCACGAAGTTCTCGCTGTCGACGACGCTGCGCACCGCGCCCATGGTCGCCTCGCCGAAGAAGGTGAACAGCACGATCGAGGCCAGCAGTTGGGAGCCGTAGAAGTCCGCCGAGGGACCGAGCCCCTTGCCCACACCGGCCACCACGGTAAAGAAGACGTAGAGGACCGCGAACAGCAGCAGCGGCCGCACGAGCTGCCAGACGATCCCAAGCGCAGAGCCGAAGAACCGCACCCTCCACTGCATCACCGCGATGTTGTAGGTGAGATGCCAGAACCGCTTCCAGTCGTCGGGCAGAGCCTTGGGCCCCTTGATCGGGCGCCCGAGAGCCTCGTAAGAAACTGCCGGTGCCTGGGTGCTCACGCTGGGCTCCGTTCGGTGCCGGAGGCGATACCGCCAGGGTCGGGAACCATCTCGGCCGAGCGGGTAATCGCCGCCTGGACCGGAACGTCGATGAGCCCGCCCTGGGGGGTGGTGGCCGTGACCACGAAGGAAAACGCCCCCTCGAAGCGATCCATGAGATCGAGACCCGAGCCGCGGTGCGCGAGGGTGAACATCGGGCTGTAACGGCCGGGCGCCAGCACGTTGTCGAAGGTGAACGAGATCACCACCTCCTCCCCGACGCGGAAGTTCCCGGTGTGCTCATTGTCGACCGCGGTGTTGGCCACAAGGATGGCCTTGTGCTCCTCGTTCAGGACATACACGCTGGCCGAGGGGTCCTCCACGTCGACCATGAATGCCACCCGCGCATTGAGGGTCATGCGTTGGTGCTGCTGTGCGATCGTGACTGTCTCGCCCTGCTCATCCTCAACCCAGGCTTCCAGCACCCGCGCCTCACCGTCTCCGCCGCGCGCGTCGGCCGTGCTCGCCGCGTCGGGATCGCGACCGAAATTGATCTCCAGGTAGCGGTCTGCGACCTCCCGGGGGTCGCCGAGGTAGACGGGCGACCCGCGCTCAAGCAGCAGCGCGCGGTGACAGAAGCGCTGCATGGTGCCCATGTCGTGGGTGACGAAGACGATCGTCTTGCCGCTGTCGCGCATGTCGTTGAAGACGTCGAAGCACTTCTGCTGGAAGGCGGCGTCGCCGACCGCCAGCACCTCGTCGATGAGCAGGACGTCGGCATCGACCTGGATGGCCACCGAGAACGCCAGACGGACGAACATCCCCGACGAGTAGTTCTTGAGCTTGAGGTCCTTGAACTCCTGGAGCTCGGCGAACTCGATCACGGCGTCGTAGCGCTTCCGCGCCTCGCGGGGGGAGAGGCCGAGCATGATCCCGTTCATCACCACGTTGTCGCGGGCGGCCATGTCCGGGTTGAACCCGACGCCCAGCTCGATGAACGTGGACATCCGACCACGGCACCAGATGTCGCCATCGGCGCGGTAGATCCCGGCCAGGCACTTCAGCAGCGTGCTCTTGCCGCTGCCGTTGCGACCCGCGATCCCGAAGAACTCCCCCGAGTCGACGGCAAACGAGATGTCGTTGAGCGCACGGAAGGTCTGGTGCTTGATCTGCCGTCGGGGGTGCAGCGCGCGTTCCTTGAGCGTGTGGCGGCGCTCCTCGGGGACCGTGAACGTCTTGCTGACCGAACGCGCGACCACCGCGGGGAGCCGCCCGCCGTCGATAGCCGGTGCTGACATGCGGGCAAGGGTAGCGCCAGGGGTCCCGGACGCCGGACGGTCAGCCTGCCCGGCCCTCGTGCGATAGTTGCCGCGTGAGCGCAGGAGGCAGCCGGTCGGCCCGCGTGCCCAGCGCCACGCCAAGCGTGCGCGCCGCGTGGTGTCCGGCCGAGCCCGCCAGGTAGCGCACCGCTGCTATCCCGCGCAGCGCCTCGCCGTGCCCGTGCGACCAGCGCCAGTCGGCGCCCACGCGCCCCCACACGTTGAGCGCCATAGTGCGCGGGCGCAACGGCTCGCGCCAGTCGTAGATCGCGTGTAAGGCGCGGCCCTCATCAAAGGCCCGCTGGAGCCAGCCCCAGGCCGAGTACTCGTGGGAGTGGACTACCGCCGCGTCGGGGATGAACACCTTGGCGAACCCCGCCCGCATCGCGTCGAGGGCCAGGGCGTGGTCCTCGGCATACGCGATGTCGCGGAACGCGACGCGCTCCCAGGCCGCGCGCGACACGCAACCGTTGGCGTCGCTGAAGAACCCTCGGGGCCCCAGCAGCGCCCGCGCCGGCGCGCCGCGTTCGCCCTGCTCGAGCCGATCGACACGGCGACGCCCGTCTGGTGCGAAGGAGGCAAACCATTCGGTGAGCTCGCGCGCGACCATCGGGCTCGCGCCGGAACGCGGTGCGTAGGGTCCGAACACAAGTCCGACGTCGTCGGCGAGCGCGAACCCCGCGAGGAGGCGGCTCAGCCAGAGGTGGTCGGCGGGCACCCCGTCCTGGGTGAGAAAGGCCACATAAGGCGCCGCGGCGCGCGTCATCAGCAGGTTGCGGGTGCGCCCGTGGGAGAACTCCGCCGGAGCGATCCTGATCACCGTCGCCCCGGCTCGGGCAGCCAACTCGGCCGAGCCATCCGTCGAGCCGGAGTCGCAGACGAGCAACTCGACCTCACCGGGCACGCGCTGGGCCAGCACGGCCTCCAAGACATCGGCGAGAACCGGACCTGCGTTGCGGACCGGAATGGCGACCGTGGCGAGCGGGGTCATGGGATGACCACCGGCAGGGCCGCCGGTCAGAGGCCGTCGAGAATCGTGCGCAGGCCGTCGCGTAGTGACACGCGCGGCTCCCAGCCCAGTTCAGTGCGGGCGCGGGTCACGTCCAGGCAACTGCGGCGCACCTCGCCAGGACGCTCGGGGACGAAGATCGGGTCGGGGAGAGGACGCTCCGGCGAGACCTCGTTGAGCGCGGCCACCAGATCGAGCACCGAGGTCTCCTGGCCGTGACCGATGTTGACCGGCTCGCTGATGGCCGAATCTGCGGCCATCAGGTTGGCTCTCACCACGTCGGACACGTCGACCCAGTCACGCGTCTGGCCGCCGTCGCCGAACACCGTCGGCGCGGTGCCGTCGATGAGATGGCCGCAGAAAATCGCCACCACGCCGGCCTCGCCGTGCACGTCCTGGCGCGGGCCATAGACGTTGCCGTAGCGCACCGAGACGGTGGAGAGGCCGTGCAGGCGGGTGTAGAGGGCGCAGTAGCCCTCGACGCATAGCTTGCTCTGGCCATACGGGGCCAGCGGCCGGATCGGGCTGTCCTCGGGCGTGGGGAGCACGTCGGCGTCGCCGTACAGACCGCCGCCCGTCGAGGTGTTGACCACGCGGCGCACACCCGCCTCTCGCGCAGCCTCGAGCACGTTGATCGCTCCCAGCACATTGGTCTGGGCATCGTCGACCGGGTGCTCCACGGAGTGGCGGACATCGATCTGCGCGGCGAGATGGAAGACCAGTTCCGGCGTCGCGGCCGTGAACACGGCGCGGACCGCGCCGGCATCGCGCACATCGACG
>CAVWWN010000018.1:0-45582 GCA_963758705.1 uncultured Actinomycetota bacterium | reverse complement strand
CCAGGAAGAAGCCCCGCTCGTCGCCGTGGACAGCGGGACCGAGGAGAACCGTGCCGGCAAGTGTGGTGGGGAGTGTCTGCATGGCGCGAACCGGTGGTCACCATACCGTCGTCCCGGGCACGCCGCCGGTCCGTAGCGGCTAGTTCAGCAGTCGCGTGTACACGGCGTCCAGGCGCTCGGCCGCCGCCGAGAGCGAGAACCGCCGGACCCGCTCGGGGTCATGGGCGACGCGCTCGCCCGGGGGGCGGCTGAGTGGCCCATCGCGCAACGCCGCGGCGAGCTCGTACCAGTCGCCCGGCTCGACGAGCGCCCCCTCGGGACCGACGACCTCGGCGATGGCGCCACTCCGCGCGGCGACGATGGCCGTCTGGCTCGCCATCGCCTCGGCCAGGACCATTCCGAACTGCTCCTCCCATCCCTGGCGCGGGAGGCTCGCCAACACCATGCCCGAGGCCCGCCGGTAGAGCGCGGGCATCTCGGCGTAGGGGACCGAGGAGCGGAATTCGACGATGTCACCGATGCCCAACTCGGCGGCATGGCGCCGCAGCCGCTTGGCCTCAGACCCGGCGCCGACGACGAGCAGCCGCAGCGAGGGCGCCGGGCCGAGCAGCCCGCGGCGCAGGCCAGCGACGGCGCGCAGCACATCCTGGTGGCCCTTCTCCCAGACCAGGCGCCCCGGCGACAGGATGAGATGGTCCGAACTGCTGGGGTCAGTGGAGCCAGCTGCGAAACGATCGGTGTCGATTCCCGGCGCAACGAGCTCAATTCTCCCCGGTTCGACCCCCTCGAGCGCGAGCGCCCGGCGCGCGCGCTCGGTCGCCGGCAGCATGATGTCCGCGGCGGCCAGCGCCGCGCGGCGATACCCCCGCTCGCGCGGCCAGCGGTAGGCCTCCAGGAACGGAATCGTCTCCCAGACGGTCAGTGCCAGGCGGAAACCGAGCCGGGCCCGTAGCCTGGCCGCCTGGGCGCTGAACCACGTGTGCAGCTCCGCGGCGTGGACGATGTCCGCCCCCGTCAGCAGTGACTCGAGGTCGTCGTACCGGTCTCCGACGGCGTAGGCGGCTGCCCGGCCGAGGCGGCCGCGGGGCAGGCGGTCACGCATCGCCCGCGCCGGAATCGCAGCGACCGGGAGAGCGCCGGTCTCATGCTCGTTGCTCGCGGTAACGATTGCGCTCACGTCGTAGCGATCGGCGAGCAGTTCCCAGGGGCGGAGATCCCACGGGTTGGCCGAATACCCGCGCAGAAGCACGACGCGAGGCCGTCGAGAGGGTTGGGCGGTCACGGTCGGGGATTATCGCGATGAGGCCCTAAGCTCCCTCCGCAGCATGACCGAGGTCAAGCCCGCCGACTATTACAGCGCCGTACGAACCGACATGGTCCCGCTGTTGCCTGACCCGCTCGGGCGCGTACTTGACGTGGGTTGTGGCGCGGGCTCGACGGGGTCGTTGCTGCGTCCGCGGCATCCGGACCGGCTCGTCGGGATCGAGATCGACCCGGCCGCCGCGGAGCGCGCTCGCGCGGTCTACGACGAGGTCATGGTGGGCTCGTGCGAGGAACTGCTCGCCGGTCTCGACGGGCCGTTCGACACCATCCTCTGCTACGACGTGCTCGAGCACCTCGTGGACCCCTGGGCGGTGCTGGCTCAGTTGCACCGGTCGGGCTCGCCTGGGGCCCGCCTCCACGTGTCGGTCCCCAACGCGCGGCACCTGTCGCTCATGGTCGACGTCATGCTGCGCGGCACGTTCGCCTACCAGGCACACGGACATCGCGACGACACCCACCTGAGATGGTTCACCCCGCACGACATCGAGACGGCGATCACGTCGGCCGGCTTCGTCATCGACTCCCGGTCGCACCCGACGATCTCGCCGACGCGCCAGGCGCTTGCGCGGCTGACCGGGGGCCGCTCGACCGAGTTCCTGGTCGTGCAGTGGCACGTGCTGGCGCACCGCGCGTAGGGCGGCGGCGATGAGCGACGAGCCGGTCGAGCCGGTCCACGCCGCCGACGCCGCCGACGCCGGCGTCCGCTTCATCCGCGGCGGAATCGTGCGGGTCGCCGGCTTCGGTGTCGGGCTGCTGTTCAGTCTCGTCTCGGTGCCACTGGTGACCCGTCATCTGGGGCCGTCCCGGTATGGGTACTTCGGGACGGTGACGGCCATCATCTTCATCATCGCCGGGTTCACCGAGGCCGGGCTGACGACGCTGGCCATCCGGGAGTTCGCCACCCGCGACGAAGCCGGACGCACGGCCCTGCTTCGCAACGTCATCGGACTCAGGATCACCGGGACGAGCGTCGGTGTGCTGCTCGCGGCCGGCGTCGCGGCTCTGCTGGGCTCGCCTCATGCGATCACGCTCGGCATCCTCGTCGCCGGCGCGGGACTGATCGTCACGATCGTCGCCGAGAACTTCACCGTCCCGCTGTTCAACGACATCCGGATCGGGATGGTCGCGGTGCTGGACACGCTGCGACTCGGCATCCTCGCGGCGATCTACGTCCTGCTTGTCCTTGCCGCGGCCGGTGTCGTCGCCTTCCTGGGGGCGACGATCCTGTCCGGGACCGCCTTGCTCATCCTCAGCGCCATCCTCCTGCACGGCCGGGTCGTGATCCGGCCAGCGTTCGACCTCGAGACCTGGCGGGAGCTCCTGCGGCGCACGTTGCCGTACGCGGTGGCCGCGGCGGTCGGGATCGTCTACTTCCGGGAGGCTCTGGTCCTGATCCCCTATCTATCGACGAGCCGGCAGGCGGGCTACTACGCCGTCGCGTTCCGGATCGTCGAGGTGCTGACGACGCTGCCGTGGATGATCATCACCGCGAGCTTCCCAATCCTCGCTCGGGCGGCGCACAACGATCCCGCACGCCTGCGTTATGTGCTCCAGCGTCTCTTTGAGGTTGCGCTGCTGCTCGGCAGTTGGATGTCGCTGGCCGTCGTCGTCGGCGCTCCGTTCGGCATCGCCGTGATTGGCGGCCCTCGCTTTCGCCCAGCTGTCGAGGTCCTGCAGATCCAGGGCATCGCGATCATCACGAGCTTCCTCGCAGCCACCTTCGGGTACACGCTGCTCTCGCTGCAGCGCTATCGAAGCCTGTTGTGGTGCAACGGCGCCGCTGTGCTCGTCGCGACCATCGCGGCAGTGATCCTCATTCCGGACCAGGGCGCTCGGGGTGCGGCCATTGCGCCGACGATCGCCGAGGGCGTCCTCGCCGTCGCGTATGCGGTCAGCCTCGCTTGGCACGACGCGAATCTCCGCGTGTCCTTGGGAATCGTGCCCCGCCTCGTGGCTGCCATCGCCGCGGCCCTCACGGCCGCGGTGGTGTTGACGAGCTCGAGCGTGGTTCGCATCATCATCGTCAGCGTCGTCTACTTCGCGATTGCGTGGCTCCTGCGCGCGGTCCCGTTCGAGCTGTGGCGCGCGCTCCGACACCGCGGTGCAGCGCCCGGCGTGTCATAGCATCCGTGCCCATGCCCGTCCCCCGACGACTCAACGTCAGGTGAGCTGCCGGGCGGGACGACCGGCTGGCGGTCCACCGCCACGCACAGCCTGCACCGTCTCCCCAAGCCCGCGCGCGACGCCGTCTGGCGCTCCCGGCGCGCCGCAGAGCGTGCGATCCGGCGGAGCCTCGAGGCGCGCGGGAACTTCTCACGGTCGGCCCCGGCGCTGTTTGACATGGACCGCAAGCTCTCTCGCTACCTGGACTACGAGGGCGGGTTCTTCATCGAGGCGGGCGCCAACGATGGATTTCACCAGTCCAACACCTACCTGCTCGAACGCGCGCGAGGGTGGCGTGGCGTACTGGTCGAGCCCGTTCCCGCCTTGTTTGACGCCACGCTGCGTGAGCGGCCCAGCGACCACGTCTTCAACTGCGCACTCGTCGCCGAGGACTACGGCGCCGATCGGGTTCAGCTCGTCTACGGCGGCATGATGACGACAGTGGTCGGCGCGCGGGGGTCGGAGACCGACGACCGCGACTGGGTGCGAGCCGCCCATGCGGTCGTGCAGGAGGAGCCGGAGCACGACTTCAGCGCAACGCCGCGGACGCTCACGTCGATCCTCGACGAGGTCGGCGCGCCCGAGATCGACTTCTTCTCCCTCGACGTCGAGGGGTTCGAGGTCCAGGTCCTCGGTGGACTTGATTTCACTCGGTACGCCCCGAAGTGGCTCCTCGTCGAGATCCGCGAGCACGCCACCTCCCGCGCAGCGATTGAGTCGGTCCTCGGCGCCCGCTACGAGTTCGTCGAGCCACTTTCGCCGTTCGACGTCCTGTATCGGCGGCGATGAGCTTCCGGGACCGGCTGAGCCGGACGACCGCGATGCCGGTCTACGCGAAGGGTCTGCGCGATGGTTATCTGATCGCGCGCCGGACGCTGCGGCTCGTCGGCTTCGATCTCGTGTTCGCCAACTACGACTCGCCGATCCCTGACCTCGTCTCGCTGCCGGCCGGGTTCTTCGAGCGGCCGAGTCCCATGCGGGGTATTGCGTTCGACACCGGCGCGCAAATGGACTTCGTCGAAGGACAACTGGCGGAGTTCTGCCGCGAGTGGGCGCCGCCGCGGACCGAGGCGGAGGCCGGCCCGCATCGCTTCCATCTGGCCAATGCGACCTACGAAAGCGTCGACGCCGAGCTTCTGTATGCGATCGTCCGCCGCTTCGCCCCGCGGCGGATCGTCGAGCTCGGCTCTGGATTCTCGACGCTCATCATTCGCGAAGCGCTCGCTCGCGGCGGTGGCGGTCCCGACACGCTGCACACCTACGACCCCTACCCGTCGCCGCGACTCCCGGCGGAGTGGCCGGTCACGCGGCTCGGCATCCAGGGCGTCGCCGACGACGTGTTCGCGTCGCTCACTGAGGGCGACGTGCTCTTCGTGGATACGACGCACACCGTCAAGGAGGGTGGCGACGTCAACCGGATCGTGCTCGATGTGCTCCCCCTGCTCGCCCCTGGCGTCATCGTCCACTTCCATGACATCTTCCTGCCGTATCCCTACTCGCGCGCGCACCTCGAGGGGGCGCATTTCTGGACCGAGCAGTACCTCCTCCAGGCGTTCCTCAGCGGCAACACGGGCTGGGAGGTCCTGGTCGGCGCCCAGGCGGTGGCCCGCGCCCACCCCGAGCGCCTGGGCGCAGCGATCCCGTCGTTTGCCCCCGGTGTCAGTCCGGGAGCGTTCTGGATCCGGCGGCGCGGGTAGGCCGTATCGGGGTCAGCCGCTAGGGTTTGACAGGCGGCGAACCTCGGCAGACCCGAAACTCTGCGCGATCCAGGACGTTTAGGTCCGTTAGCAAAGCTGGCTACGTGTGAACCGATACCTCGCCATCGTCCCAGCCCTGAATGAGGTTCATGCCATCTCGGCGACTGTTGCCGAGATCCGGCAGTGGGCACCCGAGTTCGACGTCGTCGTCGTGGACGACGGCTCGACGGATGGCACCGCTGTCCAGGCCGCCACGGCGGGGGCCGACGGTCCTGCGCCTTCCGTTCAACCTCGGGATCGGCGGCGCCGTCCAGACGGGCTACGTCTACGCCCACGAGAATGGGTACGAGGTTGCGATCCAGGTCGACGGTGACGGCCAGCACGATGCCCGCCACATCCCCGAGCTCCTCGCCCACATGCACGCCCACCCTGAGATCGACATGGTCGTCGGATCGCGGTTCCTGGACGCCGACGGCGAGGGGTTTCGCTCTTCGGCGTCTCGTCGCGTCGGCATCCGCATCTTCGCTGCGCTGCTCTCGCGGATCACCCGCCAACCGGTGACCGACCCGACATCCGGCTTCCGGCTGACCAACCGGACGGGTATCCGGCTCTTCGCCTCGGACTACCCGCACGACTACCCCGAGGTCGAGGCGCTTCTGCTCATTCATGGCCACCGGCTACGCAGCTGCGAGGTCCCGGTACGAATGCGGGCGCGGACCTCCGGCGCGTCGGCGATCTCCTCGATGCAGGCCGCCTACTACATGACCAAGGTGCTTCTCGCCGTGTTCGTTGGCCTGTTCCGCAGGCACCCGACGCTCGAGCCCGGAGATCCACCGGTGAGCGCCCGTACGGCCATCTGATGGCTGATACGACTCAACGCCTCATCGCGATCGCCCTTACGGGCGGCCTCATCATCTTCATCCTCGAGCTCGTCCGCCGCAAGGCGCTCATGGAGCGCTACGCGATCCTCTGGCTGCTCTCGGCGTTCGTGCTGCTCCTGCTGGCCGCGTGGAAGGGCCTGCTCACGACGATCGCGTTCAAGGTCGGCATCCACTACCCGCCGTCCTTGTTGTTCGCGGTTGCCTTCGGCGTCGAACTGCTGCTGCTGCTGCACTTCTCACTGGCCATCTCGAGCCTCACGGACCAGAACAAGGTGCTGGCCCAGCGGGTGGGCATTCTCCAACACCGCCTCGAGCAGGTGGAGAAACGACTCGACGCGGCGGCGCGAACCGAGCAGCACGAAACCGAGCGATCCCCCGGCGAGCTCACCCGCGCCGGCTGACCCGCGTGGCGCCCGCGGACGCGCTTGCCGTCGTGGTGGTTAGCCACAACTCGGCCGACCATCTGCCGGCCCTCTTGGAGGCCGTGTTGCCCCAACTGGCCGCCGACGATGAGCTGGTCGTCGTCGACAACCTGTCTGCTGACGGAAGCTCTGATGTCGCGCGTGCCGCCGGGGAGCGGGGCCGCGTCATTGAAGCGGGCGCCAACCTCGGCTTTGCCGGCGGCTGCCATCTCGGTGCGGGCGCAACGTCGGCGCCCCTACTGCTGTTCCTCAACCCGGACTCGTATCCGGCCCCCGGCTGCCTGGACCACCTCCGTGCGGCCGCGAGCCGGCACCCCACAGTGGGGTGCGTGGCAGGCCGCCGTGCTCCAACCCGATGACACGATCAACACGGACGGCGGCGTCGTTCACTTTCTCGGCATGGGCTGGGCGGGCGATTGCGGGAAACCGGTCTCTGCCCTGCCCGTGGACACCGCCGAGGTGGCGTTCCCGTCGGGCGCGGCCATGACGATGCGCCGCACCACCTGGGATCGCCTCGGCGGGCTCGACGTCGCGTACTTCCTCTACGGAGAGGATCTGGACCTGGGCTTGCGTATCTGGCTGTCAGGGGAACGCGTCGGGGTGGTGCCCGACGCCCACGTCGTGCACAGCTACGACTTCGAGAAGGGGACCGGCAAGTGGTTCTGGCTCGAGCGCAACCGGCTCCGCACCGTCCTCTCGGTCTACCCGGCGGCGCTCCTCGCGCTCCTCGCTCCCGCCCTGCTCGCCGCCGAGCTTGCGCTCGTGGCCATCGCCGCCGCCAATGGCTGGCTGGGGGCCAAGCTCCGCGCCGAGCTCGCGGTGGTCACTGATCTGCCGGCCACGCTGCGCCGGCGGCGATCCGTGCAGGCGACGGCCGAGCTGAGCGCCGCGCGCAGTTCGCGCCCACCTCACCGCAGCGCTGGACAGTGACTTCCTCCCGCTCGACGGCGCCGGCCTGCCCGCGCGGCTCCAGGCGGGGTACTGGCGGCTTGTGCGGCTCGCGCTCTCCTTCATCTAGGCTCTGGCCCGTGCAACATGCGCTGCCACCAACCGTGGAAACGGACCTTGACCAGACCGTCGAGGCCTACGTTCGCTCGCGGCTACGTCAGCACACACAGGACAGCTACGCCGGGGTGCCTCTATCGAAGTTCCCCGAGGATCTGCGTGTCTACGAGCACCTGCTGTGGGCATCGCGTGCCGATGTGGTGATCGAGCTCGGAGTGCAGTTCGGCGGCTCCTCCCTGTGGTTCCGTGATCGACTCCACGCATTGGGCCGATATCGCGCCTCGTCCACGAAGCTCGTCGTCGGCGTTGACAACGACCTGACACGTGCAAGAGAGTTCCTCGCGGCCGCCGATCCCGACTACGCGGTTGATATCAAGCTGATCGAGGGGAGTGTCACCGACTTTGAACTCCCCGATCAGGTGGCGCTCGCACTGCCGGACGACGCACGGTGCCTAGTCGTCGAGGACACCGCCCACACCTATGAGACGACCCTCGCCGCCCTGCGTGGTTTCTCGCGGTTCGTTGCCGTGGATGGCTTCTTCGTCGTCGAGGACGGATGCGTAGACATCGAGGAGCTCCGAGTCGCGGACGATTGGCCCCGCGGGGTGCTGCCAGCCCTCTCATCCTGGCTGGGCTCAAGTGAGGCGAGTGGCTTTGTCGTGCGGCCAGATCTCGAGCTCTATGGCGTCACCTGCCATCCTGGCGGGTTCCTCCACAGGACTCGATGATCCCGACCTGGTCTCGGCGCCGGATTGCGCCTAAACTCCGGACGGAGCTGACACGCGAGCCGAACTGGATGCGTCCGTGGTACTTGCCCGGCAACATCCAGATGACCCTTCTGAACCCGGAGCTCGAGTGCGTGCACCGGTCGCGAGCGGAGATGATCGAGCCGCCGGTCAGGGAGGTTCTGGCGCATTGCCCACGGCGGACCGCCATCGATCTCGTCTGCAGCGAGGGATGATTTGCCCACAGGCCGCTCGAGTCTCGTCCCGAACCGCGCGGCGTTGGAGCAGATGGAACAGGTGGCGGGCTTCGCCCGAACCGAGTTCCTCCCGCCGGCACCTCACAATAACGCTCAATATGTCCAAGGTGATCGCGCGGTGCTGCTCGCGTGGGTCTGAGGCTCTGATCGGTCGCCGGATTCCCTGGCCGGGCGCGGGCAGCGTCCTGACGGCTCGTCGCGCCGTACTGAGCGCGCCCACCTTCCGATGATGCGTGTCGGACTTGACCTCCTCTTCCTGATCCCCGGCGAAACCGGCGGGCGCGAGACCTACGCCCGCGAGCTGATCGCCGCCATGGTGGCCGTCGAGCCGCAGCTGCGGGCGACAGCGTTCGTCGGGCGCGAGGCGACCCCGGAGCTCATCGGGGAGCTTCGTGGCGCGATGGACGTTGTACGCCTGCCGATCTCGGCGCGGCGGCCCGACCGGTGGGCGTTCGGCGAGCTCGTCCGGCTTCCGGCAGCGGGCCGGCGAGCCGGGATCGACATCCTCCACTCACTCGCCAACTTTGCGCCGGCGTCAGGACCGTTCCGGCGGGTGATCACCCTCCACGACCTCCAGTACCGCGCCGTCCCCGGGCTGCTCACGCCTGCCCGCCGTCTCGGCACCGCGGTGCTGCTGGAGGCGGCCGCTCGCCGGGCTGACCGCGTCATCACCGTGTCACAGGCGTCGGGCCATGAGATCACGGAGAAGCTCGGGATCGCGCCCGACCGCATCGACGTCATCCCCAACGGCGTACGGCTTCCGGACGCGGCCGAGCGCCCGAGCACCGGCGAGCTACGGGCTCGGTTCGGGCTGGGCGACCGGCCAGTCGTGCTGGCCGTCGGCAGCGATCTGCCGCACAAGAACCTTGACCGCCTGCTCGACGCGATGGCGCTCGTTCCGGAGGCACGTCGGCCAGTGCTGGTCCTCGCCGGCCCCGGCACCGACGGGCCGCGGCTGCTCGAGAAGTCGATGGCGCCAGGGGTGTCGGGCGACGTGTATCTCGCCGGGTTCGTAGCCGCCGCGGATCTCGACGGCCTGTACGCACTCGCAGAGCTTGTCGTGCTGCCATCGCTCTACGAGGGCTTCGGCCTGCCGGCGCTCGAGGCGATGGCCCGCGGGGTTCCCGTCGCCTGTTCGGACATCCCGCAACTGCGCGAGGTCACGGGCGACGCGGCGCTGCACTTTGCCCCCGAGCGCACCCCGGATATGGCGGCCGCGATCGAACTCGTGCTGACCCACGAGGGGCTCCGCAGGCGGCTCGCCTCGGCCGGGGTCGCACGAGCGGCAGCATTCACCTGGCGGCGGGCCGCCGAGCAGACTCTGACCTCCTACCGGCGGGCGCTCGCAAGCGGCGACTGAGCGGCGGGGCGGATCCCGAGACGGCCGGCGCGCGCGTCCGAAAAGCCCTCACGGACCGCGGCGAGCGCCGCTCGGCGGTCCGCCCGGGTCAGCGCGTGCAGGCTGTAGGTGGCCAGGATCGAACCCCGGCGAGCGACCGTGGCAAGGCGACCGAGCGGCCGGCGCCGCTCCAGCACCGTGACGGTGTTGCGCACGCCGTAGTACAGGGTGTGGGTCGAGGCCGCCTCGCCTCCCGTCGACGCCGACACGGCATGCCACGCCCGCGCCTGGGGCGCGACGACAACCCCGAAGCCGGCCTCCCGTGCGCGCAGCGCGAGGTCGACGTCCTCGACATAGGCGAACAGGTCCTCATCGAACAGCCCCACCGTCTCCAGCACGTCGCGGGAGATCACCATGAGCGCTCCCACCGCGCGCCCGGTGTCCACGACGTCGGCATAGCGCCCGTCGTCGACACGTCCGCAGCCCCGCGGGCGCCCCGAGTAGCCCAGCCGGGTGTTGACGCGCTGACCGGCAAACCAAACCACCCGCGGCCGGTCGGCAAAGTAGACCTTGCCAGCCAGGATGCCCGCGGCAGGTCGCTCGCGTGATGGCCTGCTCAAAGCCCTCGATGACGTCGGGAGCCACGGTCGCGTCGTTGTTGACCAGCACCACCCGTTGCGCCCCATGCTCAAGCGCGTAGCGCAGGCCCAGGTTGTTCCCCCCTGCATACCCCAGATTCTCGTCCGCCTCGATCAGGGTCACCTCGGGGAACCGATCGCGCACGGCCTCGACTGAGCCGTCGATGGAGCCGTTGTCGACGCAGATGATCCCCAGGTCGGCGCGCCCGATATTCGAGAGCGACTCCAGGCACCGGAGCGTGTCGTCTCGGCGGTTCCAGCTGAGGACGATCGCGTGCCACGCGGGGCCTTGCGGCACCGGTCCATCGCTGCTGAGCTGATCAGCGGAGCGCGCCAGGAACTCCTCCGTCTCGGCAAGCGCCGACGGCGTCCCGATCTCATAGAAGCGTTCGGTCGCGGCGTAGCCGAAGAGGTGCCCGGCCGCTGCCAGCTCGTGATAGAGATCCGCAAGCTCGCTCGCCGCCGGCGCGGCGAGCTCCAGCACCTCGGCGGTCAACCCGCCAAGGCCATAGTCGATCCAGTCCATCGACGGGTCCGGAGAGCGCTTGTCATACCGGGTGACCAAACGCCCGTCGAAGGTGGCGTTGCTCGTGTCCCAGCGCCCCTGATTCCGCAGGACGGTCATCATCGCCGGGAGACGGCTGTCGGCCCAAGCCCGGGTGACGCCGGCGTAGTCGAGCTGGAGGTACGTGTCGCCGTAGAGGATGAGGAAGCGACCGCCGAGCTGCGGCGCGGCCTTGCGAATCGCGCCCAGGGTCCCCAACGGAGTGGCCCCGTCGTGGCTGTAGTGGAGTGTGATGCCAAACTGCTCTGGGCCGACCCGCTGCTCGATCAGGTCGCCGAGATACCCCACGCTGATGACTGCGCGGCGCGCGCCGTGCTCGGCCAGCAGCCTCAACTGGTGGATGAGGAACGGCGCGCCCGCGACCTCGAGCAGCGGCTTGGGGGTGTCCTGCACCCTGTCGCCGAGACGCGTTCCCAGACCACCGGCGAGGATGCAGATCGGCGGCAGCGGATCAGGCATCGTCGGGCTGCCGGCAGCTCAGGTGTATTCGCTTGACGTGGCACCGGAGAACTCGAAGTCGAACGGGACCTCCACCGCTCCGGCAGCGGCCATGGCCTGTCGCGTGTCCGCGGGATGGCGCGCGTAGACGAGCAGGAAGCCACCGCCGCCCGCCCCGACCAGCTTGCCGCCGACGACCCCGCTGCGGCGAGCCAGCGTGTACAGCTCATCGATCCGGTCAGTGGCCATGCCGGGCGACCGCTCTCGCTTGTTGAGCCAGTGCTCGTGCATGAGCTCGGCGTAGGAGAACAGGTCTCCTTCGACCAGCAGGTCCCGGGAACGGACGCCCATCTCCTTGGTGCGGTGCAGATTCTGGAGCATCTCGTCGTCGCGAACCCTGGTTCGCTGGTCCTGATCGCTCAGCACGGCTGACGCGTCCCGCGCCTCTCCGGTGTAGAACAGGAGCAGCTGGTCGCGCAGGCCGCGCAGTGTCTCGGGCGCCAGCTCCAAGGGGTCAACCGTCACGCCACCATCGGGCTGGAAGGTGTAGGCGCAGATGCCTCCGTGGGCGGCGACGTACGGGTCCTGCTTCCCGCACGGCTCATTCAACACGCCGATCTCGATCTCTGACGCCGCCTCGGCCAGCGCACCCGGGGTGATGGACGTTCGCCGCGCGTGGGCCAGCCCCTTGATCAGCGCCACGGTGAAGGCACCCGAAGAGCCCATGCCGGTCCGCGACGGCACGTCGGCCACCGAGGCGATCTCCAGGGGGTTTCCGCGCCAGTGGCGCGCGAGCGTCTCACGCAAGATCGGGTGTCTGATCTCGCCGATCTCCTGGACGTCCTCGGTCTCGGAGTACTTCATCAGGTAGCGGCGCTGGAAGACGGTGTGGATGAGCATGTACACGTATTTGTCGATCGCCCCGGCGACCAGGAAGCCACCATGTTCGGAGTAGTAGGACGGCAGGTCGGTCCCTCCCCCGCCGAGCGAGATCCGGAGCGGTGCCTGCGTGAAGATGACGCTCATGATGTGGGCGGGGCAGCGCGGCGACCAAGCGGCCCGGGCTGGCCGGTCGTCCGGATACGGGACATGGCGATCAGACGCTGAAGCCCGCGGCGAGGGCATCGCGGCGGAACATCTGCACGGTCTCGAGCGAGTACTGCAGAAGGTCCTTGCCGAGGAGGTCGAGCTTCTTGAGGAGGTCGTTGGTGAGGGTGATGATGTGGCACCCGACCTGGTCTGCCTGGACCACATTGAGCACCTCGCGCGGCGAGGCCCAGATCAGCTCCGAGCGCGGGGCGGCCACCATGATGTCGACGGCCCGCGCCATTGCGGGTACCGGGTCGACCCCGGCATCCGCGATGCGGCCCGCGAACACCGAGATGTACGACGGAGCTCCCTCCTTGACGGCCTCGGTGAGCAGCTCCACCTGCGCGGTGGTGAACACCGCGGTGACATTGACCTTGACGCCGCTCTCTGACAGCTCACGCACCAACGGCGCCATTGACTCGCCACCGGTGGTCGACACTGGAATCTTCACGTAGACGTTCTCGCCCCAGCCGGAGATCATCGTCGCTTGACGGCGCATCTCATCAACGTCGTCGGCGAATACCTCGAACGAGATCGGGTGAGTGTCGATCCGCTCCAACAGCCGCTTGGCGAACTCCTCGTAGTCGGTGAGCCCGGCCTTCCACATCAGCGTCGGGTTGGTGGTGAACCCGGAGATCCGCCCATCGGACGCCAAACCGAGGATCACGTCCAAATCCGCACCGTCAGCGAAGATCTTGACGCTCAGGTCATCGCGCACGGCACTCAACTCTACTCTCCCGCCCGGAGGATGAGCTCGGCGGCCGCGGTGAGGTCGCCGACCACGGCGTCGGCAACCGTGGCGCCCGACCGCTTGTGACGGCTGGCCGGATGCTCGACGAGGATCGTCCGGCAACCAGCCGCGCGACCGGCGGCGACGTCGGCATCGGTGTCCCCGATCATCCACGAGCCGGATAAGTCCAGCCGCTCGCCCGAGGCGGCGGCCAGCAGCATTCCGGGAGCGGGCTTTCGGCACTCGCATAAGCGCGTGAGCTCGGGCACGACGCCATCGGGGTGATGCAGGCAGAGCCGGAAGTCGTCGAAGGTGACTCCCGCGTCTTGCAGCCGTCCCAGGATCGCGGCCTGGACGGCCTGGATCCGCGACAACGGGACCAGACCCTTCGCCGCCGCGGGCTGGTTGGACACCCCGATCAGGCGCCACCCGCCCAGCGCGAGTCGGCGCAGCGCCCCGACGGCTCCCTCGATCAGCTCAACGTCGTCCACCGCCAGCGGCGACTCGGGCCGGCCGCTGACGGGGTCCGGGACCAACCGGTTGATCACGCCGTCGCGGTCGACGAAGACTGCCCTATGAGCCATGCCCGTCGGCGGCGCTTAGCGACTCCCAGTGTCCGGCCTGTACGGCGAGGTCCGGATGGGAGACCAGCGCATGCCACACGACCGCCTGAAACGCCTCGACCAGCGGCGTCTTCAGGTCAGCCGGTGGTTCGATGACCATCGCGACATTGGCGAGCTGGGCCAGAGTCCCGTCGTGTGACCCGACCACCCCGTAGATGAGAGCGTCGCGCTCCTTGGCGAGCTCGATGGCGTTGACGAGGTTGATCGACACGTTGCGCTCCCGCGAACCCCCACCCACGCTGAACACGAACAGCCCGTCGGCGGCCGACAGCCTGGAGACCGCAAGCCATTCGGTGAACGACGTGTCCCAGCCATCGTCGTTGGTTCGTGCCGTCAGCTCGGAGACGTTGTCGGTCGGGGCATAGCTCTCGATCCGGCACAGCTTTCGGAAGTCATTGACGGCGTGCGAAGCGTGCCCGGCGCCACCACCGACGCCCAGGATGAACAGCCGCCCGCCACGCTCGCGCAGGCCGGCCAGACCCCGGGCCATCTCATCGACAGCGGCGAGATCGACCCCGCGCGCGAGCTGCGCGGCGGCCTCGAAGTACCGGGTGGTGTGCGCAGTGGCGGCCACGTCGCTAAGCGTAGTGGGCCCGCATCGTTGCTACCGTCCCAGCGCTTGAGCACGTCTCTGACACGCCACCTGAGACCTGCGCCCGCGGTGGGTTACGTTCACCCCAAGGCGCTGGACCGTCCGGCCGAGACGGGGCAGCACGACCACAACCTCGACGTCGCCGACGAGACGGCTCCCAACTACCTCAGGTGGATAGCGGAGCTGATCGCGCCCCACCTCGGCCAGCGTGTCCTGGAGGTCGGCGCCGGCCTCGGCTCGATCACAGAGATCTGGGCGCCCGGCCACGAGGTGGTCGCCAGTGATCTCTCCGCGCCCTGCGTCTCCGCCCTGCAGGCGCGCTTCGCCGCTTGGCCGAACGTGACTGTGATGCAGGACGACGTCCGCCAGCTCAGCGAAGCCGGTGAGCGTTTTGACTCGATCGTGATGGTCAACGTGCTCGAGCACATCGAGGACGACGCTGGGGTGCTTGGCTCCTTCGCGGACATCCTGCGTCCGCACGGGACGGTGGTGATCTACGTGCCCGCCCTCAACGCCCTCTACGGACCGTGGGACCGCCGGGTCGGCCACTTCCGCCGATACTCCAAGTGGCGCTTGCGCGAGGTCGCTCGCGCCGCCGACCTCAAGGTGGTGGAGATGCGCTACGTGAACCTGCTCGCCATCCCCGCATGGCTCGCGTTCTCGAGGACAAATATCGACACGAGCGCGGGATCGAGTCTCTCGATCTGGGATCGCGTCGGGGTTCCCGCCGGCCGCGCCCTGGAGAGGCGCGTGAAGGTACCGATCGGCTTGAACGTGCTCGCGGTCCTCACCCCGCGCTAGTCCGAAGCTCCCTCCTGTAGCTCCAGGTGCCCGCGACCGAGCGGCAACCGAGCTCGTAATCTGGCTCGACCATGGGATCCCTCCACACCCTCGTGACGACACGTCTACCGGCCCTGGACTCCAGGGCGACCCGCCGTATCGCAGCGGCAGTCGTGTTGGTGGCCGTTGTCCTCGCGACAGTGTGGTCATCGGTGCTCGGTGGAAGGATCTTCTCTTCTGACGACGTGATGTTTGTGTACTTCCCGTTCTCGGCGCAGCGCCCAGCGGGCTGGCTCCACCCCACAAACCCGGTCCTGATCGACTCGCTGGTCTTCTATCACCCGTTGATGCTGATCGTGCGTCACGATCTCTTCAGTGGCCATCTGCCGCTCTGGAACCCCTTCGAAGGCGGGGGTCAGCCACTCTTGGGCAATCCGCAGACGGCGATGTTGTTCCCCCTGACCTGGCTTGCGTTCGTACTGCCCTTCTGGTCGTCGTTGGTCTGGATCGTCGTTGCCAAGTTGCTCCTGACATCAGCGGGGACCTACCTCTACTGCCGTGATCTGGCGCTGAGACGCGGGCCTTCGCTCCTTGCCGCCATCGCGTTCCCGTTCGGGATGTTCTATTTCACGTGGCTCGAGCACATCGACGTCACGTCCGTCTGGGCGATGCTGCCCTGGATGTTTCTGGCCACGCGGTGGGTGTGCACGCGCGGCAGCATCGGGGCGGCTGCGCTGTTGGGCGGAGCATGCGGTCTGTCGATCCTGGGTGGTCATCCCGAAAGCTACCTGCTCGTGCTCGTCGCCACCGTCGTCTATGGGGCGTTCGAGTTGGTCGCCCGACGAGCACGCGGTCCGAGTCCCAGTTCGCCGACCGGGCCGTGGAGGGGTCCGTCATGGACGACGACGGTTCTTGGCCGCGCCTCGATGCTGGTCGTCGCGCTCGCACTCGGTGTTGGTCTGAGTGCGGTGGTCACCCTGCCGTTCCTCGAGTTCCTGCATCAATCTCCCAAGGTCCTGCGAGGCAGCGGCGGGTTGCAGCTTCGCGAGTTATGGGCATACGTCTTCCCTGACCTTTGGGGATCGCCCGATAAAGGCTCCCTTGGCCCGCCGACGCTGGATAACCTCAACGTTCGGACCGGTTATATCGGAGTGCTTCCGCTCCTGCTCGCAGTGGGCTCGCTGGGGCGCCGCCGTCCGCGCGAGCAGTGGTTCTTCGTCGGATCGGCGATCGTCGTCGTGGCGACGATCTTCAACACCCCGATATGGGCCAACTGGGTGCGAGGGCTACCCGAAGGTACCCTTGTCAAACTCTGGTACGCCCAGACGTTCGTGAGCTTCTCGGGCGGGGTACTCGCGGCGTACGGGCTTCAGCGGTGGCTGACCGGCACGGCCCGGGACCGCCGCCACATGCTCTGGATCATGGGGATCGTGGCCTTGATCCCACCGCTGGCATGGATTCCGAGGCACCTCAGCCTGCTCTCAGACCTGTCCCACGCGCTCGTCCAACTGCCGACCATTCACTACGGTGTTTCGGAATCAGTGGCTGCGCTGGCATCCGTCTGGCGTTGGATCCTCTTCTGTGGATTGGGCATTGCCGGCCTCGCCGTCGCCCGGCGACTGCGTTCACCCCTACTTGCGGTCGCGCTGATCGTGGTTCTCACCGGTGTGGACCTTGTCACCCTGGACCGCACCTACCACGGCTCGGTTCCCATCGCGCAAACGAACCCTCCCGTGCCGCCCACAGTCCGATACCTGCAGACCCACCAAGGCGATGGGCGTATTGCCGTCAGCGGCTGGCCGGCTCTCACGGCCAAGATGACCGACCGCTACGGCCTCCTCGACATACGCGTGGGAGATCAGGCTCTCTTCCCGACGCGGTACGAGAACCTTTGGTCATCGTTGGACGGCGTCCAGCTCTTTGACTCCAAAGCGTTCGTGCCAACGCTCCCGCTGGCCCACCGTCTCGCGGATGTGTTCGCGACACGCTACGTCCTGCTTGCTCCGAAAGAGCGGGCGCCGGCTTGGCTCACGCCTGTGTTTCACGACGCGGGTGGGACGGTCGCGTTCAATCGCACCGCGCTGCCGAGAGCGTGGGTCGCATACAACTGGCGACAGGCATCCTCAGAGCCCGCCGATCTCCGACTCACCGTCAGCTCCACGACGTCGACACTCCTTCACGATCCGGTTATCGAGGAGGCCGGTGTGCCACCCTCGGGCCGCACACCACCCCCTGTCCCCGCGCGCGTCACGTCGGATGGCCCCAACTCGGTCACTCTTGACGCGACAGCCCGCCGGCCCGGCTATCTGATCCTCGACGACGCGGCGTATCCGGGATGGCAGGCATCGGTCGACGGACGCTCGACTCGCTGGACGCCGGCCAACGAGAACTTCCGCGCCGTCCCGATCCCCGCGGGACATCATGTGATCCGATTCACGTACCGTCCGTCGTCGGTGATCCTCGGGACAGTCATCTCGCTGGTGTGCATCGTTGCGCTGCTTGCGATCGGATGCTATGGGATCTACTGGGTCCGGCGTTCTCGCAGGTCGAGCACCGAGGACCTGGGCGAGATCACCCTCCCCGATGCGCTCCAGGCAGAGAATGCGGTGAGGTGAGCTCATGATCGTCAGGATGGTGTCAATCGACCAGTCCGATCGCCCGCCCGTACCGGTCGCGCTGGGTCGGGTGGTCGCGGAGCCACGCGACCAGAGCACCAAAGCCGTCCTGAAGCGTCCATTGCGGCCGCCAGTCCAGCGTCCTGCGAATGCGAGCACACTCGGCGACCCACACCGACGTGTCCCACTCCCGCGCTGCCATCGACGCCCACTGCGGCTCCTCGGTGAGAGACAGGTGCTTGCGGACGAGGTCGACGATCTCGGCCAGTGAGGTCTGGACGCCACTACCCACATTGAGCACCGTTCCGGGCTCGGGCGCCGCCGCCGCGCGTATGAAGGCATCGCAGACGTCGTCTACGAATATGAAGTCGCGGGCAGTCCGCGGATCGGCCAGCGGCGGCAGACGGCCGGCGAGACCGTACACGGCAAGCGTGGGAAGTAGCCGGTTCGGCTCTTCCCAGGGCCCGTATGCCGAGTACAGCCGTAGGGTCACGATGCGCTTCGCGCTTTTGCGAGCGAGAAGCTGCGCGTAGTGTGTCGCGGCTGCCTTACTCACCGCGTACGCGCTGTTCGGCTCGATCCACTCCAGCTCATCGGGCGCATGGTCCTTGAACCCGTACTCGGAGGACGAGCCAGCCTGCACGAAGGACTCGAATCCGCGCGCGCAGAGCAGCTCGAGTAGATGGGCGGTAGCGATCGTGTTCGTCGCGAAGATCTCGTCGACGTCAACCTGCCACGAGTAGGCGCCGTGGGCGGCGAGGTGGAAGATCCATTCCGGCCGCGCCTCGTCGACCACTCGCTCCAGTGCGGTCGCATCACGCAACTCGACCTCGTGCAGGCTCACGTCCTCGCGGACGTCCTCGAGCCGCCATGCCGTTGCGCCAGGTCGCAGAAGTGCGTGGACCTCGTGACCAGCCAGCAGCAGCCCCCGGCACAGATTGGCGCCGACGAATCCCCCGGCGCCGGTGACGAGCGTCCGGCGCGGCATTTCCCTAGGCGGCCTCGAGCCGCGTCGCGGCAACGGTCCCCTGGCTGAGGAAGTCGGCGTATCCCAGCATGTCCAGGTAGTCCCAGGCGTATGCCCTCACCGCGCGCTGCTCGGCTTCGGTCAGCTCCATTGCCGTCGCGTAGTTGGCATCGGGCGTCGCCGTGCGAATCGTCCCCCACGGGTACACCTCCCCAAGGCGCTCACCGTTCCAGCTCGGATAGCCGAGCGAGTCAGAGACGGACAGACCCAGCGTGCCGCAGAGCTCCCCGAGCGTGTCGACCGGCGCGGCGATCACGTCCTCGGTCCGCAGAATGTGCAGTCGGTCAGGGTGCAGCCGGCGAGCGAGTACAGCGCAGTGCTGGTTGAACGACCACCGGAGGGCATAGTCCGGCAGCGAGAGCGGTACCGGCCGCTTCTTCGTGTCGGCGTACGCCGACCACGGATTACGGACGATGTGGAGGACGTGCGCGTTGGGCATGTCCGCGAGGATGCGCAGCGCATCCACGCCGATGATCGGGCTGTAGCCCACGTACATCGTCTCCTGGCCGGTCTGCCGGTTGTCCTTCCATGCCTGGTGGGTGGCCTGGAAGAACGCGGCGACGTTGTTGGCCCGCGAACGTCCGCTCTTCTCGACCAGCGATACGTATATGTCACGCCGCTCGTCGTCATTCATCTCAAACGGATGATCACGGAACTTGCTGACCTGCGGCGTGCGCGCTCGGATCTTTCCCTCCTCGTCGATGATCGCGTGATAGTCCTGGCTGGGCGTCGCGTCGAGGAGGAACTCGGGCCAGCGGTACTTGACGGGAAACATCGTCGACAGGCCGTCGGTCACGTGCCGCGTACCGATTTGCGACTCGAACGGATACACGAACAGTTCGGGGTGACCGTCGAGCAAGCGATGTGTGACGTTACCGCCATTTTCATACATCGCGCCGATCATCAACAGCCGAATGTCGCTCATTGGGAAGGGGGTCTCCTTGGATCGAAGCTGTAATACAGTTGGGCAGCCCGGCGCGCTGCCGGGCGACCCTGGCTGAGGTGCATGAAGCCGGCTGTGGTGGCGGTCGGCAAGGCCTCGATCGCGAAGATCTGATTGCCCTCCGGCCAGATCAGACTACCGAGCACCTCGCCCCGGGTTAGGTCGACAGCGTGGATGCCGCACTCGCTTCGCTCGAGATCGAGCCCGGGCGCGTACCGGCGGAACCGGGGGATCACACGTGAGGTCCCGACGAACGCGAGTCCGTCCACCAGGCACAAGCCGCGAGTCCATCCGCGCAGGCGGATCTGCGGATCGAATGCGTCGTCGCGACACACCCCTAACTCGCCATAGCCGCTGTTGGCCACCCACACGTCACCCCGGTGCAGGCGGGCCGAATGCGGCCGGGTCAGGCCCCGGACGACCGGCTCGCGCGTGGCGCCATCGATGATCACCCCACGTCCATCGACCGGGAAGTCACGGTGACCGGGACGCCGCCGCCCAGGACGATCTGTCGAGGCAGAGAAGAAAGAGTGCTGCAGGTCCGGTCCGGCAGCGATCGAGTTGAGTTGCAGGTAGTTGCGCGTGAAGTCCGGACCGCGCGGGCCATCGATCGCCCGCGGCCACCACGCTCGCGTCGGCGTTCCGTGCTCATCGAAGCGAACCACCGCGTTCTCGCCGACCGCGTTGCCATGGAGCGCGCCGCCGACCAGGGCGAGGTCGTGGAGGTAGAGGCAGCCGGGGAGGAAACGGGTGCCAACCGGCATGAGGGGATGACCGCCGGGCATTTCGACCGGGACGTCGCCGCGATCGCGAACCGCGCACAGCGGGGCGAGCGTCACGAGTTGGTTGGGATTGCGGGTCGCGGCGATGTGAACGAGCCCACGGCTGTAGTCGACGGCGACCCCGGACGGGTGCGGAAGCGGCAAATGAGTCGGATGCGGCCGCCCGTTCGGCGCGGCCAAGCCGACCACCAGGTGCTCGTACTCACGCGTGACGATCAGCGTGAGCTCGCGCTCCGCGAGGGTCTCCCAGAATCGCCCGCGCACGCGCGTCCTCAAGCGCCGGCGATCCGGAGCCGCGGCGTGCTCGTTCCAAGATACGACCGCGTCTGGGTCGCGCCAGGCGGCGGCATCCTCGAGCCACTGCGGCTCGAGTTCGGCGACGTCGGTCATGATCGCTCAGGGGACCGGCGCATCGCCAGCACCCCGGTGTACATCCGGAGTGCCGAGGCGTATCCGGTGGTCGATCGACCACCGTGACGTTGGGTCGACAGGACGGGCACGTCGATGACCGGATACTCCTCAGTCCGGCAGCGAGCCACGAACTCGATGTCGACCAGATCGTCATTCCGCGTCAATTCGAGGAGCCGGGGAAACGATCGCGGAAACACCTTGGGCGTGCCGTTGATGTCCCAGACCGCCAGGTCGAACAGAGTCCGGCACTCGAGGTTGTAGAGCAGAGATCCCAGGCGCCGGCGCCAGTTGTCGCGGACCTTGCGGCTGGCCTTCACCACCATCTCGGGGTAGGCCATGTTGTAGGCGAGCAGGAGTCCGAGAACCTCCGGAGAGGTACGGGCGAGGTTCGTGTAGCAGAGAATCTCGCCCCGGGCGGCCTCCAAGCCGGCGCGGACGGCGCGCCCCCAGCCCCCGAGATCGAGGTTGACGTTCAGGACGCTTGGGTTCTCGGAAGCAAGCCGGGTAGCGATCGCGACCGAGTCGTCGGTGCACGCGTTCGTGACCAGCAACAACTCATAGCTCCGGCCAAGGCGGGCAAGCATCGCTTCATAGGATTCGATGACCGCGGCGAGGTAACTCCCGTCATTGTGGACGGGAAGCACAATCGAAACGTCGGGTCGCCGTCCCGGCGACTCGCCCGCATTCACCGCGGGGACCCCGCGGCCGCCAACGCGGTGCGGGCGACCGCGGCGGCGGAGATGCCATGTCGGTTCTCCAGAAACGGCTGCGAACCTGTGAGCCCGCGCGGAAGCTCGGCAACGCCGCACCGCCGCAGCGCAGTCGCCAGTCCTCGCTCAGCGATCACCTCCGCCACCAGCGTCCCCAACCCGCCGGAGACGAAGTGAGACTCGACGGTTACCGCTAGTGAAACCGTGGACAGCAGCTCTGCAAGTTCTTCCTCGGGAGCGGGATTGAAGCTCGAAACAAGCGCGACCGCGGCATCGACGCCGTCCGCCGCCAGCAGTTCCGCCGCGGCCAGCGCCTCCGTCACGATCGGACCGATCGCCAGAAGCGCAAGGTCGCGGCCGGCGCGCAGGTGAGCCAACCGGCCAAGCTGAAAACCGGCGTCCAGACCCGCAATGGCGCTCCCGGACTTGGAGATGCGGTAGTAGATAGGACGCTCGAGGGCGTACGTCTCAGCGAGCGCGCCACGCGCATGGCGGTCATCCGCTGGGACGACGACGGTGAGACCTGGTTGCAGCCGCAGGATCCCAACGTCTTCCAGCGCATAGTGCGTCGCGCCGTTGTGACCATAGTCAAAGCCGCCACCGATGCCCACGATCCTCACCGGGAGTCGGTGCAGGACGGGCCCGTTGCGGATGAATTCGTAGGGCCGCATCGACGCGAACGTCGCGATCGAATACGCAAACGGGATGAACCCCGACTCGGCGAGTCCTGTCGCGATGCCGATCATGTTCTGCTCGGCGACCCCAACGTTGTAGAACCGGTCGGGGTAGCGCTCGGCGAACTCCTCCAGCACGGTGAAGCCCAGGTCACCGGTGAGGAGGACGACGCGCTCGTCGAGCTCGGCCAGCTCGATGAGCGTCTCGATGAACGCGTTCCTCATCGGTGGCGGACGAATTGTCCGTCGACGGACGCTGCCGCTTCCACTTCAGCGACGGCGGCCGCGAGCTGCTCATCGGATAGAGGCCAATAGTGCCACTCGATCTGATTCTCCATGAAGGATACTCCTGACCCAAACGTTGTACGTGCCAGTAACACGTGTGGACGATCTGACTCTGGGTCGAGTGACGCCAGAGTGGCTCGAAGACCATCGACATCGTGTCCGTCAACCTCATGGACAGACCAGCCGAAGGCGCGCCAGCGCTCGTCCAACGACCCCAGATCGAGGATGTCCCGGGTGTACCCCAACGCCTGCTGGCGGTTGACGTCGACGATCGCGATGAGTGACCCGAGATGGTGGTGAGCGGAGAACATCGCAGCCTCCCAGACCGACCCCTCGTTGAGCTCAGCGTCGCTCAGGAGCACGAAGGTCCGCCGGCGGGACCCGTCTAGGCGCGCCGCTAGGGCGGCGCCGGCGCCGATCGACAGGCCGTGACCGAGGGAGCCGGTGGAGAAGTCGACGCCCTCGAGCGCGTGTTCCGGATGGGCCCCAAGTGCACTGGGCTCCGCGCAGAACGTATCGAGCGTGGCGGCATCGATCCTGCCGCTTTCATAGAGCGCGGCATACAGCGCGAGGGCGGCGTGTCCCTTGGACAGTATGAAGCGCTCTCGGTCGGCGCCTTCGCCGCTCACGGCGCCGCTGAACAGAACCGAGACGATATCCGCGACCGACAGGGCCGAGCCGATGTGCCCCACGCCGGCTCGGTGAGACTGCTTCAGGATATGAAGACGGATCCGGAAGTTCATCGCAGGGGACGGCATGCACTCAGATTCCGTGGGAGGGTACATTAGCCAGCGGTCTGCCTGAACAGGTCGTCCAGCATCGCTCTCATCGACCGGCGCAGCGCCTCCGCGGAACGAGTGCTCGGCTCCCACCCCAAGCCACGGATGCGTTCGGTGTTGAGCCGCACCACCGGGACGTCGCCCTTCCACCCGCGCGGCTGGGTCCCGTAACTGACGTCGACATCGCCCGGATCCAGGCCGAGCACCTCCAGCGCCAGTGAAACGATCTCCCGGACGGTGAGGTAGTCCCCGGTGGCGACATTGAAGCTGCGGAACGGCTCGTCGGCCCCCGAGTCGATCGCGACGAGGAACGCGCTGACGACGTCGGTGGCCAGGATGTAGGACTTGGACTGGCTGCCGTCTCCGAGCACGGTCAGCTCGGACGGGTCCTGGCGCAGCCGTCGCACGAAGTCAAAGCCCACTCCGTGGGTCTGGCGTCGGCCGACCACGTTGCCGTTGCGGAAGGCGCACCCCTGCATCTCGAACATGTGGGCATACGCGCTGATCAACGTCTCACCTGCCAGCTTGCTGGCGCCGTAGGTCGAGACCGGGACAAGCGGCCCGTGATCCTCGGTCGCCTCCACTTCGCCCAGGTCCCCGTAGACGCCGCTCCCCGACGAGTAGGCGATGCGGCGCACGCCGGTCCGTCGCATCGCCTCGACCACGTGATGAGTGATGAGGGTCCCCTGGTCGAAGTCGATCGCCGGGTTGGTCATCGCCGCGGCGATGTCCGGGTTGGACGCGAGGTGAATGACGAGATCGTGACCGGACATGGCCTCGCACAGACGGTCAAGATCGTTGGCATCGGCCCTGACCACCTCCAGGCGTGGATCGTCGACGTGGTCGGCGTAGTGCCACTCCTGCCCGGACGAGAAGTTGTCATACAGGGTGAGCCGGGTCGTCCGCTCGTCGGCCAGCAGGGCATCGGTGAAATGGCTGCCGATGAACCCGGCGCCGCCGATGATGACGACCCGCGAGCGTGTGAAGCTCATGCGGGCGCTCGGCAAACCGCGGACGTGTTGAGGCCGAACTTGTGACGGTGACACCGGATCATGCTGGGCTTGAACCCCGCGCGGACCAGCATCGGCCACAAGTCCCGGGGGTCATAGTAGGACTTGTGGTCGTCCATCTCCTCCGCCGGGCTGACGCCGAGACGGAAGGCCGCCAACTCCAGGACCGGCTTGCCGAGCCATGAGGGGACATTCAGGATCGCCACCCCTCCCGGTGCCAGGAGCCGGCGGAAGTGTCCCAGCGCGTCCTGCGGCTCCCATAGATGCTCGAGTACCGAGAGGCACACGAGCACATCCAAGGAAGCGGACTCCAGCTCGGCAGCACGTGGACGACCGACCCCTCGACGGCGGTGACCTTCGGATCGCGCTTGAGATCATCGGCCAGCGCCAGATCGACCAGGAGCGCCCGTGCCACGGACGGGAGCTGGGAACGTGCAAATGCAGCGTTGATAGCCACAGCCGAAGTCGGCGAGGCGCGCACCGTCGAAACGGGCGGCGCGCCGCGCCGCGCGCGCCCCAAGCCACACGCCGAAGCGATCCACGGCCGTCGGCGGTCGATGTTGGCCGTAGGCCGAGCTGCGCTGGTGCGCTGCAGTCACCGCTTGACGACCAGGCCGTGGCCATTGAGGTTGTGCAGCACCAGGCGGTCAGGCATCCCACGCTGCTCATCGACGAATCGCGTCACTCCCGGGCACGCCGGGAACCCGTAGTCGTCGAAAACGGCGACCCCGCCCGGGCTCAGCCGCGGCCACGCCCATTCGAAGACGTCCTTGGCGGACTGGTAGACGTCGACATCGACGTGCACGAGCCGTAATGCCTCGGCGCTGACCCGCGCCGCGGTCTCCTCGGGGAAGATGCCTTCGAGCAACTCGACGTTGGTCAGCCCCATCCGCTCGCACGAGTGCCTCGACGATCAAGCCGTGACGTGTCATCGTGCTTACCGTCGTGATAGTAGATGTCGTCAGGCCCGGTCTTGACGACACCCTCCCAGGTGTCGCAGAGGTAGACCGTGTCGCCCTGTCCCAGGTCCGGCCATCCGCGCGGCCATCAGCGCCCCGCTGCCGCCGCGCCACACGCCGACCTCGAGGACCGCGCCGGGGATCTCTGCCAGCTCGCCGATCAGGCCCACAGCTCGTAACAGCGCCAGACGTCGACCAGGGTGTTCCCCTTGACCTGCTCGTACACCCGCTGGAACCCCGGATCGGCCTGCCATGGCGCGTAGGTGGAGATCGGATAGGCCATCGCGTGCGCGCCCGACCGCACGGCCTCCCCGCGCACGAGCGGGAGCGCCAGTCCCTTGGCCAGAGACAGCCCGGATCGGCGCAGCAGCCCGCCGTAGTAGCGGGCGTAGAACCTCGTGCCCCCCTCCATCTAGTCGTCGGGAACCTCGGTCCCCGGCGTGACGTCGCGACCACGGCTCCGTGGAGGAGAAGCACGAACACGAACAGCTGGGCGCCGGCGATCGACCGCGGCCAGACCGGTGACCGCGAGGTGGTCCTGGACGAAGTTCGCCGTGGTCAGCGCCAGGTCGTTGTCGAGGTATGCGACCGCGAGCGGGACCGCCAGAGCCGATCCCCAGGACAATCAGCACTGCGGCGAAGCACACCGTTCGGGTGTACGGAAAGGCGCGAAGCCAACGTCTGGTCCGTTTGCCGGTGAAGTCGAACAGCACCTGCGCGATGGCCCCCGAGGAAGACAGCCTGGAGTCCCACGACGAACGCCGCGACCGCGAGGAACTGCCAGTTGAGCGAGAGCGTGACCGCGCCGATCTTGAGGTTGCCGAAGCTCACGGCCACCGTCCCGATGAGGCCGAACAGGGCCAGCACGAGTCCGGGCTTGAGGACGAAGAAATCGGCACCGTAGATGAACATCGCCCGCAGGTTGATCCACGCCGCCTGCCATGGGCGAGAACCAGCCGGCCCGCTTGTGATGGCTGAGCCGACCTTCGCGGTCGGCAAGAAACCGCACCGGCACCTCGGTCGTGCGCAGATCCATGTGCACCGATTTCAGCACCATTTCCGAGGCGTACTCCCAGGACTGGGACTGCAGATCCATGCGGATCAGCGCGTCGCTTGGTGATCCCGCGCATGCCGCAATGGATGTCGGAGAACTTGCTCGCGAACAGTCGGTTGAGGATCCACGTCGTGACGGGAGTCCCGACGTAGCGGTGCAGCCACGGCATCGAGCCGGGCTCGATCGAGCCCCTCCAGCGCGAGCCCATGACGTACTCGTAGCCCTGCTCGAACTTCTCCACGAATGGACTGAGCAACCGGAAGTCGTACGTGCAATCGGCGTCCCCCATGAGCACCCAACGTCCCCGGATGTACGGGATCGCATCCATGTAGGCCCGGCCCAGGCCCCGCTTCGGTACCCGCAGCACGCGCGCTCCGGCCGCGCGCGCGCGCTCCGGCGTCCGGTCAGTGGATGAGTCGACGATCACGATCTCGCCCCGAACGCCCGCGTCCTCCAGGCCCTCCCGACACCACGCGACGAAATCCCCGACCGTCAGCTCCTCGTTGAGCGCCGGGATGACGATCGACAGATCCGGCTCATCGACGTCGTCCTCCGGAAGGAGGAGTTCGATCCCGGCGCTGTCGACGGGACCGATGGGATCTGCGATGGGCGCTCTGTTCGCGGCCAGGGCCGGCGTCGGCGTGGATGGTGCGTGCTCCAGAACGGGCAGAATGTTGGCATGCAATCGCCTCGCGCGCTTCTCCGGCACCCTTTTGCCGGGCCCCTGGTCCGCTACGGCATGGCTGGTGCGACGGTCGGCGTCATCTACCTGGCGGTGCCGCTCGTCCTCAACGGGCCCGCCGGGCTCCCGATCGCGATTGCGATCGCGATCGCCTATGTGATGGCGGTCACGCTGCATTTCAATTTGCAGCGACATTTCGTCTTCCGGCACGTCGACGAGTTTGCCCTCTCCGCGCGCCAGCAGGTCGGCCGCTACCTCGTCATCGGGGCGATTCAGTATCCCACCACCGCCCTGGCCACCGCGCTTCTGCCCCGCGCGTTGGGTGTATCTCCGCGGCTGGTCTTCGTGGTGGTGACGCTCGTGATGTCTATCACGTTCTTCCTGCTGCTCCGCGGTCACGTCTTCCATCCCGACGGCGCTCCGGAGCTCACTCGCGAGGGACCCGTGCCACCGCCCCCCCTCACCGAGAGGCCGGCGCAGACGAGATGAGCAACCGACGCCGGCGATAGCCTGATCCGATGCGGAGATGGCCCGCTCCGCGTCGGTATGAGGCCTAGCGGGTCCCAGCACCTCCGATCCCGGTCGCCTGCCTGGATGCGCACCCGGTGGGCTCGGAGGCGCCTCCGGCGACGCCGTTCGCGAGAATGAGACACGCATGACCACCTCCGAGCAGGAAACGGTCCGGCTCCAGGAGGCCGAGCCCGACCACGTCAACGGGCGGGACCCGTCGCCATTTCGGGTCAGCGCAGCGATCCGAGCCGCTGTTGCCATCCTCGTCGCGGGATCCGTCACCGCGGCTGTGATCGTCGCACGCTGGGCGCCGTTGCAGTCCAAGTCGGACGTGATCGGGTATCCGATCTTCACCGACTTCAACCCGTACAACTACAGCAGCGCCTACGACCTGGTGATCGTGGTGTTCCCGATCGCCGCGTTGCTGATCTACCTCGGCCTGACGTGGATCGGGCAGCGGGCGGGCCCGGTAGCGCCGCCCTCGGGTCGGCGCCTGCGTCCGCTTGGGCGCCCGGATGACGTGGATCCCTGGCTCGCCCCCGAGCCGACCGTGCCGGTGTTCGGCCGTGTCGCCGCCTGCGCTCGCGTCGCGGTCGTCGGAGCGGTGCTCGGACTCGAGGCGGGGATCGCTTCCGGTGACCTGCGATCGAGCATCTTGCTCGTGCTCGTGGGCTATGCGCTGGCCACCGCCCTGATCACATTCGCACTGCGGTCGGTCTGGTCCGCGGCGCCGACCTGGGGGACTCGGCTGGCCGCGGTCAATGCCCTTGGGGCGCTACTCACCGTGGCGGGACTGTCGCTCGTCTCGGCCCACACCGAGGTACGGATCCTTGCCGACCACTCCGTGCGCCACTATTCATGGTTCCCGGCGTGGCTCGGGGTACCGCTCGCTGGCGTTCTTGGCATCTGGGTTCTCCGGTCCCTGCGCCGCGCCGGCCTCTCCGCAGCGGTGACAATCGAGCGGCGCGCGCTGCTGCTGGTCGCGGTGCCCGTCGCGCTCTTCGTCCTGGTTGCCCACCTTCCCGGCGATCTGGGCCACATCGGCTTGTTCGAAGAGGGTCAGTTGACCACCGAGACGATGCTGATCGGACACGGCTGGCTGCCCTGGAAGGGCGTCGTGCTGGCGCACGGGCTGCTGGGCGACGTGGCTCCCACCGCCATCGGCTGGGCGATCTTCGGAAACAGCTATTGGGGAGCCTTCGCGGGCGCCTCAGTCATCTTCTACCCCGTCGCGATCGCCGTGACCTACTGGCTTCTCGCCTATCTCGTGGGACGGAGCTGGCCGATGCTGGTGATCGCGGCGTTGATCTTCGCCGGCCCTTGGCTCGGGGTCGCCACACCCTTCTTTCTGTCCTGGTGGCTGATCCTTCTGCTCCTCGCGGCGGCGTTGAAACGCCCCACCCGGGTGCGGGCGGTGGCCCTCGGCGTCCTGGTCATCGTCCAGGGGATCGTGAGCTTCGAACAGGCGCCGGAGGCGCTCGCCGTGGCCGTCACCGTGGTTGCGTACGAGTGGTACTGGTGGCCCGCCGGAGCACGGCTCGCGCGCGCCTTCCGGCGAACGCTCTGGCTGGGGCTCGGCGCCGGGGTCACCATCGTCGTCTTCGCGATCTACATGGCGAGCCGCGGGGGCCTGGGAGACGTCATCTCCATCAGCCTCGACCTCATCGGAGGCCATTTCGCACAAGGGATTCCGCCCAGCCCGTCCGGGTTCCCGCAGGGGAGGTTCGACTTCGTCGCCTTCGCGCCCGTCGCGGCGATGCTCATCGCCTTCGCCTATGCGGTGGTGCGGTTGCGTCTGCGGCGTCCGTTCCTCCTCGCGGACTGGCCGATGGGCGCGGCGGCGCTGTTTCTGCTCATCTACTACTCGAAGTTCCTCGCGCGGATGGACCTTCCCCACGCCTTCGAGCCGTTCGCCGTGGCGACGCCGCTGCTCATCTACATCGTCTATCGCGTCGTGATCGTGGTGGATGGTTGGATTCGCAGCCGCCTACCGACGCGACACGCCCGCTGGGTATCGAACTCTCCATTCGGCATCGCGCTCCTGGTCGTGTTCCTGGTGCATTTCTCAGGGCCGCTGCGCACCGCGGCCCACTACGCACCGGCGGACTACCGCGCCGAGGTCCCGACGGCTCCGGCGTTTGCCCGCGTCGGGTACGCGAGCCAGGTCGACGGTCCTGCGATACAGGACCTGCGGCAGATCGTCAACGCGTACGTCGGTCCGCACGGCCGGTTGCTGGACATGACCAATGAGCCCGCGCTCTTCTACTACTTCCTCGGCCACGACCCCAGCTCGCGCTGGTTTGCGCCCAACGGTCTCGTCGACACGGCCAAGCTCCAGGACAACCTCATCGCCCAGCTGCGCCGAAACCCACCGAAGCTGATCGTCTTCGATGACACCGACCCCAACATGTATGGCCTGTTCGCCATGGACGGTGTGCCCGCACCGGTATTCGAGTACCTGATCAGCAAGTGGGTCCTCGCTCACTATCGCCCCCTGTTGGAAAGCCACAGACGTGTGATTTACGCCTTGCCCGGCGCACGGCCCGTCTCGAGCCTGCATCTGCACCTCCACCAGCAGCCGGTCACGTCCAGCGTCCCGTTCCTCGGGCAGACCTGCATCTGGGGAGACGCCCCCAACTTCCTCAGCGGGCCCGGCGAACCCCCGGGCAACCCGCACACGGTGAGCGCGCCCACCACCGTGGTGCAGAAGCCGCGCGTGGTCGTCAGCGGTTGGGCCGGCGATGTGAGCAGCGGGGAGCCCGCTCGAAAGGTGATCGCGACGCTGAACGGGAGGATCGTCGGTGAATCGGCGCCGGACATCGACCGTCCCGACGTCCCGGCGGCCGGCTTCCCAGCCGGATTCCTGCGCAGTGGATTCTCCCTCTCGCTTGCCTCGTGGGCCAACGCACCGCGGGGGCTGAGGTTGTTCGCTGTCGGCCGGCACGGCTCGGTCACAGAGCTGACCACGCCCGACATGCGTGCCCACGCCACGGTGGCCAAGATCGGCAGCCGTACAGCCACTCTACGGCCCGGCGCCGAGACCGGGCACGTAGATGCCGAGACTCCAACCGGCGCGGTGCTGGCGGTGCGGCCCCCCGCAGGTTCAAGCTGGGAGGACTACGGCTGGCTGGAGCTCGACGCTCCGGGCTCCGGCGGCTTTGCTCCGGGGGGGTTCACGCTGTCAGATCGCCCGGGTACTCCCGACGCCACCAACGCAGGACACGCGATCAGCTTCAACATCGTCGGGCGGATGCCGCGCCGTTACGTGGTGCCTGCCTCCAGCTGCCAGCAGTGGCGTGGTTATGGCTCCCGCCAGTTGTTCCTGACCCCGCCCCCCGGCGGGCAGCCGCCTTCGGTACGGCTCATCCGATAACCGCACGGTCTGTGTGTACTCAACCCGACGGCAAAGCACGTAGCCTTAGGGCGATGACGCAGGCGGACAGCCCGGAGCGACGGCGCGACCTCACCGAGCAGGATCCCGCGTTGTGGCAGGAGCTACGGGACACCCGCGACGAGCTCGCCGAGCGCGACGAGCGCTTCGCCGTGCTCGAGGCCGAAATGTGGGCGGGCTTCGAAGCCCGCGAGGCGCGTCACCGCCAGTTGCTCGAGCAGCGCGAGGAGGAGTGGGCGCGGGCGCGGAACGCGCTCACCGGACGCGAGCAGGAGGCCTCGGCCCTGCAGACCGAGGTCGCCCGGCTGACGGGTGAGATCCAGAAGCGTGACGTCGCGATCGCCGAGCTCACCGAGACCGCTTTCCTCCTGCGCTTTCGACTGGACCGAATCCTCTCCAGCCCCCCCGCGCGACTGTACGAGGCGTTGTTCGCGATCCCGGGGCTTGACCGCGTCCGCCGGTGGCGCGCTCGCAGGTATATGGCAGATCAGGAGCAGCAGCGACCGAGCTAGCCTGCAGTGCGATGACCGTGTCGGCCCCAAGCTCTCCGGAGGTCGCGCCCCCCGCGTCTCGCGACACCCGCCGTGAGCTCGCCGAGGAGTTCCTGCGAGGCTCGGGAGTGGAGATCGGGGCGCTGCATCTCCCCATGGCCGTGCCCGACGGCGCGGCGGTCCGGTACGTGGATCGAATGGCGGTTGCCGCACTGCGGGCTCACTATCCCGAGCTGGCGGAGCTTGACCTGTCGCCGGTCGACGTCGTGGACGACGGCGAGCTCCTGGCCACGTTCGCCCCACAATCCCTGGACTTCATCATCGCCAATCACTTCCTCGAGCACTGCGAGAACCCGATCCGCACGATCGAGACCCATCTGGGCAAGCTGCGTCCCGGCGGTGTCCTCTTCTATGCGGTGCCCGACAAGCGATACACCTTTGACTTCCGTAGACCCACGACCCCCCTCGCCCATGTCGTCGGGGACTATGAGCGTGGACCCGAGCACACACGCCGCGAGCACTACCTCGAGTGGCAGCGCCTGGTGGCCGAGTCCCACATGGATCCGGCCGATCCGGGGTTGACCGCGAGGGCGGAGGCGCAGGAGGCGGATGGGTATTCGATCCACTTCCACGTGTGGACGCAGGCGGATCTAATGGGGCTCATGCTGCACTGCCACGAGCGGTTCGGAACGTTTGAGGTCGAGGCCGTGCGACGCCGATCGCTCGAGAACATCGTCGTCTTGCGCAAGCACGGGACCCCCGCCGACTGGACCCCGTCGCCACCTGCCCCCGCCCCAGCGGAAGCCGCCTCAGGTGCGCCGTCGGCCCGGCCATCCCCGCAGCTGCAATCGGAGGTCATCGCACTGCTGCACCGCTTCCACGTTCGAAGACTCGTCGAGGTCGAATGCTCTGACTTCGCCTGGATGCAGGAGATCGCGTCCCACCTCGAGCTCTACACCGGCGTGGACCGTGACTTCGATGTCATCCTTCGCGACCGCATCGAGCACGCTGGGCCGCGCCGGCGCTTCCTGGTGAGGGACGTGAGCCGCGATCCGGTCCCGCGGGCAGACATCGTGCTGTGCCGCAACGTGCTCGATCGCCTCGCCGACGTCGACCTACACCGTGCGATCGCCGCCATCCTGCGCTCCGGCGCCCGTTACCTCCTGGCGACGGCCGTGGGCGACGATGCGGAGCGGCCCGGACGCCTGCATCCGACAGCGCTCGCCTCGATCCCGGCGCCGGTCGAGGCGATCGGCGACGCGACCGACGGCAGCCGGCCGACCGACCGTCTCGCCCTGTGGGACCTCGACGACATCCGGGATCGCCACGCCAACTGACGGGCGTTCGGTAGTGGAGTACCTCAGATACCGTCGGTCAGGGAGTGAATGTGCCTCGTTGCCGTTGGCGGGGTTGCGGATGCGGTTAGACGATGCGTCGCGGGGGGTGCAGTGGACGATGCATCCCGATGGGGTGCTCGGCCGGGCGCTGACGATGCCGGCGCCGGCGACGGTGACGGTGCCGTTGCGCCTGGAGGCGGAGGTCAGCTTCTCGGCCCGCGTGATGCTGTTGCCACATGACTGGCGCGATGGTCGTGGCGCCGTCACGGCACGGGTCGCGGTCGAGGCGCCCGACGGACGGCGCGTGCAGTTGTGGTCGGGGATGTTGCGCTCCGCCCAGCGGCGCGGGCGTCCCCGCGGCCACAAGGTGAGCTGCCGGCTGCCGGCCTGGAGCACATCACTGCAGCTCACCTTGGACCCGGGCCGCCACCAACAGCGCGCCGTCGCACGCGGGATCTGGCTGGAGCCAGTCCTGATCGATCCCTCCGTCGCGCCCTCCGCGATCGCCCAGCCACACCCAATCCAGTCCAGCCCGCCGCCGCCCCTCCAGACACCCCTGATCTCGGTGCTCACCCCCGTCCACAACCCACCCCTGCCGATGCTCGAGGAAGCGATCGCCTCCGTCCGCGAGCAGACCTTCACCGGCTGGGAACTGTGCCTGGTCGACGACGGATCCACCGACCCCGAGATCATCGCCGCGCTGGAGCGCCACGCCGATGCCGACCCCCGCATCCACCTCACCCGCCGCGAACAGGCCGGCGGGATCTCCACCGCCACCAACACCGCCCTGAACATGGCCACCGGCGCCTATGTCGCCCTGCTCGACCACGACGACACCCTCACCCCCGACGCACTGCAACACGTCGCACACACCATCGCCGCCCAACCCGACCTCGACATGATCTACAGCGACGAAGACATCGTCCTGGACGGCCGCGCGATTTGGACTCATCTCAAGCCCGCCTGGTCGCCGGACACGCTGCGCACCAACGGATACACGTGTCATCTCGGGGTGTATCGGAGATCCCTGGTCAACCAGATCGGCGCGTTTCGCTCCGAGTTCGACGGCTCGCAGGATGTCGACATGATCCTCCGCCTCGTCGAGCGGACCGACCGGATCGCTCACATCCCTCGCATCCTCTACCACTGGCGCATCCACCCGGCATCGACCGCCGGCGGGGACGCCAAGCCGTACGCGTACGTCGCGGCGCGCAACGCGATCGCGGGCCACCTGCGTCGGCGGGAGGTGGACGCCGGGGTGGACTACGGTCCTCCGGGGCTCTATCGGGTGGTTCATCGGGTGAGCGCTTCGGCCGCTGTCGCCATCGCGCTGGCCATCGACGACGAGCACGACGAGCAGGGCCTGACCCCCGCCGCCCTGTCCTGGCTCTCCCAGCCCCACCCCAACTGGAACCTCACCCTCGCCGCCCCCGCCCACCTGCTCGCCACCGCCACCGACACGCTGACCAACGCCGGCCTTGACCCATCCCGACTGACCACCGTCGCCGTCGACCCCACGACGCCACGCGCCGACGCGCTGGCCACCGCTGCGCACTCCGCCGACCCCGACGCCCAGCACCTCCTGCTCATGCAAACCCCCGCCATGGGACTCACCCACGACTGGCTCACCCGCCTGATCGGCTACAGCAGCCAAACCGACATCGGCGCCGCCGGGCCCGTCGTCCTCGCTCCCGACGGACGCATCCAGGACGCCGGCGTCGCCCTCCCCGACGGCATCCCGCTCCCCCTCCTCAACGGCTTGCGTTCGTCGATGGACCAGTTCTTCGGGTTCGGCACGTCGGTCTACAACGTCAGCGCTGTGAGTGGGGTGGTGATGACCCGCCGAGCGGTCTACCAGCAACTCGGAGGCCTGGACTCCCAATACGGCGACCTGGCCCCCGTCGAATACTGCCTGCGCGCCATCCAGGCCAACCTGCGCATCGTCATCGTCCCCGACGCCCGACTGCGCACCACCACCCCCGATCGCATCACCAACGACCTGCCCGCCATCTTCAAACTCCGCGACCACTGGGCACGCACCCACACCCACGACCCCTACTACAACCCCAACTACAGAACCGACCGCGGCGACTTCGCGCTGGTCGGCGACGCATGAGCGTGGCGCTGGGGATCACAGCGTGACGTCCGCGCGACTCTCCGCGGTGTCGTCGGCGCTCGGCGCGCATGGAGCGCGCATGTCCCATGCCGTGCTGGATTCGGCCGCCTCACTGCTCCATACGTATGCCGCCCGACGCGCGCACCCCGCCGATGGGAGGCTGCCGTTGGCGGGGTTGCGGATGCGGTTAGACGATGCGTCGCGGGGGGTGCAGTGGACGATGCATCCCGATGGGGTGCTCGGCCGGGCGCTGATGATGCCGGCGCCGGCGACGGTGACGGTGCCGTTGCGCCTGGAGGCGGAGGTCAGCTTCTCGGCCCGCGTGATGCTGTTGCCACATGACTGGCGCGATGGTCGTGGCGCCGTCACGGCACGGGTCGCGGTCGAGGCGCCCGACGGACGGCGCGTGCAGTTGTGGTCGGGGATGTTGCGCTCCGCCCAGCGGCGCGGGCGTCCCCGCGGCCACAAGGTGAGCTGCCGGCTGCCGGCCTGGAGCACATCACTGCAGCTCACCTTGGACCCGGGCCGCCACCAACAGCGCGCCGTCGCACGCGGGATCTGGCTGGAGCCAGTCCTGATCGATCCCTCCGTCGCGCCCTCCGCGATCGCCCAGCCACACCCAATCCAGTCCAGCCCGCCGCCGCCCCTCCAGACACCCCTGATCTCGGTGCTCACCCCCGTCCACAACCCACCCCTGCCGATGCTCGAGGAAGCGATCGCCTCCGTCCGCGAGCAGACCTTCACCGGCTGGGAACTGTGCCTGGTCGACGACGGATCCACCGACCCCGAGATCATCGCCGCGCTGGAGCGCCACGCCGATGCCGACCCCCGCATCCACCTCACCCGCCGCGAACAGGCCGGCGGGATCTCCACCGCCACCAACACCGCCCTGAACATGGCCACCGGCGCCTATGTCGCCCTGCTCGACCACGACGACACCCTCACCCCCGACGCACTGCAACACGTCGCACACACCATCGCCGCCCAACCCGACCTCGACATGATCTACAGCGACGAAGATGTGGTCAGCGCCGGGAGGCCACCCAGCCGCCATTTGAAGCCCGGATGGTCGCCCGAGACCATGGCGACGCTGATGTACACCTGCCATGTGGGGGTGTACCGGCGGTCCCTGGCCTTGGATCTCGGGGGGTTTCAGTCACGGTTCGATGGCTGCCAGGACTACGACTTCGTGCTGCGCCTGGCCGAGCGGACCGACCGGATCGCTCACATCCCTCGCATCCTCTACCACTGGCGCGCCCACCTGGCATCGACCGCCGGCGGGGACGCCAAGCCATACGCGTATATCCGTCAGCCGCTGGCAATCGCGGAGCACATGCAGCGCCGCAACGTCGCGGCCGATATCCACTTCGCCCATCTCCCGGGTGTCCATCGGGTGGTTCATCGGGTGAGCGCTTCGGCCGCTGTCGCCATCGCGCTGGCCATCGACGACGAGCACGACGAGCAGGGCCTGACCCCCGCCGCCCTGTCCTGGCTCTCCCAGCCCCACCCCAACTGGAACCTCACCCTCGCCGCCCCCGCCCACCTGCTCGCCACCGCCACCGACACGCTGACCAACGCCGGCCTTGACCCATCCCGACTGACCACCGTCGCCGTCGACCCCACGACGCCACGCGCCGACGCGCTGGCCACCGCTGCGCACTCCGCCGACCCCGACGCCCAGCACCTCCTGCTCATGCAAACCCCCGCCATGGGACTCACCCACGACTGGCTCACCCGCCTGATCGGCTACAGCAGCCAAACCGACATCGGCGCCGCCGGGCCCGTCGTCCTCGCTCCCGACGGACGCATCCAGGACGCCGGCGTCGCCCTTCCCGACGGCATCCCGCTCGTTCTCCATCAAGGAGCCGGCGCGAGCGGGGGCACCCCAGCAGTCGCGAATGTGACCGCTGTGAGTGGGGTGGTGATGACCCGCCGAGCGGTCTACCAGCAACTCGGAGGCCTGGACTCCCAATACGGCGACCTGGCCCCCGTCGAATACTGCCTGCGCGCCATCCAGGCCAACCTGCGCATCGTCATCGTCCCCGACGCCCGACTGCGCACCACCACCCCCGATCGCATCACCAACGACCTGCCCGCCATCTTCAAACTCCGCGACCACTGGGCACGCACCCACACCCACGACCCCTACTACAACCCCAACTACAGAACCGACCGCGGCGACTTCATCCCACTGCCGGTGTGAGCTCAGGCCGCCGCGAACGCTCCGGCCATCAGCGTCGGAGCGCGTTCCATGATCAGGTCCGTGGCCGGCCCGGGCACGGGCGCCACCGACGCCAGAGAAGCCGAGGGATTCGATTCCGCTCGCCGGGCGAGCTCCTGAGGCACGAGCTGGCCTCGCCAGCCCCGCTCGGCCATCCGGCACCACAGGTCGTAGTCCTCGAGTCCGTCGAGCCGTTCGTCCTCGGCGAATCCGCCGATCGCCCGTAAGGCGTCGATCCTGATCAGCGCCGGAGCATGGATGTAGTTCCCGCGGCGCAGGCGCTCCCGGTCCCAACCGAGGTAGCTGAGCAGGTAATCGCCGCCTGCCTCAGAGAACGACCCAGCTGGGGCGGTCACCTCCTGGATGGGGTAGACGAAGGCGACGTCCGGCATCGCTCCCAACGTACCCCGGAGCACATCGAGGCACGTCGGAGTCACCCCCTGTCCGGGATCGAGGATGAGGCCGAAGGGGCTTCTGGAAAACTCGAGCGCTACGTTCCTTGCGGCGCCGACACCCCCGCTGACGGCTGGCACGACCAAGCGCGCAGCCACCCGCGGATGCGCTCTCATCCAGTCACGAGCGTAGGCCAGCGTCCGCCCAGGGGATCCCGCGTCCGTCACCACCAGCTCAAAATCGCGCTGGCGACTGTGCAGCAGCGATTCGAGAGTGAGGCGGAGCGCGTCGCGATCGCCGCGCAGCGCGGTCACCACCGTCAGCAGGGCCGCCCGGCGAGCTCCCCAAGCAGGACTCTGATGCACCAGCCCGACCCGATCAGCACCCTCAGCTGAACCGATCATCTCCTGCAGACGCACCAGCCGGCGGCGGACCTCGAGCAGATCGATCTTGACCCCGCTCAACTCCCGGCGCATCGATCGCAGCTCCGGCGCCGGATGCTCGGCAGCGCGCGTCTGAACGTCCTCCGGGCGCAGGGTGCCCATCGCGGTTCCCGGAGGAATCGGTTCGCCGACCAACTCCACCACCGCCGCACGCAACACGGACGCCGGCAGCGCGAACGGGATCCACTCGCTCAGCCGCTGATAGGCCTGCTCGCGCAGGCGCGCCAGTCGTTCACCGTCGAGGAGGAGCGACTCGGTGACGAAGGGGAGCGAATCCGGGCTGGCGACGAGCAGATGCTCGCCGACCTCCAGGGGCGCGATGCCGCTCGAGTGCTCGCTGACGACGACCGCGCCGGCATGGATCGCATCAAGCGCTCCGCACCAGTCGAACCGGTGATCCTCGCCGTGATGAAGGTCGATGACGACCTTGGTCTGCGCCAGCAACGGCCATCGCCCTTCGGCCAGATACGAGCCGCTCCCGCCCGGACTCGGCGCATCCTCTGACACCTGCAGCAGGCAGTTTCGACGCGACAGAACGCGGGCGGCGCGAGCGAGATACTTGGCACGCCGCGGGCTGTGGCGCCCCATGAACATGACGTCGATGGGACGGTCCGCGTCGCCGTCGAAGCGGTCGAGCGAGCGCGAGTAGCCAGGTCGTAGCAGCCGGGCCGGAATCCCAACCCGATGCATCACGACGACCGTGCGGTGGTCCAGCGCGAAGACGACGCCGGCCCGGCGCAGCAGATCAACGTGGTCGCCGTTGGCGAGGGACAAACCATGATCCCCGCACAGGAAGATCGTCCGACGCAGGATGGGCTCATCCGGGAGCGCCTGCTCTCCCTCGATCCGGACATACTCTCCGGGATCGAGCAGAACGAACACACGATCCGCTCGCGCTGCCGGAAATCCGCCGACATGCAGGGATGATGGGGTGCCTTGGAGCTCCAGTTCGTGTTGGAGGGTCAGGGCCATTTCGCGCAGCGGATAGTGCTGGCGGCCGGATATCACGAACACGACCTCGGGCATCGCGGCGATCGTATCGGCTACCGCGTTCGCAGCCCTCAGCCAGTAGCCTGTCGCCGGTGGAGATCGACCTAGCCGGCAGCAAGGACGGGATCTCGGAGCGGTTCGCCCCCGACCAGGATCTGGGGCGGCTGATCGAGGTCGAGCACGTCTCGCGCTACCAGTGGGCAGCGCAGGCGGCAAAGGACCGCGTCGTGCTGGACGCCGGATGCGGTACCGGCTATGGCACTCGCCTGCTCGCCGAAGGAGGCGCCCGTGAGGTCGTCGGGATCGACCTCGCCGAGTCCGTTCTCGAGGCCGTCGCGCCCACCATGCCCGAGTCCGTCCGCCTCCAGCCGGGAGACCTGCGCAAGCTCGAGGTGCCCGACAACACCTTTGACCTCATCGTCTGCTTCGAGGTCATCGAGCATTTCGACGACCCTTCCACGGTCCTCGACGAGCTGGCCCGAGTCCTAGCCCCCGAGGGCTGTCTTCTCATCTCCTCGCCCAACCGCGGGGTCTATCAGCCGGGAAACCCGCATCATCTTCACGAGTTCACCGCCTCCGAGCTGCAGAGCGAGCTCGCCCGTCGGCTGTCGAACGTGGCGCTGACCCGGCAGCACGACTACATCGTCTCCGCGCTGCTGACCGACGCGTCCTACTCGCTGGGCGGCGGCGACGCGGTTCGCGACCTGACCGTGCGCAAGCTGATCGCCGGCGTCCCCGGCGAGGAGGTCTATACCGTCGCCGTGGCTAGCAACGGTCCCCTGCCCGAGCTCCCCGAGCTGGCGGCGATGACCGGAACGCTCGAGTTGACGGAATGGCTTTCGGTGTTCGACACGCAGACGCGCGCCATCACCGACAAGGACAACTACATCGATGAGCTCGAAGCGCGCCTCGCGGAGCGCGATCAACTCGCCCAGCAGCTCAGTGATGCGGAGCAGCGACTCGCCGAGGTGCCCAACCTGAACGCGCGGATCGCCGATCTCGAATATGAGCTCGCCGGAGCTCGCGCCGACCAGGCGGCGGCGCGGCGCGAGGCGCAGGAGCTCGATCAGATGATGATGTACGGCCTGCGGATCCTGAGACACGTGCGGCCTCTGATCAAGCCGCTGCGCAAAGCACGCAGGCGCTTGCGTCGCTGACGCCAGAAATGGCGCGTTCCCCGCTGGACGGTCGCCGCAGCAGCCGACTGGCCAACCTGCCAAGGCGCGTCTCCCTGACGTATCGCTATCACGGAGCGTCGGGACTCGTGCGCCACACACTGCTGTTCCCGCTGCGCGTGGCCGGCCTGGACCGGTGGCTGGGCGTCGGCACCGGCCCCAGGCGCGCCTCTGTATTGGCTCGGCGCTGGTACCGCAGGCACGGCCGCCCGGTCACGGTCGTCATACCCAGCTACCGCGACGCCCCACTGGTGGCCGGGCTCGTCGCCGAGATCCGACGCACCACGCCGGCCGACATGGTCCGCATCATCGTCGCCGATGACGCCAGCGGCCCGGAGCACCTCGCCGCGATCGGCCGCATCAAGGGGATCCAGATCGTGACCGGCGATACCAACGGCGGTTTCTCGGTCAACGCCAATCGCGGGCTGCGCGCCGCCGATCCTGGTCACGACGTCGTCCTCGTCAACTCCGACGTGACACCGATGCGTGACTGGCTGGCCGCTCTGCAGCACGCCGCCAGCGGCGGGCGTCCGGCCGGCGTCGCCGGCGCCAAGCTGTTGTATCCGGACAACCGCATCCAATACGCGGGCACGATTCGCAACGCCCAGGCCCCCGAGTGGTTTGATCATCGCTACCGTGGCAAGCCCGCGGATTGGGGCCCCGCCGACGTCGCCGGACCCACGTTGGCCGCGACAGGAGCGTGCATGTACATCCGGCGTGACGTCCTCGACGCGATCGGTCTGCTGGACGAGCGGTACGGAATGGGCTACGAGGACGTCGACTACTGCCTGCGCGCGTGGCAGGCGGGTACGAGGTCGCCTACGTGCCGTCGGCCCGTCTTCACCACCGTGAGTCCGCGACCCGTGGCACTGAGCAAGGAGAACGGGAACTGGCGTCCCAGCGCGTCTTCTGGGAGCGCTGGGCGCCGTTCTTCGGCCCGCGGCCGGTCCGCACCGACGACGGTCACCTCCGCGTCATCTACGTGACGGAGGGCACGATCGTCGCCGGAGGCCACCGCGTTGTCTTCGAGCATCTCAACGGCTTGGCTGCGAGCGGTCATGACGTGCAGCTCTGGACGCTGCAGGCCGCGCCGAGCTGGTTTGAGCTCCGGTGCCCGGTGCGTACCTTCGCCGGATACCCCGAATTGGAGGCCGAGCTCGCCTCCGAGGAGGCCATCAAGGTCGCCACCTGGTGGAGCACCGCCGCCAGCGTGTGGCGGGCCAGCGTCTTGCGTGGCATTCCCGCCTATCTGGTCCAGGACATCGAGACCAGCTACTACCCCGACTCACCCGAGCAGCGCTACGAAGTACTTAACTCCTACCGTCCCGAGTTTCGCTACCTCGCCGGTTCCGGCTGGATCCAGTCCGAGTTGCGGCAGCTGGGCCTGGAGTCCCGACTCCTCCCGCCCGCTCTCGACGGTGCCGTGTTCCGGCCGCTCGACGACACGACGCGCCGTGACGACATGGTGCTCGCCCTGGGGCGCTCGGACCCGCTGAAGAACCTGCCGCTGACGCTCAAGGCCTGGCGCCGACTACCAGCGCCGCGGCCGAAGCTGTGCCTGTTCGGCAACCACCCCGAGCTCGCCACCGACCCAGGCGTGCGCTACGTCAGCACGCCGTCCGACGAGGAGGTCAACGAGCTGTTCAACCAGGCGACCGTGTTCCTGCAAACATCGACACACGAGGGTTTCTGCCTGCCGGCCCTCGAGGCGATGGCGACCGGCGGCGCCGTGGTGTGCACCGACGCCCACGGCAACCGGGACTATTGCGTCGACGGGGTCAACTGCCTGATGCCCGACGCCACGCCCGCCGCCGTCACGGCCGCCCTCCGGCGCGCGCTGGACGATCCGGGGCTGCGCCGCCGGCTCGGGGAGGCCGGACGCACCACCGCCGCCGGCTATGACTGGGCCACCCGGATCAACGCACTCGAGCGTTTCTTCTACACCGTCGCGCGGGCCGAGACGCCTAGAGGTCCTCGGCGACCCGCGGAGCAATCCGATTGAACACCCAGAAGCCGAGCGCAAAAATGGCCGCAACGATCGCGACCGGGATCACGAGTGCAAATGTCGAACCCAACAACGCGGTCACGCTGGGGGTGGCCGACGTGATGAACGCGTGCCGGAACTGCTGAAAGATCACGGCTAGCGGATTGAGCATGTAGACGTGCACCAAGGCAGGACTGAGGTGCGCCTGGACGACCTCCACTGGCACGATGATCGGCGAGGCGTAGAAGACGACCTGACTGAGGACCTCCCAGATCGGCTGAATGTCCCGTAGGTAGACAAATCCAGCCGAGAGGAGCATTGCGATCCCCGTGACCAGAGCCACCAGCAGGCCGATGATCAACGGGACCTCGAGCCAGCTCAACATCGGCCGCACACCGGCTATGAGCGCGAAGATGAGAACGACGACCAGGTTGAGGCAGAGGTTGAAGAAGGACAGGAGGACCACCGAGAGGGGGATGGCCATCCTGGGGAATTGGATCTTCCGCACCAAGACCTCGTTGTCGACGACGCATCGGACGGCTCCCATCGTCCCTTCGGCGAAAAAGGTGAAGAGCACGATCGACGCGAGCAATTGCGCGCCGTAGAAGTGGTAGCTCGCGCCCTCGCCGACACCTACACGCGCCACCTTCGTAAAGAACACGTAAAGGACGAGGAACAGGAGCAGCGGCCGAACGAGCTGCCACAGATACCCGAGCGCGGACCCAAAGAATCGCGCCTTCCACTGCATCACCGCAATGTTGTAGGTCAGGTGCCAGAAGCGGCGCCAGTCGCCTGTAAGAGCGCCGGGTCCCTTGATTGGACGCCCGAGGGACTCAATGGGTAGGGCTGGAACGCTCACACGCCCGCCTGTCGCACATCGACGTTCTGGAGCCGACTGATCGTGGATCGAATGGGGAGGTCGACCAGGCCCCCCAGCGCGTTTGAGCCGGTAACGACGAACGAGAAACTGCCTTCGAAGCGATCCATGACGTCAAGGCCGGTGCCGTGGTGGGCGAGTTGGAAGACGGGGCTGTACCGGCCAGGGGCCAGGATGTTGTCGAAGGTAAACGAGAAGATGACCTCGTCTCCGGCCACGAACTCGCCGCTGCGCTCGTTCTCGATCCACGTCGTGGCGATCACCACGGCATGGTGATGCTCGTTGTAGACATAGACGCTCGCCTCGGGATCGGTGACGTGGGCGGTGAACAGGACCCGCGCGTTGAGCGTCACTCGATGGTGCTGGGGGACAGAGGTGATCTTCTCGCCGGACTCATTCTCGACCCAGATGCCCACGACGCGCGCGTCCCCGTCACCGGTGCGGTCATCCTCGGCCAGGACGTCCTCGGTGGCCGGCTCGCGACGGAAGTTGAGCTCGAGATAACGGTCTGACACCTCGTGGGTCTCGCCGAGGTAGACCTGGTCACCCCGCTCCAGCAACAGAGCACGATCACAGAAGCGCTGAAGTGCTCCCATGTCGTGGGTGACGAAGATGATCGTCTTTCCCCGCTCTCGCAGGTCCTTGAACACGTCGAAGCACTTCTGCTGGAAGGCGGCGTCGCCGACGGCAAGCACCTCATCGATCATCAGGATGTCGGCGTCCACCTGGATCGCGACCGAGAACGCCAGGCGCACGTGCATTCCGGAGGAGTAATTCTTGAGTTTGAGGTCCTTGAACTCCTCGAGCTCAGCGAACTCGATCACGCTGTCGAGGCGCTTGCGGGCCTCCCGCGGGGACAGACCCAGCATGATCCCGTTCATCACGACGTTCTCGCGCGCCCCCATGTCCGGGTTGAAGCCGACGCCGAGCTCGATGAACGTCGATAGCCGGCCACGACACCAGATGTCGCCGTCAGCCCGATAGATACCGGCCAGGCATTTGAGCAACGTACTCTTGCCGCTGCCGTTGCGCCCGGCGATCCCGAAGAACTCCCCGGGCTCGACCTCAAAGTTGATGTCCCTCAGGGCCTCGAACGTCTGGCGACGGGTCCTGTGTCGCGGATGGAGCACCCGCTCCTTGAGCGTGTGCCGCTTCTCCTCGAGGACGTTGAACGATTTGCTCACCGATCGCGCGACCACCACCGGCAGCCGCTCGCCGCCGACGGCTGGAGTTGGCATGCACGAGAGGGTAGCCGAGAACCCCGGGGCCCAATCGCGCTCGCTACTTTGCGGTCGGTTAAGCATCTCGCGGGTCCGAACGACGGCGCTCGAGGGAAAGTTGCGCTGTCAGGGTGCCGGGCAGGTGATCGGCGTGCGAGCCGAGCACCGCGCCTACGGCACGCGCGCCGTGGTGCAGCACCGAACGGGCCAGCAGCCGCGGGCCCGACGGCCGGCCGTGCGCGCGGGCCCAGATCGCATCAGCACCGACGTTGCCGCGCACGTTGCGCGTGGCATCGACGACCCGGCCTCCCGGCGAGACGCCGTACACCTCGGCAACCGCGCGCGACTCGTCGAAGCTCCGGCGCAGCCACCCCCACGGGCTGTACTCGTGCGAGTGAACGACCGCGGCGTCAGGAACGTAGACCTTGGCATAGCCCGCACGGAGCATGTCCTGGGCGAGGAGGTGGTCCTCGGCGTAGGCGATGTCACGAAACGGGACCTGCTGCCACGCCGAGCGGGCGACACAGCCGTTGGCGTCAGTGAAGAAACCGAGGTGGCCCAGGAAGTGGCCGTTCGGCGCGTCGCGTTCCGCGGGATCCAATCGATCGACGCGCCGCTCGCCGTCCTGTGCAAAGGACCCGAACCAGTCCTTCAGTTCCCGCGCGACGCTGACGCTCGCGCCGGGCCCTGGGATATAGGGCCCGAACACGAGGCCCGCGTCCGGCACCTGGATGAACGCGTCCAGCAGACGGTCGAGCCAACCATCGTCGGCTGGCACGGCGTCCTGAGTGAGAAACGCGACATGGCCGCCCGCGGACCGCTCCATCAGCAGGTTGCGAGTCGCTCCGTGTGAGAACTGCACTCGGGGGATCTCGATGACCTCGGCGCCATATGCGCGCGCGAGCGCGACCGTCCCATCCGCGGAGCCGGAATCACAGACGACGAGCTCGAGCGATCGCGAGAGTCGCTGGGCGCTGACGGCCGAGAGGATCTCCGCAAACCCCGGACCGGCGTTGAGGGTGGGGATCGCGACCGTGACTGAGGCGGGCACGCCACCATCATGCCGACAGACCATCTCATGGGCTTGGTCAGGAACTTCACTACCCTGCCGATCCATGCAGCGCTCCGTTCAGGTTGCGCCGGGGCGCAGGGCCCTTCGGCGGCTCGCACCGCCCCGGGGGCTCGCGCTGCTGCTCGGCATCGTCGCTGTACTCGGGGTGTCGTGGGTTCTGATCG
>CAVWWN010000017.1:0-39914 GCA_963758705.1 uncultured Actinomycetota bacterium | reverse complement strand
GGATCGCGGCGCAGTGAGACCATGGACCGTCGAGCGCTGGATCTCGGAGCAGGACGCATCCGAGCTCGAGTACTCGGTGTACTGGAACGACGAGCAGGTCGAGCGCGACAAGCCGTTCGACGTGTCAGACGACGACTTCGCCAAGCTCGAGCGCTATCTGGGAGAGGTAGGGCTGGTCAAGGATCTGGCCACCTGCCTCTACGCGCTTCCATCACCGGTGTCCGGGCGTGGGATCGACCTCGCCGCCGGGACATTGTGGGCCGCGCCCATTCTGCTGGACGCAGGAGCCGTCGAGCGGCTCTACTGCTTGGAGTACTCAAAACACCGGCTGCTCTCCATCGGGCCTCGCGTGCTCGAGCACTACGACGTCTCACCCGAGCGGGTAGTGCTCGTCTACGGGAGTTTCTACGACCTCCATCTCGAGACGGAGTCGCTGGACTTCGCGTTTCTGTCGCAGGCGTTTCATCACGCAGATCGGCCAGCCGCACTGCTGGCCGAGCTCCGACGCGTCCTGCGACCCGGAGGGACGGCGATGATCGTGGGCGAGCACATCCTGCGGGCGCGTGACTACGCGCTGTACCTGGCCAGGGCGGGCGCGTCGATCACCCTGCCACGGAGCCTTCAGCGCAGGCTCCTCGGTCACGAGCTAGAGGTTCGCGTGTCGCTGCGACCATCGGCGAGGGATGTGATGCCAACCGATCCAGTGCTCGGCGATCACGCGTACTCATCGGACGAGTACCGCGGGCTGTTCACGCAAGCGGGCTTTGCCGTCCGGCCGGTGCGGCGGCCTCGTTCCCACTATCAATCGTTCGTCCTCGAGCGCTTGTCGTGATTAAGCTCTCAGCGCCGGTGGCCCGGCTCCGTGGCACCCTCGGCCAGGTGCTCGATGGTCGCTGAGCGACCGGTGCGCGATCTTGCCGAACGGGCGGCTCGGGAGGGCGCTGCAAGGTTCGCTGCCATCGGATCTCGTCGACCAGCTGATCGACAACCGGCTGACCCAGGAGCCGAGGCTCCGACCCTTGTTCGAGGAGATGACCGACGAGGAGGCCCGGCTGCACTTCGGGCCCGAGGAGCCGCTCGAGGCCCGGCACCTGCGCAGCAGCGTGCGCTACTTCCACGCTTGGCGGCTCCAGGTGCTGCGTGAACGCCTGGGCGCCCGGCTCGCGGACGCGCGGATCCTCGATGTCGGCGACACAGACGGACTCCTGCTCAAGCACCTCGGGAAGCCGGGGCTCGGCTTCAACCTGGCGCCGGCGGCGGTCGACCACATCCGCTCAAACGGGGTCGAGGCCGTCCTCGGCGACGGCCAGCGGCTGCCTTTTAGCGACGGCAGCTTCGACTGCGTGTTCTGCTTCGAGACGCTCGAGCACGTCGAGAGCCCGGCGCAGCTGCTCGAAGAGTTGGCCCGCGTGTGCGCACCCGGCGGTCGTGTGTTCGTCTCGATCCCGTGGGTTCCGCGGACGTTCATTCACGCACGCGATCCCCGCATCCAACGGGGCTACGCGCACGTCTTCGAGTTCGCACGTGCGGACTTCGGCGCACTCGTGAGCCACACCCCGTTGCGGATCCGCTGGGAGGCAGTGTGCGACCTGATCGGCGCGCCGTCACGGCCCGCGCAGCGCGTGTTCCTCCTCGCAACCCGCCGCTCGTACCTTCTGGCCGGCATGTTCCGGCGCTTCCAGTTCTTCGAGCTCGAGCTCGAGCTCGAACCCACCGCGTCCCCGCCGGAGCCGGCCGTCTCATGAATCTGGCGGAGCGGGTCGGCTCGCGCCAGAACAACTTCAACGCCCTGCGTCTCATCGCCGCGGTAATGGTGCTGGTCTCGCACTGCTTCGCGTTGACCAATCGCCCCGAGCCGCTGGCCACGATCTCCCAGGAGTCGTTCGGAGAGCTGGGGGTCTCGATCTTCTTCGCCATCAGCGGCTTCCTCATCGCTCGGAGCTGGAGCGGCGACCCCGCGATCCCGCGCTTCGCGGCCAAGCGAGCCCTGCGGTTGATGCCGGGGCTCATCGTGGCCGTGCTGCTCACTGCGCTCGTGCTCGGCCCGGCGGTCACCACCCTCTCGCCCTCGGGCTACTTCGGCGATGTCGGCGTCTATCGATACATCGCAGAGAACAGCGTCCTGTACACGGTGAACGGGCGCCTACCCGGCGTGTTCGTCAACAACGTCTATCCGGCGGCCGTCAACGGCTCGCTGTGGACGCTCCCGGTGGAGGCGCTCGCCTACGTCGCCGCCGCCGTGTTGGGCGTAATCGGCGCGCTGAGAGGGAGGGTCGTGCTGCCGGTCCTGAGCTTCATCGTGCTGCTCGCGCTGACCACCCCGCCGCTGAGTGTGACGAGGATTCAGACGAGCGGACCGGTCGGAGGTCACCTCGGCCTCGTCCTTTACCTGGGTGCTCTCTTCAATGCGGGCTTGCTTCTCTACGTGCTGCGCGACCGTATGGTGCTGCGCTGGGACATCGCGGCACTGCTTCTCGCGGCATGGATAGCGACCGCCAACAGCGACTGGATGCATCCGGTCGCGCTCCTTGCGCTCCCGTATCTGGTGCTGGTGCTGGCGTACCGAACGCCCCGATGGGTGAGCACGATCACGCGCCCTGGGGATCTGTCGTACGGGATCTACATCTACGCCTTCCCCGCACAGCAACTCGCCGCATACGCGTGGGGGCCGGGGTTGACACCCGGCACGATGCTCGCACTCGTCGCGGTCCCGCTCTACGCGATCGCGCTGCTGTCGTGGCGGCTGGTCGAGGCGCCGGCGCTCCGCCTCAAACCCGGGACCGGCTTTCGGCCCCGCCCGCGCCCGACCCTCGCTGTCAGCGGCGCACCGACGACGTCGCAGCCTACGCTACAGGGCAATGCCGAGCCCGGCAGCCTCCGTGACGATGGCCTCCCACGTTGACGCTGAGACGTCGACGCCGTCCTGACCCCGCCGGCCGGCGGTCTGCCGCTCGGGGTCACCGGGGAGCAGCACCGCGTCGTACCCCTCCGCCGGCGGGGTGGCCCGCACCGTGTCGGTGAGCGCGCCGGCGCGCGCGGCGAACTCCTCGAGCGGCATGAACGCACCGACTCGAACGCCTGCAGGAACATGCCGTTGCCGAGGCGGTAGCCGGAATCGGGCACGCCCACCGAACCGGCGCCGGTCACGCAGGCGGCGAGCAGCTCGACCAGCAGGCACAGCCCGTACCCCTTGTGGGCCGCGGCCGGCAGCAGCATGCCGCCGTCGTAGTAATCCGCCGCGCTGGTGCTGGGGCGGCCCTCGGCGTCCTGAATCCATCCCTCGGGCAGCGCCTCGCCGCGATCGCGCAGCACGCGGATCTTTCCCGACGCCACCGCCGCGGTGGAGAAGTCGATCACAACCGGCGGCGAGCCGGGGAGCGGCACCGCCGCCGCGAGCGGATTGGTGCCGAACACCGGTCGGCGGCCGCCATAGGGCGCCAGCCGCGGCTGCATCCCGCCACCGCTGACGAAGGCCAGGGCGACCAATCCCTGCTCGGCGGCCAGCTCGGGATACGCACCAGCTCGCCCGACGTGGGCACACCGGCGGATCGCGACCGCGCCGGACCCGTGCTCCCGCGTGCGCTCGATCAGCCATTCGGTGGCGCGGGTCGCGACCACCTGCCCGAAGCCCCAGTTGCCGTCGACGACGAGCGCCGCGCCCCGGTCCTCGACGATCTCTGGCTGCGCCTCCGGCACGATGGCCCCCTCACGGATGTGGCGCAGGTACTCGACAACGCGGATCAGTCCGTGCGACGGGTGATCGGACAGCTCCGCGTCGACGAGCGCCGCGGCAACCGTCGCCGCATCCTCGTCCTGCGCCCCGGCCGCCCTGAAGACGGCCGCGGTCGCGTCGCGTAGCTCCTCAGCAGTCAAACGGGGCACGGCGGCACTCCTCAGCCGTCGAGGCGAGCATGCCAGGGCCGGGTCTCGGTGAGCTCCTGGCCGTCGCCCAGTTCCTCGAGGTAGACCTCCTCCAGGCACTCGAGCAGCCCCTGCCCCATGTCTAGGTAGGGTTGGCCACGAGCTTCTTGGCGGTCTTCGGCCGGAAGCTGTACGGAGTGATGACGAAGTGCCCGGAATCGGCGTGGCGCGGATCGCCGGGCTCGGGCGGCTGCAGCTCGATCGTGACGTCACCGAGGATCTCGCGGATCATCTCCAGCAGATCGGCAAATCGCATCGGCTGATGGCCGGTCAGCACGATCCGCTGGTTGCGAAACTCGTCGTCGAGGACGTGGACACTGGATTGTGCGGCGTCCTTGACGTGGACGTACTCGCGGATCTCGTCTCCGGTCCCGGCGGCGACGATCCTGTGCTCTCGCAGCGCCTGCTTCAGGTACCGGCGCACGCTGTTGTGACGGTCGGCGCGAGGGCCGTAGACGGTCCCGAAGCGCAGGATCGTGAAATCGAGTCCATAGCGGCGCTGATACTCCTCCACGTACAGCTCCGCGGCCTGCTTGCTGCAGCGGTAGAACGAGCCTCCTTCGCTGTACACGTAGACGCTGCTGGCGTAGACGAAGCGCTTGACCCCAGCGAGCCGCGCTGCCTCCAGCGCGATCACCGTCCCGAGCACGTTCTGCTCGACGGTCTCGATCGGCGCGGTCAGGCCGATGTCGAGATGAGCGATCCCGGCGAGGTGATATACGGCGTCGTGACCGGCGACCGCATGCGCATGTGCTCGCGGTCCAGGATGTCGCCGGTGACGAAGCTCTGATCCTCGCGCACGTACGGCGACCGATGCCGGTCGAGGACCGTGACCTCGTGGCCTGCGTCCGACAGCGCCTCGGCGACATGGCTGCCGATGAAACCCGAGCCGCCGATCACGAGCACCTTCACTGCCGCCCGCCCCCTTCTCCGGCGGCCACCGGCGCCAGTGCTGCGGCGGCTCGCGCATCGACCATCCAACAGACGTCGGCCGCTGTGGCGTTCAGTTCGCGCGCGGGCACGTCAGCCTCTCCGCGCAGCACCGCAGCCAGCATCTCCGCCTTCAGCTCACCGGAGACCAGCAGCACAACCTCCCGGGCGGCGCTCAGCACCGGCATCGTCAAGGTCAGCCGCCGTACCCGTTCCCCCCGTTTGACCACATGGTGGTCGACCACCCAGCGCTCTCGTTCAGCCCATCCGTCGCTGCGGGGGAAGAGCGAGGCCACGTGGCCGTCCTCCCCCATCCCAAGGAGTACGAGGTCGAACGTGGGAAAGCCGTCGGGATGGCCGAAGTAGTGGCGCAGCATCGCCTCGTATTCGAGCGCCGAAGCGGCCGGATCGGCCGCCTCGCCACGCGCCCGGTGGATGTTCTCGGGCGGAATCGGCACATGGGAGAGCAGAGACGCCCGGGCCATCGTGAAATGGTTATCGGGACGCTCGAGCGGGACGCAGCGCTCGTCTCCCCAGAACACGTCGACGGCCTCCCATGGGACCGAGTCCCTCAGCTCCGACGCCAGCACCGAGTAGGTCTCGATAGGGGTGTCACCGCCCGACAGGCACAGCGAGAAGCGCCCGCGTTGTGACATCGCGGCGGTGGCGGCGTCAGCGATGTGCCGCGCGGCGCGATGCGCCAGTTCCTGCGGGTTCTCGCAGATGCAGACGGTCTCCGGCAAGGCGTCGACTATAACTACGTCACGTGGACGAACCGCGCTCAGATGGCGCGCCTGACTGGGTGAACCATCCCGACCTCGTCGCGTACTACGAGACGCATCGCAACCAGCTCTCAGACCTGTACCCGAGTGAGCGCCGGTTCCTGCCCTGGCTCGCCGCGTCTGCCGACTCCGTGCTGGATGTGGGCTGCGGCGCGGGCGGCTTCGTCGAGGCCTGGCGCGCCTGCCGACCCAGCATCTCGTACACGGGCGTCGACGTTTCGGCCCCGCTTGTCAAGGCAGCCCGCCGGGCGCACCCGCAGCACGAGTTCCTCCAGGCTGACTGCGCCGACGGCGTCCCCCTCCCGGACGGGTATGCCGACGTCGTGGCGGCGATGGGCTGGCTGCACTGGGAGGCACGCTACGCCGACGCGCTGGCCGAGCTTTGGCGCCTGACAGGCCGCTACGTGTTCTTCGACCTGCGACTCGTCGACGGCCCCGGGCCGGACACTAACGCGGTTCAACAACTAGCATTGAACGCCGATTGGGATGGGCGCACAACGGTTCCGTACATCTGCGCGTCGTGGCCACGGGTTGCCGAACTGCTCGTCGCCCTCTGTCCGGCTCGCATCCTCGCCCACGGCTATTGGGGCCGGCCCGCCGCAACGGTGATGGGCGCGGCCAGCGACGTCTGCTTCGCAACGTTCGTGCTGGAACGAGGCGACCGCGAGCAGTGCCCTGAAGTGGTGCTCGACCTGCCGATGGACTGGCCACGAGCGCTGAGCGGCCGCGCGCGGCTTGCCGGCGTGGAGCGGCTCGACGAGCTCGCCGGAGAGGCCGAGGGAGCGCGGCGATGAGCGTCGCGGCCCTCCTGCTCGGCCGGAAGGGCTCGACCGGGCTGCCCGGTAAGAACCTCCGCCAGGTGCTCGGCCGCCCACTCGTCGCCTATCCGCTGCTGGCCGCCCAGGCCAGCGTGCACGTCGACCGGATCTTCGTCTCGACCGACGATCCGGAGATCGCGGCGATCGGGGTCGCGCACGGCGCCGAGATCATCGACCGCCCGCCGGAGCTGTGCACGCCCGAGGCGCTGGGCGAGGACGCGTACAGACATGGCTACGAGGTGATCCGCGAACGCCTCGCCACGGCCGGCGAGGAGATCGAGATGCTGCCGCTGCTGTTCGCCAACGCGCCGACCGTCTCCGGGGAGCTGATCGACCGCGGCGTGGAGACGCTGCGGGCCGACCCAGAGCTCGACAGCGCCGTGACGGTGTCGCGGTACAACATGTGGAGCCCGCTGCGGGCCCGGCGGCTCACACCCGCCGGGACGCTCGACCCGTTCGTCCCGTTTGAGACGTTCGGAGACCCGGCCACGCTCAACTGCGACCGCGACAGCCAGGGCGACGTCTGGTTCGCCGATATGGGGCTCTCGCGTCGTGCGGCCTCGCTGCTTCGACGCACATGGAAGAGGGCCTTCTACCGCAGCGCTGGATGGGCCGGCGGATCGCCCCGATCGAGTCCTGGGGCGGCTGCGACGTCGACTACGAATGGCAGCTGCCGGGGGTCGAGTTCTGGCTGCGCGCGCACGGTTTCGAGCACGCCGACGCGGCCGACGCCGGCAGTGTGATCCGCGCCGCCGTCTTTGACTTCGACGGCGTCGTGCTGGAGTCCCCGGACATCAAGACGACGCCTTTCGCCGGCTGTTTGACGGCAACCCGCCGCCGTGGCCTACCACCTCGAGCATCAGGGCGTGTCCCGATATGAGAAGTTCCGCCACATCACGACCGAGATCCTCGGCGGGACCTATACCGAAGAGGACGAGCGCCGCCTCGGCAAGCGTTTCTCGGAGTTGGTGCTCGACGAGGTCCTCGCGTGCCCGTTCGTGCCCGGCGCCCAAGCGCTGCTCGAGCGGCGCGCGGGCGAGCTGCCTCTGTTCGTCGCGTCCGGCACCCCGGAGGGGGAGCTGAGGACGATCGCCTCGGCGCGCGGGGTGGCCGGCTGCTTCGCCGGGATCTACGGCACACCGCCGACGAAGGCTGAGATCATCGGCCGGATCCTGGACCAGACGGCGCTCGAGCCCGACGACGTGGTGATGATCGGGGACGCGCGCACCGACCTGGACGGTGCGCAGACCGCCGGGATCCGGTTCATCGGGCGCGTTCGCCCGGGCGACCGCGACCCGTTCTCCGATGACGCGGTGCCCGTGGTGAGCGATCTGGCCGAGCTTGACCGTCGCTGGGACGAGCTGCTGTAGGTGGGCCTCACGCTCGCTCTGCAGCACCGGGTGCCGCGGGCGGCGCTGCGAGGGGTGCGCCGCTGGCTCTACGTCGGCGACGATCCGACCTTCGAGCTGGCGGGCCCGGAGAGGGTCGCCACCGCCGACGTCACGATGGCGTATCGCGCGCGAGCTGCGCGGACCGTACCTCGACGCGATCGGGGGTCTCTCGGCGCTCAACGATTCGCCGGAGTGGTGGGCGAGCCACCTCGCGGCCAAGCATCCCTACCCGAGCCTGTTTGCGCGGCTGTGCGGACTGGCGGCCGGCCGGGAGTTGGCGCAAGACGGCACGCTGATCGTGTGCTCGACGCCAGCGCAGCTGGCCGAGCTGGGCACGATGCTCTCGGGAGCGCGCGCCGCGGGGGTCGCCCGGGCCGTCCTGCGCCGCCGGGCCCCTGCCGACGCGGTGCGCCTCGCGTGGCCGGCGCTTCGGCTGCTGGGAGAGCGAGCGCCGAGCCTCATACGCGGCCCGCTCACCGCCGGCGATACACCGGCGCGCTTTGCCTTCGAGCGGACTCCGGGCCACCGCCGCCGAGTTCTGGAGACTCTCGGTGCCGAACCCCTGCGCGACTTCTCGGGCGAGGGCACGGTGTTGCTGGTCACCTGGCTGGACAAACGGAGCTTCAGCCAAGCGGGCGCCTACACCGATCCACACCTGGGCCCGCTGGGCACGATGCTGGCCGAGCGGGGGCTGCGCGTCGCCCGGCTGGCCAAGGTACTGCTGCACGCCGGGTTTGAGCAAGTCGCAGGCGCGCTGCTCGCCACCGGGGAGCGGGCGGTGTTCCCGGACGCATACCTGTCGGGCGCGGACTGGCGGGACTGCGAGCAGCGCGTGGCGAGGTTCACGGCCGCCATCCCCGGCTCGACGCGGGTCGGCGGGCTCCCGTTCGCGCGGCTGGCCCGCGAGTACGCGGCCGAGCACACGCGCGCCCAGGTCGACGCGCTCAGCCACGAACTCCTCATCCGGAGGCTGGCGGAGGCCGGCGTCCGTCCGGAGCGGATCGTGTTCCCCTGGGAGGGGCACGCCTGGGAGCAGGTGCTGATCGGCGCCGCGCGAACTCACATGCCCGAGTGCCGACTCATCGGGTACGACAACCTCAACTTCTCGAGTCTGGCGCTCTCGCTTTACCCATCTGCCGGTGAGGTCGGGATCAGGCCGCTCCCCGACGTCGTGGTGACCAACGGCCCGACTTTCAGCGGAGTGCTGCGGGCCAGCGCTTTTCCCGGCGACCGCATCCGCACCGGCTGCGCGTTGCGCCACGTGCATCTCTGGGACGCACCGGCGTCGACGACCCGCCATGAGGGGTTCGTCCTCGCCGCCGGCTCGATCGATACCGGACAATCGATCGAGTTGCTGCGCAAGGCGTCCGCCGCCTTCGGCGACGAGCTGCTGGCCCGGCTGCACCCCGCCTCGGACGCGCGACGCATCCGCGCCGCCCTCCCGTCCTACGTGCGTTACAGCGATGAGCCGTTGAGCGAGCTTCTGGGCCGCGCCCGGATGATGCTCTACACCTACTCGGTGGTGCCCTATGAGGCGCTCGCCGCCGGCACCCCACCGGTGTTCGTGCGCTCGGAGTCGATGCTCGACCTGGACCAGCTCGAGCCCTCACCGGACGTTCGCTGGGTCGCTCGCACCCCGGAGGACCTGCGCCAAGTCGCGGCAGAGATCGCCTCCATGCCCGACCGGTCGGAATGGGAGCGGCCGCGCTCGCGACGTCGTGAGGCAGCGCTCGCGCCGGGCGGTCCCGGCTGCCTCGAGCAGTTCCTGGCCTGAAGGCGAGTCAGTGGCGGCGCGCGCTCTCGCGCTCGAGGACGGCGTAGTCGGGCTCGACCTCCAGCTCGGGGTCGTCCAAGCCCTCAGCCGACTCAAGGCGCCTCAGCCGTTGTTCGAGCAACGCGGCGCGCTGCGCCAGCACCTTGGTCTGGTCGCCCAGCCGCGATACGGCCGCGGAGAAGTGCAGGAGCAGGAGCAGCACGAACACGAACGCCACGATGAACAGACGTGTCGGCGGGTAGAAGATGCCGGCCGCGTCACTGACCACCTTGAGCCCGTTGGGCCAGGCAGCCAGCCCGATCAGCACGATCGCCGCGAGCACCCAGAGCAAGGCGTAGCGCTCCATCAGCCGCCGTCGCCGGACCATCTCGAGCACCATCAACCAGCAGCGTCGCCGGCGGCGATGATCGCCACCAGTTGAGCGCGGTTCGGATCGACCGCGCGCGAACAGCGCCATCACGCCTGATGCTCCCCGGCGACGGGCGCCGGATCGCCCACGCTCGACCAGCGGTCGCCTGCGCGCGAGCCCCATCATCAGCGCCAGGAGCACCTTGATCATGTAGTAGGCGGATTTACCGGTGCTGATCGACGAGCGGCCCCCGCCGCGCTCATACATCCTGCACGGGCACCTCTCGCATCCTCAGGCGGTGGTGATGGAGCATCAGCACCGCCTCGACCTCCGGGAAGTCGTGCGGATAGTCCCGCGCGAAGAGCTCGATGGCGCGGCGGTTGTAGAGACGGAAGCCCGATGTCGGATCGCTGACCGGTCCCGAGACGATTCGCGACAGCAGGAAGGCGAAGATGTGGATGCCGGTCCGCCGGCTGATCGGCGCGGGGTACTGGTAGTCGCTGGTCAGAAAGCGCGACCCGCACACCATGTCCACGGGACGGGGCCCGTGCATGGCGTCCAGAGCTTGCGCAGCTCAGCGGGTCGTGCTGTCCGTCAGCATCGACCTGGGCGACGTAGTCGTAGCTGTTCTCACGGGCGTAGATGAAGCCGGCCTGAACCGCTCCACCGATCCCGAGGTTGAAGGGAAGGCGAAGCACCGGAGCGCCGCACCGCTCGCCCAGATCCGCCGTGTCGTCGGTGGAGCCGTCATCGATCACCAGCAGATCGAACTCCGGAGCACCCTGGCGGAGCTCTTCCACGACGTTTGTCACCGTCGTGGACTCGTTGTAGGCCGGGATCACGGCGAGATAGGAGCGAGATTGCGCCATATGAGCTGAGACGGTGAAGGACGGCGAAGGTTTCGGCCGAGGGGCTGCCGAGCCTCTTGCACCTGACCAGCTTAATCGACAATAGAGCGTCAGAGCGTCAGAGCGTGGGGCTCACGTCGCGGCGCCCGATCTGGGGCGCCAGAGCAACGCGTGCAGCGCTCCCTCCAGGCGGGCCGGCACTGGGCGGGCGCCCCACCACCAGCGGTAAACCGCACGACCCAGGGTACCGAGGTCCGACTCCCGCGCCAGCCGCTGCCGCCCCCTCTGTCATACAGGCCGGGGTGCTTGTGCCTGAGCCGACGGTACCACGAATGGTAATGCGCCCGCGCGGCGGTGTACATCGTATCCCCGTGGCGGCGGTAGTTCAGGGTGACCTTCTCCACGAATTCGCCGTGCCACCCGCCGGCGAGCGCATGCAGCCAGAACTCCCAGTCCTCATAGGCGGTGAACGCTGGGTCATAGCCGCCGACGTCATCAAACAGCGCCCGGCGCATCAGCGCGGTGGACCCGATGATGTGTCGGTACAGCAGCTTGTACGGGTCGTACGAGGGGAAGACGAGCGTCCCCTCCCAGGCGCCGAAGAATCGGGCGATGCCATAGGTGAAGCCGAGCCGAGGGTCACGGTCCAGCGGGCCGCGCATCACCGCCAGGGCGTCGGGCGCCAGCCGGTCATCGGCGTCGAGCACGATCAGATAGGCAGTGCTGGAGGCGCGCAGGCCGGTGTTGCGGGCCGCCGACAGGCCGGCATTGGCCTGGCGGATCAGGGTGACCTCGGGAGGGAGGTCCTCGAGTGCCCGCAGCGCCTCGGGATCGCTCGACCCGTCATCGACCACGATCACCCGGGGTGCTCCCCCTTCCTGGACCAATGCACTCTCGACGGCCGCCGGCAGGTACGCGCCGTAGTTGAACGAGGTGATGACGACGGTGATGTCGTCGTTCATCGGCCGATCGCCGCCGAGCGTCCGGTGCGCAGCACAGTCACCCACTGCCTCCACCACCCGGGATTGGTGGCCGCAACGTATAGAAGCAGCGGTATGCGCGCCGCGAGCGTGAGGACGGAGCGAGCACTTCGGCGCCCGAACCTCAGCTCGGCCACCGCCTCCATCGCCCGGTTGTAGCGGATCGCGTTCTTGGCGATCCGGCGCTGGCGAGCGGTCAGTGCCCCACGGCCGAGCGCCAGTTCGTACGCACGTCGGTTATTGAGGCCCTGCCGGGCAATGTCGTTCGACACGCTGCCCGTGCCGCGGCGGTAGACGGCCAACGGCTCGGGGTTGCCGATCGCCTCGTAGCCGCGCTCGAGGATCTTCAGCCAAAGGCCGAAGTCCTCGGTCCCAAAGAGCTCCGCGTCGAACCACCCGACCTCCCGCCCGACCGCCGTGGGAACGAGCGCCGAGATGTAGATCGGGTTGCGGCGCAGGACCCGGTCCAGCGTGATCGGGAGGTCGCGGCCCGGAGTCATGTCGAGATAGGTGTAGTCCGCGAAGTGACCGTCATCGAGCAACCGTGCGTCGCAGGCGACCAGCCCGACGCGCCGTCCCTGCGCCACGGCCTCGTCCAGGCGTGCGATCTGGCACTCGAGATAACGGGGAAGGAGCAGGTCGTCAGCGTCGAGGAAGGCCACCAGCTCCCCGCGGGCCTGGGCCAGGGCGATGTTGCGCGCGGCGGCTGGGCCGAGCGCGCCCGGGTTGCGCAAGGCCGTGACCCGCGGGCCCGCGCTCTCCAGGATCGACCACGTCGCGTCCTGGGAGCCGTCGTCGACGGCGACGATCTCCCAGTCGCCGAAGGTCTGCGCGGAGACCGAGGCGAGCGTCTCGGAGAGGAATGAGGCCGCGTTGTGGGCGGGAATGACCACGCTAACTCTGGGCACTGCGCGAGATGTTCGCACCCGTCGGGCGCACGGCGAAGCCCGGTCCGCGATCATTGCGGCATGCCAGCCAACCGTGTAGCTCGCCTGCGGATGGGCGCCCGCCGGCTGGTTCGGGCCGTGCTGGGCGCCGCCGGCTACCGCCTGGTGCGCACCCACTCACCAGCCGGGCACGACGCTCCGCCTGGTGGGAGCGGTGTGGTGACGATTCCCACCGGCGCAACCGCCCCGTTCGCCGCCGCCGGATACGAGGTGGTGCCCGAGGGGCGCTACGACATCGTCGTGCACGACTACTACAGCCCGGTCCCTGACCTGACGCTGATCGGCGATGAGGTGTGGACACGCAGGAGTCCCATCGGCGGGATCGATCTCGCGACCGATGCCGCGATCGAGCGCGTCGAGCGGGAGCTGGTGCCTCTGATCCAGGAACTCGACCTCCCGGTCCAGGACCCCGGGCGACCGGGGCGGTTCTTCCTTCACAACGGGGGGTTCGGACCTGTCGACGCGGAGCTCCTCTACGCGATGATCCGCGCGTCCGGCCCACGGCGGGTCGTGGAGCTCGGATCCGGGTATTCCACCCTCCTGATCGCCCTCGCCTGTGCTCGCAACGCCGACGGTGGCACCGCGACAGCGCACGAGGTATTCGATCCGTTTCCCCGGGCCCATATCCTCGGTGACGCGCTGGCGGCTTCCGAGCTGACCCCGCTCTCAGCGACCGACGTCCCGCTCGAGGTCTTCACGACGCTCGAGAGCGGGGACATCCTCTTCGTCGACACGACGCACACGGTCAAGCTCGGCGGCGATGTCAACCACCTCATTCTCGATGTGCTACCGCTTCTGCGCAGCGGCGTGATCGTCCATTTCCACGACATCTTCCTGCCCTGGGAGTACCCGCGCCAGTGGTTCGAGGAGATGCACTGGTACTGGGCCGAGCAGTACCTGTTGCAGGCGTTCCTGGCCTACAACCACGACTTCGAGGTCGTCGTGCCGGCGCATGCGCTCGCCCGAGACCACTCCGAGCGGCTGGCGGCCGCGATCCCGTCGTTCACCGCCGGGGTCGCGCCGGGGTCGATGTGGATCCGCCGTGCCGGCACTCCGGTGAACACACCGCCTCAGGGCTGAGTTACGGTCACCGATACCAGTTGCGCGCCGACCGACGCCGGCCCTGGCCCCGGTCCGCGCAGGCTCAACGGGAGATCGGCGTGGCCGCCGGGGGAGATCTCCACCCTGGTGCGGAGTCGGAGCAGCGCGCTGGTAGCAGCCGTGACCTGCGGGAGCGGTGTCGCCGAGCCGTGCTTGCTGGCCGCCACCTGGCAGGGGCAGGCGGTCTCGGGTCCGGTCACCCGAATGTCCAAGGTCACATCTTCGGAGACCGGCCGGGCCGCGTGATCGAACACCCGCACGAGCGGGTGGCTGCCCCATCCCAGCGCGCCGGTGTCCCGGACCCCGCGCGTCGCCCACAGCAGCCGATCGGTGGGGGTGGGGATGATCAAAAGCTCGCCGCCCGGGTTGACTGGGCGCTGGGGGAAGCCGAAGCGGGTATCGGTGTCCAGCATCACCAGGTACCGGACACCGTCGAGACCGACCAGCCGACCGTTCGCCAGGTCGCGGGTCACCGTACCGACAGAGCCCTGGGCGAAGTTGTTCGCGCCTCGCAGCGTGAACGCGCGCTGCACGGACTTGTTGAAGAAGTTCGGCTGCCACCACGTGTAGTACGTGTTCTGGAGCGCACCGTTGGTGGACAGCATGAGCCCGACGTCGGCGCCTGGCCCAACGGCCCGGTCGATCCAGGTGAGTTGCTGCGGATGATCGGCGGTGGTTCCGGCGAGCTGCTCCGTCACCTTGGTCATCGCGTAGCCGGTGCCGATGGCCTCGCACGCCAGCAGTGGCAGCGTCACGGTCAGCAGCGCCACCCATGTCGTCGCGCGCCGCCGCACCACGGCGGCGCCGACGGCGAACCCGGCGCCGAGGATCGCCAGCATGATCCTTGGGTCGAGGGGCCCGATCCCGAGCGTGCGGCCCAGGGCCGCGCTGTCGGCGATGAGCGCGTGCTGGACGTTCCAGCTCGGGTTGATGATGCTGAACGCACCGCCGTTGTCGTGCAGGCTGTCGCCCACCAGCAACCACAAGGTGAGGGCGCCGACCAGCGCCAAACCCAGGTCCGAGCCTCGCCTGTCGACGACCCAGGCGACCGTGCCGACGCACAGCAGCGGCACAAGCTCGAACATGTAGAGGTCGGTGCTGTGCCCGTCCAGGAACCGCTGCGCAAAGACGCCCGCTACGAGTCCAGACGCCGGCACGGTGAGGATCAATAGGACGGCGTAGGCGTGGCGTCCCGGATCGGGCGGGCGCAGCAGGGTCGCAAACATCCAGACCGCCGTCAGCGCCAGGGGCACGATGCCGACCGCGATCGCCGTGGTGTCGAGCTGCACGAGGCCGGCCGCCACGGTGCCGTGCGGGATCAGGTTGCCCCGGGCGGCGCTTACGTAGTTGCCCAGCAGGGGCATGGAGGAGCCGCCCAACTGGACGGCGATGATCCCGGCAAGAGCGACGGCCGCGACCGTCCAGAGTAGCCAGTGGACGACGAGCGTCCGGCGGACGCCTGCCACCAGTGCCGCGCTGGGGCCGCACTCCCCCGGGTGCTCCAGGCCCATGCGCAGGTCGTGGATCAGCACCGAGGCCACCAGGACGGGCCCCAGGAACACGAACTGCGTCCTGGCAAAGCAGACAAGGCCGAGTCCCGCCAGCGCCAGCAGGTCGCGGCGGGGGCTGGGCTGCTGCATCGTCCGCAGAAAGCCGAGCATCGCCCACGCGAACGCCGGATAGGCGACGTCCTCGGTCATGACCACCCCCGCCAGGAGCAACCAGGGCACCGCGACACTCATCGCGGCCGCGAGATTGGCGGCCAGCCGTCCGAGGCCGAGCGAGCGAGCGATCTGGTAGGTCGGCACAGCAGTGCTCGCAAGCACGAGCGCCAGCAGCGTGTGGACTGCATAGAACGCGTCCACCATGCCCAGTGCACCGAACACGGGCGCGGTGATCAGCGGCAGCAGCTGGTTCCAGGAGCCCCAGTAGAAGTCGTGGGGGCCGACCAGCATGCCGGTCCGCGCGATCTCCAGCGCCTGCTTGACGTAGGTGATCTCGTCGGGCATCACCCCGAACGTGTGGATCGAGCGGACCCAGATCGCGGTCACGCCGAAGGCGACGGCGACGATCGCGGTGAGGGGCAGCCACGAGGGTGCTCGCGTCAGGCGCTGGAGAACCGGGCGTGTGTCGGTTCCCGTCGGCCGGTGGGCGACGGGGGGCGCGGTGTCCGCACCTACGCTCACCTGGACGAGCTCGTGGAAGCTGGGGAGTGCGTCGTCGCTGTCGAGTACGTAAGGCGGCGGGCGCGGTGAGGAGGTGGCACCGGAGAACAATCTCTCATCGCTGGAGGAGCCAACCGTATCTCAAAGCCGTCCTCCTGTTCGCCGGGCGACGCCGAGTACCGGCCCTGCGGCGCGACGCGGGAGCCCCGGCGCTTGGCGTACCATCGCCTCGCAGTTGCCGGTGCAGAAGCGCGCCGGTCGGCACCGAATGCGCCCCCAGACCGGGAGATCGATGCAACACGACAGCGAGCACACATCCCGGCCCACCATGAACCGATCCCCGGACGAGCCATCTGACGCCCGCTCCACCGAGTCGCGCGATCGCTACGAGCTGTCGATCGACGTCGACAGCGACAGCACCCATGCGCGGGTGGTCCAGCTAGTCTCCACCGACCGGCGAGTCCTGGAGCTGGGACCGGCCACCGGCCACATGACGCGTGTCCTGCGCGACCGTGGCTGCACGGTGGTGGGCATCGAGGTGGATCCGGAGATGGCCAACCAGGCGGCGGAGTTCGCCGAGCGGGTGATCGTCGGGAACCTCGACGAGCTCGACCTCGACGAGGAGCTCGGGTCCGATCGCTTCGACGTGATCGTCGCCGCCGACGTGCTCGAGCACCTCACGGACCCGCTGTCGGCGCTGCGCAGGCTGAGGAGGTTCCTCGCCGCGGACGGATCCTTCGTCATCTCGTTGCCCAATATCGCCCACGGCAGCGTGCGCATCGCCCTGCTACAGGGCCATTTCAACTACCGCAACGTCGGGCTGATGGACGTGACCCACCTGCGGTTCTTCACCCGCGAGAGCATCGACGAGCTGCTCGACGAGGCGGATCTGGCCGTCGCCCAGGTCTTCCATCAACAGCTCGACATCAATGCGTCGGAGGTGCCCTTCGACCGCGAGCGCGTTCCCGCTGACGTGCTCGAGCAGCTCGCCGAAGACCCGGACGCCCGGACCTACCAGTTCGTTCTGAAGGCGATCGCGCTCGACACTCCCGGGCTCCGCGAGCTCCAGCGCCGTATGCGCGAACTGGCGCACGAGAGCGCCGCGAACGAGACGACCGCACGTGAATTCGCCGAGCGTGAGGCTCAGCTTCGCAGCGCCCTGGTCGCCGCTCACGACCAGATGCTCGGTCGCGACGCCGAGATCCTGCGTCTGCAGAACGCGGTGAAAGCCGCCCAGGAGGAGGCAGAGCTGCAACGCAGCAACGCCACGCGCCTACGGGTGCGACTTGAGCGGATCACCAACCTCCCGCCGATCCGCGCGTACTCGAATATCACCAGGTTCCCGGCGTTCAAATGGCTCCGCACCGCGCGGCTCCAGGCGTACAACCGCGCGCTGCACCGCGCGGGCGGCAGCGACAGCTCGGGCTCCTGACCGCGGGCGAGTGATCCTCGAAGCCTACGGAGCCGCGCTGCTCATCGCGGTCGGCGCCGCCGTGGTCGGCCAGGCGATCTGCACGGCCGCCGGTGGAGGGCACCGGTGGTGGGCGGCGCCAGGGGTCGGGCTCGCCGCACTGATCATCGTGGCCGCCGCCGCGATCGAGCTGCCAGGCCGCGCGGTGCCCGCGGTGGTCCTGACCGCGATTCTGATCCTGGCGTCGGCCGCCTTCCTGTGGCGACGAAGACAGCCGCCGGGCGACTGGGTACAGATGGTCACGGGACTCGTGGCGTTGATCGCGGCGTCGCTCCCCTTCCTGGCCAGCGGGCGCGTCGGGCTGCAGGGGGTGGGCCTGGACGACGACACGGCTCACTTCCTCGTGTATGCCGAGGGCCTGCGCTCTGCGCGGATGGAGCACCTGTGGGGTCCGGGCAACGGCTATCCGCTGGGGCCGCCAAGCCTGGCGACGGTGGTGTCCAGCGCCATCGGAGCACCGCTCGACCTCGTCTTCGGCGGCCTCTTGCTGGCGGTCGTCGTGATCACCGCGATGGTGGCCGCCGGTGTCCTTGGCAATCGGCGGCCGTGGCGACGGATCCTCGTCGGGGTGATGTGCGCGCTCGCGTACCTTGCCGCCGCCTACTACGGGGAGGGAGCGTTCAAGGAGACGGTCATGGCGGTGCTCCTACTCGCGTTCGTCCTCGCGCTCGAGCACGTCAGCGGCCCGCGACGCTCCCTGAACTGGCGATCGCTGCTGCCGGCCGTGATCCTGGTCGCGGCGGGCGTGTACACGTACAGCTATACCGCGGTCGCCTGGTTCGCCGGCACCGTCGTCGTCTGGCTGGTGGCCGAAACCATTAGCCGGCCGCGTCAGATCCTGACGACAGCCGGGTGGGAGCAGATCAAGGCGGCGGCGGGCCCGGTCGGGCTGAGCATTCTGGTGCTGCTGGCGCTGCTCGCGCCGGTATGGGACCAGATCCGAACCTTCTTCTCATCAGTCGGGTTCTCGCCGGCATCGTCGGCGATCACTGTCACCAACACCGGGAACCTCATCCACCCACTCTCGGTGTACGAGTCCCTGGGCATCTGGTGGAGCGCCGACTTTCGCCGGGGTCCCGTCAATGCTTTCCACGCGGGAGAGCTGGGTGCCTTTGGCCTTGCTGTGGTCGCCTTCGGCCTGTTGTGGGCGTGGCGTCGACGCGAGTTCCTGCTTCCCGCCGCGGTCGTGACGTCACTGATCATCTGGTGGCGGGCCGACCGGACCCAGTCGTCGTACGTCGCAGCCAAGGCGCTGGTCATCGCCGCGCCTCTGGTCATGGCGCTCGATCTCAGGGCGCTGCTCACCGTTCGACCGCCCGAGCGTGCCATGCGAGTGCTCGTGTTGGCTATCGCCGTCGCGTTCTGCGCGGTCGCGGCGTATTCCAGCTACCAGGTCCTGCGCAACGAGCCGGTCCAGGAGACCGAGTCGAATCGCGAGCTCGCCGCCTTCGCAGCGCGGATCGACGACGCGACTGCTCTCTATCTGGGCCACGACGAGTACGCGCCGTGGGCGCTACGCCCCGCGGCCGTCGCCACGATCGATCCCAGCGTCCTATCGCAGGCTGGCGCAGTGGCAAATCCCACCAAGCCCTTCAGCGGCCAACTCGACTTCGACTCCGTGACCCCGAGCACCCTCGACAGATTCGCCTACGTGATCACGAGCAATAGCACGTACGCCAGCCAGCCGCCGTCCAACTTCAGGCTGGTCGAGAGCCGTCGGCTCTACTCGCTGTGGCAGCGGATCGGCCCGACGGCGCCCCGACGGTCGCTCGATCCCGCCGGGGCACCCGGCGCGATCCTCAACTGCACCACGCCCGCGGGCCGGCGGTTGAGGCGGAGTCACGGCGTGGCAAGCCTGATGGCCACACCCGTCACGACACCGGGCCCCGGGCTCCTGCCCGGCGCGTCGGCAACCTTCGAGCTGCCACTGCCCGAGGGCGAGTGGGAGCTCTCGATCCAGTACAACAGCGCCTTCACGCTCGGACTCGCGGCCCAGCGACACCGGTGGGCCATGCCGGCGGTGACCGCCCTGCCCCAGGCGTTCGTCTCCGTCGGGCGGGTCCTGGGACACGGCGCCGCCTCACCGGTGGCGCTCACCTTCCACCTGTCCAAGCCGTCGGCGCTCACGAGCGAGGCGGGTCTGCTCTACGCCAACGTTGGCGGCGTCGCCGCCACCCGGGTGCCGGACACTCGCCGGCTGGTCCCCCTGGGCCGTGCATGCGGGCAGTATGTGGACTGGTACCGGGTCACCGCGGCCCCGTGAGGCCACCGAAAGCGAGGTCCCGCCGGGCCCGGGGACGTGCGTAAGATCAGGCGGCATGACCTGGGCCAAGTCGCCACCCCCGTCCTATGCCGCCCCTGCAGTCGACCCCGTCACCGCGTTTCACGAGGTCTACTACGACTCGATGGACAAGACCTGGATGGACACGCGCTGGCTCGGCGTCCGCACCCTCAAGTGCCCTCTTGACCTGTGGGTCTATCAGGAGATCCTCTGGGAGACCCGCCCCGACCTGATCCTCGAGACCGGCACCGCCCATGGCGGCTCGGCGCTGTTTCTCGCGTCGATGTTGAGCCAGCTCGGCGGTGGCTCGGTCTGCACCATCGATGTCGCTGGTGTTCCAGGCCGTCCCGAGCATCCTCTAATCCGCTATATGACGGGGTCATCGACCGACCCGGGCATCCTCTCCGAGGTGTCTGAGCTGGCAGCCGCCGCCCAGCGTGTGATGGTCCTGCTCGACAGTGACCACAGCGCCCAGCACGTGGCCGGCGAGCTTGCCGCGTACGCCGGGTTGGTGACGCCGGGCTGCTACCTGATCGTCGAGGACACGAACGTCAACGGTCATCCCGTGCTGCCTGGCTTCGGGCCTGGGCCGGCGGAGGCGCTCGACGCCTTCTTGGCGGCCGATGACAGGTTCGAGGTGGACCGCACCCGCGAGAAACTGCTGATGACCTTCAACCCCGGTGGCTTCCTGCGCCGGCGGATGCACCTGTAGCCATCGGCCGTGAACGGAGACGATCCAGGCGCCGAGGGGCGTCCCCGCTGCGTGGTCATCATTCCCACCTATAACGGGGCCGCCCTCACGGCTTCGTGCCTGGATGCGCTCCTGGCAAGCCCGCCATCCACGTGCTCGTGGCGGATCATCGTCGTCGACGACGCGTCCACCGAGGACCCAAGCGGCGCCCTTGCCGGCTATGGGCCCGCGGTGCAGCTCGTCGTGCACGAGCGCAACACGGGCTTTGCGGGCGCATGCAACACCGGCGCGCGGGCCGCCGGCGCCTGCGACTACCTCGTCTTCCTCAACAACGACACGATTCCCCTGGCCGGCTGGCTGGACGCACTGGTCGCGGAGGCCGAGGGCGACGATCAGGTCGCGGCGGTCGGAGCCAAGCTGCTGTTTCCGAACGGACAGGTTCAGCACGCGGGCATCGTGATCCACCAGAACGGGCTTCCTTACCACGTGTACGCCGGCTTCCCAGGCCACCACCCCGCGGTCAACCGTCCGTGCGACGTCGTCGCGGTGACCGCCGCATGCCTGCTTGCGCGACGTCCGGAGTTCGACGCGCTGGGCGGGTTCGATACCGGGTTTCACAACGCCTACGAGGACGTCGACCTCTGCCTTCGCCTGCGTGAGAGGGGCCGGCGGGTCCGTTACTGCCCCGGCAGCGTCGTCCTTCACCTGGAATCGGTGACCCGCTTTCCGACGGGAGCCACGACCGGCACGGGGGTCAGCGAGCGCCTGTACGAGGAGCGATGGCGCCAGCGCGTGCAGCCGGATGACGTACAGCGCTACGTCCAGGATGGCCTGCTGCGGCTGTCCTGGGGTCCGTATTGCCCACTGCACCTGTCGGTGGCGCCGGAGCTCGCCGTCGTCGCTCGCGACGGCGAGGAGCTGGACGAGATGGAACGGCTGTTGGCCACCCGGTCCGAGCAGGTGCTGGAGCTGCTCAGCGCGGAGACTCGGCGACTGCTCAAGGAGCGTGCTGGTCCGAGGCGCGCCCTGACGCCCTCGCACGTGGCCGAGGCCAGGCCGGTGTTGCCGGGCCGGGAGCATCGCCTCGGCTCGGGCCACAGCGACCGGCTGATCTCTGTGCTGCTGCCCGTCAAGAACGGGGCGGCGTATCTGCCGGAGATGCTCGAGGCGGTGCTCGGGCAGTCGATGTCCGTGCGTCTGGAGATCGTCGCCATCGATTCGGGCTCGAGCGACGCCACCCTCGATGTCCTGAACGAATACGGGGCCCGGGTGCTGGCGATCGATCCGTCGGCTTTCGATCACGGGCTGACTCGGAACCTGCTGGCAGAGCATGCCCGCGGCGACGTGCTGGTGTTCCTGACCCAGCGCGCCCGTCCCGTCGGCGACACGTGGCTGGCGCCGCTGGTCGCCGGGCTCGACGCGGACACTCGCGTCGCCGGGGTGTGCAGCCGGCTGCTCCCTCGCCCCGAGGCCGACCCCCTCACTCGCCGCGACGTCGAACGCGACCTGTCCGGGTTGGCGGTTCGCGAACACAGGCAGATCGACGACTGGCCCGCGTACGAGCGCATGAGCCCCGAGGAGCGACGGCGATTCCTCAACTTCCACACCGTCAGCGCCGCGATTCGAGCAGACGCCCTTCGCCGGACCCCGTTCCGCTCGGTCCAGACGCTCGGGGAGGATCTGCTCTGGGCTCGTGAGGTGGTCGAATCAGGCTGGGCGCTCGTGCATGAGCCCGCCTCCCGGGCGCTGCACTCGCATGCCTACGCGCTCGACGACCTGTTCGGCCGCAACGTCGACGACGGAGTCGCGAACCGCGACATCGTGCACAGGTCGATGGCGCGCGAGGAGATCGCACCGCGGGTCCGTTCGATCGTCGACGACGACTGGGCCTACCTGCGCGACGAGCTTGGACTGGAGGGTCCCGAGCTCGCGCACTGGCAGGTGGAAGCGGTACTGCGACGGGTCGCCCAGGCCGCCGGCCAGTGGGTCGGCACGAACTACGAGGCCCTGCCGGACGGGATCGCCGCTTTCTTCTCGAACATGGCGCAGACCCGCGCGGGGGCCGCCGAGGCGCAGACGGGACGGAGCTGAGGATGCGGGTGTTGATCGTGACCCATCGCTATCCGCCGCTCGGCGTCACCGGTGTCGAGCGGGTCACCGAGCAGACCGCGCTGAGTCTCACGGCCCTCGGCGACGAGGTGACCGTCCTGACCAGGCGCGAGACCGCGGCGCCCCCGTTTCCGGCGCTCGAGAGGACGCAACGGGACGGCATCGATGTCTGGATGATCTCCGGAGGCGGACCCCTGCACGGCAGGTTCCCGAAGCTGGCGCCGGCTCTCGAGGCCCTCTTCGAGCGAACGCTAATCGCGTGCGAACCTGATGTCGTGCTCATGAGCCACCTCACGGATCACTCGCCGGGGTATGTCGCAGTCGCCCGCCGCTGGAACGTCCCGGTGGTGTTGGAGCTGCACGACTACTACGTCGCATGCGAGCAGGCTCGCCTGCAACGCACGTCGGGCGATCTGTGCTCCGGACCGGATGGCGGGCGGGCATGCGCCACCCACTGCTTCCCCGATCAGCAGCGGTCAGTCGCGCGCTGGGCGCTCCGGACCCACATGTTCCGCCGCGCGGTGGACGAGGCCGATGCCCTCGTCACCCCATCCCGCTTCTCGGAGAGCTACTTCCGGCAGGCATTCGGCCCGAACCTCCCGCCGCTGCACGTCCTCGGCAACGGGGTTGATCGACGGCCGCTCGGCCCGCGATCACCGGACCGGGACGGCACGCTCCACGTGGGCTATGTCGGAGCAGTCGTCGCACATAAGGGTGTGCACGTCCTGCTCGACGCCCTGCGTACGGCCCGGCTGGGGAAGGTCAAGGTCAGCCTGTTCGGAGTGACCGTCGAACCGTACGTCTCAGAGCTGCTGCGCGACGCTGAGGACATCGAGAACCTCGAGCTCCGGGCGTTTGGCTCGTTTGAGCCCGAGCACCTCCCCGGTCTGCTTTCCGACGTGGATGTGGTGGTGGTGCCGTCGATCTGGCCCGAGACGTATTCGATCGTGATCCGCGAAGCCTTCGCCTGCAGCATCCCCGTGATCGCGTCGCGGATCGGGGCGCTTCCGGAGGGCATCCGCGACGGGGAGAACGGCCTCCTCTTCGAGCCCGGGTCAACGGTGGGATTGGCCGCGATCCTGCGGATGCTGGACGGCGACCGGTCGCGCCTCGACGCACTTCGCAACGGCATCCGAGAGACAGACTGGATCACGCCCCGCGAGCGAACCGACCAGCTCCGCACGCTCCTATCCGATGTCGTCGCCAAACGACCCACGAGCTCCCAGGCCTCATCGGAGTTCATCGAGCTTGCCGTCCTCCGCGACGCTCTCTCCGCCGGCGCCCCAGCAGAGGGCTAGCGCCGCCGTGCCCTCGTCGCACGTCGATCCACCGCAGAAGACGATGGACGGTGCGGCAGGCCACCTTCCGCTGTCAGCCCTGCGCACGACGCTCGAAGGTGGATCGGCGAGATGGCTGGTTGACGCCGACGGAGTTCCCGGTCGCATCCTGGTCGTTGCCGCTGGAAGCACCGCAACGTTTCCGCTCCGGCTCTCGCAGGAGACGCTGTTCAGCTCACGGGCGATGCTGTTTCCCCACGACTGGCGTGATCGCCTCGGAGCCCTCCGAATGTCGGTGACCGTCGCCGCTGCCGCCGGTGAGCGCTCGACGCTGTGGACGTCCACCCTGCACGCGGGCGGTCGGGACTCCCCCCGAGGCATAGAGGTGCGCTGCCGGCTTCCGGGAGACGCCGCCGCCCTCCAGCTGGCCGTCGAACCCGAGGGCTCAGCGGCGGGCACGTCCCTGGAACGCGCGATCTGGGTCTCGCCCGCTCTCACCGATCCCAACGCTCCCCCGTTGCCTGAGCCGACGCCCCTGGCAGCAGGCGAGCCGCCTCTGCGCCTCGCTCGCGGCACGCCCCTGATCTCGGTCCTCATCCCCGTTCACGACCCGCCACTCGGAATGCTCGACGAGGCCATCGCCTCCGTACGGCCCAGACCTACGCCAACTGGGAGCTGCGCCTCGTCGACGACGGCTCCACCGACCCCGAGATCATCGCCGCCCTGCAGCGACACGCTCGCTCTGACCCACGCATCAAGCTCATCCGCCACGACACCCCCCGCGGCATCTCCGCGGCCACCAACGCCGCCCTAGCTCGGCCACCGGCGACTACATCGCGCTGCTCGACCACGACGACACGCTCACCCCCGACGCGCTCGAGCACGTCGCCCGCCGCATCGCCGCCGAGCCCGACCTGGACATGCTCTACAGCGACGAGGACATCGCGCGTGGACGGCCGCCAGATCTGGGCGCACCTCAAGCCGGGCTGGTCGCCGGACACGCTGCGCACCAATGGCTACACCTGCCATCTCGGGGTCTACCGCCGGGCGCTAGTGCAGGAGTTCGGGCGGGTTTCGCACGCGACTTCGACGGCTCTCAGGACGTCGACATGATCCTGCGGCTGACCGAGCGCACCGACCGGATCGCCCACGTCCCGCGCATCCTCTACCACTGGCGCGCGCACGCTGGATTCGACCGCGGGTGACGTCCAATCCAAGCCCTACGCCTACGTGGCGGCGCGCCACGCGATCGCATCGCATCTGGAGCGCATCGGGGTGCAGGCGCAGGTCGACTTCGGTCCGCCCGGGCTCTACCGGGTGACGCACCAGGCCGAGCCCTCGAGTAGCGTCGATCTCGTGCTCGCCGTGGAGCAGATCGCCGGGCTCGGCGAGGCGGCGGCGTCCTGGCTGCCCAGCCCCACCCGAGCTGGACCGTGACCGTCGCAGTCCCGGCCGGAGCGCTGGACGCCGCCAGCAGGCGCGCTGACCGACGCAGGCATCCCGGAGGACCGCATCACCGCCATCCCCGCGCCCGCCGGCCGGCCGCCCAGTGCGGCGCTGGCCGCCGCCGCCGCCGCCGCCACGGCCGAGCACCTGCTGCTCATGCAGACCCCCGCCATCGGCCTCACTCGCGACTGGCTCACCCGCCTGCTCGGCTACAGCGCCCAGCCCGGCATCGCCGCCGCCGGGCCCGGTCCTCCTCGCCCCCGACGGCCGCATCCAGCAGGCCGGCATCGCCATCCCCGAAGGCATTCCGCTCCACCTGCTGCACGGCACGCGCTCCTCCATGGACGACCTGTTCGGGTACGGCACCTCGGTGTACAACGTCAGTGCGGTGAGCGGAATCCTGGCCACCCCCCGCTCCACCTACGAGCAACTGGGCGGCCTGGACCCCAGCTACGGCGAGCTCACCCTCATCGACTACTGCCTGCGCGCCGGCGCAGCAGAACCAGCGCACCGTCATCGTCCCCGACGCCCGCCTGCGCACCACCGGGCCCGACCCCACCACCAACGACCTCCCCGCGCTCTGGCGGCTGCGCGCCACCTGGGCCCAGCACCACACCCACGACCCCTACTACAACCCCAACTACCGCACCGACCGTGGCGACTTCCGGCCGGTCGGCGGCAGTCTGAAATGGCCGCGTCAGCCCTCCGCACGGCCGCGGCCCATCTGCAGGGAACCGCGGCTCCTGCCGGCGATCGAATGCCGCTCGCGTCGCTGCGCTACCGCATCGATCCTCGCGTCAGCGGGAACCCGGTGGCGTTTGCATCCCGACGGCGTCCTCGGGCGCGCCCTCGTCGTCCCGGCGGGCGCCAGCGTCACATATCCCCTGACGCTGACCGGCGACCTCGTCTTCTCCGCTCGGGCCATGCTCTTCCCCCATGACTGGCGCGACCTCTGCGGCGTCGTCCGCGCGGCGCTGACGGTGCTCCTGCGCTGACGGCCGCCGCTCACGAACTCTGGGCCCGGGACCTGGCAGCGGCAGGGCGCGGCCGCCCTCGCGGCTACGTCATACGGTCCGCTGTCCCGGCCGCAACCACGGAGCTCGAGCTCTCCGTCCGCGCCATCGGAGCCGGTAGCCGACCGCGAGGAACACGTCGCGCGCGCGATCTGGGTGGAGCCCACGCTCATCGACCCCCAGAGAGCCCCGACACGCGCGGCGCCCTACATCTCCCCCGCGGCCCAGGCCGACGAACTCCCACAGGGTGACGGCGGGCCGCTCATCTCTGTGCTCACCCCCGTGCACGACCCGCCGCCGCAGCATGCTCGAGGAGGCCATCGCCTCCGTCCGCAACCAGACCTACGCCAACTGGGAGCTGTGCCTCGTCGACGACGGCTCCACCAACCCCGAGTCACCGCCGCGCTAGCAGCGCCACGCCGCCGCTGACTCCCGCATCCACCTCACCCGCCACGACACCCCCCACGGCATCTCCGCGGCCACCAACGCCGCCCTGGCGCTCGCCACTGGCCAATACATCGCGCTGCTGGACCACGACGACACGCTCACCCCGGACGCCCTCGAGCACATCGCGCGCCGCATCACCGCCGATCCCACTCTCGACATGCTCTACAGCGACGAGGACGTGGTCGCCGACGATGGGTCGTTCGCCCGCCACATCAAGCCCGGATGGTCCCCGGACCACATGACGGCGGTCATGTACACCTGCCACCTGGGCGTGTACCGTCGCGACCTGGCCGTCGAGCTGGGCGGCTTCCGATCGCGCTTTGACGGCTGCCAGGACTACGACTTCGTGCTCCGGCTCATGGAGCGGACCGATCGGATCGCCCACGTCCCCCGGATCCTCTACCACTGGCGCGCCCACGCGATGTCGACCGCGGGGGGCGAGCAGGCCAAGCCGTACGCCTATCTGGCCCAGCCGTGCGGCGATCTCCGAGCATCTCGAGCGCAGCGGGATCGACGCCGACGTCCAGTTCGCGCACCTGATGGGCCTGCACCGCATCGTCCATCGGGTCAATCCCTCGACCACGGTGGATCTGATCCTCGCCGTCGGACGAGGTGACGGGCTCGCGGAGGCGGCGGCGTCGTGGCGTCACAGCCCCACACCGGATGGCGCGTCGTGCTGGCGGCCCCTGCGGAGCTGATCGAGCCTGCCGTCGCGGAGCTCACGCGGGCCGGCATCCAGGAGGCACCGGATCACCGCCGGCTCCCGGGGCCGACCTGACCGCACGCCGCAGACGCCGCCACGGCCGAGCACCTCCTGCTCATGCAGACCCCCGCCATGGGCCTCACCCACGATTGGCTCACCCGCCTGCTCGGCTACAGCGCGCAGCCCGGCATCGCCGCCGCCGGCCCCATGCTCCTGGCCGCCGACGGCCGCATCCAGCAGGCCGGCATCGCCGTCCCCGACGGCATCCCGCTCCACGTTCTACACGGCATGCCGACTGTGTTCGCGCCCAGTGTCGTGCACAACGTCAGTGCGGTGAGTGGGATCCTCGCCACCCCCCGCGACACCTACCACCAGCTCGGCGGGCTGGACCCCAGCTACGGCGAGCTCGCTCTCATCGACTACTGCCTGCGCGCCGGCGAGCACCACCAGCGCACGGTGATCGTCCCCGACGCCCGCCTGCGCACCACCGGCCCCGACCCGACCACCAACGACCTCCCCACCCTCTGGCGCCTTCGCAGACTCACGCCCGCGCCCACCCCACACCCATGACCCCTACTACAACCCCAACTACCGCACCGACCGAGCCGACTTCGTGCTCCGCCGCTATTGAGTGGGTAGACCTTCACCCCGAGCGTCGACGACGACTGGCCTGCCCTTGCGCAACCCCCGAACGCGGGGTCCCGAGCGTGGCGCCCGGCGGGACCGGCTCCCCCACCAGCTCGACAATCGCCGCTCGTAGCACCGCCACCGGAAGCGCGAACGGGAGCCACGTGCTCAGCCTCTCGTACGCAGCCGTCCGCAGTACCGCCAGCCGCTCAGGGTCACGCACGAGGTTCTCGGCGACGAACGGCACGCGCATCCGCCGACGCGACCAGGAGGTGCTCACCGGCCACCAGCGGCGCCAGCCCGCTGGAATGCTCGGTCACCACCACGGCGCCGGCGTGGATTGCATCGAGGACCGATCGCCACTCGAGCGGGTGCTGTCGCCCGGCGTGGAGGTTGATGACGACCTTCGCCTGCTCCAGCAGCGGCCATCGACGGTCGCCTGAGAGCGACGCCATCTCGCTCGCGCCCGGCTCCGCCGGCACGATGTGCAGACCGCACTTCAGACGCGCCAGGACGCGCGCGGCCCGATCGAGGTAATGCGTCTGGCGTGGCGCGCGAGCGCCGAGGAACAGCGACGTCGATCGGGCGTCGGCGTCGCGGATCGAAGTGGTCGTGGATCCGCGTGTAGCCCGGGCGGACGAGGCGCGCCCGGACTCCGAGCCGCGACAGCGCTACCACCGCCCGCTGGTCGATGGCGAACACCGCTCCCCCGCGCCGCAGCACCTCGAGGTGCGGATCGCGGGCGTCCGTCGGCGGCGGCTCGGCGCAGCAGCAGGACCGTCCGCGCCATGATCGAGTCGTCGGGCAGCGCGGCCGCACCCTCGGCGGCGACGTAGCCGCGAGGGTCGAGCAGTATGTACACGCGGTCCGGGCGCGGCTCGGGGAAGCCCCCCAGGTGCAGCGAGCTGGTGACGGCCTGGATTCCGAGCTCGTGGCCCAGCGCCTCCGCCAGCTCGCGCAGCGACTGATCCTGGCGCGGGGACATCACGAACGCGACTTCGGGCATCGCGCGATCGTAGCCAGCCCCCGGGGACACGGGCCGATAGCCTCTCGCGGGTGGACGAGAGCGGCACGGACAAGGACCTGATGATCGCCGATCTCCGGGCGCGGCTCGAGGAGCGCGACCGCCTGGCCGCGCTCCTCACCGACGCCGAGCAGCGGCTGGCGCACGTGCCCGAGTTGGAGTTGCGCATCGCCGATCTGGAGTCCGAGTTGGCGTTGGCACGCCAGGAGACGGCTGCCGCCCGCCAGGAGGCCCAACAGCTCGATCAGATGCTCATGTACGGGCGGCGCATGCTCCGCTACGTCCGGCCGATGATCCAGCCGCTGCGCGACGCCCGCCGGCGGTTGCGCAGCTAGATCGGGCATGCCCCCCTCCGCTCTGGATGGTCGACGGCCAGGACGGCTGGCCGGACTGCCCCGGCGCATCGCCCTCACCTACCGCTACCACGGCCTCGCGGGTCTCGCCCGTCACACGGTCATGTTCCCGCTGCGCCTCACCGGCCTGGACGGCGCATTGGGCCTCGGCACCGGGCCCCGGCGCGCCTCCGCGGCGGCGCGGCGCTGGTATCGCGACCACGGCCGGCCGGTGACGATCGTCATCCCCAGCTTCCGTGACGCCGCGCTGGTCTCTCGGCTGGTGGCGAAGATCCGGGCCACGACGCCGGCCGACCGCGTACGCATCGTCGTCGCCGACGACGCGAGCGGCTCCGAGCACCTCGCGGCCTTGGCCCGGATCGACGGAGTCGACGTCATCGCCGGCGAGACCAACGGAGGCTTTGCCGTCAACGTCAACCGTGGCCTGCGGGCCGCAGATCCCGAGCACGACGTCGTCCTGCTCAACTCAGACTGTCGTTCCGCTGCGCGACTGGCTCGCCTGCCTCCAGCACGCCGTCAGCGACGATCGGCCGGCCGGGATCGCCGGCGCCAAGCTGCTGTACCCGGACAATCGCATTCAGTACGCCGGCACGATCCGCAACGCGCAGGCGCCGGAATGGTTTGACCACCGCTACCGCGGAAAGCCGGCCGATTGGGGACCGGCTGACGTGGAGGGCCCCACGCTCGCCGCCACCGGCGCGTGCATGTACATCCGGCGCGACGTCCTCGACACCGATCGGGTTGTTTGACGAGGCATACGGCATGGGCTTCGAGGACGTGGACTACTGCCTGCGCGCGTGGCAGGCGGGCCACGAGGTGGCCTACGTTCCGGCCGCGCGGCTGTATCACCACGAGTCCGCGACCCGCGGGACCGACCAGGGCGAACGGGAACTGACGTCGCAGCGCGTGTTCTGGGAGCGCTGGGCGGGGTTCTTTGATGAGCGACGCGTTCGTCGGGGACGATGGCCGCCTCCGTGTCGTGTACGTCACCGAGGGGACGATCGTCGGCGGCGGTCACCGCGATGTCTTCGAGCACCTCAACGGCCTGGCCGACCGCGGCCACGACGTCGCCTTGTGGACGCTCGGGGAGCCCCCGGATTGGTTTGCGCTCCGCTGTCCCGTCAGGACCTTCGCCGACTACGACGAGCTGGCGACGGCGCTCGGGCCCGTGGATGCCCTCAAGGTCGCGACCTGGTGGAATACCGCCACCGCGGTCTGGCGGGCCAGCGTGACCCATGGGATCCCGGTCTACTTCGTCCAGGACATCGAGACCAGTTACTACCCGGACGCACCCGAGCGTCGCTACGAGGTGCTCGACACCTACCGGCCGGAGTTCCGCTTCCTCACGATCTCGGGCTGGAACCGGGAGCGGCTCGGTGAGCTCGGCCTGCCCAGTGAGCTCATCTCACCTGGTCTGGACCTCGACACGTTTCACCCTGTGGACGGTCTCTCTCGCCGTGACGACATGGTGCTCGCGCTCGGCCGCTCTGACCCGCTCAAGAACCTGCCCCTCACGCTCGACGCCTGGCGCCGGCTCCCGGAGCCGCGTCCAGAGCTGTGCCTGTTCGGCCGTCAGCCAGAGCTGGCGACCCATCCCGGGATCCGCTACGTGACATCCCCCTCTGACGCCGAGGTCAACGAGCTCCTCAACGCGGCCACGATCTTCGTCCAGACCTCGACGCACGAGGGATTCTGCCTGCCGGCGCTGGAGTCGATGGCCACCGGCGGCGCGGTGGTGTGCACCGACGCCCACGGCAACCGGGATTACTGCGTCGACGGCGTCAACTGCCTGATGCCTGCGCCGGAGCCCGCCGCCGTGGCCGCGGCGATCGGCCGCGCGCTCGCCGATCCCGACCTGCGCCGGCGCCTCGGGGAGGCCGGTCGCGTCACTGCGGCCGGGTACGGATGGGAGTCGCGCATTGACGCCCTTGAGCGGTTCATGTTCGAGATCGCTCGGCCGACGTGTGGCGCTGAGCACGCCGACCCGTGACCAGCCCGGCGGCCCTGGAGCGCTACCGGCGTCTCCGGCGTACCGCGCGCAATGGCTCGGTGAGCTTCCAGCTGCGGCTGTGAACGACGACGTGAAGCTGGTCTGCGGTGGCGCGCAACCGTATCCACACAGCCTCGCGTTCTTCAGCCAGCGCTGCCGCCTCCGCTGTCACCTGCTGGACGTTGTGACGAAGCGCCGCGATTTCGCGTTCATCATCGGCGGGAGCCACCAACTCGTCGCGCGTCGCACTCGCGTCGCGTTTTGTCAGGACGATCAGCCCGTGTCCGAACTGGGGACCGTCATCCACATGCTCGACGGTGAACAGCCGCCCCCAATGCTCGCGCAGCCACCACTCCGAGTGTTGAACCGACGGGCCGCCGAGGTCCCAGGGCTGCCACGCTCGCAGAACGTTCATCCCGACCCGATCGGGGTCCCAGGCCTCGTTGGCTATCGATTCGGACATGCCCTCGCCGAGGAACGTTGCGACCAGCCGGCCGTCCGGGGTCAGCAGCCGATGAAGCTCAGCCAGCCAGTCGGCCCAGTGAGCTGTCAGGTGGGTGAACACCGACACGGCCCAGATGAGGTCGAAGTGCTTGTCCGGGAACGGCAGCGGCGGCGTCTCGCCGTTGACGAACACATGCATCGGCGGCACCAGGTGGCGCCGGACCCAATCGACGCTCGGCTCGTGAATGTCGCAGCCGTGGATCTCGCAGCGCTCGGCCTCCGGGAGCAAGTGCCGCAGGAGCTTCCCTGAACCACAGCCGAAATCGAGGATGCGGCGGCCGTCGAACCAACCTTCGGGCTGAAGGCCGACCAGCGTCCGCTTGGTCGCCGCACCCAGCTCATCGAAGCTGGACAACGGGTTGTCCTGGTCGACAACCCCGACGCGACGTGCCAGCTCGGCCGTGGGAAGAGGTGGCGTTGACATGGGCGCGATGGAACCTAGCGAAGGCGAGTGGGCCGGCGCAACAGCGGCCGCAGATCCCGCGCGAGGACCACGGGGATGCGAGCCGCGACGGCGCGCAGGCCTCCCTGGCCGAGGGCCCATCGTCCGGCGATGAGGTAGCGCGCCACGCGCGAGGTGTTCGCGGGCAACGACATCCGCGACAGCAGGTCGTCCACTCGGATCGAGTCGATGACGAACCGCGCGCCGTGCTCACAGGTCACGGTGATCGACACCACGTCGCCGGTGTGCGGGCGCCGTCTCAGCTTGCCGCGCATCGTCCAGCCAGAGCGCTGGAATCTGAGATCCTGCGGCTCGCCGAGCCATTGGGCGACGTCCGGGCGCACGAGCCCCCTGTCGACTTCCAGATCTCCTACCGGCGAGCCGTTCACGAGTATCTCCACGTCGACGATGTCGTGCGTCTGTGCTCCGACGGCGGCGTCGCCGCGGTCAGCCGCCCAACCGCTCGCCTCGAGGGTCCGGCCGCGGACGTCGAAGCGATCGATCGCGCCGATGGGACCGCACTCGTACTCGAGCGGAGCGGTGGGTGGGTCCCCGCGGGACACGACCCAGACGTCCTGCTCGAAGCACAGCGCTCGAGGCAACCTGATCGCATGGCCGGCCTCGGTGCCGATCGCCTCCTGCAACCTGCGCCGGACGTAATCCGCGGTGGTCAAGGTCGTCCCGTACTCGTCGACGGACAGGGACGCCACCTCGGACATCGGCATGAAGGCAAAGCCGTCCTCCAGCGGAACCCCGCCCCGGTTGATAGCCTCGTCGTGGACGCTGAAGACCAGCACCCCACCCGGCGCCACCAGCGTCCACAGCTTGGCCAGCCACTTCGCGAACGTCTGGTCCGGCAGGTGTGTGAACAGCGACGCTACGAACACGAGGTCAAACGTGTCCGGCGACTCGAGCTCGTCCGGGTCGCTGGTCGAGAGAAGGGTCTTCACTCCGAGCTCGCGCCGCTGGAACTCGAGGGCCGGTGCTTGGATCTCCGAGACCGTCACATGGTCGGCCGGCAGATGCTGGACCAGGAACCGCGTGCTGCGCCCGTATCCGGCGGCGAAATCCAACACGGACCCGACCCTCGCCCAGCCTCCGAAGCGCCACGCGACCACTCTCTCCAGGAGTCCGACCATCGACATGCCCTGACGGAAGTACGACATGGCCACCGTCGGCGCCGCCCCGCCGTTGCCCACGCCGAAGATGAACATGTCGTCGTCACCATCGATGTTGAGCGACTCGTTGCGGGACGCCGGATCCGCGATCGCGATCAGCTGCCGGACGGCCTGAGCCGAGGCCTCGGCGGCGGTGTAGGCATAGTGTCCTGTCGCGCCGTTCGTGGCCATTAGAGGTCCTCGGCCACGCGCGGCGCGATCCGATTGAACGCCCAGAATCCGAGGACGAACACCCCGAGCACGATCGCCAGCGGCTCCAGCAGCGCCGCGTAGGAGCCCAGCAGGTCGGCGGCGCTGGGCGTGGCGGGGTTGATGAAGGCGTGGCGGAACTCCTGGAAGATGACCGCCAGCGGGTTGAGCATGTAGAGGTGGAGCAGGGCCGGCGAGAGGTGCTCCTCGACCACGGCGATGGGGATGATGATCGGCGAGGCGTAGAAGATCACCTGGGTGATCACCTCCCAGATCGGCTGCACGTCACGTGCGTAGACGAACAGTGCCGAGAGGAGCATCGCGATCCCCGCACAGAACATCACCAGGGTCGCGAGGATCAGCGGCACCTCGAGCCACGTCAGCATCGGCCGAACGCCCGCGATCAGCGCGAACACCAGCACCACGAGCAGGTTTAGCGTCAGGTTGAACAGAGCCAGGAGGACCACCGACAGCGGGATGGCCAGCCTCGGGAACTGGATCTTGCGCACCAGCGCCTCGTTGTCGACCACGCTGCGCACCGACCCGGCAGTCGCCTCGCCGAAGAAGGTGAAGAGCACGATCGAGGCCAGGAGCTGCGCGCCGTAGTAGTGGTAGTCGGCTCCCTCGCTCGCGCCGACCTTGGCGACCTTGGTGAAGAACACGTACAGCACCAGGAACAGCAGCAGGGGCCGCACGAGCTGCCAGAGGTATCCCAGCGCGGAGCCGAAGAAGCGCAGCTTCCAGTCGGTCAGGGCGATGTTGAACGTGAGATGCCAGAAACGGCGCCAGTCGCCCGATAGCGCTCCCGGTCCGCTGATCGGCCGGCCCAGCGCCTCGTAGGGAACCTCCGGCGTGGCCGAGCGGCTGGTCGGTCGTCGGTGGGGCCTCAACGCTCATGCGCGCGTGCTCCTCCGCCTCGTGCGCGGACACCGGAGCTGATCTCCGACTGCACCGGCAGATCGACGAGGCCACCCATGGCCCCTGGTCCGGTCACCACGAAGCTGAAGCTCCCCTCATAGCGGTCGATCACGTCCAGGCCCGAGCCGCGATGCGTGACCTGGAACACCGGCGCGTAGCGCCCAGGGGCTAGGACGTTGTCGAAGCTGAAGGACACCACCACTTCCTGGCCGGCGTGAAACTGGCCGCTTCGCTCGTTGTCGATCTCCGTGGTGGCGACGAGGACCGCCCGGTGCTCATCGTTGTAGATCTCGACGCCCGCCGCCGGATCGGTGACGGCGACCGCGAACGCCACCCGTGCCTTGAGAGTGACCCGCTGGTGCTGGGGCACCGAGGCCAGCGGCGCGCCGTCTGGACCCTCGACCCACACGTCCAGCACGCGGGCCTGGCCGTCGCCGGTATGCCCGTCCCCCGCCGCGGCGGCGTCGGGGGTGCGGCCGAAATTGAGCTCGAGATACCGGTCGGCGATCTCGTGGGGAGCGCCGAGGTGCACCGTGTTTCCGCGCTCCAGAAGCAGGGCGCGGTGGCAGAACCGCTGCAGCGCGCCCATGTCGTGGGTGACGAAGATGATCGTGCGCCCCCGGTCGCGCAGGTCGTTGAAGACGTCAAAGCACTTCTGCTGGAAGGCGGCGTCACCCACCGCCAGCACCTCGTCGATCATGAGGATGTCGGCGTCCACCTGAATCGCGACGCTGAAGGCGAGCCGGACGTGCATGCCCGACGAGTAGTTCTTGAGCTTGAGGTCCTTGAACTCCTGCAGCTCGGCGAACTCGATCACGCTGTCAAAGCGCTTGCGCGCCTCCCGAGGAGTGAGACCGAGCATGAGCCCGTTCATGACCACGTTGTCGCGAGCCGCCAGGTCCGGGTTGAAGCCGACGCCGAGCTCGATGAACGTGGAGAGGCGCCCTCGGACCCAGATGTCACCGTCGGCCTGGTAGATCCCCGCCATGCACTTCAAAAGCGTGCTCTTGCCGCTGCCGTTGCGCCCGGCGATCCCGAAGAACTCGCCCGGCTGCACGGCCACCGAGACGTTGTCCAGCGCCTTGTAGGTGTTGCGGCGGATCCGACGCCGAGGATGAAGGGCGCGCTCCTTGAGCGTGTGCACCTGCTCCTCGGGGACGGTGAACGTCTTGCTCACCGACCGCGCGACTACCACCGGCAGCCGCTCGCCGCCGACGGCTGGAGTTGGCATGGACGAGAGGGTAGCCGACACAGCCCGGCCTCAGACGCGGCGCTCGAGCGACAAGTGGGCCACCAGCCAGGCAGGCAGGCGCTCGGCGTGACCTCCCAGAAACGTCCCGGCGGCGCGCACGCCGTGGTGCAGCAGCGACGTACCCAGCACGCCGCGCGTCGGCCGCGCCGCCGTGCTCTCGCACCCAGCGACGGTCACCGCTCACCCCTCCGCGCACGTTGCGGATGGCCGCCCGGCCGCCGAGCGCGAAGCCGTAGACCTCGCGCACCGCTCGGGCCTCGTCGAAGCTCCGGCGCAGCCACTGGCCGGGTGAGTATTCATGTGAGTGGATGACCGCCGCTTCGGGGACGTAGACCTTGGCGTAGCCGGCCCGGAGCATGTCCTGGGCCAGCAGATGATCTTCGGCGTAGGCGACGTCCCGGAACGGGACCTCGTCCCAGGCCGCCCGGGCCACGCACCCGTTGGCATCGGTGAAGAACCCCAGGTGGCCCATGAAGTGGCGCGGCGGGGCATCCCTGGCCTCGGGCGCCAGCGCGTCGATCCGGGGCCCGCCGTCTGAGAACGACTCAAACCAGCCGGTCAGCTCCCGGGCCACGCTGAGACGGGCGCCGGGCTGTGGCCGGTAGGGCCCGAAGGCGAGCCCCACCCTGGGCGCGAGCGCGAACGCGGCCACCAGCGCGGCCAGCCAATCCGTGGCCGCCGGAACCGCGTCCTGGGTCAGAAAGGCGACGTGGTCGCCCCGCGACCGCGCCATCAACAGGTTGCGGGTGCCCCCATGCGAGAACTGCTCGGGCGCGATCTCGATGACCTCGGCGCCGTAGGAGCGAGCCAGCGCCACCGTCTGGTCCGAGGATCCGGAGTCACAGACCAACAACTCCAGATCCCCGGTCCGTGACGTGCTGAGAACGGACCGCGGCGAGCGTCCGCGCGAAGCCCGGCCCCGCGTTCAGCGTTGGGATGGCCACTGTCACCGTATTGGGCACGCAGCCAATCTTCGCCGTTCGCGACCCCGCGTGCGCCCGCCTGAGGCGCTGCGCACGGTCCACTACCCTGCGCTGCCATGCAGCGCTCGGCCCAGGTAGCGGCGCCGGCGCGGCTCGGTGTGCGGCGTCTGGCGCCCCCCAAGAGTCTCGCCGCCCTGCTTGCCATCGTCATCAGCGTCGGATTGGCCTGGGCGCTGGTGGTCCCTCCGTGGCAGTCGCCTGACGAGCTCGCGCAGTTCGGGTTTGTCCAGAGCCTGGCGGAGAACTTCACCATCCCCCACACCGCCGGCGCACCGCAGAAGTCGAGTGACGTGATCGCCGCCGACGCTGCCGTCGGTGCGAGCCGCGGGGCGTTCTGGCCGGCCTCCGCTCCGCCGGATTGGAGCCGTGCGGACTACTCCGCCTATCTCGCCGCCGAGCATGCCGCTCACCCGAGCCGGAGCGACGGGAACGGTCCGAGCACCGCGACCAACAACCCGCCGCTGTTCTACCTGGTCGCTGCCGTCCCCTATCTCATCGACCACGGCGGCAGCGCCTTCGGCCGGCTGTACTCGATCCGCCTCTTCGGCGTGCTGCTGCTCCTGTTGACGACGATCGGAGCCTGGCTGCTGGCCGGCGAGGTCTTCGGCCGCCGCCGGTTACCCCAGCTGGGTTGCGCCGGAGCGACGGGGCTGCTCCCGATGGCCGGCTTCATGTCCACCGCGGTCAACCCGGACGCGCTGCTCATGGTCTCGTGGACGTTCACCCTCTGGCTGGGCAGCCAGGGTGATCAACCGCCGCGCCCGGGGCTGGGACGTGGTGTGCCTGTGCGCGGCGACGGCAGCGGCCATCCTGACCAAGGCGACGTCCTACGCCCTGGTCGGCCCGATCCTGGTCGCGCTGCTCATCGGCTGGCTGCGACGCCCGGCCGGAGACCGCGCGCGGGCCCTGATTCCCCTCGGGGCGGGGGCCGTGGTGCTGGCCGTTCCGGTCCTCGCCTGGGTGTCGCTGGCGTCGAGCCTGGGCGGGCTGAGCGTCACCACCGTCGGCTCGTCGCCGGCGCATCCGTTCCTCATCAGCGGGTTCTTCAGCTATCTCTGGCAGTTCTACCTGCCGCGGCTGCCGTCGCTGAAGCCCCTGCGCCCCACGCCCGGCCTGCCCGTCTATGACATCTGGCTGCGCCAGCTCACCGGCACCTTTGGCTGGCTGGACGTGTACCTCCCGGACTGGATGTACCGCGTGGCCGCGGTGGCCGCGACGGCGCTGGGCGTCGGCTGCCTCGCGCTGCTCACCCGACTGCGCCAACGGCGCCAACTGGCCCTGCTGGCCTTCTTCGCTCTCGCCCTGCTGGCTCTGCTCGCCGTGCTCCACGTCACCGAGTACCGCGCCTTGATCACCGGCGGCGGCGTGTTCCTGCAGGGTCGTTATCTCCTGCCGGTGGTGAGCCTCTTCGGCCTCGCCGTGGGCCTGGTCATCGCGCGGGTCCCGGCGCGCATCCGACCGTCGGCGTGCGCGCTGGCGCTCACGGCGATGCTCGTCATGCAGGTGCTCTCGTTGTCCACCGAACTGCACGGGTACTTCCTGTGAGGCGCCGGTCCGGAGCGCGGCGAGCGGTGATCCTGCCGGCCACGGCCATCGTGGTGGTCGCGGTGGCCGCGCTGCTCATCGCCGGCTCCCGGCACGTGACGGTGCGCACCGCCTCCGCCGATGCCCCCAACCAGATCACCATCGCCAAGCTCCGTCCCGGCCACGCCGTATGCGAAGGCCCGATCACCAGCCAGGGGTCGGCACGGAGCGTCGGCATCTGGGGGAGCGCCGTCGCCTCAACGGCGCGGCTGACGGTGGCCGTGAAGGATCCTTCGACCCACGAGACCGTCAGCCTCCGGCTCGCTTCAGGCCGGTACCCGGCACAGGGGAATGGACGGCCCGGCTGGCGCGAGACGTGCCCGGAGACCATCCCGTCCAGATCTGCCTGACGGGGGATGCGGGCGCTTTCTCCGCTGGCGGGCTCGACGGCCAGCGAGCCCGAGAGTGACGGTGACGGGCATGCCGGCCGGCCAGAGGTTCTCGCTGGTTCTGCTCAGCGATGGGAGCCGGTCGCTGCTCGGGTCGCTGTCGCTGGCGTTCTCGCGGGCGTCGCTCTGGCGATTGAGCTGGGTGGGGCCCTGGACGTTCTGGGTGCTCGCCATCGCCCTGCTGATGGCGTTCGGACTCGTCGTGGCAGCGGTGGTCAGGGCCGCCGACGACGACGGCCCGCCGCCCCCGCCCCCGTCGGACGGCCAGGTCGACGACCTTCCGTCAGATCCCCGCGAGAATCGTCCGCAGCCCGTCTCGTAGGCTGACCTGCGCCTCCCATCCGAGCTCCTCTCGCGCCCGGGTGACGTCGAGGCAACTGCGCCGCACCTCGCCGGGCCGCTCGGGTTCGAAGGTGGGCTCGGCGAGCGGCTTGCCGGGAGAGACGTCGTTGAGGGCTTCGATGAGCTCGCGCACGGATGTCTCCTGCCCATGGCCGATGTTGACCGGCCCGGTGATGGTGGACTCGGCCGCCATCAGATTGGCCCTCACCACGTCGGACACGTCGACCCAGTCCCGGGTCTGGCCGCCGTCGCCGAACACCGTCGGCGCGGTGCCGTCGATGAGGTGGCCGCAGAAGATCGCCACCACGCCGGCCTCGCCGTGGACGTCCTGGCGCGGCCCGTAGACGTTGCCGTAGCGCACCGAGACCGTCGAAAGCCCGTGCAGGCGGGTGTAGAGCGCGCAGTAGCCCTCGGCGCCGAGCTTGCTCTGGCCGTAGGGGGCCAGCGGCCGGATCGGGCTGTCCTCGGGCGTGGGGAGCACGTCGGCATCGCCGTAGAGCCCGCCACCGGTGGAGGTGTTGACCACGCGGCGCACACCCGTCTCGCGCGCGGCCTCAAGCACGTTGATCGTTCCCAGGACGTTGGTCTGGGCATCGTCGGCCGGGTGCTCCACGGAGTGGCGAACGTCGATCTGCGCGGCCATGTGAAAGATGGTCTGCGGCCGTGCGGCACGCAGCACGTCGGCCACGGCGCCC
>CAVWWN010000016.1:0-9267 GCA_963758705.1 uncultured Actinomycetota bacterium | reverse complement strand
GACCGGTCTCACGCCAGGCGATACGTGAGCACCACGTTGCCCGAGGACAGCGGCGTGGCGTCCGCCAGCTCGAACTGACCCGCCCGCTCGGGCCGGAACAGGAGGTCGCTGCCGTCGCCCACGCCGAGCATGAACGGGTGCACCCACAGGCGCAGCTCGTCGAGCAGGCCGTGGGCAAGCAGCAGATCGGTCAGCGTGCTCGAGACGACCCACTTCTCCATCGCGTTGATGTGGTCGGAGTACGGGTCGCCCGACATCGCGGTCCACACCGGGACGAAGCCCTCGTAGGTCCGCCGGCCGAGCAGCAGCGCATCGCAGCCGAGCAACAGCTCGGTCTGGATCGCGCCACCCCGGCCGTCGTCCTGGTGGCGACCCGACGGCCAGTCCTGCGGGTCCTCGATCACGCCGTCGAGGGTGATGTAGGTGGAGTTGATGATGCGTCGGATGGCCGGTCCCCGAGGTCAGTGCCCGCTCGGGGCGATGTTGTGGTTGAGGTGAAACACGTTGTCTGGGTCGTAGACGTCCTTGACCGCGGTGAGAAGTGTCCGCTTGGCCTCGGAGTAGGCGCGGCGCACGCCTGACGCGCCCTCGTCGCTCAGCGCGTTGACGTACGCGCCGGCCGCGAACGCGTTGAGCTTCGCCGCGGCGCGCCGGGCCGCCCCCATGCGCAGGCCGTCCTCGCCGGGATCGGTCCACTTCGCGGCTGCGACGTACTCAAACCGGATGTGGCGGTGGCTGAAGGCCGTGGCGTCGTCGTCGACGTCGGCGATCGCCCCACCGTAGGCCTGGAGGCTGACCGCGGGCACGGTCGGGTCTTGCGGGTCGCGGTCCAGCAGTGCGGCGATGGCGCCGTCGGACAGGTCGGGCAGGTAATGGCCCTTCCAGTAGCGGCGGAAGCGGTGGGCCTCAGCGTCGTCGTCACGGGTCTGAAGCGCCAGATAGGAAAGCTCGGTGACGACCTCGCCTGTCGGGCGCCCAACGGATCGCAGCGCCGGCAACAACGCCCGCTCCTGTGCCGGATCCCCAACCCACACGTACCCGAGCGTGACCGTGTCACCGGAGATGCCGGCGGTGAGCGTCGCGTCGCGCGGCGCCGCCTCGGCCAGATCGCGCCACCCGCGCAGCGCCTCGTCCGCCCGATCCAGTCCGAACGTGAGATCGGCGACGAGCGCCCGCGTCCCCACGTGGTGCAGGCGGAACTCGAACTCCACGACGATCCCGAAGTTACCCCCGCCACCGCGCAGGCCAAAGAACAGGTCGGGGTGCTCGAGAGCCGAGGCCCGTACCAGGTCACCGTCGGCGGTGACGACGGTGTAGGACTCGACGTTGTCGCACGTCAGGCCGTGCCGCCGAGCCAGCCAGCCCATGCCCCCGCCCAGGGTCAGGCCGCCGACGCCGGTGTGCGAGATGTTGCCGGCCGTCGTCGCCAGCCCGAACGGCTGCGTGGCCCGGTCAAGGGCACCGAGCATGGCGCCGCCCTGCACGCGAGCGCGGCCCGCCCCCGGGTCGACGGTGACGCGGTCCAGGCCGCTGAGATCGACCATGAGCCCGCCGTCGGGGACTGCGAGGCCGGCGATGTTGTGTCCGCCGCAGCGCACGCCGATTTCGAGATCGCGTTCGCGGGCGACCCTCACGGCGGTGACGACGTCGGCGATCGACGCGCACCGGACGATCAGTGCCGGGCGGTGGTCGACCATGTCGTTCCAGACCGAGCGTGCAGCGTCATAGCCGGGGGTGCCCGGTGTGAGGACCTGGCCGTCAAAGCGAGGACGGCGGTCCGCCGTGGTGGTTGGGAGCTGCGCTGTGGATGGCATAGCGTGCAGGCTCTCAGGTGGCCTATCTGAACCGGGTGCGCGGGACCCACGCGGACCTCGAGACGATCGTCATCACCAATGGCTACGCGCAGGCGGTGTCCCTGCTCATGGCGGTCCTGGCCGCACGCGGGGCGAAGGTCGTGGCCGTGGAGGACCCGTCGGCCTCCGACGACGCCCGTCCCATCGCCGAGGCGCTGGGGATGCAGGTCGTGGGAGTGCCGGTGGGCGACGAGGGCGTCAGCGTGGAGGCCGTGGCTGAACTGCACGCCGACGTCCTCGTCCTCACCCCGTCGCACCAGTGGCCGACCGGCGGCGTGCTCTCTCCCGCTGCGCGTGCCGCGGTGCTCGCGTGGGCCCGGCGGACCGGGGCGCTTGTCATCGAGGACGACTACGACGCCGAGTACCGCTATGACCGCCCGCCGGTGGGCGCGATGCAGGGCCTGGACCCACACCGCGTGGCCTACGCCGGGACCGCCAGCAAGACGCTGGCGCCCGGCTTTCGCGTCGGCTGGGCCATCCTGCCGCCGGATCTCATCGAGCCGTCCGCCGAGGCCAAGCTCCTGCACGACCGCGGGTCGCCCATCCTGGACCAGCTCACGTTCGCCGACTTTCTCACGCGAGGCGAGTTCGACCGCCATCTGCGCCGCATGCGCCCGATCTACCGCTCCCGCCGCGACGCGCTGCTGGCGGCGCTCACGGAGCACACGCCGGATCTCGAGCCCGCCGGGATCGCCGCCGGCCTCCACCTGGTGGCCTGGCTGCCGGACGACGTCGGCGAGGCCGCCGTGATCGAGGCCGCCGCCGGCGAGGGCGTGGCTGTGGCCGGTGTCGCCCCTACCGCCTGGCGCCGTCTCCCCGCGGAGGGCTCATCTTCGGGTACTCGAACCTCTCAGAGCGCGAGATCGGCGATGGGGTGGCGCGCCTCGGCCGCGCCGTCGCAGCCGTGCGCGCACACGGAGGCACCTAGTACCGTCATATTGCGACATGGACTTCGACCCCCAACGCGCGCTGGACCAGCTCAAGAAGTTCGCCGCCGACGCGCCGGCCCAGATCGCCGACGGCGTCGGCCGTCTCGTGCGCGACGCCTCGCCCGAGCGCCTGGACCAGATCATGAAGTCACCGGCCCGCCGCGCTCTGCTGGACGGGGCCTTCTGGCAGATGCCGCGCCAGCTGGACGCCAAGGCCGCCGCCAACGTGAAGACCGCGATCCGCTGGAACATCACCGGCCGCGCCGATGAGGGCGTCGACACGTACCTGCTGGAGGTTGACAACGGCACGGCGCGCACCAACCGCGGCATCGAGGGGCCCGACCCCAAGCTGACCATCACCATGGACGGCGTCGAATTCCTGCGGCTGATCAGCGGCAACTCGGACCCGATGGCCGCCTACTTCAAGGGCCGGATCCAGCTCGCGGGCGACATCATGGTCGCGGCGCAGCTCGCCCAGATATTCAAGATGCCGGGCGGCGGCGCGGGCGAGTCGGGCGACGGCGGGCCCGGCGAGAACGGGTTCACCAACGGCGGCGGCGAGCTCGAGGACCCGTCGCACTGACGCCCCGGGCCGCGCGCGGGGGCGTGGCTACTCTCAACGTCGTGGACGAGGAGAGGGCATCGATCGAGCTGCGCGGGGTGGTCAAGCGCTTTGGCCAGATCACGGCCGTGGACGGCCTCGACCTCATCGTCCCGCCCGGCGTCTGCTTCGGACTGCTCGGCCCCAACGGCGCCGGCAAGTCGACGACGATGCGGATGCTCACCGCCCAGACGCTCGCCAACGAGGGCACCATCGAGGTCCTCGGCTACAGCCTTCCCCGCGAGTCAAAGCAGGCGCGGATGGCGATGGGCGTCGTGCCCCAGCTCGACAACCTCGACGTCGAGCTGACCGCGCGCCAGATCCTCGAGGTGTTCGCGCAGCTCTACCGCGTCCCCCGCGCCGAGCGAGCAGCCGCGGTGGAGCGCGCGCTGGACATCGCCAACCTGCGGCCCCGTGCCGACACGATCGTCCGCGAGCTCTCGGGCGGGATGCGCCGCCGGCTGCTGGTCGCCCGCGGCCTCATCCACCGCCCTCAGATGGTGCTGCTCGACGAGCCCACCGTGGGTCTTGACCCGCAGGTGCGCCAGGAGCTGTGGTCGCTGATCGACGGGCTGCGCGGCGACGGCGTCACCGTCCTCATGTCGACGCACTACATCGAGGAGGCCGAGCGGCTCGCTGACACGGTGGCCGTGATGTCCGCGGGCAAGATCATCGCCCAGGGGACCCCGTCCGAGCTGGTCATCACGCATGCCGGGCGCGACGTGCTGGAGGTCTACGGGCCGCCCGCGGAGCTGGCCCAGCTCGAGGCGCAGGCCACCGAGCGCGGCTGGCCCTACCGGCGCAGCGGCCCGGCGGTGGCCCTGCTGGAGGCCGAGCGCCTCAACGGCGACGCGCCCGAGGGGGTGCGCCGGCCGGCCAACCTCGAGGACGCGTTCGTGGCGCTCACCGGACAGGAGATCGAATGACCACCGTGGAGCAGAGCGTGAAGACCCCGCTCCCCCGCGACCGTCGCGTGCGCCGCCTGGAGCCGGCGGCCCTGGGCGGGGTGATGATGCGCGACGTGGTGCTGTTCAAGCGCTACTGGAAGGCGACGACCTTCTCCTCGATCGTGCAGCCCACGATCTACCTGCTGGCCTTCGGGCTCGGGTTCGGGTCGCTGGTCAAGAACGTCGGTCACGTCAAGTACGTCGAGTACGTCGCCACCGGGGTGGTCGCCACGGCGGTCCTGTTCTCGTCCGCATTCCCGGGGATGTTCAACACCTTCATCCGCTGGAAGTTCCAGCGCACCTACGACGCGCTGCTCGCCGCACCGGTGGACGTGGAGGAACTCGTCACCGCCGAGATCCTGTGGATCTCGGTACGGGCCGGCGTCTACGGCATGGCGCCGCTGTTCGTGGGCTTCGCCTTCGGCCTCAAGCCGACGGTCGGGATGCTGCTGGTGCCGTTCATCGGCTTTATCACCGGGCTGGGCTTTGCCGCCTTCGGCGTGCTCATCGCCGCCGTGGCCAAGACGATCGACAACTTCAACTACATCACCAGCGCCGTGCTCACCCCGATGTTCCTCGTGGCGGGCACGTTCTTCCCCATCTCCAGCCTGCCCCCGGTGCTGCACGAGATCGCCAAGTTCAACCCGCTCTATCACTGCGTGGCGCTGGTGCGCGACGTGTCGCTGGGGATATTCGTCAGCGCCGACCTCGTGCACGCCGGGGTGCTCATCGGTTTCGCGTTGGTCATGTGGCGGCTGGCGATCTGGCGCATGGAGGCCGGGCTCATCGACTGAGCCCGCCGTGCTCGCGCTGCCAGGCGCGGAAGCTCTCCACGGTGCGCAGCTTGTGGCGGCGCGCCATCGTCTCGATCCGCTTGGCGCCCGCGCCCGCGCGCAGGAGCTCGATCAGCTCGCGGTGCTCGGCCACCGAGCTCTGGCCCCGGTAGGGGATGTGCACGAACACGGTGGTGCGGATGGCATCGAGCCGCCGGTCGACGTCGCGCAGCATCGACACGAGCGTGGGGTTCGGGCAGCGCTCGTAGATCACCTGGTGAAACGCCCGGTTGTGGCGCCCGAAGGCCAGCGAGTCCATCCCCTCCATCGCCGTCACCATGTCGTCGGTGCACCGCTGCAGCGCGGTGAGGTCCTCCGGGGTGAGCAGCGGTGCCGCGAGCGCCGTGGCGTAGCCCTCCAGCAGGGCGAGCGCCGTCATCGTGTCCTCGAACAGCTCAGGCTCGGCGGGCGCCACCTGCGCGCCGGCGTTGGCCCGGTAGACGATCAGGCCCTCGGCCTCAAGGCGCCGGATCGCCTCGCGGACGGGCAGCGCCGAGACCGCGAACTCGGCCGCGACCTGATCGATGACGACCCGGAAGCCCGGGCCGTAGGCTCCGCTGAGGATGCGCTCGCGCAGGACCTCATAGACCTGCTGCTGCTTGGTCGGCGCCGAGGCGGCCATGAAGCGATCATATACCTCGATCAGATAGGATCTCCTATATGGTCACGTCCGCCGAGCAGACCTACGGAACGCAGGAGCATTACATCGACGGCGCGTTCCGGGCCAGCGCGGCCGCGGCGACGTTCGAGTCGTTGAACCCGGCCACCAACGAGGTGCTGGCCCTGGCCGCGGCCGGCGGGGCCGAGGATGTCGACCTGGCGGTGATCGCGGCGCGCCGCGCCTTTGACGAGGGCCCGTGGCCGCGGTTGAAGGCCGCCGAGCGCGCCGCCGCGCTGCGACGGATCGCCGCGGGGATCACGGCCCACACGGAGGAGTTCATCGCACGCGAGGTGGCCGACATCGGGATGCCCATCGCCCAGATGAAGGGCCTGGCCGCCCGCGCGGCGCAGAACTTCGAGTACTACGCGGGCGTCGTCACCGAGCTGCACGGCCGCTCGTTCCAGGTCGGCGACGAGTTCCTCAACTACACGATCCGCAAGCCCGTCGGCGTCGCCGGGCTGATCATGCCCTGGAACGCGCCGCTGATGCTCTCGACGTGGCGGATCGCGCCCGCGCTGGCCGCCGGCGACACGGTCGTGCTCAAGCCGGCGGAGTGGTCGCCGCTCACCGCCACGCTGTTGGCCAGCGTGATGGAGGAGGCCGAGATCCCGCCCGGTGTGTTCAACGTGGTGCAGGGGTTCGGGGAGTCGGCAGGCGCCGCACTCTCCGCGCACCCCGGCGTGGACCTCATCTGCTTCACCGGCGAGACGACCACGGGCCAGACCATCATCGCCGCGGGGGCGCCCACGCTCAAGCGCTCCTCGATCGAGCTCGGCGGCAAGTCCCCGGTCGTGGTGTTCGACGACGCCGATCCGGAGCTGTGCGTCGACGCGGCGCTGGCGCAGATCTTCACCATGAACGGCCAGCGCTGCACGGCGGGCTCGCGGCTGCTGGTGCAGGAGGGGCTCTACGAGCAGCTCGTGACCGCGGTGGCGCAGCGCGCGCGCAACATCCGCGTCGGCGACCCCACCGACCCGCGCACCGAGCTGGGGCCGCTGATCCGCCCTGAGCATCACGAGCGCGTACTCGGCTACATCGCGTCCGCGCGCGCAGAGGGAGCGCGTGTCCTGGCCGGCGGCGAGCGCCCGCCGCAGCTCGAGGCCGGCAACTTCCTCCAGGCCACCGTCATCGCCGATGTCACTGACGACATGCGGGTGTTTCAGGAGGAGATCTTCGGTCCCGTCCTGGTGGCGATGCCGTTCTCTGACGAGGCCGAGGCGATCCGCCTGGCCAACGCCACCGACTATGGGCTGGCGGCGTATGTGTGGACCAACGACATTCGTCGCGCGCACCGCGTGGCCCACGCCATCGACACCGGCATGTGCTGGATCAACTCCCAGAACGTCCGTGATCTGCGCACCCCGTTCGGTGGTGTGAAGGCCTCGGGGATCGGGCGCGAGGGCGGCGACTACGCGTTTGACTTCTACTGTGAGACGGAGATCGTGCACGTGGCGATGGGCTCACATCACATCCCGAAGCTGGGCTTGGGCGAGGAGGACTGAGCGGTGACCTCGCCCGCCGAGCAGCTTGCCCGCACGCCTCCGGCGACGCCGCCGTTCGACATCGTGCGCGCCGCCTTCGTGGAGCTGCACGTGACCGACCTGGCCGCCTCCGAGCACTTCTACGCCGAGCTTTTGGGCATGATCGTCTCGGCCCGCAGTGATGACGCGGTGTTCCTGCGCGGCTGGGAGGAGCGCCAGCACCACTCACTCATCCTGCGCCGCGCGCCGATCGCCACCGCCTCGCGGCTGGGCTTTCGCGTGCGCACCGAGGGCGACCTGGACCTGGCCGCGGCGCACTTCGCCGCGGAGGGTCTCACCACGCGCTGGATCGACGCCGGCTCTGACCCGGGAATGGGGCGCTCGCTCCGTATCTGGGACCCGTTCGGCTATCCCCTCGAGCTGTTTCACGCCATCGAGCAGTTCGAGACCCAGCACCAGCGCTTTGACCTGCACCGCGGCGCGCCGCTGCTGCGCTTCGATCACCTCAACCTGCACTCCCCCCGCGTGGAGGACGTCTTTCGCTTCTGGCTGGGGTTGGGCTTCCGCTGCACCGAGTACATCTCCACCGACGGGCTGGGTGGGGATCGTTCTCACGAGCGCATGACCGGAGCGTGGATGCGGCGCAAGCCGACCGTCCACGACGTCGCCCTCACCGCCGGCACCGGGCCACGGCTTCACCACTTCGCCTATTGGATCGCCGAGCCCGCCGGGGTGATGCGCGCCTGTGACCAGCTCGCGGGCGGCTACCGGACCGACGTGATCGAGCGCGGCCCGGGCCGCCACGGCGTCTCCAACGCGTTCTTCGTCTACCTGCGCGATCCCGACGGGCACCGCATCGAGCTCTACTCGTGTGACTACTACACCGGCGACCCCGACCACGTCCCGCTGCGCTGGTCGGTCAGCGATCCGCGCTGCCGGTCCTTCTACGGCACCCGCGCCCCGGACAGCTGGTATGAGGAGTCAAGCCTGCTGCTCGGTCCCGACGGCGAGCCCGTCGCCGTCCAGGCCGCCAACGTCGACGAGCGCGCGCAGCATTCAGAGGTGATGGCGTAGCTATGGCGGGCGCTGAGCCGGTGGCGCTGCCGGACGGCCTGACCCCGGGCAAGGTCATCGGGGTCCACCTCAACTACCACTCGCGAGCCGCGCAGCGCGGGCGGGTGCCGACCGAGCCCTCCTATTTCCTGAAGCCGACGACGTCGCTGTCGGGGGGCGGGGACGTCGTGCGCCCGCGCGGCACCGAGCTGCTCGCCTTCGAGGCGGAGATCGCGGTGATCATCGGCGCCCGGGCCCGCAACGTGAGCCCGGAGGAGGCCGGCCGCTACATCGGCTTCTACGCGCCCGCCAACGACTTCGGCCTGCACGACTTCCGCTGGGCCGACCGCGGCTCCAACGTCATGGCCAAGGGCCAGGACGGCTTTTCGCCGCTCGGCCCGGCCATGGCCGCGCAGGGCGTGGACCCGACGGCGCTGCACATCACCAGCACCGTCAACGGCGAGGTGCGCCAGGACGCAACCGGCGCGGATCTCATCTTCACCTTCGCGCAGCTCATCGCCGACCTGTCGCGGTTCATGACGCTCGAGCCGGGCGACGTGATCCTCACCGGCACACCCGCCGGAGCCAACGTGGTGGCGCCCGGGGACGTCGTCGAGGTGACGCTGGAGGGCGCCGGCTCGGTCACGAGCACGATCGTCGAGGCCGCCGCCGAGCTGGCTCGGTATGGGGCGATGCCCAAGGCCACCGATGAGGCGCGCGCCTTTGCCACCGGCGCCACCCCGGCCCCGCCGGCCACTCCGACCCCGGCCGCCCCGCCGCGGCCAGCGGTGCTGAGCGACGACGCCGTCGCCGCGCTGCGGCAGGTGTCGACCGCGACGTTGACGGTGCAGCTCACCCGCCGGGGGATCCAGACCACCTTCCTGACGGGGCTGCGGCCCACGCGCTCTG
>CAVWWN010000015.1:0-1262072 GCA_963758705.1 uncultured Actinomycetota bacterium | reverse complement strand
CCACGGCGCCGGCTCGGCGTCCTGGGCTGGCCGGTCGCCCACAGCCGATCGCCGGCGATCCAGAACGCGGCGCTCGCGGCCGCCGGCCTGCCCGACTGGCGCTACCAGCTGCTGCCCGTCCCGCCCGAGCTCTTCGCCGAGACCGTGCCCGCCCTCCCCGGCGCCGGGTTCGGCGGCGCCAACGTGACGATCCCCCACAAGGAGGGGGCTCTGGCGCTGGCGCACACCGCCACCCCCCGCGCCCGGGCGATCGGCGCCGCCAACACGCTGACATTCGGCCCCGATGGGGCGATCAGCGCCGACAACACCGACGCTCCGGCGCTCATCGCGGCCCTGCCCTTCCCCGTCGCGGGCCGATCGGCGATGGTTCTGGGGGCGGGGGGCAGCGCGCGCGCTGTCGTCTGGGCCCTGCTCGACGCCGGTGCGGCGGAGGTGCGCTTGTGGAACCGCATGGCCCAGCGAGCCCGCGACCTGGCGGCGGAGCTCGGCGCCGCGGCGACGGAGCGACCCGGCCCGGCCGACCTGCTGGTCAACTGCACCGCGGTCGGCCTGGACGGCTCAGACCCCTTTGACCGGCTCCCGCTGACGCCCCGTGACCTCACGGGCTACGGCTGCGTCGTCGACCTCGTCTACACCGTGACCGGCACGGTGCTGACCGACCGGGCGCGCGAGCAGGGAGTCCCGGCGGTCGACGGTCTGGAGCTGCTCATCGGCCAGGGCGCCCTGAGCTTCGAGATCTTCACCGGCGTCCCCGCGTCGCTCGTCGCCATGCGAGCGGCCGCGACCCCGCAGGCTGAGCCCGGGGCCACAGGCTAACCTCCGCCGCCATGGCTAACGAGGAGTCCACCCCCACGGACCAGATCTGCAACCCCTGCCGTGGCACCGGCCACCTCATCTCCGGGCTGGGCGGGGAGCCCCATCAGGTCGTGTGCCCCTGGTGTGAGGGCAGCGGCCACCGCATCCCGGGCCGCGACGCCCAGGAGCACCCAGCCGAGGGCGGCGCTTCGTCGTCCTCATGACGCTCACGCTCACCACCGCGGGCGAGTCGCACGGTCCCGGCCTCACCTGCATCGTGGAGGGCATGCCGGCGGGGCTGACGCTGGAGCGCGAGGCCCTTGATCGCGACCTGGCGCGCCGCCAGCTCGGCCACGGCCGCGGCGGGCGGATGAAGATCGAGCGCGACCGTGTCGAGGTCACCGGCGGGGTCCGGCACGGCCGCACGCTCGGCGGCCCGATCGCGCTCACCGTCGCCAACCGCGACTTCGCCAACTGGGAGGAGCGGATGAACCCGTGGCCGGTCGAGGCCGAGACGGCCGAGGTCCACCTGCCGCGTCCCGGTCACGCCGATCTCGTCGGCACCCAGAAGTACGGGCTCCCCGACGTCCGCGACATCCTGGAGCGGGCGAGCGCGCGCGAGACCGCCGCCCGGGTGGCCGGCGGGGCCGTCGCCAAGGCCTTTCTCGATGCTCTCGGGGTGACCGTCTTCTCCCACGTGATCCAGATCACCGGCGTCACCGCGCCCCGTCGCGACGACCTGACCCCGGCGGACTTCGCCGCCGTCGACGAGTCGCCCGTGCGCTGCCTGGACGACGAGGCCGGGCGCGCGATGGTGGCTGAGATCAACCGCCTGCGCAAGGCCAACGAGTCCCTGGGCGGCGTGTTCGAGGTGCGGGCGTTCGGGCTGGTCCCCGGCCTGGGGTCGCACGTCTCCTGGCGCGAGCGCCTCGACGGGGTCCTCGGCCAGGCGATCCTCTCGATCCAGGCGATCAAGGGCGTGGCGGTCGGCGACGGCATCGAGGTCGCCGGGCTGCCCGGCTCCGAGGCCCACGACGAGATCTTCTACGACGACGAGCGCGGCTTCTACCGCCAGACCAACCGCGCCGGCGGCCTGGAGGGGGGGATGACCACCGGCGACCCGCTCGTCGTGCGTGGCTACATGAAGCCGCTGCCGACGCTGACCAAGCCGCTGCGCTCGGTGGACATCGCCACCCACGAGCCCGCCGAGGCCCTGCGCGAGCGGACCGACTCGTGCACGGTGCCGGCCGCCGGGGTGGTGGGGGAGGCGATGGTGGCGTTCGTGCTCGCCGACGCGTACCGGCGGAAGTTCGGGGGCGACCACATCGACGATGTCAGGGCCGCGCTGGACGCCTACCGCGCGCGCATCGGCTGGCAGCGGCGGTGAGCGTGCACACCCGCGACATCGCGCTGGTGGGGTCCTCGGACGAGGCCCTGCGAGCCGCCGCCGACGGGATTCTGGAGCTGGGGACGCCGGGGGGCCGGATCTCCACGCATGACAGCGCTGCGGTCGAGGCGGATGCCCTGGCGGACCACCTCGTCATCTGGCTCGACGCCGACGACGGGACCCCCGTGCCCTGGGCCTTGGTCGACATCGTCGTCCCTCAGTCGCGGGTGAGCGAGATGCGGCGCGTGACCAGCGCGCTGGAGGCGATGCCCGCTCAGACCAAGCTCCTGTGGGCAACCACCGCCGGCGGCGACTACCCGGTCTACATCGGCCCCGGTCTGCTCGGCGGCGCCGGCGACGCCGCCTTCTGGCCCCGCAAGCTGATCGAGGGCCGGCGCTTCCTCGTCAGCGACTACAACGCCGGTCGCCTCTACGCCAACCGTCTGGAGCCGCTGGACGGACGGGTGACGATCATGCCCGGCGAGCAGTCCAAGACGATCGCCCACGCCGAGATCGTGTGGACCGAGCTCGCTCGCGCGGGGATGACCCGCGCCGACGTCGTCGTCGCCCTCGGCGGCGGCGTGGTCGGCGACCTGGCCGGGTTCTGCGCCGCCACCTATCAGCGCGGCGTGCGCGTCGTCCAGGTTCCGACGACCCTCGTCGCCCAGGTCGACTCCGCGCTGGGCGGCAAGACCGGCGTCGACCTACCTGAGGCCAAGAACTACGTGGGCGCCTACCACCAGCCCCAGGCGGTGATCGCCGACACCGACGCGCTCGCCACGCTCCCGCCCGAGGAGCTGGCCGCCGGCTACGCCGAGGTGGTCAAGACCGCGCTCATCGCCGGCGGGGGCCTGTGGGACCTGGTCCGGGGCGGCGCCGGGTGGGAGGGGCCCGATTGGCCCGAGGTCGTGACCGCATGCGCCCACGCCAAGCTGAGGATCGTCGCCCGCGACGAGCGCGACGGCGGCGCCCGCCAGGCGCTCAACCTCGGCCACACCGTCGGTCACGCGATCGAGGCCGTCACCGGCTACGCCGCCTATCGACATGGAGAGGCGGTGGCGCTCGGGCTCCTGGCCGCGCTGCGGCTCTCGGGCAGCGACGACCTGCGCGCCGAGGTGGCCGAGCTCCTGCACGCCCGGGGCCTGCCCACCGTGTTGCATGACGTCGACCCCGACGCGGTGGTGATGGCCACCGCTCGCGACAAGAAGCGGATGGGGGAGGGGCCGGTCCCGTTCGTGCTGCTGCCCGAGCCGGGCGACCCGCGTCCCGGCAGCCCGGTGGCGCCGCGCGAGCTCATCGCGGCCGTGCGCGAGCTCGCGACCTGACGCGTGTCGCCCGGATGCCACTAACGTGAGCGCCATGGAAGTCCGCAACCGCATCGAGGTGATGCACGGCGTCAACCTGGATCAGCTCGGCCGCCGCGACCCCGATCACTACGGGAGCTTCACGCTCACCGAGCTGGAGATGGGGATCTCGGAGGCCGCCGCCGAGCTGAGTCTGGCCACTCGCTTCTTTCAGACCAACCACGAGGGCGCGTTCGTGGAGCACCTGCACGGCCTGGCCGATATGGCCGACGGCGTGATCCTCAACCCGGGCGCGTGGACTCACTACTCCTGGGCCATTCACGACGCGCTGGAGCTGACCCGGCTGCCCGCGGTGGAGGTCCACCTCTCCGACGTCGACGAGCGGGAGGAGTGGCGCAGCAAGTCGGTCATCGGCGAGCTCTGCGTCGCCCGTATCGCCGGCAAGGGCAAGGACGGCTATCGCGAGGCGCTGACCCGCCTGGCCGAGGAGCTCGCGAGCGCCGTATGAGCGAGCGCGCCACACGCCTGGCCGAGAAGCTGACGGAGATCGGCGCCGATCTGATGGTCGTCACCTCGCTGGTCAACGTCCGCTACCTCACCGGCTTCACCGGCTCCAACGGGATGGTCGTGGTCGGCCCCGACATCCGGGCCTTCGTCACGGACTTCCGCTACCTCGAGCAGTCGGCTGCCGAGGTCGACGGCGCTTTTGACCGCACGATCGCCCAGGAACTGCTGGACACCATCCCGGACCTGCTCCCGCCCGGCGAGCTGCGCCTCGCCTTCGAGGACGCCCAGATGAGCGTCCGGACACACGGCCGCCTGCGCGAAGTGGCCCCCGAGCGCGTCGAGCTCGTCGCCGGCGGGGACGCCGTCGAGTCGCTGCGCGCGGTCAAGGACGCCGCTGAGATCCGCGGGATCGGCGAGGCGAGCAAGTTCGCCGACGCCGCCCTGCGCCAGATCATGGAGCAGGGGCTGGCCGGGCGCACCGAGGTCAGCGTGGCCGTCGCGCTGGAGCGCGCGATGGAGGACCTCGGCGCCAAGCAGCCCTCGTTCAGCTCGATCGTCGCCGCCGGCCCCCACGGCGCGCTGCCCCACGCGCAGCCGCGTGACGTGCAGATCGGCCCCAACGAGCTCGTGGTGATCGACTGGGGCGCGGAGCTGGACGGGTACTGCTCAGACTGCACGCGCACGCTGGCCACCGGGGACCTCCCCGACGCGACGCTCGAGACCTACGACCTCGTCCGCCAGGCCCAGCTCGCCGGCCTCGACGCCGTCACGGCGGGCGCCGGCGGGCGCGAGGTCGACGCGGCAGCGCGCGACGTCATCAGCGACGCCGGCCACGCCGAGCACTTCGGGCACGGCCTCGGCCACGGGGTGGGCATGGAGATCCACGAGGCGCCGCGGCTGTCGCAGCGCTCGGACTCGGTGCTGGCCGCCGGCAACGTGGTCACGGTCGAGCCGGGCGTCTACCTGCCCGGGCAGTTCGGGGTGCGGATCGAGGATCTGGTCGTCGTGACCGACACGGCGTGCACCATCCTCACGTCGGTGCCCAAAGAACTCGTCACCGTCGGCTGAAGCGATGTCGCGTCGAACCGAGCAGCGCCGCGCCGCGGTGTGGGCGCTGTACCAGAGTGACCTGCTCAGTCGTCCGCTGGGCGAGATGCTGCCGCGCGACGTCAACACCTTCACGTTCGCGCTGGCCGAGCAGGCGCGCGAGCATCAGCCCGAGTTCGACGAGCTCATCCGCCGCTACTCCAAGGACTGGCCGCTGGAGCGGATCGCCCCCCTGGAGCGCTCCATCCTGAGGGTGGCACTGCTGGAGATGCTCTATCCCGGCATCGTCCCGGGCGAGCAGCCGATCCCGCCTGAGGGCGCGATCGACGAGGCCATCGAGACCGCCAAGCGCTTCTGTGGCTCCGGCGCGCCCGCGTTCATCAACGGGATCCTCGGCGCGGTGCTCCGCGAGCGCACCGCCGCCGCCGACGGTTGACGCTCGGTCAGCGACCGTAAGCGAAACGTAGGAGTTGCTCACGCCCGACCGGTCAACGGGCGACAATCACGGTATGAGACTGCTCGTCGTCGACGATGACCGCGGCCTGCGCGACGTCCTGCGCCGGGCGCTGACGCTGTCGGGCTACGAGGTGGTGCTGGCCACCACCGGCTCCGAGGCGCTGTCGGAGGTGACGACCTCGATCCCCGACGCGGTTGTGCTCGACGTCGGGCTGCCCGACATCGACGGCCTCGAGGTCTGCCGCCTGCTGCGCCGTGAGGGCAACCGGGTGCCGGTGCTCATGCTCACCGCCCGTGACACCGTCTCCGACCGCATCGACGGCCTGGATGCCGGTGCCGACGACTACCTGGTCAAGCCGTTTGACGTCGACGAGCTGCGCGCCCGGCTGCGCGCGCTGCTGCGCCGGGCCGGGGGCGAGGGTGACGTCGAGGGCGGGCTGACCTTCGCCGAGCTCCGGCTCGATCCGGCGCGCCACGGCGTCGAGGTCGACGGCACGTTCGTCGAGCTGACCCGAACCGAGTACCAGCTGCTGGAACTGCTCATGCTCAACCCCCGGCGAGTGCTGCCCCACTCGACGATCTATGACCGAGTGTGGGGCTATGACTTCGGGCCCACGTCCAACGCCCTGCGCGTCTATGTGGGCTACCTGCGCCGCAAGCTCGAGGACGCCGGCGCCCGGCCGCTCATCCACACCGTGCGGGGGGTGGGCTATGCGCTGCGGGAGCCGAGTGAATGAGCCTGCGCGCGCGTATGGGCCTGGCCGCCGGGGTCGCGGTGGCGGTGGCGGTCATCGCCGTGGCCGTGTCGGCGTACGCCGGCACGCGCTCTGAGCTCCAGGGGCAGCTCGACAACTCGCTCACCGCCCTCATCCACCCGCTCCTGGCCCGGGCGGGCGTCGTCCAGGGGCCGGCCCCCGGCACCCGCGGCGACGGGGACGAAGGCCCGCCACCGGGGTTCGGGGGGACCCCCGGCTTCCGCGGGCACGGGTTCACCCAGAACGACTGCGACCACAACCTGGGGCTCGACAACGCGCGCGGGGCCGGCTTCGGAGCGCCCCAGGGCTATGTCCAGCTCGTGAGCCCGACCGGCTCGGTCTGCCTGGCCACCGGCGAGACGACCAAGCTGCCCGTCGACGGCACCGTCAAGGCCCTGGCCCGCAGCGGCCGCGGCCAGTACCTGAGCGACATCACGCTGGGCGGCCACCACCTCCGGGTGCTCGTCCACGGCGCCGGCACCTACGGCGCGGTCCAGGTGGCGCTGCCGCTCACCCAGGTCGACGACGCCCTCTCCAACCAGCTGCTGCTGCTCATCGTCATCGCCGCCGCCGGGATCGCGCTGGCCGCGCTGCTCGGGCTGCTCGTCGCCCGGACGGCGCTCTCGCCGATCGCGCGCTTCACCCGTCAGACCGAGTCGATCGCCGCCCACCCGGACCGGTTGGACGCCGAGCGCCTCGAGGTGTCAGGCGGGGACGAGCTGGCCCGGCTGGCCCAGACGTTCAACCGCACCCTCGACGCCCTGGAACGCTCCGTGGCGTCTCAGCGCAACCTCGTCGCCGATGCCTCGCACGAGCTGCGCACGCCGATCGCCACCATCCGCGCCAACCTCCAGCTCATGCGCGACGAGGAGATGCTCTCGGTCGCCGACCGCGAGGCGCTGCGCCGCGACGTCATCGAGGAGCTCGACGAGCTCACGGCGCTCGTCGGCGACGTCGTGGAGCTCGCGCGCGGCTCGAAGCTGTCCGGTGAGCCGGCCGAGGTCCGCGTCGATCAGATCGTCTCCGCCGCGGTGGAGCGGACGCGGCGCCGGGCGCCGCAGCTGACCGTCTCGGCCTCCGTGGAGCCCACCCTGGTGCACGGCGAGGGTGACCGGATCGCCCGGGCGGTGGCCAACCTGCTCGACAACGCCGCCAAGTACGGCCAGTCAGGCGGCACCATCGAGGTCGCGTTGGCCAACGGAACCCTGACCGTCCGCGACCACGGGCCGGGCTTCCACGAGGAGGACCTGCCGTTCGTATTCGACCGCTTCCATCGCGCCCGCGACGCCCGCTCCCAGCCCGGGTCGGGGCTCGGGCTGGCCATCGTGCGCCAGGCCGCCGAGGCCCACGGCGGGTTTGTGCGGGCCGCCAACGCCCCCGGCGGCGGCGCGCTCCTGGAGATCGGCTTCGGGCCCACGCTGGAGCTCGACGACGCCGGCCTCCCGGATGTGGTCAGCCCGAGCGCGCCAAACGCCTAGCGCCGCGCCAGCAACGGCGCCAGCGAGGGCGTGCAGGCGCACGCCGCTCCGCGCAGTCGGCGAAGCCTGAGCAGATCCTCGATGGTCTGGAGGATCGAGTACTGGTCCACCGGTGCCGTCAGCCGGGCGCCCGGCGCCGCGAGCGCCCCGGCGAGGACCGTGGCGATGTGGCCACCGGCGGCCAGGCGGCAGCAGCCATCGTCGGTGACGCCCTCGTCCCAGGTGAGCACGAGCAGCCCGCGGGGGCCCAGCGCGGTCAGCAACGGGGGCACGAGCCGCGCCAGGAACGCATCCCCCTGCACCGGCGAGCAGTCGTGCATGTCGTGGCAGAGGTTGGGGGTGATCCAGGCAAACCGCGGGATCGTGTGGGCCCGCTCGTCACCGGCAAGCTCGGAGAGCGCGACGACGTGGGCGCACTGCGCGGGGTTCTGCGCCACGCGGCCGTAATACATGAACGGGTCGTGCTTCTTGGCGTACTCACCGGCCCCGGCGCCGCGGTAGCAGGCGTGGGGGAGGTTCTCCATATACGCCTTCCAGGACAGGTGAGCGCCGCTGAGCTGGTCGGCCAAGCTGGTGGCCGACGGCACCCGGCAGTCGGTGCAGTCGCTGTCGATCCCGAACGTGTTGCCCCCGGTCAGCGCCAGGTAGTTGGGCAGCGACGGGTGGGTGATCGCGTACATCGACCGAGCCAGCGCGTACCGGCGGGCCAGTGCGTTGATGAACGGGGTCTGGCGCGAGCCGATGATGTCCCCGTACTCCTCGTTCTCCATGACGATCACGGCGACGTGGGCCGGCGGCCCGCCGGGCAGCGCCGTCACCGGGGAGGGGGTGGTCTGCACCGTGCCGTGGCGCACGGCGCTCGTACCGCATCCGCCCAGCCCGAGGATCAGCCCGGCCCCGACAGTGACCGCGACGGCGATCGCGATCGCGCGCCGGGCCGTCACGGCGCGATGGGCTCGGCGATCCCCGAGCCGCTGGCCACCGCGATCGCGCGCCCCTCCGCGTCGGCCACCTCGGCACGAGCGACCGCCGTCCGGCGCCCTCCGTGCACCAGCGTGGCGTGCGCGGTGGCCTCCCGGCCGTCGCTGGCCAGCGGGCGCAGGTAATTGAGCTTGAGCTCCAGCGGGACGAACCGGCTCTGCGCGGGGGCGGCGGTCTGCATCGCGGCATCGATCGCGGCGCCGGCGAGCATCGCCACCGCGCCACCCTGCACCCGCCCGGGTGGAGGCGCGCACAACCAGCGGGTGGCCGGCAGCGCGAATGCGGCCTCGCCCGGCGCGATGACCATCGCGCTCAATCCGGTGAGCCGTGAGAGGCCGGCATCGGGCGCCGGACGCTCCCACGGGTCCGGGCCGTCGTCTGCTGCCGGCGGCCCGGCCGCCTCCAGGCCGCTGTGGGCCTCCTCGGGCGTGAACGGCAGGATCACGCACAACGACCCCCCGCGGGCGATGAGCGCGCCCGTCTCATCGGTCACCGTCACCTCGGCCAGGGCGACCGGCGGGGCGGGGCGCGCCGGATTCAGCACGGTGGCCGTGGCCAGGAGCGTGCTGCCGGGGCATGCGGGCCGGATCTGGCGCAGGGCGAGCTCCGAGGTCGTGATGGCGGTGCCGGCCGGGAGGTCGTAGATGATCGCGCACGCCATGGCGGCGTCGGCCGGGATCGCCAGCACGCCGAGCGGCACCCGACCGTCATCGGCGCACAGCCACGGCGACACCGGCATCGCGAACTCGGCGCAGCCGGGGCTGAACCGCACCGGCCGCATGCCGGTGAGCCGCGACAGCGGTGGCGCCGGGGTGTCTCCGGCCAGCATGGCGGCCAGGAAGTCGACCCCCGGTCCGGTGGCGAGGTGAGGGTCGGGGTGGCCACCGCGCACCGGAGCGCGCCATGGCGCGTCATCCGTGCGGGTGGGGGGCGGCGCGGCGTCGTGCATAGGGAATCAAACTACCTTGACGACGTTTCGTCAGCCTTGGCCCCTCCCGAGGAGCACCAGCCATATGGCGACGGCCTCCTGCACGGCCGGGAGGTCGGACTTGAGCCCGTGGTCACCCGCCACCTGAACCACGGTGCGGTCGGGGCCCGCGGGCGGCATCCCGAAGCGGTCATTCACGCCCTGGACGACGAGCGTCGGCACGGCGACCGCCTCGAGTTCGGGCAGCCGGCTGGGGGAGGGCTTGGTGGCCGCCGCGCGCTGGGGCGGTGCGAGCGGGAAGGCCAGGCACAGCACGCCGGTCGAGGCCGTTGCGGCGGCGGTCCGGCACGCGACCCGGGCGCCCATCGAACGCCCGCCGGTGACCAGCGCGAGGCCGGCCAGCTCGTCGGCGCTCAGACGGGCCACTACGGCGGTCCACGCCTCGTCGAGGTGCGGAGCCGGGGGCGGCGCCCGCCGCCCGGCCACGCGATAGGGCTGCTCGACCAGCGCCACCGCCCAGCCGGCGTCCAGGGCCGCGCGCTGCGCTGCCTGGATGTCGGGGGCCCCGACCCCGCCGCCGGCGCCGTGGCCCACGATGAGCGCCGCGGCGGGCGAGCCGGTGCCCCCCGGGAGGCTGAGGTGGGCGCGGGCCGGGCCGCGCGGTGTGTCGATCGTGACCTTGGTCATCTCACGGCATGCTCGCATCCCGGGCACCGGCGCAGTCGTGTCGAGTCGTGGCGGTGGCGCGGATGGGCGGCCGTGTCGTGTCGGGGCGGTGGCGCGGATAGGCAGTCGTGTCGGGGCGGCGGCGCGTAGCCTTGCCCGCGTGGGAGGAATTCCGGCGCAACGAGCTTTCCGGCTGCTGTTCGCCGCCCAGTCGATCTCGTCGCTGGGCGATCGCCTCGTGCCGGTGGCGCTGGCCTTCGCCGTCCTGAACCTCACGGGCTCGGCGACCAGCCTGGGGATCGTGCTGGCGGCCCAGACGATCCCCCTCGTGCTGTTCGTGCTCCTCGGGGGCGTGTGGGCCGACCGCCTGCCGCGGCGGCTCGTCATGGCGACCTCGGACCTCGTGCGCGCGGCGTCCCAGGGCCTCTGCGCGGTGCTGCTGCTGACCGGGACCGCCCATCTGTGGGAGCTGGCGGCGCTCCAGGCGGTCTACGGGACCGCGCGCGCGTTCTTTGATCCGGCTGCCCTCTCGGTGGTGCCACAAACGGTGGAGGCAGGGCAGCTTCAGCGCGCCAACAGCCTGCTCGCGTTGACGGGCAACGTCGCGGCGGTGGCGGGACCCGCGGTGGCCGGCGTGATCGTCGCGGCGGCCGAGCCCGGGTGGGGCCTGGCCTTCGACGCCGTGACCTTCCTGGCCAGCGCCGCCTGCGTCCGCGCGATGCCGCCGGTCATCGCCGAGGTCCGGGAGCGGGCGACGCTGCTGCATGAGCTGCGCCACGGCTGGAGCGCGTTTCGGGCCCGCCGGTGGCTGTGGGTCACGGTCGCCTGCTTCACGCTGTACATCGGCTTTGCCTGGGCGCCGTGGCAGGTGTTGGGCCCGGAGATCGCCCGGCTGTGGCTGGGCGGGCCCGGGGCATGGGCGGCGATCGCCGTCGCCCTGGGAGCCGGCTCGATCGCCGGCGGCGTCATCGCCCTGCGGGCGCGACCTCGCCACCCGTTCCGGCTCTCCTTCGCCATCTTCGCCGTCGTCACGCCGACGCTGTTCGCGCTCGTGGCGGGTCATGCGCCGCTCGCGGTCATCCTGCCCGTGGCGTTCATCGACGGCAGCTCGGGCACCATGTTCAACACGTTCTGGTTCACCGCGGTGCAGTCAGACGTCCCCGCCGCCGAACTGGCCCGGGTGATGTCGTGGGACTACTTCGGCTCGGTGGCCATCCTGCCCCTCGGCCAGGCGTTGAGCGGCCCGGTGGCCGCGGCGATCGGCCCCTCGACGACCCTCTACGGCGCCGCCGTGGTGTCCGCGCTGCTGTTCGGCCTCGGACTCTGTGTGCCGGCGGTGCGCAACTTCAGCCCGCCGGCGGTGGCGCCGGCGGGCTCAGAAGCTGTGTCTCTCAGCGGTGGCGGTTGAAGCTGATCACCTGCTGGATGCCGCTCGGCCGGTTGGTGTAGGCCATCGTGTAGGGCAGCAGCCCGGGGATGAACGTGATCCGCTCCGCCGTGGCACTGGCGTGCCACGCGGTGGGGGTGGCATTGTGCTGCTGGCCGGCCAGTTGGCGGCCGGCCGCGGCGATCGCCGCCCACACGGACTTCTGGCAGCGGTGCAGGTTGCCCGCGCCGCAGTACTCGTTGGCGAACGGCTGTGGCTGCTTGATATGCAGCAGCTTGGGTATGTCGCGATCGAAGTACTGGTACCAGCCGCTGAACTGCCCGCCCGGGGGCGAGTCGAACACGCTCACCAGACTGCTGAACTCGCCCTCAAGGGGCCCCAGCTCCGGTCGCATGAAGGCGGCGGCGATCTTGGGCCACGCCGCGTCCATGATGGCCGCGCCGGGGTTGTCGATCTTGCCGTCTCCGTTGAGGTCCAGCAGGTTGCCGCCGGCCTTGCGCCAGGCCACGAGCAGCGACAGCATCTTCGCCGCCTGCGCGTTGGGGGCCTTGGTCCCCTTGAGCAGCTCCTGGAGCACCGGCACGGTGAGGATGGCCCGGACGTCCTGCGTCGCGGAGGCGTTCATCGCCGAGGTGAGGGTGGCGAGGGACCACTTGCCGTGCGTGCGCAGCCGCGCCAGGTTGTAGTTGAGCAGGTCGACGCGCGCGGACGTGCCGTTGGCGTTCCACGCATCGTCGGCCGCGCCGAACCCATGGGCGGCGACGTTGTTCCAGTTGGTCATCGTCCCCTTCACCGGGGTGTGCAGCGGGTCGATCCCCTTCGGGTGCACGCTGTCGGGCGCGGTGCCGCGCCACTCCCACTTGCCGGTCCCGATCGTCGGCAGGCTCGGATCGATGCCCTTGGGCCGCATCGGGAGCAGCCCGGTCGTGATCTCGGCCACGTGCTTGTCGTCGATGTAGAACGAGTTGAACGTCTGCGGCGTCAGCTCGGCGGCCTTGAAGAACGACTGCGGGCTGTGGACCTGGCCGTCGGAGAGGCGGCGGTTGAACAGCAGGTCAAGCACGTCCTTGCCGTAGCTCGAGCGCTTGCTCGAGATGGCCACGAGCCGATGGTGCACGCGGGCGTAGCCCACGACCGGCCCGTGGACGGTGGTCTTGAAGGCCACCGTCTTACCGTTCAGCGTGCCGGCATCGAAGTTCTCCATCGACCGGCACTTGCCGTTGAACAGGTACTTGGTCCGGCTGTGGCCACAGAGCGTCTCGGCGTACTCGTCCACGACGTCGCCCGAGGCCGACGTGAGCGTGGTGGCGAAGTCCGGTCCGCGCCCGATGAGCATGTAGCCGGGGAACGGCGCCGAGGTGGCTCCGCGCCAGTCCAGGCCCGGGGCATGCATGTCGATCTCGTAGGTGAGCCCGGGATAGAAGTAGCCGACCTGGGGGCCGCCGACCAGCAGCGGGTGCCCGGTGGTGGAGTACTTGCCCTCCACCATCAGCTCGTTGGAGGCGTGCGGGCGGGGCTCCAGGCGCCCGAACTTGGCCGCCGAGGCCGAGGAGACCGCCGGCGTGGCCTGGTAGCTGCCCGGGTCGAGCACCACGCTGCCCGGGGCACCGGGCTTGTTGGGCGTGTGGTCGTAGTTGAAGGTCCCGTCGACCGTGGTCGGGCTGCCGGCATTGGTGTTCTGGCGCAGGTCGTTGAAGACGCTGTAGCCCTTGTCGAGGCCGAGCCGGTGCTCGAGCGCGCCGAGGAACTCGGAGTCCTGGGCCTCACGGCCACCGCCCTCGCCGAAGAACTGGTCCTTGAGCGCGTTGAGCGCGTAGATGTCGTCGCGCGTCCACGGCGGAGTGGTGGGGCTGTGGATCTTCAGGTACGCGTTGATGCCGGTGGTGAACTCGTCGATGTCCGAGAGCACGTCGCGTCCCTCGGGGCCGGCCTTCTCCAGGACCTGGGTCTGGCGGGCCACGACCCGCTGGGTCTGGGCGCTGGGCTGGAAGTTCTGGAGATTCTCGATCAGCCCGATCGCGGTGAGGCCGGGAACGTCGATGGCGGCGACGTACGAGTTGTCACGCGCCTCCTGGAGCAGGAGTCCGCGGTCCTCGGCGGCGATCCAGCCGGCCGCCCACACGCCGCCCGCGTGGGTGGCGGCGGTGACGTGCGGCACGTGGAAGCGGTCACGCACGATGGTGACGCCCGGGAATGGGACCGGCTCGATCGTGCCGGGGCCGTCGGTGCCCAGGCCGAACTGCTCGGACTTGAAGTCCGAGAAGAGATCGGGCGTGGTGACGTGGTCAAACAGCGGGGTCAGCGCGTTGTACATCTGGGCCTGCGCCGTCGCGTCGGCCGGGATCGGAACGGACCCCTGCTGCCCTGACGGGATGATGTTGCGCGCCACCTGCGAATAGTCGATATCCGCGGCGCCTGCCTGCCCGGTGGCAGCCCCCAGTGCCACCACGAGCGCGCCTGCGGCCAGCGCGGCCGTGATCCTTCTCATAGCGAATGCTCCTCTCTTCGCGCGTTCATGTGAACGGCGCGTGAAACGGCCGCCGAACATACAGAACCGCTCGGGCGGAGGAGCCAGCCCCTGGTTGTGCCGTGAGGGTGGCCGGCACCACGAGCGAACGTCAACGACGGCTGGGGAGGGACGGGTGTGGGTGCTCGAAGCCCCCCGGCGGCCTGTGGCGCGGGTCTTGGTAGATAACCCCCATGTGGTGGTGGTTATCTCCCACAACCCCCCTGCAAAGGCCGCCATTTACGCTTCGACCCACCCTTCCCAAGCCCGCCGTTGACGTGCGTCCGTGTCGCGCTAAGACGCCCAGGCCTCAACCTCAGGCGCGCTAGCGTTAAAACCATGAGCCCCGCCGTCGAGGTCCCCGACTACACGGTCCATGACGAGGTGCGCATCGACGCCACGCGGACGGCGCTCGTCGTGGTCGACATGCAGAACGACTTCGTGGCCGAGGGCGGCAGCCTGAGGGTCCCCGACGCCGAGTCGACCATCCCGGCGATCACGACCCTGCTGGAGGTCGCCCGGGCCTACGGCATGCGGGTGGTGTTCACGCAGGACACCCACCGCGACGGCGACCCCGAGTGGCGCATCTGGCCCGAGCACGCCCGCGAGGGCAGCTGGGGGTGGCAGATCGTGGACCCGCTGGCCCCGCGCGAGGACGAGACCGTCATCACCAAGGTGCGCTACGACGGGTTCTACGGCACCCCGCTTGATCATCTGCTGCGCCTGTGGGGCGTGACCACGCTCGTCATCTGCGGGACGGTGGCCAACATCTGCGTGCACTACACGGCCGCCAGCGCCGCGCTGCGCTGGTATGACGTGATCATCCCCCGGGACGCCGTCTCGGCGCTGGACCGGTTTGACCTGGAGTCCTCACTGCGCCAGACCGCCTTCCTGTTCAGTGGGCGGATCACCACCGCCGCCGGCGTCCGCATCTGAACGCCCGGCACAGGCCCCGCCCCGGCCCCGCCCCCCGGCCCTGCCCCGGCCCCGCCCCCCGGCCCGGCGCATGCCTCAGGCGATGTGGGCCGCCAGGAACGCCAGCGACGCCGGCGTCTGGCTGGCGAAGAACGCCGTGTCGTGGCATCCGCCGGTGACCACCACCTTCACCGAGGCCGGTACCCGGCGCGCCAGCCCCCGCACTCCGGGCGCGAACGGGTCGTCGGAGCCCGAGGCGATGCGAGTCGGCGTACGCGCCAGGGCCCGCGCATGGGTGATGACGTCGTCGCGCGCGAAATCGACGTCCGACGCAAACGCGCCGGGGTTCGCCGCGCGCGCCTGGTCATAGGTCGTCCAGATCGCGGGGCTGATCGCTGCCGATGCCGACACGATCTCCGGGCGCCTCTCCGCGAGCAGCAGCGCCCCGAACCCGCCCATCGACGTCCCGATCACCCCGGTGTGGGCCGCCCCGCGCCCCAGCCGCAGCGCCCGGCACATCGGCAGCAGCTCGTCGGTGAGCATCGCCAGCGAGTCATCGCCGGGATGGGGGTTCCAGTAGCCGCCGCCGCCGTCGGCGGCGGCCAGGGCGATGGGGGCACGCTCGCTCCCGGCGGGCAGCGCTGCCAGCGCGAGCGTCAAGGACATGCCGCCCAGCCCGCTGGCGTGGTTGCCGCCGAAGCCGTGCAGCACCAGGGCCACCGGCAGGGGGTCACCCACCCGGTGGCCCGGCGGGTAGGCGATCGTGTAACCGATCCGGCGCCGGCGCGCCCGGGAGAAGAACACGCCGGAGCGCGACGGGCCCAGCGGCGTGACGATGCGCAGCGGCGGGCGCGGCACCGAGCAGGCGCCGTCGAGCTGGTCAAGCGTCGCCTTGCCGGGCAGGACGCCGCGCGAGACAAGCTCGATACCGACCGCGCCGGCGCCCAGGATCGTGCCCAGCCCAGCGGCGATGGCGCCACGGCGGGTCATCCCCGGCGCGCCGCGACGGGTGTGCATCCGGGGCGTGGGCATCGCCGGCTATCCGGAGCCGGCGGGCGACATCCACGCGCGCACCGTGCGCCGCAGGGCGGACGCCGCCACAAGGAACGCGGCGGCCATCACGGCGAGGCCGGCGACGTCGATGGCCCCGGCCCCGAACAGGCCATGGGCGCCCGGCCCACCGGAGAGCACCCAGCCACCCGCGCCGGCCAGGAACACCGCCATGACGACGGTGGCGGTCGCGGCGAGCAGCGTCTCGCAGCGCAGCGCCCGCGGGGTCAGCCAGACCGAAAGGGCCGATGCGGCGCGGACACCGCCGGCCATCATCGCGACGAGCGCGAGCGGGCTGATCGCCATCCAGGCCACCTCGGCCGCCGGGAACGTGAGCAGTGAACGCGGATGGGCCCAGTAGGCGCTCACCCAGAGCGTGGCCGCCCAGCAGAACCGGGCCACGCTGCCGGGCACGAGCCCTCGCTGCGGCCACTCGCGGCCGCCGGTCCCCGGCCAGTGGTGCCCGAAGTGCAGGCTGCCCCACACCACTACCGCCGTGGCGGCCGCGGTGAACAGCAGCGGGCCGGCGATCCGCCCCGCGCCCCCGCGGCGGACCGCGCGCACGGCCGCCCAGCCCAACGGGATGGCGGCGAGCAGCGCCAGCGTCACGAACGCGAGCGCCGCGGCTGACATCAGCAGCATGGCGGCGGTGGTGGCGCGGTCGGCCGGGGCCGACCACTGCCAGCCGACGGTGATCTGCGCCCACTCGGCGACGCCGAAGGCCAGAAAGGCGGCGCAGGCGGCGCCCAGCCAGGCGAGCCCGGCACGGATCTGATGGGCTCCCACCAGGTCATCACCGGCCAGGCCTCCGGCCCGCAGCCGCGCGACCAGCCCGCTGCGCACGACGTCGGCGGTGCGGTGCAGGGACCGCGGGCGCTCGGCCATGTCATCGATCAGCAGTTCCATGAACTCCTCGCCGTAGCGGACGCGCCAGCGCCGCGGATACCAGCGTACGAGCCGCCGGGCACGCTGCACCGGGCTTCTCATGCCGCCTCCGGCCTGGTGGCCAGAAGGCTTCTCATGCCGCCTCCGGCCCGGTGGCCAGACGGCCCAGGCCGACATCCACGATCCGGCGCTGGGCGTGGAGGTGGGCGCGCAGCGCGGTCGCTCCGGCCGCGGTGAGGCGGTAGGGGCGGCGCCGATCTGAGCTGGGGACGGGCTCGATCAGTCCTTGGCGCTCGAGCCGGGCCAGCGCCTCGTACAACGTCCCCGGCGCCAGGCGGATCCCGGCGAAGGTCTCGATGTCCTTGGTGAGGGCGTAGCCGTGCTTGGTCGACTCGGCGAGGCTGGACAGGATGAGCGTCGCGGGGCCGGCGTAGCGGCCGAAGCCGGCAAGGACCTCGGAAGGTTCGTCGCCGGCCGAGTGCGAGGAGCGCGCCATCGGGCCATCTTATATCGGCTACCGGTATATCGTCAAGCGAAGTAGGGATAGGTTGAGGGCGTGGAAGCTCAGCGCTCCGGCCGGCCCCCGCTCTCCCCGGCCCTGCTGGCCGGCGGAGTGGTCCTGGTCGCGATCAATCTGCGCCCCGCCGCCGCCAGCATCGGGCCCGTGCTGGACCGCATCCAGTCAGACACCGGCCTGTCCTCGGGGTGGGCGGGGGCGCTGGCCACGCTTCCGGTGCTCTGCTTCGGACTGCTCGCCCCGCTGGCGCCACCACTGGCTCGCCGGCTGGGGGTGCACACGACGATCGCCGTGGCCATGTGCGCGTTGATGACCGGCATGCTCCTGCGGCTGGTTCCCGGCGACGTCTTCCTGTTCGCCGGCACCGCGCTGGCGGGCGCGGCCATCGCCATCTCCAATGTGCTGGTGCCGGTGATCGTGCGGCGCGACTTCCCGGACCGGACGGGCACCGCAATGGCGGTTTACACCACGTCCCTGATCGGGTTCGCCGCGCTCGCAGCCGGCACGACGGTGCCGCTGGCCGACACCCTCGGCGGCGGATGGCGACCCGGGCTCGGCATCTGGGCGATTCCCGCGGTGATCGCCGCGCTGGCCTGGCTGCCGGCGTTCGTGCGCCGCGACGCCCACGGCGGCGCGGATGCGGGCGGCGCCGCCCGGACCCCGACGGTCCGCCCGCTGCTGCGCCAGCCGCTCGCCTGGCAGGTCACGTTGTTCTTCGCCGTGCAGTCGGGCGGTTTCTACGCCACCCTGGCCTGGCTGCCTGACATCTTTCGCAGCCACGGCGCCAGCGACTCGCGCGCCGGTTTCCTGCTCAGCCTGTCGATCGTGGTGGGGCTGCTGACGTCCACCACGGTGCCGGGGCTCGCCACCCGCTTGCGCGACCAGCGCTGGCTGGTGGTGGTGTGCTGCATGGTGTGGGCCGCCGGCCTCATCGGGATCATCGTCGCGCCGATGTCGGCCCCGTACCTGTGGGTGGTGCTGCTCGGGCTGGGTCAGAACTCGACCTTTCCGCTGGCGCTCATGCTCATCGTGCTCCGGGGCGGCAGCATCGCCACCACAGAGGGGCTCTCCACCCTGTCGCAGTCGGTCGGCTACATGCTGGCGGCGATCTTCCCGCTGGCGGTGGGGGCGATGCATGGCGCCGCGGGCTCCTGGACCCCGCCGCTGATTCTGCTGCTGTGCCTCCTGGTCCCCCAGCTCGTGTTCGGGCTGGCCGCGGGCCGCGATCGCCAGCTCGTCCCCGCCTGACCACGCCCACCGCGGGAAGGATCGCCGGTGCGCGGGGTCTTGAGTGTCATGACCCGCCCACAGTGGGCGTACACAATTTGACGAAATGGAACAGCACCATGGTTGATAGTTGGAGTAAGGCGAGGATCCGTATCAGCAGTGCCGTCGTACTGGTGGTCGTGACCTTGGTGGTCGCGGCCTGCGGCAGCAGCAACTCGAACTCGAGCGCCAGCTCTGCCGCCGGCAACGCACCGGCCTCGGGTGCGGCGTCGGGTGGCGCCAAAGTGTCAGTGGGCACGGCGACAAGCTCAGACGGCACGTATCTGATCGGTCCCTCCGGGCGCCCCGTCTATCTGTGGGTGGCCGACGGTCATGACAAGTCGGTGTGTGCTGGCGCGTGTGCCAAGGTCTGGCCGCCGCTTACCAGCACCTCGGCGCCGGTCGCCACCAGTGGAGTGACAGCGTCGGAGCTGGGCACGACCACCCGATCGGGCGGTGTCAAGCAGGTGACCTACGACGGCCATCCGCTCTACTACTTCGCCCCGGACACGAGCAAGGGCTCGCTCACGGGCCAGGGCAGCGACAGCTTCGGCGCCAAGTGGTGGCTGGTCGCGCCCTCTGGCACCGCGATCACCAAGAGCGCCGCGGCCAAGCCGGCCGCGTCATCATCGAGTCGCGCGTCCGGCTACTAGGGCGCTGGAGCGCTAAGCGGTTGCGCGGGTGATGTGGCCGCCGAGCACTGCGCGGGTCTGCGCGAGCGCGTCTGACAGCTCGTGGTGGAGGTCCAGGGCGCCCGAGGTCTGACCGGCCGCAGCGATCTCGCACAGCGCCCTGGCGATCTCGCTCATCCGCGTCGCACCGATGGTCGCGGCCGAGCCCTTGAGGCCGTGGGCGAGCCCGTGCAGCCGCTCGGCGTCGTCGGAGGCGATGGCCTCGCGCATAGCCGGCAGGCGGTCGGCGGACTGGTCGAGGAACATCGTGGCCAGGGCCACCTCGGTCTCGGGGTCGCCGATCTCCTGGAGCGGCGCGGGGTCGAACACCTCGCAGGCGGGATCCGCGACCGCGGGGCCAGGGGGCCGGAATTCGGGCAGGCGTCCGAGGACGTCCTGGATGGTCTGACGGCGCAGGGGCTTGGAGAGGTAGTCGTCCATCCCGGCGCTCATGCACTTCTCGCGATCGCCCTCCAGGGCATGCGCGGTCAGCGCGATGATCGGGGTATGGCGCCCGGACTGCTCCTCGCGGCGGCGGATGACGCGGGTGGCGGTGTAGCCGTCGACGTCGGGCATCTGGCAGTCCATGAACACCGCGCTGTACTCGGTGCGGCCGGTCATCGTGATGGCCTCGCGGCCGTTGGCGGCGACGTCGACGACGAGCCCGAAGCTGCTCAGCAGGCGCAGGGCGGCGAACTGGTTGATCTCGTTGTCCTCGACCACCAGCACGCGACAGCCGTCGCCGGCGAGGACGCCCGCGGTGGAGGCGGTCGCGGCGATCGCCGCCTGGCCCGCGGCCGTGCGGTGGAGGGTGGCGAGGAGCTGGTTGTAGAGCCGCGAGGGACGGATCGGCTTCGCGATCTGGGCGTCGACCCCGGCGGCATCCGCGGCGGCGGCCTCGATGGGTGAGGACACCACCATGATCAGCCGCGTCGAGCGCAGGGCGGGGACGTCGCCGATCTCGCGCACCAGCGCCAGCCCGTCGGTGTCCGGCAGCCGTGCCGCGATCAGCGCGGTCTCGAAGGGGCGGCCCGCCTCGGCCGCCGCCCGCAGCAGGCGCAGGGCCGTGGCCCCGTCGGCGGCGCTCTCCGGGCGGATTGCCCAGCTGGCCAGCGTGGTCTGCGTGGTCTCGCGATCAGCCGCGTCGCCGTCGACGACGAGCACCCGCGCGCCGGTCAGGTCGTTGCCCATGAGATCGGCCTCCAGGCCGACGCCGGGCTCGTAGGGAAGGGTGAACCAGAAGCGGCTACCGACGCCCGGCTCGCTGGCGCAGCCGATCTCCCCGTCCATGAGCTCAACAAGCTGCTTGGAGATGCACAGGCCCAGGCCGGTGCCGCCGTAGCGACGCGTCGTGGTGGCGTCGGCCTGCGAGAAGGGCTCGAACAGAGCGGCCAGCTTCTCGGTGTCGATCCCGATCCCGGTGTCGGCGACCTCGAAGCGCAGCCGCTCGTCGCTGCCGGTGCCGTCGACGCGATCGACCGTGACCGTCACGTCTCCCTCCCGGGTGAACTTCACCGCGTTGGAGAGCAGGTTCATCAGCACCTGACGCACCCGGTTGCCGTCCCCGTTGATGACCGGAGCGACGCCCTGGCCCACCGACACCTCGAGGGCGAGGCCGCGCTCGGCCGCCTTGACCCCGACGATCTCGGCGACGTCCTCGACCGCCGCGCGCACCGAGAAGTCCTCGCGGACGATCTCGAGCTTGCCCGCCTCGATCTTAGAGAAGTCGAGGATGTCGGTGATGACCCGCATCAGCGCCTCCGCCGAGGTCATCGCCACCTGTGCGTACTGGGACTGCTCGCCGTTGAGCGGGGTGTCGAGCAGCAGCTCGGCCATGCTGACCACGCCGTTGAGCGGTGTCCGGATCTCGTGGCTCATATTGGCCACGAACTCCGACTTCAGCCGCGACGCCTCCAGAGCCTTCTCGCGGCTGGCACGTAGCTCGTCGTCCATCCGGCGGCGCTCGGAGATGTCGCGCCACACGCTGAATGCGCCGGTGATCGAGCGATCCTCGGAGCGGTAGGGGGCGATGTCCACGGCGTAGGTGCGGCCGTCGCCCGCGCCGTACTCCAACGAGCCCGATTCGCCCGTGAACGCGCGGTGGATCGCCGGCTCGAGCGTCTCGAGCCGGGCCGGGGTGACCAGCTCTGAGAGCAGCTTGCCCTCGAAGGCGTCGCGGTCGACCCCCAGCTCCTTCATGAGCGCGCCCTGCACGAAGCGGCAGCGCAGCTCGCGGTCATAGAGCACGACCATCGTGTCGGGAAGGCTGGAGAGCAGGACGCGCTGGCGGTTCTCGCTCTCCTCACGCACGACGGCGGCCGCCCGATCGGCGGTCACGTCCTGGGCGGTACCGGCGATCCGCGGCGGCAGGCCGACGCTGGGGTCGGCGGCGAGGTAGTCGCCGCGGACCGACAGCGTCTTCACGCGGGATCCGCCGAGCACCACGCGGTACTCGTCGACGAAGGGCTCGCGCTTGCGCACGATGTCGAAGATCTTGGTCCGGACGCGCTCGCGGTCCTCGGGGTGCACGAGCTCCAGGAAGTCGTCCAGCGCCGGCGCGTCAGACCAGTGGGCTGACGCCGTGCAGGAGGTACTGCTGCACCGACCACGCGGGCTCGCCGTTCTCCAGATTCCAGGTCCAGCTCCCGACCCCGGCCACCGACTGGGACTCGTCCAGCAACCGCCGGCCCTCGCGCAGCGCCGACTCGGCGGCCTTGGCCCGGGTGATGTCCTCGATGTGGGAGACGAAATGCAGCGGGGTGCCCCGCTCGTCGCGCACCAGCGCGACCGACAGCTTGGCCCAGATGGCGTGTCCCTCCTTGTGGAAGTAGCGCTTCTCCATCTGATAGGTCTGGATCTCGCCCGTCAGGACCTGGCCGAGCCTCGCCAGATCGGCGTCGAGGTCGTCGGGGTGGGAGATGTCCTGGAAGGTGCGATCCAGCAGTTCGGCCTCGGTGTAGCCGACGATCTCGCAGAGGGCGCGGTTGACCTCGAGCCAGCGGCCGTTGGGCCCGACGAGGGCGACGCCGATCGGCGCCTCGTCGAAGGTCTCACGGAACCGCGCCTCGGACTCCTCCAGATCGAGCTCCAGCCGGTGCTGGTCGGTGACGTCGCGGGCGATCGAGGTGGCGCCGACCACCTTGCCGGTCTCGTCGCGCAGCGGTGCGGCCGAGAGGTCGACATAGATGCGGGAGCCGTCGCGACGGCGGCGCGGCCGCGCGCGCTCGGTCACGTGCTCTCCGGCCATGAGTCGCGGCATCAACGCCTCGGCGTCTGAATACGCGGCATCGGGTGTGCCGGGCGCGACCTGCGGGGCGCCGATCATCTCCTCGGCGGTGAATCCGTAGAGCCGCTCGGCGCCGGCGTTCCAGCTGGTGATCGTGCCGGCCAGGTCGACGGTGATGACCGCGTCGTTGGTGGATTCCACGACCCGGGCGAGCTGCTCGCGCTGGATTTGCGCGGCGCGGCGCTCGGCGATGTCCCGGACCAGAGCGTTGAAGCGCGGCCCCTCGGGCATGTCGACGCGCGCGATGGAGACCTCCACCTGGAGCTCGTGGCCGTCGCGGTGGCGGGCGCTCACCTCGACCGGCAGCGCCGGCAGATGCGATCGGCCGACGGAGGCGTGGCGCTCCAGGCCCCAGCCGGCGCCGATCTCGGACAGGATCGTCTCGGAGGCCAGCCCGCCCACGGCCTCGTCGGCGGTCCAGCCGAACAGGCGCTCGGCGGCGGGGTTCCAGTCGACGATCCGGGAGCCGGCGTCGAGGGCGATGAATGCGTCATGGGCGCTCTCGATGATCGTGCGCGTCTCCTGCTCGCGCGCGGCCAGGGCGCGGTTGGCCGCGCGGAGGTCGAGCTCGGTCATGATGTTGTGGGCCAGCTCGGTGAGGATCTCGATCTCGATCTCAGTCCACTGGCGGGGGCTGTGCTCGATGGCGCAGAACGAGCCGAGGGTGTGGCCGTCGGCGTCGGTGAGGGGGACGCCGCAGTAGGCGATCACGTCGAGGTCATCGATGGCCGCGTTGTCCCTGACACGCGGGTCGTTGCGCGCGTCGGTCACGATGAGCGGAGCCCCGCTCGTGACGACGTGCTGGCAGAAGGAGTGCGACAGCGGCGTCTGGTTGACCGCCGTCCCCACGGAGCTCTTGAAGTACTGGCGCGTGTCGTCGACGAGCGTCATCGTCGCCACCGAAGTGCCGAGCAGCTTGCTGGCCAGGCGCGTCAGGCGGTCGAAGACCTCCTCGGGCTCTGAGTCCATCAGTTCCGAGCGCCGCAGGGCGTCAAGGCGCGCGGCATCTCCCAGCAGATCGCTCATCTGCCCTGGTCATCGGCAGAAACCCGCCACACATGAGCCCGGAGCACCCTCCGCCGGGAGCATTTTCTCCACGGGCCGGATTCGGGAAGGCAGAATGCGCGCGGGACCGATGACTCCGCTGGCCAGCCCCCGAGCTCCGACGGCGCCACTGGGCGCCGCGCTCTATGAGTCGCACTACCTGACCGCGGCCGATCCGGCCGGCGGCCGCGCGCTGTGGCTGCGCTTCACCGCGGTCAAGCGCCCCGGCGAGCCGGCGCGTTCCACCACCTGGCTGACCTGGTTCGACGCCTCGGCCGGGGCGCCGCGGGCGCTGCGGGTGACCGCCGACGAGCCGCTGACCGACCCCGGAGCGCGGTGGGCGCGATCGAGCCTGGGGGAGATGGGGCCATCTGGCACACGCGGAGAGCTGAGCGATGCGGCGGATGGCGCGGGCGCGGACGCGGACGCAGACGCCGGGCGGGCGAACCCGACCCCGCAACCCTCGCCCTCCCTGCGGGCGAGCTGGGACCTGCGCTGGGAGTCCCGCGCCGGAGAGGTGGCCTATCTGCCGGCGCGGTGGCTGTATGACCGTCGCCTCCCGCGCTCCAACGGCGCGGCCCTCGTGCCGGCGGCGAGCGCGAACGGCACCCTCGTGCTCGACGGCGACACGGTGACGATCGACGGGTGGGAGGCGATGGTCGGCCACAACTGGGGCTCCGAGCACGCCCACCAGTGGTGCTGGACGCACGCGGGTCGCCTCGGCGAGGACGGTCGCGGCTGGCTCGACCTTGTGCTCGTGCGCATCCGGATCGGCCCGCTGGTCACACCCTGGATTGCCTCGGGCGCGCTTGAGCTCGACGGCCGCCGCTACGTGCCGGCCCCGCTTCACCGCGTGACGTGCGAGCGCGCCGGGGAGCGGACGCGCGTCCGGGTGTCGCTGTCGGGGCGCGCGGCGGTGACCGTGGAACTGACGGCGCCGCGCGGGGACACCGTCACCTGGGACTACGCCAGCCCGAGCGGCCCCGGCCGCCTCGTCGACAACTGCTCGGTGGCCGACGCCCTGATCGCTCTGGAGACCACGGGTCGCACCCGGTCGCTCACGGTGGCCGCCAGTGCCGCCGTCGAGCACGGAGGTGCGGCATGAGGCGGCGGGCCCTGGCGCAGGTGGCGGTGGCGGTGCTGGCCGTGGCGGCCGCGTGCGGTGCGGTGGTCGCCGCCATCGCGGGCGCCACGCCGCCGGCCTTGCCCGAGCTGCCCATCCCCGTCCACGTCGTGTTCAGCGGGTCGGGCCAGTTTCACTATGACAACAGCGCGGGCTCACACGCGGTCGGCGACGACACGCTCGACTGGGAGGTCGAGTACCAGGCAGAGCTCCTGCCCGACGGCTCGCTGACCGCGGCCGGCGTCATCCCGCCGGCAACGGCGGGCACCTACACGTTCACTGATGACTTCTACGAGGTCTCGTGCTCAGGGCCGATCTCGACGGCCCCCGAGCCGGGGCCGTTTCCGCCGGACTTCCCGAATCCGCCGCCCGCGACCACTCCCGCCCCGACGGCCGACGGGCTCCTGGTCCAGGGGATCACCTACCTCTCGACCGACCCGGCGAGGTTCTCCAACTGCGTCGGTCAGCGCGGGGACTACGACGGCTCCGGCGAGACAGCCGACGGTGTCGGCTCGGTTCTGGACCAGTACCTCCCCGGAGCCCTCACGGCGCGCATCCCGGCCATCTCTCGCCAGGAGCTCCTGGCGCCCGGGGCGGCGCTGCGCAGCATCCCCGTTGCCTACGCGCAGGCCCCGACGCAGATCGACGCGTCCTGTGCCGACTTCTTCGGGATAGAGGACCCCAGCCAGTGTCAGATCAGCCTCGATTGGAGCGGCACCGTCCTGCTCGATGCCACCGCCGGCTGCCCGGTCATCCTCGCCGGTCCCACCCTCGCGTGCCTGCCGCCGCAGGGGACCCCCGTGACGGCGGTGACGGAGGGCATCGATACCGACGCGACCGGGCCGGGGACGGCCAGCGTCTCGGTCACCGCGGCCGGCGCCTCCGGAGCTCACGCGTCGATCGCGCGCCGGATCGTCATCGCCTCGGCGTCGGTCAAGGTCACCCGCGCGGGGCGGGTGCGTCTGCGGCCACGGCTCACCGCCGCCGGCACAGCGCTGTTCAAGCACTCCAAGCGCGTGAAGGCGACGATCCAGACCACCTTCAAGCCCAGGTCCGGTCACGTGCACACGACGCACGCGACCACGGTGCTCGTCCGGTAACGGACCTCGGCGGGCGCCGTCGCAGTATCGGGTACACGCCCCGACCCGTTCACGGGTGCCCGCACACCTGCTGCGCATGCTGGAACGCCGGGGTGTTAGGGTCGAGCCCCGGCCCCGGTCCGGGCCCCAGTGCGATCCCTCCGCCGGCCGGGAATTTGGGGTCAGGGAAGCCCGGCACCCCGTGGGCGCGCATGCACTCGGCGAACTTCACCGCGGCCGCCTTCTGGGCGGCGCTCAGCGGCGGCCGCGGATGCGCGGCGTTGAACTGCTTCATGCAGGTGTGGAGGGCGGATTGGAACGCCGGGGCCTTGATGTTGGTGGTCGAGGGCAGTTGGGCTCCCAGGATCGAGATCGACGACCCGGCCGCCGGGGTGCCTCCGGGGTCGGGGAACTGGGGGACGCCGTGGCCGCGCATGCACTTGGCGAAGGTGATCGCGCCGGGCCCCGGTCCCGAGCCGGTCTGAGCGGACGCGATCGGACCGCCGCCGCTGCCGCATGCGGCCACCGCCAGCGCCGTCGCTGTGATCGCGGCTGCGGACGCGAGTCTGGCGGGGCGCATGGCGCAGTTGTAAGGCGTGGGAGCTAACGCCGGGATAACGCCGTTATGCGGACGTTATGGCTGCTGCGCGCGGTCGAAGCTGAACGGCGCGAGGTCGATGTGGGGCGCGCCGTCCGTCAGCCACTGCGCCACCGCCTCTCCGATCGCCGGCGAGTGCTTGAAACCGTGCCCGGAGCACGCCGAGACGACGAGCACCGCGTCGTGCTCGGGATGACGGTCGATGATGAAGCGGCTGCCACGGGTGCTGGTGTACAGGCAGGAGACGGTTCGCAGCGGCTCGGCCCCCAGCCACGGCAGGTACGGCTCGACGCACCCGTGGTACATGCGATCGATCTCGGCACGGTCGGCCGGGTGCTGCCGCCCGTCCGGAGTCGTCGTGTGCTCGTAGGACTCCGAGGCGACCTTGACCCCGCCGTCGGGACCGTCGATGGCCGGGAAGCCGTAGAAGCCGTCCAGGTGGACGAAGCCCCGCTGGTCGCCGCCGACGTCCCACACGAACCCCGGCATGTCGCGCAAGAGGTCGTGGCCCCGGCGGATCGGAAACCAGAAGAGCAGCTGGCGGTAGATGGCGACGATTTCCCGCGCCTGCGGGACAAGGTCGCCGATCCAGGCGCCCGCGCACAGCAGCAGCTGCCCGGCGGCATAGGTGTCGCGGTCGGTGGTGACGGTGACACCCGTCCGGCGAGGCCGCCCAGCGCTCCACGCGCTCCCCCAGGCTCAGCTGCGCGCCGTGTCGTCTTGCGAGCGCGAGCTGGGCCGCCACCGCCCGCTCGGGCCGGACGTACCCGCCCCCGGGCTCGTGGTAGCCGACGGTCCGCTCGTCGATCGCGAACATCGGAAAGCCGGCCCGCAGCTCGGCGTTGGTGAGGTCTCGGTGCTCGATCCCGTACTCGAGCGCCGCCGCCCGCGTCTCCGCGAGGAAGGTGCTCGACGGGTGGGCCAGGATGACGATGCCCGGCTGGGTGAGCAGCTCTGCGCCGCTCTCGCGCTCGATCTCTCGCCACAGCTCGTGCGAGCGCCGAGCCAGCGGCACGTACTCCCGCCCCTCGCCGATCGCCAGACGCGTGATCCGGGTGTCCCCGTGCGTCGACCCCCAGGCGTGGGGCGGGACGTATTGGTCGATCCCGATGACCGAGACCCCGCGCGCGGCCAGCTGCCAGGACGCCGCGCTGCCCATCGCGCCGAGTCCCACGACGATGACGTCGGCGGATCGCATCGTCAGAGCTCGAGCGTGATCTCGCCGTCAGGCCGCGAGCAGCACAGCGAGCACATGCTCGCCGTCGGGTGGCTCGAGCGGCTCGGTGCTGTAGGCGACCTCGCCGGTGAGCAGTCCCGTCTCGCAGTAGTGGCAGACGCCGATGCGGCACCCGAAGCTGACCGGGATGTCGCACGCCTCGGCGAACTCCAGCAGGTTCCCGTAGCCGGGATCCCACGGGAGCGAGAGGTTGCTGCGGCTGAACGTCACCGCCGCCCCGTTGCCGGGCGGGCCGGCCGGCGCGTGCGGGGGAGGGTGCTCGCCCTCCAGACCGGGGGCGACGATCACGGCCTTGGCCCCGAACACCTCCATGGCCACGTGCTCGGGGACGGTCCCGCGCGCGATCAGCGCCGCGGACAGCGACTGCATGAACGCCTCGGGCCCGCACAGGTAGTAGTCGGCGTCGACGGGGATGCTGCGCGGCGGCGACCGTCTCGATCGAGAGCCGCCCGGTCAGGTCAAAGGCGGCGCCCGGCGTCTCCTCGGGGCCGGGCCGGCTGTAGCTGACGATCCGGTGCGCATGGGGCAGCGCGGCCAGCAGACGGTTGACCTCGGCGCCGAACGCGTGCTCATCGCCGTCGCGGGCTCCGTGCACCCACCACACCTCGCGGCTCGTCTCCGCGGCGGCGAGGGTGTGGAGCATCGCCAGCACCGGGGTCGCGCCGACGCCGGCGCTGAGCAGGACGACCGGGCGCTCGCCGTCGCGCAGGGTGAAGGCGCCGCGCGGCGCCGCCGCCTCGATCGTGTCCCCGACGCGGATGTGCTCGTGCAGGAACGAGCTCCCGATTCCGCCGGGTTCGAGCTTGACGCTGATGCGATACCCGTCGTGACCGGCGACCGTCGAGAGCGAGTAGCTGCGGATGACCGCGGGCTGATCGGGTCCGTGGGCGCGCAGGCGGACGGTGAGGTACTGCCCGGGGCTCACGGCGCCCGGCGCCGGGGCCGCCCCGTCGGCGGGGGTCAGGGTGAACGAGGCGATCGTGCTGCTCTCGCGCCGGATCTCCGTGACCGTGAGCGGTTGGAAGCCCTGCCACGCCGGCGGCGCCGGCGTCTCGGTGCCCGGTTCGCGCTGTTCGAGCAGCGTACGAAACGAGCCCTTCCATCCCTCGCTGAGCGCCGGGATCCGCAGCGCGCGCTCGAGCTTGCGGCGGGAGCGGTTGGGCAGGTAGAGGAGCCCGTCGATGTCCGCGACGCTGAGCTGCTCAGGGCCGCCCTGCACCCGGACGATCTCGTCGCCGGCCTGCACGTGTCCTTCCTCCAGGACGCGCAGGTAGAAGCCCGGCCGATGGTGAGCGACGAGGAGCGAGGGCATCCGGGCCTCGTCCATCCGGATCGCCAGGCGAAAGCACGTCACCCGCGGCTGGGTGACCTCGAAGGTCGCGTCGCCGATGCGGTAGCGGTCGCCGATGCACACCTCGTCGTCGGCCAGCCCCTCGACCGTGAAGTTCTCCCCGAACTGACCGTAGGTGAAGTCGCTGCGGCCCAGCTCCTGCTCCCAGTAGCGGTAGGAGTCCAGCTGATAGACGTAGACCGCACGGTGCTCGCCTCCGTGAGCGGCGCGGTCGGCCTGGTCATCGCCGTCGATGTTGATCCGCCGGACCATCAGCGGTCCGTGCACCGGCTCCTTCCAGATCGCCGTGCGGACGGTCTTGCCCTCCCACGGAACCTCGCGCGGCCCTCCCACGTTGAGCGAGACGAGCCGTCCGGCGGCGGTCGCGGCGGTGGCGCTCACTCCGCGTCCGGTGCCTCATGGCCGTGCTGCTCGGCCTCGAGATCGAGCAGGGGAGAGGGGTCCCCGGCCGCCGCGGCCGCGCCGGCGAGACTCTGCGCGGATGGGAGCCAGCGGCGCACCGTGCGGGCGACGCACCTGGTGATGGTGTTGCGGTCTGGCATGTGGGCTCCTCTCCGATCGCTGTGCGGACGATGACCGATCCGATCCGGTGTCATGGCGATCAGTGTCATGGGAGGAGTCGGTCTTACTGAGGCTCGTGCCTGCGTCGCCCCACGCGGCCAGTCGGGCCTCATGCGGTCAGTCGGGCCCGATCTCACCAAACGCGCGCGCCGCCTCCAGCAGCCCGTCATGATCCGCGCGGCAGCCGGGGCAGCTGCGCAGGTGGATCGCGGTGCCGGGGAACGCAGCGGCGGGATCCCCTCCGGTGAGCTCCAGGTCCACGTAGGCGTCCAGGATCGTCTCACCGGCGGTGCAGCCGGCGTCACCATCCTGGGACCGGAGGAGATCGTCGAGATGGCGGGCGTCGTCGCTCATCGCGTGACGGCATCCTCCTCGATCACGGGGTGTCCGGCGCGGGCGAGGCTGGCACGAAGGGTGCGCCGGGCGTCGAACAGGTTCTTGTAGATCGCGTTGCGATTGGACCCGAGCCGGATGGCCAGGACGTCGATCGGCACCTCGTTGAGGGCGATCGCCGCGAACACCTCGCGCTGGCGCTCGGTCAGCGTGCCGATCGCCGCCTTCAGGGCGTCCAGCTGCTCGCGTTGCTCCACGCGATCGCCGGGCCGCGGAGAGAGCCGGTCGGGCAGACGCTCCCAGTTGAGCTCCTCGGCGCTGGGTGGCTGGTGCCGCCACGCGTGACGTGCGACCTTGCTGGAGACCTCGAACACGGCGAACTTGTAGGCCCAGGTGGTGAACCGGCTGAGGCCGCGGAAGTCATCGAGTCGCTTCATGATGCTGATGAGTGCGTCGTCGGCGGCCTGCTGGGCGAGGTCCTCGAGCTCGGGGCCCCCGATCGACCCCAGCTGCGAGCGCCGGCGCGACAGCTCGTGGAAGGCGACGCGCAGCAGCACGTCATGTAGCCGGGCGACGGCCTGGTCATGACGGGGATGGCCCACGCGAAGCTGCTCCACCCAACGGCTCGAGTCCGCATCGTGCCCGGCCCGGGTGGCGGCGTGCGGCTTGTTGGTCACCTCGTCGCATGCTAACCCTCTCCTGGTGGCGTGAGTGCGACGCGCCGCGGCGTTCTTACCGCGCCAGTCCTCGGTAAGAGGGCCCTCCGTGCCGCCACTGATGTGGGCAGTCGGGAGCTCACGGCTCCCCGCACCCAGGCAAACGACGGAAAGGATGGCGGACATGGGATTGGGTTGGCAGCAGGGACCACTGGCGCCGGGCGCGATCGGGACATTCCTGGTCGCGGAGCCACTCCCCGAGCGGATGCTCTACGCCGAGCCGCTGCGCCGGCGCATGCGGGTGAGGTTCGGAGGCGCCTGGATCGCGCAGAGCGATGACGTCGTCATCCTGCATGAGCCCGGCCGCTACCCCGTGGCCTACTTCCCCAGGGCCGACATCGCCGACGGCGTCCTGCACACCGGCGAGCACACGACCACCCACCCGGACCTCGGCCCCACCTCCTGGTATGCGATCGGCCACGGCGATCACGAGGCGCCGCGCGGCGCCTGGGAGCACACGGACCTGCCCGCCTTCGCCGGGATCCTCGCCGGGCGCGTCGCCTTCGCGTGGCACGCGATGGACGCGTTCTATGAGGAGGACGAGCGGATCCTCGGTCACGCCGCCGACCCGTACCACCGGATCGATATCCGCCAGACGTCGCGTCACCTCGTCGTCGGCTCCGGTGATGAGGTGGTGGCCGAGACCCACCGGCCACTCGTCCTCTACGAGTCCGGGTTCGCCCCCCGCTGGTACGTGCCCCGCGCCGACGTCGACGAGCAACTGCTCACGCCCGTGTCACGGCAGACGTTCTGCCCCTACAAGGGCCTGTGCGACTACTACGACATCGGCGATGCCGGCCGGGCGGCCTGGTCCTACCGCGACGCCTACCGCCAGGTCGACCGCATCGACGACTGCCTCTCCTTCGAGCCTGACAAGGTCACCGTCCTCATCGACGACGAGCGCTTGCAGCTCGCGCCCGGGCAGCAGGTCGTCCCGCACGGCCCGGACCGGGGCCTCACCCCGGATGAGGTGAGGAGTCCGGTCACGCCTTGATGCCGGCCTAGACCGTCTGCGAGACGTCCACCGGTCCGCGGGTGATGGCGCTCAGACGCTCGTCGACATCGAAGTAGCGGGCGTCGATCTCGCTGACCCCGGGCAACCGCCCCAGGGATTTGGGGAGCATCTCGTCACCCCAGCGCCGGGCGTGCTCCTCGGTGTCGAACAGATAGATCCCACCGGCGGCCTCGTGGGCGTCGTCGTAGATCCAGACCTTCCACTGCAGGCCGGGCAGGCCCGAGATTCGTTCGGCGGCTCCCAGCAGGTGCTCGGCCTGCTCGGCGTCGTCCTGACCGCGCTCGCGACGGTAGTTGACCTGCAGCAGCTTCATGTCCGGTCCTCCTAGAGGTTGTGGCACAGCTCCGGCGCCCCTGTGGTGACTGTAACCCCGCGCGGGCCGGCCGATGTGTGAGCCTCGTCCTGTCAGCGGCCGATCGCCTGAGGGAAGTTGAAGTAGTGGTGCGGGTCCACCTGCGCGCGCGTGGCCTCGAGGCGCGTGCGGTTCTGGGCGTAGTAGGCGTCCTGCCAGTCGGGGAGCGCGGGATCGATGTAGTTCTGGTACGCGCGGCCCGAGACGTGTGGGCGCAGCTTCGTCCACGCCTGATGGATCCAGGACGCGCCGGCGCCGGCGCCGTAGTACTGGATGCAGAACAGCGGGTGGCGATGCGCGAAGGCGGTCGCGGTGGGGTCGACGCGACCGACGGCGCCGCCGTAGGAGTCGCAGAGCAGCGAGCCCGCGCCCGGCGCCTCCGCGGCCGCGATCATCGCTGCTCGTCCCGCCCGGTTGAGGGGCTGGGCCACGTAGTCGGACTTCGCGTTGAAGGCCTCTCGAGCGAGGGTCCCACCCGGCGCGGCGTTGACGGTGTGGCACGCCGACACGCTCTTCCCGTCGCAATTGGCGAGGAGCAGTTGGATGGAGAGATACGGCGCCTCGTGGTTGGAGCTGAGGGCGGCGCCCGGGACCGAGAGCAGCGGTCCCAGCAGCCTGGGGATGTCGCCCGCGGGGCCCAGGTACTGGCCGTTGGCGTTGATGGAGGCGGGTCCACCCGCGTTGAGGTGCAGGATCGAGGTGACCTTGTCGTCGGTGTGCGGCGCCCAGCTCTGCCAGGCGTCGATGGCTCCGTCGGCCGAGGGCCATGGCCACCTGACCTGGAAATACGTGCTGCGCGCAGGCACCGGATGGGTCCGGAAGACGAATTCGGTGACGATGCCGAAGTTGCCCCCGCCGCCACCTCGCAGCGCCCAGAAGAGGTCGGGGTCCGAGCCCTGGTCGACGGCGCGGAGGCTGCCGTCCGCGGTCACGATCGTCGCCGCGTGCAGGCTGTCGATCGTCAGACCGAGGTGACGGCCGGCGAGACCGAACCCGCCGCCCAGCGCGACGCCGGCGATCCCGACCGAGGGGCACGAGCCGCCCGGGACGGCCACCCCGTGGGGAGCCAATCCGGCGTAGACGTCGATGAGCTGGGCGCCGGCGCCGACGGTCACCAAGCCGCTGGGCTTGTCGAACCTGACCGCGTTGAGTCGGCGCAGGTCAAGGACGATGCCGTTGGTCAGGGTGGAGTAGCCGGCGTAGCTGTGGCCGCCCGATCGCGCTCGCACGGACACGCCGTGGGCCACGGTGAAGCGGACCGCGTCGCGGACGTCCGTGCCGTCAACCGGGCGTGCCACCGCCAGCGGCAGGACGTGGTCAAAGCGCGTGTTGAAGACGTGGGCGGTGGCGCCAAAGCCGGGATCAGGGGGCGCAAAGACGTGCCCCCTGATCGCGCTCCGCAGCCCGTTGGCCGGGCTCCCGTTCACTCGCGGACCACGCCGCCGCTCAGCCTGTGGTCATTGCTTGACCAGCGTGCCCACCGTCACGTGGGGCCAGTGGATGCCGTTGAAGTCCAGCATCACCAGCTGCGTGTACTGGAGCTGATGCTTGTCCGGCTGGCCTCCCGTGCCCGCGATCGTCTCGATCCAGAACGTGCACTCCATCTGCGTGGCCTTGGCGTTGCCGCCGGGCGGGTTGCCGCTGGCCGACAGGAACGCCGTGTTGGCGGTGCCGCCGCCGGCCTTGATGACGTTGTGGTTGGTCGCGACGTGCAGGAACGTCCGGCTCTTCATGCTCGTGTTGTGCAGCGAGGACTGAAGCGCGGTCTGCAGCACGCTGTTGGGGTTCTTGACGATCGCCTGGGTCACCCCCGGCGCCACGAAGCGGAACGGGGTCGCCTGCGACAGGTTCAGCTCGGGGAACGTCTGGGCGACGGAGTTGAAGTCGGTGTTCGCCGGCGCGGGGCTGCCGAAGAAGAACGGCAGGATGTTGTTGTCCGGGATGTTCTGCGGGCCGCCCTGCAGCACCTGGGCGACGCCCTGGGCGAGGATGACGGTGCCATGCGGGATCGAGCCCATGCGCACCACCGACGGTGGCTCGTTGGGATCGGTCGTATGCGGCACGCTGGCCCAGATGCCGGGCTCGATGTGCAGCCCGGCGCCGGTGCTGGCCTCGCTGATCTGTTGCAGATAGGTGAGCCCGAACATGTCGATGTCAGGCATGGCGAGCCCACGGTTGGGGATCGCGCCGTTGATCGGCGTGAAGATCAGCGACTCGTTGGTCATGTTGAGCTCGAGGAACCGATCCTGAGCGCTGGCCGGGTTGTGCGGCCGCCAGATCGCGTTGAACCCATGCCCCACCCACGTCCCGGTGAGGGCCGCCAGCGCCCCCAGCGGGTTCGGCGTCTGCGCGGTGATGGCCTGCGCGGCCTCCGCGGTCGGCGCCTCTGGAGTGGCAAGCCCCGCAAACGCGAAGTCCCCATCGATTTGGATACCTGCACTCATGTTGACCCCTCACGATCTCGTCGCCTCTTGGCCCGGTCCAGGCCACTGATCACTTCCCTCGCTCCACGACGCGCGGCCGCGGAGAGCCCCAACGGGCGCGAGCATATTGTCGGGCCTGTCACCACCCCCGCGGATCTCGGTTCTTGCACGGCTGCGCGCGCCGAAGTTGTGCGCAGGCGCTCACGCGGGGGAGGTGTGCAGATGGCCGCCGCTAGGCGTCTGGGATGGCCTCGTAGGTGAGGCGGACGAGGCCGTCGCCGACGGTGGCGGAATCGGTGAGGCGCATTGGCTTCTGGGCGGTGGTGTCGCCGAACAGGCGCTCACCGGCGCCGAGCACGACCGGGAAGACGACGAGCCGCAGTTCGTCGACCAGGTCGTGCTCGATCAGCGCTCGCCCGAGCTGATAGCTGGCGTAGACGACGATGTCCCCGTCCACGGCCCGCTTGAGCTCTGAGACTGCGGCGACGGCATCGCCCTTCAGGACCGTGGCGTTGCTCCAGGCGGCATCGTCGACGGTGGCAGACACGACGTACTTGGGCAGGCTGTTCAACCGGTCCGCCCAGGGGTCGCTCCGTGACAGCCAACGCGTGGCGAACCATGCGTCGCTGCGCCGCCCGAGCAGCAGTGCGTCGGTCCCCCCGGCCTCCTCGAGCATGATCTTGGCCCATGGTTCGAGGTCCGCGCCTCCTGACTGGGCGAACCACCCGCCGAGCCTGAACCCCTCCTTCCCGTCCGGGTCCTGGACGACCCCATCGAGCGAGACGTTCGTACTGATGACGATTCTTCCCATCGCAGCTCTCCTTTTGGTCGAGGTGCTTGTGGCTGCCTGGGATGAGGCGTCGCCTGTGACGCAAACTGAGCGACGAGTTTCGAGCCGCCCCGACGTCTTGACGTGTGTGAGGCAAGTGAGAGAAGGAGCCTGTGCGAGGATCCAGCCGTGAGCGAGCAGACCCTCGCCCGTGCGCGCGCCGGCGACGAGGTCGCCTTTCGCGAGCTGACCGACCCGTATCGGCGCGAACTGCAGTTGCACGTGTACCGGATCGTCGGATCGGCACAGGACGCCGAGGATCTGCTCCAGGAGACGCTGCTCGCCGCGTGGCGCGGCCTCGAGCAGTTCCAGGAGCGCGCGTCGATTCGTGCCTGGCTGTACCGGATCGCCACCAACCGGTCGCTTGATTCCCTGCGCGCGAGCCGCCGGCGCCCTGAGGACCAGCGGGTGACCCAGATGCCGGAACCGACACGCTGGAGCGAACCGGTCTGGCTCGAGCCCTACCCCGACGTGCTCCTGGAGGGCATACCGGACCAGGCTCCCGGACCGGAGGCGCGCTACGAGACGAAGGAGTCGATCGCGCTGGCGTTCATCGTCGGCCTCCAGCATCTCCCGCCGCAGCAGCGCGCCGTGCTCGTGCTGCGCGACGTGCTCGGCTACCGCGCGGCGGAAGCCGCGGCGATGCTCCACACGACCGAGGCGTCGGTCAACAGCCTCCTGAGCCGCGCGCGGGCGGCGTTCGACTCCCGCCTGCCCGCCGCCGGCCGCGAACGCGCGCCGCTCCCCGACTCCAAGGAGGAGCGCGACCTCGTCGGCCGCTTCACGGAGACCGTGGAGAACGGCGACATCGACGGCATGGTCGCCCTGCTCACCGACGACGCGTGGCTGACGATGCCGCCCCTCCCGCACGCCTACCAGGGCCGTGACGCCATCGGCGCGTTTCTGCGCGGCGCGGAGGAGCGCCGCGGCGCTCCGATGCGGGTGGTGGCGACGCGCGCCAACACCCAGCCGGCGTTCGGCTGCTACCTCGCACGCTCGGAGAGCGAAGCCGCGCGGGCGTTCTCGCTCTTCGTGGTGACCCTCGAGGGCGACCGGATCTCCGCCATCACCTGGTTTGCCGACAGCAGCGTCTTCCCGCACTTCGGCCTGCCACGGATACTCCCCTAGCGGCCGAAAGGTCAAGGACCGAGCCGAGCAGGAATCGAGAAGCGCCGGCGGCGGGCCGCGATTAAAGTCGAGGCGACCATCGACCGGACCTTCGACTCGAGGAGTGACCATGAGCGGCTCTTCCACCCAGGGAATCAAGACGGTGCTGCATCCCGTGTCCGACCTGGCCGCGGCCAAGCCGGTGTACACGGCGCTCCTCGGCGTGTCACCGTCGGCGGATGCCGAGTACTACGTCGGTTATGACACCGAGGGCCAGCACATCGGGCTGGTGCCCGGCGGCGGACCGCAGGGCATGACCTCGCCGGTGGCTTACTGGCACGTGGCCGACATCGAGGCGAAGCTGGCCGAGGTGATAGCGGCCGGAGCCACCGTGAAGGAGCCCGCACGCGATGTCGGCGGCGGCCGTCTGGTGGCCAGCTTCACCGACCCTGACGGCAACGTCCTCGGGCTGCTGCAGGATCGCTGAGTGGCGCACGTCGCCGACAGTCACGATCTGATCCGCGTGCACGGCGCCCGGGTCAACAATCTCAAGGAGATCAGCATCGAGATCCCGAAGCGCCGGCTGACTGTGTTCACCGGCGTCTCGGGCTCGGGCAAGAGCTCGTTGGTGTTCGACACGATCGCCGCGGAGTCACAGCGTCTCATCAACGAGACCTACAGTGCCTTCGTGCAGGGGTTCATGCCGAGGCTGGCCCGCCCCGAGGTGGATGTCCTCGACGGGCTGACGACCGCGATCAGCGTCGACCAGCAGCGGATGGGCGGCGACGTGCGCTCCACCGTGGGGACCGCCACCGACGCCAACGCGATGCTGCGGATCCTCTTCAGCCGGCTGGGCGAGCCGCACATCGGTTCGCCCAACGCGTTCTCCTTCAACGTCCCCTCGGTGAAGGCCAGCGGCGAGATGACGATCGGGGACAAGACCGTGAGCAAGTCGTTCACCCGCGCCGGCGGCATGTGTCCGCGCTGCGAGGGCCTGGGCACGGCCTCCGATATCGATCTCACGCAGCTCTACGACGAATCTAAGTCGCTCGCCGACGGCGCGATGCTCGTCCCCGGCTACAAGTCGGGCGGGTGGAACTACCGGCTGTACGCCGCGTCTGGCTTCGTCGACCCGGACAAGCCGATCCGCAAGTACACCAAGAAGGAGCTGCATGACTTCCTCCACCACGAGCCGGTGAGGATGAAGATCGCGGGCATCAACATGACGTATGAGGGACTGATCCCGCGGATCCAGAAGTCGATGCTGTCCAAGGATCAGGAGTCGGTGCAGCCGCACATCCGTGCCTTCGTGCAGCGGGCGGTGACGTTCACCGCCTGTCCGGATTGCGGCGGCACTCGGCTCAGCGAGGCCGCCCGATCGTCAGAGATCAGGGGGACCAGCATCGCCGATGCGTGCGCCATGGAGATCGCCGACCTGGCCGAGTGGGTCCGGGACCTCGACGCGCCGTCCGTGGCGCCGCTGCTCGTCACGCTGCAGCAGACGCTGGACTCGTTCGTGGAGATCGGGCTGGGGTATCTCTCGCTCGAGCGGCCCTCGGGCACGCTGTCGGGCGGCGAGGCCCAGCGGGTCAAGATGATCGGCCACCTCGGCTCGTCACTCACCGACGTCACCTACGTGTTCGACGAGCCCACCGTGGGCCTGCATCCCCACGACATCCAGCGGATGAATGACCTGCTGCTCCGGTTGCGGGACAAGGGCAACACGGTCCTCGTCGTGGAGCACAAGCCCCAGACGATCGCGATCGCCGACCATGCCGTCGATCTCGGCCCCGGCGCCGGGAGCGCCGGCGGCGAGGTCGTCTTCGAGGGCACGGTCGACGCGTTGCGGGCCAGCAACACGCTCACCGGGCGGCACCTCGAGGACCGCGCCTCCCTGAAGCCGTCGGTGCGGACGGCGTCGGGGACGCTGGAGGTGCGCGGCGCCGCCACCCACAACCTTCAGGATGTCGACGTCGACGTGCCGCTCGGCGTGCTCGTCGTGGTCACGGGGGTCGCCGGCTCGGGCAAGAGCTCGCTGATCCACGGTTCGATCGCCGGACGCGACGGAGTCGCGTTGGTCGACCAGACCCCCATCCGCGGCTCGCGACGGAGCAACCCGGCGACCTATACCGGATTGCTCGACCCGATCCGCACCGCGTTCGCGAAGGCCAACGGCGTCAAGGCGGCCCTGTTCAGCGCCAACTCCGAGGGCGCCTGCCCCAACTGCAACGGCGCGGGTGTCATCTACACCGACCTCGCAATGATGGCCGGCGTCGCCACCACCTGCGAGGAGTGCGAGGGCAAGCGCTTTGAGGCGTCGGTCCTCGATCACCATCTCGGCGGACGCGACATCAGCCAGGTCCTCGCGATGTCGGTGACCGAGGCCGAGGGATTCTTCGGCGACGGGGAGGGGCGCACGCCGGCCGCGCACAAGATCCTCGAGCGGCTTGCCGACGTCGGGCTCGGCTACCTCAGCCTCGGCCAGCCGCTGACCACGCTGTCAGGCGGTGAGCGCCAGCGGCTCAAGCTGGCCACCCACATGGTGGAAACCAGGTCCCGCCCCCCCTCCCGCCCACCCGACGTGTACGTGCTGGACGAGCCCACCACCGGGCTGCACCTCGCCGACGTCGAGCAGTTGCTCGGCCTGCTCGACCGGCTGGTCGACGCCGGCAGGTCGGTGATCGTCATCGAGCACCACCCGGCGGTCGTGGCGCACGCCGACTGGATCATCGACCTCGGTCCCGGCGCCGGCCACGACGGCGGGCGGGTCGTGTTCGAGGGCACCCCGGCCGATCTCGCCGCCGCCCGCTCCACCCTCACCGGCGAGTACCTGGCGGCCTACGTCGGCACGTGACCGCCGCGGGCCTGCGAAACTCCGGGGCGCGATGGGTGGTGTGCGATGACCCTGCTGCCGGATGTCGAACGGGAGCTTCTGCGCGTGGCGCACCAGCCGCTCGCGCCCCAGGGCGACGCCGGATGGCCGACGCGCCTGCGCTCCGCACGGCGCGGAGGCGCGATCGCCGTCGCCGCGTCGGTGGCGGCCCTGCTCGTCGCCGTCGTCTTCCTGGTCACGCTCCACCGCACGCCCGCCCATCCGGGCATCCCGTCCTCGCAGCTCGCGCCCGGCCTGACCTTCCCAGGCGCGCCGCCGACACAGCCCGGCCCATGGGAGGGCGGCAACACGGTCTGCCCGCTGGCGGCGCCCAACCAGTATCTGCCGCCGCGGTCAGGATGCGTGAGCGTGCTGCGGGTCGACGTCGACGGGGATGGGCGCCCGGACCTTGTGCTGCTCTACGCCCACCTCGGTCACCACAGCTTCGGCGGGCGCTACCCCCCGACGTCGTTCACGCTCGAGGTCGTGCGCGCGTCCGGATCGGTGGTGCGGGCGCGACTCCCCAGGCCTGAGTTCAACGCCGCGCTCGTCGAGTCCGGCAACGTCAACGGCGTCCCCGGAGCTGAGCTGTTCATCCAGGTCGTCCGTATCTCGAGCGGCTCCGCCGGCGAGGTCTACACCTTCCATGACGGACGCCTGATCCGCGAGCGGGTCACGCTCGGATGGGGCGGGGACTCGGCCACTAAGGCCGGCTTCGCCTGCCGGCCGGGGCGGCCTCCCAGGCTCATCGTGCGCACCTTCGAGCTGCAGGGCCTCGAGAACGGTCGCTGGCAGCAGACCCAGACGGTGTTCGCGTGGCACGGCGCCGCGCTGGAACGGATCTCTCACAGCGTCACCCATCGGCAGGGCGTGCCCCCGGCCGCGCAGACGAGCCTGGGCACAGGCTGCGGCACGATCGACCGCGCCACCACGAGCTGACGGCGATCGCCGAGTCAGGGGGCGTGTTGCAGGCGGCGCTTGCCCGGGCCCGCGACGTTGTAGTCGGCGTGGAGGACCAGCCCGACCGCGTTGGCGGGCCAGAAGGCCCCTGTGGGCGGGGCCTTGACCCCGGGCCCGCACGAGCCGCCGGATTTGCCGGGCAGCGCGATCCACGCGAACGCGTCGGCGAACGCGTACCCGGTGTCGCTGGTGGGTTTGGGGCCCAGGCCGCGGCCGGGCGGGGCACACAGGATCTCGTTGCCGTGATGGACCCGGTCCGCGAGGGCGCAGCGGGCCCTTCCCGTTGTCAGAGGTGGAGACCACGAAATGCGCGCCGTGCAGCGCCCCCGCGAGCTTCTGCCCGTAGGCGACCTCCGAGGTTGTCCAATCGAAATGGGTGGAGTTGAGGAAGAACCCCTGGGCCTGATGGACGCCGGCGCTAGTCAGGAGGCGGGCGGCCGTCTTGTATGAGAGCGCGTCGCCGGCGCCGGCGTCCATGTAGAGGACCACGTGAGGGTTCTGCTCCAGCGTGGTGACCGCGTAGCGCAGCTCGGTCATGCGGGCATCGAGCGCGCGGCCGTGCAGGCAGGGGGTGGTGATCAGTGAGTCCATCTCGAGGAACACGACGGCGCGGAAATTGCCGATCCCGGCCGAGAGGCCGTTGATGAAGCGCTCGTAGGCGGCGATCCGTTGCGGGGAGTCCGCCGAGCCGCCGCGGGCGCACTGGCCGTTGACGATCCAGTACGTGGCCAGCGTGGGGATCGAGGCCGGGTCCTGGACGTCGGCGTTGCGCAGGAACTGAAAGACGGCACCCTCGGGACTGGCGCCGTTCCAGGAGCCAAACCGGTCGGTGAACGGCTGGTCGGCGATGGCCTGGATGAGGCCCGCCTCCTTGGCGTGCCGGCGCCGCAGCCGACGGGCCGCCTCGGCGGCGGGGGAGTGATGTGGGTCGGCGTAGAAGCGGGCGCCGGCCAGCAGGTTCCCCGCCGCGTTGGGGACGCCGGGGAGCTCCAGCGGGTTGGCGGGGTCGCGCGCCTCCACCGGGGCGTCGTGCAGGATGAAGACCTTGGCGTTGTGGGGGCCGAGCTTCTCGGGAAAGGAGCCGTACAGGTAGACGGCGGCGCGCACCGAGGGGCCGCGCCAGTCACGGGCGATGATGGGGATGGTGAACGTCGCCTGCGCTTGGCCCGGCGCGAAGTGCAGGGTGCCGCCGACGTTCCGGTAGTCGACGCCGCCGACCGCGTTGGCGCGGTGAGTGCCATAGCGGACGTACTCGTCGCCCTGCAGCGAGCCGGTCCGGTTGACCGTGACGGTGACCTGCCCAGCGGTCTCCGAGACGCGGTAACCGGTGGCTGACAACGAAACGTCGGCGTGCGCAACGGCAGTGAGGGCGAGCTGACAGGCGCAGCCGGCGAGCAGGAGGCGGAGCAATCGGAACATAGGCCGGTTCTTTCCCGTGCCTCGGGCCCGTCACTCCTTTTTTAGCTCTCGCGTCGACTCTGTGTAAGAGCGCCATTCGGGTTGCGGAGCAATGGTGAGCAATGACACCGGGGAACGACGGACTCACACATGAAGGTGACGACATGTCAACAGTTGGAGCTGATGACAGGTCAACAGTGGAGCGGTCCGTGTGAGCTCGAGCACCGGGGAGCGAGCGCTGATGAGGTGATCAAGGCACAGGATCGCCGTCTGTGAGGATCGTCGCGGCGAGCGCCATGCGATGGTCCTTTGTCCAGGGTGGCCCCAGCCTTGCCCGGGGCCCACGCAGGACCTCGTCGGCCCGGCCGGCCAGCATGCGGGACGCTTGTCCTTCCACGGCCTTCGCGTCATAGAGATGGACTTCCCAGCCACGAGCATGCGCGAGCTCAGAGAGCTCCTGGCGGTACATGATCGCGTCAGCCCGGGCCTCGTAGGGCGAGCGACGTTGCACGGCGATGTCCTCGGGGAAGTCGAGCGGCCACCGTCGCAGCGAGATCGAGCGGATCGGCGCGGGCAGCGCGGTGGCGATCTCGTCGAGTGCCGCTGAGGCGGCTCGCGCGACGGATGCGCGGACGTCCGCGACCAGGACGGCCGTGGCCGCGACATCGAGACGCCGGCTCTCGTAGTGAATTGGCGCCGGCGACAGGCCGGGCTCGATCAGGGCGATCCGCCGGCGGTCCACGACCTCGTGGCCCGCGGACGCGCTCACCGCGACGGCCCACCCGAGGTGATCCGCGATGCCGAGGCGCATGTCGCCGCCTCGCGGCACCCTACGGCACGCCCTTGCTCTTCGCCGGAGCGGTGCTCACATGACGCTCCACGCGACGGTCGGGGACGAGCCACATCAGCGCCACGCCGACGTAGACGGCGAGGGCCAGCCAGCGATCGGCAAAGGACAGACCGATCCCGAGGCAGTACAGGAGCGGCGAGATCTTGCCCTTCACGTCGGAACCGAGAGCGGTGCGCAGCACGGAGTTCGCGCCTTCAGAGCGCAGCAGCATCGTCTGCAGGAGGTAGTACGCGATCGCGGCGCAGAGCAGGACGATGCCGTAGACGGCAGTCGGAGTCGGCGGGAACCGGTGCTCGCTCATCCACGCGGTGCTGAACGGGACCAGCGACAGCCAGAACAGCAGGTGCAGGTTGGCCCACATCGCGCCGCCGGTCACTCGGGAGACGGCGGCCAGCATGTGGTGGTGGTTATTCCAGTAGATCCCGAGGTACACGAAGCTGAGCGCGTAGGCGAGGAGCACGGGCAGCTCACGGCCCAGCGCATGCCAGGAGGTGCCGACCGGGATGTGCAACTCGAGGACCATGATCGTGATCAGGATCGCGATCACTCCATCGCTGAAGGCCTCCAACCGTCCCTTGGGCACGACAGGAGCCTAGCCGTGAGGACGGGATTGGAAGTATGGTCCGTGCGAGCGCCGAGGTCCGCGGCGTCGAACTCGAGAATTGAGGTGCGGCGATGAAGGAAAGCCATGTTCTTATCCACATCTGGGACGTGGATCCGGCCCAAGAGGGCCATGCCGCCCGACACCTCGACAAGATGTTCGGCGAGATGACCACAGAACCCGGCTTTGTCTCCGCCAAGGTGCTGGAGAGCGCCGACCGAGGGTCGATCGCTGCCTTCGTCGAGATGCAAACGGTCGAGGACCGCCAGCGCCTCGAGCAGCTCCCCGCGGTTCGCGAGACGCTCTACAACCTGCCCGGAACGGTGAACGTCGTCCTCAGGCTCTACCACGAGGTCGTGGCCTACAAGGCGTAGCTCCGGTAGGCCCTCATATCGTCAGTCGGGCGATCGAGACAGGAGCTGGCGAGATGGGTGAGACACGGTTGGTGGTTGACGGCCTCGGGTTTCCGGAGTCGACGAGATGGCATGACGGGCGCGTCTGGCTCTGCAACTGGGGAACCGGTGAGGTGCTGGCCGTGACCACCGAGGGCGAGCGCGAGGTCATGGCCCGCCTTGATCCGCAGACGCTTCCCTTCAGCATCGATTGGGATGCCGACGGTCGGCTGCTCGTCATCGACGGGCCCCGCCGGCTGCTGCTGCGCGCGCAGCCAGACGGATCGCATGAGACGGTCGCGGATCTCACCGGCTTCGGCTCGGGCCCGTTCAACGAGCTGGTTGTCGACGCACGAGGGAACGCCTATGTGAACGGCGGACCGGGAGCGGTCGTATGCGTGCGCCCGGACGGCGGGGCAGAACAGGTTGCCGACGGACTGAAGTGGCCCAACGGCATGGCGGTGATCGACGACGGCCGCACGCTCGTGGTCGCCGATTCACATGCGCAGCAGCTGATCGCCTTCGACATGGCCGCCGCGGACGGAAAGCTGTCCGGTCGTCGCGTCTGGGCTGAGGTTGAGCACGCGCCGGATGGCATCTGCAGCGGCGCCGACGGCGCGATCTGGTGTGCGAGCGTCCCCGGGCGAAGCTGCGTCCGCGTGCGAGAGGGCGGCGAAGTTCTCAGCACCGTGTCGGTCGATCGCGGCTGCTTTGCCTGCATGCTCGGCGGAGACGACGGCCAGACGCTCTTCATCGCCGCCGCGGAGTGGCGCGGGATGGACACCGCGATGCGCGAAGGGCCCGGTGTGACCGGTCAGCTGCTGGCAGCGCCGGGACAGTCCGCGGCGCACGCCGGCCACCCGTAGCCCGCCGTGAGGTCCATGAGTCAGCGGCACAGCGGTCAATGAGCCGGGTGGCAGGCTGGTACACTCGGAAACCGTTATAACGAGATCCGAGTCATTCACACGGCGTTTGCGGTCTGGGGTGGAGCTGGTGCTCACCATTGCCGTCGCAATCGGTCTCGCGCTGCTGATCCAGGCGTTTGTGGTCAAGCCGTACCGGGTCCCAAGCGGTTCCATGTTGCCGACGCTGGGCATCGACCAGCGGATCCTGGTCAACCGGATGGACACGCACCCCGGGATCGGGGACGTGGTCGTCTTCCATCCACCGCACGGCGCAGACCTCGACTCGGCCCAGTGTGCCGATCCTCGGCAGGGGTTCAGCGCAGAGGGGGCGCCGCTCGCTCAGCCGTGCGACCGGCCGCTGGCCAGTCAGTCAACGCAGACCTTCGTCAAGCGTCTCGTCGGCCTTCCCGGCGACGTGCTGCGGATCGTGGACGGGCACGTGATCCGCAATGGCAAGCCGGAGCGGGATACCTACATCGCCGCCTGCGGCGGTGCGGCCGAATGCACGTTCTCCGGTTCGATCCGGGTCCCGGCCGGCCACTACTTCATGATGGGCGACAACCGCGGGGACTCCGATGACAGCCGGTACTGGGGCCCGGTGCCGCAGCGCCAGGTCATCGGCGTCGTGTTCTTCACCTACTGGCCGCCGGACAGGATCGGCGTACTCTGACTCGCATGCGGTTGGCCGATCGCAGCGTCCTTGTGCTGACCAGCCTCGCCGGCGGTGACCGCCACGGGTATGCCCTGATCAAGGACATCGAGAGCTTCTCGGGTGTTGCCCTGTCACCGGGGACGTTGTACGGGGCGCTGGCCAAGCTTGAGGCTGACGGCTTCGTCCAGCGCCTGCCCGCCGATGACCGGCGCTACCCGTACCGGCTGACCCCGGCGGGCCGGACGGCGCTCGCCGAGCGTCTGGCCGAATCCGCCCGCATTGCGAGCCTCGGGCTTGAGCGGATCGCCCTGGGTGGCCGATGAGGCACCGCCTCACCGGCGCCATCCTGCTGCTGTACCCGCGCCGGGTCCGCGAGGGTCACGGCCCGGAGATCGTGGCGCTGATCGACGACCTCGTCGCGCATGAGGGGCGCTCGCGCGCCGGGCTGTTCATCGGTCTCGCGGTGGACGGACTGGTCCAGCGCGTCGCCTCGACCGCCACCGTCTGGACCGTGGTGGCGGTCCTGCTGGCGACCAGCTTCGGTGGTCTGGCGGTCTCGGACTTCGCGGCGGCCAACGCGACGACCAAGGCTGTGCCCCCAGCGGTGCACACGGTCGCGCGCGGCCCTGAATCTCGTCGGGCCCTCCCAGTTGCGCGGAGCGGATCAGGACGGACGGGCGATCCCCGGCGTTGGCGGACCCGGCACGCGTTCAGCAATCGGTCGAGAACGTCACGCCCTGACGGTGCTGGTGGGCGATGAAGTGGCTGAGGTCACAGGCCGGGCCATCGGAGCGCGAAGGGTCGACTCCCGAACCGCCGCCGGTTGCGGAGGAGGTGCGTCGCGTGGCCATCGTCGGCTGCGGGACAATGGGCCAGCAGATTGGGTTTCAGTGCGCCGGACACGGCTTGGACGTGGTGCTCTACGACATCGCGCCGGCGGCGCTTGAGTCTGCGCGGGGCCGCATCGAGGAGTACGCGGAGCGCCTTGTCGCCGGAGGGGTGATAGCGGCCGAGGTGCGCGATGCGGCGTTGGCGAGGATGACGATGACGACCGACGCCTCGGTGGCTGCCGACGGCGCCGACCTGCTGAGCGAGGCGGTTCCCGAGGATCCCGCGCTCAAGGGCCGGGTTCTGGCCGAGTTCGACGCGCTGTGCCCGCCACGGACGATCTTTGCGACGAACACCTCGACCTTGCTGCCCTCGCAGTTTGCCGAGGCGACCGGCCGGCCGGATCGCGTGATCGCGCTGCACTTTCACCTGCCGGTATGGGTCAGCAACCTCGCCGATGTGATGCCGCACGCCGGGACCCGGCGGGAGGTGACCGAGCGGGTGCTCGAGTTCGCCCGGCAGATTGGCCAAGTCCCGATCGAGCTGCGCCGAGAGCACCACGGCTATGTGTTCAACGCGATGTACACCGCTCTGAACCGTGAGGCGATCACGATGGCCGAGCAGGGGGTGGCGTCGATCGAGGACATCGACCGGGCCTGGATGCACGTGAGCAAATGGCCGCACGGGCCGTTCGGCGCGCTGGACACGGTGGGGCTGGATACGGCCTGGCAGATCACGGACTACTGGGCACGTGAGCTGCGCTCCGATGAGCAGTTGCGCCGCAATGCCGAGTTCCTGAAGGCGTACGTCGACCGCGGGGACCTGGGCGTGAAGAGCGGCAAGGGTTTCTACAGCTACCCGAACCCGGCCTTCGCTCGTCCTGGATTCATCGAGTCGGGATCACAGTGAGCCGAGAGGTGCCGGGAGGCCACCCACGCGGGGCCGGGGCGATTTCGCGTCTGCTACTCGAACGTTCGTTGTCGCGGCCGCGACGCGACCACCTGGATCTCAGCGCCGGTCGCGCGGCGTAGCCGCGCCGCCGCCGGGTGACCCGGTGCTCGCATCGGGCGGCGTCGCGCCGGCAGCAGCACCAGGTCGAAGTGGCCAGCCGCCGTGAACTCGTCCAGCGACGGCGAGACGCCATCGATCAGCAACTCGTAGGAGGCGCGGACGTCGAACTCCTCGAGGCACGCACGCGCGTGGTCCTGGTCTCCGGCAACGGCGTCCTGGACTGCGAGGTTGAAGTCCAGAGCAGAGTTCCCGCAACGCGGACCCGACGTGCCTTGCGGAGCGACGCTCAAGACGGTGAGCGTGGCGCCCTCACGCTCGACGAGCTCCCGGGCCAGCTCAAGTGCCGCTGCGCCGCTGCGCGCAGGCTCGAATACCACCAGCACTCGCTTGCCGTCCATCGTCTCCGTCCCAACAGTACTCGCAGCGGACCTGCGCGGCCATCCTTCCCGCTCGCCGTCAGGCCCGTGACTCAGTCATTGCGTGGGTCATCACTCGATGCCACGTAGTCCATGCCGAGTGGGCCGATCGCCGATATCTGTGTGACGTACTCGCCGGATCTGGCCCAGTGGAAGTGAGGAGTGCCGCCAGGTAGCACGATGACCGCGCCAGGCGGATATGACTCCAGTTTCTCGCCGTCGAACTGCTCGCCCAAGCCGATGTAGAACACCCCGGAGATGACCGTGTAGATGCGATCCTCGGGATGCGTGTGCGGCATCAGCTTCACACCCGCGGGCACCTTGACCCTCGTCGTATACAGGCCTGGCCCGGTCGGATCGCCGGCCACGACGGCGAGGCGAGCGGAGGGCGGAAACGCCGCGAACGGCTTCCAGTCGATGTCCTCGGGCAGGACCGACCGAAAGCTGACCCCGTCGGCTTCGTGCGTACCCGTCATTGGTGAACCTCCTCATGTGATGACGAGCTGAATCGCTCGATGCCTACGCTCGACGTGGTCATCTAGCGCAGCGATCGGAACGCCGCGCGCATCTCTTGTGAGAAGAGTTGCGGCTGCTCCCAGGCGGCGAAGTGCCCGCCTCGGGCGACCTCGTTGAAGTAGAGGAGGTTGTGCGGGTAGGCGCGCTCTGCCCAGCTGCGGGGGGCCTGGTAGAGCTCGTCGGGAAACACGCTGATCGCGAATGGGATGGTGATGGGCTTGGCGTCGAAGAAGTCGGCCTTGTTCTCCCAGTAGAGACGAGCAGCCGAGACTCCGGTGTTCGTCAACCAGTAGAGGGTGAGGTTGTCGAGGATGTCGTCTCGGGTGAGCTCGCCGCGGAGGCTGCCCTGGAGGATCTGTCCGATGAGCCCGGGCTGGCCGGTGCCGTCGCCGTGGTCGAGGGTGAACGCGGCGAGGTCGATGGGGGAGTCCGCCAGCCCGTAGAGGGTTTGCGGGCGGGTGGCCATGATCTGGGCGTAGGCGACGTGGGTGGCGTAGAAGCTGCTCAGCTGCCGGTAGGCGCGCAGTTCGTCGCCGGTGAGGTCGGCGGGGGGCGGGTCGCCGTGCTCGAACCCGGCGAGGAGCTCGGCGGGGGCGGTTCCGGGCATGTTGGAGTGGATGGCGAGCAGTTCGGGAGCGGCCTGGGCGCCCATCGTCTGGGTGACGGCCGCGCCCCAGTCGCCGCCCTGGGCGACGAACCGGTCGTATCCGAGGCGTTTCATCAGCACCACCCAGGCTCGGGCGATGCGGACGGGGTCCCACCCGGGGCTGGCCGGCTTGGCGGAGAACCCGTGGCCTGGGAGCGAGGGGATGACGAGATGAAAGGCGTCGGAGGCGCTGGCGCCGTGGGCGGTGGGGCGGGTGAGGGGCTCGATGATCTTCAGCTGCTCGATGATCGAGCCCGGCCACCCGTGGGTCACGATCAGCGGCAGCGCGTCCTCATGCGGGGAGCGGATGTGGAGGAAGTGGATGTCCAGCCCATCGATCTCGGTGACGAACTGCGGCAGCGCGTTGAGTCTCGCCTCGCAGGCGCGCCAGTCATAGTCCGTCGCCCAGTAGCGCGCGAGCTGCTGCAGCATCGCGAGCGGGACGCCCTGGGAGTCGTCGTCAACTGTCTCGCGCTCGGGCCAGCGGGTCGCTGTGATGCGCTGCCGCAGATCGGTGAGGTCCGCCTCCGGAAACCCAACCTCAAACGGGCGAATCGCGGTGTCGACGCTGCCTGTCTGTCCTGCAACTCCAGTAGCGGACATCTGCTCCTCCTAAGGACGTTTCGCGTGCCAGGCCTACGGTCCGCGGCTCCAGTGCTGGTCCCTGCGCACCCTCCTCCTCAGGACGTCTCCTCGCGCCAGTGGACCTCCTGGTCACAAGCCCTGGTCGAAGGCCCGGGCGCGGGGTATGCAGGCACGCAACCACAGGCGGCCCGGCGGTTTCCTAGCATGAGGTTGCGGGCATACCCGCAGCCGAGAGCCGATCGCGCTCTCGCGCCTCACGTTCGATCCCCCCGAAATCCCACCCCTTATGCAGGAACATCCGATTCAGATCCTCGAAGTTCGCGCCGACGAGCAGGACCGCTCGGTCTCGATCACCGCGGCGGTCACGGCCAATGCGAGCCGGGCGATCTTCGTGGCGCTGTCAGAGCAGCTTGACCGCCATCGTCGTCAGCCGACCGAGAGCGTCGAGGACGTTCTGGCGCTGCGGGAGCAGCAGGCGCTGGTGGAACAGTTCGCGCCGCTCGCCACCGCCGGCGCGCATGCGGTCATGCGATTTGCCGAATCAGAGCTGCGCGCCTGCCTCCTGGATCTCACCGCCTACGCAGCGCGAGTCGACGGAGAGCACTTCCAGCCCGTCGAACTGCGGGAACGTCTCGCGGTGATCGCTCAGATCACTCCAGTCCTATGGGACGCGAACGCGACTGCTGCCGCCGCCGGCGCCGAACCACTCACGCACGCGGCGCCGTAACCGCATCACGCATCCTCCCGACCTGGTCCTAGCGCCCGGGAGGAGGTCCGCTCTCAGCGGGGGGCGGAGGTGTCTGCGGAGGCGTGCGGCGCGCCGGACCCGTGAGGACCGCTACCCGGCGTACGACAGGGTCGGCGCGTTGGCCGCTGGCCTTCGCCGGCGCCTGCCAGTCTGATCGCTGCTCGATCAGCGAGCGGAAGGGGCGATTGTCCCGAGCTTGCCAGGAGAGGAAGCGCAGGCCGATCGTTTCGTGCGTCAGGTGCATGACTTCAGCGACACCGGCGTAGTGGAAGCTCGGACCGCTCAGCTCAAACGCCGTGCTCTCTCCGACCTTGAGGGTGTCGTCTGCGACGAGCATGCCGCCCTCGGACAAGTTGAGCACGCGATCGACGCCCCGAGAGCTGGCTCCAGATCCGAACGTCGCTCGGACATCTTGGACATCGGTGATACGCGGGTGCCGACGGGCGTTGTTCATGATCGCCTCCGAGGTGGTTGGTGGGAGGGCCTACACGAGCATGGCACGCGCGGCGAGCTCGGTGGTGCGAGCGAGGGCGTCGAGGTAGCCATCGCGGAGCAGGGCCATGTCGCGCAGGTGCCAGACGAGCTTGGCGTGGTCCCACGCCACGTCACGCGCGCCGGCGATCGACCACATCGCGACCGCCTCGTCGGTCTTCTGCGGCGTGACGTCCTCGATGTCGGCGATCAGTCCAGAGTCAAACCATCCGGCGACTTGCGTCTCGACCGTTGCGAGCAGGCCGTCCACGCGCTGGTAGTCCCGGTGCACCGCGCTGTCGTCCTCAGGCGCCAGCCCGAGCTCCTCGCACGTGGTGACGACTGCGATCGGCAGATCGTGGTTGATGTGTGCCGTCATGCCCGCGAGCGCGAACTGGATTGGCTCGCGCGCTTGAGAGCGCGTCTCGACCAAGGGACGCCACGCCACGGGGCACGAGCCGCCCGAGGCGATCGTCGCCTCGGCAGCGAAGTACAGACCCGCGAATACGACATCGAGACGCTCGATGAACCCCCGATTCTCGAACTCGGTGCCGGCGCTCGCGGTGTCGACCGCACGGGTGACCTCAAGGTAGAGACGGTCGAAGATCGCGACGCCGTCCTTGCGGCCCAACGAGGCATCGATCGTCTGCATACGGGCGATGACCTCCGCGATCGTCGTTATAGCCGGGGTATCGCTCACGCCGCGATCCTAACCGCCCAGTCGTGGCGCCGAGCGGCGTCGTCGGTGTCGACCCCCAACCGGGGGGACTCTGCCGGCAATGTGCTTTAGAGCGTGGAGATCGGTGGGAACATCGCTCAACAACAGGAAACGCGCGGCGCCGCTCCTGGACAGACGTTGTACAGGAGTCCGGAAACGGCCCACCAAGCAGCGCATTCCGTGAAGGGAGAGCATGTCCGAGCACTACGAAATCATCAGTCACGCTCGTGGCGAACCACGTCCCGCCGGATGTGTCGGTGTGCGTGTCTACGTCCCGCTATCTGGCTGCCCGAGCCGATCGTGGTCGGAGGCCCTGGGCGCTCACCTGACCACAGAGTTGACCGGCCACGCCGCCGTTGGCCACCTACGCATCAACGTCAACGAGATCGTCCAAGGCGACCAGATCGTGCTTGAGGGCGTCGAGCCCAGCGAGGCACCGGCGCTTGCGCAACCGCTTCAGCGGGCGATTGATGGCGCGAACCGAACGGCGACAACCGACCTCCATCAGGCGCCCAACGCGACGCAGCAGGAGGCGGAAGCGATCGCCGGGCAGATCGATGCCATAGAGCCGGGGACCAGATCCGTGCCGAGCACCGTCAGCTGAATCGCTCCGTCCGCGGGACTTGGGGCCGAGCGGGTTTGTGACGCTCAGTCGGGCAGGTCGGTGACCTGCAGCCGCGCTCGCCACTTCGCGGCGTCGAAGACGGCTGGCTCGGTGCCGGCGTGGAAGTCCTCCAGCGCCGTGACGAACCGTTGTGGTGCCTCGACATGCGGAAAATGGCGGACGCCGTCGAACACCGCCAGGGTGCTGTGAGGCATGAGCGCGTGCGCGGCTGTGGCGTGCTCGACGGGGATGATCGGATCCTCAGCGCCCCAGATGAGGAGGACCGGAAGGTCCTCGGCCAGGTACAGCCGGTCTCCGGCGCGGACGGTCTGACCGTTGAGTCCGACCACGCTTCGCACTGTGGCCAGAAAGGCGGAGCGGCGGTCGGCGTCGGCGAGCGACGCGTAGCTGCGCACCAGCTCGTCGAGGCCGGGCCGCGGCGGCGAGTGGGTCGCGCGGAGCACACGTCCCGCGATGCCCGAGGCCAGTCGCGTGGCTTCGGCGGTCACGGACAGAAAGAGGTTGGCTCCGGGAAGCGACGCGGCGCGCAGCGCGGGGTTGACCTCGAGTCCCAGCCCGCCGCTGGAGACCAGCACGAGCCGCTCGGTCATCTCGGGAAACTGGTAGGCGAACTGCATCGCGATGCCCCCGCCGAGGGAGTGTCCGACCAGCGTCGCGCGGTCGTGCCCGAGAGCGGTCAGGACGTCGCGCAGGCCGGCCGCGAGCGATCCGAGCGAGTAGTCCCCGCCGCCCGGGCTCGACCCCCCGTGTCCCGGCAGGTCCACCGCGAGAACCGTGGCGTTGCGCGCGAGCGGGTCGGTGACCGAGCGCCAGGTGGCCAGCGACCCCGCCATTCCGTGAATGAGCAGCAGAACCGGCCCAGAGCCCTTCTGTACGTAGGCGATCGAGTGACCGTGCAGCGTGATCGCCTGGGCTTGAGTGCTCATGCTCCGACTCCGTTTCGGACGCCCACGACTACGAGCGCGTCTCGCACGCATGCGTCTCTCACCTGCGCGGAATCGAGAGCCACGGCGGTGACCGCCCCTGGGGCGGCCTCGCGCAGGGACACGCCGATCCGAGCCATGTGCATCGAACCCATCATCTGAGTCAGCAGACGACCGGCGGTGAATCCTGGGTCGTCAACCTCGACGACCCCCTGCTCCGCCCCCGCCTCGAGGACCCGCTGCACAGAACCGACACATCTGCCGACCGCTCGGGAGACACGAAACCACGCCGCGTCAGACAGGGTCTCGCGAAGCTCGAGCGCCGGACGACGCAACAACGACAGCCCGCAATCCAGAAACGCCGGGTACGCAAGGCAGAAGTCCGCGAAAACGGTCAGGACCTGGCGCAACTGCGCTGCAGCATCCGGCAGCATCTCGACCGCGTCGGTCCGCGCGCGTAACTCGTCCAGGTAGCTCGTTGCCGTGAGCGCGAAGATCTCATCCTTCGACGAAAACGCCCGGTAGATCAGCGCCTTGTTCAGGCCCGCGGCGCGAGCGATGTCCTCGACCCGAGCGTCTTGAGTCCCGCGCTGATCAAACAGCGTCCGCGTCGCCGCGACGATCGTCTGCTCGCGGGAGGCGCGGCGAGCTCTCCGAGCCGCTGCTCCGGAGGAACCATGAGCAATCGCTGACGACATCTCGCAACTGTAACCCATGGTGTGACTATCGGTTACACCGCAGGCGAGGATGACCTCTTCCGACAGCTGAAACACGACCGACCGAGTGGTGGCGCCCCCCACAAATCGTCCGCATGAACCGGCTCCGGACAACAAAACCCGGACGACCGGGGCTTTCTGAGAGAGCGGCTGAAGGGACTCGAACCCTCGACCTTCTGCATGGCAATTGACCGAGATGCCGTTGATGTCCGATGGTTCTAGGGAAAGCCTATATCTATAGGGCTTTCCAGAGGCCGAATATCGGCATCAAAGTGGTAGCGCCGGTGGTAGCGCCGTGGTAGCGCCGGTTTAGACTTCGCTTTCATGAGACGCGCGGAAGCCGGTCGGGGCGATCCTGTTTCGGCCCGGAAGGGGGCGGCGGCCGACGTCGTCTACGCGATCGCCAAGTGGCGCGACTCGACCGGGCGGCAGTGCTACCGGAGGGTCGGGCGGGCGTGGGTGGAGCCCGACGGCGCCGGCGGCTGGCGGCGGCGCCGCGGCCGAGCGCCGCGAGGGCTGCCTCGACCGCCGCGAGGCCGAGCGGGCGATGGACGCGCTGATCGACGAGACCGAGCGCGAGCTGGTCGACCGTGCGCAGCCCAACCGCGAGGCGACGTTCGCCGATGCCGCGGCCGAGTGGCGCGCTGGGCCGAGCACACCAAGCGCCTGAAGCCGGCGACTCTGCGCAACTACGACGCGATGCTGTCGCCGCCGGGCGAGCGGCGCGCGGGGAGGGGGCCAGCGGCTCGCACGGATCATGCGCGCCTTTGGCGACCGCCGGATCGCTGAGATCACGACGGCCGAGATCGAGCGTTTCCTGCGCGGCCTCGACCGCGAGGGCCTCGCCGGGCGCAACGTCAACGCTCACCGCCAGGCGCTCGCCAACGTGTTCGAGTACGCGACGCGCGCGGACACCTTCGCGCTGCCGGTCAATCCGGTCCGCGGACGCGATAAGCGCCGCGAGGACTACTCCAAGCCGCCCGAGACGTTCACCGCCGAGCAGATCCTGGCGCTCGCGCGCGCCGCGCGCGAGGGCAAGCACGTCAACGGTGGCCGCCGCTGGGCGAGCACGGAGGAGGACATCGAGCAGCAGCGCTCCAACGCGCAGGACGCGGCGATCTACACCGTCGCCGGCTTCACCGGGCCTGCGCCAGGGCGAGCTGCGCGCGCTGCGCTGGCAGCACGTCCGCTTCGCCGACCGCACGCTCGTCGTCGTCGCCGCCATGTCGGCCGGGCTCGACTCGACGCACCAAGTCCGGCAAGTGGCGCGCCGTCCCGCTCACACGCGAGGCGTTCGTCGCCCTCGACGAGCTCAGCCGGCGCGAGTGGTTCACCGGCCCCGACGACTTCGTGTTCTGCGGGCCGGCCGGCGACCCGATCGACGACTCCGCGCTCCGCCGCCGCTTCAACGCCGCGCGCGACGCCGCCGGCCTGCCCCCGCTGCCGTTCCACCACCTGCGCCACACGTTCGCGACGCTGGCGATCCGCGGCCTGGATCCGGCGACGGTCCAGACGCTCCTCGGCCACTCGAAGATCACGACGACCGAGCGCTACCTGCACGCCCGGCCGCTGACCGAGCTGGCCGAGCGGATGGACGCGATCTTCGCCTCCTCGCCGGAGGTCGAAGCGGGGGAGCCGGTCGGGATCAGTCAGCCTTGACGAGCGACTCGCCAGGCGCGCAGCTGGCAACGGCGTAACCACGCTCGTCGAAGCCGACGAGCAAGAGCGTGTCGATCGGGTATGAGTCTTCCGCAGCGATTCGACTTAGCGCGTTATGCGCCTCGCCTGGATGCTCGAACGACGCGACGAGGTTTCCGTCGTCGAAGATCGAGTACGTCATCGCAACAACCGTGTTGGCCGAGTACGACACGGCTGCATCTTGGCAGCCGCGCCCGGGCCACGGCCGCCTCACCGCGGCCAGAGCGCTCGGACGCCATCGACGTAGACGCCGTAGACGTACGGGCCCGGCCGCTCGCTGGCGATCCGACTGATCCTCGCGAGCTGGTCGACGAACCGCTGGGCCATGTCGGCGCCCCGCAGATTCGCATTGGTAAGACAGAAGGCGCGGACCGCTGAGACGGTCAGCGCTTCAAGCTCAGCTGGGCGGTATCGGATCCTGTCGTCCTTCATGAGGACCACCCACCTCTGAGCGCCGGCGTCGCGCAGCCAGTCCGTGTCAGCGAGCCCCTGGCCAATCCGCTCGCCGTAGACCTCGGCCATGACGTGCACGATCGCGCCGGCCTCACGCAGTGCGTCAGGGACGATGTGCCTTCCGAGACTGCGGTCGATGAATAACTCAGGCGGGGAGTCTGAGGGCAACCCGGATGACGTCCTCGACCTCGGCGCTGGGCACGTCGAAGTCGGCGGCAATTTCGGCGAAGCCGTCACCAGCCTTGAAGCGGTCCACCAGGTCCTCGACTCTCGCGCCGCCGTGGACGACCAGCGGCTGGCCAAACGCCTGGGTTGGGATCGACCGTGACCTCGGCGTGGTGATATGCCGGCAGCCGCAACCGGGCGGCCCAGCCGTCGTTGCCGTAGGTGATCCGCTGCAGGTAGTCGCGGATCACCTCGGCGAGGTGCTCCTGGCCGGTGCGCACCACGGTGAGCAACTCCTCGTCATCGCTGCTCGAGGCATAGTCGAAGATGAGTTCGGCGCCGTCGGTATAGACGCGCTGGGAGACGAGGGCGTGGTCGAGCCCGATCTCGTCGTTCAGCCTCTTCACGGCGGGGCGGATGCGCTGCATCGGGACGCCAGCCTTGCGAAGGGCCCCCAGCACGAACGCCTCGGCGAAGCCGACGAACGGCACGGTCGCCTGTCGGCCGGACGCCGGGAGCACAGTGACCAGTGGGGCTCCGTCCTTCGGACGAGCCCATGCGTGCAGCGTCGACAGCGGCGTCTGCAGATAGGTCGCGCACTCTGGCAGCGTGAAGAGCGGGACCGTCATACGACGGTCATTGGCAGCCAGCGGCGTGGGTGTTGCGATGGTGGTCACAGAGCGATCGTATCTCCGACCGGTGTCGTTTCCCGGAGCTAATTGCGCGGATTTGGGAGACCGCGGATCGCGTCTTCAAGCTCAGGGCGGAGAAACCTCCACGTCCGGCCGAGCTTGCGTCCGGGGAGGATCCCGCGGCGCGCGTACTCCTTGACTGTGTACGGCTTCGGCTCAAGCAGCGCGGCGACGTCCGCCACCGTGAGGACATCCTCACGCGTGATACGTCGGGGAGCCGCCAGTTCTGGTGTGGTCTGCGCGATCCTAGCACGTTTTCCCTGCATATTGCGGCTATTGGTCACAGGAGTCCACGGCTGGCCACGCAAGTCCACGCTTGGCCACCGCGGGCGGTCCGAATTCAAACGACGTGCCTTTTCGCCGGTCGCATCACGTTCTCCGACGAGGTCGCCGCGCGCTTCGTGGCAGATCGGTCCACCAGGGATCAGGGGACCTGCGCGTGGGAACGGCAGCCACGAAGAACGATTCCGGCCCAGCGCGTGATGGTGTCCGCGCGGCAGAGACCGTCGGCTTCGCCCACTCTCGCTGTCGACCTCGCGATGCTCGGTCAGGGTGACGCGGCGTCCGGGCACACGGGGCGTCTCCTCGACCGGCGCCGGTCGGTGTCGCCGCGTGAGAGCCGGCACCTCAGGGCCTCAAGCGTGGCTACGGAGCTACAGAGCAAACTACAGAACGAACTACAGAGTGCAGCTCTGTAGCTGAGACCGGCCCCGCCCCCGCCCGTGCTGGGTTTTCGCGTGACGCCGGAACCCGACTACCCGCCCCCCACGTGGAAAGACCGGTGGTGTGGGTGTCGGGTAGTCGGGCTCCAGCGGTAGTTAGCTGAAAAGCCCGGGCGGGGGCGGGACGAGACTCGGGCAGAGAGCGATGTAGCGGTTGACGAAGGGGGAGGGTGGGTTGGAGCCTGATGATCTCTACGGAAAGGAGCGAGGCATGGCGATTGGCGGCGATGGAAAGCACACCTATCTGATTCACGGACGCAAGAGTGATGGCAGGATCATCAAAGCGCTCATGGTCGAGGACGAGCATCGGCTGGCCGAGCGCTACTGCAATCGGATCTGCGGCGACCTTCTTGCTGACATCGAGAAGATCCTCGGCGATCAACCTCCCGACCACGAGGCGTTCCGAGACGGCATCTATGGGCGCTGCACCAAATCCTTGTCGATGTCCGTGTCCCGTCCGCACGCGGCTAGGAAGGGCCGGCACCGGTTTGGCAGGACTCACCGTCAACGCTCGCCAGGGAATCATCCAGCACTCGTGTCGAGCTGACGAGCGCGTGTGGCATAGCAGTCGCCTGGGGTGACCTCTGGCGGACGAGTGCCGTGCCGGTGTTGCGCTCGTCTGCCTGATTGTGCCGAGGCGGCGCATGCGATCGTCAGAGTCGGGGGCGAGACGGACGACCGCCTCAGGTCTGGCGCGGGTCATCGCGTCGGACTCTCGACCCTCGGCTGGCGCTGGAGTGTGGGCGTTACCTCCTGTTACCGCGCTGTTAGCACAACAACGCATCCTGAATACGTCGCACGGCGCTCCCACGGATATCGCCTGAGAGCCGACGACCGGAATCGGCTGAACCGATTAACGATCCGACGGAAGGACAGTCATGTCTCTCGCAGCCCCGGCGCTGGTCACCACAACGGCTGACGCGTTGCCGACGGTTCCTCCCAACTCGTATCACCTCACCGGTAATGGACTCACCGTCGCGTACTATCCGGACGGCTTCGGGCCGCCACAAGCCGATGGCCGTGTCCACATGATCTACCAGGACGCGAACGGAACTCTTGCGTTTATGGATTCCGACGTCCGAGTCCTGAACAACACGGATCTGGGCGAGGTCGCTAGCGTGACGATTCGCCCAACGGTCGACACTGGAAGGACGACCTTCAGCCTCCTGATACCGGCGGTCGCGTTGTCCACGCCCGCGTCGGTAGCAGCAATCAGCACAGTGGGCATCACCACTGTGCATCGGAGTGGTGTTCTCGCTCTCGGACGATCACAGCGTGATACCTACGTCATCACGACCCTCGCCGGCGAGGCTGCGTTCGTCGAGCTTCCGGACGGGGAACAGTCGCCGGCCCTGTCACTCCCCGCGGTTGCGGTCCCCAACATCTTCGGGGATCAGCGTCAGGAGGCGGCGGCGGCGGTTGAGCAGGCGGGGCTGAAACTCCGCCTGGCCGGGAAGGGCGATCTGGTGATCCGACAGAGTCCGGCTGCGGGCCGACTCGTACCACGCGGCGCCTACGTCGTTGCGGTGCTTGGAACGGAGGCGTGACGATGACAGTCACCGACAACGACCAATCAGACGAGCTGAGTGACTCACGCGGAGCGGGGCCCACACCGCCTCGTCCCGATCCTGAGCAGATCGCCCCCGGCGTTGATGTCTTCAACCCCGAGACGCGGCTGGCGTGGGCCACGGCGGCGCTACGAGAGGCGGGCGAAGCAGCGAAGCCAACCAGCGGCGGCGAAGTCCCTGCAGACCTTGCCGAGCCTACCGGCTGGCGATGGCGAGTTCTGGCCGACCTCCACCAGCTGAGTGCGAACGTCAGCCGCGACTACGATCGAGCGAAGGCCGGCCAGCAACATCAGGCCTGGGAGTCGCGCTTTGGCGGCCCACTTGCCACCGGCGGCGGAGCAGCAATCGGCTCCGTCATGTCAGCCATCGGCGCCGGGCTGATCAAGACGAACCACCTCGCCGGCTGGGTCATCGTTGTGCTCGGCGTCGTGCTGGCGATCGTCGGGGCGGTCTTCAGCGCCAACAACTACGTCCGAAACCGGAACCAGCGACTGCGCTTCCTGCGCCTGCTACACGATATCTGGGACTTCGCCTACCTCGTACTACCGACCGCCGCGCCAGCTGACGCGTTTGCACAACTCGGTCAGATTCGCACTGAGTGGGAGACCGCAGGCAATTGAGCGATCGGGCCCGCACTCCGACGGGCGGTCCAGAAATTTGACGACCGCCTGCCGGTGCGGCCAGCGCACTCGGCCTCGCCGAGTGGCCGGCCAGGCCGGTGAGGTGGAGGTCGGGTTCGTGGCAAAGGACTTGCCCGGTCGGACGCCGCTGAGCCAGCGAATGCGATCGCGTAAGCCATGCGGAGACACGGTTTCGCTGCCAGCGGGGAAGCACAACAACGCTCGTGGAGGGCGTGCTACCTATGCAGCGCCCACCTGCGTCTGCTGGGGGTGGACGGGCCTAGTCAGCCTGGATAGATGGTTCTGACCGTGATCCAGCAGAAGAGATAGAACCGACATTCGACGCAGACCCGGACAACCCCGGGCGGATTTTTGATCGGGATGTCGAGGCAGTAGGAGCCCTGCCCCAATCCCTCGGCGGGTCGTGCCAACACCATGACTGTGCCAGGCTCTTGATCGTTCTCTATGGGTCTGGGTGCGCCTGGCCACGTGATCGCCGACCCGCGTATGCACTCGGGGACCTGAAGCCCCAGTTCTTCGACAATCGGCGAGATGTCCTGGTCTTTGCGGAGCTTGCGACGCGCGAGTTCCGGTACCAGCGAGTAGAGAAAATCCTCCAGCTCGCGCACGTCGTTGATTGAGGTAACGAGTCGGGAACCCGATTCCGTCTCTGGCATGGATGTCTCCTCGTCTGATGTCGACTCGCAGGCGTGTTCGTTGCGATTGCCACAATGTACCGGACGTTCTCACCTACATCGACGAAGGCCGCCGACGTAATCTGATCTCGCGTCTGCAGGTCGACCATCTGAAGCGAGCAAGGCTGCGGAAACCCCGAACTGTTCGGGTGGCTTGACGAGCGCGCCGATGGTGCGCCAAATGTCGTCGCCGGCCACGACGACCGATTCTTCCCGCTCGAGTTCCAGCGACGCATTGCATGCGAGCGCGTTGGCGTGGATCCCGTGATCGTGCCAGGCGGTCACCTAGCCGCTCTCATCATCATGAGCAGCCAGCCGCCGTGATCGCGGCGTCGTATTCGTCCAACCCGACACCAGCACGCCTCTCGTGAACGCCTTGGTGAAGGTGAAGGCGGCGCTCGGCTGGTAGTGGCACCAATGCCGCCGAGCTACAGCGGACGACGAACCTCGTAATAGATGCCCGCTCACGCACCAGTCGTCAGGCGCCTACCAGATCCACTTGACTTGTGCCAGGCCGCGGTGAGATCCACTTGACTTGGGCCAGGCCGCGGTGGGAACCTTAAACACTCAAGGACATTCAACTCACGGGGAGAGCCCTGTGGAATCTGCCCAAAAAAGAAGCAAGCCGGCGTATACGGGCGGTGCCAGAGACGTAGAGGCTGCGACCGCCGGGTTACGAAGGATCGTGCGCGCGGGGCGCTTAGAGGCCGGACTTGCGGGCATCGACATCCATATCAAGGGGGATCCGCAAAAGCCTGGCGTCGCCGAGTGCGTGGTCGACATCCACGGTGATACTCAGGAGAACGCGGAAACCATCGCGGAACACTACGTGAATCAGGGGTGGTCCTGTCAGTCCTCAGGGCCGACGGACGTGAGATGCACATCCCCAGACTAACCCCATAGGGCCCAACGATCGGCTCCTCAGCGGCCCATCGCTCAACCTGCTCCAGTGAGACCCCATATGCACCGACACGCATGAGCCGGGCCGTGCGCGCGGCGCCCCGACATCTGCGACGCGCCGGCTCTGGCGATCGCATTCGTCTGCTCACGGGTGCCCGACCGGGCGAGTCCTTTGCCACGCACGCGATCGCGCGGGGTTGCCAAAGGCACGGTCGCTCTAGGCAGGGGGGAGGGCCTGGGCGAGCTGGCCCACGACGCGCTCAACGAGGGCTTGCTCAAGGCCGCCCGGGCGTGTGGCAAGCCGGGCCACCGGCTTTGGGCCGTCGACGATGATCCCGCGGATCTCGATCCGGCCGAACAGCGGGAGTCCGTCGACGTTTGGGAAGCAGACCGCGCCTCGGACGTCGATCTCGTGAGCAACGTCCAGGTCGGCGAGGGCGGCGTGGACGTGGGCGATCTGCTTCTCGACGCCGGTGATCAGCTTGGTCTGGTCGCGGCCGTCGATGCGGAGGATCGTTCGTCGCTCGGAGAAGAGTCCGCCCTCCCAGTCGCGCCGGATCCTTCCGCGGTGGGTCTTGGCGTCGATGACGGTGATGCCTCCCGGTCCGACGGCGATGTGGTCGATGTTCGCCTGGCCGTGCCCGGGTACGCGGCGGTCGTGGAGCAGCCGGACGCCCGTCCCGTCGAGCAGCTTTTCCAAGCGGGCGCCGACCCGGACCTCGCCATTGCCACCCTGCTGCCAGACGCGGATGCTCGATGGCTCGTCGGTTAGCTTGACGAGGAAGGCCCCGACCCCGCCTAACTTGTCGCGGGCGCGCTGGTCACGCGCGTCGTGCCGCCGCTGGTACTCGCGCAGTGCACTCGCACCCGGTTGGCCGGGATCGATCGGGGCGGTGGGGCCGGCAGTGACCTCAGGGCCGCTGCAGCCCATGCACGTGACCGTTCGCGCTGTCGGGTCCCAGATCGCCGTGGTGCCTACCGGGAGCTCGGTGGAGCAGACACGGCACTGATCGGGACGGCGCAGACGCAGCTGCTTTCTGGGACGAGGCGCGCTGATGAGAACGGCATCGGTCGGAGCCACAGCCGGCTCGACCCAAATCAGCGGATGGTCGAGCGGGAATCGCGATGTGGTAGCGCCGGGTGGTAGCGCCGGCCGAAATCGCCTCAGTGAACCGGTTCCGGGCAACAAAAAACCCCGCACGACCGGGGCTTTCTGAGAGAGCGGCTGAAGGGACTCGAACCCTCGACCTTCTGCATGGCAAGCAGACGCTCTAGCCAACTGAGCTACAGCCGCGAGGTGGCCGAGTATAACCCGCGCCCGGACCTGCGGACGCGCTCCGCGCCCGGCACGCGGAGCCGATGAGCGGCAGGGCACGCACGCGGCCCGGGGTTTAGCCCGGCGCATGTCATGGGAAGTACCTGGGTGAGGCTCCGATCCAGGATGAAGAGGGGCGACGTGCGATGGTCGGCGCTCTGTTGCGGCCTTCGGGCCGCGGAGCGCCTGCCGCGCGCGCCGTCAGTCGGATTCGACGTCGATCCCCAGCGCGGCGGCCAGGGCGCCCGCCGAGGCGAGGACGTCGGGCCAGGGCATCCGCAGGCCGCGCAGGGACTCGACGCCGAGCACGCCGTCGAGCGAGGCGCCGCGGATCGCGCAGCCGGCCACCTTGGCGTGGCGGAAGTCGGCGCCCTCCAGGCGGCAGTCCACGAAGGCCACGGCCTCGAGGCGCGCGTGCATGAAGGAGGCCTCGGCGAGGTTGACCCGCTCGAAGACCACGTTGCGGAGTGTCGCCGAGGCGAACGAGGCCAGCTGGAGCGAGGAGTCGAGGACCCGCAGGTCCCGGACGTCGCCGCCGCTGAGGCCGAAGCCCACGAGCTGAGAGCGGTGCACCTCGACGCGGGCGAGCCGGCCCTCGCGCCCGTCCACGTTGGACAGCCCGCAGTCGCGCATGATCACATCGGCCAACGTCAGGCCCGGCACGTTCCCGGGCTCGAGCACGACGCCCCGCAGCTCGGACTCCCGCAGCCGGACACGCCCAGCCTGGACCGCGCCGCCATCGCCGGCCACCAGCGCGCCGGTCAGATCGATCGCGTCCGCGGCGGCGGGCAACGACACCTCCTCCAGCTCCGGAAGATCGGGCGCCTGGAGCGCAGGGACGTCGGTCACAGCCCGTTGAGACGCCGGCGACGCCGGCTCAGGCGCTGCCTGGATCGGTGACCTCGGCGGCCGCGGCCTCGGCCGTGAACTCCGCCATCGCGGCGTCGATGCTCTCGGCGGTGTCGACGTTGCGTGACACCCCGGCCAGCCGCAGAGCGTCGTTGGCGGGCGAGTCGGCCGGGATGACCAGCCGCAGGCGCTGCCCACGCGCACGCAGTTTCTCGCGCAGCTTGTAGATGAGGTGGATCCCGGCGCTGTCCAGGTAATCCAGCGCGCCGATGTCGAGGATCAACGCGAGCGCATGGTTGGGCGTCGCCTCGGCGATCGCGCTCTCGATGCTGTCGGCGTTGGAGAGGTCGACCTCGCCGGTGAGCCGAGCGATCACCACGCGCTCGCGGTCTGAGAACTGGATGTCGGCCAGCTTCACGGCGTGAGCTTCCGGCGCATCACGATCTCCGTCCCCGTCTCGGAGGAGTTGACCTCCACCTCATCCATGGCCGCCCGGATGATCGTGAGGCCGCGGCCGCGGTCCTGCCCGCGGGGAGCGCGCCAGCGGCCTGCGTCGGTGACGACGAAGGTCATCTGCCCGTCGCCGGCCGTGGCACGCAGGCTGAACTCGGCGGGGGCGGGGGAGTAGGCGTGCTCGATCGCGTTGGTGCAGGCCTCGCTGACCGCGAGCGTGATCTCCATCGTCTGTGAGTCGTTGGCCCCCTGATGCCGGAGCCAGCGCCGCAGCACCAGCCTGATCTCGGCCAGGATCTTGGGGTCGGCGGGCAGATGCAGGTCCAATTCGTCGTCGATCATTCCGTTCTGGATGGCCACGATCGCGACGTCGTCGCGCAGACGCCCGGACGGGACCATGCGGTCGACGGCGCGCCGGCACAGATCGTCGACCGACACCGCGTCCCTCAACACCTCGAGCAGCTCGTCGATGGACTCGTTCAGCGGGGTGCCGGGCCGCTCCACAAGGCCGTCGGTGTAGAAGACCAGCGTCTCGCCGGGGGCCAGCACGAGCTCCTGCTCCTGCACCCGGCCGTAGGAGAACGCCCCGAGCGGCGCCGACGGGGTGATGTCGACCACGCGGCCGCCGTCGCGGCTGATCACCACCGGCGGCAGATGGCCGGCACTGGCGATCTGCACCTCGCCCGTGTCGGGCTCCAGCACCGCGTAGGCGGCGGTGGCCATCGCGTAGTCGGGCATGGCCTGTACGAAGCGGTCCACCAGCTCCAGGGTCCGGGCTGGGCCATAGTCCTGCATGGCGTAGGCATGCAACGCAGTGCGGAGCTGGCCCATGAGCGCGGCAGCACGCACACCGTGGCCCACGACGTCGCCGATCGCCACGCCCAGGCGCCCTCGGGCCAGTTCGAACACGTCATACCAGTCACCGCCGACCTCGTCGCTGGCCGGCAGGTACCGGGCGGCGGTGGTCACCCCGATGACGTCGATGAGCCGCTTGGGCAGCAGGCTGCGTTGCAGGACCATGGCGACCTGATGCTCGCGCTCCAGCTCGGAGAAGAGCCGGGCACGCTCGATGCCGGGCGCCGCGCGCGCCGCCGCCACCTGGAGGACGGCGAGGTCGCGCTCACCGAACTCCCGGGGCACGAGCGACCCGACGTGCAGCACGCCGATCAGCTCACCCTCGACGACCAGCGGAATGCCGAGCAGCGAATGGATCCCCTTCTCGCGCAGGATCGGATTGAGGATGTCGGCGTGGTCGACGTCGGCGACGAAGATCGCCACCCGCTCGGCGGCGATTCGACCCGCGAAGCCCTGGCCGATCGGGATCCGTACGCCCTTCTCGACCTCCTCCTCGATCCCCTTGGCCGCCCGCGCCACCAGTTGCTCGGTCACACGGTCGTGCAGGAGGATCGCGACCGTGTCGACGCTGAGGGCGTCCTGGACGCGGAGCAGCAGCTCATCCAGGAACTCCTCCAGCCCGAGCTCTGACAGCGCCGGGTCACTCAGCCGGGCGAACGCCTCGACCTGGTGTGCCGGGGCGGCGCCCGCCCCCGCGGGCCGCAGGACCGTCTGGCCGGCCCGGGGCGCGTGATGGTGAGGATTCTCCAGGGTCACGGAGGTTATTGTGCCCGGGCGCGGGCTAAGCGAACAGGTCTGACCGCGGGTTCCCGCGACCGCCCGACACGCTGATGGGTAGCGGACGACCCGCAGACCTGCTCCGCCGGGATCGTCCGCCGTCTACGCGTCCGCGAACACGGTTGCCCAGTCGCGCTTGATGCTGACCACCGTCCAGGCATCTTTGTGCGCCCGCTCCAGTGACTCCTCGGCGCCGTCCGAGTAGTCGAATTCGCGGTCTGGGTCGTCGTGGAGGAGGAGCAGGCGGAGGCCGGGCCGGGCCTTGGTCCCGGCGTAATGGAGCATCGGCACGTCGCCGTTGGAGTTGCCGCCGGCGAGAATCGGGCGCCGTCCGACGCGGCTCCAGATTCGCACCGGCTTCATCGGTCCGTCGTCGAAGACGTCTGGCTGCGCGAGATAGACGATCGTCCCGCCGTGCTCATCCTCCTGGTAGCTGAGGGCGTTGGAGCTGCCGATCACGCGCTCGGCCGGAATTCCGTAGATCTCCTCGGTGACCGGCCTCATGAAGTCACGGTCTCCGCCCGAGGCGATGTAGTTGGTGAAGCCGTTCGCCTCGAGGTAACCGAGGAGCTCGATCATCGGAAGGTAACCGCAGTCACGGAACCGGCGCTCGAGCGTGGGGTGTGGCGCGCTCAGGAACGCCTCCGCGGCGTCACCATACGCCTCGACCGTCACCCCGGCGAACGCGCGCACGATGCCGCCCATCAGCACCTTGAGGTCGTTGTCGTCACCGTGATAGTGCTTGGTCATGATCGCGCCCAGCCACTCATAGTCACGGTCGTAGGCCGCCTTCCACGGCTGCCTTTCTCGGAGAGCGGCGTCGGTCTCGCACATCTCGGCCAGGCGATGCAGTACGAACCCGAGCTCGATCGGCATCGGCTTCTCGCACCAGAGCGTGCCGTCGTTGTCGAAGACCGCGACACGCTCCGGCGGCGGGACGTAACCCGGGCCGCCTTCACGAGTCACCGTGTCCACGAACTCGACGATCGCCTGGCGCGCCGGCGTGTCGCTCCAGGACGCCAGCGTGGTGTGAGTCATATCCGTCGTCACGTGTCAGTCTCGCGCCAGCGCCATGCGCGCTTCCTGGGCGAGGTCGACGAACGGATCGCCGCTGACGTCGATCATCGCCTGCTTGATCGTGCCGCCGACGAACGCCCACGGGTACTCACCCGGATAGTCATCGGTGACTGGCTCGGCGCCCTCCTTGCCGATGTTGAGCCCTTCGCCGGCGATCGAGAACTTTCCTGGTTGGGTCTTGATCTGCCCCTTGCCGGCCGGCTTCTCGCGGATGTGCAGCGTGAGCGTGCCCTGCGCCGGCATGGAGTCGCCCTCTCGCTCGAACGACGCCGACAGCACGACGTGCCCGGTCGGCACCGGCTCGGTGGACTCGACGATCTGCTCCTCCAGACCGACCCAGTTGTAGACGTACTTGAGCTTGCCGTCCTTGATGTAGAGCGCGTGGCCGCCGAAGCGCGATCCGTGGGAGAACAGCACGCCGCCGGCCTCGGCGGTATCGATCGTGAGCTCGACGGCGATCGTGTAGGAGCGGTTGCGGATGTTGGGGGCAACCGACTCGGGGATCTCAGAACCGCCCGGGTAGTAGGTGTAGCGGTTGCGTGGCTTGGACAGCTGAGGCCGATCGGTGGTGAGGATCTCGATCGCGTTGCGGTTCTCGAGCGGCAGCGCCTGGTAGCGACCGGCTTCCATCCACCACAGCCCGATCAGCTCCTGGAGCTTGTCCGGATGCTCGCCAGCGAGGTCGTGACTCTCGGTCGGATCGTCCTCGGTGTTGAACAGCTCCCATCGCTGCGTCGCGTAGCCCGCCCACATGTCGGGCGCCGACGGCGTCACCGCCGTCGCCTTCCAGCCCTGGTGCCAGATCGCCCGGGTCCCGCCCATGGAATAGAACTGCGTCTGCTTGTCAGTCTTGGCGTCGGCGTCGCCGAAGGTCGCCGCGAAGCTGACACCCTCGATCGGAAACTGGGTGTGCCCCTTGACGGCCTCGGGGGGCTCGACCGCCAAGCACTCGTAGATCGTCGGCACGATGTCCACTGCGTGCGTGAACTGACGCCGGACACCGGTCTGGGTGATCTTGGCCGGCCAGGACACGATCATCGGGTCTGCCGTGCCGCCCTCCCAGTTGCTGTAGCGCTTCCACAGCTTGAACGGCGTGTTGAACGCGCACGCCCATCCCGTCGGGTAGTGGTTGTAGGTGCGCGGGCTGCCGAGGACGTCGAGATACTTGAGGTTGTTCTCGATCTGGTCCGGAATCCCGTTGAAGTACGCGTTCTCGTTGACCGATCCGTTCGGTCCGCCCTCGCCCGAGGCTCCGTTGTCGGAGACGAGCACGATGATCGTGTTGTCGAGCTGGCCGGAGTCCTCCAGATAGTCGAGCAGCCGGCCGATGTGGTGATCGGCGTGGCTGAGGAACCCGGCGTAGACCTCGGCCATGCGCGCGAACAGCTGATGTTCGTCGCCGGAGAGCTCGTCCCAGGGGCGAACGGTGTCGGCTTCGGGCCAGTCCTTGCTTCCGTCCGCGCTCGTCTCGTCGATGTACGGATTGATCGGCGACAGCTCAGCCTGATCGGTGACGATGCCGAGCTTCTTCTGCCGCTCGAACACGAGCTCCCGGTAGGCCTCATAGCCCATATCGAACTTGCCCTTGTACTTGTCGGCCCACTCCTTCGGGGCGTGGTGCGGCGCGTGACACGCGCCCGGGCAGAAGTAGAGGAAGAACGGCTTGTCGGGCGCGATCGCCTTCGAGTCCTGGATGAACGACAGCGCGCGGTCGGTCAGGTCCGTCGTCAGGTGATACCCCTCCTCCGGCAGCGAGGGCTGCTCGACCGGATGGTTGTCATAGACCAGATCCGGATACCACTGGTTGGTCTCAGCGCCCAGGAACCCGTAGAAACGCTCGAACCCGCGGCCGATCGGCCACTGGTCCTTGACCGACGCCAGGTTCATCTCGTCCTCAGGGGTGAGGTGCCATTTCCCGGTCATGTAGGTGTTCCAGCCCCGCTCGCCGAGCACCTCGGCGATCGTCCCGCACTCGAAGGGGACGTGGCCGTTGGAGCTCGGGAAGCCCGAGGCGGCCTCCGTGATCGTTGCCATGCCGTTCGTGGTGTGGTTGCGGCCGGTCATCAGGCACGAGCGCGTCGGCGAGCACAGCGCGGTCGTGTGGAAGTTCGTGTAGACGAGGCCACGATCGGCGATCCGGTTGATGTTCGGGGTCTCGATGAGGCCGCCGAACGGCTCCATGGCCGAGAACCCCACGTCGTCGAGGACGATGTAGACCACGCTGGGGGTGCCCTCGGGCAGAATCGGCTGCGTGTACGGCCCCCAGTCGGGAACCGACTCGGTCACGTCGACGTTGATTACGCCCTTGAATGGCTTCGCCATCAGGCCACCCCTCCCGGAGTCGAGTTCATCTGGACTCCAAAATCTTCATCATCGGGTCGCGACGCCAGCATCATCCAAATAAGGTGATGTGCGGCGGAGGGCCGTCGCCCAGAACTCCTGGTTATCGCGAGCCTGAGCCTGACGAGCGCCGACCCTGCAGTCGATCCGCGGAGCTGGGCGGCGCCGCCGCCGTCCGGGGTACGGCGGTTCGTGCCGATCGTCCGGTGGCTACCGGGGTACGACAGGCGATGGTTGCGCTTCGACGTGATCGCCGGCGCGACGGTGTGGGGTCTGCTGGTGCCGGAGTCGATCGCATACGCGGGCCTGGCCGGGCTGCCCCCTCAGGCCGGGCTGTACACGCTGTTGGTGACGCTCGCCGCCTATGCGGTGTTTGGCACCAGCCGCCATCTGGTGGCGGCGGCGACGTCCGCGGCGGCGGTGCTGCTTGCCTCCTCGGTCGGCGGCGTGGCGGGGGCGGACGCGTCCCGGTATGCCTCCGACGCGGCGGTCCTGGTGATGTTCTGCGGTGGCCTGTTCCTGATCGCGGGCTTGCTGCGGCTGGGGTTCGTGGCGCAGTTCCTCTCGCGGCCGGTGATGGAAGGGTTCGTGTTCGGTCTGGCCATCTTCGTGACGGTGAGCCAGCTGCCGAAGCTCTTCGGGATCAAGAAGGGATCGGGGGACACCATCGCGCAGTTCGTCCACCTGATCGGCCATCTCGGCAACACCAACGCCCCGACGCTGGCGGTCGGCGCCGGTGCCATCGGGCTGCTGTTCGCGCTCGAGCGACTGGCCCCCAAGATCCCGGGGGGACTGATCGCGCTCGTGCTCGGGATTCTGGTCAGCTCCGTCTTCAGCCTGTCGTCGCACGGAGTCGAGATCGTCGGTCACGTCCCCAGCGGGCTTCCCACTCCGGGTGTGCCGTCGGTCCACGGCGCCGACATCGTGCCGCTCATCGCGGCTGGCGGCGGGATGCTGCTGGTGATCTTCAGCGAATCGCTCGGTGCCGCCGACACCTTCGCGACCAAGTACGGGTACGAGATCGACCCCAACCAGGAGCTGATCGCGCTCGGCGCCGCCAACCTCGGATCCGGACTGGTCGGCGGCCTGGCCGGCGGCGGCAGCCTGTCGCAGTCGGCGGTGAACGAGGGCGCCGGCGCCCGCTCGGAGATCTCGCCGCTGATCGCCGCGTTGCTCATCGTGGTCACCGTGCTGGTGCTCACGCCGCTGTTCAAGAACCTCCCGGAAGCCGTGCTGGCGGCGTTGATCATCCACGCGGTCTCGCACCTGTGGAAGATCGCCGAAATGCGGCGCTACCACGACCTGCGGCAGCTCGAGTTCTGGCTGGCGCTCGCCACCCTTCTCGGCGTGATCACGATCGACGTCCTGCCCGGCCTCGTGATCGGCGTCTCGGCGATGCTGTTGCTGGTCGTCTATCACGCCAGCCGGCCGCACATCGGATCGCTCGGGCGGGTGCCGGGTGAGCCCGGGGCCTATGGGGACGTGGGGAGGCATCCCGATTACGAGCGGATCCCGGACGTGCTCGTTCTGCGGCTCGAATCGCCCCTGTTCTATGCCAACGCGACACCGGTGCGCGATCGCATCAAGACGCTCGTCGGCGCCTGTGACCCGCCCCCGCGTGCGCTCATCCTGGATGCCGGGGCCAACGATCGCCTCGACATCACCGGCGCCGAGATGCTCGACGAGCTGGTGCGCACGATGCGCTCGGCCCGCATCGATGTCGCACTCGCCGACGTCAGGCAGCCGGTGATCAGGATGGCCCGGCGCGCCGGTCTGGTCACAGAGCTCGGCGATGGCCGGATCTTTCACACGATCGACGCGGCGGTCCAAGCGCTCGGCGGGACGGCCGACCGCCCGTCGCTCGGCAAACCCGACGATGTGGAGGGGAGCTGATGGGTCAGGCGATCGGGCAGGTTCTGTCCTTCGCGGTCGGCGTTGCCCTCAGCCCGGTGCCGATCATCGGGGTCGTGCTGATGCTCGCCACCCCGAAGGGGCGCCGGAACGGGCCCGCGTTCCTGCTGGGCTGGGTGGTCGGACTCGCCGTACTGGGAACGGTCGTGTTGCTCGTGGCCGGGGGCGCTTCGGCCGCCAAGCACGGCGCGCCGGCAACCTGGGTCAGCATCCTCGAGATCGTGCTGGGCGCACTCCTGTGGCTGCTGGCCGCCAGGCAGTGGCGCGGACGGCCGCATGGGGAGGAGGAGCCGAAGCTGCCTGGCTGGATGAAGACGATCGACAAGTTCACTCCCGGCAGGTCGATTGCGATGGGAGTGGCGCTGTCTGCGATCAACCCCAAGAACCTGCTGCTCACGGTCGGGGCGGCAGCAGCGATCGCGCAGACGGGAGCCGGTGCCTCGAGCCAGGCGGTGGCGCTCGCGGTGTTCATCGTGATCGCCACGCTCGGTGTGGGCGTACCGGTCGGGATCTACTTCGTGATGGGCGATCGCGGTGGCAACATCCTCAGGGGACTGCACGACTGGATGGCGCGCGAGAACGCCACGATCATGGCGGTCATCTGCCTGATCATCGGGGCGAAGCTCGTCGGCGACGCGATCACCGCCCTTACGGGTTGAGGAAGGCAAGGCCAATGGCGTATGACGAGATGGTCGAGATCCCCCCGGGGATGTTCACGATGGGGTCTGAGCGCTTCTATGCCGAGGAGCAGCCGGTCCGAGAAGTCTCGGTCGACGGCTTCGCGATCGACCGTGGGCCGGTCACCGTCGGTCAGTTCGCCCGGTTCGTGGAGCAGACCGGCTACGTGACGCTCGCCGAGCGGGCCCCGGAACCTGCGGATTACCCGGAGGCCGACCCTGCCCTGCTGGTGGCCGGATCCGCCGTGTTCCACCCCACGCCTCAGCCCGTTCCGCTGGACGATCCCGGGCGATGGTGGGCGTACGTGCCGGGCGCCGACTGGCGCCATCCATGGGGCCCGCGCAGCGGCAACGCCGACCGCCAGGATCATCCGGTGACGCACGTCGCCTACGAGGACGCCACGGCCTACGCGCAATGGGCCGGCAAGGAGCTGCCAACCGAGGCCGAGTGGGAGTACGCGGCGCGCGGCGGTCTCGAGCGTGCGACGTTCGCCTGGGGCGACGAGATGCATCCGGACGGTGAGCTCATGGCCAACTTCTGGCAGGGCGATTTCCCGTGGCGCAACACCGGCGCCCGAGGCTGGCGGGGAACCACCCCGGTCGGCCTGTTCCCGCCGAATCCGCACGGGCTCCACGACGTGACCGGGAACGTGTGGGAATGGACCGTCGACTACTACGCGCCCCGGGGGGCGGGCGCCAACACGCCGGTCAAGCCCTGCTGCGGGCCGCCCGCCAACCCGCGCGTCGAACGCCCCGACGCCAGCTATGACGTCGGCCGCCCCGGAGAACAGATCCCCCGCCGCGTGATCAAGGGCGGATCACACCTCTGCGCGCCGAGCTACTGCCTGCGCTACCGGCCCGCCGCCCGCCAACCCCAGGCAACCGACACCTCCACCAGCCACATCGGCTTTCGCTGCGTCAGGCGCTGAGCCGGGCCGGCGCTCCTGACTGAGAGGCGACGACCGGAATCGAACCGGTGTAGACGGCTTTGCAGGCCGCTGCGTAGCCACTCCGCCACGTCGCCGAGGCCCCGAAGACTAGCGGCGCCGTCGGGGTGTGCTGCCCCGGCGGCGCTCAGCGACAGACGAGGATGACGAGGTTGCCCGACGGGTCTCGGACCGCGGCTGCGTCGGCGCTCTCGGAGTCAGGCGACAGGCCGGCGTCTCGGACGCGATCCAGGACGCGGTCAAGCTCGGTGCGGTCGGGCAGGACCACCTCGTAGGAGCGCAGGCCCACCGCGCCGGGGCTCGCCGGGCCCGAACCGGCGCTGTGCCAGGTGTTGAGGCCGAGGTGATGGTGATAGCCGCCGGCCGAGACGAACAGCGCACCCGGATAGCCACGGGTGGTCACGTCGAAGCCGAGCACCCCGTGGTAGAACGCCTCGGCATCAGGGATGCTCGCCACCTGCAGGTGCACGTGGCCGATCGTCGTGCCCGCGGGCACGGTGGGCTGAGGCCCGTCGGCGGCGGTGAGCTCGTCGGCGAGGCTGCGCAGGTCCAGCGGCAGCGTCGCCATCTGGAGCTGACCGTCGGCGTAGCTCCATTCCCCACGCGGGCGGTCGCGGTAGAGCTCGATGCCGTTGCCGTCGGGGTCAGACAGGTACAGCGCCTCTGAGACGAGGTGGTCGGCCACCCCGTCCAGCGACCACTGCGCCGACGCCAGCCGGGCCAGTGCATGGGCGAGGTCAAGCCGCGTCGGATGAAGGATGGCGAGGTGATAGAGCCCGGTCGCCCGCCGGTCCAGCGCGGGCGCCGACGCGTCGCCGTGCAACCGGACGAGGTCGGCGCCGCCCGGGACCCCCAGCGCCAGCGAGCCGTCCTCGGCATCGCGCACGCTCAGTCCCAGCGCGATCTCATAGAACGCGCGGCTGCGAGCGAGGTCCGACACGGTCAGGCTGACCGCGCCGAGCGAGGTGTCCGCAGCGATCGCCGGTGCGGCCTGCAGTGACGTGGGGGAGGGGTGTGTCGGGCTCATCGGGTCCATTGACTCCAGGCTACGCCGCCGCGGCGGCGGAGAAACGGCTGTGATGGGCGACCAGGTCCGCCACGATCTCGGCCAGCCGGTCCCGCGTCTCGGGATCGGTCAGCTCGCCATCGGCGGAGAAGAGGTCGTGCGCCTTGGGGATCGCGAGCTCCTTGTCGAGGACGCGCGCGCCGGCGATGCCCAGTGCCTTGCGCAGGTGGTCCTGGGCCCACATCGCGCCGTAGTCGGTCATGCTCGCGCCGATCACGGCGACGGGCTTGCCCCACAGCGCCGAGTCGGGGCCATGCGGCCGCGAGGCCCAGTCCACCAGGTGCTTGATCTGGCCCGGGATGGTGGTGTTGTACTCAGGCGTGGCGAACAGGACGGCGTCGGCACTCTCGAGCTCGGCGCGCAGACGCTCCACCTCGGCGGGCGGAGCGTCCTCGCGGTCCTCGTTGAACGGGGGGAGAAGCTCGAGATCCTCGTAGATGTCGATCGTCACGCCGTCGGGCGCCACCTGTGCGGCGGCCCGCAGCAGCGCCGTGTTGTACGACGCTGCACGCAGGCTGCCGGAGATTCCGAGGATCCGCATCGAGCTAGGCGCTCTTGACGGCCGACACGCTCACCAGCAGCTTGACCTCGTTGGCGACGAGGAGGTTGCCGTTGGGGAGGGTCTGGTTCCACTTGAGGTCGAACTCGCGGCGGTCGATCGAGCTGGTCAGCTCGAGGCCGATCCGCTCGTTGCCCCAGGGGTCCTCGCCGTTCTCAGCGATCTCGCCGGTGAGCTCGATCGGCTTGGTGATGCCCTTGATGGTGATCTCGCCCTGGAGGGTGATCTGGCCGCCGGCACCGACCTCGGTGGCGGTGGAGTGGAAGCTGATCTTGGGCTGCTGATCGGCATCGAAGAACTCGGGGCCCTTCAGGTGGCCGTCGCGGTTGGCGTCGCCGCTGTCGATGGTGGCGACGTCGACGTTGCCCTCGAGGACGGGGGCGTCACCGGTGGCGTCGATCTTGCCCTCGAAGGTGCCGAAGCGGCCGCGGACGGTGGCGATCCCCATGTGCTTGACCTCGAAGCCCACGCTGGAGTGGCTGGGGTCGACGTTGTAGACGGCGCTGGGGATCTGCGTCAGTGTGGTTGCGGACATTGGGGGCGGTGCTCCTCTTGGTTGACGAGTTGTTGAGTCCGCAACCAAATATAGTCACAGATGCTTGCGCTGTCAAGCATATCTCCGCGGGGTGCGCCGGCCCACCGACGCGCGGGGGATCGCCCCCGTCGCGGGCGTGCGCCGACCCGCACCAACGCCCGTCCTCGGGCGAGGCCGCTACTCGGCGGTGCAGCGGCCGCCGGCGCCGGCGCCCGGCAGGCGGCCGAGCAGCGTGGCGAGCTGCTCGATCTCCTCGGGCGAGAAGTGCTCGAGGAAGAGGCGGCGGATGCTGGCCACGTGCGAGCAGCCGGCCTGGCGGAGCTTCTCGTAGCCCGGGTCGGTCAGCTGGGCGTAGGAGACGCGGGCGTCGTTGGGGCACGCAACCCGCTCGCACAGCCCCGACTCGACGAGCCCGTCGACCAGCCGGGTGATCCCGGAGCGGGTGAGCATCGTGCTCTCGGCCAGCGCCGACATGGGCAGTCGCCGGCCCTCGGCCTGTGACAGATAGAGCAGGACTTCGTAGTCCCTAGTAGTCATACCGTGCTCGGCGGCCAGGTCGGCATCGAGCACGCGCACAATCGACGCGTGGCTCTGCAGATAGCTGCGCCACGCATCGAGGGCGGCGCCCTCAAGTCCTGTTTCCGCGAACGTTTCCATGCTCAGAGTCTAGTTGACGGATCAACGGTCAAACCCATCTCGCCCATCCGGGGTAGCCTCAAATCGTGGAGGAAATCGCTCCAGGGCTGTGGCACTGGACCGCCCGTCACCCTCATATCGGCAGCACGGTGAGCTCGTATTACCTCGAGAACGGAGTGTGTGCTGCTGGATCCTATGTTTCCGCCGGACGGACCGGACTGGTTCACGCGAGCGCGAGGCGGCCCCGCGGCACATCGTGCTGTCCAACCGCCACCACGATCGCGACTCCTGGCGGCTGCGGGAGGCCTTCGGCTGCGAGGTGCACTGCATCGCCAACGGCCTGCCCGAGCTGGAGGGCCGCGGCGAGGTGACGCCGTTCGAATTCGGGGACGAGCTCCCCGGCGGGATCGTGGTCCACGAGGTTGGGGCGATCTGCCCGGACGAGACCGCGCTGCACATTCCCGCCCATCGGGCTCTCGCCTGCGCCGACGGCGTGGTGCGCTGGCCCGGGGTCGACGGGCTGACGTTCGTGCCCGCCTGGCTCATGGACGAGCCCGAGCAGACCAAGGAGGGGCTGCGCGCCGCCTATCGCGCTCTGCTGGAGCTGGACTTCGACCGCCTGCTGCTCGCGCACGGCGAACCCGTGGTCGACGGGGCCAAGTCGGCGCTGCGGTCGTTCGTCGACAGTGCCGGCTGACGGTGGAGCCGGGTCGATGACGCGCTCCGCCCACCCTCGCGCCCGCGCGCGTCTGGCCGTGGCCGCGGCGTTCGCGGCGCTCGCCGTTGCCCTCGCCGGGTGCGCCCAGAGCTCGAACACGACGAGCACCAGCGGTGCGGCGGGAGCGGCTCCGCCGACCTCGTCAGCGCCGACGACCTCGACGCCCGCCGACCGCCTCGACCCCGACCACCGCCACCACGACCACGAGCGCCACCACTCCGGGGGTCGGTCCCGCATCGGGCCCGCTGACGGCCACCCCGGCGTCGGGCTCGCCGCAGCTCGGTCATCCACTTCGCCTTCGTGGCGCCGGACACCGGCACCGTCCAGGGCCACGACGAGGTGTCGGCGACGCTGAGCGTCATGGGCCAGCAGAAAGCCGGCTGCATCGGGATCCACGAGCAGCCGCTGCCAGCGCTGGCAGCCGGTCGCCAGGCGACGGTGAGCGTTGGCCCGGCGCAACTCGGTGGCGACTGGTGCCCGGGGACCTACACGGCGCGGGTCGAGGTCCTGGCACGACCCAAGTGCGGCCCGGGCATGATGTGCCCGCAGTTCATCCGCGTCGTGGCGTCCTTCGGGCCCGGCGAGGTTCCGGATCTCGGGCTGACGGCCTGACGCCGGGCGCAGCACCGCGCGGCGCAGCGCCCTCTGGCCCCCGGGACGGTCAAGCTTGGCGAGGCTTAGTGGCGATTGACACCTGCCGGAGAACCGTGTTAGCGTTAACAGGGTCAACGAGGGAGACGCGTCCGTGGCGGCCGGTGCGGACGCGCATACACATCGAAGGGAGCCGAAATGCAGCACGCGTTCCGCGGCAGCAGGAGGCTGTTCGCGTTCTTTTCGACCTGCGCGCTGATCTCGTTTGCGGTGTTCGCCGCGAGCGGCTCAGCCCACGCCCTGGCCAAGAACGGCCATCATCGTCATGGCCATCACCACGGGAACGGCGGAGTGACGATCTCCAGCCAGCCGTGGGGCAGCACCGGCGGACAGAACGTCAACCTCTACACCCTGACCAATTCCCATGGGATGACGGTCAACATCACCAACTACGGCGGTGTCGTGCAGTCGATATGGGTCCCGAACGGCAAGGGTGGGACCACGAACGTCGCACTCGGGTTCAGCAACCTGAACGACTACGTCAGCGACTTCACGCAGGGCGCGGACCAGACCCCGTGGCCGCTTGCGGGTGGGTCCGGCGACACGTACTTCGGCGCCATCATCGGCCGCTACGCCAACCGGATCGCCAACGCGTCGTTTGACCTGAACGGCCAGACGTACAAGCTGGATGCCAACAACGGCACCAACACGCTGCACGGCGGATACCTGGGCTGGAACACACAGGTGTGGTCGGGCTCGACGTCGACCGGTCAGGGCACTGCTTCGCTGGCGCTGACCAACAGCTTCCCGGCCGGCGAGGGCTGCGACGCCACCCTGAGCCCGGGCTGCACAGGGTTCCCGGCAGCGGTCACCGCGACCGTCACCTACACCCTGACCAAGGACAACCAGCTGCAGATCGCCTACTCGGCGAAGAACACCTCGAGCACTGACTCCACGGTCATCAACCTCACCAACCACACGTATTTCAACCTCGGTGGTGAAGGCTCGGGGACGGTGTATCACCAGGATCTCCAGCTCAACTCGGGCACCTACCAGCCGGTCAACACCAACCTGATCCCGGATGGGCCGCTGTTCGTCAACACGGCCGGTACCGCGTATGACTTCAGCCACCTGCACGCGATCGGGGAGAACATCCGCAACACCAACCTGCCCGACGGCTATGACCCGGGGTTCAAGCAGCTCCAGATCGCCCACGGCTACGACAACAACTGGGTGCTCAACGGCTCCGGATACCGGTGGGCGGCCACGGCGCTCGATCCCAAGAACGGCGTCGAGCTCAAGGCGTTCACCGACCAGCCGGGTGTCCAGGTCTACACCGGCAACTTCCTGGTCGGCGACCTGATCGGCACGAGCGGGAAGACCTATCGCCAGGGCGACGCGTTCACCCTGGAGACGCAGCACTACCCAGACTCGCCGCATCACATCGGCGACCCGCAGTGGCCCACGGTGGTCCTCAACGCGGGTGCCACGTTCAACAGCAGCACCGCGTTCGCGTTCTCGGTGGCCGGCGGACACGGCCATGGAGGCCACAGCAAGCACTAGGCCAAAACCCTCCACCACCACCGGTTGCGGCCGGTCCCGCCACGGCGGCGGGGCCGGCCGTTTCCATGTCCGGGGTGCGGGCCGCCGGTGCGATCGGCCCCGATAGAGTCGCGCCATGACCGTCACCCCCACCACCGAGTTCGCCGACGTCGACCTGGGCTCTCTGGAGTTCTGGGGCCGGCCCGCGGAGGTCCGCGACGAGTACTTCGCGCACCTGCGCCGCGCTGAGCCCATCTCCCGCCACGAGCCGCCCGAGGACATCCTGGGGCTGCCCCAGCAGGGCCGGATGCACTACTGGGCGATCGTGCGCCACGAGGACATCCGTCGCATCTCACGCGATCCGGCGACGTTCTGCTCGGGCGACGGCGTCCAGTTCGCCGACGCGCCGCCGGAGATGCTCGAGGCCTCCCAATCGTTCCTGGCGATGGACGCCCCGCGGCACACCAAGCTGCGCGGCCTCGTGTCCGCCGCCTTCACGCCGCGCCAGATCAAGCGGATCGAGGACGGGATCCGGGTCAGCGCCAAGCGGATCATCGCCGAGGCGGCGCCCACCGGCGGCGGGGACTTCGTCGATCTCATCGCCAAGCGGCTGCCGCTGCAGACGATCTCGGACATGCTCGGTGTGCCCGAGGCCGACCGCGACCGCGTGGTGGAGGCCGCCGACACGCTGATCATGGCTGCCGACCCCGACTGCTTCGGCGATCGCCAGCCGATCGAGGTGCTGGGCACCGCGCTGTGGACGCTGACCGAGTTCGCCACCGAGCTGGCCACACACCGCGAGCAGCATCCCGGCGACGACCTGATGACGGCGCTCGTCCAGGCCGAGGTCGACGGGGACCGTCTCACCCATCCGGAGATCGCGGCCTTCCTCGTCCTCCTCTCGGTGGCGGGCAACGACACGACCCGCCACACCACCTCCCACGCGATGCGCGCGCTGACGGTCAATCCCGACCAGCGCCAGATGCTGACCGGCGACCTCGACGCGCGGCTGCCCGACGCGGTGGAGGAGTTCGTGCGGTGGGCCACGCCGGTGCTGACCTTCCGGCGCACCACCACGCGCGACGTCGAGCTCCACGGTCAGCCGCTCCCGGCGGGGGAGAAGGTGGTTCTCTTCTACCACTCGGGCAACCGCGACGAGAGCGCGTTCGAGCGCCCGTGGGAGCTGGACATCACCCGCAGCCCCAACCGCCACCTCGGGTTCGGCGGCGGCGGACCGCACTACTGCCTGGGCGCATCGCTGGCGCGCGTGCAGCTCAACGCGATCTTCGGCGAGATGCTGCGGGTGATCCCGGACATCGAGGTCGGTGAGCCGGAGCTGCTGCGCAGCGGCTTCATCCACGGCATCAAGCGGATGCCGTGCACGTTCACGCGCTCGCGCCTGAGCGTCCCGGTCCCAACAATCACACACACAGGGCGCACGGTCGCGGATACGGTGTCGGACGCCGGCCGTCGACCCGGCCGTCGATCCCCACCATCGTGAACCATCCCCGCCTCATCAGATCGGGCCTCGCCGTCGTGGCGTGTGCCGCGGCGATGCTCGGTGCGCTCGCGGGCCCCGCCGCAGCCACCTCGGCCCCCAACCTGTTGCGCAACGCCGGCGCCGAGTCCGGAGCCGCATCGGTGCACGGCTGGGACGCCGTCACCATTCCCGGGTGGAGCGTCGCCGCCGGCCTGCCCACGGTGGTGCGGTACGGCGACCGGGGCTTCCCGAGGGGGCACGGTCAGATGTTCGTCGGGGGCGCGGGCGGTACCGCGCGGCTCGTGCAGACGGTGGCCCTGGCGCGCCCCGGCGGAGGCTCGCTGCGGGCCGGGAGCCCATACGCGCTGTCCGCGCAGCTGGGCGGTACCACGACGAGCCGGGCCGGCGTGTCGCTGGCGTTTCTCTCCGCCGGCGGCCGCGTGCTGGGCCGCCGCACGCTCGGGCCGCTGGGGGGGCCGCAGCGCACAGGTCGCGGGTGCCCTGCGCGCCCGCTCGCTCTCCGGGCGCCTGCCCGCCGGCGCCACGCGCGCCCGCGTGACGCTCACGCTGGCCACGTCGCTCACCAACATCGACGGGCCCAATGCGCCGCTGGTGGGCTTTGACCACGCCATGGCGGACGACATCGGCTTCGTCGTCCTCGCGCCCCACCGGCGCCCGGCGCCGCTGCGGCCGCCCGCCCTCCGCGTGCCCCGCTATGACCACGTCTTCCTCTTCTACTTCGAGAACCAGGACGTCCACGCGATCGTCGGCAACCGCCGGGAGGCGCCCTACTACAACAGCCTGCTGAAGCGGGGCAGTCAGCTCGGGGACCTCTTCGCCGAGGAGCACCCCTCGGACGCCAACTACCTCGCGCTGGCCGGCGGCAGCGCGTTCGGGGTCCCCCTCGACGACCCCGCTCGAGTACGACTCCCAGTACACGATCCACGCGCCGAATATCGGCGATCTCGTCAACGCGGCCCACGAGACGTGGAAGGCCTACAACGAGAGCGCCGCCGGCCCGTGCGATGACACCGTGCACGGCTACTACTGGGACGACGACCTGCCGCTCCTGTATTTCTCGGACATCCGGCAGCGGCCCGCCTATTGCGCCGCTCACGTGCTGCCGCTGGAGTCGATGGCGCCCGACCTCGCCAGCGCGGCGACGACGCCCAGCTTCGCGTGGGTCGGCGCCAACGACTGCGACGACATGGAGGGATGCGGCATCCGCGCCGGCGACCGGTTCCTCCAGCAGCAGCTCAGCCAGATCATGGGCTCGCCCGCGTGGCGCACCCAGCGATCGCTGGCGATCATCACCTGGGATGAGGACAACTACGACCACGAGCGCCCGGCGCAATGGGTGCCCACGCTCGTCCTCGGCTCCGCCGGGGTCAGGCACGGCTTCGTCTCGCCGGTCCGCTACACGCACTACAGCCTGCTGCGCACGATCGAGGGTGCGCTCGGGTTGGGCCACCTCACCGCCAACGACCTCTACGCCCAGCCCGCCAATGATGTCTTCACCGCTGCTCCGCGTGCCCGCCCGGTGATCGCGCACGCCGCGCGGCGTGCGCAGACCGCGTTCGTGGTCAGCGCCCAGGCCGGCACCGTCACCCCGATCGCGCTGCCCACCGCATGCCGCGGGCAAGCCGATCCGCGTCGGGCACGACCCGCAGGCGATCGCGCTCACGCCCGATGACCGCACCGCCTTCGTGGTCAACTCCGGCTCGGACACGGTCACCCCGATCGACACCGCGGCGCGCACGGCGCGCACGGCCATCAGGGTGGGGGAGGACCCCCGGGCGATCGCCATCACGCCCGATGGCGCCACCGCCTACGTCGCCAACAGCGGCTCGAACACGGTGACCCCGATCAGCGTCCGCACGGGGGCCGCCGCCGCTCCCATCCCGGTGGGCAGCCACCCGCGCACGCTCGCCCTCACCCCCGACGGCCGCACCCTGTACGTCCTGGACTGGGGCGGTGCCGCGGTGACGCCGATCGACACCGCCACCAATCGCGCGCTCGCGCCGATCGCGGTCGGGGGCTTCCCGTCCGCGGCGGCCGTCGCCCCCGGCGGCCAGACCCTCTACGTGGCCAGCTACGGCGCCAACACCGTGACGCCGATCGCCACCGCCACCAACACGGCCGGACCGGCGATCCCCGCCGGCCAGGCGCCCGATGCGCTGGCCCTCACGCCCGACGGCGCCACCGCCGAGGTCGTCGACGGTGCCACCGATCGCGTCACGCCCATCAACACCGCACTGGGCCGCGCGGGGCGTCCGGTCCAGGTCGGCAGCTCGCCGACCGCGGTCGCCGTGACCGGCCACGACCGCGTTCGTGGTGAGCACCATCACCGGCACCGTCACGCCGATCAGCACCTCCAGCGGGCGCGCCGGCGGGCGGGCGGGCCATCCGATCTCCGTGGGCGCCTACTCGTATCCGACCTCCATCACGCTCGCCCCCGGCGGCGGCACCGCGGTCGTGCTCGGCACGTACGACGGCACCGTGCGCCTGCTCAACACCCGGACGCATGCTGCGGCCAAGCCGATCAAGGTCGGCGGCCTCCCGGTCGCGGCGGCGATCACCCGCTGACGCGGCGTCTAGCCGGGCGCGCGCGGCCGCTGAGGTCCGGCGAGCGCCGATGTCATCGTCCTGACAGCGGCGGGTGGACGTAGGAACCGGTTTCTTGAGCATCGTGGAGAGCGGGCCGATACGGCGGGCGTGTCTCGCCCGTCCAAGGTGCTGCCCGCCCTCCTGGCAGCGGTCTTTCTCGCCGGTTGCGGCGCCGCCACCCGGATGCCCGCCTCCGCCGCGCGGGGCCCGGGGTCGCTGGGCGGCTGCACGGACACGTGGACGGGCGCCGCCGGCGATCGCGACTACACCAACCCGGGCAACTGGTCGGGCGCGCGGGCGCCGGGAGCCGGGGACTTCGGCTGCATCCAGCCCGGGGCCGTCGTCAACGCCACCAAGGCGCCGCTCGAGCCGGCCGTCGGGCTCATCAGCGAGGGCACGCTCTGCCTCGACGTCCCCGTCCAGGAGTTGGCGCTGAACATCTACAACGGGCCGCCTCCCGGTCAGCCGGCGCTGCCGCAGTTGCCCGGGACCACGGACCCGGCACCGGCCGACTGCCCCGCCGGCACCCAGCTGATGATGCAGGGGGTGCCCGACGCCAACCACAACGAGCCCTCGCCCGACCAATCGCCCCCGGCGTCCGCCGCGCCCGCGCCGACGCACGACCGCCCCGGCCACCCCGACCACCCCGACCACCCCGGCCACGCAGCTCGTCGACTGACCCGGGCCCGGGGCCCGGCCACCCGCTCAGCTACGCGCGCGATCCCAGATCGCAGCGGCCCGGGCGTAGGCGGGGCGCGCCTCGGCCCGCTTCACGTACGCGCGCAGGCCCGGCCATGGCGTCCAGCAGCTGGCGCGAGTCCGCTCCGGAGAGCACGCTCGCGCAGAGCACGTCGGCCACCGTGAAATGCCCGCCCAGCAACCAGTCGCCCTCGAGTGCCGCCTCGAGCGCGGCGGCGGCGTCCGCAAACCGCTGGCTCGCCGGTGAGTCAGTGATCCCGTCCCCGAGCTCGCGAATCCACCGAAACAGCGGCCCCTCGAGCTCGGTCATCGCGAACAGGACCCATTGGTAGACGAGTGCGCGCTCCGAGGATCCGAGCGGCGCGATCAGCTCGGCGTCGGGGTGAAGATCGGCGAGGTGGAGGCAGATCGCGGCTGACTCGAACACCGTGGTGCCGTCGTCGAGCTCGAGGGCGGGAACGCGCCCGAGCGGATGGCGATCGAGATGCGCGGCGGAGCGTCGCTCGGCGCCGGAGATCTCGGTGAGCTCATAGGGCTCGCCGATCTCCTCGAGCAGCCAGAGGGCGCGGCTCGAGCGGGTCCGCGGCATGTAGTAGAGGCGAGCTAGAGTCATCTGTCGAGGAATACTGACGCAGCGAACGACGCGGCGATTGAGCGGCTGTTCTCGCGGCCGTCTATCGTGAGGGGAAGATGGCAACTCCCGAGGACCTGATCGAGCTGGAACGCGCGGGGCGCCGGTGCTCCGTGTGCCAGACCGGGCGCCGCTGGCGCCAGTTCGTGGTCGTCCGCCCCGAGGGCGGGCAGCCAGTGGTCATGTGCCCGGGCTGCCGGGCACGCTATGGCGTCGCGCCGCCAGTCGCCGCGACGGAGCAGCCGGCGGCCGTGTCCGCCGCGCCGCCTGCCCCGGAGCCTGTCGCCAAGCCAGCCGCCGAGCCCGCCGCGCAACCGGCCCCTGAGCCTGTCGCCAAGTCTTCCGCCGAGTCGGCCACCAAGCCGGAGACATCCTCCCCGAGGAAGCGAAGCGCGCCCAAGGAGGACCGGCTCAAAAAGGCCCTGCGCGAGCTGCCTCACGGGGAGCATTCGGTCGGGCGGATCGCCAAAGCCGCGGGACTGAACCACGAGAAGACGTTGCGGCGCCTCCACAGCCTGCACGCCGCCGGTGAGGTCCAGCAGGTCGGCAAGCGCTGGTCAAACGAGCCGCCGTCGACCGACATCGAGGCGGCGATGGACCGGCTGCAGGCCCGGACGACCAACCTGCGCATCGTCACCACCCGCCGCGAACCCGTCGGCTGACGCGTCAGACCGGCGGATCGCCGGTCGCCGTGCCGGTCAGAGCACCGCGGGTGCGGGGTCGATGTGGTTGCCCACGGCGATCAACCGACGCCGGTGGCGTGGCAGGCTCTCGCCGTCCGCACGAAGGCGGGCCCGTGTGCGTCGATGGCCTTCGGGATCCCGATCCAGTAATCGCCCTCTCCATAGAGCGTGCCGTATTGCGACGAATGTGACGGAGGCGGGTCGGGTCTCGGGTCGGGCATGCTCGGGTACCCGTGTGCGCGCAGGCAATTCGACAGCCTAAGCAGCTTTGCCTGTGTCTGCGCGGACGGCGCGACCGACGGGGAGGTCTTGACCGGCAGCAGGTGCTGGCAGGCGGTCTGAGCGGTGGTGAACGCGGGGGAGGTCGGGTTGATCCCGGGGACGTTCTGGAAATTGAGGTCGTCGGGGAAGTTCGATACCCCGTGCGAGCGCATACAGCGCGCGAAGTTCACTACGCCCTGTTGGGCTTGGGCCTGGTTCGGGTCGGTCCGGGCGCCGGAGCTGGACGAGCTGGACGAGCTGGGCGAGTTGGACCCGCAGGCGGCGATCGCCGTGACGGCGGCGATGGCGGCTGCCGTTCGCGCTGCGGTTCGCGCTGCCGGCGTCCATGCTCGCTGTGGCCGGCCAAGGATCCGGATGTGGTCACTCATCGTGCATTCCTCGTGCGTTGGGTCATGGCTCCACGTCATCGTTGGCGGGCACCGGGACGAACGGCGGGGCGATCGCCGGCCGTCCCGACGCGCACCGCTGCCTGTCCAGGTCTAGTGCGTCGCCTATGACACGGGCTGAACGTTGTTAGGCGGATGTCATCTGTGCTGATGCAGAATGTGCAGGTGCGGGTCTTGGTCGTGGAGGATCACGTGGTGCTGGCCAACCGGATCGGCGAGGGATTGCGCGACGCCGGGTTCGCCGTCGACGTGGTCTATGACGGCGCTGCCGCCCTCCAGAGCGCCACGACCACCGACTACGACGTTGTCGTGCTCGATCGCGACCTGCCCACCGTGCACGGTGACCAGGTCTGCGACCGGCTTGTCGGCGGCGGTTCGCCCAGCCGCATCCTCATGCTCACCGCTGCCACCGAGGTCGAGGATCGGGTTGACGGGCTGGAGCTGGGCGCGGATGACTACCTCGGCAAGCCGTTCGCCTTCCACGAGCTGACTGCGCGGATCCGCGCCCTCGGCCGGCGCGGACCCGGCGCGCCCGCGGTCGTGCAGCGGGGCGATCTGGTGGTCGATCGCGCGCGGCACCGGGCCAGCCGCGCCGGTCTCCCGCTGACCCTGACGCGCAAGGAGTTCGGCGTGCTGGAGTGCCTGGCCGGCGCCGACGGCGCGACGGTCAGCGCCGAAGCGCTGCTCGAACATGTGTGGGACGTCCACGCCGACCCGTTCAGCAACACCGTCGCGGTGACCGTCGGGCGGTTGCGGCGAAAACTCGGCGAGCCGCCGCTGATCGAGACCGTCGTCGGCGTCGGCTACCGGTTGTGAGGCGGTATCTCAGCGCCCGGTCGCGGCTGACGCTGGTCTATACGTCGCTGTTCACGCTGGGCGGGGCCGCCCTCGTACTGGTCACGTACGTGCTGGTCGTGCACAGCCTGCATCGCCCGACGACGACCGGGATCCCACCGGTGAGCCAGCAGGCGATCGCGCGATGTGTCAGGGCGGCGCAGACCGCCGGCGGCTTGGCCTCCCGTGTCGTGATCAAGTGCGCGGCGGTCTATGCCAACGGCGTCCAGGCCGGCGCTTCTGCCCAGCGCAACACGACGCTCACCCACCTGCTGGCCTACTCGCTGCTCGGGCTGGCCGGCGTGACAGTGCTCGCCGCGGTCGCGGGGTGGATCGTCGCCGGACGCATCCTGCGGCCTGTGCACCGGCTCACCGCAGCTGCCCGCGAGGCGAGTGAGCAGAATCTTTCCCAGCGCATCGCTCTGCAGGGCCCGCGCGACGAGTTGCGTGAGCTCGCCGACACGTTCGACACGATGCTGGCCCGGCTCGACCGCGCCTTCACCAGCCAGCGGCACTTCATCGCCAACGCAAGCCATGAGCTACGCACGCCGCTGACCGTCATGCGCACCGCGATGGACGTCGTCCTCGCCAAGCCAGAGCCCACGCGCGACGAGCTGGTGTCTATGGCCTCCGACATCCGCCAGGCCGTCGATCACGCCGAGCGGCTCATCGACGTACTGCTGGTACTCGCGCGCAATGACCAGACGCGCGTCCTGGCCGATCCACTGGATCTCGCCGCCGTCGCCGAAGACGCACTCGAGGGACGTACGGCCAACGGCGTGAGGACGACGACCGCCCTTGACCAAGCCCCCGTGACCGGCGACGGGGTGCTGCTCGAGCGGCTCGTCGCCAATCTGCTGGATAACGCGGAGAGCTACAACATCCCGGACGGAACCGTCGCGATTTCGACCGCCACCGACCACGAGGCATCGCTCGTGCGAGTGGTCAACACCGGCCGGGTCATCCCACCCGACCAGGTCGACCGGCTCTTTCTGCCGTTCACACGCCTCGACGACCGCACCCGCCACGATGGTTTCGGTCTCGGCCTCACCCTGGTGTCGTCGATCGCCACCGTCCACAGCGGAACCGTGCACGCCACCGCCGTCTCGACCGGCGGCCTCGACATCACCGTCCGCCTCCCCCGCCGCGACCGCGAGGAACCACACCAGCATGCAGGCTCCGACAACCCCTGAGGCCAAGTCAGCTATCGGATATGTGAAGGAGCTGCTCGGCCTTGGCCCGCAGCCTGTCTGACGTGATGATCGCCTTCTGGGCGCTGCGCAGCGCGATCGCCGCCGTGTTGCGGTGCTCGGCGATGTCGCCCAGTCCGGCGAGAGGCAGGCTGTTCACGAGGCCTTGCGTTCCGGTGACCCAGTCTCGTTGGGCGCGCTTCTGTGTCGGAGTCGACGCCCTTTTGCTCTCGACGACCAGCGCAGCCCGGCCCAGCTGCGGACGGAGCGCTTGGAGTCCGGTGATGAGCTTCCTGGCCTGGGCAGGTGAGTAGGTGAGAAGCGTCGAGGCGAGGCTGCCAGCGTCCGCTGCTGACGTCAGGTCCAGGCCGGGCAGGCCGTGGTCGGTGATGAAGCGCCGAATCTCTTGATCTTGCGCTTGGATCGCCGAGGTCACACTGCCGGGCGTCGACTTGACAGCCCCCGTGGAGAGGCGGACCGACGCGAGCACGTGTCCCGTGGCGTCAAGCCAGGTCTCGTGCGTGGGGTACCCGCGCTCCGGAATCGTGACGGCGGCGACGTTGTGTTGGACGGCGACGGTGACGGTGAGCACGTGACGAAACAACGGGACCGGGCCGCCGCCGGCGTAGATCGGATCCCGCGGGAACTCCCAGCGAACGTCCGCGACGCCGTCTGGGACGACCTCGTAGTAGACGGTGTGACGATGACCGGGCACGTACCCGGACTCCACCGCGGGCCCGCGGGGCCGGCTCAGTTCCCGTGCTGTCAAGCAGCATGTGCCGGTACCGCCGCCGGCGTCTCGCTCCACGATGCCCAATCCATACGTTGATCCGGTGCGCGACACGAGGAGATAGACCGTGGCACCACCGGCGATCGGGACCGCGCGGGTCAATCGTCGGATCACCGCACGACCCAGAGGACCGGCGGCGCGTTGGCTGGCGCGTCTGTCGTAGGCCCTGGCGGCCGGGGTCTGCGGTCGATGCAACACGCTCAGGTTCGCGAGCAGCCCAGGCAGTCCCGGGCCGGTCGAGGCTGCGGCTCCGCGCGGCTGCCGCGACCCGCCGATCGTGACCAACGCACCCGCGACGATCACGACGACCACCACGGCGCTCAACGCGAGCGCCATCACATCTCCGCGCCGGGGCGATCGGAGGTGCCCGACGGCCCTCGGACGTCGTTCGCGCGCCTGATCGCGGACGCGGTCGAGGAGGTCCTCGGGCGGCAGGAGATCAGCGAGATCATGGTCCAATCTGACACGCACGATGCGCATGACCTGCTCGTCACTGAGCATGCAAGCCTCCTGAAAGGTCGTGGTCCGGGGTCGAGGCGCGATCGTCGAGCAGCTCTCGCATACGCGCCAGCGCGCGAGCCGTATAGCCCTTGACCGCCCCCTCGGAGCACTGCAGCGCCGCCGCTGTGTCTGACACCGAGAGATCAAGAAAGAAGCGCAGCGCCACGACTTCGCGTTGCCGTCGCGGCAACGCGCGCACTGCCTGCGCGAGCGCGTCTCGGTCCATCAACCGGCTCGCCTCGTCGTCGTGGAAGCGCTCGGCCGGGTGTGCGTCCGCGGCCTCGCGCGGCCGGCGGCCCAAGCGGCGATGTCGGTCGCGCGAAAGGTTGACCAACACCTGCAACACATAGGGCCCAGGGCTGGCGCTGATCCGATGCCAGCGACCGACGAGCCGCACCAACGCGCCCTGCAGCAGGTCCTCGGCCTCGCCGCGATCGCCCGTGAGAAGGAACGCGACCCGCAGCAGCTGCGGCGACGCGCTGACGACAAACCGCTCAAGAGACTCCTCAGACCCCGGGGAGTCATGCCGAGATCGATCGTCTCGCATAACCCTTAACACTCCACCGGGCCCGGCGAGGTTGCCCCGACCCGACCAATCTTTCTCAGAGCGCAGCCAGGCTCACGCGCCCGTCGCCACGCACACCGTCCTGCCAAAGGAGGCGAATCCCCAATGCCTACCGGAGTGGACGATGCTGGGCTCGAACCAGCGACCTCCGCCTTGTCGAGGCGGCGCTCTCCCAGCTGAGCTAATCGTCCGGGAGGACGTAAATGTAGCGTGACCGCGCCTCCTCCGCGGGTATGGTTGAACCGATGAGGCGCACCGTGCTCATCGCAACTTCGGCACTCGCCGTTCTGGCGCTGGTTCCGGCCGCCGGGGCGGTCGCGCTGGGCACCGCGACGTCCGTGAAGGCTCACGTGACCCCGGGCACCGGCGGCCCGCGCACGACGTTCAGGCTCAGCTTCCGCAGCCTCGTGCAGACGGGCCAGGCGGGCTCGATGCAGCGCGCCCAGACGGTGGAGGTCCATGGCACCCACCGTCCCGGGTGCGTGTGGTCGGGCCAGATGGCCGTGCCGTCGGCGGTCACCCAGCAGCTCGTGCGGGTCGCCCTGACGCCGGGCAAGATGGGCGGCGCGGGGGCGAGGACGTGGTGCACGGGCACCTTCCACGGCAGCATCGTCCAGACCGAGCACTTCCTCTGCGCCCCGCCGCATCTGTGCCCCGCGATCGAGATCCGCCCGCAGACGATCGCCACCTTCACCTTCAAGGTGACGCGCGGCGCCTAGCCTCGGCGCCACAGAGCCGCCGACTACCATCCGGCCCCGGATGGACTACGAGCTGCCAGACGGGACCAGGCTGTCCCTCGACGAGGGCGCCACCGGCGCCGACGCCGCCGCGGCCATCGGGGCGGGGCTGGCGCGCGCAGCGCTGGCCATCAAGGTCGACGGTGAGCTGCGCGACCTCTCGCGCCCGCTGCCCTCAGGAAACGGATCCCCACCCACCCCGCACACGCCCAAGCTCGAGATCCTCACCGACCGCAGTGGGGAGGAGGCCCTCGCGCTCGTCCGCCACGACGCCGCTCACGTGCTCGCGGCCGCGATGCTCGAGCTGTATCCGGGCGTGAAGATCAGCATCGGGCCCGCCATCGAGAACGGCTTCTACTACGACTTCGACTTCCCCGACGGCGTCGTCGTCAACGACGCGGACTTCCCCAAGATCGAGGCGGCGATGAAGGCCCACATCGACGCCGACGAGCCGTTCCTGCGCGAGGAGGTGGGGGTGCAGGAGGCGCTCGAGCGGTTCCACCTGGAGAAGCAGCCCTACAAGGTCGAGCTCATCGAGGACCTCATCAAGGATGCCGATCCCGCCCACCCGCTTCAGACCGTCTCGCTCTACACCAACGGGCCCTTCACCGACCTCTGCCGCGGTCCCCATGCGCCCACCACGAAGCGCATCAAGGCGTTCAAGCTCCAGTCGGTCGCCGGCTCCTACTGGCGCGGGGACGCCAAGCGCCAGATGCTCACGCGCGTCTATGGGACCGCCTTCTTCTCCGACAAGGACCTCAAGGCGTTCGAGGAGTTGCTCGAGCGGGCACGGGCCAACGACCACCGCAAGCTCGGCCGCGAGCTCCGCCTGTTCACCTTCTCCGAGCTGGCGCCCGGAATGCCGCTGTGGCAGCCGGCGGGGATGGCGGTCTGGAACCAGCTGACCGATCTCTGGCGCACCGAGAACCGGCGGCGCGGCTATCGGGAGGTCAAGACGCCGATCCTGTTCGACGTGGACCTGTTCAAGGCCTCGGGGCACTGGGACAACTACCGCGACCACATGTACTTCACCGACATCGAGGACCATCCGATGGGCCTCAAGCCGATGAACTGCCCCGGCCACGTCCAGCTGTTCAAGGACCTGCCGCGGTCCCACCGCGAGCTGCCGATCCGGTTCTCCGAACAGGGGCTGGTCCACCGCCACGAGCCGAGCGGGACGCTGCACGGGCTGATGCGCGTCCGCCACATCACCCAGGACGACGCGCACATCTTCTGCCTCGAGGAGCAGATCGAGGACGAGGTGGTCGGCTGCCTGGACTTCGGCTTTGCCCTCTACGACGTGTTCGGCTTCGAGCCGCACCTGGAGCTGTCCACCCGGCCCGATAAGCGGCTGGGCTCAGACGCGATGTGGGATCGCGCCGAGGGAGCGCTCAAGAACGCGCTGGACCGCCAGGAACTCGAGTACGAGATCAACGAGGGCGACGGCGCGTTCTACGGCCCCAAGATCGACCTGCACATGCGCGACTCGCTGGGCCGCTCGTGGCAGCTGGGCACGATCCAGCTCGACTACCAGATGCCCGAGCGCCTCGATGCCTCCTATATCGGCGCCGACAACGCCGAGCACCGGCCGGTGATGATCCACCGTGCGCTGCTCGGGTCCTTCGAGCGCTTCATCGGCATCCTCATCGAGCACTACGGCGGCGAGTTCCCGGTGTGGCTGACGCCAACCCAGGCGATCGTCCTGTCCATCGCCGATCGTCACGTCGAGTACGCCCAGTCGGTCAACGCCCGGCTCGGGGAGGCCGGCGTGCGCTCCGAACTGGATGACCGCACCGAGTCGGTGGGGCGCAAGATCCGCGACGCCGAGCTGCGCAAGATCCCCTACATGCTCGTCGTGGGCGACCGCGAGGCCGAGCAGGACGAGGTGAGCGTGCGCGAGCATCGCGGCGGCGACACCGGAGCGGTCTCGGTCCAGGCCTTTGCCCAGCGGGTGCTCGACGAGACAAAATCCCGCTCGACGGGATGAAATCGCCGCTATACTGGCTCCCGTTGATCCAACTTCACACCACACGGCGCGGCCCCGCTTGACTCAGACGGCCGCTGCACGCAGCTAGTGCCGGTACCCAGAAGGTTTGACCGGCGCCCGCCCGAGCGGGACACAACTCGGACGAACGACCGCATCCGCGTGCCCGAGGTACGGCTCGTGGGCGAGGACGGCAAGCAGATCGGCGTCATCAAGACGTCCGAGGCGCTGGCGTACGCCCAGGAGCGCGATCTGGACCTCGTCGAGGTCGCCCCCGACGCCCGTCCGCCCGTCTGCCGCGTACTGGACTACTCCAAGTACAAGTACGAGCAGGCCCAGAAGCTGAAGGCCGCGCGCAAGCACCAGCAGCAGATCACGATCCGTGAGATCAAGTTCCGGCCGAAGATCGCCCAGAACGACTACGACACCAAGAAGGGTCACGTCAAGCGCTTCCTGCTCGGCCGCGACCGCGTCAAGGTGACGATCATGTTCCGCGGGCGCGAGGTCACCCATCCCGAGCGCGGCACGGCACTGCTGGAGAAGCTCGCCGGCGAGCTCGCCGAGATCGCCATCGTGGAGCAGACCCCGCTCCAGGACGGGCGCAACATGACGATGATGCTGGCCCCCTCCAAGTCCGTGCTGGCGGGCGAGAAGGACGGCAAGCCGCCCGCCGAGGCCGAGGCCCCCGCCACGAAGGGCGGTCGCAACGGACGCCACAACGGATCCGCCGAGAGCTCCGCCCCGCAGGAGACCGCCGGCGCCGACGGCAACACCGCTGCCGCCGAAGCCCCTGCTGCGGACCCCGACGGCACCGCTGCCGCCGAAGCCCCTGCCGCGGACCCGGACGGCACCGCTGCCGGAGAAGCCCCCGCAGCCGATGCCGAGGCCACCGCTGCGGAGTCCGCAGCTGCTGCCGAAGCCCCCGCGCCCGAGGCGGACAGCCCCGCCGAGAGCTCGGCGCCGGCCCCCAGCGACGCCGCTGCCTGACCGGCAGCTGACGTCCGGTCACTGACACTCGCGCCCGGCTTCGTCGCCGGGGATGTCACAAATCCGCGCCTGCCGACAATAACCAGGCATGGAGGGTTCGCCTGACCCGCGCACGGATGGCGAGCTTCTGGCGGCGACGGTCACCGACCCGGATGCCTTTGCGGTCTTCTACCGCCGCCATGTCCGCGGCGTGATCTCGTTCTTTCGCCGCCGCCTGCCCAGCGCCGAGCTGGCCTTCGACCTCACGGCCGAGACGTTCGCGGCGGCGCTGGAGGCCACGCCGCGCTACCAGCCGCGCCCCGAGCCCGCCCGCGGCTGGCTGTACGGCATCGCGTGGAACGAGCTGCACGAGACCCAGCGCCGGGGCCAAGCCGACGATGCCGCCCGGCGCGGGCTGGCGATGTCGCCCATCGAGCTCGCCGACGATGGGATCGAACGCATCGATGCGCTTGCCGGCGGCCGGGTGCTGCGGCTGCTCGAGGCGCTGCCCGCCGATCAGCGCGGCGCGGTGCCGGCCCGGGTGGTGGACGAGCGGCCCGACGACGAGATCGCCGCCGAGCTGCGCTGCTCGGAGAGCGTGGTGCGCAAGCGCGTGAGCCGCGGGGTGCAGTCGATCCGTGCCAAGCTCAAGGAGGCGGAGCTCTGAGCGACCCGATCGCCCTGCTGGAACGCGAGCTCGTGAGCGCGGCCCGCCGGCGTGCGGCCGCCGGGCCGGTGCCCGAACTGGTTCCGTGGCCGAGAGCCCGTCGCCGACGGACACGCGTCGGCGACGCGCTGTCGGCCGCGGCGGCCGCGGGCGCGGTGATCGTGGCGCTGGCGGCGCTGGCGCTGGTGGACGGCGGCGGTGGTGGTGGACATCCGGCGTCCACCGCCGCCGCAACCCCCCGGCACCAGCGGCTGGTGACTGACCCCCGCCGGCGCGCCCATGCGCACGATCCCGTTCGGCCGCGGCTGACCCGCGCCGTGCGCACCGGACCTGGCGCGAGCTTCTGCTTTACTCTCAGCTCGCCATGCCGAAGATGAAGACCCATTCGGGCGCCAAGAAGCGCTTCAAGCTGACCGCCAAGGGCAAGGTCGTGGGCCGGCACTCCTATACCAGTCACATCCTGGAGAAGAAGTCGCCCAAGCGCAAGCGCCGCCTCGGTCGTCCGGCCGAGATCTCCGAGCACAACTACAAGCAGATCAAGACGTTGCTGGGGGCCAAGCGCTCATGACGCGCGTCAAGCGCTCACTGCACGCCCGCAAGAAGCGTCGCGCGACGCTGAAGCTGGCCAAGGGCTACCGGGGTGACGCCAGCCGGCATTACCGGACCGCCAAGGAGGCGGTGCTCAAGGCCGACCAGTACCGCTACCGCGACCGCCGCAACCGCAAGCGCGACTTCCGCCGCCTGTGGATCACCCGCATCAACGCGGCCGCCCGCCAGAACGGCCTGTCGTACTCGCAGTTCATGCACGGGCTCCACACCGCCGGCGTCGAGTTGGATCGCAAGATCCTGGCCGACATGGCCGTGCACGACTCCGCCACCTTCCGACGTTTTGCCGACCGCGCCCGCGAGGCGCTGGCGGCCGGCTGAGCGAACCCAGCCGACTCCCCAGCACCGTCACCCGGGCGCCGCTTCATCGAAGCCGGCGCCTTTTTTTATGGCGCGAAGCCCAGACCCGAGAATCGCCAGATGATCACCAGCCCCCACAACGAGCACCTCAAGGAGATCCGCAAGCTCAACCAGCGCCGCCGCGCCCGCGCGCAGAGCCGGCGGTTCGTGGCCGAGGGCGAGGACCTGCTCGCCGCCGCCGACGCTGCCGGCTGGCAGCCGCTCGAGCGCTACTGCGCGGCCGGCAGCGGCCTGGAGGGCACCGAGGTCGAGCCCAAGCTGCTGGACGCCGCCTCCGACCTCGGCTCCGGGACCCGGACCCTGGCCGTCTATGAGGAGCGCTGGGCGCCCGCGGCCACCGGCCCGCTCTGCGTCTACCTGCACGGGGTCCACGATCCCGGCAACGTCGGCACCATCCTGCGTTCGGCCGAGGCCTTCGGCGCCGCCGCCGTCGCCATCGGCCCCGGGACCGCGGACCCGTTCGGGCCCAAGGCGGTGCGGGCCAGCATGGGCGCCGTCTTCACCGTGCCGCTGGCGCGCGCGGCGACGCTCGCCGATCTGCCCGGTGCGACGGTGGCGCTGGACACCGGCACCGACGCGACGCCCGCACTGGAGACGCTGGTGCTCACCGACCTCACGCTGCTCATCGGCGCCGAGCGCGAGGGGCTCCCGGCGGACCTGATCGAAGCGTGTGACCACGTGGCCCGGATTCCGATCGTCAGCCACTCGCTCAACGCCGCCATGGCGGCGACCGTGGCGCTTTATGAGGCGTCTAGGATGGCCCGCTGATGAGCACCACGGATCGGATTGCGCAGATCCAGCAGGAGGCCGGCGACGCGATCGCCGCGGCGACCACGACGGCCGCGCTCGAGGAGGTCCGCGTGCGCTACCTGGGCCGCAAGGCCGAGCTGCCCAACCTCCTGCGCGGCGTCGCCGAGCTCCCGCCCGAGGAGCGGGCCGCGACCGGCAAGGCGGCCAACCAGGCGCGCCAGGCACTCGAGGCCGCCATCGAATCCCGGGGCGGCCAGCTGGCCGGCGCCGAGCTCGAGGAGCGCCTCGTCGCCGATCGCATCGACGTCACACTTCCGGGGGATCCGCTTCCCGCGATCGGGCGCCTGCACCTCATGACCCAGACCCGCCGTGAGATCGAGGACGTCTTCATCGGGCTGGGCTTCAACGTCGCCGAGGGGCCCGAGGTCGAGACCGTCTACTACAACTTCGATGCCCTCAACCACGCGCGCACCCATCCGTCGCGCCTGCTCACCGACACCTTCTACGTCAAGAGCCGCGCGGAGGGGGTGGACATCTTCGACCCCCACACGCCGCTGCTGCGCGTCCACACCTCGCCGATGCAGGTGCGCGCCATGCAGAGTCAGCCGCCGCCCATCTACATCATCGTCCCGGGGCGGGTGTACCGGCCCGACTCCGACGCCACCCACACGCCCCAGTTTCACCAGATCGAGGGTCTGGCCGTCGACGAGGATGTCACCCTGGCCGACCTCAAGGGCACGCTGCTGGCGTTCGCGCGCGCCATCTTCGGCGAGGAGCGCCAGGTCCGCCTGCGCCCACACTTCTTCCCCTTCACTGAGCCCAGCGTCGAGGTCGACGTCTCCTGCTTCAACTGCGTCGACGGCATCACCGCCGACGGGCACCGCTGCCCCCTGTGCAAGGGCACCGCGTGGATCGAGATCCTCGGCTCGGGCATGGTCGACCCCAACGTCCTCGCCGGGGTCGCCGACAACGGCTATGACCCCGAGAAGGTCCAGGGCTTCGCCTTCGGGATGGGGATCGAGCGGATCGCCATGCTCAAGCACGGCGTGCCCGACCTGCGCCTGTTCTACGACAACGACATCCGGCTGCTGGAGCAGTTTTAGTGGCCGCGAGCGCGTCATGAGAGTCCCGGTGAAATGGCTGCACGAGTACTGCGCGCCTGACCTGGACGCGTTCGCGCTGGCCGAGCGCCTGGCCATGACCGGCACCGAGGTCGAGCGCGTCGAGCGCCATGGGGTCACCGCGCTCGAGCACTTCGTGGTCGGCAAGGTGCTCGAGGCCGAGCAGCACCCCGATGCGGATCGGCTGCGGGTCTGCCAGGTCGACACCGGTGACGGCGAGCCCTCCCAGATCGTCTGCGGCGCGCCCAACGTGGCCGCCGGCCAGACGGTGGCCGTGGCCAAGCCCGGCTCGGTCATGCCCGACGGCACCAAGCTCAAGGTGGCCAAGCTGCGCGGCCAGGCCTCCAACGGGATGATCCTGGCCGAGGACGAGGTCGGGATCGGGCTCGATCACGACGGCATCATGGTCCTCGACGACGCGCTGGAGGCGGGCACGCCGCTCGAGTCCGTGCTGCCCATCGCCACCGATGTGCTCGTCCTCGAGGTGACCCCCAACCGGCCGGACTGCCTGGGCATCTATGGCGTCGCGCGCGAGGTGCACGCCGCCACCGGCGCCCCGTTGGCCCCGGCCCCGTGGAGCCAGGACCCGGCGGATCCCGCCGCGCCGGCCCCGCTCGACGCCGCTCGGATCACGGTCGAGTGCCCTGACCTGTGCCCCCGCTTCACCGCGCGGGTCTTCGAGGAGGTGAAGATCGGGCCCTCCCCGGCGTGGCTGAAGGCCCGGCTGATGGCCGCCGGCCAGCGCCCGATCTCCAACATCGTCGACATCACCAACTACGTGATGCTCCTCACCGGGCAGCCGCTGCACGCCTTCGATCTGGACCGGGTTGCCGGGGCCCAGCTCACCATCCGCCGGGCCCGCGACGGGGAGACGGTGGAGACCCTCGACGGGCAGACCCGGCGCCTTGACTCCGACATGGTGCTCATCGCCGACGATGAGGGGCCGACCTCGATCGCCGGCGTGATGGGCGGGGCGCGCTCCGAGGTCCTGGATTCCACGACGCGCGTCCTCATGGAGGTGGCCAACTGGGACGGCGCCAACATCCACCGCACCTCGCTCAAGCTCGGCCTGCGCAGCGAGGCGTCGGGGCGCAACGAGAAGGGCCTTCAGCCCGAGCAGGCGATGGAGGCCCAGGCGATCGCCACCCAGCTCATGATCGAGCTGTGCGGGGCGCGCATGGTGCCCGGCACGATCGACATCGGGGGCGACGGCCCGCCGTTGCAGACCGTCGTGCTGCGCGATGCGCGTGTGACGAGCCTGCTCGGCGTCGAGGTCCCGCGCGAGCGCTGCGCCGAGATCCTCACCGCGCTGGAGTTCACCCCCACGCTCGCCCCCGACGGCCTCGACGTCGTCGTGCCGGCCTTCCGCCGCTCCGATGTCACCCGCGAGGCCGACCTCATCGAGGAGGTGGCGCGCCTCGGGGCCCTACAGGACCTGCCGGCGACGCTGCCCTCGCGCCACGGCGCCTCGGGGCGGCTCACCGATGTCCAGCGGCTGCGCCGCTCGGCCGCCGACGCCCTCACCGCCCAGGGGCTGCACGAGATCGTGGGCTGGAGCTTTGAGGGGCCCGAGCAGGTGGCGCGGCTCCGCATCGCCGACCGGCCGGTGGTCGAGCTGGAGAACCCGATGTCGGCCGACCAGTCGCGGCTGCGCACGACGCTGCTGGGCTCGCTGCTCGACGTCGGCCGGCGCAACCGCTCCCGCGGCGCCACCGCGCTGCGGCTGTTCGAGGCCGGCGCCGTCTACCTGCCCGACGGCAGTGACTCGGCCCACCCGCCCGGGCTCCCGGCAGAGCCCTACCACGTGGGGGCGCTGCTCTCGGGGCCGGTGCGCCCCGCCACGTGGCGCCGGCCCGATCCGGGCGCGGCGGACTTCTTCGCCGCCAAGGGCGTGCTGGGCGGGATGCTCGACACCGTTCACGTCCCCTGGACCCTCGAAGCCGACCTCGAGGCACCCCCGTTCCTGCATCCGGGACGGGCCGCGCGGATCCTCATCGACGGGACCCCGGCGGGCTGGATCGGCGAGATCCACCCCCAGGTCGCGGCCGGCTGGGACTGGGATGACCCGGTGGCGGCGTTCGAGGTCGACCTCGACGTGGCCGCCGAGCACGTGCGGTTCGCCCTCTACGAGGACCTCACGAGCTTCCCGGAGATCCGTGAGGACCTGGCCGTGATCGTCGCCGACACGGTGAGCGCCGCGCAGGTGCTCGACGTGGTGCGCGAGGCGGGCGGGAAGCTGGTCGCCGGGGCCGAGGTCTTCGACGTCTATCGCGATGAGAAGCTCCTCGGCGCCGGCAATGTGTCCATCGCCGTGCGCCTGCGCTTCCGCGCCCCCGACCGCACCCTCACCGACGAGGAGGTGGCGACCCGGCGGCGCAAGATCGCCGCGGCGCTGACCTCACAGCTGAAGGGGAGGGTCCGTGACTCCTAGCGTCGCCGTGTTCGGCGCCTCCGGGTACGCGGGCGCCCTGTGCGCGCGGCTGCTGCACCGCCATCCGTCGTTCATGCTCCAGACCGTGACCGCGCGCTCGGACGTGGGCACGCGCCTGGACGATCTCTACCCTCACCATCGCGTCCCGATGGTGCTCGAGGAGCTCGACCTCGAGCGCCACGCCGACATCGACGCCGCCGTCGTCGCCTATCCGCACGGCGCCGCCGCCGAGCTGGTGGCCGAGCTGCGCCGCCGGGACGTGAAGGTGGTCGACCTCAGCGCCGACTTCCGGCTGCGCGACGCCGCCGTCTACGAGGAGTGGTACCGCCCGCACCCCGCACCCGAGCTGCTCGGCGACGCTGTCTACGGGCTGCCCGAGCACTACCGTGACGAGATCGCCGGCGCCTCGCTGGTCGCCAACCCCGGCTGCTACCCCACGGCCGCGATCCTCGGCCTGGCGCCGCTCGCGCGCGCGGGCATGATCTCCGACGTCGTCATCGACGCCAAGTCCGGGGTCTCGGGCGCCGGGCGCGGCGCCAACGATACGACCCACTTCGTGTCCGTCGACGAGAACATGAACGCCTACAGCGTGCCGCGCCACCGCCATACGCCCGAGATCGAGCAGGAGCTCGCGGTGCTGGGCGCCGACCGCCTCATCACCTTCACGCCCCATCTCATCCCGCTGGACCAGGGCGAGCTCGTCACCTGCTACGTGACGCCCCCGAACGGCGGCCTGAGCCACGCCGACGCTAGAGCGATCTATCTAGAGGCCTACGCCGACGAGGCGTTCGTCGAGGTGGTGAGCGCGCCCCCCGGGGTCCGCGCTGTGCGCGAGACGAACCTCTGCCGGATCTCCGTGCACGCCGACGAGCGGACGGGAAAGCTCATCGTCTTCTCGGTCATCGACAACCTCTGGAAGGGGACGGCATCCCAGGCCGTCCAGAATCTCAATCTCATGTTCGGGCGCCCGGAAGGGGAGGGGGTCAGTTGAGCTCGTTCTTCGCCAGCCGCTGGGTGCCGTGCCCTGAGCACGTCACCGAGCTCGCGGGCGACGGCCTCCCCGCCGGCTTCCGCGCCGCGGGCGTGGCCGCCGGGATCAAGGAGTCGGGCTCCCCCGACGTGGGGGTGATCGTCTGCGACGCGCCAGAGGCCACGAGCGCCGCGCGCTTCACCGCCTCGGGGACCCAGGCGCCGCCGGTCCTGCTGTGCCGCGAGCGCACGCGGCTGGGCGCGCTGCGCGCCGTCGTGGTCAACTCGGGCAACGCCAACGCCGCCACCGGCCGTCCCGGGTTTGAGAACGCCGCCAAGATGCAGGGCATGGGCGCGCTCGTCGCCGGGGTCAAGGAGGACCAGGTAGCGGTCTGCTCCACCGGAGTGATCGGCGTGCCGCTGCCGATGCAGAAGATCACCCAGGGGATCGTCGCCGCCGCGCACGGCCTGGCCGCCGACGGCGACGCCGCCTTCTCGGCGGCGATCCGGACGACCGACGCGTTCGAGAAGCGGGCGAGGCTGCAGGTGACCCTGCCGTCGGGCACGGTGACGCTCACCGGGCAGGCCAAGGGGGCGGGCATGATCTCGCCGGGCTTCGCCACGCTGCTCGTGTTCGTCCAGACCGACGCCAAGCTCTCACCCGAGACCTCCGACCTGCTGCTCGGCGTGTGCGTGAAGCGCTCGTTCGAGCGCGTCTCGGTCGACGGGCAGCTCTCCACCAACGACACCGTGATCCTCCAGTGCAGCGGTGCGTCGGGGGTGGCCATCGAGCCCGAGACCGAGGACGAGCTGCGCTTCGGCGAGGCTCTGGACGCGCTCATGCGCCAGCTGGCGTTGCTCGTCGTCGGCGACGGCGAGGGCGCCCGGCGCGTCGGGCGCGTCGTGGTGCGCGGCGGCGATGACGATGCCGTGTCCACCGTCGCTCGCGCCGTGGCCAACTCGCCGCTGGTCAAGACCGCGCTGTACGGCGGAGACCCCAACTGGGGCCGGATCATCCAGGCGGTCGGTGCCGCGCTCCCCGGAACGGCGCCGCTGCCCGTCGAGATCTCGATCGAGGGCGTGCAGGTGTGCGCCCGGGGCGGCTACGTGGCTCACGACGCGGCGGCCCTCGGCCAGGCGGTGGCGCGCGACGAGGTCGAGTATGAGATCGGCCTGCCCGGCGAGGGCGCCGAGACCGAGGTGTTCTTCTCCGACCTCGGCCACGAGTACGTGACGATCAACGCCGACTACACGACCTGACCGGACCCGAGATGCGCGATGTCGCCACCCTGCTTGAAGCGCTCCCCTACATCAGGGAGTTCTACGGCAAGACCGTGGTGATCAAGTACGGCGGGGCGGCGATGAGCAACCCCGAGCTCAAGGAGGAGTTCGCGCGCGACGTGGTGCTCCTCAAGTACGTCGGGATGAACCCGATCGTCATCCACGGCGGGGGCCCTGACATCTCCAGCTACATGCGCCGGCTCGATCTGCCGGTCGAGTTCGTCGAGGGCCTGCGCGTCTCCAACGCGGAGACGGTGGAGGTGGCCAAGATGGTGCTCGTCGGCAAGGTCAACAAGGACATCGTGCTCCTGCTCAACCGCCACGGCCAGCCGGCGATCGGCCTGTGCGGCGATGACGGCCTCCTCTTCCGCGCCGCGCGCCAGGCCGCGCCCTCCGGGCAGGACATCGGCTTCGTGGGGCGGATCGAGCGCGTCGACGTCGAAGTCCTCAACCATGTCGCCCAGGACTACATCCCCGTCATCGCCTCCGTCGGGGCCGACCGCGAGGGCAACTCCTACAACATCAACGCCGACGAGGCCGCCGGCGCCGTGGCCCGCGCGCATGCGCGCCTACAAGATCATGTTCCTGACCGACGTGGCGGGATGGCTGCGCGACCCCGAGGACCCCACCAGCACGATCTCGGAGATCGATGCCGACGAGGTCCAGGCCGCGCTGCCGAGCGTCGCCGGAGGCATGCGGCCCAAGCTCGCGGCCTGCCTGGAGGCCATCAACGGCGGCGTCTCCTACGCCCATATCGTCGACGGCCGCGTGCCGCACTCCCTGCTGCTGGAGCTGTTCACCGACGCCGGGCAGGGCACCAAGATCGGACCGGCGACGTGAGCGGGCTCGGCCGATGAGCGCGCCGTCGCTCCAGGAGCTTCAGGAGCTCGAGCGCCGGTACGCCATCGGCACCTACGCCCGCGCCCCCGTCCAGTTCGTCCGAGGCTCGGGCGTGCGGCTGTGGGACTCGGAGGGCAACGAGTACCTCGACTTCCTGGCCGGGATCTCGGTGCTCAACGTCGGCCACTGCCACCCGCGGGTGGTCGCGGCGATCCGTGACCAGGCGGGCCTGCTCACCCACGCCAGCAACCTCTTCTACACCGCCCCGGCGATGCAGTTGTCCGAGGCCCTCTCGGAGAGCTCGCTGCACGGCAAGGTGTTCCTGTGCAACTCCGGCGCCGAGGCCAACGAGGCGGCGATCAAGCTGGCCCGCCGGGCGCGGCCCGGCGGCAAGCTCCTCGTGCTTCAGGAGGCCTTCCACGGGCGCACCTACGGTGCTCTGTCGGCCACGCCGCAGGAGTCCAAGCAGGCGCCGTTCGCGCCGCTGGTGCCGGGCTTTGAGGTGCTGGCCAAGGACCCGGCCGCCCTTTCGGCCGCCGTCGACGAGGACACCGCGGCGGTGCTGCTGGAGCCGATCCAGGGCGAGACCGGGATCCACCCGCTCTCCGACGACCTGCTCCGGGCCGCGCGCGACGCCTGTGACCGCACCGGCGCCGCCCTCATCTTCGACGAGATCCAGACCGGGATGGGGCGCACGGGGACGCTGTGGGCCTATGAGCAGACCCCGGTGGTCCCCGACGCCATGACCAGCGCCAAGGCGCTGGGCGGCGGCCTGCCCATCGGCGCGCTCATCACCGGGCCGCGCCTTGCCGACGTCCTGCAGCCTGGCGACCACGGCTCGACCTTCGCCGGCGGCCCGCTGGTCGCCTCGGCGGCGCTGGAGGCGTTTGCCGTCTGCTCGGATCCCGACCTGCTGGCGAGCGTCCGGGCCCTCGGCGAGCGCCTGGCCGCCGGGCTGGCCGAGCTGCCCGCCGTCGCCACCGTCCGGGGCCGCGGCCTGATGGTGGGCGTCGACCTGCACGACGGCGTCTCGGCGACCGACCTGGCGCAGCGCGCCCTGCTCGAGCAGCGCCTCGTCGTCAACGCCACCGGCCCGGCCACGATCCGCTTCGAGCCGCCGCTGATCGTCACCGAGGCTGAGATCGACGAGGCCCTGGGGCGCCTCGGAGCGCTGATGGGATGAGCACGGCGGTGGTCAAGGCCAAGATCGACGTGCCGCTGGCCCACGACCAGCGCGCGGATGCCGCCGTCGTCGCGGTCCTGCGGCGCCTGCTCGATGTCATCGGCGAGAACATGGAGGGGACGATCAGCGGGGAGGACCCCGAGCACCTGCACCAGCTGCGGATCGCCGTGCGCCGCAGCCGGACCGTCCAGCGCCAGTTTCACAATGTGTTCCCGCCCACGGAGCTTCCCGGCTTCCGGGCCGAGTTCCGCTGGCTCCAGCAGGCCACCGGGCCCGCCCGTGACCTCGATGTCTACCTCGAGGACCTCGACTCGTTGCGCGAGCTGCTGCCCGAGCACATGCGCCGCGATCTGGACCCGCTGGTCCCGGTGCTCGGCCACAGCCGCCTGGCGGCGCGCGCCGACATGACCGGCGCGCTGCGCTCGGTGCGGGCGACCAACCTGTTCGAGGACTGGGATCGCCTGCTGGAGAGCATGGTGGAACGCTCGCCCCACGACCGCCCGGCCGCCGACACGCCGATCGGAGTGGTGGCGGGAAAGCGGATCCGCAAGGTCTACAAGCAGATCGTGACCATGGGGCACGCGATCGAGCGCTCCAGCCCCGCCGAGGAGTACCACGAGCTGCGTAAGAAGGGCAAGGAGCTGCGTTACCTGGTCGAGCTGTTCGGGGTCAAGCTGTTCGATGAGGAGGCGGTGACGCCGTTCGTGAAGTCGCTGAAGGGCCTTCAGGAGCTTCTGGGCCGCCACCAGGACCGCGAGGTCCAGATCTCGATGCTGCGGTCCAGCGCCGCTGAGGTGGCCACGTTGCCCGGCGGCGGCCCGGCCTGCATGGCGATGGGGACGCTGGTCGAGCGCCTGCGCGTCGACGAGCAGGCCGCGCGCGACGAATTCGCGCAACAGTTCGCCCAGCTGGCCGCAAAGGAGCAGCGCGCACTGGTTCGCGAGACGTTCGTGTGAGCGATACGCAATCTGTCCACTCACTGACTTGCAGTGGCCCCCGAGGCGTGATAGGCCAGTTAGTGTTTAAATGATGGTCGGTCGGCTCGGCCGCGTTCGAGATGGTGCCCGACGTCGGAACAGCGCGAGAGGACAATCCCAGATATGAGCAGCGATGACGGGGCGGAAGGAGTCCGCCCGAACGGGGCCGCGACTCTGGCCGAATCGGATCTCGCCGACCTCCTGAGCGCGCTGAGCGCGGCGCGCGACGGCGACTTCTCGCAGCGCCTGAAGCCCAAGAGCAACGGGGCCATGGCCGAGATCGCGGGGGCGCTCAACGCGCTGTTGGAGCGCAACGACGAGATGTCGCGCGAGCTGGTCCGCGTCGGCAAGATCATCGGCCGCGAGGGCCGGATGACCGAGCGCGCGGAGCTCGGCGGCGCCGGCGGCGCCTGGGCGACCGGCGTGGACGCGCTCAACGCGCTCATCGACGACCTCGTGCGGCCCACCAATGAGGTGGCCCGTGTCATCGGCGCCGTCGCCGACGGCGACCTGTCCCAGAAGATGGCGCTCAAGATCGGCGGCCAGCAGGTCAAGGGCGAGTTCCTCAACATCGGCACGACCGTCAACACGATGGTCGACCAGCTGTCGTCGTTCGCCGACGAGGTGACCCGCGTGGCCCGCGAGGTGGGTACCGAGGGCAAGCTGGGCGGCCAGGCCGAGGTCCAGGGCGTGTCGGGTACCTGGAAGGACCTGACCGAATCCGTCAACGCCATGGCCAACAACCTCACCGGCCAGGTCCGCAACATCGCTCAGGTGACGACGGCGGTGGCCCAGGGTGACCTGACGCAGAAGATCACGGTGGACGTCAAGGGCGAGATCCTGGAGCTGAAGAACACGATCAACACGATGGTCGATCAGCTCTCCTCGTTCGCCGACGAGGTGACCCGCGTCGCCCGCGAGGTGGGTACCGAGGGCGTGCTGGGCGGTCAGGCCGGCGTGCCGGGCGTGGCGGGCACGTGGAAGGACCTGACCGAGTCGGTGAACTTCATGGCCAACAACCTGACCGATCAGGTGCGCAACATCGCTCAGGTGACCACGGCGGTGGCCCAGGGCGACCTCTCACAGAAGATCACGGTGGAGGCCAAGGGTGAGGTGGCCGCGCTGGCCGACACGATCAACTCGATGACCGACACGCTGCGGGTGTTCGCCGAGCAGGTGACCAGCGTGGCCCGCGAGGTGGGTACCGAGGGCGTGCTGGGTGGTCAGGCCGAGGTGCCGGGCGTGGCGGGCACGTGGAAGGACCTGACCGAGTCGGTGAACTTCATGGCCAACAACCTCACCAACCAGGTCCGCAACATCGCCCAGGTGACGACCGCGGTGGCGCAGGGCGACCTGACGCAGAAGATCACGGTGGAGGCCAAGGGTGAGGTGGCCGCGCTGGCGGACACGATCAACTCGATGACCGACACGCTGCGGGTGTTCGCCGAGCAGGTGACCAGCGTGGCCCGCGAGGTGGGTACCGAGGGCAAGCTGGGCGGTCAGGCCGAGGTGCCGGGCGTGGCGGGCACGTGGAAGGACCTCACCGAGTCCGTGAACGGGATGGCCAACAACCTCACCGGTCAGGTCCGCAACATCGCTCAGGTGACGACGGCGGTGGCCCAGGGTGACCTGACGCAGAAGATCACGGTGGACGTGAAGGGCGAGATCCTGGAGCTGAAGAACACGATCAACACGATGGTCGATCAGCTCTCGTCGTTCGCCGACGAGGTGACCCGTGTCGCCCGCGAGGTGGGTACCGAGGGCAAGCTGGGCGGTCAGGCCGAGGTCCAGGGCGTCTCGGGGACGTGGCGCGGCCTCACCGAGTCGGTGAACGGCATGGCCAACAACCTCACCGATCAGGTGCGCAACATCGCTCAGGTGACCACCGCGGTGGCCCAGGGCGACCTGTCACAGAAGATCACCGCCGACGCCAAGGGCGAGATCCTGGAGCTGAAGAACACCATCAACACGATGGTCGATCAGCTGCGCTCCTTCGCCGCCGAGGTGACCCGCGTCGCCCGCGAGGTGGGTACCGAGGGCAAGCTGGGCGGTCAGGCCGAGGTCGAGGACGTGTCGGGCACGTGGCGCGGCCTCACCGAGAACGTGAACCTGATGGCGGCCAACCTCACCGATCAGGTCCGCAACATCGCTCAGGTGACCACGGCGGTGGCCCAGGGCGACCTGTCCAAGAAGATCACCGTCGAGGCCAAGGGCGAGGTGGCGGCACTGGCCGACACCATCAACACGATGGTGGAGCAGCTGCGCTCATTCGCCGCCGAGGTGACCCGCGTCGCGCGCGAGGTGGGTACCGAGGGCAAGCTGGGCGGTCAGGCCGAGGTGCAGGGAGTGTCGGGGACGTGGCGCGGCCTCACCGAGAACGTGAACCTGATGGCGGCCAACCTGACCGATCAGGTCCGCAACATCGCTCAGGTGACCACGGCGGTGGCCCAGGGCGACCTGTCACAGAAGATCACCGCCGACGCCAAGGGCGAGATCCTGGAGCTGAAGAACACCATCAACACGATGGTCGACCAGCTCTCCTCGTTCGCCGCCGAGGTGACCCGCGTCGCGCGCGAGGTGGGTACCGAGGGCAAGCTGGGTGGTCAGGCCGAGGTCGAGGACGTCTCGGGAACCTGGCGGCGGCTGACCGAGAACGTCAACCAGCTCGCCGGCAACCTCACCACTCAGGTGCGCGCCATCGCCGAGGTGTCCACGGCGGTGACCCAGGGCGACCTCACCCGTTCGATCACCGTCGAGGCGCAGGGCGAGGTGGCCGAGCTCAAGGACAACATCAACCAGATGATCGCCAACCTGCGCGACACCACCACGCGCAACCAGGAGCAGGACTGGCTGAAGACCAATCTGGCGCGCATCTCCGGTCTCATGCAGGGCCAGCGCGTGCTGGCCACGGTGACGCAGCTGATCATGTCCGAGCTGACCCCGGCGGTCACCGCCCAGCACGGCGCCTTCTTCCTCACCGAGTCAGACGCCGAGGGCCAGCCGCGCGAGCTGCGGCTGATCGCCAGCTACGGCTACACGCGGCGCAGCGAGGTCGCCGATCGGTTCTCTCTGGGCGACTCCCTCGTGGGCCAGGCGGCGCTCGAGCGCAAGACGATCGAGATCATCGAGCCGCCCGACGACTACATCCGCGTGAGCTCGGGGCTGGGCCGGTCGATCCCGGCCAGCATCGTGATCATGCCGATCCTGTTCGAGGACCAGGTGCTGGGCGTCATCGAGCTGGCATGGCTGCGGCCACCCTCGACGATCCACCGCACGTTCCTCGAGCAGCTCATGGAGACCCTCGGGGTGGTGCTCAACACGATCATCGCCAACATGCGCACGGAGGAGCTGCTCCAGCAGTCCCAGTCGCTCAACGCCGAGCTCGAGCAGCAGGCGCAGCTCCTGGAGGAGCGCAACCTCGACATCGAGGGCAAGAACCGCGAGATCGAGCTGGCGCGCCTGGGCCTGGAGGAGAAGGCGTCCCAGCTGGCCCTGTCCAGCCGCTACAAGTCCGAGTTCCTGGCCAACATGAGCCACGAGCTGCGGACCCCGCTCAACAGCCTGCTCATCCTCTCCAAGCTGCTGCTCGACAACGAGGCGGGCAACCTCACCGAGAAGCAGCTGGACTTCGCGCGCACGATCCGCGCGGCGGGGTCGGACCTGCTGGAGCTCATCAACGACATCCTCGACCTGTCCAAGATCGAGGCGGGCAAGATGGACCTGCTCTTCGACGCCATCCCGGTGGCCGGGATCTGCTCCTACGTGCAGCGGACCTTCGAGCCGGTGGCCGCCGACAAGGGCCTCACTCTCGATGTCGTCCTCGACGGCGACGTGCCCGCGGCCATCGTCACCGACGAGCAGCGCCTGCAGCAGATCCTGCGCAACCTGTTGTCCAACGCCTTCAAGTTCACCGCCGAGGGCGGGGTGACGCTCCGCATCGAGCGCGCGGCCGAGGACGTGGTCACCTTCAGCGTGATCGACACCGGCATCGGCATCGCCGAGGACAAGCTGGCGGTGATCTTCGAGGCCTTCCAGCAGGCTGACGGCACCACCAGCCGCACCTACGGCGGCACCGGCCTGGGGCTCTCGATCAGCCGCGAGCTGGCTCGAGCGCTGGGTGGCGAGATCAGCGTGCAGAGCACGGTGGACAAGGGCAGCAGCTTCACGCTGCGGCTGCGGCTCGACGCTGCGCCGGACGCCACGGTGGTCTCGCCGGAGTCGCCGATGACCGCCGGCGCGATCGCCAACGGTCAGTCGACGGCCCCGGTCGTGACGCGGACCAACGGTGAGAGCGTGGTCAACGCCGGCGAGGCCGCGGCCGCTCACCGCCCGCCCGCCCGGCCCATCACCCCGACGCGGCGGCTGCTCGTGCTCGACCGCGGCGGTCTGGCGCTGCATGCCATCCGCGGCCTCGTCGGCCGCGACCACGGGGTGGAGCTCACCAGCACCCAGGAGACCGAGGAGGCGATGGCGGTCATCGACGCGTCGCTCCCCGACTGCCTGGTCATCGGCTCGCGGTTGTCCAAGACCTCGGTGTTCGCGCTGCTCGACGAGCTGCGCGACCGCGACCAGGTCAAACGCCTGCCGGTCATCCTGCGCCTGGATCGGCGCGTGACCGAGCGTGACCGCGCGCGTCTGCGCCGTTACGAGCCGGGGCTGCTGCCCCGCGTGGCCGACTCCGACGAGGCGCTGGCCGCCGAGGCGGCGCTGCATCCTCCATCCCTCCAGCGGCCCGGCGGTGGCCGGCCCCGACGACGAGGGCGACGCGGGCGTGGGCGGCTCGGCGGCGAAGATGCAGGGCCGGATCCTGCTCGTCGACGACGACGTCCGCAACCTGTTCGCGCTGGCCAGCCTGCTCGAGGACCGCGGCCTGGACGTCGTCTTCTCCGAGACCGGCCGCGAGGCGCTGGAGATCCTCTCCACCGACGCGCGGATCGACCTCGTGCTGATGGACATCATGATGCCGCAGATGGATGGCTACGAGACCATCCGGGCGGCGCGGGCGATGCCGGCGCTGCGCACGCTCCCGATCATCGCCGTCACCGCGAAGGCGATGCAGGGCGACCGCGAGAAGAGCATCGCCGCCGGTGCCTCGGACTACATCACCAAGCCGGTCGACCCCGACAAGCTCATCTCACTCGTCAACGGGTGGCTGTGTGTCTGAGCGACCATCCCCATCCGCCCCCTGGCGCATCGCGTGAACACCGACCCGAGCCTGGAATCGCCCGTGCAGGCGCTACCTGATCCCGAGCGACAGTCGGCCTTCGTCCCGCCCGCGGCGGCGATCCCGCCGTCGGAGGAGCACCCGGTGGGCATCCTGCTGGTCGACGACCACAAGGAGAACCTGTCAGCGCTCAGGGCGGTCCTGGAGCCGCTGGGCGAGCGACTGGTCAGCGCCGAGTCCGGCGAGCAGGCGCTGCGGGCGCTGCTGCGCGAGGACATCGCGGTCATCCTCCTCGACGTCCGCATGGCCGGCCTCGACGGCCTGCAGACCGCGCGCATCATCCGCGCCCGGCCTCGCACGCGCCACATCCCGATCATCTTCCTCACCGCCCAGGTCTCGGAGGTGGAGGAGATCGCCCTGGCCTACGCCTCGGGCGCCGTGGACTACGTGATCAAGCCCTTCGAGCCCGAGATCCTGCGCGCCAAGGTGTCGGTGTTCGTCGAGCTCAGCCGTGAGCGGGGAGAGCGCGTGCGCCAGTCCCGCGCCCGCGCCGAGGCCGAGGCCGTGGCGCGTACCGTGCGCACGCTTCAGATCCTCTCCGACGCGGCGCTCTCGCACCTGGAGATGCGCGGCCTCACCTCCGAGCTGGTGGAGCGGGCCGCGACGCTGTTCCAGGCCGACGCCGCCTGCCTGCTGCTGCGCGACGAGAACGCGCCGGGCCTGGGCATCCATGCCGGCCGTGGCACGCTGCCCGTGACGCCGGAGGGCCGGGTGATGCTCGGGGAAGGCACGTTCGGTCGCCTTGCCGTCGAGCGCCAGGCGGCGCTGCTGGTGGGGGAGGAGCTTCCCGCGCTCGAGGGGGGCCGGGCTCAGGCCGGTTCCGGTTCCCGTTCCGGGCTCGAGGTCGGGGTCGGGGTCGGGGTCCGGGTCCGACGAGGATGTCGACCCCATCGCGAGCCTGATGGTGGTTCCGCTGGTGACCGCCGATGAGCTGCTGGGGCTGATCGTCCTCGGCGCCACCGGCGAGGACCGCTTCGACGCCGGCGACCTCGAGCTGCTCGACGCTGGCCGCCGACCGGATGGCGATCGCCATCGACCACGTCCAGCGCTTCGCGCACGGGCGCCAGTTGGTGGAGACCCTCCAGCGCAGCCTGCTCCCGGACCGCCTGCCCCACCACCCGCGCCTGGAGCTCGCCGCGCGCTACCTGCCCAGCGGGCTGGCACCCCAGATCGGCGGGGACTGGTACGACGCGATCGAGCTCGACCGCGATCGCACCGCGGTGATGATCGGCGACGTCGTCGGCCACGGCGTCCGGGCGGCGACGACGATGAGTGAGCTGCGCAACGCTCTGCGCGCCTTCGCCGTCGAGGGCCACAGCCCGGGGAAGGCGCTGCACCAGCTCGACCGGGTCGTCCACGCCACCTTCGGCCCCGGGATGATCGCCACCGTCCTGTTCCTGATCATCGACGCGTCCAAGGGGACGGTCTCGCTCTCCCGCGCCGGGCACCCGCCGCCCGCGCTGCGGACCGCCGGCGGCGAGATCCGCTACCTGGAGACGGGCAGCACGCTGCCGCTGGGCATCGACGACCGCGTGAAGGCCGACGAGGCCGAGTACGCGCTGAACCCGGGCGACACCCTGCTGCTGTTCACCGACGGGCTGGTCGAGCGCCGGCGGGAGTCGATCAACACCGGCTTTGACCGCCTGCGCGAGGCGTTCACCAACGCGCCTTCCGACGTCGACGAGCTGTGCGACTACATCCTGGAGCGCACGGTCACCGAGCAGGCCAGCCACGACGACATCGCGGTCCTGGCCGTCCGCGTCCTCGGGCCGCCGCTGGGGGCGCTCCAGCTCACGCTGCCGGCCAAGGCCACCTCGGTGCCGCTCGTCCGTCACCGCCTGCGGGTGTGGCTCAACGAGAACGTGCCCGAGCTGGACCAGATCGCGCGCTACGACCTGGAGGTGGCGTGGTCAGAGGCGTGCACGAACGTGATCCGCCACGCGTATGGTCCGGGCGATGCGACGTTTGACGCCAGCGCGGCGCGCGACGGTGACGCGGTCGTGCTCCAGGTCCGCGACACCGGCCAGTGGCGCCCACCGCGCGGCCAGCACGGCGGCCGCGGCATCGCCCTCATGCGCGAGCTCTGCGACGACGTCCGCGTCGACCGCCGCTCGGAGGGCACGACGGTGACGATGCGCCGCGGCTTCGGCGGGTTCGACGCGGCCGAGGGAGCGGAAGGATGACGACGGGCTCCCCGGGCTCTCCGGGGTCCTCGGGCTCCTCGGGCTCCTCGGGCAGTGAGCCGTCGGCCATCAGCGGCCCCGAGGCCGTTCCGGCGACGAGCGACCTGGCCCACGTCGACATCCAGGACCACGACGGCGTGCCCGTGGCCGTGATCAGCGGGGAGGTCGACATCTCCAACGTCGACGACATCACCCGCCAGCTCATGGCGCTGCCCAACGTCGCCCCGGGGCTGGTGGTGGACCTCCGGCTGGTCGTCTACCTCGACTCGACCGGCATCTCGCTGCTGCACGACCTGGCGGGGCGGTTGCGCGAGCGCTCCCAGCAGCTCATCGTCGTCTGCCCGCCGGGCTCGCCGCCGCGGCGGGTGCTGGAGCTCACCGGGCTCATCACGCGGACCACCGTGGTGGACGACCTGGCGCCGGCCGTGCAGGCGATGCGGCACGTGGCCCAGGACCTGCCCTCGAGCTGATCGGGGCTGTGGCGGGCGGGGTGGCCCGATGCCGGAAAGGCTTTGATTGCGCCCGCCTCCCTGAGGTAGCATCGATAGCAATGGGCTACAAGATCCTCGGCTTTGCCGTCTGGCAGGGCACCAAGTGGTACATGCGCCACAATGTGAGCGGCTTCAAGGCCAAGCTGGCCATCGCGGGCGTCGGAGCCCTGGTGGTCGCCGGCGCGGCCGCCGCCAGTCGCCAGGCCGCATCACATCAATAAGTCGTAAGTTTGCGGAGCTTTAGGGAGGGACTTCTCGTGTGCCCGACGAAAGGACGCACGCGAGGACGCCCCGACGGATCGGCGAGCGACCCCGCCCGCGCATGACTGACTCCGCCACCGCTGACATCCCCGTCGCCATCGACCGCGTGGAGTGCACGCGCAGCGACCGCGACGGGATCGAACTGCGGATGATCGGACGCTGGCTGGGCGACGCCGAGGCCGCCGGCTCCGAGCCGCTGCTCGTCGTCCAGGTGTCGGGACGCCGCCACCGCTTCACGGCGGCCCGCGACGGCCACCCGCTCGCGCCCGGCGCATGGGAGGCGACGTTCCGCATCCCGCCGTGGGCCCAGCCGCGCCACGAGGGCCAGGCGGCGGTGTGGGTGGGGACCTCGGTGGTTCCGGTCCCGCTCCCCGGCACCCATGGAGACGGATCCCACCCGGCCCATCGCCCGCCTCCGCCACCCGCGCTCGGCGAGGCCCGCGCCTGGCCGCCCGACGTGGCTCCGCCCCCGGCCGAGGCGGACCCCGCCCGTTTCGCGGACCCGGCCCGGTACGCCGATCCGGACCGGTTTGCCGACGCGGCCCGGTACGCCGACCCAGCGGGTTACGCCGACGCGGCCCGGTACGCGGACGCCGGAGACCCCGCGGTCGACACCGGCCGCACCGGACCCGCTCGCCGAGCTGCTGTTCAAGGAGAGCGTGTCGGCGCTCCACGCCGAGCTGGAGGAGCGCTCCGCCGAGGTCGCGCGGCTACAGGGGGCCCTGGCCGATGCCCGGTCCGAGCTGGAGGCCCGCTCGTCGCGCCAGACGGCGCTGGAGTCGGCCCACGGCGATCTGCGCGGCGAGCTCCAGGAGCTGATGGCGGCGGTCACCGCCCAGCGCGACGAGTACGAGCGCCGGCTGTCGGAGGCCGATGAGCGCGTGGCCGCGGCCGACGCGCGGGCGCAGGCAGCGGAGTCCGAGCGTGACCAGGCGCGCGCCCAGGTTGACGCCGACCGTGAGCGCGTGCGTGCCGAGCTGGACACTGAACGTGAGCGCGTGCGCGCCGAGCTGGGGGCCGAGCGCCAGGAGGCAGCGGAGCTGCGCCACCGGCTTGCCGCGGCCGCGTCCGGTCGCCAGCACCACGCCGCCGAGCTCTCAATGCTGCGCGATCAGCTCGCGGCGGCTCAGGTGTCCCGGGATGCCGCCGCCGGCGAGGTCGCCGGCCTGCGGGCTGAGCTCGAGCGACTCGGCTCGGAGCTCGCCATCACCCGAGAGCATCAGTCGGCGCAGGGCGCCGATCTGGGCGAGGCGCAGCGTCTGCTGGCCGAGGCGCGGAGCCTGAGCGAGCAATTGCGCGCGCAAACCTCGCACTGAGCGGCAATACATAGCTTTGGGCGGTGCATCCGTCCGCTGCGCGACGTACCGTCGCGGGCGTGAGCGAGTTGCCGGGGACGTCCGCGGTGTCGATCGAGTCGGTCGAGTGGTCCGCGGAGAGCGGAGGGAACCTCACCGTCCAGATCACCGGCCGGTGGCGACGGCGGCGGCCCGTGAGCAGCGGCCAGCCGACGCTCGTCATCGAAGCCGACGGTCGCCGCCATCGGTACCCCGCGATGCCCGAGCCGCCGAGCCTCGGCGGCACCGGGCCCGGCGTGTGGCGCCTGAGCTTCACCATCCCGGGTTGGATGGCCCCCGATCTGGGGCGGACCTGGCTCCAGTTCGGCACCGTGATCGTGCCGCTGCCTGTCGCCGTGCCGGCGCCGGGGGAGGGCTCGCTGACCGACACCGTGGCCCCGCCCGCGCCGACAACGTCACCCGGGCCGCCCGGGCCGCCACCACCGGCGCCGGCGTCGCCACCACCACCGCCGACATCGCCGCCGGTGTCGGAGCGCCCGCGCGCCCCCGCTCACCGTCGAGCCCGAGCCGGACGAGCCGGAAGCGCCACCGGATTTTGAGCAGGCCCGCGGCGTCGCCGAGCTGACGCAGCGGGTCGACGCGTTGGAGGATGACCTGCGAGACGCCCGCGCCGTGCGTGACGAGCTGGTGGCGTCGCTGGAAGAGCGTGAGCGCAAGCGCCGCATCGCCGAGCAGCGGGCCCACGCCGAGCAGGCCCTGCGCCGGGACCTAGCCCGCCAGCTCTCCTCGACCGCCCACGAGGCCGAGCGAGCCCGCCAGGCGATGGGGGAGCTGGCCGCGGCCGAGGAGCGGATTCGCAGCCTCGAGAACGAGCTGGGCCAGGCCCGGCGCCGCAGCGACGAGGCCGAGCAGGTCGCCGCGGCCGCCACCGCCGCCCGGCAGCGGGCCGAGCGCGAGCGCGAGCTGGCCGAGCAGAGGCTCCAGCGGCGTGCCGAGGCCGGTTCGGCCGAGACGGCGCGTCTGCGCTTCGAGCATCAGCTGCGCGGCCGCCGGGCCGGCCAGACGATCCGGATCCCCGCCGAGCCGGCCGTCGCACCGCCCCGGCCATCGCGCCTCAGGCGATCGCGCCTCAGCGCGCCCAGGTCAGCGTGCCTCAGGCGATCGCGCCCCCCGCGCCGGCGTTGCGGTTGCCGCTGCCGCTCGTCCCACCACGGCCGCCGTCGCCGGGGCCGGTGTTCTCGCCCGTGCCCGATGCGCCTCCGAGAGACGCCTCCCGCCGTGCTGGCCAGCCTGCGAGCCGAGCTCGAGTCCCGCGCCCGCGCCGACGCCGCGCTGCGCGCGCGCCTCATCGACGCCGAGTCCCGGCTGGCCGCGCGCGTCGTGCTGGAGCAGCGCACGAGCGCCGCGCTCGCCGAGCTGCGGACGGAGCTCGACGCGCTGGGCGGCGAGCTGGCCCGGGAGCGCACGCTGCGGCTCGACGCCGAGCGGCGCACCGCGGAGCTCGAGCGCGAGCTGCGCGACCAGCGAGTCACGTCTCTGGGGGCCTACGAGGCGATCGGCGAGCTGCGCGAGGCTCTGGAGCGGCTGGCCACGCCTCCCGAGCCGGAGCCCGCCGCGCAAGCGCCGCCGCCCGCCGGCGCCCGCCGCGCCAGTCCCCGCCGCGCCGCCGCCGCCCGTCGCGCCAGCCCCGGCCGCGCCCGCCCCGCCCGTCGCGCAAGCACCCGCCCGGGCCCCGGCGCCCCTGCCCGTCCCCATCCCGGCGCCCCCCGCCGAAGCCGTCGAGCCCGCCCGCCTCAACGACGCGCTCACCCGGCTGCGCGAGACGATCGCTCCCCAGGATGCACCCGCGCCCGCCTCGACCGCGCTCGTGCGCTCCCCGTCGATGCACGAGGCGCTGGCCCGCCCCTCGCTGGAGCGGGCGTTTCGCACGATGGCGCGCACGGACCTCGATGCCGCCGGCCGGCTCCTGCTCGAGCTGCTCCCGCTCCAGCGGGTCGTCTATCCGCACGCGATCGCCTACGACCTCGTGCTGGCGCCCGACCGCTGCGTCTGGGTGTCGGTCCCCAACGGCACCCCCACGATCGAGGTCCAGACCGCGCCGCGCCCCCGTCAGGAGGTCGACTTCCAGCTCGTCGGCGATCCGGCGCGGATCGCCCGGCTGCTCACCGCCGGCCGGCTGCGCCGGTTCTTCGGCCGGCGCGGCGCGCGCGTGCGGGGGCGCCGGGAGGGCGTGGCGGCGCTGTCCTCGCTGCTCGGTGCCCCGCTGGACCTCGGGGCGCTGCATCACGCCGGGGTGCGGCCCGACCCGCTCATCGCCTTCGGGTTGCTCGCCGCCATGATCGACCCGGCGTGGACGGCGACCGAGCGGTTCACGGTGGCCCACGCGACGCCCGGGGCGAGCCGGACCTATCTCATCGTGCGCGAGGGGCGCCCGCTCACGGCCACGCGGATCGCCCCCGAGGGCGGCCCGACCACGACGATGCACTGCACCACCGACGACCTGCTCGCCACGCTCGCGGGCGAGCCGGTCCCCGGGGTGCGCGTGGACGGCGAGGTGGGCGCGTTCCTTTCGCTGCGCAAGTGGATCAAACGCGCACAGAGCGAGTAAAGAACGCCCCGTGCCACCGCGCCGTGGTCGATCGATCCGACGCGGCTTCTAAGGTAGAGACCGCCGTCTGATGACCCCCGTTTGCGCCCATCTCCACGTCCACTCCGAGTACTCGCTGCTCGACGGGGCGTGCAAGATCGACGCGCTCGCGGCGCGGGCCGCGGAGTTCGAGCAGCCGGCGCTGGGACTGACCGACCACGGCGTCATGAACGGCTCGGTTGAGCTGTTCACGGCCTGCAGCAAGCACGGGATCAAGCCGATCATCGGCTGCGAGGTCTACATCGTCGACGACCACGCTCGCCGGGCGCCGGGGCGGCTGGAGCGCTTCCACCTCACGCTTCTGGCCTCCAACCCCGCCGGCTACCGCAACCTGGTCAAGCTCTCCTCGGCGGGCTTCCTGGAGGGCTACCAGCGGGGCAAGCCGTCGGTCGACATGGCCCAGCTCGCCGAGCACGGCGAGGGTCTGATCGCGCTCTCGGGCTGCCTGCAGTCCCGCTTCTGCCAGTACCTGATCGACGAGCGCCCCGACCTGGCCCGCGCCCACGCCTCAGGAGCTGATGGGCGCCGTCGGTGAGGACAACGTGTACTTCGAGGTTCAGAAGAACGGCCTCGCCCATACAGGACAAGTGCAACGAGGAGATCGTCCGGATCGCCGCTGAGCTCGGCCGCCCGCTGGTCGGCACGGGCGACGTGCACTACCTGCGCCGCGAGGACTATCACCATCACGCCGCGCTGCTGTGCGTGCAGACCAAGTCGACGCTCAGCCAGCCCAAGATCACCTTCGACACCAACGAGTTCTACCTGCGCTCCAGCCAGGAGATGGCCGACTCGTTCGCGGAGTGGCCGGAGGCGATCGCCACCACGCTGGAGATCGCCGAGCGCTGCGACGTCGAGATCGAGCTCGGCCGCCAGCTGATCCCGCGCTATCCGACGCCCGACGGCCGGGGAGGGGGCCGTGGGGAGGGGGCATACCTGCGCGGGCTCGTCGACGAGGGGCTGCGCCGGCGCTACGGCGACCCGGTGCCCGCCGAGGCGCTCGAGCGCGCCGAGTACGAGCTGGGCGTGATCGACCGGATGGGCTTCAACGCCTATTTCCTGATCGTGTGGGACTTCGTCAAGTTCGCCAAGGACGCGGGCATCGCCGTCGGGCCCGGCCGTGGCTCGGCCGCCGGGTCGATCGTCGCCTACTGCCTGCAGATCACCGACGTCGACCCGCTGCGCTATGACCTGCTGTTCGAGCGCTTCCTCAACCCCGAGCGCGTGTCGATGCCCGATATCGACATGGACTTCTCGGTGCGCGGCCGTGAGCGCGTGATCCGCTACGTGACCGAGAAGTACGGCAAGGAGGCGGTCGCCCAGATCGTCACCTTCGGCAAGATGTTCCCGCGGGCCGCCACCCGGGACGCCGCGCGGGTGCTCGGCCACGACTACGGCGTCGGCGACCGCCTGGCCAAGCTGATCCCCGACCCCATCATGGGCCGCCCGCCCAGCTTCGAGGACTGCCTGGCCCCCGGCCAGCCGCTGCGCGCCGAGGTCGACCGCGACGGCACCGCCAAGCAGATCATCGACGTCGCCCAGGGCCTGGAGGGGATCGTCCGCAACTCCTCCATCCACGCCGCCGCGGTGGTCATCTCCGACCGGCCGCTGACCGACATCCTGCCGCTGCAGATCGCCGACGCCGGCTCCGACGAGAACGGCGAGCGCGTGTTCCGGACCGTCACCCAGTTCTCGATGAAGCCGGTCGAGCAGCTCGGCCTGCTCAAGATGGACTTCCTGGGCCTGCGCAACCTCGACGTGATCGAGGACGCGCTGGACATCGTCGAGCGCTCCACCGGCGAGCGGCCGGACATGAGCACGCTGCCGCTCGACGATGCGCCCACCTACGAGATGCTGGCCCAGGGCGACGCGATCGGCGTGTTCCAGTTCGAGTCCGAGGGCATGCGCGAGGCGCTCAAGAAGGTCCGGCCGACCGAGTTCGACGACCTGGTCGCGCTGGGCGCGCTGTATCGCCCCGGCGCGATGGACCAGATCCCCACGTACGCGCGCGGCAAGCGCGACCCGGAGACCGATCGCCTACGCCGACGAGCGGCTGCGGCCGATCCTGGAGTCCACCAAGGGCGTGATCATCTACCAGGAGCAGGCGATGCAGATCGCCAAGGAGCTGGCTGGATTCAGCGGCGCCAAGGCGGACGACCTGCGCAAGGCGATCGGCAAGAAGAACCGCGAGGCGATGGCCAAGCTCAAGCCCGAGTTCGTCGAGGGGTGCCGGAAGTCGGGGACGAGCGAGTCGGTGATCGAGATGCTGTGGACCACCAACGAGAAGTCGGCCGACTACTCGTTCAACAAGTCCCATGCCGCCTGCTACGCGCTGATCTCCTACCGCACGGCGTGGCTGAAGGCCAACTACCCGGCCGAGTACATGGCGGCGCTCATCTCCTCGGTGATGGACACCAAGGACAAGGTCCCGTTCTTCGTCGCCCAGGCCGAGCAGATGGGGATCGCCATCCTGCCGCCGGACGTCAACCTCTCCGACCACGAGTTCGTCGTCGTCGACGGCAACATCCGCTTCGGGCTCGATGCCGTCAAGGGCGTGGGCTACCAGGCCGTGGAGGCGATCAAGACCGCGCGCGGGAGACGACGGAGCCGTCCGCCCGTTCACCAGCCTGTTCGACTTCTGCGAGCGCGTCGACAACCGCGCCGTCAACAAGAAGGCGATCGAGGCGCTGATCAAGTGCGGCGCCTTCGGCTCCACCAACGACAGCCGCAAGGGCATGCTGATGGTGCTCGAGCAGGCGCAGGCGTCGGGGCAGAAGGCCCAGCAGGATGCGCTCATCGGGCAGGGCTCGATCTTCGACCTCGGTCCGGACCTCGACGGCGATGACGGCGGGGCGGCCAACGGCGCCGCGGGCGGCTTCGCCGGACCCAGCGCACGCGCCCGATCCCGGGCGACGAGTTCGACCAGACCGAGCTGCTGGCGGCCGAGAAGGAGTCGCTGGGCCTGTTCATCTCCGCGCACCCGCTCAAGGAGGTGGGGCCGGCGCTGCGGGCCAAGGCCGACGGCACGCTGGCCGAGCTGACCGCGCGCCGCGACGGCGATTGGGTCACGATCGGCGGGATGGTCACCCAGGCCAAGAAGATCAAGACCAAGAAGGGCGACTGGATGATGTTCGCCACCCTCTATGACCTGGAGACCTCGGTCGAGATCATCGTGTTCGGCAAGACCCTGGCGGCGTGCGAGGACGCTGCTGAAGACCGACTCCATCGTGCTCGTGCGCGGCAAGGTCGATCACAAGGACCGCGACACGACCTGCCTCATCGCCCAGCAGGTGGAGCGCTTCGAGCCCACCGAGGAGGAGGTGCTAGAGGCGCAGGTTCAGGCCGCCAAGCCGGCCCTGAGCCCCAGCGCGCTCCGGCTGCGCCTCGACGCCACCGCGCTGCCCGCGTCGGTGCTGGGTGAGCTCAAGGACCTGCTCGCCGGTTTCCCGGGCGAGTCCGACGTCGTCATCGAGCTGAGCACCACCGTCGGGCATCGGCGGCTGAAGCTCGGTCCCAGCTTCCGGGTGTCGCGCAGCGCCGGCCTGCATGCCGAGCTCGACGCCCTGCTCGGCTCCGCGCTGATTCCCGAGGCCGCGGCCGACCCCGAGCGCGAGCCCGAGCCCGCCGGCGTCAGCTGAGCGCCGGCCCTGCCGCGTCGCGAGTTCCCACCGATCGGCCGCTACGACGGCTCTCGGCGTCGCGCCTGTCGATTCGGGGCGGGCCTCAGCGCCGCTGGTGGCACACGTCAGGACTGCTCGGCGCTGCCTCAGTGCCTCGCTCGACCCGCACTGCCATCGGGCTGCGAGCCCGTACCGGGTTCGCTCGGAGGGCTCGAGCTCGTCGAGATACCGGCGCATCGATGATGTCGAAGCCCGCGGCGACCAGACGATCGGCGAAGTCGCGCCCGCGTACAGGCGCACGTGATCCTCCTGTCCGTACGCCTGCATGCGCGCGTCGGCGCGCCACGATGTCCGGGTCCTCAAAGGTCTCGGCGCGGGAGGTGTCGATCGGATGCAGCATGATCGCCAGGCCGCCCGGCCGGAGCACGCGGTGGATCTCGCGTCATCGCCGCCACGTCGTCGCGCACGTGCTCGACTACGTGGTTACACAGCACGGCATCGAACGCGTCATCCGGGCGCGGCAGCGCGTGATGTCCATGACCTCCATGGCGCGACCCGGCTCCAGGTCGCCGCTCACGTAGTCGATCTTGTGGCCGCTGCAGCAGGCCGGCCAGCACACCCTCCGAGGCCAGATGCAGGATCGAGCGCGGTTGGGTGAGGATGTCGGTCTCGCGCTGCAGGTAGAGCCACAGGATGCGATGGCGCTCGACCGACCCGCAGCCGGGGCATCGCGCCCGCGGGGCGCGCCCCGGTGACGGGCTGCATCGGCTGACCACGGTTCCGTTGCAGCACGGACACTGCACGGCATCGCCCCGCGCCGCGCGCAGCATCTCGGCCGCGGTGGCGCGCCCGGGTACGCGATCACGCCGGTCGCCGCTCGCTGTGGGGAGGATCGCAGCGATGAGCCAGACGCCTAGCGCAGACGCGTCCACGGCGCCTCAGTGCATCGTGCAGGTTGATCCCCAGCAGCAGCAGGGGCCAGCAGAATGATCGCCAGCACGGCCGACACGATCGGCTTGAGGGCGTTGACGTTGCTCAGGATAGTGGTGTCGAGCGAGGCGCAGCAGGACTCCCACGACCAGCCAGATAATGCTGCTCAGACTCAATGCTCCATGCTTCTCGTCCCATGATTCGTCGCGCAGGTGCGACAACATCCTGCCTACCCACTCGAGCGTCCCCCGAGTGCCGCTTCAGCTGGGCAGCCAGGGGCCGCGCCAGGGGCCGAAGCCTTCGGTGACCGCGTCGGCCTCCGTCGGGCCCCACGACCCCTGCGCATACGGGATGACCTTGGGCGGTGAGTCGAGCAGGGGCTGAAGCACGCGCCAGCACTCCTCGACGCTGTCCTGGCGGGTGAAGTGGCTGGCGTCGCCGACGAGGGCAGCGTGGAGCAACACCTCGTACGGGGTGGCCCCGGCGCCGCCCTCGTTGGCGAACTCCATGTCCAGTTGGATCCCGCTCGCGCCCGGCGTGTCGGCACGCATCGCGTCCAGCGCGATTCGGATCCCGGAGTCGGGATCGATGCGAAACACGATCTGGCTGGGTTCGGGACGGCGCCGGCCCCGGGGAATGAACGGGAGGCGCGGAGCGTGGCGGAACACCAGCCTCAGCTCCGTCTGGGTGAGGGGCATACGCTTGCCGGTGCGGATGAAGAACGGCACGCCCGACCAGCGCCAGCTGTCGATGTCCAGGCGCAGCGCGGCGTACGTCTCCGTCGTGGAGTTGGCGCGGACGCCATCGATGTCGCGGTAGCCGTCGTACTGGCCCCGAACGTAGTGCTGCGGCTTGGCGTCGGCCATCGCCGCGAACACGGCCTGCTTGGCGTCCTTCTGACTGTCGGGATCACCTGCCGCCGGCGGATCCATCGCCGCGGTGGCGACGATCTGGAGCAGGTGGTTGACCACGACGTCGCGCAGAGCCCCCACCGGGTCATAGAAGTGGCCGCGGTCCTGGACCCCGAAGCTCTCGGCCATGGTGATCTGGACCGACGAGACGTAGTTGCGGTTCCATATCGGCTCGAGGATGGCGTTGGCGAAGCGAAGGTAGAGGACCTCCTCGACCCCGAGCTTGCCCAGGAAGTGGTCGATCCGGTACAGCTGGGGCTCCTCCACGTACTTGTGCAGGTCGCGCGCCAGCGCCCGCGCCGAGTTGAGGTCGTGCCCGAACGGCTTCTCCACCACCACGCGCTGGCCGCCCTGCACGAGCTTGGCGCCCGACAGCCCGGCGATCACCATCTCAAACAGCGACGGCGGGATCTCCAGGTAGAAGACGGGATTGGCGGCGTCGCCCAGCGCCGCGGCCACCGCCTCGTAGGTGGCGCTGTCGTTGAAGTCGCCGCCGACGTAGGACAGCCGCGCCGCAAACCGCTTCCAGACGGCGTCGTCGATGGGCTCGCCGGTGGCCTTGACGGCCTCCAGCGCGTGCTCGCGCAGGTGGTCGTCGGTCCAGTCCTCGACCGCCACCCCGATCACCGGGCAGTCCAGCAGCCCGCGCGCATCGAGCCGGTACAGCGAGCGCAGGGTCATCTTGCGGGCGAGGTCCCCGGTGATCCCGAAGACGACCAGGGCATCGCCGGGACGAGTTGTGAGTGCGCTCATCGGTCGCAGACGCTACCGGGATTTCCCGCCACGGGAGGCGGCCCGCTTGCGTGACGCCAGGCCGCGCTTGCGCAGCGTGAAGCAGAGCTCGACCTCCTCGCGGGCCGGCCCCTGCCGCTCGGGTCCCTGGGTCTCGATCACGAGCGGGAGCTTGTCGAAGCGGGGCTCGGACAGGTACGCGGCGCAGCCGCGCTCGCCCAGCTCCCCGGTGCCGATGTTGGCGTGACGGTCGCGGTTGGAGCCCAGGGGCGTCTGGGAGTCGTTGAGGTGCAGCGACCCCAGCCGCTTGATCCCCACCACGCGGTCGAACTCGTCCATGGCCTCGGTGAGGCCGGCGGCCGTCCGGATGTCGTAGCCCGACGCGAGCAGATGGCAGGAATCCAGGCACACCCCCAGCCGCTTGCCCCCGCCCGCCGCCGCGAGCAGCTCGGCCAGCTCCTCGAACGAGCGGCCCAGGGTGCCGCCTGCCCCCGCGGTGTCCTCCAGGTGCAGGGGGCAGCCGTCCGTCTCTGACAGCGCCTCCTTGATCACCTTGCCGGCGCGCTTGATCGCCGCCTTGACGTCACCGCCCTTGGCCGACCCGGGGTGGAGGACCACCCCGGCGGCGCCGATGCCGGCCCCGACGCGCAACGACTGGATGAGCGAGGCGCGGGACTTGTCGCGGATCTCAGGGTCCTCGGACGCGGAGTTGACCAGGTAGACCGCATGGATGAGCACCGCCTTGACCGGGCTGGGCTTCATCGCCTTGCGGAAGGCGGCGAAGTCGTCGTCCCCGTACGCGGTGGGCCGCCACATGCGTGGTGACTGGTTGAAGATCTGGATCGCTTCACAGCCCTTCTCGACCCCGCGCTCGACGGCCTTATCCAGACCGCCCGCCGGTGATACGTGGGCGCCAATTAGCATGGTTGACCAATGTCCTTACGTGTTCGGTTCGCTCCGTCCCCAACCGGGGCCCTGCATATCGGCGGCGCGCGGACCGCGCTCTACAACTGGCTGCTGGCGCGCGGGCAGGGAGGCACCCTCGTCCTGCGGATCGAAGATACCGACCGGGAGCGCTCGACGCCCGAGAACGTGGACCAGATCCTCGATGCCCTGGAGTGGCTCAACCTCGACTACGACGAGGGCCCGATCCTCCAGTCTGAGCGGGCCGAACGCCACGCCGAGGTCGTCGCCCAGCTGCTGGCCGACGGCCACGCCTACCGCTCCACGGCGACCACCGACGATGTGCGCGCCTACAAGGAGCGCCACGGCTCTGATCGCGGCTTCCGCGGGGAGCCCGAGGAGGCCGGGGCGGTTCGCCTGCGGGTCCCCGACACGGGAGAGACCGTCGTCTCAGACGTCGTCCGCGGCGAGGTCGCGTTCCCCAACTCAAGCCAGGACGACCCGGTCATCGCCCGGGCCGACGGCACGCCGGTCTACAACCTCGCCGTTGCCGTCGACGACCTCGACGCGGGCATCACGCACGTGGTGCGCGGCGAGGACCACATCTCCAACACCCCGAAGCAGATGTGGGTTCTCCAGGCGCTGGGGGCGTCCGTCCCGGTCTACGCCCATCTCTCGCTCCTCTACGGCCCCGACGGCAAGAAGCTCTCCAAGCGCCACGGCGCGGCGTCGGTCCAGGAGCTGCGCGAGGCGGGCTACCTACCGGAGGCGGTGGACAACTACATCGCGCTCCTCGGCGCGGGCTTTGCCTCAGACGAGGAGTTCTTCACGCTCCCCGAACTCGCCGAGCGCTTCCGCCTGGAGCGCGTCTCCAAGAACCCGGCGATCTTCGACGAGCAGAAGCTGCGCCACCTCGATGGCCGGCATCTCCGCGCGCTGGGCACCGATGAGCTGACGGCGCGCCTGGAGCAGTTCACCGGCCGGACCGGCCTGCGTGGCGCGGTCGAGATCGCGGAGGAGAAGATCCAGACGCTGGCGGACTTCTGGCCGCTGGTCTCGTTCTTCTTCGACGGCCCCGTCGATGACCCGAAGGCTTTTGACAAGACGATCCGCCGCGACGGTGGGGTGGAGGCGCTGGCCGCCGCGCGCACCGCGCTCGAGCGGGCCGAGCCGTTCGATGCCGAGCACATCGAGTCCGCGCTGCGCGCCGTCGTCGACCGGCTGGGCGCCAAACCGGGCAAGGTCTTTCAACCGGTGCGCGTTGCCATCGCCGGTCAGACCGTCTCCCCCGGTATCTTCGAGAGCGTTGCGCTGCTCGGAAAGGACGAGGCACTGGCCAGAATCGACTCCGCTCTGGCCCGCGGGCGGGACCACGTCGACTGATCGCAGCCCGGAAAAGGCTAAACCGCGGCTCCCATCTGCCGATAGTAAGGGCAATGCTTGGGAGCAAGCCGATTTCTGCGACTCTGACGCGCCCGCACACGGGTAAGAAGGGATGAGGTCCTAGTGGCCACCGCTGCTTTGAAGACTGCTGTGCCGACTGACCCGTACGCCACGCGTGAGCGCCACCACAACGAAGGCCACGGCCGGCGGCTGACGACGGCCTTCGAGGCCCTCGAGGCCTACCCGGTCCTGGTGGAGTCGCGCAACCGTGTCCTGCGCCTGTTCGAGGACGGCGAGCCGTCGGTCGGCGACGTCGTCTCCGCCGTCGAAGCCGACGTCGCGCTGGCGGTCACCGTCGTGCGTCTCGCCAACCAGGTCGAGGGCGCCACGGCCGGTCGCGTCGACAGCGTCGTCGCCGGCGTCGACGTGCTCACGCCGCGCACCGTGCACGCGATCGCCAGCCGCGCCCGCACCTTCGACTTCTTTGAGCGCACCGCCGTCTGGCAGGGCATCCCCGAGCGCTTCCGCCTGCACTCCGTCGCCACCCAGCGCGCCGCTGACCGCCTCGCTCGCGAGATCGGCTTCGAGGCCCGTGACCGGTTGATGGTCACCTCGCTGCTGCACGACATCGGCAAGCTCGTCCTCGTCCACGCCTACCCCGGCTACCCGTCGCAGGTCCACGGCGAGGCTCGCACCCCCGAGGATCGCCTCCAGCGCGAGCGCCGCGAACTGGGCGTCGACCACGCCCTCGTGGGTGGCGTGCTGGCCCGTCGCTGGGCCCTGCCCAAGTCGATCGCCAGCGTCATCGAGCGCCACCACGCCGAGGATGCGACCGGTGAGGCCGCCCTCGTCCGTCTCGCCGACATGCTCGCCCACTACGTGCTGGGCGGATCGATCACCCCGTCCGAGCTGCTCGCCGTGGCCCGCACCGTCGGCCTCACCCCCGCCAGCCTGCGCAAGGTCATGTACGAGCTGCCGCTGCCGGCCTCGGGCGAGCGTCCCCGCCAGGTGGAGCCGTGCCCCATGTCCACCCGCGAGGTCGACGTGCTGCGCCGTCTCGCGCGCGGAATGGTCTACAAGCAGATCGCCAACGACCTGGGGCTGTCGACGAGCACGATCCGTACCCACCTGCACAACGTGTACGGCAAGCTCGGCGCCATGGATCGCGCCCAGGCGGTCCTCATCGCCACCGAGCGCGGCTGGATCTAAGCCTCACCGCCGGCGCGGCCGGCGCCCGCTCACCACACGTCCAATCGCAGCCCGCGCCCTCTAGCATTCTGGAGGCGCATGCTCTCCATCACCACCAAGTCGCCGTATGCGCTGAGTGCCTTGGTTGAGCTGCACCGCCAGGGGGGCGCCGGCCCCGTCCCGATCGCCGAGCTCGCCCGCCGGCGTGAGATCCCGGTGCAGTTCCTGGAGCACCTGTTCGCGACCCTGCGCCGCGCCGGGATCCTGCGCTCGCAGCGCGGGGTCAAGGGCGGCTACAGCTTCGCCCGGCCCAGCGACGAGGTGACCGTGCTCGAGCTCGTCGAGCTGCTCGACGGCCCCCTGGGCTCCGAGGCGACCGGCGTCTTCGCCGAGGCGGCCCAGGCCGCACGCACGGTGCTGGCCGAGGCCACGGTGGCCTCGGTGGCCGAGCAGGAGATCCGCTCGGCCGGCGCGCCGATGTACCACATCTGACATCGCTGTGGGGGTTTGTCTAGGGTGTCTCTCCAGCGTGGGAGATATCCCGAGCAACATCATCGATCTGGTGGGCCGGACGCCGATCGTCCAGCTCACGCGTCTCGGCACCGACTCAGAGGTGGAGCTGTTCGCCAAGCTCGAGGCGTTCAACCCCGGCGGCAGCGTCAAGGACCGGATCGGCGTCGCGATGATCGAGGCGGCCGAGCGCGAGGGCCGATCGAGCCAGGGCAGGACCACGATCGTCGAGGCGACCAGCGGCAACACCGGGATCGCGCTGGCCTTCGTCTGCGCCGCCAAGGGCTATGACCTCATCCTGACGCTGCCCGCAGGGCATGAGCCGGGAGCGCGAGGCGCTGCTGCGGCTCTACGGCGCCACGGTGGAGATGACCGAATCGCTGGGCGGGATGACCGAGGCGGTCGAGGCGGCGCGGGCGCTGGCCGCCCGCGACGACGTGTTCCTGCCCGACCAGTTCTCCAACCCCGCCAACCCGGAGATCCACCGTCGCACCACCGGCCCCGAGCTATGGGAGGCGCTTGACGGCCGCATCGACGTGTTCGTCGCCGGTGTCGGCACCGGCGGGACGATCACCGGGCGCCGGGGAGGTTCTCAAGCAGCGCAACCCGCACTGCCGGATCGTCGCGGTCGAGCCGCGCAACTCGGCGGTGCTCTCGGGCGGGCGCGCCGGGCCCGCACAAGATCCAGGGCATCGGCGCCGGCTTCGTCCCCGACGGTGCTCAACCGTGAGCTGCTGGACGAGGTGATCCCCGTCGACGACGAAGATGCCATCGAGACCGCTCGGCTGATGGCGCGTCGCGAGGGCGTCCTGGCGGGGATCTCGTGCGGTGCCGCGGTCTGGGCCGCGCTGAAGATCGCGGCGCGGCCCGAGTCTCGTGGCGCGCGGATCGCGGTCATCCTGCCCGACTCGGGCGAGCGCTATGTCTCGACGCCGTTCTTCGCGCCGTGACAAGCCGGCGCCTGAGCGTCGGTAGCCTTTACCGCATGTTCGGTCTCGGCCTGATGGCGCGCACCGTGGCGGAGATCCGTCGTGACGTGGCCGCCGCCAAGAGCCGCGATCCGGCCGCGCGCGGAGTGAGATCCCTCGAGATCCTCGCCGCCTGGCCGGGGGTCCACGCGCTGCTCGCCCATCGGGTCGCGCACGCCCTCTATGAGGCGCGCATCCCACTTCTGCCGCGCCTGATCGCGGCGGTCGCGCGAGCGGTGACCGGCATCGAGATCCACCCGGCGGCGGAGATCGGCAACGGGTTCTTCATCGACCACGGGATGGGGGTGGTGATCGGCGAGACCGCCGCGATCGGCGACGACGTCACGATGTACCAGGGCGTGACGCTCGGCGGGACCGGCTTTGCCACCGGCAAGCGCCACCCGACCGTGGAGGACAACGTGACCATCGGCTCGGGGGCCAAGCTGCTGGGCCCGATCACCGTCGGCCATGGCGCCAAGATCGGCGCCAACAGCGTCGTCATCCACGACGTCCCGCCCAACTCGACCGTCGTCGGCAATCCCGGCCATCCGGTCCGGGTCGAGGGGCGGCGGCCCGAGGGCCCCGACACCGACTGGATCCACCTCCCTGACCCGGTGGCCGACGCCATCCGGGGCCTGTCGAGCCGGATCAACGCGCTCGAGGGCGCCGCCGACGAGGCCGACGGCCATGCGCCCGGCGAGGTACGGCAGCTGCGCCGGGCGGCCGGCGGCCAGCCCGATGGGCGCTCGAACCCGTCGGTGGGCCCTAGCCCAGCGGGCGGGTAGCCTCGTCGTCGCCGTTCCGCGGCGGGAGCGCGTGCACGGGCGGCAGGGAGGAGGTGCCGGCCTCGATGCCGACGTCGGGGATGTTGCGGCGCGCCCTGACCAGGTACAGCGGCCGGCCCTTGACCTCGTCGTAGATGCGCCCGACGTACTCGCCGATGATCCCGATCGCGATCAGCTCGATGCCTCCGAGCAGCAGGATGAGGATCGTGACCGCGCTGAACCCCGGGAGGTAGGACCCGAGGATGCGCAGCACGATGACGACCGGGATGGCGATGAAGGCCAGCGTCGAGATGATGAACCCCAGCAGCGTGGCCAGCTGGAGGGGACGGTGCGAGAAGGAGGAGATGGCGTCGAGCGAGAAGCGCAGCATCCGCGGGAGGGTGTACTTGGTCTCCCCGGCGTAGCGCGAGTCGCGGTGGTAGGGGACGGCGGCCTGGGTGTAGCCGACCCACACCGTCATCCCGCGCAGGAACCGATTGCGCTCGCGCATCGAGAGCAGGGCGTCCAGCGGCCGGCGGTCCAGCAGCCGGAAGTCCCCCGAGTTCTGCTGGAGCTCGACCTGGGCGAGCTTGTCGAACAGCCGGTAGAACCAACGGGCGGTGCTCAGCTTGAAGCGCGACTCGCCGTCGCGCTGTTCGCGAACCGCGTAGACCACATCGCACCCCGCCCGCCAGTGGTCGAGCATCGTCGTGATGACCTCAGGCGGATCCTGGAGATCGGCGTCGAGCATCACCACGGCGTCGCCGCGGGCGTGATCGAGACCGGCAGTGAGCGCGGTCTGGTGGCCGAAGTTCCGTGACAGGTAGACGAGCCGCACTCGAGGGTCGTTGGTAGCCAGGCTCTCGAGCTTCATCGGCGTGCCGTCGGTGGAGCCATCGTCAACCAGGACGAGCTCGAAGGGCAGCCCATCAAGCGCCGCGCAGACGCGCCCGTAGAACTCGTCGATGGTGGCGTCCTCGTTGTAGACGGGGGCCACGACGCTGACCAGCGACAGCTCACGAGGCTCGCCGTCGAAGATCCTCGGCACGTCGCTCATCGCTGCATCGTACGGGCTCGGTGTCCCATCTCGTTACAGGAATCCGTGCGGGATGTACCCGAGCAACGTGATGCCCTGAACGACGCCGGTGAAGACGATCGCCGTCGTGGCCAGCCGGCGATCGCGCCCCAGCGCGGCCAGCGGCAGCAGCCAGGCGACGTACCACGGCAGCAGCGAGCTCGAGGCCACCAGCATGGCCAGCATCGCCCAGCCGGCGCCGTCGATCCAGTCGATCTGGCCCCGCCACACCCGCCGCAGCAGCCAGCACAGGGTGAGTGTGAACGCGCCGGCGAGGACGAAGCCGGTGATGTGCCCGATCGTGGGCAGCCCCAGCTTGGACGAGATCACGCCCGGAATGCTCTGCCAGCCGCCCTCGCGCTGGCTGGTGATGACGGCTCCCAGCATGTGGAACGAGCCGGTGCCGAAGACGCCGAAGCTCAGCGCCGCGAGCGCCGCCAGCCCGACGCCGGCTCCGAGCACGAGGCGGCGGCGGCCGCCCTTGGGCAGTCCCGCGGGGCCGCCGGCGGCGAGCGCGAAGGGGAGGACAAGGCCCGCGGTCAGCTTGACACCGATCGCCAGGATGCTCAGCCCACCGCCCAGCCCTTCCCGCGAGGCGAGGATGGCGTAGACGCCGCCCACCATCACCAGGAGCATGAGCAGGTCGTTGTGGCCGCCGCCCACTCCGTAGATCACCAGGAGCGGGTTGAGGCCAACGAGCGCCGCCGCCTTGACGGGGTCGTTGCCGCGCAGCCGGGCGCAGCGCCACACCACCGCGACCAGCGCGAGGCTTGCCAGCGCCGCGATCGACTTGTAGGCGAACACGCTCGCCGCGATCGTGAGCGGGGCCAGCAGGTAGGTGGACACCGTGAACACCGGGCCGTACGCGCTCGGGGTGGTGGTGGACCACTTGGCTCCGATATAGGGGAACACGCCGTCCAGGTTGATCGCGTAGGGACTGTGCGTGTAGGGGTTGATTCCATAGGTCGCGCCCATCCGCGCGTAGGCCTGGTAGCTGAAGATGTCCGTGGAGGCCAGCGGTGGGCCCAGGAGCACCACCGCGTGCACGACGACGATCGCCATCACCACCACGCGCGCCGACAGTTGCCCCGCCAGGGCGACCACGGCGGCGTAGGAGACGAACATGAGCACGAGCGCGGCGATGGCCCCGCCGACGTGAAGGTTGAGGAACAGCGACCCGAACGCTCCGGCGAGCGCCGGCGGGACCGGCCGGATGGTCTCCGGCAGGAACGACTGGGTGTGGGCCGCCCCGATCGCGACCACCGCTCCGCTGAGCACGACGCCACCCACGGCGGCCAGGCCGCGCCGGCTGACCCGTCGCTCGGGCGCGAGCTCACGCTCGATGGCGGGCTCGCCGGGGAGCACCACGCCGGGCGTGACCGGCAGCGGGAGGCCCGGGGTTCCCGGGAGAACGACGTCAGGCACAACGCCCATGTCGAGGGCGGGGGCGGCGGTGACGTCGCTGGTGGCAGTCATTCTGTTCAGGATGCCCGGACGCGGACCTGATGCGGTTTGAGCAACATTGGGATCTTATTAATTGAGCGTCGTGGCCCGCGTCACGCCGGCCCGGGCGAGGGCCGCCGGCGCACTGCGCTTCATCACAGGCACCAGCAGCATCGCCTCGACGGCGATTCGCGTGGACATCTTTGAAGTACCCAGCGCCCGGTCCGCGAACACGATTGGGATCTCGCGCACGCGAAAGCCGGCCAGCACGGCCCGGTAGGTGACCTCGATCTGGAAGACGTAGCCCTCGGCACGCACGCTGGGCAGGTCGATCGCCTCCAGGACCTCGCGCCGGATGCACTTGAAGCCGCCGGTGAGGTCCCGGACCTGCACGCCGAGGATGCGCCGGGCGTAGATCCCGCCGCCGCGGCTGACCAGCCGTCGGAGCAGGCCCCAGTCACGGACGCCCCCGCCGGGCACGTAGCGGCTTCCCAGCACGAGATCGGCGTGCTCGGCGGCCGCGAGGAGCTGGGGGAGGTAGCGCGGGTTGTGCGAGAAGTCGGCGTCCATCTCGATCACCAGCTGGGCGCCGCCGGAGAGCGCCCGGGCGAAGCCGGCCAGGTAGGCCTGGCCGAGGCCGCTCTTGCCCGGGCGATGGAGCACCTCCACCCACTCGAACTCGGCCGCCAGCTCGTCCGCGATCGCACCGGTGCCGTCCGGGGAGTTGTCGTCGACGATCAGGATGCGATGGTCGCCTGGGGCGCCGCGCCCTGGAGCTCGGCGGCGGCCGCAACGACGATGTTGTGGAGGTTGTCGGCCTCGTTGTAGGTGGGGATGACCAGCCAGACGGTGGGACTCATGGCGGACGCAGCGTAATCGCCCGCGCGGAAGGTGGCGGCGCTCACCGCGGGCCGCTGGGCACGGGCGCGGGCTTGCACCAGCGGCGGCGGCGCCCCCCGCACGGCATCATGTTCCCCGGGGACACACGATGGACGACGCCTACACGACACTCCAAGAGGGCCCGCGCGCCGGCCTGCGCTCCGGCGGCTCGGTGGCGCCCCACCACCGGCGCCGGCGGGCCATCGCGGCGCTCGTGGCCGCGGCGGCGGTGGCGCTCATCGCCGGCCTCGCGGTCGGCGCGGCCAGCTCGGGGTCGGGCGCGGCGGCGCACAAGCAGGCCGTGATCTCCAACGGCTACTTCCGGCGCATCCGGATGCTCGCCAGCGGCGGGGCGGGCTCATTCGTGGTCGATGAGCAGAACGCGGAGAACCAGGCGATCACCCACACGCTCTCCTACACGCCGTTCGTGCGCGCCGCCGGCACCCAGCACAAGGAGGTGGCGCTCACCTTCGACGACGGGCCGGGCCCCTACACGCCTGACGTCCTGCGGGTTCTCGTCCGCCAGCACGTGCCGGCGACCTTCTTCGAGGTCGGGATCGAGGAGCGCTACTTCCACGCCGCCACCGCCGAGATCGTCGCCCGCGGCTATCCCATCGGGGACCACACGGAGTCACACCAGCCCATGTCCCAGCTCAAGCGCAAGGCCCAGCTGGCGCAGCTCATCCAGGACTCCGCCGCGATCGGCAACTACGGCGCGCCGTTCCCGCGGATGTTCCGGCCGCCGTACGGGCTGTGGGACCACACCACCCTCTCGCTGCTGCGCAAGTACAAGATGCTCATGGTGCTCTGGTCCGTGGACACCGACGACTACGAGCGACCCGGGGTCAACGTGATCGTGCAGCGGGCGCTGGCCGGGCTGGAGCCCGGGGCGATCATCCTGCTCCACGACGCCGGCGGCGACCGCTCACAGACGGTGGCCGCCCTGCCGCGCATCATCAAGGCGATTCGCAAGCGCGGCTACAAGCTGGTCACGGTGCCGCGCCTGCTCCTGGACAACCCGGCGCCCAAGGATCAGGACGTGGCCGGGCTGGTGGGGGCGGGCGGGCTAACGGCGCTCGTAGGCGACGCGATTCCAGCTGGGCTCGGGCGCGAGCTCGATCGGCTCGCCGCCGCGATCTGGCTGGACGTAGACGAACGCGGAGGTGTCGTCGTCGAAGGCGATGTCCAGCTCTCCCTCCTTGACGCGCTGGTCCAGCCACGCGCCGCGGAAGATCAGCCGTCGCAGCCAGTGCACCAGCGACCGCTCGGAGGGGCCCACCAGCTCGGCCCAGCACTCGTTGACGTGCTCGCCCAGCGCCGACGCGGGATCGGTGACCTCGCCGTTGACGACGAGGTTGATGAGATCCTCGGCCTCGTCCTCCTCGACGGCGCCGCTGATGAATCCCAGCTTCCGCGCGGACTGCTCGCAGCGCTCACGGAAGTCACGCTCGTTGAACGTGAACCGCAGTTCGCCGTACTCGAGAACGAAATCGTCGCCCGAGCTGTAGTTGCCGCGTCGGTACATCGCGTCGGCATCATATGGGCGAATCCTGCTCTCCTGGCACCCCTGAATTCGATGTTGCAGGGGGAGGGGGGTGGAAGAGGTCCGGCTCGAGGCTCTTATCTACTATGGAGCCGGATCGACCAACGGTCCTGATCGTAGAGGACCACACCGCCACGCGCCGCTTCCTGGCCGACAACCTGGCCGCCGACGGCTATGAGCCGGTCGAGGCCGGCACGGCCGCCGAGGGTCTGCGCCTGATCGCCGCGGGGCCACCCGCGGTCGCCGTCATCGACCTCGGCCTGCCCGACCGGGACGGGCTGGAGCTGCTCAGCGAGGTGCGCACCTCCGCCGCCCGCGGCGGCGGACTGGACTCCCAACTGCCCGTGCTCATCCTCAGCGGCCGGGCCAGTGAGCTCGATCGCGTCCGCGGCTTCGAGCGCGGGACCGACGACTACCTGGTCAAGCCCTTCTCCTACACCGAGCTCCGCGGCCGACTGGACGCGCTGCTGCGCCGCGCCCGGGTCCGGCCGCGCCTGGGCCGGCTGCGGGTCGGCGCCCTGGAGCTTGACCCGATGTCGCGCGATGCCTGGGTCGACGGGGACGCGGTGCACCTCACCAACAAGGAGTTCGCGCTGGCGCTGCTCCTGGCCACCGAGCCGACCCGTGTCTTCACGCGCGCGGAGCTGCTGTCCGAGGTGTGGGGCTTTCGCTCGATGGGAGCGACGCGCACGCTGGACTCCCACGCCTCGCGCCTGCGGCGCAAGCTCAGCCTCGGGAGCCGGCGGTTCGTCGTCAACGTGTGGGGCGTCGGCTACCGGCTGCTCGACGGGGGCCCGACGTGGTGAGCACGGCGGTGTCGGTGGCCGGCTGGGTGGCCGCGGCCGTCGTCGGAGCGCTCGCGGTGAGCGTGCTGCGGGCCCACGGCGACCGGATGGAGGCCGTCGCGCGCGCGTGTCACGAGCTGCGCGGCCCGTTGACGGCGGCTCGGCTGGGCCTGGCGGCGCCGGCCGGACAGGAGCTGCCGTCGCCCCGGCGGCTGCGGGCGATCGACACTGAGCTGGGCCGGGCGGCGCTCGCCCTCGACGACCTCTCGGGCGCCGGTGGCGGCGTGCGCAGGCTGTGGCGGCTTGACCGAGTGGATGTCCGAGAGCTCGTCGCCGACTCCGTGGAGGCGTGGCGGTCCAGCGCGGCGGCCGCGGGCAGCGCGGTCCGGGTGGGATGGAGTGGGGAGGAGGCGGCCGTGTGGGGGGACCGGCTGCGGCTGGCCCAGGCCCTCGGCAACCTCATCGCCAACGCCATCGAGCACGGCCGGGGGCCGGTGGGGGTCGACGTGGCCGTGCGCGGTGGGCTCGTGCGGGTGGCCGTGTCCGATGACGGGCCCGGCCTCCCGGCGCCCGTGGCGGAGCTCAGACGGCGTCCGCGCCGGGGGCGTGGCGCCCGCGGCCGGGGGCTGGCGATCGCCGCCGAGGTGGCCGAGGCCCACGGCGGAGCGCTGGTCTCGGCGCCCACGGAGGGCGGCGCGCGGCTGGTGCTGGAGTTGCCCGCGTCGACGGCCGGGCAGGATTCCGCGTCCTGACCGCGGTGCCGGTCACCGTGCATACGCAGGGCTGACGGGGCTCACGGAGTACCTCTTACACGCGCGGTTCCGGCCGACCGAGCAGACGAAACCACCGCCTCTGAGCCCGGGTATCCGAGCACACCCTGCGGACGGAACCGACCTCGAAATGCAAGCCAGGTCGGCAGAACGGTGCGTTGCACGCCCTCGTGCACCCGGGCGGTGGCTCGCGGCCCACCCCGTCCCACCCCGAATCGTCAGTGATGGCGAGGGATTTGACCCTCCCGGGGAGGTAGTGGGCCAGATTGTGGGGCAACAGGTGCCATTTGGGTTGCATTGTGGGAGAGAGTGGGATAGTGTGGGCGTCGCTTCCGGAACCCGGGTGGCAGGGCTCCTCCCACCCAGCCACCCGGGTTTTGAGCTTTCAAGACCTTGTATGAGCTCCTTTGAACTTCCGCGGAACCTTCGACCACGCGCTCGACGCGAAGCACCGGCTGACCATTCCGGCGAAGTTCCGGGGCGCGCTGGCCAATGGTGTGGTGCTGGCCCCGTCGCACGAGGTCGAGACGGGCGCGCCGCGCACGGTCGCCATCTGGACGCCGGACGCCTACGACGAGTTCACGCAGAGCTCGCTGGCCGGCCTGAACCCGTTCTCGCCGACGGCCCGCGAGCTGAAGCGCTTCTTCTTCAACGCCTCCTTCGACACCGAGCTTGACGCCGCCAACCGCGTGATGATCCCGACCCCGCTTCTCGACTACGCCGGCCTCGGCAAGGAGGTCGTGGTCACGGGCTCCGGCGAGTGCCTCGAGGTCTGGGACCGCACCCGCTACGCGCAGAACTTCGAGGACGTTCTCACCCGTATCCCCGACCTGGCAGCGAGCCTTGGCAACACTCCTTGACATGACCAAGACGCATATCCCGGTGCTGGCGGGCGAGCTGATCGAGCTGGCCGACCCGCGCCCGGGGGAGATCGCCGTCGACTGCACCGTCGGCGGCGGCGGACACGCCCGGCTGATCGCCGGTCGCCTCGGCCCCGCCGGAACCCTCATCGGCGTTGACCGCGACCCGCTGGCCGAGGAGCGCTTCGCCGCGCTGGCCGCCGAGGTCCAGTGCGAGACGCGCTTCATCCGCGCGGACTTCGTCACCGCGCTGCACGAGCTGCGCGAGGAACAGCTGACCGCCGATCTCGTCTACCTGGACCTGGGGATGTCCTCCATGCAGGTGGATACGTGGGAGCGGGGCTTCTCCTATGCCTACGACGCTCCGCTCGACATGCGGATGGACCCGGCGCAGACGCTCACCGCCGCCGAGGTCGTCAACACCTGGGACGAACGGCGGCTCGCCCGCCTCCTGCGCGAGTACGGCGAGGAGCGCTACGCCTCCCAGATCGCCCGGGCCATCGGCCGTGCCCGGCGCCGCCAGGAGTTCGCCTCGACCCAGCAGCTGGTGGACGCGATCAAGACCGCGGTGCCCGTCCCGGCCCAGTTCGCCGGCGGCCATCCCGCCAAGCGCACCTTCCAGGCGCTGCGCATCGCCGTCAACGACGAGCTCGTGCAGCTGGAAGAGGCGCTGCCGATCGCCTGGGACCTGCTCGGCACCGGCGGGCGGCTCGCGGCGATCTCCTTCCACTCGCTGGAGGACCGGCTGGTCAAGCGCTTCCTCACCTCGCGGGCCCGCGGCTGCGTCTGCCCGCCCGAGCTGCCGATCTGCGTCTGCGGACGCCAGCCGGAGGCCGAGCTCCTCACCCGTCGCGCCGTGGCTCCGACACCGGGCGAAGTCGCGGCCAATCCCCGATCGAGGTCAGCGCACCTGCGCGCCGCTCGCAAGCTGGAGGTCGTACACACATGACGCCATCCGCGCTCACGCCCGCCGCCCGCGGGAGCACGAAGAAGTCGCGCCCGGACGCCCCGTCACGGTCGTCGTCGGCCCGCAGCGCCGGGCATCGCTCCAACGTGCGCCGCCCGGTGGCGCCCACCGCGCCGCGCCGTGTCTCCGGACCGGCGGGCGGCTCGCCGCCGCCGCCTCCGCCTCCGGCGGGGTCATTGCGGTCCCGGCGCCTGGGCGCACCCGGCCGTCGCGGCCCGCGCGCCCGGTGCGCCCCGCCCGCCCGGCACGCCCCGCTCGCTCGCGCAGCGCCCGCCCCTCCGTCAAGGCGCCGTGGCGCCTGCGCACCTCGGCCTACGTCCGCGCGCTCCCCGACCATGCCCTGCTTGACCGGATCATCCGCGGGCGCGTGTGGATCCCGCTGCTGGGAGTCCTCCTGGCCGGAATCGTCGCCATGCAGGTCGAGGTCCTCAAGCTCAACGCCGGCATCGGCCGCTCGCTGGAGCGGAGCTCCGCGATGCAGGGGCAGAACGAGCTGCTGCGCGCGAGCGTCGCCGGGCTCTCCGACGAGCAGCGCATCGAGCGGTTGGCCGCGCAGATGGGCATGGTCATGCCGGGGCCCAACCAGCTCAGGTTCGTCCGCCCCGGAGCGGGCAGCGTCGAGCAGGCCCTGGGCAGCGTCCACGCCCCCGACGGCACGAATTTCATCGCCCAGCTGCCCACGATCGGGGCCGCGGCGGCCCCCCAGGGCGCGGCGGGGAACACCTCGCTGGGGCTGACGCCCACCGGCACGGCGTCCGCAACCTCCTCGACACCGACGGCGCCGACCGGGACCGCTGACACGACCGGCACGGCGGGCACGACGAGCACAGCGGACACGACGGCCACCCCGGCAACGACCGGCACCGCGGCAACGACGGGGACAGCGGGCACGACCGGCACCGCGGCAACGACCGGGACTGCTGGCACGACCGGTACCGCGGGCACGTCAGGCACCTCGCCCGTGACGCCCGCCGCCCCCACCACGGCGGCGGGGGCGACCGATCAGTCGGGCTCCTCGTCCAGCGGCGGGGTGGGCGCGACGCCCGTCGGCGGCTAGAGGGGCATCCCGATGGTCGCGATCGATCGGCGCGTCGGACTCATCTTCGTCGCGTTCCTGTCGCTGCTGGCGGTGGCGGTGGTGCGCGCGGTCTATCTCGGCGTGGTCCGGGCCGACAGCCTCCAGCAGGCCGCGGTCAGCCAGCAGATCACCAACGTCCCGATCCCCGCGACGCGGGGCGCGATCACGGATCGCAACGGCGTGGAGCTGGCCCTCTCGGAATCGGCGGCCGACATCATCGCCGACCCGTATCTGATCAGGCGCGGCAATCCGACGGTGATGGCGCAGACGATGGCGCCGCTGCTGCACATGCCGGTGCTCAAGGTCCTGACGACGATCACCAAGCCGCATACCGGCTACGTCGTCGTGGCCCGGGAGGTGACGCCGGCGACCGCTCAGTCGATCCTGGCGCTGAAGTTCGACAGCAAGCCGATCAACGGCATCACGAGCATTCCAGACGTCAAACGCGTGTACCCGCGTGACTGGACGGCGGCCCAGGTGCTCGGCGGGGTGTACGGAACCTCAGGCGCGGGCGACGCCGGCCTGGAGTACGAGTACAACAAGTTCCTGTCGGGCACGGCGGGTGAGCGGCGGATCGTCAACGACGCCATCCACCAGCCGATCTCGATCGACGACGTCCGTCCGATGCATTCGGGCAAGACGGTCCAGCTCACGCTTGACGCGGCGCTCCAGAATGAGGTGGAGCAGGTGCTGGCCGGGGTGGGCGAGCAGTATCAGCCCCGCGCCGCCACCGCGATCGCGATGAACCCCAATACGGGCGCGATCCTGGCGCTGGCCAATTGGCCGAGCGTCAACGCCAACGATCCCAGCGCCGTGCGCAGCGTCGACGATCGTGACCACGCCGTAGCCGACAGCTACGAGCCGGGCTCGACGTTCAAGGCGATCACCGTCGCCGGTGCGCTCCAGGACGGCGTGGTGACGCCGAGCACCCCGTTCGACGTGCCGCCGGTGCTCCAGGTCGCCGACCGCCAGATCCACGACGCCGAGTCCCACGGCTACGAGACGCTCAGCACCGCGCAGATCCTCAAGTACTCCAGCAACATCGGCGCGGACCTGATCGGCATGCGGCTCGGGGCCAACCGCTTCAGCCATTGGGTGCAGAAGTTCGGGTTCGGGTCGACCACGGGCTCCGACATCCCGGGCGAGCAGACGGGGATTGTCCTGCCCGTCTCCAAGTACTCCGGATCATCCATGGGCAACCTGCCGATGGGCCAGGGCGAGTCGGTCACCCCGATCCAGATGGCCACCGCCTATTCGGCCATCGCCAACGGCGGGATTCTGCGCTCGCCCCACATCGTCGAATCGATCGGCGGCAAGGCCGAGGCGCTGCCCGCCGGCCACCGCATCATCTCGACCAGTACTGCGGCCTCGGTGCGCGACATGCTCCGCGGCGTGCTGGCCGACGGCGGGACGGCGTCGGGCGCCGCCATCCCGGGCTTCGATCTCGCGGGCAAGACCGGCACCGCCAACGTCGTCGTCGACGGCAAGTACTCCAGCAGCGAGTACATCGCGTCGTTCATCGGCATGGTCCCGGCCAGCGCCCCCAAGCTCGTGGTCGCGGTCATGGTGGACGAGCCCCAGGGCTCGATCTACGGCGGATCGGTGGCCGCGCCGGCGTTCCAGAAGATCGTCGGGCTGGGCCGTCCCGCACTTCGGGATCTCTCCGGGGTGACACTTCACTAATGGAGCGGGGGCCTGGCCTCGAGCGGTAACGGCCTCGGACACTCCAACATGGGTGCCCACCCACCCACCCACATGGGTGGAGCCCTTAAAGCTCTTAATGCAATCAATCCTGCTGATTCTCTGGCTTTGTGTGCTATCCCTAGGGCCCATATAGGGCAAATCTCTTTCGTACATTTGTCCGTGGCGGTGGCGTGTGCTAAACGTACTATCTAGCGGCATAAGTACCTGGGATGCTCGCGCTGCAGCTTGGGGAAGGGCGAGCCCCCAGAAGTTTAATTTGCGTCATCGGCAGGGATGGCTCGTCGTCGAATCAGCGGACGGCAGCTGCCTTGGTGGTGACGAACCACAAGGCAACCGACGTCCCCTGAGTGTGACTCGTCTTAGATGGGCGTGCCGGCGACTGTGTGACGTATGCGCACGAAGCTCGGCGCGAGTGTGCACATAGTCACTTAGCGGTTCACAAATGAACACAATGGTCACACCGCAACCTCCGCGTCATGGAACTGTTCGTATTGATACCGGCCTGTCTTCACGGGCCCGGGTCCGTGGCCGTGTCCGCACCCGGCCGCGCGAATCCGTCCGATCGACAATCCCGACGACTGGAGCAGACCGCGCGTGAGCGCAGACGCTGAAAGCCAGCAGCAGACCCGGCGAGCGGCCGGAGGTGTCCGGCGCCGTCCGGGCGTGACGGCCCCGCCTCACGGCCGCGTGCATAGCGTCCCGGTGGCGCCCGACATCGAGGCGGAGGCGCCCTCGATTGCCCAGGCCGCCGCCTCGAGCACGCCGATCTGGGAGACGGTCCCGGCTACGCGCGGGATCACCAGTCCCGCCGGCCGTCGTGACCGCGACTGCATCATGCGCCGGTCGCTGGCGGTCTCTGACGTGATCGCCGCCGTCGTGGCGGTTCTGTTCGTCGTCAACCCAGCCGTCTGGGGTCCGGGGATGAGCCTGCGGATCACCGACGTCCTACTCGTCCCGTTCGTGATCCTGGCCGCCAAGGCGATCGGCCTGTATGACCGCGATCAGCACGTGCTGCGCAAGACCACGCTCGACGAGTTGCCGTCGCTCATCTACCTCTCGGTGCTGTACGCGCTGACGGTCTGGCTGGCGGAGGACGTCCTCTTCAACGGCTGGCTGACCCGTCCCCAGGTGTTCACCCTGGTGCTGACGACATTCACGCTGGCCGCTCTCGGCCGAGTGCTGGTGCGCCGGGTTGTGACAAAGCTCACACCGGCCGAGCGGTGCCTGATCGTCGGCGCTCCCGCACGACGCGGCACGCATCGTAGGCAAGCTGGAGACCTCACCGGGCGTCAGCGCCATCGTCGTCGGCCGGGCCCCACTGCGATTCGACGAGAGGCCGAACGGCCATAGCGCCGCTGATCGGCGGCCAGGACCTCGCCGAGCTGATCGTCGAGAAGCACATCGAGCGCGTGATCATCGCCCCGGATAGCCATGACGAGGACGAGATCCTCCACGCTATCCGGCTGATCAAGGCGCTCGGGATCAAGGTGAGCGTCCTTCCGCGTCTGCTCGAGGTGGTGGGCTCATCGTCCACCTTTGAGGACGTCGACGGGATCACGCTGCTCGGCGTACGCCAGTACGGCGTGTTCTCGAAGTCCTCGGCCGCGCTCAAGCGTGCCATGGACATCCTCGGCGCGTCCGCCGGCCTTTTCGTGCTGGCGCCGCTGCTCGTGCTCATGGCCCTGGTGGTCAAGCTCGACTCTCGCGGACCCGTGTTCTTCCGTCAGCGGCGCATCGGGCGTCAGGGCGAACTGTTTCTGATGCTCAAGTTTCGTTCCATGGTCGAGGACGCTGACGCGATCAAGGGCCAGTTGCGCGACCGCAACGAGGCTGAGGGCGGTCTGTTCAAGATCACCGATGATCCGCGCATCACTCGCGTCGGGGGGTTCCTGCGCCGGACGTCACTGGACGAACTGCCACAGCTTCTCAACGTGCTCGGCGGCAGCATGAGCCTGGTGGGCCCGCGACCGCTGGTGCCAGATGAGGATGCCCTCATCGAGGGGTGGCAGCGCCGTCGGCTGGCTGTCAAGCCTGGCATGACCGGCCTGTGGCAGATCTTCGGGTCCTCTCGAATCCCGATGGATGAGATGGTGAAGATCGACTATCTCTACGGAGCCAACTGGTCACTGTGGCTGGACCTGAAGATCCTGCTCCGGACCATTCCATACGTTCTGCGCCGACGCGGGATCTGAACTGTGACGACACTCACACACCCACGCGGTGATCTCAGAGCACTGACTCCGCTGACGACGAACCGTTCGAGTTCTGTGGACTTGCGACTGTCACGCGTCGGTCTCAGCGACGCTGTGGCCTGGATCACCGCGGCCGCACAGGCACACGTCCCCGCGATTGTGGTGACCCCCAACATCAATCATCTCCACCTGGTGCAGACATCGTCAGAGGCACGGGAGGCGGTGGCCGGCGCCGATCTGCAGCTTGCCGACGGATGGCCGATAGTGGCTGCTTCGCGCATGCTCGGCGTGCCGTCTCCCCGAGCGCATCGCCGGAATCGACCTGGTGGATCGCCTGGTCAGCAGCGACACGGAGTTCTCGGTGGCCATCCTCGGCGGGTCCGCACGATGCGGCGGTCAAGCTGGCCGAGGTGGCGGCACAGCACAACCACGTGGCACTGGTCGATGAGCTTCGCCCGGGCTGGGACGATCCCACTCGGCGCAACGAACTTGCCACGCGGCTCAAGGAGGCGTCACCCAATCTCACGTTTCTCGGTATCGGCGCTCCCCGTCAGGAGCTGCTCGCCCAAGAGTTGAAGGCGGTCGTCTCGGGGCCGATCATCTGCTGCGGGGCCGCCGTCGAGGTGCTGGCTGGGGTTCGCCCCCGCGCGCCTCATTTCCTCCAGCGCGTGGGACTGGAGTGGGCATTCCGGCTCGCTATCGAGCCTCGGCGGCTGGCTCGCCGCTACCTGCTGGCCGGTTTCACCTTCGTGCGGTCTGCTCGCTGTGACATGGGCACGTCGGGTGGTGGCGTTAAAGTCGTTCTAACGCGATCCACGCGTTGCCGCTCGCCACGGCGGGTAATCTTTTGCGCTCAGGCCGCGGTGCGGCCACGCGTGCGTGGCGCACCGGGAAACGCGACGCGCGGGCCATCTGGCCCACATCACGGCCCACGCCGGCGGCCCATGTCGGGCTCCCGGGCCGTCTTCGAACGATGAATCACGAACCGGAAAGGCATTCAGCCTAAATGGAAACCAGCCAAACCCAGTCCGAGATCAGGCGCCGCGGGGCACCCGAGTCCCTGGAGAGCGGCGAGGAGTTCGTCTTCGAGCGGACTGGCCGCGATGATATGGCCGCGATGACACAGCGCCACGTCCCACCGCGGCTCTCGCCCCCCCCAGCCGTCCCGTCGGCCTCGGCACTGCGCTGCGCCGCTATCCGGTGCTCGCACTGCTGCCGGTGGTGGTGCTCGCCGCCGCCGGAATCACCCTGGGGCTCCGACGGCCTGCGGAGTACACAGCGTCGACCACGATCAACGTGGGGACGCCGGATATCAACTCGCAGGCGACGCCGGGGTACGTCCAGGCCGAGCAGACGCTGGCCTCCGCATATAGCCGTGAGGTGGCCAGCCAGTTCGTTTATAACCCGGTCGCCAAGGACCTCAACCTCTCCCGCGCGGAGGTCGCCTCCCGCCTGAGCTCGACCGCCGTGCCCAGCAGCCCGACGTTCACGATCAACGCCACGGGGCCGTCTCCCAGCAGTGCGATTGCGCTCGCCGCGACGGCGACGAAGGAGTTACAGCACTACATCAACGTCCTGGACCAGGGCGAGAACTCCTCCCCGCAGTTGCTCAACCGGTACCGCGCCGCGCAGCGTGAGGCCGATCGGTTGTCGGGAATCAGTGGCAAGCTGATCGGCCAGAACAACGTGACTCCGGGTTCGGTGTCGCTGCAGCGTCGCCAGGAGGTCAAAGTGGCCGCTCAAGTCGCGCAGCTCCAGGCCAACTCTCTGGCCCAGCAATACACGAGCGGCTCGACGATGAGCCGCGGCGCGACCATCCAGGTGCTCAACCCCGCCGCGTCCGCCTCCAGCGACCGGCACTCGATCACCGAGCGCTACGGCGTGATCGGTGCGGCTGCGGGCCTCGTCCTTGGTGCGGCGCTGGCCCTGCTCGTCGCGAACATCCGTCGGCGCAGGTGGGCGTCCGACACGCCGTCGGCGTGACGCTGAGCAGAACACGACGGGCGGCAGTCTGGGCCTCGCTCCCGGCAGTCGGCCGTTCTGGCGGTGCTCGTCGCGGAGGCCGTCGCCCCGCATATGGGGACGTCCACGAAGTCGTTCCCGCTGCGGCGGCCGGTGCCGCGGGCGCGCTCGGCCTGCTCGCCGCCGCGGTGGCGATCGAGCCGGCCTGGATCCTGTCCGTGGGCCTCGCTCTCTCGATCTTCTCCGGTAACTGGAGCTACCTCCACGTTCCCGGACCACTGGACCGCCTGGTGATCATCACCGGAATCCTCACGGTGATCGTGCGCTCCTTCACCGTGGCCGACGCGCCGCGTATCCAGGTGCGCCGCGTGCACTGGGTTTTGGCGTTGCTCGTTCTTTACGCGGTGAGCTCCGCCACGTGGACGACAACGGTGTCCCAGCACCAGGCCGGGTTCGAGCTGCTCGACCGCCTCGGTGTGGTGCCGTTCCTGCTCTACCTGGTGGCGCCCGCGGCGTTCGCCACCGAGCGCCAGCGCAACATTTTGCTCGGCACCCTCGCCCTCGTCGGGGCCTATCTGGGGGCCACTGCCTTCTTCGAGATGATCGGGCCCCATTCCCTGGTGTTTCCGTCCTTCATCAGCGATCCCTCGCTCGGCATCCACGATGGCCGCGCGCGCGGCCCCTTTCTGGAGGCGGGCGCCGACGGTCTGGCGATGTTCTGCTGTGCCGTGGCCGCGGTCATGTTGCTGGATCGCCCTCGCCGCAGCTGGGTGCGCTGGTGCGTGGCGGCGATAGCCGGCCTGTGCCTGCTCGGTCTCGTACTTACCCTCACCCGGCAGGTATGGGCGGGTGCGCTCGCCGGCGCTGCGTTGGCCTCGCTGCTGTCGCCGAAGCTCAGGCGCCACCTGCCCCTCGCGCTCATCGCCGGGATGGTCATCGTCGGTGGCGCGGTGCTCGCGGTCCCGGGCCTCCACGCCAAGCTCGACGCCCGCGCCGTGAGCCAGAAGCCCGTCTGGGATCGCCTGAATTCCGACGCGGCCGCGCTGCGCATGTTCGAGAGCCGGCCGCTACTGGGCTACGGCTGGGGAACCTTCCCCCGCTACAGCCCCCACTTCTACCACGTCGCCAAGGACTATCCGCTGTCGTCGGTGGGGGAGGTGCACAACGTCGTCCTCTCGAATGCCGCCGAACTGGGCGTCGTCGGGCTGGGGCTGTGGCTGCTGGGGCTCACGGCCGCGATGATCGCACCGTTCCGCCGGCGTGCGCCACCGAGCCTGGAGCCCTGGAAGCTTGGGTTGGTCGCGGTCGGCGTTGCGTGGTTCGTCCAGGCGAACTTCGCGCCGCTGGCATACGCATTTGACAACTATCTCCCGTGGCTGTTTGCCGGGATCGCGTTCGGCCTGCCCGAGGCGGCGACGAAGGTCCGGCGGCGCGAACCCGAGTGGCGTGAGCTCGAGGGGCTCGATCCGACGGCACTCTGGGCGCGAGAGGCGGAAGGGTGGATCCCCACCGCGTAGCGTCGGGACCAGGTGGCGGACAGCGGGCGCTGCGGATGGCACAGGTCCCGCCGCAGCCGCCTGGCCCCACCAGCTACCTGACACTGCTCGCAGCTGCTCTGGAGCGCGCCGGGGCGCAGGTCACCCATGTTGAGCCGGCCGAACTGTGGCGGCTCGGGCAGCAGCGCAGCGTCGATGTGGTTCATCTGCACTGGCTGGAGTTCATCGCTCCAAGCGCGCCAGGCGCTCGCCGCGGGCTGGCACGCACGCTCGTCCGCCACGCGCGGCTGGTCGCCGTGCTCGTCTGGTTGCGGCTGCGCGGGGTCAAGATCGTGTGGACCGTGCACAATCTTCGGCCCCACGAGCCCGTGCAACCTCGGCTGGAGTATCTGCTGGGCCTGCTCGTCGGCCGGATCAGTCACGTGTTGGTGGCGCATTCCGTCTACGCCCGGACGCGGATCCTGGAGCGATGGGGTCGGAGCCTGAAATATCTCCGTGATTCCCCATGCCAACTACGTCGGGCTGTTCCCAGCTTCGCGCCGGAGCCGCGCGGAGATCCGTCGAATGCTCGGGATCCCGGATGATGCATACGTGTTCCTGGCCTTCGGTCAGGTACGCGGCTACAAGCGGCTCGGTGACCTGGTCGCGGCTTTCCGGGCACTCGAACGCGACGACGTACGGCTGCTGATTGCGGGTAAACCCGTCACGGCCGAGGAGGCAGCGCAGCTCCACGCAGGCGCCGGACGGCGATCCGCGTGTTCTGCTCGCCCTTCGCGAAGTGCCCGAGGACGAGGTCGCCGGCCTGCACGCCTGCGCTGACGCGGCAGTCGTCGCCTATCGCGAGGTGTTCTCTAGCGCAACGTTGCTGCTGGCCCTGTCCTTCGGCCTCCCGGTCGTCGCCCCCGACATCGGTACCGCGGCCGAGCTCGTCGGATCCAACGCTGGCGAGCTGTTTGCGCCGGGTGGGCTCACGTCTGCGCTGGACGCGGCGACCCACGCCGACCAGGCGGCACGCGCTGACGCGGCGATTGCTGTTGCGAAGCGGTACAGCTGGGATCGCGTGGGCAGCGAGACGGTCGCGCTTTACCGCCGCGTGGTCAGCGCGCCCCGGGCTTGACCGCGATTCGCCCGGTGTAATCGATCCGATTGAGAAGGATCGGGCGAGTGCGGAAGTATTCGTCCACCGCCTGCCGTGCGCCCTGCCAGTGTCCGTAGTCGTCGATGATGAGGACGCCTCCCGCGGCGAGCCGCGGATACAGATGCTCCAGTTCGTGGCGGGTCGATTCGTACCAGTCGGTGTCGAGGCGCAGCAGGGCGATGGTCTCCGGCGCTCGGGCGGGGATCGTGTCCTCGACCTTGCCTACCACGAACTCGAGGTCACTGTGGCCAGTGGCCTGCATGTTCGATCTGACGTCATCCGCGGTGGCCCACGCCCAATCGTTGGAGACGCCGGGGACCCTCTCCGTCGGGTCCAGCGTTTCCGCGGCGGGCTCCCCAGAGTAGCGGACGTCATGAACGCTCGGGGGTGGCATCCCCTCAAACGTGTCGTACAGCCACATCCGCCGGGTCAGACCGATCTGAGCCTGTGCCAGCGCGGCCATCATCGAGCTGCCACCTCGCCAGACACCGCATTCCACGATGTCGCCTTCGATCCCCGCCGCATCCACGTAGCGGACCGCCTCATAGAGCGCATACATCCTTTCGAGGCTCGTCATCGTGAAAGGTGCGCATCGATCATGCAGCGTTATGAACTCCGGTGGGAGATCGGGCGGGGCGCCGGTAGCGGTCTCATCGGCGGGTGTGCGTAGGGCGTGCACCGCTGCGCGGAGCCGCATTCCCGCCGGGGTGTTGGCCACCGGGCTCTCGAGCAGCCGCTGACGGATCCGCTCCAATGAAGATGGTGTCTCGCGTGACGTGCTCATGCCGTGGCTGCGCGCAGCGTGTCGAGGTACTGAGCCGCGATTGCGTCTGGGGCGCGTTGCCGCAGCACTGCATCGAACATGCGTGGCGAAGGATCGCTGCCGGCCACGTCGACGACGGCGGCGCGGTAGGCCTCAAGGTCGTCGCCGTCCACGAGCGTGATCGCCCCCGGCGCCAGCTCCGCTAGCTCCGCGGCGACCTCGAAGCGGTTGGCCACGATCGGTCGACGAGCGCTCAGGAGAGTCGACATCGAGCCCGACGCCGAGGCGTCGCGGTAAGGGCAGAGTCCGACGTCCAGTGCGGCCATGCGGAGCGCGAGCTCGTCTTCGTCGACGTAACCGGTGACCGTCAAGCGATTGGCAACTCCGAGCTCGTCTGCGAGCGCCTTCAACGTCCTCACGTAGGCCTGGCTTCTCTCCGTAGGAGACCCAATGAGCCAGAGCTGGAACTCCGGGTCCAGCGTCGCCAGGAGCCGGATGGCGATCTCATATCGCTTGCGTGGGTGGATCCACCCGAGGACGCCGAGGAGCTGGGCCCGGTCATCGACGCCGAGTGCGCTGCGCGCCTCCTCGCGCGCGATCGGGCTGCGCTGCTCGATGAAGTGGGGGATGACCCGGGCGCGGTCAGCTCGTGGCATGCGGTACAACCGCGGCCGTTCGTGCTCGCCGTGGATGACTATTGCCCGTGGGAGTGCGCTGCACATGGCCATGGCCCACCACTCCGAGCGACGCCGACCGCCCGGGCCGTAGACATCGTGTAACACGACCACAACGGGGGACCGGATGCCCTTCAGCACGATTGCGAGCTGTGCCAGCTTGGCCCGTGGCGAGCCCCACAGGCCGTTCTGACTGTACGGCACCAGCACGACGTCAGCGCTGGCGAACTTCGGCGCAACACTCAGGGCGTCCCTCACTCCACGCACGCCGGGGCGGCTGAGATCGTGCCGGCACTCGATCACCGATACGCCCCCAAGCCGGCGGAGGTCTTGGGCGATGATCCGTCCGTAGCGGTGCACGCCGTGCGCGGGTGCACCGAGATGCAGCATGCCGATTGTCAGCGACTGCTGCTGAATGGGCAGATCAGGGGTCTGCGGTAGTGCGTGATTGAGCTGGACAGAGTTGCGCATGAGCCAGCGAGGTATCCTCAGCCTAGCGTCTGCGGACCGGCTGGAGTGGCTCACTGGTGAACCGACGCCGTCCTCGCACTGCCGTCGCAACGAGAGCGTGCTCATTTCTCGCCTGTCCGCCCGACGGTGCTCAATGCCGGTGAGCGCTACGCCCGTCCTAGTGTCATGAGCAACGAGATCGAGACCGAACCATTTCCCACAGATCCGCTGCCGGAGAGCCCCGGCATGATTGAGGACTCTGCGGAGACCGCACCGCTGCTGGATCGCGGCGAGATCAGCTCGCGCGCAACTCGCGGCGCGGTCTCGATCATGGCGAGGGGCTTTGGCGTGCGCCTCATTGGCATGCTCGGCAACATCCTGCTGGCACGGTTGCTGCTCCCCAGCGACTTCGGCATGATCGCGCTCGGGAACACGATCCTGGCCTTCGGCGCGTTTCTGGCCAGCGGGGGCCTCGCCGCGACATTGGTCCGTCAGCCCGGGAAGCTGGCCTCCTACGACCTCCAGGTCGTTTTCGGCTCGCAGTTGGTGATCACGATTCTGGTGGCGGCCGCGGTGACGGTAATCGGGGTGCCGCTCGGGCAGGCCGGGGCGCTGGCCGCGATCATGACCTGGTCGCTCGTGATCGACAGCGGGCGTGCCACCAACGCGATCCCCTTGGAGCGTGAGATGGCCTACCGGCTGGTTCTCCAGGCCGAGATGATCGAGGTGTTCGTGTGGAACGCCTTCGCGGTGGCCGCCGTGGCGGTGGGCTTCGGCGTATGGGGCGTCGCTGCCGCGCAGATCGCGCGCGCCCTCACTGGATACCTCGCGCTGACGCTGCGCGGGCCGATCGGGTTTGTCTGGCCCCGCCTGAACTGGGGGCGGGGCCGGGAACTCTTCTCGCTCGGCGCCAAGTTTCAGGGCCTTCAGGTCGTACTCCTCATCCGCGATCAGGGCCTATCGATTGCCATCGCTGCGATCGGCGGGTTCGAGGCGCTCGGAGTGTGGAACATCGTCTACCGATTCACGACCGTCGTGATTATTCTGATGGAGTCGTTGTGGCGCGTCTCCTTCCCGGCCATGTCACGGCTGCGCGAGACGGGCGAGGATCCGCTGCCGGTGGTGGAGCGGGCAGCGAGCATGGCGGCCGTGGTCAGCGGCGTTTTGGTGGTTCCTCTCGCCGGAGCCGCTCCTGCGCTCATCCCGGTTCTCTTCGGGGAGCATTGGACCCCGGCTGTCCGGGTGCTGCCACTCGCCGCCTGCTCCGTGATGCTCGCCGGGCCGGTCAGCGCCATCGCCATCGGCTATCTCCTGTCTGAGGGGCGTCCCGGGGTCATGCTGCGCATGGCGATCTGCGACGGACTGACAGCGTGGGCCGTGGGCCTGCCGCTGCTGGCCACGGTGGGGATCATCGGCGTGGGTGCCGGCCAGTTCGCCGCCGGTCTCGTTGACCTGGTGTTCCTCACCGTCGCCGTCTGGCAGCAGCGCTACCGGCACGGGTTCAGCCTGACCCTCGTCCCGCTGGCTGCGGTGGTGACCGCCTCGGTCCCCGCGTGGATCGTCGCCGATGCCCTGGGCAAAGGTTTGCTCGCCCTGCTGGCGTCGGTCGCGCTTGGTGAGCTCATCTACGTCGCGATCATGCTTCTATGCCGCAGGACGGTCGTTGACAGCACCTTGAGGCTGGGACGGCGCACCTTCCGGAGCTTTGCCCATGCTGCGTAGCCTGCTGCGAAGCTTGGGGGTGGGCCGGCGACCTCTGCGCGTGCTCGTCGCCATACCCGGCGGCGAATACGGCGGGGCCGAACGGTACGCCGTCCGTATCGCTGCTGCGGCCAGGCAGCAGGGGTGGGAGGTGGCGGCGGCGGTACGTCGCTACGACGAGCTCGAGCCGATGCGCTGCGATCTACGCGACGTAGGCGTGCACGTGCTGCAGATGGTGCGAGGGGAACGTACCCGCGAGCTGGCGGGCTTTTTGGCCATGGTGGCGTTGTATCGCCCGGACGTCGTGCACATGACGCTGCCCTGGCCGATCGCGGCGGGACGTCTGCGCGCGGCATGCGCGCTCCTCGGCACGCCGACCGTGCTCGTCCACCAGATGGTTCCCGCGTCCGATGAGCTGCATGTCAGCCGCCCCTGGCTATATCGCCTCTCGCGACGACGTCGTCAACAATGGGTCGCCGTCTCGAACTACGGCGCCGCGATGCTCAAGCGCGCCTTCGGGATACGTCAGTCGGAGGAGCTCACCGTGATCCACAACGCTCCTCGTTCTGCCTGGACGGATCCGGGTGACTCCGCACGGCACGACCCGGCGGCGCGCGCCGACGCCCGCGCCGCGCTGGGCGTCAACGGAAACGGCCCAGTGATTGTCAGTGTGGGGCGCCTCTCGTATGAGAAGGGCCACGACGTGCTCATCAAGGCAGCAGCCCGGCTGGTCGAAGACTGGCCGGACGTGCATGTCCTCATCGCCGGCGATGGCGAGGGACGTAAGGATCTCCAGCAACTCATCGACGATGCTGACCTGAGTGCGCGCGTGCGGCTCCTGGGCCAGGTACAGGATGTGGATCGACTGTTGCGCGCCGCCGATGTGTTCGCATTTCCCAGTCGCCGGGAGGGGACGCCCTTCTCCTTGCTGGAGGCCATGAGAACGACGTTGCCGGTTGTCGCGGCTGACTTTGGCGGTGCGGATGAGATCATCGACTCAGGGGAGAACGGGATTATGGTGCGCCGGAACGATCCGCTGGCGCTGGCGGCGGCGATTGATGAACTCCTCCGCGACCCGGAGCGGGCTCGGGCCCTCGCCGGGGCAGGCCGTAACCGCGCGGCGCAATTCTCCGAGCCGGTCATGATCCGCTCCACGCTGGCGCTGCTCGGCGCCGCGCCTGGCCGGGGATGGCTACGGTGACCGCCGGCCCGGGCTACAGCTCTTCCCTGCTGCACGACCACCTTGCGGAGTTCCCGCTGGTCAGGCGTGGGATCTTTGCTGCGGTATCGCGGTTCGGCGCGAGTCTGCCGCCCGGCACGAGGATCCTCGACGCTGGCGCTGGCAACGCGCCTTATGCGGAGTTGTTCGCGCACTGTGACTACGTCACCGCGGATTGGGGGAACTCTCCCCACGAACAGGCGGCCGGCTCGGACATCGTGGCGTCGCTGGACGATCTCCCAGTGCCGGATGCCAGCTTTGACGCAGCGCTGTGCACCGAGGTCCTCGAGCACGTGAGACATCCCGATAACGTCGTGGCGGAGTTGGCTCGCGTGTTGGTCCCGGGCGGCCACCTGTGTCTGACCGTCCCGTTTGTGTGGCCGCTACACGAGGAACCGTTTGACTTCTTTCGCTACACACCGCATGCGCTGCGCGACATGCTCGAGGGGCAGGGGTTCATCAACGTGACCGTGGAGCCCACCAGCGGGTACCTGAGCACGCTCGCACAGGTCGCGGACATGTCATGGTGGCTGCATCGTGGCTCGGCCCCGCGCGTCGCCAGCTTGCGCCAAAAGGTGCTGCTCCGGCTCATCCGCTTGTGGAGCCGTCCCCTCGTGTTTCTCGCTCGGCGCAATACCGTGCTCGACAGCGCTTTCCACGGGGTGCCCTTGCCAATCGGGTTTCGAGTGTTCGCAGTCAGATCGCCCGGAGTGACGTCGTAGGCCACTCGGGTTCCATCGGCGGGTTTGCAAACGTGTTTACGTTCAATACCGATGCAGAGGCGGCTGACATCCGCTCCGAGGGCATTAGCCCAGATGCTCGTGTGGAGTGATGGTGCAGACTGTCGTGACTGAGGACGTGCCAGCTTGCTGAGTCGGCGCAACTTGTGATGTCAGCTTCTCCAGCCCACGCTCAAGCACCTCGCTTCGCCTCCCGTCTCCTCGATGCCGTTACTACGGCCGTGCGTACCCATCCAGGCGGCCCGGTCCTCGCCCTCTACCTGATTGTCGCGATCATCATCGAGCGCGATGCCGTCGCTCATCTGGCGGGCGTGTGCGCCTGCAACGCCGGTTCTGCCTACCCGCCTCGGTTCTCGGTGCCCACCGCCTTCATGTGGGCACTGAAGTGGTGGCCCCATGCGATCGTCCATCTGCAGAACCCGCTCAGCTCGCAGGAGATCTGGACCCCGCAGGGTCTGGACCTTGCGCGGGCTACGAGCGTCCCGATCGCGGCCCTGGTGGTGAGCCCCATCACCGCCCTGTTCGGTCCGGTAGTCAGTTTCAACCTCCTCATCGTGCTCGGACCGGCGACGGGCGCCTGGGCCGCCTATCGGCTGTGCCTGTACATCTCTCGCGGCCAGCTCCCCTCAATCCTCGGCGGCTACCTCTATGGCTTCTCGTCCTACGAGCTGGCTCACCTCCTCGGCCTGGTGCACACGACGCTCATCTTCTGTGCGCCTGTGTGTGCACTGCTCGCACTCAAGCGGCTGGACGAGCAGATCAGCGCCAGGCGCTACGTCGTGTTGTTGGCCCTCACGCTGATCGTCCAGCTGCTTCTTTCGACCGAGTTGTTTCTGACGCTGACGATGATGGCCGCAGCGACCTTCCTGATCGCCTGGCTGTTCGCCCGCGCCTATCGGGATCGTCTGCGCGCACTGCTGCCGTCGACGGTGCTGGCATACGGCATGACCGTCGTGCTCTGTGTGGTCTATCTCTACTATGCGCTCGCACGGGGATCGGGCTACAGCATCGGTGCCGGCTACACCTATGTCTCGGACGCGCTCAATTTCGTGATCCCGACGCGGATCACCTGGCTGGGGGGGAGCTTGTTCGGCTCAGCGAGCAGCGGTTTCAGCGGTGAGATCGGCGAGCAGGGCGCCTACCTTGGCCTCCCACTCATCGTCATGCTCGGCATGTACTTCTTCCGGGCGCGGCGCACGGCGGCCGCACGAATCCTGCTCGGCGTCATCGTGATCGCGGGGGGGTGGTCGCTGGGCGCCAAGCTGCATGTCAAGGGACCAACGCGTCTCGATCTCCCGGCGGTCGCCCTCGCGCATCTGCCGGTGTTAGACGAGCTCGCGCCGGCTCGGGTCGCTCTCTACGTCGCCCTCGCGAGCTCCATAGCCGTCGCGCTGTGGCTGTCAAGCGCCACAACGAGGCCGTGGCGTTGGGGCCTGGCCGCGCTCGCTGCCCTCTCGCTGATCCCGGCGACCAACGCGACGTACCCGGGCACTCGGGTTGCGCTCTTTCACAGCCGCGTCACCGAACCGAGCTTCTTCTCGGCAGGCCTCTATCGCAACTTCCTGAGCCGTAACGAGGTGGTCCTGCCGTTTCCCTGGGCCAACCAAGGCAGCAGCATGCTCTGGCAGGCCCAGGCCAACTTCTACTTCCGGATGGCCAGCGGCCACTTCGGGGCTCCGCCCCCGGCGTACGAGGCGTTGCCCATCGTCAAGCAATTGCGCAGCAATGAGCCTGGACCCGGAGCCGCCCCGGCGTTGCGCAGCTTTATCGTCGGTCATGGGGTTGGCGCCATCATCCAGGACCCGCATTGGTCGGCGCCCTGGACCCCGGTCCTCCGGCGGCTCGGCCTCAGGGGCGTCCGCGCCGGCGGCATTGTTGTCTATCGGGTCCCGACCGCCTGGCTCTCGGGCGCGACCGGACGCTGATCGGGTCTCTCCTCGGGCTATCAGCGCGCAGTGCGCACCCAGGCGCGTGCACCGCGGCCTGATGCCACGCGGGCCAGCACCGGTACTCGCCCGGTGAGGAACTCCGGCGCGTGGACCAGCGCGCCGAGCATGACGCGGGTACCGCCTGCAGCCGCCAAACCTCCGACCACGTATGACCCCTGGGCGGCGATGGTCGCCGCGGCGCCCGCCATCAGCCGGCGGTCCCGGCTGACCCCGCCAGCGACCAGGAGCAACAACCCGGCGGCGGCCATGAGGGTTTGCGACGGGAGCGCCAGCTCGGCGGCGGCTCCCAGGCACTGCACGTCGACCATGCCGATCGCCTGTCCCAGAAGCCCGGGCAACTCCCGGCGGGCGAGTCGGGCGTTCCCCGACTCCCAACGCAACTGCTGCTCGGCTGCTTGTTCGGCCGAGACCGGCATCGGCGATGTGACCAATGCTCCACCGGCAAACGCGACGCGGTAACCGGCCCGGGTCAGGCGGACGAATAGCTCGGTGTCCTCGGTCACAGACTGCGGCCACGGGATACGGCGCAGGACGGCGGCGGAGAACCCCATGCCGGTGCCGAAGAGGTTGCAGGACAGGCCCAGCCGTGCCCGGCCCTGCGCGCGGATCACGTGCTTGAGCGTGAAACCGGCGGCACGCAGCGCTGCCGTCGGGGACTCCGAGGGATTGGCCACCTCGTAGGGCACCTGCACTGCGTCGGCGCCTCCGCCGATCTTGGCGGCGATCGTCGAACAGAGATTTGGCGAGGCGACACAGTCGGCGTCGACGACCACCACCACATCGGTGGTCGGCCGCTCCGCCCACAGACGCTCGATCGCCCACGCCAGCGCCTGGGGCTTGCCGGGTGCGTCAGGGGCATCTCGCTCCCACACCGTCGCACCGGCCTCGGCGGCCAGAAGGGCGGTCGTGTCGGCGCAGTTGTCGGCGATGACGATGACGTCCAGGAGGTCCGCCGGATGGTCCTGGGCCGAGAGGCCGGCGACGGCGGCTGCGATACCGCCCTGCTCGTCATGGGCGGGCATCAGCACGGCGACACGGGTTGCACCAACCTGTGCGCTGGCAGGCGTGAGCAACGGATCGGGTGCCGCTCGCGGACGTCGCCCGGCGAGCAGCAGTGCCAGCAGGTAAAGCGCCGAGCCGGCCAACCACCCCAGGACGGCATACGCCACAGACCCCAGCGCGCTGGCGCCGCACCTCCGCGCCGGTGTGATGAGCCGGTACATTCCGGCCAGACGATGGCAGATGCCCAGACCCAACGTGGGGACTGCCGCGTCGCCTACCTGGTCTCCGAGTTCCCGGCGGTGTCGCACACGTTCATCGCGCGGGAGATCGACGCGCTGCGTGCCCGGGGGGTGGACGTGGTCACCATGTCGATCCGCAAAACTCCGGCGGACCGGCTCCTTAGCGACGCCGACCGCCGCGCCGCAGATGAGACGTTCACCGTGTTCCCGCTCCACAAGGCGCGGTTCGTCGCCGCGCATCTGCGCGCGGTGCTCACGCGGCCCGGGCGCTACCTGGCCACGCTGCGGCTGGCGCTGGCGATGAGCCCGGGCGGGGCGCGGGCCAACCTTTGGCAGTTGTTCTACTTCGCGGAGTCGATCCTGGTTTGGTCGCAGTGTCGGCGCCGGCGCGTCCGGCACATCCACGCGCATTTCGCCAACGTGGCTAGTGCCGTGGCGCTGTTGGCGGCTGAGTTCGGTGTGCCCGACGACTTTCGCTGGAGCTTCACTATGCATGGCTACACAGAATTTGACGAAGTCAGTCGATACGCGCTGGCCGAGAAGGTGCGCCGGGCGGCATTCGTGTCCTGCATCAGCGACTTCTGCCGGTCCCAACTGCTCAAGCTGGTCGAGCCCGAGCAGTGGGACACGTTGCAGGTGGTGCGATGCGGCTTGGACGCTCGCGAAGTGCAGTCGCTCCCCGCGCGCACGGAGGCGCCCGCCGCAGCGGACGAGGGCACGGCGTTGCGGCTGTTGTTCGTAGGCCGCCTCGTCCCCGAGAAAGGCGTGCCGGTCCTACTGCGGGCGCTGGCCGAGCTCAAGCGACGCGGCCTGGAGGTGGAGGGGGTGCTCGTGGGCGATGGGCCCTACCGGCAGGAGCTCGAGGATGCCGGTCGCCGCTTGGGGCTGGCCGGGCGGTTGACGTTCACCGGGGCGCTGACCGGCGAGGCGATCGCGCCACGTTATCGCGAGGCCGACGTGTTCTGCTTGCCGAGCTTCGCCGAGGGGTTGCCGGTGGTGCTGATGGAGGCAATGGCCAACGAGCTGCCCGTGGTGACGTCACGGCTGGCCGGAATCGCCGAGCTGGTCGACGACCGCGTGAGCGGATTCGTGGTCCCGCCCGCACGTGACGACGTGATCGTCGATGCGCTCGAGCTCCTGGCCGCGGATCCGGAACTGCGGGCCCGGTTCGGCCGCGCCGGCCGGGAGCGCGTGCTCCGCGACTACGACGTGACGCGCTCAGCCGAACAACTGGAATCGCTGTTCACCTCGCGCGGAGCGGTCGGGCGCGCCGGTCCGCGGCGCCCCTGACCACCTCTCAGGAGGGGGAGGGTCCCCAGCAGCAGGACGCCGTGGAGGCCAGCGCCTGGAGGTCGCTCCAGGGGAAGACACGCAGCAGGCTGCTGGGGTACTGGCCCTGGAAGGCCGAACCCCACAGGTTCGTCTGACCTGGGGTGGGGTCCTGTCCGTAGAACGACACCGCGCCGCCCTTATCGCGGACGACGATGCCGTAGCGCTGCGCCGCCTTGGCCAGCATCTGCACGAGCGGCGGCAGGTGCAGTGCCGCGACGTTCAGCTTGGGATCGAGCCGAAAGTGGGTCCCCTCCGGAATCTGCGCCACGTTGGGCGTGAACACGTCGCCATCGGTGCGCTGGGCGGGCCACACCCACACGCGCGGGGCGGTCTCCACCAATGAGATCGCCAGCGCGTGGTTGATGTAGCCGCGCTGGAGGTCGGCCGTCGTGATCAGGCCGCCCAGCAGCGGCAGGCCCGTCGCGGTTGCCCCCCAGTCGTTGGTGGTGACGCTGTGGGTGAAGTAACCGGGATTGTGTGACACGTCCTGCATCTTGCCGCCCCAACGGGCGTGCCACTGACCGTGGACACGATGCAGCTTCCAGAACTCCCACATGGTGTTGGTCGACGGCTGCCACACCGTGAGCTGCTCGTCGCTGCCCTCGGCGGGCTTGGCGTCGGTGGGAAGGGGAACAGCGTCGAACGCGTCCTGGAGGTCGGGCCCCCATGTGTCGAGGATCACATGGCTGGCGGGTTGAGCGGTGGGGACGACATAGACGGGAACGCTGTAGGCGTAGGTGTTGAGCCAGGGCCCGTAATCGTCGACTTGGCGCACGACCTCGGAGACATAGGCGCGGGACTGGGGCGATAGCGACGCGCGACCATCGACCGGACGATTCCAGATGCTGTCTGGAGCGAAGGGCCTGCCAGGCCACGGCACCGACCCGGCGGTGCGGTGGGGTTTGGCAGCTCCGCGGCCGTGTGCAGCTTGGCGATGGGCGAAGGCAGCGGACACCATCCCCGATCCCAGCAACGCAATCAGAACAAGGCTGAACAGCCGCGCGAGATGGTGGGCAAAGGACGTCATGCTCAAACTTGTGGATCGGCAGGCGCGACCGCTCCTATGAGCCGAATCGACGCCGATGTCCGAGCTGTGACAGCCCGGCCGCAGGAGTGTCTGGGCGCAGTGCGACGGGGTACAACGGCCGTTACCCCGTCACCTTTGCCGGGCGAACGACCTCGAGGTCAGCCCACGGGAAGGCGCGCATGATCGAGGCCGGGCTGAGGCCGTCGAACAGGCCGTGGGCTCCGTAGTACGGGTTCGCGCCCAGTGGCGTGGGGTCCTGGGCATACATTGAGACGGCGCCGGATTGGTCCCGCACAATCATCCCGTAGTGCTGCAGCGGCCTCGGCCAGAATCCTGACCACGGGCGGGACGGCGAGCTTGGCGACGTCGATCTTGGGGTTGAGGCGGAAGCGGGTGCCCTCCGGGATCCCCGCCGAGTTGTGCTCGTTGCCGTCGCTGCGCTGCGCCGGAAATGCGAACACGCCGGTCGCCGCGTGGGGGATAGCCATCGCGAGCGCGTGGTCGATATGCCCCGACCGGAGTTCCGAGACGCCGATCAGCCCACCCAGCAATGGCAAGCTTGTCGCCGTGGCGCCCCAGTCAGGCGGGTCCGTGAAGTACCCGGGATTGGATGAGACGTTCGTCATCTTGCCGCCCCACCGGGCGTGCCACACGCCGTTGAGGCGCTGGGCGTGCCAGAACTCCCACATCGTGTTGGTGGAGGGCTGCCACACCACCATGTGTCGATCCTCACCAGCGGCGGGCTTGGCTCCGGAGGGGATGGGCACGCCATGCTTGAACGCCTGCGCCAATTCGTCAGCAGAACCCGCACCGCTGGTGTCGAGTGTCACAGGCACCCGCGCCTGGTTCTGTCCCACCGTGTACACGGGGACGCTATAGCTGTAGCTGTTGATCCATCCGCCGTATTCCTTCATCTGTGCGACGAGTTGCGACGTGTAGCTAGCCGATCGCGGTGACAGCGGCGCGTTGGCGGCCAGCGGAGCGTTCCAGACCGAACTACACGCGAACGGCGATTCACTATTGGAGACGTTGCGACAGGATCCGTGGGCGGGCATCCGGAGCTTCGGCACCTTTGAGCCGCCGGACGTAACGACGAGCACGATGACGATGGCAGCAATCGTGCAGGCGATACCGACGACGGCGGCGGTCACGTTGAGCTTACGCTCGCGGCGTCCTCTGGAGTCGCGTCACCACGGCAGATCCTTGCGGTCGGGCCTGAGGAGCGCGTAGGCGTCGTCTGCGCCGCTGCCCACCGATTACCTGCGCGCATTGGTGGCGTGCGGGAGGAAGGTCCGATCTCCGCTAGGGTAGCGAGCGTCCGCTGCGGCTTGTATGACGAGTTTGTTATCGGCGCCGTGCACTTTGCGCCAATGCGCACTTGTCCCTCGGAGCAAGGACCGATGATTGCTTGTCCAACGGAGGTTGGGAAACGGAGATGCCGTGCGTGAGAGTCGGGCCCGCTGAGAGCCGGCCGCGGTTGAAGCTGCCGGTCTCAGTGATCATTCCCACCTTCAATCGCGCCGACACCCTGCCGCGCGCGTTGGCCAGCGTGAAGTCCCAGAAGCGGTTCGCGCCGGCCGAGATCATCGTCGTGGACGACCATTCCGACGATGACTCGGGGGACATCGCTCGCCGGCACGGTGCGCGGGTGATCCGCCATGAGCGCAACCAGGGTGCCGCTGCGGCGCGCAACACTGCGGTGGCGGCGGCGGCCCAGCCATGGTTGGCGATGCTGGATTCCGACGACGAGTGGCTGCCCGATCACCTGAAGCTTCTTTGGGATCTGCGCGCAGGCCACGTGCTGGTGGCGGGGGCCAGCTTGGCGTGCTTTGACGATGACCGCCAGCCTCCGGCGTATAGCGGGACGATTCGTCCGCGCGCCCAGACCCTCCGTTCGCCCGCCGCGCTGATACCGCTCAATCCGCTCTCCGCCAGCGCCGTGCTCGTCTCCCGCGACGCCGTGCTCTCGGCGGGCGGGTACAACACCAAGCTCGGTTACGCCGAGGACTGGGACCTATGGCTCCGTGTTCTGGAGCAGGGGACCGGCGTGATGACTCCGTCGGTTGTGTGCCTGTACCACGTGCATGCCGGCTCGAAGTCCCTCCATCCTGACGGCCCCTCCGAGACCCACGATCGCATCGTGCAGTCCTGCATCGGCCGGCCCTGGTGGTCGAGGCGACTACAGGATCGGTGGTGCGGCCTGCGGATGTGGGCTGCGCTCGAGACCGCGGTGTACGAGGGACGCCATCGCCAGGCGGCCGTGCTCGCCGCCCGGCTCATTGGGCGCCCACAGCGGTTGTGGGCGGTGGTGGTGCGCCGGTTCCAGTTCGCGCTGTGGATGCGTCGCAGCCGTCGTCTGGCCGTGTCCGATCTACGCGTGGCCGCTGCGCTGGAGGCGATGGCCGGCAGCAATGGGGGGCAGCGGTGAATTTGGCTCGCGCCAAAGCGAAGCTCGCCGCGCGTCGCCGCAGCGCGGTTCGGCGCGTCCGCGGGCAGCCAACCGAAACGTGGATGGTTCGTCGCGGCCTGACGCTGGGGCGAAACGTCTACATCAACGAGACCGCCACGGTCGATCTTGACTTTCTGTGGCTGATCTCGATCGATGACGACGCGGTGATCGCCAACCACGCGCACATCATCGCCCACGACGCGAGCACACGTCAGTTCACGGGTTTCACCCGGATCGCCAAAGTCCACATCGGCAAGCGGGTGTACGTCGGGGCCGGGGCGATCATCCTCCCCGGGGTGACGATCGGCGACGGCGCCGTTGTTGGCGCCGGGTCCGTGGTGCGACGGGACGTCGAACCCGGCGCTATCGTCATCGGCAACCCCGCTCAGATGGTGGGGAGCGCTGATGCGTTTGCAGCCAAGCACCGTGCGCGGCAGGCCGGGAGCCCTAGCTACCCCAGCTATGGCTTCTCGGGCTACGGCGGGGTGACGCCGGAGAACATGCAGCGTGTGCGTCGCGAACTGGCGGACGGCAGCGGCTATGTGGGGTATGACCTGGGTCCCGCCGACAGCGGCCACGCGATCTGACCGGCCGACGACAACGTCTCCCGCCGGCGTTTGAGCCTGAGAGTGGATGCCTGACTACACGACCACCTACGTCTTCCCCTGGCACACGCAATGGTGTGCCCGTGCGCAGACCTTCGACGTTCGCGAGGGCCGCACCGCTGCGCTGGCACAGCTGACCCGCTCGGGGAGGCCTGCGATCCTGCATGGCGCTTCCGGCCTCCAGCGCGGTTATGTCGATCTGCTCGCCGCCGCGGCACTGTCGCGCCGCCGCCGGCCGGTGCTCCTCGCAGAGGCCACGTGGCAGCGGGGAAGCCGGGTATTGGACAGGTTGCTCCAGGTGTCCCCGCCGATCGGCGCCGATGAGGCCCCGCGCCATGGGCGCCGACTGGGCCTCAGCGCGATCCGCCTGATCGACAGCCCCAACGTGCACTACGCGGTGCTCTCACGACACGAGCTCTACACCTTCCCCCGAGTGTGGGGCGTCGATCCCATGCGGGTGCATTTCACTCCCTTTTGCGCTACCGCCAGAGCGCTGCCGGATCAGCCGACCGGTGAGGGGATCATCGCCAGCGGCAACTCACTGCGCGACTACCGCGCGCTGGTGCAGGCGGCGCCGCAGATCGATGCCAAGGTGACCATCGCAACGCGACTGCCTCTGCCTGCGACCACCGCCCGCAACATCGAGTCTCGCTTTATGTCGCCAGAGGAGCACGAGTCCCGGGTGCGCGCGTCGGCGGTCGTCGTGGTTCCGCTTCTGGCTGGCACCGAGCGCAGCGCCGGCCAGCAGACCTACCTGAACGCGATGGGCCTGGGCAAGCCGGTGGTGGTGTCAGATGCACCGGGCGTTCGGGACTATGTGACCGATGGCGAGACCGGGCTCATCGTTCCGAACGAACCCCGCGCGCTAGCCGAGGCGGTGAATCGCCTACTCACGGACCACGAGCTCTCCCGGAGGCTCGGGGCGGCCGCGCGGGCGGACGTGCAGGCACGGTTCGGGCTCCGCGCGTATGTGGACCGTTTGCTGGAGCTTGCTGACAGGATCCTCCTGTAGAGATCGATGCAAGGGCGCGAGGGCGCGTGCGGAACGACAACGCGTACCGGGCATACTCACCATCATGACCGCCACCCTGGCCCGCAGGCGCGGACATGTCGCTGCGGCGACGCGAGGCGAAGCGCCAGGCCGCCATTCCGGCCGAGCGGTGCCTCGTGCTCCTGCTGTGCGGCACCCACGAGCGCCGCCGCATGAACGCGGACCGAGCCGCCCGCTTGGCTGCGTCCACCAATGTCGATCGCCTGAGCGAGGTGCTCGCTCACCTGCGGCTCACCGGCCTGGTCGGTGGCCGCCTACTGAAGCTCGGTGTCAGGATCGATCCCCGACTTGACGACGAGATCCAGCGCTGGACGGCGCAGGCCCGTGGGCTGGGCCGAACCCACGAGCTCACCACGCTGGCCCTCCTCGAGGAGCTCGAGCGCGCATGGGATCCGCGCCCTGGCCCTGAAAGGGAGCGTGCTCGCCCGGGAGATCTACGGCGACGTCGGCGTGCGTACCCCTGGCGACATTGACATCCTCGTCGCCCCCTCGCAGCTCGCCGGTGCGCTGGAGGTCGTGTGCTGCATGGGGTGGACCCACCAGGCGGTGGCGTCGCGCAGCCACGCCGCTGCCGGTGCTGCACGAGTCGCTCTCGCACCCCTCATTACCGAGGGTCGAGCTGCACTGGCGCATGCATTGGTACGAGACGCGATTCGCCGTCGACGCGCTGGTCCGCGCGCGGCGCGTCTGCATCGCATGAGCCGTTGGTCATGCAGCCGGCGGATGGCTTGGCCGCGCTCACGCTCTTCTATGCCCGCGACGGCTTCGCCGGGCTGCGGATGCCCGCCGACGCCGCCGCGTGGTGGGACGCTCGTTGCGATGGCCTGGAGATTGATCGGGTCGTGGAGGAGATGGCCTTGCGCTATCCGGAGCTGGGCGCTCCGCTACGGCTGGGGACCGAGCTGCTGGGGGCGCTGGTGGGGCTCCCGACGCACCTGGAGGCCGCGCTCGTTCCGGCTGCGCGTGGCCGCCGAGCTCGCGAGCCCGTTTGAGGAGGTTACAGCGGCGGTTGCGAGGGCCAAGGTGGGCCTGGTTGACCTGCTGTTGGCGCCTCGGCACGGGACGCCGGGCGGCTATACGCCGCGAGTGCCAGAAGATCCCGGCCGGGCTGGAACGTCCTTTGACGCGCCACGACGATTTCTCGGCGCACGTTGCCCGCTGGGAGCATCAGCTTCGCATGCTGCGCCGGTGGGCGATGGCGATCGGCCCGGCTGCGATGTGGGCCAGTCGCTCCGAGTCCTCGATCGGGTCCGATGTGGCGGAACGGGTGACGGCGTGACCGGGACTGGATCGATCTCCACGCCACAGACCGAGCCGCCGGGCGATCCGCGCCGCGGCCTTCGTGGAGCGCTGGTGTCCTTTCGACGGGATCTGGCGTCACTGGGGGCGAGGCAAGAACCGCTGGGCGGTTCTGCGCGGCATCGATCTAGAGGTGGTCGCCGGGCACGTTGACCGGGATCGGCGGCCGCAACGGCGCCGGCAAGACGACGCTGCTACGGATCGCCACCGCGATCCTCACCCCCGACGCCGGGACGGTGACGGTGGACGGTCTCAGCAGCGACTCAAGCTGGCGCGAATATCACCGGCGCATCGGCTTTCTCTCCGCCGGCGACCGCGGCCTGTACAACCGCTTCAGCGTGCGCGGCCACCTCGAGTACGGCGCGCGGATCGCGTTCGTCCCGCGGGCGCGCCGCCGCGAGGCGGTGGACGAGGCGCTGGTCCGCTTCGGCCTCACCGACCTGGCCACCCGCCGCGCCGACCGGCTGTCCCAGGGCCAGCGCCAGCGGCTGCGGCTCGCGCTCACCGTCGTGCACGACCCGAAGGTCCTCCTGCTGGACGAGCCGCGCAACAGCCTCGACGACGAGGGCCTGGCGATGCTCACGAGCGCCATCGACGATGTCCTGGCGCCGCCGGGGTGCGGTGATCTGGTGCTCGCCCGCCGGCGAGGCCCAGCCCGTCGGCTTCGACCAGAGCTACGTCATCGAAGAGGGGACCCTGAGGCCCGTCTGACATGGGTGCCGTCGCGCCATACGCCGGAGCCGTGCTGGCCACGATGAAGCGCGACGCGCACATCTTCCTCAGCTACCGCCTGCGCGTCGTCAGTCAGGTGATGGCGATGCTGTTCAGCCTCCTGCTCTTCTACTACGTGGGCAAGCTGATCCCGGCCGGGGAGATCGGGCCGCACGGGCAGTACTTCGCGTTCGCGGTCGTCGGCATCGTCACAACCGCCGTCCTCACCTCGGCGCTCGGCAGCGCCCAGATCGTGCGCATGGAGCTCATGCAAGGCAACTTTGAGCGGATCCTCATCTCGCCGCTGGGGCCCGTGTGGGGCGTGGTGGCTGTCGCGGCGTTCCCGATCGTGTATTCGACGGTGTTCGCCGGGGTGATGCTCGGGCTGGCCGCGCTGCTGTTCGGCGTCCCCGTGCTCGTCGGCGGCATTGTGCCCGCGTTGGGCGTCGGGATCCTCGGCGCGCTGTGCCTGGCGTGCATCGGGCTGCTCTTCGTCGGCGCGCTCATCGCCTTCAAGTCGGCGCTCGGCGCCGCCTGGGTGATCGCCGGCCTGAGCCTGCTGGGCGGGGCGTACTTCCCCTTGCGGCTGTTCCCGAGTTGGATCCGTTGGACCTCGGAGGTCCAGCCGTATACGCCCACGGTCGACCTCTTGCGCCACCTGCTCATCGGCACCCGGCCGGTCGAGGCGGTCTGGCTCGAACTGGTCAAGCTCGTGGGCTTCGCCGTCGTGCTGATGCCCGTGGCCGGCGGCGTGCTGTGGCTGGCAGTCAAGGTCAGCCGCCGCCGGGGCACGATCATGGAGTTCTGAGAGAGGACGCTGCAGGAGCCGTCGACCGGGCGTCCCGCCGAGAGCTCGACGAGGCGTTGCGCCTAGAGCTCGACGAGGCGCGAGTCCTGGTAGCCGCGCGCCGGCAGGACAGGGCGCCCCTCGTACTCCACCCACGCGTGGGCGGTGAACTCCGGCCTCGAGTGCGCGCCGATCACCAGGGTGCTGGGGATGCCGCGAGCCGACAACATGCGCGAGAGGACGAGTGACTGCACCAGGCAGCGCCCGTCGGTGGGCAGCACGCGCAGGGTTCGGTAGACCGCCCGTCCTAGGCGATACGCCACATCCCCGCTGTCGAGGCCGAGAGGGGGCGGTGCCTGCGGGGTTCGCTCCAGCAGGGCCCGGCTGGCCGAGGCGACGTCGCGGATGTCGCCTCGCGGCATGCGCCACCGTGTGGCGGCGTAGACGCTCAGGATCTCGCCCGCGAGCATGAGCTTCTCCGCGGGGGTGGCTCGGTGGCCGGGATTTGCGCGCAAGGTCGACAAAGCTAACTAAGAGCCTATGACGTGCAAAAGCCCCGGCTGGGCCGGGGCTCTGGCACGGCGTCTGATGCGACCGGGTCCGGCCGCGTCAAGTCACCTAGGAAAGCGGGAAAGCCGTCCCCGGGTGCCCGTGCGGCACATCGGACGGGTTCACGGTACCGCCGGCTTCGGTCAGCTCCTGCAGGGTGCCGTAGTCGGTCACCTTGGGGGCCTCGTAGGCCCGCGTCTCAGTCTGCTGGTCGTTCTGCTTGGGATCCATGTGACTCCTTTTTCAGTTGGTCACTGATTGTCGCAAGTGTAGGTAGGACCCGGAGCCCGCACCAGTCGAGAAAAAGTGCAGTCCCAGAGGTATGAAAAAGGTGCTAGTCCGGGGGTGTCGCGGCGGCGAGTGTGACCCGGCGCACCGACGGTGCGGGTACGTCGGCTTGCGCCAGAGCGGCATCGGCGAAGCCGGGGTCAGACTGCGCGCGCAACCACACCTCGGCGGCGGTGAGGCGCCACAGGGCGGCCAGCCACTCGGGTTTCCCCTGTCCGGCCGCGGTCCGCCCCCATGCCCCGCGCACCCAGTCGAGGTCGGTATACGCGCCGATGAGGGCATCGGGAGCGGTGAGCAGCCGCGCGATGCCGGGCGCGTCCGCATTCACCATCGCACGTTCACAGAACTGAGTGAAGTCCGCCTTTTGTGTCTGAGCTCTTACACGCTCTGGCAAAAGGTCACTCATCGCCTCTCGGACCAGTGGCCGGTCAAAGCGGCGGTTGAAGGCCAACTCGGGCGGCAGGCGCAGGCAGTACTCGATGAGGTCCACATCGTAGAGCGGGGGCTCGGCCGCGATCCCCTCGGTGGCCGCGCGGTGGCGCAGGTACTCGAGCCGCAGTTCACGGTGCGGCGCGTCGATGAGCACGTCTGAGAGAAATCGCCACCACATGGGCCCCCGCGCCGCCTGTTTCCACGCCCACCGGTCCTCGCGCTCCACGAACGCCTGGCGCATCCGGGGGGTAAGCCACGGCGGGCCGAGCCCGGAGCGGTCACGCCGACCCTGCACCGACCGGCCCAGACCGTGCGGCGCGGCGCCCTTTACCCCCAGTTCCTTGATCAGCCACATCTTGCTGCGCCACGACATGCGACGCCCGATGGGCCATTGATCGGCGAGCGCGGCCGCCCCCAGGAGCCGGCCGCGCCGGATCCGATCGGCCAGCAGGTAGGGAGAGAGCCCGAAGAGCTCATCGCCGGTCTGCCCGTCGAGCACCACCTCGGCGCCGTCCTGCGCGGCGGCCTGCGTGGCGGCGATGTCGATCAGCGAGCCGGCGGCGATGAGCGGCAGCTGCCAGGATCGCGTGTAGCGCAAGGCGAGCCACAGCGTCCCCTGCGGCGCGATCTCGATGGCGCCGGGAGCGACGCCGATGCGCTCGTTGACCTGGCGGATCTTCTCGCTCTCGTCATAGTCCTCGCCCGGGAAGATCGCGGAGTAGGTGCGCATTTGCCCTCCAGGTGGCGTGGCGGCGGCGGCGAGGGCACTGACCACCGACGAGTCCAGCCCGCCGCTCAGGATGACGGCACTCGACCGCGGGGACAGGCGCTTGGCGATTGCGCTCTGAAGCTGCCCGCGCAAGCCGTCGACGAGCTCCGCGCGCGTGCCGGTCATCGGCGGCTGAGGCCGGGGCCGCCAGTAGCGGCGCGTCTGGGCCGAGCGCGCTGTCAGCGCCACGAGCTCGCCGGCCCGCAGGCGCGACACGCCGTCATACAGCGTGCGGTCCACGGGGCAGGTGCCGTCACCCAGCCACGTCGTGAAGCCGATCTCGTCCGGAGCAGGGCGGGCCGGGAGCAGGCCCAGGAGGTCGCGCAGCTCCGTGGCGAACACCAGCGTGCCGGCGGTCCGGCACACGAACAGCTCGCGCGTCGCCAGGAGGTCGCAGGCGATCACGCCCTCCCGGCGAGCGTCATCCCAGAGCACGGTGGCGTAGCGCCCGCGCAGCCGCGTGAGGGCGTCGGTGCCGAAGCGGCGGTGAGCCCGGGCGATGAACTGCGCGTCGTTGCCGGCTTCCAGGCCCATCACACGCCCCTGCGTCGCGCGGCCGTACAGCGCGCCCTCCATCAGGCAGGTGAGGTCGCCCTCACGTGCCTGGCCTAGCTCATCGCCGGGAGCCGCCACCGCCAGCGGGCCGCGGATGACGGGCTCGGCCGCGGGGTGCAGCGCCGTCAGCCGGGCGAACTCGGCCAGCTCCCGGGGTCCGCGATCCGTGCAGGAATACAGCCCCAGCATCACACGCCGGCGTCGCGCATGTGGGCCTCGAGCGCGGCGAGCATCTCGTCGCTGAGCTCGGTGCGCGGGGTCTGCAGGCGGAATTGGGCGACCCCGGCGCTCACCAGTTGGGCGATGGTGAGGTGGCGCATGAGCCGCTCGGGCGTCGTCAGGTAGGGCACGAACGACAGCGCGAGAACGCGATTGAGATCGCCGCGCTCCAGGGGGGTGATCTGGAAGGCATCCCCCACTGGAGGTGGTAGATCGCCCGCAACCGGCTCGCCTCGCCACGTGCCGGCAGTGACACATGCGTCTTATCGCTGCTTCCGACCGCGGCGCCCAGCCGCCCGCCGACCTCGGCGAGCATGACCGCGTCGTCGGGCCGGATGGCCATAAAGGCCGGGCCCGGGTGAGCCAGCACATCGTCTCCCGCGGCCTCGACGGCGAGCACGTCGTCGGTGAGGAAACCGGCGCCGCGGGCCACCAAGCGGCTGGCCAGTCGCGTCTTGCCCGTGCCGGAGGCGCCCCCGAACGCTGCCGCTCCGGCCTCTCCCGAGACGGCGCTGACGTGGAGCACCTCATAGCCGCGGAGGATGGCGGCCACCGGGAGGGCGTGGGCGAACACGAAGCGCTCGTTCTGCTCGCGCCCCACACTCCCGCGCTCGCACGCCACCGTGCCGCCGTCGGTCGAGACGAGGTAGCGACCGAAGCCCTCGGCCCAGAAGCGGTATTGCTCGTCTGAGCGGTCGGCGGTGAACGTCTCGGCGCCGTCCGGGCGGTCGGAGGGGCGATACTCGAGCAACCGTTCCGCCTCGGCGGCCCACGCGTCGTCGAAGATCGAGGCCTCGAGCTGGATCACGCGGGTCACCGGCGCCGCGGACCTCGTGCCGCCGGGGACGAGACTCGAACCGGGGAGCGGCCAGTCAGACTCGATGGTGAGGCCAAAGGCCCCGCACCGATGCCAGTGCGGCTGCGGCTCGCCGGGCGATGCACTCACAACGTGGCGAGCCGGCGGTCGATAAGGTCGGCCAGCTCAGAGGGCGGCACGGTCGGATCGGCGTGCAACGAGAGGATGGGTGCGCTCGCGCTCACCGAGCCGAAGATGTCAAAGCGCCGCCGGGCGCGGTCGGCCAGGTGGGGGAGGGACACCGCGTGCGGCAGCAACGTGAGGCTCGTCGCGTCGGTGGCCGAACAGCGGGCGACATCGCCGGGGACGCGGTTGACGAGCACAACGGCGGCCAGCGGGCTGGCGGCGGCAGGGGCGCGGTCGAGCGCCACCCAGCGCTCATCGCCGAAGTCCGCGACCACAGTGCCGCCGACCGTCGCGGGGGCGAGGACGCGCGGGAGGTTCATGAGCGGCGGTCCCGGATGCGCGATGACCCCACCGCCGGTCTCCTGCAGCGCCACGATGTCATCGGAGAACAGGTCGCGCCCCGACCCAGGAACTCGGCCGCCAGGCTCGACTTGCCGCCGCCGGTGCGTGCCACCAGGGCGATGAGCCCGTGTTCGGTCGTCACCGCGCTGGCGTGCAGGAGTTCGAAGCCGCGCAGCAGGCTCACCGTCCAGAGCACGGTGTCCAGCAGCACCCGCTGCCAGGCCAGGTCCTCGTCCGCGCCGACCGCATGGCGCAGCGTGGTGAGGTCGGCGGACAGGTGGAAGAGGGCCGTGCGCCCGTAGGCGAACAGAACGTCTCCTGCGGGCCTTCGACCATGGCGAAGGCGGCACCGTCGTAGGCTTGGAGGTTGCGCAGGTAACGCGGCTCGTCAAGGAGCGACGGCAACTCCGCCGCTGGCGCCGCGCGCAGGGTCACGGAGTAAGGCCGTCCGGGCCGCGCCGGCTGTAACCCGGGGAGCGCGATGTCCGTCTCCACCTCGAGCCCATAGGCGTCGAGGTACCCCACTGCTCGGCCCATCTCGGCGCTCTGGCTGCGATCGGCTGAAGGCAAGTGGAAAAAACGATAGCGTTTGGCAGAGTGTGTCCGCGGGGAAGCACCAGGGCGCCGGGGCCATCATGAGGCTCGCATCCAATTCATATCTGTGATGGTCGACCGCGACACCCTGCTCGGCGCTCGCCTGCGCCTCCCTGAATATGTTGTCCACCGCAGCTTCGTGGCCGAGACGGTGATCCTCAACCTCCAGACCGGTAAGTACCACGGGCTGAACCCCATGGGCGGACACATGTTGGAGGTGCTCGGCGAGTCCGCCGACGTCCGGTCGGCCGCAGAACGCGTGGCCACCGAGTACGACCAGGATCCCGCGCTGGTCGAGGAGGACTTCCTCGCGTTTGTAGCGATCTGTTGGACCGCGGCCTCGTCGAAGTCGCGACCGACGGAGCCGACGTGGCCGACCGGACGGACGAGGGCGGCGCGGCCTAGCCGCCACCCGCTGTCGTAACCGCCCTTCCCCTGAGGTTCCGTCGATATCGTTCGGGCACGTCGCGTGGCTGATCCCGTCCCAACGCTCACCCTGCTCGCAGACGACGCGGATGTCTGGCCGCGTGCCCTCCGAGTCCTAGGGGACCAGGTCTCCCTCGAGGTGGCCGAGACTCCCGACGTCATCGGCGTCGTCGGCTGGACCTGCGCGACGCGCGAGGAGGTCGCCGCGCTTGACGAGATGCGCGAGCGTCATCTGGGCCCGATCGTGGCGCTGCTGGCCGAGCTGCCGTCAGTGCGAGGGGCCCGGGCCGTCAACGCGCTCGTCGATGGGGCGGCTCTGGCGCGAGAGTTCCGCCGCACGCTGCTGCCGACGCTGCGGGCGGTCGCCGCCGGCCAGTGCGTGGTGCCTCGCTCGGTGCGCGAACTGCTTGGAGCGGCCCCCGCTCTCGCCCCGTGAGCGCCAGGTGCTGGCGATGGTGGTCATGGACTTCTCAAACGCCGAGATCGCGCGCAAGCTCGTGGTGACCGAGAGCAACGTCAAGAGCCATCTCACCTCGGCGTTCAGCAAGCTGGGCGTGAGCTCGCGCAGCGCCGCGGCGGAGCTCATCCTGGACCGGGAGAGCGGCCTTGGACCGGGGATCCTGCGTATCTCGCCCGAGGAGTGAGCGGTTAGGACCGGGCCTGCGGAGTGTCCACAGTCTGGCGCAGCGAGTCCAGCCGGCGGTCCCATTGGCCGCCCACGTGGGCCATCCACGACACGGCCTCCGTGAGCGGCTCGGGGGTGACGCGGTAGCGGATGTCGCGGCCGACGCGCTCGCGTTCGAGCAGGCCGGCCTCGGCGAGCGCGCTGAGGTGCTTGGTCACGGCCTGCCGTGAGATGGGCAGGTCGCTGGCGAGCTCCGTCGCCGTGGCCGGCGTGGCGGAGATCGCGCTCAGCAGCCGCCGGCGGGTGGGATCCGCCAGCGCACTGAACACCCGCCCGGTCTGTTCGTCGGTCATGGCCGGCGAGAGGCCACTAGGCCCCGACGGCGACGAGCGCGGGCCCGAACGTCCGGCCGCCGTGACCGGGGAGGGGGATGCCGACCAGATCGAGCACCGCCAGCGGGCGCGTCTCGACGATGCGCACGACACTGCCGCCGTCGTCGCGGCTGGCCACGGAGAAGGACACGCGCGAGGCGGGCTCGTCATCCACCGCCCACCAGAAGGCCAGCTCGCCGCTGCCGGGGCCGTCCTCGCTCGGCGGTGAGACCTCCTCCACCCAGCCGGTCCTGACCTCATCGCCGCTAACGAACCGCGCCTCGCCGCCGGGGCGGAGGTCCAGCCAGACCTCGTCCGCGAGCCAGTCCGAGAGGAAATCCGGATCTGTGAGCGCCTGCCAGACGGTCTGGACGGTCGCCGGTAGCTCTATCTCGCGTTCGATCTTGTCGGACATATGTCGGCCTCCTGACGCGCGGCTGGGTCTGCAGATGTGCAACTCATAGGTTGCGCGTCTGCTACGGTCGTGTGCAACCTGTTCGTTGCACAATATCAGCGCTGCAAAAGGAGGCCCTGATGACTCTGGTTCCGATGGTCGTCGAGCAGACCGCTCGTGGGGAGCGGTCGTTCGACATCTACTCGCGCCTGCTCAATGACCGCGTCGTCTTCCTCGGGGGTCAGGTCAACGAGGAGATCGCCAACCTGATCGTCGCCCAGCTCGTCCACCTCGAGTCCGACGACCCTGACAAGGACATCCACCTCTACATCAACTCGCCGGGCGGCTCCATCTACGCCGGCCTGGCCATCTACGACACGATGCAGTTCATCCGCCCCGACGTGCAGACCATCTGCTACGGGATCGCGATGTCCATGGGGTCGCTGCTGCTGGCCGGCGGCGCGGAGGGCAAGCGGATGGCGCTGCCCAACAGCCGGATCCTCATCCACCAGCCCTCGGGCGGGTTCGAGGGCCAGTCAACCGACGTGGAGATCCACGCGCGGGAGATCCTGGCCCTGCGCGCACGGGTGGACGAGATCTACGCCAAGCACACCAGCCAGTCCGTGGAGCGGGTGCACGCCGACATGGAGCGCGACCGCTACTTCACGGGCGAGGAGGCCCTGGCCTACGGGCTCGTGGATCGGGTTCTGGAGCGGCGCGAGCTGGCCAGCCGCGGTCGCGGCTTCTCGAACAACTAGGCGGACGCGGGGCGGCGTCCAGCGCCGCACGGGGGCTCCGGGCAGACGCGACGCGTGAGTGTCCGCCGCGGCCGCGCGGCGGGGACGGCGCAAGCGGGCGTGCCGGAGGCGCGGGCGGCGCCGGGGCGAGGCTCGGGAACCGACCGCTCCAGGACCCGCAAGGCGCGCTCATCGCGCAGATTGGCCACCTGCCAGCTGATCGCAAGAACGGCGAGGGGGATGACGATCGCCCAGATGGCGACGACGGTCAAAAGCATGTCCACACAACCTCCACTCAAACGCCTCGCCAGATCAACTTCTTTTATTGGTGTCGGCGCGCGAGCGCCAGAGCTTGAGCCGAAAAAAGCCCGGTGTTTCCGGAATACTCGGCCGGGTGCCCGGACTGCGGCTCTCCGCTCGCTCACTTGTGGCCGCCGTGGTCGTTCTTGTTTTGGCCGACTGGGCATTCCGCCAGGTCGGCGATTCGTTCGTCCCGGGTGGCCCGTTGGATGAGGTCGCGCACCTCGTCACGACCCTGATCGTCCTCTGGGCCCTGGGCCCGCGGATCTGCAAGCGGTTTCTGATCCCCGCGCTGGTCGCGTCGGTTGCGATCGACCTCGATCACCTGCCCCGCGAGCTCGGGTACGAGTTCCTCACGCGCGGGACGCCCCGGCCGTACACGCACTCGCTGTTGAGCATCGCGGTGGTCCTGGCGATGGCGGCGCTGTGGCGCTCGCGCCGCGACGTGATGCTGGGCATCGCCCTCGGCCTGGCCATCCACTTCTCGCGAGACATGGCCGAGGGCGATGCCGGCGTCTCCCTGCTATGGCCGTTCTCCGACCACGCCTTCGTGCTCTCGCACACCGGGTACCTGATCGTGATGGGGCTCTTCGCCGCCGCCGCGGCGGTCAGATGCCGGCGATCCGCATCCTTCAGCTATCGATCCCGAGCGCTCCGCTGAGCTTGTCGCGGGAGTTGACGCCGAGCTTCTGGTAGATGTGGCGCAGGTGGAACTCGACGGTCTTGGGGGTCACGAACAGTGACTCCGCCATCTCACGCGTGGTCAGGCCCTCCGTCGCCAGCTCCGCTACGCGGCGCTCGCTGGGCGTGAGCGCCTCGGGGCCCCACAGCGTGTCCCCACGCCGCCGCGAGCCGGTGACGGCCAGCTCGGTCTGGGCTTGCATGGCCAGCGCCGTGGCGCCCATCTGCTGACAGAGCTTGAGCGCCGCCATCAGCGGATCACGTGCCGCCGCCCGCTGGTTGGCCCGCCGCAGGGCACCGCCCAGCGCGATGAGCGCGGAGATGTGGCTCAGCCGGGTGGGGTGGTCGGCGCCGAGCGTCGTCGCCTCGGCCAGCAGCTCGATCCCGTCGTCACCGCCCTCCACCAGCCCGAGCACGCACAGGTCGCGGATGACCGCGCGGGTGACGCCCAGCTCGCGGGCCAATGCCAGCTCCGCGGTGGCCAGCTCGCGCGCGGGTTCCGTCTGTCCCAGCCCCAGATGGGCCATCGCGGCGATGGCGCGCCACGGCAGTGCTCCCGGGCTCGGCGCGCCGAGCTCCTCCTCCCACAGCCGGCCCGCCTGCACCGCATCGTCCAGCGCCTCCTGCGGGCGGTGCTGGGCCAGGCGCAGCTGGGCGCGGGTGGCCAGCAGCGCCGGCAGCCGGTCGCCGCAGTGCAGCTGCGGGTGCTCGATCACCGCCAGGTCACTCTCGGCCTCGCTGAGACGGCCCTGCTGGATGTGGCAGCAGGCGATCACCGCATAGGCGGTGGGCAGGTAGCCGATGTGGCCGGCCGGCAGCACGTCGATTGCGGCGCGCGCGGCCTCGGCGGCTGCGGTGATCTCACCGCGCTCGTACAACGGCCAGGCCCGGCAGTGGTGCGCGATGGCCAGGGCCTCTGTCGCCTCACGGGCCTCGGCATGGGCCAGGGCGGCGTCGCAGAGCTGGAGGCTCCGCTCGAGCTCGTCCACCATGTGCAGCGCGCCGGCCACCATCGTCCAACTCGATCGCAGGAAGCCGTCGGTCTCCAACAGCTCGCCCTCGCCCCACGCCAGCTCGGCCAGTCGCCGGACCTCGGCGCGCGGCTCGCGCTGGACCGCCTGATGGACGGCCAGGTGCGCCACTGCCGTCCGCTTGGCCGGGGTGAGTTGGTCAGGCAGTGAGGCGACCAGGCGTGCCCCGCGCCGTTGCGTCTCGGCCGCCAGGGCGGGCACGAGCGTCACCGCGGAGAAATGGGCCGCGGCGATCTCCTCGGCCAGCTGAGCGTCGTCGTGGCGGGTGTCGAGCATCGCGCCGGCCAGCACCGTGACCGCGTCGCCGTAGTCGCCCTTGCGGTAGTGCGCGGCCCCGAGCGTCAGCGACAGCTCGGCGCGTTGGCGAGGGTCCTGGCACGCCTCGATCGCGTGCGTGAGCCGCGCGGTCGCCTCCGGGAGACCCGCGCGGACCTCGGCCTGGGCCAATTCGGCGAGCAACTCTGCGCGGTCTTCGTGCGCGCCCTCCCCCAGGGCGCGGCGCAGAAGCCCGACGGCGCTGCTCACCGCGCCGCTGGCCAGCGCCTTGCGCGCGGCGGCGCGCAGCACCGTCACCGTCCGCGGGTCGGCTTGAGCGGGCGCCGCGAGCAGGTGTGGGGCGATCACCTCCTCGGGCTGTTCGTCACGGGCGAGGATCTCGGCTGCGCGCGCATGCTGGTGGCCGCGGGCGAGCGGGGAGATCGACCACTCCACCGCTCGCCGGATGAGCGGGTGCACGAATGACAGGGGCTCCCCGGCGCAGAACAGGTGCATGTCGGCGAGCAGGTCGGCCGCCTGCCCGGCATCTGTGGCCTCCAGGCCGGTCAGCGCCGCGACGTGTCGCAGCGCAGCGCCGTCGCCCAGGACCGCCACGGCCAGCGCCACCGCGCGTACGGCCGGCGGCATGGTGCCCAGGCGCGCCACGACCGCGCCGAGGATCGCGTCGGGGGCGAGGTCGGCCAGCCGGTCGGCCGTCGTCCGGTTGGGCTCCAGACCGTCGGCGCGCACCTGCTCGAGCAGCTCGAGCAGCAGAAACGGATTACCGCCGGTGATGCGGGCGCAGGCGGTGCAGAACACGTCGTCGGCCCCGGGCAGCTTCGCCCTGACCACCTGCTGCACCGCGGGCACAGTGAGCGATTGCAGCCGCAGCAGCCAGTCGCCGGCGGCGACCCGCAACGCGCCGAGACCCTCGACGTCGGCGCCGGGCTCCCCCGGGCGCATCGAGACGACCAGCGCGATGGGGAGGCCGGCGAGCCGCTCGGCCAGGTACGCCACGAATCGCAGCGACGGGCCGTCGGCCCACTGGGCATCGTCGACGAGCATGACCACTGGCGAGCGCTCCTCGGCGCCGCGCTGCGCCGTCGCCAGGGTGGCGGTGAGCCGGAACAGCCCATGAACGGTCGCGTAGCCGGCGTCTGACTCCGCGCCGCCGGGCCCCTGCTCCAGCAGAGCGGCCGCGGCACCGGCCGCGCCGCCCAGGGCGGCGGCTCGCTCGCGCTCGTCAGCGGCAAGCCACCATGGCTCGAACAGCTGGATGGCCAGGCCGAAGGGAAAGTGGCGCTCGAGCTCGGTGCCCGAGGCGCCCAGGACCCGTAGGCCCTGCTCACGCGCCAGATCAGCGGCGAGGTGCAGTAGGCGGGACTTCCCCTTGCCCGCCGGCCCCTCCAGGACCACGATGCTCCCGATGCCCGCGCGGGCATCACGGAGTTGCTGCTCGATCACGGCGCGCTCCGTCTCGCGCTCGACGAGCAGCTCAAAGTTCCGGATATCGCGGCCTCGGCGTCTCACTTCTCTAAAGGGGGTTTGTGAGCGCGCACAGCCCTCCAGGCGCGCCGCTCTCATCTTTACCCATCACTGATGATTGCTAAGCATCCGTATTCCGGTTTATCGGGATGCGAACCCAGGGGTCAGCGGGCCGCGAACTAGGGGGCCAGACCCCGCGATAAACCAGGGGGGGTCCCTGGCGACACGGCCGCTGGCGCCTCACATACTCCTGCTCGTGTCCGAGGTGGAGAGAGAGCAGATCGAGCAGGACATGAGGTCTCGGCTCGAATTGGAGATCCAGGCCGGTGAACCGATCAGGGGGCATCTCTCCGCCTCGGGCACAGGGGCGCTCCCGTTCTACGGCTGGCTGGAGCTGGTTGCGGCGATCCAGCAGGTCAGAGACGGGCCTGCGGCCACGCAGCCGGGGCTGCCGTTCCCGTCGGGGCGACGGCTATTGTCGGGCGATGCGCCTGGCCCTGCTGTTTGACGACGCGCCGCCGGCCGTCGCCGACGTCGAGATCTCGTCGCTGACGTATGACAACCGCCTGGTCCGCGAGGGCACGCTGTTCTTCTGCGTGCCCGGCTACACGCGGGACGGGCACGATTTTGCGACGGACGCCGTGGCCCGAGGGGCGGCCGCGCTTGTCGTCGAGCGGCCGCTGAACCTCGGGCGTCCCCGAGGTGCAGGTGCAATCGGTGAGGGCCGCGATGGCGCCGGTCGCGGCTCGCTTCCACGGAGATCCGACCGCGCGCCTCCAGACCGTCGGCATCACCGGGACCAACGGCAAGACCACGACGGCGTTCCTGGTGCGTGCGCTGCTCGAGGCCGCCGGCCGCCAGACCGGGCTGCTGGGGACGGTGAAGAGCGTGATCGGGGGCGTTGAGCATGAGGTCCTGCGCACGACGCCGGAGGCGATCGATCTCCAGCGCACGTTCGCCGAGATGCTCGACGCCGGCGACCAGGCGTGCGTGATGGAGGTCTCCTCCCACGCGCTGACGCTCCACCGCGCCGATGCGATCCATTTCGCCGCGGCCGTCTTCACCAACCTCACCCAGGACCATCTCGATTTCCACGAGACGATGGAGGAGTACTACGGGGCCAAGCGCCTGCTCTTCACGGATCTCGCGCCCGCACACGCGGTGGTCAACGTCGACGATCCCTACGGCGCACGGCTGGCCGCGGAGATCGGGCGGCGCGGCGATCACCTTCGCCCTGGAGCACGACGCCTCCTATCGCGCCGGGGCGGTGCAGACCGGCCTGGACGGCTCGCATTTCGCGGTGAGCGCCCCGGACGGCGTGTTCGAGCTCAGCTCGCCCCTCACCGGGCGCTTCAACGTCTCAAACGTGCTCGGGGCGTTCGCCACGGCCCGGGCGCTGGGCGTGGACGCGGACACCGCGATCGAGGCCATCGCCTCGGCGGGGCAGGTCCCGGGCCGCTTTCAGTCAGTCAGCGAGGGCCAGGACTACGCCGTGCTCGTCGACTACGCGCACACCCCGGACTCCCTGGAGAACGTGCTCGGAGCCGCGCGCGGCCTCACCAACGGGCGGCTGCACGTGGTCTTCGGCTGCGGCGGGGACCGCGACCGCGGCAAGCGCCCGCAGATGGGGGAGATCGCCGCGCGCCTCGCTGATCGCGTCATCGTCACCTCTGACAACCCCCGCTCCGAGGACCCCGCCGCGATCATCGAGGAGATCCTGGCCGGCAGCGGCCCGGACGTGGAGCACGAGGTGGACCGCCGCGTGGCCATCGACCGCGCGATCGCGACCGCTGAGGCAGGCGACGTGGTGGTCATCGCGGGCAAGGGGCACGAGCAGGGCCAGGAGTTCGAGGGCGGCCGCAAGATCCCCTTTGACGATGTGACCGTCGCGCGTGAGATCCTGCGGGGGACGGCTTCCAACGCCGCGACCCCCGCCCGATGAGGCAATGGACACCTGACAAGGTCGCTTCGGCGGCAAGCGCAACTCTGCCCACCGGGGTTTCCGCCATCGCTGGCCCAGAGCTCGTCACGATCGACTCGAGGGCCGCCGGGCCCGGAGCCCTCTTCGTCGGCCTGCCCGGCGCGAACGTCGACGGCGGCGCCTTCGCGGCCCAGGCGCTCGAGGCCGGGGCCTGGGGGGTGCTCGTCACCCCCGAGTACGCCGAGCCGCTCGGCGGCACCACGCGGACCGGCGTCGTCCTGGCCGCCGACGATCCCCTGAAAGCCCTGCAAAACCTGGCCACCGCCTGGCGCCGGGAGCTGGGGGCCCGGGTCATCGGAGTGACCGGCTCGACCGGCAAGACGTCGACCAAGGATCTGCTGTTGGCGGTCCTCGCGCCCCACAAGAGAACTGTGGCGTCGCGGGCGAACTTCAACACCGAGATCGGGTTGCCGCTGGAGATCCTCAACGCGCCCGCGGGCACGGAGATCCTCGTGCTCGAGATGGGCATGCGCGGCAAAGGGCAGATCGCCGAGCTCGCCGAGATCGCCGAGCCCGACGTGGCCGTGATCGTGAGCATCGGGCCGGTCCACCTGGAGCTGATGGGGAGCATCGAGGCGATTGCCGCGGCCAAAGCCGAGCTCATCGCCGGTCTCCCGCCAAGCGGCACGGCCGTGATCCCGGCCGGCGAAGCGCTGCTGCAACCCCATCTGAGAAACGATGTGACAATCGTCACATTCGGCCCGGACGGAGATGTGCGCCTCCAGAGCGCCGACGGCGAGCCCACAGGTGACCCCGAAAGCCACCGCCTCACCATCGACGCCCAGGGCGAGCGGATAACCCTGGAAGTGCCCTTCACGCAGGCACATATGCGCTCCAACCTGCTCGCCGCGGTCGCCGCTGCCCGAGCCGTGGGGGTCACCCCGGAGGGCCGCGTGGAGCTCGCCCTGACGGCAGGCCGCGGCCAGCGCTACATAACACCGAGCCGCGTAACAGTCATCGACGACTGCTACAACGCCAATCCGATCTCGATGCGCGCCGCTCTCGACGACCTCAAGGCCACCGCCGCCGCCACGGACAGCGCGCGGCGCGTCGCCGTCCTCGGGGACATGCTGGAGCTGGGACCCCAGGAGCGTGAGTTCCACGCCCAGCTCGGCGAACAGGCGGCCGCCGCCGGCGTCGACGTGCTGGTGACCGTCGGCCCGCTGGCGGCGTCGATCGCCGACCGCTTCGCCGGCGAGACCCACTCGGTGGCCGACGCCGGGGAGGCCGCGGTGGTCGTCCCGGAGCTGCTGGCCCCCGGGGACGTCGTGCTCGTCAAGGCCTCGCGCGGGGTGGGCCTGGAGCTCGTGTGCCGGGCGCTCGGCGCCAGGGAAGACACAGCGTGACGGGCTCCGCATCTGGGCGGGTGCTGATCGCCGGCACCGCCTCACTGCTCATGTGCCTGTTCCTGAGCCCGAAGTTCATCGAGTTCCTGCGCAACCGCGAGTTCGGCCAGAACATCCGCGAGGAGGGCCCTCGCGGCCACCAGACCAAGGCGGGCACGCCGACGATGGGCGGGATCATCATCTTCCTGGCGATCGCGGTGCCCTACGCGCTGCTCTCCCAGCGCGACTGGTCATCGGTGGGCGTGTTCTTCGCCGCGATCTCCTGCGCGCTGCTGGGCTTTGCCGACGACTACACCAAGATCGTCAAGCGCCGCTCGCTGGGCCTGCGCGCGCGGACGAAGCTCGTGGTGACGATCGCGATCTCCCTGGGGCTGTGGTGGATCGCGACCCAGAAGGCCAACATCGGGCCGACGGTGCAGCTGCGCTTCGTCGACGCCTCGATCGATCTGGGGCCCCTGTTCCCGGTGTTCATCTACCTGGTGGTGGCCGGGACGACCACGGCGGTCAACTTCACTGACGGTCTCGACGGCCTCGCCGCCGGGTGCGCCGCCATCGTCCTGCTGGCCTACATCGGGATCACGTTCATCATCGGCGCGCGCGACCTCTCGCTACTGGCCGGCTGCCTGGTGGGAGCATGCATCGGCTTTCTGTGGTTCAACAGCTTCCCGGCGAGCATCTTCATGGGGGACACCGGTTCGCTGGGCTTAGGTGGCGCGATCGCCGGCCTGGCGGTCATGACCAACACGGAGGCCCTGCTCATCCTGCTCGGGGGCATCTTCGTGATTGAGGTCCTCTCCGTGGTCATCCAGGTCTTCTCGTTCCAGGTGTTCCGCAAGCGGGTGTTCCTGATGGCGCCCATCCACCACCATTTCGAGCTCCAGGCGTGGTCTGAGACCAAGATCATCCTGCGCTTCTGGATCGTCGCCGCGGCGTTCGGGGCGATCGGGTTCGTCGTCTACCAGCTCAGCTTCCGGGGGTAGCGGCCCCGCGATGCCCGCCGCCGGCGCTTCCAAGCCGCGGCCGCCGCTTCCCGGAGGGCCGTATCTGATCGTCGGCCTGGCCCGCTCCGGCGTGGCGGCGGCCCTCACATTGCGTGCCCGCGGAGAGGAGGTGATCGGCTGCGATGCGGGCGCGCGCGGCACGCCCGCACTCGATCGTGCCGCAGAAAGGCTTTCGGAGGCCGGCGTCGAAGTCCATCTCGATGCGTCAGGCGACGCCCTTGCCGCCCGCGCCGGGACGCTCATCAAGAGCCCCGGTGTGCCCCAGAACGCCCCCCTCGTGGCGGCGGCGCGAGCCCGCGGCGTGCCCATCCTCGGCGAGCTGGAGCTGGCCTGGCGGCTGCTCGAGAACGAGTTCATCGCGGTGACCGGCACCAATGGCAAGACGACGACCGCTGAGTGGATCGGCCACGTGCACCGCGAGGCGGCCCTGCCCGTCGCTGTCGCCGGCAACGTCGGGACGGCACTGACGTCGCTCGTGGGGACGGTCCCGGCGCACGCGACGATCGTCTGCGAGGCGTCCTCGTTTCAGCTCGAGGACACCGTCGCCTTCGCCCCCGAGGTGGCGGTCCTGCTCAACCTCGAGCCGGACCACCTCGACCGCCACGGCACGTTTGCCGACTATGTCGCCGCGAAGCTGAGGATCTTCGCCAACCAGGGCAACGACGACGTTGCCGTGGCCCCCCTCGACCTCGACGTCGAGGATCTCGGCGGCTGCGCCCGCCGCGTCCCGTTCGGGGCCGAGGGCGCGGAGCTGTCTGACCGGGCCGGCTACCTGTGGTGGGACGACGAACCGCTCATCGACGTCACCGAGATCTCTCTGCCCGGCGCCCACAACCGCGCCAACGCCATGGCCGTCGCCGCGGCATGCCTGGCGCGCGGCATCGACCGCGACGCGGTGGCCGCCGGCCTGCGCACCTTCCGGGGCGTGGCGCACCGGCTCGAGCTCATCGCCACCCGTGACGGCGTCGCCTTCGTCAACGACTCCAAGGCGACGAACGTCGCCAGCACGCTCGTCGCGCTGCGCAGCTACGCGGGCGGCATCCACCTCATCGCCGGCGGCCGGGGCAAGCGCCAGGACTTCTCGCCACTGGCCCCGGTGGTCGGCGAGCGCTGCCGCGCCGTGTACCTGATCGGCGAGGCGGCTGGGGAGCTCGAACAGGCGCTCAGCCCGGCCGGGATCCCGATCCACCAGGAGGGCGAGCTCGCCGCCGCCGTGCAGGCCGCGGCCGTCGCGGCCGCGCCCGGAGACACCGTCCTGCTCTCCCCGGCCTGCGCCAGCTATGACCAGTACCCGGACTTCGAGGCCCGGGGCGACCACTTCCGCCAGCTCGTGGGGGAGGGCCACTGAATGGGCACCGCGGCCGCATCGCGCGGACGGCAGGGCTCCGCTGAGCCGGCGGGCATGACCGCGTCTCGCCGCCGCGCCGGCAGCCGCCGGGTCGCGCCTCCGCTGGAGCACCGGATCCTCATGACCGCGGCGCTCTGCCTGCTGGCCTTCGGCGCCGTCATGGTCTACAGCGCCTCCTCGCCGCTGGGCGTCCTCAGCGCGCACGGCGGCAGCGGCACCGGCGAGTTCATCCGCTACCTGGTCTTCGGCGTCGTCGGCCTCACCGCCATGCAGGTGCTCGAGCGCCGGGGGCTGGCGCTGCTCACCCCCCAGATCTGCCGGCTCATGCTGCTGGGCTCATTCGCGCTGCTCCTGCTCGTCCTCGTGCCCGGGTTCGGTGTGGCCGTCAACGGGGCTCGCCGGTGGTTCTCGCTGGGCCCGATCCAGTTCCAGCCGTCGGAGATCATGAAGCTGGCCCTCGTCCTCTACACCGCGCGGTATCTCGCCGATCATCCCAAGCGGATGCGGAGCTTCCGCCAGGCGGTGGCCCCGATCCTGCTCGCGGCCGGCCCGGCGATTCTGCTCATCGTCATCGAGCCGGACCTGGGGACCGGGCTCGTCGTCGCCTTCACCGTCGCCTCGCTGATGATCGCCGCCGGGATGCCGATGCGCTACCTCGCGCGGCTGGGCGGGGTCGCCGCGGTCGGCGTCGTGCTCATGGTGCTCGCCCAGCCCTACCAGCAGGCGCGCCTCACCACGTTCCTGCACCCGTGGTCGGCGACGACGGCAGCCGGAGCCGGCTATCAGGCGGTCCAGGGCCAGATCGCCCTGGGCTCGGGCGGGTTGCTCGGCGTCGGTCTGGGCAAGTCGGTGCAGAAGATCTACTACCTGCCCGAGGCCCAGAACGACTTCATCCTCGCCGTCATCGGCGAGGAGCTGGGCGTGCTCGGCATCTGCGTCGTCGTGTTCCTGTACGGGATGATCGCCTACGCCGGCCTGCGCACCGCGCGGCGCGCGGTGGGTCGCTACCCCAAGCTGCTCGCCAGCGGACTGACGTCACTGATCCTGTGTCAGGGGATCCTCAACATCTTCGTCGTGCTCGGCTTGGCGCCGTTAACCGGCGTCCCGCTGCCGTTCATCTCCTACGCGCCCACCAACCTGTGCGTGATGCTGGCGTCCGTCGGGCTGCTGCTCAACATCTCCCGGCCGGGGGCCAGGCGCCTGAAGGTCGTGGAGGGGCAGCCCACCGCGTCCGCCGCCGACCGCGAGCAGCGGCGCCAGGATCGCCGGCAGCGCCGGGCCGGCGCCGGGAGCCGGCGCTCCGCCGGCTGACGGGGCGATATCGCCGCGGTGGGGCTCGAAGCCGCGACGCCGGGCTCCGCTCCGCGTCCAGCGACGCGGTCCATCCGTCGGCGATGTGCTCCCAGCGCGCGCGTTGCCTGCCGATGTCCTCGAACGGGATGTACGCGTCGGGCAGCGTCGTCTGGCGTACTCAACCGGCGGCGTGTCAGCCCCAGATGGACTGTCGGCCGCAGGCATTGTCGAAAGTCGTCTGTGGCGCACGAGGACAAGCGCGTCGTCAAACGCCGTGCGATCGGTCGCGGCAACGAGCCCGGTGTAGATGCCCGCGCCGAGGATCACCTGGAGCGCCAGGCTGGCGGCGATGGGCATGACCCGATCGAAGGCCGCTGCCGAGGATCGCAACGATGATCGCCATCGCGGCGGCGGCAGCGAGCGGCGCGTCCCGGCCCGCACGACCTCCCGCCCGCCCACACCGATCGTCTTGCGCGCGGGCATCATCTCGAGCGGGATGGACGACCCAGCCGCGGATCGCAAGCGCTATCGGCGACTCCCTTGGCGCCCCAGTGGAGACCGGCCACGATCGCGGTGAGCGCGGTGAGGTTCCACAACACACCCCATCGTGGACAAGCAGCCCCGGCTGTCCGACGGCCTGGCAGACCTGGGCCGAAAGGATCCCGAACACTTGGGGCATCCCAGCGATCGCAAGGATCGCGATGAGGGGTATCGCCCCCCGCCACGCGGGCCCGAAGGCGACGAGGACGAAGTTATGGGCGATGGCGGCCAGACCAAGGAGCACAGGGAAGACGATCAGCGAGGTCGTCCCGGCGAGACGAATCACCGCGCGGCGTAGCCGGGCGTGGTCGTCCTGCATGTTCGAGAACAGGGGCAGCAGGACCCGTCCCAGGACGCCACCCACCTGGGTCAGTGGCAGCAGCATCAGCATGTAGGCACGGTTGTAGAGCCCGAGTTCCGTCGTGCCGGCAAAACGCCCGAGCAGCAGGTTGTCGGCGTTGCGTGCCCAGTAGGTGAGGAAGTTGAAACCCGTCAGGTGCCCGCTGAAACCGAGAAGACGCCGGGCAGCCGACCGGCTCGGCCAGGCCCTTGGTATCCATCGAGCAGCGGCGAGGGTGCCCACCGATGTCAGCGCCGTGGTGGTGAGCGGTCCGATGACCAGGCTCGCGGCGCCGACCCCGAGCGCGGCGCAGACAATGCTCACCGAGAACCCGACCGTCGATCCAATCGACGTCGATGGCCGCAACCTTGCCGAACTGCATCTGACGCTCGAGGATCGCGAGTGGGACAACGCTGAACGACAACGTGAACGCCAAGCTCGAGATTGCGAGCAGAGTCGCAACCTGCGGCTGGCCGAATAGATTCGCCAGAGGATGGCGTAACACCACGACGATCAGGGTGAGCACCACACCAGACACCCCGTTGATGGCGAACGCCGTCGCGGCGTCCCGCTCGGTCAGTCGCGCCGACTGCACGAGCGCCGCGCCGAGGCCGAGGTCGCTGAACAGGGCGGCAAACCCGGTGAACGACCACGTGATCGCCACCAGCCCGTAGGCGCTTGGCAACAGCAGCCTCGCGAGGACGATCGAGGCCAGGAACTGGGCGGCCTGGCTGAGCAGGCGCCCGCTGACAACCCACGCGAAGCCTCGCGCTGCATGAACAGCGAGCGGCGCCCCTGCGTCAACGGCTCGGCATGTCGAGCGCTCGGGCTGCGCTTCGACAGCGGATTTCTGGCGTCTCTGGCGACACTGGTGCGACGTTCAGGCTACGCCGGGTCTCGGGATCGGTTGCACTCCCACGGTCGCCTGCAGCCAGCCGACGTCGGCTCGACGCCCTCAGCGTTTATCCCGGCTATCGGGTAGGTGCGATCAAGGAGAGGGTGGCCGGCTCACGAGCCGGCGTAACGGCAGATCTGCTCAAAGCGACGGGCGACGGCCTCAGGCGAACGCTCCCGCAGAATCGGCGCGAACGCCGTCTCACCGGGCGGATCGGCCAGCACCGATTCGACCAGTTGCGCGATCGCCGTCAGGGTCGTCGCTGAGCGCGGATGGCGCGCGGGCAAGGTCGTGGAGCTCACGGGTCACGGCCAGATCGCTGGCGATCACGGGGCGGCGGGCCCCGATGATCGTCGAAAGCGGAGGCAGACGCGGAGATCGCGGTGTACGGGACGAGCGCCACGTCGATCGGCGGCCAGACGGGCGCGCAATCTCCTCGTCGTTGACATACCCCGTGATCCGCAACCGTTCGGCGACTCCGAGGTCACGGGCCAGTTCCGTCAGCCGCCGGCAGTAGGGCTCAGCGTCCGGGGTGGCAGATCCGATGAGCCAGAGCTGGGCGTCCTCGGGCAGATCGAGCGAGGACTTCGATGGCCCGCTCGCAGTTCTTGCGCGGGTGGATCCAGCCGACCATGCCGAGCACCGCCGCAGACCCGGTGACGTCGAGCTGCGCCCGCGCGCGTCCGCGCGGAGGCAGTGACATCGCCTCGACCGGCGAGCGGAACCCTGAACAGGCGTCCGCGCCTCTGGAACGGCCTTGAGCGTCGGCCAGCTCGTGCTGCTCGTGGAACACGACCGCCCGGCTGAGCAGCGCTGCGCGCTGTCAGTGCCCACCAGTTTCGTGAGAGCCAGCGCCGTGACGGATACACATCGTGCACAACCGTCACTGCCCGGGAGACAAGGATGCAGAGCGAGTACCAGCTGGATGAGATGGGTGCGACCCGGCGCCCAGAGCCGATTGGGGCTGTAGGGGACGATCGTGACATCAGCCACCGACAGCGGCGCGGGCGGCTCGCGCGAGCCTGGGCAGGCCCTTCAGGCCCGCGTCGGTCACGTCGACGGCGCACTCCACCACGCGCATGTCCGGGCGCTCGCGCAGCCGCGCGGCGAGCATCCGACCGTCCCGGTTGATCCCGCCCCGCTCTGACCCCAGGTGCAGGAAGCCGACGGTCATCGGCGCCTTGCCGGCACCGTCCGTCGTTGGCGCGTCATCGATCCACGCGGTTGTTGTCAAGCCGCTCATTCCCCGCTTCAGCGTCGCTTGCGAAACGCGGGGCACGCCCGTCCCTGACTCCAGACGAGACAGGCCGCACCGGTTCCCTCAGCGTAGCCAAGCCGGCGTTAGTGCCATGTTGCCGTTCCGCTCTCTGCCCCAATGGCACGGCCGGGTGCATTTTGATCAAGTGTTTACTGGTACGCACTCGTCAGCTTCTCGCTAGCGCTCTCGCCGTCCCCGGCACAGTCGCCGGGCCCCGGAGTCAGCGAAGCTGGTTGGATGTAACGCAGTGCCTGCGGACCGCGCGAACCCTGGAAAGACTCGCCCCTCATCGTGATCGGCGCCGGAGGTACCGCCGGGCACGTCGTGCCCGCGCTCGCGGTCGCCGACGCGCTGCGTCATGAGGGCGCCCGGGTCGTCTTCGTCGGTGGCGAGCGCGCCGAGCGTGAGCTGTTCCCGGGGCCGGCTATGAGATGCACACCCTCAAGGTCGCTCAGCTGGCCCGGCGCGATCCGCGTGGCGGCGGCCGCGCGGTAGTGATGGCCGCCGGCGCGGTGGGCTCGGCCCGGCGGCTCATCGGCCGGCTCGATCCGGCGGCGGCGCTCGGCGCCGGGGGCTACGTGGCCGGCCCGGTGGGACTGGCCGCGGTGAGCCGGCGCGTGCCGCTCGTGCTCATGGAGGCGGATAGTCACCTGGGGCTGACCAACCGCCTGCTCGCGCCGTTGGCTCGCCGCGTCTGCCTCACCTTCCCGCTCCCCGGCCGCGACGGGCCCCGCTACCTGGTCACCGGGCGCCCCGGGCCGGCGCCCGCGACCGACCGGGAGGCCGCTCGCGCGCGGTTCGGGATCGGGCCGGGCGAGCAGGTGGTGCTCGTCTTCGGCGGCTCCCAGGGCGCCCGCTCCATCAACCAGGCGGCCATCGAGGCCTTCGCTGGCGCGCGCTTCCGTGTCCTGCACGCCGCCGGAACCCGGGACCTGCCCGATCTCAGCGCGCCCGGTCCCCACTATGACCTGCGCGGCTACATCAACGACTTCGGGCAGGCGCTGCTGGCGGCGGACCTCGTCGTCGCCCGGTCAGGCGGGTCGATCTTCGAGATCGCCGCCCACGGCCGCCCCATGGTCCTCATCCCGTACCCCTACGCCGCCGCTGACCACCAGTCGGCCAACGCTGTCTACATGGAGGCCGCCGGCGCGGCGCTGGTCATCCCGGACGCCGAGCTCACGGGCCCGAGGCTGGCCCAGGAGGTGGGTGCCCTCCTGGGCGACCCTGGCCGCCTGACGGCGATGGGCCGGGCTTCGGCGGGGCTCGCTCCGGCCCGACGCCGCCGCCGTCGTTGCGCGCGAGGTGCTGACGGCGGCGCGCTCGAGGCCGCCGCAGCTGAAACAGGGGGGGAGGTGGGCGCGGGCTCTAGGACTGTGCCGCGGGGGCGTCGATGCGCCCGATGATCCTCGCCGGGACTCCCGCGATGATTGCTCCCGCGGGCACCTCGGACATCGCGACCACCGCCCCGGCAGCCACGACGGCGTCATCGCCGATCGTGCATGGGCCAATCACCGTGACGTTGGAGGCAATCCACACTCCCGCGCCGATCACGATGTCGTGGCCCGTCTCGGGGCTGGACGCCTGCCGTTCGGCACCGCGAGCCCGGTAGTCGTGCGTGCCCGTCAGCAGCGAGACGCCGTGGCCGAGAAAGGAGTGATCGCCGATTCTGATGTCGCCGCTGACAACGTTCAGTACCGCGTCGTTGAGCTCGATCTTCTCACCGAGAAAGACGCGGCGGTTGGGGTTCGGCGTGCCGTCATAGACGAAGGGCTGCTGAGCTGCCTCACGCACGAGTTGCCCGAATCGACCCGTGAGCAGCCTCCGCCGGATCGAGTCGATCAGCCTGCGCCTGGACGGGAACACGGGCACTCTCAAACGGCGCTGCGTCGCTCGGATGAGTCGCCGATCACGACCCGACGCGGGCCACCACGCACTGCGTCAACGTCGGATAGGCACCGATCATGTACTCGCTGAGGTCGGCCTGGATCCGGCGTGCGTCGAAATCGGGGAACCCGTAGAGAACGTTTGGATCGCCGACGACGATGGTCGCGTCGAGGGCCTCCATCAGCGCGGCGACGCTCATGTTCGTCCCCCACCGATTCTCGGCACGATCTGTGAATGGGATCAGGTCGAGGAACAGGTCGATGGTGAGGACGACATGACCTCCGGGCTTGAGCGCGCGACGCACGCTCTCAGCGAAGCTCTGCAGGTCGTCGGGTCCGAAATGTTCGATCGTCGAGACTGAGAGGACGACGTCCAGACTGCTCTCGGCGAAGTCCGCCTGCTGGAAGGTCGTTGGATGGAGCTGCACCGGGGCGTGGTAGGTCTCGGCGAGCAGTTGGTGAAACGTCGGATCGACTTCCCAGCCGAGACCGCTCGCGTTGAGGCCCGGATCGACGGCGTGCACCTCGTGCCCTTCCTTGGCGAGGGTGAACTGAAGCCCAGCGAGGCTGGCGCCGACGTCGGCGATGACCAGATCGCGCCCGAGCCGCTGGATCTGCTCATGAGCCCACGGGTACTCGAATGCACGCGTGGTGTTGTTCGATTGCCAGGCATACGGTCCGGCCAGCAGGAGCCGGAAGCGGCTACGCCCGAATCGGCGCAGCCGCTTTCGCACCAGCCTGCCATCAGGCGCGTGGTGCCGACGGTTGAACTGGGCGTAGCTGTTGGGTAGGCGGAACGGAGCGAGCATCCTCAGCCCCGCCTACAGTATCGGCGAGGGCTCAGTAAGGCCGGCTGGGGAGGCCCGGGCCGAGCTGCTGGTTGGCGCGCTCGGCCAGGCCGATGGCGTACGCGGACCAGAACGTGCCAGCGGGAGTGCCGCCACCGCAGCCGCTCGAGTTTCCGGGCGGGTGCGTCCACATGAACGCGTCCACGTACGGGTATCCGGTGCTGGTGTTGAGCTCGGGGCCAAGCCCGCGGCCGGGCGGGTTGCACAGATCCTCAACGCCCTGACTGGTGGGGTGGGGGTTGAGCTTTGGCCCGCGGCCGTTGCTGGCTGTGTTGACGATGAAGTGGGCGCCGTGGGTGCGCTTGGCGACCTTCGTCGCCCAGCGGATCTCGTTGATCGTCCACTGGTTGTGGGTGTCGTTGGTGAAGAAGCCCTGGATCTTTTTGACGCCGACGGCGTTGAGGGCGTTCGCCGTGTAGCCCACGGAGTTGGAGTCCGAGTAGCCACCCTCCACGTAGACCGCGGTGTGGGGAAGCGCCTCGAAGGTGTCGACCTCGTACTTCAGGGCTGCCTCCCAGGCCGGGAGCCCTCCGTGCTGGGCGATGCAGCCCGATGAGCCCAGCGCGTCGATCTCGGCCAGGATCAGCGCGGGCCGGCGGTCGATGGCCGCGGCCATCTCGTTGATCTGGCGCTTGAACGTCGGCATATAGGCCTGGATCTGGGACGCGTTGGCGCATCCACCCAGGGTCGGGTGCAGGAAGTAGGTGTTGAAGGCCACGATCGACCCCGGGTCGGCGGTGGCGTTCGAGCACAGGATCTTCTGCGTCTGCCCGAAGATCGCGCCCGGACCTCCGCCCATGGAGTAGATGCTGATGCGCTGGACGTCGGGCTGGGAGGCGATCTTGGATAGCTCGGCCACCTGGTGGGCCAGCCCCTTGTCATGCGCCAGCTTCGCGGCGATGCTGCCGTGGGTCAGGCGCTGCTGGAAGTCCGCCCACGACTCGTCGACCGGCATGGTGTTCGGGTTCAGCCCGACGAGTTGGGCGATCGCCCCGGCGGCCGCGCCCTTGCGCGGTCCCGGCACGAAGAAGTTGGCTCCGTTGAGAGGGTCGGACCCGGGTGCGGTGGGCAGCGCCAGCGGGTTGCTGGGATCACGCGTATTGGAATACGGCTCAGAACACTGTTGGGCGGCGTGGGGGACGGCCGAGCGCGCGGGCGCCGCCGACATCAGTGAGATCGCGGCGAACGCGGTCACACCGGCCGCGGCCGCGAGGGCGACAGCGACGAGGCGGGCGCGCAGCGGTCCCCAGGCCTTGGCATTGGGAGAGTTCATATGTAGGAGATCCACCCTAACCAGGACCGGAAAACGGTGTGAGCAGCTCGGGTGCGCTTTTGCCCAGGTTTGGGCGATCACGTTGCCCCCAACCCTCCAATCGCATGGACCCGTGAGCAGACGTTCGTCGGAGCTGCCCCCGCCCCGCGTGCGCCGTCGCACGCGGACGGGCGCGTCCCGAGGCTCAGATAGCCTCGCTCGCTCAGCCATGAGCGCTACGAGCACGGAGACCACCTGGGCCGGCCGTCGCCTGCACTTCGTCGGGATCGGCGGTGCCGGCATGAGCGGCCTGGCCCTGATCGCCGTCGCACTGGGCGCCGAGGTGAGCGGATCTGACCGGGCGCCCTCCAGCTACACCGCGCGCTTGGTCGAGCACGGGATCGAGCCGGTGTTCGGCCACGCCGTCGTCAACGTGCCGGCCGGCGCCGAGGTCGTCTACTCCACGGCCATCCCGTCGGACAACCCCGAGCGGCTTGCCGCGGCCTCAGAGCTGCACCGCGCTGACCTGCTGGCCCAGATCGCGGCGCTGCGCCGCTGCCTGGCCGTGACCGGGACCCACGGCAAGACGACGACGTCGGGCATGGCGGTCCAGGCGCTGCAGGGCGCCGGGCTTGACCCGGCCTACGTCGTGGGCGGCGAGCTGCGCTCCACTCAGAGCAACGCCGGCTGGGGCTCGGGGGAGTGGATCGTGGTCGAGGCCGACGAGTCAGACCGCTCGCTGCTCAAGCTCCAGCCCGAGATCGCCGTGCTCACCAACGCCGAGCTTGACCACCACTCGACCTACAGCTCGCGGCTGGACCTGGAGCAGACGTTCGCCGAGTTCATGTCACGCGCGGGCGAGCGCGCGGTGGTGTGGGACCGTCCCGAGCTGCGGGCCCTGTGCCCCGGCGGCGGCGTTCCCTACGACGCCCGCGGCGCCGAGCTTGACCCGGAGGGGTCGCGCTTTGACTGGCGCGGCATCGAGGTCCGGCTCTCGGTCCCGGGCGCCCACAACGCCGTCAACGCCGCCGGCGCCCTCACCGCCTGCGCGCTGGCCGGGGCGGACCCGGTGGCCGCGGCCGCGGCTCTGGCCGACTTCCGCGGCGCCCGGCGCCGGATGGAGCGCGTGGGGGAGTCCGCCGCCGGCGCCCAGGTCTACGACGACTACGCCCACCATCCCACCGAGGTGGCCGCCGCGATCGCCGCGGCGCGCACGCTCGCTCCCCGACGGCTGGTGGCCGTGTTCCAGCCCCACCTCTACTCGCGCACGTACGCGCTCGCGCGGGCCTTCGGCGTCGCCCTGGCCGCCGCCGACGCGATCGTGGTGCTGGGCATCTATCCGGCCCGGGAGCGCGCCGAGGACTTCCCGGGGGTGAGCGGCCAGCTGGTGGCCGCCGAGGCGGCAGACGCCGCGGGCGGGCGCTCGGTCGCCTGGATGCCGGGCTTTGACGAGGCGCGGGGGTACCTCAACCGGTTTCTGCGCTCGGGCGACCTGTGCCTGATGATGGGCGCGGGCAACATCGACGCCCTCGGCCGCTCGCTCGTCGTCTGAGGGCCCATCTAGCCTGGCACGATGCGCGGCGGGCTCCCCGAGGGCATCCAGCGCGACTACCCGCTGTCGCGACTCACGACGATCCGCACCGGCGGACCGGCCGAGCTGTTCGCGCGTCCGGGCACCGTCGCCGAGCTCGAGGCGGTCCTGGCGTGGGCCGGCACCGAGGGCGTTGAGGTAGGGGTCGTGGGCTCGGGGTCGAACCTCCTGATAGCGGACGCCGGCGTCCGCGGACTTGTCTTGAAACTTGACCAGGAGCTCACCCAGATCACGGTGGATGGGACCCGCATCGACTGCGGCGGGGGCGCACGCCTGCCCGCGGTGTCCGCTCAGGCGGCGCGCGCCGGGCTCAGCGGGATCGAGTTCGGGGTCAACATCCCGGGCACCGTCGGCGGCGCGGTGCGAATGAACGCCAACGCGTACGGCGGGGAGCTGGCGCGCGCGCTGGAATGGGTCGACGTCACGAGCGCCGCAGGCACCGCCCGGCGGACGCCCGACGAGCTCGGCTTCGCCTACCGGCGCTCGGGGCTGGGCCCCGGCGAGGTGGTGGCGCGCGCCGCGTTCGGGCTCAGTCCGCTGGCCCCCGAGGACGTCAAGCGCACCCTGGGCGAGATGCGCTCCAAGCGCCGGGCGGCCCAGCCGTCGGGGATCAAGACGTTCGGCTCCACCTTCAAGAACCCGTCGGACCCGCGCGCCGAGGGGCGCACGGCCGGCCAGCTCCTGGAGGCGGCGGGTGCCCGCGGGCTGCAGGTGGGTGGCGCCGGGTTCTCGGCCAAGCACGCCAACTTCGTGGAGAACCTGGGAGAGGCCACCACCGCCGACGTCGTGGCGCTGATGGCCGAGGGCCGTCGGCGCGTGCAGGAGCGCTTCGGCGTCGAGCTCGAGCCCGAGGTTCAGACGTTGGGGCCGGTCTCGTTCCCCGCTGACTGGGCGCGGCCATGAGCGGGACGCGCGCACGGCCGGCACCGCTGCGGCTGTCGCGGCGCCGTCTGGTGCGCCGCCTCCCGCGGCCCAGGGGTGGGTGGGGACGGATACTCGTGGCGGTGCTGGCCGTCCTGGCCCTGGCCGCAGGGGGCTGGGTGTGGCTGCGCAACTCTTCGCTGGTCGCCGTCCAGCGCGTGACGATCGTCGGCGTCAGCGGGCGCGATGCCCAGCAGATCCGCGCCGCTCTCAGCTCGGCCGCCCACAACATGACGACGCTCGACGTGAAGATGTCCGCACTGCGGACCGCGGTGGCCCCGTATCCGGTGGTCAAGCACCTGCGCGTCTCCACCAACTTCCCGCATCGGATGCGCATCGAGGTGGTGGAGCAGGTGCCGGTGGCGATGATCTCCGCCGGCGGCCTCCGCGTTCCCGTATCGGCGGACGGGACGCTCCTACGCGGCATCTCGGCCCCCGGGTCGCTGCCCACGATCTCGCTGCCGGTGTCGCCCGGGGGCACGCGCGTGACCGGCTCCACCCTTCAGGTCATCCAATTGCTGGCCGCCGCGCCCTACCAACTGCTGCCCAAGGTGAGCCAGGCCTCTGAGAGCGGCACCCACGGACTGGAGGCGCAGCTGCGCAACGGGCCCCAGCTGTACTTCGGGAGCGACGATGACCTGGGCGCCAAGTGGGCTGCAGCCGCGGCCGTGCTGGCCGACTCGGGGTCAGCCGGCGCCGACTACATCGACGTCACCGTGGCCTCGCGCCCGGCCGCCGGGGCGGGGTCTGACACCGCCTCGAGCTCGGCCTCCGCGAGCAGTCAGAACGGCACCACCGCGACGCCCAGTACCGGCGGATCGACCGTGGCCACGGGGGGTTAGACCAACACTTAACCTCAAGTAGAGCCTTACCTCGCAAATTTCGCAACTCTCCGTTATCGTCGAGAGTTGGGCGTTCTGCAACGTCTGTTGCGAAAGCGTGCGCACCGTTGACTTCGCGTATCGCTAAGTTCTAACGTGACAAACTGGTCACGCAGCCCCGCGTGGGCAAAACCTTCAACCCTAACTAGAGGGTCGGACGAGAACTCATGGACAGCGGAAGCTATCTGGCAGTCATCAAGGTCGTCGGCGTCGGCGGCGGCGGAACCAACGCCGTCAACCGCATGGTCGACGCCGGGCTGCGAGGCGTCGAATTCGTTGCCTGCAATACCGACGCGCAGGCCCTGGCGATGTGCGACGCCGACATCAAGCTCAACATCGGCCACCAACTGACCAAGGGTCTCGGCGCCGGCGCCAACCCCGACGTCGGTCACGGCGCGGCCGCCGAGTCACGCGATGACATCAAGGAGGCGCTCAAGGGCGCGGACATGGTGTTCGTCACCGCGGGCGAGGGCGGCGGCACCGGCACCGGCGCCGCCCCCGTGATTGCGGAGATCGCCAAGAACGAGATCGGCGCGCTCACGGTGGGGGTCGTCACCCGGCCCTTCTCCTTCGAGGGGACCCAGCGGGCCCGCCAGGCCGCCGAGGGCATTCAGCGACTGCGTGAGAACGTCGACACGCTGATCGTCATCCCCAACGAGAAGCTGTTGTCGATCGTGGAGCGCCGGACGACGATCCTCGATGCCTTCCGCGAGGCCGACAACGTGCTTCGCCAGGGCGTCCAGGGCATCACCGACCTGATCACGATCCCGGGCCTCATCAACCTGGACTTCGCCGACGTGCGCACGATCATGCACGAGGCGGGCAGCGCGCTCATGGGCATCGGCACCGCCGCCGGCGAGAATCGCGCCGCCGAGGCGGCCAAGATCGCGATCTCCTCGCCGCTGCTCGAGGAGTCCGTCGAGGGCGCCATGGGCATCCTGCTCAACATCACCGGCGGCCACGACCTCGGCCTGTTCGAGGTCAACGAGGCGGCCGAGATCGTCCAGAGCGCCGCCGACCAGAACTCCAACATCATCTTCGGGGCGGTCATCGACGACGCGCTGGGCGACGAGGTCCGCGTGACCGTCATCGCCACTGGGTTCGATCATGGGCGGGGGCCGTCCGGGGTCGGCACCGCGCGCGAGACGACCCGCCGCGAGCGGCGTGACCGCGATGTGACGATGGACGATCGCCAGCGCTCCTCGCTGGAGATCTCGGACGACGACATCGACATCCCGTCGTTCCTGAAGGATCGCTAGGCTCGCCGCATTCCCTCAGCGCTCATCACAGGCATCACCGGCCAGGACGGGTCCTACCTGGCCGAACTCCTGCTGGAGAAGGGCTACACCGTCCACGGGATGGTGCGGCGCTCCTCCACCGAGAGGTTCGATCGCATCGAGCACCTCCGCGACCGGGTGACGCTCCACCAGGCCGACCTGCTCGACCACCGCTCCCTGGTCGACGCGCTGCGCGCCGCCAAGCCTGATGAGATCTACAACCTCGCGGCGATGTCCTTCGTCGCCGTCTCGTGGATCCAGCCGACCCTGACCGCGGAGTTCACGGGCGTCGGGGTGACCCGGGTGCTCGAGGCCGTCCGCGAGGTGTGCCCCGAGGCGCGCTTCTACCAGGCTTCGTCGAGCGAGATGTTCGGCAAGGTGCGCGAGGTGCCTCAGACCGAGGACACGCCCTTCTACCCGCGCTCGCCCTACGGGGTGGCCAAGGCCTACGGCCACTTCATCACCGTCAACTACCGCGAGTCCTACAACCTCCACGCCACCAGCGGGATTCTCTTCAACCACGAGTGTTTGAGGGAACAAACCCCGCTGATCGTTCGCGACAACGGCGTCGTGGGCGTGAAGACCCCGGCCGACCTGGCCCCGGTCGTCGACCACGGGCGGAGCGTCCAGCACTTCGAGCCGAAGGGGCTATTCGAGGTATGGGACGGCACCGAGTTCACGCCGGTGGTTGCTCTCACCGCCACTCGCCGGCGCCCCAGCGATCTCGACCATCGGCTCCTCTCCGTGGAGGCGCGGGGCGGACAGGTGGAGGTGACGGCCCACCACCACATGATGTCTGACCAACAGCTGATCGTTCGGGCCGACGACGTCGACGAGGGTGACCACCTCGCGATCGCCGAGAGTATGCCGGAGCGTCCGAACTGGACCGCGATCACCATGGAGACCGCTGAGTTGCTCGGCCTGCTGTGCGCCGATGGGTGGGTCGACCGTACGGGTGCCAAAATTTGCTTCACCAACAATGACGACGCACTCCGTGCCCGGGTCGCCGAGCTGTGGTCGCGTTGCTTCCTGGGCGGATCGCACGACTGGATCGGCCGCTCGGGGTTCTCCGACAGCGACGTCGGCAAGCTCAACCTGACCGGCGGGCGCGGAGGTCTGGCGGCGTGGCTGCGGGAGCAGCTCTACACCCGCACCGGCCACAAACAGGTCCCGCCCCTCGTCCTCAACGCCGACGAGGCGGCGCAGCAGGAGTTTCTGCGCGGCTTCTATGCCGGTGACGGCCTCAAGCGCGGCAACGGGATGTCGTTTGTCACCAACAGTCCGGTCCTGGCCCAGGGCCTCTGCTGGCTCTATCACCTCGACGGTCAGCCGGCCTCCGTGTACGTCGAGCGCCGGGAGGCCGCTGTCTACTACCGCGTGAACCTGGCGTCGGCGGTCCGCGTCGGCGCGAAGGGGGCGCACCTACGCCGCGACCCGGCCGAGGTCCGCCGGATCGTGGAGATCCCCGACCCGCAGGACGAATGGGTCTACGACATGGAGACCGAGAGCGGCGTCCTCTGCGCCGGGGTCGGCCGGCTGGTGGTCCACAACTCGCCGCGCCGGGGACTCGAATTCGTCACCCGCAAGATCACCTGGCACGCTGCGGCGATCAAGCTCGGCCTGGCTGACAAGCTCACCCTCGGCAACCTCGACGCCGAGCGTGACTGGGGCTACGCCAAGGACTACGTCGAGGCGATGTGGATGATGCTCCAGCAGGACGATGCGGAGGACTTCGTGATCGCCACCGGCGTGGCTCACACGGTGCGCGAATGCGTCGAGATCGCCTTTGATCAGGCCGGCCTGGAAATCGACGATCACATCGAGATCGACGCGTCACTCAAGCGCCCGGCCGAGGTCGACCAGCTCATCGGAGACGCGTCCAAGGCCAAGCGCCAGATGGGCTGGGAGCCCGAGACGACCTTCGAGCAGCTCATCCGCCTGATGGTCGACGCCGACCAGCACCTGCTCTCCGGCCGCGGCCCCCGCTGAGGCACGGCGCGATCCGCGTCGCGATCGTCTCGCGCTGAGATCCGGGCCTGCCGCGGCTGCGCCAGCGTGAGCCGCCTGGGGCATGTATTAGCCTGCTGATCGTGCCCCCGACGACCGATGCCCTACGTCGCAGCCCCCTCGATGATCGCCACCGCGCCGCCGGCGCCAAGCTGATCCCGTTCGCGGGCTGGGAGATGCCCGTGCAGTACGACGGGATCAAGGCCGAGCACCTGGCCGTGCGCGGCAACGCCGGGGTGTTCGACGTCTCGCATATGGGCCAGATCGAGACCGCCGGGCCCGGGGCGCAGGCCCTGCTCCAGCACCTGCTCTCCAACGACGTGCGGCGGCTGCCCGAGGGCGGCGCCCAATACAGCGTGATCTGCAACCCCGAGGGCGGGGTGCTCGACGACGTGTTCACCTACCGGCTGGCCGAGTCCTGCTTCGTCACCGTGACCAACGCCGCCAACCACGAGCGTGACCTCGAGTGGTTCCGGCGCCACGCGCCGGACTTCGACGCGGACATCATCGATCGCCGCGACGAGTTCGCCATGCTGGCGGTGCAGGGCCCGCGGGCGCGTGCGCTGCTGCAGGGGCTGTCCGACGGCCCGCTGCCGCCGCGTATGCACTGCGTCGGGCGCACCGTCTCCGGGGTACCGATGCTCGTGTGCGGGACCGGCTACACCGGCGAACCGGGCGTCGAGCTGCTGCTCGACCCCGACGGCGCCGGCGAGGTGTGGGATGCCCTGGTGGCCGCCGGGGCGACCCCGGTCGGCCTGGGTGCGCGTGACACGCTGCGTCTGGAGGTCGGCTACCACCTCTACGGCAACGACCTCGACCGCGACCACGGGCCGATCGAGGCCGGACTGGGCTGGTGCTGCCGCGAGGCCACCGGCTTCATCGGTTCAGCCGTCGTCGCCCGCGTCCGGGCCGAGGGCCCGGCGGAGAAGCTCGTCGCCTTCGAGATGACCGGACCCGGGATCGCGCGGCAGGGCAACCCCGTCGCCGGCGGCGGCGTCGTCACCAGCGGCACGTTCTCCCCGTGCCTGGAGCGCGGCATCGGGATGGCCTACGTCCCCACCGAGCGCGCCGAGCCCGGCACGGACCTGGAGATCGACGTCCGGGGCACGCCGCGCGCCGCGGTCGTCCGCGCCAAACCCCTCTACAGCTCCCAGGAGGCTTAGTGTCAGATCCCAGCTATCCGGAGGAACTCCTCTACCACCCCGAGCACGACTGGGCGCGTATCGAGGGCGACCAGGCCACGTTCGGGATCACCTGGTTCGCCCAGGACTCCCTGGGCGAGGTGGTCTTCTTCGACCCGCCCAAGGTCGGCACGACGGTGACCAAGGACGCCTCCTACACGGAGATCGAGTCGGTCAAGGCCGTCTCGGACGTCATCTCGCCGCTCTCGGGCGAGATCGTGGAGGTCAACGACGGGCTCGGCGACTCCCCCGAGACGATCAATGAGGATCCCTACGGGGCGGGGTGGCTGGTCAAGGTCAAGCTGTCTGATCCCAGCGAGCAGGAGGCACTGCTGGATGCCGCGGCGTACGCGGCGACGGTGTCGTGAGTCGGTACACGTCGGCGACGGAGTCTGACCGCAGCGAGATGCTGCGGGCGATCGGCGTCGAGTCGATCGAGGAACTGTTCGCCGACATCCCCGCTCACCTCCGTCTGGCCGACCCGCTCGGGCTCGACGCCGGCAAGTCCGAGCTCGAGGTCTTTCAGGAGCTCAAGGCCCTGGCCGCGCGCAACACCAGCGCCGAGGACGAGCTGTGCTTCCTGGGCGCCGGCATGTATGACCACTACGTCCCGGCGCTGGTGGACTCGATCATCTCCCGCTCGGAGTTCCTCACCCCGTACACGCCCTACCAGCCCGAGGTCTCCCAGGGCGGCCTGCAGGCGATGTTCGAGTACCAGACCGCGATCTGCGAGCTCACCGGCCTGCCGATCTCCAACGCGTCGGTCTACGAGGGTCCGAGCGCGGTGGCCGCCGCCGGGTACGTCGCCAAGCTCGCCAACCCCGGGCGTACGCGGTTCATCGTCTCCCGCGGCGTGCACCCCCACTCCCGCGAGGCGCTGGCCACGCTGGCCCACGGCTGGGGGATGGAGGTGGTCGACGCGCCGCTGCACGACGGCCTCACCGAGCTGCCGGCGCTCGACGAGCAGGTGAGCGCGGTGATCGTCCAGCAGCCCAACTTCCTCGGCGCCGTCGAGGACCTCGAGGCGCTGGCCGCCGCCGCCCACGAGGCCGGGGCGCTGTGCGTCGCCGCCTGTGACCCGCTGCCGCTCTCACTGCTGCGCGCGCCGGGTGAGTGCGGCGTTGACCTCGCGGTGGGGGAGGGCCAGACCCTGGGCAACCGGCTGGACTTCGGCGGCCCGTCGTTCGGCTTCTTCGCCGCCACCGAGGCGCTCCTGCGCCGTGTCCCGGGCCGGATCGCGGGGGAGACCGTCGACATGGAGGGCAAGCGCGGGTTCGTGCTCACCCTCCAGACCCGCGAGCAGCACATCCGCCGTGAGAAGGCTACCTCCAACATCTGCACCGCCCAGGCGCTCAACGCGCTGGCGGGCGTCATCTACCTGAGCTGGCTGGGCCGCCACGGGATCGTCGAGCTCACCGAGCTCATGCTTCAGCGCACCGCCTACGCGCAGGAGCGCCTGGGGTCGATCGACGGTGTCCACCTGCTCCACCACCAGCCGGTGGTCCGGGAGTTCGCCCTCAGCCTCGACGCCCCCGTCGGGGCCGTCATCGACCGCTGCGTGCAGCAGGGGGTCAACCCCGGCTACGCGCTCGGCCGCGACTACCCCGAGCATGAGAACGGCCTGCTCGTCGCCATCACCGAGAAGCGCACGCGCGCCGACATCGACCGCCTCGCCGACGTGCTCACCGGCGCGGTGGCCGCCGAGCGCACGCGTGGGTGGGTGGGGGCCGTGTCCCCGGGAGCCTCCCGATGACCCCGCAGACTGCCGCCGACGACCAGCTGACGATCTATGAGCGCTCCAAGCCCGGACGCCGCGCGTTCGTGGCGCCGGCGCTCGACGTCCCCGAGCGCCCGCTCGACGATCTCATCCCCGCGCGCCTGCGCCGGCCCGACGCTCCGTGTCTGCCCGAGGTCTCAGAGCCCGAGATCGTGCGCCACTACAACCGCCTGTCCAAGCGCAACTTCGACCTCGACACCGGCTTCTATCCGCTGGGCTCGTGCACGATGAAGCACAACCCAAAGCTGCACGAGCGTGTCGCGGCGCTGGACGGCCACGCCCGGCTTCACCCGCTCCAGGACCCCCGGCGCGCCCAGGGCGCCCTGGAGCTGATGTGGCGCCTCCAGGAGAGCCTGGGCACGATCGCCGGGCTGCCCCACGTCTCGCTCCAGCCCTCCGCGGGCTCCCACGGCGAGCTGGCCGGCGTCCTGCTCACGCGCGCCTTCCACGAGGACCATGGCGAGACCCGGACCAAGGTGCTCACACCCGACACGGCCCATGGGACCAACCCCGCCACGGTGACCATGGCCGGCTACGACGTGGTGAAGGTCGGCACCGACGCGCAGGGCAACGTCGACCTCGACGACCTGCGGGCCAAGGCCGACGACGACGTGGCCTGCCTGATGCTCACCAACCCCTCGACGCTCGGCCTCTTCGAGCACGGCATCGAGGAGATCGCCCAGATCGTCCACGACGTGGGCGCCACCCTGTACTACGACGGCGCCAACCTCAACGCGATCATGGGCATCTGCCGCCCCGGGGACATGGGCTTCGACATCGTGCACTTCAACCTGCACAAGTCCTTCACCCAGCCCCACGGCGGCGGCGGTCCCGGCGCCGGGCCCATCGCCGTGTCCGATCGCATCGAGCCGTTCCTGCCCCGGCCGCAGGTGGTGCGGCGGGGCTCGGATCCCGACCACCCCGGGGCCGAGCCGTTCTTCGACCTCGACTACGACCGCCCCAAGTCGATCGGCCGGCTGCGCGGGTTCCAGGGCAACTACGGGGTGTTCGTTCGCTCCTACGCCTACATCCGCTCGCTGGGCGCCGCGGGCCTGCGCGACGTCTCCGAGGTGGCCGTCCTCAACGCCAACTACCTGCTGGCTCGGCTGCGCGCCGAGGGCGTCCTGGAGCACCTCCCGGTGGCCTATGACCGGATCTGCATGCACGAGTTCGTCCTCTCCGGCGCCCCGATGAAGCGCGAGCTGGAGATCAAGACGCTCGACCTGGCCAAGCGCCTGCTCGACCACGGCGTGCATCCGCCGACGGTGTACTTCCCGCTGCTCGTCGACGAGGCGCTGCTGATCGAGCCCACCGAGACCGAGACCAAGGAGACGCTCGACCGCTTCGCCGCGATCGTGGCCGAGATCCTGCGCGAGGCCGCGGAGGATCCCGAGGTGGCACGGACGGCTCCCCACACCACCCCGGTCCGCCGCCTGGACGAGGCCGCGGCGGCACGCCGGCCGGTCGTGCGCCAGCCGCTGTAGCTCCGCCCTCGATCTAGACAAACGCCGACGGACCTACAGCCCGCTCGCGGGCGCGCCGATTACCGGGGTAGTCGGGGCGCTTCTGCACACCTTCTCCATGTTCAGGCCATGAAACGAGCGATCGCTGCTGTGCGTTCCGCCGGTGAGATCCGGTGGGAGGAGCGCACGGCCGCCGGGCACGCCGGGGCAGTGGTGTGGGTGATCGCGTCGCTGAGCGTGATCGCGATGGCACTGGCCCTGCCGAGTGCCCACGTCCATCGCGACGTCGTCGTGGCCATGGGGGCGGCCGGTTGCCTGTGGGGCGGCCTCTCGGGCCTGTTCCTGGACTACCGCCGGCTGCCGGCCTGGCTCATCCACGCTTCGACGATGGCCGGCGTCGTCGCCATCGGCGTCGCCATCTCGCTCAGTGGCGGGGCCCGCTCGCCCGCCTGGGCCTGCCTCTTCTACGTCGTCGTCTTCGCCGCCTACTTCTTCAAGCCGCCCGCGGCTGCCGCCTACTTCCTGGCCTGTGTCATCGCCGACGCCGTCGCGCTCGTCGCCGGCACCTCCGGCGCCGGTGCCGACGGGACGGCCACCTTGGTCGTCGCCGCGCCCGCCTTCATCGTGCTTGGCGTCGCGATCGTGCTGGGCAAACGGTTCCTCGTCCGCGTCCGCCGCCAGGCCGAGCGCCTCGCCGCCGAGCAGGGCGCATTGCGCCGGGTCGCGACCGCGGTCGTCACGGGCGAGCCGGCCGATCGCTTCTACCAGCTCGTCGCGGTTGAGGCCGGCCAGTTGCTGGCCGCCGGCGCCGCCGCGATCCTGCGCCTCGACTCGCCCGAGCAGGCCACGATCCTCGGTTCGTGGGCGGAGTCACCCATCCGCACCTACCGCGTCGGCACCGCCTTCCCCGTCGCCCCCGACTCCGACCTGGCCCGCGCCATGGCCGCCGCCCGTCCCGCCCGTGTCGAGCAGGTGCCGGCGGAGTCGAGCCTCGGCAGGCTGGGCTACGGCTCGAGCCTCGTCTCGCCCATCCAGGTCGCCGGCCGGACCTGGGGCTTTCTCGCGGTGGCGTCGGTCGGCGCCCGCGTCTTTGACTCCGAGCACGAGCGCCGGCTCACCGAGTTCGCCGCCCTCATCTCCACCGCCATCACCAACATCGAGGACCGGGCCGCCCTCGCCGCCCAGGCCTCGACCGACGCGCTCACCGGGGTGGCCAACCACCGCGCCTTCTACGAGCGGCTCACCGCCGACATCTCCCGCGCCCGGCGCTACGGCAGCCCGCTGTCGGTGGCCATGATCGACGTGGACCGCTTCAAGCTCGTCAACGACGCCGGGGGCCACGAGGCCGGGGACGAGATCCTCGTCCGCGTCGCCCGCTGCCTGAGCGACGCCACTCGGGCCGAGGACATCCTGGCGCGGGTCGGCGGCGACGAGTTCGCCTGGATCCTGCCCGAGACCATCGGCGAGGAGGCGGTGCAGGCCGTGGAGCGCGCCCGCACGGCGATGTCCCAGAGCGACGACGGTCTGCCCCGGGTCACCCTCTCGGTGGGGATCTGCGACACGCGTTACACCGCGGACCCGGCCGAGCTGGTCCGTCTCGCCGACCGCGCTCTGTACTCCAGCAAGGAGAACGGCCGCGACCAGGTCCGGCTCTACACGCCGGCGAGCAGCGACGAGCTGGCCGCCACCTGACGCCGCGGCGGCGCTGACCTCCGCGGCGGCGCCGACCGGGCGGCGGCGCTGACCTCGCGCCGGCCCGCGCCGTCGTAGGCTGGGGGCATGCGATTCGTCATCTTCGGGGCCGGCGCCATCGGCGGCGCCGTCGGGGCGCGCCTGCACCAGAGCGGCCACGCCGTCACGCTGATCGCGCGCGGCGCGCACCTCGAGGCGATCGGCCGCGACGGCCTCACCTTCCTGACGCCGGTGGAGCGCGTGGTGCTCCCGCTGCCCGCGGTGGGCGGCCCTGGCGATGTGGACTGGACCGGCGACGAGGTGGTCCTGCTGGCCACCAAGAGCCAGGACACGCTGGGCGCGCTCACCGCGCTGCGCGCCGCCGCCGGCAGCGCGGTGCCCGTGGTCTGCCTCCAGAACGGAGTGGAGAACGAGCGTGTGGCGCTGCGGCTCCTCGACGAGGTCTACGCGGCGGTGGTCATGCTCCCCGCGGCCCATCTGGAGGCGGGCACGATCGAGGCCTACGGCGCCGAGACGACCGGCCACATCGACGTCGGTCGCTACCCCGAGGGCGTCGACGAGCGCTGTGAGGAGATCTGTGCGGCCCTGGCCGCCTCACGGCTGGACTCCCAGGCCGTCGCTGACGTGATGCGCCTCAAGTACGCCAAGCTGCTGCTCAATCTCACCAACGTCGTCGGGGCCCTGTTCGCCGACTCCGAGCAGCGGCGCGAGCTGTCCGACCTGGTCACGGCGGAGGGCCGGGCGGTGCTGGAGGCCGCCGGCGTGAGATACGTCGCGCCCGAGATCTCAGACATCGATGCCCGGTGGCGGCGCTGGGGCGTGCGCGACATCGACGGGCGCAGCCGCGCCGGATCCTCCACCTGGCAGAGCCTGGCCCGCGGCACCGGGGCGCTCGAAACCGATTACCTCAACGGGGAGATCGTGCTCCAGGGCCGCCTGCACGGCGTGCCCACACCGCTCAATCAGCGACTGTGCGCGCTGGCGGCCACGGCCGCGCGCGAGCGCCGCGCCCCCGGGACCCTGTCGGCCGACGACGCCCTGGCGGTGCCCGCGTGACCGCCGCCGACCCGCTGATCGCCGCCGAGGCGCAGGCGCTTGCGGCCTCGGCCATTGACGAGCTGCGGGAGCTCGTCGACATCTCCTCGCCCTCGGGTGACATCGACGGGGCCGAGCGGGCCCTGGCCGTGTGCATCGGTCTGCTCCCCGACGGCGCCGCGATCGACCGCCCCGCCTGCTCGTCGGCCGACCACGCCCCCGATCTCATCGGCACCGTCGCCGGGACGGGCGCGCGCAAGCTGATGCTGCTCGGACACGTCGACACCGTCGTCAGCCACGACGCGCACCAGCCGCTGCGACGCGACGGCGATCGGCTCTACGGCACCGGGACCGTGGACATGAAGGGCGGGGACGTCCTGGCGCTGGGCGTCGCCCGCGTCCTGGCCCGCCGCCCCGAGACGTTCGCGGAGCTGTCGGTCCTGATGGTCACCGACGAGGAGTGGCGGACCCGTCCCTTCGTCCATGCCCCCCGCTTTTCCGGCTACGACGCCTGCCTGTGCTTCGAGGGCGGCCAGCTCGACAACGACGGACACGAGGGCGTGGTGGTCCGCCGCAAGGCCGCCGGGACGCTCCGCGTCCTCGCCACCGGCCGCGCGTCGCACTCGGGCTCGGCGCCTGACCATGGCCTCAACGCCCTGCTGGCGCTCGCCCGGACGGCCGGCGACATCGCCTCATTGCACGATCCGCACGGCCCCGAGCAGCTCAGCGTCGTCCCCACGGTCATGCGCTCGGGCGATGCCTTCAACGTCGTGCCCGCCGCCGGCGAGCTCATCTTCGATCTGCGCGCGCAGCGGCTGCCGGCCTTCGACGAGGTGATGGCCGCGGTGAGCGCCGAGCTCGACGGCGTGACGCTGGAGGCGCGGATGGAGCGCAAGTGGCCAGGGATGGACTCCGCCGCGGTCACGCAGGATCTCATCGCCCGTGCCTCGCGGCGCCTCGGCCGCACCATCGCCGGCGTTCCCCGCGGCGGCGCGAGCGACGCCAGCCACTTCGCCGGCACGATCGCGCTGACCGTCGACGGCCTGGGGCCGCGCGGGGGAGGGGCGCACACCCCCGGTGAGTTCGTGCTGGAGACGGCGATGCGCGAGCGCCTCGAGGTGGCGCTCGCGCTCGCTCACGAAGTCCTTCAGTCCTAGGACTGCGCGGGGAACAGCGTCGGGTGCGCCGAGTCCAGGATGAGCCACGCGCCCGCGGCGGCCGACGGCCACACGTGGAACTCCGCGCCATAGGCGACGTTGGTGACCGTGCGGTCGGCCATCAGGGGCCCGCTCGTCGGCGTCAGCCCTGCGATGGCCAGCAGCGAGGTGTCGAGTGCGGTCGGGCTCTGTCCGGCCGCCGTGTCGGCCAGGCCCATCTCCGCGGAGCCCTCGGTCCACATGACGTCCGGCGCGCCACCGCCGATGAACGGCATGAACCCGGAGAACGGCCCCGGCCCGGCGTAGGCGTTGTTGTAGGTGGCGGCGCTCGTCGACTTGGTGATCGACCGGCCGCTCACCGCGAACGCGCTGTTGGTGTAGGCCAGCACCTTCTGGGCATTGGTCGTCTCGCCCTTGCTGATCAGGTACAGGACCCCGAGCGCGTCGGCATCGAGCGACTGCACGGTGTCGCCCAGGCCCTCGACGAACCAGGCCTCCGATCCGCTCTGGACCAGCAGCTTGCTGTCGATCGCTGACGAGATCTTGTTGGCGGCGGTGAAGTAGGTGTTGGCCGTCGGGCGCTGGCCGTCGGAGACCAGCTCGTTGCCGAGGTTGTTGAGGAAGGCGTAGGCCAGCAGGTTGTGCTGCGTGGAGTACCAGGCCACATCGGGGCCGCCGCGGATCAGCCCGGTGGTCCCCTGAAGGGAGATCAGGTAGGACGCCGCGCGCTGCTCCATGGACAGAAAGCGGTTGGTGTGCGTGCGCTGGTCATAGAGCGAGCCGGCCAGACCCACCGTGGCGATCGTGCCCGAGCGGAACACGGCCTCGGTGGTGCCGTCGGCGACGTTGAAGGCGATCTCGATCGAGCCGTCGGTGTGCTGGAGGGCGGCGAGCTGGTCGAGCAGCTGCTGGGCCTCAGAGGTGGCGCCGAAGACCGTGAAGCCGGCGGCGGTGACCGCCGAGTCATAGGTCCAGGACCAGTTGAGCAGCCGCGTGTAGGAGGGGTCGTCGGTGGGGATCGCGTAGGAGCGCACCAGCTGGAGGTTCGACGTCCCCGTGGAGGCGGTCGGCGTCGAGGTCGAGCTGCTGGCGGCGTACGCGATCGGGTTCATGTCCTCGCCGAGCCGCATGAACGCCGCGGCGGCGCCGGTGGCGTGAGCCTTTGACCCGCCGAGCTGACCGCCGGGCAGCGGGGCGCCCTTCCGCGGCGCCGTCTTGCGGTGGCACTCGACGACCTTCCCGTGAAGCCGCTTGGTGCAGGCGCGGACCTTGGTGGGTCCCACCTGACGTGCCAGCCAGCGGGCCAGGGCGGACCGCGGCGGCTTGCCGGTGCGCGGCCAGGCCTCGTGGACCTTCCCGCCCACGCGGTGCGCGCTGGGCTTGCCCGTGTGGGCGGTCGACGTCGCCGCGAGTGCGGGGCCGGCGCTCAGGGCGAGGGCGCAGAACAGCGCCAGGGTGGCCGCCGCCGCACCCGAGCCAAACCTCCTCATGGCTCCCCAACCGTGACGGTGACCGTCGGTAGTGACCCAAAAAGTGTCATTCACAGGGTTTCTTTCATGTGTGTCGTACGCGGCATGACGAAGGTTCACCTTGCCCGGGCAATGTGCGTCCCAAACGAGCGCCGATTCCTGTGCCAAGTGAGCCGGGGCATGCTAGCGGGTAGGCCCCAGAAAACCCCGTCGAAATGCGGTATTTCACCGGACATAACGCCCTGGGACCGGGGTCGATTCAAGTGACACAAACCATGCCAAAGCTCACTATCCGTGTTGTTGTCTTCTCTACTCGTCCCGGCCCACCCGGGTGGTGCGGACCGCGGTCCCCACCCAGCCGATCAAGGCCAGCTACGTGTCGCGCCGCTCGCCTACCGTGTGGGTCCTGGACATGAGCAACGGCGGCAAGGCGGACGCGCTCAACGCCGGGATCGCCACCGCCCACCATCCCTATGTCTGCTGCCTGGACGCCGACGCGCTGATCGAGACCGACGCGCTGCTGCGGGTCGCGGCGCCGATCCGCGACGATCCCGAGCACGTCGTGGCCACCGGTGGCATCGTGCGCATCGCCAACGGCTCCAGCATCGACCACGGGCGCGTCACCGGCGTCCGGCTGCCCGGCAACCCTCTGGCCGTCCTCCAGGTGCTCGAGTGCTTCCGGGCGTTTCTCATCGGCCGCGTCGGCTGGACGAAGCTCAACGCGCTGCTCATCATCTCCGGTGCGTTCGGGCTCTTCCAGCGCCAAGCCGTGGAGGAGGTCGGCTGGTATGCCACGCCATCGCGACGCCACCTGCAACCCGCGCTACGGCGCCTTCGGGCCGCTCGCGATGCCGTACTTCGTGTTCCTGGAGTTCCTGGGGCCGGTCGTCGAGACCGTCGGCACCGCGCTCACGATCGTCGCGTTCCTCGTCGGAGACCTGTCCGGCGCCTCCTTCCTCGCCTTCCTCGTGCTGGCGTTCCGGGTGGCGATCCTGCTCTCGATCGCCGCGCTGGCGCTGGAGGAGTTCAACTTCCGCCGCCATCAGCGCGCTCGCGCCGTCGTCTCGCTCGTCTTCTACACGCTGCTGGAGAACCTCGGCTACCGCCAGATCAACGACCTGTGGCGCATGCTGGCCTTCGTCGACCTGGCCCGGCGCAAGCAGGGCTGGGGCGCGCAGAAGCGCCGCGGCATCGGCAACCTGTCGACCCCCGAGGCGCCAGCCCGCCAGCCGCTGACGAAGAGTCAGTGAAGATCTGGGCGCTGCCGGGCTGGAATGGCGCGGGCACCTGGCATCCTTCTCGTCAGAGCCAGAGATGACCACCATGTCGCCCAAGCCCGTTGTGAACCGCCGCGCCGCCGCCGCGCGCCAGTCGGTGGAGGGGTTGTCGCTGCTGATCGGCATCGTCGCGATCATGTGGATCGTCGAGGTGGTCAACTCGCTCGACAGCTACCGGCTGGACAGCGACGGCGGCCTCATGCCGCGCGAGGTCGACCGGGTGTGGGCGATTTTCACCTCGCCCTTCCTGCACGCCGGCTGGCAGCACCTCATCGACAACACCATCCCGTTCGTGTTCATGGGCGTGATCATCGCCCTGCGCGGGGCGACCAAGCTGGCCCTGGTGACGCTCATCGTGATCATCGTCGGCGGGCTGGGCACGTGGCTGATCGCGCCGGCCGGAAGCGAGACGGTGGGTGCCAGCGGGGTCGTGTTCGGCTACGCCACCTACCTCTTCACCTACGGACTCTTCGAACGCAGCGCCCTGCAGATCTTCACCGGCGTGATCGTCGGCGTGGTCTGGGGTGGGGCGCTGGTGTCCAGCGTCGTGCCCCACGCCGGGATCTCGTGGCAGGCCCACGTATGCGGCGCCATCGGCGGCGTGATCGCGGCGTGGCTGCTCGCCGGGCGCGCCGGGACGCGCGGCTCGCGCCCACCCCGCGACGGCGACGAGCATCCGCCGGCGCATCCGGGCGGGCGGGTACCGATTCACGACTCGATCGATCGCGCGCTGGCCCAGTAGCCTCCGCGCGATGCGGATCTTCTCCGGCATCCAGCCGACCGGGCGAAAGCACCTGGGCAACTACATCGGGGCGATCACCCAATACGTCGCGGGACAGGACCGCGGCGAGGCGATCTACTGCGTGGTGGACCTCCACGCCATCACCGTGGCCTACGAGCCCGCCGTCCTGCGTGACTCGGTCTACGACACCGCCGCCACCCTGCTGGCCGCGGGGCTTGACCCGGCGCGCTGCATCTTCTTCCGCCAGTCAGATGTCCAGGAGCACTCCGAGCTGTGCTGGCTGCTGTCGGCGGTGACCTCCTTCGGGGAGCTCAACCGCATGACCCAGTTCAAGGACAAGGCGGGCGCCCAGCGTGACCTGGTCTCGGCCGGCCTGTTCTTCTACCCGGTCCTCCAGGCCGCCGACGTCCTGGCCTACCGCGCCCACGAGGTGCCGGTGGGGGAGGACCAGCGCCAGCACATCGAGCTGATGCGCGACGCCGCCGAGCGGTTCAACGCCCGCTTCGGGGAGACGCTGGTCGTCCCGGAGGCGCGGATCCCCGAGGTGGGGGCGCGGATCATGGATCTCCAGGCGCCCGAGCGCAAGATGTCGACCACCGGCGGGACGGCTCAGGGCACCGTCCTGGTGCTCGACGAGCCGGCCGTGATCGCCAAGAAGGTCCGCTCGAGCGTCACCGACTCGGGCTCGGAGGTCCGTCGCGCGCCGGACAAGGCCGGGATCTCGAACCTCATCGACATTCTCGCCGCCGTGCGCGGCATCGAGCCCGATGCGGTGGAGCGCGAGTTCGACGGGGCCGGCTACGGCGCCTTCAAGCAGGCCGTCGCCGACGCGGTGGTCGAATATCTCGCCCCGGTACGCGAGCGCTACACCGAGTTGCGCGCCGACGAGTCAGAGCTCGAACGCATCCTCGAGGCCGGCGCCGACAAGGCCCGCGCGATCGCCACCGAGACCGTGGATGACGTGCGAAGGGCGATGGGCGTCGGAACGGTCCGACCCCGCGGGTAACGTCTCTGCCATGCGGAGGCCCCTGCCGTGACGTTGACCTACCTGGAGCTGGACCTCGACGTGTTCGCGGGGCCCTTTGACCTCCTGCTCACGCTCATCCTGCGCGAGGAGGTGGACCTCCTGGAGGTCGACCTCGCCGACGTGGTCATCACCTACATCGACCACCTCGAGCGCAAGGGCGAGCTGGATCTCGAGGCGGCCACCGAGTTCCTGGTGCTGATCGCGGCGTTGCTGGAGCTCAAGTCCCGGCTGTTGCTCCCCGGCGAGGAGATCGAGGAGATCGACCTTGATCCCGGCGAGGCCGCCGAGGAGCTCCTGGCGCGGTTGCTCGCCGCCCAGCGCTACCGCTCCGCGGCGGCCTATCTCACCGAGCGGCTCGCCGACGAGGAGGGGCATCGCTTCCGCTCGGCCCCGCTGCCCGCGCACCTGCGCAAGGCGTCGCTCAAGGACGCTGGCGCGGTCTATGACCCGGCCATCCTGGCCTGCGCGATCGGCGACCTGCTCCAGGTGCCCCCGCCGGTGAACATCAGCCACATGACGATCGCCAAGGTGACCGTGGCCGAGCGGCTGGCCCACCTGCGGGCGCTCCTGTCCCGGGGCCGCTTCACCTTCTCGGAGGCGGTGGGCCGCGCCGATCGGGTGACGGTCGCGGTCACGCTCTACGCGCTGCTCGAGCTCTACAAGCAGGGCGAGGCGACCTGGACCCAGGACGAGCCGTTCGCCGAGATCACCGTCGAGTCGCTGAGGGCGCCCAACCGTCTGCCCAACCTGGCCGAGCGCCGGGCCGCGGCTGACGGCATCGCCCCTGCGCAGAGGCTGACGGCATGAGTGGAGAGCTTGAGCGCACGCTGGAGTCACTGCTGTTTCTCAGCGCCGATCCTGTCCCAGCGGAGGCGCTGGCCGACGCGGCCGGCGCCGAGCTGCACGAGGTGGTGACCGCGCTCGAGCGGCTGCGTGAGCACTACGAGTACGAGCGCCGGGGCTTCGTGATCCGCGAGCTGGCCGGCGGCTACACCCTCACCAGCCACCCGGACTCTGAGCCCGCCGCCAGGCGTCTCCTGGCCAAGCCCCGTACCCCGCCGCTCACCGCCGCCCAGGCCGAGACGCTGGCGATCGTCGCCTACCTACAGCCGGTCTCGCGGCCCGAGATCGCCCGCATCCGCGGCGTCAGCGCCGAGTCGGCGGCGGCCACGCTGCTCGAGCGGGGGATCATCGAGGAGGCCGGTCGCTCCCAGTTCGGGGCGGTGCTGTATCGCACCACGGAGCTGTTCCTCAAGCTGTTCGGTCTGGCGGAGATCGGCGAGCTGCCCGAGATCGAGGGCTTTGATCCCTCGCCGGAGTTCGAGCAGGAGTTGCGCGAGCGCCTCCTGCGTGCCGGCGAGGCGCGCAGCGGCGTCAGTGATGCGGGCGCGGCGGTCGCTGTCGGCCGTGCTGCCGACGACGACGAGTAGCGTCCCTTCCCTCAGCGCGGCGGCGGGGGGCCTCGGGCGGCTGCGTGCCGGTGGTGGCGCTCTTGGCACCGGAGCCCTTGGCACCGGAGCTCTTGGCGCCGCGGCGGGGAGGCTCGGCCGCCTCGATCCGCCGGACGCTGCCCAGGGGCCGTGAGGACTCAAACAGGTCCACCGCCCCCTCGCGGCGGTCAGGCCCACCGAACTCCTGCTGGCGCCGCCGGCGGTCCTTGCGCAGCACCGGTCCGTGCGTCTCGCCCACGAAGCGCAGGACGTAGGCCCCGCGTTCATAGCTGAAGCGAAGCAGCGGGAACATCGCGTACAGGCGCGCCGACGACACGTACTGCCGCGGCCGCCCAAACGTTTGCATCTCTACCACTGTTGACATAACGCTACAGAACCGCGTTGGTTGCGCCAGCGGACATGAGAAAATCTTTCACTGCCTCGCCGTCGCGGGCCAATGCGGCGGCGTCCTCGGCGGCCAGGTCGGCGAAGGGCTCGATCTCGACCGCGGCGCCCGATCCCGCCAGCCGCCACACGGCGACACCGCGGCCCGCGACGAGCGCGAAGTTGCGAAACACCCCGCCGCTGATGACCCGCGCCTGATCAGGGGCCAGGACGTCGTCGCGCGAGGCCCACCCCAGCAGCAGCGGCTCGAAGGCACCGAGCAGCCGCGGCGGGGGCAGCGGCGCCGCCCGGGGGCGGCGGGCGAGGTCGGCCAGTCCACCGGGCAGCTCACGCAGCTCGCCGCCGATCGCGCGCAGGCCGGCGCGCGCGTCGCGCAGCGGCAGGCCGGCCCAGCGGGCCAGGTCGCGGTCGCCGGCCGGACCGTGCCCGGCGAGGTAGCGACGGGCGAGCTCGGCGAGAGCGACGTCACGGGGCGGGGGCGGGGCGGGGGAGAGCCAGTCGGCGACCCGGGCAAAGGCGTGCTGGCGGCCGATCATCGGCCCCCGGACGATCCGTCCCTCGATCGAGGCGCGGAAGACGAGGTGCACGAGCGACTGCTCGAGGTTGGGGATCCCGGCGCGCGCCAGCCGCTCGCGCAGCTGTGGCCGGGTCAGCGGGCCGTCCTCGGCGATAGAGCGATCTATCCAGTCGACCGCGCGTGCCGTCGTGTCGGGATCGAGGCCGTCCTGGGCCAGCCGCGTGGCGCTGGGGGTCATCAGCGGGGGCGTCGTCAGCGACTGGAGCAGCGGGTAGTCCTCGCTGCGCACCAGGTGCAGGGTCCCGCGGTTGAGCGTGGTGATGACCAGCGAGCGCTCCTCCGTGAGCTCGCGGTCGATATCGGCGGCGTCCACGCCCACCGTGCGGGCGCGGATGGCCAGCCGCGCCCCGCGCGGATCCTGGCCCTGGATGGCCAGCAGGCGCTCGGCCACGGCGACGGGCGAGCGCTCCGGCCGGCCGGCGAGCAGTTGGGCCGTCAGGCGTCGCGCGTGCACGTTCACCGGCGCTGTCACGCACTGAACATAAGCATTTGCTCAAAGCCCTTACGTTTGCCCTACGCCCGATTAGCTAACAAGGGGGGGATGTCCAGGCGCGAATCCAGGCGACGCCCGCATACGGCGCTGCCCCAATATCCCGGCCTCGACGGCCTGCGGGCGCTGGCCGTGGTCGCCGTCCTGCTCTACCACGGCGGTGTCTCGTGGTCGGGCGGCGGCTTTCTCGGCGTGGAGATGTTCTTCGTCCTCTCAGGCTTTCTCATCACCTCGCTGCTGGTGGCCGAGTGGGGCGAGTCGGGCCGGATCGCGCTGCGCGCCTTCTGGGCTCGGCGCGCCCGGCGGCTGCTGCCCGCGCTGTTCGCCCTGGTGGCGGCCATCGGCATCTACTACGCGCTGGCCGGCCCCACCAAGGCGATCCCGGGCCTGCAGGGCGACGGGATCGCCACGCTGCTCTACATCTCCAACTGGCACCAGGTCGCCGCCGGCACCAACTACTTCGCCGCCAGTGGCCCCGTCTCGCCGCTGCAGCACACGTGGTCGCTGGCCATCGAGGAGCAGTTCTACGTCCTGTGGCCGCTGCTCGTGCTCGCGGTGCTCGGGGTCGCCCGCCGCCGCGGCGCTTCGGAGCGCCGCTCGCTCCGGGTCCTGCTCGGCCTCAGCCTGAGCGGCGCGGCGCTCGCGTCGGCGGAGATGGCGCTCCTGTTCGCCTCCGGCCGCGGCCTTGACCGCGTCTACTACGGCACCGACACGCGGGCCACCGGTCTGCTCCTCGGCGCCTCGCTGGCCATCGCCCTCGCCATCCGTAGAAAATCGGACCCCACCCACCCGGCCACCTCGACCCCGCGCCTGTCCCCGCGCTGGGCCCACCGCGCGCTCGGCGCCGCCAGCGTGCTCCTGCTGCCGCTGCTGGCTGCGGGCATCGTGCTGGCCCACGGCGACGACGCCTGGGTCTATCCGTTCGGGATGCTCGCCACCGACGCGGCCATGCTCGTCCTCATCGCCGCCGTGGTGTTCCGGCCGCAGGCCCTCGGTGCGCGACTGCTCGCGCTGGGTCCGCTGCGGGCAGTGGGGAAGATCTCCTACGGCCTGTACCTGTGGCACTTCCCGCTCTTCCTGTGGCTCGACGAGGGCTCCACGGGCCAGCGCGGCACCGCGCTGCTCATCCTCCGCCTCGGCGTGACGCTGGCCGTCAGCCTCCTGTCCTACTACGTCATCGAGCAACCGATCCGCCAGCGCCGTCGACCCACGTGGGTCGTGCGTGGCCTGGCCCCGGTGGGCGCCGGCGCCGCGGTCGTGTCGCTGCTCATGGCCTCGGCGGCGGCCTCGCTGCCCGTCGGTGTGCCCGCCTCGGCCAAGCTGCCCAAGGCCCCGGCCCATCTGGCGGGCTCCGACGGGCCTTGCCAGGTCAGCCTCGCGGACTCGCCTCAGCTGGGCATGGCGCCGGTGGGCACGGACAAGGTCGCCAAGTTCGAGTACGGGGCGCTGGGCAAGTCCAGCCTCGTGTGGAGCGGCTCGACGACCAAGACCTTCGAGACGTGTCCGCCCAAGCGCGTGCTCGTCATCGGCGACTCGCTGGCCTTCACGCTGGGCCTGCCGATGATGGACGACGAGGATCGCTACGGCATCCAGATCTCCAACGCCGCGCTCCTGGGCTGCGCCTTCTCCACCAAGGGGCAGCTCAACGTCAACGGCACCTGGGAGGACCCGCCGGGCGGCTGCTCCACCGCGCTCACGCAATGGGAGAACGACGTCACGCGCGTCCACGCCCAGGAGGTGGTGGTGGAGCTCGGCTACCGCGACGAGTTCGACTGGCGCTGGGGCGACAAGACCGTCCACCTCGGCATGCCGTCGTTCGACGCCTATCTCCAGCGCCAGATCGACCACTTCGTCAGCGTGCTCAGCCGCGGCGGAGTCAAGGTGCTGTTCCTGTCGGTGCCCTATACCCACCCGCCCGACCGCGCCGACGGGACCCCGGCACCGGCCGCCTCGTCAGCCCGGCACACCGCGATCAACGCCATGCTCGGCGCCGAGGCCAAGCGCCACCCCGAGTCCGTCCAGGTCCTCGACATCGACAAGACGGTGTCGCCCGACAACCGCTACGACGTGCGCGTCAAGGGCCAGCTGTGCCGGTTTGACGGGATCCATTTCAGCGTCTTCTGCGCCAAGCTGCTCGAGCCCACGGTGCTCGGCGAGGCGCGCAAGCAACTCGCGCGCCACTAACTCAGCTCCAACCTGAACGCCGGTACGATCGCCCTATCCCGGGGCGGGGGCTCAAGGTCCACGGTCGCCGCTCCGAACCAAGGGCACAGGTGTTCAGTCCTTCGCTGCAACGTTTTCGTCGATATATCTGGGCGGCCGTGGTGCTGTCCGCGGTGGTCGGGGCCGTGGCCGCCATCCGTCTGAACGGGCCAGGCCGGGCCACCGCCTCGGTGCGCCATGGGCCTGTCGCCATCCACCTGCCCGGCGAGCATTGGGTCGCCGGCTGGGGCGCGAGCCCGCAGGCCCCGATCGCCTCCAACCTGTCAGAGCGCGGCTTCGCCGACCAGACGGTGCGCCAGATCATCTCCTCCAGTGCCGACGGCGCCATGGTCCGCGTCCGCCTCTCCAACGCCTTCGGAACCGAGCCGGTGCGGATCGCCGCGGCCTCGGTCGCCGTCCAGAGCCGGGGCGCCGACATCGTGCCCGGCACGGCGCGCGCCCTGTCGTTCGCGGGCCGGCGGGCGGTGGCCATCCCCGCGGGTCGCGGCGTCGCCTCAGACCCCGTCGTCCTGGGCGTGCACCCGGGGACCCACCTGGCGGTGAGCCTGTACTTCGCGGCGCCCAGCGGGCCCGTCACCCAGCACACCCAGGCGCGCCAGGTCAACTGGGTGGCCGCCGGCGCACGGACGCTGGACACGTCGGGGCGCGCCTTCTTCACCCAGACCCAGTCCTGGTATGTGCTCAGTGGCGTCGACGTGCTCGTGCCGCGGCGCGATCGCGGTGCCGTCGTCGCTCTCGGCGACTCGATCACCGACGGCGTCGGCGCGCCGCTGGACGCCAACGCCCGCTACCCCAACGACCTGGCGCGACGGTTCGCCGCCCGCCCCGGCGCCACCCTCAGCGTCGTCGACGAGGGGATCGGCGGCAACCGCGTCCTCGACGCGACCGCATGCTGCGGCGAGGGTGCCGTGGCCCGCTTCCGGCGCGACGTGCTGGGCCAGCCCGGAGTGCGCGACGTGATCCTGCTGGAGGGGATCAACGACATCGGCCAGAGCCAGAGCCGCGGGCCGCTCACCGCGCCCCACATCCCGATCTCCGCCCTGCAGATCGTCGACGGCTACGAGCAGATCATCGCCATGGCCCACGCCGCCGGCCTGCGGATCTTCGGGGCCACGCTGACCCCGTTTCACGGCGCTCGCTACTGGACCCCCGCGGGCGAAGCCAAGCGCGAGGCGGTCAACAGCTGGATTCGGTCCAGCGGCGCCTTTGACGGCGTGATCGATTTCGCCGCCGCGGTGGCCGAGCCCGGCGACCCCGAGCAGCTGGCGCCGGCCTTTGACAGCGGCGACCACCTGCACCCCAACGGCGCCGGCTACCGGGCGATGGCGCGCGCCGTCAACCTGGCCGCGCTCCTGCGCGCCGCGGGTTAGGCCACTCGGCCGGCTACGCCGCCGTCTCGGCCTTCGCCGCCAACTGCCCGCAGGCAGCGGCGATGTCGCGCCCCCGGGTCAGGCGCACGGTGGCGCCGACGCCATGGCGCTCGAGTTCGGCGCGGAAGGCCTCGATCGCCTTCGGGCTCGATCCCTCATAGGGCGAGTCGGTGGGGTTGTAGGGGATGAGGTTCACCTTGAAGGCGCGCGGGTCGAGCACCTCGGCGAGCTGGCGGGCCTGGGCGTAGGAGTCGTTGACGCCGGCGAGCATCACGTACTCGACGAACACCATCCGCCGCTTGAGCTCGTAGTGGGCGCGGCACGCTGCGAGCACGTCGCGCAGCGGGTAGCGGTCGTTGACGGGCATCAGCTCCGAGCGCAGCGCGTCGTCGGCGGCGTGCAGCGACAGGGCCAGGCGAATCGGCATCGATTGGGCGGCCAGCCGGTCGATCCCCGGGACCCAGCCGACCGTCGACACCGCGGTGTGGCGATGGCCGATGCCCAGCGCCGGCAGCCGCTCGCAGGCCGCCAGCACCGCGTCGAGGTTCATCATCGGCTCGCCCATCCCCATGAACACGGCGTGGTCGACGTCGCCGGTGCGCCGGAAGTGCAGCGCCTGGTCGAGGATTTCCGACGCCGTCAGGTTGCGCCCGAAGCGCATCTGCCCGGTGGCGCAGAAGGTGCAGGTCAGCGGGCAGCCCGACTGCGATGACAGGCACAGCGAGCGGCGCCCGTCGCGGTAGCGCATGAGCACCGCCTCCACCGGACGGCCGTCCGCGGTGTGAAAGAGCGCCTTGACGGTGCCGTCCGACGCGCGCGCCTCCTCCACGAGCTCGAGGCTCGAGTACGGGACCGCATCGTCCAGGGCCGCGCGCAGCGCCAGCGGCAGATCGGTCATCTCGGCGAAGCCGGCCGCGCCCTGCGCTGCCCAGCGCCACACCTGCCGCTCGCGGTAGGCGGGCTCGCCGAGATCGGCCAGCGTCGAGGTGAGCAGTTCGAGATCCACGCTGTCTATGGTGGCACGCTCATGCGACTCGCCAAGTTCCTTGCCACCGCGGGCGTCGCCTCTCGCCGCGCCGCCGAGGAGATCGTGCGCGCGCAGCGGGTCACGGTCAACGGCGCGACGGTGACCGACCCGGCCCGTGACGTCAGTGACGCCGACACCGTCATGGTCGACGGCGCGCCCATCGCCGCGGAGTCCGACCGCGCGGTCTACGCGGTCAACAAGCCGGCCGGCGTGGTCTCGACGGCGAGCGACCCTCAGCGCCGCCCGACCGTCGTGTCACTGGTGCCCTCCGCGGTGCGCCTGTATCCCGTCGGGCGCCTGGACATCGACACCACCGGCCTCATCCTGCTCACCAACGATGGCCCGCTCGCCCATCGCCTCACCCACCCGAGCTTCGAGGTGCCCCGCACCTACCGGGTGGTGGTCTGGCGCCCACCCGTCCGCGACCGCGCGGTGCGGGCGCTGCGCGACGGCGTGCAGCTCGAGGACGGCCTCACCGCTCCGGCGCGCGTGCGCCGCGTCGGTGACCGGGGCGAGATCATCGAGCTCACGATCCACGAGGGGCGAAAGCGCCAGGTCAAACGGATGTGCGAGGCGGTCGGCCATCGGGTCCGCTCGCTGGAGCGGGTGGCGTTCGGCCCGCTCGCGCTCGGCACGCTCGCGCCCGGTGCCCACCGGCGGCTCTCGGAGGCCGAGGTCGAGGCGCTCAACCGAGCTGGAGCTCGAGCACGTCGCGGCGCAGACGCGTCGAATGCAGCGCGCGCGAGACGTCCGCCGGCGTCAGCGTGATCGGCCGGCGCGCGACCAGCTGCTTGATCGCGAACTGGAGCACGTGCCGCGTCCAGTCAGCGTGAAAGCCCCCGATGGCATAGCGGCGCTGCATCCGCGACGGGACGAGGTTGCAGGCCGCGCCCCACCAGCACAGCGGCTCCTGGGGCGAGCTCATCGAGATGACGTCCAGCTGGTCCACGCGAGCCCCACGGGGCCCGAGCACGTGCAGGTGCGGCAGGTAGAGCGAGAGCGGCAGCAGCGTGCGGTAGTGCTGGATGAGGATGGCGCGCCCGACGACGTGGGCGGAGCCGGCTCCCTCGGCGGGTGCGGGGCCGAGCGCGCGTGCCACATACCTCCAGTCCGGGCGCTGGAGCGTGCGATCCGCGGCGACCCCGATCGCCGCCGTGACGCCGATGAGGCACAGCGCCGCCACCACCGCGACTCCGAGCTTCCGTCCGCGTCCGCGTCCACAGGCCAGCCCGCCCGCGACGAGCAGGGCGGCCGGCAGCCACAGAGCGATGAGGTTGCGGGTGATGAGGTCGTCGAACCCCACCGCCGCCAGCACCAGGCTGAGCGCGAACCCGGCCAGGGCCAGGCCTCCGGCCACGAGCGCCCCGCGGCGCTCGGGCGAGGGGCCGGTGATCGCCAGGCGCGCCAGCGCCACCACCACCAGCGCGATGGCCACGTCGCGCAGCACCTGGCGCGCGGGCGCCCCGGTCCCGATCAGGAACTGCGGGACGATCTGGCGCAGGCGCAGACCGAGCGGGGCAGTGGCGATCCAGCTGTCGTGCCCGGTGCCGTTCTGGGAGATGGCCAGCGGGATGAGCGCCAGGCCGCAGGCGGCCACGATGGCCACCGCCGCCCGGACCGCCGGCCGCCGCCGGTGCTGCGCGAGCAGCCAGCCCGCCTCGGGCACGACGGTCACCGCCGCGAAGTAGTGCGTGGCCAGCGCCACCGCCGAGGCCAGCACCCACACCGTGAGGATCCGGGGCGTCGGCCGCTCGCGCGCGTAGGCGAACGCCAGCAGTGACAGCCCGGTGAGCAGCACGAGCATGGAATAGGACCGCGCCTCCTGCGAGTACCAGATCAGCAGCGGGCTGCACGCGGTGAGCGCGGCCGCGAGCAGGCCGGCGCGGCGGGTCATGAGCCGGGCGCCCGCCGCGTAGGCGACGGGGACCGCCAGCACGCCGGCCACCGCCGACAGGGAGCGCAGGCCGGCCTCACCGTCACCCCACACCCGCGCCCACACCCACGCCACGCAGTAATACAGCGGCGGCGTGGACTCGCTCTGGGAGATGAGGCCGAGCATCTTGCCCGGGGAGAACTGCATGAGCTGTGCGGTGTTGGCCTCGTCGAACCAGAACCCCTGGTGGCCGAGCCCATAGAAGCGCAGCGCCGCCGCGAGGGCGACCAGGCAGGCCACGGCCGCCATGACCGGCGCGGCGAGCGCGCTCGTCTGCACCGCGCGGCGCCCGCCGCTCAGCGGGCTGCGAAGGCCGTGCTGCGTTAGCGAGCCGACGCTCACCGGGCGAGCGTAAACGAGCCCGCGCGAGCAGAAAATGGCTCTGGGACGGGGCGGCGACCGTGCCTAACACGATCTCAACCGGCGTGTGAGCCACGCCGAGCAGCGCTCGCGGCACTATCTTCAACGCATGCGCGAGGACACCGGCAGCCCCGATCCTCCGGTTGCGCTTGCCTCGACCTCGGGGACGCTGACCGCTGGCGAGGCGACGGTCGCGCTCCCGCGGGTCGCCCTCCCCGACGAGCGAGCCGGGTCGCGGACCGGCGTGACGCTCGGCCCGCTGGCCGGGCGGATCGCCATGGGGACGCTGGTCGTCACCGTGTTCGCGATCGTGGCTGCCGCCAGCTCCGGGCCGTCGATCCTCGTTCCGCGCTCCAATGAGGTCTTCCCCAACTGGGAGGCGGGGCCGCTGCACATGGTGATCCCGCGCCTGATCACCGACGCCCACACGCTCGGTCTCAGCTTCAGCGTCGTGCTCGTCGTGATGCTGGTGGCCTACGCCGTGGCGCTGGCGGCGGTGCGCAGCCTGACGCTGCGGTCGATCGTCATCGTCGTGGTGGCGCTCCACGTGATCCTGCTGCTGAGCCCGCCGATGCAGCTCACCGATCTCTTCAACTACCTCGGCTACGCGCGGCTCGGCGCCCTGCACCACCTCAATCCGTACACGCACACGATCCGCCAGGAGCTGTTCGACCCCGTCTACGGGTTCTCGAGCTGGCACAACCTGCGCAGCCCCTACGGCCCGCTCTTCATCGCGCTCACCTATCCGCTGGCGCTCGTGTCGTTGCCGATCGCCTACTGGGCGGTGAAGGTGGCCACGATCGTCGTGGCGCTCACCTTCCTCGCCCTGGTCGGGCAGATCGCGCGCCAGCTCGGTCGCGACCCGCGCTTCCCGGTGGCCTTCGTGGCGTTCAACCCGGTCTTCCTCATCTACGCGGTCGAGGGCTTCCACAACGACTTCTTCATGCTGGCGCCAATGCTGGGGGCGATATCGCTGGTGCTCGCGCGTCGCTACCGCTTCGCCGGCGTCGTGCTGATGCTGGCGGTGGCGGTGAAGTTCACCGCGATCCTGCTCCTGCCGTTCCTGCTGGTGGCCGCCCACACGCGCCAGCGGCGGGTGCAGCTGCTCGTCGGCGCCGCGATCAGCGCGGTGCCCCTGATTGCGCTGGACCTCGCGCTGTTCGGGTTCTCGCTGCCCAACCTTTCCCAGCAGAGCACGCTGCTCACCGGGTTCAGCATCACCAACGTGTTCGGGCTGTTGCTCGGCATCGGCGGGACGCCCGCGCTGCTGAAGATCGCCGCCGTCGGCGTGGTGCTCGTGGTGGCGCACCAGTTCTACCGAAACCGTGACTGGATCGGCGGAGCTGGATGGTCGACGCTGGCACTCATCGCCAGCCTGAGCTGGCTGATGCCGTGGTACGTGGTGTGGCTGCTGCCGCTGGCCGCGCTGGGATCGAGCGTGCGCCTGCGCAAGCTGTCGGCGGTGCTCACGGTGTACCTGCTGTTGGTGTTCCTCCCCGCGGTCAACACCTACGCGAACGACCACAACATCAACCTGCTCAACACGCCCGCCGGCCGAGCCAGCTCGTCACTTCAATATAAGCTCGGGCATTAGCGATGCCGCTGCCCATTTCCGGCTCTGCTTAGCTACCGGGCCGTGCGCGTCATATCCCCGCCGGCCGTCCCCGCCGCCGGACCGCCTCCCCCGGTACCCGCTCCCGCTCGCGGGCGCCGCCTCGACCGATTCGAGATCGCGCTGCTCGCCGTGTTCGGGGCGGTGTCGATGTGGGTGGTGGGGCTCGACGTCTTCCACGCCGTGCGCGACGGCCTCACCTGGACCGGGACCGACGGCTACTACATCGTCGATCAGATGCAGTACCTGTCATGGATCCAGTCCGCCGCGCACCACGGGCTGATCTCCAACCTGTTCGTGCTGCGCTCCACGCCGTCGGACTACTTCCAGCCGGCCATCATCATCTCCGGCGTGGTGGCCGCAGCGGGGGTACCGTCGTGGCTGGCACTGCTGTTGTGGAAACCGGTGGCGGTGGTCACGTTGTTCCTGGCCATGCGCGCGGTGGTCAACCGCGCGTTCACCGTCACCATGCACCGCCGCGCCGCCTTGGCCCTCGGCCTGCTCTTCGGCTCGTTCACGGTCATCTTCGGCACGCTGGGAATCGTCGGCGACATGATGCCCACGTGGCTGTCGTGGGGCTATCCGTTCGGGCTCATGTCGGTGGCGTTGATCACCTTCGCGCTCGTGCGCTACGACCGTATGCGCGTCGCGGGGCGGCCCGATTGGATCTGTGGCCTGCTCGGCGCGCTGGCCTCGGCGATTCACCCATGGCAGGGCGAGACGCTCATCCTGCTCATCCTCTTCGCCGAGCTCATCCGCTGGCGCGATCTCGTGCTGTGGTGGCGCACCGCGCAGTGGCGCCGCCTGGCCCTGCCCGTGCTCACCCTGGCATTGACCCTGCTGCCGCTCCTCTACTACCTGCTGCTCGGCCACCTGGACCTCTCCTGGAAGCTGGCCCGCGTGCAGAGCAAGCACGCCTTCCCGTGGACGGCGATCGCGATCGGCATCGGCCCGCTGGCCATTCCCGCGCTGCTCGGCTACCGCGGCCGCGCCGAGAGCATGCTCGAGCTGCTGCTGCGCGTCTGGGGCCCGGTGGCGATCCTCATCTACGTGTTCTCCGCCACCGGCCTGAGCGCGACGCCGCTGCACGCGTTCGACGGGATCACGGTCCCGCTGGCCGTGCTCGCCGTCAAGGGCGTGACGCGCACCTCGCTGCGCACGCTGCCGCGGGCGCGGCTCGTGGCCATCGGCGTGATCGCGCTCGGGATCATCCCGGCCAACGCCTACGCGTTGGCCACCGCGCACGAGTTCGTCGACCCGGTCGGCGGCAACGCCAACTTCATCACCCACGACGAGCACGCCGCGCTGCGCTACCTGGCCAAGAGCCCCATCCCCGGCGGGGTGCTCACGCAGTTCTACCTCGGCGAGGCGGTGCCGGGCGCCACCGGGCGCCGTACCTTCGTGGGCAACTGCCTGTGGTCGGAACCCAACTGCATGCCTCGCGCCACGGCCGCCGACGCCCTCTTCCGCGGCCAGGACACCCAGGCGCAGGCACAGCAGCTCGTCCGCCAGAGCGGCGCGCGCTTCCTGCTGGCCAGCTGCGCGCCCCACGCGAATCTGGCCAGGCGCCTGGGCGAGCTCGTCGTGTCGACCACCCACTTCGGCTGCGCGACCGTCTATGAGCTGGAGGCGCCCGATGAGGCGGAGGGTCCTTTGGCAGAATTACCGTCCGATGCGGTTGTTCGCGCTCCGAGGCGCCAATAGCGTCGAGGCCAATGAGTCGAGCGCGATCCTGGAGGGGACCAGCCTTCTGATCCGCGAGCTCATGGACCGAAACGCGCTCACCCCTGAGGCGATGGTGAGCTGTCTGTTCACGCTCACGGACGACCTCGACGCTGAATTCCCGGCTCTCGCCGCCCGTCAACTGGGCCTGGACAAGGTCCCGCTGCTGTGCGCGCGGGAGATCCCCGTCCCCGGCTCGGTCCCCCGCATCGTCCGGCTGATGCTGCATTACTACGCCGATGACGAGCACATACCCCGGCACGTCTACCTGGGGGCGGCACGGGCGCTGCGCTCCGACCTCGACGCGGCACAATAAGCGCGCGATGGCCATCGAATTCGGACAGCGCATCCGCCGGATCCCGTCCTACCCGCTGGCCGCCGGCTACGACCTCGGCGCCGACACCGCGATGCTGGCCTCCAACGAGTCCTGCTTCGCGCCGGCGCCCGGAGTGGTGGAGGCGGCCCAGCGGGTCCTCAGCGGCGTGCACCGCTACCCGGACCCGTCCTACGTGCCCCTGCGCCAGGCGCTGTCTGAACGCTACGGCGTCCCGCGCGAGCGCATCGCCCTGGGCAACGGGTCCTGCGACATCCTGCTCTCAGCCGGCGAGGCGCTGCTCGAGCCCGGCGCCGAAGTCATCTACGCGTGGCCGGCATTCAGCGTCTACCCGCACCTGGCCGCCGCGTCGGGCGCGCGCGCCATCGAGGTGCCGCTCGACGACGAGGACCGCCATGACCTCGATGCCATGGCCGCCGAGATCACGGTGGCCACCCGCCTGATCCTCATCTGCAATCCCAACAACCCGACCTCCACCTCGCTGCCGCTCGACGCGGTGGCCCGGTTCATGGAGCAGGTGCCGCGCCACGTGTGCGTCATCCTCGACGAGGCCTACTGCGAGTTCGCGCTCGCGCTGGGGGACACCTACGCCTCCCTGGACCTGCTGCGCCGCTGGCCCAACCTCGTGCTGCTGCGGACCTTCTCCAAGGCCTACGGCCTCGCCGGGCTGCGCGTTGGCTACGGCCTGTGCGGCTCCGAGGACTTCCGCGCCGCCGTGGACCAGGTGCGCCAGCCGTTCTACCTCAACATGGCGGCGCAGGCCGCCGCGGTGGAGGCGCTGCGCCACCAGGACGAGGTCGAGCGCCGCGTCACCCACACCGTGGCGGCGCGCCTGGACCTGATGGAGGGGCTGCGCCAACGGGACCTGTGGGTGGCCGAGTCCGACGCCAACTTCATCTGGACCCATCTTCCTCAGGACGTCGTGGAAGCCGACGTGATCTCCGGGCTGCGGGCACGCGGGGTGCTCGTCCGGGCCGGCGCCGCGCTGGGACGTGAAGGATCGTTGCGCGTGACGATCGGCACCGATGCTGAGAATGGCCGGTTCCTGGGCGCACTGGGAGAACTCCTCATGGAGACCGCGAGCTCTCCCTGACGCACCTGGTGACCGGTACGTGAGCACATCGGTTTCGCTGACAGAACCCGGGATCGGGGGACCGGCGCCACAGAGCACCCGGCCGCGGGCGCGCTGGTCTCCGCTGCGCCGCTGGTGGCCGTGGGTGGTGCTCGGGGTGTGCATCGTCTCGGCGCTGTTCGTCGTCGTCTCGGATATGCGGCCGTCCTACGACGGGTTCGGCTTCCTGGTCTGGGGCCGCCAGGTCCTGCACTGGAACCTCAACACCGACGGCGCCCCCTCGTGGAAGCCGCTGCCCTTCCTGTTCACGCTGCCCTACGCGGTGGCGGGCCGGGGCCAGATGTGGCTGTGGATGGGCACCGCGGTGGCCGGGGCGGTCTTCGGCTCGGTGTTCGCCGCGCGCGTCGCCTTCCGCCTGACCGGGCCGTCCCCCGAACGCCGCTACGCCCCGTACGTGGCCGGCGCCTTTGCCGGGATCGCGGTGCTGGGGATCAACACCTACATGCACCTGGTCCTCATCGCCAACTCCGATCCGCTGATCGTGGCGGTGCTGCTGGCGGCGGTCGACTGCCATCTGTGCCGGCGCTACCGGCTCGCCTTCGGCATGCTCGTGCTCGCCTCCCTGGGCCGGCCCGAGGCCTGGGTGTTGGCCGGCCTCTACGGGCTGTGGTTGATGTGGGAGGTGCGGACCGTCTCGATCTGCGTGATGGTCATCACCGGCCTGGTGTTCATCCCGGCCTGCTGGTTCAGCATCCCCGCGCTCACCTCCAAGAGCTGGTTCATCTCCGGCGACCTCGCGCTCAACCAGCAGACGGTGATCCACGGCAACAAGATCGTCGGCGTCATCAACCGCTTCCGCAGCCTCTACGAGCTTCCCATGCAGCTGGCGATGCTCATCGGGGTGGTGCTGGCGGTGCTGCGCCGCGACCGCGCGACCCTGCTCGTCGTCGGAGCCGCCGCGACCTGGGTGCTCATCGAGATCGCCTTCGCCTACCACGGCTGGTCGGCGGTGAGCCGCTACATGATCGAGCCCGCCGCGGTGATGGTCGCCGTCGCCGGCGGGGGCATCGGCTGGCTGCTCGCCGACACCCGCACCTCGAGCGTCGTGCGCTGGCTGGGCCCGGTGGTCGCGCTCGGCCTGATCGTCGCGATCGCGCCCGAGGCCAGCAGCCGCGTGCGCACCGTGCGCCATGAGATCCAGGACTCCCGCCACTCCGCCAAGCAGATCGACCGCCTGCACAAGGTCATCGACGACGACGGCGGCCCCGACGCCATCAAGGCCTGCGGCCAGCCGGTGTCCCTGCTCGGCTTCCAGAGCACCGTCGCCTGGTTCGTGAACGTCAACGTCGGCAACGTCGGGTTCCGCCCGGGCAAGTCGATCGGCCGCGGCGACCAGATCGTCCTCTTCAAGCCCCACGACAACGGGTGGCAGGTCCGGCTCTACAACGTGCCGGCGACGGTCAAGGCCAGGTGCGAGCAGCTCGAGGTCGACTCCGACTTCGGGTAGCCGGCGGGGGCTTGGCGGGGCTTGGTGGCCGGGCTCCGCCGGGGCGTTTCGGCAGGGTATCGGCGCACGTCAACTGCCTGCTTGGACCATATGGGGGGCCGGCAGCGTCCGGTGGTCCTGGTAGATAGGGGCCGGTCCCCCTGTGTGATCGCGGGGGATTGTTAGCCGCGCGACTGGTCCTCGCGCGGCGCCCCACAACCGCATAGAAGGAGCCGACCGTGGCACAGGTTCGCAGCTGGGCTGGTCTGGACGTGCACGCCTCGAGGGTCGTAGCGGTACGAATTGACGCTATTTCGGGCGAATTGAGCACCACGCGACTGCCGGGTGACACGGAGGTGGTGGCGGCGTTTTGTGCGGGTCTGCCCGCTCCGGCGCGGGTGGCGTATGAGGCCGGCCCGACCGGGTTTGAGCTCGCCCGAGCGCTGCAGCAAGCAGGGGTGGGATGTGTGGTCGCGGCACCGAGCAAGATCGAGCGCCCAGCGGGTGACCGGGTCAAGACCGACCGCCGTGACGCCGAGCGGCTGGTGCGGTTGTTGATGATCGATGGGCTGGCCGCGGTCCGGGTCCCGGGCCCCGAGGAGGAGGCACTGCGCGATCTGGTCCGCGCTCGCGAAGCGCTGCGCCGCGATCTCATGTGTGCGCGCCACCGGGTCTCGAAGCTGTTGTTGCGCTATGGGGTGCGCTTTGAGGATCCGCACAGCACCTGGACTGACCGCCACCGCCGCTGGCTGTCGACGATCACTCTGGCCCAGGACGCGACCCAGACCACGTTGACTGACTATGTCGGCGCGGTCGATGCGCTGGTCATCCGTCGCCAGACGCTTGACGCCCAGATCGAGCAGTTCTGGCCGATCTCGCCCCTGGCCGCCACGATCAGCCGGTTGCGGTGCCTGCGTGGAATCGACACCCTCACCGCCGTGGGGCTCGCGGTCGAGATCGGGGACTTCGCGCGGTTTGACCGCGCGTCGCAGCTGGCGGCGTATCTGGGGCTCGTCCCCCGGGAGTACAGCTCAGGAGAAACCCGTCAGCAGGGCGCGATCACCAAGACCGGGTCCCGGCACGCCCGGCGGCTGTTGACCGAGGCCGCCTGGAACTACCGCCACCCGCCCCGCCACAGCGACGCGCTCAAACGCCGCCAAGCCGGCCAGCCCGCGCCCGTGCTGGCCGTCTCCTGGAAAGCCCAGCAACGGCTCTATCGCGTCTGGCAACGCCTGCGCCTCCAACGCCACAAACGCAGCACCGTGGTAGCGGTCGCCATCGCCCGCCAGCTGTCCGGGTTCTGCTGGGCGATCACCACCCTCCAAGCCTGATCGATCGAGCCAGCGACGGGCGGCACACGGCACACGCGCGAGAACACCCGCGGCCTCTCCCATGAGCACCCCACCCGGCCACGCTCGAGCTTGGACAGCGGACTCTCACGACGAACAATGGTCCTGCGGTACCCAACCCGCGCATAACGGTCTGACCACACGTCGCGCACCCGCCGCCGCCCGTCGCTCGCTCGATCGATCCCCCCCCTTGACAAACCAATCCCCATAACGGGAGGGCGGGGATGCGGCCGCTCCGGTCGCACGCAAGGGGGGTGATGCAAAGTAAGCCCGCATACGATGCTTAACTCGACGCACGTCCCCCGCGGGGCCGCCCACACCTCCTCCGCCCAAGCCCGCAGTTGACGTGCGCCGATACCACGCTCAGACGCACGCGGCAGACCACGCGCGCTTGCGAACCCCAGCCTTCCCTGGTACAAACCCGCCCAGCGCATGAGCGACCACGCCCCCATGACCCGCAGCACCCTCGCCGGTCTCGGCTGGTCGTACTACGCGCGCTACTACGCCTGGCGATTTAGCTAGGCGCTCGGCCACAGCTCTCTGTCCGCGCCCGCGCGGGGAGACCCGAGGAGGCCCGAGCGCCGTCACCACCCGCGGACACACGTCCGCAACGAGGCCCGGGCCTCGGCTTCTCTAAATTCCCCAGCGCGTTGAAAGGACCAAGAGCCAGATGATGATCGTGATGAAACCGACGGCCACACAGGCGGAGGTTGATGCCGTCGTCGACCGAGTGAACGGCGTGGGCGCTCGAGCCCACGTCATCTACGGCGACGAGCTGACCGTGATCGGGGCGATCGGCGACGGCGAGCACGTCGCCCGGCTGGCCCTGGAGGGGACGCCCGGGGTCGACCACATGGTCCCGATCTCCAAGCCCTACAAGCTGGCCTCCAGCCAGATCACCCACGGCGCCCGCAGCGTGCTGGACATCGCGGGGCGCAAGGTGGGCGGCGACCACTTCACGATGATCGCCGGCCCGTGCACGATCGAGTCCCGTGAGCAGACGCTGACCACGGCACACACGGTCGCCGCGGCGGGGGCCACGATGTTCCGCGGCGGCGCCTACAAGCCGCGCACGTCGCCCTACGCCTTCCAGGGCCTGGGCCAGGAGGGGCTGCGGCTGCTGGCCGAGGCCAAGGCCCAGACCGGCCTGCCCATCGTCACCGAGGTGATGGATGCGCGCGACCTCGAGGCCGTGCTGGAGGTGGCCGACGTCATCCAGATCGGCGCCCGCAACATGCAGAACTACACGCTGCTGTCTGAGATCGGGCGCTCCGGGTGCCCGGCGCTCATCAAGCGCGGCCTGTCGAGCACGCTGGAGGAGCTGTTGATGGCCGCCGAGTACGTGCTCAAGGAGGGCAACGAGTCCGTCATGCTGTGCGAGCGGGGGATCCGCACGTTCGAGACCTCGTACCGTTTCACCCTGGACCTGATGGCGATCCCCGTGCTCAAGGAGATGACCCACCTGCCTGTGATCGTCGATCCCAGCCATGCCGCCGGACGGCGCGACCTGGTGGGCCCGATGTCGCTGGCCGCGGCCGCCGCGGGCGCCGATGGGCTCATCGTCGAGGTCCACCCCGATCCCGACCGGGCGATCTGCGACGCGGCCCAGCAGCTGGTGGCCGACGAATTCCCCGAGTACCTGGACCGGGTGCGCGCCGCGGCCGCCGTGGGCGGCAAGGCGCTGTGGGAGGAGCCGGTGGCGAGCGCCCGGTGACGTTCACCGGAACCGAACGCTCGGACTCGGTCCGCGACCAGCGGATCGACCGGCTCGTGCCGCTGGCGGCGCCGCGGGATCTGATCGGTGAGCTCCCGCTCACCGAGGAGCATGTCGACGTCCTGCTGCGCGGCCGCTCCGAGGTGCAGGCGATCCTCGACGGTCGCGACGACCGCCTGCTGGTCGTCGTCGGCCCCTGCAGCGTCCACGACGTCGACGCCTCCCGTGAGTACGCCGAACGGCTGAGCGCGCAGGTGGAGCGGCTGGCCGACGACCTGTGCCTGGCCATGCGGGTCTACTTCGAGAAGCCGCGGACGACGATCGGCTGGAAGGGGCTCATCAACGATCCCCACCTCGACGGCTCCGGCGACGTCAACAGCGGCCTGCGGACGGCGCGGCGACTGCTGCTCGAGGTGCTGGCGCTGGGCCTGCCCGTCGGCTGCGAGTTCCTGGACCCGATCACGCCGCAGTACATCTCCGACACGGTCTGCTGGGGCGCCATCGGCGCTCGCACCGTCGAGAGCCAGATCCATCGCCAGCTCGGGTCGGGCCTGTCGATGCCCGTCGGCTTCAAGAATCGCACCGACGGCAACGTCCAGGTCGCGGTCGACGCGGTGCGCGCCGCGGGCGTCTCCCACGCCTTTGCCGGCATCGACGTCAACGGCAGTTCGGCGATCCTCCACACCCGCGGCAACCGGGACTGCCACGTCATCCTGCGCGGCGGCAAGGGCACCCCCAACTACGGGGCTGAGGATGTCGCCCACGCGGTCGAGCTGCTGCGGGCCAGCTCGCTGCCCGAGCGGGTGATGATCGACCTCAGCCATGACAACAGCGGCAAGCAGCCCGAGCGCCAGCCCGAGGTGGCCGCGGCGGTCGCCGGGCAGATCGCGGCCGGGCACCGGACGATCGTCGGCGTGATGATCGAGTCGTTCCTGGTCGCCGGGCGCCAGGACCTGAGCGATCACTCAGAGCTCGTCTACGGCCAGTCGATCACCGACGGCTGCATCGGTTGGGACACCACCGTCGAGGTGCTCGACGGTCTGGCAGACGCGGTGCGTGCGCGCCGCCTCGCGGCCTAGACGCGTCGGTGAGTCGATGCGGCTCGCGGTACTCGGCGTCGGACTGATCGGCGGCTCGGTGGCCCTGGCGGCGCGCGAGCGTCTCGGCGCCGAGGTCACCGGATACGACGACTCGCCCGAGGCGCTCGAGCGCGCGCTCCAGCTCGGCGCGCTGGACTGCGCGCGCAGCACGGTCGGAGCCGCGGTCGCCAACGCCGAGGCGGTGTTCGTGGCCGTACCCGTCGGCGGTCTGTCGGCGCTGGTCGGCGAGGCCCTGGCCGCCGCGCCGGCGGACTGCGTGATCACCGATGTCGGCTCGACCAAGCGCGAGGTCGTCGCCGCCCACGACGACCCCCGGTTCGTCGGCGGCCACCCGCTGGCCGGGGCCGAGAACGCCGGTGTCGAGCACGCCCGCGCCGACCTGTTCGAGGCGGCCACCTGGTACCTGACCCCGAGCGCCGCCACCTCGGGCATGCTCTACGAGCGGTTGCACCGCCTGCTGCACGGGATCGGCGCGCGGCCGACCGCCATCGACGCCGACACCCACGACCGCATCCTCGCCGCGGTCTCGCACCTGCCTCACGTGCTGGCCAACGTGCTCGTCTCCCAGGCCGCCGCCACCCTTCAAGACGACCCTCACCCACCCGCGCGGCTGCCGGCCACCGGTCCCAGCTTCCGCGACGCGACGCGCGTCGCCGGGGCGCCCAGCGCCATCTGGACCGACATCTACCTGTCCAACCGCGACGCCCTCACCGCCGAGATCGACGGCGCCATCGAGCGCCTCCACGCGGTGCGGGCGGCGCTCAGCGAGGGTGACGGGCCCGGGATCACCGCCTGGAACGAGCGGGCCGCCGAGGACCGCCGCCGGCTGCTCGAGGCCCAGCTGTCCGGAGGTGACCTGCATGAGCTGCGCACCTCGGTGCCCAACCAGCCGGGCGTGGTGGCGCAGATCGCGCTCGAGCTGGGGCGCGCCGGGGTGAACATCAACGACATGGCCCTGTACCCGGCCAGCGACATGAAGGAGGGCGTCATCGCGATGTGGATCGCCGGCGAGACCGCCACCGAGCGCGCGCAGGAGCTCATCGCCGGCCTCGGCTTCCCGGTGGCCCGGCCATGAACGCGCGCTTCGAGCCCGGGCTGAGGCTGCGTGGGCGCGTCGTGCCGCCCGCTGACAAGTCGATCTCCCACCGCGCCGCGATCATCGGAGCGATGGCATCCGAGCCGGTGCGGATCACCAACTACCTCGACGCCGCCGACACCCGCTCGACGCTGGATGCCGTCCGCCGGATCGGGGCGCTGGTCGAGCGCCACGACGGCGAGGTCCTCATCCGCGGCTGCGGGATGCGCAACGCCCAGTCCCCCGCCGAGCCGATCGACGTCGGCAACGCGGGCACCCTGATGCGCCTGCTGCCCGGCTGGCTGGCCTTCCAGCAGGGCGCGGCGTTCACCCTCGACGGCGATGCCTCGATCCGCCGGCGCCCCGTGGACCGGATCGCCGGCCCGCTGGCGCAGATGGGCGCCCAGCTCGAGGTGACCGAGGGCCGCTACCCGCCGTTCACCGTGCGCGGTGCGGGGCTGCACGGCATCACCTACGAGCTGCCCGTGGCCTCGGCACAGGTCAAGTCGTGCGTACTCCTCGCCGGGCTGGCCACCGACACCACCACCGTCCTGGAGGCGATCCCGAGCCGCGATCACACCGAGCGGATGCTGGCCGGCGCCGGTGCCCGCGTCGATCGCCACGCCACCGAGGGGGGCGGCTACGCCTCGAGCGTGGGCAACACCGACGAGCTCGAGCTCGAGGCCGTGCACGTTCCCGGCGACCTCTCCAGTGCCGCCTTCCTCATCGCCGCCGGGGTGCTCGTGCCCGGCGCGCGCCTCGTCCTGGAGGGCGTGGGCGTCAACTGGACCCGGGCGGGCTTCCTGCGCATCCTGGAGCGAATGGGCGCGATCGTCGTCGGCGAGGTCGAGGAGCCCGGCGCCTTCACCGCCGCCGAGCCGGTGTGCGATCTCGACGTCAGCTACGGGCCCATCGAGGCCACCACGGTCGGCGCCGACGAGGTGCCCTTGGCCATCGACGAGCTCCCGCTGGTGGCGCTGCTGGGCTGCTTCGCCGAGGGCGAGACCATGGTGAGGGGCGCCGGCGAGCTGCGCGTCAAGGAGTCAGACCGCATCGCCACGGTGGTCGACGGCCTGCGCGGGCTCGGGGCCGACATCGACGCGCTCGAGGACGGTTTCGTGGTGCGCGGCCACGGCACCCTGCGGGGTGGCCGCATCGACGCCCACGGCGACCACCGCCTCGCCCTGCTGGGAGCGGTGGCCGGGCTGGCGTCGCAGGAGGGCGTCGAGGTGGTGGGAATGGAGGCCGCCGAGGTCTCCTATCCGGGCTTCGCGCAGGACATCGCGGCGCTGGCGGCCGGCTGATGGTCGTGGCCATCGACGGCCCTGCCGGGGCCGGGAAATCGACGGTGGCGCGCGGGGTGGCCCGCGCGCTCGGCTTCACCTACCTGGACTCGGGCGCGATGTATCGCTCGGTCGCGCTGGCGGCGCTGGAGCGCGATCGCCCGCCCGCCGAGGTGGCACCGACGCTGCGCATCGAGCTGGGGGAGCGGGTGCTGCTCGACGGGCGCGACGTGACCGAGGCGATCCGCAGCGCTGAGGTCACGGAGGCCTCGTCGGTGGCGGCAGCCCAGCCCGACGTGCGTCAGGCGATGGTGGCCGAGCAGCGGCGGCTGCTGGCCGACGGAGACTGGGTGGCCGAGGGGCGCGACATCGGCACGGTCGTCGCGCCGGAGGCCGAGGTCAAGGTCTTTCTCACCGCCAGCCCCGAGGCGAGGGCGCAGCGGCGCGCCGATCAGCTCGGCGTGGACCCCGCCACCGTCCTGGCCGAGCAGACCATCCGCGACGAGCGCGACACCGGGCGCGAGCACTCGCCGCTGCAGGCGGCGCCCGACGCGCACACCGTCGACTCGACGGACCTCACCCTCGACGAGGTGGTGGCCCGGATCGTCGCCCTGGTCGCCGCGGGGCGCTGACGGCGAGGCGCGCCGCCTTGGACAAGTGTCCATAAAACTGCCCCAACCGCACGAACGCCTGTTCTCCGGCCGACAATCGACGTGTTGAACCACGATTGAGCAGGGCACCCCTGGCACGATGCCGGGGGAGGCGCAGCCGGGCCGCTTGCCACTCGCAGCGGCAGCGAACCGGCCGGATGTGCTCACCACGGAAGGTGTGAATACAGTGATCAAGCAGTTCCGTCTCAACCGCCGCGCGCGCTCGCTGAGCGTCTGCGGCCTCCTCACGACCGCGGTCGTATGCATGGCGGCCAGCCCGGCGCTGGCCACGAAGGTCGACGAGAGCGGCATGACGTGGGGCGATACCTCCACCTGTGTTGCCCCGACGCCGACCCAGCCGTTCCTCTCGGCGGGTGACAGCAACTGGTACACGCTGGCCCCGGGTGAGACCCCCGGATCCTTCAATGGCACCGGGTGGACGCTGAGCGGAGGCGCCTCGGTCCAAGCGGGCCAGGCCGGCACCGGTGCGGTGCTCGACCTGACCAGCGGCTCCCAGGCGATCAGCCCGCCGATGTGCGTGTCCACGGACTACCCGACCGCACGGACGATGGCGCGAAATGCCGCCGGCACCCAGAGCGTCCAGATCCTTGTGGCGTACGCCGGCACCAAGAGCGAGAGCAAGGCCGAGAACGTGGGCGCCGTCGGCGGCCAGTCCGGCTGGACGCTCTCGAATCCGTTCAATATCGACCCGGGCGATATGCCGGGATGGCAGCTGGTGCGGTTCACGTTCGTCGGCAGTAAAAAGAGTGACACGCAGCTCTACAACTTCTATGTAGACCCGCGGATGCACGACTAGATGCGCAAGTTCTGCGGCCAGGGGACGTTCCAGCAATCAGCCTTGTCCCGCAGTCACTGACCGACGTATCCGACGCAGCCGGGCCGGCAGGGATGCCGGCCTTTTGCGTGCTCGCTTCGCGCGGCCGCTAGCCTCGACGCACCATGAAGGTCGCGATCATCGGATATCCCAACGTGGGCAAATCCTCGCTGGTGAACCGCCTCACCCAGTCCCGGGAGGCGGTCGTGCACGAGCAGGCGGGCGTCACGCGTGACCGCAAGGAGCTGCCGACCGATTGGAACGGCCGCGCGTTCACGCTCATCGACACCGGCGGCGTCGACCTGGAGGATCGCGACACGCTGGCCCGCCAGATCCAGGACCAGTCGCGCGCCGCGCTGGCCGACGCCGACGCCGCGGTCCTCGTCGTCGATGCCAAGGCGGGCATGCGCCCCGGCGACCAGGAGCTGGCCGAGCTGCTGCGCCGCTCGCCGCTGCCGGTGCTGGTCGCGGCCAACAAGGTCGACACCGCCAAGGACGTGCCGCTGGCCGCCGAGTTCCACGCCCTGGGCCTGGGTGACCCGATCGCGGTCTCGGCCGCCCAGGGGCTGGGCACCGGCGACCTGCTTGACCGGATCGCGGCCCTGGCGCCCGACGTTCCCGACGAGGACGGCCACGACGACGCGGTGCGCCTGGCCCTGATCGGCCGGCCCAACGTGGGCAAGTCGTCGCTCCTCAACCGCTTCGCCGGGTCGGAGCGCGTGATCGTCTCCCCGGTGGCCGGCACCACGCGGGACGCCATCGACCTCCCGATCACCTTCAACGGCCGGGAGCTCATCCTCGTCGACACCGCCGGCATCCGCCGCCAGGCCAAGGTGGGGGAGTCGCTGGAGTACTACACCTCGCTGCGCTCCCGCCGCGCCGCCGAGCGCGCCGACGTCGCCCTGGTGGTGTGCGACGCCACCGACGGGGTCACCACCCAGGACCTGCGGATCGCCGAGCTGGCCATGCGCAGCGGCTGCGCCACCGCGCTCGTGCTCAACAAATGGGACATCGCCGACGACGTCGATCTGGACCACGAGCGCGCCCGGGCCCATCAGAAGCTCCGGCTGCGGCCCCGGCTGCTGACCGCCTCGGCCAAGACCGGACGCCATGTCGATCGGCTGCTCGTCGAGGCGGTGGCGCTGGCCGATCGCACGCGCACGCGCATCCCCACGCCTCAGCTCAACCGCTTCCTCTCCGAGGTGGTGGCCGCGCGCCAGCCCCCGGTCGGGAAGCGCCCCGCCAACGCCCGCGGCGCCGCCGCCAACCACCGGCTCCGCCTCATCTTCATGACCCAGACCGCCGAGCGCCCGCCGCGCTTCTCGATCCAGGTCAACTCCCGCACGCGGGTGACCCGCGACTACGCCTACTTCATCGAGAACCGCCTGCGCGAGCGCTACCGCCTGGAGGGCGTCCCGGCGATCATCGACTTCGTGGAGCGCAACGAGCGACGCCCGGCGACTGACCGGGAGGAGCGGCGGTCCGCACTCGAGCGCAAGCAACGCCGCGCGTCCAGCGCACGCGACGCCGCCGCCTGAGCGCAATACAGTTCCGGCGTGGCTGATCCGGCGCCGACGGCGACCATCCACCGGCGCCGCCGCACCGCGGCGGTCATCGGGCTCTTGGGCGTGGCCGCGCTCGTCGCGCTCATCGCCGTCCTGCTCAGCGGTGGCGGGGGCAACGCGGGCGGTGGCGGTGGGGGAGGGACCGGCGGACCCGCCGCGGTCATCCCATCAGACGCGCTGGCCTACGTCGATCTGACCATCGACCGGGGCGACCCGGCGGTCACCCAGGCGCTCGAGGTGGCGCAGCGGCTCCCGGACTTCCCGGTGCTCGGCGCCGCGGCCATCAGCCGGCTGGGTGGCGTCCTGGGCGGCGGTCACGCGGTCGACTTCGCCACCGACGTCTCACCGTGGCTGGGCGGCCATGCCGCGCTGGCGCTGCTGGACACCGCCACGTCGACCGCGGGCGTGCTCATCGTCGTCGCCGTCACCGATCAGGGCCGCGCCCGGTCATTCCTGCACTCGGTGGGAGCGACGGCACACGGGAGCTACCGCGGCCATGGCCTGCTGGCGGCGCCCAACGGCACCGAGCTCGCCTTCGCCGGGGGCGATCTGGTGATCGGGCAGGACGCCGGGGTGCGCGCCGCGATCGACGTCGCCGCCGGCGCCACACCATCGCTCGCGGGCAGCGCCGTCTACCGGCGGACGGTCGCCGGCGAGGGCGGCGGATCGGTGCTGGACGCCTACGCCTCGGCCGCCGGGGTGCGCCGGGTGCTGGCCGACCAGAGCGGGATCCTGGGCGCCGTCGGCTCCCTGCTCTCCCAGCCGGCGCTCCAGGGCGTCGCCATCGCGCTCACGCCGACCCAGAAGGGAGCGGCGATCCGGATCCACAGCGCGCTCGATCCCGGGCTGGTGAAGCTCGGCTCGGGCGGCGCGGCTCCGACCACGTTCACGCCGTCGCTGCCGGCACTGATGCCGGCCACGTCATCGCTCCTGCTCGACGTCGCCGATCTCGACAAGGTCGCGCCCCAGGTCCTCAACGCCGGCTCGGCGGCCGGGCTGGCCGGCGGCATCGGGCCCCTGCTCACCCGCCTGGGCTCGGCGCTGCGCTCCGAGGGGGTCAACGTCTCAGACCTCGTCTCGATCTTCCACCGCGAGGCCGCGCTGGCGATCGTCGGAGGCGGCCGGTCGCCCACGCTGGTGATCGTGGCGCGCACCCCCGACCAGTCGCGCACGCAGCGCGAGCTCGCCGCGCTCGAGGCGCCGCTGGCCCAACTGTTCTCGGCGCCGGGCAAGAAGCAGAGCTCGGTGCCGGTGTTCAACGACCGCCAGGTCGCCGGCGTCACCGCCCACCAGCTCCAGCTCGCCACCGGCTTCCAGCTCGACTACGCCGTCTTCCGGGGCCTGGTCGTCATCTCCACCGGCCTTCAGGGAATCCAGGACGTGGCCCAGCAGACGCGCCCGCTGTCGCGCGATCCGGCCTTCACCGGCGTGCTCGGCTCCGGCGCGCGCCGGGTGACCTCGCTCGTCTTCGCCAACCTCGCGGCGCTGGTCGGCGCCAGCCAGCAGACCGGGCTGACCGCCGGGTCACTCGGCGCCCGGCTGATGCCCGATCTGCAGCGGATCACCGGGGTCGGCCTGACCTCGACCCGCGGCGCGGCTGACTCGACCACACAGGTCACCGTCGCCGTCAAGCGATAGCCGGCCGGCCGGCGGGCGGGCGGCGGTTCAGACGTCGGCGGCCGGCGAGGTCTCGCGGCCGCGCAGGGCGTGCAGCGCGCGGTCGACGGTGCGCACGATCCCGCTCGGATTGCCGACGCCCCGGAAGGCGAAGTCGAACTGCGACTCGCCGGCGGTGTCGAACTCGACGGTGCCGATCCGCAGCAGCCGCTCGAACAGCGTCTGGCTGGAGTTGACGTTCTGGATGCGCTCCAGGCGGGTCTGGTGGACATCGCGCGAGAGGATCCCGGTCTGGATCGTCAGCCGCTGGTTGGTGATCGAGTACGTCGTTCCGATCCGCCGGATCTGCCCGATGACCACCAGCGCCAGGAACACCACCACCACCGCCACGCTCACCCAGCCGGCCTGCACGTGATGGGCGGTGATGCGGGTCACCACGCCGGCGATGACCCCGCCGAGCAGGACCAGCACGAGCCCCTTGGCATAGAACAGGCCCAGTGACCGCCAGGAGGGGTGGCCGTGAAAGAAGATCTCCTCGCCCGGTTCGGGATCCACGGCCAAAGAGACTAACGGCGACTGCCGCCGTGGCGCCGACACCCCGCCGCACTACAGTCGGGCGGCGATGATCGCCCGCGTGGAGCCCCTCACCCGGACCCGCGCGGTGCGCGGTCCGTTCGACTATCGGCTCGCGCCCGGCCAGGATGTCGAGGTGGGGTCGCTGCTGCGGGTGCCGTTCGGCGCGCGCAGCTCGCTCGGGGTCGTGGTGGAGTTGGCCGAGCGCTCCGAGCTCGACCCCGATCGCCTCGTCGAGCCCGAGGCGGTGATCGGGGCCGGCGTCGGCGCTGACCTCGTGGCCCTCGCCGGCTGGATGGCCCGCGAGTACTGCTCGACGCCCTCACGCGCGCTCCAGCTCATGCTCGCCCCCGGCGCCTCGGTGGGCACGGGCGCCAAGCTCGCCCTCGTCGCGGCGCTGACGCCGGCGGGCTCCGCGGCCCTCTCTGACGACGGCGCGCGGCTGAACGACCGCCAGCGCGGACTGCTCCAGGCCCTGGCCGAGCGCGGCCCCACCGTCGCCGCCGAGCTCGACACCCCGGGCCTGCGGCGCCTCGAGTCGCGCGGTCTGGTCGCGATCGACCGTCAGGCCCGCCCACGGCGCCCGGTCCGCCACGAGGTCGGGAGCGCCTCGGCCACGGCGCCCCCGCTCACCTCCGAGCAGTCCGCCGCCCTGGATCGCCTGGTGGCGGCCCTCCGCGAGCCCGCGCCGGGCCATCCCGGGTTCCTGCTCCGGGGCGTGACCGGGTCGGGCAAGACCGAGGTCTACCTCGGGGCGGTGGACGCGGCCCTGCAGGCCGGGCGCACGGCGATCGTGCTCGTGCCCGAGATCGCGCTCACTCCGCAGGTGCTGTGGCGCTTTCAGGCCCGCTTCGGCGACGTCGTCGCGGTGCTGCACTCGGCGCTCAGCGTGGGCGAGCGCCACGACGAGTGGATGCGCCTGCGCGCCGGCGAGGCGCGCGTGTGCGTGGGCCCGCGCTCGGCGGTGTTCGCGCCGCTTGACGACATCGGGCTCATCGTCGTCGACGAGGAGCACGAGAGCTCCTACAAGCACGAGGGCGACCCGCGCTACGACGCCCGCACCGTCGCCCGCGAGCGCGCCGACCGCCACGGCGCCGTGCTTGTGGTCGGCAGCGCCACCCCGCGGCCCGAGAGCGTGCTGGCCATGGAGCCACTGGCGCTCACCCAGCGCGTCGACCGCCGCCCGATGCCCGCGGTCGAGGTGCTCGACATGCGTGACCGCCACCAGCCGCTTCACCCCGAGACGCGGATGGCCCTCGCCGACCTGCGCCGCGCCGGCGGTAAGGCGATCCTGCTCCTCAACCGCCGCGGGTGGTCCAACTTCCTCTCCTGCCGCGCCTGCGGCCGAGTGTGGCTGTGCCCCAACTGCGACGTGGCGCTCGTGCTGCACCGCCACGCTCACTTCATCGCCTGCCACCACTGCGGCCACCGGGAGCGGATGCCTGATCGCTGCAGCGCCTGCGCGTCAGTGTCGGTGGCGCGCCACGGCGCCGGGACCGAGCGCATCGAGCACGAGCTGCGCGAGGCGCTGGGATCGGACCCCGCGCACCCGTTCCCGATCTTCCGCCTCGACGCCGACTCATCGAGCCTGCCCGAGCGCGCGCGGACGCTCCAGAGCTTCCAGGCGGCCCCGGCCGGTGTGCTCGTGGGGACGCAGATGGTGGCCAAGGGCCATGATTTCCCCGACGTGTCGCTGGGGGTCGTGCTCGACGCCGACCAGACGCTGCGCTTCCCCGACTTTCGTGCGGAGGAGCGGACGTTCGCGCTCATCACCCAGCTCGCCGGGCGCACGGGCGCGGGGCGCCCTGGGCAGCAGAGTCCTGGTGCAGACGCTCGCCCCCGACGCCCGCCCGATCGGCTTTGCCACCCGCCATGACTCCGAGGGGTTCATCGCCGACGAGCTCGAGCGCCGGCGCGCGCTCAGCTATCCGCCCTACTCGTCGCTCATCCGGGTCGTGTGCTCGGCCGAGGACGAGGCCCTGGCGCGGGAGGCCTCGACCGCCATCCACGGCGAGCTTGCGAGCCTGGACGCGGCGGTGCTCGGACCGGCGCCGCTGTTTCGCCTGCGCGGCCGCGCCCGCAGCCAGCTCGTCATCAAGGCGCAGGCGCGCCAGGCGGCGATCGACGCCGTGGGGCGGGCGGTGGACCGTGTTGCGCCGGGCGCCGCGCGGCGTGGCGCCTCGGTCAGCGTCGACGTCGATCCCCAGTAATCGGGCGCGACGAGAGGGCGCCGGACCGGGGCCCATAACTAGACTCAATATCTGATGGCCGAAAGCGCAACAGACCAGGAACAGCTCGACACCGAGGTCACCGAGCTCGAGGGCGCCGAGGAAGAGCCCCAGCTCGATCCCGAGGTGGCGGCGCGCCGCGCCGCCGCGCTCGCCCACGTCAAGAAGTTCGGCGAGCCGGTCCTGCGGACCCGCTCGCGCCCGGTCGAGCGCTTCGACGACGCACTGCGCGACGAGGTGCAGCGCATGGGCCAGCTCATGATCGACTCGATCGGCGTGGGGCTGGCCGCCAACCAGGTCGGCGTGCTGCACCGGCTGCTCGTCTACCGGGTCCACCAGCAGTCGCCGGTGGCGGCGCTCGTCAACCCGGAGATCGAATGGGTCGGCGACGAGCTGGAGACGCTCGAGGAGGGGTGCCTGAGTCTTCCCAACGTCCACGTGGACGTCGAGCGGCCCGTCAACATCGTGGTCCGGGCGCTCAACGAGTACGGCGAGCCGCTGCGGATCGAGGCCTCCGGGCTGGAGGCCCGCGTCATCCAGCACGAGATGGACCACCTCGACGGGGTGCTCGTGCTCGACCGCATCTCGCGCTCGCAGCGCAAGGAGGCCATGAAGGCCCTGCGCGAGGCGCTCCCCTCGGCCTGACCGGGCGCCGGCCCCGTTGCGCATCGTCTATCTCGGCACCTCGGAGTTCGCTGCCCAGGTCCTGCGCGTCCTGGCCGCCTCGCCTCACGCGCCGCAGCTCGTGGTCACCCGTCCGGACCGGCCGCGCGGCCGCGGTCGCAGGCTGGCCTCGCCGCCGGTCCTGGAGCTCGCCCGCGAGCTCGGCATCGACACCGATCAGCCCGAGTCCGTCAACGAGGAGGCCTCCCGCGAGCGGATCGCCGCCGCGGCGCCCGATGCCGTCGTGGTGTGCGCGTTCGGCGCTCTGATCAAGGAGCCGCTGCTCTCCGCGCACCCCATGCTCAACGTGCACCCGTCGCTGCTGCCGCGCTGGCGGGGCGCGGCGCCGGTCGAGCGGGCGATCATGGCCGGGGACGAGCGGACCGGCGTGTGCATCATGCGCCTCACCGAGGGCCTGGACAGCGGGCCGGTGTGCCTGTCGGCGCAGGAGCCGATCGCCGCCGATGACACCTACGGGACGCTGGCCCCGCGCCTGGCTGCGCTCGGGGGCCGCCTGCTCGTCGAGGCCCTGGATACCTCGCCGCCGTTCACCGAGCAGGACGAGGCGGGCGCCACCTACGCCGAGAAGATCACCGCCGAGGACCGCGTGCTGAGCCCCAGCCGGCCCGCCGTCGAGCTCGAGCGCGTCGTCCGCGCGCTCAGCCCGCACATCGGCGCCGCCCTGACCGGCGTGGGTGCGGACCGGTCCGAGCGCCTGGGCGTGTGGGAGGCGGCGGCCCGGCCGCCACAGGCCGGCGATCCGGGGCCGGGGGAGCTGCGCCTGGACGAGCGGGGCGGGCGGGGGCCGATACTCGGCTGTGCTCCGGGAACCCTGGAGCTGATCACCGTCCAACCTGCCGGGCGCAAGGCGATGGCCGGCGACGCCTACCTGCGCGGCCTGCGGAGCTGACCGCCGATGCCGAGCGGGGTATCAGCGGCGCGGGAGTGCGCCTACGCCGTCGTGCGGCGCGTCTTCGAGCAGGACGCCTACGCCGATCGCGCCTTTCATGCCGAGGCCGAGAGCCGACATCTCGACGGGCGCGATCGGGCGTTTGCCATGGCGCTGGCCTACGGGACCGTCCAGCGCAAGGCCACCCTGGACCACGTCGCCGCCGCGTTCACCGACCGGCCGCTGACGCGCCTCGACGCCCCCGTCCTCGCCGCCCTGCGGGTGGGCCTCATGCAGCTCCTGCTGATGGACGGGGTCGCCGACCACGCCGCCGTCCACGAGTCCGTGGAGCTGGCCAAGGAGCACGCCCGCGCCGGCAGCGGCCTGGTCAACGCCGTGCTGCGCCGGGCCCTGCGCGAGGGCCGGCAGCTGCTCGACGGGCTCAGCGACGAGACCCCGGCGGACGCGGCGGTCCTGCACTCGGTGCCGGTGTGGCTGGCCGAGCTGTGGTGGGACCAGGTCGGACCCGAGCGTGCGCGGGCGCTGCTGTCCGCGGTCAATCAGCCGGCTGAGTCGTCGATTCGCGTCAACACGCTCGTTGCATCGGTCGCGGACGTCACGGCGCAGCTGGGCGTGGCCACCCGCGCCGCGCCGGGCCTCCCCGAAGGGCTCATCCTCGAGGCCCCCTTTGACGCCCACGCCTCGCCCCAGTGGGGGCGCGGGGAGCTCATGCCCCAGTCCCGCGGCTCGATGGCGGTGGCGCATGCGCTGGCGCCCGAGCCCGGCGACCGGGTGCTCGACCTGTGCGCCGCCCCGGGGGCCAAGACCACCCACCTGGCGGCGCTCGCCGGCGACGAGGGGGAGCTGGTGGCGGTGGAGCGCCACCCCGGCCGCGCCGACGCGCTGCGGCGGACGCTGGCGCGCATGCGGGTGCGCTCGGCCACCGTGGAGACCGGCGACGCGGGGGCGGTGCGGCCCGGAGATGCCTTTGACCGGGTGCTCGTCGACCCGCCCTGCAGCGGGCTGGGGACGCTCCAGTCCCGGCCGGACCTGCGCTGGCGCACGAGCCCCGAGCGGATCGCCGAGCTGGCGCCGCAGCAGACCCGCATCCTCGCCGCCGGCGCCGCCGCGACCCGCCCCGGGGGCACGCTGCTCTACTCGGTGTGCACGATCTCACGGGCGGAGTCCGAGGACGTGATCGACGGGTTCCTGGCCGGCCACCCCGACTGGGAGGCCGACGCCCCCGTGCGCCTGGCCCCCGACACCGACGGCACCGACGGGTTCTTCATCGCCCGCCTGCACCGTTGACGGTTACGGCCGGCACGACCACGGTCCGGTTAGTCTTCAAGTAATGAGCGAGCCAGCCCCCAAGCTCGGTCCCGAGTGCCCTGGCTGCGGGGAGCCGTGGCTGCGGCCGACCGCGGTGCCGGGCAACTACCGCTGCGTCTACTGCATGCGGCGCTACGAGCTGGTCTCCGTGTGTCCCAATTGCGGCGAGCACTCCACGATCGTGCGCATGTCCAGCACCGCGATCGTCGAGTGCAACCACTGCCAGGGCAGCATGCTCCAGGAGGTCTAGCCGGCCATGGCACCCGAGCGTGCGGCCCTCCTGAGCGACCGGCGGGTGGCTCCGTCGATCCTGTCGGCCGATTTCGCCAAGCTGGGCTCCCAGGTCTCCGAGGTGCTGGCCGCCGGTGCGCGCGTCATCCACGTCGACGTGATGGACGGCCATTTCGTCCCGCCGATCACCTTCGGCGCGGTCGTCGTCTCCGCCCTCGCCGATCTCATCCACGACGCCGGCGCGATCATGGATGTGCACCTCATGGTCGAGCGGCCCGAACGCCACGTCATGGACATCGCCAAGGCGGGGGCCGACAGCATCACCATCCACGTTGAGGCCACGCCGCACGTCCACTACACGCTGGACCTCATCCGCAAGGCCGGGTGCACCGCCGGCGCCGCACTGGCGCCCGCCACCCCGATCGATGCGCTGGCGGAGGTCGCGCGCGAGACGCTGGACCTGGCGCTGTGCATGAGCGTCAACCCGGGCTGGGGCGCTCAGACCTTCATCCCCAACTCCATGAGCAAGCTCGAGCGCATGCGCCGGACGCTGCCCGAGACGGTGGCCCTCGAGGTCGACGGCGGCATCAACGACCAGACCGCCGGTGCCGTCGTGCAGTCGGGCGCCAACCTCCTGGTCACCGGCTCGGCCGTGTTCGGGTCAGACGACCCGGCCGCCGCCTACGCGCGGATCGTCGCCGCCGCCGGGGCTGTGTAGCCGCGGCGTCGCTGGTCTCTGTCCTCCGGGCCCTCGACGGCTCGGCGCAGCGCAGCGTCTACTACGGCTGGGGAAGAGCGGCTAGGGCTTCCACGTTGAGCGCTCACGACGCACGCCCCCGATATCCGGACCGTGTGATCTGACGTTTCAACATAGGTGCCGGTCCACGACACACTCTCCGAGAAATGCCGGTGTGCGATCTGTGCGTTCAAGATTTCGCCGCCGACGCGGGCACCACGCGCACGCCTCCCTCCTCAGCGGTCGTAAACGCTGCGCGCCTCAGCTCGCCGCGGGCGTGAGCTGCGACGAGGACGCAGTGGCCGGTCCGCGCCGGTAGAGCAGCCACAGCAGCGCGCAGAGGATCGCGGTGGAGCCGAAGTAGCCGACCTCCACCCGGGTGACCTCGGCCCCGCCGGTCCCGCTCCCGGTGGCGACGAAGATGACGAACACCGCGGCTGACACCAGCCAGGCGAGCGCCGCCGACGACGCCCGGCCACGGGCGAGGGCCGCCTGGTTGAGCGTGCCGGAGATGAGGTGCAGGCCCATCCCGAGCCCGACCACCGCCAGGCCGACACGCCCGTAGGAGAACCCGCCCTTGTCGCCGAGCAGGGCGGTCATCACGGCCGGCCCGATCAGCAGCAGGCCGAGCGAGACGGCGAGTCCGAACGCGGCGATCACCAGCACCGTGGTGCGGATCGCCTTGTGGAACTCGGCGGCGCCCTCGCGGGCCTCCAGGCCCGCCAGGTGCGGGAGGATCGAGGTCTGGATCGCCTGGAAGAGCTGCAGCGGGGCGCGGACGATGAGCATCACGTTGAAGACGAAACCGACGATGCCGGTGGTCAGGTCGCCCCCGCCGCTCTTGGCGGCCACGATGAGCACCCCGGCGTTCATCAGCATCTGCTCGGAGAACATGATCCCCACCACCGACACGGCGAACCCGGCGCCGTGGCGCAGCGACAGCTCCGTGTTGTCCTCCTCGAGCTGAGCCTGGGCGGGACCCTCGCTGGTGGCTGCCGCGTCGGCGGCGACCACGGCCTCGGGGTCGGCCGCGACAGGGGGCGTGTGGCCCCGGATCCGGCGAAACGCCAGCGGCATCACCGACAGCGACGCGAACGGCGCCACCGCCATCCCCAGGCCGACGAGCGACTGGCCCGAGCCGATCCCGAGGGCCACCGCCAGCGGGAACAGGAAGCGCGACGTCGACTCCAGGAACACCAGCCCGCCGTACAGGGCGAAGCGCTGGTGGCCGGCCAGCCATCCGCGGGCGAAGTAGCTGCCGGCGTAGGCCAGCACGCCGATGACGAGGATCCAGTACAGCGCGGCCGAGCCGTCGAACATGCCCTGCTGGATCTGCGGGCGCAGCGCGAGGGCGACGACCAGAAACGCCAGCGCGAAGCCGAACTGGATGGAGGCCGGGATCCGCAGTGAGTGGCCGTGCAGGCCCCGGGCCCGGCGATCGGCGATCGTGCGCGAGAGCAGCTGCTCGATCGGCCGGTAGATCACCGACAGGATCACGAACATGACCGCCCAGCACAGCGAGATCCGGCTGTAGGAGGCCGCGTCCAGGACGTGGCTGGAGGTGGCCAGGTAGGCGAAGGTGAAGATCCCGGTGGAGGCGATCCCGATGGTCAGGATGCGCGCGCCCGACGCGAACGACTGCTGCGGCGGGGCGCCTTCGTCGCGCCCACCCCGTCCGCCATCGTCGCCGGTCGGCGGTCCTCCGCCGGCCGGCGCCGTCGTGGTCGAGCTCACGCGCGGACTCGCACGAGCAGCATCGTCCACGGGAACGGCGCTCGGACCTCCGCCACCTCGCCGTAGCGGCCGAGCAGGCTCACGAACGAGCGGCGGGTCCAGTGGTTGAGGTGACCGGGGGTGTTGCCCAGCTGGCGCAGGTAAGCGCCGCGAGCCATGTTGAGCGCCCGCCACAACGGCTCGTGGGGAACCGACACGAGCAGGTGGCGGCTGGCGACGCGAGCCATCTCGGCCAGGGCCAGCTCGGGCTCGGTGACGTGCTCCAGGACCTCGGTGGCCGCCACCAGCTCGAACTCGCCGTCGCCGAACTCCAGGCGCTCGACCTCCATCGCGGCGAAGCTGAGGTTGGGCCGGCTCCGCCCGGCCCATTCGGCGGCCAGCTTGGGGTCCTCCAGATCGATGCCGACGATCCGGGTGGGCGCGGTTGGTGTCGTGCGGTCCGCCCACTGCTCGGTGAGCACGCCCTCGCCGCATCCGACGTCCAGGACCGTCGACGGAGCGGCGATGGTGAACAGCTCGTCCAGCGTCCGCTCGAAGCCGGCCATCAGCCGCCGCACGACGGGGTTGGTCGAGCCGTACTTGTCGTAGGTGTTGCCGGTGGGCACCGCGGTGCCCGAGCTCACACCTCCACCGCCTGGCGATCCTCGGTGTCCGTCCCGTTCGCCGGGCCCGGCTTGCGGGCGGGGTCCCCGCCCTTTTCGTAGTGAGACGGACCGACGCCGAGCTGCAGCTCGATGCGACGGATGCGCTCGAAGGTGCGCTGCGACAGCGTGCGCTGGGCCGCCAGCAGGTCGCCGATCACGCCCAGGGCGCCGAGCAGCATCGCGGCGTTGAAGAGCACGCCGCCGGCGATCAGCGACTGGATGTGCCCGGTGGCCTTGTGGGGATCGTCGATGAAGTAGACGACGAAGCGGACGAAGATCGCCAAGGCCAGGGTCCCCATCACCAGCGCGCCGCCCCAGAACACCTTGAGCGGCTCGTACTGGGAGTAGATGCGGAAGATCGACAGGCCGTTGCGGCGGATGTAGGCCGGGATCGAGGGGAACAGCCGCGACTCGCGCGTCTTGGGGTTGGTCCGGACCGGCGACGTGGTCGACCGCCACCAGCAGCTTGCCCGCCTGGATGATCGTCTCCAGCGTGTAGGTGAACTTGGAGACCACCTGCATCTGCAGCGCCGCCTCGCGGTTGTAGGCGCGAAAGCCCGAGGTGGTGTCGGGGACCTCGGTGTCCGAGGCCTGGCGCACGACCCACGAGCCCAGGCGCTGCAGGCGCCGCTTGGACCAGCTGAAGTGCTCGTTGGAGTTGACCTGGCGGTCGCCGATCACCATGTCGGCCTCGCCGCGCAGGATCGGCGCGACGAGCTTGGGGATGTCGCGGCCGTCGTACTGGTTGTCGGCGTCGGTGTTGACGATCACGTCGGCGCCGAGCTTGAGCCCGGCGTCGAGGCCCGCCTGGAAGCCCAGCGCCAGACCCTTGTGGTTGGTGAGCTTGATGACGTGGTCGACCCCGTGGGCTCGCGCGGTCTCGATGGTGGCGTCGGTGGAGCCGTCGTCGATGATCAGCCACTCGACCGAGTCGAAGCCCTCGAGCTCACGGGGCAGGTGCGCGAGCGTATTGGGGAGCTGCGCCTCCTCGTTGAAACAGGGGATCTGGATGATGAGCTTCATGGTCCTCGGGCGCCGGCCCTACCGCTGCAATTGCGCCGCGCCGGGGGAGTGCGGACGAGTCAATGCTCCGTGGGGCGCGCTATTCATCACACGGTAGCGGGATACTCGTATATGAAGATGGACACGGCAACGGCAAGCACGCCCGAGCCACCCCGTCGGCTTGCGGTGCCGCCGCCACCGCCAGGCCGCCGTCGCGGTGCTTGGATCCGGACCACGGACGGTCGCCGGCGAGACCTGCACCGGCCCGCTCTCTGGCTGCTGCTCGCCGCCACGCTGGGGCTGCGCCTGTGGGGCATCAAGCAGGGACTGCCCTACAGCTACAACTCCGACGAGGCGACGCATTTCGTGCCGCGGGCGATCGCGTTCTTCTCGCATGACTACAACCCCGAGTACTTTCTCAATCCGCCCGCGTACTCCTACCTGCTGCACTTCGTCTTCGAGCTGTGGTTCGGGGGCCCGGACGCGGTTCGCCGCGCCTACGTCGCCAATCCCACCGAGGTGTTCGTGGTGGCCCGGGTCGTCGCCGCGGTGCTGGGCACCGTGGCGGTGTGGCTGACCTACCTCGCCGGAGAGCGTCTCTTCAACAAGACCGCGGCGCTGCTGGGGGCGGCGATCTTCGGCCTCGCCTTCCTGCCGATCTTCTACAGCCACCTGGCGCTCAACGACGTGCCCGCGCTGGCCCCGGTGGCGCTCTCGCTCTACGGCGTGGCCGGGGTGCTGCGCAACGGGGCCCGGCGCGACTACGTGATCGCGGGCGTGGGCATCGGGCTGGCCGCGGCCACGAAGTACACGGGCGCGATCACGGCGGTGTGCCTCATCGCGGCGGCCATCTGCGACGGCGCCGGCGGCGCGCCGTTCAAGGCCATGCGCCGGCTCGCCTTCGCCGTGGCCTGCGCGGTGCTCGCCTTCATCGCCGCCAACCCGTACTCGGTGCTGGACTTCTCGGCCTTCCACGCCGGGGTGACGACCCAGCAGGCGCTGGCCGGCGGCTCCGATCCCGAGAAGCTCGGCACCACCGCCGCCAGCGGGACCGCCTTCTACGTCTGGACGTTCACCTGGGGCCTGGGCTGGGCGCCGACGATCGCCGCGCTCGCCGGCAGCGTGATGCTGATCCTGCGCCGCCGCCTGGCGCTGGCGCTGGTGCTCGTGCCCGCGCCGATCGCGTTCATCGTGTTCATGGGCGACCAGCAGCGCTACTTCGGCCGCTGGCTGATGCCGGTGTTCCCGATCGTCGCCCTGCTCGCCGCCTACGGCGCGGTCGAGGCGGCCCGCTGGCTGATCCGCGCCCGCCGGATGCCGGTGGTGGTGGCCGCCGGCGCGGTGGCCGTCGTGATGCTGGGCCAGAGCCTCTCCGCCGCCATCCACAACGACGTCGTGCTCTCGCGCGCGGACACGCGCAACGTCACGCGGGCCTGGATGGTGAGGCACGTGCCCGCCGGGGCCAAGGTGGTGGTGGAGCCGGTGGTGTCCGACGACTGGGGTCAGGACATCGGGCGCTCGCTGCAATGGACCCCCACCGGCGCGCGCTGGCAGCTGTGGAACCCCTACGTCACCGACGTCGACGCCAACGGCAACCACCTGCCCCTCGGCGAGCACCGCTACGTGGCCATCGACGAGTACGAGCGGACCCTGCGCCCCGAGCTGCTCCAGGAGTACGAGAACGGCGGGTACTGCTGGGTGGTGATCGGATCGCTGCAGGCGGGGCGCTCGTTCGCGCAGCCCAAGATCGCCCCGTCGGCGATCGCCTACTACGCCGCACTGGCCAACCAGGCGCGGCTGATGTACCACATCAGCCCCTTCGCCAACGGCAGCCGCGCCGTGCCCTTCAGCTTCGACTGGTCGATCGACTACTACCCCAGCCAGTACGCCCGCCCCGGCCCCGAGATGAGCGTCTACCGACTTATGAGCGGTAAATGTGCCCCGAACTATGCTCCGAAGCGCCAATGACCACCATCGCCGATACCGATCGCCGCCACCTGGCTCGCGCGATCGAAATCGCGGAGCAGGGCCGCGGCAGGGTCAGCCCCAACCCGCTGGTCGGAGCCGTGATCGCCAACGGCGACGGGCCGATCGGCGAGGGCTATCACCGCGAGCTGGGCGCGCCCCACGCCGAGGTCGAGGCGATCCGCGCCGCCGGGGATCACGACCTCGCCGGCGCCACCCTGTACGTGTCGCTGGAGCCCTGCTGCCACCACGGCCGCACCCCGCCGTGCACCGACGCCATCCGCGAGGCGGGGATCGCTGCGCGTGGTCGTCGCCTCCGACGATCCCTCCGAGCACGCGTCCGGCCGCGGCCTGGGCATCCTGCGCGACGACGGCGTCGAGGTGGTGCTCGACGACGGCGAGCTGGCCGACCGCGCCAAGCTGCTCAACCAGCCCTTTCGCAAGCGGGCCCGCACCGGCCGGCCGTGGATCCTGTTCAAGTCGGCGATGACGCTCGACGGCAAGGTCGCCACCCACCGCGGCGACTCCAAGTGGATCTCGGGCGAGTCCAGCCGCGAGCGCGCCCATCACTGGCGCGCCGAGTGCGACGCCGTCGCCGTCGGCATCGGCACCGCCCTGGCCGACGACCCGCTGCTCACGGCCCGGATCCCAGGGCGTGACACGGCAGCCGCGGCGGGTCGTGTTCGACTCGCTGGGCCGGCTCCCGCTCGACGCCCAGCTCGTGCGCGACGCCCGCCAGATCCCGCTGACGGTGGTCGTCTCCCGCGCGGCGCCCCGCGCCGCCACCGATGCCCTGGAGGCCCACGGCGCCGACGTGATCGTGGCCACCGGCGAGAACGAGCCCGCCCGCGTCGTCTCGGCGCTGGACCAGCTCGGCGCGGCCGGGATCGGCTCGATGCTGCTCGAGGGCGGCCCCCGCCTCGCCGGGGCGTTCCTCGATGCCGGCGAGATCGACGAGATCCGCCTGTTCCTGGCGCCGCTCATCCTCGGAGGGCGCACCGCCCGCGACCCGCTGGAGGGCGAGGGCGCCGAGCAGATCGCCGACGCCGTCCGCGCCGAGAGCCTGGAGTGCGAGCGGATCGGCGACGACCTGCTCGTCTCGGCCCGGATCCGGAAGTGGTAGGGGGCGGTCGCCGATGTTCACCGGGCTGATCGCCGACCTCGGCCGGATCGAGGAGGTGGAGCGCTCCGGCGACGGCGTGCGGCTGATCGTCTCCTCCTCGCTGGCCTCGCGAACTGAGCGAGGGCGACTCGATCGCGGTCAACGGCGTCTGCCTGACCGCCACCAACGTCCAGCCGACGGCGTTCTCCACCGACGTGATGAACGAGACCCTGCGGCTGAGCTCGCTGGCCGAGGCCCGCGCCGGCAGCCCGGTCAACCTCGAGCTGGCCATGCGGCTCTCAGACCGGCTCGGCGGGCACATGGTCCAGGGCCATGTCGACGGCGTCGGCACCGTGCGCGGCGGTCGCTCCCGACGGCTTCTCGCGCCGGGTCGAGATCGAGGCCGGCGACGAGATCCTGCGCTACGTCGTCCACAAGGGATCGATCACCGTCGACGGCGTCTCGCTGACCGTGGCCGGGCTCGGAGACGCATCGTTTACCGTTTCGCTGATCCCTGAGACGCTGGAACGGACGAACCTCGGCCACGCCGAGGTCGGGACAACCGTGAACCTGGAGGTGGATGTGTTGGCCAAATACGTTGAGAGGCTGGTGGCAAGCGCGCGATGAGCTCCACCAAGTCGGCCTTCGCCACGATCGAAGAGGCGATCGAGGACATCCGCCAGGGCAAGATGGTCGTCGTCTGCGACGACGAGAACCGTGAGAACGAGGGCGACCTGACGATGGCCGCCCAGTTCGTCACCCCCGAGGCGATCAACTTCATGCGCAAGGAGGGCGGCGGCCTCATCTGCCTCGCCCTCACCGCCGAGCGCTGCGACGAGCTCGGCCTGGACCTGATGGCGGCCAAGAACGAGTCCGCGTTCGAGACCGCGTTCACGGTCTCGGTCGAGGCGCGCTCGGGCGTCAGCACCGGGATCTCGGCCGCCGACCGCGCCCGCACGATCCAGGTGGCCATCGACCCCAAGTCAAGCCCCCGCGAGCTCGTCCAGCCCGGTCACGTGTTCCCGCTCAAGGCCAAGGCCGGAGGCGTGCTCGAGCGCGTCGGCCAGACCGAGGCCGGGCGTCGACCTGGCCAAGCTCGCCGGCCTGAACCCGTCCAGCGTGATCTGCGAGATCATGAACGAGGACGGGACGATGGCCCGGGTGCCCGACCTCATCCCGTACTGCGAGCGCCACGGCCTGAAGATGATCACGGTCGCCGACCTGGTCGCCTACCGCCGTCGCCACGAGAAGCTCGTCGAGCGGGTCGTCGCCACCAAGCTGCCCACCGGCTTCGGGGACTTCGTGGCCGTCGGCTACCGCTCGCTGGTGGACAACAAGCACCACGTGGCCCTGGTCAAGGGCGACGTCGACGGCGAGTCAGACGTGCTCGTCCGCGTCCACTCCGAGTGCCTGACCGGTGACGTGTTCCACTCGCTGCGCTGCGACTGCGGCGAGCAGCTCGAGTCCGCGCTGGCGATGATCGAGGGCGAGGGCCGGGCGTTCTGCTCTACCTCTCCCAGGAGGGGCGGGGCATCGGCCTGCTCAACAAGCTCAAGGCCTACAAGCTGCAGGAGGAGGGCCTGGACACCGTCGACGCCAACCTGCGCCTGGGCCTGCCCGCGGACCTGCGCGACTACGGGATCGGCGCCCAGATCCTCGTCGATCTGGGGCTCTCGAGCATCCGGATCCTCACCAACAACCCCAAGAAGATCTCCGGCCTGGCCGGCTACGGCCTGTCGGTCGCCGACCAGATCCCCATCCAGCCCGCTCCCAACCCCCACAACGAGGGCTACCTGCGCGCCAAGCGCGAGAAGCTCGGCCACACCCTGCACCACCAGGGGCTGGCGCTCGACGAGGAGATGCTGGAGCGCGAGCACGAACAGGACCGTCAGCGCCGCGATGGCCGGTGAGCGGCGCGTCGCGCTCTGCGTAGCGCGCTTCTACACCGAGCTGGCCGACAAGCTGGAGGAGGGCGCCCGAGCCGCGCTGGACGAGGCGGGCGTGATGACGGTCGAGAGCTATTCGGTGCCCGGCGCCTTCGAGCTGCCGCTGGTGGCCAAGTACGCCGCCGAGTCCGGGCGCTTTGACGCCGTCGTCTGCCTCGGCGCGGTGATCCGCGGCGAGACCGACCACTACGACTACGTCTGCACCACGGCCGCCGAGGGCATCGCGCGGGTGGGGCTCGACAGCGGAGTGCCGTGCGGCTTCGGCGTGCTCACCGTCGACACCATGGATCAGGCGCTGGCCCGCGTGGCCGGGGGCGCCAAGCGCGACAGCGGCCGCCACGCCGTGGAGGCGGTGCTGGCCGCGCTCGACGTCAAGGACGAGCTGAGCGGGCGGCGGGGGAAAGCCGGCTTCTCGGTCTGAGCACCGGAGCGCCGCCGGGGCGCTGCCGCTCAGTCGACGAAGTTGGCGTGCTCGTTGCCCTGGCCCGGGGGGGCGAGGCCCGCGCCGCCCGAGTTGCCGTGGCTGCCATGACCGCGCCCCTGGCCCCGGCCGCGGCCCTGGCCGTTCCCGGGGGCCGGCGCCTGTCCGCTCGCCTGCAGCGCCTGCTGGAGGGTCTGCTGCACCACCGGCGTCTGGTTGGGGATCTTGAGCCGTTGCTCGAGGATCGGCACGGCGTCGGTGGGGTCGCCTGACTTCAGCAGGGCGACGCCGAGGTCATACAGGCCGTAGGCGTAGGTCGTGCTGCTGGGGTCCGCGGTCGAGAGCACCTTGCGCAGCGTGGCGATCGCCTCGGGGTAGTTGCCCGCCAGCAGTTCGTTGTGGCCGGTGAGCTGAAGCTGCTCGGCGGTCGGCGGGGCGGCGGTGGCCGGCGTGGTGGAGGTCGAGGATTGCGTCTGCGCCTGCGCCGGGGCCGGGGCCGTGGTGGCGGGCTTGGGCTTGTTGGTGGCGGCCACGTGGGTGACGGTGCGCTTGGGCGGCGTCGAGGCGTGCTGTGGCGGTCGCTTGGAGCCCCCGAGCCCGACCAGCGCCAGCGCGCCGACGCCCCCGATCACGACCAGGAGCGCCACCAGAGCGAGCACCCGGCCGGTGAACCGGCGCGCGGAGGATCCGCCCTGGATGAGGCTCGCCGCCGTCCAGGCGTCAGACGATCCTGCGCGCTCGGGACGCGGAGCGTGGGTGGCGGTGGGGGGGTGCCAGGTGCCGGTGCCGCGCGTGCGGGCGGCCCCGGAGCGGCCACGGCCGTTGCCGGTGCGCGCCCACGCCGGCGGCGCCGGCGAAGTGGCCTGAGGTGCGGGCGCGGCGGCGCTGGGTCGACGGCCGCTGACTCGTCACCGCGATGCCGCCCGAGAGCGCCGTCTCCAGGGCGTTGACGAAGTCGCCGGCGGTCTCGAAGCGCTCATCCGGCTCCTTGGCCATGCCGCGCATCAGGACGTCGTCGACGGCCGGCGGCAGCGTCCGGTCGCGCTCGGAGGCGCGCGGGCGGTCGTCCTCGATGTGCTGGCGCGCCTGGGCGGCGAAATGCGGCGCGTCGAACGGTCGCTCGCCGGCGAGCAACTCGAAGGCGGTGACGGCCAGGGCATAGCGGTCCGAGGCGCCGGTGGCCTCGCGCCCGAGCGCCTGCTCCGGCGACAGGTAGGCGGCGGTGCCGAACAGCTCACCGCTGCTGGTGATCGTGTCCTCTGAGACCAGCCGGGCGATCCCGAAGTCCGCGACGTGCAGGACGCGGCTGCGGTTGAGCAGGAAGTTGGCGGGCTTGATGTCACGGTGCACGATGCCGCGGGCGTGGGCGTGATCGAGGGCCGACGCCGCCTCGCGGATCCAGCGCACCGCCTCCTGGCGCCTCACCGCGCCGACGCGGATGGCATCGGCGACGGTGCCGCCGGCCAGGTACTCCATGACGATGAACGGGCGCGCGCTGGAGTCGACGTCACGCGGGTCGACCTCGAGGTCGCCGACGTCGTAGATCGTGACCACGTGGGCGTGGGTGGACACGCGAGCGGCGGCGCGCGCCTCGCGCTTGAAGCGGCGCATCGCCATGTCGTCGTGGGCGAACCGCTCGGCCAGGACCTTGACGGCCACGGTGCGCCCGAGCACCAGGTCCTCGGCGCACCACACTGCTGCCATGCCGCCGGTGGCGAGTCGGCGGCGGACCCGGTAGCGATCCGGGAGGCGCAGGTCGGTGGGCTCTGCCCGGGACTGCCCTCTAGAACCCATTGGGGCGGTGATGTACCCGGCTGGCTCGTTTCAAATCCACGATCAGATACGGATGGTACGGGTCGCGGGGTCCGTGCGCGACTCGTCTCCTATACTGCCCGCGATGCCCAAACTTTGTCACGTGTGCGCCAAGGGTCCGTCCTTCGGCAATAACCGCAGCCACTCGATGGTCGCGACCAAGCGCCGCTTCGATCCGAACCTCCAGCGGGTGCGCATCGACGACGGCGGGACCCCGCGACGCGTGTACGTCTGCACGCGCTGCCTCAAAGCCGGCAAGATCACCAAAGCCCGCTGAGTATCTGACGGTGGCCGCACCCGGGCGAGCGACCGATCAGACTGGGATCTCCGATCCCAGCATCGTGCGCTTCCGTGCTCTGGTCGAGGCGGGGCTGGCCGCGCTCGAAGCGCGCCGCGAGGAGGTCAACGACCTCAACGTGTTCCCCGTCGCCGACGGGGACACCGGCGACAACATGGTCCTCACGCTGCGGGCCGTGCTCACGGAGCTCGACCGCCTCGCCGACGCCTCCGAGGGCCGCACCATCGACGAGATCGGGCGCGACGAGATCGTCGCCTCCGTGGCCCGCGCCGCGCTGCTCGGCGCGCGCGGCAACAGCGGCGTCATCCTCTCCCAGCTCATCCGTGGCGCCGCCGAGGAGCTGATCAGCCGCCCCGGCGAGCTGGTCGACCCGGTGCTCATCGGGGCCGCGCTGGCCCGTGCCGCCGATCAGGCCTACGGCTCGGTGCGCGATCCGGCCGAGGGCACGATTCTCACCGTGGTGCGCGAGATGGCCCACCGCGTGGCCTCCGAGATCGCCCACATCCCGGATGCGCGGCTCCAGGTCGACGCCACCGCCGGGGAGCAGGACATCGCCATCGCGAGTGTGATCGAGAGCGCCCTGGAGGCCGGCCAGGAGTCAGTCAAGCGCGGCCCCGACCTGCTTCCGGTGTTGCGCGACGCGGGCGTCGTGGACGCCGGCGGCTACGGCCTGACGGTGCTGCTGGCAGGGATCGTGGGCGCGCTGCGCGGCACCGAGGCGCCGGCGCTCGAGCATCATCGCGCCGCCCGGGTCACCCATCCCCAGCACGCCTCGACGACGTTCCGCTACTGCACCAACTTCGCCGTCACCGGCACCGGCCTGGAGCAGCGCCGCTACATCGCCGAGCTGGAGGGTCTCGGGGACTCCGTGCTCGTCGTCGGCGACCAGACCACGCTCAAGATCCACGTCCACACCGACGACCCCGACGCGGCGACCGGCCTGTTCGCCGACGCCGGCGTCGTCTCCCACCTCGACGTCGCCGACATGCGCGAGCAGGTCCGGCGCCGCGACCAGCGCCTGGAGACGCCGGCCATATCGGCGGTGTGCGGAGGCCTGGCCGTCGTCAACGGCGAGGGGATGGCGGACCTGTTCGCCGGCTTCGGCCTGCGCGTGCTCGACGGCGGCCCCACGCTCAACCCCTCCACCTACGACCTCCTGGCCGCGATCCACGCCGTACCGGCCGAGGAGGTGGTGGTGCTGCCCAACAGCTCCAACGTCATCATGGCCGCCGAGCGTGCCGCCGAGCTCTCGGAGAAGACCGTCTCCGTCGTCGCCTCGCGCTCGCCCCAGGCGGGCTTGGCCGCGGCGGTCGCCCTGGACCCGGCGCGCCGCGCCGTCGACAACGCGGAGGCGATGCTCGAGACGCTCGAGCGGGTGCGCACCGGTGCGGTCGCCCCGGCGGGCCGCGACGACGCCCAGGGCCGCTTCCACGCCGGCGAGGCGGTGGGCTTCGTCGAGGACGAGATCGTGGCCTGGGGATCCCCTCAGGAGACGCTGCGCGACGTGCTGGCGCGGCTGGGCGAGGACGCCGAGCTCATCACCCTGCTGCGCGGCGCCGACGCCCCGCTCGACGATGCCGCCGTGGAGGCGCTGGCCGGCGGCGACGCCGAGCTGGAGTTGTCCGAGGGCGGGCAGCCCAGCTACTGGTGGCTGCTCTCGGCTGAGTAGCGCTGCGTGACCGGCCGGGTCGGCCGCTGCTGACCGGCTGATCGGGCGCTGATGACCGGCGGCCCGGTCATCATCCTCACGGCCGCCGATGTCCGTCACCGCCTTCTCTGAGTCACGGCAGCTCTCGCCCGACGAGCTGGCCGAGGCGCCCGTGCGCTACCCACGCCCGTCGGCGCTCGCCGTGCGCCTGCGCTTTGATCACGCCAAGGCCGAGAAGGCCGCCGCGGGGCTGGGCCTGACCACTGTCGGCGATCTGCTCGAGCACCTGCCGCGCGATCGGCGCGAGGCCCGGTCGGTCGCCCAGCTCGTCTCCGGGGAGACGGCCACGGTCGTGGTGGAGGTGCGCTCGATCGCCTCGCGGCCGGTGCGCCGGCGTGGGATGCGGCCGCTCGTCGAGGCCACGGTGGCCGACGGCAGCGGCACGATGAAGGCCACCTTCTTCAACCAGCCGTGGCTGGCCTCCAAGTACCCGGCGGGGACGCGGCTGGTCCTGCACGGCAAGTTCGAGGCGCGCAACCGGTTCCGCGTCCAGGGCCACGCGCGCACCACCGAGGCCAGCGCCGGCGCCGAGGGCGTCGCGCACTACCCCGCGACCGAGGGACTGTCCTCCACCCAGATCCTGGCCCTGGTGCGCGCCCACGCCGGCGCGCTGGCCGATGTGCCCGAGCCGCTGCCCGCCGAGCTGCGGGTGGCCGAGCGGCTCCCCGGGCGGCGCTGCGCGCTCACCGCGGTGCACCTGGAGGGCGAGGAGGAGCAGTCCGTCGGCCGCCGCCGGCTGGCCTTCGACGAGCTCCTGCTCGTGCAGCTCGCGCTGCTGCGCCGCCGCCGGCTGCGGCGGGCCGGCAGCCAGGCGCCGGTGCTCGACGGCGCGCCCGAGCTCAGCGCCCGCTGGCTGGCCGAGATGCTGCCGTTCGCCCCCACCGCGGACCAGCGGCACGCGATGGAGGAGATCGACGGCGACCTGGCCGGGGACCGGCCGATGCAGCGCCTGCTCATGGGCGAGGTCGGCTCGGGCAAGACCGTCGTGGCGCTCTACACGCTGCTGCGCGCCGTGGAGCAGGGCTACCAGGGCGCGCTGATGGCGCCCACCGAGCCGCTGGCCGAGCAGCACTTCGCCACCATCCAGGCGCTCATGCCCGGCGAGGCCGTCCCCATCGGCCTGCTGACCGGCTCCACGCCGGGGCGCCGGCGCACCGATCTCCTGGGCAAGCTCGGCTCCGGCGAGCTCTCGCTGGTGGTGGGCACGCACGCGTTGATCGAAGACCCGGTGCGCTTCGCCTCGCTCGGGGTGGCGGTGGTCGACGAGCAGCACCGCTTCGGGGTCCGCCAGCGCGCCGCCCTGGATGCGAAGGCAGTCGCACGGTCCCACCCCCCGCAGCCCGCACGTCCTGCACATGACGGCCACGCCGATCCCGAGGACGCTGGCGCTCTCGCAGTACGGGGACCTCGACTTCACGGTTCTGCGCGAGCTGCCCAAGGGCCGCCAGCCCATCCAGACCCACCTCTGCACCACCGAGCGCGAGCGCGCCCGGGCCTATGACCGCATCCGCGAGGAGCTGCGCGCGGGGCGCCAGGCCTTCGTGGTGTGCCCGCTGGTGTCCGAGTCCGAGGTCCTGGCCGCGCGCGCGGCGGTGGCCGAGTATGAGCGGCTCCGGACCGGCGAGCTGCGCGACTTCCGGGTGGTGCTGATGCACGGCCAGCTGCGCCCCGCCGACAAGGTGGAGGTGATGCGGGCCTTCGCCGCCGGCGAGGCCGACGTCCTGGTGGCCACCACGGTGATCGAGGTGGGCATCGACGTCCCCAACGCCACGGTGATGCTGGTGGAGGACGCCGACCGCTACGGGATCTCCCAGCTGCACCAGCTCCGCGGGCGCATCGGGCGCGGCGAGCACGCCTCGCTGTGCCTGCTGTTCGGGCCCAAGGGCTCGGCGCGCCTCCGAGCGCTCGCTTCGGAGGCGGACGGCTTTCGCCTGGCCGAGATCGACCTCGAGCTCCGGGGAGAGGGGGAGCTGGTCGGGACCCGCCAGAGCGGTCTGGCTCAGTTCCGCGTGGCCGAGCTGCCGCGCGACCGCGAGCTGCAGGAGCGGGCCCGGATGCGCGCCGAGGTGATCGATTCCGCGGACCCCGACCTGGAGCTGCCCGAGCACGCGTTGCTGGCTGAGGCGTTGGCGGGGGTGTTCGGGGAGGAGGCGCGGGCGCCGATTCGGGCCTGAGGGGCTGGGGATGGCGGTGGCTGGTGGCTTGTGGTGGTGGTCGTGGGCTTTCGGCGTCTGCCCTGGGTATCAGCGCACGTCAACGGCGGGCTTTCGAGGGCGGCACGGGCGGCCGGCGGCGGGTCCCCCGGGGGGTCTTGGTAGATAACCGTTATGTCATGGGGGTTATCTCCCAAGACCCCCTGCAAAGCCCACCTTTACGCTCGCATCCCACCCCTCCCAAGCCCGCAGTTGACGTGCGCTGATACCCAGGGCAGACATCCCACGGCAGACCAGCCACCGCCGCACAATCGCAGACCCAGAATGCGCGTCATCGCCGGAACCCACGGCGGCCGAGAGCTGACGGCCCCCAAGGGCCGGGCCACCCGCCCCACCTCTGACCGCGTCCGCGAGGCGCTGTTCAGCATCCTCGGCGACGTCCACGATCTCCGCGTCCTGGACCTGTTCGCGGGGTCCGGGGCCCTGGCCATCGAGGCGCTGTCGCGCGGGGCGGGGGAGGCCACTCTGGTGGACTCCGCGCGGTCGGCGGTGGCTGCGATCAACCGGAATCTGGAGGCCCTTCATCTGGAGGCCGAGGTGGTCTCCCAGCCCGCGGCGAGGTTCCTCCAGGCCGCACTTCGCGACGGTCGTCAATACGATCTGGTCTTCCTCGACCCTCCATACCGCCACGCGAGCACCCTCGGACGGGAGCTGTCGTCGGCACTGATGCCGATACTTGCCGCCGAGGCGCGGGTAGTGGCAGAGAGCGACCGGCGCAGCCCACTCGGGCTCGAGCTCACGTTGCTCGACGAGCGCCGCTACGGCGACACCTTGATCCAGATCCATGCCGCTTGATAACCGCATCGCCATCTGCCCCGGCACCTTTGACCCGGTGACCTACGGGCATCTCGACGTGATCAGCCGCGCCTCCGCGATGTACGACGAGGTCGTCGTCGGCATCGTGAACCTGCCGTGGCGCAAGGGCCAGACGCTGTTCTCCGCCGAGGAGCGGATTCGCTTCCTGGAGAACGCCACCGGCGACCTGCCCAACGTGACGATCGCGACGTTTTCTAACCTCTTGGTCGAATTCGCCCGTGAGAAGAAGGCGATGGCGATCATCAAAGGTCTGCGTGCCATCTCCGACTTCGAGTACGAATTGGAGATGAATCAGCTCAACCGGCGCCAGGCCCCCGATATCGAGTCCGTTTACCTCATGGCATCGCCCAAGTACAGTTTCCTCAGGTCAAGCGGTGTGAAGGAACTCGCCACGTTCGGCGGTGACATCGACGATCTGGTGCCGGTCGAGGTGGCGGAGGCCTTGAAGGAACGGGTCGGCCGTTGACGAAACAGAGGTCGCTAAATGGATGTCCTAGTACTCATCGACAAACTGGATGATCTCGTCCACAACGCCAAGCCGGTCCCGCTGACCGACCAGGTCCGTGTGGACAAGGAGGAGATCTACGACATCCTCGATCAGATGCGCGCGACGATCCCCGAGGAGATCAAGCAGGCGCGGTGGATCGTCAAGGAGCGCCAGGAGATGCTGGCCGAGGCCAAGCGCGAGGCGGAGCGCATCGTCAAGGAGGCTCGCGAGCGCCAGGAGCGGCTGATCTCCGATGAGGAGATCACCAAGCAGGCCGAGCGCGCCGCCGAGGACATCATCGAGGACGCCCGCGGTCGCGAGCGCGAGATCCGTCTCGGCGCCGAGGACTACGCCGACGAGATCCTCAACACCCTCGAGGTCAACCTCTCGAAGTTCATCGCCGCCGTCCAGCGCGGCCGTGATCGGCTCGCCGGCAAGGACGAGCCCGCCGAAGTCTCCTAGCGGCCGTCCGCAGGGCGGCCGTTCAGCGCTTGCGGCCCGTCAGGGCGAGCGCGACGCCGAGGGCCATCATCGTGATCCCGCCGCCGGCGCTCATCGCGCGCAGGCGACGCGGCGAGCGGCCAAACCAGTCCCGGGCGGTCCCTGACGCCAGCGCCCAGGTGCCGTCCGAGAGGACTGCCACCACGCAGCAGATCGCGGTGAGGGTGGCCAACTGCAGCGTGGCGTGACCCCGGGCGGGGTCGATGAACTGCGGGAGCACCGCGGTGAAGATGAGCAGACCCTTGGGGTTGGTGGCGCCCACCACGAACCCCTCGCGGAGAATCCGCCCCGGGCTGCGCGGCTCCATCTCCAGTCCGGCGAGCGCGCCGGCCAGATGTCCGCGGTCGCGGATCGTCCGGATGCCGAGGATGATCAGGTAGGCGGCGCCGATCAGCTTCAGGGTCGTGAACACGGCGTCGGAACGGGCCAGCAGCAGAGCCCAGGCCCGCGCAGACCAACACGCCTTGGAATGCCAGCCCGCTGGTATTGCCCAGCACCGTGGCCAGCGCGGCGCGGCGGCCCAGCGCGACGCCGCGGCTCACCACGAACAGGACGCTCGGCCCCGGCACCAGGATGAGCACGTAGATCGTGAGCAGGAAGGCGAGAAGGTGGTCGGTGGGGAGCATCGGTCGCGCTCCGTTGGCGAGGAGGTCGATCACAAGGCGCCCGTTGGGCGCGAACAACGCGGACGGAACGGTCCCGAGGTACGGGCCAAACGCGTTGCCCACCCGGCGTGCGCGCTCGGAGGTCCCAGACGCTGGCGGTGTGGTCATCGGAGGAGACCGCGACACTGTGGCCGTCGGGCGAGAACGAGACCTGCGCGATCTGCGCCGGCCGCCGCCTGGATCGGTGCGGCTATCCGCCTGCCGCTTCGAGCGTTCGAGCAGCACGAACGTGCCGCCCGCCGTACCGACGCCCATCTCGCTGCGAGATCCGGCGAGACAGCGAAGTGCCTGCGTGCGACTCAGGCGTCGCCGAGGCTGGAACAGACTGTCGGCCGGTGCGCGCGTCCCATGCAAGCAGCGTCGAATCGGAGCCGGTCCAGCAGCAGCCGAGCGCGAACAGCTCGCGTCCGTCGGGACTGAAAGTCGACGCCATTCGGGCCGTGAGAGGACGATGTGGCTCTGGAGCACCTTGCCGGTCGCGATCTGCACGACCTCGACATCGATTCGTCAGAGCTGTTGGCGGCCCAGGTCTGGACGGCGAGAAGCTTGTCGTCGGGACTGACTCGCCGTCCACCACACCGGGTCGGCGAAGCGCAGCGTTCGCGGTGACGCGACCCGTGGCCACGTCCCAGAAGGTGACGCTGCCGGTTGACTCCGCCGGTGACCAGCGTGCGGCCGTCGGGCGTGAACGCGATCGCCGCGGAGGTAGCGCCATCGCGGGCCGGCAGCGTGCGTACCAGCCGGAGCGTCCGCAGGTTCACGATCGCAACCGTTCCGTCGCCCTGGTCGCTCGCCATCAGCGTCCGATTGCCCGTTGATCGCCATGCACGGGCGTGTAACCGCAGCTCCTGCGTCGGGAACATTCCAGCTGAACGCGCGCCCGAGACGCCGTCCCCCGTCCAGGTCGTAGGCGGTGATGCTGCCGTCCTGCTGGCCGGCGATCAGAGTGTGCCCGCTCGGGTCAAGCGTCGCCAGCGAGCGCGGGCCCGGCCTCCGTCGCATAGCTCTCGACGATCTTGCCCGAGGCCAGGTCCCACACGTGCATGCCATCGGTGGCCGCGCCGGCGAGCTTGCGTGCCGTCGGGAGTGAACGCCAGGCTCCGGATCCAGTAGTCGGGGAGCGTGGCGAGCAAGGCCCGGTGGCGGCCCGTGCGCAGATCGAGCAACGTGATCGAGGTAGCTCTGGTCTCCCGCAGCTCGGGCTGTTCTGGCCGAGAGCAACCGTATGGCCATCCGGCGCGATCGCCGGCAGCCACCGAGCGAGAAGCGGCGGAGGATCCGGCCGGTGCGCTGGTTCCAGAGAAGCGTGTCGCCCTGCTAGGCGGAGGTGAGCGAGCATGCCCGCGCCGGGCGTGAACACCAGCTGAGGGTCGGCCTGCCCGCGCACGCAGCGGGTAGCGCCGCTGCCATTCGATATGTCCGCTGGGCGCGTCGAGCATGAGCAGCTGCGCGTGCGGTCGGGACGTTGGCACCACCGGCTATCGATGTCGTGGGTCACAGCCACGTGCCTGCCGTCAGGCGAGTAGGCGACGGCGTCGAAGCCGATCGGCGGCACGGGCGTCAGCGCCCCTCCACGCTCCGAGGCGACGCGCTCGCCGTCGCGCTACGTCGATCGCGTACAGCTCCGAGCGCGCAGCTCCGATCGCCAGAGCCATCAACGTCCGCCCGTCCGCAGAGAAGCTCAGAGCGCGCTCACCGACCGAGTGCTCGAGGCGCACCGTGGCGCCGCTCTGTTTCCAGGTGCTCAGATCGATGAATCGAACCGCTCCCGAGCGTCCCCGACTGCGAGCAGGCGACCATCAGGGCTGACCCGGAGTGCGGTGATCTCGATGTTGGACGGCCGGATCACACGGATGAGCGCGGCGTTCTGTTGCAGGTCGGCGAACAGATCAGACCGCGTCTGGACTCGGTTCTGGAGCTTGACCGCGGCGACGCTCAGCAGCAGCGAGCGATCCACGTTCGGCTCGGTCAGCGCCTGAGCGCCGATCCGTTCAGCGTCCGAGGTCAGCGCCTGCGCCTGGGCGTTGTGGCGCTGGATCGAGCGCGACCACGCCCGCCAGCGATCGCCACCAGCAGCAGCACGACGCGCCCGCCAGCAGCACACGCAGACGGCGGTTGGCGCGCAGCTGCGTGCGGCGCTCGCGGTCTGCCTCCTGCACGCTGGCGTCGAGGAAGTCAGCGCTCGGTGGCGTTGAGCTCCTCGGCCGGTGGGCCCGCCGCCCAGTCGGCCGCGGCGATCAGTCGGTGCCGCGGTACAGGTCCGACGGCTCGCGGCCGCCCGCCTCCCACATGCCGGCGGCGTCGCCCAGCTGCCGGTGCAGGCGGATGCCCTCCCGATCCTCCTCCAGCCAGCCGCGCAGGGTCGGCCACTCGCGGATGAGCATCTCGTGGCCACCTCGGCGGTGCCCTCGTCCAGCGTCAGCAGCCGGGCGTCGGCGAGCCGCTCGAGCAGCGCCTGCACCGTCCTCGGGCGATACGCCCTCGGGCACGAGCTCCTCGATCGCGGACGCGCCGCCGCGTTGCGGCGCTGTCCTCGCCGAGGTCGGTGAGCCGCACGAACACGTTGCGCACCAGCCGCCGCTGCTCGGCGGGCATCGTCCGCCGAGCAGCTCGTCCGCCGTCTGCGCCACCGCGGCGCCGACCCCGCCGCTCTCCCGGTAGGCCTCGACGGTGAGCGTCCGGCCGTCACGGCGCTCCCACGTGGCCCGCAGGGCGTGGGAGAGCAGCGGCAGCGCACCGGGCTCGCCGGCCACCTCGCGCACGGCCAGCTCCACCAGACCGGGCTCCAGCCGCAGCCCGGCCAGCCGCGCCGGCTCCACCACCGCCCGCTCGAGCTCCGTCGTCGGTCATCGCACCGAGCAGGATCTGGTTGGCGGCGACCGCGCGGGCCAGCTCCGGATGGGCGCTCCAGGCGCCCGTACATGTCGGCCCGCACCCCGATCACCACCGGGCATCGGGTCGACAGCAGCGCGTCGATGAACGCCAGCCGGCGACTCGGCGTCGTCGCAGAGGGTGAACAGCTCCTCGAACTGATCGACCACGAGCAGCTCGCCCGGGTCGCTGGCGGATCGCAGACGTCGGGATCCGCGCGCCCGGGGTGATCAGCGCGGGCGCGATCGAACGCCGGGCACCTCGCCGGCGCGGACCGCGGCGATCACGCCGGCGCGCAGGACCGAGGACTTCCCGCTGCCCGAGGCGCCGACCACGGCCAGCAGCCTGCCCGGGCGCCAAGCGGCCGATCAGCTCAGAGACGACGCTCTCGCGCCCGAAGAAGAACCCGCGGTCCTCGGGCTCGAAGGCGAGCAGGCCGCGGTATGGGCACTCGGTCCCGGGCAACGGGGTCGACACCCCGGGACCCTTCAGCGCGTGTATACGCTCCCGCACCGCCGACGCCCGCCAGGCGGTGCGGGCCGAGATCGACCAGCGAGCACCCCGGCGGCAGATGGCGGGCGACGAGGTCCGCCGTGACCTCGGAGAGGAAGATCTGGCCGCCGTCGGCCTGCGCCGCGCAGGCGCGCCGCGAGGTTGATCGCCGGCCCGAGTAGTTGGCTCCGCGGCGCTCGGCCTCGCCGGTATGCAGGCCGAAACGGGCGGTGATCTGCAGGTCCGCCGGCCACGGCTCGGCCGCGAGGGCACGCGTGGCGTCGAACGCCGCCGCCACCGCGCTCAGGGGCAGAATCGAATACCGACACAGTCGAGTCGCCCTCGCCCATGGACTGCCGATCAGCCGGCCCCCGTGCGCGGCCGCGCAGTCGGCGATCAGCTCGTCGTGACGCACGAGCGCCGCGGCCATCGCCGGTCGGCTCGGCCTCCCACATCGCGCGTCGAGCCCTCGATGTCCGACATGCAGAACGTGACCACCCCGGTCGGCAGCGCCTCCGCCCAGCCGGCGCGGAGCCGCTCGACGAACTCTCCCGGGGTCGCCGGCCGCCGAGCCGGGTCGGTGGTCATGCCCATCCGGATGGCCGCCTCCAGCTGGTCGGCCTGCTCTGGGTCGATCCCCTCCCACTCGGGCAGCACCCCCGGCGGGCGCGGCGCCCGTGAGCAGGGCGAACGCCGTGGCGGCCAGGGCGTAGATGTCGCCGGCCCGGCTCGGCGGTCCGCCGGCGGCGAGCTCGGGCGCCCGGTAGCCGGGCGTGCCGCGTGCGGCGTCGCAGTGCGTTGGGCGCCGACGACATTCCAAAATCGACCAGCTTGACGCGGCCGCCCTTGGTGAGGATGAGGTTGCCGGGCTTGACGTCGCCGTGGATGACCGGCGGGTCCTGGGCGTGCAGGTGGGTGAGCGCCTCCGCGGCGTCGGACAGATAGGCCAGGACGCTCGACGGGGCCAGGCCCGGGCCGGCCGCGATCCTGCAGGAGCCTGGCCAGGTCGGTGCCGTCCACCCAGTCCATTGCCACGACGTAGTCCTCAGCGTCGAAGAAGTCCTCGCGCACCAGCGGAAGCGCCGGATGGGGCGGGACTGCCAGCAGGATCCGCGCCTCGTTGAGCAGCGTCGTCGCGCGTCTGCGTCGTCGTGGACCAGTCGGATCTTGAGCGCCACGACGCGGTCGTGCTGCGGTCAAGCGCCTTGACCACGCGCGCCTCGCCGCCCGCACCGAGCGTCTCCAGGATCTCGTAACGCTCCTTGATCATCGTCGCCATCCGCCGCCCCCTTCACGCGGCGTGTGGTCGTCGCTTAGGCTTCTCGCCATGGGGCCGCAGGTTGAAGTGATGTTCGGGGTGCAGAGCTGGCGCTTCGAGCTGCAATCGCGCCGCACGACGTCGGCAAGGCAGCCGAGAACGACATCGCGCTCGACCGAGGACCCGACGGCCAGCGGGCTGCACGCGATCCTCGAGCGATTCCCGGCCGGCTGGTGCGTGACCGACCTGGGTCGTCGAACGGCACCTGGTCAACGGCGAGCGGATCTGGGCGTCCCACAGGCTGCGCAACGGCGACGAGATCCGCCTCGGCCAGACCCGGCTCATCTTCCGCGACCCGCTCAGCGCCGGCGGTCCCCAGACCGAGGCAGAGGATGTACCGCCGTCGCTGACGACGCGGGAGCGCGATGTGCTGCGTGGCGCTCTGACCGGATCTGAAAGCCGGTCAGGCCCTCGGGCGTCTCCTCGTGCTCGTCGACGGACTCGACGTGGGCCGAGGACGGGCCCTGGCGGCAGTGGCCGACGACCGACTGCACCGCGTCGGTGGCGCCCTCCAGCACGACCTCGACGGTGCCGTCGCTGCGGTTGGCCGCCCACCCCGCGACGCCCTCGTTGCGCGCCGCGTGCCGTGTCGAGTCCCGGTAGAAAACTCCCTGCACCTGGCCGTGAACGACGAGGCGGCGGCGGATCTTCTCGGCGGCCATGTACGGATTGTCGCAGCGTGTGGGTTCCGTCCGCGTCGCGCGCCATGCTGAGCAGCCCGCTCATGAACGCTCTCTGGCTTGCACTCGGCGTCGTCATCGGCGCGGCCCTCATGGCCGTCGCGCTGCGGCCGCGCCTGCGCGCGCTCACGGTCGAGGCCGCACGGGCGCGGGAGCTCGAGAACCGCCTCGTCAAGGCCAGCACCGAGCTCGAGCAGGAGCGGGCCCGGGCGGTCGAGCAGCTCGCGACGATCAACGACGCCCAGGAGCGGTTGTCGGCCTCGTTCAAAGCGATGAGCGCCGACGCGCTGCAGTCGAGCATGACGCAGCTCACCGAGGTGGCGCGCGCCCAGCTCCAGGCGGCGCAGACCGAGGCCAAGGGCGACCTGGAGAAGCGCCAGCACGCGGTGGAGCAGCTGGTGGCGCCGCTCAAGGAGCAGCTGGGCCGGGTGGACAGCCAGCTGCTGCGCCTCGACCAGGAGCGGCGGGAGTCACGCGGTCAGATGAGCGCCCAGCTGCGCACCCTGGCCGAGACCAGCGACCGGCTGCGCACCGAGACGAGCGCACTCGTCACCGCGCTGCGCAAGCCCAACGCGCGTGGCCAGTGGGGCCAGATGCAGCTGCGCAACGTCGTCGAGGCCGCCGGGATGCTCAAGCACTGCGACTTCGTCGAGCAGCACTCCTACGCCGGCGATGAGACGACGCTCCGGCCGGACATGGTGATCAACCTGCCCGGCGGCAAGCATGTCGTCGTGGACGCCAAATCACCGCTGCAGGGCATGCTCGACGCCCACGAGGCGCGCGATGTGGCCGAGCGCGACGAGTTCCTGCGTGGCCACGCCCGCCTGCTGCGCAAGCACGTCAAGGCGCTCGCCGACAAGGCCTACTGGGCCCGGCTCGAGACTACGCCCGACATGGTGGTCATGTTCCTGCCGGGTGAGTCACTGCTCGGCGCTGCGCTGGAGATGGACCCGACGCTGCTCGAGGACGCGATGGGCCAGCGGGTGCTCATCGCCACCCCGACCACCCTGCTGGCGATGCTCTACTCGGTCGCGTACGGGTGGCAGCAGGAGCGGGTCGCCGAGTCCGCCCAGGAGATCTCCGAGCTCGGGCGCGAGCTCCACGGCCGCCTGGTCAAGCTCTCGACCCTCCTCGCCAACCTCGGCACGCGGCTCAACCGCACCGTCAGCGCGTTCAACGAGACGATCGGCTCCTACGAGTCGCGGGTCCTGCCGAGCGCCCGGCGCTTCGCCGACCATGGGGCGGTCTCGGAGGGCTCAGAGCTCCCCGAGCTCGAGCCGGTGACCGTGTCGGCCCGCACCGTCCAGAACGCCGCCCTCCAGCTCGACCTCGGCCCCGACCTCGCCGAGCAACCGCAGCGCCCCCGCCGCCTCCGCGCCGCCGAGTAGCGCCACGGCCCCCGAGTAGCGCTGCGGCCCCAATCGGCGCCCACCGGACGCCAGGCGCCCCTCCAAGCCCACACCAGGCTTCAGCAAGCAACGCTGGGCCCCCGTGCGGCGCGGGTCCAGGTTGCGGCGTGACGACGCCGCCACCGCCCACCTCCCACAGCACAAAGCCAACTGACAGGGCGCTTAGCGCGAAGGATGCAGATGACTGCGCGCGTTCCACCACGCCCGCAGATCATCCCTCTGATGCGGCAGCGGGTCCGCGGAGGGCTTGCGCTCCTGGACCAGGGCGACGGCCTCGTCGATCCCGATGCCGTCGTAGACCGCGAGGGCGCCCGCGGCCACGGCGGCCGAGCGCTGCCAGCCCGCCCGGCAGTGGACGTAGGCGGGGATGTCGGCCTTCAGCCAGCCGACGACCATGCGCACGGCCTCCTCCAGCGCGTCGGCGGGCAGCCCCCCGAAGTCGGTGAGCTGCATGCGATGTTCCTGGATGCGGGCCTCGCGCAGCGCCTCCTCGACGGCGAACCGCCGGCCCGGGCCGTACTCCGCGTCCTCGACGAGGTTGAGCACCTGGCGGACGGACATCGCCGCGAGCATGCGGATGTCATCAGCGTCCAGGGGATAGGCGCCGATGAGCAGCCCCTCCTGCACCTGGGCGTAGCCGTATGTGCGAAACCAGTCCGACATCGCAGGTAATCATCGCCGCTGGCGGACATTTGCGCTGCCGTGTCCCAAAATCCCCCCGGCCCGGCCGTGGCGCCGCCGCTGCCCCAGAATCTGGTTAAAGGCGCTCTCATGATTGGATGTCTCCGATGGCGGTGGCTCTCTCCGATGGCATCCACGTCGCCGGCACGCTCGCCCGCGCCGGGATGTTGCGTCCCTCTCGTCCCGATCGCGCGATGCGGGCGATCATCGGCCTGCACCGTTTCGGGCCGACGATGGCCGCGGGCGTGGTGGGCGGCGCCGCGCGCTTTCCGACCGCGGCGGCCGTCATCGACGATGACGGGGTCCTCACCTTCGCGGAGCTCGAGCGGCGCACCAACGCGCTCGCCCGGGGTCTGGCCGGTCACGGCCTGACCGAGGGGCGGACGCTCGCCGTGATGTGCCGCAACCACCGCGGCTTCGTCGAGGTGGCCGCGGCCTGCTCCAAGCTCGGGGTACACGTCGTCCTGCTCAACACCGGCTTCGCCGGCCCGCAGGTGGCCGAGGTGGTGCAGCGCGAGGGCGCCGACGGCCTGGTCTATGACCGCGAGTTCGCCGCCACCGTCCAGGAGGCCCGCGGTCACCGGGTCTGCTTCGTCGCGGACGCCGCAACCGTTCCCGACCTCGGCGCCGTTCCCGACGCCGCAGCCGTGCACCCCGCCGAGACCGGTGCGGACGACACCTCGCTGGCCCAGCTCATCGCCACCCGCGTCGACGCCCCGCTGCCCCCGCCCGCCGTGGCGGGCCGCGCGATCATCCTCACGTCCGGCACGACCGGCACCCCCAAGGGCGCCAACCGGCCGGCGCCCAGCTCGATGGGCCCGATGGCGGCGCTCCTGTCGGCCATCCCGCTGCGGGCGCGCGAGACGACCGTCATCGCCGCCCCGCTGTTTCACGCCTGGGGGTTTGCCCACATCCTCCTGGCCACCGCGCTGTCCTCGACGATCGTCCTGCGGCGCCGCTTCGACCCCTTGGAGACCGTGCGCGCGGTGTCCGAGTGCCGCGCCGACGCGCTGGTCGTCGTCCCGGTGATGCTCCAGCGGATGCTGGAGGCCGACGCTGAGGAGCGCCGCCGCCTGGACACGTCATCGCTGCGCGTGATCGCGGTCAGCGGATCGGCGCTGCCCGGGCCGCTGGCCAACCGCGTGATGGATGCCTTTGGCGACGCGCTCTACAACCTCTACGGCTCGACCGAGGTCGCCTGGGCCACCGTGGCGGGCCCGCCCGACCTGCGGGCCGCGCCCGGCACCGCGGGACGGCCACCGCGCGGCACCGTGGTCAAGATCCTCGACGACGATGGCGGCGAGCTGGCCGGCGGCGCCAGCGGGCGGATCTTCGTCGGCTCGGAGATGCTGTTCGAGGGCTATACCGGCGGCGGCGACAAGGACCGCCACGGCGGGCTGATGGCCACCGGCGACGTCGGTCATTTCGACGCGGACGGGCGGCTGTTCGTCGACGGCCGCGACGACGACATGATCGTCTCGGGGGGCGAGAACGTGTTCCCCGGGGAGGTCGAGGACCTGCTGGCCGGCATGGCGGGCATCCGCGAGGTGGCGGTCGTCGGCGTGGCCGACGAGGAGTTCGGCCAGCGCCTGCGCGCGGTGGTCAGCCTCGAGCCCGGCGCCGAGCTCTCAGAGGCCCAGCTCCAGGACCACGTCCGAACTCATCTGGCCCGCTACAAGGTGCCCCGCGAAGTCGTTTTCGTCGATCAGCTCCCGCGCAACGCCACCGGCAAGATTCTCAAGCGCGAGCTGCGCTGAGACGGGTCGGCGGCCCGTCATGGGCAGGGGTTAATCTCGTGTACATGCCCCTGCGTACTGACACATTTGATCTGGGGGGTCTCCGGCTCACGTCGGGCGAAGGCCGGCACCTCGATCTCCACATCGGCATCGATCCCTTCGAGCTCGCCGGCGAGCGCTACGTCGTGGAGCCGAGCGTCGTTCCGGCCCGCCTCGACATCTCGCGGACCACCGGCGACGGATATGCGCTGAGCCTGCGCTTCGAGGCGACGCTCAGCGGGCCCTGCATGCGCTGTCTGGCCGACGCCGAATCGGTGTTCGAGGTGCTGGGGCGCGAGGTGTCCCAGCCGGGTCAGGGAGACGAGCTCGAATCGCCCTACGTGCGCGACGGCGTCGTCGATCTGCGGTCGTGGGCGCGCGACAGCCTGGCGCTCACCGTGCCCACCCAGGTGCTCTGCCGGCCGGATTGCGCCGGCCTCTGCCCGGTCTGTGGGGCGGACCTCAACGAGGCGGGCGACCATGCTCACGAGCAGGAGCCAGACCCACGTTGGGCGAAGCTCTCAGAGCTTCACTTCGACTGATTGGTGAGAACCCATTGAGTCTGCTGGTGGCAAATTCCCGCTGCGTGCGGGCATTGAGTCCATACTCCCTCAAGCCGCAAGCGGTTTCGGTCGAATACAGATGAGAATGCATCGTGCCGGCGAATCGTCGGGCCCTAGCCGGGCTGGGGAGGCGATCGCGCCCCTTCGTGGGCTGCTGGAATTCGCACGCATTGCGCGCCGCCAGCCGACGCTGCTCGAGACGCTGCGCGCTGTCGCATCCGCCGTCTCTGACGCGGTCGGCTTTGCCACCGTCGTGATCAACGCCTACCGCGCCGACCGCGGCCTCTACGAGGTCGTCACAGTCCACGGCAGCGAGCGGGCGTCGGAGATCCTGTTGGGCTCGGTCACCAAGCCCGAGACGTGGACCCCGCTGCTCGACGACCGCTTCCGCCGCCACGGCGTCTACTTCGTCCCCGAGGGGTCGCTCGCCTTCGACGATCCCACCGTCACCTGGTACCGCCCCGAGCCCAACGCCCGCGCCGCGGAGGCGAGCGGCGAGAGCTGGCGCACCGATGACGCCCTGTTCGCGACCCTCGAAGGGTCGGCCGGACGCCCCTACGGGATCATCTCGGTGGACGAGCCATTCTCCGGGCTGCGCCCAGACGATCAGCAGCTCGTCATGCTCAGCGCGCTGGCAGCCCATGCGGCGTTGGCGATCGAGAGCTCGCGCCAGATGACCGCGGTCGAGTCCTCGCTGGCCCGCTACCAGGCGGTGATCGCCTCGACGCTCGACTGCGTGGTCGCCGTCGATGAGCAGGATCGTCTCATCGAGTTCAACCCCGCTGCCGAGCGCGCGTTCGACTATCTGGCCTCAGACATCCTCGGCCGCGAGGTCGCCGACCTGATCGTGCCGCCCGAGAACCGCGCGTTCTACCGCAGTCTCGCCCAGCGGCTGCGCGACAACCCGGACTCGAGCCTGCTGGACCGCCGGATCGAGACGACGGCGATCCGCAGCGACGGCAGCGAGTTCCCCGTGGAGCTGACCGTCGCGCGGGTCGAGGGCGCCGGGGGCCTGGGGCCGTCCTTCTACGGCATCATCCGCGACATCGGCGAGCGCCGCCGGGGCGAGGAGCAGCTGGCCTACCTCGCCTACCACGACGCCCTCACCGGACTGCCCAACCGGATCCTCGTCGAGCAGGAGATCGACCTGGCGCTGGCGCGCGCGCGGCGTGCCGGCGGAGCTGCGGCGCTCATGTTCGTCGACCTCGACGACTTCAAGGAGGTCAACGACCGCCTCGGCCACGCGGCCGGCGACCGGCTGCTGGCCAGCGTCTCGGCCCGCCTGCGCAGCGTCCTGCGTGACTCGGATGTCCTGGCCCGCCAGGGCGGCGACGAGTTCCTGGTGCTGCTCGGCGACCTCTCCGACGAGCCCACGGCCGCGGCCGAGAGCGTCGGCGGCAAGCTGCTCAACGCCCTGCTCGAGCCGTTCGTCGTGGCCGGCACCGAGGTCCGCACCGGCGCCAGCATCGGCGTCAGCCTGTATCCGGACGACGCGGCGGACACCGAGGCGCTGCTGCGCCACGCCGATGTCGCGATGTACCGCGCCAAGGCCGCCGGGGGCGGTCGCATCATCTTCCACCAGCGTTCCGACACGCTGGCCTCCCGCCGCTCGAGCATGACCGCCCAGCTGCGCACCGCCATCGAGGCCGGGGAGATGGAGATCCACTACCAGCCGGTGTGGCAGCTGTCGCCGACCCGCGACATCTCCGGCCTGGAGGCCCTGCTGCGCTGGCGCCACCCCGACCGGGGCCTGCTCACCCCCGACGCCTTCATGAACCTCGCCGACCAGACCACCGTCGGCGACGACCTCATGGCCTGGGTGCTGGACGAGTGCTGCCGCCAGGCGCGGGAGTGGCAGGCAGAGGACATGGCGCCGATCATCGGCGTCAACATCTCACCCCACCAGCTGCTGGCACCCGACTTCGCGGCCGGGCTCACCCGGCGCGTGGCCGACTCAGAGCTCCTGCCGGGCAACTTCGCCATCGAGCTGACCGAGTCGGCCTGGACCGTGGACTCGGCCGAGACTCTCGAGGTCATCGAGGATCTGCGGACCGCCGGGTTCCCGATGGCCCTGGACGACTTCGGCGCCGGCTACTCGTCGCTGTCGCGCCTGATCGATCTCGGCTTCGACGTGATCAAGATCGACGGCGGGATGCTCGTCGACGTCCCCGGCGACGCCACTGCGGTCAAGCTCCTGGAGGCCGTCTTCGACCTCGCCTCGGCCTGCGGGACCGACGTCGTCGCCGAGGGGGTGGAGACCGAGGCTCAGCTCGAGTTCCTGGTCGCCCACGGCATCTCGCATGCCCAGGGCTTCCAGCTCGGGCTGCCGGTGCGCGCCGACGAGATCACACCGCTGCTGCGCCGGCACCTCGTCGCCGGTGCGCCCCCGCGCCGCGGCAGGCGCACAGACACCGGACGCGTGTAGGCCGTCCTGCTAGCCTCCTGCCTCGCATGGCGGTCCCCAAGCAGAAGCAATCTCACGCGCGTACGACGCAGCGACGCTCGCAGCACAAGGTCAAGGCGGCCACGTACAACGCCTGTCCGACGTGCCACAGCCCCCGGATACCGCACCGGGTGTGCCCGGTCTGCGGGAGCTACCGGGGCCGCGAGGTCGTCGCCGAGACCCGCCAGCAGTCGGCCTAGCCCGCTCACCTCATGGTGACCGTCGCCGTTGACGCGGGCGGGGCGGATCTGGGTCCCGCCGAGGTCGCCGCCGGAGCCGCCATCGCCGCCGCAGCGGGGACCAGGGTCCTCCTGTTCGGCCCCGCCGACGAGATCGGGTCGGTGCCCGAGGGCGTGGAGGTCGTCGACGCCCCGGTGTCGATCGCCAAGGCCGCGGATCCGGCCTTCGCCGTGCGCTCGACGCCCGAGGCCTCGATCGTCCAGGCCGCCAAGGCGGTGGCCGCGGGCCAGGCCCAGGCCCTGGTCTCCGGAGGCTCGACCGGCTCGGCGCTGGCGGCCGGGCTGTTCAACATGCGCCGTGACCGCGGCATCTACCGACCGGCGCTGGCGCTGCCGGTCCCCGTTCCCGGCGGCCGGCCGGTGATGCTGCTCGACGTCGGCGCCAACGTCACCTGCCGCCCGGAGCACCTGGTCCAGTTCGCGCACATGGGCTCGGCCTTCACCCAGGCGGTGCTGGGCATCCCCTCGCCGCGGGTGGCGCTGCTGTCCAACGGCGAGGAGGCGGTCAAGGGCACGCCCGAGCTGGTCGAGGTCCACGAGCAGCTCGCCGGCGAGGGCGGGACCGGGCTGAACTTCGTCGGCAACATCGAGGGCACCCAGGTCTTCGAGGATGCCGCCGACGTCGTCGTCATGGACGGCTTCACCGGCAACATCACGCTCAAGCTGATCGAGGGCGTCTCGGGGCGGACGCTGCGGGCCATCCGCGACGTGGCGATGGGCTCGACCCGGGCCAAGCTCGGGCGGCTGGCTGCTGCGCCCCGGCGATCCAGGGCCTGCGCGACGAGATCGACCCCGAGGGACCCGGCGGTGCCTACATGCTGGGGCTCCGCCAGCTCGGCGTCGTCGCCCACGGACGCTTCAGCCGCAAGGGCTTCGCCCGCGCCATCGAGGTGGCCGCGCGCGGAGTGGAGGAAGATGTCATCAGCGCCACGCGTGCCGCACTCAAGGCCGCCGGCGCACTGCGAACCCCCGGGCACGGGGGAGAGGAGGACGGAGATGGTTAGCGAGCCCAGGCATTGCGCGTCCGGGCTGACGTCTACGGTGTGGCGCCGATGAATCGAGAGCAAGTCTTCTCGCTGATCCGCGCGCACCTGGTCGACGAGCTGGAGGTCGAGCCCCGGCTCGATCTCAGAGTCGACCCGTTTCCGTGAGGATCTGGAAGCCGACTCGCTGGATCTCTACACGCTGGTGCAGGAGCTCGAGGACTCCTACGGCGTGCGGATCTCCGACGAGGAAGCCAGCCGGATCCTCACCGTCGGCCAAGCGGTCGATTTCGTGCTCGCCAGCGGAGCTCTGCCGGCGACCGCGGGCCAATCCACTGACACTGAGTGACACCAGAGCAGCAGCGCCAGGACGCGGACAGCCCGCCAGGGATCCGGTCCCGCCCGCCCGACCCGGGGTCTGGCGCGACCCTGGCGGACATGCTCGACCGGCTGGAGCCCGACCTGCAGAGGTCCGTGTTCACCCACTCGTCGTGGACGATGCGTCGGTCGGAGTCCTACGAGCGGCTCGCCTTCCTGGGCGACAGCGTCCTGGGGCTGGCCGTCACCACGCACCTGTTCCCTCGCCTGGACGCCGAGCGCTTCGGGCCGGGACGCCTGACCAAGATCCGCGCGCAGGCGGTGTCGGGCCGCTCCTGCCGGGCGGTGGCCGAGCGCTTGGGCGTGCCCGAGCGGCTGCGCGCCGCGGCGCCGGAGACAGCGGCGGCGGGGCTCGAGGCGCTGATCTCGACCGAGCGCGTCCTGGCCTCGGTGATCGAGGCGGTGATCGGCGCCTGCTACCTGACCTTCGGCTACGACGCGACGGCCGAGGCGGTGGTGGACGGCGTTCGCGCCGGAGATCGAGGACGCGCTCGAGCACTCGGTGGACTACAAGTCGGCGCTGCAGGAGCGCCTGGCGCGCCGCGGCGAGCTGGTGAGCTACGCGGTGGTCGACGAGCAGGGGCCGCCGCACGACCGGACCTTCACCGTCTCGGCCACGATCCGCGGCAAGGAGATCGGCTCCGGCGTGGGCCGCTCCAAGAAGGACGCCGAGCAGGAGGCCGCGCAATCCGCGCTGGAGGACATGGCCAAGTGACGCCTCCTGGCGACGGCACCCGCGTGAGCACGAGAGGGGCAGCGTGTATCTGAAGTCGATCACCGTCAAGGGCTTCAAGTCCTTCCCGGACCGCACCAAGCTGGAGTTCGGGCCGGGCGTCAGCGTGATCGTCGGCCCCAACGGCTCGGGCAAGTCCAACGTCACCGACGCGGTCCTGTGGGCGCTGGGCGAGCAGTCGCCCGGCGCGGTCCGCGGCCAGTCGATGCAGGACGTGATCTTCGGCGGCGCCCCCGGGCGTCAGGCCGCCGGCCACGCCGAGGTTGAGCTCGTCCTCGACGACAGCGAGGGGAGCCTCGGCCTCGGCGTCCCCGAGATCTCGATCTACCGCCGGCTCGACCGGGCCGGCGAGGGCGAGTACCGCCTGGCGGGAGCGCGCTGCCGCCTCGTCGACATCGTCGAGCTGCTGTCGGACACCGGCCTGGGCAAGGAGATGCACTCGGTCATCTCCCAGGGCCGCGTCGAGTCGCTGGTCACCTCCAAGCCGCGCGATCGCCGTCTGCTCATCGAGGAGGCCGCGGGCCTGGGCAAGCACCGCAAGCGCCGCCGCCGCGCGCAGCTCAAGCTGGCCCGGACCCAGGACAACCTCGACCGCGCGCTCGACGTCGAGCGCGAGGCCCGGTCGCGGCTGCGCCCGCTCAAGCGCCAGGCCGAGGCCGCCGAGCTGCACGAACGGCTCGAGCGCCAGTCGCTGGAGATCCGCTGGGAGCTCGCCCGCGACGACGTGCGCGGCTACCGCGCCGCGATGGCCGCGGCCGAGGCGACGGCGACCGAGGTGCGTGAGCGCCGGCGGACGCTCCAGGCCGAGCTCGAGGCCGTGGCCAAGCGACGCGAGGCCGCCGAGGAGGCGCTGGCCGCGCGCAGCGCCCAGCGCGAGGAGCTCTCGCGGCGCGCCTACGCGGCCCGCGGCGCCGCGGAGCGGATCGGCTACCGAGCCGAGTCGGCACGGGCCGCCGCCACCTCCGTCGAGGGCCGGTTGGCCCGTTACCAGCAGATCGAGGTCGCGCTCGCCGCCGAGGCCGCCGCCGACCAGGACGACCCGGAGGCGGCCGGGCGGATCGCGGGCCTCGAGGAGTCGCTGGCCGCGCTGGATCGTGACCGCGAGGCCGAGCTCGCGCGCCAGCTCGCCGAGCTCGAGGAGCAGCTGGCCGCCGCCGGGCGCCGCGTCGCCGAGCACTCGGACGTGGTGGCCGCGGCGCAGGCCGAGCGCGAGGCCGCCGAGGCCGCCGCCGAGCGGGTGCGCGCCGAGGTCCGTGACGCCGAGCGCGCCGTGGAGGGGGCGCGCCGGGAGGCCGCCCGCGTCGGCGGCGAGCTCGCCGCCGTCAACCAGTTCCTGCGCCATCACGCCGGGCGCACCCCATGGCGCCGCCGCGCTTGCCGACGAGCTGGACGTCGACTCCGGCTATGAGCTCGCGGTGGCGGCCGCGCTCGACGGCCGGCTGCGAGCCGCCGTGGTCGACGACCGCCCGGCGGCAACGAGCCTCCTTGACCGTGCCGGCGCCGACGGCGGGCGCACGCTCGTGGTCGGCGACGACGGCCACAACCGGCGGCGATGACGGCCGCGGCGACCCGCCCGCGCCGGGCGCGGCTCGCCTGGTCGAGCACGTCCGCGCGCAGGGTCGAGCCCTGGCGCTGGCGCGCGCGCTGCTGGTCGACACATGGGTCGTCGAGGATCTGGATCAGGTCGCCGCGGACTTCCAGGGCGTGGCGGTCACGCGGGGCGGACGCGTGTGGTCGGCCCGCAGCCGCGAGCTGCGCCAGGCCCCGGCCGTCGGGGAGGAGCGCGTGCTCGCCGAGCGCAACCGCCGCGAGCAGCTCGTCGCCGAGTCAGAGCGCGCCGCCCAGGCCGAGGTCGACGCCCGCGCCGGGGTGCAGCGGGCCACCGCCGGAATGTCGGAGGCCGATTCGGCGCGCGACCGGCTGACCAACGCCCATCGCGCCGCCGTCCGCGCCCTGGACGAGCGGCGTGAGGAGCAGCGGCGGATCAGCGCGCTCATCGAGCGCCGCCGCGCCGCGCCCGATGACGGGGTGGGCGGGGATGGTTTCGATCGGCGTGCCCAGCTGGCGGCGGAGCTGGCCGCGGAGCGCCGGATGCTCGAGCGCGTCGAGCGCGAGCGGTCCGAGCGCGCGAAGCGCCTGGAGCGGGTGCGCACGGGCGTCGCAAACGACGACCGCAGCTGGTGCCGGCGGTGGCGAGCGTGATCGCCGGGCTGGAGGACGTGGCCGAAGCGATCGCGCAGCGGCTGGAGAGCTTCGACGAGGCGCTGGCGGCCGACCGCCAGGCCGGCGAGCACGTCGCCCTCGAGCTGCGCACCTGCGCTCAGCAGGAGGCCGTGCTGCACGGGAAGATCAGCCAGGAGAACGAGACCCTCACCCAGGCCGAGGTTCGCCTCCAGCGCTCGCGCGACCAGGCCGGCGACGCCGAGGCCGAGCTGGGGCGCATCGCCCAGCGGCTGGAGCTGGCCGCGGAGCCCGCCGAGGCAGCCCTCAGCGACGAGGAGCGCCAGACCCTCGATGCCCGCCTGGAGCGGGTCGCGCGCCGTCGCGAGCAGCTGGGCCCGGTCAATCCGCTGGCCCAGGAGGAGTACGCCGAGGCCGTGGCCCACGTCGAGGAGCTCGAGACCCAGCGCGCCGACCTCGAGACTGCGTTGCGCGAGCTGGAGAAGCTCATCGCCGACACCGACAAGCAGATCCGGACCACGTTCGAGCAGACCTTCGCCGCCACCGCCACCGCCTTCGAGGAGCTCGCCGGCCAGCTCTTCCCCGGCGGCGAGGGCCGGCTGCGGCTGGTCTCCGGACACGACCCCGCCCATCCCGCGCGGGTCATCGGCGGCCAGCAGGCCCCGGAGGCGGACGGCGACTCCGAGGGCGAGGACGCCGACGACGCGTCGGGCGACGACGACCTGGAGCCCGAGGAGGACCTCCTCGGCGTCGAGATCGAGATCACCCCGGCGGGCAAGGAATGCAAGCGCCTGTCGCTGCTCTCCGGCGGCGAGAAGTCGATGACCGCGCTGGCCTTCCTGTTCGCCGTGTTCCTGGCTCGCCCGTGCCCGTTCTACATCCTCGACGAGGTCGAGGCGGCCCTCGACGACCTCAACATCGACCGCTTCCTCGCCCTCCTGCGCCAGTACTCCTCGCGCGCCCAGTTCATCGTCGTCACCCATCAGAAGCGCACCATGGAGGCCGCCGACTCGCTCTACGGCGTCTCGATGGGCTCCGACGGCATCTCGAAGGTGATCTCGCGCAAGCTCTCCAGCGGCGAGGGCCCGGCGGATCCCGAGGCGCGGGTCGCAGCCGCCTGAGCCGCCGTTGATAACGTCGCCGCCGTCATGGCGCGCGATTGGCGGGAGCTCTTCATCATCGATGACACCGACGGCGGTCGCCCGGCCGGCGAGGCGGCCGAGGAGCCCGAACGCCGCGTGGGCCGCTTCCGGAGGCTGCGCGAGAGCCTGCGCAAGACCCGCCAGGCGCTGCAGACCGAGATCCAGGCGACCCTGTTCGAGGATCTCAGCGACGAGACGTGGGAGCGCCTGGAGGAGGCGCTGATCTACGCCGACGTCGGCGCTCAGACCACGGCCAAGGTCGTCGCCCAGCTCGAGCAGGAGGCCGCCGAGAACAAGCTCACGGGCGGCCAGCAGCTCTCAGACCGGCTGGTCGAGCTGCTCACCGAGATCGCCCAGACCGGCAATGACACGATCGACCTGCGTCCCGAGCCCACGGTCATCCTGGTGGCGGGGGTCAACGGCACCGGCAAGACGACGACGCTGGGCAAGCTGGCCTGGCATCTCAGCAAGGAGCTCAATCGCTCGGTCGTGCTGGCGGCGGGCGACACCTTCCGCGCCGCGGCGGTGGAGCAGCTCGAGCTCTGGGCGCAGCGCGCCGGCGTGGATTTCGTCAAGGGTGGGCTCGGCGCCGACTCGGCCTCGGTGGCCTTCGACGCGATCGCGGAGGCGCGCCGCCAGGGCGCCGACGTGGTGCTGATCGACACCGCCGGGCGCCTGCACACCCAGGACAACCTGATGGCTGAGCTGGCCAAGGTGCGGCGCGTCATCACCAAGCAGATCCCCGAGGCGCCCCACGAGACGCTGCTCACGGTCGACGCCACCACCGGCCAGAACGGTCTGCGCCAGGCCAAGGCCTTCTCGGAGGCGATCGACGTCTCCGGGCTCGTGCTGACCAAGCTCGACGGCACGGCCAAGGGCGGGATCGCGCTCGCCATCGCCCAGGAGCTCGGGATCCCGGTCAAGCTGATCGGGGTGGGGGAGCAGCTCGAGGATCTGCGGCCGTTTGACGCCGGCGAGTTCGCCCGCGCGCTGGTGTCCTGAGCCCGCGGTTCACTGCGCCCCTGAGCACATCCCACGCCTAGTAGCCTCAGCAGGCAGAAAGCACCATGTTCGATTCCCTTGCCGAGAAGCTCCAGGCGACCCTGTCCGAGGTCCGTGGCCGCGGCACTCTGACCGAGGCCGACATCAACGCCGCCATGCGCGAGATCCGTCTCGCGCTGCTCGAGGCCGACGTCAACTTCAAGGTCGTCAAGAGCTTCACCACCGCGGTCAAGGACCGCGCGTTGGGGGCGGACATCGTCGGCAAGCTCAACCCCGGACAGCAGGTGGTCAAGATCGTCTCCGACGAGCTCACCGAGCTGATGGGCGGCGCCGCCCGGGAGCTCTCCTTCTCACCCCGGCCCCCGACGATCGTGCTCATGGCCGGTCTGCAGGGCTCGGGCAAGACGACCGCCACCGGCAAGCTCGCCCGCTACCTGCGCACCGAGCATCACTCCTCGGTGGCGGTGGCGGCCTGCGACGTCTACCGGCCCGCTGCTGTGGACCAGCTAATCAAGGTCGGCCAGCAGGCCGGCGTCGACGTCTACGAGCAGGGCACCGACCGCAATCCCGTGGACATCGCCAAGTGGGCCGCGGACCGCGCCCGCGCCGAGGGCAAGGACGTGCTCATCGTCGACACCAGCGGCCGCCTCCACGTCGACACGGAGTTGATGACCGAGCTGGCCAACATCAAGAACGCGATCAACCCGCACGACATCCTGCTCGTCGTCGACGCCATGACCGGCCAGGACGCGGTCAACGTCGCCGAGCAGTTCGCCGCGGTCGTCGACTTCGACGGCGTCGTGATGTCCAAGCTCGACGGCGATGCTCGCGGCGGCGCGGCGCTGAGCGTCAAGGCGGTGACCGGCAAGCCGATCCTGTTCGCCTCCACCGGGGAGAAGCTCGACCAGTTCGAGCGCTTCCACCCGGACCGCATGGCCCAGCGCATCCTCGGCATGGGCGATGTGATGACGCTCATCGAGAAGGCCGAGTCCAGTTACGACGAGCAGCAGGCGGCCGAGCTGGAGCGCAAGCTGCGCAAACAGGAGTTCGGCCTCGACGACTTCCTGGACCAGATGCGCCAGATCCGCAAGCTCGGGCCCCTGCAGAACCTGCTGGGGATGATCCCCGGCATGGGCAAGGAACTGCGGGGCGTCAAGGTCGACGAGAAGGAGTTCGACCGCCTTCAGGCGATCATCCTCTCCATGACTCCACAGGAGCGGCGCCATCCCGAGCTGATCAAGGGCTCGCGGCGGCTGCGCATCGCCCAGGGATCGGGCACGAACGTCCAGGCGGTCAAGGCCCTGATCAAGCAGTTCGAGCAGATGCGCAAGGTCATGCGCCAGGTCTCCCAGGGCCGGATGCCCGACCTCGGAGCGATGATGCGGCAGGGCCGGTAGCGGGCGAAACTCTCGTCCGCCGGCAAAGCACGCTAACCTCATCGCTCGCTTATGGCAGTCAGACTCAGACTCACTCGTATCGGCGGGCGCAAGAACCCCGTCTGGCGCGTCGTCGTCGCCGATCAGCGCTCCAAGCGCGACGGTCGCGTGATCGAGACCGTCGGTCATTACAACGCCCAGACCGACCCGTCCACGATCGTGCTCAACGAGGAGCGCATCCGCGACTGGCTCGCCCGCGGCGCCCAGCCGTCGGACACCGTTCGCAAGCTGCTGCGCACTCAGGGCATCTCGTAGCCCTGCGCTCGTGAAAGAGTTTCTCGAGTACCTGGCCAAGGGGCTCGTCGAGCATCCCGACGCTGTGCGGGTCACCCAGATCGAGGAGGACGACGGCACGATCGTCCTCGAGCTGTCGGTCGACCAGGACGATTACGGCAGCGTGATCGGCCGCGGCGGGCGGACCGCGATGGCGTTGCGCACGATGCTCAAGACGGCCGCCGTCAAGGAGCAGCGCCGCGTGTTCGTAGACATCGTCGACGACTGAAGGGCGGCGTGAGCGAGACCGAGCACTGGCTGCGTGCCGGTGTCGTCGGACGCCCTCACGGCCTCGACGGCAGCTTCCACGTTGCCGACCCCGTGGCCGCGCTGCTGGACATGGGGACCGAGGTCCGGCTCGGGGACGCCCACCTCACCATCGTGCGCCTGGCCGGGCACGACGAGCGACCGATCGTGCGCCTCGAGGGGTGCGAGGATCGCGGAGCCGCCGAGGCGCTGCGCGGCCAGGAGCTGCTCGTGGCCAGGACCGAGGCGCCCGCGCTCGAGGAGGACGAGTGGTGGGCGACCGACCTGGAGGGCTGTGCGGTCTACGACGGGGACCGCGAAGTGGGTGTGGTCGTGCGCCTGCTGGCGCTGCCGTCCTGCGAGGTGCTGGAGGTGGGGCGGTCCGACGACGCTCGCGACCTGCTCGTCCCGCTGGTCCGCGACGCCGTGCGCGACGTGGATCTGGACCGGCGCGTCATCGACGTCGACCTGCGGTTCCTCGGTGAGGAGTGATGCAGATCGACGTGTTCACGCTGTTCCCGGAGGCCTTTGACTGGTTCGTGTCCCAGCGTCACGTGGCCAACGCGCTGGCCCTCGGCCACGAGCTGCACCGCGTCAACTACCGCGATCACACCCCGCTGAGCGGACGCCAGGTCGACGACACGCCCTTCGGCGGCGGGGCGGGGATGGTGCTGCGCGTCGACGTCGTGGAGGCCGCTCTGCGCGCCCGTTACGGCATCGACCCGGTGGAGCTGCCCGCCGGCCGGCGCGTGATCGCGCTCGACCCGGGTGGGCGGCTGTTGGATGACGCGCTGGTGGACGAGCTCGCGGCGCAGCCCGCCCTGACCCTGCTGTCGGGGCGCTACGAGGGCTTTGACGAGCGCATCGTCGAGCATTTCGCCTCAGACCGGGTGTCGATCGGGCGCTACGTGCTCGCCGGGGGCGAGCTGGCGGCGATGGTGGTCTGCGACGCGGTGCTGCGCAAGCTCCCGGGCACGCTGGGGGACGAGCGCTCGGCGCTGGAGGAGTCCTTCAGCGCTGCGCTGGAGGGCGGGCCCGAGTACCCGCACTACACCCGGCCCGCCGAGCATCGCGGCTGGGAGGTGCCCGAGGTGCTTCTGTCCGGGCACCACGCGCGGATCGCGGAGTGGCGCCTGGCCCAGAGCCGTGCCCGGGCCGCCGCGGCCCCGCGCCCCGAGGCGCCGCCGACGTAGCCCGGATCGGCCGCTCCTGGCTTAGCCCAGCGCCAACACCCGCCTCGCTCGGGACCCGCTACCATGAACCGCCGCATGGGCGGAGGCTCGGTAGTGCACGCGGCCTGATGGTCTGAACGGCCGCCGCGAGCCACACTCCGCAGTTCCAACTTTCAGTCCCCGTGAGCACAGTCATCGACAGCCTGGAGCGATCGCAGCTCCGACGCGTTCCGGCGTTCGACGCCGGCGATCGTCTGCGCGTCCACTTCCAGGTCATCGAGGGCACGCGACGCCGCACGCAGGTCTTCGAAGGGGTCGTCATCAAGCGCCAGGGCCACGGTGCCCGGGAGACCTTCACGGTGCGCAAGCAGTCCTTCGGTGTCGGCGTGGAGCGGACGTTCCCGCTTCACTCGCCGAAGATCGAGCGCATCGAAGTGGCGGCCCGCGGCGACGTCCGCCGGGCCAAGCTCTACTACCTGCGCGGCCGCATCGGCAAGCGCGCCCGTGTCCGTGAGCGCCGCTCCGCCGGACCGGAGGTGGCCGTGGAGCGCGAGCTGCTCTACGGGCCGGAGGGCGATGGCGAGCCCACCCCCGTCGACGCCGAGGGCGCGACCGCGGAGGAGACCGTCGCCGAGGCGGTCGAGGCCCAGGAGGCAACCGAGGCGACGGCAGCCACCCCCGCAGCGGACGCCGCTCCTGAGCCCGAGGCGGCCGCCGCTGAGGCGGCCGAGCCCACAACCGGCGCTGAGAGCACCCAGGCATCCGAGCCCGCAGCCAGCGCTGACGCGACCGAGCCGGGCGAGGAAGAGCCGGCGACGGACGACGAGTAGGTGTGACGAAGACCAAGAAGCCACTGGCGCGCTCAGTGGTGGAGTTGGTCGTGATCGTCGCGATCGCCCTGGGTCTGGCCATCGTCATCCAGGGCTACATCGTCAAGCCGTACGAGATTCCGAGCCCGTCGATGGTCCCGACGTTGCGCGTCGGCCAGCGCATCCTCGTCGATCGGTTGGGCATGCACTTCTCCTCGCCGCACGTCGGGAACATCTATGTCTTTCATCCTCCGGTCTCAGAGACGTGCGCCGACCCCAACGAGGGCGAGAACAACCTCGGCCAGGACGGCGCGGCGCCGTGTGACGTGGCCCAGACACACGAGTCATCCCAGACCTACGTCAAGCGGGTGGTGGGTCTGCCCGGCGACCGGCTCACCATCCGCGACGGCCACGTGTACCGCAACGGGCACCTCGAGGCCAGCTCCTTCACGATCCCCTGCGACGGCGCGGGCGAATGCAACTTCCGTGCCAGCATCACCATCCCGAAGGGTGACTACTACATGATGGGCGACAATCGCCCTGACTCCCTCGACAGCCGCTACTGGGGCCCCGTCCCCAAGGGGTGGCTGATCGGCAAGGCGTTCTTCACCTACTGGCCGCCCGATCGCATCGGCGGCCTGTAGGCCCTTAGCGAATGTCCGCGTCGCGCAAGAAGAAAAAGAAATCCCCCATCGCCTCCCTGGTGGAGCTTCTGGTGACGATTGCCGTCGCCGTGGGGCTGGCGATCCTGATCCAGGCGTTCATCGTCAAGCCCTACCGGATCCCCAGCTCCTCGATGGTGCCGACGCTCGACCCGGGCCAGCGCGTCCTCACCAACCGGCTGTCCACCCAGCCCAGCGTCGGCGACGTCGTCGTCTTCCATCCGCCGCATGGTGCCGACTTCAACAGCCCGGTATGCGGGAACAGCTCGCAGGGGACCGGCCACACTCAGGCCTGCGACACCCCGACGGCCCAGGAGTCCACGCAGACGTTCATCAAGCGGATGGTGGCGGGGCCGGGGGACACGATCTTCATCCAGGACGGTCACGTGTACCGCAACGGGGTCCGGGAGCAGGACGCGTACATCGCCCCGTGCGGCGTGGACAGTTCCTGCAATTTCCGGACGCCGATCAAGATTCCGCCCGGTCACTACTTCATGATGGGCGACAACCGTGGCCTCTCAGACGACAGCCGTTTCTGGGGTCCCGTCCCCGAAAAATGGATCATCGGGGTCGCGTTCTTCACCTACTGGCCCCCGGACAAGATCGGCACCCTCTAGCGAGCCACGCCCGGCTCGGCGCAAGGTGAACCGTCCCGGTCGTCGCCTGCTCGGGTTCGACCGGGCCCTGGGCGTCCGCTTCGTGGCCGGAGCCGACGAGGCTGGCCGCGGCTGCCTGGCCGGCCCGCTGGTCGCCGCGGCGGTCCTGCTCGATCTCAACCGCGTCGGTCCGGCGCAGGCGCGGGCGCTGGGCATGCTCAACGACTCAAAGCAGCAGACGCCCGAGGGCCGGGCGGCTCTGTATCCGGTGATCCTCAGCATCGCCGCTCGGGTCGCGATCGTCACCCGCTGCGCTCCCGGCATCGACGCCCGCGGGCTGCACAAGACCAACCTCGCCGCCCTGAGCGACGCGCTCAACCGGGTGGCGTGCGACGGCTGCATCTGCCTCAGCGACGGCTTCCCCGTCTCCGGGGTGGCCCACGAGCAGCGCGCGGTGGTCGGCGGGGACGCCAAGAGCGCGGCCATCGCCGCCGCGTCGGTGCTGGCCAAGGAGACCCGGGACCGCTACATGCGCCGCGCTGACCTCACCCATCCGGGCTGGGAGTTCGCCACTCACGTCGGTTACTCGACGCCCGAGCATCGCGAGGCGATCGAGCGCCTCGGGGTCTCACCGCTGCACCGCCTGTCGTTTCAGTCGACCGCATATCAGCAACTCGCGCTCGGCTAACCCGTTGTAGGGGTTGGCTGGACGACGCAGGCTCAGGTCCAGGCCACCGATAAGCGGGCGGCGCCTCGGCGCCCTCCGGACTCGCGGCCGGGTGCCTGCGCACGCGTGCCGCACGATCTCAAGGGAAGGGGAAACCCGGATATGCCGGTGCATCTCGTGCCGCGCTGCGCGCGGAGAATCATCCCTGCCGTCATCGTGACCACGGCCGTCGCCGTGGCCCTCGCGGGCGGTCTCGCCGCCCCGGCCATGGCCGACACCTCGTCGATCACCGTCGCCACCACCACCGCCTCGCCCGAGCAGGCGTTCCCGGTCGATCTCAGCTTCAGCGGCACCAACGCCCTCACCGGCGCCGCTGAGATCGAGGCGATCGTCCGGCCCGCCGGCGGACCGGCGTGCGAGGCCAGCTACCAGGAGGACACCGCCACCTTCTCGGGCCAGGACACGGCGATCTTCGCCCCCGGAGCCCAGGCGGTGGCGCCCGGCGCCTACCAGGTGTCGGGCACCTACCGGCCGCCGGCTCCGGGCGCCTACCAGCTGTGCGCCTGGCTGGCCCAGAACCAGAACAGCACCGATGAGCCGGTCGCCTCACCGGCCACCCTGGCCATCACCGCCCGAGGGCCCCAGGTGAGCCAGTTGGCGGTCGCCGTCCCGAAGGACCTGCAGCCCAACGTCAGCTTCCAGGTCACCTACACGACCCAGACCGACCAGCAGCTCATGCTGTTCTCGGTACTGCGTCCCGCCTCCGAGGCGCCATGCCCGGCCACCTTCGGCCTCGACCAGTCGCAGAACGAGGCTGAGACCAACCTCCTGGGCTTCGGCACGCAGGAGGTCTTCGGCGGCCCGGTGACCACGACGGCCACCACCAAGCAGAGGACCGGCTTCTACGTCATCTGCACCTGGGTCCAGGGCCCCACCGTCGACGAGGTCGACGACGCGGCCACGACCCTGGTGACCGTCGGCACCCCGCCGCCGCCCACGCCCGGCCTCACCCTCACCAAGGCCACCGCCTCGCACAAGCAAGGGGTCTCGGTCACGGGCACCGCGGCCTCCGGGTTCAACGGCAAGCTCGTCGTCAGTGCAGCCTGCGGCTCTGCGACGGCTAAGCGCACGACCACGGCGCGCAACCGCCGGTTCGCGTCGAGCGTGCGCCTGCCGCGCGCGTGCCGCACGGCCAGGAAGGTGAGGCTCACCGTCTCATGGGCAGGCTCCAGCGCCTTCTCCAAGCAGTCCGTGGCCAAGACCGTCGCGATCGCCAGGTGACGGTGGCGTAGCGAGCGACGCCCCAGGGGTCATGGAGCCCGGGCACGAGGCCCACGCTCCATGGCCCCGCCGGGGCCGATGCCACGGTCCATGGCCCCGCCGGGCGCGATGACACCGTCGATGGCGCCGCGGGGCGCCCCCACCGCCACACCGCCCCGATCAGCCGGCGCATCAGAACGCGCCCTCCAGGTGCTCCAGTGAGACGAGCCGCCCGCGGCCGTCCACCGTCACGCCGATCGCGTCGAACCGGATGACGTCGGCGTAGGGACGGTCCCGGCGCTCCACCAGCCAGCTCCCGGCCATCTTGCGCACCCGAGCCTGCTTGTCGCGCCCCACCGCGTCAAACGGCCCGCCGGCCCGGCCGCCGGCCCGCCGCGTCTTGACCTCACAGAACGCGAGCGTGCTCCCCGCACGCGCCACGATGTCCAGCTCACCCCACCGCGTGCGGTAGTTGCGCTCCACGATCTCGTAGCCGAGCCGCAGCAGATGCTCGGCAGCGAGCTCCTCGCCGGCGTGTCCCAGCGCGTTCTCCAGGTCATTGCCCATGCCGGGAACGCTAGGCCAAAAAATGTGACCTGTGTGTGTCACATGGTGTCTTTTCCGTCACAAAAGACCCTGCAAAAGACACACAATTGACGCAGTCCGTCACCCACGGGTCACACGTTTTTCCCTAGCGTTTTCTGCATGCTCGCCAGGGTCGCGACGTTTGCCATCGACGGGGTCCAGCCCTTCCCGGTGTGGGTCGAGGTCGACATCCGCAGCGGCCTGCCGGCGTTCACGGTCGTCGGTCTCGGTGATACGGCCGTGCGGGAGTCGCGTGACCGCATCCGGTCGGCGATCCTCAACTCGGGCTTCAAGTTCCCGGAGGGCCGGATCACCGCCAACCTCGCCCCGGCTTTCATGCGCAAGGCCGGGCCGGGGTTCGACGCCGCCCTCGCCCTGGGGGTGCTCGCCGCCAGCGGCCAGGTCCCCGCCGCGGCGCTGGCGGGCTGCGCCGTCTTCGGGGAGCTCTCTCTCGGCGGTGAGCTGCGTGACTCGGCTGGCGCGCTCGCGGTGGCGGAGGGCGCGCAGCAGAGCGGCTGCACCCGCCTCATCGTGCCCCGCACACGGGCGCACGAGGCCGCGCTCGTCGAGGACCTCCGGATCGTGGCGGTGGCCAGCCTGCGGGCCGCCGCGGACGTGCTGGCGGGCGGCGCCACGCCATCCCTACCCGAGGCGCCGCCCGCCCACGGATCCGACGGCAGCGAGCCGGACCTGTCGGATGTGCGGGGCCACGAGGCGCCGTTGCTGGCGCTCGAGATCGCCGCGGCGGGAGGTCACAACCTCCTGCTCGAGGGCGCGCCCGGCACCGGCAAGACGATGCTGGCTCGGCGGCTCCCCACGATCCTGCCGCCGCTCACGCGCGCCGAGGCGATCGAGGTCACCCGCATCCACAGCGTCGTCGGCGTCCACGCGGGCGGGCTGATCGGCGCCCGGCCGTTCCGCGCGCCCCATCACACGATCTCGTCCGCCGGGCTGGCCGGCGGGGGCTCGCCGCCACGTCCCGGCGAGGCGACCCTCGCCCACAAGGGGGTGCTCTTCCTCGACGAGCTCTCCGAGTTCCAGCGCTCGAGCCTCGATGCGCTGCGCCAGCCGCTGGAGGACGGCCACGTGACGATCGTCCGCGGCCAGCAGTCCGTGACCTTCCCCACGGCGTTCATGCTCGTCGCCGCCACCAACCCGTGCCCGTGTGGCTTTGCCGGGGTGGATGATCGCTGCAGCTGCGGCGAGGCGGATCTGCGCCGTCATCGCCGCCGTCTCAGCGGGCCGCTGCTCGATCGCATGGATCTGCTCGTCGACGTCCGGCGCCCGGAGGCCGAGGACCTGAGCGCCGCTCCCCTGCGCAGCTCCGCGGATGTCCTCGCACGGGTGACCGAGGCGCGGGAGCGCCAGCGCCGGCGGCTGGAGGAGACGGGCGCCGCCTGCAACGGCGAGATGGATGCGCGGACGGCGAGCGCGATGGTGCGCTTGGACGAGCGCGCGGGCACCGAGCTTCACCACGCCTACAAGTACGGGTGGCTCAGCGCGCGCGGTCGCCACCGCGTGCTGCGCGTCGCCCAGACGATCGCGGACCTGGCGGGCCGGGCGCGGGTGAGCCGCGGGGATGTCCTGCTCGCCCTCAGCCTGAGGCAGCGCACCGGTCCCGACCTGGCGGACCTGGCGGCCGGATGACTCACGCCGCCGACGCAGACACGGGGTGGGTGGGGTCAGGGTTGGAGCGGGGGCGGTCGACGTGAGCCCAACCCGAGCGTGCACCGAGTGCCTGCGGCGCGCCTGGCTGTTGGTGCGCCTGGCGGGCCACCTGGACAACGAGCGCGAGCGGATCTCTGAGCTGCTTGACCGCGCCGACGAGGACCTCATCGAGGCGGTGGGCGGAAGCCACACCGCCCAGGTGCGCGCCGAATGGCAGGCGTTTGAGGCCGGCCCGTACCGCGAGCGCTGCGATGGGGCGGCCGTCGAGACGCTGTGCCGGTGTGACCCGGCCTATCCGGCCAAGCTGTGGGACCTCACGGGGGAGCCCGCCGTCCTGCACGTCACCGGAGGGCTCGAGCGGTTCCTGGAGCTCGTCGCCAAGGACTCGGTGGCGATCGTCGGAGCTCGACGCGCGTCGCCGTATGCGCTGGAGAACGCGCGCTCCCTGGCCCGAGGCGTTGCCGGAGCCATGACCGTGATCAGTGGCATGGCCAGCGGCGTGGACACCGCGGCGCACGAGGGCGCGCTGCATGCACGTGGCGACACGATCGCGGTCCTGGCGAGCTCGCCGGAGCGCCCCTACCCACCGTCCGGGCGGCTCCTGCACCAGCAGATCCTCGCCACCGGTGCCGCGGTGTCAGAGCTCGGTCCCGGCGTGCCGGTGCGCCGCTGGATGTTTCCGGCGCGCAACCGGCTCATCGCGGCTCTGGCCGACATGACCGTCCTTGTGGCCGGGCGCCAGGGCTCGGGTGCGATCGGGACCGCCCTGGAGGCGGACAACCTCGAGCGCAAGGTCGGCGCGGTGCCGGGTCAGATCACCGCCCCGCTCTCGTTCGGGCCGCACCTGCTGCTCCGCTCCGGCGCCCATCTCGTGGCGGAGCCGTTTGACATCCTCAAGGCCGTCTTCGAGGACCGCCCGCGGCTGCGACCTCCGGGTCTGGATCGCCCCGGAGATCCGAGCCTCATTCCGCTGTTCGAGGCGCTGGCCGACGGATACGAGCTCGCCGAGGCGTTCGCGGAGGCGAGGCTGGACGCGGAGAGCGGACTGGCGGCCCTGGCTTCGCTGGAGATCGGCGGCTATGTGCGCCGGCAGGCAGGAGGTCGCTACACGGTCCGGCCCTGACGACATATGTGCCGGGCGCCTAAGCTCGGCGAAATGGCCCGTGAAGCGTCGGCAAGAACCGCAAGCGGCTCCCGCGGCCGCCCGCCCTGCGTGCTCTCCATCGCGGGCTCCGATTCGGGCGGGGGCGCCGGCATCCAGGCCGATCTGAAGGCGTTTGCCGCCTGCGGAGTGCACGGCATGACCGCGATCACCGCGATCACGGCCCAGAACACCGTGGGGGTGAGCGCCGTGGAGGCGATCTCGCCGGAACTCATCGTGGCCCAGGTGAAGGCCGTGGCCGAGGACATCGGCGTCGACGCGGTCAAGATCGGCATGCTGGGGACCGTGGCCAGCATCGAGGCGGTGGCGGCCTCGCTGGATCTGCTGGCGCCCGGGACGCCCGTGGTGCTCGATCCGGTGATGGTGTCCGAGTCCGGCGCGGAACTGCTCGAGCGGTCCGCGCGCGGGGCCCTCATGGAGTTGCTGCTGCCGCGGGTGCGGGTGATCACGCCCAACCTGCCCGAGGCCCGGGCACTGGCGGCGGCGTCCGCGGTGACGGCCGGCGCAGCGACGGTCGGCGCGGCGGGGGAGGGCGGCGACGACGCCGTCGCGCTCGCCCGTGCCCTGCGGGCGCTGGGGCCGGAGGTCGTGGTCGTCACCGGCGGCCACCGGGAGCAGGCCGTGGACGTGTTCTTTGACGGGTCCGAGGTGGTCGAGTTGCCCGGTGAGCGCTACCCCGGCGGCGCGGCGCATGGGTCCGGCTGCACGCACTCGTCGGTGCTGGCGGCGCGGCTGGCGTGGGGGGACTCGCCGCTGGAGGCGGCGCGGGTGGCCAAGCGTCTGGCGTCACGGGCGGTGCGTGACGGGCTGGCCGGCGTCGGGAGCGGTGCCGGCCCGGTCAACATCCTGGGCGTGACATAATCCTTACGTGCGCTTTCTGAGGATGAAGCCGGGTCACGGTGAGGTGTTGATCGCCGAGGGTGATGTGGAGCTTGCCGAGGACGAGCAGCGTCTCATCGAGGAGTTTCGGCGTCAGCTCGACGCCGGGCTGTGGGCCGCGGTGCCCATGTCGGACGCCGCCGGTCGGCGCCAGGCGCACATGGTCAAGGCCTTTGCCGACGTTCCCCGCGATGCGGACCGCGTGATCTTCTTCCCGCGCGCGGCCGGCGGCCGGTAGGCGGGCCGGCAGGGCGGGGGCTCATGCTGCTGGCGCTGGTAGCCACCGCGCTCGTCGCCGTCGCCCTCCTGTCCGAGGAACTGCTGCCGCGCATCGAGGAAATGTGGTCGCGTCACCGGGCACGCCGTCAGCTGGCGCCCGCGATGCCCTACGACCCGGGCCGCGAGCGCCGGGCCGAGGCGCGCGCGCGGTCGCTGCTGCGCTCGTGCGTCAACGAGGAGGAGTGGGCGATGTACCGGGACCTGGGCTTCATCCGGGTCTGGGGCACCCAGTCAGACGGCCCGGTCGACGCCGACAGCACCGGGGGCGCCGCCTACGCCTACCTCATTTATCCCCATCGGGCGATCGTGGCCTATCTGGCCCAGACGCACCGCCTGCTCAGCGAATACTGCGTCGCCTTCCCGGACGAGACACGCCCCTACGGGAGCGCGCGCCTGCCCGACTCAGACGACGTGCTGGCCAAGTGGATGGCCCTCACCGGTGACGAGCAGCGCCTCATCTCCACCGCCAACATGCACCTGCCCGGTCGCCAGCTCGACCCGGCCAAGGTCAAGCGCGACCTGTGGCGCCTGTCGCAGTGGGAGCGGGCCCGCATGCGCGACGCCGCGCAGGGCAGCCCCACCTCCACTCCGCTCGACACCTCCAACTGACGCCGGTGCACCCCGGGGGCTAGTCTTCCCGCCCCCATGACCACCGCCACAGAACACGACCTCAAGCACCGCAGCCGGAGCCTCACCGAGGGGCCCCAGCGCGCCGCCGCCCGCGCCTACCTCAAGGGCATCGGCTATGACGATGACGCCCTCGCCAAGCCGCTCATCGCCGTCGCCAACACCTGGATCGAGACGATGCCCTGCAACTTCCACCTGCGCGCGCTGGGGGCGAAGGTCAAGCAGGGGATCAAGGCCGCCGGCGGCACCCCGATGGAGCTCAACACGATCGCGATCTCGGACGGGATCACGATGGGCACCCCGGGGATGCGCGCATCGCTGGCCAGCCGCGAGCTCATCGCCGACAGCATCGAGCTCGTCGTCGACGCCCACCAGTTCGATGCCGTCATCGCCATCAGCGGGTGCGACAAGACGATCCCCGCCACCGTCATGGCCCTGTGCCGCCTGGACATCCCGAGCGTGATGCTCTACGGCGGCTCGATCCTGCCCGGCAACCTGCACGGCGAGCGGGTCACCATCCAGGAGGTGTTCGAGGCCGTCGGCGCCCACGCCGCCGGCAAGATCACCGACGAGCAGCTCACCGAGATCGAGGACGTCGCCTCGCCCGGCGCCGGCGCCTGCGGCGGTCAGTTCACCGCCAACACGATGGCGATGGCGTTCGAGGTCCTGGGCATCTCGCCGGCCGGCTTCAGCATGGTCCCGGCGGTCGATCCCGAGAAGCAGACGGTGGCCGAGCGGGCCGGCGCCATGGTCATGGACATCCTCAAGCGCGACCTGCGCCCCAAGGACATCATCACCCTGGACAGCCTCGAGAACGCCATCGCCGCGATCGCCGCCAGCGGCGGCTCCACCAACGGCGTCCTGCACCTCCTGGCCATCGCCAGGGAGATGGGCATCGAGCTGCACATCGACGACTTCGACCGCATCAGCGAGCGCACGCCGCTCATCTGCGACCTCAAGCCGGGCGGCCAGTACGTGGCCCCAGACCTCTATGAGGCCGGCGGCGTCCCGCTGCTCGCCAAGCGCCTCAAGGACGCGGGCCTGCTCCACGAGGAGGCCATGACCGTCACCGGCCAGACGATCGGCGAGGTCGCGGACGGCGCCGTCGAGTCGCCCGGCCAGAAGGTGGTCCGCCCGCTCGACGATCCGATCAAGGAGACCGGCGGGCTGGCCATCCTGCACGGCAACCTGGCCCCCGACGGCTGCGTGGTCAAGCTCGCCGGCTACGAGCGGCGCAAGCAGACCGGTCCCGCTCGGGTGTTCGAGCGCGAGGAGGACGCCATGGCCGCGGTCACCGGGCGCACGATCAACCCGGGGGACATCATCGTCATCCGCAACGAGGGCCCGGCCGGCGGCCCCGGCATGCGCGAGATGCTCGCGGTCACCGCGGCCCTGGTCGGCGAGGGCCTGGGGGAGGAGGTGGCGCTCCTCACCGACGGGCGCTTCTCCGGCGCCACCCGCGGCCTGATGGCCGGCCACGTTGCCCCCGAGTCCGTCAAGGGCGGCCCCATCGGCCTCGTCCAGGACGGTGACGAGATCACCCTCGACGTCGAGACGCGGCGCCTGGACGTCGCCCTGTCAGACGAGGAGCTGGCCCGGCGCGCGGAGGCATATGTGCCCTTCGAGCGACCGTTCCCCGGCGTCGCGCTCAGCAAATACGCCAAGTTGGTCTCCAGCGCCGCCCAGGGCGCGGTCACGTTTTGATGCCGGCCGGGATGGGCAAGCTGACGTTCTGATTGCAGGTTTGCCGCAGGAGCCTGCGCACAAGCGCTGAATCATCCGCCGAAAGTGAAAGCCTGGTTGCAGGAACGCTTGTGCTGCTCCCTGCTGCTTGATCGCGGACCCATGGTCGTTACCATGCAGGGCAGTGGCGATCGTCTCGTATCTGCGGGCCCCGGGGACTCAGAGGGCATCCAGGAAGAGCCGGGGAGGGGCCAGCGCGGCTCCGCGCGGCCGTCGGCCCCTGCGCTACGTCCTGGCCGGGGTCATGCTCGTGGCGGTGGCTGCGGTCGTCGTCGCCGGGATCGCGCTCACCTCGGCGAAGGCGAGCCTCAGCGCTGACGACCTCGCCCTCGCCAAGATCGGCATGCCGCTGGGCGGCGGGAGCATCGAGAGCATCAGCGTCGTCACCGGGCCCCACAGCCAGCCCGTTCCGGTGAGGCTCACGCCACGGCAAGATCTACCCCGCCAAGCTCATCTCCGCCAACGAGCGCCTCCAGATCCAGGTCACCGTCAAGCGCCCCGGCTGGATCTCGTGGCTGGCCGGCTCCAAGCAGAAGCTTCAGCTCACGCTCACCACTCCCGTGGCCAGCCTGCGCTCGCACTACATCACCGTCCGCAAGAGCGGCGGTCTGCTGCGCGCACTTCAAGGCGCCGATCACCGCCTACACCTTCGGCGTCTCGCCCGGCCACATGACCCGTACCGTGCTGCCACGTCCCAGCGACGTGATCAGCTGCCGCACGCGGGCCTGGCCGGGACCGAGTACCTCTCCGGGCTGCCCCGCAACTGGGAGAAGGCCAGGACCGCGGCCATCAGCTACTTCCCCGCGGGCAAGACCGCCACCGCGGTGGCCAACCCGACGCCGGGCGCGACGATCAAGCCCACGACGCCGATCACGCTCACCTTCTCAAAGCCCGTGGGCAAGGCGCTGGGCACCCACATGCCTCCGATCTCCCCCGCCACGCCGGGGAGCTGGCACCAGATCAACAGCCACACGATCCGCTTCGAGCCGACCGGCTACGGCTACGGGCTCGCGACCAAGGTCCAGCTCGCGCTGCCCAACGACGTCCGCCTCCTCAGTGGGCAGAGCAGCGCCTCTGCGAACACCGGCGACGTGGACGGTCCCCAACGGATCGATCGTGCGCCTCCAGCAACTGCTGGCGATCAGCGGCTACCTCCCGCTGACGTTCCACTACGCCGGCGGCAAGGGCCCTGGGCTGACCGCCGCCGCGCAGGAGACCGCGGCCGTCGATCCCCCGAAGGGCAGCTTCTCATGGCGGTATCCGAACACGCCGGCCCTGCTCAAGAACATGTGGCAGGTCGGAGCGTCGGGGACGATGATGGAAGGCGCGATCATGGCCTTCGAGAATGACAACGGCATCTATTCACTGCCCTATGACGGGCCCACCGCGGCGATCTGGAAGGCGCTCATCGCCGATGTCGTCGCCGGCAAGCACAGCACCTTCGGCTACACGTTCGTCGACGTGAGCGTCGCCTCGCAGAGCCTCAACCTGTGGCACAGCGGCAAGACGGTCATCGGCGGAACCGCGGTCAACACCGGCATCCCGTCGGCGCCGACCGCCACCGGCACCTATCCCGTGTACGAGCATCTCACCTCGACGACGATGAGCGGGACCAATCCTGACGGCAGCCACTACAGCGACCCGAACATCCCGTGGGTCAGCTACTTCAACGGCGGGGACGCGCTGCACGGCTTCACCCGCGCGTCGTACGGGTCGCCGCAGAGCCTGGGCTGCGTGGAGATGCCCTTCAGCGTCGCCGGGCAGGTGTGGCCGTACACCCCGGTCGGCACGCTCGTCGACGTCCACTGACCGACGGCCTCGGCTGCCCGCGCCGGCAGGGCTGGTGCGCCGGACGGCGAATAGCCAGGACGCATATGACCGCAGCCCCGTCCACCATCACCGCTGACCCGCCGCGGCCCGCGCTCACCCCTGAGTGGCAGGCCGCTCTGGACGCCTTTGACGCCGACCTGCGCCGCCGCGCCGTCGCCCCCAAGACCCGGCGCGCCTACGCCATCGACACCCATCAGTTCGCCCGGTGGGCCGGCGAGCACGAGCTCGCCCCGGTCGCCGTGGACGTCCGCGCCCTCCGCCGCTACGTGGCCTCGCTGACCGAGTCCGGTCAGGCGCCGACGACGGTGGCGCGCAAGCTGGCCGCCCTGCGCGGCCTCTTCCGTCACGAGGTGACGCTCGGCGCGCGCAGCGAGAACCCCGCCGACCTGCTCAGCTCCCCCAAGCGCTCGCAGCGGCTGCCGAGGGTGCTCAAGGCCGCCGAGGTGGCGGCGCTCCTCGACCGCATCCCGGCCACCGGCCCGCTGGAGCTCCGCGACCGCGCGCTGTTCGAGCTGGCCTACGCGTGCGGCCTGCGCGCCGAGGAACTCGTGACCCTCGACGTCTCGAGCGTCGATTTCGATGGCGAGACCGTCCGCGTGGAGGGCAAGGGCGACAAGACGCGCCTGGTCCCGGCGGGGGAGCACGCGCTGGCGGCGCTCGAGCGGTATCTGGCCCGCGCCCGGCCGGCGCTCAGCGCCGACGACGCCCAGGCGCTGTTCCTGTCCAAGTCCGGCCGCCGGCTCGGGACCTCGGACATCCGGCGGCGGCTGCGGACGTGGGCCCGGCTGGCCGCACGAGGCGTTCCGGCGCTCGGAGACGCCCATCCGCACGCCCTGCGCCACTCGTTCGCGACCCATCTTCTGGAGGGCGGAGCCGACCTGAGGGCGATCCAGGAGCTGCTCGGCCACGCCAGCATCTCCACGACTCAGGTTTACACTCGGGTAGAGTCGGCGCGACTCCGGCAGGCATACGTAAGCTCGCATCCGCGGGCTTAGCGACGAGTACTGGAGCAAGGGAACTGGAAACCAACGTCAAAGCGATCGAGCTCCAGGATCTCTGGAGGCGGTTCAAGGCCACGGGCGACGAGAAGGCCCGTGAGCGCTTGGTCGTGGCGTATTCGCCGCTGGTCAAGTACGTGGCCGGGCGCATGGGCTCCGGGTTGCCTGCCCACGTCGAGGAAGCCGACCTCATCTCCTACGGCCTGGGCGGCTTGATCTCCGCCATCGAACGATTCGATCTCACTCGCGAGATCAAGTTCGAGACCTACGCCATCACCCGCATTCGCGGGGCCATCATCGACGAGCTGCGCACCCTGGACTGGGTGCCGCGGTCGGTGCGCGCCCGCGCCCGTTCGTTCGAGCGCGCGAACATGAAGCTCGAGGCCAAGCTCCAGCGCGCCCCGAGCGACGACGAGATGGCGACCGAGCTGGAGATCACGGTGGAGGAGTTCCAGGAGCAGCTGGTCCAGATCTCCAACTCCACGATCGTCGCGCTCGACGAGCTGTGGAGCGTGTCGGACGCGTCCGGTGACCAGGTCTCGCTCCTGGACACCCTGCCCGACCGGGGCGCCCCGGACCCGCAGGTCCTCGTCGACGAGTCCGAGCTGCGCGATCGGATCGCCGACGCCATCGCCGCGCTGCCCGAGCGCGAGAAGCTGGTCGTGGCCCTCTACTACTACGAGAACCTGACCCTCCGAGAGATCGGAGAGGTCCTCGGGGTCACCGAGAGCCGCGTGTCGCAGCTGCACACCAAGGCCGTGCTGCGCCTTCGCTCCAAGCTCGCCGGCGAGCTGGACTGATCCAGATGATGAAGACCGGGTCGCATGCGACCCGGTCCGGCGGCCGCATGCGCCCGCCGCCCGTTGGCAGCCGGATGACATCAGCGCGGCCGTTACAGCGAAGCCGGATGCGGAGCGGGCGCGCCGATGGCGCCAACGGGATCTTCACAAGCGATAAATTCGCTCTTTCGCCGTCACGAGTGAGAGGAGACCAGCCATGCACAAGGCCGCGGATCGGATCCGCAATGTGGCCCTCGTCGGCCATCGCGGCAGTGGTAAGACGTCGCTACACGAGGCGCTGCTGTTCCAGGCAGGGGTCGTCAACCGTCTCGGGAGCGTCGTCGAGGGAACCACGGTCTCGGATTCCGATCCGGACGAGAAGGCCCGGCAGATGTCGATCTCCCTGGCGCTCAGTTCGTTTGAGTGGCAGGACCGCAAGGTCAATCTTCTCGACACGCCGGGGGACTCGAGCTTCATCGCCGACGCGCTGGGCGCGTTGCGCGTATGCGAGTCCGCGGTGTTCGTCGTCAACGCCGTCATGGGCGTCGAGGTCCACACCAGCCGGCTGTGGCTCAGAGCCGCCGAGCTCGACCTGGCCCGACTGGTCTTCGTCAACATGCTCGACCGCGAGCGCGCCGACTTCTTCCGCACGCTGGACTCGCTGAAGTCCGCGTTCGGCCAGCACGTGGTCGCCACCGAGATCCCCATCGGTTCAGAGCACGAGGTCTCCGGCGTGATCGATCTCGTCGACATGAAGGCCTACGAGTACGAGAACTCGTCTCCGCCCACCCCGGGCAACTGCAAGGAGATCCCGATCCCCGACGGCCTGGCCGACCAGGCTCAGGAGTACCGCGAGCGCCTGATGGACGAGGTCTCCGAGACCTCAGACGCGCTCATGGAGCGCTACCTGGAGGGTGAGGAGATCTCCCACGAGGAGATCGTCACCGCGCTCAAGGACGGCACCAACCACGGCTCGCTGTTCCCCGTCACCTGCGGCGTGGCCACCCGCAACCTCGCCACCAACCGCCTGCTCGACGCGATCGTCGAGGACCTGCCCTCGCCGGTCAAGCACGGCGGTCTCGAGGTGGGCGAGGTGACGCTCGAGCCCATCGAGGACAAGGAGCTGTTCGCCTACGTCTTCAAGACCCGCGCCGACCCGTTCGCCGGTCGCATCAACATGTTCCGGGTCTACCAGGGCACGATGGACCATGACACGCACGTCCTCAACACCACCACGCACAACAAGGAGCGGATCGGCCAGCTGGTGACCTTCTACGGCGGAAACAACCCCACCCAAACCCACGCCGAGGAGTTCGGGCCGGGCGACATCGGCGCCGTGGCGAAGCTCAAGGAGACCCGCGCCGGCGACTGGCTGGCCGCCCGCGACGAGCCGATCTCGATGCCGTCGATCAAGCTCCCCGCTCCGGTGATGGCGTTCGCGATCGAGCCCAAGGCCAAGGGCGACGAGGAGAAGGTGTTCACCGCGCTGCGCCGGCTCCAGGAGGAGGACCCCACGATCGACCTGCACCGCGACGCGCAGACCGGCGAGCAGATCGTCGCCGGGCTCTCCCAGGTGCACGTGGAGGTGATCGTGGAGCGCCTGCGCGCGCGCTTCGGCGCCGAGGTGACGCTCAAGCCCCCCCGGGTCCCCTACCAGGAGACGATCCGCCAGCCGGCCAAGGCCCACGGGCGCCATAAGAAGCAGACCGGCGGACGCGGCCAGTTCGGGGACTGCCACATCGAGATCGAGCCGTGGCCCGAGGGCGACTTCGAGTTCGTCGATGCGATCAAGGGCGGGGTCATTCCCTCCGGGTTCATCCCCGCCGTCGAGAAGGGCGTGCAAGAGGCCATGCAGGAGGGGACCGTCGCCGGCTATCCCGTCAAGGGGGTGCGCGTCCGGGTTTACGACGGGTCCTACCACACCGTCGACTCGTCGGAGATGGCGTTCAAGGTGGCGGGTTCGCTGGCCATGAAGCAGGCGCTCGAGCAGGCCGGGTCGGTGCTTCTGGAGCCGATCATGACCGTGACCGTCAACTCTCCGGAGGACACCGTGGGCGACGTCATCGGGGACCTCAACTCCCGGCGGGGACGGCCGTTGGGCATGGAGCCCGTCGGTGCCGGGATGACCGAGATCAAGGCCGAGGTCCCGATGGCCGAGATGCTCTCCTACGCCCCCGATCTGCGCGGGATCACCGGCGGCCAGGGGGAGTTCACGATGGAGTTCGCGCGCTACGAGGAGGTGCCCGGGCACCTCGCCGGCAAGGTGATCGACGCGGCCCGCGCCGAGCAGGAGGCGGTGAAGGCCTAGACCGTCCGGCCGTCGTGCTACTCGGACCGCGTAGTAGGCTCAGACGTTCGTGAGTACCAGGGCAATTCGCACCTCGACGACGCAAGCCGCCTGCGACGTCTGCGGTAGAACGCTGCTGCGCGGTGAGCGCGCGGAGATCTACCTCAGCGGCGGCGTGCGCCGATCGGTGTGCGAGCTGTGCACGTCACGGGCGCTGCACGGGGGCTGGGTCCGCGAGGGCGAGGTCCCCGAGTACGACGAGTCAAGCGCCCGGCCTGACCGGCGCCGGTCGCTGTTCGGCCGCCGCCGCGGCAAGCGCGATGCCCGGGAGGTCCGGGATGCGGACGAGGCGCGCGGCGCGGGCGAGGCGCTGCCAATCAACGACATGCCCGCGCCCGAGCCGATGTTCGACGAGGAAGCGTCCGCGCTGCCCGCGCCCTCCCCGTCGGCACGGTCACCGCGGCGCGCGGAACCGTCCTCGCCCTCCTGGCCCGCCCCGGTGAATCCGTCCCCGCCCGCCCGCGGGTCCAAGCTGGGCGGAGGCCGCGAGCCGCGCCACGTCCGGGCGGTGCCGACCAGCATCGAGCACAAGATCTCCTCGACGGTGTCGCTGTTCAACGATTCCGAGCATCCCCGCACCGTTGCGGGGATCGCCCGGTCGCTGGGGCTGCCCGACGTGTCGGTCCATCCCTCGGACGTGAACGGCAGCGTCGTGCACGTGGTGGTGTCGTGGGAGCTGTGCTGGTACCGCTACGAGGTCGACCTGCGCGACGAGGTGCCCACGGTGCGCGGGGGCGATCGTGGCTACGAGCTGTCCGAGCTCTCCGAGATCGAGCGCCAGAACAATGCGGCGGCCGATGAGCGCGGACGCCTGCATCTGAACGGTTGACCCGGAACTAGACGGACGTTCGATGGCGAACAACCGTGAACGCTGGGTAGCATCACGCTCGTGATCTACTGCGTGGTACCCGAAGCGCTCGCGGATGAGCTCTTCCCCAAGTTGGAGAGCTATTACGCGGACGACCCGCACGTGACCGTGATCGTCGACCGGCGCAAGTCGAGCCGCCGCGAGACCGGCAGCTCGGGCGGAGGTCTGCGCGAGGTGAGAGATCGCCGACGCACCCGCGTCACCGGCGAGCTGCCCGAGCTCGCGAGCGATTGAGCTCCGCGGACGCGCAGAACGCCCCCAAGGTGGTCGTCCATGTGGACGGTGGCGCCCGCGGCAATCCGGGCCCCGCGGCCGTGGGCGTGGTGGTGTCCGATCCCGGGGGCGCCGTGCTGGACGAGTACGCCGAACGGATCGGCGTGGCCACCAACAACGTCGCCGAGTACCAGGCGCTGCTGCGCGGCGTGCGGCGGGCGGCGGCGCTCGGGGCCAGCGAGGTGGAGTTCGTCAACGACTCCGAGCTGGTGGCCAAGCAGATCAACGGTGACTACAAGGTCAAGCACCCGGCGATGAAGCCGCTCTACGAGGAGGCCATCGCCGCTCTGCGCGGGTTCGAGCGCTGGACCATCCGCAGCGTGCCGCGGGCCCAGAACGCCCGCGCCGACGCTCTCGTCAACGAGGCGCTGGACGGCCTGCGCTAGACGCCGTCGCCGTCCGTGGGGCCGGGGCTGCGCCGGTCGTAGTTGAGGCGGAGCATCGCGATGACGTCCCGGACGTCGGCCTCGGTCTCGATCCGGCGTGCGGCAGGGCCGATGCGCCCCGGGAACACAGGGTGCTCGACGATGCGCCCCTCGTCGTGCAACTCGTGCCAGACCGGCTTGGGGAAGAAGAAGTGGGCGGCGTGGTTGCCGTGCAGATGGCCGATCTCGCGCCGGCCGAGCGTGAACGCCCACTCGCCACGGCGGCCGTAGCCCGCCTCGATGCCCGGCCAGGAGGTGACCTCGTCGGTGATCTGGGCGCTGGCGGTGGGGGTTTCGGTGGGGGTGGTCATGGCTGCTCCCTGGATGGGTTGTGTCTCAGGAGGCCATGGTGGCGCTCCGGCGGGCCCGTTTACCAGGGGCAATTGGTCCTAGGCCTCGGGGCCGAGCGGGGACCAGGCGGGGGCCGACTCGCCTCTCTCTGGACCGACCGCGGGGCGCGGTCGATACTCTTACGTGCGTGACTGATTCCCTGCTTGAGCTGAGCGCTCGGCTTCACGAGACGGCGGGGCTGCTGCGCGCCGGCGAGCTGGAGCCCGAGGCCACGCTCGCGATGATCGAGGAGTGCGCCCAGTTGGCATCGGACGCGAGCGCTCAGGTCGACCAGCGCGTACGTGCGGCGCTGGAGCCTCTGCCAGATCTCCCCGGTCAGCTCCCGCTACCGGCGGCGTAGGCCCCGCGCCTTGCCTGCCATATCGACGCTACGGCCGGCCTATCCGGAGCATTTGCGCGCCGATGTGGAGCGCTACCTGGAGAAGATCCGCTTTTCGGACGAGTATCCGACCGCCGGGCTGGATGAGGCCATGCGCTACTCGCTGTTGGCCGGCGGCAAGCGCATCCGGCCGGTGCTCTCGCTGGCCACCGCCGAGGCCCTCGACCACCCGCGCGCCAACGTCCTGCCCCTGGCGGCTGCGATCGAGCTCATCCATACCTACTCGCTCATCCACGACGACCTGCCCGCCATGGACGACGACGACCTGCGCCGGGGACGGCTGACCTGCCACAAGGTCTTCGGCGAGGACGTGGCCATCCTGGCCGGCGACGGGCTCTACGCCGAGGCCTTCCGCCTTCTGCTCACCGAGCAGCGCGGCGAGCCCGCCGGCCTCCTTGCCGCCGCGCGCGAGCTGGCCTGCGCCACCGGCGTGACCGGCATGGTCGGAGGCCAGTACATCGACGTCGCCGAGACCGCGCCCGAGGGCGCGGCCGGGCTGCGGCGGCTGCACGAGCTCAAGACCGGCCGGCTGATCGGGGCCAGTATCGAGTGCGTGCTGCTACTAGTGGGTACTCACAAACCTGACACGATCGACTCCTTCCGCGCCTTTGCGGGCGAGCTCGGTGTCCTCTTCCAGATCGTCGACGACATCCTCGACGTGACCGGATCGGAGGAGACGCTGGGCAAGCAGCAAGGCTCAGATCAGCGGCTGGGAAAGCGCACCTACGTCACCGAGTTCGGGCTCGACGGGGCGCGTAAGCTGGCTGACGAGTCACACGAGAGAGCGCGTGAGGCGCTCGCAGCCGCCGGGCGGGTGGGGACCGAGTCCTCCGGAGAGCTCGAGCAGATCACCGATTTCATCGCGACCCGGAGCTATTAGTGACCGAATACCTCTTGCCACGGATCAACCGGCCGCAGGACCTGCACGCCCTCACCGAGGAGCAGCTTCAGCAGGTGGCCCAGGAGGTCCGTGAGCACATCATCGACACGGTGGGGGAGATCGGGGGCCACTTCGGGGCCAACCTGGGCACGTGCGAGATCGCCGTCGCGCTGCACTCGCTGCTGGACTCGCCCACGGACAAGATCCTCTGGGACGTCGGACATCAGGCCTATCCGCACAAGATCCTCACCGGCCGCCGCGACGAGCTGGCCACGATCCGCCACTACGGCGGGCTGGCCCCGTTCTGCTCCCGCGCGGAGTCGGAGCACGACATCATGGGCGCCGGGCACGCCTCGACGGCGATCGGCTACGCGGTCGGCATCAAGGAGGCGATGCGGCGCGGCCACTCCCCCGAGGGGCACGTCGTCGCCGTCGCCGGTGACGGCGCGCTGACCGGCGGCGTCTCCTTCGAGGCCGTCCATCAGGCCGGAGGGGAGGGCACGCCGATCGTCGTCGTGCTCAACGACAACGGGATGTCGATCGCCCCCAACGTGGGAGCGCTGTCGCGCTACTTCAACCGCGTCCGCCTCAACCCCAAGCTGTGGCACGCCCGCGAGGGCGTCGAGGGCGGGCTCACCAAGCTCCCGGTCGGGATCGGCAACACGTTCGAGCGCCTGGGCCCGCACTTCAAGGAGTCGATCAAGGCCTTCTGGGCGCCGGGGCTCTGGTGGGAGGAGCTCGACTTCGCCTACATGGGCGTCATCAACGGCCACGATGTCCGCGCGCTGCGCCGCGCGCTGCGCGAGGCCCTCGCCGCCCAGCGGCCCGTGGTCGTCCATTGCGCCACCGTGAAGGGCAAGGGCTTCGCCCCCGCCGAGGAAGGCGGTCTGGAGGGCATGGAGAAGTGGCACGCCGCCAAGCCCAAGTCGATCGCCAACGGCGCGCCGGCGCCCGTCCTGGTGTCGCGCGGGTCGGCCACGGCCAAGCCCGCGCCGCCGGCCTACACCCAGGTGTTCGGCGAGGCGCTGGTCGCCGAGGCGGAGCGCGACGATCGCGTGATCGGCATCACCGCGGCCATGAACTCGGGCACCGGGCTCAACATCCTCCAGCGCGAGATGCCCGACCGCTACTACGACGTCGGCATCGCCGAGCAGCAGGCGATCCTGCTGGCCTGCGGTCTGGCCCTGGAGGGGTGCAAGCCCGTCGCGGCCATCTACTCGACGTTCCTGCAGCGCGCCTATGACCAGATCGTCCACGACGTCTGCCTGCAGAAGCTCAACGTGGTGTTCGCCATGGACCGCGCCGGCCTCGTCGGTGACGACGGGCCCACGCACCACGGCGCCTTCGACATCGCCTATCTGCGCTGCCTGCCCAACATCGTGATGATGGCGCCGCGCGACGAGGCGATGCTCGTCCACATGCTCCACACGGCGCTGCGCTACGACGACGGCCCCGTGGCCCTGCGCTACCCGCGCGGCAACGGCGTCGGCGTGGCCCTGCCGCGCCGCCCCGAGGAGCTGGAGATCGGCACCGGGGAGATCCTGCGCGAGGCCGAGGGGTCCGGGGAGGGCGGGGTCCGAGTCGCGTTGCTGGGCTACGGCACCGGCGTCGGCAAGGCCCTGGAGGCCGCCGACATCCTCGCCGAGCACGGCATCTCGGTGACCGTCGCCGACGCGCGCTTCGCCAAGCCGATCGACGCCGGGCTGGCGGCCCAGCTCGCCGCCGAGCACGACCTGCTGGTCACCGTCGAGGAGGGCGTGCTGGCCGGCGGCTTTGGCTCCGCGGTGTGGGAGACGCTGTCCGATGCCGGGCTGGGGGTCGGTGGGGCCCGCATCCTCCGGGTCGGCCTGCCCGACCGCTACGTCACCCACGGGGCCCCGAAGCTCCTGCACGAAGAGGTCGGCTTCACCGGGCAGCGGATCGCCGAGCGCATCGAGGCCGCGGTGGCCGAGCGCTCGCACGTGGCGTAGCGGTTGACGTCGGTGCTCGTGGCCTCCGCAAGCGTCTAACCGGGGTACCGGCGCACGTCAACGGCGGCCTTCCGAGGCCGGGTCCGGGTGGCCGCGTTGGGACCTGTGGCGGATAGTGAAGGAAATAGCGTCAAGATCCGCCACAAGCCCCCGCCGAGCGCGGCCGCCTAACAACCTCACCCGATCCCGTACCTTTCCGCACAGCGACATGAAGCGCGTCAGGCTCGACAACCTGCTGTCCGAGCGAGGGATGTTCCCCTCGCGCAGCCGCGCCGCCGCGTCGGTGCTGGCCGGCGAGGTGCTGCTGCTGCCCGAGCGCCGGCGCGCCGAGAAGCCCGGCCAGCTCGTTGCCGAGGACGTCCTTCTCGAGGTGGCCGACGCCCCGGCGTTCGTCTCCCGGGGCGGGATCAAGCTCGCCAACGCCCTTGACGCCTTCGGCATCGACGTCGACGGCCGCCACGCGCTGGACGTCGGGGCCTCGACGGGCGGTTTCACGGACTGCCTGCTCAAGCGCGGCTCCGCACACGTGGTGGCGCTCGACGTCGCCTACGGCCAGCTGGACTGGTCGTTGCGCTCCGACGAGCGGGTGACGGTCATCGAGCGCGCCAACGCGCGCGCGCTGGCCCCCGACGACCTCCCGTACGCGCCCGACCTGATCGTCATCGATGTCTCGTTCATCTCCGTGGCCAAGGTGCTGCCCGCCGTGCTGGCCTGCGCCGCCGAGCGCTTTGACTGCCTGGCCATGATCAAGCCGCAGTTCGAGGTCGGCCGCGCCGGCGTGGGCAAGGGCGGAGTGGTGCGCGACGCCGACCTGCGGCGGGGGGCGCTGGTGGACGTCGGCCGCGCCGCGCAGGAGCTCGGCGCCGCCGTGCTGGGATACGCCAGCTCGGGGCTGCCCGGGCCCAAGGGCAACCTGGAGACGTTCGCGTGGCTGGCCGACGCGGGCCGGGACGGGGTCGCCGATCTCGACGCCGCCGCCCGGGAGGTGGAGCCGTGAGACGGATCCGCAGCGCCACCGTGTTCACCCATCGCCGCCCCGCCGAGACCGATCCGGCGCTGACCACGCTCATCGAACTCGCCCACGAGGCCGGGGTGACGCTGCGCTTTGACCCCGAGGAGACCGAGAAGCATCAGATCGCGGAGGGACCGTTCGTGGAGCGCAACGCCCCGCTGGACGCGAACGTGGACATCTGCTTCGCGCTGGGCGGGGACGGGACGATCCTCAACGCGCTGCGCCGCTATGCGGGCACCGACGTCCCCGTGTTCGGGATCAACTTCGGGGAGATGGGGTTCCTGGCCACCGTGGACCGCGACGAGGCATGGGCGGGCTCGCTGCGGGCGCTGGCGGGCGACTTCGAGGTGCTGTCGCTCCCCGGCATCGAGGTCGCCGGGGCCGGCACCAAGGCGCTGGCGATCAACGACGTCTCGATCCATCGCCAGCCGGGCAAGCGGGTGGCCGACCTCGAGTACTCGGTGGGCGGCGACGAGGTGGGCCGGGTGCGCTGCGATGGGCTGGTCGTGTCCACGCCCGCCGGGTCCACCGGCTACAACCTCGCCAACGGCGGCCCGGTGATGGCGTGGGGCGTGCACGGCTACGTCGTGTCGTTCATCTCGCCGCACTCGCTGACGGCGCGGACGCTCGTCGTCGCCCCCGGCGATCGCCTGCGCGTCGACAATCGCAGCCAGGAGGAGCCGGTGGAGCTCACGGTCGACGGGCGCCCCGTCGGCGTGCTGGAGGCCGGCGATCGGATCGAGGCACGCTTCGTCATCGACCAGGGCTCCCTGGCCCAGGTGCCGGGCACCACCTTCTACCACCGCCTGCGCCAGAAGTTCGGGCGGATGGCCACCCCCCTGTAGCGCGTTCGGGCGCACGGCGACCCCCCTGTGGCGCGGTTTTTTCCGTCCTGCGCGCCTGGTAGACCCGTGGCGTGCTGTACGAACTTCGCGTCGAGAACCTGCTGCTGATGGAGCGCGCCGAGCTGCGCCTGGCGCCTGGTCTGAACCTGCTCACCGGCGAGACCGGCGCGGGCAAGACGCTGCTCGCGCACGCCCTGGACCTGCTGCTGGGCGGCAAGGCGCGGCGCGACATCGTGCGCCCGGGCGCCGCGGAGGCCTACGTCGAGGGCGTGTTCGCGCTGCCGCCGGCGCTGGCGGAGTCCGAGCGGCTGCCCTCGGGGGCCGAGGAGATCGTGCTCGCCCGCCGGGTGTGGCCCGACGGCCGCACCCGCGCCTACGTGTGCGGCCGCGCCGCCACCCAGGCCGATCTCCAGGAGCTCGGCAGCCAGCTCCTGTCCTTCTACGGCCAGCACGAGCACCGCAAGCTCATGCTCTCCACCGCGCAGCTCGAGCTGCTGGACGCCTACATCGGCCCCGACCAGCAGGCGCTGCGCGAGGGGCTGCGCACGGCCTATGAGCGGGTGCGGGCGCTGGAAGGGCGCGCCGCCGAGCTCGGCGAGCTGGCCGGCGCCCGTGACCGCGAGCTCGACCTGCTCAGCTTCGAGCTCGAGGAGATCGAAGCCGCCGCGCCCACGGAGGCCGAGCAGGCGGCCCTCAGCGCCGAGCGCGACCGGCTGCGCCACCAGGAGTCGCTCGCGCACGCCGCCACCGTCGCCGCACACAGCCTCACGCCGGAGGCCGGGGTGGGGGCGACCGAGCTGCTGGCCGAGTCGGCCGGCCAGCTCGAGCAGGTGATGGAGCTCGACCCGCGGCTCAAGGCGCTGGCCCAGCGTCTGGAGTCCCTCCGCTATGAGAGCGAGGACGTCGCCGCCGAGCTGCGCGGCTACCTGGCCGAGCTCGAGGGCGGCGAGGATGCGGCCGGGCGCCTGGAGGCGGTGGAGGAGCGGCTCGCGCTGCTCGCGCGCCTGGAGCGCAAGCACGGCGGCACCATCGCCGACGTGCTCGCCCACGCCGAGCGATGCCGCGCACGCCGGGACGAGCTGCAGAACGCCGACTCGGCGCTGGAGGCGCTCGAGGCGGAGCTCGCGCAGGCGCGCGCAGAGCGGGACGCACTGGCCGCCCGCCTGGGCAAGGCGCGGCGCAGCAAGGCGCCCAAGCTGGCCGGGGCCGTGCGCGAGCGCCTGGCCGAGCTGGCCATGGCCGATGCGCGCTTTGAGATCGAGCTCTCGCCGCGACCGGACGGCTGTGGGCCCCGCGGCGCCGACGCCATCGAGATGCGGATCGCCGCCAACGCCGGCGGCCCGCTCGGGCCGCTGCGCGAGGTCGCGTCCGGCGGCGAGCTCTCGCGGGTGATGCTGGCGCTGCTCAGCGTCGCCCACGGGACGGCCGACCCGGCGGCGCGGCGCGGGCTCGATGCTCGTCTTCGACGAGATCGACGCCGGGATCGGCGGCCACACCGCACGGGCGGTGGGGGAGCACCTGCGGGCCCTTTCCGCGGGGCGGCAGGTCCTGTGCATCACCCACCTGCCCCAGGTGGCCGCGCTCGCCGACCGCCATTTCACGATCGTCAAGGACGGCTCGGTGACGCCGGCGACCACCACGGTGAGCGCGCTGGACGGGGACGCGGTGGTCTCCGAGCTGGTCCGGATGCTCGGCGGAGGCGACGAGGACCGGGCCGCCAACGAGCACGCCCGAGAGCTTTTGCGGGCCGCATGAGCAGGCTTTGCTCGCTATGAGCGGCCAACTTGGCCGCGGGCGCCGAAGCCGCCGAACCCCTCGATAGACTCGTTCCCAGTCGATGGCACACGGCGAAACGCGCTTCATCTTTATCACCGGCGGGGTCGTCTCCTCGCTCGGTAAGGGCATCGCCGCCGCCTCGATCGGGCGACTCCTGGTGGCGAGGGGCCTGTCGGTCCAGCTGCAGAAGTTCGACCCGTACATCAACGTCGACCCCGGGACGATGTCGCCCTACCAGCACGGCGAGGTGTTCGTGACCGAGGACGGCGCCGAGACCGACCTGGACCTCGGCCACTACGAGCGCTTCACCGACGCCAACACGAGCCGCGCTTCGAACGTCACCGCCGGCGGGATCTACAACACGGTCATCCGCCGTGAGCGGCGCGGGGACTACCTGGGGGCGACCGTCCAGGTCGTGCCTCACATCACCAACGAGATCAAGCAGCGCGTCAAGCTGATGGCCGACTCCTCGGACGTCGACTTCGTCATCACCGAGATCGGGGGCACGGTCGGCGACATCGAGTCGCTGCCGTTCCTGGAGGCCATCCGCCAGTTCCCGGTCGACGTCGGCCGGCGACGGTGCATGTTCATCCACCTCACGCTGGTCCCCTACATCGGCCACGCCGGGGAGCTGAAGACCAAGCCGACCCAGCACTCGGTCAACGAGCTGCGCCGCATCGGTATCGCGCCGGACATGGTCGTCTGCCGCTCCGAGTCCGAGCTGGGGACCGACATCCGCTCCAAGATCGCCCTGTTCGCCAGCCTGCCGGTGGAGGCGATCGTCTCGGCCTACGACGTCTCCGACGTCTACCGGGTCCCGCTCGTCTTCAACAACCAGGGCGTCGACGACTTCATCCTCTCCGAGCACTTCGGCCTGGACGGCACCGCCGCGCCGGATCTGAGCGGCTGGGAGGCGATCACCCGCCGCGCCGCCGAGGCCCGGCGCAAGGCGCGGATCGCCCTCGTCGGCAAGTACGTGAAGCTCGAGGACGCCTATCTGTCGGTGGCCGAGGCCCTGCGCCATGCCGGCATCCACCACGACGCCGTCGTCGAGATCGACTGGGTCGACTCCGAGACGGTCGGCGATCCCGGGGTGAGCGAGCGGCTGCAGAGCGCCGACGGGATCCTCATCCCCGGCGGATTCGGCGGACGCGGCTGGGAGGGCAAGATCACCGCCGCGCGGATCGCGCGCACCCGGCAGATCCCGTATCTGGGCATCTGCCTGGGGATGCATGTGGCCGTCAGCGAGTACGCGCGCCACGTCGCCGGCATGGAGGGCGCCAATTCGACGGAGATGGACCTGGAGACGCCGTTCCCCGTGATCGACCTGCTGCCCGAGCAGAAGGAGATCGCCGACATGGGCGGGACGATGCGCCTGGGCGCCGACCCGGTCAAGCTTCATGACGGCACGCGGATCCGCGAGCTCTACGGCGATGCCGTCGTCTACGAGCGCCACCGCCACCGCTATGAGGTCAACAACCACCTGCGCAAGCGGCTGGAGAACGCCGGCCTCATCTGCTCGGGAACGTCGCCCGACGAGCGGCTCGTCGAGGCCGTCGAGCTCTCGGGTGACGACCATCCCTTCTACGTCGCCTCCCAGTACCACCCGGAGTTCAAGTCACGCCCCGAGCGCCCCGCGCCGCTGTTCCGTGACTTCGTGGGTGCGGCGCTGGTCTACTCCGAGCGGGACTTAGACCAGGCCCGGGCCGACGAGGCGCCCGTCGACGCCGCCGCCAACCACGCGGCGTGAGGCGCGCCGGCGAGGCCGAGCGCGAGCGGCTGCACGAGACGTTCGCGGCCCTGTGCCGCATCGAGAGCCCCTCAGGGCACGAGCGCGCCGTCGCGGACTGGCTCACCGCGCAGCTGCGGGGGATGGGGCTGGAGGTCGACGAGGACGGCGCCGGACCGCTGATTGGCTCAGACGCGGGCAACCTGCTGGCGCGGATCCGCGGCGCGACCGCGCAGAGCGTGCTGCTGTGCGCACACATGGACACGGTACCTCTGGCCGCGCCGGTGGAGCCCGTGCTCAGGTGACGGCCGCTGGGAGAACGCCAACGACGGGATCGTCGGGGCCGACAACAAGACGGCGATCGCGGTCATCCTGGAGGTGGCCCGGCGCGCGACCGCCGGTCGCGAGCCCCCGCCGGTCGGGATCGAGATCCTCTTCACGGTGTGCGAGGAGACCTCGCTGCGCGGCTCGGGTGAGTTCGACACCTCACGGCTGCAGAGCGCGTTCGGCTACGTGTTCGATCACGCGACCCCGATCGGCGAGATCGTCGTCGCCTCGCCCACGCACTACCGGATCATCGCCGAGCTGCGGGGCCAGGCCGCCCACGCCGGGGTGCGCCCGGAGGTGGGACGCAGCGCCGTGGTGGCCGCCGCCAACGGCATCGCCGCCATGCGGCTGGGCCGGCTGGACGCCGAGACGACCGCCAACGTCGGGCTGATCGATGGCGGCAGTGCCATCAACGTCATCCCTGAGCGCTGCCGGATCGAGGCCGAGGTGCGCAGCCTCGACGCCGACCGGGCCGCAACCGTCGCCACCGAGCTGGTCGACCACCTCCAGGACGCCGCCAACGCCGGGGAGTGCGACCTCGACGTCAACGTCGAGAAGATGTTCTCGGGTTACCGCACCAAGGCCCGCTCGCCCCAGCTGGCCGTGGCCGAGCGCGCCCTGCGGGCGTGCGGGTATGAGCCACGCCACATCGACTCGGGGGGCGCGTCGGACGCCAACTCGTTCGAGGCCGCCGGCTTCTCGTGCACATGCCTGGCCGACGGGGTGGAGCACAACCACGAGCCCGGTGAGCGGGTCAGCGCCCAGGACCTCGAGATGATGCTCGACATCGCGATCACGCTGGTCGACGAGGCGGCAGTGGAGCTCGGCGCGTGAGCGGGTTCGAAGCCGTCGGCTCAGAGGTGAAGTGGCGCGGGGCGATCGTCACCGCCGGAGTGCAGCACTTCCGCCACGCCGACGGCTCGGTGGTCGCCCGCGACAAGGTCTGGCACCCGGGGGCGGTCGGGATCCTCGCCGTCGACGACACGCACGTCTGGCTCACCCGTCAACCGCGCGAGACCGCGGGCATGACCGCGTCGCTGGAGATCCCCGCGGGCAAGCTCGACGTCCCCGGCGAGGCGCCGATCGGCTGCGCCCAGCGCGAGCTCGTCGAGGAGATCGGCAAGCAGGCCGAGCGCTGGGAGGAGCTCGACGCGTTCTACACCAGCCCCGGCTTCAGCGATGAGCGCGTGTGGCTGTTCCTCGCCACCGACCTGCGCGACGCCGAGGGCGGGGCCGAGCCCGACGAGGACGAGCGGATCGAGATCGTCCCGTGGCCACTGGAGGACATCGACGCGGCGCTCGCCGAGTCAGAGGACTCCAAGACGCTGATCGGGTTGCTCTGGCTCGCTCGCGAGCGCCAGCGCGGGCGCTTCACCAGCGCCTGACAGCGCGCGCCCAGCCGCAGGAGACGCCCCGGCGCGGGGCGAATACGGCGGCACATGGCCATCGCCGAGGCATCTCCGGTCCAGCGCCGGCTCACCGACCTGACGCTGGAGTTCCTGGCCGCGCTGGAGCTCGAGCGCGGGCTGTCGCGCAACACGCTCGAGGCCTACCGCTCCGATCTTCAGCAGCTCGGGCTGTTCCTGGCCCGCCGTGACCGCGATCCGCTGGAGGTGTCACCGGCCGACCTCGCGGCGTTCGTGTCCGAGCTGGCCGACGGGCATGACGGCAAGCCACCCGTCGCCCCGGCCACGCTGCAGCGCAAGATCGCCTGCCTGCGCTCCTTCTACCGGCACCTGCGCCGCGAGCAGATCATCGATCACGACCCCACCGCCGAGCTACGCCCGCCGCGCTCCCGCGGCCGCCTGCCCAAGGTACTCAGTCGCGACGAGGTCAACCGCCTCCTCTCCCAGCCCCGGGGGACGTCGCCCGCAGCGCTGCGCGACCGCGCGCTCCTGGAGACGATGTACGCCTGCGGCCTGCGCGCCTCGGAGGCGATCACGCTGGAGCTGTCAGAGCTCGACCTGGAGGCGGGGATGCTGCGCGCCCGGGGCAAGGGCTCCAAGGAGCGCCTGGTCCCGATCGGCTCCAAGGCGGTGGCGACGCTCGCGTCCTACCTGGACTACGGCCGTCCCCGGCTGGTGGGCATCCGCGACGAGCCCCACGTGTTCGTCAACCTGCGCGGCGGCGGCCTCTCGCGCCAGGGGCTGTACCGAATCGTCCAGACCCACGCCCGCAGCGCCGGGCTCGAGCAGCGGATGAGCCCGCACACGCTGCGCCACACCTTCGCCACGCACCTGCTGGCGGGCGGGTGCGACCTGCGCTCGCTCCAGGAGATGCTCGGCCACGCCGACATCGGGACCACCCAGATCTACACGCATCTGTCCGCCGACCGCCTGCGCGACGTCTACTTCGACGCCCATCCGCGCGCCCAGATCGGGCCGCGCGCGCCCGCCGGTCCACGGGACGGCGCCGACTAGCACCTGGGGCGCCGGCCGTGGGGCTCACGCACTTCGACGAGGCGCCCTCGCGCGAGTACGCGCTGGGGCATCTGCGCAACCGGTGGACGATGCTCGGCGAGGCGGCGGGCAGCGAGACGATCGGGGTGCGCCGGATCCAGATCGAGCCGGGCGGGTGGTCGACCCCGGCCCATGAGCACGGGCGCTCGGAGGAGATCTTCTATGTGCTCTCCGGGTCGGGCCTCTCCTGGCAGCGCGGGCGCACCGCGCCGATCCGCGCCGGGGACTGCATCGTCTACCTGGCCCGCCGCGGCGAGCACACGGTCCACGCCATCGACGAGCCGCTCGACGTGCTCGCCTTCGGCAGCCGCGCCTTCGACGAGGCGCTGCGCCTGCCCCGGCTGGGCATCTCCACCCTCGGCGGACGCGCGGTGGAGTCGGTCCCCGGTCCGCCCGACGGGACCCCCATCCAGTTCGTGCTCGAGGGTGAGCTCGGCCCGCCCGAGCTCCCGATTGACCCGGCCCCCACCCACCCGCGGCCCCGCACGATCGTCCACCGCGACGACGTCGAGGCCGATGTGGTGGCCCGCCCGCGCGTCGCCCGGCGCCGCCGCCAGCTCGGTCGCGCCGCCGGCGCGCAGATCTCGGCGCTGCACTGGGTACAGGTCGCGCCCGGAATGCTGGCGCACCCGGAGCAGTGCCACACCCTGGAGGAGAAGCTCTTCGTCATCCTCTCCGGCTCGGGCGTGATGGTGCTGGGCGACGAGGAGATCCCGGTCGCTCCCGGGCACGTGATCGGCCGCCCGGCGGGTACGGGGGTCGCCCACACGTTCCGCGCGGCGCCCGAGGAGGAGCTCACCCTCCTCGCCTACGGCAGCCGCGAGCCCGGGGACCTCTGCTACTTCCCGCGGTCGGGCAAGGTGGCGCTGCGGGGGCTGGGGGTGGTCGCCCGCCTTCAGGCGGTCGACTACTGGGAGGGCGAGGACTAGCCGGGACGGGAGGGGACCCGGGGGCGCGGGCCTGGGTTGACCGGGGAGGGGGCTGCCAGAATCCCCGTGTGCGCACCGGATCCAGGCCCGCGAGCGACCGATGAGGCGGGCATTCGTCGTCGTGCTCGATGCCTGCGGCGTCGGCGCCGCGGCGGACGCCGCCGAGTACGGCGACGCCGGCACCAACACGCTGGCCCACCTCGCCGAGCGCCTCGGCGGCCTGGACCTGCCCGCTCTGCAGCGGCTCGGGCTGGGCTCGATCCTGCCGCTCACCGGGCTGGCGCCGGCCGCGGCGCCGGTCGTGCACGGCCGCCTGCGCCCCCTCGGCCCGGGCAAGGACTCGACCGCCGGCCACTGGGGCCTGATGGGCGTCGCCGCCACCCGGCGGCCGCCGACCTACCCCGACGGCTTCCCGGAGCCGCGTGATCGAGATCGTCCGCGCCGCCAGCGGCCGCGGCGTGATCTGCAACCGGCCCGACAACGGGCTGAAGGCGATCGAGGACTTCGGCGCCCAGCACGTCGCCGACGGTGACCTCATCGTCTACACCAGCCAGGACTCGGTGCTCCAGATCGCGGCACACGTGGACGTCGTCGGGACGGAGGAGCTCTATGAGATCTGCCGGCGGGTCCGCGAGGGGATGACCGGTGAGCACGCCGTGGGCCGGGTGATCGCGCGGCCGTTCGCCGGTGCTGAGGGCGCCTTCGAGCGCACCGACGGCCGGCGGGACTACTCGCTGATCCCGCCGGAGCGCAGCTATCTGCAGGAGCTCCAGAGCCACGGCGTCCCCGTGCACGCGGTCGGCAAGGTGGGCCAGCTGTTCGCGGGAGTGGGGATCGACGTCGAGCACCCGGGCGCGACCAACGCGCGGGCCCTGGACGAGACGACCGAGCTGATCGCCGGGCTTGACCACGGCTTCGTGTTCACCAACCTGATCGAGACCGATCAGGTCTACGGTCACCGCCACGACTTCGACGGCTTCGCGGGGGCGCTGGGCCGCATCGACGAACGCGTCGCGCGCTGGCTCGAGGCTCCTGCGCGACGACGACCTGCTCATCCTCACCGCCGACCACGGCTGCGACCTCACCTCGCCGCGCACCGACCACACGCGCGAGCAGGCGCCGTTGCTGGCCAGCTTCGCCGGCCACGGCGGCCGCCGCCACGACGGGGTCCTGGCCGATGTCGGAGCCAGCGTCCTCGCCTGGCTGGGCGATGGCGCGGACGTGCCCGCGCTTCCGGGTCGACTCCTTCCTTTAATAGGAGCCATGCCCGAGCTCCCCGAGGTCGAGACCATCCGCCGCCAGCTGGCGCCCCACCTGGAGGGCCGCACGCTGGAGGAGGTGGAGATCCTCGATCCCCGCTGGACGCGGCCCGACGCGCGGGCCCCGGTTCAGGCCGCGCTGCGCGGGCGGATGGTGGAGGAGGTGGGCCGCTCGGGCAAGTACCTGGTGTGGCGGCTCAGCGGCGAGCGCTTCCTGCTCATGCATCTGCGCATGACCGGCGCACTCCTGTTTGACCCGCCGGCCGATCCGCCCCACACACGGGTCCGCTTCGCCCTCGACGGTGGCCACCGGCTCGTCTACAACGACCCGCGGCGCTTCGGCACCGGCCACCTCGTCACCGGCGTCGCCGCGCGCGACGCCTACCTGGGCTGCCGTCTCGGCGTGGAGCCGCTGACCCCTGAGTTCACCGCCGGCTATCTGCGGTCGCAGGCCCGTGGGCGCGTGGCGCCGGTCAAGTCGTTCGTGCTCGATCAGCGCCGCATCGCCGGCGTGGGCAACATCTACGCCGACGAGGCCCTGTTCCGGGCCCGGATCCACCCGCTACGCCCCGCGGGCTCGCTGAAGGGAGCGCAGTTGGAGGCTCTGCGCGAGGCGATCGAGTACGCGCTGATGGCCGGGATCGACGCTAAGGGGGCGACGATCGACGACTTTCGCCACGTCGACGGTGCCCAGGGGTCCTTCCAGGACCTGTTCTGCGTCCATCAGCGCGAGGGCCGGCCCTGCCCGGCGTGCGGGACGGCGATCCGCAAGCTCGTCGTCGGCGGGCGCGGGACCTACGTCTGCGAGCACTGCCAGCGGCGCCCGCGAGGGCGTCGTGCGACGGGTCCGGTGCAGACGACGAGAACGGCTGCCGCGTCAGGCGGCCAGCAGCTCTGACAGCTTGCCCGCACGGTCGGCGGCCAAGAGCTCCTGGAACCCGCCGAGCGACTCCCCGTCGATGACGATCTGGGGGAAGGTGATCATTCCGGTGAGCTCGGAGAGCTTGTTGCGACCGTCCGGGTCGCGTGCCAGATTGACCTCCTCGTACTCGATCGAGCGCTTGGCCAGCAGCGTCTTGGCGCTCGTGCAGTACGGACAGAAATCGGTGGTGTAAACGGTGACCTGCTTCATTGCTTCATTAAGTATAGCGCGAGGTGGGTGATGGCCGGCCCGCTGAGGACCGAGGCGATCGTCCTGCGGTCGATTCGCTACGGCGAAGCCGACCGCATCCTCCATCTCTATACCCCGGATCGCGGTCGTCTGAGCGCGATCGCCAAGGGCGCCCGCCGTGCCCGCAGCCGTTTCGGCGCTCGCCTCGAGCCCTTCTTCCACGTCCGCGCCGTCCTGCACGAGGGACGCAGCGAGCTGCTCACCGTCACCGGGGTGGACACCATCACTGCCCACGGCCGGCTGCGCGAGCAGGCCGCCACGCTTGACGCGGCGGCGCGGGCCTGCGACGCCGTGACGCGGCTGTTCGAGACCGCCGATCCCCATCCCGAGGTCTTCCGGCTCCTCGCCAACGAGCTGGGCCTCCTCGAGTCCGACGCCGGACACGCGCGGCCGGGCAATGGCCTGGCCTTCCGTCTCAAGCTGCTGCTGGCGGCGGGCATCGTGCCCCAGCTCGCGGCCTGCGCGATGTGCGGGGAGACCGAGCATCTCAGCGGCTTCTCCGGCGCTGCCGGCGGCGTGGTCTGCAACGCCTGCGAGGCGGCCGCCTTCTCACTCTCCGAGGAGGCCTACGGCTTCCTGGTCAGCGCGCTCGGCTCGCCGCTGGCCCAGGCGCCCGACGGCTCGGAGATCACCCTGCGCCAGGTGGAACGGGCGATCGGGGATACCGCCGAGCATCACGCGCATGTCCGCCTGCGCCCGCTGTTGGCCGCCTGACCGTTTCTGCGTCAAATCGGTCACGGCCGCCCGGCGCCGCCCACCACGCTGTCAGAATCGGTGTGTGAACGAGCAGACGATGACACCGGGCTACGAGCACCCGACCGGACCGGTCGCCGACCGGTACGCCGAGCGCATCCGCGCTCGCGAGCAGGCTGACCTCTCTCCGCTGGCCACGCGGTCCTATCCGGCCACGCGGCGCCACCCCGAGCCCGACTGCGGCCTGCGCACGCCGTTTCAGCGCGACCGCGACCGGATCGTCCACTGCAAGGCGTTTCGCCGGCTCAAGGACAAGACGCAGGTGTTCGTGGCCCCGACCGGTGACCACTACCGGACCCGGCTGACCCACACGCTCGAGGTGACCCAGATCTCACGGACGGTGGCCCGCGCGCTGGCGCTCAACGAGGATCTGTGTGAGGCCATCGGCCTCGGTCACGACCTCGGTCACTCGCCGTTCGGCCACGTCGGCGAGGACGCCCTGGACCGCTGCCTGCGCGACCGCTTCGGCACCGGCTTTCGCCACTACGAGCACTCGCTGCGCGTCGTCGACACGCTCGAGCGCGACGGGCGCGGGCTCAACCTCACCGAGCCCGTCCGCGACGGGATCGTCAGCCACTCGGGCCGCTCGGCCCAGCCGGCCACGCTCGAGGGCAAGATCGTGCGCCTCATGGACCGCGTCGCCTACATCAACCACGACATCGACGACGCCGTGCGCGCCGGGGTCCTCTCCACGGGCGACCTGCCGGCCGGCCCGATCGCGATCCTGGGGGAGAGCGGCGAGCGGCGCATCGACCAGCTGGTCCACGACCTCGTCGAGCACTCCGGCGCCGCCGGCGACATCGTCCAGGGCGAGGTCGTCGGCGAGGCCATGTCAGAGCTGCGGGCGTTCATGTTCGAGCGCGTCTACCTCGGACCGGTGGCCACCCGCGAGCACGTGAAGATCAACCGCGTCATCGACGTCCTGTTCGCCCATTACTGCGAGCACCCGGAGGAGATCCCCGCCTCGATCCCCGACGGGGAGCTGTCCACGCGCGTCACCGACTACCTGGCCGGGATGACCGATCGCTTCTGCATCCGGGCGTTCGAGCAGCTCAGCGTCCCGGACTCCTTCGCCCAGTGAGCCGCTACACCGCCGACTCGAAGGACCGCGTCCTGACCGCGGTGGACATGCTGGCGCTGATCTCGACGCGCACTGAGCTGCGCCGTGCCGGGGTCAACAGCTACTTCGGGGTCTGCCCGTTCCACGACGAGCGGACGGGGTCCTTCCACGTCCGGCCCGACGAGAAGCACTACCACTGCTTCGGCTGCCAGGAGTCCGGCGATCCCTTTGACTTCGTCATGCAGACCGAGGGCCTGGATTTCAAGGCGGCGATGGAGTCGCTGGCCGACCGCTTCGGGGTGCAGCTCGAGACCGAGGACGAGGACCCGGGCGCAGCGGCGCGCCGCCAGCGGCGCGAGCGCCTGCACTCGCTGCTGGATCGCGTGACCACGTACTACGCCCGCTACCTGTGGGAGGCGGGCGAGGCTCAGACCGCACGGGAGTATCTGCTGGGGCGCGGCCTGACCGAGGAGACGCTCAAGGAGTTCCGGGTCGGCTACGCCCCCAGCGCCTGGGACCGCGTGCTGCTCGCCTCGCGGCGGGCCGGCTACTCCGACGAGGAGCTGGTGGCCACCGGCTTGGCCCAGCGCTCCCGCAACCGCCCGGGCAGCGTCTATGACCGCTTCCGAGAGCGGATCATGTTCCCCGCGGTCGACGCGCGTGGGCGCGTGCACGGCTTCGGTGCCCGCCGGATGCGGGAGAACCAAGGCGGCGCGAAGTACCTCAACACCTCCGACGGCGAGCTCTACCACAAGCGCGAGGTCCTGTTCGGGATCGACCTGGCGCGCGCCGCCGCCGCCAAGGCCGGCCGCGTGATCCTCGTCGAGGGCTACACCGACGTGCTGGCCCTGCACCAGGCCGGGATCCGCAACGCGGTGGGGATCATGGGCACGTCGCTCACCGAGGAGCAGATCCGCGAGCTGGAGCGCGTGGTGAAGATCCTGGAGCTGTGCCTGGACGCCGACCGGGCCGGCCAGGAGGCGATGCTGCGCGCCTCCCGCCTGGCCTCCGGCCGCGATCTGGAGCTCCGCGTCGTCCCGCTGCCGGAGGGCACCGACCCCGCCGATCTCATCGAGCGCGACGGGGCCGAGGCCCTGCGCGCGCTGGTGCAGAGCTCGACGCCGTTTGTCGTCTTCAACGTCGAGCGGATCCTCGAGCGCGCCGACACCCGCAGCGCCGAGGGCCGTGACCGGGCGCTGTCCGAGCTGCGCCCCGTGCTCAACGACCTCGGCGCCAGCGTCCTGCGCGACGACCTGGTGCGCCGGGTGGCCGGGCGCCTGGAGCTGACCGAGGGCCGGCTGGCCACCGTGCTGGCCGGCGGGGGCTCGGCGGGAGGAGTGCCGCGCCCCGGTCGTCCCGGCAACGGCTCGGGACCGGGCGGACCGGCGGGGACCGAGGCGGCCATCGGACCGGGGCAGGCGGTGCGCGGCGAGCGCCTCTTCCTCGCGCTGTGCCTAGCCGTGCCTGACGTGGGTGCGACGATCCTGGCCAACCTCGACATCGACGGGATCCTCACCAGCACCGCGCTGCGCCGCGCCGCGCGCCACCTCACCGACCACCTGCGCACCCCGCTGGCCGGGCTGCCCGACGACGACGAGGAGTTCGCCCGGACGATCAGCGGGCTGGTCGAGCTGGCCGGCCGCGTGCCGGACCCCAGCGCCGACCGCCTGGAGCACGCCCGCCTCATCCTCGACCTCGACCGCCTGGAGCGCGCCATCATCCGCGCCCGGGCCGCGGGCGGCGGCACGAGCGAGCTCGCCCACCAGCGCGAGGTGGTCCGTGACGCCATGCGGGAGGCCGTGGCGCGCCTGGAGGACACCCTCTGATCTGAGGGCGGGTCGTGCAGGCACGTTTGCGGCTAAAGATCGACGCCTGTCTTCCGAGTAAAGTTGGCGAGCGACCTGCAAAGGACAGCTCAGTACACCCTGATCCGGGGTAGCTCAATGGCAGAGCGTTCGGCTGTTAACCGAAATGTTGTGGGTTCGAGTCCCACCCCCGGAGCTCTCTGACCCACCGCCCCCGTCCCATGAAGCTCTATGTCTGTTACGGCACCTGGACGGCCGGTGGGTCGGTTCACAGGCACCCGGCGGCCACGGGCGCCTGAGGCCGGTGCCGGCTCACTTCAACCACCTGGCCATCGCCGCGCGAGATCGTCATCGGTCAGCGGCGTTCCTGGCCGATCTGCTCGGCCTCGCGGCGCCGACATCGTGGGGTCCGTTCGTGAGCGTCACCCTCGACGACGGCGTGCGGCTGGACTACGCCGAGCCGGGGATCGAATTCCCGGGCCAGCACTATGCGCTGCTCGTGACCGACGACGTGTTCGACCGCGCCCTGGAGCGGATCAAAGCCGACGGCATCCTCTTCTGGGCCGACCCGGCGATGCGCCGGCCGAACGAGATCAACACGAACCACGGGGGGCGGGGCGTCTACTTCGACGATCCCTCCGGCCATCACTTCGAGTTGATCACCCAGCCGTACGGCGCGGACGCCTGAGGCGCGGCCGCTGACCGCCCTGCGGGCCATCGCTGGAGGGACCGACGCCGCGCAGACAGACAGCCGCCGGGGCGACCCTGAGGCCGCCCCGGCGAGAACCTGCCTGTGATGAACCGGCTCGTGCCGCTACGAACCGGGCACTGCCGCGGATGAGGGAACGATCGCGCTGAGGACGCCCGCTGCCTGACCGGGCTGAACGATCTGCTGGCCCGCGAGGCCGTTGATCGTCGCGGAGAGCTCGCTGGACAGCTCGGTGAGCAGTCCGTTGAGGTCAAGCGTCCCGTTGGGAAGGGCGGCCGCCTCCAGCTTGTCCGTGTCGATGGCGAACAGCTTGATCTCGGGCCCGCCGTTGAGCGAGAAGTACAGGCCCGACGAGCCGTCGGTGCCGGTCCCGATCGAGAGCACCGGGTTGGTCAGGCTGACCGATGCGTCGCCGTTGCTGAGGTTCACGCCGCCGGTCAGGGGGACCGAGGCGGTCAGCGTGCCGTCGTCAAAGCCCGCGCTCGCCGCCGGCGTGCCGCCGACGCTCGGGACCGTGACGCTGGTGCCGTTGCCGATGGGCAGCGTGACCCCGCTCAGCCCGCCCAGGACGGTGTTCGCGGCGGGGCCGAGAGGCGTGACGCTGAGCCCGCTGGAGCCCAGGGCGCTCTCGAACGCCGGCGTGAACGCCACCGCCACTCCGGCCGCCGAAGCGCCGGGGGCGCCCGGGGCACCGGGGGCCGGCGGGTGGGTGACCAGCGTCGCGCCGCTGGTCAGCGTCACGGAGAACGAGCCGATCTTCTGGTTGGCCTTGAACGTCTTGTGCTTGAGGCCCGTGTTCAGCAGCGAGGCGGCCTTCTTGGACAGCTTGGCCGAGAAGCCGGAAACCGTCTCCTTCGCGCCCTTCATCTTCACCTTGACCTTGCCGGTGAGGGTGAGCAGCGTGACCTTCTTCTTGCCGAAGAAGGCGGTGAGGCTGGCGCTGGACTTCTTGCCCTTCACGGTGCGGGTGAAGCTGAGCTTGGTCAGCTTGACCGACTTCTTGCCGCGCACGAAGCGGGTCACGCCGTTGTAGGCGACGTTGCCGCTGGTGTTGGAGAAGTTCCACTTGCCCGACTTCTCAGGGAAGTTGGCGTTGTTGCCCTTGCGCGTGGCGGGCTTGTTGGTCTTCAACGCGATGTGGTTCTTCTTGAACGCGTTCTTGGTCTGCTTGTTGAGGGTGATCGTCGCCTGGTCGCCCTTGGTGGATTTGAGGGTGACGGTCTGTGTGGCGGCCATCGCCGAAGAGACTGACCACAGGCCCACCGCCCCGAGGGCGAGGGCAAGCGAAAGTCGGTAGCTGAGACGTGTCATTGACGTCCTTTCTTAGGTGCCCATAGTGATCGCTTACACCGTTGCTGCTCTGTATTTCGGTGTCTCAATCCGCTACTCGACGGACGTGCGATAACCATCGCTGCCCAGGGCTCCCAAAAGCCACAAAAGCTCCTCAGCGAAGATGAGATTCGGGTTACGCGGGGAGGGCCGGGCGACCCGGTCGTGGGTCTGCGTGCGGCGAACGGGACGAGCCGTGGGTCAGCGCGCGGCGAGCGGGACGAGCCGTGGGTCAGCGTGCGGCGAGCTGCTCGACGAGGTCGGCGGCCCGCGCCGGCCCGGGATGCCGCGTCGCCCAGGCACCCAGCTCGGCCGCGCGCTCGCCCAGCGCCGCGCCTCGCAGCGCCCGGCGCGTGGCCAGGCGCAGCGTGGCGGGGCCGAGCAGCGGCCAGGGAAGCCGCACGCCCGCGCCCGCCCAATCCAGCCGGGCGGCGTTCTCGGCCATGTCGCCGACGTGCGGCACCGCCAGCACCCGGCATGAGGACGCCAGCGCCCTCACCATCGTCCCGTGACCGGCGTGGCAGATGACCAGCGCGCAGCCGGGCATCGTCTGGGCGTAGGAGAGCCACTCGACGAGCCGGGCGTTGGCCGGGACCTTCACCGGACCCGGCAGCGGCCGCCGGTTCCAGGTCGCCAGCACGCGCACCGGCTCCCCGGCCAGCCCCGCCAGCGCCGCCCGCAACAGCCGGTGCTCGGGATCCTGGGCGGTCGACGGGGCCACCAGCACCAGCGGCGCGTCGCCGGGCGGCGGCTCCACCTCGTCAGACGGCGGCTCCCACATCAGCGGCCCGACGACGTGCACGTGCTCGGGCCACCGGCGCGGGTACTCGAGCGGGGGCAGGGTGCCCACCATCGTCAGCTGCGTGCTGAGACCGCCGTGCAGGCGGTCCACCGGTGGCAGCCCGAGGCGCCGGCGAGTGTCGTTGAGCTCGGCGCGCCCCCGCTCCAGCCCCGAGCGCACCGGCCGGTCAAAGGCGCGCCACAGCACCCGCGCGGCGCGCGTGCGCGGCAGCCGGGCGCCGAACGCATAGGGCGGGAACCCCGGCTCCATCACCGGGTAGACGTGCGGGATGAGCGTCGCCACCGGGACGGACTCGAGCTCGGCGGCCAGGGCCGGGGCCAGCGTGAGGATGTCGTGGACGACGACGTCGGGGCGGGCCTGCGCCACCGCCGGGCGCGTGTCCGCCGTGGCCCGGACCACCGCCTCGTAGGGTCCGAGCGGCTGCTCGCGAGTCGGGAACGTCGGGTACTCGGGCGCGGCGCGGAAGCGCATGCCGTGAGCCTCCACGGGCTCGCGCCATCGGCTCCACGTCTCGTAGGTGACCTCGTGCCCGCGCGCGACCAGCTCGGCCCCGAGCGCGAGCATCGGGAAGGCGTGCCCCGGCTGACCGAAGGCGCCGAGGAAGACCCGCAGCGGGGTGCCCGGGCTCACGCCGCCGGCTCGGCCGCGCTCAACCCGCCAGCTCGGCCACCTCGCGCAGCTGCGCGATGCGGTCCTCCCGGGTGAACGCCATCGGCATCACCATCAGCGTGCCCACGCCGGCGTCGCGGAAGGCGGCGATCCGGTCGCGCACCACGTCGCGCGGGCCGCACAGCGAGATCATGTCGATGAGCTCGTCGGGCAGCGCGGCGGCGGCCTCCTCCTTCTTGCCGTCGAGGTAGAGGTCCTGGACGGTCTTGGCGGCATCGGCGAAGCCGTAGCGCTGGACGAGGTTGTTGTAGAAGTTCTGCTTGCGCGAGCCCATGCCGCCGACATAGAGGGCCAGGCCGGGCCGCATCATGTTGCGCCCCAGCTCCCGGTCGTCGGTGACGAAGGCCGACACCGTGGGCGCGATCTGGAAGCCGTCGAGCGAGCGGCCGGCGCGGTCCGCGCCCTCCTGGAGCAGCTCGCGGAAGTCATCCACGAACTCGGGGGAGAAGAAGGTCGGGATCCAGCCGTCGGCCACCTCGCCGGCCAGCGCGGTGTTCTTGGGCCCGATCGCCGCCAGGTAGATGGGGATCCGCTCCTGCACCGGGTTGATCATCAGCTTGAGCGCCTTGCCGGGGCCGTCGGGCAGCGGCAGCTCGAGCGTCTCGCCCTTGAACTCCAGGCGCTCGCGGGCCAGCGCCTTGCGCACCACCGCCACGTACTCGCGGGTGCGCTGGAGCTGGCGGCCGAAGCGCTGGCCGTGCCATCCCTCGGCCACCTGCGGCCCCGAGGAGCCGATCCCCAGGACCATCCGGCCGCCGGAGAGCTCGTCGATGGTCGCCGCCGTCATCGCGGTCATCGCCGGCGAGCGGCCCGGCATCTGGAAGATGGCCGAGCCCAGCTTGATCTTCGTCGTCCCCGCGGCCAGCCAGGCCAGCACGGTCGCGGCGTCCGAGCCGTAGGCCTCCGCCGCCCACACCGAGTCATAGCCCAGCCGCTCGGCCTCCTGGACCACGTCGAGCTGTTCCTGCGGGCCCATGCCAAAACCCCAGTAGCCAACGTTCACTCCGAGCTTCATGTGCAAGGTTCCTTTCGTCGCCAGGGGATCGCTTGAGGGCCTCGACGGTGCCGGTTACAGTGGCCGGGCCGCTCACCCGTCGGGCGGCACAGGCTATGCGAACCCGGTGCCGAGCGACCATCGAGGACCTGCGACAGGCGATCGACCGCCTGCCCCGCCACACCCGCGTCGCCATGCTGGAGGGGATCTCGGCCAACGACATCATCGTCGGCGCCTACGCGACCGGCGATGGGATCTGCCCGATGCTGGCGGCCCATCGCAACGGCGGCCGCACGAGCCTCATCGCCTTCGCCCAGGCGTGGGACCGCGTCGCCTTCCGCGGGCGCAGGAAGGCCGGGGCCCGCCGCGCCACGGAGCGCGAGCTGCTCATTCTCAGCTCCCATCTCGAGGCCAGCCTGCTCGAGGATGACGTCCCGGCCGACGACCTGGCCGCCGCCCGCCGCGAGCACGAGGCGCTCATGGCAGCCCGCGGTCGCGACGATCGCCCGCGTCCGGCGGATCCCGACCGCTCGCGTCCGGGCGATCCCGGCCGCCCGCGTCCGGGCGATCCCGACCGCACGCGGGAGCTCGAGCCCCGCCCGGGCTGGGCCTGGACCCGCGTCGTGCGCCGCTACGACGAGTACGAACGGCTCATACAGCGGCTCGAGGAGGCTAACCCGGCAGCCCCGCGGGCACCGAGCCCGGCGCCTGGAAGATGATCTCCGGGATCACGCAGCCGGGGGAGAGGCGCAGCAGCATCCGCACCGCCTCGGACACGTCGGTGACCTGGATCATGTCCTCGGCGGCGACGTTCTGCTTGATGAAGTCGGTCATCGGGGTGTCCACGAACGCGGGGCACAGGGCGGTGGACTTGATCCCGTCCGTGCCGAGCTCCTTGTTCATCGCCTCGGTGAAGCCGACGACGGCCGCCTTGGTGGCGGAGTAGACAGACAGCCACGGCTCGCCGGACTTGCCCGAGATCGACGAGGTGTTGACGACGAGCGCGTTGCGGTGCTCGGCCCCGGCGGCCCGGAGCAGCACGGCGGCCTCGCGGTAGAAGAGGATGACCGAGCGCAGGTTGACGGCCAGCTGCATGTCCAGCCGCTTGGTCTCGATGTCGGCGACGAGCGCGCCCACGCCGACGCCGGCGTTGTTGACGAGCACGTCCAGGCGCCCGAACCGTTCCCGGTGCTCGGCCACCACCTGGGCCACGACCTCCTCGGAGGCCATGTTGCCGGCGACCTGGGCCACCTCGCCGCCGTCGGCCGACAGCTGCTCGGCCGCCTCGGCGAGCTTCTCCGGGCGCCGGGAGGCGATGGTCACCCCATAGCCCTCCTGCACCAGCATCCGCGCGATCGCCAGTCCGATCCCGCTTGAACCTCCTGTCACGATCGCCGCGCGCTGCGCCATCGACTCTCCTCCGCCTCGAGTTGCCTGCTCAGGCGCGGTATCCAATCAGGCGAGCGCCACACACGCGGCGATACTTGGTCTCGCATGAGCGATGCGTCACCAGCGCCGGAGGCGACGCCCGAGCGGCGGACCACCGCGGTTGAGCTCTTCTGGGACCTCGTGTTCGTGTTCGCCGTCACCCAGGTGACGACGCTGCTGGCCCATGACACCAGCTGGGCGCGGTTCGGCCAGGGCATGCTCGTCCTCGCGCTGGTGTGGTGGGCGTGGTCGGCGTTCGTGTGGGCCGCCAACGCCCAGGACGAGCAGTCGCGGACGCTGCGGGCGTGCCTGCTGGCCGGCACGCTGTTGGTGTTCGTCGTGGGGCTGTCGGTGCCCAACGCGTTCGGTCGCAACGCGCTGCTGTTCGCCCTCTCCTACGCGGCGGTGCGGTTCCTGCACCTGGGCGTCTACATCGATGCGTCGCGGCGCGGCAACGCCTCCCGCGCCGCGATCCTCGGGTTTGCCGTCACGGTCGTTATCGGCATGGTCCTGCTCATCGTGGGCGCGGTCGCGCACGGCTGGGCGCGCGTCGTGCTCTGGACCGCCGCGGTGGCCATCGACTACGCCGGCCCCGCGTGGCTGACCCGCGAACGCCTGCGCGGCCTGCAGCAGGTGGCGGTGGCGCACTTCGCCGAGCGCTACGGGGCGTTCGTGATCATCTGCCTCGGCGAGTCGATCGTCGCCCTGGGAGCAGGGGTGGGCAGGGCGGAGCGGCACCTCACCCCGGGGCTCGTGATCGGCTCGGTGCTGGCGCTGCTCATCGTCGTCGGGATGTGGTGGACCTACTTCGACCGCATCGCCGAAAGCGCCCAGGAGCGGTTGCGCGAGCACCGCGACCCCGTGCTGGCCGCCGCCGACGCCTACAGCTACATGCACCTGATCATCGTGGCCGGGATCATCATCCTGGCCGGCGGCGCTCAGGCTTGTCGCCCAGGACTCGGTCACGGCGCCGATGCCTGACGCCGGGCGGTTGGCCATGTGCGCCGGCGCCGCCATCTACCTCGTGGGGGTGGCGGCGTTCCGGCTGCGCATGCTCGGCGAGCGTTCGTACGGCCGGGTGCTCACGGCCGTCGCTCTCATGGTCCTCTACCTCGTCAGCGGCGGGTTCCCGGCGTGGGTGGTGGGCGCGCTCATCGCCGCGCTCCTGGGCGCGCTGTGTGGGGCCGAGGTCGCGCTGGGCGCCGCTGATGAGCGTGTCGAGTCGGCGCCTGCGCCGGTCAGGCCTGGACCGCCCGGCGCCGAGCACGCGGGTTGACCAGCGGGGTGAGCGTCCGCTCCAGCTGGGGACGCAGGTGCTCGTGCATACGCGGCAGCTTGAGCGCTTCGCCAAGGTGGTCGGGGTCCTCGTCGACGGCAAAGCCGGGGGAGAGGGTCGCGATCTCGAACAGGATCCCGCGCGGCTCGCGGAAGTAGATCGACATGAAGTAGTCGCGGTCGCGGACGTCGGTGACCATCGCGCGGGCCTCGCGCAGTCGCTCCTGCCAATCGAGCTGCTCTGCGTCAGGGCAGGCCCAGGCGATGTGGTGCACGGTGCCGGCGCCCTGGCGGCCAGGCTCCGCCGGGGGCTCGTCGTAGGCCCAAGCGAAGCGGCGGTGCTCACCGGTGACCTGGTAGGCGCCTTCGCCCTGCGCCTCGAAGCCCAGCGTCCGTGTGAGTAGCGGCGCGGCGCCCGCGGGCGCGCGCCCATAGGCGCGGGCGCCCTGGGGCCCGATGAGGGCATGCTCGGACGGGATCTCCGGGTGGGCGGCGACGAGCGGTGGGTTCCCGGTCACGGCCACGACCAGCTCGAAGGCCAGCCCGTCATAGTCGGTGAAGCGCAGTGTGCCTTCGCCCCGCTCGCAGCTCACCCCGGCACCGGACAGGCGGGCCGCCCAGAACTCGATCGCCGCCGGGGCCCTGACGCCCAGCTGGATGGTGTGGATCATCCCCGTGCCGGGACGGCCCCGGGCCGCCCCCGCGAACTCAAACCAGGTGAGGATCGAACCGGGGCTGCCGGTCTCGTCGCCGAAGTAGAGGTGGTAGGCCTCGGGCGCGTCGAAGTTCACGGTCGTCTTGACCAGGCGCAGCCCCAGCAGGTCGGCATAGAAGTCGACATTGCGCTGCGCGTCCCCGGTGATCATCGTGATGTGATGCAGCCCATCGAGCCTCATGTCGCCTCCACGGAGCGTCCGGCGTGTCCTCAGGGCTCAGGGTTGCACGTCGCGGTCTCGCTGGCCAGGCGCCGTCAGCATCTGACCCAGGTAGCCGACCATCCGGTGCGCCACCGCCCCGCCGTAGCGCAAAGCCAGAGCGGGGTCCAGATCCGCGGCGGCGGCCTCATGCGCGGCGCGCACGCGACCGGCCACGCCGGCGTCGAGCGGGGCGAGCAGCTCGGCGGCGACGGCGATCGCGTCGGCGACCACCGGGGGCTCGAAGGACCACAGCACCTCAAAGCGACGCCGCGCGTCGGGCACCTCGGCTTCGCACGGCCGCTCCCACGCGGCCAGGCATGCCTGGACCCCCTCGGCGCTGATGAGCACCGCCCACTCCCGGGCGAGCGCGTGGCGGGGGCTGACCGGCACCTCCACCGGTCCATCCCCGGGGTCGGCCGCAGCGGTGAAGTCAGCCAGCGCCACCGCCAGGTCCGCGGTACGCGCCAGCTCGCGCCAGCGGCGCTGCGCGCGGCGGTAGAACCGCTCGCGCTGGAAGCACCCGATGAGCACCCCGTCGGCGGCCCGGGCGCAGTACTCGTCCTCGATCGCCCGGCTGAGGGCCAGCACCGCGGGCTTGGGCAGGACCGTGGGTGCGACCTCGGGGCGGCGGCCGCGCAGGCCGGCGAACACCGAGACCGCGACCGGAGGGCGGCGGCTGCGGATGCGTTCGATCGCTGCCGGCAGCGAGAGCCCCTGGTCGCGCAGCCGCAACACCTCGCGGACCTGCTCGACGTCGGCCTCCGAGTAGCGCCGGTGACCCCCGGGCAGCCGGGAGGGATGCGGGAACCGGTGCCGGTTCTCCCACATGCGCAGGGTCCCGGCGCTCAGGCCGGTGCGCTCCGCCAGCTGGGCGGTCGTCAGTTCTGAGTTTGCGACGCGGGCGATGGGAAAACGATACAACTTGTGGAGGTTTTCCCAACAAGCACTGAAGAGACCATCTCGGACGGGAGCGACACACGATGCGACTGCTGATCACGGGCGCCACGGGCACGATCGGGCTGGCCCTGGCCGATGCGCTGACCGCGCGCGGGGACCAGGTCGTCGCGCTCTCGCGAGACCCGGAGCGGGGCCAGCGAGTCCTGGGCGAGGGGGTGGAGGTCCATCCATGGACCGATCCGGAGGGTGCGCCGCCGCCCGCCGAGGCGCTGGCCGGCGCCGACGCCGTCGTCAACCTGCTCGGGGAGCCGGTGGCCCAGCGCTGGTCGGACACCGCCAAGCAGCGCATCCGCGACTCACGCATCCGCGGCACCCGCATGCTGGTGGCGGGGCTCACGGCGCTGCCCGCGGATGGGCGGCCGCGGGCGCTGATCTCGCAATCGGCCACGGGCTACTACGGGCCGCGTGGGGACGTGGCGCTCGACGAGCAGGCCTCGCCGGGCGACGACTTCCTCGCCGAGCTGACCGTGGCCTGGGAGGGCGAGGCGACGTCGGCCCAGGCCTCGATGCGCGTCGTCTGCACCCGCACCGGGGTCGTCCTCTCGCCCGGCGGAGGGGCTCTGGCCAAGATGCTCCCGTTCTTCAAGCTGGGGATCGGCGGCCCGGTGGCGGGCGGTCAGCAGTACGTCCCGTGGATCCACCTTGACGACGTCGTCGGGGGTTTCCTGCACTGCCTCGATCACGATGGCGCCGCGGGCGCAGTCAACCTCACCGCTCCCACTCCCGTCACCAATGCCGAGCTCGCCCGGGCGCTCGGGCACGCCCTCGGCCGACCGGCCGTGCTGCCCGTCCCGGGCGCCGCGGTCAAGCTGCTCTACGGCGAGATGGCCGAGATGGTCACCACCGGTCAGCGCGCGATCCCGGCCAAGCTGGGCGAACTGGGCTACACGTTCCGCCATCCGGAGATCGAGGCGGCGCTCAAGGACGTGCTCAGCGACCGGTGACGCTGCGACGTCGGCCGGGTCGCCGTTCATGACCGAACCGTGATCGCCATCCTCTGGCTCCGTCGCGACCTGCGCCTGCACGACCACCCCGCGCTGCGGGCGGCGCTGGACTCCGCGGACGAGGTCGTGCCCGTGTTCTGCTTCGACGACGCTCTGCTGCACGGGCGGCACGCCTCGGGCCCTCGCACCCAGTTCCTGCTCGAGTGCCTGGCCGAACTCGACGCGGGACTGCGCGAGCGGGGCAGCCGCCTGTTCCTGCGTCACGGGCCGCCCCGGCGCGAGCTGCCCGCGCTCGCGGCGGAGATCGGGGCGGAGGCGCTGCACGTCAGCGCCGACGTCGGTCCGCTGGCGCGGCGCCGCCAGCGCGAGGTCCGCGACGCGCTCGGCGAGACGGTGGCGTTCCACGTGCACCCTGGCCTGTTCGCCGTCGACCGGCTTGACGCGATCCGGACCCAGGGCGGCGGCCCCTACACCGTGTTCACCCCGTTTCAGCGCAACTGGACCGCCCAGCCCCGGCGCGACGTCCTCGGCGCGCCCCGCCGGATGGCCGCACCGCCGTCGCAGCTCGCCGCCGGCGCCCTCCCGGCGCTCAGCGACCTCGGCCTCGCACAGGAATGCGAGGACCCGGCGCCGGGCGGCGAGAGCGCCGGGCGGGAGCGACTGCGCCGGTTCCTGGCCGGCGCCGTGCGCGGCTATGACGAGGGACGCGACCTGCTCGCTGGCGAGGAGGTGAGCCGCCTCTCGCCCTACCTGCACTTCGGGTGCATCTCGGCGCGCGAGGTGGAGCACCGCCTCCCCGACGGCGCGGGCGGAGCGGCCTATCGGCGGCAGCTGTGCTGGCGTGACTTCTACGCCCACGTGATCGGTCACCACCCGGCCAACGCGCGCTCCGAGTTCCAGTCGCGCTACCGCGGGACGATCCGCTGGAGCCACGCCGAGAAGCGGTTCGCGGCCTGGTGCGAGGGGCGCACCGGCTATCCGGCGGTGGATGCCGGCATGCGGCAGCTGCGCCGGGAGGGGTGGATGCACAACCGCGCGCGGCTGCTCGTCGGGTCGTTTCTCACCAAGGACCTCGGCATCGACTGGCGCTGGGGCGAGCGATGGTTCATGCGACTGCTCCTGGACGGTGACGAGGCCTCCAACAACGGCAATTGGCAGTGGATCGCGTCGGTGGGCGTGGATCCGCAGCCCGCCTTTCGCCGGATCTTCAACCCGGCCCGCCAGCAGGAGCGCTTTGACCCCGACGGCGCCTACGTGCGCCGCTATGTCCCCGAGCTGGCCGATGTGCCCGCCGCCTACCTCGCCGAGCCGTGGACGATGCCCCACCAGGTGCAGGAGCGGGCGGGCTGCCGGATCGGCTGCGACTACCCCGCACCGATCGTCGATCACGCCACGGCACGCCGGGAGGCGTTGGACCGATATCGGGTGTAAAAAGGAGGGACGGGCCTCCGGAAGAGCTTTGTTTCGCGCCTCACGCGGAGAGGTACGTCTAGGTCATGGCTACCGCGAATCCCACCCGCCCCCGCACCTACCCCGCCGAACGTCAGACCGCCGCATCGACCACGACGCGCACGGAGAAGGGGATGAGCTTCGCCAGGGGCCCGGCCCTCATCCTCGGCACCATCCTGCTCGCCGTCGGCCTGTACCTGCTGTACAAGGCACGGACCTTCCCGCCGTTCTCGAATTTCCCCAACGGCGACGTCACCAAGGACGGCGACTTCCTCTTCGGGCTCTTCGGCGCCAACGGCTGGACGGCGATGCTCACCGCCGTCGCCGGCGGCCTGCTGCTGTTCGGAGCTGCTCAGCACCTGTTGGCCAAGACGATGAGCCTCATCGTCGGGATCGCCCTTGGCGCAGCCGCGGTGATCGCGCTCGTCAGCGGCAACGTGCTCGGCATGGCCGCCGCCAACGGCTGGACCAAGCTCGGCTGGGCCGTCTGCGCCGTGATCCTGCTGTTCAACACGCTCGCGCCGCGCCGGCGCCGTACCGTCGTCGTCGCCGATGAGGCCGTCACCCACGACGCGCCGGTCGGCTACGACCGTCGCCCAGTCGCGGCTGAGGACGGAGCGGTCGCCGCCGGGGAGCCCACCGTGGCCCATCGCGGCGCCGAGGACCCGACCGTGGTTCATCGCGGCACCGGGGAGCCCACCGCGGTCCGCGACGACGCCGTTGCCCGCGACGACACCGTTGCCCGCGACGACACCGTTGCCCGCGACGACACCGTTGCCCGCGGAGACGACCCCGCCGGGTTCCGCGACGAGGCCGCGGCGCACGCCGAGACGCGCCCCGACTGACCGCCTGGCCGGGGCCACCGGGCCCCACCTGAAAAGGTGGGTTTACTGACGTAAGGCAGATCGGCGCTAAAGACTGCGCGGTTCGCGCCGACACACCTGGTGATGACCCCTTCGGGCAGTCCCGCCCACCCCGTCACCGAGGATCAGGAGCCCACGACCCGCCGCCGCTCGCGCCGGGCGGTGCAGGCTGCCGTGGCCGTGCTCATCGCCGGCCTGGTCCTCTCGGCGGTCAGCGCGGTGCTGTGGGCGCGCACGGGTCAGGCCAACGATCGCAAGGACTTCCACGCGGTGGCCCAGGACGTCACGTCCACCGCGGGCATCCTGCTCCAGCGCGACGCCAACTTCGTCGCAACGCTGCGCACGGTGCTGACGATGAACCCGGATCTGACGCCGACCCAGTTCGCGCAGTGGTACGGCCGGCTCCAGAGCGACCAGCGCCAGGTCGGCGGCATCGGCAGCGCCGTCATCAACGTCGTCAACGCCAACGACCTCCTCCGCTTCCAGTCGCGCCGCGACGGCGACCCCGCGTTCGTCCGCCTGCTCGGCGCCAACATCGCCACCATCGCGCCCACCGGGCAGCCGCAATACTGCCTGCTCGGATCCAGCGGCGCCTGGCGCCCCCTGACCCCCGTCGCCGGTCGACTCGTGCAGCAGGACTGGTGCAATCCGCACACGTTCGTCGGCTCGACCGAGGCAGCGGCGCTGTGGGCGGCGGGCGCCACCGACCACGTCCTCGTCACTCCGATCAACATCGCGTGGCTTCAGACCACGCTCTTCGAGGTTCCCTTCTACCGCCGCGGCGTGCCGCTGAGCAGTCCCGCCGAGCGCACCGCCAACACGCTCGGGTGGGTCGTGAGCTCGTTCGACGTCGGCACGCTGCTCCAGCAGGCTCTCGGCCACAACCACGGGCTCGATGTCCGCCTCCAGTACACCAATCCTGACGGCAAGCTTGTGCAGGTCGCCAAGGTCGGGCAGGCGGCCGGGTCGCTCACCCAACGGACGGTCATGGACTTCGACGGCCGCTGGACGATCACGGTCACCGGGCCACCGATCGTCGCGGGCGTCACGCCGGCCGTGCAGGGCGTGATCATCTTCGGCGCCGGCGCGCTCGTCACGCTGCTGCTGTCGGTGCTCATCCTCACGCTCTCGCAGTCGCGCGAGCGGGCGCTGGCCATGGTCGCTGAGAAGACCGGACAGCTGCGCCACCAGGCGCTCCACGATGCCCTCACCGGTCTCCCCAATCGCGTGCTGGCGATCGATCGCGCCGACCATATGCTGGCGCGCGCCCGTCGCGCCGACCAGCCCATCGCCGTGCTCTACATCGACGTCGACGGCTTCAAGCACATCAACGACACCTTCGGCCACGCCGTCGGGGACACCTTCCTCAAGGCGGTTGCGGCTCGGCTGGAGACCGTGGTGCGCGCCGGTGACACGGCCGCCCGCCTCGCCGGCGACGAGTTCGTCGTGCTGCTCGAGGCCAGCACCCTGGACGCCGGGCCCGAGTTGGTCGCCGAGCGCGTGCTCGACGTGTTGCGCGAGCCCTATGACCTCACCGCTGAGATCGGCCGCGACCTGTCGGTGACGGCGAGCATCGGTGTGGCCTATGGCAAGCAGGAGACCGCCGAGGAGCTCCTCGCCGACGCCGACGTCGCCCTCTACGCCGCCAAGGAGGCCGGTCGCAACCAGTACGTCACCTACCAGTCCGGGATGCAGACCGCCGCCCAGGACCGGATCACCCTGGAGATGGACCTCGCCGACGCGATCGCCGCCGAGGAGCTCTTCCTCGTCTACCAACCGACCTTCGATCTCAAGTCCGAGCGCACGACCGGCGTGGAGGCGCTCCTGCGTTGGCGCCATGCCGAGCGGGGCGTGATCGCCCCCGACGCGTTCATCCCGATCGCCGAGCGCAGCGGTCTCATCCTCTCGATCGGGCGCTGGGTGCTGCACACCGCGACCCTCCAGGCCGCCGAGTGGCGGGCGCGGGGCTACGAGCTGTCGATCAGCGTCAACGTCTCGGGCCGGCAGCTCGACCACGACGAGCTCGTCGATGATGTCCGCAGCGCCCTGCGCGAGTCGGGTCTGGAGGCGTCGGCGCTCACCGTCGAGATCACCGAGACCGCACTGATGAGGGATCCCGAGGCGACGGCCCGGCGCCTGACCGCCATCAAGGAGCTTGGCGTGCGCGTCGCCGTCGATGACTTCGGCACCGGCTACAGCTCACTCGCCTACCTGCGCCAGTTCCCCGTCGACACGCTCAAGATCGACCGCGCCTTCGTTCAGGGCATCGCCTCCTCCAAGGAGTCCGCGGCCCTCATCCAGACGCTCATCGAGCTCGGCAAATCGCTCAACCTCGAGACCCTCGGTGAGGGCATCGAGGACCTGGAGCAGCTCGAGCACCTCCAGCGCGCCCACTGTGACTCCGGTCAGGGCTTCCTCTTCGCCCGCCCGCTCGAGGCCGAGGCGCTGACGGAGTTCCTCAGCTCGCATCCGGCGGATCAGGCGCCGGCGGCCGCGGACCTCTAGCCACACCAACCTCCACCGGCACCGGCCGCGGCTGCGTCGCCTCTCGGGTGTCGCCCACCCCGTCGCCGAGCGCCACGTGCCTCACGCGCAGGCGGGGCAGTTCGAGCTCGAGCCGGGCGCCACCGGGATACCCACCCTTCGCGCCCACGGCGCGCGCCTCGCCGCCGTGCGCGCGGGCGATCGCCCGCACGATGGCTAGGCCCAGCCCCGCGCCGCCGGTCTTGCGGCTGCGATCGTCGTCGGTGCGGTGGAAGCGCTCGAACACCTGCTCGAGCTCGTCGTCATCGATGCCCGGCCCGTCGTCGCGGACGACGAAGCGCACGACTCCGCCGGGACGCGCGGTCACCTCCAGCCGGACGAGGCCGTCGGGAGCGCGCGTGTGCTCGATGGCGTTGCGGATCAGGTTGCGCAGCGCCTGTGCGAGACGGTCGGGGTCGGCGGTGAGCATCGCGTTGGGGATCGCGCTCAGCTGAAAGCGGCGGTCCTTGCCGATGCGGGCTCCCAGCCACAACTCCGCGACGAAGGGCTCGAGCTCGAACTCCCGGTACTGCAGGAAGTCGCCGCGCTCAGAGCGCGCCAGCAGCAGCATGTCGTCCACGAGACGCGAGGTCCGCGCGATCTCAGCGGCCACCAGGCGCTCGACGCGGCGGACCTCCTCGGGCGCGGGGTGCTGTTGGGCGGCCAGAACCTCCAGCTGGCCGCCGATGACGGTGAGCGGGGTGCGCAGCTCGTGCGAGGCATCGGCGATGAAGTCGCGCTGCGCCGAGAACGCCTCGGAGAGGCGGTCCAGCATGCGGTTGAACGACTCCGCCAGTACGCGGATCTCGCCGGCCGCGAGGGGGGTCGTGTCCATCCGGGGATGCAGATCGCCGTCGTCCACCTGCGCCGCCACCCGAGCCATGCGCCGCAGCGGCAGGGAGACCGAAGCGCCGGCGAGGTAGGAGGCGATCAGGGCCAGGACGAGCGCCAGCGCGCCGGCGATGACGAACGAGCGCACGATGCTGCGCTGCGCCCGGGTCACGATCGCCAGTGGCTCACCGGCGCCGACCCGCACCTGGTAGCGACCGGCCCGGACGAGCCGCTCGTCGAGCCGCACCTGCCCGATGTCCGGGGCCTGCTGTGTCGTGATCCTGGCCGGGGCCGCAAGCAGGGCGCGTCCAAGCGCGTTCTCCCGGTTCTGCTCGGCCACGGTCTCGCCGTTGTCAGGCGCGGGGCTGCCCAACAGCGCCGGCGGGCTGCTCGTTGAGCCGTGCCCTGCAATGGCGGCGAACAGGAGCGAGGACGAGGCGCTGAACGGCTGGCCCCGCAGATAGACCCCGATCTGCGTGAGCAGCCTCTCGGGCGAGCCGGCGCGGATCCCCTTCACCGCCTGGGAGAGCTGCGAGAGATCCCCGGCCACGTCCTGGTCGACCTCAGCGCGCAGCTCGGTGCCGGTCTGCTCGTAGACGACCACGAAGATGACCGCCACAACGGCCAGAAGCACTCCTGTCACCCACGCCACCAGACGCCATCGGACGCTGGTGCGGGCGATCATCCCGTGTCCTCCTCCAGGCGGTAGCCGCGGGAGCGGACGGTGACGATCGGCACCGACCGGCCGCCGATGGCCAGCTTGCGCCGCAGGTAGCCGATGTAGACGTCGACGATGTTGGTGGCCGGGTCGTGGCCGTAGCCCCACACGGCACGCAGGATCTGCTGGCGGTTGAGCACGTGGCCGGGATGGTTCATGAAGTAGGCCAGCAGGTCGAACTCGGTGTTGGTGAGCCGCACCAGATCGCCGCCCATGTGGACCTCGCGGGTGACAAGGTCGATCTCCAGCTCGCCGTTGCGGATGAGCGTCGCCGGCGCCTGACGGGCCGCGCGGAGCTGCGCTCGGATGCGGGCCTCGAGCTCGGCGAGCGCGAACGGCTTGACGAGGTAGTCGACCGCCCCGGCGTTGAGGCCGCCGACGCGATCCTCCAGCTCGCCACGGGCGGTGAGCACGATCACGGGCAGCTCGGGGCGCTCGGAGGCGAGGTCGCGCAGCACCTCCATCCCGCTGCGGCCGGGGAGCATGAGGTCGAGCACCACGAGGTCCACGTGGTCACCGAGCGCGAGCTCGAAGCCGCTCTCGCCGTCGAGCGCCGAACGGACCTCGAACCCATGGACGCTGAGACCACGGTCGATGAAATCCACGATTCCGGGCTCGTCCTCGATCAGGACGATGTTCGCCACGCGCCCCATCATACGGTCCTTTCCCCCTGCAAACCGTGTGAAGAGAGTTCTCATCGAGGGATAAATGCCGCTTAAGCGAATCTGGACAGAGTCGTGGTCATGAGCCGCTCCCTCAGAGCGTCGGCGCACGCCCGCCGCGATGCCGGGCTCCGCCGTCTGCGGATCGTCAACCGGGTGCTGATCGGCGCCGCCGTCGCTGCCACCGGTCTCCTCACGGATGTCACCGCCCACGCCTTCCCCGGCCACAAGCGCCGGGCGATCGCGACCGCGTCACCGGCTCGCACGCCGGCACCGGCGCGACCCTCCGGAGCCGTGGCCCGGCACCGCCGGGCCCACCACGCGCGCCACCACAGGCGCCCGGCGCTGCGCCCACCGGCCCAAGCGCCCACCACAGCCACGGCCACGGCCACCGCGCCGCAGGTGACGACCACCGCCGCGCCCGCGCCCCAGCCCGCTCCGGCACCGGCGCCGACGGTCTCCGGCGGCTCGTGATGGAACCGACATCGGCCGCGGCGCCTCCGGCGCGTGGCAGCACGGAGACGTGGGACGCCCTCGGCACCACCGCCGTGCTGCGCCACGAGGGCCCCGTCCACCCGGCGGCGCGGGCGGCCGTGCAACGCGAGCTTGATGCCATCGACGCGGCCGCCAGCCGTTTTCGCGCCGACTCCGAGCTGAGCCGCCTCAACGCGATGACCGGTCCCGGCCCGCGCACGATCCTCGCCGGCCCGCTGTTCGCCGAGGCCGTCCGCCTTGCCATCCACGCCGCTGACGCCTCGGGCGGCGCCGTGGATCCGACGCTCGCCGCGGAGCTCACCGCTCTCGGCTACGACCGAGACTGGCACGAGCTGATCGCGGTGCCGTCCCGCGCGCCGCTGGGCGATGGATCCAGGATCGCCGTGTACCGGCGCCGGCGCCAGCGCTGGCAGGAGATCGAGGTGAGCGGGGACCCGGTGCGGGTCACGCTGCCCGGAGGCGTGCAGCTCGACCTCGGGGCGACGGCCAAGGCGCTGGCCGCCGACCGCGCCGCCCGGGCGGCGCATGAGGCGGTCGGGCGAGGCGTGCTCGTCTCGCTCGGAGGCGACATCGCCACCTGCGGCCCGGAGCCCTCGGGCGGCTGGCCGATCCACGTCACCGACGACCATCGTGACGGGCCCGACGCCCCCGGCCAGACGATCACCATCCGCTCGGGCGGCGTGGCCACCTCGAGCGTCGCGACGCGCCGCTGGCGGCACGGCGGGCGGGTCATGCATCACATCCTCGATCCCCGCTCGGGGCGCCCGGTCCGGGGGCCGTGGCGGACAGTGAGCGTGGCGGCGGCGACGTGCGCGGAGGCCAACATCGCCTCCACCGCCGCGATGGTGCTGGGCGATGACGCGCCGGCGTGGCTGGCCGAACAGGGCCTCCCGGCACGGCTCGTGGGGCTGGACGGAAACGCGATGGTCCAGGGAGGCTGGCCGCGGTGACCGTGGGCCCGAGCGCGTACTGGTATCTGACGCGGGCCAGCGGGACGGTCGCGCTCGTCCTGCTCAGCGCGAGCGTCGTCATCGGCATCGCCGCGATCGCCCGGTTGCGCGCCCCCGGAGTCCCGCGCTTCATCGTGGACGGCATCCATCGCACCGCCTCGCTGCTGGCCGTCGCCTTCCTCGCCGTCCACATCGTCACCGCCGTGTTGGACAGCTTTGCGTCGATCTCGCTCGTCGATGCCGTGATCCCGTTCGTCGGCTCCTACCGGCCGCTGTGGCTCGGCCTGGGTGCCGTCGCCTTCGACCTGTTGCTGGCCGTGGCGATCACCAGTCTCGTCCGCGACCGGATGGGCCATGCGACCTGGCGCGGGGTGCACTGGCTGGCCTATGCCGCGTGGCCGGTGGCGGTCGTCCACGGGTTCGGCACCGGCAGCGACGTCCACCAGGGCTGGCTCGAGGCGATCAACGTCGCCTGCATCCTCGCGGTCCTGGCCGCGGTCGTGGGCAGGGCGATGATCGGCTGGCCCCAGAACCTCCGCGTGCGCCTCGGGGCCCTGGCGATGTCCGCCGTCTTTGCCGGCGGCCTGGCCGTGTGGCTGCCGGGCGGCCCGCTGGGCACGGGCTGGGCGCGCCGCGCGGGCACCCCGGCGTCGCTGCTCACGCACGCGTCAACGCGGGGGCGGCACGCATGAGCCTTCCGCGTGTCCTGCTCGGCGCGGGCGCCGGCACGATGGACTACGCCACCCACCTCCGGGTCCACGGCGAGCTCCCGGTGGCCGCACGTCGCTCTCGCGGCGGTGGGTCGGCGCCATTGCTGGCCGCGCTGACCGAGGCCGGGCTGCGCGGCCGCGGCGGCGGCGCGTTTCCGCTGGCGGCCAAGCTCGAGGCGGTCCGGCGCCGGAAGGGCACGCCGGTCGTCGTCGTCAACGGCACCGAGGGCGAGCCGATGAGCGTCAAGGACCGGATGCTGCTGGAGGCGCTCCCGCATCTCGTGCTCGACGGCGCCGCCTGCCTGGCGGACCTCCTGGGCACCCGGGACATCGTGATCGCCCTCGACGAGTCCATGCGCGACGGCGAGGCGACTATTCGCCACGCGGTCCGGGCGCGCCCGGAGGCGCGGGGGCGAGCGGGCCAGCCGCGGATCGTCAGCGTCCCCGCGGGCTACGTCACCGGGCATGAGACCGCGGTGGTCAACTTCGTCAACCGCGGCGTCGCGCGCCCGATGACCCAGCCGCCGCGGATCAGCGAGCGCGGCATCGGCCGGCGCCCCACCCTCATGTCCAACGCCGAGACGCTCGCCCACGCCGCGCTCATCGCGCGTCACGGCGCCGAGTGGTTTCGCGGGCTCGGTCCCGCCGACGAGCCCGGCTCGGCGCTGGTGACGCTGAGCGGCGGCGTGCGGGCGCCGGGCGTCTATGAGATCGAGATCGGGTCGCGACTGGACGCGCTCGTCCGGGCGGCGGGCGGGGTGCGCGAACCGGTGCGGGCGTTTCTGGTGGGCGGCTATGCCGGCACCTGGATCGACGCGGCGGGTGCCGCCGCGCTGCGGCTGTCGCGCGCGGGCTTGCGGCCGCTGGGCGCCTCGCTGGGCGCGGGGATCATCGTGGCCCTGCCCCGCAGCGCCTGCCCCGTGGCCGAGGTGACGCGCGTCGCGGGGTGGATGGCCGACGAGAGCGCGCAGCAGTGCGGGCCGTGCGTCAACGGCCTGGCCTCGATCGCCGACACGCTGGCCGAGGTCTGCGACGGCCGTGCCGGGCGCGAGGCGTTCTCGGACATCCTGCGATGGTCGGAGCTGGTCATCGGCCGCGGCGCCTGCGCGCACCCCGACGGGACCGCGGCCTTTGTGACCAGTGCACTGCGCGTCTTCACCGCCGAGTTCGACGACCATGCGCGCCACGGTCCGTGCGACGCGTGCGCGCGGCGACCCGTTCTCATCACCCCTCGCGAGCGCAGTTTCGTGGCATGAGCCTGCGCATCGAGGTGGATCCCATCAAGTGCGAGGCCCACGGCCTGTGCGCCGAGCTGTTGCCCGAGCGCATCACGCTGGATGAGTGGGGCTATCCGCTGATCGACGGCGCGCCCATCCCGGCGTCGCTCGCGGGACTGGCGCGGCGGACGGTGCGCGCCTGCCCGACGCTGGCCCTGCGCCTACGGGACGTCGTGCATGAGCCCGCTGCGGACGTCGGGCGCAAGCGCCTGTAGCAGCGCGTCGCCGAAGCGGCCGTCGAGCAGGACGAACAGCATGCGCACAGGCTCATCTGAGCGGTTCTCCCACGCGTGGTCGGTGCCGCGCTGGACGATGAGGTCGCCGGGCCCGACGGTCGTCTCCTCGCCCTCGAGGATCAGGGTCAGCGTCCCGGCGAGCACGATGCCGTAGTCGACGCTCTCGGTGCGGTGCATCGGCGAGCGCGTGCCCGCGGGCATGTCCACGACCCGCACGCGCGTGCCTCCGGCCGGAGGTCCGACCGGATCAGACTGCGCCACCGGCTCGGGCTCGACCGCCTCGATCGGGGCGGGGCTCGACGCCGTCGCCCACAGCTCGTAGAAGGACGCGCCGTCGGCCACCTGGCGCGAGACGGCGGCCGGCCCATCGCTGATCACCACTCCGCGGCCGGACGCGTCGTGCCCGGTCACGACGCGGCGCGGGGTGCTCATCCCGCTCCCGCGTCGCGCTCGGCGAGGGCGCGGAGCTCCGCGATGTCCTCGTCGCTGAGCCGTTGCGCCAGAGCCACGGCGGCCAGCGCGGCATCGATCTGCGGCGGTGAGGTGGCCCCGATGAGCGTGCTCGCCGTCCGGGGATGCCGCAGGGTGAAGGCGATGGCCAGGGTCGCCGGAGACGTGTCCAGCCGCGCCGCCGGCTCGCGCAGCGCGGCGCCCAGGGCCAGCTCGCGGGCGCGGCGCCCCTCGGCCGGCTCGGCGCTCAGGCGTCCGGAGCCGCCGTCGGTGTACTTGCCCGTGAGCGCGCCGCCGGCCAGGGTCGCCGAGGGGATCAGCGACGCGCCGGTGGCCTCCAGCGCCGCCTCCATGGCGGGGTCCTCGACCCAGTCCAGGCGCGCCAGGCTATACGGGAGCTGGGCCGCGCACGGCTGTGGGATCCCCTGGCGCTCGGCCTCGCCGGCCGCCTCCGCGATCGCCTCGGCGCTCCAGTTGACCACGCTCCATGCCGCCACGCGTCCGGTGGCGAGGACCGCGGCGATCTGCTCGACGGCCACCGCGACCGGGACCGCGTCGGGCAGGGTGGAGGAGTACAGAAGGTCCAGGCGATCGAAGCCCATGCGTTCGAGCGACCCCTCCAGCTCGGACACCGCATCCTGCTCGGGCCAGAACTCCCACCACAGCTTGTTGGAGACCGTGACGGCATCGCGGTCGGCGCCGACGGCTTCAAACAGCTCGCCGAAGAGGACCTCGGAGTAGCCGCTGGCCAGCGGGGCGTGCCCGGTCTCGTCGTTGTAGCGGGCGTCGTCGAGGAAATCGATGCCGGACCGCAGCGCGTGGTGGAGCACCCCCTCCGCGTCGCCGCGGTCCATGCGCTCAAAGGTGCGCCAGGACCCCAGCGCGATCCGTGATACCTCCAGGGCCGAGCCGCCCAGCCGGTGGTGCGCGACGCGCTCACTCATGCCAGTGGGCGAGGGGGAGGCCGGCGACCGGCGACCGGAACGAGGGGAGCCGCGAGCCCATGAGGCTGCCGAGGTAGACGGTCTTCAGATCGGGCCCGCCGAAGGTGACCGAGGCCATCATCGGCGCCAGCGTACCTCGTCCGCCGCCGAGGACCTCCGGCGTCATGGTGCCGGCGAAGAACGCCGCGTCGAACGCGGCCACACCCTCGGAGTCGCCGTCGTCGAGCAGGGTGAGCACCTCGCCCTCGGGGGTCAGTGCGATGAGGCGATCGGCGTTGACCAGCGTGATCCACAGGTTGCCGAGCTCGTCGAAGGCGAAGCCGTCGGGCACCCCGCCCAGGTCCGCCGGGCCGTAGATCTCGCGATCAGACAGCGATCCCTCGGGGCCGGCCCGCAACCGCGAGACGTGGCGTGCGTTCGATTCGACCACGTAGAGCCACTCCTCGGCGGCGTCGAAGCGGATCTCGTTGGTGCCGATGAACCCGTCAGCGACGATTCGCGCCTCGCCGCCGGAGTCGATGAGCGCGATATAGCCGTCGGGCGTCTTCTCGTTGACCGACAGCGTCCACGGGTCGCGTCGCGTGTGCACGGTGATCCAGATCCGCCCCCGGCTGTCGGCCAGCGCGAAGTTGGCCTTGCCGATCGGCTTGCCCTCGATCTCGGTGAACAGGGTCTCGGAGTGCCCGCTGCGGGTCATGCGCTCGATCGCGTCGGTGCCGAAGTTGGCGATGACGAAGTTGCCGTCGCCGTCGAAGGCCAGCCCGTTGGGGAGCGTCCCCTGAAGGATGTAGCGGGCCACCGAGTCCGCGTCGCCGTCGTGCTGCACCACGGTCTGGGCGATGAGCCTCTGACTGCCGTCGGGATCGATCCGCATCACCCCGCCGCGCGCGTCGGCGCTCCACAGCGTGCCGTCGCGCTCGGCCAGGACACATTCGGGGCGCTGGAGCTCGTCGCCGACGAACGTGATCTCATCCCGGCCCACGGTCCATCCGTGCAGCGGATTCATTCGACGGGCCCGATCAGCTCGAGGAGGTTCCCGTCCAGATCGTGGACGAACGCCATGCGCCGGCCGGGCTCGGGCGACGGGCGCGGCGCCCACACCTCGGCGCCGCCGGCGGCGGTCGTGGCCGCAAAGACGGCGTCGAGATCGTCGACCTCGAAGGCGACGTGGCCCAGGCCAGAGGTCTGCATCGCGGTGTGGGGCTCCTGCCAGCTGCGCCCCGCGCTCGGCGTGGGGACCTCGAAGAGCTCCATGCGCGCTCCGTCGGGGGAGCGCAGCATCGCGCCCCGGGCACCGCCGGGCAGCTCGAACGCGAGCTGCAGCTCGAAGCCGAACGCGGCGGCGTACCACGCCCGGGCCTTCTCCAGGTCCGCGACGGTGAGTCCGACGTGATGCGGCCGAATCACGCTTTGCATCTAATTCGTCCTTGTGTATAGACTTTGCGCCACTGTATCTGAACACCGCGAAATGAGGGGGACAGAGCGGCATGCAGTTTGAGGGCCCCGTGTTCGCACGCGGCGAGGACGGCTATGAGGATGCTCGCCAGGCGGCGGCCTGGAACGCGCGCAAGCCCGGCCGCTTTCCCGAGATCATCGTGCAGGCCGTCACCGACGCCGACGTCGTGGCTGCCGTCGCGCTGGCGCGCGAGCGCGGCCTGAAGGTCAAGGCGCGGGCGGGCGGCCACAGCTGGAGCGCGTCGGGGATCCGTTCGGGCGTGCTGGTGGACCTGTCGCGGATGTCCGAGGTGTCCTTCGATGCCGACCGCGGCGTCGCCAGCGTCCAGCCCGGCGTCAAGGGCCGCGACCTCAACGCGCTGCTGGCCGAGCACAACCTCTTCTTCCCCTCGGGCCACTGCCCCACCGTCGGTCTCGGCGGCTTCCTGCTGCAGGGAGGCTGGGGGTGGAACTCCCGCGCCATCGGACCGGCGTGCCTGAGCATCGTCGGCGTCGACGTGGTCACGGCCGAGGGCGAGCTCATCCACGCCGACGAGAACGAGAACTCCGACTATCTGTGGGCGGCCCGCGGCGCCGGCGCCGGCTTCTTCGGGATCGTCACTCGGTTCGAGCTGCGCTGCCACCCGCGCCCCACGGCGACCTACACCCGCACCGACGTCTACTCGCTCGACGACATCGACGAGGTCCTGGCCTGGGCGCTGGAGTTCGAGCCGACGCTGCCCGCCGAGTTCGAGTTCGCCATCCTCGGCACCACCCCGACGCTGCCGGACGGGCGCACCGTCCACGACGGCACCGCGCTCATGCTCATGTGCCAGGCGCTGATGTACGACGACGACGAGGCCCGCTCGGCGCTGGCCCGGCTGGACGAGTGCCCGGTGCTGGCGCGCGCGATCCACCGCGAGCAACCCCGGCCGACCACGTTCACCGACCTCTATGACGGCCCCAACTCGATCGAGCCCGAGGGCGTGCGCTGGTCCGCGGACGGGATGTGGACCAACGCCGGCGCCGCCGAGCTGCTCGAGCCGGCCAGGGCCCTGTTCGGCGACGTGCCCACGCCCGAATCGCACATCTTCTGGTACCCATGGCGCCTGCAGGAGTTCGGTGACGCCGCCATCTCGGTGCAGGGCAAGCTGTATCTGGCCGCCTTCGCCGGCTGGCACGACCCCGCCGAGGACGACCGCTACATCGCGTGGCCGACCGAGCACATGCGGCGGCTCGAGGGGCTGTCGGAGGGGATCCAGCTCGCCGACGAGAACCTGTGGCAGCGCCCGGCGCGGTACCTATCGGACGAGAACGAGGCCCGGCTCGAACGCCTCCGCGCGCAATACGATCCCGAGGGGCGGTTCCACAGCTATCTCACCGCCGCCGGAGGGACGGAGTGACCGACACACGCGTGCGCGCGGGCGACATCGTCGCCCAGGTTCACCAGCAGCTCCGCGAGGCCATCCTCAACGGCGACGTCCGCCCGGGGGTCAAGACCTCACAGGCCGAGCTGGCCCGGGACCTCGGCGTGGGCCGCACGCCGCTGCGCGAGGCGGTCCGCATGCTCCAGGACGAGGGGCTGGTCCTGGCCGAGCCCAACCGCCGGGTGCAGATCGCCAGCCTCTCGGTGCAGGACGCCGAGGAGCTCTACGTGATCCGCATCGCGTTGGAGACCGCGGCCGCCCGGATCACCGTGCCCACCCTGACCCCGGGTGACATCGCCGAGCTCGAAGGACTCATGGCGCAGATGTCCCACCTGTTCTCGACGGGGTCGGTGCCCCTCTTCCGTGCGCCGCATCGCACCTTCCACCAGCGCTTCGTCGGCGCCGCCGGCCCGCGCCCCACCGCGCTCATCTCCGAGCTCTTTGACCATGCCGAGCGCTACCGGCGGGTCTACGGAGCCGCCTCAGCCGATCACTTCGCCCGCCGTGAGGCTGAGCATCGGGCGATGCTCGACGCCGCCGCGGCCGGTGATCCCGACGCCGTCGCCCTTGCGATTGCCGTTCACTACGTGCGCACCGCTCGCCTGGTCACCGAATCGCTCGATCCCGACTATCCCCTGGACCGCCTGCGCACCACGGTGGTCGCCATCGCCCCGGGGGCGGAAGCCGCCTTCCAGTAGAGAAACCTGTGATTGATCTGCATCCATCCAGCACGGGCATGGAGCGCCCGGTTCCGCACTGATGGGCCGGCTCGACGGCAAGGTCGCGCTCATCACCGGCACCGCCGGAGGGCAGGGCCGCGCGGCCGCCGAGCTCTTCTGTGCCGAGGGCGCGCGGGTCTTCGGCTGCGATGTCAACGCCGAGGGCGCCGCGGAGACCGTCGCCCGCGTCCGCGCAGGCGGCGGCGACATGCTCTCCATGGCCCCGGTGGACATCTCCACCATGGAGGGCGCGGCCGAGCTCGTCTCACGCGCGATCGCCGGCTTTGGCGGCATCGACATCCTCTACAACAACGCTTCGGCCCCTCGCGTGGGGCCCTTCGAGGAGCTCGACTGGGACGACTGGTCCTTCACCATCCGCAACGAGCTCGACCTCATCTACACCGTCACCAAGGCCGCCTGGCCCTACCTGTGCGAGCGCGGCGAGGCGGTCATCATCAACACGGGCTCGGTCTCGGGGTACCGCGGCGCCGCCTTCGCCCCCCAGGCGGCCCACGGCGCCGCCAAGGGCGGCGTGATCTCCCTCACCCGGCATCTCGCCGCCGCCGGCGCGCCCCACGGTGTGCGCGCCAACTCGATCAGTCCTGGCCTCACCATCACCGAGCAGATCCGCCCGTTCCTGGAGGACCCCGACCACCCCATGAACGAGATGCAGCGCTCGCATCCTCTCGGGCGGTTGGGCGAGCCCGAGGACGTCGCCCGGGTCGCCCTGTTCCTGGCCTCCGCCGACGCTGGGTATCTGAACGCCGTGGACATCGTGGTCGACGGGGGGCAGTCCATCATCGTCTGATCCTTTGATGGCGTTGGCGGTTGTGGCCTCGGCCGGGGGAGGGGGCCCGGGGCGTTTACGGCTTTGGCTGGGGAAGGGGAGGCCGCGGCGACGGGGTGAGCTCCCGCCCTGGATATCCCGACAAATCAGAGATCCGGTACCCGGTTTGCCGGGGATTCCATGTGCGGCACGCATTTCCCGACAATCGCGCGCTGGGCAACCGAGTTTGTCGGCTTTTACAGGTTTTCGCCGGCTCGGACCCGGGGTTCCAGCCGAAGCCGCCACCACGGCCGGCACACCAGCCACCCTTCCCCAGCCGCAGTTCGCACCCCACCATCGCGACACGCCCCAGCCGCTGCTTACCCCACCAACGCCGCGTTAGCCGAGGTCTACAGCGAAGGCGGCGGCCCATGGGTGGCCCGCCGCACCAACCGCGCCGGCAACACCACCCGCCGCGGCGCCAGGTGCACGTCGGGTTCAGCGGCGATCCGTGACAGCAGCAGCTCGGTGCTCGTCTTGACCATCTGCTCGATGCCCTGGGAGACGGTGGTGAGCTGGAAGGCCTCCCACGCCGCGAGCCGCACGTCGTCGAAGCCGATCAGGGTGATGTCGGCCGGGACCCTGATCCCCTTGGCGTAGAGCGCGTTGTAGGCGCCCAGGGCGAGGATGTCGTTGGCCGCGAACAGGGCGGTCGGCTCCGACGGCAGGAGCTCCAGGATGCAGCGGTGGCCCTCGGAGAAGTCAAACGGCGCCCGGCGCCAGCGCTCGGCGGGCAGCTCGATCCCGGCGTCGGCGAGCACCTTGCGAAAGCTGGCCTCGCGGTCACGGCCGGTGCTCGTCGTCTCGGGGCCGAACACGGCGGCGATGGCGTGGTGGCCGAGCGCCAGCAGCTCCTCGGCGATGAGGCGGGCGCCCTCGGTGTTGTCGACGACGCACACGTCGCCGGGCGCGTCATCGACCTCGCGGTTGAGCAGGACGAAGGGGAAGCCGCGCTCGCTGAGCTGGGCGGGCAGCGTGGAGTGCAGCTGCGTCGTGGTGAGGATGACCCCGTCCAGGGAGCCGTCGACGACGCGCTCGAGCGGGACCAGGTCGTCGTCGCCGGGGGTGAGGACGAGCATCCTCAGGCCGGCCTGGCGCAGCTCCTCGTGCAGCGCATCGAGCACCTGGAGATAGAAGGGGTTGCCCAGGTCTGAGACCACGATCCCGATCTGGCCCGTCGACCGCGTGGCCAGCGAGCGCCCCCGCTGGCTGGGGACGTAGTTGAGCTCGCGCGCCGCTTCCCGCACCCGCAGCCGGGTCTCCTCCGACAGGCGCGGATCGTCGCGCAGCGCGCGCGACACCGTCGGCTGGGACACCCCGGCGATCCGGGCGACGTCATGGCTGGTGGGGGGAGGTGTGCGGGGCATCAGGCTGACGCAGGAAGCGTATGCCAGCGCAGCCTGCATACGTATACCAGAGCTAGCCCGCTCCTTCCGGACTCCGTCGACGGGCCCAGCCGCCCGCGGGTCAGCCCGGCAGCCTCACCCACAGCCGCGGCGCCAGCTCAAGCACCTCCGCAGGCTCCAGGTCGGCGACCGTCGCCGCCCCGGCGCGGTCCAGGGCCATCGAGAGCTCGCGCCACGCCTGGGCTACCGGGGCCACCCGGGCCGTGGGGCCCCACCCGATCGCCGCGCGCAGCTCGTCGGCATGGGCTCGCGCGTCGTTGGCCGTCAGCGAGCCGAACGCCCGGTTGGCGCCGCCCGCGAACACCATCTGCCCGAGAATCTCCTGCACGGACGCCGCGTCTGGAGTCATCGTGCCCGCAGGGTCGCAGCGGCCACCGCCGCCTGGCCGTAGGCGATCCCGCCGTCGTTGACGGGGAGGCGCTGGGGCACGAGCACGCGCAGCCGGGCGGCGTGCAGCTCGGCGCAGATCGACTCGAGCAGCCGCCGGTTCTGGAACACGCCGCCCGACAGCACGACCCGCTCGCAGCGGTGCGCGGCGGCGAGCGCCATGCACACGTCGACGGTCGCGCGGGCGACCCCGCGGTGAAACCGGGCGGCGATGGTGCCCACCGCGGCGCCCGCGGCCATCTCGGCGGCCACCGCGGAGATCGCGGGGCGGGGGTCGATGACCGCCATGCCGCCGGTCTCCCGCACCGGCATCTCATACGCGCCCCGCTCGGCGGGATCGCACGCGGCCTCGAGCTCGATCGCCGCCTGGCCCTCGTAGGTGACCTGCGCGCGGATCCCGCACAACGCCCCGACCGCGTCACACAGGCGGCCCATGCTCGTCGTCAGCGGAGAGGCCGTCCGTGTCTGCACGAGCCGCCCCACCTGCGTCCACGCCCGCTCTGAGACCGTGCCGGCCAGAGATGCCGGGAGCGTGGGGGCGTCACCGGCGGCCGCCCACAGCCACGCGCATGCCATCCGCCACGGCTGGCGGATCGCGGCCGCTCCCCCGGGCAGCGGGACCGACATCAGCGTCCCCACCCGCGTGCACGCCCGCGCGTCGCCGAAGAGGAACTCACCGCCCCAGACCGTCCCGTCGGTGCCGTAGCCGGTCCCGTCGAAGATCGCCCCGACGGCCGGAGCCGGCTCCCCGTACTCCGCGAGACAGGCCGCCAGATGCGCGTGATGGTGCTGGACGCCGATCAGCTCCACGCCCTCGCGCGCGAGCGCGTACTTGGTCGACAGATACTCGGGGTGCAGGTCGTGCGCGACGACCTCCGGCGCGACCGCGAACAGCTCCTCGAAGTGGCCGATCCCGTCGGTGAACGAGCGCAGCGTCTCGTAGTTCTCCAGGTCACCGATGTGGTGGCTGACCCAGGCGCGCTCACCCTTGGCCACGCAGAAGGTGCTCTTGAGCTCGGCGCCGCAGGCCAGCAACGGCCGCGGCGTGCCGCCGCCGGGCAACGCCAGCCCCGCCGGGCACATAGCCGCGTGACCGGCGCAGGAACGCCGGCTGCGGCACGCTCGACGCCGTCCCGGCCCATGCCATCCGCACGACGCTGTCGTCGGTGCGGGTCTCGATCGGCCGGTCGTGGACCAGGAACAGGTCGGCGATCGCCGCCAGCCGCGCGCGGGCGTCGTCATCGCGATAGGCGATCGGCTCGTCAGAGAGGTTGCCGCTGGTCATCACGAGCGGGGAGCCGGCGTCGGCCAGCAGCAGGTGATGCAGCGGGGAGTAGGGGAGCATCACGCCCAGCTCGGGTGCCCCTGGGGCGACGGCCGCGGCCACGGGCGCATCGGCGCGGCGCGCGGCGAGCACGATCGGCCGCTCGGGCGCCTCCAACAGCCCGCGCTCGGCGTCGCCGAGCACCACCAGCCGCTGCGCCTGCGCGACGTCGGCGGCCATCAGCGCAAACGGCTTGTCCTCCCGGTGCTTGCGCGCGCGCAGCCCGGCGACCGCCGCCTCGTCATCGGCGCGACAGGCGAGGTGGTAGCCGCCGATTCCCTTGACGGCGAGGATCGCGCCGTCGCGCAGCGCCGTCGCTGCCGCGGTCACCGCGTCAGCGGCCTCGCCCCCTTCGGCCACCGCCTCGCCGTCGCGCGACACCAGCGAGACGCGAGGCCCGCACACCGGGCAGGCGTTGGGCTGGGCGTGGAAACGGCGGTCGGCCGGGTCCGCGTACTCGGCGCGGCACTCCGCGCACATGGCAAAGCCGGCCATCGTCGTCAGCGGCCGGTCGTAGGGGACCCCGCGCACGATCGTGAACCGTGGCCCGCAGTTGGTGCAGTTGACGAACGGGTAGCGGAAGCGGCGGTCGGCGGGGTCGCGCAACTCGCGCAGGCAGTCGGCGCACACCGTCGTGTCGGGCGCGACGGGCGCATCGGCCACGTCACCGTGCGGGCTCTCCCGGATCGCGAACACCGTGTCCCCGCACACCCGCCGTGCCTGACACTCCACGTCCTCGACGACCGCGAGCGGTGGCGCGTCGGGACCGAGCCGGGCCACGAACGCGTCGACGGCGGCGTCGGCTCCCTCGACCTCGGCCACGACCCCGTGGGCGTCGTTGAACACAAACCCGCCCAGCCCCAGCTCGCCGGCCAGCCGGTAGACGTAGGGCCGGAACCCCACGCCCTGGACCGTGCCGCGCACGCGGACGCGGACGCGCGTGCGGCGGCCGTGGCGGACCACCGCGTGCACGCTCATCCCACCAGTGCCCGCAGCGCGTGGTACGCGCTGGCCTGGGCCTCCTGGATCCGGGGGATGTGCTCGGAGCGCGTGACCACGACGTGGTCGGCGAGGCCCTCGGCGGCGACGCGGCCACCGTCATAGCCGACCATGGCGAGCGTGACCAGCCCGCGCCGGCGGGCTTCGGCGAGCGCGGCAATCACGTTGGTCGAGTTGCCGGACGTCGAGAGGGCGAGCAGCGCGTCACCGCCGGCGCCGTAGGCGATCACCTGGCGGCTGAAGATGGCGTCGGTGCCGATGTCATTGGCGATCGCGGTGAGGATGGCCGGGTCCTCGGTGAGGTCGATGGCAGGTCGCCCCGAGGAGCGGAAGTCGGCGACGACGTCCATCGCGTCGGTGGCCGAGCCCCCGTTGCCCAGTGCCAGCAGCGTGCCCCCGCGCTCGAAGCACAGGCGCAGCGCCGCGGCCGCGCCGGCGAGCACCTCGGCGTTCTCACCCAGCGTCTGCGCCCGCAGGTCCGCGATCTCGGCCGCCTTGGCCAGGACCGAGCGCCGCACGTCCGCGACCACCGGCTCGAGCTCGTCCTCGCGCTCGTCGAGGAACGGGTAGAGGAAGCTCGACGCGCCCGCGTCATGAACGCGGCGCTCCGAGCGGCCGCTGAGCAGGCCACGGTGCTCGAAGAACACGTGGACGAGCTCCCACAGAACGTGGTAGAGCGTCTCCACGAGTTCCTGGCCGACGTCGCCATCGGAGGTCGGCGGAGCGAACTCCCACTCAGGGCGAGCGGGACTGGGTCCGAAGGCGATGGTCAGGCACCCCCGCTCGCGCGCCACCGCGATCGCCGCGGCGGCCTCGCCTCCGTCCTCACCGGCGCCGAAGGCCATGGCGATGTCGTCGGGGCGGGCCAGCAGCGCCACCTGGGCCGCCAGCTCGCCGCCTTCCCCGGCCAGCCCGATCGCCGGAAGCGCCCGCTTGCCGACGATCACCGGATGCACGAACTCGACGGCGACGTGACGGGCGTCTGAGCGGGCGGCCGGGGAGCGACCGAACGCCACCAGGCGCCCGCCGCGAGCAAAGCGCTCGGCCATGAGGTGGCACAGCCGCGCCAGGCGCTCGGCCTCGGCGTCAAAGAACCGGGCGTTGGCGTCGGTGCGCGCCGCCAGCAGCGCCCTCAGCCGCGCGGCGGGATCCGCGGCGAGCTGTGCCGCGTGGCTCATCCGGCCAGGACCGCCCCCTCGCGGGTGGCGATCCGCGTGAGCCAGTCGCGCCAGGCGTCAAGGCCCTCGCCAGTCTTCGCGCTGAGGACGATGCGCTCGACGTCGGGGTGGACCTGGTCGATGTTGTAGAGCAGGTGGTCGAGGTCGACGTCGACGTAGGGGAGGAGGTCGATCTTGTTGACGATCACCAGCTCGCAGGCGCGGAACATGAGCGGGTACTTGAGCGGCTTGTCCACGCCCTCGGTGACCGCGCTCACCATGACCCGCGCGTCCTCGCCGATGCGGAACTCCGCCGGGCACACGAGGTTGCCGACGTTCTCGATGATGAGCAGGTCGATGTCGTCCAGGGGCAGCGAGGGGATGGCGGAGCGCACCATGTTGGCGTCGAGGTGGCACTCGCCGCCGAAGCCCGCGTCGGTGTTGATCTGGGTCACCGGCACGTGGAGGGTGGCCAGGCGGTCGGCGTCCATCGAGCCCTGCACGTCCCCCTCCAGCACGCCCACGCGCACACCGGGAAGATCGGCCGCGACGCGCTCGAGCAGGGTGGTCTTGCCGGCCCCCGGCGCGCTCATGAAGTTGATCACCGTGACCCCGGCGCGGTCGAAGTCGGCCCGGTTGGCAGCAGCGATCGTGTTGTTGGCGTCGAGCGCCTCCTCGACGACTTTCACCTTTGTGCGATGCATTCGGCCTCCTCCACCTCGATTGACTCCACCTCGAACTCGTCGCCCGATGCCACCTCCACGTCGCTGCCGGCGCAGGCGGGGCAGCGGAACGCCGGGATCTCGATCGCCCACTCGTGACCGCACGCGTGGCAGCGCAGCCGCGCCGGGATGACCTCCTGCTCCAAGCGCGCCCCCTCGCACACGCTGTCGCGGGCCACGAACTCGAAGTAGAACTCCAGCGTGTCGGGGACCACCTGGCGCAGGCGGCCCACCCGCAGGTTGACCACCGTCACGCGTCGGCCAGCGGCGTGCTTGGCCACGGTGTTGACGATCGCGCTGCTCAGTGACAGCTCGTGCACGCCCTCACTCCGACGATGCGGCGACCGTGCCGGCTTGCAGCTGCTCCACGGTCTCCAGGACGAGCGCGACGGCCCGCGCGACGGCCTCCTGGACCCGCTCAGACAGGCCCCAGCCCATCTCGGAGACCTCCTCGGGTTCGCAGGCGATGACCACCACCCGGCCGGGCCACGCCCCGACGGACTTGACGAAGCGCAGCACGGTCTGCGGGTCCATGGCGTGGGGGTTGATGACGTCCCCGTCCTCGATCCCGCCCGGCACCGCCTCCTCGTCGGGCTCCATGACGTAGAGGGTCCCGGGCTCGCCGCCCTGGGGTGAGACGTCGAGGATGACCAGCGCGTCGTAGCCGCGCATCACCTCATAGGCGAGGTCCAGTCCGCCGGTGCCGGCGTCCATGACCGACACGCCTCCCGGTAACTCGAGCTCGGACAACCGGCGGGCCACCTCGCCGCCGAAGCCGTCGTCGCGCAACCAGCTGTTGCCGACGCCGGCGATCAGGATGCTGCGCAGTGCGTCCTCGCTCATGACTCCACCACCTCCAGCTCCGGGGCAAAGAAGTACAGGTAGCGGCCGGTGTCCCGCATCAGCTCCTGTCCCGGGTCGTCGTCGATTGTCAGGCCGAGATGGGCCCTGCCGTCGTAGTCGGTGAAGATCCGCTCGATCGTCGCCGTGCGCCCGTCCAGCATCCGGGCCTGGATGTCGGCGTCGGCGCCCGGCCGGATCACCACCTTGCCGCCGCGGCGAAACGTCCGGCCATCGACGTCGAGCACCGTGTCTCCCGCCCGCGGGTCGGGCAGCCCCGGGGGCTCGGTCGGCGGCGCGGTCGTCATCGGGTCGCGGAGCTCCACGCGGCCGTGCAGCGCCACGATGTCGTCGGGCGTCGCGCTCTGCGCCCGCGCGATCATCTCCCGCACGGTGGGATCCTGACGCTCGATCTCCTCACGCTCTGAGTCGCTCAAGGTGCGTACGTGGAGCAGCAGCGCCTCCTCGATCTCGGTGGAGTCAAAGAGTCCGCCGAGGCTCTCGGGCGCGAGCCGGGGATGCTCGGGTAGGACGATCGCGGCGCCGAGGACGACGTCGTCGGCGTCGGTGGCCAGGACCGGGAAGGTGTTGACCGACTCGCACGGGCGCTCCAGCGGCGACGCGAAGCGTCCCCCGGTCACGCGCAGCACCGGGTGGGTCGAGATCAGCGAGCGCCGCAGGGCCCCGGCCCGATCCAGCCCGGAGGACACGAGCGTCAGGTTGTCCACGCGCACGGCCACCTCGTACTCCTGCTCATCCAGCAGCGGCCGGGTCTCCAGCGCCATGCCCAGCGTCAGGCCGCCGACCGAGACCTCCTTGCGCGCGGGGCGCCCCGCCAGCGCGCCGGCCATCGCCCCGGGCAGCTCGACGCGGTGAGCGGCGGCTTGGTGGCGCTCGCCCGAGGCCGCCAGGAACCGGACCTCCGCGCTCAGGACCGCGTCGGCGGGAGCCCGGACCACGCAGCGCAGCTCGAGGTGGTCAAACGTGCTCGCCAGGGCGGCCGCGTAGACCGGGGGGTAGACGATGCCGAACGGAGTGGGGGTGGCGTTCTTGGTCGCCCCGGGGGTGTACGGATAGAGCGCGTAGCCCTCCCACAGCAGCGACTCCAGCAGCTCCTCGAGGTGATCAGCCATCGCCACCGTCGCCCAGCAACGCCGCCACCGTCTCATCCAGCGTGGCCAGCCCGCGCGCCAGCTTCGCGCGCTGGAGTGCCTCGAGGGTCTCGGAGCGCAGCCCCACCCAGGCGGTGCCGGGGTAGTAGTGCTCGATCGTGTCGTGCCAGACGCGCACCGGCATCCGGAAGCCGATCGAATTGCTCCACGGCAAGAGCACGATCTGGAGCTCGCCGTCCTCGCCCGGGTAGTAGACCATGCCGTTGAAGTGCAGGGCCAACGGCACCTCACCGTCGGTGAGGGAGTGCAGGTACTTGGCCGCCGCCAGCTCCAGGTCGTAGTGGCAGGCGATCGGCACCGTCACCGTCGTGCGCCCGGTGAACGCGGGGACGACGACGTCGAGCATGGACCACACGAGGCTGCGCGTGGTCACCGCCCACCGCTCGGGCGCGCCGAACAGCTCGACCAGCCGCTCGTGGGCGCGCTCGTCGTAGGCGCGGCGGGCGGGCTCGATCATGAGCTGGATGCTCAGCGCCAGCATGTAGACCTGACGGCCCTGGGTCTCGGTCACCTCGAGGTCGAGCGCCAGCATCGGCGCGGCCGCGTACTTGACCGGTCGGGCACCGAGGACGGCGAACTCCACCTCGGGCGGCTGCTCGGACGCGGGGGCTCCGGTGGGGGCGGGGGTGTCGGGGGCGGGGCTGGGAAGCATCTCCGTCACGCGCCCGCCTTCGCGCGGAGATCGTCGAAGAAGCCGTCGACCGCGGCCTGGACGCCCGGGCCCCCGGAGATCCCCTCCCAGGCAGCCTTGATCGTGCCGGTCAGCTCGTAGCAGCGGTCGATCGGCGCGATCACGTAGACCGGCGGATCGCACAGCCGGTTGGCGATGAGCCCTTCGATGTCGGGTTCCAGCGTCTCCAGGACCGGGTTGAGCGCCCGCATGCGGTTCCAGGACTCGAAGTGCAGCTCGCTCTCGGTGGCCCCTCCGGGGCTCGGGTACATGGCGACGATGCACCCGGTGACCGTCGACTCCATGAAGAAGGCCAGCCCGATCGGGACCTGGAACCCGGCCCACAGGTCGTCGGGGACGTCGAGGCCGGTGAGCCACAACGTCCGGTTGCCGGTGGGGCGGTAGTCGCCCTCGCCCGAGCGCATCGCCCAGCACGCCTCGCAGGCGCACACGATCCGCCGCTCGCCCAGGTGCAGCAGGTGGCGGTGCTCTTCGGAGATGCCGACGCCGCACAGGTCGCACGCCTCGGTGTCGGCGGGCGCCGGGGGAGGAGGTGCCGGGCGCGGCCGGGCCAGGCCGCGCAGCCCTGAGACGAGGTCTGCCCGGCGCCGAGCGGCCACCGCGTCGGCCACCGGACGGCGGCCGTCGGCCACCGGGCGCCGGCCGGTCATTGCGAGAGCGCGACCTTGACGCGCCCCTCGTCGCGCAGCAGCGGCACCGGCTCGAGCTGCATCTGGTCGTCGTCCATGGAGCGACCGGCCCGCGGCAGGAAGAACGAGCGCTGACACTCCGGGCAGGCCAGCGCCCCCGCGGACAGGAGCCCGTCGTGCAGCGGCGCGCCGCAGTTGGCGCACCGGTCGTGGTAGGCCAGCAGCGTGCCGTCGACGTTGGCCACCACCAGGTGAGATCCGGCCACGCTCACCGCCGCGATCGTCCCGTCGGGCAGCCCGGCGACCGACTCCAGGTCCACCCAGGACGGTTGGGGAACCTGGCCTCCGGCCATCACCACCGGTAGCTCCATGCCGGTGGGCGCGGACGGCATGCTGCCGCTGACCATCGGCAGCCCGGGCGCACCGGCGGTCTGCGCGGCGACGCCGAGCACCTCCAGGGCTTCGAGATCGGGCGCGGCCTCCTCCAGCGCCTGCTTGATGGCCAGCTCCAGCGTCACCGCCGAGGCCGAGCAGTCCGAGCAGCTGCCGCGCAGATGGATGGTGGCCACGCCGTCGTGCAGCGACAGCAGCTCGACGTTGCCGCCGTGGGACTCCATGTAGGGCCGCACCGAGTCAAGCGCCGCCTGCACGCGGTCCTCGAGCGGCACCGGGTGCAGATCGTGGATGAGCAGCAGCGTGGCCACGAGCGGATCGTCAGACAGGGACGACGCGATCTCTCGGCCGGCCTCGCCGGCGCCGGCCAGCAGCTCCACGATCCGCTCCAGGCCGGCGCCGTACATCTGGATCACCGCCGAGACGAGCGCGTCGGCCGCCTCCCGCGTGGCCGCGTCGCCCGTCGCCTCCAGGCGCTCCTGAAGGTCCTGGATGCGCTGAACCAGCTCCTCCGGGGAAGCGGACCCGTCCGCCTTCCCGTCCGTCCTGACTTCCGCTGTCTCCATGGCCTACGCCATCGCCGTGGGCGTGTGCATCACCTTGCGCACCTTGCCGCCGCCGGTGTACATGTGCACCCCGCACGGCAGGCAGGGGTCGAAGGACCGCACCGCCCGCATGATGTCGACGCCCTTGAAGTTCTCCGGACCGTTCTCCTCGAAGATCGGCGTGTTCTGGACGGCATCCTCGTAGGGGCCCGGCGTCCCGAAGGCATCGCGCGGGCTGGCGTTCCATGGCGTCGGCGGATAGGGCTGGTAGTTGGCGATCTTGCCCTCGCGGATGACCATGTGATGCGACAGCACCCCGCGGGCGGCCTCGTGGAAGCCGCACGCTCACGGCGCTCTCGGGGACCTTGAAGCTGTTCCAGCTCTTGGTCCGCCCCGCCTGGACCTCCTTCATCGCCCGCTCCAGGTTGTGCAGCGCGATCAGGGCGCTGTAGGCCTGGTGGTAGGTCCGGGCGCGGTCGCGCTCGATGGCGTTGGACTTCTCCGGGACCTTCCACTCGAGCTCCATCTCGGGCATGTTGGGCGAGCGCGGCAGGACCATCTGGATCGAGTCGCCGGTCGCCTTGGCGTAGCCGAAGTCCACGAGCCCGGCCTTGGCCGTGCACCACTGGCGGGCGAAGGGGCCGCCGCCGGTGTCACAGCAGACATGCGTGTCGGTCCGCTTGTCATAGATGCGCGGCGAGACCACCCAGGTGTACTTGTCGGCGAAGTCGCGCTTCTGCGGCCGCGGCAGGGTCACCTTGTTCCACGGGTGGTTCTTGTCCACCGGGTTGCCGAGGGGGTCATGGGTCACGAACGTCGGCTCGTTCTCCCAGCCGTCGAAGTACGACGACCCCAGCAGGATGCGGATCATGAGGTTGATCTCCACCAGGTCGGTCGAGATCAGCTCGCCGCCGATGGCCACGCCGGGGGTGATGTAGCGCTTGCGGCCCCACTCGGTCATGTTGCGGTAGTCGTAGTCGACGTAGTCCGGATCGTCGAACGAGCCCCAGTTGACGAGGTTCGTCTCCCGGAAGCCGACCATGTCGTAGCCGGGCAGCTCGGTGAGGAAGAAGTCGTAGAGGTCGTCGTGCATCGGCACGCTGCGCTTGACGTAGTCGAAGTAGCGCATCAGGCGCACGTAGTAATCCGTGCACGTCTGATGCGTGATGTCCGCACTGCAGCCGCCGGGCATGATCGTCGAGGGGTGGGTGTGGCGGCCACCGAACAGGCAGTACATCTCGCGCGTGTACCGGGCCACGTGCAGCGTCTCGAGGTAGAACTCGCCGGTGAACGGGTTGAGCGCCCGCATGATGTCGGCGATCGTCCTGAAGCCGTGGATGTCAGAGCCGGGCGCGGCCGTGTTCTCGGCCTTGGCCAGCAGGCTGGGGTTGGTCTCCTTGACCATCTGCTCGCAGAAGTCCACGTTGGCCATGCAGTCGTTGAAGATCGCGTGGTCGAAGATGTAGTCCGCGGTCTCGGCGAGGTTGAAGGCCAGGTCGCCCAGCTTGGGCGGCTTGACCCCGTAGGCCATGTTCTGGTTCAGGCACGAGCAGGTGCAGTGGTTGTCACCGCAGATGCCGCAGATACGGCTGGTGATGAAGTGCGCGTCGCGCGGATCGATCCCCTTCATGAAGATGTCGAACCCACGGAAGATCATCGACGTGCTGTAGCACTTGAGCACCTGCTGGTTGGTGAAGTCGATCTCGGTGTGGATGCCCAGGCTGCCCACGATCCGGGTGATCGGGTCCCACGACATCTCCTTGACGACGACTTTCTGCCCAGTGTCGGTTGCCATCTCGTCTCTCCAATCGCGTGCGTCGGTCAGTGTCAGTCAGAAGCGACTGTCACCACCGCTTCTGGTAGCCGGTGGTCAGTGTGCTCCCGCGCCGCCGCCACTCGGGCTCGACGTCGAAGGTGTTCTTGATGTGCCGCTGGCGCATGAAGCGGACGATCGGCCCGTAGGAGAACTTCATGACGTTTGCCGCCACGCCGCCCCACTTGTCCTCGTCCATGAACGGCATGTACTTGTCGGGGAAGCCCGGCATCGTGCAGGCCATGCAGATGCCGCCGACGTTGGGACAGCCGCCCACGCCGTTGACCCAGCCGCGCACCGGGACGTTGCACTTGACCACCGGGCCCTTGCAGCCCAGCTTGACCAGACACCGGTGATCGGAGCCGTACTCGGTGGCGAACTCGCCCTGCTCGGCGAAGCCGGCGCGGTTGCACCCCTCGCGGACGGTCCGCCCGAACAGCCATTTGGGCCGCAGCGCCTCGTCGAGCTCGGGCGCCGGCGCCAGCCCGGCGAGATGGAGCGCCAGGTACAACAGGGTCTCGGTCATGTTGTCGGGCTGCGCGGGGCAGCCGGGGATGCACACGATCGGAAGCCCTGCCTTGGAGCGCCAGCTCCAGCCCAGGTAGTCGGGCACGCCCATCGCGCCCGTCGGGTTGTTCTTCATGGCGGGGATGCCGCCGTAGGTCGCGCACGTGCCCACGGCGACGACCGCGGCGGCCTTGGGCGCCAGCCGGTCCATCCACTCGTTCATCGTGATCGGCTGGCCGTTTGACGGGTTGACGGCAAACCCGGTCCAATGGCCCTCGCCGTTGATCTCCTCGTTGCCCAGCGAGCCCTCGATGACCAGCACGAAGGGGTCCAGCTCGCCGTTCTCGGCGTCAAACCAGGCCTGTGCGTACTCCTGGCCGACCGCGTAGTCGACCACCTGGTTGTGCACGACGACCTTGGGCATGCCCGGGATCGCCTGCAGGATGATGTCCTCCAGGCTGGGGTTGGTGGCCGAGGTCATGGCCACCGAGTCCCCCTCGCAGCTCAGGCCGGTGGTCATCCACAGCACGTGTGCGGTGACAGCCTCGGTCTCCTTCTGCTTCGCATACGGACTCGCCTGTGTCGCCATCTCGTCTCCTCTCGCTCAACAGATCCGGGGCAGCGGGTCGCCGACCAGTTGATCCATCACCCGCCGACCGCCAAAGCTCGTCTCCACCAGCACCATCCCGGGCGGCTCGGTGCGCACCTCGCCGATCTCCGCCGCCGCCTCGCACCCCGGCACGTCCCGCATCGCCGCGAGTGCGGCGTCGGCCAGCCCAGGCTCCACGAACGCCACGAGCTTGCCCTCGTTGGCGACGTACATGGGGTCGATGCCCAGGATCTCGGCTGCGCCGGCCACCTCGGGGCGGACCGGCACCGCGCCCTCGCGCACGATCATCGCCACCGAGGACGCGCGCGCCAGCTCGTTGAGCACCGAGGCCACGCCGCCGCGCGTGGCGTCCCGCAGGCAGCGCAGTCCGGGCCCGGCCGTCTCGAGCAGCGCGTCGACGACGGGCCACAGCGAGCAGGTGTCGGATTCGATTTCGGCGTCGAGCTCGAACTCGTTGCGCGCCAGCATGATCGCGGTCCCGTGCTCGCCGATGCTCCCCGAGAGCAGGATCCGGTCACCGGGCCGCAGTGCCGCCGGCGACAGGTGGGCCCGAGGGTCGTGGCGTCCGACGCCGCTGGTGCAGATGTACATGCCGTCGGCGTGCCCGCGCTCCACCACCTTGGTGTCGCCCGTGATGATCCCGACGCCGGCCGCGTCGGCGGCGCGCGCGATGGCCTCGACCTCGGCGCGCAGCTCGTCGGCGGGGAGCCCCTCCTCGAGGATGAGCGACAGGCTCAGCGCTACCGGGCGGGCGCCGGAGACGGCGAGGTCGTTGACCGTGCCGTTGACCGCCAGCTCCCCGATCGACCCCCCGGGGAAGCGCAGCGGCTTGACCACGTAGGAATCGGTGGTGAGCGCCAGCTCGGCGCCGTCGACGTGGATGGTGCCGGCGTCGGCAAGCTGGTCGAGCGTGTCGGAATGGAACGCCGGGGTGAGCAGGCCCTCGATCAGGCTCTGGGTGGCCTTCCCGCCCGCGCCATGACTCATCGTGATGCGCGCGTCGCGGAACTTGGCCTTCTTGCCGCGGGCCGTCTCGATGATCCCGAGGATCGTCTGCTCTCGCTCCGAGACAGCCGTGCGGTCGGGCATCAGACCACTTCCCGGTCGCGCGCGAAGCGCCCGAAGTTGTAGTAGGCGGCACAGGCGCCCTCGGAGGACACCATGCAGGTGCCGATCGGCCGCTCGGGCGTGCACGCGGTGCCGAACACCTTGCACTCGTAGGGCTTGATGACGCCCTTGAGCACCTCGCCGCACTGGCAGGCCTTGGGGTCGGCCACGCGGATGCCCGGGACGCTGAAGCGGACCTCGGCGTCGAGCTCGGCGTAGGCCTCGGTGAGCTTCAGCCCACTGTGGGAGATGAAGCCCAGGCCCCGCCACTCGAAGTGCGGACGCAGCTCAAACACCTCGGCCATGACCTCCAGGGCGCGCAGGTTGCCCTCATAGGGGACGACGCGCTTGTACTGGTTCTCCACCTCGCAGCGCCCGTCGGCGAGCTGGCGCAGAATCATCTCGATCCCCTGGAGGATGTCGAGTGGCTCGAAGCCCGAGATGACCACGGGCCTGCCGTAATCGACGGGGATGAACTCGAAGGGCCGCGCGCCGACGACGGTGGAGACGTGGCCAGGTCCGATGAAGCCGTCGAGGCGCAGGTCGGGTGACTCCAGCAGTGCGCGCAGCGGGGGCACGATCGTCACGTGGCTGCACATGACGCTGAAGTTGGGCACGCCCTCGGCTCGGGCCCGCTTGAGCGTGAGCGCGGTGGAGGGCGCGGTCGTCTCAAAGCCGATGGCGAAGAAGACGACCTCGCGGTCGGGGTTCTGCTTGGCGATGCGCAGGGCGTCCAGCGGCGAGTACACCATCCGGATGTCGGCGCCGGCGGCCTTGGCTTCGAGCAGGCTGCCCTCCGATCCCGGGACGCGCATCATGTCGCCGAAGCAGGTGAAGATGACGCCGTCCTCGTGCGCGACGGCGATCCCGTCGTCGACGCGGCCCATGGGGATCACGCACACCGGGCACCCGGGCCCGTGGACGAGCTCGACGTTGGCCGGGAGCAGGTCGTCGATGCCGTACTTGTAGATCGAGTGGGTGTGGCCGCCGCACACCTCCATCAGCTTGTAGTGGCGGCCGGGCTCCACCAGCGAGAGGATCTGGCCGGAGACGGCCCGACCGAGCTCGGCATCGCGGAACTCGTCGACGAACCTCACGCCGCGCCGTCCTGGTGGGCGATCGCGGTGCCGGCGTGCACGAGGAGGCGTTGGGCGGGACGTACCGGCGCCACCAACGCGATCTCGACGGTCTCGTGCCGTCCGTCCTGCGCCGCGCACAGCGCGAGCTCTCGAGCCTCGTCGACCCGCAGCACGGTCATCTCGAGCGCGATGTCACCGCACGTGATGCAGTGCTGTGAGCCGCAATCGTCGCTCACTCGATCACGCTGGCCTTCAGCTCCTCGAGCTCCTGCTCGTAGTCGGCCCCCATGCGCACGAGCAGGTCGCGCGTGGCCCGCGCCTCCTCCTCGTCGACCTTGGAGATGGCAAACCCGACGTGGATGAGCACCCAGTCTCCGGGGACCACGCCGCCCCCGTCGTCGTCGAGTAGCCCGATGTTGACGTTGCGCCGCACACCCGCAACGTCGACCTTGGCCAGCCGGTTGGTCTCATCGACGACTTCGACGACTTGACCAGGTATTGCCAAGCACACAAATCCGTTCTACCACTCGTTTCGGGCCCGGCACGAACGGTGGTAACCCGGGTTACCACACACCCCGGTAACCGTGATCACCCCCTTCCCAAGGTCGGTGTCGGGGCGTAGGGTGGCGGTCCAGGTTCCGACGGTCGGTAGTGACCTAGGAGACGGGTGCCGTGACTCTGAGAGACGGAGGGAGCGTCGAGCGTGGGCCATTGCGATGGCCCGCGACGCCCGGTCTCGTGCCGCGACGGCCCGAGCCCAACGCGCTCTACGCCTACCTCCTAGACGCCGACGATGAGCTCGCCGAGGAGTTCGACGTCCGCGGCCGGGTCGCCGTGCGCCAGCTCGCCACCGCGCGGGTGCTCCAGGTGGGGGTGGGCGACTGCGACCTGTCCGGGTGGTTCGACATCGCCAGCCACGGCCCGGGGCTGCTCATGCTTGACGGTCTCATCACGTTCGAGACCAGGACCGGTGACCGCGTCGCCACCGAACTGCTGGGGGCGGGCGATCTGCTGCAGGCGCCGACGCTGCCCACCGACGACCTGCTCGAGCGCAGCTGCCACTGGCGCGCCCTGCGCCCCACGCGGTTGGCGCTGCTCGACGAGGACTTCGTGGACCGGGTGCGGCCGTTCCCCCAGGTGGTGCGCGCGCTGCTGAGCCGGGCGTGCCGGCGGACCGCCGAGCTCGACGTCCTGCGGGCGATCACCTCCCAGCCGCGGCTGGAGGTGCGCCTGGTGCTGCTGCTCTGGCACCTCGCCGCGCGCTGGGGCAGGGTGGAGCCCGGGTCGGTGCGGTTGTGCCTGCCGCTCACCCACCGGCTGGTCGGCCAGCTCGTGGCCGCCGAGCGCCCGTCGGTCTCCCACGCCCTCAAGCGCCTCGGTCAGGCGGGGCTGGTCAGTGGCACGGCCGATGACCTGCGGCTGCACGGGAGCCTCGAATTCCAGCTCGAGTCACTGCTCGATCGCCACGCCGCGCTGGCCGGGTCGGCAACACCGAGCGGCCAGCGTGCCGGCTGACCCGGCACCCGGAGCGCCTCCGCACCGGCCGCCCAGGCCGGCTCCCAACGCCGGTCAACCGCTCCACGTGCTGTGGCTGAGCAGCGGCCTGGGGTGCGACGGCGAGTCGATCGCGCTGACCTCCGCGCGCAACCCGACGTTCGAGGATCTCCAGCGCGGCGCCTTCCCGGGGATGCCGGCCCTGATCATTCACAACTCCGTGTTCGCCTACGAGACCGGGGAGGAGTTCATGCGGCCGTGGTTCGCCGCCGCCGCCGGGCGGCTCGGCCCGTTCGTCCTCGTCGTCGAGGGGGCGGTGGCCAACGAGCAGCTCAGCGGCGACGGGTACTGGGCGGCCTTCGGCGTCGATGGCGCCGGCGGCCAGCCGATCACCACCTCGCGGTGGATCGACCGCCTCACGCCGCACGCGGCCGCGGTCGTGGCCATGGGGACGTGCGCGGCCTACGGGGGGATCCCGGCGATGCGCAACAACCCGACCGGGGCGATGGGCGTCCGCGACTACCTCGGGGCCGGATGGATCTCGGGGCGTGAGGTCCCGGTCATCAACGTGCCCGGCTGCCCCGTGCAGCCCGACAACATCACCGAGACGCTGGTCCACGTGGCCCTGCACCTCGCCGGCGCCGGCCCGATGCTCGAGCTCGACGAGCAGGGACGGCCGCGCTGGCTGTTCGGGCGCACCGTGCAGCAGGGCTGCGGCCGGGCGGGCTTTGCCGAGCAGGGCGAGTTCGCCCGCACGCCGGCGGATGCGCGCGGCTGCCTGGTCAAGCTGGGCTGCAAGGGGCCCGTGGCCATGTGCAACGTGCCGATCCGCGGCTGGACCGGCGGCGTCGGCGGCTGCCCTAACGTGGGCGGCATCTGCATCGCCTGCACGATGCCCGGCTTCCCCGACAAGTTCATGCCGTTCATGTCGCCCAACCCGCTCGGCCTGCTCTCGGCCCACGCCGCGCGCTTCACCTACGGGCCGGTGTTGCGCCAGTTGCGCCGCCGTGCCATCAAGCGGCTCTACGACGTCGAGCCCGGCTGGCGCGGGCCAGGGGAGACCCTGTCCTCGGGCTATGAGCCGAGGTGGTGAGCGGTGCCGGTCCTCGTCGTCTTCACGTGTGAGATCTGCGGGGTCAGGCCTGACCCCGAGACCCAGCGGTCGCTCGAGCGCCAGCTGCTCGACCTGCGCCACGGCGAGTACGTCGACGCGGACACGGACCCGCCCACCCCGCCCGCCCCGTGGCTGACCTGGCACGGCCGCGGCATGTACGGGCCGGTGCGCTACGCCTGCGGGGAGCACCGCGGTGAGCTCAAGGCGCTGGTGCGCGAGCACTACGGCACGCTCGGCTGGCATCCGTGGGCCCAGGGACCGCACCCGTGGGCGGGGCGGCGCGGCACCGACCGCGCCCGCGCGCTGGCCCGGCGCCTGCGCTCCAGCTTCGGCGCCCCGGGCATGTAATCCAGAGCACCGCGAATTGCGCCGCGGTGTCCGCCGGACTACGGTGCGGTGGATGCGCCGGCGCGGCCTGCGAGCGTTCTGGTCGTCCCTGACTCCGGGGCAGAAGCGGACGCTGCTGTTGATGGGGGGCGTCGTCGGGGCGCTGCACGTGATCGGCTTCGGGCTGCTCTTCGCCCTGGTGGCCCCCGCCCGCCTGGGCACGGGTGGGGCGCTCACCGTCGGCGTCGGGGTGACGGCCTACACCCTCGGCCTGCGCCATGCCTTCGACGCCGACCACATCACCGCCATCGACAACACCACCCGCAAGCTGATGGCCGAGGGCCGGCGGCCGCTGAGCGTCGGCTTCTGGTTCTCGCTGGGCCACTCGACGATCGTCTTCGCGCTGGCCTTCCTCATCTCGGTGGGGGTGAGGGCGCTCGACGGCCCCGTGGCCACCGGCAGCTCGCACCTGCATCAGGTCACGACGGTGGTCGGCACCCTGGTCTCCGGCTCCTTCCTCTACCTCATCGCCGCCATCAACGTGGTGATCCTGCTGGGGATCATCCGCGTGTTTCGCCAGATGCGAATGGGTCGCTACGACGAGGTCGCGCTCGAGGAGCAGCTCGCCAAGCGCGGCCTGCTCAATCGGGTCCTGGGGCGGCTGACGCGCACGGTCACCCGGCCGGGCCAGATGTACCCGATCGGCGTGCTCTTCGGTCTCGGCTTCGACACCGCCACCGAGGTCGCCCTGCTCGTCCTCGCCGGCGGCGCGGCCAGCGCCGGGCTGCCCTGGTACGCGGTGCTCTGCCTACCGGTCCTGTTCGCCGCCGGGATGTCACTGATGGACTCCATCGACGGCTCCTTCATGAACTTCGCCTACGGGTGGGCGCTCTCGCAGCCGGTGCGCAAGGTCTTCTACAACCTCACGATCACCGGCCTCTCGGTGGCGGTGGCCGCGGTCATCGGCACCATCGAGCTCGGCGGGCTGCTCGCCTCCCAGCTCAATCTCTCCGGCGGGTTCTGGGCGTGGTTTGAGGGGATCGACCTCAACACCCTGGGCTTCGTGATCGTCGGGCTGTTCGTGGCGACCTGGGCGCTGGCCCTGACGGTGTGGCGCTACGGGCACATCGAGGAGCGGTGGGGGGCGGGGCTGCAGGAGCCGCGTTGAGGTGAGCTGCTGAGCGGCCGTCCGTGGGGCGTTTCGCTTGGTATCGGCGAACGTCAACTACCTGCTTGGGAAAGAGGGTTTTGGCGGGTTTTCGGCGGCTCGCGAGGGGTTTTGGGAGATCTTCCTGCTCAGAGACGGACTATCTACCAAGGGTCCGCCCGAGGTCGGCCGCGGCCGCTCGTGCCGCCTTCGAAAGCCCGTCGTTCAGCCACGTTCGCGCCGCCGCGGCATTGCGACCCCTCCCGCGCGCCCGTCGGCGACCCCGCGCGCCCGTCGGCGACCCCGCGCGCCCGTCGGCGACCCCGCGCGCCCGGCGACCCCGGCGACCCCGCGCGCCCGCGCGCCCGCGGCCGACTCCGCCGTGATACGATCGGCATACGTATGCACGACCATCGAGGCCGGGGTGCCGACACCCGCCGGCCGAGGTGCTGACATCGAGGAGAGAGACATGGCGCAGCGGCTGCTGTCGCAGCTCGCGCACGTCGAGGTGCTGACCCCGACGCCGCAGGATTCCCTGGACTTCTACACCTCGGTGCTCGGCCTGGAGGAGTCCGGCCGGGACGGCCAGTCGGTGTTCCTGCGCGGCTGGGGTGAGTTCTTTCATCACAGCATCCAGCTCACCGAGGGGCCGCATGCCGGCCTGGGCCATGTGGGCTGGCGCACGCAGGGCCCCGAGGAGCTTGACCAGGCGGTCGCCATCCTTGAGCAGAGCGGCCGGGGTCAGGGGTGGCGCGAGGACACGCCCGGCCACGGCCCCGCCTACCGCTACACGGCTCCCGCGGGGGGCCACCTGCACGAGGTCTTCTGGGAGGTGGAGCGCTACGTGCCGCCGCCCGAGAAGGCGCCGCTGTTGCCCAACCGTCCTCAGCGGTATGAGCCGCGGGGCGCGGCGGTGCGCTCGCTGGACCATGTGACGATCGCCTCGCCGGACATCATGGCCGACGTCGAGTGGTACCGGGACACGCTGGGCCACCGCTTCACGGAGTACATCGTGGCCGAGGAGCAGCAGGATCTCGTCGTGTTCGCGATGCTGACCACCGTGCACCTGGCCCATGACATGGCGATCGTGCTCGACCATTCGGGCGTGTCCGCGCGCGTGAACCACGTCGCCTTCTGGGTCGATCAGCGCGAGGAGCTGCTGCGCGTCTCCGAGGTGTTCCTGGATCACGACGTGCCGATCGAGTTCGGGCCCGGCCGCCACGGCATGGGCGAGCAGGACTATCTCTACGTGCGCGAGCCCAGCGGGCTGCGCATCGAGCTCAACGCCGGCGGCTATCGCAACTTCGCGCCCGACTGGGAGCCCGTCAGGTGGCTGCCGTCACAGGGCTCCAACAGCATCTACCGCAACGTCGCGATGCCCGAGACGATGATGGAGTCCTTCCCCACGGTGGATGAGCTGGCGGAGACCAAGGGAGCCTCGGGGTTGTTCACGACATGAGCGCGGCCGCGCGTGTGCTGGTCGTCGGGGGCGGCATCGGGGGCCTGTCGGCCACCATCGCCCTGCGCAACCGCGGCGTCGCGGTCGACGTGGTGGAGAGCAACCCCAAGTGGGACGTCTACGGCGTGGGGATCCTCCAGCCCGGCAACGCCATCCGCGCGCTGGACCAGCTGGGCGTCGCCGACCGGGCGATCGCCGTCGGCTTTGCCATGGACGGGGACCGGTTCCACACCGCCGACGGGACCCTCATCGCCGACAACGAGCACCCCCGCGTGCTCGGCCCCGACTACCCGGGCCTCAACGGGATCACCCGGCCGCGCCTGCACGAGATCCTCACCAGCACGGTCAAGGGCTCGGGCGCCAACGTCAAGCTCGGCGTCACCGTGGCCGAGCTGCGCCAGAGCGGCGTCGGCGTGGAGGTCGAGCTCACCGACGGCACCTCGGATCGCTACGAGCTCGTCGTCGGCGCCGACGGCATCAACTCACTGGTGCGCTCGCTCGTCTTCCCCGACGCGGGTGGGCCCGAGTTTACGGGCCAGGTGGTGTGGCGCTACAACCTCCCGCGCCCGGCCGAGGTGGACAAGCTCTGGATGTTCGCGGGCGCGACGAGCAAGGCGGGACTGGTCCCGCTCTCCCAGGACCTCATGTACGTGCTGCTCGTCGAGAAACCGCCCGAGGGGGCGCCGCTGCGCCCGGCGCCGGAGACACTGGCCGAGACGATGCGCGAGCGGCTGGCCCCGTACGGGGGGATCATCGCCGAGCAGCGCGAGCTCATCACCGACTCAGACAAGGTCGTCTATCGCCCCGTCGAGGCGGTGCTGGTGCCCCCGCCGTGGTACCGCGGCCGGGTGGTGCTGATCGGCGATGCCGCCCACGCCACCTCGCCGCACGTCGGCCAGGGCGGCGCCATGGCCATGGAGGACGCCCTCGTGCTCGCCGAGGAGATCACCGACCACGATCTGCTGGCGCCGGCGCTCGAGCGCTTCATGGAACGGCGCTACGAGCGGGTCAAGACGATCGTCGACATCTCGCTGCAGATCGGCCAGTGGGAGATCGACGAGCAGCACGACGCCGACTTCGTCGGCCTCACCATCAAGAGCGTGATGACGACGGCGGCGCCGATCTGATGTGGGCGCTCGGTACCTTCGCGCGCGCCGACGCCAGCCCGCCCGGTGAGCGGCCGTTCCCCGGCCTCGTGGTCGACGGCGACCAGGTCATCAACCTGGCCGGCTACGGCTGGGAGACGACGCGCGACGTGCTGCGCGGCTGGAGTCGCAGCGTCGAGGTGCTCGATCACCTCGCCCGCGACGGCGATGCGGTCGGCGCGCTCGCGCTCGCGCAGCTCACGGTGCTGCCTCCGATCGCGCCCGAGCAGGTGCTCCAGTCGGGCGCCAACTACCGCAAGCACGTGATCGACATCATCGTGGCCGAGGAGCGTGAGCGCGGCGCGATGTCCGAGGCACAGGCGCGTGAGCGGGGCGTCACGATCATGGACGAGCGCGTGGCCGCCGGCGAGCCGTACATGTTCCTGGGGGCGGTCTCGGCCATCTGCGGCCCCTACGACGACGTCGTCCTGCCCGCGCGCGGCGCGCAGCATGACTGGGAGCTCGAGCTGGCCGCGGTGATCGGCACGGGCGGCCGCCACATCGCCCGCGAGCGGGCGCTCGGCCACGTGGCCGGCTACACGATCGCCAACGACCTCACGACGCGCGACCTCGTCTACCGCCCGGACCTGGAGGCGATCGGGACCGACTGGCTGCGCGCCAAGAACGCGCCGACCTTCCTGCCACTGGGTCCGTGGATCGTGCCCGCCCGCTTCGTCGCCGATCCGCAGGACCTCACGATCACGCTGTCGGTGGGCGGGACCGTCATGCAGGACGAATCCACCTCGGACATGATCTTCGACGTCGCCACGCTCATCAGCTACGCCTCGTCGCTGGTGACGCTGCAGCCCGGCGACGTCGTGCTCACCGGCTCGCCCGCCGGCAACGGCATGCACCACCGGAGGTTCCTGACCGACGGCGACGTGATGGAGGGGACGATCTCCGGGCTCGGCGCTCAGCGCAACCGCTGCGTGAGCGAGGGGAGACCGGCGTGAGGGTGGCTCTGGTTACCGGGGGTGCCCGCGGAATCGGGCGAGCGTGCGCCGCGCGGCTGGCCCGGGATGGGTTCCGGGTGCTCATCGCCGATCGGGCCGGCGCCGCGGAGGCCGCCGCGGGCATCGACGGGGCGCAGGCCCTGGAGGTGGACCTCTCCGACGCCGCCCAGACCCGGGAGCTCGCCGCCGGCGTGCTCGCCGACCCCGGCCGCTGCGACGTGCTCGTCAACAACGCCGCCCACCTCGGGCGCCACGCCTTCGAGGACCTCGACCTCGACATCTGGCGGCGCTTTCAGGCGGTCAACGTCGAGGCGCCGTTCCTGCTGTGCTCGAGCCTCGTCCCCGCGATGGCCCAGCGGGGCGGCGGCCGGGTGGTCAACATCGTCTCCAACACGGTATGGGCGCCGCCGGCCGCCGGACTGTGCGCCTACGTCACCACCAAGGGCGCGCTGCTGGGCTTCACCCGCGCGCTGGCGGTGGAGTTCGGCGGCCGCGGGGTGACCGTCAACGCCGTCGCGCCCGGGCTCACGCCAACGCCGGGATCACGGTCGGACATGGGGCCCGACGACTTCGCGCGTGTCCGCGAGCAGCAGGCGGTCGACCGCTCGCTCATGCCCGAGGACGTCGCCGCCGCCGTCTCCTACCTCGTCTCCGACGACGCCGCGGCGGTCACCGGGCAGGCGCTGCGCGTCGACGGCGGGCTGGTGACGCTGTGAGCGGGCGTGTCGCCGGCAAGGTGATCGTCGTCACCGGCGCGGCCAGCGGGCAGGGCGCAGCCGAGGCGGCGCGGCTGGCCGCCGAGGGCGCCGACGTCGTCGCGGGCGACCTCACGGCAGCGTGGGAGCGGGCCGCTGCCCCCGGGGGCGGGGGAGAGAGCATCCACCGGCGCGACCTGGACGTCGCCGACCCCGACAGCTGGACGGCGCTGGCCGAGTGGATCCGGGAGGGCTTGGGCCGCGTCGACGGCCTCATCAACAACGCCGGCACCACCAGCCGCGTCCGCCTGCCCGACATCGACATCCACGAGTGGAACCGCACGCTTGGGGTCAACCTCACCGGCCCGATGCTCGGCATCACCACGCTCCTGCCCCTGATGGGCCCCGGCGCGTCGATCGTCAACGTCGGCTCGATCGCCGGGCTGACCGCCCACTACACCGCCGCCTACACCGCCAGCAAGTGGGGGCTGCGGGGCCTGACCCACACCGCGGCGATGGAGCTCGGGCCGCGCCAGATCCGCGTCAACGCGGTGCACCCCGGCTACATCCAGACGCCGATGACCGCCTCGGCGCCCGCCCCGTTCCTGGCCGCCAACGAGGCGATCACCCCGTTGGGCCGCGGGGGGCAGCCCGAGGAGGTCGCCGACCTCATGGTGTTCCTCATGTCCGATGAGTCGCGCTTTGTCACCGGCGCCGAGATCCCCATCGACGGCGGCCAGACCAGCGGCGGCATCGCCAAGTTCCTCTCCGACGCCGTGCGCCCGCCCGAGCCATGAGCGCGCGCCTGCGTGACAAGGTCGCACTGATCTCCGGGACCGCGCGCGGCCAGGGGCGAGCCGCAGCGGAGCGCTTCGCCGCCGAGGGCGCCATCGTCGTCGGCGGCGATGTGCTCACCGACTGCGGCCCGGATGGGCCCGACTATCTCGACGTCACCGACGAGGCCTCGGTGCGGGCCTGGATCGACGGCGCCGTCGCCCGGCACGGCCGGATCGACGTCCTCTACAACAACGCCGGGGCGGTCCGCTTCGGCCCGATCGACTCCCAGCCGTTCGCCGACTGGCGCTTCACCATGGCCGCCGAGCTGGACTCGATCTTCCTGGCCTGTCAGCACGCCTGGCCCCACCTCAAGGCCAGCGCGGGCGTGATCGTGAACATCGCCTCCACCGCCGGGATGACCGGCTCGATGACCAACGAGCGCGTCGCGCACACGGCGTCCAAGGGCGGGGTGATCTCGGTCACCCGCCAGCTCGCCGCCGAGGGCGCGCCCCACGGGATCCGCGCCAACGCCATCAGCCCGGGGATGATCGCCACGCCGGGGGCCCAGGAGAACCTGCTGGCGCCCGACCACCCGATGCGGGGCATCGCGCGCGCGGTCCCGCTGGGGCGGCTGGGCACGGCCGAGGACGTCGTCAACGCCGCGGTCTTCCTCGCCAGCGACGAGGCCGGGTACATCACCGGGGCCAACCTGGTCGTCGACGGCGGCTGGTCGGCCGTCCTGCCCGGCGCCTTCGTCACCGACTCACCCACTTAGAGACCACACACCACAAGGGGAACGACACATGCGCCTTGCCAGATACGACCACGAGGGCACCGAGCGAATCGGGGTGGTGGGCGACGGCACCGTGGCGCCGCTGCCCGAGGGCACGGCGATGCTCGACCTCCTCGCCGACCCGGCGGCCCGTGAGGCCGCGGCGGCCCAGGCCGGCGAGCCGGTGGCGCTCTCCGCGGTCACGCTCCTCGCGCCACTGATGCCCACGACGATGCGCGATTTCGTCTGCTTCGAGGCGCACGTGGAGGGCATGGTGCGCAACGAGTCCCCCGACGCCAAGGTGCCCGAGGACTGGTATGAGGCGCCGACCTTCTACTTCACCTCCACCACCGCGATCTTCGGCCCCGAGGACGAGATCCAGATGCCCCCCGGGTGCACGCTGCTGGACCTGGAGCTCGAGATCGGCGTCATCATCGGTAAGGAGGGCCGTGACATCCCGGTGCAGAGCGCCGCCGAGCACATCGCCGGCTTCACCATCTACAACGACTTCTCCGCGCGCGACCTCGGGGCGCGGGAGAAGCGCATGGGGCTGGGCTGGGCCAAGGCCAAGGACTTCGCCAACGCCCTCGGCCCCTGGATCGTCACCGCCGACGAGTGGGAGCCCTACCGGCGCGGTGACCGCTACGACATGGAGCTCGTGGCCTCGCGCAACGGCGAGGCGCTGGGCTCGGACACCCTGGCCAGCATCGGCTGGTCGTTTGCCGAGATGGTCACCTACGCCTCGCGCGGCGCCTGGCTGCGCACCGGGGACGTGCTGGGCTCAGGTACCTGCGGCTTCGGTTGCCTGGGCGAGCTGTGGGGACGCAACGGCCGCCTCGAGCCGCGGCCGCTGGCCCCGGGCGACGAGGTCACCCTGAGCGTCGAGGGCATCGGCACGCTCACCAACCGGATCGTCGCCGGCGCGGAGCCGCTTCCGGTCCCCAAGGCCCGTGCACGGCAGGGAGCCTCGGTATGAGCACTCGCTATCTCAAGGCGCCCAACCCGCCGACGACGGAGGCCACCGACGAGCTGCGCGCGCGTGTCTCGCAGATCCTGCGCGACATCGAGCAGGGTGGGATCGACGCGGTCCGCCGGTACTCCGAGGAGTTCGATGCGTGGGCGCCGGCGGACTTCGTCGTCTCCGACGCGGAATACGCGCGCGTCGAGGCCGAGCTGGACGACGACCTCAAGGGCCACATCGCCTTCGCCCAGGACCAGGTCCGCGGGTTCGCCCGCGCCCAGCTGGCCACGCTGACCCCGCTCGAGGTCGAGATGGGGCCGGGCGTCGTGCTCGGCCACCGCCACATCCCGGTCAACGCCGTCGGGGCCTACGTGCCCGGCGGGCGCTACCCGATGCTCGCGTCCTCCTTCATGACCGTCCTGGTGGCCAAGGTGGCGGGCGTCAAGCAGGTGGTCGGCTGCGCGCCGCCCCAGCGCGAGGGCGGGATCCACCCGGCGATGCTCTACGCAATCAAGACCTCGGGCGCCGACGCCATCCTCGCCCTCGGAGGTGTGCAGGGCCTGGCGGCGATGGCGTTCGGCCTCATCGATGGCCTCGAGCCCGTCGACATGCTGGTCGGGGCCGGCAATGCGTTCGTCGCCGAGGCCAAGCGCCAGCTGTTCGGCCGGGTGGGGATCGACCTGCTCGCCGGCCCCACGGAAGTCCTGGTCATCGCCGACGAGTCGGCCGACCCCCGGCTCGTCGCCACCGATCTCCTCGGCCAGGCCGAGCACGGCCCGACCTCCCCGGCGGGCGCCATCGCCATCGGGGAGTCCCTGGCCCAGGCGATCTCCGACGCGGTCGACGAGCTGCTGCCGACGTGGCCGACGGCGGACGTCGCCGGCGCAGCGTGGCGCGACCACGGCTGGATCGCGGTGGCCGCCGACGACGACGAGGCCGTGGCCATCGCCGACGACGCCGCCTACGAGCACCTCGAGGTCCAGGTCTCAGAGGAGAAGCTCGACTGGTATCTGGATCGCCTGAGCAGCTATGGGTCGCTGTTCGTGGGCGATCAGGCCACCGTCGCCTACGGCGACAAGGCGGTCGGCACCAACCACGTGCTGCCGACTTCGCGCGCGGCCCGGTATACCGGCGGGCTATGGGTCGGCAAGTTCCTCAAGACCTGCACCTATCAGCGCCTCACCCCGGAGGGCACTCAGCGCGTGGCGCCCGCGGTGGCGGCGATCTCGCACGCCGAGCATTTCGAGGGCCACGCGTTGACCGCCGAGGTGCGCCTGGAGCGCGTCGCCCAGACCGCCACGTGAGCCGGCCCGCGGGCCCGCGCGGGCGGGCGGCATGAGCGATCCGTGGCGGCTTGACGGCCGCGTCGCGGTGGTGATCGGCGCCGGTCGGGGCCTCGGGCGCGCCTCCGCGCTCGAGCTGGCCCGGGCCGGCGCGCGGGTGATGTTCGTCTCGCGCACCGCGGCCGAGCTCGAGCAGGCGGTGGCGGAGGCGGCGGCCGAGGCGGGGGAGGGCGCCGCGGGCGAGGGGGCCGTGTGGCGCGTCGCCGACGCCACCGACGAGCGCCAGGTCTCAGACGTCATCGACGAGGCCGCGGCCATGGGGGACCTGGGCGTTCTCGTCACCGCCGCCGGGACCAACCACCCGGGGCCGGCGCGCGACTATCCGCTGGAGCAGTGGGACCGGCTGTTCGACGTCAACGTGCGCGCCACCTTCGTGGCCTGCCGCGCGTTCGGCGACCGGCTGCTGCGCGCGGGGCGGACGGGGAGCATCGTCACGATGTCCTCGCAGATGGGCTCGGTCGGCTATCCCGGCCGGGTTGCCTACTGCGCCACCAAGCACGCCGTGGACGGGATGACCCGGGCGCTCGCGGTCGAGTGGGCGCGGGACGGGATCCGCGTCAACGCGGTGGCTCCGACGTTCGTGCTCACGCCGCTGACCCAGGGCTACTTCGAGGATCCGGCGTTTCGCGAGGAGATCCTCGAGCGCCGGCTGCCCACAGGCCGCCTGGCCGAGCTCGACGACGTCGCGCGGGCGGTGCGCTATCTCGCGTGTGACGCGTCGCAGAACGTGACCGGCCACATCCTCAGGGTCGATGGAGGGTGGACGGCATGGTGATCGACGTTCACGCCCACGCGATGCTGCCTGGTCTCAGCGGCGCGCAACGCCAGGCGATCCTGGGGGCGAACGCCGACGCGCTGCTCGGACTCGATGGCGCCTGAGACGCCGCGCCGGGCCCCGGCGCACCCCACCGTCATCCTCACCGTCGTCTGCCTGACGCAGTTCCTCGTCGTGCTCGATGCCCTGATCACGACCGTGGCGCTGCCCTCGATCCAGCGCGATCTGCACTTCTCGACCTCGAGCCTGGCCTGGGTCGTCAACCTCTACGCGCTGATGTTCGGCGGCTTCCTGCTGCTGGGCGGGCGCGCCAGCGACCTCTTCGGCCGCCGGCGGCTGTTCGTGTTGGGCGTGTCGCTGTTCACCACCGCGTCGCTGCTGTGCGGCCTGTCGGACAGCCGGGCGATGCTCCTGAGCTTCCGGGCGGTCCAGGGTCTCGGCGCGGCGCTGATGACCCCGGCCTCCCTGTCGATCCTCACCACCACCTTCCCGGAGGGGCCCGAGCGCACGCGTGCGCTGGCCGCCTGGGGGTTCGTCAGCGCGGCGGGCGGCTCGGCCGGCCTGCTCCTGGGTGGAATCCTCACCAGCGCGCTGTCGTGGCCCTGGGTGTTCTTCGTCAACGTGCCGGTCGGCATCGCCGTCGTCGCCGGCTCGCTGCGCTGGATCTCGCCCCACCACGGGACCGGCGCCCACGGCGACTTCGACCTCGGCGGAGCGGTCACCGCCACCGCCGGGCTGAGCCTGCTCATCTACGGAGTGGTCGGCGCCGAGTCACACGGCTGGGGGTCGGCGGTGACGCTGGGGGCGGTGGCCGGCGCCGCGCTCCTGCTGGCCATGTTCCTGATCATCGAGCGCCGCCACCGAGCCCCGTTGCTGCGCCTCGCGGTGTTTCGCATCCGCTCGCTGACGGTGGCCAACGCCGCCATGTTCCTCTACTTCGGCGCCACGGTCTCGGTGTCGTACTTCACCACCCTCTACCTGCAGGAGGTGCTGGGCTACTCGCCGCTGCAGGCGGGGCTGGCCTTCCTGCCCACGGCGGCCTCGGTGTTCGCCGGCACGGTCGTCACCAAGCGCCACATCGCCGCCGTCGGCCTCAAGCCGATGCTCGCAGGAGCGCTGCTCGTCTCCGCGGTGGGCACCGCACTGATGACGCGCATCACCGTGGGCGGGAGCTACGTGTCCGAGGTCCTGCCGACGATGATCGTGTTCTTCGCCGCCAACGGGATGGCGATGATGGCGCTGACGATGCTCGGCACGCTCAACGTGGGCCGGCGCGACGCCGGGCTGGCCTCCGGCCTCATCACCTCCTCCAAGCAGATCGGCGCCGCCATCTGGCTGGCGGTGCTCACCACGGTCGCCGCCGCCCGCGCCGCCGGAACGGGGCGCGCGGCCATCACCAGCGGCTTCGCGCTCGGCTTCTGGCTGGCCACTGGACTCTCGGTGGTGGCCGCGGTCCTCGTCCTGGGGGTGCTTCGCCGCGGCGACGCGGCCAGCGTGCAGGCGCCCGCCACCGTCGCGCCCGAGGCCGCCCCGGGCATGGTGACCTAGCCCCAGCCCCCAGCTACTCCAGCGCGTTCTGGGCGACGGCCTCCTGCGCCGGGCCCACCAGCATGCTCTGAAGGCGCCGTACGGCGTCGAGGTGGTCACCGGTCCAGATGACCCTGACCGCGGTGGCGGTGGCGTGTCCATCGGGGTCGCGCAGGTCACGACCCACCGCGTCGACCAGCCGCCCGTCTGAGACGGCATCGGCCCCCAGCGGCTCGGGCACGCTGCCCTGCCCGACGAGGCTCTCGGCGAAGCGGGAATACCAGCCGCGGACGGTGTCCGAGCCCGACAGCAGGGCACGCCGGGCGGCGGCGCGATCACCGCCGTTGGGGCCGTCGCCATCCCACAGCTGCAGGACCGCGTCGCCGGCCAGGCGCAGGCCGACGACCCCGGTCACCAGCGCCGTCACCTCCGCCAGGGGCACCGGCTTGGCGCCGCGCTCGGCCAGGTAACCGCGGAAGGTGTCGTCCAGCCGCCGGGCCGCGGCCGCGGCTTGGGCGGCCTGATCCACCGGCAAGCCCGGCGCGGGGCCGCCGGAGTCACAGCGCCCAAGCCCGTACGCCACCGCGCTCGTGAGATAGCTGACGCTGTCGACGTAGGCGGCCGACAGCGCACGGCCGAGCGCCACGCCCGCTCCCCGGGGCCACAGCATCAGGCCGACGAGAAGGCTGACGGCGCCACCCAGCGCGATGTCCTCGATCCGCACCAGCCCGATCTGCCACCCGGCCGGCGCCAGCAGGTTGAACAGGATCATCAGAGTCAGCGTGAAGGCCGCCTGTCCGGCCGCGAACGACACGGTGGCCGGCGCGAGCCCGGCGAGGAGGACCGCGAAGGGCAGCAGGACCCAGAGCACGGCCGTGTTCGTCCCCACCAGGGCGACGATCCCGCCGCCGATGACCAGCCCCACGGTCGTGCCGAGCACGGCGCGGACGATGTTCTGGCCGGTGTTGAGCGCGCTCGAGCGCAGCACCGACAGCGTGGCCAGCGCGACCCAGAACGAGTGCTGCACGGCGAGGAGGTCGGCGATGAGCACGGCGAGGCCCAGGCCCGCCGCGCCCCGCAGGCTGTTGTGCAACCACACGGAATCACGCGCGGTGTGCGAGGTGGCGCGCTGCGACGCGGCACTGAGGAAGCCGACGAAGCCGGTGGGCTGCCGGCCCAGCACCTTCTGCAGCCAGGTCCGCCGCTCGGCGCGGGCCGCATAGTCGACGTTGGCCGCGATCTGCAGGACGATGAAGCTGAGCTCCTGGGAGCGGAAGCTGGGATCCAGCGAGCTCACGACCCGCCGCGCGTGCTCCTGGACGTCGTGCCCGGCGTCGTCGGCGGCGCTCTCGGGGATCCGGTCGGTGCTCGCTCGCTCGAGGTCCTCCAGCGCCGAGCGCAGGCGGGCGGTGGCGTCGTCGAGGGGGCCGGCCTGCTCCGGCGTCTCGAGCAGGTCGGCGGCGGAGGTGAGGACGTCGGCCGCGGCGCGCTTGACCGCACACACCTGCGGGACCGTCGCCATCGGGGTGGGGGCGGTGAGGGCCGAGCGCAGCACGATCGTGTTCAGCCACCGGAGCTCGTCGACGAGGCGCACCACCGCCCGGGCCGACGTGCTCAGGCCGGTGGGCCGGTACGGGGTGGCGAAGAAACCGGTCTGGACCGCCTCCACGGCGGCATTGGAGGCGGCCAGAGCCTGCCGGTAGTTCGCCTCGCCGTCCGCGGGCCGCCCGGCCAGGACGAAGTCGACCTCCACACGCAGGCGGGCGGCGAGGGCACGGCAGGCGGCGATGGCGGAGCTGCGCACCGGGTCGCGCGCCGGGGCGGGCCACAGCAGCGAGATGGCCACCAGCGAGAACAGGGAGGCGATGCCCCAGCCCGCGAGCCGGTCGGGGATCGATGACGGCGGCCCGTGCAGCGAGACGGCGATGATGAGGGGCAGCAGCAGCGAGGTCGTCGCGCTCGCCAGCACCGAGCTCACGACGCCGGCGAACAGCACCCCGAACGACAGGACGGCAATGGCCAGCGCGGCCAACCACGTGGTGCGCGAGGCCAGGGTGCCCAGCGTGATCAGCACCATGCAGGCGACGGCCAGCGCCGCCTGGCACTGGAGCCGGTTGCGGATCGAGCCGCCGAAGTCGACGAGCAGCAGCATCGCGAAGGACCCGAGCGCCGCGAACGTGGCCAACACCGGGTTGCCGAGCACGGGGCCGCCGAGCGCGAACGCCGCCGGCATGAGCACGGCGGCGCGCGCCGCCCGGCGTAGCGCGGCGAAGCCGCGGTCGTGGGCGCGCAGCCACTCCCAGCCGGGGAACTCCCGTGGAATGGCGATCGGCGAGGGCAGTGCGGTCAGGACGGGTCCCCAGGGTGGACGCTCGGGTCCCGGGGGATTATCACCAATCGTCGACAGCGGCGAGGACGCCTGCCGCCGCGGTCGGCCGCGGCTCTTTAGACGAGCCGCAGGGATCTTTAGGAATGTGCAAAGGTCTTTAGATGGTGACCGGCCGCAGCCATAGAATCGGGGACCCTAGGGGGAGCCTTGCGGACGGCACGGAGCCGTGGGGCATGACCGCGTGACTGCCGAGAACCCTGTCGCCCAGACCGACGAGCCCGAGACCATGCTCGGAAACCTCCCGATCCAGCTCACCACGCTGCTCGGTCGCGCGGAAGAGCTCACGGAGCTCGAGGCGATGCTGTGGCGTACCCGCCTGCTCACCCTGAGCGGCCCGGGAGGCGTCGGCAAGTCCCGGTTGGCAATGGATCTTGCCGAGGCCGTGCGCGCGGACTTCATCGGCGGCGCCTGGTGGGCGGATCTGGCTGACGGCGCGGAGGATGCGCGCGTGGCCCAGACCGTGGCCGCCGCAGTCATGCCCGGCGAGCAGCTCAACGACCCGGCTGCTGCGGTGGCGCGTCTAGTCAGCTCGTCGTCGCTGCTCGTGCTCGACAACTGCGACCAGGTCGTGGCCGGCGTGGCCCGGTTGGTCGCCGACCTTCTCGCCCGGGCGCCCGCGTTGCGGGTGATCGTCACCAGCCGCCAGCCGCTGGGCATCGGGGGCGAGCAGGTGTGGCGCGTGCCCGGGCTGGCGATCGACGGCGCCGTGGCGCTGTTCGCCCGTCGCGCCCAGGAGAGCGCCGGCGGCCTTGACCTGGAGGCGACAGGCGTGCGCGGGTCGGTGGCGGAGATCTGCGAGCTCCTCGACGGGCTGCCCCTGGCCGTCGAACTGGCGGCCCTGCGCGTGTCCGTGCTGAGCGTCGAGCAGATCGCCGAGCGCCTCGGGCATGACACCTCGCTCCTGCGCCACCCCGGCCGCGCCGCACAGGGGCGCCACCGTACGTTGGACGACACGCTGGAGTGGAGCCATCAGCTGCTTGCCCCGGCCGCGCAGCGCCTGTTCCGCCGTCTGAGCGTGTTCCGAGGCCCGTTCTCGCTCCGCGCCGCCGAGGCCGTCTGCGCGGATGGGCTCGTCCCGTCCGACGAGATCCTCGACCTGCTCAGCCAGCTCATCGACCAGTCGCTGGTCCAATCGGTGGAGAGCCCGACGTTGCCCCGTTATCGCCTGCTCGCGACGTTGCGACGCTACGCGCTCGCCAAGCTCGAGGCCGCGGGCGAGCTGGAGGGGACCGTGCAGCGCCACGCCACCCACTACCACGGCATGGGCGAGCGGGCCCGCGCTGCGCTCTCCGGAGGCGACCAGGTGGCGTGGGTCGAGGGCATCGAGCTCGACCACGAGAACCTCTCCGAGGCGCTGCGCACCCTGTTTGACGGCCGGCCGGTCGAGGCCGCCGAGCTCGCCGCGGCGCTGTGGCCGTTCTACTACCAGCGCGGGTACTACGCGGAGGCCCGGGAGTGCTATGAGCGGGCGCTGACCGGCGCCGACGCGCTGCCGGCGCCGATCCTCATCGACATCCTGCTCAAGGCCGGCGAGGTCGCGTTCCTGCAATGCGACTATGCGGAGGCCGGCGCTCGCCTGGAGCGGGTCCTGCCGCTACTGGAGGACAGCCAGGCCGATCGCCGCGCCGAGGCGATCGTCCGCCAGCGCCTTGGCTCCATCGCCCGCGAGCGGGCCCGGTATGACGAAGCGTGCGAGTTGCACGCGCAGAGCCTGGCCATCTGGGAGACCCTCGGGGAGCCCCTGGGCGTCGCGTCGTCGCAGAACTACCTGGGGTTCGTGGCATGGCTGTCGGGCGATTTCGCCGGCGCCGAGTCTCTCTGCCTGCCAGCGCTCGACACCTTCCGCGCCAGCGGGAATCTGCGCGACGTCGCGGCGACGCTCGTCAGCCTCGGCGCCGCCGCACTGTACGGCGGCGACCCCGATCTGGCGGCCGAGCGCTTGAGCGAGGCGCTGGCGATCAGCCGCCGCCTCGGCTTCCAGGAGGGCGTGGCGTGGGCGCTCAACGAGCTGGCGGTCCTCGGGCGACGCCGCCGGCGCTCCACGGGTGACCCCGAGCTCATGCTGCGCGACGCGTTGCTCGTCCACCATCGCCTCGGCGATCGATGGCGCGTGGCCAGCGTGCTGGAGGAGATCGGAGGCTCGGTGCTCGTGCGTCGCGACACCTCGCTCGCCGTCCGCCTGCTCGCCTGCGCGCACGCGCTGCGCGACCGGATCGGCACGCCGGTGCCGGCGGCGGAGGCTCCCGATCGTGACGCGGCGCTCGCGCGTCTGGGCCGGCAGCTCACTCCGGCCGGTTTTGAGTCGGCGTGGGCGGACGGGATCGAGCTTAATCTCGATCAGGCAGTGGCCGAGGCGGTGGCGGCGATCGAGGCGCTGAGCGACTCCGACGGGCTGGGTCAGGAGATCGCGCCGATCCTCACCCCGCGTGAGCTGGCGGTGCTGGATCTCCTCAGCCGCGGGCACACCAACCGCGAGATCGCGGCCGCGCTCTACATCAGTCCCAGCACCGCGGGAGTGCACGTCTCGAACATCCTGCGCAAGCTGAGGGCCAAGCGCCGCGTCGACGCGGCGGGGCGCGCGCACACGCTGGGCCTGCTGCCTACGGCCTGAGGACCAGCCCCAGCGATCGCGCCGGTCCCGCACCGTGATCGTTCACGGCCGACACCGTGAGCACGTACCCGCCGGGCGTCAGGCGCGCGAGCCCCGGAAGCGACCACTGAGCCGCGTCGCCGGCCGGCCGGGGGCGGGTCCTGACGGTTCCCGATGCCACCACGGGGCCGGCTGGCGCACCGGCGCGCGGACAGGCGCCGGTCCTGGCCGTGGCGGTGGCGGTGGCGATGCGGGTGGCGGTGGCGGTGGCGGTGGCGGTGCGCGCGAGCGTCCAGTGGACGGTGGCGGGCTGGCTGACCGTGGCCAGCATCGGCGTTCCCGCGCTCGCGGCACAGCCGTGGCCTGCGGATGTGGTCAGACGCATCACCGCGGGAAGCGCGAACGCCACCGGCCGCAGCTGCGCGGTGAGCGGCGACCCGGTGCCAGAGAGGGTGAGCTCCCCCCGCGCAGTGCCCGGGCGGGTCGGCATGAACATCACGGTGAGCCGGCAGCCTCCGTGAGGGCGCAGGGTGGCATGGGCGCACAGGTCCGAGCTGATGTGAAACCGCCGCACGTCCGCGCCCGACAGCATCGCCCGGCCGATCGACACGTTGGCCCGGAACGGGTTGGTGAGAATGAGCCGCCATCGCTGGGGATAGCCGACCCCGTCGCCTGCGCCCGTCGCGAGGAACTGCGGGTAGGGCAGCTCGGGGGAGAGCAGGCCGGAGAGCGACGGAGCCGTGGCGATGAGCGGGACGACGAGCATCCCGTCGTCGGTTGACAGCTGGAGCGCTCCGGCGCCATCGCCGCCCGCCATCGGCATGAAGCTCACCGTCACCGTGCAGGTCTCGCGCGGCTCGAGCACCATGCCCGCGCATCCGTTGCTCGCCACCGCCAGCCCGCCGGCATAGGTCCCGGTGACCGTGGCGGTGCCGAGGGCGATCGGAACGCTGCCGGGGTCGGTGACCGTGACCGGTGTCGTGCTCCCGTGGCCCGGCGGAGCCGGCGGCAGGAAGGCTGTCGACGGCGACGCGGTCGCGGGCTCCCCCGGGCAGTCACGTCCGAGCTGCGCAAAGCATTCCGCGATGGCCTGCACGACGCCGAACGCCGGCTTGATGACGATCTGCGGGTTGGCCGGCGGCGGGTCGGCGACGTCTCCGCCGAGCACGCCCTCGGAGGCGAACGGCCCGCTGAGGTTGTCGCGCTCGGTGACGAACACCTCGGCCGCGCCCGCGTCGATCAGCGTCGGCACCGACGCCTCCAGGAACGAAGCCTGCGCGGCCGCGCCGCCGGTGTAGCCGGGGTCGTACTGATACTGGGGGTCTGACGGGTAGCCGTGCTCGGTGATCCAGAGCGGACCGTCGAAGCCCTGGGTGGCGAGGAACTGCCGGAAGCCGGCCACGTCGGGCGCAAGCTGCCACAGGTCCCCGCGCTCGTGGAGGTTGGCGATGTCGAAGGCGTGGATCGCGTCGGCGCCCGGGGTGGCGAACACCTGCGTCAGCCAGCCCGTCGCCGCGACGCTCGAGACGCCGCCGAGCAGGACGTTGTCCGCCGGGTCCACGGACTTGATCGCGTCGTGGGCCGTGCGCAGCATCAACGCGTACTGCTGAGGGGTGCCGTCGAAGAACTGTGTCGTGTCGGGCTCGTTCCACACCTCCCAGTCACGGATGGCCGGGTCGGCACGAGCGGCGATCTGGCTGATCACGGAGGCATAGCCGGAGAGGTCGTCGGTCGCGCAGCGGTTCGGGGTGCTTGTCGGCGTCGCGCAGTCGGCCATCCAGGTGGGGACCGTCAGCAGGTCGCCCACCACGCTGAGGTCATAGCGCTGGGCCAGCGCGACCACCTCATCCAGCCCCGAGAAGTCCGGCGGCTGGCCCTGAGTGGTGAACACCAGCGCGGGCGCGACGTCGAGCCGTATCGCCGACGCGTGCATGGCCGCGGCCTGGGCGAACATCGCCTCCATGAACGACGGCGGGTCGTCGAGCTGGAGCATCGAGTGGGCGCCGATGGGGTTCGCTTCGGCGGTGGTGGCGGTGGCGGGGCCCGCGGCGGTAGCGGCGCCCGCGGGGCTGGCGATCCCGGCGCTGAGGAGCGCCAGGACGGCGACCGCGAGCGCGATCGTCCGGGCCGGCGCGCCCGTCGGCCTAGTCCAGCCGGGCCTCGGTCTGCGGGTCCGGCTCGCCCCCGAAGTACTGGTCAAGAACCACCTCGTACACGGAATCATCCTCCGCTGCGCGGGCGAACAGCGTCATCGACGACCGCAGCTTGACCGCGTCGATCCCGCCGAAGATCTCCTCGGCGTCGTGCCCGCCCAGCTCGGTGAGGATGCGGGCGCATTCCGCGATCCGCGGGCCGAGCACCGGGTGGCCGAGGTACGCGCGGGCCTCGGCCAGCGACGCGATGGCGTAGCGCTGGGACATCGCACTCATGCCCAGGCCCGCGATCTGCGGGAACACAAACCACATCCAGTGCCCGGTCTTGCGTCCGGCGCGCAGCTCGGCGACCGCCGAGGCATAGCTGTCCTGCTGGGCGGCGACGAACCGCTGGAGGTCGTGCGGGTCGCTCACGCTAACCGCCGCCGCCGCCGCCTCCGCCGCCGCCTCCGCCCGAGGTGGTGCTCTGGAGGGTGGTGTGCGATGCCGTCGTGGGGATGCTCGGCGGGGGCGTGCTCGTCGTCTGCGTGACGGTCGCGGTCGTCACCGCAGTGGTGCTCGTGGCGTTGCTCGCGGGGGACGTGGTCGTGTGTGTGGCGTTCGCCCTCGCCTTGGCCCTGGCCTTCGCCTTGAGCACCGGGACGGGCGCGCTCGCGCCGGGCCGCGTGACCGTGGCCTGTGCGCCGGCGGCGGAGCTGGATGCCAGCGACCCGGACTGAGCCGGGGCCGACGTCGACTTCACCGCGATACCGACCCCGAAGCCGGCCGCGATCGCGATCACCAGCACTGCGCCCAGCAGCCACCATTGCCGCTCCATCTTTCCACCATCCCTTCGCCCGGTTCCATCGCTGATCGTAATGGGCGCGTCCACCGGCGGGCCTCCCGTCACCCGCGCCCGCCCGAGCCGATACCGTGCCAGCCGGCCCGGTAGCTCAGTCGGTCAGAGCAGCGGACTCATAATCCGTCGGTCGTGGGTTCGAGTCCCACCCGGGCCATGCTCCGTAACGGCGGGTATGCTTTGGCCCGTGCTGTCGCTAGCGGACATTCTGGGCCTCGGGCACTCCATCAGCTCCGGCGGGGAGGATCTGGCCCTCCTGATCACCTTCATCGGGATCGGCATCGTGGCCAACCTCCTCATCGTCTATGCGGTCGGGGTGGTCCTGGCCGAGCGGCGGCAGAACCAGGAGCGCGCCGAGCGCTTCCGGCAGTCCCGGGTCCGCTAGCCGCTGCCGGGGGGCTGGGCCCCGACCCCGGTCGTCTGCCGTGGTCCGCGATGGCCCACGGTCGCCCGTGGACGCCCGCCTTGGACGTGTGTCGTCTGAAGCGTCGTAGTTACGCTTATTTTGCCTCACCCCCCGATCTCCGCAGCCGTTTTCGGCGGAGCTCTGAAGGAACGACAGCGGGAGGCGTCGAAACAGACGCCTGCCCATGAAGCAGTCAACCACTCCCATCGCCGCCCCCGAGACCAACCACGGTCACCAGGCGCTGTCGGGCTACATCAAGGCCCGCTTCGACGAGTTCAGCCGGTCCCAGAAGGACGTCGCCCAGTACATCGTCGACCACCTCGACGAAGCCGCCTTCCAGACCGCCGAGGAGCTGGCCCGCCGGGCGAACACCTCGTCGAGCACGGTGGTGCGCTTCTCCCAGGCGCTCGGCTTCGAAGGCTTCCCCGAGCTCCAGCAGGCCGCGCGCGACGAGTACCGCCGCCGGGTCGGCCAGGGCGGCATCGCCACCGAGACGCTGGCCGCGGCCACGCCGCTGTTCTCACTGGACCACACCGAGTTTGAGGCGGCGCTAGCCGCCGACCACGTCAATGTCGAGGACACCGCCCACAAGCTGAGCCGCTCCGATGTGGAGGCGGCCGTGGACGCGATCGTCACCGCGGAGAAGGTGCTGATCGCCGGCACCGACCAGATGGCGTTCTTCGCCAGCTACCTGCGCCACCTGCTGATGCTGCTCGATCTCCGTGCCGAGATCGTGGCCAGCCCCTCCCAGGAGGCGCTGGGCCGGCTGAGCCGGATCGACGCCACCACGCTCGTGGTCGGGCTCTCGGCCGGGCGTCCGCACCCGCTGATCACCCGCACGATGAAGCTGGCGCGCCACCGCAAGGCGCCGACGCTGGCCATCACCGACGCGACGCTGTCCGAGGTGGCCCGCCTGGCGCGCATCCGCCTGTACTACTCGTCCAACACGCCGGCCTTCGTGCGCTCGCACACGGCGCTGCTGTCGCTCATCCAGGCGCTGGCCTACGGCGTCTACGCCCGCGACGCGCAGCAGTACGACGTGCGGATCAAGGCGTTCCGGCTCAAGTAGCCGGCGCGCGGGCGGGCGGGGACCGACCACCAGCGACTGGATCGCGCGGCCGATGCGGCCGCGACGGTCCCACAGGACGCTCTCGGCGACCCCGACGCTGCCCGGCCTCGATGCGCGTCTGGGACTCCAGGGCGACCCACTCGTCCACCGGCGGGCGCTCGACGTACAGGGTGAGGTCCGGGTTGATGAACAGGTAGCGGTCCCAGTCCAGGACGGCGGCGATCCCGTTGCCGAAGTCGCCGGCCGCCGCCACCGTCTCCAGCGGGTGGACCGGGTGCCCGCCGACCAGCGGGTGGCGCAGGCGAAACCACGCGATCGCCTCGCCGGACTCCAGGAACCGCCCCTTGACGAACCGGATCTCCATGGCGTCGGTGGCGAAACCCCGGCGCTGGCGGCCCTCCCAGTCGTTGGGGACGCCCTGTTCGGGGCCGGGGAACGGCGGGCCGCCGGTCTGCCCGCCCGCCGGGTCGCTCACCTCCGAGGGGCGCACGAGCAGCGCCCGGGCGCGGGTCACCTCGGTGCCCTCGCCGTCGCGCAGCACGGCGTCCATCAGCGTCACCCGGCGCCCGGGACGCACCACCTCCACGGCCACCGCCAATGCCGCCTGCGGGACGGGCCGCACGAACTCGTAGGTGATCCGCGCCAGGCGCAGGCCGTCGGCGGCCGCGTGGCCGTTGACGGCGTGCACGATCAGCGCGGCCGGGGCGCCGCCGTGCAGCGCTCCGGGGTACCACGGCCCCAGCGCCAGGTCGGTGGCCTGGAAGCGATCGCCATCCTGGACAAACACGGCGTCCACAGTCATCGGTTGGAGAACCTAGCGCCCAGCTACACTGGGCCCCCATGGACCCCAACGGCGACAGCGCCCGCGACGAGGCAACGTTCACCGTCAAGGCCGGTCTGGCCGAGATGCTCAAGGGCGGCGTGATCATGGACGTGGTCACCCCCGAGCAGGCCAAGATCGCCGAGGACGCCGGCGCCGCCGCGGTGATGGCGCTGGAGCGCGTCCCCGCCGACATCCGCCGCGACGGCGGGGTGGCCCGCATGTCCGACCCGGAGATGATCAAGGGCATCCAGGAGGCGGTCACGATCCCGGTGATGGCCAAGGCGCGGATCGGCCACTTCGCCGAGGCGCAGGTGCTGGAGGCGCTCGAGGTCGACTACATCGACGAGTCCGAGGTCCTCACCCCGGCCGACGAGGCCAACCACATCGACAAGTGGAACTTCAAGATCCCGTTCGTGTGCGGCGCCACCAACCTCGGCGAGGCGCTGCGCCGGATCGGCGAGGGCGCGGCGATGATCCGCTCCAAGGGCGAGGCCGGCACCGGCGACATCGTCGAGGCCGTCCGCCACCTGCGCGTGATCCGCGGCGAGATCCGCCGGCTCGGCGTGCTCGACCCCGAGGAGCTGCCGACCGCCGCCAAGGAGCTCGGCGCTCCGCTGCCGCTCGTGCGCCAGGTCGCCGCCGACGGCCGCCTGCCGGTCGTGCTGTTCTGCGCCGGTGGGCATCGCCACTCCGGCCGACGCCTCGCTGGTGATGCAGCTCGGCGCCGAGGGCGTGTTCGTCGGCTCCGGCATCTTCAAGTCCGAGGATCCCGAGCGCCGCGCCCGCGCGATCGTCGAGGCCACCACCCACTATCGGGATCCCGCCCGCGTGGCGGCCGCGTCCACCGGTCTCGGGCAGCCGATGGTCAGCCTGGAGACCTCCAAGCTCGAGTCCGAGCAGCTGCTCGCCCCCCGCGGCTGGTAGCCGTGGCCGACCCCTCGGCGCAGCGCGCGCCGCTGGTCGGAGTGCTGGCGCTCCAGGGCGACTTCGAGGCGCACGCCAAGATCCTGGCGCGCCTGGGCGCCGTCGCGCGCGAGGTGCGGCTGCCCGCCGAGCTCGACGGGCTCGACGCGCTGATCATCCCCGGCGGCGAGTCCACGGTGATGACGCTCGGGATCGAGCGCGAGGGGCTGGGCGACCCGCTGCGCGCGCTGGCCCGCGCCGGGACCCCCGTGCTCGGCACCTGCGCCGGGATGATCATGCTCGACCGCGCCCATCTCGGGGTGCTCGACATCGAGGCCCGGCGCAACGCCTTCGGCCGCCAGCTGCACTCCTTCGAGGCCGACCTCGACGTCACCGGCGTGACCGGCGGCCCTGTCCACGCCGTGTTCATCCGCGCGCCCTGGGTCGCCGAGACGGGGCCCGAGGTGGAGGTGCTCGCCGAGGTCGAGGGCCACCCCGTCGCCGTGCGCCAGGGCAACGTCATCGCGGTCTCGTTTCACCCGGAACTGACGGGCGAGACGCGGCTGCACGAGCTGCTGCTCGCGGCCGTCGCGGTCTGAATTCGCGCCCCGCTCGCCCGGCGCCTGCCCGACCTCCGCCCTTCGCCCGCCCGGCCAACGCGCCGCTTGCCGGTGCACCGCGCACCACGAAATCCCCGATGAGATCGGGGTTTCAGGGCATTTCGCCGTGGGTACTCCGGGGTCCACAACGGCTGAGTGAGGGAGAGATTCATGGCGCAACGGGTAGGGCGTGTCGTCGGCCAAGGGCCGCGACGCCGCATCGGGTTCGGGACGGCCGGGGCGGCGCTCATCGCCGCGCTGGTCCTGTTCATCGCAGGCGTGTTCGCGGCCGCACCGTCGGCTAAGACCGACCACCAGACGCAGACCCACAGCCGGACCAGGCTCACGCCCCAGGAGCAGGGCGCCAGCAACTTCGTCAACGGCCTGATGCGCAAGATGACGGTCGCCGAGAAGTTCGGCCAGCTCGAGATGTCAGGGCCGCAGGGGCCCAATGGCACCGCCGGGCCGAGCCTGCTGATGACGCGAAGAACGGACTGGTCGGCTCGATCCTCGACATGGTCGGCGTCGCCAACATCAACCAGCTCCAGCGGGCCGCGCTCCAGTCGCGGCTGCACATCCCGCTCATCTTCTCGCTGGACGTGATCCACGGCTACAAGACGATGTACCCGATCTCCCTCGGCGAGTCGAGCAGCTGGGACCCGGCGCTCGCGGCCAACGACGCGTCGATGGCGGCCGCCGAGGGCGCCGCCGACGGCATCAAGTGGACGTTCAGCCCGATGGTCGACGTCACCCGCGACCCGCGCTGGGGCCGCGTCGAGGGCACCGCGGCGAGGACCCGTACCTCGGCTCCGCGACTCGCGGCCGCCCGCATCCACGGCTATCAGGGCTCGAACTACAGCGCTCCGGACAAGATGGCCGCCACGATCAAGCACTTCGCGGCGTACGGCGCTCCGGTCGCCGGCCGTGAATACAACACGGTCGACATGTCGACCCAGCAGCTCTACAACGACTACCTGCCGACATACAAGGCCGGTGTCGACGCGGGCGTGGCGACGGTGATGAGCGCGTTCAACTCGCTCAACGGCGTCCCCGCCACCGCCGACCCGGAGACGCTGCAGACGATCCTGCGGAACGAGTGGGGCTTCGGCGGCACCGTCGTCAGCGACTACCAGGCGGTCCAGGAGCTCGAGGAGTTCGGCTACGCCGCCAACGACGCCCAGGCGGCGCAGGAGGCGCTGACCGCGGGTGTCGACATCGAGATGGCGGTTCAGCTGCACAGCTCGAACTCGACCTACGAGAACGCCGGGCCGACCTTGCTGGCCCAGCACAAGATCACGATGGCCCAGCTCGACAACTCCGTGCGCCACGTGCTCACGCTCAAGTACCTGGCGGGCATGTTCGCCCACCCGTACACCGACCCGAACCGGGTCAAGACCGCTGAGCTCACCCCGGCCAACCTGAGCCAGGCTCGGACCGCCGCCGATGAGTCGATGGTCCTGCTCAACAACAACAACCATGCGCTGCCGCTCAGCACCTCGACGCCGTCGATCGCGGTCGTCGGCCCGCTGGCCGACGACGCGCTGGACCAGCTCGGCGCGGACGTGCCGATCGGCTATGACACGTCGACGCCGGATTGGCGGCGGGCGGTGCCGACAAGATCGTCACCGTCAAGCAGGGCATCCAGAACGCGTTGCCGCATGCCACCGTCAACTACGCGTCGGGCTGCACCACGTTCACGGTCACCGACCCGTGCAACGAGACGACTGGGTTCGGCCAAGCGGTGGCGGCGGCGCAGTCCTCCGCTGTGACCGTGGTCGTGGTCGGTGAGCCCGCGGGCGACAGCGGCGAGGCGTCGTCGCGATCGATGATCGATCTGCCCGGCAGCCAGCTGCAGCTCATCCAGCAGATCGCCGCCACCGGCAAGCCGTACGTGGTCGTCCTGATGAACGGCCGGCCGCTGACCATCCCCTGGCTGGCCGACAACGCGCCGGCGCTGCTCGAGGCCTGGTACCCGGGGACCGAGGGCGGCGACGCGGTCGCCGACCTCCTGTTCGGGAAGGTGAATCCCAGCGGCAAGCTGCCGATGTCGTTCCCGCGCGACGTCGGGCAGATCCCGATCTCCTACAACGAGCTGCCCACCGGGCGGCCCGCCGATCCCAACAACAAGTACACGTCGAAGTACCTCGACGTGCCCAACACGCCGCAGTACGCGTTCGGGTACGGGCTGTCCTACACGACGTTCAACGTCGGCACCCCGCAGCTGTCGTCCTCCAGCGTGTCGCCCAACGGGCAGCTGAAGGTGACGGTGCCGATCAGCAACACCGGGTCGGCCGACGGCGCCGATGTCGTCCAGCTCTACCTGCATCAGGACTTCACCAGCATCCTGCAGCCGGTACGCAAGCTGGAGGGCTTCCAGCGGGTGTCGCTCCCCGCGGGCAAGAGCACGACGGTCACGTTCACCCTGAGCCGCCAGAACTTCGGGTTCTACAACGACCAGGGCCAGTTCGTGATCGAGCCCGGGCTGTTCCACCTGTGGGTCGGAGACAGCTCGGTGGGCGGTAACGAGACCACGTTCAACGTGGGCTGATCATGCGCCGGCGCCTCGCGTTCCTGGCCGTCCTCTGCGCCACCGTGCTGGGCGTGGGCCTGTCTGGGCAGGCCCTCGCCGACGGCGGTGGTCAGGGCCTGACGGCCCAGCAGCGCGCGGTGCTGCATGGCATCGCCGCCGACACCTGGCGGTTCTACGGCGCCGACGTCGATCCGGTCACGCACCTGCCCCTGGACAACCTGGGTCCGGGGGCGGTGCGCGGGGCCTACACGTCGGCGGCGAACATCGGCGTGTACCTGTGGGCGGTCGTCGCCGCCCGCGACCTGCACCTCATCGACACCGCCACCGCGCAGCGGCTGGTCTCGGCGACGCTGCACGAGGTGGCGTCGCTCAAGCGCTACGAGGGCTTCCTGTACCAGTGGTATGACACCGGCAACGGCGACGTGCTGCTCAACCCCGGCCAGGGCGACTGCACCGAGACGACCCCGTCCCAGGACAACTGCTGGTTCGTCTCGGCCGTCGACAACGGCTGGTACGCGTCGGGGCTGATCGTGGCGCGCCAGGCGCTGCCGGGCGTGCGCGGCCTGGCCAGCCGGCTGCTGGGAGACATGGACTTCTCCATCTTCTACGACAACCGCGCCCAGACCGATTGCAACACCAACGCGTCGCTGCCGGGCAACCAGCCGACCGGCCAGCAGTACGGCGGCTTCTACGTCGACCAGGGACCGGCCGGCTACCACAACGGCGCGCTGTACTCCGACCCCCGGATCTCCATGTACATCGGCATGGGCCTGCATCAGATGCCGGGCGACGTGTGGTGGCGCACGTGGCGGACGCTGCCGCCCCAGCGCTGCCCGACCGACCCTGACTTCTCCTGGCAGGGGCAGTGGCCGGTGCCGGGTTATTGGCAGACGATCACCGATCCGCAGAGCCACAAGCAGTTCCAGGTCTGGGAGGGCCACTACGTGTACCCGGGCACTTCGATCACGTTCATCCCGACGTTCGGCGGCGGCATGTTCGAAGGGCTGATGGCGAACCTGGTCGTTCCCGAGACCGAGTGGGGGACCCACAGCTTCGGCCTGGCCGACCTGCGCTGGGCCCAGGTCCAGGAGCGCTACGACACCCAGGTGCTCCACGACCCGGTGTGGGGGATGTCGCCGTCCAGCACGCCCGACGACACCGGCGGCTACAGCGGCTACGGCGTCCAGGGGCTCGCCTTCGGGGCCGGCGAGGGGCTGGCTCAGGACGTGTGCGCGCCGACCCCGACCGCGCCCTGCACCAACGAGGACGCGGTCACCCCGCACGCCTCCGCGATCGCGCTGCCGGTGATCCCGCGCGACGCCTACGCCAACCTCCAGGCGCTGCGCACCGACTATCCGGGCATCTACACCGCCGACGGCGGCTTCTACGACGCGGTCAACCCGAAGACCGGGTCGATCGGCCACCGGCGGCTGGTGCTGGACCAGTCGATGATCATGGCGGCGCTCGACGATGCCCTCAACGACGGCGCGCTCCAGCGCGACTTCGCCCGCGACCCGGTGTCGTGGGCGGCGCGGACGTACCTATCGGTTGAGCGGATGTCGATCCGGTGATCCGACGTCCGCCGCGCCGCGCGTAGTCGCGGAACTCGCGCTCAAAGCGCTCCCAGTCCCACCACGGCACGCCGTCGGGCTGGGGCGGGGGCTCCTCGTCGACCGGCTCAGAGCCGCCGTCGGGCGGGTCCTCCTGGTCTCGCCCGCGCGACAGCCAGGCGGCCAGTGCGGCGACGGCGATCCCGGCGGCGTAGACCAGGCCGGCGAGCACCGAGTGGTGGGTGAGCGTGGCCAGGCCGCCGACCGCGTAGAGCGTCAGGGCGCAGGCCACCAGCCGGCGCAGCTCCAGCGGGTCAGCCGACCGCCGGGGCGCACGGGCCAGGGCGCTCGTGGCGATCGCCGCCACGAGGACGAGGGCGAACGCCAGTTTCCAGGCGACCGTCGGCGGCATGCTGTGCATGATGGAGGCGACTGGCGAGTAGGTCAACCTCGCCGGCCGCGGACTGCCCGACCGGGCGGTCCTGAGCTCCCGGAGGCTGGCTACACCTCGAGCCCGTGGCGCATGGTGTTCTCGCTCACCGCGCGCTGCTCGACGAACTGGAGCAGGTAGTCGGGGCCCCCGGCCTTCAGCCCCGTGCCCGAGAGCCGGTTGCCGCCGAACGGCTGGCGCGCCACCATGGCCCCGGTGATCCCGCGATTGATGTAGAGGTTGCCGACCGGGGAGCGCCGGCGCACCTGTCGCACCACCCCGGGATCACGGGTGAACAGGCCGCCGGTGAGGGCATAGGAGAGGCCGTCGATGACGTCGCAGGCGTGGTCGACGTCGCGCACGCGCTGGACCGCGAGCAGCGGCCCGAAGATCTCCTCCTCGAGCACGGGCGAGCCGTCCGGGAGATCGGCGGCCAGCGTCGCAGGGCAGAACCAGCCGTCGCCCTCGGGGCGCTCGGCCTGGGCGACGATCCGCCCGCCGCTCTGCGCCGCCTGCTCGTAGCGCGCCACCCGCTCCTGGGCCTCGCGCTCGATCACCGGGGGCACGTCGGTGCCCAGCGTCTCCGCCTGGCCCACCACCAGCGTGCGCACCGCCCCGGCCAGCCGCTCGAGCAGCTGGTCGGCGATCGCCTCGTGGGCCAGCACCCGGGAGGCGGCCGAGCACTTCTGGCCCGCGTAGTTGAACGCGGAGCCGACGATCGCCGGCACCGCCTCGTCCAGATCGGCGTCGGAGGCGACGATCACGCAGTTCTTGCCGCCCAGCTCGGCCACCACCTGCTTGAAGTGGTTCTGCCCGTCGCGCACCTGGGCCGCGCTGGCGACGATCTCGCGGCCCACCGCCAGCGAGCCCGTGAAGGCGATGGCGTGGACGTCGGGGTGGGCCACGAGCGCCGCGCCGGCGTCGCCCTCGCCGGGCAGGAACGAGATCGCCTCGGGCGGGACGCCCCCCGCGCGCAGCGCCTGGACGAGCTGGTGGGACAGCGCGGGCGACTGCTCGGCCGGCTTGAGGACGACGGCGTTGCCGGCGGCCAGCGCCGCGGAGGTCATCCCGCAGGGGATGGCCAGCGGGAAGTTCCAGGGGGAGATGACGGCGACGATGCCCCGGGGCACGTAGCGCAGCTCGTTGCGCTCACCGGGCACCTGGAGCAGCGGGCGCCCCTTGTCGAGCTCGAGGGCCAGCCGCGCGTAGTACTCGAGGAAGTCGATGGCCTCGCACACGTCGGCGTCGGCCTCGGGCCACGGCTTGGCGCACTCCCGCACCTGGAGCGCGGCGATCCGCAGGCGGCGCTCGCGCAGCCACGCGGCCGCCGCGATGAGCGCGGCGGCGCGGTCGGCGGCCGGGGTGGCGCCCCAGGTGGCGCGCCCGCGCTGCGCCTGGGCCACGGCGGCGTCGACGTCGGCGGCGGTGGCTCGCCCCGCGTTGGCCACGACCCGCGAGGGGCTCCCCGGGTCGGTGGAGACGAGCTCGGCGCCGGTGCGCGCGTCGGGCCCGACGAGGACCGGCACGCTGAGCGGCAGCTCGCGGTCGATGCCGGCCAGCGCCTCGGCGAGCCCGCCCCGCACGGTGGAGCGGCGCAGCTCGAGGATCGGTTCGTTGGCAAATGCGGTGGTCATCGTGGGCGACAGCGAGGTTAGAACCCCGCGTGGCTGGTAGCGTCGCCGCCCCTATGCGCGGCGTCAGCGTGATCATCCGCGTGCGCGACGAGCGGGCCAACCTCGAGCGCTGCCTGGAGCTGCTGGCGGCTCAGCGCGAGGCGGGGGAGACCGAGCTCATCGTGGTGGACGCCGGCTCGCGCGACGGCACCCAGGCTGTCGCCCGCGCCCACGACGCGCAGGTGCTCAACACCGACCCGGCCGCGCCGTTCAGCTTCGGCGGCGCGCTCAACCTCGGCGCCGCGCGCGCCAGCCACGACGTGCTCGTGTCCCTGTCAGCCCACGCCTTCCCGCGCGACGAGGGGTGGCTGGCGCGGCTGGCCGGCGCGCTCGCCGGCGATCCGGCTCTCGCCTGCGCCTGCGGCGACCGCCATGACCCCGACGGCGGCCGGCTGAGCGGCCCGATCGCCCAGGACGCGGCGCTGGCGCGCCGGCGCCCGGAATGGGGGTACTCCAATGCCGCGGGGGCGTTTCGCGCCGAGCTGTGGCGCCGCCGGCCGTTTCGCGCCGACCTGCCCGCCTGCGAGGACAAGGAATGGGCGCTGCACTGGCTCGGCGAGGGCTACCGGTGCCGGGTGGACCCGGCGCTGGCCGTCGACCACGATCACACCCACGACTCGCTGCGCGCCATCTACGGGCGCGCCCGGCGTGAGGCGCGGGCCTACGCCGCGTTCCTGCCGGGCGGCGCCGGCGGCCCGGGAGCGGTGGGCATCGGAGCCCTGGCCCGTGAGTGGTGGTCAGACACCCGCTGGTATGACTCGCCGCTGCGCGCCCGCGTCAGCCATCGCCGCGCCGCGCGCCTGCTCGGCGCGTATCAGGGCAGGAGCGGATAGCAGGGGATCTGGAGGTCGTGCCGGATCGTGGCCGGGACGTGCACGGCCACGCACGCGTCGCTGCTCCCACTCTGGTTGATCCGCCAGTGGCCGCGCGTGTGGTGCAGCGCCGTCCAGGCGACCTTGCGCAACGACTGGCACCGCGAGCCCCATCCCCGGGCGGGCTTGAAGAAGACCGCCGCCCACAGCTTGTTCACGCTCGAGATGTAGACCGCCGCGCACTGGCGCGGAGCCGTGGCGCCGAGCGCGGCGTGGACGAGCGGGTCCTTGGCGGCGCCGCTCACCCCCACCCGGGCCAGGGCCGCGGTGGGAGCGGCAAGCCCTGCAACGACGACGATGGCCAACAGGCAACGCTTCATACCCAGCGCACCGTAGCCGCCCCCACGGACGTGCCTACAAAATAAGCCCGCATACGGTGCACCAGACGACGCACGTCCCGACGCGCCGCGTCAGGAGGCAATGTTCCAGAAGAGCAGCTTGCCCGCGGCCGCGAGCTTGAGCGTCTCAGAGCTCTTGTGCGTGACCGGGTTGGGCCCGTGCGTGTAGCGCAGCGACATGCGCGTGAAGACCAGCAGCCCCAGCAGCTTGCGCGGCCGGTAGAGCTTGATGTTCACCGCGTGCTGCGAGTACGTGCCGGCGGCGCAGAACGGCTCGCAGTTGTTGAGCCAGTCATCGCCGCTGCCCACGGCGGCGCCGCTCGTCCACGAGCTCCACTTCAGCTTGCCGGGCTTGGGACGGCGCCCGCCCTTGCCCGGGCCGGCCAGGAAGCCGGAGCCATCGCCCGTGTAGATGATCTGCTTGGGGCGCACGAGCACGTTCTTGCCCGGCGTGACCGTGCCGCCGTCGGCCACAGCGCTCGGCAGGGCCGCGGCGCCCGCGCTCGAGGCGAGCACCAGAGCGGCGACCAGACCGAGCAATACCCCACCAGATCGCGTCACGCTGGCGAACATACCGTTTTCAGGGCGCGGCGAGCAGCTGCTCCACCGGCACGCCGCGCGCCTGCTCTGAGAGGAAGCTCTCGTTCGAGGTGTTCTCCAGGAGGCGGCGGACCAGGTAGGCCATCCCGGCGACGAGGTCGCCGACCGGGCAGTAGGTGCGGACCCGGTAGCCGCTCACGGCCAGCGCGTGCTGGAGCTCGTCGCCCAGGCCGCGCAGCACCTGGAGCTCGAGGTCGCGGTCATCGCCGCCGCCGAGGCGGTTGCAGGCGATCGCATGGGCGACCGAGCGCAGGTTGTGCGACGCGACGGCGACCCGCAGCGCCGGGCGCGCGGCCAGGAGCTCGCGGGTGAGCGCCTCGAAGTTGCGGTCGCAGTCGTGCTTGTCCTGGAACACCGGGACCTCCCAGCCGTGCTGGCTGGCCTGGACCAGCTCGTGGTCCCAGTAGGCGCCCTTGACCAGCCGCACCGTGAGCGGCGGCTCGCGCGGCGTGTCCCGGGCCCACGCGATGACGCGCCGGGCCTGGTCGGGCGAGTCGCGCAGGTAGGCCTGGAGCACCAGTCCGGCCGAGGGCCCCTCGCGGAACTCGTCCTCATCCAGGAGTTCGAGCACGAGGTCCAGCACCGCCTCGCGGGAGTCCAGGGACTCCATGTCGATGTGCAGGTGCGCGCCGGCCGACTGGGCGGCGCGCAGCAGCGGCCGCAGCCGCCGGGCGGCGTCGCGCTGGCCGCGCTCGGGGGCGTCGGGGCGCAGCAGCGGGGTGAGCGCCGACACCTTCACGCACACGTTGGCGCGCGGCAGCGGCCCGACGCCGTCGGTCTCCAGGGTCTCGCGCGCCGGCCAGCTCCGGGTGGCGGCCGACAGCTGCTCGATCGCCTCCAGGCAGCGGCCGGCGTAGCGGTCGGCCTCGCTCTCGGTCACGGTGGCCTCGCCGAGCAGGTCGACCGAGCTGGCCACGCCGCGCTCCCACAGCTTGCGCAGCGTTCCCAGCGCCGCGCTCGGGCTCTCGCCGACGATGAAGCGATGGGCGAGGTGGCGGACCCCGCCGGCCGCGGCGGCGCCCAGTGCGGCGCGCCCGGCGCGCGTCCCGGACATCTTCATCGCCACCGAGAGGGGCGGCGGCGTCTCGGGGACCTCCTCCAGGAACCCCACGAGGTGGCGGGCCAGGTCATCGAGCGACCGGCACGCCGGGACCACGTCGACGAAGCGAAACAGCGCGGCGCGCAGCTCCCGATCGCTGGAGGCCATCTCCATGGCGCGGGCGTCCAGCGCTTTGAGCGGCTGGCGCGAGGCGGCGGGGAACGAGGCCGCCAGCTGCTCGCCGATCTCGCGCACGGCGCTCTCGAGTTCGACCCCGCCCGCCCCCGTCCTCCGAACCAACCCCACCCACCCCGCTCATGCGGTCACCTCGCCGGCGGGGACGGGATCGGGGACCGGCGTGGCCAGCGTGCGGCGCTCGATCTCCTCCCAGCTCACGTCGCGGGCGCGCTCCGCCGCCTCGGCGCTCCCGCCGCCGTTGAGCCCGAACAGGCGCTTGCGCCACAGCAGCCACACGACGACGGCCAGGTTGATGATGAAGCCGATCACCTTCAGGATCGTGCCCTGGTGGATGATCTCGTAGATCTCCAGCGGCAGCAGCAGGGTGGTGGCGATGAAGGTGAGGTACTCGGCCCATCGCTTGGCAAGCCACAGCCCGACCGCCTCGACGCCCTCGAGGATCCCGTACCCCAGCAGCGCGGCGCCGACCTCGTGCAGGGTGCCCGAGCGCAGGGAGAACAGGCGGTCCAGGTCGCGCAGGATCCCGACGTGCCCGGAGGTCTGCACCGGCCCGCCGGCCACCCCGCCCTGCAATGCGGTGAGGATCCGGTAGTAGGCGTCGTGCAGCGTCGCCCGGTGGGAGGCGAACAGCAGAACCCCGAAGCCGATCAGCACCAGCACGACGAAATGCACGATGCGGTCGATGGCGATGAGGCGGAGCACGATCCGGTCGTGCAGGGCCTTGCCCCGCGCCGGGACGACGATCTCGGACCGGTCCGGGGGATGAGGGCGCGCGGGATGCTCGGGCATCGGCAGCGGGACCCACGTGTCGCAGCGCAGGCAGCGGTGCCAGCGGACATCGCCGTGGTCCTGGACGACGATGGTGTCCTGCGGCCGGGCCGGGCCGGCGTCGCGCCCGACGAGCACGTGGCCGGACACCCCACAGGTGATGAGCTCCCAGTCCAGATGGCGCCGGCGGCGCGGGTGCTGGGTTCCGGGTGGGTGGCGGGAGGGCATCAGGTGAGAATGTTGACGGCTCGCGCCACCACGATCCCGACCGTGGCCAGCGCGATGACGGACTGCATGGCCATGAGCGCCTTGGCCATCGCGGTGAGCGGCATCGTGTCCGTCGGGCTGAACGCGGTCGCGTTGGTGAGCGAGGTGTACAGGTAGTCGAGGAGCGTTGGCTCCCAGCCTCGCGGGGCGAACTCGCGTTGGGTCATCTGCACGAACAGGAAATCGGGGTGTGGCTTGCGCTTGAGGGCACGCGCGTGAGGGCCCCCGCGGTCCAGCTGCCAGTACCAGACGCCGAAGAGCAGCACGTTCGTGCCCCACAGCACGAGTCCCGAGCCGATCAGAGAACGCCCGCTGGCCTTGCCGCCGTGCAGCAGGAAGTGGCAGAGCATGACCAGCGAGTAGCAGTTGGCGGCCGTCACGACGGCGATCAGGGTGAGGGCGAGGCGGCGGCGCAACGGGGAATGGCGCATGCGAGGGTGCGGCGAGGCGGCGGTGAGGCCGACGAGCGCCACCGCCTCCATGGCGGGCAGCAGGTAGCGAGAGCCGAGGGTCAGCTTCTCCGACAGCGACAGCTGCAGCAGGATGGCCGCGGCCAGCACGAGCTGGCCGCCCCAGTAGGGGTCATAGCGCGTGAGCGTGGACTGGACGTCGTCATCGACCCGACGCGCGTCCTTGTCGATCTGATGCTGGAGATTGCCTGCCACGAGTGGATACTGGCACGCACGGAGGCGCCCACCGGGAGGATCCGACCGTGCGGTGACCGAAAATGTGGCTGATGCGCACCTCACTCGCCGGCGCCGCCGTTCTGGTCGCCGTCGCCCTCTCGGGGTGCGGCGGGAGCGGTGGCGGCCAAACGACCCAGGGCTCCCAGCCGGCCGCCGCCACCGGCACCGGCACCCACACGACGACCGCTGCAACCAGCACTGCCACGACCACGGGGACCGCTCCGGCGACGACGACCGGCGCCACGGGCACCGCGACCCAGACCGGCACGCAGACCGGCAACAGCGGCGGCGCCGCCGTGGGTGGCGGGACGTCGAACCAGTGCACGGCGGCGGACCTGTCCCTCTCCTACCTCGGCGGCCAGGGGGCGACCGGCCACGGCGAGCTGGGCTTCGCGCTCAAGAACACCGGCTCGAGCGCCTGTGCCACCGGCGGCTACCCGGGGATCCAGTTCCTGGCCGCGGACGGGTCGGCCCTGTCGACGACTCCGCAGCACACCACCGACGACTTCTTCGGCCATCTGCCCCTGGCGCCGCTCACCCTGCAGCCGGGGCAGACCGCCTCGTTCCGCCTCGGGGTGTCGCACGGGGGCGGCTCGAGCGCCGCCTGCAGCACCGCCGACGCCCTCCAGGTGATCGCGCCCAACGACACCGCCACGATGAAGGTCCAGATCCCCAACGGCGCCTCGGAATGCGGGACGACGACGGTGTCGCCGCTGCAGCCGGGCACGTCGGCCTACCAGTGACCGCCCGGGGCCGTCAGCGGGTCGCGCCCGCGCGGAGCCACGCCGGCCCCTCAGCGAGCATCCGCGTGATCTCCGCGGCCGGGACCGGCCGGGAGAAATGAAAGCCCTGCACGAGGTCGCAGCCCAGCCGGGCCAGCTCGGCGACCTGCTGCTCGGTCTCGGCGCCCTCGCCGACCACCCGCAGCTGAAGCGCCCGGGACATGGCGACGATCGCCTCGGTGACGGCGGTGTCGCGCGACTCGGTGCCCAGGCCGTCGACGAACGAGCGGTCGACCTTGAGCGCATCGAGCGGCAGCCGCGTGAGATAGGACAGGGACGAGTAGCCCGTCCCGAAGTCGTCGAGCACCAGGCGCACGCCGAGCGCCTTGAGCGCCACCAGGGTCTCGGAGAGCTCCTCGTGGTCCCCGACGAGCATGCTCTCGGTCAGCTCCAGGGCCAGGCAGGAGGCGTCCAGGCCCGAGACCCGCAGCGCGGTGGCGACGGTCTCCGCCAAGGCCCGGTTGGCGACCTGCGCCGCTGAGAGGTTGACGCTCATCGTCAGCGGCGCGACGTCGGGGCGCGCGCGGCACCACTCGGCCGCCTGGCGGCAGGCGTGCTCGAGCACCCACCGGCCGATCGGCTCGATGAGCCCGTTCTCCTCGGCCACCGGGATGAAGTCCACGGGGGAGATGCGCCCGCGCTCGGGATGATCCCAGCGCACCAGCGCCTCCACGGAGACCATGGCGCGGTCGCGCAGGGACACCAGCGGCTGGTAGTGGAGGGTCAGCTCGTCGCGCTCGAGTGCCCGGCGCAGGTCGTTCTCCACACGCAGGCGCGACAGGGCCCGCCCACGCAGGGCCTCGTCGAACAGCTCGTAGCGCGCCCGGCCGCGCTCCTTGGCGCGGTGCATGGCGGCGTCGGCGTCGCGGAGCAGATCCTCGGCGCGCTCGCCGCCCTCGGCCAGCGCGATCCCGATGCTGGTGGTGACGAAGTGCTCGTTGCCGTCGAGCACGAACGGCCGCGCGAACACCCCCGCGATCCGCTCGGCCATCTCGATGGCGTCCTGCTCGCCGGTGATGTCCGCGAGCAGGATCCCGAACTCGTCGCCGCTGAAGCGGGCCACCGTGTCCGAGGAGCGCACGGCCTGCTTGAGCCGCGGGGCGGCCGCGGCGAGCAGCTCGTCGCCGGCGCGGTGGCCGAGGCTCTCGTTGACGAGCTTGAAGCGGTCGAGATCGAGGACGAGAACCGCGGTCAGCGTGTCGCGCCGGCGGCGCTGGCGCTCGGTCGCCTGCCCGAGACGATCAAGGAACAGCAGCCGGTTGGGCAGCCCGGTGAGCGGATCGTGCAGAGCGCGGTGGCGGATGTCGTCGTCGGTGAGCTGGCGCTCCACCACGTCACCCAGGACGTTGGCCAGCGCCTGCACGAAGTCCACGTCCCCCTGCTTGAACAGCCGCGGCGCGTACGAGTGGAATCCGAGGGCCCCGAAGGGCCCGCGGCGCCCCTCGATGACGACGGTCAGGCCGCTCGTGGTGCCGACCTGGTCGAGCACCTGCGAGCGCTCGAAGCGCCGCTCGGTTGCCCAGTCGGTCACCACCGCCGGCCGCCCGCTGAGCAGGGCATAGCCCGACTGCGACCCCAGTCCGGCCGGGGCTCTGTCGTTGACGCGCACGCCGGGGAGTCCGTGCAGGGCGCGGAAGGCGACGGCGTCCTCGGAGGGGACGAGCTCCACCACCGCGCCGATCTCCAGGCTGAGCAGCCCGACGCCGGCGCTCACCGCCTCCTGCATGAGGTCGGCGAGGCTGGCGCCCTGCAGCGCGTGCTCACCCAGCCGAGCGACCGCCGCCTGCTGGGCGGCGCGCAGCTCGAGCTCGGCCTCGGCGTCCTTCTGCTCGGTGATGTTCGACATCACCCCGTGCCAGCGCTTGACCCCGTCGGGGCCCTCGCGCATGACCGCGTCGTCGCGGACCCACACAGGGTGGCCGTCACGATGGCGCAGCCGGTACTCGATCGGGCTGGTCAGCGTGGAGCCGCCGTCGGCGAAGTCCTGCTCCTGGGCGAGGACGCGCTCAGCGTCGTCGGGGTGCAGACGGCTGGCCCACAGCCCCGGGTCCGCGCACCACTCCTCGGGGGTGAAGCCCAGGATCTCCTCGATCTGGGGGCTCACGTAGTGCCAAAGGCCGTCACCGCCGGCATCGGCGGTGTAGAGGATCGCGGGGACCCGTTCGAGGAGCAGACCTGAATTGTCGGTGCGTGGCGGCTCGGCCGAGCTGGTCCCATCCAGTGCCCCAGCCCGCGAGTGCCCGCCGTGCGCTCGGCGGTCAGACATGTCTATGAGTCGTTATCGGCAGCCCTGGTGAGGTTCTGAAGTGACTACGGATCGACCGCCTGAAACAGCGTCACCGGGCCGGAGTCGTCCTCGGCGGCCCGCCCGTCGGCGATGAGCAGGTCGAGGTGGCCCAGCACCTCGGAGATGGTCAGGAACGCCTGGGTGACCGCCACGTTGCCCCACATCTGGCTGGCGATGTCATAGGCGGTCTGCGGCCCTGACTCCAGCAGCCGCCGCACCTTGCCCGCCCGCCGCGCGGTCATGCGAAAGCGCTCGTCGATCAGCGCGGCGTGGTCGCGCACCGGGGGGCCATGACCGCCCAGGACCAGCTGCACGGGCATCTCCCGGGTCTGGCGCAGCGAGGCCATGTACTGGACCAGCGCGTGGGGCCGGTCCGCGGCGGTGCCGCCCGCCGGCGCGCCGGCGAGCGGTCGGGAGATGAGGGGGTTGGAGGAGATGCGGGCCAGCAGGTGGTCGCCGGCGATGAGGATCTGGCGCCGCTCGTCCCAGAAGACGGTGTCTGACGGGCTGTGCCCGGGGCGGTGCAGGGCAGTGAGGGTGCGGTCGCGCAGGGTGATCTCGCTGCCGTCGCGCAGCGGCACCGACACCTGCCCGGAGGAGCCGAAGGCGCGGAAGGCCGCGCCGACTGAGCCCAGGGCGGTGGCCAGCTCGGCGGGGACGCCATGGCGGCGCATCACGGACATCGAGAACTCGTCGTCGGCGGCGGCGCTGGCGCTGAAGTCCTGCAGGTAGGGGCCGAGCGCGTCGAGCGCCGCCACCTCGGCCCCCGAGCGCCGGGCGATGATCTCCAGCAGGCCGAGATGGTCCATGTGCTGGTGGGTGATGACGATCAGCCCGAGGTCCTCGATGCGGTGCCCGAGCTCCGCCAGCGCCTGCTCGAGCTCGTCCAGCGACTTCCCGCTGTTGGGGCCCGTGTCGATCAGCGTCAGCGGATCGTCCTCGAGCAGGTAGCAGTTGATGCGCCCCACCAGGAACGGGGTCGGCACCGCCATCTGGTGGATGCCCGCGGCGCGAGCCTCGTCCAGGGACTCCTGCGCCTCGGCGGCGAGGTCCGGGTCGCCGGCCTCGGCCGCGCTCACGAGCGGATCAGGCCCAGCACCTCGTCGCGCTTGGCCTCCATGTCCTCCACGGAGACCAGCGACTCCAGGCACAGGCGCAGCAGCGGCTCGGTGTTGGACGCGCGCACGTTGAAGTGCCAGTCCTCGTAGTCGATGGAGATCCCGTCCAGCCGGCTCTGCTTGGCGTCGGAGTAGCGCTCGGCGATCGCCTCGATCTTGCCCGGGCCGTCGTCGACGGTGCTGTTGATCTCCCCGGAGATGAAGTACTTGCTGCGGTAGGGCTCCAGCAGGTCCGACATCTTGGCGTCGCGCTCGGAGAGGAGCTCCAGGATGAGCAGCGCCGGCAGCGTGCCCGAGTCGGCGTTGTAGAACTCGCGGAAGTAGTAGTGGCCCGACACCTCGCCGCCGAACACCGCGTGCTCCTCGCGCATCCGGGTCTTGAAGAAGGCGTGGCCCACCCGGTTGACCAGGGCGCGGCCGCCCGCGCTCTCGGCCACGTCGGCGACGGCGCGGCTGGCCCGCACGTCGTAGAGGACGGTCCCGCCGGGCTCCTTGCGCAGCAGCGACTCGGTGAGGAGCGCGGTGAGGAAGTCGCCGTCGACGAAGTGGCCCGTCTCGTCGATGAAGAAGCAGCGGTCGGCGTCGCCGTCCCAGGCGATGCCGAGATCGGCGCCGCGCTGCACCACCTCGCGCATGATGAACTCGCGGTTCTCGGGCAGCATCGGGTTGGGCTCGTGATCGGGGAAGTTGCCGTCCGGCGTCCAGTAGGCCTCGCTCAGATCCAGGCCGAGGCGCTCGAGCAGGGGGCCGACCATCGGGCCGGCCATCCCGTTACCGCCGTCGACCACGACCTTCAGCGGCTTGATCGCCGACTGGTCGACGAGCTTGAGCGCGGCCTGCTGGAAGAGCTCGTAGACGTCGACCTCCTCGACCGACCCGCCGCCGGGGGCCTCGCCCAGCCCCTCGAGGATGCGGTCGCGGACCTCGCCCAGCCCGGCGTCGCCCGACAACGCCAGCGCGCCGCGGCTGACGAGCTTGGCGCCCGTGTAGGGCTTGGGGTTGTGCGACGCGGTGCACATGAGCCCGCCGTCGAGATCCCGCGCGCCGACGAGGTAGTAGAGCATCTCGGTCCCGACCATCCCGGCATCGACCACCGCGGCGCCCTCGGCCACCATCCCGTCCCGGTAGGACCGCGCCATCTCGGGAGCGGTGAGGCGCATGTCGCGACCCAGGCCCAGGCGCAGCTCCGAGGTCGGCTTGTCCTCCATGGCCCCGATGACACGGGCAAACGAGCGCCCGATGGCGTGCGCCGTGGCCTCGTCCAGTTCGTCGCCGTACAGACCGCGGACGTCGTAGGCCTTGAACACCTCGGGGTGGGCGAGCTCGGACACGCCCACCGGATGATGCCTGATAATCCGCCGCCATGGACTCCTCGGCCGACGAGCCGGTGGGCGCAGGCACGGAATCGCTCGCCCCGCAGCCGGTGCTCGTCACCGGCGCGCACGGTGTGCTGGGCGCCTGGCTGACCGCCGCGCTGCTGGACGCCGGCCACCGCGTCGTCGCCATCCGCCGCGACGAGCCGGCGGCCTCGACGCTGGAGCTCCTGGGCCGCGCCGGCGAGGTCGACACCGTGCACGGCGACATCTGCGACGAGGGCCTGGTGGCCCGCACGGTCAATGAGTACGAGGTGACCAGCGTGTTCCACCTGGCCGCTCAGACCCTGGTCCCCACCGCCAACCACGACCCGCGCTCGACCTTTGAGACCAACGTCCGCGGCACCTGGATGGTGCTGGAGGCCTGCCGCGCCCATGGCATGCGCAGCGTGGTGGTGGCCTCCACGGTGGGGGCCTACGGCCGCCAGGACCAGCTGCCCTACCACGAGGGGCAGTCGCTGGCCCCGGCCTTTCCCTACGACGTCTCCAAGGCGGCCGCCGACCTCATCGCACGGTCCTACTGGCACAGCTACGCGGTGCCCGTGGCGGTGACCCGGTGCGCCAACGTGTACGGCGGCGGCGACACCAATCGCAGCCGCCTGGTCCCCGAGGCGGTCGGCGCGGCGCTCGAGGGCCGCGCTCCGGTCATCCGCTCAGACGGGTCACCCGAGCGCGATTTCCTCTACGTGGAGGATGCGGTCGCCGCCTACCTGGCGATCTGGCGCGCGCTGCTGGCCGGCCGGGGCGGAGGGGAGGCCTTCAATGCGGGCGGCGGTCAGCCCCACCGCGTGCGCGACGTGGTGGACCTCATCTGCCGCCTGGCGGGCGGGACGCTCACCCCCGAGATCCGCGGGGAGGGCACTCCTCCCAGGGAAACCGACCGCCAGTGGGTCGATCCGACCAAGCTGCGCGAGCTCACCGGGTGGGTGCCGCAGATCACCCTGGAGGAGGGGCTGCGCCGCACCATCGCCTGGTATCGAGACCATCCGCGGGCGCTTGGCCTGCTCCTCTAGACCCCAGGCCGGCTCCTATAGTTACGGGGCATGTCCGGTCATTCCAAATGGGCTTCCATCAAGCACAAGAAGGCTGTCGTGGACCAGCGCCGCGGCCAGCACTTCACCAAGCTGACCCGCGCGATCACGGTCGCCGCACGTGAGGGCGGCGGCGACATCGACGGCAATCCGTCCCTGGCGCTCGCCGTCCAGAAGGCGCGCGACGCCTCGATGCCGAAGGACAACATCGAGCGCGCGATCGCCAAGGGCACGGGCGAGGGCGTCGACGCCGACCAGATCGAGACCGTCCTCTACGAGGGCTACGGACCCGGCGGCGTGGCCCTGCTCATCGAGGCGCTCACCGACAACCGCAACCGCACCAGCGCCGATGTGCGCCACGCCCTGTCCAAGCACGGCGGCAACCTGGGGGAGCCCGGGTCGGTGTCCTACCTGTTCGACAAGCGCGGCGTGATCATCGTCGACGCCTCGCGCTACGAGGAGGAGGACCTGCTGGTGGCGATTGACGCCGGCGCCGAGGACATCGCGCGTGACGACGACGTCTACGAGATCGTCACCGAGCCCGGCGACCTGGGCCCCGTCCGTGAGGCGCTCACCAGCGCCGGCATCGACATCGAGTCCGCCGACGTGACCCAGCGCCCCAAGTCGCGCGTCCCGCTCGAGGAGTCAGACGCCTCCAGGCTGATGAAGCTGATCGACATGCTCGAGGAGTCAGACGACGTGGGCGCGGTGCACGCCAACTTCGACGTCGACGCCGACGTCCTGGAGCGGATCGCCTCGTAAACATCTCGTTGCGCCGGACGGCGGTCCTTCGTCGCTTCTTCGTCGTGCTCGCTACCCTCGCCCCCTCATGAGAAAGACCACAACCATCACCTGTGCCGCGCTCGCGCTGGCTGCCGCCGTCGCCGGCTGTGGCAGCAGCAGCACGACGAAGGCGGCCGGCGTCCAGACGGCGCCATCCGCGGGCCTCACCACCGCCACCGTCACCGCCTCGGCGAGCACGTCGGCCTCCACCAGCGCCTCGGCGAGCGCGACCAGCACCACCACGAGCAGCACGCCACTCCCGGCGGCCCTGAAGACCAAGCCGAAGGTGATCATCCCCTCCGGCCCGCCGCCCAAGAAGCTGATCGTCAAGGACCTGATCAAGGGCACCGGACCCGCGGCCACGGCCAACTCGACGGTCAACGTCCAGTACGTCGGCGAGCTCTACAAGGGCGGCAAGCAGTTCGACGCCTCGTGGAACGACGGCTCGGGTCAGCCGGTGTCACTGCCCCTGACGGGCGTGATCAAGGGCTGGCAGCAGGGGATCCCGGGCATGAAGATCGGCGGCCGACGCGAGCTGATCATCCCGCCGAGCCTCGGCTACGGAGCCACCGCTCAGTCGAAGATCCCGGCCAACTCCACGCTGGTCTTCGTCATCGACCTGCACGCCATCTCCTAGCTCTTCGGCGCGTCGCCCTCGCCGTTGTGCCGGGCGCGGTACAGCGGCGTGGGACCCGTCACGCCCTTGAGCCTGTGGCGACCGGCCGATGACCAGTTGAACGCGTCGCTCGCGGCATCGCGGATCTCCCGCGTGCAGAGCACGCTGCCCGGCCGGGCGACGCCGGTGACCCGGCTGGCCAGGTTGACCGAATTGCCGTAGTAGTCACCGGCGCGCAGGAGCGCCGGCCCGAATGCGATGCCCGCTCGCAGGCTCGGCAGCCCCTCGGCCTCGAAGGCGTCGACCAGCTTCAGGGCCACCTCGACCAGGGCCGCGGGGTCCGGGCTCACGAACATCGCGGCGTCGCCGATCGTCTTGACCAGGCGGACCGGGGCCTGTGTCAACGAGGCCGACAGGCTCGCCAGCCGCCCGGCGACCGTGCTCAGCTCGCCCACCTCGACCTGCCCGCCCAGCCGCGTGAAGCCGACGAGGTCCGCGAAGCAGACGGCCAGCTCCTGGGCGCCGGCGATGTCGCCCGCCTCGAGCTCGGCCAGCCCCAGCACCCCCCGCTGGACGCTGTCGCGCAGGTGGGCCTTGAACGCCGCCACCAGGACCGGCGCGAACGCGGGCGTCAGCTGCTGCGCCAGCTCCGCGAAGCGCAGCGCCACCTCGTCCTCGCTCTCCCCGGCGTCCAGGAACGTCTCCACGAACGAGGCGGCGATCGTCGCCGAGAGCCGCCCCATGCCCTCGCCGAGCACGCGGGTGATCTCGTCGACGCGCTCGTCGGCGAAGCCGGCGTCGAGGAACAGCTTCATCGACTTGGCCGCCTCGACGTCCTCGTCGGAGAAGACCCGGTCCTCGGAGTCGGGCGCGGGCAGCCCGTGCTGGCGGCGAATGCGCCCCATCGTCCCGGCGGGCAGCCCGCGTGCGCTCCTCGACCTCGGCCGCGGTGTAGGTGCCACCGAGGACGCGCTCCACGGGCAGCAGCGCCAGCCGGTTCTCCTCGACCGCCTTGACCAGCTCGGCCTCGGAGAACCCGTCGTCAGCCAGCCGCTCGAGCAGCCGCCGGCGCCGCTCCCGCGCCTCGCCCTCCAGCCCCTCGAGCAGGCCGATCGCCTCGAAGTCCATCACCGCATCCTCTCTGATGACGGCGACGTTCGCTAGCATCGTCGCCTCCTCGGGCACCCGAGCTTTGCGGTGCCCCTAGCTGAACCCCACCGGTACATACACATGCTGTCGATCCTGATGCCCGTCTACAACGAGCTCGAGCGCGTCGAGCAGGCGATCGCGGAGGTCCTCTCCACCGAGCTGCCCACCGACTTCGAGCTCATCATCGTCGACGACGGCTCCACCGACGGCACGCGCGAGATCCTGCGCAACGGGAAGTGGGACGAGCGGGTGCGCTTGATCGAGCACGAGCGCAACCAGGGCAAGGGCGCCGCGATCCAGACCGCGCTGCGCGAGGCGCGGGGCGACTTCGCCTGCATCTTCGACGCCGACCTCGAGTACGACCCCGAGGACCTGGCGCTGCTCATGCCGCCGCTCATGGACGGCCGCGCCAACGCCTCCTTCGGCGTCCGCGCCTTCGACGGCTACACCAGCCACTCGTTCCTGTTCGTGCTGGGCAACAAGGGCGTCACGCTGGCGTGCAACCTGCTCTTCAACGTGTACCTGCACGACATCATGACCTGCCACAAGATGATCCGGACCGATGTGTTCCAGAGCCTCCCGCTGAGCTCCGCCGGATTCTCGATCGAGCCCGAGATCACGGCTCGGCTGGTTCAGAAGGGCGAGCGGATCTTCGAGGTCCCGGTCCACTACCGGGCGCGCGCCACCGAGGAGGGCAAGAAGCTCACAGCCCGGGACGGCTTCCGGGTGATCGGGACGCTGCTGCGCTGCCGCTTCGGCGGCGGGCGCTAGCGCGTCTCTTCGGCTTAGCCCTTCGCCGCGCCGGGGCCGGTGCGGGAGCGATCTGCACCGTCGATGTGTAGATCGACTGGATGGTCGAGAACAGCGGCTGCACCGGGTTGCCCTGCAGGTCGATCTCGCCCTTCTCCACGAACGGGGGATGGGGGAACGGGTCACCACCGCTCCAGCCGGGCTTGGCGGCGAAGTCCTGGAGCGCGAACCACATGGCGGCGGCGATGTAGGGCTTGGAGGCGAACACGCCGAGATGGAAGGCGGCCTGGGCGGTCTGGTACTGGTAGGTGCCGCGCTGCTCAGGTGGCCCGTTCTGACTGCCCTCGAAGCCGAACTCGGTGATCATCAGCGGCTTGGAGGGGTAACAGCCGTGCAGGAAGTCAAGGAACGGGCTGAGCTCATCGGGGTCGTCGGTGCCTCCGCCGCCCGCGTCGAACCAGCCGAAGTAGTCGTTGAAGCCGAGCACGTCCAGCGGCGCGTAGGCGGACTGACAGTCGACGCCGGGCCAGCTGGAGACCGCCATCCCCACCGGCCGCGTCGGATCGAGCTGGTGGGCGATCTGAGCGGCGCCGGCGATGTAGCGCGCCTCGGCGTCGTTGGGCGGGGTCTGGAGCTCGTTGGCGATGCTCCACACCAGGACCGAGGGGTGGTTCTCGTTGGTGAGGATGTTGGTGCGCAGCATGTTGTGGGCGAAGTTCAGCCACGAGGCCTGGGTGAGGTAGCTGGAGTTCACCTGGTAGACGGGGATCTCTGACCACAGCAGGATCCCGTCGCGGTCGGCCGCCTCCTCGATCTCCGGGTTGAGCGGGTAGTGCGCCCGGATGACCTTCCCGCCCAGCTCCCGCACCCAGCCGACCATCGCCTGAAGCTGGGCCGGCGAGAGCGCCGCGCCGGACTGGATGTTGAGCTCGTGCAGGTCAAAGCCGCGCAGGTCCAGCCCGCGGCCGTTGAGCAGGAGCTGGCCGGCCGGGCCGACGCTGATGCTGCGGATGCCGCTGTAGTCGGTGTAGCCCTCCAGCGTGCGGCCATGGGCGTCTGAGAGCGTCAGTGCCGCGCGGTACAGGTACGGGTCTGTCGGCGACCACAGATGCGGGACGGGGATCGTCACCGCCGCCCGGGCCACCCACGTGCCCCCGGGGGCAAGCGTGTGGCCCCCGAAGTTCAGCGCCGTGCCTCCATAGGAGCCGTGCAGGTCGAGCGTCTGCGCGGCGTTGGTGACGTTGCGCACGGTGACCTGCTCCTGGACCTGCGCAGCGCAGGTCGGGCAGGGGAGGATCGGGCGGATCACCACCGGCGTCATGTCCGCGATCTGGACCGAGCGGAGATAGACCTCCTGGTTGATCCCGCCGTAGTTCCACCAGCCGCCGTTGCCCGGCGGGAGATCGCCGCCGTTGCGCCGGTTGTCCACGCGGATGATGAGACGATTGACCCCGGGATGCACGCCGGTGAGCGGGAACTCGAACGGGAGGTATTCCCCCGCGTGGAAGCCGACCTTGACGCCGTTGAGCCACACGGTGGCCCAGTAGTTGACCGACTCGAAGCGCACGATCCAGCTGCGGAACCGCGCCGGCACATAGGAGGCAAAGGCCTTGGCCGGGATCGTGAAGTCGCGCCGGTACCAGCCCACCGAGCCGTTCATCGACGCCTGCGAGAGGTCGCCGGCGTTGAATGAGTTGGGGACCGTGACCGGGCTCCACCCGTCGGTGGAGGCCACGTTGCTGCCACCACCCCGCCGTGAGGCCGGCGTCGGCGGTGTCGGCGCGATAGAGCCAGGTCCCGCCAAGCAGCCAGCGGTCGCTGGGGCCGTCCCGGTACAGCGCGCCGAACGTCGGGGGCGTGGCGGCATAGACCGGTCCGGTCTGGGCGATCGCGGGCCCCGCGCCGGCGGCGAGCCCCGCGGCGCTCAGCGCGAGCACGGCGAGCATGACCGCCAGCAACGGGCGGGTCGCCTTACTCAAGGCGCCAGGCGCGCCGCTACAATCGCCCGCCGATGTCAGCCGTCGACTCGCCGCAGCAGCGGCCACCCTCGACCGGCTCTGTCGGCTCCGGGGAGTCTCACGGAGCCTCACTGGCCGCCTCCCTGCGCGGCGCCGCGCGTTCTCCGCTGCTGATCGGCGTGCTCGTCTGCATCGTCCTGGCGGCGCTGTCGGCGGCCATCCTGCCCACCGTGCCCAGCTACGACCCGTGGTCGTGGATCGTCTGGGGGCACGAGGTGTTCGACCCGCACACGAGCTTCATCGTCAACGGCGGCCCCTCGTGGAAGCCGCTGCCGATGGTCTTCACCACGATCTACGGGCTGCTCGGCAGCGCGGCCCCGACCCTGTGGGTGATCACCGCGCGCGTCGGCGGGCTGCTCGCGCTCTGGGGCACGTGGAAGCTGACCAGCCGGCTGGCCGGCGGCGGATGGCTCGGCGCCTTCGCCGGAGTGGTGGCGGCGATCGGAATCGTGCTCACGGGCAGCCACGACCAGGCCTGGTACTACTACTTCCTGCACGGGACCTCGGAGGCGATCCTGGTCGCCGTGGCCGTCTGGGCCGTGGACCGCCTGCTGGACCGACGCCATCTCCAGGCCTACCTGATCATGGCGGCCGGCGGGCTCATCCGGCCCGAGTGGTGGCCGTTCCTGGGCCTCTACGCGATCTGGCTGTGGTTCCGCGAGCCCGGGTTCAAGAGCCCGGGCATGCGCCTGGTGCTGCTCGCGGGGCTGGCGATACAGCCCATCGGCTGGTTCGTCCCGCCGTGGATCACCACCGGCCAGCCCTTCCTCGCCGCGACCCACGCGGCCGACTACAACGGTCATCTGGGCTCCGACGTCCTGAGGTCGATCCTGGCGCGCGGAGTCCGCGACCAGCTGCTGCCGGCCCTCATCCTGGCGGTGGTGGCGGTCGTCGTCGGCTGGGTGCGTGACCGCAACCGCGAGCTCCTGGCCATCGCCGCGGGCATCGCGGGCTGGTGGGTGGTGGTGGTCGGCGAGACGCTCGACGGCTACCCGGGCCTGGAGCGCTTCTTCCTGCCCGCGGCGGCGCTGATCACCGTGCTCGGCGGCGTCGGCCTCGCCGCGCTGGCCCGGCTGGCGGGCGGGCTGGCCGGGTCGCTGCGCCGCCCGGTGACCGCCGGCGTGGCCGTCGTGCTGGCGGCGCTCTGCATCCCGTTCACGCACCACCCAGATCAGCATCGTGCGCGGTGACGAGCGCAACGCCTCGCAGGGCGTCCATCTGCTCGACACCCTCACCCAGGCGGTGGCCGCCGCGGGCGGCAAGGCCCGCGTGCTCCCATGCCCGTCGAGCTTCACCGCGGTCAACCACTCCGCGCAGACCGCGCTGGCGTGGAAGCTGGGCGTCACCCTCCAGCGCGTGGGCACCTCGATGCGCGCGCCCGGCGTCGATTTCATCGGGCCCAAGGCCGCGCAGATCGGCGGGGCGGCCAAGATCGACCCGCGCCTCACGCACGCGCAGACCGTCGCCACCGCCGGTCCGTGGCGCGTGGTGCGCCTGACCGATCCGAACCTGGCGCACGGCACCGCCTGCGTCGGCCGCTGACCGGCGGAGCCCGGTAGCCGCGGGCCGGCGGAGCCGCGCGGGGGTCACTGGAGGCCTCCGGGCGCCAGCACGCTGAGCTGCGCCCTCGCGCGGGCCGCCGACGCCTTCCTGCCCCGCTTGCCCTTCTTGTGCTTCTTGGGCTTGGGCTTGGCTTTGATCTTCAGCTTGTGGACGATCACGGTGCGGTTGCCCGCCCGGTCGGTGAGCGTGATCGTGATCGTGTAGGTGCGGATCCGCGTGTAGACGTGGCTCGCCGTGGTGCGGCGGATGCGCGCGCGGGGGGAATGGTCACCCCAGTTGACGTAGACGGTGGACACCCCGGAGGCGTCGGACTTGGGCAAGCCCGGCCGGCGGGGGATCGACGTAGTTGACGCGCAGCTGCTCGCGGGTGTTGACGATCGATGTGCCGCTCAGCCTCCACGTGGCGCGCGGAGGCACGGTGTCGACGAACACCGTCGCCGCGGGGGAGTTGGTGGTGACGCCCGCCAGGTTGACCGCGCTCAGCTGGTAGGTGTGGCGGCCGTTGGCCAGGGGCGCCGGCGCCACCATCTGGGTGGCGGTGGTCTGGCCCACCTGGGTGCCGTCGATGCGCAGGGCGTAGGTCGGCGCACCCCACAGCTCGGCCGAGGGCGACCAGAGCAGCAAGGGGGACGCCGGTCACGACGTAGCGGAAGCTGTTGGAGGGCACGAACCCGCCCGGGGCCTGGAAGAGCTGAGCGGCGACGATGGAGGTGCTCGCGCCGCTGCCCTGGACCCAGGCGGCCGCAGCGTCGCCGGCGACGTCGCCCGCCGCCGCGAGCCCCAGGTCGGCGTCGGTGGCCCCCAGCGCCGGCGTGGAGATGACCTGCTCGGGGAGGAGGTCCGCGCCATCGGAGGCGTAGCGCAGCCGGATCTCGGCGGGACCGGCGATGCCCGGCGTCTGCTGCCAGGCGATGAGGGTGGAGATGAGCCCGGCGCTGGCCGGGACGGCATCGGGGGCGCTGCTGTTGGGCAGAGAGTCGACGCGCCCGGTCGGGCCGCGGCTCTCTGAGCCGCCGAGCGCCGTGGCGTAGAGCATGTGGCTCTGGCTGGTCTCCGAGGTGACGAACCCGGTGCCGTACTCGGTGACCGCGGTCTGGGGCTGGTCGGCGCCCTCGGGGCCGCCGGTGGTGGCCCCGTCCGCGGCGGTGACGCCGTCATAGGTCGAGCCGTGCAGGTGGTTCGTCAGGACCCGGGACTGCGTCGCCGAGCCGTTGGCCAGTGACGCCTGAAAGGCGACGATGGCGTACGTCGAGTCGCCCCCGGAGGCGATCGCGGGCCGGCTGGCCGAGGTCTCGGACCATCCGCCGTAGGTGGCGGGATCGGCCTGCTCGACGACGCTGCTGGGGGTGGTGCCGATCACCCGGCGCGTGTAGATGTGGCCCGCCTCGCCCCAGGCGACGATCCCGACCCCGTCGCCGGAGGCGGCCACATCCGGACGTCCGGTGCCAACGCCCGCCGCGTCACCCGCGACGGCGTCCAGCGGGGTCGACTCGAGCCCCCATTGGCCCTGGTAGTAATAGGCGGCGCGCACGTCGCCGCCGCCGGCCCCCGCCGTGGCGGTGAAGGCCAGGTAGGCCTTTCCGAAGTTGGTGAGCGAGATCGACGGGTTGGCCGCGCCGGGGAACAGCGCTGCCGGCGCGCTCAGCGGGCTGCTCGCCGACAGCGCCTGGGCGACGTAGAGGGTCCCGCTGTTGATGAAGGCCACCAGCACCAGCCCGCCCTGGCCCGCGGCGACCACGGGCTGTGACGAAGGCCCGGCGAGGCCGGCGTCGACCTGAACCGGCGCCTGGAAGGCGCCTGCGCTCAGCCGTGACAGGAACACGTGGGCCACGGCCCCGACGGTCTTGGTGTAGACGAGCGCCCCGCCGCCGTCGCGGGCGATCGACATCCCATCGAGCGAGCGGATGTCAGGGCTCGGGCCGTCGACGAGCGCGTCGTCAGGGGCCAGCGCGGGCGCGCGCGAGCGGGCCGCGCCGGCGGGCCCGGCGAGCACGCCCGTGGCCGTGCAGGCGCACGCCGAGAGGCACAGCGCAACCAGCGCCCTGCGCCACGCCCCGGTGCAGAGTGGTGAGTAAGCCAGGCGAATGACATCCGCTAGAACATCAGACCGAGCGGCGGGTTGCGCTACCGGTGCTCCGTTGACAGAGATCTAACAGTGCGGCCGCGGCACGGCCGGGAGGCGTCCGAGCGCGCACGGAGAATGTGTCTCCATGCTTGTCCTCGGCATCGATCCCGGTACCGCCAACACCGGCTATGGGGTCGTGCGCGGCGTCGGCTCACGCCTGCGCGCGGTCGACGAGGGCATGATCACGACCCGCCCGGGCGTGTCTCTGGAGCGGCGCCTGTCGGAGATCCATGGGCGCGTGGGGGAGCTGCTCGACGAGCATCAGCCCGACGCGATGGCCATCGAGGAGCTGTACTTCGGGGCCAACGTCCGCACCGCGTTCGCGGTCGGCCAGGCGCGCGGGGTGGTGCTGCTGGCCGCGGGCCAGCGCGGCGTGCCGACCCGGTCCTACACCCCCCAGCAGGTCAAGGGCGCCGTGTGCGCCAACGGCCGCGCCGACAAGGCCCAGGTGGCGCGGATGGTGACGCGGCTGCTGGGCCTGGCCGCGCCCCCGACGCCCGATCACGTTTCCGACGCCCTCGCCGTGGCCGTCTGTCACCTCAACCACTCGCCGCTGGCCCGCGCCGTCGCCGGGGTGTCGGGATGATCGCGCTCCTCTCCGGCAGGGTGGCGGTGCGCCGGGGTGACCACGTCGTCATCGACTGCGGCGGGGTCGGGTACCGCCTCGCGGTGTCGGCGGAGACGCTCAAGCACGTCCCGGCGGTCGGGCGCGACGTGCTGCTCCACACCCATCTCATCGTCCGCGACGACGCGCTCGCCCTCTACGGCTTTGCCACCGAGGAGGAGCGTGACCTCTTCCTCATGCTCCTCGGCGTCCAGGCGGTGGGGCCCAAGGTGGCGCTCGCCGTCCTCTCGGGCGCGCCCCCGCGCGAGCTGCTCAGGGTCGTGGCCGCCGGCGATGCGGCCCGGTTGCAGGCGGCGCCCGGGGTCGGCAAGCGCACGGCCGAGCGGATCGTCGTCGAGCTGCGTGAGAAGGTGGGCGCGACGCTGCCCGAGGACTCGATCACCGTCACCCGCTCCGACGATCCGGCGACGCTGGCCCGCGAGGCCCTCCTCGGCCTGGGCTACAACGCCAACGAGATCGATGGGCTGCTGGAGGGCGCCTCCGGCGACAGCACGGAGGACCTCATCGCCCACGCCCTGCGGAGCGCGCGGCGGTGAGCGGAGTGGGCGGGGCACGCATCCAGGACCCCGAGGAGCTGCCCGGGGACGAGCTGGAGCTCGACCGCTCGCTGCGGCCCCGCCGGCTGGAGGACTTCGTCGGCCAGGAGGCGATCCGCGGCCAGCTCGCCGTCTCGATCGAGGCCGCCACCATCCGCGGCGAGGCGCTGGACCACGTGCTGCTGGCCGGTCCGCCGGGCCTCGGGAAGACCTCGCTGGCCCAGATCGTCGCCGCCGAGCTCGACGTCCCCTTCGTCCAGACCGCCGGCCCGGCCCTCGAGCGCAAGGGCGACGTGGCGTCGTTTCTCACCGCGCTCGAGCCGCGGGCGGTGTTCTTCGTGGACGAGATCCACCGCCTCCCGCGTGCCCTGGAGGAGACGTTCTATCCGGCGATGGAGGACGGGATCCTGCCCATCACGGTCGGCCAGGGCGCCGGCGCGAGCATCGTCACCCTGCCGCTGCCGCCGTTCACGCTGATCGGCGCCACCACCCGAGCCGGCCTGCTCACCACCCCGCTGCGCGACCGCTTCGGGATCCGGCACCGCCTCGAGCACTACGGGCCCGAGGATCTGGCGCGCATCGTGACCCGCTCGGCCCGGCTGCTCGAGGTGGAGCATCGAGCCCGCCGGGGCGGTCGCCATCGCGCGGCGCAGCCGAGGCACGCCGCGAGTGGCCAACCGGCTGCTGCGCCGCGTGCGCGACTATGCCGAGGTGCGCCATTCGGGGCTTGTCACCGAGTCGGTGGCGGCCGCCGCGCTGGACATGCTCGAGGTCGACGAGGAGGGGCTTGACCGCTTGGACCGCGAGATCCTGCGCGTCATCTGTGAGAACTTCAGCGGCGGGCCGGTCGGCCTGTCGACGCTGGCGGTCGCGGTGGGGGAGGAGCAGGACACGATCGAGGACGTCTACGAGCCCTACCTGCTCCAGCGCGGGCTGATCGAGCGCACGCCGCGCGGGCGGGCGGCGACGCGGCGGGCCTACACCCACCTGGGTCTCGAGCCACCGGCGCCCGAGCCGGCCCAGACGAGGCTCATGTGATGGGGGCCGGGGGCTCGTCCGGGCTGGCGTTCTTCGGATACTCCTAAGCGCGTATCTCTATCCTCAGGCGCCGATGGCGCGCGAGCATTACTTCATCTGCCCGCATTGCGGGAACCGGTCGATGGGCACCGATCGCAACGCCGGCTTTCGCCGGGAGGCCCGGGGCTGCGAGAAGTGCGGCTTCGCCTACCTGTTCGAACTGCTCGACGACTACTACCCGGCGCCCAACGCGGCGTTCTTCGCCTGCGACTCCGACGGGCGCATCGTCGACTGTGGCCGGGGCTCGTTCGAGCTGACCGGCCTGAAGACCGAGCAGGCCATCGGCCGCCCGGTCCGCGACGTGCTGGGTCTGCGCTTTGACGACGGCGCCGACCACGTCGGCACGGCGCTGGAATGGGAGGTCCGCGTCCAGGGCAAGCCGGTCGAGGTCCACGCCGAGCATGATCTGCCCGCACGCGCCGTCGCCGACATCTTCCCTGCATACGACGATGATGAGGGCGGCGTGCTGGTCGTGCTGACGCCCACCAATCATCAGTAGCGCGCGGGAATTTGTGCAACAGCACCCGCTGACGCCCAGACCACTAGCATCCTGCGGTAGCTGATGTCAGATCGCCAGCGTCACGGCTTCGTCCTGCTCCTCGTGGTGGGCCTGATCGCCGCCTCGATCGTCGTGCTCACCACCCAACGGACGGTTCTGGGCCTCGATCTCAAGGGCGGCATCGAGCTCGTCTACCAGGGCCAGCGCACGCCCCAGAGCCCGGTCACGCAGGCGTCGCTGAACCGGGCTGTGGACATCATGCGCTCGCGCGTGGACCAGTTGGGCGTCTCCGAGCCGTCGATCCAGACCACGGGAAACAGCCTCATCACCGTCGGGCTGCCCGATGTGCACGACGTCGCCCGCGCCGAGCAGGAGGTGGGCCAGACGGCCCAGCTGTACTTCTATGACTGGGAGGCCAACGTCCTCACCCCCACCGGCAAGCCGGCGGCTCAGGGGTTGTTGACCCAGGACCCGGACTCGGTCACCCTCAGCACCGGCGGATCGGCGGGTCAGCCGGGCGTGCCCGGCGCCGGTGGGGTACCGCTCTACGAGGCGGCCACGCTCGCCGCCAAGCAACCGGTCGGGCCGGGCGGCTCGCGCTCGGGGCCGGCCTACTACTTCTTCGGGGCGCCGGGCAGTGCGGCATGCGCGGCCGTCGCCAAGGCGTCGGGGACGACGCCGGTGCAGGGACAGCACTGTCTGCTCAACGGCCCCGACTCGACGCTCACAGACCTCTACTCAGGCCTGCCGGCCGGGGTGACCAAATCAGAGGGGCAGCTGGTGACGGTGCCCCAGGGCACGGTCGTGCTGCAGGCCGCCAACGCCTCGTCGTCCACCCCGGTCAAGCCCAACAGCCCCAACGCGGAGTTCTTCGTCCTCAAGGACGACGTCGCGCTCACCGGCGACGACATCACCAACCCGCAGCCGAGCACCGACCAGTCGGGCTCGCCCGACGTCACCTTCGGCTTCAACGGCAAGGGCCAATCCGCCTTCCAGCGAGTCACCGGGCAGATCGCCCACCGCGGCGCCAACGTCAGCCTCGGCGGTTCCTCCCTGAACCAGCACTTCGCGGTGGCGCTGGACAACCAGCTCGTCACCGTCCCGCAGATCGACTTCCGCCAGTACCCCGACGGGATCCTCGGGGGTGGCGGCGCTGACATCACGGGTGGCTTCACCAGCCAGACGGCGTCGGATCTCGCCACCCAGCTGCGCCTGGGGGCACTGCCGATCAAGCTCAAGCAGATCTCCGAGGAGGAGGTCTCGGCCACCTTGGGCCAGCAGGCGCTGCATCAGGGCCTGGTCGCCGGTGCCGTGGGCCTGTTGATCGTCGCCCTGTTCCTGCTCGTCTACTACCGCCTGCTCGGCCTCATCGCCGTCGCCGGCCTGGCCGTGTACGGCCTGTACTTCTACGCGCTGATCAAGCTCATCCCGATCACGCTGACCCTGGCCGGCATCGCCGGTCTGATCCTCACGATCGGCGTGGCGGCCGACGCCAACATCGTGATCTTCGAGCGCGTCAAGGAGGAGATCCGGGCGGGGAGATCGGTCCGGGCCGGGATCGCCACGGGCTACAAGAAGGGCCTGACCGCGATCATCGACGCCAACGTCGTCACGATCATGACGGCGTTCATCCTGTTCGTCCTGGCCACCTCCGACGTTCAGGGCTTCGCCTTCACGCTGGGCATCGGGGTGATCGTCTCGTTGTTCACCGCGGTCCTGGCGACCCAGGCGATCCTCATGACGATGGGCGACTCGCGCACGCTCGCCCGTCCCTCCGCGTTGGGTGCCGGCGGCAAGAAGCACGTCTGGACCTTCGACTTCATGGGCGCGTCGAAGTACTTCTTCTCCCTGTCGGGCGTGATCCTGCTCATCGGGGCGCTCGCCATCGGCGGGCGTGGCCTGAACCTGGGCATCGACTTCACCTCTGGCGCACGCATCGACGCCACGCTGGCCAAGCCCGCGACGTCATCGTCGGTCCAATCGATCGTCCGCGCCGCGGGGGTCCAGGACCCGGTCGTGCAGGCCATCGGGAACAAGGGCACCCAGTTCCAGATCTCGTCCAAGCCGCTCAACGTCGGCAGCAGCCGCATCAAGCAGGCGCTGGCGGCCAAGTACGGAGGCGTGCCCAGCTTCGGCGCGACCACGGTCGGCCCGACGTTCGGGCGCACCGTGGCCAACAGCGCGGTGGTCGCCATCATCGCCTCGCTGCTGGTGATCTCCGCCTACGTGGCGCTGCGCTTCAGCTGGAAGTTCGCGGTCCCCGTTCTGATCGCCCTGATGCACGACCTGCTCATCACCAGCGGCGTGTACGCGCTGACCGGGAGGGAGGTGACGGTCGACACGGTCGCGGCCCTCCTCACCATCTTGGGTTACTCGCTCTACGACACGATCATCGTGTTCGACCGAGTGCGGGAGAACATCCCGCGGATGCCGCGGGCTGCCTTCTCGCAGATCGTCAACCGCTCGATGTCAGAGGTGCTCACCCGGTCGCTGGCGACGACGTCGTGCACGCTGCTGCCGATCCTGGCGCTGCTGCTCTTCGGCGGCTCCACGCTCAAGGACTTCGCCTTTGCGCTCCTCATCGGCGTGGCCTCCGGCGCCTACTCGTCGATCTTCATCGCCTCCCCGGTGCTCACCCACTGGAAGGAGCGCGAGAGCGTGTACCGCCACCGCCGCGAGCGCATCGAGGCCGACTACGGCTTCGTCGCCCCCTACGCCACGGCCGGGGCCGACGTCGACCCGGCGCGCGACCGCGTGCGCCGTCGCGCCGGCCGGCTGACCACGCCCGACCCCGAGGGCGCCGTGTCGGCGGCCGAGTTCGAGCAGATGAAGCGCGAGATCGCCGAGGAGGAGGCCGAGCCCCGGCGCCGGACCTCGACGCTGACCCAGCGGTTGGCGCACACGCGCGGCGGCGAGGGCGACGGGTCCGGATCGGGCCGCTCCAAGCGCTCCGGCGGCAACGGTGGCGCGGGTGGTGCCGGCGGTGGTGCGGGTGGTCGTGCCGGCGGCGGTGCCGGCCGCGGCGGTCGTTCCTCCGGCCAGCCCCAGGGCGGGGCCGGCGGGACGGGCGGGGGTCCAGTGCCCCCACCGACGCCGCCCCCGTCCCCCCGGATCGATCCGGAGACGCTGGACGAGCCGCTCGCGGGCGAGGGGTTCGAGCACGCACCTGACGAGGCCGAGGACGAGGGCATCTCGCGCGGCCAGAAGCCCGGAGGCCCCGCCAAGCCGCGCCGGGGCAACCGACGCCACGGGAGACGCCGCTGATGGGCATGCTCGCGTGGGTGATGATGGGCCTGGCGATCTGGCATTTCACGATCTGGCTCCCCGATCGCTTCTATGGCGGCATCGTCGGCGCGTTCCTGGGCGCCCTCATCGGCTCCGCGCTGTTCGGGTTCATCGTCAACGGCTTCTCCATCCCGGGCCGCCATGAGACCACCCTGGCGACATCATTGGAAGCGATTCCCGGCGCGCTCATCGGGATCGGTCTCATCTACGCCGAGGGCGTGCGGCGCGAGCGTGCCGGCGGCCAGGTCGCCGGCGTGAACCTCTGAGGGGTGACGTGCGGCGGGGGCCCCTCATCACGCTGCTGACGATGGCTGCCGCGCTCGCCGCCCCGGCGGCCGCGCTGGCGAGCCCGGCCTCCACCCCCAGCGTCTCCGCGAGGATCGGCGTCGCCGGCTCGTCGTCGCACCTGGTGCTCTCGATCATGCGCAACGGTTCGGTCGCCTACAGCCGGCCGGTCACCGCCGCTGGATGCCTCGGTCACTGCATGGATGTCGGCGTGCCGCCGGGGAAATCACCGCTGCACGTGCTCGACCTCGACGGCAGCAGCGAGCCCGACGTGGTCCTGGGGCTGTTCACCGGCGGCGCGAACTGCTGCTTCATCGACCAGGTGTTCTCGTTTGACCCGGCCACGAAGACCTACGTCAGGTCCCAGCACAACTTCCTCAACGCCGGCGCCGCGCTGACCAAGCTCGACGGCCATTGGGTCCTGCGGTCCGGGGACTCCCGGATCACCGAGGCGGGCTTCACCGACACGGCCGACTCCGGCACGCCGATCCAGATCTGGCGCTTCGCCAATCGCACCTTCAGCGACGTCACCCGCCGCTACCCCAACCTCATCCGCGCCGACGCCGCCAAGTGGTTGCGGCTGTTCAACCACCACCTCTCAAACGGGGTAGGGCTGATCGCCGCCTGGGCCGCCGACGAGGACCTCCTGGGCCGATCGGCGATGGTGGACACCACCCTGCGGTCCCTCGCGGCGCAGAACAAGCTCCGTACGCCGCTGGGCCTGCCCCAGGGTTCGGCGACGCAGTTCGTGACGCAGCTCGAGAAGCTGCTGCACAGGCTCGGCTACATGAAGTAGCCGGCGCCGGGCCGTAGCCGCCCTCCTGGCCCGCGTCCGCGCGGTAGCCGAGCCCCCGGCCCGCCCGTGCGGGTCTGTCTGCGGCGACGCCTACATTGGCCCGCGATGGCTCAGGCTGCCGCACTTGCCCCGCCTCTGCCCGCCTCGGAGACCCAGGCGGCGCCCCCGCCGCTGCGCCTGGCCAATGACGCGGCGCCCGCCCAGGATCCGGTTCCGCGCCTCCAGATCGCACCGTACGCGGCCGCCGAGGCGCTCACGCTCCAGCGCGAGCTGGGGGTGGGCCACGTGCTCGCCCAGATCCTCATGCGCCGCGACCTCGCCGATCCGGCGGCGGCGCGGCGCTTCCTCGAGGCCCGGGAGGCCCATGACGCCGGCGCGTTCGAGGGCATCGAGCGGGCGCTCGATCTCATCCGCGGCCACGTCGCCGCCCGCCGGCCGATCGTCGTGCACGGCGACTACGACGTCGACGGCGTGTGCGCCACCGCGATCATGGTCCGGGCCCTGCGCAGCCTCGGCGCCGAGGTGAGCTGGTTTCTCCCCAGCCGCATCGACGACGGCTACGGCCTGGCCGCGGCCACAGTGCAGCGCTTGGCCCAGCGGGGCACGGCCCTGATCGTCACCGTCGACTGCGGCATCACCGCGGTCGACGAGGTCGCCGCCGCCCGGGCCGCCGGCATCGACGTGGTCGTCTCCGATCATCACGCGCCGCGGGCCGACGGTGCGCTGCCGGACTGCCCGATCGTCCATCCCGCTCTCTGTCACTACCCGTGCCCGACGTTGTGCGGCACCGCCGTGGCCTACAAGCTCGCCTCCGCGCTCGGGGCGCGCACCGCCGAGGATGACCTCGATCTGGTGGCGCTGGCCACGGTGGCCGACCTCGTCCCGCTCGCCGATGAGAACCGCCGGCTGGTGCGCGAGGGCCTGGCCGCGCTGGCGTCCACCGACAAGCCCGGGCTGCGGGCGCTGATGGCGGTCTCGCGCGCCGACCCCAGCGCGCTGGACACCGGGACACTCGGCTTCCGCCTGGCCCCGCGCATCAACGCCGCGGGCCGCCTGCGGCGCGCCGACGCCGGCCTGGAGCTCGTGCTCACCGAGGACCCCGCGCGGGCCCGGGCGATCGCCGCGGAGCTCGACGCCGTCAACGCCGAGCGCAAAGCGGTCGAGCAACGGATCCTGTGGGACGCCGAGTCCCAGGTCGCCGAGCTCGGCGCGCGCCCCGGCTACGTGCTCTGGTCAGAGGAGTGGCACCCGGGCGTGATCGGGATCGTCGCCTCGCGGATCGTCGAGCACCACCACCGCCCCGCGGTGCTGGTGGCCCTCGAGGGCGAGAGCGGCAGCGGGTCGGGGCGCAGCATCCCCGGCTTTGACCTGCTCGGCGCGCTGGATGCGGGGGCGGCGCACCTGCGCCGCTACGGCGGCCACCGCGCCGCGGCGGGCCTGACCATCGACGCTGCGCAGCTCGAGGCCTTCCGCGCCGCGTTCGAGGCGCACGCCGAGGCGGTGCTCACGCCCGACCTGCTGGAGCGCGTCGAGCGCGTCGATGCCGTGGTCTCCGGGCACGAGTTGGGCCTGGGCCTGGCCGAGGAGCTCGAGGCGCTCGAGCCCTGCGGCATGGGCAACCCCGCGCCGCGGCTGCTCGTCCCGGGAGGCCGCTTTGATGATGTGCGTCCGATGGGCGAGGGCCGGCATGCGCGGTTCTCGGTGATCTCCGGGGGCGTGCGCGCCCGCGCCGTCGCCTTCGGGTGCGACGGCCGCGTCACCGACGACTCCGCGCGGCCCCTGGACGCGACCTTCCGGCTCGAGCGCAACGCCTGGAACGGGGCGGTCGAGCCCCGGCTGGTGCTGCGCCACGCCCAGCCGTGCACGCCCCCCGCGATCGAGCTCCTCGGCGCCGCCCGGGCCGACGGCTATCTGCCGGCGGCGCTGGCCGAGGTCGATGCGGTGCTCGACCGCTCGTCGTCGCCGCCGCCGGCGCCGGCCTCGGGGGGCGGGGGCCGCACGGTGGTCGACTGTCGCGGGCACAGCCCGCTGGCGGTGCTTGTCGACGCGGCGGCGGGCGGGGGCCCGGTCCTGGCGCTGTGCGCGGACGTCTCGCGGCGGCTGCCGGGCCTGCGCGAGCGCGTCGGCGGCTTCGCCCTGGCCGCCTACGGCGAGCTCGAGGCCGATCCGGCCGTGGCGCTCGCCTTCGCCCACATCGTCGCGCTCGATCCGCCCACCAGCGCCGCCGGTGACCGGGCCTTGCACGCCGGAGCGGGCCTCGCCTCGCTGGCCTGGGGCGAGCCCGAGATGCGCTTCGCCGAGCAGATGCTGGACCACGAATACGGGCTGCGCGCCTCGCTCGTGCCCCTGTACCGCGCGCTGCGGGCATGCGGCCGCGCCGCGGGTGCGGAGCTGGAGCGCCTGCTGCGCGGCGACAGCGCCCACGGACGCTCGGCGCAGCTTGCCGGGCGGCTCGTGCGCGTGCTGTCCGAGCTTGAGCTGGTCCAGCTGGTGCGCGATCCGCCCGCCCTCGCCCTCCTCGATCATGCGCCGACAGAACTCGACCGCTCGCCCGCGTTCAGGTTCTATTCTCAGGTGTACGAGGAGGGCAAGAGATACCTGAACAGCGCAAATCATCGAGCAGGCGCCTGAGCCGAGCCATCGGCCGCGGTGACGGGCGATCCGAGGACGGCGCGCCCGGCAACGGCAACCCCACCGAGAACGGCGACGGGCTCTCGACCGTCCTGGCCTCGGATCGGCCCCGCGTCGACGGCGTCGCCGGCCCGCGCGGCGATGAGGTGGTGCCCAACGCCGAGCTCTCGCCGTTCGAGCAGCGTCTGCTCGGGGACCTCTTCGCGATCGTGGAGGAGCACGCCAGCCAGGCGGTGCCCGTGGACCGCGAGCGGGTCGAGGCGGCGTTCGCCTACGCCTGCCTGCACCACGCGGATCAGCGCCGGCTCTCCGGCGAGGAGTTCATCATCCACCCGGTCGGCGTGGCCAAGATCTGCGCCGGCATGCGGCTGGATACCGAGACGCTCTGCGCGGCGCTGCTGCACGACACCGTCGAGGACACCAGCGCGTCGCTGGAGGAGGTGGCCGAGGGCTTCGGGGAGGAGATCTCCGGGCTGGTCGACGGCGTCACCAAGCTCGACGGCCTGACCTTCCAGTCGCGCGACGAGGCCCAGGCGGAGAACTACCGCAAGATGGTGGTGGCGATGGCCACCGACATCCGGGTCATCCTCATCAAGCTTGCCGACCGCCTGCACAACATGCGCACGATCTCGGCGATGTCCAAGCAGAAGCAGTTGGAGAAGTCGCGCGAGACGCTCGACATCTACGCCCCGATCGCGCATCGGCTCGGTATCCACGCCATCAAGTGGGAGCTCGAGGACCTCGCCTTCCAGACGCTGCACCCGCGCAAGTACAACGAGATCAAGGGCCTGGTGGCCCAGCAGCGCGGCGAGCGCGAGCGCTACGTCTCAGAGGCCGGCGAGATCGTCGCCAAGGAGCTGGCCGAGCTGGGCATCCACGCCGACATCTCCGGGCGGGCTAAGCACTTCTACTCCATCTACGCCAAGATGACCAAGAAGGGGCGGGAGTTCAACGAGATCTACGACCTCACGGCGATGCGCGTGATCGTGGACTCGGTCAAGGACTGCTACGGCGCGGTCGGCGTCATCCACTCGCTGTGGAAGCCGCTCCCTGGGCGCTTCAAGGACTTCGTCGCCATGCCGAAGTTCAACATGTACTCCTCGTTGCACACGACGGTGATCGGCCCCGAGGGCCGCCCGCTGGAGATCCAGATCCGCACCCGGGAGATGCACGATCTCGCCGAGTTCGGGATCGCGGCGCACTGGATGTACAAGGAGGGCGCGCCCGGGCGCACCGGCAGCCGAGCCGTCCGCAGCGACTCCGACAGCAAGCTCAAGTGGCTGCGCTCGCTCATGGACTGGCAGCAGGACATGGCCGATCCGCGGGAGTTCATGGAGAACCTCAAGGTCGACCTGTTCGAGGACGAGGTCTTCCTCTTCACGCCCAAGGGCGAGGTCAAGTCGCTGGCCGCCGGGTCCACGCCGCTGGACTTCGCCTATGAGATCCACACCGACGTCGGTCACCGCTGCGTCGGCGCCAAGGTCAACGGCAAGATCGTGCCGCTGTCCTACCAGCTGCGCTCCGGCGACATCGTGGAGGTGCTCACCTCCAAGCGCGAGCGCGGCCCCTCGCGTGACTGGCTGGCCCTGGTTAAGACAACGCGCGCGCGCAACAAGATCAAGGCGTGGTTCAAGGCCGAGAGCCGCCGCGACACCGAGCACAGCGGCCGCGAGCTGCTCCAGGACGCGCTGCGCAAGCAGGGGCTGCCGGCCCAGAAGCTCGTCGGCTCCCCACTGCTGGCCGACGTCATCCGCGAGATGGGCTTCAAGAAGGGCGACGACTTCTACATCGCGCTCGGCGCCGCCAAGATCTCGGCCAACACGGTCGTCAACAAGGTCATGCAGCGCCTGAAGCAGGGCGAGGCCGCCGAGTCCGAGCCCACCGCCGCCGACGACCTGATCCAGACGAGCCGCCGCCGTACCCGGCCCACCACCTCCTCCTCGCGCTACGGCATCGCCGTGGAGGGGATCGACGAGGTCATGCTGCGCCTGGCCAAGTGCTGCCGGCCGGTGCCGGGCGACCCGATCGTGGGCTACATCTCGCTCGGCCGCGGGATCACCATCCATCGCGAGGACTGCCCCAACGTGGCCGTGCTCAAGAAGGACCCGGAGCGCTTCACCACCGTGTCCTGGGACGGCGACGCCGAGACCTCGTTCCGCGTCGAGATCGAGGTCGACGGCTGGGATCGCCATCGCCTCCTGGAGGACATGTCGCGGACCTTCGCGGAGGCCGGCATCAACATCCTCGACGCCCACTGCACCGTCAACCACCCGATGGTCAAGAACCGGTTCGTGGTCGAGGTGGGGGACACCCGCACGCTCGATCAGGCGATCAACCGCCTGCGCAACATCGACGCTGTCTTCGACGCCTACCGCGTCACCCCCGGCGCCGGGTAATCCCAGCCGCCGGGTGTCTCTGACCGGCGTCCGTGGGACGTCTGGCCTGGGTATTGGCGCACGTCAACAGCAGCTATCGAAGGCGGCACGAGCGGCCGCGGCGGAGCTCGGGCGGCCTCGGGCGGACTCTTGGTAGATAGTCCGTCTGTGAGCGGGGATATCTACCAAAAGTCCCCGCAAAGGCCCGAAATCGCGCTCCAGCCCACCCTTCCCAAGCCGGCCGTTGACGTGCGCTGATACCCAGGGCAGACGTGCCATGGAAGCCCACGGCTAGCCCCGCCCCGGACCGTCGCGCTCACTGACCGCGCGCGTCACCCGCACCCGCCGCACCTCCGAGGTCGGCAGCTTGGTCAGGGCCACCGCGTGCCCGACGGGCAGGGTCTTGATCTCGTTGGGATGCACGAGGAAGCGCTCCACCTGGCGCCGGCTGGCCCGCGGGCCGTTGCCCGGGTTCAGCAGGCCCCGGACGTGGCGGGTCTCCTCCCACACCCAGTGGGTCCCGGCCATCTTGGCGATCATCTCGGCCGACTCCGGCACGTCCTGGCGGTGGGCGATCTTGACGCCGACGATGCCCAGCACCTGGTCGCGGAACCCGGGGGCCGCTCGCTGCAGATCGGCCATCTCCTGGGTCGCGGTGAGCACGCTGATGCCCGACTCGCGCGCGCGGGCCAGGAGGGCGAGCACGTGGTCGTCGCCCAGCGCCGAGAACTCGTCGATGGCGATCGTGGCGGGGATGGGCGCTGCACCCTGACCGGCCGCGGCGCCTGCCAGGCGGTACCCCGACGCGCTCACCAGGTCCTGGATGGCCAGCGCGCCGAGCTGCGCGGCCAGCTTTCCGTACACGCTCGCGTTGAGGCTGAAGAGGATGACGTCCCCGCCCTCCAGCCCGGCGCGCAGGTCGATCGCCTGCTCGGGCGTCCCGCCCGGGACGAGGTACGGGCCGGCGCAGGACTCGCTGAGCAGGGCCAGCCGCGTTCCCAGTCCGCGCGCCGCACTGACCTGATCGCCGGTGAGGCCGCTGAGGTAGTCCAGCACCCTCTCGGCCAGCGGCTCGGGCACGTCGCGCAGCGAGGCGGCCAGCCGCCGCGGCTCCATCAGCGCCACGACGTGGTCAAGCCGGGTCGGCGGGGCGGGCGGGGCCGATTGACGCGCCTGCAGGACCGTGAGCACGGTCTGGACGTAGCGCTCGGCAGCGCGCTGGTAGTGGGGCTCTGAGAAGCGCTCGGTGGAGATGAGCTTGTCCTTGAGCGCGGTGGCGTTGCCGTGGGCGAGCGGGTTCCAGTGGCCTGGGCCCTCGGGTGTGAAGATCCGGACCCGTCGCCCGACCGCCGCCGCCGCCCGCTCGAGCTCGGCCGCGAACGTGGGCGATCCCTTCAGGTCGATGGCGATGACGGGGCGCCCGCGCCGGATCTGCGCGCCGAGCAGCCCGAGCATCGTCGTCGACTTCCCCGCTCCGCTGGCGCCGACGATCAGCGCGTGCGCGGCGAGCTGGCGATCTGACAGTCGCCACCGTCCGACCCGCGGGGTCACGTCCGAGCGCCACCGACTCCCCAGCGCCCTCGGCGGCGGCTCGCTCCCCGGCGCGCCGGGCCGCGACGCGCAGCAGGGCCGGGACGGCCAGCAGCGCCGCCCCGCCCGCAAGCAGCCCGGCCGCGACCCACACCGACGGGGAGACGATCACCGCCAGCCACAGCGCCAGCCCGCCGTAGCGCCGCGCCGGCCGAGCTGCGGTGCGCCGGACGGGCGCTCACCGGGCCTGCTCCCGCGCCGCCGGACCCCGGGCGCCGGCGCGCTGCCCCGCTCGCCCGCGAACCAGGCCCGCTCGCCCCGACTGCGCCGCGGCACTCGGCGCCATGCTCACGCGCTGCACCCGCACGAGGTGGGAGATGCCCATCCGCGCCGCCGAGCGCTCGATCGCCCGGCCCACCGACCGGTGCTCGACGAGGTAGACCACCGCGTCGATCCGCCGGTCAGCCGCGTACCCGGCCAGGATGCGCTCGCGGCGCGCCACCTCCTTGGTCGAAAGCTCGAGCTCGAAGGCCACCCGGTGCCCGGTCCGCGTGACGAGCACCAGGTCGGGATAGTGCAGGCGGTCGCGGCCGCCGGGTCCGACGCCGCCGAGGCGGACGCCGTAGCGCCGAGCGCGGTCCTCGGTGCGGCCGTCATGGGAGCGCATCCGCCGCTCGGAGACCACCTGTGCCAGCGGGCCGAACCGCCCCGTCTGCGCCGACAGCATCAGCCAGCCCAGCCCGGTGTCATGGCGGTGGGTGGCCAGGTCAAAGCCGCGCGGGGCGGGAAGATCGCTGCCGGCCGCCCGCAGCCCGGCCGCGGTGATCTGGTGCCACGTCGGCCCGCGGTGCAGCTCCTTGCGGCGACGCAGATGGCCGCCGGTGACCAGCCGCCGCAGCCGCGACTCGGCCGCGGCATCGCTCACGCCCAGCAGTGCCGCGATCTGGGCGGCGATCACGAAGCGGTGCTCGGCGGCGAAGCGCAGCACGGCGCGGTCGGCGTCGGTGATCTGGACGGGTCTCCCCATATATATGGAGAGCCTCCAGCGGCCAGGTTTTCACCCCCCTGGGGAGCGATTGGGTCGGCGCCGCACCCGGGCCGCCGGTACGAGCACCGCCCCGCGTTGGCGGCGAGCGGCGCCCTGGGCCGCGTCAGCGGCCGGGATGCGGCAGCGAGCTCGTGTCCACCACCTGGAAGTCGCGCCCCGTGAGCTGATCGAGCTCATGCAGGGCGTCGTCGTTCCAGTGCGGGCTCGGCGCCCCCGAGATGAACCACGGGCTGCCGTTGTCGGCCAGGATCATCCCGTAGGTCTTCAGCGCCTGGGCGACGATCCGCGCCTGGCGGGGGAGACGGGAGATGTTGACCCTGGCCTTGAGCCGCACGCGCAGCCCCATCGGGGGAGCGCCCGAGCCACAGCTGCCGGCCTCATGGCGGGCGGGGTAGACGTAATGGGCGCTGGTGCACGGCGCGGTGAAGCGCAGGGCGTGGCGGATCGCCCCCGAGGCCGCCTCGCCGTAGACGGCCAGCCCGGCCAGGATGGGGAGGCCCGCCGCGTCGGCCGACGTCCAGCCCGCCGGGCGCAGCTTGTCTGAGCTCAGGTTGAAGATCGCGCCCGAGCCCGCCTTCCACCGCGCGCCGCCGCTCAGCGGGTAGGCGGCGAACAGCTCGTAGTCGGTGCAGGTGTCCTTGTTGACGACGATCACGTGGCGGTCACCGCTCGAGCGCGGACCGCCCTCGATCGGGACGTTGCGCGGCAGCGGGTAGAGATGGCCGTCTGACTCCGAGGCGTACTGGAAGCTGACCGGCACGCGCTTGGTCGCGTTGGTGACAACCGCGTAGGGGATCCCGTTGGGAGCGCCGTTGTAGACCGTGCCGAAGTCGGGGTGGACCGGATTGCTCAGCCCGATCTGGGCGATGAGCGACGCGGAGTTCTTGGCCACCGGCAGCGCGTTGACGCGCTGGTTCCACGGATTGTCGGCGGGGAACACGGGGCAGCTTGTGCCGGGCAGCGTCTGCACCGATGCCGCTGTCGGAGCGGCCTCGGCGGGGGCCAGCGTCACGGCCGCGGCGGCGGCGGCTGCGGCCGCGAGGAGCAGAGGAGGCGAGCGCCGGAGCATCAGACCACGCGGGACATCACGACACGACGAGCATGCCCTTGGGCAGGCACGTGAAAACCGCCTCGCCGACATCCCCGATGTAGTCGCCGTCGACCTGGAGCGGAAGCGGCCGATCGTCCAGGCTCGAGACGCGCACCTCGCTCACACCGCTGTAGCCGTGGACGTGGCGGTGGCCGACCACGTGCGAGCGCCCCGACAGCGCCCGCCATCCGATCGAGGGGACGTCGAGGGGGTTGGCCCGGCGCAGGACGATGCCGGCCAGGTCGCCGCTGTCGAGCGCGGCGCCCTCGGCCATCCGCACCGCCCGGTCGCCGAAGTACGTGTAAGGGTGGGCGTTCTGCACGATCGCGGTGACGCCGTCGATGCTCTCCCCGCCGATCTGGGCCCGGAGCCGCAGCGGGCGCACGAGGTAGCGGCGGTTGAAGGTCTTGACCGCGGCCCAGGTGTAGTACCACTCGCCCATCCGCGCCTTGAGCCGGGGGTGGGCGTCCACGACCTCGACCACGCTGGCGTCCAGTCCGGCCCCGGCCGAGAAGGTGAAGTAGCGGTCGTTGACCCGGCCGACGTCGACGCGACGGGGCTTCCAGTCATAGGCCATGCCGAGCAGATGCTCGGTGGCGTCCACGACGTCGGAGGGGATCCCCAGCATCCGGCAGTAGACGTTGGCCCGGCCGCCGGGCAGGCAGCACAGCGGCGTGTCGGAGCCGACCAGGCCGTTGGCGGCCTCGTTGACGGTCCCGTCCCCGCCGAAGGCGACCACCACGTCATAGCCCTCCGACGCCGCCTCGCGGCACAGCTCGGTCGCGTGATCGCGGGCCTCGGTGTCCACGGCGTGGACGTCATAGCGGCCGCGCAGGGCGTAGACGACCAGGTTCTTCAGGCGGTCTGAGACCGTCGTCGCGTACGGGTTGACGATGACCAGCATCCGCCGGCTCGGCACGTCGGCATGCTCCAGGTCCAGCATCGCCTCGAGGCGCGCCAGGGGATCGGACGAGGCGGTGGCCATAGGTCAGTTGTTCAACACACCGAGGTGGGGTTCTCGTTACGCGCGGCCCACGGATATACTGTCCGCCAGACATAGCAGTACGCATCCAGAGGGGTGGAGGGATATGGCCCTATGAAACCCCGGCAACCTCCCGTAAGGGCACGGTGCCAAATCCATCAGGCTCCAACTACAAGGCCTGGGAGATGTGGCAGGGCGGTTTCACCGACCTCCGACCACTGACCCCGGCGGAGGTTTTTTCATATGCCGCCAGAGTCGCTTCGCTGCAAGGAATGCCAAACGGTCTATCCGCTTGACGCGCGCTACGTGTGTGAGCGGTGCTTCGGACCCCTGGAGGTCGCCTACGCGGGGTGGGCGGGATCCGATGCTGTCGACCCCGACGAGCTGCGCCGCCGGATCCAGGCCGGGCCCCACTCGCTGTGGCGCTACGGCGACTTCCTGCCGGTCCACACGCTCCCGCAGGGCCACCTGCCCGCCGGCTGGACGCCGCTGCTGCGCGCCGATCGGCTGGCCGAGCGCCTGGGCCTCAAGGAGGTCTGGATCAAGAACGACGCCGCCAACCCGACGCACTCGTTCAAGGACCGCGTCGTGTCGATCGCGCTTGGCCCGCGCCCGCGAGCTGGGCTTCGAGACGATCGCCTGCGCGTCGACGGGGAATCTCGCCAACGCCGTCGCCGCCCACTCGGCCGCGGCGGGCCTGGACTCCTACGTGTTCATCCCCTCCAACCTCGAGGAGCAGAAGGTCCTGGCCACCGGGGTCTACGGGACCAACGTCGTGGGCGTGCGCGGCAACTACGACGACGTCAACCGCCTCTGCACCGAGCTCTCCGGCGACCACGAATGGGCCTTCGTGAACATCAACATGCGCCCGTACTACGCCGAGGGCTCAAAGACGCTGGCCTACGAGACGGCCGAGCAGCTCGGCTGGGAGCTCCCCGACCGCGTGGTGGCGCCGATCGCATCGGGCTCGCTGTTCACCAAGATCGCGCGCGGCTTCCAAGAGTGGATCGACGTCGGCCTGCTCGAGGGCACCCTCCCGACCTTCAACGGCGCCCAGGCCGCCGGCTGCTCGCCGGTCGCCAGCGCGTTTGAGGAGGGCAAGGACTTCTGCCGGCCGGTCAAACCCGACACGATCGCCAAGTCCCTGGCCATCGGCAACCCGGCCGACGGGCCCTACGCGCTCGACCTCGCCCGGAGGACCGGCGGGACGATCGAGTCGGTCACCGACGACGAGATCCGCGAGGGCATCCGCCTGCTGGCCCAGACCACCGGCATCTTCACCGAGACCGCCGGTGGCGTCACCACCGCGGTTCTGGCCAAGCTCGCCCAGCGCGGCGAGATCGACCCCGATGAGCGGGTCGTCGCCTATATCACCGGCGAGGGCCTCAAGACGCTCGACGCCGTGCGCGGGACGTTCGAGGCGTGGGAGATCGACCCCAACGTCGACGCGTTCGAGGCGGCCAACGAGCGCGTCACCGCGCTTGCATAAGATGTAGCCGCCATGGCCGTCAGCGTGAAGATCCCCACCCAGCTTCGCTCCGCCACCGAGGGCGAGGCCACCGCCAGCGTCGACGGAGCCACCGTCGGCGAGGTCCTCGATTCGCTCTACGAGCGCTACGGCGAGCTGCGCAGCCGCATCGCCGAGGACGGCGGTCTGCGCCGGTTCGTCAACGTCTACGTCGACGGCGAGGACATCCGCTTCCTGGAGGGCCTCGACACCGTCGTCAAGGACGGCGACGAGGTGACGATCCTGCCCGCGGTTGCGGGCGGCTGACCCGCCGTCGCCGGCGGCTGACCCCGCCGCCGCGGCCGTCACACGGCGGCGGCCGGCTCCAGCGCGTCGTCGTCCAGCCACGGCGTCCGGTACCCGTCGCGCCACAGGACGGGGAAGAACGCCTCGTCGATCTCGCGCTCACCGGGCCGCCGGTAGCGCGAGTAGATCGGGTGGTTTCGCTCAGGGTTCCACCGGGTCTCGGTGGTGATGAGGTGGCTGATGATCGACCGGCGCTGGGCGTCGGCCCGTTCGTTGGGCGGGCTGCCGTGAAACGTCCAGCCGTCGTGGATCGCGGCCCCGCCGGCGGGGACCTCGATGGGCACGAGCTCCAGCTCGGTCCCGGGCGGGGCGGCCGCGCGCACGTGGCCCAGCCAGTCGTCGGGTGCGTGGAAGGTGCCGCCGAGCGGCGCATGGGGCCACCGGTGAGAGCCCCGCACGTAGTAGATCGTGCCGGTGTCCGCCGCGGTGTCGTCGAGCGCCATCCAGCACGTCGTCATGTTCGGCGGGTCGAGGTAGTCGAGGTAGGCGGCGTCCTGATGGCAGAGCAGGGCCTTGCCTGACGGCGGCTTCCAGATCGCGTTGTCCTGGGCCAGGCGCGTGCCGGCCAGGCCGGCCAGGCGCGCGGTGAACTCGCCCACCCGGCGCGACAGGGTCACGGTGGCCAGGACGCGGTCGGCCTTCCAGACGTTGCACATCTGGCGCGTGAGGTCGACCGCGGTCACACCCGGGGTGTAGTTGACCTCGTCGGGGGCGAGCCCCGTCTCCCACTCGTGCTCGAACACCGCCATGAAATGGCGGCGGATCTCGTCGAGCCCCTCCGGATCCAGGAAGCGCTCGACGATGAGGAACCCGTCCCGGCGGTAGCTCTCGATCTGTTCGTCGGTCGGCTCGAGCACGCTATGTGGCGGGCGCGACGACATCGGTCTGGGCGGGGACGCCGGTGCCGATGGGGCAGCTGACGCCGGTGCCGCCCAGGCCGCAGTAGCCCAGCGGGTTCTTGTCGAGGTACTGCTGGTGGTAGTCCTCGGCGTAGTAGAACGGGCCCGCCTTGGCGATCTCGGTGGTGATCTCCGAGTAGCCCTGCTCGCGCAGGCGCTCGTTGAACATGTCGCGCGAGCCCTCGGCGAGCTCGCGGTGCTCCTCGGTGTCCCAATAGATGGCGGAGCGATATTGGGTGCCGACGTCGTTGCCCTGGCGCATGCCCTGGGTGGGATCGTGGTTCTCCCAGAAGAGCCTGAGCATCGCCGAGTAGGAGGTCTTGGCGGGGTCGAAAACGACCAGCACCACCTCGGCATGGCCGGTGCTGCCGCTGCACACCTCCTCATAGGTGGGATTGGGCGTGTAGCCGCCGGAGTAGCCCACGGCGGTGGTGTAGACGCCCGGCGCCTGCCAGAACACCCGCTCGGCGCCCCAGAAGCAGCCCATGCCGACGACGATCTGCTCAAAACCCTGTTCGCCCACCCACGGCCCCTTGAGCGGGGTGCCCAGGACGGTGTGGCGCGTGGCGACCGGCATCTCACGATCGCGTCCCTTCAGCGCTCGCTCCGGGGCGATCATCTTTCGCTTTTCACGCAGTCCGAACATGCCTCGAAGGTTAATCGCTTCGGATTACAGGGCGATGAACGTCACAGCACGAATGTCCGGTAGCGGATCGCCCCGCGGGCGATCGCCCCGCACTCCACCGCGTCGTGGATGAGCAGGAACGGGATCGCGGCGCTGCCCGCGCCCTCGCGCCGAGCCCGCTCGCGCAGCGTCATGAGGTGGCGGGCCAGCACCAGGCGGCGCAGCCAGGGCGGTCCCGCCGCGACGAGCAGCGAGCGCCACAGGAGGTAGTGCCAGACGTTCCAGAACCGCCCCCGGTAGAGCATCGTGCGCGCGCCGGGATGTGCCGCCAGCACCCTCACCACCGGGCCCCAGCGCGCCGCGATCACCAGACGCCCGCGCGCCCCCACCCGCTCGACCGCGTGCAGCACCACGGCGCCCGGGGCAAACGCCGTCGGCGCGCCGGACTCGATGGCCCGCCACGCCAGGTCGGTGTCCTCGCCGGCGGGGCGCAGCCCGAAGCTCTCGTCAAAGCCGTCCAGACGCTCGAGCAGCGTGCGCGGATAGACGATGTTGCACGTCTCGTACTGCGGGCCCAGGCGCTCGATCCGCACCGTGTGGGCCAGCCACCCTTGGCGGTCGCGCTCGGCCGGGTCCGGGCGGGTCGGGCCCTGGAGCACCGCGCCGGGATGCTCGGCGCACGCCGCCACCATCGCCTCCAGCCAGCCCGGCGTGGGGCGGCAGTCGTCGTCGGTGAAGGCCACCAGCGGTGCGTGAGCGAGACGCCAGCCGGCGTTGCGGCCGGCGGCGGGCCCGAGCGTGACCGGATGGCGCACGCGGCGCAGCGCCAGGTGCTCGGCCGCCAGCTCGGCGTCGAGCACGCGTCCGGTCTCGGGCGTTGAGCCGTTGTCGACGACGATCACCTCAAAGCGCTCGGCGTCGAGCGTCTGGGCGCGCAGAGCCGCCAGCAGCCGCGTCAGCCGCGCCGGGCGGTTGAACGTCGACACCACCGACACCGACACCAGCGGAACGCCGACATGCCGCGGGTACTGAGAGCTGCACCACTAGTCCCGGCGCGCGTCGTTGGAGAGCAGCAGGCGACCGACGAGGAAGGCCCCGGCCTCCACCACCTCGATCAGTCCCGCGTCGACGGCCTCGCGGTCTCCGCGTCGCGCCGCCCCGATCGCCTCTCGGCCCGCCCGGGCCAGCCGGCCGGCGAACGCGCGCGGGCGCGGGACCGGAAACTCGCCGGGGTAGCGGCGGTTCAGCCAGGCGGCGCCGCTGCCGTGATGGGCCACCTGACGCGACAGCTCGCCGAGGGTGCCCCGCGTCGGGTGCTCCACGAACGCCGCCGGGCGCTCCTCCAGCGCCCAGCCGGCGTGCGCCAGCCGGAAGCAGAGGTCGGCGTCCTCGCCGCTGCGCGCCCCCTCGTCAAAGCCTCCGACGGCCGCGAAGGCGTCGGCGCGCACCGCCATGTTGGCGCTCTGGGCATACGGCGTCCCGGCGCGATCGAGCGTCACGCGCTGGCTCATCTGGTGCCGCTGCGCGGCGTACCGCGCCGCCGACGAGCGGCTCCCCGGGACGTCGGCGATGCCACCGGCCAGCACGGCGGCCCGCTCGCCCGGCGCCGGCTCGAAGTAGCGCTCCAACAGGTCGCCCGAGGGGCGGGTGTCGGCGTCGATGAACACCAGCCACTCGCCGTGGGCCAGCGCCGCCGCGCGGTTGCGGGCAAACCCGGGGGCCCGGACCCCGTCGGCGGCGACGATCCGCACGCCATGGGCGGCGCCTCGGTCGGCCGACCCCGGCCGGTTGTCGGCCACCAGGACCTCGTCGCCCGCGCGCAGCGTGAGCTGGCCCAGGCGGTCCAGGCACGACCGCAGCTCCTCATCAGAGCCCGCGAAGGGAACGATCACGCTCACGTGAGGCCGACTCGTCACCGGATCGCCCCCGCCGCCACGGCGCGCTCGAGCTCGGCCACCAGCCCCTCGACGAACGCCCGCTCGCTCAGCCGCCCCGCGGTCGCGGCCCCGCCGCGGATGAGCGCGGCCCGCAGCGCCTCGTCATCGGCCAGGCGGCGCACCGCGCCGGCCAGCCCGCCGGCGTCGCCGGGAGCGAAGGCCAGGCAGTTGCGCTCGGGCTCGAGGTACTCGGCGGCCCCGCCCCCGGAGCTCGCGGCGATCACGGGGCGGCCGGTCGCCATCGCCTCCAGCGGCACCAGGCCCCAGGGCTCCTCCCAGGTCACCGGGAACACCAGCGCATCGCAGGCACCGATCGCCGCCGGCACCTCCGCGCGGTCTGAGACGGTGAATCGGACGCGGTCGCCCAGGCCGAGCTCGCCGGCCAGGGCGCGCAGCTCCCCGGCGTGCCCCGTGTCCCCATCGCCGTCGATGACCAGGGTGGCGGCGTCCGGCAGGAGAGGCAGGGCGCGCACCGCGGTCTCGATGCCCTTGCGGGGGTCGATGCGCCCGCAGTAGAGCAGCTGCCACCGCCAGGGAGGGGCCGGGGAGGGGGCAAAGCGCTCAGGATCCACGCCGGGATGGTGCACGATGGCGTCGGGCAGCGGCCGGCCGGTGGCCCGCGCGGCGCCGAGCGAGTGGGCGGAGATGAACGTCCAGCGCGCGGCACGGTCGAGGTCCAGCCGGGCGGGCACGCCACTGAGCCGCTCGGCCAAGGGCGCCGCCAGCCGGCTGATGGGACCGCGCCAGTGCCGCGTCCACCCGTCGACGCCCGGGCCGTAGCTCAGCCAGTCGTCGCCGACGACGGCCACCGCCGGCACGCCGGCGCGGCGCACCTGCTCGAGCAGGGACAGCGACATCCCGCCCATGGCGAACCACAGGACGACGTCGGGGCGACGGTCCTGCAGCGTCGTCGCGAGGACCGCGGCGTTGGCGCGCTCGAGCGCGACGCACTGGCCCAGCGAGCGCCGCGGGAAGCGATGGGCATGCCAGTACCAGCCCAGCTCGCGGCTCACGTCGGCGGGCGCCGCCCCGTCGGCCGGGCGGTCGGTCGGGTCGGGCCGGGTGGTGAGGACGTAGGTGGGATGGCCGGCGGCGCGCAGCGCGGTCACCGTCGCTGCCCACGTGGTCTCATAGCCGCCCAGTGACCACGGCGGGTAGCGGTTGCCGACGGTCAGGATCCGCACGGTCGCCCCGGCTCAGGCCGCGGGGGCCAGCGGGCGCTCGACCGCCTGGCCCGCGGCCTCGCGCAGGAGCCCCGACTCCAGCCACAGGGTGGCGACGGCGGTCACCAGCAGGTAGGCGACGAGCTCGCCGAGCGCCATGGCCAGCGTGCGCGCGTGCGGCTCGAGCAGCCGGGCGGCCAGCACGATGGCCACGGCCGGCACGGTGGGCAGGAACGCGCGCGCGGCGTGACGCAGGAAGTCGAACCCGGGGAACAGCCGCTGGAGCCAGTAGGCGCGCATGACCAGTGCGGCGGCGGCCTGGACCGCGATCCCGGCGGCGAACCCGGGCAGCCCGAAGGCCAGGAGCAGTGGGATCCCGGCCGCCAGGAACACCGCGGTGGCCGCGACCGTCTCGGTGGCGATCGGGCGCGTGTGGCCCAGGGCGCGGAAGTACGCGGTCCAGTTGAAGCCTACGTGGTTGACGGCCGCGGTGACCCCGTAGACCTGGAGCACCACCACCGCCGAGCGCCAGCGCTCGCCGAGCACGAAATGCACGAGATCGGCCGAGAACAGCGTCACGGCGACCCCGAAGGGCACCGCCCACATCAGCGCCAGCCGGTTGGACTTGACCAGGGACTCATAGAGGATGTCGGCACGGTCCTTGACCGCGCAGATCGCCGGGTACAGCGCCCCGGTCACGAGCGTGTCGACGCGATCGGTGAAGCTCGAGATATTCGCCGCCAGCGTGATGACGCCGACCGCGGCCACGCCCAGCTCGAGCTTGGCGGCCAGCACGGCGCTCCACGCCATCACGAACCCGGCCGCCCCGGCCACCAGCAACGGGCCGCTGAAGGAGGAGTAGCTGCGCAGCGTCCCGCGCTCGTAGCGCAGTCGCAGCGGGAACGGCGAGCGCGCCGCCGCCACCACCGACGCGGCACAGGCGCCCGCGGCCAGCCCGCCGACGAACGCCCAGTAGCCGGCCCCGGCGATGGCCAGCCCCACCGACACCACGAAGCCGACGACGGGGTCCACCGCCTGCAGCGCCCGCTGGTGGACGAACTCCATCCGCCGGTAGTAGACCCAGAGGGGCGCCTGATAGACCGAGACCAGCAGCGCCAGCGCGATCACACCCGCCGGCGCCCACAGCTGGGGCAGGTGGTAGACGAGCACGAGCAGGGGCGTCGCCACCGCGATGAGCACCACGCACACGCCGGTGATGGCCAGCTCGAGCGTGAACGCCTTCTGGAAGGCGGCCTCCTGGTCAAGCTCGTCTTGCGCGACGTACTTGTCGCCGATGCCGGCCTGCTTGATGAACAGCAGCGTCGACAGCGACACCGTGATCACGCCCCACACCCCGTAGTCGGCCCGCGTGAGGAACGCCGCCAGTACGAAGCCTTTGATCAGCGTGAGCGCGCCCAGCGACACAGTGAATGCGGCGTTGACGATCGTCCCGCGCGCGGCCCGGGCCCGCAGTGAGCCCGAGAAGGCGAACCGCGCCGGCGCCGGACCCAGCAGGTCAGCCATGGCGCAGGGCCCAGTCGTAGGGGATCGCGTCGCTGCCCGGGTCCAGGCGCTCGATCTCCTCCGGGTCGTGGGGCAGCGTGGCGCAGTTGGCCACCAGGGCGGCCGCGGAGCCCTCGCCCTTGAAGCCGTTGAACACCATCGGCGGGATCGTCACCAGGACGTAGTTGAGCTCGCCGACGTGCAGCTCCTGAACGGCGCCCGCGGTCGGCGAGTCCGGCCGGCCGTCGTAGCAGACGAGCTTCACCATCCCGACCGGGACGGCGTAGTTGAGCGTCATCGCGGTGTGACGGTGCCAGCCCTTGACGACGCCGGGGTAGACGAGCGAGAAGTAGATCTCGCCGAACGCCTCGAAATGGGGATCGTCGGCGCGCAGCATGTGCATGACCGCTCCGCGCTCGTCGGGGATCCGGCGCAGGGGCGTGACACGGAGATCGTGGATCTGACTCACAGCGGCGCCCTACGTTCAGGCGGGGACACTACAGGCTGCTCCGGTGATCCAGGCAGAAGGCGACGGTCTCCGAGACGGCCTGGTGGAGGGGTGCCGCGGCGGGCGTGACCCCGCCGCCGGCCAGCCTTTCCACCGACACGTGATACGGGGCATCGCGTTCTGACTCGGGCGGCGGCGAGGGCGCATCCAGCGGCGGCCGGCGGCCGGTGCGATCCTCGAAGGCGTCCTGCACGAGGTGCGCGAGGTCGAGCACGGTGCGCGCCTCGCCCGACCCGACGTTGTAGGTCCCGGGGGCCAGCCCCGTGTCGCTGGTGCGCGCGGCGGCGGCGATCGCCGCGCAGACGTCGTCGAGCGCCACGAAGTCGCACCACTGGACCCCCGCGGTGCGCAGGGCCAGCCGGCCGTCGAGTGCGCCCTGGCGGGCGAGGTCGTTGGCGACCAGCGACCAGCGGTCCACCGACGGGTGAAGCGGCGCCCCCACGGAGTTGCTCAGCCGCAGGATCACCAGCTCGTAGGCGCCGCCGCCCAGGCCCGCGGTGACGTGCTCGGAGGCCAGCCGCGAGATCGCGTAGGCCGAGCGCGGCTCCGGGCGCATGTCCTCGGTCAGGGTCGCCCCCGGAGCCATTCGCTTGCCGTAGACGTGGACGGTGGACAGGTAGACCACGCGGGGGACGCCCGCGACGCGGGCGGCGTCGGCCAGGCGCATCGAGGCCATCACCGTGGAGCTGAGCGCCGCCGAGGGGTCACGCGCCGCTTCGACCTCGTTCTCGCCGGCAAGGTGCACGACGGCCTCGACCCCGGCGCACTGCGAGGCCAGCTCGGAGCGATCGATCGTGCTGAGGTCGCACACCACCTGCTCGATGTCGAGCCAGGGGGCCTCCTCGCGACCGATCGCGCGCACGGTGCGCCCCTCGTCCTGCAGCGAACGCACAAGGCGGCCTCCGACATAGCCGCCCGCTCCGGTGACGAGTACCGTGCCCAGGCGCCGGACCCTATAGCGAACGCGCGTACAACCGCTCACACAGCGGGGCCAGCGCGCCGTCCCAGTCGTAGGCCTGGGCCGTCTCCCGGCAGCGGTCCGCGATCCCAGACGTCCGCGCCAGCGCAAAGCCCCGTAGGCAGGCGGCGGCCAGCGCGCCCGGGTCATGCGGCGGGCACAGCTCGCCGGTGACCCCCGGTGTCACCAGCTCCTGGGGCGCCGAGTGGGTCGTGGTGACCAGGGGCGTGCCGCAGGCCAGCGACTCGAGCAGCGACATGCCGAACGAGTCGTGGGTGGAGGGCAGGCACGTGACCCAGGCGCGGCCGTAGCGCTCCTGCTGGCCGTCGGTGGCCCCGAGCCCCAGGACGCGGACGCGGCCCCGCACGGCCTCGGGGACGCCGGCCAGCAGCGGCCCGGCCTCGCCGGGCCCGCTGAGCCACAGCACCACCTGGGGCTCTGACTCGGCGATGAGCCCGAGCGCCTGGAGCAGCACCGAGACGCCCTTGCGCGGTTCGGCGATCGCCCCCGAGAAGAGGATGGTGGGCGCGGGCTCGCGCTCGGGGGCGGGATGAAACGCGGCCATGTCGACGCCGCCGGGGACCACGACGCCGTTCGGGCGCCCGTAGTTGGCGGCCAGATGGTCGACGGCGCTCTGCGACATCCCGCTGTAGACGTCGACCCCGGCGACGACCCGCGCTGCGGCCCGGGCCTCCCGGCGCCCCTGTTGGCGCCACCACACGGGATCGGGGAGGCCGAGATCCGTGAACACCGTGCGGCGCCCGTCGCGCCTGATCCGCGCCGCCCGGATTGACGCCACCGCGTCGTGGCGGCCCAGCGAGTGGACGGCATCGAAGCGCTCGGCGGCCAGCCGCGGGAGCAGGCGCAGCCCGAAATCAGCCTCGTGGCGGTACTGCGCCGTGAACACACGTCGCAGCCGGACCGTCTCCACGCCGCGCACGCGTTCGCGCCCCGGCTCGCGCGCCGCCGAGTAGTGCACGACATCGTGGCCGCGGCGGGCCAGGGCGGCGGCCAGCTCGGGGAGGAACCGCTCCGCGCCGCGCCGGACCTCGGGCCAGCAGAAGGCATGGGTGAGCGCGATGCGCACGGCGCCGCAGCGTACATTGAGGCCCCATGGCGAGGGTGAGCGTGATCGTCCCGGCGCGGGACGCGGGTGAGACCCTGCCCCGGGCGCTCAGCGCGATCCTGGCCCAGGACCTGGGCGAGCCGTTCGAGGTGATCGTGGTCGACGACGGCTCGCGCGATGACACCGCACGCCGGGCGCAGAGCCTCGGCGCGCCCGTCACGGTCCTGCGCCAGACCGCCCTCGGGCCCGCCGCCGCGCGCAGCGCCGGCGTCGCCCAGGCGAGCGGGACGCTGCTGGCCTTCTGCGACGCCGACGTCTTCCCGGCGCCCGGCTGGCTCGCCGCCGGGGTCCGCGCCCTCGCCGCCGGCGACCTCGTCCAGGGACGGGTGCTGCCTGATCCGGACGCGGCGCTTGGGCCGTTTGACCGCACGCTGTGGATCGACGGCGCGGTGGGGCTGTGGGAGACGGCCAACCTGTTCGTCACCCGAGGCGCCTTCGAGGCCGCCGGCGGGTTTGAGCAGTGGCTGGCGCCGCGGCGTGGCAAGGCGCTGGCCGAGGACGTCTGGTTCGGCTACCGGGCCCTGCGGGCGGGCGCCCGCCCGGGCTTCAGCCCCGACGCGCTCGCCTACCATGCCGTCTTCCCGCGTGGTTGGCGCGCCTACGCCGCCGAGCGTGCCCGCCTGCGCTTCTTCCCGGCGATGGCCGGGCGGATGCCCGAGTTGCGCGCCGCCTTCCTGTACCGCCGCGCGTTCCTCAACGCGCGCACCGCGCGCTTTGACCTCGCTGTGGCCGCGGCGCTCCTGTCCGCGGCGCGGCGAAACCCGCTGCTGCTGGCCGCCGCCGTGCCCTACGCCCGCGAGCTGCGCCGTCACGCGCACCGCGCCAACGACGCTTCCTTACCGGCGCCCCTGGCGGTGGCGGCCGCGGATCTCTGCGCGGACCTGGTCGGGCTCGCCGCCCTGGCCGCCGGCAGCGTCCGCTACGGCGCGCCCGTGCTCTGACCCGCCCGGGCCAGCAGCGCGACGTGCGGGACGCCCTCGTTGCCGGTGAACGCCCGCTCGGCCAGGCCGCGCAACCGTGAGCGGACGTCGCGCCCGCGGGGCGGATGGGCGGGCCCGAACGGGATGCTGTACAGCGGCGATTGGGACTCGACGGCAAAGCCGGCCGCCCGGAGCATCTGGCGATGGCCGGCGGCGTTGGGGATCCACCACTGGGTGATGCCGGAGGTGCCGTCCAGTCGCACGAGCGGGGCCCGGCGAGGCCCGACCGAGCGCTCGAGGTCGATCTGGTTGGTGCAGAGCAACCGGCCGCGGCATACCCCGTGGATCGCGGCCAGCGCGCGCAGCGGATCGCGCAGGTGCAGCAGCAGGCTCCCGCACACCACGACGTCGAAGGTGCCGACGTGTTCGGGCGCCAGGTCATAGACGCTCACCGCGGCGAACTGCACACCGGAGCCGCGCAGGGCCCGGGCGACACGGAAGCCGTCGCCCATCGACGACCCGGACACCGCGCGCAGATACTGGGGCCCGCGGGCGCCCATGTGCGCCTCCCAGTCCCACTGCTCGTGCGCGGCGAGATCGACGGCGAGCACCTCGGCGGCCCCGCGGCGCTCGAGCTCGAAGGCGAGAAAGCCGTCGGAGGTCCCGACGTCAAGGCAGCGCAGCCCCCGCACGTCGGGCCAGGGAAGCCGGTCGGCGATGGCGCGGAGGTCGAACAGCCCCGGGGTGACGAGCCCCGGCGCCACCTCGATGGAGTGATACCAGCGCTGGACGGAGGCGACGGCGCTGCGGGGGTCACCGACGGTCTGGGTCATGAAATAAGTGCCCGCCCGCCCACGCCCACCGCGCGAACGTAGCATGTGGCGATGGCCCACAACCTGCTCTACGCGCTCGTCGCCGACGTCGCATCACGCCTCGATCTCGCCGAGCCGATCGTGGAGTTCGGCTCGCTGCAGGTGGAGGACGATCAGCCCCACGACCTGCGGCCGCTGTTCGGAGGCAAGCAGTTCATCGGCACCGACCTGCGCGACGGCCCGGGGGTGGACCGCATCGAGGATCTCCGGGCGCTGCGCTTCTCCGACGGGGAGGTCGGCACCGCCCTGTGCCTGGACACGCTCGAGCACTGCGCCGACCCGATGGCGGCGGCCCGGGAGCTGCGCCGCGTCATCTCGCCCACGCAGGGCACGGTGCTCATCTCGTCGGTGATGCTCATGCCGATCCACGGCTACCCCAACGACTACTGGCGCTTCACCCCGGATGGCCTGCGCCTCCTGCTCAACGGCTATGACCAGGTCGACGCCGCGGGCATGGGGGACCCGACGATCCCGTTCTGGGTGTTCGGGATCGGCGTCCGCGGGCGGGCGCTGGGGTTCGCGCTCTCCGAGCTGCCCTCGTTTCGCGCCAGCCAGGACGACTACGACGGCGCCCACGGGCGGCTGCGGCTCGGGCCGTTTCGCTACTCGCCCACGCAGCTGGGCCGTGAGCTGCTGGGTGAGCTGCCCCGGGCGATGTTCCAGCGCGCCGGGGCTCGGCTGGGCGACGCGGGCGCCAGGCTCGGCAACGGGAAGGACGGCCAGGACTAGGTGGCCCACTGAGCGGCATCCGCCGGATCGCCCGGCCGCCCTGGCATGCCCGCCTGAGCGAGCGCCGCTTCCTGCGCTGGTCCGCCCGCGAGACGGGGTCGGGTCGCTTCGCCGCGATGGGCGAGGGGAGCGTGGTCTACCCGCCGGCGCTCATCATCGGCCACCACCTCATCCATGTCGGCCGCGACGTCGTCGTCCACCCGGGGGCGTTCCTGTCGGTCGTCGACGAGCATGGCGGGCGGCGCTATGACGCCACGCTGCGCATCGGCGACGGGGTGCGGATCGGCAACGACGTGGTCATCGCCTGCTGCGGAAGGATCGAGATCGGCGACCGCGTCCTCATCGCCGACCGCGTCTTCGTCGGTGACACGTACCACGAGTATCGCGACGCCGGCCGCGCCGTCATGGACCAGGGACTGCACGACCCGCGGCCGGTGTCGATCGGGCCGGGGGCCTTCCTGGGGGTCAGCAGCGCGGTGCTGCCCGGCGTCGCCATCGGCGCCGGCGCCTACGTCGGCGCGCATGCGGTCGTCGTGCGCGACGTGCCGGCCCACACCGTCGTCGTTGGCAACCCGGCACGGGAGGTCCGCCGCTGGGACGGCACCACGTGGCTCGAGACCGACCCCGCCCACCCGACCGACCCCGCGCACCCCGCCCACCCGTGACGCGGCTGCGCATCGGCGTGCCGGCGCCGTTGCTGGCGATGGAGCCGGTGAGCGGTCATGGCAAGGTCTGGTGGCACACCCTGGCGCGCCTGGCCCAGCGCACGGACGTCGTGGAGATCGTGGAGCTCGGCGGCCGCCGGCGCGGGCTGGGACGCCGGCGGCCCGATGCGGTCCTCGCCGACGGCCACGGCGAGCTTCCGGAGACGAATGCGCCGGTGGTGGCGGTCATCCACGAGGTCGGGTGGCACACCCCGCAGCTGCGCGCGCTGCTGCATCCGGCGTTCCTGGCGGGGATCGAGGCGCGCACCGAGCGCGCGGTCCGGGGGGCGGCGCGCGTCCTCACCCCCTCGGAGTCCTCGCGGCGGGACGTCGTCGGCCTCTATGGCCTCGACGGCGCGCGCGTGGACACCGTCGCGTACGGCGTCGACCCGGCGTTCTCCGCGGGCGCGCAGGACGGCGTCGCCGACGTGGGTGAGCCGTACGTCCTGTTCGCCGCGATGCTCCATCCCCGCAAGAACCTCGAGGTGCTGCGCCAGGCCATGGCGCTGCTCGCCGGCGAGGGGTTCGGCCACCGCCTCGTCGTCGCCGGCCGCCCCGCCGCCGACGGGTCCGATGTCGAGGCGATCGCACGCGCCGCGGCCGCGGACATCCCTGGGACGGCCGGGGGCGTCCTCTACCTCGGCGAGGTCAGCGACGCCGACTTGGCCGCCCTGATGACCGGCGCGGCGGCGTACTGCCTGCCCAGCCTGTACGAGGGGTTCGGGCTGACCGCGCTGGAGGCGATGGCCTGCGGCACGCCCGTGGTCGTCTCTGATCGCGGCGCGCTGCCCGAGGTCGTGGGCGACGCCGGGCTCGTGGTCGCGCCCGAGCGTGAGGCCGTCGCCGGTGCCCTGCGCACCGTGCTGTCCGACGTACAGGTCGCCGCTGATCTCAGGCGGCGCGGCCGGGCGCGCGCGGCGGCGTTCACCTGGGAGCGCACCGCGGAGGGGTGGCTGGAGGTCGCCCGGGCGGCCGTGGCGCAGGCAGGGTGAGATGACCGCTTTACACTCGCGCCCGATGCAGGTCCTCGATCTGCCCCGGTGCCCCGCCTGCGGGGCCGAGCGCTTCGACCATTTCCAACTCGGTCCCGGCACGCCGCTGCGGCGGTGCACGGCGTGCGCGACCATCTCGGCGCATACGTACGCCGATCCCGAGGAGGTCTACGGCGACGGCTACATGCTGGGAGGTCGCGGCAAGTTCGGGCTCGACGTGCGCCACCCGACCTACCAGGCCTACCTGGCGCGGGTCGCCCGCCGGCGGATCGAGATGATCGAGCGTGCCACGCACCGCCGCACCGGGTCGCTGCTGGACGTCGGCTGCGGCACCGGTGAGGTCCTGGCCGGCGCCCGCGACCGCGGCTGGCGCACCCAGGGCGTCGAGCCCGAGCGCACCGGCGCCGAGATGGCCCGCGAGCGGGGCCTGGATGTCACCGTGGCCACCCTGGAGGAGTCGGGGCTGCCGCAGCGCAGCTACGACGTGGTCAGCGCCTTCCACGTGCTCGAGCACCTCGCCGACAGCCGGTCCTTCCTGCGCAGCCTGGTCCGCTGGGCGCGGCCCGGCGGCGCGATCGTGCTGGAGGTCCCCAACTGGCACGGCGTCGCGCGCCGGCGCCTGGGGGCGGACTGGTATCACCTGCGCCCCGGAGAGCACCTCGTGCACTACACCCCCCGGACGCTCCGGGAGGTGATGCGCGCCTGCGGGATCACGCCGGTCGCGTTGCGCACACCCGCCTACATCGGCCCCCCGCAGACGCTCGATCACGCGCTCACCGACCTCGTGCGCCACGGGCGCTACCGGCGGCTGGTGCGGCCGCTCAGCCGGGTGCGGGCGGTCAACGGCGCCGAGGACCGCTTCCCGACGCGCCTGGGCTGGGCCGTGCTGCACGCCACCGAATCGGTGTATGACCGCGCCGGCGTCGGGACGGTCGTGTTCTGCGTGGGCACGGTGGCCTGACGCCCCCGTGTCCGACGCGGCGCCGGTCACGGTTGCGGTGGTGTCCTACAACACGCGAGAGCTGCTGCGCCGCTGCCTGCGCGCGCTCGCGCCCGAGGTGCACAGCGGCCGCGCCGACGTCTGGGTCGTCGACAACGGGTCTGACGACGGATCGCCGCAGGCCGCCCGCGCCGACGCCCCCTGGGCGACCGTGGTCGAGCCGGACGTCAACCTCGGGTTCGGCCGGGCGGTGAACCTCGTCGCGGCCCGCGCCGGCGCGCCGTGGCTGCTGTGCGCCAATGCCGACGTCGAGCTCGAGCCGGGCGCGCTCGCCACGATGCTGGCGGCGGGGGCTGAGGATCGGGTGGGGGCGGTGGCCCCGCGGCTGGTCCTGCCCGATGGCCGCACCCAGCACTCGGTGCACTCGCTGCCGACGCTGCGCTTCACGCTGGCCTTCAACCTCGGCCTCCCTGCGCTCAGCCGGAAGCTGGCTGACCGGATGCTGCTCGAGGGCCGCTATGACCCCGAGCGCGCGCGGGCGGTCCCATGGGCCATCGGCGCGGTCCTGCTCATGCGCCGCCAGGCATTTGACGCCGTCGGAGGCTTTGACCAGCGCCAGTGGATGTACGCGGAGGACCTCGACCTCGGCTGGCGTCTGCGCGACGCCGGCTGGGCCGTGCGCTACGAGCCCGCGGCCCGGGCCCGGCACGCCTCCGGCGCCGCGACCGGCCCGGCGTTCGGCGACACGCGGCAGCGACGTTTCATGCGCGAGACCTATGCGGTGATCGAGCGCCGCCGAGGGCCGCGGACGGCCCGCGTCACGGCGGCGATCAACGTGGCCGGGGCGGCCGGGCGGGCGGCGTGGATGACGCCGCCGGCCCTGCTCAGCGCCCGCTGGCGCGCTCGCCGGCAGGAGACGATGGCGTGGGTGACCGCGCACCGGGAGGGCCTGCGCCCCGCGCCCGCCGAGGGAGCCGAGCCGTGGGCACGGGGCTGAGGTCTGGGACGATCTGAGTCCATGCCGTCTGGCGATATGCGCCGCTTCTGGAACGACCGTGCCCGCGAGGACGCGTTCTACTTCGTCGACACCCGCCAGCCCTACAAGGCCACCGACCCCGGGCGCTTCTGGGACGCCGAGGAGCTTGTCGACTACGTGCTCGGCGGTCTCGGGGTCGCCGTGGGTGCCGACGACGCGGTGGTGGAGATCGGCTGCGGCCTGGGCCGCATCACCCGGGTGCTGGCAGCCCGCGCGCGCCGCGTCGTGGCGCTTGACGTGTCCGACGAGATGCTCGCGCAGGCCCGGACGCACAACCCGGATCTGTCCAACGTCGAGTGGGTGCTGGGCGACGGCCGCTCGCTGGCGCCGGTGCCCGACGCCAGCGTCGACGCGTGCGTCTCGGTGGTCGTGCTCCAGCACGTGCCCGATCCCGCGATCACGCTCGACTACGTGCGCGACCTGGGACGGGCGCTCCGTCCCGGAGGGTGGGCGGCGCTGCAGGTCTCCGACGACCCGGACATCCACCGCGCGCGTCAGGGCGCCGGGCAGCGGCTGCTGGCCGCGGTGGGCCGCGCGCCCCGGGGGCAGCGCCATCCGGCCTGGCTGGGCTCGCGCGCCGACCTCGAGGCGATCGCCGCCACCGGGCGGGCGCACGGCGTCGAGGTGGAGCGCGTGTGGGGGAGGGGCAGCCAGTACTGCCAGTTGCTGCTACGCCGCGGCCCCGGGGCCTGACCACCCGCTCCCTCGCGGGGCGCGCTAAGCATCGACCGGGGTTGGGCCGATACTCGATGGGCAACAATTGTCCAGAATGAGCGAGCCCGTGCCCACCACACCCAAACGGTCGTTCCGCCCGCTCCTCACGGCGCTGGCGATCCTCGTGCCGCTCGTCCCCATCCTCGTCGCCCTGGTGATGGGCGGAAGCGGCGGCTCGGCGGCGGTGCTCACCACCGCGGTCACGGTTCCGGCGCCGAAGTTCGCGCCCGCTCCGGCCACGGCGGCCACCCAGACTCCCTCGTCCGCCCCCAAGGACGCCGGCCTGAAGCTCCCACCCGGCCGCGGGGCCGTGGTGGCCCTCCTGCGCCACACGACCGCTCTGCACGCCAAGCCGGGTGGCCGCGTCCTGGCCAAGCTCGCCCTGAAGACCGAGTTCGGCTCGCCGCAGGCGATGTGGGTCGTGCGCCACTCGGGCACGTGGCTGGGGGTCGTCAGCCCCAAGGCCGGCAACAACCAGGTGGGGTGGATCCCGGCCTCGGTGGTCTCGCTGAGCCGGGTCGACTGGCAGCTGAAGGTGTCGCTCTCGGCCCGCAAGCTCACCGTCCTTGACAACGGTCAGGTCAAGCAGCGCTACACGGTCGCGATCGGGGCCCCCGACGCCCCCACGCCGACGGGCCGCTTCGCCGTCACCGACCGCCTGCTCACCGGGGATCCCGCGGGCCCCTACGGCTGCTGCATCCTCGCCCTGTCGGCCAAGGCCCCCCACGCGATCCAGGACTGGAGCGGCGGCGACCGGATCGCCATCCACTCCACGCCCGAGACCGAGACGATCGGTGAGGCGGTGAGCCACGGGTGCGTCCGCCTGACGCTGGCCGAGGGACAGTGGCTCATCAACCACATCCCGCTCGGCACTCCGGCGATCATCAGCAGCTGAGCGCGCGCACCGGTCACCCGGTCGCGGCGTGCCCGCCCTTAGCCCGGCGTCTCCCCGCTGACCTTGCGGATCCTCTCAATGGCCGCCCGCAGGAGCCGGGAGACCTGCATCTGCGACGTCCCGATCCGCGTCGCGATCTCCGACTGGGTCATGTCGCGCCCGAAGCGCAGGTAGAGGATGAGCCGGTCTGAGTCAGAGAGCGTCTCGACGCCCTTGGCGATCATCGTCAGGTACTCGGCCTGCTCCAGGCGCACGTCCTCGGCGCCGAGCACCGCCGCCAGCGACGGCACGCCGGCCTCGTCGTCGTCGGAGCCCGCCTCCAGCGGAGTCGCGTGGCGGCCGTGGTAGGCCTCGATCGCCTCCAGGGTCTGCTCCTCGGTGGCCTTCATCGCCTCGGCCAGCTCCGTCAGCGAGGGCGAGCGCCCCAGCTTTGAGGAGAGCCGGTCGGTGACGCTGGCCAGCTCCAGCGCGCGCTCCTTGACCCCGCGGGGGACGTGCACCGCCCAGCCGCTGTCGCGGAAGTAGCGCTTGAGCTCGCCGAGCATCGTCGGCGTCGCGTAGCTGGTGAAGGCAAAGCCCCGGTCGGGCTCGAAGCGCGAGATGGCCTTGAGCAGGCCGACCATCGCCACCTGCGTGAGGTCCTCCAGGGGCTCGCCGCGAGCGTGGTAGCGCCGGGCCACACTCCTCGCCAGTGGCTCGAAGCGCTTGACGATCTCCTCCAGCAGCGCAGGATCCTCGGCCGCCCGGTAGCGACGCATGAGGTCGTCGGTCGAGAGCGCACCTGGCGGCTCGCGGTCAGCCGTCACGCGCCACGTCGCAAACGCCCACCGACCATTCGCACCGCTTCGGGCACACGCATCCTCCGTATACGAAGTCTGTGCGACGGTCTGCGCCGGCGGGATTCCGCCGGCAGCCTCCCATCGAGTTGTTGCGTCCCAGACACCGCCGAGCCGACGTGCCCCGGGCGTCGGCCATCATATCGGCGGTGGGCGGCGCGTCAGCCCCCTAACCCGCTCGCGTTCTCGTCCTGGTCGGGCGTGAGGACGAAGACCTCCACCTGCAGGTTCTGCTCGAGGTCGTTGGCGCTCATGAAGGAGAACACCCGGCGGCCGGTCGTCTGCTCCACGACGGCGATCATGGCCTGACGCATCGCGTCCTGGAGGCCGAGCCGCCCGGCGTGGACGACATCGCTCTTGTCGTTGGCGGTGAGCGTCTGTTCGGCGCGGGTGTAGCCACCCTCGAGCAGACACACGACGAGGTTGCCGTCGATCGTCGTCCGCGAGTTGGTCGGACCGCGTCCGACGAACTCCTTGTGGAGGCGGCTGATCGCGTTGGAGATCTCCAGCGGGCGTGAGGCGGTGGACTCAGCGCCGTCACCGACGATCTCGGGATCGGATTCTTCGAGCATGAGCGTACGTCTGCTTTGCGTAAGGAAGGACGGGTCGGGGCCAGTGTACCCCCGCCTCCGCGGGGTGCTGAATGGCGATTGAGCGCGTCACCACCGGGTAGCTGGCACGGCGTGTTACGGGCTCCCGTTCTCTGCGAGCCAACGGGCGACGCGATCGAGGTCGGCGACGAAGCCGTCCATGGCATCTGCGCGCTCCTTGTCATCGCGCTGACGGAGAATCGCCGACGGATGTGTTGTCACCATGACCAGCGGCGCCAGGTCAGATTCCGTCGGCCGCCCGCGGTCGCGGCCGATCCGCACCGACGCGCCCAGCAGGGCGTGCGCCGCCGTGGCCCCAAGGCACACGAGTGCCTGGGGGTCGACCAGCGTGCGCTCGGCTTCAAACCACGGACGGCAAGCGGCTACGTGAACGCGCTCCGGCGTCTGGTGGATGCGGCGCTTGCCGCGGAGCTTGTACCGGAAGTGCTTGACGACGTTGGTGACGTAGGCGTCCTCCCGCTCGATGCCCGCGCGCTCGAGCCCATCCTCGAGGACGCGGCCGGCCGGTCCGACGAACGGCCGGCCCTCGAGGTCCTCGCGGTCGCCCGGCTGCTCGCCGACGACCATCAGCCGCGCCTTACGGGGATGGGGCCCGAAGCCCATCACCGCCTGCGTCGCGTCCTCCCAGAGCTCGCAGAAGCGCGTCATGGAGTCGCCGATCGCCTACCCCGCACATGAAGCCCGCACGCATCGGCTGCTCGGGCTGGAACTACGCGGACTGGCGCGGCCTCTTCTACCCCGAGCGCGAGCCGCAACGACGCTGGCTGGAGCTCTACGCGCTGCGGTTCGACACGGTCGAGGTGAACACCACCTTCTACCGGTTGCCGCGCCGTGACGCCGTTGCCAACTGGGTGGAGCAGACGCCGGACGGGTTCACCTTCGCGGTCAAGGCCAGCCGCTACCTCACCCACATCAAGCGCCTCACCGACCTGACGCAGGGAGTGGCGCGTTTCTACGAGCGCATCGAGCCCCTCGTCGAGGCGGGCCGTCTCGGGCCCGTCCTGTGGCAGCTGCCCGGCAATTTCGCTCGCGACGATCAGCGGCTGAGCGACTGGCTGGAGGCGTTGCCCGCCGGCTTGCACACGATCGAATTTCGCCACCAGAGCTGGTTTGCCGCGCCGGTGATGCGCATGCTGCGCGAGAACGAGGTCGCGCTCACCATCGGCGACCATCCGGAGCGCCCGTTCCAAACCCACGACGCGACGGCGCCGTGGCGCTTTGTCCGCTTTCACTACGGACGCCGCGGCCGGGGCGGTAACTATTCCGCGGCCGAACTCGATCAATGGGCGCGACGGATCGCCCAGTGGCGTCGGCGGACGAGCGTGTGGGCCTACTTCAACAACGACTGGCGCGCGCTGGCCCCCGCCAACGCTGCATCTCTGACCCGCCGGTTGGGCATCTCGGCATACGGAGGCTAGATACGAGCCTGCGTCACCGGGACCCCGAGCCGGTGCTGGAGGGCGTTGGTGTCGACGTCCTCCCGGTAGCGCTGCTCATCGCCGCCGCGCGTGAATACGAGGATGTGGTCGGCCGCGAAGGTCTCCAGGATGTCCTCGACGGCGTCCTCGGGATCGCTCTCGCCGGTGTCGCCCGCGGCCGACACGCCCTCGGCGCCACCACCATCACCTCGGCGTCGGTGGGGTCGGCGTCGCCGGGCAGGACGTCGCGCAGCTGATCGGCAGAGACGGGCTCGGTGGTGAGTACGAGAACCTTCACGTCTCTCCGCGTACCCGGCGCCCGGGCACGAAAACAGGAAGGGTGAGGGGTCACAGGCCGGGTATCCCAACGCCCATGACCCACCTCACCGCAGCACCCACCGCCGAGGTTCCGGCCCCGACGCCCGTGCCGCCGGCGCCCACCCCGGCACCGCCGTCTCCGGCACCGCCGCAACCCGGCCCGGACCCGGTTCCGCCGACCCCGGTACCCACGCCCGGCCCCCCGGATCCCCCGGATCCGGTCCCCGATCCGATCTAGCGGGAGAGCGAGGCAGCACGGGGCGGGGGAAACCGCGCCCGCCGGCCGCGGCGGGCACGGGCCTAGCGCGCGTACAGCGACTCGAACAGGTCGGCGAAGCGCTCGTTGATGACCGAGCGCTTGACCTTCAGCGTCGGGGTCAGCTCGCCGTCCTCGATCGTCAGATCCCGGTCGAGGATCGCGAACTTCTTGATCTGCTCCACCTGGGCGTAGTGCGCGTTGGCGCGATCGAGCTCCTCCTGGACGAGCGCGCGGACCTCGTCGGCGTCGGCCAAGGCGCCGAGGTCCTCGGGGAGCCCGTGCTCGCCGGCCCAGGGCAGGATCTCCTCGGCATCGAGCGTGATCAGCGCCACCGGGAACGGGCGGCGGTCGCCGTGCATGACCGCCTGTGAGATGTAGCGGCTCTGCTTGAGGTCGTTCTCGATGTTGGACGGCGTGAGGTTCTTGCCGCCGGCGGTGATGATGATGTCCTTCTTGCGCCCGGTGATCGAGAGGTAGCCCTCCTCGTCGATCGAGCCGACGTCGCCGGTGTGCAGCCAGCCGTCGACCAGGGTCTCCGCGGTCGCCTCGGGGTTGCGCCAGTACTCACGGAAGACGTGGGGCCCCCGGGCCAGGATCTCCCCGTCCTCCTCGGCGATCCGGATCTCCACGCCCGGCAACGGGCGCCCGACGGTGCCGAACTTGACGTGGTCCAGGGTGCACACGGTGCCCACGGCGGTCGTCTCGGTCATGCCCCAGCCCTCCAGCACCGGGATGCCGCAGGCGTAGAAGAACTCGAGGATCTCGGACGCGATCGGAGCCGCGCCGGTCACCGCCTGGTGGATGTTGCCCGCCGAACAGCCCGCGCACTCGGGCGTACAGGGCCTCCTCGGCGCGGTCAAAGGCGTGCTGCATGTCCTCGGGGATCTCCTCGCCGCGGTCGCGCCGCCGTCGCACCTCGACGCCGATCTTCACGGCCTGCCCGAAGCGCTCTCGCTCCTCCTCTGACCCCGCCTCGGTCATCTTCAGCGCGGCGGTGTAGAGCTTCTCGAAGATGCGCGGCACCGACGGCAGATAGGTCGGCTTGGTGTCGATCAGCTCGGGCAGGATCTGCTTGGTGTCGCCGCCGTAGTAGACGATCGCCGTGCCCTGGTCATAGGAGGCCAGCTGCGCCGTGAGCGCGAAGGCGTGGGCCAGGGGCAGGAAGAGGTAGGTCGTCTCGTCGGGCGAGATGAAGGCGATCTCCTGCACCATCTCGCACACGCTCATGGCGTTGGCGTGGGTGAGGACGACTCCCTTGGGCGGCCCGGTGGTACCCGAGGTGTAGATGATCGTGTACGCGTCCTCGGCGGCCACGCTCGACTGGCGCTCCTCCAGCTCGGCGCGGTCCCGCGACCGCCCGCGCGAGCGCAGCTCGTCCAGCGTCAGGTCCCCACCGTCGCCCTCGATGCAGACCACGCTGCCAAGATCCGGGAGGTTGGCGCGGACCTGCTGCACCTTGGCCAACTGTGCCTCGTCCTCACAGATCACGGCCTTCGCGCCGGAGTTGCCCAGCACCCACTCGCACTCGCGCGGCGAGTTGGTGGGATAGACGGGGACCACGACGCCTCCGGCCGCCGAGATGCCGTAGCTGGCCAGGGTCCATTCCAGCCGTGTGTCGGCGAGAACCCCGACGCGGTCACCCGGCTCGATCCCCAGCTCGGCGAGTCCGAGCGCGATCTCGCCGATCGCCTCCACCACCTCGGCGTAGGTGACCTCGCGCCACTCACCGTCGACGCGATGGCGCGCCGCCAGGTGGTCGCCGAACCGCTGCGCCGCCGAGCTGGGCAGGGCGGCGACGGTGGCGGCAATCGCACGGGTGCTCTCAGTCATGGGTTCTCCTCTCCGGCGCGGGCACGGGCGTCCTACGCCTCTAACTGTCGCAAAATCCGGGCAGTGCCGGGGGAGCCGGCATCGCGCGGGGGATCAACCGCTGTCGCCGCCCGAGCGCAGCCCGGCCGCCACCGAGCTCCACAACGTCACGTGCGGGCGGGGCCGGGCCCGCGAGGAGGCCGTGCCGGCGCGGCCGGTCGAGATCGCCTGGGTCGCCTCGGGGCTGGTGGCAAAGCGCTGGAGCGCCAGCGCGGCGGGCAGCGCCCGGCCGAAGCCGAGCGTCGAGGCATGCCACATCTCGAGCATCGGGGTGCCGCGGACGTCGATCCGCGTGAGCGCCCGCCGGCGCAGCTCCTCGATCACCGTGTGGGCCAGGGTGAGCACCACCCCATCGCCGGCGGCCGCCGCGGCGACCGCCGCCGCGTGCGAGGTGTAGCCCACCACCTCGGCCGGCTCGACCCCGGCGCGGGCGAACAGGAGTCCCGCACCCGTCGTGGGATCGAGGTCGGGCGGCCCCAGCAGCCACCGCTCGCCGGCGAGCTCGGCCGGCGCGAGGTCCGGGCGCCCCGCCAGCGGATGGCCGGGGGCGGCGACCACGATCAGCCGGCAGCGCAGGAACGGCACCGAGGCGATGGTGGCGGCGCGCTCGGGGGCCGGCGGCGGTCCGAGCGCGATGTCGGCTTGGCGGTGCTCGAGCAGCTCGGCCATCGAGGCGCCGGCGACGGCCTCGATCGCGATCTCCAGGCCCGGATCGCGGGCGGTGAAGGCGTCGATGAGGGGGCCGACGTGCTCGGCGACCACGTTGGTCACCGCCACGTGCATGAGCCGCGACTGTCCCGGCGAGTCCTGGACCGAGCGGCGTGCCTGCTCGGCCAGGCCGAGGATCTCCGAGGCCAGCGCCGCCAGCCGGCGGCCCCCTGCCGTGAGCGCGATGCCGCGGCCGTTGCGGACGAACAGCTCGTCGCCGAGCTCCTTGCGGAGCGCCGCCACCGCCACCGAGACGGCCGGCTCGGTCACGCCCAGCTGCGCCGCGGCGGCCTTCACCGAGCCCAGGCGCGCGACGAGCACAAACGACTGCAGCTGGGCTAGGGTCATCGGACGGTTGGCCTAAGCGATCACTTAACTCACAGTTGCGCGGAGCCCCGCGCCCCCGGAGAATGCTAGTCATGGAGAGAAGGCTTTCGTGCCGCCTGCCGCGGCGGCACAGCCGCAAGGACCGCAGGCGACAGGACTAAGTGCAGGTCCCGGCACCGTTTGAATACGAGCGCGCAATCAGCGTCGAGCACGCGCTGGAGTTGCTGCGCCAATTCGGCCCCGAGGCCCGCATCCTGGCGGGCGGTCACTCGCTGCTGCCGATGATGAAGCTGCGGCTCGCCACCCCCGGGTACCTGATCGACATCGACGGGCTGGCCGAGGAGCTCGGCTACATCCGCGAAACCGGCCCGCCCGCCCACGAGATCCGCATCGGCGCCATGACGCGCCACCGCGAGCTCCTCGAATCCCCGCTGCTGGCCGAGCGGGCGGCGATCTTCATCGACGCCGAACGGGTCATCGCCGACCCGATCGTCCGCAACCGCGGCACGATCGGCGGAGCGCTCTGCCAGGCCGACCCGTCCGAGGACCTCGGCGCGGTCTGCTCGGCGATCGGCGCCCAGACCGTCGTGCGCGGCCTCGATGGCGACCGCGTGCTCGACATCGACGACTTCCATCGCGGTCCCTACCAGACGGCCGTCGAGGACGACGAGATGCTGCTGGAGATCCGGGTGCCCCTCCGAGCGAGGTCCGGCAGCGCCTACGAGAAGGTCGACCGGCGCGTCGGCGACTGGGCCGTGGCGGCGTCCGGGGCCTCGCTCACGCTCGACCCGGAGGGCCAGATCGCCGAGGCCGGCGTCGCCCTGGCCGCCGTCGGAGCCGACATCGCCTGCGCCCAGGCCCGTGAGGAGCTCATCGGCCAGAGCCCCACTCAGGACGTCCTGGAGCGCGCCGGCGCGGCGGCTGCCGCCGCGTGCTCCCCCGTCGCTGACCAGCGCGGCTCGGTGGAGTACAAGCGCCACGTCGCCGGGGTCCTGACCATCCGCGCCCTGGAGCGCGCGACATCTCGCGCGCAGACGGGGCCGGCGGGGTGATGCAGGTGACCGTGGCCGTCAACGGACAGGAGCAGACCCGCCAGGTGGAGCCCCGCTTGCTGCTCGTCCATTTCCTGAGGGACGAGTTGGGGTTGACCGGAACCCATTGGGGGTGCGATACGTCCAATTGTGGAACATGTGTCGTTCTCATGGACGGGCAGCCGGTGAAGTCGTGCACGGTGCTGGCGGCCACGGCCGCCGGCCACCAGATCCGTACCGTCGAGGGCCTCGAGGTCGACGGGCGGCTGGATCCGGTGCAGGAGGGCTTCCGCCAGGAGCATGGGCTCCAGTGCGGCTTCTGCACGCCGGGGATGATGCTCACCGCCCGCGCCCTGCTGGACGGGCGCGCAAGGGCCGACACGCTGGACGCGTTGACCGACGAGGAGATCCGCGAGGCGATCTCCGGCCAGATCTGCCGCTGTACGGGCTACACGACGATCGTGAGATCGATCCGCTGGGCGGCGGAACGAGAGAGAGTGCGTACCAAGGAGGAGGTGTGAGGTGCCCATTGTCATAGGGGCTTCAAGCGGTTGGACCATCGGGCTGATCCTCGGGGTGGTGGTGGTGATCGCCGCCGCGGCGATCGTCATCACGATCGTGGTCCTGGCCATGCGGATCGCCAAGCAGGCCTCGGGCGCCGTCGAGGGCGTCGAGGTCGTGCGTACCCAGACCGACGCCCTGAGCGGTGTCGGCCAGATCAACGACTCGGGCGTGCGGATCCTGCACTCGGCCCGGGCGCTGCGCAAGGTGGCGGTGGGCAAATGACCCTGTTCGCACTCACCAACCATGGAGCGTGGGGCATCGGCCTCATCATCGCGCTGGTGGCCGCCCTGGCCGTCGCGGCGCTGCTGGCGGTGCTCGTCCGCGCCGTCCAGAACATCGACAAGTCGGCCACGGCGCTGCTCGAGGTGGCCGGCAAGGTCGCGGGCAACACCGCCAACATCCCGCAGCTTCAGGCGACCGCCCCGGTGCTGGCGCAGATCGTCGACGAGGCGATCATCCAGGACGGGTACATGAACGCCCTCACCGACGGCTACGGGGGGGTGCCGGCAAGCCGGACGACTCATGCCGCCGACCTACAGGCGAGGCCGGATGCCGAGCGGAGGCGATCAGCATGAGCGCGACGACCCTCACCATCCTCAGCGTGCTGCTCGCGCTCGTGATCGTCGCCGTGCTGGCCGGCGCGCTCATCCTCATCCGGGCCGGGTCTCACCTCGACCTCGAGGACGCTGGCGACGCTCGCCGACGCGCTGGAGGGCGTCGAGGCCCAGCACCTCGCGCCGCTCAAGCCCGCGGTCGAGGCGATCAACGCCCAGTTCGCCATCATCACCGGGGCGCTGCCCGGGATCGCCGCCAAGGCAGCGATCGTGGCCGAGAGGAGGCCGTCATGACCCTCGAGTGGATCGGGGACGTGATCCTGCTGGTCGTGATCCTCCCCGTGGTCGTCTACCTGCTGCACGGGGTGTTCGGGGCGGCCACCGGGATCGTACCCAGCGTGGAGCGGATCGCCGACGCCGCCCGGGCCGGCTCGGCCGACCTCGACGCCGTGCCGCTGCTGCTCACCACCCAGGACCAGGTGGTCAAGACGATCCAGGCCGCCGCCAACTACGGCGGATCCCTGGACGTCATCCTCGACGACGCAGAAGGAGCGTGAAGCGATGGTGGCTGCTGGAGTCGTGATGAGCATCATCGTCGCGCTGCTCGTGGTGGTGATCGTCGTCTACCTGCTGTCCACCATCGTGGCCCTGCGCAAGATCACGGCGGGCCTCGACGATGCGATCGGCGGAGTGGTGGAGATCATCGAGAAGAGCGCACCCGTCGCCGAGGTGGTGGCGGACATCAACGCCAACCTCGACGCGGGCGTTGATCTGCTCGAGGGGTTGCTGGTCAAGAAGGCCGGGTTGAACGAGGCGGTCGGCCTGATCGACGGCCTGTATCCCGGCGCCGCGGCCGCGGGTCTGCGCAACTTCCCCGAGTCCAAGACGATCAAGCCACCCCGGATCTCGGAGGTCTACACGAGGGGCACGCTGACGCTGGCGCGGCTGGGCCGCGAGGCCCCGATCGCCGCGGTCTCACCCAACGGCCCCGCGCTGCGCAACCCGGCCTACGGCTCCAGTGCCGCTCGGACGCTGTACCCGGACGGGCGCGAACTGCACGCCAAGGCGCTCCCGCGCTCGCCGGTGATCGGGGCCGACTCGCCGATCCAATACGAGCCCAACGAAGAGGTGGGGCAGCCGCGCAAGCGGATGCCGCTGTCCTCGGACAGGAGCTGACCGATGCAGACCCCTGCTCCGTTCACCTACGAGCGCGCCACCAGCGTGGAGGGCGCGCTCGCGTCGCTGGCCAAGTACGACGGCGAGGCGCGGATCATCGCCGGCGGCCACTCGCTGCTGCCGATGATGAAGCTCCGGCTGGCCCAGCCCGAGCACCTGATCGACATCAACGACCTCGACGAGCTCTCCTACATCCGGGAGTTCGCCGACGAGATCCGGATCGGCGCGCTGACCCGCCACGTCGAGCTGCTGCACTCAGACGTGCTGGCCAAGCACTTCCCGGTGTTCGCCGACGCCGAGATGGTCATCGCCGACCCGGTGGTCCGCAATCGCGGCACCCTCGGGGGGTCGCTGTGCCAGGCCGATGCCGCCGAGGACCTCAGCTCGGTCTGCTCGGCGGTCAACGCCTCGGTGGTGATCCGCGGTGCCGATGGCGAGCGGGTCGTCGGGATGGACGAGTTCCACATCGGGCCCTACGTCACCGCCGTCGGCGACGGGGAGATGCTCACCGAGGTCCGCCTCCCGCTCAGAGCGGGCGGCGGTTCGGCGCACGAGAAGGTCGAGCGCCGAGCCGGTGACTGGGCGATCGCCGCCGCCTCGGCCGCGGTGTGGATCGACGGCGGCACGATCACGGAGGCCAGCATCGCGCTGAGCGCCGTCGGGCCGACCACGGTCCACGTCACCCGCGCGGCCGAGGCCCTGCGCGGCAACACCCCGGGCGACGAGCTGTTCGAGGAGGCCGGGCGGATCGCGGCCGAGGACTGCTCGCCCTCCGCCGACGGCCGCGGACCGGTCGATTACAAGCGCCATCTCGCCGGGGTGCTCACCACCCGGGCGTTGCGCACAGCCACTGCCCGCGCGCTGCAACAGGAGGCATGACACGGATGCAGGTGACCCTCAACATCAACGGACAGGACGTCTCCCGGGACGTCGAGCCGCGCACGCTGCTCGTGCACTTCATCCGGGACACGCCCGGGCTCACCGGGACCCATTGGGGCTGTGACACCTCCAACTGCGGCGCCTGCGTGGTGCAGATGGACGGGCAGCCGATCAAGTCGTGCACGACGCTGGCGGCGATGTGCGAAGGACATGACATCCGCACCGTCGAGGCGCTGGAGGTGGACGGCAAGCTCGACCCCGTCCAGATGGGCTTCCACGAGATGCACGCGCTGCACTGCGGCTTCTGCACGCCGGGGATGCTGATGACCACCCGCGCGCTGCTCGATGAGAGAGGGGGGGCTATCCGGACCCGTCCGAGCTCGAGATCCGCACCGCCATCTCCGGTGCCATCTGCCGTTGCACGGGTTACAAAAACATTGTGGGCGCAGTTCGCTGGGCGGCCGAGTACGAGGCCGCGAATCGACAGGGACAGGAGGTGTAGGCATGGCCGTCACCGAGCAGAACCTTCCGAGTCCCGGCCAAGAGCGGCCGATCGGATTCGGCCGTCTCAAGCGCAAGGAGGACGCGCGCTTCATCCGCGGCAAGGGCACGTACCTGGATGACATCCGCCTGCCGGGGATGCTCCACGGCGCGATCCTGCGCAGCCCCTACGCGCACGCCCGGATCAACTCGATCGACACCTCGGCCGCGCTGGAGCTGCCGGGCGTGGCGGCGGTCGTCACCGCCAAGGACCTGGAGACGCTCGGCCTGGCCTGGATGCCGACCATCTCCTATGACACCCAGGCGGTGCTGGCGGGTGACAAGGTCCGCTTCCAGGGCCAGGAGGTGGCGTTCGTGATCGCCACCGACGAGTACATCGCGCGCGATGCGCTGCCGCTGATCGAGGTCGACTACGAGCCGCTGCCGGCCGTCGTCGACGCGCGCAAGGCGATGGATCCCGACGCCCCGCTCATCCGCGACGACAAGGAGGGCCAGACCGACAACCTGGCCTCGGCGACGTGGGAGGCCGGCGACGAGGAGGCCACCGACCGGGCGTTCGCCGAGGCCGACGTGATCGCCACGCGGGACATCATCTACCCGCGCTGCCACCCGGCCCCGCTGGAGACCTGCGGGCTCATCGCGGACTTCAACCCCAAGACCGGACAGCTGGACATCTACAACGGCAACCAGGCCCCCAACGTGCACCGCACGGTCTACGCGCACGTGGCGGGCCTGGCCGAGCACATGATCCGCATCCGCTGCAACGACATCGGTGGCGGCTTCGGCAACAAGGTGCCGGTCTATCCCGGCTACGTGTGCGCCATTGCCGGCTCGATCGTCGCCGGCGTGCCGGTCAAGTGGATCGAGGACCGCTCGGAGAACCTGATGTCCACCGGCTTTGCCCGTGACTACATCATGCGCTCGCAGATCTGCGCCAAGGACGGCAAGATCACCGGCCTGCGCGTCGACGTGATCGCCGACCACGGCGCGTTTGACTCGACGGCCCAGCCGACGAAGTTCCCTGCCGGCTTCTTCCACATCTGCTGCGGCTCCTATGACCTCCAGGCCAGCCACGTCAAGGTCAAGGCGGTCTACACGAACAAGGCGCCGGGCGGAGTGGCCTACCGGTGCTCGTTCCGGATCACCGAGGCCGTGTACCTGATGGAGCGCATGGTCAACGCGCTGGCGCTCGAGATGGGCGTGGACCAGATCGACCTGCGGATGCGCTCCTTCATCAAGTCCGATCAGTTCCCGTATGAGACGACCACCGGGTGGACGTATGACTCGGGCGACTACGCGGAGACGATGAAGGTGGCGATGGACATCGCCGGCTACGACGACCTGCTCGCCGAGCAGGCCGAGAAGCGGGCGCGCGGCGAGCTGATGGGCATCGGCGTCTCCTTCTTCACCGAGGGCGTCGGCGCCGGCCCGCGCAAGCACATGGACATCCTGGGCATGTCGATGAACGACGGCGCCGACCTGCGCGTGCACCCGTCGGGCAAGGCGGTGGTGTCGCTGAGCGCTCAGACCCAGGGCCAGGGCCACGAGACCACGTTCGCCCAGATCGTGGCCGAGGAGCTCGGGATCCCGCCCGAGGACATCCAGGTGCGCCACGGCGACACCGACAAGACGCCCTACGGCCTGGGGACGTACGGGTCGCGCTCGACCCCGGTGAGCGGAGCCGCCGTCGCGGTCGTGTCACGCAAGGTGCGTGACAAGGCGCGCCTGATCGCGGCCCACATGCTCGAGACCCGCCCCGAGGACCTCGCCTGGGAGAAGGGCCGCTGGTATGTGAAGGGCGACCCGGAGAAGGGCGCGATGATCGAGGACATCGCCGCGCGCGCCTACAGCGGCGAGTCGCTGCCGGAGGGCATGGAGGGCGGCCTGGACGCCCAGGTCATCTATGACCCGCCCAACCTCACCTATCCCTACGGCGCGTACATCGCGGTCGTCGACATCGACCCCGACACCGCACAGGTGACGGTGCGGCGGTTCATCGCCGTCGACGACTGCGGGGTGCGGATCAACCCGATGATCGTCGACGGCCAGATCCACGGCGGCCTGGCCGAGGGGATCGGGATCGCGCTGATGGAGGTGATCACGTTCGACGAGGAGGGCAACTGCATGAACTCGTCGTTCATGGACTACCTCATCCCGACGGCCATGGAGTGCCCCGACTTCGAGCTGGGGCAGACGGTCACGCCGTGCCCGCATCACCCCCTCGGGGCCAAGGGCGTCGGCGAATCGCCCAACGTGGGGTCGCCGCCGGCGATCGTCAACGCGGTCATCGACGCGCTGCACCAGACCCACGGCGTCGATCACGTCGACATGCCCTGCACCCCCGCGCGGGTGTGGGCGGCGATGCAGGGTCGCCCCGAACCACCGCAGTGATGCCCGACGAGTTCCGCACCGACACGAGCAACGTGGCGGACGAGATCCGCCACCTCGTCCCGGACGTCGAGACGCTGGCCGAGCGGCTGGCCTCCGTCGACTACCTCGTCGACGAGGGGCTGGCCACGGCCATGTTCCTCAGTCTCAGCCTGCCCCAGCCGCTGCTGCTCGAGGGCGAGGCCGGGGTGGGCAAGACCGAGGCGGCCAAGTCGCTGGCGGCGGTGCTCGACACCCCGCTCGTGCGTCTGCAGTGCTACGAGGGCATCGACGCCGCCGAGGCGCTGTATGAGTGGAACTATCCGCGCCAGCTGCTGTCGATCCGCCTCGCCGAATCGGATCCCGCACGCCGCGAGCTGTCGGAGGCCGACCTGTTCGGCCCCGACTATCTGATCGCGCGCCCGCTGCTCCAGGCGTTGCGACACCCCGGCCCGCGCCCAGCGGTCCTGCTCATCGACGAGATCGACCGGGCCGACGACGACTTCGAGGCGTTCCTGCTGGAGTTGCTCGCCGAGGCCACGGTGACGATCCCGGAGATCGGGACGATCACCGCCACCCACCCGCCGGCGATCGTGCTCACCTCCAACCGCACGCGCGACCTGCACGACGCCGTCAAGCGCCGCTGTCTGTATCAGTGGATCGAGTACCCCGCGGCCGAGCGCGAGGTGGAGATCATCCGCCGGCGCGTGCCGGCGGCGGCCCGGACGCTGGCGGTGCAGGTGGCTGACGCCGTGAGCCGCATGCGCGACTCCGACGTCCAGAAGCCGCCCGGGATCGCCGAGGCGATCGACTGGCTGGCCGCGCTCAGCGTGCTGGGGATCGGCGAGCTGGACGAGGCCGCGGCCGAGCGCACGCTGGGCTCGGTGCTCAAGTACCGCGAGGACCAGGAGCTGGTGCGCACCGCTGGGCTGGCCAATCTCGTCGGCGGGGCGCGGTGACGGCGATGGCGCGCGCGTTCGGCGTCGAGACCCTGGAGCTGGAGCTGGCCCCGTTGGTCGGTGGCTTCGGGCGCCGGCTGCACGACGCCGGAGTGCCGGTGAGCGCCGAGCGGGCGACGCGGTTCGCCGCCGCCTTGCGGCTGGTGGGGCGGGCGGGGACATTTTCCCGCCGGCGGCTGTACTGGACCGCGCGCGCGGTGTTCGTCTCAGACCCCTCGCAGGTGCGCATCTTCGACCGCGTCTTCGCCGAGGTGTTCGGGTCCGGCGCCGTCGCCGACGCGTCCGTCCTCGAGCACGCCTTCCACGCCCCCGCACGCGATCACTCCGACGGGCTGCCGGTCACCGAGCCGCCCCCTGGCGCGAACGCCCGTGAGGAGGACGGCTGGGCCCCGGGAGCTGCGCTCGCCCCCTCGGGCGCCACCACCGAGCCCGCCGAGGAGGAGGTGCCCGTCGGCGTGCTGGCCTCCGACGAGGAGGTCATCCGCGCCAAGCGCTTCGACGCGCTCGACGCCGACGAGCTGGCGGCGCTCTACCGCCTCATGGCCCGCCTGACGCTGGCCACGCCGCTGCGGCGCACGCGCCGCGCCCAGCGCCGGCGCCGTGGCCAGACCGTGGACATGCGCCGCACGCTGCGCGCCAGCCTGCGCACCGGCGGTGACCCCATCCGTCTGCACCACCGCCGGCGCCGCGTGGTGCGCCGCCGCCTCGTGCTGCTGTGCGACATCTCGGGCTCGATGGAGCCCTACGCTCGCGCCTACCTGCAGTTCCTCACCTGCGCGGCCGGGGGCGGGGACCGCCGCACCCGTTCCGAGGCGTTCGTGTTCGCCACCCGGCTGACCCGGCTCACCCGGGCGCTTCACTCGCGCAACCCCGAGCGGGCGATCCAGCGGGCCGCGGCGACCGCGCCCGACTGGTCCAGCGGCACGCGGATCGGCGATGCGCTCAAGACCTTCAACGACCGCTACGGCCGGCGGGGGATGGCGCGCGGCGCCGTCGTGGTCATCCTCTCCGATGGCTGGGAGCGCGGGGACCCGGCGCTTGTCGGCCGCGAGATGGAGCGCCTGTCGCGGCTGGCCTACCGGATCGTCTGGGTCAACCCGCGGGCCGCCGCTGAGGGCTTCGCGCCGCGGGCCGGCGGCATGGCGGCCGCGCTGCCCTACTGCGACGCTCTGGTCAGCGGCCACAGCCTCGAGGCCCTGGAGGAGGTGATCGACGCCATCGGAGTCCGGCGCGCCGAGGCCGGGGAGCGCCCGGACGCGGATGGGGGTTCCGATCCCGAGGAGGAGTCGTGGCCGAGTGCGACGCCGGTGCCGGGCAGCTCGGTGGCGATGCCCTCGGGCTACGGGCCGTCACGGGGGCGCACCACGCCGGGATGGAGCCTCGGGCGATGACCCCGGTCGGCCCCCTCGGACCGCTGCACGACGACCCTGAGCGGCGGCCGCAGGATGGCGGCTCCGGCGGGCGCCCGTCGAAGATCTGCATCTACCCGGGCTGCGAGCGCCCGGCGGTCCCCCCGCATCTGCTGGGTGGGCCGCAGCCCAGCTTCTGTGACCTGGAGGAGCACAACGTGCTCACCGCCCACCAGGAACGCCAGCGACTGGCAGCCCAGCAACGTTCAAAGGAGGGAGTAGGCGATGGCGAATGAGGCATATCGCGCGGTGTTCCTGCGCGTGCACCCGACCGGCAAGATGGTGCTCAGCCTGACGACCGAGGCCGATGGCCACGAGGCTGACTACGCCCGCCAGGTCGCCGGCGAGTTCGACATCCCGGCGCTCGACGTCAAGGTGGTGCCGGCAGACGTCGACCGCTTCGGCGAGGGTCACGGCTTCAACACGTCACCGTCGGACGGCACCTCGGCGGCGGTCGCTTCGGCCACGGAGAAGATCCTGGCCAAGGCCCGGCTGCTCGCCGGTATGGCGCTCGACGCGCCACCCGAGGCGCTGCGCTGGGGCGACGGGGTGTTCAGCGCCGGCGAGGATGGCGATCGTGCACGCTCGATCGCCGACGTCGCCATGTACGCGCATGGCACCGGCGCGCTCCCACCCGGCGTCGAGGGCGGCCTCGACGCCCAGGCGGTCTACCGCGACTGATGCGGCCGCTGACCGCCCCCGATCAGGCCGTGGGCCGCAGCTTGGCGTCGATCTCGACGCCGACCTCGTCGTTGACCTTCAGCGTCCCGAACAGGGCCGAATACGGCTTCATGCCCCACTCGGTCTGCTTGACCGTGGCCCTGCCGGCCACGCGCCCATCGTCGGACACGGTGATGTCGAAGGCGATCAGGTTCACGCCGTTGACCAGCTCGAGATCGCCGGTGACGTGCAGCTGGGCGTCGCCGTCGGGACGCACGGCGGTGGACTTGAAGCTGATCGGGGTGCCCTTGAGCACCTCCTGGTTGATCGTCTGGGCGATGCCCTCCTTGTCATCGGCGCCGAGCGACTTCACGCCGCCCGTGCCCTCCTTCACCGTGAACGAGGTGGAGTCGGCATTGAGCTCGAGCACGCTCTGGGCGGGGTCGTCGGCGAACTGCACCGTCGCACCCCAGCGCTCCACCTCGATGACGAGGTTGTGGCCCGCCTTGGACGCCGCGCCGCCCTTGCCCGTGCGCACGACCAGCTTTCCGTCCTGCGGCCCCAGCTCATACGTTCCCGGCTGTATCGCCATGCTTCGATCTCTTTCTCTGTCGCCACGTGGTTACAACCCAGAACATACCTGCGAAAGGACACCTGAACATGGTTGAGCTCGACCATCCGATCACCTCGGACAAGTCAATCGACGACAACTGGAAGCTCGTGCTGGACCTCGAGCGCCTCGTCCCCTGCGTGCAGGGCGGCACGGTCAAGGAGATCGTCTCCGACGAGGAGGTCAAGGCCGAGATCCGGATCAAGATGGGCGCGATGTCGATGCGCTTTGGCGGCACGGTGAGCGTGGTCGAGCACGACGCCGACGCCCACACCGCGCTGCTGCGCGTCAAGTCCCGCGAGGTCGGCGGCTCGGGCCACGCCAACGCCGATGTCACCTTCACGCTGGCCGACGGCGGCGGGAACCTGCACACGGCGGCGCAGATCACCGGCAAGGCGGCCTCGATGGGGGAGGGCACCGTGGCGACCGTCCTCGATGCGCTCATCAAGGACTTCATCAGCAACTTCTCCGCGGCGGCCTAGGCGCCGGCGGTCGGGTCAGACGCGATGCCGGTGCGCACCATGCGGGAGGTCCAGCCGGGCGAGGTCCCCGTCGACGGCGGCACCGCCGTCCAGGACAACTCCGAGCGCCCCGTGTTCCGCGGCAACGGCGACTATGACTACGTCTGCGTGAGCTGCGGCAACGTCCTGGCCTCCGGGATGGATCCGGCGATCATGACCCGCCGCGTGCGGGTCAGGTGCGGCCGCTGTCGCACCGTCAACATTGCCGCCGAGGTCTCCGTCGAGGCGGCCCGCCGCCCGAAGGCGGGCGGGGTGAGCTGATGGCCGTGGTCCAGGACCCAGGCGCGACGGGCTCCGCCGCCCAGGAGCAGCCGATCGGCTTCGGGCGCATGACGCGCAAGGAGGACGAGCGGCTCATCCGCGGCCGTGGCGTGTTCGTCGACGACGTGCAGCGGCCCGGGATGGTGCACGGGGCGATCCTGCGCAGCCCGTATGCCCACGCGCGGATCGTGTCCGTCGACACCTCCGCCGCGCTCGCGCACCCCAAGGTCCTCGGCGTCATCACCGGGCGTGACCTCGAGGGGCGCCAGACGGCCTGGATGCCCACGCTGTCGGGCGACACCCAGGCGGTCCTGGCCACCGACAAGGTCCGCTTCCAGGGCCAGGAGGTGGCGTTCGTGATCGCCGAGGACCGCTACTCGGCGCGCGACGCGATGGAGCTGGTGGAGGTGGAGTACGAGCCGCTGGACGTGGTCGTCGATCCGCGGCGCGCGCTCGACGCCGACGCTCCGGTCATCCGTGACGACCACCCGGGCCGCACCACCAACCACCTGTTCGACTGGGAGGCCGGCGACGAGGCACGGACCGCCGAGGTGTTCGCCGACGCCGACGTCGTGGTCGAGCAGGAGATGGTCTTCCCGCGCTCGCATCCCGCGCCGATGGAGACATGCGGGGCGGTGGCGGAGTTCGACCGCATCAGCGGGAAGCTGACCCTGTGGGCGACGACCCAGGCGCCCCACGCCCACCGCACGCTCTATGCCGGGATCCTCGGCATGGACGAGCACAGGATCCGCGTCGTCTCGCCCGACGTCGGGGGCGGCTTTGGCAACAAGGTCCCGGTGTATCCGGGCTATGTGTGCGCCGCGGTGGCGGCGATGAACACCGGGCGGCCCGTCAAGTGGATGGAGGACCGCTCCGAGAACCTGATGTCCACGGGGTTCTCGCGCGATTACAGGATGCGCGGCGCGATCGCCGCCGACCGCGATGGGCGCATCCGCGCGGTTCGCGTCGACGTCCTGGCCGACCACGGCGCCTTCAACGCCACCGCGCAGCCCACGCGCTTCCCCGCCGGGTTCTTCCACGTCTTCACCGGCTCCTATGACCTGGAGGCCGCCCACTGTCACGTGCGCGGCGTCTACACCAACAAGGCCCCCGGCGGGGTCGCCTACGCGTGCTCGTTCCGCGTCGCCGAGGCGGTGTATCTGGTCGAGCGCCTCGTCCACATGCTCGCCCGGCGCCTGGGCGTCGATCCGGCGGACCTGCGGCTGCAGAACCTGCTCGCGCCCGAGCAGTTCCCCTACACGTGCAAGACCGGGTGGGTCTATGACTCGGGCGACTACCCGCGGGCCCTGCGCACCGCCCTGGAGCTGGCCGGTTACGACGAGCTGGTGGCCGAGCGGGCGGCGCGGCGCGAGCGCGGGGAGCTGATGGGCATCGGCATCTCGTTCTTCACCGAGGCGGTGGGCGCGGGCCCGCGCAAGCACATGGACATCGCCGGCCTGAGCATGAACGACGGCGCCTCTCTGCGGATCTCCCCGACAGGCAAGGCGCAGCTGGCCATCAGCGTCCAGACCCAAGGTCAGGGCCACGAGACGACGTTCGCCCAGATCGTGTCCCACGAGCTCGGCATCCCGCCCGAGGACGTCGACGTCATCCACGGCGACACCGATTCCACGCCCTACGGGCTGGGCACCTACGGCTCGCGCTCCACGCCGGTGAGCGGCGCCGCCGCGGCGTTGGTGGCGCGCAAGGTGCGTGACCGTGCGCGCATCGTGGCCGCGGCCATGCTCGAGGTCTCAGCCGACGACCTGGAGTGGGTCAACGACGGAGATCGCGCCCGGCCGGCGCGCTGGTTCGTCAAGGGTGACCCCGAGAAGGGAGTGACGATCCCGGAGGTCGCCATGGCGGCGCGCGGCTCGGTGGAGCTGCCCCCCGGCGTGGAGACCGGCCTGGACGCGGAGACCGTGTATGACCCGCCCAACCTCACGTTCCCGTTCGGCGCCTACATCTGCGTGGTGGGGATCGATCCCGGGACCGGCAAGGTCCGCGTCGAGCGGTTCATCGCCGTCGACGACTGCGGCACGCGGATCAACCCGATGATCATCGAGGGGCAGGTGCACGGGGGACTGACCGACGGCGTCGGCCTGGCCCTGATGGAGATGATCGCCTTCGACGAGCAGGGCAACTGCCTGGGCGGCTCGCTCATGGACTACCTCATCCCGACCGCGCTGGAGGTCCCCGAGTGGGAGACCGGCCACACGGTCACGCCGTCGCCCCACCATCCCTTCGGGGCCAAGGGGATCGGAGAATCGGCCACCGTCGGCTCCCCGCCGGCGATCGTCAATGCCGTGTGCGACGCCCTGGAGCCGTTCGGGGTCGTGCACATCGACATGCCCTGCACGCCCGGGCGTGTGTGGGACGCTATGCAAGGGAAGGATTGAGTCAATGATTCAGGGCGATCTCGCCATCCACGTCCAGAGCCTGTTGTCAGAGCGGACGCCGTTCGTGCTGGCGACCGTCGTCCGTGCCCGGCGCCCCACGAGCGTCCGCCCGGGCAATGCGGCGGTGGTCCTGCCCGACGGGACCATGGAGGGCTTCGTCGGCGGCGTATGCGCCGAGTCCTCGGTCCGTCTGCACGCGCTGCGCTCGATGGAGACCGGCGACCCGCTGCTGCTCCGGCTCGTGCCCGACGACGGCGCCGCGGAGGGCGTCGACGCCATCGAGGGCGCCGTGGTGGAGCGCAACCCGTGCCTGAGCGGTGGGGCGCTCGAGATCTTCATCGAGCCCCACCTGCCCGCGGCGCGCCTTGTCATCGTCGGCGGCTCGCCGATCGCCGAGGCGATCGTGGCGGTGGCCAAGGCCTCGGGCTACGACGTCCTGCGCGCGCCGGCCGGAACCCGTGCCCGGGCGGCTGGGGACGAATTGGTCGAGCTCGCCGGGGCGGCGGCCGTGATCGTCGCCTCGCACGGCAACGGCGAGGAGACCGTGATCTCCGAGGCGCTGCGCGCCGGCGTGAGCTACGTGGCGCTGGTGGCCAGCCCCAAGCGCGGCGCCGCCGTCCGGGCCGAGCTCGATGTGCCCGAGGAGCTCGCCGCGCAGCTGCACACTCCCGCGGGGCTCAACATCGGCGCCCGCACGCCCGCCGAGATCGCGCTCTCGATCCTGGCCCAGATGGTCGAGTGCCACCACGCCGATCCGGTCCCCGGGCGGCCCGAGGCCTCGGCGCCCGCGCCCGCCGTCGTGGCCGTGGCCACCGACCCGGTGTGCGGGATGCAGGTGGCCATCACGGATGCGGCCCCGCGCGTGGAGGTGGCCGGCGACCTCGTGTATTTCTGCTGCGACGGCTGCCGCGATCGTTACGCGGCCGACCATGCCGAGGACCTGGCGGCCCATTAGCGATGAGAGCCCCCGGCAGCTCGGATCAGTGGATCACCGGCCTGGTGCTCGCCGCCGGTGCCTCCAAACGCCTGGGGCAGGCCAAGCAGCTGCTCCCCTACGGCGGCGCCCCGCTGCTGGGCCACGTGCTCCAGACCGCCCGCAGCTGTCCCTTTGACCAGCTGCTGTGCGTCGTCGGTGGCGCCTCGGCCGAGGTGCGCCGATGGGTCGATCTGCGCGAGGTCGAGGTCGTGGAGAACGAGGCTTACGGGGACGGCTGCTCGTCCTCGATCGCGATCGGGCTCGATCACGTGGACGCGCGCTGTGACGTGCTGGTGCTCATGCTCGGTGACCAGCCCGGCGTCGGCGTGGCCAACGTCGAGGCGCTGCTGGACGGGCGCGGCGAGGCACCGCTGGCCGCGTGCGCCTACAACGATGGCCGCGGCCACCCGCTGGCGTTCGCGCCCTCGATGTTCGGCGAGCTGGCCGGACTGCACGGCGACAAGGGCGTGTGGAAGCTGCTGGACCACCACGCGGACGAGTTGGTCGAGGTGGAGATGGAGGGCGCCATCCCGCTCGACGTCGACACCTGGGACGACTACCGCCGGGTGCTGCTCGCCGCCGCGGGCTGAGGGTTGTGCGCGAGGCCACATCACCTGGCGGCTCAAGCAAGACCACGGCCTGGGGTTCGACGACACGTTCGGCGACACCACCGGCGAGCACTACGAGGTGGAGGGCAACTTCGATTCGACGGGTTCCGCTGCCGGCTTCATCACCACGACGTGGAAGAGCCGCCGCTTCGGGACGTGCCGGAGCGGCTCGGTGAGCTGGGGCGCTCGCGACGCCTAGCCGGAAGCGCTGGTCGCGAGCAACGATTGAACCGCCAGATCGCACGCAGGCCAGATCCGGACCGTGCGATCTGAGCGTTCAGCATCACTCGCGATCCGGATCGCACGGTTGGCGAGCGGGCACTGTGCGATCTGAGAGTTCAGAGATCAGCAGGTTCAGACGTCAGTTGAGCTTGCCGTGCCGGGGGCAGGGGCCGATCCGACGCGGGTTGCCGCACGTGCAGGCCTTGCCGATCGAGCTCAGATCGCGCAGGGACTCGACGAACTCCCGCAGGAACCGCCACCGGGGCGGGGGAGGCGGTGGCGGTTCCGGGGGCGGCGGCATTGCGGGTCTGACGGTATCGGTCAGCTGATGGCGGCCCGCTCGAACCCCGCAGGCTCGAGCGCGGCGGTGGCCAGGACGACCAGCCGCCGCAGCGCGCCTGCGGGGGCGGCGCTGTACAGCGGGCTCCAGGCGCCGTCGCTCAGCATCCGCTCGATGAGGGCGGCGCCTTCGGCGGCGATCGGCTCGGGGCTGTGCAGGCGCTTGACCAGGATGTCGATGGCGTCTGCGGCGTCGATCAGCGCGCCGCGCCGGACGAGCGCGAAACCGACGCGCCGGGGGGCGGGGTGAAGCGCCTCGTGGATGGTGCGACGCAGCGACCGGGCCAGCACGCGGCGCTTGTGGTCACTGGTGAGCTGCTCGGCGCGGAGGGTCAGCTCCGGCGACGAGGCGGGGGTCGCGCCCTCGGACAGCTCGCGGGTCAGCGAGCGGCGGTGCGCCGCGACCTGCGCGCGCAGCGCAAGAGAGGACGAGGGATGGTCGGTCCGGCCGTCACGCGGGACGGTGGTGAGCTCGCGCGGGGGGAGGGAAATGGTCGGCATGATGCGCTCCTGTGAACTGAAAAACCGGGTCTGTGAGTGCCCGCGCCCGCGGCCCTGAGGGCTGGGTGGGGCAGTGGAAATGCACAGACCGAGCGTAGGAGCGCCCGCGTGAGGACCGTGTGAAAGAAGCGGGCCGAGACGTACAGATTTCGTCAAGAACCCGCCGTGCGGAAGCACGCCCGGCAGGATTTGAACCTGCGACCTTCCGCTCCGGAGGCGGACGCTCTATCCACTGAGCTACGGGCGCTCTGAGATCGGTGACGATCTCAGGCCAGCTTACCGAGGACATCGACCGAGGACATCCCCTTGGACATCGCCATCATCTCCGACACCCACCTCCCACGCGGCTCGCGGGCGCTGCCCGAGGCGTGCGTGGAGCGCCTGAGAGCGGCCGACCTCATCATCCACGCGGGGGACTTCAGCCAGCTCGAGGTCCTGGAGGAGCTCAAGGGGCTCGGGCCGCTCGTCGCGGTGTACGGCAACACCGACGACGCGCGTCTGCGGGCAGCGCTGCCCGAGAGCGCGGTGATCCCGGCCGGGGCAGGCCACAAGCTCGCGGTCATCCACGACGCCGGTCCGGCACCGGGACGGCTGCGAGCGACTGCGAGCACGGTTCCCCGGCGCGGACGCGGTCGTGTTCGGCCACTCCCACATCCCGCTGCACGAGCGCGCGCCCGACGGCTTTCAGATCTTCAACCCGGGTAGCCCCACCGACCGGCGCCGCCAGCCGCGCCACACCATGGGCATGTGCCACATCCGTGCAGGACGGCCGGCCTTCGAACTCATCGACCTCGACTGACAAACTCAGACCCCACCCATGGAGCTCTCGATCTTCTTTGCCGGCACCGGCGGCTCGATCCCCACCGCGCGCCGCGGCCTGCCCTCGATCCTGGTCCGCCGCGGCGGTGACCGGATCCTGTTCGATTGCGGGGAGGGGACCCAGCGCCAGCTCGTGAGCTCCGTGGGGCTTGCCGACCTCACCGAGATCTTCCTCACCCACTTCCACGCCGACCACTGGCTCGGCCTCCCGGGCATGCTCAAGACGTTCGATCTCCGCGGCCGGGACGTCCCGCTCACGATCAGCGGCCCGCCGGGGCTCCGGACGTTGATGGGCCTGGCGCTGCGGATGGCGGGCTCGGTGGGCTTCGACCTCGAGCTGGTCGAGCTCGAGCCCGGCGACGAGCTCGAGCGCGACGGGTACCGGATCGCGCCCGTGCCGGTCTCACATCGCGGGCCGGCGCTCGGCTACGTGCTCTATGAGGACGAGCGCCCCGGCGAGTTTCACAAGGAGACGGCGCTGCGCCTCGGCCTCACGGAGGGCCCGGAGTTCGGGCGGGTGCAGCGCGGCGAGACGATCCGCGGAATCACGCCCGACCAGGTCCTCGGTCCGACGCGGCCGGGACGCAAGCTGGTGCTGTCGGGTGACACCCGGCCGTGCGAGGCGCTGCGCATCGCCGCCCACCGAGCCGATGTGCTCGTTCACGAGGCCACCTTCGCCGAGGAGGAGCGCGAGCGCGCGGCGGACAACGGCCACTCCACCGCCCAGCAGGCGGCGACGATCGCCAAGGAGGCCGAGGTCGCGCTGCTGGCGCTCAACCATGTCTCCACGCGCCACCCTCTGGGTCAGCTGCGCGACGAGGCGCGCGCGATCTTTCCCAACACCGTCGTGCCACGCGACTTCGACACCATCGAGATCCCGTTCGCCGAACGCGGCGAGCCGTCGCTGCTGCGCTGGAACGACCGGATGGCCGAGCCACCACCGGCGCCCGCACCAGCGTCGTGAAGAGAGCGCTCGCGCCCGCGATCCTCGACACGCCGCGGATGAGCGGCGAACCCATCGGGCCCGAGCATGAGTCCGAGCTCGCGGAGCTCATGCTCGACCCACGGGTCTACCGGACCCTGTGGCCGTGGGCCACCTCACCCACCCGCGCCGATGCGCGCGCCAGCCTGGTGGACAAGCGCGAACACTGGGAGCGCCATGGCTTCGGGCTATGGCTGCTGCGCGACCGGGCCACCGGCCTGATGGTCGGCCGCGGCGGACTCCAGTACACCGACGCCATCGGCGGCTTCGCCGTCGAGGCGGCGTGGACGATCGTGCCGGAGCGGTGGGGGGAGGGCCTGGCCACCGAGCTGGCCATCGCCTCGGTGTCGGTCGGCTTCGATGTGCTCGACCTCCACGAGATCATCGCCATCACGCTGCCCGACAACGTGGCCTCCCGGCGAGTGATGGAGAAGGCCGGCTTCGGCTATGACCGGCCCATCGAGCACGGCGGCATCGCCCACGTGCTCTACCGTCGCGGTCCGGAGCCCGCGCCGCGGTAGGCGGCCCGGGGCGCCCGCCGGGCGCGCTGCTACGCTCCGCGCCACACGCCGCCCGCCCCTTTAACCCGGTCCCGAGAGGCCAGGAAGGAGCCAGTTGGACACCGTAACGGTCGCTCTCGACCGCGATGACATGCGCCGCACGCTGGTGCGGATCGCCCACGAGATCGTCGAGAAGAATCCCGGCGGCGCGGTGGCTCTGGTCGGCATTCATCGCCGGGGCGCCCATCTGGCCAAGCGGTTGCAGCCGCTGACCTCGGAGCTGCTGGACTCGGCCGTCCCGCTGGGCTCGGTCGATATCGCCTTCTACCGCGACGACCTCACCATCCGTTCCAGCTCGCCCGTGGTCCACGCCACCGAGCTGGACTTCCCCCTTGATGGGCGCACGGTCGTCATCGTCGACGACGTGCTCTACACCGGGCGCACGGTCCGGGCCGCCATCGACGCCATCTTCGACTACGGCCGGCCGGCCCGGGTCCAGCTCGCGGTCATGGTCGACCGCGGGCACCGCGAGCTGCCCATCCGTCCCGACTACGTCGGCAAGAACCTGCCGACCTCCCAGGACCAACGCGTCAACGTCCGCGTCGACGAGGTCGACGGCATCGACGAGGTCACCATCGGACCCGCCAACCAATCAAGGATCAAAGCCGCATGAGTACGACACGCATGCCCCGCCACCTGATCTCCATCGACGACCTGGACCGCAGCGGCATCGAGCAGATGCTCGACCGCGCCGAGTCCTTCGCCGAGGTCTCGGGCCGAGAGATCAAGAAGGTCCCGGCCCTGCGCGGCCGGACCATCGTCAACCTCTTCTACGAGGCCAGCACCCGCACCTCGAGCTCGTTCGAGCTCGCCGCCAAGCGGCTCTCGGCCGACGTGGTCAACATCCGCTCGGCCGGGTCCAGCGTGGACAAGGGCGAGTCGCTCAAGGACACGATCCAGACCCTGTCGGCCTACGACCCGGCGGCGATCGTCATCCGCTCGCCGCAGGCCGGCGCCGCCCAGCTCGTCGCCGGCTGGACCGACGCCGCGGTCGTCAACGCCGGCGACGGCAAGCACGAGCACCCGACCCAAGCGCTGCTCGACGTGTTCACGCTACGCCGCCGCTTCGGGTCCCTGGACCGCCTCAACATCTGGATCGTCGGCGACGTGACCCACTCGCGGGTGGCCCGCTCGGACATCCTCGCCTTCACCCGCATGGGCGCCGACGTCACCGTCTGCGGGCCGCCGACCCTGCTGCCCAGACAGATCGAGGCGCTGGGCTGCGCGGCTACGCCGACCTTGGATCGCCTCGAGGAGGCCGACGTCGTCTACGTGCTGCGGATGCAGCACGAGCGGATGCACCAGTCCTTCATCCCCTCGCTGCGCGAGTACGCCAGCCGCTACCAGATCAACGACAAGCGGGTGCGCCCCGACCAGGTGGTGATGCACCCCGGGCCCGTCAACCGCGGCGTGGAGCTCTCGGCGGCCATGATCGACTCCGAGCAGACCCTGATCGGCGAGCAGGTCAAGGCCGGGGTGGCGGTGAGGATGGCGGTCCTCTACGAGCTGCTGGTCGGCTCCCCGGTCCTGGCGGCGGTGGCGTGATGCGTCCCCGGCGACTGTTCCACACGGCCCGCCCGGGCGATGACCTGCTGATCCGCGGCGCCCAGGTCCTCGACCCCCGCGCCGACCTCGACGAGCCCCACGACATCCTCATCCGCGACGGCCGCATCGCGGAGCTGGGCGAGCCCGGCGGGCTGGGCGGGCGGGCCCTATCCGATCAGATCGACATCATCGACGCCGCCGGCAAGCACGTGTTCCCCGGGTTCGTGGACCCGCACGTCCATCTGCGCACCCCCGGCCAGGAGTACAAGGAGGACCTCGACACCGGGACCGCGGCCGCTGCCGCCGGCGGCTACTGCGCCGTGGTGGCGATGCCCAACACCACCCCGACGGTCGACACCGCCGCGGTGCTGGGATCACTGATCGAGCGCGCCCAGCGCGAGGCGCGGGTGCCCGTCGGCTTCCTGGCCTCGATCACGCGCGGCCTGGCGGGTCAGGAGCTCACCGAGATGGCCGAGCTGCGCGACCTCGGCGCCATCGGCTTCACCGACGACGGCAAGCCGGTCGTGTCGGCCGGCATGCTGCGCAAGGCGCTCCAATACCAGCGGCTGTGCGGCGGCATCGTGGCCCTGCACGAGGAGGATCCGGCGCTGTCAGTGGACGGCGTGATGCACGAGGGCGCCGTCTCGGCCCGGCTCGGGCTGGCCGGCATCCCCTCGATCTCAGAGTCCACGATGATCGCGCGCGATAGCGCGCTGGCCCTCTTCGAGGACGCGCGCGTCCACTTCCAGCACCTGTCGGCGGTCGAGTCAGTCCAGGCGCTGGCCGCCGCCAAGGCGGCCGGCGCGCGCGTGAGCGGCGAGGCCAGCCCCCACCACCTCACGCTCACCGACGACATGGTCCGCACACTGGACAGTCGCTTCAAGATGAACCCGCCGCTGCGCGCGGAGGTGGACCGGCAGGCCCTCGTCGAGGGGCTGCGCTCCGGCGTCATCGAGTGCGTGGCCACCGACCACGCGCCCCACGCGGTGCACGAGAAGGAGGTCCCGTTCGAGCAGGCGCCGATGGGGACGACGGGGCTGGAGACCGCCTTCGCCGCGCTCTACACCGAGCTCGTGCTCCCGGGTGAGCTCGAGCTCGCCACGGTGATCGAACGGATGACCGCGGGCGCCGGGCTCTACGACCTGCCCACGCCCCGGATCGCCGTCGGCGAGGACGCCAACCTGTGCCTCGTGGACCTGGAGACGACCTGGGAGGTCGGCGCCGATGGCTACGTCAGCCGTTCGTCGAACTCCTGCTTCCACGGCCGCACCCTGCATGGCCGGGTGATGCTGACGCTCGCCGCCGGCGCCGTCGTCTACCGCCGGCCGATGCCGGTGCGTGACGACCACGCGCGATCCAGTGCCGCCGCCTCCCGAAGCGAGGCCCGCTAGATGGCCGCGCCCGCCGTGACCGCCTACGTCCTGCTCGAGGACGGCGCCCGGTTTGACGGCCTCGCCTGCGGCGCCGACGACGCCGCGGTGGGGGAGATCGTCTTCACCACCTCGATGTCGGGCTACCAGGAGGCGATGACCGACCCCAGCTACGCCGGACAGCTCCTCACCTTCACCTACCCCCAGATCGGCAACTACGGGGTGAGCGCCGAGGCGATGGAGTCAGACCGCGTCCACGCGCGGGCCGCGATCATGCGCGCCGCCGTGGACCGGGAGGACGCGCCGGGCGCCGAGCGGGGGTGGCTGAGCTGGCTGACGGATTGCGGGATCCCGGCGATCACCGACCTCGACACGCGCGCGCTGGTGCGCCACCTCCGCGACCGCGGGGCGATGCGCGGCGGCGTGTTCCCCTCCCGCGTGAGCGTCGACGAGGCGCGGGCGCTGATCGAGGCCGAGCCCGACATGACCGGGCGTGACCTCGCGCGGGAGGTCACCCCGGCTCACGCCACGGTGCTCGACCCGATCGCGGGCGACCCGTCGGCGCCACCCGTGCGCGGCATCCAGATCGCCATGATCGACACCGGGGTCAAGCTCTCGATCGTGCGCAACCTGCGCGCCCGGGGCGCCACCGTCACCCTCCATCCCTGCCACGCCGGCGCGGAGGCGCTGCTGGCCACCGAGCCCGACGCCGTGTTCCTGGCCAACGGGCCCGGCGACCCCGGAGCGCTGGACTACATCGTGAGCAGCGTGCGCGAGCTCGTCGGGCAAGCTGCCCGTCTACGGCATCTGCCTGGGCCACCAGCTGCTGTGCCGAGCGGTGGGCCTGGAGACCTACAAGCTGCCCTTCGGCCACCACGGCGCCAACCACCCGGTCAAGGACCTGTCCACCGGTCGCACCGAGATCACCAGCCAGAACCACGGCTTCGCGGTCCTCGGCCCCGGCGGCGCGCGCACCATCGACGACGACGAGCCGGTGCGCTGGGAGACCGACTTCGGCGCCGCCGAGCTCACGCACATCAATCTCTACGACCGCACGGTGGAGGGGCTGACCCTGCGCGACGTGCCCGGGGCGACGGTCCAATACCACCCCGAGGCCGGCCCCGGGCCCCACGATTCGCTCTACCTGTTCGACCGCTTCGTCGACGCGATCGCGACGGCGGCCTGACATGCCGCGGCGCACCGACATCCACAAGATCCTCCTCCTCGGCTCGGGGCCGATCGTGATCGGCCAGGCAGCCGAGTTCGACTACTCGGGGACCCAGGCCTGCCGCGTGCTCGAGCAGGAGGGCTACGAGGTCGTGCTGGTCAACTCCAACCCGGCCACGATCATGACCGACCCCGAGGTGGCCACCACCACCTACATCGAGCCGCTCCTGCCCGGCCCGGTGACCCAGGTCATCGAGCGCGAGCGCCCCGACGCACTGCTGCCGACACTCGGCGGCCAGACGGCGCTCAACCTGGCCAAGGCGCTGCACGAGGACGGCACGCTCGAGCGCTTCGGCGTCGAGCTGATCGGCGCCGACTACGACGCGATCGACCGCGCCGAGGACCGCGAGCGCTTCCGCGACACGATGACCGCCGCCGGCCTGCGGGTGCCGCGCTCGGTGATCGCCCACACCATCGACGACGCGCGCGCCGCGCTGTCGGAGCTGGGCCTGCCGTTCATCGTCCGGCCCGCTTTCACGCTCGGCGGCACCGGCGGAGGCGTCGTGCGCACCGAGGCCGACATCGAGCGCATCGTCGGCGGCGGCCTCGCCGCCTCGCCGATCGGCCAGGTGCTGCTCGAGGAGTCGGTCCTGGGCTGGGGCGAGTTCGAGCTCGAGGTCATGCGCGACCACACCGACAACGTCGTGATCGTGTGCTCGATCGAGAACCTCGATCCGATGGGGGTCCACACGGGCGACAGCGTCTGCGTCGCCCCGCAGCAGACGCTCACCGACAAGCAGTACCAGGCGCTGCGCGACCAGGCCATCGCCGTCATCCGCGCCGTGGGCGTGGAGACCGGCGGCTCCAACGTCCAGTTCGCGGTCAACCCGGCCACCGACGAGATCGTGGTCATCGAGATGAACCCGCGTGTCTCGCGCTCCAGCGCTCTGGCCTCGAAGGCCACCGGGTTCCCGATCGCCAAGATCGCCGCTCGGCTCGCCGTCGGCTACACGCTCCAGGAGATCCCCAACGACATCACCCGGGCCACGCCGGCGAGCTTCGAGCCGGCCATCGACTACTGCGTGGTCAAGTGGCCCCGGTTCGCGTTCGAGAAGTTCCCGGGCGCCGAGGCTGACCTCACCACCCACATGAAGTCCGTGGGCGAGGCGATGGCCCTGGGGCGGACGTTCAAGCAGGCCTTCGCCAAGGCGCTGCGCTCGCGTGAGCTCGACACTCGGGCCATCGCGCCGGCCGACGACGAGGCCCTGCTGACGCTGCTGGAGATGCCGGGCGCCGAGCGCTACGACTACCTGCTCGAGGCGCTGCGCCGCGGCACGCCGATCGACGAGCTGCGCCGGCGCACCTCGATCGACCCGTGGTTCCTGCGCGAGCTGGCCGAGCTGGTGGCCGATCCGGAGGGGCTGGGTGGGACGTTCTCAGGAGAGCGGACCTACAAGGCGGTGGACACCTGCGCCGCCGAGTTCGCGGCGCGCACGCCCTACTACTACTCGGCCTGGGAGCGGGCGGGCGCTGACGGCCCCAGCCACGAGGTGATCCGCGGCGACAAGCCCAGCGTGGTCATCCTCGGGTCGGGCCCCAACCGGATCGGCCAGGGGATCGAGTTCGACTACTGCTGCGTCCACGCCGCCCAGACCGTGCGCGAGCAGGGCCGCGACGCGGTCATGGTCAACTGCAACCCGGAGACCGTCTCCACCGACTACGACACCTCGGACCGCCTCTACTTCGAGCCGCTCACGCTCGAGGACGTGCTCGCCGTGTGCGAGCTGGAGAAGCCCGAGGGCGTTGTGGTCCAGTTCGGCGGCCAGACCCCCCTCAAGCTCGCCGCCGGCCTGGAGGCGGCCGGGGTCAAGGTGCTGGGCACGAGCATCGACGCCATCGATCTGGCCGAGGACCGCTCCCGCTTCGGGGACCTGCTGGACCGTCTGGGCTACAGCGCGCCGTCCTACGCCACCGCCACCAGCGCCGAAGAGGCGCTCGCCGCGGCGCCCGGCGTGGGCTTCCCCCTGCTCGTGCGCCCCAGCTACGTGCTCGGCGGCCGCGCCATGGAGATCGTCTATGACGTCGCCGGCCTGAGCGACTACCTGGAGCGCGTCGGCGCCGACCGGGACCCCAGCCATCCCACCATCTACCTCGACCGCTTCCTGGAGGACTCGATCGAGGTCGACGTCGACGCCCTCTGTGACGGGGAGACGGTGTGGATCGCGGGCATCATGCAGCACGTCGAGGAGGCGGGGATTCACTCCGGGGACTCCGCCTGCGTCCTGCCGCCCCACACCCTGGGCGGTGACATGCTCGACCGCATCCGCGAGCAGACGACCGGGATCGCCAAGGCGCTCGGCGTCGTCGGGCTGCTCAACGTCCAGTTCGCGATCCGCGGCGACGACCGCCTGTTCGTCATCGAGGCCAACCCGCGCGCGTCGCGCACCGTGCCGTTCGTCTCCAAGGCGATCGGGCAGCCGCTGGCCAAGCTCGCCTGCCGGATCCTGCTCGGCGAGAAGATCGCCGATCTGGGGCTGCCGGCCAAGGTGCGGTGCGACCACGTGTGTGTGAAGGAGGCCGTGCTGCCGTTCAGCCGCTTCGCCGGTGCCGACTCGCTGCTGGGCCCGGAGATGCGCTCGACCGGTGAGGTGATGGGCATCGCCGCCGACTTCCCCACCGCGTTCGCCAAGGCCCAGGCGGCGGCGGGCGCCAAGCTGCCCAACCAGGGGACGGTGTTCCTCACGGTCGCCGACGGCGACAAGCCGGCCGCCATCGGGATCGCCAGCATCCTGCACGATCTCGGCTTCGAGATCATCGCCACCCGCGGCACCGCCCAGTCGCTGCGGCGCATGGGCATCCCGGCGACTGGAATCAACAAGCTCAACGAGGGCCCCAACAACGTCGTGGACTGGATCGAGCGTGGGGCGGTGGACCTCGTGATCAACACCCCCACCGGCACCCGGGCCCGCACTGACGGCTACGAGATCCGCTCGGCGGCGGTCAAGCGGGGGATCCCGTGCATCACCACGATGGCGGGCGGCCTGGCGGCGGCTCGGGCCATCATCTCCGCCCAGCGCGGCGAGCCCGAGGTCGTCTCGCTTCAGGAGCTCCACGGCACCCGCCCGGCCGCGCCGGCGCCCGCCTCGCAGTGACCGCAGCCGTGACCGACCGCGTGCAGGCGCCCTTCGGTGCGCGGGCGTCGCGCCTCGTGGCCACCGAGCGCCACGGCGCCTACACCGTGCTGCGCTGCGCGGACCCCCGCGGGCCACGCCCGCGCGCCGGCCAGTTCTACATGCTCAGGGCGGCGACGCGGTGGGGCGGAGGGGCCGACGAGCGTCCGTACCTGCCGCGCGCGTTCAGCGTGCTGCGCGCCCCGGCCCAGTCCGACGAGCTCCACTTCCTCATCGAGGACGTCGGGCCCGGCACCGCCCGCCTGTGCGAGCTCGGGCCCGGCGATGACCTGCTGCTCGTCGGCCCGCTGGGGGTCGGCTTCACGCCGGCGCGCGACGGCCGGCGGCCGCTGCTCGTCGGCGGGGGAGTGGGGATCGCTCCGCTCGCCATCTGGCAGGACGAGCTCCAGGCGGCCGGTACGGCCGTGCTGCTGGGGTTCCGGGATGCGGCGCACGCCGCGGGCGCCGGGCTCCTGGCCGGCCCGGGGATCGCCACCGACGACGGGAGCGTGGGCCGACGCGGCCTCGTCACCGAACTTCTCAGCGACGCGCTCGACGCAGACGCTCACGCCGAGGTCTACGCCTGCGGTCCGCCGCCGATGCTCGAGGCCGTCCGAGTCCTCTGCGCCGAGCGTGGCGTGCCCGCCCAGCTGGCGCTGGAGTCCGGGATGGCATGCGGCTATGGGGCGTGCTTTGGCTGCGTGGTCCCGACCACCGACGGCTACATCCGCCTGTGCGTCGACGGGCCGGTCGTCGACGCCGCGCGGCTACAGACCGCGCTGACTCCGGCGGCGGGACATTGAGGGTGGGCGGGTCATGATCACGTTCTGCGGCATCGAGCTGGCCCATCCGGTCATCAACGCGTCCGGGACCTTCGACGCGCTCGCGGCGCGTCGCGCCTTCGGCGACGCCCTGCTCGAGCACTTCCCGTTCGCCGCGTTTGTCTCCAAGACGGTGACGCTGGCCCCGCGCCAGGGCAACCCGCCGCCGCGCCTGTGGGAGCTGCCCGCCGGCCTCATGAACTCGATCGGGCTGCCCAACAAGGGGCTCGAGGGCTACCTCGCCCACGACCTGCCCGAACTGGCCCAGCTGCCGGTTCCGCTGATCGTCAACGTGATGGGCTTCAGCCGCGACGAGGTGGCCCGGCTGGTCACCGCGTTCGCGCAGCGCGACGAGGTGGCCGCCCTGGAGCTCAACGTCTCGTGCCCGAACGTCGAGACCGGGCTGATCATGGGCGCCGACCCCGATGAGGTGGCGCGGCTGATGAGCGTGGTCAGAGCGCTGACCGACAAGCCGCTGATCGTCAAGCTCACGCCCAACGCCTCCGACGTCCCCGCGGTGGCGATGGCCGCCGAGCGAGAGGGGGCGAGCGCCGTCTCGCTCATCAACACGATCCGCGGGATGGCTGTGCACCCGCGAACCGGGGAGCCGTGGTTGGGGGGGACGACCGGCGGGGTTTCGGGGCCCGCGGTGCGAGCGATCGCGCTCGCTCAGGTGCGGTCGGTGACCGATTCCGTCGACATCCCGGTCATCGGGATGGGCGGGGTCGCGCACGGGCGCCACGCGCACGATCTGATCACGGCCGGGGCGACGCTTGTGGCAGTCGGCACGGAGAGCTTTCGGGACCCGGCGGCCGGCGCGCGGATTGCCACCGAGTTAGCGCTCGCAGGCGCGGAGCCCCACCATTCCGGGCGGGGGCTGGCGGGGGTCCGGCGGTGATTCAGACCACCCGGTATAGAGAGCAAAAACCCCCTGCAAACCAACGCGAAATCCGAAACTAGGCTCGACAATGCTGAACCTCAAGCTGAGCTTGAGTCGAATTGGGGGATTTGGCCTTGATCGCCCCGGCCCAAGATGTATAGTCGCCGCCCATGCCGCCGGTCAGTGAATCGTTCCCCAAGCAGGTCGCCGCGCCGGAGCGTTCACTCGTGCAACGCATGGAGGCGCTGCAGCGAGCGAACGATATCCGCAGCCGTCGCGCGCAGCTCAAGCGCGACCTGAAGGCCGGCCGCACTCCGATCCACGAGCTCCTGCTCGACCCGCCGGACTATCTGCAGACCGCCAAGGTCTTCGACCTGCTTCTCGCCGTCCCCAAGTACGGCCGCGTCAAGGTCAACAAGATCCTCGGCCAGTGCCGGATCTCGCCGAGCAAGACCCTCGGCGGGCTCTCCGAGCGCCAGCGCGGCGAGCTCGTCGCGCTGCTGCGCCGCCGCTGAGCCCACGCCCCTCTGCGCCGGTGGCCAGAGTCTTTGTGATCACCGGTCCGTCCGGCGTCGGCAAGGGGACGCTGATCCGCGGGCTGCTCGAGCGCGTCCCGGAGATCGGACTCTCGGTCTCGGCGACGACGCGCCCGCCCCGGCCCGGGGAGACGCAGGGTGTCGACTATCACTTCATCGGCTCCGATGAGTTCGAGGAGCGCGTCGCCAACGGCGAGTTCGTCGAGCACGCCACCTACTCGGGCCGGCGCTACGGGACCCTGCGCTCCGAGCTCGAGGACCGGCTGCGCCGCGGCGAGCCGGTGGTCCTGGAGATCGAGGTCCAGGGCGCCCGGCAGGTCCGTGAGGCGATGCCCGAGGCGCTCCAGGTGTTCATCGCCCCGCCCAGCCGCGAGGCCCTCCGCACCCGTCTGGTCGGCCGCGGCACCGACACGCCCGAGCAGGTCGACGCGCGGCTGCACACCGCCGAGGGCGAGCTCGACGCCCAGTCGGAGTTCAGCCACGTCGTCGTCAACGACCGCCTCGACGACGCGCTGGCGGAGCTCGTGGACATCGTGCGGGGCGAGGTCGGCGCCGCCTCGCCGTCGTCCGAGTAGAGGGGCGCGTGGCCTGCCGCGCGGCCGCGACCTGACCTCGACGAGGGTGAATCGCTCCACTATGAGGCCATTTGCCCTCGCCGAGGGACCCCGGTGCGGGCGGTCCCCCCTTCGATGCCCGCCGTTGACGTTCTCCGGGATCGCCACCCCGCCGCACCCGACCCTTGCAGGTCTTTGCACATCTGCCGCTAACCTTGGTCAGCAACCAACCAGCGAAGGGCCAACCTTGATCTCACCCCGTATCGACAAGCTCCTGGACCACGTCGACTCCGACTACGCCAGCGTGCTCGTGGCCGCCAAGCGCGCGCGCCAGATCAACTCGTACTACCACAACCTCGGCGAGGGGACGTTCGACGAGTTCCCGCCCCCGATGGTCGATACCCGGTCCAAGAACTACCTCACGATCGCCCTGGAAGAAGTGGCGCAGGGCAAGCTGAAGTACCACTACCGTTAAGTGACCGCGCGGGTGTAGGAAGCACTCGGCTCAGACCAGAAGGCGGTAGACGGGGTGGCGCGACTGCTGTTCGGAGTGACGGGGGGGATCGCGGCCTACAAGATGCTGGAGACGGCACGGCTGGCGATCAAGACAGGGCACTCCGTGCGCGTCATCCAGACCGAGTCCAGCCAGCGCTTCGTCGGCGCGGCCTCGTTCGCCGGGATCACCGGCGCGCCGGTGCTCACCAGCGAGTTCGAGGATGACCCACTGCGCGGCGCCTACCCGGGCGGGCCCGCGCCCGACCAGGCGCCGATCAGCCATCTCGCGCTGGTCGAGAACGCCGACCTCTATCTGATCGCCCCGGCCAGCGCCAACACGATCGCCAAGCTGGCCCATGGCCACGCCGACAGCCTGGTCACCACCGCGGCCCTGGCCGCAGCGGGGGTGGGCGGGGCTCCGGTGCTGCTCGCCCCGGCGATGAACGACCGGATGTACCAGCACCCGGCGGTGCAGTCCAACCTGCGGCTGCTGGCCGACCGCGGCGTGACCGTGATCGGCCCCGGCACCGGTGACCTCGCCTCCCGGGGCGAGCACGGGGTGGGCCGGATGTCCGAGCCCGCCGAGTTGCTCGCAGCGGTCGAGGCGCGGCTGGCCGAGGCGGCCCGCCCCCTCGATGGGGTGGGTGGGATCTGGTTCGGTGTACAGGTCCTGGTCACGGCCGGCGGCACCCGCGAGCCGATCGACAGCGTGCGCTACATCGGGAACCGCTCCAGCGGACGCATGGGCTTCGCGCTGGCCCAGAGTGCGGCTCACCGCGGCGCCGAGGTCACGGTGGTCGCCGCCAACGTCGCGCTGCCCGCGCCCGCGGGCGTCAACGTCGTGCCCGTCGGGACGGCGGCCGAGCTCAAGGCGGCCTGCGACGAGCGCTTCGACAACACCGACGTCTTGCTGATGGCCGCCGCGGTCGCGGATTTTCGCCCGCGCGACCCGGCCGCCCACAAACTCAAGAAGGACAGCGGAGCGCCGCGCCTCGAGCTCGAACCCACCGAAGACGTGCTGAGTGCCCTGGCCGGGCGACGTCGCCCTGGCCAGGTCCTGGTCGGGTTCGCCGCGGAGCACGGGGACGGCGCCATCGACTACGCGCGCGGCAAGCTGGAGCGCAAGCGGCTTGACGCGATCGTCGTCAACGACATCTCGCGGCCCGGCATCGGCTTCGATGCCGCGGACAATGAGGTGACGTTCCTCGCCAGGGACGGCGGGGAGATTCGGCTACGTAAGTCAAGGAAGGAGCAGATCGCCGACGGCGTCCTCGATGAGGTGGAGAAGCTTCGAGCCAAGGAGTCAGACGATCGAGCCATCAGAGCAGACCCCGCTCGCACCGCAGGAGTCTGAAGCGTTCGCCGCCGTGGGGCGGGCGCTGACGGCCAACATCAACAAGGCGGTGCAGGTCCGTCCGGAGACCCTGCGCCACCTGCTGGTGTCGATGCTGGCCGAGGGCCACGCGCTGGTCGAGGATTACCCCGGCGTCGGTAAGACGGCGCTCGCGCGCGCCCTGGCGCGTTCGATCGACTGCCAGTTCGCGCGGATCCAGTGCACCTCGGACCTGCTGCCCGCCGACGTCGTCGGCACCAATGTCTATGACCAGCGCGAGCAGCGCTTCGAGTTCCGCCCCGGGCCGGTGTTCGCCAACGTGGTCCTGGTCGACGAGATCAACCGGGCCTCGCCCAAGACCCAGTCGGGCCTGCTGGAGTGCATGCAGGAGCGGCGCGTGACCGTGGACGTCCACACCCACGAGCTGGCGCGCCCGTTCCTGGTCCTGGCCACCCAGAACCCGATCGAGTACGAGGGCACCTACCCGCTGCCCGAGGCCCAGGTCGACCGCTTCATGGTGCGCCTGTCCATGGGCTACCCCGACCGCGCGGCCGAGGCCGGAATGCTCGCCCAGCACGAGGCCGGCGATCAGGTCATGACGCTGCGCCCGGTGGTCACCGCCGCCGAGGTGCTGGCCGCCCAGGACGCCGCGGCGCGGGTGCGGGCGACGGCGCCGTTGCGCGACTACATCGTGCGGCTGCTGTGGCGCACGCGCGAGGATCCGCGCGTCGACCTCGGCGCCAGCCCGCGCGCCGGCCTGATGCTGTTGCGAGCCGCCAAGGCCAACGCGATGATGAGCGGGCGCGACCACGCCCTGCCCGACGACGTCCAGGCCCTGGCCGTGCCGGTGCTCGCCCACCGGCTCGTGCTCGCGCCGGAGACCCCCCGAGCGGCGGCCCGCGACGTGATCCTCGACGCCGTCGGCTCGACGAGAGCGCTCTAAGGAGCACCCGTGCAGGACACGGCCCGGCCCGCGACACCACGGCTGCACGCCACACGAGCGGCCGTGGTGGCCGGTTGCGGTCTCGTGCTGGGCCTGGTGTCGCTGATCTTCGACGCGGCGCCCCTGTTCGTGCCCGCCGTCGGACTGCTCGCATTGGGGGTGGGCACGCCCACGTGGGTGTGGCTGGCCGCGAAGGGCGCCGCGGCGGAGCGCCAGCTCCCCGCTGAGCGGGTCATCGAGGACGAGCCGGTGGACGCCACCATCGAGGTCCGGCGGGGCCGGCTGGGCCTGCCGGGTGCCGAGGTCGTCGATCCGTTCACCGGCTCGCGGTTCGAGCTGTCCGGCGAGCTGTCGCCGGTCAAGGGCGATCGCACCACCAACGTGAAGGTGCGCTCGCGGTTCCCCCGCCGCGGTCTGCACCGCCTGCCCGCGCCGGCGCTCACCGTCCGCGACCCGCTGGATCTGACCCGCGCCGAGGCGGTCGGCCGGACGGGCAGCCAGCAGGTCCTCGTCCTGCCGCGAACCGAGCCGGTGCGGTGGCTGGGCGCCGGCCACAGCCGCCGGCTGCGCCTGCCCGACGGTCACGCCGGCTCCGAGGCGCTCGCGGCCGTCGACCTCGACGGGCTGCGCCCGTATCGCCCTGGAACGCCCGCCAGCCGGATCCACTGGCCGGCGGTGGCCCGTGGCGCCGGCCTGATCGAACGCCGCCTCCAGGCCGACGGCGACACCCGACCGCTGGTCGTGCTCGACGCCCGGACGCCGGCCTCCGCCGGGGGCGCCGCGGTGGAGCTGGTCGACGCCGCCGTGCGCGCGGCAGCCTCGCTGGTGCTCGAGTTCAGCCGCGCGGGAGGCTGCGGCCTGGTCCTGCCGGGCGAGCAGCGCCCGACGATGATCGACCGCGAGCTCATCGCCTGGCCGGCCGCCTACGCGCGACTCGCGCTCGTCGAGGGCGGCGGCGCCAGCCGCGCGCCCGTGCTCGGCCCGATGTCGGGGCGCGGCGGGGCCGTGGTCTACGTGGCCGCCTCGCCGGTGGATCGTCTCGGGGCCGTGCTCACCACGCCCGGCGGGGGCCCGACGGTGCTCGTCGTCCCCGAGGCCGAGCTGGTCAGCGGCCACCCGCGCGGGGTGCGCAGCGCCCGCCACACGCTCACCGTCTCGGGCTGCCAGGGCTTCGTGCTCGGCGCGGGCCGGCGGCATGAGCGCACGCGCCCCGAGGGTCTGGTGGCGTGAACTCAAGCCGATGAGCGCCGGGGTCCCCACCCTCAAACCCATCGCCCGGCCGCGCCCCCGGTCCCACGCCCAGGCGCGCGCCGCTCACGCCGAGCGTCCGTGGGTGCGCCTGGCCACCTTCAGCGCCCTGGCCGGCTACGGGCTCGTGCGGTGGGCGACGCTGGTGCGCCCCGAGCCGGGATGGCGCCTGGCCGGGCTGCTGGCGCTGGCAGTGGCGCTGGCCGGCGCGGTGCCGCTGATCGCCCGCCAGAGCCGGGTGGCGGCGGCCGGGGCGTCCATCGTGATCATCCTCCTGGCCTTCCCGGTCTCGGGACTGCGCTGGCACTGGCTCAAGCACATGAGCATCGCGCGCACGACGCACCGGATCGAGCACGGACTCAACCTCCTGCCCAACGCGCTGGTCCCCTACCTGGGTGCCAACGCCGACGTGCGCATGGTGATCGTGATGGGCGCGGCAGTGCTCGTCCTGGACGCCGCCGCCGTGCTCGCCTTCGCCGGGACGGGGACGGGCCTGGGCGACGGACGCCGGGCGGCGGCCGCGCTGCCGCTGATCGCGCTGGCGATCGTGCCCTCCACGCTCATCCGGCCCGAGCTGCCCTACATGCAGGGGCTGCTGCTCTTCCTGCTGCTGGCGGCGTTCATGTGGGGCGAGCGGGTCCGCAGCGCCGCGGCGGCCTCCGCCGTGGGCGTCATCGCCCTGGCCGGCGTGGCGGGAGCGATCGCGGCGCCGCGGATCGACCAGCACTCACCGTGGGTGGACTACCGCGCCTGGGCGGGCGCGACGGTTCCCGTCCATATCGACACGTTCAACTGGAACCAGACCTACGGCCCGTTGCGCTGGCCCCAGACCGGCCATGAGGTGTTCACGGTGGGGGCGAGTCTTGCCAACCGCGACTATTGGAAGGCCCAGGACCTCGACACCTTCAACGGCTACAGCTGGGTCGCGGGCGTGGCGCCGCAGCAGACGCTGCCGGAGCCCAGCGGCGACGCCCTGGCTCGATGGACGCACACCCTGCACGTCTCGATCGTCGGCATGAAGACCTCCGACGTGATCGCCGCGGGCTACGCCAACCAGCCGTCGCCGGTCGTCGCGAACGGCATCGCCGAGGGCACCGACGCGGGGACGTGGCAGTCGGCCAGTCCGATGGGGCCGGGGACGAGTTACACGGTCTCGGCCTACTCGCCGCACCCCTCCAGCCACGAGCTTGCGACGGCCGGGCGCGACTACCCGGCGGGGCCGCTCGGCCCCTACCTCACCGTCCAACTCCCGGTCGGAGCGGCCTCGGTCGGCGGCGCCGCCGTACCCATCACCTTCCCGGTGTTCCACACGCACAAGCGACCGGAGGTGCCGCTGGCCAACGACGCGGTGCCGCACGGCGTCCTCGCACCCCCCAAAGCATCGGTCGCCGCCGACACGATCAGCCTTTCGCCCTACGCGCAGGCGTACGCGCTGGCCCGCCGGCTCGCCGCCAAGGCCCACACGCCCTACGCGTTCGTGATGGCTGTGCGCAACTGGCTCAGCCAGGCCCACGGCTTCTCCTACACCCAGACCCCGCCCAGGCACCCGTTCCCGCTCGAGAGCTTCCTCTTCACCGACAAGGCGGGCTACTGCCAGCAGTTCTCCGGCGCGATGGCGCTGCTCCTTCGGATGGGCGGGGTCCCGGCCCGCGTCGCCGCGGGCTTCACCCCGGGCACGTACGACAAGAAGAGCGGCAGTTGGATCGTCACCGACATTGACGCTCACGCCTGGGTCGAGGCCTGGTTCCCCGTCTATGGATGGGTGCGCTTCGACCCCACGCCGACCACGGCGCCCGCGCGCGGCGGCACCGCCATCGAGCCGATCCTGAAGAAGCTGCCGGGCGGCTCCACCGGCGTCGACGCCGCCCAGGGGCGCCGTGAGGCCGGCAGTGCCGCGGCCGCCGCGACGACGCGGCGCCATGGCGGCAGCGGCGGGACGAGCCTGTGGTGGCTGGTCGCACTCGGCATCGCGCTGATCGCGTTGGCGGCTTGGGTGGCGCGCCGCCTCATCCGCGGCCACATCGCGCGTACCGATCTGCTGGCCGAGCTCGAGCGCGCGCTGGCGCGCACCGGCCGGCCGCTCCACGACGGGATGACCCTCGCGGCTCTGGAGCGGCGGCTGCACGGCGCACCGGACGCCGAGGCCTACGTGCGCGCACTGCGGCTGTCGCGCTACGGCGTCGGGGCCGGGACGCCCAACGCCGCGCAGCGGCGGGCCCTGCGCCGCGAGCTCGGGCGTGGGCTCGGGTTCATCGGGCGCATCCGGGCCCTGTGGGCGCTGCCGCCGCGCGTGTGAGCCTCACAGGCGCTATCCGGACACGGCGGCCCTTTTAGACTCGTAGGGGTGGAAGACGTCTACGACCTGTTCCAGCGCGGCACCGCTCTGCTCGAGGCCGGCCATCACCATCAGGCGGCGATCCCGCTGGCGCGCGCCCGTGACTTCGCCCCCGACAAGACCTCGGTGCGCGAGGCACTCGGGCGGGCCCTGTTCCACATCCAGCAGTACGAGCAGGCCGCTGAGGAGTTCCAGGCGGTGATCGAGCGGGCGCCGACCAACGACTATGCCCAGTTCTGCCTGGGCCGCTGCCTCCAGCTGCTGGGCCGCCACGACGAGGCCCGCAAGCCCCTCGCGCTCGCCGCCTGCCTCCAGCCGGGCCGCCGCGACTACCGCGTGTACCGGGATCGCGCGCGGGCCCGCGCCGAGGAGCAGTCGGGCGGCTGAAGCCCGGTGGGAAGCGCTCACCACTGCATGGCTGCGGTGCTAACCTGAGGGCACAGCTTTCCGGCCGGGCGTTCCCGGTGCCGTTTTAGAAAGTGGGCGCTCGCCCGCTTTTTTTATGAGATTTATGGAGGAGACAGTGAGTGCCCTACAGACCGAGATCGAAGCCAGACTTGCCGGCGTCGAGCCCGAGGTCGAGGTGCTGCTGGCGGAGGTCTCAGGCCCAACTCTGCGCCTGTTCATCGACCACCCCGATGGCGTGAGCTTGGCGCTCTGCGAACGCGTGACCGGCCATCTGAACGAGTACCGGCAGAGCTACGCGCTCGAGGTCTCGTCGCCTGGCCAGGACCGTCCGCTCACCAAGCCTCAGCACTACAGCCGTTTCCTGGGCCGCCGCGCTCGCGTGCGGCTGCGCGAGGCCGCCGAAGGTCACAAGCAGTTGACCGGCGAGCTGGTCGGCGCCTCAGATAGCGACGTCACGATCGCCGCCGGTGACGGGATTCTCACGATCCCGTACGAGCAGATCGTCCGCTCCAACCTCGTACCCGGAGACTGATTCATGTCCAAGGAGATCGTTGAGGCCGTACGGGGCCTCGCAGCGGAAAAGAACATCTCACACGAGAAGCTGATGGAGGCGCTCGAAGACGCCCTCCTCTCGGCCTACAAGAAGACCCCCGGCTCGGCGCCCTACGCCAAGGTGGAGATGGACCGCGACAGCGGCGACTTCATCGTCTGGGAGCTGAAGATCCCGCCCGAGCTCGAGGAGCAGCTGCTCATCGAGGCCACCACCGACCAGCAGCCGACGGTGGACCCGGAGACCGGGGAGATGCGTGAGGCCCCGGAGCCCGAGATCGACCTCGAGAAGCTCAAGGAGTACGAGGACCAGATCGAGGTCGAGGACGTCACGCCGCACGACTTCGGGCGCATCGCCGCCCAGACGGCCAAGCAGGTGATCCTCCAGCGGATCCGCGAGGCCGAGCGCGACATGATGTTCGAGGAGTACCGCGATCGCGTCGGCGAGCTGATCACCGGAATCGTCCAGCAGTCGGACTCGCGCTACACGCTCGTGCAGCTGCGCGAGCGTGTCGAGGCGCTGCTGCCCAAGTCCGAGCAGGTCGACGGTGAGCGCTATGACCACTCGCAGCGGATCAAGGCCGTCATCAAGGACGTCTCGAACTCCACCAAGGGGCCGAGCATCATCGTGTCCCGGCGCGATCCTGAGCTGATCAAGTCGCTGTTCGAGCTCGAGGTGCCCGAGATCGCCGACGGCCTGGTGGAGATCACCGGCGTCGCCCGCGAGCCCGGCTATCGCTCCAAGATCGCGGTCGTCTCCCACGTGGACGGGGTCGACCCCGTCGGCGCCTGCGTCGGGCCCCGTGGGTCCCGGGTGCGCATGGTCGTCTCCGAGCTGCGCGGCGAGAAGATCGACATCATCCCCTACAACGACGAGCCCGCCCGCTTCGTGGCCAAGGCCCTGTCGCCGGCGCGCGTGCGCGAGGTGCTCGTCGATGACGCCGGCAAGCAGGCGACGGTGATCGTCCCCGACGACCAGCTCTCGCTGGCGATCGGCCGCGAGGGCCAGAACGCCCGCCTGGCGGCGCGGCTCACCGGCTGGCGGATCGACATCCGCTCCGAGACCGAGTTCGCCGCCGAGGAGGCCGAGCACGGCTACGAGGAGGAGGAGCTCCAGGGCCGCTGCGCCGCGATCCTCACCAACGGCCGCCGCTGCCCCAACGCCGCTCTGCCCGGGTCGCGCTATTGCGGCATCGATGCCCACCAGGCTCTCGCCGGCACCGGCACCGACCAGGTGGGAGCCGATGCACCCGGCGAGGGCGAGGCCGCGGCCGACGACGTTGACGTGGACGCCCAGTCAGACGAGGTCCCCGCCGACGCACCGGCAAGTGGTGCGGCCACCGCCGCGGCTTCGGACAGCGTGGGCCAGGAAGGCACGTAGACTCGGTACAGATGAGTAACAAGCGCGTCCATCAAATCGCCAAGGAGCGAGGCCTTCCCGCCAAGGATGTCCTCGCGCGCCTCAAGGCCGCCGGGATCGACGTGAAGGCGTCGTCCTCGTCGGTCGACGAGGAGGTGGCCTCGCGCGTGCTCGCCAACGGCGGCCAGACCCGGTCGGCCTCGGATTCCGCGGCCTCAGATTCCCGGCCTCAGGCGCCTCGGCCTCTGAGTCCTCCGCTTCAGGCGCGGGTGCGGCCCCCGCCTCGGGCGCGAAGGCCAAGCCGGCCGCCGAGCGGCCCAAGGCCAGGAGTGGCGACGGCGCCAAGGCACAGGCCAAGACCGCCGAGCGCCCCAAGAGCGACGCGCCGGCCAAGCCGGCCGCCGACAAGCCCGCCCAGACGGCTCCCGCCGCCCAGGAAACGGCCCCCGCCCAGGCAACGGCCCCCGCTCCGGCGGCCGAGAGCGCGGGATCCGCGCCTGCCGCCGATGGGTCCGGCGCCAACCCTCCCGCCGCTGACGGCGGCCGAGGCCAGAATGCGGCCGCCGATCAGCACAAGCGCCCCACGCGTGACTCCCTGCAGGGCGAGCGCGCCCCCGGCAACGCCGGCGGGCGGCGCCGCGTGGTCATCGACTCACAGGCCTCCCGCCGTGGCACGGGGCCCGGCGGCGGTCCGGGTGGAGGCGGCCCGATCAATCAACCGCCGCGCCGCCAGCGTCGTGGCCGGCGCCGGCGCGGTGTCTATGACGAAGAGGCCGAATCGCGGCCCTCGCGCACCGCGGTCGCCGACCCGAGTGCGATCCAGATCAACTCCGGCTCGACCGTCAAGGACGTCGCCGAATACCTGGACGTGCCCGTCCCCGAGGTGATGAAGAAGCTGATGGCGCTCGGCGAGATGAAGACGCTGACCCAGACGCTGTCGGACGAGTCCATCACGGTGCTGGCGGCCGAGCTCAGCAAAGAAGTGGAGATCGTCCACTCGGAGGACGAGGAGATCGCCGAGCCGGTGTTCAACGACGCCGAGGAGGACCTCGTCGAGCGCGCCCCGGTCGTGACGATCATGGGTCACGTCGACCATGGCAAGACGTCGCTGCTGGACGCGATCCGCGAGACGCAGGTCGCCGCCGGCGAGGCCGGCGGGATCACTCAGCACATCGGCGCCTATCAGGTGCGCCACGACGATCACCCGGTGACATTCCTGGACACGCCCGGACATGAGGCGTTCACCGCGATGCGCGCCCGCGGCGCCAAGGTGACCGACATCGCCGTGATCGTGGTCGCCGCCGACGACGGGGTCAAGCCCCAGACCCAGGAAGCCATCGACCATGCCAAGGACGCCGGCGTCCCGATGCTGGTGGCCGTCAACAAGATCGACAAGGAAGGCGCGCAGCCTGACCGTGTCCGGACCGAGATGACCGCCTTGGGCCTCCAGCCGGTGGAGTGGGGCGGCGACACCGAGTTCGTGAACGTGTCGGCGAAGACCAGGGAGGGCCTCGACGACCTGCTGGACACGATCATCGTGATGGCCGAGGTCGAGGAGCTCAAGGCCAATCCCGACGCCGCTGCCTCGGGCACCGTCATCGAGTCAAAGCTCGACCCGGGCCGCGGCCCGGTGGTGACGATCCTCGTCAGCCGCGGCACGCTGGAGGTCGGCGACGCGCTGGTGGCCGGCGCCCAGTGGGGCCGTGTCCGCGCGATGCACGACTTCCTCGGCAACCGGATCGGCCAGGCGCTGCCCGGCGAGCCCGTCGAGGTGCTGGGCTTTGACGGCGTCCCCGAGGCCGGCGAGCACGTCCGGGTCGTGGACCACGAGCGTCGCGCCCGCCAACTGGCTGGAGAGCGCGCCACCCGTCTGAAGGCGGAGTCTCTTGCCCGGCAGAGCGGCAAGCGCGTCTCGCTGGAGAACATCTTCGGGTCCGGGCTACAGGAGCTCAACCTGCTCCTCAAGGCCGACGTCGCCGGGTCGCTGGAGGCGATCGAGGACGAGATCGCCAAGCTGCCGCAGGACGAGGTCTCGGTGAATGTCATCCGCCGCGCCGTCGGCGCCGTGACGGAATCCGACGTGATGCTGGCCGCGGCCTCCGATGCCGTGATCCTGGCCTTCAACGTGCGGCCGGTCGGTGAGGCTCGTGCCGTCGCCGAGCGCGAGGGCGTCGAGATCCGCCACTACTCGGTCATCTACCGCGCCATCGAGGAGCTGCGCAGCGCCATGCAGGGCATGCTCGCCCCCGAGGAGGTCGAGGAGGCTCTGGGCTCCGCCGAGGTCCGCCAGATCTTCCGCGCCTCGCGCGTGGGCACCATCGCCGGCTCCTACGTGACCGAGGGCAAGATCACCCGCGGCTCCAAGGTCCGCCTGGTGCGCGACGGGACCGTCATCTGGGACGGCGAGATCGCCAGCCTGCGGCGCTTCAACGAGGACGCCCGCGAGGTCGCCTCCGGCTTCGAGTGCGGCATCGTGCTGCGCGACTACGCCGACGTCAAGGAGGGCGACGTGCTCGAGACCTATACGACCCGCCAGGTCGAGCGCGAGCTCAGCTGAGCGGCCGGCCGTGTCCCGGCCAGCCAGCGGGGGATTCGTCGCGGTGTTGGTGATCGACTTGCATTTCCCCGACGCCGGGAGCCTCAAGGGCAAGCGCAAGGAGCTGTCCTCGATCAAGGCCCAGCTCGCGGGACGTCTGGGCGTCGCCGTGTCCGAGACCGGGTATCAGGACCTATGGCAGCGCGCGACACTGACGGCGGCCCTCACCGGTGGGTCGCTGCGCCGGCTGGCCGCCGCCGCTGATGAGGTCGAGCGCTGGGTCCTGGCCCGTTGCCCTGAGGGCGCGAGCGTGGAGCGGTTCGTGGCCTCCGTCGAGGATTTGCGAGGATGAGTGATGAGGTCGCAGCGCGAACGAATGTGCGGAGGGTAGGATGCGCGGTGGCCGCATGCGACGCGTCGACGAGGCGATGAGAGCCGTCCTCTCCGACGCGATCGCCACAGATCTCAAGGACCCGCGGATAGGGTTCGTGACAGTGACCGGTGTCAAGACCAGCCCCGATCTTCGCCACGCTCGCGTCTACGTGAGCGTTCTCGGCACCGACCCCGAACGCAGCGCCAGCATCGATGGCCTGCGCTCGGCCCAGGGCTTCCTCCAGCGCCGCCTGGCCGACGAGCTGACGCTCAAGCACACGCCGTCCCTGACCTTCGAATACGACGATACGGTGGATCGGGGCATGCGCATCTCGCGTCTGCTCGACGCGCACCACCCCTGGGAGGAGACCAGTGACCACTAACGGCGACCGCTCCTCCCGCGATCGTGTCCTCTCCGAGCTGCGCGAGGCCGGCAAATTGGTCGTGGTCGCGCACGAGAACCCCGACGGCGACGCGATCGGCTCGCTGGTGGCGATGCGCGGGATCCTCACCGAGATCGGCAAGGACTGCGTGATGTTCATCGACGGGCGCGACCTGCCGCTGCCCCAGGAGTACAGCTTCCTGCCGCTCGACGGCCTCGTCTCCGAGCCCCCGGCCGACGTGAGCGAGCGCACGATCGTGTTCCTGGACTGCGGGAACATCGAGCGCAACCCCGCCGAGGCCTTCCGGCGCGCGGGTGAGGACGGCCATCACATCCTCAACATCGATCACCACCACGACAACACGCACTTCGGAAGCGTCAACCTCGTGGTGCCCGAGGCCTCCTGCACCGCGGAGATCGTGTGGGACCTCATGCACGTTCTGGACGTGCCGGCGACGCGTACGATCGCGGATGCGCTCTACGTCGGGCTGATCACCGACACCGGGCGCTTCATGTACGAGAACACCGGTACTCAGGCCCACCTCATGGCCGCTGACCTGATCGAGGCCGGCGTGGATGTCCACGACATCTACCGCCACGTCTACGAGGGCGTGCCCTACGGCAAGCTGGCCCTGCTGGCGCGCGGGCTGGCCAACGTCGAGCGCTTCGACGACGGCCGCCTGACGATCACCGACCTGTCCGTCGGTGACTTCTCGGAATCCGACGCCGAGGAGAGCTACTCCGAGGGCGTCATCGACCACCTGCGCGCCGTCCAGGGGACCCGTCTGGCGGCGCTGGTCCGCGACCGCCTCGGCGGCCCGGGCAACGGCGGTACCCGCAAGGTCTCGCTCCGCGCCGGCGACGACGCCATCGACGTGTCGGCGATCGCGCGCGCCCAGGGCGGTGGCGGCCACCGCCAGGCGGCCGGGTTCAGCACCCAGCTGTCCTACGACGAGCTCGTGTCGTTCCTGCGCGAGCAGCTCGCCGCGCAGAGCTAGTGGCTCACGCGGCCGGAGGGCCGCCGAGGGCGTGGTGAGCACGCCCGGCGACCACATCCTCCTCTACGACAAGCCCGCCGGCGTCACCTCGCACGACGTGGTGGCCTCGGTGCGCCGCACGCTGCCCCGCAGGACCAAGGTCGGCCACGCCGGGACGCTGGACCCGTTCGCCACCGGCCTGCTCCTGGTGCTGGTGGGGCGCGCCACCCGCGCCCAGCGGTTCTTCATGGCGCTGCCCAAGCGCTATGAGGTGGTGGCGCGCTTCGGCGCGGTCTCGACCACCGGGGACCCCGAGGGTGAGATCACCGAGACCGGATCTGTGCCCACCGGAGACCTGGAGCTGCCCGCCGGCACGCTCCGCCAGCGCCCGCCCGCGTACTCCGCGGTGAAGGTCGGCGGGCGCCGGGCCTACGAGCTGGCCCGCGCCGGGGCCCAGGTGGAGCTGGCCGAGCGCGAGATCACCGTGTACCGCTTCGAGCAGCTCTGGCACGATGGCGACCGCCGCGCCTTCGTCATCGAGTGCTCCTCGGGGACCTACGTCCGCAGCCTCATCGCCGATCTCGGTGACGCCTACTGCCTGGAGCTGCGCCGCACGCGGATCGGGGCGTTCGACGTCGCCGATGCCGACCCCGAGCGGCCCGTCCCCCTCTCCGAGGCGCTGGGCTTCCTGCCCGAGGTGGAGCTGACCGGCGACGCGGCGCGGCGGGCCGGGCACGGGGTTCGCGTCGACGCGCCCGAGGCCCTGCGGGCCGGAGCCGCGGGTACGGTCGTGCGGCTGACCGACGCGGACGGGCTCATCGCCCTCGCCGAGCCCGCCGACGGCGGCGCGGCGCTCAAGCCGATCGTGGGCTTCCGAGGCTAGGCTTCGCGGCGATGCAGGTGACGATGCTCGCGGACGTCGAGGCCCGCCCGCGCCGCGTGGCGGTGGGCGAGTTCGACGGCGTCCATCTCGGCCACCGCGAGGTCATCGCCGGCAATGACACGGTGCTCACCTTCGAGCCCCACCCGCTGGCCGTGGTCCGGCCCGAGGCGGCGCCCCGCCTGCTCACCAGCCTCGACGCCAAGGCCGAGCTGATCGCCACGCTCGGGGTCTCAGAGCTCGTGCTGATCCCCTTCGACGAACGGTTCGCCGCCCAGACGCCGCAGGAGTTCATCGATCACGTGCTGGTGGAGCGCCTCCAGGCGACCCACGTGTCGGTCGGGGAGAACTTCCGCTTCGGGCACGGCGCCGCCGGAGACACCGACATGCTCGGCGCCGACCCGCGCTTTGAGACCCGCGTCGTCCGTCTCGTCGAGGTCGACGGCGAGATCGTCTCCTCCAGCCACATCCGCGCGCTGGTGTCCGCCGGTGACGTGGAGCACGCCGCCCGGTTCCTCGGCTCTCCCTTTCAGCTGCGGGGGGAGGTGGTGACCGGGGATCGGCGTGGGCGAGAGCTGGGCTTTCCGACGGCCAACATCGTCCCCGACGAGGAGTTCGTCTGTCCCGGCCACGGGGTTTACGCCGCCCGCGCCGACGGCCGGTGCGCGGCGGTGTCGGTGGGCGTCCGTCCCACGTTCGGCACCGGGCGGGCCGTGCTCGTGGAGGCCTTCCTGCTGGACTTCGAGGGCGATCTGTACGGCCAGGTGCTCCGGGTGGACTTCCTGGCCCGGCTGCGGGGGGAGCGCCGCTTTGAGACCATCGAGGGACTGGTGGAGCAGATGGACCTCGATGTGGCCGAGACCCGCCGGCTGTGCGGGTGATGTCTGCTAGCCTCACCGGCCGCATGACTCTGACCCAGGAACGCAAGCAGGAGCTGATCGAGAAGTTCGGCGACAACGCCACGGACACCGGCAAGACCGAGGTCCAGGTGGCGCTGCTCACCGAGCGCATCAACGAGCTCACCGTGCACCTGCGCACGCATGCCAAGGACCATCACTCGCGCCGCGGGCTGCTCATGCTCAACGGCCAGCGCCGCCGGTTCCTGAACTACCTGCGCAAGACGGACCTCGAGCGCTACCGCGCGCTGATCCGCGAGCTCGGCCTCCGCCGGTGATCGCGGCCGGGACCCCGGCTCCCGAGTTCACCCTCAAGCGCGGCGACGGCAGCGACTTCACGCGTGCCGACCTGGAGGGCAAGACGACGGTGCTCGTCTTCTATCCCTTCGCCTTCAGCCCGGTCTGCACCGACCAGCTCAACCTCTACGAAGAGGTGCTGGAGGACTTCCAGGCCAAGGGGGCGACGCTGTACGGGGTCTCGTGCGACGCCACCTACTCCCAGACCGCGTTCCAGGAGAAGCTCGGCGTGACGATCGAGCAGTTGTCTGACTTCGAGCCCAAGGGCGCCGTGTGCCGAGCCTTCGACGCCTATCACGAGGGCGGCTTTCCTCAGCGCGCGCTGGCCATCATCGGCCCCGACCGCGTCGTGCGGTGGTCCTACCAGGCGGCGTCGCCCGGCGACCTGCCGGGCGCCAACCTCATCTTCGACGCGCTCGACGCCTAGCTCGGGAGTCAGACTGTGAGCGAGCTCGGCTCCGCTCCCGTCCCCGAGCCCGCTGACGCCGATCACCGCCGTGGCTCGGGCCCCGTGACGATCGTCTACGCCGACTTCGAGTGCCCCTATTGCGCGGCGCTGGAGCTGCGTCTGCGTGAGCTCCCGCTCACGGTGATCTTCCGCCATTTCCCGGTGCGCTCGAGCCATCCTCGCGCGTGGCCGGCCGCGTGCGCCGCCGAGGCCGCCGGGCGCCAGGGCCGTTTCTGGGAGATGCACGATCTGCTCTTCGGCGATCAGGCACGGCTCGAGGACCCCCACCTGTGGGACCGGGCGCGTCGGCTCGGGCTCGACCTCGAGCGCTTTGACGACGACCGCCGCCGCGACGACGTGCGCGAGCGGGTCAAGGCGGACTTCCGCTCCGGCGTACGGGCGGGGGTGGTGACGACACCGACGCTCTTTGCCTGGCGCGATGCTCAGGCCGAGCCGGTCGACGCGGCGGAGCTCGAGCGCCGCTTCGGCGCCGTCAGCCCGTAGCGGCCCGCCGGGGCTTGGCCGGGGGCGCCGAGACGTGCTCGAGGTCGTAGAAGGTGGGTGGCACCCCGCGCAGCGGACGCGCGGCGCCCGGCGTGCTGATCGCCGAGCGGATGAGGTCGAGCTGGCGCAGGGCCACATCGGGGTTGACGTGCTGGAAGGAGCGGACCGATTCACAGACGCCCTTGATCATCATCAGCACATCGACGGCGCTGATGTCATCGCGCACCGCGCCCGCCGCCTGCGCCTTGCGGACCAGTGCGTCGAGCATCTCGAGCAGTTGCGTGTGGACCTCGCGGATCTCGTCGTTGGCCAGCCACGTATCGGCGATCGCGTCAAACAGCGCCCGGTCGGTCACCGAGCGTCCCACCGACTGCTCGATGAGATCGAACAGCGCGTCACCCGCGTCGGGTGCCTGAAGGGCCGCCCGGCCGCGGCTGATCGACTCGTTCATGCGTTCGACCACGATCGCCGCGATCAGGTGCTCCTTGGAGGGGAAGTTGCGAAACAGCGTCCCGCGGCCGACGCCGGCCTGCTGTGCGATCTCACCGACGCCGACCTCCAGGCCCCGCTCGCAGAACATCTGCGTCGCGGCCTCCATGAGCCGGCGTCGGTTGCGCTCGGCGTCCGCCCGCATGGTGCGGCGTTCCTCCATCGGATGGGAATTCTGCTCCATATGTATGACGAACGCTAGTACAGAGGGATCGGGAGGGTTACGCGGGGATGGGCTGCACGCCCGCCTCGATGGCCCGCTCGACCTCGCGCATGTGCCGCGGCCGCAGGGCCACGGTCATGATCACGACGCCGGCGCCCAGCATGATCGCCGCCGCGAGGAAAGCGACGTGGTAGCCGGAGACCCGGGCGGCGAAGACCGCCGCCTGGCTCGTGCCATCCAGTACGCGGGCAGTCTGGCTGGCTGCCAGCGTCGACAGGATGGCCAGTCCCAGCGAGCCGCCGACCTGCTGGGCGGTGTTGAACAGACCACTGGCCAGGCCGGCGTCCTCCTCGGAGACGCCGCTGGTTCCCATCAGCGTGATCGGCACGAACGTCAGGCCCATGCCCAGGCTGATCGGCAGCAGCCCGACCAGCAGGTCTGAGACATAGCTGCCGTGCACCGGAAGCTGGGTGAGCACCAGCATCCCGGCGGCCGCCAGCGCGATGCCGCCGGTGGAGACGTTGCGCACGCCCACGCGCTTGATCAGCGGCTGGGCGACGCCGGCGCCGATCATGATCCCGGCGGTCACCGGCAGGAAGGCCAGGCCCGCGCGCAGCGGGCTGTAGCCGAGGATCTCCTGGATGTAGAGCGAGGCGAAGAAGAACATCCCGAACATCCCCGACGCGACCAGCAGCAGCACCGAGTCGCCCACCGCCAGTGCGCGGACGCGGAAGATGCTGAGGCGCATCAGGGGCGCCTTGCTGCGGGCCTCGATGGCGACGAAGGCGCCCAGCAGCGCCACCGCGACCGCCAGCAGTCCGATGGTCTTGCCCGAGCCCCAGCCGTAGGCCTGCGCCTTGACGATGGCGTAGACGAGGACGACGAGACCGCTGGTGACGGTCACCGCGCCGGCGAGGTCGAACGAGCGGTGCTCCACCTCGATGCGCGACTCGGCGACGTAGCGCAGCGCCAGCGCGATCGTGATGATGCCGACGGGCACGTTGACGAAGAACACCCAGCGCCATGAGGCGAGGTCGGTGAGGACGCCGCCCATGAGCAGGCCGACGGCCGCGCCCGAGGCGGCGATCGCGCTCCAGACGCCCAGCGCCTTGGTCCGCTCGCTGGCGTCGGTGAACGTGGTGGTGATGATCGCCAGGGCGGCGGGGGAGACGAGCGCACCGCCGAGGCCCTGCAGAGCGCGGCCGACGATCAGCATCCCGGAGGACTGGGCGAAGCCGTTGAGCAGCGAGGCGACCGAGAACAGGAGCACGCCGGCGAGGAACAGGCGCTTGCGGCCGAGGAGGTCGGCGGCGCGGCCGCCGAGCAGCAGAAAGCCGCCGAAGACCAGCGTGTAGCTGTTGACGACCCACTGGAGGTTGGCCGGAGAGAAATGCAGGCCGCGCTGCACGGAGGGCAGCGCGATGTTCACGACGGTCGCGTCGAGGACGACCATGAACTGGGCCATGCAGGCGATCACCAGCACGAGCCACTTGCTCGTTGCTCCGCGGGGCGGACGTTCGACGACGACGGCTGTGGGCGTGCGGGTTTCGCTCATCTGCGCTCCTGGGCGATCGGGGCGGACTAAACTGGACTGGTCGGTCCGGTTACGGTAGCACAAGCGGACCATGCGGTCCGTTTATGTGTGGTCAACATCACCTGAGACCGCCCCCGGAGCCCCAACTCATCGGTGCCCTGCGATCCCGCTGAGGCCTAGGGGACCCGCTAGCATCACCAGGGTTCGGAACGAATCGAAGAAACGAACTCCGCCGACCGAAGGGCGGAGCAGAAGGGAATTGAATATGTCTGACGCCGTTACGCGCGTCTCCGTCGAGATCGAGGGCAAAGAGATCTCGTTCGAGACCGGCAAGCTGGCCAAGCAGGCCTCCGGCGCCGTCGTCGTCCGCGCGGGCGACACGATGGTCCTCTGTACCGCGACCGCGGGCAATCTCCGCGACGTGGACTTCCTCCCGCTCACCGTAGACGTGGAAGAGCGGATGTACGCCGCCGGGAAGATCCCCGGCTCTTTCTTTAAGCGCGAGGGACGCGCGGGGGAGAAGGCGACGCTGACCGCGCGCCTGATCGACCGCCCCATCCGGCCGCTGTTCCCCAAGGGCTGGCGCTACGAGACTCAGCTCGTCGCCCTGCCGATGTCGGTTGACCACGTCAACCCCTACGACATGCTGGCCATGAACGGCGCCTCCGCGGCGCTGATGGTCTCCAACATCCCGTTCCCGACGCCCGTCGGCGCGGTGCGGGTCGGCAAGATCGACGGCAACTTCGTCGTCAACCCCGACGAGGAGCTGCTCGTCGACAGCACCGATCTCGACCTGATCGTCGCCGGCACCGAGGACGCCATCCTCATGGTCGAGGCGGGCGCCAACGAGATCCCCGAGGCCGAGATCCTCGACGCGCTCGACATCGCGCACGAGAACATCAAGAAGCTGTGCGCCGCTCAGCGCGAGCTGGCCGAGAAGGCCGGCAAGCCCAAGACCGAGGTCGAGATCCCGCAGGTCCACGCCGAGCTCTACGAGCAGATCAAGGCCTCGCACGGCGCGGCCCTGGACGCCGCCACCCAGGTGGAGGACAAGCTCGATCGCCAGGACGCGACCAAGACGGTCGAGGAGCAGATCCTCGAGCACTACTCGGGCGACCCTGAGTCCGAGACCTACAAGGAGTACCGGTCCAACGCCCAGCGCGCCTTCGAGAAGCTCGAGAAGACGCTCATCCGCGAGCGGATCGCGGTCCAGAAGAAGCGGCCCGACGGCCGCGGCACCGACCAGATCCGGCCGATCTCGATCGAGGTCGACGTCGCTCCGCGCACTCACGGCTCGGCGCTGTTCACGCGCGGCCAGACCCAGGCGTTCTCAGTCGTCGCCCTCGGCACCACGCGCGAGGAGATGCGGCTGGACACGCTCGGGCTGGAGACGACCAAGCGCTACTTCCACCACTACAACTTCCCGCCGTTCTCGGTCGGGGAGGCTGGCTTCATGCGCGGCCCCAAGCGCCGCGACATCGGCCACGGCGCGCTCGCCGAGCGGGCCCTGGTCCCGATGATCCCCAGCCAGGAGGACTTCCCGTACACGATCCGCGTGGTCTCGGACATCTTCGAGTCCAACGGATCGAGCTCGATGGCGAGCGTGTGCGGCTCCACCCTGTCGCTGATGGACGCCGGCGTGCCGATCAAGGCGCCGGTGGCGGGCATCGCCATGGGCCTCATCAAGGAGGGTGACGACTACGTCATCCTCACCGACATCGCCGGCGTCGAGGATCACCTCGGCGACATGGACTTCAAGGTCGCCGGCACCAAGGACGGCATCACCGCCCTGCAGATGGACATCAAGATCACGGGCGTCACGTTCGAGATCATGCGCGACGCCCTGGCCCAGGCCAAGGTCGCCCGCGAGTTCATCCTCGGCGAGATGGGCACCGTCATCGACGCTGCCGCGGTCGGAGCTGTCCAAGTACGCACCGGGGATCTCCTCGGTCAAGATCGACCCGGAGAAGATCGGCCTGCTCATCGGCAAGGGCGGCGAGACGATCCGCGCCCTCCAGGAGGAGTTCGAGTCCCAGATCGACGTCAACGACGAGGGCATGGTCCTCGTCTACGCCGCCAATCGGGAGCTGGGCGACGCGCTGGTGGCACGGATCAGCTCGATGACCAAGGAGGTCGAGGTCGGCGACGAGTTCACCGGCAAGGTGGTCAAGACGACCACGTTCGGCGCCTTCATCGAGCTCTCCAAGGGCACCGACGGCCTGCTGCACATCTCCAACGTCGCCCCCGGGCGGCGGATCGGGACGGTCGAGGAGGTTCTCAACAAGGGCGACGAGCTCGCCGTCAAGGTCGTCGAGGTCGACCGCGAGCGCGGCCGGATCGGGCTGCGGCTCGCCGACGATCCCGAGATCCAGGGCAAGACCCCCGAGGAGCTGTCGGCGATCGCCGCCGCCGAGAACGGCGGCCAGCGTCGCGAGCGCTCCGGCGGCGGAGACCGCGGTGACCGCGGCCCCCGTGGTGGTGACCGTGGCAGCCGTGATCGCGGCCCGCGCGGCGGAGGCGACCGGGATCGCGATCGCGACCGCGACCGTGGCCGTGTGCGCGACCGCGATCCTGACCGGCCGCGTTCCTAGCGCGGCTCGCTCGTGGAGCAGCAGCACCGCCTGACGACGCTCGAGTCCGGCGTCCGGATCGTGACGGAGGCAATGCCCTCCGTCCGGTCCGTGTCGCTCGGCTTCTGGATCGGCACCGGCTCGCGGTATGAGGCTGACGCCGAGGCGGGGCTGTCGCACCTGCTGGAGCATCTGCTGTTCAAGGGCACGGCCAAGTACGAGTCGCTGGAGATCGACCAGATCTTCGACGGCATGGGCGCCGAGCTCAACGCCGGCACCGGCAAGGAGACCACGTCGGTCTACGCGCGCGTGATCGACGAGCACCTCGTCGACGCGTTCGACGTGATGGCCGACATGGTCTTCCGGCCCGCGCTCACCGACATCGACTCCGAGCGCGAGGTCATCCTGGAGGAGATCGCCATGTACGAGGACGATCCCCAGGAGAAGGTGTTCGACATGCTGGGCGAGGCCGTGTTCGGCGAGGACCCGCTGGGGCGGGCCATCATCGGGCGGGCCGACGTCATCTCGGGCACGCCCGCGCCCGAGATCGCGCGTTTTCACCACGCCCGCTACCGGCCCGAGAACGTGGTCATCGCCGCGGCCGGCGCGGTCGAGCACGACGCACTGGTGGCGCTCGCCGGCGAGCGCTGCGATCCGCCCGCCCGGCCCAACGGCGCCGCGCCCGACGTGCCCACGCCTGCCGACCATGCCGCTGTTGCGGCCATGCGCCCCGGGCGGCGCTTCGAGCGCAAGGACACCGAGCAGTACCACGTGTGCCTGGGCGCGACCGGCCTGTCGCGCCACGACGACCGCCGCTTTGCCCTGCGCGTGCTTGACACCATCTTCGGGGGCACCTCGTCCAGTCGCCTCTTCCAGGAGGTCCGCGAGCGCCGCGGGCTCGCCTACTCGGTGTACTCGTTCACCAGCGCCTACTCCGACACCGGTCAGGTGGGGCTCTACGTGGGCACGCGCGCCGACAACCTGGTCCAGGCGCTGTCCGTGGTCGGCACCGAGCTCCAGCGCTTCCGCTCTGAGCCGGCCACCGCCGAGGAGCTGTCTCGCGCCAAGGAGAACCTCAAGGGCCGCGTCGTGCTCGCCATGGAGTCCACCGGGGCACGCATGAACCGGCTCGGCTCCGAGATCCTGGCCGAGTCGCCGGTGATGGCGCTCGACGAGGTCGTGGAGTGCATCGACGCGGTGACGTTGTCCGATCTCGCGGCTCTCACCGACGAGCTGTGGGATCCCGAGCGGCTGTCGGCCGCCGGGATCGGCCCCGATGCCGGGCGCTTCGACGAAGCACTGGGCCAAGTGACGCCGGAGCTCGCTGAGACCTCGGTCGGCTGATGGAATGGCGTCGTCGCTGATCAGGGTCGCGGTCACCGGCGCCGCCGGGCGAATGGGAGCGACGGTCTGCGAGGCCGTCGAGGGCGCCGAGGACATGGAGCTGGTCGCCCGCGCTGACCCGGCGCTGGGGACGTCCCTGGAGGACGTGCTGTCCGCCGCGCCCGAGGTGCTGGTCGACTTCACGGTCCCCACGACGGCGGTGGCCAACGCCCGCCAGGCCGTCGCGGCGGGCATTCACGTCGTCATCGGCACGACGGGCTTTGACGTGGCCGAGCTGCGCGACCTGCGCGACGCCAAGGCCAACGTGTTCGTGGCTCCCAACTTCGCCATCGGGGCGGTCCTGATGATGCGGTTCGCAGTGGAGGCGGCCCGCCACATGGCCGCTGCCGAGATCATCGAGCTGCATCACGATCGCAAGGTCGACGCGCCCAGCGGCACCGCGGCCCGTACCGCCGCGCTCATGCGGGACTCCGGCGGCCGCGAGGTGCCGGTGCACTCGGTCCGGCTCCCCGGCCTGGTCGCCCACCAGGAGGTCATCCTCGGCGACGTGGGGCAGACGCTGACGATTCGCCACGACTCGATCGATCGCGAGTCGTTCATGCCCGGAGTCCTCCTCGCGGTGCGCAAGGTGGCCGGGCTCACCGAGTCCCCCACGGTGGGGCTCGAGAAGCTTCTGGACTAGCCCGTTTCGCTGGGCGGGTTTCGCGCCCGGGCCGATCCGGCAAGAATCCCGCCATGCCCGGACCGGGACCGTCCTTTCGCTCAAGCCTGCTGCCGATGGTGATCGCCGACGACGAGCGCCGCTACGTCGCCGTGAACCCGGCCGCCTGCCTGCTGCTGCGCCTGCCCGAGGAGGAGGTCCTCGGCCGGCGCGTCGACGACCTCACGCCGCGCGAGGCACGCGGCCACATGGACGAGATGTGGGCGGCCTTCCTGCACGACGGGACCCAGCGGGGCAGGTTCGAGCTCCAGATGCCCGACGGCCCGCGGCTGGCCGTGGAGTACAGCGCCACCGCCCACATCGAGCCCGGCCGGCATCTCTCGATCTTCATGTTCCCGCCACCCTCGGGGGACGTGGAGCAGGAACCGGGCCGCCAGCCGGGCACCGAGCTCCTCACCGACCGCGAGCGCGAGGTCCTCAACCTCGTGGCCATGGGGATGGGGAGCACATGGATCGCCTCGGCCCTGAGTGTCTCGAACTCCACGGTCGAGACCCACGTCCGCCACTGCCTGAGCAAGCTGGGCGCGCGCAACCGGGCCCACGCGATCGCCCTGGGCGTCCGCCGCGGAGAGATCCGCCTGGACCTGGGCGATGGGGCGCCCTGAACGTCCACGAAATTGGGGATGGACTTCGCCGCGGCGGGGACGGAGAATGGGTGTCGTGGGGCGGCGACTCTCGATCGACGCGGGCGAGTTCTCAGAACCGATCTTCTCGGAGCCGGGGGCGGACTTCGACGTGGTGAGCGTCAGCCGCGAGGACGAGGTGATCGTCGCCCTGCGCGGCGAGATCGATCTCGCCACCGCGCCGTTGCTCGAGCGCGAGCTGGCCCTTGGTCCGGTGCAGAACGCGCGCGCGGTCCTCGTCGACCTCGAGCAGGTCGCGTTCATGGATCTCACGGGGCTGCGCCCACTCCTGTCGCTGGTCATGCCGTCGCGCCCCGGTCACCGCGTCGCCATCACCGCCGGGCCCCCGCCGGTGCAGAGGCTGCTCGAGCTCAGCGGCCTGCGTCGCCACTTCAACGTGGTGGCGGCGGACTGGTTCTAGGGCACTAGCGCCCGGCGTTCAGCCGTCGCGGACGGTGGCGGTTGAGATCGCCGCTCGGGCCAGCCCCACATACCAGTTGGCGACGTCCTGGCGCGGGACCCCGGGCTTCTTCAGCCACCAGTTGGCCAGCGCCTCGCCGGCGCCGACGATCGCCTCGGCGACACCCTCGGACGCGGGTGGGCGCAGGCCCGCCCATCCCGGCTCGTCGGCGCTCTCCAGCATGCGGCGGACCTCGTCGACGACCTCGGAGCGCAGCTGGCCGACCTGCTCGGCCAGCGGCTGGCGCGCGTTGAGCTCGCGGAACAGCACGGTCCAGCCGTCGCTGTGCTCCTGAACGAAAGCCAGGAACTCGTTGATCACCGCCCGCAGCCGTCCTGTGGAGGGGCGCGCGGGTGACTGGGCTTCGGTATGGCGGTCGGCGTTCACCAGCCGCTGCACGAGCTCACCGCCGGTGCGCTCGATGTAGGCCAGGTACAGGCCCTCCTTGGAGCCGAAGTAGGCGTAGAGCATCGGCTTGGACACTCCGGCCAGTGCCGCGATCCGGTCCATCGAGGCGCGCTCGTAGCCGCTTTGGGCGAAAACCTGCCCGGCGACGCGCAGGATGAGCTGCTCGCGCGTCGAGCGCGGCATCCCCTGGGTTCCCGCCCGGGTTTGGCTTCGGCCACGTGCTTTGGCCTCAGGTTGGGACAAACCGGGTAGAAATCTACTGAAGCGGATATTACTCATGAGTAGGGAGCCATGCCAGAGCGAGGAGCCAGACCCAACGTCCACCCGATCCAGCGCCGGATTCTCGACGCCTTGGCGGCGCTCAGCTCGCCGCTGCTGATCGACGACTATCTGGAGCTGATCAACCCCCTGTGGTCCACGCGTGAGCTGCGCGGGCGCATCGAATCGATCGATCACGAGACCCGCGAAGCGGCCACCGTCCTCATCAAGCCCGGCTATCGCTGGGGCGGCCACGAGCCCGGTCAATACCTCCGCATCGGCCTGGACATCGAGGGCGTGCGCCACTGGCGCGCCTACTCGCTGACCTCGGACCCGCAGCGCGAGGACGGCCTCATCTCGATCACCGTCAAGAACGTCGACGACGGCAAGGTCTCGCCCTACCTGGTCCGCCGGGGGCGGCCGGGGACGATCGTCTCACTCGGCGGGGTGGAGGGCGAGTTCCTCCTGCCCGACCGCCTGCCGCCGAAGCTGCTCTTCATCAGCGCGGGCAGTGGGATCACCCCGATCATGAGCATGCTGCGCCACCTGGACCAGAGCGGCGAGCTGGGCGACGTTGTGCTGCTGCACTCCGCTCGCCACGCCGACGAGGTCATCTTCGGTGACGAGCTGCGTGCCCTGGCCCGGCGCCATGAGCGGTTCGTCCTGCACGAGCAGCTCACCGCCGACAACGGGCGCATGGGCCCGGCCGACCTGGACCGCCTGTGCCCGGACTGGCCGGATCGCGACACCTTCATCTCGGGCCCCAACGAGATGCTCGACGACTTCAGCACCCACTACGAGGAGGCAGGCGCGATCGAGCGACTGCACATGGAGCGTTTCCAGCCCAAGCTCGGCCTGGGCGATGGGGAGGAGGGCGAGGGCGGGACGATCACCTTCCTGGCCTCAGACACCACGGCCGACTCCGACGGCAGCCAGCCGATCCTGGTCGCCGGTGAGGAGGCCGGCCTCGACCTGGCCTACGGCTGCCGCGAGGGCATCTGCCACACCTGCGTGGGCGAGTTGCGCTCCGGTCGCGTGCGCGACCTGCGCAACGGCAAGGTCCACGGTGAGGAGGGCGAGGTCATCCGGACCTGCATCCATGCCCCCGAAGGCCCCATCGAGATCGAACTGTAGAGCGCACTTTGCACCCGAACCCCGAGGAGAAGCGATGACGACGACCGCCGTCCACAATGGCAAGGGCCCGGGCGCCCCGGAGCACGACGACGCCAACTCCGAGAACCCGCTGCACCGGCTGACCCCTGAGCAGATCGAGGCGCTGGGCCGGGAATTCGACGAGCTCCACGAGCAGGTCAAGGCCGATCTGGGCGACCGCGACGCCACCTATATCCGGTCGATGATCGCGTTTCAGCGCAAGCTGGCGCTGATCGGGCGCGCGGAGCTCATCGCCTCGCGGTGGCGGGTCCCGTGGTTGCTCGGCGCCAGCACGCTGGGCATGGCCAAGATCCTCGAGAACATGGAGATCGGCCACAACGTCATGCACGGCCAGTGGGACTGGATGAACGATCCGGTCATCAACTCCCGGGCCTGGGACTGGGACACCGCCTCCACCGCCGAGGCGTGGCGCCATTCCCACAACTTCATCCACCACACCTACACCAACATCATCGGCAAGGATCGGGACCTCGGCTACGAGATCATGCGGATCGATCCGGCGCAGAAGTGGCACCCGTTCTACCTGCTCCAGCCGTTCTACAACGTGTTGCTGGCGATGCTGTTCGAGTGGGGGGTCGCCGTGCACGACCTCGACTTCGACGCGATCCGCGCCGGCGAGAAGGACCTCAAGCAGGTCCGCAAGGAGCTCAAGGGGATCGGCGGCAAGGCCCGGGCGCAGATCACCAAGGACTACATCGCCTGGCCGCTCATCTCGGGGCTGGTCATGACGGCGATCGAGGCCGGCGTGATCGCCGCCAAGACGCGCGACGAAAGCCGACACAGTCCCACCCGCCTCACCCGCAAGGCCGCGCGGGCGTTGCGGCGCGCCGCGCGCCGGGACGGCACGTCTGACGGCATGCTCTCCCAGCTCATCGCGCGGCGCTCGTTCCGTGAGCCGTTCGTGCGGACGCTCACGGCCAACGTGGCCGCCAACCTGATGCGCAACGTCTGGTCCTACGCGATCATCTTCTGCGGACACTTCCCGGACCAGACCTTCACCTTCACCCAGGACGAGACCGACGACGAGTCGCGCGGCGGCTGGTACGTGCGTCAGCTCCTCGGAGCGGCCAACATCGACGGCGGCCCCATGTTCCACGTGATCAGCGGCAACCTCGGCTACCAGGTGGAGCACCACCTGTTCCCCGACATGCCCAGCACCCGGTACGGCGAGATCGCTCCCAAGGTCCGCGAGATCTGCGAGCGCTACGAGCTGCCCTACAACACGGGGCCGTTTCACCAGCAGCTCGGCATGGTCCAGCGCACCATCCTGCGCCTGGCGCTGCCCGGCGGCAAGGCGCGCCCCAAGCCCGGCCCCTACCACGGGCCGCGAGTCCGCGGGAGCGGGGAGCAGGCCGGGGCGCTGAGCTAGGCGCTGCCGGCTCCCGGGCCGCGCCGTGCCGCGCCCGAGACCCGAGGCGTGCATCTCCCCGTCCGTTTAACCGACCGCTAACAACTCCAGCCGGTTCCCGAACGGGTCGGCCGTGAAGAACCGGCGGACGCCGGGCAGCTCCGAGTTCCAGACGACGGGCGCGCCCACCGCCGCCAGCCGCCGCGCGAGCATCTCCAGCCGCGCGATCGTCTCGATGCGCAACCCTGGATGGGCCTTGCGCGCCGGGGCAAAGTCCTCCGCAACGCCCACGTGGAGCTGCGCCCCGGCCCCGAGCGCGAACCACACCCCGCCGCGCGACGCGAGCACCGCGGGCTTCTCCACCTCGACCAGGCCGAGCAGCTCTCCGTAGAACCGCCGCGCCTGCGCCTCGCACCCGGGCGGGGCGGCCACCTGCACGTGGTCGAGTACCGGCAGCGCGTCCTCGTCAAGACTCATGGGGTTTCACCTCCGATACGGTTGCGAGCCCATGCCGATCGACGTGAGACCCGTGAACGGCTTCAGCGACCTGCGGGAGTTTGTCGCGTTGCCCTTTCGCCTGCACGCCGGGACCACGTGGATCCCGCCGCTCAAGCTCGAGCGCTACGCGTTCCTGACGCGCCCCCTCAATTCCTTCTTCAGTCACGGCGAGGCCAAGTACTTCCTGGCGCGGCGCGACGGGCGCGTGGTGGGCCGGGTCACCGCCCAGATCGACTTCGCCTTCAACCAGTTCCACGGCAGCCGGTGGGGGATGTTCGGCTTCCTGGAGTTCGAAGACGACCAGGAGATCGTCGACCTGCTGCTGGCAGCGGCCGAGGAGTGGTGCCGGTCGCGCGGCTGTGACCGCATGGTCGGGCCCATGTGCTTCCAGATCAACGACGAGGCGGGCGTGTTGATCGAGGGGTTCGAGCGCGAGCCGCTCATCCGCGAGCCCTGGAACCCGCGCTACTACCAGGCGCGCTACGAGGCCGCGCCGGGCCTGATCAAGGCGATGGACCTGTTCGGGTGGGACCTCTCGATCAACGATCGGGAGCGGATGAACCCGATCCTGCCCAAGGTCGCCGAGCGCGCCCACACCAAGCACGGGATCACCATCCGCCACATGTCCCGGCGTCGCCTGCGCAGCGACATGGACGAGTTCGCCAAGGTCTACAACGCGGCCTGGTCGCACAACTGGGGCTTCGTGCCCTACTCCAAGGCCGACCTGGACGCCTACACCATCGACATGCAGCTCGTCTTCTCGCGCGACTGGTTCATGATCGCCGAGCAGGAGGGCAAGACGGTGGCGATGGCGATCACCATCCCGGATATCCACCAGGTCTACAAGAAGATGAAGGGCCGGCTGCTGCCGCTCGGGTGGTTCTACTACCTGGCCCGCAACCGCATCATCGACCGCGTGCGCGTCGGCTTTCTGGGCGTCCTGCCCGAGTACCAGCACACCGGTGTGGCCGCGGCGCTCTACCTGGAGCACTTCGACGTCGCCAGCCGCGTGCGCCAGAAGGAGGGCGAGGCCAGCTTCATCCTCGAGGTCAACAGCTCGATGAACCGCGGGCTCGAGGCGATGGGGGGCCGGCTGGTCAAGCGCTGGCGCGTCTACGAGCGGCTGCTCGAGTCCGGTGCCGAGCCGTCGGCGCCGTCGGCCCCCGAGTCACCCTGACGTCCTCGCCCCTGCGATAATGGCGCCGATGACGGTGAACTTCGGCACGATCCTGACGGCGATGGTCACCCCGTTCGACGAGCGGGGTGCGTTTGACGAGGACGCTGCCGTGGCACTGATGCACCACCTCGTCGACCACGGCTCCGACGGCCTGGTCGTCTGCGGCACCACGGGAGAGGCGGCCACCCTCAACGACGACGAGCACCTGCGGGTGATCGAACTGGCCGCCACCGAGATGCGCGGCACGTGCACGGTCATCGCCGGCGTCGGCTCAAACGACACCCGCCACGCGGTGATGCTCACCGAGCGGGCGACCGCGCTGGGGGTCGACGGCCTGCTCCACGTCAACCCGTACTACAACCGTCCCAGCCGCCGCGGGATCCTCGCCCACTATCGCGAGATCGTGCGCGCCACCGATCTGCCGATCCTGCTCTACAACATCCCGCAGCGCACCGGCTCGGACATGCCCAACGACCTGCTGGCCGAGCTGGGCCAGTTGGACAACATCGTCGGGGTCAAGCAGGCCAACGATGCGAACCTGGCCCACGTCGACGGGATGATCATCTACGCCGGCAACGACGACATGCTCGTCGACGTGCTGGACATGGGCGAGGCCGGCGGGATCCTCACCGGCAGCCACATCTTCGGCGACGAGATGCGCCGCATGGCCGACGAGCCGGAGAACCGGCGCCAGATCGACGCCGGCCTCAAGGACGTGTACCGGGACCTGGCGGTCGCACCCGCGGCGTGCAGCAACAAGGCGGCGCTGAACATGATCGGCGTGCCGGTCGGCAAGCCGCGGCTGCCCTACGTCGAGCTCGACGGCGACGAGCAGGCCGTGGTGCGCGCCATGCTGGAACGCCATGGCATGTTGGCCGCCGCGGCATGAGCGGCCTGAACGTATGACCGCGTGAGCAAGCTCCGGGTCCTGCCGCTCGGCGGCCTGGGCGAGATCGGCAAGAACATGACGGTGGTCGAGTACGAGGGCCGCATCGTCGTCATCGACACGGGCCTGCGCTTCCCGACCGCCGACATGCTGGGCATCGACCTCGTGCTGCCGGACTTCGCCTACCTGCGCGAACGGTCAGAGGACATCGAGGCGATCGTCATCACCCACGGACACGAGGATCACCTCGGGGCGCTCCCGTGGGTGCTGCGTGAGCTCGACAACGGCGACGGGATTCCGGTGCTCGGCGGCCCCCTGACGATCGCCATGGCCCGCTCCAAGCTCGACGAGCACAACCTGCGCGAGGTGGACCTCGAGGACATCGCCGCCGGCGACCAGCTCCAGCTCGGCCCGTTCTCCATCGAGCTCATCCACATGACGCACTCGATCCCCGACTCGTGCGCGGTCGCGGTCGGCACCGAGCTGGGGACCGTGCTGCTCACCGGGGACTACAAGTTCGACCAGACTCCGGTCGACGGGCCGCCCGCGGACGTCTCCCGGCTGGCCGAGCTGGGCTCCGAGGGGGTGCTGCTGCTCTGCGGCGACTCCACCAACGCCGACCGGCCGGGGTTCTCACCCTCCGAGCGCGAGGTGGGCCCGCACCTCGAGGAGGTCTTCAGCCGCGCTGAGGGCCGGATCGTCGTGACCAGCTTCGCCTCCAACATCCACCGCGTCCAGCAGGTGATCGACGCTGCCGCCGCCCTCGGGCGCAAGGTCGCACTGGTGGGACGCTCGATGCGCAAGAACGTCAACATCGGCCGGTCGCTGGGCCATATCGAGGTCCCCGAGGGGATGCTCATCCAACCCCACGAGGTCGAGGACTGGCCCGACCATCGCATCGTGGTCATCTCCACCGGCTCCCAGGGCGAGCCGCTGTCGGCGCTACGGCGCATGGCCTACAACGACCACCGCCAGATCACTTTGCACAGCGGCGACACCGTGGTCTTCTCGGCCACGCCGATCCCCGGCAACGAGCGCGCGGTCAACGAGACCGTCGACCGCCTCTACCACATCGGCTGCAACGTGATCACCCCGCGCGAGGCGCCGATCCATGCCTCCGGTCATGGCTTCGTGGAGGAGCTCAAGCTCATGCTCAACCTCGTGCGGCCGCGCTACGTGATGCCCATCCACGGCGACCACAAGCGCATCCACCTCCACGCCCAGCTCGCCGACGCGGTCGGGATCCCGCCCGAGGCCGTGTTCCAGCTCGAGAACGGGCTCCCGCTGGAGATCGACTCCGCCGGCGCCACCATCGGCGAGCGCCAGGCCGCCGGGATGATCTTCGTGGACGGCGTCGACATCGGCGACCCGGCCGACGTGGCCCTGCGCGACCGGCGGATGCTGTCGGCCGACGGGATCTTCATCGTCGTCGCCACCGTGTCCGAGCAGACGGGCGAGTCCGTCGTGCCGCCTGAGGTCATCTTCCGCGGGGTGCCGTTCATCGAGCAGGCCGACGACCTCGTCTCCGACATCCGCCATGAGGTGGAGCGCTCGCTCACGGTCGCCGCGCGGGAGGGCGTGCGGGAGATCGACCTGCTCCAGCAGAGCCTGCACGACGACCTGGCGAAGTTCGTCTACGAGCGGCTGCGCCGGCGCCCGATGGTCCTGCCGGTCGTCGTCGAAGTCTGAGCCGAGCCGTTCTCGGCCGGCACGCTGACCGGCGCGGGCGCCTGCGCGACGTGCGCGGTGGGGATCCGGATGACGAAGCGCGTTCCCACGCCGCTCTCGGGCGTCTCGAGTTCCACGGTGCCGCCGTGCGACTGGGCCACCGAGCGCACGATCGCCAGCCCCAGCCCGGACCCCTTCGCGCCGTCGCGCCCGCCACGGACGAAGCGGTCGAACACGCGCGGTGAGAGCTCGGCTGGAATGCCCGGCCCGAAGTCCTGGACGACGAGGACCGCCATGCCGTCGCGAGCCTCGGTGGAGGCCTCGATGCGGGTGCCCGGCGGCGTGTGGCGGACCGCGTTCTCCAGCAGGTTGAGCACGAGGCGGTGCAGCTCGTCGCGCACGCCGTCCACCACCGCCGGTTCGGCGCTGATCGACAGCCCGTGGCGCTCGGACATCGGGCCGAGCTCCGCCGCGGCCTCGATGAGGACGTGGGCCAGGTCAGTCGGGCGGTGCGGCTGGACGCGGCGGGCGTCGGCGCGGGCCAGCAGGAGCAGGTCGCCCACCAGGCGGCGCATCCGTCGCGTCGATCGCAGTGCTGCCTCGGCCGTCTCGGCCTGCTCGCCGCCCAGCTCCTCAGTGAGCAGATCGAGGTTGGCCAGCACGCTGGTGAGAGGCGTCCGCAGCTCGTGAGAGGCGTCGGCGACGAACTCGCGCTGGCGGTCGAGCATCGTCTGCGTGTCGCTGCGCGCCGCCTCGAGGGCCGCGAGCATCCCGCTCAAGGTCCGCGCCAGCTCACTGATCTCGTCCTCGGCCTCGGGGCTCGGCATCTCGCGGGTGGGATCCCTGGTGCGCTCGATCTCGCGCGCGGCGTCGGTGAGCTCGACGATCGGGCGCATCGCGCGCTGTGAGACGAACAGGCCGGCGAGCATGGCCAGCACGGTGCCGCCAAGGACGCCGAGGAGCAGGAACGCCTCCACGCGGGCGAGGGTGTGGTCCACATTGGACAGCGGCAGGGCGTAGAGGAGCGTCACGGTCCCGAGCGGCTTGACGGCGAGCTGCCGGGCGGCGACGCGGTAGCCCGACTGGACGAAGTACCCGGAGGTCTGGGACGGCAGGCCCGCGAACAGCCCGTGCGCCGAGAGCTTGATCGACGGGGTGGCGACCCCATCCTGGGTGGCGAGCAGGATTCCGTCGCTGTCGTCGAAGATGCGGATCTTGGCGTGATCGCCGCTGGCGAAGTCGCTGAGCGAGAGGATGTCCGACGGATCCAGGTACTGGCCGTTGTACTGCAGCTCGGGGGCCAGTCCCTGCTGGAGGCGGCTGATCGCGGAGGCCTGCGAGTCGTTGAACTGGGTCCGGACCTGCCGGCTCGTGAGCACGCCGACGATGGCGGCGAAGCTGGCCAGGATGACGAACGTCAGCGCCGCCGAGCCTCCGGCCAGGCGCCAGCGGATCGGAACCCGCCTATACGCGGAGTACGTATCCCGCGCCGCGGATCGTATGAAGGAGCCGAGGCTCGCCACCGGATTCCAGCTTCCGTCGTAGGTTGGACACGAACACCTCGATGGTGTTCGTCATCGAGAACGGGTCATATCCCCACACCTCGTCCAGCAGGCGCTGGCGTGAGATCACGATCCGCTCGTTGCGCATCAGGTATTCCAGGAGCTCGAACTCCCGTTGGGTGAGGTCGACGTGGCGGTCGCCGCGCATGACCTCGTGGGTGTCGGGGTTGAGCTTCAGATCGCCCACCGAGAGGTGCGCCTGGCCCCGGGGCGGGCGGCGCCGCAGCAGCGCCCGCAGGCGCGCCAGCAGCTCCTGGCGCTCGAACGGCTTGACCAGGTAGTCGTCGGCCCCCGAGTCCAAGCCCTCCACGCGCGACTCGACCGCGTCGCGTGCGGTGAGGACGAGGATCGGCACGTCGTCGTCTGACTCGCGCAGCCGCTTGGCCACCTCGATCCCGTCCATCCCGGGCAGGCCGAGATCGAGCAGGACGAGGTCGGGCAGGAACGCGTGCGCGCCCTCCAGCGCGGTCGGCCCGTCGCCGGCGACCCGCACCTCGTAGCCCTCCATCCGCAGGGAGCGCTGGAGGACCTGGGCGATCGCGTCGTCGTCCTCGACGACCAGCACACGGGGGGGACGCTCGAAATCAACCATCTGGAGGGCAGATGGTAAGGGTCAGAAGTACGCCGGTCGCCAACCCCTTATCAGACCCTTATGCGAGGGCCTCGCGCGGGCACGCGAGGCAGGAGGCGGGGCCCCGCCGTCGAAGCCAGCACTTCGGACATGGCCACCAGCACGAAGCCTCGCCCCAAGCCCAAACCGCGGCGCAAGTCACCCCCGCCTCGGGCGAGGCGCTCGATGCTGGCCAGTCGTCCGACGCTGCCCACGGTGGCGCTCGAGCCTCATCACGTGGACATCCTCGCCCTGGCCCTTGTCGCGCTCGGAATCTTCCTGGGCGGGGTGTCCTATCTCGATTGGGCCGGGGGCACGCTCGGTGACGGCGCCGTCCGCGCCGCCCGGTTCGTGTTCGGCGCCCTCGGCTACACGCTGCCCGTCGCCCTGGTGATGGCCGGTCTGCTCACGCTCATGCGAGAGTGGCGCCCGCCGACGCGACCTCTGCGCACGGGGCTGGGCTGCCTGGTGGCGGCGCTGACCCTCATGCTGGCGGCCGGCACGCTGGGGATCGGGCCCGGGGCGACCCCGGCCGCCCAGTTCTGGCACGCGGCCGCCTTCGAGCGTCGCGGCGGGATCGTGGGCCAGGGCGAGTTCTGGGCCATGTCGCATCTGCTCTCGACCCTGGGCGCCGACATCCTGGCCGTGTTCCTGTTCGTGGCCGGGCTCATCCTCGTGAGCGGCGCCACCCTCGCGACGGTCGTGCGCGCCACCGGCGCCGGCGTGGTCGGCACCGGACGGGCGGTGCGCCGGTCCACCGACGGCTTCTCGTCGACGCTGGGCGGCCGGCGGCCCGCCACCGCGGCGGCCGCCACGCGCTCCCGGGCCCGCTCGGTCACCGTGACCGGCGACGCCGACGGGCCCATCACCGCCGACCGCCTGCTCGACCCCGACCTGCTCGACCCCGAGCAGCTGCCCGAGCCGCTGCTGCCCCCGGAGCCCGACACGGCGGAGCTGATCGTTCGCGCCACTCACGTCGAGGCCCCGCCCAACGACGCCCGTGCTGAGAGCGACGATCCGGCGCCACCTCTGTTCGATCCCGACGGGGCCGGTGGCAAGGGCGAGATCGAAGCCTCCGACGAGCGCGCGGAGCCTGAGCCCGACGCGCCGCGGCCCATACGCCCAGACGTCGATCCCGCGGATCTCACGCCGCAGGGGCGCTACCGCGAGGCCATCACCGACGACCCCGACTTCGAGTGGCAGGTCCCCAACACCCGCTTTCTCGTCCGCTCCACCGGCGAGGCGGCCAAGCCCGACACCGCCGGGCAGGAGCAGGTTGCGCGCACGCTGCTGGAGACCCTCGGCCACTTCGGGATCGACGCCAAGGTCATCGGCCGCGTCACCGGCCCCCACATCACGCGCTATGAGATCCGGCTGGCCCCCGGGATCAAGGTGGCCAAGATCGCCCAGCTCAAGGACGACCTCGCCTACGCGCTGGCGGCCACCGACATCCGCATCCTGGCGCCGATCCCGGGCAAGCAGGCGGTGGGCGTCGAGGTCCCCAATGCGCGGCGCAAGATCGTGCACCTCGGCGACGTCTACCAGGACGCGCCCGCCGACTGGTCGCCGCTGACGGTGTGGCTGGGCAAGGACATCGCCGGGCGCGCGATCGGGGCTGACCTGGCCAAGATGCCGCACCTCCTGGTCGCCGGCACCACCGGTGCCGGTAAGTCCGCGTGCGTCAACGCGATGCTCTCGAGCATCCTGCTGCGGGCCACGCCGCATGAGGTGCGGATCGTGCTGGTGGACCCCAAGCAGGTCGAGCTCAACCACTACGAGTCGATCCCGCACCTGCTCACGCCGGTGATCACCAGTCCGCGGATGGCCGCCAACGCGCTCCAGAACTTGGTCAAGGAGATGGAGCAGCGCTACGGGATCATGTCGCTGGCCCGGACCCGGAGCCTCCCCGAGCTCAACCGCGCGCGCGACAAGCGCGGGGAGCCGCGGCTGCCCTACATCCTGTGCGTCATCGACGAGCTGGCCGACCTCATGATGGTCGCCCCGGCTGACGTCGAGGACTCGATCATCCGCCTGGCCCAGAAGGCGCGGGCGGTCGGCATCCATCTCGTGCTGGCCACCCAGTCGCCGCGCGTCGACGTGATCACGGGCATGATCAAGGCCAACGTCCCGTCCCGGATCGCCTTCGCGGTCTCCAGCCAGACCGACTCGCGGGTCATCCTCGATCAGAACGGGGCCGAGGCGCTGCTCGGTCAGGGCGACATGCTCTTCTCGCCCGTCGGGACCTCCAAGCTCCAGCGCATCCAGGGCGCCTACATCGATGAGGAGCAGATCCTGGAGTTGACCGAGGCGTGGCGCCGTCAGGGCGAGCCCGAGTTCCAGGAGGAGCTCCTGGAGGAGGTGGAGTCCGAGGGCGACGGCGCTTCGGGTGATGAGGACGCGCTCAGCGCCAACGAGGACCCGCTGCTGGAGGAGGCGATCTTCCTGGTGGCCTCGATGGGCACAGCCTCGACATCGATGCTCCAGCGCCGGCTGCGGCTGGGCTACACGCGTGCCGGCCGGCTCATCGACATGCTCGAGCGCCGCGGGATCATCTCCGGCTATGAGGGATCCAAGCCCCGCCAGGTGCTCATCGCCGAGGCCGACGTGCCTCGGATCCTGGCGCATCTCGCAGAGGCCGACGGCAGTGGTGGCGGCTCCTCAGCGCCCAAGCCTGCCGCCGCGCCCGAGGAGCCGCTTGACTCATCCGGCGCCGAGCTTGAGCAGCCCGGCGAACCCGACGCGTTCGAGGGCTAGCGGCGCCATCTGGCGCCGGTAGCCTGTCGGGCGATGGCAGATATCGGCGCCACCCTGCGGGAGGCGCGGATGCGCGCCAAGATCGACATCAACGAGGTCGAGCGGCGCACGAAGATCCGCGCCAAATATCTCCGCGCGATCGAAAACGAGGAATGGGGCCTGCTCCCCGGCGACGTCTACGTCAAGAGCTTCCTGCGCACGTACGCGGACTATCTCGGCCTGGACAGCCGCCAGCTCATCGACGACTACAAGCGCCGCTATGAGCGCCCGACCGACCACGAGATGCGGCAGATCGCGCCCCTGGGGCGCGAGCGCGACCGCCGGGATCGAGGAGTGGGGCCACCTCGCCTGCCGCGCCAGCCGCGCGGACCGCTCATCCCGCCGTGGGTTGTCATCGGGGTGGTGCTGGTGGGCATCGTCGCGGCGCTGTATTTCGTCGGCAACCACAAGGGGGGCTCATCGACGACGACCTCCAGCTCGACGCCGACGCACGTCACCTCAACCCCGACGACCGCGCGGCACCGCTCGTCCCGGAGGGCGCGCACCGTGGCCAGCACGGTCAAGCTCCAGCTCGTTCCCACGGGCGCGGTCTACGTGTGCCTGGTCGACGGGCGCGGCAAGCGCCTGATCCCGGGGGAGATCTTCAACGTCGGCCAGACGATCCCGACCAAGACCTCATCCAAGCTGCTGCTGACGCTCGGCAACGCGTCGGTGAAGATGAAGGTCAACGGCGTGTCGGTGACGGTGCCCTCGACCGGCAAGCCGGTCGGCTTTGACCTCACGCCGGCAACGCACGCGATGCTGCCGGTCGGCAAGCAGCCTCAGTGCGCATGAGGTGGGGGTGAGCATGTCCGGCGACGCGACACCGCCGCGGGCCGGGATCCTGGTCACCGGGACCGAGGTCCTCACCGGGATCATCTCGGATCGCAACGGCCCGTGGCTGTCCGAGCGCCTGCGCGAGATCGGCGTGGACGCGGCGATGATCCAGATCGTCGGCGATCGTCCCGAGGACCTGCTGGCGGCGCTTGACTTCATGCGCGACGCCGGGATGGCCCTGATCATCACCAGTGGTGGGCTGGGCCCGACCGCCGACGACCTCACCGCCGAGGTCGTCGGGCGCTTCTCCGGTCGCGAGATGGTGCTCGACGGGCCGCTGGAGGAGCGGATCGCCGAGATCCTGCGGCCGCTCATGGAGCGCTGGCCCGACCTCGACCCCGACTCCGTGCGCGAGTCCAACCGCAAGCAGGCGGTCATCCCGGAGGGCGCGACGATCCTCGAGCCCGTGGGAACCGCCCCCGGGCTCGTCGTCCCACCCCGCGACGGCGACGGCCCGACGGTGGTCGTTCTGCCCGGGCCGCCCCGTGAGCTTCAGCCGATGTGGGAGATGGCCCGCCAGACCGAGGCCTTTGCCGCGGCGATCACCGGCGCTGTCGAGTATCGGCGTGAGATCCTGCGGCTGTTCGGGATCCCGGAGTCCGAGATCGCCAACACGCTGCGCGCGGCGGTCCAGGCGGGCCTGGACCTGGCCCCCCTGGAGATCACGACGTGCCTGCGGCGGGGCGAGATCGAGGTCTCCACCCGGTTTCAGCCCGACGGCCAGGGAGCGTATGACGCGTTCCTGGACTTCATCCGCCGGCGCCACGCCGACACGCTGTACTCCGACGACGGCTCGACCATCGACGATCAGCTGGCGAGCCTTTTGGCCGGCCACACGCTAGTGGCGGCCGAGTCCTGCACCGCGGGGCTCTTCGCCGGGCGGATCACCGACCGGGCGGGCTCGTCGGCGTACTTCCTCGGGGGCGGGGTCGTCTACTCCAACCAGGCCAAGATCGACCTCGCGGGCGTCGACCCGGATCTGATCGAGCGGTTCGGCGCGGTGTCCACCGAGGTCGCCGAGGCGCTGGCCGAGGGGATCGCCGAGCGCTTTGACGCGGAACTGGGCGTGGGCATCACAGGGATCGCCGGCCCAGATGGCGGAACCGAGGAGAAGCCCGTGGGGCTCGTCTGCTTCTCGGTGTGGATGCGAGGAGAAGATGGCCCGTCCCACTCGCCGCGACGGCTCACCCGGCGCTCGGTGCTGCCGGGCGGGCGCTCGGACATCCGCGACCGCTCGGTCACCGTGGCCATGCACATGCTGCGCCGCGTCCTGCTCGGCGAGTCCGACGAGCCGCCGGCCGGTACCGGCGCCCGCCCGCCCGACGCCGCTTCGTGACCGCCCCGGCGAGCGAGGAGCGCGTCCGGCTCTTCGTTGCGCTCGAACTGCCCGCGGAGGTGCGCGCCGCGCTCTTGCGCTGGGGGCGCGAGCATGCCGCCGGGGTGAGCGGCTTGCGCCTGGTGGTGCCCGACTCGCTGCACGTGACGTTGTGCTTCCTGGGCCCGCGACCGGTGGCGGAGGTGCAGGAGATCGCCGCGGCCTGCAGGGTGGTCCTCGGCCTGCCGGCCCCCGAACTCGCGCTCGGCGATGCGCTGTGGCTCCCGCCTCGTCGCCCGCGCGTTCTCACGGTCGAGCTCGGCGACGAGGGCGGTGGGCTGGCCGCGGTGCAATCCGTGCTGGCCCGGGCGCTGGCGGAGGGGGGCTTCTACCAGCCCGAGACGCGGCCCTTCCTGGCCCACGTCACCGTGGCCCGCGTCCCGCGGGAAGCCCGCCTCCGTCCCCAGGAGCTCCCCGCGCCCGAGGCGATGCGCTTCACCGCCACCACGGTCACGCTGTTTGCCTCACGGCTCGGCAAGGGCCCCGCGCGCTACGAGGCCCTGGCCAGCGTGACTCTGCCCGGCTGACTACGGCAGCTGGGACTCGATCCACTGCTCCGTGGCGGGGCCGCTCTCAACGCTGGTGATCAGCGCGTAGCGGGTGCCGGGGCCATGGTGGTAGCCGCCGTGGTACAGGAACTCGGAGTCGACCACCGCCTGCTGGTACTTGGGCAGGGCGATCTTGACCTCTGAGGCCCTGGAGAACTGGTCGCGGCGCACGACGAGGGCGCTGGAGTCGTCGTCGGTCAGCTCCAGCCACGAGCGCACGACCCAACCGTTCTCCTCGGGGTTGTTGGCCGCGTTGTTGTTGTCCAGATGAAGGCCCCAGCGGCACTCGCGCATCGTGTTGGGCTTCATCTTGAGCAGCTGGACCCGCCCGAAGCGGGCGCCGATCGACTCGACGTACTTGACGATGGTCGGGCACTTCTTGGCGTTCTCGGTCCACACGCCATCGAGGTCGGGCTTGCCGTAGGACTCAAAGCCCTTGAGCTCCAGCTCGCCGGTGCACGAGGTGATCGGCGCGAAGGTGGTGGCGTCGTCGGTGGAATAAGTGGTGTACGCGAGGTTCTCGTACTCCTCGCGGGGGATCTCCGGGCCGTCGTACTTCTTGAGGCGGAGGTAGCCGCCATTGGCCTGAAGCTTGGGCATCCGGTAGTGCGGGGTCTCGCGCTGGGTCAGCGACGGGCGGCGGACGCCGGTGACGTACAGGATGCGCTTTGTGTGCTCGTTCTTCAGAGCTTCGACGAGAGGGGACACGGTCTCTCCAAAAGGTCGTTAGTTATGTCTACCTTGCAATTCTCGCAACTAGGGCGGCGGGAGGTCCGGCGCGCGTCGGCGCGGGCAAGGCTCCCTCGGCGGGTGGGTCCGCTTCCCCTAGGGCACATTCCATGTAACCAGCTTCGGTCCTGCCCGGTGGTACGGGCTAGCCGGGACGGACCTCAGCCAGGTAGATCTCGGTCTCCGCGGGGTCCAGGCCGCCGTGCTGTCCGCGGAACCAGCGCTCGTTGGCCGGCGCCGAGCGCAGCCACACCTGGCGCCCCGGCGCCGCCAGTACGGCCACCTGGCCCAGCCGGGCGGCCAGCCGCGGCCCGATCCGGTCAAACAGGTCCGCGGCGCGGAGGACTCGAGTCCCACCACCAGCCCCACCAGAGCCCCCGCCGGCCGCCTCGTCAAGCCGCGCCGGCAGCTCGGCCAGCACCGTCTCGACGTGCTCCTCGCGCACGTGCAGGAAGACATCGCGTGAGGAGCCGGCGGGCCGCGGCTGGGACAGCATCGCCGGGAGCTCGGGCCAGAGCTCGTCCAGGTAGTCCACGCGGTCGGGGGACACCGGCACCTGACCGTGGTCGGCGGTCAGCAGCACGGTGACGTCGCGCAGTTCCGCAAGCCGGTCGTAGATCGCGTCCAGCGCCGCGCGGGCTGCCTTGTCGAACTCGGGCGAGTCGGGGCCGCGCTCGTGACCGGCGCGGTCGATCTCGTCCCAGTAGAGCGACGCGTACGCGGGCCCGTCCACGATGGCCATGAGGCCCGCGAGCGCCTGCATGCCATCGGCCGGCGTGTCAAACGCATGCACGGTCGCGCCGCGCGTGGCCTGGCGTGTGAACACGGAGTCGGCGATCGCCTGCGGTTGGAGCACGAAGCTGGGGACGCCCAACGCCTCGTACAGCGTCGGTCCCGGCAGGAGCGCCGCCGGATCCAGCCGGCCCTCCAGCTCTCCTGAGACCGTGGACTCGGCGAGGGTGAAGCGCAGCGGGCAGATGATCCTGTCCAGCTCGGGCTCGAGCACGTTCCATTCGTAGAGCCCGTGCTCCTGCACTCCAAGCCCGGAGTGGACGGTGGTCACGTGCGCGGTGGTGGTGGAGGGGAACTGCGAGCGCAGCGGCGTGATCTCGAGCCGCTCCAGCAGCGGGTGATCGTCATGGCGGTGCAGGAAACTCAGTCCGAGGGAGTCGAGCAGGAGCAGCGCGATGCGCTCGCCGGTGGCCACTCGGCGGCGGACCTCGTCGGGGATGTCGGCGAAGGAGTCGTCCGGCTTCATGCACACAATCGTCACGCATTTGTTTGCCGGCCGTCACAGATGCGTCTTGTTTCGTCACAGGGCCCCGGGCTAGCGTGGTTTTTCCGTCCGCCGGCAGACGTACCGTGGTGGGTTCAAACGCGCAGAGACAAGGAACTGGAGAGCGAGCATGAGCGAGAACGAGAGAAGCGCAACCGTCGGCGCGTCTGACCCCAAGGCCGACGCCAAGCGCCAGGCCGCCCTCCAGGGAGCACTGACCCAGATCGAGCGTCAGTTCGGCAAGGGCAGCGTGATGCGCATGGGTGACCCCGACGCGCGTGTGAACTGCGATGCGATCCCGACCGGCGCGCTGTCGCTGGACATCGCGCTCGGGATCGGTGGGGTGCCGCGTGGCCGGATCGTCGAGATCTTCGGCCCGGAGTCCTCCGGTAAGACCACGCTCGTCTACCACATCATCGCCGAGGCGCAGAAGCTCGGTGGGGTGTGCGCCTTCGTCGACGCCGAGCACGCGATGGATCCGCTGTATGCGCAGAGGATCGGCGTGGACATCGACGAGCTGCTCGTCTCCCAGCCCGACTACGGCGAGCAGGCGCTCGAGATCGTGGACATGTTGATCCGGTCCGGTGCCGTGGACCTGGTCGCCGTCGACTCGGTGGCGGCGCTCACGCCGCGCGCGGAGCTCGAGGGCCAGATGGGCGACCAGACCGTCGGGGCGCAGGCCCGGATGATGTCCCAGGCGATGCGCAAGCTCGCCGGCAACCTCAACCGTGCCCAGACGCTGTGCGTGTTCACCAACCAGATCCGGGAGAAGGTGGGCGTGATGTTCGGCTCGCCCGAGACCCAGCCCGGCGGCCGGGCGCTGAAGTTCTATGCCTCCCAGCGGCTGGACATCCGGCGGATCGAGACGCTGAAGGACGGGACCGAGGCGGTGGGCAACCGGGTCCGGGTCAAGGTGGTCAAGAACAAGGTGGCGGCCCCGTTTAAGCAGGCGGAGTTCGACATCGAGTTCGGCAAGGGCATCTCCACCTCGGGCTGCCTGCTGGACTACGGCATCGAGCACAACATCGTGAGCAAGTCCGGTTCGTTCTTCTCCTACGGAGACGAGCGGCTGGGGCAGGGGCGCGGCAACGCCAAGGCCTTCCTGGACGAGCATCCGGAGATGGCCAGCGAGATCGAGGAGAAGGTCTACTCCGCGCTGGGCATCGGCCGGGACCTGGTCAAGGAGATCGGGCGCGATGAGGCGCCGCTGGCCGCCGTCGCACCCGCGGCCTAGGACAGCCGGCCGATGGCAGCAGGCACACGCTGACCGCTACGGGTGGTGCGCCACATCGAGACCGAGCGAGAGCCCCTGGAGTCGTCTGAGGACGGCCCGGGGGCGCACGGCGCCATCTCGGAGGAGGAGCGCCTCCAGAAGGCGCTTGACCTCGCCTACGCCTATCTGAATGCGCGTGAGCGCACCGTGAGCGAGGTTCGGCAGCACCTCCAGCGGCGCGGAGTCTCCGAGGAGCAGACCGAGACCGTGATCCGGATCGTCGGCGAGCAGGGCTTCCTCGACGACAGCAGGTTCGCGCGGCTGTTCGTCGCCGACAAGCGGACGCTCGAGCAGTGGGGCGCCGAGCGCATCCGGCGCACGCTGCTCTCGCGCGGCCTCGATCGCCACCTCGCCGACGCGGCACTGGCCGAGGAGGCCACCCGCGAGGGTGATGACGGGGAGCCCGAGAGCGAGCTTGACCGCGCGCTTGCGCTGTTGCGCCGGCGCTTCCCGGACCCGCCGCAGGACCGGCGCGACCGCAACCGGGCGCTGGGCATGCTGTTGCGCAAGGGCTACGAGTCAGAGCTCGCCCTCGACGCCCTGGCCGCCCATGCCCGGGACGACTGACGCGGGGTATGGACCGCGCCGGCCTGGCCCGCTGGATCGAGAGCTACGAGCGGGCGTGGCGCACCGCGGGCACCGCTGAGCTGGAGCAACTGTTCACGGTGCAGGCGACCTACAGCCCGGCGCCATTTGCGGAGACCATCACCGGCTTGGGCGCGATCGCCGCCTTCTGGGAGGGGGAGCGCGAGGGCCCCGGCGAACAGTTCACGCTCGACTGGGCGCCGGTCGCCATCGAGGGCAACATCGGCGTCGCCCGCGTCGAGGTGGCCTACGGCGGTCCCCCGGCGCGCGCCTACCGCGACCTCTGGATCGTTACCCTCGAGGCCGACGGTCGCTGTAGCGGGTTCGAGGAGTGGCCCTTCTTCCCAGGGCAGCCGCTCAGCGCCGCGCACGACAGCTGACCGACGGCTGACTGACCGCGTCGTTGCAGTTTGCGACGCGTGTTACGAACGCGTTGCGCCCGCAACACTGCGGTACTACGATTGAGCCAGTGAACGAACGGCCCTGTGGCCGCAAAACGCCAGCAAATCCCCAGATATCGAACACAGAGATCTTCTTGTTGACGGCAATCCACAACGGATCGGTGCGACGGTCCAGATCGATGTCGGGCTAGCCGACTAGCTGGATCGCTGAGTGCCGTTGCCTGGGATGGCTGTCCCGTGCTCCCGCACGGGCCGCTCGGTCGCTCTCAAAACATCATGAACAGTGGGATTGCGGCCCGGATTGGCTTGGGCCATATGAGAGGAAACGACCATGGAAATCATCGGTGCCGCAGCGCTCATTGCGGTCGGAATCGTGGTGGCGGCGATTCTCTACGGGCGCACGCACGGCGCCAGCCCAGCGAGCGCGGAACGCGATGCCGCGACCGCGTCGGCGCTGCAGGCGGCGCTCACCGAGCGCACCGCGGCTCTGGAGCGGCGCGAGGCCGCACTCGAGCGACGCGAGGGCGAGCTGGCCGGGCAACGCGAGGAGCTGACGCGCGAGCGCACTGAGGTGGCAACCAGCCTCGAGCGCGTCGCCGGGATCTCCGCGGCCCGCGCCAAGGAGCTCCTGCTCCAGGAGGTCGAGGAGCAGGCCAGGCACGCGTCGGCCCGGAAGATCCGCGAGATCGAGGAGGAGACCAAACGCGAGGCCGAGCGCCGCGTGCGCAACATCCTCTCGGTCGTCATGCAGCGGCTCGCCGCGGGGCATGCCGCCGAGACTACGGTGTCCGTCGTCCAGCTGGCCACCGACGACATGAAGGGGCGGATCATCGGCCGTGAGGGCCGCAACATCCGTGCGCTGGAGAACCTCACCGGCGTCGATTTCATCATCGACGACACCCCGGGCGCCGTCGTGCTCTCGGGCTTTGACGGCGTGCGGCGCGAGATCGCCCGGCTCACGCTGGAGAAGCTGCTCCAGGACGGGCGCATCCACCCCGCCCGGATCGAGGAGATGTACTACCAGACCAAGTCCGAGCTGGAGGGCCACATCGTCGAACTGGGGGAGCAGGGCGCCTTCGACGCCGGCGTCCAGGGACTGCACCCCGAATTGGTCAAGCTGCTGGGCCGTCTGCGCTTCCGCACCAGCTACGGCCAGAACGTGCTGGCGCACTCGATCGAGGTCTCCCAGCTGGCCGCCATGATGGCCCAGGAGCTGGGTGCCAGCGCCAAGACGGCGCGCCGCGCCGCCCTGCTGCACGACATCGGCAAGTCGGTCACCCACGAGATCGAGGGCCCGCACGCGCTCGTCGGCGGCGATCTCGCGCGCAAGTACGGCGAGTCGGCCGCGGTGGCCCACGCCATGGAGGCGCACCACAACGAGGTCGAGCCCCAGACGATCGAGGCCGTCATCGTCCAGGCCGCCGACGCGCTGTCTGGAGCGCGTCCGGGCGCCCGCGGCGAGTCGCTGGAGCAGTACGTCAAGCGCCTGCGCGACCTCGAGCAGATCGCCACCCGTCACAAGGGCGTGGACAAGGTCTACGCGATGCAGGCGGGACGCGAGATCAGGGTCATGGTCGCCCCAGGGGACATCGACGACGACGCCGCCACGCTGCTGTCCTATGAGATCGCGCGCGAGATCGAGAAGGAGCTCGAGTACCCCGGGCAGATCAAGGTCACCGTCATCCGCGAGTCGCGCGCGGTCGAATACGCCCGCTAGCGGGAGCGCTTCAAGCGATGGCGGCGACGTCCGAGCACCGGTCCCGACAGCCTAAGTCTCCTTAAACAGGGGTGTTCACTGGACCGGATCCGGGTATACCCCGGCTGCGGGCCAGAGACGGGAGGCCGGCGGCTTGGTGGGCCCGCGCCGCCCAGAAAGGACACCCATGTTTCAGGCTTCTCGGCCGCGGCGCGGACGCGTGCCAGCACGGCTCGCGGCGTCGCTGACGGTCGCTTTGGCGGCCGTCGCGGTGGGCGCCGGCAGCGCGAGTGCGGCTGGACTCAGCGCCCACGGCCAGCTGCTGCACCTGGCCCCGGGCCTCACGCTCAACGCCAATCAGAGCAGCAACTGGTTCGGCTACAGCCAGGGCACGCTCGAGCAGGGCAGCAAGCTGTTCAACTCGATCTCCGGCGACTGGACGGTTCCGGCCGCCACGCCGCACACCTCTGGCCAGGCCGAGGCGTCGTCGGACTGGATCGGGATCGGTGGCGGGTGCGTCGACGCCGGCTGCACGGTCACCGATTCGACGCTCATCCAGACCGGTACCGAGCAGGACGTGGACGCCACCGGTGCTCCGTCGTACTCGGCGTGGTGGGAGCTCGTCCCGGCGCCGTCCACCTCGATCAGCAACATGACGGTCTCGCCCGGTGACCACATGCACGCCTCGATCTCCGAGGTCGTCAACGACGCCGACGTGTGGAGCATCACGATCCAGGACGTCACCAAGGGCGAGTCGTTCTCCACGACCGTCCCGTACCCCTCGACGCACGCTACGGCGGAGTGGATCGAGGAGACGCCGCTGGAGATCGGAACCAACGCCGGCTTCGCCGCGCTGCCCAACCTGACCAACCCGGCCTTCAGCTCCGGCACGGTCAACGGCACGGCGGTCAAGCTCACCACCTCCGAGGAGATGCAGCTGATCGACTCCAACAGCAACGTGATCGGGACCCCGTCGGCGCCCGACGCCGCCGGCAGCGGCTTCGACGCGTGCACCTGGGCCACGAGCTGTAGCTGACAGCGCGCGGGGGCCAAGGCACTACCCTTGGCCCCCATGCCGCGCCGTTACCACGTGACCACGTTCGGCTGCCAGATGAACGAGCACGACTCCGAGCGCATCAAGGGGATGCTGGAGTCGCTGGGCTACGCCGAGGCCGGCAGCCGCTCCGACGCGGACCTCATCCTGTTCAACACCTGCTCGATCCGCGAGGCCGCCGACAGCAAGTTCGTGGCCCATCTCGGCGAGGCCAAGCGCCTCAAGCGCGAGCAGCCGGGCACGGTGATCGGCGTGGGAGGGTGCTGGGCGCAGTCGGTCAAGGAGGAGGTGTTCGCGCGCTTCCCGTTCGTCGACGTCGCCTTCGGCCCCGGCCAGGTGCACAAGCTGGCCGAGTTCCTCACCTCGGACTCGCTCACCGCCCAGGGCTTCTTCGAGTTCGAGGGCTTCACCGGGCACCTGCCGGCCAAGCGCGCCCGCGACTTCCAGGGCTGGGTGCAGATCAGCGTCGGCTGCAACTCGGTCTGCTCCTACTGCATCGTGCCCTCGACGCGCGGGCGCGAGGTGAGCCGGCCGGCCGCTGAGCTGGTGCGAGGAGATCCGCCGCCTGGCCGCCGACGGGGTGCGCGAGGTGACCCTGCTGGGGCAGAACGTCAACTCCTACGGCCGCGACCTGCCGCGGGATGCGCGCGTCACCTTCTCCGAGCTCCTGCGTGAGATCGACGCGGTACCCGGCGTCGAGCGCATCCGCTATACGAGCCCGCACCCCAAGGACATGCGCGAGGACGTCATCCGCGCTCACGCCGAGCTGCGGGCGCTGTGCGAGCACATCCACCTGCCGCTGCAGTCGGGGTCCAGCCCCGTGCTCAAGCGCATGCGGCGCACCTACACCCGCGAGCGCTACCTGGATCGCGTCGCGCTCATCCGCGAGCACGTGCCGGACTGCGCGCTGACCACGGACATCATCGTCGGCTTTCCCGGGGAGACCGAGGCCGATTTCGAGCAGACCCTCGAGGTTGCCGAGGAGGTGGGCTTCGACGGCGCCTTCACCTTCATCTACTCGCCCCGCCGGGAGACCGAGGCGGCCACCATGCCCGACCAGATCCCGCATGAGGTCAAGGTCGCGCGCATGGAGCGGCTGGTGGAGGTCATCCAGCGCCGTGCCCGCGAGCGCGCCCAGCGGTTCGTCGGCCGCACCCTCGACGTCCTGGTGGAGGGACCCTCGCGCAACGATCCGACGCGCTTGCGTGGGCGTTGCCGCCACAACAAGGTCGTCAACTTCGACGGCCTGGGCGAGCCGGGCGACCTCGTCGAGGTCGAGATCGCCGCCGCCACCAGCCAGACGCTGAGTGGCGAGGCCTCGCTGGTGGCCCGCGCCGCGGGCTGAGTCGCCCGCGGCGCGATCGCGTTCGTCGGCGGGCACGCGCGGTGCCCGCTCACGCTCAGGCGTCCCGGGTCCGGGTGCGCCAGGCGCCCACCAGCTGGGGGATGACCAGCCAGGCGCAGATGACGACCACGGCGACCCCGGTGGCCATGATCACCGGGTGGTCGCCCCCCACGTTGAGCGGCATGATCTGCGTCAAGGCAGGCGTGAGCAGGGCATTGCGTGCCGAACCCAGTGAGGAGACGTTGACCAGGATGTTGGTGACGATCGCCTGCCACCCGATGACCGCGGTCAGGGTGAGGGCGCGCGAGCCGGTCAGCGAGCCCACACCCACCGCCAGGGCCACCACCACGACGTTGGCCAGGGCGATCCAGCCGGCGCCCTGCAGGATGAGGCCGAGCCCGGGCGTGGGGGTCCCGCCGGCGAAGACGAACGTCGCCACCAGCACCAGGGCATAGGCGGCGGCGCTCAGGCACAGCGTGACGATCGCCGCCGCCGGCAGGCGCACGCCGAACAGGGCCAGGCGCGAGCGCCCGGTGGTGACCAGGTCGCGGAAGACTCCGCTGGAGAGGTCGGCGGTCCCGACCTCGGCTCCGATGAGGACGGCGGCGAGCATCCCGAAGAACTCGCCGAGGTCGCGGATGCCCCGGTGCATCCCAAGGGTGCCGCCCGCCGGCTCGTTCTGGAAGGGATTGGAGGAGTGCTGGATGGCGACGTAGCCGTACAGGAGCACGACGACGCCGACGGTGAGCAGGAGGGCAAAGGCCATCACGCCGCGGTTGCGCCGGACCTTGAGGATCTCGGCGCCGATCATCTGACGGGCCACGGTGAACGTCATGCCTCACCTCCGACTCGAGACGTCATTTCCAGGAAGCGGTGCTCCAGGGACTCGCGGACCGGCTCCAGCCGCGACACCAGGATCCCGCCGGTGACCAGGCGGGCGTTGATGGCGGCGGCGCCGTCGATGCCGGCCATCGTCACCCGGATCCCGTCGGGCGTGGGATAGGCGGCGGCCACCGAGGGGTGTCCGTCGAGCAGGTCGAGCGCGGCGTGGCGGTCATCGCAGCCGATGTCGATCTCGTTGTGCTCGTCCTGCACCAGCTCTGAGATCGGGCCCTGGGCGATGATCCGCCCGCGGTCGATGACCGCTGCCGCGTCGCAGGTCTTCTCCACCTCGTCGAGCAGGTGGGAGGAGAGGAACACCGTCCGGCCCTCCCCGGTCAGCTCGCCGATCATCGTCCGGAACTCGAGGATGCCGCCGGGGTCCAGGCCGTTCATCGGCTCGTCGAGAATGAGCAGTTCGGGGTCGGCGAGCAGGCAGCGGGCCACGCCCAGGCGTTGGCGCATGCCCTGGGAGTAGGTCCGGACCCGGTCATCGGCGCGGTCCAGGAGCCCGACGCGACGCAGCGCGCCGTCGATCCGCCCCCGGACCTCGGGGCCGCGCACGGCCGCGATGACGCGCAGGTTCTCGCGGCCGCTGAGGTGGCCGTGGAAGTGCGGCTCCTCGACGATCGCCCCGACGCGGGCCAGGACCGCCGCCCGCTCCTCGGGTACCGGTCGTCCGGAGATCCGCATCGATCCGGCGTCCGCATGGGTGAGGCCGAGCAGCATGCGGATGAGCGTCGTCTTGCCGGCCCCATTGTGGCCGAGGAACCCGAAGGCCGATCCGCGCGGGACCGTCAGGTCGAGGTCGATGACCGCGGCCCGCGCGCCGAAGCGCTTGGTGACCCCGCGGGTCTCGATGATGTTCGTGGTGGTTGGCATGCCGAGATGATCGGCGTGGGGGGCGGCCGTGTCGTCGGCCGTCGGAGCGATTGGCGCCTCCGGCATGCAGCGGACGCGCGGCCGCGTCTCCGCCTTACGGGGGAGGTGGTGCGGAGCCGGTGCCGGGCTTGACCAGCCCGATCTCGTAGGCCAGCACGACGGCCTGGACGCGGTCGCGCAACCCCAGCTTCATGAGCACGTTGGACACGTGCGTCTTCACGGTTGCGTCGCCGACGACGAGCGCATCCGCGATCTCGGCGTTCGACATCCCCCGCGCCAGCAGCTCCAGCACCTCGCGCTCGCGGTCGGTGAGCTCGGCCAGGGACTCCGGGGTGTGGCCGACCGGGGCGGGGAGTCGCCGCGCCACTCGGTCAAGCAACTGGCGCGTGACCGCCGGGGTGAGCAGCGCCTCGCCGGCGGCGACGACGCGGACGGCGCGCACGAGCTCGTCCGCGGGGACGTCCTTGGTGATGAAGCCGCTGGCGCCGGCGCGCAGAGCCTCGACGATGTACTCGTCCAGGCCGAACGTGGTGAGGACCAGCACCCGGTGGTTGGGCAGCCGCCGGATCGCCTCGATCCCGTCGAGGTTGGGCATGCGGATGTCCATCAGCACGACGTCGGGCTTGGTGGCTCGTGCGGCGCTCACCGCCTCCAGGCCGTCGCCGGCCTCGGCCACCACCTCCATCTGGCCGGTGGCCTCGAGCACGGCGCGAAAGCCGGCTCGCATGAGCGGCTGATCGTCGGCGATGAGCAGGCGGAGCTTGGGCATCAGGGTGCGGTCATCGGATCAGCGGGTGGGGATGAGGGCGCGGACGCCGTAGCCGTTGCCGTAGGTCCGCGGCCCCGTCTCGAGCTCGCCGCCGAACAGAGCGACGCGCTCGCGCATCCCCACCAGCCCATGCCCACCCTCGCTGCGGTCGCCGTTGGGGCCGGTGCCATCGTCAAGGACCGTCACCTCCAGGGCGTCGGGGGCGTAGCCCAGCGTGACCGTCGCCCGGTGCGCGTGGGCGTGACGGATGACGTTGGTGAGCGCCTCCTGGACGATGCGGAACACGGACAGGTCCACCGCGGCCGGCAGCTCGCGCGGCGCCCCCTCCACGGAGAGCGTGGCCTCGAGGCCCGCCTGGCGCGTGCGCTCGATGAGCGTGGGCAGCTCGCGCACGCCGGGCTGCGGCTCGAGCTCGGGCGTCCCGCCGTTCTGGAGGCGCAGGACGCCGAGCATGCGGTGCATCTCTGACAGCGCCTCCCGCCCCAGGTCGGCGACGTGGCCGAGGGTCTCGTGCTGGGTGGTCTGCGGTCCGGTGGCGGCGAGCGCCTGCGCCTGGACCACCATCAGTGAGACGTTGTGGGCGACGACGTCGTGCAGCTCACGCGCGATGCGCACGCGCTCGTCGCCGACCGCCTGCTGGGAGAGCAGTTCGCGCTCGCGCTCCAGCCGCTCGGCCCGCTCCTTCAGGCCGTTGATGTAGTCGGCCCGGGCGCGGAGATAGAGGGCCACCGCCACCACCAGACCGATGACCACCAGGCGCGACCCCACGGCCCCGGCGGTGATCTGGTCGTGGTGGACGAGCAGCGTCGCCACCGTCGCGGCACCGGTGACGATCGTGGCGCTGATCACGGCCGGGCGCTCGGTGTACTCGGCCACGTTGAACAGCGCCAGCAGAACCGGGAACAGGACCACCGGGCCCCAGCCCAGCGAGACCTCGATCGCGAGGGCGAGTCCCAGCACGGCCAGCGGCGCGCGATGCCGGACCAGGAGCGCCGCGGTGATGATGACCAGGCCCAGCAGCAGCGCACCATGCGAGGTGTCACCGACGACCCGCTTGGCCGCCAGGGGGGCCGCGCCGCAGATGAACACGAACGCGACCGGCCCGATGTCCAGCAGCCACCAGGGCAGCCGCCAGCCGAGCGCGGTCGTCAGCGGTCGTTCGGTGCGACGAGACACACAGTTGAGGGTAAGCCCGCCGGCCCGCGGGCGCCTCCGTCCGGGCGGTGAAGCCCGGCTCATCCGGAAGGGGGAGAAGCCCTGCTAATGAGGTCCGTCTGGGACCTATGCGAACATATGTTCGTGCGATGGAGCAATCTCAGCATCGAGGAGGAGGAACGGGCCCGCCTGCCCGGCTACCGCGACGACGCCGTGATCCGCCATTTCGAGGCGCCGGACGCGGTCCCCACCCGGTTTTACGAGGTGCGGGCCAAGTCGATCCTCAACCGGGTGCCAGAGGCATCCCAGATGCCGTTCCGGTGGACGATCAATCCGTACCGCGGATGCAGTCACGCCTGCATTTATTGCTTTGCCCGGCCCACCCACAAGTACCTGGACTTCGACACCGGGCGGGATTTCGAGCGCGAGATCGTGGTCAAGGTCAACGCGCCCGAGCGGCTGAGGGCCGAGCTGGCCAGGCCGTCGTGGAAGGGGGAGCACATCGCGCTGGGGACCAATACGGACCCGTACCAGTGGGTGGAGGGCCGCTACAAGCTGATGCGGGGCATCTGGCAGGCGATGATCGAGGCGCGCAATCCCGGCTCGATCCTCACCAAGTCACCGCTGCTGCTCCGGGATCTGGACCTCATGACGGAGCTGGCGCAGCGCGCGGACTTCGGCGCCGCGCTGTCGATTCCGACGATGGAGGAGAAGGCGTGGCGGGCGACGGAGCCGCACACGCCCAACCCGCGGGCCCGGATGGAGGCCGTGGCCGAGCTGACCCGGGCGGGGATCAGAACGGGCATTCTGATTGCTCCGCTCATGCCCGGGATCAACGACGATCCGGCCCAGGTGGCGAAGATTCTGGAGATGGCCAGCGAGGCCGGTGCGGCCTATGTTTCCGGTATTGCACTGCATTTGAGAGCGGAGGTGCGGGGATTGTTCATGGAGTGGCTGGCCGAGCACCGTTCCGACCTCCTGCCGCGCTATCGTGAGCTTTACCGCCGTGGTGCGTATGCGCCGCAGCGGGAGCGCAGGCGTCTGGCCGAGCTCATCAAGGGCCCGGATCTGGCGCCCTCGGAGCGTGGCAGAGGCGCCTTCCTGAGGCCGCCCGACCCAACGCCTCCGGCGCGCCAGCCGCAGCAGGAGTCACTATTTGAGCTACACGGCTCGTCGTGAACCGCACCCGGCCCGCCGTGTTCTGCAAGCACCCGATCCCGACAATGCACACTAGGAGCCATGCCAAGGCAATTCAGGCCACGTAGAGACCAACTCAATCTCGATCGCATGTTCGAGACCCGGAGCGACGCCTGGGAGAAGGTGGGGCTGTCGTTCGAGGTCAACGAGCGCGAGGTCAAGAAGGCCCAGTGGCGCGCCGTGGTCTTCCTCATCGGGCTGATCGCCGTCTATATCGCGTCGCACATCCTCTTGAACCAGAGCCACGACAAGAGTGGCTGCACGACGGCGCCTCGCTGCCAGCAGGTCTCGCTGCTCTACAACTGGGGCGTCGCGGAACTTGAGCCGGTCGTGCGGGTGCTCGCGGTCATTCTCGTCCTCGCCTTGGGGTGGGGCCTGGCGCGGTCGGTCGGGCGCTTCGTAGGGCCCACGTTCATGCGCCGCATGGATCCCGCCACCGCGGGGACGTTCGGCTTCCTCATCCGCCTGATCACCATGGGTATCGCGCTCATCCTGGCGTTGAGCGTCGCGGGCGCGTCGCTGCAGTCACTGGCCGTGGGTGGCGCATTCACCGCCGTGATCGTCGGTCTCGCCGCGCAGCAGACGCTGGGCAACGTGATCGCCGGCATGGTTCTGCTCAGCGCCCGGCCGTTTCGCGTGGGCGAGCGGGTCCGTTTCCAGGCGGGCGCCGTGGGCGGCCAGGTGGAGGGGATCGTCAGCTCGCTGGGGCTGCTCTACACCACGCTCACCGCGGGCGCCGATCAGATCATGATCCCCAACAACGTCGTCCTGGCCGCCGCGGTGGTGCCGCTGCGCGAGCCGGACTCCGTCGACGTCAAGGTGCGGCTCACCTCCGGCGTCAGGCCCAGCCAGGTCCAGGCGATCCTGGATCAGGAGCTCACCACCGCGACCCGCAGCGGCGCGTCCGTGCTCCTCGAGGAGGTCGACGGCGACGATGTGGTGGTCCGCATCCAGGCCACGCCCGAGATGTCCGACGAGGGCGCCAAGCTCGCCGACGAGATCATGGTGGCGCTCTCCTCGGTCACCGGCGAGCACGAGGCCGTCGCCAACAACAGCCACTGAGCAGCCGCTCAGCCGTCGCGCCGGCGGTGCCCCGCGTCCATCTCGGCCGCGATCCTGGCCGACCCGAGCTTGGTGCTGACCCATCCGGCCGGCCCCGGGGCCAGCAAGGCGAGGGCGGTTCCAACGCGCAGCCCGAGCGGCGCCACGTCGACCTCCGCGCGGTTGTGCTCGATGGCGCGGATGACCGCCGCGGCGACGTCCTGCGGGGACTTGGTGCCCACGCCGGGCGGGAGCTTGACGCCCGTGTTGGCGAACATCCCGGACTCGCGGATGAAGCCCGGGGCGACCACGGAGACGCCGACGCCCGTCCCGCGCAGGTCCTCCCGCAACGCCAGGCCGAAGCCCCGCAGACCGAACTTCGTGGCCGAGTACATCGAGGAGGCCGGCTGCGCGGACTTCCCCGACAGCGAGGAGATGAACACCAGATGCCCGCGCCCGCGGGCCAGCATCGCCGGGGCCAGCGCACGCGCCAGGGCGATCGGGGCACGCAGGTTGACGTCGAGTATGCGGTCGATCTCCTCCTGGGACAGGGCGCTGAGCAGACCCGTCGCGGGATGGGCCGCGTTGGCGACCAGCACATCCACCTCAGCCTCCAGCGCCGTGCCGGCGAGGCGATCGACATCCGCGGCGACGGCGAGGTCAGAGACCACCGCGCGCGCGCCGAGCTCTTCGGCCTGCTGGGAGAGCTCGGCCTCCCGGCGCCCGCTCAACAGCAGCTCAACGCCGCGCGCCCCCAGCGCGCGGGCGATCGCGCCGCCGATGCCGCCGGTGGCGCCGGTGAGCAGCGCCGTGCTGCCGGCGAGCTGAAGAGCTGAAGATCGCGCCACGGGCGGCGAGTCTAGGCCGTCAACCGGGGAACACTGCCAGCGTCGCCGTGAACCCGTGCAGGAAGCTGCGCCCGCCCACGGGCCCGATCTCACCGGCGGCGAAGAATCCCGCCGCCGGGACCCCGCTGAGCTCCTCCTGGACCAGGCTGGCGTCGTGATCGCGCGTCCCGAACATCGTGTGCCCGCGCCCGTTGCAGGAGAACACCAGCGCCCCCGCGGGCCGCTGACCGCCGATCGCCGCGGCCCGCAGCCGCAGCTCGCGGCGCAGGTCCTCGTCGGCCGAGCGCGCGTCGCGGGCGTGCAGCCGCACCACCTCGCCGGGCGTGACGACGGCGCCGACCGTGATCGCGCCCGTGGCCGGGTCGGCGCCGGTCACGCCGCGGACCAGGAAGTCACCCTGCTCGTACTCGGGCTTGCCGCCGTCGATGACGATCCCGATCAGCAGGCCGGCGGCGACGAGCGCGCGCTCGTCCAGGGGCAGCTCGCCCACCGCCTGCTCGATCGCCTGCACCGCCGGTCGCCCGGCCAGCTCGTAGATGACGTTGTCCTCGGCGGCGGTGACGGTCATCTCGCGGCCCAGGGGCGCCGCGCCCTGTGAGACGCACGGCAACAGCTCGACGCCGTTCAGGCACACGCCCACCGCCCCCTCCTCCACGACGCGGCCATCCGCGAACAGGACCGCGTCGCCCATCGGTGAGCGGGCGCTCGAGAGACCTCCGAGCACGGGAACGCCGGGGGCGGCGTCGGCGATGCCGTCCAGGACGGCGTCGGTGGGAAACGAGTAGGGGTCAGAGAGCATGATCACGGCGCCGCCGGAGCCGATCTCGGGCATCCCGTCCAGCACGCCGACGTCGTCCTCGCGGCGCACGGTGGCGTGAAACGCCCGCGCCTCGCCACCCTCCAGGGCCGCCGCCCACACCGCCACGCCGGTCCCGCCCTCGAGCTCGCGTCCTTGACCGAGCACTCCGCCGGCGCCGCAGCCCACCAGCGCGGCGGGCGCGAGCTCGGCATGGACGGCGGCGAGCATCTCCTCAGGGTCGGCCAGGTGAGCTCCACTGGCGAACACGAGCACGAGGTCGACGTCGGCGCCGCGCAGCTGCTGCGCGGCGGCGCGGGCGGCCGCCGCGGCGCCGACGGCGGAGTCGAGCTCGTCGGAGAGCCCGGTGCCGACTCTCATCGCGATTTCCCTGCACCCTCGGGCATCGCTGCACGATACTGGGACCGTGGCCCCGGCCGAGGTGATCGCCCTGTTTGGACCGACCGGCGTCGGCAAGACCGACGTCGCGATCGCGCTGGCCCAGAGACTGCGAGAGGTGGGGGAGTCCCCGGTGGCGGTGTCCGCCGATGCGCTGCAGGTCTATGTCGGGCTCGAGACGCTCACCGGCGCGGCCGGCCCTCCCGAGCGCGCGCAGCTCGAGCACCGCCTGCTCTCCTTCCTGCCCGTCAACGCCACCTTCAGTGCCGGCCAGTACGCCGAGCTCGCCCACGCGGAGATCGACGGTCTGCTCGCCGCCGGACGGCGGCCGATCGTCGTCGGCGGAACCGGCTTGTACCTCCGCGCCGCCCTCACCGAGCTGAGCCTGCGGCCGGTCCCCGCCGAGGGCGTGCGCGAGCGGTGGATCGCCGAGCTCGAGGCCCGCGGCCCGGAGGCGCTGCACGCGGTGCTGGCCCGCCGCGCGCCTTGGGCAGCCGAGACGATCGAGCCCACCGATCGCCAGCGCATCGTCCGCGCCCTGGAGCTGCTCGACAGCGGCGACCTCGAGCCGCCCTCCGGCGAATCGGAGCTGTGGACCGCCGACACGCGCCGCAGCACACTTCTCGTCGGGCTGGTCATGGACCGCGAGACGCTCTATGAGCGCATCGGCGCGCGCGTCGACCAGATGCTCGCCGACGGCGTGCAGGACGAGGTCCGGCGGGCGCGCAGCGCGGGCGCCTCGGACACGGCGCGCAAGGCGCTGGGCTTCGACGACCTGCTCAGCGGGGACATCGAGCAGATGAAGCGCCGTACGCGCAACTACGCCCGCCGCCAGCTGACCTGGATGCGCAAGCTGGCCGGGGTGACGGTCATCGACCGGACCGGGCGGTCGGCCGACGACGTCGCCGCGGAGATCTTCGCCGCCTGGCGCACCACGCCGCCGGCCCCGGCGGCCCCGTCGGCCCGGCCCGCGCCGCCGGCCTCGCCGGCCGCGCTCAGAATGCCGCCACGAACGGATACATGAGCACCACGGCCACCAGCACCCCGAAGGCCCACACGCCGACGAGGCTTCGCACCCACGTCCGGCCCGTCCGCCAGGCCAGCGCGGCGGCATAGGTGGCCGCGACGTAGATGCCCGGCATCACGATGACCATGTAGTAGATGTAGCTCGTGCGCTGGTCGACCAGGCTCAAAACGGCGAACGGCACCCACGTGCCGATGAACCAACTCGTCGCCAGCATCGCCAGCTGCTGGTCATCGGGCGACTGGCCGGGGCGCCTCCGGCGCAGGAAGCGATAGAGGCAGAAGACGAGCGCCGGCATCCCCAGGACCATGATCGGCGGGCTGGGCATGCCCCAGAATGCGGTCACCGGGTGGATGGCATGGAAGCCCTGGCCCGGGAGCGACGGGTTGATGCGCAGGTAGAGGATCGGCTTGAGATCCACGAGCCACTGCCACGGGTAGGACGCGATCCCCTGTGGGCCGCCGGGGCTGACCTGCTGCGCGGCGTAGGTGAACATGTGCGCGATGTGCTGGAACGGCCCGCCGGTGAGGAGCTTGGCCTCGGCGTCGGCGTACGGGGTCGCGATCAGCCCCATGATCGCCAGCAGGCCGACGAACACGCCCACGCTCGTGAATACCGTCGGGACGAAACGGCCGATCACGGCGCGTAGGCTCCACTCGGCCGGGCTGTCGGGATTGCGCCGGCGCGCGTACATGCGTGCCAGTTCGAGCAGGGCCAGGGTCCCGATGGCGTAGGGGCCCACGAGCTTGAAGCAGAAGCCGATGGCCAGCGCGATGCCCGAGAGCACGGGCCGGTCCTGTAAGTAGAAGGCGACCCCCCAGATCATCATCGCCACCACGTAGATGTCCAGGGTGAAGATCCGGCCGTGGACGAGCAGCAGGTTGTCGGTCGCCATCAGCGTGGCCGCGCCCAGGGAGGACCAGCGCCCCGCGCCCGCGCTGCGCACCAACACGTACATGCCCAGCAGCGCGATCGTGCCGAAGATGAGGCTGCCCAGCCGCCAGGCGAAAGGCCCATCGCCGAAGAGCTCGATCGACGCCGCGACGATGAGCTTGGCCCCCTGCGGGTGCTCGGCGTTGGGGTCGGTGCCCAGCGGCGAGTTGTCGTAGTGATCGCCCTGAGGCGGATGGATGCCGACGATGACGCGCGCGGCGTTCACGTAGTACGCCTCGTCGAAGACCATCGTGTGGTCGTTGGCCGTGTTGCAGGGGGACTGGCACGGCTCGTCGAGCATGAAGGAGCGTGCGCCCAGCGAGAGCAGCGACACCAGGATGAGGCCGACGATGGGCGCGCGCGTCGACGCCTGAAGGCGCGTGAAAAGACGTCGACGGCTCGGCTCTCTAAGCATGGCGGGGGCGACGGTACACATAGACTGCGCCCGCGTGTACTTCGAGAAGTGGCATGCGCTGGGCAACGACTATCTCATCGTCGAAGCCGACGCGCTCCCGTTCGTGCTGACCCCGGCCCGAGTGCGCGCGATCTGCGCCCCCCATACCGGCGTCTTCGCCGACGGGGTGCTGCTGCTCTCAGCCGCCGACGAGCCCGGCTACGTGGCCCGGCTGCAGATCTTCAACCCCGACGGCTCCGAGGCCGAGCTCTCGGGCAATGGCGCTCGGGAGGCTGTGCTCTATCTGCGCCGGCGCGGCTGGGCGGCCACGGACACGTTCTCGATCCAGACCGCCGCCGGCGAGATCCGCCCGACGATCACCTCCGACACGACCGCCTCCCTCGACATCGGCCGCGTGCGCCTGCGCTCCGCCGACTACCCGTCGGGCGCAGAGGACGGAACCGGCCAGCTGACCGCCGACGGGCACGACTGGCGCTTTCAGCACATCCAGGTCGGCAACCCGCAGTGCGCGATCCACATCCCCGACCTTTCGGCGCTCGACGCCCTGGACCTCCCCGCCATCGGCTCTCCGATCGAGCACCACGAGCTGTTCCCCAACCGCACCAACGTCTCGTGGTACACCGTCCTTGACCCGCACCGGATCCGCGCCCGGATCTTCGAGCGCGGCGTCGGCGAGACCTCGGCCAGCGGCACTGGCGCCACCGGCGCGGCGGTGGCCCACGTCCTGGCGGGCGGCAGATCCCCGGTGACGGTCGTCCTCGACGGCGGCGAGCTGGAGGTCGAGGTGGGGGAGGAACTCCGCGTTACCCTGAGCGGCTGGGCGGTGCCGGTGTTCTCCGGCACGCTCGCCGATGACTTCGTCAAGGAGCTGCATGAGACCCAGTAGTCGCCTGGACCAGATCCCGCCGTACCTGTTCGCCCAGCTGGAGCGCAAGATCTCTGAGAAGCGCGCCGCCGGGATCGACGTGATCAGCCTGGGCATCGGGGATCCCGACACCCCCACCTACGCCCCGATCGTGGAGGCGGCGCAGCGGGCGGTCGCCGACCCGAGCACGCACACCTATCCCACCAACCGCGGGCGGCCGGAGTTCCGCCGCGCGGTCGCCGCCTTCTACGCGCGCCGTTTCGGGGTCACGCTGGACCCCGACACCGAGGTGATGGCGGCGATCGGCGCCAAGGAGTGCATCTTCAACCTCAGCCTGGCCTTCCTGGACCCCGGCGACGTGGCCCTGGCCTCTGACCCCGGCTACCCGGTCTACACCGGCGGTCCGATCATGGCCGGCGGCGAGCCCGTCCTCATGGGCCTCAGGCCCGAGCTGGGCTTCGCGCCCGACTTCGGCGCCATCGATGCCGATCACCTCCGCCGGGCGCGGCTGATGTTCATCAACTACCCGAACAACCCGACGGGAGCCGTCGTGCCCGACGGCGTGTTCGAGTCCGCGATCGAGCTCGCCCGCGCCCACGACCTGCTCGTCGTCCACGACAACGCCTACAGCGAGACGACCTACGACGGCTACGTCGCGCCGTCGTTCCTCGCCACGCCGGGCGCCAAGGAGGTCGGCGTCGAGGTCTTCTCGCTGTCCAAGGGCTACAACATGACCGGCTGGCGCTGCGCGGCGATCGTCGGCAACGCGGAGGCGATCGAGCAGTACTGGCGGCTGAAGTCCAACATCGACTCGGGCAACTTCGAGGCGGTCCAGCTCGCCGGCGCGGCGGCCCTGCAGCCCGAGGTCGACGCCGACGTCAAGGCGATGAACGCAGGTCTACACCGCGCCGGCGCGACCTGGTGTGCGACGCGCTGGCCCAGGCCGGGGTCAACGTCACCCCGCCCCAGGCCACCATCTACATCTGGGCACCGGTGCCGCCGGGCTTTGCCACCGCCGCCGAGTACTGCGAGCACGTGCTCGAGCAGGCGGCGGTCGTCATCTCTCCCGGAGGCGCCTACGGTCCCAACGGGGAGGGCTTCTTCCGGATCTCGCTCACCGCGCCCGATGACCGCCTGCTGGAGGCTGTGCAGCGGCTGAGCGGTCTCTGATCCCGGCGGCGGGACGGTATCGACCGCTGCGCGGCGGGTTCGGGGCTACCATCTCACGAAGTTGGGCGAGTCCAGAGTCACCGATAACGGAAGCCGCGCGTCGCGCCAGGATGGCCAGCGCCCGCGTGGCCGGGCCCGTCAGCGGGCCCTGATGGTCGCGGCGGTGCCCGCGGGCCAGGACGATCACCTCGCCGAGCTGGAGGAGCTGCTGCGCACGGCGGGTGTGGCCGCGGTCGGGGAGACGGTCCAGCGCCGCGACCAGCCCCACCCCAACACCTACCTGGGCGCCGGCAAGCTCGACGAGGTCAAGGCGCAGATCGCCGCCGTCGACGCCAACCTCGTCGCCTGCGACGACGAGCTCTCCCCCCGGCAGGAGCGCAACCTGGAGTCGGCGCTCGGCGTCCCGGTGATCGATCGCACCGCGATCATCCTCGACATCTTCGCCGCGCACGCCCACACCGCCGAGGGCAAGCTCCAGGTCGAGCTCGCCCAGCTCGAGTACAACCTGGCGCGGATGCGCGGCCTGTGGTCGCACCTCGAGCGCCTCGGCGGCGGCATCGGCACCAGGGGCCCCGGCGAGACCCAGATCGAGACCGACCGTCGCCTGGCCCGCGACCGGATCGCCGCACTCAAGCGGCGCCTGGCCCAGGTGGCGCTCCACCCGCTCGGTGATGCGCGCCGAGCGCGAGCGCGCCCACCTGCCCCAGATCGCGCTGGCCGGGTACACCAACGCGGGCAAGTCCACGCTGCTCAACGCGCTCACCGGGGCCACCGTGCCGGTGCGCGATCGGCTCTTCCACACGCTGGACCCGACGACGCGCGTCCTGCGCGCCGGTGGACGCGACTATCTGCTCACCGACACCGTCGGCTTCATCCGCAAGCTGCCCCACCAGCTGGTCGACGCCTTCGGCGCCACGCTGGAGGAGACCGTCCGCGCCGACCTCGTCCTGCACGTCGTCGATGCGTCGGTCGACGAGGAGGAGCTCAACGAGATGACCCGCGCGGTCGACGACGTCCTGCACGAGATCGCCGCCGACGACGCTCCGCGCCTGCTCGTGCTGGCCAAGGCCGATCGCATCGACGAGGAGCGCCGCGCCGAGCTGGCCCATCGTCACCCCGGGGCCCTGCTCATCTCGGCGGTGACGGGCGAGGGCATCCCGGCGCTCATCGAACGCGTCCAGGTCGAGTTCGCCCGCCGCCTCTTTGACGTCGAGCTGCTCGTCCCCTACGAGGAGGGGGGCCGGCTGGCCGAGCTGCATGAGCTCGCCGGCGACCTGGAGCGCGAGGACACCCCCGACGGGGTCCGCGTCACCGCGCGGCTGCCCGCCAGCGTCGCCGCCCGTTACGCCCCCTTCGCGCTGTCGCCGACCGCCGACCGATGAACCTGCGCATCGCGCGCCTGGACGAGCGCGCGCGGCTCCCCACCCGAGCCCACGACGGTGACGCCGGCCTCGACCTCTATGCGCTCGAGGACGCCGTGCTCGCGCCCGGGGAGCGGGCCTCGGTCCCCACTGGCATCGCGGTGGAGATCCCGGCAGGCCAGGCCGGCCTGGTCGTGCCCCGGTCGGGCCTTGCCGCGCGCGCACGGCATCTCGGTGGTCAACGCTCCGGGGCTCATCGACTCCGGCTACCGGGGCGAGATCCGCGTGCTGCTGCTCAACACCGACCGCGAGCAGCCGTTCGAGCTCGCCGCCGGGGATCGCATCGCCCAGCTCGTGCTCGTGCGCGTCGAGCTGCCGACCCCGGTCGAGGTCGACTCGCTCACCGACAGCGAGCGTGGCGGGGGAGGATTCGGCTCCAGCGGAAGCTAGGCCGGGGGCTCAGGGCGTGGGTGGCGTGAGCAGGCCGTGGGTCTGGAGGAACTGGCGAGCCACCGCCGCCGGATCCTGGCCCGCGATCGAGACCGCGTAGTTGAGCTGGCGCATGGTGTCGGTGGTGAGCGTGTCGTCGACGCGCTGGATGGTGTCGGTGAACGCCGAGCCCTCGGCCGCGACCGCCTTGGCCGACACCACCGGGACGACGTTGCCCCAGCCGAAGGTCCGGCGCGGGTCGCGCATGAGCACGTAGTCGCCGGTGGCCAGCTGCCCGTCGGTGCTGTTGACGTCGGCGGCCTGGATGGAGTTGTTGTTGAGCGCGGAGTACTGGTCGCCGACCGCCATGGCGCGGTAGGCGATGGGGACGAACCCGTAGTCGATGTTGAGGTCGGGCAGCCCGGGGGATCCGGTCTGGAACTGCGGCGGCCCGCCGACGGTGATCCCCGGCCGACAGGTGGTTGAGGTCGCCGATCGTGCGCACGCGGTTGTCCGCCGCATAGGCGACGGTGACCGCGAGGGCGTCGGTGTTGGAGAACGGTGTGGGGGCCAGGACCTGCATGCCGTGGGCCAGCGCGTAGTGCTGGGCTCCCTGGTAGGCGTCAAGCAGCGAGTGGAAGCTGTGGTGGTAGCCCGCGATGGCCGTGTTGAAGGTGTTGAGATACTCGGGGTAGACGGTGAGCGATCCGTTCTGCAGGGCCTGCACGGTCACGGCGGTCGGCCCGATGTTCTGGTTGACGTTGACGCTGAACCCCTGGGCGCGCAGGGCCTGGGCGTAGAGCTGGCCGAGCACGAACTGCTCGGCGAAGTTCTTGTCGCCGACGGTGATGGTCGGCTTGCCCGTGCCCGGCAGGGCGGTCGTGTCGGTGGCGCTGGCGCTCTGGCTGGTGGTGGCCGTGGCGGCGCTGCTGGTGGAGCTCGTCGTCGTGTGCGTCGTCGTGGGCGTGGTCGACGACGAGGTGGTGCCCGAGCTGCCGCAGGCCACGCAGGTCACCGCGGCCAGGATGGCCACGGCCAGACGTGCGGCGGTTGTGGCAGAACCGGGAAGGCGCATCGAGAGGCGGCGTCGCGATGCTAAAGCCCCGCGGCCCGCCGCGCCTCCGCATGCGCCGCGTCCTCGAGGTCGTCGTCGAGCGTCGCCAGGGGCTCCGGGAGGCCCAGCGCCGTCTTGATGAGCCAATCGGCGAACCACGCGTTCTTGGGCAGCAGCGGTCCGTGCAGGTAGGTGCCGATGACGTTGCCGGCCCGCACGCCCTCATGCCCGTCGCCGCCGTTGTTGCCGTGGCCCTTCAGCACGCGGCCGAGCGGTTGGGCGTCGCCCAGGAACGTCCGCCCGCCGTGGTTCTCAAACCCGGCGAGCACCTGACGGGTGGGCGGGTCTGTCTCCATCTCCACCTCGATGGCGACGTTGCCGATCAGTCGTGCCTCCTGGCTGCGCACGGTGTGCAGGTCCACCAGACCCACGCCCGGCAGCGTCTCGGCGCCGAGCTCGTAGGAGTGGCCCAGCAGCTGATAGCCGCCGCAGACCGCGAGGATGACCGCGCCGCGGGCGGCGGCGGCGTGCACGTCGTCGCGCTTGCGCTCGGCCAGGTCATAGGCGCAGAGCCTCTGGTCGCGGTCCTGGCCTCCGCCGATGTAGTACAGGTCGGCCCCGTCGGGATCCAGGGGCTCGCCGAGGCCGGCGGAGGACACGTCGAAGCCGATGCCCCGCCACTCACAGCGGCGCTCGAGCATGATCAGGTTGCCCCGGTCGGCGTAGATGTTCATGAGGTCGGGGTACAGCGCGCACACCCGGAGCCGGCGCTCAGGCACGCAGCATCACCACCGTGCTGCCGACGTAGTCCTCGGTCGCCGCGATCTCCATCCGGCTGGCGGCGCGCAGCCCGGCGGCCTCGGCCTCGGCCTCCAGCACGTCGGGATCCACGCGATCGAGGCGGATGAGGTCCTGCTCGGTGGTCAGCCTGCCGTCGGCGGTCACGGTCTCGCGCCGACGCTCGAGCTCAAACTCGTCGCCGTCGGCGCGCACCGCCACCGCGCGGCTGCTGTAGACCACGCCGTCATGCTCGACGACGTCGGGGAGTGGCCCGGGCGCCGTGCCGTCGCTGACGTCGAACAGCTCGAGGTCATCGGCGATGGCGATCGCCAGGACGCCGGGTGACTCGAGGTGATGGACGGCGCACTCCAGGAACGCGGTGCGGCCCTCGGCGCCGCCCAGCAGCTGGATCGTCTGCATCGGCACGATGATCAGCGGGAAGCTCTGGCCCAGCCAGAACGCGCGCGCGTCGGCCACGATCGTCGTGATCTCGAGGCCGGAGGCACGGTCGCGCAACTGCCCCAGCAGCTCGTCGTCGAGGTCGATGGCGACCACCTCGTGGCCCTCGCGGGCGAGCTCGAGCGCGATGCGCCCGGTCCCGGCGCCGACGTCGAGCACCGGACCACCGATCTTCTGCGCGAGCGCTCGCCAGAACATGAGGTCCGCGGTGTAGCCCCCGCACTCGAGGTCGTGCCAGATCGCGGTGGTCATGACCGCGCCCCCGATGTCTCGTGTGACCAGAACGCCCCGACGTGCCCGCGTCGCTGAAGCTCGGAGCGCAGCTCGAGCAGCGCCGTGTAGGTGGGCAGCGCGAACAGACGGCCGTCCGGGGACGCCGCCAGGGCAGCGTCGAGGGCCGCGCCGAGCGGCGGGACGACGGTCAGCCGCTCGGCCGGGAGACCGGCGTACTTCAGGCGCAGGGCCAGCTCCGCCGCCCGGGTCCCGGCGCAGGTGACGTGGCGGACGCGTCCGGCCAGCGTCTCGAAGTCGGCGTCCCAGATCCAGGAGATGTCGCGCCCGTCGGCGGTCCGGTCGTTGAGGATGGCCAGCAGGTCGAGCTCGTCGGGCTCGAGCACGAGCGTGCGCAGGATCTCGTTGGCGCCGGCGGGGTTCTTGATGAGCAGGATCGACAGCTCCTGGGCGCCGATCGCCACCCGCTCGGCGCGGCCGAAGGCCGGGCTCACGGCGGCGAGGCCCGCGGCGATCGTCTCCAGTGACACGCCGAGCCCAAGGCACAGCGTCACCGCGCCCAGGGCGTTGTAGACGTTGTAGAGGCCGGGGAGGGGGAGCTCGATGTGGGCGACCCCGCTCCCGGCACGGAGGGTGAACGTGGCGCTGCGGGTCCCGTGTAACTCGATGTCATGGGCCGAGACGTCCGGCTCGGGGCGACGCTGGCCACACGACGGGCAGTGATAGACGCCGAGATGGCCGAGATAGATGGCGTCATAGACGTACGCCGCGCCGCATCGACGGCAGTGCTTGGAGTCCGACGCGTGCTGCATCTCCGCCGTGGCCATCGCCGGATCCTCCACGCCGAAGTAGCGAGTGCCGACGTGCTGGCGGCCGAGGTCGGCGATCAGGGGGTCGTCGGCATTGCAGGCCAGCGCAGCGCCGGCTGGGAGGCTCGCCACCGTGGCGGCCCAGCGGTCGGCGATCGTCTCGAGCTCCCCATAGCGGTCCAGCTGATCACGGAAGAGGTTGCCCAGCAGCACCGCCCGCGGGCGCAGCTGCGGGACCACCCGGTCAAGCCAGAACTCGTCGAGCTCGAACAGCCCGAGCTCGCCGTCGATCGCGCCCCCGCGGCGTGCCGCGTCCAGCAGGGTCGAGGCGATGCCCCCGGCCATGTTGGCCCCGGCACGGTTGTGGACGAGCCTCGTGCCGGCGCGCTCCAGGATCGAAGCCGCCATCGCCGCCGTGGTCGTCTTGCCGTTGGTGGAGGAGATGACCGCACACCCCTGGGGCAGGCGGCCGGCGAGGCGCTCGATCGCCTGGGGGTCCAGGCGGGTGAGGACCTTGCCCGGAAGGCTCGTCCCGCCGCCCCGACCGGCGCGCCGGGCCAGCTCACCGACCGTGCGGGCGGCGGCGATCTTGACGTCGAGGATGCTCACGCGGGGCTGGCGTGGGATGTCGTGGTCGCGGGCACGAGCGTCTGGACCGCCCCCGGTAGCACGCCCACAGTCAGTGGCAGCTCGGCGATGGGATCCCCGTCCGCGTACATCGTGAACGGCCGCGAGGCGGCGACCTCGATCGTACGCCCGCGCATCAACTCGACGTTCTCGAGGTGCACATGGGCGCCGGTGAACACCGCCGGCGCCTTGCGCAGGAACCGGAGCTTGGGTGTCTGGAGGATCATCACCACGTCAAGCATGCCGTCCTGGAGTGTGGCGTCCGGGGCGAGCATCATGCCGCCGCCGTAGTAGCGGGAGTTGGCGACCGCCACGGTGTAGCCCGACACGGTGCGCGGCGCCCCGCCGTCGACGGTGACGGTGAATGTTGCCGGGCGCCATCCGGCGAGGGCTCGCAGCAGTCCGTAGGCGTAGACGAGCCGGCCGCGCACCACCGTGGTCTCATTGGCGATCCGGTTGGCCACCGAGTCAAAGCCGCAGCTGGCGATCCCGATGAACGTCTTGTCGCCGATAACGCCGAGATCGAGCCTGCGCACATCGCCGTGGGCCAGGACCTCGCACGCGGCCTGCGGGGACGCGGGGATCCCGAGCATGCGGACGAAGTCGTTCCCCCGGCCGCCCGGCAGCACCCCCAGGACCCCGTGGGTGTGGCGCAGCGCGTCGGCAACCGCGCCGATGAGCCCGTCGCCGCCGAAGGCCACCGCGGTCTCGCCCGCCTGCGCGGCGGCCAGCGCCAGCTCGCGCGCGTGATCGAGGCTGCGGGTGCGCGCGACGTGGTGATCGAGGCTCAGGCGGCGCAGGGTCGCCTCCACGCCGTTGAGCTCCCGCGCCGCTCGGCCGCCACCCGCGAACGGGTTGACGATGACCGAGAGCGTCACCGGGTCACCAGTGCGTACAGGCTCTCGGCGACGGCCACGGGCGCGGGATCCTCGGCCGCCTCGGCCTGGGCGCGGGTGGTCACGCCGGTGAGGACGATGGCGCCGTCGATCCCGGCGGCGGCCGCCCCGCCCAGGTCGGCGTCGAGCCGGTCGCCCACCATCAGTGACCGGCCCGGTCCCAGCCGATCGAGCGCCGTCTCGAACAGCAGGACGTCGGGCTTGCCCACGCTGCGCGCGGTCCGTTCGGTGGCGTACTCCAGCGCGGCCAGGATCGCGCCCGTCGCGGGCCAGTAGCCGTCGCCGGCGGGAAACGTGCGGTCGCGCCCGGCGGCGATCATCTCGGCGCCGTTGAGAACGGCCTGGGTCGCGGTCTTGAGCTCGGCGAAGTTGAAGTCGTCGTGGCCGGCCACCACCACGAGCTCCGCGCTGGCCGCGCGGTCGGTGCCGTTGACGATGCGCTGGCCGGCGTCGGCCACGTGGCGGAAGATCGCCGCCGAGCCGATCACGAAGGTCGGCGTGCCGGGGCGGCGGTCGGCGAGGACGTATTGGATGGCGGAGCCGACGGTGACGATCTCCTCCAGGGACGCCTGGAGACCCATCGACCACATCTTGCGCACGTACTCCTCGGGCGCGAGGCGTCCGTCGTTGGTGACGAAGGCCAGCGTCTTGCCGTGGTTGCGCAACTCTGCCAGCGCCTCACGGGCGTTGGGCGTCGCCGTCTGGTCGACCCAGACGCACCCATCGAGGTCGAGCAGCACGTGCTCGTAGTGGTCAAACAGAGGGGAGAGGGACATGGAAGAGGCGGCGGACGCGGCCCGCAATTATCCAACGCGCAGGCGTTATGACTCGTAGCGCACTGGCCACGCCGCAAACTCCGTAGATCCTACGGACTCCGGTCCGCAGTCCCTGCGGTCAAACCCGCGGGCACCGCGCCGATACGTGTCGGGCTTCCGATTGAGCGACCCCTCTCTGGAGGAAATCTTGAAGCCCAGCACGCACAGCGGACGTATGCCCCAGGAGGCTCTCCTCAGCCTCTGGCGCAAGTACAAGGAAACCGGGGATACCGGGGCGCGCGATCGCCTGGTCTTTTCGCTGGCACCCGTCGTCAAGGCGATCGTCTATCGCAAGATCCGTGAGATCCCGGCCTACCGGGAAGTGGATGACTTCATCTCCTGCGGCCTCGAGGCCCTGATCAAGTCCATCGACCGCTATGACCCGGAGAAGGGCGCCACGCTCGAGCAGTTCGCGTGGACCCGGATCCACGGCGCCGTCCTCGACGAGCTGCGCCGCTTCGACTGGGCCCCGCGCTCACTGCGCCGCATGGAACGTGAGATGAACAAGGCACGTGAGCGCTTCAACGCGATCCACGGCCGCGCGCCCAGCAAGGCCGAGCTCGCGCAGTTGCTGGCGATCTCGCGCGATGAGCTCGAGGCTCTGATCAGCGACCTGGACCGTTCCGAGGTCGGATCGCTGAACTCGACGGTCGCCGCCGACGACGACCACGCCGCCGAGCGCATCGACGTGATGCCCAGCACCGACCGTGACACCGACCCCGAGCACGTCGCCATGCGGGAGGGCGCCGTCACCCGGTTCCGCGCCGCCTTTGACCAGCTTCCCGAGCGCGAGCGCCGCGTGGCGCTCCTGCTCCACGTCAACAACCTCACCCTGCGCGAGGTCGGCGAGGTCCTCGGCGTGTCCGAGAGCCGCGTCTGCCAGATCCACGGCAGGCTCAAGCGCGGGCTCCGCGAGCGGCTGAGCGCCGACGAGCTGCTCTTCCTCGAAGTTGCCTGAACCGAGTCGCCGCGCTGCTTGACTGTCTGGCGTGCGTGAACGACGCCTGGTCTTCGGTGAGGTGGCGGAGCTCTATGACCGCCACCGGCCGACGTATCCGCCGGCGCTGATCGACGACCTGGTCGCCGAGGCGGGGCTCGACGGCAGCCAGGCCGTGCTCGAGGTGGGAGCCGGGACCGGCAAGGCGACGGTGTTGGTCGCCGAGCGGGGCATCCCGGTGGTGGCGGTGGAGCCGAGCGCCGAGATGGCGAGCGTGGCGCGTCGAAGCGTCGACAGGTACGCCGACGTGGAGATCGAGCAGAGCGACTTCGAGGCCTGGGATCCGCGGGGACGGCGATTTCCGCTGGTGTTCTCCGGCCAGGCGTGGCACTGGGTGACGCCCGAGGTCGGACTGGCCAAGGCCCGCGACGTGCTTCTGCCACACGGCATCCTCGCTCCGTTCTGGAACCGCGTGGCGTGGGAGCGGGCCGAGATCCGCCAGGCGCTCATCGACGCCTACGCGCAAGCCGCCCCCGACCTCGCCCGCGACGGCCCCATGCATCCGGCCAACGTCGACGACGACGCCAGCGCCGGCTGGGCCGTCGAGATCGCAGCCGTCGATGGCCTCACGGGCGCGGAGATCCGCCACTACGAGTGGACTCTCGACTACTCCGCCGCCGAGTACGCCGGAATGCTGGCCACGACCTCCGACGTGCGCCTGATGGACGCCGGACAACGCGAGCTGCTCCTGGCGGCGGTCGCCGAGGCCATCGGGGCCCACGGCGAGCCGCTGAGCCTGCCGATGCGCACGCGGCTGTGCCTCGCGCGACGTGCCTGAGGATGTCTGAACCCGCTCGGCGCCGGGCGGCGGCGTACGGCCTAGTTCATCCGCGCGAGCGAGCGCAAGTGGGGGACACCCGAATGGGTGTCAGAATTCCGACCGAGGGTCCCAAAAAGGAACTCTGCAATCCGGTGCTGCGCGCAAAGGCTGTGGACGGGCCAAACCCACCCGCTATCGGCGTTCAGTCCCCTGAACTCAACGGCACTAAACGCTCTCTGGACGAACGTACTAGTCCTTCTGGGACCAGCACCTATTGAATACCCGCAGATTCGCAGGCAGAATCCCGTCGGAAAGTTGGCGTCGAGGGGGCAACTCGACGCCAACCGCAGTTCCGCTGCCCGTCCCATCCCCCGTTTTGCGTTAGGAGGCTGTTTTGGGTTTCAAGGGCTACTGATTCTGAAGCGGAGGGGTTTGCGTCTCGAGCAGCCCCTCCGCTTTTTCTTTGCGGGTTTATCGTCCTCCCGCCATCCGGCTTTACCCCTATCGAACGAATCTGGACGATCGTTGAGCCCCGGCGATTTCCTGGCCAAATGTATGAACCCTTGTTCAGGATTTGATCTGATCGACCGATCAGTGGGGCATGGACAGGATGTCTACGAAGCGCACGGCGGCGCAAGGCTGGACCATGGGAGCGCAGTACATGGGGCTGTGCGCGCTCGCTGCGGTCGTCGTTCTCACGGCTAACCGGGATCGCTGGCAACTCTCAGCGCTTGTGGTCATCGCGGTCTTCACCGTCGTGAGCGAGTTCACGGCGGTCCAGCAGGCCGCCATGCGCGTGTATATCTCAGGAAGCTTCCTCGGCATCGTGCTCGCCGTCTGTCGTGCTCGGTGGCGGTCCGGGAGCGCTTATTGGCGTTCTGTCCGTCGACGTTCGGCTGGCTCCGCTCGCGGGAGAGCGGCCATATGTTCCGCCACAACGTCCTGACTTTTGCCGGGTTTCCTCTCGTCACGGGGCTGGCGTTCCGCGCTGCGGTTCACACCGCCCACTTCGATTCGGGACAGCTCGGCTACTACGTCTGCGTGTTCGGGGCGTTCGTCCTGGCGCTCGTCATCAATTTCTGCTGCTACGCGGCTGGCCAGGGTCGGCAGGACGGCATGACCTTGCAACGCGCAGTCATCGAGGTGTTCGTGCCCGTGCTGCCCGCCGAGCTCTTCTCTGCGCTGTTGACGCTTGCGGCCGTCTACGTCGCCGATCGAGCTGGGGACGATGGGCATCGTCCTCTTCGCGCTCGTCCTGGGCATCTTCCAGTACCTCGTCGGCGAGCTGCTCACCTCCAAGCGCCGCAGCGACAAGCTCCAGCGGATCGCCACCACCGACGAGCTGACCGGCCTGGGCAACCGCGAGCAGTTCCACGCCGTGATCGCGCAACGAATCGCCACGGCGACAGAGTCGGGCGGTCACTTCGCCGTGCTGCTCATGGACCTCGACCGCTTCAAGGAGATCAACGACACGCTCGGCCACCACTACGGCGACGTCCTGCTCAAGGAACTTGGCCCGCGCCTGACATCGGCGATCGGGGAGGGCGGGTTCGTCGCGCGCCTCGGCGGCGACGAGTTCGGAATCCTCCTCCCTGAGGACACCGACGACATCGCCGTGCTGGACGTGGTGATGGCGCGCATGTTCAAGTCGGTCAGCCAGCCCTTCGCGATCGACGAGCTGTCCCTCGAGGTGGGCGCCAGCGTCGGTGTGGCCCGCTTCCCGCAGGACGGCGAGGACTCCCACGCGCTGCTGCGCTGCGCGGACATCGCGATGTACGCGGCCAAGGAGACTCAGACGGAGTACAAGGTCTACACCGCCGAGCAGAACCAGCACTCCAAGCGCCGGCTGGGCGTGCTGAGCGGCATCCGGCACGCGCTCCTCCAGGACGAGATCGTCGTGCACTACCAGCCGATCATCGACCTCGACCATATGCGGGTGCGCGGCGCCGAGGGTCTGGTCCGCTGGCAGCACCCCGAGCACGGCCTCATCCCGCCCGGCGCCTTCGTGCAGACGGTCGAGCAGACGGGCCTCATCGGCCCGCTGACCCGTCACGTGCTGGAACGGTCCATCGCCGAGTGCGCCGCCTGGCGCAAGGACGGGCGCGAGATGTCGGTGGCGGTCAACCTGTCCGTGCGCAACCTGCTCGACCGCGATCTGCCCAAGGAGATCGAGCGGCTGCTGAGCAACTACGGCCTGCCGCCCGAGGCGCTCCAGCTGGAGATCACCGAGAGCATGATCATGTCCGACCCCGAGCGGGCGCTGTCCACTGTGACCCGGCTGAGCGGGCTCGGCGCGCGGCTGTCGGTCGACGACTTCGGCACCGGCTACTCATCGCTGGCCAACCTGCGCAAGATGCCGATCGATGAGCTGAAGATCGACCGATCCTTCGTCTCGCCGATGCTGCAGAACGAGAGCGACCTCATCATCGTGCGCTCCACCATCAATCTCGGCCACGACCTCGGTCTCAACGTGATCGCCGAGGGCGTCGAGGACAACCCGACGCTGGAGCAGCTCGCCACGCTCGGCTGTGACCTCGCCCAGGGCTACCACGTCTCCAAGCCGATGCCGGCCGACGCCTTCAACACCTGGCTCACCAAGACCGCCCCGCACCCGGCCAAGGACGCCAACGCCAAGGGCTCTCAGTCCAAGAGCGCCCCGGGCTCGGTGACGCGCGGCGCCGTCGACCTCGGCGGCCTCACCTTCGCCGCTCCCGAGCAGTAGGCCCGCGCTAGAAGAGCGCTTCCTGGGCGCTGGGCACCGGCGGCGCCAGACATTCGGGACCGTCGTACCGCGCGTTGTTGACGGCAAAGCCGACCTCGGTCACCCCGGTTGACTGCGCCGGGAGTCCGCTGAGGATCTCGCGCAGCTCCGAGCGTGGGGTGGAGAGGTCCAGCCACGCGGACTCGGTGCCGGGGTCGAGGATGACCGGCATGCGGTCGTGCAGCGGTGCGATCGCCGAGTTGGCGGCCGTCGTCAGGATCGTGCAGGTCCGGAGCGTGTCGCCGTCCTCGGCGTGCCAGATCGACCAGAGCCCGGCGAAGGCGAACACCTGGCCGTCGGTGCGGGTGATGTGAAACGGCTGCTTGGGCCCCCCGGTCGGGCTCTGGGCGCGACTCCACTCATAGAAGCCGTCGGCCACGATCAGACAGCGGAAGCGCTCGAAGGCACGGCGAAACGCGGGCTTCTCGGTCGCGGTCTCCAGCCGGGCGTTGATCATCTTCAGACCGGTGTCGGGGCTCTTGGCCCACGACGGCACCAGACCCCAGCGCAGCATGTCGCCGCGCGCGTGCCCCTCGCGATCGGTGGTCACCGCCAGCACCTCGTCGCCGGGGGCGACGTTGTAGCGGGTCTTCACCTCGATCGACTCGCCGATCGGGAAGCGAGCCCGCAGCGACCCCGGATCAGGCGTGGCGAGGCTGTAGCGCCCGCACACGGCGGCCGAACCCCGTCCGGCTCAGCGGCCGCGCGCGGCGATCTGCTCGGCGCGCTCGGACTGGGCCTTGCGTTGTCGGCGGCGCCCGAAGAAGGCGAGCACGCCGATCGCCACCACCACGAGGACCAAGCCCCAGAAGATCCGCAGATCGAGCGACATGCCACCGGCGGGCAGCGCCACCAGGCTGACGATGCCAAAGCCCAGCAGCAGGATCCCGACGACCAGGGCGATGATGATGAGCACACCGCGAACGCGGGCCAGGGTGCCCGCGCTCTTGGGCGGGGCCACCAGGCCCATGAACTTCAGTCCGCGCAACTGGCGGTTGGTGGGAGCCTCCACGCCCAGCCGCTCGGTGGCGCGCTTGAGGTCGTCGGCGCGGCGCTCGGCCAGCGCCAATGACGCGTCGGCCATCCGCCGCAGCTGGATGCGCTCCTGCGGACGGGCGGAGGCGATGGCCTTCTGAAAGTGGGCGCGAGCGGCCTTGGCGTCGTAGCGCTCGGCCGCGCGGGCGCCCAGGATGGCCTGCGCAGCGGCCTTGAACTTGGTCTCGGCCGCGAGCTCTTCGTCGCTGCGGCTCTCCATCTGCTGCATCGCGGCCAGCTGGCTGCGCTGCTCGACGCGCATGGTGCGCTGCTGCTTGGGCATGGCTGTGAGTCTAGTGGTCGCTCGCTGGTTCTCAGTGCTTGGGCTTGATCACGAAGATGCGCTGCCCGCTCAGCGACTGACCGATATCGAGGGCACTGGAGGGGGGCGGCCGGTAGACGTCGATGTGGCGGCCGTTGATGGCGCCGCCGGTGTCCTGGGCGATGAACCAGCCGCCGTAGCCATCGTTGCGGTACGCGGGGACGTAGACGCGGCTGCCGAGCGGAATCACCGTCGGGTCCACGGCAATCGACTGGAAGTAGTGCAGCGGCAGCGAGGTCCCCGCCGCGAACGTCACGTCGCGCAGCGGCACGTACTTGGCGCCGCGGCCGTTGGACCAGCCGCCGGTGCCGAGCGGAAAGGTGACCGCGCGCTTCTTGTTGCGCCAGTAGCCGCCCGCCCGCCAGTAGGGGGCGCCGGCCGACCAGCCGCTGGACGGCGAGGTCGCGGCGCCCGTTGAGGTCACCCAGCCGCCGTCACCGAGCGCATCGATGTGGTAGGGCTGACCGTCGAGGCCGATGCCCGACCCCTCCATCGACAGGCCGGTGGCCGAGTAGAGCCAGTCGATTCGATGCAACCCGGGGAGGCCGGGCGCCTTGACCATCTCGCCGACGAACCACGACTCCGGCGCGGGCCAGTACTCGGTGATCGCGACGCCCTTCAGCCACTTGCCCTTGGCGCGCTTGCTCGGCGGCGCCGGGATTTGGGTGGGCGTGGATGCGACCGGCGCGAGCCCGCCACCCGCGAGCCCTGCGCCGCCGGACCCCGAGGTGGGCGGCGGGGAGGAGCCGACGGCGCTGCCGCCGCCTCCGGCGCCCTGGGCGGGGAGGGCGGCTTGACATAACGCGGCGACACCGATGACCACCAGGGCGAGGAGGCGGGCAATGACGCGTTGACGGTGGGTCATCGGACGGGGACGAGCAGGGAACGCCGGCGGACGCTTTCAGGTGCCGGCGCTGCGGCGCGCGCCGGTTTTCACGCGCGCAGACTATCGCCTGGGTTCGTCGCCGCGCCGGTCAGACCTGCTCGTCCGACAGAAACGCCGCGAGCTCATCGGCGAACTGCGGACCGAGGAGCGCGGTGAGGTGATCGCCGGGCACGCGGAGCAGCCGGCCCTGCGGCAGGACGTCGGCGAGATCCTCCACGGAGCCCCGCGCGGTGTCGTCGTCGCCGGCGATCACGAGGGTGGGCACCTCGACCGCGCCGAGTGCCTCGCGCGGCGTGTCGACGGGGGTGTCGAGGACGTGGAGCAGCGCGGTCGGGTCCGCGTCGATGCTCGCCATGTGGGCCTTCATCTGCGCCTCGGGCGTGCCGGGCTCAGACGTGTCCAGGCGGGCGAACATCCGCCGGTAGTTGTCGCCACGACCGGCGGCGTGGACGATCGGGTCAAGGCCGGTGCCGCCCAGCACCGCCCGCCGGGGCCTCGCACCCAGTGCCATGACCCGAGCCGCCACCCGGGCACCGAGGGAGTAGCCAGCGAGGTCATAGTCGGTGAGCCCCAGATGCCCGATGAGCGTCTGTGTGTCCGTGGTCAGTGCGTCCTTCGGGTAGGCGCCCGGGTCATGCGGCCTGGCGCTCTCGCCATGGCCGCGCATGTCGGGCATGATCAGCCGCCGTCCCGCGGCCAGAAGCCCGGCGGCGGCGCCGCTGCGCACCCAGGTCTCCCGCGCCGGCGAGATGTACCCGTGCAGCAGCAGAACGGGCCGTCCGGCGCCGATCTCGTGATAGGCGAGGGTCAGGCCGTCGGCGGCCTGGAAGGTGTGCGTGTCGGGCTCCATCACCGACTTCTGTGCAGAACGCGAGACGCGGCTCAGCGCGCGGGCCGCCTCACGAGGACGCGGGCGGCTGGTCGATCCGGACCAGATTGCCCGAGGGGTCGCGCACGGCAAAGTCGCGGGTGCCCCACGGCTGCTGGGTCGGCTCCTGGACGATCTCGGCACCCGAGTCACGGATCTTCGCAAACGCCGCGTCGAGGTCGTCAGCCTGAAAGTGCACGCCGTTGAGCGCGCCCTTGGCGACGAGCGCGGAGAGCGCGTCGATATCGGCGGGGCTGCCGTTGAGGTAATTGGTGATGCAGATGGCGACGCCGGGCTGAGAGGGCGCGCCGACGACGAGCCAGCGAAAGTCCTCGCGGGCCACGTCGCTGCGCAGCTCGAGGCCGAGCGTGTCGCGGTAGAAGGTCAGCGCCTGCTCGGGGTCGTGGACCAGGACGAAGCACTGGGAGAGCGAGAGGTTCATGACCGCAACGTTACGGAGCCGGCGGCCCTGACGCGCGGTCCGCTCCGGCTCGGCCGGCGGATCGGGCGGGTGACCTCCTTGGCGACGCAGCCCGAGACGTTCATGAGCGCGCTGTGATCACGGGCTCGATAGGCCGTCGGCGTCTCGCCGACGAGCTCGGTGAAGCGAGCGCTGAACGACCCCAGCGACGTACATCCGACCTCCAGGCAGACCTCGGTGACCGACAGGTCGCCCCGGCGCAGCAGAGCCTTCGCGCGCTCGATGCGGCGCGTCATGAGGTAGGCGTAGGGCGTCTCGCCGTAGGTCGCGTTGAACTGCCGCGAGAAGTGCGCCGTCGACATCAGCGCGGTGCGGGCGAGCGTGCCGACGCGGAGCTGGGTCGCATACTCGCGGTCGATGAGATCGCGGGCGCGGCGCAGATGCGCGAGGTTGGCCAGCTCCTCCGGCGTCACGTCACGGCGTTCCCAGTTCGGGGGCGGGGGAGAAGCCCTGCGACCCGATCACCGACAGTAGCTCGAGGCGCTGAGCATCTTCGGAGTCCGGGGCCGCGGTGAACACGACGAGCCGCTCGGTGACGTTGTGCTCGGAGATGAGGATCTGACAGTGGAGGGTGAGTCCACCGACAAGCGGGTGCACGAACCGCTTGAGCTTGCCGTCCGGCCTGGCGACCTCGTGGCGCTCCCACAGTGCGGCGAACTCGTCGCTCTCGCGCAGCAGATGGTCGACGAGCTCGCGCGCCTCGGCGTCCTCGGGAGCCCGTCCGTGCACGGCACGGAGCGATGCGACCCAGATGCGTGAGTGCAGCGGCTGATCGTCCTCGGGGTGGATGCGGCGCTCCGCCGGGTCGGTGAACCATCGGTAGATGAGGCTGCGCCGCAGCCCCGTGTGCTGGGTCTGCACGCCGACGAGCGCCTCGGCCAGAGGGTTCTGCGCGAGCGTCACCCCCAGGTCGGAGGTGATCTGCGCCGGGGTGGCGAGTTGCTCGAGCACGCGGAGGAGCTCCGGGCTGGCGTGGTCGCTCCGCCAGGTGCGCGCCGGCGGGGTGTGCCCGGCGAGCTCGAACAGGTGGTCGCGCTCGTCCTGGGTCAGCCGCAGCGCCCTCGCCAGCGCAGCGACGGTCTGCTCGGAGGGCCGGGAGCCGCGACGTTGCTCCAGGCGGGCATAGAAGTCGGTCGACATGTGAGCGAGGGACGCCACCTCCTCGCGACGCAGTCCACGGGTCCGCCGCCGCCGTCCGGCGTGCAAGCCGACGTCCCCGGGCTCGAGAGCCTCGCGGCGGCGCCTGAGGAAATCCGCCAGACCGTCTCGATCCATGGCTCTGAGGATAGAGGCGCGCCTACCCACATCCAGGGACAGCGTGTCCGTGGATACACCCGCCTCTGGTAGCGCGCGCGCCCCGGGCGCACGATGTCGTCGTACGACCTCGAACCACAGGAGCCTCGATGACAACCACCACTCTGCCCGGCGGAACCTTCGCGATTACCGACGACCTCACCGTCACCCGATTGGGCTACGGCGCCATGCAGCTTGCCGGCCCGCACGTGTTCGGCCCGCCCGCCGACCCCGACGCTGCCCTGGCCGTGCTCCGCGAGGCGATGGCGCTGGGCATCTCGCACATCGACACGGCCGACTTCTACGGCCCGCACGTCACCAACCAGCTCATCCGGCAGGCGCTGCACCCCTACCCGGACGGCCTGCACATCGTCACCAAGGTGGGGGCGGAGCGCGACGCCGAGGGGGGCTGGCCGCACGCGCGCGCGCCCGAGCAGCTGCGCGCGCAGATCCACGGCAACCTCCGCAATCTCGGGCTCGACGTCCTTGACGTCGTCAACCTGCGCGTCGGCGGCTTGGACAGTCCCGAGCCCGGCTCGATCGCCGAACCGTTCGAGGCGCTCGCCGAGATGCAGCGCGAGGGCCTCATCCGCCATCTGGGCCTGAGCACCGTCAGCGCCGAGCAGGTCGCCGAGGCCCAGTCGATCGCGCCCGTGGTGTGCGTGCAGAACTTCTACAACATCGCCAACCGCCGGGATGACGAGCTGATCGACGCCCTCGCCGAGCAGGGGATCGCCTACGTGCCGTATTTCCCGCTCGGAGGGTTCTCGCCGCTGCAATCCGACACGCTGGACGCCGTCGCGGTTCGCCTCGAGGCCACCCCGATGGCGGTCGCCCTTGCCTGGCTGCTGCATCGCTCGCCCAACATCCTGCTCATCCCCGGCACCTCGTCGGTGGCGCACCTGCATGACAACGTCACCGGGGCCGCGCTCGGAATCCCCGACGACGCGCTGGCAGCGCTCAGCGAGATCTCGTCCGAAGGTCAGGCGGGATCGACCAGCGCGGCCGGTTGAGAAAGTGGACGCTCAGCAGGCCGAGCCCGCCCGCGAAGAAGAGCCCGCCGAAGACATAGATCCCCACCGCTGCGGCCCCGTGCTTGCCCGAGATGCGATCGATGGTCAGCGCCACCATCCCCGCGGTCAGCGCGATCGCGGACATGCAGGCCTTCTGGCGGGCGTTGCGCAGGAAGTCGCCGCGATCCGTGCTTTCGCGCGGAAACGGCCCCCGCCAGCCGCGCCACGTTCCGTAGCCGCCGGCCGCGGCGAGCGCCCAGCCGGCGATGAGGATGCCGGTCGAGGGACGCGCGGCGCCGAAGTCCAGCAACACGCCGACAGCCTAACCGAGCCCTAGCCCACCAAGCTGCCGATGGCGCCGCCGACCTTGTCTCCGATCCACCCGCCGACGGCCCCACCGAGAGCGCCGCAGACCGGTACGAGCGGCTCGGCGCCCACGGCGGCACAGGCACCGCCACCCGCAGCCGCGCCGACGTAGCCGCCTCCCGCGGACCCGACCGCGGCGCCTGCCGACTTCGTGGGGCTGTCGCCCTCGGCAAGGTGAACGGCGCCGTCCACGACGCCACCGACGCCGAACCCGAGCCCGCTGTCGGCCAGCCCGCTCTTGAGATGGTCGCCGAGGTTGGCGATCCGGCTGCCGAGCCCGCGCGCGTCCCCGGTGAGCGCGTCGGCTCGCCCGAGCAGCGTGCTGCGCTCCGCGTCGGTGAGGCTCGGATCATCGATGGCCTGCTCGCGCAGGCGTCGTGCCTCATCCATGAGTGAGGTGCGTCGGGTGCCGAGCGTTTTCATCTCCTGTGCCGCCCAGCTGGAGATCCCGCCCGAGGTCCCGCCGATGCCGACGAACGTCCAGTCGAGGGGAGACTGCGGCAGCAGTCCCTCGGAATCCGTCGGCATCTCCGGGGCGTTGCGCGGCACGACGACCGCCAGCGGGGGCGGGGCGAGGGCGAGGGGCTCGAGCGACCCGGTGGCGTTGACCGCGGCCATCCTCGCCTCGCCGAAGATGTCGGCGCCGCGCGTCTCCCACCGGGCGAGCTCGCGGCGGAAGTTCGTGACCTGTTGGTGGGCGGTGCGCTCCTGGCCCTGCGCGGTATGGAGCGCGTCCTGGGCGGCGGATATCGCCTGGCGCGCCGTGCCCGCGGCAGCGGCGCCGCGTGGCCCCTGTGACGCCGCCCCGGCCAGTGCCTGCTGAGCGCCCTGAAGGTCGTCGCTGGCCCGCTTGACCGCCTGCCGGGCCGCGGTCAGCCGCTTCGTCCACTCCTGCGCCTCCTGCAGCGCCTTCTCGGCCATCCGCAGCGCATGCAGGCCTTCCTGCTGGCAGCGATCGAGCTCCCCGGCATACCGATGCAGCGTGTTGGCCGCCGAGCGGGAGTGCGTCGCCGCGGTCTGGAAGTGGTTGGTGATGAACCCCGAGAGCGCCTGGTACTCGGCCGCCGCCTCGCCGTTCCACGTCGCGTCGAGCGAGCTCGCCGCGCCCGACACCGCCTGCGCGTGACCCTCGAAGCTCTGGGCGAGGTCGCTGTGGAAGGTGCCGGCGGCGTCCAGGGCGCCCGGGTCGCCCGTGGCGACCTGGACGTCGGGCTCGGACGGAAGCGGGGCGTCCGGATCCTCGGAGGTCATCGACGCCCCTGCGGCCGGCTGGCCTGCGCCACCACCGCGTCGGTCTGGTGATACTCGCCGGCGGCCTGGTCAAGCGCGGCGTGCAGCCGCGCGGCGGAGAGCCCGTAGAGCGGCAGCTGCCGCGACCAACGCGCCGTCAGCGCGTCGATCGCTCCGGCCGCGGGCGTCCCTGCGCCGGCGCCGGCGTGACCGCCCAGGCGCATCTGCATGTCGATCACCTGGCTGGAGATGGTCCGCAACCCGTCCGCCGCCTGACCGACGTGCCCCGGGACGACGCTGAACGTTGACATACCGAGATCATTCCCCAGCTGGCCCGAGGTGCCTATGACCCAAGGTATGGAGTCGCCGATACCCAGGGGGCTGACGACGGCGTGCTCCTGGCTGCTCAGGGCTGGGCGTTCGAGCTGTAGTAGCACTCCTCGCCGTCGGGGACGCCGCTGTCGGCGCGATCGGCGATCCAGGCGCCGTCGTGCGGGGGGCATTGCTGGGGCATGGGCTCCCACCAGTCCGCCCAGTGCGCGTTGGCGTAGTCGTCTGACTGGCCCGGGCAGCTCGAGGCGGGCTGGCCGACCAGCGCGCAGAAGCTCGCGCGTGGCCGCCCCGCGGAGTCCACCAGCGCCGAGTCCCAGCTGTGCAGGATGGGGAGGCTCTGCCCGCTCGCGTACACGACCCCATTGGCGAGCTGACACGGGGTGGCGGAGGTGCAGGCCTCCGCGGTCAGCGCGAACTGGTACCAGAACAGCTGGCTGACGCGCACCGCTCCATGGCCGGTGGACGCGGTGACGTCAGCGAGCTGGCGCCATACCTGCCCGCCCCGGGCCTGGGCCGCCGGGTTTCCATCGACGAGGCAGCCGAGCGTGTCATCGGCGCCCGCCGCCGCGTGACAGGTGACCCCCTCGGGATGGTTGGCGTCCTGTCGCGTGCCGGAGTCCAGGTGCACTCCGGACTCGGTCACCCAGACGTTGGCGGCGGCCCCGCCGGCGTACTGGTCGTTGAGCTGAGCCAGCGCGGTGACGAACTCGCGCAGGTCGGCGGTGCCCTGAGCGGTCGGGTCGGTGTAATCGTGGACCGCCCAGTCGGTCGGCATCGTCGTCGGGTTGGCGCCGGGCTGCCGGCAGCCTCCGTACCCCTGGGCGCAATGGACGATCTCGTAGAGCGCCTGGTAGTAGCCCGGGTACAGCGATCCGTCGGGACTCGTGAGGCTGGTGTGCCCGGCGTCCAGGTAGGTGAGCTTCTCCGGAGCGCCCAGGGTCAGCGCCGCCACCGTCACCACCGGGAACCCGGGCGTGGCCCGGTGCAGCGCGTTGGCGTCGGTTTGGGCGAGGTACCAGAGCATCGCGCCGCGCCGCGGGTTGCTCCGGTAGCCCGCCATGTCCGGTTCGTTCCACGCCTCGACGTCCACCGGCATCCCGGTCGTCTGCCGCGATACCCACAGGGCCTGCAACGCCATCTCGACGCCGCACGAGTAGTCGCTGGCCTGTGCGCCATCGTCGGGGTCCGGCATCGCGGGCGTGCCGCCGATGCCCGTCCCGGGGCTGAAGACGATCTGCGGGGTCAGCCCGTCGGCCCGAGCCTGCGCGAATTGCGTGACCAACGTGTCCCAGGCGGCCGCGCCCTGGCTGTAGGCGGGTGACGGCGCGCACGCGGTCCCGTCGAAGAACCCGCGGGCGTCGTAGGGGACGAAGAACCGCGCGCGGCCGCGCGGCCCGAGGACATCCGACGCAAACTGCCGTCCCGCGGGCGTAGCGGCCTCGGCCAGATAGTCACCCGAGACCCCGAACCGCGACGGGCTCGGCGCCGGAGCCGGGGCCCGCTGAGCCTCGAGTCGGGCGCTCGCGCACGGGATGGCCGCCGCCGGCGATCGGGGCCACCCGCAGCGCGGCGGCGGTGACCAGCGCGGCCACGAGGCACCAGCACAGTGCCCGAGCGGGCGCGGTGAGGCGGCGACCGTTCGTCATCCGGATGGACGCTGCCAGGTCCCGAGCGGAGAAGCTTCGCGCGCGGTGCAGGTGCCATCTCCGCGCATTCGAGAAGAGCTTCAGGCGCCGCTCGACCGCCTTTTCACATACAACTAGACATAAGCCCGATTATCGAGCATTGATTCGGGCAAAACCTGTGGTCCGCCGCGCCTCCCGCCACCCTTCCTGCCCACTCGATCGAGGACGCACCGTGTGTAGGAAGTACCGAAGAACCGCCCGGACTTGACGCGGAGCCGACAGTCGTGCCCTTAGCGTCGACCGCCGCCATGATCAACGTCAAGGCTTCGGCTCTCATCGCGCTGACGCTCGCCGCGCTCGTGCTGCCCGCGACCGCGCTGGCGCTCGGCCTGCGCGCGTCCGCCGCGAAAACACCGCTGCAGCCAAGCGCATCCCGGTGTCGAGCACGTCGACCGGGGTCGCGGAGATCGGCGCTCTGTACGCCAGCGCCAGCGCGGCGACCCACGGGTGCACCGCCAGCGTCGTCCACAGTTCGCACGGCGACACGCTGGTCACCGCGGCGCACTGCGTCGCCGGCAGCGGCGCGGGAATGGTGTTCGTTCCCGGCCAGCGCGGCGCCCAGGCGCCCTACGGCCGCTGGACGGTCACGGCCGTCCACCTCGCCTCGCGCTGGACGTGCCGGCAGGATCCCGACGACGACGTCGCCTTCCTGACCGTCGCCCCGCGGGCGATCGACGGCGTACGGACCGAGATCGAGCACGTCACGGGCGCCTTCACGCTCGGCGCCACCCCCGAGCGCGGCGTGCGTGTCGCCGTCACCGGCTACCCGGCCGGTTCGGCCAACGATCCCATCACCTGCTCAACGACGACCTACCTGACGCGGGCGTTCCCCTCCTTCGACTGCCGTGGCTACGTCGCCGGCACCAGCGGCTCGCCGTGGCTGCGGACGACAAGGGCGGGCACCGAGATCGTGGGCGTCATCGGCGGGCTCAATCAGGGCGGGTGTTATGACTACACGTCCTACAGCTCTCCTCTCGCCCGCGACGCCGATGACTCATACCGCCGTGCCGCCCGACACGCGCCGGCGGACGTCGCGCCGCAGCCGGGCGGCGACGGCTGCTGATCCCGGCCCAGCCGCCTGACATCGGTTTCCCCCCGGGGACCGTCTCGGGATAGGATCTGCCGTGCGAGCCGGCCACTCCTGCGGCTCATCGAGAGGTTGATGGATGAACAGCGCCATCGATCGTGAAGCCGATATCCGAGCTCGGATCCAGGAGCACTGGGACGCCTCGGAGAGCGGGGACATCGAGACCGAGCACGCGATCTACGACGCCGACGCGATCCTGGACTACCCCCAGTCCGGCGAGCGCTTCAGAGGCCGGGCAAAGATCCAAGCGCAACGAGGCGGGCACCCCGCCGAACGCCACTTCACCGTCCGCCGGATTCAGGGCAGCGGTGATCTTTGGGTGAGCGAGTGCGTGATCACCTATGACGGCGCGCCCACGTACTCGGTCAGCGTCATGGAGATCACCGACGGCTTCGTCACCCACGAGACCCAGTACTTCGCTGACCCCTTCGACGCCTCTCCCGCGCGCGCCGCGCTCGCGGAGGCGATTCCGGCCGCCGACCAGTAAGCCGGCGAGCGGTCGCGCCCGCGCTGTCACGGCCCTACCCGGGGATTCCGGCGAAGTCCGTGCTGTAGCGCCATTGGCGGCCACCATCGCGCGACACGTATTGCAGCGTCACGGCTGGATTGAAATGCGCGTTGCTCACCGAGCGCTCGACATACGCGACGAGTTCGTTGGGCAGATTGGGGACGAGCGCGACGACGTCGTCCCCCAGGTATGTCTCCCACCAGGAGCGCCCTCCATCGGTCGTCACGTCGACGACCGAGCTCCCAAAGGCGAAGAAGGTGCGCGGGCCGGCGATGCCGACCGATCCGACTGCCTCGGCGCCGTCGGCGGCGTCGACGTGCAGCGGCGGACCGTCGATCCGCCAGACTCTCCCGCCGTCGGTGCTCAGAGCGGGGTATTGAGCATTGTCGCCGTTGGCCAAGGCGACCCCCTCCCTGCCGTTCAGGAACACTCGATCCCCGAACACCTGCGATGACGGCACAACCGTCCCGGGGGCCGACAACCTGAACGGGGGCCGGCGGCGGGGCATCCGATGGCCGTCCAGCCGGCACTCCGGGCTGGCCGTGACCGAGCAACCCGCACGCACCGGCAGAGATGTCGCAGTCGTGCGGGCCGATCCCTCGCGCGCAAGCACGAGCACCCCCACGCCGACGCAGGAGAGCCCAACCGCGACCGCCAGGACCTTGCGCCAGTCGATGCGCAGCCAAGCACCCATTCCAGCCTCCTCATCGTTAGAGCGGTCCTACATACCGGCATTGCGTGATCGCGATGCGTTGTGACGAGAGGCCACCCGGCAGGTCGCCGATACGTGGCATGCGCGCGGTCCGCTCCACGAGTCCTGACTGGTGAGCCGAGGAGGCGTGACGGTTTCACCGACAGCGCGATGTGGAAGGATCTTTGAGCAATGGCGGCCCCCCGCACGGGCCGCAGCCTCGCATCGAGGGAGCTGAGGGTTGGGGTTCTTCAACCGCGGAGATGGCGAGGACCGGGAGCAGGACGAGTCGCTCGAGCGGATCGAGAGCGGCGGGATCCCGCTGGCCGCCGAGCAGCGTCTGCGGGACCTCGGCGCGGAGGGCTCGATGTTCACCAGCAGCCTGTCGGTCAAGGAGTTCGCGCTGCTGCGCCAGATGGGGCCCCAGCCCATCGCCCAGGTCATGGGCGCCAGCGTCGTCCGCACGGGCTACCAGTACCTGCCCGCGCTGCCGGCCGGGGAGATCGTCTCCGGCGGGAGCGGGCGGTCGTACTACAACACGCAGCCGGGCGGCTACGTCAACAGGTTCACGGAGCCATCGATGCTGGCAGATCCGCAATTACAAATGGCACACCACGGAGATCTGCGAGCTCGACGTTCTCAGCCAGGCCTGGAGAACGGCGCGGCGCCGCGCGTTGGACCGGCTGTGCGAGGAGGCGATGCACGTCAATGCCGACGTCGTCGTGGGCGTCCGGCTGCATCGCAGCGACCACGATCTCGGCCAGGGAACGATCGAGTACGTCGTGACCGGCACGGCGGTCCGGCTTCCCGGCTCCACCGCGACCAACATGCCGGTCCTCACCGACCTGTCCGTGCAGGATTACTGGCGGCTGAACGAGGCGGGCCAGGAACCGGTCGGCTTCCTGGCGACCACCGCCGTGATGTTCGCTTCGCCCCCGCTGTCGACGTGCGTCTCCGGCGCCGGCGGACGCGCTGGCGCAACCAGGAGCTCGAGGAGCTCAGCAAGGCCTTCCGCATCGCCCGCGAGACCGTCCGGACGCAGATCGCGGGCCAGGTCTCCGATGCCCGCGGCGCGGGCGCGGTGGGTGTGACGCTCTCGCACTCCGTCCACCGGGACAAGCTGTCAGTGGCCTCGTCGCTGCAGACCGCCGGCTACCGCGGATGGAACCGCGGGCGCCTGGGCCTCCCCTACTACGTCTCCGGCCGCGGCGACGCCGAACGCCGCGGCTGGGTCATCACCATGCACGCCGCCGGCACCGCCGTCCGGCCACGCCCGGGGCCGTCGCAGTTCCACGTCAAACCGGCCGTCCGAATGGGAGCCACGTGAGCGAATACGAAGCAGGGTCACTCGAGGGCATCCCCGAATCCGGGCGCGAGCGGCTGGAGCAGAACCGCCAGGGGCTGTACACCTCAGACCTCAGCGTCAACGAGTTCCTGCTCGTCACCGAGGCGGGCTTTGACCCTGTCGGACTGGTCGTGGGCAGCTCGATCTTCCACATCGGCTTCCAGGTCGCGGGGCCGACCACGAGCCGCGAGCTCGACGTGCTGTCGCAGGCGATGTACAGCGCGCGCCACCTGGCCATGACCCGGATGGAGGAGGAAGCCGACCAGCTCGGAGCCGATGGCATCGTCGGCGTCCACCTCGACATCGGCCGCTACGAGTGGGGAGCCAACATGGCGGAGTTCATCGCCATCGGCACCGCGGTCAAGCACCGCGACGGGGTCCTGCACCGAGCGCCGAACGGGCGGCCGTTCCAGAGCGACCTCTCCGGGCAGGAGTTCTGGACCCTGCTGCGGACCGGCCACCGCCCGGTGGGGATGGTGATGGGCAACTGCGTCTACCACGTCGGCCGGCGCGGCCCGCTGCGCACGATCGTCCCAGACCGGCCGCAACGTCGAGCTGCCCAACTACACCCAGGCTCTCTACGACGCGCGGGAGCTGGCCATGCAGCGCATGCAGACCGAGGCCCAGGAGCTCGGCGCGAGGGCATCGTCGGTGTCACGCTCACGGAGAAGAGCCACGGCTGGGGAAGCCACGTCATCGAGTTCTTCGCGATCGGCACCGCGATCGTGGCCACGGAGGGCGGCTCGACGTGGAGCCTCCGATCTCCGTGCTCGACCTCAACGACCGCTACACCGCGCCTCCCGTCCGCCGCGCGCGACTGCGCGGAGCAGCCGCGACGGCCGATCGCGGGCAGGTCGCCCAGGAGCATGGCCTCGACGTGCCAGGCCAACGAGCGGCCGCCCTCTGGCCGCGGCGTGTCGACGAGCGCCTGAGCGCGGGCGAGCATTGGCGTCAACGCCACGCCGTGGCACCTGCACCCCCTGCGGAGCGCCACCCCCGGACGAAAGGTCTGAACCGAACACGGCGCACCTCCTTTGAGGCCTGACCTTCGCAAACCCAGCTTTGCTCAAGGAATTCTAACCATCGTGCGGCCCTGCTCCGATCGGTGCGTCGGATACGGTTCTCACCGTGTTCGACGGCTTCGAGGCCCGAGACCTGCCCACCGAGCGCGGCGCCATCCACGCGATGGTCGGCGGCGAGGGTCCTCCCCTGCTGCTGCTCCACGGCTACCCGCAGACGCACCTGATGTGGCACGCCGCGCGCCGCTGCTGGCCGAGCGCTTCACGGTCGTCGCCACGGACCTGAGCGGATATGGAGCCTCGTTCCGGCCCCCCCCACCAGCGACCATGCCCCCCACTCCAAGCGCGCCCTGGCTCTGGATCAGGTGCAGGCGATGGCGTCGCTGGGCCACGAGCGCTTCGCCGTCGCCGGCCACGACCGAGGCGGGCGCGTCGCCTACCGGATGGCGCTCGATCACCCCGAGCGGGTGAGCGCGGTGGCCGTCCTGGACATCGTGCCGACCGCCGAGGTGTGGGCGCGGGCCGACGACAGGCTGGCGCTCGGCTACTGGCACTGGGGCTTCCTGGCCCAGCCCACCCCGCTACCCGAGCGGCTGATCGCCGGAGACCCCGACGCCTACTTCGACTACCACCTGCTGATGATCGGCCTGGGCACCGATCCCGAGGCCTACCCCGACGAGGTGATGGCCGCCTACCGCCGCCAGCTGGACGACGTGACCGCGGTCAACGCCATCTGTGAGGACTATCGCGCCGGCGCCACCATCGACCGCCAGCTCGACGAGGCCGACCGGGGCCGCGAGATCGCCTGCCCCGTGCTCTGCCTGTGGGGCGCACGCGGCGCCCTCCCCGTCTTCTACGGCGACGTCCTCGACGTCTGGCGCCCGTGGGCGCCCGGGGTCACCGGGCGCGCCGTCGATGCCTCGCACTTCCTGGTGGAGGATCAGCCAGGCGAGGTGGCGGCGGAGCTGACCGCCTTCTTCCAGCCCGCCTGACCTGTCCTCCCGGCCCGACTGGGACTACGACTGCGTCGCGCTGGTGCTGCTGCTGATCAGCTCGACCTCGTCCCAGAACGCGCCGGTGCCGGTGATCCGCAATTCGGCGTTGCGGACGACCATGCCCGGCGTGATCGTGCACATGTTGTTGTTGTTGTTGTCGTCGCCGCGGTTGCCGTTGTCATCACCGCGGTCGCCGTTGTCGCCGTTGTCGCCGCCGCCGGGGCCGTGGTCGCTGGCCAGGTCGCCGTGCTCGACGTCGTTGTCCCCGTTGTCGTTGGCGTCCGCGGGGTTCTCGCACTTGACTTCGGTGCCATCGGTCACGAGGCCGCTGACCGTGTTGCCGTTGGTCAGCGTGATCGTGAGCGTGTTGTTGGCAAACGAGGTGACCGTGCCGGCCGCCGGCTCGTTGGCTGGAATGCCGTTGTGCTCGCCGTCGTGGCGGTGCGCGACGAACTTCTCGTGGCGCACGCGTGCGTGGTGATGGCGCTTGTGATGATGGCCGCTCTGGCCGTCATGGGCCAAGGCCACCGTCGGCACCGCCGCGGAGAGCGCGGTACAGGCGAGGATGGTGAACAGGATCCTGCGCATCGAGGGTTCCTCCTTTTCGCCGCCGCGTCCTGGCGGCGACACATTCGGGGGTTACGAGGAGGAAGAGTCGAGCGAGCCGGAAACGTCACGCGACCCGCCGAAGTTTTCTTTGCCCGCGTTGCCCGACCCGCCGCCTGACCCGTTGCCCGACCCGCTGCCCGACCCGCCGCCTGACCCGCCGGCGGCGGAGCTCCCGCCGCCATCGCCGGAGGCCTCGTCGCCCGTGACGGTCGCCGTCGCGCCCGCCCCCGAGCCCGATGTTCCTGACGCCGACGGGGTGCTCACGCTCCCGCTGTCGCCCCCGGAGCTCCCTGACCCCTGGCCGCCTCCCGACGAACCCGCGCCCGATCCCGACCCTGGGCCCGAGCTCGAGCCGGCTGAGCCGGTGGCTCCCCGCCGCCCGCTGGTCGAGCCCGATCCGCTGCGCCCACTGCCTGACCCGCTGGGTCCGGTGCCCGTGCCGTTTCCGTCATCGCCAGAACCCGAACCCGAGCTCGACGGCGAGCCGGACCCGCCGCCCTGAGAGCCACGCCCGGAGCCGGCGACCGAGGAGCGCCCCGAACCGTCGTCACCTCGTCCCGCCGGCGGCCCGCCGTGCCCGCGGCCGTCCACCCGGCCCCGGCCTGAGCCCGGCCCGCGGCCGGACTGGGTGCCCGACAGGCGCCCGGGGCCGGCGTGGGAGCGCCCCCGCTCGCGCGCGCCGGCCGTGCCGTGCTCATGCAGTCTCAGGCTGGTGGCGATTGACGCAGGATCAGTGGGGGCAACGGATGCCACCGACGCCGCCCCCGCCGCGGCATGGGCGGTCTCACGCGCGTTGGCGACGTGAGCCCGGGCTGCGAGCGCGGGCGCGGCGACGTGCTGACGTGCCGGGAAGGTGTGGGTCACGGCGATGCCGGTGGCAACGACGCCCGAGGCGAGCAGCGCGCCGACCTTGATCACCAGGCCGCCCGAGGCGGCGGTGCCGGCGCCGAGGGCCGCGTCGGGGGCGGCGTCCACGCCGGAGCGGGCAGCCCCGAACAGCTTGACCAGCGGGAACGGGATCAGCGCGGTCGCCGCCTGGCGGAGTCGCAGACGCGCCCGGTGCACCAACTGGCGCACCGCACCCTCGGACAGCCCCATCGTGCGCGCCACGTGCTCGCGCGTGAATCCGAGTACCGCGGTGTTCAGCAGGGCATCGCGCTGGCGGTCGGGCAGGGCGCTGAGCTGGGCCAGCGTCGCGTGGGCAGTGGCGCGGCGCTGCACCGTGTCCTCCAGCGGCTCGCCGTAGGCCGCCGCCGCCTCGAGCGGGACGTCAACGGGGACCCGCGCCCGGGTGATCTCGTGGCGAAGGATCTGATGCAGCCAGCCGCGCAGGTGGCGCACCTCGCCCCCGCGCTGGAGCGCTGTGAACGCATTGAGGAACGCCTGCTGGACCGCGTCCTCTCCCCTCCCGTCCGATGTCAGCCGGCGCGCCTGGGCCTGGAGCTCGCGCTCGTAGCGCCGCACAATGGCGGCGAACGCAGCCTCGTGGCCGGCCTGGACCAGGCGGGCGAGCTGTTCGTCGGGCTCGGCGTCGAGCAGCCGGTCGTTGCCCTCGAGCAGGCGGTCAGAGATCACCACGGCCATGTACAGCCTCCCGACGCCCGCATCGCCGCAAACCTTCCCATCGACCGCCACACCAACCGAACCGCGCAGCCGTTGCACCGCTTCCGGGCGCAAAGTGCGGCTGCCCGGCTAGTCGGTCGGCCGGGTCATGCGGAAGACGCCGTCGACCACCGTGTAGTCGGCCGGCCCGCCCAGGCGCGCCATCGGGCGCAGCGGAGCGGTGTCCACGAGCCGTCGACGATCGCCGACTCGTCGAGGTGCACGCCGACCACCTGGCCGACGACCAGATGCTGGTCGGTCGCTGGCCCGTCGATGTCCTGCAGCTGGAGGTGGTGGACCACCCGGCACTCCATCGCGCACCGGGCGGCCGCCACCCGCGGAGGCGCGACCAGGTCGAGGGGGCCATCTCCAGGCCCGCGTGTTCGAACTCGCTGGTCCCCCGCGGCAGGGCGCCGAGGTCTCGTTCATCGCTCGCGCGAGCTCGAACGTCACCAGGTTCCAGACGAACTCCCGCAGCTCGCCGGCGAACGTCGACGAGTCCTTGGCCCCGTTGCTGGAGAAGGCCAGCATCGGCGGCCCCTCGCCGATCGCGTTGAAGAAGCTGTAGGGGGCCAGGTTGACCGAGCCGTCGGCGGCCATCGTCGAGACCCATCCGATCGGCCGCGGGGCGACGAGCGACTTGAAGGGATCGTGCGGGAGCAACTCGCGGTCGCGCTCGCCGGGTCCGTAGAAGATCACGGCGAACAAACTACTGCCCCGAGCGGGTCTGGCTGCCGTGCCCGGCGCGCAACTTCGGCCCGCTGCGCCGGTATAAGAAAGCGATGTAATTCTGGCCGAGGAGGTCGCAATGAGGCGCATCCTGAAGTCCTGGCGGTGACGTTCGTGGTTGCGGGGTGCCGGCCGCCGCGGCGCTGGCCGCGTCCCCGACGGCGACGACCGGAGCGGCGAGCAAGGTCAGCCAGACCGGTGTTGTCCTGCACGGCGCCGTCAACCCCAACGGCGTCGCCACCGGCTACGTCTTCGAGTACGGGCCGACTCCCAACCTCGGGATCGACACGCACCTCGCACTCGATCGGCGCCGGCACCAAGGCCGTCGACGTCGCGCGGCCACTGGGCGCGCTCACGCCGGGGACGTCTACCACTACCGAATCGCGGCCACGAGCACGGCCGGCACGGCGTTCGGAGCGATCAAACACTTCACCACCGGCGGTCACCCGCCGCCCGGCGTCGTCACCGGCGTCGCGCTCAATGTCGGTAAGACGGTGGCCACCCCGACCGGTCTGATCAACGCCAACGGCGGCGCCGACCAGCTGGCAGTCCAGTACGGCCTGACCACCGCCTACGGGCTGCAGACGCTGTTGCCGCCTCTCGCCCGCCTGACGACGCCGCTGCCGGTATCGGCGCCGCTGTCCGGGCTGGCGCCCGCGACCCTGTTTCACTACCGGATCGTTGCGTATCCCCGCCGTCGGGCCGGCCTCCTATGGGGCCGACGCCACGTTCTTCACCGAGCCGTCCGGCGGCCGGTGCCGCGATTCTCGCCCCGCACACGTCCCCGGGCACCGACAAGAAGTCGCCCTACACGTTCACCACCACGGGCACGCTGCAGGGCGCGAGCTTCATCCCGGCCATCGACCGCTGCACCGGCAAGGTCGGCGTCCGCTACTACAACGGCCGCGCCAGCTGGCCTTCGTTGTCGCGCCGGTCGGCGGCGACTGCAAGTTCATCGCGCAGGCCTCGAGCTTCAGGCGCCCGCGCGGCAAAGGCGCGGTCCGGCTGCAAGGTCACCGTCGACTTCCGCGGCAACGGCTATATCGCGCCCGTCAACAAGCACCAACAGCGTGACCGCCGGCTGATCCGACAGCGGGCGCCTGGCTCGACGCGGCCAGGCGCCCGCTGCACGCGCCGCGGGCACGTGGCTCGCGACCGCCGGCACGCGAACGACCATTACTCTTGCCCGCCATGCCGCAGAGCGGCCCGCGGGTCTCGCCGGCTGGAGACGGCGCTGCTGGCGGCGCCTGGCCGTGTGGGCGCTGTTCCCGCTCGTGCTGCTGCTCGTGCACGCCGGGCAGCGCACGCCCAGTTCACCGGCGCCGACGGGCTGATCGGCGCCGACGGCGTCCTGGGCGCCGACCAGCTTCAGTACCTGGCCTGGGCCCGCGACGCCAGCGCCCACGGCGGCCTGGCCTCGGACCTGTTCAGCTTCTCCCAGGGCGGGCACGTCTACCTCCAGCCGCTGTTCACCATCATCGGCGCTCTGTACCGGCTCGGGCTGTCGCTCCCGCTCGCCTACCTGTTGTGGAAGCCGGTCGGGAATCCTCGCCCTCGGCCTGGCGGCGGTGGCGTGGGCGCGGCGCTTCTTCGGCGATCAGCTGGCGGCGCGAGCGGCCGCCGTGACGATCTCGCTGTTTCTGTTCACACCCGCTGGCGGCGCTCTACAGCTGGACTCAGTGGGCGGCGGGCTCGTTTCGCTTCTCGCTGTACCTGCTCGGTGACGAGCTGCTGGCCGCCGACAAGCTGTGGGGCTACGTGCCCAGCGCGATCGGCCTCGCCCTGGTCCCCGTGGCGCTGCTGGCCACCGAGCGCGCCCTCGATCCCGATCCCGGGCCGGGCGGCCTGGCGGTCCACGTCTCGCCGCCCGCATGTGGCGGCACGGCCGCTGATCGTGGCGGCGCTGGCCGCGCTCGTGGCCTCGTGGCTGCATCCCTGGCAGGGGATCACGCTGGGCCTGATCTTCGTCGGGCTCGCCGTGCTCCGGCGCCTGCGCGGCTGGGCTGCGCTGGCGCTCGCCGGCGATCGGCGCCGGGCTGCCGCCGCTCGACTACTACGTGCTCTCCCACCACGATCCGGCGTGGAAGCTGGCGGCCACTACGAGGTCATCGGGCGCCTGCCCGCGATCGTGCTGCTCGCCGGCTTTGGGCCGCTGGCGCTGATCGCCGCGCTTCGGGGTGAGGCGGCCCGACGGCGAGCTCATCGAGCAGGCGCTGCTGTTGTGGGTGGGGGCCTGCGTGGTCACCTACTTCGTCAACGACTCCTTCGCACCCCACGCCCTCCAGGGCCTCAGCCTCCCGTTCGCGGTGCTGGCGGTCCGCGGCTGGCGCCGCTCTGCGCCTCCCCGCGGCGCTCGGCGTCGCCGCGGTGGCGCTCATCACCATCCCGGGCCTGGCCTACAACGCCCGCAAGTTCGTCCGCACCACCAAGAGCAGAAGCTCGTGCAGTACTACCTCCCCCAGTCCGACGCCCAGGCGCTGGACTGGGTCGCCCAGCACGGCCCGGCCGGCGGCATCCTGGCCCCCACGCCGTTCGCCGCCGTCGTCCCCTCTCAGACCGGGCGGCCCGGTCTGGGTCGGCCACGGGTACTGGAGCCAGGACTACCCCGTCCAGGCCCGCGAGGTGGACCGCCTGTTCGGCGGCCGGATGTCCAAGACGGCCTCGCGCGCCTTCGTGACCTCCACCCGGTGCCACCATCCTCGTCTCCGACTGCCGCCACACGGCCGACCTCGCCCGCAAGCTGGGGCCAGCGGTCGGCGCCGTGCACCAGTTCGGCTGCGCCCGCGTGTACGTGATGAACCCGGCCTGACCGGTGCGGCCGGCCCTAAGCGGTGCGGTCAGCCAGCCGATAGACGAAGCGCAGCCCTGACCACGTCGCGTCGATCGCGCACACCTTGTTGTCGACCAGCCCGCTGGCGAGGCCCAGCTCACGCACGGCCGCGTCCCCCAGGTCGGTGGCGACGCCGGAGCTGCGCTTGGGCCACGCCACCCACAGCCCGCCGGCCTGGGTCAGCGCCTGCTTGCAGCGCCGGCAGCCGTCGCTCGAGCTCCGAGCGCTTCTGCACGAAGACCACGAGGACGTCGAAGCTGCCCTGCAGGCGCCGGTGCACGGTGACGCCCGGCGGCAGCTCGCCCAGCACCTCGTCGAACGTCGTGCGGCGCTCCGATCAGGCCCAAGCGCGCCTCGGGTTTGATGCCGAGCTTGCGCGGCAGCGGGGTGCCCGAATAGCCCGCTGAGGTGGCGCTCGCCATGGACGGGGAGCCTATGCGCTCGCCCCATGTCCCGCGCCCGAGCAAAAAGTTGCAAAAAGCGAGGAGATCGTGGCGTGTGTGACGAATGATTGACGATGATTTCGGGTAGATAGGCCTCGCCGATGATCAGATCCGCCACAGCGCCCACCGAACTCGTCCCCCGGATCGACCCGCCGGCGACGCCGCAGGCGCGCTTCGCCGCCGCGACGCTCCTCGCCATCCCGCCCGACGTCCGCCAGGCACTGCGCGACGCCGTCGCCAGCAGCCTCGGCATTCCGATCGACCGCTACGGCCCCGACGTCGACGCGGTGGATCCGGCGCTCCAGTCGGCGTACGACGCGGACGTCGACGATCTCTTTGACTGCTGGGTGCGCAAGCACGTCTTCGACTCAGCCGACGACCGTCTGTTCCGCCGCGCGCTCCGGCTCGCGCCGCTGCAGGCCGTCCCCCACTGACCCAGCCCCACTAACCCGGCGCGGGTCACAGGCCCGCCTCCACCACCACCTCGGCGATCAGCTTGGACAGCTGGCTGCCCTGCCACGCCACCGGCGAGCGGCCCGGCTCATCGGTGACCAGGCGGGCGCCCGGGATGGCTTCGGCGTAGGCCTCCCCCACCGCCTGCGGGTGCTCGGGATCGGCCTCGTCGCTGGAGACGACCACCACGGTCGGGACCGCGATCGCGGCGAGGTCGTCCAGGGAGCCGAACGGGCGCGAGCGCGGGACCGCGCGCAGCGCGTCGGCCAGGGCGTCGGGATGCTCGTGCAGCGCCAGGCGCTGGCGGATGACCTTGATCACCGTGTCACGCCAGCGCTCGGGTACCTCCGGCTCACCGTAGGCGGCGACGAAGCCGTCGATCCCGCCGTAACGCAGGCCGTCCGAGAGGGCGTCCCACCGGGCGAGACGCTGCGGGTCTGAGTCCTCGGCCCCGCTGAACGCCGGCGTGATGATGACCAGGCCGGCGACGCGATCGGGTCGCCGCGAGCGCCAGCCACGCGAGCGTGTGGGCGCCCATCGACGCGCCCGCCAGAACCGCTCGCTGCGACCCCGGCGTGATCGAGCACCGCCTCCAGGTCGGCGCCCAGATCCTCGTAGCGATACGCATCGGGGCTCTCGGCCGGCGAGGAGGTACCGTGGCCGCGCGCATCGTAGGCGAGCACACGGTGTCCTGAGCGCTCGAGCGCCGAGGACCCCATCACGACGTAGCGGCGCGTCGCCGTGAGGCCATGAGCGAGCACGACGACGGGCCCCTCGCCGGCATCGCTGCCGGCCAGGGTCACGCCATCACGGGTCACGGCGAAATCAGGCACGCCCCCGTATCTAGCAGCCACGGGGCAACCCGAGGCTGGTGGCTACCATCTGAGGTGACCATGGACGTCACCGACAGCACCTTCGAATCAGCGGTTCTCGAGCGCTCGCGCACCGTCCCCGTCGTCGTCGACTTCTGGGCCGAGTGGTGCGGCCCGTGCCGCCAGCTCGGGCCGGTGATCGAGAAGGCCGTCGCCGCCCGTGAGGGCAAGGTCGAGCTGGCCAAGCTCGACGTCGACGCGAACCCTCGCGTGGCCGGCGCCTTCGGGATCCAGAGCATCCCGGCGGTCAAGGCCTTCCGCGACGGCGGCGTGGTGGCCGAGTTCGTCGGCGCCCAGCCCCCGGCGGCGGTCAACAGCTTCCTGGACTCCCTCCTCCCCTCCGAGGCCGACGGCCTCGTCGCCCAGGGCGACGAGGACTCGCTGCGCCGCGCGGTGGAGCTCGAGCCCTCCCGGGCCGATGCCGCCGTGCCGCTGGCCCGCATCCTGCTCGGTCGCGACGACACCGACGGTGCGCTCGCGATCCTCAAGGACGTGCCCGGCAGCTTTGCCGCCGACGGGCTCGCGGCCCGGATCGAGCTCGAGCGGCGCGAGCCGGCCCTCGACCTCGCCGACGCCTTCGCGGCGCTCGACGAGGGAGATGAGGCCAAGGCGCTTGACCTCCTCATCGGGGCCCTGCCGAGCGCCGACGGCGCCAAGGACGACATCCGCCGCGTCGTGGTCGGGATCCTCGACGAGCTCGGCGTCGACAGCCAACTGGCTCGCGAGTCGCGCCGTCGGCTGGCCAGCGCCCTCTACTAGGTAGACCGCCACCTAGACCAGCAGCGTGAGCTGCTCGGCGTCCGACGGCGTCGCCGGCTCCAGCCCGGCCACCCGCACCCCCAGCAGGCGCACCGGCCGGGGGGCGGCAAAGCGCCGCAGCAGGTCCCGCGCGACCGGAAGCACCCGGTCCACCGACGCCACCGGCTCGGCCAGCGTGCGGGCCCGGGTGTGGGTCGAGAAGTCGTCGAGGCGCACCTTGATCCCGATCGTCCGACCGCGGCGCTCCTGGCCGACCAGCGCCGCGCAGAGCTGCTCGGTGAGCCGCTCGAGGACCTGCTCCAGCGCGGCCGGGTCGGCGATGTCGTGGTCAAAGGTCGTCTCGCGCGACTCCGAGACCACCTTGCGCTCCTCGGTGACCGGGCTGTCGTCCTCGAACCGCGCACGGCTCTGCAGCGCCGCGGCGAACCGCGCGCCGAACCGGCCGGCGAGCTGCTCAGGCGACGCGGCGGCCAGCTTGGCCAGGGTGTCGAGCCCGGAGCGCTGGAGCCGTTCCGCGGTCTTGGGGCCGATGCCGGGGATCAGCCCGCACGGCGACTGGGCAAAGCGCGCGCGGGCCTGCTCTGAGGTGAGGATGACGAACCCGCGCGGCTTCTCGGCATCGGAGGCCACCTTGGCCACCAGCTTGTTGGGGCCGATCCCGATCGAGCAGTGCAGCCCCGTCTGCTTGGCGACCTGGTGCACGAGCCGCCGCATCTCGGCATGCGGGGCCGGCAGTCCCGAGAGGTCCAGGTAGGCCTCGTCGAGCCCGATGACCTCGACCTGGTCAGAGCAGGCGCGGACCAGCGCCATCACCTCGCGGGAGGCCTCGCGGTAGTAGGAGAAGTCGGGCGGCAGGTAGACCCCGTCGGGACACAGCCGCCGAGCCCGGGCCGCGGGCATCGCGGAGCCGACGCCGAAGCGCCGCGCCTCGTAGGAGGCCGTGGTGACGACCGCCCGCGGGCCGGTACCGGCCACGATGACCGGCAACCCTCGCAGCTCCGGCCGCCGCCGCAACTCGACGGACACGTAGAACGCGTCCATGTCGACATGGGCGATGCAGCGCGCCGCCATGCCCTGAGACAGTAGGCCACGCTCCAGACGGTCAGGCCACCCTCGGGCGCGCAGCAAAACGCCCCCGGAGCCGCCGACGAGGACGGCACCCAGGGGCGCCTTGGCGCAACTCAGACGGCTACTGGCTCGACCAGACGGTGCCGACGCCGCCGAAGCCGAGCGCGGACGCCGTGGTCTGGTTGAGGTCCCAGTCACGGCCGCCCGCATAGGGCCCGCGATCGTCGACGACCGCGGTCACGGTCCGGCCGCCGTAGCGGAGCATGACCTTCGTCCCGCAGGGCAGGGTCCGGTTGGCGACGCCGAGACCGGCGTGGAAACCACACGCGGTGTTGCCGGCGTCGTCGTACCACGAGGCCAGGGCCGGGTGCAGCACGGTGACGCGGCCGGCCGGGCGCACCGCCTGGGCGTTGCGGCCGTCACCGGCGAACACCATCCGCAGCTGCTGACCGTCGGCGTCGCCCGAAGCGACGCTCAGGCGATAGCCGCCCCGGGCACCGGTGAGTGTGGTGCTCAGGGTGTGCCAGCCATGGGCGCCGTGAGCCTGGAGGCGCACCCGGCGGCCGGGGGTCGCCGGCAGCAGCTTGCCGCCGACGTGCACCGGTCCGCTGCTGAGCACCGCCGATTCGTGGCGCGCCGGAGTGAACCGGGCGCCCACGGTGACCGACGGCTGTCGGCTTGGAGCCGGGCTCGCCGATGCCGTGTCGTCGGTGGCGGTGGCGTCGTGGTCGGCGCCTGCTCGACGGCACGCAGCAGGCCCGAGCGGCGCGGGATGACGCGCGCCCGGAACGTGCCGGCCGGGCCGACCGTCGCCGCGCTCAACGAGCGCCATGACGAGTGGCTCGGGGCCGCCGTCTGGACCAGGACGCGCTTGCCGGCATCAGCCGCCGGGGCGGTCCCGCTGATGGTCACGGCCTCGCCGAACTTCACGCGGCGCGGGCTGACCTGGAGGTTGAGGGGGGTCTGGACTGGATTCTGGACTGACTGACCGGACCGCGCCGCCACGCCCGAGAAGGCGAGCGCCGAGGCCGGAACGGCCAGCATCGTTGTTGCAATGATCACATGTACTGAGCGCATCCGGCGCAGCGTGAATCTGGGCCTCAAGATGAGGACCTCCTTGGGTTCGACCGGACGCCTACGGGGTTAGCTGTCGGGCTCGCGGCCAGTGCGAAGCGCTGCGGTGAGGCAACGTTTCTTCAGAGGTCGCTACGGCTGCGGCTGGGTGCGCCAGGCCGCCGATTCGCCCCGTGCCGGGTGTCGTACAGCGAATCCGGCGGTGGGTCCCCCGCTCATCTCCGCACCGGGCAGAGACGATTCGGCAGGTCGTTCTGGGAATCGGCGAGGTTCGCAGCGTCTTGAACAAATTTGTGTGAGCATCGTCACACCGGGATGTCGTGCCAGAATCACCCCGTGCCCAATCCAGACCGCCTGACGGGACTCGACAGCTCGTTCCTGCACCTCGAGCGCGACACCGCGCACATGCACGTCGCCGGATGCATGGTGTTCGAGGGCGACGCCCCCACCTACGACGAGTTGGTGGAGCAGATCTCCGGCCGGCTGCACCTCGTTCCGCGCTATCGCCAGCGCCTGGCCTTCGTCCCCTTCAACCAGGGCCGGCCGGTCTGGGTGGACGACCCGCACTTCAACATCGCCTTCCATGTCCGGCATACGGCGCTGCCCAGCCCGGGCGGTGACGCGCAGCTCAAGCGCCTGACCGGGCGGGTGTTCTCACAGGCCCTGGACCGGTCGCGCCCACTGTGGGAGATCTGGCTGGTGGAGGGACTCGCCGAAGGCCGTTTCGCGATGCTCTCCAAGACCCATCACGCCCTCGTCGACGGCGTGTCGGGCGTCGACATCTTCACGGTCCTCTTTGACACCGCCCCGGAGCCGATGCCGGTGGCCCCGCCCGATCACGAGTGGGTCGCGCGTCCGCTGCCCAGTGGCGCCCAACTGCTCGCCGACGCGCTGCTCGAGCGCGCCACCGTCCCGGCCGAGATCGTTCGCGGGGTCCGGGCCACTCTGCGCGGTCCGCGCCACGTCGCCCGGCGGGCCGGACGGGCGGCCGGCGGCGTCGGCGCCATGGCCCGTGCCGGCCTCCAGGCCGCGCCATCCAGTCCGCTCAACGTGCGCATCGGGCCTCACCGCCGGTTCACCTGGGTCCGGGGAGACCTCCGGGAGTTCAAGGCGATCAAGAACGCGCTGGGCGGCACCGTCAACGACGTGGTCCTGGCCGTGGTCGCCGGCGCGCTGGGCCGCTACCTGCGCATGCACGGCGAGGCCACCGACGAGCTCGTGCTGCGCGCCATGGTCCCCGTCTCCGTCCGTGCCGACGTCGAGCGGGGCGCCCTGGGCAACCGTGTCGCCGCCATGTGGGCGCCGCTGCCGATCGGGGTCACAGATCCCACCCAGCGCCTGCTGGCCATCAGCCGTGACATGGACGGGATCAAGGAGTCCGGGCAGGCGGTGGGAGCTCAGGTGCTCACCGAGCTCTCGGGGTTCGCGCCGCCGACGATCATGGCCCAGGCGGCACGGCTCCAGGCCCGCCAGCGCCTGTTCAACCTCGTGGTCACCAACGTGCCCGGGCCGCAGTTCCCGCTCTACATGCTCGGCCGCGAGCTCGACGCGATGTACCCGATGGTCCCCCTGGCCGAGAACCAGGCCCTCGGGATCGCGATCATGAGCTACAACGGGCAGCTCAACTTCGGCCTCAACGCCGACTACGACGCCATGCCTGACCTGGAGGCGCTCGCCGACGAGCTGCGCGCCTCGATCGCGGAGCTCGCCGCTGCCGCCGGCGCTGACTCCCCCGACGGTGGACGCGGCCGGAGCCGACGCGCGGTGCGCTCGGCGGAGTAACCCGTCCTCGGACTCCGAACAGCTATGCCCCGTCTGATCGAGCGGCTGCTCATCGTGGTTGCCTCGCTTGCCATCGCCATCGGGGTCGTGGCCCTGCTCTCCGGCGGCCTCCTGGCCGGGCATGACAGCCCGGGCGTGTCCGGGGCGGCAAGCGGCCCCGGCGTGGCCTTCCCCGACCAGGGCAACGCCCAGCTCAAGCCCGGTCAGGCACGCCCGGCCTACGACTCAGAGCCGCCCACGAGCGGCCCACACCTCCCCGCCGCGACGAACACCAACGGTGCTCAGCTCACTGACGATCAGCTCCTGCAGGCGCTGTCGGTCGGCGACGTGGTGCTGATGTACGGCACGCGCAAACCCCCGGCGGGCCTCGCCGCGGTGGCCGACGGCGTCGCCCCGGCGCCCTTCAGCCCGGCGCTGGCCGCCACCGGCCAGGCGGTCGTGCGCGCCTACCGGCCCGGCACCACCGGCGTGATCGGGCTGGCCTGGGCGCACATGGTGCACGTCCGCTCCCCCACCGACCCGGCGCTGCGCTCCTTTGCCCAGTACTGGCTCGGGCGCGGAGCGCCGCGGCGTACCGGCGCGCTCCCCAACAGCTAGCGCTGAGGCGGCAGCGGGCGGACGGCCACCGTCACGCGCGTCAGCGCGCACAACCGGCCGTCGTCGTCGGTGAGCTCGACCTCCCAGACCCAGGTCGTGCGACCGCGATGGCGCGCGCGGGCCACGGCGTTGATCGATCCCTCGGTCACCGGGCGCAGGAAGCTGGTCTGGTTGGAGAGACCCATCGCGCCGTTGCCGTCGGCAAAGACCTTGGCCGCGGTGCCGTTGGTGGCCAGGCTCTCCGAGATCGCAGCGTAGACACCTCCGTGGACCAGCCCGGCCGGCTGCTTGAGGTCATCGCGCACCTGGACGCGCCCGCGCACCACCCCATCGGCGATCTCGTCGATCTCCAGGCCGTAGACACGATCGAAGCCCAGCGTCGGCTCGAAGGGGAGCTCAAGGGTCATGCGGGTGCGCACCTTAGCCTGGATCCCCCGATGATGGCCTGAATCCCCCGCGGTATGCGGCTCGCAAGAGCCCGTTCTCTTACGGCATTCCTCAACTGGCTCATCTACGCTAGGGCCGACCATGCCATCGTTGGACAACCTTCCGGGGGAACAGCGCGCCGTTCTGGAGATGATCCTGAAGCACGGCCGCAGCTACGACGAGATCGCCCGCCTGCTCTCGCGTGACCCAGCCGCGGTCCGCGAGCGCGCGCAGATCGCGCTGGACACCATCGGCCCCCACACCGAGGTCGCGCCCGAGCATCAGCACCGCATCGCCGATTATCTCCTCGGCCAGCTGTCCGACGGCGAGGCCGCGGAAGTGCGCGATCTCCTCGCAGACTCGCCCAGCGACCGCGCCTGGGCGCGCGTCGTGTCCTCCGAGCTGGCCCCGTTGGCGGGCGACAAGCCCCTGCCTGAGATCCCGGTGCAACGTTCGGCTCCGCGGGAGCCCGAGGACCCGACGACGCAGCCGGCAGCGGCAGCTCCCGCGCAGCCACCGGCGCTAGAGCCACCGCTTCCACCGCCGGAGGAGCCCGCGGCCTCGGGCCCCGCTCAGCCCGATCCCGAGCCCAAGGGCCGGCGCGGACGGCGCAAGAAGCGCGACGACGGCGCTGACGAGCCGGCCGGCAGCCGGCGCAGCTCCAGGCTCGGCGGCGCCGTGGTGATCCTCGTGGCCGTGATCGCGGTCGCGGCGGTCCTGTTCTTCGTTCTGCGCGGTGGGGACTCCAAGCAGCACACCGCCTCGACGCCGGCGACCACAACCACCGTCGCGCCCGCGAGCGCAACGACGTCCACCTCGTCGTCGCCGACCACCTCGACATCGGCGACGAGCGCCAAGGTCGTGGCCCAGATCAACCTCACCCCGCCCGCGACGGACAAGAACAGCAAGGCGGCAGGGATCGCCGAGGTCCTCAACGAGGGCACCAGCGACGGCATCGCGATCGTCGCCCAGAACGTCCCGCCCAACGCGACCAAGCCGCCCAACGCCTACGCGGTGTGGCTCTACAACTCCCAGAAGGACGCCAAGATCCTCGGCTTCGTGAACCCGAGCGTGACCAAGACGGGCCGCCTGTCGACGGCCGGCGGGCTGCCCACCAACGCCTCGCACTACAAGGACCTGGTCGTGACCGTCGAGACGTCGGCATCGCCCAAGGAGCCGGGGCCGATCATCCTCCAGGGCGCTCTGACGGGCCTGTAGCGCCGCCGTCGCTCACCCCAGGATCCGCGCCAGCCCGTCCAGGGCCTCGTCGAGCTTGGCCCGCATCGCCCGGCGCAGCATGAACCCGCCGGTGCGGGAGTAGCCGCGCAGCTTCTGCTGCTGGGCGATCGTCACCTCGGTCCCGGCGGGCACCGGGTCCAGGCGCACCTCGATCACCGAGGCGCTGAGCACGCGCTCAAACGGCGTGCCGACGACCTCCTGCGCCCACGAGCGGGTCGTCGGCGGCTCTGACTGCACGACGCGGAAGTCCGCGCGGACCGGGCGCCCCCGCTTGGTCTTGAACACCTGCGTGAAGCGATCCGGCTCCACGCTCTCCATCCGCTCCACCCCGGGCCACCAACGCGGCATGTGGTGCGGATCGGCGATCAGCGCCCAGAGTTCGTCCGGGGACACCGGAAACGTGCGACTGCGCTGTGCGCCGGCCATGGCGGCCTCACTCGGAGTACTCGATGAGCGAGTACACGTCGTGGGGAGCCAACCGCTCGCGCCCGCCGAGGAACGTCAGCTCCACCAGGAAGGCGCAGCCGACGATGTGGGCGCCGAGACCGGCCACGAGCTCGCACAGCGCCCCCGCGGTCCCCCCGGTGGCCAGCAGGTCGTCGTGGACCAGGACGCGGGCACCGTGGGCGAGGGCGTCGGCATGCACCTCCAGGGCATCGATGCCGTACTCGAGCGTGTACTCAGCGCTGATCGTCTCCGCGGGCAGCTTGCCGGGCTTGCGGGCCGGCACGAACCCGGCGCCGAGCTGCCGGGCCAGGGCCGCGCCGAGGATGAACCCGCGGGCCTCCGCGGCGACGACGAAGTCCACCTGCGTCGCCTGCACCCGCTCGGCCAGCCCGCTCACGGCGGCGTCCAGCGCGCCGGGGTCCAGCAGGAGCGGGGTGATGTCGCGAAACAGGATCCCGGGCCTCGGGAAGTCCGGGATGTCGCGGATGAAGGCGCGCAGATCCAGGGCCGTCATGATCGACGCCGGGTGGGGAGTCCGGGGATCAGGTCGCGATCTTGCGCAGGTCGCGGATGAGGAGCAGGTGCTTGAGGTGGGTGGTGACCGACGCGAGGTTCTCGAGCGCGTCGATCGCCTCCTTGCGCCGCTCCGGGTTGCGCGAGCGCAGCGCCGGAGCCAGGATGCTCTGCAGCAGCTGGGCCTCCCGGTCAGCCGAGGTCCGGAACACCCGCAGGTTGCGGCCGCCGACGCCGTAGCGCGCGAGCTCGGACACGGCCCGGATGATCTCACGCTCGGTCTCGTCGTAGTACAGGACCCCGCTGCGGTTCTCGCCCTTGACCACGCCGAACTCGACCAGTTCGCGCACCAGCTTGGGATCGGCGCCGGTGTCCTCCACCACGTCCTCGAGCGAGAACAGCGACCCCGAGTCGCGCACGCGGACCCCCGCGCGGCGCGGCGCGGCCCGCTCGCCTGCGGTCGGGATCGGGTCGTCGTGCTCGGCGCGGCCGCCGGCCAGCTCCTGCCGGATGACCCGCAGAGGCAGGAACTCGTCGCGCTGGAGGCGCAGGATCGTCCGCAGCCGGGCGATGTCTGACTGGGTGTAGAGCCGGTAGCCGCCCTGGGTACGCCGCGGCGTGAGCAGCTTCTGGTCCTCCAGGTAGCGGATCTTGGAGATCGAGATGTCCGGGAACTCCTGGACCAGCGCCTTGCAAACGGCGCCGATGGTCACGGCCTTCTGGCGGGGGCGCTGCTCCTCGGGCTCGGGCGGCTCGGGGATCTGCAGCTCGGGTGTGGGGGTGTCGGTGCTCATCAGCGACTGAGGAAGGCCAGCTTGTACTTGCCGATCTGGAGCTCGTCGCCGTCGACCAGCTTGTGGGAGTCGATCCGGCGGCGGTTGACATAGGTCCCGTTGAGCGACCCGCAGTCGTCGAGGTGGTATTCGGTGCCGCGGCGGACGATCACCGCGTGATCACGGGACACGGTCACGTCGTCGAGGAAGACGTCGCTCTCGGGGCGCCTGCCGACGGTCATCCGGTCGCCCTCGAGCGGGAAGCTCTCTCCGGCGCGGCCGCCTCCGGCGCGAATGACCAGCGCGGCGCCGCCGCGTACGACATCCTCGAGCTCGACGACCTCAAGCTCGCCCGTCTCGCCCAGCTTGTAGGTGGCCGTCGAGACGCCGGCGGGCGGCTCGCTCTGCGCGAGGAACGCACCGCAGCGCTGGCAGTAGCTGGCGCCGTCGTCGTTGGCAAATCCGCACTCGGGGCAGTGCTGGGCCATCGGGCCTGACGAGTGCTACTCGGGCTGGTCGGCCGGCACCCGTCCCGCCAGGATGTCGGTCAGCTGCTGCACGTCGGCGCCGGAGATGATGAGCTCCCCGCCCTCGTCCTTCTTGCGCAGTCGGTTGACCAGCTCGGCGCGGAGAATGTCGATCTTGCCGTGCAGGATGCGCCGCCGATAGGAGATCTCCATCTCCTCCTCGGTCAGCTGCTTGATCAGGTCCTTCAGCTCCTGGTCGGTCAGTGACCCGAGGTCTGGAAAGGTGTCCATGCTGTTCGTTCCCTCTCGTGTGTAGGTTCGCGAGTATAACCTCGTCTCCCAGAGGGTCAAGCTGAGCTTGAGAGTCTGCCCGCTTGGCCCCGCCCCTGGTTTACGCTGGATATGCGCGTGCCGGCGCCGTCCTTCAGGCGCCCTCAGCCAGCTTACGCGCTTGCTGGACTCCGCTGCGGACATACAAGACGCTCGCCAGCAGCGCGAGCGCGAGCCCCACGTAGAGCATGATGAGCGCCAGCCAGTGGACTCCGGCCATGGCGAAGAACGGGGCGCCCATCGTCGGCGCCACCCCGATGCGCCCCGCCCAGTTGATCTTGATGTCCAGGCCGCGCGACAGCCCGTAGCGGCTGAGCGCCAGCATGAACACCTCGCGGGCGACGACGAGCGCGATCGCCCAGCGGGGAAGCAGCGAGAAGTGCCAGCACACCACCATCCCGGACACCACCAGCAGCCGGTCGATGATGGGGTCCAGCAGCGCCCCGAGGCGGCTGTACTGCCCGGTGAGCCGCGCCGCGAACCCGTCGAGGTAATCGGCCCAGCCGATGACCGCGAACAGGACGGTCGCCGCGGTCGAATGACCGTCGCCGCTGGAGAGCGCCAGGATCAGGAACACCGGAATGCCCGCCAGCCGGGCGAGCCCGATGGCGTTCGGGATCGTCCATGGATTCAGCGGCTGGTCAGAGCGCGTCTGGACCGGTGCGGGCCCGGAGCGATCGATCCCGAACAGGCGCCGCTTGGTGATCGGTGGGCTCACGATGGCGCTACCTGGGCTGGGGCGGCCGCGCTCCCGGCCCGTCGGCTACCGGGCCACCGGCGAACGTGCGCTCACGGCAGCTCCCGCCACAGCTCGGCGACGGCCTCGGCCGCACCCTCCACCGGGACGGTGCGCGCGTCCCGGCCGCGCCGCACCTGCACCTCGATCTCACCGGCGGCAAGGGTCCGGCGCCCGACGGTGAGCCGCAGCGGGCAACCCAGGAGCTCGGCGTCGGTGAACTTCTCCCCGGGGCCGGCGTCGCGCTCGTCGTAGAGGACGTCGAGGCCCGTGGCCTGAAGGTCGCGGTACAGCGTGTCTGAGAACGTGCGCTCCTCGGACCCGGGCTTGCCCAGCGTCACGAGCTCGACGTCGAAGGGCGCGATCGTCCGCGGCCAGGAGATCCCCTCCGCGTCGGCGTACTGCTCGACCGCCGCCGCGGCGGTACGCGCGGGGCCGAAGCCATAGGAGCCCATCCAGATGTGCTGTGACTTGCCGTTCTCGTCCAGGTAGGTGGCGCCGAGCGGGTCGGAATAGCGCGTCCCGAGCTTGAAGATGTTGCCCACCTCGATGGCCGGCTCGATCCGGACCTCCGAGCCGCCCACGGTGTCACCGGCCACGACCGTGCGGACGTCGACGGTCTCGTAGTTGAAGTCGCGGCCCGGCTCAACCCCGCGCAGGTGCGCGTCGGCCTCGTTGGCGCCCACGACATAGGACCCGGCACCGTTGGCGGTCACCGCGGCGTCGAGCAGGATGGGCAGCTCGGCGCCCACCGGCCCGATGTAGCCGGGCGGGCCCAGGCGCTGCTCGATCTCGTCGGCGCGCGCCGCGCGGAAGGGCTGGCCGAGCGCGGTCTGGAGCTTGAGCTCGTTGACGCGGTGGTCGCCGCGGACGACGACGAGCTTCATGGCGGCCTCGTCGACGATCACCGGGAAGGCCTTGAGCGTCGCGCCGGCGGGGACCTGGAGCGAACCCACGAGCGCCTCGATGGTGGTGGCGCCGGGGGTCTGCACGAGCTCGGGGGCGCTCAGGCCCGGCGGCAGCTCCACCGGCTGGGCGTCGGCGGAGGCGACCTCGATGTTGGCGGCATAGCCGGCGGCGAGGGCGACGTCGTTCTCGCCCGCCGCGCACGGCGCCATGTACTCGTCGGCGCCGTGGCCGCCCATCATCCCGACGTCGGCGGCGACGCGGTACCACTCCAGGCCGGTGCGGTCGAGCATCCGCGCGTAGGCCTCGGCGTGCTTGTCGTAGGCGACGTCGAGCCCCTCCCGATCGCGGTCGAAGGTGTAGGCGTCCTTCATGATGAACTCGCGGGTCCGCAGGACCCCGGCGCGCGGTCGTGCCTCGTCGCGCTCCTTGACCTGGAAGTGGTAGAGGATGAGCGGCAGGTCGCGGTAGGACTTGACCGCGGCGGCCACGTGCCCGGTGACGATCTCCTCGTGCGTGAGGGCGAGGACCATGTCGGCGCCCCTGCGGTCCTTGAGCTTGAACAGCTCCTCGATGTCGTAGCGGCCGGTGCGCCGCCACGGCTCGGCCGGGTGCATCACCGGCATGAGCAGCTCCTGGCCGCCGATGGCGTTCATCTCCTCGCGCACGATCTGGACGATGCGCTGGTGGATCCGCCATCCGGCCGGCAGCCAGGACCACAATCCGGACCCCACCTGGCGGATGAGCCCCGCGCGCACCATGAGCTTGTGCGAGACCGCCTCGGCGTCGGCCGGAGGGTCGCGTTCGGTCGGCAGGAAGTAGGTGGAAAGCAGGGTCACCGAGGCCCAAGCGTACCCGCCCGCCGGGTCCTCCAGCGTGGAGCTATGTTCTGATAGAACGCTCGCAACTTGCGGTTGAGAAAAGGAGCTTTGAGATGGCGTATTCCGTACCGCCCCTCCCCTATGGCTACAACGCGCTGGAGCCCACCATCGACGAAGCGACGATGAAGCTCCATCACGACAAGCACCACCAGGCCTACGTCGACAACGCCAACAAGGCGCTGGACGGCACCGAGTGGGCCGACAAGGACGTCGTCGACGTCCTCAAGAACCTGAGCTCCCTCCCCTCCGACAAGCAGGGGCCGGTGCGCAACAACGCCGGCGGCCACTACAACCACTCGCTCTTCTGGACCTGGATGGCCCCGAACGCCGGCGGTGCCCCCGACGGCGCTCTCGGCGACGCGATCACCTCCACCTTCGGCTCCTTCGATGACTTCAAGGCCAAGTTCAAGGCCGCGGGCATCGGTCGCTTCGGCTCCGGCTGGGCCTGGCTGGTCCACGACGGCTCCGGGCTGGCGATCGTCTCCACGGCCAACCAGGACAGCCCGGTCTCGGACGGCAAGACCCCGCTGCTGGGCATCGACGTCTGGGAGCACGCCTACTACCTGAAGTACAACAACCGGCGTCCGGACTACATCGACGCCTGGTGGGACGTGGTCAACTGGCCCGTCGTCGCGGCCGCGTTCGACAGCGCTTCATAGCTTGATTTAGGCACTGGGCCTCGGCGTCGCCGGCGGAGGATCGTCACGCGCGCCGGGGCCTTTGGCGTTTAAACGGCGGCTATCGAGTGGGGGGTCGAGGCTGCCGGGGCGCTTCGGGCGGCCTTTCATCGGGGTCTTGGTAGATAACCCTTATGTCGTGGTGGCTGATCTCCCAAAACCCCCTCGCGAGCAGCCGAAAACGTCTCAACCCCGCCTTCCCAAGCAGGCAGTTGACGTGCGCTAATACCCTGCTCAAACGCTGGGCGCAAGCCGCAGCGAAAAACGCAGGGCGTAAGCCCCAGCGGCTAGGCCCGCGTGAACCGCCGCCCCGCCACGGGCGACTGCGACTCATCGAGCCGCCCCCGCTCGGAGTCCACGACCCGCATGATCCCGGTGTTCTCCTCGCCGGCGGCCTCGGCCTCCATGGCGGCCATGCGCTCGGGCGTCATCGCCGTGGCGTCCTCGTTCTCGGCCAGCCACGCCCGGGCCTCGGCGGCCTGGGTCTCGTCGCGGACCACGGTCTTGCCGGCGGCGTAGTACTTGTCGATCTCGGCGAACAGGGCGTCGACGAGGTTCTCGGTCCGGGCCAGCCCGATCGGCTCACCCTTGGAGTAGATCATCCCCCGGTCCTTGGCCCCGGTGATCCCGAAGTCGGCGTGGCGCGCCTCGCCGATCCCGTTCACGGCACACCCGAGCACGGAGACCTCGATCGGGTCCTCGTAGTCCTCCAGTCGCCGCTCCACCTCGGCCACGACGGTGTCCATGTCGAACTGGAGCCGGCCGCACGTGGGGCAGGCGATCAGCACCGGGCCTCGGTCGCGCAGCTTCAGGGCCTTGAGGATCTCCCAGGCGACCTTGACCTCCTCCTCGGCGTGGAAGGTGGACAGCGAGATGCGGATGGTGTCGCCGATCCCGTCGGCCAGCAGCGTGCCCAGCCCGACGGCGGACTTCAGCGAGCCCGACCACTTGGTGCCGGCCTCGGTGACGCCGAGGTGCAGCGGGTACGGGATCCGCTCGGAGAGCAGGCGGTTGGCGGCGATCGTGTTGGGGACCGAGGTGGACTTCATGGAGACCTTGAAGTTCGTGAACTCGAGGCTCTCCATCAGCGCCACCGTCTCCACCGCGGCGGTGACGAGGGCCTCGACGGGGTTGTCGTACTCGAGCTGGCGCAGGTGCTTGGGCAGCGAGCCCGAGTTGACCCCGACGCGCAGCGGGATGCCCAGCTCGGTGGCGCGCTTCGTCACCTCGGCGACCTTGTCGGGGCCGCCGATGTTGCCCGGATTGAGCCGCACGCAGTGGGCACCGGCGTCCAGCGCCTTGAGCGCCAGCGTGTGGTTGAAGTGGATGTCGGCGATCACCGGGATGGGCGACTCGCGCACGATCGTGCGCAGCGCCTCGGCGTCCTGCTCGCGCGGCACGGCCACGCGCACGATGTCGGCACCGGCTTCGGCGACGCGGTGGATCTGGGCCATCGTGGCGGCCAGGTCGGCCGTCTCGGTCTTGGTCATCGTCTGCACGGCGACGGGGGCGCCGCCACCGATCGGCACGTCTCCGACGTGGATCTGACGCTGGGAGGGCATAGCCCTGAGTGTAGAGCGGGCTCTGGGCTAGTCCGCCGCGGGCGGCGGGGACGTGGGCGGTGACGGTGTCCCGTCGGGGGGATCGCCGTCGTCGGGCCCTCCCCCGGGACCGGCGCGGTGCCGGCGCACGGCCAGCGCGCCGAACGTCACCGCGGCCAGGATCAGCACGACGAGGATCACGATCACCGGCGTGGGCAGGAACGAGCCGCCTGAGCCGCCGCTGCCGGCCACGAGCTGCTTGCCGGCCTTGACCTTGAGGACCGCCGCCTGGATCACGTCCTGGCAGTTGCCGTACTCCTTGTAGGAGGCGGGCATGACGGCCAGCGCGTGACGCAGCTGCTGGAGCGTGTAGTTGTGGGTGAGGACGCCGTTGGCGTTGCAGTCCGAGAGGACGGGGTTGCCCACGGTGTTCGCCCCCAGGGCAGACGATCCCGCCCACCCGGCCGCAGCCACCGTGAACACGGCGCCGGCCAGCGCTGTCAACCGAAGCCAGCGTCTCACGGGCGCAACCTTATCGGGCGGCTGACTGGATCAGGACCGCGGGAACGCCCGGTGCCGGGCCGACCAGAGTCGAGGCGCGCTGCGCGATGTCCTGCGGAGTGATCGCGCGCCAGGGCCGCTTCAGCGCGAAGCGGTACACCAGATAGCTGTCCACGCGTCGCGACGACAGCAGCCGGACCCCGCCGGGCAGTTGATTGACGCTCTGGCGATTGACGCTCTGGCCCACGTCGCCGACCACGTCGACCTCGGTCACCGTGACCGGGGCCCGGCTGACCTGGGGTGTCTGGTTGGCCCCCGTCCACGCCACCCCGGGCATGGTCACGGCCAGCGGGGCGGTGGCGAAGGTGCCGTCATAGGCGGCGATCGCGCGCGTCCCCCGAGCGGGCCCGAGCGCCGCCGCCACCCCGTTCCAGTTGGCACGCTGGTAGCGGTGGTCGGTGTTGATCTTCACGGCGGCATAAACGAACAGCGCGCCCAGAAGTAACGCGAGAGTCGCGCCCGCGACACGGGCGCCACCGGCGGCGCACGCGGCCCCCACGGCCACCGCCAGCGGGATCATCGCCGGGATCAGGGCGCGGGGCTCGTAGTAGTCGTGACCGAGGAGGGCGAGGACGAGCGGGGCCAGCAGGACAAACGCGGCCAGCCCGGCCGCCACCCCTGCTCCCCGCAGCTCCTGCGCGTCGGCCCCGACGAGCAGCAGCGCGATCATCGCGCCCACCAGCACCGCCAGGGCCAGCAGGCCGTAGTTCAGGGCGGTCTGGCTCTGGTACTGGGGGCTGAAGCCGAAGGCGACCGGAGCCTGGCGGATGCGCACCGACAGGCGGAAGTTGTCGATCCAGCCCGCGGGGTGGGCCTGATGTGCCACCAGATGCGGGATCAGCGTCCCCTCCACGATCGCCAGGGCGACGAGCGCCACCACGATGGCGCCGTCGCGCCGCCGGTACAGGAGCAGAAGCGCCTCGGCGCCGACCAGGAAGATCGCGAAGTACTGCGTGAGCAGAGCCAGCCCGGAGAACACGGTCCACCAGACGAGGTCCCGGCGCGCCCCCGGCGCCCGCCACAGGCGGGCGAAGAAGATCAATGACGCCGCGCTCAGCGCGGCGAGCAGCCCGTACTCGCGTGCCTCCTGCGAGTACCAGATCATGAACGGGCTCAGCGTGATCAACGCCGCGGCGAACAGGCTCGCCCGCCGCGACACGAGCTCCCGTCCGGCGAGATAGACCAGCGGGATGGTCGCGGTGCCGACGACCGCCGACAGCGAACGCAGGCCGGCCGCGCCGCTCCCGAACACGTGCGTCCACAGCCACGCCACCACGAAGTACAGCGGCGGGTTGGGCTCGTTGGCGTTCCACGTGCGCAACATCGCGCCCAGTGACAGCCGCATCTCGTGGACCGCCTGAGCCTCGTCGAACCACAGGCTCTGGTGCGTGAGCGTGGCAAAGCGCAGCGCCGCTGCGACGATGACCAGCCCGCCGATCACGAGCCAATCCGCGTTCGCACGGACCCGTCCTTTCCGGGCAGGCGGAGAGGCGGCCACCGCCCCCGGCGGGGAACTCAGATCCACACTCACAGCAGCCGCGACTGTAGCCGACACACCTCCGATTGATCGCCAGTGCGCGGGGGTACAACGCTACGCGACCCCGCCCGGTCCGTGACGGATGGCGGAGCCTTCGTCGGATCGTCGCGTTATGGTCGTCGACTTGCCAGGACCTGCCTCCCCACCTGGATCGCGCTTCTCGCCGCGCCTGCTCGCGGGAGTCGGAGTGCTGCTCGTGGCCGTCGTCGCCGTGGTGGTCATCGTGCTCGCCGGCTCGGGCTCGAGCAGCCCCAAGGCGGCCGTGCTGCCGCCGTCCATGTCTCGCAAGGGGCCCGAGACGATCTTCACCCCCGGCGCGGCGCTCAAGAACGACACCGCCAACACGCTCAACACGCTCGAGAAGCTGGGAGTCACCCGCGTACGGGTCTTCTTCACCTGGAATGAGATCGCGCCCAACCCCACCGATACCGCGCCGCCGGCCGGGTTCGACGCGACCAATCCGGCCGCCTATCCGGCCGCCAATTGGGTCCAGTACGACACGATCATCAAGGCCATCGAGGCCCACCACCTGGGGCTGGACGTGGTGCTGGGGCCGCCGCCGCCGCGCTGGGCAGCGGGCAAGGGAGCGGACAAGCCCGCAACCCAGACCTGGTGGAAGCCCAACGCGCATGACTTCCAGGATTTCGTGCAGGCGATCGGCCAGCGCTACAGCGGCCATTACACGCCCCCCGGCGCGTCCAAGCCGCTGCCGCGCATCGCGTTCTGGTCGATCTGGAACGAGCCCAACCTGGGCTTCCAGCTCGCCCCCCAGGCGATCGACCACAACACCGTGGAGGAGTCGGCGCGGCTCTACCGGCAGCTCGCCGACGCCGCCTGGAACGGGTTGCAGGCCTCCGGGCACGGCAACGACGTGACGCTGATCGGCGAGACGGGACCGGCGGGCGCGACCTTCCGCGGCGCCCCCGGCAAGTTCGGCGCGATGGCGCCGCTGCGCTTCGTGCGCGCGCTGTATTGCGTGGACTCCGACTACAAGCCGTTCACGGGGTCCGCCGCCACCGCTCGCGGCTGCCCGGTGACAGCGGCCGCCTCCGCGCATTTCGCGGCCGACCACCCGGTGCTGTTCAAGGCCACGGCGTTTGCGGACCACCCGTATTCGCAGGGCCTGCCCCCCAACAAGGCGACCCCCAACGAACCCGACTACACCGAACTGGCGTCTGTCCCCAACCTGATCAGCACGCTGGACCGGCTTCAGGGGATCTATGGCTCGCACAAGCGCTTCCCGATCTACGACACCGAGTTCGGCTATCAGACCTCGCCGCCGGACACCCAGGGCGGCACCGTGAGCCCCGCCCTCGCCGCCCAGTGGCTCAACTGGTCGGAGTATCTGCACTGGCGCAATCCGCGGATCGCCTCTTATGACCAGTACCTGATGCGAGATCCCGTCCCGGTGCCCGGTGGGGGTCCGTACACGGCGTTTGCCACCGGCCTGCAGACCTACGCCGGCACCCCCAAGCCCGCGTTGACCTCGTTCACGATGCCGCTCTATCTCCCGGTGACCAAGACCGCCTCCGGTCATCCTCTGGAGGTGTGGGGATGCGTCCGGCCCGAGACCACGGCCGCTCGCACATCACATCGCCCGCAGTTCGTCCAGGTCCAGTTCCGGCGCGGGCAATCGGGTTCGTTCGCTACGGTGGACCGGGTGCCGTTGCCCAAGGCGTATTGCTACTTCGATGTACGCACGACGTTTCCGGGCAGCGGCTTCGTTAGGCTGTCCTGGTCCTATCCGCACGGCCCGGTCATCCACAGCCGCATCGTTGCCGTGACGGTCGGGTAGCACGCCGCTGAGCGGCGTTGCCACCCGAGGCCCTCTCGGAGGGTGGCCGCAACTTCTGTAAGCCGCGACCTGTTCTAGTCACCATGCCCACACCCCCCCGTTCCGCGACGCGACTGCAAGCGCGCGTCATCGCAGCCCTCACCCTGATGGTCTCGCTCATCGCCGCTGCCGGCCTCGCGCTCCCCAGCGCGGCCAGCGCGAGCAAGACCCAGCTCCAGATGTTCCAGGATGGCGGACAGCTCCAAGCCGATCCCGCCGGCGCGCTGGCCAAGTTCCGCGCGCTCGGAGCCAACTCCATCCGCGTGGTGGTGTTCTGGTACCAGATCGCCCCGAGCCCCGACTCGAAGACCAAGCCCAAGTTCAACGCGACCGACCCCAACGCGTATCCGTCGGCCAACTGGGCCATCTGGGACGCGATCGTCCGCGACGCCGCCGCGGACGGGATCAAAGTCGACTTCACGGTCGCCGGCGGCTCCCCCACCTGGGCCGACGGACCGGGGATCCCGCAGAGCTATCTGCACGCCTCACACTTCGCGTGGAAGCCCAACGCCGCCGATTACGGCCAGTTCGTGCAGGCCATGGGCAAGCGCTACAGCGGCACCTTCACGCCCAAAGGCCAGTCCACGCGACTGCCCAAAGTGAGCATGTGGTCGCTGTGGAACGAGCCGAACTTCGGCGAGGACCTCGGGCCCCAGGCGACCAATGACTCGTCGGTCCTGACCGCGCCGATGTCCTACCGTGCCCTGGCCAACCAGGGTTACAACGCGCTCAAGAAGACCGGCCACAGCCGCGACACGATCCTCATCGGCGAGCTCGCCGTCGAGGGCTTCGGAGCCCAGCCCCAACCCGAGGAAGACGGGCGGGACGCCCGGGATCTCGGGCCAGATGCGTCCGCTGCTGTTCCTGCGCCAGCTCTACTGCGTCGGCAATAACTTCAAGCCGCTGACCGGGAGCGCCGCCAAGGCGGTGAGCTGCCCCACGACGACATCCGCCAGCCGGAAGTTCCGCAGCCAGAACCCCGGGCTGTTCAGCGTCAGCGGCCTGTCCATTCATCCCTACGCCCAGAACCAGTCGCCGGTGAGCAAGGCCGGCAACGCGGCCGACAAGGCCCTGTTCCCGGACATCCCGCAGGTGGAGTCGACGATCGACCGCCTCAACCGGGTCTACGGCTCGGGCAAGAAGTACCCGATCTACAACGACGAGTACGGCTACATCACCAACCCGCCGTATCTCAAGCGCAACGGGCACAACTACGTCAGCCCGGCGACGGCGGCCTACTACATCAACTGGGCGGAGTACCTGAGCTGGAAGAACTCGCGGATCGCCAGCTACATGCAGTACCTGCTGCTCGACCCGCCACCCACCACGGGGCCCTACGCGGGCTTCGCCAGCGGGCTGTACTTCTCCGACGGCAAGCCCAAGGCGGTCCTGCCCGCCTACCAGGTGCCCGTGTTCATGCCCAAGACCAAGCTCAACGACGGCCAGTCGGCCGAGGTGTGGGGCGAGGCCCGGGCGAGCAAGTTCATGCAGACCGACAGCCATCAGTCCCAGCCTGTCCAGATCCAGTTCCAGCCCAACGGGCAGGGGGCCTGGACGACCTTGCAGACCATCAACACCGCGGGGTACTTCGACGTCCACGTCAAGATCCCGAGCAACGGCAACCTGCGGCTGAGCTACACCTATCCGCAGACCGACCCGCTCCTCCCCATCGGGTTCGCGGGCTCGACGGCCTTCAGCCGGACGATCAAGATCACCTAGCGCCCACTGGGTACGGCGCCCCGTGATCGGGGATACTGAAGGGCGATGCCGTCCGGCGCGCCCGCAGTGATCTCCCGTCTGCAGGAGATATGCGGTCGCGAGTTCGTGCTGACGCACCAGCACGAGCTTGCGACCTACCGCTCCGACGGCCTTTTGCACTACCGCGAGATCCCCGTCGCCGCCGTCCTGCCCGGCACGGCCGAGCAGGTGCGCCAGGTGGTCCAGGCCTGCTTTGAGGCCGAGGTCCCATGGGTCGCGCGAGGCTCGGGCACGGGCCTGTCGGGCGGTGCTCTGCCGGTGGCCGAGGGCGTGCTCATCGTGCTCAGCCGGCTGCGGCGGATCCTCTCCGTCGACCTCGACAACGGCCGTGTGGTCGTCGAGCCCGGCGTCACCAACGTGAGCGTGACCCGCGCCGTGTCGCCCACCCACTTCTACCCGCCGGACCCCTCCAGTCAGATCGTCTGCTCGATCGGCGGCAACGTGGCCGAGAACTCCGGTGGAGCGCACTGCTTCAAGTACGGCTTCACCACCAACTACGTGATCGGGCTGGAGGTGGTGCTCTCCGACGGGACGATGGTGACCCTCGACCGCGACGCGCCCGGATATGACCTGCTCGCCGCGTTCGTCGGCTCCGAAGGCACCCTCGGCGTCGCCACGAAGATCGTCCTGAGGGTCATCCCGGCGCCCGAGAGCGTGAGCACGATGCTGGCCTTCTTTGACGACACCAGCGCCGCAGGAGACGCCGTCACCGCGATTGTCGACGCGGGGATCGTGCCCGGCGCGATCGAGATGATGGACCGGCTCTCGATCGAGGCGGCCGAGCAGTCCACCGGCGCCGGGTATCGGCTCGACGCCGGCGCCGCGCTCATCATCGAGCTCGACGGCCCCCGCGAGGAGTGCCTGGTGGGGCTGGAGCGGCTCACCGACCTGTGCGCGCAGGCGGGGGCGCTGGACGTGCGGATCGCCCAGTCAGACGCCGAGCGCGACCTCATCTGGCGCACGCGCAAGGCCGCTTTCGCGTCGATGGGCCGGATTGCGCCCGCCTACTACGTGCAGGACGGCGTCATCCCCCGCACCCGCCTATCCGAGGTGCTCCGCCAGATCGACGGGCTGGCCTCCGACTACAACCTGCGCGTGGCCAACGTCTTTCACGCCGGCGACGGCAATCTGCATCCCCTCGTCTGCTACGACTCGGGCGTCGAGGGCGAGGCGGCTCGGGCCGAGGAGCTGGCCGGCCTCATCATCAAGGCCTGCGTCGACGCGGGCGGGTCGATCACCGGCGAGCACGGGGTCGGGGTCGACAAGAAGGCCTATATGCCGTCGATGTTCTCTGAAGCCGACCTCGAGGCCTTCCAGCGCCTGCGCTGCGCCTTCGATCCCCACGGCCTGGCCAACCCGGGCAAGGTCATGCCCACGCCGCGGCTGTGCGGCGAGGTCCCCGGCCCCTACCGCGAGCACCCGCTGGAGCGCGCGGGCGTGGCCGAGCGGTTCTAGCCCGACGACATGGCCACCGCGACCACCCTAGCCCCCAGCACCTTCGACGACGCGGCTGCGGCCCTGGCCACCGCCACCCAGGAGGGGCGGACGGTCCGGATCGTCGGCGCCGGGACCAAGCTGGGTTGGGGCAGCAGCGACGTCGGCGCCGACATCGAGCTGCACACCACCGCGCTTGACCGGGTGGTGGCGCATGACGCCGGCGATCTCACCGCCACCCTGCAGGCCGGCGTCCCGCTCGAGCTCGCCCAGCGCACCTTCGCCGCCGCGGGCCAGATGCTCGCCCTCGATCCGCCTCTGGGCCGAGTGGGCGAGGCGGAATCTGACCCCGCGGACACCGTCGCCGCCGGCCCCACGATCGGCGGAGTGATCGCCACCGCCGACTCCGGGCCGCTGCGCCACCGCTACGGCGCCCCGCGCGACCTCGTGGTCGGCGCCACGGTGGCGCTCAGCGACGGCACCATCGCCCAGGCGGGCGGCAAGGTCATCAAGAACGTCGCCGGCTATGACCTGGCCAAGCTGTTCAGCGGGGCCTTCGGGACGCTTGGGCTCATCCTCTCGGTCAACGTCCGGCTGCACCCACTGCACGCGACGAGCGTGACCGCGCTCGGGGCCGCGTCGGATCCCGCCGTCCTGAGCGCCGCCGCCGTTGCCCTCTCGCGCGCGCCGCTCGAGTTCGAGGCCCTCGACGTGGCCTGGAAGGCCGGCCGCGGCGGGCTGCTGGCGCGCTGCGCGGGGCGGGAGGCCACGCGGCGGGCTCATCGCGCCGCACGACTGATGCGCGAGGCCGGCCTCACCGAGGTCGACGTCACCGACCAGGACGGCCAGCTGTGGGAGCGCCAGCGCGCCGGTCAGCGCTCCCACGAGCAGGCGCTCGTCCGGATCGCGGCCGCGCCGACCGACCTGGGCGCCATCATCGGCGCCAGCGACGCCTGCGCAGGCACGCTCGTCGGCCGAGCGGCGCTCGGCGCGAGCTTCGTCGAGGTCGCCCCCGACGCCGTCGGCCGGCTGCGGGGAGCGCTCCCTCGCGCCGCGCGGGCGGTCCTGCTCGACGCCCCGGCGCCGCTGCGCGCGGGCGGTGACGCATGGGGCGGGCAGGCGGGCCCCGAGCTCGAGCTCATGCGCCGCGTCAAGGCCCGCTTTGACCCCGCGCACACGTGCAACCGCAGCCTGTTCGTGGGCGGGATCTGATGACGGCCTTTGACCTGCACCGCCCACCCCAGCAGGAGATCATCGACGACTGCGTCCACTGCGGGTTCTGTCTGGAGACCTGCCCCACCTACGTCCTGTGGGGCGCCGAGGCCGACTCGCCCCGTGGGCGGATCGTGCTGATCAACGACGGGCTCAACGCCGAGGGGCCGATGTCGGAGGAGATGGTCACTCACTTCGATCGCTGCCTGGGGTGCATGGCCTGCGTCACGGCCTGCCCCTCGGGCGTCCAGTACGACCGCCTCATCGAGCGGGTGCGCCCGCAGGTCGAGCGCCGCCACACGCGCACGCCGGCCGAGCGCGCGCTGCGCAAGCTGCTGTTCGAGACCCTCCCCCATCCCAAGCGCCTGCGCGCTCTCGCGCCGATGCTGGCCGCCGGCCGGCGGCTGGGGGTCGAGAGGGCGCTCCCCGAGCGGCTGGCGGCGGTCGCCAAGGTCGCGCCCCAGGCCCCGGTGGGCCGCGCCGCCAAGGCCGGGGTGCCCGAGCTGACACCCGCGATGGGCACGGCGCGGGGCCGCGTGGGTCTGCTGCTCGGCTGCGTGCAGCGGGTCTTCTACCCCGGCGTGCACCGGGCCACGGTCCACGCTCTCAGCGCCGAGGGCTTTGAGGTGGTGGCGCCGGCCCTGCCCGATTGCTGCGGCGCCCTGGAGTTCCACAGTGGCGCGGAGGACGCGGCCGCCCGTCGCGCCCGGGAGACGATGGACGTGTTCACGCAGGCAGGCGTCGACCATGTGGTCGTCAACGCCGCAGGCTGTGGCTCGGCGATGAAGGAGTACGGCGACCTGCTGGGCACCGCGGAGGCGCGCGCCTTCGCCGAGAAGGTGCGCGACGTCACCGAGCTCCTCGCCTCCGTGGAGGCACGCGCGCCGCGCGGGCCGGTGCCGCTGCGCGTGGCCTATCACGATGCCTGCCACCTCGCCCACGCCCAGGGCGTGCGCAGCGCCCCCCGCGAGCTGCTGCGGGCGATCCCGGATCTCGAGCTCGTCGAGGTCGGTGTCGAGCGCGACGTGTGCTGCGGCTCGGCCGGGATCTACAACCTGGTCCAGCCCGAGGCCGCCGCCGAACTGGGTGCGCGCAAGGCGCGGAATCTCATCGACACCGGCGCGCAGGCGATCGCCGCCGGCAACCCCGGCTGCGCGGCTCAGCTCGACGTGTATCTGCGTGAGCTCGGCTGTCCGCTGCCCATCCACCACCCCGTGGAGCTGGTCAGCCGCTCGATCACGGCGGCCCACGCGAGACCGGAGCGGTAGGGCGTTGCGTATCGGTGCGGGGGCGGCCGCCGGGCTGCTGGTGACGCTCGCGCTGGCCGGGTGCGGCACGGCGGCAACAAAGGCCTTCTCGAGCGCGGCGACGAGCGCACCGGGCGTCACGGGGACCGGGACCACGGCGCCCGGCACCGGCACCGCCGGCACGGGGACCGGGACCGCCGCCTCGCAGAGCACCACAACCGCCGGCACCTCCGGCTCGCGGGGGCGCGGGCGCAAGGGGAACAAGGGCAAGGGCCGCCCCACCGCGCCCTCCGGGCTGGCCCACACGGCCGGCTACGCCACCTACGAGCGCTGTCAGGGCACCTGCAGCGGGACCGTCCCGGCGGCGCTGCGCCGGCCCCTCAAGCTCCCCGCAGACGACGGCGGCCCGTGCCCCATCACTCTCAACCCCCAGCCGGCGTCGCCGCGGGAGCTGCCCGCCGGGGTCGGGTTTCGCAGCGTCAGCGGCAGCCGGTGGCTGATCGCCGAGGTCACCTGGGTCGTGCCCGGCGGCTATACGGGCCCGCTGCTCATCCGCGGCGGGATGCTGGGCGGCGGCGGCGCCGTGGGCTTCGGGACCGGCGCGGTCCCCTATGACGAGCTCCAGCTGCTCGATGCGGGACAGGGCGCGCCGCGCGTCGCCGCGGGCGGCCGGTCCTGGATCACGTACTCGCGCGTCAGCTCCGGGGGCTGCTACGCCTATCAGGTCGATGGGACCGGGTTCTCGGAGCAGGTTGTCTTCCGAGCGGTGGCGTGAGCGACGCCGAGGCGGGGCGCCGCCGTTGCGGCTACAGCTCGCTAGAGCGATCTATCCAGGCGACCGGACCCCGCGCGGGCGGCCCGGTGCTGTCCAGGCCCGACCTCACCCCGTGCACCTGCATGTAGATCGCGTAGCCCGCGTCCAGCGCCAGCAGGGCCACCACCGCGGCCACCGCGAGGCGCCGGCGCTCGCGCAGCGTGTACGCGGCCGCGACGTAGATCACCGGAGCCGCGAAGAAGATCATCCGTCCCCAGTCGAGGGCGAAGGTCATCGCTCCCCCGCACAGGACGACCAGGACCAGTCCGCGGCGGGTGAAGCGCAGGCGCAGCACGGAGAACGGCGCGGCCAGCCACAGCGGGCCGAAGCTGAGGGCCATCCGCCGCAGCTCCCGATGCCAGCCCCCGTCTCCGAGCGCCGCCTTCAGGACATCGACGCGCTCGGTGAGGAAAGCCCCCTCATAGCCGGGCTGATACTGCTCGCCCACGGCGACGATCGTCGCCCGTAGGTAGACGTAGCCGATGACCGGAAGCGCCGCCACCAGCGCGAGATCCCGCGCCGCGGCCCGGTCGAGCGGTCGCTCGGCCCAGACGGCGTAGGCGAGTGGGATCAGGAACAGGCAGGCCTCGTGGATGGTGGCCCCGACGAGCAGGGTCACGGCGAGCGGGACGAGGCGGCGCCGGACGATGAAGTAGGCGCCCAGCATGAGGACGAGGATGGCCGCCGCGTCCACCTCCCGTCCGTTGCGCAGGAACACCACCAGCAGCGGCGGTGAGACGGTCATGCCGACGGCGAGGCCCAGTGCGAGCTCGTCGCCGACGTCGAACTCGCCCAGGAGCGCGAACAGGGCGCCGCCGGCCGCGCCGGCGCAGACCAGCGCCAGCGCCTCCCAGGAGAACGACTGCGCAAACGGGAGGAGGTGGACCAGGTAGGGCAGCCCGATCCGGAAGGCGTAGGGGAAGTTGTGCGGTCCGTTCGGGTGAGCGGCGATCCGCGAGTAGTACGGCTCATCGCCTGACAGCCCCACCTGGTGGCGCAGCAGCGCGTTGACGACGAGCGCCACCGCCAGGCACACGACCCCCGCCGACAGGGGCGACAGGCGCCGGAGACCCGCCAGCCGTGGGTCTGAGCGGGCCGAGGCGACCAGGAGCTACCCCTGACCGTACATCCGCTCGATCGCCTCGGCGTACTTGGCCGCGATCGGCTTGCGCTTGAGCTTGATCGTGGGCGTGAGCTCGTCGCCTCCGGGCAGCCAGTCGCCGCGGACGATCGTGAACTTCTTGATCTGCTCCACCCGGGCCAGGCGCTGGTTGGCGCCGTCGATCCCGGCCTGGACGGCCTCCACCATCTCGGGTACGTCGGCCAGATCCTCCAGCGACCGCTCGCCCAGCCCAGTCTGCTGCGCCCACATCGGCGCGAAGTCCGCGTCGAGGACGATCAGCGCCGTGTTGTACGAGCGCCCGTCGCCGATGCAGCACGCCTGCCCGATGAGGGGGCTGCTCGTCTTGATCGCCGCCTCGATGTTGGCCGGCGACATGTTCTTGCCCGCCGCGTTGATGATGATCTCCTTCTTGCGGTCCACGATCGTGAGGAAGCCGTCCTCGTCGATCGTGCCGATGTCGCCGGTGTGCAGCCACCCGTCGACGTCGATCGCCTCGGCGGTCTTCTCGGGCTGGTTGCGGTAGCTGCTCATCAGGAACTCTCCGCGGCACAGGACCTCGCCGTCATCGGCGAGCTTGAGCTCGACGCCCGGCGAAGCCGGCCCCACGCTGCCGATCTTGACCTGGCCGGGCCGGTTGCAGGTGCCCGTCCCGCACGTCTCGGACATGCCCCACAGCTCGGCGAGCTCGATCCCGATGGCGTGGAAGAACTCCACCACCTCGACGGGCGTGGGCGCGGCGCCGACGTTGACCGCCACGAGCTGGTCCAGGCCGAGCATCTGGCGCAGCTTGGAGAACAGCTCCTCGTCAGCCTTGGCCACCTGGGCCTCCAGCTCGGGTGGCACCGGCTTGCCCTGCTGGCGCAGGCGCACCCGCTCGGTGGCGGCCGCCAGGGCCTCCTGCACCGGCTTGCGCTGCTCCTCGGGCTGGGCGGCCTGCATCGTCTCCAGACCCGCCTTGAGCTTCTCCCAGATGCGCGGCACGGCGAAGAACCAGTTGGGCCGGACGCCGGGCAGGTAGGAGAGGACGTCGCGGGGATTGGGCGCGCAGGTGACGTTGCCGGCGTAGATGACCGGGATGTAGTGGTGGGCCATCCGCTCGGCGATGTGCGCCGCCGGCAGCCAGGAGACCACGCGCGATCCCACGGGGAACTCGATCACCTGGCGCACCCCCTGCGCGGTGAACATGACGGCGTGATGGGTGAGCTGGACGCCCTTGGGGTGCCCGGTGGTCCCGGAGGTGTAGATGAGCGTGGCCAGGTCCTCGCCGGTCACCTGCGCGCATGCCGCGGCGCCGTCGAAGTCCGGGTCTGAGCCCTCGACGTCGCCGAGCGCCAAGACCTCTTCGGGGGCGTCGCCGTCGATCACGATCACGTGCTCGAGTCCCGGCAGGTTCTGGCGCGCCTCGAGGATCACGGGCAGGAAGGCCTGCTCGACGATGGCCACCCGCGCCCCGGAGTCCGTGATGAGGAACTCGATCTCGTTCGCCGGGTAGGTGACGTAGATCGAGAATGGCGTCGCTCCCAGCGTCACCGCGGCCAGGTCGGCGATGTGGAACTCCGGCCGGTTGGACAGCATGATGGCGACGCACTCACCCCGTTGCACGCCGAGCTTGGCCAGGCCGCCGGCCAGCGCGTCGACGCGCTCCAGCAGCTCTGACCAGGTCAGCGTGACGCTGTCATCGGGCGTGCGGACGGCTACCAGCTCGGGGTGATTGGCAGCCGTGCGCCGCAGCGCTTCGGCCAGCGTTGCGGCATCGACGGCGGATTCCGCCGGCGTGGTCGTCGTGCTGCTCTCCATCGTCTCCTCCTGATCCCCGCCTGGCGTCCGTAAGGGTCCTCAGCGGGGCTAAAGCTAGCGCAGGGTGGGTGGGGACGGTCTCTTTCAGCGGATGTTGAAACCCGGACCGCTCAGGGTGGAGATGTCGTTGGAGAGGCCGATGACGAACAGCAGCAGGATCAGCGCGAAGCCCAGCACGCTGGCGCGCTCCATCACGCTGAAGGGGATCCGGCGCCCGCGGACCTTCTCGGCAACGGCCCAGAAGACATGGCCGCCGTCCAGGGGCAGGAAGGGGAACAGGTTGATCACGCCCAGCGACAGCGAGATCAGCGCCAGGACCTGGAGCGCCAGCGTGGCGCTCGAGGCGAACGCCTCCTGGGTCACGGTGTAGCCGCCGACCACGCTGTTGAGCTGCTTGCGCTCCTTGGGCTCGAAGATCCGGCCGATCGTGGACACGGTCTGGGTGGTCACCGACCACAGGCGCGAGACGGCCGTGCCGGCGGCGCCGGTGACGCTGGGATAGATGGTGCCGACGATGCGCGTGTTCCAGTTGAACCCGAGCTCGGGGTAGCTGTCGACACGCTGGGGCCGGACCCGGAAGGTCTCGAGCTTGCCCTGGCGGCGGATGACGACCGTGGCGGGCGACGCCGCCGTGCAGCCCTTCACCTGGGCGCCGGCGCAGGTGTGCCGGAGGATCGCGGCACGCAGCTTCACCGCCCCGCCGTGCACGCCGTCGATCGACACGATCTGGTCGCCGGGCTTGAGGAACGTGGCTGCGGGCGTGCCCTTGGCGACCCCCGCGACCGCGTTGGTCGGCACGACCACCTGCTGGCCCTGGGAGTACAGCAGCGCCCAGGCGATCCCGAAGGCGATGAGGATGTTGACCGCCGGCCCGGCGAGGATGGTGACCACTCGCTTCCACACCGGCTGGTTGTAGTAGGCGCGGTGCGCGACCTCGGGCGCGAGCTCCTCGTTGGGGTTCATCCCGGTGATGCGCACGTAGCCCCCGAGCGGGATGATGCCGATGCCGTACTCGGTCTCCCCCCAGGTCCGCTTGATCGGCATCGGCCCGAAGAACAGCGAGAAGCGCTCCACGCGCATCCCCACCGCCTTGGCCGCCACGAAGTGGCCCGCTTCGTGCAGGAAGATGAGTGCGGCGAAGCCGAGGAATGCCAGGAAGTACGACATGCGCGCGGGTCCGAGTGTGCCAGGCGCGCCTAAGAGGCGATGAAGGCGTCGACCAGCTCGGAGGCCAGGCGGCGCGCCTGGGTGTCGGCGTGCGCCAGCGAATCGAAGGAGTGCACCTGCTGCTCGGGCAGCCGGGTGAGCGTCTCCTCGATCACCTCGGCGATCTGGAGGAAGCGCAGGCGGCCGCCCAGGAAGGCGTGGACGGCGATCTCGTTGGCGGCGTTGAGGGTGCACGGGGCGGTGCCGCCGGCGATCCCCGCATCGCGCGCCAGGCGCAGGCAGGCGAACGTGTCGGTGTCGACGGGCTCGAACGTGAGCGCGCCCAGCTCGGCGAGGTCGAGCGGTCGCACGGGCACGTCGACGCGCTCGGGATAGTGCAGTCCGTAGGCGATCGGGACCCGCATGTCCGGATAGCCGAGGTGAGCCATGGTCGCCCCGTCGCAGAGCTGGATGAGGCTGTGGATGATCGACTGTGGGTGCACGACCACGTCGATGTCGGCGTATGGGGTGCCGAACAGGTGGTGGGCCTCGATCAGCTCCAGGCCCTTGTTCATGAGCGTGGCCGAGTCGATGGTGATCTTGCCGCCCATCGACCAGGTCGGATGAGCCAGCGCCTGCTCCACGGTGACGTCTTCCAGCTCCTGGCTCTTGCGGCCGCGGAACGGTCCCCCGGAGGCGGTGAGGATGAGCTTGAGCACTGTGCCCGGCCGCTCGGCCGCCAGCAGCTGGTGCAGCGCCGAGTGCTCGGAGTCGACGGGGATGATCGCCGCCCCGGTGGCCTCGGAGAGCTGCGTCACCAGCTCGCCCCCCACGACCAGCGACTCCTTGTTGGCGAGTGCGAGGTCGATGCCCTCCCCCAGCGCCGCCACCGTCGGGACGAGGCCCGCTGAGCCCACGATCCCGTTGAGGACGAGGTCACAGCCCGCTTCGGTGATGAGGGAGACGATCCCCTTGGGGCCCGCCAGCACCTCGCCGTCGGTCCAGGCTTCAGCGGCCTGAGCGGCGGCGTGGGGATCGGCCAGGGCGACCCGCTTGACCCCATGGGCCCGGGCCTGCTCGAGCAGGGGTTCCCAGGCGCTCCCGGCGCTCAGTCCCACCACCTGGAGCTCGTCCTCGCCGCTGCGCGAGACGACGTCGAGGGCCTGGACTCCGATTGAGCCGGTTGACCCCAGGATGACGAGCCGGCGCGCCACGGGGCCGATTGTAGGCGCCGCCCCGCGAGCCGCTCAGCCGGTGCGGCGGACGATGCCCTGGGCGGAGACGCGGATGACCCCGCGCTCGGGGAAGCGCAGCGTGGCGATCGTCACCTCGGTGAGCACGCGGTCGTCCTCGGGGCCGACCGCGAAGCGCAGGTCGGCCCGCCCGGGCGCATAGCGAGCGGCGGCACCCAATGTCGTCGTCGCCACTCGTGGCTGGCCCACCTCGCCATGCACATCCAGCTCGCCGGTTGTGAGGTTACGCACGAATGTCTGCAGGGTGTCGCCGACGATGAGGACGTCGAGGCGAAAGAGGTCGTCGGCCAGCAGCAGCATCGCCCGCACACCGGGCTCGAGGTCCTTGGAGGCCGAGAGGACGAGGCCGCCCGGGCCGCTGAGCGCCTGGCCCACCGCCATGCGCTCCGCGCCCGCGGGCTCGACGGTGACGACGATCGTGACCACCTGGGAGCGGTCCGCACCACGCAGCTGGAGGTGCACCCGGGGGCCGTCGGGCCCGGCGCCCAGCGGGACCACGGCGCGGTCATCGGGTGCGATGTGGAGCTCGCCCGCGCGGTCCACGGCGGCCGTCAGCGGAGCGCCGCTCGGGTTCCGGATGACGAGCTGCACGCCGTGGCCCGGGTCGGAGATCTCCAGATCGGCGATCTCGGGCACCGTCAGAAGCGGCATCGCCTCGTCCCCGGCCACCGCGGCGGCGCCTGAGATGACGAGCGTCTCGGTCAACGGTCCCGGGACACCTCTGAGACGACCCACCCCTGCACCACGTTGCGGCGGCGCTCGGTGAAGCCGCTGCCCGCATAGACCCGCGCGACGGATTCGGCGTCCGACGGGGCGAAGCCGGAGAGCAGTCCCACCCGCGGCTCGGACTCATCGCGCCAGCTGGTCGCGATGCCGGCGTGGACGGCGGGCGGGACGTTGGCCACGAACGACTCGGCGGGCGGAGCCGGCTCCCGGCTGAGATCGGCAACGGCCGCCTGCACCTCCAGGCCGGCCAGGGCGGCGTTGACCCGCGTTGCCTCCACGCTCCCGGGCTGGACGTCGACGGCGATCAGCGGAGAGAAGCCGAGCAGGCCGGCGAGGATCGCCAGCACGCCACTGCCGCACCCCAGATCGGCAAACGAGCCCCGGGGGGTCATGGCGAGCATGAGCTCGAGGCATGTGCGCGTCGTCGGGTGGGTGCCCGCCCCGAACGCGGCCCCCTCTTCCAGCACGATGTCGATCATCCCGTCGGGCGCAGCCGGCGCCCACGGGGGACGGACGACGAGGCGGCCGCCGATCGGGTGGGCCTGGTAGTCCCCTAGCCGGCGCTCCCGCCAGTCGTCGGGGACCGCGCGCTCTGAGATCTGAAACGACGTCGGGCGCACCGCCTGGGCGATGTCGCGCAGGGGCGGGAGGTGCGCGCCCACCATGCGCAGCTCGACCTGGCCACGTGGGGCCGGCGCCTCGCGCACCCCGTCGGGCACGATCGGGAGGATCCGGTCCAGCACGTCGTCGACGGCGTGGGCGGGGAACCGGACGATGACCTCGCGCATCAGGTCAGACGTGCGGGAGCGAGACCCAGACGAAATAGCCGGCGACCACGGTGAAGATCACCGCGTCGAGACGGTCCAGGGCGCCGCCATGGGCACCGAACACGTTGCCGGCGTCCTTGATCCCGGCGTCGCGCTTGATCAGCGACTCGAACAGGTCGCCGATCGGCCCGAGCACGGCCACCGCCACGCCCAGGACGAGCGCGTCGCCCTGCGTCAGCCAGGTCTGTTCCAGGCCGGCGATGAACACCGCCAGGATCGCGATCAGCATCCCGCAGAACAGCCCCTCCCAGGTCTTGTTGGGCGAGATGCTCGGCGCCAGCAGCCGGCGGCCGAACAGGCGGCCGCCCAGGTAGGCAGCGGTGTCGGCCAGGAAGGTGCCGACGAGGATGTCGATGAGGATGCCGCCGCCGTTGGGCAGGCGCCGCAGGAGCACGGCGTGCGCGAAGGCCAGGCCCAGCCAGAAGATGCCCAGCAGCGTGCCGGCGATCGACACGGTGGGGGTGCCGTCACCGCCGCGGACCACGACGGCCAGGAACGCCACCGGGATCGAGGCGAGGGCGATCTCCATCACGTCGCGCTCGTGGCCGAAGCGTGCGGCCAGGACCATCGCCGCGGCGGCGGCGAAGCCCACGATCGGCGTCGGCTTCCAGCGCGGGAGCATCCGGTAGAACTCGTGCAGGCAGACCCAGCTGATGGCCAGCATGAACAAGGCCCAGGCCGTCCCCCCGACGTCGACGAACACGATCGCCACCACGGCCGCGGGCACGGCCACGAGCACGCGGGCCAGGAGGTCAGAGGTGCGCCGCGGCGTCCGCGGCCGGCGGTCGCGAGGCTCCGCGGGCCCGGTCGAGCGGCGCTGCCCGCCGGAGCGGTTGGGCGGGGGCCGGTCTCGGCTGGGCCGCCCGCGCGAGCGCGACGCCGGGGGCATCAGCGGCCCCCGAAGCGGCGCCGGCGGGCCGCAAACTCGTCCAGGGACTCCTCGAACGCCTGCCGGGAGAAATCGGGCCACATCTCGTCCCGGAAGACGAACTCCGAGTAGGCGGTCTGCCAGAGCAGGTAATTGGAGATGCGCTGCTCGCCGCTGGTGCGGATCACGAGATCGGGGTCGTGCATGTCGGGCGCATAGAGGTGCCGGCGGAACTCCTCCTCAGTGGTACCGGTGAAGTCTCGCGCCGCGTCGAGGATCTCCGCCCGCCCACCGTAGTTGAAGGCCACGAACAGCGTGATGCGCCGGTTGTCCGCGGTCAGCTGCTCGGCCCACTCCATCCGCTGCACGAGCGCCGGAGCCACAGGAGCGGACCGACGGCCGACGAAGCGCATCCGCACCCCTTGTGCGTGCAGCTCCGGGGTCTCGAGCTCGATGCGGCGGCCGAACATCTCCATCAGGGCCGCGACCTCAGCCTCGTCGCGCGACCAGTTCTCGGTGGAGAACGAGAACACCGTGAGCTGCTGGATTCCGAGCTCGACCGCGTCGCGCAGCCTGGCTTTGACGATGTCGGCCCCAGCCTCGTGCCCGGCGATGACCGGCAGACCTCGCCGCTGCGCCCAGCGGCCATTGCCGTCGGTGATGATCGCAACGTATCGAGCCTGTCCACCCGGGCCGCCGGACTGCAAGGGCTCGGCCGACTCCTCCTGTCCGGCAATCACAGCGTTCCTAGTACAGGCACTAGACCTCGAGGATGTCCTCTTCCTTGTGCTTGAGCATCTCGTCGAGCTCGGCGATGCGCGCGTCCGTGACCTTCTGAAGCTCGACCTCGGCGCGGTGCTCGTCGTCGGACCCGGCCTCACCGGCCTCCTTGAGCTCCCGGAGGTCGTGCATGACGTCGCGGCGGATGTTGCGGATCGCCACGCGCCCTTCCTCGGCGATGTGACGCACCACCTTGACCAGCTGCTTGCGCCGCTCCTCGGTGAGCTCGGGGATGATGAGGCGGATGAGATTCCCGTCGTTGCCGGGCGTCAGCCCGACATCGGACTCGAGGATCGCCCGCTCGATCGCCTTGATCGAGGTCTTGTCGTAGGGCTGAACCGTGAGCATGCGCGCCTCGGGGGCGGTGACGGTGGCGAGCTGCTTGAGCGGCGTCGATGTGCCGTAATAGTCGACGGCGATCCGGTCGAGCAGCGCCGGGCTGGCCCGCCCGGTCCGGACCGACCCGAACTCGTGGCGCATCGCCTCCACCGACTTGGTCATCCGGTCGCGAGCTTCGGCCAGCAGCTCGTCGATCATCTCCGATTCGCTCATCTCACAGACCCTCCGCTCGGTCTACGCGGACACTACCTCAGCCGCCCACGGCGAACCGCGAGAAGCGGCGGATGACGATGTTCTCCCGCGTCTCGGCCGACAGCGCCAGCCGGAGCTCCTCGATCGTCTTGCCGCCGTGCTTGTCCTCGTTGACGTGCTTCTGGCGCAGCAGCACGACCTCGTCAAGCCACTTGTCCAGCTTGCCCTGGACGACGCGCTCGCGCACGTTCTCGGGACGGTCGGCGGCCTGCTCGGTGGCGATCCGGATCTCGCGGTCGCGATCCTCGGCCGGCACCTCGTCGTCGTTGATGGCGACGACACTCGGGGCGGCGGCCACGTGGAGGGCCACATCGCGCGCGAACTCGATGAACTTGTCGTTGCGGGCGACGAAGTCGGTCTGGCAGTCGACCTCCACGAGCGCGCCGATCTTGTTGTTGGCGTGGATGTAGCTCTGGATCACGCCCTCAGACGCCTCCGCGCCGGCTCGCTTGGCCGCCGATGCCTCGCCCTTGGCGCGCAGGATCTCCACGGCCTTCTCGATGTCGCCGTCGGCCTCCTTGAGCGCGTCACGGCAGGCCAGCATGCCCGCGCCGGTGCGGTCGCGCAGCTCCTTGACGTCCTTGGCGGAGACCTCACTCATGACTGGGCCTCCGAGGCGCCCTCGCCGGTTGCGGGCGCCGCGTCCTCCGGCGGGGCCACGGCGCCTGCGGCCTCGGCGGGCTCGGCCGCGGCGGCCGGCTCCTCAGGCGCGGCCGGGGGCTCGGGGGTGGCGGCCTCAGGCTCGGGCTCGGGCGGCGCGGCGGGGGCCTCCGCCTCGGCCGGCGCGGCGGGCGCCTCAGGCTCCGCGGCCGGAGTGGCCTCGGCGGCCTCGGGCTCGGGCGGCGCGGCGGGCGCCTCAGGCTCCGCGGCCGGAGCTGCCTCGGCGGCCTTGGCGGCCTCGGGGGCGGGCGGAGCCTCGGTGCTCGCGGCGCTGGCCTGCGGGGCCGCGGGCGTCGGTGCCGCCGCCGGTGTGGCCGGTGGGGCAGGCGACTCCGCCGCCGGCGCCGCCGGTGTGGCCGGTGTGGCAGGCGCGGCAGGCGCCTCCGCAGCCGCGGCGGCCGCCGCCTTCTGCTCGGCCTCGCGCGCCGCCTGCTCTTCGGCCTCGCGGCGAGCCTGCTCCTCGGCGCGAGCCTTCTCCTCGGCCTCGCGGCGAGCCTGTTCCTCGGCCTCGCGCCGTGCCCGCTCCTCGGCCTCCTGGCGCTCGCGCTCCAGGCGCGCACGCTCCTCCTCGGCCCGGAACACGTTGTGGCCCTGGGCCACAACGTCGCCGATGGCACGGGTGACCGCCGCACAGGACCGGATGGCGTCGTCGTTGCCGGGGATCACGAAGTCGATCCCGTCGGGGTCGCAGTTGGTGTCGACCAGCCCGATGATCGGGATGCGCAGCCGCTGGGCCTCGCGCACGGCGATCGCCTCGGTCTTGAGGTCGATGACGAACATCGCGTCGGGGACGCGCTGCATGTTCTTGACCCCGCCGAGGTTGGCGCGCAGCTTCTCCAGATCCGACTGCGCGGCCATCCGCTCGCGGGTGGGGAGCAGCTGGAGCTGGCCCTCGGTCTCGTAGCGCTCCAGGTCGTGCAGCCGCTTGATGCGCAGCGAGATGGTCTGGAAGTTCGTCAGCAGGCCGCCCAGCCAGCGGTGATTGACGTAGGGCATGTCGGCCTCTGTCGCGATATCCCGGATGGCGTCGCGCGCCTGCTTCTTGGTGCCGACGAAGAGGACGGTGCCGCCCCGCCGCGACACATCGGACGCGAACCGGCGGGCGTTGTTCAGCAGCGCGTCGGTCTGCAGCAGGTCGATGATGTAGATGCCGTCGCGCTCTCCGAAGATGAAGCGGCGCATCTTGGGGTTCCAGCGTCGCGTCTGGTGGCCGAAGTGAACGCCGGCCTCCAGCAGCTCTTTGATGCCGATTTCAGCCAATGGTCCTGCTCCCTTGTGATTGTGTGGCTACTGCCCGCCGGACGAATGTGCGCCCCCGGCCGGTGCCGGGGGAGGGTCGCAAGCCGCGATCGACGGGGTTGAAGGAATTTCTTCGAGTCTACGCAAGTTTTTCTGGGGGCGGTCGTTGAAGGGGTCAAGCGAGTCGTCGTCCCCCTACCACCACGACGGCTCGTCAGCGCGAACCGAACCTCCCTTCCCCTACCTCCGGTGGTCGGTTCGCCAGCATCATCGGCGGGGCGGCTTTGGACGGGCCGCCCCGCCGTCTTTTTTTACTCGCCCTGTCCTTCGCTCTCCGCGCGGGCCAGCGCCGCCACCAGGTCCTCGGGCAGCGGCGACCTCGAGTCGACGGCTTCGCCGGTCACCGGATGCGCGAAGGCCAGGCGAGCCGAGTGCAGGAACTGGCGCTTGAGCCCATATTCGCCGGCCGTGCCGTACTGGGGGTCGCCGCACACCGGGTGATCGATGGCCGCCATATGGACCCGGATCTGGTGGGTGCGGCCGGTGTCCAGGACGACCCGCAGGAGCGTCGCGCGCGGGAGCAGCCGCTCGATCTCGAAGTGGGTCCGCGCCTCGCGCGGCTCGTCGGTGTCGATCGACATCCGCACCCGCTCGTGGCGATGGCGGCCGATCGGCGCGTCGATCGTCCCGGTGCGGGCCGGTGGGCGCCCATCGACCAGCGTCAGGTACTCGCGGTGCAGCCCGCGCGCGGCCAGAAGCGCCTTCAGCGCTCGGTGCACCTCGTCGGACTTGGCCACCACGAGCAGCCCGGAGGTGTCGCGGTCCAGCCGGTGCACGATGCCGGCGCGATAGGGGTCGTCGCCCCCGGCGGCCCGTCCGGCCAGCGCCTGGGACAGGGTGCCCGTGCGGTGACCCCGCGCCGGGTGCACCACCAGGCCGGCGGGCTTGTCGACGACGAGCAGGTGCTCGTCCTCGAAGGCGACCGCGAACGTGACCTTCGGGTCGGCCGCAGGCGCTGGCGGTGGATCGCTGGGCTCCACCACGATCACCTCGCCGGCGATCACGGGGTGCGACTTGGCCCGCGGGCGGCCGTCGACGCGCACCTTGCCGGCATCGATCAGTGCCTGCGCCCGGGCCCGGGAGCCCACGGGCTCAGACAGGAAGCGGTCAAGCCGCGTCCCGGCGGCCTCCTCGGGGACGGGGAGCCTCAACGGGGAGTCGGTCACCAGCTAGCTCGCGCGCTTGGAGGGGGCGCCCTCGAGCACGTAGAGCAGGCTCAGCACTCCGACGGTGATCGCCATGTCAGAGAGGTTGAACGCGGGCCACGCCGGCAGCTTGATGAAGTCCGTGACGTAGCCGTGGGCGAGGCGGTCGATGAGGTTGCCCAGCGCGCCGCCCACGAGCAGGCCCGTCGGCAGCCATAGCCAGGGTCGCGTCGGGCGCATCAGGAAGTAGATGACCAGTGCGGTGAGCGCGCTGAAGGTCAGGACCAGGACGAGCGCGCCGCCGCCCGAGAAGAAGCCGAAGGCCACGCCGCTGTTGTGGATGTGGACGAGGTTGACCGCGGGCAGGAACTTCTGAGTGGTCCCCACGGGAATGTCGGCGATCACGGCGTGCTTGGTCACCTGGTCTGCGATCAACACGACCACGACGAGCACGGCGACGCGGGCGAACGCCACCGCGCGCTGGGCCCGAGTCGACTTGACCGCAGCGCGGTTGGTCATCGTCGTCACGATCGACTCAGCCGCGGATGGCACTGACGATCACCGACTGGACGACGTAGAGCAGGATGATCGCGATCATCGGCGAGAAGTCGAAGCCCCCAAGCGGCGGGATGAACTTCCGGAATAGCCGCAGATACGGCTCGGAGCAGTCGCGCAGGAAGTTGAGCAGCATGTCGCTCCAGCGCGAGTAGGGCAGCCGCATCCCGAACGAGAGCAGAAGGTTGAGCAGGATGTAGGCGAAGATGAGGACGATGTAGACCTCGAAGAGCGCTTGGACGTAGTCGGCGACGTTGCCCCGGGTGATCGCCTCGATGAGCATCAGCTCGCCACCTGGAGCACGCTGTTCATCGCATCGGAGAAGGCCGCGCGGATCCCGGCGCGCTCCAGGGCGTCCAGTCCCCGCGCCGTCGACCCGCCGGGCGAGGTGACCTCGCGCCGCACGGTGAGGGAGTCGTAGTCGCGGATCCGCAGCAGTTCGGCTGTGCCCGACATCGTCTCGCCCACAAGCTGCGCCGCGACCGCGGGTTTGATCCCGTGGCGCACCGCGGCGTCGACCTGGGCCTCCAGCAGCAGCGCCTGGTACGCCGGGCCCACGCTCGAGACGCCGAGGGCCACGCCCAGCAGGCTCTCGTCCATGGTGAGGACGGTCCCGAGCCGTTCGAAGAGGGCGATGACCTCCCGCTCAAGGTCGTGGTCGATTGCGTAGCCCTGCCCGCTCGTGTAGGGCGCGTACACGCTGACCCCGCGTCGCACCTCGACGGGCGTGTTGGGGACGATGCGGAACACCTGGGCGTCCTTGAAGACGGACCGCAGGCTCTCGCTCGAGACGCCGCCCAGCACGGACACCACGGCTTTCACGCTGTCCGCGATCTCGCGCGCAATGAACCTGAGCTGGTAGGGCTTGTGGCAGAGGATCACGAGATCGGCCTCGGCCGCGATCTCGGCGTTGCTCGCCGCCCGGCCGCCGAGCTCGTCGGCGAGCGCCTGAGCGCGCCCGGACCCTGAGTCGGAGCACAGCACCGGGTCGCCCCAGCCGCGCGCCATGGCTCGCGCCATGTTGCCGGATCCGATGAAACCTACTCGCATCCGCTGAAATCTACCTGCGCCGACCCGCCGACCCGCCGTTGGGCCAGGCAAGCCGAGTTACGACTGGTTGAAGAAGCCCTTCTCCACCAGCCGGGCGCGCTCCTCGGCGGAGACCTCGACGTTGCGCGGAGTGAGCAGGAACACCTTGTCGGCGATCCGCTGCATCCCACCGTCGAGCGCATAGGTGAGCCCGGAGGAGAAGTCGATGAGCCGCTTGGAGAGGTCGGTATCGGTGCCCTGGAGGTTGAGGATCACCGGGATCGTGTCCTTGAACTTGTCGGCGACGTTCTGGACGTCGTTGAAGCTCTTGGGCGCGACGACATGGACCTGCTGGTCGCCGCCGGCCCGCCCGTTGGCGGCGCGCCCGCCGCTCACGGGCCGCAGCGACGTCGTCCGCCGCTCGCTGGTCGCGCCCTCGTCGGAGAAGATGTCGTCGAACTCGTCGCGACGCCGCCGGCCCAGGGGCCGGACATTGGGACGCTCGCGGTAGCTGTCCTGGAGTTCAGCCTCATGCTCGTTGTACTCGACGTCCTCGTCGTCGTACGCGTCGTCCTCGGCGAGGCCGAAGTAGACGAGGGTTCGATGCCAGCTGTCGCGAAAGGCCATGTGCGTGTTCAGGGTTCGCCCATTTGGGGCGATTCCCTGCCCGTGATTATGACGCGCTCAGCCTGTATCGCGGAACAGGCTCGTACCGAGACGCACGATCGTCGCCCCCTCTTGGGCCGCGACGACGTAGTCCTGGCTGGTCCCCATCGACAGGTGAGGCAGCCCGTGGGCCTCGGCCAGGCGCCGCAGCGCCGCGAAGTACGGTCGGCTCTCCTCGGGGTCCGCGGCGAACGGCGGCATCGTCATCAACCCCACCACGGCCACCGGGCAGCGGTCCAGGAAGGCAGGGAGCTCATCGGCGGCGATACCGCCCTTTCCCGGCTCGCCGGCGACGTTGACCTCGATGAGGATCCGGGTCTCCGGGCCGCCGTGGCGCCCGAGCTGGACCAGCGCCGACTCCGACGCGACCGAGTGGATGTAGCGGACATGCGGCAGCACGTCCTTGACCTTGCGGCTCTGCAGCTGGCCGATGAAGTCCCAGGTGAACCGGCCGGGCGCCGCGGCAGCCTTGGCCTCCAGCTCCTGGGCGCGGTTCTCGCCCACGACCGTCACGCCTCCGTCAGCGAGCGCCGCCAGCTCCTCGGCGGGCAGGTACTTCACCGCGGCGAGGATCTCGACCTCGCCGGGGTCCCGCCCGGCCGCGGCGATCGCCTCGCGAGCGCGCGCGAGGTTGCGCGGCCACCACCTCGGCGCTGAGGCCGTGGATCAGGTCAACCACGCCACGCCCGCCTGGCGGCCGGTCAGGCCGCGGTCACGCCGATGGGAGAAGAGCAGCGTCGGGTCCGAGCACATGGTGCAGATGCCGATGTCGGCGATGTGGGTGACGCCCGCGCCCCGCAACTGATGGCGCGCGATGGCCTTGAGGTCGAGGTGGCGTCCGATGTGAGCCTCGGCGATCTCGGAGAACGTCTCGTGGACCTCCTCCCCCGCCTCATAGCAGCACGGTCCGGCCCCCGGGCCGATGGCAGCGCTCAGCTCGCCCTGCGCCCCGAGCTCGCGCACCGCCGCAACCCCGCTGGCGATCATCCCCGTGGCGAGCCCCCGCCAGCCGGCGTGGAGCATCGCCACGACCGGGCTCCCACCCACCCCGGCGAGTGCGATCGGCAGGCAGTCGGCGGTCAGCGCACAGAGCGCGACGTCGCGCTGGTCGGTGGCCTGGCCGTCGACGCGTGCGCGCTCGCGCGGCTCCTCCGTGACGGCGGTGATCTGCCGCACGTCGGATCCGTGGACCTGGTGAACGAAGCTGAGGCGCGGCGCGCCGACCTCTGACTGGAGCGTCTCGCGGTTGCGCGTCACCGCGCGGTGCTCGTCGTCGGTGAGCCAGCCCAGGTTCAAGCTCTCGTACGGGCCGCTCGAATGGCCGCCCCGGCGCGTGGAGAACACCGCGCGCGACCCCGGGAGATCGATCGCGAACTGGTGCCCCAGCGCGTAGAACGGCTCGGGTGGCTCCATGGCCCCCAGCCTACCCCGGGCCCTCGGCGCCCTCGAGGGCGGCCGCAAGCTCGGCCTCCCGCCCCTCGGCGCGCCCGTCGAGCTTGGCGGCGCGCGCCGCGGCCAGGCCCGCCCCCACCGCCGGCCCGGGCGGCACCCCGGCGGCCAGGAGGTCGTCGCCGTCGATCTCCAGGCGCACGTGGCGCAGATCGTCCAGCCACCGCCGTGCCGCCGCCTCCGCGCCCAGCGCCCCGGCGAGGGCGACGAGCTCGGGCGGGCCCGAACCGACGGCCGCGGCGATCTGGGAGGGCCCGGACGCCGTCTGGAGCCGGTGCGCCAGCTCCCGCGCGCGGGTGGCCGCGGCGACGATCCGGTCGCGGCGCGCGCCCGGGAAGGCAAGGCGATCGAGCAGCTCCGGGAGCTCGCCGCCCGGCACGTCCAGCGTCGCCACCGCGAGCACCAGATCGGCGGGCGCCGCGTCGGGCGGCAATAGGCCGAGCGCGCGCCGGGCCAGCTCGGCGCGGTCCTGATCACCGATCCCGAGGCGGGGCGCGAGCGCCGCGTCGACCGCGAGCTCGGAGAGGACGAGGAAGCCGCGAACCGGATCGCCCTGGTCGGCCAGGAGACGCAGCTCGGTGCCGAGCCGCGGGCCGCTCACGGTGTCCAGTGCTCCGGACGCCACCGCCTCGTCGGCCAGTGCACGGGTGTGATCCTCCACCGCGAAGCCCAGCCGCCCGGCGTAGCGGGCCAGGCGCAGCAGCCGGGTGGGGTCGTCGATGAAGCTGCCGTCGTGGAGCACCCGCAGCCGGCGTGCCTGCACGTCCTCGCGGCCGTGGGGGGCCTGTAGGAGGCGGCCGCGGCTGGACCCGGCCAGTCCCAGGGCCAGGGCGTTGACGGTGAAGTCGCGGCGGCCGAGGTCCTCCTCGATGCCCGCCGGCTCGACGGTCGGCAGCGCGCCGGGGTGCGCGTAGGTCTCACGCCGGGAGCGCGCCAGGTCAAAGGTGAAGCCGTTCAGCGTCACCGTCAGCGTCGCGAAGCGGTCGTGCACCTTGTCCGGCGTGCCCAGCATCGCCGACACGGCCTCGGGTTCGCCGTCGATCACGAGGTCCAGATCGAGCGGCTCGCGGCCGGAGACGAGGTCGCGGACGGCGCCGCCGACGAGATAGACGCCCTCGGCCTCGCCGAGCCGCGGCAGCAGCGCCCGGGCCGCGGGCAGCTCGGAGAAACGCTCGAGCAGGACGTTGGCGAGCGGGTCGGGCATCGTGCGAGATCATGTCGCGCGCCGCGGCGCGTCGGTGCAGAGGTCCGTCTACGATTCGCGCCAATGCCCCCCGTCTCACGGCGTTGGCTGTGGCGCGGGCTCCTCGCGGCGGCAGTCGCGTTGGTGGTTGCGGGCGCCGCGCTGGCGTTCGTGCTCACGCACGCTCCCGGCAACGTCTCGCACCCCAACCTGGAGTTCACAACTCCGACGACATCCACCGCACCGGCGCCCCGGCCACGTGCCAAGAAGCAGGTCAACAACTTCCAGTGGCCCTGGTACGGGCTCAACCCTGGGCGCACGCGCTTCTTCGCGGCTCCGGCGAACCTAGCGCCCCCGCTGCACGTGGGTTGGACGTTCAACGATGGGGCGCTGCTCGAGTTCCCGCCGGTCATCTACCACGAGACGATGTTCGTCCTCGACGACGACTGCTCGGCGAGAGCCATCAACATCACCAACGGCCACGTCAAGTGGTTCAGGAAGATCGGCACGCTGTGCGCCGCCTCGCCCACGATCGCGCCCCAGGCGGGGCTCGTGCTCATGCCCGCGCTCTCGCAGAGCGGCCTTGCGCCGGGCAACGGCCGGTTTGTGGCCCTGTCCATGAACACCGGGCGCATCGCGTGGTCGCGGCCGGTGGGCGCGGGCACCGAGTCCTCCCCCATCGTCCACGGGATCACCGTCTACTACGGCGACCAGGGCGGAACCCTCTACTCGCGCAACGTCTCCAACGGCCACCTGTACTGGACCTACCACGCCAGCGGCCCCATCAAGGGCGGTCCGGCGCTGTCGGGCGGCATCCTCTACTTCGGCGACTACTCCGGCCGCGCGTACGCCGTGAACTCGGTGAGCGGTCGCCAGGTGTGGGCGGTGGGCACCAGCGGCACCCACTTCGGCTTTGGCAGCGGCAACTTCTACGCCACGCCGGCGGTCGCCTTCGGCCGCGTGTACATGGGCAACACCGACGGGCGCGTCTACTCCTTCGGCGCCCGCAACGGCGCCCTCGCCTGGGCCACCGGGACCGGCGCCTACGTGTACGCGTCAGCCTCGGTGGCCGACCCCAAGGGCCTTGGCCCCACGGTCTACGTCGGCTCCTACGACGGCAACATGTACGCCTTCAACGCCCAGTCGGGCGCGGTGCGCTGGAAGCACCTGGCGGGCGGGAGGATCTCCGGCTCCTCCACCGTCATCGGCAACGTCGTCTACTTCTCCGACCTCGGCAGCAAGACCACCGCGGGCCTCAACGCCGTGACCGGCAAGCAGGTGTTCTCGTTCCCCGACGGCGCCTTCACGCCGATCATCGCCGACTACCACGCGCTCTACCTCGACGGCTACAACCACATCTATCAGCTCCTGCCCGGAGCGGCGCCCAAGCCTCACGCCAAGGCCAAGGCCAAGCGGAGGGCGCACCACGCCAAGCACGCAGCCGCCAAGCAGCACCGGAAGAACGTCGCGCGGGCCAAGCAGAAGGCCCGCAGGACCCGCGCGAAGGTCAAGGCCAAGTCCGGGAGAAAGAAGTAGCCCGGTCTGTGCCGGGCCGCCGCCGGGGCCCCGTGGCAAACACGGACCACCCAGGTTGAACCGACAGATCGCACGCCGCCTCGTTCGCGTCGGTGCGATCCATGGGTTCAAGATGACTCGCGTTCTGGATCGCACGCCGTCGCAACTGTCGGTGTGCGATCTGTGGGTTCAGGATTGCGACGCGGAACGTCGTTGGCGACACGCCCAAACCCCCGCAGCCACGCCCTTTCGGAGCGCGTCAGAATCTACGGCGCCGACCCCACGGAGCGCCTAATCCGCCGCTAATACGGCCCGGTGCAGGGCTTCTTGCTATCATTATACGTCTATGCGTTGTCGTAGTGGAAGTCACTGTACGCAGCCGGCCGAGAAGGGCCGTCGGTTCTGCCCGGAGCACGCGGCGGAGCTCGCTCGCATGCGCGAGGAGCTCAAGGATGCCGCTGCCGCCCGCATCGGTCGTGGCCGGCCCAAGCGTTCCTCGACCTGCTGCCGTCCCGGCTGTTATGAGCCGCGCGTCCCGCCTGCCGCGTACTGCGATACGTGCGCTGCGGCGGGTTACGTCGAAGAGGCCGCGTAACCGCGCGGTCTGTTCGCAGCTCGGGTCCCCCCAACAAAACTTCATCGAACACCGGCGGTCACGTCACGGCGTGAGCGCTGTCACGCGCCCCGCTCTGGCCGGACCGCAATCCCGCTGTCGGCCAGGTAGCGCTTGACCTCGCTCACCGTGTGATGGCCGTAGTGCAGGATCGACGCCACGAGGACGGCGTCGGCTCCGGCCTGCACGGCATCGGTCAGGTCCTGCAGCCTGCCCGCGCCGCCTGATGCGATCACGGGCACGCCCACGGCCTTGGCCACGGCGTGCGTGAGCGGCAGGTCGTAGCCGGCGTTGGTCCCGTCGCGGTCCATGCTGGTGAGCAGGATCTCGCCCGCACCGCGGGCCTCCGCCTCCCGTGCCCACACCACCGCGTCGCGGCCCGTCGGCGTCCGCCCGCCGGCGAGGTAGGCCTCCCAGCCCGGGTTGGTGGGCTCGGAGTCGGTCTGCTTGGCGTCGATGGCCAGCACCACGCACTGGGAGCCGAAGGTGTGCGACAACTCGTCGATCAGCTCTGGCCGGTCCAGCGCGGCCGAGTTGACCGACACCTTGTCCGCCCCGGCGTCGAGCACGGCCTGGGCGTCGGCCACCGAGCGGATCCCTCCGCCGATCGTGAACGGGATGAACAGCTCGTCGGCGGCCTGGCGCGCCAACTCGACGACCGTGGCCCGCTTGTCCGAGGTGGCCGTGATGTCGAGGAACACCAGCTCGTCGGCGCCGGCGGCGTCATAGCGCGCCGCCAGCTCAACGGGATCGCCGGCGTCGCGCAGGTCCAGAAACCCCACGCCCTTGACCACGCGGCCCCCGTTGACGTCCAGGCAGGGGATGACCCGCTTGTAGTGCACTAGGCGGCCACCTACTCGGGATCCCAGCCGTCGCGCCCAGCGAGCGCGGCCTGGGCCTCGGCCACGTCGAGCCGCCCCTCATACAGCGCCTTGCCGACGATCACCCCGGCCAGGTTGACCTGGCGCAGGCCGGCCAGCGCCCGCAGGTCCTCCACCGAGGAGACGCCGCCGGAGTAGACGAAGGTCCCGCGCACGACGTCGGCGATGCGCCCCACTTCGTCGAGGTCGGGCCCGGACATCATCCCGTCGCGCTCGATGCTCGAGTACACGAAGCGGGTCACGCCGCGCTTGCCCAGCGTCTCGATCACCGCCTCGGCCGGGATCTCGGTCTGATCGGTCCAGCCCGACGCCGCCAGCTTGCCCTGCCGGGCGTCGACGGAGACGACGACGCGCTCGCGATGCTCGGCCAGCGCTTCATCCAGGAAGTCGATGTCGGTGTAGGCGGCCGTGCCCAGGATCACCCGCGTCACGCCGAGCTCGAGCGCCTGCCGGACGGCCTCGATCGTGCGCAGGCCGCCGCCCAGCTGTACGGGCACGTCGACCTCGCGGACGATCCGCTCGACGTGGCCGAGATTGGCGGGTGCGCCGCTGCGCGCGCCATCCAGGTCGACCACGTGCAGCGCACGCGCCCCGGCCGCCACCCAGCGGCGGGCCGCGTCCAGCGGGTCGGCGTCGTACTCGGTGCGCTGATCGAACTCGCCGCGCGCCAGCCGGACGGCCTTGCCCTCGAGGATGTCGATCGCCGGGAGGAGGATCACCAGTGGCCGCTCCCGGCCGGCGCCGGATCGCGGCACAGCGTCACGAAGTTGCTCAGCAGAGCCAACCCGTCGCGCGAGGACTTCTCGGGGTGAAACTGCACTCCGAACACGTTGCCGTGAGCGACGATCGTGGCAAACCGCTCGCCGTACTCGGTGGTGGCGATGACGTCGGCGGGATCCTCGGGGCGCGCCACCAGCGAGTGGACGTGGTAGAAGGCGCAGCTCTCTTCGGGCAGTCCGGCGGTGAGCGGCGACGGCCGCTCGAACCGGACGTCGTTCCAGCCGATATGCGGGATCCGCAGCCCGCCGCCGTGCAGCAGGCTCACCTCGCCCGCGAGCAGCCCGAGGCCCTCGGTGAGCTCGTGTTCCGCAGAGCGCTCGAACAGCAGTTGCATGCCCAGGCAGATTCCGAGCACCGGCGTGCCGGCCGCCGCGGCGGCCCGGATCCGCTCGTCCAGGCCGAGCTCGACGAGATTGCGCATCCCGTGGGGGAACGCCCCCACTCCGGGGACGACCAGCGCGTCGGCCGTCTCCAGCGAGGCCGGATCGCGGGTGATGATCGCTCGAGCGCCCACGTGCTCGAGCGCCTTCTGCACCGAGCGGCGGTTGCCCATGCCGTAGTCGACCACCGCGATCGGTCGTCACGTGAGCGTCCCCTTGGTGCTGGGCACGCCGTTCTCCGTCGGATCCACGGCGACGGCGCCGCGCAGCGCCCGCGCACACGCCTTGAACGTCGCCTCGATCACGTGGTGGGCGTTGGTGCCGGCCTCGACGGTGAGGTGCAGCGTCAGCTTGGCGTTGGCGGCCAGCGCGCGGAAGAACTCCTCGGTGAGCTCGTGGTCGAAGTTGCCGATCGCCCCCGGCGGCAGCGGCGACGAGAAGGCCAGCAGCCCGCGACCGGAGATGTCGATGGCGCATGACGCGCGGCTCTCGTCCATCGGGACCGTCGCCTGGCCGTAGCGGTGGATGCCGGAGCGGTCCCCCAGCGCCTGGTCCAGCGCCTGGCCCAGGCAGATCCCGACGTCCTCCACGGTGTGGTGGGCGCCGGTCTGCAGATCGCCGCGGGCCTGCACGGTGAGATCGAAGCGGCCGTGGCGCGCCAGCAGGTCGAGCATGTGGTCGAAGAACCCGACGCCGGTGTCGCGCTGGCCCTGGCCGTCGCCGTCCAGCGACAGCGTCAGGTGGATCTCGGTCTCAGCGGTCCGGCGGTCGATCTCGGCGGCACGTGCCATCACGTGCCATTGTCGCGAATGCGAGCCTCCAGGGACCGGGCGTGCAGCTCGAAGCCCTCGGCCCGGGCGATGCGGCGCGGCCGCCGTGGCCAGCGCGGCGGCGTCGGAGCCGATCCGCACCTCGGTGAAGCGGCGGCGGAAGTGCATCGGCGACAGCGCCGAGGCAAACCGCGCGGCGCCGTTGGTCGGGCAGCACGTGGTTGGAGCCGGCGATGTAGTCGCCGAACGCGGTGCCGCTGGCCGGGCCCACGAACACGCAGCCGGAGTGGCGGACCTGGGGCGCGAGCGCCTCCGCCCCGGCGCCGATGAGCTGCAGGTGCTCGGGCGCGAACGCCTCGGCGATGGCCAGCGCCTGCTCCAGCTCCCCGACGGTGACAAAGCGCACCACGGCGTCGGTGTCGGGTTCGTCGGCGACCTGCGCAGCGAGGGCGTCGATCAGCTCGGACGAGTTGGAGATGGCCACCACCAGCGAGCCCGCCCCGTGCTCGGCCTGGGCGAGCAGGTCCAGGCCCAGCGCCTCGGGGTCGGTGTCGCCGTCGGCGATCACCATCAGGTCGGACGGCCCCGCGAAGCCGTCGATGCCCACCGTGCCGAACACCTGGCGCTTGGCCTCCTGGACGTAGAGGTTGCCCGGCCCGACGATCACGTCCACCGAGGAGACCGTCTCGGTGCCGAAGGCCAGCGCGGCGATCGCCTGCGCACCGCCCATCCGGTAGACGACCGATGCCCCCGCCAGCCGGCAGGCACCGAGCACCGCGGCAGTTGACCTCGCCGTCGGCGCCGGGCGGAGCGCACACGGCGATGTTCTGCACGCCGGCGACGCGCGCGGTGACCACGCCCATGATCACCGTGCTGGGATACGGGGCCCGGCCGCCGGGGACGTAGACGCCGGCGCTGTCGACCGGGCACCTCGCGCAGCAGGACCTCGTGGCCGTCGAAGGTGACGGTCTGCTCGGAGGCCAATCCGGCCTCGGCGACCCTGGTCACGTTCTCGATGGCGAGGCGCAGGCCGTCGCGCACCGGCTCGTCGAGACGGGCCTCGGCGGTGTCCAGCTCGGCCTCGGGGACCCGCAGCGCGGCGGGCGTGGTGCCGCCGGTGTCGTACTCGCGGGTGTAGAAGCGCAGTGCGTCGTCGCCGCTGGCGCGCACGCGGGCGATGATCTCGGTGACCTGCTCGGCGACGGCCTCGGGCGCGGGGACGAGCGCACGCAGCTCCTGGGCGAGCCCCACGGGGTCGCCGGACAGGTTCAGGCGCTCATACTGCACCGATTCGCTCCAGGAGTTGGTCGATCACGGGAGCACGCAGCTTATGCGCCACCGGGTTGGCGATGAGTCGCGCCGTGCACACGGCGATCTCCTCGCGGACCACGAGACCGTTCTCGCGCAGAGTCGTCCCGGTGGCGGTGAGGTCGACGATCGCCTCCACCAGACCGGTGAGCGGCGCCAGCTCGACCGATCCCTTGACCTCGACGATCTCCGCCTGGCGGCCGGTGTGAGGAAGTGGGCCGTCGCGATCCGCGGGTACTTCGTGGCGATCCGCACGACGCCCAGCCGCCGCAGCGCCTCCGCGGCGCGGTCCTCCCCCGCGACCCCGGCCAGCACCATCTGACAGCGGCCGTAGCCGAGGTCGACGAGCTCATAGACCTCGCGCTCGGACTGCTCCATCAGCACGTCCTTGCCGGTGATGCCGATGTCGGCGGCGCCGGCCTCGACGTAGGTGGGCACGTCGGACGGCCGCATCGTGATGATGCCGACGTCCTCGAACAGCAGCTTGCGGTCGTTCTCGCGCACCTCGCGGGTGTCGAGCCCGATCCGGTCCAGCAGGTCGAGGGTCTCGCCGAACAGCGCTCCGCGCGGGACGGCGATCCGCAGGCCCGTCACGTGAGCGGCCACTACGCCCGCCCGCTTTCCTCGCCGGTGAGGGCGATGTGCACCCGCTCGACGTTGAGCGCGAAGCCGACCGCGGGCAGCGACCGCCCGAACGATCCCAGCAGCTCGTCGTAGCGGCCGCCTCCGCCGAGCGGGACGCCGTAGGCGGGGTCATAGACCTGAAACAGCGGCCCGGTGTAGTAGCCGAGGCTGCGCACCAGTCCGAGGTCGAAGATGATCCGCTCGGCCACCTCGGGCGCCAGCAGGCCGTGGACCTCGCGCATGCCGCTGAGCGCGTCGTGCAGGGCTCCCTCCAGCCCCTCGAGCACCTCGGGGCCGCCCCGGGTGTGGGCCAGGCGCAGCAGCAGGTCGGCGTCGGCCTCGGCCAGGCCCAGCGCGCGGACCTCCCGGTCGACGCCGACGAAGTCGCCCGCGGCGAGCTCGGTGAGGATCAGGTCGCTGCGCTCGGGCGTCCACCTGGAAGGCCTCGAGCAGCGACGGGTAGAGCGACGCGTCCCCGAGCCCGACCCGGTAGTTCTCCAGTCCGGCGGCGTCCAGCGCGGCGCACAGCACGCCCAGCACCTCGGCCGTGCCCTCCGCCCCGGGCACGCCGATCAGCTCCACGCCCGCCTGCAGGAACTCGCGGCTCTGGCCCGCGCTGAGGGCGCACCCCGCGGTAGGCGTGGGCCACGTAGCAGAAGCGCAGCGGCGGCTCGGCGTGGGCGTACCGGGTCGCCACCACCCGGGCGATCGGGCACGGTCATGTCGGGCCGCAGCACCAGCACGCTGCCGTGCTCGTCGAAGACCCGGTAGGCGGGCCGGGCGCCGCCGATGTTCGCCGCGCGCGAAGGTCTGCTCGTACTCGAGCGCGGGCGTGTAGACCTCGCCGAAGCCGGCGCGGTCGAACACCTCGCGGATCCGGTCGGTCATCGCCCGCAGCTCCCGCATCTCGTCCGGCAGCACGTCGCGGGTGCCGCTCGGGATCCGGTCCACCATCGCCTCGAGACCGCCGGCGCGGGGCGAGCGGGCGCTGCTCACGCGGCTACGGGCGCGTCTTCCAGCCGGGTGATGCGGGCGCCGAGTTCGCGCAGCCGCTCGTCGATCCGCTCATAGCCGCGGTCGATCTGGCGGATGTTGCCGATCTCGGTGACCCCGTCGGCGCACAGCGCGGCGATCAGCATCGCCATGCCGGCGCGGATGTCGGGGGACTCCACCCGAGAGCCGCGGAGCCGCCGCGGCCCGTTGACGATCGCGCGGTGGGGGTCGCAGATGGTGATCGAGGCGCCCATGCCGACCAGCTTGTCGGTGAAGAACAGGCGGTTCTCGAACATCTTCTCGTGGATCATCACCGATCCCGAGGCCTGGGTGGCCAGCGCGAGGGCGATGCTCGTCAGGTCGGCGGGGAACGCGGGCCATGGGCCGTCCTCGACCTTGGGCATGTGGTCGCCGTGATCGTTGCGGATGACCAGGTCCTGGTTGCCGGGCACGATGATGTCGTCGCCGTGGACCTCGGAGCGCAGGCCCAGGCGCTCGAACACCAGGCGGATCATCCGCAGGTCGTCGGGCCGGGTGTCCTTGACGACCAGCTCGCCGCCGGTGACGCCGGCCAGCGCCATGAACGAGCCGATCTCGATGTGGTCGGGCGCGATCGTGTGGGTGCAGCCCGCGCAGGCTGCGCCTGCCCGTGGACGGTCATCACGTTGGAGCCGATGCCGTCGATCGTCGGCGCCCATCTGCTCGAGCATCCGCGCCAGGTCCTGGACGTGGGGCTCGGAGGCGGCGTTGCGGATCACGGTGGTGCCGCGCGTCAGCGCGGCCGCCATCAGCGCGTTCTCGGTGGCCATCACCGAGGGCTCGTCCATCAGGAAGTCGCAGGGGCTCAGGCCCAGCGGGCGGCGCGGTGAGCGCGATCTCGTCGGGGCGGTCGCTCGACGATCGCGCCGAGCGCGCGGAACGCGTCGAGATGCGGATCGAGGCGACGGCGGCCGATCACGTCGCCGCCGGGCGGCGGCATGTGCGCCGAGCCGAAGCGCGCCAGCAGCGGGCCGGCGAGCAGGAACGAGGCCCGGATCCGCTCGGCCAGGACCCGGTCGACCTGCGGTGCTCTCCACCGTGGAGCTGTCGATCGAGGACCTCGCTGGGGCCGAGTCCACTCCACCCGCGCGCCCAGGACCTGGAGCAGGCGCACCATCGCCTCGACGTCGGAGATCCGCGGGCACGTTGCGCAGGATCACCTCGTCCTCGGTGAGCAGGCAGGCGGCCAGGATCGGCAGCGCCCCGTTCTTGTTACCGGCGGCGGTGATCGTGCCAGACAGCGGCACGCCGCCTTCGATTACGAACTTCTCCAGTGTTATCGACCCCGCAGTGGTGGTGGGTGGACGGTCGTCGGTCAGCGTAGCCGCTACCGGTACCGCCTGTCCGGCGGGCGAACCGCGGGCCGAGCGCTGAGCTAGGGTAACGGCCATGCCAGCAGAGATTTCGCGGGAGCAGGCCTGGGACCTTCTTTGCGAATGGACCCAGTCAGACTCCCTGCGGCGCCACATGCTGGCCGTCGAGGCGGCGATGCGCGCCTATGCGCCGCGCTTTGACGGCGACGTCGAGCTGTGGGGCCTCACCGGCCTGCTGCACGACCTCGACTACGAGCGCTATCCCGACCTCGAGGACGGCCACCCCCGGTACGCGCTGCAAGGAGCTCGAGGCTCGCGGGTATCCGCCGGAGCTGGTCCGCGCCGTCGCCTCGCACGCCACCTACCTGGGCGTCTCGCGGGACTCGCCCATGGAGAAGACGCTGTTCGCCGTCGACGAGCTGTGCGGTTTCCTGCTGGCCTGCGCCTACGTCCGCCCCGAGGGCCTGGTCGGCATGACCCCGAAGTCGGTCAAGAAGAAGATGAAGTCCCCGGCGTTCGCCGCCGCGGTCAGCCGCGAGGACCTGACCGAGGGCGCGGCCGAGCTCGGGCGTCGACTTCGACGAGCATCTGACGATCGTGATCGCGGCCCTGGCCGAGCGACGCGACGAGCTGATGCCCGCCGCTGCCGCCGCCGACGGAGACTGAGGGAGCGCAGCGTGGCCCCGGTCGTCGGTCGTGGTCCTGGAGGGGGACGAGACCGGCCAGGAGCTGCTGGAGCAGTCGCTGCGCGTCCTCGACGGCGAGCTGCTGGGCCTGGAGCTGGAGCTCGACGCGCTTCGACCTGTCGCTGGAGAGCCGCCGGCCACCTCCAACGGGGTCGTCGACGAGGCCGCGGCGGCGATGCGCGAGGCCGGCCTGGGGCTGAAGGCGGCCACGATCACCCCGGAGGGCGCGGGCGACGTCGGCTCACCCAACCGCATCCTGCGCGAGGAGGTCGACGGCAAGGTGATCGTGCGCACCGGCCGCCGGCTGCCCGGCGTGGCGCCGATCGCCGGCGTCCACCACCCCATCTCGGTGGTGCGGATGGCCGTGGAGGACGCCTACGGGGCGGCCGAGCGGCGCGAGGGCGACGCCGGCGCCGCTGACGAGGTCGCCTTCCGGACCGAGAAGATCACCCGCTCGACCTGCCGCGCCGTCGCCGAGTACGCGTTCCGCACCGCGGCCAAGATGGGCGCGCGGGTCTACGGCGGGCCCAAGTGGACCGTCTCGCCCGTGTACGAGGGGATGCTCAAGGAGGAGATGGACGCCGCGGCGGCGCGCCACCCCGAGATCCCGTACCAGCCGGTGCTGATCGACGCCACCTACGCCGGGCTGCTGTCGGGCGCCACCGACGCCCCGCTGGTGATCCCGGCGCTCAACCGCGACGGAGACTGCCTGTCTGACCTCGTGCTGCCGATGTTCGGCTCGATCGCCGGCGCCGAGTCGGTGCTGCTGGCCTTCGACGACGACTACGACACGACGTGCGCGATGGCCGAGGCGCCCCACGGGACCGCGCCGGCGCTGCTGGGCAAGGACCTGGCCAACCCGCTGGCGATGATCCTCGCCTGCGGGGCGCTCCTGCGCCACGCCGCCGACCGCCACGGGGCCGCCTGCGAGCGGGCCTCGCGCGCCATCTACGAGGGCACGCTGGAGACGATCGCCTCGGGCACCAAGACGCCCGACCTGGGCGGCCACGCCGGCACCACCGAGTTCACCTCGGCGGTCGTGGACCGGATCCGCACCAAGCTCGACGTCTGGTCCTCGCTGGGCTCCTGACCCCCGTGGTTGTTGGGCTCCCGCGGGCCCTTGCAAGACCTCTTGCAGACCCGGGCTTCCGTCCGCGCCCGACCGTAGTCTTACGAACATATGTTCCAGGCTTCCGTCAAGCGATTCCGCGCTCTCGTGACGCTGTTCGACGACGTCCTCGGCGACCCCGAGCCCCCGGCCGCACCGCACCCTCACCGCCGCCCGGTGCGGATCCAGCGCGAGCGCCGATCCGGCTCGGTGGCGCCGCGCCCCACGCACTGCCTCTGCCCCGTGCCCGTTCGGCCCGCCGCGGCCAGGACGACGCGCGAGCGCGTCGGCTAGCAGCCCGCAGCCTGCACGCGGCGCGTGCGTTAGCTCTTGTACTCGCGCATCCCGGTCCAGTTGAGCCGCCTGCACAGGCGGTCAAGGCGCCAAATGACCAAGGCGAGCGCGATGAGCAGGACGCCGTAACCCGCGATGTTGCCAAACGCGCTGCCGACGATCGGGACGAGCGCCATCAACCAACACCACAGGGCGAACCAGGCCAGCGGGCGCCACGGGAGGTGCCAGCGGCGGCTCGGCCGCGACGGCTCCTCCTCGCTGGGGGGCGGTTCCCAACTGCGATCCTGCAGGAGAAGCATCGCCCGTTAAGCGTAGACCTCGTCGGCGCCCGCTTCGCCGCTTGCGTCAGCGTCCTAACCGAGGAGCGCGCCGGCGATCGCGATCACGCCCGGACGGCTCGCCGCTCGGGTGTCGTCGTGCCCGACTGGACCAGCGCGACGAGCACCGCGATGAACGTGCCCAGACCCAGCACGACACAGATGAGCAACAGGACGAACACCTGCGGATTGGCCCGGAAGAATTTCGTCATCGCTCGCATTTCCTGTCGATGGTGCCACGCCGGGGGCCGGTCCGTGGAGGCAGGTTTGCCAGAATGCTCTGATGACCAGCATCAGAGAACGACGGCGAGCCCATCACCGAAGAGGGCCTGGCGGCCCTGAAGACCGAGATCGGCGAGCTCGAGACCGTTGCCCGCCGCGACATCGCGGCCCGCATCCTCACCGCCCGTGGTCATGGCGATCTCAAGGAGAACGCCGAGTACCACGCCGCCAAGGAGGACCAGGCGCACCTGGAGACGCGCATCCTGCGCCTGCGCCAGCGCCTGCGCAAGGCTGTGGTCGTCGACGTCGAGACCGAGGTCGCACCCAGTGGCTCCACCTTCGCCTTCGGCCGTTCGGCCGAGGTCACGGACGAGGGCACCGGAGAGACCCACACGTGGACCATCGTCGGTGTCACCGAGGCCGACCGTGCCGCCGGCAAGCTGTCCGCCGAGTCCCCCGTGGCCAAGGCGCTCATGGACCAGCCCGCCGGCACCGTGGTGTCGGTCCAGACGCCCAAGGGCACCCGGCGGCTGAGGATCGAGCGGGTCCTGTAACCGGCTCGCGGCCGGTCACCGTCAAGGCGGTGTGCATAACCGAGGATGGCCGTGTCCTGCTGTGCCGCAACCATCGCGGTGAGTGGGAGCTCCCGGGTGGACGGCCTCACCCCAGCGAGGTGTTCCAGGACTGCGCCGCACGCGAGGTCCGCGAGGAAACCGGCCTGGACGTCACTGTCCACAGCCTCCTCGGCGTCCAGCCGCTCGAGGTCACCCCCGGGATGTGGGTCGACGTCGTGGCTTACCACTGCGTTCTCCCCACCGGCGCCGCATCGGGGACGCCGCAGGCCAGCAGCGAACACACCCAGGTCGCCTTCCTCGACCCGTGGACTCTCGCCGACACCGAACTCCCGCGGGCCTACAAGGACCTCATCGCCCTCCGCTGAAGGCGGGCGCTCACAACGACAAAACCCCGCCTGCAACGCAAGCGGGGTTTGTAGAGAAGAACCGGCGGCGACCTACTCTCCCAGGCCCTTGCGGGCCAAGTACCATCGGCGCTGAGGGGCTTAACGGCTCTGTTCGGAAAGGGAAGAGGTGTTTCCCCCTCGCTATAGCCACCGGAAACTTGTCAAGACCACGTGGGGCCCCGCCACTGAGGGCGAGGACCGCTCTTCGCGGGCCTTCAAAACTACACAGTGCCAATGAACGGATATCAAAATATCCGTCAAGCCCTCGACCCATTAGTACCGGTCTCCTACGAGTGTCACCACTCTTCCAGATCCGGCCTATCAACCTGGTGATCTTCCAGGGGTCTTACTCTCTCTAGGAGATGGGAGAGCTCATCTTGAGGCCGGCTTCCCGCTTAGATGCTTTCAGCGGTTATCCGATCCGCACGTAGCTAACCTGCGATGCCCTTGGCAGGACAACAGATACACCAGAGGTGCGTTCATCCCGGTCCTCTCGTACTAGGGACGAATCCTCTCAACTCTCCAACGCCCACGGCAGATAGGGACCGAACTGTCTCACGACGTTCTGAACCCAGCTCGCGTACCGCTTTAATGGGCGAACAGCCCAACCCTTGGGACCTACTTCAGCCCCAGGATGCGACGAGCCGACATCGAGGTGCCAAACCGGGCCGTCGATGTGGACTCTTGGGCCCGATAAGCCTGTTATCCCCGGAGTACCTTTTGTCCGTTGAGCGACGGCGCTTCCACTTGCTATCGCCGGATCACTAAGGCCTGCTTTCGCACCTGCTCGACCCGTCGGTCTCGCAGTCAAGCTCCCTTGCTGCCTTTACACTCTACGCACGATTTCCGACCGTGCTGAGGGAACCTTTGCGCGCCTCCGTTACATTTTGGGAGGCGACCGCCCCAGTCAAACTACCCACCTGTCACTGTCCGGTGCCCCGATTCAGGGCGCACCGTTAGAGATCCAATACACCAAGGGTGGTATCTCAAGGATGGCTCCACGCCAGCCGCAGCCGGCGCTTCCAAGCCTCCCACCTATCCTGAGCGAAATGGATCGAACCCCAATACCAAGCTGTAGTAAAGGTTCACGGGGTCTTTCCGTCTAGCCGCGGGTACTCGGCATCTTCACCGAGACTGCAATTTCACCGAGCCCCTCGTTGAGACAGCGTTCAAGTCGTTACGCCATTCGTGCAGGTCGGAACTTACCCGACAAGGAATTTCGCTACCTTAGGACCGTTATAGTTACGGCCGCCGTTTACCGGGGCTTAGTTTCGGTGCTTCGGGTTACCCCTAACACCTCCACGTAACCTTCCGGCACCGGGCAGGCGTCAGCCCCTATACGTCGTCTTTCGACTTAGCAGAGACCTGTGTTTTTGGTAAACAGTCGCTTGAACCTATTCACTGCGGCCCTCTCGGGCTCCACTCGCGAGGAGTTTCACCCTACTGGGGCGCCCCTTATCCCGAAGTTACGGGGCGATTTTGCCGAGTTCCTTAACGAGGGTTATCTCGATCACCTTAGTGTACTCCACTTGCCCACCTGTGTCGGTTTTGGTACAGGCACGCGCGACCTCCCTAGAGGCTTTTCTTGGAGGCATGGCATCCGGGACTCGCCGGCTTAGAGCCAGCTGGCATCGCGCCTCAGGTTATGCGGCTCCGGATTTACCTAGAGCCACCCCTACACGCTTACCCCAGGACGACCATCGCCTGGGATCCCATAGCCTTCCTCGTCCCCCCATTCGGTCAAACGGTCGCGACGTGGTACGGGAATATCAACCCGTTGGCCATCGACTACGCCTTTCGGCCTCGCCTTAGGTCCTGACTAACCCTGAGCAGACGAACTTTACTCAGGAAACCTTGGGCAATCGGTGGAGGGGATTCTCACCCCTCTTTCGTTACTCATGCCGGCATTCTCACTTCCGTCGCCTCCACAGCTACCTTACGGCGCTGCTTCGCTGGCGGCGGAACGCTCTCCTACCGCGTGATCCGAAGATCACACCCGCAGCTTCGGTGACTAGCTTGAGCCCCGTTACATTGTCCGCGCTCGAACACTTGACCAGTGAGCTGTTACGCACTCTTTCAAGGGTGGCTGCCTCTAAGCCAACCTCCTGGTTGTCTGTGCATTCGAACATCGTTTACCACTTAGCTAGTACTTAGGGACCTTAGCTGGCGGTCTGGGCTGTTTCCCTTTTGACGCTGAAGTTTATCCCCCAGCAACTGACTCCCGGAGTAACCGTTACGGTCTTCGGAGTTTGCCTGAATTCGGTAACCTGGTAGGGCCCCTAGTCCAAACAGTGCTCTACGGCCGCAACGGAATTTATCCGAGGCTATACCTAAATATATTTCGGAGAGAACCAGATATCACTGAGCTTGATTAGCCTTTCACTCCGACCCACAGGTCATCCGCCCAGTTTTTAACCTAGGTCGGTTCGGTCCTCCACGAGGTCTTACCCCCGCTTCAACCTGCCCATGGGTAGCTCGCTCAGCTTCGGGTCTACCGCCTACGACTATGACGCCCTATTAGGACTCGCTTTCGCTACGGCTCCGCTCATCGCTTAACCTTGCCGCAGACGAGTAACTCGCCGGCTCGTTATGCAAAAAGCACGCGGTCACAGAACAAGTCTGCTCCCACCGCTTGTAGGCACGCGGTTTCAGGTACTATTTCACTCCCCTTCCGGGGTACTTTTCACCTTTCCCTCACGGTACTAGTCCGCTATCGGTCACCAAGGAGTACTTAGCCTTGGAGGGTGGTCCCCCCAGGTTCAGTCCGCGTTTCACGGGTGCGGACTTACTCAGGAACGCCTGCGGAAGATCATGCGATTTCGTCTACGGGACGATTGCCCTCTTTGGTGCGTGGTTCCACACGCTTCGACTACCACATGATTTGGTAACTTCCGCCGAGCTAGCCACAGCTCGGACCAGGCGCCCTACAACCCCTGCTGCGCAACGCGTGGCTGCTTACACGCAACAGGTTTGGGCTGATCCCCTTTCGCTCGCCACTACTCGGGGAGTCTCTTTTGATTTACTTTCCTCGGGGTACTGAGATGTTTCACTTCCCCCGCTTGTCTTCGCCGCGCCTATGTGTTCAACGCGGGATAACGTCGCATTACCGACGCTGGGTTTACCCATTCGGAAATCCGCGGGTCAATGGCTATTCAGCGCCTAACCGCGGCTTATCGCAGCCGTTCACGTCCTTCATCGACTCTTGGTGCCAAGGCATCCACCATGTGCCCTTACTATCTTGACGGTGATCTTGTTGGGAGAGAACGTTGAAGTTCTCGCCCGGTGATACCCGTTTCATTGGCTACTGTGCAGTTTTCAAGGTCCGCGAAGAGGCTGTGCGCCGCTCGCCGACCAGGGACCGAAGCCCTCTGAGCGCCGGCGGCACGCCGGTCTCTCAAAACTCAACAGCATGCGACCATGCTCGCCTGTGCCCGAGGGCACCAACGGCACGGCTGCCAGGTTCGGTCGACATATCTAGTGACCGAAATGCGCTCAGAGCTTCGAACGCGGGGAGCTCCGAAGAGCTCCAAGGCGTCCGCCTCCGGCATTCGGTGCCCTCGCAAAGGAGGGCTCCCTAGAAAGGAGGTGATCCAGCCGCAGCTTCCGCTACGGCTACCTTGTTACGACTTCACCCCAGTCACGAGCCCCACCTTCGACGGCTCCCTCCCAAAAGGGTTAGGCCACCGGCTTCGGGTGTTGCTCACTCCCATGGTGTGACGGGCGGTGTGTACAAGGCCCGGGAACGTATTCACCGCGGCAATGCTGATCCGCGATTACTAGCAACTCCGCCTTCATGCAGGCGAGTTTCAGCCTGCAATCCGAACCGAGACGCGCTTTAAGGGATCCGCTCCACCTCGCGGTATCGCAACCCTCTGTACGCGCCAATGTAGCACGTGTGTAGCCCTGGACATAAGGGGCATGATGACTTGACGTCATCCCCACCTTCCTCCGGTTTGTCACCGGCAGTCTCGCATGAGTCCCCAACTAAATGCTGGCAACATGCGACGGGGGTTGCGCTCGTTGCGGGACTTAACCCAACATCTCACGACACGAGCTGACGACAGCCATGCACCACCTGTGATCCTGCCCCGAAGGGAAACCGTGTTTCCACGGCGGTCAGGAACATGTCAAGCCCAGGTAAGGTTCTTCGCGTTGCGTCGAATTAAACCACATGCTCCGCTGCTTGTGCGGGCCCCCGTCAATTCCTTTGAGTTTTAGCCTTGCGGCCGTACTCCCCAGGCGGGGCACTTAATGCGTTAGCGTCGGCACGGAGGGAGTCGACACCCCCCACACCTAGTGCCCATCGTTTACGGCGTGGACTACCAGGGTATCTAATCCTGTTTGCTCCCCACGCTTTCGCGTCTCAGCGTCAGTACCGTCCCAGCGAGCTGCCTTCGCCATTGGTGTTCCTCCTGATATCTGCGCATTTCACCGCTACACCAGGAATTCCACTCGCCTCTTCCGGACTCAAGCTTGACAGTTTCCACCGGCATTCCAGGGTTGAGCCCTGGACTTTCACAGCGGACTTACCAAGCCGCCTACACGCTCTTTACGCCCAATGATTCCGGACAACGCTTGCCCCCTACGTATTACCGCGGCTGCTGGCACGTAGTTAGCCGGGGCTTCTTCTGAAGGTACCGTCACTTCAGACGGCTATTCACCGCCGAAGCTTCGTCCCAACTGAAAGGGGTTTACAACCCGAAGGCCTTCTTCCCCCACGCGGCGTTGCTGCGTCACGCTTTCGCGCATTGCGCAAGATTCCCCACTGCTGCCTCCCGTAGGAGTCTGGGCCGTGTCTCAGTCCCAGTGTGGCTGATCGTCCTCTCAGACCAGCTACCCATCGTAGCCTTGGTGAGCCGTTACCTCACCAACAAGCTAATGGGCCGCGGGCCCATCCCAATGCGGAGGCCGAAGCTTCCTTTCCCCAGAGGCCTTACGGCCAGAGGGCACATTCGGTATTAGCCCGAGTTTCCTCGAGTTGTCCCGATCATCAGGGCAGGTTACCCACGTGTTACTCACCCGTTCGCGGCTTTGCCCCGGGCCGAAGCCCGGTTCGTCGCTCCACTTGCATGTGTTAGGCACGCCGCCAGCGTTCGTCCTGAGCCAGGATCAAACTCTCCGTGAAGAACTTCCCACAAAGAGTCGTCAGGAATAGTCGGAGCCTCGGACGGCCGCAAACTGTGTCACGACCGGCGACTGCTCCGAATCCTGGGCCTGTCCCTGGAGGGACAAGGCCCTTGCGCTCACGGCCCACCCCGGCACAAGGCCGGTGCAGTCCGCATCACCCGCCGGCAAAGCCGGGAGGCTGGAGCCCGATGTACACAGGGGGCTCCAGAGCGCAAGACGGGGTTAATTCTGGAACCGTCGTTCGAGGTGTGCTCCCCCGAAGAGGAGCGTTCGAGCGACGGCGTCGAACCTGGACACATCTTTCGGCCGAGAATCGGCCGAAGAGTGTGCATGCTGTTGAGTTTTCAAAGACCGTCGCACCTCTTCTAGGAGGGGAATCCTCCTCAGGGGCGCGCCCGGGTCCTAGAACCGGTCCCGGGGCGGACCGACGAGTATAGCGCTCCACATCTGTGTCGTCGCTAAACGACGGTTTCCATGCGAAGCCGCCTCGTGCGGCTCGCTCAGCATAGAACGTGGACGCTCACCGTGCGGTCACGTGGGCGATCGTCGAAGTCGATGAGCACGATCTGCTGCCAGGTCCCCAGCGTCAGCCGGCCGTCGATCACGGGAATCGTCTCCGACGGCCCGATCACCGCCGCCCGCAGGTGCGCGTGGGAGTTGGTGTCGTGGTTGAGCCGGTTGTGCTCGTAGTCGCCCTCGGCGGGGATGAGACGGTCGAGCAGGCGCTGGAGGTCGGCAACGCCCCCCGGCTCGTACTCCATGGCGGTCACGCCGACCGTGGCGCCGATGGCGAACACCGTGACGAGGCCCCGCTCCACGCCGCTGGCGGCGACGATCCGCGCCACGCCTTCGGTGAGGTCGACGACGTCGCCGTTGCCGGCCGTCTGGAACCGCAGCACGCCGCCGCTGACGGCCATCGCGTCCCTACCCGACGATTTCCACGCGCGCGAAGCGGCGCTTGCCCAACTGCAGCACGCGGCCGTCGAGTTCGCCGGCGGGCACATCCAGAACGTCGCCGGCCACCGGCTCGCCGTCCACCCGGACCGCGCCCTGGGCCAGCCCCCGGCGCGCTTCGGAGGTGGAGACGGAGAAGGCGCGCGCAAGCAGCGCGGGCAGGTGCACCGAGCCGCCGTCGAGCTCCCAGGACACCACGGGGACGTCGTCGGGGAGCTCGTGGCGGATGTGCAGGCGGTCAAAGCTCTCCTCGGCCGCGTGTGCCGCGTCGGCGTCGTAGAAGCGCTGCACCAGCGCCCGGGCCAGCGCCCGCTTCGCATCTCGGGGAGTGAGCTCTGGGTCGGGCGCGCTCCCGAGCAGCAGCGCGTACCAGTCGGGCAGCGCCGTATCCGGGACGCTGAGCGTCCGCCCATAGATCTCCTCGGGCGGGTCGGCGACGCCGATGTGGTTGCCGTAGGACTTGGACATCTTGCGCTCGCCGTTGGTGCCGGTGAGGAGGGGCAGAGTCATGATCACCTGCTCGGGCTGCTGGTAGGCGCGCTGGATGTTGCGCCCCAGCAGCAGGTTGAACTTCTGATCGGTCCCCCCCAGCTCCACATCGGCGCGCACCGCGACCGAGTCATAGCCCTGCAGCAACGGATAGAGCAGCTCCAGCACCGAGATCGGCTCACGCGCGGCGTAACGCTTGGAGAAGTCGTCGCGCTCCAGCAGTTGGCCGACGGTGGTGGTGCGAGTGAGCGCGAACAACTCCTCCATCGGCATGTCGAGCCATTCGCCGTTGAAGCGCACCTCCAGCGTGCGTTCGTCGAGCACCTTGAGCGCCTGCTCCTGGTAGGTGCGCGCGTTAGCCTCGATCTCCTCTGCCGTCAACACCGGCCGCAGGGTCGAGCGGCCGCTCGGATCGCCCACCCGCGCGGTGTAGTCACCGATGATCAGCACCACGGTGTGGCCCAGATCCTGAAATTCGCGCAGCTTCTGCAGCACGACCGTGTGACCGAGGTGGATATCGGCCGCCGTCGGGTCCACGCCGAGCTTGATGCGGAGCGGCCGCCCCTCCTTCAGCTTGTGCTCCAGAGCCCCTTCGGGAAGGCAGTCGACGACGTTGCGCGCCAGCCAGGCAGCGGTCTCGGAGGGGTCAGGCGGCATGAAGCCCGATGCTAGACTCTCGCCGCCGCCTGGGAAGCCCCGCCCGTCCTAGCGTTACGCTGGGCTTTCCACCACGCCGCAGCGCCATTGCCACGGTCGGCCACCGGCGCCGGCCTCGATCGCATGAGCGACGACGACGACAACATCCGCGAGCCGACGGACCCCAGAGCGCCGATCCCGTTCGCGGCGCCCAAGCGACGGTTGCGGCGCCGTAAGGACGGCCGCCGGCGCAAGCCCAAGGTCCGCAAGCTGCGCCTGTTCTGGATCCTCTTCGGCCTCGGCGCCCTGGCCATCGTCTCGACGATCTTCGGGATGATGATGGCGGTCGCGTCCGACCTGCCCCAGATCGAGAACCGAGCCGAGTACAAGCATCTGGGCGCGAACTCCTACCTGTACGACGACCACTGGCGCAAGATCGGCATCCTCGAGCCGCCCAACAACGAGGTGATCGACACCTTCAGCCAACTTGGACCGTACTTGCGCAAGGCGGTCGTCGCCGTCGAGGACAAGCGGTTCTGGTCTGACCCCGGCGTGGACATCAGGGGCATCGCCCGCGCGTTTGTCGCCGACGTCACCGGCGGCGCTCGCCAGGGCGCATCGACGATCGCCCAGCAGTTCGTCAAGAACGCCCTGGCCGCCGAAGGCAACCGCACCGTGTTCGAGAAGCTGCGCGAGGCGGCGCTGGCCTATCACCTCACGCGCGAGTGGCCCAGGACCCAGATCCTCGAGGAGTACCTCAACTCCATCTACTTCGGCAACGGGGCCTACGGCGCCGAGTCAGCCGCGCGGGTCTACTTCGGCAAGGCCCTCGGCTACGCCCCCACCGTTGCCAGTGCCGCCAGTGCCGCCAACACTGCCGACGCGGGGACGGCACACGGCTGCGGGGACCCGCCGCTGCACTCCTGCTCCTCGCAGCTCAACCCGGCCCAGGCAGCGCTCCTGGCCGGCATGGTGGCCAACCCGACGGCGTTCAACCCACTCCAGCCCGAGACACGGTCAGCGGCATGGAGCCGGCGTGATCTGGTCCTCAAGGACATGGTCGCGACGGGCGCCATCTCGCGCACGCAGTACCAGGAGTACAGGAACGCGCCGCTCCCCACCGAGAATGACATCGAGCAGCCCGAGGAGCCGCCGGCCGCGCCGTACTTCACCAGCTGGGTGGGACCCCAGGTGGTGGGCGCGATGGAACGCGGTGGGGTCTCGCCGAGCGTCGCGGGCTACCGCGCCTATTACGGTGGGCTGAAGGTCCGCACCACCATCGATCTGCCGATGCAACAGGCCGCGCAGCAGGCGATCTCGCAGGACCTGCCCAGCGGCCCCGACATGCCCGCGGCGTCGCTGGTGGCGATCGATAACCGCACCGGCCAGGTCCGCGCGATGGTCGGCGGCCCGCTCGTCGGCGGCCAGGAGGACTTCTCGAAGTACCCCTTCAACCTGGCCACCGAGGGCTTCCGCCAGCCCGGCTCGGCGTTCAAGCCGTTCACACTTGCAGTCGCACTCCAGCACGGCTACGGGCCGAGCTCGGTGTTCGACTCCAAGCCGCTTGACCTGATCGTTCCCAACAGCGGCGGCAAAGAGCACTACATGGTCAAGAACTTCGCCAACGAGTACTCGGGACCGATCAGCCTTGCGTCGGCCACGATCGTCTCTGACAACAGCGTCTTCACCCAGCTCGGGCTCTCCCCCGGGGTCGGCACCAAGAACATCTCAAAGATGGCCACGGCGATGGGCATCCGCTCGCCCGTCTCCACCAACTACGCGATGATCATCGGGGGCCTGAAGCAGGGAGTCACGACGCTGGACATGGCCCATGCCTACGAGACGATCGCCACCGGCGGCGTGCGGGTGTACGCGCCGGGGCTCGGCGCCCGTAAGGAGGGCCCGGTCGGGATCGCCCAGATCCAGTGCCTGGACATCAAGTGCCACGGCAAGAGCGAGCTGTACGCCACGCCGCACTACCGCCGCGTCATTCCCGCGACCACGGCCGCGGTCATCCACGAGCTGCTCCAGGGCGTGGTCCAACACGGCACCGGTACGTCGGCGGCGATCTCCGGGGTCGACGTGGCGGGCAAGACGGGCACCACCTCCAACTACGGCGATGCCTGGTTCGTGGGCTGGACGCCGCAGATCACCACGGCGGTGTGGGTCGGGTACCCGAACAAACTGATCCCGATGACCACGCTCTACAACGGCCAGCCGGTCGAGGGCGGGACCTTCCCGGCCAACATCTGGCACGACTTCATGGTCCAGGCTCTTCAGATCCAGGCCACCGAGGCCCAGGAGTTCGGCAAGCACCCCCACAAGAAGGGATCCAGCTCGACGGGCACCGGGACGGGTACCGTCAGCTCCGGTGCCACCGGGACGGGCGTCACGCCCAGCGCACCGCCCAGCGGCAGCACCGGGACGACGGGCGGCACAGGCGGCGCGGGCGCGGGGACGTCCACCAACGGTGGTGGGACCGGCGGCGGCGCCACGGGCGGCGGGACGGGCGGTGGCACCGGCGGCGGGACCGGTGGTGGCACCGGCGGCGGGACGGGCGGCGGCACCGGCGGTGGTACCGGCGGAGGCGGCACGGGCGGTGGCACCGGTGGAGGCACCGGCGGAGGCACCGGCGGCGGTACCGGCGGCGGAGCCAGCGGCGGCGCCGGCCTCGGCGGCGGCGGTGGCGGGACCGGCTGAGCCTCGATCCAGGCTAAGCCGCCGCGACGCCTCGAACGCGTCGCGACACGAACGGGTTGCCGGCCGCGACAAACCGCCAGGGAAGATCGGCAGCCTTGGTGATGCCGATGCGCACGTCGACGTCGACCGCAACGTCGCGCCACTGTCGTGGCCGGTCTGAGAACACCACCGGGCCGCGCAACAGATCGGTGTCGTTGAACTCCAGGCCGATGCCCAGCGCCTGGGTCAGCTTGCCCGGCCCCGAGCACAACTGGCGCACCGTCTCCACCCCGCGCCGCTCGCGCATGTGGTCGATCCCGTCCACCGGCTCCAGCGCGCGAATGAGCACCGCCGCCCCCACCCCCGCGGGCTCACACACCGCATTGAGGAGCGAGTGCACGCCGTAGGAGAAGTACACATAGGCGCGCCCCGGCGGCCCGAACAGCGTCCGCGTCCGCGGGGTCACGCCCACGAAGGCGTGGCTGGCGGGCTCCGAGTCGTGGTAGGCCTCGGTCTCGACGATGACCCCGGCGGTATCCCCATGGGTGACGACGCACCCCACCAGGTCGCGGGCGACCTCCAGCACCGGGCGGGCGAAGAAGGCGCGCTTCACCGCAGCGCCGCGCGGGCGCGCTCGAGCTGCTCGCGCACCCGCGCCAGCGAAGTCCCGCCCTCGGAGACCTTGGTCTCGAGCCACGCCCCGTCCTGGAGCAGGCGGTAGAACTCCTCGTCGAGCGCGGGCGACTGCGCGGTCAGCTCCTCCGGCGTGAGGTCGGAGAGCAGCTTGCCGCCGTCCAGGGCCTGGCGCACCAGCCCCGCCACCACCCCGTGGGCCTCGCGGAAGGGCACGCCGCGGCGGACCAGCAGGTCGGCGATGTCGGTGGCGGCGAGGAACTGGTCGGCCGCTGCCGCGGCCAGGCGCTCGCGCTTGAACGTGATCGTCCCGAGCATGCCGGTGGCGGCGTCCAGGCACAGCTCGAGCGTGTCCGAGGAGTCGAACAGCGGCTCCTTGTCCTCCTGCATGTCCTTGTTGTAGGTGAGCGGGAGGCCGTGCATCACGCCGTGCAACGCGACGAGGTTGGAGACCAGGCGGGGCGCCTTGGCCCGCAGCAGCTCGGCCGCGTCGGGGTTCTTCTTCTGGGGCATGATCGACGAGCCCGAGGCCCACGCGTCCGACACCTCGCAGAAGCCGTACTCCTCGGTGGACCACAGGACGATCTCCCCGCCCAGCCGCGACAGATGGGTGGCGCACGTCGCCGCCGCGGCCAGGTAGTCGAGCACGAAGTCACGGTTGGAGACCGCGTCGACGGAGTTCTCGGCCACTCCCGAGAAGCCGAGGGCCGCGGCGACGGCCTGGCGGTCGGTGTCGAAGTTGACGCCGGCCAGCGCCCCGGCGCCCAGCGGCAGGCGACCGGTGGCGGCCACCACGGCCTCGAAGCGGCGCGTGTCGCGCACCACCATCCAGAAGTAGGCCAGCAGATGGTGGCTGAGGTAGATCGGCTGGGCGCGCTGCATGTGGGTGTAGCCGGGGATCGGCCAGTCAAGGTGGCGTTCGGCCAGCTCCACCAGCGTGTGGCCGAGGCGGCCCAATCGCTCGATCGCCTCGTGGGCGTGCGCGCGAACGAACATCGCGACATCGGTCGCCACCTGGTCATTGCGCGACCGAGCGGTGTGCAGGCGGCCGCCGACCCGACCGACGATCTCGGTGACGCGCCGCTCGATCGCCATGTGGATGTCCTCGTCGCTGTCGGCGAAGGGAAACGAGCCGTCGGTGAGCTCCTGGCGGACCTGCTCCAAGCCGCGGCGCAGCTCGGCCCCGTCGGCCTCGGAGATGATGCCCTGTGACGCGAGCATCGCGGCGTGGGCGATCGACTGGTCGACGTCGTAGGGGCTCAGCCGCCAGTCAAAGCCGATCGAGTCATTGAGCCGGCGAAAGGCGGCGTCCGGAGGCTCAGCGAAGCGACTCATCGACTGGTTGTGTCAGGGGCCACTAGGGCTGCAGGATGGCACGGAGCTCGGCGACGACGCGGTCCACCTGGCCCTCGGTCATCTCGGGAAAGAACGGCAGCGCGATGGATCGCCGGGCGACGTCCTCGCACACCGGGAACTCCCCTTCGCGATGACCGAACCGTTCGCGGTATAACGTCATCAGGTGGATCGCCGGGAGGTACGGGCGGCTCTGGATGCCGCGGGCGGTCAGTGCCCGCACGGTGTCGTCTCGGTCGGCGTGGCGCGGCAGCTGCACGACGAACACGAACCAGCCACGGCGATCGCCGTCGGCGTCGGGGCAGGGCAGCTCCAGCCCCTCGATCCCGGGCAGTGCCTGGCGGTAGAGATCGGCGACCCGCTCTCGGCCGGCGAGCATCTCGTCCAGATGGCCGAGCTGGGCTACCCCGAGCGCGCACGCGATATCCGACAGCCGGTAGTTGAAGCCGAGGCGATCGTGATCGAGCCAGCCCATGTCCGGCGCGCGGCCCTGATTGCGCTCGGAGTCGATCTGCTCCTTGACCGCTGCGCTGTCGGTGGTGACCATCCCGCCCTCGCCCGTCGTCAGCTGCTTGTTGGCGTAAAAGGCGAACACCGACGGGTGGCCCCGGGCGCCGACGGCGGTCGCCGTCGGCATGGACGCCGCCGAGCGCCTCGCAGGCGTCCTCCACGATCGGCAGGCCCAGCTGCTCAAATGCCGGCAGATCGGCCGGATAGCCAAAGATGTGGACCGGCAGGATCGCCGTCGTGCGCTCGGTGATGGCCGCTCGCGCGGCGGCGGGATCGAGGTTGAGGGTCACCCGGTCGATGTCGGCGAACACCGGACGGGCCCGCTCGAACAGGATCGAGTTGGCGCTCGCCACGAAGCTGAACGGGCTGGTGACGACCTCGTCGCCGTCGGTGACGCCGACCGCGCGCAGCCCCAGATGCAGACCGGCGGTGCCACTGGAGACTGCGCTCGCGTGGGCGACCCCGAGGCGAGCGGCGAAGGCGCGCTCGAAGTCGAGCAACCGCGGGCCCAGTGACAGACGGCCGGAGCGCAGCACCTCGAGGACGAGCTCCTCCTCAGCAGCCCCGATGACCGGCCGAGCGGCCGGGATCAGGTCCGCCGGATCGGCGGTCACGAGCTCCGTGGCGCGGCGGCCGCGCCGCCGGACACGCGTCCGCGGCTCGGGGGCTGCATCCCGTACTCCAGCGAGTCGACGAGCGCCTCCCAGGAGGCCTCGATGACGTTCTCGGACACGCCGATCGAGCCCCACACCTTCTCACCGTCGGAGACGTCGAGCAGCACGCGGGTGACTGCGTCGGTGCCCTTGGTCTCGTCGAGGATGCGGACCTTGAAGTTGATCAGCTCGATGTCGCGCAGGTGGGGATAGATCTCCACCAGCGCCTCGCGCAGCGCCCGGTCCAGCGCGTGGACCGGTCCGTTGCCCTCGGCGGTGCGCACGTAGCGCTCGCCGCCCACCCATATTTTGATCGTGGCCTCGGTCTCGACGCGGCCGTCGGCGCGCTTCTCCACGATGGCCCGCCACGACTCCAGGCGAAACAGCGGCTCATACTCGCCGGTCTCCTTGCGCATGAGCAACTCGAAGGAGCCGTCGGCGGCCTCGTAGTGATAGCCGCGGTGCTCGAGGTCCTTGACGCGCTCCACCACGTGGCTGGCCACGGTGTCGTCGAGCTCGATGCCCGCCTCGCGCGCGCGAGACTGGACCGTCCCCTTGCCCGACAGCTCGGAGATGAGCATCTCACGGTGGTTGCCGACGATCTCGGGCTCGACGTGCTCGAAGGTGGCCGGATCGGCGCTGACCCCGGCGACGTGCATGCCGCCCTTGTGGGCGAACGCGTTGCGGCCCACGTAGGGGGCGTCGGGATCGGGCGTGAAGTTGAGGAGCTCCGCGATGTAGCTGGCCGTCGGCGTGAGCGACGCGAGCTGGGAGTCGGTCAGGCACTCGTAGCCGAGCTTGAGCTGGAGGTTGGGGATGATCGAGATGAGGTTGGCGTTGCCGCACCGCTCGCCGTAGCCGTTCATCGTCCCCTGGACGTGGGTGGCCCCGGCCATGACCCCGGCCAGCGCGGTGGCCACGCCGCAGCCGGCGTCGTCATGGGTGTGGATGCCGACCCGCACCGTGGAGCCGACCGCCGCCACGACATCGCTCATGGCCGCCCCGACCAGATGGGGCAGGGTCCCGCCGTTGGTGTCACAGCAGACCACGGTCTCGGCGCCGGCCTCGGCGGCGGCGCGCAGGCACCGCAGCGCGTAGTCGCGGTCGTCGGCGTAGCCGTCGAAGAAATGCTCGGCGTCATAGATCACCCGCTTGCCCTGGGCCACCAGAAAGGCCACCGACTCGGCGATCATCCGCAGGTTCTCGTCGCGGTCGACCTTGACGACCTTCTCCAGGTGAAGGGCCCAGGTCTTACCCACGAGCGTGCACACCGGCGCGAAGCACTCGGCGATGACGCGCAGGGCCGGATCGGCGTCGGCCGCCACCCCGCGCCGGCGGGTCATCCCGAAGGCGCAGATCTGGGCGTGGGCGAACGACTCCCCCGCCAGCAGGCCGAACAGCTCGAGCTCCTTGGGGTTGGAGCTGGGGAAGCCGGCCTCGATGAGGTCGAGCCCGAGCTCGTCGAGCCGGTGGGCCACGCGCAGCTTCTCGCCCGCCGACAGCGACATGCCCTCGCCCTGCATGCCGTCACGCAGGGTGGTGTCATAGAGCTCGATCCGCGTGCTCATGGAGCGGCGCTACGGGAGGGGACCTTGACGACGTCCAGCCACTCCCGGTAGCGGGCGTCGCGGCCATGGAGGGCGTCGACGAAGACGGCCTGGACCGCGCGCGTCACCGGTCCCGCCGCGCCCTCGCCGATCTTGTGGTCGTCGACCTCGCGCACCGGGACCATCTCGGCGGCGGTGCCCGACAGGAACACCTCGTCGGCGAGGTACAGCTCGGCTCGCGCGAGGTCGCGCTCGACCAGCTCGTAGCCGAGGTCGCGGGCGATCTGCATGATCGACTTGCGGTTGATGCCGTCGAGGATGCCGGCGGTCTGCGGCGGCGTGAGGATGACTCCATCACGGACGACGAAGATGTTCTCGCCGGTGCCCTCGCTCACGAAGCCGCGGCTGTCGAGCAGGATCGACTCCTCATAGCCGGCCTTCACCGACTCGACCTTGGCCAGCACGCTGTTGAGGTACTGCCCGGAGGCCTTGGCGTGCGGGATGAGCGAGTCCGAGGAGATACGCCGCCAGCTCGACACCTTGGCGCGGACGCCGCGCGTGGCCGAGTCCGCACCGAGGTAGGCGCCCCACGGCCACACGGCGATCGAGACGCTCACCTCGCAGTCGAGCGGGTTCAGGCCCATCTGGCCGTAGCCGCGGTAGACGATCGGGCGGATGTAGCACGCGGGCAGCCCGTTGGCGGCGATCAGCTCGTGGGTGGCGGTACGCAGCTCCTCGAGCGTGTACGGGATCGGCATGTAGTAGAGCTCCGCTGACGCGAACAGCCGCTTGAGATGGTCCTGGTGGCGGAAGATGGCCGGGCCCTCAGCCGTGTCGTAGGCCCGCTCGCCCTCGAACACGCCGGTCCCGTAGTGCAGCCCGTGGGTCAGTACGTGGATCTTCGCGTCCTCCCAGGCAACGAGTTCTCCGTTGTGCCAGATGAGGTCGGCTTGTTCCACGACTGGTCCTTTCAGTTGAAAATCCGCGGCGGGGCGGTCGGGTTTGGGGCGTCTGACTACAGGTGCTGAAGGACTTCCCGGGTGGCTTGGGCGGTGGTCGCCTCGCCCCCCAGATCGGGCGTGCGCAGCCCCTCGGACAGCGCACGATCGACCGCGGATTCTACCGCCGTGGCTTCGTTTTCCAGGGCGAATCCGTGCCGCAGCATCATCGCCGCCGACAGGAACATGGCCAGCGGATTGGCGATCCCCTGGCCGGCGATGTCGGGCGCCGAGCCGTGGACGGGCTCGAACACGCCGGGGGTGGCTCGGTCCGTATTCCCCAGCGACGCGCTGGGCAGCATGCCCAGAGAGCCGGTGAGCATCGCCGACTCGTCGGAGAGGATGTCGCCGAACATGTTCTCGGTGACGATGACCTCGAAGTGCCGGGGCGCCGACACGAGCTTCATCGCCGCGTTGTCCACGAGCAGATGCTCGAGCTCGATGTGGGGGAACTCCTCGGCGTGGACCTCGCGGATGACCTCCCGCCACAGGCGGCTGGTCTCCAGCACGTTGGCCTTGTCCACACTGGTCACGCGCGAGCGCGCGGCGCCGAAGGCGACTCGGGCGATGCGCACGATCTCCTCCCGCGTGTAGACACAGGCGTCGGACGCGCTGTCGGCGGTTCGCGTCTTCTCGCCGAAGTAGATCCCACCGGTGAGCTCGCGGACGACGAGCATGTCGGTGCCCTCGATGATCTCGCGCTTGAGCGGGCTGGCGTCATAGAGCGCCGGCAGCGCCTTGACCGGGCGCAGGTTGGCGAACAGGCCCAGGCCCTTGCGCAGGCCCAGCAGCCCCTGCTCGGGCCGCGGCTGGTTGGGATCGGTGGTGTCCCACTTGGGGCCGCCCACGGCGGCGAGCAGGACCGCGTCGGCCCCGCGGCAGGCGGCGAGCGTCTCGTCGGTGAGCGCGGTGCCGTGGGCGTCGATGGAGGCGCCGCCGAACGGGTGCTCCTCATACTCGAAACGGCCAGGGGCGACCGCGTCGAGGACCTCGACGGCGGGCCTGATGATCTCAGGACCGATGCCGTCTCCGGGAAGGAGGATGACGCGGGAGGCCATGGGGACCGGCACGGTAGCCGATCTATCCGCCGACCGGCCGCCGCGCGGTCATGTTCAGGCGCACGTAGTCGAGCACCACGGGCGTGTCGTAGCGCTCGAGCACGGTGTCGACGAAGCGATCGCGCAGCTCGGCGGGCAGCGGGTCCAGATGGCGCACCAGGCACACCGTGCTGACGAACGCGCGCGGCTCCTCGAGCGGCGTGGGCTTCTCCTCCAGCCAGGTGGAGATGTCCGTGAAGCCGGCGCGCTCCAGCCGCTCGGCGGTCTCCTCGGCGGTGGCGTAGTTCCACGGTCGCACCCAGTCGGCGAAGTAGGGCGCGAACGGCTCCTCGAAGGCGACCGTGTCCGCCAGCACGCGGAAGCGGTCGATGTTGCCCTTGCCGCCGCACTGGGCCAGGAGCTGCGCGCCCGGCTTCATGTTGCGCGCCAGCGCCGCGAAGAGCGCGTCGTGATCGGGGATCCAGTGGAACGTGGCGTTAGAGAAGACGACGTCCACGGGCTCGGGCAACGCCAGCTCGGCCAGGTCCTGGCAGAGCGCCGTGGCGCGGTCACCGACGGCCTCCTGGGTGTGGCGGACCATCGACGGCGCGGCGTCGACGGCGTACACGGTTCCGCGCGGGACGCGGCGGATGAGCTCGAGCGTGATCTTGCCGCTGCCACAGCCGGCGTCGACCACGACCTCGTCGCCGGCCAGCTCCAACCGGTCCAGCTGCTCGGCGGCCCAGCGCTGCTGGGGCGCGGAGACGCGGTCATAGGTGCTGGCATCCCAATCTCTGGTGCCGGCCATGGCTCTCAGCTCTCCTTCTGGGCGATCAGGACGGCGAACCGCCAGGACTTGTAGGTGCAGTCGGCCGTGGCGAAACCGGCGTCGCGCAGCCACCCGAGCTGGGCCTCGACGTCGGCGCAGCGGTCGTGGCGCATGCGCTCGCGTGCGCCGTCGATCTCCTCGTCGGTGGCCCCGAGCGCCCGGCAGTCCTCGGCCCATCGCTGCGTGTAGAGCGCGCTGAGCTCCGCCGTGGGCGCGTCGACCTGCTCGGCGTTGGCGAACACCCCGCGCCGCCGCAACGCCGCGTGGACCCGGCCCATCAGCGCGCGCTTGTCGGCGTGCTCGAGGTGATGGATGGCGAGGGCCGAGACGACCGCATCGAACGGGCCCTCGGGCAACGCGCCCGCCATGTCGGCGACGTGGACGGCGCTCACCGCGTCGCCCAGCCGCTCCTGCGCGCGCGCCAGCATCGGCTCGGAGGCGTCGAGCAACTCGATCTGCGCCTCCGGAAACGCCTCGGCGACAACGGCGCTGAGCAGGCCCGTGCCGGCGCCGAGATCCAGCACACGGCGCACGTCGCCGGCCGCCACGCGCTCGAGGGCCTCGGGCACTGCGCCGTAGAAGGCGTCGTAGTCGGGGACGAGCCGCCGCCGCAGGCCGTCGTAGTCGGCGGCGTGAGCCGAGAACGCCTGGACCACGCCGGTCCCACCCGGCCCGCTCACAGCGCGCTCGTCGACGGCCCCGACCGCTCGCGGTCGCGCTCGTAGGAGGCGATCGAGGCGTCCTGCTCGAGCGTGAGCGCGATGTCGTCCAGGCCGTTGAGGAGCCGGTGCTTGATCTCGGGGTCGATCTCGAACCGCGCGCTGCGGACACCGTCCCCACCCACCCAGCGAACCTCCTGCCCGGCGAGGTCGACCTGAGCCTGGCCGGCCTGCGCGATCGCCCCGCACTCCTCGCTGGTCAGCTGCACCGGGAGCAGCCCGATCTTGGTGCAGTTGGAGCGGAAGATGTCAGCGAAGCTCGAGGCGATGACCGCCTGAAAGCCGTAGTCCTCCAGCGCCCATGGCGCGTGCTCGCGGCTGGAGCCGCAGCCGAAGTTGCGCCCCGCCACCAGGATCGGGTTGGCCGGCAGGTCCCAGTCGGGCTCCTTGGCCCAGTCATAGAAGAGGAACTCACCGAAGCCGGTGCGCTCGACCCGCTTGAGGAACTGCTTGGGGATGATCTGGTCGGTGTCGACGTCGTCGCGGTTGAGCACGCTGACCGGCCCCGTGATCGTCTCGATGGCCTTCATGAGGAGATGCCCTCCCATTCGCGGATGTCGACGAAATGGCCCTCGATCGCCGCGGCGGCGGCCATCTGGGGCGACACCAGGTGTGACCGGGCGCCGCGGCCCTGCCGTCCCTCGAAGTTGCGGTTCGAGGTCGAGGCGACCCGCTCACCCGGCGCGGCGATGTCGGGGTTCATGCCCAGGCACATCGAGCAACCCGCTCCGCGCCAGTCAAAGCCGGCCGCGCGGAAGACCTCGTCAAGGCCCTCCTGCTCGGCCTGCGCCTTGACCTGCTGAGAGCCCGGCACGACCATCGCGTAGACGCCCTCGGCCACCGTTCGCCCGCTCACCACCTCGGCGGCAGCGCGCAGGTCGCCGATCCGCGAGTTGGTGCACGAGCCGATGAAGACGCGGTCGAGCTTGAGCTCCTGGATCGGCGTCCCCGCCTCCAGGCCCATGTAGTGCAGGGCGCGCTCGTCGCCGTCGTCCTGGGGGTCGGGCACCGCATCGCTGACGCCGACGACCATCTCGGGGTTGGTGCCCCAGGTGACCATCGGGCTGATCGCGCCGGCGTCGACGACCACCTCCTTGTCGAAGCTCGCGCCCTCCTCGGTCTGCAGGTCGCGCCAGTCGTCAGGGGCAGCGGCCGGAGCGGCCGGACGCCCGATGACCCATTCGAACGTCGTCTCGTCGGGGGCGATCATCCCGGCGCGCCCCCCGCCCTCGATCGTCATGTTGCAGACGGTCATGCGGCCCTCCATGGTCAGCGACGCGATCGCCGGCCCCGAGTACTCCACGACGTGGCCGACGGCGCCGTCGACGCCGATCTGGCCGATCGTGGCCAGGATCAGGTCCTTGGCGGTGACGCCGAACCCGAGCTCGCCCTCGTAGCGGATAATCATCGACTTCGGCTTGGACTGGACGAGGCACTGGGTGGCCAGCACGTGTTCGACCTCGGAGGTCCCGATGCCGAAGGCCAGCGCGCCGAAGGCGCCGTGGGTGGCGGTGTGCGAGTCGCCGCAGACGATCGTCATCCCCGGCTGGGTCACGCCCAGCTCGGGGCCGATCACGTGCACGATGCCCTGGCGGTCCGAGCCCAGCGAGTACACCGGGATCCCGAACTCCTCGCAGTTGCGCTCCAGGGTCTCCACCTGCACCCGTGAGAGCTCGTCCTTGATCCGGGCGGCCACGGGGGTGCCGTCGGTGGGGACGTTGTGATCGGCGGTGGCCAGGGTGCGGTCCGGGCGCCGGAGCTTGCGGCCGGCCAGACGGAGCCCGTCGAAGGCCTGCGGGCTCGTGACCTCGTGGACGAGGTGCAGGTCGATGTAGAGAAGGCCGGGAGCGACCTCGTGGGCCTCCCAGATCTTGTCGAACAGGCTCTTGGGCATGGGTGACTGCTAGCTCCTCCTGAGTCCCGCGCTCACCACTGCCAGGAGCACGGCCTCGTCGTTTCCGGGGTTCTCGAAGTGATGGGGCAGATCGGCGTCGAAGGTGACGCAGTCGCCGGCGGCCAGCTCGTGGCGGGCGCCGTCGCAGTGCAGGACGACGGTGCCCTCCTGGACCAGCGCCGTCTCACGGCTGCCCGGCTCGTGCATCGGCGGGTCGCCGGGGCCGCCGGTCACCGCGCCGGCGGACAGCGTGTGGCGCGAGAGCTCCGCGCGCTGGCCGGGCAGCGGGGGCGTGAGGATCTCGTAGGCGTGGCCCGACGCGGCGACGGGGCCGGTCCGGCGCTCGCCGCGACGCACGACCGTCACCGCTCCGCCCTCGTCCAGGCGCAGGAGCTGGGACAGGCGCAGCTCCAGGCCGTGGGCGATCCGCGTGGCCACCTGGAGCGTCGGGCTCGTCTCGCCGCGCTCGACCTGGGACAGCATCGGCGCGCTCACGCCAGAGCGCAGCGCCAGGTCACGGAGGGACAGATCCATCGCCTCGCGCAGAGCGCGGATGCGGAGGCCGAGGCTCTCCGGCGAAGTCACGTGCGGTTCGGCCAGCGCCATGCCTCTGTACGCTATCACGTACAGTCGTCTGTTGGCAGCCACGCATTGGTCCGCGCGGAGCCCGGGTAGCCTGCAACGCGTGCGGACGCGGCCCGATGTCCTGGTTCTCGGTGGCGGCGGCGTGCTCGGCGAAGCCTGGATGATGGGTGTCCTGGCGGGGATCGAGGACGGCGCCGACGTCGACCTGCGCGATTGCGAGTCCTTCGTGGGCACCTCGGCCGGGGCAATCGTCGCCGCCCACCTGGTGGCCGGCAACGCGCCACGCCGCCCATCGTCGGTCGGGACCGAGCTCGAGCTCTCCACCGGCGGCCCCACCCGCGGACTGGCCGTCGCCGCGGTGGCTGCCGCCCGGCGCGCCGGCCAGGCCGCCATCGCCGCGAGCGCCGCCTTCGCGCCGCTGGCCCTGGGCATGGCCGCCCCCGGCGGCGCGCTGGTGCGCGCGCTGTTGCTGCGCGGCCTCCCCCGCCCCCCGGACACGCTCGCCGGGCTGCGCGCCCACATCGAGAGCTCGGCCGCCCGCTTCGACGGGCGGCTGCGCATCACCGCCGTGGACCGCGCCAACGGGCGCCGGGTCGTGTTCGGCAGCCCGGGCGCCCCGTCGGCCAGTGTGGGCGAGGCCGTCGAGGCCTCGTGCACCGTCCCGTGGCTGTTTGCGCCCGTGCGCATCGGCGGGCGCGAGTACGTCGACGGCGGGGTGTGGAGCCCCACCAACCTCGACGCCGCGCCCGCAGGACGCGACACCCACGTGCTCTGCCTCAACCCCACGGCCAGCCTGGCCACCCGCCACACGATGCTCACCGTGATGCGCAACGTCGCCCGGTCAGCGGTGTCGATCGAGGCGCTGGCCCTGCGCCGCCGCGGGGCGCGGGTGCGGACGATCGCCCCCAACGCCGAGTGCGCCGCCGCGATGGGCTCCAACTTCATGGATCAGGAGCCGCGCACCCGGGTCCTTTCGGCCGGCTACCGACAGGGGCTGCTGGTCGCCGCCGACAACGGCCGCCGGTAGGGCGCTTCGCTCGCGGGAGCGAGCGCCCGACCCTCGGCGTTGCGGCTATGGCGCCCGGACGACCTCGGGCGCGGGTGCGTCCGCGGCCTCCTGCTCGGCGAGCACACCGTGGCGGCGGACCGCGTTGGACAGCGCACGCACGTAGGCGCGGGCGCCGGCCTCGAGGATGTCGGTGGAGACGCCCTGCCCGGCGCCGGTGACGCCGCCGAACTCCAGCACCACCGAGGTCTCTCCGAGAGCGTCTTGGCCGCCGGTGACGGCGTCGACGCGGAATTCGCGGAGCTTGGCGTCGACCTTGGTGGCCGCGTTGATGGCGTGGAAGATGGCGTCGACCGGGCCGTCGCCGGTGAAGGAGCCGACCAGCTCCTCCCCGTCGGGACCGCGCACGCCGACGGTGGCGTGCGGCGGACGACGGCTCGAGGCCTCGACGTCGAACCATTCGAGCGTGTAGCCGGCGATCTCCTGGCGCAGCTCGTCGGTGACCAGCGCCTCCAGGTCCAGGGCGGTGACCTGCTTCTTCTTGTCCGCGATCTCCTTGAAGCGCTTGAACGCGGTATTGAGCGCCTGGCCCTGCAGCTCGAAGCCCAGCTCGGCCAGCGCCTGGGCCAGCGCGTGGCGGCCCGAGTGCTTGCCCAGCACGATCGAATTGGCCTCCAGCCCGACCGTGGTGGCATCCATGATCTCGTAGGTGGTGCGCTCCTTGAGCACCCCGTCCTGGTGGATGCCGGATTCGTGGGCGAACGCGTTGCGGCCCACGATCGCCTTGTTGGGCTGGATCACGTAGCCGGTCAGGCGCGAGACCATGCGCGACGTCCGCGCGATCTCCCGCGTATTGGCCGCGGTGAACAGGCCCACGTCGGCCTGGCGCGTGTGCAGGAGCATGATGATCTCCTCGATCGACGCGTTGCCGGCCCGCTCGCCGATGCCGTTGACCGCGCACTCCACCTGGCGCGCGCCCGCCTGCAGACCCGCGAAGGAGTTGGCCACGGCCAGACCCAGGTCGTCGTGGCAGTGGACCGAGAGGACGATGTTGCGTAGGTCCGGTACCGCCTCGTAGAGCCGGCGCAGAAACTCGGCGTACTCGTGGGGCATGGTGTAGCCGACGGTGTCCGGGATGTTGATCGTCGTGGCGCCCTCGTCGATCGCGATCTGGCACACCTCCGCGGTGTAGTCCAGGTCAGCGCGCGTCGCGTCCATGGGTGAGAACTCGACGTCATCGAGGTACTGCTTGGCGTGCGCCACGGCGGCCCGCGCCTGGCCCTTGACGTCCTCGCGCGTGGACTGCAGCTGGTACTTGATGTGAATGTCCGACGTCGAGATGAAGGTGTGGATCCGCGGGTGCTCGGCGTCCTTGACCGCGTTGTAGGCGGCGTCGATGTCGCCCACATGGGTGCGGGCCAGGCCGGCGATGACCGGGCCTTCGACGGTGCGCGCGATCGCCTGAACGGCCTCGAAGTCCCCGGGCGAGGTGATCGGGAACCCGGCCTCGATCACGTCGACGCCCAGGCGGGCGAGCTGCTGGGCGATCTCCAGCTTCTCCTGCGTGTTCAGCGAGATGCCGGGCGACTGCTCTCCGTCACGCAGCGTCGTGTCGAAGATCAGTACTCGGTTGGGATCGTCAGGTGGTGTCATGTCGCTTGCTTCCCTTGGCTCGAACTTGACTGCTTCTCGGTGCTGTTGTTCGCGGCTACGTGCGGCCGCCCACGCGCTATTCCCCCTTGCGGGGGAGGAGAAGAAGTCGAAGTTCGAGGCTCAGCGACATTCGACGCACAGCGTAGCAATGCCTTCCAGGCTGGGCTACAGCGCGACGGTGTGACCGGCGACGAAGCCTTCGCTGTTGACGATCTTCGCCACCACGTCGGCCGGGACCGGGGACGCGGTGGTGATCGCCATGGCGGCGAGGTGACCCTCGTCGTCGGGGCGCTCGTCGGGCAGCCGCCCGACGGCGGCCGAGATGATGTTGACCCCGTGCTCGCCGAACAGCGTCCCGACCCGCCCGAGCATGCCCGGCAGGTCCTGGTAGCGGAACAGGGTGATGTGCTCCTCGAGCTGCACGTTGAAGCGGTGGCCCCACGCCTCGAGGAGGTGGGGCCGGTTGCGCTGGCCGAAGAGCGTGCCCGCCACGCGCACCGCGCGGCCGCTCGCGGTCGCCTGCACGCGGACGAGGTCGGTGTACTCGCGGGCGGTTGAGTGCTTGGTCTCCACCATGCGGATGCCGCGCTCTTCGGCGACGACGTGGGCGTTGACCGCGTTGAGGTCCTCCTCGGTGTGGCCGGCCAGAGCCCCGAGCAGCGCCTGGATCGAGAGCAGCCGCGTGTCGCGGTCCGCCAGCCGTCCGAAGTACTGGGTCTCGATCCGGTCCACCGAGCCGCCCTCGGCGATGGCCAGGGTCACCGCGATCCGGCCCAGCGACTCGCACAGCGCGAGGTAGGGGCCGAGCACCTCGAGGTCCTCGGCGGGGATCGCGGGCACGTTGACCGCGCTGGTCACCACGCCGCCGGCCAGCGCCGCCACCACCTGCTCCGCGGCTTGATAACCCGCCCGGTCGGTGGCCTCCGCGGTGGACGCGCCCAGGTGCGGGGTCACGATCACGTTGGGGTAGCCGAACAGCGGGTGATCGGTGATCGGCTCGGAGCGGAACACGTCGAGCGCGGCACCGGCCACCTTGCCCGAGTCCAGCGCCGCCTTGAGGTCCTCGTCGACCACCAGGGGCCCGCGGGCCACGTTGAGGATCCGCACCCCGTCCTTGCATTGGGCCAGCACCTCGGCGTTGAGCCAGCCCTCGGTGTCGGGAGTCTTGGGCAGGTGCAGGGTGATGAAGTCGGCGGCGGCGTACACGTCCTCGGGCGAGGCGGCCTGCTCGACGCCCAGCTCCCGGTAGCGCTCGGCCGACACGTAGGGGTCGAACGCCACCACGTGCATGTTGAATCCGCGCGCGCGCTGAGATACGAGCTGGCCGATCCGGCCGAAGCCGAGGATCCCCAGAGTCTTCTCGTAGAGCTCCACGCCGGAGAACTTCGAGCGCTCCCACGCCCCGCCCGTGAGCGATGCGTGGGCCTGGGGGACGTTGCGGGCTAGCGCCAGCAGCAGCGCCATCGTGTGCTCGGCCGCGGTGATGACGTTGGACTCGGGCGCGTTGGCGACGACGATCCCGCGCTTGGTGGCCACGGGGACGTCGACGTTGTCCACCCCCACGCCCGCGCGACCCACCGCGCGCAGCCGGGTGGCCTTGGCCAATAGGTCGCCGTCGAGCTTGGTCGCCGAGCGGATGAGGATGCCCTCGTACTCGCCGATCCTCTGCTCGAGCTCGGCGCGGTCCCAGCCGACCCCGACATCGACCTCGAAGTGCTCGCGGAGCAGATCGATCCCGGAGTCACCGATCTTCTCGGCGACGAGGACGCGCGTCACGACCGCTCCAGGACCCAGTCGATGCAGGCGGTCAGCGCCTGCACGTCAGCGGGATCAGTGGCGGGGAACATGGCCACCCGCAGCTGGTTGCGTCCCAGCTTGCGGTAGGGCTCGACGTCGACGATCCCGTTGGCGCGGAGCGTCGCCGCCAGCGCGGCGGCGTCGATGCCCTCGTCGAAGTCGATCGTGCCCACCACGAGCGAGCGCTTGACCGGATCGGACACGAACGGGGTCGCGCTCTCGTGGGCCATCGCCCACTCATACAGGTGCGTGCTCGAGGCGGTGGTGCGCTGCACCATCGCGTCCAGTCCGCCCAGGTCGAGCATCCAGTCCAGCTGGCTCTCCAGCAGCAGCAGCGTGACGATCGCCGGGGTGTTGTAGGTCTGGTCCTTGCGCGAGTTCTCCAGCGCCGTCGGGAGCGACAGGAAGTCAGGGACCCAGCGGCCATCGCTCCCGCCGGCCAGCTCGTCGACGCGCTGGAGCGCCGCCGGGCTCATCGCCGCCAGCCACAGGCCGCCGTCGGAGGCAAAGCCCTTCTGGGGCGCGAAGTAATACACGTCGGCGTCGGCCGCGGCCAGCGGCAGACCGCCCGCGCCGGACGTCGCGTCGATGAGGACCAGGGCACCGTCGGAGCCCTCCGGGCGGGTCACCGGCACCATCACGCCGGTCGACGTCTCATTGTGGGCCCACGCGATGGCGTCCACCGGCTCTGCGCCCAGCCCCTCCCCCGGCGCCGGCGCGTCGCCGGGCTCGGACTCGACGACGATCGGCTTGCGCAGGAACGGGGCGGCCTTCGCGCAGGCGGCGAACTTGGAGGAGAACTCGCCGTAGGTGAGGTGCAGCGAGCGCTCGCGGATCAGGCAGCAGGTGGCGGCGTCCCAGAACGCGGTCGTGCCGCCGTTGCCCAGCACCACCTCGTACCCGTCCGGGAGCGAGAGGAGCTCGGCGATGCCGGCGCGGATGCGGCCCACGAGCTGGCGAACCGGCTTCTGGCGATGCGAGGTTCCGATGATCGCGGCGCCCGGGCCGGCGACGTACTGAAGCTGCTCCGGGCGTACGCGGGATGGGCCTGATCCGAAGCGCCCATCGAGGGGCTTGAGCTCGTCAGGGATCCTGAGGTCAGTCGTGATCTGGGTCATGTGGCCTGGCGGTGGGACGGGGGCTTGGGATGGGGGTGCCCGCGGGGGGCGGGCCGCTACTCCTGGAAGTCGGTGTCGATCCAGTCCATCTGCTCGCGCAGCTCCTTCCCCACGACCTCGACCTGGTGGCCGGCCTGCTCGGCGCGCATGCGCTTGAAGTTCTCCTGGCCAGCGCGGTTCTCCGCGATCCACTCGCGGGCGAAGTCGCCGCTCTGGATCTCCTTGAGCACCTGCTTCATCGCGGCGCGCGTCTCCTCGCCGATGATCCGCCGGCCGCGGGTCATGTCGCCGTACTCGGCGGTGTTGGAGATCGAATAGCGCATGCCGCTGATCCCCTTCTCATACATGAGGTCGACGATCAGCTTGAGCTCGTGCAGGACCTCGAAGTAGGCCAGGCGCTCGTCATAGCCGGCCTCGGTCAGAGTCTCGTAGCCCGCGCGCACGAGCTCGGTGACGCCGCCGCAGAGGACCGCCTGCTCGCCGAACAGATCGGTCTCGGTCTCCTCCTTGAAGCTCGTCTCGATGACGCCGCCGCGGGTGCCGCCGATGCCCTTGGCGTAGGCCAGCGCCACGCCCAGCGCGTCGCCGCTGGGGTCCTGCTGGACCGCCACCAGGCACGGCACCCCGGAGCCCTCCAGGTACTGGCGCCGGACGAGGTGGCCGGGGCCCTTGGGGGCCACCAGGGCCACGTCGACGTCGGGCGGAGGAACGATCTCGCCGTAGTGAATCGAGAAGCCGTGGCCGAACATGAGCATGTTGCCGGGGGCGATGCCGTCCTTGAGGCCGTCTTCCCAGATCTGGCCGTGCAGCTCGTCGGGGGCGAGCAGCATGATGATGTCGCCCTCGCTGGCGGCGTCGGCGGGCTCGAGCACCTTCAGGCCATGGGCCTCAGCCTTGGCGACGCTGCTCGAACCGGATCTCAGGCCGACGACGACGTCGACGCCGGACTCTTTGAGGTTGAGCGCGTGGGCGTGGCCCTGGGAGCCGTAGCCGATGATCGCGACGGTCTTGCCGTCGAGCTTTGAGAGGTCTGCGTCGTCGTCGTAGTACATATGGCTCGCAGGCTACAAGGCGCGGCTGCCGTGGTCTTTCCGGCCGCCGGAGGCCGCTCGAATGCGAGCGCCACTGGCCGGAACGGCCACTACCACTTGGTGGACGGGGACAGTCCCCGCCCGGGCGGGCTGGCGAGGCCGGGTTATCCGCCGCCGAAGCGCTGGCGCAGCGCCAGCACGTTGTTGACGTAGGCCTGCGTGTCGGAGTACAGACCGTGCGCACGGACCGACTGCAGGCCCTGGTAGTAGCCGGCCACCGCCTCCGCCGCGTTGCCGCCCGTGTCTGAGAGGAGGGAGTGCAGCAGCAGCGAGCCGGCGCGGACGTTGTCGGTCGCCGAGGACGATTGGAGCGGCGGGGGCCCGGCCAGGTTCCGGCCGATCCAGCTCCAGGTCGACGGCATGATCTGCATCACGCCGACGGCGCCGGTCGACGAGACCGCACCGTTGTTGAACCCGCTCTCCTGGTAGCCGATCGCCTCGGCCAGCGATGCCGGAACGCCCTCGCTCGCCGCGATCGACCCGACCTCGGACGAGCTCACCGTCTGGGCGGTGGGCTGCGCGCCCGCTGCGCTCGACGGAGACGTCGACACCATCTCGGTGGTGGCCGGCGCGGCGCTCGAGGCCGAGCCGCCGACGGGGTGCAGGGTCGTACCCGAGATGAGCAGGCCGGACGGGTCAAGGCCGTTGGCCGCGGCCAGCGCGTCGACACTGACGCCCAGGCGCGAGGCCAGCGCGCTCAGCGTGTCGCCGCGCTGGACCACGTAGCCCCCGCCACCGCTCGACGACGCGATCGGGGCCGCGCTGCTGGAGGAGGCGGTGCCGACGGAGTGCAGGGTCGTGCCGGCGATAAGGAGGTTGGACGGGTCAAGCCCGTTGGCCTCGGCGAGCGCGTCCACGCTGACGCCCAGGCGTGAGGCGATCGCGCTCAGGGTGTCGCCGCGCTGCACCTGGTACGCCCCACCGCCGCTCGACGCCACCGGCGAGGAGGTGTCCGAGGCGGAGCCGGCGGTCGAGGACGAGCCGGGCGACTCCTCGGCCGCCGCGCCCTGGGCCGGGATGGCCAGCAGTGAGCCCGCCGTGAGCTGCGAGTCGGGCGACATGCCGTTGGCGGCGGCCAACTGCGAGACCGGTAGACCGTCGGCGGCGGCGACCGAGGTCAGCGTCTCGCCCTTGGCGACGACGTGTTGAAAGGCGGCCGACGCGGTGGCAGGTGCCCACGTGGCAGCGGCGATGGTGAGTGTCAAAACGAGAGATTTCCATGTGCGCATGACCGACAGTGTCCCCGGTGTGGTGTACACAGGAAAACCCTGCAATTGGACTCTCAGGGTGCAATATCCCTGTCACCCCATGACGGGAGTCATGGGCTGCACGGCCGCTTGCGTGGCGGCCTGCGCAAGGGAGGTGCGCAGAGGCCGGCGTCAAGCGCCGGCGCGGGCCACCAGCGAGACGCCGGGCAGCGTCACCGAGCCGTCCGGCGCTGTGTAGGGGGCGGCCGCGGCGATCATGTGAGCCGCGACCTCGGCCCTCTGCTCGTCGGTCAGTTCGTCGTACTTCGTGCTGAAGCTGGGTGAGCAGTTGGCGCTCTCGGAGACGATGTCCTGCGCCGTGGCGTAATGGCGCTCGAGGTTCACCGCGACCACTTCGACGTCCGTGAAGCCGGCGTCGTCGAGCAGCTCCGCGAGGCGGCCGTCCTCAGCCATTGAGAACGGCCCGGGGGCGTTGGGATCCGGCGGCTCGGCGTGCCCCAGTTCCATTAGCGCGGTGCTGGGAATGAGCGCCCACGGATTGCGCTCGCGGGCATCCCACACCGCCAGTGCCGCGTGGCCCCCTGGTCGCAGCACGCGCCGGATCTCGCGGGCGGCGGCGGCGGGGTCGACGGTGAGCATGATCCCCCAGCGGACGAGCACGGCGTCGACGGTGGCGGTCTCGAGGTCGATCCACTCGAGCTCCAGCTGCCGGAACTCGACGTTCTGGATGCCCAGCTGGGCCGCCCGGGCGCGGGCGACCTCGATCATCGGGTCCGCGCCGTCTGAGGAGATGAGCGTGCCCCCGGGCTGGACGAGCTCGGCGGCCATGAAGCCGGTGTCGCCGGGGCCGGACGCGAGCTCGAGCACGCGCTGGCCCGGCTGGAGATCCAGCGATTCGACCATCGCCACCGAGACGGGCATCCCCCAGTTGCGCACGGCCTCGGCCTCCCGCCCCCATCCGGCGGCGGCGGTCTCCCACGTTTCGCGGGTGAGCGCGCGCAGCTGGTCGGGGTCGGTCTCGCTCACGTGAGCGAGAGCTTATCCCTCGGCCTGCTGGGGCGGCGGCGCGAGCTGCTTCATGCGCTCGCCGAACGCCGCGTCGATCTGGGCGCTCATCCTCTGGCCGAAGATGGCCTCCAGCGCTTCGGTGGCGAGCGGACGCAGCTGGGCGACCGTCTCGTCGATCTCGGCCCAGCGCTCGGTCGGCATCCCGGCCGCCTCGAAGGGCTCCCATACCTCGCGCATGAACAGCGACACGAACGCCCCCGAGACCGCGTCGCAGTGCAGCTCCACCTGCTTGAACACCGTGAGCGCCTCGTTGAGGGACACCCCGCGGGCCACCACCTGCTCGGCGACGGCCAGCAGCGACGGGCTCGGGACCTCGTAGCGGCCCTCGCCGGCGGAGACGAGCACGCCCAGCGTCTCGGCGCGGGACAGGACCCGTGTGGCCTCCTCGGCACTCACCCGAAAGCGCCGCCCCAGCTCCTCCACCGTGAGCGTCTGCGACGGCTCCGCGGTCTCACTGAGCGCCTGGCGAAAGCGGGCCAGGCGCTGCGCCGTGGCCTGATCGTCCTCGAGCAGGCGCTGGATCCCCGCGAGGTTGAACCCGTCGTCCTGGAGCTCCTGGATGAGCTTGAGCCGCGCGACGTGCCCGGCGTCGTAGTAGCCGACGCGCAGGCGCACCTCGGGCGGGTCGAGCAGCCCCCGCGCCTGATGGGCGCGGATGTTGCGCACCGTCATTCCGGTCTTGGCCGCCAGCTGCTCGATCGTGAGGTCGGCGGGCATCGTCTAGATGATATCACCGACTGATGTTACGTCAGATGATGTGACATGCCCCCGGTCAGCGCAGCTCGCGGCGCAGCAGCTTGCCGGTGACCCCGCGCGGGACCCCGCTCACCGGCTCAAAGCGCTTGGGCACCTTGAACGGAGCCAGCCGTGCGGCGCAGTGCGTGCGCAAGGCCTCGACCTCGATCGGGGCACCGTCGGCCAGCACCACCTGGGCCACGACCGCCTCCCCCCACTCCGGGTCGGCGCGGCCGAACACGGCGGCGTCCACCACGCCGGGGTGCTCGAGCAGGACGGATTCGACCTCGACGGGGGCCACGTTCTCCCCGCCGCTGACGATCGTGTCGGCCTTGCGGCCGGCGATGACCAGCCGCCCGGCGTCGTCGAAGGCGCCCAGATCACCGGTGTGCAGCCACCCGTCGGGGCCGACCGCGCCGGCGGCGACGGTCCGTCCCCGGACCAGGACCTCCCCGTCGGGCGCGATCTCGAGCTCGGTGCCCAGCAGCGGGACCCCGTCGGTGGCGATCTGCGAGCACGCCTCGGTCATGCCGTAGGACGGAGACACGTTCACGCCCGCGGCGCGCGCGCGGGCGAGCAGCGCCGGCGCGATGGGGCCGCCGCCCAGCAGCACTCGCCGCAGCGCCGGAGGCTCACTCAGGCCGGCGTCCAGGAGGCGCGCGAGCATCGTCGGCACGAGCGAGACCAGGGTCACCCTTGCGTCGGGGTCCATGAGGGCGGTAAGCGCGCGCTCGGTATCGAAGCGCTCGTGCAGGAGAACCGTGGTGCCGTAGACGGCCGAGCGGATCTGGATGGACAGCCCGCCGACATGGGCCAGCGGCATCGGGCACAGCCACGTCTCGTCGGGGTCCAGGCCGAGCGCCAGCGCTGAGCCCAGCGCGTTCCACAGCCAGTTGTCATAGCTGAGCGCCACCGGCTTGGGGCCCGCCGTGGTACCCGAGGTGAACATGAGCGTGGCCGTCGTCTCCGAGTCGATCGCGCGTGGCCCACGGGCGAGGCGGTCGCGGCCCTCGGGGGCCGGGAGCGCATCGAGCACGAGCGATGCGTGTGCCGTGCGAAGGGCCTGTTCGGGTTCGGTCAGCCGCAGGTCGATGGGGATGGCCACGACCCCCAGCAGCAGACAGGCATGCAGAGCGACCACCAGGTCGGCGCTCGGCAGCGCGAGGGCGACATGGTCGCCCGGGGCCACGCGCCGGGCCTGGAGCGCGCCCGCGACGCTGTTGGCGCGGTCATACAGCTCGGCGTACGTGGTCTCGGCGGCGTCGGCTGTCCGGAGCGCGGTCCGGGCACCATGGATGCGCGCGGCGCGGGTGAGCCAGGGTTCCATGGGGGTGGGAGGCTAGTCGCGCCTGCGGGCCTCTCCCTAAAAGTCGCCGGCCGCCGCCTAAACACTCGCGCGCGTGGCCGTAAAGACACCGGGGCAAGACGGTGAACTTGCCCGATGTCAGCGCGTCGTTTATGGCCCACCATCGCCGGGACGGCTTTCAAGGAGTTTTCCAATAGGGGGGTTCATGACTCTTTCCATCAGGCGCGCGCGCAACCGCGTCGTGCCGGCGATCGTCACCGCGGTGGCACTCGCCACATGCCACGCCGCGACTGCCGGCGCGCAGACGATCCAGGACACCTACAGCAACCCGGGCACGTACTCGGTCGCGATCCCGCAGTACACCAGCAGCATCAACGTGATCGCCAATGGAGCCAGCGGGACGGCGGGCAGCGGCGGCGCGTCCACCAACGGCGGGGCGGGCGGGACGGGCGGCGAGGTCAACGTGACCGACATCCCCGTCGCGCCCAACACCTTCATCTCGCCCGGAGACACCCTCCAGGCGTTCATCGGGACACAGGGCGCCGGCGGCCAGGGGGCCGGCGGCAACGAGCTGGGCGCCGGCGGCGGTAACGGCGGTCAGTACTCCAGCCTCGTCGACCAGACCAGCCAGGGAACCCTGCTCGCGCTCGCCGGTGGAGGCGGCGGCGGCGGAGGGGGCGGCGGCATCTTCGGCAACGACGGCGGCGCCGGCGGCTCGGGCACCTTCAACCAGGGCAACGGCGTGAGTGGCCTCGGCGTCGGCGGCGGCTCCGGCGGCAACTTCGGGTTCTTCAACAACTGCGATGCCCCTAACGGCGGCGGGAACGCCTCCGGCGCCGGTGGCCTCACCGATGCCGGCGGCGCCGGCGGTGGCGGCGACGGGCTCTGCGGCGGAAGCGCCGGTACCTCCGGTGGCGGGGGCGCCGGTGGCGGGGGCGGCGGAGGCGCCGGCCAGAGCTCCTACAACTCCCACGGTTCGGGCACCGTCTCCATCGATCCCTTCCCCGGCAACGGCTCGATCGTCGTGACGTTCACTCTCTCCCCGGTCGCGCCGCAGATCACGTCCGCCGCGTCTGACTCGGTGGCGACGACGGCCGGATCGGTCAACTACCAGGTCACCTCCACCGGCTATCCGGCACCGACCTACTCGATCTCCGGCGCCCCATCGTGGCTCACCATCGACCCCAACACCGGCGACCTCAAAGGCACGTGGCCGGCGCACACGGTCGGCAAGTTCGCCTTCACCGTCACGGCTGACAACGGCACGGAACCGCCGGCAAGCCAGCAGTTCACCCTCAGCGTCACCACTCCGCCGCTGGCCCTGACCGGTACGGGCACGCTGCACGGCAACGTGACCAGTCCGTTCACGGTCACGCTCGGCGCGAGCGGTGGCGTGGCGCCGTACACGTGGTCGGTCGCCTCTGGTTCTCTGCCCAGCGGGCTCAAGCTGACCTCCAGCGGACAGATCACCGGCACGCCGACCAAGACGAGCACCAAGACGTTCACGGCGAAGCTGGCCGACAGCGCGGTGCCGACCGCGGAGACGGCGACGGAGCCCGTCACCATCGCCATCGCGCCCCGGACGCTGACGATCACCACGGCCACGTTGGCCTCGGCGATGGCCGGCAAGCCCTACTCACAGACGCTGAGCACCGTTATGGGCCTTGCACCCGTGCACTGGGCGGTCGCGAGCGGCGCGCTCCCCACGGGCCTGAGCCTGAATGCGAGCACCGGGACGATCAGCGGAGTCCCGACCCAGACCGGATCGTTCACGGTCGGGATCCGGGCCACCGACGCGACCAAGCCGACCGCGCTGACGGCGACACGGACCTACACGATCACGGTCAAGCCCGCCATCCAGGCCGCGGTCTACGTGCCCCAGGGCGGCTACAGCGCGGTGCTCTCATATGCGCTGGGTGCCAGCGGGGACGTCTCCCCGGTCACCACGCTCGCGGGTTCGGCCACCGGGCTCAACGGCACCGGGGCCGTCGCCATCGACACGAACGGCCGGATCTACGTGGCCAACGAGGACTCGGGGACGATCACCGAGTACGACTACGGCCAGACCGGCAACGTGGCGCCTACGGCGACGATCTCCGGAAGCAACACGGGCCTGGCCCTGCCCGATGGGCTGGCGGTCGACGCCGCCGGGCGGCTCTACGTGGCCAACCACGCCGCCAACTCGATCACGGTGTACGCCCCGGGCGCGAGCGGCAACGCGACGCCCGTGGCCACCATCAGCGGCGCCGACACCGGCATCAGCGGTCCGGTGGGCCTGACGATCGATCCGGCGGGCCACCTGTGGGTGAGCGACAACCAGAGCAGCGCGCTCACCGAGTACGCCTCCGGCGCCAACGGGGACGCGTCGCCGCTGGACACGATCTCCGGACCGGGGACGGGCCTCAACGGGCCCTCGGGGCTCACCATCGACGGCGCCGGCAACCTCCTGGTGGCCAACACCTACGGCGAGTCGCTGCTCGAGTACTCGCCGACCGCCAGCGGGGCCGCGCTCCCGCTGCGGGCGATCGTGGGCCCGAACACCGGGTTCTCGTTCCCCGTGGGTGTCGACGTGGACGCCAACGGCAACATCTACGTCTCCAACCAGTTCGCCGGGGTGGAGGCGTTCACCAGCACGGCCACCGGCAACGCCTCGCCGTTCGCCACGATCTCCGGATCGAACACCGGCCTCTCGTCGCCCGGCCTGCTGGCGGTGGCCCCGCCACTGGCCGTGCACACGACGCAGCTGCATGCCACCCGTGCCGGGCACCGGTACTCGGCCCAGCTCGAGGCGGTCCTGGGGACGACGCCGTATGCCTGGACGGTGACCCGGGGCCGACTGCCGCACGGCGTGCACCTCAGCCGTGACGGCCAGCTGTCAGGACGCCCGGAGCACCAGGGCCTCTACCGCTTCACCGTCCGGGTGCGCGACAGCTCGCACCCGAGGATGACGGCGACGCGGCGCCTGGAGCTCCTCGTCCTCGGCCATTGACCCACGCAGTCCCTCGGGGCCCCGCACGCCGCGGGGCCCCGGGGCGGAGGGTGGGTTCTGGGTGCGCGTGGGCACCGGCGAACGTCAACGACGGGCTTGGGAAGGGTGGGTTGGACCGCAGATGGGGGCCTTCCGCGGGGGTCGTGGGAGATAAGCGTTACGTGGTGAGGGTTTTATCCCACAACCCCGCTCCGGGGCCGGCCGCAGCCGGGCGTGCAGCCTTCCTCAGCCGCCGTTGACGTTCGCCCCGGATCGCCGGAGACGCCTACCGGCGCTCGAGCGTCGCGACCCGCGCCGACCGCGGTGCCGCCCCAGCCGGAGCGCTGGGCCGGTCGGCAACCTCGGGGCTCTCCGCGACCTCAGCCACCCCCGCCCCCCGCCGCCGCGGCCGCCGCACGCGCAGCTCTTCGGCCAGGAAGTAGGAGCCGACGACGAGGACCGCGGCGACCACCTGGGCCACCACGGTCTGCACGTTGGGGAACACCGCGAACCACAGGCCCATCCAGCCGGGGATGGCCACGTTGATCGGGGTGGTGCCGATCCAGCCGGCCTGCTGGAGCTCTTGGACGGACTCGCCCACCATCACCAGCAGCACCACTCCGAGCATGACGCCGGTGGCCACCAGCATCTTCTTGTAGGGCAGCTTGCTCTGGAGGCCGAAGGTGAGCCAGCCGATCGCGGCCACCAGCAGCAGGCCGACCACCACGCCCTCGAGCACCACGCCCGAGCCGTAGCGCAGCCGCAGGTTCTGCAGAAACAGCACGACCTCGAAGCCCTCCCGGTACACCGAGGTGAAGCCGAGGAGGACCAGGCCGAGGATCGCCCGCTGCCGACCGGCCGAGCCGGCCTCACCCATCAGAGCCTTGCGGCGGCGGTTGTGGCTGGCGATCCAGCCCGTCCAATAGACCTTGTGAAAGAACCAGTTCATGACCACCAGCAGGACGACGATGGCCAGCAGCCCCGTGGCCGCCTGGAGGTCGAGGCTGCCGGGGCCGACGGCGTCGGTGACGGCGATGGCGATGAACCACGTGACGACGGCGGCGCCCAGGGCGGTCACGCCGCCGAGCGCGAGCGGCCTGCGGTAGACGCTGTTGTCCCCGCGCATGCTCGCGGTGAGGACGGCCAGCACCAGGATCGTCTCCAGACCCTCGCGCAGGACCAGGATGCCGCTGTCGAGCACCACCGCGAGGTGGCTCAGGTGGGTGCTGGGATCAGTGGGGTCCGGAGTCCCGCCGGAGGCGCTCACGAGCTGCCAGATGAGCAGCCCCGCGGCGACGACCGCCAGCAGGCCCCAGCCGAGGCGTGTGCGCGTCGCGCTGGCCATTAGGGAAACCTAACAGACGAGCGGCGAAGGCCGCTACCACGCATGTCGGACGTCCCGGCCACCCCGCTTGTTTCCCGCTCCTCGCATAGAGTCCTGTGACGAGGGCCGCCCGTTCCGACCCCCGATAGGAGCACATGTGAGCACCAGTTGGGAGCCCGCCGGCGAGTACACCGATATCCGCTACGAGCTGGCCACCGGCGAGGACGCCGGTATCGCGAAGATCACCATCAACCGGCCCGAGGTCCGCAACGCCTTCCGTCCCGAGACGGTGGTCGAGCTCTCGGACGCCTTCGAGCGCGCCCGCGAGGACCCCGCCGTGGGCGTGATCATCCTCACCGGCGAGGGCCCGGACGCGTTCTGCTCCGGCGGTGACCAGCGCGTCCGCGGCAGCCGCGGCGGCTACGTCTCCGACGCGGATCCCAAGGACGCCGGCCACCAGCAGGCCGTGGGGCGCTTTCACGTCACCGACCTTCACATCCAGATGCGCCGCCTGCCCAAGCCGATCGTGGCCATGGTGGCCGGGTATGCCATCGGCGGCGGCCACGTCCTCCACATCGTCTGCGATCTCACCATCGCCGCCGACAACGCCCGCTTCGGACAGGTCGGCCCCAAGGTGGGCTCCTTCGACGGCGGGTTCGGGGCGAGCGTCCTCTCGCGCCTCGTCGGCCCCAAGAAGGCCAAGGAGGTCTGGTTCCTCTGCCGGCAGTACACCGCCCAGCAGGCCCTGGATATGGGCATGATCAACACGGTCGTCCCGCTCGACCGCCTCGAGGACGAGACCGTCCAGTGGTGCCGCGAGATGCTTGCCCTCTCGCCGTTCGCGCTGCGGATGATGAAGGCCAGCTTCAACGCCGACGAGGACGGCATGGCCGGAATCCAGTGGCTGGCCCACGACGCCAACCTGCTCTTCTACATGAGCGAGGAGGCGCAGGAGGGCCGCGACGCCTACCTCGAGAAGCGCCGGCCGGACTACGGGAAGTTCCCGCGCCGCGCCTAGTGCACGTGTCGACACGAACATGACCGGGTTCCGGATCTGGCTGATGGCGGCGCGCCCGCGGACGCTGCCCGCGGCGATCGCCCCCGTGCTCGTCGGCACCTCGCTCGCGGGCTTCGCCCACATCTTTCACCCGCTGCGCTTCGTGGCCGCGCTGCTGGGGGCCCTCTTCATCCAGGTGGGCACCAACCTCTCCAACGACTACTCCGACGCGCGGCGCGGCGCCGACGCCGAGGACCGCCTCGGACCGGTCCGGGTCACCGCCGGCGGGCTCGTCCCGCCGCGCCAGGTGCTCATCGCCACCTACGTGAGCTTCGGGCTGGCAGTGCTCTTCGGGATCTACCTGATCGCCGTCGCGGGATGGGAGCTCCTGCTCGTCGGCGCCGCCTCGATCCTCGCCGGCGTGGCCTACACCGGCGGACCGAAGCCCTACGGCTACGAGGGTCTGGGCGAGGTGTTCGTGTTCCTGTTCTTCGGGGTGGTGGCCGTGGTCGGCTCCTTCTTCGTCCAGGTCGAGTCACTGCATTGGGAGGCGTTCGCGCTGTCGGTGCCGGTCGGCCTGCTGGCCGCCGGGATCCTCGTGGTCAACAACGTGCGTGACATCGACTCCGACCGCCGTGCCGGCAAGCGCACGCTGGCGGTCAGGCTCGGCCGCGAGCGCACGCGCGCGATCTACGCCACCGTCGTCTACCTCTCCTATCTGCTGACCCCGGTCACCTGGTTGTTTGGCCCGACGACGGCGTGGGTGATGCTGCCCTGGCTGACGCTGCCGCTGGCCACAGCGGTGGTCCGGATCGTGCGCACGCGCACCGACGGCCCGTCGCTCAACGGCGCGCTGGCCCGGAGCGGGATGCTCCAGCTCGCGTTCTGCGTGCTGCTCTCGGCGGGGCTGCTGCTGAGCCGGTAGCGCCGTGAAGCTCACGGTGACACCGATGACGGTCCCGTTGCGGGTGCCGTTCGCCGCCGGCCACGGCACCGTCACCGACCGCGAGCTCCTGCTCGTCTCACTCAAGGCCGCCGACGGCCTCGTCGGCTACGGCGAGGCCGCGCCGCTTCCGTCCTACGACGGCGTCTCGCCTGCCGAGGTCCGCGCCGGGCTCGAGGCCTGCGCGCCGGTCCTCGCCGCCTACCCCGACGCGATGCCGATCGCCGACGTGATCGCCCGCTGCGCCGAGGCGACGGTGCTCCCCCAGGCTCTGGCGGCGATCGACCTGGCCCTGTGGGACCTGGCCGGGCGCCGGACCCGCGAGCCGGTGTGGCGGCTGCTCGGCGCCGGCGCACCCGTGCCGATCGCCGTCAACTGGACCATCGCCTCCAGCGACCGCTCGACCGCGGCCCACGAGGCCGCCACCGCGCGCGCCGAGGGCTACGGCACGGTCAAGGTCAAGGTGGCCATCGGCGACGACGCGGGGCGGCTGGCCGCGGTCCGGGCCTTCGCGGGCCCGGACATGGCGATCCGCATCGACGCCAACGGCACCTGGCTGCCCGACGAGGCGGAGGCGACGCTACGGGCGCTCGAGCCCGTCGGACTCGAGCTGTGCGAGGAGCCCGTCCGCGGCCTGCCCGCCATCCAAGCGCTGCGCACGCTCACCGACGTGCCGCTGGCGCTCGACGAGTCCGCCGACGACCCCGACGCGCTGCTGCGCCCCGCCGCTGACTTCATGTGCCTGAAGATCTCGCGCTGTGGCGGGATCAGCGGGATGATCGACGTCGCCGCGCGCGCCCGGGCCGCCGGCTACCGGATCTACCTCGCCTCCACCCTCGACGGCCCCCTGGGGATCGCCGCCGCCCTGCATGCCGCCACCGTGATCGGACCCGACCGCGCCTGCGGACTGGCCACCCTGGGGCTGTTCGCGGAGCGCCCCGATCCCCTCCCTCCGGCCCGCGGCTCGATCGTGCCGCCCGATGGTCCCGGCCTGGGGGCGCACCTGCTCGACTGGTACTAGTGCCCTAGCCGCCGGCCGCGATCAGGTCGGCCACGGCCGCCGGCGCCTCCAGGTGCACCGCATGACCGGCGGCGCTGACCACGTGCACCCGCGCCTGCGGCAACGCCGCCGCCATCGCCTCGGCGATCGCCCGGAACTTCGCGTCGCGCTCCCCCACGATCAGCTCGACCGGCACGACGAGCTCACCCAGCCGCTCCCACAGCGACGGCAGCGCCCCCGTGCCCAGGCCCCGCAGCGCCGCGGCCAGCCCGGCGGGGGTGTTGCGCAGCCGGTCGGCCTGCACGGCCGCCTGGACCGCGGCCAGCTGGTCGGCGAGCACGGCGGTCTGGGCCCAACGCCGCGCGAAGGCCTCGATCGTCATCCGCTCGACCTCGTCGGCCAGCCGCTCGTCGGCCTCCCGGCGCTCCTCGCGCGCCGCGGAATCGGCGAGCCCGGGACTAGCCCCGATCAGCACCAGTCGCCGCACCCGCTCGGGCAGGGCCAGGGCCACGTGGAGGGCCAGTCTCCCGCCCATCGAGTACCCGGCGAGCTCGAACGGCTCGGTCCCCAGCCCACTCACGTCCGCGGTCACTCCCGGCAGCGACACCGGCCGGACGCCGGAGGCGCTGCCGTGCCCGCGGATGTCGGGCGCCACCGGCCGGTAGCGTTCCGGCAGCGCCGCCGCGACCTGGCCCCAGCTTGCGCCCGTGTGGGTGAAGCCGTGGAGCAGGACGAGATCGGGCGCCATCGTCCCATCATGACCGCAACCGACAGCTACCTCCTCCTGCGCGCGTTCTGCGACGAGCTCGCGCGCTGCGGCCTGGAGCACGCCTGCACGTCGCCCGGCTCGCGCAACACCCCGATCCTGCTCTCGCTCGCGCGCGAGCCGCGGATCCGGTGCTCGTCGCACATCGACGAGCGCTGCGCGGGCTTCTTCGCGCTGGGGGCCGCCAAGGCGAGCCGGCGCCCGGTGGCGATGACCTGCACCTCGGGCACCGCGGCGGCCAACTACGCCCCGGCGGTCATCGAGGCCTACCACGCGCGCGTCCCGCTCATCATCCTCACCGCCGACCGGCCGCCGGAGTTGCGCGACGTCGGCGCCGGCCAGGCCATCGACCAGATCAAGCTGTACGGCGACGCGGTCAAGTGGTTCTGCGAGGTCGGGGTCGACACCGCCACGCCCGAGACCGCGCGCTGGATGAGGCAACTCGCCTGCCGCGCCTACTGGACCGCCGCGTCCGGACGGCCCGGCCCGGTGCACCTGAACTTCCCGCTGCGCGAGCCGCTGGTTCTCGACGCCCCGCTTCCCGCGGACCCGGTGCCCGGCCGTGCCGACGGACGCCCGTGGGTCCGCCACACCCCCGGCCCCGGCGCAGGCGGTGCGCCCGCCGCCGCCCGGGCGTCGCCCGCGCGCGGGTTGATCGTCGCCGGGCGAGCCGAGCGCGACGCCGGGATCGGGGAGGCCGCCGCAGGGTGCGCCCAGCGCCTGGGCTGGCCGCTGCTCGCCGATCCCCTGTCCGGAGCACGCCACGGCGAGACCGCGATCGCCACCTATGACCTGCTGCTCCGTGACCCGGGCTTCGCCGCGCGTGTCGCTCCCGAGCTGGTCATCCGCGTCGGTGATCTGCCCACGTCCAAACCACTCCGTGCGTGGCTGGCATCGCTGCGGGACACCGAGCAGCTCTCGCTGGACCCCGACGGGGCCTGGCAGGACCCGGCCGCGATCGTCAGCGAGGTCGACTCCGGCGACCCGGTGACGGCACTGCAGCAGCTGATCCCGGACGCTCCCAGGGACCCCGCCTGGCTTCCGACCTGGACCGACGCCGACGCGGCCGCCCGCTCCGCTCTCGATGACGGCCTGACCGAGCCCGGCACGCTGTCAGAGCCGCTCACCGCGCGGCTGCTGGGCGAGCAGCTGCCCATGGACGCGACGCTGGTCATCGCCTCCTCCATGCCCATCCGCGACGCCGAGCTCTACCTGCCCGCCGGAACCCGCGGGCCCCGGGTTATCTCCAACCGCGGTGCCAACGGCATCGACGGCACGGTCTCCACCGCGTTCGGCGTCGCGGCCGTCACCGACGGCCCCGTGGTCCTGCTCATCGGCGACGTGGCGCTGGCTCACGACATCGGGGGGCTCATGGCCGCTCGCCGGCTCGGCCTGGATCTCACCATCGTCGTGATCAACAACGACGGCGGGGGCATCTTCCACTTCCTCCCGGTCAGCGACGAGGGCGACGCCTTCGAGGAGCACATCGCCACGCCCCACGGCCTGGACATCGCCACGGCGGCCGCGCTCTACGGCCTGGATCACACCCGCGCGGACACGGTGGGTGAGCTGACCGGCGCCCTCGGGCGGCCCGGCATCGTCGAGGTGCGCACCGACCGGGCCGAGAACCTGGTCCTGCACCGCGGCCTGGCCAACGCGGCGCTGGCGGCCGTGCGCGCGCTGAAGGTCAGCCCGACAGCACCGGCAGCATCACCTGCAGCTTGACCTCGGTCTCGGCCAGCTCGGCCGCCGGGTCGGAGTCGCGCACGATCCCGCAGCCCGCGTAGCAGCGCGCCACGCGCCCGCGCAGCAGCGCGCAGCGCAGCGCGACGAGGAACTCGCCGTCGCCCGAGGCGTCGGTCCACCCCACGGCCCCCGCGTACCAGCCACGGTCAAAGCCCTCGAGCGCGGGGATGACATCGAGCGCGCTGTCGGGCTCGGCGCCGACGGCGGGCGTCGGGTGCAGGTGGCCGACGAGCTCGATCGCGTCGATCGGAGCGGCGAGCTGGGCGCGGATCGGTGCCGCCAGATGGTGGATGTTGGCCACGCGCACCACCACCGGCTCGGGGGCCGCGGTCACCCACACCGAGAACGGACGCAGCGTCTGGGCGATGCGGCGGGCCACGATCGCGTTCTCCTCGCGATCCTTGTCCGAGCGCATGAGCTGCTCGCCCAGGTGGTCATCGACAGCCGGGTCGGCGCTGCGCCGGGCCGACCCCGCCAGCGCGACGGTCGTGGCCCGCTGCCCCTGGCGGCGGATGAGCAGCTCCGGGCTGGCGCCGATGAAGGTCGCGTCGCCGCGACCCACGGCGTAGACGTAGGAGCTCTCGAATGCCTCGCGCAGCAGGCCGAACACCGCGCCGGGATCGTGCGCAGCGGGCGCGTGGACGTCCACCTCGCGCGCCAGCACCACCTTCTGGAACGCCCCGCCGCGAATCCGCTGGACCGCCCGTGCGACCGCCTCCTCGTAATGGGCGGGCGGCATCGGGCTGGCCACCTCGTAACGGCCCGTGGGGTGAGGGTCAAACAGCGGCAGCGGGTCGGCGCGCAGCGACTGCAGCCGCGCCGCCATCCGCTGGGTCACGTCCTCGGGCGTGTCGTCGGGGGCGACCTGCGCGTTGACGGTCAGCCACGTGGCCCCGGACTGGCGGGCCAGCGACACCTCGGGGACGATCATCGAGCCCGGCGCGTAGCCGTGCCATTCGGGCGACGCGCCGCCCTCCGGGGCGAAGGAAAAGCCTCCGAACGCGGCCAGGCCTGACCCGGGCGGCCCGTCCAGCGTGTCGATCTCGGCGTCAGCGCGCAGCTCGCGCCAGCGATCGGACACCGCCGTGAACCGTCCCGCGCCGTCGCCCTCGATCGCCTGCACGCAGCCCAGCCCGGCGATGGCCAGCCCGTCGCGGTCGGGCTGCTCGAGGGCGAACCATGGCTCCGCGGCCCCGCGCGAGGCCATCACGGCCGCCACCGGGTCGGCAAACCTGGTCGTCTGCGCGCTCACGCTGACCAGCACGGTGACGCCGCGGCTGCGGGCCCGGCGCCGGGCCGCGCGCAGATGGCGCGAGAGCCGCTCCAGCCCGTCGGGGCCAAGCTGCTCGAGCGCGCTCTGCTGCAGGCGGGACGCCTCGGTCATATGACGCTCAGGCTACCGGTCGTCCTCTACCTTGCTCACACCGTGGTCAGCGTGATCATCCCCACCCACAACCGCGCGCCGGTGATCACCCGCGCCGTCGACAGCGTGCTGGCCCAGGAGGGGGCGGAGCTCGAGGTGATCGTCGTCGATGACGGGTCCACCGACGACACCAGGCAGGTCATCGCCTCGCGCTACTCCGGCGATGAGCGGGTCGTCTACGTCTCCCAGGAGCAGACCGGCGTGGCCGGGGCGCGCAACGCCGGCATCGAGCGCGCCCGCGGGGAGCTGGTGGCCTTCCTGGACTCTGACGACGTGTGGCGCCCGGGCAAGCTCGCGCTCCAGCTCCCCTGCCTGGCCCGGGTGCCCGAGGCCGGGCTGATCTGGACCGAGATGAGCGCCCTCGACGGCGCCGGCGACGTGGTCCCGGGGTCCTCGCTGCGCAGCATCTTCGCGTTCCGCGCCGGCTTTGAGGAGCTCTTCGCCCATCGCATCCCGCTGGCGGAGATCGCGGGCGTGCAGGACGGGCTCACGGGCACGCTGTACTGGGGCGACGTCTACGACGCGATGGTGGTGGGCAACCTCGTCCTCCCGTCGGCGGCGATCCTCACCCGCGACCGCCTCGACGCCGTCGGCGGCTACGACGAGACCCTCGCCGTCGCCGGTGAGGACTTCGACTTCTTCCTGCGCACCTGTCGCGTCGGCCCGGTGGCCTTCGTCGACGTTCCCACCGTGCTCAAGCAGGCCGACCGCCCCGACGCGCTCACGCACCCCTCCCGGCGGCTGCACCTGGCCCGCAACTATGTCACCACGATGGAGGGGGCCCTCGCCCGCGACGCGGGGCGCATCCGGCTGGACCCGCAGGTCGTGCGCGAGGCCCGCGCCTACGGGCACGCCTGGACGGGCCTCGGGTACCTGGAGTCAGGCGACGCGGCCGCCGCTCGGCGCCACCTGCGCCGGTCGCTGCGGCTGGCTCCGGGGAACCCGCGCACCTACGTGCTCATGGCGCTGGCGCTGGCGCCCGGGCCACTGGTGGCCCGGGCGATTCACAGCGTGCGGCGTGCGCGCGGCCGCTGGCGTACGCGCTGAATCAGGTCTCGCTGCGACCGCGGGAGATCGCGATCTCGCCCGTGCGGGCCATCTCGATCAGCCCGAACGGCCGCACCAGCGCCTCGAAGGCGTCCACCTTGTCACAGGTGCCGGTGACCTCCACCACCACCGAGCGCTTGGTCACGTCGACCACCTTGGCACGGAAGATCTCGCAGATCTGCATGACCTCCGCGCGCGAGGACCCGTCGGCGGACACCTTGAACAGCGCCAGCTCCCGGGCCAGGGTCTCCACCGGCTCGAGGTCGCGGATCTTCAGCACGTTGACCAGCTTGTGGAGCTGCTTGGTGACCTGGTCGATCGGGTGGACCGCCCCGTCGAGGGTCAGGGTGATCCGGCTCACCGTGTCGTCGTCGGTGGGGCCGACGGCGAGCGTGTCGATGTTGAAGCCCCGGCGGGCGAAGAGGCCGGCGATCCTGGTCAGGACACCCGGCTTGTTCTCCACGAGGATCGACAGGATGTGCTTGCGCCCGGTGCGCAGACCGGTCACGGCCTCCAGTTGATCCAGCGAGAGGATCTCCTTGGTACCTGGCTCACCCATCGCTCAGCCCACCATGTCGCGCGCGGCCTGGCCGGGCGCGATCATCGGGTAGGTGTTCTCCTCGCGCGTGACGCGCACGTCGACGAGCACCGGGCCCTCGGTGGCGAGCGCCTCGCGCATGTCGGCGACGAGCGTCGTCTTGTCGGTGAGGCGGATCCCGGTGGCCCCGTAGGCGTCGGCCAGCTTGACGAAGTCCGGGTACTGGCCCATGTCGACCTGGCTGTAGCGCTTGTCCCAGAACAGCTCCTGCCACTGGCGGACCATGCCCAGGTAGCCGTTGTTCATGATGAACACCTTGATCGGGATCTTCTCCTCGGAGCAGGTGGCCAGCTCCTGCATGTTCATCTGCACCGAGCCGTCGCCGGCCACGCAGACGACGGTGTCGTCCGGGCAGCCGACCTGAGCGCCCATCGCCGCCGGCAGCCCGAAGCCCATCGTTCCCAGGCCACCGGAGTTGATCCACCGGCGGGGCTTGGCGAAATGGAACCGCTGGGCGGTCCACATCTGGTGCTGCCCGACGTCGGAGACGACGATGGCATCGCCCTGGGTCGCCTCGTAGAGCGCCTCGATCATGTACTGGGGCTTGATCTCGGTGTCGGTGGAGTCCGTGTAGGTGAGCGGATGGCGCTCCTGCCACTTGTGGATCCGGGTCCACCAGTCCTCGAATCGCGCGGGGTCGGCCTCGAGCGCCCGGTACTCCGCGGTGAGCCGCGGCAGGATGTTCCTGGCGTCGCCGACGATCGGGATGTGAGCCGGGACGTTCTTGGAGATCTCGGCCGGGTCGATGTCGATGTGGATGAACTTGGCCCGCGGTGCGAACTCCGACAGCTTGCCGGTGATCCGGTCATCGAAGCGAGCTCCGATGGCGATGATCAGGTCGGCCTCGTCCATCGCGTAGTTGGCGGTGCGGGTGCCGTGCATGCCCAGCATGCCGAGCCATTGCTCATGCGTGCCGGGGAAGCCGCCCAGCCCCATCACCGTGCAGGTGACCGGGAAGCGGTCGGCCGTCGCCAGCTCGGTGAGCTCGGCGGCGGCGTTGGCGGAGATCACCCCACCTCCCGCGTAGATCACCGGACGGCGGGAGTTGGCGAGCGCCTTGGCGGCCAGCTTGATCTGCTTCTGGTTGCCCTCGGTGGTCGGCTGGTAGCCGGGCAGGTGGACGTCGTCCACCGGCTCATACGGGATGTCGGCCCGGCTGAGATCCTGCGGGATGTCGACCACCACCGGCCCCGGCCGGCCCGTGCGGGCCAGGTGGAACGCCTCGTGGATCGTGCGCGGCAGCTCCAGCGGGTGCTGGATCATGAAGCTGTGCTTGACCACCGGCATGGTGATCCCGATCGTGTCGGCCTCCTGGAACCCGTCGGTGCCCAGCAACTCGGTCCGGACCTGCCCGGTGATGAACACCACCGGCACCGAGTCCATCATCGCGTCGGTGATCGGGGTGATCAGGTTGGTCGCCCCCGGGCCACTGGTGGCCAGGGACACGCCGACCTTGCCCGTCGCCTTGGCATAGCCCTCGGCGGCATGGCCGCCGCCGGCCTCGTGGCGGACGAGGATGTGGCGGATCCCGGCGTCGTAGAACGCGTCGTAAGTGGGGAGATTGGCCCCTCCGGGGAGGCCGAATACGACGTCGACACCTTCCGCCTTCAAACATTCCATCAGGGCGTCCACGGCACGCATTGCGCTGGCCTCCTTTCGGTGATTTCGTACGACAACGCGCCCGCGCGTGGCGGGCGGAAGCCGAGTGTAAGGGCTCACGTCAATAATCCCTGTCGTGAGCCCTGCACCTGCGCACCTCCTCCAGCGCGAGCGCATCCCCTCATGAGCATCCGCGTCGGCCTCGACCTCGTCTCGGTGCAGACGGTCGCCGATGCGCTGAGCGCCCACGGCGACCACTACCTCGGGCGGGTCTACACCCCCGCTGAGGTGGCCGATTGCCGCGCCGGCGACACGGTCGACCCACAGCGGCTGGCCGCCCGGTTCGCGGCCAAGGAGGCGGCCTTCAAGGTCCTGCGGGTCGGGGACGAGGCGGTGGCGTGGACCGACGTGGCGGTCGTACGCGACCTGACCGGGTGGGTCTCCTTGTCGCTGTCGGGCCGCGCGGCTACGCTGGCAGAGGCGGCAGGGATACGTGAGCTTGCCTTGAGCCTGAGCCATGAGCAGGGGTGCGCCGCCGCAGTCGTCATTGCAGACATCCACAAACCTGCCGATACCTAACTAGCCCATGAACGAGACCATTCGCAAGGCCGTCGAGGACCACGCCCGGCTCCCGGTGCCGGTGTCCACCCTCGCCGACGACGACGACCTGTACCAGGCGGGCATGACCTCCCACGCCTCGGTCAACGTGATGCTGGCGCTGGAGGACGCCTTCGACATCGAGTTCCCGGACCGCATGCTCAAGCGCAGCGTCTTCGAGAGCGTCGCGGCGATCCAGGCGGCGCTGACCGAGCTTCAAGCCGAAATCGTGTCATGAGCGTCGCGGTCGACCGCGAGCAGGAGCTTCTCGCCGGGGTTCGCACCATCGCCCGGGACGTGGCCGCCGCGCACGCCGACGACGTCGACCGCGCTGGCCGCTTCCCCGCCGAGTCGATCGATGCCCTGCGCGCCGCGGGCGCGCTGTCGGCCCCGGTGCCCGAGGCGCTGGGCGGCGGCGGGATCTCGCTGGGCGCGATCGCGGCATGCTGCCGGGAGCTCGGGCGTGCGTGCGGGGCCAGCGCGATGGTCTTCGCCATGCATCACATCCAGCTGCTGACGATCGTGCGTCACCTGGACCGCGAGAGCTGGTTTGAGTCCTACCTGCGCCGCCAGGTGGCCGAGGGCCGCCTGATCGCCTCGGTCACCTCCGAGGTGGGGACCGGCGGTGACATGGCCCGGTCGATCGCGGCGGTCACCCCCGCCGAGAACGGGCTGATGAGCTTCGAGAAGCAGGCGCCGACCGTGAGCTACGGCGCCTACGCCGACGATCTGCTCACGACGCTGCGCCGCGCACCGGAATCAGAGCCCGGCGACCAGGTGGCCGCGCTCACGCATTCCGACCAGCATTCGCTCGAGCCCACCGGCACCTGGGACGTGCTGGGCATGCGGGGCACGTGCTCCCCAGGATCGATCGTCCGCGCCCAGTTCCCGGCCGAGCAGGTGCTCGGGACGCCCTTTGCCAGGGTCGCCGCGGAGTCGATGGTCCCGATCTCGCACATCCTCTGGTCACATCTGTGGCTCGGGATCGCCGAGGACGCGTTTGACCGCTCGCGGGCCTTCGTCAAGGCGGCGGCCAAGCGCACTCCGGGGGTCCCCCCGCCGTCCGCCCAGCGTCTGTCTCGCCTCTCGGGCGAGGTGGCACTGCTGCGCGGGCTCGTCACCTCGGGCCTACGCGACTTCGAGGCCTGCGCCGAGGCGCCCGCACGCGATCAGCTCTCGACCATGAGCATGGGGTTGCGCTTCAACAACCTCAAGATCGCCGCCTCCGAGCAGACTCGCGACGTGTGCTTCGGCGCGCTCGACGTCTGCGGGATCATGGGCTTCAAGAACGACACCCCGTTCAGCGTCGGCCGCCATCTGCGCGACGCCCTCTCGGCGCCGCTCATGATCGCCAACGAGCGCATCCACCAGACGAACGCCGGACTGCTGCTGATCGCCAAGGAGGTGTGACCGACGTGCCTGAGTTTCGAGCGGGGAGCCCCGAGCAGGTGGCCTATCTCGACAAGCTGATGGAGGCAGGGCTGCTCGCCCCCACCGGCGTCCACGGGCTCTACGCGCGCGGAAGGATCTTCGAGCACGTGCGTCTGAAGTTCGATGCCCTCGTCACCCGGACCGCAGCGCCCGAATCGCCCGAGCCGCTCTGCTTTCCCCCGGTGGTCCCGCGCGAGCAGCTCGAGACCAGCGGCTACCTCGGCTCCTTCCCGCACCTCGCGGGGACCGTGTTCGCCTTCGAGGGCGACGAGAAGGAGGCGGCCGCCCAGCACGACCTGGCCTCGCGCCACGAGGACTGGAGCGGCTATCAGACGATGAGCGAGATGGTGCTCACGCCGGCCGCCTGCTACCCGCTGTACCCGGCGATCGCCGCCCGGGGTCCGCTTCCCGAGGGCGGGCTCACGCTCGACACCGGCGACGCCTACGTGTTCCGGCGCGAGCCGTCCAACGACCCGGCGCGGATGCAGATCTTCCACATGCGCGAGATCGTCCGGATCGCCGACGCCGAGACCGTCGTGGAGTGGCGCATCGGCTGGCGCGAGCGCGCCGAGGAGCTCCTGCGCTCGCTGGGCCTCGACCTCGAGCTCGACATCGCCAACGACCCCTTCTTCGGCCGCGTCGGGCGCCTGCTCGCCGCCCAGCAGCGCGAGCAGGAGCTCAAGTGGGAGCTGCTGGCGCCGGTCGCCGGCGACACGCCCACGGCCATCGCGTCGTCCAACTACCACCAGGACCATATGGGCCACACCTATGGGATCACCACGGCAGACGGCGGGCCCGCCCACACCGGGTGCATGGCCTTCGGCGAGGAGCGGGTCACGCTGGCCCTGTTGGCCGCACACGGACTGGATGTGAACGACTGGCCGGCGGAGGTCCGGGCGCGGCTGGAGCTTGACTGATGGCCGCGACGGCTCGTGGCGAGGTGTCGCTGTGGGGTCTTGACCCCGCCCGCTATTCCCCCCATGCGCTGCACCAGCCACCGCGGACCTACCTCGAGACCAACTGCTATGCCGACGCGCTGATCGAGCTGATCCACGCCCTGGGCGGCGAGCCGCGGGCCATGTTCGGCTTCATCGTGGCCACCGACTGGGAGGGTGACCAGTTCACCTACGCCAAGCCGCCCTACGCAGACCTCACCCGCCTGTACGGCATCGAGGTGCACGAGATGCTCCCCTACCGCTCACTGCCCGAGCACATCGAGGAGCAGTTGGGCCGCGGCCGCACCGTCCTGGTGGAGATGGACGCCTGGTACCTGCCCGACACGGCCGCCACCAGCTACCGCTCCGAGCATCTGAAGACCACGATCGTGCCCGAGGCGATCGACCGCGGGGCCGAGCGGATGCGCTACCTGCACAACACCGGGCTGTACGAGCTCAGCGGCGAGGACTACCGCGGGTGCTTCCGGATGCTCCCCCAGTTCACCGACGACGTCATGGACCCGTTCACCGAGCTCGTGCGCTTCGGCGTCGGACCCGGCCTGACCGGGGAGGACCTGCGCGCTGCGGCGCTCGACCTCCTGCGCCACTACTTCGCGCTGCGCCCCAAGCGCAACCCGTTCGCGACCTGGGGCGAGCGGCTGGCCCAGGACCTCCCCCGCCTGCTCGACGGCGACGCCGCCGACTACCACGCCTACGCGTTCGTCACCGTGCGCATGGTCGGCTCCTCGTTCGAGCTGCTCGCCGACCACGTCGACTGGTGCCTGGGCGACGACGGCGCGGCGGCGGCGGCGAGCTTCCGCGAGATCGTCGAGGCGACCAAGGTCCTCTCCTTCCGCCTGGCTCGCCGGCGAGCGTTCGATCCCGCCGAGACGCTGAGCAGCCTGGTCGACGCGTGGGAGCAGGCCATGGCCGGCTTGGGCAGAATCCTCTAGCTCACCATGGATCTCAGCGAGGGGTGGCAGGTGGCCTGCACGTCTCCGGGCCGCTGCGCGAGCCCGGCCGACCTCGATGGCGCCGGGCTCGACTGGACGCCGGCGCAGGTGCCGGGGACCGCGGCGGGCGCGGTCGGCGCCGACGGCCGCAACTTCGACACGGAGGACTGGTGGTTTCGGGCCCGGTTCGCCGCGGGCGACCCCGCTGAGACCGAGCTGCGCCTCGACGGGATCGCCACCGTCAGCGAGGTCTATCTCAACGGCGCGCTGGTGCGGGAGTCCGCCTCGATGTTCGCCTCCCACCGCCTGGACGTGCGCGACCGGCTCGGGCCCGAGAACGAATTGGTGATCGTGTGCCGGGCGCTCGCCCCGCTGCTGGCCAAGCGCCGGCGCCCGAGCGCCCGCTGGCGGACGCGGGTGGTCAACGCCGGCAACCTGCGCTGGTATCGCACGATGATGTTCGGGCGCTCGCCCGGATTCGCGGCCGGTCCTGCGCCGGTGGGTCCGTGGCGGCCGGTGTCATTGGCGGTGCCCGACCCGCTGGGCTCGCTGCGGATCCGTACGCGCGTCGTGGGAAGCGATGGAATCGTGACCGTCACCGCAGCCGACATCGACGCCGCGGATGGCTATGAGCTGCGCATCGGAGACGCCCACGCGCCGCTGCGCCACGAGACCGAGCTGGTGGTGCCGGGCGCCGCGCTGTGGTGGCCCCACACCCACGGCGACCCCGCGCTGCATACGCTCGAGATCCTCGGTGGCAACACTACGATCGCCAGCCCCAGGATCGGGTTCCGGGCCCTGGGCTGGGCCGAGGACATCGCCCGCGATGGGCTCGACCTGCAGGTCAACGGCGTCCCCGTGTGGGTGCGCGGCACCGTGTGGACCCCGGCCGACCTGGTGTCCATGGCCCCCGGCGAGGCTCGGCTGCGCGCCCTGCTCGAGCGCGTCCGCGACGCCGGGATGAACATGGTGCGCGTCGTCGGCACCGGCGCCTACGAGACACCGGCCTTCTTCGATCTCTGCGACGAGCTGGGCATCCTCGTCTGGCAGGACCTCATGTTCGGCAACCTCGACTACCCCGTCAGCGACCCGGAGTTCCGGGCGGGCGTGCTGGGCGAGGCAGCGGACGTGCTGGACGCGGTGGCCGGCCGCGCCAGCCTCGCCGTCGTCTGCGGCAACAACGAGGTCGAGCAACAGCCGGCCATGATGGGCCTCGATCCCGAACTGGGGCGCGACACGCTGTGGGACGAGGAGCTGGCCGCGCTGGTGGACGGGTCGGGCGCCGGGTGCGCCTACGTGCGCAGCACCCCCTGTGGAGGGGCGCTCCCGTTTCACGCCAACGCCGGGGTCACGCACTACTTTGGGGTGAGTGGGTACTTCGAGCCGCCCGCGGCCGCGCGCCGCGCCGAGGTCCGCTTCGCCTCTGAGTGTCTGGCCTTCGCCAACGTGCCCGACGAGGTCGCGGTCCCGGTCCACCACCCCGACTGGAAGGCGGGCGTCCCCCGGGACGCGGGGACCGGATGGGATCTCGGCGCCGGCTGGGACTTCGACGACGTCCGCGACTACTACCTGCGCTTCCTCTACGGCGTGGACCCGGTCGCCCTGCGCCGATCGGACCTCATGCGCTACCTGGAGCTCTCGCGCCACGCCTCCGGCGAGGTCATGGCCGAGGTGATGGGCGACTGGCGCCGAGACGCGTCGCCGTGTCGCGGCGCGCTCGTGCTGTGGCTCAAGGACATGATCGCCGGCGCCGGGCTGGGGGTGCTCGACCACCGCGGCGCCCCCAAGGTGGCCTACCACTACCTGCGCCGGGCGTTGGCGCCGGTCGCGGTGTGGATGACCGACGAGGAGGTCAACGGGGTCGACGTTCACGTCGCCAACGACCGGCCGGGCGAGCTCGAGGCCCGTCTGCGGGTCGCCCTCTACCGCGACGGCGCGGCGCGCGTGGCGGAGGCCGAGACCGAGCTGAGGCTGGCCGGCCACCAGACCCGGTGCCTCAGCGTCGAGGGGCTGGTCGGCACCTTCACCGATGCCGCCTGGGCCTACCGCTTTGGCCCGCCCGCCCAGCACGCGATCGTCGCCACGCTGCACCGTGCGGGCACCGACGGCCCGTCCGGGGCCGACGACGTCGCCTCCCAGGCCTTCTTCTTCCCCGCCGGGCGGCCGACCGAGCGCCGGGCCGCGGCCGAGCTGGGACTGCGCGCGTCCGTCTCCGAGGACACGCTGCGCCTCCAGGCCGATCGGCTCGTCTACGGCGTCCGGATCTCGGCGCCGGGGTTCAGCCCGGTCGACGACGCGTTCTCGGTCGAGCCGGGCGCGGGCCGAACCGTCGCCCTGCGCCGCGAGGACCCCGAGGCCCGCGGGGAGTCGGCTGTGATCACCGCGCTCAACCTCGAGGACCAGGTCCGCGCGACGTGAGCGAGCCTCTCTACCTCGACGTCGACGGCACCCCGGCCTTCTGCATGCTGCACCGGCCCGAGGGGGCGGCCCGAGACACGGCCGTCGTGTTCTGCGCACCGTTCGGCTGGGACGAGGTGTGCTCCTACCGGGTCCTGCGCGAGTGGGGCGGGCGCCTGGCCGGGGCCGGCTTCCCGGTGCTGCGCCTCACGCTGCCCGGGTGCGGTGACAGCGGCGGGGATCCCCGGGATCCCGGCCGCCTCGAGGCGTGGACCTCGGGGGTGGCCGCCGCGGCCCGTGCGGTGCGGCTCCAGTCGGGCGCGAGCGCCGTGGTGGCCGTCGGCCTGGGCCTGGGCGGGATGCTCGCCTGCCGCGCCGCCGAGGCGGGCGCGCCCATCGACGGGCTCGTTCTGTGGGCGTCTCCCGCGCGCGGGCGCGAGCTGACCCGTCAGCTCAAGGCGTTTGCCCGGCTCGAGGCCTCCCAGGTGTTCGAGGGCATGCCTGACCCGCCACCGCCGGCCGAGGGCGAGCTCGAGGTCGGTGGCTTCGTCCTCAGCGCCGCCACGCAGTCGGAGCTGGGCGAGATCGACCTCAGCGGTCTCACCCTCCCCCATGGTCTGTCGCGCGGGGCGCTCCTGCTGGAGCGCGACGGGATCGGCGTCGACGAGCGGCTGCGCGAGGCGCTCGAGCGCCAGGACGTGCGCGTCGAGGTGCGCCCCGGAGACGGCTACGGCGAGATGACCTCGCACCCCCAGCAGAGCCAGATGCCCGAGGCCGTGGTGACCGAGGTGATGGCGTGGCTCCAGAGCGGCGCGCGGGGCGAGGACGCCCCGGCAGCGCGGGAGGCCGCGGCAGCGCGGGACGCCGCGGCAGCGCGGCAGGCGGCGGGGGCCTTCGCCGCAACGACCGCCGATCCCGTCCCCATGTCCGCAGCGGCGACGATCGCGATCGGCGACGCCGAGATCGTGGAGACGCCGGTGACCATCCCTCAGCCGTTCGGGAACCTGTCGGGGATCCTCACCGTGCCCGCGGAGGGCCGCCAGCCGCTGTGCATCGTCATGCTCAATGCTGGCGCGATCCGCCGCATCGGCCCCAACCGCATGTGGGTGGAGGCCGCCCGGCGGTGGGCGGCCCGGGGCGTCCCGTCGCTGCGCGTCGATGTGGAGGCGATCGGCGAGGCCGACGGAGCGGTGTCGCCCTACGCCGACGACAACGCGCTCTACGTCGACGAGCTCATCCCCCAGGTCAAGGCGGCGATCGCGTTCCTGGCCGAGCAGGGCGTGGCGGAGCGCTTCGTGACCGTCGGGCTGTGCGCGGGGGCCTACTGGGCCATGTACGCCGGGCTCGACGATCCGCGTGTGACGACCGCGCTCATGTTCAACAGCCGTGGGATCGTCTGGGACACCGGCATCTCGGCGTCCCGCGACCTGCGCCGAGCGTTCTCGCAGAAGCTCACCTGGGCCCGGATCCGCCACAACGTCACGGGGCCGCGCCTGCGCGCGGTGCTGCGTCTTCTGCTTGCCGTGCCGGGCCGCTGGCTGAGCCGCCGCCGCGGGGCCGAGGACGCCGGTCCGCTCCAGGACCGCGTCAACGACGTGATGCGCCGGTTACAGGCCTCGCCGCTGCGCTCCGTGTTCCTGTTCTCCGCCGCCGAGCCGCTGGAGGAGGAGCTCGTCAACGGGGGCTGGCTGCCCCAGATCGAGGAGTGGCCCAACGTCACGGTGACCCGAGTCGCCGTCCGCGACCACACGCTGCGACCCCTGATGGCCCAGCGGCAGGCCCATGCCGCGCTCGACCGCGCAGTGGCGGCCGAGTTGGCCCTCGCTGTGTCGCCGGCGAAATCCTGAACGCACAGATCGCCGCACCGCCGATCCCGACGGCGTGCGATCTCACGACTCAGCCCGCTGAACCCTTCGATCGCACACACCGCAACGAGGGCGTGTGCGATCCGAGCGTTCAAGATTCGCGCGAATCTCGCAGCGGCGTCCGCACCCGATCCCTTCCCCAGGCTGCCGTTGACGTTCGCCGATACCGCGAGTCACGCCCCCGGGGCTCGCCGGAGCGCAGGCCGGGCGTAGGCCTATGACTCGACCGAGGCCACGGCGGCCGCCGGATCGTCAGCCGGCCCACGCGTGCCGATGACCACCGCCGGGTTGCCCCCGACGATCGTGTAGGGCGCCACGTCCTTGGTCACCACCGCGCAGGCGGCGACGATCGCTCCCTCGCCCACCGTCTTGCCGGCCAGGATCGTCGCCCGCAGGCCGATCCAGACGCCGTCCTCGATCCTCGGCGGGTTGCGCTCGGTGAAGCCCTGCCACCCGATGGGCTCGTCGAGCCGGTCGAAGCGATGGTTCTCGGACAGGAAGGCCACGTCGGGGCCGACCATGACCTCCTCGCCCATGATCAGCGCGCCGTAGACGCGGCAGCCGCGTCCGAGCCCCGAGCGGTGGCCGATGGTGATCTCCGACCCGGTGCTCAGGTGCACGTCGGGGCCGATGTTGATGCGCTCACCGCAGCCGGCCAGGAACATCCGGCACAGCTCCTGGCGGATCCATCGCGACGGCTCGGCCAGCGGGCCCTTGCCCGGGAGCTTGTTGGCGATCGCGTAGTAGAGGCAGAGCGCGACGTAGCGCTTGATGCGGGCCAGGCTCATGGCGCCCACCTTACGCGCAGCGCCCACCTACGCGCAGCGCGCAGAGCGGGCAGGTCAGGCGCGCGCCCGCGGTTGCGACGCCATCGCCGCCTCGCTCGCCAGCGCGTACTCGGGGAAGTCCAGCTCCTCGCCGCAGCTCATGCACACCGCGTCATGGAGCTTGAGCACCCTGTGGCAGTGCGGGCACTGCCGGCGCAGCTCGCGGTTGTCCCAGCGGTAGAGCACGGCGCAGGCCAGCCCGATGAACGGCATGCAGAACGAGACCAGGAACCACATGAAGAACGAGCTGCCCTTCATACGCCCGACGACGCCTCCGGCCAGCCCGAAGAAGAACAGGATGACGATCAGGCCCATGCCGGCCATCGCAGGGACCTACCAGACGATGGTCTTCAGAGCCCAGACCACCGCCACGATGGCGGCGACCACGACCGCGATCCAGAAGACCGCGACAACGAGCCCGACGATCAGATGGATCACCAGCGCGGCGGCAGCGACGAGAACGAGCCCGGCGGCGGCTTTGCGAAGAATGGGAGGGCGGGAGCGGGTCTGCTCCATGTCAGAGCGCATGACAGGAGTCTAGCGCCGCTCCCTCTCGGTTCGAGCGGTCTAACGCCGGGCTAACTGCGCTTGGCGCGCGCGATTCGCGGGGCGCCGGTGGCCTCGGGGGAGCTGACGCGGACGCGGGCGAGGCGATACCGGCGCACAACCGGCCCCGCCCCCCCGGCTCCGGCCTCGTTGCGTCCGCTGGCCACCAGGAGGACTCGAGACGATCTGTGGGGAGTGAGCATGGCGGGAAGTCTTCCAGCGCCATGCGGCCGTGCCATTGGCCCTGAGGACAAACATCGGCCCGGGCCACCATCCGCGCGGCCTCAAACCTGAACATTCGGCCACCCCGCGGGGGCGCGCGGAAGTGTTTGAAACCGGGCTCCGATGGTTTAGGTAGTTAGTACGGCGCTACTTAAAGCTCCCTGAACCGATTAAACACTGTGTGTTCTCACCGAAACCGCGCCCGGCTTTTGCCCCGAAATCCGGGGGAATGCGCATGACTCCCCGCCAGAGCGGGGCCGCCGCAGCACACACTCCTCTTGAGTATTCCGACTCAAACCCTCCTCATAACTCCAATTCCGCCGATTCACGGAGTATGCTTACCAATCACTGGCAGCCAATCGCCCAGCAGCCAGGGGGTGGCGGCGCGCTGGACATCCAGCGTGTGCCGTCCGGGGGTCGAAGGGGTGATCCCGAGGGGCATCTCGGTCGCGAGTCACGAATGAATTACCTCCCTGCCAGCTCCGGCGTGGCAACTGCCCCGCTACCCGCGCGGACACGCTCCGTGCGCGAGCGCTTGTGGGCGCAGCTCGTCGGCGCCCAGCAGTGGTCCCGGCTCCGTCTCGCCGTGGACGCGATGATCCTCAGCGTCACCGTCGCGCTGTCGCTGCTGGCGGGGCCCTCGATCGACCGCTCCTACTCAGAGAGCTGGGTGGCGCTGCTGTTCGGCGTCGCGGTCCTGACGATGCTTCATGCTCGCCCCGCGCCCGACGACCGGCTCAACGCGTCGTCGCTGGAGACCTTCAACAACGTGCTCGGCGTGGTGTCGCTGGCCTCCATGCTCACCATCTCCACCGATTCCATCCTCGGCGGTACCCACCCGGTGGCTCTGGCCACGCGGCTGTGGCTGTTCACCGTGGTCTACCTTGGTGGCGCCCGCCTCTTCCTCGTCACCAGCCGGCGCGAGGCAATCCGACGCGAGGGCCTGGCCACCCCGACGCTCATCGTCGGTGCGGGCATGATCGGGTCACAGCTGGCCCATCGGCTCATCTCCGAGCCGTCCTATGGGCTGCGGCCCGTCGGCTATCTCGACGCCGATCCTCTCCCCCACTCGCAGCCGCGCGACCATCGCCCCATCCCGGTCCTCGGCACCCCCGACGACCTCGAGGACGCGATCGGCTTCACCGGCGCACGCCATGTGATCCTCTCCTTCTCCAACGAGCCCGATCATGTGCTGGTCGAGAAGGTCCGCCAGTGCCAGGCGCTCGGCGTGAACGTCTCCCTGGTCCCGCGGCTCTATGAGTCGATCAACGAGCGGGCCACCCTGGACCACGTCGGCGGACTGCCGCTGCTCACGCTGCACACCGTGGATCCCAAGGGCTGGCAGTTCGCCGTCAAGCACGCGCTGGACCGCAGCGCCGCGCTCTTCGGGCTGATCATCCTCTCGCCGGTGCTGGCCGTGATTGCCGCGGCCGTCAAGCTCACCTCGCCGGGGCCGATGCTGTTCCACCAGCAGCGCGTCGGGCGCGACGGGCGCACCTTCGACGTCCTCAAGTTCCGGACGATGACCGCGACGGCCCCGCAGCAGGGCTTCGAGCTCGGCGACGGCCTGGCGCCGGGCGGCGTCGAGGGCCTCGACCGGCGGACACCGCTCGGCCGCATCCTGCGCGATCTGTCACTCGACGAGCTCCCCCAGCTCTACAACGTCCTGCGCGGCGACATGAGCCTCGTCGGCCCCCGTCCGGAGCGTCCCGAGTACGTGGTGCGCTTCGCTCGCGACGTCGCGCGCTATGAGGATCGTCACCGCGTAAAATCGGGCATCACCGGATGGGCCCAGGTCCATGGGTACCGTGGTCAGACCTCGATCGCCGACCGGGTGGAGTGGGACAACTACTACATCCAGAACTGGTCGATCTGGCTCGATCTGCGCATCATCTTCATGACGATTGCCGAAGTGCTTCGATTTCGCGGTTGACGAATCCCCAGAGGATTCGTCAACCCTGATAAGAAAGCTTCCCTGATGTCCGCCAGCCCGATGCTGACCCCAACTCGCTCAGATAACGAGCCGGGCGTCCTGCGCTACTACCGGACGCTGCGCGAGCACGTCAAGCTCATCGTCGCATGCGTGGTCGTCGCGGTCGCCGTCGCCGCCATCTACACGCACGTGGCGACCAAGCGCTACAGCGCCGAGGCGCAGATGCTCGTCTCACCCGCCGACGCGGGCAACAGCGCACTCTCCACGCTCCCGGTGCTGCACGGCACCAGCGATCCCACCCGCGACACCCTCACCGCCGCGGGGCTGGTGACCAACCCCCAGGTGGCCCAGGCCGTGGTCAAGGAGCTGGGGCTGCACATCTCGGCCGGCGACCTCCTCTCCAAGGTGACCGCGACGCCCATCGGCCAGAGCAACCTGCTGGCCCTCCAGGCCACCTCGGACTCCGCCCCCGCAGCCCAGCAGCTGGCCAACGCCTTCGCCGATCAGGTCGTCGCCACCCGCGCCGCCAACCTCCACGCGGCTCTGGCCACAGCCATTCCGGGCATTCAGGCGCAGATCCAGGCGGAGAGTCCCGCCGAGCGCCTCGCCAACAGCGCACTGACCGCCCAGCTCGCCCAGCTCCAGCAGCTCAAGTCGAGCCCGGACCCGACGATCACGGTCTCCGCTCGGGCCGGCCTGCCGCTCGCCCCCTACACGCCCAAGACCAAGCTGGCGCTCGTTGCCGGGCTCATCGCCGGGCTCGTGCTGGGCATCGGCGGCGCGTTCCTGCTGGACGCCCTGGACCCGCGGTTGCGCCGGGAGGACCAGCTCCGCCACCTCTTCAACGCGCTCATCCTCACCGGGATCCCTCGGGAGCGCCCGCACCAGCGGTCAGCAGGCCCGCTGCTGCCCACCGAACTCTCGTTCGCCGGGCACGAGGGCTATCGCTCACTGCGCACCTTCCTGGTGGCGCGGGCGGGCAACAAGCCTCAGGCCGTCCTGCTCACCGGTTCCGCGCCGGGTGAGGGCAAGACCACCACCGCGATCGGCCTGGCCACCGCGCTGGCCCAGGGCGGCGCCAGCGTCATCCTCATCGAGGCCGACCTACGCCGCCCCGCCATCGGCCGCGCGCTGCAGCTCGTCCCCGAGTACGGCACCGAGCACCTCGCCCAGGGGACCGTGGAGCTCGAGCAGGCCCTCACCCCGCTGGTGCTCGATGGCGCCGAGCTCCAGGTGGTGGTGGTCAAGCACCCGAGCGACCACATCGCCGAGCGGCTGTCCTTCGACTTCTCCCAGCGACTGGTGGAGCACGCCAAGGAGCTCGCCGACTTCGTCGTCATCGACTCCCCGCCGATCACGGCCGTCGTCGATGCGCTGCCCCTGGCCAAGTACGTCGACGACGTGCTCATCGTCAGCCGCCTCGGGGTGAGCAAGCTGGCCAAGATCACCGAGCTGTACGACATGCTCATGAACTACCGCACGCCGCCGCTGGGGTTCGTGGTCATCGGCGAGTCGCCGATCCGTGGCTCGACGTACTACTCGTCCGTCGAGGGCAGACGCCCCGACGACATCCGTCAGGCTTCTCCCTCCAGTCTGGAACACGCCGCCGACCAGCGGGACTGACGTGGCCGTCGCGCCTCGTATGCGAGCGCAGCGCCGGTCACCGCTGGCTCGAGCGCGTGGCGAGTACGCCGGCTGGGCCGCCCTGCTCCTGGTGATGTCGGCGACCGTCGGGCTCGCCGCGGGGGTCAAGCCGTCGCTCGGGGTGGCGCTGGCAATCGGCATCGCCTTCAGTCTGGTGACGATCTCCGACGTCACCGCGGGGCTCGTCCTCTTCACCATCCTCTCGTTCCTGGACGTCCTCAACAGCTCCTCCAGCGGTGCGGCCAGCTTCATCAAGGTCGCCGGCCTGCTCCTGTTCGCATCGTGGTACGCCCAGCGTCTCGTCGGCACCGCGAGCACGCGCGCGGCGGTCGCCCGGATCCCGTCCAACCTCCTCTTCTGCGTGGTCGCCCTGGCCCTGTGGTCGGCCATCAGCGCCATCTGGGCCGAGAGCTCTGGCGTGGCCCTGACCTCGACGCTCACCTATGTCCTCAACATGCTGCTCCTGCCGATCGTGATGGTCGCGGTGCGCCGGCGTGAACACCTCTACTGGGTGCTCGGAGCGTTCCTCGCGGGAGCGATCATCTCGACGGCCTATGGGTTCATCGCCCCGTCGGCGACCGGCGCGGTGCAGGGGCGACTCGCCGGGGGCATCGGAGACGCCAACGAGCAGGCCGCGGTGCTCGTCGCGGCGATCCCGATCGCCCTTGCCCTCGGCAATGCGATGCGGCGCCCGGCCCTGCGCCTGCTCGCCTGGGGCGGAGGGGTCTTCTGCCTTCTCGGCGTCTTCACCACCCTCTCGCGCGGCGGCCTCATCGCGCTGGGATGCGTGATGGTGGCAGCCGTCGCGTTCGGCGGACGCTGGCGCGGCAAGGCGGCGGTCCTGCTGGCGGCGACGCTGCTCGGGACCGTCACCTACTACTTCGCCATCGCTCCCCTCGCCTCTCGCGAACGGGTGACCAGCGCCACGACCAGCGGGCGCTCGGACATCTGGCGCGTCGGCTGGCGCATGGTGGAGGCCCACCCGTGGATCGGCTCGGGCTCGGGCAACTTCCAGGAGGCGGCCATCCATTACGTCCAGGGCATCGGCAGCATCACGAGCGCCAACCTCATCGTCAACGTCCCCCACGTCGCCCACAACGTCTACCTCGAGCTGCTCGCCGACCTCGGGATCCCCGGTCTCCTCGCCTTCCTGGGCGTGGCGGGCTTCTCCATGCTCGCGGTGGCCAAGGCGGCGCACCGCTTCGAGCGCCAGGGCGACCGGGAGATGGAGCTGATCGCGCGGTGCATGCTGCTGGCGCTGGTGGCCTTCATGTCCGCGGATTTCTTCCTCTCCGGCGAGTTCTCCAAGCAGTTGTGGCTGACCTTCGCCCTGTGCCCGGCGGTGCTGGCCCTGAGCGAGACCGCGGGCGCCACGGAGGCGGTCCCGGCGCCGCCGCCGCAGCGCGCGCCGGACCGCGCCTACCGCTCCCAACCCGCATACTGACGCCCTCATGACCGGGTCCCTTCGGCGCCTTCGCGTCCTGTCCGTGCTGGACTCACCCACCGATCAGGGCGGGGCGGAGCGGTTCGCGCTCGGCCTGGTCAGCCACCTTCCGCGCGACCGCTTCGAGCCGTGGGTCTGCTCAACACGCTTCGCCACGCCGGAGGCCTCGGAGTCGCTGGCCGATGCCGGCGTCAGCCACATCAGCCTGCGACGGACCGGCAAGCTCGACGTCTACCGTCTCGGTGGCCTGGCCATGCTGCTCAAGCTGGGGCGCTTCGATGTCGTGCACGCCCACATGTTCGGGTCAAACGTCTGGGGGACGCTGCTGGGCAAGCTGTGCAACGTCCCGGTGATCATCGCCCACGAGCACAACTGGTCCTACACCGGAGAGCTCATGCGCCGCACGATCGATCGACATCTCATCGCCCGCTACGCCACCCGGTTTGTCGCCGTGTCGGAGTCCAACCGCAGCCGCATGATCGAGCTCGAGGGCATCCCGGCCGAGAAGGTCCTCGTCCTGCCGACCGCCTACATCCCGCATCGCGTCACTGCCCCCACCGACATCCGCGCCGAGCTCGGGCTCTCGCCCGACGCGCGCATCATCGGCGTGGCCGCGACCCTGCGCGTCGAGAAGGCGCTCGAGGTCATGATCAGCGCCGTGGCCCAGGTGGTGCAGAGCTTCCCCGACGCCCACCTGGTCATCGCCGGCGACGGCCCGCAGCGGGCGCTGCTCGAGGCTCAGGTCGTGAGCACCGGCATGACCGGACATGTCCACTTCCTCGGCGAGCGCCGGGACGTCACCCCGATCCTCGAGACCGTCGACGTCGGCGCCCTGTCCTCGGACTGGGAGGGGATGCCGCTGTTCGTGCTCGAGTGCATGGCCACCCGCACCCCGGTGGTCGCCACCAATGTCGGCGGCCTGCCCGAGGTCGTCGAGCACGACCGCACCGGCCTGCTGGTCCCGCCACGCGACCCCGCGGCGCTGGCCGACGCCATCAGCGCGCTCCTCGCCGATCCCGAGCGCGGCCGGCGGCTGGCGGCGACCGCGGCGGAGCGGATGCATGACTTCACGATCGAGACCGTCGCGCATCGCTTCGCCGATCTGTACGAGCAGCTCGTGAGCGACGCCGCGCCGGAGCCCGATTCCCGGGTGGCGGCGCAGACGTGAACCCGGCGCTCATCCTCTGCTACCACGCCGTGAGCCCGACCTGGGAGTCGGAGCTGTCCGTGGCCCCCGACGCGCTGGAACGCCAGGTCGAGCATCTCCTCCGGCGCGGATGGCGTGCCACCACCTTTACCGAGGCGATCGTCGGGCCGCGGGACCGGCGCGCTTTCGCCGTCACCTTCGACGACGCCTTCGCCACCGTGCGGACCTACGCGGCCCCGGTGCTGCGCGAGTTCGGCGTCCGCGGCACCCTGTTCGTGCCGACCTCGTTCATGGAGGGCGAGGGGATCCTCTCGTGGAAGGGGATCAAGGGCTGGCACGACACTCCGGAGGCCGGCGAGCTGCGGGCCATGACCTGGGAGCAGGTCGGCGAGCTGGCGGAGTACGGCTGGGAGATCGGATCCCACACCCACACCCACCCCCACCTCCCCGAGCTCGGCGACAACGACGTGCGCGAGGAGCTCTCGGTGTCGCGTGACGAGCTCACTCAGCGCCTGGGCCGGCCATGCGACTCGATCGCCTATCCCTACGGTGACGTCGATGACCGCGTCGAGGAGCTCACCCGCCAGGCCGGATACCGGACGGCGGCGGCGCTGCCCGGCTCGTTCGGGCAGCTCAACGTCCACCGCTACGCCCGGCTCGGCCTGTATCACAACGACGGCCCGGTGCGGTTCTGGCTCAAAGTCGCTCGCGGCACCCGGCGGCTGGGCCTGAGCTCGTCCACGATGCTCTGAGGCGGAGGTCCGATGGCGCGCGCTGCGACTCGCCTGGCGGTGTTCTGCGACTTCTCCTATCGCCGCGACGGCGACGTGATCACCGCCGAGCTCCCGTTCAGCCTGTTCCTGGAGGCGCTGGCCCGGCACTTCGCCGCGGTCACGCTCATCGGCCGCCTGGACCCCACGGGCAGGCGCTTCCCCTATGAGATGCGGGGCATCGAGCTGCAACCCCTTCCCTATTACGCCAGCGGCGCGGACCTCGGCGCGGTCATGCGGGCGCTGCCGGCCGCCGTGCGCCGCTTCTGGGGGGTGCTGGCCCGGGTGGACGTGGTGTGGGTCCTCGGGCCCAATCCACCCCATGCCGTCGTGTTCGCGCTGATGGCGCTGGTGCGCCGCAAGCGCCTCGTGCTGGGCGTGCGCCAGCAGCTTCCCCGGCTCATCCGCCACCGCCACCCCGGCCGGCCCCACGTGTGGGCGGCGGCATGGCTGCTGGAGCAGCTGTTCCGGCTGCTGGGCCGCGTCGCCGGCGTCGTCGTCGTCGGTCCCGAGCTGGCGCGCGAATACCGCCAGTCGCGCCGCTTGCACACGGCTCTCATCTCGCTGCTCTCCGAGGACGACATCGCCGCCGACGACCAGCGCGACTTCGGCGCCGATGCGCTGCGCCTGCTCAGTGTCGGGCGCCTGGATCCGGAGAAGAATCCACTGCTGATGATCGAGATCCTGCGCGACGCGCTGCGCACCGATCCACGCTGGCGACTGGAGGTCTGTGGCGACGGCAGCCTCGCCGAGGCGCTCCCGGCCCGCGCCGCCGAGCTGGGCGTGAGCGATCGCCTGGTGATGCACGGCCACGTCGGGTTCGGCGAGCCGTTGTGGGAGCTGTATCGCTCGTGCCACGCGCTCCTGCACGTGTCGATGACCGAGGGCATGCCGCAGGTGCTGCTCGAGGCGTTTGCCGCGCGCCTTCCCGTGGTCGCGACCGCGGTGGGTGGCGTGCCCGAGATGGCGGGCGGTCGCGGGCTGCTCATCGGACCACGCGATGCCGCGGCGGCCGCCGCCGCACTGCAGCGCCTGCTCGACGACCCCGCCGAGCGCGCGCGCCACGTCGAGGCAGGCGTCGCCTACGTGCGCGAGCACACGCTCGAGGCCGAGACGGCCCGGCTCGCCGAGTTCCTGGACGGCACGGAGTGACCGCCGACGCGGCGGATTGCTCGATCCTCGTCCCCGTCCTCAACGAGGAGCGGTTCATCGAGTCGATGGTGACCGCCATGCGCGCCCAGCGCTTCGACGGGGCGCTCGAGTTCGTCTTCGCCGACGGCGGCTCGAGCGACCGCACCCGCGAGATCCTCGGCGAGCTGGCCCGCGAGGATCCCCGCGTTCGCCTCTTCGACAACCCCCGAGGCAGCGTCTCGAGCGGGCTCAACGTCGCGCTGCGCGAGGCGCGGGGCACGTGGGCGGCACGGATGGACGGCCACACGGTGTACCCCGCTGACTACGTCGCCGATGGGATCGGCCGGCTGGAGCGGGGAGACAGCCGGTGGATCTCCGGGCCCCAGCGTGCCCGTGGCCACAACCCGGTGTCGCGCGCGATCGAGCTGGCGCTGGAGTCCCCGCTCGGTCGCGGCGGGTCGAGAAAATGGTCGCCGCCCGCCCGCGGCGACGGCGCGCCCGGCGACGAGTTCGAACTGGACACCGGGGTGTTCGGCGGCGTCTGGCGACGTCAGACCCTCTTGGACTATGGCGGCTGGGACGAGCGCTGGGACAAAAACGAGGACTCAGAGCTCGCGTCGCGGTTCCTGCGCCGCGGCGAGCGGCTGATCTGCCTGCCGAGCATGAGCGCCGACTACGCGCCGCGCGACACGTTGCGCGGCCTGTGGCGCCAGTACCTCGACTACGGGCGCTTCCGCGCGCTCACCGCCCTCCACCATCCCGCTTCTATGCGCCGGTCGCACCTCATCGCTCCGGCGCTCGTCGTCGACGCCGCGCTGGCGCTCATCCCGGGCCGCCTCAGGGCCCTGGCCCGGGCAGGTCTCGGGGTCTATGGCGTCGCGCTGGTGGCCACCGGCGTGCAGGCAGCCCGCCGCGCCGATCACCCGGGCGACGCCGCGCTGGTGCCCGTGGTGCTGGCGACGATGCACGGCGCCCACGGCGTCGGGGAGCTCGCGGGGGCCGTGCGGTACGGGCCCCCGTGGGCCGCGCTGGCCCTGGCCGCCGGTCTCAGAGGGGCGGCCGAGCGGGCCGCGATGGACGGGACGGCGGTCTTCGCGCCGTCGCTGCACTCGAGCTGATCGCGTCCTCGGTGCGACTGGCTAGCGCGGCCGGTACTCCTCGGTCCAGCCGCGATAGAGCTCCTCGGCAGCCGCCAGGGCCCGTTCCCAGCGAAACGTCTCCGCGAGTCCCCGCCCCTCCCGGCTGAGCGCCAGCGACCGCTCCGGGTCGCCCATCAGCTTGGCGACCTCGTCGGCGAGCGCCGCCGGCGTCTGCGCGATCACCGCGTGCCGGCCGTTGACCACTCCGATCTGCTCGACCCCAAGCGGGGTTCCGACGACCGGGCGAGCTGACGCCAGTGCCTCCAGCACCTTCAGCCTCGTCCCGCCGCCATGCCACAGCGGCACCAGCACGAGCCGGCTGCGACGTAGGAGATCGGGAAGGTCCGCGACGAATCCGAGCCGCACGACGCGCGCCTCGCGGTCGGCTTGCGCAGCCAGCCTGTCCGGCATCTCGGGGCCGGCGAGCAGCAACCGCGCATCCTGATCGAGCGCCGCGATCCGTGGCCATCCCTCAGCGAGAAACCGCCCGATCCCGTCCGCGTTCGGTTGATGGTTGTAGTTGGCGAAGAACAGGATGTCGTGGTTGTCCGGCACTTCGGCCGGAAGCTCGAAGAACTCGGCATCGACGCCGTTGGCAGCGGTCAGCACGCGGTCTGAGAACCCGGAGAAGTAGCTGCGATCGTGCTCTGACACCGCAAGGACCGCATCGGCGCGCCGGGCGGCCCGACGCTCGGCCGAGCGCATCGCGAGTGCCCGGTTGATGAGCCGGGCACGATCGAATCCACCAGCCTCCCGAACCGATCCGCGCAGCAGCTCGGAATCGACGTTGTGCGTGCTCAGGACCGATCGGGTGCTACCGATGGCGTCCCAGTAGTACGCATTCAGCGGGTGCTCGAACTGCACGAACGCCGCGCCCGGCGCGAGCTCCCGCAGGCGGCGGTCGACGCTCGAGAGGTACTGGCCCGGACGTCGGGCTACGTGCTGGCGCAGCCGCGATCCCAGGCTGGGCGGCGCCTCCACCAGCACGTCGACACGCCAGTCGCGCGCGCGCAGCTCGTCTGCCGCGCCCGGCTGCCCCCGGTCGACCGTCAGCAGGTGCGGGATCGCGCCGGCGCGGGCGATCGCCTCCATCAGCCGCAGGGTGCGCTTGTGGCCGCCCGAGACCGGCGGATGGGGCATCACGGAGCTGACGATCACGGCAGGCACGGTCGCTGACATCGCGGCCAATCCTAGGTCGCCTGCGGTGCCGAGGTGCTAGCGTAACCCGCCGCGCCGGCGAGGCCACACGACCGGACTCGGGGTAGCCGGATGGAGGCTCTGCGTGCAGGACGCTGGGAAAGAGAGCGATGGGGACTTCACCCATGACGCCCCTCCACTTCGGCGCATCGCCGTTCGCGGGGCGCGGCTCGCGCTCGTGGGCTGGGGGGCCAGCCAGGGGCTGACGTTCATCGCCTACATCGTGCTTGCGAGACTCGCGACTCCGAGCGATTTCGGTCAGTTCGCGGCGGCGACGGTGGTCGTCGGCGTCGGCAACCTGCTCGGCGAGTCGGGCATGATGGCCGCGCTCATCAACCGCCGCGATCGGATCGACGAGGCGGCGAGCACGGCGTTCTTCTCCCTCTGTGCTGGAGGAGTCCTCCTCACCCTGGGCGCACTCGCGCTGTCTCCGCTCGTGGGCCTCTACTACCACAGCAGCCGGGTCGGGCTGCTCTCCGCCGCCCTCTCTGCCTCGGTGCTCATACGCTTGCTGACGATCGTTCCGGACTCGCTCCTGCAGCGACGTATGTCGTTCGCACGACGAGTGGCGGTGGACCCGCTCGGGTCGATCGGCTTCGCGGCCGTCGCCATCGCCGCATGCGCGGGCGGCGCCGGGGCGTGGGGGCTTGTTGCCGGCACCTACGCCTCGCTCCTCGTCCAGGTGATCTTCGCCTGGGTGTTTGCCCGCAAGCGCCCGCGGTGGCGGGAGGCGTCGCTCGAGATGTGGCGCGAGCTCAGCTCGTTCGGCCGACCCGTCCTGGGATCGGAGATCCTCCGCTTCGTCGCCTCCCAGCTCGACGCGATCACACTGGGGAGGTTTGCGGGGACCGCGGCGCTCGGTCAGTACCGCAACGGGCTGAGGCTCGCTCAACAACCCGCAAACGCGTTCGTCGACGTCGGGGCCTACGTGCTGCTGCCGCTGCTGGCCCGGATGAGCGGCCAGCCCGCCCGGCTCACGGAGGCGGTCAAGCGCGTGTTCGGCGTCACCGCGGCCATGGCGCTCCCCGTGTCGGTCGCGATGATCCCGCTCGGCGTCCCGATCGCCGTGCTCAGCCTTGGCCAGCGCTGGCGGCCGGCGGGACACGTCATCGCGGGGCTTTCGTTCATGCTCGTGGGCATCGCCAGCAGCTCGGTCGCGGTGGAGGCGATCAAAGCGATCGGGCGGCCACAGCTGCTCGTCCGGATGAGCACCGTCTACCTCACCCTGACGGCGGTGTGCGTGACCGCCGGTGCGATCTCCTTCGGCTCGATCGGGGTCGCGATCGGGATTTCGCTCAGTGCGTGCCTGAGCGCCGTCTTCAATCTCTCGGTCCTCACGCGTCAGCTCGACCTCTCGCGGCGTGAGCTGCTCAGCGCGTGCGCGGGGCCCGCGGTGGCCTCGGCGGTGATGCTCGTCGTGATGCTGCTGTTCGACGCGGCCGTCGCCCCGGCGTCGCTCTCCGAGCTCGCGGGGATCGCGGCGACCTGCGCCGAGGCCGCCATCGGGCTCATCGTGTACCTCGCGGTCCTGCTGATCGTCGATCGTCCGCGCCGCGAGGACATTCGCTCGCTGGCGGGGCGGCTCCCCGGGTTCGCTAGACGGTAGAGCGTCGCCGGCGCCTCAGTGCAGTGACACAGCCTCAACGTTTGTTCTGCATGGCGGAGCCCGGATTGCGCTGACCGTGGACCTTTTTCTCACCAAGCCTGCCGCAAACCTCAACAGTTGATCGAATGCGGTGTAGTCGACTCAAGTCTCTGGAAGTCCTGCCGATAGCACGGTCACCCCCCCTCGCCGTGCACCACCCATCTCTTGAGTCGCCGCTGCACACTCACACGTTTTGCTGCGCTTTTTGCGTGCCTGCTGGTTCCCGCGCTGACCTCCGCGGGCCCCGCATCGGCGGCCTCCTCGGTGTGTGTGCAGTCGTTTGGTTCGTTCTCGGCGTCGAACTTCCCGACGGGGTGCTGGCGGCCCTATAGCTCCAGTTCGCCGTTCAATCGCCCGCTGCCGGCCAACCCCACCATCGCGTCTGACTCCTCCGCGATCCTCGCCAATCTCACCGCCAACCAATACGGCTTTGAAGGCGGCACCGGCCAGTTCGCCTTCACCTCCGATGACGGCCGCGACGGCGTCTACTACTCCCGCGCTTCTGACCCCACGGTCACCATCCACTGCACCTATGAGTGGGGGCCCGGCACCTGCACCGGCCAAAACAAGGTCAACATCGACGGCCAACAGATCCACATCCCCGCCGGCGCCATGCCCCAAGACAACGGCTCCGACATGCACATGACCGTCGTCGACCAAGCCAACCAGCTCGAATACGACTTCGAACACGCCACCTGGTCCGCTGACCACCAGACCCTCAACGTCTGGGCCGGCGCCGAAATCCCCGCCGGACCCAACCAAGGCACCGGCCTCGGCGGCGGCGGCACCGCCGCCGGCTTCTCCACCCTCGCCGGCCTGATCACCGAACCCGAACTCGCCTCCGGCACCATCAACCACGCCCTGGCCATCAACGTCCCCTGCACCAACGGCACCGTCTACCCCGCCCAAGGCGCCAACGGCATGCCCTGCAACCAACTCCAAGGCAACACCAACACCGGCACCGCCACCCCCATGGGCACCCTCTTCCAACTCAACATGACCGACACCCAGATCGCCAACTCCGGCGCCCCCACCTGGGAAAAAACCATCATGACCGCCATGGCCCACTACGGCATGTACGTCAACGACACCGACGGAATCAACAACATCGAACTCGAAGCCGAATCCGACATCTCCTACACCAGCCTCGGCGGCCCCTCCCTCATGGACAACTACATCAAGAACAAGGGCGGGTCCTACTACGCCCCCCTCAAACGCTGGATCCTCAACACCAACCACGCCATCCCCCTCAACAAGCTCCGCGTCATCAGCACCTGCTTCGCCCAGGGGACCTGCCCGGGCTCGCCCGCACCGACTTCGAACGCGCGCGCCCGGCTGGCCGGCGTCGCCAGCGTCCGCCATCTCGCTCGCGGCGGCCACGGCTACATCGCCGAGATGCGCTTCGCCCGCAGTTGACCTCGGCTCAGCACTCAGCGCCGCGCAGCTGACCTCACCCCCGCGCAGCTGACCTCAACGACGCGGCGCCGGAGCCGCCAGCGTCTCGTCCACCACCTCGAGCAGGCGCGTCGCGTAGTGCGTCAGTGTCAGCTCACCGAGTGCGCGCTCGCGCGCCTGACGCCCGATCCGCGCTCGCTCGGCGGGGTCCTCGAGCAACCGCGTGACCGCTTGGGCCATCGCGGCGGCGTCCCCGGGCGCGACGATGAGGCCGGTCTCGCCGTCCCGGATGTAGTCGCGCACCCCGGGCGTGTCGGTGACGACGATCGCCTTGCCCCGGGCCATGGCGTTGACGTACGTCGTCTGCCCCGAGCAGCGGTCCTCGCGTGCCTGGAGAGGGACCACCACGACCGCGGCGGCCCGGAGCATCTCGTCGTACTCCGCCTGGGGGTGCGGACCGATCGTGAGGTTGGCGGCAACCGGCCCGGCCTCGTCGGGCGCCACGACGCTCGTGGCGATGTCGACCGGCGCGCGGAGGTCAGCCGCGGCCTCGATCAGCGGCCCGTAGTCGCGCAGCGAGTTGCCGCCCGCGAATACGCGCCCGTTGTCGGTGGACGGGAGATCATCCTTGAGCGTCGCGGGCCACGGCGTGAAGCAGACGCGGCTTGACCGCAGGCCCCAGGTGCGCGGGAAGCTCTCGGTCTCGAACCGCGTGAGCACGCAGAACGTCGTCCGCCGGCCGTCGATCATGCGGATCCCCACCCGGTTGATGGTGGTATCGAGCCCGCCGTCGGCCTTCCAGGTCGAGTCGGCGATGACGATCGCCGGGCGGCGGGGCAGCCGTCGGACCAGCGCCGCGGCCACCTGGTCACGCCGCGCCGAGCCGTCCAGGACGACGGCGTCGTAGCGTCCGGCCCGGCTCACGATCGTGGCGATCGTCGCCGCGTCTCCGTCGCGCGGACGCAGCATGTCCACCCGCTCCTGCCAGACCGCCATCGGCGGGTCGGCGCAGAACAGCGTCGACAGGATCCTCCTGCGCGCTCCGGACATGCGGGGCGAATCTATCAACCGTTCTGGCCGCCTCCCGGCGCCCACCAACGTTCGTTGTAGCCCAGCGCCGTCTTGTTTTGGCCTTCGCCGCGGCGCGCCGATGAGCCAGCAGACGCGATGAACCGGGACTTCTTCACCAGCCGCATTCCTAGACTGTCCGCACTGGTGTTGCCGCTGGCCGTGCTCTTTTCCGCGCTGATGATCGGCACGCCCCCGGCGTCCGCTGACACGTCGGTCTGCACCCAGGCGTTTGGTTCGTTCTCGGCGTCGAACTTCCCGACGGGGTGCTGGCGGCCCTATAGCTCCAGTTCGCCGTTCAATCGCCCGCTGCCGGCCAACCCCACCATCGCGTCTGACTCCTCCGCGATCCTCGCCAATCTCACCGCCAACCAATACGGCTTTGAAGGCGGCACCGGCCAGTTCGCCTTCACCTCCGATGACGGCCGCGACGGCGTCTACTACTCCCGCGCTTCTGACCCCACGGTCACCATCCACTGCACCTATGAGTGGGGGCCCGGCACCTGCACCGGCCAAAACAAGGTCAACATCGACGGCCAACAGATCCACATCCCCGCCGGCGCCATGCCCCAAGACAACGGCTCCGACATGCACATGACCGTCGTCGACCAAGCCAACCAGCTCGAATACGACTTCGAACACGCCACCTGGTCCGCTGACCACCAGACCCTCAACGTCTGGGCCGGCGCCGAAATCCCCGCCGGACCCAACCAAGGCACCGGCCTCGGCGGCGGCGGCACCGCCGCCGGCTTCTCCACCCTCGCCGGCCTGATCACCGAACCCGAACTCGCCTCCGGCACCATCAACCACGCCCTGGCCATCAACGTCCCCTGCACCAACGGCACCGTCTACCCCGCCCAAGGCGCCAACGGCATGCCCTGCAACCAACTCCAAGGCAACACCAACACCGGCACCGCCACCCCCATGGGCACCCTCTTCCAACTCAACATGACCGACACCCAGATCGCCAACTCCGGCGCCCCCACCTGGGAAAAAACCATCATGACCGCCATGGCCCACTACGGCATGTACGTCAACGACACCGACGGAATCAACAACATCGAACTCGAAGCCGAATCCGACATCTCCTACACCAGCCTCGGCGGCCCCTCCCTCATGGACAACTACATCTCCCAGCAGGGCGGCTGGTACTACTCGCCGCTGAACCGGTGGATCATGGCGGGCCCGGTCATCCCGCTCAACAACCTGCGCGTCGTCGACCCGTGCTGGGCCGAGGGCCTGTGCAACGGCTCGGGCACCACGACCTCAGACCCGACGCCGCCGACCACCACCACGCCGACGAGCACCCCGCCGACCAGCACCCCGCCGGCGAGCACCCCTCCCAGCACTCCGGTCTCGACCGCGCCGCCGGCCACCAACGCCCCCGTCTCCCCGACGCCAGCGCCCACGCCGGTCGCCAGCGCTCCGGTGACCAAGCCGGCGCCCGTCACCTCGCCGCCGGCCAAGCACTCCCCGAAAAAGAAGCAGCCCAAGACCAAGCGGCACTCGGACATCGCGCACATCGCGTCGGTGAGCGCGCGCAGCTGCAAGGCCTCCAAGACGTCGCACAGCAAGAAGGGCACCAACCGCGCCGCCGCCTGCACGTCGTCGGCCTCCGCGGCCGTGCGCCGCTCCACCCGCCAGCGCTGACCACCCGCCGCCGGCCCGGGCACCCGCCGCCGGCGCTGACCACCCCGCCGCCAGCCCGGGCCCCGCCACCCGGCCGGCTACGCCTGATCGACGGTCCTCAGGTCACCGAACGCATCGGTGATCTCCGCGGGCGGCTCGTCATACCAGGACCAGGTCAGCCCGGCGCGCTTGCGGACGGCGCCCAGCACGTTGCGCGCACGGCGCGCCAGCGACGCCCCACCCGCCTGACCGGCCACGATGGCCACCTCGCGATCGGCGCCCGCACGGCGGTCACGCAGCGCCCGCCGGGCATCCTCGGACGGCATGTCCTCCTCGGGCAGGCCGTGGTAGACGCGCGCCGCCGTCTTCTTCATGGCCAGGATCTGGTGTGAGGTCTGGCCCGGATGCATCCGGTAGATGGCCAGCCGCCCCCCCATCCACACCGGATCGAACCCGGCGACGAGGATCCTCAACCACAGGTCGTACTCCTCCGACAGCGCCAGCGACTCGTCGTAGCCGCCGACCGCCGAGAGCACCGCCGCCGGCACCGTGGCCGACGTGAACACGAAGTTGCGGCGCAGCAGCGCGGCCAGGAAGCTCGCCCGGTCAGGTGGGGGCGGGTCGAGCGCATCCATCGCCGAGCCCTGCTTGACCTGGCCGCGGCCGGCATGGAACACATAGGCGTCGGTGTAGGCAAAGCCCGGGTTGGACGCCGCGGTCAGGGCCGCCGTGGCCGTCTCCACGTAGCGGGGCAGCCACAGGTCGTCTGAGTCAAGGAACGCAACCCATTCCCCGCGGGCCGCCGCGATCCCCGCATTGCGGGCCGCCGAGGGGCCACCGTTGGTCTGGGACACGAGCCGGACGCGCGGATCATCGATGCCGGCCACCACCTCAGCGGTCGCGTCAGTGGAGCCGTCGTCGACCACGATCACCTCGAGGACCGGCGAGGTCTGACGCAGGGTCGAGCCGACCGCGGAGCGGACGGTTGTTGCGGCGTTGAAGGCCGGTATGACGACCGACAGGCGTTCGCTGGTCATGCAGGCCTCGAGCGGCCTGGAGGCTAGCAACCTACGGGCGCGGGCAACGTGCCGGACCGGCGACGTGCGGGCTTGAGCACCGGGCGCCTCGCGCCGATGCTTCTGGCAACATGGCGCCGTTGTCCGACCTCCAGCCGAGGCTGCGACCCCATCTGCGCGCCGGGTTGCCCGCTCTTGTCGCCGTCGCCCTCATGCTCGTGTGGGCGATCCAGAACGGCGGCTTTGACGCCAGCACCTGGTATTGGGGTGCGCTGCTCCTGCTGGCCACGTTCGCCGCGGTGTTCGCCGGCGTGTTCCGCGGCCACCTGAGGCTGTCGCGGACCAGCGCGATCGCCGTCGGCCTGTTCACCGGCTACGTCGCCTGGTCCTACCTGTCGATGACCTGGGCCCAGTACCCGGGCATCGCCCTGGACGGCAGCAACCGGGCGCTGCTGTACCTGCTCATCTTCACGCTCCTCACCGCCCTGCCGTGGACCAAGGAGACGGCGGTCGGCGCGCTGCTGCTGTTCGCCGGCGGCGTCGGGGTCGTCGGCATGGTGCTCATGGTGCGGCTGGCGTCGGGGGCCAACGTCACCGTGCTGTTCTTCGGCGGGCGCCTGGTCGCCCCGACCGGCTACATCAACTCCACGGCCGCGCTGTTCACGATCGACGCGCTCGTCTGCATCGTGCTGGCATCGTGGCGGCGCCTCGCCGGCCCGGTGCGGGGGCTGCTGGTGGCCTTCGCCGCCGTCTCGCTTCAGTTGGCCACCATCGTCCAGAGCCGGGGATGGCTGTTCACGCTGCCGCTCATCGCGCTGGTGGCGATCGTGATCGTCCCGGACCGCCTGCGGGTGGCGGGGGCCGCCGTGATCCCGGTGATCGCGGCCCTGATCCCGGTCCGGCGGCTCCTGCACGTCTACCAGAGCGGGCCATCGGACCCGCTGCGCGCGCTGGCCATCCACGCCGGCCGCCCCGCGCTGGCGATGTGCGTCGGCGCCTTCGTGCTCGGCACCCTCGCGGCCTGGGCCGACAGCCTGTATCGCGGGCCCGGCCTGGGGCGGGCGCAGCGCCGGGCCGTGGGCAGCGTGCTCGCGATCATCGGAGTGGCGGGCGTGCTCGCCGGAGGCCTGGCGGTGAGCAAAGGCCACCCCTTCCAGTTCATCTCGCGCCAGTGGCACGGGTTCGCCCATGCGGAGGCCGTCTACGGCAGCTCGCACTTCACCGACGTCGGCAGCGGTCGCTACGACTACTGGCGAGTCGCGCTGCACGCCTTCGAGCAGCATCCGATCGGGGGCCTGGGCCAGGACAACTTCGGCGACTACTACCTCACCCTCCGCCACACGGGCGAGGAGCCCAGTTGGACGCACAGCCTGGAGCTGCGCCTGCTCGCCCACACGGGCATCGTGGGCTTCCTGCTCTTCGGCGGCTTCCTGGTCGCCGCGATCATGGCGGCGGCCCGCACCCGCCGCCACGGGGACGCCGATACCCGGCTCCTCGCCGCGGCGCTGCTCCTGCCCCTCGTCGTCTGGCTGATCCATGGATCCATCGACTGGTTCTGGGAGGTGCCTGCGCTCAGTGGGCCCGCGCTGGGGTTCCTGGGGGCCGCCGGCGGCCTGGGGACCGCCCTTGGAGTCACACCGGGCCCGACCGTAGCGCCCGCGGAGTCCGGCGACGCGCCCCCAGAGCCCGCCGAGATGCCCCCGGAGCCCGCCGAGACGCCTGCGGACTCCCCCGAAGCCCCCCCTCGCCGGCCGCGAGTGCCCGCTCCGGTCCGGATCGCCACCGGCCTCGTCGTCCTGGCCTGCCTTACCGTCGTGCTGGCCTTCCCCTACCTCTCCGCCCACGAGGTGCAGGTCGCCTCACGTGCGTCGGCCACCAGCAGCTCGGCCGCCCTCGACGATCTCCGGCTGGCGGCCAAGCTCAACCCGCTCAGCTCAGATCCGGGACGCCTGGCAGGCGCCATCGCGCTGCGAAATGGCCGATGGACACTGGCCTTGCGCCAGTTCCGCAACTCGCTCTCGGCCGAGCCAGGCGGGTGGTTCTCGTGGCTGGGCGCCGGCCTGGCGGAGTCAGCGCTGGGCGAGCCCGAGCAGGCCCATCGGGACTTCGTCGTCGCCAAGCACATCAACGCCCGTCAACCGGCCGTTCAGGACGCGCTGCAGCGCGTCTTCAGCAAATCTCCGCTGACGTCCGACGAGGCGTTCAAACTTCTTGTCCTTCTGCAATGAGGAGAAATAATCAAACGGTGTTTGCATAATTTGCCTAACTCCGGGATAAGAACCCTGTGCTTTTGCTCCATCTTGCGGTACGATCATGTCCGGGGTAAGTGAGGGCCACTGAGATGTGCCGGTCCTTCGCTTGCAAGATCTAGAAAGGTTTGCGGGACAAATGAAACGCATCGTGACGTTGATTGTGAGCCTTGCGCTCCTAGCGATAGCCGTGCTGCCGAGCGCGGCGTTCGCTGCCAGTTCGACCTGCCAGAGCTACAACGCTCAGCTCTGCCAGGTGGCGAGCAACACCACCTCCCGGACGACGGGAACCTCACCCACGACCACGAGCACGGCGAGTACCTTGCCGTTCACCGGCCTTGATGTCGGCCTGCTTGTCGTCGGCGGCGGTGCCCTCCTGGGCGCCGGACTTGTGGTTCGCCGTTTCTCCCGCGGGGTCCAATAACCGACCGCGCCGACGGGCGCAACCACGGAAGGTAAGGTCATATCCCAGCCCCGTCGGTTCACCGGCGGGGCTGCTTTGACGCCCGCGCTCAGCTCTTGCCGACGCGCTCACGGATCAAGCGGGTGACCTCGCCCCCATCGGCCCGCCCCTTGGTCTCGCGCATCACGTAGCCCACGAGCGGCCCGATCGCCTTCATGTTGCCCTCCCTGACCTTGGCGGCGGCATCGGGGTCGGCGGCGATGGCAGCGTCGACGATCGTCACCAGACCGTCGCCGTCGTCGGCGCTGATCGCCCCCAGTCCCTCGCGCTCCACGATCGCCGCTGGGTCGCCACCGTCGTCCACGAGCTTGGTCAGCACTTCACGGGCGGCGTCGCGGCTGACCTCCTTGGCTGAGACCATCGCCGCCAGCGCCGAGAGCGCCCTGGGCGAGACCCGGCTCTCGGCCGGATCAGAGCCCGAGCCGATGCGCTCCACCAGCTGCGGGATCCAGTTGGCCACCTCAACAGGCGTCACCTTGCCCGCCGGCGCCTCGGCCAGCGCCCGCTCGTAGTAGTCCGCCAGCTCCCGGCGGAAGGTCAGGTCGCGCGCCATGCCGGGGGCCAGCCCCAGCTCCCGCTCGAAGCGCTCCATGCGGTCGGCCGGCAGCTCGGGGATGGCGGCCTGCGCCGCCCCCAGGATCTCGTCGGTGACGAGCAGCGGGACGAGGTCGGGCTCCGGGAAGTAGCGGTAGTCGTGCGCCTCCTCCTTGGAGCGCAGCGATGTGAGTCGATCCGAGGTCGGGTCGTAGTGCAGCGTCTCCTGGACGACCGCTTCGCCGGCCTGCACCAGCTTGGTCTGGCGCTCGATCTCAGCTCGGACCCCCCGCTCCAGGAAGCGGAACGAGTTCATGTTCTTGAGCTCGGCCTTGGTGCCGAGCTCAGTCGAGCCGGCCGGGCGGATGGACACGTTGGCGTCGCAGCGCAGCGACCCCTCGTCCATGTTGACGTCCGAGACGCCGAGCTGGCGCAGGGTCGTGCGCAGCAGGGTCAGCCAGTCGTGCGCCTGCTCAGGTGAGTGCAGGTCGGGCTCGGTGACGATCTCCACCAGCGGGGTCCCGCAGCGGTTGAAGTCCACCACGCTGCGATCCGAGCCGTGGATGCGCCCGCTCTCGCCGACGTGCACGAGCTTGGCCGCGTCCTCCTCCAGGTGCACGCGGTGGATCCGCACGTCCCCCAGCCGGCCGCCGTGGCAGATGGGCTCGTCGTACTGAGAGATCTGGTAGGCCTTGGGTGAGTCGGGATAGAAGTAGTTCTTGCGGTGGAAGATCGACCGCGGCGCGATCTCCGAGCCCAGCGCCAGGCCGATCATCACCGCGAAGTCCACCGCGCGCGCATTGACGACGGGGAGAGCTCCCGGGAGCCCCAGGCACACCGGGCAGCAGTGGACGTTGGGCGGATCGCCGAACGACAGCTCGCAGCCGCAGAACATCTTCGTCCGGGTCTTGAGCTGGACGTGGATCTCCAGCCCGATGACGGGCTCGTAGCCGCCGCTGCTCATACCCGTGCCCCGCTTCCGTCAAAGCCGATCGCCTGCTCCAGCGCGTACGCCGCGTCGATCATGCGGCTCTCTGAGAACGCCGGACCGGCGAGCTGGAAGCCCACCGGGAGGCCGTCGCTCAGGCCCGAGGGGATCGAGATCCCCGGGATGCCGGCCAGCGACATCGGGACCGTGCAGAAATCGTTGAGGTACATCGCCAATGGGTCGGCGGTCTTGGCGCCCAGCTCGAACGCCGTCCAGGGGCTCGTGGGGGTCACCACGAAGTCGAACTCGTCGAACGCGGTGCGGAAGTCCTCGGAGATCTTGGTGCGCACCTTCAGTGCGGTCCCGTAGTAGGCGTCGTAGTAGCCGCTGGAGAGCGCGTAGGTCCCGAGCATGATCCGGCGCTTGACCTCGGGGCCAAAGCCGGTCGCGCGCGTCCGGCTGTACATGGTGTCCAGGTCGGCGTCGCCGGCGACGCGCAGCCCGTAGCGCACGCCGTCATAGCGCGCGAGATTGGCCGACGCCTCCGCAGGTGCGATCAGGTAGTAGGCGGAAAGCGCGTGGGGCGCGTGCGGCAGGTGGCAGGTGTCGACCGTGGCGCCGAGGCTCTCGGCCAGCTTCAACGTGGCCTCAAAGCTCTCCCGGACGCCCGGCTCGATGCCGGTGTCATCGTCGGAGCCGCCCAGCAACTCCTCCGGGACACCGAGGCGGATCCCCTTGAGGTCCTGGGCGGTGGGCAGACGGATCGGCTCGGGCATCGCCACCGACGTCGAGTCCCTGGGGTCGTGGCCGACCATGTGGGAGAGCAGGAGCGCGCCGTCGGTCACGTTGCGCGTGAAGGGGCCCGCCTGGTCCAGCGACGACGCGAAGGCGATCATGCCCCAGCGCGAGCAGGCGCCGTAGGTGGGCTTGATCCCGACGATCCCGCACAGGGCCGCCGGCTGGCGGATGGACCCACCGGTGTCGGTGCCGAACGCCCACGGCGCCAGGCCGGCCGCCACCGCCGCGGCGCTGCCGCCGGACGAGCCGCCGGGCACGCGCGCGCGGTCCCACGGGTTGAGCACGGGGCCGAACGCCGAGTTCTCGTTGGACGAGCCCATCGCGAACTCGTCCTGGTTGGTCTTGCCCAACAGGGTCGCGCCGGCCTGCGTGACGTTGGAGACCACGGTGGCGGTGTACGGGGGCCGGTAGCCCTCCAGGATCTTGCTGCCGGCCTGGCTGGGCACGCCCTCGGTACAGAACAGGTCCTTGACCGCCAGGGGGACCCCGGCCAGGGGCGCGTCGGGGTCGGCCGCCGGAGCGTCGACCGCGACCCATGTGAAGGCGTTGAGGTCATCGGCGGCGGCCCGGGCGCGGTAGGCCTCGAACAGCTCGGCCGCGTCGATTTCCCGCGCGCGAAGCTTGGCGGCCGCCTCGGCCGCGGTCAGCTCTATGAGCTCGCTCACGGCTGGCTCCGCCGGGCGCGCTGCGATGTCCCCGTACCGCGCATCATTCGTCGCCCGGGCCCGGGCTGGGGACGCCGAAGCCGCCGTCCACGGGTTCGGGGGCCTCGGCCAGGATCACGTCGCGGTCCAGGCACGGCTGCGGCTCGTCGGCGCGCATGACGCCGGCTACGTCCACGGCATGCGAGGTGGGCACGACGCCGTCGAGGTCCAGCTCGCGGATGCGATCGACGTGATCGAGCACCTTGGAAAGCTCGACGCCCATCCGCTCGACCTCTTCGTCGTTGAGCTCCAGCTTGGCCAGCTTGGCCACGTGGAGGACCTGTGCGCGCTCGAGGTTCACGCCCGCGAGTTTAGGGGACGTCCCCTTAGTGTTGCTCGCCGATTTGGCTCAGCTCGATGGTCTCGATGGGATGATCGGGGGTGGGTGAGTTCGGATCCCAGCCCTCCTCTTCGCGCAGCGCCGTAAAGGCGCCGGCGGTGAGCGCCGCGGTGGCCACCAGCCCGAGCCAGCCGCCGACCTCGGGGCTGCCCGATCCCGTGAGCAGGCGGATGAGCAGCACCAGCGTCGTGATCGCGGCCAGGGTGACCAGGACCACGTCGAGCGCGACGGGGAGAGCCGGCGCGGAACGCGCCCCCTGGAGGTAGACCACCAGCAGCCCCAGGACCGCGGTGACCAGAAGGAGCCATCGCAGCGTGGGGAAGCTCGTCCAGGCGTTGGCGGTGGTGTGCCCGCCGCCGGGGTTCGCGAACGACACCCACGGCACCGCGAGCATCAGCACGATCAGCACCACCGCGCTGAGAGCGACGATGATCTCGCCGCGGCGAAGGCGTGAGAACTGCACCACTCCGCCGCGGCGACCTTCTCCGACCGACCTGCCGACCTGCCGACCTACCGACCGACGTGGATGTTGCCCACGAGCGACGCGCCGCTGCGCGTCTGGAACGCCACCCAGACGAGTCCGATGGTGAGGACGACGGCCGCATAGAAGCCGAAGCCGAAGTCCGAGAAATGGATGTTGAACACGAACTTCAGGAACACGAACAGCGCCGTCACGCACGCGATCACGAACCGGGTCTGCGTCCGGCTGCCGCCGATGTTCGGCAGTGCCGTGCCCGGGGACAGGCGCTCCACGCCGAGGTCGGCGATGAGCACGACGGCGGACAGAACGGCGAGGATGCCGAACGCGCCATCCGGGGCGTCGGTCGCGGTCAACGAGGCCGAGAACGGCCCAAAGGTGATGCTGAACCACGGCAGGAACAGCAGAACGATGATGAGCAACAGCGCTACTCCCGCCAGGATCCAGTCATCCCGAGATACCGAGTCGAACTTCACGAAGCCCCTCCTATTGGTTGGTCACCGATCGTGATGATGCGAACAATGTGTTCGTCATCCACAGACGCCCTCCTGCGCGCCTCCTTCCCGGAGGCACCAAAAGACTACACGCCGGAGCGTCGCCTGGATAGGCGTGGGCGCCGATGGCGCGGACCGACCGCGCCGGCCGCGCGGTCCCGCGCGCGCTGTTCGCGGATCGCCTCATAACCGCCCCACGCGATCCCCAGCGCGCAGAGCAGGCCCAGGAAGGCGCCCAGCTTCTGATCGATGACGCGGTTGCCGGCCGGCAGCACGATGAGCACACGCCAGATGAGCAGCACCGCGCTGAGCGCGCCGAGGGCGGCGACGATGAGGCTGGTGTCGGTCTTGTTCCCGTGCGCGCGCTGGGATGCATGCAGCACCACCGCGCCGACCGAGGCCACGATCGTCGCCAGCAGCACCCACCGGGTCACGGTGAGCCCGTGCCACGCGTTCTCCGCGGTCGAGACCGCGGGACGCACCGCCGAGGGGTCGGGCACGCCGGCCACGCCGTACCACTCGGTCGCGAACATGATCACCAACAGGGCCAGCGCGCTGGTGGCGCTGACCAGGGCGCCCACGCGGATGCGCGGCGGGCGCGCGGGCGCGCTGCTCGCGGCCTCGTCGCCGCCGGAGGGGGCCTGCTGGTCCGTGGTGGCCGTCGCCATCAGCGCTCCACGGTATTGGATCCGCGGCGGCGGCTGAACATAAATCAGCGTTTGGAGATGGGCGCCAGGTCGGCGACGAGCTTGCGTTCGGTGCCGCTCTGGCTGAACCGGATGACGACGATCCCGCCGGGCTCCAGCCCGGTCACCACGCCCTCGCCGAAGGCGGCGTGCACCACGTCATCACCCATGCGGAACGCGGGCGGCGGCGGATCGTCGCGGCTGGGCAGGTCGCCGTGGGCGGATGGGGTCGTATTCCCGGAGCTCCACGACGTCACCCGCGCGCGCATGCCGCCGAAGGCCCGCGGTGATTGGACCTCGCGATCGGTGAGATCGGCGGGGATCTCGGCGATGAAGCGGCTGGGCGCACCGAAGTTGCGCGCGCCGAACACCGTGCGGGTCCGGGCCGAGGTGAGATACAGGTCGCGCTCGGCCCGGGTGATGCCCACGTAACAGAGCCGCCGCTCCTCCTCCAGGCCGCCCTCGTCCAGCGCCCGACTGTGCGGGAAGACGCCCTCCTCGCAGCCGATCATGAACACGATCGGGTACTCCAGGCCCTTGGCGTTGTGGAGGGTCATGAGGGTCACCAGGCCCTCGTCGTCCTCGCGCGTGTCGGCGTCGGCGACGAGCGCGATCCCCTGCAGGAACTCCTCCAGCGAGGGCTCCTCGGTCCCACCGTCGTACTCCACGGCGACGTTGACCAGCTCCTCCAGGTTCTCGATCCGCCCCTGGGCCTCGATCGTGCGCTCGTTCTCCAGCGACTCCAGGTAGCCGCTCTCCGAGAGCATCTCCTTGAGCAGCACCGAGATCGCGGGGTGGGTGGGGGCGGCGACGCGCTCGGCGAGGACCTCCATCGTGCCCATGAACCGCCGCAGCGACTTGATCGCCGCGGCGCCCAGGCCAGGGACCTCCTCGGGGGCGGCCGCCAACTCCCACACGGTCTCTCCGGTCGTGTTGGCGTGCGAGAGCAGTCGGGACACGGTCGTGTTGCCGATGCCGCGGCGCGGGGAGTTGACGATCCGCGTGAACGCGCCCACGTCCTGCGGGTTGACCAGGACCGTCAGGTAGGCGATGGCGTCCTTGATCTCCGCGCGGTCATAGAACTTGGTGCCTCCGACCACCTGATAGGCGATCTCGGCCCGGACCAGTGTGTCCTCCAGCACCCGCGACTGCGAGTTGGTCCGATAGAAGACCGCGATCTCCGCTCGCGACGTCCCCTCGTCCACCATCCGCTGGATCTCGCCGGTGACATACCGCGCCTCGGCGTGCTCATCATCGAGCTCACGCACCTTGATCGGATCCCCCTGCCCCAGATCCGACCACAGCGACTTGGGCTTCTGCCCCCGGTTGTTGCGGATCACCGCATTCGCCGCATCGAGGATCGTCTGCGTCGAGCGGTAATTCTGCTCGAGCTTCACCACGTGGGCGTCGGGATACGAATCCTCGAACTCGAGAATATTTGTGATGTCGGCCCCGCGGAAGCCGTAGATCGACTGGGCGTCGTCGCCGACCACCATCAGGTTGCGGTGCTCCCCGGCGAGGAGCTGGAGCCAGCGGTACTGGGCGTGGTTGGTGTCCTGGTACTCATCGACGAGGACGTGGCGGAAGCCGGTGGCGTAGCGCTGGCGGACCTCGGGGAAGAGCTCGAGGACGTTGACGGCGCGGACGAGGAGGTCGTCGAAATCCATCGCGTTCATGCGGTGCAGCTCGCGCTCGTAGGAGCCGTAGACGTCGGCGACGGTCTGTTCGAAGAAGGAGCCGACCATCTGGGCGTAGGCGTCGGCGTCGCGCAGCTTGTTCTTGGCGTCGGAGATCTGGGCGTGGACGGAGCCGGGTGTGAAGCGCTTGGGGTCGATGCCGAGGTCGTCGAGGCAGCGCTTGATGAGCCGGCGTGAATCCGCCGTGTCGTAGATCGTGAACTGGCGGGTGTAGCCGAGGCGGGCCGCCTCGGCGCGGAGCATGCGGGCGCAGGCGGCGTGGAAGGTCATCACCCACATCGCGCGCACGCGGCGGCCCACCAGCAGCTCGGCGCGGTCGCGCATCTCCCCCGCCGCCTTGTTGGTGAAGGTGATGGCCAGGATCTCGTTGGGCTTGGCGGCGTCGGTGGCCACCAGGTAGGCGATGCGGTGGGTGAGCACGCGCGTCTTGCCCGAGCCTGCGCCGGCGAGGATGAGCTGCGGCCCGGGCCCGTAGGTGACGGCCTCGCGCTGGGGCTCGTTGAGGCCGCTGAGCAGGGCCTCGAGGTCGCTGGTGAGCTCGGGCATGGATCTGCGATTGACGTTAGCGACAGGCCCGGCGGGCACCGCCGTCATCCTGTGGCCATGGACGAGCTCCGCCACGCCTGCGCCACCGTGGCCACGCAGGCACGCAGCGTCACCGTCGTCACCCAGGCGATCCCGGCCTACGCCGCCGCGCTCTCGCCGCGCCCGGTGCCGGAGTCGGAGCCGGGACGGGAACCCCAGCCGCCGGCGCCGCCGCACACCCCGGCCACGCTTGAGACCGCGGCCGCCTATTGGCTGACGCTGGACGCCATCAACTTCGGCTCGGGCTGGTTTCCGACGCTGCGCAAGCGTGACGGCCTCTCGGGCTACAACACGATCGCCGCCGCCCTGCAAGACAGGTTCGACCACCACGGCGGCTGGACCGCCGCCCAGCTCACCCAGCTCGACGCCGCCACCCTCGGACCGATCCTGGGCCAGGACCCCGACCACGAGCTGATGGCGCTGTACGCCGCCTCCCTGCGCGACGTCGGCGAGCGGGTGAGCGCCGAGCACGCCGGCCGCTTTGGCGCCGTTCCCGACGCGGCGGAGGGGTCAGCCGTCGTCCTCGCCCGGCGCCTCGGCACGTGGCCGTCCTTTGCCGACGTCTCGCGCTACGGCGAGCTCACCATCCCCTTCCTCAAGCGTGCCCAGATCGCCGCCGCCGATCTCGAGCGCGCCGGCGTGGCGCGCTTCCCCGACCTCCACCGGCTGACGATGTTCGCTGACAACCTCGTCCCCCACGTACTCCGCCTGGACGGGATCCTGCGCTTTGACCCGGAGCTGGTGGCCCGGATCGACCGCGAGGAGCTCATCCGCCACGGCTCGTCCGAGGAGGTCGAGATCCGCGCCTGCGCCGTCCACGCCGTCGAGCTGCTCGTGGCCGCCGCACCGCCGGCGCCCGGCCTCAGCGCCGCGGGGCTGGACCAGCTCCTGTGGCAGCGCGGGCAGCAGCCCCGCTACAAGGCCTCGCCGCGCCACCGGTCACGCTGCACCGCCTACTGACCGGTCTCGAGCAGCCGCTCCAGCACCTGGGCCACCCCACCCTCGTCATTGGATGCGGTGACCTCGTCGGCGATCTCGATGACCTCGGCGTGGGCATTGGCGACGGCGACGCTGCGCCCCGCCCACTCGAGCATCGCCAGGTCGTTGGGCATGTCGCCGAAGGCCAGGACGTCGCCGCGGTCGATGCCCCGGCGCGCGCACAGCATGGCCAGGCCCGACGCCTTGCTCACCCCCGCTGCGCCGATCTCGAGCAACGTGTCGGCGTTGCTCGAGTGGCTGAGCTCGGCGAGGTCCGACAACAGCTCGCGCGCGCGGGCCAGGAGCTCATCACCGGTCAGCCAGGGGTGGCGAACCATCATCTGGAGCGGCGCGACCCCCAGCAGCACGTCGATCTCCTCGACGATCGTGTCGTCGGGCACGGGCCAGTGCGGGACATAGCGGGGCTCCCGGCAGAAGACGCCGTGACGCTCCAGCGCCCACGTGGCATCGGGCAGGGCGGCGCGCAGCCGCGCCACCACCTCGCGCGCGGCCTCGACGGCAAAGGGAAAGGTGGCCACCACCGTGTCGGTGTGCAGGTCCCAGATGACGCTGCCGTTGGAGCAGACCGCGATCCCCCGGTGGCCCGTGGCCCGGGCCAGCGGCCCCATCCAGCGCGACGGGCGCGCCGTGCACAGCACCACGGGGATCCCTTCGGCCTCCACGCGCGCGATGGCCTCGCGCGTGCGCGCGTCGATCGTGCCGTCGCTGCGCAGGAGCGTCCCGTCCAGATCGGTGGCCACCAGCCGGGGAATCACCGCGGGATCGTGTCAGACTTCCGCCGACCGGCCATGAGCCCACAGATCAACCACGTGAGCGTCAACGCACGCAACCTGCAGGAGTCGGTGGACTTCTACGTCGACCTGCTGGGCGCCGAGCGCATCCCGACCCCCAACTTCGGGCTGCCCGTGCAGTGGCTGGCGCTGGGCGACACCCAGCTGCACCTCTTCGAGCGCGACCTCACGCCCACCAGCCACCATCACCTCGGCATCACCGTCGCCGACCTCGAGCCGGTCTACCGCGCCGCCGAGCGGCGCGATGCGTTTGACCACAACGCCTTCGGCAACCATCTCGTCGAGCTCCCCGGCGACGTGGTGCAGATGTACGTGCGCGATCCCGCCGGCAACCTCGTCGAGATCGACCATCACGGCGTCGACCGGCTCCCGCCGGAGCTCCGCTCACGGCTCAAGGGGCTATGGGACCTGCATCCCCAGAGCGAGGAGCAGATGCGGGGCCGGCTCTTCGTGAGCGCGCCCTAACCGAGCGCGGCTGGCATCGGGGACCGGTCAGGCGTCCTCGGCGCGGGTCTTGGCGATCGCCTCCGCGCCGGCCGCTCCGACCAGCAGCTCGGGCCGCATCGTCCCGCTCTCGGCCAGGTCCAGCGCCGGGAAGCGCCCGGCGCTGGTTAGCGCCACGTCGAGGGAGATGACCGTCGTCTCGCCGCCGATCGGCGCCGAGGCGGTGGCGATGATGGTCACCGAGCCGCCGTCGACGATGTTGCGCGCGGCACCGAGGGCCTTGCGGGCCAGGCCAGGGCTGCACCCGTCCAGCGTGTCGATGAACACGACGGCGTCGGCGCCGCGGGCGGCCAGCCGGCGGGCCTGGTCGATGGCCGGCTCGACGGCGCCGTTGCGGGCGTCCTCGGAGGCCGCGAAGCTCACCGCGGCGGCCGGGGTGACCGGGCCACCGTTCCACTCTGAGATCTCCTCCGGCCTTACACCGGCCAGGACGACGGACAGCGACAGGCCCTCCCGGTCGGCCATCGCCGTGACCAGGCGGCGCAGAGCCTCACTCTTGCCCGAGCGCGACGCGCCGACGATCGTGACCCGCGACCCCTTGCCGAATGGAGTCAGCCACTCGATCGCCTTGAGCGTCGGGTCGTCGGAGCCGATCTTCAGCCGGTCTTCGGGGAAGGCCGCGGGCAGGTCATCGAAGCGGACGCTGTCGGCCAGCTCGGCCGCGGGACGGCCGTTGATCGTCTCGATGCGGATGAGGGACGCGAACCGCTCCGAGCGGCGCGGCGCCCGCTTGGGCCCGGCGATCCGGTCCCCGGAGACGAGCTCGCAGCGCTTGACCTGCGCCGAGGAGATGTAGACATCGTCGTCGGAGGGGTCGGGCGGATCGACTCGGACAAAGCCGGAGCCGTTGGCGAGCAGCTCAACGACGCCCTCGACGATCTCGTCGGATTCGGAATCGGAATCGGAATCGGAGTCAGCGTCAGAATCGGAGTCGCTGTCCGCCTCTGCCTCGGCCACGGCGTCGGCCTGCCCGTTGTCCCTCGAGTCAGCCTCGTCGCGCCCCGATGAGCGTCCGCGGCCGCCCCGCCTTCCGCGGCGTCGCCGGCCACGCGAGGGCTCCTCGTCCTCGTCGTCATCGCTCTCGGCCTCAGGCTCAGCCTCGGTCGGGGCCTCGGGCTCGGCCTCGGCGACGGGCTCCGGCTCGCTCTCCGCGTCGGGCTCGGGCGCCTTGCGGGTCCGGCGGGTCCGGCGGGCCGGGGCCTCGCTGACGGGCTCGGCGTCCGGCGTCTCAGCCGTCGCATCCTCGCCGTCGCCGCCCTCCTGCCGGTTGAGGATGGCGTCGATGAGCTCGACGCGCCGCAGACGGCGGTAGCCGTCGATGGAGAGCTCTGATGCGACCGCGTGGAGGTCGGCGAGGGGGCTTGCTTCCAGGGCACTGCGATCGAGAACTGACATGGGACTCCTTTGGGTGAAGATCGGTGGGCTCCGGTCGCGTTGGGCCAGCGACCGGCGATTCGTAGACCTGAATCTAGCGCGCTGCCGAGTCGGAGACGGATTGGTCCCAGCGCAGCGTGTCCGACACGCGCAGCCCGGACTCCACCTCGCCGTCGCCTGCCAGCGCGGTCGCGACGGCGAGGAAGTCGGCCGCGTCGGCGACGTCGTGGATGCGCAACACGTGGGCGCCCGCCCACACCCCATGGGCCATCGCGGCGAGCGTTCCGGCCAGCCGGGCCCGTGGTGGCCGCTGGGTGAGTGCCCCGACGAAGTCCTTGCGGCTCACCGCCAGGAGGATGGGCCGGCCCAGCTCGTGCAGCACCGGCAGCGCGCGGAGCACGGCGACGGTCTGCGCCGGGGTCTTGGAGAAGTCCGGCCCGGGGTCGACCATGATCTGCTCGAAGGCCACCCCGCGCGACACCGCCAGCTCGATGCGCTCGGCGAGGAAGCGCTGCACCTCGGCGACGATCCGCCCGTCGAGACCGGGGTCGTGGTGCTTGGTCTTGGGCGGGGCGATGGTGTGCATGAGCACCAGCGCGGCGCCCGTCTGCGCGCAGACGTCGGCCAGCTCGGGGTCGCGCAGGCCGCTGACGTCGTTGACGATCGAGGCGCCGGCGGCGACCGCCGCCCGGGCCACGGCGGGCTTGTAGGTGTCCACGGACACGCGCGCGCCCAGCCCGCCCGCCACCGCCTCGATGAGCGGTACCACCCGCTCGATCTCCTCCTCGGGGGACACGGGCGGCCGGTTGGTGACGCCCGATTCGCCGCCGATGTCGATGAGATCGGCCCCGTCGGCCAGCAACGAGCGCGCCAGCTCCACCCGGGCCTCCAGCGTCTGGGCCAACGCGCCGTCAGAGAACGAGTCCGGGGTGGCGTTGACGATCCCCATGAGCAGCGGCCGACCGCCCAGACCGAGCTCACCGTGACTGGTGGCCAGCGTGCGCGCGGGCGCGCTCACGATCCGCGTCGCAGCGGCGGCCACGGGATCTCCGGGCGTGTCGGTCAGGGCCCAGGCGCGGTAGCAGGCCGATGCCTCGAGCATCGCCGCGTGGGCCTGACGGCAGCCGCGGCAGTGGCCCAGGTGCTCCATCAGCCAGTCGTCGTCGGCGGCCGACACCTCCTCGCCGTCCTGGCGGCGCGCGATCGTGCGCAGGGCGCGCTCGCGCTCGTCGCACTCGGGCTGTGGCGCCCCGGCGCCGCGCAGTTGAGTGCGGAGATCCAGGCGCGCCTGGGCCAGCAGCAGCGGCACGGCCTCGGGTGCCACGTCGGTGGCGGCGGCGATCTCGCCGTAGCCGAGGCCCAGGAGCTCGCGCAGGGCCAGCGCCTCGCGCTCGTCCAGCGGCAGCCCGCCCGTGGCGGCGGCCAGCTCGCGGGCGATCGCCTCGTGGAAGAGCGGCCGGGTCGGTCGGACGCTCGTCCGCGCCCGGCTCGATGGCGGCCGGAGCGTTGGGCGCGGGCTCGGAAGCGGGCTCTGAGCCCGGCGGACCGCGGCCACCGCGGCGCGGAGCATCGCCGAGCGCTCGCCGTCGCCGCCCCCGCGGGCGCTCTCCTCGGCGGCGCGCGCCGCCGGGCCGTCACCCAGCATCCGCACGCAGAATCGAGCCAGGTCGTCCATCGCAGTCCGAGCTTACGCAACGGAGCCGCCGCGGTCGCTCCTACCTACGTCTTAGATCCATCTCACGTTGCTCGGAGGGAGCGGGCCGATCAGTTCGTCATGCAACGCGACCTAGAGGTGACCCACGGATGAGCATCAGTTCCATCGGCAGCGCGACAAGTACCGCCCTGTCCTACACCCAGTCCGCCCAACGGCCCCAGCCGCCGGCGATGACCCAGACCGCCCAGCTGCTCGGGATCTCCACCGACCAGCTCTCCACCGACCTGAAATCCAGAAGCACCCTGAGCTCACTGGCCGGCAAGGCCGGGATCTCCTCGAGCGATCTCCTCTCCAGTGTGGAGACCGATCTGAAGGCCAACGCGCCGCAGGGAGCGCCGGCGCTGTCTGACACCCAGATGGCTCAGATGGCCACCGGCATCATCAACGGCACCGGTCCCGGTGGCCCCGGCGGGGTGGGTGGTCCCGGTCAGTCCGGTGGCCCGGGTGGTCCCGGTCAATCCGGCGGCCCGGGTGGTCCCGGCCCGAGCGGCCCCCGCGGGCTCCTGGCCTCCGCAAGCCAGACCGGCTACGGCTCCTCGGTGGCCGATTCGGTGAGCGGCGGGGTGCTCGTGGACGAGTACGCCTGAGCGTTCGACCGACGACGCGGAGGCCCGGCCGGGCGGCCGGCCGCTCAGGCCGGCTGGGAATCGAATGCGACCGCGATTCCCTCGGCCTGGGCCTCCTCGGCGAAGCGCGCGACTTCGGCGTCGACCCGCGCTGCGCCCCAGCCCAGCGCCGCGCCCATCGCCTCGGCGACGCGGCGTGGCGCGTCGGCGCCCGGGGCGCAGAGCTCACGTCCCGCCAGCAGCCCCAGGCGGGTACGGCGGAGCATGACGTCGCCGACCGTGCGCGCCTGCTCGTGCCGGGCGGCGAAGGGCGCCTCGGCCAGGAGGTCGGGCAGCTCGGCGATGATCGGCGCGGCCAGCTTGGGGTCGGCCGCCGCGAGCTGCAGGACGCGATCGGCGGCATGACCGTAGCGCCCGGCCAGCATCGCGTACGCGCCCTCCGGCACGCCGCCGACGCGGGCCAGCGCGGCCGGATCGACGGGGGCGCCGAGGGGGATCTCGTGGGTGCGGCATGGCGCCTCGCGGCCGTCGCGCTCGACGATGCGGTCGACCACGAGCCGGGCCATCCGCCGCCAGGTGGTCAGCTTGCCGCCCGTGATCGTGATCAGGCCGCTCGATGTCTCATACAGCTCGGCCTTGCGCGAGATGTCCACGGACTTGCGGCTGTCGCCGCTCGAGATCAGCGGCCGGACTCCGGCGTAGGCGCCGGTGGCCTGGTCCGCTTCTCAATGACGTCCCGAAGAACCCGTTGACCGCGCCGAGCAGGTACTCGATGTCCTGCGCCGAGGGCTGAACGTGGTCTGACGTCGCCCTCGTAGTTGTTGTCGGTGGTCCCGATCAGGGTCCGCCCCAGCCACGGCAGGGCGAAGATCGACCGCCCCTCCCCCGCGGGCACGATCGCGCCCGCGTCCAACGGCAGGTCCTCCCGGCGCAGGATGACGTGGCTGCCCCGGCTGGGGGCGATCTGCGGCAGCTCGGCCTCGGAGTGCAGCTCGTCGGGGCGGATCCGGTCGGCCCACACGCCGGTGGCGTTGACCACGTTCTCGGCGCGGATGGCGAACGACCCGCCCGCCTCCTCGTCGCACACGGTGACCTCCGTCCCGGATCCCGCCGAGGCGTGTAGCTCGGTGACGCGCAGCCGGTTGGCGCAGACCGCGCCGAAGCGCTCCGCCTCCCCCAGCACCGTGAGCACGAGCCGGGCGTCATCGGTCTGGCAGTCATAGAACAGGTAGCCGCCGCTCGGCCGCCGGTGGGCGATCGCCGGCAGCAACCGCGAGACCTCGTCGCCGTCGATGAGCCGGTGACGCGCCGGGCTCCACTCCGACTCGCCGTCGGCCGCCGCGGCCCGCCGCGCGCTGCGCCGCCCGCGCAGGGACGGCGCGGCCATGACGTCGTACATGTTCAGGCCGATCCCCATCAGCCGGTCCGGCCGGCGAGAGCCGTCGAACGCCGGCAGCACGAAGGGCAGCGGCCGCACCAGATGCGGCGCCAGGCGGACCATGAGCTGGCGCTCGAGCAGGGCCTCGCGCACCAGCCCCAGGTCGAAGTTCTGCAGGTAGCGCAGGCCGCCGTGGACCAGCTTGGATGAGCGGCTGCTCGTCCCCGAGGCGAAGTCGGCCTGCTCCGCCAGCGCCACGCTGTACCCGCGCGAAGCCGCGTCCAGGGCCAACCCCGGCGCCGGTGATCCCGCCCCCGATGACCAGGACGTCATACGGGTGCTCGGCCAGAGCCGCCAGGGCGTCGTCGCGGGTGCGCATGGGCGGCCTGAGCCTACCTGCGGATCACACACCGGCCCCACCGGGGGCGGTGGCGCTAGTGCTGCGCCTGGCGGTACAGGCCCAGCACGACCTGGTACCAGGCCGGGGATGTCTCCTGGTAGCCAGGGCAGCACGGCGGTCCGCCCGGCGCACTGATCCCGATCTCGACGTGGGGCGCCGACGAGAGGCCGACGTCGCCGCAGCCGATCTCGGCGATCGGCTCACCCGCGCTGACGACGGTGCCCACCGGCACCAGAGCCGGCAGAGCGTGGCCGTAGTAGATGTAGCGGCCCTTGTAGACGCCGCTCGAGACCTTGAGCACCGGGGCAGCGGGCCCGAAGCCGTCGATCCCCTCCTGGACGATCGTGCCCGGCGCCATCGCCACCTCGGTCACCTGCGGGCCGCACGCGTTGTTGACGGTGCCGATGTCGATCCCCTGATCCAGGGTCCAGTCCTTGGGCGGGAGCACCCGCGACAGCGGCTTGAGCGGGAACACAAGCCCGGTCGGGCCGCCGGGCGAGCCGGGCACGGCGGTCGTCTGTGTCGCCGTGTGCACCGCGGACAGCAGTGCGGTGGAGGTCCGGTTGCCCACCGTCCCGCTCGCGGGGTAGAGCTTCTTGGCCATCTGGAAGCGCCTTACCGCCTGCCTGGTCACCGTGTCGAAGGTGCCCGTGACCGGCACGACGTAGCCGACGTCAGACAGCCATGTCTGGAGGGTGGTGACGTCGTTGCCGTGACAGCCCACCCGGAGCGTGCGCGCGAAGACCGCCTGGGCATCGGGATCGACGATTCCCGTCGGGTTGGTCGATCCCACCAGGCCGACGCCACCCACCCCCCCGGAGCTCGCGGCCGCGGCGGTGCCCGCGGCACCGAGCACCGCCAGCGCGGCCACGAGCAGGAGCCGACTGACCAGCCTCATCACACCTCGGGGTTCGACACCAACCGCTCCGCATCCTGGCCAGGACGCGGTGTGGGGGCGCTGCGGTTGATGGAGTTGGCGGATGTGAACACGGCCAGCCGGCCCCGGTGGGGGCGGATCTGCACATCGGGTGCCTGATGCCTACGGGGTTAGCTGACGGGCTCGCGCTCTGAACAAGAGCGCTTCCCACGGATCACCGTGGGACTCGCCCCGACTACACGGGTTCCCCGCTCTCCGGTGCGGCGGTCCGGAGATTCGGCGTGGCGGCAACCTACCAAAAACGCCAGACAGATGGGGAGAAAAACGAGCGGCTTTAGCCGTCTTTATGTGCGGGATCCGCGATCCCGCTGCGCCGCCGCTCCTCGATCGTCGCCTTGATGCGATTGACCGTGTCCTCGGACATGCGGCGGATCTCCCAGTGCGTGAGCTTGATGAGCCGCATCGGGGAGCTGGCGATGACGTCCGCGTTGCGCGGCTTGCGCTCGAGCAGCCCCATCTCGCCGATGAGGTCGCCGGGGCCCAGCGACGCGATCGTCTCGCCGCCCTGGATGACGTCGGCGGTGCCCTCCTCGATCGCGATCAGCTCGACCGAGTAGTCGCCTTCCTTCATGAGCATCTGCCCCTCGGCGGCGCTGGTCTCTGAGGCGAAGGCGGCTAAGCGCTTGGCCTCGTCGTCGGAGAGCTCGGAGAAGATGGGGATAGCGGTGAGCCGGGCTGGGTCCATGGCGCAGATCCTAAAGGGCCTGGACTTCGTGTGTGACCTCGCTGACCGAGGCCTTGGCGTCGCCGAACAACATCGAGGTCTTGGGGTCATAGAAGAGCGGGTTGTCGATGCCGGCAAAGCCTGAGGCCATCGATCGTTTGAGCACGATCACCGAGTGTGATTTGTCCACTTCCAGGATCGGCATGCCGTAGATCGGGCTGCCCGGCTCGTTCTTGGCCGCGGGGTTGGTGACGTCGTTGGCGCCGATGACGAGCACGACGTCGGTGCGTGGGAACTCGGGGTTGATGTCGTCCATCTCGCGCAGCAGGTCATAGGGCACGTCGGCCTCGGCCAGGAGCACGTTCATGTGCCCCGGCATGCGGCCCGCCACCGGATGGATCGCGTACTTGACCGTCACACCCTTGGCCTCCAGCGCGCGCTCGAGCTCACGCACGGCGTGCTGGGCCTGGGCCACGGCCATGCCGTAGCCGGGCGCGATGACCACCTGGCGCGCGTAGGAGAGCTGGATGGCGACATCCGGCGCGCTCGTCGAGCGCACGGTGCCGCCGGTCTCAGATGCCGGCCCGACCGGGGCAGCCACCGCGCCGCCGAAGCCGCCGGCGACGATCGCGGGCACCGAGCGGTTCATCGCCTTGGCCATCTGATCGGTGAGGATCGTTCCGGACGCCCCGACGATCATCCCGGCCACGATCATCACCGGGTTGCTCAAGGCCACGCCGGTCGCCGCCGCCGACAATCCCGTGAACGCGTTCAAGAGCGAGATGACCACCGGCATGTCCGCGCCGCCGATCGGCAGCACCAGCATGACGCCCAGGGCCGCCGAGGTGACCAGGATGCCCAGGATGAACAGGGCCTGAGAATGCGTCCCGGCCGCGAGCACCACCGCGCTCGTCACCGCGATCGTGAACAGGAGCAGGTTGAGCACCGACTGCGCGGCGCCGGGTAATTTGATCGGCCGCCCGGGCAGGATCTCCTGGAGCTTGCCGAAGGCGATCGCCGACCCCCAGAAACTGATCGAGCCCACGATCGCGCCAAACAGCTCGAACGCCGAGACCCGCAGCGCCCAGTCACCACCGAACGCGTGGCGGTACCCCACCCACGCGATCAACGCCACCGCCCCACCGCCCACGCCGTTGAACAGCGCCACCATCTGCGGCATCGCGGTCATCTTCACGTTGCGCGCGGCGGGGATCCCGACGGCGGTCCCGATGCCAATCCCGACGATGATCAGGATCACCGTCCCCGACCCGTCAAACACGCCCTTGCGCAACAGGGTCGCCACCACCGCCACCGCCATCCCGACAGCGGCGGTCTGGTTGCCGCGCACCGCGGTCCGCGGGCCCGTCAACCCCATCATCCCGTAGATCATCAACGAGAAGGCGACGATGTAGCACGCGTCGACGAAGTCCGCGCTCTGGATGAACACGGTGCCCAGAGCCATCACGCCGCCCCACCCCCGGACGAGGACGAGGACGAGGACGAGGACGACGAGGAGGACTCTTCGATCTCATCGACCTTCGGCGGATCCTTGGCCTTGAACATGCCCAGCATCCGGTCGGTGACCAGAAAGCCGCCGATCACGTTGATCGTCCCGAACGCGACCGCGATCACCAGCAGGACCTTCTCCAGCACGCCGTTTGACTGCGACATGAGCAGCAGCCCGCCGAGCACGACGATGCCGTGAATGGCGTTGGTGCCCGACATCAACGGCGTGTGCAGCGTGTTGGGCACCTTCGAGATCACCGCAAACCCCACGAAGCCGGCGAGCACGAGCACGGCAATATCGATGACCAATCTGTCCATGGGTGTGAGAAGCCTCCTGGCGCTAAGCGGCCGCGGCCGCCTTGGCACCGTCGTGAACGATCTCGCCGCCACGCGTGATGCACGCGCCGGCGATGACCTCATCTTCGAAGTCCAGCGATAGCTGCCCGGATTCGTCGATCATCAGCCCCAGCAGCGCCTGGATGTTGCGCGCGTAGAGCTGCGATGCATGCTCGGCCATCGTCGACGGGACATTCAGCGGCGCGAGGATCTTGACGTCGTGACGGATGATCGACTCGCCGGGCTCTGACAGCTCACAGTTCCCCCCCGCCTCCCCGGCGAGGTCCACGATCACCGAACCCGGCTTCATCAGCTTGACCGCCTGCTCGGTGACGAGGATCGGCGCGCGCCGCCCCGGCACCAGCGCGGTGGTGATGACCACGTCCACCTTGCCGATCGCCTCGGCCATCAGTTCCTGCTGGCGGGCCTGCTGCTCGGGCGTGAGCTCCTTGGCATAGCCGCCCGCGCCCTCCAGATCCCCGCCGAGGTCAAACTCCAGGAACTTCGCGCCCAGCGACTCGACCTGCTCCTTGACCGCGGCGCGCACGTCAAAGCCCTGGACCACGGCGCCCAACCGCCGCGCCGTGGCGATCGCCTGCAGCCCGGCCACGCCGGCGCCGAGCACCAGCACCGTCGCCGGCCGGATCGTCCCAGCGGCGGTCATCAGCATCGGATAGAAACGCCCGAGCTCCTGAGCGCCGATCAACGCCGAGCGGTAGCCCGAGATGTTGGCCTGCGAGGACAGCGCGTCCATCGACTGCGCCCGGCTGATCCGCGGGACCGCCTCCATGGCAAAGCTCGTCACCCCCGCCGAGGCCAGCGCCCGCACCCCCTCGCCGTTGGTCAACGGGCCCAGGAACCCGATCAGCGTCGTCTCAGCGCCCAGCCGCGCGATCTCCTCGGCATCCGGCGCAGCCACCTTGACCACCACGTCGCAGTCAAACGGCGCCTCGTCCACCAGCACCGCGCCCGCCTCCACGTACGCCTCGTCGGGGATCAACGCGCCGGCACCCGCGCCGCGCTGCACCAGAACCTCGATCGGCTCGCGCGCGCCCGCATCGTCACCGGCGGCACGCATCAGCTTGCCGACGACCTCGGGCACCAGGGCCACGCGGCGCTCGCCTTCCGTTATCTCCTTCGGGACTCCGATCCGCATGCGGGCGGTGCAGAGTACCGGGTGCCGCGCCACGAGGAGGCGTGGGTGGCCCTCGCCTCGCGGCTCAGCCGAGACCGACGGGCGCCAGCGCCAGCGCCGTGATCACACCGACCGCGTGCGCGAAATTCGCCGCTAACACCTCATTTCTGGCTATTGGCGACGCTGGCGTGATCGGCGATGGCCGCGGCCCGTGCCCATGGGGCGCTGTGTGCGCACCCGCACGCTTGGCGGCGCTCGCCCCCGCCCTCGAGGCCGCTGACGGCGCGGACTGGGGCGCGGACTGCGCCGCGGTCGCGGTGTGCGTGCTCGTGGCCGGTTGCGCGGGGACGGGCGGCGGGGTCGGCGCGGCGATGGGGAGCGGCTTGCCCTCCATCGCCATGAGGGCCTCGCCGGTCACCCACACCGGGGTCTGGGTCACGCCCCGGCTGTAGCGCACCGCGCCGTTGGCGGCCACCAGCGAGTCGAGGTAGGCCAGCGGCGAGATCGCCCCGCCGCGGTGCAGCGTCGCCGGAGACACCCCGGCGGCGTCGAGTCCCTGGATCGCCCAGGCCGTCGATTGGGCGTTGGAGCTCATGCCGGGCTGCGACGGGAAGCCGCCGTCGCGGTTCTGCTGGCGGCGCAGGAACCCGACCGCCCGGGACACGGCACCCGCGGCGGCGTGGTCGCCGGCGAGCGCCTCGAGCGTCGCGCCGGTGTCATCGACGTCGCTCGGGCGGGCGGGATCGTTTCCTCCCGAGAAGCTGAAGCCGCCGTCGGAGTCCTGTTGGCGCACCAGCCAGCGCAACGTCTTGGACTCGGACCCCACCGACCCCACCGAGCCGCCCTCGGCACGCAGCGCGAGCACCGCGAAGGCGGTGAGGTTGACCTGGCCCGAGATGGATCCGTCGCTCCGGAAGTGGCGCTGCAGGGCCGCGATCAGGTCATGCCCGCCGAACGACCGCGCCGACTGGCCCGCGGCCCGGACGACGAGGATGGTCCGCTCCAGCGCGCCGACGTCACCGGCAGCGCCCCCGCCGCGGACGTAGTCCATGAGGCCCTGGGCGTCGCCGACGGTGTTGAGGTCGTGGCCCGCGGAGGCCAGCCCGAGCGCCGCCCATCCGGCGTAGAGCTGATCTGACGGCTGCCCCGGGGCGGGACCGAAGCCGCCGTCGGCGTTCTCGGAGCCGAGGAGATAGTTGGCCGCGGCTGAGGTGAGCGATGGCGGGGCCGTCACCGCCGCGCGCGCGGGCGTCCCCTGGGTCCCGAGCGCGCCCAGGACCAGGGCGGCCAGCAGCAGCGGCGCCACCATCCGTTCCGCGGGGATCCACGTCACCTCGATCCGCCGCGCGAACCGCTGGATGGAGCGCGTGAGCGCCGGCCCGAGAGCTAGCGCGAAGGCCAGGCACCCGGCCGCGTGCACCGCGTCAAAGCCCAGGCCCTGCCCTACGTAGACCCCCAGCTGGCCGAGGCTGTGATCGCTGAAGGTGACCCAGTCGCCGACGTCCTGCACCACGGTGAAGGCAAAGCCCGCCGCGCAGCACACGAGCGCCAGCGCCCAGCGCCCCATCGGTCGCGCGTCGGGGGCACGGGTGCGCGCGCGCATCCCCCACGCCAGCATCGCGCCGAGGATGCCGGTGGCGCCCCAGGCCGCCATCTGCCACGGGGTCCACGGTCCCTGGCCGAAGAAGAAGTTGGAGGTCAGGGCGGCGAGTGCCCCCACCGCGAAGCCCGGCGCCCCGCCGAGCGCGTAGCCTGCGATGAGCACGATATCGGTGGTCGGCTTGACGTTGGGGACCGCGGCGAAGGCGATCCGGCCCAGCGCAGCGAACGCCGCCAGCGTGCCCACCAGGGCGACGATCCGGGCGTCGGGGCGATCGCGCTCATACCAGGCGAAGCCCGCGCCCAGGGCGAGCGCCAGCAGGCCGAACGCGCCGAGCTGCCAGCTCACGCCATGGCCTCGTGCGCCGCCGACCGCTGCGCGATGAGCGCAGCGCCGTCGGCCGGGGTCAGCGCGCCGCCGGCGCCTCCGAGGATGCGGGCGGTCTCGGTGGCGAAATAGCTGCCGCCGGCGAGCACCTCGCCGGCGCTGCCGTCAGCGATCGGCGCGCCGTCGGCCAGCAGGACCACGCGCTGGGCGAAGGCGGCGGCGAACTCGGGGTCGTGGGTGGCCACGATCACGGCGGCGTCGAGGCCGGCGAGAAGATCGGCGAGCTCCTGCTTGTGATCGCGGTCCATGCCCCGGGTCGGCTCATCCAGGCACACCACCGCCGCGACGGCCTGGGCGTCGCCGGTATCGCCGAGGACCACCGCCAGCGCCAGTCGCTGCTTCTCACCGCCCGACAGATCGCGGGGGTTGCGCGCGGCAAAGCCCTCCTCGCTCAGCCCCACCGCGGCCCGCGCGCCGGCCGGGGCCTCGGCGGCGACCGTTTCGTGCACGAGGTAGTCGGTGGGGTTCTGGAGCAGCAGGGCCACCCGCCCAGTGCAGCGCACCGTGCCCCGCGTGGCCGTCATCAGTCCCGCGGCATGGCGCAGCAGCGTCGACTTGCCCGCGCCGTTTCGCCCCATCAGCGCCACCCGCTCGCCGGGTGCCACCGTGAGCGAGACATCGCGCAGGATCGCCGGGCCGGCCCGCAGCTCGTGCCAGACGTGCTCGAAGGCCAGCGCGGGGACCGGGGCCGCGCTCGCCGCACGCCGGCGCGCCCGCCACCTGACCCGGGGCGGCGACCAGCGGTCCGCATCTGGCTCGGCCGGCGGGGGAAGCAGATCGGCGCGCCGCAGCGCGCCACGCGCGCGCTTGACGCCCGGGACCGGGGCCTGGCCCACCAACCCCAGCAGCCGCGCCCCCGGGGTCTGGAGGGTGGGGGCCACACGGCCGGCCCACTCCAGGAACTCGGCGGGCGCCGCGTCGCAGACGATGCGGCCACCGGCGAGGGCGATGATGCGGTCGGCGGCGCCCAGGCAGCGCTCGAGGCGATGCTCGGCGAGCACGATGGTCGCATCGGAGTCCTCGTTGACCCGGCGCAGCAGCCCGATGAGCTCGTCCCCGGCGACGGGGTCCAGCTGCGAGGTCGGCTCGTCGAGCACGACCACCCGCGGGCGCCCCGCCAGCGCCGCCCCCAGAGCCACGCGCTGCAGCTCGCCGCCCGAGAGCTCAGCGGTCGAGCGATCCAAGAGCTGGTCGATGGCCAGCGCCAGCGCCGCCTCCTCCACCCCGCGCGCCACCTCGGCCGGCGAGAGGCCGCGGTTCTCGAGCCCGAAGGCCAGCTCGGCGCGCACCGTGCCCGTGACCACCTGGGTCTCGGGGTCCTGGAACAGCGTCCCGACCGCCTGGGCCAGCTCTCCGGGGCCGTGGTCGCGCGTGTCCATGCCCGCGATCGTGGCCCGCCCGGCGAACGTGCCGCCGTGAAAGTGCGGCACCAATCCGCTGATCGCCCGCAGCAGGGTCGACTTCCCGGACCCTGACCCCCCCGCGACCAGCACGAGCTCCCCGGCCTCGACCTCGAGCGACACATCGCGCAGCGCGGGCGTGTCGGCGCCGGGATACGTGTAGGTGACCCGCTCCAGCGAGATTGCGGTCATCGCCCCAACCCCCGGCGGTTGGCGAACGGGGCCAGGGCCGCCACGACGAGCCCGGCGGCGAGGAGCAGCGCGCCCGGCCCGGCGGCCACGCTGAGGCTCGGGTAGGCCGAGAACGCCGCGACGGAGCTCACCCGCGCGACGATCGACACCGCGACCACCACGAGCGCGGCGGCCAGGAAGGCCACGTCGTGGCGGGAGTACGGAGCGCGGTAGGCCGGCGGGCGGCGGGCGGCGCCGTACCCGCGGACCTCGAGCGCGGCGGCGACGTCGAGGGCGCGGTCGAGCACGCCGGTGCAGGCGGCCCGCATGAGCATCAGGCGCGACGGGGGCGGGCCCGGTCGGCAGCGCTGGGCCTCGGCCAGGCGCCGCCCGTCTCGCACCAGGATCGGCACCATGCGCGTGGCCAGCGTGGCCGACAGCGCGGAGCGAAACGAGACGCGGCGGAACAGCCTCAGCACCTCGTCGGGGTCGACGGCCAGCGTGTAGAGCAGGCCGCAGAGGATGAGCGCGATGGCGCGCAGGCCGAGGATCGCCCCGTAGGCGGTGGCCTCGAGCGTGATGTCGGTGTGCCCCAGGATCGGCAGGTCCCCGAGACGGACGATCACGGTCAGCCCGTCGCGGCTGACGAGCGCGTTGATGAGCATGATCGTGAGCGCCACCGGCACCCCCCACAGCGCGGCGCGCGCCAGCGGGCGCCCCACCCCGGCCGCCGCGCCCGCCGCCAGCACGGCGACCACCACCGCGCCGAGCACGATCGGATTCGACGCCATCAGCGCGGCGACGCCCAGCGCCAGGCAGTACGCGCACCCGGCGCCGGCGCGCGCGGCGTGCAGCGGGCTGCCGCGCCGCCGGTAGATCATTGCGATGCCTGGATCGGGACCGGCACCTGGGTGGCGCCGTCGACGGCGAGTGCGAAGTGGTCGTGCAGCGTCTGCGGGGTGAGCGCCCGGGCGGCGGCGAGCACGCCCGCGGGATCAGTGCCGGTGATCATCCACGTGGGCACCGAGGACTGGTCCGCCGTCGCCGCGATCAAGCCGGCGCCCGCACCCAGTGTGCGCGTCACCTTGCCACTCGGATCCAGCAGCTGCAGCGCGTCGCCGCCCGGCCCGGAGAAGCGGGCGTAGACGCCGCTGGCGCCCGGGCCGTGCGCGATGAGCTCGGCCGCCACCTCGGAGTGGACCTGGCTCCACGTGCCCACGACGACGCCCAGCGTGTCAGGGCCCGACCCGGTGCCGAGCAGCTGGCTGGAGACGGGGATGTGCACGGCGTTGAGCTCCTTGGTCACCCGCGCACAGGCGGCGCTGACGTCCGAGGCGCACTCGAGCGTGACGGGATACCGCTTGCCCCCGATGCCGTTGGTGAAGGGCTCGGGGAAGGAGCCGACGACGGCCGGGATGGTCTCGGTCGCGCTCCAGTCGTGCAGGTCCCACCAGATGTGATCGCCCGCATGCACCGCCGTGGTGGCGGCGCCCTTGGAGGCCTGCACCCCGTTGACGTAATAGAACCAGTCGCTGTGATCGCCGCTGGGGGCGAGGCCGTCGATCGACTCCACGAAGCCGCCGCCGTAGCGGGTCGAGAGCTTGAACGAGCGCTCGAGCATGCGCATGACCGTCTCCGAGCCCGGCACCTTGGTCCGGGACACCGTCTGGATCTGGTGGCTGCCGAACTCGCGCGTGACGGTGAGGCTGACGCCCTTGGTCGGGGCGCCCGCGCCCAGCCCGCAGCCGCCGCAGGCCAGCACGACGGCCAGCGCGGCGACTGCGGTTGGGAGTCGGAACCTCACGGGGCGCCCGTCAGCGCACTACTTGGTGACGTTGACCGTCGCCTCGGCGCGGATGTAGCCCTTCAGCGTCGCCACGAGCGTGACCTTGCCCGGCTTCGTGACGGTGACGGTCGCATCCCCGTTGTGGGCGGTTACGGCACCGGCGTCGGTCACCTTGACGCCCGTCAGCGCCTTGGCCTTGCCCTTGCTGGTCTTGAAGTACGAGGCCTTGACGGAGAATGACCGTCCGGCCGTCGCCTTCGCCGGGGCCGTCAGGACGATCGGGTACGTGGTGCCGCTGCCGGGCGCGGGCGCCAGGAGCAGTTGGTCGCCGGGCTTGAGCTTGAGGTCGCACAGCCCGGCGGAGGCGAACTTGTCGTTGACCCAGAGGCCCCAATAGAAGCCCTTGGCGCTGAACGTGTGCGTCTCGCCCAGCACGCTGGTGATCTCGACGCCGAGGCCGCTCGAGTACGTGCCCTTCCAGTTGTGGTGGGTGGCGGAGTCGAAGTAGCCCGCAGCGGAACTGCCCGGGCAGGAGCCCTTGGGGGTGCCGCCCTTGGTGATCGAGCCCGACTCGGCGTGGGCCACGGTCGCGGGCAGCAGCGTGCGCTTGACGCCCTCGACACGAACGGTGACGCCGGAGCCGGCGGCGAGCGCCGGAGCGGTGATTGCCAGGACGAGTACGGCGACACCGCCGGCGAGGGCTGAGAACTGTCTGTGCTTCAAGAGGGCCACCCCTTTCCACGAGGGCTTTTGGCTTGAAGGTCGGAGGTTGGTCTCCTGGCTCTCGGGCCTATCAGCCACGCCTTCCCGGACGGACCCAATCCGCCCAGTGGCACTGCCGTGCGCTGACGTCCCCAATCACAGTGGCGGGTCCGCGCCGGACTTGCACCGGCTTCCCATGCCACCGACCACGAACGGGCTGATCCTACCGCGCCCACCGTAGACTGCGACGGAGGCAGCGATGACCGTCAACCTCACGCGCATCTACACCCGCCTCGGTGACGGCGGCGAGACCCACCTCGGCGACATGAGCCGGGTGGCCAAGACCCACCCGCGCATCGAGGCCTACGGGACGATCGACGAGCTCAACGCCCAGATCGGCGTGGCGCTGACGATCGACGGCATGCCGCAGACCTACGGGGAATGGCTCGCCCACATCCAGAACGACCTGTTCGATGTCGGCGCCGACATCGCGGCGCCGGAGGATGCGGAGTCGACGCGGGAACGTCTGCGGGTGCTCCCCGAGCAGACGACCTGGCTGGAGGAGCGCTGTGACGAGGTCAACGCCACGCTTGCGCCGCTGAAGTCCTTCGTGCTCCCCGGCGGGACGCGGGCGGCGGCCCATCTCCATGTGTGCCGGACCGTGTGCCGTCGTGCGGAGCGGGCCGCCATCGTCTGCGGCGAGGACGTGAGCGCCGAGGTGGTCCGTTACCTCAACCGGCTCTCGGACCTGCTGTTCATCCTGAGCCGCGGCGCCAACGACGGCGACGAGCCGCTCTGGGAGCCGGGCCGCTACCGCTGATAGGCGGCGTGCGTCACGGCCGACGGAGCATCATCGTCAACGCCGACGCGAGCAGCATCCCCAGCGCGCCGATCGCACCGGCGCCGATGACGAACGCCTCGTGGTCGCGGGCATAACCGACCACCTCGTGCGGGTGGGCAAGGACCACGAGGCCAACGAGGACCGCCACCACGGCCATCACCACGCCTGCCGGCGCGAGCGCCTCACCCACCGAAAACGAAGGGCGCCGAGCGGGCATGACCTCGGCGAAGCCTCCGGCACGGCGTGACTCGAAGATGGACAGGCCCGCCACTCCCAGCAGCGTCCACGTGCCGGCGACCAGGAAGCCGCCCAGCACGTCGGACGGGTAGTGCCACGCGAGCTCGAGGAACGAATAGCTGACGGCAATCGCGAACGCTGCCATCGACGCGGCCACGACAGGGCGCCAGCGCGGCGGGGCGGCGATGACCGAGCACAGGGCCAGTGACATCGCCGCGGTGGCGTGCCCGCTCGGCCACGTCGCGTTATAGAGGAGGCCGAACGGGCCGGGGTCGCGCGGCGCGGCCAGCAGCGGCTTGAGGAGTTCGGTCGTCTCGTTGGCGCAGAGCAGGACGACGGCGATCATGACCGCCACCCGGGGTCGTCTGCGCACAAGCGCCACCAGGACGGGCAGCGCGGCCAGATACACGTACGGGCTCGGACTGCACAGCGTCGCGACGAAATTGGTCAGCTGGTCCAACCGCGGACGCGTCAGGTCGGCGAAGCCGCGGAGGATCGACGCATCAGCGTGCTTCCCGGCGCCGGTGTAGTGAGACACCCACCACACGAGCGCGAGTGCCGCGACTCCCGTCGCGGCACCAATCAATGCCGTCCGCGCGCGTCTGGGCATCAACAGAGCGTAGCTGCGCTCCGTCCCTGCTTACGAAGGATTAACCCGCCTCAGACGTCAGGCGTCGGGGGCGGCCTCGGAGGCCGTGCCGGAGCCCTCGGACTCGGGCTGCGCCGCCTCAGCTTCGGGCTCCGCGACGGCGCCGTCGGCGTCCGGCGGCGCGTCCTCGGCCATGGCGTTGCGCGTGACTCTGAACTCCGGAGCGGTACCCGTACGGCGTACGTGGGAGAAGTGCTCCAGGTCCTCGGGGGACGCGACCTCGACGCTGACGCCGTCGGCGACCTCGAAGCGGTTGGCCTCGTAGAGCAGCTCCTGGTAGCGAGGCGCGCGGGTCGGGTGGGCTCCATCCTCGCCTGAGCGCGTCTGACCGTTGCTGCGAGCGCCCGCGGCGCGGGCCCCCGAGCCCTCGATGTCCAGGTCGAATTCCCCGAAGCGCAGCATCCAGCGCCGGCCGCGAGCGAGCTTGTCCGGGCTCAGCTTCACCGAGATCGCGTCGCCGCGTTCGCCGGAGCCCGGGAGACCCCGATCGCTGCGCAATCCCGCGTGCTCGGCCACCAGCGCGCGGGTGAGCCGGTCCCAGTTGCGGCTGTACGGAGCCGGGACGATGGCCACGGGCCCTCTGGCCGCCTGGTCGCCGCGAATGGCGTGCGCGACGGGACCCACGACGACGTAGTCCACGTGGCTGGCGTTGAGCCAGCGCAGAACGGCGATGGATTTGCGGTCGAGGTGCTCCAGCCCGGCGCGTGGCTGCACGGACTTGGCGTCGATCCCCGGCGAGCGATGTTTGAGCAACATGCTCGTGCGTTTCGCGCCGCGCGCGCCGACTCCTTCCACGCGCGGGTGTCTATTCCGAGCTCGTGGCCTCTATCTCGAGGGCGAACTCGGCCACCCGGCCGGCGATGAGACCGGGCTGTGCCCGTGGCAGCCAGTGGGTCCCGGGCACCTCGTGGCGGCGCAGCCCCGGGGCCACCCGGGCGGCCGCGTCGTAATAGGAAGCGGAGATGAAGCGGTCGCGGGTCGGGACGATGAGCTGGACGGGCGCGTGTGCCGGGCCCAGCGCGCTGCGCCGGATGAGACGGTGCGGGATGTTGGCGCGATACAGGTTCGCCCCGTGCCATCCGTCGGCGGACACCGTCGGCGCCGGGTAGGCACCCTCGAGCGTCATCCCCTCCACCAGGCTCAGCCACTTCCGCCAGCGGCCGCCGGCGAGCGCCACCTTCCACATCAGCGTGGGGCCGCCGGGCAGGCACAGCGGCACGATGTACCAGGAACGGCGGGCGCGGTCGACGGCGCTCCGCAGGTCACCGCGGCGCAGCGCGGCGCGGGTGGCCGCCAGCGCGTGGCCCAGGGCGGGCCCGGCGATGGTCGTGAACGAGGCGACGCGGCCGGCGAAGCGGGGGCGTGTGACGAACTCCCAGCCCTGGATCCCGCCCCAGTCATGGCCCACGAGGTGAACCGGCCGCTCGGGCGCGACCGCACGGCAGACGGCGTCGAAGTCGTCGGACAGCCGGTCCAGGTGGTAGGCGGCACGTCCCCGCGGCGCACTGGAGTCACCGGCGCCGCGCACGTCATAGGTGACCACGTGAAAGCGGGCGGCCAGGCGCTCCACCACCGGTGCCCACACCGCCTGGGTGTCGGGATAGCCGTGCACGAGCACGAGCGTCGGGCGGTCAGCGTCGCCGGAGCTCTGCACGCACAACTCCACCTCGCCGGAGCGCACGGTCCTGGTGTCCGTTGCGGTCGGCACCCCGTGCCAATCTATAGGCTCGATCGCCGATGGATGCCGAAGAACTTCAGAGGCGCCGGGACGAGCGGGCCGCCGCCCGACGGCGCCGGCGCATCCGCCGCCGAGCCGGTATCGGTGGCACGCTGGCGGTCGTCGTGATCGCTGTCGCCGTGGCCATTGCCTCGGCCAGCGGCAGCGGCGACGCCACGAGCACCACGACCACCACAGAGGCTCACAGCACACCCACTGGCGCGCATGCGAAGGCGCGGTCGCGTCACGCCGCCGGGCGCCACGCGCGCGGCGAGTCGACCGCCTCGGTCCTGGGCCCGGCCACCGGGGTGCGCGGCACGGCGTCGGTGCCGGTGCTCATGTACCACGTGATCGCCGCGCCGCCCAGCGGCGCCCCGTTCCCCGGGCTCTACGTGCAGCCCCAGGAGTTCGCGGCGCAGATGCAGGCGCTCAAGCAGGCCGGCTGGCAGGCGGTGACCCTCGACCAGCTCCAGGCCTACTGGACCAAGGGGGCCAAGCTCCCGGCCGGCAAGCCGATCGTCATCACCTTCGACAACGGCTACCACTCCCAGTACACGGAGGCGTTGCCGGTCTTGCGCAAGATGGGCTGGGTCGCCGACGAGAACATCCAGCTCAGCGGCCTGCCCCCGTCACAGGGCGGCCTGACCAACAGCGAGGTCAGGGCGATGGTGAACGCCGGCTGGGAGCTCGACACGCAGGGCATCAGCCACGCCGATCTCATCACCCTCGACGCCGCCCAGCTGCACTACCAGATCGTCAGCGCCCGCAAGACGATCGAGCGCCGCTACGGCGTGCCCGTCAACTGGTTCTGCTACCCGTCGGGCCACTACGACGCGACGGTGATCAACGCGGTGCGCGACGCCGGCTACGTCGGCTCGACCACCGTCATCCCCGGCTGGGCCGGCCCGTCGAGCGACCCCTTCCGCCTGCCGCGCCTGCGGGTCCTGGGTGGCACGACCCCCACGGCCCTGCTCGCGCAGATCGCTGACAACCGCACCGCGTCGGCGCCACCGGGCTCCTACGGAGGGGCTTGATGCTCATCTGCAGGGAGGGCCACCAGTGACCGCTCCGCGGCTGACCGGCGGTATCCGCAGCTCGGGCATCGGCGGCTGGACCACGCAGCTGGGCGCCGCCACCCTGCGCCAGCGGCCGCAGCGCAGCACGGGGATCGTGGCCGCGGTGCTCTCGGTGGCGCTGGCGACCCTGGCCATCTACTTCCTGCGCAAGATCGCGCCGGTCGTCTCGCTCAGCGTGGTCTACCTGCCGGCGGTGCTGCTCGTCGCCACCTACTGGGGGATGGCGCTGGGGCTGCTGACCTCACTGCTGAGCGCGGCATCGTTCAACTTCTTCCATATCCCGCCCACCGGTCAGTTCACGATCGTCGACGGTCGCAACTGGGTCGCCCTGGCGGCGTTCACCATCGTCGCCCTGTTCGCCAGTGCCCTGGCCGAGGTGGCCCGGTCCCGCGCCCAGGAGGCCGAGCGCCGGCGCGCCGAGGCCGACCTGGCCGCCGCGCTGGCCCACGAGCTGTTGCTCGGCGAGGACACCCAGGCGGCCCTGGCCAGCGCCGGGCGGCGGGTGGCGGAGGCGCTGGAGCTGACGTCGGCGGCGATCGAGCCGACTCCCGACCCCCTCGCCCCACTGGATCCGCACCGCACCCTCCCCCCACCGCCCGATCCGCGGCGGATGGCGCTGCCGCTCCACGGCATCGACGGTAAGCAGATGGCGACCCTGCTCGTCCCCGCCCATCTGCCGGCGGACACCGAGCAGCGCCTGCGCACCCAGGTCGTACCCACGCTCGAGGCGCTCGTGGCCATCGCCCAACGCCGCGACGCCATGCAGGCCGAACTGGTGGAGACGGCCGCGCTGCGTCGCTCCGACGACATCAAGACGGCGCTGCTGCGCGCGGTGTCGCACGACCTGCGCACCCCACTCACCGCGGTCGTCGCCGCCGGGCACGCGCTCGGGGCCGACTCGCTGACCGACCAGGAGCGCTCCGAGCTCAGCACCGCGGTCGTCGAGGAGGGCACCCGCCTCGCGGGACTGGTGGACAACCTGCTCGCCCTGTCGCGGCTGCAGGCCGGCAGCGCCACGCCGCGCTCTGACTGGGTCTCCGTCGAGGACCTCGTCTCGGCCGCCGCCGAGGGCCTGCGCGGGGATCCGATCGATGTGCGCGTCACCGTCGACCCCGATGTGCCCGAGGTCCGCGCCGACGCGGCCCAGCTCGAGCGGGCCTTCGCCAACCTGCTGGAGAACGCCGGCCGCTACGGCGGCGGCTCGCCGGTATTCGTCCACGCGCGGCGCGGCGGGGGACCCGCCCCCGAAGGCGTCCTGGTCAGCGTCACCGACCAGGGCCCGGGGATCGCCGCCGTCGAGCAGGAGCGGATCTTCGAGCCCTTCTACCGGGGACGTAACTCCCGCTCGCTGGCCTGGACCGGGTCGGGCCTGGGCCTGGCCATCGTCAAGGGCTTCGTCGAGGCCAACGGGGGCTCGATCACCGTGCAGTCGCTCCCCGGCCAGGGCACAACGTTCTACGTGCTGCTGCCGGTGGCCGAGCGTGAGCCCTCCGATGTGCCCGCCGGCACCGCCGGGAGGACGTCATGAGCTCAGGGTCCAAGCCGAAGGTTCTCGTCTGCGACGACGAGCAGCAGATCCTCCGCGCGCTCCGCGTCATCCTGCGTGACAACGGCTACGAGGCTCTGCCGGCCAGCACCGGCGAGGAGGCCCTCGACGTGGCCGCGGTGTCGCGTCCCGCCGCCGGCATCCTCGACCTCGTGCTCCCCGACATCGACGGCGTCGAGCTCTGCCGCCGGCTGCGCGAGTGGACCGACATGCCGATCATCCTGCTCTCGGCCGTCGGCGAGGAGGACGCCAAGGTCCGGGCGCTGGCCGCCGGCGCCGACGACTACGTCACCAAGCCGTTCGGCCCCCGGGAGCTCATCGCCCGGCTGGAGGCCAGCCTGCGCCGGGTCGGCCCCGAGCGCGAGGAGACCCTCATCACCTCCGGGGACCTCAGCGTGGACCTGGCCTCGCGCGTCGTCACCCTGGCCGGCGAGGAGGTGCACCTCACCCCCACCGAGTTCGACCTGCTGCGGCTCTTGGCGCGCAACCGAGGGCGACTGATGACCCACCGGGAGCTGCTCACCTCGGTGTGGGGCGCGGGGTACGCCGATGACACGCAGGTTCTGCGGGCCCACATCGCTAATCTGCGGCGCAAGATCGAACCCGCCGACGCCGAGGGAGGCGCCAGCGGCCATCGCTACATCCGGACGGATCCCGGGGTCGGCTACCGCTTCGCGGGGTGAGTTAAGGTGAGCTTGCGGAAAGGATGCCCAGGCGCGACGATCAATGGTCAGAGGACCATGGATGATGCACGGAAACGTGCCGCTATCGTGGATGTTTCAAGTGCAGACAACCCTTAGGGGCACACCATATGGCCGGCCCTGAGCGCGGCCCGTCCCGGGGGACGACCCCCACGACGGACCGGCGCGTCCTCTCTGAGGGGGCCCACAAGATCGACGCTCCGCCCACCGACGGCACCGGTGTGCGCTGCGCCCGTGAACGGACCCAAGACCGGGGTCAAGCGCAACTTCAACGAGGCGGCCCACAAGCTGGGCTACTGGCCGGTGACCCAGGAGGCGCGCTCGAAGAAGGACACCGGCCCGTCGGCGGCGATCCGCGCCGCCTCCGACGATGAACGCGACGTCGTCGCCCACGCCGGCAAGCTGGTCCTCGCCCTCGGCGCCCTCGGCATCGTCTACGGGGACCTCGGGACGAGCCCGCTCTACACGGTCCAGACGATCTTCACCCAGCACGCCGACGCGGCGCGTCCGACGATCGCCGGCGTCTACGGCATCTCCTCGCTCATCTTCTGGGCGCTGATCATCGAGGTGTCGATCAAGTACGCCGGGTTCATCATGCGCGCCCACAACCGCGGCGACGGCGGGATCATGGCGCTGAGCGCGCTCATCCAGCGCCGCAAGGTGCCCCGCGCGGCGGCGCTCGTGACGCTCGGCCTCCTCGGCGCCGGGCTGTTCTTCGGCGACGGCATGATCACCCCGGCGATCTCCGTCACCTCGGCCGTCGAGGGCCTCAAGGTCGCGACTCCAAGCCTTGCGCACCTCGTCATCCCGATCTCGCTGGCGATCCTGGTGGGCCTGTTCGCGGTGCAGCGATACGGCACGGGCGCGGTCGGCTGGATGTTCGGGCCGGTCATCCTCGTCTGGTTCTTCATCATCGCCGCCCTCGGTCTGGTCGAGGTCGCCCAGCACCCCGGGGTCGTCCAGGGTCTGTCGCCGACCTGGGCAGCGCGGTTCATGGCCGACCACGGCGTCGACGGGTGGCTGACGCTCGGCGGGGTCGTCCTGTGCGTCACCGGCGCCGAGGCGCTGTACGCCGACCGCGGTCACTTCGGCGCCGGCCCGATCCGCGCCACCTGGTTCTCCATCGTCCTGCCCGCGGTGATGCTCAACTACCTCGGCCAGAGCGCCCTCATCCTCCACGACCATGCCGCTCGGACGAATCCGTTCTACCTGCTGGCGCCGACCTGGGGACGCCTCCCGCTCGTCTTCCTGGCCACCGCGGCGACGATCATCGCCTCCCAAGCGGCGCTCACCGGCTCCTTCAGCGTGGCCAAGCAGGCCGTCCAGCTCGGCTTCCTTCCGCGAATACGGATCGTCCACACGTCAGAGCTCGAGGGCCAGATCTACGTGCCGCTCATCAACTGGGCGCTGTGCGCCGGCGTGGTCACGCTCGTGCTGGTGTTCCGCAGCTCCGCCCACCTGGCCGACATCTATGGCGTGGCTGTCACCGGCACGTTCATCCTCGACACCACCCTGTTCCTGGCGGTGGCCCGCTCGCTGTGGGGGACGGCCAAGTGGAAGCTGGCCCTGCTCGGCGCCGTCTTCTACACCGTCGAGATCGCGTTCTTCACCTCCAACCTGTCAAAGGTCGGCCACGGCGCCTGGCTGCCGCTCCTCGTCGGGCTGATCGTGGCCACCATCATGGTCACCTGGCGCAAGGGCCGCGACATCGTCACACGCAACCGGACCACGCACGAGGGCTCCCTCGACGAGTTCCTGGACGGCCTGTGCAACGCCAAGCCGCCGATCGTGCGCCTGCCCGGCACCGCCATCTTCCTCAACCCCGGCAAGGAGACAACGCCACTGGCGCTCCGAGCCCAGGTGGAGCACAACCACGCCTTCCACGAGAAGGTGGTGATCTGCTCGATGGTGCCGGTCAGCATCCCGCGCGTGGACAAGACGGACCGCTACGTCTCCGAGCGCCTCGGCAAGGGCCTGTTCAAGATCCACCACATCACCGTCCGCGTCGGCTACCACGACAGCTGGAACGTCCCCGAGGCACTGGCCAACGCGCGCAAGCACGGGTTCCTGGACCGCAACCTCGACCTCGAGCACGCGTCCTACTTCGTCTCGCGGATGACGATCGTGCCCACCTCCGCGCCGGGAATGTCGCGCTGGCGCAAGCAGCTGTTCATCGGGATGGCGCGCAACGCCACGAGCCCGATCGACCACTTCCGCCTGCCGAGCCCGCGCACCGTGATGACGGGCTCGCAGGTCGAGATGTGATCTGCGCTCATCTGAGCGTCTTCACAACATCTTGATACGCCCGGCAGGTTCCTGCACAGGTCCTTGACGCCCGCCCGCCGACGATGAGGGCATGGAAGGTCGGCGGACTCTGTCCAAAGGTGCCCAGGAGGTTGATGGCCCGGCGTCGGTTGCCGAGGCGCCCGCGCCGGCGCCCGCGTCGGTAGCCGAGGCCCCGCCGCGGCCCGCCAAGCGCAACTTCAATGAGGCCGCCCACAAGCTCGGCCACTGGCCGGTGCAACCCGAGCCCCGCAAGGAGCGCGAGCCGTCGGCCGCCATGCGGGCGGCCACCGACGACGACAGAGATGTCGTCGCCCATGCCGGCAAGGCCGTTCTGGCGCTGGGGGCCCTCGGGATCGTCTTCGGCGACATCGGCACCAGCCCGCTCTACACCGAGCAGTTCATCTTCACCGCCCACCGCAACGCCGCCCACGCCACCGTGGCCGGCGTCTACGGGATCGCCTCCCTCATCTTCTGGACGCTGATGGTCGAGGTGTCGCTCAAGTACGCCGGGTTCATCATGCGCGCCCACAACCGCGGCGACGGCGGGATCATGGCGCTCACCGCGCTCGTGAAGCGCAAGCGCATCGGCCGCACCTTCATTCTGGTGACCTTGGGCATCTTCGGGGCCGGGCTGTTCTTCGGCGACGGCATGATCACCCCGGCGATCTCGGTCACCTCGGCCATCGGGGGCCTCAACGTGGTGAGCCCGAGCCTGGCCCAACTCGTGGTGCCCCTCTCGCTGGCCATCCTCGTCGGCCTGTTCGCGGTCCAGCGCTTCGGTACCGGCGCCGTGGGCTGGCTGTTCGGGCCGGTGATCCTCATCTTCTTTGCGGTGATCGCGGTGGCCGGGCTCAACCAGGTCGTCCAGCACCCCGGCGTGCTGCAGGGCCTCTCGCCCGTGTGGGCGGTCCGGTTCATGATCGATCACGGCGTCTACGCCTGGCTGACCCTCGGCGGCGTGGTGCTCTGCTGCACGGGGGCGGAGGCCCTCTACGCCGACCGGGGTCATTTCGGCGCCTCCCCCATCCGCATGACGTGGTTCGGCGTCGTCTTCCCTGCCGTGATGCTCTCCTACCTGGGCCAGGCCGCGTTCATCCTCGCGCATCCGCGCAGCGTGAACAGTCCGTCGTTCAATCCGTTCTTCCAGCTCATCCCGCACAGCATGCTGGTCCCGATGGTGGTGTTGGCCACGCTGGCCACGATCATCGCCTCCCAGGCCGCGCTCACCGGCTCCTTCTCGGTGGCCAAGCAGGCCGTCCAGCTCGGCTTCCTGCCGCGACTGCGGATCATCCACACCTCCAACCTCGAGGGTCAGATCTACGTCCCGCTGATCAACTGGTTTCTGTGCGCGGGGGTGGCGGCGCTCATCCTCGTCTTCCAGAACTCCAATCGCCTGGGCGACATCTACGGCGTCGCGGTGACGGGGACCTTCATCCTCAACACGATCCTGTTCCTGGCCGTCGCACGGGCGCTGTGGCGGACGCCCAAGTGGCGTCTGGCCATCCTCGGCGCGCTGTTCCTGACCGTCGAGGTGGCGTTCTTCACCTCCAACCTGGCCAAGATCGCCGACGGCGCCTACCTGTCGCTGGCCGTCGGACTGGTCATCGCCGTGGTGATGATGACCTGGCGCAAGGGCCGGGACATCGTCACCGAGAGCCGCACCCGCGTCGAAGGGCCGCTCGGCGAGTTCCTGGAGGGCCTGTGCACCGCCGAGCCGCCGATCATCCGGCTGCCGGGCACCGCCATCTACCTCAGCCCCGGCAAGGAGACGACGCCGCTGGCGCTGCGCACGCTCGTCGAGCACAACCACGCGATGCACGAGAAGATCGTCATCGTCTCCGTCACCCCGGTGAGCATCCCGCGCGTGGACCGCGCCGACCGCTTCACCTCCGAGCGGCTGGGCAAGGGCCTGTTCAAGGTCGTCCACATCAACGTCCGCGTCGGCTATCGCGACGGCTGGAACATCCCCGAGGCGCTGGCGATGGCCCGCAAGCTCGGCTTCCTGGACCGCAACCTCGACCTCGAGCACGCCTCCTACTTCGTCTCCAAGATGACGATCGTGCCCACCGACGCCCCCGGGATGGCGAGGTGGCGCAAGAAGCTCTTCGTCGCACTGGCCCGCAACGCGGCCACCCCGATCGAGCACTTCGACCTGCCCCGCCCCCGGACGGCGATGACCAACTCCGAGGTGACGATGTAGCCCGTCCGCTGCTCAACGGTGGCGCGCGGAGCTCCGGCGCGCCACAATTGGGGTGTCACGGACAGCAGCGACGGGAGGCTCGATGAGCAGCGACTACATCCTCGCCTACGGCACTCACGCCTCACCCCAGGACGGCCGGTGTGCCATGGAGTGGGTCAGCTACCTGGCCGGGGAGCCCCACTCCGACCAGCCCACTTGCGTGAGCGCGGTGTTGCGCGCGATGTGCATCGCCCTCAACGACGGCCTTGACCAGGAGCCGCGCCAGCGGCTGCGCCCGTACCTGACGCGGACGATCGGGACCGCGGAGGACGGCCTGGACACGTGGCGCGGCTGGCTGGCCATGGACTGGCTCGCTCGCACCTACACGCCCGCCTGGCTGCGCCTCGCCGGGCTGGCCGGCTCTGCCGACGCCCTCGAGTCCGCCGAGGCGGTCACCGGCGCCGACAGCCTCGCGAGCGCGCTGGAGCTGCTGGAGGGCGCCCGCCGCGAGTCGCGCGCCGCCCGCGCGAAGGCGTTCGGGTCGCCGCTGCCCACCGGCTGGGCGGCCGCCGTCGCGGCCGGCGTGGCCGGGCGCGAGGCCGCCTGGGCCTGCGCCGGCGCCGCCGCCTGGGCCGCCGCCCGTATCGGCATCGGGGACGTCGCCGGGGACCGCGCCCGCGCCGCGGCACGCGCGGCCGCCGGGGACGCGGCGGCGATCGCCGTCCGTCAGTCGCGAGCCTCGGCGTGTCACGACGGCGCGCGGGCCGCTGCCCACGCGGCGCTGGAGCCCACGCTCAAGCGCCTCTCCGAGTCGGCCCTCGTGCTGCTTGACCGGATGCTCCCCACCGAGGTCCTCGCTGTGCCCGAGCCGGCGCTCGCACACGCGCACGCGCTGATCTGACCCGCGGCGTCGCGCGCCGGCGACGGCCGCGGCGCGAGCTTCACATCATCTTTATGAGGGCCCGCCGTTCCTGTATGGGTCCTTGACGATTGCGGTTCCAAGATGAGCGGCATGGACATTGTCGCCGTACTTCTCGGAGCCCTGATGTTCGCCATTCTGCTCGCGCTCGTCGCCGGGATCGACCGGATATGAGCGGCGCTGATCTCTTCGGGCTGATCGTCTCGGCCCTCGTCTGCATCTACCTGCTGTACGCGCTGCTGCGCGGAGAGAAGTTCTAAGGAGCCACCGTGACCGTCTCCGGCTGGCTCACCATCTTCCTCTTCGTGCGGGATCCTCACCGCGCTGGCGATCCCGCTCGGCAGCTACATGGCGGCCGTGTACACCGGCGAGCGCACGTTCATGGATCGCATCCTCGGCGGCCCGAGCGGCTCCTGTACCGCGTCATGCGCGTGGATCCCGGACGCGCGGCCAGGACTGGAAGGCCTACGCCAAGAGCCTGATCCTGTTCTCGCTCGCCGGCTGGCTGCTCCTGTACTTCATCCTGCGCACGCAGACGCTGTGGAACTTCACCGGGCTGAACCCGGAGGACTTCCACTCGGCGCCGTGGAACGTGACGTTCAACACGACGTCGTCGTTCGTCACCAACACCAACTGGCAGTACTACGGCGGCGAGACGACGATGAGCTACTTCAGCCAGATGGCCGGGCTGACCGTTCAGAACTTCCTGTCCGCGGCGGTGGGGATCTCGGTCGCGATCGCGCTGATCCGCGGGATCGTCGGTCGCAGCGGCAAGAGCCTGGGCAACTTCTGGCAGGACCTGGTCCGCACGGTCCTCTACGTCCTGTTGCCGCTGTCGATCGTCGTCGCGCTGGTGCTGGTGTGGCAGGGGTCGATCCAGAACTTCACCACCTACCTCACGGCGCACGGCCCGACCGGCCTGACCCAGTCCATCGCGATGGGCCCGGTGGCCTCTCAGGAGGCGATCAAGGAGCTGGGCACCAACGGCGGCGGCTTCTTCAACGTCAACTCCGCCCACCCGTTCGAGAACCCGACGGCGTTCACCAACTTCGTCGAGATGCTGGCGGTGCTGATCATCCCCGCCGCGCTGGTGTTCTGCTACGGCCGCATGGCCGGCCACCGCCGCCAGGGCTACGCCATCTACTCGACGATGATGATCATGTTCCTGGGCGCGGCGATCGTCTGCTACGTCGCCGAGGCCCACGGCTCCCCCGCCCAGCACGCCGCCGGCCTGCACACCGCGGCCTTCCACGGCTCGGGCGGCGGCAACCTGGAGAGCAAGGAGCAGCGCTTCGGCATCGCCGGGTCGGCGCTGTTCGATGTGGTCACCACCGTCACGTCGTGCGGCGCGGTCAACAGCGCCATCGAGTCCTTCACCGGCATCGGCGGAGCTGTGCCGTTCGCCAACCTGTCGGCGAGCGAGGTCATCTTCGGCGGCGTCGGCACCGGCCTGTACTCGATCCTGCTCTACGTCCTGCTCGCGGTGTTCATCGGCGGTCTGATGGTCGGCCGCACGCCGGAGTACCTCGGCAAGAAGATCGAGGCGCGTGAGATCAAGCTGGTCTCGCTGGGGATCCTCATCACCCCGCTGGCGGCGCTGTTCTGCACCGCCATGGCGGTCGCCTCCAGCGCCGGTCGCGCGTCGATCTCGGCGGTGGGCAAGGGCCCCCAGGGGTTCTCGGAGAGCTTCTACGCCTACCTGTCGCAGGCCAACAACAACGGTTCGGCGTTTGCGGGCTACACCGGCTTCATCCAGCCCAATGCCGGAAACCTCGGGTCCCACGGGATCGGCTTCGCCAACTTCCTCGGCGGCTTCGACATGCTCTTCGCCCGCTACGTCCCGATCCTGTTCGCCCTGGCGGTCGCGGGCTCGCTCGCCGGCAAGCGGGTCAGCCCGGCCGGCCTGGGCACGATGCGCACCGACAACCCGACCTTCGTGGTGCTGCTCATCGGCGTGATCGTGCTCGTCGGCGCCCTCACCTTCTTCCCCGCCCTGCTCCTCGGCCCGATCGTCCAGGGCCTTACCGGACACCTCTACTGATGACTCTCAAGAAAGACATCCTCACCTCCATCATCGGGATCGTCGTCCTCACGCTCGCGCTGGGGATCGTCTATCCGCTGTTCATCACCGGGGTCAGCCAGGTCGCCTTCCCCGGCAACGCCAACGGCCAGCAGGTCCACGTCGGCGGCAAGCTCGTCGGCTCGAAGATCATCGGCCAGTCGTTCGCCGACCCCGTGATCAACAAGCGGACCGGCAAGCCCAAGCTCGATGCGAACGGCAACCCGGTCACCACCCCCGACCCCCGCTACTTCCAGACCCGGCCGTCGGCCACCGTCCCCGCCGACAACGCGGCCGCGACGACGTTCTCCAACCTCGGCCCCAACGACATCGCCACCAAGGAGGCGATCCAGGCCAACATCCAGGCCTACCTCGCCCTGGAGAAGCCGTATAACCCGGGCCTGACGACCGCCAAGATCCCGGTCGACGCGGTGAACACCTCGGCGTCGGGCATCGACCCTGACATCTCGGTCGCCAACGCCGACATCCAGGCCCACCGCGTCGCCGCGGTCCGTCACCTGACACTCGCCCGGGTCCACCAGCTCATCTCCACCTACACCGCCGGCCGCGGGCTTGGTTTCTGCGGCGAGCCGGCGGTCAACGTGGTGGAGCTCAACCTCGCCCTCAACCGTCTGGGAGGTCGCTGATGTCCGTTGCCACCCCTCCGGCCCCCAGCCCCCTGCAGCGCCCCGAGCGCCAGGCCATCTCGCTGTTCCGTCCCGACATCGTCCGGCGAGCGCTGCGTGACAGCTTCATCAAGCTCGACCCGCGCGTGCAGATCCGCAACCCGGTGATGTTCGTCGTGGAGATCGGCGCGGCCATCACCACGGTCACGTGGTTCATCCAGCTGTTCGGCGGCAAGGCGCTGGGCGGCAACGATCCGTCCTGGTACACGTTCGTCATCTCCATCTGGCTGTGGCTGACGGTCGTCTTCGCCAACATGGCCGAGGCGTTCGCCGAGGGCCGCGGGCGCGCCCAGGCCGACACCCTGCGCAACATGCGCCAGGAGACGATGGCCACGCTGAAGGACGGCTCGACCCGCAAGGCGTCGGACCTGCTCAAGGGCGACCTCGTCGTCGTCGAGGCCGGCGAGCTGATCCCCGGTGACGGCACCGTGATCGAGGGCATCGCCTCGGTCGACGAGTCGGCCATCACCGGCGAGTCGGCGCCGGTGATCCGGGAGTCCGGCGGCGACCGCAGCGCGGTCACCGGCGGCACCCGCGTCCTCTCGGACCGGATCGTCGTCGAGATCACCCAGGAGCCCGGCCACTCCTTCCTGGACCGGATGATCGCGCTGGTCGAGGGCGCCGCGCGCCGCAAGACGCCCAACGAGATCGCGCTGAACATCCTGCTCGCCGGCCTCACCCTCATCTTCATGATCGTGGTCGCCACGCTGCGGCCGTTCGGGCTGTTCGCGGGCACCTCCATCTCGGACACGACGCTCATCTCGCTGCTCGTCGCGCTCATCCCGACGACGATCGGCGCGCTCCTGTCCGCGATCGGCATCGCCGGCATGGACCGCCTCGTCCGACGCAACGTACTGGCGCTCTCCGGCCGTGCCGTCGAGGCCTCCGGCGACGTCGACGTACTCCTGCTCGACAAGACCGGCACCATCACCATCGGCAACCGCCTGGCGTCGGAGTTCATCCCCATGCCCGGCGTCTCGGAGGCCGAGCTGGCCGAGGTGGCCCAGCTCTCCTCGCTGGCCGACGAGACCCCGGAGGGCCGCTCCATCGTCGTGCTGGCCAAGCAGTACGGGATCCGCGAGCACGACATGAACGAGCTGCACGCCCAGTTCGTCCCCTTCAGCGCCCAGACGCGGATGAGCGGCGTCAACCTCAACGGCAACCAGCTGCGCAAGGGCGCCGGCGACGCCATCATCGACTTCGTCATCGGCGAGGGCGGCAAGCCGCCCGCCGAGCTCCAGCCCGCGCTCGATCGCATCGGGCGTGAGGGCGGAACCCCGCTGGCCGTCGCCCGCGACTCGACCGTGATGGGCGTGATCTACCTCAAGGACACGATCAAGGAGGGCATGCGCGAGCGCTTTGACCACCTGCGCCAGATGGGCATCCGCACCGTCATGATCACCGGCGACAACCGCCTCACCGCGGCCAAGATCGCCGAGGAGTCCGGCGTCGATGACTTCCTCGCCGAGGCCACCCCCGAGGCCAAGCTCGCGCTCATCAAGGAGCAGCAGAGCCAGGGTCGCATGGTGGCGATGACCGGTGACGGCACCAACGACGCCCCCGCCCTGGCCCAGGCCGACGTCGGCGTGGCCATGAACACCGGCACCCAGGCGGCCCGCGAGGCCGGGAACATGGTCGACCTCGACTCCAACCCGACGAAGCTCATCGAGATCGTCGAGGTCGGCAAGCAGCTGCTCATCACCCGCGGCGCGCTGACCACCTTCTCGATCGCCAACGACGTGGCCAAGTACTTCGCCATCCTGCCGGCGATCTTCGTCACCACCTACGCCGCCACCAAGGGCGGGCAGGGGCCGCTGCACGTCCTCAACATCATGGACCTGGGCACACCGCGTTCCGCGGTCATCTCGGCGATCATCTTCAACGCGCTCGTCATCCCGCTGCTGATCCCCATCTCGCTCAAGGGCGTGGCCTACCGGCCGATCGGCGCCAGCGCGCTGTTGCGCCGCAACCTGTGGATCTACGGCCTGGGCGGGCTGATCGCCCCGTTCATCGGCATCAAGCTGATCGACCTCGTCATCCACAACATCCTGGGCGCCTGATGAGCGCGGTGGCCCTCGAAGCCCGCTGCATCGCCGCGAGCTCGACCGCGACCTCGCCTCGGGCATCGCCCCGTGGCGCTCGCCCGCCCACGCCGCGCGGGTGGCGCAACTCACCCGCCCCAGGCACCGTCGCCGGCTGGCCGACGCGCTTGACCATCTCCTGTGGGCTGCGGCCGCTCCGCGCTACATGCTGGCCCCCGGCGCGATCGTCCCCTGCCGGGCGTCGGTCCGGGCGACGGCGGGCCAGATCTCCTGGCTGGCACACCGGCTGCGCTCCGATGCTCCCGTCGCCGCCGCCGGCATCGTCCGGCTCGAAGCACTCCTCTCCGATGGGGCCGGCCCCGCCTACGCCCCCGGGTACGCCAGCGCGCTGGACAGTGCGCTGGCCACCGCCCGGGCCTGGCTCGAGCCCGAGGGATGACTCGATGGCCGTCACCCGCGGTCGCCACAAGGTGTTCCTCGGCATGGCCGCGGGCGTCGGCAAGACCTACCGGATGCTCCAGGAGGGGCAGGCCGAGGCGCTGGCGGGGCGCGACGTCGTGATCGGCTACCTCGAGCCCCACGGCCGCCTGGAGACGCTCGAGCAGGCCGCGGGCCTTGAGGTGGTCCCTCGCCGCCGGGTCGAGTATCGCGACACGGTGTTGGAGGAGATGGACCTGCCGGCGGTGCTGATCCGCGATGCCGAGCTGTGCCTCATCGACGAGCTCGCCCACACCAACGCCCCGGGTACCGAGCACCCCAAGCGCTACGAGGACGTCGAGGACGTCCTGGCCGCCGGGATCGACGTCTACTCGAGCGTCAACGTCCAGCACCTGGAGAGCCTCAACGACCAGGTCGCCGAGCTCACCGGCACCCGCGTGCGCGAGACCCTGCCCGACGCGGTCCTGGCCGCCGCCGACGACGTCGTCCTCATCGACATCACGCCCGACTCGCTCATCGAGCGGCTGCTCGCGGGCAAGGTGTATCCCCAGGAGCGCGTGCAGACCGCGCTCAACAACTTCTTCAAGGTCGAGAACCTCTCGGCGCTGCGCGAGGTGGCGCTGCGCCAGGTGGCCGAGGAGGTCGAGCACAAGCGCAATCCCTCCAGGACGACGGCACCCGTCCTCGCAGCCGCGACGAGCGGCTGGTCGACGGCGGAGCGCCGTCGGCGATCGGCGAGCGGTTGCTCGCGCTCGTCACGCCGGAGCCCAGCTCACAGCGAATCGTGCGGCGCGCCTGGCGCTCGGCCCAGCGCCTGGGCGCCGAGCTCGACGTGCTCTGGGTCACCTCGAGGAGGAGCCCACCGAGGAGGAGAACGAGCAGCTGGCGGCGCTGCGGCGCCTGGCCAGCGTGCTCGGAGCCCACCTGCTGGTCGAGCGGGGCCCGGACGTCGCGCAGGTCACCCAGCGCGTCGCCCGCGAGCGCGGCACCACCTACGTCCTGATGGGCGCGCCCAGCCCGCAGGGAGCGCTGCGACGGCTGATGGCGCCTGGGCTCCCGGCGCGGTTGATGACCCTGCTCCCAGGGGTCGACCTGCGCATCGTCGCCGACCGCACCCAACGCGTGAAGGAGGGTGCATGACACCCGTGCTGATCGGGATCATCGCCGTGCTCGTCGTGGCGCTCGCCGCGGCCGCCGGGGCGCTGCACCAGCGGCGCGGCCTCCCCAGGAAGAGCCTGCCCGTGGCCGAGCCGACGCAGCGGCGGATCCTGTTCCCGTTCGCGGGGTCGGTTCTGTCCCAGCGCGCGCTGGACGCGGCGCTGCGCCTGGCCCGCGCCGAGGGCGCCACGCTGCTCCCGGTGTTCCTGGCCCGGGTCCCGCTCACCCTCCCGCTGGACTCACCCCTGCCGCGCCAGGCGGCCGTCTGCCTCCCGCTTCAGGAGGCGATCGAGCAGCGCGCGGCGGCGTTCGGCGTCCCTGTCGACGCGCGTGTCGAGCGCGGGCGCAGCTACCGCCACGCCCTGCGCCGGACGATCGCCACCGAGCGCTTCGAGCGGATCGTGATCGCCGCCGCCTCCGACGGCGGGCCGGGCTTCGGCCCCGACGACGTGGCCTGGCTGCTCGCCACCGCCCCGGGCGAGATCGTCGTCCTGCGCCCGGGCGCGGAGGATCAGCTTCTGCCGATCTCTCCGCGCCCGCGGCGCGCAGGCCTCAGCGGGCGGAGCGGCGCGCCCGTCCGTGCGCGCGATCCCGTCCCATCCTGACGTCGCCATGGTGGTCGATCGCCGCCACCCGGCGTCATCGACACGCCGCGCACCACGCGGCCGTAGCGTGGGGGCCATGACCGTGTGGAACGACTCGCCGGCCGCCGGCGTCGCCGCCGACGGGTTGTCGGTGATGGCGACCAGCTGGTTGGGGTCGGCGCCCTGGTCCCCGGAGCCTGACACCGTCGAGGTCACCGCCCAGACCGTGACCGAGCCGTCGCGGTTGACGCGCCCGCTGATGTTGCGCAGGCCGTCGGTGGCCGGCGCCCACGGCAGCTTGGTGACGGCGTTGTCACCGATCGGATAGCCCGGCGACGTGTAGGGCTGGCCGAGGTCCAGGCCGCCCTGGAGCGTGTAGGCGAGGTTCCACGTCGGCCCGGTGGAGGTGTTCTTCAGCACCCACTTCTGCAGGCCCGCCGTGGTCGAGGCCGCGGCGGCGCTGTAGGTGCCGCTGGTGGTGTCGAACGTGTTGTCGCCGGCACCCTCGTCGGCCACATACAGCGTGTGCGAGTTGGCGAACCAGATCCCGAACGGGTACGAGCTCGCGTCGGTCGCGTTCTTGGCCAGAGCGGTGTTGAAGCCGCTGAGGATGCACATGTTGCTCGTCAGGCCGGTGCTCGCCACCGTGGTGGGGTCATACGGGATCGAGGTCGTCGGCAACTTGGCGCCGGCGGCGGGCACGCCCGCGCCGTTGGGGCACGCCTTGCCGGTGGTGTCGACGAAGTAGACGGTGTCGACGCCGTTTGAGCCGCTGCCCTTGGTGTAGTAGAGGACGTTGTTGAACACGGTCATCCCGCGGAAGTTGTCGTCCTTGCCGATCTTGTCGGCCTTGTCGCCGAGCTGAGTGACGCTGAAGCTCCCCACCGGGGTCGGCGCGCCCGGGTTCTGAGCCCACTCGGGCTCGAACGACGGGCTGAAGATCTGCGCGCCCGCGCCCTCGACGATGCCTGCCGGCTGCGGGTTGGCGCCGTTGCCGGCGTTTCCGGCGGTGTAGAACACGTCGGCGCCGGGCTCGTCGTTGAGGATCGCGGCCCGGCCGTTGTTGCCGCTGTAGGCGTTGGTCTCGGTGAAGGAGAAGTTCCCCCACTGGTCGAGGCGCGCCGCCGCGCGGTAGTCGGCGCCGGGGACCGGGTTGGTCGGATCCACCGCGCCCGGGGTGTTGGAGTTGGACACGTCGAGCTCGCGCGGCCGCGCGACGTAGCCCATGAAGGTCACCGCGCGTCCGGTGGTGGACACGTTGAGCCCCAGCTCGGACTTGGACGAGAAGCTCGTGACCAGCTGGTCGGTCGGCACCTTGATCTTGCTGACCACATCGCCGCTGGGCGTGAGCTGCCACAGGAGGATCGGCGAGGTGACGCCGAAGCTGCCGTCGGCGACGTCGTTGTTGAAGACGTATGGGTACGCACCATCGGCAGTGGCGGTCACGCAGTTGGCCGCCGTGCACCCGGGCGGCAGCTGGGTGACACCCGGCTGGATGTCCGCCTCGCGATACGTGCTCCCGCTCACCAGCAGATTGCCCGGCCGCAGCTGATCGCCGCCGCCGTCGTGGGCGAGTGCGCCGCCGGCGCGGCCGCCGCCAGCGCGCAGGCCACCGCCGCCGCTGCCCCGAAATGCCTCTTCATTGAAGCTCCTGTTTGTTGGATGACCGTGACCCCCGCGCGCACCGTATTCGGAGCCCTCAGGCCCGTTGTGAACGCCGGGTTACCGGCCCGTCAGGGGCGTGAGAATCCTCTCACCATGTGTGTGTCGTGTTAGTGCGCGCCACCTGGAAACGGTGACAAACCCGCGTCGCGCGGCTGAGGGTTTCCACGAAGACCATGTGGGGCACGGATGGCGTGACAAACCTGGCCTCGCCGCTCAGCGATGTCACGCAATCCAGGTCCGCACGCACCACAGCCCGTCAGTCGTGCAGCCGGAACGGCAGCGTCGCCACGATGACGTCGGTCCGCGCCTTCAGCACCTCGGCCAACAGCCGCCCCCGCTGGTTGTGGAGGATCTCGTGGTAGCGCTTGCGCGGCTGGATCTCCGCGATCAGGACCGTGATCACCGCATCCTCATCCTCGATCGAGGCCACGTAGCGCAGCACGGATCGGACCAGCGACCGGTGGTCGTCGACGATCACCTCGATCGAGACGTCGCACGCCCAGTCAGCCCAGGCGCGCTGGATCTGCGCACGCTCCTCCTCGTCGGCCGCGACGGCCACCGCCACCACGGTCTCGCCCATCGACAGGGCCGCGCTCAGCGCCTTCTCGGTGAGCAGGTTCACCGTCGACGTCGGCACGATGACCACGCTGTGGCGCCGGTGCGGCCGCGGGGGCGTCATGCCGAGCTTGAGCTCGCGCCCCACCTCCGCGTAGTAGATCTCGATGCGGTGAAACAGGAGCATGAGGAGCGGGATCGCCAACACGACGGCCCACGCCCCCTCCAGGAACTTCGTCCCCAGCAGGACGAGCACGACGCCCGCGGTCATGATCGCGCCGGCGCCGTTGACCCCCACCCGCAGCCGCCAGCGCGACCCCCGCTCACGGCGCCAGTGGCGCACGAGGCCGACCTGGCTGAGCGTGAAGCCCACGAACACGCCGATCGCGTACAGCGGGATGAGGTGGTTGACCTCCGCGCCGGAGGCCAACAGGAGCAGCAGGGCCGCCGCGGCCAGGGCGACGATCCCGATCCGGTAGATCGGCTTCTCGGCGCGCAGGTAGAAGGCGTGCGGGAGCCGGTGGTCCTTGGCCAGCAGGCTCATGAGCACCGGCAGGCCGCCGAAGCTCGTGTTGGCCGCCAGCCCCAGCACGATCGTCACCGCGAGGTTGGAGACATAGAACGGCCATCCCGTGCCCAGCGAGCCGGCTGTGAGCTGGGCGAGCACGGTGACCCCGCCGCGGGGCTCCACGTGATTCATGTGGATGAGCACGGCCAGCCCCACGAGCATGATCCCGAGCAGCACGCCCAGCGTGATCTCCGTCCGCTGGGCCGTCCGCGCCCGCGGCTCCTTGAACGCCGGGACCCCGTTGGCGATCGCCTCGATCCCGGTCACGGCCGAGCATCCGGAGGCAAACGCCTTGAGGATCAGCACGATCCCAAGGCCCTCGGTGGCCGTGAGCGTCTCGTGGCTGCCCACCGTCGCCTGCACCCCCGGGTGCACGAGCCCCACCACGATCACCACCAGGATGCTGATCAGGAACACCGCGGCGGGCAGGATCAGCACCTTGGCCGACTCGTTGATCCCGAACATGTTGATGGCCGTCAGCACGACAAGGCCGATCAGGGAGATGAGGAGCAGGTGGTGGGCCAGTCCCGGGAAGACGCTGCCCAGGCTGGCCGCGCCCGCGGCGAGCGAGACCGCCACCGTGAGCACGTAGTCGACGACCAGCGACGCCGCCGCCAGCAGCGCCGGCCACCGCCCCAGGTTGGCCTTGGACACCGCGTACGCGCCGCCGCCGTCGGGATGGGCGGTGATGACCTGCGAGTAGGAGATCACCAGCAGCACGAGCATGCCGGTGATCACGAGCGTGATCGGGAGGGTCCAGGTGAGCGCCGACGCCCCGGCGGCGACGAGCACCGCCATGATCGCCTCCGGGCCGTAGGCGACGCTCGACAGTGCGTCCAGGCTCAGCGCCGCCAGGCCGCGGGGGACGTCGAGATCGTGCCCCGCGTCCGAGTGCTTGCCTACCCGCTGGGTGCGCCCGATCCGCTGGATGTGCGGATGCTACGCGCGCCGGGCGTCAGCTCTCGTAGGCGCGCTGCACCTTACGCGCCGCGGCGGTCGCCGCCGCTCGCAGCGCGGGCACCCGCGTGGCGATCCGCTCCGTCGGCCCCGCCACCGAGAGCCCCGCGACCAGTCGCCCGCGCCGGTCGAGGATCGGGGCCGCCACCGCGGCCGCCCCCTCGTCGAGCTCGGCCACGGTGACGGCGATCCCATCTCGCCGGACGGCGTCGAGCTCGGCCTCCAGGCCGGCATCGCCCACCGCATCCACCAGGCGCCGCCGTTCGACCGGTTCCAGGAACGCGGCCAGGACCTTGCCCGAGGCGCCCCGGTGCATCGGCCCGCGCCGGAACACCGTGTAGGAGAGGCGGACGGAGTGGCGCTCGGCCTCCACCACATGCAGCACGATCGCCTCCAGCGCACACGGGGCGGTGAGGATCACCGTCTCCCCGACCTCCTCGGAGAGCTCCTGCATCACCGCCGCCGCCGGCTCGACGATCCGCTCGCGCAGACCCGCCTCCGCGGTGCGGCCCAGGGCGACGAGCCGCGTCCCCAGCGCGACCGTGCTGTCGGGCCCGCGCTGGACCAGGCCGTGCTGCTCGAGCTCGGCCAGCAACCGGTAGGCGGTGCTCGTCGGCATCCCCGCCTCGGTGGCCAGCTCGGCCACGGTCGGGCCCGCCGGCTGGCGGCCGATGTGGTGCAGGAGCTCGACGGCGCGCTCCAGGGCTCCGGACGGCATGGCCGCTCGACCCTAGATCCCTGGCGGCTCGTGCTCGGAGAGGGCCGGGCGCGCGCCCGCCACCCGCGCGACGCGCTGGGTCAGCCCGCCCTCGCCGACGAAGCGCGACAGGCCCTCGACGTCGGCGTTCCACTCGGTCTCATCGGTGAGCGTGCCGGCGTACTCGCGCACCAGGGAGTAGGCGCGCGCGGTGCCGCCGCCCAGCCGCTCCGGGCCGCCGCGCAGGTCCACCGCCTGCGCGCCGACGATGAGCTCCAGCGCGACGAGCCGGTGGACGAGGCTGACGAGCGTCGAGGTCGTGCTGACCGCCAGCGGGGCCATCGACGCGTGATCCTCGACGCCCTCGGCGAGCTGGCCGCGGTAGTCCAGCGAGACCGGATTGGCCAGGAAACGCGCCTCCGAGGCCAGCGCCGCGAACGAGCGCCCGAGCGGTCGCAGGCCGCCGGTGGGCCCTTCGTGGCGGGCCAGTCCCGTGGGCAGGCCGGAGAAGTGCTGCCACAGCAGTTTCTGCACGCGCTCGTTGGCCACCTGGGCCGCGTGCGCGATGCCGAGGCGGATGTAGTCGAACGCCATCGCCAGCGAGGTCACGTCGAAGTTGCCCACGGAGACGATCACCCCCTCGTCCACGAGCACCAGCGGGTTGTCGGCGGCGGAGTTCAGCTCGATCTCCATCAGCCCGCGGGCCACGGACAGGGCGTCATAGACGGCGCCGTGGGTCTGGGGCACGCAGCGGATCGACAGGGGATCCTGGAGGTTGCGCGCCGCGCCCGGGCGCCACAGCGCCGAGTCCTCGAGGAGATCGCGCAGTCGCGACATCGCCGTCACGACCCCGCTGTGGGGGCGGGCTCGCGCGGCGGCGGGATGGATGACCGAGAGGTTGGCGGCGAACGCCTCGAAGCTCAGCGCGGTGGCGATCTGCATGCTGTCGATGAGATCGGCCGCGTCGACGAGCACGAGCGAGCCGCGGCCCATGGTGACGCCGTTGGAGGAGATGAGGCCGAGCGCCTCCTTGGGACCGAGCGCGATCGGCTCAAGCCCGGCGCGCGCCAGCGCCTGATCGCCCGGGAGGGTCTCGCCTTCGAACGCCGCCCACCCGCGCCCGATCAGGACCTTGCCGATGTCGGCCATCTCCGACAGGTCCCCTTGCCCCACCGAGCCGACCATGCGGACCACCGGGTGCACCCCGAGGTTGAGCAGGGCGACGAGCGCCTCGATGAGCTCGCGCCGGACGCCGACGCCCGCCTTGAGCATGCCGTTGACGCGCGAGAGGATCATCGCCCGCACGACATCGCTGGCCAGCGGGCGGCCGTAGGAGGCCACCTGGTCGGCGACGGTGGCAAACGAGAACGCCCCGATCTCGTCGAGCGGGATGTGGTGGCGCGACAGCGACCCGAGGCCGGTGTTGAGGCCATAGACCATCTCGCCGCTGGCCAGCACGCGGTCCACGACGTCACGGGCCGCCCGCACCCGGACGAGCGCTGCCTCGTCGAGTTCGACGCGGGCCCGGCCGCGGGCGACGGCGAGCACGTGGTCGACGGTGAGGCCGTCCCCAGAGAGGACGATCGTCTCGTTGGTTGAGAATGCGGTCACGTCTTGGCCGGAAGTGTATCCTGGTCAGATCCCAGTCAGCGAGAAGATTTCGGGGCAGATCCTCCAGCCGGACGGCTCGCGTCGCCGCGCCGGGGTGACGGTGGCCGACGGGCGGATCCAGGAGTGGGGCGACCCCACGCACGGCCCGGCGGACTACGGCGACGCACTCCTGCTCCCGGGCGCCGTCGACGTCCACGTCCACACCCGCAGCTATGCCGAGGAGGGCATCGAGCGGTGTACGCGCGCGGCAGCGGCCGGCGGGGTGACGACGATCGTCGATATGCCCTATGACGCCGCCGGGCCCGTCGACTCGCCGGCGGCGTTCGCAGCCAAGGTCGAGGATGTGGGCCGCGAGGCGGTCATCGACGTCGCGCTGTGGGCAACGGTCCCGCCGCGCGGCCCCATCGAGGACGTCGGTGACCTCGTCGACGCTGGCGCCGCGGCGTTCAAACTCTCCACCTTCGAGACCCACCCGCAGCGCTTCCCGCGGATCCCCGACGCCCAGCTGCTGCGCGCCTTCGCGGCGATCGCCCAGGCCGGCGGTCTGGCCGGGGTCCACGCCGAGAACGACGAGATCGTCCGCGCCGGAATCGCCGCCGAGCAGGCCGCGGGCCACGGCGCCGACCCTCTCGCTCACGCGCGCTCGCGCCCGCCGGTGGCCGAGCACGAGGCGATCGCCCGCTGTCTGGAGCTGGCCCGGGCCACGGGCGTGCGGCTGCACGTCTGCCACGTCTCCACGGCGCGCGGCGTCGAGCTGGTGACCCAGGCCCGCCGCGACGGGGTCGACGTGAGCGCCGAGACCTGCCCCCACTATCTGCTGCTCGACGAGACTGCCCTCATCAGGTCCGGCGGCGAGGCCAAGATCAACCCACCGCTGCGCGAGGCCTCGCTGCCGGCCGACGGCCTGGACCTCATCTCCTCCGACCACGTCGGCTGGCCGCCCGAGCGCAAGCACGGGCCCGACATCTTCGCGCTGGCCTCCGGCGCCCCCGGCGTCGAGCTGATCGTGCCCCTCGTCCACGACGCGCTGGGCGCCGCGGCGCTGGTCCGGCTCGTGAGCGAGGGCCCGGCCCGGCGCTTCGGGCTGTGGCCACGTAAGGGCTCGCTCCAGCCCGGCGCCGATGCCGACCTCCTCGTGCTCGACCCTGACGCCGAATGGGAGATCGACCCGGCGCGCCTGGTCACGGCCGCCGGCTGGAGCCCATACCGCGGCCGGCGGGTCAAGGGGCGGGTCATCGCCGCCTACAGCCGCGGGCGCCTGGTGTGGGACGGCGAGCACGTGCTCGGCGAACCAGGCGACGGTGCCTTCGTGCGGGCGGGCGGAAACCGAACCACCGCCCGAGCGACCCTCGCGGCACATGTCTGACTCGCCCCTGCGCTGCCGTGGCTGGCGCCAGGAGGCGATCCTGCGCCTGCTCGAGAACAACCTGGCCATCGCCGAGGATCCGCAGAACCTCGTGGTCTACGCCGCCCACGCCAAGGCGGCGCGCGACCACGAGAGCCTGCGGGGCATCGTCGCCGCCCTCACTCACCTGCGCGACGGCGAGACGCTCGTCGTGCAGTCGGGCAAGCCGATCGCGGTGCTGCCCACCGGCCCGCGCAGCCCGGCTGTGCTCCTGGCCAACGGCAACCTTGTCGGGCGCTGGGCCACGCCCGAGGTCTTCTATGACCTGGAGCGGCGCAACCTGATCGCCTGGGGCGGCCTCACCGCCGGCTGTTGGCAGTACATCGGGTCCCAGGGCGTGCTCCAGGGCACGTATGAGACGTTCGCCCAGGTGTCGCGCGAGCACTTCGGCGGCAGCCTGCGCGGGCGCCTCATCGTGAGCGCCGGGCTGGGCGGCATGGGCTCGGCGCAACCGGTGGCCATCAGCCGGATGCTCGGCGGCGTGAGCCTCGTCGCGGAGGTCGACCCCGAGAAGGCGGTGCGCCGCCAGCGGGGCCGGCACCGTCGATCACCTCGCCTGGACCATCGACGAGGCGCTCGACGCCGCGCTGGCCGCACGCGCGGCCGCCGAGCCGACCGCGATCGCCGTCGTGGCCAACGCCGCCGACCTGCTCGAGGGGCTGCTCGAGCGCGAGGTCACCCCGGACGTCGTCACCGATCTCACCGCGGCGCACGATCTCCGCGCTGGCTACGTGCCCGCCGGCATGAGCCTCGAGGAGGTGGGGGCGCTGCGCCGGGGAGACCCGGGCAAGCTCGAGTCGCTGGCCCTGGCCACGATGGTCCGCCACGTCCGGGCGATGCTGGCCCTGCGCGAGCGCGGCGCCGTGGTCTTCGACTACGGCAACAACATCCGCCCTCACGCCGCCGGCGGCGGGGTCAGCGAGGCGCTGACGATCGACATCTTCACCGCCCGCTACATCCGGCCGCTGTTCTGCCGCGGGATCGGCCCGTTTCGCTGGATCTGCCTGTCGGGCGAGGACGCCGACCTGGCCACGGTCGATGAGCTCTGCCTCGAGCTCTTCAACGACACCGCCCGCATCACGGACTGGATCAGGCTGGCCCGGGAGCACGTGGCCCGGCAGGGCCTGCCCGCCCGGATCGCGTGGCTGGGCCACGGGGAGCGCGACCGCCTCGCGCTGGCCGTCAACGACGCCGTCGCCGACGGGCGCCTGCGGGCGCCGGTGGCCTTCACCCGCGACCACATGGACTCCGGTGCCATGACCCACCCGAACATCATCAGCGAGGCGATGGCCGACGGCTCTGACGCCGTCAGCGACTGGCCGCTGCTCAACGCCCTGCTCACCACCGCCTCGGGAGCCGATCTCGTGGCACTGCACGCCGGCGGCGGTGGCTATGCCGGCTACTCGCAGAGCGCGGGGATGACCGTGGTGGCCACCGGCGACGAGGACGGCGCCGCCCGCCTGGCCGGGGCGCTGCACGTGGACACCGCGCTCGGCGTCCTGCGCCACGCCGACGCCGGCTACGAGGAGGCGCGCGCCTGCGCGCGCGAACACGATCTGGGCATCGGATCCGTAGGGTCCATGGCATGAGGGAGCTTGACCTGCACGCCGTCCATGCTGCCGTGGCGGGCGGCTCGGTGCTCGCCGCCGGCGGTGGCGGGTGGGTCGACCACGGCATGCTCGTCGGCACCACCGCGGTCCAGTACGGCACGCCGCGGCTCGCCTCGCTCGACGAGCTGGACCCCGACGCCATGCTGGCCACCGTCAGCGCCATCGGCGCGCCGGCCGCGGTCGGGTGGGAGATGCGCCCCGGCGACTACGTGCGGGCGCTCGAGCTGCTCATGGAGGCCGTCGACGAGCCCATCATCGGCACGGTGACCGCTCAGAACGGCTCCTCGACGACCTGCAACGGCTGGGTCGCCTCGGCGGTGCTCGGCACCCTCGTCGTGGACGCCGCCGGCGATGGGCGCGCCCACCCCACGGGCAAGATGGGGTCGTTCGGCCTCGCCGCCGACGATGACTACGAGACCGTGCAGGCGGTGGCCGGCGGCAACCGCGCCGAGAACCGTTACCTGGAGGTCGTCACCCGGGGGACCGTCCGCCACACCGCCAACGTGCTGCGCACCGCCTCCGACCAGTCCGGCGGCTTCATCTCCTGCGCGCGCAACCCATTGCCCGCCGGCTTCGTGGCAGCGCACGCCGCCGTGGGCGCCATCAGCTTCGCCCTGGACCTCGGCGAGGCCATCCTCGCCGCCGAGCCCGAGGGGCCCGGGCGGATGATCGACGTCACCGCCGAGCACCTCGGCGGGCGCATCCTCACCACCGGCGCGGTGCGCCGCCGGACCCTGCGCACCGAGAACGCCTTTGACATCGGGACCATCGAGATCGACGACATCGAACTGGGCTTTGTCAACGAGTACCTCACCGCGGAGTCGGGCGGGGAGCGCCTGGCGACGTTCCCCGACGTCCTCACCACCCTCTCGGTCCGCACCGGCCGCATCATCTCGATCGCGAACCTGCGCGAGGGCGACGAGGTGGCCGTCCTGCACGTGCCCAAGGCCAACGTCCCGCTCGGCGACGGCGTGCGCGAGCCCAGCGTCTACCCCGAGGTGGAGGCGATGCTGGGCAAGCCGCTGGCCGAGTACGCCCTTGACTAAGGATCCCCACCCCACCCTCCAGCCCACCCCCGACCCCGCCCGCATTGCCGCCAGGCTCGAGCAGCTCTGGACCATCGCCCAGGGTCCGGGCGGGGGCGCCGATCGTCCCGCGTACTCGTCGGCCGAGGCCACAGCGATGCGGCTGGTCGCCGGCTGGGCGCGTGAGGCCGGGCTCGAGCCGGGGCTGGACGCGTTCGGGAATCTGTGGGCGCTCCCCGGCGGCTCCGACGCCCCGTTGGTCACCTGCGGCTCCCACGTCGACACCGTCCCCGACGGTGGCCGTTACGACGGCGCGCTGGGGACGGTCCTGGGCCTCGAGGTCGCCGCCGAGCTCGGCTCAGGCGCCGGGGTCCTCATCTGCGCCGCCGAGGAGGCCCCGAGGTTCGGCGCGGGGACGATGGGCTCGCGCCAGATGGTGGGGACGCTGACCGAGGACGCGCTGGCCCACCTGCACGACGACGCCGGCGTCAGCGCCGCCGACGCCCGTGCCGCCTACCTGGAGGAGCTCAGCGACCTTCCGCGCATCGCGCCGCCGCTGGATCGCCTGCGCGCCCACGCCGAGGTCCACGTGGCCCAGCGCCACGCGCTGCGCGAGCTCGGCGTGGTCACCGCCGTGGCCTCGCCCCGGCGCTTCGCGGTGCGCATCGACGGCCAGGCCGGCCACTCCGGCGAGGTCTCGATGGCCGACCGCCGCGACGCCCTGGCGGCGGCCGCCGAGGTGGTCCTCGCGGTCGAGGCGGCCGCCCGCGCCGAGCCCGCCGAGACCGTCGCCACCGTCGGCACCCTGGCCGTCGAGCCGGGCGCGGTGAGCGTCATCCCCGGCCGCGCGCGCCTGGCCATCGACGTGCGCGGCATCGCCTCCGATTCGCTGGCCCGCGTGGAATCGGCTGTGCGTGTCGCGATTGATGAGATCGCGGTCCGCCGCGGGGTGACGGCGGAGCTGGAGCTCGTCCGCGCCGGCGAGCCAGTGACGATGGACGCCCACCTCGTGGAGGCGGCGCTGCAGGCGGCGCGCGAGCACGGCATCACCGCCAGCAGGACCTGGTCCGGAGCGGGGCACGACGCCCAGCACGTCACCGCGCTGGCCCCCGCGCTGCTCCTGTTCGTCCCCCTGCACGGCGGGGAGAGCCACACTCCGCGGGAGGGCGCCGACATGGATGAGATCGTCGAGGCGGCGCGAGTCGTCGTCTCGGTGCTCGGAGCCGAACTGGCCGCGGCATAGGTCATACTCCAGAGGGAGCGGAGATGGACGAAATTGTCCAAACGGCCAACGACACAGCAGGAACTGGGGGCGCCAGGCGCTTGACACCGGGTCGCGGGTGTGAAAGAACCGTGACCAGTGGAGGGGCGACGAGGAACTCGCAACGCGCGGTGGCGCATGCCATGATCCGCGACCAATCTACACCGAGGCGGTTAAGATTGGCCGCCCCCAGTACGACCACGATGTCTGCCCTGAGGAGGGCTGATGCCGCGGTGGGTGCGCACCCCACCGCCACGGAAAGGTGACGGAGCATGGCTACTGACGACAGGAAGCTTGACGGGATCCGCGACGCGCGCTCGGAGCTCGAGAACCACTACATCGACGAGCTGGTGGCCGGGCGCCTCAGCCGCCGCCAGTTCATGCGCAAGGGCGCCGTGATCGGCATGTCGACCGGGCTCATGGGCGCGATCCTGGCCGCCTGCGGCGGGGCCAACAAGGTCGGAACGTCGTCCTCGGCGTCCGCCGGCGGCTCGACGAGCTCCGCCGCCGCCCCCGCCACCAAGGGCGGCACCCTGAAGCTCGCCATGCAGACGCCTGCGACCGCGATCAACCCGCTGCTGGTCAACGACGCCGGCGGACTGAACCTGCTCGCCCAGACGGGCGAGTTCCTGGCCTTTGACAACAACCAGCTGCTCCAGCTGCAGCCGATGCTGGCCACCAAGTGGACGCCGAGCAAGGGCGGCGCGGTGTGGACGTTCACGCTGCGCCCGAACGTGAAGTTCCACGACGGGTCGGTGATGACCGCCGACGACGTCGTCTACACCTTCCAGGAGCTCTCCAACCCCAAGAACGCGTCCAACGCGCTCTCGACGTTCGCCGGCGTGCTCAAGCCCGAGGGCGTGGTCAAGGTCGACTCGGGGACGGTCGCCTTCCACCTCGACGCGCCCAACGGCAACTTCCCCTACCTGGTGTCCTCGGACAACTACAACGCGATCATCGTCCCCAAGGGCACCGACTTCGGCAAGTGGGAGAAGACATTCCTCGGGACCGGCCCGTTCAAGTTCCAGTCCTACACCACCAACGTCGGCGCCAACTTCGTGGCGAACCCCGACTACTGGGGCGGCGCGCCGATCCTGGAGTCGACGGCGTTCACGTTCTACACCTCCCAGCAGCCCCAGATCCTGGCGCTCCAGGGCGGCCAGGTCGACGTGATCGTCCAGTTCGTCGTCCAGGGCGCGCAGGCACTGCTCGGCAACGGCTCCTACAACATCATCAAGCTCAAGTCGGCCAACCACCGCGAGCTGTCGATGCGCAACGACCAGGCGCCGTTCACCGACAAGCGCGTCCGTCAGGCCATCGCCCTCTCCCTGGATCGGCCGGGAATGGTCCAGGCGCTGCTGCAGGGCTTCGGTGTGGTGGGCAACGACAGCCCGTTCTCGCCGAAGTTCCCCTCCACGGACCCGAGCATCCCGCAACGCACCCAGGACCTCACGAAGGCCAAGCAACTGCTCCAGGCCGCGGGACACGGCAGCGGCTTCACCACCCAGCTGGCCACCGAGCAGTACGAGGAGATCCCGCAGCTGGCCACGGTGATCGCCGAGGCCGCGTCGAAGATCGGCGTCAAGATCAACCTCAAGGTCGAGAACCAGGCCAGCTACTACGGCAAGGCGACGTACGGCAACTCCGACTGGCTCGACGCGACGATGAGCCTCGTGGACTACGGCGACCGCGGCGTGCCCAACGTGTTCCTCAACGCCCCGCTGCTGTCCGACGGGACCTGGAACGCCGCCCACTTCAAGAACCCCACCTACGACAACCTGGTCAAGCAGTACACGGCGGCCGTCGATCTCCAGACCCAGACGGCAGATCGCGGGCAAGATCCAGACGCTGCTGCTCGATGAGACGCCGCTGATCATCCCGTACTTCATCGACGGACTGACGGCGACGACGACCAGTGTGAAGGGCGTCGTCCCCACCTCGATCGCGGCGATCTATCTGAAGAACGCCTCCAAGTCGGCGTAGGCGCGACGAGGCCTGCGGCGTAGAGACCAGACGCGATGTTCCTGTTCATCCTCAAGCGCATCGGCCTCGGGCTGATCACGCTGTGGATCCTGAGCGTCATCGTGTTCTTCGCCGCCCAGGTGCTGCCCGGCGACCCGGCCCGAGCCATCCTCGGGCCGTTCGCCCAGCAGTCCGCGGTCCAGGCGCTCTCGCATCAGCTGGGCACCGACAAGCCGGTGATCCAGCAGTACGGGACGTGGATCGGCCACGTTGTCACCGGGAACCTGGGGACCTCCTACGCCCAGCAGGCGCCGATCGGCCCGATCCTGGGCAAGGCGCTCGTCAACTCGCTGAAGCTGGCCATCCTCGCCTTCATCATCGTCGTGCCCCTGGGCATCTTCGGGGGCGTCGTGGCCGCGCTGAACGTCGGCAAGCGGCGGGACCGCATCATCAGCGTGGTCGGTCTGTCGGCGACGGTCATCCCGGAGATCGTCTCGGGGATCGTGCTCATCCTCGTCTTCGGGATCTGGCTCAACGTGTTGCCGATCCAGGCCACGACCCCGCCGGGGGCGAGCATCAGCGAGCAGGTGTACCACCTGATCCTCCCGGCGATCCCACTCGTCCTCATCCTGTTCGGCTACATCTCACAGATGGCCCGGGCGGGGACGGTCGAGGCGCTGAACTCCGACTACGCGCGGACCGCCACGCTCAAGGGACTGCCGCGCGGCGTGATGATCCGCCGCCACGTCCTGCGCAACTCGCTGCTGCCGACGATCACGGTGATCGCGACGCAGACCGGCTACCTGATCGGCGGGCTCGTCCTCGTCGAGACGCTGTTTCACTACAACGGGATCGGGACGCTCATCTACACCGCCGCCACGCGCAACGACATCCCGATGCTGGAAGCCGGTGTCCTGGTCATCGGCGCCGTGTACATGGTGGCGACGCTCGTCGCCGACATCCTGTTCACGCTGCTCAACCCGCGGATCCGCTACCGGGGCGTCGAGTGAGCGTCGGCACCGTCCCCATCGAGTCGGCCGGGGCGCTCAGCGCTGCCGGCGCCGATATCCGCCGCCGCGAGTTCCTGCGCGATCTCACCCATCAGCCCGCCTTCGCGGTCGGAGCGTTCATCCTGGGCTTCTGGATCCTCGCGGCGATCTTCGGCTCGCTCATCGTGCAGGACCCGCTGGCCCAGTCGCTGCTGAACATCAACAAGGCGCCGTCGGCATCGCACCTGTTCGGTACCGATCAGCTCGGCCGCGACGTCCTCGCCCGGGTCATCGTGGGCTCGCGGCCCATCCTCATCACGGCGCCGCTGGCGACGCTGCTGGGCACGGTGCTGGGCACCGCGCTCGGCCTGGTGATGGGGTATTTCCGCGGCGCCGTGGACGATGTCGTCGGGCGCTTTGTCGAAGCGTTCCTGGCCCTCCCCCTCGTCGTCACGGGAATCCTCGGCATCGTCGCGCTGGGGACCTCCAACACGACCCTGATCGTCGTCATCGGGATCGTGTTCGCCCCGCTGATCGCTCGCACGGTGCGCGCGGCCGTGCTCCAGGAGCGCGACCTCGACTACGTGGCGGCGGCGCGCCTGCGGGGAGAGAGCTCGCTGTACATCATGTTCGCCGAGATCCTGCCCAACATCATGGCGCCGATCGTGGTCGAGTTCACCGTGCGCCTCGGGTACGCCGTGTTCACGATCGTGTCGCTGTCCTTCCTGGGCTTCGGGCTCCAACCGCCGACGCCGAACTGGGGCTCTGAGATCTCCAACAACTACGGGCTGGTGACCGCGGGCTACTGGTGGGAGGTCCTGTTCTACGCACTCGCCATCGGCTCGCTGGTCATCGGGGTCAACATGATCGCCAACTCCATCGAGACCACGCTGGACGCCTCATGAGCGCGACCACTCAACCCGCGCCCGGCGCCGGCTCCCCGGAGACCGCCGACGCGCTGCGCCTCTCACACGTCGACATCAGCTACCGGGTCCGGCGCGACCACCAGCGCGTGGTGCGGGACGTCAGCTTCCACGTGGCCAAGGGCGAGTCGTTCGGCCTCGTCGGCGAATCGGGATGCGGCAAGTCGACGATCGCGCTGTCGATCGTCCGCTACCTCGCGCGCAACGGCCGCGTCAGCGACGGCACGATCGAGATCGACGGCACCGACGTCCTCGCGCTCAACCCGTCACAGCTGCGCGAGTTGCGCGCCCGGAAGGTCTCGATGGTCTACCAGGAGCCGGGCCGGGCGCTCAATCCCTCGATCCTCGTCGGCCGTCAGGTCGCCGAGGTCTACGAGATCGCCGGCCTCGGCCGCAAGGAGGCGCTGGGCAAGGCGCAGGAGATCCTCGCCAAGGTCCGCATCTCCGATCCCAAGGGGGTCATGGGGCGCTACCCGCACCAGCTCTCGGGCGGGATGCTCCAGCGCGTCGTCATCGCCATGGCTCTGGCCGCCGAGCCCGCGCTGCTCATCCTCGATGAGCCCACCACCGCGCTGGACGCCACCGTCGAGGCCGAGGTGCTCGACCTCATCCGGGGCCTGCGCGACGAGTTCGACACGTCGCTGTTGTTCATCAGCCACAACCTGGCGGTGATCGCCAAGATGTGCGACCGCGTGGGAGTGCTCTACGCCGGGGAGCTGGTCGAGGAGGGCCAGGCCACCGAGGTGTTCAAGAGCCCGCGCCACCCGTACACCGTCGGCCTGCTTCGCTCGATCCCGCGCCGGGAGGTCACGCCGGGCGCCGAGTCGGGCGCGGCCCGGGCTCCGCTGGCCACGATCCCGGGCTCGCTGCCCGCTCCCGGATCGGTGATCGAGGGCTGCATCTTCGCCGACCGCTGCGGACTGGCCGAGGACCGCTGCCGCACAGAGGCGCCCCCGATGTACGAGATCGGCGGCGGCCGCGGCTCGCGCTGCCACTTCCACGAGCGCGCCGAGAGCGTGCCGATGGGCGCCACCGCCGAGGAGCCCCCGGCCGACGCCGCCATCCGCGAGCGTGACGCCGCCGCGGGGCCGATCGTCCGGGTGACCGAGGCCAGCAAGACGTTCCACATGGGCGGCCAGGTCGTCCGCGGCCTCTACGGCGTCAACCTGGAGATCGCCGCCGGGGAGACGGTGGGGCTGGTGGGCGAGTCCGGATCGGGCAAGACGACCTTGGCCCGCGTGATCATCGGCCTGACCAGGCCGGACGCGGGCGGCGTGGTGGAGCTCGACGGCCATCCCGTGGCCGGGATCGCCCCCAAGCGCTCGTCGGTGGACCAGAAGACCCTCCAGATCGTCTTTCAGAACCCCGACTCGGCGCTCAACCGCCGCCACACCGTTCAGCGGCTCATCTCGCGCTCGCTGTCCAAGCTGGGCGGCTACACCGGGCCCAGGCTGCGCGAGCGACTGCTCTCCCTGGTCAAGTCCGTGCGGTTGCCCGAGCGCTACCTGACGATGCGCCCCTCACAGCTCTCGGGCGGCCTCAAGCAGCGCGTCGCCATCGCCCGCGCCTTCGCCGGGGACCCGCGGATCGTCATCTGCGACGAGCCGACCTCGGCGCTCGACGTCTCGGTTCAGGCGGCCATCCTCAACCTCCTCACCGACCTGCAACGGCGCGAGGACGTCGCGTACCTGTTCATCAGCCACGACCTCGGCGTCGTGCGATACCTGGCCGACCGGATCGTCGTGCTCTATCTCGGCCGCGTGATGGAGGTCGGTCCCGCCGAGCGGGTGTTCGGCGGCCCGCAGCATCCCTACACCGAGGCGCTGCTCAGCGCGGTGCCGACGCTGGACGACCTCGACCGCCTGCGCATCCGGCTGGAGGGCGAGATTCCCAGCGCCGCCGATCCGCCGCAGGGTTGCCCGTTCCACACGCGCTGCCCGCGCAAGATCGGGGAGATCTGCGAGACGACCGAGCCCGAGCTGCGCGAGGAGGAGGCGGGACATGGCATCCGCTGCCACATCCCCCTGGCCGAGCTGCGCCGGCTGCAGACGATCGACGGCTCAGCTGAGACCGCGCCAGCCGCGCAGACCGACGCCTAGCTGAAACCGCGCCAGCCGCGCAGGCCGACGCTCCCTCAGCGTCCGCCCCCTCAGCAGCGACGTCCGCGCCGCGGCACCGACCAGCAGCCACCCGGCCACGGCCAGCGACGGGATGATCACCGCCAGGTAGGCGACCTCGACGCCCGCCGTTTGCTCAACGGCGCCGGCAAGCAGCGGGATGAGCACGGTCGCCGCCGCCCACGCTCCGTTGAGCATGCCGAACACGACGCCGTCGCTGGTCCCGTCGTCGTCGCGCTGGGACGCGAGGTTGTAGGCGATCGTGCTGATGACCGCCCGCGGCCCCGCGCTGAGCATCAGCGCCATGACCAGGGCGACCGTGCCGGTGCTGGCCAGCGCGGGCACGAGCGCCACCGCGAGCGCCGCCGTGCTGAGCGCGTTGAACTTCAGCGTCTGCGCCCGGGGGCCCAGGCGCACGACCACGGAGCTGACCGCGATGTAACAGATCGCCGCGACCGAGAAGGCCAGCCCGATCCGACCGGTGGACAGCCCGAGCCGATGCAGCCCGCCGCTCACCAGGAGCTGGCTGGCGCTGCTCACTGCACCCGAGACGACCAGGGCGCCGGCCGCCGCCGCCACCCGCGGGCGCCGGGCGAGAGCCAGCAGGACGCGCGGGGACATGGACCCGCCCGCCCCCGGACCGTCGTTGACCGGCGGCTGGAAGTAGGCGATCTCGAGCGGCAGGTCGGCGGGCTCCACGGTCGGCGCCGGCGTGGCGCGCCGCACCGAGGTCGTCCCGGCGGCGAGCGGAACGACGATCAGCGCGGCGGCGACGGCGATCACCGCGAACGGCGCGCCGAGACCGATGTGCTGGGCCAGCACGCCTCCGACCGCGGGGCCGAGCATGATCCCCACCGAGGAGCACGTCACCGCCGGGCCGAGGCCCGACCCGCCGCGCGCCTCGTTGAGGTCGGCCAGCCACGCCATGCCGCTCGTCCACACCACGCCAAAGGCGACGCCGAACACGATCCGCCCTGCGAGCACCGCGGCCAGGGACGGCATCGCCTGCGCGGCGCAGGCCACGCACAGGAGCGCGCCCGCGCCCAGGCTGACGCGCCGAGCGCCGATCCGGTCGGCGGCGATGCCCGACGGCACCGAGACGGCCAGCGTGGCGAGGCCGGGCAGCGCCAGGAGCAAGGCCGTCTGGGACGCCGACAGGGCGAAGTGCGCCGACATCCGCGGAAGCAGTGGGACGATCGCCGCCTGGGCGACGCCCGCGACGAAGAAAAGGCCGTAGACGAGCCAGAGCGAGACCGATGCGGGCAGGGAGCGGACGTGAAAGCGCTGGAAAAGCATGTACATGAGATAGTACGATTCAGAGGTTCGGTTACAGATGACTGTTACTGCGAGTTATGATTGATCTGATTGATCAAACCCCGGTCGACCTCAAGGCGCTGCGCGCGCTGGTAGCGGTGGCCGACGAGGGGTCGTTCCGCGCCGCAGCCCGGTCGCTGGGCTACACGCAGTCGGCCATCTCTCATCAGGTCGGCACGCTGGAGCGAGCCCTTGAGGCCCCCCTGTTCACGCGCCCGGGCGGGCGCGGCGCCGTGACGCTCACCCCCGCGGGCGATGTGGCCTACATCCGAGCCCGGCGGGTCCTGGGCGAAGTCGAGACGCTCGGAGCCGACATTGCGGCGATGCAGCGCGGCGAGACCCAGACGCTGCGCATCGGGGTCTTCCAGACCGCGACGACCGAGTTGCTCCCCGGCGCCCTGCGGTCGCTGCGCGAGCAACGCCCCGACGTGGAGGTCGTCCTCATCGAGATCCAGGACAACGCGCGCACGTTCGACCGCCTGGCCGGCGGCGAGCTCGACCTCGCCTTCCAGGTCAACCCGATCGCCGACGACCGCATCCGGGCGATCCCGCTGCTCGACGACCCGTGGGTCATCCTCACCCGGCGCGACAGCGACCTGGCGGCGGCCGAGACGCCCACCTTCGACCTGCTCGACGGGGTTGACCTCGTCGCCTGGAACCGCCGCTGGCGCACCCAGCAGGATCTCGAGCGCGCCTGGCGTCGGCGCGGGATCCGCCCGCGCGTCGTCTTCCGCACCGACGACAACCTCGCGCTGCAGCGTCTCGTCGCCGCCGGCCACGGCCACGCGTGCCTGGACCGGCTCGGCGCGTCGGGAGCCGTGGAGCCATCGCTGACCTGGCTGGAGCCCAAGGAGCCGCTCATCCCCCGCACGATCGCCCTGTGCCACCCGCGCCGCCGGGACCCCAGCACATCAGCCGTCATCCTCATGGACGCGGTCCGCGCGCAATTCGGAGTGTGATGTTGGTGACCCGCTTGACAGCCGCGAGCCCGTGTGCGACAACGCCGCCCGTGCGAGGGGTCCAGGGATGACTGAGACGACGCTGACCGCTGCGCCCGCCCGGACCACCCTCCAGGTGCGCGCCTGTGTCCTGCGCGAGCCCGGCCGCCCGCCGGCCGTCGAGACCGTCCTGCTCGATCCCCCCGGGCCCGGCGAGGTCCTCGTCCGCATCGCGGCCGCCGGGGTCTGCCACTCCGACGTACACCTCGCCGACGGCCAGCTCGGCGAGGGGCGCTGGCCGATCGTGCTCGGCCATGAGGGCGCGGGCGTGGTGACCGCGCTCGGCGAGGGCGTGACCGGAGTGCGCGAGGGCGACCACGTTGTCTTCTGCCTCGTGGCCTCGTGTGGCCTGTGCGAGGCCTGCCGCTCGGGGCGCCGGACGCTGTGTGCACCGGCCGGCGCCGAGGGGGTCGCGGGGAACCTGCGGACGGGCACTCGGCGCCTGCGCGACGCCGACGGCCGCGCGCTCCAGCACGGGTTCACCATCGCCTGCTTTGCCGAGCACGCCGTGGTGTCCGCCGACAGCGTGATCCCCATCCCGCGCGACATCCCGCTGTGGCAGGCGGCGCTGCTGGGATGCGGGGTCATCACCGGCTTTGGCGCGGTGGCGCACGCCGCCGGCGTCCGGATCGGCGAGCGCGTGGCCGTCATCGGCTGCGGCGGCGTGGGGCTGCAGGTGATCGCGGCCGCCCGCCTGGCCGGCGCGGGGACGATCGTCGCCGTCGACCGGCGCCCGGAGAAGCTCGAGCACGCGCTGCGCCGGGGCGCGACCCATACCGTCGACGCGTCGGGCGGGGACCCCGCCGCCGAGGTCATCGCGCTCACCGGCGGCGGTGCCGACCACGCCTTCGAGGTCGTCGGCGCGGCCCCCACGATCCGGCTGGCCTGGGATGCACTGCGGCCCGGGGGCACCGCCGTGGTGGTGGGGCTGGCGCCCCGCGGGCTCGAGGTGTCCCTGCCCGCGATCGAGTTCCTCTCCGAGAAGGCGATCGTCGGCAGCTACTACGGCACCGGCGACCCGGTCGCAGCCCTCCCCGGGCTCGTCGAGCTCGTCCGCTCCGGCCGCCTGGAGCTCGCCGACATGGTCTCGCACCTCATCGAGCTCGACGGCGTCGCCGATGCCATGGACCGTCTGCGCCGGGGCGAGGGCGACCGGTCCGTCATCGTCATCGACTCCGTCGCTCGCGGGAGTGACGGCCGCGCAAGGAGGTCTCACATGATCCACCCGGGTTCGTTCAACGATGGGCTGATCGGCGAGGGCTGGAGCGGCACCGATCCCAACGGCGCCCACGTCAATGTCGTCCTCGCCGAGCGCGGCACTCCGACCGCAGCGGCGCTGCTCACCACGTTCACCTCCCCCGCTCCCGGCCACGCCCCCATCCTCGTCGTCGTCGGCGAGGACAAGGCCCACTACGAGCCGGTGTGGCCGCCGACGATCATGATCAACAAGGAGACCGCGCTCGAGCCCACCCACCAGAAGATCACGTGGGGCGCGGGCCAGCTCGGCATCGCCCAGGGCGTGCTCGACGCCGTCGCCGAGGAGCTCATCCCGTGCAGCGGAGACCTCATCGTGTTCGTGGCGATCTACATCGACCCGAGCGCCCACGACGAGACCGCGGTGCGGGTCGCCAGCCGCGCGGCCACGCTCAAGGGCGTCCGCACCGCGCGCCACGGGCGCCCCGACGAGGACGACACGGGCCCTCGTCGATCGGCGCGACACCGTCACCAACCCGTTCTACAGCGGCCAGTGACCGGGTGAAGATCACCGCCATCGAGCTCGAGCGGCTCACGCTGCCGCTCTCCCCTCCCTTCCACGCCGCCTGGGACCCGGACCCGCGCACCCGCTTTGACGCCACGCTCGTGCGCGTCCACACCGACGAGGGCGTCACCGGGATCGCCAGCGGCGACACGATGGACGGCTTTGCCGCGTTCGAGCACCTGTTCGTCGGCCGTGACCCGCTCGCGCTCGGCGCACACGCCCGCACGCTCGAGACGATCTCCTTTCACGCCGGGCGCTACTGGCCGCTGGAGGCGGCGCTGTGGGACCTGGCCGGGCGCGTCCTCGGGCGTCCCGGTGGCGACGCTGCTGGGGGGCGCGACCGACCGCCTGCCGGTCTACGCCTCGCTCGGCGAGCTGCGCACGCCCGGGCAGCGCGCCGACGACGCGCGGGCCCTGGTCTCCCGGGGCTTCCGCGCGGTCAAGGTCCGCATCGCGCGCGACCGCGTCCCCGAGGGCGTCGCGGTGGTCGCGGCGATCCGCGACGCCGTCGGCGATGCCCTGGAGATCATGGTCGACCTCAACCAGTGGTGGCGGATGCCGGGTGACATCGCACCGGGACTCGGGCCCCAGGGCGCGCGCCGGGTGATCGACGAGCTCGCAGAACACGGCGTGTTGTGGGTCGAGGAGCCGCTGGCGGGCGACGACCTGGACGGCATGCGGATGCTGCGCGAGAGCACCGGCGTGCGGATCGCCGGCGGCGAGATGGCACGCGACTTCGATCGACCTGCGCCGGGCGCTGGACGCCGACGCCCTCGACGTGTTCCAGCCCGACGTCGTGCTGGCGCTCGGTATCTCCGGGGCGCGGACGCTCGCCGACCTGGCCCTGCGGCGCAACCGCTGGTTCACCCCGCACACCTGGACCAACGGGATCGGGCTGCTGGCCAACCTCCACGTCTGCTGCGGCGTCGGCGGCGGTCCGTACCTCGAGTTCCCCTACGACCCGCCGGGCTGGACCCCGGAGCGGCGCGACTTCATGCTCGCCGAGCCGCTCGCAGATCGACGACGACGGATGGCTGGCCATCGGCGACGCGCCCGGCCTGGGCATCGAGCTCGACGAGGACGCGGTCGCGCACTACGCGGCCGCGGCCGCCGCCTGAGTGATGCGCACCGAAGCCTTCATCGACGGGCGCTTTGTCCCGGCGGCCGACGGTCGGACGTTCGCCACCGTCTCACCGCGCGATGGCAGCGAGATCGCCCAGGTCGCCCGCGGCGGCCCCGAGGACATCGACCGGGCCGTCGCCGCCGCCCGCCGTGCCTTCGAGCGCGGCGACTGGGCCTACGCCGACCCGGCCCAGCGCGGCCGCGTGCTCGTGCGCCTGGCCGAGCTCATGACCGAGCATCTGGATGAGCTCGGCGCGCCTCGAGTCCACGGACACCGGCCATCCGATCGGCGACGCCCGCGGCGTCGACGTCCCCAACGCGGCGCGCTGCTTTGCCTGGTACGGCGAGGCCATCGACAAGGTCTACGGCGAGATCGCGCCCACCGCCGCCGATGCGCTGGCCCTGATCGGGCGCGAGCCGCTCGGCGTCGTCGGCGCGGTCGTGCCGTGGAACTACCCGCTGATCATCACCGCGTGGAAGCTCGCTCCGGCGCTCGCCGCCGGCAACTCCGTGGTGCTCAAGCCCGCCGAGCAGTCCCCGCTGAGCGCGCTGGCCCTGGCCGAGCTCGCCGCCGAGGCCGGCATCCCCGACGGCGTGCTCAACGTGGTGCCCGGCTTCGGCGAGGAGGCCGGCCAGGCGCTCGGCCGCCACGACGACGTCGACAAGGTGTCGTTCACCGGCTCGGTGCCCGTGGGCCGGCTGTTCCAGCGCTACGCCGGCGAGTCCAACGGCAAGGCGGTGTCGCTCGAGCTCGGCGGCAAGAGCCCGCAGGTGGTCCTGGCCGACGCCGGCGACCTCCAGGCCGCGGCGGAGGCGATCGGCTGGGGCATCTTCTACAACGCCGGCCAGACCTGCCACGCCGGGTCCCGCGTGGTGGTGGCGCGGTCGGTCCGCGACGAGCTCGTCGAGCGGCTGGAGCGCTTCGCCGGGACCTTCGTCCCCGCCGACCCGATGGCGCCCGACACGATGCTCGGCGCGCTCATCTCCACCGAGCACCTCGACGGCGTCATGGGCCGCGTCGCAGCGCGCCGCCGACGCCGGCGCGCGCGTGCTCACGCGGCGGGGCGCGGGCCGAGCCGGTGGCCGGGCGGCGCCTACATGGGGCCGACGCTGATCGAGACCGAGGACCGCGGCGACCCGATCGTCACCGAGGAGGTGTTCGGGCCGGTGCTGGTCATCCAGACCGCCGATGACGTCGACCACGCGCTCGCGCTCGCCAACGACACCCGGTACGGACTCGCCGCCGCGCTGTGGACCTCCGACCTGCGCACCGCCGGCCGGCTGGCCCGGCGGCTGCGGGCCGGGACGGTGTGGGTCAACACCTTCGACGCGTCGTCGATGGCCACGCCGTTCGGCGGCTTCAAGGACTCCGGGCACGGCCGCGACCGCTCGCTGCACGCGCTCGAGGGCTACACCCAGCTCAAGACGACCTGGATCTCGCTGACATGACCGCCACGGCCGCGGTCACGCGCGTCGCCTTCATCGGCCTGGGTCACATGGGCGGGCACATGTGCCGCAACGTGATCACCGCGGGCTTTGCGGTGAGCGCGTATGACCTGGACCCCGACGCGCTGGCGCGGGCCGCGGCCGATGGCGCCCGGGCCGCCGAGAGCGTCGCCGACTGCGTGCGCGATGCCGAGATCCTGCTCACCAGCCTGCCGGGACCGCCCCAGGTCGAGGCGGTCCTGTGCGGGGCCGGCGGCGGCGAGTCCGCCATCGCCGCCATGGCCCCCGGCTCGCTCGTCGTGGACATGAGCACGAGCTCGCTGGAGGTCGGCCGCCGGGCGCGCGCCGCCGCGGACGCCGCGGGAATCGGACTCCTCGACGCACCCGTGGCCGGGCAGACGATCGGCGCCGAGGCGGGGACGCTGGCCATCTACGCCGGCGGCGAGCCCGAGGCCTTCGCCCGGGCGCTGCCGGTGCTGGAGGCGATGGGCGACCCGCAGCGGATCTTCCTGCTCGGCCCCGGCGGCTGCGGCTACGCGGTCAAGCTCCTGCTCAACCTCACGTGGTTCATCCAGGCGGTGGCGACCGCGGAGGCGCTGACGATCGGCGTCAAGGCCGGCGTCGACCTCGCAAACCTCCACACGGCCCTGGTCGCCTCGCCGGCGAACTCGGTCTTCCTCGAGCGCGACGTCCTGCCGCTGCTGGAGCGCGGCGATTACGATGACGGCTTCGCCATGAAGCTCGTCACCAAGGATCTGGGGCTGGCCGTCGACCTCGCGCGCGATGTGGGCGTCCCGGTCGAGCTCTCGTCGCTGGTGGAGCAGGTCCATCGCCGCGCGCGCGCCGTCTACGGCGACGAGGCCGGAGAGATGAGCGCCGTGCGCCTGTACGAGGACCTCGCCGGAGTGGAGCTCAGATGGCATTCGTAGTGCTGGCCCGCTGGGTCGCCAAACCGGGCGAGGAGGAGGCTGTCGCGGCCGCCATCGACGCCCTCATCGAGCCCTCGCAGGCCGAGCCGGGCAACCTGATGTACCAGGCCCACCGCGATCCCGCCGACCCGCGGGTCTTCCTGCTCTACGAGCAGTACGCCGACGAGGCCGGCTACAAGGCCCACGGCGAGTCAGAGCACTTCAAGCGCCACGGCCACGGCGACGCGCTGCCGCGCCTGGAGGCTCGCGAGCGCTCCTTCTACGAGACCTGGTGACGGGGTGGGTGGGCGCCGGGTCGGACCAGTCCTGATTCGTATGCGGTGACGACGAGCTGGGCCCGGTCGCGTGCTCCCAGCTTGGCGAACAGCCGAGCCACGTGGGTCTTGGCGGTCAATGGAGACAGCACGAGCTGCTCGGCGATCTCGGCGTTGGAGCATCCCCGGCCGACCAGGGCGAGCACCTCGCGCTCCCGCGGGGTGAGCCGCTCCAGCCCCTCGGTGTCGGGCGTTGCGAGTCGTGGTCCCGTCGACAAACGCCTCGATGAGCCGCCGGGTCAGCCGCGGGGCCAGCAGCGCCTCGCCGGCGGCGACGACGCGGACCGCGGCCACGAGATCCGCGGGCTCGACGTCCTTGAGCAGGAACCCGGACGCGCCTGCGCGCAGCGCGCCGAACACGTACTCGTCGAGCTCGAAGGTGGTGAGCACGACGACGCGGGTGTCGCACAGGTCGGGATCGCCGGTGATCTGCGCGGTGGCCTGGAGGCCGTCGACCTTGGGCATGCGGATGTCCATCAGCACCACCTGCGGCCGGTGCGCGCGCGCCAGGGCGACCGCGCTCTCGCCGTCGGCGGCCTGCGCCACCACCTCGATGTCGTCCTCGGCGTCGAGCAGGGCGTGAAAGCCCGCGCGCACCAGCGACTGGTCGTCGACGAGCTCGACGGTGATCACCGCCGCAGCTCACCGCCCCGGGGCTCGCCGGCGGTGACCGCCGCGCCGTTGGACGCGGGCGCGGTCATCGGCAGCCAGGCGTGCACCCGCCAGCCGCCACCTTCGTTGGGGCCCGCGTCGAGGCTCCCGCCCAGCGCGGCCGCCCGCTCGCGCATGCCCCGCACGCCGTTGCCCAGGGTCTCGCCGGTGACCTGGAGCGCGGGGGCGGCGCCGTCGTCGGTGACGTCGACGGTGATCGCGCCCGGCACCCGGCGCACGCTCACCGTCGCGGCCGACGCCTGCGCGTGGCGCGCGACGTTGGTGAGCGCCTCCTGCACGATCCGGTAGGCGATGCTCTGCACCGGAGCGGACACGTCGGCGGCGCTGTCGACGTCGAGCGTCACCGTCACCCCCGCCGCGCGCAGGCCGCCGGTGAGCTCGGCGATGTCGCCGAGGCCCGCGGGCGGTCCCAGCGGGGCCGACGATGACGGGTCGCGCAGCACCTCCAGCGTGGAGCGCAGGTCGGTGAGCGCCGCCCCGCTGGTGTGCTTGATGTTGCGCAGGGCGTCGTAGGCCTGGCCGGGGTCGCGCTCGAGCAGGTGCGCCGCCACTCCCGCCTGGACGTTGATCGCGGTCATCGCGTGGGCCACGACGTCGTGGATCTCGCGGGCGATGCGCAGCCGCTCCTCCCCCACGCGCCGCAGCGTCGTCTGCTCGGCGGTCTGGACCAGCCGCTGCTCGGAGACGCGGCGCGACCGGATGACCTCGCCCGCGGCGATCGCCAGCAGGACGAGGGCGATGTTGCGGACCACGATCGAGGTGATGTGCGAGAAGCCGCTGGCGAACGGGACCACGCTGATCACCACGCAGGGGATGAGGGCCACGCTCATCCACAGCGACCGGCGCCGGTCCCCGTTGAGCGCGAGCTCGAACATCGCGATCATCGGGATGACCACCACGGTGTTGGCCGGATGCAGCTGCCACAGCACGAGAACCACCCCGGCGACGATCAGCGGCGCCAGCACGGGGAAGGTCACATGCCGGCGGAGGGCCAGCGGCGTGGCCGCCACGAACGCACACAGCACGTTGACCACGCCGATCGGCTTGCCCTGCTCCGACAGCGCCGCGTCGATGATCAGCACGATCGGGACCAGCAGCACGGGCAGCCAGTCATGGACGACCGGTGAGCAGGCAAGGCGTCTGGCCACAGCCGGTTGGATCATACGGCGGGCGCGACCACCCGCGGGCGCCTTGCCTCCCGGGGCGCGATCCGGTTGTGCAGCCGCGTCAGACCCGGCGGGGCCCACCAGTTCCACCGGCCCAGCAGCGCCATCAGCGACGGCACGAGCAGCGAGCGGACGATGAACGCGTCGAGCAGCACGCCGGTGGCCACGGCCACGCCGATCTCCTGGATGAAGGAGATCGAACTGGTGCTGAACGCCCCGATGGCCACGGCGAGCAGGATGGCGGCGGCCGTGACGACGCGGCCGGTGGCCCCGAGCCCGGTGGCGACGGCCTCGCGCTCGTCGGGCGGCGAGACCGTGCTCGCCTCCCGCGCCTCCTTGATGCGCCCCAGCAGGAACACGCCGTAGTCGGTGGAGAGCGCGAAGACCACGGTGGCCGCGACGACGAAGTCGGTCGGCTCCACGCCGCCGTCCGAGCTGTAGCCCAGCAGCCCGGTGAGGTTGCCGTGCTGGTAGATGAGGATGAGCGGCGCCAGCGAGGCGCCCACGGTCAGCGCGTTCATGGCGATCGCCTTGAGCGGGAGCACGACCGAGCCGGTCATCAGCCACAGGACCAGGAAGGTCAGCACCGCCAGCAGGATGATCGCCTCCGGCAGATGTGAGCCGATCGCGTTCTGCTGGTCGACGAAGGTGGCGGCGTCCCCCGTGACCTTGGCCGTGAAGGGAACCGACCCCCGCCCATCCATGGTCCGGATTTCGTTGACCACACGCTGGGCGGTGTCACCCGCGGGATCGCCGGCCACCGCGGCGTTGACCTGCCACGTGTCGTTGCCCAGCAGCCGCGGCGCGCTGACCTGCTGGACCCCCTCGAAGCCGGCGATGCGGTGCGCGTAGGCGGTGACGGCGGCGCCATCGGAGCCGGGGGCGCGGATCGCCACGGTCACCGGGGACCGCCCGGCGCCGGCGAAGTCGCGGTTGAGCGCATCGGCGACCGTGCGGGCGCTCTGGCCCTGCGGGATCACCCGGCTGTCGTTGGCCGAGGACCACTGGACGCTCAGCGCCGGCAGCGCGGCAGCGAGCATGAGCGCCGCGGTCACCGCCGCCACCAGCCCGGGCCGGCGCATGACGGCGTGGGCGAAGCGCGACCAGCGGTCGGTGTCAGGGGTGCGCGATCGCGCCGGGCGGGCCAGCTTGCGCCCCCACACCGCCAGGAGCGCCGGTGAGATGATCAGCGCCGACAGCGCGGCGACGACGGCCACGACGGCCCCGGCGAGGCCCATGGACTTCAGGAAGCCCTGCGGGAACAGCGTCAGCGTGGCCAGCGCGCACGCCACCGTGGCGGCGGAGAAGATCACGGTCTGGCCGGCCCGCGCCATCGTGGTGCCGATGGCGTGCTTGACCTCGGCCCCGGCGGCCAGCTCCTGGCGAAAGCGCGTGACCAGGAACAGGGTGTAGTCCACCGCCAGCCCCAGCCCCATCCCGATCACCAGGTTCAGCGCGAAGATGCTCAGCCCGTACAGGTGGTTGACGCCGGTGAGCACCAGGAACGTGCCGAGGACGGTGACCACGCCGACCACCACGGGCATCAGCGCCGCCCGGCCGCGAAAGAACAGGATCGAGAGCACGATCAGCAGCGGGAAGGCCAGCAGCTCGGCGAAGCCGAGATCGTGGGTGACGCTGGCGTTGATCTGCTCGCCGGCCACCGCGGCGCCGCCGACGGTGACGTCACGGTCGTGGGCGAACGCCGCCTCCGCCGCCTTCGCCGACTGCTTGTCGTCGGCGCTGGCCGAGAGCGTCCCGGTGACCAGCACGTGGCGCCCGTCGCGGGCCACCGCGGCCGGCGCCGCCGTCCTCACCACACCGCGGACGTTGAGCAGCTCCCCATTGACGGCGGTGATCCGCGAGCGCGCCGCGGTGGCCCCGTGGGGCGTGTTGAGCAGGAGCACGATCCCGGGCGACGGCTCGGTCCCGGACGCGCGCTGCAGCATGTTGGTGGCGACCTGCGAGTCGGAGTTGGGGGGCGCGAAGCCGCCGGAGCCCTTCAGCGAGCCCGCCAGCGGGCCTCCGATGGCCCCGGCGATGACGACGAAGACGAGCGTGGCGATCAGGGTGCGGCGCGGGTGCGCGGCGAGGGTGTGAGCGAGTGAACGGAGCATGCGCCCGATTGTGTGGGCGCGGGCGCGAGCGCACAATCGGCCGGGGGATGTGTCTTTGCGCGCCCGCTACTCCCCGGGGTGTACTCCCGGCAGTCTCTCCGCGAGAGTGGTGATGCGGCGCGTTACGACCGGCTTGGGAACGAAGGGGTCCGAGCGCAAACAGCCGACCTTGCAGGGGCTTTTGGTAGATAAACCGTCTGTGAGACGGGATATCTCCCACAACCTCGGCTGAGTTCGCCGGTACCTCGCCTACTCCGGGATCCCGCCACCCAACCACTCGGCCAGCCGCCCCAGCTCCGCCCCCACCGACCGCCGCTCCTCCACCGGCGGGCAGATCTCCAGCACCGTCGAGCCGAAGTCGCGCAGCACCGGCGGAAGCTCTCGCCCGGTGCGCGCGAACGACTGGGTCGCCATCGCCGCCAGGCACGTGAGTGACCCGGTCACGAACCCGCGCACGCGGTCATTGCGGTTCCACGCGTGAAACGACGGCGCGGGGACGTCGTTGTGGCCGAAGCCCGGCAGCGGCAGCAGCGAGGGCACGGCGGCCGCGCGGGCCTCCTCGGCGTAGCCCGCGCCCACCATCTGCATCGTGCCCAGGGCCAGCGAGTCAAGACCCGGCATCGCCTCCCGGCTCGTCTGCAGGCGCTGGAGCTGGTGCTGGGCGAGCTGGGCCAGGTCGGCGAGCGCGAAGCTGAGGCCGTCGATGCACGCGGGCGCGGCGCCGTTGTGAAAGCCGCCGTTGGAGACGACGTCGCCGAGGTCGCCGTCGGCGACCCCGAACAGGAACGCGGGGTTGTCACTCACCGCGGGCAGCGCGATCGCGGCCGCCTCCCGGGCGACCGCCAGCGCGCGGTTGGCGTTGCCCAGCACCCGGGGCAGGATCCGGAAGCTGACCGGAGGCTGGGGGTGGGCCTCGGCCCCGGGCGGCGGGACGGCGCCCGCGATGGCGGCGCGGATCGCCCGCAGGGCGGCGGACTGGGACGGATCGCCCCACAGGGCCTCCAGCCGCTCGTCGTAGATGGCCGGCGAGACGCCGTAGGCGGCCACCGCCAGGCCGAACACGTCGAGGGCCACGGCCAGCGCGCGCTCGGCGCACAGGATGGCGTCGGCCAGCAGCGCGGGGGCGCAGGGCGCCCCGTTGATCAGGACCATGCCCTCCTTGACCCCCAGCTCCAGCTCGGCGGGCACGTTCTCGAACAGCCAGCCGAGCGCCAGGATCTCTCCCGAGCCGCCGTTGCCCAGCCGCGGAACCGGCGGCAGGTCACGGCCGTCCAGGCGCGCGGCGACCAACGTCACCAGCTCCGGACTCACCCCGGCATGGCCCTCGATGAGGTTGGCCAGGCGCGCCAGCACGATCCCGCGCACCACCCGCCGCGGCAGCGGCTGACCGAACGAGGTGGCGCTGTGCAGGCCGCGCGCGTAGTCGCGCTGGTCGGCCTCGGTCATCAGACGGTCAGAGCCGTCGCCGGCGTGGACGTTTACGCCGTAGAGCTTGCGGCTCGGGTCGGCGGCCACGAGAGCCAGGAACTCCTCCCGGCGCCGGGCCACGACCTTCAGGGCCTCGGGCGCGATGGCCACGTCCTCTCCCGACCATGCCACCCGGGCAAACGCGGCAAGCGAGATGTCGGCCCGCCGCGCGAGGGTGACGGTCACGACGACACGCCCGCGCCCACCACCCCTGCGGAGGCGCAGGTGGCGACCGCCAACATGAGATCTGCCTCGGCCACGTTGGCCAGGTCGGGGTGCTCGAGGTTGAGCTCGATCGCGGCCACCGGCGCCGCCGGCAGGCCCAGGCTGGCGCGCCCGTTGGCCACCATCTGCCCCCACAGGTCCCCATCGGCCGCCGCCAGCAGCGCGAACCGGGTGTGACCCTCGCGCCGCGCCAGCGTCTCCATCTCGCGCAGCTCCTCGAACGGGTCGATGCGGGTCTGCTCATCGGTGCCGATGGCCAGCCGCACGCCGGCGTCGCGATAGCGCAGACCGGGCAGATGCCCGTCGCCGAGGTTGCCCTCGGTCGTCGGGCAGGTGACGACGATCGAGTCCGACTCGGCCAGCAGCCCGATGTCGCGCTCGGAGACGTGGATGGCGTGGACCACACTCGTCCGCGGCCCGAGGAAGCCGGTCCGGTCCAGCAGTTCGATCGGCGAGCAGCCGTGCTCGGCCTGACACTCGGCCAGCTCGCGCTGCTGCTCGGACGCGTGGACGTGGCGGACGAGGCCGTGCTCGTCGGTGTAGCGGGCGATCTGCTCAAGCCACGGGGCGGGCACGGCGCGGACGCTGTGGGCCGCCACCCCGACGCTCACGCCGTCCACCCCGTCAGCCCACACACGCAGCGCGTCCACCCGTGTCAGGAACGCCTCCGCCGACGGGTCGCAGAACCGCACCTGCCCCGGGCTCGGCGGGGAATCGGACCCCGCCCACCCGCCGCGGTGATAGGCCGCCGGCAGCAGCGTGATCTCCAGGCCGCGGGCGCGGGCCGCCTGGGCCAGGGCGATCGCCATCGCGTTGGGCTCGGGGTACGGGGTGCCGTCGGGCTGGTGGTGGACGTAGTGAAACTCGCCGACCGCCCCGTAGCCCGCGGCCGCCATCTGACCGTAGACCCGCGCGCCGACCTCACCCATCGACTCCGGGGTGTGGCTGGAGGCCAGGCGGTACATCTCGGTGCGCCAGCTCCAGAAGTCAGGGGTGGGCGGGTCCGTATTCAAGCGTTCGCCGGCGCCGCGCAGGTCGAGCTGGAAGGCGTGCGAGTGGGCGTTGGCCATCGCGGAGATGCGCACGGTGCGGGTCATGAGCTGATCCTCTCTGCGGCGGCGTCGTCGCGCACGTGGACGACCTCGCCGCCGAGGACGACGATCGCCACCGGGTTGTGGCCAAAGCGGTAGGCGATGCTCTCCGCCGGCCCGTCGAGCACGATGAGGTCGGCGCGCTTGCCGACTTCGATCGAGCCCCGGTCGTGGTGCAGGTCAAGCGTCCACGCCGCGTTGAGCGTCGCCGCCCCGAGCGCCTCGCGGACGCCGAGCCCGTACAGGCGCGAGGCCAGGCCGATGACCACGGGCATCGAGAACACGGGCGAGGTCCCGGGATTGGCGTCGGTGGCCAGCACGAAGATGGCGCCCGCGTCGAGGATCGCCCGTCCCGGGGCCCGGTGCTCGGCGCCGAGGAACTCCGCGCCGGGCAGGAGCACCGCCGCGCATGACGCCTCGGCCAGCGGAGCGATGTCGTCGGGGTGGATCATGGAGAGGTGATCCATGCTGCGCGCGCCGGCGGCGAGCGCCACCGGTACCGAGCGCATACAGGTGAGCTGCTCGACGTGGGTGCGCAGCGCCAGCCCCGATGCCGCCGCCAGCTCCCCCATCAGCTCCAGGTGCGAGAGCCCGAAGGCGATCGACTCGACGAAGATGTCCAGCGCGGTGACGCTGCCGGCGCCCACCACCTCGGGCATCATCTCCTGCACCACCGCCATCCAGGAGTCCGCGGTGTACCCCTCGGGGATGGCGTGGGCCAGGAGCGCGGTCGAGGTCGTCGTCTGCGGGACGGCGATCTCCAGCTCGCGGGCGAGCAGGAGCGCGCGCATCTCCCCGTCGCGCGACAGCCCGTAGCCGGACTTGCACTCAAACGTCGTCGTGCCGGCGGCGAGCATCTCCTCGGCCAGCCCCGATGCCTGGTCGAGCACTTCGTCGTCGGAGGCCTCGCGCAGGGCGCGCGCCGAGGACCTGATCCCGCCTCCTCCGCGCGAGATCTCCTCGTAGGGGACGCCGGTGAGCTTCTGTTCGTACTCGCCCCAGCGCCAGCCGGCGAACGGGAGATGGGTGTGGCAGTCCACGAAGCCGGGCAGCACCGCGCACCCTGAGGCGTCGATCGTCACCTCGGCGATGTCATCGCGTTCCAGCGCGGTGATCCGGCCGTCGCGAGCGGCCACGTCGCCGGGCTCGAGGGTCTGGGCGGCCAGCTCGTCACCGCGCAGGTGCTGCATGTGCTCCCGCGGCGGTCGCAGCACCTGGGCAGCGCCCGTGATCGACAGCGACGGCGGCCCGCCGTCGCGCGACCCGTTGCTCACCGCCGGTCTGGCTCGGGGTCGAGCATCGGCATGTTCACCCCGGTCTCGCGGGCGGTGGTGAGCGCCTCCTCGTAGCCGGCGTCGGCGTGGCGGACCACGCCCAGCCCCGGATCGGCGGTGAGACACCGCCGCACCCGCTCGCCGGCCTCGGGCGTCCCGTCGGCCACCGTCACCTGGCCGGCGTGGATCGACTTGCCCATCCCGACGCCGCCTCCGTGGTGGATCGAGACCCAGCTCGCCCCGCACGCGGTCATCAGCATCGCGTTGAGCAGCGGCCAGTCGGCGACCGCGTCGCTGCCGTCGCGCATCGCCTCGGTCTCACGTTCGGGCGAGGCCACCGAACCGCAGTCCAGGTGGTCGCGGCCGATCACGATCGGGCCCTTGAGCTCGCCTGAGGCCACCATCTCGTTGAAGCGGACGCCGGCTTTGTCGCGCTCGCCGTAGCCCAGCCAGCAGATCCGAGCGGGCAACCCCTGGAAGTGCACGCGCTCGGACGCGAGCTTGATCCAGCGCGCGATGTGCTCCTGGTCCCCGAACAGGTCCAGGATGGCGCGGTCGGTGGCGTGGATGTCGGCCGGATCCCCCGACAGCGCGACCCAGCGAAACGGCCCCTTGCCCTCGCAGAACAGCGGCCGGATGTAGGCGGGCACGAAGCCGGGGTATGAGAACGCGTCACGGTCCCCGTGCTCCTGGGCCAGGCCGCGCAGCGCGTTGCCGTAATCAAACGCCTCGGCCCCTGACTCCTGAAGCGCGCGGATCGCGCCCACGTGCGTCACGGCGCTCTCCCCCACCCGGCGGATGTAGTCGTCGGGATCGGAGCGGCGCAGGACCTCCGCCTGCTCCACGGTGAGGCCGATGGGGACGTACCCGTTCAACGGGTCGTGGGCGCTCGTCTGGTCGGTGACGATGTCGATCTCGACGCCGCGGCGGACCAGCTCGGGCAGGATCTCCGCGGCGTTGCCGGCCAGGCCGATCGACAGCGCGCGGCGCTCGGAGCGGGCGGCGTCAAGCCGGGCCAGCGCGTCGTCGAGGTTGGCCGCGCGCTCGTCCAGGTAGCCGGTCTCGATGCGCCGCTCGATCCGATGCAGATCGACCTCGACGCACAGCGCCGCGCCGCCCAGCATCGTGATCGCCAGCGGCTGGGCCCCGCCCATGCCGCCCAGGCCGGCGGTCACCACCAGCCGGCCGGCCAGGGTCCCGTCAAAGCGCTTGCGCGCCGCCGCGGCGAAGGTCTCATAGGTCCCCTGAAGGATTCCCTGGGAGCCGATGTAGATCCAGGACCCGGCGGTCATCTGGCCGTACATCATCAGCCCCGCCGCGTCGAGCTCCCGGAACTTCTCCCAGGTCGCCCACTGCGGCACGAGGTTGGAGTTGGCGATGAGCACCCGGGGCGCCTGGTCGTGGGTCTCGAACACGCCCACCGGCTTGCCGGACTGGACCAGCAGGGTCTCGGCGTCCCCGAGCCGCCGCAGCTCGCGCTCGATCGTGTGGTAGGAGGACCAGTTGCGTGCCGCCTTGCCGATCCCGCCGTACACGACGAGCTCGGCGGGGTTCTCGGCCACGTCGGGATGCAGGTTGTTGCGCAGCATCCGCAGCGCCGCCTCCTGATGCCAGCCGCGGCATTCCATGTCAGTCGCGCTCATTGCGCTCGCACGCTACCGCAGCGCGCTGCGAGGCAGCAGCCCGTGGGTAGCCTGCCCGTGAGATGGTCCGCAACCCGCTCAGGGCCCGCGCCCAGCGCAAGACCAGCGCGATGCTCACGCGCGTCGGCTGGGAGGCGCCCCAGACGTGGCCGGTCCCACGGCCCGACGGCCCGCCGCTCGTGTTCCAGACCCGCCTGCCCGCCGCCGTGTTCGTCCCCGCCTCGGAGCTGCCCCGGCGTCGGCGCGCCTCGCCCGCCTCGGTCGGCGGCGACATCCTCCCGCTCGAGCAGGCCGGGGGCGAGGAGCATGTGTTCCTGGCCGCCGCCATCTGCTCCACCGAGGCCGACCACGGCGTCCTGGCCACGATGACCGCCGCCCTCGCCGAGAAGCCGCTTCCGTTCCGCGGCCGCGATGGCACCACCACGGGCAGGCGCGGACGCAGGAAGGTGAAGGGCATGCCCGCGCGCGTCACGGTGGTCGAGCGCCAGGAGGGCGACGCGCCGGGCGGGGCGGGGTCCCCGCTCGTCGTCCAGTACGCGATCAGGCACCGCCACGGCACGCTCACGCTCACCTTCGTGGCCGACGGCCCGGGGCTGGCCGGCAACGCCCGACGGCTGTTTCAGAACATCGTCCGGGGCTGCCACCTGGGCACCGAGCCGCTCGTCGGCTGAACCCCCGGGGGCATTAGCGATAGGGCAGCGTGGTGCCGATCCCCAGCGATTGCGCCTTGGCGAGCATCGCCTCACCCAGCGCCACATCGGTGATCGAGAGGCCCCGATGCCAGAAGAGGATCCGCTCGTCGTCGCGCTCGCGGCCGGGCCGGTCGCCGCACAGGATCTGGCCCAGCTCGGCGTGAAGGCCCTCCGCGGTGAGGCGGCCTGAGTCGACATGCCGGCGTAGCGAGCCCAGCGGGCCGATCCCCGCCTGGCCCCAATCGTCGACGACCACCTTGTCCATGACGTCGGTGAGTTCGAGCTCCACCGCGCTCACGGTCCCGTAGGGGATGACGAGCGTCCCCGGCGCCACCCAGGCGGTGGACAGCAGCGGCTCAGGCTCGGTCAGCCGGCTGGCTTCGACCATCACGTCCGCACCGCGCAGGCACTCCTCCCAGCTGTCCACGGCGCGGACCTCCCGGTCCAGATCCTCGCTCAGCCGGCGGGCGAACGCCTCTCGGCTCTCGGGTCGCAGCGAGTGGACGCGGATCTCCTCGAGCGAGGGCAGCACGCGGCACAGGAGCCGCACGTTCCAGTAGGCCGTACCACGGGCGCCCACGTGGCCGAGCACGCGCGCGTCGCGGGGCGCCAGCACCGAGGCGCCGATCGCGGTCACCGCCCCGGTGCGCATCTCGGTGATCGCGGTGGCGTCGATGACGGCGCGCGGCACGCCGGTGGCGGGGTCCATCAGCAGCAGCAGGGCCAACTCGGAGGGCAGCCCCAGGCGGTGGTTGTCCACGTAGTCACCCACGACCTTGACGCCGGCAAAGGCGGGGACCGCGCCGCGCAGCACGTTGAAGTGGCCATTGGCGCCGCGCGGAAACAGGTGCATGCGGGGCTCGATCACCGTCTCCCCGCGGCCCTGCGCGGCCACCACGCCGCGCACGGCGTCGAGGATCTCCTCGTCGCTGAGTGCCAGCGCCTCGACGTCGGCGCCGCCGAGATAGGTGAGCTCGATCGTGCTCATGCGCGCGCGCCGACCGCCGCGCCGACCCGCTCGAGCAACTGCCCGTCGACCAGCAGCTCAGCGGCGAGCCGCTCGACGTCGGGACCCACCGGCCGGTCCTGGACCAACACGGCGACCCACTCGCGCACCGCGGCATAGGCCGCGCCCGTGCCCGCGGCCAGGACATCAGCGCGCCCCTCCACGGCGAGATCGACGGCCTGGGCGGCGACGATCAGCTCGATCGCGACGAGCAGCCGCAGCCGCTCGATCTGCTCGCGCAGGCGCAGCGCGGCGTGGGTGGCACCCGTGGAGTCGTCCTCCACCGAGTCGGCGCCGATCGTGGGCATGATCGCCAGCGGCCCCGCCAGATGGCGGATCTCCACCGTGAGCGCCTGGGCCGTCTTGCTCAGAGGGCTCAGCCCGGAGCTGATCTCAGCGGTCGGGCTCAGGCCGCTGGGGAGCCCGCTGAGGCGCTCGGTCTTCACCCTCGCCTGGCGCTCGGAGCAGGTCGCGGCCACCTGGGCGATCGCGATCGCCGTCGCGTCGAGCGCCATGGCCATCGCCGGCACGTGGAAGTTGCCGGTGGAGAGGATCTCCTCGTCCTCGATGAGGACGAGCGGGTTGTCGGCGGCGCCGCCGAGCTCGGGCGCCACCGCGGCGCCCAGCAGCTCGAGGGCCACGTGCAGCGACCCGTGGATCTGGCTGACGCACCGCAGGCTGAGCGGGTCCTGGACCCGGCGCGCGGCGCCCGGCTCGGTGAGCGCGCCGCCCGCCAGGAGCGCCCGCAGCCCCTCCGCCGCCCACGCTTGGCCCGGCGCCGGCCGCGCCGCGACCACGCGCGGATCCAGCGGGCTGAGGTTGGCCCGAAATCCCTCCATCGACAACGCCGCCGCCACCTGCAGGGCCTCCAGACACGCCGCGGCGTCGACCATCGCCAGCGCGGCCACCCCGGCCGACACTGCGGAACTCGAGCAGATCGCCAGCCCGTCCTTGGGACCGAGCCGCGCCGGCTCGAGGCCGGCTCGGCTGAGCGCCTCGGCCGACGGCATCGGCCGTCCGTCGAGCTCGGCCTCGCCCTCGCCGATCAGGGTCAGCCCCATGTGGGCCAGCATGCAGAGGTCCGACGCTCCCACCGAGCCGGTGCGGGGGATGCACGGGCTCACCCCGGCATTGAGCAACGCCACCAGTCCTTCGGCGATCGCCACCGTCGCCCCCGAGCCCCCGGCGCACAGGCCGTTGCAGCGCACCGCCATCGCCGCCCGCGACAGCTCAGCGGGCAGGCGCTCGCCCACCGCCATCGCGCGGCCGCGCAGCGTCTGCAAGGAGAACGCCGCCGCCGCGTGTCCGTCGACGCGGTCGATGACACGATGGCCGAGACCCGTGGTCACTCCATACACCGGAGTGCCGGCCTCGGCGGCGCGCGCCACCACCGCGGCCGATGCCCGCATCCGCTCTCGGGCCTCCGGAGCGATGGCCACCGCCGCACCACCGCGTGCGATCCCGGTCACCGCCTCCGCGCTGAGCGCTACTCCGTCCAGCAACACGCTCCCGTCCATCGCGGCGACGATACTGATCGGCATCGCGCCGTTGCGCGCCACTAGAGTGCCGCGCCATGTCGACACCGGTGTTCACCGATGGCGAGCGTGCCCCCGTCATCCTCGACGGGTCTAGCCTGACCGCGCATGACGTCGCCGCCATCGCACGTGACGGAGCCGCCGCTGTGCTCTCGCCCGAGGCACGGGAGCGCAACGACCGAGCGCGCAACGCCATCGTGGCGCTGCTGGCGCGGGGCGACGAGCTCTACGGCGTGACCACCGGCGTCGGGGCGCTCCGCGCCTACCGGGTCCCCGAGGATGACCGCCACCGCTATGGGCTCAACCTCCTGCGCAGCCATGCCTGCGGAGCCGGCCTCATCCTCACCGCGCCTGTGGTGCGCGCGGCGATGGCGACGCGCGCCAACCAGATCGGCGCCGGCGGGGCGGGCGTCGCCGAGGAGCTGCTCGACGCGCTCGTCGGTGCCCTCAACGCCGGGCTGACGCCGTTCACCCGTGAGCTGGGGTCGCTGGGCACCGGCGATCTCACCAACCTCGCCGACGTGGCCCTGGCGCTGCTGGGCGAGGGCCGCGTGTGGCGCGGCGACGACCTCATCGACGCCGACCAGGGCCTCGCCGACGCCGCCATCGCCCCCGGACGTCTCGGCCCGCGCGACGGGCTGGCCTTCATCAGCTCAAACGCGTTCAGCATCGGCTACGCCGCGCTGCTGGTCGTCGACGCGCGGCGGCTTCTCGACGCCTGGCTGAACGTGGCCGCGCTGTCCTTCGAGGCGGCGGCCGCCGATCCCATCGTCCTCGACGCCCGCATTCACTCCGCGCGCCACCGTCCCGGACAGGCCGCCGTCGCCGCCCGGATGCGCGAGCTGCTGCGGGGCCTGGCGGAGCGCGCCCGCGAGCCCGGGCCGCTCGGCATCCAGGACCCCTACCCCTTCCGCGCGCAGCCGCAGGTGGACGGCACAGTCCACGACGCGCTCCGTGCGCTGGAGGAGACCGTCTCGCACGAGCTGAACTTCGCGGGAGAGAACGCGCTCATCGATCCCGACGAGCAGATCGCCATGCCCAACGGCAACCCCCATGCGGCGCCGCTGGCCAATGCGATCGACGGGCTGCGCACGGCGCTGGCTTCGTCGGCGGCGCTGATCGCCGCGCGTGTGTCGACGCTGCTCGACGCCAGTCTCACCGGGCTGCCCCCCTTCCTGGCGCGACACCCCGGCCCGGAGTCCGGCGCGCTGGTCCTCGAATACACCGCCCATGCCGCCGTCGCCGAGGTCCGGTCACTGGTCACGCCCGTCGCGGCCCAGACGGTGTCGGTGTCGCGCGGGGTCGAGTCGCATTCCAGCCTCGCCCCCATCGCCGCGCGGCGTGCTCACGAGACGCTGCGGGCCCTGCGCGTGGCCGTCGCCACCGAGCTCGTCGTCGCCGTGCGGGCGCTGCGGCTCGCCGGTCAAGAGCCGATCGGGGCCGGGACCCGGGAGCTTTGGCAGCTCGCCTCCGATCGCCTCGACCCCGATCTCGGTGACCGCCCGCTGCACCCCGACGTCGAGGCCGCCCGCCAGCTCATCGAGGCCTGGGAGACCGAGACGGCCTGAGACGGGCCGGCGGCGGTCGCTCGCGCAATGAGACGATGGTCGTAGGACCGCTGCGAGCGTTCTAGGATCGATCGGACGTGAGTGCCAACGCCGCAGGTGTGAATCAGGCCGTCCCGGATCGCCGGACACGGCTCGTCATCCTCGGCATCTGCTCGATGAGCCTGCTCATCGTTGGCCTCGACGCCACGATCGTCAACATCGCGCTGCCGGCGATCCACCGGTCGTTTCACTCGCCGCTCTCCGGCCTCCAGTGGACGATCAGCGCGTACACGCTCGTCATCGCCAGCCTGCTGATGCTCTCGGGCTCGACCGCGGACCGGCTCGGCCGGCGGCGGGTCTTCCAGTGTGGGCTGGCCCTGTTCTCATTCGGGTCGCTGCTGTGCGCCGTCGCCCCCAGCCTGGGGCTGCTCATCGCCGCCCGCATCGTTCAGGCGATCGGGGGCTCGATGCTCAACCCGGTGGCGATGTCGATCATCCGCAACGTGTTCGAGGACCCGCGCGAGCGCGCCCAGGCCGTCGGCGTGTGGGGCGCGCTGTTCGGCATCAGCATGGCGCTCGGTCCGGTGGTGGGCGGGGTGCTCGTCGACTCCGTCGGCTGGCGGTCCGTGTTCATCGTCAACGTCCCCATCGGGATCGTCGCGATCGTCCTCACCGCCCTGTTCGTGCCCGAGTCCCGGGCTCCTCACCCTCGGCGCGTGGACCCGGTGGGACAGATCCTCGTCATCGTCGCGTTGTCCACGCTCACCTACGCGATCATCGAGGGCCCCGGGGCCGGCTGGCTCTCGGCGCAGACGATCGGCCTGTTCGTCGTCTCGATGAGCGCGTTCGCCCTGCTGGTGGGCTACGAGCTGCGCCGCCGCGAGCCCCTGCTCGAGGTGCGCTTCTTCCGCAGCGTTCCGTTCTCCGGCGCCAGCGCCACCGCAGTCGCGATGTTCATGGCGATCGGCGGCTTTCTCTTCCTCAACACCCTCTACCTCCAGGACGTCCGCGGGCTGTCCCCGCTGGAGGCCGGGCTCTACACGCTGCCGATGGCCGGGGTGATGATGATCGTGTCGCCCCTGTGCGGACGAGTCGTGGCCAGCTTCGGGAGCCGGTGGCCGCTCATGGGGGGCAGCCTTGCGGTCATGATCAGCGCCCTCATCCTCACCCAGCTGACGCCGCGTACCTCCTTCTCGGTGCTCGTCCTCGCCTACGTGCTCTTCGGGGCGGGGATGGGCCTGATCAACCCGCCCATCACCAACACGGCGATCTCCGGGATGCCGCCCTCGCAGGCGGGCGTGGCCGCCGCCGTCGCTTCCACCGGCCGGCAGGTCGGCACAACGCTCGGCGTCGCCGTGCTGGGGTCGTTGGCCGCCGGGGGCCTGTCCGCCATCGGCCCGGGCTTCACCGCCGCGACCCACGTGAGCTGGTGGATCGTGGTGGGGCTGAGCGCGGGAACCCTGGTGCTCGGGTTTGTCACCACCACGAGCTGGGCGCTGGGCACGGCCGGGCGGGTCGCGGACGAGTTCCGCGACGAGGGCGCCTCCCGCGAGCTCGCGCGCGCGGACGCACATGACGACGCGGCCCGGGTCGTCGCGGGCTAGAGCTCGCCGCCGCCCCGGCTACTAGCGTGCCAGCCGCGATGAAGCTCGTCCCCGATCGCGCCCACGTCGAGCTGCGCCCCGACCGCGACGGCGGCCACACGGTCGTCCTGTCCTTCCCGTATGACCGCGCGCTCGTCGACCTGTGCCGTTCGATCCCCCACCGGCGCTTTGACTGGGACCGCCGCGAGTGGTCCGCGCCGGCGACCGACTGGGCCGCGATGAAGGTCACCGAGGCCCTCGAGCGCTTCCCGGAGCTCACGCCCAGCCCCGAGGTGACCGACTGGCTGGGATCCGTCGCGCAGCGCTGGATCGGATCGGTGAGCACCGTGCGCTACGACGGGCGGGGTTGGCTCGTGCTCAAGACGCTCGCCGGGCCGGTGCCCGAACCGCTGACCGAGGGCGCGGTGGAGCACGAGGGCCGCCTCCTCGTCCCGCTCACCCTGGCGACGGCGCAGACGCTCCGGGCCACACGCTCGGCACATCTGGACATCGCGACCGAGCGCTGCCTGCAGATCGTCGAGCGCGGCGGCGACCCGCCGCCGGCGCGGCTGGTCTACGTGCGCGGCATGGACGGCGAGGAGTTGCGCCTGGAGGTCCTCTGGGACCCCGACATCGGCCTGGGCTTCGCCGAGCTGCCGGGCGCCAACGGCACCCGGTCGGTCCCGCTGGATCCGTGGCTGGCCGAGACGCTCGACGCCTTCATCGCCCGCCACGACGTGGAGGTCACGGGCGAGGCGGTCGACGTGCTGGAGCGGCTGCTGGCCGAGCATCGCAGCGCGGCCGACGCCGTCCGGCGCTCACGGGCCACGGAGGCCGAGCCGATCCCTGAGACCGCCGCCGTGCTCGGCGGCGAGCCCACGCCGTTTCAGTGGGCGGCGGTCCGCTATGCGCTGGACGCCCGCGGCACGTTCCTGGCCGACGAGCAGGGCCTGGGCAAGACCGTCGAGGCCCTGGCCACACTTGAGGCCGACGGCGCCTACCCCGCGGTCGTCGTCTGCCCGGCGTCGATGAAGCTCGGCTGGGAGCGCGAGACGCAACGGTGGCTGCCCCACCGCTCGGTGAGCGTGGTGCACGGGCGCGGCACGGTCCCGGCAGCGGCCGAGATCACGATCGTCAATTACGAGGTGGTGGCGGCCCACTACGGGACGCTCACGCGCGAGCGCCCGCGCGGGCTGGTCGTCGACGAGTCGCACTACTGCAAGAACCCCCAGGCCAAGCGCACCCAGGCGGTCCGCCGGCTCGCCGCGGCGGTGACGCCCGGCGGCCTGCGCCTGGCGCTCAGCGGCACTCCGGTGCTCAACCACGCCGAGGAGCTCATCGCGCAGTTGCGCATCATTGGGCGCATGGACGAATTCGGCTCCGGCGCCAGCTTCGCCCGCCAGTTCCGCGGCATGGTCTCCGAGGAGCGGTTGCACTGGCACATGCGCCGCGCCTGCTTCGTGCGCCGGCTCAAGTCCGAGGTCCTCCCCCAGCTTCCGGCCAAGCGCCAGGTGGTCATCCCGGTGGCGCTCAACAACGAGGCCGAGTACCGCCTGGCCGAGCGCGACGTCATCGCCTGGCTGCGCTCCCAGCCGCTTGGACCTCTCCGAGCTCAACGCCAAGATCGCCGCCACGTTGCGGGCGCAGCGCCTGGCGCAGCTCGGCACCCTGCAGCGCCTGGCCGCCCGCGGCAAGCTGGCAGCGGCCCTGGCATGGATCGATGACTTCCTCGCCTCCGAGGAGCCGCTGGTGGTGTTCGCCCGGCACGTCGAGGTCCAGCGCGCGGTGCTGGACCGCTTCCCCGACGCGCTGCACCTGTTCGGCGAGGACTCCCTGGAGCGGCGCGAAGCCGCCATCCGGGCCTTCCAGGAGCCCGATGGGCCGGCCGGGCACCGTCTCATCGTGTGCGCGACCCGCGTGGCGGCCCAGGGGATCACGCTGACCCGGGCGTCCAACGTCGCCTTCCTCGAGCTCGAGTGGACGCCGGCGATGCACGACCAAGCCGAGGATCGCTGTCACCGCATCGGCCAGCGCGACGCCGTCACCGCCTGGTACCTGCTCGCCGCCAACACGATCGACGAGACCATGGCTCGCCTCATTCAGCGCAAGCGCGCCATCGTCGCCGCGGTCACCGACGGGCGCGCGAGTGACGACGACGGTCTCGTCGATGGCGTCGTCCGTGAGCTGCGCGATGGGCGGCCGTTCACCCATCTGCGCGCGGTAGGGTGAAGCTGATGCCGGCGGAGCCCACAGCACCGACTCGCAGCCCCAACGTCCACCCCGCGTGCCGCAACGTCCCGGGGATCAACGACGACGGGTTCAAGGAGCTCTGTCACCTCGTCACCTCCGAGGACCCCGACACCGCGCTCTGCGGCCAGGATGTCACCGGCTACCCGTGGAACCCGCCGTGGCCGCGCTGCGAGGCCTGCCTCGCGGTGGCTCGCGGCGAGCAGAACTAACCGGCGCCCGCGGCGCGGCGGTAGCGGGCCACCGCCAGCGGCGCGAACACCGCCAGGATCACCAGCGCCCACACCACCGCGCCCCACACGTAGCCGCGGGGCGGCGTCCCGATCCACAGCGACCGCATGGCGTCGACGAAAATCGTGAACGGGTTGACGTCGGCGAACGCTCTGAGCACGGGGGGCATGGTGGCCGGGGGTACGAATGCCGACGAGATGAAGGTGAGCGGGAAGATGGCGAGGAAGCCGATCGAGTTGGCCGACTCCGGGGTCGTGGCCACGAGCCCGACGAGTGCGAACACCCAGCTGAAGGCGTAGCCGATCAGCAGCAGCAGGGCGAAGCCGCCGACGATGTGCAGCGCCGGAGCGTTGAAGGCGAAGCCGATGATGACCCCCGTGATCACCAGCACGCACGCCGAGAGGAAGTTGGTGACGATGTCGGCCACGGTGCGGCCGGCCAGCACCGCCGGGCGCGCCATCGGCAGCGAGCGGAACCGATCGATCAGGCCCTTGTGCACGTCCTCGTTGAGGCCGATCGCCGTGACGAAGCCGCCGAAGGCGATGTTCTGCACGATGATCCCCGGGATCAGATAGTCCACGTACGCGGTGCCGCCGGTGTTGATCGCGCCGCCGAACACGAAGCGGAACAGCAGCACGAACATGATCGGCTGCACGGTGAAGGCGATGAGCAGTTCGGGCTTGCGCGGCAGCCGAATGAGGTTGCGCTCCGCGATGATCGCGGTGTCGGTGACCAGGCGTCTCATCGGGGCTCCTCCTCCTCGGTTCCGGCGGGCTCCTCGGCGGCATGGCCGGTGAGCGACAGGAACACGTCGTCCAACGTGGGCCTTCGCAGGTTGATGTCGTCCATGCCGATTCCCTGGGCGGAAAGCAGCCCCACGGCCTCGGCGATCACCCCGCGCCGGGTGCGCACCGGCGCGCTGACCACCCCGTCGGCGGCGGACGGCGCCTCGGCGGCCATCTGCCCCAGGGCGGCGACCGCGCGCTCGGCGTCCGCGGGATCCTCCAGGACGACCTCGACCCGCTCGCCGCCGACACGGTCCTTGAGCTCGTCCGACGTGCCCGAGGCGATCACCTGTCCGTGGTCGATGACCGTGATGGAGTCGGCCAGGCGGTCGGCCTCGTCGAGGTACTGGGTGGTCAGGAGCACGGTCGTCCCCTCGCTCACCAGCGCCTCGATCGTCTCCCACAGGGTGAGGCGGCTGCGCGGATCAAGCCCGGTGGTCGGCTCGTCGAGGAAGACGACGGTGGGCTTGGCCACCAGCGCCGCGGCGAGGTCCAGCCGGCGGCGCATGCCGCCCGAGTAGGTGCTCGTCACCCGGCCGCCGGCGTCGGTGAGGTCAAAGCGCTCGAGCAGCTCGCCCCCCCGGCGCTTGGCCGCCGCGCGCGGTGCCCCGTAGAGGCGTCCGACCATGGTCAGGTTCTCCAGGCCGGTGAGGTTCTCGTCCACCGCCGCATACTGCCCGGCGAGCCCGATCCGATGGCGCAGCGCGGCGGCGTCACGGACGACGTCGTAGCCCACGACGGTGGCGGTCCCGGTGTCGGGCGTGAGCAGCGTGGTCAGTATGCGTACGAGCGTCGTCTTGCCCGCGCCGTTGGGACCCAGCAGCCCCAGGACGGTGCCCTTGGGGACTTCGAGGTCCACCCCGGCGAGAGCGACGACGTTGCCGAAGGACTTGACGACGCCGCGGACGACGATCGCCGCCTCCCCTCCGGTCGAGGCCGCTGGATGGCGCGAGGCCTCGGGCGTGGCGGACATGGAAATCACGTTACGGCATCGGTCGGCGCGCCCCGCGGCGCCGCGGACATGCCCTGACCGCAATCGTCGGTCGCGGTCGGTCAGCGTCGACGGCGACGCCGCGGGGGCAGGCCGCGCGCCACCCGGCGTCGTCCCGTCTCGATCTGGAACGCGACCCCGATCGCGGCGCCGAGGAGAACGACGCCGAAGTACACGGGACTCACCAGCAGGAGCAGCGCGACGCCCAGCATGGCCAGCCAGATCGCAGGACGGAACACACGCCAGTCATCCATCAGGGTGTCGAGCCTACCTTCCGCGGACCGGTGTCCAGCTCGGCGGCCACGCGCTTCTGGATCGTGGCGACGGCGCGGAACGCCTGGCGCAGCTGCACGCGCATGAGCGAGCTCAGCCCCTCCGGGTCCACGCGATCGTCGGGCCGCCGACCCGCCCGGATCTGCGCCACCTGATGCTCGAGCCGCAGGTTGTTGATGAGCTCGAAGGCGTCCTGGAGCGTGTGGGCATCGGCGGGGGCCAGGGTGCCCGCCTCCGCCGCGGCGCGAAGGCGTTCGGGGGTCGTGGCGCTGGTGACCCCGGCCGCCATCGCACCCCACCGGGCGAGGTCCAGGATCGGGACCAGGCCGCCGTATTTGAGGTCCAGCGTTCCCGGATGCTCGCCACCCTGCTCCACGACCAGGCCGCGGAACCGGCGGGTCGCCGGGCGATGTGAGAGCGCGAAGCGGGCGAGCATGCGCAGCAGCCGCGGGTAGCTCGACGCCAGCCGGAAGGTGTCGGCCACGGGCGTGCCCGTGTGCACGCCCCACACAGGCCGGTTATCGACGATCACCGAGGTGAGGATCAGGGCCTTGTCCTGCGTCGGATCACTCATCCAGCTCTGGGCTGCGTGCTGCCAGGACGCGACCGAGCGCACGAACGGAGCGGCGTCGGCGTTGACCCCGTTCTCGTCCATGTGCAGCCCGCACGCGCGCATCCCTGCGATCACCTCCCGGGCCAGATCCAGGAGCTCGGTACGTGTCTCCTCGTCGCTGTCGCGCGAGCTTCCAAACCACACGATCGCGCTGTCGACATCGGAGCTGGGCAGCGCCTCGCGCCGCGCCTGGCTGCCCAGCGCCAGCCACGCGAACTCGGCGGCGACGCCCCCGCGGCGGTCCAGGGCGAACTTGAGCAGGCGCCGCGTGAGCGCGTCCACGCATACGGCATACACCGACATCACGTTGCCGGCCGCGACCCCCGCGTCGTAGAGCGACAGCACCATCGGGCGCAGCTCGCGCGAGACCGTCACGAGGTCCTCGTCTGAACGGGCGGTGGCAATCCGCTGGCGCAGCCAGAACGAGGATCTCGTTCGCAGGGAGACCAGGTCGACGTCCTCGACCACGCCGACGATCTGCCCGGTGGCAGACAACACCGGGAAGTGGCGCAGGCCCCGGTCGAACATCTCGGCCAGCACCTCGCCCGCCCGTCGGTCGACGGTGGTGGTGTACGCGGGCGCCGACATCACCGCCGACACCGGGTCGTCCACGCTCATCCCGCCGGCGACGACCTTGGTGCGCAGGTCGCGGTCGGTGAGGATGCCGCAGCCGTCGGCCCCGAGATCGATGACGACCGACGCGCCCGGGCCCTCGCTCATCAGCTGCGCCGCCTCGCGGATCGTGGTGTCGGGCGCGCAGATCACCGGCTCGCCGCGCAGCAGGGTGCCCACCGGCTGATCGGCGGCGTTGACCCCGGGCTCGCGGGCCAGGATGTGCAGCTCGGTCGGCTCCTCGAGCAGCGAGCGCGCCACGAACTGCACCCCCGCGGGCCCCGACAGCACCGCCCGGGCCTGCTCGGCGGGAATCCGGTAGCAGGTGGCGTCCTCCACGGCACGCGCGCTGAACGCGGTGGGCAGCCCCGAGAGCAGCGAGCCATGCCCGAACACGTCGCCCTCGACGAGGACGTCGAGGACCTTGCCCCGCGTGGTCAGCTCGATCACGCCGGAGCGGATCACCCTGACGTGATGCACCGGCTCGGCGCCCTCGCCGAACACCACCTCACCGGCGCCGTAGGCCTCGAGCTCCGCGCACGCCGCGACCTGCTCCACCGCGTCGGCGGCGAGCGCATCGAACGGCGGGTGCGCCCGGAGAAAGCGGGCGGTCAGCCGCGCTTCCTCCGGCGTCATCCCGGCTACCTGTATACGGCGCCGATCACGGAGCCACTTCGCCTAGGGGCACGTGCTCCCCGGGGAGGGTGGCGATCTCCGCGCGATGCTCGGCCAGCACGGTCTCTCCCTTGTGGCGCTGGACCAGGAAGTAGTACAGGCACCCGACCAGGAATGAGGCTCCGATGAACTCATAGGCCCCGAAGCGGAAGTACCACTTGGTCCCGTACACCGCCGCGCGCGGCCAGGCGATCTCGAAGGCGATCACCGCTCCGTAGACCACCGCGAAGATGTTCACCGGCAGGCCCCAGCGGCCCATGTTGAAATAGGGCCCGTGCTCGGCACGCGGCCACTCGCCGCGCAGCCGCGCCATCAGCATGCCTCCTGTGACCGCCAGATACGGCAGGTAGAACATGATGATCGCCACCGAGGTGAGCGTGAGGAACGCCGACTGGTTGGCGAGGTTGAGCGCCAGCAGGATGAGCGAGCAGACGCCGACGAACAGCGCCGGGACGATCGGCACCCGGGCGCGCCCGGACACCCGTGCCAGCGACGAGCCGAACGGCAGCCGGCCGTCGCGGGCCATGCTGAACAGCATCCGGATGCATGCCGTACAGACAGCCAGGCAGCAGACGGTGATCGCGATCGCCGAGGCGATCAGGAAGATGTTCCCCAGGGTGTTGCCCAGGGCCTGCTTGATGATGTACGGCAGGCCGAGCAGGCCGATGTTCTTGTCGCCGATGTTCTTGACGGACATCAGCGCGAACAGGATCAGCAGGGCACCGATCAGCCCGGCGGCGGCGAGCGCTCGGAGGATCGCCGGGGGCGCCGCCCGCCGCGGGTCGTTCGTCTCCTCGGCGAGCGTCCCCGCGGTGTCGAACCCGTACATCACGTACGCGCTCATGATCCCGCCGATCAGGAAGGCACCGAAGTAGCCCCACGAGTGGCCGGCGCCGGTGCCGAGCGTGTTGGTGACCACCCCGGGTCCGCGGTGGAAGTGGAAGATGAGGAGGATGACCAGCAGGGTCGCCCCGATCAGCTCGACGATCACGCCGAAGTTGTTGATACGGGCCATGATCTTGACGCCGAGCATGTTGATGATCGTGGCGAAGACGACGAGAATCGCGCCGAGGATGAGCGCGTTCTTGGCGCCGTCGGGGGTGCTGTAGGTGCCGGCGTTGGCCGCGCCGCCGATGAACTGGAACTTCGTCGTCACCTGAGGCAGGACGACCTGCCAGGCGACCGCGACCGCGGCGACGGTGACGATCGAGCCGATGATCAGGATCCACCCGGTCATCCAGGAGACGAAGTCGCTGCCGACCCGTTTGGACCACTGGTAGACCGAGCCCGCGAGCGGGAACTGACCGGCAAGTTCGGCGAAGCAGAGCGCCACCGCGAACTGGCCTGCGAAGACCACCAGCCACGACCACCACACCGCCGGTCCGCCGTTGAGGAAGCCGAAGCCGAACAGCTCGAACACCCCGGTGAGGATCGAGATGTAGCTGAAGCCCGCCGCAAACGACGAGAAGCTGCCGAGCGAGCGATCGAGCTCCTGCTTGTAGCCGAAGCCGGCGAGTTCGCTGCTGTCGCCGCCGGTGGTCGGCGCGTCAACCGTTGCCATCAATCAACCTCCCCGCCGCGCGACTGCACGGCCCGTTCGAACACCAACCGACGCCCGGCCATCGGCGCGTTGCGGCACAACTCAGAGCCATTGACCCAGTCGGAATCTGGCTGTTATATATCAGTTGTCTAAACGTGTCAATTGGCCCGTCCGGCCCATCGTCCGGGGCGCGCGGGGCCGACCGGGAGCGTCCGATGGCCACAGTCACCGAGTTGGACATGTTCATCGGCGGAGCGTGGCGCCCCAGCGCCACCGGCGAGACGTCATCCGCGTCGAGCCCCGCCACCGGCGAGACGATCGGCTCGATCGCGCTCGGGGACCGCGAGGATGCGCGCGCGGCGATCGCCGCGGCGCGTGAGGCGGCCGACGGCTGGGCCCGGCTCACCGCGTTCGAGCGTGCCGCCAAGATGCACGCCGTCGGCGACATCATCGAGTCGCGCCGCAAGGAACTGGCCCGCACCCTCACCCTCGACCAGGGCAAGCCGCTGCAGGCCGAGGCCTTCGGCGAGGTCGACGAGTTGGTGGAGTACTGGCACATGGCCGCAGAGGATGCCAAGCGCCTCGGCGGCGAACTGCCCAACTCCTTCTCGCCCGGCAAACGCGTCATGCTGGCCCGCCGGGCCCGTGGCGTCGTCGGCGTGATCAGCCCGTGGAACTGGCCCTACACGATGCCCGCCGAGTTGGTCGCGCCCGCGCTCGCGTGCGGGAACGCTGTGGTGTGGACCCCGGCGCCCTCGACCTCGGTGTGCGCCGTGGAGCTGGCCCGCTGCATCGCCGACGCCGACCTGCCCCCGGGCGTCTTCAACCTGGTCACCGGGCCCGGCCCCGTGGTCGGCGATGAGATCGCCCGGAACCCCGGGGTCGACGGCATTGCCTTCATCGGGTCCACCGCCACCGGCCGCCTCGTGGGGGCGGCCGCGGCGGGCAAGGCCACCCTGCTCGAGATGGGCGGCAACGGGCCGCTCGTGCTCCTCGACGACGGCGACGTCGACGCCGCCGTCCAGGCGACGCTGCTGGCCTGCTTCCTGTGCGCGGGCCAGAGCTGCACGGCCGGAGAGCGCATCCTCGTGCACCGCGCGGTCTATGACGAGTACGTGGAGAAGCTGGCACGGGCGGTCACCGAGCAGATCCTCCTCGGCGACCCCTTCGCTGATGAGACGACGATGGGGCCGCTCAACAACGAGCCGGTGGCGGCCAAGATGGACGAGCACGTCGCCGACGCCGTGGAGCGCGGCGCCGAGGCGTTGACCGGGGGCGCCCGCGCCACCGCGTTCCCCACCGACCTCTACTGGGAGCCCACGGTGCTCGCCGGGGTGCCCGCCGACGCGCGCGTGGCCACCGAGGAGACATTCGGCCCGGTCGCCCCCGTGGTGGAGATCAGCTCACTCGACCACGCCATCACGCTGGCCAACGACGGCCCTTACGGCCTGCTGGCCGCCATCTACACGGCGGATCTGGCGCGCGGGCTGGAGTTCGCCGACCGCGTCAAGACCGGCTGGGTCAACATCAACGAGTCCACCAACTACTGGGAGGCCCACCTGCCCTTCGGCGGCCGGGCCGGCACCGACAGCGGGATCGGCAAGGTCGGCGGCGACTCGGTGATGCAGACCTTCACGGAGCTGCAGACGATCGTGCTGTCCCCGCACACCGGCCGGTAGCCGGTTCCGCTGGGGGTCCGTCGACGTTTCAGCGGGGTATCGGCGCACGTCAACGACTGACTTGGGACGGGATGGGGTGCGGGCGCCCACGTGGGACCCGGGGCCATTTCCTGAACGCACAGAGCACACGGTCCGGGTTCGGGCGGTGTGCGTCGTGAGAGTTCAGCCCCCTGTACCTACAGAGCACACACTCCGGAAATGGACGGTGTGTGCTCTGTGCGTTCAGGATTCCGCCGCCGGCAACGCGCCAGCAGCACCCTCTCCCAAGTCCGTCGTTGACGTTCGCCGGTGCCCCGCGCGAGGCACCGGCGAAGTCGCAAGCGTCTACACGTCCGCGGTCGGCGCCTCAGACTCGGCCGGCGCCGAGGCCTCGGCCGGCTCGGCCGCATCGGTGGACTCGGCGCCCCCGTCCCTGCCGTATCGGGCCGACGAGCCTTCGGTCATCTTGTGCACGTAATAGGGCTCGTTGATCGCCGCCAGCGGGGTGTTGCCCATGATCATGTCCGCGCTCTTCTCGGCCAGCATCATCGTCGGCGCGTAGATGTTGCCGTTGGTGACGTAGCGCATCGAGGAGGCGTCGATCACCCGGACGCCCTCCAGGCCGTGGATCTTCATCGAGAGCGGGTCGATCACCGAGTCCTCGCCGGTGCCCAGACGACAGGTGCAGGACGGGTGCAGGGCCGTCTCTGAGTCCTTGGCCACCCAGTCGAGGATCTCCTGGTCGGTCTCCACCGAGGGCCCGGGCGAGAGCTCGCCGCCGTTGTAGGCGTCGAAGGCCGGCTGGTTGAGGATGTTGCGCGAGATGCGCACCGCCTCGATCCACTCGCGCCGGTCGGTCTTGGTCGACAGGTAGTTGAACTGGATCGCCGGATGCTCGTGCGGATCCGTGGACTTGAGCTTGATCGTGCCCCGCGCGTCGGAGTACATCGGGCCGACGTGGACCTGGTAGCCGTGGCCTTGGGGCGCGGTCCCGTCATAGCGGATCGCCACCGGCAGGAAGTGGTACATGAGGTTGGGGTAGGCCACGTCCTCGTTGGAGCGGATGAAGCCACCACCCTCGAAGTGGTTGGTCGCCCCCGCGCCGCGCCGGCCCAGCAGCCATGACGCACCCACCCACGGGCGGTTGTGCATCTTCAGTGCCGGCGCCACCGAGACCGGCAGCTTGGAGCTGTACTGGATGTAGACCTCGAGGTGGTCCTGGAGGTTCTCGCCGACGGCGGGCACGTCCTCCACCACATCCACGCCCAAAGAACGCAGGTCTGAGGCCCGCCCGACCCCCGACAGCTGAAGCAGCTGGGGCGAGTTGATGGCGCCGCCGCAGAGCAGGACCTCGCCGGCCTCGATCGTCTCCTTGCGCCGGTTGTGGACCACGTCACACCCCACCGCCCGCTTCCCGGCAAAGTTGATCTTGGTCACGAAGGCCCGCGTGCGGACGTCCAGGTTGGGCCGGTCCTCCACCGGGTGCAGGTAGGCGCGGGCGGCGCTCAAACGATGGCCACGGTAGATGTTGCGGTCAAAGGCCGCAAAGCCCTCCTGCTTGTAGCCGTTGACGTCGTCGGTGAGCGGATACCCCGCCTCCTGGACGGCGGCGAAGAACGCCTTGAACAGCGGGTTGACCGCCGGGCCGCGCTCCATCTTCAGCGGGCCGTCATGGCCGCGGAACGGATTGTCGGCGGGCGCGTTGAGCGCGTTCTCCATGCGCTTGAAGTACGGCAGGCAGTGCGCGTAGTCCCAGGTCTCCATCCCCGGGTCCGCGGCCCAGCGCTCGTAGTCCAACGGGTTGCCGCGCTGGAAGATCATGCCGTTGATCGAGCTCGACCCGCCCAGCACCTTCCCGCGCGCGTGGTAGACCTTGCGCCCGTCCATGAAGGGCTCGGGCTCGGACTCGTAGCGCCAGTCATAGAAGCGGTTGCCGATCGGGAACGACAGGGCGGCCGGCATGTGGATGTAGACATCCCACAGCGAGTCGTTGCGCCCCGCCTCCAGCACGAGGACTCGCGTCCCCGGGTCCTCGCTGAGCCGGTTGGCCAGGCAGCAGCCGGCGGAGCCCCCACCGATGATCACGTAGTCGTAGCGCACGTCACGTCCCTCCCTCTCTCTAAAGCACTGCGCGGATTTCGCGCTCGAATGTCTCGATGTGCTCGGCGATGATCGCTCGCGCGCCCTCGGCGTCGCCGTCAGCGATCGCCCGCAGCAGGTCGCCGTGCTCATGCACGCGCGCGAACAGGTGCGGCAGCCGGTCGAGCACCAGGTACCAGATCCGCAATGACAGGTTGAAGTAGCGGCCCAGCGAGTCCTCCAGGTACGGATTGCCGGCGCAGCGGTGGATGAAGCGATGCACGCGGGTATCGAGGCCCATGAGGCCGCCGGTGTCGTCGCTGCCCTGGCTGTGGTCCAGCTCCGCCAGCAGCTCCTCGAGCTCGGCTCGCTGCGCGGGGGTGATGCGCTGCGCAGCGCGATAGGCGGCGTGGCCCTCCAGCTGCATCCGCACGTCGGAGATGTCGGCGAGGTCGGTGATGTTGATCTCCGAGGCGAAGGTGCCCCGGCGCGGGAACACGGTGACGAGGTTCTCCAGCGCCAGCCGCTTGATCGCCTCGCGCACCGGCGTGCGCCCGATCCCCAGCTCGCCCCCCAGAACGTCCTCGTCGATGGGAGCTCCGGGCGGGATGCGCAGCGTCACGATCCGGTCGCGCAGGTCGTTGTAGGCCCGATCGGCCAGCAGCTCGCGCTGGATCCGAGGCTCGGTCGTCGGAGTGCTCACTGATCAGCGTCCCGGTGAGCGCCGACGCGAGATCCGCGCGTTGGTGTTGCTCATCCCGGTGACGACTGATATATGAGTCATCGGTTACGCAGCCTACCATTTGGCCCATGCCACGCCAAGCCCTTTCTCCCTCCTTCGCCGCGCCGCCGATGAGCGACTCTCCTCCTCCACCGCGCCGGCGATGAGCCCCTCGGCCGAGAGCAGTGGCGCCGACGAGGTGGCCGCCCGCATCGCCGCGGGCGAGTCCGTCGCCGCCGCCCAGGTGGTGTCCACCCTCGCGCGCCACACGCCGGTGCTCAGCTCGCGCAGCCTGTCGGAGCGCTGCGGCGGCCGGCTCCTGCTCAAGGCCGAGAACCTCCAGCGCACCGGCTCGTTCAAGCTGCGCGGCGCCGTCCACAAGCTCTCCCGGCTCACGGATGCTCCGGGGGTGGTGGCGGGCAGCGCGGGCAACCACGGCCAGTCGCTGGCCTACGCCGCCCGGGCGCAGGGCATCCCCTGCGAGGTGTTCATGCCGCGCGAGGCCCCGGTGGCCAAGGTCGCGGCGGTCGAGGCCTTCGGTGGCATCGTCCATCTCGAGGGCGACTCGGTCGACGCATGCGTCGCGGCCGCGCGCGCCCGGGCGCAGGAGACCGGCGCGGGATTCGTGCACCCCTTCGACGACCCCGACATCATCCTGGGCCAGTCGACGCTGGGCCTGGAACTGCTCGAGGACGTGCCCGATCTGGAGCAGGTCGTCGTCCCCGTCGGCGGGGGCGGCCTCATCTCCGGGATCGCCGGCGTGATCAAGGCCCGCCATCCGGGGGCGCGGATCATCGGCGTCCAGGTCGATGCCTGCGCCCCGTTCCCCGAGTCACTCAAGGGCAGCGCGCCGATCACCTTCAGCGCACGCGCGACGATCGCCGACGGCATCGCCATCAAGCGGCCGGGGGACATCACGCTGCCACTGGTTCACCGCTGGGTCGATGACATGGTGGTCGTCTCCGAGGAGGACATCGCCGACGCGATGGTGTGGCTGCTCGAGCGCTCAAAGCTCGTGGTCGAGGGGGGCGGGGCGGCCGGAGCCGCCGCGATCCTCGCCGGCAAGGTCTCCCCCGCCCCTCGCGGCGCCACCGTGATCGTGCTGTCGGGCGGCAACGTCGACGCCGGCCTGCTCGCCGCCGTCGCGCAGCGCAACGAGACGCTCAAGGGGCGGCGCATGCGCGTGTTCACGCGCATCTCTGACCGGCCCGGCGGGCTCGCCGGCCTGCTGACGCTCATCGCCGACGTGGGCGGCAACGTCGTGCACGTCGACCACGTCCGTGATGCCGTGGCGCTCCACGTCCGGGAGACCGGGGTCGAACTCACCCTGGAGACGCGCAACCCGCAGCACAGCGACGCGATCCTGGCCGCGCTGAAAGACGCGGGCTACGTGATCGGTCGCCTCGACGACTCCGACGTCTGAGCCGGTCTACTTGTAGGTGAACGTCGCCGTCGTCGGGCTCTGGCCGGCCCCGGTGAAGTAGCTCTCCACGGTCGTCACCGTCACCGGCACGCTCGACCCCGAGGTCCCGCCCGGCGAGGTGGCCTTCAGCTTCTCCGTCGACCCACAGTCGAGTCCGGCCGTCTTGACGGACTTGAACGTGGTCGCGGGCGCGGAGCCGAACGACACCCCGATCGGACAGCCGAGATTGGCGCCGGTGATGGTGGTCGCGGTCCCCCCAGCGGGCGGCCCGGTGGTGGGTGAGATTGCCGACACCGACGGGTTGCCCGGCGGGTAGAGCCAGAACTCGTCGGCCGGCGAGGTGGCGCTGCACCCGGACACCGTGCACGCCTCCACGTCGACCAGGGCGGCGTTCTGGGACACCGTCCGGGTGCTGAGACGGCTATCGCCGGTCACGGTGAACGTGTACTGGGTACCCAGTGAGGTTCCGGACTTCTCGGTGTCGACGAACTGGAGTGGCGCCACCAGCTGGTTGGCGAACCCCTGACCGCTGACCCGGATCGGCGTGCCGCCGGTGTCGGGCCCGCCGGAGACGCCGTCCAACTGAGTGCCGTTGGACGTGTTGACGACGCCGGTGATCGTCGGGACCCCGGCGTACAGCGCGGTCACCTGGTCCGACTGACCGCCGAGCGTGCGCACGCTGAACGGCACCGGTTGGGTGTCGACGGTCTGCGCCTCGGGGGGCGCGACCACCTGCAGCTCGGTCCCGGACACGAAGGCGTAATCGATGTCCTGCGAATCGGCCTGCGTCGGGTCGCCGAAGTCGGCCCAGTCGATCGCCAGTGGGTCGAAGCCGCTGCCCGTGGCGGTCACCGTCGTCGTGCCCGCTTCGCTGGCGAGGTCGGCGGGGCCGCCGCTGGTCGAGATCGACGTCACGTGCGGAGCGGGAACGTAGTCGTACTCGGTAGGCCCGGCGCCCTGCTCGCAGTTGCAGCCGGGCGGGAGCACGAGCGTGCCCAGGTTGGTGAGCGCGAACGTCCCCTCCGGGGGCGGCAGGATCGTGCCCGTGGCACTCGTCCCGTTGGCGTTGGACACCCTGACCTGGACCTGGCAGATGTCGTTGCCGGCGTTCTCGCCCGCGAACACGCCCGTCGTCGGCAGCGGCGCGCACGCCGTGTGCGACGAGTAGGCGGGAGGCGTGGCGCTGATCTCGTTGGGACCGAGCACGCTGAGCCCCGACGCGCCCACGCCGCCGAAGGTGACCTTGGTCGCGCCGGTGAACCCCGAGCCGAGGATCGTCACCGCCGCGGGACTGGTCTCGAGGCCGCCCGAGGGGCTCATGCCGGTCACGCTCGGCACCGTGGCGCCCGCGCGGGTGTCCACGTACTGGAACACCGCGCTGGGACCGGGCGCGCTCGCCGCGCCGCCGTTGATGATCACGATCACGTCCGCCGGGCCGGCGCCGTCCTGCGGGGCGGTCGCGGCCGGGGGCATGGTGTCCGCGGCCGGAGGCAGCGTCGCGGTGATCGACGTCGGGCTCGTCACCTTGAACGCGCCGGCCGCAAGCGAGGCGCTCCCGACCTGGATGCCGGCCACGACCGGCTTGCCGCCGGCCTCGAAGCCGCTGCCGCTGATCGTCACCTTCTCACCGCCGGCCACGCTGCCTGACGCCGGCGAGAGGTCGGACACGACCGGCCGCCCACCGCTGCCGGCGGCCGCGGTGCACAGGTAGTACGCCAGACCGGAGGTTCCGCCCGAGCCGCTCAGCCGGGGCGACCCCAGGCCGGAGGCCAGGTCATAGCCCGCCGTGGCGGGGAACACCTGGCCGTTGTCAAGGCCGTAGACGTCGTTGTTGCCGCTGGTGATGTCGTTGAACGAGGCGGCGTACTCGGCGGGCTGGGAGGCGACGTCGTAGAGCAGCGGGCTGACGAAGCCGACGCCACGCGCGGTCGACGAGTGCGCGGTGCACGACGGTGACGCGTTGACCAGCGCCAGCATCGCCGCCCACAGCGGCGCCGATGAGGACGTCCCGCCGACCGTCGCCCAGCCGTTGCCACCGTTGGCCACGCTGTAGACGGTCACGGCGCCGGTGAACTCGTCGGCCTGCGCCGACACATCGGGCACGACCCGGCACGGCGTCGTCGCGGTCGCGCCGGCGACGGTGTTCTGGCAGAAGTTCTGCGCATAGCCGAACTGCTGCTCGACGCTGTTGGCGTTCGCGTAATCGGCGCCGCCGGGGAACGGGACGCCGGGGACGGTCGCCGCGCGCTGCCACGCCGGCATCGCCCACGACTCAGAGATGCCGCCGCCGTCGGCGCCGCCATTGGGTCCGTCGTTCCACACCTGCTCGCCCGGGGGCTGGGTCGACGCGTCGGTGATCGTCGTGCCGCCCACCGAGACGACGTAGGGCTGGCTGGCCGGATCGTCCACGGATACCGGGTTCTGGCCCGAGGCCACCGTCGGGGTCTCGAACGTATTGCAGTCGTCAGAGCCGTTGTCGCCGCTGGAGGAGAAGACCGACTGGCCCTGTGCCGCCGCCTGCTCGAAGAGGAGGTTCTCGGCCTCCTGGAGGCCCGGCTGGCCCTGCTGCGCGAGCTGTTCGCACACCCCCCAGCTGGTGCTGATCACCTGGTCGCGGTCGGCGTCGATGATCGCCGTGTACTCGTCGAGCGAGTCGTACACGTCGGCGTTGTCACCGTTGAACGGACCCTCGTAGACGTCGATCTGGGCGCCCGGCGCCACCGCGGAGACGTCCTCCACGTCGAGGTTGGCCTCGCCGCTGCCCGGGCCGGTCGGCTGGCCGCCGTCGACGGGCATCGTGTTGAGTCGCTTCATCATCGCCGCCGCCGACGAGGCGCCGAAATAGCACGTGTCGAAGGTCTGGATGTCCGCGGGCAGGAACGGCTCGTTCTCGTAGATCGCGACCCGCTGGCCGGCGCCGAAGTCACCCTGGCCGTAGAGCCCGAACGCCCCATAGGCGTTGGCGATCGCGTCGTCGGTCAGCCCGCCGTTCTTGGTCGCGTCGTTGCGGGCGGCCGCGCACGGCGTGGGCGACCCGGCCGGGTGCGCGAAGCTCGCCGACGTCGCCGCCGCGGTATGCGCGCGTGCGTGCGCCGTGGGGCGCACGGGGCCCAGCGCATGCTCTCCGACCAGGTTGTTGAGCCCGATCACCGCCGCCACGTGCGGGGCGACCGTCGCGGGCAGCGTCACCGGTGCGGTGGTCTGCCGGCCGATCGTGCCGTTGGACCGGCGGTAGTTCTCCAGGTGGGTGTGGAAGGCACCCTGGACGGCGCGCGCCGAACCGCTGAAGTTGACCAGCAGGCCATCGCTGGAGACGGAGGTGACGCGCAGGCCCTGTGCCCGCAACTGCGAGCGCACCGCGTCGATCGTCCCCGCCGTCGGTCCGAACCGCTGCGCGAACGCGCCCGGGGCCAGATACTGGCGATACAGCGGCGAGCTCTGGTCACTGACCTGGGCGACGAACCGCTGGAGCGCCGCGTTGTCGCGCGGCTCGAGCACCACCGCGCCGCCCACCGAGGCGGTCGCGGCCACCTGGCCGACGGCCCTGTCGCCGTGTGGCACCCGCGGCGTCGCCGCGACCTGAACCGGCGCCGGCGCGCCCGCGCCCGCCGACGCGGCCAGCGCCAGCGCCAGCGACGCCATGACCAGCGCACCCACGACCAGCATCCTCGCCCTCATCGCGCCCTCCCAACCGGTATCTGCAGTCGAGGCGGGCTTATATCACCACCGCGACCCCCGGTGATCCACTGCGCGAGGCCGCCAGGATGGATGACCTCGCGCCGCGCCGCGGTTAGAGTCACGTCATGACTCCCATCTCTCGCGGATTCCACGGTCGGCGCGGGACGGTCGATCCGGCACGGGTGCCTCCGGGTCAATACGTCACGCGGGATTTCCCGGTGCTGTCGGCGGGCCCGACGCCGCGGCCCCAGCTTGACGACTGGTCGTTCACGATCGACGGAGCGGTCGAGTCGTCGATGTCCTGGTCGTGGCCGGAACTGGCCGCGCTGCCGGCCGAGGACATCACCCGGGACATTCATTGCGTCACCAAGTGGTCAAAGCTCGATACGCGCTGGCGCGGGGTGTCGGTCGACGTCCTCTTCGGGGATCTCGCCACCCAGGCCGCCTACCTGACGGCGTGGAGCGACGGCGGTTATACGACCAACCTGCCGGTGGCCGATGTGCGTGACGGCAAGGCGTGGGTCGTCTACGAGTACGATGGCCGCCCGTTGGAGCCCGAGCATGGCGGCCCCGCGCGCCTGCTCGTCCCCCACCTGTACTTCTGGAAGAGCGCCAAATGGGTGCGCGGGCTCACGCTCACGACAGACAACGAGCCGGGCTTCTGGGAGGGCTACGGCTACCACAACTACGGGGACCCATGGCGGGAACAGCGGTACCAGGGCGATTGAGCTGGCAGCTCGCGCGCGTCCTCGAGGTGACGCCCGAGACGGGCCAGACCAAGACCATCGTCCTTGACGCGCCGGACTGGGCCGGTCATCGGGCGGGGCAGCATGTCGACATCCGGCTCACCGCCGAGGACGGCTACCAGGCCCAGCGCAGCTATTCGATCGCCTCGGCGCCCGAGGATGCCCACCTCATGCTCACCGTCGAGGAGATCGGTGACGGCGAGGTGTCGCCCTACCTCACGGAGGAGCTGCGCGTCGGGGACGAGCTGGAGTTGCGGGGTCCCATCGGCGGCTATTTCGTCTGGACCGGGAGCGAGGGCGGCCCGCTCCAGCTGTTCGGAGGAGGATCGGGAATCGTGCCGCTGCGCGCGATGCTGCGTCACCGCGCGGCAACCTCCAGCACGACACCGGCCCGGCTCATCTATTCGGCGCGGACGCTGGAGGACGTCATCTACCGCGAGGAGCTCACGGATCCGACCAGTGACGTCGACGTGCACCTGGCGCTGACTCGCTCCTGGCCCGACGGCTGGACAGGTCATCGCGGCCGTGTCGACGACGCCCTGCTCGATAACGCAACATGGCCGGCAACCGAGGCGCCGGCGATCTACGTCTGCGGGCCCACCGGCTTCGTCGAGGCCATCAGCCGGGAGATGGTGGCGCGCGGTCACTCCCCGGGCCGGATCAGGACCGAGCGCTTCGGACCCACGAGCGGATAGGACGCGAAGCAATGGACGACTTCACGGTCGACGGCAATGCGCTGGCGGGAGCGCTGGAGCAGTTCATGGGACGCGACATGACCGCCGAGCGCGGGACCTGCGGGCACTGTGGCAACGTCTCGGTGGTCGCCGAGCTCGTCGTCTACCCCAAGGCGCTCAGCCCGGTGGCCCGCTGTCCCCATTGCGGCGACGTCGTCCTCGTGGTCACGGAGATCCGCGGCACCATCGCGGTGCACCTGGATCAGTACACGATGTAGCTGGGCTAGTCGCCCAGCTCGGCGCGCCGCCGAACGACGAACTCGCGCAGCTCCTCGTCGATCGCCTCGTCGATCGGCGGCTGCTCGTAGTCCTCGAGCGTCTTGCGCCAGATCTCACCGGCGCGGGCGGTGGTGTCCCGCGCGCCCTTCTTGGTCCAACGGTCGAAGTTCTCGGTGGAGGACAGCATGGGCCGGTAGAAGCACTCGCGGAAGCGCTCGAGCGTGTGGGCGGCGCCGAGGAAGTGACCGCCGGCGCCCACCTCGGTGTGCGCGTCGAAGGCCAGCGAGGCCTCGTCGATCTCCAGCGGCGTGAACTCGTGGCGCAGCTCGCGCAGGAGCTCCACGTCGAGGATGAACTTCTCATAACAGGAGACGAGGCCGCCCTCCAGCCATCCGGCGGAGTGCATGACGAAGTTGGTCCCGGCCAGGAACGTCGGCAGCAGCGTCATCAGCGACTCGTAGGCCGCCTGGGCATCGACCGTCTGGGAGGCGTTGAGCCCGCCGCCGCCGCGCCAGGGCAGGCCGAAGTGGCGCGCGATCTGCCCGGTGCACAGCACCCCGATGCCCGACTCGGGCGTGCCGAATGACGGCGACCCCGACTGCATGTCGGTGTTGGAGAGGAACGATCCGAACACCACCGGCGCGCCCGGGCGGATCGTCTGCGCCAGCGCGATCCCGGCCAGCGCCTCGGCCATCTGCTGGACGAGCGTGGCCGGCAACGACACCGGCGACATGGCGCCCATCAGCAGGAACGGAGTGATGACGACCGCCTGGTTGGCCCTCACGTACTCGAACATGGCGCCGAGCATGCGATCGTCGTAGCGCAGCGGCGAGTTGACGTTGATCAGCGAGATCGACGCGGGAGCGCGCTCGATCGCGTCGCGCCCACCGAACAGGATCTCCCCCATGCGGATCGTGTCGGCCGCGTTGGGGCCGGAGGTGACCGAGCCCATGTACGGCTTGTCCGACAGCGTCTGCAGCGCGTAGACCATGTCGAGGTGGCGGCTGTCCAACGGACGGTCCTCGGGCTCGCAGATGGTGCCGCCCGGCGAGTCGAGCTCGGGATAGAACTGCGCGAGACGCACAAGGTTCTCGAAGTCGGCCATCTTGGCGTCGCGGCGCACATCGCCCTCACGGATGAAGGGGCAGCCGTACACCGGCGCAAAGACCATGTGGTTGCCGCCGATGTGGGCGGTGTTGGCCGGGTTGCGGGCCTGCAGCTCGAACTCCGCGGGCGCCTTGGCCACCTGCTCGAGGATCCACTCGGGATCGAAGCGCACCCGGTTCTCCTCTTCCACGATCTGCCCGGCGTCTCGGAGCAGCTCCACCGCCTCGGGCAGGAGGAACTCGATGCCCAGCTCAGCGACGATCCGCCGCCAGCCTCGGTCCAGGGTGGCCATCGCCTCCTCGCTGAGGATCTCGTAGCGGGGCATGTCGTTCACGAACATGGCGGGCCTTCCTCTCTTGACGGGACAGTTCGCGTCCGTAATATATCCCTCCGTGGAACAACAGTTCCAAGAAACCTCCGACTCGCCCATCGCGGTCTCGACGCGCTCGACGGGGACGACCGCGATCGACCGCGGCGCCGAGCTGCTCGTGCGTGTCCTGGAGTCAGAGCAGCCGGTGGCGCTCGCGGACATCGCGTCGGCCAGCGGCATCCCCAAGAGCACCGCGTCGCGCCTCGTGTCCGCGCTGGAGCGCCAGGGCCTCGTCGAGCAGGACGGTGAGCGCGGCCGCCTGCGCCCCGGGCCGGCGATCCTGCGCGTGGCCGAGCGCAGCATGCTCGAACGCAGCATCCTGGAGGTGGCGCGCGGCTCGCTCGACGTGCTGGGCGCCGCGACCGGCGAGACGATCAACCTCGCCGTCCCGGGCCCATCGGGCGTGGAGCACATCGCCCAGGTGGAGAGCGCGCACTTCCTCGGCGCCGGCCAGTGGCTGGGTCGCTCCGCTGACTATCACTGCACCGCCAACGGCAAGGTGTTCATGGCCTTTGACCGGGCGCCCATCCCCGCCCGTCCCCCCGCGCTCACCGAGCACACCATCACCGACCCCACCCGGCTGAGCGCCGAGCTGGCCCGGATCCGCCGCGAGGACTTCGCCGAGGCGATCGAGGAGCTGGAGGTCGGGCTGGCCGCCATCGCCGCCCCGGTGCGTGGGGCGGGCGGGCAGGTGGTCGCCGCGCTCAGCATCACCGGACCGACCGTGCGCATGACCCCCGAGCGCATCACCGAGCTGAAGTCCATCCTCATCGAGGAGGCCGGAATCCTGAGCCGGCGCCTCGGCAACACCGAGCAAGGAGAACACGCCGCATGACCCACGAGGAGATCCTGCAGCTGCTCTATGACGAGACGCTCGTCGGTAACGCCCCCGCGGTCAAGGACGGCGTCAACGGCGGCCTCGAGGACGGCATGGAGCCCGAGCGCATGCTCTATGACGCGCTGATCCCGTCGCTGGAGGAGGTGGGAGCCCGCTTCGAGCGCGGCGACTACTTCGTGCCCGAGATGCTCATCGCCGCGCGGGCGATGCAGGGCGCGCTGGACATCCTGCGCCCGCTGCTGGCCGAGACCGGGACCGCGGGCGTCGGGACGTTCCTCATGGGCACGGTCAAGGGCGATGTCCATGACATCGGCAAGAACCTCTGCAACATCATGCTCGAGGGCGCCGGCTTCACCGTCATCGATCTCGGCGTCAATGTGCCGCCGGAGAAGTTCATCGAGCAGATCGGTGAGCACAATCCGGACATCGTCGGCTTCTCGGCGTTCCTGACCACGACGATGCCGATGTTCAAGGCCAACATCAACGCGCTCCAGAAGGCCGGGATCCGTGACGATGTCATCGTCATGGTCGGCGGCGCGCCGGTCACCCAGGAGTACGCGGACGCCGTCGGCGCCGACGGTTACTCGGCTGACGCCTCCTCGGCGGTCAAGAAGGCCAAGGAGCTCATCGAGAAGCGCCGCCAGAAGGTCCTCGCGTGACCGGCCCCGCCCGCCCGGTCCGCACGGCGGGCACCGGAGTACGGATGCCATGACGGCGAGCGGCCTGATCGCCAAGGCGGAGCACGCGGTCAAGTCGCCGATCTGGGGCTGTCAGATGTGCGGGCAGTGCGTCCTGCACGACACCGGCCTCACCTGCCCGATGACGTGCCCCAAGACCCTGCGCAACGGTCCCTGCGGCGGGGTTCGCGCCAACGGCCATTGCGAGGTCAAGCCCGAGATGCGCTGCGTGTGGCTCAAGGCCTACGAGCGCTCGGAGCGCCTGCCGCTGTGGCGCGGTCACATCGACAACGTCCGGCCGCCGGTCGACAACCGCCTCAAGGGCTCGTCCTCGTGGCTGAACCTGTTCAGCGGCCGCGACAAGGAGGTCCCGGGGGGATGGTCGGCGGATGTCGCACCTTGAGGACAAGCTCACTCGAGGCGAGTTCGTCGTCACCGCTGAGCTGCCGGTGATCGACGGCGGTGGCCACGCCGAGCTCCAGCGCCAGCTCGAGCCGATGCGGTCCGTCGTCGACGCGTTCAACGCCACCGACAACCCGGCGGCCCACGCGCACGTCTCCCCGCTGGCGGTGGCGATCGGGCTGCGCGAGCTGGGCGCGGAGCCGATCATGCAGCTCGTCTGCCGCGACCGTAACCGCCTGGCCCTGGAGGCCGACCTCATGGGCGCGGCGATGTACGGCATCGAGAACGTGTCCTGCCTCACCGGCGACGACGTCAGCGCCGGCGACGAGCCCGAGGCCCGCCGCGTCTTCGACCTGGACAGCATCCAGCTCGTGGCGCTGGCGCGGACGCTCGATCGCGGCCACTACCTCTCCGGCCGCGAGATCCATCCCAAGCCTCACTTCTTCGTCGGCGCTGTGGAGAACCCGTCGGCGCCGCCGCTGGAGTTCCGCGTGCGCCGCGCCGCCAAGAAGGCGCTGGCCGGAGCGCAGTACCTCCAGCTGCAGCTCTGCTACCGCACCGAGCTGCTCGAGCGGTTCATGCGCGAGGCCCACGACATCGGACTCACGCAGCGGATCGCGCTCATCCCGTCGATCTGCATCCTGCGCAGCGTCGGCGGAATGCGCTTCGTCGCCGCCCACGTGCCCGGGATCGACGTCCCGCCGGAGACGGTCCGGCGCGTCGAGCAGGCGGCCGACCCCGAGCACGAGTGCTTCGACATCGCCTTCGAGCTGGCCTCCCACGCGCTGGCCCAGCCCGGCGTGGCCGGCCTGCATTTCATCTCCTTCCGCAAGGACGCGGGCATCGCCAAGCTCTGCGGTCGCCTCGGAATCCCCCCACGAATCGAAAGAGAGTCCAATGGATACAGTGCTTCGGTCGCGCTCGGCTAGCGTGACGATCGGCGCCACGCAGCCCTTCTGCGTCATCGGGGAGCGCATCAATCCCACCGGGCGCAAGGTCTTCGCCGAGCAGCTGCGCAACGGCGACCTCTCCACCGTGACCGCCGATGCGCTGGCCCAGGCCGAGGCCGGCGCCAACATGGTCGACGTCAACGCCGGGATCCCGCTGGTCGACGAGCCCGAGCTGCTCATGGCGATGCTGAAGACCGTCCAGGACGCCGTCGACCTGCCGATCTGCATCGACTCCTCGGTCATCGAGGCCCTCGAGGCCGGCCTCTCCGTCTACGAGGGGCGCGCCCTGGTCAACTCCGTGACCGCCGAGGACGAGCGCCTGGATGAGATCCTGCCGCTGGTGGCCAAGCACGGCGCCGCCGTCATCGGCCTGGCCAACGACGAGACCGGAATCCCCGAGACGCCCCAGAAGCGCCTGGAGTGCGCGCGCAAGATCATCTCCGCGGCCAACGACCACGGGATCGCCACCGAGGACGTCATCATCGACCCGCTGGCCATGACCGTCGGCGCCGACACCGAGGCCGTCACGACCACGCTGGCCACGATCAGCCTCATCCGCGACGAGCTCGGCGTCAATATGTGCCTGGGAGCGTCCAACGTGTCCTTCGGCCTCCCCCAGCGCCATGTCCTCAATGCCGGCTTCCTGCCGATGGCGGCCGCCGCCGGACTGACCAGCGCCATCATGTCGACCGCCGAGGTCTGCGTGCAGTCGGTCCGCGCCGCCGATCTGCTGCTCGGCCACGACGCCTGGGGCGCCAACTGGATCGCCGCCCACCGCGCCCGCCAGGCCGCCGAGAAGGCCGCCGCCGAGGCGGCGTGACCCCAAGGTGAGCGCAGCCTCCCCCAAGCGACGGCCGCCCGAGCGCGACGAACTGGCGGCGCCGGACGACGGCGCCCAGCGCGTCCGCCTGCGCTTCCTGCCCGACGGCGGCGAGGTCCGCGTGCCATCGGGGACCCCGGTGTTCGACGCCGCGAGCTGGAACGGGATCGCCATCGACTCGACCTGCGGCGGCCACGGCACCTGCAAGAAGTGCAAGGTCCGCGTGCTCTCGGGAGACGTCCCGGTCTCGAGCGTGGACCCGCGCGCGTTCACCACCGACGAGCTGCGCGACGGGTGGCGCCTGGCCTGCCGCGCCGGCGCCCGCTCGGACCTGGTCATCGAGGTGCCGCCGCTGCAGACGCGGCCCAAGGCGGCCCTGGTCGGGGTCGGTCGCCACGTCATTCTGCGCCCGGCGGTCCAGAAGCGTCACCTGGTCCTCGACGAGCCCACCATGGAGGACCAGCGCTCCGACCTCCAGCGCGTCCGCGACGCGCTCGACGACCTCGAGCCCCATGCCTCGATCGAGACGTTGCGAACGCTGGGCGGCATTCTCCGCCGCGCGAACTTCGACGTCACCGCGGTCGTAATCGACGACGAGCTGATCGACGTCGAGCCCGGGGACACGACGGCCCGGCGCTTTGCCATCGCCTTCGATCTCGGGACCACCACCGTGGTGGCGACGCTGCTCGATCTCGAGAGCGGCCAGCCGGCGGCCGTGCGCTCGATGCTCAACCGCCAGCAGCCCTTCGGCGCCGACGTGATCACCCGCGTCTCGGCGACGATGATGGACGATCAGGCGCTCGGCGCGCTCCAGGCCCGGGCCCACGAGACGATGGCCGAGCTGACCGGCGAGGTCCTCGCCGACGCCGACGTGGCGGCGGGTGAGGTGTACGAGATCACGGTCTGCGGCAACGTCACGATGATGCAGATCGCCCTCGGGATCGATCCCGAGCCGCTGTCGATGGCGCCGTTCACGGTGACGACGCACGAGTTCCCGCCCACGAAGGCCACCGACTTCGGCGTCGACGTGCACCCGCGCGCCTCGGCGTACGTGTTCCCCTCGCTGGGCGCCTACGTCGGGGGCGACATCGTCGCCGGCATGCTCGCCACCGGCCTGACGCGCGACCGGCGGCTGCGGCTGTTCATCGACGTCGGCACCAACAGCGAGATCGCGCTGGGATCCGTCGACCGCGTGCTCGCGACTGCGGCCCCCGCCGGACCGGCCTTCGAGGCGGCCCAGATCAAATGCGGCATGCGGGCCGCCGACGGAGCCATCGAGGCCATCAAGGTCAAGCCCGACGGCCTCGACCTCGAGGTGATCGGAGACGTCGAGCCGGTCGGCATGTGCGGGTCGGGCCTCGTCGACGCGGTCGCCGAGCTCGTCCACGCCGGGCTGCTGGACCATTCCGGGCGCTTCATCCCCGATGAGGACGCCGCCGAGCGCTTTCCCGGGCTCGCCGACCGGCTGACCAAGATCGGCGAGGAGCGGGTGTTCGTCCTGCACTGGCGCGGTGAGGACGCCGCGGCCTCCGTGTACCTCTCCCAGCGAGACGTGCGTGAGCTTCAGTTCGCCAAGGGATCGATCGCCACCGGGTGGAACATCCTGCTGCGCGAGCTCGGCGTCGAGGCCGAGGACATCTCGCAGGTGCTCCTGGCCGGCAGCTTCGGCGCCTACCTGACGCCGCTGAGCGCGGTGAGGATCGGGCTCGTGCCGCGAATCGCCCTGCCGCGCATCGTGTCGGCCGGCAACGTCGCCGGCGAGGGCGCGAAGATCGCCGCGCTGTCACTGCGCGAGCGTGCCGAGGCCGAGTCCATCCTGCGCGAGGTCGAGTACGTCGAGCTGTCCGGGCGCGCCGACTTCAACGACCTCTTCATCGACCAGCTCGCCTTCCCGGGATGAGCGCCACCGCGAGCACGCGCGCCGCCGTCGTCGCCTGCGGGGCCCTGGCCTTCGACGTCCGCTCGATCGCCCAGCGCCGCGGCTGGGACATCGACGTCGTGCCCGTGCCGGCGCTCCTGCACAACCGTCCGGAGCGCATCCCGGCGGCGGTGGCCGAGGCGCTGGCCACCCACGACGTCGTCGCCGTCGCCTACGCCGACTGTGGCACCTACGGAGCGCTTGACGAGGTGCTGGCCGACACCGGCGTGCAGCGCCTCGCCGGAGACAACTGCTACGACGTCCTCAGCCGCGAGGAGGTCGAACAGGCCCTCGCCGAGGAGCCCGGCACCTACTTCCTCACCGACTTCCTCGCCCGCACCTTCGAGCACACCGTCGTGCGCCAGCTCGGCCTGGACCGCTGGCCGGAGCTGCGCCACACCTACTTCGCCCATTACGCGCGCGTGATCTGGCTGGCCCAGCGCCCGACGCCGGCCACGCGCCGGTGCGCCGAGGCCGCCGCCGAGCGCCTGGGGCTCCCGCTGGAGATCCGGCCGGTGGGCAACGCGGGCCTGGAGCGCGGGCTCGAGCGGCTGCTCGCCGCCTGCGGGCCGCCCGGCCCCTAATCGGCGGCGCCGGCCTCGACCAGCAGCGTGGCCACGTCGGCCACCCGTAGCTGCGCGCCGACGCTCTGGACACCGTCGTCGAGCATCACGGTGCAGTACGGGCAGGCGACGGCGAGGGTGCCGGCGCCGGTCTCGGCCGCCTCGCGCACCCGGTTCTCATTGATCGCCCCGGCCCGCTCCTCCATCCACATGTGGGCGCCGCCCGCGCCGCAGCAGAACGTCTGCTTGCCGCTGCGCGCCATCTCCACCGGCTCGCCCACGGCGCCCACGAGCTCCCGGGGGGCGTTCAGGACGTCGTTGTGGCGGGCCAGGTAGCAGGAGTCGTGGTAGGTGACCGAGAGCCCCTCGGACTTCTTGGGGTGCAGGCGGCCCTCGCGGACCAGCCGCGCCAGGAGCTCTGAGTGGTGCACCACCTCGTAGTCGCCCCCGAAGTCCCCGTACTCGTTGCCCAGCGTGTTGAAGCAGTGGGGGCAGTTGGCGATGATCTTGGTCACCCCGGCCTCGTTGAGCGTCGCCACGTTCTGCTCGGCGAAGGCCTGGAAGACGTACTCGTTGCCGATGCGCCGCGCGGGGTCGCCGGTGCAGGCCTCGCGGGCACCGAGGATGGCGAAGTCCACCCCCGCGCGTTGCAGCAGCCTGACCGTGCTCTCGGCGGTGGTGCGGGCGCGCTCGTCGAACGAGCTCGCGCAGCCCACCCAGTACAGGTACTCGGGGGCGGTCTCGCCGGGCTCGAGAATGCGCACCCCGAGGCCGTCGGCCCAGTCGCCGCGCTCGGACTGGGCCTTGCCCCAGGGGTTGGAGGCCCGCTCGACGTCGCGCAGCATCGGCTCGGCCTCGGACGGGAAGCTCGACTCGACCATGACCAGGTGCCGGCGCAGATCGACGATGTGGTCGACGTGCTCGATGGAGACCGGGCACACCTGGACGCAGGCCCCGCAGGTCACGCAGTCCCACACCGACTCCTCGGGCACGGCGTTGGGAACGAGAGAGAGGAGATCGATCGGACCGGCCGGACCGGCCGTGCCGCCATCGCTTCCTGCGCGCGCCTGGACGATCGTGCCGCCGTCGGCGAAGACCTGGTCGCGCAGCCCCATGATCAGCAGCTTGGGCGAGAGCACCTTGCCGGTGGCAAAGGCCGGGCACGCGTCCTGGCAGCGGCCGCATTCGGTGCACGAGAAGGTGTCGAGCATCTGCTTCCACGTGAGATCGGCGGCGGTGCCGGCGCCGAAGCGGATGTCCTCCTCGGGGATGTCGGGATCGTCGAAGCGCAGCGGCTCCAGACGGCCGCCCGGGCCGGTGCGCCCGTACCAGACGTTGAAGGCGGCCGAGGCGATGTGCAGGTGCTTGGAGCGCGGCAGGTAGGCGAGGAAGCCGAGGATGGTGAGCACGTGGGCCCAGACGAACACGCGCTCGAGCACCCGCGTCACCCCGTCGTCGGAGAACAGATGCGAGAGCAGGTGCGAGACGGGCGCCGAGGAGGCGGGCCACTCGTTGAGCCCGAGGGCGATCCGGGTGGCGTGCCACAACAGCAGCGTGGTGGCGATGGTCGCGATCAGCGCCAGGATGAGGTCGGCCTCGCCCAGGTGGCTGCCCTCGAAGCGGCGCGGGCGCTGCACCTTGCGGATCCACAGGGCGCAGACCACCCCGATCAGCACCAGCACCGCGAACACGTCGACCAGGAACGCGTACCAGCCCTGGTCACCCAGCCACGGGAACGTCGCGTGCTTGGAGACCACCCCGATCATGGCGATGACGATCGTCGGGCCCAGCACGAGGAAGCCCCAGAAGATGAAGGCGTGGATGAGGCCGGGGCCGATCCGCTGCAGCAGCTTGCGCTGACCCAGCACGATCGTCGCCTCGTGCTCGGCCCGGCGCGAGCGGTCGCCGGTGCGCTTGACCGGGGCGCCTGACTGCAGCAGCGCCACCAGGAAGCGCACGCGGACGGCGAACAGGCTCCCGCTCACCGCCAGCGCCGCGGCGAGCAGGACCGCGGAGATCGCGACGGCTATGTGCCGCGCACCTTTCTGATCTCGGCCGAGATCGCCGGCACCACCTCGTGCAGGTCGCCGATCACGGCGTAGTCCGCGGACGCGAAGATCGACGCCTCGCCATCCGGATTGATCGCGAGCAGCCGCTTGGCGCCCTTGCAGCCGGCCATGTGCTGGGTGGCCCCGCTGATCCCGCAGGCGATGTAGATCTCGGGCGAGATCTTCGTGCCCGTCTGGCCGACCTGGTCCGAGTGCGGGCGCCAGCCGGCGCTGGTCACCGCCCGCGAGCAGCCCACTGCGCCGTTCAGCAGCGCGGCGAGCTCCTCGATCACCGAGAAGCCCTCGGAGGACCCGACACCGCGCCCCCCGGAGACCACGACATCGGCGTCGGCCAGCGACACGCCCCCGCTGGACGCGGGGATGGTCTCGGTGACCCGGACCAGACGGTCGGCGTCTGATGCGGAGCCGGTCACGGACACCACCACCACCTCGGACGCGGGCGTGGCCGCGACGGCGTGGGGCGCGACGCTGAGCAGGAGCGGGGCGCCGTGCACCCGAGCCTCCTCCAGGAGGCTGCCGCCCCAGCGCATGCGCACCACCGTGGCGGGCTCGCCCGGGGTCACGCTCATGCAGTTGGCCGACATCGGCTGGTCGAGCTTGGCCGCTACGTGGGCCAGCACCTCGTTACCGCGGTCGGTCCCCGGCGCGACCACGGCGTCCGCCGACCGCTCCTGCGCGACGTCGACCAGCGTCTGGGCCCAGGCCGCGGGCGCGTAGGCCTCGGAGGGATTGAACGCGATCGCCACCACGTCGCCGTCCAGCCCGGCGGCGAAGGTCAGCGCCTGCTGGGAGAGCTCGTCGCCGGCGCCCTCCATGAACACGAGCGAGGTCACCTACATCACCCCGATCTCGGACAGGATCTCGACGACACGAGGCGCGGCCTCGGCGCCGTGGCCGAGGACCTCGGCCTGCTTGCTCGAGCCCTCGGGGAGCTTGAGGCGCACCATCTCCAGGCGCGGCTGCGCCCGCGGCGGCTCCGACGCGGCCACCGGCTTGCGCTTGGCCCGCATCCGTCCGGGGACCGAGGGATAGCGCGGGAGGTTGATGCCCTCCAGCACCGAGACGACCGCGGGGGTCGGGACCGCATAGACGTCGCGGCCGCCGGCGACCTCCCGTTCGCAGCGCAGACTCGTACCGTCGACCGTGATCCCCTTGATCCCGTTGACCACTGGCAGGCCGAGGGCATAGGCCACCCGCACGGCGACCTGATAGTTCCCGGCGTCCGCGGACTCGTTGCCGAACAGGATGAGGTCGAACTGGGTCCCGTCGGCGCGGATCGCGTCGACGATCGCCGCCGCGGTGGCCTGCGGGTCCCACTCGCCGCCGTCGGTGACGAGATGGATGGCGCGGTCCACGCCGATGGCCATCATGTCGCGCAGCTGCTCCTCGGCCTCGGCGGCGCCCAACGTGAGCACCACGGACTCGCCCCCGTGTGCCTCGACCAGCCGGATCGCCTCCTCGGCGGCGCACTCCTCGTGAGGGCTCACCGTAAACCCGAGGTGTCGGGTCTGGATCGTCTGCTCGTCCTCGGTGAGGGTGATCTTGCCGCCGGTGAGCGGCACGCGCTTGACGCAGACGAGGATGTTCACGAGCGCACCCGCGCGTTCTCAGCGTCGAACACCGGCGTCGAGTCGTTGGTGGCCACGGTCACCGGGTACTGCTCACCCATGTACTGGACCTTGAGCGCGGTGCCGACGACGGCGTGCTCGGGCGGCAGGTAGCTCATCAGGATGTGCTTGCCGATCGACGGCCCGGCGCCGGCGCTCGTCACGTAGGAGCGGCGGCCGTGCGCATCGGTGATCGGGTCGCCATCGGCGGTGAGGACCGGCTCGCCGCCGAGCATGTAGCGCTTGACGCCTGACTCGGAGGTGTGATCGTCGACGGTGAGCGTGCTCATGGCCACGGCCTGGGGCTCCTCACGGTGACGCATGTGCGCCTCCTTGCCGATGAAGTCCGCCTCCTTGACCTTGCCCCATGCCATGCCGGCCTCGACGACGTTGTACTCGCCCTCGAGCTCGGCGCCGTAGGCGCGGTAGCACTTCTCCAGGCGCCCGGTGGTCCCGTAGACGCCCGCCCCCATCGGGATCGCGCCGTGCGGCAGCCCGGCCTCGGCGACGATGTCCCACAGCCGCGCGCCCTGCTCGATCGGGACGTAGAGCTCCCAGCCGAGGTCGCCGACGTAGGAGATCCGGCTGGCGATCACCGTCAGCGGCCCGACCTCGATCTGCTTCCAGTTGGCGAACGGGAAGCCCTCGTTGGAGACGTCATCGGAGGTGACGCTCTCAAGGATGTCACGGGCCCGCGGGCCCCACATCCCAAGCGTCGTCCAGGCGTTCGTCTGATCGTGGATCTGCACCGAGCCATCGCCGGGGAGGTGGTCCTTGAACCACTTGAGGTCAGACATGCCCCACGCGCCGCCGGTGACGACGCGGAAGACGTCGTCGGCCATGCGCATGATCGTCAGGTCCGCCTTGAAGCCGCCCGACGGGGTGAGCACCGGCGTGTAGACCACGCGCCCCACCGCCACGTCCATCTGGCGCATGGCGATGCGTTGGACCGCCTCGAGCGCGCCGGGGCCGGTGACGTCGAAGATGGCGAACGCGGTGAGGTCGGTGTACCCGGCGCGCTCGCGCATCGCCAGGTGCTCGGCGTTGATGATCGGGCTCCACCAGCGCGACTCCCACTCGGCCTCGCGGCGGGTGATGCGATCGGCGAACTCCTCGAGCAGCGGCGCATTTGACTCATACCACTGGGGCCGCTCCCAGCCGGCGGCCTCGTAGAAGACCGCCTGGAGCTCCTGCTCGCGCTCGTAGTAGGGCGAGAGCTTGACGCGCCGGTCTGACTCCCACTGCTCGCCGGGATGGACGATGCCGTACATCTTGTTGAAGCCCTCGTTGACCCGCGCCCTGATGTGGGTCCTGGTCTTCTGGTGTGGATAGGCGCGCGCGATGTTGGACTCGTAGACGTCGATCTCGGACTCGCCTGCGACCATCAGCTCCGCCACGGTCTTGCCGGACCCGGGGCCCTCCTTGATCCACACCGCCGCCGCCGACCACAGGCCGGAGACCTCGGGGGTCTCGCCCAGCAGCGGGAGGCCGTCATGGGTGACCGAGAGCAGGCCGTTGATGGCGTACCGGACGCCCACGGACTCGTCGCCGACGATCTCGGGCATCAGCTCGAGCGCCTGCTCCATCTGCAGCTCGAAGTCCTGCTGGGTGAAGGGGAGCTCCGTGGGGCTGAGCGCCGACTCCTCGATCGAGGGGATCTCGTCGGCGTCGATCATGATCGGGCGGTGCGCGTAGGAGCCGATCTCCAGGCCGCCTCCGTCCTGGCGCTCGTACATGTTGGTGTCCATGTCGCGCACGATCGGATAGTCCACGAGCGTCTTGGCGTCCTGGAAGCGCTCCACGGGACCGATGTCGATCATCTGGTGGACGGCGGGGCTCAACGGAATCCGGGCGCCGGCCATCTTGGCGATGCGCGGGCTCCAGCAGCCGCAGGCGATGACGACGCGGTCGGCCTCGATGTCGCCGCGGTCGGTGCGCACCCGGCGGACGCGCCCGTGCTCGACGTCGAGCCCCACGACCTCGGTGTTGGCGGCCACGGTCATGCCCGCCTCGACGGCGCGCTCGCGCATGATCGTGGCGGCGCGCAGCGAATCCACGACGCCGGCGCCAGGGGTGTAGAAGCCTCCGAGCAGCAGGGACTCGTCGATGAAGGGGACGAGCTCCTTGATCTCAGCGGGCGTGAGCAGCGACGTGGGCTCGATGCCCCAGGTCTTGGCGGACACCATGCGCCGATCGAGCTCCTGCATCCGCGCCTCGGTGCGCGCGACCTCGATCCCGCCGCACTCGTGGTACACGTCCAGCTCCTTGTACTGGCGCATGCTCTCCTTCGTCAGCGCCGTCATCTCCTTGGAGTGGTCGACCGGGAAGATGAAGTTGGACGCGTGTCCGGTGGAGCCGCCGGGGTTGGGCAGCGGCCCCTTGTCCAGCAGGGTGATCTCAGTCTCGCCCAGCCGCGAGAGGTGATAGGCGACGCTGTTGCCCACGATGCCCGCGCCGATGATCACAATCCGCTGGCGGGCAGGGAGCTGCCTCGATTCCGAAGTGGCCATGGCCGTGATATATCAGATGCAGGTCAGCGGCGTCAACGCGGTCACGAGATCGTGGCCGGTTCGGCGACGGCGCGGGCGCCGATCACAGCAACTCCTGCATCCGTGAAGGGTTTAGGAGTCCTGGTTAGGGTGATATTAGGCTCCAGGGGTACGGCGGGCAGAACGCGCGGCTCCCCATGCCGGTGCCCATCAGCGCGTGCTCATCTGACACAACAGGAGATCCCCATGATTAGTTCTCACCGACGATTGGCGAGCATCGCCATCACCGTGTGCTGCGCGGTGCCGGCGGCCGGCGCCCTCGCGGCTCAGGCCTCGGCGGCAACGCTGGCCGCCAACAAGGCGTGCTACGTCAACGCCGACCCGGCCCAGGGCGCCGCGATGGTCATCACCGGGAGCGGGTTCGAGGCCGGCACCACCGTGCAGCTGACCGGCGGCACCACCTTCGGCAACGCCGTCGCCGACGCCAACGGCAACGTCTCCATCCCGGCGCAGGCCCCCGAGCTGGCCACGATCGCGCCCGCCTCCAAGTCGACCGTGCTCACGGCCACCGCCGACAACCCCGACGGCACCCAGACGACCGCGAGCCTCACCGTCCAGTCGGCCAACCTCGCCGTCGCCACCAAGCCCGGCAGCGTCCGCAACGTCCGCAAGGACAAGGTGACGTTCTCCTTCTCGGGCTTCGCGCCGGGCAAGCACATCTACGGCTACTACATCCGCAAGAAGGTCGTGGCCAAGGCGAAGTTCGCCAAGGCCCAGGGCCCGTGCGGAGTGCTCAAGGAGAAGGCCCTCCTGTACCCCGGCGGCCGCCCGAGCAAGGACCAGTACAAGGTCACGTTCGAGAGCTCGAGCAGGTTCGACAAGAACGCGTTCCCCCGCGTCACGGGCACGCTGAACATCCTGCACTTCTAGCGGTCACTCACAGCGGGGGCGGCGGGCGCAGTGCGCGCGCCGCCCAGCTGTCAGCATCCGGCGGGCGTGCCCTCCCACAAGGACAGGCTGCTGGCCGGCCAGCCCTACCTGGCCGACGATCCGGAGCTGCTCGAGGATCGTCACCGCTGTCGGCTGCTCACCGAGCAGCTCAACGTCACCAGCGTCGGGGAGCCGTTCGCCCGAGAGGAGATCCTCCGCGCGCTGCTCGGGGACGTGGGCGACTCCACCGAGATCCTCTCGCCGTTTCAGTGTGACTACGGCTACCAGATCGCGATCGGCGCCCGGACCTTCCTCAACTTCGGCGTGGTCATCCTGGACTCCGCCCCGGTGCGCATCGGCGACGACGTCCAGATCGGACCCGGCGTGCACCTGGTGACGCCCACCCATCCGCTGGACCCGGTGGAGCGGCGCACCCAGCTCGAATGGGCCAAGCCGATCGTCGTGGAGGACGGGGCGTGGCTGGCCACCGGCGTGATCGTGTGCCCGGGGGTCACGATCGGGGCCGGGGCCGTGGTCGGCGCGGGCAGCGTCGTGCTGCGCGATCTGCCGCCTCGCCACCTGTGTGTGGGCAACCCCTGCCGGGTGCTCCGCGAGATCTGAGCGCCGCGCCCTAGCCGGCCGGTTGCTCGGCGCCGACCGGCATCCGGAGCGCCGACACCGCAGCGAGCCCCATCGCCAAGACCGCGAGCAAGAACGGGGCGCCCACGCCGGCGGCCGAGACGGCCGCGCCGCCCAGAGCCGATCCGGCGGCGAGACCGCCCACGAGCGCGGAGGAGACCCAGGTGAAGGCCTCGGTCTCGACGCCGGACGGAACGGCCCGGCCGACCAATGCGTACTGACAGGAGAACACCGGGGCGATGACCAACCCGGCCAGCACGGCACCGACGAGCCCCTCTGGGACGGTGCGAGCCGCGATCAGCGGCGCCATGCAGATCACGCCGGTCCACAACAGCGTCCGGTACCGAGCGGTGAGCGACGCGTGCCACTCCCGTGACCCGTACCACAGGCCGCCGGTGATGCTGCCGACGCTCCACAGCGCGAGCAGGATCCCCGACGCCGGGCGCGAGCCCGCGTGCAGCGCCAGCGCCGGCAGGCCGACGCCGATGGCTCCGATGGCCAGCCCGTTGAGGAAGATCGGGCCCAATATCGTGCGCAGCTCCGGGATGGCCAACACCGGCGCGCGCCCGTGCCGCGCCCCGCGGGACCCGCGCCCCAGCGCGGCCGGCGAGCTCACGAACAGCAAGGTGCCGCAGATGCTCACGACGCCGCTGAGCAACACGGCCGTGCCCGGCGAGGCAAAGGCGATCACGCCGGCGACGACGAGCGGACCCGTGATCCACACCAGCTCCTGGACGACCGACTCGAGCGCATAGGCGGTCTCGCGGACCTTGGCGTCGGTCACCAGATCGCGCAGCAGGGCACGCACCGAGGGCGCGATCGGCGGCCAGAGCCCGCCGGCGAGCGCCGAGAGCACGACGAGCGGCACGGCACCGGCGCCGGCGTGGGCGGCCACGACGAGCGCGACGAGCACGAACGTCTGGAGGATCGCTCCAGGGCCCAGCACCCGCCGCCGGCCGAAGCGATCGACCAGCCGGCCGACCAGCGGCGCACCGGCCGCGGTGGCGAAGTCATAGGCGCCGACCGCGATCCCGGCCACGGCGTAGGAGCCGGTGTGGGTCCGGATCAGCAGCAGGATCGCCAGCGAGGTCATTCCCTGCGGCAACCGCGCGATCAGGGCGGTCGCCATGATGCGCGCGCAACCGGGTACGGAGAGGACCGAGCGGTAGCGAGCGACCATGCCGCGAGCCTAGCCTCTGCTTGAATCGCCCGCTGTTCGTTTCGACAAGGAGTGAATACCGATGGCCTCCCGTGACACGCCCCCCTTTCGTGCCGACCACGTCGGCAGCCTGCTGCGCCCGCCGGAGCTGGCGCGCGCGCGAGCCGACTTCAAGGCCGGGCGGAGCGACGCGGAGGCGCTGCGGGCCACCGAGGACGACGCCATCCGCGGAGTGATCGAGCTCCAGCGCGCCGCCGGCCTGAAGAGCGTGACCGATGGCGAGTTTCGCCGCACCTCCTGGCATATGGACTTCATCTACGCCCTGGACGGGATCGAGCAGGTCGAGGGCTCGTCGATTCATGTGCAGTTCCGCAGCGCCGAGGGCGAGTACGACTACGCCCCGCCGGCGATGCGCGTGAGCGGCAAGGTCGGCCTGGCGGACACGATCTTCGCCGGGGCGTTCTCGTTCCTGCGTGACAACGCCTCGGCCCAGCAGACCCCGAAGCTCACCGTGCCCTCACCCAGCATGGTCCACTACCGGGGCGGCAACTCCTCGATCGACGAGTCCGTCTACCCCGGGCTCGACGGGTTCTGGGACGACCTGACCGACGCCTACGCCCAGCAGCTGGCGGGCGCCTACGAGCTGGGCTGCCGCTACCTCCAGCTCGACGACACCAGCCTGGCCTACGTCAACGACCCGGCCCAGCGCCAGCACATCGAGCGGATCGGCGGGGACCCGGACCACCTCCATGAGCAGTACATCGCCAACATCAACCGGGCGCTGGCCACCCGGCCCGACGACATGGTGATCACCACCCACCTCTGTCGCGGCAACAACCAGTCGATGTGGGCGGCCGAGGGCGGCTATGACTTCGTCGCCGAGGCCCTGTTCGGCGACCTCAACGTCAACGGCTACTTCCTGGAGTTCGACGACGAGCGCTCGGGATCGTTCGAGCCGCTGCGCTTCGTGCCCCCCGGCAAGCAGGTGGTTCTGGGGCTGGTCACGACCAAGAAGCCCGAGCTGGAGGACCGCGACCTGCTCAAGCGCCGCATCGAGGAGGCCTCCCACTTCGTCGACATCGAGCAACTGTGTCTGTCGCCCCAGTGCGGTTTCTCCTCGACCGAGGAGGGCAACAAGCTGTCGATCGACGACGAGCGGGCCAAGCTGGAGCTGATCGTCGGCGTCGCCGAAGAGGTGTGGGGCCGCTGACCCCGTAGCGCGTCCCGGCCCGCCCTTTCGGGCGGTATTTGTAGGAATACGCAAGTTTACGGCGGTCGACCCGTTTCAGCCGCCATGGGGACAAGACAGGCTGTGGTGGTGGGAATCGTGGCGGCGGGGCTGGGTGTGCTGGTGGCCCAGCCGCTGGCCGGCACCGCCGCGATGCTGCCGCAGCCCCCGGTGAGCCCGGCGGTGCCCCAGTTGACGGTGCCCGCGGTCACCGTGCCGTCGGTGAGCACGCCCGTGGGCACGACCCCGTCGGTGACCACGCCGTCCGTGACCACGCCGTCGGCGACCACGCCGTCGGTGACCACGCCGCCGGTGTCCACCCCGGTCGCCGTCGTGCCTTCGGTGGCCACGCCTCGGGTGACCACGCCGTCCGTGACCACGCCGCCGGCGAGCGCTCCCTCCGCCACCGCACCGGCGCGCACGCATGCCCTCCAAGGTTTCCGCGCTCGTGGGTGGGCCCCACCCAGAGCGCGCCACCGTCCGGAGCGACGGGGGACCCCGCCTCCGCCGCTCCGGACATAGCCGGCGACGTCGACGGCGTCCCCGCTGCCGGCGGCGCACGCACGGGGCTCGCCCGGGGCGGGGACGGAGCGCCGCGGCACGAGTCCGCGCGGGCACGACGCATCGCCTCCGCACGGGCACGACGCATCGCCTCCGCGCGGGAGAGCCGCCGGCTGCGGCGTCTCGTGACCCGGCTTCACGGCTGTCTGGGAACGCTTGGTGTGGGGGCACAACGCCTGCTGACGCTGCGGGCTGGTCTGACTGGACCGGCTCGCAGCGCGGCAGTCACCGCACGGGTCCTCCACGTGAGTCCGGCCCGCGAGGCAAGGCTCGAGCGCCTCGCCCTGGTGGCGCTCCAGCGCAGCGCCGCCACTGGGTGTGGCGGCCCCGCCCCCGACGTCGCGCAGGCCCTCGCCTCGGCAGGCACGCTGTCGCCCTCGGCGCCCCCACCGAGCGGCACAGCCCCGGCCTCGGGCCCCGCCGCGAGCCTCAGCGCCGCTCACGCCGAGCGGCCCGCGCGTAGCGGGCGCAGCCTTCCGGCGCCGCAGCGTCGGGGCACAGCGGTGGAACGGGCCGAGACGACCTCATCCTTCCCGAGCGTGCTCGTCCCGGCGCTGCTGGCGCTCCTGCTGGCGCTGGCGCTCCTCGCGCTGCCCGAGACGCGCCGGCGGCTGCGCCCGGCCGTCGCGCCCGGTCAGGAATCGGCATCGATTCCCCCGCCGCCGCCGCCGATCGCATACTCTCCGACCGCCGACCCGCGGACCGACGCCCCGCGCGTCCCTCCGACCACGGGGCGGCCGAGGACCGGAATGGAAGACGCGATGTCACAGATGGCGGCCGACGTGTTCGCGGAGATGGCCCGCGACACGCCGACGCTTGCCCCTCAACCCCACCCTGAGGCCGACCCTGCGTACCCTCATGTTCAGGTTGAGCGTGAGCTCCTGCCCCATGAATTCGCCTCGCCCTCGAGGCCGGCGTCGCGGCGCGCCCCAGTCTGGGCCCGCGAGCACGCGACACAGACCGCGCTGGTGGCGACGGTCGCCGTGGGGTGGCTCGCTCGCCTGCTGCGTCGGGGCCGCCGTCGCCGCCGGCGCTCCGGCTAGCCCGTCGGCGCTCGGTCAGCCCGCCGGCTAGCGGCCGGCGACCTTGTTGGCGAGCCCGGCGATCCTGGACTCGTGGTGGCGGACGCGCTCCTGGCGGTCCGCGAGCCGGAACAGGGTGTAGATGCCGCGAGCGCCTACGAACCGCAGCGGTTCGGGCTCCCAGTTGCGGGCAGGGTTGCCCACCCAGGGCAGCCGGGTGAGATCGGTCTCGCGCCCCAGCACGAGATCGCGCAGGGTGCGCCCCGCCAGGTTGCTGGCCGCCACCCCCTCCCCGGCGTAGCCACCGGCATAGCCCAGGCCCGTGACCGGATCGAGGCCCACGGTCGGGCACCAGTCCCGGGACACGCCCAGGATCCCGTGCCACGCGCGCGCCACGCGCACCCCCGCCAGCGACGGGAACAGCGAGATCAGCCGCGCCCTCAGCTCCTCGACGGTGCGGCCGGGGACCGGCCCCTCGCGGTCGGTGCGCGAGCCGAACCGATAGGGCACCCCCCGCCCGCCGATGGCGATCCGCCCATCGGCCGTGCGCTGGGAGTAGGTGTAGAGATGGGACCCGTCGAGCATGGTCTCGGCGCCGTCCCAGCCGATCCGCGACCACTCCTCCTCGGGCAGTGGCTCCGTGACGATCATCGAGCTGTTCATCGGCAGCAGCACGCGGTGCTCGCCCGGCATGTCCGCCGTGTAGCCCTCCGTGGCCCGCAGCACGTAGCGGGCGCGCACGTCTCCCCCCTTGGTGACGGCGAGGCCGGGCTCGATCGTCGTGACCGGGCTGGACTCGTAGATCGTCACCCCTGCCCGCTCGGCCGCCGCCGCCAGCCCGTCAACCAGCCGCGCCGGCTGCACCCGCGCACAGTGGGGCGTGTAGAGCCCGCCACGCACCCCGTCGACGTTGATCCGCGCCGCCGTCGCCCCGGCGTCCAGCAGCTCCCACGCCAGGTCGTCCCCCAGCTCGCGCCGCTCGGCCTCGGCGACCTCGCGCAGCCGGGTGAGCTGCGTGTCTGACTGGGCCACGGTCACGGTCCCGCCGTGCTTCCAGTCGCACTCGATGTTCTCCACGGCGACGACCGCGCCGATCTCCTCGACGGTCTGCTGGATGGCGCGGACCATCACCCGAGGGCCGTCCGGGCCGCCCCGGGCCCGCCACGCCTCGGTCGATCCCGACAGCTTGCCCAGCACCCACCCGCCGTTGCGCCCCGAGGCCCCGAACCCCACCTGCCGCGCCTCCAGCACCACGACGACGCGGCTGGGGTCCGCGCGCTTGAGCTCGTACGCCGTCCACAGGCCGGTGAAGCCGCCCCCGACGATGCAGACGTCGGCTTCGCGGTCGCCGGCCAGCGCGGGCCGCAAAGGACGCGACCCGAGCTGGTCGAGCCAGAACGACGGAGCGGTGGACATCGGGTCCGGGCGGCGCGCGCCTACAGCATCGTGTCCGGCGGCGCGAACTCCGACTCCGGCGTGACCACCTCGATCGGATCGCCGAACTTCACCCGCTTCTCGTTGCGGAAGAACGCGGGCGCGGTGGCCTTGCGATAGAGCACGAGCAGGATCCCGCTGCCGACGCCGAGGATGCCGATCCACACCGGAACGCCGAGGCCCAGGAAGGGGGCACTGCTGTCATTGGCGGGGTCGGCGTAGGTGACGACCGCCTTGACCAGGATGACCATCAGGATCAGCCCGCCGACCGTCGGGAAGAAGCCGAGCATGAAGAAGTTGCGCACCGACTTCCGCAGCTCATAGCGGTAGAACCAGGTGCAGCAGAAGCCGGTGAACCCGTAGTAGATGCACACGAGGATCCCGAGACCGGCCACGCAGTCAGCCAGCACGTTCGTCGACAGCTTCTCGATCGCGACGAACCAGATGAGCGACAGGACCCCGGCCCAGATGGTCGCGGTGCCGGGAGAGAAGTTGCGCTCGTGGATCTGGGCGAACCGGCTCGGGATGGCGCCCCGGCGGGCCATGGAGAGGGCCTGGCGGGCCGCCGGGATGATGGTCGTCTGCGTCGCCGCTGTCGCCGAGGTCAGTACCGCGATGGTGAGCAGGAAGTGCAGCGAGCCGAGCACGCCCCGGGCCAGGCCCCCGGCGAAGATGTCGTCGGCGTTGTTCTTCAGGTACTCGGTGCCGGCGAACGCCTGGGAGGCGACCGAGACCAGCAGATAGATTCCGATGAGGACCATCGTCGACGTCACCGCGCTGCGGCCCGGCCCGTCGCTGGCGTTCTCGCTCTCCTCGTTCACCGAGACGCCGGTGTCCCAGCCCCAGTACAGGAACACGCCGAGCAGCATGCCGGAGAGGAGCGCGCTGGTGCTGACCGAGAACGGATTGAACCAGTCCAGCGCAACGTGCATGGAGTGCGTGGGCGAGTCGACGTAGGTCTTGATCAGCGCGACGACGGCAAAGACGATCAGCGTGGTCATCTCGAAGCCGAGCAGGATCTGCTGGGTCAGGGCCGAGAGCTCGATGCCTCTCCAGCAGATCCAGGTGAGCACGATGATGAAGATGCCGCCCAGCACGATGACGTCCAACGTGTTGGCCGCCGCATTGTCCAAGCCGAACAGCTGGAACCCGTAACTGCCGGCGATCTGCGCCTGGTTGGCGTTGACGACGATGTCGGAGACGATGACGATCCAGCCGACGAGCAGCCCGAGCTCGGGGCTGATTGCCCGGCTGATCCATGAGAACGAGGTCCCACAGTCGGGATCCACCTCGTTCATGTACTGGTATGCCCACGCGACGAACAGCATCGGGATGAAGGACACGATCACGACCGCGGGGTTGTGGACCCCGATTCCGGCGACGGCGACCATGAACCCGACGGTGGCGGCGAGGCTGTACCCAGGGGCGGTTGACGCGACCCCGATGACGACGTTGCTGATGTAGCTGATCGCGCCCTTCTTGAGCTCTTGGCGCGGGGCCTTCTGGCCCTCGGCAGCGGGCGCGGGGATCGACGTGGCTTCCATCCACTTTCCTTCCTGGAGATCTCTGACGGCTACGACGCTGGGTGGTGGCCGTGGCGCACAGTATCGCCATCCGGCGCTCATGACTATTGCTATTCGTCCAACTGGGCCCATCTGGGTGCTCCAACCTGGCCTACGCCGAGGTCAGATGTCGGTGGGGGCGCGGCGGCTGCGCAGCGAGGCGCCGACCGACGCCGCCACGACCAGCGCGATCCCCGCGACGGCCCGGGCGCTGAGCTGCTGGCCCAGGATCACGAACCCCGCCAGCGCCGCCACCGCGGGCTCGAGGCTCATGAGCACCCCGAACAGGGAGGTCGCGATGCGCCGCAGCGCCTCCATCTCGAAGGAGAACGGGATCGCCGACGAGAGAATGCCGACGGCCGCTCCCAGCGCCAGCGACCGCGGCTCGATGAGGTGCGCGCCGGCGTCGGCGATCCCGACCGGAAGCGTCACCAGCGAGGCCACGCACAGCGCCAGGGTCAGGCCCGCGCCGCGCTCGAACGCTCGCCCCACACGCGCGCTGAGCAGGATGTAGCAGCCCCACAGGCAGCCGGCCAGCAGCGCGAAGAAGACGCCAAGCCCGCTGATCGGCTCCGCCCCGCCGCGGGTGAGCGCCAGGATGCCGGCGACGGCGAGCACGACCCAGACGAGATCCAGCGGTCGCCGAGACCCCGCCACCGCCACCGTGAGCGGGCCGACGAACTCCAGCGCAACGGCGATCCCCAGCGGCACGCGATGCAGTGCGTTGTAGAAGCTCAGGGTCATCCCGGCGAGAACCAGCCCGAACAGGATGGCCAACGGCAGCCCGTGCAGCGCCCGGCCCCGCATCCGTGGCGGCGAGACGGCCAGCAGCACGAGCGCGGCGGTGGTCATGCGCAGGACGACCGCGCCCCCGGGCCCCACCCATCCGAACAGGTGCACCGCGAGCGCGCCCCCGATCTGCACCGACGTGATCCCCCCGATCACCAGCGCGCCCGAGGGCGCGCGCGCCAGCCAGCCCGCGTCCGGCGCGCGTCGGGTCAGGTCGCTCATCGCGATCGATCGTAAACCGGGGGTGGCGGGCCGGTGCTCCCCGCGCCGCCGCGCTGGTCCTCGCCAGCGCCGCAGTGATCGCGGCTACGAGCGGCACACGGGCGCGTACCGCGGTTGCGCGACCAGGCGCACCCACTCCTCGCGCGTGAAGTTGCGCCCCGCCACCTGGCAGGCGCGCTGCTCCCAGTGAGACAGTGCCGTCGGCCAGACGAAGGCACGCCCGGTGTCCTGCACGTCGAGCAGCCCGTGCCCGTCGGCGGCGAACGCCACCGACGCGGACGTGCCGGCGTCGGTGCGAAGCGCCGGGCCCTCCTGCTGGAGGGTCGGGAGGAACCACAGCTTCACCGACCCGTCCTGGTAGCCGGCGGTCACGAAGCGCTGGCCGCCAGGCTCGAAGGCCAGGCTGGTGATCGGGGCCGAGGCGGCGATCAGCGCGGGCGCCAGCGCCTGCCCGGTCGTCGGGTTCCACAGGTCCACCGTTCCCGCCGCCGTGCCGGTCGCGAGGGTCCCGTTGGGGGCGAACGCCACCGAGGTGGAGCCGCTGGGCGGGTTGAGCGTCTGGGTGGTGGTGCCGCTCGCGGTGTCCAGGACCAGCACCCGCCCGTCGGGGAGCCCGGCCGCCAGCAGGCTGCCGTCGGGCGAGTACGCGAGCTGGTCCGAGCGACCCGTGCCCGCGCCCACCTCGAGCTCGCGCGGCGCGCCCACGAGCGTCCCGGTATCGGTCCGCCACGTGGCCAGGAATGCCGCCGGCAGCGCCGGGAGATCCGGCGTCGGGTGGGTCTCGTTGCGGTCGCTGGCCGCCAGAAGGCTGCCGTCGGGTGAGAACGCGAGCGCCTGGATGGCCTCGGGGCGGCCGAGCACCGCGTGCAGGCCGAGCAGGGTCTGCGCCGGCCGCGGCGTTCCCGACACGTTCCATAGCTGCACGAAGCCGGCATGGCCGGCCACCGCGAGCAGCGGCGCGGTCGGGGACCACGCCAGCGCGGTGATCCCGTCCGCGGCGCTCACCCGGAAGGTGGCGCGCCGCTCGAGCGTCCGGGTGGAGAACACGCCGACCGTGGAGGCGCCGAGCCGCGCGGCGAACTCGGAGCCGTCGGGCGAGGTGGCCAACGGGGGAACCTGGGGGCCCTGGGCCGTACAGCAGCGCAGGCCCGCCCCGAGCGCCGTCCCGCGGCCGAACTGGCGGGTGCCGGTGAGGTCCCAGGCCAGCACGTCGCCGTCCAGCGACGACGTGTACAGCGTGGTTCCGTCGAGGCTGGCCGCCGCGCTCTGGACCTGGCCGGTGGGCCCGCTGAGCTCCTGGACCGGCGTCGCCGTCCGCGCGTCCCACACGATCACCGTGTTGTCGTTGCCAACGGTCGTCGCCGTGTCGCCGGTGGGCCCGAAGAACGCCGCGGCCACCGCGGCATGGTGGGTGCCGGCCCCCTCGCGCGCGGCACCGGTGCTCGTGTCCTCAAACCACACCGTTCCGCCGCGTTCGCCGAGGGCGACGCGTAGCCCGTCCGGACTGATGGCGGCCACCGCGGGCGCGCCGGCATCCGCCGGGATGCTCACGGTGCGCAGACGCTGGAGCGAGACGGTGTCAAACACGCTGATGGCGTGGGCCGACACGGTGACGAGCTCCCGCCCGTCGTCGGCGAGGCGCAGCGCGACGAGCCGGCCCGTCCCGATCGGCACCGTCGCGTCGAGGCGGCCGCCGGGCAGCGACCAGCGGTCGAGGTAGGCGGCGCCGGGGCGACCGGCTGCGTTTAGCGCCCAGTAGCCGTAGACCGCGAACTGGTCGCCCGGGTCGACGGCGAGGCTGCCGTTGGGGATATCGGCGGTGCTCTCGTTCTGGAAGCCGGGGTCGAGCGCGAGTTGGTGACGCAGCGCGAGCGTCCGCGCGTCGCGGACATCGAGCCGCTGGCCTCCGGCCTGCTCGGTGGAGTAGACCAGCAGGGTGCCGTCAGCGGAGTAGACCGGAGCCTGGTCGCCGCTGAAGTCGACCAGCGGTCGCGCCGCCACCGCGTGCGAGGCCGCGTCATAGAAGCGGATCGTCCCGGCGTCGGCGTCACCGACGGCGAGGGTGCGGCCATCGGGGCTGAGCGCAAGCCGGTCGGGCGCGCCGGGCGCGAGCGCGAAGGACCGAATGACCGCGGGCGTGCGCAGCAGTGTGGTGAGCAGGGAGCCCTCGGTCTGCTCGGAGCGGTTCAGGGTGACCGCCTCGCGGGCAAGGAGCATGGCCAGGTCGAGGCTGGGCTCGCTCACCGCCTCGGTGCCGAGCTGACGGCCGAGCGCTGCCCGCGCATCGGCGGCCGCCGCCCGCGCCGCGTCGTTGGCGCTGTCCTGCTTGACCAGCGCGAACGCGCCGGCGCTGATCGCCACGACCAGCAGCACGCCGGCCGCGATCACCAGGTTGCGCAGACGCCGGCGGTGGGCGCGCTGGCGCTGGGCGTCGCGCCGGGCCTCCAGCCGGCTGGCATCGATGAAGTCGCACTCCACCGAGTTCAGCCACTCGCGATTGCGGCCCGTCCACTCCAGCGCGTTGGCCAGGCGCGCGCCGCGATACAGCTCGCCCGGGTCCCGTCCGGCGCTCTCCCACTCCCGGGCGGCGGCGATGAGGTGGGCGTGGATGCGCCGGCCCATCTGGTCCTCGTCCAGCCACGCCCGGTAGCGCGGCCACTCGCGCACCAGCGCCTCGTGCGACAGCTCGACGTTGCCGTCGCCCACCGTGATCAGGCGCGCGTCGATCAGCGTCGCCAGCACGCGCTCGCCATCGGTGACGCGCTCCAGTTCGGCCACGGGGACGCGCCGGCGCGCGAGGGCACCGTCCTCCCCCACCACCAGGCGCAGCATCACGTTGCGCGCCGCGCGTCGCTCGGGTTCGTTGAGCTGGCCATACGCCGCCTCGGCCAGGCGCCCGACCGCTCCCCGCACGCCGCCGCTGCGCCGGTAGGCGTCGAAGCGCAGAACGTGGCCGTCGCGCGCGCGCCACAGTTCGAGCAGCGCCGTGGACAGCAGCGGCAGGCCACCCGGCTCATCCGTCACCTCGGCCACCAGCGCATCGACCAGCGTGTGCTCGATCGTCAGCCCGGACCGCGCGGCGGGCCCCTCGACGGCCTCGGTCAGCTCCTCGCGATCCATCGGCCCGACCAGGGCGTGGCTGTGGCTGAGCAGCTCGGCGAAACGCGGATGGGCGCCGAGCCGCCCGTAGAAGTCGGCGCGCAGCGCGCATAGCACGAGCACGCGACGCTCGGGCTCGCGGGCGGCGGCGGCGAGCCGATCCAGGAAGCGGCCCCGCTCGGCCTCGCCCGCGCCCAGCGTGAACACCTCCTCGAGCTGGTCGACGGCGATCACCATCCCCTCGCCGGGCCCGAGGCCCCGCAGCATCTCGTCCAGGCCGGCCCCGCCGAGAGCGCGATCCAGCTCGTCGCAGGGATGTGACCCCGGGCGCAGGAGCACCTGCCGCCACCCGGAGCTGCCGGGCAGCGCGCCGGCCTTGAGCGCGGGCAGCAGCCCGGCGCGCAGCAACGAGGACTTCCCGATCCCCGACGGGCCGAGGACCCCCACCAGTGTGGACTCCGCCGCGCGCGCCACCAGTTCGGAGACCACGCGATCGCGGCCGCAGAAGTACTCGGCGTCGGCGGTGTCAAACGAGGCCAGCCCCTTGAACGGGCACACCAGCCGGTCGGCGGCCGGCAGGCGCGGGCGGCCGGGGGTGGGTGGGGGCATATTCCCGGCGCCGCTCAGCGACTCGTCCTGGCGCAGCACCATCCGTTCCAGGTCCTGCAGGGCCCGGGTCGGCTCCAGGCCCAGCTCCTCGCGCAACAGGGCGCTCGTCTCGCGGTAGACCTCGAGCGCCTCGGCGCGGCGATCGGCGCGGTAAAGCGCCAGCATCTGCTGCTGGCGCAGGCGCTCGCGCAGCGGCTCGGCGGCGATGAGCGCCTCGAGCTCGGGGATGAGCTCGGCTTGACGGCCGAGGGCCAGGTCGGCGTCGATGCGATCCATCAGGGCCAGCAGCCGCAGCTCGTCCAGACGGCGAGCCTCCGGGGCCACGAACTCCATCAGCGCCAGATCGGCCAGCGCGGGCCCGCGCCAGAGGGCCAGGGCCTCGCGCAGGCGCACCACGCCCGCGGCTGGGTCACCGGCGGCGACGGCCTGCCGGCCCTGGTCGAGCAGGCGCTCGAACCGCGCCGCATCGAGTTGATCGGGCTCGACCGAGAGCACGTAGCCGCCGGGGCGGGTCAGCAGCAGGGACTCGTCACCGCAGCGCAGCGCCCGGCGCAGGCGCGAGACCGCGACGTGCACCGCGTTGGCGGCACTCTGGGACGGCTCACCGCCGAACAGGTGCTCGATCAGCCGCTCGGTTGTCACCAGCGCGTTGGCGTGGGTCACCATCAGCGCGAGCAGCGCGCGCTGGCGTTCTCCGCCCAGCCGGACCGGCACGCCGTCGTGCGCCACCTCCAGCGGCCCGAGCACGCGGAACTGCGTCGAGAGGCGCACCTCAATCCCCATCGCACCGATTATCCGACGCGGTCAGGCGGCGCGCAATCCGATTCGGCCACGCGTCCGGGGCCAGACCGTCACGCACGTGCCACGCAGCCCCTCCAATCCTCACCAAACCTGGCGATCACGCCGCCATGACCCACCCCGTCAGAGCGCCGTCAGTGCCCGGTCAGCCCTCGCGCCGACGATTCCAGAGCGGATGAGCGAGGAACCGTTTTTCCGAATGCCTAGGAGGCGTCGATGAGCGTAGGTCGCGGCGTGACCACGATGGCGGTCACGGGATTGTTGGCCCTCGGGGTCGCAGCATGTGGGAGCAGCGGGGGCAGCTCGTCGAGCGCCAGCGCGAGCGGAGGCTCCAGCGGACAGTCGTCGTCGGGCGGCTCGGTCCAGACCGTCCCGCTCAAGGCCGGCGAGAACCCGGTCGGCCAGGTGATGACCGGGGCGACCAAGAAGCGCGGCGGCGCTCTGACCGTGTATACGAGCGAGGACTTCGAGCACCTCGATCCGGGCGAGTCCTATTTCACCAATGACTACGGCGTCGATTCGGCGACGCAGCGGGCGCTGTTCGCCTACAAGCCCAACACCGAGAACACGCTGAGCCCGGACCTGGCCACCGTCGTCCCAACCACCGCCAACGGCGGCATCACCGACGGCGGCAAGACGGTCACCGTGCATATCCGTCCCGGGGTCCACTTCAGCCCGCCGGTCAACCGCGAGGTGACCTCGGCGGATGTCGCCTACGCGATCGAGCGCGCGGCCAACCCCAACGTGGCCAACCCGTACTTCCAGTCCTACTTCGGCGCTGGCGCGTCCGCGCCGCTGGTCGGCGCGACGAGCCCCAGCTACAAGGGCGGTCCGATCCCGGGCATCCAGACGCCCAACAAGTACACCATCGTCTTCCACACCACCAAGCCCAGCGGCGCGTTCCTGGTCTCCGCGCTGAGCCTGTGGATCTCGGCACCGGTCCCGGAGAGCTTCGCGGGGCCGCTGGACAAGCAGTCACCGACGACCTACGGCACCAAGTACCTGGTCGCCACCGGGCCCTACATGATCCAGGCCGACCCGAAGACGGGCCAGTTCTCAGGCATCGGCTACCAGACGGGCAAGTCGCTGACACTGGTGCGCAACCCCAATTGGAGCGCCAAGACCGACTGGCGGCCGGCGTACCTGGACCGCATCAACTTCAGCATCGGTGGCGACGCCACCGTGATCGGCCGCCAGGTGCTGCAGGGCTCTGGCGCGGTGCAGTTCGACACGCCCGCTCAGTCGACGGTGAAGCTGGCCTACCAGCAGTATCCGTCGCAGATCACGTTCACCCCCGGGTCCGGCGACCACTACGCCGCACTCAACAACTCGGCCGGCCCGTTCAAGAACGTCAACCTGCGCCGGGCGGTGTACGCCAACCTCGATCGCGCCGCGATCATCAAGCTGCGCGGCGGCTCGCTCACCGGTCAGCCCGGCACCCACTTCATCTATCCCGGCGTGGACGGCTATCAGCAGGCCGGCGGTGCCGCCGGCCCGCAGGTGCCGTGGAACGAGAACGTCAACGGCAGCCTGTCGGTCGCCCAGAAGTACATGAAGGCCGCCGGGTACAGCTCGGGCAAGTACACCGGGTCGGCAACGGTGCAGGTCGTGGGCGCCAACAACGGCAACGACCCGGCAATCGTGCAGCTCATCAACACCGACCTGACTCAGCTCGGCTTCCACACTCACGTCAGCCTGGTCGATCAGTCCGTGATGTACGCCAAATACTGCGGCGTGCCCAAGCAGGAGATCGACGTCTGCCCCTCGGGCGGGTGGCTCCGTGACTTCGCCGATCCGCTGACCGTGCTGTACGTCCCCTTCTACGGTCCCGCCATCGTCCCGACCAACAACTCGAACTTCGGTCAGGTGGATAACCCCCAGATCAACGCCGCGATCCAGAAGGCGGCGCTCGTCACAGACCCCACGGCGCGCGCCCAGGCCTTCGCCAACGTCGACAAGATGCTCGTCAACCAGGCCGTCGCGATCCCCGAGGATTTCGACAATCAGCCCAACGTCGAGTCAAAGGACGTCGCCGGCGTGAACTCCCTCTGGAACGAGGGGACCTGGGACCTGAACTTCACCTCCCTGAAGAACCCGTAGAGACCTCCTCCCCCACGGCGAGGCCGTCTCGTCTGCCCGTCATGCGGCGGTGGGCAGCGCGAGACGGCCTCGCCATCCTCCCCAGCGCCGCGACAAGCACGCCCGCGGTGAGGTAGAGCACGCCCTGGGCGTTGAGGAGCGCCATCAGGCCCAGCGGCGCGGTGAGCAAGCCCGCGGCGGCGATGCCCAGGGCCTGACCCGCGTTCTCGACGAGGCCCAGCGCTGCGAACACCCGGCCGCGGTCGCCGTCATCGCTGGCCTGCTGCAGGAAGCTGATTCCGGCCGTTTCCAAGATCACCCCGGGAGCGCCGGCGCACACGAACAGGACCAGGAACACAGCCTCTGACCCGGTGACGAGCGGGGCGTTCCAGATGGTCAGGTCGACGATGCCGAAGGCGATGGCCGCCACCGCGGCGAGCGTGATCGGACGCCAGCGATCGCCCCAGGCGGCGAGGAGGATGCCGCCGGCGATGGCGCCGACGGCCTGGACGCCGCGCAGCAGGCCGATCTCCGCGGCTCCGCCGTGCAGCCGCCGGGCGACGAACACGATGAACAGCACCACGAAGATCCCCTGCGCAATGTCGGCGACGAACGCCACGAGCAGCGCAGCGGCGACCGCGCGGGTGCGCAGGACGGCCCGCAGGCCGCCCGCCGCGAGCCGCACCTCATCGCGGCCGCCGTCGCCAGCACGATCGCGAGCCCGACTGCCCCCGCCTCCCGCGGCCGCGGCGCTCGGCACGCGAGCGATGAGGACACCGGCCACGCCGAAGCTCAGCGCGTCGGCGATCACGATCGTGCGCAGGCTGCCGGCGGCCAGCAGCAGTCCGCCCAGCGGGCCGCCGGCAAGACGCCCCACCGCCGCCCCCAGCCCCACGAGCGCGTTGGCCGGCACGAGCTGCCGCGGATCCACGAGAGTGGGCAGCAGCGCGTTCTTGGCGGGATCGAACAGCGCCGCCAGGCTCGACTGGGCGACGATCACCGCATAGACGATGGCCAGCCCGTCCCGGTCGTGCACGAGCAGCAGCGGCAGCAGCGCGACGGCCTGGACGGCGCTGAGCACGATCATCAGCACCCGCCGGTCGACGGTGTCGGCGAGCCGGCCGCCCAGCGGGGCGAGCGCGATGCCGGGGAGCAGCTCGGCCGCAAACGCGGCCGCGGTCCCCACCGCCGATCCCGTCAGCTGATAGACGACGATCGGCAGCGCGATGAGCAGCAGCCAGTCCCCGGTGTCCGAGATCAGGCCGGCCGCCCACAGCGTCCGAAACGCGGGGACGCTCAGCGGTCCGCGCGCCGCCATGGAACCTCCGTCCGGGGGAAGGCGTAGAGGTCGACCTCGACCAGCTCGGCGTCCGCGGGCGCCGGTTGACGACCGGCCGCGATCAGGGGCCGGATGAGCGCGTCGAGTTGGTCCCCCAGCACGCGCAGCTCGGCGGGGCTGATCCGCAGCGTGTAGCTCGAGGCGAGGTCGACCTCGCGCCAGGCGGCGGGCACCGAGTCGCGGTGCGACAGGTAGTCGCGCAGCAGCCGCTGCTCGAGCGCCAGTGAGGCGGCCATGACGGCCGCCGTCCCGCGTCCCGACGGCGTGGCCGGGTCCGCGTGAGGCTCGAGCGTGAACCCGGTGATCGTCGCCCGCCACGGCCGCTGGCGACGGTCCGCGGACTCGACGCGCTCCACCAGCCCGTGCCGGGCCAGCGTGCGCAGGTGGTAGCTGCAGTTCGACGGCGTGTCCCCCACCGCGCGGGCGCACGTGGACGCGCTGGCCGGCCCGTTGGCCATGAGATAGGTGAGCAGGTCGAGGCGGACGGGATGCGCCAGCGCCTCGAGGACTTCCGGGTCGGTGAGCATGGGCCGGCGCTCGGCCATGGCTCGCCCCCTTTCTGAAAGAGCGTTTCAGATCTGTATATCGCGTCGTCCCAAGATCTTCAAGGCTCTTTCAGAACGGCGTGACGATTAGTGTGCGGCCCGTGCCCCACCGCCACCCGTCGCTGCTCGCCGCTCCCCCACCCGCGCCGGGCCGTCTGTGGCTGACGGGCGCGCGGCTCTTCGACGGCACGGGCGCGCCGGTGCGCGACGGCGCCGCGGTGCTCGTCACCGACGGGGTGATCGAGCGGATCGGATCTGCCGGCGACCCGGTGCCCGACGGCGCGCGCGCGGTGGATCTCGCCGGACGGATGCTCCTGCCCGGCCTCATCAACGTCCACGTCCACGTCCAGGGCCGGCAGCCCGATCCAGTCCACGGGGCCGAGCCGCTGCTGGCCGGGACCAGCGCCCACTTCCTCCAGGCCAGCCTGCGCGACACCCTGCGCATGGGCGTCACCACACTGCGCAACGTCGGCTCCCAGCGGCTTCAGCCCCAGGAGGCCCGCCAGGCGATGCGCTATGGCGCCTTCCGCGGCCCGCGGCTGCTCACCTGTGGGCTGATCCTCTCGGCCACCGCGCCCGGCGGGCGCTTCTATGGCGCGATGTACCGCGAGGCCGACGGTGCCGACGAGATGCGCAAGGCGGTGCGCGAGCAGTTGCGCGACGGTGCGGACTTCATCAAGGTGATGACGACCGGCGCGCGCTCCAACGAGCTCGAGGATCCCGAGCCGTCGCAGATGACCGACGCGGAGTTCGCCGCCGCGGTCGACGAGGCTCACCGGATGGGGTTCAAGGTCGCCGCCCACGTCGAGGGCCTGGACGGGACCGCCGCGGCCATCGCGCACGGCATGGACACCATCGAGCACGGCATGTATCTCAACCAGCGACCCGAGCTGCTGGAGGCGATGGCGGCCGGCGGCCAGGTGCTGGTGCCGACCTTGAGCGGCTACTACTGGATGGGCGGCTTCGGCGAGGTGATCGACCCCGCCCAGGCCACCATCGAGGCCCACATGCTGCCCAGCATCGTCGAGCTGGCCCACCATAACCTCGAGCAGGGCACGCTGAGCATGCGCGCCGCGCGCCAGGCTGGGGTCAGGATCGCACTGGGCTCAGACCGCAACGGCGTCTCGGGCGATGACACCGCGCTCGAGCTGCTGCGCATGGTCCACCACGGCCTCACGAGCGCCGAGGCGCTGGTGTCGGCCACCTCGATCGCCGCGGAGGCGATCGGGCTCCAGGACCACATCGGCACGATCACCCCCGGTCGGCTCGCCGACATCGTGGTGGTCGACGGCGACGCCGTCGCCACCCCCGAGCTGCTGCGCGATCCACAGCGGATCTGGCTCGTGCTTCAGCTCGGCGAGGTCGTCGGTGGGGCAGCGCTCGAAGCCGCCCCACCGACCTGACACTCGTCGTCTACTTGTGTGCGGCAGCCGCACCCGGGGCCATCTGGGTGCCCACGAGCGGAGGCCCGTCGGGCACGCCCCAGCCACTCACCGCGTCAAACCCCGGCCCGGCGCCAAAGCCCCACCCGGGCGGCGTCGACGTGTTCTCGCCCGAGGTGATGTCCCGGCACACCGAGGTGCCCAGCGGGTGTCCGTCGGGCCCGGCGCCGTAGAGCAGCGGTGCCAGGAACACCGGCGCCCGCGGCGGGTTCAGCGCCGCCGCCGAGCGGGCGATCAGGGCCGCCCACAACGGCGCCGCAGCGCTCGTGCCCCCGTTGGGCGCGGCCTTGCCCAGCAGCACCAGCTGGTAGTAGGGCGGCCCGGCCAGAGCGGCGATGTCCGGGATGACGCGCCCGGTCGCGCCGCTGCGGTCGGGCGAGGTCACCTCCACGTTCTGCCAGCTCGGCTGCGGGAAGAGCCGGCTGATCCCGCCGCCGGTCGAGCCGCCGCCGTCGCTGCGCCGGCCCGGCGCCTGCCACCACACGACCTCCTGGTCGCCGTCGAGCTGTGTCCCTCCGACGGCCAGCACATGCGGGCTGCATGCCGGGAAGTTGACGTGCGCCTTGCCGTCGCTGACCTGATCGCCCGAGCCGTCGTCGCCCGCGGACACGCACACGGTGATGCCGAGCAGAGCGGCCGCCTGGAGCCGGTGATCGATGACCCGGCGGGCGTCGGCCGAGAAGTCCGAGCTGTCCTCGGACAGGCCCCAGCTCACCGAGACCGCCACCGCGCCGGCGGGCACGCCCTTGACCACCTCGTTGAGGAGATCGACCCAGCCCTTCTGGTCCCAGGTGGCGAAGTACACGACGATGTCGGCGGCCGGGCACAGCCCCGCGACGATCTGCACGTCCATGTTGACCTCGCCAGCCTCGCCGAGCACCTGCTCGCGCTGGGTCGGCGGCATCGCCATCACCTGTTGCTCGGTGAGCACCGGCACCCCGAGGCCCACCTGCTTGACACTCGGCTCCGGGCGGCCCTGCTGCGTGCAGAACGTCGCCAGGTCATCCGGGAAGTACGCGCCCCCGAACTCGGCGATGGCCACCGTCTGGCCCTCGCCCTCCCCCTCGGGGAACCGATAGCGCTCCTCCAGGTCCGCCGGTGACAGAGCGTCCTGCGCCACGGACTCCGCCGACGCCTGCGTGGGCGGGATGCCGGGCGCCCGCCGCGCCACCCGCCGCTGGTCCAGGCCGAACACCCCGGTGACGATCCCGTCGAGCGCCACCGGGATCTGCAGGCTCCCCTCGCGGCCGCGATACTCGTAGCCGTCGTGGCGATAGACCCCCAGGTTCGCCCGGAACGTCGCGTCCATCTGCTCGGCCGTGCCGCGTACGCGCAGGCTGCGCGTCGACGCCGCGCTGTCGAGCACCTCCAGCCCGTTGCGGCCGAGCTCGGCCGCCACCGCGTCCATGTCGGCCGGGCTCGCCGAATAGTTGCGTTCCAGTTCCTCCCGGCTCATCGACTTTCCCGGCGTCACCTGTGGCAGGTCAGGCCCGCGCACCGTGACCGTCACCTCGACCGGCGATGCCGGATCGACGTCGCCGACCCGTTCCGCGTCGTGTTTACGCGGTCGGTTGCTCCCGGACAGCACCACATGGGTATCTGTCATGTCCCCTCCTGTCCCGACAGTTGTTGAAACTGTGCCGCGGCCATTCTCTACACCGCCGCCGCTGCCGTCAATGCGCGCGGGGTCGGTGCAGGCGCAACGGATGAGGTCGCCGCCCGGCATGCGCCTGCTCCGCTAAGCGGCGGTGTGAGGCGGGCTCCCTGGTACGGTGACGCGCCTGTCCGCCTCTGAACCCCAATCGACTGCCACCGGTGAGCTGACCGCCCAGGTCGGCGAGCTGGAGCTCTGCTACGAGACCTTCGGCGACGCGTCGGCGCCGCCGGTGCTGCTCATCATGGGCCTGGCCTCGCAGATGCTGCTCTGGGACGACCAGTTCTGTGAGCAGCTGGCGTCGCGCGGGTTCCGCGTCATCCGCTTTGACAACCGCGACATCGGCCGCTCCTCCCAGCTGCGCGGCGCGAAGATCCCCACGCGTTGGCAGCTCCTGCGCCGCAGCGCGGGCGGAGCCGCTTACACGCTGGAGGACATGGCCGCCGACTGTGTCGGGCTCCTCGACGCCCTTGAGATCAGAGCCGCGCACATCGTCGGAGCGTCGATGGGCGGCATGATCGCGCAACTGGTCGCGATCAACCACCCCGACCGCGTCCTCTCGCTGGTCTCGATCATGTCCACCACCGGCAACCCCAAGGTGGGCAAGCCCCGGCCGCGGATGATGCTGATGCTGATGCGCAAGGGCCAGCGGGAGCGCGAGGCCTACATCGAGGACCACATCGAGACCTACCGCGCGATCGGCTCCAAGCAGTACGACTTCGAGGAGGAGTACAAGCGCGAGCGCGCCGGCCGGCTGTTCGACCGTGGCGTCTACCCCGCCGGGAGCGCTCGCCAGCTCGGCGCCGTGGTCTCGGCGCCCGACCGCACCGAGGCGCTGGCCGCCGTCCGCGTCCCCACGACGGTGATCCATGGCGACGCCGATCCGCTGGTGGATGTCTCGGGCGGCCGCGCCACCGCCGAGGCGATCCCCGGCGCCCGGCTGCTCATCCTCCCGGGGATGGGCCACGACCTGCCGCGCGCGTTGTGGCCTCAGATCATCGACGCGATCGTGGAGACCACATCCGGTAGCGTCCGCAGCGCGGCGTCGTAGCACCGAGGTGGGCTGGCCGCGCCTGCGGGCGCGCTGCCCTCTCCGGGGTCACCCCGGGGATCCCCCAGTACCTGGGACAGTGCATCGCGAGCCCTTGGGTGCATCCGTTCGGAGGCACTGCCGGGCACGCACGACATGGAGCAGTCGGGGCGCGGCGCCGCCATGAACCCTGGCCATGTACACCAAGCGCGAACGTGTCGCCGCAGCCGCCCTCCTCGCCGAGGCGATGCTCCTCGCCCCGTGGAAGGAGGAGGCTCTGGCCGAGGTGGCCGCGATGGCCCTAGGTCACTGGCCGAGCTGGATCGACGCACTGGTGACGCGCGTCGTCTCGGCCCATCGCGCCCAGCCGGCCGATGACCGCGACGCGCTGCGCGCCACCATCGACGGCTTCCTGTCCGAGCGGCGCGCCGGCTCCGAACGCGTGCGCTTCGACTGGCCCGTCGCCCGCTTGGACTCGGTGGCGGAGCTGGCAGAGGCGCTCGAGCTCTCCGACGGGCAGCTCGCGTGGCTGTCGGACGTGAAGGGATTGGAGCGCACCGTCGCCGCCGAGCGGCTGCGCAACTACCGCTACGCCGCCGTGCCCCGCCGCAGTGGTCTCCCGCGCGTCATCGAGGCCCCCAAGCTGCGCCTCAAGGAGGTCCAGCGCTGGGTCCTGCGTGAGATCCTCGACCGCCTCCCGGTCCACGATGCGGCCCAGGGCTTCACCCGAGGGCGCTCGGTCATCGACCACGCCCGCCGGCACAGCGGACAGCCCGCGGTGCTCCGGCTGGATCTGGCGGACTTCTTCGCGTCGGTCTCCGCCGGTCGCGTGTTCGGCCTGTTTCGTACGGCGGGCTATGACCCGGCAGTCGCGCACGTCCTCACCGGCCTCACCACCAACGCCGTCCCCCACCACGTGTGGACGGTGATCCGCGCCGCCGCGGCCGGGTCCCCGGTCCCGGCCTCGTTTCGCCTCGGCCGCCAACTCGCGGCACCACACCTTCCCCAGGGGGCTCCGACGTCTCCCGCGCTCGCCAACCTCGTGGCTTTTCGTCTCGACCGGCGCCTGAGCGGCCTGGCGGCCGTGCAGGGGCTGCGCTACACGCGCTACGCCGACGACCTCACCTTCTCGGGCCCGCGGTTGGCCCGGCGCGCCGCGGCACTGACCACGTTCGTGGGTGAGATCGTCCACGAGGAGGGCTTTGCGCTCAACGCGGACAAGTCGGTCCTGCGCACCCGCGCGGCTCGTCAATCCGTGTGCGGGATCGTCGTCAACGCCACGCCCAACGTCACCCGCGCCGAATACGACCGGCTCAAGGCGATCCTGCACAACGCCGCCCGGCACGGTCCCAGCGGCCAGGGCCTCTCGGGGCGCAGGGCCGAGCTTCAGGGCCGCATCGCCTGGATCGCCTCGCTCAACCCCTCGCGGGGCGAGAAGCTCAAGCGGCGCTTTGCCGAAATCGATTGGAGCGGATGATCGGGCGCCGCTGGGTCGCGAGCCGTCAGCCGACTCCGATGAACACCCGGCCGCCCTCCGTTCTGACCGGGTAGGTGCCGAGGTCCTCTCGCGCCGGCGGGCGTGTGGCCTCGCCGGTCTTGTAGTTGAAGCGGCCGTTGTGCTTGGGGCACTCGATGATGTCGCCCTGAACCAGGCCGTCTGCCAGGCACGCGCGCTCGTGGGTGCACATCGGGTCGGTGGCGTGAAAGGTGTCCTGGGGGCTGCGGTAGACGGCGAAGGTGCGCCCGGCGCACTCCACCTCGATCACGTCCTCCGCCTCGACGTCGTCGACGGCGCAGGCCTCGACCCAGCCGTCTCGGACCCCGTCCCCACCCCCCCCGCTCACGCCTCGAACACCGCGTTGTGCATCTCGGGCCGGAACGGCTGGGCCGCCGGCGGCAGCTCGCGCCGAACGTAGTAGCCCGGCTCGCGCATCTGGCGCAGGAGCGTTGGCACGATCTCCCGGTAGGCCGCGAACAGGCTCGGGTACGGGGTGGGCAGGTCGGGCGCGACCTCGGCGTGGAGCCTGGGCAGCGCGTGGTAGGGGACCATCGGAAACATGTGGTGCTCCACGTGGTAGTTCATGTTCCAGTAGAGGAAGCGGAACACCGGGTTCATGTGGATGGTGCGGGCGTTGAGCCGGTGATCGAGCACGTTCTCGGCCAGGCCGGCGTGCTGTGAGAGCCCGAACAGCGCCGCCAGCCAGCGGCCGTAGAGGGACGGCAGGCCGACGTACATGAGCGGCAGGAACGAGTGCAGGACGATCGCGGCGGCGACCACCACGGCGTAGATGGCCACCCATGCGCGCGCTTCACGGTACACGCGGAACCGCTCGCTCTCGGGGATGAAGGTCGTCTCCTCCTGGGTGAGTCGTCCCGCGGCGTGGCGCCCCACGCTGATCGCGGTGTCCCAGGCATCGCGCAGCCCGATGACGTTGATCACCAGCTTGGCCACGTCGGGCGGTCGCATCGCCGCGATCTCGCGATCACGCCCCACGATGATCGTGTCGGTGTGGTGGCGGGCGTGGCTCCAGCGCCAGAACGTCGGCTCCTTCATGTTCATGAACGAGGCGACCTGGTAGAGGACGTCGTTGATCCACGACGTCTTGAAGGCCGTCCCGTGGCCGCTCTCATGCCAGCGCGAGTCGGTCGCCGACCCGTAGAGCACGCCGTAGACGATGAAGCACGGCACAGTGAGCCAGGTGCCCCAGAACAGTCCGCCGACGACCCCGAAGGCGACGAGCAGTGCCAGCCACAGCGCGGTGTCACGCAGAGCGGGCCCGTCGCTGCGGCGCATCAGCTCCTTCATGCGCTTGCGCGGGACGTCGGGGTGATACCAGTCGGCCGCCACGAGACCCTGCTCGGCCGCGCGCTGCGCGTTGGGCCCGATGAGGCTGTAGTCCGTCTTCTCCGTGGTTGCCATCCCGACCCGATCCTCGACTGACGTGCCGAGACCGAGTCAAGCACAGGCTAGTCGTGGCGACCGAAGAGCCGCCCGACGGCCGCGAAGAACCGGCGGACGGGACCGCCGTCGGGGCGGGCCGGGACCGGAGCGGGCGGAACGGCGGCGATGTGGGGGCGCCGCGGGGTGTCCGGGGCCGACACGCCCGACGCGCTCGATGCGCCCACCGCGCCCGATGCGCTCGATGCGCTCGGTGCGCTCGGTGCGCTCGGTGCCGCGCCGAACAGCGACTCGGCGGCGGTGTTGGCCCAGATGACCGATCGGAGGTACAACTCGTCGGCGTGCGGCACGGTGGCCTCCGCACCGATCTCGCCCTGCTCACGCGCGGTGACGGCGTCGAGCAGTTCGCCCAGGGGTCCGCGTCGGTGCACGAGCGCCTCGCGCATGTCGTCGGCCAGCGGGAGCGAGTCGACCACATCCTGCATCGGGGTGTCCATGAGGGCGTCGATCACGGAGAACAGGCCCAGCGTGAAAAGCTCGGATCCGCCCGCGAGCTCGAGCTCCTCGCCCGCCAGCTCACAGAAGCGCGCCCGTGTGAGCGCGGTCATCGTCAACTCGGTGGGCTTGTCGTCGACGCTGGCCAGCACGCTCAGGGTCGCCCACCGCCGGGCGTTCTCGAGTCCCAGGAGCGCCAGCGCGTGCCCGATCGAGCGAACCTCGCTGCGCACACCGAAGAACGCAGAGTTGACGTAGCGCAGCATGCGGAAGCTCAGCGCGACGTCGCGCGCGATCAGCTGGTCGACGTCGGAGAGCTCGACATCGGAGCGCTGGAGCGCGGCCACCACCTGCAGCAGGGCGAGCCGGTTGGCCGAGATGCTGCGGGTGGCCACGACGGCCGGCTGGCAGAAGAAGTAACCCTGGAACAGGTCGCAGCCAAGCCCGGCGCAGAACTCGTGATCGGGATGGCTCGCCACGCGGTGGGCCAGCACCTGGCACGGCAGGCCCTCCAGCCGCTGCATCGCCTCGCTGAGCCCGTCGTGACCGAGCTCGAGCACGTTGAGCTTGACGACGTCGAAGAGGTCGAGCACCGAGGCCGCGTCCGACTCTGAGCCGAACCCGTCGAGGGCAAGCCGGTAGCCCTGGCTCTTGAGGTCGCGCAGCGCGTCGACAAGTTCCTCGTCATAGAGCTCGGACTCCGAGATCTCCAGGCCCCCAAGGCCCACCGGGATCACCTGGGCGAGCCCGTCGACCACGAAGTCGCGCCCGACGTTGATCCACGCCCTCTTGTGCCCGACGATCCGCCTCAGCTCGAGCTCCGTGAACGAGTTGAGGACCACCGTCGCCGTCGCGCGCCCGGGGTTGTCCGACAGCCCGCCACCGGCGTAGCCGCTACCGCGGAACAACAGCTCGTAGCCGACGACGTCGAGCTTGCGGTCGAAGATGGGCTGGCGCGCGATGAAGGCGGAGTGCATTCAGGTCCTCACGGCTTAGTCGGCATCCGGCGGCGGCCGCTGAAGCTCTAGGTCAGCATGTGGACCGGACGGCTGCCGCTGCCGCGCAGACCAGGCCTGAGGAGCGCTCCCGGTCAGTTGTCCCAGACCTGGTCGTCGACCGCGTCGGCGACCGATCCGGCAGCGGACGCGTGGTAGGTGACGTCGACCTCATCGCCGGGATTCACGCCGTCGAACAGGCCCATCGCGGGGTCGCCGATGAACGTGTCGGCCTGCCCGGTGGCCTGATCGGTGAGGGTGAGGCTGCCGTCGCTGACGTTGGTCACCACACCTGTCGCGTCGTCCTCGACGTACTCCACGTCGTCGGCGGTCAGCGACCCGTCGGAGTTCTCGTAGTAGGTCACGTCGACGACGTCGCCGACGAGGAACCCGTCGGTCAGCGCGGCGGTCGGGTCGACGGAGAAGCTGAGCGTCGCCGATCCGGTGGTGATCGCCAGGCGGGTCGCTGAGACCCGGGTGATCGTCCCTTCGGCGAGCTGGTCATCGCCCGAGCCGCCACCCGAACCGTCGCCCGAGCCGGAGGTCGCGCCGCCGCCCGAGCCGGAGGTCGCGCCGCCGCCGGTGCTCGACGAGCTGGGCAGCGTCAGCGTGACCGTCCAATGGCCCCGGGCGTCCACCGTCTCTGAGATGAGCACCCGCTGGCCCGGCGCCAGGCCGAGCACCTGGATCGTGACCGGCGCAGACGAGACCGCGGCGGCGTGGGCCATGGTCGTGGTCGAGACCTGCCTGGAGGACAGGCGGTACGCGCTGCCGTCGCCGAGGCGCAGCCGCACCTGCTTGGAGCCGGAGCGAACCACCGTGGCGTAGAAGGAGATCGTCCCGAACGCGCGCGCGGTCTTCCTCACGTGCGAGATGGTGTGGCCCGAACGGCGGTAGCTGACGGTGTCGCCGAGGCCCAGCTGCGGCAGCGTGCCGCGGAAGGAGTAGGCGTGCACCGCGTGGGCGGCGTCGACCAGCTCCACCTTGTGATGGCGCGCGTCCACCGAGAGGACCTTCGACCGCGAGGTGTTCGCCAGCGCCCCGGCCGGGAACACGGCCAGGCCTGCCAGGCCGGCGGCCAGCAACAGACGTTTCATTGAGTTCGCTTCCTTGCTTTGTGGCGTGTGCCCTCCGTGGGCGGCGCCGGTTCGCTCCTGCTGTCCTCAGCAACGGCACCGGCTCGCCTTACGATAAGCCCGATCAGTGTCCGGCTGGACGGGTGTTCTAACACCGCGCAGCCTGCGGGCGGCGCGGCAGCGCGCCGCCCCGGGCCCCTAGCGCCGGTGCCAGTGCAGATGCAGGTGGCGCAGCATCCAGAGGTTGACGTGCGCCGACAGGGCATCGATCGTCGAGAAGTCACCGGGCGAGAACACGCGACCGCAGCGTGGCCGCTCACGACGGTTGGTCGCGCCCGTGTGTCCCACGGGTGAATCCCGGGCGCATCCCTGGTCGATCGTTCCGGCGCGCTCTACGCTGTCAGGCAGATGGCCCCCACGCGCCTGCCGCTGTTCCGGGGCCGGATCACCGAGCGCGAGGATCTGGACCGGCTGCTCGCGACCGTCGCTCACGGCCGCAGTCAGGTGCTGGTTGTCCGCGGCGAGGCCGGAGTCGGCAAGTCGGCGCTGATGCGATACGTCGCCGGGCAGGCCGCCGAGTTCCGCGCCGCCCAGATCTCGGGCGTCGAGTCCGAGATGGAGCTGCCGTTCGCCGGGCTGCACCAGCTCTGCTCCCCCATGCTGACCCACGACGCCGCGCTGCCCGAGCCTCAGCGGGACGCCCTGCACGTCGCACTCGGCCTCGCCGCGGGCGATCCCCCCGATCGGTTCCTCGTGGCCCTGGCCGTGCTGAGCCTGATGGCCGAGGTGGCCGAGGATCAGCCGTTGCTGTGCCTGATCGACGACGCCCAGTGGCTCGACGGCGCCAGCAGCCAGGCGCTGGGGTTCGTCGCCCGCCGCCTGCTCGCCGAGCGCGTGGCGATCGTGTTCGCCGCGCGCGACTCGGGCGGCCTGAGGATGCGTGACCTGGCCGGCCTGCCCGAGATGCGGCTGAAGGGGCTCTCCGAGGATGAGTCCCGAGGCCTGCTGGAGTCGGTCGTGCCGGGTCCGCTGGACGCCGGCGTGCGCGACCGCATCGTCGCCGAGACGCGAGGCAACCCGCTGGCCCTACTCGAGCTGCCTCGCGGCCTGACGGCGGGCCAGCTCGCGGGCGGGTTCGCGCTGCCCGACGCCGCGGACGTACCGGGCCAGATCGAAGACGCCTACGGGCAGCGGATCGCTCGCCTCCCCGAGGCCACGCGGCGCTTGATGCTGCTCGCGGCGGCCGACGCCGTCGGCGACGCCACGCTGCTGTGGCGGGCCGCGGCGACCGTGGGGGTGGAACGCGACGCCGCCGAGCCCGCGGCCGAGGCTGGGCTGCTCGAGATCGGGGCGCGCGCGCGGTTCCACCATCCGCTGGTCAGGTCAGCCGTCTACCGGGCCGGGTCACCGGCGCAGCGGCGCGCCGCCCATGGCGCCCTGGCCTCGGCGACCGATCCGGTGCGCGACCCGGACCGGCGCGCCTGGCATCGCGCGCACGCGGCCACCGCTCCCGATGACGACGTGGCGCAGGAACTGCTGGATTCGGCGACGCGGGCTCAGAGTCGTGGCGGCGTCGCGGCCGCCGCCGCCTTCCTGGACCGGGCGGTCACGTTCACCGCGGACCCGGGACTGCGGGCGTCACGGGCCCTGACGGCCGCCCGCGCCAAGCTCGAGGCCGCGGACTTCCTGGCCGCGGAGTCTCTCCTGGCCGCCGCCGACGCCGGTCCGCTCGACGACCTCGGCCGCGCCGAGCTTCAGCGTATGCGCGCCCAGATGGCGTTCGATCTCAGGCGCGGCCGCGATGCCCCGGCGCTGCTCGCGTCGGCCGCCAAGCGCCTCGAGAGCCTGGATCCCGAGCTTGCGCGCGAGACCCACCTGGCCGCGCTCATCGCCACCGTCTATGCGGGGCGGCTGGCCGACGGACGCGACGCCGCCGAGGTGACGCGCGCGGCGCGCGAGGCACCCCCACGGGACGGGCCCAGCGCGCGCGACCTGCTCCTGCGCGGGCTCGCCACCCGCCTCACCGACGGGTACATCGCCGCGGCGCCGATGCTCAGCGAGGCGCTGGCCGACTACCTCACCGGCGAGCGTCAACTGGATTGGCTGTGCGTGGCCTTCAACCTCGCGGCGATGGACCTCTGGGACGACGAGGCGTGGCTCCGCCTCGCCTCGCGCCAGGCCGCGTTGTCACGTGGCACCGGGACCCTCAGCCTGCTCCCCTACGCACTCGACTACCTCGCCGGCTTCCACGTCCAGGCCGGTGACCTGTCGCGGGCGTCCGGCCTGGTGGCGGAGTCGGCGAGCCTCCAGCTCGGCGCGCGCGCCGAGACCCTCCCCTACATGCCGCTGCGGCTCGCCGCCTGGCGCGGTCAGGAGGGAGTAGCGGCGGAGCTGTTCGAGCTGATGATGCGCGGCGCCCGGGCCCGCGGGGAGGGCTGCGCCATCACCGCCGCCCACTATGCGATGGCGATTCTCCACAACGGGCTGGGCCACTACGACCAGGCGCTCGACGCCGCGCAGAAGGCCGCCGACGACGACGAGATCGCCACCTCGTCCTGGGCGCTGTACGAGCTGGCGGAGGCGGCGTCGCGCAGCGGCCGCATGGACATCGCCCGCGATGCCGCCGACCGGCTGTGGGCGCGCACCGGCGCCAGCGGCACGGCTTGGGCCATGGGAACGGGCGCACGCACACGGGCACTCGTCGAGTACGGTGGCGCCGGCGAGAGCCTTCACCAGGAGGCGCTGGCGTGGTTGGGCGAGACGCGCATGGCCGCGCCTCTGGCCCGAGCCCAGCTGACCTACGGCGAATGGCTGCGCCGCGAGGGTCGCAGAGTGGACGCCCGGGAGCAGCTCCGTGCCGCGCATGACGCCTTCGTCGCGATGGGCGCGGACGGGTTCGCCGACCGGGCCCGCCGCGAACTGCTGGCCACCGGCGAGAAGGTCCGCAAGCGCCGCGACGACACCCGGGATGAGCTCACCCCCCAGGAGGAGCAGATCGCGCGGCTCGCGCGTGACGGCCGGACCAACCCGGAGATCGGCGCCGAGCTCTATCTCAGTCCACGCACGGTGGAATGGCACCTGCGCAAGGTGTTCGGCAAGCTCGGGATCAGCTCGCGCAAGGGGCTGCACGACGCGCTTCCCGGCGCGGAGCGCGAGCCCACGCCGGTCTGAACGCGGCGCGTCACTCGAGCAGCTGCTGGCCGCCGTCGATGTCGAAGGTCGCGCCGGTCAGCGCGGTGTTGATCATCGTGTGCAGCGCCAGCGCGGCGATGTCCTTGGGCCCCACCACACGGCGGATGGGCAGCGTGGTGCGCAGCTGCGCACGGCGGGCCTCGAGCTGATCGCCGAGGAGTGCTGCGGACAACCCCGTGTCGACGAACCCGGGCGCGATCAGGTTGACGCGCACCGGCGCCAACTCGAGGGCCAGGCTCCTCGTCAGCGCGGGCATCGCCGCGGTGACGGCGGTGATGAGGCTGCCCGCACCGGCGCTACGTCCGCCGGTGCCGCCCATCAACACCAGGCTGCCGCCCGGCATGACGTGGTCGGGCACATGGCGGGCGACCTCGAGCGACTGGCCGATGTGCTCGGAGACGGCGGCGCGCACCTCTTCGGCGCTCATGTCGGCCAGCTGGCCGTAGTGCGGGCTCCCGGCGGTGATCATGACGTGATCCACCGCGGCGTCCAAGCCCGCGAAGAACCGGCTCAGCGCCTCCGGGTCGCCGGCATCGAAAGCAGCGGTGCTCCGCGCTCCGAGATCGGCCCCGGCCCGTTGCAGCCGTTCCGGGTTGCGCCCGGCGAGGACGATCTCCGCGCCCTCGCCGCGGGCCAATCGGGCGGTCTCCAGGCCGATGCCCGCGCTCCCGCCGATGACGACGACGGTCTGCCCCTCCAGCGCCCCGGTCATGGCGTCACCGCCGCCGGCTGACCGGCGGCGTGGATCTCGCGGCGGACGGCCTTGACCGCTGCGCCGACGATCTCCGAGAAGCTCGGGAAGGGCTGGATTGTGTCGCGCAGGACGTCGAGGGGCACCCGTGCGCGGATCGCCAGCGTCACCTGCTGGAGCCACTCGCCGGCCTCGGGGCCCAGCCCGTAGGCACCGGTCACCACCTCCCCGTCGCTGAGCAGGGTCAGAAAGCCGCGCGACTCGGCGGAGGCGTGCGTGTAGGTGGCCGTCTTGGCGACCTCCGACAGCATCGCGGTCCCCATGAACCGGCCCTCGGTGACGCCCACCGATCCGGCCTGTGGGTTGGTGTAGGTGACGCGGGGCACCGCCTCGTAGTGCGCCTCGCGCGGCTCGCCGAGGATGTTGGAGGCGACGACCTCTCCCTGATACTCGCCGACGTGCGTCAGCTGCCAGATGCCGGTCACATCGCCGACGGCCCACAGGCGCTCGCCCACGCGCAGCTGCCCGTCGACCGGGATGCCTCGCGGATCCTCCTCGATGCCAACCGTCTCCAGGCCGATCCCGGTCACGCGGGGCCGGCGGCCGGTCGCCACCAGCAGGCGGTCCCCGCGCAACTCGCGCCCGTCGTCGAGCTCCAGCACGAAGTCCTCGCCGTCGCGCCGAGCGGCGGTGGCGCGCACCCCGAGCGCGAGCTCGATGCCCTCGCCCCGCAGGGCCTCGGCCAGCGCCTCGCCCAGTGCGGCCGGCTCGCGCGAGAGCACATGCTGGGCGCCCTCGACGATCGTGACCTCACCGCCGAGGCTGCGCGTCACCTGTGCCAGTTCGGTGCCGGCCGGGCCGCCGCCCAGCACGAGCAGCCGGCGCGGAACCTCCGTCATTCCCGTCGCCTCCCGGTTGGTCCAGATCCCGTCGAGCTCGCGGAGGCCCGGAACCGGCGGCACGAACGGGTCGGCGCCCAGGGCCACGACCACGTGCTCGGCGGTGTAGCGGCGGCCATCGACCTCGACGGCGCCGGTTCCCGCCAGACGGCCGTTGCCGCGGATCAGTTCGATGCTGCGATCGGTCAGCCACTGGGCCGCGTGGGCGTCGGAGTACTTGGAGACCATGTAGTCCCGGTAGGCCAGCGCGGCCGGCACGTCCACCTCCGCGGTGGCGGCCGCCTCGCGGGCGCCCTGCACCGCCTCGCCGGGGCGCAGGAGCGTCTTGGACGGGATGCACGCCCAATACGAGCACTCGCCGCCGACCCGCTCTCGCTCGACGATCGCCACCTTCAAGCCTCCCTCGGCCAGCGCAGCCGCGCAGTGCTCCCCGGGCGCACCGGCGCCCAGGACGATGACGTCGTAGTCGTGGCTCGTGCTCATCATCACCTCTCAGACCGCATGCAGGGTGGGATCCATTGTGCTCGCGCCGTAAAAGCGCGTCCGGTCACCGGCCTCCCACGCCTCGCGCAGGCCCGGCGTGCCGAGGTCCCAGTCCGCCCGGATCTCGCGGGTGGCGTCGCGGAGGTCGCGCCACAGGTCGGCGAACGAGGGCCGCCCCCAGAACCAGTAGCCGTTGTAGACGGTGTGGATGACCAGCCCGGGCTTGAGCACGAGCGTGTGCGGCACCATCGGATCGTGACGGGGGTCGGTGTACTCCTGGATGTCGAGGTCCTTCTGGACCTTGCGCCCGGCGTCGGAGAGGAACGTCCACTCGGCCCCCGTGGACGCGCGGAACTCATTGCTCTCGACGATCGGATCCGTGGAGATCGTGACGACCCGGGTGTAGGCCACGGCGATCTTCGGATGGTTCATCGCAACCTCGAGGTGCTGCTGGTGATCCTTGGGGCAGAAATGGCCGCGGGCCAGGAGCAGGATCAGCAGGTCGCTGCCCTGGAGCTCTGAGAGCCGGCGCCGGACCTTCGTGTGGTCGGTCAGCTCGTAATCAGGGAAAGTCCCGCCGGGGGCGATGTCGGCGCGCATCGGTGCTCCTGGGTCGGTGAGACGCTGGCTGATATGCCAGCCTCGCGCCGCGCTCCGCCCGTCGCGCCCGTGGTCACCCTGGTCCGTGCCCCGGCCCGCGGCGATCAGGCCGGCGCCGAGGGCAGGAAGTCGATGAGCAACCGGTTCAGCTCCTCGGGCGCCTCGAGCTGCATCCAGTGGCCCGGTCCTTCCAGCCGCTCATAGCGCCAATCGCCGGTGACGTGGGCCGCCGAGCCCGTCATCTGGCGCTCGGTGAGCGCCATGTCGCCCGAGCTCCATACGCCCATCGTCGGGGCGGCCACCGGGGGCAGCCCGCGCCCGGAGCGCACCCACACCTCAGGCGGCACATTGGCGCGGTAGTAATTCAGCGCGGGGGTCAGCGAGCCGTTGGCCTCGAGCTGGGCGATCACCGCGTCCGTGTCAGGGTGTCGACCCCAGGCGCGGAAGTTGGCCCATCCGTCGGCCGACAGCCATTCCTCGGCGACACCGGCGAACTGGAAGAGGAGCATGTACCACGACTTCTGGTGCTGCTCGAACCCGCCGGCGCGGAACGTCGCCGGATGCCCGACCGAGAGCGCCACGAAGTGATCGACGCGGTCGCCGGCCAGCGCCGCGAGGCCCCAGGCCACCGCGGCACCCCAATCGTGGCCCACCACGTGGGCGCGCTGCACGCCTATGTCGCCCATGACCGCCAGGACATCGCGGGCCAGCAACGCGATCGCGTACGCCTCCACCTCGGCGGGCTTGTCGGAGCGTCCGTACCCGCGCATGTCGGGCACGATCACCTGAAAGCCGGCGTCGGCGAGCGCGGGGACCTGGTGGCGCCACAACCCGCCGGTGTCCGGAAAGCCGTGCAGCAGCACGACCGGACGGCCCTCACCCACCACCCGGTACTCGATTCCGACGCCGTTGTTCTCGACCCGCATGCCCACCCCCGGCTCGGTCCCCACGTGTGTCGGGGAGGATTCCCTGGTGGCGACGACCCGGTCACATCTTGACGCCGAACCTCGCCGGCTCGCCAGCGCGACCCGCTAGCGCAGGGCGGCGGGGAGCAGCGCCGGGGTGAAGCTCAGCGTACGGCGGTCAAGCACCTGGTCGGGCTCGATCGCCCCGGCCGCGGTGACGCGGTAGAAGCCCGGCCGGCAGCCGTCGCGGAGGTGCTCGCAGATGAGACCGCCGTCGCGGGTCGGGTGGGCGAGCAGAAACCCGGGCGTCGCGCTCTGGAGCAGCCGGAAGCTGACCTCGGCGGCGTGGGTGACGGACTCGATGACGAGCGGGGCGGGAGGTGCGAGTGCGAGCATGGTGTGGGCCTGGCGTCGGGGGGCGGCGTTCTCCTCCCTTGATCGGACGCTGAGGCTCAGGAGTTGAGCCCCAATGCTCGAGGCCTCCAATGCAGGTCGCGCTCACGAGACGAACGCCCCGCTGAGCAACCGGGCGGGCCGATGGTCAACGGGCGCGGGCAGGTCGTGGCCACCGTGTTCGCGGCGCTCACCGGGACGCCGCGGGCGGGCGGCTTCGCCGTGCCGAACGACCTCGTGCACGCGGCGCTCCGGCGAGCAGAGGCTGCTGGTGGGACGGTGATGACCGGGCACTGCGCCAACTGAGTTCGCCTGGGGTGGTCGTCCGTCGGCGTCTGCCCTGGGTATGCGGCGAACGTCAACGGCGGCTATCGAGAGGGTGAGCACGGGCGTGGATGTGCAACGTCTCGGTTTCTGAACGCTCAGATCGCACACTCCCTTATCGCGCTGCGTGCGATCTGAGCGTTCAGCGGGCTGAATCGTGAGATCGCAGGCCGTCGGGATCGGCGGTGCGCGATCTGTGCGTTCAGGATTTCGCGAGCGACGCTCTCCCCACCCTTTCCCAAGTCCGCCGTTGACGTGCGCCACATACCCAGGGCAGACGCCTCACGGAGGACCGCCCAGACCGCCCTCAGGCCCCACACAGCCAAACGGCCCCACCAAGAGAGCGAGGCCGTGACCTGTCATGCATCAAGCCCTGGCGGGCGGCGGTCTGCGTCGCCGCCCGCCTCAGGCGTTGATTGCCCCCGGACGTTCCTCGGCCATCTGCGCCACAACATCGAGCCCAACCGCCCCTAAGAGCTCAGGATGGTGATGAGCGAGGTGAGCCTGCGCCGCGTCGAAGAGCTCCTGCTCGGAGTCGCCCTGGAGTTGCGCCCCGGGTGTCGACGGCTCGGTCTGGCCCAGGCACCCCGGCTCGGCGTCGAAGGCCCCGTCGAGCGGGGACGGGGCGTTCGCACGTCTTCAGCTGCGCGTGGGCGTCATCTCACGCACCCGGCGCCGGATGGATGTTCTGGTTGACGTGGAAGACGTTCTCCGGGTCATACCGGGCCTTGATGCGCGCGAGCCGGTCGTAGTTGCCCCGGTAGGTGGCGCGGACGCGTTCCTGCCCTTCGTCCATCATGAAGTTGACGTAGGCGCCGCCGGCCGAGTACGGGTGGGTCGCGTCCCAGTAGCCCACGCACCAGTCCCGGATCGTGCCGGCGTTGGCCGGCTCGGGATCAACCCCGAAGATGACCTCAGCCCACTGCGCGTCGCGGTAGCTGAAGGCGGTGTCGGCCGAGTCCACGTCGTGGGCGGCGCCGTCGATCGGGTAGAGGTGCATCGTCGAGTGCATCGACGGCAGCTTCTGACCCCATTCGAGATGGCGCTCGATCAGCTCGTCTGACAGCTCGTTGACGAAGTCCGCGCGCCAGTAGCACTGAAGGCCCTTGGTGTAGAGCCCGTCGAACAGGCTCTGGAGGGCGGGATGCGGGACGGGGCCCGACGCCGTGGAGCAGCGGCGTCCCGACCTCGTGGACCGGCGCCAGCAGGCGCGTGGCCTCATCCTCGGACCCGACGACGCACCACATGATCGCGCACACCTTGCGCATGTGGAGCTCCGGCGGGAACAGGTCGACGGGCGGCACGGTCATGACGGCGAAGAAGCCGTTGACGGCGCGCGGCGCCGAGGGCAGGAACTCCCGGTAGAACCGCATCACCTCGGGGATCTGCTCGATCGGCCAGAAGGTGGGACCCGCCATCAGGGTGGCCCCGACGGGGTGCGTGCGGAAGTCAAACGAGGTGACGACGCCGAAGTTCCCTCCGCCCCCGCGCAACGCCCAGAACAGATCCGGGTGCTCGTCGGCGCTGGCGTGCACCTGCGAGCCGTCCGCGAGGACCACGTCGGCGCCAACCAGGCTGTCGATCGTGAGCCCGAAGCGACGCGTCAGATGGCCCAGGCCCCCGCCGAGCGTCAGTCCGCCGACGCCGGTGGTCGAGATGATCCCCGACGGCGTCGCGCGGCCGTACTCGGCGGTGGCCCGGTCCACCTGCCCCCATGTGCATCCGCCCCCGACCCGCACAAGGTCAGCCTCTGGATTGACGACCACGTCGGCCAGTCCGGCAAGGTCGATGACCAGCGCATCGTCGGCGACGCCGAGACCGCCGCCGTTGTGGCCGCCCCCCCGGATCGCGATCGCGGTGTCATGAGCGCGGGCGAACGCGATGGCGCGGGCGACGTCGTCAGCGCTGTCGCAGCGCACGATCGCCGCAGGATGGCGGTCGATCATGCCGTTGTGCACGGCACGGGCCTCGTCATAGCTCGGATCTCCGGGCCCGACGATGCGCAGGTTGAGGTCAGGCAGCTCGCGACGAGCGGCGTCGGCGAGAGACGTGGTGGCGGTCATGTGGTGCTCCCCGGTGTAGGTGGCCGTCGAGCCGAGTGGCTCAGGAACGACAGTACGCCTGGCCCGGTGCTATGTCATGACCAGGTTTGACCTACTTTCGCGAGGGGTTGGACCGAGCCGCACGAGGGTGGCATGATCAGATCTGACTAGGGGGCTGCTACACCATCTCTCGCATGAGCAAGCTGCCGGGACCACTTCGCCTGACTCCGTCGTTTCCGTTCGCGGGCCGCACCCGCGAGCTGGCGACGCTGCGGGCGCTCATTCCTCGCGCGAACGGTGAGGGACTCAGGTTCGCGCTCATCGGCGGCGAGGCTGGGTCGGGCAAGAGCCGGCTCGTCCACGAGTTCGCGCAGGGCGCGGCCGCCGGAGGCGCGCTCGTGCTGTACGGCGCCTGCGACTCGGTGGTGAGACGTCCCTACGGGCCTTTCGTCGAGGCCATCGCCCAACTCGTGCGCAACATCGACGAGGGGACGCTGCCGGCCGACCTCGGCGCCCATGCCGACGAGCTGGCCCTCCTCGTGCCCGACATGGCCCAGCGTTTCGGCGAGCGGCAGCTTCCGATTGCCGCGGACCCGGATACCGCGCGCCACCGCCTACATGGCGCTGTGGGCGACCTCCTGGCGGCCGCCGGCCGGAGCGCTCCTCTCGTCGTCGTGATCGAGGATGGCCACTGGGCCGATACGCCGACGCTGCTCCTGCTCCGCCACCTGGCGCGCGGGGCCGCCGAGGCGCGCGCGCTGGTGGTCACCACGTTTCGCGACACCGAAGCGGAGGTGCCGGGGGCGTTGTCGTCCACGCTCGTGGACCTGCGGCGCTCGGACGGCGTGGTCCGGCTGCGCCTGGCCGGTCTGACCGCCGACGAGATCGGTGACTTCGTCGCGCGCGCGGTGGATGACGAGCGGGTCGCGGATCTGCCTCAGGTCGCCGGGCTCCTGAGCGAGCTCACCGGGGGCAACGCCTTTCTCATGACCGAGCTGTGGCGCACGTTGCTGGAGAGCGACGCGATGGCGATCTACGACGGCGGCCCGCGGCTGGCCAGCGCCCTGGCCGAGCTCGGGAGCCCGGAGGGCGTGCGCGAGGTCGTCAGCCAGCGGCTGGCCCGGCTCGACACCGGGACCAGCCGGTTGCTCGAGCTCGCCGCCGTGGCCGGACCCGAATTCGACCTGTCGGCGATCACGCGGTCGGGGCTGGACGATGAGGAGCGGGCAGCGGCGGTGGAGCAGGCGATCGCGCACGGGATGATCGAGGAGGTCCCCTCGCCTCAGATCGCGTTCCGGTTCACCCACGAGCTGGTGCGGCGCGCGCTCTATGACCGGATGCCGCGGCTGCGACGAGCCGAACTGCACCTGCGTGTCGCCGAAGCCCTCGAGGAGGCCGGCGCGATGGAGAGCAGCCGCGGCCTGGCCGCCCTCGCCTACCACTTCGGCGCCGCGGCACCGGTGGACGGACCGGAGCGCGCGATCGAATACGCCCTGCTGGTGGGCCGCTCGGCGCTGAGCGCACTGGCCTTCGACGAGGCCGCAGCCCGCTTCGCCTTCGCGCTCGACCTCGGCGTGGACGACGTGCACCGGCGGGCCGAGACCCAGCTCGAGCTCGGCACCGCGCGCTTCCGCGCCGGCGGTTCTGACGACGCGATGGAGGCGTTTCGCGCGGCCGCGCAGATCGCTCGGGACATCGGTGACGCCACCCTGCTGGCGAGCGCCGCGGTGGGTTTCGAGGAGGCGTGCTGGAGGCCCGGCATCACCGACGAGGGCGCCGTCGAGCTGCTCGAGGAAGCCTCACGCACGCTCGGGAACGAGGACTCCGAGCTTCGCGTCATGCTCCTCGCCGGGCTGGGCCGCGCGTACGCGTTCCTTGGCAATTACGCGGCGAGCGATGTCGTCCGGCACCGTGCGATCACGATGGCGCGCCGGCTGGGCGATCGGCTCGGCCTGGCGACGGTGCTGGTCCGGTCGTACTGGTCGCTGGGCGACGGCAACCTGGACCAGACCTTGGAGATGCTCGACGAGGCGCGCGACCTGGCGGAAGCCCTGGGCGCCGGCGATCTGCAGACCGAGGCGATGGAATGGCGGGGCGCCGGCCTCATCGCCCGCGGCGACCTGGGCGTGGCCCGGGGCGAGCTCGCCGACGCACTCGCATTGGCGGCGCGGCAGCGCCAGCCGTTCGCGTTGCACGTGGCCGAGCACTACGCGTCGACCATCGCGCTCTCCGTGGGACAGCTCGCCGAGGCCGAGGCGGCCGCCAACCGCTCGCACGAGTGGAGCCGGCTCCTCACCGGTCGGGCCGCGACCGGGACCCACGGGGTCCAGATGTTCGGCATCCGGCGCGAGCAGGGACGCCTGGCCGAGCTGGCCCCGGTCGCCAGAGTGCTCGCCGCCGGCGAGGGCATGCGCGGCGTGTGGCGGCCGGCCTTCGCGGCGCTGCTGGCCGAGTTGGAGATGGAGGACGAGGCGCGGGGTGAACTGGCACGCGTGCATCGGGAGGGCCTGGACGCATATCGCTCGACGCTGTGGGTGGCGTCGCTGAGCTATCTGGCCGACGCGATCGCGCTCGTGGGCGACGAGGCGCTAGCCAAGCTCCTGTACCCGGAGTTGACGCCCCTCGCCGGCGGCAACGTGGTGATCGGGCACGGCGTCGCATGGTACGGCTCGGCGGATCGCTACCTCGGGAGCCTGGCAGCGACGCTGGGCGACCACGACCGCGCGATCGGGCACTTCGAGCGCGCGCTGGCGGCCAATCGCGCCATGGGCGCCGACACCTGGGTCGCCCACACCCTGTACGAGTTCGGCCGCGCGCTGAGGATGCGGGCTCACCCCGGCGACGAGCACCGGGCCTCGGCTCTGCTCTCCGAGGCCGCGACTATGGCCGAACGGATCGGGATGGCCGCGCTGCTGGCTCGTACCCAGGCGCTGGGAGCCAGGACGCCGTGGTCGGGTACGCCCCCTGATGATCTGTCCTGGCGCGAGGTCGACGTCCTGCGGCTGGTCGCCACCGGCCTGAGCAACCGCGAGATCGGCCAGAAGCTCTCCATCAGCGGCCACACCGTGGCCAATCATGTCCGCAGCATCCTGCGCAAAACCGGTGCGGCGAACCGCACCGAGGCGGCCGGCTACGCCCACCGCAATGCCCTTCTGGAGATCGGCGACAGGCGGTAGGATCGCCACATGCCGTTGTATGTCATCGAGCGCCGTTTCGCTGAGCAGCTCGAGATGACCAGCGACGATGTCAACCTGCTCGAGGAGATCAACGCCGACGAGGGCGTGAGCTGGCTGTTCTCCTTCCTCAGCGCCGACCGATACCGGACCTACTGCCTCTACGAGGCACCGAGTCCTGATGCGATCGTCGCCGCGGCCAAGCGAGCGGGCATTCCCGCTGACGCGGTCACCGAGGTGAGCCGCGTCACCGCCGACAGTTTTCGCTGACTCTCCTACGCGCTCGCCACCGTGCGGTTCAGCAGTGCGCCCAACGCCCCGAAGTGGCGCTCACACGCAGCCTCGTTGAACACCGCCATGTCGGACATCGTGTAGCCGTGGGCGGCGCCCTCGTAGAGCTCGGTGGTGTGACGCACGCCCGCGTCGTCCATGGCCTGGTCAAGCGCGGCGATGTGCTCGGGGGTCATGCTCTGGTCCTGGTCGGCGTGGCCCCAGTAGACCTCCGCCGTGACCGAGGGAGCCAGCAGATGGGGGCTGTCGTCGTCGTCGGTCACCATCCGGCCGGTGTGAAAGCCGCCGAGCGCGGCGACCCGATCGGAGTGCGCAGCGGCGATCGTCCAGCCCAGCCGGCCGCCCAGGCAGTAGCCGGTGATCCCCACGGGCCCGTCGGAGAGCTCGGCCAGGCACTCCAGGTAGGCGCCACCGTCGGCGACGACCCGGTCGGCGGTCAAGTCGGCCATCACCGGGCCCAATGACTGCATGAACTGTCCGCGCGCCTCCGCGTCCGCGAAATCCGGTGTCTCCCACAGCGGCGCCCGGCCGGCACGGTAGAACACGTTGGGAGCGAGCACGACGTAGCCGTCTCGCGCGATCCGGTCGGCCATCTCCTCGATCCGGGGCCGCAGCCCGATCGCGTCGATCATCAGCAGGACCGCCGGGTGGGGTGCGTGGGAGCCGCTACCCGAGGGGCGGGTCAGGTAGCAGTCGGCGGTGCCGTCAGGGGTCTGGACGTCAATGGTTTCGCTGTGCATGGTGTCGAGGTTCGCAGAGTCGCACTGCGACTGCGGTTCAGTGGCAGCGAATGCGGCGACATTAACCCGGCGGCCCCGGCGGCCCTTCCTCGATGGGCAGCTTGATCTCTGCCCATACCCGGTATCCATCGTCACGCTCCTCACCCCAGCGCTCGCACAGCGCATCGATGATCTGCAGGCCCCACCCGCCCACCTGAGCGTCTGTGGGTGGAGGGGACCCCGCATGTGATCCCGAGAGCCCGGGGTCGCGGACGCTGACGGTGAGGCGCCCGGCCCGGCGCGAAGCGAGCACCTGCAGGTCATCGTGCGGCCTGCCACCCGAATGCAGGACCGCGTTGTTGACCAGCTCACTGGCCACCAGCATCACGTCGCCGAGGATCCAGCCGAGCTGATCAAGTCGGCTGAGCTCCTCCCTCACCGCCGCCGAGGCATTCGGCGCGCACGGCAAGGTGAGCGCAATGAGCGTCTCGTCCCTACCCGGCATCTATTCAAACGTGTACCCGGGCGCAGCGAAGCCACGCAGTTCTGGCGACGCCGGCGGCGGTTTTGTCTAGGCGCGCGCTGAGCGAGACGGTTGCCGTTGCGCCAGCCGCGCCCGCTGGGGCTCGACGGTGTACTTGGGATCCCGGGCCGATGCCATCCCCGCGGCGAAGATGCCAAACCGGGTGAGCGCCGACGCCGCCAGCAGCGCCCCGCCCGACAACGCCGCCACAGGCCGGCTGCGACGTCCCAGCGTTCCGGCCCCCAGAGCCCCGGCGACCGTCAGCGCCTTGGCCGCCTTCAGGCGCCTGCCGGCGGTGCCCGTGCGCATCGTCTCGGCCACCATCCCGAGGCGACGCTCCAGCAACTGCTCAGCCGCCAGCTCGCCCACCGCGCCCAGCACGGCCATCCGCCGCGCCGGCGCGTTCTCGATCAACGGCGCGGCGAGCAGCCCGAATCCCGCCCCCGCCCCGGCCGCCGAGCCGACGAACACGAACGGCATCTCGCGATGGCCCTCGTGCCACGCGGGCACCGCGGTGTCGGCGATGAGTGCGGCGGTGTAAGAGGCCACCGCGGGCCCCAGCACCCCGGCCGCCGCTCCCGCGGCGCGTCCGGTGCGCGGTGCGATCCCGGTCAGCTCGCTGGCCGAGCTGGCGACGTTCAGCGGCGCGTAAACGAACAGGATCCACACGCCGACGCTCATCGGCGACGTCGGCTTGAACACCCGGAGCATGTTGAGGAACCGCGCCGGGCGACCCAGGTCGTTGATCAGGGCTGCCAGCGAGGCGCTGATCGCCCCCGTTGCGCACAGCTTGGCGCGTCGCGCCAGCCGCGGCCGGTCGCTGAGATCGGCGCCGGCGGCCAACAGCGACGACGCACCCGCCAGGCCCCCGGCGAACAGGTAGCCCGCGATGTCGCGCTCGGCCCAGACCGGCGGGTTGATGATCGGGTTGCCGTAGTAGGACGCGTCGCGGTTGACCGCCGCCGCGGCGCTCACCGGCGCGCTCCGGCGAACGAGACCACGCCGGCGGCGAGCATCGCGCCCGCCGCGAGCCCCACGCGCTTCCACATGGCGGGCAGGTCCCGGGTGGTCACCACCGGGTCGGGCGGCAGCCCGTAGACCTCCGGCTCGTCGAGCAGGAGGAAGAACGCCCCGTCGCCACCGACGCCATCGCCGGGGTCGTGGCCGTAGAGCCGCGCCTCGGTCACCCCCGCCTCCTGTAACTGCTCGACCCGGCGCCCGGCCCGGGCGCGCAGCTGCTCCAGCTCGCCGAACTGGATCGAGTCGGTGGGACAGGCCTTGGCGCAGGCCGGCTCCTGCCCCACCTCGAGGCGGTCATAGCACAGGGTGCACTTGAAGATGCGCCCATCATCCTCGCGCTTGTCCAGGACCCCGTAGGGGCAGGCCGGGACGCAATACCCACACCCGTTGCACACGTCCGCCTGGACCACGACGGTGCCGAATTCGGTGCGGAAGATCGCGCCGGTGGGGCACACGTCCAGACAGGCGGCATGCGTGCAGTGCTTGCACACATCCGAGGACATCAGCCAGCGGAAGTCGTCGTCGTCGCGCTGGAAGTTCGTGACGTGGCCGCCGGCGGGCACGCGCCGCTCGACGAAGGCGACGTGGCGCCACGTGTCGGCGCCGAGCCCCTGAGAGTTGTCATGCGACCAGCCGGTCCAGTTCAGCCCATCCTCGGGAACCCCATTCCACTCCTTGCACGCCACCTCGCATGCCTTGCAGCCGATGCACACCGACGTATCGGTGAAGAACCCCATGCGTGGCGGCGCATCCACGTAGCCGGTGTCGGCCGCGGGATCGCCCCCGCGCAGCATGACGTTGAGCGGGCCCCCGGAGTCGCTCATGGTGCCATGCCCGTCTTGGCGGTGATCCCGGCACGGTCGCGGTACTCGCGGACCAGGGACTCGCGCGCGGGCCCGCGCGGGCGGCGGCCGGGCTGAACGTCGACGGTCAGGACCTTCACCTCCTGGATGTGGGAGCTCGGGTCAAGCGACATCGCCGACAGCTCGTTCATCGAGTCGCCGCGCGCATAGCCGTTCGGACCCCAGTGGTACGGCATCCCGATCTGATGGACCGTGCGCCCCTCGACCCGCAGCGGCGTCATGCGGTCGGTGACCATCACCCGCGCCTCCACCACGCCGCGCGCGCTGACGATCGTCGCCCACGCGCCGTGCTCGAGCCGCCGCTCGGCCGCAAGCTCCGGCGACACCTCGACGAAGAACTCCGGCTGGAGCTCGGCCAGGTACGGCGTCCAGCGCGACATGCCCCCCGCCGTGAAGTGCTCGGTCAGCCGGTAGGTGGTGGCGACAAACGGGAACACACCCGCTCCCGCGTCATCGGGATCGGGGTGGTAGCGGTTGTTCTCGTGCTCGTAGACCTGGCGCGACGGGTTGCGCTGCTGGCGGTGCATGACGTTGCGCACCGGCGAGTCCTGGGGCTCGTAGTGGGTGGGCAGCGGGCCCTCGGCCACGCCCGCCGGCGCGTAGAGCCAGCCTCGCCCGTCGGCCTGCATGATGAACGGGTCGGTCCCCGAGATCGCCTTCGGGCCGACCGCGTCGTCAGCGGGCCGGTAGTCCGGCGGCTTGTCCACCTCGAAATCCGGGGTGTCGTGGCCCGTCCATTTCCCCTGCTCGGCGTCCCACCACACCAGCGCCTTGCGCTCTGACCACGGCTTCCCCTGCGGGTCGGCCGAGGCCCGGTTGTAGAGGATCCGGCGATTGGCCGGCCACGCCCACGCCCACTCGCCCCCGGTCCAGTTCTGTTCGCGCCCCGGCTTGCGCCGGGCCGTCTGATTGACGCCGTCGGCGTAGCAGCCGCAGTAGATCCAGCACCCGCACGACGTGGAGCCGTCGTCCTTGAGCTGGGTGTAGGCCGAGAGGAACTTCCCGTCCGCGCCCCAGCCGTTGATCTCGGCCAGCACGGCGGCGGCCTTGGGCTCGTCCAGCGCCCCATGGGTCGGGTAGTCCCAGGTGAGATCGAGCACGGGCCGGTCCATGTCGTCGGCAGAGCCCGCCAGGCGCTCACGGATGAGCCGGCCCAGGTGGTAGACGAACCACAGGTCAGAGCGCTGCGCCTCGCTCGGCTCCACCGCCTTGTGGTGCCACTGCACCATCCGCTGGGTGTTGGTGAACGTCCCGTCCTTCTCGGTGTGCGATGCCGCGGGAAAGAAGAACACCTCGGTGGCGATGTCCTCGGTGCGCATCTCTCCGGTCTCGATCTCGGGACCGTCCTTCCACCACGTCGCGCTCTCGATCAGTGAGAAATCGCGCACGACGAGCCAGTCGAGCTTGGACATGCCCAGCCGCTGCATCCGGTTGTTGGCCGATCCGACCGCCGGGTTCTGCCCGAAGAGCATGTAGCCCTTCACCGTGCCGGCGATCTGCTCCATGACCGTGTCATAGGTGCTGTGACTGCCCGTCAGCCGCGGCAGGTAGTCGAAGCAGAAATCGTTGTCCGCCGTCGCCGTCTCGCCCCACCAGGCCTTGAGCAGGCTGACGGTGTAGTCGCGCATGTTGCCCCAGAACCCCTTGTCGGCAGCATTGCCGGCGATGAACTCATCCAGGTCGGCATGCGCGTGGGCGTGCGGCATCGGGATGTAGCCCGGGAGGGTGTCGAACAGCGTCGGGATGTCGCTCGAGCCCTGGATCGATGCGTGGCCGCGCATCGCCATCACCCCACCCCCGGGCCGCCCCATGTTGCCCAGCAGCAGCTGCAGGATCGACGCGGCGCGGATGTACTGCGATCCGATCGTGTGCTGTGTCCACCCCACTCCGTGCACGAACGCGGTGGTGCGCTCGCGCCCCGAGTTGGCCACGAACAGCTCGCAGACCTTGGCGAACACGTCCTGGGGGACGCCGCAGACCCGTTCCACCATCTCCGGCGTGTAGCCGGAGTAATGGCGCTTCAGGATCTGCCACACGCACCGCGGATGCTCGAGCGTGAGGTCGAGCTCGGGCGTGCCGCGGGCGTCACCGCGACGCTGACCCTCACCGCCCGGGCCCTGGCTGGGGAGGTTGCCCTCCTGGTCACGCTGCCCCGCCGCTGCAGCCACGAACGTGTCCTCGTACTGCCAGCTCGTCGGGTCATACCCACGTAGGTCGGGATCCCAGCCCGAGAACAGGCCGTCGGCGCCCGCGTCCTCGAACTCCTCCCGGATGATCACCGGAGCGTTGGTGTAGTGCAGGACGTACTCGCGGAAGTCCGATCCGGTGGTGATGACGTGATTGATGATCGCGCCGAGGAACACGATGTCCGTGCCGGCGCGCAGCGGCACGAACATGTCGGCCAGCGCGCTCGTCCGGCTGTAGTGGGGGTCGACGTGAATCACGGTCGCGCCGCGGGCCTTGGCCTCCACCACCCACTGGAATGCGACCGGATGAGCCTCGGCCATGTTCGAGCCCTCCAGCACGATGAGATCGGAGTTCTGGAGGTCGCCGGGCAGCGTGCTCGACGCGCCCCGGCCGAACGACGTTCCCAGCCCGACGACGGTGGAGCTGTGACAGACGCGCGCCTGGTTCTCGATCTGGATGATCCCGAGGGCGGTGAGGAGCTTCTTGATGAGGTAGTTCTCCTCGTTGTCGAGCGTCGCGCCGCCCAGCGCCGCGATGCTCATGCAGCGCCGCACCCGCTCGTCGTCGCGCTCCCACTCCCACCCCTCGCCGCGGGTGGCGACGATCCTGTCGGCGACCATGTTCATCGCCGTCTCCAGATCCAGCCGCTGCCAGTCGGTGCCATGCGGCGGGCGGTAGAGGACGTGCTCTTCGCGCGAGGCGCCGGTGGTCAGCTGCAGCGACGCGGACCCCTTCGGGCACAGCCGGCCGCGGCTGTGGGGGGCATCCGGATCGCCCTCGATCTGGACGACGCGATCGTCCTTGACGAACACGTTCTGGGCACACCCGACCGCGCAGTACGGGCACACCGACTTGACGACACGGTCGGCGGTGTGGGTACGGGCCGTCATCCGGTCTGAACCCCGTGACTTGGCCGCCGCGCCGCGTCCCAGCTTGTCGGCGCCGAGCACCTGGCGCACCACGGGCCAGCGTCGCGGTGAAGGCAGGTCCGGGATGCTCATGACTCCTGCCGCAGCTCGCGCGCCGCGCGCGCCGCAACCCAGGCGACGACCGTCTCGTCACGGGTGGGGCTCACCGGGGCCGGGTTGACGAGATCCTGGGAGCTGGCCGGCAGGTCCGGCTTGTCACGCAGCTCGTCAGGATGCAGCGCGTCGCTTCCGTCGGCGGGCACGCCGGTCGCGATCATGAACGCCTGCCCCGGCGGGATGTGCAATACCCGTCCCACAGTTTGGTAGGAGTGCCCTGCGTCCAGCAGCTCACGGACCTGCGCCCGGGTTGGCATCGCCCCGATGCTATCCCCCACCGGTTCCCACAAACACCGGTCGTCGCGGTTGTCCGGCGCCGGACGCGACCGCCGAGGCCCTCAGGCCGCCGCGGCTGTGAGCGACTCGAGCGGCGGGCGCTCGTCCACGGGCACATGGGCGACGGCGCCGTCCTGCCATGGACGGAGATAGTGGCCGGCGGTGACGCTGCGCGGACCCTCCAGCCGCCGCTCGACCGCGGCCAGCACCGCGAACGCCATCTCGCCGAGCGCCCGCAGGGGCTGATGGCGGTTCTGCCTGGTTCCGAGATGGCACTCGGCGAGGGCGTGCAGCCCGCAGGTCTCCAGCGCGTCGATGAGCACGGCGATCTCGACCCCGTAGCCGACGGGAAACGGGATGCGGGTCAACAGTTCGCGCCGGGCGCCGAACTCGCCGGCCAGCGGCTGGTCAAACCCGGCGAGCAGCGGGAAGTGCAGGTTGAGCAGGGGTCGTGCCATCACCTCGGTCACGCGCCCGCCTTCGTGGGGGAAGCTCTGGCCCCCGGCGCGGAACGGACGGTGAAACGCCCCCTTGACCAGCGCCACCTGCGGGTCGGCGAGCAGGGGCCCGACCAGGCCGAGGAGATGGTGTGGATGGGGATCCTCGGTGTCGGCGTCCAGGAAGCAGACCACGTCGCCGCGGCTGTGATGCAGCCCGCGCCACATTGCGTCGCCCTTGCCCAGTGCGGGCCCGTGCTCGGAGAGCAGGTCGTTCTGCTGCACGACCACCGCACCCAGCGCCGCCGCGCGCGCCGCGGTACCGTCCCGCGACGCGGCGTCGACCACGATGACCTCGTCGATCAGCCCCGCCTCCCGTGCCGGCGCGACGGTGGTCTCCAGGACCCCGGCAATGGTCCCGGCGCATTCCTTGGATGGCAGGACCACCGATACCGTCGTGCTCTGCTTGCCTGCCCGCAGGCCGTCGATATCGAAGGCCTCGGCGCGGTAGCGGCGTCGCTCGCGCCAGGTCGACACCGCGAGATCGACGGACAGTCCCCGCCGGGCGCGCCCATCGGTCCGCGCCGACGTGCGCACCCGTACGTCACCCGCCCTGACCACGGGGATCCCGTGGCGCGCGAGCTTCACGCCGAACGCGTGGTCCTCGAGCGCCGCGCATCCGTCCAGCCCGCCCACGCGCCGATAGGTCTCGGCGGTGACCCCGAGCGACGCGCCGGCGAAGTGGTGATGCTCAGCCTCAGGATCACGACGGGTGACATCCGACAAGCGCCGGCGGGCGTCGCGCTCGCGCCGCTCGCGCACCGCGCGAGGCAGGTGCACGACGTCTTCGGGGTGAAGCTCGATGAGTCCCGCGACCACCGCGGCGCCTCGCGCCACATGGGCCAGCTGCCGCGCCAGCCAATCCTCGGCCGGCGTCGAGTCCGCGTCGGTGCTGGCGATCAAGCCGTCCGGCCATCCCCGCGCCTCGAGCCGGTCCGCGGCGGCATCCATCCCCAGGCGGCGCGCCGGTCCCGAACCCGCGCCCGGGCCGTCGAGCACGGTGAGCATCAGGCCCAGGGCCTCTGCCGCGCCGCGGGCCACGCTCTCGGTGTCATCGCGGCAGGCGTCCGCGACGAGGATCGTCTCGAACGCCGCCGTCCCGATCGTCTGGTGCGCGAGCGCCGTCAGGCACGCGGCGATCGTGTCGGCCTCGTCGCGTGCGGGGATGACCACCACGCTCACGGGGGCCACGGCGCCCCCTGGGCGATCAGCTCGCGCCCGCGGTCGTAGTCGTCGTCGTGCTCGTGGGTGAGCACGCCTGCGATCACACCCTGTCGGCCGTACCAGGCGACGAACGCACCATCGTCGTCGCGGTGCAGCCTCGTGGCGTCGAAGCCGTCGCCCCACGCGGCGTACTTGAGCGTCCGCGTCCCGATCGTCGACCAGAAACCTGGCACCTCATCCCAGCCCGCATCCACGCCCGCCGCGGTCTGGCCCGCGATGGTTCCCTGGCCCAGCGCGTCACCCCAGTGCTCGACCCGCAGCGCCCGGCCCGCGGCGAGGTTCTCGGCCACGCAGGCGTCCCCGGCGGCCAGCAGGCCGTCGTGGGCGGTGCGCATCGCGGCGCTCACCGGGACCGCGCCGCCGTCGAGCTCCAGGCCCGCCTGGGCCGCCAGCTCGGAGCGCGGAGCGACGCCGGTCGCCATCACCACGACGTCGCCGACCAGCCGCTTGTCGCCGGTGCTGACCGCGAGCGTCCCGTCGGCGCGTTCGATGCGCTGCACCGACGCGCCGAGGTGGGTGGTCACGCCGTCCTTGATCAACCACTCCTCCAAGATCTGGGCCTGCGCGTCGCCGAGACGCGCGCTGTTGGGCAGCGGCTCGTCGCTGATGAGCTCGACCGCATGACCGCGGGCGCGCAGCGAGGCGGCGATCTCGCACCCGATGAAGCCCGACCCGATCACCACCACGCGGTCGCCGTCGTCGAGCTGAGCGGTGAGCCGCCGCACGTGCTCGACCGTGCGCACGACATGTACCCAGGGGCGGTCGGCGCCGGGAACCGGGAGGCGGGTCGGCTCGGCGCCGGTGGCCAGCAGGCAGGTGGCGTACCCGAGCTCGCGGCCGCCCGACAGAAGCACGTGGCGCCGATCGGGGTCCAGGGTGACCGCCCGCCCGGCGACAAGGTCGACGCGCTGCTCGTCAAGCCACGCGTCCTCCTCCAGCGGCAGGTCGCTCTCGGCGCTCTCCCCCCGCAGCAGGTCCTTGGTCAGGGGCGGCCGGTTATAGGGCATGCGCCCCTCGTCGGCGATGATCGCCACTGTCCCGTCACCGCCGGCATCGCGGAAGGCGCGGACCGCCGAGAGGCCCGCGGGGCCACCGCCCACGACCAGAAGCGAGTACGGATCGCTCATCGGCGCTCCCACACGTCGAGCAGATACTCGGGCCGCGGCTCGCTCGTCAGTGGCCGCAACCATGGCCGGCGGCGAACCTCGTCGTGGACATGACTGGCGGTGAGTGGCCGTTCGGGACCCGGCGGCCGCCAGTGCACGCAGACCAGGCGCGCGCCGGTCAGCGTCCGCGCCTCCAATGCCTCCAGCGTCCGCGCCAGCCCAGCGGCGTCGAGGTAGTAGAGCGTCTCAGACGCCACCACCAGGTCAAAACGGCTGTCGGGGAGATCGTCGGGGATGGCTCCCAGCAGGACGCGCACCTGCCGGTGCTCAGCGAGCGCGGCACGCGCCCGGCGCACCGCGGTGGCCGAGTAGTCGATGGTGGTGAGCCGGCGGCAGCGCGGCGCCAAGCGCGCGCTGAACACGCCGATCGAGCCACCCAGCTCCAGCGCATTGTCAAACCGGCCGGGCCCGCAGGCGGCGAGTGTCGCCGCGTACTTGGCCTGCTCGTAGGGGCTAGAGCGATATCCCCACGGGTCCGGATCGGCCCGGTACTCAGCCTCGAAGTGATCGACGGCGGTCATGGCGCGCCCCGGCCGGACGCCAGCGCCCGCGCGCCCGCAGCGGCGAGGGCGGGGTCCAGGCGGTGCTGCAACAGGAACAGCTCCAGGTCGCGCCGCGCGCGGTCCAGCCGGCCGCCGGTGGCGAAGGGATGTGAGCCGCAGGCGCCTTCGGCCTGCGCCAGGATGACGCGGGCCGACTGCGCGATCGCGGCCCGGGCATGCAGCGCGACCTCCGCCAGGTCCTCGGAGGCGGCGTCCATGGCTCGGGCGGCCCGCTCGAGCCAGGCGGTGATCGTCTCCTGGGCGGTGAGCATCCGCCCGGTGGCCAGTTCCTCGAGGGCGCCGCGGTCGGGGCGTGTCGCGATCGCCTCGAGCGCACCGTCGACCGCACAATCCGCCATCCCCGCCCAGCTGGCCGCCGTGCGCAGCGCGTCGCGTCCGAACCACGGCTGCTGGACCAGCGCGCCTGGACCGCCGAATCGCGCCACCACCGGCGTGCGATCGAAGATCACCCGGTGTGAGACCGAGGCGCGCATCCCGGCGCCGCGATACCAGCGGTCGTCGACGGAGACCGTCGCCGGATTGGTGAGATCGACCCACACCGCCGCCGGCGCCGGGGCGTCGGGGTCACGGGCCAGGATCAGGGCGCGGTCAAGGCCGCCCGCGCCCGAGCAGAACGTCTTGGCGCCGGTGAGAACCTCGCCGGTGCGCGTTGCCTCCAGTGTCGCCGGGGTCCCCTCGTCCGGTCGCGGGTCCCCGCCCCACACCCCGACGCGCAACCTGCCTGCACGTACCGCGGCCAGCTCACGATCGCGTACATCCGCCGGTGCCTGGACGGCCAGGCGCTCCACCCCGTTGAGATGGCCGTCCACGATCCGACCGACCGACCCATCGGCCCGCGCGATGCTGCGCACCAACCCCAGCTCAGCCGCCGCCGGGGGCCGATCAGGCCCCGCCTGCGCGTTCCACGCCAGCGCGCCCACCGCCTCCAGATCGGCGATCGCCTCCTCGGGGAAAGGCGGGACGGGAGCACGATCGCGCTCGCCCGCGCTCGCCGCCACCCGCGCCAGCGCCTCGTCAAGGATCGTCACGTTCAGCTCCCGCGTGCTCACCGTGCTCACGCTAGGGCCTCCAGTCTGAGACCGTGCTCGCGGCAGTGCTCCCCGACCAGCCCGACGTAGTCGAGCGTCGCCTCCACGCTCTCTCGCCGGGCGCCCGGGCCCAGGCCGTCATGGGCCAGGACGATGGCGCCCTCGGTGAGCCCCTCGCGCGTCGCCTCGAACATCTCAGCGGCGGGATCCCCTCGCCAATCGTGGCTGTCGGTGCTCCAACCGATCAGCCGGAGATCGTGGTCGCGGGCGATCTGGGTCGACCAGGGCGCCATGTCCCCCCACGGGGTCCGCCAGAACGCCGGCCTCACCCCCACCCCGGCGAGGTGCCCGAGTGCCGCGTCGGTGTCGCGCATCAGCCATGCCATGTCGCGCTCGCTGTGGCGGACGTGCTGGTCGCAGTGCAGGCCGATCGCGTGCCCCTCGGCCCGCATCCGCTCGACGATCGCGGCGTGCTCGGCGGCACGCCCGGCGATGGGAAAGAAGGTGGCGCGGGCGCCGAGCGCCCCGAGCAGGTCGAGGAGCCTGGGGGTCCAGACGGGGTCGGGACCGTCGTCGAAGGTGAGCGCCAGCACCGGCACGGCAAGTCAGGCCGTGGCGCCGGCCGAGGCCACGTCGTGCTTGCCCTCCCCGAACTCCTCGATGATCTTGGCGCAGAACGCCGGCAGGTCGTCGGGGTTGCGCGAGGTGACGAGGCCCTGATCCACCACGACCTCCTCGTCGACCCAGTTGCCGCCGGCGTTGCGGATATCGGTCTGGAGGCTCGGGAACGAGGTCAGCGTGCGATCGCGCACCAGATCGGCCTCCACCAGCGCCCACGGCCCGTGGCAGATCACGCCCGCGGGCTTCCCCGACCTGAAGTGATCCTGGACGAATGAGACCACCGTGTCCTCCAGGCGCAGCCTGTCGGCGTTCACCGTGCCGCCCGGGAGGATCAGGCCGTCGTAGTCGTCAGGCGACGCGTCGCCGATCGCCTTGTCCACCGTGAACGTGTCCGCGGGGTTGATGTCCGAGTTCATGGCCTGGATCTCGCCCGTGTCGGGTGACAGCAGCACGGTGGTCGCGCCGGCGTTCTCGACCGCCTTGCGCGGCTCGGTGAGCTCCACCTGCTCCACGCCGTCGGTGGCGATGATCGCGATCGTCTTGCCCTTGAGTTCGTCTGCCATACCAGCGCTCCAATCTCGTCGGTTGGGAGTCTGCCGTGACTACCCACCCGGTCGCCGGTTACGCAATCGCTCGCGTCAGACCGCCCGCGCCGGGCCGGCAACCCGCTCGAACACCACGAGGCTGTGGACCTCTGCGCCGATCCGCCAGCCGTCGGGCGTCCGCGCGCGCAGTTCGTCGACCACGCCCGTCGGGCCCGGGCTGCTGCCAGTACCGCCCGCGCGGCCGTGGCGGGCGTCGTGGAACGCGACCGCCCCGCCAACCCGCACGTGGGGATGCCAGACCTCCCAGTCCTCGCCGCAACCCTCCGGGCTGTGATCCCCGTCGATGAAGACGAGGCTCGGAGACGGGCCCGTCCACGCACGCCCGACGTCCTGGCTGCGGGCGACGTGCCAGCGGATCCGCGGCCCGCCGCGCGCGTAGCGGCGCACCGCGAGCCGGGTGGCGAATGGCGTTCCGTGCCAGCCGGCGCGCATCGCCCACCCGCTCTCATCGGTGAACGGATCGATGAGGTGCAGCTCGGCCTCGGGCCCCAGGACGTCGCAGAACACCACCGCCGAGGACCCCTCATAGACGCCGATCTCCACGACGCAGGTCGCCCCGGCGGCGTAGCGCCGCAGCAGGTCGCCCTCCGCGCCGGTGTGCATCGGCCGGGGCGGGATGAGCCCGGCGGCCAGCGCCACGGCGCGCAGCTCGGAGTGGTTCCTGATCGCGTCGGGCGTTCGTGAGCGAAGGGCTGAGGGCAGCGGCATCGCGGGCCGATGCTAGAACGCCTCGTCGGCCCGTCGGCCCGTCGGCCCGTCGGCCCGTCGCCCCGTCACCCCGTCGGCCCGCGGCCGGCTCCGGTGATCGAGCCGGAGGCGGGTGGGTGACCCCGCCCGTTGATCAACGGGCGGGGTCGGTCACTCACCTATGCACGGCGATGCCCTGAGTCCCAGGGTGGGAACGGCCACCCCCAGCCGCCCCCGCTGGTCTCGCGGCAGTCAAGGCCCTGGGTGTTGCACCACACCGTCTTGGTGTTGAAGCTCCCGAGCCATGGTGTCGGCGCCTCGAGCGCCCGGCTGACGTCGCCGGGACCAGAGCGCGGCCGGGCAACTCCGCCCCCCGGCTCAGAAGTCGGTGCTGGGGGTGTTCAGCGCGCCACCGGCGATGATCGCGGTCCACACGAGGGCGGCGAGCACGCTGACGGCGATGACCCACATGCCGTGTTTGGAGGTGGGCTTGTCGAAACGGACAGCAAGGATGAGCCCCAGAACGAACCCGATCGGCGGCATGGAGACGGCGACGATGTACGCCAGGACGACGAACCGGTAGGCACTTGCGCTCTGGCCCCCCGGTGCCCGACCGTTCTGCGAGCCGACCGGAGCGGCCCCGCGTGGATCGTCTGAAGGGGGCCGTGATGAAGCGCGCATCTGGGGTACCTCGCCGCATCCTAGAGAGCCGGGATTGCATCGCCGCGTCCCAGACGCGATCCTCTCGGTCATGCGCCTGTTTCGCAAGAGCGAGGAGAGGATCGCTCTCGAGGCCAGCGTTCAGGCCGAGATCGACCGTCTGAAGCAGCTCAGCATCGAGGAATTGGCCGTGATCGTGCTGCCGGGCCTGGGACCCGAGGCCGTGGCCCCCGGACGCAACCTGCGACCCCAGCAGTTGTGCGAGTACCTGCTCCGGGACTTCCCCGGCATCGGGCAGACCAGGCCTCTGCAGCTCATGGTGCGCGTCCGCCGCGCGCTCGACAAGCTCGAGGACGCCGAGCTGGTCTCCTCGATCTCATTCGAGCGGTCGCCGCGCTTTCAGATCACTAGCCTCGGCACCAGGGTCCTGGCCGAGGGGACCGCGGAGCGTCACCTCGTCAAGCCGGCGTAGCGGGTCGTCGGCTGAGGGCCGCGACCGGGTTCGCGCGTGCCCTACTCGCCGTCGGGCCAGGTCGCTGATGCCCTGACGCCGTCGCCATCCTCGGGCTTCGGACCTCCCACGGCGATGATGTCCAGCCCGTCAGGCCCGGCCTCAAAGGCACGCACGACTTCGGGCGCGACGCGGATGACATCCCATTGACGCAACTCCTGGACCTCGTCATCGAGGAGCACCCGACCGGAACCGGCGACCACGACGTACGCCTCCTCCTGCTCACGGTGGCTATGCGCCATCGGGCTGCGCAGATTGGCCGCATAGCGAAAATGGCTGATCCCGAGATCTCGGGAGCCGAGGTGCTTGCGACCGAACCGACCCTCGAGTCCCGGAACCCGCTCGCCGACGGAGTTCTCGACCTCGAGCAGATTGACCTTCGCAAAACGGGACATGCGTCTCCTTTGTGGCGGGCGGGGATTCGCCGGGCGGACGAACGCGTCGTCGTCGCCGGCATTGTCGCAAGGGTGAGCGAGCTCACGATGCACGATCACACTGTTTGCGACTCCCCAGGTGGGGTAGCCAGTGGGCGCGTGCGTGGCAGGGATCATGCCGACCAGGGTGCAATATGCGTTTACTGAACCAGACGAGATTCTCCACCGCCGTGCGACGCCTGTTGTCAGATCGCCACGACGCGCGCTCCGCCACGCCTCGCGCGCGGCCGCAGGGGGATCCGCGCCGCGACACCATGGCGGGTCGTCGCCGAGGTCCGTCCGCGATGGCGATGCGCCGCGACCTGGACGCCTTCCGTCACGCGCAGGGCGCCCCGTACTGGCATCACGACTCTCGCGCCAACTGAGCCCCGCAGCTGGACGGCGCGCCTGGCGGGCCCGGCTGTGTGCGTGCCGCGAGGAGGACGTCGGCGGCGCGTCGGATCGCCGGTGCGAGGTATGGTACGCGTGCACGACCCCAGCTGACGGTCATCGATCGCCGTAGGGGTTGTGGGCGCGAGCACGGAACGATTTCGGCAACCGCACGTTCGATTACCGGTCCCGGTCCGACCAGAAGGCAACTGCTTGCCCCGACCTGGGCCAGGATCGTTCATGTGTAAATCAACGTCGGTGACGACGGCGGGTACAGAGTCAGACCGGCCGCTACCACGCCTCAGGACCCGTGTCCGCGGCTGGTGTGTGGAGGGAAGGGCTGTCCTGCCGGTCGAGACCTCGCCTGTGGCGGGCCGCTGCTCCTTGCCGGACCTGCGGTTCTCACAGCGCGATCGGACTGACGTGTGGGCACGTGCGAGACCGGGCCAGGAGGCCGCGCTTCGCGCGTCGGCCATCCATCACGGGCCTGGCTGGTCGTGCGCCCGGGGGCGGGCGTACGGCCACCGGGTCCCACACACGGGCTAGGAGTCGGCGGACGAGTCCGGCCCTGCGACCCACTGCTCGGCGGGTGGCCCATCGAGTACGTAGATCTCGGCGCCGAGGTCGGGGTTCACATGATTGGCGCTCATCATCGCCAGCACCCTCCGGCCCGTGAGCTCGGCGACCCGGGCGTTGCCCTCCTCGCGCATCGCTTCCTGGTACTCGCGCCGCAGCGCCAGAACATTCTCGATGCGGCCTTTGTCGACGAGGACCTGCTCCCCCTTGGTCAGCGTCTGCTCGAGCATGACCAGGACCACGTTGTCACGGATCGTGGTTCGGGCCCTGGTCGGCCCCCGACCCGTGTACTCGCGCAGCAGCCCCACGATCGCGTTGGACAGCGCCACGGCCAGCGATGTTCCCGGCCGCTGCAGTTCGGAGTCGACGGACATTGCATGTCCTTCTCGCCTCTCCCTCAACCGGATGTGATCCCACGCCCGAAGAAGGGAAAGACGGCAGATCTGCCGGAAGCGCAAGAGTTCCGCGCAGTTGCCCAGCGGGAACCTGCACGAACTGAGACGGAGTCTGGCACATCGGCCCCGAGGGGTGGACCCGCCGTTCGAGTCGGGCTTCGGCGTCGCGGGCTGAGTTTCGCGGTGCCGATGACGACATAGGACGGCGGCCGGGCGCTTCATCTGTGAGTGCGCGGTTCCTCCCGGCAGACCACGCGACCCTGAGGAGCCGTGATGCCGTCCGTACACCGAGCCCGACCTGCCTTGCCCGAGGCTGCGGCTCTTCCGGCGCCGGCGCCGACTTCGATCTCAGGCGCTTCCGCGATCGATCTCGAGCCGGAATTGGGGTCGGGAATCCCCCCAGAGGACTGGGTGGCAGTTCGTCGCGCTACCCAGGCGCAACTGGTGCGCGTTCCTCGCGGAAAGTGGATTCCGCCGCTGCGCCCAGACGGCCGCCAGATCCTCGGGCTGATCGTCAACGCGGGGATCGTCAGCCGCGAAGTCGCGCTCGGCCGCCACATCGCATTCGAGCTGCTGGGCCCCGGCGACGCGCTCCTGCCCGCCGACCCCGAGCCTCTCGAGAGCGCCCTCGGAGGCCGGGAGGCCATCAGCGCCCTGAGCGCCGCCCGGATCGTCGTGCTTGGCACGGCGTTCGGCCGGGCTGTGGCGCGATGGCCGGTGCTCCTGACCAACCTGCACCGCCGCGTCGAAGCCGTCCGGCGCCGCCACGCCATCCATGGCCTGGCCGCCCACCTGCCCCGAGCCGAAGACCGCCTGCTCCTGACCCTCTGGCTGCTGGCCGACACCTGCGGCTGGGTCACACCCGACGGCATCGTGATCCCCCTCTCGCTCCCCCACCAGGCCCTCGCCCGGCTGACCGCCGCGCAGCGACCCACCATCACCCTCGCCCTGCAGAACCTGAGCGCCGCGGGCTTCATCCAACGGCATTCCCACCGCGGGCTCACGCTCACGCCCACGGCGAGCCAGAGGGTCCAAGACCTCACCACCACCAACAACGATGCGCCGTCACTGGCGATCCACATCGCCCACCCTGCGCCCTGATCTACTGGGCGTGCGACAGGGGCTCATGCTCGGCCGCCGACCTGCCGATACGGCTCGTGTCAGACAGCGAAGGCACACAGCGGGATGAGCCCTTCCTTGCGAACGCCCCCCGAGCAAAAAATAATCGCCTGATCTTCTGATGCCCCGAGGCCCGCCCTGTGCGGGCCTTCGGCGTTAAGGCGCGCCACCCCTCCTGCCGCGGCGCGAGCGATTCCCGGCGCCTCCCCCGAAACGGGTGATGGCAGTCCGCCGGATCCGGAGTCGAATGGCTCGATGACCGACTCGGGCCAAGTGGGGTTCCACGGGCACGAACAGATATGGATGGCGTCCCGTGACGGATGACGCCACCGTCGAGACCACCGCGGCGGGACAGGGGAGCACGCGCCTGTCGGTCCTGCTGGCGATGGCGATGTTCGTGCTCGTCATCGACACGTCCCTGATGAACGTGTCAATCGCAAAGGTCGTTCACGATCTCGGGACCACGGTGAGCTCGGTCCAGTCCGCGATCGCGCTCGAGGCGCTCGTCTCGGCGGCGTTCATCCTCATCAACAGCAAGGTCGGGGATCTGATCGGCCGCAAGCGAGCCTATGTGCTCGGCCTCCTGGGCTACGCCGTCGGCGCGGCGGCGATGACCCTGGCCCAGACCGTCACGGCGATCGTGATCTTCTGGGCGATCATCGGCGGCCTCGGCGCCTCCCTCCTGCTGCCGGCGATGCAGTCACTCATCCACGGAAACTTCGAGGGGGCCGCCCAGAAGAAGACATTTGCGCTCGTGGGCGCGTCCGCCGCGATCGCGGCGGCGATCGGGCCACTTCTCGGCGGGTTTCTGACGACCTACCTGTCCTGGCGCGTCGGCTTCATGCTCGAGCTCCTCGTGATCGCGATCGTTCTCTCGCAGATCAAGCTCGTCAAGGATGTGCCGTACACGGGCGACCGACACGTCGACGTCGTCGGAGCGATCCTCTCGGTCCTGGGTATGGGCGGCGTGGTGCTCGGCATCCTGGTGTGGCAGGAGGGCGGCGACTACGTCGCTCTGCTGATCGCGCTCGGCGCGCTGGCGTTGTGGGGGTTGGCCCGCTGGCTCGTGCGACGCCACCGTGAGGGTAAGGTGACGCTTCTGGACCCGGGCCTGTTCCGCCACCCCCACTTCCGGCTCGGAATCTCCGGGCAGATGCTGCAGAACGTCACGCTGGGTGGAGCGATGATCGCCCTTCCGATCTTCCTGCAGATCAAGCTCGAGTACAACGCAATGGAGACCGGCCTGTCCCTCGCCCCACTCTCACTGACGATGTTCGCGACGGCGATCGTGGCGGGAAAACGTAGCGGACACCGGCGCTCGGCGAGCGTCATCCGGCTCGGGTTCGGGCTCACCACCGTCGGCATCGCGCTGCTGATCCCGATCGTTCCCTCGGCGGACTCGGGCTGGGCTCTGCTTGGGCCGCTGGCCGTCACGGGAGCGGGACTGGGCCTGCTGGTGTCCCAGCTCAACAACTACACGTTGGCCCCGATCGACGACGAGCGCATCAGTGAGGCCGCCGGCGTCAACTCAGCTGCCGGCTCGTTCGGGCTGTCGTTTGGCCTCGCGATGGCAGGCGGCGTCCTGCTCGCGACCCTCTCCGTGGCGTTCACCACCATGGTCAACGACAGCGCCGTCATCCCAGCCTCCCAGCAGCAGCAGATCTCGAAGACGCTCGAGAACAACGCGGAGGTGATGAGCACCACCCACCTCGCGAAGCTCGTCGCCGACGAGCCCCCGGCCGTTCAGGACGAGATTCTCAAGATCAACACCGACTCCACCAACCTCGCGCTGCAGCTCGCCCTGCTCATCCCGATCCTGGCCGGTGGACTGGGGCTCGTCAACTCCTTCCGCATGCTGCGCCTGCCCGACATCGCGCCCTCCCCGGCGGCAGAAGCCGCCGCGCTCGGGTGAACCGGGCGAGCGACGATCTCATCGACCACCGGGGACGCCCTCCGGCGTCGGCGTCGGCGTCGGCGTCAGGCCAGCGCGCCGGCCGCGATGAGCTCGCGGAACCTCAGGATCGTCTCGCGGATCCCCTCGTGCAGGGGCGTCTCCGGTGGCTCGCTGATGACCTGGCGCAGCGAGGCGTGGTCAACCTCCGCCGGGAAGGGCAGTTCCGTGTTGACGAACGTGATCGTGCCGGCGGACTCGGGCGCCGCCGCGGCGATCGCGGCGACGACCTCGGACATGTGCACGCTGCGGCCGTTGAGGTTGTGAACGCCGGCTGACCGCGCCTGCGAGCGCGAGGCGAGGATGAACGCGGCGGCCACATCGGGGGCGTACTGCATCTGCATGCTCCCGCCGAACGGGATCTCGAACGGCCGGCCGGCCGCGGCGGCGAGCATCGCGGCCGTCGGGGACGACGTCAGGCCCTGGTCGCGCCCCGGCCCGTAGACGGTGTGCGGTCGCAGCCCGACGCTGGCCAGTCCCCGGTCGCTCCAGTACAGCGCGGCCGTCCCTTCGTTGGCGCGCTTGTAGACGCCGTAGAGCGTCCCGGGCACGCCGCCGTCTGCCGACAGCGACGCGGTGGCCGGCGGAGCGTCACCGTCAGCTCCGGCGTCGACCGCGTCATAGGCCGCGATCGACGACGCGTAGACGACCGGCGCCATCGGGGACGAGCGGCGCGCCGCGGCCTCCAGCACGTTGACGGTCCCCACCACGTTGACGCGGGCGCCGAGCGATGGGTCGGCGCGGCAGAAGGGGACCTGGAGTGCCGCCAGGTGGATGACATTGGTGATCTCGTGCTCGGCGAGCGTGTGCTCCAGGCTGTCAAGGTCGGTGATGTCGGTTCGTACCGCGGGCAGTGTCGCCAGCTCGGCCTCGCTGAGGACCAGCCGCAGGCGGCGGTCGTCGTCAGAGACATCGAGCGCCACCACGTGGGCGCCCTCGGAAACGAGCCGGCGGACGACCCAGGCGCCGATGCAGCCATGGGCCCCGGTGACGAGGAACCGCTCGTCGGCGGCCACCCGGCCCCCATTCGGCGCGCCCGGGGCGAAGCTCACAGCCGCGCTCCGATCCGGTCGTGTGCGACCTCCTCAGGCTCCTCGTACCACTTCGTGCGCGTGGTCGGCATCCCCGATGTGTAGCACCGGTCTCACACCGTGCCCGTCGGTCACTCCCCGGGTGAGATCAGGCCCGACTCGTAGGCGAGGACGACCGCCTGCACGCGGTCGCGGAGATGCAGTTTCATCAGGATCCTGCCGACGTGGCTCTTGGTCGTCTGCTCGGTGATGAACAGCTCTCGACCGATCTCGGCGTTGGACATGCCGCGGGCGATCAGTCGCAGGACCTCGAGTTCCCGTGGGGTCAGTTCGTCGAGCCCCTGTGGGGTGCCCGGGTGACGCTCGCGACGGCAGGCGAACTCGGCGATCAGCCGCTTCGTGATCGACGGGGCGAGCAGTGCGTCGCCCGCCGCGACCACTCGGACCGCGTGGACGAGCTCCCCGCCTGGCGCGTCCTTGAGCAGGAAGCCGCTCGCGCCGGCGCGCAGCGCCTCGTAGACGTAGTCGTCGAGGTCGAACGTGGTGAGGATCAGCACCCGCGGCCGCTCCTCCGTCGAGTCGCCGCCGAGGATCTCGGCGGTCGCGGCCAGACCGTCCATCACCGGCATCCGGACGTCCATGAGAACGACGTCCGGCTTCAGCTCCCCGGCGAGCCTCACGGCCTCCGCGCCGTTGGCGGCCAGCCCGACGACGGTGAGCCCTGGCTGGGCGTCGAGCAGCGCACCGAACCCGTCGCGCACCATCGCCTGGTCGTCGACGATCAGGCAGCGGGTCACGGCTTGCGATTGATCAGACGTCATCGATCGGGAGGACGGCGGTGACCGCGAAGCCACCGTCGGTTGTCGCGCCGGCGGTGAGCGCGCCGCCGAGCAGGCTCGCGCGCTCGCGCATGCCCGTCAGCCCCTGGCCGAGCCCCGTGTCGTCGTCGGCTGGCACCGCCGTGCGACCGTGACCGTTGACCACCTCCAGCCGCAGCGCGTCCTCGTTACGGACCAGCTGGACGGTCACCGGGGCGCCGGGCGCGTGGCGGCTCGCGTTGGTCAGCGCCTCCTGCACGATCCGGTAGGCGCACAACCCGACGCTCTGGGGCACAGAGTCAAGAGCGCCGGCCGGCGTGTACTCGACGGTGATGCCGGCGTTGCGGGCCGTGGTGATCATTTCGTCGATCTGGTCGATCTGCGGCTGCGGCGTCCGCGCCGCCTCCTCGTCGTTGCGGAGCACGCCAAGCAGGCGCCGCATCTCTGCCAGCGCGGCACGCGCGGCCGCGCTGATCGCGGTGAACTCACCGCTGACCGACTCCGAGATCTCACCGACCCGGTAGGGGGCCGTCTCCGCCTGGACCGCGATCAACGACATGTGATGCGCGACGACGTCATGCAGCTCGCGGCCGATCCGCGCCCGCTCCTCCAAGACCGCCCGACGGGCCTGCTCCTGCTCGGCGTGCTCGGTCTCGACCACCAGCGCCTCGCGGGTCTGTCGCCAACCTCGGATTGCGTCCATCGCCACGGCCGCCGCGACGATCAGGCCGGACACACCAACCGCGTTGGTGCCTGCCTGCACCGGCATCGCGATCCACAGGACCGCCAGCATCAGGCCGCACATCCACCACAGCACGACCCGCTGGACGATGCTCGCGGCCAGGCAGAACAGCGCAACCAGCACCACGACCTCCAACGTCACGGCCCTCGAGCTCTCCCCGACGACGCCCACCCCCAGCGCAAATGAACAATCCGAGGCGCCACGCCGTCAGCCGGAACCGAGGCGCCAGCAACAGCAGGCCGGCGAACACGGCGGCAAGTTCGTCGCCCCTCCCCGAACCGTCGCGCCTGACCGCGACCGCCAGCAGCGACAGGCCGATCAGGACCGAGCCGACGATCGCGGCGGTCGTCATCAGCTGCTCGCGCCGTCGACCGACCGGCGGACCCGGCTCGCCGCGACCGACGAACGTCAGCGCAAGCCCGTCGCGCGCGTTCTCCACGAACCGTGCCACCGGTTCTGATCTGAGCGTCTCCGCGATGTTCATGAAAAGCAGGTTGCCATGCCTCCGAAAGGGGGTCATCACTCCTGGGAGGGTCATACGTGAGAGGGACACTCCGGCGAAGAGGCACGTTCGGCTTCCCTCTCACGAGCGACGGCAAGTTCGTTCCTGCGGCCGACGACACCAAGCCACTCGATCCGTAGCTTCCGGGGGCATGCGAACTCGACCGGTTGACCATGCCATCCGTCCTCGCCACCGCATCCGTCCCGCTGTGATCACGGCTGCCGCGTGCTCCATCCTCGTCGCCGCCTGTGGCTCGCAGTCCGCCGCAACGGCTGGTGCTTCTGGCCAAAATGGCGGCGATCCCAACCCCGCCCAGGCCCAGCGCGAGATCCTCGAGTTCACCGGTTGCATGCGCAACGACGGCGTGGCGGGCCTTGCCAACCCGACCCTCTCGGACCTCAAAGCCGAGCTCGCTCCGAACACGCCTCACTCACCTGCGTTCCGAGCCGCCTTGCCGGATTGCGCGCACCTGCTTCCGTTCGGTCAGACGGACACGACCGCCGCACAGACTCGGGCGCACAAAGCCGCGTTCATGGCCTTCGCCCGCTGTATCCGGAGCCGTGGCTTTCCGAGCTTCCCCGATCCGTCCACCAACGGCCAGATCACCCACGAAATGGTCGCCGGCGCGGGGATCCAGTTGAATCAGCCAGCGGTGCTCCAGGCGGGCGACGCGTGCGTCGGCGTTACCCACGGCTTCATCACAAAGGCCATCGTGGCCCGCTTTGTCGCCGGGCACTGAACGTGGAGTGCTTCGCCGCCTACGCCGCTCACGAACTGCGACGCGAGATCACACTCGCACTCGCAATCGCGGGCATCGCGCTCGCGGACCCGGACGCCGACGCCGACGCTCTGCGAAAGATGGGCGAGCGCGTCGTTGCCGGCTGCAAGCGCCAGGAACGGCTGCTCGAGGCGCTCCTCACGCTCGCCCGCGGCGAGTACGACCAACTGCGACGCGAGCCCATCGATCTCGCCGTGACCGCCGCCGAGGTCATGCGAGCCCACGACCCTCACACACTCCAACGGATCACAACCCTCGAGCCGGCCGTCACGCTCGGCAACCCAGAACTGGTCGAGCGCCTTGTGACGAACCTGGTCGAAAACGCCGTCCGTCACAACATTCCCCACGGCCGAGTCGACCTCGCGACGCACACCGCCGCGGGGCGCGCCGTCCTCACGATCGCGAACACCGGCCCCGTGATCCCAACGGACGAGGTCGACCGCCTGTTCCGACCCTTCCAGCGCCTTCGCTCTCACCCGGACGCCGCCGACGGCACCGGGCTCGGTCTTGCCATCGTCCGCGCGATCGCCGACGGCCACGACGCCACGATCGACGCGAGCGCCAGAACCGGCGGTGGCCTGAGCATCGACATCAGCTTCCCGTTGCTCTCGCCCGGATTACGAGCGTCCGGCGCGCGGCGGCGCGCCACCGCCGGGCCGGACCGCCGCAGACAACGCATCGTCTCCTCGACGCCGTGATCGGGCGGGTCCCCACTGGCGCGATGCCGGCGATCGGAGGTAGGTTTTCCCGATGGTCCCCGCACGCCTGAACGTCGTCACGCTCGGCGCCAGCGATTTGGCGCGCCTGCGCAGCTTCTACTCGGCGCTGGGCTGGGAGGTGGCAATCGAAGCCGAGGATTTCTGCGCCTTCCAGCTCCGCGGCGCCTTGCTGGCGTTGTTCCCGAGGGAGAAGCTGGCCGCCGACGGGCAAGCGCGAGCGGCTACGCCCGCGCGGGGCATGCGTGGGTTCACCCTCGGCATCAACGTCGATCGCCCCGAGCAGGTCGACGAAGCGATAACCGCAGCCAGGGATGCGGGGGCCACAGTGACCAAGGCGCCGTCGGCCCCAGCCGAGTTCGCGGGCCGCCATGCCTACTTCGCCGATCCTGAGGAGAACTATTGGGAGGTCGTCTATCTCAGCGGCGACGGACCGGGTCAGCAGGCGGTCGATGGAGCGCTCAGAGAGCCCTAGGTCTGCATTCCGTCAAGACACGAGGCGCGTTCAGTTGTGGCGGGTGAGGGTGTTGAGCAGCGTGCGGCCGATCGTCACCGGGTGGCTCGCCACCATGGAGAGCCTGCCTGCCAGCGACGTCGGCTCGTGGGCGAGCCCGAGCTGACGCATGATGGATTGCTGGTCGAAGTAGACGCGCTCGCACACGAGCTGCTCGCCGTCGAACAGGAAGAAAGCCGTCATGCGGCAGCGAAACGAGCGCCCCGTCGGCGGTAGCGCGCGCAGGCGGCCCAGATGTGTGCCGAGGAGGTCGAACTCGACGATGACGGCGTCGTCGGTGTGATGCATCGCGACGAGTTCGTTGCGCTGGTCGGGGAAGGCGGCGCGGCTCTTGGCAAAATACGCGCGGACTTCTGTTTCGCCGTCGAAGACGTCGCCCGTTGGGACGAGCTCATAGCGCGGATGCGAGAACGTCCCGATCGTGGCGTCGAAGTCGTGGCGGTTCTCCGAGTCCATGTGCTCGAGCACGATCGCCTCGCGCCGCTGGCGCAGTCCGCCACCTCCCGCACGTTGCTCGCTCATCTGGCGACAGCGTATCCACCGCCTCCGCTTCGCCGACGAGAACCAGGCGCGGTTGGCTCCGCCGCTCACGGCGCCGTGAACGCGCGCATTCACGCGAAGGCGCTCACGCCGCGCGCAAGGGGTCAAGGTACGAAATGCCTATGCAGTCGCGTTCAGGCTGACGCGCCGCGACAGTGCTGACTTTGCGTGACAGCAGGAGGCACGATCCAGTCGAGAGGGGAGTGCGTCGCGACGCAGCTCGGCGAACGTACGGGAGGATCTGGGGCTAGGGGTTGGATGAGCCGGATCGTCAGTCGGTGAATCCGTGCTTGGCGAGGATGTTGTCGATCCTGGAGCGATGGGCGGTCTCCCACGCTTCGAGCGACTCGCCGGCCTCCTGCGCCACCTTGGCCTGGGCCTCGCCGAATGCCTGCTCACGGCGGGCACTCGGAACAACCACGATCCCCTCCTCGTCGGCGACGACCATGTCGCTCGCGCCGACGGTAACGCCACCACACCGCACCGGCTCGTTGAGCGGCTCAACGACGTTCTTTCCGCCGGGAATGGGCATGACGCCTCTGGCAAAGACTGGGAAGCCGATCGCCCGCACCTCCGCGATGTCGCGGATCACGCCGTCGATGACGAACGCTGCGATGCCTCTGCGTTGAGCGACCGCGCATACGTTGCCGCCGCAGACGGCATACTCGACGTCTCCGGCTTGTACGACGATGACCGAGCCGCGATCGGCGCGGTGGATCGCGGCATGGAGCATGAGATTGTCGCCCCGTGGGCAGCGAACGGTGAACGCCGGCCCTGTGGCGCGTGGCATCGGCGCCCACAGTGGCCGAATGCCGCTGTCCATTGTGTGCTCGCGGCCAAGAATCTCGGCCAGTGTCGTCGGCGAAATCGTCTGAAACTCAGCGGTGCCGTTCATGTCGAACTCCTTGCGGTGGGGACGTCGTCCGCGGTAGCGGGTCGGTGGACGCGGTCCCTCTCACAGCCGACGACCAGAGAGTAGAAGCGCAAGGTGATCGATGCTTGCTTCAGGCCGAGCGAGGCCGGCCGGCGCTGAGTGATCCGGTCATCCGGACTTCTCCTTCGTTTGCGGCTGGGTTAGCCGGGTCGGGGGATTGCTCCCCTTGGCCCTGGCCTGACTGAAGGAGCACTCAGGGCGCCCGTCGACGAGGCCGTCCTGGAAGCATCTGGTTCGGGGGTTCGCGAGTCGTGCCCCTTCTCTGAGCGCGGGCGCGGTAGCCTGAGCGCGGTGAGGTGCCGGCTGTTGGGTGATGACGAGGTGCTCGGGCTGAGCGCCGCGGACGCCGTCAGCGCGATGCGTGAGGCGGTGTTGCTGACCGGTGACGGACGGCTGTCGGCGCCGCCGCGAGTCAGGGCGCAGCTGGATGACCTCGACTACGTGTTCACCGTCGGCGGCGTGAGCGGCGGTCCCGCCGGTTTCCGGGCCTATCGGGTCGGTGAGCCCGCCGGCGATCAGCTGGTCGCGGTGTGGAACGACGACGGCGAGCTGGAGTGCGTGGTCGTCGGGGATGAGCTCGGCGGCCGGCGGACTGGCGCGCTCGGCGCGGTCGCTGCCGATGCGCTGGCCCGAGCCGACGCCGAGACGGTCGCCGTCATCGGCTCAGGCCGCCAAGCGTGGACGCAGCTATGGGCGCTGCGAGCGGTCCGTCGCGTGGGGACTGTCCGGATCTATAGCCGCGACACCACGCGCCGGAGCCGGTTCGCCGAGAATGTCACCCGAGAGCTGGGGCTCGCGGCAGAGGCTGTCGACGGCGCGGGCGAGGCGGTTCGCGGGGCCGACGTGATCATCCTGGCCACCCGGTCCGCCAGCCCGGTCATCGACGCAACTGACGTGGCTGCGGGCACCCACGTCATCACGGTTGGCCCGAAGACACTCGATGGGCACGAGACCCCGCTTGAGCTGGTCGACAGGGCCCGTCTGATCACCTGTGACTCCCCCGATCAGGCGACAGCCTACGGCGCGCCGTTCTTCATTGACCGGGGGGCTCTGGTCGAGCTGAGCGCGGTGATCAGCGGCAGGCATCCCGGCCGCCAAAGCCCAGAGGAGGTCACCCTTCACTGCTCGGTCGGCCTGGCCGGGACCGAAGTGATTCTCGCCAAACGCGTCCTCGACCAGGTCAGCCGCCTTTCGACCCAGGCCAACTGACACGAACAGGAACCCATCGCTCCCGCATCGTCGCCTGAGGGGCACTCTCATAGATCCTCGATCCCGCGCCGATCGCATAGGCAATGCCAGCCGACCGAGCTGGCCGTGGGTGAGTGCTACGCGCGAAACGCGATCGCCCGTGTGGCGCCGATCTGAGGCGGCGCGACGATGGTGCGATCAACCATCGTCTGAGGGAGGCCCTCATGCCATCCACCGTCCTCCTCGACATCGCTGGTCGCCCAGCTCACCAGCGACCCTGCCCGCGTTCCACGTCGGACGCCCACCCCACAAGAAAGGTCTGCGCTACCCGGCAGACCCGCCCACTGTGGAGCAGATCATCGCCGTCATGCACGCCGCCGGCAGCGACGCCGAGGGCGCCAGACTCCGCGGCCTGATCGTGGTGCTCTGGCGCCCCGGCCTCCGCGTTAGCGAAGCGCTCGCGCTGGCCGAAAGCGACCTTGACTCAACCAGAGGCGCGATCCTGGTCCGACACGGCAAAGGCGGCAAGCGCCGCGAGGTCGGCATGGACCGCTGGGCGTGGGAGCAACTCGCCCCCTGGCTCACATTGCGCTCAGCGCTGCCCGTCGGTGCGTTGTTCTGCATTCTGCGCGGCCTGACCCGCGGGCGGCCCTGGGCGCCCGCCGGGGTCCGCACCCAACTTCACGCGGCGGCCGCCCGCGCCGGCGTGAGGCGGCGCTTCGCACCACACCAGCTGCGTCACGCGCACGCGGTGGAGATGTCCCGCGAGGGGTCCCGCTGCTCGTGATCCAGCGCCAGCTCGGGCATGCTGACCTCGCGATCACCTCCGTGTATCTCCGCGGCATCGACAACACCGAAATCGTCCACACCGTCCACGAACGCCCAGCGCCGATGGTCCCCGCCCAAAGCCGGCTGTTGACCTAGGGCGGAGCACCAGGCCTCATAGTCCCGGCTCGTGCCGAGGCTCCCGTGTGGCTCGGTGGCCCTCGGCCACTGTCCTGTTCGTAACCGGAATGGCCGCTCGACGAACCCCGGGCGGCGACTCCTTCGTCGCCAACGCGATCACGCGGTGCGAGGCGGCGGACGGGTCAAAGCGATCGCACGGACCGATATCCCCGGACGGTCGCGATTGGGCGATAGCGAGTGTACGGCGGCCGGAGAGCTGTGCCTCCATCCATGGCAATGCACGAGCGCGGATCGTCCGGTCGCAGGGCAAGTCGCGCCTGTGGGATCCACGCGGTTGCGTAAGGCGGGCACTGGCTCGTGATCGACCAAAAGCGCAAGCGCGATCCTTGAGTCCGGGGGAGTTAGCGGCGCCGACGCTCGATCGCGGCCGCCCGCGGGGCGATTTGGCGCCTACGTGAGGAGGCCGCGGAGGCCTTCGAGCGATTTGGCGAACGATGGTGGGTGCTGCGCGCTCAGCCGCTCAAGCGCTCGGGCCGAGAGCGGTCGTGTGAGCGTTGTGTCAAGAACGCGACACAACACGTGTCGCGGCGCTGCACGACATAGCCGCCGGGCGGGCGTAGCTTGGCCGCATCGCTTACCCAACGACCAAAGGAGACCGGCGATGCGCAACACACCCACTCTCTCTCACTCCCGGCTCGTCTCGGCGATCCTGGCCACGATCGCGGCGCTTGCGTGCGCTGCGGCAGTCAGCACTCCGGCGCAGGCGGCCACGTCAACCTGCAAGGCCGGCGGTGTCGGCTGGAGCAGCCTCCCATTCTCCGCCACCGAGAGCGCGAACATGTGTGACAGCGGTGGCACGACTGGCTCCGGGTATTGCGTAGCGCCGCAAGTGCACTACACGATTCCCTCGTGGGCCTCGCTATTCGTGTCGGTCACGGGTGTCCAGGCCGGCTGCTACCACATCACCAGCTATGGCGGGGCGGAGTCGATGTGGGCAAACATTTCGCTCGCGGTCACGGATCCGCTCGAGCCGTGGAACGTGGTCCACGGAACGGTTTGGCTGAGGCTCGCGATGAACAGCAGCGGGACCTTCTACAAGCAGGCCGGGGCGTCGGCGAGCCTTATCGATGTCATCAAGCTGCTCGGGAGTGCGTGACCCCGACGAGTAGGTCTGATCTCGATCCTGGAGAGTGGTCGGCCGCGGGAAGTCCCGCGGCCGGTCGGCTTTCTGATACCGCGCAACTCACTTCCGCCCCCCGCGCGCGAGAGGGAGGCTCCCTCATTGCTTGAGTCGGGCCACCCTAGTGACGACGGCGACAGAGGGCAAGGACATCCTCTCCCGGCTGGCGCCGGTCCCGATCGGCTCGCCGGGTACGCTTTCAGCCTTCCAACTCACCAGATCAGCTGCGCCAGCCGGTCCCGGTCGAGCACGGTGGTGGAACCGCGTGCCAGCCTGATGGTGCCGCGTCCAGCTTCCTCACGCAGGACGCGATTGACGGTCGCGCGGGAGGTCCCCGCCAGATCGGCTAGATCCTCCTGGCGTAGCGGGATCACGATCTCGCCGCTGCTCTCCTCGTAACGGTCGGTGAGCTCGAACAGACGCTTGCGCACGCGCGACTCGGCGGGTAGGAACAGGGCGTCGAGGAGCTGCGAGCTGAGCCGCCTCACGTGTTCGGACAGGAGCGCGATGAGCACCTCGGCGACCTGCGGATGCTGGCTACGCAGGCGGCGGAAGTCGGCGTCGTAGATCGAGCGGGTCAACACCGGCTCGATCGCCACCACGGTTGCGCTCCGTTGCGCGGGAGGCCCGAGCAGCGCCAGCTCCCCGAACGCCTCACCCGGTCCGAGGACCGCCAACGTCGCCCGCTGGCCGTGGCGGTTACTGGCTCGGACGGCGACGCGGCCGCGTTCGATCAAGTGGAGGGTGTCGGCCGGATCGCCCTCGTGGAAGATCACCTCGTCGCGATCGAACGTTCGCGTGCGCGCCATGTCGAGGATGCGCCGGACCTCGGCATCGTTGACGTCGTCGAGCAGCCGCCAGTGCATTGGGCGACAGTCTCGCCGATAGGCTGGCCCTGGTGTCAACTGCCGATTGGCCCGTCCTGGCGTCTGCCTCCCGGCAGAGCCCGCGCCGTCGCCGGCCCGACCGCGGCCGGCGGCTGGCGCTACTGGTCGCGACCGCGGCCACCGCCGCGCTTGCCGGCGGGATCGTGAGCCGGACGAGCGTGCTGGGGCGCGTCGAGAACGACACGCTCAACGTGCGCTTTGCTGTGCGCGGCCAGCAGCCCCCGGGACCGTTCACCATCGTCGGCGTCGATGACAAGACGCTCGCCGCCCCCGGGATCCCGCGGTGGCCGTGGCCCCGCAGCCTGCAGGGGAGGCTTGTGCGAGCCGTCCTCCGGCTCCACCCCCGGCTGATCGTCTACGACATCCAGATCACCGAGCCGACGACGGCGGCGCAGGATCTCGCGCTTTACTCGGCGATCTCGGCGGCGCGACCGGTGGTGATGGTCACGAGCGAGGTCGGTCCCCGCGGCACCACGCAGATCTTCGGCGGCAATGCGAACGTCAGGAGGGCCGGCGCGCTCCCCGCCTATGATGGCGTCCCGGACAACAGCGACGAACTGGTCGATCGCCTCGACGCCGGCTTCCACGGCCTGCCGTCCGTGCCCCTAGTCGCCGCGGGCGCCCTCGGGCACCCGGTGCACCTGGCGCCGGGTGCCGCGCCGCTGATCGACTATCCCGGCGGACGGGGCACGGTCCCGGAGATCCCGGCCATCGACATCCTCGACGGCCGCGTGACGGCAAGCCGCATGCGCGGGCGCATCGCCGTGATCGGCGTGCCGGCCGAGTCCGTCGGCGATATTCATCCGACGGACGCCGGGGGCGGCAGCCTCCTCTCCGGCTCGGAGATCCAGGCTGACTCGATCGCGACGGCGCTCGCCGGCTTTCCCCTGGGCGGTGCGCCCGGCTGGCTTGACGCCGGGATCGTCCTCTTCTCGGCCCTGATCGCGCCGCTTGCCGCGACGACGAACGTCGGCTACCTCGGCGTCTGGGTCGCGCTGGTGTGGGGGTGCGTTCTTGCCGGGATCGCCCAGCTCGCGTTCGACGGCGGTACGGTGCTGGCGGTGATGCCCCCGCTCACCGCCGTGTTCGTGAGCGGGATCGGCGTTGGCGTGGTTGACCTGACGACGGTGCGCCGCGAGCGAGCGATCCTCGTCGCCACGTTCGCCCGCTACGTGCCCAGCGATCACGTCCAGCACGTCGTCGAGCGGGCCGAGCAGGAGGCCGGGCTCGCCGAGGAGCTCGACGCGACGGTGATGTTCTGCGACCTGCGCGGCTACACGGGCTTCGCCGAGCGCCTCTCGGCGCGGGAGGTCCTCGAGGCGCTGAACACCTACCTCGGCCAGGTCTCCGACGCGGTCATGGATCAGGGAGGAAGCGTCGTCACCTTCCTCGGCGACGGCGTGATGGCTGTGTTCGGAGCGCCGCTTGCGACCGAGGACCACCCCACGCGAGCGCTCGCGGCGGCGTGTGCCGTGGTCGCCGCCGTCGGCGCCGATCGAGTCGGAGTTGGTCTCTCGTCAGGGCGGGTCGTCTCCGGCACTGTCGGGTCCGGGCGGCGGATGGAGTACGCGGCCATCGGCGACACGACCAACGTCGCTGCGCGGGTGCAGGCGCTGACGCGGGAGGTCGACCGCCCGATCCTGCTGACCGAGGCGACGGCCGCGCGGCTCGCCGATCCCGACGCGGTGGAGAGCCTCGGCGAGTTCAAACTCCGGGGGCGGGAGGAGCCGTTGGTCCTGTACGGGATCCGCGAGCCGGGCGAACCTGTGTCACCAACGTGACACGTGGCGCGTCGCGGACGTCCACGACACCCCTACGCCACGTCCGTAAGTTGGCTGCATTGTGCCTCACCGCAACCGAGCCGGAGAGCAGCGATGCACACCACACTCAGTCCCGCCAACCTCTCCAAAGCACTAAGCTAGCTCCGCGGCCGAATCGAAAGGGCGGCATCATGCATAGCTCGATCACACGCACCGCGCTGGCGCTGGCACTCCTCGGCGCAGCCGGCACACCCGCCAGCGCCGCGTCGGGCCAACCGCGTCCGGTGCTCGCGAAGACGGTGATCGTGTCGGCGATCCGCGGCCACGTCGCCGTTGAGCAGCCCCACGCGCGCCGGTTCGTTCGTGTCGTCCGATCCGTAACGCTCCGCGTCGGCGGATCGGTGGACGCGAGCGCCGGCGGCGCCGCTGTCGAGATCGCGACGCCGGCGAAGCAGTGGACCGCCCGGCTCTCGCACGGGAGCGCGCAGATCCTGCAGCAGCGCTCAGGCACCACGACGTTCAAGCTCACCGGAGCGCTCGCCTGCGCGAGCGCGGCCGCGGTGAGCAAGCACAAGCCGCGCCGGCGCCGCTCGCTGTGGGTGAGCGACAACGGCGGCCCGTTCGGCTCGCAGGGAAACTACGCGGCCGCTGGCGCCCGTGGTACCGAGTGGGTAACCACCGACTACTGCGGTCGGACGACGATCAAGGTCCTCCAGGGCGAGGTCGCCGTCCACAACCTCGCCACGCATCAGACCGCCACCGTGACCAAGGGCCACAGCTACACGGCCGCAGCGCTGTCACCAGCGGCCCACTTCAGGTGGACGGGCCCGGAGCCGATCAGCAACGGCGGCGAGTTCGCGTCCATCTCGTGCGCGCCGAGCGGCTTGTGCGCAGCCGTCGACAACAACGGCGACGTCGTCACCACCTCGAACCCCGCCGGCGGGCCGAGCACGTGGACGACGACGAACATCGTCTCCGACATCGGGCTCGCGGGAATCTCCTGCCCGACCGCCCAGTTCTGCGTGGCGACCGACAGCCTGAGCGGCGACGTGCTCGTCTCGACCGACCCCACCGGCGGCGCGAGCGCCTGGCAGACGTTCACGCTTCCGACCCAGGGGGTGCTGAACGGGGTCACATGCACCTCGGCGAGCTTCTGCGTCGCCGTCGACAACGCCGGTGACGTGTTCACCGCGACCAGCCCGACGGGCGGCGCGGGTGCATGGCAGGAGGCGAACGTGATTACGGGCGAGCAGCTCGGCGACGTCTCCTGCGTGGGCAGTTCCCTGTGCGTCGCGGTCGGGACGGGCCTGGCTACGTCGACCGACCCCGTCGGCGGCATGTCGGCGTGGCGGAGTACGACGGCGATCAGAGCCGACTCGATCTCCTGCCCCACGACCTCCCTGTGCGTTCTCGCCGGCGACACCGGTGACGTGACCACGACGACGAACCCGACCGGAGGCCCCTCGGCGTACAAGTACACACCGGGGGTCGACCGGCTCCACCCGTTCCAGCCGGGACAGGACGTCTCCTGCGTCGCCGGCGGCCCGTGCGTGATCGTGGGCGCGAGCGGCGACGCGATCACCACGCTTGATCCCACCGGCCACGCGAGCGCGTGGAGCACCAGCACGATCGACTCGAGCAGCGGCCTCGCCGGCGTTTCGTGCGTGTCCGCCCACCTCTGCGTTGCCATCGATCAGACTGGCAACGCGCTGATCGGGACGAGGTAGTCGACTGTCCGAGAGGCTGAGCGCGGCAGCCGGCTCAGTGCCACACGCCACAGGCGGCCGGCGAACGTCGCGGTCGCCACGAGCGACGCACCCGCAGACGCACGGGAGCAGACAGCGTTGGCCTGCGCTTCTGGGCTCGCGGCGGCAGCGTCTGACCAGTCCAATGCGCCGTCGTACCGCTCCGAGGGCGCCCTGAGCCGTCAAGCTCTCCGCGGATAAACCAAGCCGTTCGTCGAGCGGTCCGACATCGGAACGGCGCGTCGCATGGTCCGCGCACCATAGACAGCCGCCGTTCCACTCGAACACCAAGCGAATCGATCAGCGTGCCACCAGAGCTCGTTCCGAAGCCGGACGATTGGTGGGAGGTGTCTTGCACGGATCCGCCCGGCAACCAGAGATACGGCCGGCGCGTGCGGGGCGCTCACGATCGGCGGCTTCCAGCAGCGCGAGTACCGCTCGCACATCGCGACCACTTCTGGATCGCGCTGGCCGCGGAGCCCCGCTCCCTCGTGAGGCTCCCTCAGAAGCAAGGAGAGAACCATCCCACCACGCAACGGCCGGTGCCTGCGCTTTACCCGACCTGACCCCGCCGGCCTCCTAGTGCTTCTGCTCGTCTCCAGAAGGGGGTCCGACTTCACGCGCTCCTGTGAGGCCATAGAGCATACGCAGAGGCCGCCTACGGCTCAGCCCGACATCGGCGGTCCGGGCGATCGCAAGGCGCGAAAAACAATCATCGGGGGCGGCCTCCGGGCGCCGTCCGGGACGACAAGCGTGCTACGAGTGCTTCTCGCGCCAAGCGCTCGCCGGAAGGTCAGCAGCGCCCTTCCCGCCGGCGCCTGTGCAACTGAGCGCCGCACGGCCCTCCGATGAGCGCGCCGAGGCGTCGCGCGCCGACCCGTTACTCGTCGGCATCAACAGGTTCGCCGCGACGTTCTTGCACCCACTCGGCAAGCATGAATTCAAGGCTCTCGACGAGCGCGAAGACAAGCGAGGCACAGAGGGCTCCGCCGAACCACGCCCACGCTCCAGTGAGAACTGCAGCAACTCCACGGGCGGTGGCAATGGCGAGGACGATGGAGATGAACGCCAGCGATGTCCCAAGGAGCACAACCTCGTCAGACCCTTTTTGCAACGGTCTCCGGAACCCTCCGCTCGCGACGCCCTCGAGCCCTCCAAACGCAATGACCGCACCCAAGCCGAACACGATCAGGTCACCGAACCCTGGATTTCCCCGACCGATTTCGACCGCGCCGAAGCTGGCCGTGATCGTCACCGAGTACCCAAACGCGGTGGCGTTGCCCCCCAGCGACTCTCCGACCCCGCAGATGAGCCGCTCGCGCATGCCGCGCGACTGCCTTCCGGTATCGGTCGCAGGGTCGCGTTCGTGGCTCATGGTGCGACGATTCGACATACCTCCTCGAACTCCCCTGAGACGCGATTGGTAGAGCGACGGCCTCCCCGCCCTGCGTACGCAATCCACGTCGCGGCGGCGGACTGCGTCGCCATCGCTTCGCGCGAGAAGCACTCGCCGGGGTCTCGTGCTCGCTACTCCGGGACCCTGACGCTGTCAGGTGACCCGGCGGCGGGCGAAGACCGTCGAGGCGGCAACGGCGACGATGACCGCTGCGCCCGTGAACACGGGCTGTACCCAATCGCTCGCTCCAGCCAGGGATAGCCCATCGACGCTCACGGCGATGAAGAGCACGCCGACGATCGTGCCGACGACGTTGAAACGTCCAGGACGCACGGTTGTGGCGCCGAGGAACACGGCTGTCAGCACCTGGAAGGTGTTGCTGAAGCCATCCGACGGGGAAGCTGAGCCCGTGTTGGCGAGCAGGACCACGCCCGCAACCGCATAGAGCGCTCCGCCCAGCACGAAGGCGAGAAGGATCAGGCGCTGGGTGCGGATGCCCACCAGCGCCGATGCGACGGGATTCTCGCCGATCATCAGCAACCGTCGGCCGGTGACCGTCGCGCGGAGGAAGTAGCCGATGAGGAGAAGGATGATCAGGGTGAGCCACAGCGGCCGAGGCACGCCGAGCCAGTTCTTCGCGCCGAAATTGATCAGGCTCGTTGGTATCCCGGTGATGCTGTTGCTCTTGCTGTACAGGATGACGAGGCCTCCGAGCAGAGTCGCCATTCCGAGCGTGATCACGATCGCGCTGGCTCGGAGGTACGCCACGACGATCCCGCTGGCGGCTCCGATGACCGCTCCAGCGGCGACCGCGATGATGCAGCTGATTCCCGCAGGTAGACCGGCCTTCGTCGTCAGCGCGGCGACGATGAACGTCGCCACGATCCCGTTGGCGCCGACGGTGAGGTCGAACTGGCCCGCGATGAACGGGATCAGGGCCCCGAGCGCCGCGATCGTGACCACCGCCTGGTTCTCGAGCGTCGTACGGATGTTCGCGGACGTGAGAAAGGTCCCGGATGTCTTGGGCCAGACCGCGAAGAAGGCGATGAGCACGACAAGGAAGATCACCAACCCGTACTGCTCGAGGATCGCCGACAGCGAGGGGCGCGGGCGGCCGGGGAGCCCGGCGGCGATCGATCTCCGCTTCGGCAGAGCGGTCTCCGGATCCTGCTGTTCTGTCGTCATCGCTGACTCTCCTGGAGATAGTCGTGACCAAACACCCGCTGGGCGAGCCAATGGCGGTCCACCTCGTCGCGGCCGGCCGACACTGCGACCTTCCCGTCGCGGAGAACGACGACTCGGTCCGACAGTTCGAGTAGCTCATCGGCGTCGGAGGTGGCGACGATCACGCCGCACCCGCGCTTAGCCGCAGCCCGCACCTGTCGGTGGATCTCGGCCCGGGCGCCGACATCGACTCCCTGGGTCGGCTCGTCGAGCAGCAGCAGGCGCGGTTCTCCCGTCAGCCACCGGGCGAACACCACCTTCTGCTGATTGCCACCTGACAGGAGCGCCAACGGCATCTCAGGCGACCGGCAGCGCACCCCGTATGTGCTGATCGCCTCAGCACTGGCCCCGACCTCGGCGCGCCGATCGATCCAGGACAGACGATGACGAAATCGCGCGAGATGGCTTGCGGAGAGATTTTCGCGCACGCTGAGCGTCACGAATGCGCCCTCTCGCAGCCGGTTCTCCGGCACGAACGCAGCGCCGGCGCGCACCGCTGCGGCGATATCGCCGCTCCGGAGCTCGCGACCGCCGAGCCGCACCGCGCCTTGGCGGTCCTGCGCGCCGTAGATGGCGCGCAACAGGCTCGAGGTGCCTGCGCCGATCAGCCCGGTGATGCCGATGATCTCGCCCTCGGCGAGGGTCAGGTCGACTCCCTTCAACGGTCCCGTCCACACGTCCTCGACCTCCAGGAGCGCGGGGCCGACGGCTGAGTCAACGCCGGCCTCGGCGGTTGAAGAGACGGTATGGCCGACGATCAGGCGGCTCAGCTCTCCGGCGTCGAGTCCGTCGGTCGACCGGTCGGCGACGACCGTGCCATCCCGGAGTACGGCGATCGAGTCGGCGATCGCGAGGACCTCGTCCAGTCGGTGGGAGACGTACAGAATCGTCTGGCCGTCTGCCGCGAACCGGCGGAGAGCATCGAGCAGACGATCGGCCTCCGGCGCTGCGAGGCGGGCGGTGGGCTCGTCGAGTACGAGGGCGCCCTCATGTGTTCCATCGCGCCCCCGGACAGCTCGAGCGATCGCGACGAGCGTTCGGTCCGAGGCCCTCAGACCCGCGAGCGGCACGCGCGGTGACACCGTCACCCGAAGGCGCTCGAGGATCGACGCGGCCTCTCGGTTGAGCTTGCCCCAATCGATCCGGCCGGCTCGACGGGGATACGGAAGTCCGACGAACACGTTCTCGGCGACGCTCAGGCGCTCGAACAGTCCGAGATCCTGGTGAACGAAGGCGAGCGCGGCGGCGAAGCTCCACTCCGGGGTGATGTCCTCGGCAGCGATCGATTCACCGCCGACAGTGATCCGTCCGCCCGGGTCAGCCGGCTGGACACCGGCAAGGATCTTGATGAGCGTCGACTTGCCCGAACCGTTGCCCCCGACCAGGGCGCGGATCTCGCCCCGCCCCACCTGGAGCGATACGTCAGAGAGGGCCTGTGTCCCGGGGAAGGATTTCGAGAGGTTGTCAATGCGCAGCCCCGTTTTGGTCTGAGCCTGGTCTGTCATCGGGTCCCAATCAGCGATCGGCTGCACCTGACGATCCCGGGGCTCCGCGCAGGCGAAGCCCCGGGCAGTGGGCGGTGATACCTGGCCGGCCTACTTCCCGGTCCAGATCCTGATGTAGTTCTGCTCGTAGCCCGCGGAGCGCTTGTTGCCGTTGTAGTTCCCCATCCCGCTGGGTGAGGGGTGCGTCTTGTCGATCGCCTGGAGGCCTATCCCGGCGTCCACCTGCGGCGATCCGGCAAAGACCCGGTTCAGGCCGTCGGCAGCCGCCCAGCCTTCCCAAAGGGCCGCCGAACCGATCGCGAAGTTGTCCGGACCCCCTGCCGCGATGAGCTTCAGGTTCGGCGCGAATCCCTCGACCCCGGTCAGGAGTATGTGTCGGCCGCCGGCTGTCGCCTGGGTCACCGCCGCGCCCATGCCGAGCAGGATCGCGCTGTCGATCGGCGAGGTCACGACGTTCGCGCTCGAGTCCTTGGTGAGCGCCGCCGAGGTCACCGACTGCAGCTGGTTCTGGACGATGTTCTGTCCGGTCACCGCGAACGAGCTGAACGTGCATCCAGGGCAGTTGTGCTTGATCCCGTTCTCGATTCCCTGACCGATCGCGTTCACCGCACCGCCGTCGTTGTACTGCATCGACAGCACGTTGCCCTTGCCATCGGTCTTGCCGATGATGTACGCGGCGATGCCGGCGCCGACCTGGTCCTCGAGATACTGCTCGTAGGTCTCCTTGCCGAACAGCAACTGACCGTCGTCCAGCGCCTTGCCAGGGCAGTCGAAGGACAGCAGGCCATAGATCTTCACGCCGGCCGACTTGGCAGAGGCGATCGCCCCGGGCGCCCACGAGCACGGGAAGCCATCGAGCACGATGGCATTGGCCTTCGCCGCAACCGCCGACTTGATCTCCTGGGTCGCCGTGGCCGGATCAAGCTTCGCGTCGACAACCGTCGTCTTCCATCCGAGATGCGCGCTTGCCGCCACAAAGCCCTGGGCGGGGACTGAGCACCCGACAGCCCCCTCGTAACAGGAGATGACCCACACGTTCTTGCCCGCCTGCGCCTTCGGACCGCTCGTGGGCAGTGCCCGATCGGTCCCCTTGTACAACGCGGCGACCGTCGCGTCGGCCTTGGTCACGGCCGAGGACGTCGACGACGTGCCGGATCCCGACGTGGTCTGAGCCGCCGGCGACGAGCTGCCCGTCGACGACGAGTCACTACTACTGCTGCCGCAGGCAGCCACTGCGCCACAGACCGCGAGGACAGCAGCGATCGCTCCGATGCGTTTGCGCATCTTGCACACTCCGTTCAGCATTGATCTTCTCCTCCGACCGCTTTCCGCCTCAACAGGCGTCGAGCGGCAAGCCCAATCCACCACTGCCCACGGCGGTGTTGGCACTGCGATCCGTCAATGAACGCGACACCACGAGGAGCGCGCGTCCTCGCGATCACCTTGGCTCCACGCGACGAGCCGACGCCCGTGCCTAGATCGTTCTGTGACTCGCGAGTCTATGAACGGTCGCCCGCGCCGAACATGTCCGGCCGAGGTGAAAATCGCGCCGCGGATTCGTTCAGTGAGTTGAATGCCGAACGACAGCCGGTGGCTTAACCGTCAACGACTGTCGACCACTCCTCGCGCAGCACCTGCTTCTGGATCTTGCCGACCGATGTCCGCGGCAATGCCGTTCGCCCGGCGAAGAACTCGGGCACACGGAACCGGGCCAGGCGATCGGCGCACCAGGCGCGGAGAGCCTCGTCGTCAATGTCACCGTCGGCGGTGACGACGAACGCGACGATCGTCTCGTCGCGCATCGCGTCGGGCACGCCGATGACGGCAGCGTCAATGACCGACGGGTGCTCCATCAGGACGTCCTCGATCTCGCCGGCGGCGATGTTCTCACCCGCCCGCTTGATCATGTCCTTCGCCCGGGTGACGAACGAGATCAGGCCATCGGGGTCCTCGCGGACGAGGTCCCCGGTCTTCAGCCACCCGTCGCCCATCACCTCCGCGGTCGCCTCCGGGTCCTTGAGGTAGCCGGCCATCAGTGACACGCCTGGAACGCCGGCGACGCGGAGCTCTCCCGTCTCACCGGGGCGGACGGCCGTGCCGTCGCGGTCGGTGATCCGACAGCGATACCCGAGCACGACGCGGCCAAGGCTGTCATGGCGGCGTTCCCCGTGCAGGGGATTCATCAGCGGGGGTCCGATCGTCTCGGTCATGCCATACAGCTGCAGCAGCGGCGCCCCGATGCAACGCTCCCAATCGGCCTGCTCGGCGAGGCTGAGGTTCTGGGCGAAGGCGACCACCCGAAGGCGGTGCGAGCGCCAGTGGGGCCTGCTCTCCTTGGCGAGGATCATCCGGATCGGTGCTGCGAAGAGGCTGGCGACCGTCGCTCGGTGGCGGATCGCGGTGTCAACCCAGCCGCTGGCGCTGAAACGCGAGGCGAGCACGACGGTCGCGCCCGTGACGAGCGCGCTCATCACCGAGTAGTACTGCGCGTTGGCGTGGAAAAGGGGCAGCACCACGAGGAAGCGGTCGTCGGGCACCAGCCCGAGACCGGCCGCCACCGACTCGCCGGCGAACACGTAGTTGGCGTGGGTGACGCGGACGCCCTTCGGCCGGGAGGTCGTCCCCGACGTGTACATCACGGCAAGGTCGCTGAGTGGCCCGGCGTCAGAGATCGCGGCCTCGGTGGGCTGACCGTTGGCGGGCGACGGCAGGTCGCCCTCGCACTGCCACACCTCGCCGCCGAGCCCGGCGACGTCACGCGCCGCACGCACCGTGTCACGGCCATCGCTATCGGTCACCGAGAGCACCGCGCCCACGTGTCCGAGGATGTACTCGAGCTCGGCGACGGAGCTGGCGACATTGGTCGGCACCATCACGGCACCGCGCAGGGCACAGCCAAACCAGTGAAAGATGAACTCGGGCCGGTTGGGGAGATGGAGGTGGACGTGGTCACCGGGAGACACTCCTGTCACGGCCAGCGCCCTGGCGATCGACGTGGATCGCTCGAGCACTTGCCTCCACGTGAACTCCTGCACGCCGCCGTCGAGGTCGTCGAACACCAGCAGGATCCGGTCGGGGGTCCGCTCGGCGCCAGCGCGCAGGATGTCGGCGACCGTCCGGTGGCCGACAACGGTCAGGACGTCCGCGTCTCGCATCGCGCACGATGCTCTCACGCGCCCTGCGCCCCTGGCATGTCCTGGCGAGCCAAACTCGGCTCGCCGATTTTCACTCGGACGACGGTGAGTGGTCGGCAAAGATCTCGTCAGCGGTGAGGCCGAGCGCGGCGAGGACCTCGAGCGTCGAGAACGCGAGACGGAGCTCGAACTGGACCTGGGGATCGGTGACCGGCCGCCCGAGCAATTCGGCGATCCGGCCGAGCCGGTACTTGAGCGTCGACACATGCACGTGACAGTCGGCCGCCGCCGTCGGGTGATGGCCGCCGTTGCGCAGGTACGCGCGCAGCGTGCGCAGGAGCTCGCCGTTGCGCCTCCGGTCGTGCTCGGCCAGCCGGCCCAGGACGTCGCACACCATCACGCTCATCTCGTGGGTACCGGGTGCGTTGAGGAAGTAGCGCAGCGGGCCGAGGGCGTCGAACGTGACCAGGCCCGAGCGATCGTTCTCATGGGCGAGCCGCAAGACCGCCTCGGCCTCGGTGAGCGCCACCGGCAGCTCGCGGCGCGCGGTGCTCAGGCCGGCGATCGCGGTGGCGCCGGCGCGGCCTGTCTTGACCAGCACCTGCTCGATGAGTGCGGCCGCAGCGTCGGCCGGGCCGGCCAGGGCGACGAGCACCCGATCGCCGCGCTTGGCCACCAGCACACGGCCGTCGCCGGTGCCGCGGTGCAGCGCGGTTCGGACGATCGGCTCAAGGTCGGCGGTCGTCCCGGCAGCGGGCTCGATCACGGCGAGGTTCCAGCGGGCCTCGAGGTCGACGCCGAAGCGGGCGGCCCGCAGCTGCAGCCCCTCGCTCGGAGCGCCCTGCTGTTGCAGGATCTCCTCGAGCAACTCCCCACGCAGTCGCCATTCGGCCTCCCAGGCGGCCCGCTCCTTGACCATCTCGAGCGCCATGATCGTCGCGCCCTGCTCCAGTGCGTTGCGATGAAAGGCGTTGACCGGCTCCTCGCCGAGCACCTCGATCGTTCCCAGCCGCTCCTCGCCGGCGCGGATCTCCACCTGCTCGGAGGCGGGCTCGCCGGCGTCCGCGTCGAGCACAGCGACGCAGCTGGGCACCGACTCCATGTCCGGCTCATAACGCCAGGCCCGCGACTTGCCGACGTCGCGGACCACCCGCACGGGCCGTTCGATCAGCCGCGCGACCTCCTGAGCGATCCCGTGGGTGTCGGCACCGGCGAGGGCCGCGTCGTTGAGCTGGCGATGCAGCGACAGAGTCCGCTCGAGCAGCTCGTTCTGGTCGGCGAGCGTCCCGTACAGGCGGGAGTTGACGATTGACACGGCCGCCTGGGTGGCGAGCGCGGTGAACACCGCGACCGTCGTATCGCTGAACGTGGTCAGGTCGCGACTGCCGCCGTACAGCGCACCGATCGCGCCACCTTCGAACATCAGCGGCGCGCACAGGACGGAGACGACACCCTCGTCACCGAGCGTCTGGATCACCAGGTCGGTGGAGTTGGGCTGGAACAGTCGATGGTCGGGCACGACAACCGTACGGCGCTCCTTGACCGCGAGGCCGCCGATGCCGTGACCGATGTCGATCCACATGTCGACAAAATGCTGGGACCGCGCCCCGGCGGCGACCTCGATGGCGACGCGGTCCTGGTCGTCGACCAGTCCGAGCCAGGTGACGTCGACGCCGATCAGCTGGCGGGCGCGTTCGACGATGAGCCGCAGGATCTCGCTGGTGTTGAGCTCGTCGGCGTGCAGCTGAGAGCTCAGCTCGATCAGGGCCTCGTGAGCGGCGATCCGCTCCTGGTCGGCGAGCACCGCCTCGAGCACGAGCGCGAGATCGACGGCGAGCTCCACCATCGGATCCGACGGCGCGTCCTCGCCGCTCACCAGCCCGCCGAGGAGCCTGCCGTCATGTCCGCGCAGCGGAGTGACGTTGGGCGGCATCGCAGCCTCGCCGGATCTCAGCCACTCCCATCGGACCGGACCGGGGTCGCCAATCCGCAGTCGCTCCGGCTCTCCGCCGGCATCGAGCCAGCCCAGCTCGCACGGTCCACCGAACGCTCGCGCCGCGATCCGCAGCGCGCCAGCGAGCTGTCCGCCGACGTCCTCGTACCCTCCGGCAAGGCGGGGCTCCTCCAGCGCGGCAACGTTCACGGCCTCTCCCTCGGTGGCTCTCTCTCCGAACGAGATCGTAACCCAGCCGTTCGGGCGGGAGGTTGTCCTATCCGGACAACCCGCGGGGGCCTTGTTCAGCTTGGCGAGACGATGGTGTCGACCCGGATGCGTGCGGCCGACGCGGTGGGGCGGCGGGCGGACGGGCCCGTGCGGGCACGTCGGCGACCTGTCTCAGCGGGACAGGGAACCACCCCGGTTTTCGGCCCGGTGCAGCATATGGAGCGGACAGCGCCAGTGAAACACTCGGCCGGCGTCCCGCCGATGCGAGACTCGTCCGGCGACGCCACACACAACCGACGAGGAGAGGTCGATGAGGCACAGCAGCGAGCGGATCCTGACAACGCACACCGGCAGCCTGCCCCGGCCCAAAGGCCTGACCGAGCTCGTGTTCGAGAAGCAGGAGGGCAAGGACGTCGACCCCGCCGCGTTCGAGGCCGCCGCCGTGCAGGCCACCGACGACGTGGTCGCGCGCCAGATCGCCGCCGGCATCGATGTCGTCTCCGACGGGGAGATGAACAAGCCCGGGTTCGTCAACTACGTCGGCGAGCGGCTCGAGGGGTTCGGCGCGCCGGGCAAGCCCTGGACACTGTCGGATCTCGAGGCGTTGCCGGAGCTGACGATGGCGCTGTACGGAGGGCCGGGCGGCACTCACATCAACATGCCCGCCTGTCGCGGCGCGGTCTCCTACAAGGGCCACGCATTGGTCGCCGAGGACATCGAGCACCTGCGCAACGCACTGGCCAAGGCTGGCGACCCCGACCGTGAGGCCTTCATCCCCGCCGCCTCGCCCGGGTGCATCGCGAACGCTGCCGAGAACTTCCATTACCCCACCTACGAGGCCTACCTGCAGGCGGTGACGGCGGCGATGAGCGAGGAGTACAAAGCGATCGTCGACGCCGGCTTCCTGCTCCAGCTTGATTGTCCCGATCTGCCCATGGCTGCCCACACGAGCTTCTGGGCGGTCAAGCACATGGAGGAGATGGGCTTCGAGCGCTACATCCAGATGCACCTCGACGCGCTCGATCAGGCGATCGCGGACCTCCCCGCCGACCGCGTGCGGATGCATCTGTGCTGGGGTAACTACGCGGGGCCTCACACCGACGACGTGCCGATCGAGCGGCTGTTCAACATGGTGATGGGGGCCAAGCCGGCGGCGGTGTCCTTCGAGGCGGCCAATCCGCGCCACGAGCACGAGTGGGAGACACTCGCCTCGCTGCCCATCCCGGACGACAAGATCCTCATGCCCGGCCTCATCGATACCAAGACCAACGTCGTCGAGCATCCCCGCCTGATCGCCCAGCGGATCGGCCGGTTCGCGGACATCGTCGGCCGCGAGCGGGTCATCCCCGGCACCGACTGCGGCTTTGCGACGTTCGCGGGGTTCGGGATGGTCGATCCCGAGGTTGCCTGGATGAAGCTGGCGGCGCTGGCTCAGGGCGCGGCGGAGGCCAGCGAGCGGCTGTGGTCCAGCGCGGTGATGGCATGACCGTGGAGTACACGAAAGGGCTGCACGAGCTGGGCGACGGGCTCTGGGCGTATCTGCAGCCGCGCGGCCAGTGGGGCTACAGCAACGCCGGGCTGGTCGCCGGCGACGGTGACTCCCTGCTCGTCGACACGCTCTTCGACCTCAAGCTGACCCGCGACATGCTCGACCAGATGAAGCCGATCACCGACACGCGGCCGATCGGCAGCCTCGTCAACACCCACGCCAACGGCGACCACTGCTTCGGCAACGAGCTCGTCCCCGACCGCGCCAAGATCTACGCGACGGTCGCCTGCGCCGAGGAGATGAGCGAGGTCCCGCCGTCGCGGCTCGAGGGCTTGAAGGAGAACGTCGACTTCGCCGGTTGGGCGTTTGCCGACTTCGAATTCGCTGACATCAACGGCCGCGAGCCTGACGAGACCTTCGAGACCGAGCTGACGTTGGTGGTTGGGGGCCGGGAGGTGATCGTGCGCGACCTCGGGCCCGCTCACACCAAGAGCGACTCGATCGTGCTCGTGCCGTCGGCACGGGCGGTGTTCACCGGCGACCTCGTGTTCAACGGGGGCACGCCGATCTCGTGGGCGGGGCCGATCGCCAACTGGACGGCGGCGTGCGAGACGATCGCCGCCCTCGACGTCGACTGGATCGTGCCGGGCCACGGCCCGGTCGCCACCGCACAGGACGTGCTCGACGTCAAGCGGTACTTCGACCACGTCGTCGCCGAGGCCACGACGCGCCAGCAGGGCGGCATGGACGCGCTCGAAGCGGCGTTCGACATCGACCTGGGCGAGTTCGCCGACGTGCCCGACTCGGAGCGGATCGTCGTCACCGTGCAGACGATCTACCGCGACAACGATCCGACGCATCCAGCGCCAGATCCGATCCTCATGTGGGAGAAGATGGGCGAATACCACCGGCAAAAGGGCAGCTGATGCGACTTGTCACCTTTGAACTGTCCACCCCCCTCGGTCCCGTGCGGCGCACCGGCGCGCTCGACGGAGCCGATCATGTGATCGACCTCCGGCTCGCGCGCGCTGCCCGGCACGCCTCACTGGGCCGGCCACGTGCCGCGCAGCTGGCCGAGGCCGAGTTGGGCGCCGACATGCTCGAGTTCCTCGCCGGCGAGGACCACGCGATGGAATGCGCCCGCGAGGCGCTCGATTACGCCACCTCCGCCGGCGACGAGTCGTTCCGCGGCGCGGCGGTCCGCCGTGCCCTCGTCGACGTGCGGCTGCTCGCCCCGTTGCCGCGGCCGAACAGCCTGCGCGATTTCCTCGTATTCGAGGCCCATCTGCGCAACATCGCAAAACTGCTTGGACGGACCCCCGAGATCCCAGCCGAGTGGTACAACCTGCCCGCCCATTACAAGGGCAATCCCGACGCGATCTACGGGCCCGAAGACGTCGTGCCGTACCCCGGCTACACCGACAAGCTCGACTACGAGCTCGAGATCTGCGCCGTCATCGGCCGCCGCGGCCGTCGCATCAAGGCGGACGACGCGGCCCCCTACATCGCCGGGTACACGCTCTACAACGACTGGTCGGCCCGTGATATCCAGATGCGCGAGTCGAGCGTCGGAATCGGCCCGGGGATCGGCAAGGACATGGCGTCCTCGATCGGCCCGACGATCGCCACCCCCGACGAGTTCAGCCGTGAGAACTCAAAGCTCGAGGCCCGCATCGACGGAGAGACGTGGTCGAGCGGCACGCTGTCGGACATGCACTTCAGTTTTGAGCAGATCATCGAGTTCATCACCCAGGAGGCCGATGTCGTCCCGGGCGACCTGCTCGGTTCGGGAACGATCGGCATGGGCTGCGGCTTCGAGCGCGATCGCTACCTCACCCCAGGCATGACGATCGAGCTCGAGGCCGAGGGCATCGGCCTGCTGCGTAACACCCTGGGGGACCAGACGCCGCCCGAGCTGCGCTCGGCGATCGGCGCCCCCACGTAGCCGGCAGCGTCCCCCAGGCGGCGAGCCCGGGGCAGATGCGCTGCCTGCGGATCTGCTTGCGCGGGAGTCGACGGAGGTGACTCAGGACTGAGGCGGAGCGGCGAGGAACTCGCCGAGCGCCCGTGCGACCTCTTCGGGTGCCTGTTCGGCCTGGTGGTGACCCGAGTGGATGGGCGCGCTGCGCAGCTCTCCGGCGACCCAGGATCGCCAGATCGCTTCGGGATCACCATGGATGTCGATGTCGTCCTCCGTCGCGGCTAACAGCAGCATCGGACACGCGATTTGACGACCCGCAGCCCGGTCGGCTTCTTCGTGGGCGCGATCGATGCGCAGGCCCGCCCGGTAGTCCTCGCACATGCCGTGCACAACCGCCGGATCCCGCAACGCCGCCCAGACGTCGGCATGATTGTCCTCCCCCATCTCGACCGGCGAGGGAGTCCGGTACCAGGCATCCGGATCGAGATTGATCACCCGCTCCGCCGGCTTCTCGGTCTGGCCGAGAAACCACCAGTGCCACCAGCTGCGCACGAACACCTCGTTCAGGCGCTCGAGATGTTCCACGACGGGCAGACCGTCCATCACCACAAGCCGTGTGACCGCATCCGGGTGATCCATGGCGGTGCGGAAGGCGACGAGCGATCCGCGGTCATGGCCCACCACAGCAAACCGGTCGTGCCCGAGCTCCCGCATGAGCAAGACCACGTCGTGGGCCATCGCTCGCTTGGATGATTGAGCGTGATCCGGCGCATCGGCAGGTAGCGTCGACTGCCCGTAGCCGCGCAGGTCAGGGCACACCACGCACAGCGAATCGGCGAGCCGCGGCGCAACGCGGTGCCAGGTCGTGTGCGTTCGCGGATGGCCATGGAGGAGCACCACCGGCAGGCCCCGACCACCGTGACGCACGCGCAGGGTCACCTCTCCCACATCGACATACTCGAGCGTGAAGCCTTCGAACACGAGCTACTCCTACCCGCCAAACCTCGAGACCAGGCCCACCGACGCGCGCCGAAAGACCTTCGGACTCTGCGTCGTTGGGTCTAATCAAGCCAGCCCGGGCGGACAAGTCCGGTCTCGTATGCCAAGACGACCAGCTGGGCCCGGTCGCGAACGCCCAGCTTGACCATCGCGCGGCTGACGTGGGTCTTTGCCGTCGCGACGCTGATGACGAGTCGGGTCGCGATCTGCTCGTTGGAGAGGCCTGTCGCGGCGAGCGCCATCACCTCGCGCTCGCGGTCGGTCAGATCGCCGAGGGCGTTGGACGTCGGTGGCTCCTTCGCGCGTGCCGCAAACTCTCCGATCAGCCGGCGTGTGACGGACGGAGAGAGCAGGGCATCCCCGCCGGCGACGACTCGCACGGCCTCGATCAACTCGCTTGGCTTGGTGTCCTTGACCAGGAACCCGGCGGCGCCCGCCCGGATCGCCTCGAACACGTACTCGTCGAGCTCGAAGGTGGTCAGGATCACGATCCGGACGGAGTCCAGCTGACGGTTGAGCGCGATCTCGCGCGTGGCGGCAAGGCCGTCGAGCACCGGCATCCGGATGTCCATCAGGATCACATCGGGCTGTTCCTGTTGGGCCAACGCGACCGCCTGCCGGCCGTCCTCGGCCTCACCGACGACCTCGATGTCCCGCTGTGCGTCAAGCAACGCCCGGAAGCCGGCGCGCACGAGCGCCTGATCGTCGGCGAGCAAGACGCGGACGATCGGTCGGCTCTCCGGGGCTTCGATCACACCTGGCTCCCGAGCGGCAGTCGGGCGCGCACACGGAAGCCACCCGCTGCTTGGGGGCCTGCTTCGAGCTCGCCACCGAGTGCCGTCGCGCGGTCGCGCATCCCGGAGATCCCACTGCCGCCCCCAGTCCGGGCACCCGGACCTCGGCCGTCGTCGTCGATCTGCAGCATGAGATCGTCGCTGCGGTAGGTGAGCTCCACTTTGGCCGTGTCGGCTTCAGCGTGGCGCACGATGTTGGTCAGCGACTCCTGCACGATCCGGAAGGCCGCGAGGTCGACGCTCGCGGGCAGTGGGTGCGGGTCACCTTGCACCTCGAGTGAGACCCCGACACCCGCCGCCGAAGCGCGAGCCACAAGCTCGTCGAGACGGGCGAGCCCCGCGGCCGGCGCCCGCGGCGGCTCCTCCTTCCCTCCCCGCAGTATCTCGAGCGCCGAGCGCACCTCTCGCAGAGCATCCGCGCTGGCCTCGTTGATCGCCTCCAGCGCAATACGGGCTTGCTCGGGCTGGTCATCCATGAGGTGCAGCGCGACACCGGACTGAACGTTGATCAGGGAAATGTGGTGCGCCAATACGTCGTGCAGCTCCCGGGCGATGCGAAGCCGCTCCTCGTCGGCCTTGCGGCGGGCCTCCTCCCGGCGCGCCCGTCTCGCCTCGGCAGCCCGCTCCTGGCGGCCGCGCAGCGCCTCGGCCACGGCCAGCAACACCACCAGCCATGCCGCGATCGACAACGCCGCCAGCACGGTCGGCGCGCCGGTCACGCCGAGCGCCGCCGGAAGCCAGAGGAACAGCACCCAACCGGCGATGACCGCCACACGCGCCGCCGCCCGGTCACCCGCCCTCACCGCCAACACCACCGCCACCACCAGCGAGAAATAGTTCGGGCCCTGGACATAGCCAAGCGACACGTACAACAGCGCCGCGGCGAAGATCGTGGCGAGAGCGGCACGCGGATGACGCCGCCTGAACAGGAGCGCAAGCGGACCGATGGCCAACAACGCGACCCCCACGACGTCCAACTGCGTCGCGGCGTGGCATGAGGATGACCACCAACAGCCGTGCTGACCATGCGCCTGTCGATGGCCGGACGCGCCGAGCGTCCCTCCGACCTGGACGACGGCGGCAACCGCCGCCAGCCGGATGTCCATCGGCCGGATCCCGGGCAACGTTCGATCAGCGGACCGTTCCACAGAGCCACGATAACCCCGCCCGCGTCCGGCGTCATCGGCCGCGAGGCGCTGCCCGGTCTACTACCAGGGGAGTAGACGCCCGCTCCCTGGTGAGTCGCAGAGAGCAGCGCCGAAGCCGCCCGCGAGGCGACGACAGCGGCACGTCAACGCGTCACGATCCTCTCCGCAGCCCAATCGAACAGCGAGCGATCACATGTACGCAGACAACCCACCTTGGGCCCACGCCCACCCCGATCCGAACCAACGCGCCGCCGATGCCGATCGCGAAACGACCAGCGAACGCCTCCGCCGCCACCACGCCGAGGGCCGCCTCGACGCCGAGGAGTTCCAGGAGCGGGTTGACCGCTGCTACCAGGCCAAGACGCTCGGCGAGCTCGACCAGCTCGTCACCGACCTACCGCCAGAGCCAACGCGCGAGGGGCGGTTTGACCTCCGACGCCTGCGGATGGTCCCGCTCCTGCCGATCGTGATCGCCATCCTGGTGATCGGCGCCGTGACCGGTGGCCACCACCACGGTCATTCCGGTATCTGGCTCTTGATCCCCCTCTTCTTCCTGTTCCGGTTCTTCGTCTGGCGCCGCGGACCGTGGGGCATGCGGCGGCGAGCCGGCACCACCGATCATCGAGTGTGAGAGCAGAGCGCAGTCACCTGCGAACGCTGTGCTGCCGCGCGAGTGCAGCGAGCAGAGAGGGTCGCTTGGATCGTCAGATGCTGCTGGTGCGGATACGGGAACGCTCGACTTGGCCGTGTAAGCCGCTCCCGTTACGAGGCGGTGCCCGGGTCAGCGTCGAACGCTGCGGCAATGAGGTCAGGCCACGGCCCGTCGCTGCCGCCGGGAAACGCCAGTCGCACGGTCGGGGAGGTCACGGCGAGCGTGGTGCCCGTGTCGGGGTAGCTGACGATGTCGGGGTAGTTCAGCTCAGAGATGAAGAGGAGCCGGCAGGGCTCCGACGAGGTGTTGCGGAGCCGGTGTGCGCCCTCAGGGCCTTTCGGGAACGAGATGACCTCGCCTGGCTTCAGCGCTCGAAGCCCGTCGGGCGTACGCAGCTCCGGGGTGCCGCTGACCACGATCAGCATTTCCTCGTTGGCGTGATGAAAGTGGTAGGGGCTGCTGAGCGTGCCTGGCGCGACCTCGACGAGGCTCGCGCCGAGGCGCTGTGAGCCCGCGGCCGCCCCCAGTCTGGCGATGCGGTTGCCGCCTCTCTCCCCCTGCCACTCGGGTTCGAACGCGTTGCTCATGGGCTGGCACCATAATGCCCGCCCACAGCAGGCGGGGCCGTCCGGCGGGCCCCGCCCGGTGATCTATCCCAGGTCGGTCAGGCTTTGATCTCGTTGTGAACCCGGGCCACCATTGGCTCGTTCAACTCGATGCCGGCCGCGTTGAGGATCGGAAGCAACGTGGCCCCGAACGCCTCGAACGCCTCTTGGGACTCCCAGATGTCGAAGACCTGTATCTCGCCACCTGTCTCCAGGGCGACGTGGGAGATCCGTCCCTCGGGAGCTCCGGCGCCGGCTTCTTCAAGCTGGCCGGTCGTGGTGTCATACCTGTCCTGCGTGAACCCCTTACCAGTGATGTAAAAGCCCAATGCCATTCGATCCCGATCCTTTTGCGCGTGCGCGCGATGGCTTGCCCAGCGATCGGGCCACTCTATGCCACGGACGAGTTTGCGGTGTGAATACTTGACCGCAGTCAACGGTCCGTGAAGGAGACAGCATGACCGCTACCTACACCTTCGACGTCTTTTCCAGCCTCGATGGCTTCGGCGGCGTGAGCGACGCCAGCTGGGGCGGCTACTGGGGCAAGCAGGGCCCCGAGCTGCTGGAGCACCGTCTCGCCGTATACGGCGTGGAGCAGCGGATGGTCTTCGGGGCCAACACCTACCGGGCGTTCGCCCAGATGCTGGCCTCGAGCACCGAGGAGTCCGAGGTCCGTGACCCGTGGGTCACCCGTATGCGGAGCATGCCGGCAACGGTGGTATCGACCACGCTGGAAGGACCCCTTGACTGGCCGGACGCGACCGTCGTGAGCGGTGACGCCGTCGACATCGTCGCCCGGCTCAAAGAGGAGTCCAAGGTGCCGTTGCGCTCGCACGGCAGCCTGTCGATGAACCGGGCGCTGATGGCCGCCGGCTTGGTCGACCGCGTCCAAGTGACGCTGTTTCCGGTGATCACCGGACAGACCGGAGACGAGCCGACCTTCCAGGGCGCAGCGGACTTCGACCTCGAGCTGATCGACAGCCGGAGACTCGACGGCAGCATCCAAGAGCTGATCTACACCCCCACCCTGCACGTCTGAGTCCCTCCACCCACGCCCACCGTCACGGCACCGAACCTGGCTGGGCTCTCCACGCACCCTGGGCGTCTCGGCTTCGCGCGGCTTGACGATTGGGTAGGGTTCTCCGCGATGAGGCGCCTCGGAATCCTGACGACGATGTTGGTGCTTGCGCTCGCTGTCGCAGCCGCGGCGAAGCCGGTGACGGTCAAGTTCAAGACGGGGACCTACTCGGCGAAGACCTCGCAGGGGTCTGGCTTCAAGTTCAAGATCGAAGGGCACACCGCCACTGACCGGTGTGGCTCCCCGGCAAGCGCCCACTGCTTCATCGCCATCACCTACCCGACGATCACCGAACCGTGCACGACGGGGTCAAGTGGCGGAGGCATGTTCAGCGTGCCCAACGGCTTCGTCAACGGCAAGGGCAACTTCAGCTATCACCAGTCGCTGTCCGGAACTCAGCAGCCACTGATCGGGTTCACCGCGCATGCCAGCGGCTCGAAGGTGACCGGGACGCTGCGCGAGAAGGACGACAACGGTCCCGGCGACACCTGCGACACCGGCACCATTCGCTGGACAGCGCACCGCAGCTAGCGCGCCGTCCGCGCAGACACAGACGTCACGAATGCCGTCGTAGCGCGCGGAGCGAGAGCGCGCTCAGCCATCCGAATCCGGTGGCGATCGAGACGCGCTGGAACACACCCGCGTGCCCGGCGAGCCGCGGCGCGCCGCCGAACCCCGCGCCAAAGAGCGTGAATGTCCCGGTCATCCCGACGGCTGAGCCTGCGCAATACGCGGCCCAGCGTCGCTCCCGTCGGAGGGCGGCAGAAGCGGCGCACGTCAGGGCCGCGGCGGGAATGCCGGCGAAGATCGGGATCGCGCAGAGGTTGTGCAACGTCCCAGCGCGAGTGGGTGCGCGAGCCGGTGTCCGCACGACCCCTGGAGCGTGCTCGGACGGCGGGAAACCGGCCACGGGATCGGTCACGAACACCCCAGAGCCGACCAACCCGGCTCCGGCGCCGAGTACCAAGGCCGGGACCGCGGAGGGCCCCACGGCCCTTCGTGTGCTCTGCGCAAGCCCGCGCGCGGCGACGCAGTAGAGCGCACCCACGACGATGAAGTTCACGCGCTGCGTCCAGCCTCCGGGACCGTCCGCGAGCGAGCTCACCGCGTGGCGCCGCCAGTCATACCCTGCTCGTCTCGCGCCGGCCACCGTGAAGGCGCTCACGAACACAGGGGCCGCCACGATGCCGCAGGCGGTCTTCGCGCGGACCCTGAGAGCTCTCCCTTCAGTCACGGCACGTCCGGTCACCATGCGTACGGGATAGCAAACCTGGTGATCGCTGTCTTGGATTTGGCAATGGCCGCGTGCTCGGTCAGTGAAGGTTCTGGCCCGCGCGCTGCTCGGGAGGGCCGACCAGTCCGCCCTCGATCGGCATCAGCGGCATCAGCGTTTCCTGAATGAAACGGTCGGCGACTTCCTGAGACTCGTACGTCGCGACGATCAGCACGCCCCCGTCGGTCACACAGGCAGCGTGGAAGGTCTCAGGGATGGACCCCCCGGTGGCCTCGGTCGCCGCGGCGAGGGTCGCGTGATACTGCTCTTCGGTGCCACCTGGCCAGTAATGCGTCAGTAGATACGACATCGCGGTCCCTTCGTTGGTTCGAGGGTCACCTCGGGAATGGCTCCTCGCGCTTTCATACGCTGAATGGAGCCGGCACAATCACACTCACGGAGGCCCCTCTTTGACTCGCCCCAAGCAGGGCGGCTATCGCGACGTACTCGATTTCGCGTGGGCAGTCGCGAATCCGAGTCATCTCGATCTGGGACCCGCCCGTCCCCTGCTCTGAGAAACTTCGCCCGCCGCGAGCGACGCAGAGCCCACCGACGGCCTCCGTAAGATCGGCGGTCGGATGCCCTCTAAGCCGCTTTCGGTGTTCAAAGAGCCTGGGCGGCGCCGCCACCGGCGATGGGCTCCCGCCGTCCACGGCCTGGGTCTGTTGCTTGTCGTCGCGTTGGCCATCGTCGGCCTGGTTGCCTTGGTCCTGCTCGTCCTCGGGCTGCTAGACGTGCATGCCGTGACCCGGCATTTCAACATCCACTAACCAAGCGAGACTTTGGGCTCCGTCGAATCGGGTGTGGCGGCGGAGTTAAGCGGCTCTGTGTGAACCCTTGTCTCCGGGTGTATGGTCGGTTGGCGTCTTGGGTGAAAGGCGGCCCTTGCGGTCCCACTCCCGGCCGGCCTTTGGCACGTCGACCCTCAGCGGTCCGCGCACCTTCACAAAGGAGCCGGTAATGACGATTTCCGTACCGCCGGAGCACACGCTCCGCACCGCATTTGATCGACCCGGGGACCCACCGTCGAGGAGGGTCGCGCGCATCGCGGGCATCTTCATGGTCATCACCTTCATCTCCATCCCGGCGTTGCCGCTGTATAACCAGGTGCTCCACCACACGAACTTCATCGTCGGCGCCGGCGGCGACGGTCGCGTGTACGTGGGGGCGTTGTTCGAGATCCTCACTCTCATCGCGGGTATCGGCATGGCCGTGACGCTGTATCCCGTGCTCAGACGCCAGAGCGAAAGCCTTGCGCTGGGCTACGTGACCGTGCGGGTGGTCGAGTCCTGCCTCATCGCGGTCGGCATCGTCAGCCTGCTCGCAGTGGTGACGCTGCGCCGCGACCTCGCTGGCGCCGCCGGGACCGACCACGCGTCGCTCATCCTCAGCGGCCGGTCGCTGGTCGCCGTCCATGACGCGACGTTCCTGCTGGGCCCGGCGTTCTGCGCGGCCATCGGCAACGGGCTCATCCTCGGCTACCTGATGTTGCGATCCGGGCTGGTGCCGCGGCGCTTCGCCCAGTTCGGCGTCGCAGCCGGTTGCGTCGCACTGATCACGGCGCTTCTCGTGTTGTTCGGCGCCTACAGTCAGAGCTCCGGCGCGTCGTTCATCCTCACGCTCCCCGAGGCCGTCTGGGAGCTCTCGCTGGGCATCTACCTGATCGCCAAGGGCTTCAGGCCGTCACACGTTCTCTACGACGATGAGCGCCACACTGGTGTAGACGGCCCGCTGATCCCCGCGTTCGCGGCACCGGAGCCAGTCGCGGCACCGTGAGGTCTCCTTCGTCGACAGACGCCTGCGAGCCGCCGTAGTCACTCAGTGGTTTGCTCTTCGCCTTCGGCGAAGGTGCCGACGTGCGCCTCCTCGGGATAGTCCTCCGGGTCAGCCTCGCCCTCGGCGAACGTGCCGACATGCGCCTCCTCGGGATGGGCCGCCGGCTCGGCCTCGCCCTCGGCGAACGTGCCGACGCGCGCCTCCTCGGGATGGGCTTCGGGCTCGCACTCGCCCTCGGCGAACGTGCCCAAATGACGATTGGAAGGATCAGTGATCGACATGGATTGCACTCCTTGGTGTTGGGCGTGACCCCCGTCCAAGCGTGGCGAGAGCCTTACCCGAGTCTTGCTCGCGACGGCGGTGTCCGCATCCGTAGAGCACCCGGTCACGTGTCCGCGGATACCCCCAACCGCGTGGGAGCGCATCGGACGACGTCGCTGATCCGTGGCTGACCCGGACGCGCGCTGCGGGATCTCACCGATGGCCACCGGGCCGCGACCAAGCAGGCTGTGGTGACCGACAACCGCAAGCGAGGTCAGCGATGTTCAGCAACATAGTCTGCGCAACCGATGGCTCCGAGCACGCCGAACGCGCGCTCCACTATGCCGCCGACCTCGCCCAGCGCGACGGGGCGAAGCTGCACGTGGTCCACGTCGTCGAGAAGCTCCCAGCCAGGAAGATGGCCGGGGAGCTCAACATGCAGGTCGACGAGGAGCAGCTCGAGGACAAGGTGGCACGCCAGACCCGCCAGGTCGCCGCCGAGCGCAATGTCAGCGCCACCGTGCACCTGACCACCGCTCGCAGCGGGCAAGTCGCCCAGCGGATCATCGACGTGACGACAGAAACGGGCGGCGACCTCATCGTCGTAGGGACCCGCGGGCACTCCCCAGTCGTCGGAGCCATGATCGGGAGCGTCGCGCAGGACCTCCTTCACCTTGCCCCCTGCCCTGTCTTGGCCGTGACGCCTGGCAGCATCGCATCCGACACCCCGCCGGCGCCACAGTCGCTGACAGCAGCCCGCTGACGAGGGGGCAGGCGATGTATACCAACGTGATCGTCGGGGTCGACGGCGAGCAAGGGGGCCGTGACGCCGCAGCCCTGGCGGCCGTACTCGCCGCACCCGGCGCGGCTCTGTCCCTCGTCCATGTGAGCACGACCCCGAACGCCGAGCTTGACGACGAATTCGCCGATGAGGACGCCCTGGCGGGGCTGCTCCACGCGGAGCTCGAACTCTGCGGCGGCGACGCCCACCTCAGACGAGTCACTGCGCTCTCGATCGCCGCGGGCCTTGCGGATGTCGCCGAGCAGCGTCAGGCCGATCTGATCGTCCTCGGCGCCTCACACCGGCATGGGCTCACCCGGCTGTTCGCCGGCGACCACGTCGTCTCCGTGATCCATCAGACACCGTGCACGGTGGCCGTGGCTCCCACGGGCTTTGCGCAGGCCCCACGTACGCTGGCGCGGATCGGAGCGGCCTACGACGGCAGCCCCGAGGGTGAGGTCGCCCTGGCGCATGCCGGTCTGCTGGCGGCCGAACATCACAGCGATCTCACCGGGTGCCACGCGGGCCAGCCGCTTGGCGACGACGAAGGCCTCGAGCTCGAATACATCGACGGGACGCCACGCAAGGCGCTGGTCGAGTTCAGCCGTGGCGTCGACCTGTTGGTCTGCGGCTCGCGTCGCAACGGCCCCGTGCGCCGTATCGTCCTGGGCAGCACCAGCGAGCGCCTGGCCCGACACCCCCACACCCCCCTGCTCGTCGCCCCGTCCAGTGACTCCGCCACGGTGGCCCGCTGGCGCGCGCAACGGCACACCGCCACGACCTGAGACCAAGGCGCACTCCCCTACCAGGGGGCGTAGGCCCCCGCGTTGGCTGCGCGCATCGCGGCGACATAGCCCGATCGCGCCAATTCCGTCTGATCAGCGGCCGCCGGTGCCGCGAGTAGGCCGCGAAGCTCATCGACGCTCTGAAATCCCTTGCGCGACATCCAGTCCGACAGCCCGTCAAGCAGGTCGATCGCGTAGCCGGGTCCGTGTCGCAGCAGCGCGGAGGTCGTCATCACCACGTCGGCGCCTGCCAGCAGGTACCTGGCGACGTCGGCGGGGACCTCGACGCCGGTGGTCGCGGCCAGCGATGTGCTGACGCTGTGTCGCAGGAGTGCGATCCATGTCCGCGGGAGCCGGGCGTCCGCCGGGCTGCTCAGGTTCACCTGTGAGACGACCGCGAGTTGCTCGGGGTCGATGTCGGGCTGCAGGAAGCGATTGAACAGGACCAGGGCATCGGCGCCGGCCTTGTCCAAGCGCAGCGCCATGTCTCCGATGGAGCTGAAATACGGGCTGAGCTTGACCGCCACCGGCACAGTGACGGCCGCCTTGACGTGTTGCAGGACCTCGAGGTGGCGCTGCTCGACCTCTCGGCCGCTGATCCGCGGATCGCCGGGCACGTAGTAGACATTGAGCTCGATCGCGGCGGCGCCGGCGTCCTGCATCGCGCGGGCGTAGTCAGTCCAGCCTTGCGGCGTGACCCCGTTGAGGCTGGCGATGACCGGCACGTCGACCGTCGCCACGGCGCGCTTGAGCAGGCTCAGGTAGCTGCGCGGGCCGACATCGTCGGTCACGATCGCCGGCAGGTAGTCAAGCGCCTCGGCGAAGCCGTCGGCCTGAGCGTCCAGCAGCTCGGCGTTGCGCACCGCCTCCTCGCGCAGTTGCTCCTCAAACAGCGAGAACAGCACGATCGCGCCGACGCCACCATCGGCCAGTCGCCGTACGCCGTCCAGCGTGTGGGACAGCGGCGACGGCGACGCCACCAGTGGATTGCGCAGTGAAAGGCCCATATACGACGTCGCGAGATCCATCACGCCTCCTGGCGCGCGTCGGCGGGAAACTCCACGGCGGGGCGGGTCGCCATCTCCTCATAGGTCCTCCAGCGCAGGTCCGCGGCCTCCTGAGCGAGGCCCAGCAGGCGCTCCGCCTCCGCGGGCTCGGCGTTAGCCAGAGCGCGAAAGCGCAGCTCGCCCTTGCGGTAGTCACCGAGCGAGATCCGCGGGCGCGGGGAGTCCAGCAGAAACGGGTTGTCCCCGGCCGCGCGCGCGGCCGGGTCATAGCGCAGCAGCGGCCAGTGGCCGCTGGCGACGGCGCGGTACTGCTGATCGAGCCCATCGCGCATGTCATAGCCGTGGGCGATGCAGTGGCTGTAGGCGATCACCAGCGACGGCCCGTCGTAGGCCTCAGCCTCGCGCAGCGCCTGCAACGTCTGCTGCGGGTCGGCGCCCATCGCGATCCGCGCGACGAACACGTTGGCCAGCGCGATCGCCTGCAGCGCGAGGTCCTTGGTGGGCATGGTCTTACCGGCGGCGGCGAACTTGGCCACCGCACCCAGCGGCGTCGCCTTGGACATCTGCCCGCCGGTGTTGGAGTACACCTCGGTGTCGAGCACCAGGACATTGACGTTGTGCCCGCTGGCCAGCACATGGTCAAGGCCGCCGGCACCGATGTCATACGCCCAGCCGTCGCCGCCCACGATCCACACACTGCGGCGGACCAGATGGTCGAGCACGCTGCGCAGATCCTCGGCGTCCGGTCCGGGGATGTCGGCCAGTCGCTGCGCTAGCACGGCGAGTCGCTCGCGCTGGGCGCGCAGCTCCGATTCGCGGAGCTGCGGGGCGATGAGGATTTCATCGACCAGGTCGCCACCGAGCTCATCGCGCAGTTGCGCAAGGCGCCGCCGCGCCAGCTCGGTGTGGCGATCGGCGGCGAGCCGCAACCCCAGTCCGAACTCCGCGTTGTCCTCAAACAGCGAGTTGGACCACGCCGGCCCACGGCCCTCGGCATCCGTCGTCCACGGCGTCGTCGGCAGGTTGCCGCCGTAGATCGACGAGCAGCCCGTGGCGTTGGCCACCGTCAGCCGGTCGCCGAACAGCTGCGACAGGAGCTTGAGATACGGGGTCTCCCCGCACCCGGCGCACGCCCCGCTGAACTCAAACAGCGGCTCCAGGAACTGAGCGCCGCGCACCGTGCCGAAGTCCACCCGGCTGCGGTCGGCGACCGGCAGACTGCTCAAAGAACGCGATGTTCTCGCGCTCGGCGGCCACGATGGGCTGGCGGGCGCCGAGGTTGATGGCCCGCCGGTCGGGCTCTCCGCCCGCCGAGACCGGGCACGCCTCCACGCACAATCCACAGCCGGTGCAATCCTCGACGTACACCTGCAGCGTGTAGCTGGTGTCGGGCAGACCCGGCGCGTTCAGCGGCGCCGACTTGAACGAGTCGGGAGCGTCCTTCAGGTGCGTCCGGGTCGCAGTAGCGAGAACGGATCACGCTGTGCGGGCACACGAAGCTGCAGTTGCCACACTGGATGCACACCTCCGCGTCCCAGACCGCAACCAGGTCTGAGATGTTGCGCTTCTCATACCGGGTCGTCCCGCTGGGATAGGTGCCGTCGACGGGCAGGGCGCTGACCGGCAGCTCGTCGCCGTGCCCGGCCATCATGGCGGCGGTCACGGTGCGGACGAACGGTGGCGCGTCCTCGGGAACGATCGGCGCGATCGTACGGGTCGACGTGGCCTGCGCGGGCAGCGTCACGCGGTGCAGGCCCTCAAGCGCGCTGTCGACCGCCATCAGGTTGCGCTTGACGACCTCCGCTCCCCGGCGGCCGTAGGTGGCGCGGATCGACGCCTTGATCGCCTCGATCGCCCGGTCGGGCTCAAGCACCCCGGAGATGGCAAAGAAGCACGTCTGCAGCACGGTGTTGGTCCGGCCCGCCAGTCCGGCGTCACGAGCGATGCGCCCGGCATCGACGACGTACAGGGCGATCCGCTTGGCCATCAGCCGTTCCTGCACCATCCGGGGCAGGGCATCCCAGACGTCGTCGGGGGAATGGTGCGTGTTGAGCAGCAGGGCCGCACCCGCCGCCGCCCGTTGAAGCACTTCGTCGCGCTCGAGCATGCCGAACTGATGGCAGCCCACGAAGCTGGCCTGGGCGATGAGATACGGAGCGCTGATCGGGCGCGGACCGAACCGCAGGTGCGACACCGTCTGTGACCCCGACTTCTTCGAGTCATAGACGAAATAGCCCTGGGCATGCAGGCCGGCGTCTGATCCGAGGATCTTGATCGTGTTCTTGTTCGCCCCGACCGTCCCGTCAGAGCCCAGCCCGAAGAACACCGCGCGCAGCGTCTCGGGCGACTCGATGTCCAGCCCGGGGTCGTAGGGCAGGCTGCGTGCGGGACACGTCGTCGTTGATCCCGATCGTGAACCGGCGCTTGGGACGCTCGCGGCGCAGCTCCTCCAGCACGCCGGCGACCATGCCCGGCGAGAACTCCTTGGATGACAGGCCGTAGCGGCCGCCGTACACCCGCGGCATGACCTCGCGCTCGCCGTCGGCGTGAGCCTCGGTGAGCGCGGCGAGGACATCGAGAAACAACGGCTCGCCGACCGACCCGGGCTCCTTGGTGCGATCCAGCACCGCCACGCGACTGGACGCTGGGCGGCAGCGCCGCCGCCAGCTCCCGCGCCGGAAACGGCCGGTACAGGCGGATCTGAAGCGACGCCGACCCGCTCGCCGCCGGCCGCCAGGAACGCGACCGTCTCACGGCCCGTCTCGCCGCCCGAGCCCATGATCACCAGCACCCGCTCGGCCTCGGGATGCCCGCTGTAGTCGACCAGGCCGTAGCGCCGGCCGGTGCGCTGTGCCAGCTCGTCCATGGCGCCCTGCACGACGCCCGGCAGGCGCGCGTAGAACGGGTTGACCGTCTCGCGCGCCTGGAAATAGACGTCGGGGTTCTGGGCGGTGCCGCGGATGAACGGGTGCTCGGGTGACAGCGCTCGCGCCCGGTGGGCCCGGACCAGCTCCGCGGAGACCAGCGCGCGCAGATCATCGTCAGACAACGTGGTGACCGTGTTGAGCTCGTGCGAGGTGCGGAAGCCGTCAAAGAAGTGCACGAATGGGACCCGCGCCCGCAGCGTCGCCGCGTGGGCCACCAGCGCCAGGTCGTGGGCCTCCTGCACCGAGGCCGAGGACAGCAGCGCAAAACCGGTCTGGCGCACCGCCATTACGTCGGAGTGATCGCCGAAGATCGACAGACCCTGCGCCGCCAGCGACCGCGCCGCCACATGCAGGACCGCCGCGGTCAGCTCACCGGCGATCTTGTACATGTTGGGGATCATCAACAGCAGCCCCTGCGAGGCGGTGAACGTGGTCCCCAGCGCGCCGCCCTGCAGCGCGCCGTGCAGCGCCCCCGCGGCGCCGCCCTCGCTCTGCATCTCCACCACCGCCGGCACCGTGCCCCACACGTTGGGGCGCTCCTGGCTTGACCACTCATCCGCCAGCTCGGCCATCGGCGAGGACGGCGTGATCGGGTAGATCGAGCACAGCTCCGACAGCCGGTAGGCCACCGACGCCGCCGCCTCGTTGCCGTCCATGATCACTCCCGCCATCACGACACCTCACGGTGACCATCGTCCGGCGCCACGAACGCCTCCGGCGGGAGGGGCGCGTCCTCGGGAAGCATCTCGATCGAGTGCACCGGGCATTGGTCAAAGCAGGCTCGGCAGCCGGTGCAGCGGTCATAGTCAAAGCGGTAGCGAGAGCCTGGCCCCAGCTTGATCACCGCGTCCTCCGGGCAGGTCCCCACGCATCCGTCGCACTCACAGCAGTTCCCGCACGACAGACACCGCTGCGCCTCAAAGCTCGCCTCAGGCGCGGTCAGGCCACCGACCACCTCCGTGAAATCCGCGACCCGCCGGTCGGGCTCGAGCTCGGGCTGGCGCCGGGACGGCGCATCGCCGAAGTACCACAGGTTCAACATCGCAAAGCTCGCCGGCGGATGCTTGGCCGCCTGCGTCAGCGGCCCACCGCGTAGCCAGCCGTCGATCTCCGCCGCCGCCCGCTTGCCATGCCCCACCCCGACGGTCACCGTCCGCTCGGCCGGCACCATGTCGCCGCCGGCGAAGACGCCTGGGCACCCGGTCATCAGGGCGCTTGACACCTTCACGGTGCCGTCGCGCTCGAACTGCACCCCCGGCACCGAGTGCATAAACGCGGTGTCGGTGTCCTGGCCGAGCGCCAGGATCACCGTGTCCGCGGCGAGGGTCTCAAAGCGCCCGGTGGGCTGCGGGAACCCCGACGCGTCGAGTTCCATCACCTCCACCTGCAGCTCCTCGCCGGCAAATGCCTTGATCGTGCGCAACCAGTTGATGCGTACGCCCTCCTGCTCGGCGTCGCGCGCCTCCTCCTCGTGCGCGGGCATCTGGTCTCGCGTGCGGCGGTAGACGATCAGCGTCTCCTGAGCACCCAGGCGGCGCGCCGTGCGCGCCGCGTCCATCGCCGTGTTCCCCCCGCCGTAGACCGCGACGCGGCGTCCCACCTGGGGACGCTCTCCCGTCGCCACCCCCCGCAAAAACGACACGGCGTCCAGGACCGGGCCGGCGTCCACCGAGGGGATCTCCACCCGCTTTGACAGGTGCGCCCCCACGGCGACGAACACGGCGTCAAACCCGCCGTCGCGACGCTCGGCCTCCAGATCGGTGACGCGATGGTTGGCGGTCATCCGCACCCCCAGCGCGCGGACGCGCTCGACCTCCCCGCCGAGCACCTCGCGGGGCATCCGGTAGGCGGGAATCCCGTAGCGCATCATCCCACCAGGCTCGGGGCCGGCGTCGCGGATCTCCACCTCGTGACCCCGTCGCGCCAGGTGATAGGCGGCCGACAGCCCGCTGGGCCCGGCACCGATGACCAGCACCCGCCGGCCGCTGCGGGCCGGCGGCGGGTCAAACGCCCATCCGCGCTCCAGCGCCAGATCCCCGAGGAACCGTTCCACGGCGTGAATCGAGACCGCGCTGTCGAGCTCGGCGCGATTGCAGTGGCTCTCGCACGGGTGATAACAGACACGTCCGTGGATCGCCGCGAACGGATTGTCGGCGACCAGCGCGCGCCACGCCCGCTCCGGCTGCCCCGCCTGCATCTCAGCCAGCCACCCCTGAATGTTCTCGCCCGCCGGGCACGCCGCGTTGCACGGCGGCATCAGGTCCACGTACACCGGGCGCTCGCTGCGCACCGCACCCGCGCGCGGCCGCTCATGGCTCAGATCCGGCACCGCGGTGAGATCCAGGGCACGCCGGTCCGATCCCGCCGCCGGACGGCGCTCTGATCGCTGAAAGCTTCGCCCAGGCACAGGCCGGAATCTATGCGGGCCGCTATCTGGCCACGTCAGGGAAAAACCACACCCCCCATACGCCCAATCCCCGGAGTTGGGCGAGCTCGCCATCCACGACAATCGGGGCAATGAGCCCAACGACCGACGAGCTGTCACGGCCGCTGCGCGTGGTCGTCGCCGGCGGCGGCATCGCCGCCGCCGAAGTGCTGCTGGCGCTGCGCGACCTCGCGGGCGACCGGGTCTCGCTGACCCTGGTGAGTCCCAGCGACGAGCTGGTCCTCCCCGCCCTGTCGGTGGCCGAGCCCTTCGTGCTCGGCCGCGCACAGCGCTACGGGCTCGCCGAGCTGCTGACGCGCGTCGGCGGCGACCTGGTAGCCGGCTCACTGGCCGCCGTTGATGCCCCGCAGCGCGAGATCCACCTCACCGATGGTCAGACGCTCGGGTTCGACGCGCTCGTGATCGCGGTCGGCGCTCGTCCCGTCGCCCGGGTGCAGCACGCCACCACCTGGTGGCCAGCCGGTGATCCCGACAGCTTCGGCGGACTCTTGCGAGACCTCGAGGAGGGCTACACCAAGCGCGTCGCCTTCGTCATCCCGCCCGGCGCCGTGTGGCCACTGCCGCTCTACGAGCTCGCGTTGATGACGGCGCGGGAAGTCTCCGGCATGGGTATCGATGACGCCCAGCTCACGGTGATCACGCCCGAAGCGGTGCCACTGACCCTGTTTGGCTCAGCGACCTCCACCGCCCTGCGCGAAGAGCTCGACCGTGCCGGGGTCGCCCTGCACACCGCGACGGTTGCGCGCGTGGCGCCGGCAGATCCACTCGAGGTGATCCTGCAACCAACTGTCCGCAGGCTCGCCGTCGATCGGGTGGTAGCGCTCCCCGGCGTCGACGGGCCCGCGATCCCCGGCACGAGACACAACGACGCCGGATTCATCCTCGTCGCCCCCGACGGGAGAATGCACGGTGCCAACTGCGTCTGGGCGGCCGGAGACGCCATCGCCTACCCCGTGAAGTTCGGTGGACTGGCCAGCCAGCAGGCCGACGCGGTCGCCGCGCAGATCGCCGCGCACGCCGGCGTCGAGACGAATCCCCCTCCGGCGGGACTCAAGCTTCGCGGAGTGCTCATGACCGGGGCCACCCCGCGCGCCTTGGGAGCCGCCGCGGCCCCGGCACCATCTCAGCACCCCCCACTCTGGCGTCCCGAAGGCAAGGTCTTCGGCACCTACCTCACCCCCTATCTGCGCAGTCTCCAGCCGGCGCCCGACGCCGATGGAGAGCACACGGGCGGCGTGGTCGTCGAGGCGGCGCTTCCCGGGGTCGGGAGCGACGAGGCCCAGGCGCTCCACGCGTTCTAGCGGCGCGCGGCGATCAGTCGCTCGATCAGCTCGAAGTAGAGGCCCAGGTGGTGGGGGCCGAGAAAGTGGTCGCGGACCCGCTCGTGCGCGGCGGCCCCCATGCGCCGGGCCAGTCCCAGGTCGTCGAGCAGCGTGACGACGCCAGAGCCGAACTCCGATAGATCGCGTGGCTCGGCGAGCAGCATCCCCGAGATGCCATCGACGATCTGGTCCTGGATGCCGCCGATGCGGCTGGCCACCACGGCCCGGCGCTTCCACATCGCCTCGGCCACCGTGAGACCGAACCCCTCAGCCAGGCTCTTCTGCACCACCACGTCCGCGTGACGTTGCAGCGCATTGACGATCGCCGCGTTCTCATCGAGGTCGTCCATCGGCAGCGACGCCAGGTGCACCCGCGCAGCGACACCATCGGGCAAGCCATGCCAAGCCTCGCGAACCCAGGCGAACACGCCGGCGCCCTCGGGATCGTCGGCCACCGAGTCAGCGGCGGGGCCGGCCAGCAGCAGATGGGCGTCGGTGTGAGCCGCGACATGCTCGGCGAACCCGTTGAGCACCCCCAGCGGATCCTTGAGCCGATCCCAGCGCGAGACCTGCATTACCACCCGGTCTGAAGGGGCCAGCGCAGCCGCCTCGACCATCTGGGCGCGGCGGTCCACGCGACCGGGAGTTCCATCTGATCGGGTGAACGTGGGGTCGCCCGGTCCCCGATGCGTAACTACGCCGGCCTGGGCCAGGATCGCCAGCGACTGCTCGAGGGTCTGGTCCGCATTCTTGGGCGAGAACACGTCGATCGACGGTTGGATGACCGCGATCTTCTCCCGCGCCAACCGGTCCCACACGAACGCCGGACGCGAAAAGATGTAGGCGTCCGCCCCGCTCAGATAGGGCAGCAGGAAGTCCCACGCCTCGCGGGCCCTCACGTTGGCGTGGTCCACGCCCACATGGCAGCGCCAGATCACCGTGGCGCCGGTGTCGTGGACCGCGGACACCAGCCCGGCGGTCTGAGGATCGTGCAGGATCACAACGTCATCGGGGCGCACCAGCTGAGCGAGCTCTCGCGCACTGGCGCCCAGGGTGCGCTCATAGACGGCGCGTTCATCGGCCCCCAGTGGGCCCCCGTCTCCGTCGATCCCGTGCAGATGGTTGTGCAGCCGTTTGGTGATGGCAAAGAACGGCGCCTCGCCGGCGATCACCACCCAGCGCGCGTCGACACCGCCCCCGCGGGAGTAGCCAAGCAGCGGTCGCAACAACTCGACGACGCCGCCTCCGCTCGCGGTGGAGTTCACGTTCCAGATCACCCGGCCCTGCAGGGATCGTGCCGAGCGATCGATCAGCGCCAGCAGAGCCGCGTACTCGCCGGCCGAGATCACCGACTCAAAGCGGTGCGGGTCCATGGCCGCGACGGCGACGTGCTCGAGCGCTCCCATCCCCCACACCTCACCACCGCCGGCGCGCGCCCACAACCGGAGATCTACGGATCGCAGACCCGCGCGGACCCGGATGGCGGGGGTCCACTCCGTACATAGGTTGTTGCCAAGACGTGAGCAGGGACGGAGATCACCCGCAACGGCTGATCTTCAAACGAGAGGAACAGACCGGGATGATTTCGTTAGCCAAGTTCTCGATCCGCCGGCCCGCGGTCGCGCTGACCGGGTGGCTGGCGCTCGCCATCGTCCTGAGCCTGATCGGGCTGGGCGTCTCACACACCCTGTCGCCGTCGGTGACCGTCGTCCCCGGTACCCAGTCCGCTCGGGCGCAAAAGCTCGCCAACGCCACGTTCGGACCCACCCAGCTGATGCCCATCCTGCTTGAGGGGCCGAGCGCGCAGCTGAACCGACAGGGGCCGCGGCTCGTGGCCGCGCTGGCCCGCCGACCGCATACGCGAGTCCTCTCCGCCTGGGATGCCGGCAGCGCCAGCGCCGGTCTGCGCGCCACCCCGACCGCAGCGATGATCGTGGTCTCGGTCGACCGCTCCGAAACGAATGTGGTCCGCCACGACGAGCCCCAGATCCAAGCCCTCGTCTCACGGCAGATCACTGCCCCCGTCAGGTCGTTCATCACCGGCCAAGCCTCGATCGATCGCGCCCTCAGCGACGCGTCTCTGTCACACCTGCGCCGCAGCGAGCTCATCGCCCTCGGGATCCTGTTCGTTCTGCTGCTCATCGGGCTGCGCGCGCCGGTGGCCGCGCTGCTGGTGACCGCCGTCGGCGCGATCAGCACCCTGGCAGGGTTCGGCGAGGTCGCCCTGCTCGGCCACCTGATCACGCTAGACCCCGTCGGCGTCGCCCTGGGCACCATGACCGGCCTGGCGCTGGGCGTCGGCTTCGCCTTGCTGATCCTGGACCGCTTCCACCGCGAGGAGCTGGCCCCTGGAGCGCAACCGCCAGATGCCGCCACCGCGGCGCTCCGCGAGCTTCAGACCACCGGCCGGACCGTGCTCATCGCCGGCACCGGGATCGCCCTCTCGCTCGCGCTCGTCGCGGTGATCGGCCCCACCCAGCTCATGGTCTCACTCGGGACCGGGATGCTCGCCTGCGCCCTGTTTGCCACCGGCGGCGCCGTGGTGGTCATGCCCGCCGCGCTCGTCCTCCTGGGACGCCGGATCGATTTCCTGCGCTTCCCGGCGCCAGCACCGCTCGCGCGCGCCTGGTCACGGCTCGTGGGTGGCGGCAGTTGGGTCACCCAGCACGCCGTGCCCGTCGGCGGTAGCGCCACCGTGCTGCTGGCGATCCTCGCCGTCCCGGCGTTCGCATTGCATTCCGGCGCGCCCGACGTGACCCAACTCCCCGCCGGCGCCAAGGCACGGATCGCCTTTGAGCAGGTCTCACGCGTGATGGGACCCGGTTGGGCCACCCCCTACAACGTCATCCTCGTCGCGCGCAACCGGCCCATCACCACCCCAGCGCTGCTGGCGAACATCAACAAGTTCGAGACCCAAATCGCCCACGACAAGACGGTGTACTCCGTCGACGGGCCCGGCGCGATCAACGCGACCTCTGACCAGCTCAAAACGTTCGGGCCACAGCTGCGCCACTCGGCCACGATCTCTGACCAGAGCAAGACCCAGCTGCTGGCGCTGATCAAAGGCCTCGGGCAGGCGGGCGCCGGTTCAACGCAACTGCAATCCGGACTGGCCGCGGCCGCCTCCGGAGCCAGCCGCCTGCGCAGCGGGTCGGGCACCGCACAGTCGGGCGCCGGCCAGCTGCACGCCGGGCTGGCCCAGGCCAGGGCCGGATCCCAGACGCTCGCGGCCGGACTGAGCGCGGCGCTGTCCGGCGCCGGCGCCCTGAAGACCGGCGCGGGACACGCGCTGACGGGATCGCGTCAACTCCTGCAGGGCATCGGCCTGGCCCAAGGACCGGCCACAGCGAGCCTGCCGGCGCTCAAGCTGCTGTCCTCAGCGACCGCCAGCACCAGCCACACCCTCACTGCAGCGCCCGCGCAGGCGAAGGCTGCCGCCGATGCGATCAACGCCGCGCTCTCCGCCATCCAATCCATCCCCGCCGCCAAGTCCGATCCCAACTACCACACCGCCGTGTCGGCACTCCAGCAGGCCCAGGGCGCCGCGACCAGCCTGTCGGCAACCATCACCACCGCGGCCGGCAGCGCCTCGAGCGCGAACGGACTCGCCGGCACCATCGCCTATCAGGCACCCGGCCTCGTCGCGGCACTCAACATGCTCCACGGCGGCGCCGCACAGCTGCAGTCCGGGCTCAGCCAGCTCCGCGCGGGCAACGCCCAGCTCGCCAACGGCATCGGCAAGCTCTCAGGCGGCGGCAGCCAACTCACCAGCGGGCTGGGCCAGCTCACCGCCGGCGCCGGGGCGCTGCAAACCGGGCTCGGCCAGCTCACCAACGGCACCGGGCAGCTGGCCTCAGGCCTCACCGGCGGCGTCGGGCCAGCCGGACAGCTCACCGCGGGCCTGGGCACCATGCAGGCAGCGGTCATCAAAGCCCGCGGCCAGATCCCCTCGACCAAGGCCCTGGAGACGCTTCAACGCGAGTCGCCTGGGATCTTCAGCTCGGGCTACTTCGTTCTCTCGGCCGTCGCCGGCGCCCAGCCCGCGCAGCGCACCGCCGCCAGTTTCACCATTAACCTGCTGCGCGGCGGCACCGCCGGCCAGATCATCGTCGTCTCTGAGTACCGGTCCAGCGACCCTCGATCCCAGGCGCTCGGGACCCGCCTTGACCAGCTCGGCGCGACCTTCGCCGCGCACAACAATCTTCAGCTCGCCGTCGGCGGTCCGGCCGGGAGCCTCGGCGACCTCACCAGCGTCACCCAGTCACGCGTCGGGCTCGACATCGCCATCCTCGCCATCGTCATGGCATTGGTGCTCGGCCTGGCCGCCCGAGCAGTGCTGCTACCGGCGGTCGCGACGCTGTTCAGCGTGCTCGTCGCCGCATCGACCTTCGGCGTCCTGCAGCTGCTGTTCGGCGGTCCCGACCCGCTGCTCGGCGGGCCCGGCTACCTGGATCCCATGACGATCATCGGCATCTTCACCATCGCCTTCGCGATCACGATCACCTATTCGGCGCTGCTGCTCATGCGCACTCGCGAGGCCTACCTCGCCGCGGCGCCCGGCGAGAACGCCGTCCAAGTGGGTCTCACCGAGACCGCGGCGGCCGCCACCGGCGCCGGTCTGGTCATGATCGCCGCCCTCATCCCGTTCGCCACCACCAGCCTGCTCAACGTCCGCGCGTTCGGGATCGGCGTCGCCGTCGCGATCCTGCTCGACACCGTCATCGTCCGCCCCGTCCTGCTGCCCGCCGCGATCGCGGTGCTCGGACGCTGCGGCTGGTGGCCAACCCAGACGCCCGCCACCCCCCAGCCGCCGCACCAGAGCGCCGGGAGCGATGTGGCGCCCATGCCCACTCAGCCGAGGACCCCGATCGGAGCATCACGATGAACCCCCCCACTGTCGCCCCCCCAACTCCCGCCGCCGGCGCGCAGACATGCTCCGCAGCGCCGCCGCCGACCACGCTCGGTGAGATGCTGCTCGCCGCCGCCGCGCGACACCATGGCGTCGCCCTCCAATACCGTCGCGACGGCGCCACCGTCTGCATCTCCTATCCGGAGCTCGGCACGCGCGTGACCGAGATCGCCCGCGGACTGATCACCCTCGGAGTCCAGCCCGGCGACCGCGTCTCCATCTTCGCCACCACCTCACCCGAGTGGACGCTCGCCGATTTCGGCGCCCTCTGCGCCGGCGCCGCCCTCGCGCCCGTCTACCACACCAGCTCCGCCGAAGAGTGCGCCTACGTGCTCGCCCACTCAGGCGCCACCGCCGTCTTCTGCGGAGACGCCGCCCAGGCGGCCAAGGTCGCGCGCGTCCGCGAGCAGTGCCCCAGCCTCAGGCACGTGATCATGCTCGACGGCGACGCCGACGGTGACGCCATCACCCTCGCGCAGTTGCGCCAGCGCGGCAGCGAGACACCGCCCGACGCCGTCACCTCCCGCCTGGCCGGCCTTGATCGCGATGACCTGGCCACGCTCGTCTACACCTCCGGGACCACCGGCCCGCCCAAGGGCTGCATGCTCAGCCACGCCAACCTGCTCGACACGGCCCGCATGTACATCGACGCGCTCGAGATCAACGAGACCCACGCGCTCTACCAGTTCCTGCCCCTCGCACACGTGATGGCCCGCGTCGCCCAGGCGGTCGTGCTCAGCGCCGGCGCCCGCATCTGCTACTGGGACGGAGACGCCCGTCGGATCATCGACGAGCTCGCCGAGCTCCAACCCACGCACTTCCCGGCCGTGCCCCGCGTCTACGAGAAGATCCACGGCGCCGTGCTGGGACAGATCCAGGACGGGCCCGCGCTGCAACGCGCGATCTTCGGCTGGGCCCTTGAACGAGGCAAGCGCGCCCGCGCCCGCGTGCGCGACGGACAGACGCTCAGCACGCTCGAGACGCTCCAGTACCGGCTGGCCGACCGCCTCGTCCTCGCCAAGGTCCGCGGCGTCTTCGGCCACCAGCTGCAGCTCGCCATGGTCGGAGCCGCCAGCGTCGCGCCCGAGTTGCTCGAGTTCTTTGACGCCTGCGGCGTGCTCGTGCTCGAAGGCTACGGGCTGAGCGAAAGCTGCTCGGTCGCCACGCTCAACACGCCACACGCCCTGCGCTTCGGCACCATCGGCAGGCCACTGCCGGGAACCGAGGTCGCCATCGCCCCCGACGGCGAGATCCTCATCCGCGGGCCACAGGTGTTCTGTGGCTACTACCACGACCCCGAGGCCACCCAGCAGGCCCTCACCGCTGACGGGTGGCTGCGCACTGGAGATCTCGGAGCCATCGACGACGACGGATTCGTGACGATCACCGGGCGCAAGAAGGACCTCATCATCACCTCCAACGGCAAGAACATCACGCCGGTCAACATCGAAAGTCAGCTGCGCGAGACGCGCTACATCACCGAGGCGGTCGTCTTCGGAGACAACCGGCCCTACCTGGTCGCCATGCTCACGCTCGACCGCGACGAAACGGCCAAGCTGGCCGAGCGGCTCGGCATCCCCGCCGACCCGAAGACCATCGCGAATGATCCGCGGGTCCGCGAGGAGGTCCAACACGAGATCGACGCCGTCAACGCCAAGCTCGCCCGCATCGAGCAGATCAAGCGCTTCGCCATCCTCGACCATGACCTCAGCCAGGCCGGAGGCGAGATCACGCCAACGATGAAGGTCAAGCGAGCGGCCGTCTACGAGCTGCACGCCGAGCTGTTCGCCACCCTCTACCAAGGTCCGCGGTCATGAGCGCGCGCCTGTCCAACGCCGATGCGGCCTGGCTGCACATGGACCGCCCCACCAACCTGATGGTGATCAACTCCGTCCTGCTCTTCGACGAGCCGCGTCGACGTGGCCCGCATCAAGCAGATCTACCGCCGCCGCCTCATCGGACGCTATCCCCGGTTTCGCCAGCGCGTGATCGAGAGCCGCGTGCCGCTGCGCCCACCCAGCTGGGAGGACGACCCCGACTTCGATCTCGAGCATCACGTGCACCATCTGGCGCTCCCCGCGCCCGGCGACACGGGCGCGCTGCAGGAACTGGTCAGCGAACTGATCGCGACGCCGCTTGATCACAACCGCCCGCTGTGGCAGGTCTACCTGGTCGACGGGTTCGGAGACGGCGCGGCCATGATCACCCGGATGCACCACTGCATCGCCGACGGCATCGCGCTCGCCCAGGTGATGCTGTCACTCACCGATTCCGCCGCCCGACGCCGAGGCCGACCCAGCCGCCGACCAACCCCCGGCCGCGCCCGCAGGCGGGCTCACCGGCCTGGCCACATCCGCGCTCCGGATGGCCGCGGGCGCCGCCCACATCGCCCTCGGCGCCGGACGCCAGGGCGTGGCGCTCATCTCCTCCCCGTCGCACGGGGCCAATCTCGCCGGCGCGATCAGCCGCGACGCCGCGACCACGGCGCGACTGCTTCTCACCCCGGCCGACGCCGCCACCGCGATCAAAGGCGACCCCGGAGTCAGCCGGCGGGTCGCCTGGACCTCCCCACTCTCGCTGCAGGAGATCAAGCACGTCGCGCACGTGCACGACGCCACCGTCAACGACGTGCTGCTCGCCGCCGTCAGCGGCGCGCTGCGCCACTACCTCCAAGACCACGACAGCTCAGTGGCCGAGATACAGGCGATGGTCCCATTCAACCTGCGCGACCTCGACCAGCCCGTCCCGCGCGATCTGGGCAACAAGTTCGGCCTCGTGTTCATGCCGCTGCCCGTCGGCACCAGCGGCAGCTACCGGCGCCTGATCAACGTCCACCGGCGCATGCAGGAGATCAAGAACGGGCGTGACGGCGCCGTGTCCTACGGGATGCTGAGTCTCACCGGCCTCACACCGGAGCCGGTCGAACGACGGATCATCGACATGTTCTCGGCCAAGGGCACCGCGGTCATCACCAACGTTCCCGGCCCCCGCGAGCCGATCTACCTGGCCGGGACGCCGATCCGGACCGTGCTCTTCTGGGCCCCCACCTCCGGGCACATCGGAATGAGCATCAGCATCTTCAGCTACCGCGGTGACGTCACCGTCGGACTGATGGTCGACGCCGCCCTGATCCCCGAGCCCGATCAGATCGTCACCGCTCTGGAACAGGAACTCGACGCGCTGCGCCACCTCAACCCCCGCGGGCAGCCCAAACGAACCCGCCGCCGCCCCAAGTCCGTCGCCAGCACGCCATGAGACGTTTCGCCATCGCGATCGTCGCCGTCCTGGCGGCACTCTGGCTCGCCGCGGTCGCGCTGGGGGCATTTCGCCAGACCGCCATCATCACCCTGACCACGCACACCGCAGGGCGCTCGACGGGCATCGTCGCCGTACTGCACTCAAGCGACCCAACCGCACCGGGGGCCAAGCCCAGATCGACGACCAGACTCGCGATCACCTTTCCCCGGGGCACGACCTTCAATCTGCGCACATCACTGGTCGCGACGTGCCACCTGACCGACAAGCAACTCACCACCCCGTTCGGTCCCGCATGTCCGGCCCAGAGCCAGATCGGCTCAGGCACGGCACAGGCCAACGCCAGTCCGCTGCAACAAGCGGTCAATGCCGGCGTCAAGGCCTATGTCCACAGCGCCGACCAGATCCTCCTAGACCTCACACCATCGCTCCCCGGGGCAACGCCGATCATCATCCACGCCACCGTCTCTGGCTCCACGCTCACGATGGCAATCCCGCAGGTCGTCCTGGGCAAGGCTCACGGGTTCGCCGGGATCACGGCCGTGCTCGTGTCCCTCACGCTGCGCATCCCGTCCCTCGGCCACAGACACAACGCCCTCGTCCTCGCCGGGCGGTGCACCGCACATCGGTTCGTCGTCACCTCACGCTTCGTCTACACGGACCGCAGCCGGCTCACGCTGCGCCGCGCCTCGCCGTGCGTGTGACCCGGCCAGGTCCGTCGGGCTCACGGCAGCGCGGCGGCTCCAGACCAGTCGTTTGCATAGTGGGGGCGGGTACGGCAGGGCTCGAGGCCCTGCTCGCGACACGCGAGGCGCTCGGCGCGAGCGTTGACCTATGCCTGGTCGCGCCCGACCGGGAGTTTCGTTACCGGCCGATGCCCCGCGACTCGCTGTTCCGCCCCACTCGGGAGCGCGGTATCAAGGTCGCCGATCTGGTGGCCGAGACCGGGGCGACCTGGGTACGGGACCGCGCTGAGGTCGTGCGCGAGTCCGAGCGGTGCCTGCTCACGCGCGACGGCGACATCGTTGAGTTCGACTACCTGCTGCTCGCGCCCGGCGAACGATCCAAACGGCCGCTGGCCCAGGGGTATCTGTGGGAGCGCGGTGGAGATCCGAGCTTCCTCGACACGATCATTCGGCAGATCGCCGCTGAACAGGTCGCGAGCGTCGCGGTTGCTGTCCCGCGCGGGGCCCGTTGGCCGGTACCGGCGTACGAAATCGCGCTGGTTCTCGCGTGGTCAGCGGCCGGCACGGACACCTGCATCACGCTCATCACCGCGGAGGAGCGCCCGCTTGGCGCGCTCGGGTCCGCCGCCTCGGATGCCATCGCTGCGGAGCTCGAGCTTGCCGGCGTGGAGACGATCACGGGTGTCGAACTGGCTGACGCGCCCGCGCGCGGCACCCGACCGATGACCGTCGCTGACTTGATCATCGTTCCCGAGCGGGCTGAGGATGAGGCCACTGCACTGATTGGCGAGCCCACGGACCCGGCACGCGTGCAGATCGGCGCCGGCGTGGCGCGGGAGTTCGAGCGGCTGATCTCATTGCCCGTGATGCTCGGCCCACACGTTGCGGGAGTGGCGCGTGATCACGCCGGTTTTATCGCGGTCGACGAATCGTTGAAGGTGTGTGGCAGCGACGTCGTCTGGGCAGCCGGTGGCTGCATCGCCGGGGCCCTTGAGCACAGCGCGCTCTCGGCACAGCAGGCCGACGCCGCCGTCGCGGCAATCACCGCGGCGTGCAGCCACGCAGACGCCGGGTCGGGGATCAGTCCCGATGCAGTCGAGATCGCCGGCCTTCTGCTCACCGGGCAGCGCGACCACTGGTTGGCCGAGAACCCGATCGGGACGCCCGAGCCCTCCACCCGCTGTCTATGGTGGCCCCCGGGACGGGCGGTCGGCAAAACGCTGGCCCGCCGAATCGCCGCTTGGGACCCGTCGGTGCACGCACAGCTTCCGGCCCACAGCAGCGGGCTGGCGATCCGAGCCCCCGTGACGCTGGGGTGCAACGGAGCGCTCGGTGCGCACACATCAACAGTGATCACCGAAGCGGTACGGCACGCGCGGCTGCACGACCTCGAGAGCCGGCAGCTGATGGCCGTGCAGCGACTCGAGCGTGAAGCGGACGCGAAGGTTCGAGCGCTCAGCGTGGATCTGCAGACGTTCGCCGCAGACGAGCAAGATGTGATCACCATGCTGCGCGAGCACGGCTACCTGCGCGAGCGATGATCGCGCTTGCTGGCGAGCGCGGCCAGGTCCTGACTGGCCCGCGGCGCTGCGCGCACGCCCGATCAGCCTACGCCCGCACCGACGGCGCGGATGGCGCGGGCTCAGCCGCCGCCACGCGCAGCCGCGCGTCGACGATCATCACCCCATGCGGGCCGGCGATCAACGGGTTGCAGTCAAGCTCGGCGATCTCAGGATGCGCCTGCACCATCGCGCTGACGCGCAGCAGCACATCCTCGACCGCCGCGACATCGCAGGGCACCGTGCCGCGGTAGCCATCCAGGAGGGGAAAGGTCTTCAGCGAGCGGACCATGGCCGCGGCGTCGAGATCGGTGACCGGGGTGATGCGGACGGCCACATCCTTGATCAACTCCGCGGTCGTCCCGCCGGCGCCGCACGCCAGCACCGGACCGAAGCTCTCATCGTGGACCACGCCCACGATCAGCTCCACCCCGTCCGCCGCCATCGGCTGCACCACGAACCCCTCCAGCTCGTGACCCGCCGCGGTGACCGCGGCCTCGATCTCGTGGGCGCCGACGCGCACCGCGTCGGCGCCGTCGAGACCCAGCCTCACCCCGCCGGCGTCGCTCTTGTGTAACAGGCCCGTGGCCACCGCCTTGAGTACCACCGGGACGCCCAGCGCGTGCGCCGCCGCCACCGCGCCGGCAGCGTCGGGCACCACGCGGGTGCTGACGAGCGGCAGTCCATAGCAGTCAAGCAATGCGGCGACGTGCTCGGGCGCCAGCCAGGCCCCCTCGGTGAGGGCCTGGCTGATGATCGCCGCCGCCTCATCGGGCCGGCATCCGTCGAGCGCCGGGACGCTGCCCTGCGGGCCCGATCGCCAGACTCCATGGCGCGCGGCCAGCGCCACCGCCCGGGCTGCGTCCTCGGGAAACTCGTACCCGGGGACGTCGACCGCGCCCGCGTTCAGCTGCGGTGGTGTGCCGTCGCCGGTCATGAACACCGCCGCCAGCGTGCACTGTCCGCAGCCCTGAGCAGCCTCACTGACCGCCGAGGCGACCGCCTCTGCCTCGGTGACCAGCGGGGGAACGAAGATCGTCACGATCGCGTCGAACTCGCCGGAGTCAGCGAGGGTGCGTACGGCCTGCCCATAGTCCTGCGCCGACGCCGAGGCCAGCAGATCAAACGGATTGCCCAACGACGCCGCCTCGGGGACGAGCCGGGTCAGCTCCGCGCGCAGCGCCGGCGTCGGCTCGGGCACGCGCACGCCATCGGCCTGACACCCGTCGGCGCAGAGGATCCCCGGGCCGCCGCCGTTGGTGACGATTGCGATTCGATCACCGCGGGGGATCGGCTGCTTGGCCAACAGCGCCGCGACGTTGAACAGTTCGTGCAGCGTGTCGGTGCGGATCACGCCGGCCTGCGCAAACAGGGCGTCGACCGTGACGTCTGAGGCCGACAGCAACGCGCCGGTGTGCGACGAGGTCGCCCGTTCCCCGGCGGCCGACCGCCCGCTCTTGACCGCCAGGATCGGTTTGGTGCGTGCGAATCGCCGCGCGACACGCGCGAACTTGCGCGGGTTCCCGAACGACTCCAGGTACAGCAACGCAACATCGGTGGCCGGGTCCTGCTCCCAGTACTCGAGCAGATCGTTGCTCGACAGATCGGCCTTGTTGCCGACCGACACAAACGAGGACAGCCCGACCCCCAGTCGGCGCGACGCTTCGATGATGGCGATCCCGATGCCACCGCTCTGCGAGAGAAAGCCCACGTTGCCCGGGGGAGCCGGATGCGCCGCAAACGTCGCGTTGAGACTGACGCCGGGCGCGGTGTTCAACACGCCCAGGCAGTTGGGCCCGATCAGCCGCATACCCGAAGCGCGGCACACCGCGAGCAGCTCGCGCTGCCGGGCCCCGCCCTCCCCGCCGGTCTCGCCAAACCCGGCGGAAATCACCAGTAGCGCCCGCACCCCCGCATCCGCGCACCTGCGGGCCACGTCGGCGACCTGCACGGCCGGCACGACCACCACCGCCAGGTCCACCGGGTCGGGGATCTGCCCGACGGTGCGGTACGCCGTGAGCCCCTGCAGCGTTTCGGCATGCGGGTTGACGGGATACAGGGCCCCGGTGAACCCGCCCGCGATCAGGTTATGCAAGATCTCACCGCCGATCGTTCCGCGCCGCCGGGAGGCGCCCACCACCGCCACCGAGCGGGGCGCCAGGAATCGGCTCACCGCCGCGACCGCCGCGGTCCGCTCGCGTTCCTCAAAGCGCTCGATCGCCGCCGGCGACAGCGACGTCGGCAGCTCGATCTCGATCGCGTCCCGGGTGCTGTGACGGTCGATCGGAAATCCGCTTTGGCGAAAGACCTCGATCATGCGGTGGTTGGCCGGGAGCACCTGGGCGGTGAAGCTGGTGATGCCGCGAGCATCGGCGACGGTCGCGAGATGCGCGAGCATGATCGTCGAGATTCCCCGTCCCTGCCAGGCGTCGGCGACCAGGAAAGCCACCTCGGCCCGGTGCTCGTCGATCCGCACATACGAAGCGTGGGCGACGATCTGGCCCGGGGCGCCCGTCTCGGCGACGAGCCCGAACCGGTCGGCGTAGTCAACGTCCAGTGACCATGCGGTCACCCATTTCAGGTCCGGGGCGCCGAAGAAGCGAAATCCGATCGAGTCGCGCGAGACGCCGTGCAGGAAGGCGCGGATCGCCGTCTCGTCCGCCGCGCGCACCGGCCGGATGTGTACCGTCGAGCCGTCGCGCAGCGCCACGTCCACTTCACGCTCGGACGGATACGGGACGGAGGCGGTGACGGGGATGCTCATTGGCACCGCAGTATTCGGCTCACCGGGCCCTCGGGCATCGGTGGTTACTACCGACAGGTTCGCGGGCCACCCCCGATCCCGAGTCGCGCACGGGGCCATAGGCTCGCGCCATGACCACGCTACCGATCGTGATCCGGGCGATCCGGCCTGCGGACAAGCAGGCGCTGCGCGACGGCACCGACCGGCTCAGCGAGCGCTCGCGCTACCGGCGCTTCCTGTCACCGCACGGGTCCCTGACCCCCGCCGAGCTGACCTACTTCACCGAGGTCGACCACCACGACCACGAAGCCCTGGTGGCGATCGACCCGATCACCGGAGAGGGCATCGGCGTCGCGCGCTACATACGCTCGCCCGCCCATCCTGACGCCGCCGAGCTCGCCGTCGCGGTCGCCGACGATTGGCAGCACCACGGCGTCGGCACGCGACTCGCCGAGGCCCTGGCCCAACGCGCCCGCCAGGAGGGCATCACGCGCTTCACCGCGCTGTTGTTCGCCGACAACACGCCGATGCTGCGCCTGATCAAGAGCCTGGGCATCGTGCATGACGTGAGTGTCCACCAAGGCATCGTCGAGCTCACCGTCGAGCTGCCGCCTGACGGCGTCGGCAGCATCTCCCAACTGCTGCGCGCCACCGCCGCCGGCGAGCTGCACGCGGCCGGACACCCGGGCCCCGGCCGGTCACTGCGCGCTCTCAGTGACGCGCGCCGCGCCACCACTTCCCATCGCTTCCCAGGAGATGATCAACCCGCCATGGACACGCTACGCAGCCTCGACGACCTCGATGTGGACGGCAAGCGCGTTCTCGTGCGCGTCGACCTCAACGTCCCGCTCACCCACGACGCCGACGGCGCGGCGTGCGTGGCCGACGACACCCGGATCCGCGCGGCACTGCCCACGCTGGAGGAGCTGCGCGGCCGCGGCGCCCGGCTGGTGCTCGTCTCCCACCTGGGCCGGCCAGCTGACCGCGAACCCGACCTGTCGCTGCGGCCCGTCGCCGATCGCCTGGCGCAACTGATCGGCGCGCCGGTGACGCTGGCGCCGGCGGTGGTCGGAGCCCAGGTCAAGGAGCTGACCGAGCGGCTCACACCGGGTGAGATGCTCATGCTCGAGAACGTCCGCTACGAGCCGGGCGAGACCAAGAACGACCCCGAGCTCGCGTCCCAGCTCGCGGAACTGGCCGACGCGTACGTCAACGACGCGTTCGGCACCGCCCACCGGGCGCACGCCAGCACCGAGGGCGTCGCCCGTCTCCTGCCGGGCGCCGCCGGCCGCCTCATGCAGCGCGAGGTCGGTGTGCTCAGCGCGATCGTGCAGGATCCCCAACGCCCGCTGGTCGCGGTCCTCGGCGGTGCCAAGGTCACCGACAAGATCGGCGTCATCGAACGCTTCCTGGCGCTCGCCGACACGGTCTGCATCGGCGGCGCGATGGCGTTCCCGTTTCTGGCCGCCCAGGGCCACCGCATCGGCGCCTCACGCTGCGCCGAGGCCGACCTCGAACCCGCCCGGCAAGCGCTGGTCGCCGCGGCCGCGTCGCGCTGCCGACTGCTGCTCCCGCAGGATCTGCGGATCTCCGATTCAGATCACGCGAGCGCCACGAGCCGAACGCTGGACGGCATCGACGTCCCCGACGGCTTCATCGGTCTCGATATCGGCCCCCGCACCGCGGCGCGCTACGCCGACCGGATCGCCGCGGCCGCCACCATATTCTGGAACGGGCCGATGGGCCGCTTCGAGCTCGAGCCGTTCGCCGACGGCACCCAGACCATCGCCAACGCGGTTGCCCGCGCCTCCGCGACCACCGTCGTCGGTGGCGGCGAGACCGTCGCCGCCATGCGCTCCTTCGGACTGGCCGACCAGGTCACCCACCTCTCCACCGGCGGCGGCGCGACGCTCGAACTGCTCGAAGGCCGCGAGCTGCCCGGAGTACAGGCACTGCTGCGCACCCACACAGCCGCGGCAGTGGCGTGAGCCTCTCCGCCGGACCCCGGTTCCCCGGCATCGCCTGCGCGTGCCTGGTGGTGATGGACGGTTGGGGCATCGCTCCCGCCGGCCCCGGCAACGCGATCACCCTCGCCTGCACCCCCGTGTTTGACCAGCTGCAAGCTCAGTATCCGTACGCGGCGCTCAGCGCCAGTGGCCGAAACGTCGGGCTGCCCGACGGCCAGATGGGTAACTCCGAAGTCGGGCACCTCACGCTCGGCGCCGGCGCCGCCGTGCCCCAGACGCTTACCCTGATCAACGACGGCGTCGCCGCCGGCGATCTGGCGCATAACCAGGTCATCCGCGAGGCGCTCACCGCCTCTGAGCGCGTGCACCTGGTCGGCATGGTCTCCGAAGGCGGCGTGCACTCGGCGTTCGGGCATCTGCGGGCCCTCATCAGCCTGGCGGCCGAGCTGCATACCGTCGACCTCGTCGTGCACTGCTTCTCGGACGGGCGCGACACCTCCCCGACCGCCGCCGCCGGCTACCTGCAGACGCTGCAGGACTGCCTGACCGAGGCGGGGGTCGGACGCGTCGCCAGCGTCATCGGGCGCTTCTACGGAATGGACCGCGACCGGCGCTGGGAGCGCACCCAGGCTGCCTATGACCTCATCGTCCATGGCCGCAGCGAGCACCATGCACCCGATGCGCCCGCAGCCGCGCGTGCCGCGTACCAGCGCGGTGAGACCGACGAGTTCATCACCGCCACCACCGTGGGGGCCGCGGGCGCCATCCGGGCGAGTGACAGCGTGCTGTGCTTCAACTTCCGGCCCGACCGGATGCGCGAGATCGTCCGCGCGCTCGCCGAGCCGGGCTTCGGCGACGGCGACGAGCCGCTGCCGGGATGGCGTGGCCGCGACGGCGCGCCACCGGTCCGAGCACTGGCGACGATGACCGAGTACCAGCACGGATGGCCCTACCCGGTGGCATTCGCCGCCGCCCACCCCACCGCGACGCTCGCGGCCGTGCTCGCCCACGCCGGCGCCGATCAGCTGCACGTGGCCGAGACCGAGAAGTACGCGCACGTCACCTACTTCTTCAACGGCGGCGTGGAGGCTCCGTATGAGCGCGAGCGCCGCGAGCTGGTCGCGTCCCAGCGCGACGTGCCCACCTACGACCTCAAGCCGCAGATGAGCGCCCACGGAGTCACCACGGCGTTCACGCGGGCGTTCGCCGAGGATCATCCGTGCTTCTCGGTGATCAACTTCGCCAACGCCGACATGGTCGGGCACACCGGCGTGATCCCGGCCACCATCATCGCCGCGCAGACCGTCGACGAGTGCCTGGGCCAGGTGGTGGACGCCGTCCACGTCACGGGCGGCGCGTGCGTGATCACCGCCGACCACGGCAACGCCGAGCAGATGCTCGAGGCCGACGGGAGCACCAGCACCGCGCACTCCGTCAACCCGGTGCCGCTCATCGTCACCGCCCGCGGCGTCGACCTGCGGGCCACCGGCACGCTCGCTGACGTCGCCCCCACCGTTCTGTCGCTGCTGGGCATGCGGCCGCCGGGCGCGATGACCGGCCACTCGCTGCTCATCGCGCCCTAGGCGCGGCGCGCGCTGTTCAGCGCTCGGTCGCGCCACCCCCGGCAAAGCGGGCAGCGTCGCCGAGATCCTCCTCGATGCGCAGCAACCGGTTGTACTTGGCCACGCGCTCTGAACGTGCCGGCGCGCCCGTCTTGATCTGCCCCACCCCGGTCGCCACCGCGAAGTCGGCGATGAGCGCGTCCTCGGTCTCCCCGGAACGGTGAGAGACGACCGCTCGATAGCCCGCGTCTGCGGCCATCGCCATCGTCTCGAGTGTCTCGGTCAGGGTCCCGATCTGATTGAGCTTGATCAGGATCGCGTTGGCGATCCCCGCGTCGATGCCGCGCCGCAGGATGCCCGGATTGGTGACGAACACGTCGTCGCCGACGAGCTGAACCTTTCCCCCCAGCCGGTCGGTCAGCAGCCGCCAGCCGTCCCAGTCCTCCTCGGCCATGCCGTCCTCCAGGGAGACGATCGGATACCGGCCGATCAGTCGCTCCCAGTAGTCGACGAGCTCGGGGGAGGACAAGGTGCGTCCCTCTCCTGCCAACCGGTAGGCGCCGTCGACGAAGAACTCGCTGCTGGCCGGGTCAAGGGCGATGGCCACGTCAGCACCCGGCCGGTATCCCGCCGCCTCGATCGCCGCCACCAGCAGCTGCAACGGTGCCTCGTTTGACTCCAGGTCGGGCGCGAACCCGCCCTCATCACCCACGCCGGTGGCCAGCCCCCGGGCATGCAGCGTGCGCTTGAGTTCGTGGTAGGTCTCGGTCGCGATCCGCATCGCTTCCGTGAACGTCTCAGCGCCGACGGGGACGATCATGAACTCCTGAAAGTCGACCGGATTATCCGCGTGCACACCACCGTTGAGCACGTTGAGCATCGGCATCGGCAACAGCGCCGGCCGCTCGCCACCCAGATAGCGCCACAACGGCTCGTCAAGCTCGCTCGCCTGGGCGCGGGCCACCGCCAGCGACACGCCGAGGATGGCGTTGGCGCCCAGCCGCGACTTGTTCTCGGTCCCGTCAAGCGCGATCAGGGCCCGATCCAGTCCGGTCTGATCGGCGGCGTCACGACCGTTGACCGCGGCGGCGATCTCCCCGTTGACGTGTCCGACCGCATTGAGAACACCCTTGCCGCCGTAGGCCTCGCCGCCGTCGCGCAACTCCACCGCCTCGTGCTCGCCCGTCGAGGCGCCCGACGGAACCGACGCCCGGCCCCGCGCGCCGCTCTGGAGCCCCACGTCGACCTCCACCGTCGGATTGCCGCGGCTGTCGAAGATCTGGCGGGCGTGTACACGTGTGATCAGGCTCATCGTGGATTAGCTCCTTGAGAATCGCATCGAGTTACGCCACCGCCGCGCCAGGTTGAGACCCGGCGGACGCTGCCTCCTCCCTACGCAGATGACCCGCGGCGTCCCCCCGCCGTCGTTGGCGCCAGCGCCACAGCTCATCCGAGCCCCACACGATCACCGGGAAGCAGGCCAGCACGGCCAGGTCGCGCACCGGCAGTGGCGCCGTCTTGAAGATCGACTGGACCGGCGGGACGTAGATGATCACCGCCGCGAACGCCACCGCGAACGCCACGCCGCGCAGCAGATGCGGATTGGAGAACACGCCGACCTCACGCAACGAGGCGTGGCTGGTGCGGACCGCGAAGGCGGCGCCCATCTGACAGGCGACAATCCCGGCCCAGGTCATCGTGGTCGCCTGCAGATACGCGTGGTGCAACGCCGTCCCCGCACCCGTCGCGTCGCCCGGCGACCAGCCGGCGGTGAGCATCACCAGGAAATAGCCGCCCATGACCAGCACGGCCTCCAGGACCCCCAGCCGCAGCCACGCTCGTGACAGCATCGCCCGGCTGATGATGCCCGCCTCGCGCGGCCGGGGCGGGCGGTCCATCGTGCCAGGCTCCGCCGGCTCGCGACCGAGAGCCAGCGCCGGAACGGTGTCGGTGCCCAGGTCAATGGCGAGCACGAGAATGGCCGTCAGCGGCAGCGGGATCGCGCCGCCCGTCAGCGCGAAGAGCACGAACGGGACCATCTCGGGGATCGCGTGGACAAAGATGTAGGTGATGAACTTGCGGATGTTGTCGTAGACCACCCGGCCCTCTTCCACCGCGGCGACGATCGACGCGAAGTTGTCGTCAGTGAGCACCATCGTCGCGGCCTCCCGGGCCACGTCGGTGCCCGATGCGCCCATCGCGATACCGATATCCGCGCGACGCAGGGCCGGGGCGTCGTTGACGCCGTCACCGGTCATCGCCACGGTATGACCCGCTGCTCGCAGCGCGTCGACGATGTGCAGCTTGGTCTCCGGGTTGCTGCGTGAGACCACCAGCTCGCGCGAGTCGCGCAGCAAGGTGTCCAGATCATCCTGTGCCATCGCGTCAAGGTCGGCGCCGCCGATCACCGTCGCCTCCCCAGTGACGATCCCGACCTCCCGGGCGATGGCCGTCGCCGTCAGGCCGTGATCGCCGGTGACCACGATGATGCGGATCCCCGCCCGGCGACAGCGCGCCACCGCGTCGGCCACCTCAGCCCGCGGAGGGTCGGCCAGCGCCGCCAGCCCGATGAACGTCAGATGTGACTCGACCAGCTCGCGCTCGCCCTCCTCCACCCGGGCGACGTGGCGCTCGGCGAAGCCGAGCACCCGCAGCCCCTGTCCGGCGTAGCGCTCAAAGGTGGCGCTGACCTGCGCTCGGTCAGTGTGGGTGAGGGGGTGGTCGCCGTCGGTGCCGCGGATGGCGGTGCAGCGCTCCAGCAACTCCAGGGGGGCGCCCTTGGCGTGGTACCACAGATCCCCGCCGGGCTCCTCGTCCAGCGTGGTCATCCGCTTCAGATGCGGATCGAAGTGAAACACGCGCCGGCGCCGCGATTCCCGCTCACGCTGAGCGGCGCTCACATCAAAACCAAGCTGCTGGGCGCCCAAGAGCAGCGCGCTCTCGCTCGGGTCCCCGCCGCGCACCCAACGGTCTCCATCACGCTCCAGGCGCGCGTTGTTGCAGCGCACCGCGGCCCGCAGCAGTGAGTCAAAGCCCTCCGGCATGACGGTGTCACCGTGCGCGGTCACCGGCAGCTCGGTGCCCGCCGACCACCACAGCCGCACGCTCATGCTGCCCTCGGTCAGCGTCCCCGTCTTGTCGGTGCAGATCACATCGGTCGAGCCGAGCGTCTCGACCGCCGTCAACCGTTTGACCAGGGCCCGTCGGGCCGCCATCCGCCGCACCCCGCCCGCCAGCGACAGCGTGATGGTCGGCAGCAGGCCCTCCGGCACGTTGGCCACCAGCAGTCCGATGGCAAACGTCACCGCCGCCGCCAGCGACAGGCTCGCGAGGGTCAGACCGGCCACGAAGAACACCGCTCCGGCGGCGATGGCGATCGCCGCGATCAGCCACGCCACGCGGTTGACCTGACGCTGCAACGGACTGATCTCAGGCTCCACCCGCTGCGATAGCGCAGCGATCCGGCCCAGCTGAGTACCCATCCCCGTCGCATACACGACCGCCTGGGCCTCACCGCCGGTGCACAGGGTGCCGGCGAACACGACATCCTCGGCTTCCAGCGCCGTGGCGGCGCGGCGCACGGCAGCCGCGCTGCGCACCACCGGCTGAGACTCACCGGTGAGCGCCGCCATGTCGAGCTCCACCGACCCGTCGGTGAGCCGCGCGTCGGCCGACAGCCGGTCACCCTCGGCCAGCAGCACGATGTCCCCCGGCACCAAGGACGCTGCTGCGATCTCGAGCGTCAGCCCGTCGCGGCGGACCCGCGCCTGCGGGGGCAGCAACTCCCGCAACGCCTCAGTGGCGCGCTCGGCCTGCATCTCCTGCACGTAGGCCAGCGCCGCGTTCAACACGATCACCGCGACGATCGCGATCGCCAAGGTCATCGACCCACTGACCGCCGACAGCGCGGCCGCCACCCACAACAGTAACGCCAGCGGATGCACGAACTGGCGCACCAGCTCCCCGATCCGGCTGCTCTGCGCCGTGCGCGAGATCTCGTTGGCCCCGAACTGCGTCAGCCGCCGGTCGGCCTCCCGGGATGACAGCCCTTCCGATCGCGTGCCCAGATGCGCCAGCAGCACCTCGATCCGCTCCTGCGGATCGACCGCCGAGACATCGACATCGGCGGCGGCGTCTGACGGCGCGGACGCAGCGGCGACAGCCTTAAGTGTGGGCGACGGGCGGCTGCGTTGGGGCACACCCGGCAGGCTCACACCGGCCCGGTCACGCGGCATCGGTAGCAACCCGCAGCGGCACTCCGGGATTCCCCGGTGCCGCCTTGGCCGCGTCCGCCGCCAGCCGTTCGGCGCGATGCTTGATCCCGCGCAGCATCTTGCGCTCCATCACCAGCGACAGGGGTTCCACCGCCAGCGACTACTGATCCCGCTCCGCGGCTGCGGCGTCAGCGAGCCGCCATAGGAGGCGATGACCGCGCCGCGCACGGCCACCAGCGAACTCCAGCTCAGTCGGGCGCCATCAGGCCGTGCTCCTGGACGTACGCCACCAGCTCCGCCCGCGTCGTGACCCCCGACTTCCGCTGGATGTGCGCGCGGTGAGACTCGACGGTGCGGACGCTGAGAAACAACTGGGCCGAGATCTCCGCGTTGGTGTGGCCCAACGCCACCAGCCTCAGGACCTCCACCTCGCGCTCGGTGAGACGGTCCGGCGGCCCCGGCGGCGTCTCCGGCGCGGCGGCGATCAGGCCGCCGAGCTGCGGGTTGAGATAGTGCTGCCCCCTCACCGCGGCGCGCACCGCCTCCACCAGCTCGGTGTCGGCCGCCTCCTTGAGCACGAACCCCAGCGCCCCGGAGCGCAGTGCCTCGCGGGCAAAGCGCGGCTCGTCCTCCATCGTCAGCACCACCACCGCCGTGCCCGCCGACGCCGCCAGCATCCGCGGAATCGCCGCCAGGCTGGAACCGCCGGGCATGCTGAGATCCAGCACGATCACCGTCGGCTTATAGGCCAGAACCTTGCGGACCGCCTCCTCGACGTCGCCGGCCTCGGCCACGACCTCGAACTCGGACTCGGACTCGAGCAGCGCCCGCAACGCGCTGCGGACGATGGTGTGGTCGTCGGCCAGGACGATGGTGGCCGGCGACGAGCTGTCGGCGGGGGTCTCGATGCGCCAGACGCTACCGCGCGCCGACGCGCCGCGCTGACGATGTCGTCGGGTTCCTACGGACGCCGCTGATGGAAAAGGCCTGATGAACCCGCGTGACCCGGGCTCGAGACTGAGTGCGTGCGACACGAAACCGGCCCATCGTGACCGTCCTGTACATCTCACATCCCGCATCGCTGTTGCACGACCCCCAGGCGCTCTCACCCCATCATCCCGACCACCCCGAGCGCCTGGCGGCGATCGAGGCCGCCCTCGCCGCCGCCCAGCTCAACGGCGTCGAGCGTGTCTCCGCCCCCACCGCCTCCGAGGGCGAGCTCGCGCTGGTCCACACTGAGGCCCACGTCGCCTTCATCCGAGACCTGTGCGCGGCCGGCGGCGGCGCGATCGACGCCGACACCTACGTCGGTCAGGCCTCCTACCAGGCGGCGTTGCACGCCGCTGGCGGCGCCTGCATGCTCGTGCGAGCGCTGAGCTCCGGGCAGGCCACCACCGGCTTCTGCGCGCTGCGACCGGCCGGACACCACGCCGAACGCGATCGCGCCATGGGGTTCTGCCTGTTCAACAACGTGTCGATCGCCGCCGAGCTGGCCATCCGCACGCTGGGTGTGCGCAAAGTGATGATCATCGACTGGGATGTGCACCACGGCAACGGGACCGCCGAGATCTTCCGCCACCGACCCGACGTGCTGGTGGCCAACATCCACCAGTCCGGACTATTCCCCGGGACGGGCGCCGTGGCCGACATCGGCTCGGGCGACGGCCAGGGATACACCGTCAATCTCCCGGTGCCGCGCGGCTCAGATGAGGAGGTGTGGCTATCGCTGATCGAGCATCTGATCGTCCCGATCGGACTGGAGTACCGGCCCGAGCTGGTGCTCGTCTCCGCCGGCTACGACGCCCACGAAGACGACCCACTGGGGCAATGCCGGCTGCGCGCCGAATCCTTCGCCCAGATGACCTGCCACGTGCGCGACTTCGCGCACGCCGTCAACGCCCCACTCGGTGCTGTCCTGGAGGGCGGCTACGCCCCCGCCGCCCTGGGTCAAAGCGTGGTGGCGACGATCGCCGCGCTCGCAGGCGCAGGCGAGGCCGAGTCGGCCGCACCGGACGCGATCGTCACCCCTCGCGCCGCGTCACACCTCGGTCACCGGTGGACACTGTGACCGCCCTCACGCCGGGGTGAGCAGGGTGTCAAGATCAGGCGCCGACCGGCCGGTGCGATGCACCGCAGCGAGCAGTTCGTCGCGAAGTAGTGTCATCTCCTGAGCCGCGCTCCGGGTGTGGCCGGCGAACCACAGTTCGCCGCGCGGGCCCGCCAAGATGCGTTGCCAGTAGCGGACCGTGAACTCTCCCGGCATCCAGAGGTAGAGGACGGCCAGATTGGTCGGGATCTCGGCGACGTGAGCGGTCCGCAGCGCCCGGAACGCCTGGGCGGTGGCGCGGACCATGAGCCGCAATGTCACCGTGTCACGAGCCAGGCGCGCGGCATCGGTGTCGGCCCGGTACAGGGCGAAGGCGATCGGCACCACGAACGCGGCGTGCCCGAGCAGCCACCCATCAATGTCCGCGGTCAGCCGCGTGGGAAAACCGGCATCGGTGAAGACCGCCTGCAGCCGCCGCACCCTGCTCGACATCGCACCGCTCGGCTCTCCAAGCATGGTCTTCTGCTGGCGGATGAGCACGAATCTGACCGCCGCACCGTCCAGGACGCCGCCGGCCGCCGGGAACCCGAACAGCGCGCGGTCGCCGAGCCCCTCGATCAGCCCCCGGGCGTGACCAGCGGTGTTCCCGAAAAACAAGACGTCCCGCACGTGGGTCTTCGCGGCCAGGATCGGCAGCGTCCCGCTCAGTTGCTCACACCGAACGGCGACGACAACGAGGTCGTAGCGCGCGTCCCGCGCTGGGGCGTCGAGCACCTCGATTGCCAGCTCGAGATGCTCGCTCGATTCAGCATTCCTCAGAACAAGCCCATGGGCGCGCAGATCGCGCAGGCGTTTTCCTCGAGCCGCCAGCGCCACATCGTGTCCCGCCTGCAATAACTGACCGGCATAGACGCTGCCGATCACACCGGCGCCGAGAATCAGGATCCGCACGGCGCATCACGCCGGCGCCGAGCCACTGGGCTCGATCGGCATGCCGGCGGCGTCCGGCCCTGCTGCCGCCTCGGCACGGTAGTGCTCGCGCCAGATCAGCTTGTAGATGGGGATCCGTCGGGGGAGGCTGCGAATGCCGGGGATGAACGGGACGAGCACGAAGGCGAGGCTGAGCACACCCATGACCCCCATGACGAGGACGTCGGCGTTGGCGGAGGTTGAGAAGGGCTTGATCTGGTACCAGAACGTGTAGAGCCACAGCCACACCTGGCCGGGGTAGCTGCCGGTCTCGTTCATCATCCCCCACTGCTCGCCGAGGAGGTGCTCGGCCTGGGCTCGGTTGGCGAGGACCCCGCCGTCGGCCATGTACAGCAGCGCCTTGGTGTAGTCGGTCTGGTAGAACTGCCGGTTGGTCAGCAGTGCGCCGTCGAGCCCGCCGGATTGGGCGAAGGACAGCAGCGAGCTCATCAGGACCGGGACGGGTCCGTAGGTGCCGGCGGGGACCGACACCGAGTCGCCGGTGCCGAGCTTGGCTTTGCTCAAGGCGTTGGTGTAGGCGGTCGTCCACGCGGCCTGCTGCTGGGGCGATGCGTTCTCATAGGCGGCGATGGCGCTGTGGAGCGTGGGCTGGCCGTAGATCGAGCCGAGTGGGGCGAGGACGAAGTCCCGCGCGGTGTTGACGGCGAGGTTGACCCCGAACCACTTCTGGAGACGGACGAACGCGATGTGCTGCCCCGGGTCGTTGTGGTTATACGGCGGCCCGTAGGTGGCCGTGCCGCTCGTAGCGTCCAGCTCGCTGACGGCCGTGGTGACGAAGTCGACCGGGGCGGTGCGTGACCATGTCTTGATCGTGCTCGACCGTTCGTCGGGGGAGGAGAACAGGATCGTCAGCACGACGGCCAGCGCCAGCACCACCCCCAGCGCGATCGACGCCTCCTTGACCAGGTCATAGGGGCGGTATCCGCCCTTCCACTCGCGCGCCGCCTCATCGTCGCGGCGGCGCTGCCCGCGGCTCATGACGGCGGCTCGCTGTCATCGCCGGCGCGCATGGCCCGGAGCTTGTCCTCCAGTTCGAACGGCGGCACGACGCCGTGCTTGCGCACCAGCAGGACGTGGGCCACGACCAGTCCGACCACGGCGACCGGCAGCAGCAGGATGTGGAAGGAGTACATCTGCCCGAAGTTCATGAGGTTGAAGAACGAGCCGATCCCGACGGAGTTCATCGCGTCCTTGGCCTGCGTGGAGATCCACTGCGCGTCGAAGTTCTGCTGGGAGACATAGCCGGTCAGCGCGCACGGAACCGCGACCAGGAAGGTGACCGCACCCGTGATCCAGACGCGCGTGCGTCCCCCGCGCCATGCCGCCATCCAATACTTGCCCCACAAGTGCACGACCATGAAGAAGAAGAACAGCTCGACTGACCACAGATGGATGCTGTTGAAGAAATGACCGACGCTGGACACGTGCCACCAGGTCGGGCCCTTGAGCGCCAGGAGCATCCCCGAACCGATGAGCACCGCCAGCGCGCTCAACGCCAGGACGCCGAAAACGTAGATCCACGAGGCGACATAGGTCGGCTGGCTGTCGGGCAGCAGCTTCTCCGGAGGCAGTACCGCCACCGCGCGCCCACGCAGCCGCGTCGTCCACGATCGCTGGGCTGAGCTGCTCATGGTGAGTCCTCCTGTCGGCTGTGGCCCGGGAACGGCGCAAGAACCGCTACCGCGAACACGGCCAGCGTCAACACGATCACCACGACGTTGGAGACGGTCATCGTGAAGAAATGCCAATGGACCGTGTGCGCCGGGTGGTTCAGATTGATGATCGCTCCGAACATCATCAGAGCACGCTATGACCCACGACCGGCGCCGACACCCGTGGACCGCCACGGTATCGATCGGGGAAACTACGGAGATCAGGCCGTCTCATCCGCCGGCCCTCGCAGCCGAGCGCCATTCACGCCGCTTGGCCTCGTACCGCGAAGGCAGAGCACCCTGCAACGCCTCGGCCGCGTCGAGCGCGTTGAGCGCGGAGCGGTAGTCACCCCAGCGCGCGTCGCAGTCAGCCAGCAACAGCGCCAGCTCCAGTGCGTCTTGGTATTCCGGGTCGCTGACGCTCGCCCCGGGGACGGCACCCCGATCAACCAGCGGCTCGGCGCCAAACGGCACCGGACGCGCGGTGGCGAGGTACGGAGCCAGGTAGCGCCCCGCGACCTTGGCGGGCGGCCACCACAGAGCCTGCCCCGCCGCCGCCGAACCGCCGCCGCCGTCGCCCCGGGGTCGCGTCGCCTCGATCGCCACCGTCGCCTCGCGCGCCAGTCGCTGCGGCTCACACCGCAGATACAACGGCGCACCGCCGGTCATCAGTAGCCCGCGAAGCACCGGTGAGAACGGCTCAGGCGTCACCGCGGCGCCCGCCGCGGCGGCGATCACCCCGGCGACCGCATCAGCCTGCTGAGCGGCCAGCCCGCCCTGCTTGAGCGGAAACACCGTGATGTCACCCGCAGCGTAGATGTCCGCCACGCCCGCCACCCGCCCGTGCGCGTCGACAGGGATGAAGCCGTGCCGATCGTGCGGCAGGCCCTGGATCCGCGGGCCCTCCAGCACCGGCAGCGTCACGACCCGGTCGACGAAGATCTCCCCACCGCCCGACAGGACCAGCGCACCCTTGCGCACCCGAGCCGGATGTGACCAGGTCCGCAGAATGATGCCGCGAGCTTCAAGCATCGGCGAGATGGCCGTCGCGCCCGCCGGCCCGAACAGCTCAAGCGGCTCCTCCTCAGGCGTCACGAGCCACACCTTCACCCCACTCGGCCCATGCGCCCGCAGATGCCCCGCGGTCATCAGCGCCAGCTCGTAGAGCGGCAGCGGCCAGATCCGCTGGGACGGCAGCGTGAACGCGACCGACCGCGCCCGGCCGTCGACCAGCTCCTCAACCAGATCACGCAGAGCGGCCACGTCCACGCGGCCGCGGAAGGTCAACGCCCCCGCCAACGGCTCGGTCGCCACCGCCCCGGTCGCCACCACCAGCGCATCAAAGGCAACCCGGTGACCTGACCGCGTCACCACCACCTTGGCGTCTGGCTCCACGTGGGCGAGCGAGTCCGATATCAACGTCGCGCCGCAATCGCCTTCCACGATCTCGGCCAGCCCGTAGGCCCGCGCCTCGCCGCGGTCAAACGCCTCGGCGACGGTCACGGGCCGATACAGGAACTCGCGCTCCCCACAGATCAAGCTGAGCTCGATGCGCGCTCCGGCCAGTGTCCTGAGCGCAAGCAGCGTCTCCAGCGCGGCGACGCCGCCGCCGGCGATGACGACCCGCAGCCGATCGTGCGTATCGGAGGTCATGCCGCGGACGGTAAGTAACGCTGTCCGCACCGCCATCCGTAGCAGACCGCCGCCTGACGCGGGCTTCTACCGCACCGGCGCGACCAGGCCGGTGCGGTACGGTCATCTCCATGTCGGCGCCCGAGCCCGAATGGAACCGTCCCCCACTCGGCAGCACCGAGATCGCGCCGCAACGATTGGACAAGCGCGAGTATGAGAAGGAGCTCGAGCGTCTGCAGGTCGAGCTCGTGCGCCTCCAGGACTGGGTCGTCCACGAGCGACTGAAAGTGGTCGTGCTCTTCGAGGGCCGCGACACCGCCGGCAAGGGCGGGACGATCAAGCGGATCACCGAGAAGACCAATCCACGGGTCGTGCGCACCGTCGCCCTGACCACGCCGACCGAGCGCGAGCGCACCCAGTGGTACTTCCAGCGTTACGTGGCGCACCTGCCCGCCGCCGGCGAGATCGTCCTGTTTGACCGCAGCTGGTACAACCGCGCCGGCGTCGAGCACGTCATGGGCTTCTGCACGCAGGCCGAGTACGAGGAGTTCATGCGCACCTGCCCGCAGTTCGAGCGAGACCTCCTGCGCTCCGGGATCATCCTCATCAAGTACTGGCTCTCAGTCAGCGACGAGGAGCAGGAACGCCGCTTCAAAGCGCGGCTCAATGACCCCGCCAAGCAGTGGAAGCTCAGCGGGATGGACCTCGAGGCCCGCCGGCGCTGGGTCGACTACGCCGAAGCCAAGGACGACATGTTCGCCTATACCGACACGCGCGAGTCCCCGTGGTACGTGGTCGAAGCCGACGACAAGCGCACCATGCGCCTCAACCTCATCGACCACCTGCTCAGCCTGATCCCCTACCAGGATGTCCCGCGCGAGAAGATCAAGCTTCCCCCGCGCCAGGACCGGGCCTACATGCGGCCGCCCCAGCGCGAGCAGAACTACGTGCCCACGCGTTACCACGTCGGCTAGCAGCTAGCCGGCGACCGTACCGGCGATTGCCCCGACACCCGCGGTGACACCCATCGCCAGCAGGCCCCAGCCTGTGACCCGCAGGATCGCTCGCGCCCGGGGCGCGCCACCCAGACGCGCGCCCAGGTCACCCAGCAGGATCAGCATCACCGCCGCGACCCCGACACACACGGCGATCCGCGCCTGCTTCCCCGCGAGGATCGCCGCGATCAGAGGCAGGATCGCGCCGGCCGAGAACGCGGCGGCCGACGCGGCGGCGGCCTGCAGCGGCCGAGCGCGCCGCTCCTCGTCCAGCCCCAGCTCATCACGAGCGTGGGCTTCCAGCGCGTCATGACCGGTCAGGGCGTCGGCCACCTGCGACGCCAGGGTGGGTGAGAGCCCTCGAGCGACGTAGATCTCCGCGAGTTCGTGCAGCTCCCCCTCGGGGTTGGTCGCCAGCTCTTGCTCCTCCAGGGCCAGGTCGGCGTTCTCGGTGTCGCGCTGGGAGCTCACCGACACAAACTCGCCGGCGGCCATCGACATCGCTCCTGCGCTGAGCGCCGCCACCCCAGCGGTCGCCACCGCGGTCCGCCCCGCGCCCGACGCCGCCACGCCGATCACCACGCTCGCGACCGAAAGGATCCCGTCGTTGGCGCCCAGTACCGCCGCCCGTAACCACCCCGAGCGGTAGCTGAGATGCGCCTCCCCGCGTGTCGTCGTCGTGGTCATGGTCTGGACGGGCGCGCATCGACCAGTACAGCGTGCTCACGCATCGCTCCCGTGGGAGGCCGCGTAGGCCTGGAGGATGTCGGTGGTGGACAGCACCCCCACCGGGTGGCCGCTGGCCTCATCGATCACGATGACGTGCGCGGCCCCGTGCTCGGTCATCCGCTGAGCCGCCTCCCGCAGCGTCTCGGTGCGCGAGACGGTGGCCGCGGTGGCGGGAACAAGGTCGCCGGCCTGAAGCTCACCACCGAGGGCGATACCGGCCATCACCTCCAGATCGGTGATGAACGGCATCGGCTTGCCGGGGGCGGTGCGCAGCGCGAGCGCATGGATACGCAGCGCCGACATCGTCGCGGCCAGCTTACGCAGGGATGCGTGCGGGTCACAGGTGAAGACACCGGCGCGCATGCAGTCGCCGACATGGGCGCTGTCGAGGATATGGGGGCGGTTTTCGATCACGCCCACAGCATCGTCGGGCGACGGTCCAGTCGCCATCAGGGTCTGACCGCGTCGCCAGCGCGGCAACCTACGGACTCTCGCTTGCGGGTTGACCCCACCGGTCACCCGTAGCTCGGCCCGATGGCCCTGCCCGCGGGCGCCCCTAACGTGAACGAGATGCTGCAGAGCACCCCCGACCTCGTCGCCGCCAGGTGACATGAGCCGCCTGCCCGACCCACACGCACCCAACCCGCAAGGGAGGAACCACCGATGCAACCCCACCCGCAGACCAGCCCACCGCTGAAGGTGATCATCGCCGGCGGTGGCGTCGCCGGCTTGGAGAGCGCCTTGGCGCTGCACGAGCTCGCCGAGGATCGCGTCGCCGTCACCCTCATCGCGCCCGGCGAGGAGTTCATCTACCGCCCACTGTCGATCGGGGAGCCGTTCACCTCCAGCTGGGCCGAGCGCTACCCGCTGGCCCCCATCGCCGCCGCTGCCGGCGCCGAACTGATCCACGACACCCTGGCCTCAGTCGACCCCGAAGCGCGGACGATCCACACCGGCAGCGGGACCGAGCTGTCCTACGACGCTCTGATCCTGGGGCTCGGCACGTCGCTGCGGCCATATTCAGCGCACGCGACCAACGTCGACGACACCCGCATGGAAGAGCTGCTCCACGGGCTCGTCCAGGACATCGAGGGCGGCTACACCAAGCGGCTGGCCATCGTCATCCCCGGCCCCATGCCGTGGCCCTTCCCGGCCTACGAGCTGGCGCTCATGGCCTCCGAACGCGCCTGGGACATGCAGGGAGCGCTCGACGTGATCGTGCTGACGCCCGAACGGGCGCCCCTCGAGGTCTTCGGCGCGGCGGCCAGCCAGGCGGTCGCCAAGCTGCTGGCCGACCGCCGCATCGAGGTGGTGACCTCGGCGTATTGCGAGGTGCCGCGTACCGGAATGGTCGTCGTGCACCCGGGCGGGCGCACCGTCGCCGCCGATCGGGTCGTGGCCTTCCCCCAGCTCGTCGGGCCGCAGGTGAGGGGGCTGCCCAGCGACGGCGGCGGCTTCATCCCGGTCGACGCCTACGGCCGCGTCCGCGGCGTGGACCGCGTGTGGGCAGCGGGTGACGGCACCGACTACCCGGTCAAGCAGGGTGGCGTGGCGGCGCAGCTGGCTGACACCGCCGCCCAGTCGATCGCGGCCCTCGCCGGCGTCCCGACAGACGTGCGTCCGTTCGCACCCATCGTCGAGGGCGTCCTCATGACGGGCGGGACCGCGCGCTACCTGCGGGCCACGCCCGGCGGCCCCGGCGGAGAGGGCGAGTCCGTCTTCGCCGAGCTCACGCATGGAGCCCGGCCGCCCAAGATCGCCGCCCGCTACCTCGGTCCGCACCTGAGCGGACGCGTCCCGGCCGGCATCGGATCGGTGACCTGAGATCTCGCCAGCGGCGTCGCGGCAGCCGTCACGCCGACGCGGCCAGCGGCGTGACGGCGGCTCGCCGTCCGCCCGCGGCCGCGGACGCCGCCGGGAGCACCAGCACCGGGCACGGCGCCTCGCCCAGCAGTCGCTGCGCGACACTTCCGGCGACCGCGCTGATCACCGGCGCGCGGCCGCGCGTGCCGAGGATCAGCAGCCTGGCGTGTGCCATCCGCGCCACCGCGGCGATGTGGGGCGCGGGTGACCCCATCGCGCCGCGCACCACATGCAGCGACACGTCGATGCCGTGCCGACGCAACGAGCAGCTCAGCGCCTTGAGCCTGGCGATCCGCCGCTCGTCGGCGCCCATGCACAGAGCCGGGGTGACGTGGACGATGAGCAGCCTGCTGGCATAGCGCTCGCAGGCGTCCCGGACGAAACGGGAACCGGCGAGGCTCGCATCCGAAGCGTCAGTGGCCCACACGATGGTCGAGAACATGTCGGTGTGCGGTGAGTGAGTCATAGCCCCATGATCGGCGCCCGCGCCCGCGCCGCCAACCCGGTGACACCGCAGACCCACTCCGTGTCAGCTACGACACCGACTCAGTGAAAGGCGCCGCCCAGTGGGCCTGACAGCCCCCCCGAGACGATGCGGGCGCCTCCGCGAGGAGTACGGGGAGGCGTGTGGAGACATACCGATGCGGTCGCGCCGGGTCGGCGGTTGGATACGCCCATGACCACCAAGCTGACCGCCTACCCGAACGAGCCCGTTACGCCCATCCATCTCGAGCGGGTCGCCGCCGCAGTCAACTCCCACCCCGAAGGCGATGACGCCGCGGTGCTCGCCGCCGCGATCTCACGCGCGGTCCATGGTGATCTCATCCTCACGTCGATTGAGCCCGAGCTCCCGCTCGTCCTGCCCGGTGCAGACGGGCGGCGCATGCGCCGCGAGACCGAGACGATGCTCGGCCGGACGCGCACGACCTTCGCACCCGCGGCACGGTTCGCCATCGACTCCGACCTCTCCAACGCGCGCGGGCTCAAGCGGGTCCTCAGCCAGGAGCACCGCCACCTGGTCGTCTGCGGATCGAGTCACCGCGGGGACACCGGCAGGGTGTCGATCGGGCACACCACCCGCCAGCTGATCCAGGACGGGCACTATGCCCTCGCCATCGCCGCGCGCGGACTGAGCGGCCACGGGGAGCTCGCGCTTACGCGCGTCGGCGTCGGCTACGACGGCGGGCCCGAAGCGTGCGCCGCCCTGGCGTGGGCGGCGGCAATCGCCGAAGGGTGCGGCGCGCGCCTCACGGTCCGCGGCGTCATCAATGACCACGTCCCCGCGCTCGGGTGGCCGAGGCTGTGGGTCGAGCCGTTTCGCGAGTGCTGGAACGAGGTCATGGACGAGGAGGCGCAGGCCCTGCACACGAGCATCGAGGCCACCACCGCCGGCCTGTCGGTGCCCGTCACCGCGACCGTCGACCGCGACATGCCGGCAGCATCGCTCCTTGACCTGTCGGCAGCCTCCGATCTGTTGGTCATCGGCTCGCGCCGGTGGGGTCCGATGGCCCGGCTGCTGCTCGGCGGCACGGGCGAGGCGCTCGTCCACGGCGCGCAGTGCTCGCTGCTGATCGTGCCGCGACCGCACGCCGAGAGCTGACAGCGGAGTCGGCGATGCGAGTCGTCATCGGCGGAGCTGGGGTCGCCGCCCTCGAGGCCGCAGCGGCTCTGCGCCGCCTCGCCGCCGGCCGGGTGAGCGTCACGCTCGTCGCCCCCGATCGCACGTTCCGCACCCGCGCCCTGCAGCCGTTCGCGGCCTTCGGCATCGACTCCCCGCGCGGCGTGGCCGTTCACGCCCTGGCTGATCGACTCGAGGCGCAGCTCATCGAGGATCGCGTGGCCTGGGTCGATCGCGACCGGTACACGGTCCACTGCCGGTCAGGCCGCCCCATCGCCTTCGAGGCGCTCGTCCTCGGAGTCGGCGCGACGCTCCACGTCCGCTACCCCCGGGCGCTGGCCCTTCACGAGGCGGCCGGCGCCGGTCTGACCCAGCTTGTCTCCGACATCACCTCGGCAGACGTCCGACGCGTTGCCTTCGTCACCCCCGAGCGGATGGCATGGCCACTACCCCTCTATGAGACAGCCCTGATGACCGCGGCCCTGGGCCGTATGCACCAGCTGCGCCTCAGCTTGACCCTCGTCACCGGCGAAGCCGCCCCCCTCCAAGTATTCGGCGATCGCGCCAGCGCCGAGCTGCGATCCCTCCTGGACCGGCACGACATCGAACTGCTCACCGCACGCCGCTGCCAGGTCCCGGCGGCTGACCGGGTGGTCGTGCTCGGCGAGCACGGCGGGGAGGCACGGGAGCTCGCGGTCGACCGAGTGGTGGCGCTCCCCGAGCTGATCGGCCCCCACATCCGCGGCCTCCCCTCCGCCCCCCACGGCTTCATCCCGATCGATCACCTCTGCCGGGTCCCCGGTCTCGGCGGGGTCTACGCCGCGGGCGACGGCACCGACTACCCCGTCAAGCACGGCGCGATCGCCGCCCAGCAAGCGCAGGTCGCCGCGCGCTGCATCGCGGCCGCGGCCGGGGCGAGCATCGAGCCGCATCCGTTTCACCCCACGCTCAGGGGCATGCTCCTCACCGGCGGCACGCCCCGCTACCTGACGGCGCGCCTGGTCGCAGCGCACCCGTTCCGGTCAACGACGGCCGCCATGCCCGGCGCTGCGGCCGACGCACCGTCCAAAGTGGTCGCGCCGTATCTGAGCGCCCTGCTGGCCGAGATCGACCGATGAGCCCCAGCGCCCAGACGGCGCACCGACTGAGCTCACGCGGCGGCCGCGTCACCCACCAGCCGGAGGTCCAGCAGCGCCAGCAGGTCAGCGATCGCCACCTCCGCGCCGCGGTCGGTGCGCACAAGCAGATGATGTGAGGGGTCGACCTCGTCCAACGGGTCAAACCGAGCCAGCTCGTGCCCCACCACCTCGATCCCGGCGTCAGATACCCGCGAGGGATCCCGGTCGCGGGCCAGGGCACGCAGGCGGAGGACCTCCGCGGGGGCGACGCATTGCACGAAGGTCACGGACGCCGCGCCCGCCCACCCCTCGCGGAAGGCATCCCGATCGGCCCGCCGGCGGAAGGTGGCGTCAACCAGCACCCCGTGGCCTGCGGCCAGCGCTGCCGCCGCTCGGCGTCCCAGCTCGCGATAGACGCGAGCGCTCACGTCTCGCGTGTAGAGCGACGGCGTGCCTCGGTCATGAGGCGCCAGCCCGCCGAGCTCCTTGCGCACGACATCGGAACTGAGCACCGCACACCCCGCCAGGGCGCCGAGCGCGTCAGCGAGGTGCGACTTGCCGCTGGCCGGCACCCCGCAGACCACGAGCGCGGGCGCACCGCGAGCTCGCCACGCGCAGCGCTCCCCCACCTCCACCAGCCGGCGGAGCTCGCCGTCATCGGCGGCACCCGTCGCCTGTCGGCTGCGCACGAGCGCGACCTTGGCTCGGATGAGCGCCCGGTGGACGGCGAAGAACCACACCAAGTCCTCTCCGCCGGGGTCGCCCCCGGCGCTCCGGTACGCCGCGATGAGCTCGCGCGCGGACGGCTCGGCGCCGTGTGCGCACAGGTCCATGACCAGGAAGGCCAGGTCATCGGCGACGTCGAGCGTGCGCAGACCGCGGTCGAACTCCACGCAGTCGACGACGCTCAGCCGCGGCGCCACGATGACGTGCTCGGCGCGCAGGTCGCCATGCCCCTCACGGATGAGCCCACGCCGCGCGCGGTCGTCCAGCGTCGCCTCACGGACGGTCACAAACGCGTCGAGGAACCGTCCGAGCACCCCGACCCGCGACCTCAGCGCAGGATCGGTGCACACGCCGATCAACTCGGACAGGTTCTCATGCAGTTCATCGCGGACAGCCAGTGACCCGCGCGCCACCTCACGCGACGGACAGGCGCCGTGAAACTGCGCCAAACGAGCACCGACCGCCGCCACCTGGCCACGCGCGAGCTTTCCGGCGTCGGCCAGGCTGGCCAGCGTCACATCCTCGTCGTACCGGCGCATCTCCACCACGTAGTCGACGGCGGCCGGGTCGGTCTCGTCGGTGATCTCAAGCCGGCCCTCGCGTTCCGCCACGGCCTTCACGGAGAGGTACAGGTCGGGTGCCAGCCCGGCGTTGAGACGGAGCTCCTCATGGCACATGGCGCGGCGCCGGGCCGGCGTCCCGTAGTCCAGGAAGTCCAGGATGACCGGCTTCTTGAGCTTGTAGGCACGATCGCCGGCGAGGAACACCCACGAGATGTGGGTCTCGCGCACCTCCACCGGCCCCGACCGACACCCCGCCACCAGCGCGTCGCGCAGCCGCTGCGGATCGGCCGCGGTCCGAACTGATGGCGCGATCACGCTCATACGCCCACCGTAGGCGCGCCCGTGCCCCCTGGCATCGGTAACAGTCACCAGGCCCCATCCGTAGCGACCCGGATGCCATCCCAACGGCCGTCATGGCCACCTGGGGAACGGCACCGGCGGAGCGGACTCTCAGTCCGCTCCGCCAGCCGTGACGCCCCCGGCGCGCGCACAGTGCGCGCCGAAGTTAGGGCTGCAGCACGACGCGGGCGGCGACCCGGCCGGCCTCCACGTCGGCGATCGCCTCGTTGACGTGATCCAGCGGACGCGTCTCTGAGATCACACGAGTCAGACCGGCCCGGTGCAGTTCGAACACCTCGCGCAGGTCCTTACGGGTCCCGACGATCGAGCCGACCACGGTGATGCCGTTGAGCACGGTCTCAAAGATCGGCAGCCGCACCTCGTTGTCGGCAGGCAGCGCCACGAACACGAGCGTCCCGCCGCGCCGCAGCGAGCCGTAGGCCTGCTCAAACGAGCGCGGAGACACCGCCAGAGCGATCGCCTGATCAGCGCCGCCCAGAGCCTGGATCGCCTCGGCGGGGTCCTGCTCGTTGGCGTTGACGGTGAACTCGGCGCCCAGTTCGCGCGCCAGCGCGAGCTTGTCGTCAAACAGATCGACCGCCACCACGCGGCCGCCGGCGATCTTCGCGTACTGGATGGCCAGGTGCCCGAGCCCGCCGACGCCGAACACGGCGACGAGATCCGAGGAACGCGTTCCCGCGACCTTGATCGCCTTATAGGTGGTCACGCCCGCGCAGGTGAGCGGGGCCGCGTCGATGGCATCGATCCCATCGGGGACCGCGACGACGTAGCGGCCGTAGGCGGTGGCGAACTGGCCGAAGCTGCCGTCGATCGAGTAGCCGGTGTTCTTCTGCTCGTGGCAGAGCGTCTCCCAGCCCGACACGCAGTAGTCGCAGGTGCCGCAGGCGTAGCCCAGCCACGGAATGGCCACCCGGTCTCCGATCTTGACCTCCGTGACGGCGGGCCCCATTTCCACGACATGGCCGACGCCCTCGTGCCCGGGGGTGAACGGCGGGGCGGGCTTGACCGGCCAGTCGCCGTGGGCGGCGTGGATGTCGGTGTGGCAGAGGCCGCAGGCTTCGATCTGGACCCGGATCTGGTCGGGCGCCAGCGGCGCGAACGGGACCTGCTCGATGATGAGCGGCGCGTCGAACTCACGGACAACGGCCGCCGCGTAGGAGCCGGGGCCGTGGTCGGCCCGCGCGCCGGTGGTGGGGGCGGTGGTGGCTGACATGTGTAATCACTCCTTGACAGGTTGGGGTGCTCACGACTCTCGCGCGGCGATGCGGTGGGCACATCCGCAGTCATCCGCACGCCCAGGTGGCACCGACTACGGAGCCGCCCCACGGGCTCAGAAATCGAGGTCGTCGATCTCCGCGTAGCACGCGCGGTGATAGCACGGGGCATCGGAGCCGTAGAGTCCCGGCTCGGCGGCCAGCGAGGTCTGCAGGGGACCGCGCGGGGTCTTGAGTACCAGCGGCTCATACGCGCCGATCACGTCATGGCAATGGCGGCAGCGCAGCCGGGCGGGTACGGGATCCACCTCTGAGTCGCTCACGGCCGGCGCCCCCGTCGAGGCCGCCTAGGCGGCCGTCGGCTCCGGGGTGGGCACGAGCAGCACGGGACGATGGGCGTGATGGACCAGCGCGTTGGAGACGCTGCCCAGCAGCCCGGACTCCACCGCCGTCGTGCCGTGGGTACCGGCCACGATCAGCGAGGCATCGACCTCCTCGGCCACAGCGAGGATCGTCTTCCAGATGCTCGAACGGTTGGGCTCCTGGCGTGTCGTGACCTGGAAGTCCCGCCGCTGGGCCTCGGCCTCGCCCTCGGCCAGGATCTCAGCCGCGCGCCGGCAGGAGAGGGCCTCGAGCTCCTGCAGCGTGGGCCCGTGCTCGCTCTCGCTCACGCCGAAGCTGTCGGCCATCACCCGCTGAGGTGGGTTCCAGATGTTGAGCAGCACCATCGGCGCCCCGTCCAGGGCGCTGGCGGCGACGCTCAGCGCGCGCTGGGCGCTGGTGGAACCGTCGTAACAGATCAATACGGGCATGGCGCTCTCCTGAAGTCCGGGGTGATGTGACCGACGAGGCTACGGACGCCCTCCGGGCCGTCCATCAGGGGGACCACTGACACGCCTACGGGTCAACTACCCGGCGTGACGCGCCGCATGCCGCGGTCGATCACGGATGGCGAGTCGACCTCACGTCCATACCTTTCGGGGTGAGTTCGAAGAAGCGAGGCCCCCATGTTTCAGAGAGTCCTGGTCGGAGTCGACGGTCGCGCCGGCGGGCGCGATGCCATCGGATTGGCCCAGCAGCTGGTGACATCAACCAGCCGGCTCGTGCTCGCCAACGTGTACGGCACGAGCGCCCTGCGGGGAGCCGCGGGAGCCGGCGGGGAGGCTGAGCACGCCCGCCGTCTGCTCATCCGCACTCGCCAGGATCACGGCCTGGAGTGCCGCACCATGGTCCGCCTGGACAGCTCGCCCGGGCGGGGTCTGCATCGCCTCGCGCAGCACGAGCGCGCCGATCTGCTCGTGGTCGGCTCCTCGCACCGCGGTGGGCTCGGACGAGTGCTCATCGGCGACGACACCCTGGCCGCGCTCAACGGCGCCCCGTGCGCGGTCGCCATCGCGCCCCGCAGCTACGTGTTCGCCCGCGAGGACTGGGCGACGATCGGGGTCGGCGACGACGGATCGCCCGAGAGCACACTCGCGCTGGCGGCAGCGCGCGATCTCGCCGAACGTCATCACGCCGAGGTCAAGGTGCTCTCGGTGGTGGAGCTCGAGGGGGTGCCACCCGTGTCGGTCGAGCCTGCCGATTGGACCTCTGAAACCATCGAGGCGATGCGAGTCGAGCGCACGCGGCTCCAGGAGATCCCCGCGGCCAGCGCCGACGTCGTGTTCGGGGACCCGGCCGAGGAGCTCACCCGGCTGGCCCACGCCGTCGACCTGCTCGTCATCGGCTCACGTGGGCAGGGGCCACTCGGCCGCTGTATCAACGGCAGCGTCTCGCGCCACCTGGCCCGTCACAGCGCCTGCCCGCTGCTGGTGGTGCCGCGCGCGGTCACCCAGACAGCGCCGCGCGGGTCTGACTCTGTGTCACTTATCGGATCTCGGTGAACGGCCGCCTAGCGTCGGTCGCTCCAGTTTCGATGTAGCCAATGATCCCCGCACTCAGTCCCAAATCGAGCGACACGGAGCCACCGTCCAAGTGGAGGCGGACCCCGTCCTCTGTGATCGCAGCCGTCCAGCCGTGCAGCTCGACGCCGCGAAGCGACTGGCGAAGGACGAGCTCAGCGCGCTCCTCGCGCTCCGTGCACATCGCCGGCCGGTCCAGCTCGAGTTCGAGCCGCGCGAAGACCTCCTCGGGCGAGCGATCGCGGATCCGCTGGAGGTTGAGGTCGATCTCAGCCGCCACCGGCGCGAGCATGAGATCCTTGTGGTGCTTTGGGTGGAGTGCCATCTCGGCTCCTTACCGCTGGCGTGGCGCTCAGCGGTCGCGGTGTGTGGTGCCGGCGGTGATCGTCACGCCATCGGCTGGGAACAGGATCGACTCGTGCTGCTCGTTCCAGCGCACCCGGTAGTGCTCGTGCCCGCGCCGGCCGAGCACCTCGAGGATCTGGCCCTCGCGGCCCGACTGGCCTGAGATCCCGCGGACATGGACCCAGTCGCCCGGCTGTGCCTGATGATGGTGGGGTTCTGGCGGCGCGTGCATAGCTGTCTCCTTTGTGGGGTCGTCTCAGCGGCCGGCGGAGGTCATGGCCTCGGCGGGCTCCTCCGTCGCGTCGGCGGCGGCGGTCTGCGCCGGGTCGCGAGGGATGATCAGCAGCGCACTGGACACGTGACGCTCCAGATAGCTGGAGACGCTGCCGTGCAGCACGCAGCCCAGCGGGCCGTAGCCACGGGACCCGACGATGAGCAGATCGACGTCCTCGGCGAGCGTGGTCAGCTCCTCCCGCGGGCCACCGGAGACCGCGATTCCCTCCACGCCCTCGATCGCATCCAGGGCTCGCTGAGCCTGGTCGACGAGCGCGGCGGTGGCCGACGGCCAGTCGGCGGGCAGCGGGGCCTTCTGGCGGACATCCTCGGGCCCGACGACCGACATGACGGTGATGCCGGCGCCCGTGGACTCGGCGATGGCGCGGGCCGCGGCCAGGGCCCGGTGGCTCTCCGGCGTGCTGTCGTAGGCCACAGCGATCCTGGCCAGGGGCGTCGTGGCGGTCGCATATCCGCGCGGGGCGATGGCGATCGCGCACGGCGCTCCGTAGAACGCGGCCCGCGTGTCGTCGCCGATGAACACCTTGCCGGGGATCCCTCGATGGGTTGAGCCGACGACGATGAGATCGGCGCCGCGGTGAGCGGCGAGCTCGTGCAGCCCGCGCCCCACTCTGGACGCGCACACGCTGACCGTGGTCGCGCCCGGCCAACGATCACGCTCACGGGCGAGGAAGGCCTCGGCCTCGGTGCGCTGGTCCTCGACGAACATGCCGGCGCTCCCGGGCGGCCAGCTCACCGACCCGTAGATGTTGGCCAGCGTCACGCGGGCGTCGGGGGAGGCGAGCTGCCGGCCCAGAACGAGGGCGTCATCGCCGCCGGAGCGACCGTCGACGCCAACGAGGACGTTGTCAAACATGACCTGCTCCGAGGTTCGGCGTGGGAGGGGACACACGAGCCGCATCGAGCAGCAGACGCTGCTCGGCGGCCGCGATCAGACGGCGGGTGCGATCAACGGCGTCGGCGGACACCGAGATGGCGTCGATGCCGGCGTTGACGAGCAGCTCGGCGTACTCCGGATGGACCGAGGGCGCCTGTCCGCAGATCGAGGTCTGCAGCCCAGCGGCCCGCGCCCGCGGAATGAGCTGGCGCAGATAGTCGGTGACGGCAGGGTCGCGCTCGTCAAACGTGTCCGCCAGCGTCTCGGAGTCGCGATCGGCGCCGAGCAGCAGCTGAGTGAGATCGTTGGAGCCGACCGAGATGCCGGCCACGCCCAGGGCGGCGTAGCGCTCGAGGTTGAACAGCACCGACGGGACCTCGGCCATGACCCACAGCTCAAAGCCCGGGCGATCGATCAGGTCGCTCATCAGCGCCCGGCACAGCGCCAGCTCCCGCGCCGTGCGCACGAACGGCAGCATCACGTGGAGGTTGTGGTGCCCGGCGTCCCACACCCGGCCGATCGCCTCGAGCTCCAAGGCGAAGACCTCGGGGTCGCGCGTGTAGCGGAGCGCCCCGCGGTAGCCGATCATCGGGTTGGCCTCCTCGGGCTCATACTCCTCACCACCGCGCAGGCCCCGGAACTCGTTGGTCCGGAAGTCCGTGGTGCGGTACGTGACCGGCCGCGGTGCGAACCCCGCCGCGAACGTGTTCAGGCCGTCCGCCATCCTGGTGACGAACTCCTCGCCTCGGCCCTCGGCGAGCAAGGTTCGGGGGTGGGCGCCGTCCAGCGCCTCCACGATCATCAGCTCCGCGCGCAGAAGCCCGACTCCGTCGACCGGCAATTGCGCGGCGACCTGGACCTGAGACGGCTCGGACAGGTTGACCAGGAGCCGCGTGCCGGTCACCAGTGGCGCCGCGAGGGCAGTCGGTGACGCGCTGGCCGACGCCTGAGCTGCCGGCGCTGCGGCGATGCCGCTGAGCACGGTGCCATCGGTGGCGTTCACAGTGATCGGCTCGCCGTCGCGCAGCCTCTGGGTGGCGTCGCCGGTCCCGACGACGCACGGGATGCCCAGCTCGCGGGAGACGATGGCGGCATGGCATGTCATCCCACCCGAGTCGGTGACGACGGCGGCCGCCTTGCGCATCAGCGGAACCCAGTCGGGAGCGGTCATGTGGGTGACGAGCACGTCACCGGGGTTGAGCTTGGACGCGTCGGACAACGCACTGAGCAGCCGGGCCGCCCCACCGGCCTGTCCGGGCGCCGCGCCCAGTCCGCGCAGCAGCACCGACGCCGGCTCTGACGCCGCGGAGGGTCCCAAGGTGGTGATCGGACGGCTCTGCAGCATCCACACCGTGCCGGCGTCATCGAACGCCCACTCCGTGTCCTGAGGTGAGCCGTAGGCGGCCTCGATGGCGACGCCGAGATTGGCCAGCGTGAGGACCTCGTCATCGGTGAGCACCGCGCGGTGGCTCTCCTCAGAGCTGAGCGCACGGGTGACGGTGCCGCCGCCGGGCGCGGACTCGATGGTCAGCTCCTTGGCCCGCACCGAGCGCACCACGATCGATCCGCGCGCCTTGTCCACGACGTAGCGGTCCGGTGACACCTGGCCCGAGACGACGGCCTCTCCGAGCCCGAACGACCCTTCGATGACCAGACGGCTCGCATCCTCGGACGCCGGGTCGACGGTGAACATCACACCCGCCCGCGTCGAAGCGATCTGGCGCTGAACGACCACCGCGATGTCCATGTCGGCCGCCCCGAAGCCGCGCTTGGCTCGGTAATAGATCGTCCGGGCACCGAACAGCGACGCCCAGCAGCGTCTGACGGCGTCGACGACCGCCGCCGCGCCGCGCGTGTTGAGGAAGGTCTCGTTCATCCCCGCGAAGGACGCCGACGCCGTGTCCTCCCCCGTGGCCGAGGACCGCACCGCGACCGGGGTGTCGTCGCGTGAGCCGGCGAGCCGGTCATAGGCGCTGGTGATGGCCTCGGCCAGCCAGGCCGGGACCACGCTCTCGCGCACCAGCTGCTGAGCCTGCTCGGCCGCCCGCTGCAACGCAGCGGTGTCATCGACGTCAAGGCCGTCGAGAACCGCGGCGAGCCGCTCCGAGAGCCCGGTCTCGGAGCGGAACACGGCATACGTGGGCGCGCCCACGACAAACCCGGGCGGGACCGGGAACCCCGAGCGGGTCAACTGACCCAGGTTGGCGCCCTTGCCCCCGGCAAAGGGGACGTCGGCGCTGGAAAGCTCGGAGAAGGGCCGGATCGGCTCCATCACGGGAGCAGCGGCGGGCTGGGTGGGCGCTGTCGTTGTCATGGCCAGACCGTACGTCCGCCATGGGCGCGCGGTATCCGTGCACAGCCCGCGTCCTCATCAGTAGTGATCGCCGATGGCGCCCGCCAGGAGCGGGCGTAGCGTCGCGATCAACCGCCGCCCCGCCGGCGATCTCCACCAGGAAACGAGGATCTCATGTCCGTACGAGTCGCCGTCAACGGGCTGGGCCGCACCGGCCGCAGCTTCCTGCGCTCGGCCTACAAGCGCCAGGCCGACATTGAGGTCGTCGCGGTCAACGACCTCGCCGACACCGCCACCCTGGCCTACCTGCTCAGGTACGACTCGGTGGGCGGCGGCTTCCCCGGGACCGTCCGCGCTGAGGGGGACGCGATCGTCATCAACGACCGATCGATTCCCACGTTTTCGAAGACCGACCCCGGCGAGCTGCCCTGGGATGAGCTGGACGTCGACGTGGTCATCGAGTCCACCGGCCACTTCCGCACCCGCGCCGCCGCCGCCCGGCATCTCGAAGCCGGGGCGCGCAAGGTCATCATCTCCGCCCCGGCCAAGGGCGACGAACCGCCCGACGCCACGGTCGTCCTCGGCGTCAACTTCGACGAGGTCTATGACCCGGAGCGCCACCACATCATCTCCAACGCCTCGTGCACCACCAACTGCCTGGCCCCAGTGGCCAAGATCCTGCACGACACCTTCGGGATCCGGCACGGCTTGATGACGACGGTGCACGCCTACACCGGCGACCAGATGCTGCTCGACGGGCCCCACAAGGACCTCAGGCGCGCACGTTCGGCGGCGATCAACATCGTCCCCACCTCCACCGGCGCCGCCAAGGCGCTGGGCCTGGTCATGCCCGAGCTCGCCGGCCGCCTGCACGGCTACGCGGTCCGCGTGCCCACCCCGACCGGGTCCCTCATCGACCTCACCGTCGAGACCGAGCGGCCCACCAGCCGCGAGGCCGTCAACGACGCCTTCGCGCGACTCGCCGACCGCGGACCCCTGCACGGCATCCTGGACTACACCCAGGACCCGATCGTCTCCACCGACATCATCGGCTCCGCCTACTCCTCGATCTTCGACGGCGGCCTCACCGCCGTGATCGACCACACCCAGGTCAAGGTCGTGTCCTGGTATGACAACGAGTTCGGCTACTCCAGCCGGCTGGTCGACCTCGCCGAGCGCGTCCTTGTCCCCGTCGCCGCGGCGGCCGGCGACTGAACGGCTGAACGGCTATGAATGCCATCGTCGTCTCCGAATCGACCTACGGGTGGGCGCACCCCGCAGATGCTGCGGAGCTGAGCTGCGGCAGCCTACGGATGTCGCGCCAGGGGCGCCGACGTAGGCTGGGCCGACCATGAAGATTCTCATCGCCTATGACGGCTCCCCGGACGCCAAGGCCGCCGTCGCCTTGGCCGGCCATCTGTTTGACGGGAGCACCGCCGTCGTCCTCACCGTGTGGGAGGGCCTCTCAGAGGTGTTCGCCCGCGCCGGGACCGGGGTGCGGGCGACGTTTGACTTCGAGCAGGTCGATGCCGAGTGCGAGCAGTGGGCCGGCGACCGCGCCGCCGAAGGGGCCGGCCACGCCCGCGCCGCGGGGCTCCAGGCCGAGGCGCACCTGACCAAGCGCCGCGACACGACCGCGTCGGCCATCCTTCAGGAGGCGAACGCCGTCGATGCGGACATGGTGGTCGTGGGGAGCCGCGGCTTTGGCCCGGTGAAGTCCATGCTGCTGGGCAGCGTCTCTCGTGCCGTACTCCAGCACGCGACGCTCCCGGTGCTGGTCGCCCCGGCGGCAGCGCGGTGCCCCGAGCGGCGGCCCGACGACGCACCCTTTTTGAGCGCTCAACTCTGAGACCGCGAGGGCGGCGAAAGCTCGTGTGACGCTAATGTCACGCCGGTTCCCGCAGGGACAGCGAGCGTGTATCGTCGGCCCTCGGCGGTGCCGCCCGCGCACAGGACCCAGACAAGCATCGACGATGGACCCTGCCACTCGAGGAGTGCTCACAGTCGCGCGCAGCGTGCTGGAGCAGCTCGACACCGACCAGGTGCTCGACCGCGTGCTCGACGCGGCGCGCGAGCTCACCGGCGCACGCTACGCCGCGCTGGGCGTGCTGGACGAGTCGCGCAGCTCGCTGGCGCGATTCCTGACCCGCGGGATCGACGAGGACGACCGGCGCGCCATCGGAACGCTGCCCACGGGACGGGGTGTGCTGGGGGAGCTCATCCGCAATCCCAAGCCGCTGCGGATCGCCGATGTGGGCAGTCACCCCTACTCCTACGGCTTCCCGGTCGACCATCCTCCGATGAGCTCGTTCCTCGGGGTCCCGATCCTGATCCGCGGCGAGCCCTACGGCAACCTCTACCTCACCGAGAAACAGGACGCCGCTGAATTCACGGAGGAGGACGAGGAGGCCGCGATCCTGCTGGCCGACTTCGCCGGCGTGGCCATCGATCATGCCCGACGCTTCACCACCTCCGAGACCCACCGCCTCGAGTTGCAGCGGACCGTCGAGGCGCTCAACGCGACCGCCCAGATCGCCCGAGCGGTCGGGGGCGAGACCGACGTCGACGCGATTCTGCGGCTGGTGGCCAAACGGGGCCGCGCGCTTGTGTCGGCGCGTGTACTGGTGATCGAGCTCCTCCATGGCGACCAGCTCCAGATCGCCGCCGGCGCCGGCGAGCTCCCCAATGGGATCCTCGGCCAGCGTTTTCCCTTGGAGAACACCGTGGCGAGCGAAGCGCTGCGATCTGGACAAACCCAACGCCTCGCCGACCGTCCGACGCGGGAGCTCTTCGAGCGCTACGGCGGCGGTCAACTTGGCCTCACGGCTGACCACGGTCTCGTGGTCCCGTTGGTGTTCCGCAACCAGCACTATGGCGTCATGGTGGTGCTCGACCATCTCGAGAACGGCCAGTTCACCGCTGTCCACCAGAATCTCCTCGAGGCGTTCGCCGTGAGCGCCGCGACGGCGGTGGCCACCGCACAGTCCGCGGCCGATGATCGACGCCGGCAGCGCGTCGCCGCCGCAGAAGCCGAGCGCGGACGATGGGCGCGCGAACTGCATGACGAGACGCTGCAGGCCCTCGGGAACCTGCGGCTCATCCTCTCAAGCAGCCGTCGCCGCGCCGACCCAAACGTAATGGCGCAAGCCGTCGACCAAGCGCTCGAGCAGCTCGAGCTGGACATCACGACGCTGAGGGCGCTGATCACCGAGTTGCGCCCGGCGGCGCTGGACCAGCTCGGCCTGGAGCCGGCCCTACTTGCACTGATCGATCGGACGCGTCGTGCTGGTATCGATGTGGGGGCCGACGTGCAGCTGGCAGACCACAGCAGCGACGCAGGCGAGCGCTTGACGGGTGATCTTGAGACCGGCGTGTACCGCATCGTGCAGGAGGCACTCACCAATGCCGGCAAGCACGGAGCGGCCAACCGCATCAGCGTGTCCGTAGTCCAGAACGAAGCACGTATCCACGTTGCCGTGCGCGACGACGGGCCTGGGTTTATCCCCTCCGCCACCACCGAGGGTTTCGGCTTGACTGGGATGCGCGAGCGCGTAGAGCTGTTGGGCGGAGAGCTGACGATCACCTCATTCCCGGGCGAGGGGAGCACCGTCAGCGTCAGCCTGCCCGTCACGCGCCGGGGCGCCTCGCCGGGCAACGGCGAATTCTCGTCCGTGACTTCCAGCGGCTGACCAGCGCCGCTACCCCAAGAGGCCGCGCTCGCGCGCGTAGCTGACCAGCTCGGCGCGCCTAGTCAGCCCGACCTTCTGCTGGATGTGCGCTCGGTGCGACTCGACGGTACGCACGCTGAGAAACAGCGAAGACGCAATCTCGCCATTGGTGTGCCCCTGCGCGATGAGCGTGAGCACCTCGATCTCGCGCGGGGACAGGTTGTCCGGCCGAGCGTCGGTTTCGGGCTGCGCCGCCAGGCGGGCGCCGAGCTGCGGGTTGAGATAGGTGCGCCCCTCGGCGGCGAGCAGGACCGCGCTCATCAGCTCGTCATCGGCGGCGTCCTTGAGCACATAGCCGACCGCGCCGGCGCGCAGCGCCTCGCGCGCGAAGCCTGGATTCTCCTGCATCGTGAGCACCACGATCTGCGTCTCGGGGGCTTCGTCGCGCAGCCGAGGAATCGACTCCAGGCTTGACTCACCGCCCATGTTGAGGTCCAGGACCAGCACGCGCGGGCGGCAGGCCAGCACCGTGTCGATCGTCCCGGCGACGCTCCCCGACTCAGCCAGGACCTCAAAGCGGCCGTCCGAGTGCAGGAGCGCCCGCAGCCCCGAGCGCACGACCTTGTGATCGTCGGCCAGCACGACCGTGATGGGTGCCTGGCTCCCAGGGTGAGCAGAGGTGCCCTCAGATGAGCCGACGGGCGTGGAATCAGTCGACGACATGATCGAAGGTGACATTGTCGCCACTCTAGGCGCGCCGGGGAGGCTCGCCATCGGGCATCGTCACTGGTCGCGCTCCGTAGACCCTACGGTGGCGCCCACCCGCCGCCCCGAGACTACGCGAGTCCGGATCCGGACCCACTCCGCGTCGTGCCCCGCGATCCAGGTGTCGACCCCGAGTGTCTCCAGGCGCCGCACCTCGGCTGTCCGGGTGACCCACTCGGTCACCCCCGCGACGATGACGCTCCAACCCGTCCGCCGATCGGCGTCGATGTCATCGATCTCAAACCACGCCCTGGAGGCACGCATCAGGGTGGCGAACTTGGTCCCCCGAATGCACCGGAACACCACCGACTGCGACGCATCATCAAACGCGTAATTGACCGGACGGATCACCGGAACGGACTCGGCTTGCCTGACCACCACCACGCGGCCGACGGTGCTGGCGCTGAGCAGGCGTAGGCACTCGTCACGCCCGAGATCGATGAGAGTCGATGAAGCCCCGGCGCACATCACCGGGTCCCATGAACGCTGGCCTCAAGCTGACGCGCGCGCCAGCGGGCGACCGCCGCGGAGTCCACCGGGGCGGTGACGATCAGCGGCACATCGACATGGCGAACGAGGTGGTCGCTCGTGCTGCCCAGCATCAGCCGCCGCACCAGCCCGTTGCGTCGACTGCCGCACACGAGCAGGTCGACCTCATCCGTGGCTGCGGCAAGCCCCTCAGGGTCCTCCATGGTCATCACGATCATCTCGCACTCGCGCTCCTCAGCGAGCAACCCGCCATGAGCGAGCGCCACCCTGCTCTCGGCGGAACCGTCGAACGCCACGCCGATCCGATCCAGCCGTTGAGGGCGGTCGGCAAAGCTGACAGGGGCGATGGCCACGGTCTCGGCGGTGCGATGAATCACCGCGAGAGCATCCTCGTCACGCGTCACGTGAGGGATGCCGGCGCGGCGCGAGGCGCCGACGACCACCAGGTCGGCCTCGCATTGCCCGGCAGCTGCGCGCAGGCCGTCGGCGACGCTGTCGGCGGCGAGGCGCAGGACATGCGTCCCGCCGCCAAGGAGCCGGCGCTCCCGGCCCATCAGCTCGCAAAGGCAGTCGGGACCTGCCAGCTCGAGGTGTAGGTCGCCCATCGAGCCGCGGCCGGTGTGAGCCTGCGCGCGCGTGGCGACGAACACGAGGTGCCGACGGGCCGCAGGCGCGGCCAGCATGGCCGCCAGGGCCGCCGCGTCGAGGCCGCCTTCGCGGCCGTCGACGCCGATGATGAGGTTCTCGTACACCGCCTCGCCTCACGGGTTGCGCGAATGCGAGTCGGCGAGCATGACCCGAACCCATTTGGTCCGGTCGCCCCCATCGGCCCCGGGCACTCGACGCAAGGAGCGCATGTGCTGATTCTCGGCGTGTGCACGAGCGAGCTCCCGGTGCAGCTCACCGTTCTCGCGCGCGGCGGACTCAAGCGCCTTGCGCAGCTGCTGCACCCGACCCGCCAGCCTGAGGTTCTCGTCGTGATGCGGGTCGCGAACCGGGACCGCCTGCTCACCGGTCACCCTCCCCGGCGCCGGCGGCGTTGACACAGGACTCATCGTGGGCTCCCCGTCTGGTCGCAGATCATCCGGCCGTGACAGCCGGCTCGGGTGACACCGGTGCGTCGGCGGCGACGCCGGGCGGCACAGAGAGGACAGGACACGGCGACACGTGCAACAGGCGCTGCGTGACGCCACCGAGCACGAATGAGCCCAGGGCTCCGTGCCCTCGGGTGCCGACGACGATGAGGTCGGCGCCGGAGTCCTGGGCGATCTCCGCGATCCGGTCGCCGATCCGGTTACCCAGGCCGACGACGATGTCAATACTGGTCTTGAGGCCGTTCTCGGCGGCGATCGCCTTGGCCTGCCGCTCGACCTTGGCCTTGATCTCGTCCTCGTTGGCGAACGCGTCCAGGTTGGCTGCGCGCGGGCCGATGAGCTTCTCCACCACGTGGACGACGTGCAGCTCGGCGCCGTCCGCTCGGGCCGCCTGAATCGCAAAGGGCATGGCGCCGTCGGCGTGATCAGATCCATCAGTCGCCCAGATCACCTTCTTGAACATCACGTACCTCTTCGTCTACGAGTGGTTGGTCAGGGAGAAGCCTTCCGCCTCGGCGACGGCCGGCCAACCGGTCCAACCCGCACTCCTCCTCCGCAAAGACCACGGATCCACGGGCACCCGGGGTGAGCAGGCGGACAATCGCCGACCCGTCGACCCCGGATCCTCCAGCGGCACAGGGCACGGCGGCACTGACGTGCGTAGTCAGCAGCGGCCAATCCGCGGCAAACCCCTGATGGCCGTACGGCCAGCGCCCTCCACCATGGTTGACGTCAAGCCCATAAGGGCGAAGGTCACCGTCAAGGAGGAAACGCTATGTCTCGCAAGGTGTTCGACAAGCTCACTAGTGCCGGCGGCGTCGTCGCCGTCGTCGTCCTGCTCGTCGCCGGCGGACTGCTCATGTGGGGTCACAGTTTTGTGAACTCCAACGTTCACAGCCAGTTGGCCCAGCAGCAGGTCTACTTCCCGCCCGCGGCCGCATTCGCGCACCCCAAGGCCGGAACCGAGATCACCCCATCGATGATCCCGTCGGTCTCCCAGTACGCCGGGCAGCAACTGCTCACCGGCGCGCAGGCCCACACCTACGCCGACAACTTCATCGCCGTCCATCTGTCCGAGATGCCCTACGGCGGGGTGTACTCGAAGATCAGCGCCGCCGCACTCGCCGCTCCTAAGAACACGCAGCTGGCGGGGCTAGTGCAGACCTCCTTCCGCGGCACGACGCTGCGAGGGCTGCTGCTCGAGGCCTACGCCTTCTCAAAGATCGGCCAGATCATGCTGTTGGGCGCGATCGCCTCGTTCCTGCTGGCCGCCGTGATGGCGGTGCTGGTTGGACTGGGCTTCGCTCACGCCCGCCGCACCGAGCCGCAGGCACAGATGTTCCCCGCCTCGATGGGAGCCGCTACCTCCTAGGTGAGGTCACGAGCCACTCGGGCTTGACGCCCCAGACGCCCGCGCCGGCCACCCGCCGGCGCGGGCGTCGCCTTTTGTGTGGCAGCGAGGTCCACGCAAACCTCACCATCTGCGGGGCCTTTGCGAGTACCGCTACCGGGATTCGAACCCGGGTTTCCGCCGTGAGAGGGCGGCGTCCTAGTCCCCTAGACGATAGCGGCGGGGAAGGTCCGTTCGGCCGGGCAGGCGGAACGGCTCACCAGCTTAGCGTGACCGGAAGTTGCTAACTTCCACGGTCCCAGCGGCTGTGGTGAAACTGGTATACACGCGGCGTTCAGGTCGCCGTGCCCTCACGGGCGTGGAGGTTCGACTCCTCTCAGCCGCACTTCTTGCGTAGGACTGGGCGCCCGGGGCAGGGCCGCGCGATGTTTCCAACCTATTTGGAAAAATCGCGCACCTGAGCACCGGACCCACCTGACCAGTTGGTGGGCCGGGAACGCGCTCGGGCCTAGAGCCAACCCCGCTCCTCGGCCACCCGCACCGCCTCCCCCCGGTTGCGCGCGTCGAGCTTCTGCATCACCGAGGACAGGTGGTTGCGCACGGTGCCCGGCGACAGATACAGCGCCAACGCCAGCTCGGCGACGGTGGCGTGATCGCGGCTGGCGGCCAGCACCTCGTGCTCGCGCGGGGTCAGCGGCGACTCGCCCTGGGAGAGCGCCGCCGCGGCCAGGCCCGGGTCCACGACCCGCTCGCCCCGCAGCGCGCGGCGGATCGCCGAGGACAGCTCACTCGCCGGAGCGTCCTTCAAGACGAACCCCGACGCGCCGCCCTGCATCGCCCGGCGCAGATAGCCCGGCCGCCCGAACGTGGTGAGGATCAGCACCCGGCAGGAGGGCAGCGCCACCGCCAGCTCCTCAGCGGCGTCCAACCCGGTCGCACCCGGCATCTCGATGTCGAGCAGGGCCACATCGGGGCGAACGTCAAGCGCGGCCGCGAGCACCTCATCGCCACGCGCCACCTGGGACACGACCTCGATGTCGGGCTCCAGACCGATCAGGGTGGCCAGCGCTCCGCGGACCATGCCCTGGTCCTCGGCGATGAGGACCCGGATCATGACCCCGCGGCGCTCACGGGAATCGACACGGCCAGGCGGAACCCCTGCCCGTCGGGCAGTCCGCCGGCCTCGATCCGCCCCCGCAGCCGCTCGGCGCGCTCGGTGAGACCGGTGATGCCGTGGCCGGTGTGCGGCCCCACCTCGCCGCGCAGGCATGCCGGGCCCTCGCCGTCGTCCACCACCTCCACGCCCGCGTCGGCCAGGCCCGCCCTCACCTTCACCTGACAGTGCGTGGCGCCGCTGTGGCGGATCACGTTGGTAGCCCCCTCGCGCACGGCCCAGGCGAGCACCGCCTCCACGTCGGGGTCCAGGTTGACCGAGGTGCGCTCGACCTCGGCTTCGATGCCCGCCGCCGACAGCGCGACCCGAGCACCCTCGAGCTCCTTGTCCAGCGTCGGCTGGCGATAGCCGCTCACGGCCTGGCGCACCTCGCGCAGCGACTCGCGGGCCACCCCCTCTACGTCGGCGACCTCTGCGGCAGCTCGCTCGGGGTCGATCGACATGAGCCGCCCGGCCAGCTCGGCCTTGATGGCGATCACGGACAGGCTGTGGCCCAACAGGTCGTGCAGGTCCCGGGCGAACCGCTCGCGCTCGGCGGCCACCGCGCTCAGAGCCAGCTCGGCGCGCGCCGCGTTGAGCTCCTGGTTGCGCATGCGCAGGTCGCGCATGAGGACCAGCAGGAGGCCAACGCCGACGGCGCTGATCGCGTACCCAGCCGCGACGCCGGCGCTGGCGCCGCCGAGCAACGTGCATGCCGCGCCGATCGCGGCACAGGCGATGACGGCGGGCAACCCCCAGGCGGACGGGACGACCAGGCCCACCACCGCCGCCACATAGGTGAACAGGTAGCCCCAGCTCGACCGGTCGGCAACGGTCAGCAGCATCGCCGTGGCCAGCATCACCAGCGTCAGGACGATCGGCCGCCAGCGAGACCGCTGCTCGAACCAGGTCATCGCCAGCCACACGTAGACGACCGAGAACACCACGGCGCCGACGATGGCCAGATAGTGCTCGCCGGGCGAGCCCCGGTTGGAGACCGCGTCGACGATCGGGGCCACGATGAACGCCGCCCAGATGCACATGCCGAGGACCCGTGCTGCGCCGAAGGGCCGGTCCCCGTCGCCGCGGTCCGGCCCCCACCGCCCTCGGACCAGCCGCCCGGGAATCCGGTGACGCGAGCCGGAGCTCACGCCACGTCCCCCATCGGCTTGCGCAGGAACCGGACCATCAGCCAGACGCCCACGACCGTCCAGATCGCCAGCACCTTGAGGTCGCCGCCGCTGACTCCCGCCCCGTGGTGGCGCGGGTCAAAGACGTACTGGAGGCTCGACGCCAGCGCCTTGATCGGGAAGAAGCCGGCGACCGTCTTGAGCGCTTGGGGCAGCGAGTCGATCGGGAACCAGATGTTGGAGATGAAGGTGAGCGGCAGAACCGCCAGGTTGACCACCACCGGACCGGCCTCGGCGTTGGGGATGAACTGCGTGATCCCGATGCCGATCGTGGTGAAGCACGCCGTGCCCAACAGCAGAGAGATGACCAAGCCGGGCAGCGTGTCGAGGCGGAAGTCAAGACCCCACACCGCCGCGCCCAGCCCGAGCACGACGACGGTCATGGCCAGCATGATGATGAAGGCCGAGCCGATACGGGCCAGGACATAGGCCCAGCGCGGCAGCGGCGTGCCCTGCATGCGCTTGAGGATGCCCTGGTCGCGCAGGATCGCCGTGCCGATGGCGAGGTTGACGAACGTCGTGGCGATGATCCCGTAGGCCAGGATGCCGGGGACGTAGAAGTCGTCGAAGGGGATGTTGCCGCGGCTGGAGATCGTCTGCCCCTTGTCCAGCGAGGCGAAGATCACCAGGAACATGATCGGGAACACGAAGGTGAAGACGCCGCGTCCTCGATTGCGCCAGTAGGCGCGCTGCTCGTAGCGGATCTGCCAGAGGACCAGTCCCAGGTCCCGGCTCCACGTCGACTGTGGCACGGTGTTCATACCGACACCTCCTCGCGAACCTGTTGGTGACTGTGCTCGTCGGACCCGGTGAGCTCGAGGTAGATGTCCTCGAGCGTCGGCTGTGTCACCGAGAAGTGCGCCAGGTCGATCCCCCCGTCGAGCGCCCAGCTGGTGACGATCTGCGCCGCGCGGACCGGCTGGCGGGTGTGGAAGGTCACCCGGTCACCCTGCACGTCGCGTGACTCGGCCGGGACCTCGGGGACGTCATCGAACTCAGTGCCCTCCGGCAGCTCGAAGCGGATCTCGGCCGGGCGCAGGTCGCGCCCGCCCAGCTCGTCCGGGCGCCCCGAGGCGATGATCTGCCCGCCGCGCATGATCGCCACGCGGTCGGCGAGGAACTGGGCCTCGTCCATGTAGTGGGTGGTGAGGAAGACGGTCTTGCCCAGCTGGCACAGCGAGCGGATCGTCGACCACGCCTGGCGGCGGGCCTGTGGGTCAAAGCCAGTCGTCGGCTCGTCCAGGAAGATCAGCTCGGGGTCGCCCACCAGAGCCAGCGCCAGGTCCAGGCGGCGCCGCTGGCCCCCGGACAGCTTCTTGGAGCGCTCGTTGCGCTTCTCGGTGAGCTCGACGATCTCGATGACCTCGTCCACCGGGCGCTGGCGCGCGTGATAGCGGCCGAACATCTCGACCAGCTCATAGACCGTCAGGTCAGGCTGGACGCCGCACTGCTGGAGCACGATGCCGACCTGCTCGCGCAGCTCGCGCGCGCTCGTGGCCGGGTCGATCCCCAGCACGCGTGCCTCGCCTGAGGTCCGCTCCCGGTAGCCCTCGAGGATCTCGACGGTCGTGGTCTTGCCCGCGCCGTTGGGCCCCAGCAGGCAGAAGACCTCACCACGGCGGACCTCGAAGCTGACCCCGCCGACGGCCTGCGTCTCACCGTAGGACTTGCGCAGATCATTGACTTCGATCGCCGGTTCGGCTGCGTGTGTGGGAATCGAATTCATGGCACGGAGCGTAAGCTCGAGCCGGTCCCCGCGTAAGTGCCGCGCCGCCGAAATCGCCTATGACATCTGTCATGTGCTCCAGCGCTCGATCACGGTGGTATCCCGCTCGTGACCGAGGACGCCGAGCGAGCCGGCCTCCAGCTTGAAGCGCGCGCCGGCCGCGACCTCCATTTCCAGCCAGCGCGCGGTGAACACCCGCAGGACGTGCCCGTGGGCGAAGGCCAGCCCGTTCCCGCCGACCGAGGCAAAGCGCGCGAGCACGCGGTCCACGCGGGCGCCGATGTCGTCGGGCATCTCCCCTCCCGGGCAGCCGTCGCGCCACAGCCACCAGGACGGGTTGCTCTCACGGATGTGCGCCGTCGTGAGCCCCTCGTACTCGCCGTAGTCCCACTCGACGAGGTCGTCGGTGATCTCGGCGACGTCGCCGAACCCCGCCAGCTCGCAGGTTTCCCGCGCGCGTCGCAGCGGACTGCACAGCACCAGCGAGAAGGCAAGACCGTCCAGCTTCCCGCGCAGGCCCTCAGCCTGCTCCTCGCCCTCGGGGAGCAACGGGAGGTCCGTGCGGCTGGTGTGCTGCCCCGACTTACTCCACTCGGTAGCCCCGTGGCGGGCGATGTAGATGTCGTCAGCCATAGGTCGGTCCCCGGACAGCATCTCACGCCTACGGCGTGGCTGCACCGCCGGTGCGCTCGATCTCGTCAACCTTGGCGCGCCGGCGTACGTGGCGCTCCTCAAATGACACCTTGGCCTGGAGGAAGGTGAGCACGATCTGAGCCGCCACCTCGACGCCGATGACACGGCCACCGAGGCAGAGCACGTTGACGTCGTCGTGCTCGACGCCCTGATGGGCGGTGTAGGTGTCGTGGATGGTCGCGGCCCGCACGCCGTGGATCTTGGCCGCCGCCACCGACACCCCCGCGCCCGAGCCGCACACGATGATCCCGCGCTGCGCGCGGCCCGACGCGACCGCCTGACCGACCTCGAGGGCCTTGTCGGGATAGTCGATCGGGTCCGGGCGGTCGGTGCCGAAGTCCAGGATCTCGTGCCCGTCGGCGGCGATCACGCCGAGCAGGCGCTCGCGCAGCACGTATCCGGCGTGGTCGAACCCGCAGGCGACGATCATGGCCGGTGGGTCATCAGATCCTGAGTCGGGCCACGCGCCTCGGAGTCGGCGAGTTCGTGGGCGGCGAGCAGGGCTGCGCCCAACACACCCGCGCGCACGCCGTGGCGCGCCACCCGGATCGTCGTCCGCTTGCCCAGGCCAGGGAGCACGTACGCCGCGGCCGTCCGCTTGGCCGGCTCCAGCAGGAGGTCGCCGGCGCGCGCCGCGCCGCCGCCGATCACGACCTCCTCGGGGTCGAAGGTATTGATGGCATTGGCGATGCCGATGCCGAGCCGTTCGCCCCAGAGTTCCAGCAGCCGCGCCGCCACCGCGTCCCCCGCCTGGGCGGCGTCCACCGCCTCGACGCCGGTCACCTCCTTGCCCTCCGCTCGCATGCGGCCCAGCGGGGAGTCGGGCTCACGCCCGGCGGCCGCCAGGACCATCACATCGAGCGCGTGGCCCGCGCCCACCGCCTCCAGCGAGCCCTTCTGGGGGAACTTGCCGGCATCGGGCACCGGTCCGCTCAGGTCCATGCCGACGATCGTGTGGCCCAGCTCGCCCGCCCCGCCGGTGGCGCCCCGGTAGATGCGCCCGCCGAGGACCAGCCCACCGCCGACCCCGGTGCCGACGGTGATCATCACCAGGTCGCGCGCGACCATCCGCAGGTCGTCATCGTGGGCCTCGGCGAGCGCCGCCACGGTCGCGTCGTTGTCCACGAACACGGGCACCCCGAGCCGCTGGCCCAGCACCTCGCGCAACGGCACATCGGCGAGCGGAACGTTGGCCGAGGAGACGACGCGCCCGGTGTCGAAGTCCACTATGGAGGGCACGCCCAGCCCGACCCCGTCCAGCTCGTCGCCGCGGCACTCCCCGATCATGGCCACGATCTGCTCGATGAGCGCGTCCTGCCCGGAGCGGTCGGTCGGTTTGATCAGCGACTCGGACAGGTCCGTGCCCTTCAGATGCGCGACGGCGATCTTGGTGCCGCCGAGATCGAGGCCGATGACGTCGGTCACTGCGGCTCCCCCGTGAAGTACAGGTGGGAGGCAGCCGCCTCGTCGACGAGCACGGTGATCGCCTTGGCCTCCGGGACGAGCAATGAGGAGGGCGTTGACGGATCGGGCTCGGCGTCGGGCCCGAAGGCGCGCCCGATCGCGTCGGCCTTCGAATCCCCGACTGCCAGGAACACGATCTGGCGGGCGGCGGCCAGCACGGGCAATGTCATCGAGATACGGGACACGAATGGCTCCAGGCCGGCCTGGGGCACGCCCACTACGAGGCGGCGGCGCTCGTTCAGCGACTTCTGGCCGGGAAAGAGCGACGCGCAGTGGCCGTCGGGGCCGATCCCGAGCAGGAGGAGGTCGAACTTCGGCGTCCCGGCGTTCTTCAGCATCTCCTCGTAGTCCTCGGCGCCCTCATCAGGACCGAGCTCGCCCTTCATGCGCATGAAATCGGGCGCCCGGTCGCCGAGCGGGTCGAGCAGGCTCTCCTTGATCATCTTGTAGTTGGAGCGATCATCCTCCGGGTCCACGCAGCGCTCGTCCCCGATCCACAACGTCGAGTGTGAAAGGTCGATGTCGACCCGTTGCACCGCCTCGACGAAATGCTGATAGGCGGCGCGCGGCGTTGAGCCTCCGGTGAGCACAATGTCCCCGCCGCCGATGGCCGCCCCCACCATCAGCGCGGCACAGACCCGCGCGGGATCGTCGACGATCTCGAACGAGACCGTCATGCGGGACACAACCCCCGGGCCGCCTTCAGGGCGGGCAGGTAGGTGGGATCGCGCAGCAGCGCCTGGCGGATCCCCTCGCCAAGGATCCCGCCCTCGCCGCGCGACGCGCCCATGATCTTCCAGTGACGCTCGTCGCCGTCGGCATCGCGCTCGGTGGCGTCGAGGCCACCCTGGCCACGTTGGAGCGAGAGCGCGGTCCCGTCCGCCGTGGACACGGTGACGCCGGCCAGCCCGGGCGCCTCCTGCTCGGCGGTGTGCAGCGAGACGATCACATCGCCGTCACCATCGGCCGCCCCGGACGCCGGCCGTCCGTCCCACAGCTGCAGATGGCTGCGCTCCCACTGGAGGCGGGAAGAGAGCCAGCCGGCGAGCAGCAGGGCGCTGGCCATCGACGTCTCCCGGTGACGGATCTCAAGCTCCTCGATCTCACGCAGCGCCGCGAGGCGCTCGGGCAGGTCGAAGGTCGCGGCCAGCCGTTCGCGCCACGGCGTCGTGCGCAGCCAGGCCAGGTCGACGATGTAGACATGCTTGCGCAGGCGCTCGGCGCGGGCGAACGCGTCCACGGGATCGTCCACGTCGTCTGAGTCCAGCAGCATCACGTCGGTGAGCGGGCAGACGGCATCGACCGCCTCGGGATGGCCGTGCGGCGACCACAGGACCGTGGGCAGCTCTGACACCAGCACCGGGTCGCAGATCGTCTGCAGGGCGCGCAGGTGGCCGGGGCCGAGGTCGATCTCGACCGTCTCGTGCATGACCCCCAGCGCCGAGCCCTTGGGCTCCTCGTAGCTGACGGTTGCCACCGCGTCGAGAGTCGTCCGCTTCTCCTCCACCGCGCAGAGCACGGTGCGCGAGCCGTGATAGCGCCCGGCGCGCTCGAGGCGATTGGCGATCTCGCCCTTCCACTCGCGATCGACGATGACGATCAGGTTGATGACCCGGGCCGGCGCCAGCGCCTCGTTGGCGGCGTGGCGCTCGCGCAGCAGCTCTCGCAGTGCCGCCTCGATGGCGTCCGGGTTCGTGTCCTGCTCAGACCAGATGTCCTCGCTCACAGGCGCCGCCAGATGCGCCCGTCCTGGAGCAGCGCGTTGGCTTCACGCGGACCCGCCGACCCGGCCTCATACTGCGGGATCGTCGAGGACTTGTCCGCATCCCACGCCTCCAGGATGGGGTCGATGATCCCCCACAGCGCCTCGATCTCGTCGTTGCGCGTGAACAGCGTCGCGTCGCCGCGCATCGCGTCGAGGATGAGCCGCTCGTAGGCCTCCGGCGACTCCGACAGGAACGACGTCCCATAACGGAACTCCATGTTCACCGGCCGGATTCGCATCCGGGTGCCCGGGATCTTGGCGCCGATCGACACCGACACGCCCTCGTCGGGCTGGACCGTGAACACCAGCTGGTTCGCCTGGATCCCCACCGACCCCGAGCTCTGCAGGGCCATGTGCGGGATCTGCTTGAGCACCACCGCGATCTCGGTCAGCTTGCGCGAGAGCCGCTTGCCGGTGCGCAGGTAGAAGGGCACGCCCGCCCAGCGCCAATTGGACACATGCAGCCGTAGCGCCGAGTAGGTCGGGGTCCGCGAGTAGCGGGCCACGCCGTCCTCCTCGCGGTAACCGGGGACCTCGACCCCTCCCACCACGCCGGGGGCGTACTGGGCGCGCACCGCCATCGCCTCCACCTCGTCGACGCTCGGCGGCACGATCGCCTCGAGCACCTTGAGCTTCTCGTCGCGCAGTCGGTCGGCATCGAACGCCGTCGGCGGCTCCATCGTCAGCAGCGCCAGCAGCTGGAGCATGTGGTTCTGGACGAGGTCGCGCAGCGCCCCCGAGTGCTCGTAGTAGCCGGCACGCCCGCCGATGCCGATGTCCTCGGCCGCGGTGATCTGGACGTGGTCGATGTAGTTGCGGTTCCACACCGGCTCGAACAGCGCGTTGGCAAACCGCAGCGCCATCAGGTTCTGGACGGTCTCCTTGCCCAGGTAGTGATCGATACGGAAGATCTGCTGCTCCTCGAAGACCTCCAGCACCTGCGCGTTGAGCGTGCGCGCCGACGCCAGGTCATAACCGAACGGCTTCTCGATGACGATTCGCACCGAGGCGCGGTCAGCGTGGTTGAGCCCGGCGGCGCCGAGCTTGCCGGCGATGACCGGGAAGAACTCGGGCGCCGTGGAGAGATAGAAGACGCGGTCAAGCGGCCGCCCCGCGGCCCGGTCGAACTCGTCAAGCTGGCGCGCCAGCTCCGAGTAGACCGCGTCGTCGTCGAACGAGCCCTGGACGTAGCGGGCCTCGTTGAGCAGGCTCTCCATGACGTTGGGATCCGGGCGGCGGCGAGAGAAGCGCTCGATCGAGTCGGTGACCGTGTCGCGGAAGTCCTCGTCCTCGTGCGTCCGGCGGCCCACGCCCACGACCTCGAAGCGCTCGGGCAACTGGCCCTCGTGCGCAAGGTTGTAGATGGCTGGAAGCAGCTTGCGGTGGGCGAGGTCCCCGGTGGCGCCGAAGATGACCAGCGACGTTGGGTGGACCGGCAGCCGCTCGAGGCCCTCCACGAGCGGGTTCTCGGTATCAGCGGCGCTGAGCGGGGACGTCGCGCTCACTGCTTCGGTGCCGTCTTGACCGCGTGACCGCCGAACTGGTTGCGCAGCGCCGCCGTCACCCGGGCGCTGTAATCACCCGCACCGCGAGAGGAGAACCGTGCGAACAACGCGGCCGCCAGGGTCGGCATCGGCGTGTCGTGCGCGATACCGGCGTCCAGCGTCCACCGCCCCTCCCCGGAGTCATCGACCCAGCCCTCGAGATTCCCCAGGTCGTTGCCGTCGACCTCGAACGCGCGCGCGGCGAGCTCCAGCAGCCACGACCGGATGACAGAGCCGTTGCCCCACAGCTTGGCGATCTGCTCATTGTCGAGGCCGTAATCGGACTTGTGCATGAGCTCGAAGCCCTCGGAGTAGGCCTGCATGAGGCCGTACTCGATCCCGTTGTGGACCATCTTCACGAAGTGACCGGAGCCGGGACCGCCCATGTGACCCCATCCGATGGGCTCCTTGTCGGTAGCCGGGGGCGCCAGCACGTTGAACAGGGGCTCAAGGCGCTTGACCGGCTCGTCCTCGCCGCCGACCATCATGCAGTAGCCGATCTCCAGGCCCCAGATCCCGCCGCTGGTGCCGACATCGACGAAGTGCACGCCGCGCTCGGCGCACTTGGCGTGGCGATTGACGGACTCCGTCCACTTGGAGTTGCCGCCGTCGAGGATCGTGTCGCCCTCCTCGAACATGCTGAGCAGCTTGTCGATCGTGTCCTCGGTCGGCTTGCCGGCCGGGACCATGATCCACACCGCTCGCGGCGGCGTGAGCTTGGAGACGAGGTCCTCCAGCGAGTCTGACCCGCTGGCACCGTGTTCCTCGGCGGCCTTGACCGCGTCGGCGCTGAAGTCAAAGGCCACGACCTCGATGTCGGAGTCCCGCCGGATGCGGGTCACCATGTTGCCGCCCATCTTGCCTAGCCCGATGAAGCCGATCTGCATCAGTGTTTCCCTCCGCGGGAGTCGATCGCGCGTGCGTGAGTGGCCACTAGTGCCAGGTCACGCACCCAGTGGTTGCCCGGTGCACCCGAATGTCACTGCTTGGCGGCCTTCTCGATCCCCGCCAGGAGACGGTCCATGGCGTCGATGAACTGGGTGACGCCGTCGGCCAGCAGCTCCTTGGTGATCTCGGTCATGTCAATGCCGGCCTTGGCCAGGGCCTCGAGGTCCTCGGACGGGTCCTTCTGAGCGGTCGGCCCGGAGATGTGCCCGTGGTCGCCGAACGCGTTCATCGTGTCCAGCGGCATGGTGTTGACCGTGTGCGGGCCGACGAGGTCGTCCACATACTTGGTGTCCGGGTAGGCCGGATTCTTGACACCGGTGGACGCCCACAGCGGGCGCTGGACATGGGCGCCGGCATGGTGCAGGGCCTTCCAGCGCGGGGTGGCGAAGTGCTCCTCGAACTTGCGGTAGGCCTCGCGGGCGTTGGCCACCGCCGCGGTGCCGAGCAGTTCGGTGTGGCCCGAGGCCTCCAGCTGCTTGTCGGCAGCGGTGTCCACCCGGGACACGAAGAAGCTGGCCACCGAGGCGACGTCCAGTGATTCGCCCTTCTCCAGGCGCTTCTCGAGGCCGCTCATGTAGGCATCGATCACGTTCTCGTAGGACTCGACGGAGAACAACAGCGTGATGTTGATGTTGATCCCCTCGGAGATACACTTCTCGATGGCGGGAATGCCCTCGGTGGTGCCGGGGATCTTGATCATCACGTTGGGCCGGTTCACACGCTTCCAGAAGTCGCGGGCGCCGTTGATCGACTTCTCCGTGTCGTGCGCCATGTCGGCCGACACCTCGAGTGACACAAAGCCGTCCTGGTGATGGGTCGCATCCCAGGTGGGGCGGTGCACGTCACATGCCATCTGGACGTCCTTGATGGCGATGTGCTCGTAGATCTCCTGCGGGCTCAGCCCCTGTCCGCCAAGTTCCTTGAGAGCCTCGTCATAGTCGTCGGAGGAGCCCAGAATCGCCTTCTCGAAGATCGACGGGTTGGAGGTGTTGCCGCGCAGCGAGTCCTCGTCGATGAGGCGCTGGAGCTCCCCGCCGGTGATGAGAGAGCGCTGGAGGTAGTCCAGCCAGGGGCTGACCCCGGCCTCGACGAGCGCCTTGAGGTTCGCATTGACGTTGGTGGCTTCAGTTGTGCTCATTGTGCTGAGCTCCTTTGACTGGATGTCTCACGGCGCCAACACGGTGTGCGCAGGACGGCCGCTACCACTCAGAATAGACGGATATCCCCGCAGGCAAACGACGTTTGTGTGAATGACCGAGGCCGCCCACCGGGGCCGCGGCGTCAGCCGAAGAGAACGCCGTAGCGCTCGTATTCCTCGACGGGGACGCGGCGGACCTCCGCGACCGCGTCGGCAAGGGAGACGAGCTCGATCTCGGTGGCGTGCAGGGCGGTCATCATGCCCCACCGCCCCTCATGAGCGGCGTCGATCGCGGCCAGGCCGAGGCGAGTCGCCAGTACCCGGTCAAACGCCGTCGGCGTCCCACCGCGCTGGACGTGGCCCAGGACGGTCGTGCGGGTCTCAAAGCCCGTCCGCGCCTCGATCTCACGCTCCAATTGCTGCCCAATCCCGCCCAACCGTGGGTGTCCGAACTCATCGACCTGACCGGTCGCCACGGCCATCGTCCCCTCCTTGGGGGTCGCGCCCTCGGCCACGACGATAATGGCGAAGTAGCGCCCGCGTGCGTGGCGGCGGTTGATGAGCCGGCACACCTCCTCGATGTCGAAGGGCATCTCGGGGATGAGGATCACGTCGGCACCCCCGGCCAGCCCGGAGTGCAGCGCGATCCAGCCGGCGCTGCGGCCCATCACCTCGACGACGAGGTTGCGGTGGTGGCTCTCGGCCGTGGTGTGGAGGCGGTCGATGGCCTCGGTGGCGACGTGCAGCGCGGTGTCGAAGCCGAAGGTGACGTCGGTGGCGCCGAGATCGTTGTCGATCGTCTTGGGCACGCCGATGACGTTGAGCCCCTCGGCGAACAGGCGGCTGGCCGCGCCCAGGGTGTCCTCGCCGCCGATCGCGATGAGGCCGTCCAGCCGGTGGCGCGCGAAGGTCTGGCGCACCTGCTCCACGCCGTCCTCGCGCTTGAAGATGTTGGTGCGGCTGCTGCCCAGAATCGTCCCGCCGCGGGGCAGGATGCCGCGCGTGGACTCGATCGTCAGCTCCTCGCAGATGTCGTCGAGGGGGCCCCTCCACCCGTCGCGGAAGCCGATCAGCTCGTCGCCGTAAGCATCGACGCCCTTGCGCACGACGGCGCGGATCACCGCATTAAGTCCGGGGCAGTCCCCGCCGCCCGTGAGCATCCCGATACGCACGGGCGCACATAGTACGCAGCGGCGCGGGCGCCGCGGCCGGCGCGGGCACGCAACCCCCCACCTGGGCGGTAGGGTTGGCTCGTGGTCGCTCACGTGAGGACGTTCGCACCGAGAGGTGCGGATGGTGGATGCCAGGCAAGGACGCAGGACCCGACGTGTAGCAGCGCTACACGAGGGTCCGAGGACAAAGCATGGCGCCGCCAGACGTACCTCGAATGCGAGCGTCCTCGCGTGAGGGGCCACTAGATGGCGAGTGCCAGTCGTCGACCGCGCCTCGGGCCCCGCGCCATCGCCGCCACCGCGGCCGTCGGCGCCGTCGGTGCCGTTGCCGCCGGTGCGGCGCTCCAGCGGCGCCACCTGCGCGCGATCGCTCACAACGAGGACTACCAGCGCCTGCGCGCGCCCCTGGACGGCCGTCCCCTGCGGATCACCTCGCCCGACGGCACCGAGCTCTACGCCGAGACGTTCGGTCCCGACGACGGCGACACGATCGTCCTCGCCCACGGCTGGACCGAGCAGCTGGCCTACTGGGGGCCGGTGATCAAGCGCCTGCGGGCGCAGGGCCTGCGCGTCGTCGCCTACGACCTGCGCGGCCATGGGCGCAGTGAGCCCGGCGTCGACGGCGGCTATGCGCTCGAGCGCTTCGGGGAGGATCTCGAGGCGGTCCTGGCCGCGGCGGGCGCGGGCGCCGACCACGAGCCGGCCACCGTGGCCGGCCACTCGCTGGGGGCGATGTCGATCGCCGCCTGGGCCGAGCACCACGATCCGCGCACGCGGGCGCGCGCCGCCGCATTGATCAACACCGGGCTGGGCGACCTCATCTCGGGACACCTGCTGCTGCCCCAGATGGCGCGCTTTCTCAACCATCCGCGGGCGAGCCGGGCGGTCCTGGGCTCCAGGGCCTCCGTGCCCCCGTTCTCGACCCCGGTCCAGCAGGCGCTGATCCGCTACATCGCCTTCGGCCCCCACGCGAGCACCGGTGACGTCGCTTTCTATGAGCGGATGTTGATCGACACCCCGCCCGACGCGCGAGCCGCCGTCGGGGTGGCGCTGTCGGGCATGGACCTCTGGCACGCCGTGGCCAGCATCACCGTCCCCACTCTGGTCATCGCCGGCGACGGAGACCGCCTGACGCCCCCGGCCCACGCCCGCCGCATCGCCGAGGCGCTCCCCCACCCGGCTGGACTGCTGGAGCTGCCCGAGACCGGCCACATGTCCCCCCTGGAGCGCCCGCGCGAGGTGGCAGAGGCGCTGACTGCGCTCGTGCGCGAGACCGCGACCGCTCCGGTGGTCTCCGGCGACGGGCGCTGAGACCGTGCCCGCCGTCAGCCACGCCGTCAGCGCCCCCAACGTCTGCTGGGTCTTGCGCGAGGATCCGGAGCTGGCCGAGGCGATCGAGCCCGAGCGCCGGTCACAGGCGGTCGAGGCGCTCGTCGCCCGAGAGGTCAGGGTCCCCGCCGGCGTCTGGACGGGACGCCCGATCCCCATCGACGACGGGATCGGCGTGCTCGTGCTGGAGGGCGTGATGCTGCACCGCGTGGGGATTGACGGACGCTTCGGCGCCGAGCTGGTCGGTGAGGGCGACGTGCTGCGCCCCGTCAACCAGGACGTCGAGAGCGCCACCCTGCCGTTGACGGTCGAGTGGCTCATCCTCGAGCCGGCGCGCGTCGCGGTCCTGGACGAGCGGTTCGTGCGCCAGCTGGCCCGCTTCCCCCAGATCGCCGGCAAGCTGTTCGCGCGCTCGGTGCAGCGCTCGCGCCAGTTGGCGGTGAACATGGCCATCGTGCATCAGGCGCGCGTCGACGTGCGCCTGCACCTTTTGTTCTGGCAGCTCGCGGGGAGATGGGGGCGCGTCCGGGCCGACGGGGTCGTCCTCCCACTGCGGCTCACCCACACGGTGCTGGCGGACCTCGTGGCGGCGCGGCGGCCGACCGTCACCAGCGCGCTGTCGGACCTCAGCCGGCGCGGGTTGGTGCGCGCGGTCAGCGACGGCTGGCTACTCTCCGGGCCTGCGCCCGGGCGCGGCATGAGCCCGGTGCCGCCGCGCGAGCGTTATTAGTCCGCCGTACCCGTGCACATCGATCCCTACATCGTTCTCGGCAGCGCGATCATCGGCCTGCTCGTCGGGATGACCGGCGCCGGCGGCGGGGCCCTGATGACGCCGATGCTCATCCTGCTCTTCGCGGTCAAGCCCTCCACGGCGATCTCCTCGGATCTGGTGGCCGCGGTCGTGATGCGCCCGATCGGCGCCGCGGTGCACATCCGCGCGGGGACGGTCAACTTCAAGCTCGTGCGCTGGATGGTGGCGGGGTCGGTGCCCGCCGCGTTCCTCGGCGCCTATCTCCTGCACCTCGTAGGGGACGCCAAATCGGCGGAGAACACCATCGAGGTGTTCCTTGGCGCGGCGCTCCTCATCGGCGCCGGGGCCATGGCCCTGCGGTTTGTCATCGACCGCCGGTCGGGCAACGGGCGCGACCTGTTCGTGTCCGACGTGATCACGCGGCCGCTGCCGACGTTGGCGATCGGCATCATCGGCGGCATCGTCGTCGGGATGACGTCGGTCGGCTCCGGGTCATTGATGATCATCGCGCTGCTGTTCGTCTATCCGCGGATCGGCGCCAACCAGCTTGTCGGGACCGACCTCAGCCAGGCGGTGCCATTGACCCTGGCCGCCGCGCTGGGGGCCCTCGCCTTCGGGCACGTGGAGCTCTCGGTGACCGGGTCGCTGATCATCGGCAGCGTCCCGGCCGTGCTCGTCGGATCCCTGCTCTCCTCCAGCGTGCCCGACCGCTACGTCCGCCCGGCCATCGCGTTCGTCATCTTCGCCTCGGGCCTCAAGTACGTGGGCGTGCCCACCCAGGCACTCGGCTGGATCCTGTGCGCGACGCTGCTGGCCGGCGCCGGGACCTGGCTGTACTTCAAGCGCCCGTGGGAGAGCCAGCTCATCGCGCCGCGTCCGGCGCCCACCGCCGTCCCTGACCAGGAAGGCGGCGAGGACGAGGAACTGGCGCTGGACCGCCCGGTCGCGCGGTGAGCGACCGCCTCGACGTCGCGGTCCACGACGGGCAGCTCGCCACCTTCACGCTGGGCGCTGCGGCGGGCAGCGGCGCGCCCCTGGTGCTGGCAATCCACGGCATCACGTCGACCAGCCGCACGTGGCTGGCCGCGGGGCGGGCGCTAACGGGCCGCGCGACGCTGGTGGCCGTCGACCTCCGGGGGCGAGGGCACAGCATCGGCCTGCCGCCGGTGGTGGGCCTCGACGCGCACGTGCGCGACATGGTCGCCGTGCTCGACGGGGCCGGGCTCGAGCGCGCGGTGGTGGTGGGTCACTCGCTGGGCGCCTACATCGCCGCCCGGCTGGCGGTCTCCCACCCCGACCGTGTCGCGCGGCTGGTGCTCGTCGACGGCGGGCTCACCATCCCCGAGAGCGTGGGCGCCGAGCCGGCCCAATTCGTGCAGGACTTCCTCGGCCCGACCTTCGAGCGGCTGGAGATGACCTTCCCGGACGTGGCCGCCTATCAGGCCTGGTGGGCGCAGCATCCGGCGGTGGCGAACGCCGACGTCGATCCCGCCGATCTGGACGCCTACGCCGCCTATGACCTCGTCGGCGAGCCGCCCCAGATGCGCTCGGGGATCACGCCTCAGGTGGTGAGAGACGACGGCCTTGACCTGTTCGGCGAGCCCGATGCCGAGCGGCTCGCCGTGCCGTCGACGTTCCTGTGCGCGCCGCGGGGGATGGTGGATGACCCCCGTCCGATGCAGCCGCTCGCCGACGTGCGGGCATGGGCCGCCGCCGACCCCGAGCCGCGCCAAGCGCTCGAGGTGCCCGACACCAACCACTACACGATCGCCTGGGGCGCCCACGGCGCGGCCGCCGTGGCCGACGCCATCGCGGCCGCCGTCGCGCCGGCCTGACCTCCCGCCGCGCGGCCTTCAGCCGGGCCGTGGCGCCGCCTTCAGGCGCCGCGCGCCACCGCGGCGATGTCGGCCTGCTCGATGGCCAAGCCGATCGCCCCGAGCAGCTCGGCTCGGTCGCCCAGCGTCGCCGCCACCACCGCCACATCTGAGCGCGCCGCCGGGATGCTCGTCTGCTCCAGGCCCTCGCGCACGGCATTCACGAGCAGCTCTCCGGCCACGATCAGATCACCGCCGACGATCACCAGCTCCGGGTTGACGACGTTGCAGATCCCACCGGCCACCCGGCCCGCCGCCACGCCCGCCTCCCGGAACACCCGGCGGCACAACTCGTCGCCGGCGTGCGCGCGCTCGACCGCCTCGGCCAGGCCGATCTCCTTACGCAACTGCACCCGCAGCCGCGCCAGCAGCGCCTGGGCGCCGGCCACCGTCTCCAGGCAGCCGCGGTTGCCGCACCGGCACAGCGCGCCCTCGGGGTCCACCTGAACGTGCCCGAGCTCCCCGGTCATCCCGCTGTGCCCGGTGAACAGAGAACCGTTGAGGACCAGTCCGCCGCCGACGCCCGAAGACAGCATCACGTAGACGACGTCAGAGGCCCCCCGTGCGGCGCCCGTCCGGACCTCGGCGAGCGCGCCGAGATTGGCATCGTTGCCGACGTGCACCGGGACGCCCAGCCGCCGGGTCAGCTCGCGCTGGGGGGAGACGGCGCTCCAGCCGGGCAGGATCCCGGCAGCGGCAATGCTCGCGCCGTCGCGCCGGACCGGCGCCGAGATCGCCGCTCCGACGCCGAACAGCCGTTGCCGCGGCAGGCCGGCGTGAGCGACGAGTGCCAGGAGGCGGTCGACGGCAGCGGCGATCGCCAGTTCCGCGGCGTTGTCGACGTCGAGGTCGAGGCGATCCTCGGCCAGGAGCGTGCCGGTGACATCGGCGATCGCCACCCGCACCGAGCTGTGGCCGAAGTCCACGCCGCCGAACGCCCCGATCCCCGGGTTGAGGGTGAGCAGGGTGGGCGGCCGCCCGGAACGGCCGGCGACCGTCAGCGCGGCCCGCTGCTCGGTCACGAGCCCCTGGGCCTGAAGCTCGCCGATCAGCTTGGACACCGTGGCCCGCGACAGCTCGGTCGCGCGGATCACGTCGACCCGGCGCGCCGGGCCCTCGCGCCACAGGAAATCCAGCACGCGCAGCGCGTTGCGCTCGCGCGCCGTGGGCGGCCCCATGGCCGTCAGCGCAGCCCCAACAGGACGTCGACGACCAGCTGGTCCAGGGCCTCGTTGTGGTAGCCGCGGTCGGCCAGGACGTCGAGCTCGCCGGCCTGGGCCTTGAGCGCGTCGGTCTCGCCCAGGCCCGCGGCCGAGGCCTCGCCCAGCTCCAGCGCCGACGCCGCCGCCAGCGCCTCCTGGACCTCGGGCAGCGAGTCGAACTGGCGGGCCTTCTCGGCCAGCGCGGTGTAGGTGCGGATGCAGCCGCGGGCGAAGTCCCACACGCCCGCCTCGTTCTCGTTGCGGTAGGGATGGGCGTCGAAGTGGCGGGGCCCGTCGTACCCGGCGAGCTCGAGCAGGCGCACGAGATGGAAGGCCTCCTTGAGGTCCTCGGCGCCGAAGCGGAAGTCCTGGTCATAGCGGCCGATCCGCTGGCCGTTGAGGTCGATGTGGAACAGCTTGCCCGCCCACAGCGCCTGCCCGACCCCGTGCATGAACGAGAGCCCGGCCATCGTCTCGTGCGCCACCTCGGGGTTGACGCCCACCATCTCGGGGCGGTCCAGCATCGTGATGAAGTGCAGCGCATGGCCCACGGTGGGCAGGAAGATGTCGCCGCGGGGCTCGTTGGGCTTGGGCTCGATGGCGAACTTCAGCTCGTACCCCTGCTCGACCACGTAGTCGGCCAGCAGGTTGATCGCCTCGCGGTAACGCTCAAGCGCGTCACGTGGGTCCTTGGCCACGCCCACCTCGGTGCCCTCGCGCCCACCCCAGAAGACGTAGACCTCGGCACCGAGCTCGGCCCCGAGATCGATGGAGAGCATCGCCTTGCCGATCGCCGCCCGGCGCACACTACGGTCGTTGGAGGTGAAAGCGCCGTCCTTGAACGCCGGATGGCCGAACAGGTTGGTCGTCGCCATCCCCACGCCGAGGCCACGCTCACTCAGGGCGTCCTTGAACGCAGCGACGATCCGGTCGCGCTCGGCGGCCGAGATGCCGTACGGGACGAGGTCGTTGTCGTGCAGGCTCACGCCCCAGGCCCCTGCGTCGGCCAGGCGGTGCACGGTGTCGACGGGATCGCGAGGTGGCCGCGTCGGCTCGCCGAACGGGTCGCGCCCCGGATTGCCCACGGTCCACAGCCCGAAGGTGAACCGCGGGCGGCTCCCGCTCTCTGCGTTCGTCATTGCTAACACTCCCTCACATAGTTTTGTCTAAGATTAGACAGAATGAGGGATGGGGACCAGCGCATCGGAGTGCGCGGCTCGTTGAGGGCGACGGGGCACGGGGGCCGGTGAGCGCCGCGCGGGTCATCGGCATCGACGTCGGAACGTCGTCGGCCAAAGGGGTGGCGATCGACGAACGCGGGGTCGTGCTCGCCGAGGCTGAGCACCAGATCCCGATCTCCATGCCCCGCCCCGGCTGGTCCGAGCAGGACCCCGAGGACTGGTGGGCGGCCACCACATCGGTCCTGAGCCAGCTCAACGGTGCCGCGGCCGACGGGATCGGCCTGTCCGGCCAGATGCACGGCCTCGTCGTCCTGGGCTCCGAGCGCCGTCCGCTGCGCCCCGCGATCCTGTGGAACGACGGCCGCAGCCAGCCGCAGGCGACACGGATCGAGGAGGAGCTGGGCATCGAGCGACTGGTGGCGCTGAGCGGCAACCGCGCGCTGGCCGGCTTCACCGCGCCCAAGCTCACCTGGCTGGCCGAGAACGAGCCCGAGGTGCACCGGCAGATCGAGCGGGTCCTGTTGCCCAAGGATTACGTGCGCTTCCGCCTCACCGGCGAGCTGGCCACCGATGTCTCAGACGCCTCGGGCACGGTGCTGCTCGACGTCGGCCGGCGGGCCTGGAGCTCTGAGCTGGCCGCGGCGTTCGCCGTGGATCCCAGCTGGCTTCCCGCCGTCCACGAGTCGGGGGCCGTTACGGGCCACACCGCCGATGGTGTGCCCGTCGCCGCCGGCGCCGGTGACCAGGCGGCGGGAGCCCTCGGCGTCGGCGTCACCGACGACCGTAGCCCGGCCTCGCTGGTCCTCGGGACGAGCGGGGTCATCTTCACCGCCCGCAACGCCTTCACCCCCGACCCCGAGGGCCGCCTGCATGCCTTCTGCCACGCCCTGCCCGACACCTGGCACGTGATGGGGGTGATCCTCTCGGCCGCGGGGGCCCTCAGCTGGCTCGCCGACACGCTCGGGGCCTCTGACGACATCGTCGGCCTGCTCGACCAGGCGGCGGGCTGGCCCCCGGGGGTCGAGGGCCTGACCTTCGCCCCCTACCTGTCCGGCGAACGGACCCCGTACCCGGACTCCGACCTGCGCGGCGGCTTCGTCGGCCTGGGCCTGCGCCACGACCGCGGCGCCATGGCCCGCGCTGTGCTCGAGGGGGTCGCCTACGCCCTGCGCGATGCCCTGGACCTCATCGCCGCCACCGGGCACCGGCCGGAGATCGCACGCGTGTCCGGCGGCGGCGCGCGCTCGGAGCTGTGGCTGAAGATCCTGGCCAGCGTCCTGGAGCTGCCCCTGGAGCGCACCGAGTCCGAGGCCGGCGCCGCCTACGGCGCGGCGCTGCTGGGCGGGGTGGCCGCCGGCGTCTTCGACGACGCGCGCGTCGCGGCTCAGGCGAGTGTGAAGACCACCGGCCAGGTCGACCCCGACCCTGCCTGGGTTGAGGCCTACGCCGCCGGGCGCCCCCGCTATCAGGCCCTCTACCCCGCCCTCTCCGGGCTGCCGACGTGAGCGTCACCGCAGTGATCGAACCCGCGGAGCAGGTCATGACGCAGCTCGCGGCCTGGCGCCCGCGCTTTGAGCGAGGTGAGTTGCGCCCCTCGATGCCCGGCCGTCCCTCGCTGGCTCCCGACGAGCGCTTCGCGGTGGACGTCGGTCGTGTCCGCGCCGCCGGGCTGGGCCACCCGGCCGAGGGCGGGGTCCTGCACGCCACCGATCGCCGCGCGGTGATGTTCGGCCGTGGACGGCGCCCGGTGCGCGAGTGGAGCCTCGCCGACCTCGCCTCGGTGCGCGCCCTGGGCAACTGGGGCGGGCTGACCCTCGTGCACGCCGGCGGTGACACCGAGCTGGTGGTGGCGGTGGGACCAGCGCTGCCCACGTGGCAGGACGCCACCGGCTGGCTGAAGGTGGAGGCAGCATTCGCGGCGGCGGGCGGGCGCCTGTCGCAGTGGGTGGCCGAACTGCCCCAGCGGCTCACGCTCGCCGGCTACGCCTAGCCCGGGCGGCGTCGTCGGCGTGCCTGACGCCGGGCATGGCCGCCGGCTCCCCAGACCCGTCACACTCCATCCATGTCCGTCACCGAGGCGCGCCCGGACGCCACGACGCTGCACGCAGCTCGGCAGGCCCTGTGTGACCTGCTCGGCGCCGACCGCGTCCATACGGGCGCCGACGACCTCGCCCAGCACGGCCACGACGAGTCCTTCCATCCCGAGGCGCGGCCCGACATGGTCGTGTGGCCGCGCTCGGTCGACGAAGCGGCCGCGATCGTCGGCGTCGCCGCGGCGCACCGCCTGCCGGTGGTGCCGTTCGGGGCCGGCACCTCGCTGGAGGGCCACGTCGCCGCGCTCGCGGGCGGGTTGTCCATCGACATGCGCGACCTGGCCGCGATCGGCCGTCTCTCGCTCGAGGACCTCGACGTCGTCGTACAGGCCGGGGTGACGCGCCGGGCGCTCGAGGCGCGCCTGCGACCCGAGGGCGTGTTCTTCGCCGTCGACCCGGGCGCGGACGCCACCATCGGCGGCATGATCGCGACCGGGGCGTCGGGGACCACGACGGTCCGCTACGGCGCGATGCGCGAGAACGTGCTCGCCATCACCTTCATCGACGCCCGTGGTCAGGTGGTCCGCACCCACTCCCGGGCGCGCAAGTCCTCGGCCGGCTATGACCTCACCCGGCTGATGATCGGCTCCGAGGGGACGCTGGGCCTCATCTGCGAGGCGACGCTGCGCCTGCACCCCACGCCGGAGGCCACGGCCGCGGCGCAGTGCACCTTCCCCAGCGTGGACGCCGCCGTGCAGTGCGTCGTCATGGTCGGCCAGCACGCCATCCCGGTGGCGCGGATCGAGCTCGCCGACGAGCTCCAGATCGAGGCGATCAATCGCCACAACCAGACGGCGTTCACCGTCGCCCCCACCCTCTTCCTCGAGTTTCACGGTGGCTCAGCGGCCGAGGTCGAGACCCAGGCGCGCGAGACCGCCGAACTCGCCGCCGAATGCGGCGGGTCTGACTTCGCCTGGGCCTCCGACGAGGCCGAGCGCCGCCGCCTGTGGCACGCGCGCCACGGTGCCATGGAGGCCACGCGGGCGATGCGGCCGGGCAGCGGTGCGCTCACCACCGACGTGTGCGTGCCCCTCTCGGCGCTGGCCGACTGCATCGCGGCCACCCAGGCCGACATCGCCCAGCACGGACTGATGGCCTCGATCGTCGGCCACGTCGGCGACGGCAACTTCCACGTGATCGTGCTCGTCGATCCCGCCGATCCGGCGGAGGTGGCCCGCGGCGAGGAGTTCCACGCCCGGCTCGTGCGCCGCGCCCTGGAGCGCGAGGGCACCTGCACCGGCGAGCACGGCGTCGGCTACGGCAAGTCGCGCTTCCTGGTCGAGGAGCACGGGCGCCCCGCGGTCGAGATGATGCGCGCGATCAAGCAGGCGCTCGATCCCGACGGGATCTTCAACCCCGGCAAGATCGCCGCCGCCGCACTCGGCTAGTCACGCGCCGGGCCCGCATTGGCCCTGGGCGGGCCCGGTCGAGCTCCGGCTCACTCGGAGAACGTCAACTGCAGCTTAGGAAGGGAAGATCGGGGTGGCCCGGGGGGTCGCGAGGCGCCGGGGTGGGGTGGTTTTGGCCCGCTGAGAGGTATTTCCTTCTACAGACAGCGCTGACAAGAGGAACCGTGGGAGATCTTGCTCGCTGGAGAGTGACGATCTCCCAAGACTCCTTCCCGAGCCGCTCAGCGGAGTCCCAGAGGACCATCTTTGGTAGGCACACCCACACACAGGCGGAAGATCCCCGCGTTCTCGCTCCCCTCGCCCCGGATCCGGCCAGCAACGCCGCAACCCCTCCTTCCCCAGCCGCAGTTGACGTTCTCCGAGTGAGCCGGAGCTCGCCCAGGGCCCTCCCTGAGGACCCCAGATCCCCCGGGAGGCCCGCGCACACCCGCTACGGGAACCAATGCACGGCGCGAAAGCCCCACGCCTGCGCGAGCCACTCGGGCACGAACGCCGCCAGCGCCGCGTCCAGCGCGCTGCCGACCGCCGCATCCACCACCCACCACGACACGAACGCGTCAGACCCGGGCGCGGACTCCTCCCCGGGTGGATCGATGTAGATGCACCCAAAGAGGTCCGCCTCGGCCGTGTCGAACACCGCATAGTTGAACGACTCGTTGACGGCCATTTCGGCCGCGTGGCGCGCCAGGTCTGCGCGATCCGCCGCGTAGGTCATGGTGGCCGGCGGCCACCCCCAGAGTTCTCCATATAACGCCCACAGCCGTTCTCGCGAACCCATCACCGCGGGATAGTCGATGTCGACGTCGTCAGCGCGGATCTGGCGCAGATGGTGGCCGGTGGCCAACTCCGCGCGCTCCGGAGCGACGAAGCCCTTCGGTAGCCAGGACACGCCCCGAGGCTAACCGCAACCCAGGACCAGGTCCACGTACCCGTCGGCGATGGCCTCGGGCGACAGCGCCCCGCGCGGGCGGTACCACTGGGCGGTGTGGTTGACCATCCCGAGCAGCGCGAGCAGGGGTAGATGCGAATCGCCGCCGGGCCGCGCGCGCTCCAGGGCTTTGCCGGCCAGGCGCTCGAACGCCTTGCGCGAGGCGCGCACCTTACGCCAGCGCTCGCCGGACTCGATGAGGTGGCGCTCCTGCTGGAAGACGAGCATGTGGTCACGGTGCTCGATGACGTGGGCGACCCACAGGCGCACGAGCGCGCGCAGCTGCTCGATGGCGTCCCGGTCGCCGGCCAGCAGCTCGGTGGCCTGGTCGAGCAGCGGCTCCATGAGCTGGTCGCAGATCGCGGTGAGCAGCTCCTCCTTGCCGCTGAAGTAGTGATAGAGCGCGCCGGTGGCCAGGTCCATGCTCGCCGCCAGCTCCTGCATCGTCGTCTGGTCATAGCCCTGGCGGGCGAACACCTTGGCGGCCTGGTAGACGACCTGCTGCTGGCGGAGGTCATAGCGCCGGCGCAGCGCGGGCCGTGTGGGTCTGACGGACACCTCCCGGCACTTTACCGAATAATCGTTCGAACTTCGAACCCCAATTCGCTATAGTCGCGCCGCCATGGACTTTGCGCTCGACGATCAGACCCAACTGCTCCAGCGAACCGTCCGGGAGTTCGCGCAGGCCGAGGTGGCGCCGGCCGCCGAGGAGCTTGACCGCACCCACTCCTTCCCCTACGAGATCGTCGCCAAGATGGCGTCGCTGGGCTGGATGGGCATCCCCTTCCCGGAGGAGGTCGGCGGCGCCGGAGGCTCGAGCCTCCAGTACGCGATCGCCGTCGAAGAGCTGACCCGGGTCGATTCCAGCGTCGCCATCACGCTGTGCGCCCACACGTCGCTGGGCACCCAGCCGATCTACCTGTTCGGCACCGACGAGCAGAAACGGGAATGGCTGCCGCGGCTGTGCTCGGGCGAGATCCTGGGCGCGTTCGGGCTCACCGAGCCCGAGGCCGGGTCCGACGCAGGCAACACCAAGACGCGCGCCCAGCTGGAGGACGGCGACTGGGTGATCAACGGCGCCAAGCAGTTCATCACCAACGCCGGCACCGACATCTCCGGCGTGGTCTGCATCACCGCCAAGACCGACCCCGCCCAGCCCGACGAGATCTCCAACCTCATCGTCCCCAACGGAACGGCGGGCTACGAGCAGGCCGAGCCCTATCGCAAGATGGGATGGAACGCGTCCGACACCCGGCCGCTCAGCTTCACCGATTGCCGCGTGCCCGAGGCCAACCTCCTGGGCATGCGCGGCAAGGGCTTTCACCAGTTCCTCCAGGTGCTCGACATCGGCCGGATCGGCGTCGCCGCCATGGGGGTCGGGCTCGCCCAGGGCGCGCTGGACCAGGCGCTGGCCTACGCCAAGGAGCGGCGAGCGTTCGGCAAGCCGATCTCCAAGTTCCAGATGATCCAGGCCAAGCTGGCCGACCTGGCGACCGAGATCGCGGCCGCCCGGCTGCTCGTCTACCACGCCGCCTGGCTCAAGGACCAGCGCCAGCCGTTCTCGCTGGTCGCCGCCCAGGCCAAGCTCAAGACCGGCCGCCTGGCCGTCAGGGCCGCCGACGAGGCGGTCCAGATCCACGGCGGCTACGGCTACATCGAGGAGTACCCGGTGTGCCGGTTCTACCGTGACGCCAAGATCCTCACCATCGGCGAGGGCACCGACGAGGTCCAGCAGATGGTGATCGCCCGGGCGCTCGGGGCATGAGCACGGAGCCAGAGACCATCGAGGCCCCGGAGGGCGGGCTTCCCGTGCAGGCCCGCATCCGCGAGGTCGGTCCCCGCGACGGGTTCCAGAACGAGCCCGAGGTCATCCCCACCGAGACCAAGGTCAGGCTGATCGACGCGCTGGCCCGGACCGGCCTGCGCCGGCTGGAGCTCACGAGCTTCGTCCGGCCCGACGTCATCCCCCAGCTCGCCGATGCCGCCGAGGTGCTCGAGGCCGTCGACATCCCCGACGAGGTGAGCCGCTCGGTGCTCATCCCCAACGAGCGCGGGCTGGACCGAGCGCTCGAGCTGCGCGACCGCTTCGATGAGATCAACGTGTTCATGTCGGCCTCGGAGACCCACAACCTCCGCAACGTCAACCGCAGCATGCAGGACTCGCTCACGGCGCTGGAGCGCGTGCTCGCGCGGGGGCGCGAGGCCGGGCTGCGCTGCGAAGGCGTCATCTCGGTGGCCTTCGGCTGCCCCTACGAGGGTGTCGTCCCGCCCGAGCGGGTGTTCGAGATCGCCGAGCGCCTGGTGGCGGCGGGCGCCCAGGAGATCGGCTTCGGCGACACCACGGGGATGGCGAACCCGCGCCAGGTCAAGGTGTTCTTCGCCGCCGCCCGCGAGCGGCTGGGCGGGCGCGATCAGGTCGAGCTCACCGCCCACTTCCACAACACCCGCGGCCAGGGGCTGGCCAACGTCTATGCCGCGCTGGAGGCCGGGATCGACTCCTTCGAGTCGAGCTTCGGCGAGCTGGGCGGCTGCCCGGTCCCGGCCGGTGCCACCGGGAACGTCGCCACCGAGGACGTCGTCTCCATGCTGCACGAGATGGGCGTGCAGACCGGCGTCGACCTACGTAGCCTGCTCAAGGTCTCCCGGGCCGTGCAGTACCACCTGGGCCGTCCCCTGGGCAGCCACACGCTCGTGGCCGGCCCGGTCGACTGGCACCGCTGGGCGCACTCCGACGAGGTCTGAGTGTGTTCGCCAACGTGCTGATCGCCAATCGGGGCGAGATCGCGCGCCGGGTCATCCGCACCCTGGACCGGCTCGGCATCAACTCCGTCGCCGTCTACACCCCGGCCGATCGCCACACGCCGTTCGTCCGGGAGGCGGTCCATGCCGTGCAGATCCCCTCCTACCTGGACATCGAGGCGGTCGTCGGCGCGTGCGCGCAGTGGGACGCCGAGGCGCTTCACCCCGGCTACGGCTTCCTCTCGGAGAACCCTGCGCTCGCGCGGGCCTGCGCGCAGGCCGGCGTGGCCTTCATCGGGCCGCCGCCCGAGGCCGGTGAGCTCATGGGCGACAAGCTGCGCGCCAAGGAGGCCGCGGCGGCCGCCGGAGTCCCGGTGGTCCCGAGCTTCACCGAGGACGAGGCTCGCGAGGCGGGCGGACGGGCGGACTTGTATCCCCTGCTGGTCAAGGCGGCCGCCGGCGGCGGAGGGCGCGGCATGCGCTTCGTAGAGCGCGTCGAGGACCTCGATGCCGCCCTGGAGTCCGCGCGCCGCGAGGCCAAGGCCGGGTTCGGCGATGACCGGGTGTTCATCGAGCGCTTCCTCCCGCGGGCGCGCCACCTGGAGGTTCAGGTGATCGCCGACGCCCACGGGACCGTGCTTCACCTCGGCGAGCGCGAGTGCTCGCTGCAGCGCCGCCACCAGAAGGTGATGGAGGAGTCCCCCTCCCCCGTCGTCTCGCCCGACCTGCGTGCCGCCCTTGGCGCCGAGGCGGTGGCCCTGGCCCGCGCCGGCGGGCTACGTCAACGCCGGCACGGTCGAGTTCATCGCCGACTTCGCCGACCCCGCCGAGCACTACTTCCTGGAGATGAACGCCCGCCTCCAGGTCGAGCATCCGGTCACCGAGCTCGTGACCGGCCTGGACCTGGTGGAGCTCCAGCTGCGTGTCGCCGCGGGCGAGCCGCTGCCCCTCGCTCAGGACGAGGTGACGCTGGAGGGTCACGCGATCGAGGTCCGCATCACCGCCGAGGACGCGGCGCGCGACTTCCTGCCCGCCGCCGGCCGCGTGCTCGCCTACGCCCGGCCGCAGACGACGCCCGAGGTGCGGGTCGACGACGCGATTGAGCTCGGCTCCGTCGTCGACACCAACTACGACTCGCTGCTGGCCAAGGTCATCGCCCACGGGACCGACCGCGCCGAGGCGCTCGGCCGCCTGGACCAGGCGCTCGCGCAGTTCACCGTGCTGGGCGTGACGACGACCACCCGCTACCTGCGCGAGCTCATCGCCGACGACGCGGTCCGCGCCGGAGAGCTCGACACCGGGCTCATCGAGCGTCGCGGCGTCCCGGCCGGACCCATCGGCGACGAGGGCATCGCCATCGCCGCCGCGATGCTGATCGTGGCCGATCGCGGCGCGAGCGCCGGTGATGATCCGTTCGAACGCGTCGACGGCTGGAGGCTCGGCGGGATTCGCGCCCCCTCGCACTGGCGGCTGGCGGTGAGCGGGGGCGAGCCGGTCGACGTCACCGTGCCGCCGGAGTACGTGGCGATGGTGAGCCCGCTCGGCGACGGCCGCTTCGCCATCGAGGGCCGCGGCGAGTGGCTGCTCGCCCGCGACGGCGACGTGACGTGGATCGGCCACGGCGGCTCGGCGTGGGCGGTGCGGCCGGCCTCGAGTGCGGATCTTGCCGACGCCGACGCCGGCGGCGACGTGCGCGCCCCCATGCCCGGGCAGGTTCTGCTCGTCCATGCCGCCATCGGGGATCGGGTGAGCGCCGGCGAGCCGCTGGTGGTGCTCGAGTCGATGAAGATGGAGCTGGTCCTCACCGCCCCGATCGACGGCGAGGTGGCCGAGCTCACCGTCGCCGTCGGTGACAAGGTCGCCGTCGACCAGCCGCTGGCTCGGGTGGAGGCGGCGTCGTGAACGTGCTGCGCTCCCACGCCCACCCCGGCTCCGAGGAGTTCCGCGCCAACCACGAGGACAACGAGGCGCTGATCGAGGACCTCAACACCCAGTTGGAGCGCGTGCGGCTGGGCGGCGGCGAGCGCGCCCGGGAGCGCCACGTCGGGCGCGGCAAGCTGCTCCCCCGCGAGCGGGTCGACCGCCTGCTCGACCCGGGGGCGCCGTTCCTGGAGTGCTCGGCGCTGGCCGCCCACGGCCTCTATGACGACGAGGCCCCGGGCGCGGGGATCATCACCGGCATCGGCCGCGTGTCGGGGCGCGAATGCGTGATCGTCGCCAACGACGCGACGGTCAAGGGCGGCACCTACTACCCCATGACCGTCAAGAAGCATCTGCGCGCCCAGGAGATCGCGCTGCAGAACCGGCTGCCCTGCATCTACCTGGTGGACTCCGGCGGCGCGTTCCTGCCCCGCCAGGACGAGGTCTTCCCCGACCGCGAGCACTTCGGGCGCATCTTCTTCAACCAGGCCACGATGTCGGCCCAGGGCATCCCCCAGATCGCCTCGGTCATGGGCTCGTGCACCGCCGGGGGCGCCTACGTGCCCGCGATGAGCGACGAGACCGTGATCGTGCGCAACCAGGGCACGATCTTCCTCGGCGGCCCACCGCTGGTGAAGGCGGCCACCGGCGAGGAGGTCAGCGCCGAGGACCTGGGCGGCGGCGAGCTGCACTCCCGCACATCGGGCGTCACCGACCACCTCGCCAACGACGACGCCCACGCGCTCCAGATCGTCCGCGACATCGTCGCGCACGCTCGGCGCCGCGCGGCGGCGATGCCCTGGGAACGCGCCCCGGTCGAGGCCCCCGCCGTGGATCCCGAGCAGCTCCTCGGCGTCGTCTCGACCGATCTGCGCAAGCCCTACGACGCGCGGGAGATCATCGCCCGCATCGTCGACGGCTCGCGCTTTCACGAGTTCAAGGAGCTCTACGGCTCGACCCTGGTCACCGGCTTTGCCCACATCCATGGCCACCCGGTCGGGATCCTGGCCAACAACGGCATCCTCTTCTCCGAGAGCGCACTGAAGGCCGCGCACTTCATCGAGCTGTGTGACCAGCGCAGGACTCCGCTCGTGTTCCTGCAGAACATCACCGGCTTCATGGTGGGCCGCGACTACGAGGCCGGCGGCATCGCCAAGCACGGCGCCAAGATGGTCACGGCCGTCGCCACGGCACGCGTCCCCAAGCTGACGGTGATCGTCGGCGGCTCGTTCGGCGCCGGCAACTACGGGATGTGCGGCCGGGCGTACTCGCCGCGGCTGCTGTGGATGTGGCCGGGGGCGCGAATCAGCGTGATGGGCGGCGAGCAGGCCGCCACCGTGATGACGCAGGTCGGACAGGCCGAGACGGGCGCCCAGCTGCGCGAGCAGTACGAGCGCCAGGGCCATCCGTATTACGCCACGGCCCGCCTGTGGGACGACGGCGTCATCGATCCGCGTGACACCCGCGACGTTCTGGGCCTCGCCCTGTCGGCGGCCGGGAACGCCCCGCTCGACGACGTGCGCTACGGCGTGTTCAGAATGTAGGGATGCTCGAGACGGTCACCTCACCCGACGGCGTCACGATCGCGTTCGAGCGCTCGGGCAGCGGGCCGGCGCTGATCATCGTCAACGGAGCGCTGAGCACCAGGGCGACCGGCGGCCCGCTCGCGCCGCTGCTGGACGCGGACTTCACGCTGTATCGCTATGACCGGCGGGGGCGCGGTGACAGCTCGGACAGCGGCGCCTCCACACCTGAGCGTGAAGTGCAGGACCTGGCCGCAATCGTGGCCGAGACCGGCGAGACGCCGTTCGTGTTCGGACAGTCCTCGGGCGCCGCGCTGTCTCTGGAGGCCGCCGCATCAGGGGTGCCCATGCGTGGGCTCGTGGTCAACGAGCCGCCCTACGTGCCCGGCCCGGCCACGACCGCCGAGACCGCGAGCGAGCTGGCGGCACTGGCCGACGACGGGCGTCGCGACGAGGCGGTCGAGCGCTTCATGCAGGGCAGCGGGATCCCCGAGGCGATGATCGAGCAGACGAAGGCATCGCCGGCCTGGCCGGCGCTCCTGGCGCTCGCGCACACCCTCGCCTATGACGTGCGCCTGCTCAATGAGGGCGTGGTCCCGGCGCAGCGGCTGCACGCGATCGCCTGCCCCGTGCTCGGGACCACGGGCAGCCTCAGCGCGCCCTGGGCCGCCGCCTCGGTCCGCGCCGTCGCCGAGGCGGTCCCCCGCGGAGAGTGGCGGGTGCTCGAGGGCCAGTCCCACAACGTGGCGCCCGAGGTGCTGGCCTCCGTACTTCGCGAGCGCTTCCTCTGACCGCATGAGCCGCGTTCTCGTCACGGGGTCGGCAGACGGCCTGGGCAAGCTGGCCGCCGCCCAGCTCGTGCGCGAGGGGCATGAGGTGGTGCTCCACGCCCGCAGCCAGGCGCGGGGGCGCGAGGCCCTCGACGGCGTCCCGGGCGCCGCCGGCGTGCTCACCGGCGACCTGGCCTCGATCGCCCAGACCCGGGCCGTGGCCGAGCAGGCCAATGCCGGCGGACGGTTTGACGCCGTCATCCACAACGCCGCCCTGGGCTACCAGGTGTCGAGCCGCTCCGAGACCGAGGACGGCCTGGCGGCGCTGTTCGCCGTCAACGTGCTCGCGCCCTACCTGCTCACCGCCCTCATGACCCGGCCTGACCGGCTCGTCTACCTCTCCTCGGGGATGCACACGGGCGGTGATCCCTCGCTCGACGACCTCCAGTGGCGCGACCGCCGCTGGGATGGGGTCCAGGCCTACTCGGATTCCAAGCTGCTAGATCTCGTGCTCGCCTTCGCGGTCGCGCGGCGGTGGACCGAGGTCCGATCCAACGGCGTCACCCCGGGGTGGGTGCCGACCAGGATGGGCGGGCCAGGGGCCCCCGACGACCTGGCGCTGGGCGGAGACACGCAGGCCTGGCTGGCGGTCTCAGACGAGCCCGCTGCCCACGTGACCGGCCGCTACCTCTATCACCGCACCGAGCGCCCGGCCGATCCGTCCGCATCTGAGCCGGCGCTCCAGGACGCGCTGCTCGCCGCCTGCGCCCAGCTCACCGGCGTCGAGTTGTAACCCGCCCGGCCGCCCAGGCGCGAGTCCGCCCCGCCGCGCAAGTCGGCCCCGGCGCGCTAGTCCCCCCCGGCGCCGACCCCGGCGGCCTGCGGCTGCTGCGGCGCCGCCCCTGACCGCGCGGCCGAAGCCTCGAAGTCCCGGCTGCGGATCAGCACCAGCGTGAGCGCGGCCGCGACCAGCGAGAGGATCGCACCGATCAGGAAGATCTCGTTGAGCCCGGTCACGAACGCCGTCCGCACCGCGTGAATCGCCGCCGGACGGGCCTGCGGTGGCAACGAGCCGAGGCCGCCCGCGGCGCCGCTGCCCTGGGAGACATTGGAAGCGAGGCGGTGCGCGGCGACGGCGCTGACCGGCGAACCCACCAGCAGCGCGACGACGTGGGTGCGCACGGTATGGGAGAACACTGACCCGAGCCCCGCGATCCCGGTGGCGATGCCGATCTGGCGGAAGGTCGAGTTGATGCCGCTGGCCATGCCCGCCCGATCCGGCGTGACCACCCCGATCGCCGTGGAGGCCAGCGGCGGGTTGACGAGCCCCACACCGGCGCCGGCCAGGATGAAGCCCGGAATGAGATGAGTCCAGCCCGAGGCCTCGGTCAGCCCTCGCATGAGCAGCAGGCCGACGCCCACCATCGCGAGGCCCGGAGCGATGAGAAAGCGGATCGGCACGGTCGCCGTCGCCCGGCCCGCGGCGGTCGAGGTGAGCAGGATCGCGCCCGACAGGACGAGGAAGCGCAGGCCGCTCTGGAGCGGCGAGAACCGCAGGAGGTCCTGCATGTAGAGCGTGAGGTACAGAAACAGCGCGAACAGCCCGCCTGACAGCGCGAAGGCGGCGATCAACCCGCCGTTGAACGTGGGCTTGCGAAACAGCTTGAGATCGAACATGGCGTTGTCGCGCTGCAGCAGCTCGGCCACCACGAAGGCGATCAGCAGGACGGCGGAACCGATCAGGCAGCCGACGATCTCGGCCGAGCCCCACCCCTTGCTGTTGCCCTTGATCAGCGCGTAGACCAGCGCGCCCAGCGCACCGCTGAACGTCACCACGCCGATCAGGTCAGGGCGCCGGGCGCCGGGCTGGCGTGACTCGTCCACCTTGAGCACGGTCATCGCGACGGCGGCGATGCCGATGGGGACGTTGACCAGGAAGATCCACCGCCACGACAGCCCGGAGGTCAGCGCCCCGCCGACGACGGGACCCACCGCCACCGCCAGGCCGGTGATGGCCCCCCACACCCCGAACGCCGTGCCGCGCTCGCGGCCCTGGAACGTGCTGCCGAGCAGCGCCAGCGAGGTGGAGAACATGGCGGCGCCGCCCACCCCCTGGGCGCCTCGCGCCAGGTTGAGCAGCAGCGGGTCGGCCGCGATACCCGAGAGCAGCGAGCTCAGGCTGAAGATGACCAGCCCGATCGTGAACATCCGCCGGCGGCCGAACAGGTCCGCCAGCGAGCCGGTCGTGAGCAGCAGCGCGGCGAGCGTCAGCGCGTAGGCGTCGACCACCCACTGCAGATCGGAGAAGCTGGCGTTCAGGGACCGCTGGATCGAGGGCAGCGCGACGTTGACGATCGTCACGTCCAGCAGCAGCATGAACGTGCCGGTGCACACGGCGATCAGCGTCCACCACTTGCGATCCATGGGCTCTGACTCCTCTGCGTTGGCGGGTGGGGCGACCTTTCAGACTACCCAGGGCGAGACCCCGGCCCCGGGGACGAGGCGACCGGCGGGCTACGGCAGCTCGTGGCGCGTCAGTTCGACCACGGGCAGATCGCCGGGCGCAAGCGACGCGCGGACCGCGCCCAGCTCGTCCTCGCCGAGCATGGCAAAGCCGGCCTCCACCGTCCGGACGTACGCGGCGTCGATCACGGCGGTCCCGGTGCGCCGTCCCTCGGCCAGCCGCTCGCGGGCCGCCGCCATTCCGAGGTAGGCCCACACCCGCGCCCCATCCGGCGCCCCGCCGGCGATGCGGTCAGACACGTCGGCACGCGCGTAGTTGCGCTCACGCCGATCGAGCTGCTCGAGCGTCGCGTCGTCCACGGGGACGCAGAGGCCGTTGACCTTCGCCCCTGGGTCCTCGGGCGCATCGACCAGATCCAGGTAGGCGACGAACACGTTCGGGCGCTGCCCGTGGGCGTCGGTGTAGTACTTGTAGCCGGGCAGGTCCCGGCGATTGTCCATCGCCACGCCCCAGGTCCGGCGCAACGCCGCCAAGTCGGCAACGAAGCCGTGCTCCTTTAGCTCTCGGGTGAGAACCGCCCCGGAACGGGCCGTCAGCGACCCGTAGCCGAGCACGAACTGCCCGTTGCCTGCGTTCAAGATGCACCCCCTTGCGGCCGACAACACAGAGACGGATCCGGCCCTCGATCTCTCCAACTTTTGTCCAAATCTCTCAACACCGCGGATTGCAGGACCGATCTAAAGCGGGTCAGGTCCCTAACCGAAAGGGACTGTTTCCAAGGAGGGAACCACCATGAAGAAGTTCCGCATGTACCAGGCCTGCACCACGCTCGCCGCCATCGCCACCGTCGCCATCGCTTCGGGTGCCGGTCTGAAGTTCTACTAGGACGCGACGGACGCGCCTCCGTGGGTCCTCTTGCGGGGGCGCGTTCGACGATCTTCGTGTTCTTGGGGTGAGAGAGTCATGCGGCAGCTATCGAGAGTCCGGGTGTGGTGCGAGGCGGTCTTCGTGGCCGGCTGCGCCGCCATGGTGCTGTTGCTGCACGCCGCTCACCTGTCGTACATCATCGAGGACCCCTTCACCTTCGCGGTGCTCGCGGGGGGAGTCGTGCTCGGCGAGATGCTGCCGATCAAGATCCCTCGGCGCGGCGACGACGAGGAGCTGACGCTCTCGGCGTCGTTCGCGATGGCCATGCTCCTGGTCGGCGGCCTCGGGCCGGCGCTCATCGCCCAGAGCATCGCCTCGATCCTCCAGGACATCCACTCGGGCAAGCCGGCGTGGCGCGTGCGCTTCAACGTCGGCCAGTACACGCTGTCGATGGTCGCCGCCTGGGCCGCCATGCGCGCCATGGAGGTCTCCCCGCGCCTGAGCGTCCTGCACCCGTTCGCCAGCCATCAGCTCCCGGCGATGCTCGTCGCCGCGGGCGCGTTCTTCCTCGTCAACGCCTGTGTGGTGGGCACCGCGGTGGCGCTCTACCAGGGCGTGCCGATCATCAGCTACTTCCGCAACAACCTGTCCTTCGTCGTCATCACGGGCGGCGTCGTCCTCTTGGTCTCGCCCATCGTGCTGGCGGCCGCCGCCTACACGGTCGCGATCGTGCCCCTCTGCCTCGCGCCGGTGGTGGCGATGTACAACTCGGTGCACCAGAGCGCCCGCAACGAGCACGCCGCCCGGCACGACTCGCTCACGGGACTGCCCAACCGGACCTCGTTTCACGAGACCATCACCGACGCGATCCAGGACGAGCACGTCCCGGCCGCGGTCCTGCTCATGGACCTCGATCGCTTCAAGGAGGTCAACGACACCCTCGGCCACCGCTACGGCGACCTGCTCCTCGTCCAGGTCGCGCAGCGCTTCAAGGACGTCATCGGCGGTCAGGGCCAGATCGCCCGCCTCGGCGGTGACGAGTTCGCCGTCATCAGCCCCGCGTCAGATCGCCAGGACGCGGTCGCCCTTGCCCACCGGATCGCCGACGCGCTGCGCGATCCGTTCGAGCTCGACGAGATGGTCGTGGACGTGCAGGCCAGCGTCGGGATCGCCCTCTTCCCCGAACACGGTCATGGCGTCGAGACGCTGCTGCAGAAGGCCGACGTCGCCATGTACCGCGCCAAGGAGACCCGTTCCAACGTCGCGCTCTACGACGAGCGTCACGACCACCACAGCCCGGCCAAGCTGGCCCTCACCGCCGAGCTGCGCACCGCGGTGGACAGCGAGGAGATCGTCCTCTGGTACCAGCCAGAGCTTGACCTACGCACTCGTGAGGTGATGGCCGTGGAGGCGCTCGTGCGCTGGGATCACCCCCGCCTCGGCGTGCTGCCGCCCAGCTCGTTCGTGCGCATGGCCGAGGCCACCAACCTGATCAAGCCGCTCACCCAACGGGTCATGGAGGTCGCGCTGCTCCAGGTCGCCGAGTGGCACGCGATGGGCCTCGAGATCGCCGTCGCGGTCAACATCTCCGCGCAGGTGCTGGTGGACCAGAGCTTCACCCAGCAGGTCGTCGCCGCCCTGCGCCGCACCGGCGTCGCCCCCCAGCGCCTCAAGCTCGAGGTGACCGAGACCGCCCTCATGTCCGATCCGGTGACCGCCCGCACCGTGCTGCGCGAGCTCGAGGCGCTCGGCTGCGAGATCTCCATCGACGACTTCGGCACCGGCTACTCCTCGCTGGCGTACCTGGCCGACCTCCCCGTCTCCGAGGTCAAGATCGACCGCTCGTTCGTCAGTCGCATGTCGGCTGGCTCCAGCGAGAAGGTCATCGTCAACTCCACCATCGACCTCGCCCATCACCTCGGGCTGCGCGCCGTCGCCGAAGGGGTCGAGGACTGGTCGATGCTCCCCGAGTTGGAGGCGCTGGGCTGCGACGCCGCCCAGGGCTACGCCATCAGCCATCCGCTGGCCGCCCCCGATGTCACCCGCTGGATGCTGGACTTCCGCAGCACGTCGGGCATCGAGCGGGCGGTCGCCGCGTCGCCGGTATCAGCGATCGGACAGCCGGCATGATCCTCATCGTCTTCGCCCTGCTATGCCTGCTGAGCGTGCCGCTCACCGGCGGACGCCTCGGGCGCCTGGCCTCGATCCGCGTCCGCGGCACCTGGGTGCCGGTCGTGGCCCTGGCCATCCAGGTGCTCATCACGACCGTCATCCGCGACGGCCACGAGGAACTGCACAAGGCCGTCCACATCTCCACCTACGTGCTCATCGGCGTGTTCCTGTGGTCAAACCGCCGGCTGCCGGGAGTCAAGGTCATCGGCCTCGGCGCGTTCCTCAACGCGCTGGTCATCACCGTCAACGGCGGGCAGATGGCGGCCTCACGCACCGCCGAGCGGCTGGCCGGCCTGCACTTGGGTGCAGGCTTTGAGAACTCCGCTCCGCTCAGCCACCCGCACCTGCTGTGGTTCGGCGACGTCATCCCGTGGCCGGGGCCGCTCCCCAACGTGCTGAGCATCGGTGACCTGCTCATCTACACGGGCACGCTCATCCTGCTGCACCGCATCTGCCGCCGTCCGGCCGGCGCCCTGAAGGCTGCGCCCGAGCCCACGGGCTGAGCCCCGTTTCCGGGCGCGGGTCCGGGGTAGCTCGGGCCCCGTGACCACGCCCGACGAGACCGGACCGCGGTTCGGCGCGGGACGGCCGTTCTCGATCGGGGTCGAGGAGGAGCTGTTTCTCGTCGATCCGGTGACCGGGCGTCAGGCCAATGCGTCGCCCGCGGTGCTTGATCGCATCGGTGAGGTGAGCGGCGAGCTCGCGCCCGAGCTGCACGCTTGCCAGATCGAGCTGATCACCGCTGTCTGCACCTCGGCGGCGGAAGCGACCGACGCGCTGGCGGGGATGCGCCAGGCCGTCCGGGCCACCGGCGCGGGGCTGCTGGGCTCCGGGACCCACCCTTCAGCCGTCGAGGGCGAGGCCGAGATCACTGACAAGGATCGCTACGAGCGGATCCGCTACCTCCTCGGGGACGCTGCGGTCACACCGGTCGGCGGGCTGCACGTGCATGTCGGTATGCCTGACGCTGACGCCGCGATCCGCACGTTCAACCACCTCCGTGGTCACCTGCCGCTGCTGCAGGCGCTGGCGGCCAACTCGCCGTTTCGCCACGGCCGCGACACCGGGCTCGCCTCGGCGCGCGAGGTCACCATCCGGGGCTGGCCGCGATCCGGCCTTCCCCGCGCCCTCCACGATTTCGACGACTTCTGTGCGATGGCCGACCGTCTCGCCCGTGCCGCGGATGTCGAGGACTACACGTGGTTCTGGTGGAAGCTTCGTCCGCATCCCCGGCTGGGAACGGTCGAGGTCCGGGCGCTCGACGCCCAGGGCTCGCTGCGCGACGCAGTTGCCATCGTCGCGCTCACGCACTGCTTGGCTCGGAGTGCCGTGGAGCAGACGCCGCGCCACGTGGCGCCTGAACTCATCGAGGAGGGGATCTTCCGCGCCGCGCGGTTCGGTACCGCCGCGCGACTGCCCGACGCCGACGGCGCGCTGAGGCCGGTGGAGGACCTGCTCGCGGAAGCGCTGACCGAGGCCCGGCCTCACGCCGGGGAGCTCGGCTGCACCGACGAGCTCGAGTTGCTGCCCGAGCTCCTCGAGCGCAGCGGCGGCGCTGGACGCCAGCGCCGCTTCCACGGCCTCGCCGGGATGGATGCGCTTCTACGCGAGCTGACGCTTCTCACTGGAGGGTGACGAGACGTCATCCTGATCTCGGCCGAGCTCGGGATCGGTCATCTCGTGCAGCCGCGCCGCCGCGCGGCGTAGCAGCCGGGAGACCTGCATCTGCGAGCAACCGAGCTCGCGGGCGATCTCAGTCTGCTTGAGGTCCTGCTCGAGCCGCAGCGTCAGCGCCTGGCGCTCGAGATGCGGGAGGCGCTCCAGGGCGGACGACAGCGACATGCTCGCCTCCACCAGGCCGAAGCTCTCGTCGACGTCGCCGAGGCTGTCGCCGAGCGTGTCGGGCTGCTCCTCGTCGTCGCCGATCGTCAGCGGCGCGTCGAGCGAGACCGAGTAGTGCGCGGTGCCGGCGTCGAGGCCGACCAGCACGTCCTCGTACGAGAGCTCGAGAAACTGAGCGAGCTCGCCGACGCTGGGATGGCGGCCCGAGCGAGCCTCGATCTGCCGGATGGCGCGATCGACGCGGAGCGCCATCTCCTGGGCGCCGCGGGGCACGTGCGCCGACCATCCGGTGTTGCGGAAGTAGCGCTTGAGCTCTCCCAGGATCGTCGGGATGGCGAAGGCCGGGAAGCGCACGCCCCGATCGGGGTCGAAGCGGTCGATGGCGCCGAGCAGACCCAACGAGGCCACCTGCACGAGGTCCTCGATCGGCTCGTGGGGGTTGCTGTAGCGAGACGCGAGCTTGCGCGCGAGCGGCAGAAAGCGCGTGAACAGCTCTTCGCGTGCTTCGGGGTCGTCATGGTCACAGCACCGCGCCAACAGTTCGGTGTTGTCGGCGAGGTGGGCGTCTGGGGGGCGTCGCAGGTCCGGCGAGGATCGCGTAAGCACGGCTGCTCCTTCTCATTGGGCTTCAGCTAACAACGAGGCCCGTCAGGAGACCGCTGAGCGATCGACTGCCGTCTCGACCTGCCTACACACCGCCCCGCGCACCAGTCGCGGGCGGCTATCCACAGTCGTACCCGCTCCTCGGCGAGTCAGTCAACGCGGTGTGTGCGACAGCGCACACAGGCGTGTGGCCGCCGTCACAGGGCGGGGCGACGGCGCCGCCTCCCGATTGGCCGCCTGGCCGGTCGGGTAGCTCCCAGCTAGCCAGACGTCCGACAAAAGCCACCCCGGCGGGGCCGGAAACGGTGTCTCCGCTACGGCGCCCGGGGTATCCGAACTCCGAAACGAACCATGAATCCACTGCTGTTTGCCGACTGGGGGCGCATGAATCGCCTCTTCACACGAGTCATGTGGGCCGTCGCGGTCCTCATGGTCTGCGTGGTGTGCGTGGCCCTCGCCGCGCCGACGAGCAAGTCGCACGCTGCCCCCGCGACGCAGGCCGCCCCGGCGGCACATGCCTCTGTGCCCGCGGCTGCCGCCAGCGCCAGCGCCAGCGCCAGCGACATCCGCTGATCCTCCAGGACGTGTCCTGAGCCGCGCCAGATGAATCTTCCAGCGCGCGTCCTGATGCGCGCCGGGTGAATCGTCCGAAGCGAGTCAGATGAATCGGGGATCGCGGGCGAGCAGGCGATGGTGCCGCCGACGCCATACTCGCCCGCAGTCCCGAGGGAGGAGAGGGCCTAACTGGCTAACAGGCCGGTGCACCTCTACCCCCTCCTCACAAGAACCAATCAAGTATCGCGCAAAAACATTCTGCGCCATCGCCCCCAGCCCGCTCAGAAAGTCGCGTTGAGCGAGGTTTTCCGCCGCTCGCGGGCCGCCTCGTTTACCGGACTCCATGGCGGGAACGCCAAACCGAGACAACGAACAAGGAGCACAGATCACATGGCACCGAAGACCAAGGAGCTCAATGAACGAGACACCAAGCTCGTGCAGTGGCTCAACGAGGCCCACGTCAAGGAAACCGAACTCGAGACGGCCCTGGCCGGTCACGTCGGCCTGACCCAGAAGGCGTCGTACAAAAAGCGCCTTCAGCAGCACCTGAAGGAGACCCGCGAGCACAAGCGAGCCGTCGCACGACGCATCAAGGCACTCGGCGGCACCCCGATCGCGGGTCCGGCCATCCCGGCTGCCCCACAGGCCGTGGGCTCAGCGGCCGGCAAGGCGATGGCCGCGGTCAAGAGCCAGGTCGCGGCGGCGCGAGCGCTGCTCACCGAACAGGCTGACACCCACGTCCGGAACGCGCAGGAGGAACTGCGCGAGGAGCACGTGGAGATCGCGCTGTACCTGCGCATCGAAACGCTGGCGACGGCGGTCGGTGACTCCGACACGGCGAAGCTGGCCAAGGGCATCCGGCGCGACGAGGAGCGGATGGCCAAGTACCTCACGGCCGAGCTCCCGCGCCTGGTCAAGGACGTGGTGCGAGCCGAGATCCCGCGTGACCAGCGCGCCACCAACAGCCGGTCGCGCCGGCGCACCACGGCCCCCCGACCGCGGAAGGCATCGCCGCGCACCCGGACCACCGCAGCGCCGCGCACCCGGACCACCGCAGCGCCGCGCACCCGGACCACCACATCGCGCGCCCGCACCGCGGGCAGCAGGGCGGCCGCCTGAGCCGCCGCCTCAGCTGATCAGCCCGCGCCGCATCGCCTCCGCCACCGCGGCGCCGCGCTCGTTGACGCCGAGCTTGGCATAGAGGTTCTGGATGTGGCTCTTGACCGTCGGCACCGCCAGGTGCAGCCGGTCGGCGATCATGTTGGCCGACTCGCCCTCGGCGATCAGCTGTAGGACATTGAGCTCGCGGGCCGTGAGATGGGTCCCGGAGTAGCCGCGGTCCCGCAGCGTTCCCGCCAGCTCGGTCCCGACCTCGGCCGGCAGCACCGACTCGCCCCGGGAGATCCTGACGATCGCGTCACAGATCTCCTCGGGCGAGGAGGACTTGGGCAGGTAACCGGCCGCACCGGCGGTGAGCGCCTGGAGCACCAGCTCGCCGCCGTGGTACTCGGAGATGAACAGCACACGGGTGACGGGCTGCTCCTCGCGCAGCCGGCGCATCACCTCGCGGCCATCGAGCTTGGGCATCCGCATATCCAGGACCGCGACATCGGGCCGATGCAGGCGGATCATGTCCAGCGCCTCCTGGCCGTCGCTGGCGTCGGCGAGCAAGGTCAGGCCGCCGCAGCTCTCCACGGTCCGTCTCAGCGCCCCCAGGAAGAGCGGATGGTCGTCGGCAACCACGACGCTGACCTCATCCCGCGTCGGCGCGGCGCTCACAGCAGGCCGTCGCCGCCGAGCGGGATGCTCACCACCACCGACGTGCCCCGCCCGCCCAGGCCGGGCTCGAAGGCGACGCTCCCGCCGATCGCGCCGGCACGCTGGTCGATGATCCGCAGGCCGGCGTGCTCGGGAAAGTCGGGCCCGCCGTCGTGGAGGCCCACGCCGTCGTCGGAGATGGAGAGGACGAGCTCGTCCCCCGGATGCTCGAGCGCCACCCGCACATGGGTGCCTCCGGAGTGGCGCAGGGCGTTGCGCGCCGCCTCCTGGGCCACCCGGTAGGCGACGGCGCCCACCTCGGGGTCCAGCGTCTCGGGCACCTCGCCGGCAACCTCACACGCCATCCCCGAGCCGGCGAAGAGCACCTCGCAATAGGCCTCGAGCGCGCCGCGGAGATCGGTGGAGCTCAGCGGCGGCATCAGCTCGAACATCACCCGCCGCAGCCGGTTGGCGGCGTCGCGCACGTGCCATGAGGCGGCATCTAACGCCGCCCGTGCGTCCGGGTCAGCGGCGTCGTCGCGCGCGTTCTGGAGGCTGAGCGCCACCGCGCCCAACGTCTGAATCGTGTCGTCATGGATGTCGGCGGCGATTCGCGCCCGCGCGCCTTCCTCCGCCGCCATCGCATCGCTCAGGCGGCTCTGCCCCTTGTTGACCATCATGTGCCCTCTGTATTGACCCCGATCCCGTTGCCGAGCGACCCCTCGGCTCCGCCGTGTCCTGAGCTCCATGGTACTTGAGATCCGCGACGAGATCACCCGTTCCGGACCACCGTCCGGTGCGCTGTCCTAGTGGCCGACGGAGGCGGCGGCCTCCTCGTGCGCCATACGCTCGGGCGGAGCGCCGCACAGCAGCCACAGGCGATCGGGCGTGCGCCGCAGGTGCTCCTCCTCCTCGAGCTGGCGGATCGCCGTGGTCACCGAGGGGCGCTGCGCGCCGACCAGCCGGGCCAGGGTCTCGTGGGTGAGGCGCAGGGGCACGATCACGCCGTCGGGCGTCACCCGGCCCCAGCGCTCGGCCAGGTACCAGAGCAGCATGAGGAGCCGCACGTCGACGCGGCGCAGGTTGGAGACCGCCAGCGTGATCGCCAGTGAGTGGGCGCGGTTGCTGGCGCCGCGGATCACGGCGGCCATCGCCGGGGGCCATTGACCGAGCGCCCGGGCAAACGTCGGATCGAGCACAGCCAACCGGGCCGGCTCCAGCACCGTCCACGACACCTCGAACGGGACCGGCGCGTCCTCGCCGTCGCGGTCGCTCGGCCGCAGCAGATCGCCCTGCCCGACGAGCTCGGTGGCCAGCGGCTTCTCGAGGATCACGTCGCGGCTGAGGAGGCCGTCGAGCACCAGCAGACCCAGGTGCCCGGGGACGTCGGTGCGGACCTGCGGCGTCCACCTCCCCGTCTTGGCGACGATCAGATCGGCGACAAGCTGACGCCGGGCAAGCTCCTGCTGCTCGGGATCGAGGTACTCGACAATCTCAGGAAATGCCTCCACCACACGTACGCGTCGGGGCACTCCGGCCATGGCTTTCCTCCGAGCTTGAAGATGTCGGCCCTGCCGAGCCCGTACTCTGACAGGAACCGGTCCCGCTGGGAATGCTTTTCCCCGCTCACGGATCGCTGAGTAGTGATGATGTTGAAGTAAAGCAACGACCCCGGCGCACACGTATGCCGACCGTGATGCCGCAACGGCTTTGCTGGGCCGCGGCGTCAGTCCAGCAGCGACTGCGGCAGCCGGCCGCGCCGCAATCCCAGTCCCCGGCCTGAGCCCAGCACGGGACGCTTCGGCGCCTCACTCTCTCCTCGTCGCGGTGCGGGAGCGGTCGTGCGCGCCCGTACCCACCGGCGCCGGCCTCGACGATGCATTGACGTGTCCCTCCCTCGTTGGACGTTCACTCCACCATGCGCGGGCCCCTACCCATTCCGGCCGATATCCATGCGAGAGGGCGGCGCTCGCGGCGGTCAGGATTCGGACCGCCCCGCCCTATGCGCTGGCGACGCCCGCCTCGAAGGCCTCGACCGCGGCCACGATGAACTCGATGCAGGCGTCGGGGTCGAACGCCGTCGCGTCGATCACCAGGTGGTAGAGCCCCGGGTCCAAGATGTCCACGTCATAGAATTGGCGCAGGTAGTCGGCGTGCGTGCGGTCAAGCGCGCGCACCGTCCGAGCAGCGGTGTCGCGGTCGAGGTGGCGTACGGCCATCGCGTGCTCGATCCGGCGCTCGACGGGCCCGGTGAGCCGCACCCGCAGCACGCGGCGGTCGTTGCGCAGCCCCGCGACCGCACCGCGGCCCAGGATGACGCCGCGGCCGGTGGCGGCCTGAGCGAGCAGCGCCTCCTGTGCGGCCTGGTGAAAGTCCTCGGGCGTGATGGTTTCCGAGGGCAGCGGCGCCGGCGCCCCGGGGTCGGCGCCCAGGAAGCCCGAGAGCAGCCGCTCCATCAGGCTCTTGCTGGAGGGCTCCTCGTGGGCCAGCGCGTCGTCGACGGGGATATCCAGCCGTTCGGCCACGGCCAAGGCGATGCCGCGGTCGATGAACGGAACCCCAAGGCGCTCGGCCAGGCCCGGCCCGATCTGACTCCCGGCGGCCCCGTAGGCGGCGGACAGCGCGATGAGGGTCATCCTCGTAGGGATACCCGACCCCGCCGATGGCAACCCGCCGCCCCGCGGCAGCATCAACCCCGACGCCAGGGCCCGCTGCTCTGCGCCGGAGCCGGGCCTCAGTCGACGAGGCGGCTGACCAGCTCCTCGGCGATCGCCAGCGACGAGGTCGCCGCCGGCGACGGGGCGTTGCGCACCCACACCACGTGGTCGGTGACGCCGAGGCGGAAGTCGTCGACCAGCGAGCCGTCGCGGTCGACCGCCTGGGCGCGGACGCCCGCGGGCGCCGGCACGGCGTCGGCCACCTCCAGCTCGGGCACATAGCGCTGGAGCTCGGAGATGAAGGCCCGCTTGCGCGTGGAGCGGTAGAGCTCGCCCGCGCCCGCCTTCCAGTGGCGGCGCATCATCCGCCGCGTTCCGGGCCACGCGAGCGTCTCGAAGAGCTCCCGCCACACAACCGCGCTGCGGCGATAGCCCTCGAGCGCCGTGGCCAGCACCGCATTGGGCCCCAGCCACACCGAACCGTCGAACTTCCGGGTCAGGTGGACGCCCAGGAAGGGCAGGGTCGGATCGGGAACCGGATAGATCAGCCCCTTGACCAGATGGGTGCGCCCTGGCGCCAGCGCGAAGTACTCGCCTCGGAAGGGCACGATCCGCGGCTCGGCGTCCTCGCCCGAGGCGCGGGCCAGCCGGTCTGAGTGCAGCCCCGCGCACACGATCACCCGGTCGGCCTCGATCGTCTCTCCCGCCTCGAGCTCGACCCGCGGGCGGGCGCCGTTCTTGCTCACCCGGGCCACCGACACGCCGGTGCGGATCTCGCCCCCGGCGGCGCGGACGTCATCGGCCATCGCGTTGGCAGCGGCGACGAAGTCGACGATGGCGGTGTGGGGCGAGTGCAGACCGGCCACGCCGGTGACGTGCGGTTCCACCTCGGCGAGCTCAGCGCCCTCCACCCAGCGCAGGCCGGGCACGCCGTTGGTGGCGGCGCGCTCGTGCAGGCGGCGCAGAGCGCCCACCTCGGTCTGCCGGGTGGCGACCACGACCTTGCCGCACTCGTCGTAGACGACGCCCTTCTCGGCGCAGAAGTCCTTCATCAGCTCGCGCCCGCGCGTGCACAGCCGCGCCTTGAGCGAGCCGGGGGCGTAGTAGAGCCCGGCGTGGACGACGCCGCTGTTGTGGCCCGTCTGGTGGCGCGCCAGGGACGCCTCCTTCTCCAGGACCAGGACCTCGTCGTCCGGACGTGACGTCGCCAGCAGGCGCGCCGTTGCCAGCCCGAGGATCCCGCCGCCGACCACGACTACCCGCATGCGCACCTTCTTGTCAGGGAAATGACCAAAAACCCGTTCGATTGTCGATTTCGACCCACAGACAATCAAACGCGCGCGCCGTTTGCCGATTTCCGTTCCAGACCCGTCATCGCACTCGAGTCCGGAGCCCATGAGCATCTTTTCGCGCCGATCCCCCCTTTTTGTCCTCGCCGGCCTGTGGCTGGCTCTCGTGATCCCCACCGCCGCGCAGGCCGCGACCCCGCACGATGGCAGCAGCCCCGGAACGGTTGAGCTCGATCAGCCTGCCTACACCGCGCATGAGAACCAGGGCTACCTGACGATCACGATCGAGCGCACGGGCGATCTCAGCGGGGAGGAGCACGTCGGCTACGGGGTCAAGCGCCAGGACGCGCAGCCGGGCATCGACTTCGACACGATCGCCAACCACTACATCACTCTCGCCCCGGGCCAGAGCACCTACACGTTCAACGTGCGCATCATCGACCAGGGGATGAACGCGACGCCGGTGTCCGCGCTCGCCTACCTCTACAGCTCGTGGCCCGACAGCCTCGGGCCCAACAACAACTCGAAGATCACGATCCTCCACGACGACCCGCTCGACCCGCGCGACGCCGCCAATCCGCTGGGCGTTCCGGGGCCCTACAACGGCAATCTCCTCGCCGGCACCAAGTTCTACGTCGACCCCAGCAGCGGGGCGGCGCAGGCTCAGGCCCAGTACCGCCACTCCAACCCGGCCATGTCGGCATTGCTGGGGGACCTCGCCTCCGAGCCCGGCGCCCACCGCTTCTACATGTGGAACATGGGCGCGAACGTCTCGGGCCAGGTCTCGCACTACCTCGAGGGCACGCAGGTCCAGCAGCCCGGCACCACCGTCATGCTCTCGACCTACACGCTGGTCCACGACTACTGCGGCTACACCGCCACGCCCGCGATGGCGGCCCGCTACGAGGACTTCATGCACCAGGTCGCCGAGGGCATCGGCAACTACCACGTCGTCTTCTTCCTGGAGCTCGACTCGCTGATCACCGCCCCGTGCCTGACCCATCAGCAGCTGGCCATCCGCGAGGCCGAGCTCCAGTCCGCCGTCTCCGCGCTGGAGGCCGACCCGCACGTCGTCGTCTACCTGGACGCGCGGCGCCGCCGACGCGGTCCATTACCGGCAGATGGCCAGCTGGCTCAGCGCCTCGGGCGTCGCCCAGGCCCAGGGCTTCTTCCTCAACTCCACCCACTTCGACTGGACCACCTCGGAGATCCACTACGGCCAGCAGATCTCGCGTCTGGTCGGCGGTGCCCACTTCGTGGTCAACACCGGCTCCAACGGCAAGGGCCCGCTCGTGCCCAAGCGCCGGGTCGGCCACGGCAACGAGGTGCTCTGCAACCCGCCCGGCCGCGGCCTGGGCCCGCTGTCGGTGTCCGGCGACGTCGCCCAGCAGACCAACTACGCCGCCACCGACGGCCTGCTCTGGTTCTCCAACCCGGGCGGCAGCGGCGGCCAGTGCGTCCCCGGGGCGCCGCCCACCGGTGTCTTCTGGCCCGAGCGCGCGGCCGAGCTCGCCCGCAACTGGGTCGACAAGGTCACCGGACCGAAGTTCAACCTGCTCGAGTCACCCTTCGCCAAGGCGCACGGGCGCACCTAGCCGTCGACTGCGCCCGGACGGCGAGGCGCGCCGTCCAGCCGTGACAATGGCGCTTTCCTCCCCCGGACGAAAGGGCCTGGCGATGCGCTTTGCCTCGGTCGTGCATGACGGACAGCCGTACGCGGTGGCGATCGAGGACGGGACCGCCATCCCGCTCACCGACATCGCCGAGCTTGGGTCTCACACCCCCAGCGAGCTGCTGCGCGATCCGCCGCTGGACCGCGGCGCCGCGTTCGCGCTGAGCGAGGCGACCGTGCGGCCGCTCATCCCGCGGCCGGGCAAGATCATCTGCGTCGGGCTCAACTACAAGGCCCACATCGAGGAGACGCACCGCGACGACTCCGACTACCCGGTGCTCTTCACCAAGTTCCCCACCTCGCTGACCGGCGCCTACGACACGATCGCCTGCCCGCCGGAGTCCAACGCGGTGGACTACGAGGGCGAGCTCGCCGTCGTCATCGGCGCCCGCGTGCGGCGCCTCGACGCCGCCCGCGCGCTCGACGCCGTCGCGGGCTACACCGTGGCCAACGACGTGACGATGCGCGACTTCCAGTACCGCACCCACCAGTGGGTCCAAGGCAAGGCGTGGGACGCCTCCACCCCCCTTGGCCCGACGCTGGTCACGCCCGACGAGGTCCCCGATCCCAGCGGGCTGACCCTGCGCACGCTCGTCAACGGCGAGGTGGTGCAGGAGTCGACGACCGACCTCATGATCTTCCCCGTCCCCACCCTCATCAGCGTCATCTCGGAGTTCGCCACGCTCGAGCCCGGCGACGTGATCCTCACCGGCACGCCCGCCGGCGTCGGCTTTCGCCGCGAGCCGCAGCTGCTCATGGGCGACGGCGACGTCGCCGTCGTGGAGATCGACGGCATCGGCCGCACGGAGAACCGATTCGCCGCAGAGTCGGTCTGACGGGCGATGAGTCGCCCGCCGGCCCGCTGCGGCCGTGACCGAACGCACACTTGCCGGCGGTTACCTCGTCTATATCAATGGGTAGTTAGCGCCCAGCGAAATCTCTGGACATTCGGCTAAAGCCAATCCGTCTTTTTGCCGACACCTTTGATCAACGTCTGATCTTGTCTCCCGAAGTGGAGTCCGCGATGAGCCCCGAACGAACCCAGGCCTACGGCCGCGTCATGCATACCCTGAACGAGCTGGGGCCCAGCAAGCTGCTGGGCGACGAGCAGGACCGTGTTCGTGAGGCCGCGGACACCCTGATCTTCGCCGCCGACCTGATCGAGGACCCCGGCGCTGTCGAGGCCCTTGGCGACGTCGAGGCCCTGTGCGCCGCGCTTGTCGAGAGCGGCCGTTGGACCGAGATCACCGCCGCCCGCCTGGGCAAGGACCTGCGCGAGTGCGGTCCGGACCTGGTGCCCGCGCGCCAGGCCGCCTAGCTTCTCGCAGCGACTCCGCAGGCCTCGGTCAGCGCGTCGGCGAACCCGTCGACCTCGTCGGCCGTCGTGTCCCAGGAGCACATGAGGCGCTCCTCGCGCTTGGGCTCGTCCCACGTGTAGAACGGCCACCGCGCCCGCACCGCATCCGCCGCGGCCAGTGGGATGACGGCGAACACGCCGTTGGCCTCGACGCGCTGGGTGATGCTCACCCCGGGGATCTCCCGCAGGCGCCCGGCCAGCCGTGCCGCCATCGCGTTGGCGTGGGCGGCGTTGCGCCGCCACAGGTCGCCCTCGAACATCGCCACGAATTGGGCGGCGAGGAAGCGGCCCTTGGATGCGAGCTGGAGCGTCTGCTTGCGCAGGTACTTGGCTCCGTCGGCCAGCGCCGGATTCAGGAACACCACGGCCTCCCCCAGGACCATCCCGTTCTTGGTCCCGCCCAGGCTGAGCACGTCGACGCCCACCTCCGCGGCCAGCCCACCCAGCCCGCTGCCCAGGCCCGCGGCGGCGTTGGACAGCCGGGAGCCGTCCATGTGCAGGGCCAGCCCCAGCTCGTGGGCGGTGTCGGCGAGCGCCCGCGTCTCCTCCGTGCTGTAGCGGGTGCCGTACTCGCTGCTCTGGGTGATCGTCACCAGCCGCGGCTGCACCGCGTGCTCGTCACCCACGCGTGTCACGCGCCTGCGCACGTCATCGGGCGTGAGCTTGCCGTCGGGCGTAGCGACGGTGAGGAGCTTGACGCCGGCGATGCGCTCGGGCGCGCCACCCTCGTCGACGTTGACGTGGGCGGTGTCGGCGCAGATGACGGCCTCCCACGGCCGGCAGACGGCGCGGATCGAGACCACGTTGGCGCCCGAGCCGTTGAACACCAGCAGCGACTGGGACTGCGGGCCGAAGTGCCCGCGCAGCACCTCGAGCGCCCGTGCGGTCCACGGATCGGCCCCGTAGGAGATCGCGTGGCCGTCGTTGGCCTGCGCCATCGCGGCCAACACGTCTGGGTGGGCGCTTGCGTAATTGTCGGAGGCAAAGGACTTCACCGATGCCGAGCCTACGCAAACTCGCGATCAGGAGCGGCGCAACCTTTGTCACCACATGCTGTTGTAAGCGACATCGAGTCCCTGAGATCCAGCTCAGGCAGCAGGACCCTGATGACCGTGTCGGGCCTGCCGGGTGCCGATTTGCAACGCTTGGGCCAGCACGCGCCATTATCCGGAGTGCGCCCGGAGCGAGGATGGGGCGCGCCCGCACGCCACATGCCCTCAGCTTCGCGCCGATCGACAGCCCGCCTCAGACCCGCCGCGTGGATCGCGTCCCTGCTGGCGACGCTGATCGCGGTGCTCGCGCTTCCCGCGGTATCTCTGGCCGCCCCGGCGACCAGGACCGTCACCTTCCAGGGCTACCGGCTCGTGGTGCCGGCGACCTGGCCGGTCTACCGGCTGGCCACCGCTCCGACCACCTGCGTGCGCTTTGACCGCCACGCGGTCTACCTCGGCCGACCGTCCGCGCAGCAGAGCTGCTCGGGGCAGGCCGCGGGCCGCACCGAGGCGATCCTCGTGCAGCCGCTGGGCGCGCGCGCGAGCCAGGTGCTGCCCGCCACGTCGGCCGCCGGGACGGCCGGCACCGGCGCCGAGGCGCAGATCGTCAACACGGCCCACCGGGTGCTCGTCACCGCGACGTGGAATCGCCGGCCGGCGGTGATCCGGCGCGCGCTGGACGTCGCGTCGCTGTCGAGCGCCGTCACCAGGGCGGTCCGCCTGCGCCCGCGCTCGGCGGTCGCCGTCGCCGGCGCTCGGATGCACGCCTACGCACGGTCGCGCGCCACCGCTCCGACGACGCCCGCCACCCCGGCCGGACCGGGCGAGGTCTACACCGGCCTGGGCTTCGACGCGTGCAGCACGCCGAGCGCGACGACGATGTCCGATTGGGGCGCCTCCCCCTACCGGGCCATCGGCATCTACATCGGGGGGGCGAACGCGGCCTGCTCGCAGCCCAACCTGTCGGCGACCTGGGTCAGCCAGGAGTCCGTGGCGGGCTGGCACATGGTCCCGATCTACGTCGGCCTGCAGTCGCCCTCGAACTCGTGCGGCTGTGCCGGGATCTCGCCCGCCTCGGCCTCCGCTCAGGGCACGGCTGCCGCCCAGGACGCCGTCGTGGATGCCCAGGCGATCGGGATGGGCGGCGGCAACCCGATCTACTTCGACATGGAGGCCTACAACCGCACGAGCACCAACACCACCGCCGTGCTCGCCTTCCTGGAGGCGTGGACCGCCGAGCTTCACGCCAGCGGATACCTGTCAGGCGTCTACTCCAGCGATGCGTCGGGCATCGCCGACCTCGTGGCCGAGGACGGGACCGGCTACGTGGAGCCCGACGAGCTGTGGATCGCCAACTGGAACAACCAGCAGAGCACCACCGACTCGACCGTCCCGGCCACCGAGTGGGCCGCCCACCAGCGCCTGCACCAGTATCAGGGCGCGCACAACGAGACCTACGGCGGGGCCAAGATCAACATCGACGGCGACTACCTGGACGCCGCCACCGCCGCGGCCGGGACCGGCTCCGGTGTCGATGCCACCCCCACCGTCGCCCCGGCTCCCTCGCTCAGGGTCACCGTCGGCCCCGATGGGAGCACCAGCCTCACCCCGACCTGGACGGGGGCCACCGGGGTCGTCTCGTGGCAGATGATGGGCGGATCCAGCCCCACATCGTTCACCTATGCGGCGCCGGCCATCGCCGCCGGCGCCCAGCTGCCCATAGTGACCAAGAACTCGTTCCCCTACTGGGAGGTCGAGGCGCTGGACGGCACCGGTCAGGTGCTCGGAACCTCACCGGCCATTGCCACCCCGGCGCACGTGATGATCTTCGGCAACAGCGCCTTCGCCCCCAAGCGCGGCCTCGGCGCCGTCCCGGTCGGGTGCGTGGGCGTCTCGTCGTGCGCGGTGACCACGACGATCTCCTCCGGACGCACGACGTTCGCCACCACCAAGCGCGAGTTCATCCCCGCCGGCGGCGGCCTGGCCTACTTCACTCTCACCAGCGCCGCCCAGACCGCGCTGGCCAAGGCCCACAACCACCAGCTCGCGGTCAATGTCAAGGTGCGCGTCACGTCGGGCCCGTCGGCCACCCGCAAGCTAATGCTCAGCTCGTTCACCACGGCGAACCCCAGCCCCGCGCGGAGCGCCGGCCAGTCCTCGCAGCTGAAGCTGATCGGCACCACCGAGTTCGTCTCCCACGGCTGGGTCGGCGGGGTCCTCGCCGAGTGCATCGGGACCACTCCCTGCCAGGCGACGACCACGCTGATGGCGGGGCGGACCACGGTGGCCAGGACCAGGCTCCAGACCCTGGGAGCCGGCGAGCTCGGCTATCTCAGCTTCACCGTGACCAGCGCGGGCCACAAGCTGCTGACCAAGACCAAGAGCAATCAGCTCGGGGTGACGGCCACCATCGTCACGCCGTCCCCGGCCGGCAGCCCCACCACCGCACCGTCGCCCACCGGCGGCGGCGGCGTCAGCGGCGGCGCGTCACCCGGCGTCACCCCGACGAGCGCTCCCGCGACGACGGCCACGGCGAGGGCCCGCCTGGCGCTCGTCGCCTTCCAGTAGCCGCGGCGTTGCCGCGACCGGGAGCGAACGTCAACGACGGGCATCGAAGGGAGGCTGGAGCGCCGCCGGCGAAATCCTGAACGCACAGAGCAGACACCGCTGCTTTCCACACTGTGTGCTCTGTACGTACAGCGGGCTGACCTCTGAGAGCACACACCGTCCAGAACCGGACCGTGTGCTCTGAGCGTTCAGAAACCGAGAGGTTGCACGTTCACGCCCGTACTCACCCTCTCCAAAGCCGCCGTTGACGTGCGCGGAGACCCGCTGAGCCTCGAGGGCACCGGGCGCGTCAGCGTTTGCGCGCAAGCGGCCGTGGCCGTGGGAGCGGGCCGCTGGCCTCCAGCGAGTGCGCGCACGAACGCAGCGCCTCGCGGACGGTGTCGATCGTGTCGGGGGCGAGGCCGTCGAGCATGTCGTCCTCGATCGCGTCCATGTTGCGGTCACAGCGCTCGAGCACCTTCAGACCCTTGGCCGTGACCGAGGCGCGGAGCACGCGGCGGTGCCGGGGGTCGGGGCGGCGCCGGATGAGCGCCCGCCGCTCGAGCGCGGAGATGACGAGGTTCATCGCCTGCGGTGTCACGAACGCCCAGCGCGCGAGCTGGGCGCAGGACAGCCCGTCGCGCTCACGCAGGACACTCAGCGTGACGTATTCGGTCGTGGTGATGCCGTGGCTGGCGACCGCTTCGTCCAGACGGACCCGCAGCCGGCGCTCGACGCGATAGATCAGATACCCGATCCGCGGCGCATGGACGGGCGGGCTGACGGGCTGCGCGGCGATGGCGCGATCCATGGCGCCCAACACTATCCGGGCGGCTTCGTCCACCGCGTTGACAAGCTACTTGCGAATGCCTAGGCTGCGCCGCGGAGAGGCCGCTGCCGCCGGCAGGGGGCCATCACACGAGAGAGGCGAGGACATGATGAGCGGACGATCTGTGCGCCGGCTCGGCGCGGGGCTCGTAGCGACATGCGCGCTGGCGCTGGCAGCGTCGGCACCGGCCATGGCCGCAACGGCCCACGCCACCGGCACCACCTCGGACGGCGGCACCTGGATCGCCGACGTGCCGTCCAACTGGAACGGCACGCTGTTGCTCTACAGCCACGGCTACGGCACGCTGAGCCCGCAGGACGCGCCGGACCCCAACACCCAGGCGGCGCTGCTGGCCGACGGCTACGCCCTGGCTGGCTCGGGATATGACCCCAACGGCTCGCTGTGGGCGCTGGGCAGCGCCGTGCGCGACCAGTTCCAGACGCTCCAGGCGGTCAAGAAGACCGTCCTCCCCTCCCGCCCGAGCGAGGTGCTCGCCTTCGGGACCTCGATGGGCGGGCTCATCAGCGCCCTCGAGGACCAGCAGTCCAACGGGCGGCTGGATGGTGCCCTGACCACCTGCGGCCTCGTCGCTGGGGGCATCCAGCTCAACAACTACCAGCTCGACGGCGAGTACGCGATCAACAAGCTGCTCGCGGGCGACGCCGCCAAGCTCGTCAACTACTCCAGCCAGGGCGACGCCGTGACCGCCGCGGTGACGCTCAACACCGCTGCCGCCCAGGCGCAGACCACCCCCGACGGCCGCGCGCGGCTGGCGCTGGCGATGTCACTGATGGACGTCGGCACCTGGGCACCCGGCGAGACCATGCCCGGCGTGTATGACTACGCCGCGCAGGAGCAGGGCCAGTACGACATGGAGTTCGTCGCCAACCCGGTGATGATCTTCGTCGAGACCGGGCGCCAGCAGATCGAGCTGGCGGCGGGCGGCAACGGCGGCTGGGATGTCGGCGTCAACTTCGCCAAGCTGCTGTCGCACTCGTCCTACTACGCCGAGGTTCACGCCCTCTACCAGGCGGCCGGCCTCAGCCTCCACGACGACCTCAAGACGCTGACGGCCGGCGCCAACATCCGCGCCAGCGACAAGGCGATCCGCTGGCTGCAGCAGACCTCCGTCCCCACCGGCCACCTCCAGGTGCCCGAGCTGGACCTGCACACGATCTCTGATCAGCTCGTCCCCGTCCAGCAGGAGAACTACTACCACGGCCTCGTTCGCGAGGCGGGCGACAAGGCCCTGCTGCGCCAGGCGTTCGTACAGCGCCAGGAGCACTGCAACTTCACCCCGGCCGAGTTGGTGGCCGGCGTGCAGGCGCTCCAGCACCGCGTGCAGACCGGGAGCTGGGACCAGGTGGCGCTGCCCTCGAGCCTGGAGACGGTGGCCACCGGGCTCAACCTGGGCGACGCCGCGTTCACCCCGTTCTGGCCCGAGCGCCTGACCGGCGACAACGGCCCGTTCAACCCGTTCACCGAGGGCACCCGCTGGTAGCCCTCCGCTGAGTCACCAGGGCGGGGCCACCCTCGGCCCCGCCCGCGGCTCGTTCGCACCCGCCGGGGTATCCGCCGGCACCTCCTCCGCCGCAGCCGTGCTCTGCGCATAACATCTGACGGGCCGGTCCCAGAGGAGAGAGGCCACAGCTGCCGTGTGTGTAGGAGCGAATCACCGGAGCCAGAAGCTCCACGTGGTGCCATAGATGAGCGCCCTCGCGTCGCCCTCCCGCGTCCGTCCTCTCGTGCGGGCACGAGGCCTGAGCGTCCGGCTCGGCGGCGTGCCCGTGCTCGAGCAGATCGATCTCGACGTCGCTCCGGGCGAACTCCTGGTCGTCACCGGCGAGCCCGGATCAGGCAAGACGACGCTCCTGCGCTGCGTTGCCGGTGACATCGGCGCGACCGACGGCTCGGTGTGGGTCTACGGAGCGACCCCCGGCGACGGCCGTCCCGAGGACGCCGTGGCGATGGTCTGGCAGGACCTCGCCGTGTGCGAGAACCTCGACGTCGCCGCGCACCTGATGCTGGGGCGTGAGACGCGGCGCCTCATCGCCTCCCCCTCGCGGCTGCACGCGGTCGCGCGCGAGATCCTGCAGGAGCTCGACATCCCGATCCGGGACACCACCCAGCTGGTCCGCTCGCTCACCGGGGCCCAGCGCCAGCTGCTGGCGATCGCCACGGCGATGGGCCGGCGTCCCCGCCTGCTCCTGCTCGACGAGCCGACGGCATCGCTTGGACTCGTGGAGTCAGCCCAGGTGGAGGCGCTGATCACGCGCCTGGTCGCCCGCGGCACCACGATCGTCCTGGTCACGCGTGACATCGAGCAGATGTTCCGGGTCGCCGGACGGATCGTCGTACTCCGGCATGGCCGGGTGGTGGCCGAGGCCGACCCCACGACCTCGCACCCCGACGACGTGGCCGCGCTGCTCTCGGGACAGCCGGTCGACCTGAGCGCACGCCGGCAGCTCACGCGGCTACACGGCCTCGCTGACCGCCTCGTCTCCGCCGATCCGTCGTCCAGCCTGGCCACGATCCTCTCCGCGCTCGCCGCCGCCCTCGCCAGCGAGCGGGTGTGCATCCACGTCCGCGAGGGTGACTGGCTTTTCTGTGCGGCGTCGCTGGGGTTGTCGGCGGATGAGATCGAGGCAGTCCGGCGCGTGCCCTTGGGCGATCCTGGCGGCTCGGTGGGCCGCGCCGTGGCCGGCGGCGAGCGGGTGGTCGAGCCCGACGTCTGGTCTGTCCCCGTCGTCGGGCCCGACGACGTCTGCGCCGCCATCACCGTCTTCCGCGATCCACCGGAGCCACCTCAACGCGACGAGCTCGACCTGCTGACGCTCTATGCGGGACTCGCGGCCAGCGCGGTCGAGCGCGACCGGCTCCTGGCTCAGGCCACGGCGCGCAATCAGGTGCTGGAGACGATCCGCGAGATGTTGGAGACCCTCGCCGGGCCCGTCCCCGTGGACGAGGGGCTCTCGGCCGCGCTGGCCTCCCTGATGCGCGGCCTGGGAGCCGACGAGACGGGTCTGTTGACCTGGGCCGATCCGGACACGGCGATCTGGCGGGCGCAGGTGGGCACTCCGAGCGCGGCTGCACCGTCGGTCGCCGCGGACCTGCAGAGGCGTCTCACGCCCGCGGACGGGCCCGGCTCCGGCGACGGGAACGCGTGCGAGCTGCGCGATGGCGCCGATCAGCCGATCCTGGCCGTCCCGTTCCAGGCTCCCGGGGGGACCGCGGTGCTGTTTGCGCGCTGGAGCGAGCGGGTGGTGACGCGGGAGGAGACCGCGCTGATCGAGGATGCCGCGCATTCCCTGCGACTCGCGCTGGAGCGTGAGGAGGCGGCCCTAGCCCACCAGGATGCCGCCGCCCTGCGCCGGTCCCGCGAGTTCCAGCGGGATTTCCTCTCGCGCCTCAGCCATGAGCTGCGCACCCCGCTCACTGCGATCCGCGGCTACGCGTCCAGCCTGATGGCGCCGGACGTCAGCTGGGATTCCGAATCCCAGCGGCGGTTCCTGGACACGATCGCCACCGAGTCCGCGCGCCTGGGCCGGCTGGTGGAGGATCTCCTGGACTTCTCCGCCATCGAGTCGGGCGTCATGCGCCTCACGCGTGACTGGTGCGATCTCGCCCTGGTCGCCGACGCTGCCGTCTCCTGCCTGCCGCCGGAGCAGGCCGCGGCCGTCGAGGTCCGCTGCAGCGACGAGCTGCCGCCCGTGTTCGCCGATCACGACCGCCTCGAGCAGGTCCTGCTCAATCTCCTCTCGAACGCCATCCGCCACAACCCGCCGGGGACGCACGTCACCCTCTCGGTGGCCCCGGCGCATCCGGACGCCGTCCAGATCCGCGTCAGCGACGACGGGCTGGGGCTCCCCGCGGAACTGGCGAGCGCGCCGTTCGATTCGACCCGGGAGTACCGCTCGCGCAGCGCCGGGGCCGGGTTGGGCCTCTCGATAACGCGCGGCATCGTCGAGGCGCACGGCGGTACGATCGAGCTGGTGGCGTCGGCGCCCGGCACGAGCTTCGGCATCCGGCTGCCCATCGAGCCCAACGACACCGAGCATCCCGCAGTCAGCCCCCATGTGATCGCGAGCGCGACGACCCCGGAGCCACCGCCCGGGAGCAGGCGTGCCGCTCTCGCCATCGCCTCGAGACGCAATGACCACTGAGACCGACCGCACCCGCGCGCTGCTCGTCGAGGATGACCCGAGCATCGTCGACCTCATCCGCTCCAATCTCGCCGTCCGCGGCTTCGAGACCATCATCGCGACCGACGGTGACAAGGCGCTGGCCGTGTTGGACGCGGAGAAACCCGACATCGTCCTGCTCGACCTGATGCTCCCCGAGACCGACGGCTTCGAGCTGTGCGGTCAGATCCGTGAGCGCTCACATGTTGCAGTCATCGTGGTTTCGGCGCGTGGAGGTGAGCACGACAAGGTGACTGCGCTGAACATGGGCGCCGACGACTACATGACAAAGCCGTTCAGTGTCGAGGAGCTGCTGGCGCGCATCTCCGCGACCCTGCGCCGCACGCGCCTGGCGGACACGAACGGCTCCGACCCGGCGCCCGTGACCATCGGGGATCTGGTCATCGATCTCGCGCGGCAGGATGTCACCCGAGCGGGCGAGACCGTGCACCTCACGCCCACGGAGTTCGCGCTGTTGCGAGAGCTTGTCACGCATCGGGGCAAGCTCCTGAGTCACGCGCACCTGCTGCGCCGTGTCTGGGGGGTGAGCTACCAGACGGAGATCGAGTATCTCCGCGTCTACGTTGGCCGGCTGCGAGCCAAGCTCGAGTCCGATGAGGGCAAGCCACTCATCCTCACGATTCCCCGCGCCGGCTACCGATTCGTCGCGTGACACTGCCCCTTTACGGATCTTCACACGTGTTAACGGGTCTTTTACGACCGCGGTCGTAGGGTTCCGCTCAATTCACCGGTCAACGGATGTCGATGGGCGTCACTGCTCACGTGTCCGGATACCTGTCAGCAGCTAGGAGGAGGAGGAGTGTTCATGCACTTGCGGAAAGGCAAGGCAGTCGCCGCTGTGCTCGCTGTGGGCGCCAGTCTGGTGGTGGCCGCCTGCGGGAGCTCAAACAGCTCCAGCAGCAGTAGCTCTGCGGCTCCAGCGGCAACGTCCAGCTCGTCGAGCGCGGCCACCTCGGCTGCCGCAACGTCGAGCTCAGCGACGCCGGCTCTGTCGGTAACGTCATTCACCAACGATTTCTCGGCGATGGCTCAGCTGAAGTCCCTCGCCTCTGCGGGCAAGGGCGCGGTCGCCGCGATCCTGCCTGACACCACGACCTCGACGCGGTACGTCGAGTTCGATGAGCCGTACCTGAAGAAGGCGATGGCCGCCGCTGGCCTGTCCAGCAGCGACAGCATCGTGCAGAACGCCCAGGGGTCAGACCAGACGTTCCTGACCGATGCCCAGAGTGACATCACGAAGGGCGCATCCGTGCTCCTGATCGACCCGCCGGACTCCGGCGTCGGCGCTCGCGTCGAGACGCTGGCGAAGTCCCATGGCGTGCAGGTCATCGATTATGACCGGCTCACCCTCGGCGGTAATCGCAATTACTACGTGTCGTTCAACAATGTCGCAGTCGGCAAGTTGATGGGCCAGGGGTTCGTCGCCTGCGCCAAGGCCTGGAAGGTCAATCACCCCAACGTCGTCGTGATGCGCGGCGATCCGACTGACAACAACGCCGGCCTGTTCTACCAGGGCTACTACAACGGGGTCCTGCAGCCGCTGTTCAAGTCAGGCAAGTACACCGACGTGGTCAATCCCGCAGGGACGTGGGATCCGCCCACTGCCAAGACGGCGTTCGAGCAGGCCTACACCGCCCACTCGAACATCAACTCCGCGCTCATCCCCAACGATGAGAACGGCGCGCCGATCATCACCTACCTGAAGAGCCGCGGCATCAAGCCGGAGACCTTCCCGACGACGGGACAGGACGCGTCCCTCACGGGCCTGCAGAACATCATCTCCGGGTACCAATGCGGCACGGTGTACAAGCCGATCTACCTCGAGGCGCAGGCGGCTGTGGCACTCGCCATGTACCTGCGTGCCGGTAAGACTCCGCCGGCGAGCCTGGCCAATGGCACTACGCAGGACACCAAGGAGAACAAGGCAGTCCCGTCCGTCCTGCTCAAGCCGCAGTGGGTGACACCGGCCGACGTTCAGGCCACGGTGATCAAGGACAACTTCGTTCCGGCCAAGCAGTTGTGCGCCGGATCGTACGCCGCTGACTGCAAGAAGTACGGCATCTCCTGAAGTAGGGTAACGGGCAACCGTTACCCTTCGCAGCGTCCGCCCGCCCGCGGGAGAAAGCGGGCGGGCGCCGCGTCGATCATGATCCTGACATGAGCACTTCCACACCCACTGACAGCTCTTCCAACGGCGGCGCGCCACTCCTGGAACTGCGCGGCCTCAGCAAGAGCTTCGGGCCCGTCCGAGCCCTGACGTCCGTCGACCTCGCCATTCCCCCCGGCCAGGTCACCGCGCTGTGCGGCGACAACGGGGCGGGCAAGTCGGTGACGATCAAGACGGTCTCGGGCCTGTGGTCGCCCGACGGCGGCGAGATCATCTGGGAGGGGAAGCCGGTCCGTCTCCACGGACCGAAGGACTCGGAGGCGCTGGGCATCACCACGATCTACCAGGACCTGGCGCTGTGCGACAACCTGGACATCGTCGCGAACATGTTCCTCGGCCACGAGCCGCTTCGCCGCGGGATGCTGGACGAGGCGACCATGGAGACCGAGGCGCGCAAGACGCTGAAGGAGCTCTCGGTCACCACCGTCCGGTCGATCCGCCAGCCCGTGGCATCGCTCTCGGGCGGACAGCGCCAGTCCGTCGCCGTCGCCAAGGCGGTCATGGCGCAGGCCAAGCTCGTCATCCTGGACGAGCCGACCGCGGCACTGGGCGTCTCCCAGACCCGCATGGTGCTCGACCTGATCAGGACGCTCGCTGACCGGGGCGTCGCGGTGATGCTGGTGTCGCACAACATGAACGACGTCTTCGAGGTCGCCGACCGCATCGCCGTCCTCTATCTCGGCCGGCTGGTCACCCAGGGACCGGCGTCTGACTACGACAGGTCGAGCGTCGTCGACTACATGACGAGCGGGATCTCCGGGCGCACGCCGGCCGCCGGAACCGCGAGCTAGGACGGGAGGTCACTCGATGGCGGACTCAGGCAACACGGAGACACCCCCAGAGAGCCAGGGCTCCGCGGCGGTGGCCGTCGGGACCGACGAGGCCGTCGATCCGGCGATCAGCGATCCGCAGCTCGTCGCGGCCTCGCCGGAGATCCTGGCGACCACGACCGGCGAGTACTTCCGGGCCTGGGGCCAGCGCATCCGCAACGGTGAGAGCGGGGCCCTCCCGATCATCATCGGGCTCATCATCATCGTCGTCTTCTTCCAGATCCAGGAGCCGAAGTTCCTGACTGCGGGGAACCTCGTCAACCTGCTCGAGCAGGCGTCGACGTTCGTGATGTTCGGGACCGCGGTGATGTTCGTGCTCATCATCTCGGAGATCGACCTCTCCATCGGCTACATCGCCGGGGTCGGGGCCTTCGTCATCGCGGAGCTGATCGCGTCACCGGTGAATCTGCCGTGGTGGCTGGGGATCATCGGCGGTCTGGCCGCCTGCGGCGTACTCGGTTACGCGCAGGGCTGGTTGGTCACCCGGCTCGGCCTTCCCTCGTTCATCGTCACGCTCGGCGGGTATCTCGGCTTTCTCGGGATCATGCTGGAGCTGGCCCAGGTCGACAAGACCGCGGTCGGCGGCGTCATCTCGATCGACCAGAACAGCCCGGTCTACAAGCTCGTCCAGGACAACATGAGCAGCGCGCTCGGCTGGGTGGTCCTGATCGTCGCGCTCGCCCTGTTCGCGGGGACGACTCTGCTCGGCCGCCGGCGTCGGCAGTCCCAGGGGCTGAGCACCCCGCCCCTCGGCGTGACCGTGCTCATCCTCGGGGCCTCCGCGGTGGGCGGCGTCGTCCTCCTGCTCATCTGCAACGCGAACCGCGGCAACGGCATCGCCTTCTTCGGCGGCACGCCATGGGTGGTCCCCTTCGTCGCGATCATCCTCGTCTTCTACACATGGCTGCTGGCGAAGACCCGGCTCGGGCGTTACATGTACGCCATCGGCGCCAACCCGGAGGCGGCCCGCCGCGCCGGGATCAACGTCAACCGCATCAAGACGACGGCGTTCGTCCTATGCGCGGTGACGGCCGGGATCGCGGGGCTCATCTATGAGTCCAACAACGGTTCGATGGCCACCGACATCAACGGCGGCCAGCTCGTGCTCTACGGAGTCGGCGCAGCGGTCATCGGCGGCACCAGCCTGTTCGGCGGACGCGGCAAGCCGCTGCACGCGTTGCTGGGTGGCATCGTCATCGCCGCCGTGTTCAACGGCCTGGGTCTGATGGGGATCTCCGCCGCCGGCCAGGACATCGCGACCGCGATCGTGCTGCTCGCCGCGGTGACGCTCGACTCGCTGGTCCGCCGCCGGTCGACCACCCGCTGAGGCTCAGGCCGGCCCGCGCCCGCGGCGCGCGCACCGCGTCGCGTCCGCACGGCCCCGTCAGGGAGAATGCGTGCGACATGTCCACGCCCGAGCCCCAGTCGATCCTGGAGCGGCCGACCACGTCGGCCATCTTCCTGGTCCTGGTCGCGGAGCCCGGCCACGAGGACGACATCCGTGATCTCCTCGCCGACGTCAGCGGGCTCAAGCGCTCGGTCGGCTTCCGGATCCCAGAGGCTGAGCTCACCTGTGTGACCGGGATCGGCTCTGACATGTGGGATCGCCTATTCGACGGTTCGCGCCCGGCCGAGCTTCATCCTCTGCCCCAGTTCGCCGGCGCGCGCCACGTCGCGGTCAGCACCCCCGGCGATCTCCTCTTCCACATCCGTGCCACCCGTCTGGACCTGTGCTTCGAACTCGCCCAGCGGCTGACCGAGGCGCTGGAGGGCCACGCCCGGGTCATCGACGAGGTGCACGGCTTCCGCTCCTTTGACGAGCGCGACCTCCTCGGTTTCGTTGACGGGACCGAGAACCCCGAGGGCGGTGCGGCGCGGTCGGCTGCGCTGATCGGCGACGAGGACCCGGACTTCGCCGGCGGCAGCTACGTCATCGTCCAGAAGTACCTGCACGACCTCAAGGCCTGGGACGCCCTGAGCGTCGAGGCCCAGGAGCGCGCCATCGGGCGCTCGAAGTTGTCCGATATCGAGATGGCCGACGACGTCAAGCCCCCCGACGCCCACATCGCCCTCAACGTGATCGAGGACGAGGACGGCGAGCAGCAGCAGATCCTCCGTTACAACATGCCCTTCGGCCGGGTGGGCGCCGGGGAGTTCGGGACCTACTTCATCGGCTACGCCCGCTCGCCAGCGGTGACCGAGCAGATGCTCACCAACATGTTCATCGGCAGCCCGCCCGGCACCACCGACCGGATCCTCGACTTCTCCACCGCCGTCACGGGGACCCTGTTCTTCGTCCCGACGTCGGACTTCCTGGACGACCCACCGGCGTCGGGGGCTGCCTCCGCGGCAGCCGAGAACGGCGAGCCCGCGGCGGGCGCTGACTCGGGCGACGCCAACGGGTCCCTGCGCATCGGCAGTCTCAGGCCGCCGCGCTAGCTCCATCGATCAGCGGCAGCGAATGCAGCTCGTCGCGCAGGGGATCCTCACGCGGCGTCCACCATGGCTCGGCGGGCCGGACGTGGAGCCCGGCGACGCGGGTCAGCGACGCGGCGTCGGCACGCAGGTCGGCGACCGCCGGCCGGTCGTCGTCGGCCCGGGTGACCAGCGACCAGCACCACACCGGCGTCGGGTCTCGGACCACGGCGGTGCGCAGGCCGACGGGCAGGCGCGCCTGATGGCGCTTGGGCGTCTCGAGCACCGGCGCGCCGAGACGCAGGCAGCGCTCATGAAAGCCCGGCCCGGCGATGCCCCCGTCGTCGACGTGGACCACCTTGGCGCCGGTGTCGCGGGCGAACGCCTCGGCGTACCGGTTCCATGCATCCCACGAGGTGAGATCGGCATCGACCAGGACCCGCACGTCAGTGGCCCGCACCGCCTCGGCCTTGCCGCGCACCGGGGTGACCGCGTGCAGGGGCTCGGGCCAGAGCAGGCGCACATCGAGGCGGTCGTCTGCGTGGGGCGCCCACGCGATCGCCGCATCCAGGGTGCCTTCGAGCACGCGCTCGATCTGAATGTGGCTCGGCATCACCCACTCGTCGATGCGTAGGTCGGTGCGGACGCTGGACGACAGCTCGTCGGGCAGCCAGCTCACGTACCCCAGGCGCACGGGCCCGGACGCGCTGGCCAGCCGTCGCTGGGCGGCGCCGGCGAGCGCGAGGATCTCCCGCGCGTCGGGGAGCAACGTGCGCCCCGCGGACGTGAGGCGGACGTGGCGCCGGTCACGCACGAACAGGTCGACGCCCACGCTGCGCTCCAGGGCCTTGATCTGCTGCGACAGCGAGGGACCGGCGATGCGCAGCCGCTCGGCGGCCCGGCCGAAGTGCAGCTCCTCGGCCACCGCCACGAAGTAGCGCAGCTGACGCAGTTCCACGGCGCAAGGATACGGCCTGTGCTAGGAAATGCCTATCACTGAGACTCAGCCGGTCGTGGACAGGCGACGGTCGTGCGTAGGAGGATGGGGGTCGACGTGTTTGACCTGCGCAGCCTCAGGATTCCCATCGTCCAGGCCCCCATGGCCGGTGGCCCGTCGACCCCGGCCCTGGCGGCGGCGGTAGGCGAGGCCGGCGGACTGGGCTTCCTCGCCGCCGGCTACAAGACCCCGGACGCAGTCGCCGAGGGCATCGCCGAGCTCCGCGCCGCCAGCGACGCGCCGTTCGGCGTCAACATCTTCTCCCCGTCCGAGGACGAGGCGCCCGTGGATGTCGTCGCCGCCTACGCCCGGACCCTGGCCGGCGACGCGGACCGCCACGGCGTGTCGCTCGGTAACCCGCGCTTCGACGACGACGCCTACGCGGGCAAGGTCGACGTCGTGATCCGCGAGCGCGTGCCGGTCGTGTCCTTCACGTTCGGCTGCCCGTCGGCGGACACCGTCGCGGCCCTGCACGACCATGACATCGCCGCATGGGTGACCGTGACCGACCCGGCCGAGGCCTCGCTCGCGCAGGACGCGGGCGCTGACGCCCTCGTGGCCCAGGGCACCGAGGCGGGCGGCCACCGCGGGTACTTCAGCGACGAGGGCGAGCACGAGGAGTACGGGCTGCTCGTCCTCCTGCATCTGCTACGAGCCCAGACGCCACTGCCGCTGATCGCCACCGGGGGCATCATGGACGGACCCGGCATCGCGGCGGCGCTCGTGGCCGGCGCGAGCGCGGTCCAGCTCGGCAGCGCTCTGCTGCTCACGCCGGAGGCGGGGACGTCTGAGCCCCACCGCGCCCGGGTGGCGGCCCCCGGCCCGACGCGCCTCACCCGCGCCTTCAGCGGCCGCACCGCCCGCGGGATCGTCAACCGCTTCATGGAGGAGCACGACGCCGATGGGCCGAGGGCCTATCCCCAGGTGCACCACCTCACCAGTCCGCTACGCGCCGCCGCCCGTGCCGCGGGCGACGCCGACGCCATCAACCTGTGGGCGGGCCAGGGCCACGCCAGCGCCCAGGCACGGCCCGCCGGCGAGCTCGTGCGCGCCCTGGCCGCCGAAGCAGCAGCAGCGGCGGCCGATGAGGGCGACGTTTGTCCCGGCGCGGCGGACGGCGGCGGCCGTCCGCACCGCACCGCACCGCTTGAGCCGTCCTAACGTCCGTTGAGCGAGGCCGCCACGGCGAGCACCTCGTCGTGCAGGAGGCCGTTGGTGACCACTGCGTTGCGCGAGTCGATCCGGCACCGGCCGGCGAGGTCGGAGAACCGGCCACCCGCCTCCTCCACGATCAGCTTGGGCGCCGCATAGTCCCAGGCGTACCCCCCACCGCTGAGCGCGACGTCGGCCTCTCCCGCCACCGCCAGAAAGCCGTGCCCGTCTCGCGGACGGACGCCGCGCGCCCGCGCGGCCACGGCACTGAGGGGGCGGCCGGGGACGCCCTGCTCCAGCGTCCCCCGCCAGTCGTCGTTGACGATCGCATCGGCGAGCAGCGCCGTCTGCGTGACCGCGATCGGCTCTCCATCCCTGAACGCTCCGTCACCCCGGCTGGCCCACCAGCGCTGTGACCGCCCCGGGACGCCGACCGCGCCCACCGCGATGTCCTCGCCGTGGCCGAGCGCGACGAAGGTCATCCAATTCGGGTCCCCGTCCACGAACCGGCTGGTGCCGTCGATCGGGTCCAGGTACCAGCACCACTCCGACTCACCGCTGGCCCCGTACTCCTCGCCCAGCACGGCGTGGCCGGGGCGGCGCTGCGCGAGGCACTCGCGTAGCGCGCGCTCGACCGCCTGATCGACGTCGGTCACCGGGGACCCGTCCGGCTTGATCGTCACCGTGAAGTCACGGTCACGGAAGCGCGGCAGGGCGATCCCGGCGGCGATGTCGGTCAGCTCAAGGCGAGCTCCAGATCGGGGTGCATCCACGGGTCACCACCACCACGGGCCTCCCGCGGTAAGCGCGTGGCCGACCACGAGGTCGACGAGGTCGGACACGTAGCGCCCCGCCCTTGACGTCGCCGTCGACCACCAGCCGCGGCTCGGCCAGGGCCGTCCCGTCCTCGTTGAGCGAGATCTGCAGCGGCCGCTCACCCACCCACTGCTCGGCGGGGGTCACGACCGCGACGTAGGCATCGGAGCCGACGCCGGCCACCCAGGTGTTCAGACCGCTGCGCACGTGGGCAGCGCGCAGGACGGTGCCTAGGCTCGCCCCGATCTCGGTGTGCGACTGCGGGGTGGTGCCGGCCTGGAAGGTGACCTGCAGCGTCTCGGAGGGCAGCGCCGCGAGCTGGCCGCGGTGAGAACGTCGCTGTGCGTGCCGTCGACGACGGTGAGCGCGCCCGGCGACGGAGGCGTCGTCGGAGCCGGGCTCTGCACGGCGACGGTGATGCGGCTGACGTCCTGCACGGTGCGCAGACCGAAGCGGTCACCGGGCACCACCAGCTCAGGGGCATCCAGCCCATGGCCGTCCTGCGTGAGTGCGAGGTAGGCCGGGTGGGCGCCGAAGCTCGGGTCCAGCTCGCCCAGCGCGAGCGTCACCGAGCGGCCGAAGGCGCCGGCCACGGTCACGGTCACGCGCAGCATCGCGTTCTTGACCGACGGCAGCGTCGGCGCGGCGGCGTTGACCAGGTCCTCCACGGACACGCCCGAGTTACTGTGCGTCCGGGTCCGCCACCACTCCTGCTCGGCGACGCTGAACGTCGTCTGCGGCAGCGCGCCCAGCTGGGCCGTCGAATAGGTGGCGGGCGTCGTGACCGCACCGCCCACGCTCACGCTCGCCGCGTGCCGTCCCGGGAAGGCCGCCGCCGCGGCGGCATTCAGTCCCGCACATCCGGCCGCCACCGCGGCCGCCACGAACCATCTCCGCATGTGAACCCTTTTGCTTCCTCGCGTGAAAGAGCCTATGCAGCTCCTAGGCAGATCCTATGGGAGCGCGGTGGGTGGGTGGGTGGGTGAAAAACGCCGCGGGCGCTGCGATCACGCCGCGACGGCGGGAGCCCGCGCCCGCCATCGCCGCCCGATCTCGTCGAGCATCCGCGGGTACACGATGAAATAGCGGAAGGGCAGGATCGCGGCCATGTAGGCGCGCCCGAGCAGACCGTTGGGCTTGACCAGAACGGCCATCTGGCCGCGGTAGCCGCCGGCCCCGTCGGGCACCCATCCGAGGTGCATCACGCCGTGCATCGTCCGGTTGGCGATCTCCGCCGCCCACTCGTTGTCGGTGAGGTAGAGCGAGCTGAAGGGAAGGGTCCCGCCGAGCTCCGGGGCGGCCGGCCCGTCGCGCAGGTCGGCTGGGAGCCGGTCGCGCAGCGTCGCCACCCGGGCGCCGGCGCCCATCCCCTGGTCATCCCAGCCCAGGAGCTCCCCCATCTTCCAGCGGATGGCGAACAGCGCCCGCACGACGGCCGAGGAGCCCCGCTCTGGGTCGGTCGACGTGGCGATGCCCATGAGGAGCCGGAAGTCGTCGGGGCCGCCAGGGGTCGGCAGGGCCCATACGTCCTCGACCCGGAAGTCGTGGGCGATCTCGTGGATGCGCCAGGGCTGGGAGGTGTGCGCGGTGGTGGGGAGCCTCATGGTGAGTGACCTCCGTCGTGGGCCGATCGATACCATCCGCACCCCAAGGTAACATACATACATTCATGGACGTATCTAACATGAAAGAGGAGCCGTCCGTCCCCCGGCGCCGGACGCAGGCCGAGCGCCGCTCGCGCACGCGGGCCGCGCTGCTCGAGTCAGCCGCCCGTGGCCTGTCGCGCTTTGGCTACGGCAACCTCACGCTCGAGCAGGTCGCGTCCGAAGCCGGCTACACGCGGGGCGCCCTCTACCACCAGTTCGCGGGCAAGGAGGAGCTCGCGCTCGCCGTCGTGATGTGGGTGGCGTCCACCTGGGAGCACGAGGTCTGGGGGCCGGCCCAGCGCGAGACTGACCCGGTCGCCATCCTCGCCGCGCTCGCGCGCGGCCACGTCATCTACTGCCGGCGCGACATCGCCCGGGTGATCATGGCCCTGCGGGTCGAGTTCGCCGGGCGCGAGCACCCCGTCGGAGAGACGATCGAGCGGATCGTCCACGGCAACGCCCGGCGGTTCGCCGCGCTCATCACCGCCGGGCGCAAGGCCGGCTCGATCCCCCCCGGGCCGCCGGCCGACATGCTCGCGATCGCCGGGATCGGAGCCCTCGAGGGCATCGCCATCCAGGTCGCCGGCGCCGCCCCCCACGACGAGCTCATCGCCGAGCGCGCGATGCTCGGCATGCTCGGCGTGGACCCGTCGTCGCCGGCGCGGTCGGCCCGGTCATCGCGCTGAAGGCGTGGTTCAGGCGGCGGTCACCACCAGCGTGTGGGGTCCGCTCCCGGTCACCGGCGCCGTCACCTCCACCCCGCGGTTGGTGTCGCGCACCTGAACGCCGTGGGCGGGGCGGCCGTCGAGCCGGACCGAGGCGGCCATGCTCCCGGCGGGCAGCGTCTGCCCGATCTGCACCGACTGCAGCCGCAGGTGGTTGAGCGCGAGAGTCGTCGTGTACCGGCTGCCGGCACGCGAGGCGAACACGTCGATCGACCCGCCGTCCGTACCGAGCCGGATGTCAGACCCGGACACGCTGGGCTGGTCGCTGGGTACCTGCGGGACAACCTGGAGCGCGTTCTGGCCCAGGAACGGCCGCACACCCAGCTGCTGGCTGACGACCGGCCAGATCGTGCCGTAGTTGCCCCACGCCTGCATGACCATCGAGCGACAAGTCCAGCAACGGTCGATGTTGGCCGGGATGCCCGTCGAGGGATCGCCCGAGGGTGAGGACGGGAAGATCTCGGGCATCGCCCCCGGCATCTCGTCCGGCGTGCCCCCGGTGTCGGGCTCGGAGAACATCGTCTCGGCGTTGGCGTCGGAGTAGCGCTGCTGCTGGCCCGGGCCCAGACGGCCGTAGTTGCCCTCCCCGACCGCTTGGATGGCGGTGGTCAGCGAGAAGATCTCGAAGTCGCCGGCACCGTCGGCCCCGCCGCCGCAGGCGGTGTGGAAGAGGCCGAGGCTCCCCGGGCGGTCCCCGCTGAAGCAGGAGCTCTCACGAGTGGCCAGCGCGGCGACGCCGTGGTCGTAGGTGGCCACGCCCGGAGTGACCTGGGTCCCGGTGGTGAGGGTGGCCTCCATGGGAACCTGGTCGATCCAGTTCTTGAGATAGACCTGGTTGTTGTCCGGGTTGTCGAGCGAGTCGGCGTACTGGGAGACCGAGGGATCCCACCAGGTCTGCTCGAACTGGCTGCGCAGCCGGTCGGCCAGGTTGGTCGCCCAGGTCGCGGTCGCGCTGTCGTGCTCGGCACGCGCCATGTCGGCGAGGTCGTAGAGCCCGCGCATGTAGTACACGCCGTTGTCGAGCTTCTCGGGCCCCAGGCCCGGCCGCTCGACGTTGCCCGAGCCCTCGGGCCAGCCGTCGTGGTCGACGTCGTAGTGCTCGTCGATCACGTGCATGTTGCGCTTGGTGAAGTCGTACATGCTGTCCAGGAAGCGCTTGTCCCCCGTCCACCGCCACACCAGCGCGACGGCGCTGGGGAACTTGACCGTCTCATCGGTGTTGAAGTCGTTGGTGACGGTGCCGTCGCTGGCGGTCGTCTGGCTGTCATGCCCGAAGTAGACCGACCCGTCGGACACGGTCTCGTGCACGACGATCCCGGAACGGTGGTTGAGGATGTCGGAGATCTCGCGCAGCGCCGTGAGGTGATCCTCGATCGTCTGGAACTGCCCGACGGCGACCGCCGGGAAGGCGGTGTATTCACCGTCGGTGGCGAAGATCCACGGGTAGTCGGGGAAGCCGGCGGCGAACCACTTCGCATGGGCGACCGTGCCGAGGGCGGCCGGGTACTGGGTGCCCTGGTCGGTCCACCGGATCTGGAGGTTGGACGCTGACTGGGTGAGATCGGCGAGGTTCTGCTTGCCCCACTGGACGGCGTTCTGGAGCAGCCGGTCGCCCGGGAGCGAGACCACCGTGTTCTGCGCCAGCGCGTTGCGGGAGGCGATCTTGTCCTGGAGCTCCTGGTCGGGGTTGGCGATGGCGCCGGCCAGCTGTGACCTGGCGTCCGACAGCCCCTGGTCTGATCCGGCCGCGGCGATCCACAGAGTCGTAGAGCCGTGGGCCGGGAGCGAGACGGTGTAGTTCAGCTCGCCGCCGGTGCCCTTGCCGAAGGGACCGTCGTCGCAGGCGCTCGGCTCGGAGGTGCCGTCGGTGGCGGCGCACACCGTCCCGGGCTCCGGCCCGCGGAAGTTGCCGCCGGTGGCGGCTGCCGTGCCGGAGGACGGGGCCCGGTTGGATGCGACGAGCGCGGCGTAGTGGTGCACCGGCACGCCCCCGCCCACCGTGCCGTCGTCGGTGAAGACGAGCGATCCGTCCTGGTAGGCGCCGTGGTCGGGCACGTTGGTGCTCTCGTTGGGCGTGGTCGAGCCCCACGGGTAGGCGCCCATGAGCTCTGAATGCGCGTCGACGTTGACGGTGACCGTCCGCGCGGCGCCCGGGTTGGTCAGCTTGAGGCCGAACAGGACCGCCCGGTAGGCGTCGGGCGCGAAGTCGGTGCGCTGGAGCTGGAGCCCGGCGGTGTCGGGCAGGTCGTAGCGCGTGTAGCCCCATCCGCTGGTGAAGCGGGTGGCCTGCCCGATCCACGATCCGTTGACCCCGAACCACACGCCGTCCAGGAGCTTCATCGGCGGCGCCCACACGCCTCCCATCTCCCCCGTCGTGTGCCAGCCGTTGGCGTAGAAGTAGCCGTCCTCGAAGCCCTCGGCGTAGGACCGCTGGCCCGAGGCCACCTCGCGACGGTCCTGCAGCCGGTTGGAGACCGACAGTTCAGCGGCCCCCGCCTGCGCGCATAGGCAACCCATGAGCACAGCCGTGATCGCGGCCGTCGCGACCTTGTTCCAGCGCATCTCTTCCTCCCACCTTTGCCAACCCTCGCTCTGCTCATGGAGTACCCACGGCCCCAGCCGCCGAATCCCTCGCTGCGAGAGCCGACCGCGGTGGCGACCCATCGGCCGGGTCAGGGTGCGAACGAACGGACATGCACGAATCCTCATGTCTCCCCCTGTGCATTCCGGGTAGAGCCCTCCCATGGCGACGATGCCCGAACGCTCTGAGCTCCGCGGAACGGCGCGCTCCGCGGTCCGCAGCGGCTCAGGCCGCGACGGCCTCCAGGCGCTGGCCCGCGTCGGCCTGGTCGCCCGCGGGGTCGTCTACGCCGTCATCGGCATCCTGGCGTTCAAGCTCGCGGTCGGCTCCGGCGGTAAGACCACCAGCCAGTCAGGCGCCCTTCAGACGGTCGCCAAGCAGCCGTTCGGCGTCGTCCTCCTCGTCGCGCTGGCCATCGGCCTGGGCGCCTACGCCGTCTGGCGCCTGATCGAAGGCGTGGCCGGCTCCCGTCCTGACGATGACGGCGCGCTCCAGCGGCGTGTCGCGGCCATTGGCAGCGCCCTCGCCTACGCCGCGCTCTGCGTCACCGCGGTGAAGATCATCGCCGGGGCGCACGCGTCGGGCGGCAGCCCCAAGCCCGCGGCGGCGGGCGTCCTGGGCTGGCCGGGCGGGCCGGTGATCGTGGCGATCGGCGGCCTCGTCGTCGTCGGCATCGGCGCCTATCAGGGCCACAAGGGGGTCGCCCGGAAATTCCTGGAGGACTCGCACACCGAGCGCATGGGCCGGGGCACCGAGACCGCGTTCACCACGCTCGGCGTGGTCGGCCACGTCGCCCGCGCCGTCACCTTCGTCCTCATCGGCTACGGGCTCATCAAGGCCGCAGTGGACTACTCGCCCAAGAGCGCCGTCGGGCTCGACGGCGCCCTCCAGAAGCTCGTCCACGCCTCCGCCGGGCCGCTGCTGCTGGGCGTCGTCGCCCTCGGGTTCATCGCATTTGCGTTGTACTCGATCGCGGACGCGCGCTACCACCGCGTCTAGCTGCAGGCGCTAGACGCGATTGGTGTCGCGGCGGTACGCGTAGCCGGCGAGAACGGTGAGGACGACGGTCCATCCGGCCATGACCAGCCATCCGGTGAGGCCCCACGGCGCTCCGCCGGTGCCCATGTGCCCGGCCTGCGCCAGCCAGTAGGACGGAAGGCCCTGGCCGACGTCGTGCAGGAACCCGTGGGTCACCGGGAACCACACGCCGCCGACGAGCGCCAGCAGGGCGGTGAGCCCGCCGATCGCCGGTCCGATCGAGTCGACGGTGAGCATGTGCCCCAGCGCGATGCCGAGCGCGGCGAACGGCAGCAGCCCGACCAGGATGAGCCCCGTCATCTCCAGCCATTGGCTCGCCGGCAGGCTCACGCCGAGGCTCGCGCCGGAGATGTAGAGCGCTGCGATGGTGAGAGCGGCCATGGCGTACGCGGTGAGGACCTTGGCCCGGAAATAGGCCCGGGACGACAGCGGTGTGACGCGCAGTTGGCGCGTCCATCCGGCCTGGCGCTCACCGGCGATGCGCGCCCCGGTGGAGATCATCGAGCTCATGGTCCCGAACGAGAGCAGCCCCGCCATATAGAACAGGGCGGCCGGAATCCCCGAGCCGGCGAAGTTCTTGTTCCCTGACTGAGGTCCCGCGATGATGAAGTACAGGATGAGCGGAAAGCCGAGGGAGAAGAAGAAGAACCGGCGGTTGCGAAACGCGCGGGCGAGTTCGAAGCGGGTGTAGACCAGCCCGCTCATCGGGCCACCTCCGTCAGCTGGTCGGATGGTTCGGGCGTGCTGGGGTCGCTGGTCAGCTCGAGGAACGCGTCCTCCAGCGCGGCGCCGGTGATCTCGATGTCCCGGGCCGCCGGATGGCGATCGAGCAGCGCACGGATGGCGCGGTCGGAGTCCGAGCACCGCAGGATCACCGAGTCGCCATGGCGCTCGGCGCTGGCCACGCCGTCCAAACGGGTCAGCGTGTCGCGCTCGACGCCGGTCAGGGTGGCCCGGATCGTGCGGTGGCCGATGCGAGCCTTGATCTCCGTCGTCGAGCCGTCGGCGACGATCCGTCCGTGGGCCATCATCACCGCGCGGTCGGCGTTGGCGTCGGCCTCCTCGAGGTAGTGGGTGGCGAACAGGACGGTCTTGCCGCGTGAGGCGTAGTCGCGCATGGTGGTCCAGAAGTCCCGCCGGCCCTCCACGTCCATGGCCACCGTCGGCTCGTCGAGCACGAGCAACGCGGGATTGGCCACCAGCGCGATCGCGAAGCGGGCTCGCTGGGTCTGGCCGCCGGAGAGCTTCTGGGTGCGCTGGTTCGCGGCGGCGGTCAGGCCGGTGAGCGCGATCACCTCGTCGACATCGAGCGGATCGGGATACAGCGATGCCATCACCATGATCAGCTCACGGATGGTGAGGTCGCGGATCAGGGCGCCGGTCTGGAGCATTCCTCCCACCAGTCCCGCGTCGACGGCCTCGCGCGGCGTCCGGCCGAAGACGCTGACGCTCCCGCCGTCAGGCTCGGTGAGGCCGAGCAGCATGTCGATCGTCGTCGACTTGCCCGCGCCGTTGGGCCCGAGCAGCGCCACGGTCTCCCCGGGCGCGATCGTCACATCGATCCCCTTGACCGCTGGCACCGGCCCACCGGGCGCGCGATAGGTCTTCATCAGTCCCTGGATCGCAATGCCTGGGTTCATGACAAGCACGATAACATACTCAGTCTAAACTTTGACTATGTATAATTTTGCACAGAGATGACCGGGCTTCGAGAGTCCAAGAAGCGCCAGACCCGCTCCACGATCGCCCAGGCGGCGGCCGATCTCTTCCGAGATCGTGGCTTCTCCGCGGTGACCGTCGACGACGTCGCCGCCGCCGCCAACGTGTCGCGCCAGACCGTGTTCAACTACTTCCCGACCAAGGAGCAGATGCTCTTTGACCGTGAGGAGGAGATCGAAGCGGCGCTGCTCGCGCTCGTCCGCGACCAGCCCGACGGCGCCTCCCTCGTCGCCGCCTTTCGCCGGCACACCCGCGGGTTCTGGGAGCGGCTCGCCGAGGTCCTCTCCACCGGGGCCGAGGTCCACGGCTTCTGGGAGATCGTGCAGGCCAGCCCGGCGCTGCGCGACTACGCCGAGGCGTCGTTGGGGCGCCAGGCTCGGCGCGTCGGCCGGGAGCTCGCCCACACCTGGGAGCTCCCCCTTGACGACCCTCTCTGCCAGGCCCTCGCTCGCACCCTGTGCGGCGTCAACGCCGCGATCCTCACCACCGGGCTCGAGCGCCTCAGCGACGGCGAGGATCACGCGACGGTCGTGCGCGAGATGCTCGCCCAGGCCGACCGCGCCTACGACCTGCTCGACCACGGGCTCGCCGTGTACACGCCGTCGGCGCCGACCCGCCCCAGGCGCAGACCCGCTCGCCCCAGCTAGACGCACACCAACACAGCACCTGTGCTCGTCCCTGCGTCGGCCGGGCACTCATGTGACGGGTTCTCGTCAGCCGCCCCGATCGCCAGGCGTGCCTCAAATCACCCGGGTGAACGTCTCTCCGATTCGACACACGGACGGGATTTGCCGTGAAGATCCCAGGGATCGAGGGCTCACTGCACGGCGAAGACTCACGCATCGGCGAAGACGAGGCATCGGAGACCGGGGCCCCCGGACCGCGATGAGCCAGGTCATCCTCCTCTCGCTGACCGCTTCGCTGAACCCGACGCTGGTCGCCGCGACCACGGTGATGCTGATGCTCGACAAGCCGGTGAGGCTGATGTCGGGCTATCTGGTCGGGGCGTGGCTGACCAGCATCACGCTCGGACTCGTGATCGTGTTCTCGTTCTCGAACTCGAGTGCGAGCACCACGACGGAGAACACGGTCAGCCCGGCGGTCGACATCGGGCTGGGAGCGATCGCTCTGGCGGTCGCCTTCGTCCTGTACAGCGGCCGTGCGGAACGTCTGCGGGAGCGCCGGCAAGAGCGCAAGGCCGACAAGCCGGACAAGGGGCCGCCGCGCTGGCAGCGGGAATTGAGCAAGGGCTCGGCCCGAACAACGTTCGTCGTCGGCGCGCTGCTCACCCTGCCGGGCGCCTCCTACCTTGCCGGTCTCCACGAGATCCACAAGCTGCACGACTCGACCACCGCCACCGTGCTGATGGTGATCGGCTTCAACCTGGTGATGCTGTGGCTGCTCGAGATCCCGCTGGCGTCGTTCCTCGTCGCTCCCGAGTGGACACCGCTGGCGATCAGTCGAGCCAGAGGGTGGGTGAGCCGACACGCCCACATGTTCGCCGTCAGGGGGTTCTCCGCCGTGGGAGCCCTGCTGATCATCAAAGGCGTCATCGGGCTGGTGGGCTGAGGCGTGAACTCCAACCACATCCCGACAGAAAGGAGCGGCTTATGTGCCGCTGGCTCGCATACTCCGGTGCCCCCATCGTCCTGGAAGAGGTTCTCTACGGGGGGACCAACTCTCTGGTCGACCAGAGCTTGCACTCAAAGCTCGGAGCGGAGACCACCAACGGCGACGGATTCGGCGTCGGCTGGTATGGCACCGCCAACAACCCAGGCGTCTTCCACAGCATCGAACCGGCGTGGAACGACCAGAACCTGCGCGAGATCGCCGGCCACATCAGCTCTCCGCTGTTCTTCATGCACATTCGGGCAGCGATCGGCAGTGCCGTGCAACAGACCAACTGCCACCCGTTCCGCCATGACCGCTGGCTGTTCATGCACAACGGCTATCTCAACGAGTTCGCCACGATCAAACGCGACCTCATCCTCGCCGTCGACCCCTCGCTCTATCCCGAGATCCACGGCCAGGCCGACACCGAGGTGCTGTTCTATCTCGCCCTGACCTTCGGGTTGGAGGACGACCCCGCCGGCGCGGTCGCCCAGGCGGTCGGCCTCGTCGAAGCGGTCGCCGAGCGCCACGGCGTACCCCACCCGTTCCAGGGGACGATCGCGACCAGCGACGGCGAGAGCACCTGGGCCTTCCGGTACTCCAGCGAGAGAAACTCGCGTTCGCTCTTCTACACCACCGACGTGCCCACGCTGCGCGACCTCTATCCGGAGCGGACTGACCTGCACGGATTCTCAGACAACGCGAGGCTGATCGTCTCAGAGCCCCTCGGCGACGTCGCCGGCGTGTGGAACGAGGTGCCCGAATCCACCTACGGCATCGTCTCCGCAGACCACGCCGAGATGCTGCCATTCAACCCGACGGCGCCGCCGGTGTCGGTAGCGGTTGGGTGAGCGAGACGACGGTGCGTGAGCGCGCTCACGCCTCGCGTGACAGCGAGTCGCCGATCAGCCAGATGGTCGGCGGCCACAACCCGACGAACAAGGCACGCCGTTCGGCGTTACCGCGCTCGTCCTGGTCAACGGTCTTGGCGCGGATCCACAGCCCGATGCACAGGCCGACGGCGGACATGGAGGCAATCTGCATCTGCCACGCGCGCAACCCGCGGCGATAGAGGAAGGTGGAGAGGATGTGAGCGGACTACCCATCCAGCAGTGAGGCACACACTCGTGGGTGGGCCGAAGGTGGACGGGTAGCTCTCAGATCATGCCCCGCCGACCCAAGCGCGCGGCCCGCTGGGTGCTCGCGCTGACCTGGCCGACCGGGATCACGTTGACCTCATGGGATTACATGTGGCGCACGACGGTGATGCACCGGCGCGAGACCGTCGACACCGCGGTGGCCGACCATCTCCCGCCCGGCTATCCCGCTGGCGTCGACGCCACCGAGTTACAAGGGCCCCAGGACGGGGCCGGACCGCTGTTTCATCGCCGCTACAGCACCCGCATCCGAGAGTCCGAGCTCTCCGCGCCCGCGCTCATGGCGCAGCTCAAGACGGACCTCAACCAGGCGGCGCCAACGAAGTTCGCCCGCTTCCAGCGCGTCCTCGGCGACGGCGCTCGCCTGCGGCTGGGCGACGAGTACGTGGTGCGGATGCCGGGCCCGTGGGATGGACCGGTCAGGGTGATCGCCGACGATGAGCACTCGTTTCGGCTAGCGACGCTCGCCGGTCACCTCGAGGCCGGTCAGATCGAGTTTCGCACCCGCCCCGAGGACGAGATCGTCGCGTTCGAGATCGAGTCCTGGGCGCGCAGCGGGGATCGCCTCTCCAACCTGCTTTACCACAAGGTCCGCATGGCCAAGGAGGTCCAGCTGCACATGTGGATCTCGTTCCTGGAGGGGGTCACGGCGGTCTCAGGCGGGACGATGTCCGGCGGCGTCACCATCGACACCCAGCGTGTCGACGATCCGTTCGGAGGCTCGTCGTGACGCGTCGCGAGGTCGAGCGCAGACTCGCCGCGCTCGCTCACACCCCGGTCAACTACGACCCTGAGACGCTCGATCTTGAGCACCCGCCGCATGGATGGCATCTCGACGACCGGTGTCAGCCCCTCCCCTCCGAGCCACCAGGGGACCCGCTGCCCGGCGGCAGCTGGGAGGTCGCCCGACGGCTCATCCAGGGCTACGAGTTCGCCGACCCGTCGCTCGTGCGCGCCCACTACAACCGCGGTGCCCCTCTGGACGGGCGCAACATGTTGCTCGAGCTGCGCGCCCTCAATCTCGTCAGCGTCCACGTCGGGGTGCGGGTCGTCAGCGTCTATGACGAGGTCCGACGGCGGGACGCGCGGGATGCGCGGGTGTTCGGCTGGGCCTACCGCACCCTGACAGGGCACGTCGAGATGGGCCAGATGGACTGGCAGGTGTGGAAGTGGCACGACACAGGCGAGGTCCAGTTCCGCGTCCACGCCGTCTCGAGGCCTGCGGCCGTCACCAACCCGGTCATCCGTCTCGGCTTCCGGCTCCTGGGCGAGCACGAGCGGGCTGTGTTCCTCAACAGCACCGACACCCGGATGCGCTCACTGACCGAGCTTGCCCTCCAGCGCGGGCACTTTGGCGAAGCCGTGCGCGACGCCAGCCCGCAGCTCACGGCCCGGCGACTCTCATCGAACGACCCCGCCCACGAACAGCTCGCCCGCCATGCCGATGTCGATTGACGTCCAAGCGCGAGACGGCTCCCACTCCGTCCAAAGCATTGAGACCCGGTCCGCGTGAATCAGAGTCCGCGCAGGGCGGGAAGAAGCTCCTTCTCCGCCCATTCGAGAAATGGCTGCTGTTCGGCGCCGATCTGCACGAGCGCGATCTCGGTGAAGCCGGCATCGATGAACGGTTGGATCTTCGTGACGTGCTCCTCGACGTCGGGACCACACGCGAGTTGGTCACCGACCTGTCCTGGGGTGACCATCTCGGTGGCGGCAGCGAACGATTCGGGATTGGGAAGATCCGCGTTGACCTTCCAGCCCAGTCCGAACCAACGGAACTGATGGTGGGCACGGGCGACCGCGGCATCCCGATCGGGGTCGTAGCACACCGCGATCTGGCCGACCCGCGGCTTGCCGGCGCCGCCGGCGGCATCGAACATGTCGCCCAGCTCGGCTTTGGGCTCCACGGCGATCATCAGATCAGCGGTGGCGCCGGCCAGCCGACATGACACTTGACCGGAAACGGCGACCCCGATAGGGACGCGGCGGTCGGGCAGGTCCCACAGCTTGGCCTGCTCGACGTCGAAGTGACGGCCGCGAAAGTTCACGCTGTCCTCACCGTCAAACAGCCGGGAGATGATCTCGATGGCTTCGCTGAGCATCTCGTGCCGGACCCCAACGGCTGGCCAGCGCTTGCCCACAACGTGTTCGTTGAGGTTCTCTCCGGCGCCGAGGCCCAACCGGAAGCGATCGCCAGAGAGGATTTGCAGCGTCGCCGCCTTCTGGGCAACGATCGCCGGGTGATAGCGAATCGTCGGGCAGGTGACATAGGTCATGAGGCCGATCCGCTCGGTGGCGTGCGCCGCGGCACCGAGAATCGACCACGCGTACCCAGCATGTCCCTGCTCCGCGAGCCACGGCTGAAAGTGGTCGCTGGTGACCGAGAAATCAAAGCCGGCAGCCTCTGCCGCGACAACGTCGCGAACCAACTGATCCGGCCGGGACTGTTCGGTCATCATCGTGTACCCAAACGCGGTCATGAGGACGCCGATCCCAGCCGCGTCTCGTCCAGGCGTTGGAGGAGCTCGCCGACCGATTCGAACACGTCGGCCGCGCCGGCCTCCTGCAGCTCCTGCGCGGCGAAGCCGCCGGTCACCACCGCAAGGGTCTCGACCCCGGCCTTCAGCGCGGCCTCTACGTCCCAGGGCGTGTCGCCGATCATCACCGCCGTGCTGGGCTCCGCGTCGACGAGATTGAGCGCGGCGTGCACCAGGTCAGGCTCGGGCTTGGTCGCCTCCACGTCGGCAGACGTCGTCCAACTGTCGGTGAGCTCACGAGCGTCGAGCAGATCCAGATAGTGCTCGACCTCATCCTGCTTGGCGGAGCTGGCCAGGACGACGACGTGGCCGCGGCGTTTGAGCTCCGCGATCAAATCCCGCGCGCCGTCCATCGGCTGAACCTCGCCGATCAGCTTCGCGTAGTGATCTCCCTCCGCGGCACGGATGTCAGCGCCTTGCTCGCGCTCCACCTCCGCGCCGCAGAGCGCTGGAACGACCTGGTCGCCACCCATGCCGATGTGACGGTGGATCCGCCACAACGGGAGCACGATCTCGCACTGGGCAAACGCCCTGGACCACGCGATCGTGTGGTGATAGTTGGTGTCGACCAGCGTCCCGTCGATGTCCAGAATCGCGACTCCCATGTCGGGCGATCAGGGCGTGAAGACGACCTTGATCATTCCCTCCTCTTTCTTCTGGAAATGAGCGTAGGCATCGGGCGCTTCAGTGAGCGGCAGGTGATGAGTGGCAAACGTGTCGACGCCGAGCGGATCGTCGTCGGTCAGCAGCGGCAGGATGTCATCAACCCATGCCTTCACGTTGGCCTGTCCCTGGCGCACCTGGATCTGCTTGTCAAACAACTGCAGCGTCGGCAGCGGATCGGCGGCGCCGCCATAGACGCCGCTGAGTGAGATCGTGCCGCCGCGACGGACGATCTCGATCGCCGAATACAGCGCCGCGAGCTTGGACACACCCAGGTTCTCCATCATGGGCTGGGCCAGCTTGTCGGGGAGCAGGCCGGCGATCTTGTGGGCGATGCCCGCGATCGGAGAGCCATGAGCTTCCATGCCGACCGCGTCGAGCACCGCGTCCGGACCCCGGCCATCGGTCATCTCGCGGATCGCGCCAGGCAGGTCGTCCTGCTCGTTGAGGTCAAGGACCTCGATGCCCAAGTCTCGGACGCGCTGCAGGCGTTCCGGGACCAGGTCGACGCCGATCACGCGATGACCGCGATGTTGCGCGATGCGGGCGGCCATATCGCCGATCGGCCCGAGTCCGAGAACGACCAGGGATCCACCGCGGGGCACGCCGGCGTATTCGACGCCCTGCCACGCGGTCGGGAGCACGTCTGACAGGAACAGGAAGCGATCGTCAGGCGGACCATCGGGCACCTTGATCGGCAGGAAGTTGCCGAACGGGACCCGGAGGAACTCGGCCTGTCCCCCGGGGACCTGGCCGTAGAGCTTGGTGTAGCCAAACAATGATGCACCCGTCCCGTACTCGTGCACCTGAGTCGTCTCGCACTGTGAATGAAGGTCATGGCCACACATCCAGCACTCGCCGCACGACACGTTGAAGGGGACGACCACCCGGTCGCCGACCTCCAGCGCGGTGACCTCGGGACCGACCTCCTCAACGACACCCATCGGCTCGTGCCCGAGGACGTCGCCGGCGTCAAGGAACGGGGCGAGCACCGTGTAGAGATGAAGATCGGAGCCGCACAGGCCCGTAGACGTGATCCGGACGATGATGTCGGTTGCGTCGCGGATCGATGGGTCCGGGACCTCGTCCACGCGGACGTCACTGACGCCCTGCCAGGTAAGCGCTTTCATGGCCGAGCGACTACCCCCACCCATACCCGTCTAACAACGCCCGCCCGAGTCCCAGGTTGAGGCGATCCTCCGCGGGTGAGCAGCAAACCAGAACGAGTTGATTTGCAGGACTTCGTGATCGGGGAGACAGGATTTGAACCTGCGCCCGCCGGCCCCCAGCCGGGCTCCAGGGGACAGCGCTAGGCCGATCCCCTTATTTCATCGGGGCTTTGTTGGTCGGCGTGGACCGCACTTGCGCTCAGTTTGATCCCCTCTTTGATGTCCTCCCCAGATTCGGTCGTCCGTCAGTCGCGGTAGGCGCGGCCGCGCGGCAGGACACGAAGGACCAGGATCGTGCGACTCCCAGGTTCCGGCTGAACCGCACGCGCCAATCGCCGACCCGCAGCCGCCATTGAGGCCGAGTGATCCCGCTCATCGCTTGACGTCACCGGCAGGCGGGTCGCCGATGAGCCCGTCGAGGCCGTTCACGATGCGCTCGCGGACCGGCCGGTCAAGACGCCTGATCTCGCGCTCTGCAGGACGGGTGAGCTCGACGCGCCAGCGCTCGGGCGCGTTCACCGCCGCTCGGCCTCCAGCTCGGCGCGGAGCTCCTCCAGCCTGATCGTCTCGCCACGCGCCACGGCCTCCAGCGCCTCCTGGACCGCCGCGTCCTCCTCCGGAGTGGTGGACTCGTCATCCAGCGGCGCCTCGTCGAGCATCCGCGTGACGCCGTCGGTGCGCTGATCGAGCAGCCGCAGGGTCGCTGCGGCCTCTTCCTCGGTCAGCTTCTCAACCTGCTCACGAAGTTGTTCCTTGGCGGTCATCGACGACGAATGGTAGGCGTCGGCTCCTGCGGCGCAACCTCTGATTGGAAGACCCCGTTGACCAGCTCGGCCTCGTTGCCACCGGGCGCGTAGTGTGCGTGTAGACCATGGTGGTCTTGATGTCGGCGTGGCCCATCCACGCCTGCAGGGTGCGCAGCGGCACGCCGGCGGCCGGGCAACGCGTTCCGAACGTATGCCGGAGGTCGTGGAAGCGGACCTCGCGTACGCCTGCTCGCTTGAGGGTCCGTTTGAAGCGCTTACTGACCTGGCTGCGATCGAGCGGGTGGCCCGTGTGGGGATGACCGAAGACGAGGTCATCCTCGGCTTGGTAGGCCGACGCCTGGAACAGCAGCTCAAGCGGTCATCGCCGCCGTGAGATATAGCGCGCGGTCCACGCGCGCCAGGTCGTCCTCCAGCACCGCCTCGGGCGTCGCTCGATACAGATAAATCGCGGTGGCGGCCGAGCATCCCAAGCGCTCGCCGACCTCCTTTCAGATGTGGGTCGGGTAGCCGGGCTCCAGTCAAGACCTGGTGTCTGGTGAGGTGATGGCGACGCGGACGGCCAGTCAGGTGAGCGAGCAGGTAGGTAGGTGAGTGATGGGTGAGCAGACGGCGGGAATGGGCCGGGGTCGGTTCGGGTGGGGCGGTTCCTCGGGCGGCTGGGCGTGGTGCCGATGCCGGCGATCGAGCAGGGTCTGGGCCTGGGTGGATCGGGTCGTGCGCAGGCACGTGGCCAAGCTCGAGCAAGCAGGATGGTGCCAGCGGATGCCAAAGATCCGCGGCGACTGGATGCTGGTGTGGCTGACCCCGTGCGGCCTGGACGGTGTCGGGCTGGGCGAGCTGCCCGCGTTCCGCCCGCCCGAGCGGTTCTCGCCACGGACAACCCACAGCATTCGAGTCGCGTGGGCGGCCGCAGACCTCACGCGCAGCGGACATCAATGGCTGACGAGCCGCGAGAGGACACCCCCGCTCCAACCCGATGGGGTGTCCAGGTGGTCAACGAGCGCGGCGGCCACAGCCGTCGGCTACCGGACCTCGCCTATCGACTCGCGAGCAACGGCACGCTGCACGTCGCGGTAGTGGTCATCCGCGGACACTCGAACCCGCGACGCGAGCGCGCAGCCCTGGAAGGCTGGCAACGATCCGTCCTGGCCGGCCAATATGCGCAGGTGCGTTACCTGCCCGGACCCTTCGCCGCCGGCCACTTCAGTCGTCTGGCCACCGAGCTCGGCCTGACCCGCTCCGAGTTCATCGCCGCCGAACACGTCATGGCCGACGAGCCTCCCCTACCAACATCGCTCCCCGCGAACCCCGGCGAGGGGCCTGCGGCCGCCGAGACGGCGCCAGCCGCCACTCCCGATCTCCTGCGGCCTTCGCCGGAGCACCAGGTCCGGGCGTGGTCAGGCTCCGAGGAGCCCGAAGTGACGCCCGAGCAGGCCGCCGAACACCAGAAGCTGATCGACGAGCTACTCGGCCACGACGAGCCCACTCGCCGGCGGCGGTGGGGACGTCGAGCCATCTAGACCGTTCGTTTAGCGGAGGCGACTGAGAATTCTTTGCGGACACCTCTTATGCGAACGGCGACCGACGACGAGGTCTCTCCTCGTGGTCGACGCGTTGGAGTGTTCACTCGCCGATCCCAGCTGAGACGTCTGCTTTGCCGGGGTAGCCGCCTTTGGGCTATGACTACGGCGGTTCGGTCAACCGCGATTGGCCGCCGACGTTCGATCATTCGCGGCTTAGGTGTGTTGCGGCTCACACGTGGCGGTCGGGGCGGGATGTGGTGGGTTGCCCCAGCGCCGTCCACGGCTGGCGAGGACCGGATGGATTGTCTGCTGCGCGGGCTTGACGCTCGCATCCGGCGGTGCACGAGTTGCTTTCAAGATCCGTCGCTTATAGGTTGTGGGGGTGGATGTCGTGTCGCGGGTCTGGTTGCGTGTCAGCCGGGAGCGCTCGTCGCAGAGACTCTGGCGGTGGCTGACTGCGGCGGCGCTCGCTGGCGGCGTCTGGCTCGGACTGGGAACGACTACGGCCGCGGCGCAGGGGACCGGCTACTCGGTCACCTTCGCCGCGCGCCAGTGCACGAGCTACAGCGACATCTTCGCCAACAGGTTCCGCGACAACCTCATGCAGACGCTGAAGAACGTGGGGCCCGATTCGCCGTACGGGTCCACTGATCTGGTCCAGCCGAGTTTCGAGGACCGGTCCCCGCAGTCCAACTGCTCGCCGCTCACCGGCTGGGAGTTCACGATGGGTACGCTGCCCGATCTGGCCCCGCTGGCCGGTCCGTGGGGGTCGCTGACGGTTGTCAACAACGATTTTCCTCCAGTCACCACCGAACCGCAGACAGCCGTGCTCAACGAAAACGGCGTAGCGACCGGCGCGGTGATCGACGGCGCGACAACGGTCGAGCTGACCGAGCCACAGCTCGACGTCGCCAACCAAGGGCAGTGGGCCCTCAGGCTGCAGGGCGGTACGCCGACCGACCCCGTGCTGGCGCAGAAATTCTTCGAGAGCATGCCGGGAGACCCCAAGTATGCGTTCGGTGCGCTGCGCTGCGGCAACGACAACAACTACGGAGACAACGTCGAGGGCATCTCCTTCCCGGGCGACGTCAAGCACATCTTCTGTTACGAGTACGTGGTGCTCCCGCCGCCCACGAGCGGGACGATCACCATCACGAAGAAGGTCCACGACGCACCGGCTGGCGACAACCCCTCTTTCCCGTTCAACGGGGACATCTCCTACGACGCCAACGGCTTCCAACTGCGCGACCGAGAGTCGAAGGACTTCTACCGGGCCGGCGGCTCGACCTGGACGGTCACCGAAGGCGCCGCGGCCAACTACCGGCTGGACGGCATCGTCTGCACCGCAGTGAACGCCGCCGACGGACCTGGACTGACCACTTTTACGGTCACCGGACCGACCGCCCAGATCCATCTGGTGGCAGGAGAACACGCCCAGTGCGTCTATCACAACTTCTATGTGCCCCCGCCGGGCGGCCTGACGATCCGCAAGGTGACCCTGGGAGGCGTCGGCACCTTCTCCTACGCGGTGACGCCTTCGCCGAACAAGGGCGAGATCCACGAGGCGGAGGCGACTACGACCCAACCAGGGGTGCCGGTCAAGGCGGTCCCATCGCTGCTCAGCCTCGCCCCCGGCCGCTACGTGATCGCTGAGCAGAAGCCAACGTCTCCCGACGGGCGCTGGCACCTGCGCGACGTGAGCTGCAACGGCGCCAACCGATCGACCACCAACCCGTTCCCCGTCGAGATCCACAGCGGCGAGTCGGTCGTCTGCACGTTCGTCAACGGTTTCGTTCCGCGCGGCGCGATCTCGATCGCCAAGATCACCGAGGGCGGCGTCGGCACCGCCTCCTTCGTGGTGACGCCGGCCACGGGCTCGCCGACGCCGCACCTGCAGCACGCGACCACGACAACCCCGGGGGTGCCGGCCGCGGCCGAGCCGCAGACCCCCGCCGACGCCACCGGCCACCTTCGCCTCGGGCCTTATCACATCGTTGAACAGCCGCCCCTCAGCTCCACCGGAGACTGGGCGCTGACAAGTGTCGTGTGCAACGGCGTGGCGATCCCCTTCGCCCAGGGGACGTCGACCATCGAGCTCACCCGCAAGGACCCCCATGTCCACTGCGTGTTCACCAACGCCTTCTCCGCGAAACCACCGGTCCCCCCGGAGCCGACGCCCGTCCCCCCGAACCCGTCGCCGGGTCCTCCCAACCCCCAGACGCCCAGCGGCGCCTACGACATCGCTGACCTGATCGTCACCAAAGTCGCCTCGGCACCGGTCGTCACCCGCGGGCAGGTGATCGGCTTCCGGATCACCGTCAAGAACCGCGGACCTAGCCCGGCGCAGCGCGTGGTGCTCAACGACCAACCACGCGGCCCGGCGACCGTGGTGGCGGTGCATACCACCGCCGGCAGCTGCCACCAGAGTGGGCGACTGACGATCTGCCCGTTGGGCACGCTCAAACGGGGCGCCAGCGTGACCATCATCATTCGCTCTCGCGTCGAGACTCACGGTACGAGCTTTGTCAACCGAGCCGTCGTCGGAACATCCACCCAGGAGCAGTCGCTCGCGAACAACGTCGACTCCGCCCAGGTGACCGTTGCCGCCCCGCGACGGCCGGTGGTGGGCTGCGCCAGCTCCGTCCACGCGCGGCGAGGAACGGCCCGCATCGCCTGCTGAGACCGGCTACGTCAGCTCCTCGCCGAAATCTCAGCACTGTCGTGGCCTAATCCGGCCTATGAGCAGTCGGCGGCAACACCGATTGCGCGGCCGGACCTATCGGCTCGCCTCGTTGCAGTCAACGTTGGGGCCCGCGCGTTCGTGAGACCCGTCATTCGGCGAAGCGGGTCTGCGAACATCGTGGCGTTTGGCAGCCCGCTGATGTACGGCTTTCGGAACCAACGTGTCTGATCAGAAGCTGGCCATGATGCTCAAAGGTGAGTGTCCGACGACGACGGTGTCTCGGTGACCTCGCTCGCGTGGCCCGGCACGGTGCCGAGGCTCGCCGACGGGTCGCTGACGCTGCGAGGGTGGACCGCACGCGACGCGGACGCTGTCCTTGCGGCATGTCAGGACCCGGACATCCAGCGATGGATGGAGGTCCCGGTTCCATACCTGCCGGAGCATGCAGCGGACTTCGTTGGGGAGCACAACCAACAGCAGTGGTCATCCCAGCAGGGAGCACCGTTTGCAATAGCGGCCACTGACAACGATGAGGTGCTCGGCTCCTGCGGGCTCGTCGCAGTGAATGCTCACCACCTCGTTGCGGAGGTCGTCTGCGCGGTTACTCCATCGGCTCGAGGCCGCAACGTCGCCCAGCGGGCCGTGCGACTCTTGTGCGACTGGGCGATGATGGACGTGGGGCTTGCCCGGCTGGAGCTCTACGTCGAACCGTCGAACGTCGCTTCGCGCGCCGTGGCTACCCGACTTGGCTGTCAGTTCGAGGGGGTCCTGCGCAGCAAGGCGCTGATTGGAGGCACTCGGAGGGATATGGCGCTTTACGCGCTCCACAAGTAGCGGCCTCCGGCGGGACGGCGGGCGAGATTCCGACGCATGACGGGAGCGGCTATAGCTCAGATCTCGCGCTGCACTGCGGCCAAAGCAAGTCGCGGCCATCGGGCGATGCTCACAGCGGTCGCGACCGGCGGTGCTTTGCGCTTCATGGCCGTTGTTCGTAGCGCGTTCCCCATGAGACAACCCGAGCGCGCCGGTCGTCCGGCCTGTAGTTCGGAAGCGGCACGATCCCGCCATTTCGGCGGATTCGCACCGATCTCGCCAGTCTCGGCGCCAATCAGAGATCGAACGCTTCGCGCCCCGAATCCCGCGAAGCGGCGTTCCGACACGCGGGAGGCGACGCGTCAGAGACCTTAAGGCAGCGCTGGTCATGTTGAGCGGAGCCACCGGCGTCGTTTGAGTCCGTGCCCGGTCCCGCGGTGTTGTCGCGGTAGGATCCGCGCCGCAGACTGCCCGCGGGACGCGCGGTCGCATCGGCGTGTTCGCCGGTCAGGTGGCTACAGGCCCGCCGAGGTCCACGCGGACAAGATCCGTGCGGGAGGCAATCTCGAGCTTGGTGAACACCTTGCGCAGGTGATAATCCACCGTGCGCGGGCTGAGAAAGAGTTTCGCGGCCACCTCCGGGTTCGTCATCCCGGAGGCCACGAGGCGGGAGATTTGTAGTTCCTGTGGGGTCAACTGATCGCGTGTCGTCGGATCGCGCTTGCGAGCCCTTTCGCCGCTGGCGCGCAGTTCGGTCTGGGCGCGTGACTCCCAAGGTGAAACCCCGATACGCCCGAACAGTTCACGCGCGGTGCGCAGGTGGCGGCGGGCATCGACGCGTCTGCGCTGGCGGCGCAGCCATTCGCCGTATAGAAGCTCCGTGCGTCCCCGCTCGAACGGCGGAAGGCTATCGGCAAGATCGATAGCCCGGTCGAAGTGCTCCTCGGCGTGCACTTCGTCGACCAGTGCCTGGCAGCGCGCGAGCAGCGCGAGCGCCTTCGCATCCGACGACCGTTGCGCCCATGTCTCGAACCGTCTGAGATGGCCGGCGACCTCATCCAGGCGATCGCAGCGGGCCGCCGCCTCAACCGCGTCGGGCACATCGGAGATGAACGATGGGTCGGAGTCGGGACGCCCCAACGAGAACGCCGTCAGGAATCGCTCCGTCGCCTCCGCCGGTCGGCCGAGGCCTAGGTAGAGCAAGCCGAGCACACGCTCGGTGTAGTGGACCATGGGGGTGGCGCCGCTGCGCGCGACCAGAGCTTGGAGCTCGGCGACATGTCCGTGAACCCGCGCTTCTAACCCACGCGCCGCATCGATCAGTGCAAGGTCCATGACGTTCCACCCCGCTGCCCAAGGCTGCCCGGTCTCGAGCGCCAGCCGCCACCCTTCCTCCGCGGTCGCGTAGGCGAGCTCAAAGCGGCTGTGGCCGATCAGCGCCATCGCTTGCACGTGGAGACAGAAAGGCAGTGTCGTGAGCTCGCCGGTATCACGGGCGCGGCTCACGGCTCGACTGGCGTGGCGCAGGCTGACTTCGGTCATCCCGGCGCGGATTGCCGCGAGCGCGGACCAGATGAGGCAGGCGGGAACGTCGATCTGGTCTGCGAGCTCCACGAGTTCGGCTGCCAGTGCCTCGCCGCGCGGGTAGTCGCCGGACAGGTCTGCCGCCCGCGCGATCAGCGAGGCCTTCGTGAAGCGGTCGATGTCGCTGACACAGGATGCGTCCGCTGCGTGTGAAGCGAATGAGCGCGCCTCGTCCGGGTCGCCTGCCTGGTAGGCCATGGCACAGCCCTCTCGCAGGATCAGGAGCGTCAGCGATGGGTCCTCGCTCAGCGCCGCAGCCTGGTGGAGCGTCGCGACGCCGTCGAGCAGGCAGCCGCTCTGCCCCTCGATCACGCCTCTTAGGAACAAGGCATCGGCCCGCTGTGCGCGTTCTGTCAGTGGCAGGGATCGACTTAGGAGGTCCCGAGCCCTGTCGATCTGCGCCGCTGACCAGGCGGCACGGACTGCCGCCGCTAGACGCCTCGCGCGTGACGGAGTGTCCTCGCTGAGCGTCGCGGCTCGCTCGAAGGCAGTCGCGGCCGAGGCGTGACCGCCGCGCAGCTGGGACCGCTGTCCGGAGGCTTCGAGCTCGCCCGCGACGTCCTCGTCTGCGGTCATCGTCGCCATCGCACGGTGCCATAGCGCGCGCTCGGCATGCTGCTCGTCCGCCAGCGCGACGGCCAGAGCCGCGTGTGTGCGCCGGCGCCGGCCCAGCGGCACCGACTCGTACACGACCGATCGCACGAGCGGATGGCGGAAGCTCAGCGCGGCGCCGTCGATGCGCAGCAATCCCGCCTCCTCCGCGGGGTCGAGCGCGTCCGGCGGCAGTCTGAGCTCGGCCGCCGCGCGAAGCGTGACCGTCAGCTCCCCCGCCTCCTCCGCGGCGGCGATGAGCAGTGCGGCCTGGGTTGGCTCGGGCAACCGCTCGATCCGCTCTGCGAATGCTGATCTCAATCTGTCGGTCACGGGCAACGCGTCCGGCAGTGGCGCTCCGCCAGCGATCTGCGCGTCTGAAAGCGCAGTGGGTAGCTCCAGCAGTGCCAGAGGATTGCCCGCCGCTTCGTCTAGCAATCGTTCGCGCACCGACGGAGAGGCCTGCCGTGAGCCTTGACCGAGCACGAGCGCGGCCGCGTCTCGGTCGAGGCCGGCGACCTCGAGCTCCTCCAGTCCGGCTGCGTCAAAGTCCCGCGCCTCGCCGTCACGGACGCCAAACAGGATCACCACGTCCTCGGCGAGGAGCCTTCGCGCGCTGAAGGACAGCGCGTTGGCCGATGGGATGTCCAGCCACTGCGCGTCGTCGACCACGCACAGGATCGGCCTCGATTCGGCCGCGGCCGCGAGCAGCGAGAGGACGCCGGCGGACACAAGAAAGCGGTCGCGGCCCTCGCCGGGGGCTAAACCGAGCGCCGCCGCCAGTGGCTCGCGCTGGGGCGGGGGGACGCCGTCAAGCGCGTCCACGATCGGCAACAGCAGTCGGTGCAGCCCAGCAAAGGCAAGATCGGATTCGCCCGCCACGCCTGTTACCGCGAGCACCGTCATGCCGCTCGCTCGCTCGGCGGCGGCGGCGGCGTACGCCAGCAAAGCCGTCTTGCCCATTCCTGCTTCCCCCCGCACGACCAGCGATCCGCTGCGCCCGCGGCGCACGTCCTCCAGCAGCCCGTCAATCGCAGCACACTCATGCGCGCGGCCCAGGAGTCCAGAGGACGGCTGCAACCCCTGCTCAGACATCGTTGCAACGACGCTAGCGCCTTTGACGAGCTTGCCGGGCGTGCTTCGATGGGAGTGGTCGAACAGGCGATGGTCGCGCGATGTACCCGAAGGGCGTGGCAGTCCCACCCCGCGCCGCACGGACGGCGGATCCGGCGCGAGGTCGCAGAGTCCGTACCCTGGGCCTCCTGGTCGCGATCATTACTCCGGCGCTGCTGTGTTCTCGCTGGACACAGAGCCGCTCACCGTCGTGCCACTTCTGGGGCGGCCGGATAGCGCAGTTGGGAGACCACGATGCACGCGCGTGGGCGCTGTCGGCCACCGGATCATGGCCGCCGCGCGGTCCCGGTGATCTCGAGACTCGGCGACATCTTCGGGATGCGTCCAATGCTGCTCGCAAACTCGCCGTCGTGGCCGCCGGAAACGTCCTCTGCGCGGTCGCAGGTGGGCCGACGAGCTTTATTCTCGGTCGCGGTGATCGCCGTCAATGCGCCACTACGCGCTGTCGAGAGGTCGAAGCGGCAGCGTCAAGGTCCTTGACCACTCGTGGGGTTGATGCCCGTGGTTCGTGGGCGTCGGGCTCGCGCTCTCGGATGTGCTCGGCGGAGCGGAGCTCACGGGGCTTTGGCGGGCCCATCCGGGTTACTGTGTGGATCATCGCCCGAGCGTCGCTGCGCTGAGCGCGGTGGTGTGTTGCTGATCGAGGGCCTACCGATCCGCATGCGCGTACACCTAGGTGCGTAGGGACCTGCCCCATCGTGCTGATCACGGCACGAGCGCATTGGCCGGCCAGATGTCGCGCCTGCGCACGATTCGCAGGCAACTTTGGGCACCTGCGGCTCTTCCTCGCGTGCTCTGGAGCCGTGATCGGTGCGATCGCCGGATTCGTGCGCGAGTCACGCCTCGATCAGTGGCTGGCCGATAATGCCGAGATCGTGTGATTGCCGGTCAGGCTAAAGGTGGTCAAGATGGACGTTGTCCATTGACCAGATCGCCGAGCGTTCGCCCGCGCACGCGGCCACCAGGTCCGTGACGTAGTCCTTCAGTGCCCGCTCGTGCGTGACCGAGCCGCACAGCAGCTCGTCTGCTGCCGCAACCAGGCGGCCGAGGTCCTCGCGGACCAGCGCGCTGCTCATGCTCGGAGTCCGTATGCCCTCGTCGCCGTCGCCAAGCGTTGCAGCAGGGTCAACCTTTGTGAAGCATGGGTAAGGCTCGGTGTCCGGGATGACTGAGCGGAACGGAACACGGCTGAAGAAGTACTCGAACCAGCGACCGCCGGAGAGAGCCGGCCACGGCGTGCCTACGGCGAGCGCCGCCAGACCGAAGCCGGTGCGGGGAGCGAGGAACAAGTCCGACGCCTCGATCGCCGCGAGTTGTTCGGCGAACTCGCAGCGAAGCAATCGATCGGGCCGGAGGGGTGCTTCAGCAGCTCCGCGAGTTTGGCTTCGTCGAGCGAGCTGGTCGTGCGCCCGTCACGGTCGTGCTTGCCGATCAGTGCGATCGCGACGCCGGGGAAATGCCTCTGAGAACGCGTCGAGGATCAGTAGCCAGGAACTCGTTGACGGATGCAGCGAGCGATCGGCCGAACCAGTAGGCATCAGCGCCACTCGGCTCGCTGCAGTTCCGTCGCCATAGGCGCTGAGGCGCTGCCTCGCGGACGCCCGAGCGGCGGCGGGCAGCTCGAGGTCAGCAATCGACGTTCGGCGTGTCATGGAGCCAGCCCCGACCGCGAGCCGAGCTTCGCGGGCGCGCCTCAGGCACGGCTCGGTTCATGGGTGAGCCGATGGTGCGCTGGCCGCCGCCTGGCTCGTGATCGGCGCGGACCCAGGCCGTGAACGCCTCGATGCCGTCAATCACATGCTGGAAGCGGATCGAGTGCAGCAGGTCGAAGGAGTGCTGGGCTCCCGGGAGTTGCGCGTAGACGACCGGATTCATCGAGCCGCTGCGGAGCGCGTTGACGAAGCTCTGGGCCTGCGCGGCGGGAATGAAGCTGTCGCTGTCGCCATGCGCGACGAAGAACGGGGGCGCGTCGCGGCGAACGTAAGCGCGCGGCGATGACGGTAACGGCCCCGCGAGGTCGCGGTTCCCGTAGAAGCCGTACAGGCAGACGGCGGCACTGACCGACGTGTCGGCACGCTCGAAGCCGGGCTGGAACACCGGGTCGTTCGCCGTCAGCGCCGCCATCGAGGCCAGATGCGCGCCGGCGGAGTTTCCTGCCACGACCAGCAGCGACGGGTCTGCGCCGTACTCGGCCGCGTGTTCGCGAGCCCAGGCGATCACGCGCTTGGCATCGACCTGCGATGCGGGGAAGCGCCCGGCCCTCCGGAGCCGATAGTCCGCGCTGATGCATACCCAGCCCTGGTGTGCGAGCCGGTAGAACAGAGCTCGTGCCTCGCGACTCTTGCCGCCCATCCGGAAGTGCCCGCCGTGAAAGTGGATCAGCACGGCCGCGCCGATGGGAGGCGACCGGTGGCGATACAGGTCGAGTCGATTACGCCGTCCGGCAGGGCCGTAGCTGATGTTCGCGATCCGCTGCACGGCGCGGGGTCGGAGCGGCAAGGGCAAAAACACGGTCCGCGCCGGCACACGCCGGCCCACCGTCCGCCCAACTGACAAGCCGGTCGTTCCGCTGAGGCCGAGATCGCGGTGCAGGGCGCGCGCGACAACCGGGCCTGCCAGCAGCTCGCGCCGCATGATCAGCGCAAGGCCACACGCCGTCAGCACGGCCAGAGCGAGGATCCCCAACCCGGCCGCCGAGCCGGGGCTCTCGTTCCCGAGCGCGAGTAGCGTCGACGCCACGAGCCAGCAGAAGGCGAGGAACGGGAACTCGTTGACCAGGTAGCCGAGCCAGAAACCTAGGGAGGCAACCGACCGCGGCCGCCGCGGCGGCACCAGTGCCGCCAGCGTGACAAGCGCGACCGGCGCCACTGTCCAGATGTGACTCATCGCGGTTGCCCTTCCGCCGTCGACGCCGCGCAGCCGGTGGCGCCTGCAAAGCGGTTCGTCACGTCTCGACGGAGGCTCCCGCTCAGCCGGCGAAGCCGAGCGGCGAGGTGAAATTCGGCGATGCGTTGCTTGGTGATGATGTTGACGAGTTGAGGATTCATGGTTCCTTCCTTCGGGTCGCTATTGCGATTGGCTAACGATCCGTGCTCGCGCCCAGATTCACATCGGCGATCCCACCAGTCGTTCCCAGTGCGCGCGTGGCAGGAGCCGCTGGTGCGGCTCTGCGTGATCGTCGTCTGGCGGGAGGACTGGCGAGCACGCCGATGCGATCACGGCCGGCGACCGGGATTCTCGCCGGCATACACCCACACCTTCACATGCAACTAGCCAGGGCGCGCATCGACGAGCGTCTTCGCGACGCAGAGGAACGACAACGTATCGGGCAGGAGCGTCAGCCAGGCGGTCGCCGTCCGAGTCACGTCGGTCGACCGGTGGCAAGCCGGTTCGTCTCTCACACGTCCAGCGAAAGGAGACCCGATGCCGTCGACGTTGCTCGACGCCCGGCAGATCACGCGACGGTACGCCGCTAGAACCGTCCTTGACTCGGTCGACGTGCATCTCCACGCGGGCAGCCGCGTCGGTCTCGTCGGACCCAACGGGGCGGGCAAATCGACGCTCCTGCGCATCCTGGCCGGCCTCGAGGCGCCCGATCGCGGCACGGTACGGAGGCTCGGTACTGTCGGCTACCTGCCGCAGATGGCCGACGCGAGTGAGCCGCGGCTAAGTGTGCGCCAGCTGATCCTCGAGCGCGTCGGGGTCGCCGGCGCGAGCCGTGAGCTCGAGCGCTGGGCGGCGACGCTACAGGCGGGCAGCCTCGATGCGATCGAGCGGCATGCGGCGGCGCTTGAGCGCTGGATCTCGCTCGGTGGCGCTGATCTCGATGCCCGTTTGGCGACGGCGGCCGCCGAGATGGGGCTCGATCAGGGCTTTCTCGAGCGGAGCGTGGAGACGCTCTCAGGTGGTCAGTCCGCGCGGGCCGGCTTGGCGGGGCTCGCGGTCGCGCGCTTCGATGCTGTCCTGCTCGATGAGCCGACCAACCACCTCGATGACGACGGCCTCGGTCGGCTCAGGGAACTCCTTCGCTGCCGCTCGCGGGGCGTCGTGCTCGTGTCCCACGACCGCGACTTCCTCAGCGACACGGTCACCGAGATCGTCGAGCTGGACGGTCACACCGGCCGGGCCACACGCTTCCGTGGAGGGTGGGACGCCTTCGAGCGCGAACGCGAAGCCGGACGGGCCCGTGCTCGGGCCGAGCACGAGCAGGTCCTCGTACGCCGGGCGGCGTTGATCGCGGCCGAGCGTGAGTCCCGCCGGCGCGCGGCAGCGAGCGTGAACCGAGCCCGAGTACGCGCGCACGACAACGACAAGAACTCGCGCGAGTGGGTGAAGATGCGTGCTGAGGCGATGGCCGGACGGGCCCGCAAGCTCGGCGACCGCGGCCGCCGCGCCGAGATCCCGCCGCGACCGTGGGAGCACCCGACCCTCCGCCTTGAGCTGACCCCTGGTGAGCATCGGCAGCCGTTGATGGTCGCGCTTGAGACGTTTGTCGCCCGCCGGGGCGACTGGTCGCTCGGGCCGATTGACCTCGACGTGGCCGACGGCGACCGGCTTCTGGTCACCGGACCCAACGGCAGCGGCAAGTCGACGCTATTGGCGGCGCTGGCCGGCGACCTCCAGCCAGCCCACGGCCGACGTCGGCAAGCGCCGGGAACGGTGATCGCCCACTTCGAGCAAACCCATGCCACCCTGTGCCGCGGGGGCCGGCTCGCCGACCGGGTGCGCGAGCTCACCGGCCTCGACGAGCAGTCAATGCGGACTGCACTGGCGTCGTTCGGTCTGCGCGCAGAGGCAGCCAACCGGAAGGTGACCACCCTCTCGCCGGGCGAGCAAACCCGCGCCGCACTCGCCGTCGTCGGCCATTTGCGCGCCACGTGCCTGCTCCTCGACGAACCGACCAACCATCTCGACGTCGAGTCGCTCGAGATCCTCGAGGCAGCGCTGGACGGATGGTCTGGCGCCCTCGTCGTCGCCACCCACGACCGGCGGCTGCGTCAAGAGTTGCGTATCAACCGCAAGTTGGACCTAAACGCATCGAACACGAGCCCCGTGCCGGCTGCCCACGAGGAACAGCTGTGCCGGTGAGACCGCACGACCACAAGTCTGAAATCACGACGAGGGACACAGAAATGGATGTGCTGTTGACGACGCACAAGTCGCATGTGGACGCGAGGAACGACTGCGACGGGAGTGGCCGGTAATGAACGCTGACGTGATCATCGTGGGCGCTGGCCCGACCGGCCTGATGCTGGCCACTGAGCTGCGCCTAGCCGGAGTGCGACCGCTCGTGTTGGAGCGCCGGCCACAGCTCCGAGAGATCCCGAAGGCCAATGGATTCTCCGGGCAGATCGTCGAACTGCTGCGCTGCCGGGGCCTCATGGACCGGATCGAAACGGCGAGCATCGGCCCCATCCACACGGCTCCTCGCCTCCCGTTCGGCGGTGTGCATCTGGACCTCTCACACCTGCCGGAATCGCCGATCTGGGGAGTGCAACTCCCGCAACCGCGACTCGAGCGACTGCTCGACGAACGCGCCCGGGAACTCGGCGCCGACATACGCCGCGGACACGACGTGGTCGTAGTCACTCAGGACGAGGCTGCGGCGACCGCGGACGTGCGCGGCCCGGACGGGCTCTACCGGGCGAGGGCGCGATACCTGGTGGGCTGCGACGGCCCCGGCAGCACAGTCCGCGACGCGGCCGGGATCGCGTTCCCCGGCATCACCTATCCAGAGGTGAACCGGCTGGGCCAGGTCACCCTGCCCGATTCGGTGCCCCGGTTCGATAACGGCGACCTCGACGTGCCCGGGCTGGGTAGAGTCCGCTCGGGAAGTTTTACTCGGACAGATCGCGGTGTGTTCGGGTTCGGGCAGCTCACCCCCGAGGTGCTGCTCCTCCAGACGACCGAGGACGAGCCCGCCGGAGTCGACGATAACGCGCCGATGACCCTGACCGAGTTCCAGGACAGCATCCGCCGCGTGCTCGGCGCGGATCTCCCCCTGGGGGGAGTTACGCGGCTGTCGCGCTATGGGTTTCAGGCTCGCCAGACCGAGCGGTACCGCGAGGGGCGGATCCTCGTGGCCGGCGATGCAGCTCACCAGTTTCCCGCCTCGGGCATCGGCATCAACATCGGCATGCTCGACACGGTCAACCTTGCCTGGAAGCTGGGCGCCGAGATCCACGGCTGGGCGCCGGCCGGCCTGCTGGACACCTATCACGCCGAACGTCACTTCGCCGGCGCCCGGGCACTGCTTCAATCCCAGGCTCAGGTGGCGCTGCGCCGCGGAGAGGATTCAGCCGCCGAAGCCCTTCGGGAACTCTTTCTGGAGCTGTTGGTCGACGAGCAGCCGCTCCAGCGCGTCGGAGCCCTGATCGCGGGCACCGAGATCCGCTACGTCCTTCCCAACCCCAACGGGCACGCGTTGACCGGCATGTTCGCCCCCAACCTCGCATTGCAGATCGAACACGGCGCAACCTGCGTTGCGGAACTCATGCACGCCGCGCAGCCGATCCTTCTCGACCTTGCCGACCGCTCGGACCTCCGCGAGGCCGCCCGGGACTGGCTGCCTCGCGTCGAGATCTACACCGCCGAGACCGATGATCGGCCTGCCGATGCGCTGCTCATCCGACCCGACGCCCACATCGCTTGGGCGGCGACCATCGACGAACCCGCTGAGACTGCTGCGCTTGGACTGCGAGAAGCACTCTGCTGCTGGTTCGGCACATCGCAGAAGACGGCCGACTCGACCACGAGCTTCTCGCCAGCGCAGGCCAGCTCCGCGGCACGCCGGTCATCGCCGACGAAGGCGCGGGCGAGCTCGTGAAAGCCGGCGGCCCAGCCGTGCGTTGGGCTCCAGGCGCTCGGCGATCTTTAATCACCCGGCTGTCACGGTGCCAGGTGCCGTCCGAGGCGCAGCGGAGCAGGTGTCCGTTCTCGTGCGTCGGCGCGCGCGGTGGAGCAACATATGGGATGTGGCGCAGCGCGATCCGCACGCGGCCGTCGTTGCCAGCTTGACCGCTCCCGCTGATTTCAGCCGCGGAGCCTGACCCGGTCGCCTGGACGGACGATCGGGTTCCCCGCGCGAGGGTGATGTCGCACGGACCGTTCGCGCGGGACCCGGCCGCCATCGCGATCATCAAGGAGCGCGAGAGCGCTGACCGGCGGCTGTACGCGGTCACCTTCGACGACCTCACGGGCAACCGGTGGTTTTGGCTGGTGGCCACCGAACACAGCGAGCGGGGATCGGTCGCCCACGGCGTGGCCGGAGGCAGCAACGGACCGGCCAAGCGAGAACGCGCGACGCCGCGGCCGTCCTCTGTGGGGTCTCGTCCGTGGCTGAACCTGTGCGGGCAGTGGGGCGGTGAGACGTTCTACGCTGGGGGCCGCCTTGACCCGGCTGGCGCCGAGATCGGGCGCGTACAGCTCACGCTTGACGACGGCAGCCAACGCCACGACGACGGCATCGCAGACGTCTCGCTCTTCATTGGCCGTCACGGTGAGTCACCACGGACCGTTGACATCTACGCGCCCGACGGCACGCTGCTCTCTAGCCACAACGCGTGATCATCTCGCTTGGACTCGCTAATACGGAGGCCGCGCGGTTTCAAGCCGCTGTTCGTTGAGCGTTGGTAGCTGAGACGGTGCCGGCCCATCATCAGCCTGGGGGGCGTTGGACCCGCCGAGAACATCCGCTCAGCGATCCTTCGCGAGACGGTCCGCCAGGGTTGCAGCGGCGGCAATCCGGAGGTGGTTGTGGGCAGTCTCGCGACCGTCTAGGAGACTGCGCGAAGGTGCGGCCCGTGGTGTTGGTGGTGGCGTCAGCGGTCATCGGCCGGTCTTGAATTTGCGCCAGCCGCCGGCGATTCCCTCGACGGCACCGCGTCGGCGAGGTCCTGTCCGAGATCAGCCAGTAACGACCGGTCGACGAGCCGTGAGGCCGAGTATTTAAGGCAAGCCGATCCACATTGAGATCCCGGCGGGCGCCGCGTGACTTCCGCCGTCGCGGATCGCCAGATAAAGGTCGGGTTCGACGGGCAGCGCATCAAACACCTCAAGACCTCGAGCGGTCGCCGGGTGTGTTGCGGATCACCCAGGCGTGGCCTTCATGCAGGGCACTCCGCTGAAGACGACGGTCATTACTATGCAAGCGCGACCGTTGGGCTAACTTCCGGCCTTGGTCAAGTCAGGAGCGATCCCTGCGCCGTGGCCCTAAAGCCGACGCAAAACTATCGAGCCCGCACGTCCGCAACCCGTAACATTTCCGGGTCGCCGTGACGTCCGGTCTGTCGCGCGCCGATGCCCGCAGGAGTCGCCGGCTGTTGATCCAGGCCGGCACCGAGGCGTTCATCGAGATCGGTCTCGACGTGCAGGTCAGCGAGATCTGCCGGCGAGCCGGACTGGCCAAAGGCACCTTCTTTCGCCATTTCACGACTAAAGGCGATCTTCTCATCGCGATCCTCGCGGCATCGCTCGAGCAGTTGGGCGACATCGCGGAAGCGCATGCCGCCGATCTGTCTGAGCCGATCATCCGCCGGTGGGCCGAAGCAGCCGCGGCGCAGATCATCCCGATACGAGCAGTGATCGAGACCGCCACGCTCTCCGGGGTATTCGACGACTCCATCCGCCAAGCGATGGGACGACTGCAACCGCGCCTCGACTTCCTAAGAGCCGCCGCTGTGAAAAGCGGCGAGATCCGCGAGGACGTCACGGCCATGGACATCTTTGTCGTGCTCATGTCCGCCACCGCCAGCGTTTACGCCCCGCGGGCCAAGGTCCAACCCGAACGGTGGCGGCGATATCTCACGCTTGGGCTTGACGGACTTCGCCCGGAGGCGGTGAGCTCCCCGCTGCCCCCCGGCTGAGACTCGACGAACCGGGGCGCGCCGGCGCTCAGCGTAAGCCAGGGCGCTTGAGGAGCGAGGCCTGTCGCACCCGAGGGTCGCTCTCGCTCTCTCGATCGTGTTGGACCCCTGGCGTAGACGTCGCGGTATCGCGCCGGTTCTGAAATCGTGCGTCGCCGGTATCAAGACGCCGACAAGGCACGAGACGCTCCGGGCGGCGGAGTCAAGCCGCTTTGACACGAGCCAAATCAGAGTGATATAAGACCACGGGTCATTTTCGTACAGGACGCGCAGAAATAGCGGGCCCCACCCCGGGCGCCCCGGGTGGCCTACCTCAACGGATGCGGTCGACGGAGTTCGAGGAGAGAGCTGATGGACGACGAGATGTCACCCCACAACCCTGCCGGTGCCGATGACGTGAAGCCGGAAGAGAAGCGCCGAGGCCTCGTGACCCGGCGCCGAGCGCTGCAGGTCGGTGCCGGGTCGATGAGCGCGATCGCGCTGACCGACCTCACAGGCCCGGTCAAGGCGCTCGCATTCGGCCCCAACCTCGAAGCGCGCACGCGCTCCTTCGATGAGGACTGGCGGTTCTTCCGCGGCGACGCGACGGGGGCCCAGGCCACTTCCTTTGACGACAGCTCGTGGCGCCAGCTCGACGTGCCCCACGACTGGAGCATCGAGGACCTCCCCGGCGTTGATGACAGCCAGGGCGGGGTCACCGCAGACCCCTCCAACTTCGACTACACCGACGAAACCGACCCGCCGGCCAACGTGCCGCAGCAGATCGGACCGTTTGACTACGTCAACAGCGCCGGCGGCAGCTCAACGGGCTGGACCGTCGGGGGCATTGGCTGGTATCGCAAGCACTTCACGCTCACCGACATAAGCCCACAGTGGGGTGGGCCCACCCGTCCACACGTCGAGCTGCGCCTCGATGGCGTCTATGAGGACGCCGACATCTGGCTCAACGGCCAGCACGTCACCTTCCACGCCTACGGCTACACGCCGATCATCGTTGACCTCACCCCCTACTTGAACGCCACAGGCGACAACGTCGTCGCCGTCCGCGTCGACAACAGCGGCAAAAACAGCCGCTGGTACTCAGGCTCGGGGATCTACCGGCACACCTGGACGACGGTCACGAGCGAGGTGCGTCTGACCACCGGCGGGATCTTCGTCTCAACGCCATCGGTCACCGCAGGCTCAGCCCAGATCCACGTCGAGGCCGAGGTCACCAACCTCGGGACCGACCCTCGTCGCCAACATGCCCTGATCACCGTGCGCGACGCCTCCGGGCGTACCGCCACCGAAGGGGTCGTGCCCGCGCAAGAGATCGCGCCGGGCGCGACGACGATGTTCACGACTGACCTGACGGTCTCGTCACCGCAGCTGTGGTCGCCAGACCAACCGGCGCTGTACACCGCCGAGGTCCAGATCATCGGCGACGCCCGCGCGCTGGATGCGGACATCGCGACGTTCGGCATCCGCTCGATCGTCTGGAACGCGGCCAACGGATTCCTGCTCAACGGAACCAAGACCACGATCCGTGGGGCGTGCGTCCACCACTCCCACGGGCCGCTGGGGGCAGTCGCCCTCGATCGCAGCGAACAGCGAGAGATCGAAATCCTCAAGGCCGCAGGCTTCAACGCAATCCGCACCGCCCACAACCCCCCAACCCCGGCACTGCTTGACGCCTGCGACCGCCTCGGGATGCTCGTCTGGGACGAATTCAGCGACATATGGGATGCCGCCAAGAACCCAGACGACTACCACCTTTACTTCCCGCAGGCCTGGCCCGGCGATCTCACATCGATGATCCGCCGCGACCGCAACCACCCCAGCGTGATCATCTGGTCGCTAGGCAACGAGATCAACGACACCACCAACGGCCAGCGCGGAGCGCAAATGAAGGCGCTGCTGCTCACTCTGGACTCCACCCGCCCGGTCAGCCAAGCCGCCAAGCCCTTTGACACCGTCACCGACCCCGACTATCAGTACGTCGACGTCATCGACGTGCACTACGACCTGCCCTCGCCCGACAAGAACGCGCTGCACGCTGCCTACCCCGACCGCGCGATGACTCAAAGCGAGGCCTGGCCCGCCAGCATCTACGACGACTACCAGCTCGTCACGCAGGACAGTCCCTGGTTTGTGGGCAGCTGGACCTGGGTGGGCTGGGATTACCTCGGAGAGTCAGCTTCAGGAGCTCCGATCTACGGCCAGCCCGGCAGCAGCTTCCCGCCGTTTGGCGACGGCAGCTACCCATGGTTTCAGGACTTCCAGGGCGACATCGACCTCATCGGGCAGCGCAAACCCCAGAACTACTGGCGAAACGTCGTCTACGGCAACAGTACGCTTGAACTGCTCGTTGAACGCCCGGCTCCCGCCGGAACCGAGCAGTTCGCCATCAACTGGAGCTACTACGACGAGCTCAAAAGCTGGACCTGGGGCGTCGCCCATGGCACGCAGATGGTCGTCCACGCCTACACCTCCGGCGATACGGTCAAGATGATCCTCAACGGCGAAGTCATCGCCACGAACCAGGTCACCGCCGCCGACAAGCGCGTCAGCACGTTCAACGTGCCCTACACCCCCGGGACTCTGACCGCGGTCGCCCTCGCCAACGGCCATGAGATCGGACGCCAGACCCTGCAAACCACCGGCGGCGCGGCCCAGCTTGCGCTGATCACCGACCGACGGCTGCTGACCACCGACCGAGACCAGCTCGCACACGTCCTCGTCGAGGTTCACGACGCGCGCGGAAAGCGGGTTCCCGACGCGACGACCCGGGTCTCATTCGCAGTCCACGGAGCGGGCACGCTGGCCGGCACCGGCAACGGCAACCCGCACAACGTCGACAGCTTCCAGCAGCCGCACCGCTACACCTGGCACGGTCAGGCGCTCATCATCCTGCGCCCCTCCAAGTTCCCAGGCCTGCTCAGTCTCACCGCGGCCGCTGACGGGCTGCAGCCCGCTCGCCTGCTCATTCCCGTCCTGCCCGACGGGCCGGGCTCCCACAGACGGCGAAGTCGACGCAGTTTCCAGACCCCAAAGCGCAAGCGCTAAGGCGCACCTTCGCGAGTGTCGGGGCCGGATGCCCGACGCCCCGCAAGGGCCAGATGTCTGCGGTGAGCGTCGAGGAGCGCGTGCCGCACTGCTGCCGCAGCGGCACTCTTGACGCTCAGTCCGAAATCCCGTCTGGCGCGTCGTCTGACGTCCACTTCAAGTCGGCCGGCCTCAGCAGGAGCGACGATCCCTGGTCCCAGACGATGCCCCGTTCGTCGTGGAACTTGGTGACGATGATCCCGGTGTGGTGGTTACATCGTGACTGGCGATCGCGGGCTGCGGGGTGGAGTTGCTGGGGATAGTGCGGTCGTCGTTGGATCGCGATGGCGAGCTCGGCCAGCTCGCGGTAGCCGATGGGCATCTGCGCGGAGACCTGAGTTCGCTCGTATCCCATGATCCGGCGCGGAACTCCGGGTCCGCGGGCGTGGTCTGACGCGCCGACTCAATGTTCGTAGAGCGTTCCCTCGTGCGACGGCCCGCCACTGGCTGAACGCCCGCACCGGACAGGGCGGGGAGTGTCCGCTGATGGATCCCGTCTGAACGTTCCCATCACGGGCGCTGAGGCCAACGCCGAGATCGATTGGATGCTGGTCATGGGCCGCAGATCCGCCGGAGCACCGCGACGCAGCGTCACAGCCCGTCATCGACATCGTGACCACCACCGCGGATGCGCTGTTCGCGCATGCGGGAGCGATGCGGCGCACCGACCGTTGCGGCTGGGGCGGTTCGTCGGGATGTTGAGTGCCGCGCGCTCCATGAGCTCGCGGCAGCGTTGCTGGACGGCGTTTGCGGACCGCGGCGGTGCCTGCCCGCGGTCCGCAAACGTTTCTCTGGAGGCTCCCTTGGTGGCAGTCAGGGATTAGGCGTGCGCTGGGATAGGGTCGCGGCCGTTGGCCTGCGGGGCGCCGGTGTCGCTGCTCTGGATGGTCTTGGTGTCGTCGGTGGGGCGCGCGCCGAGGGTGATCTGGACTTGCTGGGGCTTTTTCTGTTCGGGCTTGGGGATCCTGATCTCAAGCACGCCGCGGTCGAAGTGGGCCTGCACACCGTCTGGGTTGACGCCGTCGGGGAGGGTGAGCGAGCGGGCGAAGCTGCCGAACGCGCGCTCAAGCTGGTAGTAGCCCTCCTCGTTCTCGTCGTGCTCGGTGTTGCGCTCGCCGGAGATGGTGAGCACGTTGTCCTGGAGCTGGATGTTGACGTCGTCGTCAGAGAGGCCGGGGAGATCGGCGCGGAGCACGTAGTGATCGCCGCTCTCGATCAGGTCCATCGCTGGCATCCATCGTCTGCTGGTGGCGCTGCCGCGGCTGGTGGGGGCGGGCGGGTCGAAGAAGGTGTTAAAGAGTCGGTTCATCTCGTTCTGGATGGTGCCCAGCTCGGCGACCGGCTCCCAGCGAATCAGTGCCATGGCGAACCTCCTAAGCGAGAAGACAATGGGTTGCGGCGTTCATCTTTGGTAATAGATCTCAGTCAACGATTGTCAAGTCTTCCGTGAACGCGGACGCGAAACACGATCGGCCCACCGCGGTCGGGCAGCACGAGCTGGTCGCCGTCACCCGTCCCGGCGGGAATCACGATGCGGCCACCATGGGCATCGGTGAGGGTGAGAGGGAATCGCGCGAGGTGAGCCGCCTCCCGGTCGGTCAGCTCGAGGACTGCGCGCCGGTCGACCGCGGGTCGGCGCTTGGACGATCGGCGGATCGGGACAGGTCGGGGGAAGCGGTTGTCATAGCGGGCGCGCGCCGCCGGATCATTGAGGATCTGGTAGGCGCGCGCAGCCGCGGCGAACCGCTCTGGCCCGCCGGGGTCGCGGTTGACATCGGGGTGATGGCGACGGGCAACCTGTCGGTACGCGCGACGGATCTCCTCGCTTGACGCATCTCGAGAGACACCCAGCTCGGCGTAGGGGTCGACCTGGCCGGCGCCAGTCATCACCAGCGATCGCGGTCTGCATCGCAGGAGGTGGCTAGAAGCCCGCCGTCCACGGGACCCGGACGGGGGAGCGCAACAGGCTCGTGAACGGGCTCAGATTCCATCCCGCACCCGTCGGGGTCGACTGGACGGGGGTCGGTGCCGGCGTCGGTGAGCCATCGGCCGAGGTGGACGTGAGATCGTTCAGCGTGCCGGCCAGCAGCAGCGTGAGCACGATCGCCAGCGCCGCGCCTGCCGCGGTGATCGTTGCGGCGGGGGGAAGATGAGGACGATTGAGCACATGCACTCGGATCACCTCCAGCTGTTAGATGCCTTCACGACGTGTCAATAGGCCCGGCCGCCCCGACCGTCAACCCCAGGGGCCGTAAGCGCGCGGTCAGTCGCGTTCGCCGGGGGTCGCGGCGGCGCGAAGCTTGCCCAACGCGCGCTCCTCGATCTGCCGCACTCGTTCGCCGGACAGCCCGATCCGCTCCCCGATATCTCGCAGCGACTCCTCCGGCCCGTCCAGGCCGTGACGGGCGCGCAGGATCATCCGCTCGCGATCGTTGAGGCTGCCCAGCAGCGCGCGGATCTGCTCGATCTCTGAGTGGTCGAGCAGCTGCTCGTAGGCGTCGCCGGCGAGGGGATCGGCGAGCAGCTCCCCGAACGTCCCCACGTCCCCGTCGGCGCCCTGAATCGCTTCGTCCATCGACTGCGGCACACGCTCGAGCGCGAGCATCTCCCCGACCTGCGCGTGCGAGAGACCGGCGCGGTCAGCCAGCTCGTTTCCGGTTGGCTCCCGCCCGTGCTCGACCAAGTACTCACCATGCGCGCGCTTGAGCTGTGAAAGCTGGCGAAGCGCACGGTCAGAGAGCACGAGCGGCCGGGTCAGCTCGGCGATCAGCTGCTGCATCGCCTGGCGGACCCACCACGCCGCGTAGCCCCAGAACGGCACCCCCAGCGCCGGGTCATAGCGCTCCAGCGCGCGGAGCAGTCCCACGACGCCCTCCTGCATCAACTCCACCCGGGTAATCGCCTGCGATCCTCGGTAGACGCGGGCAACCCCCGCGATCAACGGCAAAAACGCCTCGACCAACTCCTCGCGGGCGCGACGATCCCCTGCCTGCGCAGCCTCGACGAGCCGCCGCTCCACCGACCCGGGAAGCCGCGGCCGGTCGCCGAGCTCGCGCAGATACCCGCCGGAGCTTGTCTCACCCCCCGGCCGGCGGCGGCGCAACCCGTCCGCGAGGTCCTGGTCAAGCGCGCGCGCGGCGAGCGACTCTGACTGCAGTAGCTCGCTCTCGTCGTGGGTGATCTGGTCTGATCCGGCGGCCATCTCGTCACACTCGTCCAGCGTGTTTAGCGCGGTGCCGCTCTCGATGCCGGCCAGTATCGCCGCCACGCGCTCGCGCGCGAGCGGTTGCGCCAGCGCACCGCGGCCGGCCGGGGGGTATCCATCGGTGCGCATCGGTCAGGCGGCCGGCCGGATTCGGGGCAACACGATCGCGCGATAGGCCGACGACGTGAGTCCTCGCCGCATCAAGCCGATCCGCCAACGACGACGAACAGACATACGAGCGTTTCACCTCCTTTCCGGAACAATGATGTAGCTCAGAGAGGTGAGAAAGGTGGTGGAGGCCGGGACCGCCGATAGCGCCTTGACCGAAGGCGGTGGGTGCCCGAACCGTCAGGCAATCCCTCGCAACTTGGGCCCCGGGCCTCCACCCATCTGATGAGCCGCTGGGTCTATGTCAATCCTCTCTGAGGGTCCTAATAGGCCGCCAGACCAGACTGTCAACCCCCCCAGCCAAGAAATTCTCGCGCGGCTGACTCGAGCGGAGCCTGTCGAGACAACCGGCCTCGACACCAGTGCCCTCATGTCGCAGGCAGGGCTGGCGGTGCACCAGGGCGTCACAGCGAGCGGGCCGACGCGTCGGTGCTGCCGCTTTCGTCTCGGTGAGCGTTCGGCGATTGCGACGGGCGCAGGATCCACCGCGGCTGGACCGTTGACCCCCGAACCCGTCCGGTGGTCGATCCCATCCGAGACCGATTCAAGGGCCCTAGCCGGCGGCTGCGTTTCGTGCCTCACGCTCGCCCCGGGTGGTCGAGGTCGGGCGACTGCACTGGTGTGTCACGGCCTCGTCGTCGGCGGCGTGAGAGATAGTGTCGTTGCGTTGAGACCGATCGAGGTGCAGGTAGCGACCGTCGATGCGCTGCCGAGGGTAGCGTCGGCGCTGGCGGACGCGTTTATCGATGATCCCGTGTTCAGGTGGCTCGTGCCAGGCAGGGTGCGGCTACACGCGCGGCTACGAGCGGTGTTCTTGGTTGAGATGGAGCAGTACGTCGTGCCGTGCGGCGGGACCGTGTGGACGACCTCGGGGTATGACGGGGCGGTGGCGGCTTTGCCACCTGGCGCATGGGAGATGCCGGAGTCCTTCACCGGGCGGCAGGCGCTGAGGTGGATGCGGGCGTTCGGGAGGCGGTTGCCGCGGGCGATAGAGGTGCAGCGCGCGATGCAGGAACGCCACCTACAGGAGCCCCACTTCTACGTCCGAACGGTCGGGGTTCGCACCGCGCTGCAGGGCCAGGGCGTGGGATCGGCGCTCATGCAGCCGACGCTCGAGCGAGCGGATTCGGCCGGGCTAGCCGCGTACATCGAAGCCAGTACTGAACGCAGCGCAGCGCTGTATGCGCGACTTGGCTTCGTGCATGTGGACGTGCTTGTACTCCCGAAAGGCGGACCGCCGGTTTGGCTGATGCGTCGACCCCCGCGAGGGGTCTCGCCGGCCGAGGCCTAATCGCGTCCGCAATGCCCATCTCGTCGCCCGGGAAGTCTCTTGCTCCCACGAAACCGCTCGTGCACCCCGACCGTTGGCACCTTCTTCCGCGCGGTAGGGCTCGTCGAATGTCAGTTTGCGAACACCGCCGTCAGGCGTCCGCAGAGCGATCGGTTTCTGAGACGAGTCCAAGAGGCCGCCTCGGGTGCTCGCGTTCCGCGCCAAGCAGTCGTCCGAGCCTCGACTCTCCAGCGCTCTCGTTGACGTCTCACTCGTAGTGCGAGGGGTGCTTATGCCCCGGGAGCTGCGGGTACCGTGGCGGTGGCGATGCGGCTGGCTGGCCTTCGCCTTCAACGGGGAGCGATTCGATGTGCAGCTCCAGGGGAATATCAAAGCTGCCGAGGATGCGATCGGGAAACGTGCCTGTCTGTGGTTGGCCCGTATGCGAGCGCTCGGCTTGAGGAGGGTTCGATCGTCGGAAGATCGGTCGCACCGCGTCACGGCGGAGCGGCCGCCGAGTCGAGTGCGCGGTGCGGTCGCGGCGCTGTGTCTGATCCAGTTCGTCGACGTGCTGGGGGTCACCGTGGTGGTCACGGCGTTGCCGAAGATGCTGGGGGATGTCGGAGCAACGTCCGACGACGGCGCTTTGGTCGCCACCGGCTACGCGATGTTCTTCGGTGGGCTGCTGATGTTCGGGGCGCGGCTGGGAGACCGTCTGGGCCATCGACGCACAATCATCGCCAGCTTAGGGGTGTTCGCCATCGGCGCGTTGCTCGCGGCGACCGCCGCCTCGACGCTCGCGTTGACCGCGGCGCGCTGCGTCCAAGGAGCTGGAGCGGCGGGTGCGGTGCCGTCTGCCCTGACGCTGTTGACCTCGCTGGCCAGCGGCGGCCGGTCCCGGGCTCGCGCTGTGGCCGCGTGGAGCGCCGCCGGGGCGGCGGCCGGCGCGTCGGGGTTCGTCGTGGGTGGAGTCGTCGCGGATCTAGCGAGCTGGCGGCTGATCTTCTGGGGTTTCCTCGCCGTCTCTGCCGTGCAGGCTGCGGCCATCATCGCTCTCGTCCCGCCAGATCCCCCCTGTCGGGACGCGCCGGCGTTGAACGTGACCAGCTCGGCGCTGCTCACACTCACCGTCATGCTGATCGTCGTCGGCGCTACGTTCCTCGGTGAGCCAGCCGATCGCATCGTCGGTGGAGTGCTGCTGATCGGCGCAGCGCTCGCCGGCAGCCTGTTCGTCCTCGCCGACCGCGGGTCCTCCGCGCCGCTGCTGCCCCGCGGCGTCGTGCACGCCACGCACGTGCGCCGGGGTGCCGCGGGCGCGTTCGTGAACACCGCTTGCACGAGTGGGGTCGCGACGCTGATCACCCTATACGTGCAGGGCACGCTGGGGCGGACGCCGTTGGACGCTGCCGCGACGCTGCTGCCGTTCAGCCTCCTGGTCATCGTCGGCTCGGCAGCGGCCGGCCGACTGCTGCCCGGGCATCGAAACGAGCGGGTGACGGCGGCCGGTCTCGGCCTGATCGGCACCGCCGTGGCGATACTGCCGTTAGACCCCACCTCCGCGGTCCTCGTCGGAGGCTGCATGGCCGTGGCCGGGTTCGGCATCGGGCTCTCCTCGGTCGCGGCGACCTCAATGGGCACCGACGTGCCCGAAGCGTCCCGGGGGACCGCGTCAGGGATCATCAACACCACCGCTCAGCTTGGGACCGCGATCGGCACAGCACTCCTGCTCCTGCTTGCGGCAGCGACCACCGGCGTCCCCTCCAGCACCACCGGAGCCCCCGTCGTCGCCTGGGCGGCAGCGGCGATACTCGCCCTGCTCGCCGCAACCACCTTCGCCCGAATGCGAACCGGCAGTGTCACGCGAACATCCGCTGTGACCCCACCGGAGATGGTCAAGTCGTGACCGAGGCGAACTGGGAGGCGGCCGCAGACATTGTGCGACAGGATGTCCGTCAGCCGCTCCGATCCGCGCTCCAACCACCACGAATCCCACCGCTCGGAGTCCATCCTGGCCAGCCTACAGACGCTCTCCCGCCACCTCTCCCTTCGGCTTATCACCGGGAGCGCTGCCCTCAGCGTGAGCCCGGCTCACCGCGAGGCCAGGGGCCCGAGGTCCTGCCCGGCCGCCTGGGCGGCGGCGGGCGCGGGATTAGCATCCCGGTGTGCTCGTCCGATCCAGTACGGCGACCATCCGCGTGCTGAATCTCGCGCGAGCCGAAGCAGATCCTCTCGGCCAGGACTGGGTGGGATGCGAGCACCTCCTCCTCGGTCTCCTACGTGACGCCGACAGCGAATTCGCACGCGAGTGCGCCGAAGCCGGCATCACTCTCCAGGCCACCCGCGCTGAACTCCAGCGCATCGTTGGCCCACAGGACACGCCCATAACGACGGTCAGCCCCTACTCACCGAGGCTGAAGCGTGTGCTGGAAGAGGCGGAGCGCGTTGCCGCTCTCAACCGCAGCACGACCCTTGAGCCGGACCACCTCGTCGAGGTTCTCGTTACTGAAGACCGGGACGCCGTTTGTCTCATCGCTCTGCGAAATGTCCACGGGCGGTCGCAGTAGCTGGGCGGCTCGGCGGAGTCGCGTGGCTTCGCCTTCGCCCAAGAGCAGCACAGGCTCTTCGACCCAACCGCTGTCGTTCGTCGCAGTGAGCGTTCCGCTTCGAACACTTCGCTCGACTTTCGTAGGCTCTCGCGTGCTGTGGAGCCAGAGCTCGAACGTGAACTTGGCCGTCTTCGCTTTCCGGTACTTGAGTTGTGCGGTCCGGCATGGCAGCTACGAGGACGTCTCTCGACCTTGGCGATTGTCGATCCTCTCGACACGGACCTGATCGGCCTGGTCGGCCAGGTAACGATGGAATACGGCGACGCCAGTCTCGAGCAAGGCTGGCGACGCGTCACGTCGATGGCGCGTGTGAGTGTCGGCGCCCGGTCGGTTGCGCCGGCCGATCGGCTGTACTCAGACGAGACGTCCGACGACGCTCGAACGCGAAGCGGGATGGGTGAGGTCTTGGGACTGTCCCGGCTCGCCCGAGAAGCAATCGAGCCGACCCGGCACGGCCGTCATTCCGGGCTCGCCTACGAGGACGCCTGCGCAGCCCGACCGGAGCCCGCGATCATCGAAGTCGATGGCGTTGCGATGCATGGGCGGTGCGCCGCCTGCGACGGCGCCTTCGCGATCGCGCTATCCGTCCCGGACGGTGCGGTGGTCGTCATCGGTACCGGGACGCTTGGGGAGATCGCGCTGCGGTCCGTCAGAGATCTCAACAGGCGTCGTTGCAGTTCGTGAAGCGCAGGGGTTGAGGAGAGCTGCGCGCGACCCGAACCGACGCGTCCGCTCAGCGTTGGTCTATGAGGCGACGGTTCAGCTCCGGTCTCAGGCTGCCGCAGTTCCGGCGTATTTTGTGTCGCTTTGGACAGCGGTGAGCGGCGGGGCGATGCCTTCTAGCCCTCTACGTTCCGCTTTGATGCCGTACACGATCTCGACGAGGCCTCCTCCGATCATCAGGACGGCGCCGATCGCAAGCGCGAAGAACACGTCAGATGTCTTGCCGGTCGGGATAAGTCGGCCGAACAGCTGGGGTCCGATGATGCCGCCGATGCCGGTCCCGACCGCGTAGAAGAGCGCGATCGCCAGCGCGCGGGTCTCCATCGGGAAGATCTCGCTGACGGTGAGGTAGGCGGCGCTGACTCCGGCTGAGGCGAAGAAGAACACCACCGACCACGCCAGGGTCAGGGTTGTCGCGTTCAGAGCGTGCTGGTCAAAGAGGTAGCCAGTGATCAGCAGCAGCACCCCCGAGAGGATGTAGGTCCCAGCGATCATCGGCTTGCGGCCCACGGTGTCAAATAGCGGGCCGAGCACGATCGGTCCGAGCAGATTGCCGACGGCGAAGGCGACCAGGTAGTACGGGGCGTTGCCGGTCGCGACGTGGAAGAAGGTGCTGAGCAGGGTCGCGTACCCGAAGAGGATCGCGTTGTAGAGAAACGCCTGCCCGATGAACAGCGATAGGCCCAGCACGGTTCGCTTGGGGTAAGTCTTGACGATCGCGCGGGAGATCTCCCACAGGCCGATCGACTTGCGTTGGCGGATCGTGATCGTCTCGTCAGGGTCGTCGAGCTGAGCTCCGGTGTCCTGGGCCACTTGGCGCTCGATGTCGCGCGTGACCTCTTCTGCCTCCTGTTCATGGCCGTGGATAAACAGCCAGCGCGGACTCTCGGGCACATGGCGGCGGACGATCAGGATCGCGGTACCCAACACGAACCCCAACGCGAAGCAGACGCGCCAGCTGAGCAGGGGGCTGAAGAGGTGCAAGGCGAGTACTGACAGCAGCGCCCCGGCGGCCGCACCGGCCCAGTAGGTGCCGTTGATGAGGATGTCGATCCGGCCGCGATGGTTGGCCGGGATCAGCTCATCGATCGCGGAGTTGATGGCGGAGTACTCACCGCCGATACCCATTCCGGTTACGAACCGGCAGACGAAGAAGAACAGTGCCGTCGGCGCGAACGCGGTCGCGATCGTCGCCACCAGATACACCCCGAGGGTGATCATGAACAGCCGCTTGCGGCCGAACATGTCCGTCAGGCGGCCGAACAGCAACGCTCCCACGCATGCGCCCGCGACGTACAGCGACGCCGCCCAGCCGGCGATCTCGGCGGCGGAGATGTTGATGCCGCTGCCCTTGGCCGAGATCGCGCCCGCGATCGAGCCAACGATGGTCACCTCGAGCCCGTCGAGGATCCAGACCGTCCCCAAGCCGATGAGAATTCTCCAGTGCCAGCGTGACCACGGCAGCCGGTCAAGGCGCGCCGGAATATTGGTCTCGATCGTGCCGAGCTGCTCGCGTGGGGCTACCGCGGTTGCCATCGTCAGATCCTCCTTCGATCTCTCGCTAGGCGTGCAGCTACCCCCCGTCTACGCCGCCCACCCACATCCTCAGGAGTGAAAGCACTCGTCGCAGTCAGCGTTGGGCGATTGAGACGGTTAGGCCTCTGACGCGGGCGCCCCGCGAAAGGAGGGGAGTGGCCGGTTGCCGATCGGGCTCGTGAGACGCTGTTGGGGGCCCAGTGGAGCCGTAGCGGAGCAGGAGTTTTCTTGGTCACAGGCGGGGCCCGGTGTGCAAGGTATGGGGTGATGGCGCGATCTGGGCTTCGTGGTGATTGGACCGATGGGGAATTGCTGGAGGGAATCGCGGGTGGCGACGGGTCGTCCTTTGATGCCTTCTACGTTCGCCATCTGCCTGTGGTCGTTGGGTTTTTGCTGCGCGAGACCCGCGACCGAGAGGCGGCCGCGGACCTGGCTGCGGAGGTGTTCGCGGCGGTGATGCTGGCCGCTGGCCGCTACCGCGACGACGGTGATGCGGCGGTGGCGTGGGTGCTCGGGATTGCGCGCAACAAGCTCCGAGTTAGCCGGCGGCGACGCCGGATCGAGGATCGGGCGCGCCGGCGCCTTGGGTTTGAACCGGTAGCGCTCGACGATGCTGATCTGGACCGTGTCGAACGTCTGGCTGACGAGGGCGCGGCCTCGGCGCTGCTGGACTCGTTGCCTGAGCACGAGCGAGAAGCGATACGCCGGCGTGTCCTGGACGAGCAGAGCTATGGCCAGATCGCGGGCGAGCTGAGGTGCTCGGAGATGGTGGTCCGCAAACGCGTCAGCCGCGGGTTGGTGCGTCTGCGCAACCGACTTGAGGAGTCGTGATGGGCGACTACTTTGACGCGGTACGGACTCAACTCGACGCGTTGTGCGCAGCGCGCGGACAGCAGCGGGCCTGGAGGCGACTCCCACGGCCCGGGCTGGCGTCCTCCACCGGCGTCGTCGTGATTTCGATGTTGATCACCGTTGTCGTGTTCCTCATCGCCGTCGGTGACTTCTCAAGCCGAAGCCACAGACCTGCTTCGACTCCTGCTGAGCGCCCGACGGCGCCGGACGCCATCGCACGGCGGGCTCTGCGTACATTGGACGGGATCTCGCAGTCGGGAACGATCCTGGGCAATCCGCGCGCGCCGGTCAGGATCACCTTCTTCGCTGATCTGGAATGCCCGGTCTGTCGCGCCTCCGCTCTCGGCAGCGCTTTCCGCGAGCTTGTTACCGACCAGGTGCGGTCGGGACGGGTGAGCATCAATTTCCGGTCGCTGTGCACTACGACGTGCTCGGGGAGGAACCAGCGCGTTTTCGATGCTCAACAGATTGCTGCTTATGCCGCCGCAGACCAGAACCGGCTCTGGGACTACGCACTGCTCTTCTTCGCCCAGCAGCGCTCGGGCTCCGGTTATGCGACCTCCGCCTACCTAAACGGTCTTGCCCGCCAGGTGCCAGGCCTGAACCTCGAACGCTGGCAGAAGGCTCGCGGCACCCTGGCGCTTGCGGCGCACGTGGGCAGTGACGCCGCCATCGCCCAGACAGATCATGTCGTCGCCACTCCGACGCTGGTCGTGGCCACCGCCAACGCTCACATCACCCTTATCGGCGTGGTGACGCACCGCCAGCTGATCACCGCGATCGACAAGGTCAAACGAGCCCGCGCGGTCGGGGACAACGCGATTGTGAAGGCGTGCTTGTCGACCGGACGCCTCATACGCCACTATTCCAAGGTTCAGCTGCGGAGCGCGCTCAGGTCGATGTCGGCCGGCGTCAAGCAGTACTCGGACTGTCCGAACGTCATCAGCCGTGCTCTTCGCCGCGTCCGATGAACATCGGCGCCGGTGGCGCACGCGCCTCGTGAGCCCAGGTGCCACCGCGGACTCAGGATGGGACGGGCGTTCGCTGAGCGTTGGCGGATTCAGGCGGTCAGCGCAACAGTAGTGGTCCGATTTCTTCGATCGGCTTCGCGAAGCCTAAGCGTTTGCGGGGTCGGTCGTTGAGCTCGGTGGCGACCCAGTCGAGATCGATCGCGCTGTGGACAGAGAGGTCGGTGCCTTTGGGGAAGTACTGGCGCAGCAGCCCGTTGGTGTTCTCGCAGGTCGCGCGCTGCCAGGGTGAGTGGGGGTCACAGAAGTAGATGTCAATGTCAGCGGCGACACTCACCTGTTTCCATTCGTGCATTTCGATCCCCTGGTCCCAGGTCAAAGACGCTCTGAGGATGTCGGGGATGGTCTTGATCTTGGCGGTGAGTGCGTCGCGGACCTGCTCGGCTTTGAACCCGTCGGGGAGGTGCACCAGCATCGTGTAGCCGGTGGCGCGCTCGACCAGGGTGCCGATCGCCGAAGCGTTGTTCTTGCCCAGGGTCAGATCGCCCTCCCAATCGCCCGGCACCGCCCGGTCCTCGACCGCGGCCGGCCGCTGGGAGATGTTGATCATTTCCGGGATCCGGTTGCGGCGCTGGTTAGCCTGGCGGCATGGGCGGCGCAGCGCCCGCCCGGTGCGCAGACACTTGGTCAGATCGCGGCGCAACGCGCCGCGCGACTGGACATATAAGGACTGATAGATCGTCTCGGGCGACACCCGCATCTCCGGATCGTCAGGGAATTGGCGGCGCAACCGGCCGACGATCTGCTCGGGCGAATAGCGCCTCTGGAGATCTTCCTCCACCACCCGACGCAGCCGCAGGTTGACCGCCAGCTTGGACGGCTTGGGCCGGCTCGCCCGCCCATACGCCCGCGCGTGCGCCGTCGTCGCGCGATACCGCGCGCTCTCCTCGGCGTTGCGCGACAGCTCGCGGCTGACCGTCGATGGGTGGCGTCCCAGCCGGCGGGCGATCGACCGCATCGACTCACCCCCGGCGCGAGCGACCGCGATCTCTTCGCGCTCTGAGAACGTCAAACATCGCCCTTTGAGATCGCGCCCCCGACGCGGTCGCACGCCACCTTCGGCGCGCAGCCACCGCATCCCCTTCTCCCGATAGGTACCCACCTCGGCAGCGGCGTGGGTGATGAACTCACCGCGCGCCATCGCCGCCCAGAACACCTGCACAACCTCCGGGACCATCCGGTCAGAGAACTGCGCCATCGCACGCCTCCGTTTCACCCTCACAGCAAGGCAACCTCGCGGGCCGCCGGGCTCCGGACTGGACAGCGCGCCGATCGCCGCGAACACCTCGCCCTCCGGGCTCGGCGACGCGACGACCGGCGCGCTACTCAACCACCGGGCACAGACGACCTACAAAGTCCATCCAACTGGGCGGGTGTTGCGATCACCGCGCGGACCCAGGGATCGGCTTGTGCGACGAGTCCCTGCCTTCCGCGCAAAGGGGGTTCGCCGACGCAGACCGAGGTTGCGTCTCTTCACCGCTGTAAATTCGTTGCGGCTTTGAGGTTCCCGGGGGTGAGTCTATGCGGCGGTGACCTCCTCGTCGAGGGTGTCTGGGTCGGTTTGTCGGTATTTGATTCGGTAGAGGTGTTGGCGGTCGAGCTCGGTGAACGTCGCGCCGTTTGAGGCGTGCGCGATGAACAGGTCGAGGACGGCGAAGACGAGTGAGAGGCAGCTGCTCTCGCCGGGGAAGCGGCCCATCACTTTGGTGCGCCGGCGGACCTCACCGAGCGAGCGCTCCAGCAGGTTGGTTGACCGCCACCGCTCGCGGTGCCTGAGCGGGTAGCGCAGGTGCACGACCAAGGCGTCGAGGTCCTCTGCCAGGCACCGGGCGGCGGCCTCGTAGCCGCGGTGCTCGAGCTCGGAGATCAGGACTTGCAGACGCAGCTTGCCGTCCTTGACTGATGTGGCGTCGGTGAGCGCTGCCCAGTAGTTGAAGCGGACCCGGTCATGCTCGGCCTTGGGGAGCTTCGCGACCAGGTTGCGCAGGCGATGAACGCAGCAGTGTTGACGGTCAGCACGGGGCCAGAGCTCACCGACGGCGCTGATCAGCCCCGGGGCGCCATCGGCGACCACCAGGCGTGGTGCGCCTAGCCCGCGGGCCGTGAGGTCACGCCCGAGCTCGAGCCAGTCTTCCTTTGACTCGCGTGATCCCAACTGCACCGAAACCAGTTGCCTGCGGCCGTTCTCATCGATTCCCCAGGCGCAGATCACGCCCTCCTTCGGGCCGCTGGGGCGGACCGGGAGATAGATCGCGTCGAGGAACAGCACGACGAGATCGGTGTCATAGAGCGAGCGGCGTTTGAACGCTTCGAAGCGCTCGTGCAGCTCCGCGCAGATCCTCGCGGCTGTTGAGCGCGACAGCTTCCCGACCCCGGCCTCCTCGCACAACGACTCGATGTCACGCATCGACAGGCCCCTGACGAACCCGCCGATCACCAGCGTCTTCAAAGGATCGGTCCGGAACAGCCGTTTGCAATGCCACTTCGGGAACAGCTTGGACACGAACGGCACAGTGGTGTGGCGCGCCTGCGGGATCTGGATCTCAAGCTCGCCCTCGCCGGTCTGCAGATGCCGGGGACGGAACCCGTTGCGCAGCCCCGCCTCGAAGTTCTTCAGGCCGCGCTCGCGCTCGGGTCGACGCTCGTAGCGGGCGCGACCCAGCCAGCCATCGAACTCCTCCTCAACAGCCCGCTGGATGATCAACCGGGCGCCGAGCCGCGCGAGCTCGGACAGCATCTTCTGCGGATCATCGACCAGCCCCTTGCCGAGCAACTTGTCGATCTCGGCTTGTATCTCCGCTGATGGCGGTACGGTGCGTCTCACGGCGTAGGCCTCCTTCATCGTCTGGCAGGACTTGAGGGAACCTACGCCGTCGCTCTGACAGCACCCGGCGCGTATTTACAGCAGTTCTGAGACGCGACCCAGACCGACAGGACCCGGTCACGGATCGGAAGCAGGGCCGTGCCGCGAGCGACCAGGTGCCGGTCGACGATCGTTGCGACAGTCTCGGCGGGGAGGTGCAGTGTTCGAGATCGTCGGGAGGGAGCTTCGCTCGCCGGCGCGGTGACGAGCCCGCGGAACTGATGCAGCCCCTGACTCGGCGTGCTGGACGGCCAGGTGGCGCGATGCGGAACGGAGGTTGCGAAATCAGCCGTTCCGGCGCATCGGCTCTATGTCCACTCGGACGCTAGACATGGTCGAAGCGTCCTCGGGAGGTCAGCGGCGTGCTCTGGGCTACCTCGGGGAGGTACTCATCGAGGAATACCCGGGCGACGAGTTCCTGGCGCGAAGCGACGCCGACCTTGTTGTAGAGGCTCTTGGTGTGGTCCTCGACCGTGTGCGGAGAGAGGACCAGCGACTCGGCGATCTCGACGCGCGACAGCCCGCGTGCGAGGAGCGTGGCGACCTCACGCTCGCGGGGGGTCGCGCCGAACGCCTCCAGGCGGACGGTCGCTGAGCGGGCTGCGCTGGCGCGCTCGATCACGATCGCCACGCGACCGTCGGACGCCGAGCCCGGGCGGGACGCGTGGAGGGTCACCCAGCCGTCATCGGCCGGCACGGTGACGACGTTCGCGCCGGCCTGGGCGGCGTGGGGTGCGCTGCGCACGAACCCTGCCAGGGAGAGCACCGCGGCGGGCATGTCGTCGTCGGCGTAGGGGATGTCGCTGGGGGCGATCGAGGCGAGCAGCTCGCGGGCCGGCGGGGTGATCAGCTCCACCTCGTCGCCGGGGCCAAGGACGACGAGGCCGGGCGCCTCGAGCCCGTTGATGCGCCGGGCCGCGTCAAAGCGCAGCGACGTGCGGATCCCACGCGCGACCGCGCCGGTGATCGCGGCCAGCGCGTCGGCGTCCTGCTGCTGGAACGGGCCGCTCGACCCGCGGCGGGCGATGTGGACAGCGCCCCACACGCGCCCGCGGATGACGAATGCGGCACGGAGCTCGTGCGGGATGTCGGACGGCCGGAGCAGATCGCGGTAGCGCGGGCTCCTCTCGGGATTGCCGCGGGTGGCGTGGTCGAGGATCCCGACCGGCACCCACGTGCCAAGACGATCTCCGCCTCGCAGATCCCACAGCGCCACCGACCTCCGTTGGATTCGGCGCGGGCTTGTCCGCCCCAATTGTCTGCCCAAGCCTTCGAATCCGGCCGCTGGTCCTGCCTGAACCGTCGTTGGAGCGGGTTGCCTACCCCGAGCGTCAGCACCGCCCGCAGCTGCCCCGATCAGGAGGCAGGCCCGCGCACAGGTTTCGAAACTGCACAGATGGGGGAAAAGTGTATGCAGACGACCTGAGTGGAGGGTGTCGTATGCAGCCGATCGATGGCGTGGGGCTCGATGCCGCGGGACCCGGCGGCGATGAATTCGGCGATGAGCTGGCTAGCCGGCGGATTCGAGTGGTTCTGACCGCCAGTGCAGTGGTGCTCGTGCTCATCCTGGCCTTGCCCGTTCTGACCTCGTTCACGAGCGTCCTCGACGGCGTCGTCGGCGGGATCGGCGTGGCGTACGTGGTCGGCTTCGGGGAGTTCGTGTTCGCCATGGCCGGAGCGGTCGCGTATTGCCGCTGGGTCAACCGAATCGAGGACGACCCAGAACAGCCCGACGGAGAGCTCACATGAGCGGTCATGCATTGGCGATCGCCATCGCGGTCGTGCTCGTGGCGATCACCGTGGGGATCGCCGTCTATGCCTCACGCCAGCTGGCCGACACGCAAGACCATTACGTGGCCGGCGGCCGACTGCGGGGCTGGCAGAACGGCCTCGCCCTAGCCGGCGACCAGATCTCCGCGGGATCGTTCCTGGGGATCGTCGGAGCGGTGGCCCTCACCGGCTTCACCGGCTTCTATCTCGCGGCCGGCCTCCCGGCCGCCTACTTGCTGATCCTGCTGCTCGTCGCCGAGCCACTGCGCAACCTCGGGCACTACACCGTCGCGGACGCGATCTGCTACCGGTTCGAGAGTCGGCTGGTGCGCGGATCGGTGGCGGTGGCGACGCTGATCATCAGCATCGTCTACATGGTCATCCAGTTCGTTGGGGCCGGGCTGGTCGCCCAGTTGCTGTTCGGGATCGACTACTGGATCGTGGTCCTCTCGTTGGGCGTGATCACGACTCTGTACACAGTGCTCGGTGGCATGATCGCGACGACCTACATCCAGATGTTCAAGGCTGCCCTGCTTCTGGTCATCGTGGCCGTCCTGGTGCTGATCACCATCTCGCGCACGGGCTGGAATCCTGTTGGTCCGCTGCTGCACGCACGCAGAGCGCTCGGCGACAAGGTGATCATCCCCACCCGCAGAGGCGGGACGGCCGCGGCGCTGGAGAACGTATCGCTCAGCCTAGGGCTGGTGCTCGGCTTTATGGGTCTCCCGCACGTCATCCTGCGCTTCTTGACGGTGCGGGACGGGCGCGCGGCTCGGGATTCCGTCCAGATCGCGATGTGGATCTTCGTCGTCTTCTTCCTCGTCCTGATCATCCTGGGCTACGCCGCCCTCAACGAGGTCGGGCCAGTCGCGATCACGAAAGCCAATAAGGCAGGCAATCTCGCCGCTCCGCTGCTGGCCAAGGCGGTCGGCGGCGAGCTTCTGTTCGCTCTCGTGGCCGCCGTCGTCATCGCCACCGTCCTGGCCGTCCTGGCCAGCCTGGCGATCGCCAGCTCTGGCGCGGTGGCCCACGACCTGTACACACAGGTGATCAAGCGGGGGGAGGTCTCGCCGCGGCGTCAGCTCCAGGTCAGCCGCATCGCCGGTGGCGGAGTGGCGGCCACCGCCGTCCTGATCGCCCTTGTCGCCAAGGACAAGAACGTCGCCTTTCTGAGCAACGTCGCGTTCACGATTGCCGCCAGCTCGATCACCCCGGTGCTGCTCCTCACCTTCTACTGGTCGGGCTTCAACCGCGTGGGCGCAAGCGCGGCGATGATCGGCGGTCTCATCATCAGCTGCGGACTGGTAGTCGTCGGACCGGACGTCCTCGGCAGCTCGCACCTGTTCGGACTCTCGATCCCGGCGATCGTCTCCGTTCCCGCGGCGCTGCTGCTGGCCATCGTCGGGTCATGGCTGGGCCGTCGCGGCCGCCCTCTCACAGAACGCCCCTACGTGGAGGTGCGCCGTCGTGCCTTTCCCCGCGTGCCTGGGGCGCGAGCGCGGTCGGCAACTCGAGCGACGTCGGCCGGTGGAGGGCAGCCGGCCGCGTCTCCGCGAGCCGCCGGCTGAACGGCGCGGCGGGCAATCGAACGGATCCGGCCCAGCGCTGTTCCTCCTGCGCCGGGTCTTCGACAACACGAAGCCTCGGCGGGAAGGCGGATGCCCTCTCTATCCGGGCCCCGACCCCGCTAGACCAACAAGAGGGAGCCTCCGAGGATCTGAAGGGAAATCCCTGTCAGGTAGCGGCGGCGCTGGCTGACTGATCCTCGATGGTCAATACGCTGCGGTCGCGTCAGGTCGATCGAGGCCCTTGAGCCCGACGCCGTGCACGAAGTTGCGCGCGAACGCGGCGTGGGTGAATTCTCGCAGCCACCCGTGGTTGCTCACGACAATTGCGGCTCTGAGTGAGGTCAGGCCGTAACTCTTGATCGACCAGCCGGGCGGCCAGCGCATCGATGACAAACCGTAAGCGTCCGCGCATCGCTCGCACTCCGTGATGCCGAGGCGCCGTTCGCGGTCATCAAACGACCACGGGCTGCGGTTGTGCGCGCGGAGCAAGAACGCAAAGGCGATCGGCTGCCAACGGGGTGTGACCGGCAGCACATCATCAACGCGCGTAGCGGCAAGATAGGCGTAGGGCGAGTTGAAGTCATAGAGAAAGACGGGCCGCGCTTGCTCGCTCATGCGGGGTGGCGGGCGCGGTGGCGTCTGGCTTTGGCCGTGTTGCCACAGCCGGTCATCGAGCACCAGCGCCGGCTGGCGGCGCGTGAGGCGTCGTAGAAACGGGCGCTGCAGGTGTCCGATGCGCACACCCGCAGGCGGTCTCGTTGGTCGGTGCCCAGTAGTACAGCGGTGTCTCGGGCGATCTGCGCGAGGGCGTGCTGGACGGGATCAGCGGGAGCGATCGTCGACAGGACCGGCACGCCATCGACTGGCGCTGTCAACTGCTGTGGTGCTGAGGCGTGAGCGAGCCATCGGTTGATCTCTTCGGTTGCCTTGGCGGGTATGGCGGTGTGGTTGATCGCGGCTTGGACGCCGGAGTCGATCGCGCTGCGCAGACGATGGGCGCCCCGCAGCCGGGCGTCTGTCACGTCCGTGGGTCCGTCGAGCAGATGTGCCTGTTGGAGCCAGAGGGAGAGGTCGCGCGGGGTCACGAGGGTCTCGACGTTGCGCCACCACCGTTCGCGATGGGTGTTGACGAAGTCAATCGCCGGGCGCCCGCCCAGCCAGTACCACCACGACGCCCCGCTGGCGAGCGGGAGCTCCAGATCGTCAGGCAGATCCATAACCCTATTGTTGCACTCGTGGGGGTTATGAGTTAGTTTGCCGTGGCATGAGCTTCACGGTGCTGCGGGCTGAGGATGCGTTCTGGCGTCCGTCCAATCAGATGGGTGTGCGCAACACCGATCTGGCCAAGCAGCTCTCGGCCGGCATGTTCGGCGCCCGGCTGTGGCGCTTGACCCCCGGCCAAGCGTCGACTCGGCACCGCCATGTGGCCCAGCACGAGCTCTACGTCGTCCTTGAGGGCACCGGACGCATCCGCGTCGAGAATGAGCTCCTGACGCTCGGTCCGCTCTCCACGCTCCTCGTCGAGCCCGGGTGCGTGCGTCAGATCTTCAACGACACCGACACCGACGCGCTCTGGCTGGTGGTCGGGACCCCCACCGAGGGCGCCAACACGCTCGAGATGACTCCCGAGCAGCTCGCCACGCTCTATCCCGACGGACCCAAAGCAGTCCCACCCGAAATCTCCAGCCCGTAACGCGGCACCGCATATAGGGGCTCAGGCCGTGCGAGAACTGCTTGACCGTCCGACGATTGGCCCGCCGTTGCGCACGACACGGCACGCATCCTGCGCTCCGAAGCAGGCCGGGATCCGCGCGATCCCGGACCCGCAGAGCTCATCGAGGACCTGTCGCAGACCAGCGACGAGTTCCGGGCCGTCTGGTCACAGCACGACGTGCGCTTCCCCGCATCGGGCCTGTACCGCTTTCACCACCCCGTCGTCGACGACCTCGATCTCGTCTTCGAGGCCGCGGAGCTGCGCGCAGACCCCGGCCTGACGCTTCTGCTGGCCACCCCAGACCAGGGGTCGCCGACCGAAATGGCCCTGCAGCGGCTCGGGGCCATGACAGTGCGCGGTGAGTGACGGCGCTGCCCATGCCCAACGTCCGGTGTTGACGCCCGATCGGACTCAGCCTCGGCGGAGCATCGCGCCTTCGCCCCCCAAGGAGGGCAGGAGGGCAGGACGCGGGCCCTAGGCCGAAGCCCCCGACTGCTCCTTTGAGGCAAAAGGTAGAAGGCCGGCGGATGCCTGTCTTGACGGCGAAGCGGGTCACAGCCGGCCCAGGGGCTATCCCTGCTCCTCGCCAAACCCAGGAGCCGGCAACTCACGAGCCTTTGTTCGTAGAGCGTTGGTCTGTGCGACGACACCGGCGGGTTCGGCGTGGATCTTCACCGCGACGTCGGCGGCGCCTCGCGCGGCGTTCGCTGAGCGATCGATAGCGGATCGGTTCTCGTCGGCGCGAGGGCACCCAATACGATGTGGTGGTGCCCGCTATGACCGAGGCGGAGTGGAGGGAGTTCCTGAGCTCGGGTACCCGCACCGGCAAGCTGGCGACAACGCGGCTCGACGGTCGTCCACATGTGGTTCCGATCTGGTTCTTGCTCGACGGCGACGAGCTTGTCTTCAACACCGGCGCTCAGACCGTCAAGGGCCGGTCGTTGGCGCGGACCGGGTGGGCCAGCATCTGTGTCGATGACGCTCGGCCGCCGTACTCCTTTGTGACCGTGAGCGGGCCGGTAACGATTAGCGCCGACCTCGACGAGATGTTGCCGTTCGCGACACGCATCGCCGCGCGCTATATGGGCGAGGAGCGGGCCGAGCAGTTCGGGCGGCGCAACGCGGTCGAAGGCGAACTGCTGGTGCGGCTTCGGGCTGATCACGTTCTCGCGATCCGCGACGTCGCCGACTGAAATTTGCTGCCATAGACCCGCGGGACCGGCTCCGGGCGACGTTCGGTTGCGGTTGGGAACTGAGACGGTCGGACGCCGGCGCCAAACGCCCTGCCGCAGGTCGGCAGTCTGTGCGTTCGTCGATTCCCTCTGAGACGCCGACTTCGTCCGCGTGACTGCGTTCGACGGCATGCGGCAGTCTCGGTTTCGTGGGTGCATTGGCGACCAAGCAGAATCGCCTCCGTGGTGATGTCGGCTGCGGCGGATCGATCGACGCAGTGGCGGGGCGGCTTGCGGTGCCATAGGGTCCGAGACGCAAGCGAGCAACGTGAGGGGGAGTCCGTGATCTTTATCACGACTTACAGGATCAAGCAGCTCAGCAAGGACGAGACGAAGGAGTTGATGGGCGTCTTTGCCGATAAGGGTGTGCCGAGCACCGTCAAAGCGCACTACGTGGCCGCGGACGGCAGCCATGGAGTCGTGATCGCAGAAGCCGATGATCTGGAGGAGGCCTACCGGAACATCCTGAACTACGCGGAGTGGATCGAGTACGACACCAAGCCGTACCTGACGATCGAGCAGGCCGTGCCCCACATCATGGACTACATCAGTTGATGGAGCTCGCCCGGTAAGCGTGAGCGCTGGCGGCGGCCGGGTGGGCGCCACGGCTGGAGGGCGGGGCTTCTCCGTCGGGCTCGGTGGCGCCTGCAGCAGGGGTTAGATCCTCGTGGCCGGTGTGGTGACAACCGACGGTGTGCTTGGAGCCTGGTTTTCAGGCGGAGCGGTGTCGGCCCGGCGTCTTTTGGGCTGGTCCGTGGGCAGGCACGGCAGGTGTCGCCTGACGGTGGGGTGCGCGCGGCGAGGCTATCGTCTCGCCGCGCCGGCCTTCATCGCGCCATGGTCCACGGGCCGTAGGTCAGGACGTCTTTTCGGGTGGTGCAGGTGTCGGTGATCGCCTTGAACGTGAGCGTCTTGCCGTGCAGCGTGAACTGGTAGGTGCCCTTGGTCGTGCACTTGCCGCCCTTTTTGGGCGTGAGCTTGATCGTGGATCCTGAGATCAGGTATTTGCCGCCGCCGAGTGGCTTCCCGTTTCGGGTCAGTTTGAGGTTTCCGGAGTGTGCGTTGGCGAGGTCGATGACCCACGTTCCGTCCAGCATGCCGTTGGCGGCCTTTGCGCTCGTGCCGGTGATCTTGGTCTCGAACTTGCCGGGGCCTTCGGCCGCGACCGCGATCGAGGCGGCGGTGAGCGACAGCAGCAAGGCGAGGAGTGTCGTGACGCGTTTCATTGGTTCTCCTTGTGGTGGGACAGCTGGTGGCGGCACGGTATGCCTGGGCGTGGTCAGTGTCGTCGGCTTGTGGGACGGTTGCGCCTCGCCCGCGCGACGGATCTTGCGCGGCTGGGACGTACGCCTCGCGGAGTACGAGGGATCGTCTGGTTGGGGGATGCCGTGGCGCTGGCGCGGCGGTAGCGTTGCGGCATGTTGAGAGGGTTGTCAGCCCGCGTCGGTGCGTTGGATCGGATCCGTGTCGATCGGCTCGCGGCCGCTGCGCTGCTGGTGGAGATCGAGTTGCAGATATGGCTCGGCGGCTCGATCCACGACCAGGGCTACGCGGGCCTGGTCGTGGTCGGGCTGGCGTGGGCGGTGGCGGTTCGTCGCCGCTGGCCGCTCGCCGCGGTGTTCGTCGTCCTTGCGCTGATGTCGATACGCATGCTGGCCGGCGTGGGAGGCAACTTGAACAACGCCGCCGGGGTTCAGGTGGGCGTGATCCTGCTGTTCTACGGGCTCGGGGCGTTCGCGTCTGTGCGCCGTTCGGTGTGGATGCTCGCGTTGGCGGTCGTCGTCACCTCGCTGAATGCTTTGACCAAGCCCGGCGGTGGGGTCTCGGCCGTGGTGCCGATGGAGCTGTTCGCGGTCCTGTTGCCGTACGCCCTCGGTCGCGTGATGCGCGCGCGAGCAGCTCACGAGCAGCAGGCTCGAGATATCGCGGAGCGGCTCGACGCCGCGCGGGATGCGCGAGGACGCGCGGCGGCGTACGGCGAGCGTGCGCGGATCGCGCGGGAGCTGCACGACGTGATCGCGCACAGCGTGTCGGTGATGGTGATCCACGCTGGCGGGGCGCGACTGGTGATGGCCGAGCAGCCCGAGCGTGCCGAGGAGGCGTTGCGGAGCGTCGAGCGGGCCGGCCGTGAGGCGCTCGCCGAGATGCGCAGGCTGCTCGGCGTTCTCGGCCCGGGGGATCCCCGCGCGCTGGTGCCCCAGCCAGGCCTCGGTGACATCGAACCGCTGCTGGCAGATGCGCGCTCGGCGGGGATCTCGGCCGCTCTGGTGATCGACGGCGAGCCGGCGCCGGTGTCGCCCGCCATAGACCTGTGCGCATACCGAATCGTTCAAGAGGCGCTCACCAACGCGATCAAGCACGCCGCGCCCGCCCGCGCGTCGGTCAATGTGCGCTGGCGCGATGCGGAGCTCGAGCTCGAGGTCTCAGACGACGGCACCCGGCCCAACGCCGTCAACGGCGCGGGTGGCGGCCATGGGATTCCGGGGATGCGCGAGCGCGTGGCTCTTCACAGCGGAAGCTTTTTAGCCGGCGCTCGCCCGGACGGTGGGTTCACCGTCGTCGCTCGTTTGCCGCTGCCTCAGGCGGAGCCGTGCTGAGCGACGTGCGCGACCGTCTCGGCGGCGTCGACCACCGCCTCGCGGACGCGGTCCTGGCGCTGGCGGCGATCGTCGCGATCCAGGTGACATGCTGGCTCACGCCGGGCATCTCCGCGTCGGATCGGGTCATCACCGCCCTCGCGGCCGTTCTGTTCGCCGGGGCGATCGCCCTGCGTCGCGTCTGGCCGGCGGTCGCGCTGGTGTTCTCGCTGGCCGTGGTTACCGTCTCGACGCCGTTCGGGGGCCAGCTGCTCTCAAACGACAACGCGTACGTGATTCCCGTGCTGGTACTCAGCTATTCCGCAGGCGCGTGGCTTGACACGCGGCGGAGCGTGATCGCGCTCGGTCTGGGGCTGGCGCTGCTCTGGGCCTGGGCGCTGTTGCCGGGACCGGACGGATCGACGACCGGGGTGGGGCAGACCGCCTGGGCGTTCTTCTATGTCACGGTGCTTTTGATTCCCACTTGGATCGTCGGCCGCTTTGTGCGCCGGCACGGCGCGCGGGCCGGCGCATTTCGTGAACTTGGGGCACAGGTCGCCGCCGCCCAGGACGCTCACGACGCGGCGGCGATCGCTGATGAGCGCGCGCGCATCGGCTCAGAGCTTCAGGACATCATCGCCCATAGCATCAGCGCGATGGTGATCCAGGCTGGTAGCGCGAGGCTGGTGCTGCGCAGCGACCCGGGGCGGGCGCGCGAATCGATTCTCAACGTAGAGGAGACCGGCCGCCAGGCCCTCAGCGACGTGCGCCGGCTGCTGGGAATGCTGCGCAAGGACGACGACCCGCGCGCGCTCAGTCCCCAGCCAGGCCTCGGTCAGGTCTCGGCACTGATCGACTCCATGCGGGGTGCCGGGCTGGGGTGGGAGCGAAATACCGTCGGCGATCCGATCGACCTGACTCCCGGCATCGACCTCGTCGCCTACCGGGTGGTCGAGGCGGGCCTGCGCGTCGCAGCCGACCGGCAGGTCCGTCACGGCCTCGTTACGGTCATCTACGAGCCGCGCGACCTCGAGCTCGAGATCCGCGGGGACCGCGCGATCCCCGACCTCGATACGACCGTCGCTCCGCTCGCCCAACGGGTGGCGCTCTACAACGGCGAGCTTCGCACGGACCCCGACAACGATGGCTTCGTCTTGTTCGCGCGCATCCCGCTCGGCGCAGCGGTCGCGGCATGACCGTCAACGTCCTGATCGCAGATGACCAAGCACTTGTCCGCACCGGCTTCCGGATGATTCTCGAGACCGACCGGGAGATCCGGGTCGTCGCCGAGGCCGGTGACGGCGCGCAGGCCATCGACGCCAGCCGGCGGACCCGCCCCGACGTCGCCTTGATGGACATCCGGATGCCGGTCATGGACGGACTCGAGGCCACCCGGCAGCTAGTCGCGAGCGACGCGCCCCCGCGCGTGCTGATGCTCACCACATTTGACCTCGACGAGTACGTGTTCGACGCGCTCGTCGCCGGCGCCAGCGGCTTCCTGCTCAAAGACGTCGCCCCGGAGCACCTCCTGTCCGCGATCCACACGATCGCCCGCGGCGACTCGCTGCTCGCCCCGTCGGTCACGCGGCGGCTGATCGAGGCCTACGTTCGCGACCACCCACCGGCTGCCGCCCCCGCTCCCGGCCTAGACGAGCTGACCGCGCGCGAGCACGAGACCCTCGTGCACATCGCACGCGGTCTGTCCAACGCGGAGATCGCCGAACAGCTCGTCGTCTCGCCATTAACCATCAAGACGCACGTCGCCCGCGTGCTCGACAAGCTCGACCTACGCGACCGGACCCAGGCAGTCGTCCTCGCGTACGAGACCGGCATCGTCCGTCCCGGCGACGACCAACCACACCTCAGATGAGAGACCAGACGCCACCCGACCACCCGCCACCCGCAGTACAACCCATGCCCGTCGCCCGGGATCCGGTTGAACGCATGCGCGCCGCGCCACCATGCACGTGTTGACTTGAGAGCACGTCGTCTGCGCCAGCCGCTCCCGGCTCGTCCTCCTCGTCAAACCCGGGGCCCAGCGAACCCACGAGCCTACGTTCGTAAGGCGTTCCGGGGGCGGCCGATCGGGAAGTCCGACCAGAACTGAGATCTCCGTCGTCGACGCCCATCACGCGAGCGGTCGGTTCGGTTGGTGTTTCCGTGTGTGTCGCAGCCGGAGTTCAGTTCAGGGCGGGGAGTGCGTGCGCGGATGACTGTAACCGCTGCCCGTTGGCCGGTTGACCCGCCCTTGCTCAAGTGGTAGGACTGCGGATATGAAGGAGGGAAGCGTGTGGAAAGTGGCGGAGCGCCGGGGTCCGACGCTGCTGGGGTGCTGCGTCGCGATGGTGGCCGCTATTCCGCTCGTTGGCGCCGCTGCTGCGTCTGCCCCGCAACCCAAGCCCAACGCGGTCTACACGGGCTCCGAGACCCGGGGCAAGTGTGCGGCGCCCAAAGGGCTGGCGTGCACCTTTGTGTTCCACGTGAGCCGAGATGGGAGGACAATGCGCTTCGTCTCTAAGAAGGACGTGATTGGCGCCTGGGCCTGCCACGGCGGCGGCGGCGAGGTGATCTTTGGCACCAATAAGAGCCCGGATGGACCGGGCACACCCGTACCACTGCTACGGATCCAGACCAACGGCGCTTTCCGAGGATCCACACGGTACGGCGCTTCAGGTCATCAGGGCACGGTGGTCGCGACAGGCGCGTTCACCGGGTCAGGGAGGACCGCGAGGATCAAGTTCACGCTTGACCCTGGTGCTCACTCCTGCGTGAACGGCCCGCTCGAACTGACCGCACGCTAGCGGCTACGGCAGAACCGGCGACAGTCGCGTGGAGTAACGCGTTCTCGCCGCAGCACGTCCCGGCCCGGACGCCCATGAGTAGTGAAATTCGCCGGGTGCGCTCGACGTCCGGTTGGCGATCGGCTTGTGCGACAGGGCCTGCTGAGCGTGCGACGAGAACGCAAGACGGCATTGCAGTCGCGATGCTCGTGCCAGTGGTGGCGGCCACGACCCCACTTGCCGTCGCGGGCCGCGGCGCACTGCTGGATCACGCCTGACGCGGTCACGCTCGCGCGGCTTCGGCTTCCAGGCGAAAGCGGCAGTCGCCCGGCGGGCTTGGAGCCAGCCACCGCGGCTGTGGGATTATTGGGCGGTGAGTAATGAGGCCTTGCCCGGTACGGCCAGACTGGCTGCGGCCGGGCGCGCAGTGGAGAATCGGCGTGGCGACCGGCTGTTTGAGGATCCGCTGGCCGAGGCGCTCGCCGGCGAGGAAGGATTTCGCCTGATGGAGCAGTGGCGTCTCCCGGGCGCGCCGCGGGAGAACCCGACGATCGGGCCGCGGACACGCTTCTACGATGACCTCGTGATCGACGCGGTCGCGGACGACGTCGAGCAGGTGATGCTGATCGCGGCGGGGATGGACACGCGCGCTTTCCGTCTGGCTCTGCCTGCTGACGTCATCGTCTTTGAGCTTGACCTGCCGGAACTGCTCGCACAGAAGCAGGCAATCCTCGACCAGGAATACGCAAAGCCCCGCTGCCGACGAGTCGTGGTTGCCGCTGACCTCGCCGACAACGACTGGCCACAGGCGCTCACCGCTGACGGCTTCGATCATGCGGCACCCACCGTATTCATCGTCGAAGGACTGTCGTGGTATCTGACCGAGGAGGAGAACGCCTGCCTGCTCGATCATCTCGCAGGTCTCGCGGCGCCCGGGAGCCGACTCGGGATCGACATCATCAGCCGGGACCAACTGGAGAGCCCAGCCGCCGCTCCGTTCTTCAAGTTCACGGCCGCTCTCGGCATCCTCTGGCAGTTCGGGACCAACGACCCAGCCGGGTTTCTCGCCGCGCACGGTTGGCAGGCTGAGGTCACGGGCCTCGACGCGTTCGCCAGACGCCTTGGCCGCGGGCCCGCGCCCGACGTTCCGGAGGACGTCGCCGCTCACGCCGTCGTATCAGGCCGCAGCTACCTTCATCAGCGGCAACCGCGCAGCGCATCAGTGCTGCTTCACTGAGACAAAGATCCGGTCCGCCGGTTCGATCACACCTCCGGCATGCGCTGCCCGCATAGCTGAGACGCGCAGCTCGTCAGCTCCGTATTCACCAGCTCGCACACGCACGCATGGCGCCCAAGCATGCCCTTGCTCGGCGCCCAACTCACGCCTCTCGCGGTAGTGGGTCCAGGAGGGAGGGACTTGCTCCTCGCCAATCTCAGGGTCGGCGCCTCCCGAGCCATTGTTCGTAGAGCGCTCCCTTGCGGGCACTTGGCGGAGCGCGCCTGAGCGATGCCCTTCTGAGCCATCGATCGATCGGCGTATTCGGTCAGGTGAGATACGAGGCGAACCAGAGACAGCCGCTCGTCGACGACGATCAAGAGTTCGTGGCGCCTTGGCGACCAGCGCTCAGCGTCCGTTCGCACCGCGTCGTCCTGGTGCTGCTCGACCCGGGTCGCCGAACCGCGTCGGCTCTCTGAGGCGCTTGGCACGGAGGACTCAGCGAAAGTGTTTGGCGCTCGGTATTCAGCGCATTCACTTAGGACACTGTCTTAGTAAGGGGGGTTCGCCGTTCACGTCCAGCTTCAACCATGGCGTGAGGCCCGACACCGGGGTGCGCGTCGGCTTGGGTGGAAAATCGCCGCTCCGGACCGCCGACGCTTCTCCCGCGGCCTTTTGTTCGCATATCTGACGAACGACACCGTCACGGGATCCGACGGCACGTACGACGCGGGCGCCGATGTGGCTGTCCACGCAGAGGCCACCCTCGCGCTGCAGATCGGCGCACAGGGAAGGATCGTCGGATACGCGGCGGCCTTGGAGCTTGTCGATTTCGTCGATGTGAGCCGGCCTCGAACAGAACTCTCCGCTGACCTCGGTCATCGTGCCGTCTCCTTCGGCCCGACTCGGCCACGGCTGTCCGCGGTCGATGGCCGGCTCCTGGTCAATGGTCATCTCCGCGCCGGCGCGTTTCTCGAAGGCGGCTACGTCGATCTGCTCACGCAATTGTCAGACGGCCTGTCCGCCGAAGGGGAGTCGCTACTCCGCGGTGACTGGGTCATCACCGGGCCGATCGTCCGTGCGCCGGTATGGCCGGGAGACCATATCGTCGCCGACCTCGGCCCGCTTGGACACGCGGCGGTCGGGATCGCGTAGTCCGCCTAGCTCACCACCTGTGCGGTCGCGTCACCGATGCGGGGCACGTGCTGCGTAGCCCAACTCGACACGCGCGACGAGCGAGCCGATGGGTAGCCAGCACGGTCAGCAGTTCGGGCATCAGCCTTCAGTGACCACGCGACAAGCTAGCGCTGTCGTCTGGCACCCCGCGGCGGTTGCCGAATGTTGTCTGCGCGCGCCCTCTCTAGCGGGTGGCCTTCTTGGCGGCGCTACGGGCTTTGCCTACCGCGTTGCGGAGCTTGCCCTTCAGTTCCTCGCCAGCACCACGGGCCTCGGTGCCAGGACGCCCGGATGCCTTCCCCGACTCCCGCTTGGCGCGGCCCTTGAGCTCCTCGGCCTTTCCTTTGACTCGCTGCGCACGATCGCCCATATCTTCTCCGTTCCTGGCGATGTTGATCCTCGTGACAGCGTCCTACCCGGCCACCTCCCGACCCACGCGACCGAGCGGCGACACGCTGGTTGCGCACAGCACCCGAGCAGCGGTTCGGGCAGCGCCGCTGTGGGTCAGGCCCGTCGGGAGTGGGTAGCGCCAAGGGCATGACGATCTCGGCCCTGAATTCTCTGGTCGCGCGCCTTGAGTCAGTCCGGACGCTCGACGGTCCAGCAAAGACCGCCGGCCGAGTGGTTCGGGGGCTGGTCCCGGATGGGGCTCCCAAGGACGTGCTGAGCGGCGCGTGGCTGGGTCACGCCCTTCATCCGATCATGACCGACATGCCCATCGGTACGTGGACGAGCGCAGTCCTGTTGGACTGGACAGGCGGCGAAGAGAGTCGATCCGCCGCAGATCGGCTACTGCTGACCGGTGTGCTCGCTGCCGGCGCGACCGTCGCCACCGGCTGGTCAGACTGGGCGGACGCCGAGCAAGGGAGTGCCGCGGTGCGGCGTTCCGGCCTCGTCCACGCCGCCGCGAACGCGACGGCAACCGCGCTCATGATCGGCTCCTACGTCGCGCGCAAACGAGGCGCGCGCCGGCGCGGCAAACTCCTCTCGCTCGCCGGCTCGGCGGCGCTGGGCGCCGGCGGCTGGCTGGGCGGGCACCTGAGCTACACGCTTGGCGTCGGGGTCAAAGGCGCGCCGGCAACTGGGGTGCCTGCGACGGCGACCACCGCGTCCGGCTGAGCAACGGCGCGGTCCCGCGGGCAGCGATCGGTCAGTGTCCGGCCGCCGTGGCGTACCCCTGCACGGCGCCGGATCGTGTTGGCCCTGTGCCCTAGGCGCCGGCGATTGCGTCTTTGCCTTTTCGAGCACTGTGCGATTATCGTCCTCAGGATCCGGCAAGAGTTCCATGGCATGATCGGCCTTCTTCTGCAGATCGACGATCACGCGTTCGAGCACCATGGTGCGCCGGTCCAGTCGCCGCATCGCCCCCATATGGGCCACCTGCTGCTCCTGGGAACCGACGATCCCGCAAAAGCTCGTGCACCTCGATAAGCGCCGGCGAGACCCGGACGAGAGTGACGATGGGACGCTCGATCGCCGGAAGCATCTGTACGGCCTCGACGGGCGCGAGCACTCGCCGCTGCAGGCGGCGCCCGATGCGCACACCGTGACACGACGGACCTTGCGGCCCCCGAGGTGGTGGCCCGAATCGTCGCCCTCGTGGAAGCGTGTCGTTGAGCCCGGGGCTGAGGCACTGGACAAGCGTCCAGAACACGTCGGTTTCGTGTCAGCAAATCCTAGGATGCCGAAAACGAACATACTGAGCCGCCGCTCACGAGGGCAGATCCGACGGGATTCGGGGTCGTACGGCGAGGTCGCTCAACCTGTTAGTTCTCACCACGGAAGGTGAAATACCAATGAAGAAGTACCGTTTCAACCGCCGCGCGCGCTCGCTGAGCGTCTGCGGCTTCCTCACGACCGCGGTCGTATCCATCGCGGCCAGCCCTGCGCTGGCTTCTCAGGTCGACGTGAGCGGGCTCGGCTTTGGTGACAGCTCCGCGTGCAGTGCTCCGGCGCTGACCCAGCCGTTTCTGTCCGCGAACGACAGCAACTGGTACACGTTGACGGCCGGCGAGACTCCCGGGTCGTTCAACGGCGCCGGCTGGACCCTCAGCGGGGGCGCGTCGATCAAGACCGGCCAGGTCGGCGCGGGCTCCGCGCTGGACCTGCCGAGCGGCTCGCAGGCGGTCAGCCCGCCGATGTGCGTCTCCTCGGACTACCCGACGGCACGGACCATGGTCCGCGACGTCGCCGGCGCCCAGGGCGTCCACATCTACGTTGCCTACGCCGGGACCAAGACCGCCGGTCAGGCGCAGGACGTCGGCCAGGTCCACGGGCAGCAGTCCGCGTGGACGCTGTCGAACCCGTTCAACATCCACCCGGGCAGCCTGCCGGGATGGCAGTTGGTTCGGTTCACCCTCGTGCCCGACGGCAAGAGCAGTGATTTCCAGGTCTACAACTTCTACGTAGACCCGCGGATGCACGACTAGAGGCGGTTCCGCGCAGTGTGCGGGGATCCGCTGGCAGGGACTCGCGAGGGCCCGGCGCTCGTATGTGGGCGCCGGGCTCGCGCGTGTACATCCTGATGGCGCACGGCACCCCTCCGGGTGCGTGAATCGCCCCGCAGTCGGCCGGCACTGTACCTAGGGGGTCGCGGAAGCAGGGCCGGGGCGCGACTACGCACCGATCCCGAGACTCGCCGGCCTCAGATGCAGCCGATGCCTGCTTCCGCGTCCGTTCAGCGATCTTGGGTCCGCGCAGCGATCGCAACACCTGCCCACTCAGCTATGAGACCGGTGCGCCCCCTGTCAACCGCCTGGTCAACTGCACGCCATTGGGGGGCGCGGCCGCGCCGTCAGGGCCGTTGGTGAAGGTGCTCTTCAGCCAGGAGGGCACTCCGATCAGCAGCGCGGCCATCACGGGAGCGGGCAACACCACCCGGGTGAGCGGCTGCGTGTACTTCAAGACCTCGGGCGAGGGAGACAGGGGCAACACGGGCAACGGTTGATCGGTGACGGTGCCCGTCCCACTCAGGCGGCGCGCCGTCGGCGATTGTCACACTTCGCCGCTCGTCTCTCCCCGATGGCGGCCGGGGCCGGACAGCTGCGTGAGGCGTGGCTGTTGGTAGCCGCTGATGGCAGAGCGGGTCTCCCACAGCTCTCACGGCGCGCCCTCCTCCTCGCCCAAACTCAGGGCGTGACACCGCCCGAGCGATTGTCCGGTGAGCGTTCGGCCTATGCGACGCCGCCGGCCCCCATGGCGAAGGGGCGCACCGACCTCGGCGGCGTCCGCTGCGCCATCCGATGTGAAACGCGTGGGCGGCCGGTACGGGCTACTGCTTGTAGCCCGTTGCGAACGGCACGCTTCAGTGATTGGTGGGGCTAAGGTTGGAAAGCGTGGGCACGAACGCCGTATCCGCGCCGGCTGCCTCGACCTCACGCGGTGTGCGTAGTGGTCTGGTACGCCGCGCGAAGGTCCTCTCATGGTTGAGCGTGGGCTGGATGACGGTCGAAGCGGGTGCGTCGGTTCTCTCTGCGCTCGTGGCGGGCTCGGTCGCGCTGCTGGGCTTCGGCTTGGATTCGCTGATCGAGCTGGCCTCGGCCAGCATCGTGATTTGGCGCTTGACCGGAGATCGGATCCAGAGCGAGGCCGCTGAGCGCCGCGCGCAGCAGCTCATCGCTGGGTGCTTCGCCGCGCTGGCTGTCTACCTGCTCTACGACGGCATCACGACGCTCGTCGACGGCCGGCATCCGACGGTCAGCTGGGTGGGTGTCGCCGTGTCGACAGGCGCGATCATCGTGATGCCTGGCCTCGCGCGAGCCAAGAGCCGCGTTGCCGCGCAGCTGGGCTCAGGCGCCGTCAGCGGCGACGCCGCTCAGTCGTGGCTGTGTGCGATCGCTGCGGCTGGGGTGCTTGCCAGCATCCTCGCCAACGCCGCGGTTGGCTGGTGGTTCTTGGACCCGATCATTGGCCTCGGCATCGCCGGCCTAGCCGTGCACGAGTGCCGCGAAGCTTGGGCTGGCGAAGTTTGCGCGGACTGCGCCCCGGTGGGCTTCGCGGCGAGCGACGCGGGCTGCTGCGAACACTGCATGCACCCTGAGTAGCTGAGCGGCCGAGCAGCGATGTGTGCTGTCTCGTGCGGGCCGGAAAGCGCTACCGCCTGTCGAACGGAGGGTCGCTTTCATTGCCCTGGCGGGATGCCGTGGGAATGGCCGGTCGGGGCGGTTTGCGCGTTTCTGCTCGCGCTTGTAGCGACACCCGCAGGCGTGTCTGGGGCGGTTCTGCTGTTGCCGATCCAGCTCAGTGTGCTGCACGTACCCAGCCCAGCCGTCACGCCCACGAACCTCTTGTTCAATGTCGCGGCCGTTCCCGGCGGACTGCTGCGGTTCTGGCACGAGCGCCGACTGCTGAATACGCTCACGGGACTACTCGTCGCTGGCACGCTTCCCGGGGTGATCGGCGGCGCGATCATCCGTGTCGAGCTGCTGTCGGGCGGCCGTGCGTTTGAGTTGGTTGTGGCTGGCGTGCTTTTGCCGCTCGGGCTGTGGCTGGCGCTGGGCAGCCAGCGGATGCCGCGCCCGCGTCCAGCTTCGTCGCGTCGACTGCAGTGCGCTATCTGGTCGTTGTCGCTGGCGGTCGGGACTGTCGGCGGGATCTACGGCGTGGGCGGCGGGTCGTTGCTCGCCCCGATCCTGATCGCGGCAGGCTTCTCGGCGTATGAGGTCGCGCCCGCGACGCTCACGGGTCAAGCGGGGTTATCCGGCGGCGGGCTGTCCTCGGATCAGCACGCGCTCGCGTCCAGCTCGCGTTCGACCACTCGACTTGAGACGTCGTCTATGTGATGGCGGCGGTGCTGGCAGCGACCGTCGTCGTCTGCGTTCGGGGTCTGTCCCGCAAGGGCAGATAACGGCGCCGTGGGGGCGCGGTGGGGCTCGCGGGCCAGACGCTGAGGGTGATTCCAGCGAGCACGGCGACAGCGCCGAAGAGGTTGGCGGAGGTGGCGACGTCGCCGAACGCGATCCAACCGACCGCCGCCCCGACGAGCGGTTCGAGGTTGACGAACACGCCGGCGAGCGCGGCCGGCACCCGCGCCTGGCCGTGGGCGAACAGCCAGAAGGGCAGCAGCGTGCCGGCCAGCGTCAGCGCGACGAGCGCGATCACCGGGGTCAGCGTGCTCGGCGCGGCGTTGGGCAGGTGGCCGGTGATCAGCGCTACGGGCAGTGCGACGAGTCCGCCGGCGGCGAACTGGACCGCAGTGACCGCCGCCGCGTCGCGGCCGGCGAGCAGCTTCGGCTGGATCACGAGGAACACCGCGGAGAGGCCGACGGAGGCAAGAACCAGGAGGTCGCCGACGGCCGTCGCGCCGCTGCCGCGGGAGCCCGCGACGAGCGTGATTCCGACGAGCGCGACGGCATAGCCCGCCCAGGTGCGTGGGCGGGTGCGGCCGTGACCGAGACCGGCGGCGATCACCGCGACGATGACCGGCATCGCGCCGACGAGCACGGCGCCGTGGGTGACGCTCGTCCGGGCGATCCCGACGTTCTGGAGCACGACGACGCCGCCGAAGCCGACCGCCCCGGACAGCACGACCCGCAGGTCGAGCGCCTCACGGAAGCCCCGGCGGGAAGCGAGCCCGAGCAGCGGCGCGGCGACCGAGAAGCGCACGACCGTCACCCACGCCGGACCGAGCCAGCCGAGAGCGAGCTTGGTCAGCGGAACCGAGAGGCCCCAGAGGGCGCCGGCGGCGGCGAGCGACAGGATCGCGGTGCGGTCGTACGTCTTCATGCTTCTCAGTGTCGGCGCTCGCGCCCGGCTTACGAGCCACGATTTGACATCTCGAGGACTTGACGATGCAATATTTCGTCAAATGGCACTTTCACTTGATTTTGTTGACCTGAAGCTGCTCGACGAGCTCCAGCGCGACGCCGACCGCGCGAACGTCGAGCTCGCGCGACTCGTCGAGCTCTCCCCCGCGGCCACGCTCCACCGCGTCCGCCGGCTGAAAGAGTCCGGGATCATCCGCTCGATCACGGCGCGGCTCGACTCGGCGGCGGCCGGGTTCACGCTCCAGGTCTATGTCGCCGTCACGCTCGCCCAGCACGACGACCGCACGCACCGGCGGTTCGCCGCCGCAGTGCGCGCGATGCCCGAGGTGATCTCCGCCGACTGGGTCACCGGCGAGACCGACGCGATGCTGCTCGTCATCGCGCGCGAGGTCGCCGAGCTGCAACGCGTGCTCGTGCGCCTCTCGACCCGCGGCGGTGCCGCCCGCATCACGACGCTCCTGCGCCTCGAGGAGCTCAAGCCACCCTCGCCGCTCCCGCTCGAGCTCACGACCTGAGCGCCACGCCCCTACCGCCGCCTGGGCCCCCCCACTACCGAGCGCCGCCGCCACCGCGCGAGCGCGATGCACTCCTCGCCGCCCCAACGCGATCCCCGCGATCCCCCCAACCGCACTCGACGGCCCCCGGTGAGCGACACCCACTCAAGGCGACCAGAGCCGGGTCGCCCACGCAAGGGCGACCTGTGGCCGCTCGGCGTTCCCTCGTAGGACATGACCCGCTCCGGGGTCGCCGGCCATGCCGTCGGCCCTGGGGCGGTGAGCTTCTGACGTCAGGCCAGGTCTTGCGTTATCGACCGGCCGGGTTTGCTTTCTCCAATTCGGTCTGCGAGACCCGCGTGTAGTTGGCCGGGATCTGCTCCAGCTGGGCGTTGGCGATGTTCTCCGAGGTTGCCGGCAGCCACTCCTCGGTGGTTGTGTCGGTGTCCGCGGAGGGGTCCTGCGGGTTGACCGGCGCCTCGCCGAAGCTCTGCACGGGTGCGTAGGTCTGGGGATTGACGTAGAGCGTGCTCGTCCATCCCCCCTCCTGCGTCGGCATCGTGAGCTTGATGGTCGGCTGACCGTCGACGGTGGCGGTTCCGTCCACAGTGGCCCGGCCGCTGTCCAGCTCCTTCTTGATCTGCTGGATGTCGTCGGCGAGAGTCGGGGCCGCTGACCCAGTATCGCTGGAAACGGCGTAGAGGTGCTGGACCGGGTCCAGATTTGTGTACACCCAGCGCGCGCCATTGCCGGCCGGCGTGGCGACCATGAACTGCACGTAGATGCTCGTGCCGCTGGGCGACGCCATATCGCTCGATGTGTACGCGACGCCCGATCGCGGATCGGTGTACGCCCAGCTCGTCGCCGTGACGTTCGTCCCCGGGTTGCCGTTGCCGCCTGTTTCCACCGTCTTCACCACGTCGCTCTGGACAGTCGCCAGCCGCGCGCTGACCCGGCGGACGATATATGCGGTGTCCTGAATCTGGCCTCCGCCCACGGTGACGGTCGGCGTCGGCGCCGCCGGTGAGGATGGGGCTGCGGAGCCGCCGGTCGTCGCGAGCACGGTCGCCACTCCGGCAGCCGCGATCAGCGGGGTTCCGGCCGCCGCAGCCCGGCGGGCCGAGCGCCGGCGGGCCGTGCGGCGCGCCTCATCGGCGAAGCCCGCTGGAACCTCTGTCCGGTCGGTGTGAGCGCGCATACTGTCGCGCAGCTCATCGATCAGGTCGCTGTCGGTCATGAGCACGTCTCTCTTTCGCTGGTGGTGGTGATCAGTCCAGCCCCGAGGATCTCCCGGAGGCGGCCGAGCGCGTCGAAGGCCTGGCTCTTGACGGTGCCGATCGAGATCTCGAGCACGGTGGCCGTCTCGGCCTCGGTGAGCTCGCTGAGGTAGCGCAGCACAATGACCGCCCGCTGTCGGTGGGGCAGCGCGGCCAATGCCGTCAACAGCGCATCCCGCTCAAGAAACGACGCCTCGACATCGTCGACGTCAGCGAGGCGCGCCAGCCGCCCGGCGTCGTCGTGCGCGCGCGTCGCGCGCTCAGCCCGGCGCCAGTCGTCACGAGTCGCGTTGACGACGATCCGCCGCGCATAGGCAAGCGGGTCGTCCAGACGCGACCAGCGCTGATAGACGCGCACGAGCGCCTCCTGGGCGGCGTCCTCGGCGCGTCCGCGATCTCCGCTGACCATGAGCCCGAGCTTGATCAGCCCCGCGCTGTGCGCCGCGGCGAACGCCTCAAAACTCGAGCGCTTGCGCCCCGCCAGCCTCATCGGATGCTGCTGTTGTCTGATGAACCCATCTCAATTCCTTTCCGGTGAGGGCCCGGCCGCGTGCGCGCCGCGCTGGTACGCCCTTCCAGACGTCCGGGCTCCGCGAAAGGTTGGGTCCGCCGGCACGACCAGCGTTCGATCAAACGCGCCGGCCACCGAGTTCATCAGAAGCGCCCGGAGGATCCCAACAGTTCGCTGAAGTCTTGTCGTGGTGTCTCCCCTTCCGCGTGTGACGGCAGCGACGAGGCGGCCGCGCACTTCCGCGCGAAGAGGGCGCTTTGCGCGTGCCGGCAGGGTGCTCGCGGTCAAGCGAAGCGGGTCTCGCTAGGCTGCGGGCCTGGCGGATGCTGCAGTCTGATCGACGTTTGGTCCAGGGGGCGTGAGGGTTCTCCGTGTGTGTGCCGGCGCGTGCGCTGCGGACGTGGGTGCGCGCCTGAGCCGGTCCTGCGCTACGCGATGGCAGGAGCGAGAAGGTTGTGCTGGTGCCCGTGCCTGGTGTGATGCGGTCCAGGAGCCACGCGTGGTCCGCGAGGGATTTCGCGCGATCGAACGATGAACGGGTATGCACTCCAATTCAACTGACGCCGAGTTGCTGGCGCGCGCCGTCGAGGAGCCCGTGTTGTTCGCCGCGCTTTTCGAGCGGCACGGGCAAGCGGTGAGGCGCTACGCCATCCGACGGATCGGCGAGGCGGGTGACGATGTCGCGTCTGAGGTGTTCGTGCGAGCGTTTCGCGGGCGGGCCGGCTATCGCGCCCATCATGACGAGGCGCTGCCGTGGCTGCTCGGGATCGCCAACAACGTGATTGCGGATCATCGGCGGCTGGAGCGTCGTCGCCTGGCCGCGCTTGAGCGCCTGACGCGTGAGATACCGGAGGTGGTCGAGCATGGTGAATCAGGTCTTGCGCCTGAGCTGGTGGCGGCACTTCGAGCGCTGCCAGCGGTCGAGCGCGACACGCTGCTGCTCGTGGTCTGGGGCGAGCTGACCCAAGAGCAGGCCGCGGTCGCGGTCGGCGTGCCAGTCGGCACGATCAGTTCGAGGATTACGCGGGCGCGCAAGCGGCTGATGACAACGTCGCTGCGCTCAGGCCGACCGGCCGGCACCGCGGAGCTCCAACTCAACGGAGGATCTCATGCCTGAGACCAACGACCTTCTCACCGTGCTGCGAGACGTCGGCGTCGCGACCCCCGACCCCGGTGACGCGGGGGAGGAGCGAATTCGAGCCGTGCTTCAGCGGGAGATCGCCGGACCGCGGCGAGCTCGCTGGCGCTTCCCGGTCCGGCGGCGCAGCACGCTGCGGTTCAGCATGGTCGGCGCGGCGGCCGCGATCGCGGCCGGTGTCGTTGTCGCGAGCGGTGCCCTGAGCGGAACGGCGACGCCGCGGCTGGCGTTCTCTAAGGCGCTTACGTCCTCGGCGGGCCCCGCGACGACCGAGGACACCGCGTACATCATCAGGCGCGTGAAGGCGAACATCGCCACCAGCGTCGAGAACGGCACGCTCGTTCGGTATGCCACCTATGCGGGCGGCGACGTGGCCGCGGACGGCTCGCTCATCAACCTGGGACGGAAGGTGAGCGATGCCTACGAGTACGTTGCCCCGGACAGGACCTCCGACTCGCGAGGCGCGCTGTACTACAGCGATGGGACGACCGAGCTGACCTCCTTCGACCATTGGACGCCTGGGCTCGCCGGACGGGTGGGAGCCGACATCGAGACCGTCCTTAACCCGACAACCCACACGTATAGCCGGAATCAATACCGGGCCGCCTCCAACCTTAATGAGGGACCGTCTGCCAGTCTGTTGTTCCGCACTCCGGCGCAGGTGCAACAGGCGCTCCAGAGCGGCGAGGTGATCCGACACGGGACCGCGACAGTCGACGGCACGCAGGTGATCGCGCTCTCGCTGGAGGTGCCGAACGCCCCCGGGAACCCGAGCACCCAGATCGCCCTTTATGTCGATGCGCAGACCTTTCAGCCGTTGCGCACCGTCTCGGTGCAGACCGGCGCGCCTGATCTGAACGTGGGCGATTGGGACCCGGCCACGCCCAACAACATTGCCCTGGCCAAAGACCGGACGATCCCCGCCGGGTACACCAAGGCCTCGCTTCGCCAGGTTTACGACGGGACGCACAACCACTGATCAACGGCGTCATCTCCGGGCCGCGCATCGGCGCGCGGCCCGGAGAGCAACGTTTTGGTCCTGATCTTGGACAAGCTAGGGGCGTCGCCGAGTTGCACGAGCCCTTCCCCTGGCGCGCCCGAAAATGTCCGCTCAGCCTTGGGGAGTGAGACGTGCGCCCTGCCTGCGCTGAGCAGTGCTCAGAATCCGTGTATGGCGCCGATGCGAATCCGCACCGGGACCCTAAAGCGTTGCACGAAGGACTCGGCCGTCATTCCCGCGCGCTCCCACTCGGTGGCGTACTTGGCCACCAGGCCGCATTCCACCTGAGCAGCCATCTGGTCTGCTCTCGGGCGTGGCCGGCCTTGGGTGAAGGGACGCCCCCGGGCCGGCTCGCGCGCACCGGGAGATCGGTGCCTGCGGTGGTAAGCGCCATCGCGTGATGGGGCCGTGGGGTCGGATTAGGTCCTGTTCTGGCCCGTCTCGTGGGAGCGCGTCTGAGGGGCCGCGGGTACGTGCATCCGCACAGGAGCCGGCGCCTCAGCTTCACACGGCGGCGATCCGTGGGGCAAACCCCGGTGGGGGTCGCGGTTGAACGGCGTTTGTGTAGCGGGCGTGGCCGTGATACTTTCCATATAGGAAAGTAGTTTCCACTGAGGAGGGGTCCGCGGACATGCAAAAACACCAGCCAGCCGGCAGCGCGGCGGACGGCAGCGAGGCGGCAGCCGCGCTGGCCGAGATCAGGCAGCGGCAGGAGCGCGTCATCAAGACGGTGCTCGTCCCGGTCTGGTATTGGTGGGTCATGGCGGCGGGGATCGTCGCCGTCGGCGCCGCCCGAGACAATCGGCGGGCGGTCGTGCAGGCCATCACGATCCCGCTGGTCGTGCTCGTCATGGCCGGGCTGACCGCGCGGACGATTCCCGCGGTGCGCCGGCGCATCCAGGTGCACAGCACCACGCACCCTGGGGGTCGTGGCGCAGCCGCGATACTCGCTCTGATCGTGCTGGTCGATGTCGCGATCGTGGCCACGGCGGCGAGCCTGGCCGCGGCCCACGACCCCGATCCGGGCACGATCGGCACCGCCGCCGGAGCAGCCGTCATCGTGATCGGTGGACCACTCGTGAATCGGTATCTCAGCGCGCTCATGCAAAGCAAAGCCCGGCGGCGAGTGAGCGACGCACCGCGGGCGGGCAGCCAGAACCCATGAGCACGGCTCGTTTCGATGAGCTGATTCACGCCCCGACGCGGCTGGCGATCGTCTCGCTGCTCGCCGCTGCGCAACGGGCCGACTTCAAGTACATCCGCGACGAGCTCGGACTGTCTGACTCGGCGCTATCCAAACAGCTATCCACCCTTGAATCGGCCGGCTACGTCGAGATCCGCAGAACCTTCATCGGCAAGCGTCCACGCACCTCAGCCAGCCTCAGCCGAGCCGGCCGCCGCGCATTCGACCAGCACGTGGCCGCCCTCCTGCAAGTCGTGTCCACAGCACAGCAAGATGCCGACCCCCGGCCGGCCGTGGAAGCGGCGCGCCAAATCCTGGGGCGCTAAGCGGCTTCCCTCGTATTACGCCAGATCCGGGTCTGCACCTGTCCGCAGGAGGTTCCCGTTGTGCGACCCAGCAGGGACGGACCGGTTTGAGCAGACCGAGCTGATCGCCGACCGCGTCTGGCAACCCCGCAGCCAGCCCGAGCTCGTCATCATCGAATACGTCGCATGGTTCAACACCAGCCGCGTGCACTCAGGGCTCGCAGCGAGCTGGCATCGCCGTGATGCTGCAGCGCGAGGCGGGGTCGGGGAGCGCGCCGGAGTCACTTTCTCCGGCGCGCTACGCCACTAGCCGCTGCCGTTCTTGCGCTGGGCCTTGGTCTGAGCCGCCGCTTCGCGCAGGCGGCGCGCCTCGTCCGCGGCGGTCAGCGCCTGCTCCTTTTCCTGGAGCGACTCGGTCTTCGCGTCAAGCGTCTGGAGTCGTTGCTTGGACGCGCGCTTTTCGACCGCCTGCTCGGTCTGGGCGGTCGCCGTCCGGCTGGCGTCGAGGCGCTTGCGCTCGGCGGCGGCGGCGCGTTTGGTGCTTTCCTGACGCTGCTGCTCGGCGTGCTCGCGCTGAGTCTGCGTCCGCTGACGAGCCTGCTGGCGCCGGCGCTCGGCCTGAGCCTCGCGCTGTGCAAGGCGATCGTCTGCCTCCTCGGTCGTGCGGTCGGCTTGCTCACGCAGGCGCATGGCCTGTTCGCGCTTGTCTGCGGCGGATGCCCGCTGCTGCGCGTCCTGGCGCAGCTTCGGGTCACCCAGCAGGGATGCGAGGGCCGCGCGCACCGAGGCCTCCGCACGGTCAGCGACCAGCCGGGCAGCCGGCGCCGGACCGGTCCCGTTGCCGGGCAGCCGGTCGATGACGGCGTCAACCGGGATGCGAACGAGCCTCAAGTAGCTGCCGATCGCGGTTCTGGAGATGTCACGAACGCTCACTGGTTCTCCTTCGGGTCAATCGCCTGGGCCTCGGCGTCGACTCGCCGGGCCGCCTGCTCGAGCCGGATCGCCTCCTGCGCGGCCACAACGCGGTCACGCTCGGCCCGCTTCTCGGTGTCGGCGGCCGCCGACTCCTGAGCGCGCCGCTGGCTCTCCGCGCTCGCCTGGTGGCGGAGGGCGTCGGCGTGCGCCTTGTCCTCGGCCGCTCGGCGATCGCGTTCGATCTGCTCCTCGCGCGTCTGGGCCGCGACCTCGTTCTGCAAGCGCTGGCGCTCGAGCTCGGTCTCGGCCTTCTCCGCCTCGACAGACGCCTCGGCGTCGCGCTGCTTGGCCTCAGCGGCCGTGGCGTCGGCCTCTGCTTGAGCGTCGACCTGGGCCTGTTGCAGACGACCCTCGCGAGCCAGCGCACCATTTCCCACCGTCGCGCCGGCGGCTTCCTTCGCCTTGCCGGCGAGCTTGCCGATGAGTCCCCCAGCGGTCCGCTCGGATGTTTCGTGATCAGTCAAAAGCCGTCAGTTCTCCTTGAGATTGAATGCATCGGGGAACGACGCCGAACGATCCGTCCGAGCGCTAGTCGCCCCCGAGATTGATCTACCCATGGCCCAGTCGCACAAACACGTGTTCGTACGCCCTCGCGGCGACGTGACCCGCGCACTGACGACTCAGCCTCCGTCCTCCTCGTCGCCCTCATCCTCTACATCCTGCTGATCCTGGCCGCGACTTCATTAGGGGTCACCCTCGCCGGCGGATCGGCTGGCGCGATCGCTTCGGTCCTGATGCTCGTTGCGGCCAGGCTCTGGCTCAGACCGGTCTGCGAGAGCAACCAGAACTCGAGAGCGATGGCCGGTCGGCGAGGTCGCCCCTCAAATCGCAGGCCGTGACGGCCCGAGGCCCCCCTCGAAACGCGCGTTAGACGTTCCCTTGCGAACGCGGACCTGGGCTTCGTCGATGGCTGGAAAGGGCTGAGATCTATCGCAGTCGTGGGTCCGCCGGGCGGGACGCTGCTCCCACACGCGCAGTCGCAGTCAGTCCACTGATAGTGACGCTCGCAATTTCACGGCGCTCGGCGTCTGGTCCGGGGAATGCCAGCAATCGGTGGACGCGATCCTCGCTCGCTGACGATCCGGCGCCGTTGGAAAGGCTTGAGATACGTACCGGGCACGCCGGGTCGGAGGGCGCTCACAGGACCTTGCGGTACCAGCGGGCAGCGCTTCCCGCCGGGCAGTTCTCGATGACGCCGACCGCCTCGTATCCGAGCCGCTCGTAGAGACCGCGAGCGAGCAGGTCGTAGGCGTGAAACACGACGAGCCCGCAGCCTCTGCGGCGGGCCTCGGCTTCGGCGCCGGCGAAGAGTGCGTGCGCCAGCCCGCGGTTGCGCAGCGATGCCTCGACCCACATCGCCTGGAGCTCGCAGTACCCGCCCCAGACGATGGCGGAGATGCCCGCCACGACGCGACCGTCGTCGTCTCGACCGAAGACCCCGAACTCCTGTTCCTCACCAAGTCCGGCGGCGGCGATCGCGGCGGCCGCCACCTGCTCCTCGAGCAGCGCCAAATCGGCCGCGTCGGGCGAGTCCTCGACGACGAGTTCCGGCAACCGGGCCGCTGGCCTGGGCACACGCGACCGCATTGAGGCGATCGCGGGGGTCAGGTTCCGAGGATCTTGGCTTTCGCGGCCGCGAACTCCTCGTCGGTCAGGGTGCCGTCGGCGTGCAGCTTCCCGAGCTGCTCGAGCTCGCCGTAGTCGATGCTCGGGCTCGCCGGGGCGGGCGCAGGCGCTGCCTCGGGCGGCGGCTCGTCGTATGACGCGTCCTCGTCGCCCTGGTTACCGCCCCGGTGCCTGCCCGCTGCGTAGGCCGCTCCTCCGACCACCAGCGCTGTCCGGCGGCGAGCGCGTCGACGTACAAATCCCATCGCTTCCTCCTGATCATGAACGGCGTTGACATCACGGCTCCAGTGACTTCACGGGAACCGGGCCACCTCTATCGTGCCGGTTGGGGCTGCTGCGGCATCACCCAAAACGGGCGAGACCTCGCAGGTCAATCCGTCGGCCCGGCCCCGTACCCGGCGGCAGTAGCGCACCCGCACGGTGTCGCCCGACCCGACCCAGACGGGGTCAGGAAGCACCCACACCGACGTCGCCCAGCTCGACGACGGCCACCTCCATGGATCAAGCGTGTGAACGAGGCTTCCGTGTAGGTGCGCGCGGAACGTTATGGCGATTGCATTGACCCATGCGGTGTCCGCGACGGTGAGCTCGGCGCACGCGTCGACGGTGGGTCGCTCGTAGCACCCGAGCTCGACGGTGGCGAGCGTGACCGGCGGACCCGACGGTGGCCACCGGGCGAGGACATCGGCTTCGGTCGGGTTGTTCACCGGACCGGGGAAGGCTGCGTCGAGCAGCGGCTCAAACTCGATCCCGTAGACCTGTCGCCAGCGTTGGATGGCCTGCGGGCCGATCGCGCGCTGCCTGGCCTCCGCATCCGGGATCAGCAGCGGACGGGCCATCAGCTCGAGCGTGTGCGGAATGAGCCGCGCGTCGGGTTTCAGCAGCCGGCGCCGGGCGTCGAGCGTCGTCTCGAGGATCTCCTCCTCGAACGGTTCGTTGCCGATCACCTCCGCCACGAGCACGTCCGCCGGCTCGGGCAGCTCAATATCTCTGGACCAGCCGCGAATCAGCGTCACCCTGTCGTTGACGCCGTTGGCGGCGAACACACGCTCGGCGACATCGGCGATATCGCTGGCCTCGACGGCGTAGACGTGACGCGCTCCCGCTCGGGCGGCGGCGATCGCGAGCACGCCGCTGCCGGTGCCGATGTCGAGAACGATGTCTGAGGGTCGCACTGCCTTGCGCAGGGCGGCGATGTAGTCACCGGTCCGGCGGTCGTCATGGAGCATACGCGCGTGCTCAACGGGATCTGCCCACCCCCTGGTCGGGATCCGATCCGCGTCGGGCGCCACGAGCGCGCCCTCCTCGATCAGCATGTTGATCACACTCAGCGTCGGCACGAAATCAGTCGAGCCATCGCTGCCGTCCTCAAGTCGCTCGATCGCCGCCCCAAGGCTGAGCGGTCGGGCGAACATCGACAACGTCACGAACCCGTTCGGACCCACATCGATAATCGTGCCGTCGGGCGCGTCGACAAGCAGGTGCCCGGCCGCGTCCAAGCGCGTCCGGATGCCCGGCGCGAGCTGGAGGCGCGTGTCCGGCGACAGGTCAGCGCGCGCCACAGGCAGAGGACCTCAGCTCGTCGTCACTGCGGAGGGCATAAGAAACCCTGACCTGGTGTGGCGGGCCGCCCGGGGTGAGGTCGCCCGCGCGACCGTCGAAGGGGTGTTCGGGCCCGGCCTCGGATCACGGGACCGGACGACCACTTCGTCTCGTCAACGACCCCACGTCAGGCCCCTGCCTCGGCCGCCTCGCGGTCCTCCTCGGCTGCGGCGATGAGCGCCTGAGTGGGGATGTGACCCCTGCCGATCAGCTCGCCGCCGGAATGGCGAATCGCCGATGCGAACGGACTAGCCCACGTGTTCTCCCACACAAGCACGGCAGCCGCGCTGCCGGGCTCGAGATCAGCGCCGACCTGCTCGACGTCCTCCAAGGCCAGCACCAGCGACAGATCGGCCTCGAGGGACCGCAGCTCGCCAAGCTCGGTTTCGTCGTGCTCCCGCAACTCGGCTACCGCCACCGTGCCGTCCCCGCCCTTGGTGACCATCAGGAGATCGAGCACCCGCACCGTGTCGCTGTCCATCAGCTTCTTCAGCTCGTCGGCCATCGCACCCGAGAAGTCTGCTTTGTCGGCGGGAAACCTGACAACGACGTAGTCGACGGGTCCGAGCTGGTCAAGGTTGAGTTCGGCCATGAGTGTCCTCTCTATCTGCGCCGTCCGGGTCGGCGTCGATGCTTGCTATCGGCCGCGGCCGTCAGGGGCCTCCGATTCCCGGGAATGGGTGTTTGCCGTCGATCCTGACATCGCTGCTACGAGGACATCGCGGCACCACCGCATCCCGCACACCCTCACGCAACCCTGTTCGGAGCGAGTGGCGGCCAGAATATGACCGCGCACGTGAGCGCGGGTCATCCCAATCGGGTGATACTCGCGGCCGCCGTCGCCCGCTGGCGGACCCACAAGAAGCGCCGTGTTGATTCCGTCTCAGTGCCCAACCTCTTACGGACGCAATCGTAGGTAGGCGACGCCGGCTCGCTTGTCGTAGGAGAGGTTCACCAGCGGATGATCACACGAGGCCTGACGAAGAGACAGCCTCCCGGTTCGGTTAACTTCCGAGCGCGCAGGCGAGCAAGGTGCGGCGGCTGCGCACCGCCGTTTTCGCGAAGATCGCCTTGAGGTGATCCTGGACGGTGTTCTCCGAGACGAACATGCGCTGCGCGACCTCACGCGTGTCCAGGCCTGCCACGAGATGGTTGACGAGCTCGCGCTCTCGGATGGTGAGACCGAACGCCCGGCCGAACATGTCGACTCGTTCGGCGCCCGAACTCTCCTCAAGGGTGACAGCGATGTCCTGGTCGCTAGCTGGCCCGGGGCCGTCCAGCCGTGCTGCGCGGGCGGTCATCCAGAGCCCGTCTGTCACATGCACTCGTGCGCTGGATGCGTGGCTGTCGACGCCGGCTTCGATCGCCAGCAGTTGGGCTGCCACGTTGTAGGCGACCGCCGGAATCGGGGCGCGGTGCGGCGCAGGCGGAATGAGAAGCCTCAGATATTCCGCGGTCTCGGCGGTCTGACCGCGGACCTGCAGCTCAGGCGAGAGCACCAAGACCACAGGACCGACGCGCGGCCGCTCGCGCGTGTGCCGAACCGTGAATGTGTTGGCCTGCAGGCGCCGGAGGGCCAAGGTGAGTGGTTCCACGAGATCGGCAAGAAACCGGGCTTCGTCTCGGCTGAAGCGTCCGGCGGTCTCTGAGCGCCAGAGCTCGAGGAACCCCCAGCAGCCGAACCGGTCGGCAAACACCACCGAAGCGGCGTCGTGGACTCCGTGGTGGGCGAGCAGGTCGCGCCAGATCAGGCTCTGCGCCAGATCCCCGCCGGTCGCCTCACACAGCAGCGCCACCGGACAGTCGCCGAGAGCCGTCCAACGGTTCAGCGCCGTGCAGTACTTCAGAGCGATCTGTCTGGGCAGCTCCGCTACCCACGGGACGTCAGCGACTGGCGCCGCGCCCACAGCTGTTTGAGGATCGGTCAGCAGCCACGCGTACGCGTCAAACCGCACCGCTCTACGCAGGTGCTCCAGGACCTGCACGCGAAACGCTCTGGCGTCAGAGCCCGCATCCGTCGGGTCATCACAGATTCGCTCTATGCGCGCGCGGGGGCGCGCAAAACCGAATCTGTCAGACACGAGTACACCGTATACGCGCAGCCGCCTCGCCACCGTCATGCTGCCGGCGACCCCACCAATCTGGGATAGATCGGCGGCGCGCGCGAGCCTAGCCTGCGACGGACTCCACGAAGCCGACCCGGGAGACGTCATGACCACCCTGCACATCGAGCACCCCATCACAGATCTCAACGCCTGGCTTGACGCCTTCGGCCGCCTCGCCGAAGCACGCGCGAAGGCGGGCGTCGAAGCACAGCGCATCCACCACCCAGTCGATAACCCCAACTACATCATCGTCGATCTCGACTTCGCCACGACCGAGCAGGCGCAGCGGTTCCTCGGCTTCCTCAACACCAACGTCTGGTCCTCTACCGACAACGCTCCAGCCCTCGCCGGCACCCCACAGACCAAGCTCCTCCAACAGGCCACCGCTCGATAAACGCCGCGCTGTTCGTAGCTCAGGATCGCGCCGCCGCACTCACGACCACCGGGCACCCTGGCGTCGTGACATCCTCGTCCCCGTGGTGGATCACCCCTCGTCGCTGGCATGGGATACCGAAGCGGTCGCGGCGTTCGTTGGCAGCCACACGCCCTTGGCCGTCGACGCCGTGGAGCGACTCGGGGCGGGCACGGAGTCGGTGGCCTGGCGAATCGACGGCGACTGGGTGGCGCGCTTCCCGCTGACGCCGGCGGCGTCACAGTCGCTGGAGCGTGAGGTGGCCTTGGCGCCACTGCTCGGCGCAGCGCTCAACACGCAGGTCCCGCGCTTTGAGTATGTGACCTGTGCCCCCGACGGCGTGCCGACGATGTCGATGTATCGCATGCTCGTCGGGGTCCCGCTTTCGGTCGACGCGCTCGAGAGCCTCTCAGCGAAAGCTCGCACGCGCGCACTTAGCCACCTCGCCGCAGTCATCGACGCCCTGCGGACGGTATCGCTCGACGCCGCGAGCGGCGCGGGCGCGAGGGTACGCCCTGACCACGGCTTCGGCCACCCCGCTCAGCGAGAGTTACATCACCGGCATGCCACCCTGCTCGGCGCCGCGAACGTCGACCGGGTCGAGGCCCTCTGGATCGATTACGAGCGCAGCGGCAGTGGCGCCCGACGTTCCAGGCGCGTGCTCGCCCACGCCGATCTGAAGCCAGAGCATGTTCTGCATGATCCGGGCACCGGCCGAGTGACGGGGGTGCTGGACTGGGGCGACGCCTGCCTGTCGCACCCCGATTTTGACCCGGCGATGATCGGCCTGTTCTTCTCGCCCGACATCCGTGACCAGGTTGTGGCGCGGCTCACGACCGCCCGTCCGGCGCCGGTCAGATCCACGGCCCGGCTGTGCGTGGCCGTGCGATGGCTTACCGATCTCGACGTCGAGGTCGGCACAGGCGACGAGTCCTTTCAGGCATTCTGCGTCGCCGGACTATCAGCGCACCTCCACCACGCGTAGCCCCCCGACATAAAGCTGCGCTCGAGGACGAGCCGCCGGAGGATTCTCATCCTCGGTGTAAGAGCTCGACCGCCAGGCGACCCAAGACACCCGCGTTCGGTAGCCGTTCCCCTCTGACGCTCCGGACTGCTCAGCGAACCCACCGGATGGTGAATCCAAAAGGCGATCATCTGCCGAGCTCGACATCCGCGTCCCGCGGCTCCGGTAGCGCGATCCCGTCAGCGCCTTGGTGCGGACGGGGAGTTATTGGCTCACGAACGCCGGACGGCCCGGGGCCGAGGGTGTCGGGGCCGAAGATGACGTCCTTGCCTCCCTTGCGAAGCCGGTCAACGAGTACCCCGCGCAGGGCGTCGATCTGCGCGTGGAGCGCCTGGCGAGTGTCGGAAACCTCTTGCTCCCGACTGATGAGCTCCTGGATAAGAAGCGTGAGCTCCTCGGTGGCGAGTGAGCGCGGATCCGTGAGCGGGTCCATCCGGATCAGTCTCTTCGATCCCACCACAGTCAGCGAGCACCCTCGACGAATTGGCCGACTGCCCGCCCTCTGGGCGTTCAGAACGAAAAAGCTGCAAACCGAAAACTTCCGATTTGCAGCTAGTTCCTACATCGGGGAGACAGGATTTGAACCTGCGACCGCCCGGCCCCCAGCCGGGTGCGCTACCAGACTGCGCCACTCCCCGTGACTCGCCGATGATAACCGGCGCAAGAGCGGGCGACGGGAATCGAACCCGCCCTAAAAGCTTGGAAGGCTTTTGTGCAACCACAACACTTCGCCCGCGGGACGTCCGATGGTAACGCGGCGGCTGGGCTCAGGGCACGCGCAGGCGGGCCGCGCCACGCGAAGCGCGACGCGAAGTCAGGCGACGCGCTGAGTGGACCGCGGCGACGCGAAGTCAGGCGACGCGCGAGTGCGCGGCGGCGGCCCGGACGGCGGCGAGCAGCATGTCGCGCTCGGGGGGCTTGACCAGGTAGCGGCCAACGCCGGCTCGGCGCGCCTCCAGCCGGTCTCGCGGGTCGACGATGCTCGAGAGCATGATCACCCGGCCGGCCAGACCGTGATCGTTGATGAGCGTCCGGGCCATCGGCGGCCTCCAGCACGTTGATCTCCGTCCCGGCGACGGCGCGACGGGCGGCGATTGCCTCCAGCAGCTTGCCGGTGAGCAACAGCGCCCGTTCTGAATCGATGAAGCCGATCAGCGGGACCAGCAACAGGCCGTCCCGCAACTCGAGCACCGGGGTCGACAGGCCGCGCAGCACGTCCTGCTGCTCGAGGATGATCCGCTGCTTGGAATCGATGAAGCTGTCAGCGACGGCGAGGATCACGAGATCAATGAAGATCGAGACGCCGCGCAGCGCGTCGGCAAGCCGCTCGGGCTCGTCGCCGAGCTCGTCGATGAGCAGCGGGACGAGCTTGGACCGGAGCGCTCGGCCGGTGGCGAACCAAGCCGAGAAGCTCAGCCCTGCCTCGGCGTACCTCGCACCGGTGTCGACCATGTCCGCGAGGTAGGCGTCCCAGTCGCCTTCGTTGATCGCCTCGCCGATCCGCTCGCGGTTCTCGGCCACGCTCTCGGCGTCGCCGGCACCGATGAAGTTCGCGAGCTCAGGATGAGCGGCGGCATCCTCGGCAAGCTGGGCGCCGATCTCCGCGAACTGCGACTCGTAGACGTCCCAGAACTCGCGCAGGGAGTTCGCGTCAGCATTGTTGAGCCTGGGAGCAGTGGCGCCCCGGCCGTTCACAGACATCTACACGCCGCCTCTCGTTCGTCGTGGCCGATCTGATGCCCGGGGCGCGGCTGCGACGTCGGTGGGCAGCGGGTCTCACATCACAGGAGTGTCAATCCCTGTCATGTGACTGAAACGGTCCCGTCCACGCGCGACGCTGACGACGCCTTGGACACCATCAATACATCAATTTTCGGAGTGTAGGCATCTAAATATCCGCTCATCAAGCGGACCAATCAGGTGCGCGGAACGATGGTGAGGTTTGGTGAAGCAAAATTTTCGCGACCCTGCTCCGGGCCGCGAACCGTTCACACTTTCGTCGAGCGTCAGTCGCCCGAGGGCGGCGGCGCGACGGTCCCTTGGCGCTCCTCGGTGGGGACGTCACCGTCGCGCACGAGATCTTGTGGCGGCCACGGTCCGGTCCAGTTGTCCAGAGCGCCGTCGAGCGTCACCACCGACCCGGAGAGAGAGCGCCCCATCGGCGTCGCCAGGAGCGCGACCAGCCACGCGTACTCCTCCACCTCGCCGAGGCGCTGGAGCGGCACCGACTCCGCGGCTCGCCGCCACAGCTCGGCCGGGTACTTCTTCAGCGACTCGGTGGCCAGGCGGCCGAGCGCGACCGCGCTGACCGCGACCTCGTCAGGAGCCCATCGCGCCGCCAGCTCTTTGGTGAGCGCCTCGACCGCCGCCCGGGCGGCGCCGGTATGGGCCATCGCCGGAAAGCCCTGGTGGGGCGAGACCGTCACGTTGACGATCGTCCCGCCCGAAGCGCGCATGGCCAGGTCGTAGGCGGCCTCGCACATCGCCAGCGTGCCGGAGACGTTGAGCCGTTGGACCGCGCTCCACCCCTTGGCGGTGATGCCCTCGGCGGGGACGAAGTACTGGCCGCCGGCGTTGTTGAGCAGGAAGTCCAGACGCCCGTGACGCTCCAGGACGCCGGAGACGATGGCCTCGGCGCCCGCGTGCTCGCGGATGTCCCCGGACACCCATGAGCACCCCTCCCCCAGCTCGGCCGCCGTCTCGGCCAGGATCTCCTCCCGCCGCCCGGCGATCACGACGGTCGCCCCGCAGCGCACCAGCTCGGCCGCCGCGGCCTTGCCGAGATTGGTCCCGCCCCCGGTGACGAGCGCCACTTGCCCGGCCAGGACGCCGGGCGCGAAGATCCTCGAGGCCTCCAGCGCCTACTCCCCCAGCACCTTCATGACGAGCCGCTTCGGGCGCCCGCCGTCGAACTCGCAGTAGAAGACCTGCTGCCAGGGGCCGAGATCGAGCCGGCCCTCGGTGACCGGGACGATCACCTGGTGGTGGACGAGCAGGTTCTTGAGATGGGCGTCACCGTTGTCCTCGCCGCCGCGGTGGTGGCGGTAGTCCCCCGGGTCGGGGAGCAGCTCCCGGGCGACCTCGTTGGCCGGCTCGGCCCAGCTGGGCGGCGCAAGCTTGTCCAGCCACTCCAGCGTGTCGGCCTGGAGGCCGGGCTCGTCGTCGTTGATCCAGACGCCGGCGGTGATGTGCATGGCACACACCAGCGCCATGCCCTCGGCGATGCCGGCGTCGCGGACCGCCTCGGCGACGTCCTCGGTGATCCGGATGAACTCACGCCGCCGGGAGGTGTGGAACGTGCGGTAGACGGTGTGCGAGAGCATCACAAGGGCAGCCGGGAAAGCAGGGGAGCCGGGATTCGAACCCGGATTCACGGTTTTGGAGACCGCGCGCATAGCCATTAACTCACTCCCCTGTGAGGTCCTGCGATGGTACCGGCCTGTGCCTGTATTCGAGATCCAGTTCCCCCTCGACCAGGTGCCCGAGCTCGCGGCCCGCTTCCCCACCGTCGATGAGAGCTCCCGGGAGACGATCGGGGCCGCGGCCCGCGCGCGCGGCTACTACCTGCGCCGCGAGTTCCTGCGCGTGTGCGCGTGGAAGACCCCGCGCAGCGCACCCAAGGTCGCGCTCAACACGGAGCCGGCGGTGCGCGCCGCCACCCGCCGCGCCCTCGCCGAGCCCGACGAGACCGTCCGGATGCAGGCGCTGCTCTCGCTCAGCGGTGTGGGCGTCCCCACGGCCTCGACGCTCCTGTACTTCGCCTTCCCGGCCCTCTATCCGATCCTGGACGTCCGGGCACTGGAGTCGCTGGGGGTCAAGCCCCGGTCCCAGTACCCGATCAGCTTCTGGCTGGGCTACCTGGAGGCCTGCCGCACGTTGGCCGCTCGGTCCGGCGTCTCGATCCGCACGCTGGACAAGGCGCTCTGGCAGTGGTCCAAGGAGCGGTCGGTGGCCGCCCGGCTCTGAGGCAGACGGACGGCGTGCCGGGGAGTGGCGGGCCGAGTGCCGGCGGAGTGCGGGCCGAGCGCGGGCGGAGTGCGGGCGGAGGGAGTCGAACCCCCACGGGCTTGCGCCCACCGGCACCTAAAGCCGGCGTGTCTACCGTTTCACCACGCCCGCGAGGCGTGGCGAGGATTGTGAGGCACGCTGACCGGGAATGCTGTGCCCATGTCCAGCGCTTCCAGCAGGTAAGGTCCGCCCTCGTGGCTCAGGTGCGCAACGTCCGGCCCGGCTACGCGGTCATCCATCCCAACCGGGACAAGGCGATCTGCAAGCTGACCAAGCTCATCGTCGTGGCTCTGCTCATCGCCTCGGTGGTGCTGATGATGATCCTCACCATCGGCGGGTGGAGCAAGCTCCAGGGGATGAAGCCGGTCAACTTCATCTGGTCGGCCGTCTACATCGTCCTGGCGTTCTACATCCTGCGCTGGGCCCGCGGGATCCTGCCGATCGCCGCCGCACTGGCCGTCCTGCTGCTCATCATCGCCGTCATCGCCGGCCTCGGGCTCGACGGCACCAGTTGGTTTGACCGCAACCACCATGGCTTCGCCGCCGCCCAGTCGCTGTTCGGCGGCTCGGGCCTGAGCACCGACGTGCTCGGCACGATCACGCTGCTGATCATCCCGGTGGAGATCGCGCTCATCGTGTTCTCCATGATCGGCTTCTCGCAGGGCTGGAACGTGGAGCTCGAGGTGCCCGAGGAGGAGGCCCGACGCCGGGGCTCCAAGCCGGTCGCGGTGGGCCCCTCTGCCGCCACGGCGTAGCCTTTCGCCGCGTGCCTGAGCATCACGGCGAAGGGCCGGCCGCGCCCGACCACACGCGCCGGGCCCGCTTCTTCCAGATCGTCGCCGAGGCGCAGGCGACCCACCTGCCCGACAACGTCGACTATCTCTTCCAGCCGTTCGGGGTCGAGCTCCCCGATCCCGCGCTGGCGGGACAGCGCATCGACGAGCAGCTCACCATCCTCGAGCGGGCCACGACCCTCTGGAACGGGCTGGGCGACGAGGCCAGCCGTGGGCTCCTGTTGCGGTTCCTGGCCTATCGCGCGCTGGGCCCGGTGCACGTCCGCCTCCAGCTCGAGCCCGACCAGTACCGGCGCACGGTCATCTCCCTCGGCGCCCACGCGCTGCGCAAGGGCTTTGTCACCCACTTCCCGGGCCTGCCCGTCGAGTGGCAGATCCACCATTACGACCTGCGGCCGTTCGGGCTCCCGTTCGAGGTGTTGGGGTCCCCGCTGCCGCTCGCCTCGACCATGGCCTTCTCGCAGTACGCGTACCGCGATGAGTCGGTCCCCGCCAAGCCCCGTCACGGCGATGTCGTCCTGGACGCCGGCGGATGCTGGGGCGATACCGCCCTGTGGTTCGCGCACGCGGCCGGCCCGACGGGGATCGTCCACACGTTCGAGCCCACCCCGGGCAACCGCCGCCTGCTCGAGCAGAACCTGGCTCTGAACCCCGGCCTGGCAGAGCGGATCCACGTCTGGACCGATCCGCTCGGCCCGGAGCCCGGTGTCGAGGTCTGGATGCCCGACGTGATCGCCGCCGGCGCCACGCTGCAGACCCAGGCCGGCACGACCGGCGAGTTCGAGTCCATTCCGATGCGCACCCGGACCATCGACGAGCTCGTGCGTGACGGCGCGATCCCGCGCGTGGACTTCCTCAAGGTCGACGTCGAGGGCGCGGACCTCGGCGTGCTTCAGGGCGCCGCGGAGACGATCCGCACCCAGCGCCCGCGCCTGGCCATCGCCTGCTACCACACGCCCGACGACCTCGTGGTCATCCCGGACTTCGTGGCCGGGCTGGGCGTCGACTACCGCTGGTACCTGCAGTGCTCGACCATGACCGACGTCGACACCGTCGCCTTCGCGGTCCCGGTCAACCCGTCCGGCGCCTGATCCGGCCGTGGCACCGAGCGATGGGAATGCGGTGGATTGCTCCCAGGACACTGATCAAGCGCCCCGGGCTGCTCCACCGTTGGGAACCGCGGCCCCAAGTTCATCTGGAACGTGGAAGCGATCCAAAAGTTACGTGTGAGCCCAGGAATCTCCGGCCACGTCCAGAATCTTCCGTCAGCATGGACGCTATCCGCGTGTTGATGTGCCCCCATCAGCACGTGATCATGGGACCCGCGGCCCTCGGATGGGCCGTGGGTCCCAAATCCTTTCCGCGCACATACGGCGGGAGGGATTCGAACCCTCACGGCCTCTCGGCCAATGGATTTTGAATCCATCGTGTCTACCGTTCCACCACCGCCGCGGTGGAGGCGAAGTCTAGGGCTGGGCGCCGTCGAGGATCAGGCCCAGCAACTCGTCCATGAGCGCCGGGGCCGCCGCCGCCAGGCCCGCCGGCCCGTCGTCGGCGGGGTCGAGCTCACGGACGACGACGCCGGCGCGTGAGGCGATCAGGCCGCCCGCGGCGTAGTCCCAGAGGTTGACGCCGCGCTCGTAGTAGGCGTCATAGCGCCCGCAGGCGAGCCACGCGAGGTCCAGCGCGGCTGACCCGGCCCGGCGGATGTCGCGGACGCGGGGCAGGACCCGACCCATCACCACCGCCTGCTTGGCGCGGACGGCGGCGTCATAGGCAAAGCCGGTCGAGACGAGCGCCGTGGCGAGGTCGTCGCGCGCCGAGCCGGAGATCGTCTCGCCGTTGAGCGTCGGCGGGCCCGAGCGGGCGGCGGCGAAGGTCTCCTCGCGGACCGGGTCAAGGACCACGCCGACCACCATGCCCTCGCGGTCCTGACAGGCGACGCTGACCGAGAACTGCGGGATCCCGAACAGGAAGTTGACGGTGCCGTCGAGGGGGTCGACGATCCAACGCAGCTCGCCGTCGCCGGTCGCCCCGCCCTCCTCGCCGAGGATCGCGTCGGCGGGGCGCCGCTCGCCCAGGACGCGGCGGATCTCCGCCTCGGCGGCGAGATCGGCCTCCGAGACCGGGTCCGTCGCGGTGCTCTTGGTCCGCACGCCTCGCACGTGGCCCCCGAACCGGGACATCAGCTCCTGTGCGGCGGCGCGCGCGGCCTCGTGGGCTACGGCCAGCAGTTCCTCTTCGGAGACGCTCATCTCGCACGGTTGTACTAGATCGGCGGCGCATGCCCGGCCGCCCCTGAGATCGACCGGCCGCGCACGCCGCCCGCCCCTGGGATCATCCGCCGTCATGCAGGCCCTGGACACCGCCACGCAGCTGAGCCGATTCGAGCGACGGGGCGCCGGCACCGACGCCGAGCGCCGCGCGGCCGTATGGCTGGCCGGTCAACTGCGCGGCGGGCGCCGCCGGGCGTCGCTGCAGACGTTCTGGTGCCGGCCGAACTGGGCGCTCGCTCAGGCGTGGCACACCCTGGCGGCGATCGTCGGCAGCCTGCTGGCGGTCCATCACGGCTTTCTGGGCGGCGCGATCATCCTGGGGGCGCTGCTGTGCGTGATCGCCGACGCGGTCACCGGTCACTCGCCTGGGCGCCGGTTGACCCGGGAGCACGCGAGCCAGAACGTGGTCAGCCGGGCCCCGGCCCCGCCAACCACTCCAGGCGCCGCGAGCGGCACCCCGGCGCGCATCCGTCTCATCGTCACCGCCAACTACGACGCGGGCCGCACCGGCCTGGTCTACCGCAACTGGCTGCGCGCCCCCGTGGCGCGCCTGAGACGGCTCACCGGCCCGCTGAGCCCCGGGTGGACGGGCTGGCTGGTCATCGCGATGGCCTGGCTGGTCGCGGTGGCCGTGGTGCGCCACGGCGGCAGCGCCGGCACCCCGATCGCGGTCGCGCAGCTCATCCCCACCGCCGCCCTCGTCCTCGCGCTGGCGCTACTGCTCGAGCTGGGCGGCGCGCCGTTCGGCCCGGCCGCGGGCGACAACGGCACGGGAGCCGGAGTGGCGATCGCCCTCGTGCGCGCGCTCGACGCAGCCCCGCCCGCACGGCTGGACGTCGAACTCGTCCTGCAGGGCGCCGGCGAGGCCGGAATGGTGGGGCTGCGCCGCCACCTGCGCGCGCGCCGCGGCGAACTGCGCCCCGCCAACACGATCGTGCTCGGCATCGCCGCCGCCGGGTCCGGCCGTCCCCGGTGGTGGGTCTCTGACGGGCCGCTCGTGCCGCTGCGGTACCTGGCGCGGCTGCGCGGGCTCGCCGCCCGCGCGGGTGGATCGGCCCGGCCCCACCGCGGCCGCGGCACCTCCCCCGCTCTGCCCGCCCGGGCGCGACGGATCCCGGCGCTCACCGTCGGCTGCCTCGACGCCCGCGGGCTCGCGCTGCGCTCTCATCAGCCAGGCGACATCCCGGCGGCGCTGGACCCGGCGGCCACCGACGGGCTCCTTCACTTCACCCTGACGCTGGTCGACGCGATCGACGCCGACCTGGCCCGGACCCAGGCCTCAACCGCCCCGGCGCCGCACGCAGCCCAGGCCGCGCGCTGACAATCCTTAGACTGCCGGACTTCGTGTCATCCTCCGTGTGCATAGTGGGCGGGACGGGCGCGCTGGGCTTCGGGCTGGCGGTGCGGCTCGGCCGCGCCGGCGTCCCGATCGTGATCGGCTCGCGTGACGGCGGCCGCGCGCAGGAGGCGGCGGCCAAGGCGCAGGCCGAGGTCCCGGGCGCCACCGTCACCGGGGCGGAGAACGCCGACGCCGTGCAGGGCGCCGAGATCGTGATTCTCAGCGTCCCCTTCCGGTCTCACTCGGAGACGCTCACCAACCTCAAGCAGGCGCTCGGACCCGAGCAGCTCGTAATCGACGCCACGGTGCCGCTCGCGGCCGCGGTGAGCGGCAAGGCGACGCGCACGCTCGGGGTGTGGCAGGGCTCCGCGGCACAGCAGGCCCAGGAGATGGTCCCCGAAGGCGTCCGCGTCGTCTCGGCCTTTCACACCGTCAGCGCCGCGCTCCTCACCGACCTCGATCACCAGCTCGACGAGGACGTGCTCGTCTGCGGGGACCGCAAGGCCGACAAGGCCAAGGTCATCGAGCTCGTCGACAGGATCGACGGGCTCCGAGGGGTGGACTGTGGCCCGCTGGAGATGGCGCGCATCGTCGAGCAGTTCACGCCGTTGCTGATCTCCATCAACGTCCGCCACAAGACGCGGGCGGGCATCAAGATCACGGGCCTGGACTGAGTGCGCACACACCCATGACGCCGATGGGCCCCGTCGTCGTGCTCGCCGGCGGGACCGGTGGAGCGAAGCTGGCGCGCGGGATGCTCGACGTCGTCGGCGCCGACGATCTGGTCGTGGTGGCCAACACGGGCGACGACGTCGACATCTACGGGGGCCATGTCTCCCCTGACCCCGACCTGGTGACGTTCTGGCTGGCTGATCGGATCGACGAACGCGGCTGGGGGCTCAAGGACGACACCTTCTCCGTGATGGAGGGGCTGCGTGAGCTCGGCGTCGACGTCTGGTTCAACCTGGGCGACCGGGACCTCGCCATCGCCATCGAGCGGGCGCGCGCGCTGGACAACGGCGCACGCCTGACCGAGGCCCACGCGCGCATCTGCGCCGCGCTGGACGTACGCGCCCGGGTGCTGCCGATGTCAGACAAGCCGGTACGGACCCGGGTGATGGCCGACGGGAGCTGGTTCTCGCTCCAGGAGTTCCTCATTCGCCGGCGCGGCGAGGGGCCCGTCCAGGACGTCGACTTCCGCCACGCACGCGCGGCGGCGCCCACGCCCGAGGTGCTCGAGGCCATCGCGAACGCGCGAGCGATCGTCATCGGGCCGTCCAACCCGATCATCTCCATCGGTCCGATCCTCGCCCTCCCCGGCCTCACCGAAGCGCTCACCGCCAGCCCCGCCGCCGTCGTCGCCGTCAGTCCGCTGGTCAAGGGCCAGGTCCTCAAGGGGCCGACGGAGGCCTTCCTGCGGTGGGCGCGGCGCAGCGTCTCGAGCGCCGGGATCGCCGAGACCTACGCGGGCATCGTCGACGGCCTCGTCGCCGACCAGCGCACCCGCGCGCTGCCCGTGCTGGAGACCAGCGTGCTCATGGATGACGCTCCCGCCCGGCGCCGCGTGGCCGAGCAGACGCTCCAGTTCGCTCTGGGACTGAGGAAATGACAGCGCACATTCCGCGTACCCGCCGGATCCGCCCGCGCGCCAGCTAGCGTGTACCTGCCGTGACGACCCTCGCGATCCTCCCGATCAAGACGCTCGACGACGCCAAGACGAGGCTCGCGGAGGAGCTTGACCCCCGCCCCCGGCGGGCGCTGGTGGAGGCGATGTTCTCTGACGTGCTCGTCGCCTTGCGCCGGGCCAAGCTGGTGGACCAGGTGCTCGTCGTCTCACGGGACCACAACGCCCAGCGGATCGCCGGTGGCTACGGGGCGCTGGTCGCCGACGACGAGGACAGCGGCCACAACGACGCCGCCGGCCGCGGCATCGCCACGGCCATCGAACTGGGGGCCGAGCGCGTGCTCCTCGTTCCCGGCGACACCCCGCTGCTGGACCCCGTCGAGCTCGACGAGCTGATCGCCCGCCCGGTCGAGCCCCCGTTTGTGCTGATCGTGCCCGACCGCCACGGCACCGGCACCAACGCGCTCCTGCTCCAGCCGCCCGACGCGATGAAGCCCTCCTTCGGGCCGGGCAGCCACGATCGCCACCATCGCCATGCATCGGCCGCCGGGATCACGGCTCATACGGTCGAGGTGGCGTCGCTGGCGCTCGACCTCGACACCCCCGAGGACCTCCAGGCGGTCGAGACCACCCTGGACGACACTCGCGGCGGCGCGGCCCACACCCGCGGCATGCTGCGACAGCTGGCGCGCAGCCGCGCCTGACCGCCGTCGCATGGGCGCCGCGATCACGGCCGTGGCGCTGGACGGGCTGCCCGAGATTCGCGCCGGCGACGATCCCGCCGAACTCATCGCCGCCGCCATGCCTCCGGGCGCGCCGTCGGATGCGGACGTCCTGGTGGTGGCCCACAAGTTCATCTCCAAGGCCGAGGGCCGCACCCGCACTCTGTCGCAGGTCACCGTGACCGAGCGCGCGCGAGCGCTGGCCGCCGAACTGGACAAGGACCCGCGCCACGTGCAGGTGGTCCTGGACGAGACCCGCGAGGTCCGCCGCGCCACCCGCGGGGTCCTGATCAGCGTGACCCACCACGGCTTCGTGTGCGCCAACGCCGGCGTCGACGCCTCCAACGCCCCCGACGACGACACGGTCATCCTGCTCCCCGTCGATCCCGACGACTCCGCGCGGCGGCTGCGCGCCGGCCTGCGCGTGCGCCTCGGTGTCGCCCCCGCGGTCCTCATCACCGATTCCTTCGGGCGCGCATGGCGCAACGGCCAGGTCGACGTGGCCATCGGCTGCGCCGGACTGGCGCCGCTGGAGGACTGGCGCGGGCGCACCGATGCCCGCGGGCGCGAGCTCCGGGCGACCTGGATCGCAGTCGCCGACGAGCTGGCCGCGGCCGCGGACCTCGCCCGGGCCAAGGACGCGATGCAGCCCGCGGTGCTCGTCAGCGGCGCGGGGCGCCACGTCACCGCCCAGGACGGCCCCGGCGTCGTCCCGCTCCTGCGCGACGCCGCCGCGGACCTGTTCCGGTAGACGGCATCGGCGCCGCGCTGCATGGCGGTGACCGCGAGCGGGTATAGGATCGCCATTCATAGGGGCAGGGCTGTCGCTGAGGAAGGAGCCGAATCGTGAGCCGTCGCAAGCAGGTGCCGTCGTTGCCGGGACGCTTTTCACCGCGAGGGCTGGTGGTCGTCTGCGCGTTGCTCCTCTGGGCTCTCGCCCTCGCCGCCGGGCCCGCGCTGGCTGATCCGCCGCTGCCCTCCGCCGACCCCTTCTACAGCTACTCCGCGAGCGACCTGAACGGCGTCGCGCCGGGATCGATCCTGCGCCAGCGCACGATCCCCGATGCCGATCTCGGCACGTCCACCCCGATCAGCGCGACCCAGGTCCTGTTCCGGACCACCGGGGAGCAGGGTGAGCCGACGGCCACCGTGGCGACGATCATCCAGCCGGCCACCCCGGCGGCGGTGACGCGGATCGTCTCCTACCAGACCGCCTATGACGCGCTGGGCCCCGTCTGTGACCCGTCCTACACCCTGCAGGGCGGCAACTCGGGCTATGACTCCGACGAGCAGACGCTGATCGGCAGCTATGTCGCCGCGGGGTACACCGTCGTCGACACCGACTACGAGGGCACCAACCTGGATTGGGGTGCGGGGCAGGAGTCCGGCTACAACACGCTGGACGGCATCCGCGCCGCCGAGAACCTCCTCGACGTGCCCCGGGCCACGACCCCCGTCGGGCTGGTCGGGTACTCGGGCGGATCCATCGCCACCGAGTTCGCCTCCGAGCTGGCGGCGAAGTACGCCCCCGGCGTGGACATCGTCGGCGTGGCCGAGGGCGGCATCCCCGTCGACTTCGCCCACAACCTCAGCTACGTCAACGGCAGCGCGGACTGGTCCGGCGTCATCCCGGCGGTGCTGGTGGGGGTCGGGCGCGGGTTCGGCATCAATCTCAGGCCCTACCTCTCCCCCGACGGCGTGCAGATCATCAACACGGTCTCCAGCCAATGCATCAACAACTTCCTGGGCAGCTATCCGGGCCTCACCGTCCAGAAGCTGCTCAAGGCCAAGTACCAGAACTTCCTGGGGATTCCCGTGTTCGCCGACACCATCAACCACCTCATCATGAGCCGCACCGGCACGCCCAAGGGGCCCCTGTTCATCGGCGTCGGCAACAAGGACGGGACCGGTGACGGCGTGATGATCGTCAAGCGACGACGAGGCGCTTGCCCACACGTACTGCCAGCGCGGGATCTCGGTGCAGTTCAACACCTACAGCGGGCAGGACCACGACAACGCGGCGGTGCCGTTCGAGCTCGGAGCGTTCGGCTTCCTCACGGCGAGGCTGACCGGCGTCCCGGCCACCAACGGCTGCAGTTCGATCGAGGCCGGCAACTCCCTGGCGCCGGTCGTCATCCCCAAGCCGGCCCCCGAGCTCAAGTTCGACTTCGTCGGCGCCAAGCGCAGCCTGCACGGCGTGGCCATGCAGCTGTGGACGACCACGGGCACCCTCACCCGGCTCAGCGTCGGGCTGCGCCGCGGCGGCAAGCTGGCCGACACCGTGCGGGTCGCGCGCGTCGGCACCCACAAGCGGCGCGTCGTGCTGCGGGTCAAGGGGAAGATGCCCAAGCCCGGCCGCTACACGGTGGTGGTCGTCGGCGGTGGCAAGACGCTGGCCCGGCACGCCTTCCGGCTGCGCTGAACCGACCCGTACATTTTCAGGAGGACATGGCCTACTGCCTCCTCGCCGCCGATGACGCGTTCTGGCGCCCCTCCAACCAGATGGGGGTGATGAACACCGACCTGGCCAAGCAGCTCGGGTCCACCATGCTCGGGGCCCGGCTGTGGCGGCTGGCCCCGGGTCAGGCCAACACCCGTCACCGCCACCGCGGCGAGCACGAGCTCTACGTCGTGCTCGACGGGACCGGCCGCATGCGCGTCGACGAGGAGCTGCTCACGCTCACGCCCCTATCCGCCGTGCTCGTCGAGCCCGAGAGCCTGCGCCAGGTGTTCAACGACACCGATGCCGACACGCTGTGGCTGGTGGCCGGCGCGCCGCCCGAGGCCGCCAACACGCTGGACATGACCCCGGAGCTCCTGCGCTGGATGTATCCAGACGGGCCCAAGGCGCTCCCGCCGGAGCTCGGCGGCGACTAGGCCGGCTGACTCGGCGCGCCGACGGCGTGAAAGCCGCCGTCGACATGGACGATCTCGCCGCTGATCGCCTGCGAGTAGTCAGACAGCAGCCAGCAGATCGTGCGCGCCACCGGCACCGGGTCAGAGACGTCCCAGCCCAGCGGGGCCTGCCGTCGCCACAGGTCGGCGAGCTGCTCGAACCCTGGGATCCCCTGGGCGGCGACCGTTCCGAGCGGGCCGGCCGACACGAGGTTGACCCGGATCCCCTCGGGACCGAGGTCGCGGGCCAGATAGCGCGCCACCGACTCGAGCGCCGCCTTGGCCACGCCCATCCAGTCATAGATCGGCCAGGCCACGGTGGCGTCGAAGTCCATGCCCACCAGCGCCGACCCGCGTGACATCAACGGCTGCAGCGCCGCCGCGAGCGCCTTGAACGAGTAGGCGCTGGTCTGGAAGGCCTGTCCGGCCGACTCGGCGGGGGCGGTCATGAACTTGCCGCCGAGCGCGTCCTGCGGGGCGAACGCGATCGCGTGCAGAGCCCCGTCGATCCCGCCCCAGCGCTCGCGCACCGACTCGGTGAGGGCATCGAGGTCCGCAGGGCTGTTGACATCGAGCTCGAGGACATCGGCCGGCTGCGGGAGGCGCTGAGCGGCGCGCTCGGTCATCCGCTTCACGCGCCCGAAGCTCGAGAGCACGACCTCGGCGCCTTCCATCTGCGCCTGCTCGGCCGCGTGGTAGGCGATGGAGTCCTTGGTGATGACGCCGGTGATGAGGAGGCGCTTGCCCTCCAGGATCACGCGCCGTCACCGACCTCGCCGGCCGCGAAGGAGTGCAGGGCCCACGCCAGCCGGTCGCGGGTCTCAGACGGCTCGATGATCTCATCGACGAAGCCCTCGGTGGCCGCCGCCTCCGCGCGCAGGTGCTCCTCGGCGTAGAGGTCGGCAAGGCGGTCGCGCTCGGCCTCGGGGTCTTCGGCGGCGTGCAGCTCGCGGCGGTTGACCACACCCACCGCCGCCCGGGCGCCCATGATGCCCAGCTCCGCGTCGGGCCAGGCCAGCACGAGGTCCGCGCCGAGATCGCGTGAGTTCATCGTGATGTAGGCGCCGCCGTAGCACTTGCGCAACACGACGGTGAGCTTGGGGACCCGCGCCGCCGCGAACGCGCGCACCAGGGACGCGCCGTGGCGGATGACGCCGGCCTTCTCCTGCTTGGAGCCCGGCATGAATCCGGGGGTGTCGACCACCGCGATCAGCGGCACGCCGAACGAGTTGCAGAAGTTGACGAACTGCGCGGCCTTCTCCGAGCCCTCCGCGTCCAGGACCCCACCCAGGTAGCGAGGCTGGTTGGCCACGATCCCGACCGGCCGCCCGTCCAGGCGGGCCAGCGCGGTCACCGTGTTGCGGGCCCACCGCGGTCGGAGCTCCAGCAGCGACTCCCGGTCCACGATCGCGCCCAGCGCGTCGCGGACGTCGTAGCTGGCGCGGGGCTCGCTGGGGACGAACACGCCGGGGTCCGGCTGCGCCGGCGCCGTGGGGATGCCACGCGGCGGGGTCTGGCCCGCCGCCGAGGGCAGGTAGGAGAGCAGCTCGCGGACGCGCAGGGCCGCCGCGGCCTCGTCGCGCTCGACCAGGTGGCAGACGCCGTTGCGGTCGTGGACCTGAGGGCCGCCGAGGCCGGCCGCGTCGATCTCCTCGCCGAGGGCCTCGCGCACGACGCCTGGGCCGGTGAGGAACATCGCCGCGTCCTGGGTCATCACGATGAGGTCGGTGAGCGCCGGCGAGTACGCGCCGCCGCCGGCCGAGGCGCCGGACACGATCGAGATCTGCGGCACCACGCCGGTGAGGGCCACCGTCTCGCGGAAGATCCGGCCGTAGCCGGCCAGCGCCGCGGTGCCCTCCTGCATGCGGGCCCCGCCGGACTCGACGAACCCGACCACGGGGATCCGCGCGCGCTGCGCCGTGCTCAGCACTCGGACGATGGTGTCGGCGTGGCGCTCGCCCAGCGAGCCGCCGAGGAACCGCCCGTCCTGCGCGTAGCAGGCGATGGGGCGGCCGTTGACCGCGCCGGTGGCGCCGACGACGCCGTCGCCGTCCACGGCGCGGTCGCCCAGCCGCGCCGACCGGGCGCGCGAGCGCAGGACGCGCAGCGAGCCGGGATCGCACAGCGCCTCCAGGCGCTCGAGCGGCGACAGCCGCTCTCCGGAACCGGTCCCTGGCCGCCCCAGTGCGGTCGCGGTCATTTGGCCGCTCCGCGCAGCGCGAGGGCGACGTTGTGGCCGCCGAACGCGAACGAGTTGGACAGCGCCAGCGGCGGGTGGCCGTTGCCGGTCACCAGCGGCCGCGCCTCGGCGGGCACGTAGTCGAGGTCCAGCTCGGGGTCCGGGACCTCATAGCCGAGCGTCGGAGCGATCACCCCGGTGATCAGCGTCCGGATCGTGGCCACTGCCTCGACGGCCCCCGCGGCGCCCAGCGTGTGGCCGATCGACGACTTGGTCGAGGAGATCGGGATCCGCTTGGCCTCGGCCCCCAGGGCGGTCTTCAGCGCCCTGGTCTCGGCGGCGTCGTTGAGCTGGGTCGAGGTGCCATGGGCGTTGATGTAGTCGAGCTGCGACGGGTCGGCACCGGCGTCGCGAAGCGCGAGCTCGATCGCGCGCGACTGGGGTCCGCCGGTCGGCTCGGGAGCAGTGATGTGGTGCGCGTCGGTGGTGGAGCCGTAGCCGGCCACCTCGCCGAGGATGGTGGCGCCGCGCTCCCGCGCGGACTCCTCATCCTCCAGGACGAGCATGCCCGAGCCTTCGCCCATGACAAAGCCGTCACGGCGGGCGTCGAACGGCCGCGAGATCCCCTGCGGCGACAGGGCCTCCATCGAGTTGAAGCACGCGAAGGAGAAGTCCGTGAGCGCCGACTCGGCACCGCCGCAGACGACCGCGTCGGCCTCGCCGTACTGGATCATCCGCAGCGCGGAGCCCACTGCGTGGGCGCCGCTGGCGCAGGCCGACACGACGGCGTAACTCTGGCCACGCAGCTTGTACCTCATCGTCACGGCGGCGGCCGCGGCGTTGGGCATGTACATCGGGATGCCCAGCGGCGACACCATCCTGGCACCCCGCTCCCGCATGACGTCAAGTTGAGCCTCAAGCGTCGCCTGGCCGCCGATGCCCGTGGCGATCACGCAACCGACGCGCGTCGGGTCATAGGGTCCCTCACCACCGTCATCCCCCCAGCCGGCCTCGGCCAGAGCCTCGCCGGCGGCGACGACGGCGAGCTGGGCGAAGCGGTCCAGGCGGCGGGCCTCCTTGACCGACAGGTGGTCCTTGGCGTCGAACTCGCGGCAGGCCCCGGCGCCTTCGGCGATGCCGACTTCGCCGGCGGCCCAGCGATCGTGCAGGTTGGTGGCGCCCAGCCCGAGCGGCGTGACCGCTCCGAGGCCGGTGACGACGACCTTACGTCTGTCCGGCATGGAATCCACTCAGCCCGCCCGCTCCACGATGAGGTCGATGGCGTCGCCCACGGTCTTGAGGTCCTTCATGTCCTCGCCCTTGAGCACGACGCCGTACTCGTCCTCGACCACCTGGGCCAGCTCGACGAGGTCGAGCGAGTCGATGTCGAGCTCCTCGAATGTCGCCGTGCGGGTGATCTGGCTCTCGTCGGGGCCGAAGCTGGCCAGCGTCTCGACGACCCGGCTCTCCACCTGCTCCGTTGTCACTGACATGTGTGTTTGCTCCTCTATTCGTTGTTCACAGTCACGCGGCCAGGCCACCGTCAACGGATAGCACTGCACCGGTTACATAACTCGCCGCGTCGGACGTGAGGAAGCGCACGCACGCGGCGACCTCCTCCGGCGTCCCGACCCGACGGGCAGGGATGTGGTCCACGAGGTCGGCGGAGGCGCCGGCCATCATGTCGGTTTCGATCAATCCCGGGGCCACCGCGTTGATCGTGATCCCGCGCCGGGCCACCTCGACCGCGGAGGTCTTGGTGAGGGCGATGAGCCCGGCCTTGGCGGCCGAGTAGTTGGCCTGGCCGGGGTTCGCGCGCAGCCCCACCACCGAGGACACGTTGACGATCCGGCCCTGGCGCGCGCGCATCATCGGCCGCAGTGCCCGACGCGTGAGCCGGAACGCGGCACTCAGGTCGGTCTGGATGACCGCGTCCCAGGAGTCGTCGTCCAGCGACGGGGTGAGGTCGTCACGGGTGATGCCGGCGTTGTTGACGAGCACCAGGACGGGGCAGCCGAAGTGCGTCTCGCACGTCTTGAAGAGCTGGTCGGGAACCGCCGGATCGGCGACGTCGCCGCCGACGGCGACGGCGCGGCCTCCGTCGGCCTCGATCGAGGAGACCACGGCATCGGCTCCGGCCTGATCGGAGTTGTAGTTGACACCCACGCCCCAGCCGTCGGCCGCCAGCGCCTTGGCGATGGCCGCCCCGATGCCCTTGGATGCGCCAGTCACCAGCGCGCACCCCTCCTCGCGCGGCTCAGACATCCGAGCCTCCCCACTTCACCACGGCGCCGCCCCAGGTGAATCCTGCACCGAACGCGGCCAGCAGGACGTTGGCCCCCGGCTGCAGGCGGCCGTCGGCCAGAGCGGTGGCCAGGCCGACGGGCAGCGTCGCCGCCGAGGCGTTGCCGATCGTCTCGATGCACTCGACCACGCGGTCGGGATCGAGCCCCAACCGCTCGCCGAGCGCGCGCGTGATCCGGGCATTGGCTTGATGGAAGACGAACAGGTCGATGTCCGCCAGGGTCAGTCCGGCGCGCCCGACGGCGTCGAGCGTGACCTCGCTCATCCGCGCGACCGCGTGGCGGAAGACCTCGGGGCCGTCCATGCGGACCTTGCGCTCGGCGATCGTGGCGAACAGGGTGCCGGCGTGCGAGCCGTCGGAGCCGAGCACGATCGGACCGATGACGCCTCGCTCGCCCGCGCCCACGTCGCTGGGTCCGAGCACGACCGCGCCCGCGGCGTCGGCGAACAGGGGCGCCGAGCGCTTGTCGGTGTAGTCGACCAGGCGGGTGACGAAGTCGGCGCCGACCACGAGCACGTACTGGGCGCGCCCGCTCTCGATGTTCGCGCAGCCCTGAGCCAGCGCGGTGAGGAACGCCGTGCAGGCCGCGCCCACGTCAAACGCCCCCGCGCGCGTGGCGCCGAGATTGTGCGCGACGATCGGCGCGGTGTTGGGCGTCACCTCGTCCTGGCTGAGCGTGCCCACGATCACAAGGTCAAGATTCGCCGCATCCACCCCCGCGGCCTCCAGGGCACGTGCCCCGGCGCGCGTGGCGTAGTCGCTGAGGCGCTCCTCGGGGCGGGCGCGGCGGCGCTCGCGAATCCCGGTACGGCTGACGATCCACTCCTCGGTGACGCCCAGCTGCTCGGCCAGCTCGGCGCTGGTGAGGCGCTCGGGCGGCAGATCGGTCGCGACGCTGAGGATGGCTGCCGAGGTGAGCGTCAGCCCGGCGGCGCGAAAGGCCTGCTCCGGGGCGAGGACGGCTGACTCAGGCATTGACGAGCTCCACTCCGGAGACCGTGCGCTTGGCCAGGCCGGTGAGGACACGGCCGGGCCCGACGTCGACGAAGCGCTCGGCGCCCAGCTCGTGAAGGGTCAGCATCACCTCGCGCCAGCGCACTGGCATGGTGAGCGCGTCGGCGAGCTCGCTGCGCGGGTCGGTGAAGGGCTGGGCGGTGACCGCGGAGATGACCGTGGTTCCCTCGGCCGGTGCGCCGAAGGTCACGTCCGCGAGGGCGCGCTCGAACTCCGGCACCGCGCCGGCCATCATCGGCGAGTGAAAGGCGCCGGTGACGTCGAGCTCCATCGCGCGCAGCCCCAGCTCCTTGGCGTGAGCCAGCGCGTCGGGCAGGCGGGACTTCGCGCCCGAGATCACGACCTGCACCGGCGAGTTGTCGTTGGCGACGGTCAGCTCGTGGGCCTCGGCGATCTCGGCGGCCTGATCGGACGCGCCCGCGCCGAGCACCGCGATCATGCCGCCCGCGCCGTCAGCGGCCTCCAGGCCGGACTGGTGCATGAGCCGGCCGCGCAGCGCTACCAGCTCCAGGCCCGCGCGTTCGTCCAGCGCGCCGGCGGCGACGAGCGCGCCGAGCTCGCCGAGCGAGTGGCCCGCCATGAACGCCTCGACGGGACGGCCGAGGGCCTCCCAGCCGGCCAGGCTGGCGCAGAAGATCGCGGGCTGGGCGTAGTTGGTGCCCTCGTCAGCGCGCGGGAACGGGTCCTCGCCGACGGCCTGGACGGCCATCTCCAGCAGGTCGGGCCGAACGCGCTCGACGACTTCGCGCATGTCCGGCGTCTGGCTCCCCTGGCCGGGGAACAGGATCGCGCTTGCGGCACTCATCGATCTGAACCTACGCCGCCCATGGGAGTCGGATACATCCGTGTTATGTAGTTCCCCCCTTTTGGGGGGACCCCATTTGGGGGGTTCCGCGCGCACGCCCGCCGCGGCGACGCCCCCACGCCCGCCGTGGTGAGCGCAAGCCAGTTTTCCGGGGGATCAAGCCGGGAACCGCGCCGAGCAAGTACGCTGGCCGTCAGATCGCCCGGTGAGCCTCCCCGCCCCCAGTCCCGACACCGCCGCCCTGGTCACCGGCGCCTCCTCCGGCATCGGCGCGTCGATCGCGCGGGAACTAGCCGAGCGGGGCCATGGTCTCGTCCTGGTGGCCCGGCGCAAGGACCGGCTCGACGCGCTGGCCGAGGAGCTCAGCGGCGAGTACGGGGTGCGCGCGGAGGCGGTCGGCTGCGACCTCGGCAAGGCGGCCTCGCGCCAGCGCCTCCCGGCCCGGATCGAGTCGCTGGGGCTCGAGGTCAACGTGCTCGTCAACAACGCCGGCTTTGCCACCAACGGGGCGTTTCACGAGGCCGACGCGGCGCGCGAGCTCGAGCAGGTGCGCGTCCTCGTGGAGGCCGTCGTCGCCCTCACCTCGGCGTTCCTGCCGGACATGGTCCGGCGCGGCAAGGGCGCGATCCTCAACGTCGCCTCGACCGCGGGGATGCAGCCGCTCCCGTACTCGGCGGGCTATTCGGCCGCCAAGTCCTACGTCCTCACCTTCTCAGAGGCTCTGCACCAGGAGCTCCACGGCTCCGGCGTGACCGTGACCGTGCTCGCCCCCGGCCCCGTGACCACCGACTTCTGGGAGATCTCCGGGTGGGAGGTGGCCGGCGGGCAGTCATTTGAGCGAGCGGTGCCGCGCCCCGCGTGGGTCAGTGCCGAGGAGGCCGCGTCGGCGGGCGTCAAGGGCCTGGAGGCGGGACGCCGGGTCGTCATCCCGGGCCTCCCCATCCGCGCGGCGATGCTCGCCAGTCAGTATCTGCCCCATGCGTTCAAGCTGCCCGCTCTCGAGTGGGCCATGCGTCGGCGCTGAACGCACGCTCGGTCATCGGCCGGCGCTGGAGCGCACTCTCGGTCATGCGCCGGCGCTGACCTCACCGCGGCTGGCATAAGCTTGAGCAGGCAACCAATCCCCGTCCCCTGGGAGAGATCTTCATGGCCAAGACCATCTACACCGCTGAGGCCCACGTCACCGGAGGCCGCGAGCACGGCCACGGCGTCAGCAACGACGGCAGGCTCGACGTCCAGCTGCGCCCGCCCACCGACGATGCCGAGACGGGCACCAACCCCGAGCAGCTGTTCGCCGTCGGCTTCGCCGCCTGCTTCGAGGGCGCGCTCGGTGTCGTGGGGCGCCGGGAGAAGCTCGACCTCGGCGAGGTGGCGATCGAGTCGAGCGTCAGCCTCGTCACCACTGAGGACCGGGGCTACACCGTCGCCGTCAAGCTCGACGTGTCGCTCCCGGGCGTCTCCGACGGGGGTCAGGCCAAGAAGATCGTGGCCGCCGCGCACGAGGTGTGCCCGTACTCCAACGCCACCCGCGGCAATATCGACGTCGAGCTCGTGGCCAACGGCCAGCCGGTCGGCTAACTCAGCAACCCGATCCTCTGGGCGCGCTGCACCGCCTCGGCTCTGTTGCGCGCCTGGAGCTTGCGGTACACGGCGCTGGTGTGCTCCTTGACCGTGTGCGGGGAGAGAAACAGCTGCTCGGCGATCTCGCGGTTGGTCGAGCCGGCGGCGATGAGGTCCAGCACCTCGCGCTCGCGCTCTGAGAGCATCGGCGCCGGCTGCGCGGCCGTGGGCTCGAACACCGTCATGCCGCACCCCACCATCCGCACCGCGCGCGCCACCTCCCGCGCATCCCAGTCCTTGGACACGAACCCCGACGCGCCCGCCGCCCGCGCCGCCGCGGGTGACATCCGCCCCGCCCCGGAGATGAGCAGCACCCGCGTGGACGGGGAGGCCTTGCGGATCGAGTCACACACATCCGCGCCCGACTCGCCGGCCAGGAACAGGTCGACCAGCGCGACGTCGGGATGCAGGCTGGGCAGCAGGCGCAGCGCCTCGTCGCCGGTGCGCGCCGCCATGCAGCGCTCCACCCAGGGCTGCTCGCCGAGCAGGACGCGGAAGCCCCAGTGCACGACGTCGTGGTCGTCGACGACCAGCACCCTCAGCTTGCGGTCGGCGTTGAACCGGCCCGGCGGCTGCGGCTGAGCGCTCATAGCCGCACCTCCGCCAGGGGAATGACCAGCCGGACGCGCCACCAGCCCTCGTCCGGGGCGCCGAAGTCCACCACGCCTCCGTGCTGGAGCGCCTCGAACGCGGCGAGGCGCAGGCCCATCCCGGCGCCGCGGGCCCCCGGAGCGACGCCGTCGTTGCGCACCTCCAGGCTGAAGGTGTCCTCGTCACCGGCCACCACCACCTCGACCAGCGACGGGCTGGCGTGCTTGGCGATGTTGCGCAACGCCTCGGCCAGCACCGACTGGGCCAGCGGCTCCACGCCGGCGGGCACCTCGACCTCGTCGGGCCACCTCACCTGAACCTGGCCCTCCCCCCCGGGTGCCTGCACCAGGCGGGCCACCTCGGCGGCCAGCGTGGTGCCGGTGTCGGTGGAGACCGGGGCCAGCGGGCGCTCGAGCGCGCTGCGCAGATCCGACAGCGCCTCCTGCATCTCAGACAGGCAGCGATCGCGCTCATCGCGGTCAAGCGGCTTCTCGGCACTGAGCGCCAGCGAGACCCCGAACAGCCGCTGCATCACCCGCTCGTGGATCTCGCGCGCCAGCTCCAGGCGTTCCCCGAGCCGCTGCGTGCGCTCCTGCTGGCGGGTGGCGTTGCGCGCGGTGGCCACCAGCGCCGCGGTCTTGCCCAGCGTCCACAGCAGATGGCGCTCCCCGTCGGTGAGCTCGAAACGCCCGCCGCCGCGATCGGCGCAGATGACGCCGTAGGCGCGGCCGGCGGCGCTCAGCGGCGTGCAGACGAGCGTGGTGATCCCGAACAGCTCCGCGTACTCGGAGGGGAGCTGGTCCTCGATCCCCTCCGAGACCACCACCACCTCGTCCTCGATCAGCGCCCGGCGGGCGATCGGTGCCGAGATCAGCGTCGGCGTCGGCTCGAGCGTCGCCAGCTCCGAGAACGAGGTGCCGTAGGAGCCCACCACCCGCACGCGACGGCGGCCGGCGTCGGCCATGAAGATCGCCGCGCGGCGCATCGTGGTCAGACGGCAGATGGCCTCGCAGATGCGGTCGTAGAACTCCGTGGAGGTGGTGTCGGTGTCGAGGTCGGCCAGCAGCTCGACGAACACCTCCAGCGGCTCGACGCCGGCGAACAGCGACGGCGGGCGCTCGACGCTCATCGCCCGCTCCACCGCCTACGCCGCCAGCGGTTCCGGATCGAACCGGCGCCGGATCTCGTACAGCGTCGTGCGCTCGGCCGCCGGGCGCCCGGCGCGATGGGCGGCGGCGACCAGCTCGTCGGGCTCCAGGCGCACGCCGTGATAGCTGCCGGCCATCCGGCTGATCGACTCCTCCATGAGCGTGCCGCCGAGGTCGTTGACGCCCCAGCGCAGCGCCTCGGTGGCGGCGTCCAGGCCCATCTTCACCCAGGAGGCCTGGAGGTTGGTGATGGTGTGGCCCAGGGCCAGGCGGAACGCCGCCGTGTGCTTGAGGTTCTCCTCGCGCGAGATCTCCTGGACGCCGTGGGCGCGCCCCAGCAGCGTCTGGAACGGAATGAACGAGAGCGGCACGAACTCGGTGAAGCCACCGGTTCGCTCCTGGAGCTCGCGGACCACGCGCATGTGCTCGGCGAGCTCGTGGGGCTCCTCGATGTGGCCGAACATGACGGTCACGGTGGAGCGAATGCCCTCGGCGTGCGAGGCCTCGATGATCTCCACCCACCGCGCCACCGGCAGCTTGTTGGGTGAGATGCGCTCCCGCACGCCGTCGTGCAGGACCTCGGCGGCGGTGCCCGGCGTGGACCCGAGTCCCGCCTCGCGCAGCCGCGCGAACACCTCCCGCGGTGCCAAGCCGCTCACATCGCACATGTGGGCCACCTCCATCGGGGAGTAGGCGTGCAGGTGGATGTCCGGCGCGAGCTCCTTGGCGAAGCGCAGCCACCCCAGGTAATCGTCAAACGTCCAGTCGGGGTGGATGCCCGACTGGATGCACAGCTCGGTGGCGCCGGCGTCGAGCGCCTCCCCGACGCGTTGCGCGAACTCGTCGCGGGAGTGCTCGTAGGCATCCGGCGAGCGCTTGGACTGGCCGAAGCCGCAGAACGCGCACCCGACGATGCACACGTTGGAGACGTTGATGTTGCGGTTGACGACGAAGGTGACGGTGTCACCGGCCAGGCGGCGGCGCAGCTCATCGGCGCCGGCGCGCATGTCCTCGATCACCGCGGGGCGCCGCTCGGCGAACAGGGCGGTCAGCTCCTCGGTGGTCAGTGGCGCGCCGTCGCGGGCCTTCTCCACCGCCCGCGGGGCCGCATCGTCGCCCACCGTCAGCGTCGGCACTCCGGCCGCTGCCCCGGCGCGGGATGAACGACCAGTACCGCGTCTTGATCACGTCCAGGACCGGCTGTGACACCCACTCGGGGTCGATGTACTCCGGATAGACGCACAGCCGCTCAGACAGCGCGTAGCCGTCCTCGGCAAGGCGCTTGCGCACCTGGGTCGGGGACGGGAACGGGTGCTCGGGCGAGATGTGGTCGCCGTTGGCGCTCAGCCCGCCGAGGTCGGTGGCGCCGGCGGCCACCAGCTCCGGCCACCAGTCAGACAGGTTGGGCGGCACCTGGATGCCGATCTCGGGCATCAGCCGCCGGGTCTCGGCGATCAACCGCGTCATGTCGTCCAGGCTCACCGGGCAGGCCCACTTCGGGGCTTCGAGTTGCGGGCCGCTCGACCACTCCTGTCCGCCAGTACTCCGCCGCCGCGCCTTCCGCGATGTCGGCCGGCTCCTCGCCGTAGTAGCTCTGGTGCGGGACGAAGTTCTGGAGGATGACCTCCTGGAGGTGGCCGTGACGCTCATGGGCACCGGCCAGCGCCGCCAGCGACGCCATCCGCTCCTCCTCGGTCTCCCCGATCCCGACGAGGATCCCGCTGGTGAACGGGATCTTCAGCTCTCCGGCGGCGTCGATCGTCGCCATCCGCATGGCCGGGTGCTTGGTCGGCGAGCCGGCGTGGACGGTGTCCATCAGCCGCTCGGCCACGGACTCGAGCATCAGCCCCTGCGACGCGGTCACCGCCCGCAGGCGCTCCAGGTCCGCGCGATCCAGCACGCCCAGATTGGTGTGCGGCAGCAACCCGCGCTCGAGCGCCTGCTCGCAGACCCACACCACGTAGGCCGTGAAATCGGAGAAGCCCAGCTCAGCGAGCTTGGCGGCCACGCCCGCGTTGTGCTCGGGCCGCTCGCCCGTGAGCACCAGCAGCTCCTTGGCCCGGTGGCGCGAGACGGCCCGGTCGAGGATTCCGAGCACCTCGTCGGGCTCGTGCAGATGCGGCTGATGCGTCGCGAACGCGCAGTACTTGCAGTAGCACCGGCAGGTCCGGCTGAGCGACAGCGTGAGGTTACGGCTGAACGTGACGCGGCGGCGACGCATGTCCGCGGTGGATTCTAGGCGCCGGGTCTGCGGGACCCGGGAGGTGCCTATGCTGCGCCGATCGTGCGGCGCCCGCTCGTCACCCTCATCACGTCGATCGCCGCCGCCGCGATGATGGCCGGCTGCGGTGGATCGTCGGGCGACGCGCCCCGCAGCGCGACGCTGGTGCTCGACTTCACGCCCAATCCGGTCCACGTCGGGATCTACACCGCGCTGGCCCGCCACTTCGACACCGCGGCCGGCGTCAAGCTGCACGTCATCGCGCCCTCGGCCTCCACCGACTCGATCCGGCTGCTCGAGACCGGGCGGGCCGACTTCGCCATCCTCGACATCCACGACCTGGCCATCGCCCGCGAGCGCGGCGAGGACGTCGTGGGGATCCTGCCGATCGTCGAGCGCCCCCTGGCCTCGGTGATCGCCGAGCCCGCCGTGACCAGCCCGCGCCAGCTGATCGGAAAGACGGTCGGCATCAGCGGGGATCCGTCGGACACCGCCGTGCTCGACTCGATCGTCGCCGGCGCCGGCGGGCAGCCCAAGCAGCTCAAGACGATCACCATCGGCTTCAACGCCGTCAGCGACCTGCTCGCCGGCAAGGTGGCCGGAGCGACCGCGTTCTGGAACGACGAGGGGGTCACGCTCGACCGCCAGCGCCCGGGGTTCCACGTCTTCCGCGTCGAGAACTACGGCGCGCCGTCCTATCCCGAGCTGGTGGTGTGCGCCACCGCCAAGAGCCTGAAGGCCCATCCAGGCCTCGCACGCGCCGTCGTGCGGGCGCTCGTGCGGGGCTATGACCTCGCGCTCAGCCGGCCGGCCGTGGGCCAGCACGCGCTGGAGTCAGAGGTGCCGGGCCTCAACCACGCCCTCGACACGGCCGAGCTGGCCGGGCTGGGCGCGGCCTTCCGCGGCCCAGAGGGGCAGTTCGGGGTGCTGGACACCGCACTGCTGCAGCGATGGTCAGCCTGGGAGGCCCGCTTCGGGATCGTCAAGTCCCCGCCGGACGTGGCGGCGGCCTTCGACACCCGGTTTGCGCCTACTGCGCGCGGATCTTCTTGAACTCCTGGCGCACCGACTCGGTGCGGCCCCACATCTGGACGGTCTCGGCGCGACCGGTGCGGACCTCGCGCAGCGCGATCTCCCCGTCGATGCCGCCCTCGTCGAGCAGCTTGAGCGCGAGGTGGACGGCGGCCACCGAGGCGGCGTGGCCGAAGCGGTGGGCCACGACCACCCGCCAGTGCCAGTCGTGCTTGGAGTAGGGCTGCGCGTTGCAGGTGACCATCACGATCGCGGCGTCGACGTAGCGGGTCTCATCGAAGATCCGCAGGTCGAACTCCAGATCGGTCCAGTCATCGGGCAGCGGCGCGATGATCTCGTTGAACGTCTCGGCGAGGGGCATCTCTGGCGCCAAGCGTACTAACGCGGTCAGCCGATGAAGTATTGGGCGAGCGCGAACAGGTTGAGCGCGGAGATGACGCCGGCCACCGCGAAGGCCGCGATGATCATCGGCCGTCGGTTCACCTGCGCGCCCATCACGTCACGCCTGCTGGTGAGGACCACCAGTGGGATCAGCGCGAACGGGATCCCGAACGACAGCACCACCTGGCTGAGCACGAGCGCGTCGGTGGCGTTCACACCGCTGGCGAGGATCACCAGCGCCGGGAGCATCGTCACCAGGCGGCGCACCCACATCCGGATGCGAACTCCGATGAAGCCCGCCATCACCACCTGGCCGGCGTAGGTGCCCACGCTCGACGACGAGGCCCCCGAGGCCAGCAGCGCCACCGCGAAGGCCAGCGCGGCCCCACCGCCGACGAGGTTGCCGATCTCGGTATGCGCCGCCTGCAGCGAGGTGGTTCCCGACAGCGCCGGCGTGTGGAAGAGCTTGGCGAACACGGCCATCATCGCCAGGTTGATGAGGCCTGCCACGGTGAGGGCGATGATCACGTCGACGCGCTCGAAGCTCAGCACCTGGCGGCGCTCGGCGTCGTCGCGCACCGGCACGCGGCCATTGGTGAGCGCCGAGTGCAGGTAGATGACGTGCGGCATCACCGTGGCGCCGATGATCCCGACCGCCAGATACAACGCGTCGCCGTTGTGCAGGTGGGGCACGAAGCCGGCGAGCGCCATGTGGGCCGACGGCCCGATGTGGAGCGTCTCGTAGAGAAAGCCGGCGAACACCACACCGAGCAGAGCTGTGATGGCCAGCTCGAACCGGCGGTAGCCGTGGCGCTGGAGCTCGAGGATCCCGAACGCGATCACGCCGGTGATGAACCCCGCGACGAGCAGCGGAACGCCGAACAGGAGGTTGAGGCCGATCGCGGCGCCGAGGAACTCGGCCACGTCGGTCGACATCGCCATGATCTCGGCCTGGACCCACAGTCCCCGGGTCGCCCACCGCGGGAAGTGCGCGCGGCACAGCTCGGGCAGGTTGTGATCGGTGGCGATGCCGAGCTTGGCCGACAGGTACTGGACGACCATCGCCATGAGATTGGCCGCCAGCACCACCCACATCAACTCATAGCCGAACTTGGCTCCGCCCTGGAGGTTGGTGGCGAAATTCCCGGGGTCGACGTACGCCACAGCGGCGACGAACGCCGGGCCCAGCATCGACACCCCGACACGGATCCGTCCGCGAGCGAGCTGACGCTGCCACGGGGTTCGCAGGTCGGCGACGGCTGCGGCCGACCCGTCAGCCGCGGCCGCTTCCAGCGCCGTCTCGCGGGTCATCGGCGCCATGCAGCCACCCTGGTCATACGGTGCGTGGCGGTCATCCGATCATCTGGACCCGGATCGCGCGCGCCAGATCCCCGCCCAGCGGGTGGACGTCGTCGCCGAAGCGCACGAACAGCGGTCCGCCGAACGGCTGGCGCTCCACCACCTCCAGCTCGTCCCCGGGCGCGATCCCGCGCTCGGCCAGGTAGCGGAGCATGTCGGGGTCGGAGTCCGAGATACGGGCGAACGTCCCGCGCGCGCCGGGCTCCAGGGACTGGAGGCTCTCGGTGCGGATCTCCTCGATGGTCAGCTCCCGCGACGGGATCGGGTCGCCGTGCGGGTCGTGCGTGGGGTCGCCGAGCTTGGCCGCGATCAGCTCCTCCAGCTCGTCGGAGAGGACGTGCTCGAGCACCTCGGCCTCCTCGTGGACGCGATCCCACGGCACGCCGAGGCTCTCAACCAGATACAGCTCGAGCAGCCGGTGGTGGCGGATGACCTCGAGCGCGACGCGCAGGCCGGCATCGGTGAGCAGCACCCCGTGGTAGGGGCGGTGCGTAACCAGGCCCAGCTCGCCCAGGCGCTTGACCATGCCCGATGCCGACGCGGCGGTGACAGCGAGCCGCTCGGCCAGCGCGGTGGTGCTCACGGGCTGGTCGTCGCGCATCTGCAGGGCGTAGATCGCCTTGGCGTAGTCCTCCACCGCGGTGGACCGAAGGCCGGTGGTTTCAGAAGTGGTGCTCATACGAAATCGAAATTATGGTACGCCTAAATTATAGTTCAGGCAACTGCCGAGACGAAGATCGGCCGCTGCCTATGCTGTGGAGCAGATGAGCTCCGTCACCGTCTCTGACTCCGAGTACCGCGCCGTCACCGAGGCCTGCGGGCTGGTCGACCGCTCCGAACGCGGCAAGCTGGCGCTCACCGGCGCCGACGCCAAGACCTTCCTCCAGGGCCAGGTGTCAAATGACGTCGAGGCGCTGGCGGCCGGGACCGGCTGCTACGCCGCCTTCCTCACCCCCAAGGGCAAGATGCTGGGCGACATCCGCATCCTCGATGCCGGCGACGAGATCCTCCTGGACACCGAGCGCGTCGCGCTCCAGGAGCTGTTCAACATGGTGCGCCGCTTCAGCGTGGGCTATGCGGTGGAGTTGCACAAGCGGACGCTGCAGCGCGGCCTGCTGTCGCTGCTGGGTCCCGACGCCGAGGCGGTCGCCGGCATTCGCGAGCTGGACGCGGCCGAGGATTCCCATGCCGTCGTCGAGATCGACGGGATCGCGGCGCGCGCCATCCGCACCGACCTCGGCATCGACCTTCTCTGCGACGCCGAGGACACCGAGGCGCTCACCGGCGCGCTCACCGGACGCGGGGCCGAGCCGGCGTCCGAGGCCGTCGCGGACTGCGTGCGCGTCGAGCACGGGCGCCCTCGCTACGGCGTCGACCTCGACGACAGCGTCATCCCCCAGGAGGCCGACCTCAACGATCGCGCGGTCTCGTTCACCAAGGGTTGCTACGTCGGCCAGGAGACGGTGGCCCGCCTGTTCTACCGGGGCAAGCCCAACCGGCAGCTGCGCGGCCTGCGGCTCTCGGCTCCGGTCCCGAGCGGTGCCGAGGTCACCTTCGGCGACCGGGTGGTCGGCCGGCTGGGCAGCGTGGCCGAGTCGCCGCCGCTGGGGCCGATCGCGCTGGCGTTGGTGCGCCGCGAGGCGCCCCCGGGCTCAGAGGTGGTGGTCGGCGCCGACCAGGTCGACGCCGTCGTCGTCGAGCTCCCCTTCGCCTCCGCCGCCTGACTCCTCTCCGGGTTCGATCGCCGGCGCCGCCGAGCTCGCCTGGGCCCACAACGCGCTGAGCGCGTCGCGGTCCGGCGCCGGGCGCAGCACGAGCTGGGGCGTGTCCGGGTGCGAGGACAGCCAGGTGCCGAGGATGCGCACCTCGTCGATCTCGTCGGGCGGGACGTGGGCCCCCACCTCGCCGGCCCGCCCCTCGCGTCGCAGGGCGGCCTCGGTGCGGGCCATCAGGTCCTCGACGGCGCCCTGGGCGCGGGCCGGCGGACCGAAGTCGACCAGCCGGCCGCCGACCAGCCAGAACGCCTCGGGCATGCCGTCGCCGGGATGCGGGGCCAGGACGAGCCGGGGCCGGGCGTGGGTGGCCTCCAGGATCCCGCCGAGGCGGTCGAGGATCGTGCGCAGCCGCCCCGCGCGCCGGCGCAGCGACTCGGCGCGCTCGAAGTGCTCCTGGGCCGCCGCGGCCCGCATCTGGCCGTAGACGTGCGCGAGCAGCGGCTGGCGCGAGCCGCCGGGCTCGCCGACGAACAGGGCCAGCACCTCGTCCAGGCGCCTCCGGTAGAGGTTGGGATCAAGGTCGCCCAGGCACGGTGAGAGACAGCGGCCCATCTGGCCGTAGGCCGACGGGTACTCGCGCCGGGGCAGGCGCCGCCCGCAGTGGCGCAGGCCGAACAGGGAGTCGAGCTGCTCGACGAGCTCCAGAGCCAGGCGTCGGCCCCGGACGGGCCCGACCGTGACGGCATGCCCGGCCGCGGGATCGGGCGCCACCTCCAGGATCGGGAACGGGATGTCCAGGCGGCAGCGGATGTAGACCAGCCGGTCATCGCGCCGCGTCAGCCGCTTGTTGCCCGGAGGCTTGAGCTCCTTGATCAGCCGGTTCTCCAGGATGAGCGCACCCAGCTCGGAACCGGTGGTCCGGTAGTCCACCACGGTGGCATGCCGGGTCCATGCCGCCGGCGGGGACGACGGCGCGAAGTGGGCGCGAGCGCGGCTGCGGATCGACACCGACTTGCCGACGTACAGCACCCGCCCCGCATCGTCGCGGAACAGGTAGACGCCCGGGTCGCGGGGCAGCTCGCCGAAGTCCGGCTCCTGCGTGCCGCCAGGGCGGCGCGGCAGTCGCGCCGGTCCTCCGGGCGCCGGGGCCAGGAGGACGCCGGGGGTCATGGGCCGCTTGCGTGGGCGCCTGCGCGGCGCGAGCATCGCCAGGGCGTCGCCGATCGTGGCGGCGTTGGCGCACAGCCGCGGGAAGAGCGCGCACAGGACACGCGCGCACGTCTCGGCGTCGGCCAGCGCCCGGTGCACGGTGTGCACCTCGATCCCCAGCGCGTCGGCGAGCACGCCCAGGCCGCGCCGGCGCTGGAGGGGCAGCATGGAGCGCGCCATGGCGGCGGTGCAGATGACCGGCGGGTCGGGCCACTCCAGGCCGATGCGCACGAAGGCCTGGCGCAGGACACGGCGATCGAACGGCGCGTTGTGGGCGACGAGCACCCTCCCCTCCATCAGCTCGCTCAGCGGCGGGAGCACGTCCTCCAGCGAGGGAGCGCCGTCCACCATCGCCTGGGTGATCCCGGTGAGCCGCTGGATGCCACGGCGCAGCGGCGCGCTGGTTCGGCACAGCGAGCTGAAGCGGTCGTGCAGCTCGCCGCCGCCGACCAGGACGGCCCCGACCTCGGTGAGCTCGCAGTCGTCGCCGGCCAGGCCGTTGGTCTCGGTGTCGACGACCATGAACTCGGCGGTGGCGATCGGCGCGGCCAGGAGATCCATCGTGTTCCGGTGATACGCCTGGGGCCGGACGTCGTGCAGGAATCCCTGCGCACCCGGCCGAAAATCAGTCGGATGTGGGTAACGGCGCGCACGTCGGCCTGTTGTGCTGACCGCGAACCGGGGTAGGATCGGAACTGCCCTCTAGCAAGGAGCAATGAGATGACTGCTACGGCCCCCGATACGGAACGACTGCAAGAGCTCGAGGCGGATACCCGTCTCGCGTGGAGCACGTACAGCGAGAGGCTGCGCGAGCTCAGCGGCGACGAGTACGAGCGCGTCGAGTCCGAGTCATGGACGGAGCTGCAAGCAGAGCTGCAGCGACTCGAGCGCGAGCGCGAGGACCTGATGGCCGGCGCCGCGTGAGCGCCGAGGCGACAACTTAGAAGCAAAGCCCTGGTCGGATAGGGTTTTCGGCGGTTTATCCCGCGGGCCACGCACCCGCCGGATCGATCCCGCGGAGGAGAGCCGGGTCAAAGGATGCGCATCAGGACGATCGGACAGTCGGCGATCATCGCTCTCATCGTCTCTGCGTGCGGCTCAGCCGGTGGTCAATCGCCCTCCGTCGCCCGGCCACCCAACCCGGTCAACCTCACGGTCTACGTCAACGACTCGCACGTCTCGGTCTCCCCCGCGCACGTCGGCGCAGGGCCGATCACCTTCATCGTCACCAACCAGGCCCGCCACGCCGAGGCGCTGGCCATCTCCAAGGGCGGCTCCACCCTGGCCAGCACCGCCCCCATCAACCCGCAGGGAACGACCCAGGTCTCGGTCGACTTCAAGCCCGGCGAGTACACCATCGCCACCGGCGCCCAAGGCGAGAACGACGCCCAGCTCTCCAAGCAGTCCTCGATCCGCCCGGCTTCGATTCACATCGGGCGCGAGCGCGCCAGTTCCAGCAACTCCGTGCTCCAGCCGTAGGGCTGCGAGCGTGTGAGCGCTCGCACACCGTACGTCTGTTCGCCCGGGCCTACTGGCGGGTACGATCCGCACCTCAGACCCTGTCCGGGCCCACCCAGCCAGGGTCCCTCCCTCCATCCCTCCAACCAGGAAGGTGACAGCCGCGTGGCCGTCGATCTCAGCCAAGTCGCAACCGTCGAAACCGAGCCGGGCGAACTGCCGTCCACGATGGCCGCGTGGGTCATCCGCGAGGAGCGCCAGGGCGAGCCGGTAGACGCGTTCCAGCTGGAGGAGATCGAGGTACCCGAGCCCGGCGCGTTCGAGGTGATCGTGCGCGTGATGGCGGCCGGCGTCAACTTCAACAACGTGTGGGCGGCGTTGGGCGAGCCCGTGGGCGTGTGGCGCTACGGCGACCACCCCCAGTGGGGCCATCACATCGGTGGTTCGGACGCGTCGGGCATCGTGTGGAAGGTCGGCGAGGGCGTCACCCGCTGGAAGCCCGGCGACGAGGTCGTCATCCACTGCAACCAGGCGTCCTACGAGGACCCCGAGGTCCACGGCCTGGACCCGCTGGCCGCCCCGTCCCAGCAGATCTGGGGCTATGAGACGACCTGGGGCTCCTTTGCCCAGTTCTGCAAGGTCCAGGCCCAGCAGCTGCTCTCCAAGCCCAAGCACCTGGCCTGGGAGGAGGCGGCCTCCTACGGGCTGACCTACTTCACCGCCTACCGGATGCTGATCGACCGCTGCAAGCTCCAGTCCGGCCACCGCGTCCTCATCTGGGGCGCCGCCGGCGGCCTGGGCGTGTTCGCCACCCAACTGTGTGCGCTGGCGGGCGCCGATGCCGTCGGCGTGGTCTCCTCAGACGAGAAGGGCGAGCTGATCGAGCAACTCGGTGCCGTCGGCCACATCAACCGGGGCGAGTACGCCGGCATGATGCGCCAGGGCGGCGAAACCGCCGAGGAGGAGAAGGCGCGCTTCAAGGAGTCGCGGCGCTTCTGCAAAGCGGTCGAGGAGCAGCTCGGCGGGCCGCCGGACATCGTCTTCGAGCACGTCGGCAAGGCCACGTTCCCCACCTCGGTGCTGTGCGTCAAGCCGTTCGGCAAGGTCGTCATCTGCGGCGCCACCTCCGGCTACCAGCTGGACTTCGACGTCCGCTACCTGTGGATGCGCCAGAAGGAGATCGTCGGCTCGCACTTCGCCAACGCCTGGGAGGCGACGCGGGCCAACGAGCTCATCGAGGAGTCCAAGATCCGCCCGGTGCTGTGGCAGACGATGGGCTTTGAGGGCGTCGCCGAGGCCCACCAACTGTTGCGCGACAACCGCCATCTCGGAAAAATTGCCATCCTGGTGGGAGCAACCAAAGAGGGCCAGGGCAAGACCGCCGACGGCCCCGGAGCCATCCGTGCGGAGGTGGGAGCGTAGAAATGGCAGATCTCGTGACGGTCAAGTGGTACGCGACGCTGTTCCGAAAGGACGCGTTCGCCGCGGACGTCGCCCGAGTGGCTCCGCTCGCCCTGCGCTACGGCGCCACCCAGTACGCCGTGCACATCGATAACGATGACCGCTACCGCGTCACCCAGTTCACCTGGATCGCGTCAAAAACCGACTGGTACCGCTACTGGGACGGCCCCGAGATGGTGGAGTTCCGCGCGCGCAACATGGGCCGCTACCAGGTGCCGATCGCCTACTCGTGGGCCGACGAGATCGCCTTCGGCGCGCTGGGCCCCGAGGTCCCGACTGCCGAGCCAAACGGCGCCCCGCAGCCCAACGGGGCCCCCGAGCCGGCTCCGGCCGCGCCGCAGGCGGCCTAGCTAGCGGCCTGACGCGCCGCTGTCGCCAACCCGCAGCGCCACCTCCAGCCAGAACCGCTCCTCGGCATCGTCCAGCGCGCCGCCGAACAGGTCGCGCAGCCTGCCCACGCGGTAGCGCGCCGTCTGCGGGTGGATGCCCAGACGCTCGGCCACGCTGCCCAGCCGCCCCTGCTCGGCCAGCCAGACTTCCAGGGTCTCGCGCAGACGCTTGCGCGAGCCGGGCGAGAGGTCGCTGAGCGGTGCCAGCCGATCGGCGGCGAGCTCGTCGGCGAGCCCGGGGTCTGAGCGCAGCAGGAGCCGGCCGGCGTACTCACGGGCGGTGATCAGCTGACCGTCGCGCTCCACCAGTTCCAGCGCGGCCTGAGCCCGGACGAAGCTCGTCCGCGCCTGGGACCAGTCGACCGTCGAGCCCAGGCCCGCGCGGGCGCCGACTTCGGCGATCGCCTGCTCGATGGCTGCGCGCTGCCCGGGCCCGTCAGGGTCTGAGACGATCGCGCACATCAGCTCGCCGATCGCCTCGCGGATCGTTCCCGCGGGCAGGTGCGAGGCCGAGGTCTCCCGCCGGGGGCCGCTGATCGCCACCACCGCCAGGCTCCGGGGCAGCGCCCAGCCGGCGTCGGCAGCGGCTCGCTCCACGGCGTCGGGCTCGGCGGACGTTTCGCGCACGAGCATGCGCACCAGCCGGCGCCGGCGCAACTGGGCCTCGCCCGCGGCGGCCGACTGCTCCAGCGCGTAGCCCTCCGCCGACTCCGCCGACAGCACGTCGATGTAGGCGAAGATCGACTCCGCCAGCAGGTACAGGGTGTCGGGCGCCAGCCCGGCGTCGACGCCGAGGGCAGCGAAACGGCGCCAGGCCACCCGCGCCCCGATCCGGTAGGCGCTGAGCAGCGACTCGAGGCTGCGCCCTGAGCGCATCTCGCCCTGACCCAGAGCCCGGTAGACGTCCAGGCGGTCGACATGACCGCCTGCCTCGATCTCCGCCAGCAGGTGCTTGAGCGCCTCCTGGACCCCGATCCGCAGGCCATCTCCGAACGGGCCCTCCAGAGGCCGGGCGTACGCCGGGATGGTCGCGACGGCCTCCATCATCTCGTGCGCGACGTCGTCCAGAGCGGGCCGCAGGACCCCCACGACCTCAGACGGCAGCTCATGCCATGGCTGATCGGCCAAAATTCATACCTTCTCTCTAAGATCTAAGGCCGTAATCATGCCCTCCGCAAGAGAAAATTGCGTCCAGGGCACGTAATGTGTGTCCTTAGGTGACCCGAATTCACAAGATCGGCAATCTGGTCGGCGTAGCGGTGCCACCGCTCTGCGTGCTGGTGGCCATCGTCCTGCTCTGGAACCGCGCGATCGGCCCGCTCGAGCTCAGCCTGATGGCGGGCCTGTACGTGATCACCGCGCTGGGAATCACGCTCGGTTTCCACCGCATGTTCACCCACCGCGCCTTCGAGTCCTCCCGGCCGTTCCGGGCGATCATCGCCGTCCTGGGCTCGATGGCCGTCGAGGGCTCGGTCATCACCTGGGTGGCCGATCACCGCAAGCATCACGCCTTCACCGATATCGAAGGCGATCCCCACTCCCCGCACCTCGCGGGACCCGGCTTTGTCGGCGCCATCAAGGGGCTCTGGCACGCCCATATCGGGTGGCTGTTCGAGACCGTCGGAACCGCTGACCGCGAGCGCTTCGCCCCCGACCTGGTCAAGGACGGGGCGCTGCAGGTGGTCGACAAGCTCTTCTTCCTCTGGGTGGCCCTGGGGCTCGTCATCCCCTTCGCACTCGGATGGATCATCGGCGGCGGCCTCGGCACCGCCCTCACCGCGCTCCTCTGGGGTGGCCTGGTGCGCGTGTTCCTGCTGCACCACGTGACGTGGTCGATCAACTCGGTCTGCCACTTCTTCGGGCGCAAGCGCTTTGACATCGATGACGAGAGCCGCAACGTGTTCTGGCTGGCCCCCTTCTCGATGGGCGAGGCCTGGCACCACAATCACCACGCCTTCCCCACCTCGGCCTTCCACGGGCTGCGCTTCTGGGAGCGGATCGCCGACCCCACCGGCCTCGTGATCGCGATGCTCGAGAAGGTCGGCCTGGTGTGGAACGTCGTACGCGTCAGCCCCGACCGCCAGGCGGCCAAGACGCTGCCGTCCACGCGGGGCACCAAGACGCTCCCCGTCTCCGGCACCTGATCTCACACTTTCGCGCGTTGACCCGTTTCACGGGCAACGACGAATGAGAGGAGCCGGCATGGCCACCATGGCTGCCGATGTGATGACCGACGTGCGGGCGCGCGTCGACGATCTGGACTGGCACGAGCTCGAGGCCCAGCTCGACGACGTCGGCCACGCCGTCACGCCCGTGCTGCTCGAGGCCGACGAGTGCCGCGACCTGGCCGGCCTGTTCGACAGCGGCCAGTTTCGCTCGACGATCGATATGGCCCGCCACCGCTTCGGCGACGGCCGCTATCGCTACTTCGACCACCCGCTGCCCGAGCTCATCGCAGCCCTGCGCGCCTCCTTCTACCCCCACCTGGCGTCGGTGGCCAACCGCTGGAGCGAGCGCCTGCGCGGCGACACTCCGACGTTCCCGCTTGCCCACGAGGAGCTGCTCGAGCGCTGCCACGACGCCGGGCAGACGCGCCCGACGCCGCTCATCCTCCGCTACGGGCCGGGCGACTGGAACGCACTGCATCAGGATCTCTACGGCGCGGTCTTCTTCCCCTTCCAGATCCTCACGGTCCTCTCCCGCCGCGGCGTGGACTACGAGGGCGGCGAGTTCGTGCTGATGGAGCAGCGCCCGCGCGCACAGAGCCGCGCGCACGTGCTCACTCCGCCGCAGGGGGCGTTCGTCATCTTCCCCACCCGCGAGCGCCCCGGTCGGGGCCGCACCGGCTATCACCGCATCGGGATGCGCCACGGCGTCTCGACGGTCACGCAGGGCAGCCGCACCGCGCTGGGGGTGATCTTCCATGATGCCCGCTGAGCTGCTGCGCGCATCCTTGGCGTGGACGGTCCTCGAGAGCCCGCTGGGGCCGCTGACGCTGGTCGGAGATGACCACGGGCTGCACGCGATGTTCTTCCCGGGCCGCGGCGGCCCGCTGGACGAGGCCGCCCGGGACGCCGCGCCGTTCGCAGACGCGGTCACCCAGCTCGAGGAGTACTTCGGCGGGGAGCGCGAGGCGTTCGACCTGCCGCTGGTGCTCGAGGGCACGGCGTTTCAGCGCCGGGTGTGGGACGCGCTGCGCACGATCGAGTACGGCGCGACGCGCAGCTACGGCGAGCTCGCCGCCGAGATCGGCCGGCTCGATCGCGTCCGCGCGGTGGGCGCGGCCGTCGGCCGCACGCCGGTGCCGATCATCGTCCCCTGCCACCGCGTCATCGGGGCCGACGGCAGCCTCACCGGCTATGGCGGAGGCCTGCAGCGAAAGCGGGCGCTGCTCGACCTCGAGTCACGGGTGCACGGCGGGGCGGCACCAGCCTCGGTCTGGGCGGGCCGTCAGTTGTCGCTGCTGGCGTAGCCGGCAGCTGTCGCTGCTGGCGTGGCCGGGTCCGCGCTCAGCCGGATTCGAGGGGCCCCATCGTCAGACCGGCGTCGTCGAGGGCCACCCAGTAGCCCTCGGCGTCCTCACGCGGGCCGCTCCACACGATCGCGCACCCGTTGTGGTGGATTCGGTCGGCGATGCGGTACCCGTCGGCCAGCGTCACGCCCGGCACCACGCGGGTGAGCGTCTCCGCCACGTGATCGAACGTGTTGAACTCGTCGTTAAGGACCACTACGCGCCACAGGCCGCCGAGGCCTGTTCCTGGCAAGCCGGTCCGCGGCAGCTCGACCGTCAGGGACATCGGTCAGCCAGCATAGCGTCGCCTCGGCACCTCGGCGAGGTTACTTTTGCTCAGTCTTCTTGGTCCAGTACCGGTCATAACCGGCGAACAGCTGCTCGATGGGAGCGGCCTGCTCGTAGGTGGCGGCCTGTTCGGGGCTGCCATCGCGCAGGATCTCCTGCTGGACCTCGGTGACGAAGGTGTCGTGGCCCGCGTCCCGCGCGAGCGTGGACCACGCGTCCAGCCGGGCGTCGAGCTCGTCGAGCTGGTGCTCGACGTCCTCGCTTGACCCGAAATGGGTCATCGCCAGCCGCTCCGGGCGCCAGGCCCGGACGAGCGCGATCGAATCGTGCCAGGCCTCGACGTCGATGTCCGGGGGCGGCGTCGGCGGAATCGTCATCGACTCCGGCCGGATCCGCACGCCCCCGACGTCGCCCACGAACGCCGTACCGTCGCGCAGGTAGGAGACGTGGTGCGAGGCGTGACCCGGCGTGTACTGCACCTGGTAGGCGCCGTTGCGGATCGTCTCGCCGCCGCTGAGGATCTCGAGGTTCGCTTCGGGCACCGGCAGCATCTCGCCCCACAGCCGCTCCATGTCGTCGCCGTAGAGCCGCCTGGCGCTGTTGTAGAGGCGGGTCGGGTCGATCATGTGCTTGGCGCCCCGCTCGTGGACGTAGACGCGCAGGTCCGGCCAGCGCTCGACCAGGGAGCCTGACACCCCGGCGTGGTCGAAGTGGATGTGGGTGAGCAGCAGGGCCGAGGGCCGCTCATCGCCCAGCGCCTCGAGCAGGGTCGGCAGGCACGAGCTCGGACCCGGGTCGATGAGGACGTCGTCCACCTGCCAGCAGCCGATCACGCGGGCGCGGCCAAGGTGCATGAGATCGATCACGCGCACGACGCAGACGCGAGTGACGGCTACTTGTTGGCGCGACGGTTGGCGGCCTGCGACGCCGGCGGGATCACCGCGGTGTCCTCGTCATCCGTGGAGCCCGGGGCGGCGGGGCCTCGCTCCTCCTGCGCCTCCGCCTCGAGGGGCTGGAAGGCCACCGTGCGCTCGACCTCGCTGCGATCGTCGGGCTCGGCGGTCTCGGCGGGGGTGTCGTGTGCGAGGTCGGCGCCTTCCGCCGGCTCGTCCTCGCCCTCGTCGTATTGCTCGGGCTCCTCGGCGTACGGCTCCGGCTGGGCGTACGGGTCCGGCTCGGCGTACGGCTCCGGCACGGCATGAGCGTCGGCGTCGGCGTCGGCGTCGGCGGGATCGAACGCGACCGTGCCCACGGCCTCAGCATCCTCCCCGGCGTCGCCCTCGACCGCCGAATCAGCGTCAGCCTCGGCGTCCACGTCGGCGTCGGCTTCGGCGTCGGCGGGGAAGCGCTCCGCCGCGGTCCTGGCCAGGGCCGTCAACTGCGCGGCCAGATCCTCCGCATCGGCGACGATGCGCTGGCGCTCCAGCCAGATCCGGTCGGTGTCGGCGTCCAGGTCGCGGACGCGTTGCTCGGCGGCACCGGCGATCTGAACCGCCTCGAGGCGCGCCTGCTCGAGCCGGTCCTCCGCCTCGCTGCGTGACTGGGCGGTGATCTGCTCCGCGGTCTCGTGCGCGCGCTGCAGGATTCCTGAGATCTGCTCACCCACCCGCTCCAGGGCGCGCCGCACGGCGGCCTCTGGGGACCGGGTGGCCTGCAGCTCTGCGACGAGCCGCCGCGTCTGGCGCACGTACTCCTCGACGGCCATCCGGTCGTACCCGCGCAGGGCGGTGGGGAAGTCGGCGTTGACGATCGCGAGCGGATCCTCAGGCAACGTTGCGAGAGGCCGTGTGATCTCCGCGAGGATCGCGTGCTCGGTCGCTGCTGAGCTCTGATCTGGCATCGGTGATCTGTCCCCATTGTCGCACGTCTCCCGGTCGCCTCAGCCATACAATGCACCGAATGGCGGATACACCTTCCGCGCGCCTTCCAGAGCCCGACCGGCCCTGGATGATGCGCACATATGCAGGGCATTCGGACGCGCGGCGCTCCAACGAGCTCTACCGGCGCAACCTCGAGAAGGGGCAGACCGGCCTGTCGGTCGCCTTCGACCTGCCGACCCAGACCGGCTACGACCCCGACCACGAGCTGGCCCGGGGCGAGGTGGGCAAGGTGGGCGTCTCGATCGCCCACGAGGGCGATATGCGGACCCTGCTCCAGGACATCCCGCTGGACCAGATGAACACCTCGATGACGATCAACGCCACCGCCGCCTGGCTCCTGGCCCTCTACATCGTCGCCGCCGAGAACCAGGGGGTGGCCGAGTCAGCGCTCCAGGGCACGACCCAGAACGACATCCTCAAGGAGTACCTGAGCCGCGGCACCTACTCGTTCCCGCCCGGCCCCTCGATGCGCCTGATCGCCGACACGATCGCCTACACGGTCGAGCACGTGCCCAAGTGGAACCCGATCAACATCTGCTCCTACCACCTCCAGGAGGCCGGGGCCACGCCGGTCCAGGAGATCGCCTACGCGATGAGCAACGCGATCGCCGTACTCGACGCCGTGCGCGAGCGGGTCCCCGAGGATCTCATGGGCAACGTGTTCGGGCGGATCTCCTTCTTCGTCAACGCGGGGGTGCGCTTCGTCGAGGAGCACGCCAAGCTGCGTGCGATGGGGCAGCTCTGGGACGAGCTGGGCCGCACCCGCTACGACGTCGAGGATGACCGCCACCGCCGTTTCCGCTACGGCGTCCAGGTCAACTCGCTCGGCCTCACCGAGGCCCAGCCGGAGAACAACGTCTACCGGATCGCCCTCGAGGCGCTCGCGGTCACCCTCGGCCGCGACGCGCGGGCCCGCGCGCTGCAGCTCCCCGCCTGGAACGAGGCGCTGGGCCTCCCCCGCCCGTGGGACCAGCAGTGGTCGCTGCGCCTGCAGCAGATCCTGGCCTACGAGACCGACCTGCTGGAGTACCCGGACATCTTCGAGGGCTCGATCGTGATGGAGGGCCTCGTCGCCGACTTGGTCAAGGGCGCCCGCGAGGAAATGGGCCGCGTGGCCGAGCTCGGGGGTGCGGTCAACGCCGTGGACTACATGAAGTCCGCGCTCGTCGAGTCCCACCGCGAGCGCTGGCGCAGGATCGAAAGCGGCGAGCTCACCATCGTGGGCATGAACCGCTTCCAGTCCACGGAGCCCTCGCCGCTGACCGCCGACGCCGACGGCGGCATCCTGGTCGTCGACCCGGAGGTCGAGGCCCAGCAGCGCGCCGCGCTGGACGCCTGGCGCTCGGAGCGCGACTCCGAGGCTGTGGACGCGGCTCTCGCCGAGCTGGCGCGCGTCGCCCGCGACGACGCCGAGAACATCATGCCCGCGACGATCGCCGCCGCCCGGGCCGGAGCCACCACCGGCGAGTGGTCCCAGACGCTGCGCGACGTCTTCGGCGAGTACCGCGCCCCCACCGGCGTCGGCGACGCCGTCGCCGCGCCGAGTGAGAGCCTGGCCGAGGTGCGCGACGAGGTCGAGCGGCTCAGCGAGGCGCTGGGGCGGCGGCTCAAGTTCCTGGTGGGCAAGCCCGGCCTCGACGGGCATTCCAACGGCGCGGAGCAGATCGCGGTGCGCGCCCGCGACGCCGGCATGGACGTCGTCTATGAGGGCATCCGCCTCACCCCGTTGCAGATCGCCAGCTCGGCCGCCCAGGAGGGCGTGCACGTGATCGGCCTGTCGATCCTGTCCGGATCCCACGCCGAGCTCATCCCTGCCGTCCTGGAGGAGCTCGCCGAAGCCGGGGTCGAGAACGTCCCCGTGATCGTCGGCGGCATCATCCCCGAGGCCGACGCGGTGGCGCTGCGCCAGGCCGGCGTGGCCGCGGTCTACACCCCCAAGGACTGGGATCTCAACGGGATGATGCGCGACATCGTCTCGCTGGTGGCCGCACGCCACGGGGTCGACACCGCCGCGCCCGCTTGAGCCCTGCGCCGAGCGACGGCGCACAGCTCGGGGCCCAACTGCGCGAAGGGGACCTCCGGGCCGCCGCGGCCGTCCTGAACCTGGTCGAGAGCCGCGGCTCAGAGGCGCGCGCACAGACCGAGGCGCTCCTGGCGGCGGTCTCCCCCGCGGCGCTGGGCGGCGAGGCGCCCGGGTTCATCGTCGGCGTCACCGGCCCGCCCGGGGTCGGCAAGTCCTCGCTGCTGTCGCGGCTGGTGGCGGCGTGGCGGTCATCGGCGCGCTCGGTCGCGGTGCTGGCGGTCGATCCGACCTCGCGCCGCTCGGGCGGGTCGCTGCTCGGCGACCGCGCGCGAATCGAGCGCGACCCCTCCGACCACTCGGTGTTCATCCGCTCCACGGCAGCGGGCGACCGCCTCGGCGGTCTGGCTCCCGCCACCCGCGCGGCCGCCACGGCGCTGGCCTGCGCCTTTGACGTGGTGGTCATCGAGACGGTGGGCGTCGGCCAATCGGAGACCGAGGTCGCCGACGTCGCCGACACCGTGGCCGTGGTGGTGCAGCCCGGATCCGGCGACGTCCTGCAGTTCCTGAAGTCCGGGATCATGGAGATCCCCGACGTCCTGGTGGTGACGAAGGCCGATCTGGGCCAGGTGGCGGTCCGGGCCCGCGCCGACCTGGAGGCGGCGCTGCGCTCGCTGGACTCCGTGTCCGCCGTCGTGTCGGTGTCCTCGGTGGCGCCGCCCGCGGGGATCGACGAGCTCGTGGCGGCGCTGGACGCCCATCGGGCCGGGCTGGACCTGGGCGCGCGGCGGGTGCGCAGCCGGATGATGCACGCCCTGGCCGACTACGCCGCCGAGTACGGCGACCGCGGCCTGCGCGCCCTCGGCGGCCGCCGCGAGGCCGAGAGATGGCTCGGGCAACAGGATGGTGGCCTGGACGTGGCCGCGTTGCGGCACGCTTTGGAGGAGAAGGCGCGGTCATGACCATCACCCCCACTCCCCGGATCGTCCTGCCCGGCGACCCCCTGGTCGAGGGCGACACGGCGCTGCGCCCGTGGCGCGACGCCGACCTCCCCGAGCTCGTGCAGGCCTGCCGCGACCAGGAGATCGTGCGCTGGACGAGCGTGCCCCCCGCCTACACCGAGGCCGACGCGCGCAACTACCTGCGCCAGCGCTATGACGCCGCGTTTGCGGGGCTGACGGCGCCGTTCGCCGTCGTCGACGCCGCCGATGGCCGGCTGCTGGGCTCGATCTCGCTGCTGCGTTTCGCCTGGGCCCACGCCCGCGGCGAGGTCGGCTACTGGCTGGCAGCGTGGGGCCGTGGCCAGGGCCACGCCACCCGGGCGGTCCGGCTCATCTGCGCCTGGGGCTTCAGCTCGCTGCGCCTGGAGCGCATCGACCTCATGGCCGCCACCGGCAACCCGGCCTCCCAGAGCGTCGCCGAACGCGCCGGCTTCACCCGCGAGGCGGTGCTGCGCTCCTACATGCGCGGCGCGTTCGAGCGCCAGGACATGGTGATGTTCGGCCTGCTCCGCGGCGAGTTGGACTGACCGCCCACCGCGCCCCAACCCCACTGGAGCGATCGATCTAGCGAGGCGAGGCCAGCGAGGCGAGCCGCCAGCCGTTCTTGGTGTTGGTCAGCTGCACCGACTCCACCGACGACGGCTGGCCCTTGGCGCGCGCCAGGACCTCCGCCGACGCCGTCGCCCCCTTGACGTGGACCTTGGCCACGCTCAGCGAGGGGTCCGACACGCTCTGGACGAACATCTTCATCGCCTGGTGGCAGCTCAGTCCGGCCGCGTTGAGGTGCCCGACGAGGTCGGGAGCGAGCACCTGGCTGCAGAGGGTGCCGGTATCGCGGACCGCCACCGCATGGGCAAACTGCTGCAGCTTGGCCTGAACCTGGTCCGAGGAACTGGCGCCACAGCCCGTGAGTGCGTAGGCAACGCCTAGGAGAGCAAACGCATGACCCGGTCTCATCGCGGCAAAGCTACCCTTAACATGTGATCTCGCAACCGCTCGGCCACGAATACGCGCCCCAGAGGGGCCAGTTGATCGACGGACACGGACGTGAGATCGGAGACCTGCGGGTCTCGGTCACCGACCGTTGCAACTTCCGCTGCCAGTACTGCATGCCCGCCGAGGGCCTGCCCTGGCTGGAGCGCGCCGAGATCCTCACCTTCGAGGAGATCACGCGGCTGGTGGCTCTGTTCTCCGAAATGGGCGTCAGCGACGTCCGGCTCACCGGCGGCGAGCCACTGGTGCGCCGTGAGTTCCCGGTGCTGGCCGGGATGATCGCCGCGATCGAAGGGGTCCACGACCTGTCGATCACCACCAACGGCTTCCTGCTGGCCCGCGACGCCGAGAACCTAGTGCGCGCCGGCATCAACCGTTTCAACGTCTCCGTGGACTCGCTCCAGCGCGACCGCTTCTACGAGCTCACCCGTCGCGACGCCCTGGACGCCGTCCTGCGGGGGCTCGAGATTCTGGCCCGCTTCCCCGAGGCTCACCCGATCAAGGTCAACGCGGTGGCGATACGCGGCTTCACCGAGGAAGAGGTCATCCCCTTCGCCAAGCTGGCCCGCGAGACGCCCTACGAGGTCCGCTTCATCGAGTTCATGCCGCTGGACGCCGACCACGCGTGGAACCGCAGCAAGGTGCTCACCGGCGCCGAGATCCGCGAGGCGATCACCGCCGTGTATCCGCTCGAGCCCGAGCCGCGCGCGCCCAGCTCCACCTCCCAGGTCTACCGCTTCGCCGACAGCCCCGGACGGATCGGGTTCATCAACCCGGTCTCCGAGCCGTTCTGCGCCGACTGCAACCGGGTGCGGCTCACCGCCGACGGGCGGCTGCGGACCTGCCTCTTCTCCCTGAACGAGACCGACCTGCGCGAGCCGCTGCGCGCGGGCGCGTCCGACGACGAGCTCGAGGAGATCATCCGCGCCGCGGTGTGGCGCAAGGAGCTCAAGCACCACGTGGGCGAGCCGGGCTTCATCCAGCCCGCTCGCAGCATGTCCGCCATCGGCGGCTAACCCCCCCCCGCGCCGCGCGCAAGTAAACTCATTGGTTTAGTTGCGGCGAGGCCCGGGGGGTGAAAACCGGGGCGCTGCAGGCTCTCTCTAGTAGAGGGAGTTGCGCGATTTTTCCAACATAGCTGTAAAGATCGCGCGGATCGCGGACCGGCAGTTCGGCCACGTGACCCGCCGGCAGCTGCTGGACCTGGGCGTCCCGTCGGCCACCATCGCCTACTGGGTCACCAACCGCCGCCACATCCAGGTCCACACCGGCGTCTACGCCGTCGGCCACCAGCAGCACACCCCCATCGCCGCAGCCATGGCCGCCGTCCTCGCCTGCGGCGACCAAGCCGTCCTCAGCCACGACTCGGCCGCGGCCCTCTGGGGCGTACGCACCTGGCCCGCACGACCCGAGGTCATGGCCCCCCACGACCGCCGGCGCCCCGGCATCCGCGCCCACCGCACCGAGACCCTCACACCAAGGGACATCCGCCGCCACCGCAACATGCGCGTCACCAGCCCCTCGCGCACGATCCTCGACATCCACAACCGCCTCACCGACAGCCAGCTCGTCCGCGCCATCAACGAGCTGCGCCTCCACAAGCACCTCCGCGCCGCCGAGCTCGGCCGCCTCCTCGAAGCCTCCACCCGCATCCGCAGCCTCATCGACCCCACGCAGAACCCCACCCGCTCCGACGCCGAGGACCGGTTCCTGACGTTCTGCAGAGCCCACGGTCTCCCCGAGCCCAAGGTCAACGTCATGCTCTTCGGCCACGAGCGCGACGCCGTCTTCGAAGACGAGAAGGTGATCGTCGAGATCGACAGCTGGCAGCACCACAAGGGCCACGAGAGCTTCGAGTCAGACCGCAAGCGCGACGCCGTCGCCGCCGAGTACGGCTACCTCACCGTCCGCCTCACCTGGACCCGGCTCACCGAGGACGACGACAACGAGGCCGAGAGCCTGCGTAGGACCCTCATAAACCGCCGGAGCGGCAATTCATAAAGGCGCAACGTTTATGGGCCATCATCGGACCAGACAATGGTGGTTCTCCTGCTGTTCGCCTTCATCGCCGGCGCCGGAACGGCGATCACGCCCTGCGTGCTGCCGGTCCTCCCCGCGCTGCTCTCAGCGAGTGCCGCGGGCGGCCGCCGGCGGCCGCTGGGCATCGTCCTGGGCCTTGCGGTCACGTTCACGATCGCCATCGTCGCGCTCGCCCAGCTGGTCAAGGGCGTCGGGCTCGCCGCCGGCGCGGCGCGGACGCTCGCGATCATCGTGCTGCTCGGCTTCGGGGCCATCCTGCTCATCCCGGAGCTGGCCGAACGCGTCCAGGCCCCGCTCTCGCGCCTGGCCCGCTTCGGCCCCAAGACCCGCGGGGACGGCTTCGTCTCCGGGCTCGCCGTCGGCGGGGCCCTCGGCTTCGTGTGCGCCCCGTGCGCCGGGCCCATCCTGGCCGCCGTCACGTCGGTCAGCGCGTCCAGCGGGGCCACCACGAAGGTCGTCGCCGTCGCACTGGCCTACGCAGCAGGCCTCAGTACCGTGCTGCTCCTCTACGGCTTGGGCGGCCGCGCGGTCCTCGACCGCATCAAGCGCCACACGAAAGGCCACGTGGTGGAGCGCTCCCTCGGCGCCGTCCTGATCATCACGGGCGTGGTCATGCTCACCAACACCGACGTCCGCTTCGAGGAGGCCCTGGCCAAGGACACGAGCCTGCCGGCGTTCCTCGTCGACCCCACCCGCTCGCTGGAGAACTCCAACGCCGTGCAGAACCGGCTGGCCTCCCTCAGACCGGCGTCCCAGTTCGCCGAACGGCAAAAAGAGGCATCCCTGACCCCGATGCCACAGCAGCAGGAGGCCGGCGTCGCCATCCCCGGCGTCAAGACCCCGGCGCTCCCGAAGCTCGGCCAGGCCCCGGAGTTCACCAACAACCAGCGCTGGTTCAACACCCCGGGCAACCAGCCCCTCACCCTCCAGGGCCTCAAGGGCCACGTGGTGCTCGTGGACTTCTGGACCTACACGTGCATCAACTGCATCCGAACGCTGCCCTTCCTCAAGGGCCTGTACGCCCACTACCACCGCTACGGCCTGGAGATCGTCGGCGTCGAGACGCCCGAGTTCACGTTCGAGCAGGAGGCCTCCAACGTCCAGCAGGCCGTCAACTCCGACGGCTTGCGCTACCCGGTCGTCCAGGACAACCGGTACGGCACCTGGAACGCGTACCAGAACCAGTACTGGCCGGCCGAGTACCTGATCGACGCCTCCGGCCAGGTCCGCCACACGCAGTTTGGCGAGGGCGACTACAAGCAGGACGAGGCGGCCGTGCGTCAGCTGCTCTACGACGCCGGCGCCCACCATCTGCCCCCTCCGATGACGGCGACGGCGATCATGCCGTCAGGCCACCTCGGTACCGCGGAGACGTATCTCAACCCGCAGCGCGCGGAGGGATTCGCGCAGCAACTGCAAGGCGGCACCCACTTCTACCCGGGCGTCAACGCCCCCATCCTCAACGAGTTCGGCCTCCACGGGACGTGGACGGCCACGTCGGAGTCGGTCACGCCGGCCAAGGCGGGGGCGTCGATCACGGGCCGCTTCCAGGCCGCCCACGTCTACCTGGTGATGACCTCCAACGACAACAAGCCGCGCACCGCCCGGGTGCTCGTCAACGGCAAGCCCATCCTGGCTTCCGAGGCGGGCTCAGACGTCCACGACGGCCTCGTGACCGTGCAGGGACAGCGCCTGTATTCGCTCATCTCGCTGCCCGGTGATCAGCAGCAGACGTTCACCATTCAGATCCCGCCCGGCATCAGCGCCTACGACTTCACCTTCGGCTGAGGTCGAGCACACCAGGGGCTCGTGACATCCGCCACGAGCTCCGGTCACACCGGAGTCCTCCCCACGGCGTCCTATCATGGAATTGATGGAGGGCTCGACGGAGGTCCGCAGTTGGTTGCGTTGCTACCGCTGCTGGTCTCAGAACCTTGAAGTGCAGGTGCACTACGAGGGCATCCATCGCATCGACCCGGAGACCGGGGAGCGCGGCGAAGTCGTCGACGAGATGCAGGAGGCCGTCGTCCAGTGCCTGGACTGCATGCACGACCAGCCCCACCTCGGCTTTCACAACGGCCGGGTGGAGCCCGTGGAGGACCGCTGGGAGCGGATGATCGCCGGGACGCCCTGGGTGGCGTCCTGCAACGTCACCGTCGACGCCGACGACGTCGAGACGTGCTCGGGGCCCGAGGCCGGTGACGCCCTCTCCTACGCCGCCTTCGGCGACCACGGGACCCGCGAGTTCTTCACCCACGTGCGCTACCACAAGCACGACGAGGACCGCATCGTCGTGCACCTGCTCGTCGAGCTCTACTCCAGGTCCGCCGAGGAGGCGAGCGAGGTGCTCGAGGAGGCCGCCCGCGGCAAGCTGGCGATCACGTCGCTGGCCGAGGAGTCCCGGCCGCCCGCCTCGACGGGCGAAGACGCCCACTGAGGCCCGACGACCGGTCCCGCTCGCGCAGCAGACCGAGCGCGCCGGCGTCCCACCCACGCCCAGACCTCGACCACGATGAGGGCCGCGGCGACTGGCACCGTCGCGGGCAGCTCGTTCAAGACGAAGAACAACAGGTCAAAGGCGCCGGCGAGCACGAATGTCAGCAGCGCCACCGGCCACTGCCGCCTGCCTTCGCGGGCCAACACGGCCCCCAGCAGCCCGGCCACGAACAGATCCCCGTAGCCCATCAGCACGCTGCCGAACTGCTCGCTCTGGAGCTGGGGCAGGTGCAACCCGCTGTGGGGCAGCGGCACCGCAGCGGTGAGCGTGTTGTTGGGCGTCTGCAGCAGGTCTGAGGCCACGAGCCACACGTCGGCGACGCACATGGCGATGATCCCGAGCTTCAACCACCGTGGAGGCGTGACCGCGCCCAGCAGCCAGCCCAGCGTGACGCAGCTCAGAGCCGACAGCAGCGTTGCCGCGCCCTGGCCCCACAGCGTCGACTTCGACGCCCAGGCCAGGACGAACAACGGCACCGCCAAGAAGGACAGCCACCAGCGCCCTCCGTGCGCCGCCCACCCCAAAGCAATGGCAGCCAACAGCGGGACCGCCACCAACGCAAGCCAAGTCAATCCAGTCGCGGTTCCCGACATGAAGCGAATGGCGAAGATCACCCCGATGATCGAGCCGATCGGGATCAGCGCCCACGCCGGGCCCGACAGCCTCCGGATCCAGGGGATCTCCGGTGGGCGGCGGGGCGCGGCGACCACTCCCGCCTGAACCGCGAGCATCACCGCATCCGACGGAATGAACGCGAGCGCCATGCATCCAGGGTACGCAGCGCGCACCCCGGCAAGCGAAGGGTTTACAAAGAAGTTGCGGCTGGGAGGCCCGCCGCCCTCGGGCTACGCGTCCAGGCGCTGCTCGAGCGTCCGCAGCTGCTCGGCCATCGCGGCCGGGAGCTTGTCGCCGAAGGCCGCGTAGTGCTCCTTCATCTGCGGAAGCTGGGCCACCCAGCCCTCGTGGTCGACCTCGAGCAGCTTGGCCATCGTCTCGGCCGGGACGTCCAGGCCCTCGGTGTCGATCCCGCCCTCGCCGAGCGGCGGGACGAGCCCGATGGCGGTCTCCTCGGCCTTGGCCTCGCCGGTGAGCCGGCCGAAGATCCACGCCAGGACGCGGGAGTTCTCGCCGAAGCCGGGCCACATGAACTTGCCGTTGTCGTCCTTGCGGAACCAGTTGACGTAGAAGACGCGCGGCATCTTGGCGCCGTCGCGCTCGGCCACCTTCAGCCAGTGACCGAAGTAGTCACCCATGTGGTAGCCGCAGAAGGGCAGCATCGCCATCGGATCGAAGCGCAGCTTGCCGACCTCGCCCGCCTGGGCCACGGTCGTCTCCGAGGACATGATCGAGCCGATGAAGGTGCCGTGCTCCCAGTCACGAGCCTCATGCACCAGCGGCACCACGGTGGCCCGGCGCCCGCCGAACATGATCGCCGAGATGGGCACGCCCTTGGGGTCCTCCCACTCGTCGGCCATCGACGGGGCCTGAGCGCAGGGGACGGTGAACCGGGCGTTGGGATGGGCCGCCGGCGTGTCCGACGCAGGCGTCCACTCGTTGCCGCGCCAGTCGATGGCGTGCTCGGGCGGCTCACCGGTCATGCCCTCCCACCAGATGTCGCCGTCGTCGGTCTTCGCACAGTTGGTGAACACCGTGTTGCGGCTCACCATGTCGATGGCGTTGGGGTTGGTCCGCGCGCCCGTCCCCGGGGCCACGCCGAAGAACCCGGCCTCCGGATTGACGGCATAGAGCTGGCCGTCGGAGCCGAACTTCATCCAGGCGATGTCGTCGCCGATCGTCTCCACCTTCCAGTCCGGCAGCGTCGGGATGACCATGGCCAGGTTGGTCTTGCCGCACGCGCTGGGGAACGCGCCGGCGATGTACTTGACCTCGCCGGCCGGCGAGGTGACCTTGAGGATGAGCATGTGCTCCGCCATCCACCCCTCGTCGCGCGCCATCACCGAGGCGATCCGCAGCGCGAAGCACTTCTTGCCCAGGAGGGCGTTGCCGCCGTAGCCGGAGCCGAAGGACCAGATCTCCCGCGTCTCGGGGTAGTGGACGATGTACTTGTTGTCCCCGTTGCACGGCCACGGGACGTCCTCAGCACCGTCGAGCAGCGGCGCGCCCACCGAGTGCACGCAGGGCACGAAGTCGCCCTCGGCGCCCAGGACGTCGAGCGCGGGCTGGCCCATGCGGGTCATGATCCGCATCGAGGCGACCACGTAGGGCGAATCGGTGAGCTGGACGCCGATGTAGGAGATCGGCGAGCCCAGCGGGCCCATGGAGAACGGGACCACGTACATGGTGCGCCCGCGCATCGACCCCTTGAACATGCCACCGAGCATCTCGCGCATCTCGGCCGGGTCGCGCCAGTTGTTGTTGGGCCCCGCGTCGGCCTCCCGCTCTGAGCAGATGAACGTGCGGTCCTCCACGCGCGCGACGTCCGCGGGGTCAGACAGCGCCAGGTACGAGCCCGGCCGCTTGGCCTCCGACAGCCGCTCGAACGTCCCGGCGTCGATCAGGATCTGGGCCAGCAGGTCGTACTCCTCGGCCGAGCCGTCGCACCAGTGGATGTCGTCGGGCTGGGTCAGTCCCGCGATCTCCTCTACCCACGCTTGCAGACCGGTGTGCTCCGTCGTTGCTTGGCGTTTCGGTGCGGTGTGGGCCATGAGTCGGGACTACTCCTTAAATGAAAAATGGCGGTGGCCTGGGAAGGCTACCCGGGCGGAGCACAAGGTGCTCACAAGCTATAAAAAATGGGCCGTGTGCAGGGAGTTCTGCGACGCCCATCGCGAACGAATGTTCGCCTGAGGCTCAATAAACGAGCGACTACCCCGGCTGCTTGCGCGGAACGAGGACCAGGCGCTTGAACTCGGCGACGAGCACACCGTCCTGGTTGAGCACGCGCGTGTGAACGCGGACGGTCCCGCGATCGGGCTTTGACTTGGATTCCTTGACCTCGAGCACCTCGGACTCACAGAACAGCGTGTCACCGTGGAACACGGGCGCCGGATGGCTGAGCTCCTCGGTGGCGAGGTTGGCGATGGCCTTGCCGCTGACGTCGGAGACGCTCATCCCCAGGGCCAGCGAGTAGACGAGGGGTCCGACGACGACGTTGCGGCCCTGCTGGGACCCCTTGGCGTAGACGTCGTTGAGGTGCAGCGGGTGGTGGTTCATGGTGATCAGGCAGAACAGGTGGTCGTCTGACTCGGTCACCGTCTTGGCCGGCCAGTGCTTGTAGACCGCGCCCACCTCGAACTCCTCCAGGTAGCGGCCGTACGGGTGAGCTCCGCTGGCCTCGCGCGCGGCTTGGTCGGTCTCGACTTCGGGCATGGTTCAAAACTCCTGGGTGGGTTCCTGGGAAAGCGAGGTGGTCAAGGATGCCACCAGGCTGCCCGGAACGGCGCGGTCGCCAACCGCGCAACCTTTGACCCGGCGCACCGTTTTGGTGTGCATGGCGCTGAGGGCCAGGTGGTGGGCACTGACGGCGACGGTCCTCGGACTTGCCGCGGCGGCCCCGCCGGCATCGGCGGCGTTCCCAGGCGCCAACGGGCAACTGGCCGTCACACCCCTCTCCGGTGACGGCGTGATCCTGGCCTCCCCGCAGACCGGCCGGGGCCACCGAGTGTGCGACGCGCCACAGATGTGCGGGCAACGACCGGTGGACGCCCGGTACTCGCCCAACGGCCGCGAGCTCGTCTTCCGCAACGCCGACGGCAGCATCGAGATCACGACGATGGCCGGCCGGTGTATCTGGTGCGTGAGCTCCGAGGAGTTCATGACCCGCGGAAGCGACCCCACCTTCACCTCCGGCGGCACGACCATCACCTACCGATACCACTGGCTGTGGGAGATCACGCCCGGGGCCCCTCGCGCCACCCGTCTTCGCGTCCCGGACGGGCCCGTGAGCGCTGTGGCGTGGGCGGCGGGCGGGAAAGTGGCCGCTGTCCGCCGTGGCTGGCTGTGGACGGGCATCCGGAAGGCCAACACCGTTCTCCTCGAGACGCGCCTCACGCAGGGATCGGCGCCCACGTGGTCACCCAGTGGGCGCGAGCTGGCCTTCACGCACAACGGCTTCGTATCGACGATCCGCGTCGCCGGCGGCAGGATCAGCCGGATCGCCCGAGGCACCGGCCCGGTGTTCTCCCCCAACGGCCGGTTACTCGCCTACCTGAACCCTCGCCACCAAGTGACGATCCGCCCGCTCGGCCACGGCCGGACGCGCACCCTGACGCACCTGCGCGGGCGCTCGCTGGACTGGCAGCCGGTGACGACGATCACCCGACGCGGGTGCGCCGCCGGCAACGGCGTGGTCGTGGCCGGCAGCGCCAGGGCGACGATCCGCTCCGCCGCCAATCCGCAGCTGGGCAACATCGGCTGGAACGGCTGTCTGAGCGCGATCGGAGTCCCCTTCCACCTCAGGGCCGGTCAGGACGGCGGGGGCTACAACCTGGCCCTCGAGCACGTCGCGCTCGCCGGCGACTACGCGGCGATGCAGTTCGTCTACACCGACAGGTACATGAACTACACCGACACGGTGGAGGTCTACGACCTGCGCAGCGGTGCGCTCATCCGCAGCGGTCAGCCGCAATGCGACGGTCTCCCCTGTGACCTCACCGGCCTCGCCGTCAACGCCGACGGGTACGCGGCGTGGCACGCCTATGACACGCCCCACGCCGCCGAAAGCGCGATCGGTTCGCTTTCGTGCCCGTCGAGCGCGCTGTGCGTGGGCAGCGACGCCTCCGGCGACCTGCTGGTCTCCACCGACCCGGCCGGTGGTCGGTCGGCGTGGACGCTCGTCCAGCCTGCGGTTTCCACTCCGGCGCCGACAGGCAGCGTGTCCTGCCCCACCACCTCGTTCTGCGTGGCCGATGAAGGCGAGGGCAACATCCTGACGTCGACCGATCCGACGGGAGGGGCTGGCGCGTGGCACGTCAATCCGCCCAACCAGGCTCTCTTCAACGCCGTCGTGTCGTGCGCGTCGCCGACGCTGTGCGCGGCCGTCGGCGGCCTGACCGCCTACACCACCATCAACCCCGATGGCACGTGGCGCGGCACCCAGGTGACCACGCCGGGAGACATCCTCACGGGCGCCGCCTGCCCGTCGACGACCCTCTGCGTGGTCACCACCAGCAACGGTGAGGTGCTCGTCTCCCAGGATCCCGGTGACGCGGCGCCGACGTGGACTGCGCGCGCCACCCTGCCCGGCCTGCCCGCGGACGCCTTCATCGCGGGGCTCAACTGCCCGAGCGCCGCCTTCTGCGCGGCCGTGGCCGAGTCGGTGTCTGGCAACTCGATCCTCACCACCACCGACCCCGCCGGCGGGGCTGCGACCTGGACCGCACATCCGCTCGCGAACGCCCAGTGGGTGACCTGTCCGAGCACCGCGCTGTGCGTGGCCTTCACCGGCCAGGGCGTCGCCACCTCCACCGACCCCACCGACCCGTCGCCGATCTGGAACACGACGGCGCTGTCCGTCACCCGGGTCGTGAGCGGCACCTGCGCCACGACGTCCCTGTGCATCGGGGTCGACGGCGCCGACGCCGTGGCGTCAACCAACCCCACCGGCGGAGCAAGCGCCTGGTCGAGCTTCCTGGTTGCTGCGCTCCCTTGTGATCCAGCCACCCCGTGCCGCGCCGAGGCGCTCCAGTCCCTCGACCACCACGGGGTCGAGACGCTGGACACCGCTCCGCAGGGCTCGGGGAACGTGATCAGCGACCCCACGCTGGCAGCCGGCGACGTCACCTGGACCGACGACGGCGCTCCCCGCTCCGCCGGGCTCAGCTGAGCCCACGGGCCCCCAATCAAGCCGGTTCCCGCTAGCTTTGGGGCGGCCGCAACCCCTGACCAGGAGAACCTGACACCGTGCGCAACCCCCGTGACTTCGGAAAGCCGCTGGCCATCGGCGCCCCCGACCCGATCCTGGAGATCCCCTTCAAGCCGTCACGGATGATCCATTTCCTGGATTTCTCCAACGAGAAGATGGTGGCCAAGGTCCCGGACATCGCCCCCACGGTCGACATCCTGCTGGGCAACCTGGAGGACGCGGTGCCGGTGGACCGCAAGGTCGCCGCCCGCGATGGGCTGGTCCGGGTCGGCAAGGAGATGGACCTCGGCGAGACGCAGCTGTGGACCCGGGTCAACAGCCTCGAATCGCCTTGGATCCTCGACGACCTCACCACGCTCGTCTCCGAGATCGGCGACAAGCTGCAGGTCATCATGGTTCCCAAGGTCGAGGGACCGTGGGACATCCACTACGTCGATCGGCTCCTGGCCCAGCTCGAGGCCAAGGCCGGCCTGGATCGCCCGATCCTCGTCCACGCGCTGCTGGAGACCGGGCTGGGCATGATCAACGTCGAGGCGATCGCCGCAGCCAGCCCGCGCATGCAGGGCATGAGCTTCGGGCCCGCCGACCTCGCCGCCAGCCGCCGCATGAAGACGACCCGCGTCGGAGGCGGCCACCCCGGCTACCGATCGATCAACGACCCGGACGCTGACAACCCCGACGCGCCCCGCCCTACCGCTCAACAGGACCCCTGGCACTACTCGATCGCGCGCATGGTCGACGCCTGCACCTCGTCGGGCATCCTCCCGTTCTACGGGCCGTTCGGCGACATCAAGGACGTCGTCGGCTGCGAGACTCAATTCCGCGCGGCCTTCCTCTTGGGCTGCGTCGGGGCCTGGTCGCTGCACCCGGTTCAGATCGACATCGCCAAGAAGGTGTTCAGCCCGGATCCCGATGAGGTGCTGTTCGCCAAGAAGGTGCTGGAGGCGATCCCCGACGGGCGCGGCGTGCACATGATCGACGGCAAGATGCAGGACGACGCCACCTGGAAACAGTGCAAGGTGATGGTCGAGCTGGCCGAGATGCTGGCCGAGCGTGACCCGGAGTTGGCCGAGCGCTACGGGTTCGCCCGCGCGGCAGCGTAGTCTCCCGCTCCATGCGAATCTCGGCCAAAGCCGACTATGCGGTGCGCGCGGTGGTGGAGCTGGCCGCCGCGGAGGGCGATAAGCCGGTCAAGGCCGAGCGTGTCGCCACCGCCCAGGAGATCCCCCTCAACTTCCTGGAGAACATCCTGGGGGAGCTGCGCCACGCCGGCATCGTGCGCAGCCATCGTGGCGCCGAGGGCGGTTTCCGGCTGGCCAAGCCCGCCAACGAGGTGACGGTGGCTGACGTCATCCGTGCCGTCGAGGGCCCGCTGGCCAGCGTCCGCGGCGGCCCGCCCGAGGACGCCAAGTACGGCGGCGCCGCTACCACGCTGCCCACGGTGTGGATCGCGGTGCGGGTCAACCTGCGCCGCGTGGTCGAGCACGTCACGATCGCCGACATCGCCAACTCCAAGCTCCCGCGGTCGATCGAGAAGCTGACCGAGGACCCGGGGGCCTGGGTCACACGCTGACCTCCGCCCGGGCCGAACCCCAGCTCAGACGTTGACGGCGCCGGGGCGCTCGGCCAGCGCGGGCCGGTCGCTCACCCAGGCATCCCCGACGTCGCGCAGCACCGTGAGCATCGCGGCCGCCGCCGGCGAGCGATAGCCCGAGGGCAGGATCACGCTGATCGGCCGCGGCGGCGGCGCGGGGTCCAGCTCGCGGATGACCACGTCGCCGCGGACCGCCCGGGTCACCATGTCCGGGACGAGAGCCACCCCCACCCCGGCCGCGACGAACCCGAGGATGGCCCCGTAGTCGTCGTTCTGGAAGGCGATGCGGGGCTCGAAGCCCGCGTCGTGGCAGGCGCGCAGGAACAACCGGGCGTCCGGGCAGGTCCGGCCGGTGGCCAGCATCCACGGCTCGGAGGAGAAGTCGGCCATCGACAGCCCGCCCGCGCCGCACAGCGCGTGCCCTGCTGGCATGGCCACGTACATCGGGTCATCGAACAGCGGCACGATGTCCAGGTCGTCGGCCTGACCGCGCCGCTCCGGGTCGCCGCGCGGGTCGTGGGAGAGCGCGAGGTCGAACTCGCCGGCGCGCAGCCGCGGGATCGACTCGTCGGGGTCATACATCTCCACGGTCAGCTCCACCTCGGGATGGCTGTCGCGGAACAGGGCAACCGCCCGCGGCACGATCGACCCGGCGGCCGAGGCGAACGTGGCCAGCCGCAGCGTCCCTGCCTCCAGGCCGAGCAGCGCGCGCAGTTCGTCCTCCATGTCCTGTAGATAGGCCAGGACCGCCCCGCCGCGCTCGGACAGCAGCCGCCCGGCGTCGGTGAGCACCGCGCCCTGGGGCACCCGGCGCACCAGCACGGCCCCCACCTCAGCCTCGAGCGTCGCGATCTGCCGGGAGACCGCCGGCTGGGTGTAGCCCAGAGCGTCGGCGGCGGCGGAGAACGACCCGTGGCGCGCCACCTCGCAGAGGACCCGGAGTCGTCGAGTGTCGAGCATGCTTAAAGGTTATACCCCCTCAAGCAAACCCCTATTTGCCTTTATGCCATGAGCGCGCCACCATCGTCACATGAACACGCTGAGCTCCCAGATCATCATCCGCCCCGGGTATGCCGACGACCATCAGGCGCTGCACCGCCTGGCGGCGCTCGACAGCGCGGGCGTCCCGGCCGAGCCGTTGCTGGTGGGCGAGATGGACGGCGAGCTGAGCGCCGCCCTCTCCCTGCGCGACGGGACGTCGATCGCCGACCCCTTCCGCCCCACCGCTGAGATCGTCGCGCTCCTGCGAGCGCACGCCGCTACGGCTGAGCGGACTCCTCGAAGGCGGCGGCGGGCATTTCATCTGAGCCCGCATCCGGCCCGCGGGTAGCGGCCGCCACCGGCCCCTGCAGCGACGCGTCGATGGGCACGCCGGACGGCGGGCGGGCGTAGACGATGTCGCCGCGCCCGAGCTCCAGCTCGTCGGCCTGAGCCCGGGTGAGCTGCGCGCGGGCCTCTGAGCCGTCGGGCAGCTCGAGCTCCAGCCGCACCTCGAAGCCGAGGTGCACCACGCGCTTGACCATCGCCTCGATCCGCGCGTCTCCGGGCTCCAGCGCGATCGTCACATCGTGGGGACGCACGAGCTTTCCGCCCAAGCGGCTGACCGGCCCGACGAACCCCATCACGAAGTCCGTGGCCGGGCGGTCGTAGATCTCCCGCGGGCCGCCCACCTGCTCGATCTTCCCCGCGCTCATCACCGCGATCCGATCAGAGATCTCCATCGCCTCCTCCTGATCGTGGGTGACGAGCACCGTGGTCACGTGCTGCTCGTCGTGCAGACGGCGCAGCCACCTGCGCAGCTCGGCACGCACGGTGGCATCGAGCGCGCCGAACGGCTCGTCGAGCAGGAGCACCTTGGGTTGCACCGCCAGCGCGCGGGCGAGGGCCATCCGCTGGCGCTGCCCGCCCGAGAGCTGCGAGGGCCGCTGATCGGCCCACTTGGTCAGGCCCACGAGCGCCAGCAGCTCGTCGACGCGCTCGGTCACCTCGGCCTTGGGGCGCTTACGGATGCGCAGCCCGAAGGCGACGTTCTCGCGCACGCTCATGTGGGTGAAGGCGGCGTAGTGCTGGAAGACGAAGCCGATCCCGCGCTTCTGCGGGATCACGTGGCTGACGTCGTTGCCGTCGATCATGATCGTGCCCGCGTCGGGGGTCTCCAGCCCCGCGATGATCCGCAGCAGCGTGGACTTGCCCGAGCCGCTCGGGCCCAGCAGCGCCGTCAGCGACCCCTCGGGGACCTCCAGCGAGACGTCGTCAAGCGCCGTGAAGTCCCCGAATCCCTTCGAGATATTGGAGATGTCGATCTTCATCGAGCCTGGTGCCTCCTGCCTGAGAACGCGGTCATGGCCAGCAGCACGACCAGGGAGATTACGGCGAGCTCCGTCGCGGCCGCATAAGCGCCGGTGACCGCAGCCGTCCCGGGCTGCTCGGCGCGCTGGTAGACGAGCAGCGGAAGGGTGAGCGTGTATCCGGGCACCAGCGAGGACACCACCAGCACGGCGCCGATCTCGCCCAGGGCCCGCGCCGTGGAGAGGATCACGCCGTAGATCACGCCCCAGCGGATCGACGGCAGGGTGATGTGCCAGAACGTCTGCCACCCGGACGCGCCGAGCGTGGCCGCGGCCTGCTCCTGCTCGTCGCCGATCTCCACGAGCACCGGCGCCACCTCGCGCACCACGAACGGCAGCGAGACGAAGATCGTGGCCAGCACCATGCCCGCCGGGGCGAAGATGATCCGGATCCCATGGTCGGAGAACCACGTCCCGAACCAGCCGTGGATGCCATACACCAGCGTCAGCGCCAGACCGACGATGATCGGCGAGACGAGGAACGGCAGGTCGATGAGCGCGTCCAGCACCGCCGCCATCCGGCCTCGCCGCCGGACCAGCACCAGCGCACACGTGACCCCGAAGATGGTGTTGAGCGGCACCGCGATGGCCGCCATGAGCAGTGACAGCCACAGCGCGCTGATGGCGGCCGGCGTAGTCATCCAGGCCCAGGCGACGCCGAAGCCGTGCTCGAAGGTCTTGAAGAAGACCACCGCCACCGGCAGGATCAGCAGCGCCAGCAGGTACAGCAGCGCGATGGTGCGCAACGACAGCTTGGCGCCGCGATTAATGAGCAACGCGGCCTCCCAATCTGCGGATGAGCACGAGCACGATCAGCGAGAGCGCGATCAGCACCAGTGACAGCGACGCCGCGGCCTGCGGAGCATCCGATTCGACGTCGGCGAAGATGACGATGCTGGCGATCGGCACCTTGGCGGTGATGATCAGCAGCGACCCGATCTCCCCCACCGCCCGCGCGAAGGCCAGCGCGGCTCCCGAGAGGATCGCGGGGCGCAGCGCCGGCAGCAGCACCCGGCGAAAGATGACGGCGTTCCCCGCGCCCAGGGACGCGGCCGCCTCCTCCACCTCGCGGTCGGCCTCGAGCAGCACCGGCTGCACCGAGCGCACCACAAACGGCAGCGTCACGAACAGCAGCGCCACGACCACCACCGCGCGCGTGAACGCCAGGTGGATCCCGAATGGGCTGTCTGGCCCGTAGAGGGCCAGCAGCGTGAGCCCGGCGACGATCGTCGGCAGCGCGAAGGGCAGGTCGATGAGTGCGTTGACGATCCGTTTGCCCGGAAACTCGTCACGGACCAGTACCCACGCGATCAGCGTCCCCATCACCGCGCCGATGGCGGCGGTGAGCAGCGAGACGCCCAGCGTGGTCGCCAGCGCTCTCAGCGCCACCGGGTTGGTGACCGACTGCCAGAAGTTCGACGGGCTCTGGCTCACCGCCTTGACCGTGACGGCGGCGAGCGGGAGCAGGACGATGACGCTCAGGTAGAGCGTCGAGAGTCCCAGTGCGAGCCCGCCGCGCCGGCGCACCGCCCGCGGCACCCTCTTGGCCCGGGAGGCCTGAGGGCCCGGAGCCGGCGCCGTCGCCGGCGCCGGCTCGGCGTATGAGCTAACTGGAGGCAGTGGGCACCCCCGCGGCCTGCTCGATCTTGGTGATGGACCCCTTGGCCGGATCGAAGAACTGATCCTTGACCTTGGTCCAGCCGCCCAGATCGTCGATCGTGAAGAGCTGGGGCGGGGTCGGGAACTTCGAGGCGAACTTCTTCGCCACCGAATCGAGCACCGGCCGGTAGCCCTGCTGCGCCCAGATCGTCTGGCCTGCCGCCGTCCACTGGTAGTTCAGGAACGCCTTGGCCGCCGCCGGCGCCTTGGCCGTGACCGCGATCGGCGTCTGGATGAGGATCGTCTGCTTGGGGATGATGTACTGGACGCTGTCGCCGGCCTTCTCGGCGCCGATCGCGTCGGACTCGTAGTCCAAGAGCACGTCGCCCTTGCCGCTGGTGAAGGTCGCCAGGGCGGCGCTCGCGCTCGAGTCCTGCACCGAGACGTTCTTGGTCAGCAGCGTCCGCACGTAGGCCAGTGCCTCCGCGGGTGTCTTGCCCTCCTTGAGTTGGGCGCCGTAGCCGGCCAGGATGTTCCAGCGCGCGCTGCCCGAGGTCGAGGGGTTGGGGGTGATCACGTCCACACCCGGCTTGATCAGGTCATCCCAGCCGGTGATGTGCTTGGGGTTGCCCTTGCGCACGACGAAGACCACGACGGAGTCAGACGAGAAGCCCTTCTCGGCGTTGGCGTCCCAGTCGGAGGTGACGATCTTGTCCTTGACCAGCCGGGTCATGTCCGGCGTCGTGGAGAAGGCAACCACGTCGGCAGGCTGACCGGAGTCCACGGCGCGGCTCTGCGAGCCCGAGGCGCCGAAGGACGCGCTGAAGCCCACGCCCTTGCCGGTGCTGGTCTGGGCGAATGCCGCCGTGAGGGCGTCGTAGGCCTTCTTCGGCGTCGAGTAGCCGACAAGGTTGAGCTTCGTCGACGGGTTGCTCGCGCCGGCTGACCCCGAGGACGAAGCTGAAGACGACCCGCCGCCGCTGGCCGCGTCCGAGGAGCCGCCGCATCCCGCCACTGCCAGGGCCGCCACAACGACGCTCAGCAGAGCCAGCACACGTAGTCGCGACAGTTCAGATCGTCTTTTCATCCGTTCCTCTCACACAGCTAATTCCGGGTTTGTCGATGGGGATTCCCATGTTGCGGAGCCAGGATAGCCGACTAAGCCGACATCTTTAGTGGAACTGGTCTAGTTGGTGAGAATACTTGCCTTTCCGCCATCGCACGCGAGGTTGATGGCGAGCGAGCGCCGCGATCGGCGGTCGACGCGGGGCGCAGCGGACAGGTCGAGACCCGGGGCCGTCGATGTCCAGTTGGCCCACGCCCAGGCGTTTGACAGCGGGGAAGTCCTCCACATCTACACCGCCCCTCGCCGCCGCGATCCGGCCTGAGCAGCGGTGGCGCGCCAACGCCCCGGATCTCGGGGCATTGTCCGTCAGGCAGACTGGTACACGGACGTACTCGTGTGCGATACCGCACGCCACGCCCCCGCCGAGATCGCTACATTCCCCCGCCCCAGATGCGTTTCTTTGAATACGAATCGCGAGCGATCGTGGCCAAGGCCGGGATCCCGGTCACGAAGCACGGGTTCGCCACGACGGCTGACGAGGCCCGGCGGATCGCCGAGGAGATCGCCGGCCCCGTGGTGATCAAGTCCCAGGTCCTCACCGGCGGGCGGATGAAGGCTGGCGGCGTCCAGTTCGCCGACACCCCCGACGAGGCGGCGCGCCATGCCGAGCACGTCCTGGAGCTCGAGATCAACGGTCACATGCCCCGCGGCGTGCTGGTCGACTCCAAGGCGGACGTCGCGCACGAGTACTACGCCGGCGTGGTGTGGGACGGGATCCGCAAGCGCCCGGTGCTGCTGTTCTCCGACATGGGCGGCATCGACATCGAGCAGGTGGCCGAGGAGCACCCCGACCACGTCGCCCGCGGCCATTTCTCGACACGGCTCCCCTACTCAGACTGGCAGGCCAAGCAGGTCATCGCGTCGGTGGGCGTCACCGGCTCGGCGCTGAACCGCCTCACCCCCATCGTCGCCCGGCTGGCCCGTCTGTTCTTGACCTACGACATGACCCTGGCCGAGATCAACCCGCTCGGGGAGCTGACCGACGGGTCCTTCCTCGCGCTGGACGCCCACATGGACATGGAGAACGAGGCGCGACCGCGCCAGAAGGCGCTGCTGGCCGAGCTCGGCGTCGGCGACGAGGAGACCCGCCAGGCCCGCGAGGCCACGCCGTTTGAGCTCGCCGGCGAGAAGGTCGACGCGCAGGACCACCGCGGCGTGGCCGGCAACGTCACCGAGTTCGACGGCAACCTCGGTCTGGTGATCGGCGCCGGCGGCGGCTCGCTCACGCTGTTTGACGCCGTCCGCGCCCATGGCGGGGACCCGGCCAACTACTGCGAGATCGGCGGCAACCCGTCGGTGGCCAAGGCCTGCGGACTGGCCAAGCTCGTCCTCCAGAAGCCGGGCGTGGACAAGATCGCGGTGATGATGTCGATCGTCTCCAACACCCGGGTGGACATCGTCGCCCGCGGCGTCATCAAAGCCTGCCTGGAGCTGGGCTATGACCCCGCCGAGAAGATCGCCATCTTCCGCATCCCCGGCGCCTGGGAGGAGGAGGGCTTCAAGATCCTCGAGCACTACGGCGTCTCCTACGCCGACCGCTCGGTCTCTCTGAACGAGGCCGCCCGCCGCGCTGTTGAGCGGATCCAGGGATCGGCGGTCTGATGTCGATCCTCGTTGACGCCGACACCACCTTCATCGTCCAGGGCATCACCGGCCGCGAGGCGGTGAACCTGACCCGCGAGTGCCTGGACTACGGCGCCGGCGCCAAGATCGTCGGCGGCGTCACCCCGGGCCGGCTGGGCCGCGACGTCCACGGCGTCCCCGTGTTCGACACCGTCGCCCAGGCGGTGGCGCACAACGGCGGGCCCATCGACGGGTCGGTCGTCACCGTCCCCCCCGCCTTCACCAAGGACGCCGTGCTGGAGGCGATCTCCAACGACGTCAAGCTCGTGGTCATCGTCACCGAGCGCATCCCCCGCCGCGACGTCGCCGAGATGGTCGAGCTCGCCAACGAGCGCGGGGCTCGCATCATCGGCCCCAACTGCCTGGGGATCATCGTCCCCGACGTGATCAAGATGGGCGGCATCGGCGGCCCGGCCAAGGACGCCGCCAAGTCCTACCACCGCGGCCCTGTCGGAGTCATCTCCCGCTCGGGCGGGATGACCACCGAGATGTCCTCCACGCTGAGCGCCGCCGGCCTCGGCGTCTCCACCGCCGTCTCCATCGGCGGCGACGCCATCATCGGCTCAAGCTACGCCGAGCTCATGCCCCTGTTCGAAGCCGACGCCGACACCCAGGCGATCGTCATCTACACCGAGCCCGGCGGGCGCATGGAGGCCGAGCTGGCCGCCTGGGTGACCGAGCACAACTCGCGCCTGCCGATCGTCGCCTTCATGGCCGGCCGCTTCATGGACGAGATGCCCGGCATGAGCTTCGGCCACGCCGGCACCATCGTCGAGGGCAAGGAGGACACCGCCACCGAGAAGATCGCGCGCCTCGGCGCCGCCGGCATCACCGTGGCCGAGCGCATCGAGGACATCCCCGGTCTGGTCAAGGAAAGGCTCTGAGAGGACTCATGCCCGGCACCTTCATCGACGTCCAGGTCGACGCCACCGCCGGCGCGGATCCCGAGCTGGCCCGCACGCTCGAGGGCGTCTGCCCCGTGGACATCTTCAAAGCCGGCGACAGCGGCGTTCAGATCGTGGAGGAGAACCTCGACGAGTGCGTCCTGTGCCAGCTGTGCATCAACGCGGCGCCGGCCGGCGCGGTCCGCGTCCTCAAGCTCTACTCGGGCGAATCACTGCCCGCCTGACAGCCGCCTGCGCGCCGCGTCGGTGAGCGGCCGGTAGCGCCGCCCCCCGCGGTCCAGGTACCAGGCCCGTCCCTCGGCGGGCTGGGGCAGCCCCGCGTGGCGCAGCGGCCCGGTGATCGGCCGGAACCACGTGGTGACGGGCATCTCCTCGATCACGTGGACGACGGCGGGGCGGTGGCCCTCGGGCACCTCGCCCAGCGCCTGTGACAGCGTCTCGGTGCTCAGCTCCTGGCCGGGGCACAGGGTGACCGCGGCGACGGCCAGCTCCTGCGCCCCGTCCGCGGGCCGCAGCCCGTAGGCGACCACGAGGTCGACGGCCGGCACGTCGCCCAGCGCGTCGCGGATCAGGGCGGCGAGCACCGGGCCGTCAGCGGTGTGGATGACGTCGTAGACGCCGTCCAGCCGCCAGTAGTCCCCGTCGGCGTCGCGGCGGAACAGGTCGCCGGTCGACAGCCACGCGTCGTCGCGCGAGAACACCCCGCGCATCGGCGTCACCGACGCGTCGCTGGGGCGCGCGCGGGTGACCAGGAGCCCGACCTCATCGGTCTTGCAGCGCCGCACGAAGCCGCCGCGGCCGAGGATGAGCTGCTCGGATTCCTGGTCATAGGCGGCGATGCGCACCTCGGGGGTGCCGGGGAGCGGCCGCCCCATCGACCCTGCCTTCGCGTCGCGGAGGTTGACGAGGATGGCCCCCGTCTCGGTCGAGGCGTAGAACTCCGTCACCCGCGCGGGAGCGAAGCGCTCCTGGACCCGCCGCCACAGCCCCCGCGGCATGCCCGAGCCGATGAACAGCCGGACGGCGTGGCCGCGCTCGCCGACATTGGGCGGCGCTGCGACGAGGTCGTGCAGCAGCGTCCACGTGTATGAGGTGACGGTGACGCCGTAGCGGCGGACCTCGTCCCAGAACGTCGTCGGATCGAAATGGGAGGCCATGGCCAGCCGGGCGCCGCCGGCGATCGCGCCGCCGATGCTCATCATCAGGCCGGAGGGGTGATAGAGCGGAGTCACGCTGTAGACGGTGTCGTCGCCTGACAGTGCCGCCGAGGACGCCGTGCCGAATGCCGACGCGGCCCAGCGGCGATTGGTGATCCGGCTCATCCGCACGAAGTCGCCTTCGCCCGTGAAGAGGATGAAGGCCAGGTCCGAGGCCCGGCCGGGGTTGGGGCGATACCACGCCGGTAGCGTCACCGCCCGCGGGTCGATCTGCTCCATGTCGGTGGTGAGCGGCAGCTCGAGGTCGCGGGGGCCGCCGCCGCCGCCGAGCACGAAGGTGTGCACGGTGCCAAGCCCCGCGGCCTGCCCGGCGCGCTCGGGGTCGGCGATGATCCGCCGCACGGCGCCGAGCGACGCCTCCCGCGCGGTGTTGCCGTCGGGGCGCAGCATCACCGCCACGGCGCCGATCCGGCTCAGTGCGGTGACCACCGCCAGCGCGCTGGGACGCGAGCCCATCAGCACGCCCACGTGCTCGCCCTGGCGCACCCCGACCGAGATCAGCCCGCGCACGACGTTGTCGATGCGCACGTTGACCTCGGTGGTGCTGTAGGCGCGGTCCTCGTAGAGGAACATGGTGTCGCCGGGGCCGCGCTGCATGCGCTCCTCCACCAGCAGGCCCAGTGAGACGCGCGTGCTCGGCTGGATCTGCTCCAACCGGGCCAGCTGGGGCAGCGCGCCCGCCGCCTCGCGGGCCAGCTCGCGCACGGAGCGCGTCGTGCGCCGCGCGCCGCCGAGCATCGAGCGGGCGATGCCGTTGCCCACCGCGCCGGCCAGCTCGAGCCGGTAGCCGACCCGGTTCTGGATCCGGTCGCGCTGGGCGATCAGGTTGGCGGCGGGGTCGTCGGGGACCTCGGTCACGCCCTCGGGCAGATCGCCCTCGCCGTCGCGCCACTCCGCCCACGCCGCCACCGTCGGCCACGTCACCTGGTTGGAGGTCGAGCCCACGACCAGGCCGAAGTGGCCCGCGTGCAGCGCCAGCTCGTAGACGTCGGCCCGGGGTGCAGCCTGGCGGATGGCGCGCACCCCGGCGGGCGGGGCGATCTCGTCCACGGTGCCGACCACCGACAGGATCGGGCAGCGGATGTCGGAGAGGCTGAGCAGGCGCTCGTCGATCACGAACCCGCCCTCGAGCATCCGGTTGTGGGCGACGAACTGACCGACGAACTCGGCCAGCGCCGGTCCTGGCCAGGCCACCCACCCGTCCCCCTCCAGGAACCGCCGCTGCCCCTCGCGCGGCAGCAGCGCCTCGCGATCGTGCAGTTGCATCACGAACTCGATCCGGCTGCGGATCGACTTGACCGGATCGAGCAGAAGGAAGCCGTTCCGGCTGAACCAGGCGGGCAGCGCCGAGCTGCGAAAGACGTCGGCGATCAGGCTGGCCAGCCCCGAGGCCAGCTCCTCGGGGAGCCCGAACGGCATGCCCAGGCGCGTGTCCACCGGGCTGCCGAACGTGATCAGGGAGCTGAGGCCGTCGTTGCGCCGATAGGCGGCCACCTGGTAGCAGAACATGCCGCCCTGGGAGTAGCCGCCCAGGTGCACGTCGCGTCCGGTGACCTCCCGGACTCGGTCCACGGCGTCAGACACGGCGAGCACGTGATCGGCCAGCGTGCGCTCAAGGCCGCCCTCCTCGCGCTCGGGGGCGCCGAAGTCGACGACCCACGGGTCCACCCCCTGCTCGTGCAGGAGCGTGACGGCGCTGGTGGCCGGCGACACGTCGTAGATCTCGGCGGCCAGCATCATCGGGGGTACGAGCAGCACCGGCGGCCCCGCAGCCGCCTGGCCGTCACCGTTTGAGCCGCGGTAGTAGCGGCGCAGGCGGTAGACCCGATGTTCGGCCACCACCTCATAGGGCGAGGGCTCCTCATCGGTGGCCAGGCCCCCGAACCGCGCGACTTCCAGGGCATTCTGCGCGGCCGTGCCCAGCCGTCCGATCGGGCCCGTGATGGTTTTTGGCAGCAGGTCCATCCTGTCGACCACATCTTCCCCGATCCCGCCCGGGCTGTGTCCCCGGGGCCCGCCGGGGCTGTCTCCCCGGGCACCGGGCCGGGCGCTATTGTCCGCAGCCCGACGATGAGCGTGCTCAACCTCGAAACGATCGAGTGCCGCCGTGGGGACGGCGTCGCGTGGCTGGTCCTCAACCGTCCCGACGCCCTCAACGCGTGGACGCGGCAGCTCGGCGAGGAGCTCACCCAGGCGCTCGACGATGTCGCCGCCGACCCGGCGGTGCGGTCGATCGTCCTGACCGGCGCCGGTCGCGCCTTCTCCTCGGGCGCCGACCTGCGCGCCGGCGTCGCCGGAAGCGACGGCAAGCCCGATGTCCGCAGCCCGCTGCGCGAGGTCTACCACCCGCTGATCACGCGCGTGCGCACGCTGCCCAAGCCCGTGATCGCCGCGGTCAACGGCCCTGCCGTGGGCATCGGCTGCTCGCTGGCGCTCGCGTCGGACCTCATCGTCGCCGCGCGTTCGTCCTACTTCCTGCTGGCCTTCGTCAACATCGGGCTGGGCCTTGACGGCGGCGCGTCGCAGACGCTGGTGGAGCGTGTCGGCCACGCGCGCGCCTTCGAGATCGCCTACCTGGGCGAGCGCATCGGAGCCGAGACCGCCCTGGACTGGGGGCTGGTCAACCAGGTGGTCGACGACGGCGAGCTCGAATCCGTGGTGGGGGCCCTGGCCGCCCGGCTGGCCGCCGGGCCACCCGGCTCCTACGCCGCGATCAAGCGCACGATCAACGCCCGCGCCTACGCCGGGTTCGAGGAGCTTCTGGACCTCGAGGCCGACGTCCAGCAGGAGCGCGCGGCCTCCAAGGATTTCGCCGAGGGCGTCATGGCCTTCCTGCAGAAGCGGCCCGCTGAGTTCACGGGCGAGTAAGGCGGGCTGACGTGAACCTCGCCGGCCTCCTGACCGCGTCAGCGGAGCGCGACCCCGATCACACCGCCATCAAGCTCGACGACGCCGAGCTCAGCTACGGCGCGCTCGACGGCGCCTCGGCCCACATCGCCGGGCTGCTGTACGAGCACGGCTTCCAGCGCGGCGACCGGGTGGGGATCATGCTGCCCAACGTCCCGTACTTCCCGGTCTGCTACTACGGCGTGCTGCGGGCCGGCGGCATCGTCGTGCCGATGAACGTGCTGCTCAAGAAGCGCGAGGTCGCCTACTACCTGTCTGACTCGGGGGCCAAGCTGGTCTTCGCCTGGCACGGCTTCGCCGACGACGCCCAGGCCGGCGCCGAGCAGGCGGGCGCCGAGTGCCTGCTCGTCGAGCCGGGCGCCTTCGAGCAGCAGGTGGGCGCAGCCACGCCCGACACGGCCGTCGCCGACACGGCCGACGATGACACCGCCGTGCTGCTCTACACGTCGGGCACCACCGGCCAGCCCAAGGGCGCCGAGCTCACCCACGCCAATCTGACGCTGAACGCCGGAGGGTCGGGCGATCTCTTTGACATGGGCAGCGAGGCGATGGTGCTCGGGGCCCTGCCGCTGTTTCACTCCTTCGGCCAGACCTGCGGGATGAACGCAACGGTGCGCGGCGGCGGCACGCTGACGCTGCTGCCGCGCTTTGAGCCGGGCAAGGCGCTGGAGATCATCCAGCGCGACAAGGTCAACATCTTCCAGGGCGTGCCCACGATGTACGGCGCGATGCTCCATCACCCCGAGCGCGAGTCCTACGACGTGAGCACCCTGCGGCTGTGCGGGTCGGGCGGCTCGGCGATGCCCGTCGAGCTCCTGCGCGGGTTCGACGAGGCGTTCGGCTGCAAGATCCTCGAGGGCTACGGGCTCTCGGAGAGCTCGCCGGTGGCGTCGTTCAACCACGCCGACCGCGAGCGCAAGCCCGGCTCGATCGGCACTCCGATCAAGGACGTGGAGATGCGGGTGGTCGACGACGAGCGCAACGAGGTGGCCCAGGGTGAGGTCGGCGAGATCGTCATCCGCGGCTACAACGTGATGAAGGGCTACTGGCAGCGGCCCGACGCCACCGCCGAGACCATCATCGATGGCTGGCTGTACACCGGCGACATGGGCCGGATCGACGAGGACGGCTACTTCTACGTCGTGGACCGCAAGAAGGAGCTGATCATCCGCGGCGGCTACAACGTGTACCCGCGCGAGATCGAGGAGGTGCTCTACGAGCACCCCGACGTCCGCGAGGCCGCGGTGCTGGGCGTCCCGCATGATGAGTACGGCGAGGAGGTCGGCGCCGCCGTCGCGCTCAAGGACGGGGCCTCGGCCACGCCCGAGGAGCTGCGCGACTACGTCAAGGGGCAGGTGGCGGCCTACAAGTATCCGCGCATGGTCTGGCTCGTCGACGAGCTGCCCAAGGGCCCGACGGGCAAGATCCTCAAGCGCGAGATCTCGCCCCCGCAAGAGTCGTGAGCCGCCGATGAGCCTGCCCGGCGAGCCGGCGCCGGTCGTGGCCCCGGGCCAGGTGCGGGTTCGCGCCGCCACGTCCGAGGACGTTCCCCAGATCTATGACTTCATCGTCGAGCTCGCGGTCTATGAGCGCGAGCCCGACGCGGTGACGGGCACGCACGAGATGCTGGCCGCCGCCCTCTTCGGCCCGCGGCCCAGCGCCGAGGCGCTGATCGCGGAGGTCGATGGCGAGGTCGTCGGTTCCGCCGTCTTCCACGGCACCTTCTCCACCTGGGAGTGCCTGCCCGGGATCTGGCTGGAGGACCTGTTCGTGCCCGAGCGCCACCGGCGCGTCGGGGCGGGACACGCGCTCCTCTCGCACCTGGCCGCGCTGGCCATCGAGCGGGGCTGCCCCCGGGTGGAGTGGTGCGCGCTGGACTGGAACGAGTTGGCGCTGGGGTTCTATGAGCGGCTGGGCGCCGAGCGCATGTCCGAGTGGGAGATGCACCGCCTTCACGGCGTGGCGCTCGAGCAGGTGGCCGGCGGCGAGGCGCGCCGCGGGGCCGCGTAGCCCGGGCCAGCGCCCACCCCGCCCAGGCCAGCGCCCACCCCGCCCTGCCAATAGAAAAGCCCCGCCGGAGCGGGGCTTTCCCTTAGCAGGCCTGTAAGCCGGATCTTGTCAAGAGCAATCATCCATCTGAGCGGCCTACCCGGACCTTGGCGGGTCACCTACAAACGGTCCTGCTTGGCCTAGCATCGAGTGGGGTTTACCTGGCCGCCGCGTCACCGCGACGCCGGTGCGCTCTTACCGCACCATTTCACCCTTACCGGCCTGAAGCGCTGCAGCGGCCCCAGGCTTAGGCGGTGTCTTTTCTGTGGCACTTTCCCGCGGGTTTCCCCGGGTCGGCGTTACCGACCACCCTTCCCTTTGATGTCCGGACTTTCCTCGAAGGCGAACCTCCGCGACTGCTCAGCCTGCCCAACGAGCATAGCCCCGCCACTCCCATCTGGCCAGCCTCGCAACCGCGCCGCCGCCCGCACATAGCGGCCGCTCTGCCCTGCGGTCAGATCAGCTTCGTCCCGCAGCTCCGGCAGCCGCCCCCGATCGGTCGCGCATGCGCCCCGTACTGCGGCACCATCTCCTCCCCACATACCGGGCACCCGACGGATCTATGGGCGGCGAGTCCCTCCCACACCCCGGCCACCAAAGCGTCCAAGGTGGGCTCGCCGCCCAAGTCCGTCGCGCCGCCCGCTCCGGCGGCCTGCACCCCCACACGGTCCACGCCGCGGCTCACGCGCGGCTCCAACACCAGCGCGCTCACGAGATGTTCCTCATCAAGCCGACCACCTTGCCCAGCACCCGCACGTCACGGCTGCGGATCGGCTCCATCGAGCTGTTCTCGGGCTGCAGGCGCACGTGGTCGGACTCCTGGAAGAAGCGCTTCACCGTTGCCTCCTCGCCCACCAGCGCGACCACGATGTCCCCGTCCTGGGCGTGATCCTGCGAGCGCACCACGACCAGGTCGCCCTCGATGATCCCGGCTTCCTCCATCGAGTCGCCGCGGACCCGCAGCAGGAACTCGCCGTCCTCGCCGCCCGCGAACGACGGCGTCTGGATGTACTCCTCGATGTTCTCCTCGGCCACGATCGGCTGGCCGGCGGCCACCTGGCCGACGAGCGGAAGACCGGGCTGCAGGAACGTCTGCACGCCCGCCTGCACGCCGGCGGCGGCACGGTCCAGCAGCTCCAGCGCGCGGGGCTTGGTCGGATCCCGGCGCAGCAGGCCGATCTTCTCCAGGTTGGCCAGGTGCGCGTGCACCGTCGAGGACGAGGCCAGCCCGACGGCCTTGCCGATGTCGCGCACCGTCGGCGGATAGCCGTACTTCGCCGAGTAGCGCTTGATGAAGTCGAAGATTTCCTGCTGTCGCTTGGTCAAGTCCATGCGGTCAACTCCTTTACCGGATCAGCCCGCTAGGCCGCCGTCGAACATGTGTTCGTAAAGGTAGCGCTCCCGGCGGACGGACACAAGCAATGGCCCTGCAAAACCCACGGGTTGAACGCCAGCTCCGACGCGGTCAGCGGCACACACGAGGCCAGGCCGGCCGGCGCCGACGATCCCGCCGGCCACCACGGCCGCCGCCCCCGCCGCGGCCTGACGCCTCGCGCGCGCGGCTCTATACTGGCCGCCCACGCGCCTGTGGCGGAATTGGTAGACGCGCAAGGTTGAGGGCCTTGTGGACCGTATGGTCCGTGGAAGTTCGAGTCTTCTCGGGCGCATCGGAAAAGCCCCGCACAGCGGGGCTTTTTTCATGCCGACGTAGGCGTCCAGCAGCTTCCGTCCGGCGGTGTGGGTACTGTTGTCACGTGACAAATACCCACATCCGTACCCACCTCCGTGACAACACTCTGTGGGTACGCGTGAGCGTCCGTTTGCACCGAGGCGGCTGGGAAGTGCGTTGGCGAGACGCATCGGGCCGTCAGCGAGCGCGTCGATTCACGTCGGAAGACGCGGCGCGCGCCTTCGACGAGGCGATCGCGGAGGTCTCCCCCGCCGCGCGGCGAGCGGACACCGCCCGTCACGGACGCAGCGGCGGCGTCTACTCCTACCGACACCGCCGACGCCGTCCGGTGGCGGTTCGTGTACCGCCGCAGCGACGGCACGCAGACGACCAAGCGCGGCTTCGCGAGCGAGACGCGCCGCGCGGGATGCTCGGCGGCGGCTCATCGAGCAGGTCGAGCGCGGCGAGGTCCGCCACACGACGCAGACCTTCGGCGGCTACTGGGATCGCGCTGGCTTCGATCGCCGGCGTCCATACCTCGAGCCGGGCACGTGGTCGCGGCTACGAGATCGCGGGACGAAAGCGGCTGCTACCCGCTTTCGGCGGAATGCCGCTCGGTGAGCTCGTCCGTCGAGCGACGGTCCGCGAGTTCGTCGCCGAGCTCGCCGAGCGAGGTGGAGGCCGGCGAGCTGGCAGCCAAGACGGTCAACAACGCGCTCGGGACGCTCGTCGTCTGCCTCAACGCGGCCGTCGAGGACGGCCTGCTCGCGGTCAACCCGGCGTTGCGTGTCGCAACGTCTCCCGCCGGCGCACATCGAGCGCGAGTACCTGCGGCTCGACGAGATTCCGCGCTACCTCGAGGCGTGCTCTGACGTCTACCGCCCGCTGGCCGAGGTGCTCGTCGGCAGCGGTCTACGGATCTCCGAGGCGCTGGCGCTCCGGATCGGCGACCTCGAGCTCGAGGAGACCGGCGGCGCGATCGTCGTCTATCGCTCGCGCAAGCGGAGCTGCGGTCGGCTCGACCAAGTCTGATCGGTTCCGCTCGGTCGAGATCGGCCCCGGCTCTGAGTTCGCGTCCTACGCGATCAGGTCGCTCGGAGCGCCGAGGTGGCGGCGGGAGACCGTTCACGGCGCTTCGGTGTTCGTCGATGCCGGTTCGGACCGTGAAGCGAAGCCAGCGGCCGCTGGGAGAGCGCGGGGGTCAGCCGGCCGCTTGACCGGAACACGGTCTCGCGCGAGTGGCACAAGGATGCACTCGCAGGACGCCGCCCTGCGCGACATGCCGCTGCACGCGCTGCGCCACACCGCCGCCGCAGCGTGGCTCGCGGCCGGCAACTCGCTGATGTACGTGCAGCGTCAGCTCGGTCATGCGGACATCGGGACGACCGAGCGTTACTACGGGCACCTCGAGCGCCACGTGCTCGCTGCCGGGGCGATCGCGACGGAAGAAGCGATCGCGCGCGCGGCGACCAGCCGCCGTTAGAGGAGCGATTGTTGGCCGCGGATCAGGCACGACTGAGCCGCCCTCGGTGCTGGCCGAGTCCTCAGCACGGTCCGGGACGCTCTGCGGCCAGCGACCTGCTGTTTCGTCCGGGCACCCAGCTCCCCGCGTGCCTCTGCCAACCACTGCTCGATGTCCTCGGCGACGAACCGAAGCGGACCCTCCTCGCCGCCGAGCCGGAACGACGGGATCCGGCCGGCTGCGAGCCGCCTCGTAGACCCACGCGCGGGAGACAGAGAGCAGCTGGGCGACATCATTCGGGCGTAGCAGCGGCGCGAACGTCCACGCTCCCTGTTGCGGTTCGGTCATGCCAGCCCGCGCCCGGGTCCGGATGATGTCCGGCTGTTGCATGACTCTGGTGACGCTCTGCGACGGCATGGTCTCGACGGTCTATGTACGATAACGCAATTGTGCTAATTGCGATAGAGGAATTCGAGGACGTGCGGCGTCGTGGGCAATCGAGACCCTGACGACGCCGAGGCCCGCGACGTCGACGACGATCCCTGGCTGACGGTGGCCGAGATCGCCGAGGAGTTGCGCGTCAATCCCGGCAACGGTCAGGCTGTGGGTGTCGAAGGGCACGCTGCCGGCGAAGCGCGCCGGTCAGCGCAAGCTTCTGGTCCGTCGCTCAGACCTCGATCGCATGCTCGCGGCGATTCGCCTCGAGTGCAGCCACCGGCTCGGGATACGCGAGCCCCGCACAGTTCAGACCCTCGGCTTCGCAACCGGCCGCCCGCCGCTGCAGTCGATCAGGCAGCTGTCCACCGCCGACATCCACGGATATCGCGTCGACTCCGAGCGAGATGCAGGAGATCGTCGAGCGAGCTTCAGCGCGCCGAGGAGCTCTGGGACCGCGCGCAGGACGGCCAGCGAGAACCCTCCACCAGATCCCGGGTTCCCCGACCGCGTCCGCGCGCTCGCGTACGCGTGCGAGCGCCAGGCCGAGTCACTCGGCGAGGCGGCAAGCGTCGAGGGATTTGGCTGGACGCCCCTCGCCGGACCACCGCCACATGAGCCTCTCCCACGAGCTGCGTCCCGGCGGCCAATCGGCCCGGCCCCGCACACCTCTGGCAGGAGTTCGATCGCGCCGTCCAGCGACTTGGGCATCGCGATGGAGGGCGGATCATGCACGGCGTCGCCTCTCCAGTACCGCGACCTCGCCGCCGTCATGCACGAGATCGCCGACCTGCTGCTCGGCGAGACACCGGACACGCGCGGGCAGCAGCGAATGACCGCTGGAGAGCTGGTCCGAAAGCCGGTCCGCAATTCCAGACACTGCGCGGGCTGGGTTGCGGACCACGCGGCGACCGCCGTCCGCCCCGCCACGACTGGCGATCAGTGGTCGCCCGGCGCTCTTTGTGGCAGCTGACTACCCGCCCCCCACGTGCAAGCACAAATGGGTGGGGTTCGGGTAGTCAGCTGCCAGTCGAGACCGGGGTGTCGATCTTGCGTGCGGGCGGGGCGGACGGCGGTCAGTGTGGCGGGTGACTGAGATGGCGGGTGGGTGATGAGCGAGCGGATCAGTTCTCGGTCCGGGGACGTTGCGGGTGGGACGGTTCATCGGACGGCTGGGAGTCGTGTCGTTACCGGCGATCCAGGTCGGGCTGGATCTCGATCAGCGTGTGGTTCGCCGGCATGTGGCGAAGCTCGAGGCGGCGGGCTGGCTGGGACGGGCGCCGTGGATCTGGGGCGAGGGCTCCGTCGTGTGGCTGACCGGCGCCGGCATCGAGGGCGCGGGGCTGGGTGGCGTCCGGGCCGTCAAGGCGCCGCCGGCGCCGACGACCATCACGCACGGCGTGCTCGTCGGCTGGTCAGCGGCCCGGGCCGAGCACCGCGGCCGGAGCGTGGAAGTCAGCCCGCGAGCTCGCCCTCGACCGCGAGCGGTGGGCCGTCCCGATGCGCTGCGAGCGCGGCTACACCGAGCAGCTGCCGGACCTCGCGGTCTGGGTCGAACACGGTCCAAGCCGCCCGGCGCGGTGATCGCCGAGAGCGGCGGGCGCCGCGAGGACCGCCAGAAGATGATCCTCGAAGGCTGGCGCGACGCGATCTGGTCGGGCCGCTACGCCGGCGTGCGCTACGACTGCGCCAGCCCGTCCGTCGCGCGCTGGATCACCCGCCTGGCCAAGAAGGTCGGCCTGACCAATTCTGGACTTCACCGCCGCCGTGCAAACCACCGCCGACCAGATCGCCGCCCTCCCCCCGCCGCCGCCGCGACGACGACGACGACGACGACGACGCTATGCCGTCCGGCCAACCGGCGCTGGCGTCCGACGACGAGGCCCCGACCGCACCAGCGCCGGCGCCTACACCAGCGGTACCGGTACAGGTCGCCTCGCCCGAACCGCCGCGGCACCGGAGCCCGAGACGGCCGAAGCCGTCGCGGAGCGCGAGCAACGCTACCGCGAGATCTTCGGAATGGATGAGCCAGAAGCCCCGGCGCCGATGGCGCCGCTGACGGTTACGTCCCCCCGCCAACCCAGGACCAGGATGCCCTTAGACGCCACACCCCGGGCCAAGCAACCCTTCGACAGTCAAACGACAGCAACGAAGAGAGGGAATGTGCTCAGCCGCTGACGGGTGACGCACGGTAAAGATCGCCGGCTACGCCGGCTCCCGCCAGATCTCGCTGACGCTCGATCAGGATCACGCGACCGACCCGGAGGCCCGCAACCCACAGGCCGTCTCAGAAGAGAAGCCGACGCGACGCTGCCGATAGGCCGGAGCGGCGAAGTGCGACTACTACGATGACGCCGTCCCCCAGGTGCGGTCCGACGACGTCCGACGCGTTACGAGCCGCGCGTCTCGCCGATCATCGGGCTAGGGCGAACCGGCTGGGGAGGCGGCGGCGGAGAGGGTGTTGGCTTCGTGGCCATGCCTACATTCTACGACTGGTTGATCAGCACAATAATCCACGCGATTACTTCGGCCATCAGTAGGAGTGCGCCAACGCGAAACGCAACCATCAGCCAGCGAAGCTGTCCGACGGTTTAATGCTGCGCTGCGGCCCATGTGAAGCGCAAGATCACGATGAATCGAGGGCAGCGGCAAGGGGTCGCCGTCCGTCAGCTCGAGATAGGTGCTGATGAACCGCTGTGGCGAGAGCGTGAACTCCCAATCACGCCGAGGCCACAGGATCACGAGCACCGACGCACCCAAAGCAACAAAGCAGCCGACCGCGATCCAACTCATGAGGTGAACGTGATTCCGGAGCGCCTGACTTCCGAAGAAGGAGGTCGTGATCGCCGCCGCCGCAATGAGCGTCCCGGCTCGCGAGCGCAGTTCGACTACCGCCTGCTCTTGGTCATCGAGACCGCGCTTGGCCTCCTCGTAGGCCAGCCGGAATGCCTCAGGATCGGGTTCAGGGGGAACGATCAATCCAGGATGCAACGGAAGCCGGACATCAAACCGAGGGCCGATCCCAAGAGCGGTCAGCCGTGACGTGAAGGCCGGCGAACGGCCCGCTGAGCCCGAGCCGGTCGTAGATCCGCTCGCTCAGCGGACACTCCGGCCGACGCTGAAAACTGGTCGCACATGGGAACGCTCAGCGGACGTCGACGAGCTTGGGCTCGCTGCTGTTTCTCGATCATTCCGGAAGCCTCAGCTACCGGACCGGTCGCGGCTCTGGCGTTGCCTCCGAATCGGCGCTTCGTCACACCGCCCTGCGTCACTGAGACTCACTCGACTGCTCGCCCCGCTCGGGCCATGATCGCCGCTCTATGTCTTCTTGCTGCGCCGCTTTCTGCCGACCGCCAAAACCACAAGCACGACGTACGGTACGAGCACCACGAGAAGCATCAGTCCACCGACAATCGCGTCGATCACCCGGCCCTTCGAAACCGCGATGGCGATAGCGCCAGCCAGGAGCGCCGTCGTGAGGATCAGCCAGATGGGGATTCCCGATCTCCTCACGGCCTACCCCCTGTTAGGTATGAGCTCACGCCAAAAGCCTAGGACCCGGACCGAAGTCGCGGTCCCTTCTGCTTCGGGCTAATAGCGGTAGTGGGTGCCCGCAAGGGAACGCTCATCGGACAGTCGGCTGGTGTGGACAAGGTCCCAGGCAAAGGGCGTGGTCCGGGAGCCCTGCACGTCTTGTCGGTGGCACCGTCCTGAGCAGTCGGGTTAGCGAGGTCTAGTCCGCGGTACCCGGGTCGCGCCATGCCGGGTCGACCTCGTCGTCGAACACTGTGGTTCGTTTCGGGTCAAGCTTGGGGTCGAGCGACTCCGGCATCTCCGTTACGGTGAGGTCACGATTGAGCGGGGCGAGAACTGGGTTGGGCGGAAGCGGCTCTTCGTTACGGCCTCTGCGCCGCCTGAAAAACGTGAGTGGAGGTTAGGAGCGGGCGCCGACGGCGGCGCCATCGACCCGGGGGGTCGAACGATGTCGTTCTGGGCCTCGGCGCGCGCTGCTGCATCGGATGATCGCCCGCGGGGTAGTAGCCGACTTGGGCGCGACGCGGGGACCGGCCAAGCACGGAGAGCTTCGACCAAGGGTAGGACCGTTTCATGAGCCAGGACCCACGCGCGTGGCAGGAGCAGATCGACGAGCTGATCGTGAGCGACCCGGGTGAAGCGGTGGCGGAGTGTTTGTCGCTGTCTCAGCGGTTGGGCGGCTCGTCGGATCCGGCATTACGGGGAGAGGCGGCGGATGTCCTGTGGACCTGCGCATCGAGGCTTGGGTCTCGTGGGAGCACCGATTTCGCGGTGAGGGTTGCCGAGGAGCTTCGGTCGCGCTTGGGGGGCGACCCATCGCTCAAGGTTCAAGTCAGGGTTGTGCAGGCGCTTTCGCTCATCGGCGAGATTCAGGCACGCCGCGGGCAGGTTGCGGCTGCGCTGTCGCGCTTTGACGAGGCCTTGGCTGTGGTCGCGGCGTCACGGGTGCTGACGGATCGAGGGAGTGGGGTCAGTCTCCTGATGTCCAAGGCCAGGGTTCTGTCGCGTGACGAGCGCCGCGAGGAGTCGATCGTGCTCTTGGATGCCGCGCTCTTAGCCATCGCGGCCGCGACCGCGGGTAATACCGCGCTGCGGACTCGGCAGGCTGCGGTGGCCGTGGTGTCCAAGCTTGATGACCTGTGTGCGCTTGACCGCTATGCCGAGGCACGCGAGCTTGGACAGCAGCTCTCAGGCGTGCTCAGCGGCGTGCTGGGCGAGACGGGGACTTGTCAGGAGGCCGAGCTGGTGGGCTCGGAGTCGTCGCTGGCCGCAGCACTGGCCGAGATCGTGAATGACGGTGAGTGTTGGGGGGTGTTTGCGGCCCAGACGCACGTTTCGCCATCGGAGGCCGCGCAGCGGGCGGTGTCGCTGTACTCCGTGTCTGACCCGTGGGCGCTGTCAGCGTCGGCGACCGAGCCCGTGAGTGTCGCGACGGCGATCATCCGCAGCGTCGCCGATGGGTACGCGCTGCTCTCCAGAGAATGGCCGCCGGCCGAGCGAGCCTCGCTGCCGCTCCCGCAGCCAGCAGAGCTCGATCAGCTCATTCGACAGCAAGGGGTCGATGAGTGGGCCAGCGCGGCCGGGCATCCACTGAACCGTCACGGCGGCCCCGCAGACGCTGCGGCGTCACCAACGCCGAGCAGAGACACCGGCGCGTTTGTCATCTCCGCCAGCGGCGCCCGGGACATCACCAGATGTCTGTACATGTATGAGCTCACTCACATTCTCAGCGAGTCAGACGCTGGCCTGGAAGCGTTGCGGTACAAGACCTTCTTGGAAATCTCGGTCTCGTACCTACGCAGCATGCGTGACTGGTCCCGGACGCCGCTACGAGACCACGCGCCGGGGGTGGTTGTCGCGTGCTGGTTGATCGCCGAAGCCCTCTTCGCCATCACGCATCACCAGGCCGGCTCCACGCCGGTACTCGCGCCGACGAAAGACCAGCTGCGTGATCTGCTTGACGAGACGGGCGGATACGCGTGGCTACTCGAGCACCGCGTGCTGCCGCCCACATGGGCCGACCCCGGCGAGGTCTAGGAGGTCGGGCCGAGCGGGATCTCGGCGCCCTCCGCCCTTGGGCTCAACACGACAGCGGGCCCGTCCGCAGAGGATGCCTCCGCGAACGCGGGCCAGTGCGCCGACCGAACCGGCCGTCAAAGTCTGTCTGCCTCCCCGTGTCGCACATAGGGTGTCCGCACGACTTTCGCAGCAACGGGGGCTATACGAACATCGTGGTCGAGCAGGTTTCGGTAGATGGATCGCGACCAACGTGTGAGCCGGCCTGGCGCCGCGTCGAACGCGGCAAGCGTGACAACGCTCGTGACAACATCCACCCCTTCCATCACCTTCGATGCGTCCAGCAAACCCCACGATTCGCACGATCTGGACGCTGCTGAGAGCATCCACGCGGCGCGTACATGGTTGAGGGCCTTGTGGACCGTATGGTCCGTGGAAGTTCGAGTCTTCTCGGGCGCATCGGGAAAAGCCCCGCACAGCGGGGCTTTTTTCATGCCCTCGTCAGACCCGCGTCCGCAACTACTTTTGCACCAGCCTTGGGTCTTCAGCCCGTCCTGACGATCAACACGTCGCAATGGGCATGATGCGAGACCCGGTTGGGCACCGACCCGAGCACGCGGCCCGTGCCGGCCATGCCCCGGTTGCCGACGATGATCATCTGGGCCTGTTGCTCATCTGCGATCCGCACCAACGCATCTGCCGGCTCGCTGGGCCAGACATGCGTCTCGGTCTCAACGCCGACCGGCGCCAACCGCTGTTGCGCTCGATCGACGTTGTGCTGAGCATGAACTCGCTCCCCATCCTGCTCGTCGAACGCGATCACAACCCCCATGGCCGCCGCCCCGCTCAATCCGGCCGAGCTCTTTGCGTAGCAGCTCACGATGTGGACCTTCACCCCCAACAACCTCGCCAGCTCACCGGCGCGGTCCAGTGCACCCGCGGATCGCTCCGAGCCATCAGTCCCAACGACGATTGATCCCGTTCGTGCCATCCCAACCCCGATCCTCGATCCCGGCACCGCCGGCACCACGGATTAACCCATACACAGCAAGCGTTGGTCAGCGATCCCAGCCAGCTGTGACCTCACCGTGTTCCTCAAGGATCTCGGGGAACAGTCCGAGCCCCTCGGCTCGCGCAGCAGCGTGAAGGCGGCGGTCCCACACCGCCACGGTCAGATCTTCACGAGGCAGGACGAGCGCCGACGCGAGATGCAGCGCCTCGAGACTTCGCAGGTCATGGGCCAGCGCAAGCTCGGTCGCACGCTCGACGAGGTCATCGTCAACCTCGATCACATTGAACGCTGCCCACTCCTTCTGCAGCGCCCGAACAGCTGCTGGACTTCCCGCCAGGCCGACGGCGCGAGTCGTCTCAACGTAGCCGACCCGGCACATGAACCAGCCGTCGGCGTGCCCCATCAGTTCCCGAAGGCGGTCACTTCCCGGCTCGGCCACGTAGCGCTTGACCAGCGCGCCGGCGTCGAGATACAGGTTCAGCGTTCAGCGTCCCGCTCGCCGATCACCAGCGCGGACGCGCTGCCATTTCTCTTCACCAGCCGCGGCGCCCGCGTCGGTCGGGCAGACGCCGCCGGGGTCAGGCGCCCCTCCGCGACGAGCGCTCGGACACGATCATCGCCGGCCGCGGCGCCGGCCGGAACGATGTCGGCTATCGCACGCCCTCGGAGGGTGACACGCACCTGCTCACCGCGCTCGACAGCTCGCAGCGTCTCGCTCAGCGAACGCTTCAGCTCGCGGACACCGATCTCACGCATGTGGTCACAATAGCATCAATGTGGTCATCACGCGTGGCAACACTCGTGGCAACATCCATCCCGCCCAGTGCGTCCAATCCGGTAATCGATCGCCTTGTGCGAGATGCGAGCGATGCCCTCGACGCCGACGCCTACAGCTATGGGAGCAGTTGGAAGGCGTCGCGGTGGTTTGGCTTGACCGCGGCGAAGTGGCGGTGGTCGAGTGTGACCACGATGCCCGCGCTGACTCGCTCGGCAAGGGCGATCACGCTGGCGTCGGTGCCGCCGAGCGGGAAGTCCGCGTAGGTCTCGACGAGTTCTGCCATCCGGTCGAAATCCTCACGGGATGGTCCTTCGACGTCCAGAGCGCCGAGGCCGCGCAAGAACGCTGCCTCGGCTGCTGCCCCGAGCCGGCGACCGACGAAGTAGGTGGCCTCGGCGACGGCGAGCGCGGGGACGATGAGGCGCAGGTCGGCGCGTGAGAGGACGGAGCGGCAGGCCTCGTGGTCCTGGTCGTCACCGTCGGCGGCGGCGTAGAGCGGGCCCGCGTCAACGACCGCGAGCATCCTGGTCCCACTCGCGCTCGAGCAGCTCCTCCATGTCGCGCGCGGTGGTTCTCTGGCCGCTGCGTCCGACGGCTGCGAAGGGCAGCTCTCGTTGTTCGCCCGCGCGGCCGATCCCGAGGTAGTCGCTCAGCGCATCGCGGGCGACCGCAGACGCTGGCATCGCGCGCCGCCGCGCCTCGCGTTCCAGGGCGTCGGCCAGCTCATCCGGGAGCGAGATTGTGGTGCGACGCATACGCGCATACTAACACCAGAGCGGACGATAGCCGATGGGTTTTGACACGTCCGGCCCGCCGAGCGTGTAGGGCGGGAGGCGTGCTGCCGGCGCCCGGCGGACCCTTCAGGATGATCCTGCGCACCTACCTTCCGGAAACGCCGATCCTCAACGGCACCTGGCAGCCACCCGACCTACAGCCGGCCTGAAGCACGCTCCCGCTCGTCGACGCTGCGCCGAATTGCAAGCCGGAACGGCACGCGCAGGGGATCCGTGCACGTTTGAGGTCGAGTCAGGCGGCGTCGGCCGGGTGAGCACGCCGTGGCACCAACGTCCCTTTTGCCAGGTCGCGCCGTGGTCGAACCTCGTCCGTCGGCTGTCAGCGATGCCCTCGAGTTCGTCTCCATCGCGGCGCGCGCCCGCCTGCACCCAGACGGCGATGCACGCGTCAAGCTCGTCGGCTGACGCAGCCCGGGAATGTCAGCGCAACAGGTCGCGAACCATCCCGAGCGCTAGAAACGGTCGTCGGCGGGGGAAGGCAAGGTCTATCGCCTCCGGTTCGCTGGCCAAGGCGTTGGGTAGCGGAGAGGGAGAAGCCTGACTGAGAGGAGTTCAATGGCGTACCGATTTGAGGCTGACGAGGAGGTGCGGAGCGCGATCGTGCGAGTCGCCCGCGAGCAGCTGGATCAGGCGGTTGGAGAGCTGAGCGAGGCGATCGACGACGATCCCGTCGGTGCGGTCCATTCGGCGCGCAAGGCGATCAAGAAGGAGCGTTCGCTGCTGCGTCTCGCGCGGGGGACGATGTCGCCCAAGCAGCGTCGGCGTGAGAACCATGCGCTGCGCGAGGCGGCCCGGGGGCTCTCGGGCGTGCGCGATGCCGACGTGATGATCGAGACGATGGGCCAGCTATCTGATCGCTTCGCCGGTCAATTGCCCGAGAGCATGTTCCGGGCGATCATCGACCAACTGGAGCGTGATCGCAACGCGCAGCGTCACGAGAACAGTGGTTCGACACGCGACACCCGGGCGCTCGACGAGCTGGCCGCAGTCCGGCTGCGTATCGATGACTGGCGGCTGACGCAGAGCGGATGGAGCGCGATCGAGAGTGGCCTGCTGCGCTCCTACAGCGACGGACGCAAGGCGTTTGCACAGGCCCGGCGCGAACCGTCGATTGAGACGTTGCACACATGGCGAAAGCGGGTCAAGGATCTGTGGTACCACGAGCGGCTACTGGCGCCGGCATGCGGTCCGGCGATCAAGGGGCACGTCAAGGACGCCCACCGGTTGGCCGACCTGTTGGGTGACGATCACGACCTGGGCGTTCTTCGCCAGACGGTGACGCTTGACCCCCTTGCTGTGCCCGTAGACCTGGACGCCGTCATCGGGTTGATCGATCATCGCCGCGCGGAACTGCAGAGCGAGGCGACCCATATCGGAGACCGGATCTACGCCGAGACGCCCAAGGCATTTCGGCGCCGGATGCGGCGCTCGTGGAACGCTGGTCGAGCCGTCGCCCACCTTCCGCTCGAACAAGATCCCGTCGAACTGGCGCACGCCACCCGTGCGGTGCACGACTGACGGCCAGCGCGACGCCCAACCATGTCCGTAGACCGAGTCCTGCCGGGTCGTCTTCCATGCCGGCCGCAGCGGCCCTGGTGTGGCTCTGTGGTTTGATGCGGCTGTGGAGATCGAACGGAAGTTTCTTGTGCCGAAGCTTCCGTCAGGTCTTGAGCGGTCGCCGGCGACGCGGATCGAGCAGGGCTATATCGCGATCGACCACGATGGCACCGAAGTCCGCGTTAGGCGGCGCGATGGCGATACGGTGCTGACGGTCAAGGGCGGAAGTGGGCGCAGCCGCACGGAGGAGGAGTGGGGGATCGATGCAGAGCGTTTCGCTCGGCTTTGGCCGCTGACCGAGGGTCGTCGACTTGAGAAGACGCGCTACGTCATGGCTGCGGGCGACGGGTTGGATATCGAGGTGGATGTCTACTCGGGGGCTCTGACCGGGTTGTCGGTCGCAGAGGTGGAGTTCGGCACCGAGGAGGCGGCCGACGCGTTTGAGCCGCCGGCCTGGTTTGGTCATGAGGTCACCGACGACGCTCGGTTTAAGAATCAGCGGCTCGCGTCAGAGGGCGCCCCCAGCGAGGCCGATCAGTGACGCTCGCCGCGTAGCACGAGATCCGCCCGGTCTCAGCGGTGATCGCCGGCCGAGCATGTAGCGATCGATCAATGGGTCGGGCGCGGCGCGATCGCGGTGCTCGCGCCAGCGGACCAGCAGCGCATTGGTCTCACGTGGCCCGCATCAATTCCAACAGCCATGGACTGCGTCCGTCGCGCAGCGCATTCTGGCAGGCTGGTTGACTCATGGCCCTGGGATTCATCGACCCCGCCGCGTTGGACCGGAGCCTCACAGCCCTGCGCAACCGCCCTGCCGAGGGCGGGATGATGGTGGCCCTTGAGCAGGTCATGGCCGCGACGCGGCACCTCTTTGCGGCCACCGGATGCGGCCTCATGCTCATCAACGACACCTCGGTCCTTGCCGCCGTCGCGGCGACCGACGAACCCGGCCGGTTACTAGAGGTTGTCCAGGAGCGAGTCGGCCACGGGCCGTGCGTCGATGCGCTCACCTTCGACCGAACGATCGACGCCGGTGACCTCGCCGCCGACGAGCGCTGGCCGGAGCTCAGTGAGCTGCCCGGCGCCGGAGTGCGAGCCGTCCTGGGCGTGCCGCTCCATGCCGACCGCGTACCAGTGGGATCGCTGAACGTGTATCGCGACCGTCCTCACGAATGGACCGACAGCGAGGTGTCTGCGCTCAGCGCCTACGCCTCCCTCGTCGAAGGCCTGCTGCAGACCGCGCTGCATGCCCGCGAGCGCGAGCGGCTCGCCGAGCAGCTGCAGCATGCGCTTGATCATCGCGTCGTCATCGAGCGTGCGGTGGGCATCGTCATGGGGCGCCAGAACGTCAACGCCGTCGACGCGTTCAACCAGCTGCGTCACCGGGCGCGCAGTGCGCAGCGACCCGTCGCCGACGTCGCCCGAGAGCTGCTGGCCGAGATCCCGGGCAACCCCGACTAGAGGGCCGACGCGCCTGTCGGACGCCCCCCGCCCCGACCACACATCGCCGACGTCGAGTACCATCCTGGGACAGTAGGGCCTGCCGTGACCCCGCGGGCCGTCCGCTCCCCCCGGAGATGCCGACGGTGCACGACGCTCACGATCGCAGTCAGGCGGTTCCTCCAGATTCGCCGGGCGCATCACGCCTGAGACGGGTCTCCCAGATCCCCACGAAGCAACGGCCGCCCGCGCTACCCGCGCGAGCCTTCACCGAGGCGGCGGTGTCACGCGTCTCGGTCCTCCGCGCGGATCCTGAACTCGCGGCCGCCGTTCCCGAGCCGTATCTGCCCCGTGCGCAGCGTGCGACGTGGACCGCATCAATCTCGTTCGAGGCCGGCCCGGTCGATCTCACCTTGGCGGCCCTCCCGCCCAGCGCCTTCGCGCTCTTGATCCTCAAAGGCGCGCTCACCCGGCAGACGGGCCTCAGCGACCGTTTGATGATCGAGCTGCTGCTCACCGGGGATGTTCTCTCGCCGTGGCCTCCATCTCCGAGCGCACCGCTCGCCGAGACGCGGCTCATCGCCCTCGATCAGGTACGGCTGGCGGTTCTCGATCACCGGTTCATGAAGGCAGCCGCGATCTGGCCGGGCCTGATGACCACGCTCCAGCGGCGTCTCAGCGATCAGCAGCATCGGCTCGCCACACACGGCGCGATCTGCCAGCTCCCGCGCGTCGAGCAGCGCGTGATGGCGATCATGTGGCTTCTCGCCGCCCGCACGGGCACCGTCACTGTCCGCGGGACGGAACTCCCCGTGAGGCTCACCCATGAAGAGCTCGCGCAGCTCACCGGCTCGCGCCGCCCCACCGTGAGCCTCGCCATCAAACGGCTCCGCCAGGACGGATACCTCGAGCGCCGTGACAACGGCACGTGGCTTCTGCCCCAGGTTCCGGCCCGGGTCGCCTTCGAGGATCTCATCCCCAAGCTGAGCAAGATCTGACCGCGTCTGGCCCACAAGCTGCCGGCGCGAGGTCCACCACTCAGGGGTTTCGCCGGCGCCGATGGGGTAGCAGCCCGCAGACCACGAGCTTGGAGGCGATCGATGAAGGCAGTGACATTCCACGGCAAGCGCGACGTGCGCGTCGACCTCGTGTCCGAGCGCCTGGAGATGGCCACCCGCCACGCCGTCGAGCCCATCGACGCACGCGACCGCGATCCGGCCGAGACCCTGCGCGAGCGCACCGACGGACGCGGGCCAGACTCGGTCATCGACGCTGTCGGCATGGAGGCGCACGGCTCTCCCATGGGCAAGCTCGCCCATCAGATCGCCGGAATGCTGCCCGACCAGCTGACCCGGGTCATGATGGACAAGGCCGGGATCGACCGTCTCAGCGTCCTGCACAACGCCATTGATGCCGTCCGCCGCGGTGGCACGATCTCACTCAGCGGCGTCTACGGCGGTTCGGCCGATCCCATGCCGATGATGGATCTGTTCGACAAACAGATCCAGTTGCGGATGGGCCAGGCCAACGTTCGGCGCTGGGTCGGCGACATCATGCCGCTACTGGAGGACGACGCCGATCCGCTCGGCGTCGAGGACCTCGCCACGCACAGGCTGCCGCTCGACCGCGCGCCTTATGCGTACGAGATCTTTCAGAAAAAGCAGGACGGGGCCGTCAAGATCCTCCTGCAGCCATAGCCCGTGCGCGCCTCGGTCTCCCCGCCCCGCGACGCCCGAGTTCGGATCGGTGGTGCCGGCAGGTGAGCCACCGCCGACCCCGCTTTGTCATCCACGAACACGCCGCGAGCACGTTGCACTACGACTTCCGGCTCGAGGTCGACGGCGTGTTGCGGTCATGGGCGGTGCCCAAGGGACCGTCGGCGGACCCACGGCAGAAACGGCTTGCCGTCCAGGTCGAGGACCACCCGCTTGGATACGCCGACTACGAGGGGACCATCGAGGAGGGCAGCTATGGCGCGGGGCAGGTCATCGTGTGGGACAACGGGACGTATCGCAACCTGGACGAGGACCACTCGATGGCCGACGCACTCGACGCCGGGCACGCCGCCTTCTGGCTGGACGGCCACAAGCTCACCGGTGGCTGGACGCTGCAGCGGATGCGCACCGGCGCCCAGCCTCAATGGCTCCTCATCAAGCGTCGCGATGAGGGAGCGGACGCGCGGCGCAACCCCGAGAGCACCCAGCCCGAATCGGTGAAATCGGGGCGGACGGTGAAGGACCTCGCTCGCGACGATGAATGAGACCGGGCGGCGCTGTCTGGCGCCACGCGTGAACGCCCTGACGCTCAGGAAATGGAGAACGCGGCGGCAACCACGACGCTCAGCATCAAGCCGGCCAGGGCTCTCATCGTGACCACGGGCAGACCGCAACCCGAGGCGATCCGCTCGCAAGCCAACGCCGTCGGTCGCGGCGCCGAAAGGTTTTGGTGATCACCCGTCCTCACCGGGCAGACGAGGTCACCATGCGCATCGGCTATTTCCTCTCAAGCGAAGAATGGGGTCCGCGTGATCTCGTTTCCCAGGCGGTCAAGGCACGCGACGCGGGATTCGAGGCACTGTGGATCTCCGATCACATCCATCCCTGGAACGACACGCAGGGCCACAGCCCGTTCGTCTGGACGACGATCGGCGCGATCGCCCAGGCGGATCTCGGACTTCCGGTGGCGACCGCGGTCACCTGCCCGATCATGCGAATCCACCCCGCGATCATCGCCCACGCCGCCGCCACCGCCGCTGTGCTGCTCGGCGGAAAGTTCAGCCTCGGGGTCGGCTCCGGCGAGGCGCTCAATGAGCACGTCTTCGGCGATCCGTGGCCTGAGGCCACCGAACGCCTCGAGATGCTCGAGGAGGCGATCGCAGTGATCCGGACCCTGTGGGCGGGCGGCGTGCAGTCCCACCGCGGCCGCCACTACCGCGTAGAGCACGCGCGCATCTATGACCTACCCAGAACGCCTCCCAACATCATCGTCTCGGGGTTCGGTCCCCGGGCGGTCGACCTCGCCGCCAAGGCCGGCGACGGCTACGCCACCGTCGGCCCCGACGCTGAGATGGTCAGCCGCTATCGCGCCCAGGGCGGGACAGGCCCGGTCCAGGGCGGCCTGAAGGTGTGCTACGGCGACGACGCGCGTGCCGCACGTGCCACCGTCCACCACCTCTGGGCGAACGAGGCGCTGCCCGGCGAACTGGCCCAGATCCTGCCCACCCCCGCGCATTTCGAGCAGGCCAATCAGCTCGTCACCGAGGAACTGGCCACCGCGGACGTACCGTGCGGTCCGGATATCGACGCCCACGTCGTGGCGATCCAGGCGTACGCCGACGCCGGCTTTGACGAGCTGTACGTCAACCAGATCGGTCCCGACCAGGACCAGTTCTTCGCGGCCTATCGCGACGCGGTACTCCCGCGGCTCTGACCCGAGGATTGTCCGCCACCCGACGGTGAAAGTGTTCGCCTCCGGCGATTGGGTAGTCGGCGCCCAGGACGTTCGTCCCCGTCCACACTCGCTCCGAGACGTAAGGAGTTGACCACGCATGTCGCAAACCGTCGCCGCCTTCATGCTCGACCGCCTCAGGCAGTGGGGCGTCACCCGGATCTACGGCTACCCGGGCGACGGGATCAACGGCCTACTCGGCGCCTTTCACCAGTTCGAAGACGACATCGACTTCGTCCAGACCCGTCACGAGGAGATCGCCGCCTTCGCCGCCTGCGCGCACGGCAAGCTCACCGGCGAGGTCGGGGTGTGCATGGCCACCTCCGGCCCCGGCGCCATCCATCTCCTCAACGGGCTCTACGACGCCAAGCTCGACCACGCTCCCGTCGTCGCGATCGTCGGGCAGCAGGCCCGCATGGCGCTGGGATCAAACTTCCAGCAGGAGGTTGACCTCACCGGCCTGTTCAAGGACGTGGCCAGCGAGTTCGTGCAGATGTGCGTCGCGCCCGAGCAGGCCGCGCATCTCATCGACCGGGCCATGCGGATCGCCAAGGCGACCCGCTCGCCCACCTGCGTGATCCTGCCCAACGACATCCAGGAGGCCGAATACTCCGCGCCGCCCCGCGCCCACGGAGCGGTCCCGTCGTCGGTCGGGTTCCTGGACCCGGTCATCCGCCCGCGCGACGCCGACCTGCAGCGGGCCGCCGATCTCCTCAACGCCGGAGAGCGCGTGGCGATGCTGGTCGGCCAGGGCGCCATCGGCGCCGAGAAGGAGGTCCTGGAGGTCGCCGAGCTCCTGGGTGCCGGGGTGGCCAAGGCGCTCAACGGCCGCGCCGTCGTCCCCGACGACGTCCCGTTCGTCACCGGGCCTATCGGCCTGCTCGGATCCAAGCCGACCTATGAGATGATCGACGGCTGCGACACGCTGTTGATGGTTGGCTCGAGCTTTCCCTACTCGGAGTGGCTGCCCGAACCTGGCCAGGCCCGCGGCGTCCAGATCGACATCGACCCGCGCATGATCGGGATCCGCTACCCCATGGAGCTCAACCTCGTCGGCGACAGCGCCGAGACGCTCCGCGCGCTCATCCCTCGGCTGAAACGCAAGGAGGACCGCGGCTGGCGCGAGACCATCGAGGGCAACGTGACGCGGTGGTGGGAGATTCTCGACGCCCAGGCGCACGAGGCCGCTGAGCCGCTCAACCCCCAGCTGCTGTTTCACGAGCTGAGCAAGCGCCTGCCCGATCAGGCCATCCTCACCAGCGACTCGGGCTCAGGCACGGACTGGTGGGCGCGCCACCTGCGGATGCGCAGCGGCATGAAGGCGGCACTGTCGGGCACGCTGGCCAGCATGTGCCCCGCCGTGCCCTACGCGCTGGCGGCGAAGTTCGCCTACCCCGACCGGCCCGTGATCGCCACCATCGGCGACGGCGCCATGCAGATGCTGGGCAACCTCGCGCTCATCGATCTCGCGCGCTATCAGGACCGCTGGCCCAACCGTCAGCTCGTCGTGCTCGTCCTCCACAACAACGATCTCAACCAGGTCACGTGGGAGCAGCGCGTGATGTCCGGTGACCCGAGGCTCGCAGTCTCCCAGACCCTCCCCGACTTCCCGTACGCCCGCTACGCCGAGCTGATCGGCCTCACGGGGATCCGGGTCGCCACGCCCGACGCCGTCGGCCAGGCCTGGGACGACGCCCTGGCGGCGGGCGGCCCCGCCGTCATCGAGGCCATCACCGACCCGGAGGTGCCGCCCCTGCCGCCGCACATCACGTTCGAGCAGGCCAAGGAGCTCGCGCATGCGTTGCCGGGAGATCCGGCACGAGGCCAGATCATCCGCAATGCGCTGAAGGGCAAGATCGACGAGCTGGTGCACCGCTGACATGCGAGCTCTTTCCTCGCGCTCGCACATACGGCGCAGCACCGCACCAGCCGTCGAGCTGGCCCGATCGCTCGGAGCCCTCACCGGCCCGCGCGCGCCGGTGAAGCGCTGGCTTTGGAATCTGCGAGCCGGCCGTATGCAGAAGACACTGGCGACCACCGCGGCGGTGAGCGGACTGCCCCTCGGGCTGGAGATGTACCTGGAGCACTACAAGGGCTCCTTCGGAGATATCTGGATGTGGAGCCCGATCGTCACCAGCCCGCTGGTCAGCGCCGCCGGCGTGGCCGGCATGCGCTCCTCGTCGGCGGCGCGCACGCTCCTGCCGGCCGCCGGGGCCGTGTACGCGCTCAACGGGCTCATCGGCACCTACACGCATCTCCGGGGCGTGGCGCGCAAGCCGGGCGGGTTCTCCGAGCCGACCTACAACCTGGTCATGGGGCCGCCGCTGCTGGCTCCAGGATCGCTCATCCTCGTCGGAGCGGTGGCCCTGCTGGCGGGGATCGCCCAGCGGGAGCGCTGACGATGGCCTTCGACCCAGGGAGAGCCGACCACCTGCCCAAGCGCCGTCCCGACGGGCAGCCTGCCGACCCCTACGACCTGCCGCGCCAACGTCGCGGCCGCACCCCGCAGATGCACGGCCGCTACCCCGACTTCGACGTGCTCGAGCAGGCGGGCCACTGGGATCGGGTCACGCGCGAGCTCGTGCTCAGGCGCGTGCACGAGGTGCCCGAGATCCGCTTCTTCTCCTCCGCCGAGGCGGCCAGCCTGAGCGCGCTGTGCGACCTGCTCACCGCGCAGGACTCAGAGCCGCGGATCCCGCTCATCAGCTACGTCGACGAGAAATGTCACCGTGGCGAGCTCGACGGCTTCCAGTTCGATGACATGCCCGACGATCGTGAAGCGTGGCGCCTGGTCGCCCGCGGACTGGACGAGCAGGCCACCGGACGGGTCGGGGCCGCGTCCTTTGCGGCCGCCGACGCCGAGGTGCAGAGTGCGATCGTCGCCGATTTCGCCGAGGGGAAGCTTGACGGCGGGGCGTGGGACGAGCTCAACGTGACCCGCGCCTTCGGGCTGGTCATGCGTGTCGTGCTGGCCTGTTTCTACTCGCACCCGTGGGCATGGAACGAGATCGGCTTCGGCGGGCCGGCCTACCCGCGCGGATACAGTCGCTTCGGCAGTCCCGACCTCCAGCGCGCCGAACGCGAGACCTGGGAGGGAGCCGAGCACTACGACCGCGACCCCGTCAGCGGCGAGCCGGAGCCACCTCCGCGATGACCCCGTCGACCGGCAGCCTCATCAAGGGCGTCACCCGGATGCCGCCCGACAACGACTCGCCGTGGCTGCTTGACCCGCACCGTCGCGGCCTGCAGAACCTTGACCGGATGCGCCGCTATCGGCCGTCGGACTCGGTGGACCTCGTCATCGTCGGCGCCGGCGCCGGCGGCGTCACGCTCGCCCAGCGCCTGGCCCGCGCCGGATGGCGCATCGTCATTCTCGAGCGAGGCCCGTTCTGGGATCCCGACCGCGATTGGGTCTCAGACGAGAAGGGCGCCGGCCCCATCTACTGGACCGACAAGCGCATCATCGCCGGCGAGGATCCGGTGGAGATGGGCAAGAACAACTCCGGCGTCGGCGTCGGCGGGTCGATGACCCATTTCGCCGGCTACGTCCCGCGCCTTCATCCCTCCGACTTCGAGGTCAAGACCCGCGACGGCGTCGCCGCGGATTGGCCGGTCTCGTACGAGGAGCTCAAGCCCTCGTTCGAGCGCATCGAACGCGAGCTTCCGGTGGCGGGCCAGGATTGGCCGTGGGGCGATCCGCACACCTACCCCCACGCCCCCCACCCCATCTCCGGCGCCGCCGCCGTCGCCTGGCGCGGCGCCGAGGACTGCGGCATCGAGATGCGCGTGGGCCCGGTCTCCATCACCAACGGTCGCTTCGGCAACCGCCCGCACTGCATCTATCGCGGCTTCTGCCTGCAGGGCTGCAAGGTCAACGCCAAGGCCAGCCCCCTCATCACCCATCTGCCCGACGCGATCGAGCATGGCGTCGAGGTCCGGGCCAACGCGATGGCGATCCGCATCGAGACCGACGAGGGCAGCGGACGGGCCGCCGGCGTCACCTATGTCAGCGGCGGCGCGACGCACCTCGTCCGTGCCGACTCCGTCGCCGTATGCGGCTACGCGATCGAAACCCCGCGTCTGCTCCTGCACTCCGCCAGCCGCCGGTTCCCCCACGGCTTGGGCAACGACAACGACCAGGTCGGCCGCTATGTCATGGTCCAGGGCGCCACCCAGGTCGCCGGCCGATTCGCCGAGGATCTGCGCATGTACAAGGCGCCGCCCCCCGAGGTCTCCAGCGAGCAGTTCTACGAGACCGACGAGACGCGCGGCTTTGCCCGCGGGTTCTCCATCCAGACCGTCTCGCCGCTGCCCATCGGCTGGGCCGAGCACGTGCACGGCGACGGCCATTGGGGCCCGGCGCTGCGCGCCTATATGCGCGACTACAACCACTGGAGCGTTCTCGGCGTGCTCTGTGAGCTGCTCCCCCAGGCCGGCAACCGCGTCACACTCGCCGACGAGACCGACACTTTCGGAATGCCGGTGGCCAAGTTCACCCACTCCATGTGTGACAACGACCGCGCCAACATCGCTTACGCCACCAAGACGATGCAGCGCATCTGGGAGCACGCGGGCGCCCAGGACATCCTCACCATCGACCGGTTCGCCCACCTCGTCGGCGGAGCCCGCATGGGCTTCTCCTCCCAGGACAGCGTCATCGACTCCTCCCACCGCGTGTGGGGGGTCGGCAACCTGTTCGTGGTCGACGGGAGCGTGCTGCCCACGCAGGGCGCCGCCAACCCGGCCCTGGTGATCATGGCGCTCGCGGATCGATGCGCGCGCCTGCTCGCGGCGAAGCGGGTGGCGCGGTGAGCGCCCCCGGCGGCGAGGTCGTCGTCATCACCGGAGCCTCCGGCGGCGTGGGGCGGGCCACCGCTCATGCCTTCGCCAAGCGAAGCGCGCGGATCGCCCTCCTGGCGCGCGGCGAGAAGGGCCTCGACGACTGCCGCCGAGAGGTGGAGTCGCTCGGCGGAGTGGCGCTGTGCGTGCCGACCGACGTCGCCGACCACCACCAGGTGGAGGCCGCCGCGGCGCGCGCCGAGGCCGAGCTCGGGCCCATCGCCGTGTGGGTGAACGACGCGATGGCCACGGTGTTCGCCGCGTTTGCCGACGTGACCCCCGAGGAGTACAAGCGCGCCACGGAGGTCACCTACCTCGGTGCCGTCTACGGGACCATGGCCGCCCTCCGGCGAATGCGCGCGCGCAACTCGGGGACGGTCGTGCAGGTCGGGTCGGCGCTGTCCTACCGGGCGATCCCACTGCAGGCCGCCTACTGCGGCTCCAAGTTCGCGATCCGCGGTTTCACCGACTCGATCCGTACCGAACTGCGCCATGAACACAGCGCCGTGCACATCACGATGGTCCAACTGCCCGGCGTCAACACCACTCAGTTCAACTGGTGTCGCTCCAAGCTGCCCGACCACCCCCAGCCGGTTCCGCCCATCTACCAGCCCGAGATCCCCGCTGAGGCGATCTACTGGGCCGCGCATCATCGCCGGCGCGAGCTGTGGGTCGGGTACAGCACCCTGGAGGCGATCATGGGCACGAAGCTCTCGGCGCTCGCCGGAGACATCTACCTGGCCCGCACCGGCTTCTCCGGGCAGCAGATGAAAGACCGGCCCGTCCCCGCCGACCGGCCCGACAATCTGTTCGAGCCCCTGCCCGACAAGGCTGCCACCCACGGCATCTTCGACGCCCAGGCCGTGTCGCGCAGCCCACAGCTGTGGCTGTCCATCCATCGCCGGGCCATCGCCGGCGCCACCGTCGCCGCGGCCACCGCCGTCGGCGCGGCCATCGGTGCCACACGGCGATGAGCAATCCGGGCGTGCCCATCGCCGCGGTCCGCGCCACCGCCTACCGCGTGCCCACCGAGCAGCACGAATCCGACGGCACGCTGGAGTGGGATGCCGTCACCGTGGTGGTGGCCGAGGTCGACGCGGGCGGGCACACCGGCCTCGGCTACACCTACACCGACGCCGCTGCCGCAGCCGTGATCACGGGAACGCTCACCGAGGCGGTCCGCGGCCGCGACGCCCTGGCCACCGCCGGCGCGTGGTGGGCGATGGTCCATGCGATCCGTAACCTGGGGTGGCCCGGTATCAGCGCCACCGCGATTTCAGCCGTCGATGTCGCGCTGTGGGACCTCAAATCCAAGCTCCTGGGACTGTCTGTGGCCGATCTCCTCGGCCGCGCCCGGGACGCAGTCCCCATCTACGGCTCCGGCGGATTGACCTCCTACTCGCAGCGCCGGCTGGCCGAGCAGCTGGCCGGCTGGGTGGCGGAGGGGATCACACGCGTGAAGATGAAGGTCGGCCGTGACCCCGGCGCCGACCCCGCGCGGGTCTGCGCCGCACGCGAGGCGATCGGGGACGACGCCGAGCTGTTCGTCGACGCCAACGGGGCCTACTCACGCACGCAGGCACTCGCATTCGCCGATCAGTACCAGGAGGCAGGCGTGACCTGGTTTGAGGAGCCCGTGTCCTCCAACGATCTCGATGGCCTGCGCCACACCCGCGACCGTGCCCCCGCGGGCATGGCGATCGCCGCCGGCGAGTATGGCTATGACCCCGGCTACTTTCTTCGGATGCTCGAGGCACAGGCGGTCGACGTGCTCCAGGCCGACGTCACTCGTGCCTGCGGGATCACTGGGCTGCAGACCGTGGCCGCGCTGTGCGCCGCCCACGAGGTGCCCTTCTCCGCCCACTGCGCCCCCCAGATCCACGCCCACGTCGGCTGCGCCCTCGGGCCGCTGCGCCACTGCGAGTACTTCCACACGCACGCGCGCGCCGAGCGCATCCTCTTCGACGGCGTGCTGGTCCCCGCTCACGGCGCGCTGACCCCCGACCACGCCCGCCCCGGACTGGGCATCGAACTCAGGGGCGCCGACGCGGAGCGCTACCGGGTGTGAGGCGCGCCGACCTCGCTGGGCTGGCCGATATCGGCGTCCCCCACATCCTGCGCGAGTACGCGCTCCTCGCCGACGGTGAGCGCGGAGCGCTGGTGGGGCCACGTGGAGACATCTGCTGGATGTGCTTTCCCCGCTGGCACTCCGACGCGTGCTTTTCCACGCTCATCGGGGGCCAGGGAACCTACGCGGTCACGCCGTTGGGACGGTTCGTGTGGGGCGGCTACTACGAGCACGGGCTCATCTGGACCAGCCGCTGGGTCACCGACGACGGCACCGTGGAGTGCCGCGAGGCGCTCGCGCTCCCATCCACACCCGGGCGCTCGATCATCCTGCGTCAGATCCGGGTGCGCGAGGGCACCGCCCGCCTCCGTGTCACGCTCGATCTGCGGGGTGCTTTCGGCGGGGAGCGGATGACCCGGCTGCGCCGCGACGACGGCGGGCGCTGGACGGCCCGCGTCGGGCAGACGCGGATGAACTGGCTCGGCGCCGGCGACGCCGAGCGGGTCGCCGACGGCCGCGGCGGGAAGCCCCTGGTGACCGTGCTCGAACTGCGCGAAGGCGAGAGCCACGACCTCATGCTCACGCTGGCCGCCGACGCCAAGGACGAGGCGCCGCTTGACCCTGGCGCCGCGTGGAACGCCACCGAGGCCGAGTGGTCACAGCGCCTGCCCGACCTCGGTTCGGCGACGGCTCCGCGCGATGCCCGCCACGCCTACGCCGTGCTCTCTGGGCTCACCAGCGCCGGGGGCGGCATGGTGGCCGCCGCCACGATGTCACTGCCCGAGCGCGCTCGCCAGGGCCGCAACTACGACTATCGCTACGTGTGGATCCGCGACCAGTGCTTCGCCGGTCACGCCGTCGCCCAAGCCGGGCCGCTCCCGCTCCTCGACGATGCCGTGCGCTTCGTCGCACAGCGTTTGCTCGAGGACGGCGACCGCCTCGCTCCCGCCTACACGGTGGACGGCGACGCCGTCCCCGACGAGCGCAACCTCGACCTGCCCGGTTACCCGGGCGGCGCCGACATCGTCGGCAACTGGGTCAACCGCCAATTCCAGCTCGACGCCTTCGGCGAGGCCCTCGTCCTGTTCGCCGACGCCGCCGCCCACGATCGCCTCGATGCCGATGGCTGGCGGGCCGCCGAGACCGCGGTGGCCGCGATCGGACGGCGCTGGCGCGAGCCCGACGGCGGCATCTGGGAGCTCGAACCCGACGCCTGGACGCACAGCCGTCTCATCTGTGCCGCCGGGCTGCGCCGCATCAGCGTCCACCAGTCCCAGGGCCAGGCCGCCGACTGGCTGGCGTTGGCCGACGCGATCGTCGCCGACACCTCCCGCCATGCCCAGCACCCCGCGGGCCGCTGGCAGCGTTCCCCGACCGACGATCGTCTCGACGTCGCCTTGCTGCTGCCCGCCATCCGCGGCGGCATCGCACCCGACGACCCCCGGACACTTGCCACCCTGGCCGCGGTCGCCGAGCAGCTCACCGAGGACGGGTACTGCTACCGCTTCCGGCCCGACGAACGCCCCCTCGGTGAGTCCGAGGGGGCGTTCGTCATGTGCGGCTTCCTGATGGCGCTCGCGTACGCCCAGCAGGGCGACGCGGTCAGCGCCGCCCGCTGGTTCGAGCGCAATCGCGCCGCCTGCGGGCCGGCCGGACTCCTCTCCGAGGAGTACGACGTCGTACAACGGCAGATGCGCGGCAACCTCCCCCAGGCGTTCGTTCACGCGCTGCTGCTGCACTGCGCCCTCACCCAACCTGACGAAGCCTGATCTCCTCCTCCGCGCGCGCGTGGATTGCCTCCACCTGCTCGGCGACCTGCAGGGCGCGGCACCAGCGGCGTGTCACGACATAGAGAATCGCCGGGATGACCCAGATCCCCACGCGGAACGCAAACAGCTGCACGTTGTAGCTCAGCCCGACCGCCACCAAGATCCGGTCGGCGGCGCCGAAGGCGAAGATGAGGAACACCCATGACAGAAACGCCACCCCGAACGCCGTCCGCCTCGGTGCATCCCGGGGCCGGTCGGCCAGGTTGTGCACGCCCCGGTCCCCGGTGAACCGGCGCTCGGCCCACGGGATCGCCAGTGCGACGCCCAGCACCACGAGCGGGAACAGCACACCGCCCCAGAACGGGTTGGGAATGAGGGTGAAGTGCCCCACGGTCACGTCAAACCCCGGCATCAGCCGCAGCGCGCCGATCAGCCACCCCAGATACCAGTCCGGCTGCGCGCCGTTGGTCCCCAACCACGGCTCAAACGGCCCCCACTGCCAGATCGGATTGATCTGGATCAGGCCGCCGAGAAGAAACAGCAGGCCGGCCACGAAGAAGAGGAGCGCCAGCGAGCGCGGCGCCTGGCCGGGGAACAGCGGCACCCCGACGATCCGCTTCTGGGTGTGGCGCGCACTCTCGCGAAACTGGGTGTGATGACGCGCCATCACCAGCGCGAGGTGCACCGCGATCAGCGTGGCCAGCAGGATCGGGACAAGCAGCACGTGCGCGATGTAGAGGCGCGACTCAAAATGGGGCCCGCCGGGGAACGGCGCGCCGAACAGTGCCAACATCGCCGGCCCGCCGATGACGGGGATCGAGAGTCCGACCCCGTAGCCGATGGCCAGGCCCATCCCTGACAGCAGGTCATCGACGAGCGAGTAGCCCATGTAGCCCTCCAGCAGCGCCGTGAACAGGAGGATGAGCCCGATGATCCAGGTCAGCTCGCGCGGCTTGCGAAACGCGCCGGTGAAGAACACCCGCATGAGGTGCATGAGGATCGCGGCGACGAACACATCTGCCGCCCAGTGGTGAGTCTGGCGGATGAGCAGCCCCGCCTTGACACTGAGCGAGATGTCCACCACCGACTTGTAGGCGTCGCTCATCCGCACGCCGTCCAGCGGCGCATACGCGCCGTGGTAGACGGTCTTGGCCGTGCTGGGATCGAAGAACAGCGTGAGGTAGATCCCGGTGGCGATCAGCACCACGAAGGCGTAGAGCGCCACCTCTCCCAACAGGAACGACCAGTGGTCAGGAAACAGATAGCGCATGAACTTGCGCATCTGCGGCGCGGCCGCGGTGCGCTCGTCGATGAAGCGGACGGGGTCGGCGAACGGGTCTGTCATGTGCTGGTTGGGCGCTCCCTCACGTTCCACCACGACGGACCGACACGCGCCGAGAACATACCCGCCGCCCGCAGGTCGCCGTCGCCGTCGATCATCAGCGGCAGCTGCGGAAGCGGGCGGCCCGCCGGCCCGTAGGTGACCGTCCCGCCGGTGAATGGGTCAAACGTCGAGTAGTGACACGGGCACACCAGCGCCGGCGACGGCTGCACGGCCGGGAACTTCGGGTTGCGGTACAGCGCTACGGCACAGCCGGCGTGGGTGCAGATCTTGGAATAGGCCATGATCCCCTCCGGCGCCCACTCGGCCCTGCCCTCGGGGAGGCGCAGCTTCTCGGGATCGAGGCGGATCACCACGAGCGACGCACCGATCAGCTCCGGGTCGGCACCCTCGGCAAAGGCCGTGTAGTAGCTCTGGTGGCGGATGTCGGCGGCGCGCAGCGGTGTGCCGGAGTCGTCGACGAGCCGCACGCCCCGCCGCCACGGCGTCTGATCCAGCGGCGCCGTGTCCCACACCGGACCCAGTGACAGCGTCGATGTCAGGGCGGCCAATCCCAGCGTCCCCCCCGCCGCCGCGCCGGCGCCGATGAGAAGCCGCTTGCGGGTGATCCGCGACCCGCTTTCGTGCACGATCTGGGCGACCTCCCGCTGCTGCTCGGGATGCTCTGCGGGGTAGTCGTCCTCGAGCTCCTCGGTGACGACCAGCCGTTTGGCCACGACGGTGAGCGCCGCGCCGACGCAGATCAGGCTCGCACCGATGCAGATGCCCAGCAGAGCGTTGGACATCCCCGCGGGGCTGAACTCTCCGTAGGCGACGATGAAACCCAGCGCGAACACCGCGGCCACCCCCAGGAGGACGAGGACGAGGTTCTCCGCCGAGCGCTGAGGCGTCCCGGCGGGCACGATCCGCTCGTGCTCACGGCGCTCCGACGGCGCCGGGGCCGCCGGGCGTCGGTGCAACAGCCGACCGAAGATCAACGCGAACAGCCATTGCCAGAGCTTCATGGGCGGCGCATCCTCCTTCCGACGGCCAGACAGGACAGGAGCAGGAGCGGCGCGGCGATCCACCACGTGACCACTCCCTCGGGGATCGGTCCCAGGTTCCCGATCCCCCACCCGCCGCGATTGTCAGGATGCCGGGTGCTCAGGACGTATCTGACGATGGAGTTCAGCTGAGCGTCGGAGATCTCGCTGGTGGGAAACCGCGGCATCAGGTAGGGCCCGATCCGGACCGCCTCGGCGATCTGGGTGGCGCTGACGGTCTGCAACGGCGGGACCTCCGCGCCGGTGACGAACCCGCCGCGCGCCAGTTCCTGATGACAGCCGGCGCAGTGCAGCGTGAACAGCTGCATGCCCGCCGAGATCGATCCCGTTCCGGGGTCGGGGTGGGGTACCGGAGGCCCTTTGCCCAGCGAGGCCACATACCGCTCGAGTGACGTGATCTCTTTGCCGGAGAATAGAACGCGGTCGGGCCCCGGCTGATCGTGGGGGCTTGACAGCGGCATGTACCCGGTGCGCAGGTAGAAGTCGGCAGTCAGGGCGCCCACGCCGCGCAGCGGTGGGCCCTGGCCGAGGATGTCGCCGGCGCCGGGACGCGGGGACGTGATCCCCGACCCGGCGATGCCGTGACAGCTCGCACAGTTGCCGGCATACAGCTCCGCGCCGAGGGCAACGCTTGGCGCGGCGGGCTCGGTGGTGGGTCTCACGATGCCGCTCTGCGGTTGGGCCGCGGCCACGGCACACACTGCTGCACCGGCCGTCATCCACGCCGCGAGGGCCAAGCCGATCCTGCCGCGTCGACCGGTCATGACTGCTGGCACAGGCGCAGCAGCGGCGCGCCGATCGCGGTCATGATCATGATCGCCAGCGCCAGCGCGTTGACGAGCAGGCCGGTAGTGGCCAGGAAGTTCACCCGCCCCAATGGCGGCGGGTCCCCGAGGCCCTCGCGCTCCCCGGCGGCGACGTCGTCGACGTCCTTGGTGCGCTGGTAGATGCGCAGCGAGACGGCGCCGGCCGCCAGTCCCACCACGATTCCCGCGACCGACAGCGCCACCTGCCAGGCCTGGACGGGGAGCTGCCAGCGCCCGGGCGGCGCGTTGCACTGGGCGAACGTGAAACCAAGCCCGGTCACGAACTGAGCCGCCCAGGCCAGTGCGCCACCGAGGACACCGAACCAGACCAGCGCGGTCGGCGGCCGGCGCGTCACAGCGACGGCGAGAGGACGGTGAACAGGACCACGACCGCCAGCCCGGCCACGACATACCAGTACAGCGCGAGGCCGCGGACCCCGATCAGCCAATAGTTGGTGAGGCCGTGGCGTGCCACCTTCCACAGGACGACGCCGTCGAGCAATAACCCCAGCAGCACGTGGGCGTGGTGGGCGAAGAGGAGCGTGAAGTAGATCGACCCGTAGGCGCTGCCCTGCGGAGTGAACTGCCGCAGGTCGTGACGAATGAGCAGAACCTGGGCCGCGAGGTAGGCAGTCTGGACGACCATGGCCACAGCGATCCAGCGGACCGTGCTCCAGCGGCGGCCGCGGCGCCCGGCTCTGGCGGCCGCTGCCATCAGCGGGACGGTGGCCATCAGGACGGCCGTCGCCAGCACCGGGCCCGCGATCTCGGGCGCCTTGATCGGAGGCGGAGGCCACCTGCGGGCGCCGAAGTTCAGGTAGAAGTAGCTACCGATGAGCGTCCCGAACAGGGCCACCTCCGAGCAGAGGAAGAGGACCATCCCCCACCAGCCGCTGGGCTGAGACTGCCGGCCTCGATCGATCGTGGCGGCGGCCTGTGACGCTGGGGCCCGGGCCGGGCGTGGCACCTCGCCGGCGCTGGCGTCGGTCATGCCTGCTCCTCGTGCTGGTGCCATCCCAGCAGGGTCAGCCCGCCCAGCGCCAGGAACCCAGCGGCGATCCAGTAGTGGCCCATGACCAGCATCGCGAAGATTCCGGTCAGGGTGAAGGCGGTCACCGGCGGCCAGGCCGAGTGCGACGGCATCGTCAGGATTTCGTCGAGCCGGGCATCCTGCGCCGTTGTCGCCGGGGTCTCGTGTCCGAGGTTGAGCAGCCCCTCGCCTCCGGCCAGCCGCCGGTTGTCGCGCTCTCGGTCGGCCTCGTCCCACATCGGATACGGGCTGGTCACGGTGGGAATGACGGCGAAGTTGTAGGGCGGCGGCGGCGAGCTGGTGGCCCACTCGAGCGTGTCGCCCTCATACGGTGGGTCTGACCGCGAACCGAGGAAGAAGCTGTGGACGAGATTGGCGACGATGAGGACCAGCCCAGCTGTCAGCAGGTAGGCGCCGATCGACTCGATGAAGTTCAGCAGCGTCCAGCCCATCCCCGGCGGATACGTGTAGTTGCGCCTCGGCATTCCCAGGATGCCGACGATGTGCATCGGGAAGAAGGTGACCAACGTTCCCGCGAATGTGAGCCAGAAGCTCACCTTGCCCGTCAGTTCGTGGTACATGCGGCCTGTCACCTTGGGAAACCAGAAGTACATGCCCCCCAGGATCGGGAACACCGCGGCGCCGAAGATGACGAAGTGGAAGTGGGCGACGATGTAGTAGCTGTCGTGGACCTGCTGGTCGAATGGGATCGCCGCCACCGTGATCCCAGACAGGCCACCGATGATGAAGTAGACGATGAAGCCGATGATGAATAACAGCGGCGTCTGGAAGTCAGGCGTGCCGGTGACAATCGTCGTGATCCATGCGAACAGCTGGATCGCCGACGGGATGACGATGATCAGGCTGGCCGCCGCGAAGTAGACGGTGGTCAACGTCGAGAACCCGACGGTGAACATGTGATGCACCCACACGCCGAACCCCAGGAAGGCCACCAGGATCTCCGCCAGGGCCACCAGTGGGAAGAACACCATCCGGCGATGCACGAACGTCGGAATGATCGACGTCGCGATCCCGAACGCCGGCAGGATGATGATGTACACCTCGGGGTGCCCGAAGATCCAGAACAGGTTCTGCCACAGCAGCGGCGCACCCCCGAACGCGGCGTCATAGAAGTGAAAGCCCAGCTGGCGGTCCAGTTCCAGGAACAGCGCGGCCACGGTCAGCGATGGCAGCGCGAACAGAAGCGCGAACGCCACCGCCAGAAACGCGAAGCAGAACAGCGGCATCCGGTTAATCGACATCCCCGGCGCGCGCAGCTTGAAGATCGTCACGATGAAGTTGATCGAGGCGATCGTGCTGGAGATCCCGTTGAAGATCAGGCCATAGCCGTAGAAGTCGATGTTGTTGCCGGGATCGAACTGCTTGGAGGCCAGCGGCACGTAGTCAAACCAGCCGGCATTTGGGGCGTGGCCCTGCAACAGCGCCGCATACATGAACAGACCAGAGCCCAGGAAGATCCAGAACGACAGCGCGTTGAGGCGCGGAAACGCCATGTCGCGCGCCCCGATCATCAGCGGGACGAGGTAGTTCCCGAACGCCCCGGTCGTCATCGGGATCACGAACAGGAAGATCATCGTGATCCCATGCATCGTGAACACCTCGTCATAGGCCTGGGGCGACAGGAGGTGCCCATTGGGGCCGATGAGTTGGGTGCGGATGAGGAGTGCCTCCACCCCACCGGCGCCGAAGAAGGCCAGCGTGGTGAAGAAGTACATGATCCCGATCCGCTTGTGATCGGTCGTCGTCAGCCAGCCCAGCACCCCCGGCCGCTCGGCCCACAGCCGGTCCAGTTCGTCGATGTAGCGCCGCGCGCGGGGTGAGACGACCGTCGCCATCTACTTGAGCTGGTCCAGATAGGCGACGAGGTCGGCGACCTGAGGCGAGCTCAGCCCAAGGTCCGGCATGCGGTCGCCCGGCTTGATCTTCTGCGGGTTGCGGATCCATGCCGCCAGCCAGGCCGGGGTGTTGGGGATCTCATCGGCCGCGAGTGAGGTCCGCGAGGCGACATGGGTGAGACTGGGCCCCACGGTGCCCTGCGCGGACGTGCCCGCGATGGTGTGGCAGCTCGCGCACTGAGCGTTCATGAACAGGGTGCGCCCGGTCGCGGCGCGGCCGGTAGTCGGCGTCATCGCCGGGCGCTCCTGGGCCGCCAGCCATTCCCGGAACGCGGCTGGTCGCTGCGCGAACACCTCCAGCGCCATGTTGGCGTGCTGGACGCCGCAGAACTGCGAGCACTGCCCGCGGTACTCCCCCGGCTGGGAGGCGTAGAGCAGCACCCGGTTGCGCAGCCCCGGGACCATGTCGATCTTGCGGTTCAGCGCCGGCACCCAGAAGCTGTGGATGACGTCGGCCGAGGTCGCCACCACGTTGATGCGGGTGTCAACCGGGATGTGGATCTCGTTGGCGGTGATCGCTCGTCCGCCGCCGTAGCGGACCTCCCACCACCACTGGTGGCCGATGACGTCGATGGTCATCTTGGTGCTGCTCGGGTTGGGCGGCGCCGTCTGGCCGACGAGATACACGTCGGAGACCCCGAACAGCCCGACCAGGGCCACGAGCGGCAGCGCGATCCCGAACACCAGGACCATCCCCTGCGACAGGTCCTCTCGCTCGCCGAAGAACGGGAGCCCGGGCCGGTCGCGCCGCCACCACGCGATCACCAGCAGCCCCAGTGCGCCGAGGAACACCACGGTGGCCGCGGCCAGCATCCACCACCACAACAGCGCGATGTCATGGGCCGGTTTGCTTCGCGTCGTGAGGATCGACTGCTTACCGCATCCCCCCGCCGCCACCGCCGCCGCCATGACCGCCGCCGCCGTCGCCACGCGTGGCAGGCCGGACAGTCGACCGTGACGGGATACGAACCTGATCAAGGCGCGGTCTGTCTACCCAGGTCCGATGCACCCACACAAACATGCCGGCGCGTGGTTCGCCTCCGGACCGTCAGCGTGGCGATCTTCCGCGCGAGGCTCGGCCCGTACGGCGCACCAGCCGAGGAGGCGTCGTCCGGGCGCTGCTCAGCAGTCGCGCGGGAAGCTGATCCACAGCTCCAATCCGCCGATGGGATCTACGCCATCCCCCCAGGAGGACGGCTGGCCCGGGCAGAGGCGAAGCACTAGCTGCACATCACCCGGCGTCACATCCGCGGTGACAGCGATACGCGCCTCGGCGTGCGATGACGCATGGCCGGCGGCGACGCCCAGGATGGACGCCAGCGTGTGAGCGATTTGGTCTCGGTCGATCGCGTCGACCCCGTACGCCTCGACGAAGGCGCCCACGCTGTCGAGCAGTCCTCTACTGCCCTGTTCGGTCGCGGTGTCTTCAAACCGCGCGGCGGGGACATCGGTCATATGGAGGTGATCTGCGCCGTTTCGCCGGTACTAAACGATTTCTCACGAAACGAGCGGCGACGCGCGTCTGGCACCGGACACGCCTGTCGGTGCCAGTGGCGGTTCAGGAGGGGGTCGCTGTCATCTCACGCAGGCGTTCGGCGGCTCGCCGCAACAGCCGCGAGACCTGCATCTGGGAGCAGCCGAGCTCCGCCGCGATCTCGGTCTGCTTGAGGTCACGCTCCAGTCTCAGCGCCAGCACCCGCCGCTCGCAATACGGCAGTCGCCCGACGGCGTCCACCAGCGACATCGTCGCCTCCGCCAGTGCGTAACCGTCATCGTCGCAACCCACCGTGTCGATCAGGCGGTCCGGATCATCGGCCTCGGCCGGTGTCAATGGGGCATCCAACGACATCGCGAAGTGGGCCGTGGCGGCGTCCAGCCCGGCCACGGTCTCCTCGGTGCTGAGCTCGAGGTACTCCGCAAGCTCGCGGACCCCTGGATGCATCCCCGACGTCGCAACGATCTCACGGACCGCCCTATCGATCCGCAGCGCCATCTCCTGCTGGCGTCGCGGGACATGCACCGCCCAGCCCGTACTGCGGAAGTGCTTCTTGAGCTCCCCGAGGATGGTCGGGATGGCAAAGCTCCCGAAGCTGTGGCCTCGGCCTGGATCGAACCGGTCGATGGCGCCGAGCAGCCCGACGGACGCGACCTGCACCAGATCCTCGAACGGCTCGTGAGGCGTGCGGTAGCGACGGGCAAGCCTTCTGGCAAGCGGGAGAAACTGATCAACCACCGCCTCGCGGGCGTCAGCGTCGCCATCCCGCTGCCACGCGGCAACCAGTGCGTTGACATCGACGTGAGAGTTGGACTGACGTAGCGAGGGGCGCGGAATTGGGCGAGTCGGCATTGCGTCTCCTTGTCGGCCTCCAGCCAAATCCCAGAGCTGCTGGGTAACCGCTACGCCGTTGCCCGCCGCGCACTGGCCGCTTGTCTCCTTCCGCGCTCGTGGTCGCGTCAGGCTTCTCGCAAAGTAGCCCTTCTTCGCGGCGGCGCACGGCGGGAGCGTTGGAAACGAACACCCCGGCGCGCGACCGCTCGCGCGCATGGCAACAGCGTGGCCTCATCCATCCCGTCCAGCCCGTCCAGCCCGTCCGTCCCGAGCAGGTGGAGGCGCTCACCCGCTTCGGGTGATGCGTCGAGGGGCCCAGAGCTAGCCTCGCGGCGATCGTGGAGCGCCGACACGGAGGCACATATGCAGGACACCGACGCAGAATGCGGCCCGGTCGACATCATCGTCATCGCGTTCCCGGCGGGCGCACCGATGACCGGAGACTCGATCCCGCTATTCCTTGACCTGGTGGACCACGGCATCATCCGCGTGCTCGATGCCCTATTCGTGCGCAAGGACGAAGACGGGACGTTCTCCGGCTTTGACCTCGCCGATGTGGACGGGGGCACAGCGGGTGAACTGACGGTGTTCGCGGGCGCGACGACGGGGCTGCTCGATGACGACGACGTGGCGCTGACGGCGGCGGAGATCGAGCCCGGCGCCGCGGCGGTGATGATCGTCTACGAGAACCGCTGGGCGGCGCCGTTCGTCGCCTCCGTGCGTCGCAACGGTGGTGAGGTCATCGCCAGCCAGCGGATCGGCGTGCAGCAGCTCATCGATGCCGCCGAAGCGGCGGCCTGACGAAAGGGAGGCATACATGGGACTTATCCGTGGGATCGCCCGCACCGCCGTCGCCGCCGGCACCTGGACCGCGGTCTCTAACCGCGTCAACCGCCGCCAGTACAACCGCTGGTCTAGGCAGCAGCAGCAGCAGCCCTACGCGGCCCAGCAGCCGTACGCGGCCCAGCAGCCCTACGCAGCACAGCAGCCCCAGGCCTACCGACAGCAGGCGCCGCCACCGGCCGCCGGCGGTCGCGACCAGATCGCACAGCTCAAGGACCTGGCAGAGCTCAAGACCCAGGGGATCCTGACCGAGGAGGAGTTCGCGGCGCAGAAGGCACGCGTTCTCGCGGCGTGATCAGCGCGACAGCGGGCGATTCAGGTATAGGGCCTTATGGAACGTATCGTCCGTGGAAGTTCGAGTCTTCTCGGGCGCGTCGGGAAGGGCACACCCATGGCGTGGCGGGGTGACCTGGTGTGGACGCGCAGCGAGCGCTAACGAACGTCGACGAAGACGACCTCGATCGCGTTGTTGCCGTAGCCAAGCCGGTTCCAGATTGGAACCTCCGGCTGGACGTTTCCTGCCGCGTCGGTTGCTCGCGCGCGCAGTGTCTTGCGTCCGCGTTCCTCCGGTTGCCAGTCGAACGACCAGCTCTGCCACTGGTACGGACCTCGCGGGGTCTCTACGTGCGCCGGCAGCCACTCGGACTCCCCCGTGAGGCTCAGGTCGACGTTGGTGACAGGGCCCGTGCCCGACCATGCTTTGCCGCGAACGACGCATGTGCCACCGAGGGGCACGGTGGCACCCTGGCTGGGGCCTGTGATCCGCGCCCGTGGTCGCATGACCGTCACGCGCTCTGCGGGCCGGTCGTGCCACTGATACATGTAGTGGCCGGTCTCGAACTCACCGACGAAAGGGCCCTGTCAGGATTTCGATGTGCTTGAGCCATTTGACAGAGGCGACGCCGTACCAATGCGGGACAACAAGACGGAACGGTGACCCGTGGTCGGGACGGAGCGGCTCTCCGTTCATCTCGTACGCGATCAGGATCTCCGCGGATGGGTCGGCGGCGTGGACGAGCGTCAACGATCGCTCGAACGACAGATCGGAGGCGTCGATGTCCTTGAGCACTGGATTCAGGATGTATGACCCGTGATCGGTACCGGCGAAGCGGACTTCGACGCCCGTCGGATGTGGCTTCGCCCGCTCGAGTATCTCGTGCAGCAGCGTGCCCTTCCATCGTGCTGTGGAGACCGCGTAGTCGCCCCAGGGCTCACCCGCTGGCAGCGGCCTCATCGCCAGTCGACCGTTCCCGGCGCATTCGAGCGTAACGACGCGCTCGACTGCCGGCAGTGCTCTGAGGTCATCGAGCGTGAGCGCGAGGGGGTTCTCCACTGCACCGGTGATCTCGAGCGTGCCGTCGTGATCAGGTACGGGAAAGTTGCTGCGTACGTAGTGCAGCGCAGTCGGGGTAATGTCACCGTCGAGTGCCTCGGGCGGCGCCTCGGCATTGAACGGCTCGGCATGGATCATGCTCAGGGCTCCCCGCTGGCGCCCCAGGTCGTCGGTTACCGCCATCTCGTGAGCCTCCTCAATCGCTGCGTAGCTGTTCCCAAGATCACCTCGCGTATCGCTCGGTGGCGGCGAGAGCCGCCTCCCTGACCAGAGCTTGCGAGACGACCGCCTCGGCGTCATCACCTGGATCGGATGAGCGGGCGCGCCAGTCGTCTCCTAAGGAACACCTGGAGCTGGCTGGACAGGCGCCTCGTCCTCGGGCGGGACCGCGCCGCCCATCGGTGCGCCCTCGGCCCTCGGGAGGTTGACAATCGCCACCCCCAGAATGACCAGGACAATGCCCACCATCGCGCCTAGTCCCGGCAGCGAACCCCGGACCGCATCGACGAGAACCGCCACGACTGGGACGAGAAACGTCCAGGCATAGACACGCGTCGAGGGCCATCGGCTCAACGCCGCGTTGAAGCCCACGTAGACCAGGACCTGCCCACCCAGGATCAGATATGTCAGCTGCGCCAGCAGCACGGGCTGGCCCCAATCGGTGCTCCCACCCGCGACCAGCACCAGCGGGATGAGCGGAATCCCGCCGGCCAGAAACTGCGCCGCGGTGATCCCGGCGATATCGAGGTCGGGCTCGCGCTCGGTGAGCACGCGCATGCCCAGGCCGCCGAGCGCCCAGCCCAGCGCGCCGAGCAGCGCCAGCCCCAGGCCGATGGCCAGCCGCGAGCCATGCGCGATGTTCCCCGGGTCGGCGAACACCACCAACAGAACTCCGCCGAACCCGATCACCAGCCCCGCCGCCCGCAGCCGCGTGATCCTCTCCCCCAGCGCGAAACGCGCGATAACCGCCACAAAGAACGGCGCCGAGTTGGCCAACACCGCCGCCACCGCAGCCCCGGCGCGGTCGGTGCCGACGCTGATGCCGACCTGCGTCAACGTCGTGTTGCAGAAACCAATGCCGAGAGCCCACAGCCACAACCGACGCGTTCGCGGCAGCCGGCTGCCCATCAGCGGCAGCATCGCTGTCAGCGCCGCCCCGCCCACCAGCGCGCGCAGCGTCGCGATCATGATCGGCGACGTGTGATGCAACGCCGAGTCGGTGACCGGATAGACGATGCCAGCCGCCGTCATCGACACCGTCAGGATCACGGCAACCGGCACCCGCCCGGAGCCGACGGCGCGCCTCGTCGTCATGAGGAACGGATACCACCACACCGCGTCCCGCGCCACTAGGGATATGTGAAGGTCCACACGCCGCTGACCTCCGCGGACGGCCGTCGCTTGACGGACGCTGGACCCCTGAAAAAACGGATCTACACCGGGCGATTCAGGTTGAGGCCTCGGGGACCGTCGCGGTTAGGCGCTGGACGCGCTCTCTCCGCTCACGGTCGGCCCGGGTGAGGCCGGCGGGTCCGCGGCGACCGACGCGATGAGCCTCGATGCTTGCTCGGCGGTCAGGGTCCGTCGTACCACGACGGCCCGGTCAGACTCGACGAGCGCCGACAGCAGGGCATCAACGTGCGCGGGATCGGCGAGCAGCGCAATCGCCGAGTGGCCGCTGGGAACCGCCTTGCGCAACTCGTCGATGAGGAGCTCTGGCTCTGGCTCAAGTTCGCTCGGCGTACCGGCCTCAGCACCGATGATCCCCCCGAGTACGAGCCCACCAGCGAGTCCCGGCGGCCCGAAGATCGCGCCCACGACAGCACCCGTGAGACCCCCTTCGGCCGCGCCCGGCTCCGACACGTGATCCGTCTCCTCGACATCGACATAACGGCCCCCGAAAGTGCCCCGGACTGACATTCGATCGTGACCGAGGTGTTCGACGATCGCGACCTCGCTCGTCCAGGGCGCCGCATTGCCCACGCGGTCACGCAGGATCCCGAACTCGCTTGCCGCAGCCGACTCCCCCTTGAAGCCGATCAGCGCGAGATCCAGACTCATAGCGCCACTGTAGCTCCGCGCGGCCCGGGTCGCCAGAGCATCCCGCACGCCTGCCGTCTCATCAACACTCGTGGCAACCTCCACCGATACGCAGTAAACCGGCATGTCGGAATGGGTTTCGGGGTATACCCGAGGGATCCAGATTGCACCGAGGGAGGAACTCATACGGTCGTCTGATGCTCGCGACTGAGAGGCCGTGATCGGGGTTTGGCCAGCGGGACGGCGACCGTGCTGGGGTTGAGCAGCGCTGTTCGTCAGCCGCGTCTCAGGAGCCGGCCGACGGCGGCCATCATCTCCTCGGTTCGCTCGTCTTGCTGGCCCGGTTCGGCGCCGATCACGCACGTGTGCGCGTGACCGTCAAGCAGCCCGAGCGCGACCTTGTCCAGCGCGGCCTGTGCGGCGCTGATCTGGGTGAGGATGTCGATGCAGTACCTGTCGTCGGTGACCATCCCCTCGATCCCGCGGATCTGACCCTCGATCCGCTTGAGGCGGGCGAGCAGTTGGTCCTTGGTGGTGGTATAGCCCCTGGTGGGCGTTTGAGTCTTCGGCATACACGGAACCCTATCACTTCTACTCCTACCCCCTAGGGGTATCTGGTAGTGTGTTGGGAATGAGTGTGTTCGATGTGATCTGGCACGGGCTGCGCGACTCGTTCCTGATGGCATGGGAAGTCTGGTGGGCGCTCGTGCTTGGGTTCTTGATCTCCGCGATCGTGCAGGCGTGGGTGCCGCGCGAGCGAGTGGAGGGCCTGATGAGCGGCTCGGGCGCGCGCTCGGTCGGCTGGGCGACCGGGCTCGGCGCTGCGTCATCGTCGTGCTCCTACGCGGCGATCGCGATCGCGAAATCGCTGTTCCAGAAGGGAGCGTCGGCCGCGTCGGCGCTCGCGTTCCAGTTCGCCTCGACGAACCTCGTGTGGGAGCTCGGCCTCGTCCTGTGGGTGCTGATCGGCTGGCAGTTCACGGTCGCCGAGTACATCGGCGGGATCGTGATGATCGTGCTGATGACCGTGCTACTGCGACTCTTCGTCAGCCCGCGTCTCGAGCAGCAGGCGCGTGAGCGCGCGATCGACGCCGACACTGGTCATCAGCACCACATGGCCGGTGAGCGGCTCTCCTGGCGTCAGCGGCTTACCTCGGCGCGGGGGTGGTCGGATGTCGCTCACAACTTCCGCGGCGATTGGCAGATGCTCTACAAGGAGATCGCGCTCGGGTTCCTGCTCGCCGGGTTCATCGCCCAGCTTGGTAACGGGTTCTTCCAGCACCTGTTCATCCGCCACGCCCCGGCGCCGCTGCCGACGCTCGAGAACGTGATCGTCGGCCCGATCATCGCCGTGCTCAGCTTCGTCTGCTCGGTCGGGAACGTCCCACTCGCGGCCGTGCTGTGGTCGGGCGGCATCAGCTTCGCGGGCGTGCTGGCGTTCCTGTTCGCCGACCTGATCGTGATCCCGATCCTCCTGATCTACCGCAAGTACTACGGCACCACCTACACGATCAGGATCACCGGGCTGATGTTCGTGACAATGGTCATCGCCGCGCTGATCGTCACCGCCCTGTTCAGTGCTCTCGGCCTCGTTCCGACCGCCCCGCGCCCAACCCGGGCGGACATCTTCAGCTCGATTCGGGTCGACTACAAGCTCGCGCTCAACCTGCTTGGCCTGGCGATCTTCGCCAGCCTGTTCTGGCTCACCGCCCGGCGCGGCGCGACCGACCCGGTCTGCGGGATGAAGGTCGATCGGGCCAAGGCGGTGACCAAGGAGTTCGGCGGCTTGACCTACTACTTCTGCTCAGACCAGTGCCTGCATGCGTTCGAAGCGAACCCCGAGCCGTACCTGGACGGGAACGCACCCGCCGCCCACGACCACGCCGCCCATGCCCACCACTGATCCTAACCCGGAGGGACCCCGATGACCGAACGCGGACAGGAACTCTCGGCGATCGCCGACGGACAGGTCGTCAACCTGATCGACCTGCTCTCAACGCTCGACCAGGCCGCGCTGCGCCGGCCGTGCCCGGGCCGGGACAAGCTGGGCGACGGAACGATCGGCGCAGCCGCATGGCATACGGTCGACAACTTCACGCGGATCGCCGGCTTCGTGCAGACCAGCGACCGCATGACCAGCACCCAGGGCGCGGCCCCGCAGGCCGAGCACCGCATGCCCCGATTCCTTCGCGACCTCGGTCACCGACCCCGAGACCACGCCAACCACGACCACATTGCCACTCAGCACGACGACGGCTACACCGCGGAAAACGTGGACGTCGACGCGGTGGTCAAGCAGCTGGGCGCCTCTCGCGAGGCGCTTGGCCGGATCGCCGAACTCAACGACAATCAGCTCGATGCGATCCCGCCGAACGACAGCTTCCGGTTCTGCGACGGGCAACGCACGCTCGATCAGGTCCTCGCCAGCCTGCTCAAGCATCAAGCCCACCAGCTCGAGGCCCTCAAGACTGCGGTCGCCTGAGCGCCGCAGACGATCCGGGGTCTACGGGCGGCCGTCGTGCTCGCCGGACCACGCGTCCAGCGCGGACGGTTGAACGAAGCTCGTATGGCACCCGCATTCCTCGCCGCGCCAGAGCTCGGCCCCTTCTTTCGCAGCGATCCCGGCGACCACGGCCGCAGCGAGGGGATCGATCACGGCGACGCCGGCGCCAGCAGCGAGCACGGCGATCAGCGCCGCGAGCGCCTGCCCGGCACACAGCAGGTTCTGGATCCCCTCGCCCGCAGTCGCCTGGGAGTCCAGCCGGCGCCCGAGCCCGAGCTTCGCCCAGCCCAGCAGCGGCATGACCAACACGCTCGAGGCGGTCAGCGCGATCGCGAGCGGCGCCGCGTTCGCTTGGGGTGCCGTTGACCCAGCGGACGACGGCTTCATACAGGAAGTACGGGGCCAGCAGAAAGAAGCTCGCGCCGACCCATCGCTGCGCCAGGCGCTCGGAATGCTCAGACAGCATGCGCCGGCCGCTGAAGCGCCAGATCACAATCGCCGAAGCGAGCCCCTCCACCGCGGAGGACGCCGCCCACGTCAAGACGCTGATCGAGTTCGCCTCAACACCGGCGAGCACCCCGAGCCCGCCCTCCAACAGCATCCAGAACAGGCTCGCCCACGCCAGCAACCTCGCCTGACGTGCCGCGCGCAACCATCCCTCCCCACCCACCTGAGAGGCCGTGGAAACCGCGACAGTTCGGTGAGCGCGAGCGACCTGAGGGCTCACAGCACCGACTGCGCCTGCGTATTCACCGTCGCCTCCAGCAGCCGCCGGCCGCGATCCGTCAACGAGTACAACACCATCTTCCGCTCCCGGCGCGACTCGCCCAATCCTCTCCCGCGCAGCACGCGGGCGTGATGGGAAACAAGCTTGTCCGAACGCTCGCAGACCCACGCCAGATCGAACACGCACAACTCGCCGCCGTCACGCAGCGCCAACGCGACCATCAACCGCGCCACGAGAGTTCTGCTGCGTGTCGTCCTACTCGACGTCGCTGCGTTCCACGCATTTCCGGGCCTTCTGGCCGGTCTTCGATGGCGCTCGCGTGAGCGAAAGGGCGCCTCTCGGGCCGAGTGGGCAGCCCACTGGATCCCGTTGAGCTCCGTTGACGTGCTGCTCATCCGATTCGGGTGATGACGCCCATGTTGTCGTCTCGCACCCTTGGCTCGGGGCGGCGGTTCACGCCGCACGCGAGCGATATACGAGGCGGTCTTGGCAACTTCTGCGACAACAACATCCCGACCGGGTGTCTCCGTCGGGTCCACGAGTGAGTTCAGCCTGTTCTTCCGGATCAAGCCCGAACACGCGACCGCTCTGCGGGAGGCGTTGCAGGCATTGCAGAACACCCCGGGCTATCAGTCGGGGGATTACAACATGGCCGTTGCCACGATTCACGAGGCCCGGTTCGTACCGTTCGACGATGACACCCGGCTGCTGTTCGCGACGAGCTTCGATGGCCCGTGGGACGCCTACATGGAAGATTTCCTCACGTCCGGGTCGACGCTGGCGCTGTTTGACGCGGTCTTCCAGCACGTTGAGGGGTACGAGGGCCTTCCCAACCTCGCCGCCCTGAAAGCGTTCATTCTCGGCGCCCAGCGGACCGCCGCCGCGTACGCCCGCAACTACCCCGGCACGACCAAAGAGATCCGCAAGGCGCTGCGTGTGAACGAGGCGTTCCAACGGGTGCTGGACGACCCCGCGGCCGCCGAGGCGCTGCAGCACCCGGCACTGAAGCCGTTGCTCGACGAAGCCAGCGACTAGCGCGGGGCGCGCCCAGCCGACGAGGACACGCATTGTCTCACCACATCTCTGGGCCCCGAGCGGTGGCGGAGCCGATCGCGGACATCACCGACCTGTACGCGTTCCCGAGCCCGGAGCGTCCGGGCTCGCTGGTGCTGGTGCTGAACACGCTGCCGTTCGCGCCTCCGTCGGCGCAGTTCTCGGACGGACTGATCTACCGCTTCCGGCTCCGCCCGCTGACCGCGACCGACAGCGACGATCCCGCGCCGTTCGCCGTCGGTGGCGAGGAGCTTGTGTTCGACTGCGTGTTCTCCGAGCCTGGGGGCAGCGGTGGTGGGACCGCGCTTGAGCAGTCGGGCACATGCGCGACGCCCGCCGGCGGGATCGTCCCGTTCACCGTGCACGACGAGCGGGGTGCGCAGGCGCATGGAGTTCGCGTGTTTGCTGGCGTGCGGTGGGACCCGTTCATCCTGGATGCGCCGGCGGCGCTCAAGACGATCGCGACGCGGAAGCTGGCCTTTACCGACCCGGGCTCGATCTATCTCGACGGCAAGAACGTGCTCAGCCTGGTCGTCGAGGTCGACCGCACGAGCCTGGGTGAGGGCGGCGATCTCTTCGGCGTGGTGGGCGAGACCTTGACGCGGGGCAAGCTCCACGTCCGGCTCGAACGGGTCGGTCGACCCGAGGTGCCGAACCTGATGCTGGCACCCAAGGAGTTTGACTCCGTGAACCGCGATCTCGAGATCCGCGACCTCTACAACATGGACGACGCGTTTCACCCCGCCCCGCACTACTTGGGGGCGTACCGCGCCAGGCTTGACGCGAACCTCGCGTTCTGGGACAGCCTGGACGGCAACACCGACTGGCCGACCAACGGGGACGGGGCGCACCCGCTGACCGAGTTGTTGCTAGCCGACTATCTCGTGATCGACGCGGCCAAGCCGTACGCCGAGCAGGGCTCGTTCCTCGAGATCGAGCTCGCCGCCCGGCGCGGCCAGGACCATCAGACCTGTGGCGGCCGAGCACTCAACGACGACGTGATGGACACGATCCTCACGCTGCTCGTGAACGCCGGAAACGGACCCACGATCCGCGATGGCGTCGATCAAGCGACACGACCTGCGTCGCAGACGTTCCCGTATCTGGCGCCCCCGAACCCAGATCCCCCCAAGCCTCCCGAGCACCTGTAGCGGTTGGTGTCATGAGCGCCACCACCGCGACGGAAAGCTCGAGCCTTGAGCTCGACGACATCCAAGGTGGCGCGATTCACCAACGACCGTCCCCGTACGTGGGGACCTACCTGCTCCTTCGCATCGACGACAGACAGGCAGGACAGGAGCTCATCCGGCGGCTGCTGCCGGCGGTCTGCTCTGCCAGCACGTCGTCTGACCCGGCGCCGAACGCATGGGTGACAGTTGCGTTCACGTATCAGGGGTTCAAGGCGCTGGGGATGCCGAAAGCCTCGCTCGACAGCTTCGCGCCGGAGTTCCGACAGGGCATGGCGGCGCGCGCGGCCGAGTTGGGCGATCGTGGGGAGAGCAGCCCCGAGAATTGGGAAAAGCCGCTCGGTACCCCGGACGTCCACGTCGCGCTGGCGGGTCTGTCACCCGACGCCGCGCGCTTGGAGGCGAGCCTCGAGCACGCACGCCGGGCCGTCGAGGATCTATCCGGGGTAGAGGCGATCTGGCGCCAGGATTGCTATCAGCTCCCAACCGGTCGGACGTCGTTCGGGTTCAAGGACGGGATCGGCCAACCGGCGATCGAGGGGAGCGGGATCCCGGCGTCCAATCCGCTAGAGCGGCCGATCAAGGCCGGCGAGTTCATCCTCGGATACCCCGACGAGACCGGAGAGCTCGCGCCCATGCCCACCCCGACCGTGCTCGGGCGCAACGGCACGTACGTCGTATTCCGGAAGCTGCACACCCGCGTCGCCGCATACCGCCGTTACCTCCGAGACCGGGCGGCGGATCGCCAGGAAGAGGCGCTGCTGGGCGCCAAGATGGTCGGCCGCTGGCAGAGCGGGGCCCCTCTGGCTTTGGCGCCTGACCATGACGACCCGGAACTCGGGAGCGACGACACCCGGAACAACGCCTTCCTCTACGGCCATGATCGCCGCGGGCTCAAATGCCCTGCCGGTGCGCACGCCCGGCGCGCCAACCCCCGGGATGCGTTTGATGGGGACGGCAGCGTGGACGTCCGCCTGCACCGAATGATCCGGCGTGGCACCAGCTACGGCTCGATCGTCCCGGACGGTGTGCTCGAGGATGACGGCACAGACCGCGGCATCGTCTTTGTGTTCGCCGGCGCACATCTCAAGCGCCAGTTCGAGTTCGTCAAAACCCAATGGCTGAACGACGGCATCTTCATCGGTGCGCCGCAGGAGCAGGATCCGCTCGTTGGAAGACCGGCCGGGGACGGGGTCTTCACGATCCCCAAGCAACCCATCAGGCGCCGGCTACAGGAGATGGCGCCGTTCGTCGTCACGCGCGGCGGCGAGTACTGCTTCGCGCCCGGCCTTCGCGGGTTGCGCTGGCTCTCGGAATTCACTACCTAGGACGATCGACCCAGACCGGAGGCGCCATGGCGGCAAGCTCGACAAACACAGAACGGTGGAAGGTGCTCGACTTCGGGCCGCCGCCTCCCGAGGGCGAAGAGCCCGACAACCCGGTGCTCCTGGAGTACGCGGCCGGCGAGTCGATCGCCATCATTACGCTGAACAGGCCACACGCTGACAACGCCATCACCACGGAGATGGGTGCGAGCCTCACCAATGTCCTCGAGACGATCGCCGTCCGTCCAGCGGTGCGGGTCGTGATCATCACCGGTGCTGGGAGCCGCGCATTTTCCGTCGGCAGCGATCTTCGGCAGCGCAACAACATGACCAAGGAGGGTTGGCTTCGGCAGCGCCAGGACTTCGACCGGACGTTGTACACCCTGCGCGAGCTGCGGAAGCCCATCTTCGCTGCCGTCAACGGTGTCGCATACGGCGGCGGGTCAGAGATCGCGCAGAGCACCGACTTCATCATCGCGTCGGAGAACGCCACCTTCGGTCAGCCGGAGGCAATGGTCGGGCTTTCCGCGGGCGGTGGCTCACCGGTGTTCCTGCCACGTGTTCTCCCGCCGGGCAGGGCGCTGCAGATGCTGATGACAGGAGATCCGATCAGCGTCCAGGAGGCGCACCGCCTGGGCATGGTGAATGAGATCTACGCGCAGGCGGAACTGATGGAGGCCGCGCACCGGATCGCGGAAAAGATCGCGAGCAACTCACCGACGGCGGTTCAAGCCGTGAAACGGGCGGTCCGGCTCGGGCACGGACAACCGACCGAAGAGGCGATCGCGATCATGATGGAAGCCCACTGGCGCTCCGCCGTGCATCCAGACCGGGTCGAGGGCATTGGCGCGTTCAACGAGAACCGCGACCCAAGCTTTCAGGACACCGACTACTGAAATCCACAAGGTTGCATTGAGGAGGCTCAACAGATGGCCGTAACTGACGACTTGGGGCGGCAGCGCGCAGCGCTCACGATGATCCATGCCGAGCCGTTCAACGCCGAGGCGCCGCCCGAGGCGCTCGACGGTGACTTGACGCCGACTCCGCTGCACTACGTGCGCAGCAACTTCCCGGTCCCTGATCACGACGGCACGCTCGAGATCGCCGGCGCGGTGGAGAACCCTCTCACGCTCACGCTGGACGATCTCCGAGCACTGCCGGCAGTCGAGCGCGTCGTCACGCTCGAGTGCGCCGGGAACGGTCGACTGGCGATGAGGCCGCTGCCGGCGGGCGAGCCGTGGGGCGACTACGCAGTCTCCACAGCACGATGGAAGGGTGCGCTCCTGCACGAGGTCATCGAGCGGGCAAAACCACACCCAACCGCCGTGGAAGTGCGCTTCGCCGGTACCGATCACGGGTCATACATCCTGAATCCAGTGCTCAAGGACATCGACGCCTCCGATCTGTCGTTCGAGCGATCCCTGACGCTCGTACACGCCGCCGACCCATCCGCGGAGATCCTTATCGCGTATGAGATGAACGGAGAGCCGCTCAGTCCCGACCACGGGTCACCGTTCCGTCTTGTCGTCCCGCATTGGTACGGCGTTGCCTCTGTCAAGTGGCTGAAGCAGATCGAAGTCCTGACCGAGCCCTTCATCGGCGAGTTCGAGACCGGCCACTACATGTATCAGTGGCACGATCGACCCGCAGAGCGCGTGACGGTCATGCGACCGCGGGCGCGGATAACAGACCCCGGCCCGGGCGCCGAGGTGGGGCTCGGTGGCACGTGCGTCGTTCGCGGCAAGGCATGGTCGGGCACCGGCCCCGTCACCAACGTCGATCTCAGCCTGACGGGGGAGGGCGAATGGCTACCAGCGCACCTAGAGACCCCCAAAGGTCCGTACCAGTGGCAGAGCTGGTCATTCGAATGGCAGCCGACTGAACGCGGCCGAAAGACGCTGCGCGCGCGAGCCACGGACGCGGCGGGAAACGTGCAGCCCGAAGTTCCCATCTGGAACCGCCTCGGCTACGGCAACAACGCGATCGAGGTCGTCTTCGTCGACGTTCGATAGCACCCGCCGCAAAAACGCTGCACGGTCACCCCCACCTAGCGAGCGCGAGGTACCGAGGTGAGGTTCCGATTCGTCCCGGTGCAATCCCTGGCGCCACAACGGTGGACGTCCCTACGCGACGGATGCGTGCTTCTCATCCGCATTGGGTGATGGGCACCCAACCGTCCCGGGAGATGGTGGGTGGATGGAGACCGATCGGGGGAGGGCTCGGTGACGGGCCAGGCGATCGGCCAGGTCCTCTCGTTTGGCGTGGGCGTCGCGCTGAGCCCGCTGCCAATCATCGCCGTGGTACTGATGCTCGCCACGTCGAACGGCCGGACGAACGGGCTGGCCTTCCTGGCGGGATGGGTAGGAGGGATCGCCGTCCTGGGTATGACCGTGCTGCTGATCTCGAGCGGCGCGTCGGCCAGCGAGGATGGCAGCCCTGCGACATGGGTCAGCATCGTCAAGATCTTCCTCGGCCTCCTGCTGTGGCTGCTCGCGGTTAGGCAATGGCGCGGTCGCCCTCGCGACGGCACGGAGCCTCAACTGCCAGCGTGGATGAAGAGGATCGACACGTTCACGCCCATCAAGTCCGCCGGAATGGGAGTACTGCTATCGGCGGTCAGTCCCAAGAACCTGCTGCTCGTCGTCGGCGCCGCCGCGGAGATCGCTCAAACCGGAGCGAGCGCCGTAGGCCAAGCCGTCGCGCTGATCGTGTTCATCGTGCTCGCCACGCTAGGCGTCGGCGCCCCCATCGCGATCTACCTTCTCATGGGTGCCCGCGCGACCCGGATCCTCGGCGGGCTGCACGACTGGATGGTCCGCGAGAACGTCACGATGACGGCAGTCATCTGCCTGATACTCGGCGCGAAACTGATCGGCGACGCGATCACCGCGCTCGCCACCTAAGCGGCTGGCGGCCCGCGACTCGTCGGCAGCTGGTTCGTGCAGATCGGCAAGACGTAGACGTGCCACGCGCCGTCCGCGCGGGCGACGTGGCCAGGTTCGAGTCTCCTCGGGCGCATCGGGAAAAGCACGGGCACAGCGGGGCTTTTTTCATGCCTACAGCCCTGTGGTTGCAAGCATCCGCGCATGGACGTACTGATGCCACCTGGCCGACACCGATGGGCTCGTTCACCCTCGGCGGGAGGCTCGGCGTGTTCATCGGCCCCGGCGAGTCGTCTTGTTTGGATGATGCGCCGCGCCATCGTCGCATGGACTATCGGCCATATGGATCAGTCGTCGGTTGGCGCCCGCCAGCACGTTGGCGCCCCTCAAAATTCGACTGAGCGGAAGCGGGCTATAGGTGCCTGAGGGCTTGTCGGCAGCCGAGGTTGGCAAGGAGATCGCCGAGCATCGCGAGGAAGCGTCCGCACACCACGAGGAGCGGCCCGCGCACCATGCTCGGCGTGACCGCTGGATCTCGATCTCTGAGGCGGTGCTGCTCTCGCTCGTGGCGCTGCTAGCAGCGTGGTCGGGATATTCGGCGGCGAAGTGGGGCACGGCCTCGTCGATCTCCCTGGCCAACGCGTCGTCGGCGCAAACGAAGGGCGACCTCAAGGCGAGTGAGGCTCTGCAGATCCGCACGTTGGACTCGGTGTCGTTCAACGCGGCGGAAACGGCCTATGCCGCGAACAACGCCAAGCTCTTTCGCCTCACGGTCAGGCGGCTGCGCCCGGGCTATCGCCCCGCTTTTGACGCTTGGCTGGCCACCCATCCGCTCAAGAATCCGCATGCTCCGCCGGACCCATCGTTCATGCCCCAATACCGGATTCCGGAGCAGGCACAGGCGCAGGCCCTCAGCGCCCAGTCCGATTCCTATTTCAACAAGGGCGAGTCGGCCGCGGGAACGGCCGACAAGTACGTGCGCCTGACGGTCTTCCTGGCCGCCGTGCTGTTCCTCGTCGGCATCAGCAGCCATTTCCCGGTCCGCTCCGCGCGCTATGGCCTCATCGGGATCGCTGCCGCGCTGTTGGCCCTATCAGTTGTGCAGCTCCTCGGCCTTCCGGGCCCGCCAGCCTGACCGCGACGCTCCTAGACCTCCCACACCGCCCCTTGGGTCCAATACGACCGACGAGCAGCGCCGAGCCTGTGCTCGTGGCTCGCGATGAGGCGGCTCGGTAGATCGCGCATCGGTCAGCCCGTCCTGACGATCAACACGTCGCAATGGGCATGATGCGAGACCCGGTTGGGCACCGATCCGAGCACGCGGCCCGTGCCGGCCATGCCCCGGTTGCCGACGATGATCATCTGGGCCTGTTGCTCATCTGCGATCCGCACCAACGCATCTGCCGGCTCGCTGGGCCAGACATGCGTCTCGGTCTCAACGCCGACCGGCGCCAACCGCTGTTGCGCTCGATCGACGTTGTGCTGAGCATGAACTCGCTCCCCATCCTGCTCGTCGAACGCGATCACAACCCCCATGGCCGCCGCCCCGCTCAATCCGGCCGAGCTCTTTGCGTAGCAGCTCACGATGTGGACCTTCACCCCCAACAACCTCGCCAGCTCACCGGCGCGGTCCAGTGCACCCGCGGATCGCTCCGAGCCATCAGTCCCAACGACGATTGATCCCGTTCGTGCCATCCCAACCCCGATCCTCGATCCCGGCACCGCCGGCACCACGGATTAACCCATACACAGCAAGCGTTGGTCAGCGATCCCAGCCAGCTGTGACCTCACCGTGTTCCTCAAGGATCTCGGGGAACAGTCCGAGCCCCTCGGCTCGCGCAGCAGCGTGAAGGCGGCGGTCCCACACCGCCACGGTCAGATCTTCACGAGGCAGGACGAGCGCCGACGCGAGATGCAGCGCGTCGAGACTTCGCAGGTCATGGGCCAGCGCGAGTTCGATCGCGTGCTCGACGAGGTCATCGGTCGACCTCGATCACATTGAACGCTGCCCACTCCTTCTGCACCGGGCGAACCGCCGATGAACTGCCCGCCAGTCGGACCGCGCGAGCGGTCTCAAGGTGGCCGACTCGGCACATGAACCATGTCAGCCGCCCCTCCGCCACGAGCGCTCGGAGACGATCGTCGCCGGCCGCGGCGCCGGCCGGAACGATGTCCGCTATCGCACGCCCTCGGAGCGTGACACGCACCTGCTCCCCGCGCTCAACAGCTCGCAGCACGCCTGCCGAGCGTGGCGTCCGTCGATACGCAGTAAACCGGCATGTCGGAATGGGTTTCGGGGTATACCCAACGGCATCCAGGTTGCACCAAGGGAGGACCCATGCTCGATGTCGAGGTCGTTGGAGAGCCGGTTGCCACCAGCAGGATCTCGCGCCGCCGGTTCATCGGGTATCTGATTGCGGCGCCCACGCTGGTTGCCGCGGCCGATCTGCGTGCGGCGCCCCAGGCGAGAGCGTCGGTAGCGACAGTTCAGCCGGTCGACTTCTACGACCTGACGGACCTCCTGACCGACGCGGCTGACCTGACCGCGAGCCTGATCGCCGTGACGCTCAACCCCGACGGCACGGCGTCGTTCGCGCTTCCGCGCGCCGAGGTCGGACAGGGGATCACGACCGCCGTCGCGATGGTGATCGCCGACGAGCTCGAGCTGCCGCTCGACAAGATCGACATCACGCTGTCCGATGCGCGCCCGGAGCTCGAGTTCAACCAGCTGACCGGCGGGTCGAACTCGATGCACGCTCTCTATGACCAAGTGCGCGTTGCGGCCGCGATCGCGCGCGGCCAGCTCGCGCGGACGGCGGCCACGCAGCTGCAGACGCCGCTGCGAAAGCTCACACTCAAGGATGGCGTGGTCACGGCGGCGGACGGACGGTCGCTCTCGTATGGATCGCTGACGGGCATGGCGGCGGCCGTACGCACGCGGGCCGTGCTGGCGCAGCTGAAGCCGGCCTCGCAGCAGACGCTGGTCGGCACCCCACAGCCGCGGATCGACGCGATGGAGATCGTGACCGGCACGAAGCGGTTTGCGATGGACCTCGACGTGCCCGGCGCGCTGCCGACGATGGTCTGCCGTCCGCCGACCATCAACGGTTCTGCGCTGGCGGTCGTGAACACGGCGCAGGTCAAGGCGATGGACGGAGTCACCGACGTCGCGATCATCCCCCACACCCAGTTCGTCCCCGGTGGCGTCGCGGTCCGCGCCACAACCTTCGGGCAGTGCATCGACGCGATTCGGGCTCTGCAGGTCCAGTGGGCACCCGGGCCCGCGGCCGGCCGGTCAGACGCCGACGTGCTCCAGGAGCTGGTCGGCGCTGAGCTGCCGATGACCCCGGTGGTGGGAGAGACGCTCGATCAGCGCTTCACCTTCTACTTCCGTCCCGGCGACCCGCTGGAGACGAACTGCGCCGTTGCCGACGTCCGTCCGGGCAGCGCCGAGGTCTGGTCGGCGATGAAGTCGCCGATCTACTTCCAGGAGACGGTCGCCCAGATCCTCGGACTCCCCGTATCGAGCGTCCAGGCCCACGTGACCCAGGGCGGTGGGTCGTTTGGCCGCCACCTGTTCGCCGACGCGGCGTTCGAGGCCGCGGTCATCTCCAGGGCGATGGGCAAGCCGGTCAAGCTGATGTGGCACCGGACGGACAACTTCCGGCAGGGACGCGTGCACCCGATGTCCACTTCGCGCGTGCGCGTGGCCTACCTGGACAACAACGTGGTGGCGTTCGACCAGCGCCACACGAGTGTGGCGACTGACTTCACGCACGGCCTCGGCGAGATCCTCAGCGCGACGTTGGGCGACCTGCCTGAGGGGGACTTTCTCGGCTATTCCCAGAGCATCTTCACGTTGACGGCGAACGTGCCCTACGACTTCGGGCTGGTCACGCAGCTCCTCAACGAGGTCTGCCACCCGCCGGGCAGCGTGTTCAACACCTCGAGCGTGCGCAACATCTACAGCCCGGAGGTGACCGTGGCCAAGGAGCTGATGGTCGACCAGGTCGCGCAGGCGATGGGGCAGGACCCGTACCAGTTCCGGCGCTCGTTCGTGCGCGACTCGCGCATGCTGACGGTGGTGGACGCGGCGGCCAAGGCTGCCAACTGGGGCAAGCCCATGGCGCCGCTCACCGCTCAGGGCATCGGTATCCACCGCGAGTACAAGGGGTACGCCGCGTGCGTGGCCGAGATCGACTGCACGCCGCAGACGGTCAACCGGAAGGTCGAGAACGGGTACACGGGGCCGCGCGTCACGAAGGTCACCTATGCGGTCGATGTCGGGCTGCCGATCAACCCGCTCGGGCTGGAGGCCCAGATGATCGGCGGGATCATGGACGGGATCGGGCAGGCACTGACCTACAGCCTGCACCTCCACGACGGCTCCTTCCTCGAGGGCAGCTGGGACAACGCCTACTACACGCGGGAGTGGAACTGTCCTCCGACCAACCCGCCGGAGGAGGGGATTCAGGTGATCATCATGCCGCCCAATCAGACCGAGCCCGGCGGTGCCGGCGAGTTTGGGGTGGCTGCGTCGATGGCGGCGGTCGCGAACGCGTACGCGCGGGCCACGGGGACGATGCCGACCAGCTTCCCCATCAATCACAACCAGCCGCTCGGCTTCACGCCGTTGCCGACCGTCCCGCCGATACCCCAGTCACCGACCGACGGCTTGCAGGAGGCGTTCTGATGCCCGCGCACACCTTCATCCTCAATGGCCAGCAGGTCAGCGTCGACTGCGCGGATGAGCTGCGCCTGTTGTGGGTGCTGCGCGATCTGCTGGGCGTCTATGGACCGAAGTACGGCTGCGGCCTGGACGTGTGCAAAGCCTGCACCTGCCACATCAACGGCAAGGCCTTCAACCCCTGCTCCGTGCCGGTGAGCGACGTTCAGCCGACCGACCAGATCACGACGATCGAGGGCCTCCCGGCAACCGCCGGCGAGTCGCTGCATCCCGTACAGCAGGCGTGGCTCAAGTACGACGTTGGGCAGTGCGGTTACTGCCAGCCCGGGCAGATCATGGCCGCCGTCGCGCTCATCAACGAGGTGCGGGCCGCGGGCCGGCAGATCACTGACGCTGACATCGACTCGCTGCGCAACATCTGCCGTTGCGGCACGTACCCGCGTATCCGAGAAGCGATCGTCGAGGCCGCCGCCAACATGTGAAGCGGTGTGACCGTTCGGCTCAGCCGACCTGCACGTCGGCGCCCTCGGCAGCGGCGCTCAGCGCGTCAGCGGTCAGCGTCGCGCCGTCGGTGAACATGTGCAGCTCGGTCGCCTCGCCGACGCGGTCCAGCGCCGCCTCCAGCCCGCCGGGGCTGCTCATCGAGACGAGCTTGGTGAAGAACGCCTCGCCCTGCCAGCTGTGCGACGTGCCGGCCGGGATGGACGCGTAGTCCCCCTGGCGCAGTGAGTACTCGGCACCGTCAACCACCAGGCGCACGCCGCCCTCCAGGACGTACATGCCCTCGGTGGTCTTCTCGTGCGCGTGCGCGGGGACGGCGGCGCCGCGCGGCAGCTCGACGGTGAACATGCTCAGGCCGCCCTCGGTCTCAGCCGCGGTGATCAGGGAGGTGACGAGCATCCCGCCGACGAGATGGCGCGGGCCCTCGCCCCGACGGAGGAAGTACGGCTGGACCGCGCCGGGGAGGACGTCGTCGGGCGCGTCGGCGCGCGGCGCCGCGTACTCGGCCTCGGGGAGGTACTTCATGTCGAAGTCGTGCTCGGCCTGACCGAATTTGGCGAACGGGACCTCGGGCCGGAAGCCCACCGGGAACGGCGCGTCCCCGTTGTACGGGATGCCGGTGAGGTCGAAGAAGCGGTCCCAGCCGCCGGGGATGATCGGCCCCATGAACCCCGAGTGGTGGCCGGGGAGGCCGTAGGCGTGCACCGTGTTGGGTGGGGCAAAGCCGAAGTCGCCGACCGACAGCAGGCGGCTCTCCTCGCCCAGCCACAGCTGCACGTTGCCCCGGTGACAGAAGAAGAACTCGAACTCCTGGCGATGGAAGTGCAGCGGGATGGCGCGGCCGGCGGGCCCGTCGAGCGTCATCATCGACCACGCACCGCCGGTCTCCTCGGCGCCCGAGAGGCAGCGGCCGACCTGGTCGATGAGCAGATGGGCGCGACCGCCACCGGCGGCGAGCACGTAGGGGACGGTCTGGCCGGGCAGCTCGGTGAGCTTGCCGGACTCGGTGGACAGCGGGTTCATTTCTGTCTTCTCCTTGATACAGGTAGACCGACGTGATGGGCGCCGGAGATCATGCGGCGGGCGCGGGCGCGGGCTCGGGCGCGGGGGCGGGGCGCAGGGGCCTGCGGCCATCCCAGTTGCGGGCCGCGGCGGCGATCGCCTCGTAGAAGCCCAGCAGCTCGGGACCGGAGCGATGGACCTCGATCGGGTGACCGAACACTCCGGAACCGTCGTGCCAGTTGGCGCGCACGGGGCCCGCGCTCCCGCTGTGGACGAGCGCCAGGCCGGCCGCCTCCAGCCGCGCGCTCTCAGCGTCCAGGTCGTCGACCAGCCACGCGACGTGGCCGATCTCGGGATGGCGCCCGGCGCTGAAGAAGTCACGCAGGCCGCCCGGCTCGGCGTCGTGGATCTCGCTGATCTCGACGATGACCGGGCCCCACTGGGCAAACGCGGTCGAGTGGTCGTAGCGCGCCGGCGCGCCACGGAAGGTGGTCTCGGCCAGGGCCACGTGCTCGATCATCAAGAACGGCCCGGCGCCGGTGGCGGCAGCGAGCCCCTGCGCGGCGCTCTCCAGATCGTCGACCACGTACCCGAGGTGATGAAACGGGCGGCGCAGGAGCTCAGCGGTCACGCGGCACGCTCCGCGATGAGCAGGCGGAAGCGGTTGCGCATCACGTAGCTCCCGTCGGGGGTGCGAAACGGCGCCAGGGCCTCGGTGAGTACCTCGCGGACCTGATCCTCGCCCACCAGCCCGATCGCCCGCGCGCCACCGGCCGAGGACAACACGCCGCGCAGTGCCTGGTCAAGGTCGCCGTAGCGCCAGTCGCCGGGCTGCTCGCGGTCAAGCCTGACCGTGAGCTTGGCGTGGGCCAGGGCCGCCTCCAGCGCGCCGGGTGCGGCCAGCGCGTAGGGCGCGTGATCCTCCTGGCGATCAGGCGGCACGAGCGATTCCATCGCCAGGTGCAGCGCGGTCGACTGGCAGGTCTCGGGTGCCGCGAACCCGCCGATGGCCAACCGGCCACCCGGCCGCAGTACGCGATGGACCTCGCGCAGCGCGCTCGCGGGGTCGGCGGCGAACTGGAGGGCGTTGATGGCCAGCACGGCATCGAACCCGGCGTCGGCGAAGGGCAGCACGTCGAGCCCGCCCTCGTGCAGATCGGCGGCGGGCACGCGACGGCGGGCCACCGCCAGTAGCGGCGCCGAGATGTCGATGCCGCTCACCCGCGCGCCCCGCTGATCCGCGAGCCAGAGCGCCAGCCCCGAACCGCAGCCGATGTCCAGCACGGCGGTGCCGGCGCCGACGCCGCCCTCGTCGAGCGCGTCGGTGAACAGCACGAGGTTCTGGGGCTCGGCCAGGTCTGACCAATCTTCGGGGCGCCGGCCCCACAGCCCCCGCTGGGTGGCCTCCCAGCGCTCCCGGTCAGTCGTCACGGACATCGTTCTCCAACTTTATACAGAATGCCGAAGTGAATGCAGTCTGTGGTCAGGCGTCGGGGGTCCCGTACTCGGTCCAGCTCGGAGGGAAGCTGGTCCCCCACCCCACTCCGCGCCGGCGCTCGGCGGCCGTCCAGGTCCGCGTCGGCGGGTCGGGGTCGAGCACGAGCTCGGCGCCGGTGGTCACCTCGATGCGGTTGCCGCCGGGCTCGAAGCCGTAGAGGAAGAAGCTGCGGCCGATGGTGTGCTGGGCGGGCGCGACCTCGATGGGTACACCACGGTCGACGAAGATGTCGGCGGCGCGCAGCACCTCCTCGCGGGTGTCAACCCAGAAGGCGAGGTGGTGCAGCCGCCCGGCCCCGCCGAGCCGATCGCGTGCGTAGACCAGCTCCAGGGGCCGGGGACCAAGGGACAGCCATGCCCCGCTCACCGAGCCGTCGTCCTCGATGACCTCGTCGTAGAGCGAGAACCCGAGCGCTCCCCACGCGAACGACGCCGCCCGCCCCACGTCGGCCGCCAGCAGGCTGATGTGATCCAGCCGGCGCACGTCGACCCCGGCGCCGCCGCGGCGGCCCAGGCGGTCGCGCGCCAGCGGGGGCAGCCCGGACGGCGGGGGCTCGGGGACGAACCGCTCGGTCTCCCAGTAGAGCTCGATGGCGTGGCCGTCGGGCGCACGGAAGGCGTACGCGGGCCCGTGGCCGACATCGCCCTCGTTCCACGCACCGGCGACGCCGTTCGCGGCCAGCGCCGCCGTCCGCCGGGCGAGTGCCTCGGCGTCACGCGTGCGTATCCCGATGTGGCCGACGCCCGCGTGATCAGACGCGGTGAGCTTGAGGCCCGACAGCTCGTACTCGGACTCGCCGCGCAGGTGGACGCTGTCGCCCTCGGTCCTCACCACCGTCATCCCGAGCACGTCGGTGAAGCAGCGCACGCTCTCCTCCAGACGCGGTGTGAGCAGCTCGACGTGGCCGATGTGGGCCAGGTCACCGCCCACCGGGGAGCGTCCGGACGCGGGGTTCGGGGGCATGACCTCTTGTATACACTCTCAGCGTATGCATCCACAAGGCCGAGCGCGCGTATGAACTCCACCACCGCGCCCACGGTGACCACCGCCGCCGGCGCGGTCCGCGGCACGCTCACCGAACACGGCGTGCAGGCCTTTCGCGGCATCCCGTACGCCGCCTCCACCACCGGGGAGAACCGCTTCATGGCGCCCCGCCCACCCGAGCCGTGGTCCGGGCCGCGCGACGCCGTCGCCCCGGGTCCCGTCTGTCCCCAGCCCCCGCGGCCGTTCTCGGAGTGGGCACACGGGTCCCTGCCCGAGACCTCGGAGGACTGCCTGACGGTGAACATATGGGCGCCGCCCGGCGACGGGCCGCACCCCGTGCTGGTGTTCATCCATGGGGGCGGCTGGGCACTCGGGTGGGGGAGCAACGCCCTGCTCGACGGCACTCACCTGGCCGCGGCGCTCGACGCGGTCGTCGTCACGCTCAACTACCGCCTGGGCGCGCTGGGCTGGCTGTATCACCCGGAGCTGGCCGCCGCGCCCGGCGCCCCCATCGGCAACTGGGGCCTGCTCGATCAGCTCGAGGCGCTGCGCTGGGTCGCTGACAACATCGCGTCCTTCGGGGGCGACCCCGGCCGCGTCACCCTCGGCGGCGAGTCGGCGGGCGCGGGCAGCGCGCTGCACCTGCTCGCCCACCCCGGGGCCACCGCCCTGTTCACTCGCGTCATCGCTCAGTCCCCGCCGCTGCACGAGCTCGTCATCGACGCCGAGCGCGGGCGACAGTGGTCCGAGGCCCTGGCCGAGCGGCTCACCGCAGGCGCGGACATCACCCGGCTGCGTGACGTGCCGGCACAAGCGATCGTCGCGGCCTCGGAGGAGCTCCTGGCCGACCCCGCCTTCCGCGGCACGCGCGGCGGCGCGATGCCGATCGTCGACCCGGGGAGCCTGCCCACCGACCCCGCTCAGGCGCCCGAAGCCCGGCTGGACGTCCCCGTCCTGATCGGCACCAGCGCCGACGAGGGCACGTTCTTCTTTCGCGCCGGCGGGCGGCGCCTGGATCCCGATAACGCGCGGCTGGCCGAGATGGTCGCCCACCTCGCGCACGCCGACGACCCCCAGGCGCTCATCGCGGATGCGAGGCACCAGGGCGCGACCGACAACAACGACGTCCTCTGCCGGGTCGTCACCGAGGCGTGGTTCGCCGGCCCGGTCCAGCGCTGGAGCACGGCGCGCGCTCGGGCCGGGGGGACCGTTCACCGCTACCGGATCGAGCAGCCCGCCGCCGAGGCGGACCTGGGCGCCACGCACTCGCTGAGCGTCCCGCTGCTGTTCGGCACCTGGCGTGACGGCGGGGTGGCCCGGCGGCTGGCGGGCGACGGACCGGGCACGGCGGAGACGACCGAGGCCATCCAGCGCGACTGGCGAGCGTTCGTCCACGGCGAGCCGCTCGGCAGCGACCCCGTGGTCTACGGCACCGCGCGATGACCGACCGGCTCATCGCCGTCGAGGAGCACTTCATGCTCCCCGAGCTCCTGCAGGCCGGCCAGCGCTACCTGGCCAGCCCCGCGGCGGCCGGCAGCGGCTGGCGAGAGGCCGGCGCGGCGCTCGAGGACTCAGACCGCGAGCGCCGCGGTGCGCTCACGCTCGACCTCGGGACGGGCCGCATCGCCGCCATGGACGCCGCCGGGATCGACCTCGCCGTTCTCAGCATCTCGACCGTCGCAAACCTCCAAATGCTCGACGGCGCGCAGGCCACTCCGCTGGCCCGGCTCGCCAACGACCAACTGGCCGAGGCCGTCGCGAACCACCCCGACCGGTTCGCCGGCCTGGCCGCCATCGCGCCCCAGGATCCCGCGCAGGCGGCGGCCGAGATCGAGCGCGCCATCAACCGCCTGCACCTCTCGGGCGTCGTCATCAACTCCCACACGCAGGGCGAGTACCTCGACGCCCCGCGGTTCGCGCCCATCTTCGAGGCCGCCCAGGACAACGGCGCCCCGATCTACCTGCACCCGTCGCTGCTGCCCGCCGGCGCCGTCGGTCCCTACCTGGACTACGGGCTCATGGCGGCGATGTGGGGGTACGCCGCTGACGCGAGCCTGCACGCCCTGCGCATCATCCTCTCGGGCACGCTGGATCGATATCCGGGGACGCGCATCGTTCTCGGCCATCTCGGTGAGCACATCCCGTTCTCGCTCTCGCGGCTGGACGCCCACCACGAGCAGACGCGCGCCAAGACCCACCCTGACCTCGCCGGCAGACCGAGCGAATACGTCAAACAGCACTTCTTCGTGTCCACCAGCGGCATGAACCACGCCCCCGCATCGATCCGCTTCTGCATCGACACGCTCGGCGCCGACCGGGTGATGTTCGCCGCCGACTATCCCTTCGAAGATCCCGGGCCCGAGGTGCAGGCGTTCCGCGCCGCCCGCCTCGATCCCGACGAGCGGTCCGCGCTGGCCCACGCCAACGCAGAGCGCGTCTTTGGTCTTCAGCCGGTGACGCCGGCTCCCTCCGGCACCACGCGGTGACCCTCCCATTCGTCGAAGGGGGCGGCGCCTGCCTGCACCTGGTCGGCCAGCGCGGCGTGACGGGCCGCCGTGTCCAGGATCTCCTGACAATGGGCGCGCTTCTCGACCGGGTGCAGGACGGACTTCTCCAGCCCCTCGGGTGAGAAGAGGACCTCGAGCCGCCCATCGCGCAGCTCGGCGCGGCCCTCGGCGCCGCAGCCGCCGCACTCGGCAACCTCTCCGCGGACCGAGATCAGGCTGAGGTGGCAGAGCGGGCATAGGCCCGGCTCGCCTCGGTACTCCACGTCCTCGAAGCTGCGGCCGAGCTGCTGCGTCATGGCGCGGCCCAGCTGCCGGGCGCGGTCCAGAGCCGCGTCGTCGAGCACGATCGAGCGCGGTGTCCCTGACCCCGAGAGAATCGCCTGGTCGACGATCCCGCAGCGCATCGAGAACGCCAGCGTCTGCATCATCGGCAGCGCGAGGGTGTGCCACTGCGGGGTCAGCGCGCCGCCGACGGCGAGGAACCCCGCGACCCGTGGTCGCAGAACGCGCTCGTCGGGCTTGAACGGGACGGTGATCGGCTCGCCGGCGGCCTCCTTCTCCATCAGCAACTCGACGAAGCCCGTGTCGGCGTGGGGGCCGAAGACGCGGTCGCACAGCATGCGCAGCTTGCCGGGAATGGTGCGCGAGTAGATCGGGGCGCTGTAGATGACCCCGTCGGCGGCGATCACCTGCTCGTAGAACCACCTGCAGTCGTCGTCGACGGGGCCGAACACCGGCCCGGTGGAGATGCGCATGTCATCCAGGCGCAGCCACGACACCTCGGCGCCGGCCGCCTCGGCCTCGATCAGCGCGGCCTTGAGAGCGATCTCCGCGCTGCCGCCCGCGGCGCCCGCGCACACTCCCAGCAGTCGCATCTCGGTCGAGGGCGCCATCCTCACGCCCCCAGCATGCTGTAGCCGCCGTCACAGATCATGTAGCTGCCCGTGATGTGCGCGGCCTCGTCGGAGGCCAGAAACAGCGCCGTGCCGGCGAGCTCCTGGGGCTCGGGGATCCGGCCCGCGGGGGTGTCGCGCGCGAGCTGCTCGCCGCGGCCGGCCTTCCAGTCGGCCCGGTTGAGCACCCGCTCGGTCTTCATGAACCCAGGGGCGAAGGTGTTGACGCGCACATGCGGGGCGAAGGCCTTGGCGTAGGACTTCGTCAGCCCGACGACCCCGTACTTGCCGGCGGCGTATTGGGGGGCCCGCGGCGACCCGCGGACGATGACGGTGGAGCCGATGTTGACGATCGCGCCGCGCTCACGCTCGAGCATCCGCGTGCCGAACTCGTGGGTCATCAACATCGTGCCCTTGATGTCCACGGCGAGGGTGTGGTCGATGAGCTCCTCGGTGATGTCGCGCCAGGACTCCTGCTCGGAGGCCATGTCCCCGACGTTGTTGATGAGGGCATCGAGGTTGCCGAGCTCGGCGTCGACCGTGCTCGCCATGCGCTTGATGTCCTCCCAGCTGACGATGTCGCCCTGGACGAGCAGCGCGTCGGCGCCCTCGCCGCGGACGCGCTCGGCCGTCCGCTCGGCGCCCGCCGCGGAGCTGCGGTAGTGCACCACCACCGCCCGCGCGCCCTCCTGCGCGGCGCGGACGGCGATCTCGGCGCCATACCCCGTGCCCGCTCCGGTGACCATCACCGTACGGCCGGCGAAACGCTGTGGCGTGTCACTCATTGGCTGTTCTCTCCCTTCACACGACCGTCCGGCCGCCGTCGATGTACAGGATGTGACCGGTGACGAAGCTCGCCTGGCGTGAGGCGAGGAACAGCACCGGGCCCACGACCTCGTCGAGCTGGCCGAACCGTCCCGCCGGGATGAGTGTGAGCAGGCGCTCGCGCTCGGCGGGGTGGGCGTCGAGGTAGGCCGTGGTCAGGTTGGTCTCCATGTAGCCGGGCGCCACCGCATTGACGGTGACGCCGTCGGCCGCGTACTCGTGGGCCATGACCTTGGTCAGCTGGTTGATGGCGCCCTTGGTCGCCGCGTAAGGGCCGTGGTTGCGGTGGCCCATGAGGCCCGCCACCGACGAGAAGAACACGAGCCGTCCATGCCGCTGGGCGCGCATCGCCTCCAGCGCGAGCTGAGCGGTGAAGAACGCGCTGGAGAGGTTGACCGCGACGATCCGGTCCCAATCGGACTCGTCGTAGGCGGCGATCGGACGCCGGTCGTTGATGCCGACGCCGTGGACGAAGACATCGAGCCCGCCGAGCACCGCCTGGGCCGCCGCCATCGCGGTCGCTGCCTCGGCGCCGCGTGAAAGGTCAGCGAGGACGAGACGATCGGGGTCCAGTCCGGTCGCTGACCGGAGCTCCTCGAGCCGCTCGGCGTTGACGTCGATCACCGCCACCTCGGCCCCGGCGCCGATGAAGCCCTGCACGAGCGCCCCGCCCAGCGTGCCCGCGCCGGCCACGAGCACGCGTGCGCCTCCAAGCCCCAGCCAGTCGCTCATCGCGCTAGTGGGCCTCCTAGGCCGCCGGGGCGGACGGGGTCTGGCGCGACGTGTACACGTTGAGGGTGCGCACCTCGCGTTCGCCGACCGCCGCCGAGTGCGGAACGCCACCCGGCAGCGCCGCCAGCTCGCCGGCCGACAGGCGCACGGGCGTGCCGGCCACCACGAAGTCGATCTCGCCCTCGATCACGGAGGTGACCTGATCCTCGGGGTGTTGGTGCTCCTCCCAAGACG
>CAVWWN010000014.1:0-208337 GCA_963758705.1 uncultured Actinomycetota bacterium | reverse complement strand
CCGGGGTGAGTCTATGCGGCGGTGACCTCCTCGTCGATGGTGTCTGGGTCGGCTTGTTGGTATTTGATTCGGTAGAGGTGTTGGCGGTCGAGCTCGGTGAAGGTCGCGCCGTTTGTGGCGTGGCGAAGAACAGGTCGAGGACGGCGAAGACGAGTGAGAGGCAGCTGCTCTCGCCGGGGAACCGGCCCATCACTTTGGTGCGCCGGCGGACCTCACCGAGCGACCGTTCGAGCAGGTTGGTTGATCGCCACCGCTCGCGGTGCCTGAGCGGGTAGCGCAGGTGCACGACCAGGGCGTCGAGGTCCTCTGTGAGGCACCGGGCGGCGGACTCGTAGCCGCGATGCTCGAGTTCTGAGATCAGGACCTGGAGGCGGAGCTTGCCGTCCTTGACTGATGTGGCGTCGGTGAGCGCTGCCCAGTAGTTGAAGCGGATCCGGTCATGCTCGGACTTGGGGAGCTTCGCGACCAGGTTGCTGAGGCGATGAACGCAGCAGTGTTGACGGTCAGCACGGGGCCAGAGCTCACCGACGGCGCTGATCAGCCCCGGGGCGCCATCGGCGACCACCAGGCGTGGTGCGCCTAGCCCGCGGGCCGTGAGGTCACGCCCGAGCTCGAGCCAGTCTTCCTTTGACTCGCGTGATCCCAACGCACCGAAACCAGTTGCCTGCGGCCGTTCTCATCGATTCCCCAGGCGCAGATCACGCCCTCCTTCGGGCCGCTGGGGCGGACCGGGAGATAGATCGCGTCGAGGAACAGCACGACGAGATCGGTGTCATAGAGCTAGCGGCGTTCGAACGCTTCGAAGCGCTCGTGCAGCTCCGCGCAGATCCTCGCGGCTGTTGAGCGCGACATCTTCCCACCCCGGCCTCCTCGCACAACGACTCGATGTCACGCATCGACAGGCCCCTGACGAACCCGCCGATCACCAGCGTCTTCAAAGGATCGGTCCGGAACAGCCGTTTGCAATGCCACTTCGGGAACAGCTTGGACACGAACGGCATAGTGGCGTGGCGCGCCTGCGGGATCTGGATCTCAAGCTCGCCCTCGCCGGTCTGCAGACGCCGGGGACGAAACCCGTTGCGCAGCCCCGCCTCGAAGTTCTTCAGGCCGCGCTCGCGCTCGGGTCGACGCTCGTAGCGGGCGCGACCCAGCCAGCCATCGAACTCCTCCTCAACAGCCCGCTGGATGATCAACCGGGCGCCGAGCCGCGCGAGCTCGGACAGCATCTTCTGCGGATCATCGACCAGCCCCTTGCCGAGCAGCTTGTCGATCTCGGCTTGTATCTCCGCCGACGGCGGTACGGTGCGTCTCACGGCGTAGGCCTCCTTCATCGTCTGGCAGGACTTGAGGGAACCTACGCCGTCGCTCTGACAGCACCCGGCGCGTATTTACAGCAGTTCTGAGACGTGACCGAAGAGCGAGTCGACACCCGCTTTCGTGCTCGCGCGGTACTCGCACTGACAGCGCCGGCGTGGCTCCCTGTGTCCGAGAGCAGCAGCGTTGAGGCGGGCACCGAGCGGCACCGAGACTGCCGGTGGTTCGTGAATGGAGCACTCTGAGCTGCGAATCGGGCGGCTGCCGCCGCAAGGCGAGTGCAGCAGTCTCGCCGACTCGCTGGCGCTGAGCCGGATGCGGCGTGCTGGCTCATTCGACGTTAACTGACACGGCTGGGCCTCTGAAACATCTTGCAGCGTTGTGCGCCTTGGCTATGCTCGGAGCGGCCCTGGTTGCATGCGGCTAGCGAGGAATCGCCGCAGCTGGCGGTTGCCTGTTCGGTTGAGGCTTCGGATGCCCCAGAGAGCGTTGGGCTATGTGTGTTCCATTCTCGAGCGGGAGAGCTCGACTCGACTGACTTGACAGGCCCCCAGATCGGTCCTGTGGGCTATAGCCCTGTTTGCACGCGCAGACCGGTTCTTGGCGAGCCGGCGAGGTCGGCTGCCATCAGGTACGCGGCACCGCGGTAGAACGTGAACGGCGAGACGAGCATCCGCCCGTAGCGGATCGGCACCAGTTCTGGCACACGCGAGGTCGCCTGCTCCTCCAGCAGCTCAACCGGGTCGCGACGGCCCGACGGCGCCGACCACTCGCCGTGTATAGCCCTCGGCACCTCCGCCCGCTCCGCCTTACCCTGAGCCGCACGCTCCCGAGGCGACAGATGCGGAACCTTGCCGTTACCCCCGGACTCGCCGGCGGTTGCCTGTCGTGCACCATCCCCGTCGTCCGCGGTCGTCGATTCCGTGCTTCTTATGCTCATCTCTGCGGCTCGTGATGAGGACCGGCTCGGGTGGCGGCTGGCGACGACCCGGGTCAAGAGCAGGGCCGACCAACGCTCACGATTGTGGAAGCGACTTGCGGCCGGCGCATCACCCTGTTCGGACGACGCGCACGCGGCCACGGGCTAGCGTGATTTCAGACCTTGTCGCAGTGTCGTCGGCGGTCACGGCCCCGACGGCCGCGCCTGCTTAGCCCGGGTTTGCGGGAGATCCGTCCGCCCTGTTCTGCGCGCGCCGCCACCAGCACCCGGGCGGGTCCGGCGCCGATCACCACCAGATCGTGGTGCCTGGCGTCCGCTGGGTCATGGCGAGGATCTTCAGGGTGAGGGTGGGGCGCGGCGTCCCCCGTTTCGGGTGAGGCAGCGTCGGCGGCGCCGTGAAAGCGTGACCGCATGCAGGCGATCACGGCCAAGCCAGGCCAGCGCGGGAGCGTGCACGTCAAGGAGGTCCCCGAGCCAGCCGAGGCGGAAGGTGCTCTGCTGGTCTGCGGCCGCCTGATGGGCGTGTGCGGCACAGACCATGAGATCGCCGAGGGCGGCTATGGCGAGTCGCCGCCCGGCGAGAGCGAGCTGATCATCGGCCACGAGGGCCTCGGCGAGGTGCTCGAGGCACCGGCCGGCTCGGGGTTTCGTCCCGGGGATCTGGTGGTCGGGATCGTGCGCCGCCCCGATCCGGTTCCCTGCCTGGCGTGCGCCGCCGGCGAGTGGGATATGTGCCGCAATGACCGGTTCGTGGAGCGCGGGATCGTCCGCCGTAACGGATACGGCAGCGAGCGGTGGCGCGTCGAACCGGACTACGCGCTCAGGATCCCCAGCCAGCTCGCTGACTTGGGCGTGCTGCTGGAGCCGGCGTCGGTGCTGGCAAAGGCGTGGGACCAGGTCGACCGGATCTCGCAGCGGGCATTCTTCCTCCGCGGCCGGGCGCTGGTGACCGGCGCAGGCCCGATCGGGCTGCTCGCGTGTCTGCTGGGCGTGCAGCGCGGATATGAGGTCCACGTCGTCGATCTGGCGACCGAGGGCCCCAAACGCGATCTCGTCGAGGCGCTCGGCGCGCACTACCACGCCGGCGACGCCGCGGGCATCGACGTCGACGTGGACGTCGTGATCGAGTGCACAGGGCTGGGCGCGGTGGGCCGTTCAGCCGCCCAAAGGGTGGTCAGCGGCGGGATCGTGTGTCTGACGGGCATCATGAACGTCGAGCCGCAGTTGGACGTGGACGCCACCACCTTGAATCGCAACATGGTGCTGCGCAACGCCGTGCTGTTCGGCACTGTGAACGCCGGCCGGCGCCACTGGGAGCAGGCCGTCGACGCGCTCGCGACCGCCGACCCGGCATGGCTGCGGGGGATGATCACTCGGCGAGTGCCGCTGGCTCGGTGGAGCGAGGCGCTCGAGCGCCAGCCCCAGGACATCAAAGTCGTCGTCGATCTCACGGCATGACCGCCTCAAGCGCGGTTCCGTGGTCGGCGACGCCCGGGCTGCTCACCGAGGGCCCACGCTGGGATGACGAGCGCCAGGAGCTGCTGTGGGTCGACATCCTTGGCCGACAAATCCACCGCGGCACACTGGCCGCCGACGGCGCCCTCGACGACGTCGTGACGATCTCGCTGGACCGCCACGTCGGCGCGGTCGCGCCCGTACCGGCCGGCGGATATGTGGTGGCTGCCGGACCCGGGTTTCTATCTGTTGACGAGGAGGGATCGGTACGGGAGCTGGTCCAGCCCGAGGGCGGGCGGATCGACGTGCGGATGAACGACGGCGCGTGCGACCCGCAGGGGCGGTTCTGGGCCGGCACGATGGCCTACGACGAGTCCCCCGGCGCGGGCGCGCTCTACCGCCTCGAGCTCGACGGCAGTTGCACCACCGTCCTCACCGGCCTCACGATCGCCAACGGCATCGGCTGCAGCCCCGACGGCAGCACGATGTACCTCAACGACAGCGGCACCGGCTGCCTCGAAACGTTCCGCTTCGATAGCGACAGCGGCGCGATCACCAACCGGCGCACGCTGGTACGCAGCGATCAGCCCGGCGTCGTGCCCGACGGACTCACAGTGGACGCGGACGGCGGAATCTGGGTTGCTTGGTGGGGCGGCGGGGTCGTCAACCGCTACGCGCCTGACGGATCGCTCCTAGCCAGCGTCCAGTTCCCGGTTGAGCGCCCCACCTCGTGCGCCTTCGGCGGGCGTGAGCTTGAGACGCTGTTCGTGACCACTGCGCGAGAGGGACTCGACGGGGACGCTCTCGCCCGGCAACCCGATTGCGGACGGGTCTTCGCGGTCTCAGGATTAGGTGTGCGCGGGCTCCCGTGCCAGCCCTACCTCGGACCAATCCCGAAAGCCGCGCCCACGCCATGAGCGCCGACAGGCCGACGCGATGAAGCACACGTCGGTCGACATCTACCTGGTGATCGACACCTTCCTGCTCTTGCTGATCGGGATCGGCCCGAAGATCGCCCTCGTGCCGTTCGTCGAGATCACCGCGCCGCTCGACGCGCCCACCAAGGCGCTGATTGTCCGCAAGATGCTGACCACCGCCACCGTCGTTGCCCTGATCCTCCTCGGGCTCGGCGAGTTCCTATCGCGGCTGCTTCACTTCTCGACCGGCTCGCTCTCGATCGCCGGGGGGATCATTCTCATCATCATCGCGATCACCATGGTCCTCGGAAGCGCGGACGCCGGCGACAGCGAGGCCGTCAAGGGACGCGATCCGATGCGCATCGCCGTGTTCCCGCTCGCGGTCCCGTACCTCTTGAATCCCGCCGGGATCGTCGCCCTGGTGACCCTCTCAGCCGAGGCGGACTCGGTCGCCGTGTTTGCGATGGTCCTCGGCGTCCTCGCTCTCGTGCTCGCCCTCGACGTGGGCGTATTCCGCCTGGCCAATCGGGCCAGCGACCATCTCGACGAAGGCCGGATGCTCGTCACCGAGAAGATCTTCGGCATCCTGCTGGCGGCACTCGCCGTCCAACTCATGCTCGACGGCTTCGACAGCCTCGGCCTCATACATCTAACTGGTCACTGACCGTTCCACCCCGACCTCCGACCGGCGGCAGCAGCGCGATGCCCTGGTGTCCGGGGCCGTCCTGGCGGCCGCTGGGGGTGATCGTCACCCCATTTGGATGACGTCTGGCTCTCGGACGGCGCCTAGGTTATGCGAACAGCAAGCTCTGCGTGTCGGGGCCGTTCCGGGGCGCCGGGACACCGCTGCAATTCTGCATCCCAGCCACCCAGCCTCGGACAGCTCATCCTGCCGCGCCACTCCTGTGAAAGGGGCCGTGACCCATGACGTTTCTCTGGATCATTCTGGCCGTCATCTATGTAGCGTGCTGGATCTACTTCGGGCTGAGTACGTTTCGTAAGGGGCATTTCTGGCTCTTTTGGATCGGTTTCTTCTTCCCGTTCCTGTGGATCATCGGCGCCTTGATCGCGCCGACGTCACGCGCCGCCGCCCGCATGGCATAGGGGCGATCCTGTGCACGCGTTGGCGCCGGATCCGCCTCTTGACGAGCGGATCGGGTGAGTCGTCGGCATCCAGCTCGGCGCCGATTTTCCCGGGAGCCAGAAATCGGGCGGCTCGATCAGGTGCCCGAGCCGAGATCCGCGCTCGGGTCGGGTCCCCGATCGGATGATCAGGGCCGCCCGTGGCAGCCCCGGACTCGGAGGATGAGGACGGCTCACCCCTGAGCGTCCGCGAATCCGCCGCGGCATTACGCCGGGGCCGTCTCGGCGGCGAGGGGGCGTGGCTCATCGGTCGCCTCGGCCGCGCTGTCGCCGAGCGATTCGGACGGCAGATGGCGGGTGAACCACAGCGACAGCAGCGCCGCCGTCGCGACCGCCCCGAGGGCCAGCCGCAGCGCATCGAGCTGTGCGGCGCCGTAGTCGTCGGCGATCGCGCGCGCCTGCTGCGGCGTCGCCCCACCCTTTTGCGCCGCCGCCTCGACGTCATCGACCGGCACGATGTCGATCCCCTTCTGGGCATTGGCGGCGATCGACTTCTGCGCGGCCGCCGGGACGGCCGGATCGTTGACGATGCGGTTACTGAAGCCTGTGGCCAGTGACGCGAGCAGCACCGCGCCGATGAGCGCCGTGCCCAGCGAGGACCCAAGGTTCTGGGCGGTGCCCTGCAGTCCGCCCGCCTCGCTGGACTTCTCGCTGCCGACGGACGACATGATGACGTTGCCAAGCTGAGAGGCGAGCAGCCCGGCGCCCGCGCCCACCAGAGCCAGCGAGATCTTGAACCCGGTGGCATTGAGCTTGACGTCCAGCGTGGCCAGCATCCACACGGCGCCGACGCACACACCGAGCAGCCCGATCTGCGCCACCCTGCGCGGGGAGCGCCGCGCCGCCATGCGCGGGCCCAGCAGCGCAAATACCAGCATCGCGACAGACAGCGGCAGCAGGCGCTTGCCGGTCTGGAACGCATCGAGCCCGAGGACGACCTGCAGATAGACCGGGATGACGAAGAAGGTGCCCATCAGGACGAGCTGCTGACCCACCAGCGTCGACAGGCCCGCGCGCAACTGCTCGATGCGCAACAGCGACGGGTCCAGCAACTGATCCTGGCCGGCGCGCGCACGGCGCTGCTCCCACGAGACAAACGCCCAGATCAGCGCGAGTCCCGCCAGCACCATGAACGGGACGACCGAGAAACCCAGCGGCGTGATCTCCGTGCCGTTGATCGTCGGCGACGACCGCGGCTTGACAAAACCCCACACGCTGCTGCGCAGGATCGCGAACACGACCAGGCCGAGACCGGCCGAGGAAAGCGCCACACCGACGACGTCGAGCCGCGGGCGATGCAAGGCGGCGCGTGCCGCAGGGATCAGCTTCCGCGCCAGCAGGACCGCGATCACGACGACCGTCTCGCCCGCAAACACATACCGCCACGAGAACTCGGTCGTGACCCAGCCGCCGATCAACGGGCCGGCGGCGATGGCGATCGCCGCGATGCCGCCGAGCAGCGCGTAGGCCATCGCGCGGTCGCGGCCGTCGTAGGTTGCGGCGGTCAGCGCGGCGATCGCCGGTACGACGAGCACGGCGCCGAATCCCTCCACGCCCGACCAGCCCACGAGCAGCACGGTCAGGTTCGGGCTCAACGCCGTCGTCAGCGACCCCACCCCATAGACCGCCAGGCCGATCGCGAACGCGCGGTTGGTGCCCAGGATGTCGCCGAGCTTCGCGCCCAGCAGCATGAACGCGGCCATCACCAGCGTGTAGAGCGTAATCGCCGTCTGCACGCCCTGAATCGTCGTGTGCAGGTCCTTGACGATCTGCGAGATCGCGACGTTCATCACGCTCGAATCGAGGACCATCACGAACTGCGCCGCGGCGAAAATCAACATAGGAAGCCACTTGCGCACCGAGGAGCATCTCCCTTAACCGGGCGGCCCCGGCCGTCCGAAGCGCCACCCAGAGCCCGATGAATTCCGGCGACCGTAGTCGGCGCTCCGGGACCCAGCATCACCCGCAACGGGTGATCCGGCGTCCCATCTGGGGACGACGGACATGTCTCGGCCCCGTCGTCGTCGCTGCAGCTGGATGCAGGCAGGGCGCCCTTCCACGGCTGGAGGGCGATCCTCGTGAACCTTCGCTCCCGATCACGGTCGTCGACCCGCTCGCGAGCAGCTCCGAACCCTGGGTTACGTGCCTCCGGACGTTCCGAACGCACCGCTGCCGCTATGAGGTACGAGGAGCAGTCGATTGCCGAGCGGCCGGCTACCGCTCCGTCGCCGATCCGGCCACCGATCCCAGACTGCTGCAACAGGCGTCGAGCGGAAGAGCGACTCTCGACCCAGTCGTCGCCGCGGTGGTCAAGGCGACCGACGAGTGCATCTCGCGCATTGCGATGGCCAGCATCGACGGCGCTGGAAGCGAGCCCGCGTGGTCCTCTGCGTACGCACCGAGCGTCAGGGGCGAGCGCGGCGCCTGGCCCGCTCCTGGCGATGAGCGGGTCGATAGGCGCTGTTTCTGCCCGCCCATCTGTTTCCGACGGCACGGACATTGTTCAGCCCCGTTGCGAATGCCGGCCTCATGCGGCGAGCAGACGCCTCGACGAGAGTGCCGCCAACGAGACGAAGGGGCAGTTGCGCCATTGCGGCGTCGTGCCCGCGGATGGGGAGACGGCCCTCAAGGCGGCGAAGAGCGCGGGTCTGTCCCTGTGGCCATCTGGGAGATGCGACACAGACGGGCTGCGCAACGCCACGCTGTCTTGTTCATCGAAGATAGGGAACCGCGGATCGCAAGATAGGCAGAGCTCCCGATGCATCGGTACCGGTCTGCTCATACCTTGACTGGCCATGAAGTCGCAGGCCCGAATCCACTCAGTCAGGGAGCCCATCATGCTCAAGCTCGCCAAGCACGCCATCGTCGTCGTCGTCGTCGCCGCCGCGGCCAGCGCGCCGGTCGCGGCCCGCGCGGAGCTGCCCTCGTTCAGCTACACCCAGCTGGCGGTGGCGCACAGCGTCCAAGACGACAGAAGCTCAACCGCCGTGCCGCCTCGGTGACGGCGCGCTAGGAGAGGTAAAGGGAGCCGACGACCTTGTGGAATTGCTGCTCGGGCGTCACAACATCCTGGCGTGCGACCGACGAGGGACCGCGACGGCGTATCCCCCGGCGGAGCCTGAGCCCCGGCGCGCGCCGGGCACCCGTCCAGACTGCCACATCCACCAACAGGGAGAACGCTGGTCTGCTCCGACGCTGTCGGTGTTGCTCCTGCCCTCAGCTGAGATGGGCCGTATGCCCGCTTCCTTCGCTGACGAGCACTACTGACGATGCGGCCGGAGGCTCGGATGGCGGGGAAAGAAGGAACGCAGCTGCCTGCCGCGGCCGGTGCGCATCGCACCACCGATGCTTAAGCACCGACGGCCGGATAGCGCACGCAGGGCAGACGCGGCGCGTAATCGCTACCGCGTGAATCCGGGCGTTGCGAGGCCGGGCAGACTGCGTCGGGAAGGGCGGGGTCTGCTGGGGCGGCGGCCCGCGTGTGGGTGACTTCGCGTTCCGGGCTCAGCGTCCTACAGGGGTACTGCGAGGACTGCCCGGCGGGGTCGACTGGTCGCGGCCTCCGATGATGGAGGCATCGGGATGGTTTACTGATTGGGTGGGGTGTCGAGCAGGACGCCGTAGAGCCGTCTGACGTGGAGGCGAATGATGAGGCGGCGAGCCGCAATCATCTGAGTGAAGAACGCGGGCTTGTCTAAGTCTCGGTAAAAGGCTGAGTGGACCGCGAGCAGTTCATGGCACGCGTCGTCGCCTGGGGCGGTAGCCACCGCGGAGAGCTCGGCGTCGCATTCGGCGACGGCGTAAGACCAGAAGTGGTCACCAGGGATGTGCAACGCGGCGCGCGGGTCTCGGTGAAGGACCCGCGCCTTGACCCGGTCGGCCGTGGTGGAGACCCGTGCCACGCGCTGGTGCCCATCCCAGAGGTACAGGACGTTGGTGAGGTGCGGGTAGCCGTCTCGGGTGACCGCGGCGAGAACGCCCTGCTGGTGGGCGGCGATCAGCTCCAGCAACTGCGGTTCAGCAGGCATCGGAGCTTTCCGCGGTCGCTGGATCGGTGTCGCCCGGCGGGGAGCCGGGGCAGGACGGTTGGTGGCCGAGTCCCTGCTGGACGGCGATCAGCAGGCCCCTCAGCTGCTCGCGTTGTGCGTCGTCGAGGCCGACGAACAATTCGTCCTCGATGGCGCGCTGAGCGTCGGCGGCGCGGTTGAGGTGCTGCACGCCGGCCGGGGTGAGGGTGACGAGGTGACGGCGGCGGTCCTTCGGGTCTCGCTCGCGTCTGATGAGGTGGTCGGCTTCTAGCGGGTTGAGCATCGTGACCAGGATGCTGGGATCAGTACCGGTCGTCTGCCCCAGCTCGGTTTGGCTCAGCGCGCCGTGGTCGTGCAGTAGGCCGAGCAGGTGAAACTGGCGCGGCGAGAGACGGCTCGCGGTATGCGCGTCGCGGAGGCGCCGCATCGCCACGTGTCCCAGGAGGGCCAGTAGCAGCCCGGGACTTGAGCGCCGCTCCGGCAGCACTGCATCGCTGGTGGTGACAGATGGCTGTGCGCTCTCCACGAGGGACGGCTGCGCCCGGTCTCCGGCCATGGCAACAGACTATAACCGCCTATATCATCATTACGTCGCGTATGGTCGATGTGCCAACAGAGTCGCGCGGGGACGTGCGATGAACACCATGAATCGACAGGAGACGGCCCGATGCCCGATGCCCTTGACCTCACCGGCGAGATCGCCGCTGCCATCGACGGTGCTGCGTTGCGCGGCGCGACGCTCGCGCTCGCCTACGTCCGCGATGACCTCAGCCCGGCGGTGTCGTTTCGTGGCAGCACCCATGTCCACGGTCCGACCGAGCTTGCGCTGTGGGCCCGCAAACGCGACAGCGGACTGGTCTCCGCGATCGCCGAGCGCCCGCGCGTCTCGCTGGTCTATTACGGCGGACCGGATGGGCCCGGGCCGATGTTTCTCTCCATCGAGGGACGCGCGCGCGTCGCGCCTGAGATCAACGACGAGGTCTGGGCGGCGATCATCGACGGAGAACGCCGGCAGGATCCCGAGCGCAACGGGGTGGCCGTTCTGATCGAGGTCGACACCATCGCCGGCGCGGGCGCCGGCGGCTACTTCCAGCAGGCCCGCGGCTAGGGGATTCAATTACGCATCGCCCCGCATCCTCGGCTCGGCCTTACGCGGGCGCGACTTCGCCGGACTGCCAGAGCCGATCTGCATACGCAGTTGTGCGCGTCTGCATACCGTCCCGCCCGTCCTGCATCCGGCGAAGGGGTTGTCGCCTCATCCGGGCGTGTGCATGCAGTAGGGAATCGGGTGGGGCGTGGAAGGCGATCACGAGACTTGGCCGGAGCGACGCGACGGGCAGCTATCTGCAGGCGCGCGAGACGCAACGACGTCGGACTCTGACCTCGCGACGATCATCGGCGCGTACGGGCAGACGTCGGCTTCTGGCTGCCGGATGCCTGCTGAGGTTGCTTCGAGCGCACACTTGTGTTATCTGTATGCAGCTTGAGGAGGTGTAGGCATTAAGGGTTGGATGTGACCGGCCTCCTCGCTGGGTCATCGACAGGAGGAGACGCAACGCATGTCCATGAGCGTCCGTAGGCGCCCGCTGAGCGCGGTCGGATCAAGACTGGTGCGTACAGCGCTCGTCGTAGGGTGCGTGGTGCCTGCGCTGCTTGCGGGGGGAGTTGCGACGGCCTCCGCGGCGACGAACCCGTGCACCTCCGCCCCGAGGCCCGTCGCGAGCATCCCGACGAATCCCTTCGGCGCGAACGTCACGATCTTCGACCCGTCGATGTCAGTCGCTTCGATCAACGCGGCACTCAACGCCGCGCCGCCGGCGGGTGACGGCAAGCGGCAGTTCTTCTTCCTCCCGGGCACGTACGGCGACCCGTCGGTCACGCCGGCGACGGCGACGACGAGCAACGTCGTTCAGGCGGAAGTCGCCCCTGGCACTGTCGTCGCGGGTCTTGGCACCAGCCCGTGTGATGTCGTGATCAACGGGGCGCTGAGCATCAACAACGGTTTTCTGGCGATCCGGGATAGCCAGATGTCGAACCTGACGATCAATCCGATCCAGGCCAACGTCCCGGCCGGTGGGATGCTCTGGTACACGTCGCAGACCGCGACGCTGCGCCGGGTCAACATCCTCGGCGACCTGTATGTCTCGCCCGTCACCCAAACTCCGGGAGCCTGCGAGAACCCGTGCAACCCGGTGACCCAGGGTTTCCAGATCAACGTGGTACCGGGGGTCGCCAACGGCTTCGTGATCACAAACTCGGTCATCACCGGGAACGTGATCAATGGCGATGGGCTCAACCGCCCCGGCATCGAGGGCAACGGCGGGAACTCCGACATCTACTTCCAGCAGGACGACATCGGGGGATACACGGGCTTCGGGTCCGACATGGTGTTCAGCGGCACCGTCGGCGCTCCGCCTGACAACTTCGGGCCGGGCTCGGTTTCGCCCTACGCTGCGCCCGGCGACATCACCACCGTCCCGGTCACGCCGGTGATCCGCGAGGCGCCCTTCGTCTACTACGACGGCAGCCGGTTCCGGGTGTTCCGGCCGTCGGCGCAGTTCAACGTGCGTGGCGCCAACTGGAGCACGGCTTGGAGGCTGGGTGACTCTCTGCCGCTGAGCGGTTTCTACCTCGCATCTGTGGCGGCGGGAGACAACGCGGAGACAATGAACGCGGCGCTGGCCAGCGGCAAGAATCTGCTGCTCGGCCCGGGGACCTACGTCCTGGACGCACCCATCACCGTCGCGCGACCCAACCAGGTGGTCATGGGTCTGGGCGACCCGATCCTCAGGGCCGACAACACGGCGACCCTGGTGGTCAAGGACTCCGCTCCCGGCACGGTGCTCTCGAAGTTCAACGCGGACGGCCGTGCCTTTGACGCGAGCGACATGGGGCCGTTCGCGGACAACCAGATCGTGATCGGCGACACGCCTCACCGGTCAGGCTCGCCGATCGACCCGACGACGCTCAGCGACGTGAGCTCGGTCAGTGGCGCCACCAACGCGTACCTGCTCAATCAGAACTACACGATCCTCAACCAGGCCCAGATCCAGACCAACAACAACTCCGGTGACGGCTACACCACCGCCAATTGGGTGGCGTCCAGCGGAAACACCGGCGCCATCGTCAACGGCGATCACAACACTTGGCAGGGCATCTGGCTCGAGCACTTCAAGAAGACCGAGCTCACCTGGAACGGCCAGTACGGGAACGTGACGTTCCTGGAAAACGAGCGGCCGCTGACGGTGCCATTCGACGATCCGGGTGAGATCGGCGTCCAGCCCCACGTGTGGAAGATGAGCGCGGACTTCGACGGGTACCCGGCCTTGGCCGTCGCGCCCAGCGTCGATCACTTCAGGCTGGACGGCTTTCAGTCCTGGAGCCGGCTCGGCAACGGCTGCTACTGCAACGTGACCAGCGTGATCACGACCCCGGTGAGGCCGGGCGTGACCTTCCACGCCCTGTTCACCGGCGAAATCCTCGGCTCGACGCCCCCGGGCACGACACCGACCGGCGCTACGGTCGGCGGCGCGTTCAACCTGGTCAACCTCGACGGGGTTTCGGCCTCGGTCCCGTTCTCCACGGGTCCGTGGGGCGCGACGTCAGCGTGGCCTTACTCGGACGTCGCCGGCCATGGGGCGACGGCGCGGATCAGGAACTTCCCCAGCGCGCACGATTACCGCCACCACCGACACGATGGGTCCGACGGACGATACCGGTCACACCGGCCCGGGCCCCGCCGGTCCGACCGGTTCCCCCGGTCCCGCCCCTCCCGCGGGCGCTAAGGCGCTCGTTCCAGGCAGGCTGTCGGCGCGAACAAGCACGTGACGGTCAAGATCCACCGAAAGCCGCACAGCCGGTAACGCTCTCCAGACGTTCGGCGAGCGGCCTGATCGCTTGTTCCACGGTCAGCGTACGGGCTCCGGCGCACGCGGCGGCTCTTCGCTGCGAGCACAACACGGTCGTCAATGAGGAGGTCGTTCTGGAGTACACGCTGGCACCGCACCCTCCAACCGAAGCCGCGACCGTGTAGGTGGTACCCGTCGCCCCGGCAATCGGCATGCTCTGGATGGTCACGTTGTCGGGCTCACAATCCACCATTGGACCACGGATGACGGTCGGCGAGCCGGCCCACACGGCCGGCGTCTCGGTCGGTACGTCCCCGACCTGAAGGGGGCCGGTGCCTGAGATCGCGGGCGGCGTCATGTTCGCTCGCACGGCCCCCGACCGCCGCCCCGGACAAACGTCGTCCCAAGCAGGCAGACCGCCGGAACGTTGCGGACACGCGCAGCATGCCCGGGGCGGAGCCCAGGGAGCTGACGTGACCGAGGTGCCGGCTATGAGCAGCCCTTCCTGCCCGAAGCCACGCCCACGACCGAAGCCGGACTGGCATGGAGTGCCTACAGTCGGAGCCACGGCGCGGTGTCGTCGGGTGCACTCACCGCCACGTGAGGCGCTCTGCCGTGACGTGCCCAGTCCGGGCGAGACGTGGTCTCGCCCGGACGGAAGGGTCGCTTCGAACTACTGGGCCACCTGGGGTGTGATCACGATCACGTTACTGAGGGTGAGGTGAACATAGGGGTTGCCCTCGTCGGCGATGATGTATTCCGTCTGCCACGTGGGCTCGGGGGTATACAACATCGGCACCGAGATCGTGCCGGTCGCCGACGCATGCACGGACTCGACAGGATTCCAGGCGGGTCTTCCACCGGCGTTGTTCGAGAACTCCACCTGAACCTCGGCGCCCGGCGTGAAGCAGCTGCCGAGGACCGATGCGCCGCTCTGAACAATCGCAGGACCGGTTCGCGTGCATGGGCCGGGAAGAAGGAACGCGCCTGCCGTACTCGTATTAATCGCGCCGGCGATGATGACGGCGGCAGCACTGAGACCGGCAAGCCTGGAGATGAGAGATCGAGACATAGTTATAGGAACTGGGTTGTCACTTTTGGATGTATGGTGTTGCTGTCACTCCGCGCTTGCTAGAGACACCCCCAGGGCGGCGGGCATCGCGGGATGATGTGCCCGGGCGGAAGCGGCTGCGGGTTGAGCGCAGAGGCCGTCGGAGCCGTCGCGGCGACGCCTACGGCTGCGCTCGCGACCACGCAGGCCAGGTATCGCCGGATCTTGATGGTGGACATTGCTTTATCCCTTCTGGTCTCGGACTGGAGCCACGCTTGTCGCCTCCTGGTCCATGGGTCGATGCGTCGCAACCGTCGCGGCATTGCGTGACAACGAGGTGACGACTGGGTAACTGATCGCCGGTCCCGGGTGACGCTGGCGGTCTACGCCCAGGTCATCGAGCCCCGAGGCCAACTTCGCCGTGGCATCCGGGAGCTGCCCGGAGTACAGCGACGGGCGACCTGGGCGAATCTCGAGCGCGCGCTGCTCGGACCGCCATGCAGCGTCTCTCGCCACCCCCTCCAGGCGTCTCACAACGAACAACCGGGCCCCCTAAGGGGCCTAGGCTCGAGCCGGACCTCCGCCGGTCGTCGACGGTCAACCCGAATGTGGCCCCTCACCGGGAGGCTAGGTCCTGTCGCCCTCGCGGCACCTCATCACCCGCGTAAGGGCAGTTGACTTCTTGGCCCGCCCATTTGTGCAAGCAATCCTGGCCCTCCCCGGGGCAGTCGAGCTCACGAGCCTGACCTATGTGCGGGCATCGCGAGCGACGCCTGCACCGCGGGCCGGAGGTGCCTGACCGCCGCCACGATGGTCTTCTGAGCGGGCGGAGCAGGGTCGATGTCCTGAGGCAAGAACCGGAAAGCCCTTCCACTCGACGCGTTTACGGACTTCGTCGCCACTGTTGCGCGGGCCTCTGCTGCGGCGGATAATCGACCGCAAATGGGGATCGACGTGGCGGGTCGGTTGCACTTCCGGGTGCTTGGGCCGCTGGAGGTTTGGCGCGACGGCGAGCCGATTCATCTCGGCGGGAGCCGCCAACGCGCCCTGCTGGCCCTGCTGCTGATCCGGGCGAAGGAGCTGGTCACCACCGACCAGCTCGTCGAGCAGCTGTTCGGCGAGGAGCGCTCAGACACTGCTGTCAACGCGGTGCGGGTCGCAGTGTCGCGGCTGCGTCGCCTTCTCGATAGGGACGGGGACGCGGCGGTTTTGCAGACGCGACCGGGCGGATACGTGCTCGCCGTGGACGCTGAGCAGCTCGACGCGGCGATGTTCGAGCGGTTGCTGAGCGAGGGGTCCGAGCTGCTGGCGGCCGGCGATGCCGCGAGTGCCGCGGTGTCGTTGCGCGAGGCGCTCGGCCTGTGGCGGGGAGCGCCGCTGGCGGACCTCGCGATGGTGGAGCATTTCCAGGCGGAGGGTCGACGGCTTGAGCAGCTGCGGCAGTTGGCGGTGATGGAGCGGATCGACGCGGACCTCGCGCTCGGCACGTGCGATGAGCTGATCGTGGAGCTCGAGGGGCTGATCGCGTCTGATCCGCTTGCGGAGCGGCTGCGGGGCCAGCTGATGCTCGCGTTTTACCGCGCCGGCCGACAACCGGATGCGCTTGCCGTCTATCGCGACCTCAGCGACCGGTTACGCGACGAGCTCGGGCTCGAACCGAGTCGCGCTCTGCAGGGGCTAGAGCGCTTGATCCTCCAGCAGGACAGGTCGCTTGACCCATCCCCGCGGGAGGCGCCGGCCCCGGTGGTGAACCTGCCGTCGGCGGCAGCAGCGCTCATCGGTCGCGTTCGTGAGCTCGCCGAAGCCACCGCGCTCTTGCGGCAGATGGATACGCGGTTATTGACTTTGACTGGCGCGGGCGGGAGCGGGAAGACCCGCCTCGCGCTACGGATCGCCGAGACGCGCGCCCGGGACTACAGTGACGGCGTCTGGTTCGTCGGATTCGCCGATATCACTGATCCGGGTTTGATCGCCTCGACGATCTGCCAAGCGCTGGGCTTGGCGGATAAGCCTGGCGTTACACCGACGGGACGCCTGCGGGAGTGGCTGCGGGATCGGTCGGTGCTGTTGTTACTCGACAATCTCGAACAGCTTGTCCCAGGCGCCAAAGTGCTGGGTGAGCTGCTCGCGAATTGTCCTCGCCTCGGGCTGCTGGTGACTAGTCGCGTGTCGCTCAGCCTCGCCGGCGAGCAACAGTACGAGGTCCCGGTCCTCGAACCCTCGGACGCGATTGACCTGTTCGTTACGCGCGCGCGCGCCGTCGGGCCCCACGTGAGTATTGACTCAGACGTCGTCTTACAGATCTGTGAGCGGGTTGATCGCCTCCCCCTCGCGATCGAGCTTGCCGCCGCCAGAACCAAAGCGCTGTCACCAGTCGAAATCCTCGAACGGCTCGCGCGTCAACTGCCCGTGCTCGGCACCGGCCCACGGGACGCGCCGCGGCGCCAACGCACACTTCAAGCAACGATCGACTGGAGCTACGACCTGCTCAACGAGCACGAGCAACGGGCGTTCGCCCGGCTCAGCGTATTCGCGAGCAGCTTCACCCTCCCGGCCGCCGAAGCCGTCTGCGACGCAGACCTCGACACGCTCCAAGCGCTCACGGATCGCAGCCTCATCTGCGTCGAGCACGAGCGCTCCTCGATGCTTCACGCACTGCCCACGGGCGCAGTCGAACGACTCGGCCAAGCTGGCGAGAGACGCGAGCTGCGACGCCAGCACGCCAACGGGTTCACCGAGATGATGCACGCCAGAGAACCGGAGACGTTCACGCCAGGACCTTCCTCGCGCTTCATGCTCGCCGTAGCCCATCAGGCTGGAGGCACTCGGTACAGGACGCTTGACACACTCCGCGAGTACGGGCGACGACGCCTGAGGCAAGCGGGAGAGGAAGGCGACACGGAAAGCTCGCTGCTGGATTGGGCGCTGGATTTCGTCGAGGCTAGGGCGGGTGAGCTCGAGAGCCTCGGACGGAGCCAAGTTCTGCCGGGCGTGGAGACGGAGCGCCGCAACCTCGTCGCGGCCGTCGGGACAGACGGCTCGGTCGACACGCGGCTGCGTCTTGCCGCCGGGCTGGCGGAACTTCTGTCGTTGGGTACCGGTCTGCGCGAGATTCGCCGTGTGCTCGAGGGAGTCCTGAGTGAGGCCGGTGAGGCCAACACGTCCGACGTCCGGCGTGCGCGCTTGATCCTGGGTCGCCTTCTTCGAAGGCTTGGCCAGCTGGATGATGCTCGCGCGAACTTGACGGCCACGGCGCAACTCGCCGCCGCGGCCGACGACGCCATGATGGCTGCCATGATCGCCATCGAGCAGGCATTCGTGGAGGTCAAGAGCCGCAGACATGCGGAGGCCCAGCGGTTCCTCGACCAGGCCGACCGCCATGGAGCGAGGCACGACGAGCAGGTCTGGTCTTATCGGCTGCTCGTCGAGGCCGACATGCGCCACGTAGCCGGTCAGCGTCACGAGGCTCGCGGCCTATACGAGACCTGCATCGAGCGGTTCCGTCGCCATGGACCGTCGATGCATCTGATCGCCGTCCTGGCTGCACTTGCTGACCTTGCCGTCGACATGGACGATCACGAGACGGCGCGACGATGCGCCCTCGAGGTTCTTCCGATGGCCGATCCGGTGGTCGATGCTTACCTACGCGCCGGGGCACTGCTCGCACTTGGGCGAGTCTCGCTGAGCGCGGGCCGCCCTGCAGAGGCGGCGACCTGGCTTGCGGAAGCAGCGAGCCTCGATCTACAGCGAGCCTCGATGGAGGCGGCCGACACGCTCGAGAGGCTGGCGCAGGCGCTCGCTGTATGGGGCCGTCATCGGGACGCGACCCTGCTGCTGGGAGCAGCATCGGCGATGCGCAAGCGCTTCGGGATCGAGCCCGTCGCGCCCGAGCAGGCGGACATCGACTCGGCTCTGACCGCGATCCGAGCCCACCTCTCCGACGTAGCCGTGACACGCAGCCTGGAAGAAGGAAGCCGCCTGGGCGAGCGTGACCTGCTCGCGCTCGTGCACGGCGTCGCACCCGCGGTCGCACAGTTAACTGAATCGTGATTGACAGTGATGTGAGCGGCTGGGAGACTCCGGCCACCGTCGCGCCGTCCAGCCCCTTGGTTGAGGCGTCTACGCCGAGTGGAGGGGCAACGGGGCTGAACCGAAGCGCAGGAGGGCCTCGTGCGTGAGACCGATGAAAGCGGGACGAGTGTCCCAGCACCGCCTGAAAGTCGTCTAGTCGAAGCGTTATCCGCCGTTCCATCCGGACCCCAACCGTCGACGGTGACGGTCACCGGATTGTTTGGCTACAACGACGACCGCACCAAATGGCGCGTCTATTTCTCGTCACAGCTTGATACCTACGCCGAATTTGACCCCGGGGACGTTCTGCGCAGGGATGAAGTCGCGCCCGAGCACTCGCCCGTACCGGGGGAGCTCGCGTGGCGTTTCACACTCAAACGAGGATCCAAGGTCGACCTGACCTACACCCGGACGAAGTCTCTGACCACCGACGATCAGTTTGAGCTCGATGTCGAACTGGCAAACCCGTGGCTCGATCCGCTCCATCACGGACGGCCACCGATTGACATGCCCATTCGCGGCACGGCTGAATACACCGCTGCCTGGTGGGGCGAACCCAAGTGGGCCGAGATTCTCCGCTGGCGTCCCCGCCTGTAGGCCAAGCACGCAATCGGGCCGGGGAGAATAGCCTGGCGTCACTCGAGCGCAACTGCCGTCCGGCTTTCGCTCGCAGCAGCTTGTTCGAGCCACTCGACTGGGCGCTGGCGCGAGCGCCGCTGCTCCCGATCGAGGCCTATCCGCGAGCGCAGGCCGCCGGAGAATTGCGGATACCAGCCGACGGCCGGGTACGGGCCGCGCTCGCGATCGGCAGCCCGGACCTGTACGCGGCGCTGTTGCGAGCACAAGCGACCGGTCTGCAGGCCGCGCGGGTGCGAAGCAAGCTCCATCGCTACCTGATCAGAATGGCGACGCGCCCCACTCCGTACGGACTGTTCGCGGGTGTCGGGCTGAGCTCCTGGGGTCCGTCGAGCGATCTTCGTATCGCAGCCGGCGACCCTCGTACCCAGACGCGGCCGGACATGGAGTGGCTGTTGGGGCTGGTGAGTGACCTCGAGCACGATCTCGCTGTCCGGCGCGAGCTGCGGCTGATCGCCAACCCTGCATTGCTGATACGCGCCGGGCGTGTGTTCCTACCCGATCCCGGGCCCGACCTGCCGGGAAAGGCGTTGTCCCTGCGAGCCACCGGCGCGGTGAGACATGCGCTCGAGCTCGCGCGTAGGCCCATCAGGTACCACGAGCTCGTCGCCGCGATGACCACCGCGAACGGCGCGACGAACGACAGAGTCGAAGGGCTCATCAGCGAGCTGTGCGAGCTCGGCGTCCTCCAAAGCGACCTGCGGCCGCCGTTGACGTGCGCAAATCCGGCCCGGCACGTGCGGGATCGACTGGCGAGCGTGCCCGCGGCGTCCAGCGCGGCGGACGGGCTCGACGGGCTGCTCGAGGCGCTCATGAGTTGGGACGCGCTCAAGCTCGGCGACCGGCCTGGCAAGCTCGCTGGCCTCAGGAGACGGGCTGACGACATACATCCAGTCCCCGCCTCCTCCACCGCGCTTCAGGTCGACATGGCGCTGGCGCTCGCCGGGCGTTGCGTGCATTCGGCGGTCGCTGGAGAGGTAGCGCTCGCAGGTGAGCTTCTGCTGCGGATGAGCCCGTACCCAGATGGACCACCGCACCTGCACGCTTACCGCGAAGCCTTCGAGGCACGTTACGGCGCGGGCCGCGCCGTGCCGCTGATCGAGTTACTCGACCCCCACTTCGGACTGGGGCCGCCGGAGAGCCACCATTCGGTCGAACGCAGATTTGATCCGCCGCCCGACCCCCGGCGGGAGCTAGCGCTGCAGGAGCTTGCGCTGCGGGCGCAGCGCAAGCGTCTGGGCGTCGTGCAGCTTGACGACGAGCTGCTCGAACAACTCGAAACCTGGTCGCCCGACGTCGGCACAGCGCCGTTGTCGCTCGACATCTCGGCATTTGTCGCGGCCCGCTCGGCCACTGCGCTTGACGCCGGCGACTTTCAGGTGATCGTCGGGCCAAATCTCGGTGTGGAGGGAGCCGGACGCAACACCGGTCGGTTCGCCGAGCTACTCGGTGCCGATGCAACCGCAGCACTGATCCGAACGGCCAATGCGGAGGCCGAGCGCGCACCCCGCTCGCTTGGAGTGGAGTTGGTTTGTGCGCCAGTCCGGGCGCGTTGGGCAAATGTCTCAATTCGCCCAGTGGTTCGCCGACACGAGATCGTGCTCGGGGCGATGCCGGGCGTTGCGTGGGAGCAAGTCGTTCCCCTCGATGAGCTCGTCGTCACGGTTCGCCAGGGAAGTTTGCGGGTGTACTGGCCACGCGCGGACGCAGAGCTCGCGGTCCGCCAGGGCCATCTGCTCAACCCGCTGCTGGCGCCCCCGATCGCCCGCTTCCTGAATGAATTTGGGTCTGATTGGCGTGTGCAGCTCAGACCGTTCAGCTGGGGATCAGCGGGCGCGTTCCCGTTCCTTCCCCGCGTCCAGCGTGGGCGAGCGGTGCTCTCTCTGGCGCAATGGCGCGTCAGCGCCGGCAGTCACCCTGATGGGCTGGCGGCCGAACCTGCAGGCTCGTTCGCCAAGGCGCTGGCCGTGTGGCGAGCACAATGGTCGGTCCCAAGCCACGTGTACCTCGCCTCAGGCGACAATCGGCTGCTGCTTGATCTCGACGACGAGGCCTGCGCTGGACTGTTGCGCGAGGAGCTTCGCAGACTGCCGGCTGACGAGCTTCTTCTGCTCGAGGAGGCGCTGCCGGGACCTGATCATGCTTGGCTTCCGGGACCAACCGGTCACCATCTGCTGGAGCTTGTGGTCCCGCTCGTGCTGCGGTCGACAGTCGAGAGGAAGTCGCTCGAACACGCCAGCGCGCAGGCCTGGCCGTCGGTCACGCCCTCGGTGAGTCGACTGCGTCCACCCGGTAGCGACTGGCTTTATCTCAAGCTCTACGCCCCCGCGATGCTCCACGAGCAACTGCTCGCCGGTCCGGTGCGTGAGCTGGCTGAGTTCGCGCGGTCTGCAGGCCTAACCGACGGTTGGTTCTTCATACGCTACGCCGACCCCGAGCCTCACCTGCGAATCCGCTTCCGGGGCGAGCCGAGCGTGCTGCTGGGCACGCTGCTGGACCAGCTCTGCACGATGGCCAGGACGCTTGTGAGCGACGGAGCGTGTCAGCGTTTCAGTTTCGAGACCTACGAGCGGGAGATCGAGCGCTTCGGCGGCGAGCACGGGATGACGATCGCCGAGGCGATCTTTGCGAGCGACAGCGTCGCGGTCGCCGACCTGCTGTCAGCCAGCCGTGGTACCCCAGAGCTTGACCGCCTGACGCTCGCGGTGCTCAGCATCGACGACCTGCTCGCCGCCCTCGGGCTCACTGAGTCCGAGCGTCGCATCTGGTACCGGAACGGCGCATCAATCGCGAGCGAGGACGGTCGCGAATACCGTCGGCGCCAGGCGGAGCTGCGGCGGTTGCTCAGCGATCCCAACGCGCGTCCTGCTCTGCCGGCCGGCGCCACCGTGCGCGAGATCTTTGCTGCGCGACGCGATGCGCTGCGTTCGGCGTCGAACGCGCTCGACTCAGCAAAAGCCAACGGCTTGCTGCATACCGACAAAGCCACGCTCTGCGCCAGCTACGTCCATCTTCACTGCAACCGGGTGCTACCGCTCGGGTCGCCAGTCGCAGTGCAGGCGCTGAAGTTGCTCAGGCGAGCCCGCGAAGGACTCGCCCACTACCCCCACGCATGAACAACCCTGGCTTGATCGGACGACAGCAGCCGGCACTCGGCGTGTCTGCCATCGCCTAAACGTCGCCACGAGGCGTCGGCGCAGTCGACGTGCTCGCGCCTGGTCCGTCGCGGTCACGCCTTCAAGCTCGGGTAGCCGCTAGTGCAAGGCACCTGCTTCGTCGCGGCGGGTTCATGGTCTGAAGGGTGATGCCGGCGCTGGCACACTTGCGCGAGAAATTGCTGTTCTGTTCGTGGAGCAGAGCAAGGAGCAAATGCTCGCAGCCCACCCAGTCCTGGCCAAGGGCATCTGCTTCGGCTCGGGCGACGTTCAGCTGACTCGCCGCTGGTTGCGCAGTTACGGGCCCGGCTCGGCAGCCTGGGGGCGATTGGCCGGGAGGCGTATCGCGACGAAGAACCCGACCACCGCGATGGCGGCGAGGACGATCATCGCGGCGACGTAGGAGCCGTTGCCGGAGGCGAGGTCTGAGACCAGGATCGTCCCAACGATCGCGGTGCCGAACGATGAGCCCAGGTTCGAGACACTGCGCGACAGTCCGGATATCTCCCCCTGCTTGTCCTCGGGGAACGCTGATTGCACGATGTTGACCGAGGGGGTCAGCATCGCTCCCAGGCCGAAGCCGATCAAAAACAGGCCGGGTGCCAACGCCCAGGCGCTGGAGGAGGAGGCCTTGACCAGGCCGAGCAGCAACCCCGTACCGACGATCGCCACCGCAAAGCCGCCGGCGATGAGGCGCTTTTGCATCCGTCGCTGGGCCATGCGCTGGGCCCCGAGCGACGAGATCAGGATCCCGAGCGTGGCCGCGGTGAACACGACGCCGGTCTTGACGGCGCTGTAGTGGCGTTCGGTCTGAAGGTAGACCGAGACGACGAACGACACTCCCATGAGCAGCAGCCACTGGAGGTTCTGGGTGACCAGCCCGAGATTTGAGACGCGGTTGCGGAACAATGCCGTCGACAACAGCGGTTCTTTGCCACCTCGCTCGCGGGCGCGGATATAGAAGAAGAAGACCGCCAGAAGGATCACCCCGACGGCCAGAAACACGATCATCAGGGTGGTGCTGCTCTCGGCCTGGAGGATCCCGAACACCAGGCAGAACATCCCCACCGCCGACAGCACGGCTCCGATCGCGTCGAAGGGTCGCTTGGGGTCCGGGGCCAGGGGATCGACCATCCGGCGGCTGAGCACGACGATCGTCGCGATCACCGCGGCCTGAAACAGGAACGCGACCCGCCAACTGAGCGCGGACGTGATCAGCCCCCCGATCAGCGGCCCGGCGGCAGCACCGATGCCCCCCATCCCGCTGATCACCCCAAACGCCTTGGCTCGAGAGTCCATGGACGTAAACGCCAGCGTGGCGAGGATGTACACGGGAGGGATCAGAAACGCGGTACCAACGCCCTCGAACACCGAGTTACCCAGGATCAGGACGCCCAGCCCCGGCGCCACCGCGCTGAGCAGCGCGCCGATCCCGTACAGCACCAGGCCGCCCATGAAGCAGCGCTTGCGGCCCCAACGGTCGGTCAGCTTGCTGCAGGGAATCATGAGCACCGCCATGATCAGCAAGAACAGGGTGATCGTCGTCTGAACGCCCGTCACATCCGTGTGGAGATCACGGCTGATGTCGTTGATCATCACGTTCATGTTCGAGCCGGCGAAGCTGCAGATGAACTGCGCCAGCGCGAGAGGAGCGATGAACGCGCGCGGCGAGCCGACCCAGCTCGCCGCCGTCAGGCCCGGCCGTGACGCTGCTGTGCTCACCCGACAACCAGCCTTCGCATGATGTCCTTTGCTCCGTTCCCGGGATCGCGGTCTTGGCTGGGCAACCCGATGCACCCTGGCAGAGGGTTGCGCTCAGGTCGTCACACGATTGGGGTGAGCGCTCCGACGGTAAGGCCTTCCTGGACGCAGGCTGGAGACCGCCACCGGCACCATGCACAGTGGCGTTGCCTACGCACCGCCGGGGTTTCAGGCCCCTGAAGCGGAGCGCTGCAACCGGCGACCAGCGAACCCACGCGCCGGGTGCCCCCCTCAGTGCTGACAGGCCGCGCGTTCAGGGCAGGGCGAGCTTGTCCCCTTGCTGGGGCGGATGTCCTGCGCGCCTTGAAGCAGGGGTGCGCGGAGGATGGATTCGCCGGCGCTGAGCTTCGGGCGGGGCTCCCACCGTGAGTGCGCCAGGGATCGCATCACTGCCTGCGCTGGGTAGGTGTTGTCTGGCAGGCCGGTGGATGCGGGCGGGTTAGCGCTCGACGACCGGGCGGATTTCGATGGTGGCACCGAGTCGGGTTGCGGGGATGCGCGTGGCGAGGTGGATTGCTGTCTCGACGTCGGGGGCGTCGTAGAGGTAGTAGCCGTCGAGTGCGGCGTGTGCCGCTATGGGAATCTCGTTGGTGATGTGGGTTTGGCCGTCGCGGATTCGCACGGTGGTGGCGGTTGCGGCGGGTTGCAGCTGGTTGCCGTCAAGCACGCCTGGGAGTTGTTGGAGGGCTTCGAATTCGGTGAAGATCGTCTGTTGCTCGTCGGGTGGGAGGTTGCCGATCGCGACGTCAGCGCCGTTGAAGCGAACCTGGAGCATGTATTTCATGTCTGGGCCTTGTCTTGGTTACGGGGTGAGTCAAAGGGTCGCGGGCTCGGGCGAGGCCTCGGCGGGAACGATTAATGGTTGCGCCGCGGCGCGCGTGTTCGGGGTGCGGGTCGCGATGAGGGCGGCGGCGGCGACGAGGATGCTGCAGGCGAGCAGGGCGCGCTGGTAGCCCGAGGTGAGTGCGTCGGGCCGTGTCGCGTGGGTCGCGATGAGATGGTGGGTGCGGGCAGTGGCGATCGCGGACAGGACTGCCAGCCCGAGTGTCATCCCGACCTGCTGGGAGGCGCTGAGCAGCCCGGCTGCGAGTCCGGCCTGCTCGGCCGGGACTCCAGCGTTGGCGGCGGTGGTGACGCCCACGAACACGGCGCCGAACCCGACCGCCATCATCACCAATCCGGGGAGCACGTCAGAGGCGTATGACCCGTGCACCGGGATCTTGGAGAGGAGGTAGATCCCGCCCGCGCTCAGCAACGCACCGCCCACGATCACCGGCCTGGTGCCGATCCGCGTGAACAGCTGCGAGGCGACGCCGGAGGCTACCGCGAGGCAGACGGTCACCGGGAGAAGCGCTGCGCCTGCCTGGATCGGTGAGAAGCGAAGGACCTCCTGCATGTATAGGGTGAGGAAGAAGAACATCGCGAAGAATCCGGCCATCCCGATCAGCCATGTGGCGTCGGCTGCGGCCAGGCCTTTCACGCGGAAGATCGAGAGCGGCATCAGCGGCGTGCGGCTTCGCTGCTCGTTGAGCACAAACGCGGTCAGGATTACACCCGCCCCTGCGAGCATCACGATCGTGAGGGGGTTGCCCCAGCCGATCTCGGGTGCCCTGATGAGACCGTAGACGAGTAGCAGCATGCCGCTGGTTGCCAAGAGCGCGCCCGGGGTGTCGAACTCCGCGAGTCGTCCGCGCCCTCGCGCCCCAGAGAGCAGGCGCAGCGAGGCGCCGATCGCCAGGACGCACACCGGGATGTTGACGTAGAACACCCACCGCCATCCCGGCCCCTCGGCCAAGACCCCGCCGAGGAACACGCCGGCAGCGGCCGCGAGACCGCTGACCGCACCCCAAACACCGAGCGCAGTGTTGCGATCGGCGCCCTCCTGGAACGTCGTCGTCAGGATCGACAGCGCCGCCGGCGCCATCATCGCGGCCCCGACCCCCTGGAGCAAGCGAGCGGTGATGAGCATCCCCTCGCTGCGCGACAGGCCCGCCGCGAGCGAGCACGCGCCGAACAGAACCAGGCCGGCGAGGAGGATTCTCCGTCGCCCCAGCAGGTCAGCAAGTCTGCCGCCGAGCAGCAGCAGCCCCCCATAGGTCAGCAGATAGCCGCTCGCGACCCACTGCAGGTCCTGCTGAGAGAAGTGAAGCGCGCGCTGGATCGAAGGGAAAGCGACGTTGGTGATCGATGAATCGACGACATCGAGGAACTGGACTCCGCACAGCAACAACAGCGTCAGCGCCCCCAAGCGCGTGCGTAGAAACGACGGACGATCGGAACTTCCCCGCGCTGGATTTGGTCGCATCTGAGCACCCTCTCAGTTAGTTGACTGACTTAATGTACCACCCCGGAGTATCCTGTTGGTGAGATGACTGACTCAGAGACGCGGCCGAAACAGGACAAGCGAGAGCGCCTGGTGACGGGCGCGCGAGAGGTGATCCACCGCCAAGGCGTGGAAAGGACCACGATCGCCGATATCGCGCAGGCAGCCGGCGTCCCGGTCGGCAACGTCTACTACTACTTCAAGACCAAGGACGAGATCGTCCACGCAGCGATCGCCGGCCACGCCCACGACGTGCGAACGATGCTCGATTCGCTCGAGCGCCACCGCACCCCACGGACCAGGCTCAAGGCGCTGGTCGGCGCACTGACCGACCAGCGCGAGCTCGCCGCCCAGTACGGGTGCCCGCTAGGGACCCTCTGCTCGGAACTGGACAAACGCACCGACGGCCTTGACCGCACTTGCGCGCAGCTGCTGGCGCTCCCGATCGAGTGGGCCGAGCGCCAGTTCCAGCTCATGGGACGGCTCGACGCCCGCGACCTCGCCGTCGCCCTGATGGCCTCCTACCAGGGAATCGCGCTGCTCACCAACACCTTCCGCGACCCCGAGCTGATGAGGCGAGGGGCACGTCGCCTGGAGCGCTGGATCGACTCAGTGGCTTAACCCCCTCCCGCTGGCCAGCCGAACAGAAACAGATTGGCCGGCGATGGATCTTCCGTCGCTCGCTCCGGGATCCGGCCACCCTCCCCCAGAGCGAGCCCGGCTCGCGGCGCCTCGCCACCAAGCCAACCACCGAAAGTCGGAGCCTTCGGCTTGTGCCACGCCTCGGCGGCTGGAAGCCAGCGCCCCCGCTATCGCACAGCCCTCTCAGGCGTGATCCAGAGGTGGCCTTAATGGTGAAACGACGTGGCGCGACCGAGCTACGCCAGGTCTCTTTGTGTTAGCCGAGGTGGTTGAGCAGGTCGTACTTGCCGGCCTTGAGGGCGGCCGGGGCGAGTTTGGCGATCGCCGCGCGCGAGACGTGGCGAGCTTTCAGACGTTTGAGGATCTCGGCGATCGCTTTGGCGTCTTGGAGCTCGGTGAACCGCCCGCCGACGCGCTGTGACGTGATCGCCTTGCGGATCCGCGCACCGATCCGGTGCTCGTTCGCGTCCGCGGCCTTGATCTCGGTGACGAGCTTGTCGCCGGCGTCAAGCTGCGCGTGCAGCGCCTTGGTGTCGCCGGCCTGCTCGGCCTTGGTCTCACGGTCGACGGTCTGCCGCAAGGCGATCGTCAGCGCTGTCGTCTTGCGGGAGGCGAGAACCAGATCGTCGACCTCGCCGCGAATGACAGAGCAGTAGCTGCGCAACGGCAGCGTCCGCGTTGCGCAGGAGGGCAGGCGCGGTCGCGCCGCCGAAACCGGCGCGGGGCGCGCGATCACGTGGATATTCCCGGCCGGGGGGTCGTTGTAGATGTTGATGTCCTGGACGGCGCGGATCGTGTACTCCACACACAGCGGCTCCCCGGCCGCGATCAGGATCTGCGCTGGGATCAGCGCGGCAGCGGAGGCCGCGCCGGGCACCGTGGCGCCCCACACCGCGGCCGTCGTACCGAACGCGACGTATCCGCACCGCGCTTCGGCGCGTAGCAGCGTGGTGAGCAGATCTCCGACCGCGAACACCTTTTGGCGCCGCTGCTGGGACGGGCCCGCGGGTGGTGGTGTCGCCGACGGCCCGCCACCGCCCACCGTGAGCGTGGCGTGGATCGTGCGTGTGATCGTGTCCTCGGTGATGTTCCTGCATCCGAAGGTCCCCGGTTTGATCGACAGGGTTTCCTGACCGTCGTACTTCCGGGTGAACCCAGCGCTCGGCACCGACGCGAGCGTCTCGGGGTTCGCGAACGCCGGCGAAGCCGAAAAATCGCCCGCGCAGTCATCGCCCGTTGTCTGGGCGCCAGTGGGGTCCCCGTAATCGACGGTGCCGCAATTCGGATCGGCCGTCTTGGTCAACGGACCGCCCGGACCGGTGCCGACCGGCATCGACGCCACCACCTGCACCGCATCGCTCGTGTCGTCCAGGTTCACCGAGATCGGGATCATCGACTTGTCACCGCTTGCGGACAAGGTGCAATTCGTGCCCGAGCCGGCGCCGGAGTGGGACACGACACCGCCCTGGGCCTGAAGCGTCCGCTGCGCCGCGGCAGTCTTCGTGTTGAAGTACTCCGTCTCGTTCCACATCAGCCGCTGAGTGATTTAAACGGAAAGGAGACCGACGTCATCTCAAGACGCGTTGGCAACTATCAATACCATCCGTTTTGGGGGGTCCTGATCGACCAGCTCTGGGTACGCTGAGCATCCGCCGCACCAGTAAAAGCACGGGAACTGGACGGCACCGCCTAGGCGATCCAGCCCACCCCCAACCCCATCGGGAGCGGCGTACTATCTGGCGTGTTCTGCACGGCGGCCAAGCCCGGAGGCGTTGTAATGCCTCCTGCACGGCGGCCACGGTCTTCGTCACTCAGCGGCGTGAGCGTACCTGCGCTGAGGCGAAGCAGGACTCGGGCGGACACCGCACCGAGCGACCCCCTCCTCGCCACAAACGTGAATTGGGTGCTTGCACGTTGGTTCCTAACCGTTGGTTCGTTGCAGAAGTCTCAGGCAAGTACGCCGCGCTGCCGGATCCACGCAGCGAGAGCAGTCTTGCCTCCGCCGTGCACCGGCAACGACTCTGCTGCTGTTGGCGCGGAGCAGGCGTCAACAGCATGCGCTGAGCCTGGCCCGCGTGGCCGTTCTCGGGACACGATCGGTCACGACGAACTTGCCGAAGCTCGCCCTGCCGCGGTTGACCAGGACGGCACTACCGGTCACCGCCTGAAGCGGTCACGCCAGCGGCGTGGCTCCTCCGCGTGGGACGGAGAAGCTCGCTCAACGCCGACCGCTCTCGCTGCAGCGTCCTCCGCGGCTTGTCCCTCTACGAGTCGCGGGAACACTCATTCGTAGTTGGTGAACGGCTCGGTCTCGAACTGGATGCCTTTCTCGCGATCCTTGAAAACATGGGTGATCCGAACTGCGGGTGGGATCCGCTCGACCCGGCTCTTCGCCAGCTCCAGGCTGGGGTTATCGCCCAAATCGAGGTCGTTCAGCCGCTCGGCTTCGGCCCTACACACGTCACCGGGGGTGGGATTGCTCTCCGGGTACACGTCTGTGTGGTGCCGGACAAGGGCCTCCCAGTGCTCATCACCCGCCCGTTCGATCGACTCTCGAATGTCTTGCCGATTGAATGCCATGGCTCCTCAGCCGCCTCTCGTGTGCGGTCAGGCGAACTCGCGGCAAGGCTACCCCGCTGCACTCGCGTTCCGTGCCCGAATCAGCCAGGCGCTGGCTGACCCCGCCACGCCCGGGACGAGCTCGCACGTCATCGGCGGTGACGCCGCGCAGCGGCACTGCCGGTTCAAGGCAAACAGACATGCAACCGAGCAACCCGGCGCCGACACGGCGGACCGGTCCCTGCCCCGACCAGCAGGTGTCCGCGAGCGCCGTCGCGGACGACTGCTTTGCTCAGCCTGACGTCGCGCAACGTACGATCGAGTTGGCGACGACGCGGCCGTCCGCCGGAGTCGACGCCGCACTGGCGCTCACCCAAAGCTTGCGCGCCGGGCCCCGACGCCGAACGTCTACTCAACCAGGTCGACGATCATCAACTCGCCACGCTTGACTGAGTTCTACTCAGGCTCTCGCGCGGCCCATCTGATGCAATCGCCGGGACATATTCGGGGACACAGTCGCGATCCCGGGCAACTGCGCCGGGCTCCGCGAAACTATGCCGATGCAGGCCCTTCTTGCTAAGCGGACGACGGGGGTCGAACCCGCGACCTTCGGCTTGGGAATAGCCTCCGGGCCGTCTATCTACGCTCTTTGCGCGCGACTGAGGGCCCGAAGCGCCCGTTCTCATGCGGATTCTGGGTCAGAAGGTTGCCCGACACCGTTGCCCAGAGCGACCGTTGCCCGCTCGCCGGAGCGGCCTGTACAGTGCTCTCCAGTCACGTCATGGCCACTCCCAATCCGACCTCACGGCCCTACCTTCGGCGGCGCGCCGGAGGGGTGTACTGGTATGCGAAGTGGTCCCGCCTCGGGAAGCCAGTGGTGCGTTCGCTCGGGCCGGCGTGGATGGAGGCAGACGGTGAGGGCGGCTGGCGACGGCGCCACGGCCGCGTGCCCGAGGACCACCTGACCGAGGCCCAGGCGCACGCTCGCATGCTCGCCCTGGTCCGCTCGCATGACGCCGAGATGACGCTCATCGAGCAGGATGTGTTGGAGCGCGAACGCCGCGGCGTGACCTTTCGCGAAGTCGCCCTCGATTACCTCGAGTGGCTCGGCGATGTGAAAGGGGCGAAGCCATCGACGCTGCGGGCCGTGCGCTCAGATCTGGCCGAGCCGGGTATCGCCTATCGCCGCGGCGCCGGGATGACACAGGGCCGGATCATGAAGGCGCTCGGCGACCGGCCCGCTCGGGAGATCACCACCCGTGAAATCAACGCTCTCCTGCGCTCCATCTCCGCGACGGGCGTCGCGCCCCGGACGGTCAACAAGGCGCGCCAGCTGATCTGCGCGATCTTCAACTACGGCATGCGACCGGGTACCACGGGTCTGACCGACAACCCGGCGACGTGGGCAGACCGACGGCGGGAGCCCGCACCCGTCCCCCTCCCCTACTTCAGCGTCGAGCAGGTCGAGTCGCTCGCGCGGGTGATGGAGAGCGGCGGGCACCGCGATCCGACGGCTCAGGGCGTCGGGCAGGGCGAACTGGCGGCGCGGGCGGCCGAGGACGCCCAGGACGCGGAGCTGGTTAGGGTGGCTGCCTACTCAGGTCTTCGCCGCGGCGAGCTGATGACGCTTCGCTGGCGCGACGTCCGCTTACTGGATCACAAGCTGATCGTCTCGCGGACCCTGTCCGCCGACGTCGAGGCGGCCTCTCCCAAAGGCGGCCGGTTCCGCGAGGTCCCCCTCCCCGACCAAGCCGCAGCCGCCCTCGATCGCCTGAGCCGCCGGCCCGCCTACGTCGGACCCGACGAGTACGTCTTCTGCAACCGTTTCGGCCGCCGCCTGGATCCGTCAGCCTTGCGTCGCCGCTACGAGCGAGCCCGCGATGCCGCCGAGCTTCCCCCTCTGCGCTTCCACGACCTGCGGCACACCTACGGCTCACTCCTGGTCGCCGGCGGCATCGACCTCGTCTCGGTCAAGAGCGCGATGGGCCACGCCAACATGAGCACCACCGAGCGGTACCTGCACGCCCGTCCTGCAACCGAGCTCGCCGAGCGCTTCACCCGAGCTTTGCTTGGAACGATCGGCGATCAGGCCCAACCCGGCAGTGCCGTATCCCACTCTGGTTGAGCGCTCCGGGAGCGCAAGCTCTCTACGCCCCAAAACGACAGCAATGAAGACGAGTCAGCTCTAAGGGCCGCGCGGGGCCGCGCCGTCGAGACCGCCGGCTCCGTCGGCTCTCGCCATCGATCTCGCTGCGCTCGATCAGGTTCACGCGGCGCATGCTTACGCGGCAACTCAATCGCGCGGCAGGGTCCCGCCGGACGCGTGCTTTTCGCAAGAGGAGTTGCGCGGGCCGAGATGGCGGAAGCGCGAAAGGCATCGCCGGTGCGGACGGTCGATCGGCCGTCGCCGGGTGGGCTGTCCTAAAAGGGGGTCAGGCGTGAGGTCGCGCCGCCGCGCTGACATTCGGGACACTCGCGGACGTTGATCTTCGTCGCAACACGCCCTTGATCGGCGAGCGCGACGACGACGCGGTCCCAGAGCAACTCGTCGAGCTCAAGGTCTTCGTCGTCTGGAAATGCGAGCGGGCCGGTCCGCTCCCATCCGACAACGCAGATTCCGCTCTGGTGCGCCCCTCGATAGCGGATGCCGGCGAACCTTTTCAGATCCTCGTAGATCGCCCGCCCCCAGCGTTGCGTCACGCGTCGCGGGTAGTGCCCGGCCGCGAGGCCTGCGAGGGCGCCGATCTTCATCACGCCGTCGCCCGTGAGATCGAGCAGGTCGGTCGCGCTGGCGGGCGCCATCGGCACCGCTCTCATGTTCGGCACACGCCGACCTCGACACCTTGGCTTTGGAACGCCTCCGCGAGCGCGGTCCCGAGCGTCTCGGCCAGGTAGATGACGCCGCGTCCGTCGGGCTGGAGCTTGGGCTTCTGGTGCCTGTCTCGAACCTGGTGGTCGAAGCGGTTGAGCGCTCCGTAGAGGCGGTGCTGGCGGCCGGAGTGCGCAGTGTGAGCGTGGTAGACGCGGATCAGCTTCTGTGTCGGCTTCCACGTCCAGGCCGGGAGGTCGTCGCTCGGGAGCGGTCGCGTCGGCGACCCGAGCTTTGCTACCACGCCGCCGGACTGGCCGCTTGCGCGAGTTCGAGGACTCGCGCTTGGCCGTCTCGCTGCCGGAGCATCTCGGTGGGGGTGAGGCCGTCCAGGTCGGCGGAGGGTGTCGTCATCCAGACGCTCAGCGACAGCGCCGACGAGAATTCGTCGATCAGGTCGGGAACATTCGCGATCACGTCGTCATCGGCGAATTGCCAGACGGGGTACCGGGCGCGCCCGCCGTGACGCAGGACGACCAGTTGATCGGCTTTGGTTCGCTTGGAGACAGCCTGCGCGGTGATCCCGAGGCGAGCAGCCACCTCGTCTCGGGTGAGCGAGTTCCGCACGGTCTGTTCAAGGGCGGCGGCGCGGAAGAGTTCCGCTCGCGCCCGCGCGTCCATGACCTCAGCTCGAGTCGGTTCCACACCCCACACGTCGGGGGCCAGGCCATCTCCGTCATGGCGAGCTGCGAGCGTGCGATCGAGCAGATCGCGAAGACTCTGCAGCGCGACAGGCGATCCCTCGGTGAGAGCGGCCGCGATTCTCGCGGCACCCATGGCTCCCTTTCCGAGGATCTCATGCAGCGCCGAGGTCATCGGCTCGGTGAACTCCGGGATCTTGAGCTCGTTTGCCTGCCCAGCGGCTGGCCCGCGGGCGGGTGCGCGCGAGCCAGAGCGGCGACGACGCGACGTGGGTGCCGTTCGCCTTGTGCTCGCCCCAGCGCCGGTGGTCGGCGCATTCTTCGTCTTGAGAGTTTTGGCGCGCCCGGTGGCTCGGGCGGCGGACGTGCTCTTCGCCTCACGTAGGACGACGCCGCCTCCTGAGATCTGGTCCTTGACCTTGCCGCTCTCGCGCTTGCCAGCGCCGACCGCCGCGCCTCGATCCGTCTTGCGACCCTTCACCGACGCAGCTTTCGTGGTCTTGCGAGCCTGGGGCATGGAACGAACGATAGCGCGCCGACGCAACTCACGCAACTATCGCAACGTTCGCAACCAGAGGTCGGGTTGCTGCGAGCGGGTCGGCGCGCTCATCGGCGGTTTAGTGCGAGACGCTCGGCGGTCTTACCGTGCCTCGGAATGGCCGGCGACTGTGGATTTTCAGGGCGGGATCAACGACGGACACCGTGGGCAGGCAGGGGTTTGTTCACCGTGTCAGCGACCTCGCGCAGCCCGAGCTCATCGAGGTGGCGGCGCCGGTGGCCGCTCAGGAACGTCCAGCGGGCGCCGGCACCGGCGCGAAAGGCGGCCGCGACGGTAAGGCTCGCCGACGCTGATGGACACGATCCCTTTGCAGGCGACCTCGGCATCGTCCTGAAGGGCGATGAGTTGTGAGAGGAATCGCTGGTCCTTGAGGCACCACCATCCGCGATAGATGTGCAACACCATTGGGTCGCCACCGAGCAATCACTCAGACGCCGGACACGTCCGGCGTGATCGGGCAGCTCGAGGTCCCGGAAACGTTGCGCCTTGGATGAGATCGGGGCTGTTCAATGCTGCTCTGTAAACAATCGCCACGCCCAGAGCGTCCTCGATCGTGCAGGTGGGCTCATTGGCCGACGGTGGGATCGACGTCCGTCCGGGTGCTCTGTAGCACCGCGCGGAGATCGCGCCACAGGTCATCGCGCGACGGTCGGCCCCAGAACCAGTAGCCGCAATACACCGAGTGGACGACCAGCTCCGGGGCGAGCACGAGCGTGTGGGGCACCATCGGGTTGTGGTGCGGGTCGCTGAGCTCGGCGATGCGCAGATCCTGTTGCACGGTGCGGGCGGGATCAGACAGGAAGGGCCAGGTCGCGCCCGTGGCCTTCTTCAGGTTCCAGCAGCCTGCGGACTCGTCGGTCGTGATGGTGACCACGCTCGTGTAAGCGACGTCGATGCGCGGAAGCAGCTCGACGATTTCGCGGTGCTGCTGGTGGTCCTTCGGGCAAAAGTGCCCGCGGGTGAGCACCAGGACCATCGGCTGCCCGGCCTGCAGCTCGGACAGGCGCCGCGGGTATCCGTCCTGATCGGGGAGCTCGTAGTCGGGGAACCTTCCGCCACGAATGATGTCCGAGCGCATCTCAGTGGCCAGCGTGATCGTGTGTCGGGAGGAAGGCGGCGATGCGCCCCGCGATCTCGGCGCTGGGGGTGGCGGTCGCCGTGTATCCCGTATCAAGCAGGCGCAGCTCTGCTTCGGGAAGGTCCGCCAGCGACGCGCGGGCACCGTCGGCGATTAAGTACCGATCGTTGCGGCCCCAGGTGATCCCGACAGGGACCGAGCGGCAGTAGGTCATCGTGAGATCGACTCCGTGGACGTGGCTTTGCGGTCTGCCAGTTCGTAACGTCCGCCGCGCATGTCTTACCGCCAAGTTGGTGAGAAGCGCTTCGCGCCAGACACTCATAGGGCATGCACGTCGCCGCAATCTGGCGCTACCCCGTGAAGTCGCTGGCCGGAGAACGCCTGCCGACCGCCGTGCTCACTCGAGACGGCGTCCCCGGAGACCGGCTCGTGCACGTTCGCACCGACCACGGGCCGGTCACCGGACGCAGCCGTCACGGTCTCCTGACCCTCCGCGCTACCACCAGTGCGGCCGGCGCGCCGCTCGTCGGCGGCGCACGCTGGGACTCGGCGGCGGCTGCCGATGCAATCCGCCGGCATGCGGGACCCGACGCGCGGCTCGCGGCGTTCGACGGATCGGAGCGCTTCGACGTGCTGAACCTTCTGGTCGCCACGGACAGCGCCATTGCCGAGCTGGGCACCGACGTGCGAAGGCTGCGCCCCAATATCCTCCTCGCCGACGTCCCAGCTGGTGCGGAGCGCGGCTGGGAGGGCAAGGCGCTCCGCGTCGGCGAGGCGCTGATCGGCCTGTACACGCTGCGTCAGCGCTGCGTCGTGACCACGATTGACCCCGACACCGGGGAGCAAGATGTCAGCGTGCTCCTCCGAATCCGCGATCGATTTGGAACTCGGATCGCACTTGACAGCTGGGTTATCGATCCGGGCCGCATCACTGTGGGCGATATCGCAACCATCGAACCCACCAGCGCTGAGCCCGCCAATGTCGGCGGCTGGATCGTCGGTGCGCCCTACCGCGGCTGAGCGGCGGCGGTAGAGCGCACGAGAGGAGCCACGAGGAGTGTCTGGGGGCGGTCAGGCTGAACTGCCCGATCCTCCCTGCTTGGTGGCCACGATCCGCGTGGGCTGAACCTCCGGCGGCTCGGACAGAAGGTCGAGCGCGGCCTGCCGAATCGCCTGGGCGAGCTCCCCCGCATGATGGACCTCGCGGGCGTCCTCGCTTGCAAACGTGTCGAAGATGCCGTACTCGGTCTCACTGATCTGAAACGCGTACCACTCCAATGTTCCCTGCTCCTGCGCCACGAGCGCTTTGCCGCGCTCGAGCAGCGCCCCTAGCTCGGGCCTCCTGCCCGGCTTTGCAGTGAGGCGCAGAAGGAAACCGATCGTGGGTGTCACTGTCATGTCATTGCTCCTGTGTCGTGGCGAGTTCGGCGGCGTGAAAGCACGGCTTCGCGAGTCCGAGGTTGAACAGCGGCAAAGCGTGTTCCACCGAGGCCTTGACGGCGCCGTCTTCAGGCGGCAGCGGTCCGGGAGGGCGTTGTCAGGTCGACGGAGACCTTCCAGAGCCGGCTCGCGCGGCGACGGTTCCGGCTCCCGGGGGGGCTGGGGACACGACGACCCAGCATGAAGTGCCGGCCTGTTGCGCCCGCCAGCTTCTCGTCAAGCGCAGCCCGAGCCACCCACCGCGCCGGTCGAGCCGGACGGACCATCACTGGGCGCGCGAGCTTGAACAGCAGGGGAACCTGCTTCGCGTTCGTCAGACCGGTCTTCACGAGGAACGGATCGATCACGTTTGCACTCACCCCGCTGCCCGAGTCACGCTCGCGTTGCGCCAGCTCCAGGGTGTACATCGCAAGCGCCTTTTTCGATTGGGAGTACGCGCGCAGCCCGCCGAAATGATGCCCCCGCTGAAGGTCCTTGAACGGGAGGCGGCCGATCGGCTCAACCGCCGCTGTCAGACACAGGACGCGCGAGGGTGCCGAGGCCCGCAGGAGCGGCAACAACGCGTTGGTGAGAGCGAATGGCGCGAGGTAGTTCACGGCGAATGTCCGCTCGAAACCGTCCACGGTCTGGACGCGCTCGGTGGTGATAATTCCCGCGTTGTTGATCAGTACATCGAGGTGGTCGATTCGCTCCGTGATCGTCGCGGCTAACGCCCGAACATCCTGCAGCGAAGCGAGATCGGCCCGGACGAAGGTCGCCTGGCCGCTGCCGACGGCTGCCGTGTTGAGGGTCTGCTCTGCCGCGGCGCCCTTGGCCTGATCGGATCCGACCACGAGGACGTCGCCCCCAGCGGCGACCAGCAGCCGAGCTGTCTCTAAGCCGAGCCCAGAAGTGCCTCCGGTGATGACGATGTGCTTGCCGGCTGCTGAATAGTCTGGCATGACTCTCCTTATTGCGCCGCCGTGGGGTCAGGCGCGGTCGAGCGGTTGTCAGGGGCGTTACGTTCGGCGCGAGGCCCCGCGCGGGGCAGTTGTCCCCTGTCACGCGGCCTGCAGCCGACTTTTGTCCTCTTCCGGGTTCGTCACTCCCGCGGCGTCGTTCTTACCTCGCTTCAGCAAAGCCAACAGCGCGCTCTATCGAGCTGTGATCGTCCCCATGCGCTATCGCCCCGACAGCGCCGCCTGCGTCAGGCGCCGCACCGAGGAAGGCAAGACCAACCGCGAGATCATCCGCTGCCTCAGGCGCTACCTCGCCGCGAGATCTACCGGTACCTACTCCGCGGCCAGATCCCACCGCCGTCCCGTCCCAAGCCACTCCACCGACCGAGAACCGAGACAACGTCAATGGCCAAAGGGGCTATTCGACACCCAAAGGAGCGTCAACGCCGTCGCTGAGACGTTCGTCGCGACGCGCGAGAAAGAGCTCATCCACCGCCGCTCCTCGCCCGGACGCGAGGAGCTCCGCCGCGAGGTCCTCGACTGTAGCGAGCTGCTCTACGACCTGTGTGTCGCCATCGAGGCTGAGGATGCTGGCCCACGGCAAACGACGAGGCTTTCGCCTCGTCTCTGCCACCCAACAAGCACCATTGCCACCCACGAGACCTACCTCAGCTGTCCACCAGAACCGGGGAAGTCCACCAACGTCGTTGGGTGAGATCTGTCCGCAGTCGACAGCTCCACGGTCCGGCTGGCACTTCCGGATGTCGCGGGCGGCGCTCTCCCAAAAGTTCGGCGCGCGGGTAAGAACACATCACGCTCGGTGCACAGAAGACACAGTGCCCAGCGCCACAGAGCGCCGAGCCGCAAGAAGCCATTTGCCGACGATCCAACAGCTCCTGACGTCCAAGAGCGCGACGGTCGCCTTCGTCAGCACGCACCAAGCATCTCAGAAAAGGAGTCTGCACATGACAAGGAACGACACACAGATCCGCCACCGTACGACCGAGGTTTCGGGCGTTGAGATCTTCTACCGCGAGGCCGGCGATCCCGACGCGGGCGCGATCGTGCTGCTCCCAGGGCACCCCAGCGGCGCTCACGCCTACGACGGCCTGACCGAGCGCCTGGCCACAAGCTGGCACGTGATCGCTCCGGACTACCCCGGCTATGGGTTCAGTGCCGCGCCCAAGGACGCGCCGTGGACGTTTGACTGGCTCGCGGAGATCACCAACGGGCTGCTTGAGCAGCTCGTCCTTAATCGCTACGCGCTGTACATGTTCGACTTCGGTGCACCAGTCGGGTTCCGCATCGCGGTCGCCCATCCCGATCGGGTCGCGGGAATTGTCACCCAGAACGGCAACATCTACACCGACGGTCTCGGTCCCGGCGTCGCTGCCCTGACGAGCTGGTGGCAGGACCGGGCCACGGGCCAAGCGGACGTCGACGGATTCCTGACACTCGCGGGCACCCGCCTGCAATGGGAGGCCGGCGCCCGTGATATCTCGGCAGTCGACCCGGCGATGTGGACGTTGGACCAGGCGCTGCTGGACCAACCGGGCCATAAGGAGGCCGCTGAAGCGCTGCTCTGGGACTACCAGAACAATCCCGGGCGCTACCCCGAGTTCCAGGCATACCTACGAGAGCACCAGCCGCCACTGACCGCCGTCTGGGGCAAGAACGACCCGTTCTTCATCCCGTCGGGCGCGGAGGCCTATAAGCGCGACGTCCCCGACGCCGAGGTCGTGCTGCTCGATACCGGCCATTTCGCCGTGGTCGAGGAAGCGGCTGCAATCGCCAATCACGTGCACGCTCTCCTGCGGCGGGCTTACGCCTGAACGAGCGCGGCGGCCCGGGACCTCCCGGCCGCCGGCGACAGCACTACGTCCACGCCAGCAACCCACCCCGCCTGACGGGCGAGGAAACCCCCGCAACCCTCACGGGCTCGACTTCGTCAAGCCCATTCAATCTGGGAGACCTCATGTCCAAGCTGCTGTATGTCACCTCGTCACCCCGTGGCGAGGCCTCGGAATCGACCGCTCTTGCCGAGACGTTCCTTGCGGAGTACCGCACTCAGCATCCCGACCTGGAGGTCGATCATCTCGACCTGTGGGACGGAAGCCTGCCGGTCTACGGCGGCAAGGGTGCTGACGCGAAGATGGTCGCGTTCGCCGGACAGACGCCGACGGGTGAGCTCGGCGAGGCGTGGGCGGAGGTCCAAGCGGTCTTCGACCGCTTCAACGCGGCTGAGATCTACCTGTTCGCGATCCCGATGTGGAACGCCGGTGTGCCGTGGGTGCTCAAGCACCTCATCGACACCATCACTCAGCCCGGGATGTGCTTCGGCTTCGACCCGAGTTCGGGCTACTCGCCGCTGGTCACGGGCCGACGCGGCGTGGTCGTCTATACCAGCGGCGTCTTTCAGCCAGGGGCGCCGCTCGCTTTTGGCGCTGATTTTCATTCCATCTTCTTCAGCGATTGGCTCCGCTTCATCGGAATCACCGACGTCGAGGAGATTCGCTTTCAACCGACGGTGCTCACGCAGGACCACGACGGCGACCGTGCCAAGGCTCACGAGCGCGCGCGCCAAACGGCCGCAACGTTCGACCGCGAACGGTCGTCCGCGGCCTGACGTTGCGGGTTGCAGGCCCCAGGACCAATCGCCCGCCTGCGCGAGTCATCCCTGTGCGTCCTATTGCTGGTGTTGACGACGGCAGGAAGGCGTATTGGTCTGGGGCTAGCGACTGGCATTCGTCCGTCGGCGTCGTTCTGCGCGTCGGCGGCAACAGACCAGTACCTGAGATCCCCCCAAATTCGTGAAGGTCTGAACTCGATGAGCAGCATGGATGATTTATCGCGTCTGCCTGACCATTCCCAGGGAGGGCGAGAGATGGCGGAACAGCGGAAAGTTGCAGATCGCCTTTGGGCGTACTCTGATGCGGTCTTCGCGGTGATCGTCACTGTCATGGTCCTGCAGCTGCGGACACCCACCTCACATCATTTTTCGTCTTTGCTGGGACTATGGCCGACGCTCATCAGCTATGTGGCGAGCTACGTCTTTATCGCGATCATCTGGATCAACTACCACTACCTGTCACGGTTTGTTGAGACCCCGTCGCTCGGCCTGGTGTGGATCAACTTTCTCCACCTCCTCTTCGTATCGCTCATCCCTTTCACGACAGCTTGGATGGCGCGGACGCGATTGGCATCGGATCCCGTGATTGTCTATACCGGGCTCTTCGTCTGCGCGGCCAGCGTCTTCAACGTGCTGGAGTACCACGTTTTCAAGCAGACCAGCTTGATCTCGCGAACCTCCCGCCAAAAGGCGCGACGGCGCTCACTCCTCGCACTGTTGCTTTTCGGGCTGGCGATTCTCGCCGCCGCGGCGTTCAAGCCATGGCTTGGGTTCGCTCTGGTCTGCTCGGCGCTCGTGCTCCACATCAAGCCAGACGTCGGCTCCGGCCGCGCTTCTGCCACGGACCGAGCATCAGGTTCTTGAGCGTGTCCGTGCCGCTGAGCCCTGTATCGGCTTTGACTCGCACGTCCGGCAGAAAACCTGACCCACAGCCACAAAACGGGGGCTGACGTCTCAAGCCTCCGAGTATGCTTTGAAGGCGCCCGCCGCCCCCAGGAGCAAAGCCGTAGATCTCAGTCGTCTCGTACGCGAATCAACGTTTGGTTGTTCGCGGCCGACCCCTCGTACGTTGTTTGCTGCGACGCTCGAATCACGCCCAGCGATAGACGGATCCGACGCTGAAGCTCATCGCGATGCGCCGCGCTCGGCCGCAGCTATCGCTACGAGCCGCCAGGCGACGGCTGACCGGAACCCGTGATGCAGGCGAGCTTCTCAGCGGGACGGTCGACTCGTCACCGCACCGCTGGAAGCTCCGGGTGATCACCGGATCTTGCTGTGCTGTGCAGCGCCAGGATCTGACCTCGCTCTCGATCTATGAGGCGGCCGCGTGGATCCCTCCGCTTCGCCGGACAGCAAAGAGGCGAAAGACAATGCGCGTGACGTAGTGTTCACGCGGCGCCCACCAACTTCTGCGCCTGAGGACCTGGGTGAGACCGCGGTGACGAGGCAGCGCATCTCGCCCCGCCCGGAGGATCCAGGAATGCGGGAGGGCAAGATTTGGCTTCTGTGAGACAGCACGCCGTCGGCGGGTCGGGCAAGTCTGCAGTTGAGACTGCTGAGTTCAAAGGCGCGATCGGCCGACATACCCCGCATAGCCATGTCGCCGCGCGTCGCCGAGATCGCTCCAAACAGGCAGCCCGGTGAAGTGCAGTCGCGGCGGTAAGAACCGTCGTCCACGCAGCACTTACGGTGAAACGGATGTTCGAGGAACGGCCCCGACTGAAGGTGAGACCAGATGACGACGTACAGCACGGTTGAGGTCGATGGGGTGGAGATCTTCTACCGCGAGGCAGGCCCAGCCGATGCACCGACCATCCTGCTGCTGCACGGTTTCCCGTCCTCCTCACGCATGTGGGAACCGCTGCTGACCCGCTTGGGGGATGCCTTCCACCTGGTCGCGCCGGACTATCCCGGGTTTGGGCACAGCGACACGCCAGACCCGGCTGGCTTCGACTACACGTTCGATCGCCTCGCCGAGGTCATCGACGCCTTCACCGCCAAGCTCGGTCTCACGCGGTACGTCCTATTTCTGCAGGATTACGGCGGACCGATCGGGTTCAGGCTGGCGCTGGCGCACCCCGAGCGGGTCCAGGCGCTGATCGTGCAGAACGCGGTCGCCCACGAGGACGGCCTCGGGCCGCTGTGGGAGCCCCGCCGTCAATTCTGGGCTCACCGCGCCGAACATGAGGCGGCGCTGCGCAAGAATTTCCTCTCGCCCGCCGCGACCCGTCTGCGTCACATCGGAAAGAGCCCCACGCCAGAAACCTACGACCCGGATCTGTGGACTGATGAGCTCGCGTTTCTCCAGCGTCCCGGGCAGGCCGACATCCAGACCGACCTGTTCTTCGACTACCAGACGAACGTTGCGAGCTACCCTGCCTGGCAGGGGTGGCTTCGTACTCATCAGCCACCGCTGTTGGTGACGTGGGGCCGTTACGACGCGTCCTTTGAGGCCGCTGAGGCCGAGGCGTTCAAGCGCGACGTGCCCGGCGCCGAGGTGCATCTGCTCGACGCCGGCCACTTCGCCCTCGAGGAACAGGCCGACGAGATCGCAGATCTCACACGCGGCTTCCTCGTCAGCCAGCTTGGCGGCCATCCTGCGTGCCTAGTCTCGCTCACGCCCGGAGGCCGCGCGGGGACGTTTCGATCCCGCGTATGAGGGCAGACTCACGAGATGCGATGAGCGCTCCCCGGACGCCGCCTGCGGCATGCGATCAGGCCTCAAGACGCTGGACCGAGCAGCTGCGGATGGGCCATCCAAGGCGCGAGCAGACGGTCGCCGCATTACACGCGCTCCTGCTGAAAAGCGCCCGCCACGAGCTGTCTCGACGCCGCGCTCAGCTGGGATCGGTGAGCGGGCCGGAGTTCGACGATCTCGCTCAGCAGGCCGCCGACGATGCTCTGGTGAAGATCTTGGCCAAGCTCGAGCAGTTCGCCGGGCTCAGCCGCTTCACCACGTGGACATACAAGTTCGTCATCTTTGAGATCTCACGCCTGGTGAGCAGGCACGCCTGGCAGCGCGAGCCGCCGCACGCTGAGCGTGCGTGGAAGCGACCCGCTGACTCCGCTTCGGCGGATCCCGCGCAGCGCGTGGAGCGACGCGAGCAGTTCGCCCTGCTCGCGACAGCCGTTGATCAGCTCACCGCCCGCCAGCGCGAGGTGTTCGTGGCGGTCGCTCTCAATGATGTCTCGATCGACGTCCTGGCGCTCGAGCTCGGGTCGAATCGAAACGCGATCTACAAAAACCTGTTCGACGCCCGCCGCAGCCTGCGCAAGAGCATGGCCGCCGACGGTCACCCCGTGTTCCCGGAGGACAGAAGTCGTGACTGACGACACGCACCTACAGGATCTGCTGCGATCCGAAGACCGGGACCCTGGATGCGGCGCAAGCACCGACATCTTCGACGCCTACATCGAGCTTGAGCTCGCAGGCGACGACCCCGGTACGACGTATCCCGGCACTGCGATTCATCTGCGCGCCTGCCCCGCGTGTCGCCAGGATCACGACGGTCTGCTCGAACTTGCCCGCCGGTTCGGGCACGCCTCCCCGCCGTAACCGATCTTCTGGGTCCTCGCCGCCGCCCGGCCGCCCACGCCACCAATCTACCGGCCAGCGATCCGCGCTCATAGCACCGCGCGACAGCAGTCCAAGCGCCCCGCCTGTGGCCGCGAGTCGAGGGCGAACTCTCGAATGATGCGCGTCCGGCGCCGGTCACCGGTCGAGTCCCTTCGCGCCGGACACGTATCGAAGTGCTTCGCTTCAGCCCCTTAGTCAGGCGGCCGATCGCAGCAGCAGCGCCGAGTTCTCACTGCGCTCGGGCACCCGCCGAGCCAAGTCGGGACCGAGAGCTTCGGCCCGTCTGGCTGAGCTGAACTCTGACCCACCGATCCTCGAGGTCAGCAGCCGGGGAGCCTGGCCCGAGGCGGTGACCGAGTCGCTGGTCGCGGCGGTGGCCAACGGGTGGCCCTTGGGGCCGAGTGGGGGGTTTCTGACCGAAGGCTGACCGCCCGTACGGCAAGGCGGCCGGTAAGAACATGCCAGCCGGCGTGACAAACGAAGCGGACGTCATAAGGACGTCACCCTCAACTCACGAAGGGAGAACAAGGACAGATGCGCGTCATCACACGCCTTCGACTCGCACCGCCGGCTCAGCACAATCCTGACCGGCCTGGCGGCGACGGCGGCCGCGGTCGCCGCGGTCGCTGCTCCAGCCTCCGCCGCGACCAACCACCATGCGTTTTGGCCTCACCGCGGAGGAGCGCCGGCCGCCGGGTACGTGTACCTCAACGACAACACGGCCGGCGCGAACACCATCGCCGGCTTCGAGCGCCACACCGACGGTTCGCTCACGCCGCTTCCGGGCTCGCCGTTTACCGCCGGCGGCGCCGGCACCGGGACGGGGCTGGCCTCGCAGGGCGCGATCCAGACTGCCCTCGACGGACGCTATGAGCTCGCTGTCGATGCCGGCTCAAACCAGCTGTCGGTGCTGCGCACCGAGTCCGACGGTTCCCTGGCGCAGGTGCCGGGCGGCGTCGTGTCCTCCGGTGGCGTTGACCCCGTCAGCATCGCCGTGCACGGCAACCTCGTGTACGTCGTCAACGCCGGCCCGGCGGCCCCAAACCTGACCGGGTTTGTGCTGACCCCCTTCGGCCGTCTGGTTGCGCTGCCGCATGCAACGTTCCCGCTGCCGGCCAATTCCGAGCCGGGCGACGTGTTGTTCAACTCAACTGGCACCAAGCTGGTCGCGACGCTGATCGGCTCCTCGCAGATCGCCAGCTACACGGTGAGGAATGACGGGTACCTGAACGCCGCGGCGGGCTCGCCGTACCCGGGCCAGGGCCTGGGAGCGTTCGGCAGCCAGTTCAGTCCGATCAACCCCGACCAGCTGTTCGTCTCAAATCCCCACAACGGCACCGACCTGGGTACCGTGTCGGCCTTCGATGACGGCTTCGGCGGGACGCTGTCCTCGATCGGGGCCTCCCCCTACGCCGACGGCCAGACAGCGCCGTGCTGGGTCGCCATCACCCCCGACGGACGCTACCTGTTCGCGGTCAACGCCGGTTCCGACAACATCTCGCGCTACGCGATCGCCCAGAACGGGACGCTGACGCTACTGGGAACGACCACGGTGAGTGGCAACAACCCCGGACCGCTCGACGCGGAGGTCAGCCCCGACGGACGGACGCTGTACGTCAACGAGAGCGCCGCCCACGCGGTCGGAGTGTTCACGGTGCAGGGCGGAGACCTGACCGAGCTACAAAGCTCGCCGGTCGCCCTTCCGGCCGGCGCCACCGCAGCCGGAGTTTCCGTGGTCGCATCTCGCGGCTGGCGCTGACCGGCCGCACACGCGAGTCGCAGTCGGGTGTTCGCACCCGGGATGTAGCGGCTGTCGTCGCGAAGCGAGCCGTAGGCGAGCGCAGCAGCGACAGCCGCCACGCGGCTTTATTCGTCGGGGCTCGCGCGGGACAAGGACGACTGTTCGCGATGCAGCCATCTAACTGACGGCTGTCGCGCGGTGCGGATTTCCCGGCTCCCCGGCAAGAGTCGGGCCGCTCCCGGCACCAATTGAGAACGGCGGATCTAACCGCCTTGAGAACACAAGAAAGGAGCGGGCAAATGAGCGCGCCAGTTGAGACCGTAAAGCGCTTTTACGACCGCCTGAAGGCGGGTGACGTTCCAGGACTCGTCGAGCTGATGGCCGACGACATCGAATGGGAGACGATGCTCGACTTCGGCCTGGACGAACGCGGACCACAGCCGATCATCGACAAGGTCCTCGCCCCGCTCATGGACGAATGGGCAAGCTTCTCGCCGGAGCCGCACGAGTACATCAGCGCGGAAAACAACACCGTCGTCTCGGTCGGGACGTTCACGTGCGTGCATCGTGCCACGGGAAAACGAGCCTCCGCGACCTACGCCCATATCTGGACAGTGCAAGACGACAAGGTGGCCCGGTTCCGGCAATACATCGACACGCTTGCGATTGCGGAAGCACGCGAGCCGTGAGCACCAGCGCCTAACCGACCAACACGACCCCGCTCGAAGTCGTCAAACAGCCGCCGACCCAGCGGAGCAGTTCTTGTTCTGCGTGCCGAAGCCGCGGTCGGCTTTGACGCGCCCGTTGAGCTAGGCGCTTGTAGGAAAGCTCGACGGGCGCGGGACATGGCCGGTTCGCTAAGTGTCATCAATTCGCACATTCATCACACAGGAGATCACATGCCGTTCATCACGCGCCAGGTAGCCGCGGTCGCGGCCGTCTTTGCACTGAGCACCGGTCCGGCGCTCGCCAGCGCCACGCCGTCCTCGACCGGCGCCGTCAAGGCCAAGACCGCGCTGACCGCCAAGATCGCCTACGAGACTCCGTTCGTCGAGGTAAAGTACTCGCGCAACTACGGAGGCCTCGGGCAAAACGCGGTGGTAACCGACGATGCCGCGTTGACCGTCAGTCGCATCCCCGCCGACTCCGCGCAGCTGCCGGAGAAATGGGAGTGGGTGCTGGGCGCCGACCTGCAACAACGCGCCGACAACATCGTCGCCTACGGAGAGCACGAGGAGGTCTACCACCACCCGACCCGCGGCAAGCGCCTGGTCGACGAGGGAGTCGCCGACCTGCGCCTGAGCAACTACTTCTTCGCCAACGCCGACTCGCTGCTCGGTGTTCGGCATCCGAAGTACATGGCCGCGCCGTATCAGCCCTACAAGAACAAGCCGGTCAAGACCACAACGCCGCTCATCGCCAAGGCGCCCAAACCGACGCTCGCCGGCATGATCGCGATGGGAACGCCGCTGCTGAAGCAGACCCTCCCCGAGCACATCCTCAACACGTACCTCCGGCGCAACCAGGCCGCGGCCGACTACTACTCGCTCGTGGTCGCCCGCCTGCACGTCGACCCGGCACAGCGCCCGGCGCAGCGCGACTGGGTGCAGGGCGTGCGCACGCTGGGCCGCGGCGATCGACAGCTGTCCCGCGGCATCATCGCCGTACGGTACGGACACACCCACCTGCCGGTGACCGGCAAATGCGAGATCCAGTCGGGGCTCACGACGTTGGGGCTCGCCGAGTCGCAGATCAGCCACGCCGACGCGCTGCTCGGCGTTGACCAGCCAGGGCCAACGGTCAGGCTGCCGACCAAGATCGTCTACCTCTACCGAGAGGTGCCCAACGTCGGGCGGCCCGTCGAGTTGCGAACATCGACTCGACGGGCCTCCCGCTCGCGGCCAAGGTCGCGCACGGCTTGCCGTCAGGCCAGCCGGTGGTCGTCCCGCACCGGGGCGCTGCGGTGTCAGGACGCCACGTAGGCTCCACGGTCTCGCGCACGACGGTCGAGACGCCGTAGTGCTCGACCTCACCAAACATGCCCAGGCAGCAGCGCAGCTCCGCTGGAACGCTCCGGCGCAACATGGGAAGCGGACCAGATCCTGAGACCGACGGGCGGCTGCGGCCGTCGCACGCAAGACCTCCGAGAGTCCTCCTTCCACGAAGGTTCGATCGTGACGCGCTGCTTTCGGTTGCGTCCCTTTGCCGCTGTAAATTCGCTCGCGGTTTTGAGGTTCCCGGGGTGAGTCTATGCGGCGGTGACCTCCTCGTCGAGGGTGTCGGGGTCGGCTTGTTGGTATTTGATTCGGTAGAGGTGTTGGCGGTCGACGTCGGTGAAGGTGGCGCCGTTGCTGGCGTGGCTGAAGAACAGGTCGAGCACGGCCCAGACGAGTGAGAGGCAGCTGGTCTCGCCGGGGAAGCGGCCCATCACCTCCGTGCGCCGGCGGACCTCCCCGAGTGACCGTTCGAGCAGGTTGGTTGATCGCCACCGCTCGCGGTGTCTGAGCGGATAGCGCAAGTGAACGACCAGGGCGTCGAGGTCATCTGAGAGACAGCGAGCGGCCGATTGGTAGCCGCCATGCTCGAGTTCTGAGATCAGGACCTGGAGGCGGAGCTTGCCGTCCTTGACCGAAGTCGCGTCGGTGAGCGCTGCCCAGTAGTTGAAACGGATCCGGTCCTGCTCTGACTTGGGCAGCTTGGCCAGGAGGTTGCGCAGGCGGTGAACGGCGCAGTGCTGGCGATCGGCGCGCGGCCAGACCTCCTCGACCGCCGAGGGCAGCCCGGCCGCGCCGTCGGCCACGACCAACCGTGGCGCGGGGAGCCCGCGGGCGGTGAGGTCGCGGCCGAGTTCGAGCCAGTCGTCCTTGGTCTCGCGCATCCCCAACCGGACCGACACCAGCGCCCGCTCACCGTTCTCAGTGATCCCCCAGGCGCAGATCACGCCCTCCTTGGGGCCGCTGGGGCGGACCGGGAGGTAGATCGCGTCGAGAAACAGGACGACCAGGTTGACGTCATAGAGCGAGCGGCGCCGGAACGCTTCAAAGCGTTCGTGCAGCTCCGCGCAGATCCTCGCGACCGTCGAGCGCGAGGTCTTCCCGAGCCCGGCCTCCTCACACAGAGACTCGATGTCACGCATCGACAGGCCACGCACGAACCCGCCGATCACCAGCGCTTTGAGCGGGTCGGTTCTCAGCAGCCGCTTGCAGTGCCACTTCGGGAACAGCTTGGAGACAAACGGTCCCGCCGCCTCCCGGGCCCTGATCAACCGGGCCCGAGCCGCGCGAGCTCAGACAACATCTTCTGCGGATCATCGACCAGTCTGCTCCCCAGCAGCTTGTCGATCTCAGCTTGTATCTCCGCCGACGGCGGTACCGTGCGTCTCACGGCGTAGGCCTCCTTCATCGTCTGCCAGGACCTGAGGGAACCTACGCCGTCGCTCTGACAGCACCCGCTCGACTATTTACAGCAGTTCTGAGACGCAACCGTCGAGACAGAGATACGCGTCGGCGAGCGAAAGCAGGTCAGCGCTGCCCTGTTGCCCACTGACATCCGCTGCGGATTGTCGGAGGCTAGAGCCGGTTGCTGTTTGGGGCCTCCCGTTTGAGCGTCGCGGGCGCCCATGAGATGTTGCGGGCGGCTGGGGCGAGCACGGTCTCACACCACGTCCGGAAGCTGGTGGGTGTGGGGGTGGCGTGGGACCAGTCTTCGTCGTAGATTCCGTTCTGCTGGGCCCAGTACATCGCCGTGAAGTCGCGTGCCATGCCCTCAGGAACGCCGCGCTTGATCGTGGACGCTGTTTGCTGCTCGAGGTCGGCCTGCTCGAAGGTGACCTGCGATCCCAGCACGTCGCTGATGGTGGCCGCCATCTCGTTGGGCGTGAGGTTGTCACCGAAGACGGGAAGGTGATCGGTGCCCTCCCAGCTGCGGTCCAGCAGGAGACCGGCGGCGACGGCCGCGATGTCCTGGGTCGCGATGATTGCCAGCGGACGGTCCGGGCTCAGCGGCAGGGACAGAATTCCGTCGGAGATCATTTGGGGGAGCGGCCTGAGCAGGTTCTCCATGTAGAACCCCATCCCGAGCGACCGGTACGCAGCTCCAGAGGTCTCAAGCTCGGCGTCCATCGCGTGCGCTGCGGAAAGCAGACCCGCCGGATGAGGGAAGTCCCATCCTGCGCTGGAGATCCCGACCACGTGACCGACCTGGTGGCGACGGATCGCCGCCGCCGCCGGCCGAGCGAAGGAGAGGTAGTACTCCTCGGCCGAACTCGCCCGCATGCTCGGCGGAATCAGCCAGAACAGTCCCTGCGCGCCGTCGAGCGCCTGATCGAGGACCGCTGGGTCGTCATGGCTGCCGACGATCACCTGCACCCGCTCGCGAACTGCATCGTCTAGTCGAGACGGGTCGCGGACGATGACCCGCAGCGGCTCGGTCTCGGCGTCGAGAAGCTTGGCCAGAAGTTGGCTGCCGACATTGCCGGTAGGGGTTGTTACAACGATCATGAGGTCTCCTTGGGAGTCCGGTTCCGTTTAGGTGGGCTTGTTTGGCTCGGCCTAGTCACGGCCGTTGACCAAGTGGTTGAGTTCGCTGGCAAGCGCGGTGGCCTGGGCGACGTAGTCGGCGAACGCAGCGTCGATGTCGTGGAAGTTGCCGTCGTCGCGTGTGAACATCGCCTCCTCGGTCTTGAGCTCGATGTTCGTCTCGGTGCTGCGCATGTGCAGGCCCTGGAGAACCTGCTTGAGCTGCGTCGCCGCCAGCCCGCCGCCGCGAGTGCCGTAAGTCACCAGACCGGCGGGCTTGTCGGCCCACTCGTGGTAGAGGAAGTCCAAGGCGTTCTTGAGTACCGCCGGGTAGCCCCAGTTGTATTGCGGGAACACGAACACGAATCCGTCGTAGGACTGGACAAGCTCACTCCACCGGACCGTGTGCTCGTGCTCGTAGTGTCCCCGTGAGGCCATGATCGGCTCATCGAGAAACGGCAAGTCGAGCTCTTGGAGGTCGACCAGCTCGACTTCCAAGAGCTGGGTGGCGAGCAGCGCTCGCTGGACCCACGCCGCGATCTCGTGGACAGATCCGCCAGGCCGATTGCTGCCGATCACCACGGCTATCCTTGGCAATGTACCGGAAGATATGTGCATGGTACATACGTTATCATTGGAGCGAGATGAGTCAGCCCGACCCACTGAAGACGCTCCATGAGGCCCTGTTGCAGATCGTCAGCGTGCTCAACCGGCCACAGGGCGACAACGTGATCCTGACCCGCGCCGGCGTCTCGCTGGACACCGCGCTGTTCCCGCTGCTCGTCCGCGTCTCGATGCAGCCAGGCCTCACGATCGGCGCGCTCGCCGATCAGGTCGGGCGCGACTACTCCACCGTCAGCCGCCAGATCACCCGCCTACAAGACCTCGGCCTCGTCCACAGCGAACCCTCAGAGACCGACCGCCGCCAGCGCGTGCTCAGCGTGACCGCAGCAGGCAAGAACACCCTCAAGAAGATCGACCGTGCCCGCAACTCAGTGATGAGCGAGGCTCTCGATGGGTGGAGCCAAGCCGAGATAGCCGAGCTTGCCCGAATGACCACCCGGCTAGCAGCCGCCATGCAACCACGCGCCTGAGAAACAGGACGGACAGTGCTCAGCGCTCCCGTGTCAGTCGACCTCTCCACAGGATGCGGAAGCGGCCAGCGACCCGCTCGATTGCGAAACACTGAGAACGCTGGACCCGCTCCCGTCGCCCCACCAGGGCCTGCTAATGCTGGGTTCCGCGCAAACTGCGAGGCTTGTCGTCGGCTGGGGATTGCGCGTCGCTCATCGAAAGCGGGAAGCCAGCCGCTATGTCGTGACGTCTCAGCCCTTGAAGAAGTCGCGCAAGACGGCGGCGACGCGATCGGGTTGGTCGACCGCAGCCTGACGTCCGAGTCCAGGCAGGGTCATCCGGCGGCAGTTGGGCAACCCAGCTTGCAGTGCGTCCAGGGAGTGGCCGAGAAACGCCGGGCTCTTTCCCCCACCGATCAGGAGTACGTCCGCTTGGACGCTGGCGTAGTCCCCGACGCGGTCGGCCGTCTCTTCGACGATCCCCACGTCGTAGTGGAACGTTGGCACGAGATCCCGGATCGCCACATCGCCAGGTGCGGGGCGCTCCCTGTGCAGCATCCAATCCATCAGTGGAGCCACAGCGTGCGGAACGCGGCTCATGATCCGGTCGACACGCAGGCCACGCATGACGGTGATCAGCGCGGATGACGTCTTGCCGGCAGCGATCTCGCGTTCGTAGCGGCCCATCCAACCGAGCGCTATAGAACCGCCGACGGACAGTGGCGGCTCATACAGCGCGAGTCTCGTCACCGACGTTGTGCCGAGCACCGAGCCCAGGCTCACGAGCGCTCCAGTGCTGAGGCCGAACAGATCGCGCGCACCCACCTGCGCGATCACCGCGCGAATATCGGCAGCCTCGCGATCAACAACCCGTGTGACCGCGTCGCCGTATGGTCCGCTCATCCCGCGCCCGCGTCGGTCGGGGACCACAACCTCGAAGTCCGCCGCGAGTTCCCCCGCGAGCGCGACGAAATGCTGGGAGGCGAGCATGCCACCGTGTACAAGCACGAGGGGCCGACCTGAACCAGTTCGCCGGAACCCAATCGTCGTGCCGTCCGCCGACTCAACCGAATCGGTCGTAAAAACCGTCATAGGTCCCTGTGTATCGGACCAAGCGGCAGTAGCGCGACGCCCACACGCGCCGGCACGAATGCAGGTCTCGTCACCGTCGACGGCGTCCGACCCGCATCTCGCCAAATCCGCTACTCCAGTTGCCCGGGTCTCACCCAGGCACGGGAACCAACGCAGAGCCCTCACCCGGAGCCCTGGTTACGGCGAGCCGCGGGTGTCCAGCCGCGGCGGTCAGCGCGAGCTCGGGCGGGGTCGCGGTCGCTGGCCGCTGCTGACGCCGACCGCGGTTTTGTCAGCGGTCAGACGCCGCCAATGCGATCCGAGAGTTCGGTTGATGCTGAGCTCACCGCTTGAGCTCCACCTCCACGAACACCGAGGTACGGTGGCTGCGGCTGATGACGTTGTGCTCGGTGCCTGCTCGCCCGAGATAGGCGACCGCGGCCTCCTGGGTCATCTGGCGTGTCGTTCCGTCTGGCTCCACGACCGCGAAGGTGCCGCCCGTGACCGGCACCACGATGTACTCGTAGTCGTGACGGTGATGGCCGGTGTCCTCCCCGGCTTCGAAAGTCCACGTTGTGATGCGCACCCGGTCGGTGTCGGCGCTGGTGGTGGATCGTGCAGTTGGCATGACCACAGTCTGACGCGGAGCGTGGACCGAGCCGACGGTCCGACGTGCCTTCACGCGGCTCCGGTCTGAACCGAAGCACGGCACGCGGGGCCGGAGCGAGGCTCGGCCGCCACCCCTCCCGAGCCGGCCACCCGGCGTCCTGTTCGGCCAGCGTCAGGAGGCGCGTGACGGAGACTGCTGGTCCTCGTCCAAAGCGGAAGCCTCGGCCGGCCCGACCGATCAGTCAAGACTGCTGAGATTTCGTGCGAGGGGCAATGTCCGTCTCGAGCTTGGCGCGATTCCCGGGTTGTGCGAATGAAGCGCCCCGCTGCGCGCCCGCCAGAACTGCTCACCGGCCTGCAGGGGGCGCTGTGTTCTGAGAGTTCGTGCGGAGATCGGTGCCCGATGCGGATCCAAACCCTCCATGGTCGACACCGGATCACGTCCCGCTGCGCAGTACGCCGGCAAGCCGGGAACGCCGTCCGCCACAGCGCCGCCGATCGCGTATCGTGAACCCGGTCGCTACCTTGCTCTTCGATTCGCTGTCCGCGCGGCCGCGATTCGCGCGCGCCAGGCACGCCGAGTGCTGGCCGTCTTCACCACCGGGTCGCGTCAACCGCGGGACATAAACGTCTTTCTTATTTGCAGGCGGCGCTGTGCGTACTGAGTGGGAATGCGCGGTCGGCTATTGGCTGGAACTTCACAGCGCCGCTGTCGAGGGTGAGGTCGGGAAGGCCTGGGCTGGAGAGGATGTTCACTAGGTGTCGGGTGGCTCCGGGGAAGGACATGGTCGGGTGCGTGCCGCCCGACACGCGTACGGGGATGTTCCAGCTGAGGTTGAGGTTAAAGACCTCTCCCGCAACGTCGCCCGGGATTTGGCCGCTGGCGCTGCCGGTTAGGACGGTCGGCGCAATGAAATGGATCGGTCGCATGGCCTGGACCATCGGATTGGTTAAACCGCCGCTGTTCAGCGTCCCTCGCCATGGTCCGCGCAATCCGCTGCATGAGTGGATGTCGAGCAAGGGGGGGACACGGCCCTGGCTCCCCGGCCACGGGATCAGGAGGCTGAACACGGAACCGTCGTTCGCCTTTGGCGGCTGCTTCGGCGGTTTCGCGACGTGGTAGCGGACCAATTCCACTTCGTTGACGTCGAGGTCCTGGACCGTGGTGATCTTGTTGGTTGCGTTGTTGAGCAGCGGGGTGAGCGCCGCTCGGAGGCTGGGGCCGATCGTGTCCTTAAGCATCGTGGGTAGACGGCCGAGTAGGTTCTGGGTGAGGCGGTCGCGGAGTTGGTCCAGGTCCGTGCGGTGGACCTTCACGAGCACCAGGACATCACCAATCCTCGGGTTGCCTTGAGCCTCCTGCGGCGTCTCTGTCGTTGTCTCGAAGTTGAGCTTGGCAGTGCCGTTGGCGTCGAGCGGGCCGCTGTCGCTCTTGCGGACAATCAGCTCGCCGGGCTCCTGGTTGGTGATGTTCCAGTTCACGTCGGCGTCGCGCGGTGTAAGCGTGGGGAGCGTGATGCCCAATGTCCCGGCGCAGCCGGCGATGATCGCCGGCCACTGCAGATTTCCGCCGGGCGCGGTGACATCGAGGCTTAAGGTGCCGGGGACACCGGCAGAGACGCCCTTAGCGATTGGGTTCGGTGATCCGTGGATTCTGCCCGTCCAGGGCACCAGTTCGGCGGCTACCGAGCCGACGACAGTGACCACCGCGGCCACCCCCGCCACAGCATTGGTGACCGCCAGCATTGGAATCTTGACGCCGCCGAGGACGATCTGGTGTGCGGCATCGACAAGCGTGTTCGCGCCGAACGACAGGATGTCGCCGACGCCCTTGACGATATCGGCGAAGACACCCTTGCCGAATAGCCGGTCGATCTTGGCCTTGTCAGTCCGGATATGGCCGATCGCGTTGAAGACGTTGTCGATCGTCTCGGTTAGAAAGCTCTGGACGGCCGTACACGGGTCGGCTGTCGCAGCCGCGGCGATCGCCGAGCGCTGCCCCGCCGCGTGGCCACGAAGCTGCATGGCGACATCTGACGCGAACAGCAGTGGAACCGCGGCTGGAAACACCACCGATCGATAGAGCTTCCAATGGACGTGGCCGAGAATCCGCCGCGCGAGCGCAGCGCTCGGCGTCCGCGCCCGCTTCGCCCACGCCGCGATCACTAATCCCGATCGAAGGCTGCGTTTCGACGACAGCCTCACCGGACCCGCGAAGCCATCCAACGTGCCCCCGCTCTGCCCGGCATGCGACCATACACCGAGCGCGAGCGAGCGCGCCTGATCGACCGTCAAGCGCACAGGCGAGACACGCCCGCGCACGGCGCGCACCGGTCCGGCACCCCGGATCTGATAGACGCCGATGCCGACCGACGCGAGATCCCTCACAAACCGATCCTCGGTCTTCTGTCCAAACGGACCAGCCACGTAGGTACTCGGTCGCGGTACCGAACGCTTCGCACCACCGGCCACCGCAACATCACCCGAGACGGCCCCCAGGATCAGAACGGTCAGCACTACGCATCCCAGCCTGTCGAGCTTGAAGCTCGACACTTAGACCCACTCCTCTCGCTCAGTGTATCCGCCGGGGCGGCTGGGCTCTGCGTTCGGACGCCCAGTCTCTCGCCGGGAGTGCCGGGCGCTGCCGTGGCGCGCAGTTAGCGAGGAGGTACCAGTCGTGCTGTGAAAGATCTGGTGGCGGGCGATCCTGTCGTCCGGGATCTCGCTGCGACCCACTCCTTCAGACTCGGTCCGCTCGTTGGTCACCGCGAATCCATGAGAGCCGTACGGCCCGGTGAAAATGGCGGTTGCTTTGAAGTGCGTCGCGATCAGGGTGTGGTTATGCGTGGTCCGGGCATCGAACATCTCGAGACGAGAGCCCACGGATGACCGAAACCCGGACGGTCGCGCCCCCCGCTTCCTGGGGACCTGCCACGCTGGCGCGGCCATCCCCCGGCCGGAGAAAGAGTTGCCACCCGAACCGGAGGGATTCGATGAGCCGACCGCCCGCAACGAGACCGCGTCCGCGACACGCGTCGGCGCCCGGAAGACAAGAACGTGAAGACCTGCTCGGTCGGCGTGGGCCATCGGCCTCCGGTCTGCATTAGCCACTGGTCACCCCAAATGCAGGCCACAGTGGGGCCGCGGTCACGGCGCGATGTTGGTAAAGCTTCTGCGAAGCGGACAGTCACCCAAACCGCCACGGATAGACACCTCGCCCGATCGCTGGGGGGTACCGTAGAGGCCAGACAGACCCCTGACAATGGGGTCTGGACCCCATCATCACACCGTCCGCAAGGCGAGCAAGCAAGTGTCCGGACCTATCGCCGCGATCCTGCCTCCAGACCCAGTGTCGCCGCACCACCATTACGACATAGAGGTGCGACGCTCCCGAGGCTACGACGCCGGCCTGCGCTCAGCCGCATTGCCGGCTAACCCGTCCCGGGGATCGTCGTGCACGGATACAGCCCCACCATAAAGCGGTTCTGTGTCGCCGGTGTTCTTCCTTCTCGAACGTCCTCGGCGACCAAGACCTGCATGTGTTCAGTGGACTACCGGGCCCCGACTTCACCCTTTGCTTGCTGGAAGTCGGCCCCGACGACCTCTGGGCGCGCGTCCGTGTCGGAGGACCGAACTACTGGCGGAACTTCGGCGTCGACGTGACAACCGACCGAAAACTCGGCGGCCCCGAATACACGTCCTGGCGGCAGGTCAACGTCAGGCCATGTCTCTTTGCACTCATCGCGCCGCACAGCTACCGCCACCGGACGGCCCAGCAGACCTACACCGTGGACGGCCTGTCATTCTGCTACGAGCTCCCCAGGTACGTCTGGACGGTCGGCGGTGCGGTCCTAAACGAACCCGAGGCTCCGTCAACCTTGACGTCGACACTTCCGTTCCCGATCCGTTGGAGGGCTGGCAGTCCCGCACGCAGCGCCTGACCTTCGATTACACCCTCACCGGCGCACACCTAGCGCTCACCGGGCCGCCCGGTGCTCCCGTCGCGCACGGCAACTTTGCCGTGGGCTCGGAGTGACCGTCAACGAGTGCTCGCCGGAGGTGCTCAAGAACAGCTATCCCGAACGAGCGGTAACAACCACCTTGCGGTACGACACGGTCGAGATCGAATGGGACGACTCGCACCGGCAGCAACAGGATCACTGCCGAAAGGTCATCGACGAGGTTAACCAGAAACGAATACCGATGCCCATCCCCCAGCGAACCGCCGGGCGACCGGATGACGATCTTCCGAACATCCTCGAGATTGTCGCATCGATAATCGACGTCAACCCGGCCCTCGCCAACGCCCTGATCGAACAGGTCAGTCATACCGCCAAGATCCCGACGCTCGAAATCAAATTGAGGCGCCAATCACACCAGTGACCGGCCAACAAGCCGATCGGCGAGCCGCCCAACCATCATCCAGACCTGACGGCGGGACCGGTGAATTGCGAGCATCTTGTCCCTGACGACGGCACCATCTCTGCGCAAGTAGGTTCGTGCCAGCGAGACGCGCCGCGGCAATTCCTCAAGACGTCTTCGATGGCCCAGACTCAACGCTGCCCGGTGCTGTCGACCCGCTCCTGCTTCGTCGCAACTTGACAGCCTCGCCCAGAGTGCTGCTTTCCATGGAGGCTGTCGGGGAAAGTTGCAGCGGTCTCCTGGTGACTGGCCGCGGATGTGGCCGGGAGATGTGCGTCGTGCGCGTGATGATGCGTTTCGCGGTGCGTCTAGACCCCGCAGACGGCCAGTTGATGGCTGTGGAGCTTCAGCAGGTTGTGTGTCGCGGCCGCCAGGCGCCACTCTGAGCGTGCTGCTGCTCTGCCTCTTCGTTGGAACCGATCGATCCGGCGGTTGAATTTGATCTGGCCGAACACCGGCTCGATCATCGCTTGCCGTCTTCGATAAAGCTGAGTACCGAGCTCGGTGGCGAGCAGCGCGCGCATCCAGGCATATCGCCCGCCACTCCACCCGGGTCGCTGGCCGCGGCGCTTGGATGCGTCGGGCGGGATCAGCACCGGGATGCCGTCAGCAGCGAGCTGGTCCATCTGCTCGCTGTGCCAGTAGCCAGCGTCGGCGAGCACCATCGCCGGCTGCTCATCCACGCCGGCACTCGCCAGCTCAGCGCGGGCGGCCGACACGACCGGTCCGAGATGCCCGAAGTCTTGCGTCGCGATCGAGATCTCCGCCGCCACGATCACTTGGTCTTCGGTGACGACCGCCTGCGCGTTGTAGCCCTGCACATAGCCACCGACCTTCTTCAGAGTCCGTGAGTCAAGGTCAGTCACGTTGATCTTCCCCTGTGGAGTGTCGGGCGGCACGTAGGGTTTGACCGTCCCAGACGCCATCCGCCGTGCACCGTCGGCGCTGATCCCGCGCGCCCGCCATGCCTCATAGGCAGCGTTGGCGCACTGCTCGGTCCACAACTCCTCCTGCAACCGGTTCTTGGCCTCCTTCACGCGCGCCGGGCGCGACCGCGGGATCGGCTTGGCCTCCTGGGCGCGCTGGTCGTCCAATCGCCGCTTGGCTTCGCGAAACCACGCCCGCCGACCGTGCTCGGTCGTCAACTGCTCTGGGAGCTCATCACCACGCCGCTCGCCGTAGAGCGCGTCCTCTTCGGCGTCGATCCGCGCGGCGTCCTCCAGGATCTCGCGCGCGAGCTGCTCATAGTCGCGATTGGCGTGACTTGACGCGTTGGCCGCGACCTTGGTCCCATCCACCGCCAGCACCCCGACTTTCACCATGCCGGCCTCCCGGCACAGCAACAGCACCTCGCCAAACAGACCAGCCAGCGCCGCTTCATGACGCCGGCGAAATTCCGCAATCGTCGAATGATCCGGCGCCAGGTTCGCTGCCAGCACCCGATAGGCAACGTCCTCGCGACACTCGCGCTCGATCCCGCGCGAGGACCGATTGCCGCGCGCGTACGCATAGAGCAGCAGCGCCACCATCATCGACGGCTCATACGCCGCCCGCCCCTGCCCGTTATCTCGATACGCGCCATAGAACGCGCTCAGATCCATCTCCTCGACCGCCCCCAGGATCGACCACGCCAAATGATCCTGCGGCAGCCAATCCCGCAACGACGGCGGCAACAACAACACCTGCTCCCGATCCACCACGATGAAGTTCTGACTCATCACAGAATGGTCTTAAACGCCCCGGACGACACGCCTTTCCCCGACAGCCTCCATGCAACGGAGCAGCGCGGGTCCGGGGCGTTGGTCGCAGGCGCGAATCCGTGCCTGCAGCAGGCATTGCCTCTGCTGGAGCAGCGCCCATGCACCAGCGGGGGTCTGTACTTCAACGCCTCGGCCCCGCTATCGGCGATGACCAGGGCTCGGGTCGGGCCGGCCGGCACGATCGCTTCGCTCATCGCCAGTGGCGCTGAGCTGGCTTCTGGTTTGGCGACATAGCGATGGCGTGGCCAGCCGGCGGCCGCGCGATTGGGTTGCCACGAACGCGATTCTGTGTGAGTCGGGGTTTGCGTGCGCCGCCAGCGTTGCGTGGTGCCGTGACGCGTGGGTGGCGTTAGGTTCTGGCGGCGTTGATGAGGCGACGTTTGGGTGCTGTGTTCCGTGGACTGAGGTCCGAGCCGAGCTCAGGTTCTGGCGAAGCGTCCAGCGATCCGGACCAGTGATGGTGCCCGCCGGGCGGCAGCGAGGACGATCCGATCGGACGGCCTCGTTAGCGGCTGCTCCGGCGTCACCGCAACGGTAGGAGTCCGACCATCCGCGAGGGCGAACAGCTCCCAACTGTCGGGCACGCCCTTGAGCTCGCGCGTGCCGTGGGGAGCGAACTCCAGTCCGGATCCGACAACGAGATCCTTGACGGTCCGCGACACGAGCACCTCGCCTGGTCCGGCGAGGGCGCTCACGCGCGCGGCGATGTGGACTGCGAGGCCGGTGATGTCCTCGTCGAGAATCTCGCACTCGCCGGTATGCAGTCCCGCCCGTATGTCGACGTCGAGAGCCCGCGTTGCCGTGGCGAAGTCGGCTGCGCAACGGATCGCCCGGCCGGGACCGTCGAAGATGCTCAGTGATCCGTCGCCGATCATCTGGATGACTCGGCCGCCGGCATCGATGACGTGCTCACGGAGCAGCGACTGATGGCGGTCCAGTAGTTCACCCCACGCGTGATCTCCGATGGCATTGGCGCGTTGGGTGGAGCCGACGATGTCGGTGAACAGGACGGTGGCCAGGATCCGGCTGGTCGGTCGCACCGTCCGGCCGCCGCTCACCATCCGCTCGGCGGCGTCGATGAAGGGCGCCATGAAGCCCTCGACGCCGTCGGTGGCTCGCGCCTCCGGCTGCCAGTCGAACTCGGCACCCGGGATCAGATGGGCGACGTGCTCAGGAATCGCGCGTGGCTGATAGCTCCCCTCACGGGCGACAACGATGGTCGGAACCTGAATCGCGGTCAGGCATTGCGGAGGTCGATCTCGAACGCGGCCTGGGTGACGGCGCGGATCATCGCCGGAGACGCAGCCGCTCGCTCGAGCATCCCCCAGCTTCGTATCACGCGCGGTGTCGCAATCGCGCGCGAGATGAGCTCGATCGTCCGTCCCTCGCCCCAATGGTGGTCGACCGCATCCTGCCATCCGACCATCGCCTGGTGCATCCGCTCGTCGTAGCCGACGATCGCCGAGGTATCGCCCACCGCACGGATGCCCACCGCCCACGGAGAGACCAGCACCAGACCATCCACACGCTCAGGCGAGCGAGCCGCAAACATCGCCGCGGCCGGATAGGCCGTTCCCATCGCGACTAGCACTGCACGCTCCACGCGCGCGGCATCGATTACCGCCTCCAGGTCATCGGCGCCCTCTTCAACAGTGGGCACATGGTCCAGAGGGTCAGACAGACCCACACCCCGCTGATCGAAGATCACCGTATGCGCGAAGGACCCCAGTCGGCGCAGCACCTGCGTATACCCGGGGTCGATCCACATCAGATCCAGATGCGACGGCGCCGTAGGCAGCAACACGACGGGCGGCCCACTGCCGAATGCCTGGTACGCGATGCTCGCGCCGGCGCGCTGAGCGTAAGACGTAGGCGGCGGAATCTGCATCGCCGCTCAGTATCGCCGAGTCAAACACTCCCCGCTGGCGAGGTTCGCGCAGGCGTGTTCAGCGCGCGAGGACCCAATTCACCGCTGGTCGGCCCGCCGCGGTCGGAGCGGACGAGGCGCCAATACCGTCCTGGAGAGGCTCGGGTACGTCGCGCGGTAGCCCTTGCGACGTGCGATCGGGGCGAGCACCCCAAACAGCACGCGCTGCACAGCGGCCGGTGGCTTGCGAAACACGATCACGTCGGAGAACTCGGTTGCGACAAGCGCCAGTTGCAGCGGGTCCGGCATCCCACGCTTGTTCACGTGGCCTTCGCGCGCCAGCCCGAACAGCGTCTCGATCAGGTGCGCGAACCGCTCCCCCGGCGTGACCTCTACCCGGACGAGCGCAGCCACCCCACCCTCGTTCCACCAGTCATGCCAGACACCGGGCTCGATGTCCGCACGCTCGCCGACGCGCACGACGGACCGCCCACCGTTTCGCAGGACCGTCAGCTCACCCTCACGGACGGTGAACGACTCGTGCAGGCTTGGATGAAGGTGCTCCCCGACCACGCGCGCGCCCGGCAGCGCGGTCATGTCAGCCACCGCACAACCCTCCGCGTTCCACCAAGGCGCCTCGACGAGAACCGCTCGCTCCCGAGTCACCGGGTTCTCGAAGGCTTCGCCGGGCTCAATCGGCCGCGTATCAACAACGGCAGCGGGATCAGGATGCGACGCGCGCGCATCCTACGCGCACGCACGACCGCGATCCAGACCACAGCAACCACCGACACCACGGCGAGAGAGAGCGCCTACCGACCCCAAACCAACGGCAAAGCCGAACGGGTTCATCCGCACCCTCGCCGCCGGCTGGGCCTACGGCGCGATCTAGCGCACCAGCACCGAACCCACCGCCGCACTTGACGGATGGCTCTGGCACTACACCATCAACGCAAACACTCAGCCTCGGCCACCAACCGCCCATCGCTCGCCTTCACGAGCCAAACCAACCTTGACGGGACTAACACCTATGCAGCAGCGGACGTGAGCCGGGCCGTCGGAGCGGCGACCCGGGCACCTGCGACTCGGCCGGCTCTGGCGATCGCATTCGTCTGCTCACAGGTGCCCGAGCGGGCGAGTCCTATGCCACGACAGCAGTGGCGAACTCGCCATGCGTCTATGGCCCGCAACCACATTGCGATACCATTTTGGTATGCAAGGCGGCGACTTCGTTCTCATGGCGCGGCGGCGGGCCGGCCTGTCTCAGCGAGAGCTCGCCGAACGCCTCGGCTGCCGCCAGGCCACCATCGCCCGCTGGGAGCACGACGAGCGTCATCCCTCGTTCGAGGAGACACAGGCGGCGGTGAGGGCCTGCGGCTTCGATCTCGCGGGATCGATCGTCGCCGACGATCGATCCTGGTGGCCGCAGATCGCTCTACAGCTCGAGCAGTCACCGAGCGAGCGAGTCACGTCTCTCACCCCTCCCGGCGCGATCGACGCCTCGCCGGCGCTGGACGCACTCGCCGGACTGAGCGTGCCGGTCATCGTCGTCGGTGAAGTCGCCGGGGCGCTCCAGGGGTGGCCGCTCGTGCTCAGCGGCGCCGGCGTCGTCGAGATCTGCGGGGATACCGACACCGTCGGCCCAGCCTTGATCGAGGCAGGGTTCTCTGACGTCAAAGGCAGCTACGCCCTACCGACACGTCAGTCCATCACCCTCGTCGCACAACCACAGGGCACCCACGGCCTCCGGGACCTGACCCGCGGTGCCGACACCGTTCCGATCGGGACTGGCACCGTCAAGGTCGCCGGGGTTCTGGATCTCCTGCGGATCGCGGAGGCGTCAGCGCCTCCTGGTGAGCGCAGTCGCGAAGCCCTGGCCTACGAAGCTCTCCTCGACGTCCAGCGCGCTCAGCAGAACCAGCCCACGTCGACCGCGACGGACGACGAGCGACTCCAGCGCTGGCTAAGCCAGCAAGCGCCGGTGGCTTGAGCTCGGCGCTCGACCCTGACCGGGAAGCGCTGCTCGCGGTGCTCGTGCACCACACGGTCCGGTTCGTGCTGATCGGTGGCGCGGCCATTCAGTCGCATGGCGGCAGATACGACACAAAGGACATCGATGTCACCCCGGCCGCCGAGCAGGAGAACCTGCAGCACCTCTGCGACGCGCTGAACGAGCTCGATTGCCGCCTCATCATCGACCCGGCGAATCCCGCCGAGTGGGTGCCGCTGCCATCGGACTACTTCACACCGCGAAGCGTCGCAGCATCGACGGTGTGGAACCTCGCGACGAGGCACGGCCTTCTCGACATCAGCTTCGCCCCGTCGGCCTTCCCGGACGGCTACGCCGCGCTAAGCCAACGGGCCGAGAAACGACGAGTCGCCGGCACCACCCTCACCGTGTCCGTCGCAGCTCTCGACGACATCCATCGCTCAAAGAGAGCTGCCAACCGACCCAAAGATCAGGCCTACTTCCGCTCGCTTCCTGAAGAGCCCGCCTAACCCATCGGTCCGACCCACTCACAGATCACCCAGCCCACGCACCTGGGCCCGCATCCGCCCCAACCGAACAAGCAAAGAGAAGGGGGACCGACTACCCGCACCAACCAACCTGGAGATCAATGTGGGGGGCGGGTAGTGGGTCCCCCTTTCGCGACCTAAGTCCTTGATTTGCAGGGCGGATGCGGGCCCAGGTGTGGATTTGCGATCCACACTCCTGTCCACACTTGTGTCCACACCTGGGGCTGGCTGCTACCGCGTGCTGAGGCGCCGGGCACAACGCGCCCGCCGCGTCAACTTGATCGAGCGAAGCGAGATCCCAGGCGAGAGCGAAGCGGTCTCCGTCGCGCGGCGCCCGGCGCGCCGGGTGCTTCGCCCCCTTCGTCGCGGTCGTTCGTCTGCAGCGCGACCGCAGCCAAACGTAGGTGCTTTGCTCGAAACTCAGCGGGCTCTGGTGTCGACGGTGCCACGGGCGTCTTTGCTCCGGACCGGGTGGACGCGGTCGTCCCAGCCTCGTGAGGTTCGCTGACTGGATTGCCCAACGCGCATTGGCCTGGATGGACGCGGCAATCGCCAGCGAGACCCTGAGTCGCCCGCACATCTTCGCCGGCGACTGGCCCCGAGTGTCGATCTTGATCGCAACTGCCGCCCTGCTTGCCATCATCGTCCGTATGGTCACCGCGATCGCGAAGCGCACCCCATCTCACTCGCTGCAACGCTCGAAAAGCAGCGAAGTCGCACCGAAAGGATCGGAGTACGACGATGGGCAGCATCGCTGAGGCCTGCGTTGACCTGCGTTGACCCATTTCATCTGATTTACAGGCAAAAAGCTTGCGCAGCGCGGTATCGTAGACGCTGGTCACGATGCCTCCGGAGCCCTCACTCGCGCTGATGTTCTGACCGCCTCGGAGGCCAGCGCGCTCCTGGGCATCCCGCGCAGCACGCTCTACGAACTGGCTCGCCGCGGCGACCTCCCCGCGCGCCAGATCGGCCGGCGATGGATCTTCCGTCGCTCGCTCCTCGATCGGGCCACCCTCCCTCAGAGCGAGTCCGAGTCATGGGCTACCGGCCCGACGAAGAGCAGCTCGACGGCCGGCCTGCGAGCGGCCTCCGGCGCCGCCACGCCCACCGCACGCGCGGCTCCCGGGGTGTAGCCCCAAAGCGGAGCCCGAACACCCCGGAACCTTCGGCTTGCGCCGGGCAATCAGGGGATCCAAACGAGCTAAACCGTTGCCCGCGAACGTTGCCCGTCTAACTCGTAGCATCTTGCCACAAAGTCAAACCGTGCCATTTCCAGGGAGAAAACTGAAGCGGACGACGGGGGTCGAACCCGCGACCTTCGGCTTGGGAAGCCGACGCTCTACCAACTGAGCTACATCCGCGTGTCCGGCGATTCTAAAGGTCTCGAACGGTACGCGGGGATCGGCGGGAGGGCGCTACGAGGGCGGCGGGTCCTCGGGCTCGATCGGCTCGTGGACCCAGGCGCTGAACAGCGGCAGCCCGGGGAACGGCGCGTCGGATCCCGGCGACCCCACCGACACGCCGCGCAGCGCTCCGGCCGGGCGGCCCGCGATCGCCACGGCGGCGTAGGGATGGTCGAAGCGCAGTACGGCGGTGCGCTCGGTGGCGCGCCCCTGGGGCCGGCGCGCCGCAGCGGCGAGCGCTCCAAAGGCCGTCACGGCGGCGGCCTCGAAGCCGTATCGCGTGAAGGAGGCGACGGCGGCCTGTGTGGCCTGGCACGCGTCGTCGGGCCGGGGACCGATCAGCGCGCGCAGCGTCTGAAGGGCAGGCGCCGCACCAAACTCAGAAGATCGCGTCAGGTCCAGACTCCGCTCGACCCGCCAGGCGGGCAGAGCGGCGCCGGCCACGCGCTCGATCCGCGGCTCGGGCACGAACACCGGCACCTCCCGCTCGGAGATCTCCCACGAGTGCCCCGCGCCGATCGGCAGGTCATACAGCGAACACGCACCCGTCCCCCACTCCCCGCACACCGTCGCGGCGACCTCATACGCGCCGGCGAGCACCGCGGCCCGATCCACCTCCGGCGCGCCCGACACGGAGACCACGGTCAGATCCTCCCGAGCCACCGCGCAATGAACCGCGACCACCCCGGCCGCATCCGTCCGCGCGATCATCGCGCGGCGATCAGCCCCCGCGTCCCACAAGAACCGAGACACCGCATCCTTCCATGGGCTCGCGACGGCGCAGTGCTCAGCCGCCGGGACCACCTCGAACGGCGCCTCCCACTTCACCTTGGTGGCCAGCGCCGACGCCAGCACGACCCGCGTGAACTGATCGATCTTCATCGGGAACTTCCGGATGAGCCCGAGCGTCTCACGGTCGGCCCAGGCGTCGGCCTCCGCCTGGGAGGGCATGAACCCCGACTCGACCTCGCCGGGCAGGCCTCGCGTCCACGAAGTCAGTTCCTCGGTCGCGTCGTCGACGGCAACCCACAGGGCGATCGCGGCCTTCAGCGCGTCCGGCGGATCCGCCATGAACGCAGCCAGCAATCGCGTCGCGTCCTCCGCTGAGCACCCCAGTGCCTCCTCCAGCGCCGCCCGGTCAGACCCCTGCGCCGCCGGAGCGCAGGCGGCCAACAGCAGCCACACCCCCAGCGCCGAGGACACCGAACCCGCCTGGTGTTGATCCAACACGGCCGGCGAGACCCGTCGTGCGTAGCCAGCCACCAGACCCGGCAACCGCCCGACCAACCCGCCGGTCTGGACCCGTTCCGCGGCCATACGCGCCATCATGGCACCACCACCAAGCCCTCTTCCCCGGAGGCCCGTGCGACCACTCGAGACCGTCGTCGGCGCTGAGCTCGCCACCCGTCTGCTCAGTGCGCCAGAGCAACTCCAGCGCGACGTTGCCATTGCCGCAGCGGTCGCGGCCGTCCGCGCCGCCCGGCTGTCCAAGCCGATGCTGGAGGAGACCGTCGATGATCTGGTCAACCACCGCTACGGCGGCCCTGCGCGTGACGAGGTCGAGCGCCTGGAGCGGAATCTGGACGAGCGCGCCTGGACGCTCCAGGAGCAGATCGAGTCAGGGGGCGCCGGGCGAGCCGAGTACGACACGGCGTTTCGCCGGGCACGCGCCGCGAGCGCGATGAGGATGGCCCTCGATGCCAACGCGAGGACCGCCGTGGCCGAGACCGTCTATGAGGCCTCGCACGCCGTGGACGACGCCGACCGCTTCGCACAGCTCCTCGAGGCGGTCCTCGACCTCATCGAGCCCGGCAACCACTCGGCCGCACAGGACCTGGCCGGCCTGTTCTGGCCGCGTTTCATCGAGGTCGACGGCTACGTGCTGGTGGCCGATCACTTCGAGCCCGACACCTTCGCCGAGTTCCGCGAGCGGCGCCCGGACAGCCATTCCGCCGTCGAGGACCTGATCAACCACGTCCATGTGCTGGAGATCGCCGGCCCGGCGGCGAGGCCCGAGGCGGTCGGTCAGGCATGCCGTCACATCACGCAGGCGTGGCGCGACGCGCTGGACTCGACCTTCCCCGGGCGTGAGCTCACCGTCGACTGGGACCCGCAGGAGCGGATCGTCACCGCGTACTCCCGCGCCTGACGCGCGGGAGCCGGTCAGCGCTTTAGAGGACGTGCTTGGTGTGCGCCTGGACGACCTCGTGCCACAGCTCCTCAAGCGCGATCACCTGGGCGAGGCGGGCACGGCGGGCAGCGCCGTCACGCTCGAGATCGGCCAGTCGCTTCTTGTTGTGCTGACGCTGGGTCACGCCGTCCGGCATGTCTTCGTAGATGTCTCGGGGGATCATCGTTGGTCTCCTTGACCTGGGGCTCTCCTTGACTCGGAGCCGGGCGGGCCCGGCACCGATACCCACGCTTATCGGCAGGCTCAGGCCCGTTTTCAGGCCGGCTTGCCCGGAGTGGACGAACGTCCGGTCCGCCCCAACGGGGTTCGACACCGCCCCTCGTCATTACCATCAGGCCGTATGCGCCGGTTCATCCTCCCCGGGTTGGTCACTGCCGCGGCGGTCGCGCTGCTGGCGCTGCTCACCTACGGCGTCTCCAACCAGAACGACACGTCGTCGATCGACACCCAGGTGGACAACGGCAAGTTCCCCGTCGCGCCCAACGCCCGTCAGGCGCTGCCCCTGCTCGGCAAAGGCGGCAGGGCCAGCCTGGCGGATTTCCGGGGCAGGGTGGTCGTGCTCAACGTCTTCGCCTCCTGGTGTGATCCGTGCCAGGCCGAGGCGCCGATCCTGGCCAAGGAGCAGCCGATCCTGGCCAAGCACAACGCGACGCTCGTCGGCGTGACCTACGAGGACCTCTCGACGGCCTCCGAGCGGTTCGCCAAGCGCTACCACATCACCTATCCCGTGCTGCGCGACGTGACCGGGAACTTCGTGCGCTCGTTCGGCGCCACCGGCGTGCCGGAGACGTTCGTGATCAACCGCACGGGGAAGATCCAGGCGCTCCGGCGCTTCCCCGTCACCGCGCAATGGCTCGACGAGACGCTCCCGCACATCCTCGACGAGAAGTCATGAGACGGCGCCTGACCATCCTCGCGCTCAGCCTGACGGCGGTGCTCGCCGCGACGGCAACCACAGCCGGGACCGCCGGCGCCATCCCCATGGCGCACGCGGCCGTCGCGCCCAGGGCCTCCTACCTGGCGGTCGTCGACGACGTGATGTGCGTCGTCTGCCACGAGCCGCTCGGCGTCGCCCAGTCGCCCGAGGCCTTCCAGGAGCGCGACTACATCCGCCAGCTCATCGCCGAGGGCAAGACGCGCAAGGAGATCGAGGACGACCTCGTCCAGCAGTACGGCCCCGCTGTGCTGTCGCGCCCGCCGGCCCACGGCGTCAACCTGCTCGTGTACATCGTCCCGCCGCTGGTGCTCATCTTCGGGATCGTGACGATCGCGATCTTCATCCCCCGCTGGCGGCGGCGGGCCCGTGAGGCCGACTCCTCCTCAGCCTCGCGGCCCGCCAGGCTGGACGACGCCGACGCGCAGCGGCTCAACGACGACCTCGGCCGCTTCGCCTGACTACATCGAGTCCGGCGCCCCGACCCCCAGCAGCCACAGCGCGAGCCTGATGGTCTGGCGCGCCGCCTGCGACAGGGCGATCCGGAAGGACTCGGTCGCCGCCGGCTCGGCGCCCACCACCTTGCAGTCGCGGTAGAAGTCGGTGAACACCTGGGCCAGTTCGTGGACGTAGTTGGCGATCCGGTGCGGGGCGCGGCGCTCGACCGCCTCGGCGATCTCGTCGGGGAAGTCCAACAGCGCCTTGATCAGGTTGCGCTCGGCCTTGTGCAGCTCGCCGCCGTCCCAGTCCGCCCCCGCATCCAGCGCCGCCGCCACCCGGTCCTCGGACAGCCGCCCCAGCATCGTCACGATCCGGGCGTGGGCGTACTGCACGTAGTAGACGGGGTTCTCGGGCGACTCCTCCTTGGCCAGCGCCAGGTCGAGGTCGACCGTGCGGTCGTGGGATCGCTGGAGCATCCAGAAGCGGGTGGCGTCGACGCCGATCTCGTCGAGCAGGTCATCGAGCGTGATGAAGTCACCCCGGCGCTTGGACATCGCGGCCCGCTCGGCGCCGGCCACCAGATGCACGAACTGGATGATCGGCATCTCCAGGGTGTCCGGGTCGCCGCCCAGGGCGGACCAACCGGCCTTCATGCGCGCGACGTAGCCGTGGTGGTCGGCGCCGACCGGCAGCAGTTGGAGCTCCACCCCCCGCTCGCGCTTCTGGAGCAGGTAGGCGACATCGGCGGCGAGGTACGTGGGCTCGCCGTCCGACCGCCGCAGAACGCGATCCTTGTCGTCGCCGAAGTTCGACGAGCGCAGCCACAGCGCGCCCTCTGACTCATACGAGTGCCCGCCCTCGGCCACGACCTCGAGCGCCCGGTCCAGGTAGCTGGGGGACCCTTCGTGCAGCGTGCGCTCGGAGAAGTACTGGTCATAGTGCACGCCGTAGCGCTCCAGCGTGCCCTTGATCTGCGCCAGCAGCAGCTCGACCGCGTGGGCCGCCGCCTCGTCCGCCGACATCGCCTCGACGCCCGGGATCTGGCCGGCGAGGTCAAGCACGTACTCCCCCTGGTAGCCGCCCTCGGGGACGCTCTCGCCCCGAGCCCGGGCGACCACGGACTCGCCGAGCAGGCGGATCTGCCCACCGGCATCGTTGAAGTAGTACTCGCGCCACACCTCGTGGCCGTGGTGGGCGAGGATCCGTGAAAGCGCGTCGCCATAGGCGGCGTGACGGCCGCTGGCGGCCACCAGCGGGCCCGTCGGATTGGCCGACACGAACTCCACCAGGACCTTTTGCGCCACTGGAGCGCCGCCCGCTCCAAAGCGCTCGCCGGCGCCGAGCACCGCGCGCAGCGCCCGCCGGTACCAGTCGTCGGACAGGAACAGGTTGACGAAGCCCGGTCCCGCCACCTCGAAGCGCACCAGATCAGAACTCAGGACCTCGCTCAGCGCGGCGCCCACCAGCTCGGCGATCTCGCGCGGCGGCTTGCGCAGCGACGGGGCCAGCAGCATCGCCATGTTGGTCGAGTAGTCCCCCTGCCCGTCGCGCTTGGGGCGCTCGACCTTCACGTTGGCCGCCACCGCGCCGTTGCTGCCCAGGCTGACGGCGGCCCGGGTGACCGCCGAGCGCAGCTCTCCCAACGAGCTGCTCATACGCTGTGCACCGCGACCGCCGGCTGGAACACCGTCTCCAGCCGTTCGAGTGACTCGGGCCTGCCGATCGCCACCAGCAACTGGCCAACCTCGATCACCGATGAGGGCGCCGGCTGGGGCTCGAGCCGTCCGTCGGGGTGGCGCACGGCCACCACCACGGCGTCACCGCGGATCTGCTCGATCGTCTTGCCCACGCCCGCGCACGACTCTGAGACCTCGATCTCATCCATGCGGTAGTCGGCGACCTTGAGGGCGCCTCCCACCTGTGGGTGCAGGGCCAGCCGGGCCATCTCCGAGCCTGACGTCTTGTAGGGCGAGATCACGCGGTCGGCGCCGGCACGCTGGAGCTTGCGCTCGGCGTCCTCGGCCGAGGCCCGCGCGATGATGAGGATGTCAGGGCGCAGGCCACGCGCGGTGAGGACGATGAAGATGTTGTCGGCGTCGGAGTCCACGCACGCGACCACCGCGCGGGCCCTCATGATCCCGGCGGCGATCAGGACCTCGTCGTCGGCCGCGTAGCTCTCGATGTAGCGCACGCCCAGCTCCGCGGCCTCCTCGCGATGGGAGGGATTGGCGTCGATGGCGACGTGCTTGACCCCGGCGAGGCTGAGGTCACGGGCCACCTGGCGGCCGACGCGGCCGAAGCCGCAGATGATGAAGTGGTCTGAGTAGGAGTCGATCATGCGCTGGTTGCGGCGCTCTTCGCGCAGCCCGCTGAGCTGGCCGGAGACGAAGAACTCCGCCACCGTCGCCAGCCCGTAAAAGAGCGTACCTATGCCAAAGAGCTCGAGCAGGACCACCACGATCCGGCCGCCCACGTCCTGCGGGTCCTTGAGCGCGCCCAGCGTGGTCACGGTGTCCAGGGTCCAGACGAAGCCGTAGGCCACCGACACGCCCTCGGTGATGCAGAAGGCGATCGTGCCGAGCACGACGACGCCGGCCAATGCGACCAGCAGGATGCTCAGGCGCCGGGTGAAGGCCTCGAGCTCGCGCCGCGCGCGGCGGCGGCGCTCCAGCGCCTGATGGTGGCTGATGCGGCGGCGATCGACGGGAATGGGCATGCGGTGAGGAAGCGGGGCGGGTCAGACCGGGTGATCAGTAGTGGTAGGGCTCGCGGGCCAGGATCTTGTGGCCACGGTAGAGCTGCTCCAGGAGCACGACCCGGGCGAGCTGGTGGGGCAGCGTGATCTCGCCGAGCGAGAGGCGGTGGTCGACGTGATCGAGGTCGAGCCCGAACGGCCCGCCGATCACGAAGCACAGGTCGCGGCCGCTCTGGCGCCGTTCCTCCAGAAAGCGCGCGAAGGCCAGCGAATCGGGGTGCACGCCCTCGCGATGCAGCAGCGAGACAAAGGCCCGATCGGGCAGCCGGCGAGCCACGTGGTCGTCCTCGCGGACCTCGACGAGCTCCAGTCGCGTGTGCCCGGCCAGCAGCTTCTGGTAGTGCTGCACGTCGTCGGCGAACGGGGGACGTAGCTTTCCCACGGCAACGACGACGATCCGCACGGTGAGATACTAAGTGGATATGGACGATCCCAACACTCCCGAGCGCCACATCAACATCCACTTCTCGCCGGACATCATGGCCGGCGTGTACTCGAACTTCGCCAACGTCAGCCACTCCGACTACGAGTTCACGATCACCTTCGCCCGCGTCGACCATGAAGTCGAGGACGAGGAGATCCCCGGCGTGGTCGTGTCGCGGATCAACCTCTCGGCGCGCTTCATGAAGGAGCTCATCGAAGCGATGCAGGACAACTACTCCAAATGGGAGTACAGGGAGGGCGTCAAGAACCTTCCGGAGGTCAACGGCGGCGACGTAGGGTCGGAGTACGGTCCCGACGACGAGGATTGATCGGCTGTCCGTCCCCGGCAGCGGTCACCCTCATCTCATGACGGTCACCCTTTCCGCGCTCTCCCCTGACCGATGACGGATATCACGCAGCGACCCCGCCCGATGACGCGCCCGCGCATCGGCGTGCTCTTGCCCAACTTCGACGCGGTGGGCACCGGGCAGCCGATGCCGATCGTCCGCGCCGCGCGGCTTGCCGAGGAGCTGGGGTTCGGGGCCGCGTGGGTCGGCGATCACCTCGCCTGTCCCGCCCCCGGGCTCGACGCCCCCTCCTGCCTGGCCGCGGCGGCGGCTGTCACTCACGACATTCGGTTGGGCCTCAGCGTGATGCTGCTGGGCCTGCGCGCGCCGGCGTGGGCGGCGAAGATCCTGGCCACGATCGACCACCTGTCCTCGGGACGCCTGGTGCTCGGGGTCGGCGTCGGCGGCGAGTTCCCGGCTGAGTTCGAGGCCGCCGGCATCTCCGTGCGCCAGCGCGGTGCCCGGCTGGACGACGCCCTGCACGTCATCCGCGATCTGCTCACCGGCCAGCCCGTCACCTATGCGGGGCGCACGATGAGCGTCAACGCCCCGTCGTTGCGGCCCGCCATGGCCACCCCGCCGCCGATCTACGTCGGGGGCCGCGGCGAGGCGGCGCTGCACCGGGCCGCCAGGCACGGCGACATGTGGCTTCCGATGTGGCTCACGCCCGACCGCGTGGCCGAGCGCACCCAGATGCTCGCCGACCTGGCCGAGCGCGAGGGCCGGCCCGTCCCCGGGACCGCCCTGCTCATCGGCGTCCACATCGACGACGACCGCGCCCGGGCTCGCGCCGAGGCGGAGCTGCACATCCGCGGCCAGTACCGCATGGGGCTGGACAAGATCGAGCACTGGACCCTCCTCGACAGCGTCGACGGGGCCGTCGAGCAGCTCGAGGCCTACAACGAGGCGGGAGTGGACGAGTTCCTCTTCATGGCGCTCGGTCGCGAGCCCCTCACCCAGTACGAGCGCCTTGCCGAGGTCCGCCGGCGCTTTGAAACGGCGTGGACGACCTCGGGGGCAAAGGCCCGGGGTTGAGCGTCGAGACCACTTACCGCTACGACGCCTCAGCGTTCCGCGAGGTGTTCGAACGCCGGTTCACCTACCTCGCCGGCGTGCACCGCAACAGCCACCGCTACGCCCAGCGCCACGCGCTCCACGATCCCGCCACGGATCGCCGCTGGACCTACGCCGAGTTGTGGAACGACAGCGGCCGGCTGGCCGCCGGCCTCAAAGCACAGGGCGTCGACGCCGGCGATGTGGTCGTCTTCGACCTGTTCAACTGTGCCGAGTTCGTGCTCGTGTGGCTCGCCGCCCAGCGACTGGGCGCAGTCGCCGCTCCGATCAACTTCCGCCTCTCCTCCGGCGAGGTGGCCCATGTCCTGGACGACAGCCGCCCGGCGGCGTTCGTCTATGACGCCGCCCTGAGCCAGACCGCTACCGACGCCCTCGCCCGGGCCACGCACACCCCGCGGCTGACCGCGGTCGTCGGCGACGGCCCCGCCAGCGCCACCCCGGTCGACGAGCTCATCGGCGCCGAGACGGTGCCGGATCTCCCCGACAACGTCAGCACCTACGACGAGACGACCCGCCTGTACACATCGGGCACGACGGGGATGCCCAAGGGCGTATCGCTGAGCGGCCTCGTCGACGTGCTCTCCGCCCACGACGTGATCATGCACTTCCCGCTGTCCCCCGAGGACCGCACCCTCAACATGACCCCGTGGTTTCACCGCGGCGGCCTGTACTCCGGCGGCCCCAATCCCGTGCTCTACTGCGGCGCCGAGGCGGTGGCGCTGCGCCAGTTTGACCCGGCCACCGTGCTCGACTGGGTCCAGGCGCACGGCCTCACCTTCCTCATCGGGGCGCCCACGAGCCTGGCCATGCTCACCGCCGAGCAGACGGCGCGGCCACGCGACCTGTCGACCCTCAACGGGATCGTGACCATGGGAGCGCCGCTGGATCGCGAGGCCTGCCTGCGCTACCAGCAGGTCCTGACCCCGCGGATCTTCAACGGCTACGGGACCACCGAGGCGTTCTGGAACACGTTCCTGCGCCCGTCGGACCTGCCCGAGCACGCGGGCTCCGCGGGCCGGGCGTGCACCGATGACGACGTCGCGGTGGTGAGGATCTACGAGGACCGTCACGCCGACCCGGCCGACCACGCTGCCAAGGACGGGACGGAGGTGGGCGAAGTGGTGGTCCGCTCGGTCAAGGCCGGCTACGCCTACGTCAACCAGCCCGACGAGCAGGCCGCGCGTTTCCGCGGCGGCTGGCTGTACATCGGGGACCTGGCCACCTGGGATGAGGACGAGTACGTGACGATCGTGGGCCGCAAGGACGACATGATCATCTCCGGCGGGGAGAACGTGCACCCGACGCAGGTGGAGGCGGTGCTCGCCGAGCACCCCGGGATCGCTGACGCCGCCGTGGTCGGGCTGGCCGACGAGCAGTGGGGCGAGGTGGTGGTGGCCTACGTCGTGCCCTCCGGCGACGGAGTGGACGCCGCCGCCTGCGAGGCCCACTGCAGCGGCCACCCGATGCTGGCGGCCTTCAAGCGACCGCGCGCGTACCGCTTCGTCTCCGAGTTGCCGATGACCGCCACCGGGAAAAAGCTCCACTACCAACTGCGCGAGCAGGCCAAGCAGGATGCCGCGCAGGGCCTCTTCCAGCGCCCGTGAGTAGCCAGGGGCAGCGCCGCGACCCGGTGGTCACCGGGATCGGCGCCATCACGCCGGTGGGCATGACCGCGCCGGAGACCTGGCAGGCGCTACAGGAGGGGCGGTCCGGGATCACGGCGATCGAGAGCTTCGATGCGTCGGATCTCCCCGTGCAGATCGCCGGCGAGATCCATCGCTTCGACGGCGAGGCGGTGATGGGGCCCAAGCGCTTTCGCCGCTCGGCGCGCTTCAGCCAGCTCGCCGTCGCCGCGGCGCGGGAGGCGGTGGCCGACGCCGGGCTCGACACCGCCGCCGAGGCCGATCAGATCGGGGTCGTGGTCAACGCCGCGGTCGCCGGCGGCCCCGAGACCGAGCGCAACATCCGGGCGCTGATCGAGCGTGGCCCGCGCGATCTCAGCCCGTACTTCGTGCCCTCGACGATCCTCAACATGGCCGCCTGCGAGGTGGCCATCGACCTCGGCGTCCATGGCCCGGTCAACGCGAGCGCCCTGGCCTGCGCGAGCGGCACCGCGGCCCTGCTCGAGGCGCGGCGCCTGATCGCCGGCGGCGAGGCCGACGTCGTCATCGCCGGCGGGACCGACGCCGGGATCTCGCGGTCGATGTTCGCCGGCCTGGCCCTCATGGGGCCCCTGTCCGAGCGCAATGACGCGCCCGAGGAGGCCAGCCGCCCCTTTGACGCCGACCGCGACGGGTTCGTCTTCGGCGAGGGCGCGGTGGTGCTGGTGGTCGAGTCCGCCGAGCACGCGGCGGCCCGCGGCGCCACCGCCTACGGCACGATCGCCGGCGGGGCGCTGACCTCCGACGCCTTCCACATCTCCGCCCCCGAGCCGTCGGGCGTCCACGCCGCCCGGGCCATCGAGCTGGCGCTGCGCAACGCGGGCGTCGCCCCCGAGGAGCTCGACTACATCTGCGCCCATGGCACCGCCACCAAGGCCAACGACGCCTCAGAGACCCGCGCCATCCGGATGGCTCTCGGCAAGACGGCCTACGACGTGCCGGCCAGCTCGCCCAAGTCGATGGTGGGCCACCTCATCGGGGCCGCGGGCGCCCTCTCGGTGATGACGTGCCTGCTGGCGATCCGCGACGGGGTGCTGCCCCCCACCACCAACCTCCGCACCCCCGACCCGGAGTGCGACCTGGACTACGTGCCCCTCACCGCCCGGCGTGCCGAGGTGCGCACGACCGCGGCCAACGCGTTCGGCTTCGGGGGCCAGAACTGCGTGATCGTCATGCGCGCGCCCGCCGAGGGCTGACTCCGCGCGCCGGCGCGGGCTACTCCGCCTGGGAGAAGGCCACCGCGGCGCCGATCCGTTCGGCCGTCGGCGGGTGTGTGGCCAGCAACCGCGACACCCACCTCGGCGGGTCGATGTCGGCCACATTCTGCAGCGCGATCGTCCGCTCGAAGGAGACGAAGGCATCGGGAGCGCCGGCGAGCTGTAGGGCGAAGTGATCGGCGCGACGCTCCATCGCCCGCGAGAGGTGATTGCCGATCAGGCCGATCGGCCCGGTGATGAGCATCGCCGCCAGCGCCACCGCGGGCAGGGTGGCCGGCGTGCCGCGCTCGGGCGAGAGCTCCCAGCTGAGCCGCTGCACGGCCAGCGCCGCCGCGGGCGCCACGACGGCCGCGTAAGCCAGGCCGCGGCGCACGTCGCGGTGGCGGACGTGGGCCAGTTCGTGAGCCACGACGAGACGGATCTCATCGCGGCTGTAGCGATCAAGCAGGGTGTCGAAGAGGACGACGCGCTTGGTCGGGCCCAGCCCGGTGACGTAGGCGTTGGCCGCCGTCGTGCGCCGGCTGGCGTCCACCGAGAAGACCTCGCCGACGGTGACCCCCGCCTCGCGGGCCAGGGCCAGGACATCCGAGCGCAGCTCGCCCTCGGGCAGCGGCTCGAAGTCGTTGAAGATCGGATCCAGGACCACCGGGGCCAGGGCCGCCAGCCCCGCGCCGAAGACCACCGCCCCGCTCCCCATCGGCGCCCACCAGGACCGAGGGAAGCGCCGCGTGCCGGCCAGGACCGCCGCGCCCGCGGCGGCGGCGAAGACCGTTTGGATGACGCTGGCCTTGGCCACGTCGCCGGCCCACGCCCCCCACGACTGGGTGTCCAGGCCGACGGCCATCGCGCGGCGACGGGAGACGGCACGCAGCGGGAGTGTCGGGAGCGAGAGGGCCAGCGACAGCCCGGCCGCGCTGGCGGCCCCACCGGCCACGGGCGACGGCCAGGCCCGCTGCAGCGCCGAGGGCGGCCGGCGCACCAGGCGCACCAGGGCGGCAGCGTCGACGAGGCTGCGGGTCAATCCCAGAGCCAGCTGCGGCCGGGCATAGCGCCGACCGCGGGCGATCTCCTCGGCCGAGAAGTAGGTCTCCACGTCGACACGGACCGGTTCGAGCACCGCCGCGCGGGGCGCCAGCACACGCCGCGCCGTCTCGGCCGCGGCGGCCGCCAGGAGCGCGGGCCACACGGCCCGAACGCGTGAATGCCTGCTCACCAGCGAGACTGTAGTGATGCGCGTCGCCATCGTCTCCGACATCCACGGCAACCGCCACGCGTTCGACGCGGTGCTCGATGCCATCGCCGAGACCGACTGCCGGGAGCTCTGGTGCCTGGGCGACCTCGTCGGCTACGGCGCGGACCCGGACGCCTGCGTGGACCTGGCCCGGGAGCACGCCGCCATCTGCCTGGCCGGCAACCACGACCTGGGGGTGCGGGGGACGATTCCGCTCGAGCAATTCTCCCGCGGGGCGGCGCTGGCCGCCACGTGGACACAACAGACGATCAGCCCGGAGACGCGCGAGTTCCTGGACAGCCTGGAGCCTCAGAACGTGGAGGAGGCGGCCGCGCTCTATCACGCCAGCCCCCGCGACCCGATCTGGGAGTACGTGCTCTCACCCCTCCAGGCCGAGCTGTGCCTGGACGTCCAGGCGCGGCGGATCTCGCTGATCGGCCACTCCCACGTGGCCCTGTCGTTCTCCCGCGAGCCGGGCGCCCCGGCCACCGGGCAGACCCGTGCCGACGGCGAGGAGCTCGACGTCCGGGAGGGCGAGTGGCTCATCAACCCCGGTAGCGTCGGCCAGCCCCGGGACGGGGACCCGCGGGCGGCGTGGATGGAGCTCGACCTCGACGCGTGGAAGGCCGTTTACCGCCGCACGGAGTACGACATCGACGGCGCGGCGGCAGCCATCCGCGCCGCGCGGCTGCCGGACTCCCTGGCCGAGCGCCTCCTCTACGGCCAGTAGCGGCCCCGAGGATCGGGAGACCAGGCTAAAGGCTAAAGTCAGGCGCCGGATGGGCTTTGGCTCTCGAGCATTCCTGGCCGGCGGTCTCGGCTTCGCGGCGGCGTTCGCTGTCGCGTGCGGCGGCACCAACGGGCTGCTCTCCGCCGATCAGAGCAGCAGCCTGACCAGCCAGCTCAACTCCGTCTCCGCAGCCGTCTCCGCCCATCAGTGCGGGCAGGCCAACAGCGCGTCGGCGGCGCTGACCAATGCGGTCACCAACCTGCCCTCGACGATCAACACCACGCTGTCGGCGAATCTCAACCAGGGCGCCAGCACGGTGGCTGAGCTCGCCTCCAAGGACTGCAGCAGCTCCAGCACGTCCTCCAGCACCTCGTCCTCCACCACCAGCAGCTCCACCAGCACCTCGAGCAGCACCGCGACGAGCAGCCCCACGAGCACGTCGACCAGCACGTCGAGCAGCAGCACCGCTCCGCCCGCAACGAATCCGACCACGCCGGGTACTTCTTCTACGGCCAACGGCGGCGCCGGCATCGGCGGCACCGGCGGGACCGGCACCAACGGCGGCGGTGGGGCCGGCGCGGGCGGCAACGGACAATGACAGGCACAACCGTCATCGCAGGCAGATACCGGATCGAGGGTCGCCTCGGCGTCGGGGGGATGTCCACGGTCCACCTGGCCTTCGACAATCGCCTGGAGCGCTACGTCGCGCTCAAGCTCCTGGCCGAGCACCTCGCCGACGACCCGACGTTCGTCTCACGCTTCCGCCGAGAGGCCCTGGCCGCGGCCCGTCTCGTGCACCCCAACATCGTGCAGGTGTTCGACTTCGGCTTTGACTCCGGTCACCACCAGCACTTCATCGTGATGGAGCACGTGTCGGGCAACTCGTGCGCCGAGCTCCTCCGCGACCACGGGCACCTGGACGTGGGCCAGGCGATCGACGTCGTCACTCAGGCCTGCCGCGGCCTCGACTACGCCCACCGCAACGGCGTTGTGCACCGCGATGTCAAGCCCGGCAACCTGCTCGTCTCCGACAGCGACGTCGTCAAGCTGGCGGACTTCGGCATCGCACGCGCCGTCGACCAGTCGAGCATCACCCAGGTGGGGTCGGTCCTGGGCACCGCCGCCTACCTGTCGCCCGAGCAGGCCCGCGGCGACGAGGCCGGGCCCCAGGCCGACCTGTACTCGCTGGGCGTCGTCACCTACCAGCTCATCTCGGGCCGCCTGCCCTACGAGGCGGCGTCGCTGTCGGAGCTGGCGCTCAAGCAGCAGCGCGAGTCGCCGATCCCGCTCGACGAGCTCAACCCCGACGTGCCGCCCACGCTATCCCAGGCGGTGGCGCTGGCGCTGGCCATCGACCAGCGCGACCGGCCCGCCGACGCGATGCAGCTGGCCGAGGCGCTGCGTGAGGGCGCCCGCGGCATCGGCCCCAGCACCCAGCCCCGGGGCTTTGTCACCAGCGCCACCCGCGTCGTGCCCGGACCGCCGACGGGAGCGACCCGCGTGGCCCGGCCCGATCCGCCCACCCCGGCGACGCGAGTGCCCCGGCAGGTGCCGGCGCGGCGCCCCACACGCCAGGAGGCGGCCGCCGCCTACAACCGCCAGACCGCCGCCGAGCGCCAGGCCCCGCCGCAGCGCAGCGGCCGCGGTTTCCGCCGCATGATGGCGGTGCTGGCCCTGGTCGCGGTGCTCGCTCTCATCGTGATCGCGGCGGTGACGATCTCCAACAGCACGTCCAACACGGTGGTGCACTACCGCAAGGTGGTCGCCCGCGACACCCAGTCGGCGATCAACCAGCTCACCGCCATCATCAACAAGTACACGAAGTAGGCGCCGCTCCGGCCAGGAGCGCATCGGCCACGTCATCGAGCCGGTCGGCGGCGATCGCGTCACGCAGGTCAGTCATCACCCGCGCCATGAAGCTGAGGTTGTGCAGCGTGACCAGCCGCAGACCCGTGAGCTCGTGGGCGCGCAGCAGGTAGTGCAGGTAGCCGCGGGAGAACCCGGCCGAGCACGCCGGGCACGGGCAGTCCTCCATGATCGGCTCCTGCGAGCGCTGCCAGCGCCCCTTGACCAGATCCACCCGCCAGCGCCTCTCCGGGTCCGGGATGAGCGCGACGCCGTGGCGGCCCAGGCGCGTCGGCATGGCGCAGTCGAAGGTGTCGATCCCCTGCCGCACGCCGACGATGAGATCGTCGATCTCGCCGATGCCGAGCAGGTGGCGAGGGCGCTCGGGCGCGAGGCGATCGAGCTCGGCCGTGGTCCAGTCCACCACTGCGTGCATCTGCGCCTTGTCCTGGCCCAGCGAGCCGCCGATCGCGATCCCGTCGCAGCGGCTGGCGGCGACCGCGCCCGTCGAGACCATCCGCAGGTCGTGCTCGACCCCACCCTGGACGATCCCGTAGACGGCCTGGCCCTTCGGGCCGTGGCGGTCGTGCCAGTCCAGGCACCGCTCCAGCCAGCGATGGGTGCGCTCCATCGAGCGCGCCGTGTAGTCGCGGGTGACGTGGAACGGGGTGCACTCATCGAACACGAGCGCGATGTCCGAGCCCAGCGCCGCCTGGACGGTCATCGAGGTCTCCGGGCCCATGAATCGCTCGCCCCCGTCCAGGTAGGAGCGAAAGCGGACCCCCTCTTCTTCGATGGCGAGGATCGTCCCATTGGAGCCACCCACGCCCGAGCCACTGCCGGAGCCACCCCCCGACCCGCCGCCCGCGCCGCCGCCCGGCCCGCCGGAGGGCTGCCCGCGCCGGCCCTTGATCTCGTCGGCCACGCCACCATGGCCCATCGAGAACACCTGAAAGCCGCCGGAGTCGGTGATGATCGGGCCGTCCCAGCGCATGAACTCGTGCAGGCCGCCCATCTCGGCCACGAGCTCATGGCCGGGGGCCAGGAAGAGATGGAACGTGTTGCCCAGCACCATCTCGTAGCCGAGCCCCGCGACGTCGCGCGGCTCGAGCGTCTTGACCGCCCCGCGGGTGGCCAGAGGAACGAAGGCCGGGGTCTGCACCTCACCATGGGCCAGGTGCAGCGTGCCGCGCCGCGCGCGCGAGGTGGGGCTGCGAGCGGCGATCGTGAACACCGCCGGGACCCTATCCGGCGCGTAGGCTCCTCGCCGTGACCCGACGGCTGCTCCCGGTGCTGGTCGCGATGCTGCTCGCATGCGGCGCCGCCATCAGCGCGTGTGGCAACAGCCACGAACATGCCGCGGCCTCCTCGGAGGGCCGGACGCTGTTTGACCAGGCCTGCGGTGCCTGCCACACGCTGACCGGACACAACGATCCCCGCCACCAGGGCGGCGACCTGCTGGGCTTCCACGCCAGCCACGCGCAGCTGTACCAGCTCGCCGCGGAGATGCCGTTGCGGCGGCAGCTCAGCCGAGGGCAGTTGGAGGCGGTGGTCCGTTTCGTGATGGCCGCGGAGGCCACGCGCTCGTAGCCGCGGAGGCCGGGGGCACGTAGCCGCGGAGGCCGGGGGCACGTCGCCGCGGAGGCCGAACCCGAGGGGGCCGGCTATGAACATTCTCACCGCTTGCAAAGCCCCGGTTTGGCCGCTGGCCGACACACTTGCCCCCGTGCCCCGCCGCCGCGTCCCGCTCAGCCTGCCCGTTTCCGTCGTCCTTCTCGTCGCTCTCGTCGTCTCCGCATGCGGCGGCAGCAGCGCCCGCGCGCCCAAGCAATCCCAGGATCCCCGAACCACCACGAGCGCCCACTCCGCCAGCCTCGTGGGCCCGGCGGCCGTCGATGCCGCGGCCGATGCGCGGGAGACGGTCAACGTCTACCGCGCCGACGCCGCCGGCATGTTCAGCCCCCAGGTCCACGGCGACCCCGCGCTCGTCTACGTCCCCAACAGCATGAGCAACACGGTCTCGGTGATCAGCCAGCGGACGATGAAGGTCGTCGAGCAGTTCCCCACCGGCGCGCTGCCCCAGCACGTCACCCCCTCCTGGGACCTCAAGACGCTCTACGTCGACAACGACCTGGGCAACTCGCTCACCCCGATCGACCCCCGGACCGGCCGTCCGGGCCGCCCGATCCCGGTCGAGGACCCCTACAACCTGTACTTCACCCCCGACGGGCGCTTTGCCATCGTCGTCGCCGAGCGCCTGCAGCGGCTGGACTTCCGCCGCCCCGGGACGATGGCGCTCGTCCATACGCTGTCGGTCCCGGTGTGCCGGGGCGTAGACCACATGGACTTCTCCGCAGGCGGGCGCTACGCCTACGCCAGTTGCGAGTTCGCCGGGCGCATGATCGAGGTGGACCTGCGCACCCAGACGCTGATGCGCACGCTCGTGCTCAACCACGGCGACGCGAGCCCCCAGGACGTCAAGCTCTCTCCCGACGGCCGGACCCTCTACACCGCCGACCAGGTCAACGGCGGCGTCTGGGAGATCGACCCCGCCACCTTCCGCGTGCTCGGCTTCCTGCACACCGGTGCCGGCGCCCACGGGCTCTACCCCAGCCGCGACGCCCGCTTCATGTACGTCTCAAACCGCCAGGCGGGCTCGGTCTCGGTCGTGAGCTTCCGCACCCGGCGGGTGGTGAAGACCTGGCAGCTCCCGCTGCCGGCCAGCCCGGACATGGGCGGCGTGTCAGCGGACGGGAGCACGCTCTGGCTGAGCGGCCGCTACAACGCGGTCGTCTACGCCATCGATACGCGCACCGGCCATCTGCGCGCCACGATCCCGGTCGGTTCGGGGCCCCACGGCCTGTCCGTCTGGCCCCAGCCCGGGCGCCATTCGCTCGGTCACACGGGCATCATGCGCTGAGCCCCCGTCAGGCCCGAACCCACTTCCTGCGGTTCGGGCCTGCCGGGGGCTCGGCACTTACAACAGGTGCTTACGCGACGGCCGGGGCCTCGGGGGCCGACGCCTCGGGGGCGGGAGCCTCCTCGGAGCTCTCGATCGCCTGCGGCTCGCCGGTGGACGCGCCACCCACGGTGATCGTGACCTTGCGCGGAGCCTGCTGCTCGGGCTTGGGGACGGTCACCTCGAGCACGCCCTTGTCGAACGTCGCCGTCACGGCGGCCGGGTCGACGCCCTCGGGGAGGGTCAGCGAGCGGCGGAAGGAGCCGTAGCTGCGCTCGACGCGGTAGTAGCCCGCCTTGCGGTCCTCGTGCTCTGACTTGCGCTCACCGGAGACGGTGAGGACGTTGTCACGCACCTCGATGCTGACGTCGGACTCCGACAGGCCCGGCAGGTCGGCCTTCAGCACGAAGGCCTCGCCGCTGTCGATGAGATCCATCGCCGGGACATACCGGCGCAGCGGCGCGCCGCTCGCGCGGGTGGGGGTGTCAAAGAAGGAATTGAACAGCCGGTTGATATCGCTCTGGATCGTGCCCAGCTCGCGAGCCGGCTCCCAACGGATAAGTGCCATTTAGAACCTCATTTGGAAGATCAGGGGAAGTCTTGGAACTACCTGCTTCTGCATTATGAAATCTCAGTCTAGCAGTGTCAAGTTTTCTATCGGCATAGACCGAAGAACGCTTGAGCGAGCGGCGCCGCGACGCGCGCCGGTTCGCTAGCCTCCGCCCCGTGCCCGCCCCGTTCCTCGTCGCCCAGATCAGCGACCCGCATATTGGCGGCGAGTGGGGCGGCGCAGACCCGGTCGCGGGCCTCACCAGGGTCCTCGAGGGCGTGTTCGCCTTGCCGGACCGCCCCGATGTCCTGCTCGTCACCGGCGACCTCGTCGACCACGGGACGAGCGACGAGTACGACCTGGTGCACGAGCTGCTCTGTGCCTCCCCCGTGCCGGTCCACGTACTCGGCGGCAACCACGACCTGCGCGAGGGGCTCCGCGCCCGCTTCGGCCTGGCCGGGGACGCCGGGGCGCCGGTGCAGTACTCCGCCGACCTGGGCCCGCTGCGCCTCGTCGCGCTGGACACCACGATCCCCGGCCGCGCGGCCGGCGAGCTCGACGCAGAGCGCCTGGGGTGGCTCGACGCCGAGCTGGGCGATGCGCCCGAGCAGCCGACGCTGCTGGCCATGCACCACCCGCCGGCAAGCACCGGAATGGCGCCCTGGGACGCCATCGGGGTCGACCCGGGCGACCGCGCGGTCCTCGAGGAGATCGTCGCGCGTCACCCACAGGTGCGGCGGATCGTGGCGGGCCACATCCACCAGCCGCTCGTGTCGACCCTGGCCGGGCGGCCGGTGCTCGCGATCCCCAGCACCTACGTCCAGGCGCGCGTCGACTTCAGGTCACCGGAGATCAAGCTGGGCGGCGGCGTTCCTGGGTTTGCCATCCACGCGCTGGTGGACGGCGACATCGCCTCGTTCGTGCACTCGATCTAGTCCCGGGCAGGCGGCCCGTCAAACCGCGCGTCGGCCCTGACCTCGTGCACGCGGTGAGCGGCACGCTCGAGCCAGCCGGTGCGTTCGGCCGCCACCGCATCGAACACCGGAACGTAGGGCTTGACATCGAGCACGGGCGTGCCGTCGACCAGGTCGACGCCGGCGATCTCCAGCGTCGCGCCGTGGACCGCGATGAGGCGGACCACGGGGAGCCCGATCGGATTGGGATGACGCGGCGATCGCGTCGCGAAGATGCCGCGCCGGGTGTCATCGAGGAACGGCATGACGCTCAGTCCACCCGGCGCCCCGCGATGCAGATGGCTGATCACGTGCAGGTGGGAGAAGCCATCCAGGTCCGAGAGCCCCTCGGCGAACGCGGGCGCGATCTCGATCTGCCCATGCACGTCGGACGCGGCGACCGACTGGAGCGGCATGTCCTCAAGCGTGGTGTACGGGGAACGGACGACGCCGATCACCTGGTAGGCGATCGACTCCGCTGCGGCCATCGGGTCCATCGAGAGCGATGCTATCTGCGGCGGGCGACCAGGCCGCCCACCGCTCGACGGCGGCTGCCGCGCTCGACCACGGCCTCCCGGTGGTCGATGACCTCGAGGTCCCGGAATGACGCCGGCAGCTCGCCCACGTCGAGGAGATACGGCGCGTCGACGCCGTTTCCCAACTCGTCTCGGTCCGCGCGAGTGAAGGTCTCCAGGATCAGCAGGCCGCCGGGTCTCAGCGCCTGCGTGAGAGCGGCGAACAGGTCGCGCTGCAGGTAGTTGATCTGCACGATGACGTCGTAGCCGCCGGCCGGCAGTCCGTCCTGCTCCAGATCGATCCGTCGAGGATGGACGGAGAGGCCACGGCTCACCGCGGCCGCGCGGAGCGCGTCGATGGCGACGTCCGAGACATCCACGGCGTCGACCTCGAACCCGAGCGAGGCGAGATAGCCCGCATTGCGCCCATCTCCGCAGGCGAGGTCAAGAGCCCGTCGCCCAGGGACGTCGATCAGCAACGTGCGATGCTCGGCCAGCCAGGCGCTCGGCGCATTCTCGAACGCGCGCACGCCGCGTTGGACGTACCGTCGATTCCAGCGATCGCGCGCGTCGACATCCACGCCGTGTGCGCCGCGACTCAGTCGGCGGAGATGAGCGACTCGCCGGTCATCTCGGCCGGCTGCTCGATCCCCATCATCTCGAGTAGCGTCGGCGCCACGTCGGCCAGCACCCCGCCGGAGCGCAGATCCAGGCCGGGGACCGTCACGATCACCGGCACCGGGTTGAGCGAGTGGGCGGTATTGGGCGAGCCGTCGGGCTCGAGCATGTGGTCGGCGTTGCCGTGGTCGGCGGTGATCAGGCACGCCCCGCCGGTCTCGAGCACCGCCTGCACGACGTCCGCCAGACAGCGGTCCACCGTCTCCACCGCGGTGACGGCCGCCTCGATGACCCCGGTGTGACCCACCATGTCGGCGTTGGCGAAGTTGATGATCCCAAAGCGCGGTGGGTCCTTCCGCCACGCGGTCACAAACGCCTCGGCCGCCTCGGAGGCGCTCATCTGCGGCTTGTGATCATAGGTGGGCACGTCGCGCGGGGACGGCACCAGCTCGCGCTCCTCGCCCTCGTAGGGCGACTCCTCCCCGCCGTTGAAGAAGTACGTGACGTGCGGGTACTTCTCGGTCTCCGCGACGTGGAGCTGACGGTCTCCGCGCGCCGCGATCACCGACGAGATCGTCGTCTTGGGCCGCTCGGGCGGGAACGCGACCGGGTAGGGCCACCCCTCCTCGTACTCGGTCATCGCCGTGTAGTGCTCCACCGGCTCCCCGCCCTCGCGGTCGAACTCGTCAAAGCCCGGGTCGGCCAGCGCACGCGTGATCTCCCGCATCCGGTCGGGGCGGAAGTTGAGACCCAGGACCGAGTCGCCCGGCCGGATGCGCGCCTCCTCCCCCACCAGCGACGGCATGATGAACTCGTCGGTCTCTTCGCGCTCGTAGGCGGCCCGCGCGGCGTCGGCGGCGCTGTCGTAGTGGTGGTCGGCGCGGCCGTGGACGAGCATGTCGTAGGCGAGCTTGACGCGGTCCCAGCGCTTGTCGCGATCCATCGCGTAGTAGCGGCCCACCACCGAGCCGATCCGGCCAGCGCCGCTCTCGGTCATCCAGGCCGTGACCGTCTCCAGGTAGCCGGCGCCTGACTTGGGGGTGGTGTCGCGCCCGTCGGTGAAGGCGTGGACGACGAGGTCGGGCACCTCCAGCGACGCCCCCAGCTCGATCAGCGCGCGCAGATGGTCCATGCTCGCGTGCACGCCGCCCTCGGAGACCAGCCCGATCACATGGACGCGCTCCGCGGCCGTGAAGGCCTCCCGCAGCGCGTCGTTGGAGGCGAACTCACCGCTCTCGGCGGCAGCGTCGATGCGGGTGAGGTCCTGCATGACGACGCTGCCGGCCCCGAGGTTGAGATGGCCGACCTCGGAGTTGCCCATCTGGCCCTCGGGGAGGCCGACGGCCTTGCCGCTCGCCGTGAGCGTCGTGGTGGGAAAGCGCGACCACAGCTCGTCGAACACCGGCGTGTCGGCGAGTTCCACCGCGTTGCCGGGCCCGGGCTCGGCCAGCCCCCAGCCGTCGAGCACGATCAGCGCCGCGCGCTCGACCGGCAGCTCCGACGGTCCGTCGGCCACCGGCAGCCCCCGCCTACGCGCCCGCCGCGGCCACGAGGGCCGCGAAGGATTCGGCGTCGAGGCTGGCGCCGCCCACCAGCGCGCCGTCGACATCGGGCAGGGCCAGGAGCTCGGCGGCGTTGTCGGGCTTGACGCTCCCGCCGTAGAGGATCCGGGTCCGTGCGGCCTGCTCGCGGGAGCGATCGCCGACCAGCGCCCGGACGAAGGCGATCGCGTCCTGAGCCTGCTCCGCGGTCGCCACCTGGCCGGTGCCGATGGCCCAGATCGGCTCATAGGCGATGACGACATCGCCCAGGCGCTCGGTCTCCACCCGGGCCAGGTCCTCCTGGACCTGATGGCGGAGCTTGCGCTGGGTGTCGCCGTTCTCGCGCTCCTCCTCGGTCTCACCGACGCACAGCACGGGCAGCAGCCCGGCGGCCAGCGCGGCCGGCACCTTCTGGCCCAGCGCTTTGTCGGTCTCGCCGAAGTACTGGCGGCGCTCGGAGTGCCCGAGGACCACGCCCTGGACGTCGAGCTCGGTGAGCATCGCCGCCGAGATCTCGCCGGTGAAGGCGCCGTGATCGGCCTGGTGCATGTTCTGGGCGTAGACCGCCACGCGCGAGCCCCGAGTCGAGTCCACCATCGCTCCCAGCGCGGTGAAGGTGGGGCAGATCGCCACGTCGACTCCGTCGGCCGAGGACACCCGCGGCAGCAGCGAGGCGATGAACTCCTCGGCCTCGGCCACCGTCTTGTGCATCTTCCAGTTGCCCGCGATGAGCCGCGTGCGCCGGGCCTGGGCGCCGGGATCGGACGCGGGGCTCATTGCAGCGCCTCCACGCCGGGGAGGACCTTGCCCTCGATCAGCTCCAGCGAGGCGCCGCCACCTGTGGACAGGTGCGTTACCTTGTCGGCGAGGCCGAAGCGCTGGAGCGCCGCCGCCGAGTCACCGCCGCCGACGACCGTCACCGCCGCGCTGCCTGCGACCGCCTCGGCCACCGTGCGCGTGCCCGCGGCAAACGGGGCCAGCTCGAAGGCGCCCATGGGGCCGTTCCAGAACACCGTGCCGGCCGTGGCCACGAGCGTCGCGTAGGCCTCGGCGCTGCGCGGCCCGATGTCCAGGCCCATCATCCCGTCGGGGACGTCGACGCCGTCGAGCGGCACCGGCTCGGCCTCCGCGTCGAAGCGGTCGGCCAAGACGAGGTCGGACGGCAGCTGGATCGTCGCCTGCCCGTCCCCGCCCGAGGAGGCGATCACCCGGCGGGCCAGCTCGACGTCCTCGTCGGCGCAGAGCGAGTTGCCGATCGAGTGGCCCTGGGCCTTGAAGAACGGGAAGCACATGGCGCCGCCGATAAGGATCTGGTCGGCCACCTTGCGGAAGGCCTCGATGACGCCCAGCTTGTCGGAGACCTTGGCCCCGCCGAGCACGGCGACCAGCGGCCGCGCCGGGTTCTTGAGCAGGCCGTTGAGCGTCGTCACCTCGCGCTCCAGCAGCAGGCCCGCGGCGTGATCGGGGAGCTTGTGGGCCACCCCCTCGGTGGACGCGTGGGCCCGGTGGGCGGCGCCGAAGGCGTCGTTGACGTAGACATCGGCCAGCTGCGCGAGCTCGCCGGCCAGCTCGGGGTCGTTCTTGGTCTCCCCCGGCTCGTAGCGGATGTTCTCCAGCAGGACCACGTCGCCGTCGGACATCTGGTCCACCACGGAGACGACCTCGGGCCCGTGCGTGCCCGGAGCGAGGGTCACCGAGGCCGACAGCAGCTGCCCTAGGCGCTCGGCGACCGGGCGCAGGGACAGCTCGGGCTCGCGGTCCTTGGGCCGCCCCAGATGGGAGACGAGCACGAGCTTGGCCCCCTCGCCGCGCAGCTTCTCGATCGTGGGCAGCGCCGCGCGGATCCGCGTGTCGTCCGCCACCGAGCCGTCGTCCAGCGGGACGTTGAAGTCGACCCTGACGAGAACCCGCTTGTCCCGTAGCTCGCCCAGGTCAGACAGCTGTCTCACAGCAACCGCTGCACGAGATCGGAGACGCGGTTGGAGTAGCCCCACTCGTTGTCATACCAGGAGACGACCTTGACCATCGTCCCGTCCATGACCGCGGTGAGCTCGGCGTCGAAGATCGAGGACGCCGGGTTCTTGACGATGTCCGAGGAGACGATCGGGTCCTCGTTGTAGATGAGCAGGTCCTTGAGTGACCCAGACTCGGCGGCCGCCTTCATGGCGGCATTGACCTCCTCCACCGTGGTCTCGCGGTTGACCTCGACGGTGAGGTCCACGACGCTGCCGGTGGGGACGGGGGCGCGCACCGCGAAGCCGTGGAGCTTGCCGTTGAGCTCGGGAATGACCAGGCCGATCGCCTTCGCCGCCCCGGTCGACGCCGGGATGAGGTTGATCGCCGCGGCCCGCGCGCGCCGCAGGTCGCGGTGGGGCATGTCCTGCAGGCGCTGGTCGGCGGTGTAGGCGTGGATCGTGGTCATCAGCCCGTGCTTGATGCCGATCGTGTCGTGGAGCACCTTGGCCACGGGCGCCAGGCAGTTGGTGGTGCAGGAGGCGTTGGAGATGATCTGGTGGCTCTCGCGGTCATACACCTCGTCGAAGTTGACCCCGAGCACGACGGTGGTGTCGGGGTTGGTCGCGGGGGCGGAGATGAGCACCTTCTTGGCGCCGGCCTCGAGATGCTTGGCGGCGTTCTCGCGGTCGGTGAAGAGCCCGGTCGACTCGATCACGACGTCGGCGCCGAGCTCTGACCACGGCAGGTCGGCCGGATCGCGCTCGGCCAGGACCCGGATCTCCTTGCCGTCGACCGAGAAGCCCGCGCCGGTGGCCTCCACCTCGCCCGGGAACCGGCCGTAGTTCGAGTCGTACTTGAGCAGGTGGGCGATCGTCTTCGGGTCGACGAGATCGTTGACGGCCAGCCATTCGATGTCTGCGCCGCTCTCGTACGCAGCCCGGAAGACGTTTCGGCCGATCCTTCCGAAGCCGTTGATTGCGACCCGTACCGCCATACGTTCTTGCCTCCGTTTCCTGCCTTGATCGATTAAATCGCAGGGTCCGCCGTCGGCGTCCCAGCGAGCGACAGGCTACCTAAACCGGGCTGCGATCCCCCGCCGAGCGCCCGGTTCTCCCCCCGCATGGGTCCCGGAACCAGCGCCCTCACCGTCGCGAGACGATCTCCACCCGGAGCCGGTCCGGGTCCAGCAGATATCCGGCGTAATACCGCCGCCCGTACTGAGGCCGCTGCCCCGGGGGGCCGTCGTCGGCGCCGCCGTTGGCCAGCCCCGCCGCGTAGGCCGCGTCGACGGCCGCCTTGCCCGTCGCCGAGAGCGCGAGATGGCCGTAGCCGGGCGCGGGCGGGCGGGGTGGGTGGGATCGAGTCACGAAGAAGAACAGGGGCGCGTTGATCCCGTAGGCGACCAGGTGCTCGTTCTCGAGCAGGCGCCGCGCCCCCAGCGCGAAGAACACCGCGTCGTAGAACCGGGCGGTCCGCTCCAGCTCGGAGACCTCGAAGCCGATGTGCTCGATCACGCCGGCTCGCCGACGTCGCGGTGCAGCACGTCGACGACGTAGCCGGGCTGGCCCGCGTAGCGCTCGGCGAGGTGGAGCGCGATCGCCACCGACCGGTGTCGCCCCCCGGTGCACCCGATGGCGATGACCAGATGGGCCTTGCCCTCGCCCAGGTACTGGGGCAGCAGGTAATCGAGCATCGGATGCAGATGCTCGTAGAAGGTGTCGAGCGCGCCGTTGCGGTTGATGTAGGCGACGATCCGGGCGTCGGCGCCCGTCAGCGGGCGCAGGTCGGGCTCATAGTGCGGGTTGGGCAGAAAGCGGACGTCGAAGAGCACGTCGGCGTCACGGCTGGCCCCGTACTTGAAGCCGAAGCTCTGAAACGTGACCGCCAGACGGCCGGGGGTCTTTGACGCCAGCAGCTCGTCGGTGAGCTTGCGCCGCAGCATGGCCGCCGTGAGCGGACCGGTGTTGATGACCACGTCGGCCCGCTCGCGCACGGGCGCCAGCAGCTCGCGCTCGCGGCGGATGCCGTCAGCGACGCTCCCCTGGGGCGCCAGCGGATGGCGCCGCCGCGTCTCCTTGTAGCGGGTGAGCAGCGCTGCCTCGTCGGCCTCCAGGAAGAGCACGCGGTGGCGAAGGCCCGACGTCCGCAGGTCCTCCAGCATCGTCGCCAGGCCCTCGAAGTAGCTTCCGCCGCGGGCGTCAGAGACCACCGCGGCCCGCGCCACCTTCGAGCCCTCGTGCATGAACAGGTCCACCAGCGAGCGGATCATCTCCGGCGGCAGGTTGTCCACGCAGAAGTAGCCCTCGTCCTCGAAGGCCGCCATCGCGGTGGACTTGCCGGCCCCCGAAAACCCCGTGATCACCACGAGATCCGTGAGCGCGGAGCCGCCCGTCGCTTCGCTCAGATCGGTGTCCGCGTCGTCCGTCATCTCCGTAAAGCTTGACGGGTCAAGCGGACACGGGGTGACGTAGATGTGTACGAGGTGTGGCAGTATGGCCCGCGTGCTTCGCCGCCGCGTCTGCATCGCTCTGGTGGCGGCGCTCGGATTCGTCTTGCCGGGGGCGGTTGCCGCGCACGCTGACGTACTCAGCGCCAGCGTCTCGGGAACGCCCACCGGCCAGCAGATGGCGCCCGGCTTCGTGGGGGTGTCCTTCGAGTACCGAGCGCTCCACCAATACACGGGTCGCGACCCCCGCGCCGTCGATCCGGTGCTGCTGTCGCTGCTGTCCGGTCTGGCGGGCGGCCAGCCCCCGGTGATCCGGATCGGGGGCGACAGCACCGACGGCACGTGGTGGCCGATCCGCGGCCAGATCGCCCAGGGCGGGATCTACTACCCGCTCACCAAGGGCTGGCTGCGCACGACGCAGGCCCTGGCCGCCGATCTGAACGCCAAGCTGATCCTGGGCATCAACCTCGCCGCCGGTCGCCCGGCGATCGCCGCCGCCGAGGGCCGCGCGTTCATGGACGGCATCGGCCGCAAGTACATCGACGCCCTGGAGATCGGCAACGAGCCCGACCTCTACAACGTGTTCCCCTGGTACAAGGATCGCCGCGGGCACATCTACCGGGCCCGGGGGCGGGGCTACAACCTCAGCGCCTACACCAAGCAGTTCGTCCAGTGGGCCCGGACCCTGCCCAACGTGCCCCTGGCCGGCCCGGCGGTCTCGGGCCCGGGCTGGCTGGGCAAGCTGGGCTCGTTCATCGGCGCCGCCCCGCGGCTGGGCATGGTCACCTACCACCGCTATCCGCTGCGCGCCTGCGTGACCGACCCGACCAGCCCCGGCTTCCCCTCCATCCCGAACCTCCTGGCCGACAGCGCCTCGGCGGGCCTGGCCACCCCGATGTCGCCGTTCATCGCCGTCGCGCATCGCCACAACCTGGCCTTCCGCGTCGCTGAGATGAACTCGGCGTCCTGCCAGGGCGAGAAGGGCGTCTCGGACACGTTCGCCTCCGCGCTGTGGGCGCTGGACACCATGTTCCAGTTCGCCAAGGTCGGGGTCGACGGCGTGAACTTCCACATGCTCCCCGGCTCCGACTACGAGCTGTTCACGACCTCTCACAACAGCACGGGGGCCTGGCAGGCCTTCGTCCATCCCGAGTACTACGGCCTGCTCATGTTCGCCCAGGCCTTCCCGGCCGGGGCGCAGCTGCTCCAGACGACCGGGGCGGGCGGGACGGGGTCACCGGTGAAGGTGTGGGCGACCCAGGGCGGCGACGGCGCGGTGCGCGTCACGCTGATCAACAAGGACCCCAGCGCCGAGCACGACATCTCGCTCTCGGTCTCGGGGGCGACCGTCGCCGGTTCGCTCGAGACCCTCCAGGCGCCCAGCGTGAGCGCCACCGATGGGGTCACCCTGGGCGGCCAGACGTTCGGCGACGAGACGACGACGGGCACGCTGCCCACCCCCTCGACCACGCCGGTGGCACCGGTGGCCGGTGTCTACACCGTCCCGCTGCCCGCCGGGAGCGCCGCACTGCTCACCATCGGGGGCGGGGGCGGCGGCGGGATCGGCCTGACCCGGCGTCACTGAACCGCCGATCACGGGCCGCAGATCTTCTGGGCTCTCCGAAAGGCCGGCGACTGTGGATTGAGCCCGTCAAGATTGACCGACGTGCCTCCGCTGGGCAGGAACGTCGGGTCGGGAAAGTGCGATACGCCGTGCGCGCGCATGCACGCCGCTTGCGCCAGCGCGGCGCGCCGCTGGGCGGCGGAGGCCGGTGAGCCTTTCGGCTGGGGGTTGTTCGTCAGCTTGTCGCACGTCTGCTCGGACGATTGGACGGCGGGGGCATCCGGGTTGATCCCGGAGCCCGGCTGACCGACGGGCACGCCGGGGTCCGGGAAGTTGGGCACTCCGTGCGTGCGCATGCACGCGGCGAATTTGAGCGCGAGCGCGTCGCCGCCCCCGGTCCCGTTGGAGGTGCTCGGGCCCGCGGATCCGCACGCCGCAACTGTGATCGCACAGCCGACGACGGCGAGCGCCGTCATGACGTGGCGGCGCCGGCGGTCGAGCGCTTGAGTGCGAGCCGCATCCTGCATCTCCCGTGACTCCTTGGGCTGATCGTGTCGACCCGGTTGTTCTACGGAGCCGCGGATAACACGGACGTAACGCCGTGACAGCCGTGTTATGCGAGCGCGGGCGACCCGGCGGTCGTCCCGACGCCGAGCCGCTAGACCCCGGTCTTGTGCAGCTCCCGGTACATCTCGCGGGCGAGCTTCCCGGGCAGCCCCGGCACCGACTCGAGCTCCTCCCGGCTTGCCGCCAGGATCGCGTCAGGTGAGCCGAAGTGGGCCAGCAGCGCCCGCTTGCGCGCCGGGCCGACCCCGGGCAGGTCGTCGAGCACCGACGCCGTCATCGCCCGGTCGCGCCGGATCCGATGGTGGGTGATGGCAAAGCGGTGGGCCTCGTCGCGCACGCGCTGCAGCAGCTGGAGCTCCGGCGTGTCGTGGGCCAGCAGCAGCGGCGCCTCGCGACCGGGGATGAAGACCTCCTCGATCCGCTTGGCCAGCGAGATCACGGTGACGCCGCGGTCGCGGAAGCCCTGGAGGGCGCGCAGGCCGGCCGCCAGCTGGCCCTTGCCACCGTCGATGACGACGACGTTGGGCAGCGCGGCGAAGCTGGGGTCGTAGTCCTTGTCGTGGGGTGAGACGTCGCGCTGCTGCTCCCAGCGCGCGAACCGCCGCCCCAGCACCTCCTCCATCGCCGCGAAGTCGTCGGGACCGTAGTCCCCATCGTCGTCTCGCGTCGAGGCATCGCCTACGGTGAACACCTTGAAGCGGCGGTAGTCGGACTTCTTGGGGGCGCCGCCCTCGAAGACCACCATCGAGGCCACGGTGTTGGTCCCCATCAGCGTCGAGATGTCAAAGCACTCGATCCGCAGCGGGACCACGTCGAGCCCCAGGGCCTGCTGCAGCCCGTCCAGCGCCTCGACGCGCTGCTGGCGGCGGCGCTCGGAGCGCAGCTTCTCCTGGTCGATGGCGAGGATCGCGTTGCGCTCGGCCAGCTCGAGGATGCGCCGCTTGTCGCCGCGCTCGGCAGCGCGGATCTCGACGTTGCCCCCGCGCCGCGCGCTGAGCGCCTCGGCCAGCGCGGGCTGCGGACCGACCTCCTTCTGGACGATGACCAGCGGCGGCACGGACATCGCGCTGGCGTAGTACTGCAGGATGAACGCCTCGGCGACCTCGGACACCTCGGCGCCCGACGCGTTGTCGAGGTAGAAGCTCTGGCGATCGGACAGGACGCCGTCGCGGATCTGGAACACCTGCGCATTGGCCTCTCCCTCGGCGACAGCGACCGCGATCGCGTCCATCGACCCGTCCTCATGGGCGACCCGCTGGCGCTCGAGCAGCGAGCGCACGGCGCGCAGCCGGTTGCGCTCGCGGGCGGCGTCCTCGAAGCGCTGCTCGGAGGCGGCCAGCTTCATCTCCTCGTTGAGTGCCCACTCGATCTCCTTGTAGCGCCCCGACAGGAAGGCGATGACGCCGTCGATGGCCTTGCGATAGCCCTCCTTGTCGACATAGCCGACGCACGGGGCCTCGCAGCGCTTGATGTAGTAGTCCAGGCAGGGCGAGCCGCTGCGCCGCCCCGGCTCGGGACCATCGCAGGAGCGGAACATGAACACCTTGCCCAGCACCTCGAGCGTCGAGCGCACGCGCTTGGCGTTGGAGTAGGGCCCGAAGTAGGCGCGGTCGCGGCGATGGCGCTCACGGGTGAAGTAGACCCGCGGGAAGTCCTCGTCGAGCGAGATCGCGATGTACGGATAGGACTTGTCGTCGCGCAGCCGGATGTTGAAGCGCGGCTTGTACTGCTTGATGAAGTTCTGCTCCACCAGCAGTGCCTCGGACTCGGTGTGCACGACGAGCGCCTCGATCTGGGTGATCATCGGCAGCAGGTCGTGGCCCGCGCGCGTGCTCGGGTTGGAGAAGTGCGAGGCGACGCGCTTCTTGATCGAGATCGCCTTGCCGACGTAGATCACCTTGCCGCGCTCGTCGCGGAACAGGTACACGCCGGGCTGGTCGGGGAGGTCGCGACGCCGGTCGGCGGGAAAGACAGCCATCGCTTTCCGATCTTAGGACTCGCCCGGGCCAGGTTCTGACCGTAGTTCCCGGTGCCCCAGCCCGTGCTCTCAGTCCACCGTGAACGCCAGCCCCACCCCGACGCTCCCCAGGCCCAGCGCCACCAGCGCCAGGACCTCCCCCGCCCCCGCGGTCACCTGGTTGGCGGTGTACCCGGCCGGCGTCAGCGTCGGGTCAAACAGCAGCGCCCCGTTGGTGGGCGGGACGCTCAGCGCGTGGATCACGAACACCACGGCCACGATCAGGGCCAGCGTCAGCGCGATCCGCCGCGCCCGCCCGCCCCACAGCGCCACCGCCATCAGGCCGGCGGCCACCAGTGCCAGCAGCACGTCGGCGCCCGAGTAGACCTGCCACGCGGTGGGGTCGGCCGGGACGCCGGCCAGGGCGGCGGTCCCGCCGTAGCGAGCCCGGAATCCCGTCGAGAGCTGATGGCTCCAGGTGAGGAACAGCGAGCCGAGCAGCAGCGGCCCGGAGATCGCCATCAGCCAGTCGGAGATCGTCTCACGCGCTCCCTTGCTCACGGCGGCGGCAGTGTACGGCCTGGCGCCGACCTGCCAGGGGCTCGCGCTATCGGCGCTCAGTAGCGCCGGGCGGCCCAGATGACCGCGAAGCCCGCGTATACCGAGGCGCCGATGAGGACCAGCCAGGCCACCGACCCCGCCGGGGTGGCCCACAGCCTGTTGGTGGCCGTCAGCGTCACCGCGACCACCGCGACCGCGATGTAGAGCAGCGCGCGCCGGCTATCGGGCAACAGGTAGAGCGTGCCACGGTGCTCGCGGTACAGGACGCTGGCCACCCAGATCGTCGTGCCCAGGAAGATGAGGTACAGGCCCGTGAGGATGACGTGGGCGCCCGCGCCGCCGCCCGGCAGGATGGCCACCATCGCGGCCAGCGCGGCGATGATGACGACGTTGCGGACGGTCGGGCTGACGTTCATACAGACAGCGTACGCCGTGCGGCAACGCTCAGCGGCGGCGGCGGTGCCGGCGCGCGCTCGAGCGCGGCGGGCGCGGGGACCTGCGGGGCCGGCTGGGGAACGGTCCCATCCACACGCTCGGCGGCGAACCGGTACCCCACCCCGAAGTGGGTGTGGACGTAGCGCCACTCCGGCGAGATCGCCTCGAGCTTCTGGCGCAGCTTGCGCACGAACACGTCCACCGAGCGGTCGCCTCGCGCCATCGTGTAGCCCCACACTCGTTGGTAGATGTCCTCGCGCTCGAGCACACGCCCGCCGGCGCCGGCCAGCTGGGCCAGCAGCTCGAACTCCTTGCGCGAGAGCGCCCCGGGGGTGCCGTTGGCGTAGGCGTCGAACCGGTCCGGGCGGATGGCCAATTCGCCCGCGGTGACGATGTCGTCGCCGTCGGGCAGCTCACCGGCGCGGCGGCGGCGCAGGACCGCCTCGATCCGGGCGACCAGCTCCTCGGGATGGCAGGGCTTGGTGATCCAGTCGTCGGCGCCGGTGCGCAGGGCGCGGACCCGGTCGGCCACCGGCGCGGGGCGGCTGCACACCAGCACGGCGAGCCCCGGGAGCCGGTCAGCGACCCATTCGATGTAGCCCAGCCCCGTAATGGCGGGGTTGACGACCAGCGCGTGGAGCTTGAGCGCCGTCAGCTGATCGGGGTCCGCGGCATAGCCGATCACCTGGCTCTCCCACCGGTTGGCGGCAAAGCGGCGGTCCAATACCGTGATCATCCCGCTGTCGTCGTCGATCAGCGCGATGCGGAGAGCCGAAGCCGGGAGGGGCTGGGGCATTGGTTTTCAGTCTAGTGTGGCGTCCGGCGGTCCAGACGTCGCAAAGGTGGGGGCGTCCGACGACGCCCGGCGGGATTACCCCGCGACCGCTTCCCAGCGCTCGTAGAGCTCGGCCACCTTGCGCTGGGCCTCCTCATGACGCGCCGAGGATCGCGCCGTGACCTCGGGCGTCGCCCAGGCGGCCGGATCGGCCAGCTCGTCCTCGATGACGCGCAGGGCCGCCTCCGCGGCCTCGATCTCGGCCTCCAGCCCCGCGGCGCCCCGCCCCGGCTTGGCCTTGGGCGGGTTGCGCTTCTTGGCCTCGCCCGAGCCACCGGCCCGGTTGCCGTTGGCCTTCCCGGATGCGGCCTTGCCCTTGCCCGACCCCTCGTTGACCTTGGGCGTCGGGGGCGCCTTGGCGCGCTCCTCGCGCACCCGCAGGTACTCGGGCCAGCCGCCGACGTAGCTGTGCAGCTCCTGGTCCTCCAGCGCGACGGTGCGCGTCCCGATCGCGTCCAGCAGTGCGCGGTCGTGGGAGACGAGCAGCAGCGACCCCGCGAACTCCCGCAGCGCCGATTCCAGCGCCTCGCGGCTCTCGAGGTCCAGGTGGTTGGTCGGCTCGTCGAGGATGAGGACGTTGGCACCGGAATGGACGAGGATCGCCAGGGACAGCCGCCGCCGCTCGCCACCGGACAGCCCGTCCAGCGGCTTCTCGGCGTCCTCGCCGGAGAACAGGAAGCGCCCCAGCAGAGCGCGCGCCTTGGCCGGCGTCAGTCCGCTGGCGCGCTGTGTGGCCTCCAGCACGGTGCGCGCCGTGCCCGCGTTGAGCTCCTCGGCGTGCTGGGAGAGGTAGCCGAGCTTGACGTTGTGGCCGGTGAGGAGCTTGCCCGCGGGCAGCTCCCGCTTGCCCGCCAGCGTCTCGATCAGGGTCGTCTTGCCGGTGCCGTTGGCGCCGACCAGGGAGACATGCTCGCCGCGCTCCAGCCACAACTCGGCGTCGTGCAGCAGCTCCTTGTCACCCGCTGAAAGCTCAGCGTGCTCGAGCTCGAAGACGACGCGGCCGCTGCGCTCGGGGGGCTTGAACGCGAACTGCAGGGCGGCACCGTCGGCCTGGTCGGCGGACAGCCGCTGGATCTTGGAGAGCTTCTTGACCCGCGACTGGGCCTGGCGGGCACGGGTCCCCGCGCGAAAGCGGGTGACGAACCGCTCCAGGCGCTCGATCTCGGCCTCCTGGCGCTCGATCGCGCGCCCCAGGGCCAGCTCGCGTGAGGCCTTCTCCTTGCGCCACTCGTGCCAGGTGCCGGAGAAGAACTTCCCGCGCCCGGCCTCCAGCTCGAGGACCGAGGTGCCCACGGACTCCAGGAACCAGCGGTCGTGCGCGACGAGCACGATGGCGGCATCCAGGGAGATGAGGTGGGCCTCCAGCCACTCCAGGGATTCGATGTCCAGATGATTGGTTGGCTCATCCAGGAGCAGTAGATCGGGCGTCCCCGCCAGGGCACGACCGAGGGAGGCGCGGGTGAGCTCACCACCGGAGAAGGTGTCCAGGGAGCGGTCAAGGTCGGCGTCGTTGCGGAAGCCGAGCCCGTGCAACGTGGCCAGGGCGCGGTCGCGCCAGGCGTAGCCGCCGGCGTGCTCGAGCGCCGCCTGAGCGGCGGCGTAGCGGCCGAGGGTGGCCTCGTCATGGGCGCCCTGGGCCATTGCCTCCTCCAGCGAGCCCAGCTCGCCCTCGATCGCCACCAGCTCGGGCGCACCGGAGAGGATGTAGTCGCGCAGGCTCAGGTCGCGGTCCCGCGGCGGGCGCTGGTCGTGAAGGCTCACCTTCGCGCCCTTGCTCAGCACCAGCTCGCCCGAGTCCACCGACGCCTCGCCCGAGAGCATCCGCAAGAGCGTCGTCTTGCCGGCGCCGTTGCGGCCCGACAGGGTCATCCGGTCGCGCCGCTCGAGCTTGAACGAGATCCCGCGCAGCAGGGGCTCTCCTGCGATGTCCTTACCCAGGTCCGATGCGATGACGACCGCCATGAGGCTGATGGTAGGAGGCGTGTGGGTGGGGACGGGGTCGCGGGTAGCATGGCCCGGGTGCGCCGGTCCCGCCGTCAGTCCTACTCCCCCGTCCCGCCGCACGAGATGCTGCCGGCGCGGACGGTCATCGTCCCTCACCGGGGCGAGTTCTTCCTGCGTGACAGCGGCGAGACGGACCCCGCCCGCCCCACCGTCATGCTCCTGCACGGCTGGATGGTCACCGCGGACCTCAACTGGCACGGCGCCTACGAGGCGCTGGTGGCGGCCGGCTACCGGGTGCTGGCAGTCGACCATCGCGGCCACGGCCGCGGCCTGCGCGCCCTCTCCTCGTTCCGCCTCGAGGACTGTGCCGCCGATGCCGCCGCGATCCTCCGCGAGCTCGGCATCGGTCCGGCGATCATCGTGGGCTACTCGATGGGCGGCGCCATCGCCCAGCTCATGGCCCGCGACCACCCCGACGTGATGAGCGGGCTCGTGCTCAGCGGCACGTGCCAGCACTTCCAGGACCCCGACACCCGCAAGCTGTGGAAATGGATGGGCGTGGTCGGCGTGCTGCTGGGCCTCGCGCCCCGCTGGTTCTACCGGGGGGCCTTCCGCAGCGCCAAGATCCGGCTCAACGAGCGCACTGCGTGGTGGCTGTCGGAGCTCATGCGCCATGAGGCTCGCGACGTCGCCGAGGCCGGTCGCGAGCTGGGCCGCTTCGATTCGCGCCCCTGGCTGGCCTCCCTGACCCGCCCGCCGGCGGCGATGGTGCTCACCGGCCGCGATCAGATGGTCTCGCCGGACAAGCAGCGCGAGCTGGCCCGGGCGGCCGGCGCGACGGTGTTCGAGGTGCCCATCGACCACCTCGAGATCACCGACCGCACCGACGATTACAACCCGGCCCTGATCTCCGCGGTGGCGGCGGTGGCGGCGCCCCATGGCGTCCCCGTCGCCTGACAAAGCGGTACGCTTCTGGCCATGCGGCGTGCCCGCCTCACGATCGCGCTGACGGTATGCGTCGGCGCCCTGCTGACGTTCGCGCCGGCGGCCTTCGCCCATGCCAACGGGGGCCAGGGCTGGTTCGGCGAGACCAACGACCAGCAGATCACCGACGTCATGTTCGGCGTGATCGTGTTCTTCCCCGTGGTCATCGTCGTGTTCACGCTGATCCAGTCGAGGCTGGACAAGCGCAAGCACGCCCGCGAGGACGCCGTGAAGGCCCGTGAGGCCAGCGCGGACTGGCGCGGCGGCTGGTGAGACTGGTCAGCAGCGCAACGCGCTGAGCGGCACCTGCTGAAGCGCCGCGGTACTGTTGGAGCTGTCCAGCGAGCCGGTCAACCACCACAGCCGGTCGCCGATCACGGTCGGTGCCGCCACCTGGAAACGGCCCCGCTCGGTGCGAGTCGGCGCGGGGAGCTCACACCAGGCCCGCCGGCCGCGGGCCAGGAGCTTCCACGGCCCGCTGTAGCCCAGGCCGTCGGCCATCACCAACGACCCGTCCGGCAGCACGGTGAGGTCGCCGTCTCCCCCGCGCCGCGGCAACGCGACGTCGTGCCACGTGACGCCGCCGTCGGAGGTGCGCAGCACCGGGTAGGTCGAGGTCGAGTCCAACAGCAGCTCACTCGATGGCGACGTGGCCACAAGCTCGGCCTCGCCACAGGCCTGCACCGGATAGGGGAAGTCATACGTCGCCCAGCCTGTGCCACCGTCGCGTGGGCGCAGCAGTGTCTGCATGCTCCCGTTCATGGCGCAATTTCCCGGCTGGTAGGGGCCGAAGGTGACGCAGGGTCCGGCGGGCGGGCAGCCGAGCGGCGCCTGGCGCCATGACTGCCCGTCCGCGCCTGAGACCTCCGTGGCCGCGCGGGTCGCGCTGAACTCCGGATCGGCCCGGGGGTAACCCTGCAGGCTGGCGGCGAACACCGCCTCCAGCGTCGAGCCGGCGTACCGAAAGCCCCCGAACCCGGCCGGGCCGCTCCCGTGCGGCACCGGGATCGGCGCCCACGTCTGGCCGTTGTCATGGGTCACCAGCGCGGCCAGGTAGAACGGCGGCGCGCCGGCCGCCTCGGTCACCGAGAACGCCGCCGCCAGCCCTGACGGCGCACCGGTGGAGGTGGTCAGCGGGGCGACGGCGGCGCACTGGGGTTGGGGCTCGAAGCGGAAGCTGAACCCCATCGACCGCAGCGCGGTCTTGGCCGTCGCGGTGGGGATGCTGGTCGTGCCGGCCGGCCCCGAGACCGCGATCGCCTGGCCGGCGCACCAGGCCACCGTGCCCGGGTTCGCGGGGTCGGCGGCGATCTGGGGCACGCCGTCGCTGACCTGGCCGAGCGGAGCGACCGCGGCATATCTCGGCGGCGCGACGACCGTGAACGCCCCGCGCCCGAAGCTGACGGAATGCGCTCCGTCCTGAGTGCTGAAGTGCACACCGGCGCGCTGTCCGGAGCGCTGCACCCTCGCGGCGTCGGATCCCGGCCCGTCGTAGGTCAACGGGGACAGCGGTGCAAATCCCGTGATCCTCACCACCTGTCCGGGCTGGGCCCGCGCCGGCGTGACCTGGAGGTGGGCGCAGGTCGCCTGAGTCCGGCACCACGCGATCGGATGGGTCACGTGGAGAGCAAACGTTGCTGCGCCGTCGGTGACCTCCTCGCAGTCCGCGACCAGGCGAAGGCACGTCACGCTGATTGCATACGCGCCCGAGGCCAGCGGGGCGACCCGGAACGGCGACTGCTCGATCCACGGCGCGGCCGGGACGCGCAGCCTCGCCCGGAAGGTCCTCGGTGAGGTCCAGGTCATCTCGGGCTGGCTGTGGGCCAGTCCGGTGCTGCAGCCATCCCAGCACACAATGGCGCCCGCGTCGCGCGGGTCAAACGCACGCTGGAGATGACCGGTCACGGTGACGACGGTTCCCGGCCGGCCGGCGGCCGGTGAGAGGGTCAGCGTCGCGGCGGGTTCAGCGGGCCGGCGCCCGGGCGGCGCAAGAGCAGAGGGCGGAAAGGTCAGCCCCTGGGAGAGCACGATGGTGTGCCGGCCCGGCGCGATGTTCCCCAGCCGCAGGCACGCGCTCACCCGGCCGGTGATCGACTGCGTCACCAAGCCGGCCGGGTCGCAGTCAGGCTGGACCCGCACGGCCGCCGCGTCACCGGTCGCTGACGCCTGCGTGGACGCCATCACCAGCAGCGCCAGGAGTGCACCGAGAATCGGCTTGGACACCCTCATCACTTGGGTATTTGCCGACCGCGGCCGGATTGTGACCGGACTACCCGCGGATGCGCATCCAGGCGATGCTGGCCAGATACGTCACCCCGGCGACGGCGCCCAGCCAGCTGTACGGCTCTCCGCTGTCGCCACTCGCCACCGAAACGACATAGGCCACCAGCACCGCGATGAGCAGCACGCTCCCCGACGCCAGTGTTGCGCGCGCGTCCATCGCATGAAAACGCTCGTCGCGTCCGTCGCCGCGCAGGCCGCGGATCGTCTCGCTGCGTCCCCCGAAAGCGAATACCGCGCCCAGCGCGATCATCACGCCGAGGCCGAACAGTCCGTCTCCCACGCGGTGGCCGAGGACCCCGGCGCCCAAGAGCACCAGCCCCATGGCCACCGAGAACGCCGGAACGACCCATTTCGACGTCTTACACCCCCGCATCGAACACCTCCTCCACCGTCGAACCGAAGAACCGAGCCAGCGAGATCGCCAGCGGCAGCGAGGGCGTGTAGCGGTCCTTCTCGATCGAGTTGATCGTCTGCCGCGACACGCTCATCGCCGTAGCCAGCTCCCCCTGGGACAGGCCCCGGGCGGTCCGCAGTTCTCGTATGAGATTGCGCATCACTGTGTAAAGCCAACTTTACACAACGTGTCAAGCCGGCTTTACACCTCGTCGGGGTCGCGGAACCGCTCCGTCACCCTGGGCCGCAGCAGCGGAACGATCACGACGGGCACCAGGAGCGGAAGGAGGAGGAGGTGCAGCCAGTCCCACACGGTGTTACCCGTGAACCCGGTCCACCGCCAGTGCGCCAGGTAGCCGGCGAGCACCAGCGCCACGAACACGGTGGCCCCCGCCGCGAGCATGACGGCGTGCTGGCGCCCCCAGTCCGAGCGGCGCTCCACCATCACCGGGATGAGCGCCACCGCCACCGGCAGGGCGGCGAGGTTGAGCCAATCCCACAGCGTGTTGCCCACGAAGCCGGTCCACGCCCAGGGCACGAGATACCCGGCCATGACGAGCAGCGCGAACGCGCCCGCCAGGAGACCCACCGCCGCCGCCCGTGCCCCGGTCAGCGGCGGGCGATGGCGCAACCACAGCGAGATCACCAGCGCAGCGATCGGCAGCAACACCAGATGCAGCCAGTCCCACAGCGTCGCCGTCTTGCCGTTGACTCCGATCCAGCGCCAGTGCTCGCCGTAGCCGCCGATGACCACGAGAGCCACCACCGCGATCGCCACCGCGCCGATGGCCGGGCTCGCGCGGCGGGCGGCCGCGGCACCGGTGGACCGCTCGTCTGACACCCCTCAGCCCTCGTGCCCCCGAGCGACCACTACAGCTTGAACACCTGCATCAGCCGCTGCTCGTGTTCGGCGTCGATCCGCGCGATGACCTCGATGTGCTCCTCCAGCCCCGAGCCACGCAGCTTCTCGGCCAGCAGCTCATCCACCTGGAAAATCCCGGCGCTGTTGGACATCGCGATCTCCACCCGCACGGCGCGGTCGCGCCCCGGGCTGATCTTGACCTCGTCGATCGCGTAGGCGGAGATCGAGTGGATGTTCTGCTGCCCCGCCTCGAACGGGATGCGCGACCGGCCGCGCGCCATGTCCAGCGCGTCGGCCACCCGGACGATGCCGGCCTCGACCGTGAACGGGGCGCCGTCGCTGCGGTGGCCGATGATGGCGTGCAGCGTCTCGGCCACGATGACCGAGCGCTCGGGCTCCTCGTAGACGTCCTTGAGCAGCGAGCCCAGCTTGTCGGCGGTGAGAAACAGGCTGTAGCGCTCGTGGTCGCGGCGGTGGATCGACATGCCGACGCAGTGCATGAGGCAGCCCGCCGCCACCACCACCTCGGCGTCGCGCTCGGTCATGCCGAAGTCCGCGACGACGCTGGGCGTCACCCCGCGGCGGAACAGCAGCCGTGACAGCCGCAGGCCGATGTTGAGCACGATCTGGATGTGGACCCAGCTGTGGTCCGACATCCCCAGTCGCCGGGTCGCGTTGATCGCCGAGACGTGCCACCAGGCCTTGAGCTGGTCGTCGGCGTTGACGGCTGTGAGGAGCCGCTCGAGCCGGCGGTTGCCGCGCGTCGGCGCGCGCACGCGCACGTCGGCGATCGCCTCCCGCGGCGCGAGGGCCGGGGCGAGGTCCGGCGGGTTGTCGGGATCCCAGTCGCTCATGCTCCGAGTGCTTCTAGCAGTACGCCCTCGCGGATGCCACCCCGACCGACCTGAATTGTCGCCTCCAGCAGCCGGGAGGCGCCCTGGAGGATGAGCAGGCCGGCGGGCAGCAGCCGTGCCCGCTGGGGGTCGATGAGGAAGCGCTCGGCCACCGCGGCGGCGGGCTCGCTCGCCAGCACGGCCAGCGCCCGCTCGAACGCCGCCGCGTCCAGCACTGGCCCGGCCACACGGCCCAGCGAGGTGGCGCTACCCCCGACGGCCACCGCCACCTCGGGGCACGGCGGCGCCAGGCCGGCAAGCGCGGCCGCGACCTCGTGGCGCGCTGACTCGAGCTCGCCGCGGCTCGGCGGGTCGGAGTGCAGCCAGTGGTCGCTGAGCGCGCCGGACCCGATCGGCACCGAGGCCCACCATCCGACGCGGTCGGGCGCCGCGCCTACGACGACCTCCGAGGACCCGCCGCCGACGTCGATGACCCCGAGCTGGCGGCAGCGCGCCGCCGTCTCGGGCTCGAGCATCGCCGCGGCCCCCCGGAAGGCCAGCCGCGCCTCGTCCTCCCCGGACACGATCTCGCACCTGCAGCCCCGTCCCGGCGGCGATCGCCTCGACCAGCGCGGCGCCGTTGGAGGCGGTCCGGATCGCCGCTGTGGCCACGCCGCGGATCTCCGCGGCGCCATGCTCGCGCGCGACGACCATCTGGCGCAGCACCACGGACACGACCTCCTCGATCTTGCCGGCGCCGATCGCCCCTGACGCGGCCAGGCCCTTGCCGATCCGGGTGAAGGCACGCTCCTGGTAGACCTCGGCGAGCGCCCCGTCAACGCAATCCGCGACGAGGAGGCGGGTTGTGTTGGAGCCGATGTCGATGCAGGCGGCGCGCACGCCCACGGGACTGTGCACTAAACGAGCGACTTGCCGCGCGCGATGGCCGCCTCTTCGGCGGAGACCTCGACGGACGGCCGCAGCTCGGGTCGGCGGTCGTGCGCGTTGCGGAAGGCGAGCGGCACCACGACCGCGAACAGCAACGAGCCCACCGAAGCCACGCCGAAGGCGGCCCGCGACGAGGCGAACTGCGCGATCAGGCCACCGGCGACGATGCCGATGCCCGGCGCCAGCATCGACATCGAGTCGGCCAAGCTCATCATCAGCGCCATCCAGCGGTCGGGGGTGCGCTCCTGGATGGCGGTGCGCCACGCCACCCATTCGACGCTGTTGCCCGCGCCGGCGACCGCCGCGCCGCACAGCGCCGCGATCAGGCTCGGCGCCACGGTCATCACAGCGAAGCCCGCCGCCAGCGCGAGCGCGGACCCGGCGATGAGCAGCGGCGCCGATCGCCGCCGGAACCGCGCGTAGACGACGCTGCCGAAGACCGCGCCGGCACCCCACACGCCGAGCAGCAGCCCGTAGCCGCTGGCTCCGGCGTGCAACGTGTGCTGGGCGTAGACGACCTCGACGGGGATGGTGATGGTGAAGATGCACAGGCCGATGGCCTGCATGATCAGCAGGCGCCCCAGCACGGCGTCGGAGCGAACGTGGGCAAGCCCCTTGCTCAGGCGAGCCCACACCGACCCCTCGGGATCGGCCTTGGCGCCGGGCAGCGCCGTGAACGCCAGGAAGACGCCGAGGACCGCGAACAGCGCACAGTTGACCAGGAGGGCGGCGATGGTGCCGCCGGCGACGACCACCGCGCCACCGATTACGGGGCCGAGCATGAAGGCCCCTGAGAAACCGAAGCTGCCCAGGGCATTGCCCTCGTGGAGCAGGTCCTTGGGACGGAGGATCTCGATGCGCGCCGCCGTGGCCAGCGACCGGGCGGTGGCGGCGATCGCTCCGTCGGCCAGGGCCAGGATCAGCACGGGGACGAGCACGAAGTGGTGCACGAGGTACGCCAGCACGCCGAACAGGGCGGCCTCGACCGCGTAGAGGATCGGCAGCACGACCCGTACGGAGGCCCGATCCAGCCGGGCCACGAGCGCCGGTGACAGCAGCGCCGGGAGGAACTGGGAGCACAGGAAGAACCCCGCGGACCCGATGGCGCTGCCGGTCCGCTTGTAGACCAGCAGCGACAGCGCCAGCGTGCCCACCGACCATGCCAGCTCGTTGAGCACATACGCCGTCAGCAAGCGGCGGAAGGCGACGATGCGCAGACACCTAATCACGCCAAAAACCCCTACAAATCAGGCGATCGTGCACCGCATCCCATTCCTCGTTGACGCCGGCGGCGCCGTGACAGTGGTGGCCGATCCCGCGAAGGCCACCGAGAAATGATATTTCACGCCGACCCTCAGGACACGCGCGCCCAGCATGCGCGGCTGTCATGCTCCCGGGCACGTCATGTCGATGCGCGCGCGCTCCTGGCACCGGAGCCATACGTTCCATCACTCCGAGTTCCCGCCCGAGCGGCTCGCAGCCGAACGCCGGCACACGGTCTCGGTATGCCTCCCAGCGCGTGATGAGGAACGCACAATTGGCGCGATCGTCAGCTCTCTGACGCCCTTGCGCGACGCGGGGGCGATCGACCAGATCGTCGTCGTGGACGCCTCCACGGACCACACCGGCCGGATCGCCCGCGAGCTGGGCGCCGAGGTCCACAACCAGAACGACCTGCTCCCCGAGGTGGGTCCGGTGCTGGGCAAGGGCGACGCCATGTGGCGGTCGCTGGCCGTCCTCACGGGCGATGTGATCGTCTTCCTTGACGCCGACTCCGAGCATTTCGGAGCTCATTTCGCCTGCGGGCTCCTTGGTCCTCTCCTGTGCGACAGCCGGATCTCATTCGTCAAGGGCCTCTACCGCCGTCCGTTCCGGGTCGGCGAGACGACGCTGCCCGACGGCGGCGGCCGGGTCACCGAGCTCACCGCCCGTCCGCTGCTCAACCTCTTCTACCCTGATCTGGCGGGAGTGGCCCAGCCGCTGGCCGGCGAGGTGGCGGCCCGTCGCGAGCTCCTGGAATCACTGCCCTTCGTCACCGGCTACGGCGTCGACATCGGGCTGCTCGTGGACGCCTACCAGGCCGTCGGCCTCGAGGGGCTCGCCCAGGTCGACCTCGACGTCCGCCAGAACGCCCACCAGTCACTCCGCGACCTCGGTCCGATGGCCTTCGCGGTGCTCCGCGCGCTGGCCTCGCGGCTGGAGCGCGACGGGCGTCTCGCGGGCCCGCTGCCCACAGGCTTCTTCACCCCCGGCGGGGAGGAGTTCCCCGCTCTCGGCGTCGAACCGGTTGAGCGCCCGCCGGTGGCCAAGCTGCGCGCCGCCGCCTAGCGTCGCCTCGGCCCACCACGGCCACCCCGGGCCGCGTTGATCAACTATCCGAAAGCGGCGCGGACGGCCCTCGCGCCCTCCGCCATCTGGTCGAAGTACGCGTAGGTCCCCTGCTCGCGCAGTTCCCGGGCCGCGCCCACCCAACCGCCGACCGCAGTGAAGGCCAGCGCCCCGCCCACCGAGATCCGCGCCACTCCCAGCTTGCCGAGCTCGGAGACGGGCGGCGCCCCCTTGCGCGCCAGGACGTTGACGGGCCGGTCCAGCGAGGACACGATCGCGCTCACCGTCTCGGAGTCGACGGGCCCGGGCGCGAACAGGACGTCGGCGCCGGCCTCCTGGTAGGCCTGGAGGCGCGCGATGATCTCCTCGCGGTCGGGCTGCTGCTCGCGCAGATAACCCTCCGCGCGCGCGGTCACCACCAGCGGGCCACCCGGCGCGGCGTGCGCCACCTCCACCGCCGCGCGGACACGCTCGACGGCGCGCGCTCGCTCGTAGATGGCGTCCGCGTCAGGGTCGTAATCCTCGATCGAGAATCCGGCGAGGCCGGCCGCGACAGCACCACGCGCAGTCTCGGCGACGCCCTCGGGGTCCTCGGCAAAGCAGTTCTCGAGGTCGGCGGACACGGGGAGGTCGGTGGCCTGCACGATCGCCGCGGCGTGGGCGAGCGCCTCGTCCCTGCTGACCCCGCCGTCCAGCCGGCCCAGCGTGGCGGCAAAGCCGCTGCTCGTCGTGGCCAGGGCCTCGAAGCCCAGCGAGGCCATCAGCTTGGCCGAGCCGATGTCCCACGGGTTCGGCATCACCAGCGGATCGCCGGGGCGGTGCAGCTCGAGAAACCGCCCCGCGCGGCCCGCGCCGGCCGCCTGGTCGCTCATGCCGGCACCCGGGCGGCAAGCAGGGCGCGCGCGCCGGCCGCCGACAGGCTGTGGGATCCGCGATCGGGGTTGAGCAGCACGGTCATGATCTCCTCCAGGCGACGTCGAAAGAAGTGGTGACCCTCGTCGGGGTCGACGAAAACCCGGCACGCCGGCAGGGACACGGCCAGCTGCAGGGCGTGCTCGATGGGGACGAGCGGGTCAAGGCCTCCATGCCACACCTGGACCTCCGGCTCGACGTCCTGGGGCCGAAACCCCCATCCGCGCGAGTAGGTCAGGTAGTCCTCGATCATCCCGCCGACACCATATGCGGTCGCGCTGAGGAAGCTCGTGCCGGCGGCCCGGCGCTCGCCGGCCTCCGCCAACCGCGCCCGCTCGGTGGGCGCGGCGTGCGCAGCGATGACCTGGTACAGCAGTCCGGGGTGGCGGTGCAGGAGCGGGAGGATCGCGTTGCCCAGCCGCCGGGCGGTGCCGGGCATGCCCGCGAGCGCGGTGAGGCCCAGCCGGATGCGCAGGGACATCCCCGGGGTGCGGTGCGGCGCGCACAGCGGCGACAGCGAGCTGCAGACGGCGGCACGGATCACACGGTCCTTGAGGGCATGGGCCGCGGCAAGCGCATAGGGGCCGCCGGCCGACACCCCGACGAGGAAGAACCGGTCGATGCCCAGCACGTCGACGAGGGCGGTGAGGTCGGCGGCGAACGCCGTGACGGTGCGCTCGGCGACGAGGTCGGAACCGCCGAAGCCGGGCCGGTTGACGGCGATGTGGCGCGCATGCAGGCGCTCGGTGAGAGGACCGAGATTGACGGTGTCCCGCAGTGGGCTGCCGATGGCGCCGTGGCAGTAGATGACCGGCGCGCCGTCGAGGGGTCCGGTCTCCACGAACGTCAGCCGACGTCCGTCAGGGAGGCGCAGCGCGCCGGGGCGGTTGATGTGGGCCGGGAGCATCCGCTGAGCAGGGATTCATCCCCGCTCAGGGTGTTGTACGACGCGGCGCACCGGAACTTGTTGCGTGTTTGTCAAGGCGGCGCAGAATGGCGTCGAGCGCGACGGCGAACGAGTCCGGTCGCTCGACCATGGGGACGTGGCCCGCCCAGTCGATCACCTCCAGTTCGGCGTCGGGACGTTGGGCGAGGATGTCCGCCGCGACCTTGAACGGGACCGCGCGGTCCTGCCGGCCCCAGATGAGGCCGAGGGGCGCGGGAGCGCTGCGCACCAGGGGCAGGAGATCGGCCTGTGCGATGACCGCCGTCGCCGCCGCGATCCGCTGGGCGGGGGCCGACGCCTCCACCATCATCCGCGCCTGTCCGGGTGAGAGGGTGGCGCCGTCGGCCGCTGCGAAGGCGAGCAGGAGCCGCCGACCCCAGGGCCGGTCGCTGAGCGCGGCAAGCCGGCGCCGGGCCGCGAACAGCCCGTTGGCGCCCGGGCCCAGCAGCGCGCCCGGGAGGGCTGGGCGACGACGCTGAAGGCCGGCCGGAGCGACCAGGACGAGTCGGCGGACGAGCTTGGGGCGGTTGGCCGCCAGGGTGAGGGCGACGGCGCCGCCCAGGGAGTGCCCGACGAGGTCAAACGGCGCGGTGACCTGCTGGGCGGCGAGCGCGCGGGCCAGTCGGTCGCTCACCTCGCCGAGGTCAAACCCCTCGCCGACCGGCGCCGACTCCCCGAATCCCGGGAGGTCGAGCGTGATCACGAGGCGGCTCTGCGCCAGGGGCGCGGTCACCAGGCTCCAGATCTCCTGGGTCGTGCCCAGCCCGTGCAGCAGGACGAGGGGATCGCCCTCCCCGGTCTCGTGGACCGAGAGCAGGGGGCGCCGGCCCCGGTGACGTACGCTGGATGGATGAGTACTCAAGCACGTGCATTGTCCCTGGGCGCCGAGGGCGGAGACGACGGGTCGTTCAAGCGCCAGGACTCGACCTTCCGTAACTGGGTGTCCGATGACGATTCCGCCGAGTTCCCGGTAGCGGCCGGGCGGTATCACCTGTACGTCGCCCGGGCCTGCCCGTGGGCGCACCGGACGCTGATCGGGCGGATGCTGATGGGCCTGGAGGACGCGATCTCGGTCTCGTTCGTCAATCCCCTGCGCGACGACCGGGGCTGGGAGTTCACCGGCGACGGCTACGACGACCCGGTCAACGGCTACCGGTTCCTGTCCCAGGCCTATGCCGTATCCGATCCGGCCTACGAGGCGCGGGTGAGCGTGCCGGTGCTGTGGGACAAGCGGCGCGGCACGATCGTCAACAACGAGTCCGAGGACATCCTGCGGATGCTCTCGACCGTGTTCGCGCCGCTGGCGTCGCATCCGGTGCAGCTCGTGCCCGACGCGCTGCGCGACGAGATCGACGCGTTGAATCAGCAGATCTACGACACGGTCAACAACGCCGTCTACAAGGCGGGCTTCGCGCGTAGGCAGTCCGTGTACGAGTCAGAGGTGCGCGGGCTGTTCGCCACCCTGGACGAGCTCGACGCCCGCCTGGCCGACCGGCGCTTCCTGTTCGGCGATGCGCCGCTGGAGACCGACTGGCGCCTCTTCACCACCCTGGTGCGCTTCGACGCCGTCTACCAGATCCATTTCAAGTGCTCGCTGCGCAAGCTGACCGAGTACTCGCGCCTGTGGCCCTACGCGCGCGACCTCTACCAGTGGCCCGGCGTCGCCGACACGGTCTCCTTCGACGAGATCCGTGACCACTACTACCGCACCCACCCGATGATCAACCCGTCGGGGCTGGTGGCGGTGCTGCCGGCCGACAACTGGAACGAGCCGCCCAATCGCTGACGCGATCGCCGGCGGGGTGGTGATGTGTGACGGCTTTCGTGCGTGTGTCACGAAAGCGTGACAACGGCGGGCTTGGGAGCGGTTGAGTGCGGTCGCCGCAGTCACACTCGCAGCGTGCCCTCGGATCCTGAACGCGTAGATCGCACACCTCCCGCCCCTGGGCGGCGCGATCTCTCCGTTCAACATGACTCGGATTTGGGATCGCACCGCGTCAGAGTCCTCGGTGTGCGTTCTGAGCGTTCAATCTCAGGCTCTCGAGACGAGCGAATTGCAGCGGTCGCCCGGAACCAGCGTGGGCGGATCGCGTCGCGCCAACTCCGTGCGATCGGAGTGTCTCGCGCCAGCATCTCCTGGCTGGTGGCGAGGGGCCGCCTATTGCCCTCCCTTCGATGCGTCTTTTGTGTGGGCCACGATGCGCCAACCGAGTTTGGCCGGGAGACCGAGGCGCTCCTGTCGGTGCGCGATGGCGCCGCGCTGAGCCATTGGTCGGCGGCGGCATTGCTGGGGCTGTGGATACCCGCGCCGACAGTGATCGAGGTCACCGTCGACGACGCGCCGGCGGCGGCCAACCCTGGGGTCCGGGTCCACCGCAGCGGCATCCTCGAAAGTCGCGATGTGTGGATCCGCAGGGGGCTCCCTGTCACCTCGCCGGCTCGGACGCTCCTCGACATTGCCGTCAGCGCCACCGCTCGTCAGCTCGAGCTCGCCTTCGACCGTGGGGTCGTGGAGAAGACCTTGAGGCAAGCACACCTCCGTGACGTTTTGGACCGCGCCGGCGGCTCCCGCGGTCGTGCGCGGCTCGCAGCGCTCCTGGACCGCGAAGGTCGCGGGACCACGGTCACGTCGTCTCCGCCCGAGGAGCAGATGCTGGCCCTTATCCAGCGAGCGGGGCTCCCAGCGCCCCAGGTCAATGCGCCATTCGACCAGTGGAAGCTCGACTTCCACTGGCCCGGGGCACGCTTCGTCCTCGAAGTCGACAGCTATGGGTTCCACTCATCCCGCTACCGCTTTCAACGCGACCGCCGCAAGGACAACGCTCTCCGGCGCGCCGAGATCGAGGTCATGCGCATCGTCGACACCGAGATCGGGGAGCGCTCCCACAGCCTCGTTGTCGACATCACGCGCACGCTCGCGCGCCGCGGCGGGCTCTAGGTGCGCCGGCGGCGCCGACGGAGCACGAACAGCAGCCCCACCAACAGCGCGACCACCGGGATGGGGTTGCTCTTGACGCGTTCGATGATGACGGTGCGGACCAGCGCCAGGCCGTTGAGCGGCTCGGCGTCGGCGTCAGGTGGCGGTGGCTCCGGGGCGGGCCGCGGCTCGGGGGCCGGCGGCTCCGGCGGCTCCAGCGGCTCGGGCGGCTCCGGCGGTTCCGCGGGTTCCGGCGGGGGCTCGGGGGTGTGAGGCGGCGCCGGCTCGGGCTCGGGAGCCGGCTCGGGCTCGGGCGGCACGACCTCTGGCTCGGGCGGCACAATCTCTGGCGCAGGCGGGACAACCTCGGGCTGCGCAGGCTCGGACGGCACCGGCTCCGGCGCGGGCGGGACCAGTTCCGGCTCGCTGGACGGCTGGGGCACCTCGGCCCTCGGGGGCTCGGACTCCACCGAGGCCTCGGGCACGATGGCGCTCAGCTCCTCCTCGGCCGCGGCCTCAACGGCCAGGTCAGGCAGATCCTCCACGCCGGGCTCAGGCTCCGCAGCCCCCGGCTCAGGCTCCGGCGCCGGCGGCTGGGACGCCGCCGCCACCGCCTCCGCCGCGGCCGCCAGGTCCTTGCGGGGCTTGCGCTTGGGCTTGCCGCCCGCGCCCCCCGCATCCGCAGCCCCATCCGCAGCCCCGTCCGTGGTGGCGTCCGCAGCCCCCACCGCGGGCATCGCGACGAAGGTCTCGTACTCCCCGGGCCCGGCCAGCATCGCCTGCAGCGCCGCGGCGAACTCCGTGAGCAGCCGGTTGCCGATCTCCTCGATCATCCCGCCGCGCCCGAACCGGGCCAGGCGGCCGGTGATGCTGTACTCGGTGGACACCTCGACCACGCTTGTGCCCGCAGCGCCCTCCTTCACCGACGAGGCGATCGTGGCCTTGGCGCCGCCCTGGCCGCGCCGGTCGGTGCCGGCGGCCTGCATGGTCGCGGAATGCGAGGCCTCGTCGACGTTCTCCATCTCGAGCTTGCCGACGTAGGCGGCGGCAGTCGGCCCGATCTTCACGTGGAAGCTGCCGTTGTAGGTGCCGTCGTCGTTGCGTCCCGTGATCTCGGCGCCCGGCAGGCAGGGGGCGACCTTCTCGACGTCGATCAGCGCGGCCCAGACCCGGTCCAGCGGTGCGGCGACCTCAAATGACTGCTCTAGCTTCATCGCGGACCTCCTCCAGGTCTTCAGGGGTATCGACGTCGCGCCCGGAGCATAGGTGTCCGACCTCCACCTGCGATCCGCCCCGGAGCAGACCTCGCGCGCCCTCGTCGCCGGTCAGCGAGGTCAGCGCCGTGATCTCCTCAGGACCGAGCACCACCGGGTGCCCCGGGCGGCCACCGTACACCGCCCGCGCCCGCGGCGGCTGCCCGGCGAACATCCGGATGACCTCGGGTGTCACCAGCGGCGCGTCGCCGAGGGTGACGATCACCTTGGAGACATCCCCGGCCGAGCTCAGGAACCCGACCCCGCGCCGCAGCGACCACGCCTGACCGGACTCCCACTCATCGCACACCACCGTCTCGGCCCGACCGAAATCCACGCCGGCGCGGACCGTCGGAGAAGTGCGAACCCAGCACCACCACCACCCGCGAAAGCTCGGCCACATCGCACTGCGCCCGCACCGCCCACTCCAGCAGCGGACGGCCGTGGAAGTCGGCCAGCTGCTTGGGCGAGGCGCCGAACCGCGTCCCCCCTCCCGCGGCCAGGACAAGCCCGGCGACCGACATCTACGCGCGGGCCTCCCGGATCGACCCCTCGCCGGCGCGCAGCCGGCCGCCGTCGCGCCCGTGGGCCACCGCCACGATCTCGCCCAGGATCGACATCGCGGTCTCCATCGCGGTCCGCGCGCCCAGTGTCCAAGCCGATCGGGCCCGAGAGCCGGGCCAGCTCCTCCTCGCTGAGACCGCGCTCCGCCATCAAACGCGCCCGTCGCCGATCCTGGGTGCGCCGCGACCCCATCGCCCCGACGAACATCGCCGGCGACCGCAGCGCGATGTCCAGCGCCGGGTCGTCGAGCACCGGATCGTGCGTCAGCACGGCCACGGCGGTCGACCGCAGAGATGCCGCCTAAGCGCGCGAACGCCTCATCGGGCCAGGCGTCGATCAGCTCATCGGCGTCGGGGAAGCGCTCGGCGCAGCAGATACTGCGAGCGCGGGTCCACCACCGCCGAGCGCCAGCCGATGGCCCGCGCCAGCCGTGACAGAGCGGCCGCCAGCTCGACCGCCCCGACCAGCACCAGCCGCGGCGGCGGATCTGACACCGCCTCGAACGCCGGCCCATGCAGCTCGGACGTGGCCACCCATTCGGCATCCATCAGCGCTACATCTCCTCCAGGATCGTCGCCAGCTCCTCCAGGGACGCCAGCGAGTTGCCGGCCAGCAGCCGGTCGGTGTGCGGCACCGCGGCCTGCATCCCGCGCGCCAGCGGCTGGTAGTCCGGGTGCGCGGCCAGCGGGTTGAGCCAGACGAGCCGGTAGGCGGCACGGCGCAGCCGCGCCATCTCGACGTCGAGCTGCTCGGGCTCGCCCCGGTCCCACCCGTCGGAGAGCACGATGACCACCGAGCCCCGCGGCCGATCCGCCGGCCGTGGACGCGGTTGAGCTCGGCGATGGCGGCCCCGATGCGCGTGCCGCCCGAGAAGTCGGAGACCGCGGCGGTGGCGCGGTCCAGCGCGCGGTCGTGGTCGCGCCCGGCCAGCTCCTGGGTGATCCGGGTCAGCCGGGTGCCGAAGGCGAACGCCTCCACCCGGCGCTGAGCGGCCACCGAGGCGTGCATGTACTGCAACAGCATCCGGGAGTACGGGGCCATCGAGCCCGACACGTCGCAGACCAGCACCACCTGGCGCGGGCGCCGGGTGGGCGCGCGCCAGCGACGGTGTACCGGCTCACCGCCTGTCCGCAGCGACGCATACACCGTCGCGCGCAGGTCGGGCACGTGCTCGCGCCGGCGCGACGGCCGCGTCCGCCGTGACAGCCGCATCGGGTGGCGCCGCGCCAGACCGAGCGATCAGCTCCCGGGCCAGCGCCATCTCGGCCTCGGTGTAGCGCGCGAAGTCCTTCTCGCGCAGCAGCTCCATGTCACTCCAGGCGGCCGGGACGATCTCGGACTCCTCCTCCGCCACGCCGCCACCCGGGTCGGCCAGGCCCATCAGCGGCGCCGGACGCTGGATATGGCCGAGCGCGCCCAGCGGATCCACGTCATCAGGTCGAGGCACAGAACCATCGCCGATACACCGCGACAAAGGCCAGATCGAAGCGCTCCAGGTCGACATGCTGCGAGCACAGCACGGTCCGCAGCGCCAGTCGCACCTCGTCGCGCGCGGCGCAGTCCACCCCCTCCAGCGCGCGCACCGCGCTCAACAGCTCGCCCACCCCCACGCGCGTGCCCTGGGCGCGCAGGACGGCCGTGAGGTCGCCCAGCTTGCCCACCATCCCCTCGACCAACGGCGCGAGCAAGCTCACCGGCCGCCCGTCCGGTCAGACACCCTCCAGCACCCCTCGCTCACGCACGCGCAGGACGTCCTCGTGGACCTTGAGCGCGACGCCGAGCGTGTCGTCCAGCGACGCCTCGTCGCCCAGCGCCAGCAGCGCCTGGGCCCACACGATCGTCTCCCCCACGCCCGGGAGCTTGTACAGGTCGCCCTGGTCGCGCAGCCGTGACACCGCCTCCACGACCCGCGCCGCGATCTCCTCCGGGACCGCCGGGCAGCCGCGCCTCGACGATCGCGCGCTCACGTTCCGGGCTCGGGTAGTCGATCCAGTGGTAGAGGCAGCGCCGCTTCGAGCGCGTCGTGCAGCTCGCGCGTGCGGTTGGAGGTCAGCAGCACGATCGGCCGCCGCGGCGCGGTGATCGTGCCCAGCTCCGGGATCGTCACCGCGAAGTCCGACAGGAACTCCAGCAGGAACGCCTCGAACTCGTCGTCGGCGCGGTCGATCTCGTCGATCAGCAGCACGACCGGCCTCGAGCCATCGGACTCCAGCGCCTCCAGCAGCGGACGGCGCAGGAGAAAGCGCCGGGAGAAGAGCTCGCCCTCGTCGACGCCCTGCTCGGCTGGCGCGCAGCGCCAGGAGCTGGCGCGAGTAGTCCCAGTCATAGACCGCGTGGTGCAGGTCGATGCCCTCGTGGCACTGCAGGCGGATCAGCTTGGCGCCGACGGCCGACGACAGCGCGCGGGCCACCTCGGTCTTGCCCACGCCCGGCCTCGCCCTCCAGCAGCAGCGGCTGCTCGAGCACGACGGCAAGATGGACGGCCATCGCCAGCGGCCGATCCGCCAGATATCCCTGTCCCGCGAGGACTTCGCTCGCGGCTCCGAACTGACTGAAGCGCCGCGAGCGTCACCTTGTCCTCGATGTTATCCGTCAACCGCGTCCTGGATCGCGCGCCGGGTGAGCACGCGCGCCAGATGGCGCTTGTACTCCGCCGAGGCGTTGAGATCCGCGGGCGGGTTGGTCCCCTCCCCGGCCTGCTCGGCCGCCTTGGCGATGTTCTCCGCCGACAGCTCCTGGCCGCGCAGGGCCTCCTCGGCCGCGGTCGCCCGCAGCGGGACCGAACCCATGTTGGTCAGGCCGATGCGCACGTCCTCGCACGTCTGGCCCGAAGCCTTGACCACGACGCAGACGCCCACCATCGCCCAGTCCTCGGAGCGGCGGTTGAACTTCTGGTGGCCGTAGCCCCAGCCCTCCAGCGCCGGGATCCGGATCTCGGTGAGGACCTCGTGCTCGCCGACCTCGGTGGTCATGTAGCCCTTGAACAGGTCCGCGGCGGCCACCGAGCGCTGGCCGTCGGGCCCCTGGAGGGTGACCTCGGCCTCGGTGATGAGCATCGCCGCCGGCAGGTCCGACGCGGCGTCGCCGTGGGCCAGCGAGCCGCCGATGGTGCCGCGGTTACGCACCTGCATGTCGGCGATCGTCGCCGCCACCGCCGAGACGACGCCCAGATCCGGGAGTGTCTCCAGCACCGAGTGGGTCGTGAGCGCGCCGACGCGCCAGTGGCCGTTCTGGCGCTCGACGCCGTGCAGCCCCGGGACCTTGCGCAGGTCCACCAGCAGCGACGGCGCCGCCACACGCAGCTTCATCATCGGGATGAGCGAGTGGCCGCCGGCGATCAGCTTGGCGTCCTCGCCGCCGTCGACGAGCGCGCTGATGGCGTCCTGGAGCGACTCCGGTGCCGTGTAGTCGAACTCGGCGGGGATCATGAGTGCGCGCCTCCCTCCGGGCTCGCGCCCTGTCCTTGGTTGATGGCCTCCCAGATCCGCATCGGGCTGAGGGGCATGTTCATGTAGTCGACGCCGAGCGGTCGTATGGCGTCGATGACGGCGTTGGTGACCGCCGCCGAGGCGGCGATCGTGCCGGCCTCGCCGACGCCCTTGGCGCCCAGCGAGTTGACCGGCGAGGGCGTCTCGGTCCGGTCGGTCTCGAAGCTCGGCATCTCCGCCGCCGTCGGGATGGCGTAGTTGACGAAGGTGCCGGTGGTCAACTGGCCGTCGTCGTCGTAGTAGACGCGCTCGTACAGCGCCTGGCCGATGCCGTAGACCACGCCGCCGTGGATCTGGCCGTCGATCAGCATCGGGTTGATGGCCCGGCCGCAGTCGTCGACCGCCACGTAGCGGACCACCTTGACCTTGCCCGTCTCCGGGTCGACGTCGACGACGCAGGCGTGCGCGCCGAAGGGGAACACGAAGTTCTCCGGGTCATAGAAGGTGGTCTCCTCCAGCCCGGGCTCCATGCCCTCCGGGACCGCGCCGATGTAGGCCACGCCGGCCACGTCGGCCAGCGCCATGCCCTTGTCCGGCGATCCCCGGACCGAGAACTTGCCGTCGGCGACCTCGATGTCCTCGGGGGCGGCCTCCAGCTCGGCGGCCACGATCGCCTTGGCCTTGGCCACGATCTTGTCGGTGGCCTTGGCCACCGCCTCGCCGCCGGTGGCCAGCGAGCGCGACCCGTAGGTGTTGCGCCCCTCGGGCCCCATCGACGTGTCGCCGTGGATGACCTCGACCACCGAGGGATCGACGCCGAGCTTGTCGGCCACGATCTGGGCCATCGCGGTCTCCAGCCCCTGCCCGTGCGGGGAGGTGCCGGTGTAGACGGTGACCGCCCCGGTGTTGTGGACGCGGATCATCGCCGACTCCCACAGCCCGGCCTGGACCCCGACCCCGGCCGGACCGGTGATCCGGCTCGGCGCCAGACCGCAGATCTCGGTCCACGTGCAGAAGCCGATGCCGCGATAGATGCCCTTCGTCCGCAGCTGCTCCTGCTCGGCCCGGAAGGCGGCCACATCGACGTGCTCCATGAGCTTGTCGAGCGTCTTGTGGTAGTCGCCGGAGTCGTAGATGACGCCGGTGGCGACCGCCGCCGGGAAGTCCTCCTTGGGGATGAAGTTCTTGCGGCGGACCTCCAGCGGATCCATCCCCAGCTCGTGGGCGAGCTGATCGAGCGTGACCTCGATCATCTGGGTCGCCTCGGGCCGGCCGGCGCCGCGGATGGCGTCGGTGGGGCACTTGTTGGTGAACACCCCGGTGATGTCGGTCTGGACGTTGGGGATCTTGTAACAGCCGCCCATCACGAACGCCCCCAGCGACGGGATCAGCGGCGTGAGGATCATGTTGTAGGCGCCGAAGTCGGCCAGGATCTTGACGTGGAAGGCGGTGATGGTGCCGTCGCGCTTGGCCCCCATCTTCACGTGGGAGATCTGATCGCGGCCCTGGTGGGCCACCGACAGGTTCTCCGAGCGCGATCTCGATCCACTTGATCGGGTGCCCCAGCCTGCGTGAGGCCCAGCAGGCGAACAGCTCCTCGCCGTAGACCTGGAGCTTCTGGCCGAAGCCGCCGCCCACCTCGGGCGCGATGACGCGCACGTGGTCCTCGCCGAGCCCCAGCAGCAGGGCCATGAACAGGCGCACGAAGTGGGGCACCTGCGTCGAGGTGTAGAGGGTCAGCGAGCCGGCCCGGTAGTCGGCCAGCACCCCGCGGCATTCGATCGGGGCCCCGGCGATGCGGTGGTTGACGACCCGCCGCTCCACGATGACGTCGGCCTCGGCGAAGCCGGCCTCGACGTCGCCGCCGGCCAGCGACCACTCGTGGACCTTGTTGGTCTGAACTGGTCGTGGACGTACGGCGCGCCGGCCACCGCGACCTCGGGGTCGATGACCGCCGGCAGCGGCTCGTACTCGACGATGACGTCCTCGACGGCGTCTGAGACCGCGTAGCGGTCGTCGCCGACCACCACCGCCACCGGGTCGCCGACGTGCTTGACCACGCCGCGGGCCAGGGGCCAGTGCTCGGGGTTGTTGACCTCAACGCCCGGCGGCACCCAGGCCATCGGCAGCGGGCCGCCGAGGTCGGACATGTCCCACCGGTGAAGACGGCGCGGATGCCGTCACGGGCCGCCGCGGCGGAGGTGTCGATCGAGACGACCGTGGCGTGCGCCTCGGGCGAGCGCACGAACGCCGCCCACAGCTGGCCCGGCAGGGAGATGTCATCGACGTAGAGGGCCCGGCCGGTGATCAGCGGGGGATCCTCCTTGCGGCGCAGCTCGCGGCCGACGTGGCCGGCGGGCGCGGCATCGGTGACGCTCATGCCTCCGCCCCCATCTTGGAGGCGGCGTCGAGGACCGACTTGACGATGTTGTGATAGCCGGTGCAGCGGCAGAGGTTGCCCTCCAGCCCGTGGCGGACCTCGTCCTCGGTGGGATGCGGATTGCGGGCCAGCAGCGCGGAGGCGGACATGATCATCCCGGGGGTGCAGTAGCCGCACTGGAGGCCGTGGTTGTTCCAGAACGCCTCCTGCATCGGGTGCAGGTTGTCCTCGGTGCCCATGCCCTCGATCGTGGTGATCTCGGCGTCCTCGGCCTGGACGGCCAGGACGGTGCATGACTTGACCGCCTCGCCGTTCATGTGAACGGTGCACGCCCCACAGTTGGACGTGTCGCAGCCGACATGGGTCCCGGTGAGCCCCAGCGTGTCGCGCAGCGCGTGGACGAGCAGCAGCCGGGGCTCGACCTCGATCTCGTGCTCGGTCCCGTTCACGGTCAGGCGCACCTTCGCAGTGCTGCTCATCCCTCTCCTCCTCGGTCGATCCTGGCGTCAGGCGGCACCTTACTCCTAGGCGGACGCACGGGTCCAGTTGTTGCGCCCGCAACCGTTTGCTAAGGTCGGCGGCATGAAATTCGGACGCCTCATCCTCCGCCTCATCGTGGGTGGCTACTTCTTCGGCCACGGCACGCAAAAGCTGTTCGGCTGGTTCGGGGGCTACGGCCCCGACGGGACCGGCCAGTTCTTCGAGAGCATCGGGCTGCGTCCCGGCAAGCGCCACGCGCTGGCCGCCGGCGCCGCCGAAGCCGGCGGCGGAGCGCTGCTGGTCGCCGGCGCCGCGACGCCCTTCGCCGCCTCGGTCCTGACGGCCACGATGCTCACCGCCATCAACCGCGTCCACCTCAAGAACGGTCCGTGGGTGACCGACCAGGGCTACGAGTACAACCTCGTCCTCATCGCGGTCGCCCTCGCTCTGGCCGAGACCGGCCCGGGCAGCCCGTCGATCGACGACGCCATCGGCGCGCCCTGGTATGGCCCCAAGTGGGCGGTCCGTGCCCTCGTGCTCGGCATCGCCGGGGCGGTCGGCGCGCACATCGTGGCCGAGAGCGCTCCGGCTCCCGAGCCGGCCCCCGCGCCCGAAGCCGAACCGGCCGCCGAGCCGCAGGCCGAAGCGGCCCCCTCCAGCTAAGCGACAGGTCGAGCGACCGGCTGGCCCACGGCTCCGTAGAGCTCGGGCCGCCGGTCGGCCATGAGGTCGGCCAGCTCGGTGTAGGTCTTGTCGTGCGAGCGGGTCAGGTCCACGGTGGCGCTCGCCGGGCCCGCGCCGGTCTGTGAGGCCAGGACCCAGCCCTGCTCGTCGACGATGCTCGTGCCGGCGTTCCAGTGCTGGCCGCGCTCGGTGCCGGTCCGGTCACAGCAGGCGATGGGCACGCGGTTGACCCGGGCGGCGGCCATGGCGATCGTCACCTCGGGCGCGCGCTCCCCGTCGGGACGGTCCACGTAGGGCCAGTTGGTGGGGACGCAGATGAGCTCGGCGCCGGCCAGCGCCAGCGTGCGCGGCATCTCGGGGAACTCCAAGTCGTAACAGACGAGCACGCCGATCCGTCCGGCCGGCGTGTCGAACACCCGGGGCGGCTCGCCGCCGGGCGCGAACCACAGCTTCTCGCGGTCCCACAGGTGGCCCTTGCGGTAGACGCCGATCACGCCCGAGCGGTCGAGGACCGCGGCGCTGTTGTAGGTCAGCCCGTCCTCGCCGCGCTCGGCAAAGCCGCCGATGACCACCGCCGAGCCGGCCTCCGCCGCCCACTGCTCAAACAGCGGGTCCTCGGGGGGGATGGCCACCGAGGCGGCCTCCTCGGCGGACTCGAACATGTAGCCCGAGGTGACGAGCTCCGGCAGCACGACGACGTCGGCGCCGGCCGCGACCGCATCGGCGATGGCGCTCAGTGACAGCCGCCGGTTGGCCTGCAGGTCGGCGATGCGGGGAGCGACCTGCTGGCACACGATCGTGGTCATGACTGGATCTTATGCTCGCGGTCGGGGTGCGGGCGCTGCCGCCATCGCATCACGCGCGCTTGGAGGCCAATACCTGGTACACAGACGCCCAGCCGGTGGTGAAGCCGGCGCGCGCGGCGCGCAGGTAGAGCTTCCATACCCGGGCGCGCTCTTCCCCGGCGAGGCGGACGGCCTCGTCGTAGCGCGCCTCGTAGCTCTCGATCCAGTAGCTGAGGGTGCGGGCATAGTCCTCGGGCAGCCCCTCGACGTGGCGCACCACCAGGCCGGTGCGTTCCATCGCCTGGGCGATGCGGCTGAGCGGGAGCGGCACGCCGTCGGGGAAGACGAAGCGCTCGGAGAACGCGCCCTCGTCGGTGGTGTCGAAGTCCATCAGCTTGGCGATGCCGTGGTTGAGCAGGCGGCCGCCGGGGCGCAGGAGCTCGTGGAGCGTGTGCATGTAGAGGTCGATCCGCTCCTCCCCCACGTGCTCCACCATCCCGATCGAGGAGATGGCGTCGAACTGCTCGCCGGCAAGCTCGCGGTAATCGGCGAGGCGCAGCGTGACGCGATCCTCCATCCCGGCTTCGCGGACGCGCTCGCGCCCGAGCTTGACCTGCTCCTCTGAGAGGGTCACCCCAACCACGGAGACCCCGTAGTGCGTGGCCGCGTGGATGGCGAAGCTCCCCCACCCGCAGCCGACGTCGAGCACCCGCTCGCCCTCCTGGAGCGCCAGCTTGGTGCAGACGAGCCCCAGCTTGGCCTGCTGGGCCTCCTCGAGGGTCTGAGCGCCGCCCTTGAAATAGGCGCAGCTGTAGGTCATCGAGGCGTCCAGGAACAACGCGAAGAACGCGTTGCCCGCGTCGTAGTGGTAGGCGATCGCCCGCCGGTCGCGGCCCAGCGTGTGGCGCTCCCCGGTGAGCCGGAGCTCGGAGGCGGGCGGGCGCGGCGGCTTGACCAGGCCGCAGGCACGGACGAGCGCGAGACCCAGCCGGGCCATCTGAGTCGGCGGGATGTGTGGCGGCTCGAAGGTGTCCACCACGCGCAGCGACTTCTCGATGTCGTCGGTCTCGATCAGCCCCAGCACATAGGCGCGGCCCAACCCCAGCTCGCCGGGGGCGCGGATGACGTGGGCCAGCGCCTCGGGCGAGCGGAAGCTGAAGGTGGGCGCGTCGGCGTCGGTGGCCGGCACCTCGGTGCCGTCCCAGAAGCGCAGGGCGAAGGGGCGTTGCGGGAGCGTGGCCACGAGCTCGCGGCGCAGCGGTGCGGTGTTGGCGAACGGCACGGCCGCGGGACTCTAGTACACGCGGTGCGAGCCGCTGCGTGGCTGACCGGGCCCCGGACCGGACCCCCCCGCGCGCCCCGCCCGCCCCGCTCAGCCCTGCTGAACGGCAAGCTTGCGGTCGCGCCGGGCCGGATCGACCCGCACGACGTCCCAGGCCAGACCCACCATCTCCAGCGTGCGGATGATCGCCGCCGACGGGTCGAGCTGCCAGCGCTGCAGCCCGTGGCGGTAGGAGGTGGGGAATGCGTGGTGGTTGTTATGCCACGCCTCGCCCCACGTGGGGATGGCCAGCCAGAACACGTTCTTGGACTCATCACCGGTGTCATAGTCGGCCCGGCCGAAGTAGTGGCAGACGGAGTTGATGCTGAACGTGGCGTGGTGCATGAAGAAGATGCGCGCGGCCCCGCCCCACAGCAGCGCCGTGAGCCCGCCGGTGACGGTGCCGGTGAGGGCCACGCCGAGACCGAAGGCAGCGGCCAGACCCGCCGCCACCCACAGCACGAAGGTGCGGTCCACGAAGCGGATCCACGGGTCGGCGAGCAGGTCCTTGGCGTAGCGCGTCTCGTCGGCGACCTCCATGTCGGAGAACACCCAGCCGATGTGGGCGTGGACGAGGCCCCAGACCTGGCCCCGCCAGCCGTCGCGGTGGTCGAGGTGGGGGCTGTGCGGGTCGCCGGACTCGTCGGAGTACTGGTGATGCTTGCGGTGGGTGGCGACCCAGTCGATCACCGGGCCCTCGGCTGCCGCCGAGCCCAGCGCGGCGAAGAACGCCCGTGTGAACCGGTGCGTCTTGAAGCTGCGGTGCGTCAGCAGGCGGTGGAATCCGACCGTGATGCCCGACCCGATGACCATGTAGAAGATCGCCAGGACGAGCAGGTCCTGCCAGACGAGCAGGCCGTGGCTCCACCCCAGCCACATGCCCAGCAGCACGAGGATGGGCGGCGCGCCGGTGACGACCGCGCTGGCCACGCGGTCGACGAGGGGCATCTTGACGGCGCGCACCTCGGTACCCGGCTCGCCGGTGGATACGTCGGGGACTCGAGCGGAGATGCGCGGGGCATCAGGGGTCGAGGGCGCGGCAACCGCTGTCGGGGTGTCGGGGCCCATAGGGTCGTGGCCGATCCTACCCGGTTCGGGGGCGGCTGACGTAAGAATGACTTTAGGTGGACCTAACGGTCCGGTTGGCAGCGATCATGCGGGATAACCGCGGCCCGCGGGGGCTGTCGCGACCGGCTAGAGGCCGGCGGCGTGGTTGGCGTAGGCCTGGTAGGGCCGGCACGGCTCGCCGCGCAGGCCCGGGCACGGCGGAAGCCCGGTCGGGACGCTCACCCCTCCGACCACGGGCAGGACCAGCCGCGACGGGAACTTCGCCGAGTGGGCGATGAACACCTTGGCCGTCCCGCGCGGGAGCAGGCCGGAGAAGGACCAGACCGCCTGATCGCCGCCGGGCGCGGCGATCGTGACGCGGATCCGCGAGCCCTTGCGGTAGGCGTGGCCCTCGTAGTAGAGCGGCACCGTGACCTCGGTGAAGCGACCGGACGGCAGCGGCGCCGCGTCGGCCTTGCGCAGGCTCAGCACGGGCTCGAGCAGGGTGCTCTGCGCGGCATCGAGCTTGCGCTCTGACGCCCGCAACCAGCCGTCCTGCACGAACGTCTCCTTGCCGTCGGGGCGGACTTCGGAGATCGTCGCCTGGAGGTCCACGCTCGGCGCCGTGGACTTGATCCACAGCTGGACCGCGCCGCCGCCGATCACGACGGTGTTGGCGGCCAGCGGCGCGCTCACGTAGGACGCGGCGGTCCCGGCCGGGTTGACCTGCCAGTGGTAGGCGGGCGTGGTGGTCCACAGCCCGCCCGGCGAGCCGCCGTCGTTGCCGCTGAAGCTGGTCAGCGAGCGCGCCTTGGGCTTCCAGGTGAACTCGTCGCTCGAGGCCGAACGGGCCGTGCCGGCGCTGAGCGCGCCGTGGGTGGACAGGTACCACGAGCGCGCCTGCGTGCCCGGAATCGGGAAGCGGGCAAACGACTGCTCGAACGCGGGGTAGGGCGCGCCCGGGGTCGCGCTGCCGGCGCCGTTGTCGAACATCACCCGCACCGGCTTGAGCGCCTGGAAGGCCGAGAGGGCGGTGGCGTAGGACGACTGCGCCTGGATCGGGTCAGGCGGCAGGGTCACGCCGTTGATGCCCATCGCCTGCGAGAAGACGGTGGGGGCCAGCGCCTTGGTGGTGTCCGAGAGCGCGGGCCGGCGGTGGGCCACGTAGAGCTCGAGGAAGTCATACCAGCGGTTGAACGTCTGCGGATCGAGCGAGTCGATGTGCGCGCCGTTGGTGAAGGTGAACCACTTGCGCGAGGTGCCGCTGAAGTGCTGGGCCAGGTCGGCGCAGTGGCCGCCGGTCTGCTCGTCGGTGAACTGGCAGGCGAGATAGACCGGGACGTGGATCTTGTGGACGAAGGTGACCGGGGACAGCGGGTTGGCCACGGAGGGCACGAAGTAGCTGTTGGCGTGCACCATGGCGATCTGGTTGGGCGACTCGCCGTGCAGGACCTGGTTGGCCTTGCACGTCTGATCGCCCTGCTGGATGCGCTTGAAGGCCCACGGCTGGCCGCCGGTCGCGGACGCTGGCAGGGCATCGTGGACGCGCTCCTCGGTCCAGTTGAGCGCGAAGCCGGCATTGAGCAGGCCGCCCGGATACAGCGTGGTGGCGGTGTTGTCGATGACCGAGAGCGGCGTGATCGCGGCCAGGTGCGGCGGGTCGGTGGCGCCGACGAAGAGCTGGCTGATGCCGCCGTAGGAGATGCCCAGCATCCCCACGCGGTGGCCGAGCACCCACGGCTGGCGGGCGACCGCCTCGATGATGTCGTAGCCGTCGAGGCCCTGGAGGGGCTCGAAGTAGTTGAAGGAGCCTCCCGAGCATCCGGTCCCGCGCATATTGACGTCGACGACCGCGAACCCCAGGAGGTTGGCGACGGCGCTGATGCCGCTCTCCGCACCGGCCGGGTCGGCGTAGCCGTACCCCGCGTACTCGACCAGCGTCGGGTACGGCCCGTCTACCGGACCCCGCCCACCCCCGGGCAGGCGCACGTCGATCGCCAGGCTCGTGCCGTCGCGCGTGCGCAGGTAGCCGTAGCCGCCGTCGGGCAGCTTCTGGTCATAGACCTTGGTGGTGGGCGGCGCCGAGCGGTCGGGCATCACGGTGACCGCGGCTGACTTCTTGGCGCCCGCGCGCAGGCGATACCCCTTGCCCGGAGCGAGGCTGCGGAAGACGATCCCACCGAGCGAGTCGGCCTTCTGGGTGGCGACAACGTGGCCCCGCCGGTCCAGGAGCGACACCGCCGGCGTGGGGCCTGAGGCCGACCGCGTAGATCTGTTGCACGCTGCCGTGGGCCACCACGGCGCCGCCCTTGGCCTGCGCGGCCACCGCCGACACCAGGCCCGCGACGAGCGCAACCGCAAGGGCAAACAGCCACGTCCTCCTCCTCATGGCCGGGCAACCTACTACTTCGGGTAGGGGGGCGCGCCGCTCCGGCGACGGGGTCCGCCGCTGCGGACCGGCGGGAAGGCGCCGTTACCGGCCGACGGTGCGAATGAGTCCGCGGGCCCGCGCCGGCACCGCCGACAGCGTCTCGCGGACCTGGGAGAGCCCGGCGCGCAGCTCCGGGTCGCCCACCTCCACCGGGAGCATCGAGTCCTGGAGCTCCGCGATCGACTGGTCGGCGTCGTAGGCGGCGTCGCCGGCACGCTCGATCAGCGCGCGCACGGTCTGGGACTGCGCGCCGGGTGAGTGGGGGCTGAAGGTTCGGGCGCGCAGCTGGGAGCGGCTGGCGAACTCGGTGTAGGTGCGCTGGGCGCGCCCGTAGGCCGACTGGACCGGCCGGAACAGCTGCTCCTCCAGGACATCGGCGTGCTGGTCGTCGAGCTGCTCATACGCCTCGCCCAGGCAGGCCAGCGCGTCGGCGATCTGCTCGATGGCGACCGCGAGATCACTCAGCACCTGCTCTCGGCCTTCGGCGGTCGTGTATGCCATCCGCGAAAGAGATTAGTTGGCCGTTGTGTCGAAATTGAGAACGCTCGATCGTCGTCGTGTTAACAGGCCATTGGTGGAGGTCCATTACGGTGGGCGCCGGGGTCTGACCACAACCACCCGTTCCACGAAGGAGCCCGATCGATGCGCTTCATGATGATCATGATCCCCAACATCTCCGAGGAGAACTGGGCACCCAGCGCCGAGGACATCGCGACGATGTCCAAGTTCAACGACGAGCTGACCAAGGCCGGCGTCCTGCTGGCCCTCGACGGCCTTCAGCCCACCGCCAAGGGCGCCCGCGTGTCCTTTGCCGGCGGCAAGCCCTCGGTCACCGACGGTCCGTTCACGGAGGCCAAGGAGCTGATCGGCGGCTACTGGCTCATCCAGGCGCGGTCCAAGGAGGAGGCGGTGGAGTGGGCCAGCCGCTGCCCCGCCAACGACGGCGACGTCATCGAGGTCCGGCAGGTGTATGAGCTGTCCGACTTCGGTGAGGCCGCCTGAGAGACGATGGCGGGCCGCGCTGACACCCGCCGCGCCATCGATGCGGTGTGGCGGATCGAGTCGGCCCGGGTGATCGGCGCCCTGGCCCGGATCGTCCATGACATCGGGTGGGCCGAGGACCTCGCCCAGGACGCGCTCGTGGCAGCGCTCGAGCAGTGGCCGCAGTCAGGCATCCCGGACAACCCGGGGGCCTGGCTGATGGCCACCGCCAAGCACCGCGCGATCGACCAGCTGCGCCGCCGGCAGATGGCCGAGCGCCGCCACGACGAGCTGGGGCGCCGGCAGGAGCGCGAGCACGCGACCAGCGAGCTCGATCTGGCGGCATCCGCCGACGACGACATCGGCGACGACATGCTCAGCCTGCTGTTCGCCACCTGCCACCCGATGCTCTCGGCGGAGGCCCGGGCGGCCCTGACGCTGCGGCTGTTCGGCGGTCTGAGCACGCCGGAGATCGCCCGCGCCTTCCTCGTCTCCGAGGCGACGGTGGCCCAGCGCGTGGTCCGGGCCAAGCGCACCCTGGCCGAGGCGCGCGTCCCGCTGGAGGTGCCGACCGGCGCGGAGCTGGGCCCCCGGCTGGCCTCGGTGCTCGAGGTCATCTATCTCATCTTCAACGAGGGCTATGCCGCCACGGCGGGCGAGGACTGGATGCGCCCGGCCCTGTGCGAGGACGCCCTGCGCGTGGGACGCATCCTGGCCGAGCTCCTGCCGACGGAGGCCGAGATCCACGGCCTGGTCGCCCTCATGGAGATCCAGGCGTCACGCTCGCCGGCGCGGGTGGGGCCCGGCGGGGAGCCGGTGCTGCTGCTCGACCAGGACCGTTCGCGCTGGGACCGGGTCCTCATCGGGCGCGGGCTGAGGGCGCTGGCCCGGGCCGAGCAGCTCGGGATGCTGGGCCCGTACACGCTCCAGGCCGCCATCGCGGCGTGCCATGCGCGGGCCTGGACGGCCGACCAGACCGACTGGGGGCGGATCGTCGCCCTCTACGACGCCCTCGCCCAGCTCACCCCCTCGCCGGTGGTGGAGCTCAACCGGGCGGTCGCGGTCTCGATGGCCTACGGGCCCGAGGCGGCGCTCGAGCTCGTCGACGCGCTCGTCGCCGACGCCGCGCTGAGCGACTATCACCTGCTGCCCACGGTGCGGGCTGACCTGCTGGCGCGGCTGGGGCGGGTGGACGAGGCGCGCACGGAGCTCGGGCGCGCGGTCGAGCTGACCCAGAACGAGTCCGAGCGGCGGCTGCTCAGCCGGCGCGCCGCCGAGCTCTGAGGGCTCGCCGGCTCGGGGACCGCGAGCCGGCGGGACAACGATCGCCCGCTCGGTCCCTCTTCGGGTGGAGGGCTACGCCGCCCCCGGATAGCGGGATGGGGTCGCTGACCTCCGGGTGAGGTGGGCGTCTAGGCGCCGGTCCCGCCCACCGGCGTCGGCGCCGGCGCCGCGAACAACCCGGCGAACTCTGCCGCCGCCGCCATCGCGGCGGCCTCGTCGTCGCCCCGGACCCGGAGCGCCCCCTCGCTCACCGCGTGCTCGAGCGGATGGCCGTGCCACATGACGGCGGCGAGCGTCGCCGTGTCGGTCTCGATCGTCGCGGCCGGCGTCACTCCCGCCGGGGCGTGACCGCGGGTGACCTCGAGGCGCCCGGCGCCCACCTCGAGGGTGAAGACCTGGTCGCCCAGGGTGAGCCCGTAGACCGCGTCCACCCGGCCCGCCGCCGCGGGGTCAAACGTGGTCTCCAGCGCGACCACCGCGGCGTCGATGCCGAGCGGCGGCGGCTGATCGGGGAGCGGGACCCGGCTGCCCCAGCGCCCGAGCGCCACCAGCACCGGTGCGAGCTCGGCGCCCCACTCGGTCAGCTCGTAGATCTTCGATGCCGCCGGCGGCGGGAGCGTACCGCGGCGCACGACGCCCGCCTGCTCGAGCTCGCGCAGGCGCGCGGCGAGCATGTCGGGCCCGACACGCGGCAGACCGGCGCGCAGATCAGTGAACCGCTTGGGCCCGTGGAGGAGCTCCCGGACGACGAGCAGCGCCCAGCGCTCGCCGACGGTGTCAAGGGCACGAGCGATCCCGCATGAGTCTCCGTATGTCCGCTTTGCGTCAGGCATGAGGTTGGTTTTTCCAACTAGATGATACTGTACTCCAATCAACGGACTACACGATGAAAGGGAGAGCGCGATGAACGTCGTCTCCGAGACGGAATGGGCACAGGCGCTGGAGGACATCCGCGCCGAGGAGAAGCGGGCCACCCGGGCCGCGGACGCGCTGGCGGCCAAGCGGCGCCGCCTGCCGGCGGTCGCGGTCGACACGCACTACCGCTTTGAGGGACCGGATGGCGAGGTGGGGCTGCGCGACATGTTCGAGGGCCGCCGCCAACTGCTGCTGTATCACTTCATGTTCGCCCCCACCGTCCACGGCTGGCCCGAGGCGGGCTGCGACGGGTGCTCGATGTTCGTGGACCAGATCGGGCATCAGGCGCACTTCCACGCGCGTGACACGTCGTTTGCGCTGGTGTCGCTGGCGCCGATCGCGCAGATCGAGTCCTATCGCCGGCGGATGGGCTGGACGATCCCCTGGTACTCCTCGGCCGGCAGCGACTTCAACCGTGACCTGGGCATCACCACATCCACTGGCGATGAGCGGTTCGGCCTCAGCGTGTTCCTCACCGAGGGCGACCGCGTGCTGCGCACCTACTTCACCCACAGCCGAGGTGTCGAGGCCCTGGGCAGCGTCTGGAGCTTTCTGGACCTCACGCCGCTGGGACGCCAGGAGAGCTGGGAGGACTCGCCGCCCGACCGTCCTCAGGGCGATCCCTACACCTGGTGGCGCCGCCACGACGAGTACGAGAGGAACTGAGCTGATGAGCCGACGTGATGACTACCCCGCGGGCGTGCCGTGCTTCGTCGACACGCTGACCGCCGACGTGGAGGCCGCGAAGGGCTTCTACGGCGGCATTTTCGGCTGGGAGTTCGCCGGGCCGGGGGCGATGCCCGGCGATCCGCCCGGCGAGTACTTCGTCGCCAGGGTGAGCGGCGATGACGTCGCCGGGGTGGGCACCCTGCCGGTCCAGAGCGCCGGCGCCGTGCCGCCCGCCTGGAACACCCACGTCGCCGTGGAGAGCGCCGACGCGGCGGCCGCCCGCGCCACTGCCGCCGGCGGCTCGCTGCTGGTCGCGCCGTTCGACGCGCCGCCGGCCGGGCGCATGGCGGTGATCGCCGATCCGGCCGGGGCGGTCCTCACCGTGTGGGAGGCCGGCGACCGCACCGGCGCGGCCCGGGTCAACGAGCCCTCGGCGTGGGCCATGAGCCTGCTCACCACGCCGGACCCCGACGGCGCCAAGACGTTCTACGGCGAGCTGTTCGGCTGGGAGGCGGAGGAGTTCGGTCCGGTCTGGCTGTTTCGCTGCCCCGGCTACGTCGGTGGCGAGCCCGCCCAGCCCGTCCCGCGCGACGTGGTCGCGGCCATGGCCGCCGGCGAGTCGCGGCCCGCGGCGTGGGGCGTGGACTTCTGGATCGCCGACGCCGACGCCGCCGCGGCGGCGGCGCCCCGGCTGGGCGGCCGCGTCGTCGCCGAGCCCTTCGAGGAGGCCAACTTCCGCCGCGCGGTGCTCGCCGCTCCCGACGGGGCGACGTTCTCAGTCAGCCAGCTTCAGCTCAGCGGCTGAGGCCGCCGGGCCGGGCGGGTCAGCGGCCGGGGCCGGCCGCACTCGCCCGCCGCGCGTCCGAGAGCCACCAGCAGAGCGCGGCCGTCACCGCGGAGACCACGAGCACCGACGGCCACGCCCCGATCACCCGCCCCAGCAGGTGCGAGATCGCGAAGGCGAGCAGCCCCGCGGCGGTGAGCGTCACCGTCACGCGGGTCCCGTCGCGCCGCGCCCACACGGCGATGCAGGCCAGCCCGCAGGCGGCCAGGACGACTCCGCCCAGGGGCCGGGATCCGGTGGCGACCGCGACCCCGAAGCCGGCGATCAAGCCGCCGGCCGCGATCGGCGCGGTCGGGAGGCGGTCGAGGCGGTCGGCGAGTCCCGGCGGGCTGAGCTCATCGGTGGCCATTGCGCGATGATCCCAGAGGCGCCCCGTCCAAGTGTGCGCGGCCGGCCGGCGGGTAGCGTGTGTCCTCAGCGAGATCGTCCACAGGAGAGCCCATGGGTTTTGACCAGTACCACGAGCCACCGGAGGAGCTACCGGCCGCGACCCGCACCTTTGCCCGGCTGTGCGCGTCGCTGACGGAGGAGGCCGAAGCCATCGGTTGGTACGAGCAGCGGCTGGCGGTGGAGAACGATCCCGAGGCCGCCGCGGTCATGCGCGACGCCGTCGGTGAGGAGTTCAAGCACTTCAGCATGGACCTCGAGGCGCTCCTGCGCCGCTCCCCCATCTGGCGCGAGATCGCCCAGGGGATTCTGTTCAAGCCCGGGGACATCGTCGAGCACGGCGAGGCCGCCGAGGCCGAGGCCAGCGGCGACGACATCGGATCCGCGGACGACGGCACCGGCTCACTGGGAATCGGAAGCCTGAAAGGAGCGCTGTGATGAGCAACCATCTGCTGCGCGAGCACGCGCCGATCAGCGACTCCAACTGGAAGCTGCTCGACGACGAGGCCCGCGACCGACTGGGCGTCCTTCTGGCCGCCCGCAAGCTCGTGGACTTCTCCGGCCCGCACGGGTGGGAGTACTCGGCCACCAACCTGGGACGCGTCGACTCGGTCCCCAAGGCGCCGTGTGACGGCGTCACCGCGGCGCAGCGCAAGGTCCTGCCGATGGTCGAGGTGCGGGCCGAGTTCGCGATCAGCCGCGCCGAGCTGCGCGACGATGACCGTGGCGCCGACGACGCCGATCTGGCGCCCCTGGACCGGGCCGCGCACCAGATCGCCGTGGCCGAGAACCGCGCCGTCTTCCACGGCTGGCCCGAGACCTCGATCGCCGGCATCGCCGAGGCCTCGCCCCATCAGGGCCTCCAGCTCGGCAGCGACCCCACCAGCTATCCACGCCCGGTGGCCAGCGCCGTCGAGCAGTTGCTGCGCAACGGCATCAGCGGCCCCTACGCCCTCGCCCTCGGCAACGAGGAGTACAAGCAGGTGGTGGAGACGGCCGAGAACGGCGGCTACCCGCTGCTCGAGCACCTGCGCAAGATCGTCCAGGGCGAGCTGGTGTGGGCGCCGGGCCTGGAGGGCGCGGTCGTCGTCAGCATGCGCGGCGACGACTTCCTCTTCGAGTCAGGACAGGACCTCTCGCTCGGCTATCTCGACCACGATGCCGACGAGGTCCGCTTCTACCTGGAGGAGAGCTTCAGCTTCCACGTCGCGACGCCGGAGGCGGCGGTCCCGATCAAGGCCTGACCCAGCCTGGACCAGCCGGCGCCGTCGCCGACCACGGCGCGGTCACTCCGGAGGTCCCAGGGCGGCGTCGTCGAGGTCGCGCCAGCTGAACTGCGGGTCGTAGCCCAGGACCTCGCGCGCGTGGCTGATGTCCAGCAGCGTGTCGTTGCCCGACACGCCGTCGGCCACCGGCACGCCGGGGTAGACCTCCGCCATCAGGTCGCGGCTGGGCGTGCGCATGACCGTGTCGGCGGCGGCGATGATGAAGTTGTCGGTCCCGTCGATGTCGGCCTCCAGCGCGCGGTCCACGCTCTGCGCGACGTGGCTCTCGTCGACGTAGCCCCACAGGTTCCACTTGCGGGCGTGCGGGTCGTCCTGCCAGCCGGCAAACCGCCCGTAGTCCGAGCGGACCATGACGTTGGAGAAGCGCAGCCCCATGATGGGGATGCCGCTCCAGCGGTGAAAGGCGCGGGCCATCTCCTCCCCCACCACCTTGGAGAGCGCGTAGCTGGTCTCGGGGCGCATGTGCTTCTCGTCGACGGGCGCGTAGTCCGGCCAGGTGTCGAAGGGCAGGCCCAGCGTCGTCTCGCTGGACGCCCACACGATCCGCTCCAGCCCCAGCCGCTGCGCGGCGGCGAACACCGAGTGGGTGCTGGTGGCGTTCACGCGCCACACCTCGCTGGCCGGGGCGTGCGCCGGCGACGGGATCGCCGCCAGATGGACGACGGCCTCGATCCCCGGCAGCGTGTCGCCGCCGCCGAGGGCCTCCAGCGCCTGGCCGAAGTCGGTGACGTCGGCGCGCAGGAACGGGATCGGATCCTCGGGATGGTTGGACTCGGGCGAGCCGACCTGGTCGATGTTGAGGACCTGGTGGCCGCGCTCGAACAGGTGGCGGACGACGACGCGGCCGGCCTTGCCGCTGCCGCCGGTGACTGCGATCTTGGTCATGCCCGGAGCCATAGCAGACGCGGCGCTCGTTAGGCTGCCCGCCATCGACCACGACCGCCGCACCATCGTCTTCTTCCCGGAGGGAGCGTTCGGTCCCACCAACAACTGCGTGGGCATCGGCGACGTGCTGCGCCGGCGCGGCCACCGCGTCGTGTTCGTGGCCGAGGAGTCGTTCGCGGGCACGCTCGAGGCCAAGGGCTTTGAGGAGCGCCTCATGCGCCTCTCTGACGCGCCGGAGTTTCCCGAGGCCGCCCGGCCAGTTCTGGAAGGACTTCATCCGCGACACCGCGCCGGTGTTCCGCTCGAGCACCCAGGACCAGCTGGCCGGCTTCATCCTGCCCACCTGGCAGGCGCTGGTCGACGGGGCCCGCTACGTCGACGAGCGCCTCACCGAGATCTTTGACGAGCTGGAGCCCGACGCCATCGTGGAGGACAACGTCTGCTCGTTCCCGGCCATCCCGGCCAGCGGCCGCCCGTGGGTGCGGATCGTGTCCTGCAACCCGCTGGAGGTCAAGGACCCCGAGCTCCCGCCGACGTTCTCGGGCCTGGCCGTCGAGGACCGCACGAACTGGGAGGCGTTCCGCGCCGAGTACGCCGCCCAGGTCGGAGACCTCCAGGCGTCCTTCTCGCGGTTCTGCGTGGAGCGCGGCGCGCCGCCCCTGCCGGCGATGGAGATGATCCACGAGTCCCCCTGGCTCAATCTCTACCTCTATCCCCAGGAGCTGGACTATCCGCCGCGGCGTCGCCCTGGGACGCACGTGGCACAACCTCCACACCTGCGTGCGCTCCACCGACGAGCCGTGGGCCCCGCCCGAGGGGGTGGGCGGAGACGGGGTCCGCCGGCTGGTCTATCTCAGCCTCGGCTCGCTGGGCTCGGCCGACGTCGAGCTCATGCGGCGGCTGGTCGAGCTGCTGGCCGACACGCCGCACCGCTACATCGTCAGTCGCGGCCCCCGCCACGACGAGTACGCGCTGGCCGACAACATGATCGGCGAGGAGTTCCTGCCCCAGACCTCGGTCCTCCCCCACGTCGACGCCGTCATCACCCATGGCGGCAACAACACGGTCACCGAGTGCATGTGGTTCGGCAAGCCGATGCTCGTGCTGCCGATCTTCTGGGACCAGCACGACAACGCCCAGCGCGTGCACGAGACCGGCTACGGGATCCGCCTGCCCACCTACGCGCTCGAGCGCGACGAGCTGGCCGGCGCCGTGGACCGGCTCCTCACCGACGGGGAGCTGCGCGCGCGGGTCCGCACCGCCGGCGAGCGGCTGCGCCGGCAGCCCGGGACCGAGGCGGCCGCCGACCTCATCGAGCGCCTCGCCGTCAGCGGGGAGCCCGTCGAGATCGCCGTCGCCCGCTGAGCGCCACCCCTCGCGTCAGCGCACGACGAACAGCCATCCCCGCACCGGCAGGTTGCTGGCGTGGGACTTGAAGGCCGAGACCTTGATCAGGCTCAGACGGGGATCGTGGCGCAGATACGACAGCCAGCGCCGCGAGCTGCGGTGGATGAGGGCCATCCACGTCGGGCTCTTCTGAAACGTCATCGGCACTACCAGCAGCACCCGGTGACCCGCCGGCAGCGCCCGGACCACGGGGGCCAGCCGCGTCGTCACCGAGGAGTGCTCAAACCGGCCCAGCGCGTTGCGCCAGTCCATCACGCGCGGATCCGGGACGGCGCCCAGCGGCGTGGCGAAGTGCGTCACCGCCGGGAGGTAGTAGGCGATGGCCGGGACCTGCTCGGGCTGGGTGGAGAGCACCAGCGTGTCCGGTCCGACGTACGGGCGCATGGCCGCAGCCACCGCCGCCACGTTGCTCTTGGCGTCCACCGAGGCCGGCTTGGGGTCCAGAACCCAGAAGCAGCACACGAGCACCAGCGCCACCACTCCCAGCTTCCGGGCCCGGGCCAGGCCGAGGGCGGCGAGCAGCAGCAGCGGCCCCACGATCACGGCGAGGTAGCGGCCCGACCACGCGGGCGTCGTCTTGGCGTACACCCACGCGATGAGCAGCGTCCCGAGGCCCAGCACGCCCAGTGCGATGGCGGCAGCGGTGGTCGGCCGCTCCGACCGCCCCCCCTCTCTCGATCCGATCAGCCCGGCGCCGGCGCCGAGCAGGATGGCGATCCCCGCGCCCCGGCCCCCGACCAGGAAGTAGCCGCCCTCAGACAGTGACCACACCACCGGAGCCAGCGCCCACGGCGCCCCCGTGTGCTGGGCCTGGTACAGCAGCGTGGGCACCCACGGCAGGTACATCACCGCCACCGCCCCGAACACGAGCGCCCCGTCGCGCCACAGCGCCCGCCGCGCGGACGCGTACGGGGTCAGCCGCACCGCCACGAGGAAGGCCAGGAAGGTGGCCAGCCCCAGGAAGAGAGCCCAGTTGTGGGTGTAGAGCGCGGCGGCGAGGGACACGGCCAGCAGCGGCAGATAGCGGCGGCGGCGCGCGACGAAGCCCTCCACGAACCCGACCGCCACCAGCAGCGAGAGCAGCACCATCAGCGAGTACATCCGCGTCTCCTGGGCGTACTCGGTGAGGAACGGCAGGCCAGCGGCGAGCACGGCGGCGTAGATGCCGACCCGGCGTCCGAACAGGCCGGCGCCGCCCCAATAGGCGACCGGCACCGTCACCACCGCGAACACCAGCGACAGCGCGTGGGTCGCCACCTCGCCGCGACCCCACAACGCCATCCAGCCGTGCAGGAGCAGGTAGTAGAGCGGTGGCGAACCGTCCTGGCGCAGGAGCGCGTGGAGCGCGCTGAGGCGATGGGAGGCGATGCCCACCGAGATGGCCTCGTCGACCCAGTAGTGAAAGCGCAGCTGGCCGACGCGCAGCGCGACCGACGCGAGCGTGAGGGCCAGCACCAGCGCCGCCACCGTCCAGCGGTTGACGGGGACGCGGCGGGCCAGGCGAGCCGGCGCGGCCCACGGGGACCGGGCGACACCCTCGGTCGGGGCGGCCGGGGACGGGGACGTGTCCGGGCGGAGCGTGTCGACAACCATGTGCGTTACGTGCCGTCGCCGGGCGTCAGCGACCGTCGGGCAGGGCCGTCGCCCAGGTGCGCCGGGCGGCCCTACCGCTTGATGCGGGGGACGCTAGCCAGGGTTGATGCGCGTCCTCTAACGACTCTGTGAAGAACGGGTTAGCCGCCCTGCGTGAGGGCAATCTCACGTTCCGGGTACAGGTTCTGGCATCAGCTGCCGATTAACGGGCGCATGAGACTCGTACGCATCGACTGGATCCAGGACGGCATGGAGCTCGCCCGCGACATCCCGTCCGCCGCGATGGGCGCCGCCCCGCTGCTGCGCCGCGGCGTCCGCCTGTCGCCGTCTCTGGCCACGCGCCTGTCGTCGCTCGGCATCCGCGCGCTCTGGATCGAGGACGACATGGGCGAGGGCATCATCCCCGCGATGCCACTGCCCGATCACATCCGCGCCGCCACCGAGGAGGCCGTCGCCGCCTGCTTCGAGGCCGCCCGCGCGGTCGCCGCCGACCTCTCCGAGCTGCCCTTCAACACGCTCAAGCAGATCGAGCACGCCGCTGACAGCCTGATCGACGCGCTGGCCGACGCCCCCGAGGCCGCCCTCGCCTTCGATGACCTGGCGTCCGCCGACAGCTACACCTACAACCATTCGATGCGGGTCGCCACCCTGGGCCTGCTGCTCGGCCAGCGGATCGACCGGACCGTCGGCTGGGTCGACTACCGCGGCGAGGTGCGCCACGACCGCATGGTCGAGCGCATGACCCAGCTCACCATGGGCCTGCTCGTCCACGACATCGGCAAGCTGGCCATCCCCGAGCAGATCCTCAACAAGCCCGGCAAGCTCAGCCCCGAGGAGTGGGAGCTGGTCAAGACCCACCCCGCCGCCGGCGCGTCGCTGCTGGACTCAGACCGGATCTCGCCGCTCACCCGCGCCGTCGTGCGCGACCACCACGAGCGCTGGGACGGCCAGGGTTACGCGGGCGGCCGCGCGGGCGAGGACATCCACCAGTTCGCCCGGATCGCCGCGGTGGCCGACGTCTATGACGCGATCACCGCCGACCGCCCCTACCAGCCCGCCAACGCCCCGCACGTCGCCGTCAAGGCGATCCGCGACGGCGCCGGGACCCAGTTCGATCCCCAGATCGTCCAGCACTTCCTGCGCATCGCCATGCCCTATCCGGTCGGCTACACGATCACCCTGCCCGACGGCAGCTCCGGCGCCGTGGTCGGGGTGGAGCCCGAGGAGCCGGAGTACCCGGTGATCCGCTACCGCGAGGGCGGCTCGTTCGTCGAGTCCGCGCTGCACATCGTCGACGGCGTGGTCCAGGCCGCTGCCGCGCCGAGTCGACGCCCCAAGCGGCGTAGCGGCCGGCCGGCCAGCGCCCGAGCGTCCCGCCACGCTCGTAGCGACCAGGCGCGACCGTTCAGGCCGCGCTGCGCACCCCGTTGCCCCGCGCGGCGCCACGCGGATAGAGTCGCCACAGCTCTGACGGCGACCACGCTTTCAGACGGGACCCCACGCATGGCATTTTCAGCGGCGCAGCCGCGCAAGCGCGACGTGATCGCGCACTTCTCCGCGAGCTATGACCTCGTCCTGCCGGCCACCCGTGTCGCGGCCCTCGTGGTCTTCCTGCTTCTCATGCCGGCGGCGATCGTCCTGTGGGGCACGCCCGCCCACACCGCCGATCGGTGGGCATGGACGATCACGCCCAACCTGACCGCCGTCTTCCTGGGCTCCGGCTACGGCGCGGGGGCGTTCTTCTTCTGGCGCACCTACCGGGCCGAGCGCTGGCACCCCTCCTCCGCCGGGGTGCTGGGGGCGTCGGCGTTCGCGGCCCTCATGCTCCTGGCCACGCTGCTGCACTGGGACGCGTTCAACCACGGCCACGCCCCGTTCCCGGCCGCCTTCGCCTTCTGGGGCTGGACGATCGTCTACATCATCTCGCCGCCGATCCTGTTCGCCCTGTGGTGGCGCAACCGCGCCACCGACTCGGGACGGCGACTGCGCGGCGACCCGTTCATGCCGGCGGCCGTCCTCGCCGCGGCGCGTGTGTGCGGCGTCCTGGCCCTGGTGACGGCCGCCGTCTTCTACATCTCGCCGTCGACTGCGATGCACGTGTGGTCCTGGAAGCTCACGCCGCTGACCGCCCGGGTGCTGGCCAGCGTCATCGCCCAGGTGGGCGTGGGCGCGATGGTGCTCTCGTTCGAGCGGCGGTGGAGCGGTTGGCAGCTGATCATCCAGACGTTCTTCGTCGCCACGGCCCTGCTGCTCGTCGGTGCGGCGCGTGAGTTCGGCGACTTTGGCCCCAGCGGCGTCCGTACCGCGCTCTACATCGGCGGCCTGGTCGCTGCCGACGTCGCGCTCCTGGTGCTCTACGCGCGGATGGAGTGGGCGATCAGCCGGCGGCCAGCGCGTCGGTGATCGCGTCGACGGCGGCCAGCCGGGCCGCGAGCTCGTCGCTGAGGCCATAGCGCGCCGCGAGCTCGCTCGGCGCGGCGTAGGTGAGCTTGGTCTGCTCGCCGTCGCGCCAGATGAGCACCTTGAGCGGCAGGTCGAGCGCCGCCTCGGGCACCGCCTCCATGACGGGCGTCCCGGCCTTGGGAGCGCCGAAGATCGCCACCTTGGTGTCGCGCAGGGTGAGCCCGGCTGCCTCGGCCTCACCGCTGTGGTCGATGACGTCGAACAGCTTCACCCCCTTGGCGTCGAGCAGCACACGCAGGCGCGCGACGGCGTCGGGGACCGCCAGGGCCGTGAGCTTGGTCGTCAACCGGGCGGTGCCGCGCGATGCCCCTGGCGGCGGGTCGAGCGGGTGGTCGCGTCCCCCGACGAACACGTCGTGGATCATGCGCGGCGGGAACAGACCATGGCCCGTGACGCCCGGGATCTCGTCCAGCCACGCGGCCATCGCGGCGGGATCGGCGATGGGCCCGGTGTAATCGGCGATCACGCCGCCCTCGGGGGTCACCCCCGCGGCCGCGCGCAGAGTCACGGCACCCACGGCGCGCAGCGTCGACTGCAGGCCGAAGACGTCGAGCTCGAGCGGCACCGGCGCATGCACCACGTCGACGAGCTTGTCCTCGGAGACGATGACCACGAACCGATCGGCCGCGGCCGCCACGATCTTCTCGCGCAGGTGAGCGCCGTGGCCGCCCTTGACCGTCCACCAGTCGGCGGCCACCTGGTCGGCGCCGTCGATGGCGATATCCAGGCGGTCGAGCGTGTCAAACGGCTCCACGCTGAGCCCGAGCCCGGCGGCGACCTCCTCGGTCTCGGGTGAGGTGGCCACGCAGCGCAGCCCGGCGAGCCCGCGCTCGGCCAGTGCCGGGAGCAGCCGCGCCACCGTCCGGCCGGTGCCCAGGCCGACCCGCATGCCGGGCTCGATGAGCTGCGCCGCGGCCTCGGCCGCCTCGCGCATCTGATCTTCCTGGACCGCCACCGGCGCATCGTCTCATGGCTGGTTCGTTCATGCAGCCACTCACGGGGTCAGCACGTCGCCGATCACCTGCAGCTCGCTGATGGTGAGGTTGCCCGTCGTCGGGCTCCCCGGCGAGCTGCTCGTCATGTCCAGCTTCACCTGGGTCGTGCTCACCGGCTGGAACGTGATCGAGGACGGCTGGTCTGAGCCGGCGGCGAACTGCACGTGCTGACCACGGACCGGCACCCACCCCAGCCCGTTCCAGTAGGACACCCGTACGGTGGCCGGGAGCTGATCGGCCGTGTCCACGGTGAAGTAGGGCCGCAGCTCCCCGAACGTCTGGGCCTTGGGCCAGCTCACGCTCACCCAGTCACCGGCGCGGGCGTTGGTGACCTCGTTGAGCGTCTGCGTCGGGCCCTTGCCGTAGCGGTTCGACCAGCCGCCCGACGTCGTGGTGCCGTCGATCAGCGCCGCCGGGACGGTCGTGCTCGTCCCGAAGTCCGACGCGTCGCCGGCGAAGGCACCGCCGGAGAAGCTGGCGTCGGCGCTCGCCTGCTCGGGGCCTGCGGCCAGCGCCAGGTTCTGGCCCGTGGTGACGTGACGCGTGACGGTGACCAGCAACCGGGCCGGCACCGCGATGCCGCTCACGCGACCGGGCACCGAGAAGCGGCCCGGCTGCGCCACGCGGCGGGCCGGGATCTGGGGCCAGTGCACGGGCAGGTACTGGGTGACGCCGTCGGTGAAGACGACCTTCGTCGCCGCCGGTGGCACCGGCGTCATCCCCACCGGCACCAGCGCGTGCGTCCTCTGCACCCAGGCGACGCCGGCCACGGTGACGATCGCCCGCGCCGGAATCCGCGTCCCGCGCACCGCGCCGCTCACCGTGTACACGCCCGGACGGGCTCCGGCACCGGGCCCGTGCCCTGACCAGCTGACGGGCGACATCTGCGTCGTCCCGTCCCCGTCGATGACCTGCACCGTGGCCGGCAGCGATGCGCTGGTCCCCTGGAGCGTGCGCACGTACACGGGGGCGACCGCGGTCGAGCCGGAGCGGCCGGGGTTCTGCGCGTACAGCGTCGTGGTGGCGGGCAGCAGCCCGTCGGAGGAGACCTTCACGGTGACCGGACCCGGGTGCGACGCCGACTCGACGATCGCCAGCACCTGGCCGTTGAAGGCATCGTGGCGCGGCGAGGTGTAGCCCTCGGCATCGTCCTCCTTGCCGTTGTCGGCCCCGGCGAACGTGCCCGCACCCGTGACCGAGGTGACCACTGAGTTGTCGGCATCCGGAACCTCGACGCCATGGCGGTCGACGACGCGCACGGTGAGGTAGGACAGCGACTTCCCGTCCGCGCGCAGAACCGTCTTGTCCGGCGTCACGCTCAGCGCGTAGGGCCGCCCGGCGGTGTCCTGCTCGTCACGTGCGACCACGTGGCCACTCGCGTCCCTGGCCACGGCCACGAGACGGCCGGGTACGAACGGGACGTCCCAGACGAGCCTGAGGTCGCCGGAGCTGCCGTTCGGGCTCTGATAGCTCCCCGGGCAGCTCCCGCCGGTGAACGTCTTGTCGTCACCGGGGCACTGCGTCGTCTCCAGGTAACTGGCCCCGAACGTCGTCGTCTTCTGGGTGAACGACTTGACCCCCAGCGACTTACCGTTGAGGAACAGCTGCACGGAGGGCTCGTTGGCGTACGCCCACACCTGCACCACCTGTCCCGGTTTGTAGTCGGTCCAGTTCATGGGGACGATGTGCACCATCGGCGCCGTCGTCCACTGTGACTTGAACAGGTAGTAGCCGTCCTTGGGGAAGCCGGCGGTGTCGACGAGGCCGAAGAACGAGGTCTTGACCGGGAACGTCGTGTACGGGGTGGGTTCGCCGATGTAGTCCCACCCCGACCAGATGAACTGGCCGGCGAAGAACGGCCGGTCGCGCACCTTCTTGAGGTCGTACTCGTTGCTCAGCGTCCAGGACTCCATGTTGTTGTCATAGGAGGAGAGCTCCATGCGGCCGGGAGTGAAGTTCTGGCCGGTGTTGAGCTGATCGGGGTCCTGGTAGTACCCGCGCGTCGAGGTCTCCGAGGAGGACTCGGACTCAAAGAAGAACTTCGTCGGGTACTGGGCGTGGAGACCGTCGATCGTCTTGGCCGTGTCGTAGTTGAGGCCCAGCCCATCGAGGTTCTGCACCATCTGGTCGGCCACCGAGCCCGGCGTGGGCACGCTGCGGTACCGGTCCGAGCCGGCGACGATCGGGCGCGTGGTGTCGATCGAGCGGATGTCGGAGATGAGCCGCTGCTCGATCGGCAGCGCCTGGGGCGAGGTCCAGTCGGGGATCTCGTTGCCGATCGACCACATGATCACGGCGGGCGAGTTCTTGGCCTCGTTGACCATCTCCTCGATGTCGTAGTCACTCCACTGGTTGAAGAACAGGTGATAGTCGGCCGACAGCTTGCCCACGTCCCAGGCGTCGAAGGCCTCGACCATCATCACGATGCCCAAGCGCTGGCAGATGTCGATGAGCTCGGGTGACGGCGGGTTGTGCGAGGTGCGGAACGCGTTGACGCCCATCGCCTTGAGGTTGCTCATCTGGCGGTACATCGCGTCGTAGTTGTCCACCGAGCCGAGCGCGCCCTCATCGTTGTGGAGGTCGACGCCGTGGAGCTTGAGCGGCTGTCCGTTGAGCATCACGCCCTGGGTGGGGCTGAACACCAGCCAGCGCACTCCGAAGGTGGCGGTGGCAGCATCCAGCTGGGCGCCCGAGCCCGTGACCGTGGTCTGGACCGTGTAGAGGTACGGATCCGTCGTGGACCACAGGTGGGGGTTGTCGAGGTGGATGTCGGCGGAGCTGGTCGTGCCGGCGGTGGGCACGGCGACGCCGGCGGTGGCGGCGTCGGCGATCACGTGGCCCGCGGCGTCGCGGACCACGTAGTGGACATCAACCGTGTCCGCCTGGCCGCTGTCGTTGGCCAGCTGCGTCGCCACGTGGACGGTGGCGTAGTGCGACGCGATCGTCGTGGCCAGGTCAGGCGTGGTCACCGTCGTGCCCCACCGCGCGATGTGCAGCGCGTTGGCCACGGTCAGGTGCACATGCCGGGTGATGCCGCTGCCGGAGTACCACCGGCTGCTCGGCTCCTGATTCTGCACCACGACGGCGAGCACGTTGGGCGTCTGGCCGTCGGCGTGGACCAGATGCGTGATGTCGTAGCTGTAGCCGGTGTAGCCGTAGGGATGGTTGCCGACGAGCTGGCCGTTGAGGTAGACGTACGAGTTCTCGAACACGCCGTCGAAGTCCAGCGAGATCTGCTTGCCCGCCATCGACGCGGGGAGCGTGAACGTCTTGCGATACCAGCCCAGGCCGCCGGGAAAGAAGCCGGTCGCGTTGCTCTGGCTGGGGTCGGGCGCCTGGGTGATGCTCCAGTCGTGCGGGAGCGTGAGGCGCTGCCACCCGGCATCGTCGAAGCCGGGGGCGTCCGCCTTGGGATCGGAGGAGTTGCCGTAGAGGCCGGTCGGGTCGCTCGTGTCGGCGGTGTTGACCAGCTTGAAGCGCCAGCCCCCGTCGAAGTTGAGCGTCCGCGTCCCATCATTGAGCACGCCCAGGTTGGGATCACCGGAGCCCGAGCTCCACCCCACCGGTCCCAGATCGCTGCCCGAGGGTGTCGCCGCCTGCGCGGCCGTGCTCCCCACCAGCGCGAAGGCAGCGGTCGCCACCAGCGCCGCCGCGCGTGCCATCAGCCTGAAACTCATCTCCGTCTCCCTCTCCCGATCAACCCTGGCGGCGGCTCGGATACCCGTGAGCCCCGGGGCGGAAACCACAAATTGTGAGCGCTCACAATCGGCGTCAGCGAAATGACCGCATAGGCTGTGCCGGTGGTGTGGCTGGCGCCCTCGGAGCTACGCATCGGCCTGGGCTGCATGCGCCTGTCGACGGACGGCGACCGCGACCCCGACCGGGCACTGCAGACGATCGAGGCGGCCGTCGGGGCCGGGATCACGGTGTTCGACACCGCGCGCGCGTACGGCCACGACGCCGGCGAGCTGGGCCACAACGAGCGGCTGCTGGCGCAGGCGCTCCGACGCAGTGACGCGGCGGACACAGCCCGCATCGTGACCAAGGGCGGCATGACGCGCCCGAATGGGGCCTGGGTCCCCGACGGCCGCGCCAAGGCGATTCGCGCGGACTGCGAGGCGAGCCTCGCCGCCCTCGACGGGCTGGCCGTCGACACCTACCTGCTGCACGCCCCTGACCCGCGCACCGCGTGGACGACATCGGTGCGGGCGCTGGCCCGGCTCGTCTCTGACCGGCTCGTCGCCCGGGTGGGACTGTCCAACGTCAACCGTCGCCAGCTCGACGAGGCGTTGGAGCTGGCGCCGATCAGCGCCGTGCAGGTCGGGCTCAGCCTGGTTGATGACGGCCCGCTGCGCGGAGGGCTGGTGGAGCGCTGCGCGGAGCTGGGCATCACGCTCATCGCGCACTCGCCGCTGGGTGGACCGCGCCGGGCGGCCTCGCTGGCACGCCGCGATGCGCTGGGGCAGGTCGCGGCGGGGCACGGCGCTGCGCCGACCGAGGTGGCGCTCGCATGGCTCCTCGCGCTCTCCCCCGCGATCGTCGCCATCCCCGGTGCCCGGGGGCCCGACACGGCACGCAGTGCCGCCCGCGCGGCGGCGATGACGCTGAGCGAGGCCGACCGCGCGGCGCTGGGGGTCGCGCCTCGGGCGACGCCAGCCCGGGCGCGGACAGGCGCAGTCAGCGAGGCGGACGCGGACATCGTGATGATCATGGGCATCCCCGGCGCGGGCAAGACGCGCCTCGCCCGTGACTACCTGGCGCGTGGCTATGAGCGCCTCAATCGCGACGAGCGGGGCGGGTCGCTGGGTGACATCGCGCAGGCGCTGGACGAGCGGGTGGGCTCCGGCGCGCGACGGCTCGTCCTGGACAACACCTATCTCACGCGCGCCGCGCGCAGCCATGTCATCGAGGCGGCCGGCCGCCATGGCCTGAGCGTCCGCTGTCTCTGGCTCAGCACGCCGCTGGCCCAGGCGCAGGTCAACCTCGTCTCGCGCCTGATCGCGCTGCACGGGTCCCTGCCCACCCCCGAGGAGCTGCGGGAACTGGCCCGCAGCACCGAGGGGGTGATGGCCCCGACATCCCAGATGCGCACCGTGCGCGAGCTCGAGCCGCCCGCCCTGGACGAGGGCTTTGCCGCTGTCGACGAGGTGGCGTTCCAGCGTGCCGAGGCCGACGAGGGCGGGAGCGCCGGGGTGCTCGTGGCCGCCCCGGCGCTCGATCGCGCCGGCTGGGAGGCTGCGCTGGCCGTCGCGCAGCCCGCGGCGCCCCACCTGCTCTTCGACTGGCGCCCCGACGGGACGCCCGGCGACCTCGACGATGCCGCGGCGCGTCTCACCGACGTCGTCTCCGGCGAGGTCTCGCGCGCGGTCTGTCCCCACGGCGGCGGCCCGCCTCGCTGCTGGTGTCGCCCGCCGCTCCCGGGGCTGGCGCTGGCCTTCACGGGCGCCCGCGGCCTCGACCCGGCCCGATGCGTCGTGATCGGCTCGGGGCCGGCCCACCGGACGCTCGCCAAGGCGCTGGGCGCGCGCCACGTCCCGGTCGTGGCGTAGAACTCCTCAGACGACATGGCCAAACCCGAGGAGATCATGGTGGACGCGGACGGGCGCGAGGTGCGCGTCTCCAACCCCAGCCGCGTCATCTTCCCCGAGACCGAGCACACGGCCGCGGTGACCAAGGGCGACATCGTCCGCTACTACGTGAGCGTCGGCGGCGGGATCATGCGCGCCCTGCGCGAGCGGCCGACGACGCTCGAGCGCTGGCCCAAGGGGGTGCACCCGGGCATCGTGCTCTCCACCCGTGACCGCGGGGGCGGCGACGCCTTCTACCAGAAGCGCGTGCCCAAGGGGGCGCCTGACTACGTGCAGACCGCGCGCATTCAGTTCCCGTCGGGCCGCGACGCCGACGAGGTCTGCCCCACCGAGCTGGCCGTCGTCGCCTGGGCGGGCCAGATGGGCACCATCACCTTTCACCCGTGGCCGGTGCGCCGCACCGACGTCGACCACCCCGACGAGCTGCGCCTCGACTTTGACCCCCAGCCCGGGACCGACTTCGCCGACGCCGCGCGCGTGGCCGGCGAAGCGCGCACGCTGCTGGCCGAGCTCGGCTACACCGGCTTTCCCAAGACCTCCGGTGGCCGCGGGCTCCACATCTACATCCGGCTCGAGCCCCGCTGGACGTTCATCGACGTCCGCCATGCCGCCATCGCCTTCGCCCGCGCGCTGGAACGGCGCCTGCCCGACCAGGTGACGACGAGCTGGTGGAAGGAGGAGCGCGGCGCGCGGATCTTCATCGATTTCAACCAAAATGCCCGTGACCGTACGATCGCCTCGGCGTACAGCATCCGCCCCAAGCCGGGCGCCCCGGTATCGGCGCCGCTGGACTGGGACGAGCTCCCCCACGTCGCCCCCGAGCATTTCACCGTCGCCACCATGCCCGCCCGCTTCGCGCAGAGAGGCGACGTCCACGCCGCCATCGACGACGCCGCCTACGCGCTGCAGCCTCTGCTCGACCTCTACGAGGCCGATCTCGCCGACGGGCTCACCGACATGCCCTATCCCCCCGACTACCCCAAGATGCCGGGCGAGCCCAAGCGGGTGCAACCGTCACGGGACCGCGACCGCCCGCGCGACCAGGACGCCGGCGGCGACCGGCCGGGATCGGACACGACCTAGCGCGACTGCTGGGGCAGCGTCTTCTTGGTGCCGCGCTTGGCGGGCGCCGAGGGAGGCGGCACCACCGGACCGATGTCACCGTCGGGCGCCTCGTCGAGGTCGACGATCACCGGGGCGTGATCGCTGGGCCCCGAGCCCTTGCGCGCCTGGCGGTCCACCCAGGCCGCCTGCACGCGCCCGGCGACGGGAGCGCTGGCCAGCACCAGGTCGATCCGCATCCCCAGGTCCTGGTGAAACATCCCGGCGCGGTAGTCCCAGTAGGTGAACACCCGCGCGTCGGGCCACCGGTCTCGGACCACGTCGTGGAGGCCGAGGGACTGAAGCTCCGCCAGCGCCTGGCGCTCGGGCGGCGTGACGTGGGTCTCCCCGGCGTAGGCCTCGGGATCGAACACGTCCTCGTCGGTGGGAGCGATGTTCATGTCGCCGGCGACGATCGCGGCCTCGGGCCCGGCGGCCACCATCGCGCGCAGGGCGGCCAGCCACTCGAGCTTGTAGTGGTAGTGGTCGGAGTCGGGCTCGCGGCCGTTGGGCACGTACACGGAGGTGACGCGGATCCCGCCGCAGGTGGCCGACACCGCCCGGGCCTCGGGGTCAGGGAAGCCGGGGCCCCCCGGGATCCCGCTGACCACGTCCTCGAGCCCCACCCGGGAGAGGATGGCCACGCCGTTCCACGCGGCCTCGCCGTGCAGCGCGGTGGCGTAGCCGCGCTGCTCGAGCTCGTCGGCCAGCAGCTCCATGAAGGCGGCGTCGGCGAGCTTGGTCTCCTGCAGGCACACCACGTCGGGCCGGCGGTCGTCCAGCCAGGGCAGCAGGCGCGGCAGGCGCTGCTTGACGGAGTTGACGTTCCACGTCGCGATCCGCATCAGCGCCCACCGTAGCGCCTACCGGTTGTGGCCCTCCACTTTCAGTTGCTGAGCAGCTCCATGTCGTTGGCCGAGTAGCGCGTGCCCGCCACCCCGCCCGACGGCAGCGCCGCGTCGAGGGCCGCGATGTCCTCGGCGGAGAGCCGAACCTCGACGGCCCCGGCGTTCTCCTCCAGGCGCCGCGGGCTCTTGGTCCCGGGGATGGCGACGATGTCCTCGCCCTTGGCCTGGACCCAGGCGAGCGCGAGCTGCGCCGGGGTGATCCCGAGCTCGTCGGCCAGCTTGGCGACCCGGTCGGCGAGCGCGATGTTCTGCTGGAGCGCCTCCTCCTGGAAGCGCGGGTTGTTGCGCCGCCAGTCGTCCTCGGGCAGGTCGTCCATGGAGCGGATCGACCCGGTGAGGAACCCGCGCCCCAGCGGCGAGTAGGCCACGAGCCCGATGCCCAGTTCCCGCAGCGTCGGCAGGACCTCGGCCTCCGCGTCACGCGTCCACAGCGAGTACTCCATCTGGATCGCGGTCAGCGGATGGGTGGCGTGGGCGCGGCGGATCGTCTCGGGCGCGGCCTCCGACAGGCCGATGTAGCGCACCTTCCCGGCCTGGACCAGCTCGGCCATCGCGCCGACCGTCTCCTCGATGGGGACATCGGGATCGATGCGGTGCTGGTAGTAGAGGTCGATGTGATCGGTGCCGAGGCGCTCGAGCGATCCCTCGACGGCGCTGCGGACGTTCTCCGGGCTGCCGTCGACGCTGCGCGCCCACGGGCTGTCGGGGTTGAGGCGGAAGCCGAACTTGGTGGCGAGCTGCACCTCGTCGCGCCGCCCGGCGATGGCACGGCCGACGAGCCGTTCGTTGGTGTGCGGCCCGTAGATCTCGGCCGTGTCCAGGAAGGTCACGCCGAGCTCGAGCGCGCGGTGGATCGTCTGAAGGCCGGACTCCTCGTCACCCGAGCCGTAGGCGTGGGTCATGCCCATGCATCCCAGGCCCTGCGCAGAGACCTCCAGACCCTGACTCCCAAGCGTTCTCTTCGTCATTGAGCTTCTCCTGATAATTGGCGATCTTGTGTTCGATGAAGGCGAGGTACCCACGCACCTGCGCCAGCTGCGCCTGGACCGCGTCGCGATGCTCCTCGAGCAGGGCCAGGCGCTCGGTCTCGTTGCCGTCCCCGGCACGCACCAGCTCGGCGTAGCGCCGAATGCCGCGAATCGGCATGCCGGTCGCGCGCAGGCATTGCAGGACCTCGATCCACGCCAGGTCGTCGTCGCCATAGCGGCGATGCCCTGAAGTGAGCCCGCTCGACGCCGTCAATCAGCCCTGCACGCTCGTAGTAGCGCAGCGTATGCGCGCTCACTCCCGAGATCCGGGCAGCGTCAGCGATTGTGAGCCCTGCCTGAACGGTCACGTTTCCGAGCTTAGGACTTAGAGCGCGCTCTCAGTCAAGGCCCTGTGAAGATGCACTCTCGATGATGCTGTGGCGCGAATCCGAGCACGAGCCGCTCACCGAGCGATTCTGGACCGCCGGCTGGGCGCAGGAGGCCCTGGACGAGATCGTGGCCGACGCCGAGGCGGCCGCTTCGCCGGACGGCGCTTGGCCGTTTCACCCCCGCGATGACCCCGAGGAGGGCGAAGTGTGGAGCGGCCTGTACCTCGGCTCGGCGGGGATGGCGTGGGCGCTGTGGAAGCTCGGCTCCGCCTTCGACGGAGCCGGCGCGGTGGCCAACGCCCTGGAGCGCTACCGCCGGACGCCGGACTTCACGCAGGATCCACACCCCCCGAGTCTGCCCTGCGGCGAGACCGGAATCCTGGTCGCGGCCGAACGGGTGGGCTCCCCCGCCGCGGACCGCGAGCGGCTGCGCGAGATGATCCACGCCAATCGCAGCCACCCGACCTGGGAGTTTCTGTGGGGCTCTCCGGGATCGATGCTGGCGGCGCGCGCCTGCGGCCTCGAGGCCGAATGGCGCGAGAGCGCCGAGCTGCTGTGGGCCGAGTGGGACGAGGAGACCGATCTCTGGACCCAGCACCTCTACGGCCGCGATATCCAGTCGCTGGGTCCGGGCCACGGGTTCGCCGGCAACGTCAACGCGTTGCGCGGCTTCGTCGCCGACGAGGTCCTGCGCGAGCGGGTGGCCCACGTCATGGAGGACACCGCGATCCGCGACGATGGCCTGGTCAACTGGCCGCCGGAGCCCGGCGACGATCCGGAGAAGATCCGCGTCCAGTGGTGCCACGGCGCTCCCGGCATCGTCGCGACGATCGGTGACCTGTTGCCCTGGGAGCTCGCGCTCGCCGGCGGCGAGCTCACGTGGCGCGCCGGTCCACTGCGCAAGGGCCCCGGGCTCTGCCACGGGACGGCCGGCAACGGCTTTGCCTTCCTGCGCCTGCATGCCCTCACCGGTGACGTCATGTGGCTGGATCGCGCCCGCCGCTTCGCGGTGCACGCGGTGGAGCAGGTCCGGCGTGAGCGCCAGACCGTGGGTCACGGCCGCTACAGCGTGTTCACCGGTGACATCGGCGTGGCGCTGTACCTGCGCGCGTGCCTGGACGCCGATCCGTCCTTCCCGGTGATCGACGTGCTCTAGTGGTGGTGGGTGACGCCGTCGGGCATCGTCACCCACGCGTGCTTGCGTGACTCCCACACTGACACTGTGGGCTCGGGGAAATCCGGATCGGCGAGCACGCCGACGGGGATCGCCATGAACTCCGGCTCGGTGAAGTAGTAGACCGTCCCGCCACACTCCGGGCAGAAGTGAAACCGCCGCTCCTCGCCCTCGTCGTCGTCGTCGTCGGAGATCCGGCGATACTCGTGTGACTCACCGGTGACGCGCGCGGACTCGGCCGGCCACCGCGCCTGATAGCCGAACGCGCTGCCGGTCCGCCGCTGGCACGCCAGGCAGTGGCAGACCGACACCCGCACGGGGTCCCCGTCCACCTCGACGCGGAGCTGGCCGCAGCTGCAGGCGGCTTCATGCGTGGTCATGGCGGCAGCTTAGGGCTCTGTCGCGTCAGACCGCGGCGGCAGCGGCCCGGTGCGGGAGACTCCGCCTCACCCCGGAATTGTCGGGATGCCAACTGAGAGAGAGGACCGCATGGCCGACGGGATCACATGGGACGACCTGCCCACCGAGCTGGCGGGCCCCGGGACCGAGATCCGGCGCCAGGACCATGACGGTCTGGCCATCTGCCTGATCCGCCTAGAGGCCGGCGTGCGCACCGACCCGCTGTTCGCCGGGCTCCCGGACGACCGCTGCCAGTGCGCCCATTGGGGCCACATCATGTCCGGCACGATGCGGGTGCACAGCGCCGACGGCACGCGTGACTACACGGCCGGAGAGTCGTACTACTGGGCTCCGGGACACAACCTCGAGGCGGTGACGGACACCGAGTACCTCGAGATCACACGATCAGGGGAATACGACGGGCTGATGGGCCACTGCCGGCGAGTGATGGCCGGCTGAGTCTCCCGTGTTCTTGCCGGCGAGTGGTCGTTCCCACCGGTTGTTGCTTTTTGCACCTAAACCCGGTGGGTAGCGCAACTCAGCAGACGCTCTGAGCCGCGCGTCTCACGCCGGTGGCGGCGGGAGCCTGATCCCGCAGTGCGAGGCGGCCTGGGTGAATGCGGGCGACCGCGGATCGAGCCCCGGGCCGGGCTGGAACATCATGCCGCGCAGCGAGATGATCGGGCCCGATCCGCTCGGAAAGGACGCCAGCGGATCGGGGAAGCGCGGCAGGCCGTGCGTGCGCATGCATTTGGCGAAGGCGAGCGCGGCCGCGAACTCAGCTTTCGTCGGCTTGCGCGGTCCCGGCCCGCCGCCGGGCAGGAGCTTGCCGCATGCCTTCTGCGCGGCCTGGAACGCCGGGGACTGGGGGTTGAGCCCAGAACCGGGCGCGACCTGGATCCCACCGCCGCTGCTGGGATCCGGGAAATTCGACACCCCGTGGGCGCGCATGCAGTCTGAGAACTTCAGGGCCTGATCAGAGGCAAGCTTCGCGCTGGTCCCCGTCCCCGAGGACTGCCCGGACGCGCCGCCGCAGGCGGCGACGCACAGGACGGTGATGAGGGCGAGGGCGATGCGCATCTCTGGCAAGGCCCCAGGACAGCGGGGCCAAGGAAGGTTCTAGTGACGCCCGGTTAACAGCGCCGTAACGGCGTTATCCCACCGTTAGCGGCTACTGCGCGTTGAGGTAGGTGATGACAGCCAGCACGCGACGGTGGTCGTCGGGCGACGGGGGCAGGCACAGGGAGCCGAAGATGTTCTTGACGTGCTTCTCCACCGTGTGGTCGGTGACGAACAGGCGCTCGGCGATCGCCCGGTTGGAGCGACCCTCGGCCATCAGCGCCAGGACCTCCCGCTCGCGGTCGGTGAGATGGTCGAGCGGGTTGTCGCCCTGGCGCCGGCGGCCGACGAACTCGCCCACCACCGCGGGGTCGACCACGGACCCGCCGTGCCCCACGCGATTGACGCTCGAGGCGAGCTCATCCAGGTCAGAGACGCGCTCCTTGAGCAGGTAGCCCACACCGTCGGTGCCGGTCGAGAGCAGCTCGAGGGCATAGCGGGCGTTGACGTGCTGGGAAAGCACGAGGATGCCGATCTCCGGCCAGCGCTCGCGGATGACCTTGGCCGCACGCAATCCCTCGTCGGTGTGGGTGGGCGGCATCCGGATGTCGACGATCGCGACGTCCGGGCGGGTGCGCTCGACCAGCTCCAGCAGCTCGTCGCCGTCCCCGGCCAGCCCGACGACCTCAAAGCCGGCCTCCGCGAGCAGCCGGGCCAGCCCCTCGCGCAGGAGTACGGCGTCGTCGGCGAGGGCTACCCGCACGGGATCTCCGCGCGCAGCAACGTGCCGCGGCCCGGCGGGCTGGAGACGGTGAAGCGGCCGCCGAGCGCCTCGACCCGATCGGCCAGGCCGCGCAGCCCCGAGCCGCCGTCGGTGCCGGCCCCGCCGATGCCGTCGTCGGCGACCTCCACGGTGAGGGTCCCGCCGGCACATGACGCCAGCACGCGGACCTCACGGGCATGGGAATGCTTGGCGGCGTTGGTGAGCGCCTCCGAGGCCACGAAGTAGCCGGCGCTCTCGACCTGGTCGGGGAGGCGCCGGTCGAGCTCCAGGGACAGATGGGTGGGGAGCGCCGCACGGCGGCACAGTTCGTCCAGCGCCTCCGGCAGGCCGCGCTCGACCAGCAGCGGCGGGTTGATGCCGTGGGTGAGCTCGCGCAGCTCCTCCAGCGCCACCGTCAACGCCTCGCGCGTCTCGCGCAGCAGCGGCCTCGCCTCCCTCTCCTGCGCCGGCAGCTTGGATTCGAGCAGCCCGAGCGACATCGCGATGGACACCAGCCGTTGCTGGGTGCCGTCGTGCAGGTCGCGCTCGATCCGGCGGCGCTCGGCGTCGGTGGCGCCAACCAGCCGCGCCCGCGATGCCTGCAGCTCGACCAGCCGCGCCCGCAGCTCGGCCTGGAGCCGTTCGTTCTCCAGGGCGAGGCTCGCCGCCGCGCACACCGAATGCACGAGCTCGGCGTCGTCGTCGAGGAAGGCATCGTGCAGCAGCGCTGCGATCGGTTGCCCGTCGCGCTCGACGAGCGTGGCCCGCCGGTCGTCGTCGCCCTCGGGGAGCCGTACGGGCGCGCCCTCGCCGTCGACGTAGCAGCGCTCGGCCGGGAACCAGAAGGCGAGCTGGAGCGAGGGGTCGCCGAGGGTGCGGGCGAGAGCCTGGCGCAGGTCGGTGTGAGTCCCCGGCACCCCCAGCTCGACGACAAGTCCGGCCACGCCGCCCCGCGCCAGTTCTCGCTGGAGGAACACGTACATCACGGCGATCGGTACCGACGCGGCGAGGTAGAAGAAGACGTTGGCCGGCAGGGAGTTGAGCGGGTCACCGAACAGGTCCAGTGTGGCGGTGAGGGCGAGGGCGATGAACGTGGCGCATCCCGCCACCAGGACCGGCGCCACCGAGCGCCGCCGGGCCGAGCTGGCCCGCATCCAGCGCCGGATGATGACGGCCACGATGCCGACGAGGAGGATCGAGCCCACCAGTCGCTGGAGGCTCAGGAGATTGAGCGCCTCCTGGTTGTTGTGGACGATCTGGATCAGGTTGTCCGGACAGGTCTCGCAGCGCAGGCCCGCCTTGTTGCCGTCGAGCATCGCCAGGACCGGGAGGCAGAGCAACGCGACGATGGCTCCCATCAGCCAGCGGTCGAGCCGTCTCGACAGCCTCCCGGAGGGGAACGTGAAGAGCAGGTAGAGAAAGCCGATCAGCCACGCGTACTGCACGGCGGTCCCGATGGTGTACATCCACGCCGGCGAAGCCTCGGTCAGCTGGGACGCGAAGAACCCGAAGGCGGTGAGCACCATGATCGGGCCCAGCCGGTTCTCGGGGCGGGCTCGCCAGGAGACCAGGCCGCTGCCCAGCAACGACGCGCCGAGCACCACGGTGAGCACAGCGTCGGGCTCGGTCGGACGGTAGGGCGGCTGGTGTGCCGCGAGATAGACCGCCCCGGCCATCGCCGCTACGCCCGCGCCCGCCACCACCCACAGCTTCGGCTTCATCAGCCGTGGATTGTCGCGTTGATCGGTCATGGGCACCAGGCCACGGTCGGGGTACAGCCCCCGTCACTCGACCGCGATCGCGGCCAGCACGTCGAGCCGGGCGGCGCGCCGCGCCGGCCAGGTGGCGGCACCCAGGCCGAGCAGCGCCGACAGGATGAGGAACGCGATCAGGCTGGCCACCGGGACCGAGAGGCTGGCCACGCCGTTGTTGCGCAGCGAGGCGGCGAGCGCGATGCCCAGCCCGGTGCCGATGACGATGCCCACGATGGCACCGAAGAGCGCGACGATCACCGACTCAGACCGGATCATCGCCCGTACCTGCCGCCGCTTCATCCCGACGGCCCGCAGCAGGCCGATCTCATGGGTCCGCTCGAACACCGACAGCATGAGCGTGTTGACGATCCCGATGAGCGCCACCACGATGGCCAGCGCCAGCAGGACGTAGACCAGCCCGAGCTCCTGGTTGATCGCGTGCTTCTGGTCTGACTCGAACTGGGCCCGGGTCTTGGAGGACACGTTGGCGTAGGGCCCGAGCACGCGGTTGAGCTGGGCGTTGAGCGGCGGCGTCCCCGGTGCCGCCCGCAGCAGCACTCCGCTGGGGAGCGGATCGGCGAAGTGCGACAGGAAGAACCCGTCGCTCACGATGAAGCTGCCCACGAGCGGGTTGGACTTGAAGATGCCGCCGATGCGCAGCCTCGTGGAACCGGTCTGGGCGAAGCGGACCGGGACCGCTGCCCCGACGGCGAGGTGATCCGCGCGGGCGGTGTTGGCGTCGATGAGCAGTTCGCCCGCGGCCAGGGCCGGGGCGCCCCGCCCGTCGGTGATGTGGAGGTTGACCGTCTGCGAGAGCCGGGCGGGCGACGCGGCGGCGAGGCTGGAGAGCGCGCCGCGGACCTCGAACTGGCCGCGGTAGACGGCCGTGACGGTGGTGACGCCGGGCAGGCGCGAGACCGCCGGGATCACCGAGCGGCTGAAGCCGCCCGACCCGGTGACGATGTAGTCCGCGTTGACTGCGCTGTCGACCTCGTTGGCGGCCGAGGTGCTCAGCGATGCGCCCAACACGGCGATCGTCGACACCAGCGCCAGCCCGATCATCAGCGCCGCCGAGGTCTGGGCGGTCCGGCGCGGATTGCGCATCGAGTTCTCGCGCCCCAGCCGTCCCGCGACCCCGAGCAGGGCGGCCAGCGGCCGTCCCAGGGCGCTCGACAGCGGACGCGCGGCGAGGGGAACCAGCATGCCGGCGGCGACGAAGACGGCGAGGGCGCCCACGCCCACCAGCGCCACGGCGGCGCCGGCCAATCCGGCGACGACGAGCGCGATGCCAGCCAGGGCGACGGTGACGCCGGCCGTGATCCGCCACCGCCGCAAGCCCTCGGGCGCCTCGGCGCCCTGATCCGAGAGAGCGGCGACGGGCGGGATGCGCACGGCGCGGCGGGCCGGGATGATCGCCGAGATGAGCGTGACCCCCACACCGACGGCGATGGCCACCACCGGGGTGCGGGCCTCGAACACCAGCGGCGCGGAGGGCAGCGTGATCCCGAACGCCTTGAGCAGCGCCTTGAGCCCGAGCGCCGCGACCACACCGAGCCCGAGACCGATGAGTGATGCGACCAGCCCGGTGACGGCGGCCTCCCCCAACACCGAGCTGAACACCTGACGGCGGCCGGCGCCGACCAGGCGCAGCAGGGCGAGCTCACGCGTGCGCTGGCCGACGGTGATCGAGAGCGTGTTGAAGATGGTGAAGGCGCCCACGAACAGCGCGATGGCCGCGAAGATGAGCAGCGCGGTCGAGATGAAACCGAGGGCGTTGTCCACCGCGGTGGAGAGCTCGTTGGCCACGGTCTGGCCGCTGACGACCTCGACGCCGGCGGGCAGCAGCCTGGCGATGGCCCGCTGCAGTGAGACGTTGTCAGCGCCGGGCCGGGCGAGGACGCTGATCGTGTCAAATACGCCGCGCGCATGAAACAGTGTCTGCGCGGTTCGAAGGTCAAAGCCCGCGAGGGTGACTCCGGCCAGGTTGTCGTCGGAGCCGTAGGTGACGATGCCGGTGACGGTGAACCGCTGGGCCCGGTCGGGTAGGTTCATGAGAACGCGGTCGCCGACGGCGAAGTGGTACTTGGTCGCCGTGGCCTTGTCCATGACGACATCGTCGGCCGTGGCGGGCGCGTGACCCTGCACCAGCCGGTAGGGAGACAGCTGCCGGTTGGGATCGAAGGAGAAGCCGAGCGTCGAGCCACCGCCGCCCCCGATGGCGTCGCCGTTGCGGGCCAGGAACTGGGCGTAGCCGCCCACCGAGCCGTAGACATAGGCCACGCCGGGTAGGCGATCGATCGCCGGGGCGATCGATGCCGGTACGGGCTTGCGCTCCGCCGTGCTGTTGACCGTGGTGTCGGCGCCGGAGAGCTGCGCCTTGCCGCGGACCTGGAAGCTGACGTGCTGGTAGGCGGTGCCGATGAGGTTGTCGAAGGTGCGGTTGAGGGTGTCGCCCAGGACGAGCGTGCCGGTGACGAACATCACGCCCAGCACGATGGCGAGGGCGGTGAGTGACAGCCTCAGCTTGCGGGCGGCGAGGCCCCTGATCGTGACCCTTCGCATGTCAGCCTCCCAGCTGCTTCATCTGCTCGAGCACGGCGTCGGCCGTGGGCGAGGCCAGCTCTCCCACCACCCCGCCATCGGCAAGGAACACCACCCGGTCGGCGTAGGCCGCCGCTTGCGGATCGTGGGTGACCATCACGATCGACTGCCCGTGCTCGTTGACCGCCTGGCGCAGGAAGGCGAGCACCTCCGCGGATGCGTTGGAGTCGAGGTTCCCGGTCGGCTCGTCGGCGAAGATGAGCTCGGGCCGGGTGATGAGCGCGCGGGCACACGCGATCCGCTGCTGCTGGCCGCCCGAGAGCTCGCTCGGCCGATGGGTCAGCCGGTCGGCGATGCCGAGCTGGGCAGCGAGCTGATCCAGCCACGCCTGGTCCACGGCCGCGCCCGCCAGGTCGGCGGGCAGGGTGATGTTCTCAGCGGCGGTGAGCGTCGGCACGAGGTTGAAGGCCTGGAACACGAACCCGATCCGGTCGCGCCGCAACTGGGTGAGCTCGGAATCCCCGAGCGTCCCGATCTCCTGCTCGCCGACGAAGGCGTGACCCGACGTCGGCGCATCCAGGCCGGCCATGCAGTGCATCAGCGTCGATTTCCCGGACCCCGACGGGCCCATCACCGCCGTGAAGCGGCCCCGGTCAAACCGGACGCTGACCCCGGCCAGGGCGTTGACGGCCGTGTCGCCCGTTCCATACGTCTTGGTGAGATCGACGGCACGGGCGGCCGGCGACTCCGTTCTCGATTCGGTATGGGTGATCTCTGTGAGCACGCATCACAGCCTCCTCTCGTCCGGGCCCCCTGAACAGCCGGGCAGCAGTAGTCCTGTGGGGTACGGCTAGCCCTACCTCTTGGGGGCGGTGGGGGGCGTTACTGGGAGGGGTCCCGTGTGGCGGTGACACGAGCGAGCACTACGGCAATGACTGGGGAAGGGTGTTGGACTTCGCGGCCCTGTGAGAGTCTTTGCCTCTCAGACTCGGGGCGCCTGGAAAGGGTTCTGGGAGATAGTGGTGGTCAGGGGACCAAGATCTCCCACGACCTCAGGGGAGTTCGTTCTTGGGAGCCGTTCGCGGCCCGCTGTCGGAGGAAAAACCGCGCACAGACCCGCTGCCCACGCCGAACACCCCGCTCCCTTCCCCAGCCGCAGTTGACGTTTGCCGGTGTCGCCGGAGCTCGCTGAGGGACCCCAGCCGGGCCGTCCCGGCGACGCGTCAGGCGGGTGCCCGCCCCAGCGCGCTGATCCGCTCGACGAGCAACGCCAGGAACCGCTCGGCGTCGATCTCGACGGCGACGTGGCGCAGGCGCTGCCAGTCGGTCTGGCCGCGCAGGTCGACATTCGTGCGCCCGCGCGAGAGCACGCCGCCGGTGTCGATCGCCACTCCGCACCGGGTGGTCTGGAGCAGGGAGCCGTCGATGACATGCGCGACGGCCACCGCGTCGTGCACGGGGGCGCCCACCCAGCCATAGCGATCGCCGTGGATCGAGAGGAAGAAGCCGGTAGAGGTCGGCGACGAGCTTTCCCGGCTCCCCGGCGACCTCGAGCACCTCGAGGTGGTCGGGCGTCAGCAGCGCCTTGTGGGTGACGTCGAGGCCCACCATCGTCAGGTCGACGTCGGCGGAGAACACGCGGTGCGCCGCCTCGGGATCAGCCCAGATGTTGAACTCAGCGGCGGGCGTCACGTTCCCCTCCCCGATCGAGCCGCCCATGAGCACGATCCGCTCGATCCGCGCCTCGATCCCGGGGTAGCGCGCCAGCAGCAACCCGATGTTGGTGAGCGGCCCGACGGGGACCAGCGTGACCGGAGCCGGGGCCGCCTGCAGCGTCGCCGCGATCCAGTCCACGGCGTGAGCCTGCGCGGGCGAGCGACTCGGCGGGGGCAGTTCCGCGCCTTCGAGGCCGGTCTCGCCGTGGATGTCGGCGGCAACATGCAGCTCGCGCATGAGCGGGCGATCGGCGCCGGCGGCGACGGGCACGTCGGCGCGCCCGGCGCAGTCCAGCACCCGGATGGCGTTCGCGGTTGTCTTGGCCAGGGTCTGGTTCCCCGCCACCGTCGTCACGCCGAGCAGCTCGACCTCGTCGCTGGCCAGCGCCAGGAGCAGTGCGGCCGCATCGTCGTGACCCGGGTCGCAGTCGATGATGATCGACTTCACCGCGCGGATACTACGTGGCGGGTAATCGACCAGCCGCGCTGTCGCTGGGAGCCTGTGGCCCGACACCAACCCCTATCAGGAGGGCCTCATGGCTGACACCGACACGCTGGTCAACAACTACATCGCGATGTGGAACGAGACGGACCCCGACCGGCGGCGCGAGCTCGTGGCCGAGACCGTGACCGACGACGCCGACTACGTCGATCCCGTCATGGAGGGCGCCGGGATCGACGGCATCAGCACGATGATCGGGGGCGCGCAGTCCCAGTTCCCCGGCCATCGCTTCGCGCTCGTCGCCGGACCCGAGGCCCACCACGATCGCGTCCGCTTCACCTGGTCGCTCGCGGCCGACGGTGGGGCACCGGTGGCGATCGGGGTGGACTTCGTCGACCTCGCGGACGACGGTCGCATGCGCTCGATCACCGGATTCCTCGAGCCCGCGGCGTAGGCGAGCCGCCGTACCAGGCACCCGAGTCGAGGGCGCGGTCCGCGTAGGCCAGCCGTGATTCGCCGTCGGAGGGATCGGCGTGCAGCCCGTAGTTGGTCAGGCCGAGGCGCTCGGCGACCTTGACCGACGGCGTGTTGTGGGGCGCGATCCAGGCGATGAACGGCACCGTGGCGTCGACCGCCGCGGCGCTGGCCTGCGCGGCCCGCCCCAGCTCGGTGGCAAAGCCATGGCCCTGGTGGGCGGTGGCCAGCCGGTAGTTGAGGTTCCAGGCGCGCGTGCGCTGGCGCTGCGCGCCCCCCACGCCGATGATCGCCCCGCTGTCACGGCGGCGCACCGTCCAGTAGCTCAGTCTGTCCTCGTCAAAGCGCGCCGCGGCGCGGGTGAGCCAATGCTCGGTCCGGGCCCGCTCGGTATGCCGGCTGCCGGGGTCAAACCACCACCCGTCCGGGTCGCTGAAGATCGCAAACAGCGCGTCGAGGTCGGTGGCCGGGTCGGTCCGGCGCAGGTCGAGCCGCTCGGTCAGGACATGCAGATGCGCGCTCATCACCCGCCTCGCCAGGGGTCCCGCGTGAGCGCCCGCTCGTAGGCCGCGCGATCGTGCACGGGCTCGCCGTGGGAGACGATCACCCGCTCGAACGGCAGCTCGAGCAGGGCGCGAAGGGCGGGCAACGCGCGCTCCTCGAGGGCCGGGCAGTCCCAGACGAGCAACTCGCCCTGGGGCGCGGCCAGGGCGTCGGCGAACACCAGCGTGCCGTGCTCGGCGATCCAGATCGGCGTCTCAGCCCGACCGCGACCGTCGTACAGGGCCACGAGCCCGCCGGGGATCTCGGTGCCGGGCTCCACCGGCTCGAGCTCGCAGCGCGGCGCCTCGCCGGGATAGAACAGCCACGGCCCGAACGCGCGGGCGCCGTAGCGGCGCACGAACAGATCGACGTCGCGCACGTGATCGGGCTTCAGGACCACGACCACCGTCGGCGGCGCCCCGTCCAGCCTCGCCCACGCCTCGGCGTCATCGGGCTCCGGCGCGAGCGCATCGAGCAGCACGAGCTCGCCGCCGCTCGCGACGCACGTGGAGGTCACCGGCCCGTCGAAGTCGCTCCCCGGGGTCCAACCGGGATGGGCGCGGCTCCACACCCACAGACCGGGGGCGATGTCACGAATCTGGGCCACGTCGTCAGCGCGAGTTGCGGGGGACGAGCAGCCCGCGGTTGAACCCTTCGGCCACCGCGGCGGCGCGGTCGTTGACGCCGAGCTTGGCGTAGATGTGCATGAGGTGGGTCTTGACCGTGGCCTCGCTGATGAACAGCCTCGCCGCGGTGTCGCGGTTGCTCGCGCCCTGGGCGACGAGCTCGAGCACCTCGAGCTCGCGGTGGCTGATCGGCTCCTGACTGGGCGCCCGCATCTGGCCCACCACCCGGGTCGCCACCGAGGGCGAAAGCACGGCGTCGCCCTCGGCCGCAGCGCGCACCGCGCGGAACAGCTCGGCCGGGGGCGCGTCCTTGAGCAGGTAGCCGGTGGCGCCCGCCTCGATGGCGGCGAGCACGTCGCCGTCGGTGTCGTAGGTGGTGAGCACCAGCACCCGGGCGGGAACGCCGGCGGCGGTGAGGGCGGCGATGGCGCTGACCCCGTCCATCTCGGGCATGCGGAGGTCCATGAGGATGACGTCGGGCGTGAGGGCACGCGCGCGGCGTACCGCCTCGGACCCGTCACCGGCCTCGCCGACGACCTCGAAGTCGGCGTCGCCCGCGAACATGCCGCTCAACCCGTTGCGCACCACGGGATGGTCGTCGACGATCATCACGCGGATCGGGCCGCTCATGGCCGGTCTCCGAGGGGTACCGCGGGGATGGCCGCGCAGATGGCGGTGCCGCCGTCGGGCTCCGATTCGATCTCGAGGGTGCCGGCGACGCCCTCCACCCGCTGGCGCATGCCCGGCAGCCCGAAGCCGCCCTGATCGTGGCGCGGTCGGCGGGGCCCTGAGCCGTTGACGGTGACGAAGCCGACGCCGTCGTCACGGACGTCGAGGGTGACGAGGTCCTCCATGTAGGAGAGCGTCAGGCCCACGCGGGTGGCGCCGGCGTGCTTGGCCACATTGGTCAGGGCCTCCTGCGCGGTGCGCAGCAGCGCCACCTCGATCTCGGGACGCATGACGCGCGCGGTCCCGGTGGTGGTGAATGACACCTCCAGCCCGTGCAGCTCACCCCAGCGCCGGGCGACGTCCTGGATCGCATCGGGCAGCCGGGCCCCGTCAAGCGGTTCAGGAGCGAGCGCCTGCACCGACCGCCGGGCCTCGGTGAGGCTCTCGCGGGCAAGGTCGATCGCCACCTCGACGTGGCGCGCTCCGGCCTCCGCGCCCGGCCCCGCGCCCTGGGCGGCCTGAAGCTGGGTGATGATGCCCGTCAGGCCCTGGGCGAGCGTGTCGTGGATCTCGCGGGCCAGGCGCCGTCGCTCCTCGGAGATGCCCGACTCACGGGCCTGGGTGAGCAACTGCTCCTGGAGGTCGGCGTTGTGGCGCAGGCTCTCCTCGAGCCGGGCGTTGGCGTCGGTGAGGGCCGACACCTCCCGGGCCCGCCGCTGCTGCTGCTCGTTACCGATCCAGCCGAACCAGGTCAGAGCGCTGGCCACACCGGCGTTGATCAGGTAGACCACGATCAGGCCGCCGATCGCGTAGACGCTGTTGTACGGCCCGGCTCCGGTCTGCGAGATGGCGGTCACGGCCGCCACCAGCGCCACGCCGATCAGCCGGCCGCGGCCGGTGAACAGGCGCCAAGCCCAGAAATACCCGGTCCAGGTGTAGAAGCCGTACAGGGGCTGGCGGATGACGAGCGCCGCCGAGAGCCCGAGCAGGACCGCGAACACGGCGGTGGCGAGCACCGGGCCGACGGCCGTCTGGGGCTCGCTCCACGTGGTCCGGTGGTCGACGCGGTCCATCGTGGTCATCACGATGGCCGCGGCGACCGCCAAACCCAGATCGGTGCGCATGCCGCTGCCAAAGCCGTGGCGCGTGGCGATGTCAAACGCGACGCAGAGGAGCAGCAGGACGTAGGGCAGCAGCCGGAGAAACGGCGCTTCTCGCCGCTCCCAGAACTCAAGCCACTCCTCGCGGCGTGACGTCGGCTTGACGGTGCTCATCGCTCCCAGCGAAACAATCTAGCCGCGAGCGCGCACAGCACCACGGCGTACCCGGCGAGCACGAGCAGATGGACGGTGCCGGGCCAGTGTCCGGCGATCGCGTTCTGCACCGCGGGGACGGCGGCGCCGAGCGGGGAGTAGTGGCTGACGTCGCGCAGCCCCGTCCCCATCGCGGCCTGCGGCACCCACAGCCCGGCGAAGAACATCAGCGGGAAGAACAGCAGCGAGCCGATCGCCGCCGCGATCCTCTGGGTCGGCGCCACGGCGGCCACGAGCGTGCCGAGCGAGAGCATCGCCGCCAGCGTCAGAACCATCGCCAGGACAAAGCCGCCGAGCTGCTGGGGCAGTGCCACCGAGAACGCGAAGTGGCTCACCAGCGCCACCAGGATCACCGCCGCCGCGGCGAGCGCGAAGTTGAGGATGACCTGCGCGGCCAGCAGCCGGACGGCTCCGATGGGAGTCGTCGACAGCCGGCGCAGGTACCCCTTGTCGCGGTAGGACGCCAGCGCGGCCGGCAGTGCGCTGAGGGCGAGGATCGTCACCGTGAACATCATGACCACCGGCGTGTAGGCGACGATCAGCTTCACATTGCCCAGCGAGTGCTGGGGCTTGTCGCCCCCGGCGATCCCGAGCACGACGAGCAGGCCCACCGGGAACACGAGCCCCCAGAAGAGCAGCATCGGCTCGCGCGCGAACAGCTTCAGCTCGGTGGACAGCAGGCGGCGAAAGCCGCGCGGGCGGCTCCGGGCCGGCGCGGCGGTGGCGGCAATGGCGGTCATCGGGACTCCTCTCGGGTCGGCTGGGCGAATTCGGAGGCCACGGCATCGGCGTCGGCGGTGAGGGCGACGAACGCGTCATCCAGCGTCGACTGCTCGATCCGGGTCTGCAGCGGGACCACGCCGTCGCGCACGAGCGCCTCCATCACGGCGGCGACGAGGTCGCCGGTGCCCTCGACGGTGAACCGGTCGCCGTGGCGGGCGACGTCGCGGACGTCGGGCAGCTCGCGCATCCGCGCGACATCCACCACGCCGGACGGGCGGAAGCTGATGCGCTGGCGGCCCGCCGAGCCCGCGGCCAGCGCCGCCGGCGTGTCGATCGCGATCACGCGACCGTGGTGCAGAAGGGCGAGGCGATCGCAGAGGCGCTCCGCCTCCTCCATGAAATGGGTGACGAGGATGACCGTCACTCCCTCGTCGCGGATCCCCTCGATCAGCTTCCACGTCTCACGGCGCGACTGCGGATCCAGGCCGGTGGTGAGCTCGTCGAGGATGGCCAGCTCAGGGCGGCCGATGAGGGCCAGCGCGATCGACAGCCGCTGGCGCTGGCCGCCGGACAGGTTGGAGAAGCGATCCTCGCGCTTGGCCTCGAGCCCGAGCAGCTTGAGCAGCCGCTCCGGATCGGCGGGATCGCTGTAGAAGGCGGCGAACAGCTCAAGCGCCTCCCCCACGCGCAGCTTGTCCGGGAGCTCGGAGGACTGGAGCTGGATCCCGACCCGCTGGCGGAGCTCCTGACGGCTCTGCAACGCGTCGAGGCCGAGCACGCTGATCGATCCGCCGTCGGGCCGGCGCAGGCCACCGATGGCTTCCACCGTGGTCGTCTTGCCGGCGCCGTTGGGTCCGAGGATGCCGAAGATCTCGCCTCGGTTGATCGAGAGCGAGACGTCGTCGACGGCGAGCGTGTCGCCGTAGCGCACGCGGAGATGGTCGACGGACACGACCACATCGGTGGTGGTCTGTGCCCTGGTCTTTTCGAGTGTGGGGGTCATGTCAACAGAGTCCCACCGCGGCGGCCGCCATACATCGCCTGCCCGGCTGCAATCCGTGGCCGCCGGGGCTGATCTTGTGATCAACCGATCGGTTGATGGCGGGCCGACCGCGCCCCGGCATCACCCGCGACCGCGGGCCGGACGGTACAGGTTCAATAACTGAACCCATGTGTGCTACATTTCCCGGCACGCTTGAGTTCGATCACTGAACCGCAGAAGAAAGGGTCGCCGCCGATGAACTCCACCTCTGTTCTTGCGCTCAGCGCGGAGCGGGCACGCGCCCGCACCCCGCGGCTGTCGGGCCTGGCCGCGTTCGGCGCGGTCGCCGCCGTGATCGCCGTCGCCTTCTACGCGTCGGCGACACCGTCTCCCCTCTACGGCGTCTACCAGGCGCGCTGGCACTTCTCGACGCCCGTGCTGTCACTGGTGTACGCCACCTATGCGGTCGGCGTGCTCGTGTCGCTGCTGCTGGTGGGCAGCCTGTCTGACCAGACCGGGCGGCGACCGGTGCTCGCCTGGTCCCTGGCCGGGCTGCTCGTCTCAGCCGTGATCTTCACCGCCGCTAGCTCCGTCGCCTGGCTGTTCGTGGCGCGGGCCCTGCAGGGGCTGGCCACCGGAGCCGCCCTCGGGGCCGCGGGCGCAGCTCTCATCGACCTGCATCCGACGGCGAACACGCGGACCGCGGCGCTCGTCAACGGAGTCGTCGCCCTCGGAGGCCTTGGGATCGGTGCGCTGCTCTCCTCGGCGCTCGTTCAGTACCTGCCCGCGCCCCGGGTCGTGCCGTTCCTGGTGGTGGCGGCGATGATCGTGCTCCTGCTCGGGCTGGTGAGCGCGATGCCCGAGCCGGTGTCACGGCAGGGCCGCACCGTGATCCGTCCCCAGCGTCCCGGTGTGCCACCCGAGACGCGCGGGCCGTTCGCGCTCGCTGCGCTCGGGGTCATCGGCTCGTGGTCGATCGCCGGGGTGTACCTCGCTCTGGGGCCCGCCCTCGCCGGACACCTGCTCCAGACCCACAACGAGCTGGCCGGCGGCGCGGCCGCCGCGGCGCTCATGGGGGCGGGCGCACTGGCCCAGATCACGGGGCGCAACCTGCCCAACCGGACGCTGACGGTGGCCGGATCATCGCTGGTGGCCGTCGGCATGGCCCTCACGGCCACCGCCGTCGCGGTGGGCTCGGCCCCGTTCTTCCTGGCCGCCAGCGCGCTCGCGGGGATCGGGTTCGGTCTCGCGTTCATGGGCGCCCTGCGCCACCTCAGCGCCGCCATCCCGCCGGATCGCCGGGCCGAGGTCATGTCGGCGTTCTATGTCGTCGGCTACCTGTCGCTCGCGCTGCCCGCCGTCGCCGCGGGCATCGTCGCCGGGGCGGTGGGCCTGGCTGAGACCTTCGAGCTCTTCAGCGCCGGTGTGGTGATGATCGCGCTGCTGGTGGCCGCCGGAGGCCGCCGCATCGAGGATCCCGTCCTGACCGTCCAATCCTGAGCCCCGGACCGACGAAAGGAGAGCGAGAGATGCCACTCGTCACGATCGATCTGTTGGAGGGACGTCCGGCGGACGAGCTCGATGCGGTCGCTGAGGCGATTCACGAGGCGATGGTGGAGCACCTCGGCGTCCCGCGCCGCGACCGCTTCCAGATCGTCACCGAGCACACCCCGCGGAGCCTGCGGTTTGACCGCAGCTACCTCGACATCCCCCGCAGCGACGCGTTCGTGCTCATCCGGGTCACCCTCTCGGCGGGACGCACGACCGAGGCCAAGCAGGGGTTCTACGCCTCGGTGGCCGAGCGGCTCGCCGACCGGCCCGGCATCCCCGCCGAGGACGTTGCCATCGCCCTGATCGAGAACACTCGTGAGGACTGGTCCTTCGGCCGCGGCCAGGCCAGCTACGTGGAGCTGCCTCGCGAGCAATGGCGCTGAGGTCAGCTCCTCGGAACGCGATCCTGGCCAAGCGACCGCCGTCCGCCTTCCCGTTGTCCTGATCCGAGGCCCGCGCGGGGTTTCCGACCGCTCTCCCATGGGAACGTTGGAGGTATCCAGAGGTTGAGCGAGAGGTGGGTGGACTGATGAGCCGACGAGGAATGACAACGCTGGCGTCGATGCTGTGTGCCGCCGTGTGTGCCGCGGCGCCGGCCGCCGCATCCGCCGCCCACCACCGGGACGGCGGGGCGGGCGGGGCGGTGACGCCACTCGCCGTCGGCAGCGGAGGTGCCGTTGCCTCGATGGACGTCGGGGCCAGCCGCGCCGGCATCGACGTGCTCAAGCGCGGGGGCGACGCCGTCGATGCCGCGGTGGCCACTGCGAGCGCGCTGGGCGTGACCGTGCCATGGGTCGCCGGTCCCGGCGGCGGTGGCTTCATGGTCATCTACAACGCGCGAGCCCACACGGTGACCACCGTCGACGGCCGCGAGACCTGTCCGGCGGCGTGCACGACCACGATGTTCGTGGACCCCTCGACGGGCGAGCCGATGGGCTACACGGCGGCCTCAGACCAGCCCCTGGCCACCGGCGTGCCCTCCAACCTGGCCACGTGGGCGACGGCCGTGCGCCACTACGGGCGGCTCTCGCTCGGCGACGACCTGCAGCCCGCGATCCACGTCGCCAGGCATGGCTTCGCGGTCAACTTCGACTTCAACCAGCTCGAGCAGTCCAGCCTCTCGACGCTCCAGGCCTACCCGGCCAGCGCGTCGCTCCTGCTAACGCCCTCGGGCGATCCGCTGCCCGTGGGCACGTGGCTGCGCAACCCGGACCTGGCCCATACCTACGAGCTGATCGCGCGCCGCGGACCGTCGGCGCTGTATGACGGACCCATCGGCCAGGCGATCGTCCAGGCCGACGATCATCCCGTGCTCACGCCGGGCCAGACGGTGGTCACCAACCCGGGCATCATGACGATGCAGGACCTGCGCTCCTACCGCACCCGGATCCTCGCACCGACCAAGGTCGACTACCGCGGACTAGACGTCTACGGGATGGCGCCGCCGTCCAGCGGCGGCTCCACCGAGGGCGAGATCCTCAACATCCTCAACGGCTTCCCGCTCAGCTCCGAGTCACGCGTTCAGGCGCTGTTCCAGTACATCGAGGCGTCGCGCCTGGCCTACGCGGACCGCAACGCCTACGTCGGTGACCCTGAGTTCGTCAACGTGCCGCTCTCGGGCCTGCTCGATCCGGCGTTCGCCGCGACGCGCCGCTGCCTCATCGGCAACGCAGCGGCCACCTCGCCGGTCCCGGCCGGCTCCCCGTTCGCCCCGTTCCCCGGTTGTGGGAGCAGTGCGGGATCGTCGTCATCGGCATCCTCGGCGTCGCCCGAGGCCCATCACACCAACAACATCGTCACCGAGGACAAGTGGGGCGACGTGGTCGCCTACACCAACACGATCAATTTCTTCGGCGGCAGCGGCCAGGTGGTGCCCGGCTACGGGTTCCTGCTCAACAACGAGCTGACCGACTTCGACTTCGCCCCGCCCTCGTCGGGTGCGACGGACCCCAACCTGCCGGCGCCCGGCAAGGAGCCGCGCTCGAGCATGGGCCCGGTGATCGCGCTCCAGAACGGCCAGCCGCAGTTCGCGATCGGCGCCGCGGGCGGCTCCACCATCATCGAGACGGTGGTTCAGACCCTCATCAATCACGTCGACTTCGGGATGAGCCTGCCCGACGCGCTGGCGGCGCCGCGGGTGGCCCAGACCAACTCGTCGTCGAACACCTCCGAGGCAGAGCCGGACTTCTACAACAGCCAGCTCGCCTCGCAGCTGACCAGCCAGTACGGCGAGAAGTTCTCCCTCGCCACCGGTCCGATCCTGCCGCTCGACAACTACCCGGGCGACGCGACCGCACTGCAGATGCTCGGGCATGGGCAGGCGGAGGCGATCGCCGAGCCGGTCCGCCTCGGCGGCGGGAGCGCGCTCGCGCTACAGGGCGAGCGCGGGTGGGATGGGTCGCACCGGCACCGCCGGGCCCACCGCTGAGCGACGAGGACTACTGAGCGATGGGACCACTGAGCGACGGGGACTACTGAGCGGCCTTCGAGTCCCCGTCGATCGGGAGCATCTGCCCTGAGATCGTGCGCCCATGCGGCCCGGCCAGGAAGACGACGAGCGCGGCAATGTCCGCCGCCTCGCTGAACTGGCGGATCGACTGGTTGTCGAGGGCGCGCTCGGTCTCCTCCTCGACGGATCGCCCCGAGGTCTCCGCGCGCCGGTGTAGGACCTGGCGCACGCGCTCGCCCTCGACGCCACCGGGATGAATCGAGTTGGCGGTGATGCCGAACGGGCCGAGCTCCAGCGCGAGGGTCTTCGTGAAGCCGACGAGACCCCACTTCGTCGTCGCATAGGCGACGCGGTTGGGGTAGCCGAAGCGGCCGGCCAGGGAGCTCATGACGATGATCGAGCCGGCCGCCGACTCCTTGAGGAGCGGGATGGCGCGACGGGTCACGTCGAACGTGCCGCTGAGGTTGACGGCGAGGACGGCGTCCCACGCCTGGCGGTCGTAGGCGTCGACCGGGGCGGTCGGCCCGGCGATGCCGGCGTTGTTGACGAGCACGTCGAGGCCTCCGAGCTCACGAGTGAGATCCTCGAACAGCGTGGCGACCGCGGTGGTATCCGTGATGTCACAGACGCTTGCGGTGATCGAGGCCGCGTCGGAGGCGGTCACGGCCGCGAGCGCCTCGGCGTCGGGGTCGGCGATATGGACGCGGGCACCGGTCGCGACGAAGGCCCGCGTGATGGCCAGGCCGATCCCGCCGGCACCGCCGGTGACGAGCACTCGCTGGGGAACCGCCGTCGCGTCGCTCATCGGGGCATCATGACGAGACGCAGGCCGGAGCGCCCGCGACCGATGATTTCCCCCGCGCGCGGACGTCTCATACGCACATATCTACGAAAGGAGCTCCCCGTGCAATGGAGTCTTGAGGTCCTCGTCCTCCCCGTCTCGGACATCGACCGCGCGATCGCCTTCTACCGCGACCAGGTCGGCTTTCACCTGGACCACGACACCCACAACGAGCACATGCACGTGGTCCAGCTGACCCCGCCGGGCTCGGGCTGCTCGATCGTGTTCGGGGACCTCCCCTCCCAGAACGAGATGGCCCCCGGCTCGATGAAGGCGCTCCAGCTCGTCGTCGCCGACGGCGCCGCGGCCCGTCAGGAGCTCCTCGACCGCGGTGTCGAGGTGGGTGACCTGATGGTGATCACCCCGGCCGACGGAGGGACGTTCTTCGGCTTCCAGGATCCGGACGGGAACTCCTGGACGGTCCAGGAGATCAAGGCCCGGGATGAGCACCCGCTGATCCCGCAGGATCAGGCCGGGCTGCGGGAGTGGGCCGGCGGATAGACCCGACCCTCGGCCTGGGCCCCGGGCCGCGCCCGGGTCACGCGCTATCGCGTTGCGTTGAACGGGATGTCGCACCCGTTGATGACGAGGTTGCCCTCGTTGTCACGGGTGCCCGCCACCGCGAAGATGATGTCCAGCCGACCGCTGAGCGTCTTGCTGCCCTGCTTGATCTTGACCCGCTGGGGCACGACGCCGCTGATGTCGTTCGGGTTCTTCCGGTTCGGATCGCCGTAACCGACGATCCAGTTCGACACCCCGGCGGCGGTAGCGATCCGGAGCTTCTGCTGGCCGAGCACGCGCAGCTTGCCCAGACTGCAGTTCGTGCCGGAGATGTGAAAGCCCGACACCGAGGTGCCGGCGCGGTTCACGGTGAACCCGCCGCCCCCGTCCACCTTCCAGCCACCCGCCTTAGGCCGCGCGACGGCCGCGAACGCGAGTGCCGGCAATGCCAGCAGCGCCACGAACACGATCAGCCCGGTGAAGCGGTTGCCCCTCATGCCGGGCGCAACCCTATCTCCTACCGGCGGCCGGCGTCGTACCGGCGGCGGTCGCGCTTGGTCGGGCGCCCGCCGAGGTCGAGCGGGCCGGCAAGCCGGCGCAGTTCCCGCTGGCGCTCGCGCTCCGCGACGCTCTCCGCGGTCTCCTCATAGAGCGCGGCGGCCTCGGCGGCCGACACGCGGCGCTCGGCCGCGCCGCGCACGATCACGGTCCGCCGAAGGGAGCCGATCCTGATCTCGAGCCGGTCGCCGGACGCGACCTCCCGGCTCGGCTTGGCCGCGACGTCGTTGACGTGGACGCGCCCGCCCTTGACCGCCTCGGCCGCCAGCCCGCGCGTCTTGAACAGGCGCGCCGTCCAGAGCCACTTGTCGATACGCATCAGCCGCCGGCGAGGACCGGCGTGTAGCCCTCGCCCTTGAGGATCTCGACCACGACGTCGCGGTGGTCGCCCTGGATCTCGATCACGCCATCCTTGATCGAGCCGCCGACGCCGCAGCGCTTCTTGAGCTTGCCCGCCAGCTCCTTGAGCCCGGCGTCGTCGACCGGCACACCGGAGACGGTCGTCACGGCCTTCCCGCGACGGCCCGCAACCTCGCGGCGCACCTTGACGCGGTTGCCGTCGGAGCGGCGCTCCTTCAGGCCCGGGTCACGGGCCTTCCGCAGGTCACCGTCGGTGGTTGAGTAGACGATCCGAGAGTCCCGCTTCACCGCTCAGACGGTACCCCAAGCCTTAGCGCAGGCTTAGCCGGACGCCATCGTTACGGCGGTACGGTCAGACCATGCGCATGGCGATGCTCGTGGTCGCTGCGCTGGCGGTGGGCGGCTGCGGCGCAAGCGTCCCGGTCCACAGCAGCAGTGTGAGCACCACGAGCCAGACCTCCACGAGCGCGGCCACGAGCGCGGCCACCACCGCGGCCACCACGACCGCCACCACCGCCCCCGCCCCCTCCGGCAGCCCGCGGATCATCGACGGTTCGTTCTACTCGCCCGCCGTCAGGGGGACGCTGCACTACCAGATCGCCCTGCCGCCCGGCTCTGCCACCGACGGCAAGCGGTATCCCGTCCTCTACGTCCTGCACGGCCTGCCCGCCAGTGCGCAGGCCTACAAGGGCGTCGCGGGGTACGCGGATCGCCTGGCCGCCACTCATGACCCTGCGATCGTGGTCGGCGCCCAGGGCGCCCGCCCGGGTGACACCGATCCCGAGTGGCACAACTGGGGTCCGGGCCGTAACTGGGAGACCGCGACCCAGCATGACCTCGTCTCCTACATTGACCACCATTACCGCACGATCGCGCGTCGCTCAGGTCGGGGCATCATCGGGATCTCAGCGGGCGGCTATGGCGCCACGCTGATCGCCATCCACCACCCCGGGACCTACCAGGTCATCGAATCGTGGAGCGGCTACTTCGAGATCACCGATCCCGACGGCAAGCCCCTGGACCTCGGCTCGGTGGAGGCCAACGCAGATGCCAGCGCTCACGCCAGCGTGCCCTCGCTCAAGCGCCGGTTCGCGCCCTACCGCGCCACCTTCTTCGGCTTCTACATCGGCACCAGCGACCCGTACACGAACTTCATCGCCGACAACGAGCGCCTCGACCGCGAGCTCACCGCCGCCGGCACCCCGCATTTCTTCGCGCTGTATCCGGGCGCCCATGAAGGCGCGTTCTGGCGCATGCACCAGGACCAGTGGCTGGACGGGGCCGTCGAGCGGCTCGATCCGCCCACCTGACCCGGGACACCCACGGGTAGGATCCCGGGGGGCCGGAGGAGATGACCGGAGCCGCTCTGTTCCTCACCAGCGACGATGCGCACCACATCACCGGGTCGTACATGATCGCCGACGGCGGCTGCAGCATGCTGGGCGCGCAGGGGCGATGAGCGTCAGCGGCCAGAACCCCGACGACATCTACGACCGCGTTCGCGGGGCGATCCTCGACGGCGAGCTCGCCGCGGGCGCGGTGATGTCGCAGGTGGCGCTGGCCGAGGAGCTGGGCATCAGCCGGACACCGCTGCGCGAGGCGTTGCGCATGCTCCAGGCAGAGCGTCTGATCGAGGCCGAGCCCAATCGCCGCGTGCGGGTTGCCCCGATGACCGCGTCCGATCTCGAGCAGCTCTGCGTTCTCCGGGTGACGTTGGAGGCCGAGGCCATGCGGCTCGCCGTGCCGCGGTTGACGCCCGAGGACATCGCCGGCCTCGAGGGGCAGATGGCAGCCATGGCCCACTTCGCCCAAGGCAAGGACTACCGGCGCTGGGTCGTCCCCCACCGCGCCTTCCACCGTTCCCTCACCGCGCCAGCCGGAGCCCGGGTCAACGACCTCCTCGGACAGCTGTTCGATCACGCCGAGCGCTACCGGCGGCTCCATATCGGCTACGGACCCACGGCGTGGGCGACCGCAGGACACCGGGAGATCCTCGATGCCTGCAAGTCCGGGGACCGGGAGCGCAGCGCCGGGCTCCTGGCCGGCCACTTCGCCCGGACCGGCTTTGAGGTCATCGAGATCCTCGAGCCCGGCTACGTTCCGGTGGACCTCCAGGACGCCGTCCGCGATGTCGGCGGCGAGGTCACCAAGCAGCGCCCGCGCACGTCCACCAAGGAGCCACGATGAAACTCGCCAATGCCGAGACGCTGGGGTCCAAGGAGGTGCGTTCCGGGGTGAGCCGGCGCGTCTTCACCGGAGACGGCGCCACCCTGGCCTGGACCACGCTCGAGCCCGGCCACACTCCGCGTCCACACTCACACGACTACGAGCAGATCGTCTACATCGTCTCGGGCCGCGTTCGCTTCACCGTGGGCGACGAGTCCGCGGAGATGGGACCCGGCGACGTCCTCCTCGTCCCGCCCAACGTCGAGCACTTCGCCGAGACCCTCGGCGACGAGCCCGCCGTCGACCTCAGCATCTTCACGCCGCGGCGCGATGAGTACGCCGCCGAGGAAGCCCTGCCGTAGCCGCGGCGTGTCGCCGGCCCGCCGTGGCCCGGCCGGTCACGACCAAGGCCCACCGGTTGTTCCGGACGCTGTCACAGCCGGGGCCCGTGTCTTGTCTCAGGGGTGCAGGTGTCCCAGAAGGGACTCAACCTCGAGAAGGAGGACATTCATGGGCGTGTTGCTGGCTCAGGCCAAACTCAAGACCGACAGCGTCACCGAGGTTCGCGCGGCGGCGCAGAAGCTGTTTACGGCGATCGATGCGGCGCAGCCCGAGGGGGTCCGCTACGCGTGGATTCTGCACGCCGACGGCGAGACGTTCGCCGCGCTCGTGCAGGTCGACGATGGGGTGGACAATCCCATCCCGGCCCTCCCCGAATTTCAGGAGCTCCAGCAGGCCGTCGACGGATCGCTTGCCGAGGCGGCCGACGTGGAACCGCTGACGGTCATCGGCTCCTACCGCTTGTTCTGAGACATGACCGATCGCGAACGACTCCTCGACGAGCTCGGGCCGCCCGCGTTCGCGATCGCCTACCGGATGCTCGGCAGCGTCTCCGAGGCCGAGGACGTGGTCCAGGAGGCGCTGCTGAGGATCCATCAGACCCTCGATGCCGGGGAGCGGATCGCATCGCCGCGGGCGTTCGTCGCGACCGTCACCACCCGGTTGGCGATCAACGAGCTGCGCTCCGCGCGTGCCCGTCGCGAGCGCTACGTCGGCGAGTGGCTGCCGGAGCCGATCCTCACCGACGGGCGCGATGACCCGGCGCAGCACGCGGAGATGGCCGATTCGCTGTCACTGGCCATGCTGGTGCTGTTGGAGCGCCTCACGCCGGAGCAGCGAGCCGTACTGCTGCTCCACGATGTGTTCGACTACGGGTATCCGGAGATCGCGGCGATCGTCGGCAAGAGCGAGGACAACGTGCGCCAGCTCGCGACCCGCGCCAGACGTCGTGTCGAGGAGCGCCGGCCCCGTTTCCAGTCGACGCGCGCGCAGCGCGACGAGCTGGGACGACGGTTCTTTCAGGCCGCCCAGCAGGGCGATCTCGCGGGGCTGGAGGGGCTGCTCGCTCATGACGTGGAGCTGACCGGGGACGGCGGGGGCAAGGTTCCGGCGCTCGCGCGGCCGCTGCGAGGGCGCAGCCGCGTCGCGCGCGCGGTGCTCAGCTCACGCCTGAGCGCCCGCGCCCCGGGACTGTCACTGCGCCGCGTGCAGGTCAACGGCGGACCTGGAGCGCTCTATCTCGACGCGCAGCATCGGCTGGTTGCCGTGGTGGCGCTCGACATCGCCGGCGGTCAGATCACACACATCAACTCGATCGCCAACCCCGACAAACTGACGCACCTCCAGTCGGGGACGGGCGTCTGATCGACCCGCGTGCTGCGGCCGCGCCGCGGCCGTGCTGTCTATCGCCGGCGGAGCCGTGGCGCGAGCACCTGCTCGCCATAGCTGGTGTCGGCGGGGTTGAGGTTGACTCCCGGCCCGACGATCGCGTCGATGCGGTCGAGAATCGCCGGGTCCAGCGCAACCTCAGCGGCGGGCAACTGGCTGTCGAGCTGCTCCATCGTCCGTGGTCCGATGATCGCCGAGGTCACTGCGGGGTGATTGACCACGAAGGCGATCGCGAGCTCGATCAGGGGCACGCCGCCCTCGTCGGCGACCTTGGCGAGCTGCTCGACGGCTTCCAGCTTGCGCTGGTTCTCCGCCAGCGCCATGTCGAACCGCGCCGCCAGCCGCTGGCGCGCCGGGGACGTCGGGGAGCTGTCGGCGCTCCAGCTTCCCGACAGCCAGCCGCCGGCCAACGGGCTGTAGGTGAGGATGCCCATGCCGTGGCGCGACGCGGTGGGCAGGACGTCGAGCTCGATGCCGCGCACGAGGATCGAGTACGGCGGCTGCTCGGTGCGAAACCGCTCCAGGCGTCCCTCGCGCGCCGCCCATTGCGCCTCGACGATCTCGCCGGCTGAGAACGACGACGAGCCGATGTAGCGGATCTTGCCCTGCTGCACGAGGTCAGTGAGCGCGCCGAGCGTCTCGTCGATGTCCGTGGCCGGGTCTGGACGGTGCATCTGGTAGAGGTCAATCCAGTCGGTGCCAAGGCGGCGCAGCGAGTTCTCGACCTCGGTGATGATCCAGCGGCGCGAGACGCCACCGCGGTTGGGCTCCTCCCCCATCGGGCCCCAGAACTTCGTGGCCAGCACGACATCGTCGCGGCGGCCGTTGAGCGCCTTGCCGACGATCTCCTCGGACTCACCGGCGGAGTAGACGTCGGCGGTGTCGACGAAGTTGATCCCGGCGTCGAGCGCGCGGTGGATGATCCGGATCGAATCGTCGTGGTCGGTGTTACCCCAGGCGCCGAACATCATCGTGCCGAGGCACAGCGGTGAGACGTGGACGCCGGTACGTCCGAGTGGCCGGTATTCCATGGTGGTCTCCTCTCGTCAGTCTTGGCTGATCACAGCGCCTGGCTGGTCGGGCGGACGAGGATCTCGTTGAGCGACACGTTGCGAGGCCGCGAGACCGCAAAGGCGATGATCTCGGCGATGTCCTCCGCGCTGATCGCCGTCGCCGCGTACATCTGCTCGGCGGCCGCCTTGGTCTCGGCGTGGGTGATGTGGTCGGTGAGCTCGGTCGCGACGGCGCCGGGCTCGATCACGATCACGCGGACATCGGGCTGCAACTGCTGGCGCAGCGACTCCGACCAGCCGTTCATCCCCCACTTGGTCGCGGCATAGACCGCGTTGCCGGGCCGCGCGGTACGGCCGGCCACCGAGGAGAGGTTGATCAGGTCCCCGCCGCCGTCGGCGACGAGCTGATCCAGGAACACCTCGGTCGTCGTGATCGCACCCAGCAGGTTGGTCTCGATCATCCGGCGGTAGTCGTCGGAGAGCTCGGCGGAGAAGGGGCCGAGCAGCATCACACCGGCGTTGTTGACCAGGATGTCGGCGTCGCCGAGGTCGTCCTGGACGCGCTGCGCGGCGACGACGATGGAGTCGCGGTCGGTGACGTCAGCCTGGATCGCGATGGCGGCCTCGCCGAGCTCGTCGGCGAGCGCCTCGACGCGATCCAGGCGCCGGGCCATCAGCGCGACGCGATGGCCGTCGGCCACCAGCGCGCGAGCGGCGGCCTCGCCGATACCCGACGAGGCGCCGGTGATGACCGCGACGCGGCCGTTGGTGTTCTCAGTGCTCATGATGATGTCCTCGGTTTCGCCTTGGCAATGTGCGTCGGCTCCACTGTGGCACCGATCCGCACGACAAAGGAGAGGACCATGTCCGGACCGCTCAGCAACGCCCACACCGTCACCAAGCTCCCCGCCCAGGACCTTGAGCGAGCGCGCAGGTTCTACCGCGACAAGCTCGGGCTCGACCCGGTCGAGGAGCGCGACGGTGGCCTGCGCTACGTGTGCGGGCCGACGGAGTTCCATCTTTTCGAGTCGGCTGGGGCGCCGTCGGGGGCATCGACCCAGATGGCCTTCGAGGTCGAGAACCTTGAGGCGACCCTGGCGGACCTGGGCGCCCGGGGGGTGATGTTCGAGCGCTTCGAGATGCCGGGCTTCGATGCTCGCGGGGACGCGATCGTCGTCCCGGACAACTATCCGAGCAAGGGCTCGGGCGAGCTGGGCACCTTCTTCTACGACAGCGAGGGCAACCTCATCGCCCTCGCCCAGCCGATCCGCGAGGGTTCTTAGGAACCGAGAGGGTTCGTAGCGACCGTGAGGGGGTCAGTCATTTCCATACCTTCGGCCACTTCCCAGGGCACCCGGCCCCGAGGATGATCCTCACATGTCCTCGACGCCCACGCCGATCACCGAGCCAGGGGTCACCGTCGCCACCGGAGACCCCGAGACGGTCTCCGCCGCCGGGGACTGGCACCACCGCCTGGCCAGCACGCTCGAGTCGCACAGCTCACTGATCAAGTCCACCGCCGGCGTGTTGCTGACCGGCTGGACCGGCGAGGCCAGCAAGCAGTATCAGTCCCTGTCGGCGGTGATGTCCGGCCACTACGAGGTGACCGCGGAGGAGGCGCGCGCTGTCGGCAGCGCGCTCAAGCGATTCAGCGCGGAACTGGGCAACGCCCAGGGCGAGGGTCGCGTTGCGCTGAAGAACGCGATCCACTGGATGACCGAGGTCAACGACTGGCAGGACAAGCTTGCGGCGGCCCAGGCGTCCAAGGCCGCCGCCGAGGCTCGGGTCCAGACGGCCATGGGAGCGGTCGTCGCGGCGAACCACGCCGCAAGCGCACCCCAGGCCGCGTCCGGGGCGGCCGGGGCAGCCCAGCAGGCCAACCGCAACCTTCAGGCTGCCCGCAATGCGCTTGCTAAGGCGGAGACCGACGAATCGACCGCGACGAAGAACCTGAAGAACTCGGCCGACCATTTCACGATGTGGCAGAAGAAGGGCGGTCAAGCCCTGGAGGAGGCGGAGAAGGCGGCCGGTGTCGCCGGCCTCGCACTCGGTGCCGTGGCGATCAGCTCGCCGCCGGTGGCAGGCGCCGTCAACGCGTTCGTGAACGGGATGTCGGGGACCGACAGCGCCTCCGTCTTCGCTGGGTTCTCGGCCGCGGCCGGCGGAGGCTCCTCCCTCGCCAACTGGCAGGCGCTCTTCCAGGCGGGCGCGGGCGCGTCAGCGACAGCCAGCGGCAGCGCCAGCATCACCGGCGTCCAGGGCGATGCCTCGGCCCAGGCCTTCGCTGGGGAGCAGGGGACCGTGACCGGCAACGCCGGGTGGAACCAACTCGGGGCAAGCGGCACCGTCAATGAGCTGGGCGGCGCCCAGGTCGACGGGGATGTGAACGGTCAGTTCGGGCTGAGCGGCGTCGGCGCCAACGCAAGCGGCTCAGCGTTCGCCGGCGTGCAGGCCGACGCCTCGGGGTCGGCCAACCTCGGCCCGGGCTCGGCCTCCGGGCACGTCGGCGTCAGCGCCGGCGTGGGCGCTCAGGCCAGCGGCTCGGTTGACGTGTCGGCCCATAAGATCGGCATCTCCTGGAACGTCGGCGCAACGCTGGGAGTCGGCCTCGATCTCGGCGGCTCGGTGTCCGTGGACCCATCGAAGGTCATCAGTGACGTCAACTCGGTAATGCCGTGGAACTGGTAGTCCGGCGGCGATCGACGCAGAACGGATCACGGTGCGGCTGAATCTGTTCATCTTCTCCCCCGACGGCGGGCCCATGTTCGAGGTCTGGGCCCCAGAGGAGATGCAACGGCGCGATGCCCCGGAGAGCGCCGGAGCGCTGGTGGCCGACCTGGCGGACGGATTTGCGCCGAACCTGGTCGTCGGCCACAACCGCGTCAGCGCCGACATGACCCTGGACGCCCTAGCGGCTCGGCTGGAGTCCGATGCGGCGGCCCTGCCGGACGCCGAGGTCCGAGCCGGGCGGACAGTCGCCGGGCTCGCGGGGGAGGTGCGAGTCATCGCCTTCACCCACGCCGGACGGGAGAGCAGCGGCCCGCTCTATCAGATGACCGCCTGCCTGCTCGCGCCGTCGCCCGACTCCAACGGTGAGCAGCCGCCCCCCGCCGGGCAGAGAGTCGACCCGGGCGAGCGGGACCTCATCTACCTGACCGGCACGTGCACCGTCGACCAGATGTCGACGTGGGATCCCGCGTTCATCGACGCGGCCACCAGCGTCCGGTTCGGCTAGAGCGCGCTGCGCGGCTCGGCGCAGGCGTTCACAGCTTGAAGGAGACCGCCTTCCAGCCCCACCCGTGCTCGGTGACCGCGTCGCGCAGCGGATCCTTGATCTCGCTGGAACGGAACTTGTAGTTGTAGACCTGACCGAACTCACCCTCTTCGCTGAACCCATACGCCTGGCCAGACTCGATCTCGTTGATCTGTCCCCGAGACCACGACTTGCTCACAGAGGGGATCCCGTCGCGCCATGTCACGGTCGCCTGCTCGTCGACGTTGCGAACCTCGTGCGCTCCCTCGTCGAACTTCAGCTTGACCCGGAACACCTTGTTGAGGCCGTACTGAAAGAAGATCCCGTACCACTGGGCATCGACGATGCGCCACTCGGCGACCAGATCGCAGCCGTCCTCAGCGCCGTCGCGGACCTGCCACGGCGCGGTGTCGCGGGTCAGGCCGAGGAGCGCCGAGCGCAGATCGCCGACGGAGACAGGAGCCACGCCCTCCTTCGCCGGCTTGCTCCCTTTCAGCTTGTCGAGCAAGCCCATGGCCACCTCCAGTCGGTTGTACGGGTGGACTGCCCCCGTGCCAGCCATCTCCACGTGCGCAAGTCGCAGACTGTACCCCCTTGAGGTGACTCAGCCGACGGGCCGCGGGGCGATGACGGCACCCGCGCGGCCTGCCCCTGTCAGTCCACGAGCGATGCGACGTCGTCGACGACGACGTGCGCGTCGGCGAGCTCGTGATCGTCGTGGGTGGTCCGCACGGCGATGACCGCCGCCCCCGCGGCGCGCCCGGCGCTGATGCCGGCCGGAGCGTCCTCGATGACCACGCAGTCGACGGCGGGCACGCCGAGCCTGCGGGCGCCCTCGAGAAAGCACTCGGGGTCGGGCTTGCCCTGAACGAGCTGATCGGATGACACGAGAACGTCGGGGATCGGCAGGCGGGCGGTGATGAGCCGCATCCGGGCGAGCGGCGCGGAGCACGAGGTGACGATGGCCAGCCGCCGGCCGCTGCGTAGGAGCCTGGCCGCCCCGGGCAGCGCGCGGACGCCGTCGGGGTCGTTGATCTCGGCCTCCTCGACCGCGGCCGCCTCGCTGCCGTGATCGCCCTCAGGGAGGAGGAGGCGCACGGTCTCGTGCGAGGGACGCCCCTGGGCGAAGTGGTGGACCTCGTCCGGGTCGAGCCCATGACGCTGGGCAAACGCCGCCCAGACGCGCCCGACCGGCTGCGTCGAGTCAACCAGCGTCCCGTCGAGGTCAATGAGGACCGCCGAGGCGCGGTCCAGGAGCTCGCGCGCCGTGATGCCTGCGAGGGGCTCGCTCGCGGTCATGCCTCGAGGACCTCGATGCCGAGCGCGCGATACGGGGCGAGCGTGGACGCGCCGGCGCCGGCGTCGGTGACGAGCTGGGTGAGGCTTGTCAGCGGAGCCACCACGAACGGCAACGCGGTGCCGAGCTTGTCGTGATCGGCCAGCCCGACCACCTCGGCGGCGCCATCGATCATCGCGGCCTTGACGTGACGCTCCTCGCTGTCCTCGACGGTCACACCGATCTCCGGGTGAAGCCCGCAGACCCCGAGGAACAGGACGTCGGCCCGGATGGAGCGCAGCGCGTCGACCGCCGCTGCCCCGAGCGTCACCCGAGACCGTGGGCGCAGCGTTCCGCCGATAACCGTGACCTCGACGCCGGGGTGGTCGGCGAGCTGCATGGCGATTGGCGGGCAGTTTGTGATGACCGACGCACGGAGGTCAGGCGATAGGGCGCGCGCGAGCTCGAGCGTGGTGCTGCCGCCATCGAGCACGACGACGTGGCCGTCGGCGACCAGCTCGGCCGCGCGGCGCCCGATCGACGCCTTGGCCTCCGGGGCACGGCGAGCCCGCGCCGGGAACGTCGTCGTGTCCCCGAGGCGGGGGAGCGCGCCCCCGTGCACCCGGCGCAGCAGTCCGGCCTGATCGAGCTCCCGCAGGTCACGACGGACCGTGTCGGCGGAGACATCGAACTCGTCGAGCAGGTCCGAAGCCAGCACGCGGCCCTGGACACGAAGGTGTTCGAGGATCACGGCTCGGCGTTCGTCGGTGAGCATCGCTGCACGATCATACACGTCTATCAGTGAGCATGCACGTATGTGTGAAAACGGGCATCACGGCACCCGGGAGGCCCACGGGTCGGCGTTCTGACATCTTCGGGATAGTCGATGCCCCGAATGCTGGTGTGAGGCGTAAGCTCCCCGCGCACATGGGCCGGCTCGAGCGGCCCGATACTCAGTTCGAGGGGGTTAGGGCGTGATCAGATGTGCAGTTGCGACGACGGCGGCGCTCGCCGTGACATTGGTGTTGGGGATCAATCAGGCGGTGGCGGCGCAAGCACCGGGGACGCCGCTCGCACAGGTGACGGCGCACGACGGCGTGTCGATCCCGTCATCCCTCGCCCACGCGATCACACAGAAGCTCGCCGCGGCGCCGAACGCCGCGGCCGGACCCGCGCCCGGTGCCGGTGCCGGCAAGGGACTCAGTCAGCAGGAGCTCCAGGCCAGCGACGGCATGCCGCTGGACCTCTTGGGCGTGAGCGTCTCGCTGAGCGGCGATGGGCAAACCGCACTGGTCGGCGCAGCCGGCAGGACGGTGGGAGCGGCGTATGTCTTCGCTGAGCACGGAGGCCGGTGGTCTGAGCAGCAGCTGCTCCAGTCACCGGCGGGGTCCGCACAGGACAGCTACGGATACGCGGTGGCGCTGGCCGGCGACGGCGGCACGGCGCTGGTCGGCGCCTACAGCGGCAACAACCTCAGCGGAATCGTCTACTCCTACGCGCGCCAGGGCAGCAAGTATGTGCTCGACGGTCACATCACGGCACCCGACGGCGCGCCCGGCGACGAGTTCGGCGCATCGCTCTCACTGTCGGCGCTCGGCAACGTCGCGTTGATCGGGGCACCTGCCCACAACGGCTTCACCGGGGCCGCATACGTCTTCGTCCACGGGGCGAAGTCCTGGACGCAGCTGCGCGAGTACCAGGACCCGGTCGCCCCGGGCGAGGGCTACGGGATCGCGGTCTCCGAGGCAGCCGACGGACTGGCCGGCGTGGTCGGCGCCCCCGTGGCCAACGAGGGACAAGGGGCCGCATACGGCTTCTCGGAACTCGGGTCCTCACAGCAGACGCTCGTCGCCACGGCCACCCCTCCGACGAGCTTCTTCGGCGTGTCGGTCGCCATGAACGCTCTCGGCAGCCGCGTTCTCATCGGCAGCCCGTTCGCCAACCTCGGCGACGGAGCGGCGTTCACCTTCGACCAGGGCGCGAAGGGTTGGGCCCAGTCCCAAGAGCTCGTCCAGTCGAACCCGGGCGGCAGCGACGCGTTCGGCTACTCGGTCGCGCTCGACTACCTCGGTGATGTCGCCCTGATCGGCGCGACGGGCGCAAACGGCACCGCAGGTGAGGCGTTCACGTTCGCGGGCCACGGCAATCTGACCCAACAGCAGCAGCTGACGGAGCCGACGCCGGTCCAGGGCGACCAGTATGGCTTCTCGACGGCGATCAGCGCCCTCGGGAATGAGCTCCTGATCGGCGCCCCGTACAGCAACAACGCCCAGGGTGCGGCCTGGGCGGCCGCCAACCCGATCGGCTGACCCACGGACGCGCACGGCCGCCGGCTCCCCGCCGGCGGCCGCTGTCCAACCTGCCCTGACGGCCGTAGCGGCGTTGGGCGTCAGTGGACGGCCGGCTCTTCGGCGCCCAGGTGCTGGCGATCGTAGGCGCGCGCGATGGCCCGCCAGACCTCCGTGGAGGTCGGCTGGCCCCCGGCGATCTGGAGGTTGGTGGCGACGGCGATCGTGACCTGCCGCGAAGGGTCGGTCCAGTCCTCGGCCTCAAAGCCACCGAAGTAGCCGCGATGGCCCAGCCAGTAGTGACCGTCGAACGACCGGTCGCGGACCCCGAAGCCGTAGTCGCCGCGGCCGATGTGGGTCATCTGTGTGACTGCGGTCGCGCTCGCCAACCGGCCGCCCAGCAGTGCGTTGGCGAACCAGGCCAGGTCAAGCGAGCTCGTGGCCAGGCCGCCATCGGTGAATACCGGTCCCCACACCGCGCTCGACACGCCGAACCCCGGGATCCACTGACTGGCGAGTGAGCCATTGCGGTGGAGCACGTAGGGGTGGGCAATGCGCGCCTTGGCGGCCGGAGAGGGAACGAACGTCGCGGAGGTGATCCCGAGCGGTCTCGCGATCAACTCCTGAAAGTCGCGCTCGATCGAGCGATGGGTGATGCGCTCCAGAATCGCACCGAGCACGATGTAGTTGGTGTCTGAGTACTGGTAGCCACGTCCCGGGGGAAACTTCGGGGGTCCCAGGCCCGCGCCCAGCCCGGTCAAGATCTGGTCGACCGTCCAGTGGTGGCGTGGCCGGTGGTCGATCATCGACTCGATCCGCGGGTTGTAGAGGTAATCCGGGAGCCCGCTGGTCATGTTGAGGAGCATGCGCACGGAGATCTGAGAGGCGTTCGGAAGCCACGGATAGAACTGCGACAACTTCGTGTCCAGCGAGAGATGACCGTGCTGAATCTCCAGCATGACCATCGTGGCCACGACGGTCTTGACCGCCTGTTGAGGATGAACAGGGACTGGTTGGTGGCGGGGCCCTTGGAGTCGAGATCGAGCACGCCGGTCGCATCGGCCCACACCACCCGGCCGCACACCACCACCGCCGCGGTGGCAGCGGGGGCGTGGATGCGACTGCGCGCCGCACGAAGCGTCGCATCGAGCACGTCGCCCAGCGCGGACTCTCGCGCCGGAATGGCGGGCGCACCCTGTCCGCTCCCCGCCGCGCCAGGGCCGCGCGCGCATCTGGCGGGGGACGAGTGCGTGCTCGGCACCGGTGACGGTCCGGGCGCCCGCACCGACGCCGACGGCTGCGCGCCCCCGTGGCCACCCGCCGTCAGCAGCGCGACCACGACGATCGCGCCGATCGCGCTCGCTACCAGCGGGACCAGCGCGCGCAGATGCGGCGCAAGCGAAAGACTGATCTTGCGCGTGAGCTCGAGCATCCGACGCCACGTAACGTAGGCATGAGGCGTGGCGCACCGGTTGACTGCGTGCAGCGGTTTGGTTAAGGCGCTCTCAGCTCACGCCGCTCAGGCGAAACGACCGTCGTCGATCTCACAGCCCCGATCGGGGCCGAGGGCGTTGTCCAGGCAGAATGGGTGTCATGGAAGCGATTGAGGTCCCGTCGGGCCATACCCCGGAAGGCGGCGTCCTGGTGGGCAGCGCAGGCGCTCGGCGCAGTCTGGTGCTGTTCGAGGATCCGCAATGCCCCTACTGCCGCGAGTTTGAGGACGTGTCTGGAGATCTGCTGCGTCGCGAGGTTGCGGCGGGTGCGGTGGCCGTGGAGTATCGAATCCGGTCTTTTCTCGGAGACGAGTCGGTGCGCGCCGCCAACGCTCTGGCCGCCGCGGCGGAGGCCGGCGGATTCGATGAGCTGCGTCGCGAGCTCTTCGCCAACCAGCCACCGGAGCACAGCGGCGGCTTCACGACCGAGGACCTGCTCGAGCTCGGCAGGCGCGCCGGTCTGACCGGCGCGGAGTTCGTCGCAGCGGTCAGGCAGGGTCGCTACGAGAGCTGGGTGCGCGAGATCGACGCCGTGTTCGACGGCCAGGACCCCGACGGCACACCCGCCGCTCTCCTCGACGGCCAGCCGGTCGATTCCCGGATGTTGTACGACGCCGACGCCCTCGGCACGCTGATCCGCGGCTGATCTGTCCCAAGCTCGCCAGTTCGGCGCGCCGCAGCATTCCATAAGGAGGGCTTATGAGTCCTTCGGGCAATCCGTCTTGGACTTCTGAAAGAGCAGGGGTCATGATTCATCGTGAAGTACCTCTCCTCCCTCGAGCGCGCCCCGAGTCCGGCCTCATATCCCGCCGGTACCGGGGCGCTCTCACTTAAGGCTCCGGGAGCGAGGTCGCCGGCACGCCCGATGACACGGTCAGGCGGGCCGCCGAGGGCCACCGGATCGGCGGCCCGCACGAAGTACCCACCGATTCCGAGCACGCACTCCATCGCGCCATCTTGCCAGGACCGGCGATCGGCGGTGGAGCTCAGGGCCTCCAGAACGGCTTGTGAACGAGCTCTGGGTCTGGTGGATGGGCCTTGAGGTAGCGAACTCGGAGCACGCACACGCCCACGAGGCATCCCGCGACAAAGACGGCGCCGGCCGCGGTCGTGGATATCGCGGTGATCATCACCGCCAATGCCAAAGCCACTGGAAACAGCCACGGAAACCACCACTGAGGCACGTAGGCAGGGTACTGCCACCGCCATCCCGTTTCCAGAGCCCGCCACGCACCTCCGCGCGGCGGGAGGCCCGAGCTGGTGAGTCCGTTCGTGGGCGGTCGTCACCGCGGGGAGCGACTCTCGCTCCCCGCGGTGGCTGAGCGCTATCTCACCTGGAAGGCGAGCCGCAGGACCGTCTCTGAGTGCCGGCCGCGCCCGGTGATGATGGCGAGCGTGTAGCGCCCGCGAGGCAGCTGGCCCAGGCCCCGGCGGACCACCTTGCCGTGGCTCGTTATCCGCAGTGATGCGGTGCGGATCACGTGGGCGCCGCGCGTGACCGTGTACCGCGCGTCGGAGCGGGCCGCAGTGGTGAACGTGCCGGGCGCGAACTCCAGGGTGCACAACGCGTGCGCCGCGACGGTATTGCGGCACACGATCGTGCCCGCGGGGCCGGCCGGTCCGGTCGCTCCCTTGGGGCCGGCAGGACCCTGCGGGCCCGTGGCGCCGGTCGCGCCGGTGGCCGGGGGCGTGCCGGTGCCCGAGACGTTCACCGCCAGCGCGTTGGCGGCGTTGCTGATGATGCTGAGTGTCGCCGAGCTGGCACCCGCCGCCTGGGGGGCGAAGCGCACGCCGAGCTGGCAGCTCGCGCCCGGCTGCACGGGTGCGACGCACCCGTCGATGATGAGGTAATCACCGGGGTCGGCGCCGCCGGGCTGCACGCCGGCGATGTTCAGCGGCGAGCTGCCGTTGTCGGTGACCGTGACCGTCTGCTCGGGGCCGACCGAGCCCGCGGGCGCGGAGCCGAGGTTGAGCGAGCCGGCGCTGAGGCTCGCTGCCGGACCGGGGAGCAGGGTGATCGTGACACTCGCGGCGTCGCTGGTGACCGTCGGGCCGCTCGTGCTCGTCGCCTCCGGCGCGAGGTAGCTCGAGCCGCCCGCGCCGCCTCCGTTGGGCGGGAGGACCCCGCCGGCTCCGCCCCCGCCACCGAAATAGCCCCCGCCCCCGCCCCCGCCGCCCTGGCCGGAGTTCAGCCCGCCGCCGACGCCACCGCTGGCGAAGCTGCCGTTGGTGCCGTTGTCGTTGGTGCCGCTCTGGTCGATCCCACCGGCCCCTCCGGCCGTCTGCGTACCGGGCTGCGCGGCGGTACCGATCACCGGGACCGATCCGGCTGCACCCGCGTCACCTCCAGGCCCCGCACCGATACCCGCGCCGCCGCCGCCCCCCGCGACGAGAAGCTCCGATCCGGGCGTCGCGGCGCCGGTACCGAAGCTCACGCCCGAGGCACCGCCGCCCCCGCCGGCGTAAGGGCCCGCGCTGCCGCCGCCACCGATCCCACCCGGAGTGCCGCCGCTGCCGCACACGCCACCGATACCGCCGACGCTCACGGTGACCTGCTCGCCGCCCGAGACGGGGAACGTGCCGGACACCGAGGCTCCGCGTCCACCGCCGCCGTTCGCGCACCACCCGCCGCCGGCGGCGCCGACAGCGGCGATCGACAGCTGCGTGACCCCGCTGGGCACGGTGTAGATGGATGTGCCCGGGGTACCGAAAGTCTGAGTCGTGGCTGCCTGCGCAGCCGACGGCGCGGCCACTGCCGCCAGCGTGGCGAGGATTCCCACCGCGCCACAACCGAGTGGCCGGCGTCCGATGCGCCGGCGCCCAAGCCGGGCGGCCCTCTCTGATGTCCTCATAGCGTCTGCCCCCTTCGATGGCGTGTGATCGATGTCGTGCCACAGCAGGGCGGGCCGGCTGCGGCGAGTCGCGCTCAGCGCGACGGCGCCGAGCCTGACACGGCGGCCGCAGGCGCACATCGGTCAAACGCCCACTTCTTGATCCGACTCTTTAGATGGCTCGCGGCCCTCTTTAGACCGACACCTCAGCGCAGATCCATCCGCAGCGCCGGCAACCTACCTCGATGGAATGGATGCCCGTGCCGGGGAAGCCAGGCGGGGGCGCAGACGCGTGTACGCCACCATCCCGCCGAGGGTCGGAACCCAGAACGCGACCGCGTGATAGACGAGCACCGCCGCGGCGGCGTGCGTGAGGGGCAGCCCGTAGAGGCCGAGGGCACCGACCAGCCCCGCATCGAGAATGCCGATCCCACCCGGGACGGGCACCACGTTCGGGAGATATCCCGCGAGGTAGGCGACGGCCAGCGCTGCCACCGGCGGCGCCGGTCCCACGGCAGCCAGCGTGGTCCACAGCACCGCGATGTCAAACAGCAGGTAACCCAGCGCCCCGAGCAACCGCCAGCTGGGTCGCAGCAGCGCGTCGCGGGCGGCCGGGATCCCGGTACCGACGTCCTCGAGCCACGCCGGTGCCGGGAGGCGGCTGGAGAGGCGGCGCATGACCCTCGGCAGGCCGAGGACGACGATGACGGCGGCCACGGCGGCCGCAACCGGCAGCCCCGTCCGCAGCACGTCGTGAGGGCCGCCGCCGATCCCCACCAACAGGACCAGGCCGCCGGCGGCGAGCACGATCACGTTGATCGCGCTGGTGAGAAAGAACAGACCACTCGAGCGCCGGAGGATCTGCGGGGTGGACATGCCGGCGAGGTGAAGCAGCCACCCGCCGACTGCCAGAGAGCCGACGCCACCGCCGGGCAGGAGGGCACCTGACCCCATCTGCGACCACGCCATCTCGCGCGCCGCCGGGGCCGGGATCGGCTTGAAGAAGTGCCGGAAGATGACGACGAAGCTCAGGCACGAGGCCAACTCCAGGACGACGGCGGCGATCACCAGCGCCGGGTTGATCTGCTCGATCTCGCGCACCACCGGCCGCAGGTCGGGCACCGCCAGCACCACCGCCCCCACGCAGACGGCGAGCACCACCACGGTGAGCAGCCTCCGGCGCAGATCGCTGCCTTGGATCGTCGCGGCCGGCCGCGATGCGGCCGACCGCTGCACAGATGTCTGCTCGTTGGGGGTGGCGGTGGCGGACAAGGCGGATGAACCGATCAGACCAGCCGGGACTCGTCAGCCTCGCTCAGGCCATTGCTCGCGGCGCGCCGCCGGCGCGGGCGATGAGATCCGCCACCGACCAGCGGCGCAGGATGCGAGCCCCGCCCACCCCGGTCACCTGGCGCGTGGCGTCAGGGCGGTCCTGGGAGGCGGCCACCGGCGCCGCGTCGTGGTCCTGTGCGGGGGCGAGCGCCGCCGCGTGGTCCTGTGCGGGGGCGAGCGCCGCCGCGGAGCGCCGGCGCATGCGGATGCGGCGCGAGGCGGACTCGGAGAGGCGGTCTGGGGACTGCTGGGTCATGGTGTGCGTGCTCATGTCGGAGGCTCCGATCAGGCGGTCTCGAGGCTGAGGTTGAGGTCGGCGCCGGTTTCGGCACTGGCGGCGCGAGCGCGGGCGGCACCGTCCCGGGGGAGGACGAGGGTCGCGACCAGCAATCCGGCTGCGAACAGCGCGGCGGCCCATTCGAACGCGGTTGTGTATCCGTGGATGGAGGCCGCGCTGGCGAGGCCGGCGGTGTGGGCGTGGCCGGACACGAAGCTGGCTGCCGAGCTGGCGAAGATCGTGCTCAGCAGCGCCGTGCCCACCGAGCCTCCCACCTGCTGTGAGGTGTTGACCATCGCCGAGGCGATGCCGGCGTCGCTGTTCTTGACGCCGAGCGTCGCGGTGGAGAACGCGGGGGCGAAGATGCACCCCATCCCCACTCCGGTGAGCAGCAGCCCGGGCAACACATGGGTGATGTAGGCCGCCTGAGGAGTCAGCTGCGTGAACACGAGCATCGCGACCAGCCCGAGCGTCATCCCGGTCATCACCAGCGGCCGGGCCCCGGTCCGATGCAGGATCCGCGTTTGCACCGTCGTCGCGGTGAGCACGATCATCACGGTCATCGGCAGGAAGGCCAGGCCGGTCTTCAAGGGCGAGTAGCCGAGGTTCTGCTGCAGGTAATAGGTGAGGAACAGAAAGACTGCGAACACCGCGGAGCCGGCGATGGCGATCGTCGCGTAGGCGCCGCCGCGGGCCCGATCCGCCACGATGTGCAGAGGCAGAAGCGGATGCTCGGCGCGGCGTTCGACGGCGAGAAAAGCGATCAGGAGGACGACGCTCGCCGCCAACGACACGATCGTCGTCGTGCTGGACCACGAGCTCGTCTCCGCGTTGGCGAAGCCGTAGACGAGGGCGAAGAGGCCTCCGGAGGAGAGCACCGTGCCAAGCCAGTCGATTCGCGGACGCTGGGGGTGGCGCTCGTTCTGGAGCAGCCGCAGCGCCAGGATGGCGGTCGGTACGGCGATCGCCAGGTTGACGTACAGGCTCCAGCGCCACGAGATCGCCTGAGTGAGCACCCCGCCGAGCAGCAGCCCGACCGACGCTCCTCCGGCCGCGATCGCGCTGAAGATGCCAAATGCCTTCGGACGATCAGGGGATCCCTGGAAGGTCACGGTCAGCAGGCCCAGCGCCGAGGGAGCCAGAATCGCTCCGAAGGCTCCCTGGAGGGCCCGGGCAGCGACGAGCATGCCGAATGACTGGGCCATGCCGCCGATGGCCGAGGCCACCGCAAATCCGGTCAGGCCGCCGATGAGCGTCCACTTGCGGCCGAACAGGTCGCCCAGCTTGCCGCCGAGCAGCAGGAGGCTGCCGAAGGCCAGGGCGTAGGCGGTGATGACCCACTGCCGGTTGTCGGCGGTGAAGTGAAGGGCCCGCTGCGCCGACGGAAGCGCGATGTTCACGATCGTCGCGTCCAGCACGACCATCAGCTGGGCGATGCCGAGGAGCGCGAGGACCGCCCATCGATTCGGGCGGGGAATACGGGATGTATCGGGGCTCGTGGTACTCATCAAGATCCTTCCGGGTGGGAGTGATGAGAACCTTAGCACGAATCATCCATGCTGTAGGTATCAAATACAATTTGGTCATTATTCGTGCTGTGGGCATGATGTCGAAATTTCCGCTATAATCGCGGCCAGTCATGCATTCCGAGAACTGCACCGGCACCCCCAGCGCGATGATCCTGCTGCCGCGATTGGCCAAGCAGGTGATGCGGCGCACGAATCCCGACCTCCTCGGGATGGACCTGCGCCTCCTCATGGCCCTGACTTACCTCGGCGATCACGACGGCGCGCCCCAGCAGGAACTGGTCGACGCGCTGTGCATGGATGCCAAGAACGTCGTCCTGCTTCTCAACGAGCTCGAGGACTTTGGCTATCTCGTCCGCCGCCGTGACCCCGAGGATCGCCGCCGTCACCGTGTGCTGATCACCGAGGCCGGCCGCGAGGCGCTGGGGCGGGCCCGCGACCACATGGACGCCGTCGAGAACGAAGTTCTCCAAGCCCTCGACGCCGACGAGCGAGAGGCGCTGGTGAGGCTACTCGCCCGTGCGCTTCGCGGGGTCGAGCACGTGGCCGCCGACGCCGACCATTCCGGTCTGACGCCGGTCACGCCCTAGCGCTTCCTGGTCACCCTCGAGCCAGGACCGGCTGGTTGACGATCGGCAGCACCCGTTCACCGTAAGCGGCCAACGTCGCGTCTTGCGCGTCGTGCTGGAGATAGAGCCCGAAATGGCCGGCTCCGACACGCTCGAGCTGCTTGAGCTTCTCGACGTGAGCCTCCGGGGGCCCGATGAGGCAGAACCGCTCCACGATCTCGTCGGAGATGAACTCGGTGTGCTCGTTCCCGGCGCGCCCGTGCGTGTTGTAGTCGTAGCCCTGCCAGTCCTTGATGTAGGTGCTGAGACTCTCCGGAATGGCCCCGCCGTCGGCGCCGTAGCGGTTGACGATGTCGACGACGTGGTTGCCGACCATCCCCCCGAACCATCGGACCTGGTCCAACGCGTGACGACGCTGCTCCTCAGAGCCGTCGGTCACGTACGCGGGACCGGCGACGCACATGGTGAGGGCGTCTGGATCGCGGCCCGCATCGGCCGCGGCCTTGCGGACCGCGGCGATGCTCCACTCCGCGATGTCCACGTCGGCGCATTGGAGGATGTAGCCGTCTCCCACCTCGCCGGCGAGCTTGAGCGCATTGGGCCCGTACCCGGCGACCCAGATCGGCAGCCGGCTCTCGGGATTCCACGGGAAGCGCATGGGCGTGCCCTTGTACTCGATGGTCTCGCCATTGGCGAGCGCGCGAACGACTTCGATGCACGCGCGAAGATCGGCCAGCTTGACGGGCTTTCCGTTGATCGTCCGCACCGCGGAGTCGCCACGCCCGATGCCGCACACGGTGCGGTTGCCGTACATCTCGTTGAGCGTCGCGAAGGTCGAGGCGGTCACGGTCCAGTCGCGCGTTGCCGGGTTGGTGACCATCGTCCCGACGTTGAGCCGGTGCGTGGCGTCGAGGATCCGACTGAGAATGACGTAGGGCTCCTCCCACAGCAGATGCGAGTCGAACGTCCAGGCGGTGGTGAAGCCGTACGCCTCGGCGCGGCAAGCGAGCTCGATCACGCGCGAGGCCGGGGGATTGGTCTGCAGGACGACACCGAACTTCACGGCTGGCTCCTTTGACGGGGTAGGTCGACAACTGCTGTCAGTGCCTGCTCGACGGTGCGCCCGTAGGCGTCTATCGCCACGTCGAGAGCCGCTCGGGACGAGTTCTCGATGGAGGCATGGGAGATCGGCGGATCGGACTGGGCGAAGATCATGGCCGTGGGGACGATGCGCCCGATCTCCGTCGCGTCGTGGAGCGGCCCGCTGGGAATCGGCTCGCCATCGCCGCCGCCGGCTTCCCGGACCGCGGCCTGCGCGAGGTCGACGAGCGTGGGTTCAAACACGGTCGGCGCGGCGCCGAAGACCTTCCGTACCTCCGTGGTGCAGCCGAACTCAGCGGCGGCGGACTGGCATATCGCCTTGGCGTCGTCGAGCATCGACGCGAGCGCGGCGGCGTCAAGGTGACGCTGATCAAGCTGCATCTCGGTGCGGCCCGCGACCGCGGTGATCACGCCCGGCACGGCGTCCATGCGACCGACCGTGCCGACGCCTCCGTGAGAGATCGCCGACTCGCGGATGGCCAGCGCGGACCGCGCGGCCGCGGCCAGCGAGTCCCGCCGCATCGCCATCGGAGTCGATCCCGCGTGCGCGGCCTGGCCGGTGAAGGTCACCAGATGGCGCTCGACGCCGAAGGTGCCCGACACCGCCGACGCCAGCCGGCCCTGCTCGAGCAGCACCGGGCCCTGCTCGATATGGAGTTCGAGGTAGCCGAGAGCTCCGGTCAACGAGGCGCGGGCGGCGCTCGCGCCATCCAGATCGACCTCGCAGGCGGCCAACGCGTCGGCCAGCGTCGTCCCACCGGCGTCGGTCAGCGTGCGCACGTCCGCCGCCACCAGCGTCCCGGCGGCTGCCGAGGACCCGACCAGGCTGCGGCTGAACCTGGCCCCCTCCTCGTCGGCCCAGTCGACGAAACGCACGCCGATGGGCAGCGAGCCACCCCGATGCTCGAGCTGTCGCATGACCTCGAGGGCGGTGAGCACGCCGAGGGCGCCGTCCAGCCAGCCGCCCTCGGGTACGGCATCGATGTGCGAGCCGACGATCAGGAACCCGTCGGACTCGCCGCCGATGGCGGCCCACAGGTTGCCCGCCGCGTCCGTCTGGGGCTCGAGGCCGGCCGCCTCGAGCTTGGCGCGCAGCCAGCGGCGGGCGCCCAGCCACGCCGGGGACCAGGCCAGCCGGTCGGCCCCCGCGAACCGGCCGCCACTCTGCTCGGCGAGCTCGTCGAGGTCGGCGACGACCGCCGACGGATCCAGACGCAGAGCGCTCATAGAACGGCCGCGGCGGCCGGTGACAGTGAGCGGTGGACGAAGCGGCCGTGCCCGGGCTGGGTCAGGATCTCGCCCCGGTCATAGACGAGGGTTCCGCGCGAGAAGGTGTGACGCACGCTGGCGGTCGCCGTCTGGCCCTCATAGAGGTCGTAGTCCACGTTCATGAACGAGTTGGCCATCCCGTAGTCGCGCGGGGCGTTGGGGTCGAGCACGACGACGTCGGCGTCCTTGCCGGGCAGCAGCGCGCCCTTGCGCGAGAGCCCGAATCGCGCCGCGATCGTCGTCGCCGTCAAGGCGACCAGCTGCGATCGTGAGATCCGCCCGGCGTTGATGCCCTCGTCCCACAGCTTCGGGAGCCGGTGCTGGATCAGGGCCAGGCCGTTGGGGACCAGGCTGAAGTTGTCCAGGCCACGCGCCTTCTGCTCGTCGGTGAACGGGCAGTGGTCGGTGGAGATGCTCTCCAGGACCCCGCGGGTGAGAAAGCCCCACAGGAGCTCCTGGTTGGACGCGTTGCGCAGCGGCGGTGAGCAGATGTAGCGGCACCCCTCGACGCCCGGCCGGCGCAGGTCCTCGATGTCGTTGGTGAGGTACTGAAAGCACGTCTCGCCGGTGACGTCGGCACCGCGCTGTTGGGCCGCTTCGATCTCCGCCGCGGCCGCCGCGCAGGTCACGTGCACGACGAACAGCCGGGTGCCCACCGTCTCCGCGATCCGCGCCGCCCGGGAGGTGGCCTCGGCCTCGACGTACTCCGGGCGCGTCAGGGCGTGATGGATCGCCGACGTGTCGCCACGGGCCAGCGCGCGGGTGACGAGGAGATCGATGATGTCCCCGTTCTCGGCATGGACCATGGTGAGCGCGTTGAGGTCGCGCGCCCGCTCCATGCACGCCATCAGCGCATCGTCGCGGGCCATGAGCTCGCCCTTGTAGGCCATGAAGAGCTTGAAGGAGCAGATACCGCCGTCGACCATCGCCGTCATGTCGTCGAGCACCGGCTCGCTGGCGTTGGTGATCGCCATGTGAAACCCATAGTCGACGTGCGCGGCGCCGTCGGCCCGTCCCGACCACTCCTCGAGCGCCGATTGCAGCGTGTCCGGCTCACGCTGGATGGCGAAGTCGACCAGGCACGTGACGCCGCCGGCAGCCGCGGCCTGCGTGCCGGTGTTGTAGTCGTCCGAGGACATCATCCCCATGAACGGCATCGACAGATGCGTGTGGTTGTCGATCAGGCCCGGCAGCACGAAGCAGTCGGTGGCGTCGATCACCCTCGCTCCGTCCGGTGCGTCGACCCTGCCGACGGCGATGATCGTCTCGCCGTCGATCAGGACGTCTCCGGCGAACTCGCCCTCGGCCGTCACGATCGTCCCGTTCGCGATCAGAGTGGTTTCACTCACCGCATGCCTCCTCGAGATTGACCGCATCATTCTCCCTCTCGACGGCGCGCGTGTCATGCCCGACGAGCCGGCGAGGCCGACGAGCCTGGCAGGCCTCGACCGGCGTCGGGTTTTCCCCGGCTGGCTGACCGCACCTGCCACTGTCCTCGACGGGTCCCGTGAACTCCACGACCCAAGCCTCCGCGGCCCTGGTCGGTCAGGTCCGCCGCCTCATGATCGCGAACGCTCGCCGGACGGCGCCGGCGGAACCGTCGATGTGCGCGTTGCGTTCGCGTCGGGCGCGAGCGGGGGTGAGGGCGCCGGCGTCGAGCATCAGCAAGGTCTGGACGTCGCAGTGGACGGAGACGTCGGCGCTGACGGGTGCGGGCCCCGATCGCGGGGTCGCGCGGTCCTGGTCGACGAGGATATGGAACCGCTCCTCGCCGATCGTGAAATCGTAGGTCTCGCGGATGCCGCGGGTCAGATCCAGTGGTGCTGTCGCGCACCGGACGAGGGCGAGTAACACGGCTCGCGCGGTACTGGGGTCATGGCGTTCGTCGAGTGGCAGCCCAGCGCCCCACTGAGCCAGGCTGACGACGGGCTGGCGAAGGCGCTCGCCCAGCTCGGTGAGCACGTAGACCTGCGCCTCGCCGGGCGGGGGAGCGTCGCCTTGGCGATGACGCCATCGGCCTCGAGCGCCTTGAGGCGGTCTGAGAGCCGGTTGGTGCCCATTGCCGGCAGTTCGCCGAGGAGGTCCTTGAAGCGCTTGGGCCCTAGCAGCAGCTCGCGAACGATCAGCAGCGACCATCGCTCGCCGACGACGTCCAGCGACCGGGCGATCGGACACATCTGTCCGTAGCTGCGGGTTCCTGATGCCATCACAGAAACATTAGTCGTAAGAACTTAGTAAATGATTTGACATCTATCACTATACGAACAGTATAGTGAACGCTCTCGCGCCCCGGCAGTGGCGGCATCGCCGCCGGCGCCTCAATCAAACGACATCTGGGAGATCTCACCCCATGAGCACAACCACACGACCCACGGGAAGACTCGGGATGGTGGCTCGCGTCGCGGCCTGGACGACGCGGCACCGGGGACGCGTCCTCTTGACCTGGATCGTCGTTCTGGTCGCCGCGGTCGGGCTGTTCAAGGGCGCGGGGTCGGACTTCTCCAACAGCCTCACGCTGCCCGGTACCCAGTCCCAAGCGGCGGTGAACGCGCTGCAGCGCGGCTTTGCAAAGCAGGCCGGCGATCAGGATCAGATCGTGTTCGCGACCGCGGCCGGGTCGATCACCGCGCCCCAGTCCCGAGCCCGGATCAGCCGTGCCCTCGCCCGCGTCGCGACGCTGCCCCACGTCGTATCGGTGGTGAGCCCGTACTCGGCACACGGCGCTCACCAGGTCGCCGCAAACCGCACCGTCGCGTTCGCGACCGTGACCTTCGACGCGCAGGCCCGGTCGCTCCCGGTCGCCGCCATCAATCGCGTCATCGCCACCGCCCAGTCGGTGCGGACATCGTCGCTGCAGGTCGCGCTCGGCGGCCAGGCGATCGAGCATGCCGAGAAGCCGTCGCTGGGGTCGGCGACGGCGATCGGACTGCTCGCCGCGATGGTCATCCTGCTGATCACCTTCGGGTCGTTCATCGCGATGGGCCTGCCGATCCTGACAACGCTGCTCGGCCTTGGCGTTGGCATCAGCCTCGCCGGGATCATCTCCCACATCGTCCAGATTCCCGACTTCGCCACTCAGCTGGCCGCGATGATCGGTCTCGGGGTGGGCATCGACTATGCGCTGTTCATCGTCACCCGATTCCGGGAAAACCGACAGCACGGGGTGACCGTCGACGACGCCGTCATCGCAGCCATGGACACCGCTGGACGCGCCGTCCTCTTTGCCGGCGCGACCGTCATCCTCGCGCTGCTCGGTCAGCTGCTGCTCGGCGTCGGGCTGCTGGATGGCCTGGCGCTCGCCTCCGCGCTGGCCGTCCTCGCCACCATGCTGGCCGCACTGACCATTCTGCCGGCCCTGCTCTCCCGATTTGGAGAGCGGGTTGGACGCCGCTCACCGCGACTGTCTCGCAAGCGCACGGCGGACACCCCGGCGGCGGGGGCATGGCTGCGCTGGTCACACGCCATCGCGCGGCACCCGTGGCGGGGGGTGATCGCTGGTCTGGCGGTCATGCTCACGCTGGCAGTTCCGGCGCTGTCGCTGCGGCCCGGAACGAGCGACGCGGGCAACGACGCCGCCAACCTGACCACCCGTCACGCCTATGACCTGGTTGCCCGCGGGTTTGGTGCCGGCGCCAACGGGCCGCTGTCGATCGTGGTGCGCCTGCGCGACGCCCGGGACGCCGCCCTGACCACCGTCACGGACGCGTTGCGGAGCTCCGGCGATATCGCGTCGGTGTCCCCCGCGCGCATCGGTCCCACCGGCGCCACCGCTGTATTCGACGCCTATCCCCGCTCCTCGCCCCAATCGGCCGCGACGACCGATCTCGTCAACCATTTGCGCGACGACGTCCTCCCTCGGGTGCAGCGATCCACCGGCACCACGATCCTCGTCGGCGGAGCAAGCGCATCGGCGATCGACTTCGGCCACGTGCTGTCAAGCAAACTGCCGCTATTCATCGCGGTCGTGCTGATCCTGTCCGCGATCCTGCTCGGGATCGTGTTCAGGTCGCTGATCATCCCCGTGCAGGCGGCGGCGATGAACCTCCTGTCAATCGGCGCCTCCCTCGGCGTGATCGTCGCCGTGTTCCAGTGGGGGTGGCTGGGCAGCGCGCTGGGTGTCACCCCGGGACCAATCGAGGCGTTCATCCCCGAGATCCTGTTCGCGATCGTCTTCGGACTCTCGATGGACTACGAGGTGTTCATCATCTCGCGCATCCACGAGGAATGGCTCCGCCGTCGTGACGCCAGCGCAGCCATCCACCACGGCATGAGCACCACGGGACGGCTGATCACGGCGGCGGCCACGATCATGATCTGCGTCTTCGCGTCCTTCGCGCTCGGGGACAACCGTGACGTCAAGCTCTTCGGGGTCAGCCTGGCCGCCGCCGTGTTCCTCGACGCGTTCGTCGTACGCAGCCTGCTGCTCCCCTCAGTCCTCCAGCTCCTCGGGCCCCGCACCTGGTGGATGCCCAGTTGGCTGCGCCGGCGCACCCCGCACCTGTCGATCGACGCCGAGATCCCCTCGCTCACCCCCGCGCTGGAGGACCGATGACCCCCCGATCGAGCCCGAACAGCCCGCCCACGAGTTCCGGACCGCGCAGCCGCGCGCGGGCGCGGGAGCCTGCTTTCACGCCCGGCAGGTCGACCTGTTCACTGCTGGGCAACGGGCGCGCCACCGAGACCGAATGTCGCTAAGGCTTCGAGATCGGCTGGGTCGACGGGAGCGCGGGGCGACGCCGCGAGTTGGTCGGCGAAGAGGTCGTCGGCACCACGCATGGCTCCCGGGCCCGAGAGGCGGTAGCGGGGAGGCAGGAGCGGACCGAAGATCAGCGCGTCGGCGAGGTTGGGCCAGTCCTCTGGGTTTGGCGCTACGCCCAGTTGCTCGGCGAGCGTGAGCGCGAGAGCGTTATGGGCGTCAAGCGGCGGCTGACCCCGGGCGATGGTGGCGCGCATCTTCGACGCGTCCGGCAAGGTCACCTGACCGGTCCAGGTCGCGACGATCCATCGGGCTTGCAGCTCAAGCAGCGGGAAGTACGGCCCTTGGGCCAGGAACTGGCCGATGACGCCCAAACCCGGAAGATCTGGATGCAACGTCCGGTGGTAGAGGGCAAACTCGGGGCCAAACACGGTCCAGAGGTCGCGATCAAGGTAGGGAATATCAAGGTCGTAGCCAGTGGCACAGATGATCGCGTCGTAGGCACCGGTTGACCCATCGACGAAGCTGACCTGCCGGCCCTCAACCGCCCCGATCGCAGGACGACACGTGATGGCTCCCTCACTGATCTGGGCGAGGCAGTCCTGACAGAGCGACAGACCCGCGATGCGAACGTCCGGATCGGGCTCGGGAGCGCCGAAGTCAGCGGGATTGCCGGCGACGCGCAGTATCCGTTCACGTTGACGCCGGCTCCATTCATCGGAACTGAGGAATCGCCGCTCGAGCGCCCCGAAGAGCGTGTACCACTGCCAGTCTGACAAGACACCGTCAACGACCTTCTGGATCACGTACCTCGGCTTGCGGAACGCGGACACCACGGGCGCGGTCGCAGCGAGATCCGAGGCAATCTCCAGGCCGCTTATTCCGTTGCCATACACCAGCGTGTGGCGATCGAGAAAAGGCCCCGCACCGGGGTAATCGAACGCGTGCAGGAGCGCTCCCGTGAACTGTCGCAGGGCCGGCGGAACCGACGGCTTGCGAAACCTGCCGGACGCGACGACCACGCCGTCAAAGGGTTCGCCGTCGACCTCCCATCCGGCTCGCACGTTCTCGACCGTCGAGCCGAACCGGATCCGGTCGATCACTCCGAACTTGCGCGCGTACGCGTGCAGATAGGCGTGCACCTGCTCCGCGGACGGGTATGACGGGTGGTCCGCGGGCGCCGGGAAGTCCGAGAAGGCCGTCATCGCCCGACTGGTGTTGGTATGCATCCCCGGCCATACGCCGCTGTGGCAAGCCGTGGTCTGCCATTGACCTCCAAGGTCCTCGCTGGCTTCGAAGACCGTGACCTCGAACCCCGCCTCGATCGCGTACTTCGCCGCAGCTAGCCCGCCCGGCCCCGCGCCGACGATCGCGACCCGCGCTCCCCGCATCCTCACGCGACGAGCTTACCGGCGCCGCTCACCCACGGGGCCTACGCCGCGTGCTCGGGGTCCAGCGTGAGCGCGACAGAGTTGATGCAGTAGCGGTCGCATCCGTTTGGTCCGTCGGGGAAGACGTGGCCGAGGTGGCCGCCACAGGACGCGCACGTCACCTCGGTGCGGCGCATGAAGAGGCCGTTGTCGGAGTGCAACTCGACGTTGGCGGCGACGGCCGGATCGGTGAAGCTCGGCCAGCCCGTGCCCGAGTCAAACTTGGTCTCCGACGAGAACAGTTCGGCGCCGCAGCCGGCACAGCGGTACGTGCCGTCGTCCTTCGTGTCGACGTACTCGCCGCTGAACGGGCGCTCGGTCCCCTTGCGCCGCAGAACCTTGTACTGCTCGGGCGTGAGCTGCTCGCGCCACTTCGCCTCGGTTGCCTTGTCGCGTCTTCCCATCGTTTCTCCTTTTCGGGCTACCGTCAGCTCTGACCGCGGAGGGCCCGGAAACGATTCAACAGGTCGCGCTGATCCCGAGCGCCGGGCTGCAACTCGTCCCCACCGGACGCATCGCTCGACTGGTTGACGAGTCAGGGCACTCGTTGCGACCGGGGATAACGCGATCGACGATGACGACGTCTTCGGGCTGAACGCGTCGGGACCAGGCCGCAACTCGGCTCTCGCCGACGCCCGCTCTGGGGGGCGCCGGAAGTCATCAGTGGATCAGCCGTGGCCCTTGCTACCAGGGGTCGTGCTACCTGAGTTGCCCGAGCCCGGGTCACCGGAGTTGCCCGTGTAGGGGCCCGAATAGCTGTGAGGCCCGACGATGCAGGCCACGGCGCCGGTGGTGCCCGTGTTGTCGGCGTTGTCTGTGTTGACGACGACCTTGATGGGCGGGTTCGGCACCCCGGCGCCCGGACCCGGGGTACAGTTCTCCGGCGCTTTGGCGGCGGTCGGGTTGGGGTTGGCGTAGAGCGTGATCTGCTCGTTGATTCCCATTGCGGCAAGCTTCTGGTTTGCCTGAGCGATGTCCTCCTGGGCGCTGAGCTGCACCAACACCGAGCCATCATCGTGCTTGGTGATGGCGAACGCGGGCGGTGTTGCCGCGGTGCCGCTGAGCACGATCAGGACGGCCGCGCCGATACCCGCCAGCCCAAGGGAGCTGCTTGCCAAGAGCCGCGAGCGTCGCTGCCGCGCCCACGCCTTGACCGCCCCGGGAGCGGGCTGCTCGGAGCGCAGGTCGGCGGCCGCGGATCGCTCGAGGCGATCACCGAGCTCTTCGAGTTTGGAATCGATTGTCATCGCTCTTCTCCAGTCGTGAGTGAGTGGTCCCGGCGCAGTGCGCTGAGAGCCCGATGGACCCTCGTCCGCGCGTTCTCGGGTGTGATCGAGAGCCGCGCGGCGACTCCCTCGTACGGCAGGTCCTCCAGGACGCGCAGCTCCAGGGCGCTGCGCTGATCGGCCGGCAGCTCGTCGAGCAGCTCATCGACACCGTTCAACCAGCTCTGCTCGGGCGCGGCGGCCGGATGGCTGGTGTGCTCGAGCATGCCGAGCCGCTGGCGTGCGCCATCCTCCAAGCGCTCACGGCGGACCGACTGCAACAACACGTTGCGAGCGATCCCGTACAGCCATGGGGCCGCGCTCCCGCCCGCCTGGTCTCGGAACGCTCGCCGGGCGCACCACGCCTGGGCGAACGTCTCGGCCGTGAGGTCAAGCGCCGCCTGTTGGTCATGGCAACGGCGCAGGTGATACCCGTTGATCTGCTCCGTGTAGCGGTTGTAGAGGGCGCGGAACGCCGCCGCATCCTTGTCGGAGGCCACGAGGAGCTCCGCGTCGCTCGCTTTGAGGTGGTTCATGTCCTGTACATGTAACGGGCGATCCAAAACGTGACAGCCCGATTCTCGGCTCGCGTTCTACGCTGCCCGGGCTCGTTGATAGGTGAGCAGTGCGGCTGCGCCCGACTGCTCGGTTGAGATGAGCTCCAGCTCGACCGGCATGCCGTCGTCGAACAGTCGGGTGCCGGTGCCGATGACCAGCGGGAAGACCTTCAGCCGGAACTCGTCGACGAGGTCGTGCGCGATCAAGGTCTGGGCGACGCTGGCACTACCCACGACGATCAGATCTTGGGTCGCCTTGCGCGCGACCACCTCCGCGACGAGATCGCCCTGGAGCAGCTGCGAGTTCTGCCATTCGTCGACGCGCGTCAGGGTGCGCGATGCGACCAGTTTCGGAACCGTGTTCATCTTGGTCGAGAATGCGTCGTCACGCGCGGGCCAGAGCTGGGAGAACTGCTGCCAGGTCTGGCGGCCGAAGAGCAGCGCGCCGGTATCGAACAGCTCGCCGAGCTTGAACTTGTCACCGGCGACGGCTTCGGGCCCGTAGCGGAAGGCCCATCCTCCGCGGTCAAAACCCCCTCTGCCGTCCGGATCCTCCATGACCCCGTCGATGGACACGAACTCAATGACGATGACGCGACCCATTCTTGCCTCCTCGGTGGTGTTTGCTCGTAACGAACGGGAGGCCGTCGAGGGGACGGCGGAGCGCCGGCTGAGAAACCATCGATTGCTCATAGATCGTCACCGGGGGGCAGTTCGGCCGACGTAGACTTGCTCCGCGCGCACCCCGTGATCGGTGCCCGGTTTACGCGTCGCCAGCTGCGCGCGGACCGTTCATCCGATCGAGCGAGGTGAGTAGAAATGGCTGGTCCCACCATTGTTCTCGTCCACGGTGCGTTCGCTGACGCATCCGGCTTTCGTGGTCTATATGACGAGCTCAGCGGCGAAGACGTGACGATCGTGGCTTCGCCGAACCCGCTGCGCGGTCTCAGCGGCGGCGACGGTGAGTACCTCAAGGCTGTTGTTGGTGAGATCGACGGGCCGGTCCTGCTGGTCGGCCATTCCTACGGCGGTTCGGTCATCACAGCGGCAGGCAGGGCTGACAACGTCGTCGGACTCGTCTACATCTCCGGTTTCGCTCCCGACGAGGGCGAGAACCTGACCGACCTCGCCCCCTCGCCGGTGTGGCGCTCACCGAGCCCGCGCCGACCCCGGCGTGGCGTAGCCGTCCGGTTTGGGCGGTGCTCCCGACCGCCGACAGGTGCATCGACCCCGGTGTCCACCACTTCAGCTACGAGCGAATGGGCGCGACGGTGACAGAGATCGACGGGGCTTCGCACGTCGCCATGATCTCCCACCCCAAGGAAGTAGCGGAGGTCGTCATGGCCGCAGTTCGCGCCCGCGAGGCTCAATCAGCGTGATCTGTCAAAACGCCAGGCAGGACCGCCGCCCCTTGTCGTCGTTCGCTCATCCCCGAACCTAGCCACGACCCTTCACATCGAAAAGCTGGCGCCTGGACGCGACCGCCGCGGGTCCGCGTGGCCATTCTGCGTTGTGGGATGATCGCCGGCGTGGCGGGGCCCAGGGACCTTGTGGAGGATCGCCTGCTGTACGGGTGCATGGGACTTGGCGGTACGTGGGAATCGCAGCAGTACGGGCGAGCCGAGATCGCCGAGGCGGAGGCCGCGATCGGCGCAGCGTTGGACAGTGGCCTCACCACCTTCGATCACGCCGATATCTATCGGCACGGGAAGTCCGAGGCGGTGTTTGGTGAGATCCTCGCCCGCTCGCCGGAGCTGCGTCAGCGCATCGTCCTTCAGACGAAGTGTGGCATCCGACTTCCTGAGGGCGACCGGGCCGGCGTCTATGACCTGCGAGGCGAAACCATCGTCCGGCGCGTCCAGGAGAGCCTGCGGCGCTTGCACACCGACGTGATCGATGTGTTGCTGTTGCACCGACCCGATCCGCTGGCTGATCCGGAGGACATCGCCCGGGCCTTGTCGACACTTCACGGGCAGGGCCTGGTGCGCTCGTTCGGAGTCTCGAATATGTCGGCCGAGCAGATCGTCCTCCTCCAGTCCCATCTCGACCAGCCGCTGGTCGCCAATCAGCTGGAGATGAGTCTCTACCGTCGCGATTGGCTCGAGGCGGGCGTGGTCCTGAACACCCCCGAAGCGGTCGGAAACGGCTTTCCACTTGGCACGATCGAACACTGTCAAGCTCACGGCATCCGCCTGCAGGCCTGGGGTGCTCTGGCGCAGGGGCGATACACCGGTCGAGAGCAGACGGCGATTGACCAGGCGACGGCGGGTCTGGTCGCGTCGCTTGCGGCGGCGAAGAACACGACGCCAGAGACAATTCTGCTGTGGTGGCTTCAGCGGCACCCCGCCCGGATCTCGCCGGTGGTCGGGAGCACCCGTCCGGAACGCATCAGAGCGTGTCGTGACGCGGTACGCGGAGACCCGTGCCTCACGCACGAAGAATGGTATGAGTTGTGGCTCACCGCCCGAGGGGCTGCGCTGCCCTGATGTAGGGAGTGGTTCCAGATTCAGACGTGTCGCTGGATCATCCGAAGGGGATGATGCGCCACTGGCACCCGTGAGGCATCGTTGACGCGCGATGCCACTGTTCCGACGCGATCATGATGATGCGACGCAGTACCGGATGCGCGAGAAGATGTTCTCGATCGGCGACGACTTCTGGATTGAGAACCAGGCGGGCGAGCACGTATTCAAGGTCGACGGTAAGGCGCTGCGCCTGAGGGATACGCTGATTCTGCAGGACCCTTCCGGCAGCGAGCTGTTCAAGGTGCAGAAGAAGGCCCTGCATGTGCGGGACACGATGGAGATTGAGCATGACGGCGACACTGTCGCGACGGTCAAGAAGGCGCTTGTCCACGTCGTGCGCGACCGATTCTCGGTCGAGGTCAACGGGAGCGAGGACCTCGAGGCGAAGGGCAACATCGTTGACCACGAGTACAAGATCGAACGTGACGGCGACCACGTTGCGGAGGTCTCCAAACGCTGGTTCCGCGTCAGAGACACGTATGGCATCGAGATCGCGCCCGGCCAGGACGACGCGCTGATCCTCGCCATTGTGGTGTGCATCGACCAGATGTCCCACGACTGACGACCGCGCCCACGGTCACGACGCGACCTCTTACCGAACTCACGAGTCGGTCTAGTCGCTTTCTTATGTCCAGGCGCGAAGCTGCGTCGGTGTCTACTTCCCCTTTGATTCACAGTCGCCTAGGGCGTCGAGGCCGCCGGCACGGACGCGTCCGCGACGCCGTGAGTGGCGCCCGGCAATTGCGGTTGGTCGCCTCTGGTGACGGCTGGTCGCTTGTCAGTCTCGACGGCGAACCGGTGTTCTCGGCCGATGGGCTGCGCGGGCGCTGGTGCTGCCTGGAGTTCGCCCACAACCACGGCGTCGTCGCGCTCGTCAGCTAGGGGCTGCAACCGGCCCAAGCCCGCACCGCCAGAACAGGCGCGTTGCGCGACTTGGTTGCCGCGATCGCGGTCATCGACGACGGAAACGACGCGGTGTCGGCGACGAACGGCAGCGACCGAGGGAGATGTGAGACACCGTCGCCGAGGGCGCCCGGCATCACGCTGAGGCGCGCGCACTGCTGGGGAAGTCGATGGGTGGCGCGGTTCTGAAGCGTGCCCGTGCCGCGGCCGCGGGTACAGTCGGCTCGGTGGTCGTCGTCGTGCTCACTGGGGCAACTCGCGGCATCGGACGAGCCGCTGCGATCGAACTCGCGCGGCGAGGGGCCGAGGTTGAGCTCGTGGGACGCGAGCCCGAGCGCGTCGGGGCGGTCGTCGAGGCAGCCACCGCGGCGGGCGGCGCCGGGCGGGTCCACGGTCACGTCGCCGATTTGGCGCTGATGTCCAACGTCCGCACGCTGGCTGATGAGATCCGCCGACGCCACGAGCACATCGACGTCCTTGCCAACAACGCCGGCGCGCTGTTTGCCTCGCGCAGAGAAACCTCTGAGGGCCTGGAACAGACCCTTGCGCTGAATCATCTCGCGCCGTTCCTGCTCACCAATCTGCTCCGAGATCGCCTCGATGGCGGCCGCGTGGTGACGACAGCCTCCGACGCTCACAAGTCCGGGCGCTTGGATCTCGACGATCTGCAATCAGAGCGCTCCTACTCCCCGCGCGTCTATGGGACCTCGAAGCTATGCAACATCCTCTTCACGCGCGAACTGGCGCGGCGTGCGCCGGACCTGCATGCCAACTGCTTTCACCCCGGCGTCGTGCGCACCGGCTTCGCCAAGAACGAGAACGGGATCTGGAGGATCGTCGCCACGGTCGGCGCGCCGTTCTTTCGTTCCCCGGAGCGTGGCGCCCGCTCACTGATATGGCTTGCGGTGTCTGATGACGCTGCTGCGCTCACCGGCGAGTACATCGTGGACGAGAAGGTGGTCGCCCCCAGCGGTCAGGCCCTGGACAACAACCTCGCAGAGAAACTCTGGGAGCAGAGTGCCCGGCTCGTGGGACTGTCCGCTGACGCGCACGGCTGACGCCACCACTTCGAGCGCCAGATCCGCCCCGGTGTCAGCGACTCAGTGCGGACGTACGCCCAGGGCCGGCCCTCCCCGCGAGCCACGCGAGGAGGTCGGGGCCCGGAACCGGACGGGCGAGGTAGTAGCCCTGGGCGGCGGTACACCCGAGCGCGACGAGAAGGTCCCAGGTCTCAGCAGTCTCGACGCCTTCGGCGACCACGTCGAGGCCGAGGTTGCGGCCGAGATCGATGGTGGACCGGACGATGATGGCGTCGTCCTCGTCGTTGTCCATGTTCATCACGAAGGACCGATCAATCTTGATCTCGCTGACGGGCAGGCGCTTGAGATAGGCAAGCGACGAGTAGCCAGTTCCGAAGTCGTCGATCGAGAGCCGGATCTTCATATCAGCCAGCCGCTCCAGAATCTGCTTCGTGCGCGCTGGGTCGGCGAGCATCGAGGACTCGGTGATCTCGAACTCGAGCAGGCTCGGCTCGACATTCCAACGCTCGAGGAGCCCCGCCACCTGTGCCGGAAAATCAGGATCGACGAGTGACCGGGTCGACAGGTTGACCGCGATGGCCAGGCGCACACCCTCGTCCTGCCATGAGCGGCACTGCCGCAGTGCCTCGTCGATGACATAGAGGGTCAACGGCTTGATGAGACCGGTCTGCTGAGCGACCGGGATGAACTCGTCAGGCGGGATCAGCCCGCGATCGGGATGGCTCCAGCGGATGAGCGCCTCAACAGAGCGAACCTCGCCATCGCTGAGGAACGCCTTGGGCTGGTAGTGGAGGATCAGCTCGCGCTGCTCCAGCGCGCGACGTAGCTCCCCGACGATGGTGAGCCGGTTCGTGCCCTGGGGGATGCAGTTGGCGTCATAGAACGACCAGCCCAGTTTCTCCCGCTTCGCGTGGTACATCGCTCCGTCCGCGCATCGGACGAGTGTCTCGACGTGGTCGCCGTCATCGGGGTACAGGGCGATGCCGATCGACGCCTCCAGCGAGAGCGGAAGCCCTTGGACCACGACGGGGCGCTCGATGGCGGCGCGTATACGCTCAACGGCGATCAGGACGTCTTCGGGGACTGTTGCGTCGGGCAGCAGGACTCCGAACTCGTCACCGCCGAGCCGGGCCACGGTATCGGAGCCGCGCAGCGTCTCCGTCAAACGGCGGCCGAGCTCGACCAGCAACTTCGTCGCCCGCGGCGTGACCCAGCGAGTCGTTGATCTCCTTGAACCCGTCGAGGTCCATGACCAGTACGGCAGCCCGGTTACACCCACGGCGCCTTACCCGTAGCGCCTGCTCGATCCGATCGCGGAACAGCGTGCGGTTTGCCAGCCCGGTGAGCGCATCGTGCAGGGCCTGGTGCTCGTTGAGCTCAGCCTGCGACAGGAGCGCTGCCTCCGCCGCCTTCTGCTGGGTGATGTCCTGGACCATGACGATGGCAAAGCCCGGGCCACCCGCCGAATCGGCGACGACCGATGCCGAGACGTCGACCCACAGGACGTCGCCGTCTCTGACGGTGAAGCGATGCTGCATCCGCAGCGAGGTCTCGCCCTTCTCGATCATGCGCAGGAAGGCGGCGCGCGACTTGCGGCGATCGTCCGGGTGAACGAACTCCGAGGTGCGCCGGCCAGCGAGCTCGACGTCGCTGCGGCCCAGCATCGACTGGATTGCGGGATTGGCGTCGATGATGCGCCCGTCCAGGTCCATCAGGAGCATTCCGGTGAGCGCGCCCGCGAACGTTGCTTCGAAGCGCGCCAACGCTTCCACCTGGTCACGCTTGGCCTCAAACTCCGCGGCGTGCGCCATCGCGCCTGACAGAACCACGGAGAGCAGTTCCATCATCGTGACATCACGCTCGCTGAAGGCGCCGGCCTTGTCGCCGTACAGCAGCAGCAGGCCAACGGCCTCGCCACCGTGCAGCAGTGGGACGGCGATGATCGAGCGGACGCCGCGCGTGCGCGACAGCTGGGCGTCGACCCGGTCATCATTCTCGGTGTCGAGGCACAGAAGCGAGCGCCGGCTGCGCATGGCGTGACCGGAGAGGTTGTCCCCCAGCGGGAGGCGGTGCGGATTCTGGATCTCCGGTGCGCCGCTCACTGCACCGCACACCAGGGCGTCGCCATCCAGCAGCCGCACTGCCGCCGATGTCCCGCCGGTCAGCTCCCGGGTGCGATCGGCGATGCGCTGCATGACCGCCTTGAGATCGAGCCCGACCTCTGCCAGCTCGCGCTGCATCGCGCTGACGGCGCGCAGAACCGACACGTCCACCGTCGCGCCACCGTCCACCGGGCCGGCATCTGCGAGGTTCTCGACCTCTGGCTCCATATCTAAAGAGATATCGGCCCTCGCGCGCCTGACCTTAAACGGCGCGCGCGAACCGATGCGCGGGTCGGTCTGCACTCGTGCTCCTGCGATGCCGTGATCGATGATTTTGACGCCGGATCGCGGTCTCACCATGTGCAGCCGTTGCTGCACCGCAACGACGACCGATTGGAGTGGAGATGGACGAGGTGAATCGATGCTGACTCAGGTGGCCGACGGCGTCTGGGTCCGGCAGAGTGCGTGGGTCTGGACCAACAGCATCGTGGTGCGCGGCGACGACGGGCTGATCCTGATCGATCCCGGCATCGATGGCTCCGAGCTGAACCAGCTTGCCGATGACCTGGACCGGCTCGGCATTCCGATCGTCGCTGGATTCTGCACCCATCCCCATTGGGATCATCTGCTCTGGCATCCCCGGTTCGGCGACGTGCCGCGCTACGCCACCCCCGCCGGCGCCCGCGCTGCCAGTGAAGCCCGCGAGCGGGCGCAGGCGATGGCGGCGCAGAGCGCGTCGGGCATCCCTCTCGAGCTGATCGGCCTCGTCGCCCCGCTGCCCGCGCACAGCGGACCCGTACCGGGCGAGATCATCGAGCATCAGGCGCACGCCATCGGCCACGCCGCGGTCCTCCTCGCCGACCGTCGCGTCCTGCTCGCCGGCGACATGCTCTCCAACGTCCTGATCCCGCTGCTCGACCGTCGTCAGCCCGATCAGGTGGGCGCCTACGAGACGGCACTCGACCGGCTGGAAGAGGCCGCCCGGCACGTCGATGTCGTGGTCCCCGGGCACGG
>CAVWWN010000013.1:0-47930 GCA_963758705.1 uncultured Actinomycetota bacterium | reverse complement strand
ACGGGCCCGGTGCTGGTGACGCCGCCAAGGCGCTGCTCAGCTTGGGGAATCCAGACCTCGATTTCGTCAGCCTCGGCACCGGGCTCGGCGTGCCATCGCGGCGCGTCGACACCGGTGAGCAACTCACCGAGGCCCTCGGCGAGGCGCTCGCCGATCCCGGCCCGCACCTCATCGAGGCCGGTATTCCCGTCGTGTGATCCGGCCCGGTAGCCGCCGGGCGAGAGACCCTTGCGCCAGCCGCGCCCCGCCCGCCGATCTAGGCGGCGAGCAGCAGGTCTGCGTCCCGGGACAGTGCGTTCAGGCCCTGCGCGATCCCGTCCGCGATCATCTCGAAATGCTCGACGGTGGCGGTCAGCGGCGGCGACACTGCGATCGACGTACCCCCAGGGCGAACGAAGATGCCCGCCGCACGCGCACCCAGCGCCAGCAAGGCCGCGACACGAGGGTGCCGCTCGCACACCTCGCCAGTGAGCTGGACGGCAGCCATCGTCCCCACGCCACCCCTCACCTCAGAGACGAATTCGTGCGCGGCGAGCGGCGCAAGGGCCTCGAGCAACGCCTGCTCCTGCTGGCGCCCACGCTCGAGCAGGCCATCACGCTCGAGCAGGGCGATATTCGCCAGCGCCGCGGCGCAGCACGTGGGATGGCCCGCATACGTCGAGCCGTGCCTGAAGATCGGTCCTCCGGGCTCCCGCCAGAACGGCTCAGCGATGCGCTCGGAAACCATGACCCCGCCCAGCGGGAGATAGCCGCTGGTCACTCCCTTGGCGAAAACGATCATGTCGGGCTGGACGCCCCAGCGCTCAATCCCAAACCATGTGCCAAGGCGACCGAAGGCACAGATCACCGCGTCGATGACGAGCAGCGCACCGGTCCGCCGGCACAGGTCGGCGACGCCTTCGATATATCCGGGGGCGGGTGGATAGACACCGCCGGCGCCGATCACCGGCTCCATGAACACTGCCGCGACTCGCTCCGGGCCAATGCGTGCGAACGCCTGCTCCATCTCCTCCAGCGAGTCGTGGCGCACCTGGATCGTCTCATTCAGCGGCCCGAAGCCCAGCTGATTGCTGGGGATACCACCCAGTGCGGTTCCGAACCCGTGAGTGCCGTGATACGCGGCAGTGCGGCTGACCAGAACGGTGCGGTCAGGCTCGCCGACCTCCCACCAGTACCGGCGGGCGAGCTTGGCCGCGGTGTCGATGCCATCGCTTCCGCCGGAGCCGAAGAAGACCTTCGCCGGCATGGGCGCGCGCTCCGCGAGGGCTTCCGCGAGCTCGAGCACCGGCGGGTTGGCGAGGTCAAAGAACGCGGAGCAGGCCTCGAGGCGCTCCATCTGGGCCGCCACGGCGGCTCGAATCTCGGGTCGGCCGTGGCCCACGTTCGCGTACCACAGCCCGGCGGTCCCGTCCAGGTACCGGTTCCCGTCGGTGTCCCACACCCACACGTCCTCCGCACGCTCCATCACGTGCTCGGATTGGCGAACCGACCCCATGTCCGCGTAGGGATGCCAAAACGAAGTCTCCGTGCTCAACGTTCAACCTCCTCGGCCCCACCCGAGCAGGGACCCGGCCGTTGGGAACTCTGGCGCGGAGCCGCGGGTGCCGGCGTGGAGCACGCGACAACATCCGTTTGCTCGCCCTTCGGCATCGATTCCATGGCGCCGCTGTGAGTCATGCTCGCTGAACGAACGTACGGGCCTGACGAACACTTTCGCGCCGTGTCCGAGACCGCCCACAGACTCGGTTCATCGGGCCCGCGACATGTTTTCGCTCCCGCAAGGATGGGTCTGCGGCCGCCGTTGATAGGGCATGTTCACGAGCCCTAACGCCGCGCATGTCCCACCCCATGGGGACGACGAGTACCACCCCGCGCCGCCCGTGCCCCGCGATCAGCACCACGACTACACGACAGAGCTCGCGGCGCGCCGCCGGGAGTTCCTGCGCGAGCAGACCGGAGCTAGCCTCCAGCACGTCGGATCCTTCTCGTTCGACCCGGGCGTGCTGCCGGGAAACGTCGAGAACTTCTCCGGCGTGGCGCAGGTGCCGATCGGCGTGGCCGGCCCGCTGCGGATGAACGGGGAGCACGCGCAGGGAGACTTCTACGTGCCGATGGCAACCACGGAGGGCACGCTCGTCGCCAGCTACAACCGCGGGATGCGCGTGCTGAGTCAATGCGGCGGCGTCAAGACGACGGTCGTTGAGGACAGCATGCAGCGCGCGCCGGTGTTCATATTCGACGATGCGATGGAGGCGCGCGAGTTCGGTGACTGGATCGAACGGCATGAGGACGAGATCCGCGCCGTCGCCGAAGCGACGACCCGGTCGGGCAAGCTGACCTATATCGGCCAGTACCAGGTCGGCCCGCTGCTCTACCTCCGCGTCAACTTCACCACGGGCGACGCCGCTGGCCAGAACATGACCGCGAAGGCCACGCAGGCCGCCTGCGAGTGGATGAAGGACAACTATCCCCGCGGTGCCGACTACCGGCTAACCGGAGCGATGGACACAGACAAGAAGCACTCGCACGTCAATACCCTGCTGACGCGCGGCAAGCGCGTCGTCGCCGAGGCCACGATCAAGAACGACGCGCTCCAGCACCTGCTGGGCGTCGATACCCAGAGCTTGTATGACTACCGGCAGATCCACTTCCTGGGCGGCTTCCTCGCCGGCACGGCCTCGAACAGCGCCCACGCTGCCAACGGCCTGACGGCGATCTTCATCGCCACCGGCCAGGACGTCGCCAACATCGCGGAGTCGCACGCTGCGATCAGCTACGCGCGGTTGCTTGAGAACGGCGATTACTACTGGTCGATCACCCTGACCAGCCTCATCGTCGGCACCTACGGCGGCGGCACCGCCCTGCCTACGCAGCGCGAGTGCCTGGAGCTCATGGGCTGCTACGGCAAGGACAAGGTCAAGAAGCTCGCCGAGATCTGCGCCGGCACGACCCTCGCCGGTGAGATCTCCCTCACCTGTGCCGTCCTGGCCGGGAACTGGGTGAACAGCCACGAGCGCCTCGGTCGCAACCGTGACGCGAACCCGGACCCGGGCGCCGCTGGCCACGGGCTCCAAGCCGTTCGCTGAGCCATGTAGGACCGCCCCCTGCCTGACCAGCCGGCGGCCATATGGCACGGCGTGCCGTGATGCGGTCCACGCCACGGGGCGGAGGGGCGCGCTTCCCGTTCAGCGCGCGGCGGCTCGTCTACTCAACTGGGGCGAGCACGAACTGCTCACGCAGCGCCGTCTTCTTGAACTTGCCGGTGGCGGTCCGCGGAATCGACTCGACGAACTCGATCCGGTCGGGCAGCTGCCACTTGGCGAAGTCGCCGTGAAGGTGGTCCCAGAGCTCTTCGGGGGTGGCGTTCATCCCATCGCGCAGGACGACCGCGGCCAGCGGTCGCTCACCCCATCGCTCGTCGGGGACGGCGATGACGGCCGCTTCGACCACGGCCGTGTGCCCCATGAGCTTGTTCTCGAGGTCGACAGAGGAGATCCATTCTCCACCCGACTTGACGAGGTCCTTGGACCGGTCGCATATGCGCATGCACCCACGCTGGTTAATCCGCACGACGTCTCCGGTGCGGAACCATCCGTCCTCGGTGAACTTGTCGGCGCCAGACCCGCCGTGGTAGGCGGCGGCAACCCACGGCCCGCGGATCTCCAGCTCCCCCATCGCCGTGTCGTCCCACGGGATCAGCGCGCCGTCCTCGCCTCGCGCGCGGATCGAGATCAACGGGATCGGCGTGCCCTGACGGGCGCGGTAGTCGTACTGGTCCGCCGGAGCAGCCGTGTCCAGGTCGCTAGGCAGGTGCGAGATCGTGCCAAGCGGCGTCGTCTCCGTCATGCCCCAGCCCTGAATGATCGGCAGAGCGTGACGCTCGAACCCCGCGATGAGGCTGGCCGGGACGGCCGCGCCGCCGAGGTTGACCCGTCGCAGCGCCGACAGGTCCCACCGGTCGGGGTCGGCGTTGATCGCATCGAGCACGGCCATCCACACCGTCGGCACGCCGGCGGCAAAGGTCACGTGCTCATCCGCCGTCAGGTCCAACAGGCTGACCGGGTCCAGACGCGGACCAGGCAGCACGAGCTTGGCCCCCGTGAGGGCCGCGGTGAACGGCAGACCCCACGCGTTGACGTGAAACATCGGGACGACGGGCAGGAGCACCTCGGCGGAGCTGATCCCCAGCGCATCGGGCAGCGCGAACACCAGCGAGTGGAGGACCAAGGCGCGGTGTGAGTAGATCACTCCCTTGGGCCGCCCGGTCGTGCCCGACGTGTAACACATCGCAGCAGCCTGACGCTCGTCGATCGCCGGCCAGACCATCGGGTCCGACGTGTCGATGAGCGACTCGTAGCGGATGGCTTCCGGCGGCGCCGAATCGGAGGCGGAGACGACGATGACCTGCTGGAAGTCCCAGTCGATCCCATCGAGCAGGTGCAGCAACGACTCGTCGACCACGATGATGCGGTCCCGGGCGTCGGCCGCGATGTAGCTGAGATCGTCATCGCTCAGACGCGGGTTGAGCGTGTGAAGCACCGCGCCCATCAGCGGGACCGCGAAATACAGCTCGAGATGCTCGGTCTGGTTCCAGAGCAGCGTGGCGACGCGATCGCCGGCGTCGACGCCGAGGGCGACCAGACCGGTGGCCAGCCGGCGTGCCCGCTGAGTACATTCGCCGATCTTCATGCGGCGGATGGAGCCGTCGCCGAGGCGCGCAACCACCTCGCTGGTCGGACTCAGCTGCTCCGCGCGCTCGACGAGCGTCGTCAGCGACAGCTGGAAGTCGTCCATCATCAGACCGTTCAGCAAGGCGTTCTCCACTTTCTCGTGTACGTTGCCTGATCAACGCTCCGGGCATCGATGGGCTTTTGAGGCGACAATCCGCCCGCCGCGCGAGTCAGCGGGCGCGGGCGCGGATCAGGGCGTGAAGGAGCCCATCTCTGGAGCGACGTTCCGAGCGCGGGCGGTTCCACGCACCGGGCGACCCTCGATGCCCGCGATGATGCCCGTAGCAACGAGCAGCCAGCCGGCGAGCTCACACCCGTGCTTGGCGACCGTCACGAGCTGGTACGACCAGCTGTAGCCGCTGTGATTGACGACGTCCGCAGCTTCCCCCACTTGGTGCAGCGCGAGCGATGTCGCCATTAGGACGAGGGCTGCCCACACGACGGTTCGGGCGGCGCGAGGATCGGGCCACGTCAGCCAGCACACGAGGAGGAGCACGCACGCCAACGGCGCGGCCAGCGTCGCGGCGTCGAAGCTGGCCAGCCCTCGGAAGAGGACTAGAGCTGCCACGAGCGCGCCAAGCGCGAACCACGTCCAGCGGCGCCGGTCCGTACGGCTGGCTCGCCACGTGATCGCCGCCGCGGCGGCGACCTCCGCGAGGAGGCTCGCAACCCCGAACACGCTGGCGTGGGTGTCGGTGTTGAGCGCCTTGATCCGTAGATTGAAGACGCCGTAGTCGATCAACTGACCTGCGGCCAGTAGGGCGAACATCGCGGCGCTCACGAGTACTCCCGCGATGATGACTCGACGCATCCGATCCGCCGGAGGCCGGACGACGGGTGTGCAGGCCGCGGGCCGTTCTCGGATGTGACTCAATTGATCCATCTGTGCGTGAGCTTCGCAAATCGAGCGCTCGTGTGGCCTAGCCGAAAGCCCAGACTGCGCTCCCCAACCGGTGGGATCGCCGGGCGTTGCCAGTATTGCGCCGGGCGATGAGCCGGCACTCTTCCCCGGCAGCACGCGCTTGCCGGGCGTCCGCATCGGACTCAGCCAGCTCACCCTGTGGACGGTCGGACTCAGCCAGCTCACCCTGTGGACGGCGAGTTGCCTCTGGTCTCCTGAACGAAGGGCCAGGTATCGCGCCGGTCCTTAGACCGGGATTGGAGCGTGCGGGCCATACTGGCCTAGCGCGCACGGTGCATTTCTGTTCATGCTGCGTGCGATGAGTTCCGTCACCCCGATCAACCCGGGCCGCCTGTCGGCCACTCCACCAGTGGATCCGCCCGCCGGCGAGACATTCGTGGCCGGCGACCTGGTCGCAGCGATGGACGATCACAGCCGGGCCCTGTTGGGCCGCTCTGATCTCGAGCGCCGGATCCGGCTGGTGCCACGCAGCCTGATGATCGCCGACCTGCTCGGACTCAGCCTGGCCTACCTGCTCACCACACTCTTCTGGGGAGGCTCCGGCGCCTTCGGCTCCACGAAGCAACTGGTGGTGTTCTGCTGCACCCTACCGAGCTGGCTGGTCGTGGCCAAGCTCCAGGGCCTTTACCGCGCTGACCAGGAGCACGCCGACCACTCAACCGCCGACGACATAGTGAAAGTCTTCTACCTGGTGACAATCGGCGTTTGGATCCTGCTGGTGGCCACGCGCCTGGCGGGCCACGCCGCTCCAGGCACATATGCCCTGATCACGTTCTGGGCGCTCACGATCTGCATCGTGCCCATGGTGCGGACGGCGACGCGTCGTCTGTGCCGCCGGTCCCGGGCTTACGTCCAGAATACGCTGATCCTGGGAGCCGGGGAGGTCGGTCAGCTGATCGCCCGCAAGCTCGTCAGGCACGCCGAGTACGGTCTGAACGTCGTCGGCTTCCTCGACCGGGAGCCCAAGACGCGGCGCGGCGACCTGCCGGACCATCTCGGGATCCTCGGCGGGCCGGAGCGACTGGCGGAGGTGGTGAAGAGCCTCGACGTGGAGCGCGTCATCATCGCGTTCTCCAAGGAACCGGAGGACGAACTGCTCGCGCTGCTCCGTCAGCTGCGAGCGTTCCCCGTGCAAATCGATCTGGTGCCACGCCTGTTTGAGCTCGTCGGGCCCCGCGTCATGGTGCACTCAGTGGAAGGCCTTCCGCTGTTGGGATTGCCTCCCAATCACGCCTCACCGATTGCCCGTGCGCTGAAGCGGGCGATCGACGTCACGGTGTCCGCGCTGGCGCTCGTCGCGCTCGCGCCGCTGTTCGCCTACATAGCGCTGCGGATCCGCCTGGACTCGGCCGGTCCGGTGTTCTTCCGCCAAACGCGACTCGGCACGAATATGAAGGAGTTCACGGCGCTGAAGTTCCGGACCATGAAAGTCGACACCGACCAATCGGTGCACCGGGCGGCGGTCCGCCTGTCGAGCGCAGGCAGCGCGGATCCCGACGACACGAGCGGGATGTACAAGCTGGAGCGCACCGACGCGGTGACCGGTTTCGGCCGCGGCCTGCGCCGCACCAGCCTTGACGAGCTTCCCCAGCTCATAAACGTCCTCCGCGGCGACATGTCGCTTGTCGGCCCGCGCCCGTGCATCCCTTACGAGACGGAGATCTTCGAGCCCTATCACCTGGAGCGGTTCGCCATGCCTCAGGGCATCACCGGCCTCTGGCAGGTCACTGCCCGTGCCAACTGCACCTTCCGTGAGGCGCTGGACATGGATGTCGCCTACGTGCGCGGATGGTCGCTGGGCCTCGATCTTCGCCTGCTGCTGCGCACCCCGCTCCAGTTGCTTCGCCAGCGAGCGTCAACCGCGTAGTCCGCGGACATGGAATCGTGCGGTGGGCGCGGCCAGGTGACGGTCATGCCATCGCTGAGTCAGCCCGTGGCTCCCGGCTCTGCGTGGCGCTGCTCCGCCTCGTGGCGAGCCCGCCTCTGCGTAGCGCCGGCGCGCAACACCCGCAGGAGCGGCCGCTCGTTCGCTCGGACCGGCCGCTGTCTCGCTCGAAGCCGGGGGGACCTGACCATCCGGGGAGTGGTCTGGCCGGGTTCCTGTCCTATCGAGCCGTGGCGGGATCAGCGGGCCACAGGTAGCTTCGAGACTCGAAGGTCTGGACAAACACACCCGTACCGAGGTCTGCCAACGTGTCTGAGCGATCATCCACCCTCGTGAGAGGCGGCATTACCCCCGCCGCATGCGAACGCCCTTCGGCGTCGTCTCCTCTCAGTTACTCGCTGATCACTCCGGTTCTCGATGAGCTGGAGAATCTGACCCGCCTCGCCGCGAGTATCGAGTGTCAGACCTTGAAGCCTCAGAGGTGGATGATCGTCGATACCGGCTCGACCGACGACACACTCGAGCTGGCCGCGCGTCTCGCTGAGCGCGTGCCATTTGTGAGAACGCTGTCCACCGGCGGACCCATGCGTCCCGTGCGGGGAGGGCCGATCGTACGCGGCTTCATCACTGGCGTCGAAGCGCTCGACCTGGTCCCGGACATCGTGGTGAAACTCGACGCCGACCTCTCGTTCGAGCCCGATTACTTCGAGCGACTCGTTGCCGCGTTCGCCGAGGATGCTCGCCTCGGACTCGCGAGCGGCGTCTGCACCGAGTTGCGCGACGGAGAATGGCGCCCGCTGTTCGGCACCCGCCATCACGTGTGGGGAGCCTGCCGTTCTTACCGCTGGGACTGCTTGCAGCAGGTGCTGCCACTGGACGAGCGGATGGGGTGGGACGAGATCGACTCCATCAAAGCCCAAATCCGCGGTTGGAGCGCGCGGACGATCCAGGACACGCCATTCCGTCACCATCGGATGGAGGGGATCCGCGATGGCTCGCAGCGCAAGCGCTGGCACGAGGAGGGTAAGACCGGGCATTACATGGGGTACCGCTTCTCGTATTTGGTCGCGCGGGCGCTCTGGCGGGCGCGGCGCCAACCCGCCGCCCTAGCCCTGATTTCCGGATACGTGGCCGCCGTGCTCAGACGAGAGCCGCGGTCCCCTGATCCGGGCGTCCTTGCTCACATGCGCTATGAACAGCGAGCACGCCGGCTCCCGCTTCGCCTGCGCGAGTCACTTGGGCGTGTGTTCTGAACTTACCGAGCCAATACTGCGGACTTGCCGGATCATCTCCGGCGAGTGGTTTGGGGTCGCGGTAGGAGTCACTCGGCAGGAGCGTTGATGGTTGAAATGACTGCCTGTCAGCAAGAATGTGGGAGCCACGCGGCGGAAGGCGCAGAGAAGGTGCCGAACGACGTCTTGGGCGTCGAGGCACCCGCGCAGCGACGCGAGCTTGGAGACCACGAGATCCGTGGGCGCATCCTCACCGGATTCAAGTGGAGCATGGCGACCGCGGGCGTGATGCAGGTGACTCAGATCGTGACGAGCCTCGTGCTTGTCCGTCTCCTGTCGCCGCGAGACTATGGTTTGGCGGGGATGACACTGCTGTTTCAGGGGATTGTGGTCGTCGTAGCGGACGTCTCGATGGGAGCCGCATTGATACAGCGGCGTGAGATCACAGAAGCCGACCGCTCGACGATGTTCTGGTGTACCGCCGCCATTGGCATCCTCCTGACAGTGAGCGGACTACTGCTATCAGGCCCGCTGGCGGATTTCTACAATCAGCCGGCAGTGCGCCCACTGTTCGCGGTGCTGTCCCTGAGCTTCGTGCTCACGGCGCTCCAGATGACGCCCCAAGCGTTGCTGGACCGAGAGATGCAGTTCAAGCTTGTGAACCTGAGGATTGGTGGCGCAGCGATCGTCGGGAGCACGGTGGCGCTCACCGCGGCATTTCTCGGTGCGGGCGCCTGGGCGCTCGTCCTCGGGCAAGTCGCGACGAGCGCTTCCGGGCTACTGCTGATCTGGGCATGCTGTTCGTGGAGGCCTCGGCTCCTGTTCTCGCGGACCAGCTTCCGGAATCTCGCTGGCTTCGGAACCAGGCTGTGCGGATCGAACATGCTGACCTTCGTGACCAACAACGCGGACACCCTGATGGTTGCTCGCTTTCTTGGGTCGGCCGCCCTGGGCGCGTATTCCGTGGCCTTCAACCTGATGTTCTTACCGCTGGCTCGCGTCATCGCCCCACTGCAGTTGGCGCTGTTTCCCGCATTCTCGCGCTGGCAGAACGATCACAAGCAGATAGCGGAGGTCTGGCTGCGCATATTGCGGGTGATTGGCGCTGTTTTCATCCCGGCCATGCTCGGATTCATCGTCGTCGCGCCCGACTTTGTCGCTGTCATCTTGGGCGATAAATGGCGGTCGGCGGTGCCCGTCCTACAGCTGCTCGCCGTCGTGGCGCTCGCGCAGGGCATGGCACTGATCGGCCAACGCGTCCTGGCGGCGGTCGACAAGACAGAGACCGTATTTCGGTTCGCGGTGTTCAACACGATTGCGGTACTCGGCGCTTTTGCGGTCGGTCTGCGATGGGGCGTTGTGGGTGTGTCCATCTGCTATGCCGCGGTGTCGGTGCCCCTCCAAGTCTTTTACATCTGGCTTACGGCACGCGCGGTGTCGACCTCGATCCTCGAGGTCGCGCGAACGCTACTCGGTGTAATGATCGCATCGGGGGTAATGGTGGCGAGCTGCCTGGCCCTGCGCTCGTACCTGGTATCGCTCCACAGCGCGCCCGTGGTGTGCCTCGCCGCCGTCAGTGTTCTGGGAATGCTGGTCTACGCGGGAACCTGCCTCGTGGTGGTGCCGGAGTTGATCGCCGAGATCCGGAACGTCCGGGCCCGGCGCCACCACGCAGAAGCGCTGGCGGTGCCGACGTGAAGTCCACGCGCGGACCCGCCGTCCGATCGTCGTACTCAGAACGGGGTCGGGGTTTGGCTCGGGGGTCTGGTCCTATGGATGGGCTCGCCCGCGGCGGCCGGTGGTAGAAAGCTGCGATGGCCGACCTTGCCGTCATAATTGTGTCTTACAACAGTGCCAGGTGGCTGAACGCGTGCCTGGCCTCGGTATATGCCCACGCCGGCAACGTCGGGCTAGAGGTTGTGGTTGTCGACAATGCGTCATCCGATGCCTCTGTGGACGTCGTCGAACGGGAGTTTCCAGACGTCCGGGTGGTGAGGAATGAGAATCGAGGTTTCGCGCACGGCAACAATCGTGGCTTCGAGACGGTCGATGCCCCGTTCGTGCTGTTCCTGAATCCCGACACCGAGATCCGAACCGGGACCTTCGAAACGCTTCTCAGCTATCTCCGCGAGCACCCCTCGGTCGGACTGCTTGGATGTCGCCAGCTCGACGGCCTCGGAGACCTCTGCCACACCATCCGGCGCTTCCCGAGTCCGCTGCGTTATCTGCTGGAGGCGGTGGGATCCGAGCGGTTTCGCGTCCGCGCCTCGTGGATGGGCGAGCGCGAGCTCGACCTTCGAGCATATGATCGGGAGACTGAATGCGACTGGGTCGCGGGGTCATTCATGCTGGCCCGGCGTGCGGCCGTGACCGATGCCGGCATGATGGATGAGCGGTACTTCCTCTACAGCGAGGAGCCCGATCTCTGTCGCGGTGTGCAAGCCGCAGGATGGGCTATCCGCTATGTCCCGGAGATGACGATCGTGCACTACGAGGGACCACAGTCGGTCGATAGCCGCCTGACAGCCCAGCGTGCTTATTCGCGCCGGCAATACATGTATAAACACGAGGGGCCAGTTCGGCGCAACCTGAGCACCGCCGCGTTGGCACTGTTCTACGCCCGCCGCGGTGTCGGTTGGAAGACCGGCGATCCCGACCGGGATGCGCGCCGCCGCGCGGCCCGCGCGGCGCTGCGGACGTTGCTAGCCTTGGCGCCACCTCCTTTCGCCGCGCTGTCCGGCCCGCTGCGCGGCCCCAGGCCGGCGATGTCATCCGGGAGCGTCAAGGGCGCTGCGATCCCACTACACCGGCCGTGATCGAGCAGGCATTTTCGGTGACAGAGGTCGATTACCCAGAGACGGACAGCGGCGGGCGCAGCTCTCCGGCTCCCTCTGCGGCTGGACTCCGCACCATGGTCATTGTCAACCGCAGGAACGTCGTTCCAGACCAGGAGCTGCGTCGCCAGGTGGCGACCGATGCGATACCCGATGCAGTCTCGATCGATGACACCATCGGCGCGACGCTCATCGACGATCGCTATTTCGCCGAGATGCCGGGGGTGCGCGGCCGGCTCTTACGTCGGGTGCCGCCGATGATCGCGCAACTGACTGAGATTCTGCTCCGCGGCCGTCACTACGACGCCGTGCTGACTTGGAGTGATCTGCCGGCGATCGCGGTAGCAGCGCTGATCCTCACATGGAAGCGCCGGCCGGCCCACGTCGCCATCTTGATGTGGCCATCAAAGCGCAAGAAGGCTATTCCGCTGGGCATGATCCAACGCGGCATCGACCGGTTCATCGTCTGTGCACCGCGCCAGCGCCAGTTCGTCGAGCAGGAGCTGGGTGTGCCGGTCGAGCGGTTCGTCAACGTGCGGTTCGGCACCGATACCAGATTCTGGCGTCCGATGACGGGAGCGGGGGACATGATCTGCAGCGTGGGACAGGAGATGCGCGATTACGGGACCCTGCTAGAGGCGCTGCGGCCACTTGTGATCTCCTGTCACATCGCCGCAGCCAGTGGCATATTCAACACGACTTCAGATAAGTGGTGGCGAGCGACCGTCGATGAGCAACCATTACCTGTTGGCGTGACCGTGGGAGCGAAGACTTTTGCTGAGCTACGGGCGCTGTACGCGCGATCACGGTTCGTCGTCGTTCCCTTGCTGCCTTCGGACAGTGACAACGGTATCACCAGTATCCTCGAGGCGTTCGCAATGGGTAAGGCAGTGATCTGCACGGACACGGCCGGACAGATCGGCGTCCTCGAGCACGGCGTGAACTGTCTGCGGGTTCCGCCGTTCGATGTCGAGGCCTTGCGGGCAGCGATCGTCGCACTGTGGGGCGACCCGGAGATGTGCCGGCGACTGGGCGCCGCCGGACGCAAACTCGTGGAGGCCAGGCACAGCAACGACCAATGGATCGCCGGGGTGAGCCGGGGAATCGAAGAGGCCATAGCCGTTCGCACCGCCGCCGGTCGAGTTCGGGGGCGTCCGTAGCGCAAACCACGCCGATCGGTTGGGCAAATCGCCTGAACATCCGGCACTAGCCATTTTGGGGGTACTACAGTCGCGCAGACCCCTCGTTGGGATGTCGTCGCGCCGATTAGGCCGACTACGCTCTGCGCCATGGTTTCCAAGAGGCAGGTCTCAAGGCCGTGACCGTGCTACGTCACGGACGGAGCGGGAGGCGCCGAGACGACCGGCGAGCCACGGACGTTTTGGCATCGGCGTCATCAGGGCATAGCGCCGGCTCGCGTGCCCCCCAATCGCTCTTCCGAACACGTGATCCTCATCTGGCTCGGGATCGCACATGAATCCGCTCAAGCAAACGCACAAACTCAGGCAATTCATCCCGCGATCAGCGCGGGAGAGATTGTACGAGTGGCACCCCGGCCGCGCTGCGCGCTGGCGGAGACACCCCGGCATCGAACGTGTCGCCCCGGGAGGCCGCACGATCCTGACCTTCGATGACGGTCCCGACGCCGACTCTACCCCTGCGGTATTGGATGCCCTCGACCTGACCGGCGCTCGGGCGACGTTCTTCGTGCTGGGTAGTCAACTCAATGCCCACGCCGACATCGCGCACGAGATCGTGCGTCGGGGCCACGAGATCGGATTGCATGGCCATGGGCATGAGCGCCAGGATCTCATCGATCCTGCGCGTAGCCGGGATGATGTTCTGCGCGGTCGCGCAGCCGTCGAGGATACGATTGGCGTTCGCTGCCAGTGGTACCGGCCGCCATTCGGGAAGATGTCCGCCGCTGCCGCCGACACCTGCCGCGAAGTCGGTCTGGCCACGGTCTATTGGTCGGCATGGGGACTTGATTGGGAGAACTTGCCCGCCAGCCGAATTGCGGAGGTCGCTTGCGAGCAGATCGACGACGGAGGGATCATGCTGCTCCACGACTCGGCGGTCTACGGCCAGCGTCCTAGCGCTCTGCCGACCGCGGAAGCTATCCCTCTGATCGCCGAGTGGACGAACGCCCGCGGACTGGCCCTGACCTCGCTACGCGATGCTCTAGCGTCTCTCTCACCGATCGTTGGAGATGCGGCGTCGCCGGCAGCATTAACGGCTGCCCACCTCGGGCCCGGCGGCCCCTTGGCGGAGGCGTCTACGTGGAGGCGCGCGTCATCTTGACTGCGTCCTAGGCGCGGAGCGTCTCGTGCGCTACGTCCGAGTAGCCTTAGCTGGCACCTAGCCGATCGTCCAGCGGCTACAGATAGCCCCGCCGAAGGAACATGGCCCGGGGCGGGCGCAAGACGTACGATCCTCGAGATGCACGCCCTGGTGGCATACGTTGAGTCGCTGAGCCAGACGGCCTTGACATGGATTTGAAGCTCTTCTCTGAGGTTCTCCGACGCCACAAGCGACTGGTGCTTGGCGGAGTCGTGCTTGCCACCGTTTTGGCGATCTTCGCGTATGGCCGGCCCACCTTCTCGCATGGCAAGCTGACAATGGTGCCGAGCAGCACAGAGGTCTGGCAAACCCAGTCACAGCTGCTGATCACGCAACAGAACGATCCCTACGGGAACGCCGTGGAGGGGCTCACCCTGAACAGCCCCAAGCCGACATCACACAACCCCCTTCAGCTCGGCGGGGTCGACTACATGGAATCGCTGGCCCCCATCTATGCCGCGATCGCGAACGGAGATGTCGTTCAGCGTCAGGTTCGCAGAGTCTCGCGGACCTCTACGGTTGTGGCCACCTCCCTGGCCGATCCAGTATCGGGAGGCTCCTTGCCATTGGTCCAGCTGACCGTCACAGCCCACTCTAAGGCCCTTGGCCAGAAGTTGGCGAGACTCGCCGCGACTGCGCTTGCAAAGTACGTCGCTGGCCAGCAAGCGGCGGGCGGCATTTTCGCGGTGCAACGGGTGCAGCTCTCGCCTGTGCAGGAGGGCTTTCAGGCCAAACTGCTCAAAGGTCACAAGCCGACCGGTGCATTGCTCGTGTTCGTTGGGGTCGTTGCGGCCGCGATAACCCTCGCGTTCATCTTCGAGAACCTCCGCGGCACCGCGGATGCCGAGGCGGAAGTTCGCGCGGATCGCTCGAGGCCGCCGTATGACATCGCACCGTCGCAACCAGCGCCCGGCACTGCACCGGCAATCGACGTAGCAAGCGGAGAGCCCCCGGCGACCACCCCGGCCAGGGGTCGAATCCGTCGCCTCCACGGAAGCCAGGGCCTCGAGCTGCTCGAGCTACGCGACGCTTCGACCAGCGCGTCGCGCCCCTCGGGATCGTCGTAGCCGCACGCTGGGTTCTACGCCCAGCGTTCCAGATTCGACCAGCGACCGCCAAATGAGTAGGCGACTCGATCAAGCTATCCCCTCGGTCAGTTGACGCACTCTCGACCGCCTGTCACCGTAAGCACGACGGCCGGGGTACCACCGCATCTGCCTCGACTGCTCACTGTGCTTCACGTCGACCTTCGACGAGAAGAGCCCTCCAACGCTCACTGACTCCGTGGGAGGTCTTATGCGTCACCGTCTGGTGCTACTTACAGGCTCGCTGCTTGCTATCGCGGGGGGGCTCGCCGGAATAGCGGTCTTGACATCACAATCTCCAGCCGCGCGCCCGCAGGTACGCGGCCATTCTCTCGCCCCATCTCCGCAGGTGGGTGCCACCGCCGGGCGCGCCAGATATTCAGGGCTCTATGTATACGCCACGGGCCGGCATGGGACACGAAACCCCGGCAACGGACTTTCGCCCAACCCAAACTTCTTCCCGCTCATGGTCTGGTACCAGGGTACGGCTAACCTATCGGCCTACCGATCTATTGGCATCAACACGTTCATCGCTCCGGATGCATATAGCTCGACGGATCTCGCCACTCTGAAGTCGGCGGGCATGAAAGTCATCGAATGCTCGACCGGCGGCAATCCCGGCAAGAGCTACCTTGGCGCAGACGGTAAGACCTACCCACTCGCTGATCCTCAGACCTGTCAGGGCGGAAGTCGCGGCACCTCCTCCTCCAGCGTCATCAAAGGCTGGTTCGACCTCCCGGATGAGCCGGATACTGCGCAAAGTACCACCGCACACAGTTATGGCCCGTGCGTGGCCCCGAGTTTCATTCAAAAGGAGACCACGGCTATCAAGGCATCAGACCGTACTATCCCGCGTCGAGCGGTCGTGATCGACTTCAACGACGGCGTTGCGCTGAACACGACGAACCGGGGCGCGGTCTGTCATTACCACGCGGACTACTATGCCCGATATATGCGTGGCGCGACGATCGCGACCTTCGATATCTACTCGCGCAATTACGGCCTGCCGCTCAATGCCCCCAGTCTCGGGGTGACAAACCTACACACATGGTTGGCCGCTGCCGGGCAGGACAAGCCGGTCATGCCAATTTTGGAGACGACTCCCATCGATACTGGTAACAAAGCTCCGAGCCCCGCCGATCTTCGGTTTGAGACCTGGAGCACGATCATCGCCGGAGCAAACGGAATCGGGTACTTCTGCCACATCATCTCGCCGTCGTTCGACGAGGCCGGCTGCCTGTCGATCCCTCGCATCCGAACACAGATGAGTACCGACGACTCTCAGATCACGTCGCTCGCACGGGTCCTAAACTCGGACACCATCACACCCGGAGTGACGGCCTCGGCCTCGGTGAAGATCCACGTGATGACTAAGCGCTCGGGCGGATACACCTATGCCTTTGCCGATGCCGCCGACGCCTCTGGGGCCAACGTGACGTTCAGCGTTCCGGGCGGCAGCACCGGCACGGTAACTGTCCTCGGCGAAGGTCGGAAGCTCACGATGACTCACGGGTCGTTCAAGGACTCTTTCGCTGGCTACGGTGTCCATCTCTACCGGATCCACTAGATAAGTGATTCCGAGTTGGGGCCGGCCCTGGTGGTTGAGCCAGCACGGTAGGCGAGACCGTCGGAAGACCTCTTGCCTGCTCGTGGTGGTGCACAGGCCGACGACTCACGATCACGCCTGACGAGGTCATCATGGTCGCCGTGGCGCGGGCCTTGCTCCCGTGCCACTCCCAAGCAGCTCCTGCGCTGGCGGGCGAGCGGCACGCTCCCGTCTTCCGTACGTCCGCGGGCCACCGGGCTACGATCTGTGCGCGGGTGCGCGGCCCAACATTCAGATCCGCCGCCGGCAGAGATACCTAGCCGATCGGCCAGCGTCGGCGTCGGAAACCCCGCCGGATGCCGGATGTGCGGTTGGCGGCGCCGGACCTACGATCGAGTCCATGTTCGAGCCGCAGTCTTCAACTCAACCACCATCGAAGCGCCACAAGCTCTCTCGACGTGAAACCCAGGTCGTCGAGCTGACGACGCTAGGTCACACTAACCCGGAGATAGCTGCTCTCTTGGAGGTGAGCACGTCAGCGGTCAAGTTCCACCTGGCGTCGGTCTATCGCAAGCTGGGAGTCAGCAACCGGACCGAGGCCGCGGTGGCATACGTGAGCGGCAACCCTGGAGGACGGCGCTGAAATGGACTTGAAACGATTCTTTGGCGTTTTGCGTCGGCACAAGCTACTGATGATCGGTGGCACCGTGCTTGCCGTTGTTGCGGCCGCCCTCTCGTATACCAAGCTGGCCCCAGAAGTCTGGCAGAGCCAGGCGCAGCTACTGATCACGCAAGGGCGCGATCCTTACGGTGCGGCGGCGCAGCCGGTCACGGCGGCCAGCGCAGGAAGCGGGGTCAGCTACATGGCGTCGCTGGCGCCGATCTATGCCGCCCTCGCGAACGGCGACGTGGTTCAGGGAGAGATTCATAGAGTCGATCCGGGGGCCAAGGTCGTGGCCACTGGACTGTCCGATCCAGCAACCGGAGCTGCTTTGCCGCTGGTGCAGGTGTCGGTCGCCGGTGCGACTCGGGCGGGCGCGCACAAGCTGGCCGCGCTCGCTGCGACTACCCTCGAGAGCTACGTCACGAGTGCCCAAGCCGCGAGCGACGTTCCGCAGTCACGGCGTGTGCAGTTCTCGTCCATTCAGGACGGCGTGCAGACCAAGCTGGTCTCCGGGCCCAGCAAAGTCACCTCGCTGCTCCTGTTCGTTCTCGTCCTGGGTTGCGTGACGGGCCTCGCGTTCAAGCTGGACAAGTCAGGCAAGAGCAGCGAGGGCGAGTTCTGGGCCGAGCGCTTGGTGACCGAAGCCGACGACGCGCATACGGGTGCGTCGAACGGAATCGGCGCCGCTTCCGCCAGTTCCCCATGAGCGCCCTGCGGGCGCGCCGACCCCCGACCTCAGCAGTACTGATCGTCGGGGCGGTCTGGCTCCTGGCGATAGACATCCTGAGGGGCGGGCAGGGCGAGATCCCCGCTGCTGCAGTCCTCGGGGTGGTACTAGGCATCCGTGCCGTCTCGTTCCTTGCCGACTGGCGCCGGGTGATCGTCACCCTGTTGCTGGTGATCCTCCTGATCCCCAATGACGGCCGCTACACCTTTCCCGCAGTGCTGCCGTTCCAGCTGGAGCCGTATCGCGTTGTCGTCGGGATCTTCTTAGTTGGCTGGCTGGCATCGTTGTTGGTCGATCGTCGTGTCCGGTTCAGGTCCACGGGCTTCGAGGGGCCGCTGCTGCTGATGACGCTGGCGGTATTTGGCTCAGCGGTGGCCAACCCATCTCGCGTCAGCCTCGTCGAGACAAACGTGATCAAGTCGGTTTGGCTGTTCGTCTGCTTCGTTCTGGTCGTGTACATGATCGTGAGCGTCATTCGCACCCGTGAAGCCCTCGACCGGGTGATAGCGATCATGGTGGGTGCAGGGTGCATCGTCGCAGTAGTCGCGGTAATCCAGATGAAGACCGGCGTGAATATCTTCGATGACCTTCACTTGGTACTTCCGCTCAACTTTAACGATATTCAGGAGAACATATTGCGCGGAGGCCGCGTCCGAGCGACGGCCTCCGCCGGGCATCCGATCGAGCTCAGTACGACGATGAGCATGCTGATGCCGTTCGCCATATATCTCGCGGTCAAGTTCCGCAAGCGAGTGTGGTGGCTGGCGTTTGTGGTGCTCCTGCTGGGCGAGTTCGCGAGCGGGTCGAAAACCGGGATGCTAGGTGTGGCGGCGATGGTCGGCGTCTTCTTGTGGCTGCGGCCGCGTCAGACCCTCCGTTTCTGGCCGGCAATAATCCCGATGGTTGTGCTCGTGCACGTCGTGGCACCTGGTGCCCTTGGTGGCGTGTACGGTGGGTTCTTCCCGTCTGGAGGGCTGGTCGCGCAACAGGGCGCCACTGTCCACGGCGCCCAGCTCTCGCGTGCATCGCGTGTTCCAACGGCACTCCACGAGTTCTCGGAGCACAATCCCCTGCTGGGTGAAGGCTATGGAACGCGCGTCACAGGTGGGGATGGGAATTTCCAGGCATCGACCGCCCAGACCAGTAGCACCGTGCCAACTGCAGCCAGCCTCGCGATGAGCAGAGGGCAGCTGGTTAACGGCGTCAACTCGCCTGTCCTCGACGATCAGTGGCTGAAGACCCTGCTCGAGACGGGCATTCTCGGCGTGCTTGCCTGGGGCTGGTTGTTCTTCCGCGCCATACGCCGACTTGGAGCACGGGCCAAGACCGAACGAGAATCGCCGGACGGACTACTCCCCATAGCTCTCGCTGCCGCGCTCCTCGGCTTCGCGATCGCGATGGGCACCTATGACGCTTTTTCATTCGTCCAGGCGACGGCCTTGACGTTCATCTTGATCGGCTTCTCCTCCATCGTCCTGCACCTGGCCCCCGCGAAGCCAGACGACGCGGTCACCGTCAACAGAGTCGGCGATTCCTCCCACGCCAACACGTATGCCGTCGCGGTGTCACGAGGCACGCCAGGGCGGGCGAACCGGGCCGCGGAGAAGCGTCGCGACGCATCTCACTCGCCAAGCAGGACGTCCAGCGACCCCAAGCCGCGCAGCCGATCGATCTCACTGGACCGGCGCCGCTTCGTCTTCGGTCGCGGCGGAGAACGTCTTTACCACATCAGGCCTGTGCATTCGACGGAGTCGGACGTCGCACCGAACCTGAAGATCGAGCGACAGGTCGACACGCGCGGCATCGAGTTCGAGCCGGCCGATCTTGGGCGCCGCCCACAGCGCTCGGCGCCATCGACTCCGGAAGAGCTGCTCGACGAGCGCGCCACGCTGCTGGAGACCCGGAGATCTGCGCAGACGGCCGGGGTCAAAGCCGGCGCCACGCGCCGGATCCGCAAGATCGAGGCGGCACTCACCGACCGCGGCGTCGAGTTCCAGCCGGCGCCACTGTCGCCGTCGCGCGGATCGTCGGCGGCTCCATCGACCCCGGAGCAGCTTCTCGCCGCTCGCGCCGCTTGGATCAAGGCTCACCAGGCCGCCGAGACCGGGGGCCAGCGCCAGGGCGCCAGCAGGCGAATCCGGAACATCGAGCGAAAGCTCGATGCCTGCGGCATCGAGTTCGAGCCGGCCGATCTTGGGCGCCGCCCACAGCGCTCGGCGCCATCGACTCCGGAAGAGCTGCTCGACGAGCGCGCCACGCTGCTGGAGACCCGGAAATCTGCGCAGACGGCCGGGGTCAAAGCCGGCGCCACGCGCCGGATCCGCAAGATCGAGGCGGCACTCACCGACCGCGGCGTCGAGTTCCAGCCGGCGCCACTGTCGCCGTCGCGCGGATCGTCGGCGGCTCCATCGACCCCGGAGCAGCTTCTCGCCGCTCGCGCCGCTTGGATCAAGGCTCACCAGGCCGCCGAGACCGGGGGCCAGCGCCAGGGCGCCAGCAGGCGAATCCGGAACATCGAGCGAAAGCTCGATGCCTGCGGCATCGAGTTCGAGCCGGCCGATCTTGGGCGCCGCCCACAGCGCTCGGCGCCATCGATCGAGAAGAGATGATGAAACTGACGATGTGCCGTCCTCGCAGAGCGTGCTGGTCGATGGTGCAGGTTACGTCTGCGAAGTCCATCCTTACGGCTGGCGACGGGGCCCGCGGGAATGCTTAGAGTCACCGACGAGCACCATCAGCGTCGGCAAACGACCTGGTATCACGACATGGACAAACTCTTCAGCGGCCTGGCCTCGTCGCTAGCGGCAAGGAAGTCGCCACGGCCGAACGGACAGAACGCCGAGCGCATCTTGCTGGTCGCGTGCGGTGGGGGCCACCTGCTGGAACTGCTCGCTCTCGAGCACGCGTGGCGGGACCTCGACCATCGGTTCGTGACGCAGCGCACGGTAGATGCCACCCACCTGCTCGCGGACGAGGACGTCGTTTACGGCTACGGACCAAGGAGGCACAGCATCTCGTGTTTGCTGCGGAATCTGAGACTGGCTTGGGCGACGGTACGCGAGTACAAGCCAGACGTGATCCTGTCTACCGGAGCGCACCTCGAGGTTCCGTTCTTCATCGTTGGTCGACTGCACCGCCTGCGGCTTGTCCACGTAGAGAGCCTCACGCGCCTTGAGCGGCCAAGCCTCAGTGGGAGGATGGTCTATCCCCTCGCGGACGCGTTCTTTGTGCAGTGGCCCACGAGCGCTGCTGGGCGGCGGGCCATCTATGCCGGGAGCATCCTATGATTTTTGCAACGTGCGGTGCCGCAGGAGGGGAGATTCCGTTCCATCGGATGATGGACGCGCTGAGCGCACTGCCTCGCGACGAGCTATATGTCCAACATGGACGGGCTACGCCGCCGCCGTGCGCTAGAGCCGATGTCTTCCTGCCATTTGGGAGGATCGTGGAGTTGATGGAAGAGGCAGAGGTCGTCGTGTGCCATGGTGGGGTCGGAAGCATTGTGTGCGCGCTTCGCGCGGGACATGTTCCTGTCACCTTCCCGAGGCTGAAGCGGTACTCAGAGATTGGCGACGACCACCAGCTTGAGTTGGCGCAGGCGCTAGCCGCGCGAGGAACGGTGACGATCGCCAGCACAGGGCCGGAGTTGCTCGCGGCAGTGGCATCTTCGCGCCTGAGGACGGCTGCCACCGCGCTCGACGCGAATCCGCTCGGTGTCGCCGTTCGCACAGCGGTACACGGTGAGCTGCGCTCATCATGGCGCAAGAAGCGCGCCGCGGCCTGATCGGCGGCCTTCGGTAAGCACAAGCCGTAGGCAACCGACCACTTACTTTACCTAACGACTGGCACCAGGTGGCGCTATTCAACCGCGCAGGCCGGTCAATATATTGACGAACGACGGGTCAGCACGCCTCGTCCGACGCCACAATGCCGCCGTCGTGTCCCATTCGCAGCCATCCATCGTGTGCGCGAAGAAAGCGGGAACGACCGAAAGCCAGTTCTCGAGGTGGCTGTTGTCCGCGCGATGGAGGCCGGCCGGCGCCGGCTCCACGCGACCAACCTCGCTGCGCTCCGATCACCGCCGCGCCACCCCCATCGGGGGGAGTTCAAACCCAACTCCCGCCGATGCCACGAGAGGTACAGCCGCTCTTCGCGGCTATGCCCGGATCAGGCCAATGCCAAAGCACCCGTACCCCTCCGGGTCAACAATAGCTTGGCCGGGACGCTCGGTTGTCAACTCCACCCAGAAGCGAGGCACCTCGCCAGGGTCATTTCCGTTGATCAGCGGGCGACCCGGATGCGGTGCCGCGATGTCGTGAAACGCGATGATGGCGCCCGGTCGCACTAGCGACTTGTACCTGTCGAAGTCCGACCGTACACCCTCGTAACTATGGTCCCCGTCGATGAACAAAAAGTCGAGCTTCCGTCCGCCGAGGAGGCGCTCTACGTGCGCGAAGGTGTTCGCGCTGTGCGAATTCCCTCGCACGAGATCGAGCCGCTGCCCAGGGCGGGCGATCGCCTTATAGAGCGGCACCTTCCACATGGGGTAGCCGCCTCCGAACGGTCCTCCAGGGAGGTCAACACTCACGATGTGTGCATTTGGCGAACACAACCCACTGAACGCCAGCAAGCTCCCGCCCCTCGCGGTGCCGATCTCAAGCATCGTCGCAGGGCGAACCCGCTCCAGCTCCTCCAAGAGCCGGCGGAACTCCCAGCGCGACTGAAGCGGGCGCATACTGATCCCGTAGGGCTGGAACTCGAATACGAGGTCGAGAAGATCGTCGATCGTGACTGCTCGGCCAGCATCACGTCGAAGGCGGCGCGCCGCGAGCGGTGCCAGAACTGGCCGGGCAGAGCGCATGACGATCTCCTGCGCGAGACCCTTCCGACTGTAGCGCCGGATCCCGCGCCGGCCGCGGGAGAGCAAGTTGCGGAAGGGTGTGCCGGTTCCGGCCTCAGGAACTATGGACGACACCCTGACGCTCGCTTCTTGGCGGCTGGAGGACCATCGGATATGAAACGAGTTGTTTCCCGTGGAACTTGCGGTCGTCGGGCACCTCTGCAAGGGCAATCGGCCGCCCATTCGAACGGACCTTCACCCGGCACGGCCTCAACCAGGTTCGGATGTGGGGAGTGCGCGCCTAAGCACCGGCCGATGGCTCGCCGCCGATCAGCCCGTTGACGTGCGCGTAACGGCTCGCCTCGGTCCGATTGCCCACTTCCAGCTTCCGGTAGATGTTTGAGAGATGGAACTTCACGGTCTGCTCGGTGACCCAGAGCTTCCGGGCGATCTCGCCGTTCGTCGATCCCGCCGCGACCAGCTGAAGCACCTCGAGTTCGCGCGCCGACAGGGGCCCATCCTGCGCCGTCCGCCGCGCGGTGGCCGCAGGAGCCGCGCCCAGCGGCTTGTGGAGATGGAGGACGTGACCGTTGATCGTTTCACGGATGAGCGTCGGCAGCGCGGCGGGCTGCGTCGCCTTCGATATCGCACTGGTCGCCCCCGCGGCAAAGATCTCGTCTATCCACCCCTCCTCAGCGCCCAGGGTCAGCACGATGATGGTGACGTTGTCGACGGCCGCTCTGAGCGCCCGGATCAGCTCGAGCATCCGCTCCCGGTGCTCCATCTCGTCGACCAGGACGACATCCGGCTCGGCGTCGAGGATCGACTGCACGGATGCACTGTTGCCGTCCATCGGTCCGAGCAGATTGAACTCCCCGCTGTTGCGGAGGCCGATGGAGATCGCTTCGACGATCAGCGAGCTCTCGGCCACGACGAGCAGCCGCTTCATGGCGCTCCCGGAAGGTGGTGTGGTCAGCAACGGATCTCCGTCCAGGATATCGGCATCCCTCCGACTGGGCTTAAGGGCACCCGGCGGCCTTCGTCACGCTGCGGCGGCTGATGGATCCTTCTTAACACTACGTTCGCAGAGGCTGGCGCGAGTCCCACGCTGCTCGAGCCGTTGGTACGGCAACAGAGCACAGATCCAGCGAATTCCCCGCCGGCTCCGGCCGAGAAGGGGCAACGGATCTTAGGGAACCAATCGGAAGGCGACTGATGAATCGAGCTAGTCAAACGGGCGCCAATGCCCGGAGCGTCGAGCGCTCATGAAAAGGCTCGTGGTCGTAGCCGATAACCCGCTGATCGTGGCAGCGATCCGGTCAGGCGTCCGCGCGGACAGCGCGCTCGAGCTCCTCGGATACGTGGATCCGCGCGAGGCCAGCGCTGCCCGGATCGCCGATGTCGGCGCCGACATCGTGCTGATCGATGAGGCGGACGGGTCCGAGCTCACGATCGCGCTCATCCACGCACTCAAGCAGCGCGAGGAGGAGTTCCACGTGATCCTCCTGACGCTGGCGCTGGAGGGCGAATGGCTGCAGCGCGCCTTCGAGGCCGGTGCTAACGGTGCTGTGTCCAAGTCGGTTCACCCGACCGCCCTGACCACATTGGTCCGAGAGGCGGTCAACGGCCACATCGTCCATGCGCCGCGCCGCCTTCGCTCGGTCGGCGCGGCCCCGGTCGCGGTCGCCGACAACCACTCGTCCCTAACCGACCGCGAGCTGGAGATCCTGCGGTTGGTGGCGTCGGGATCGACGAACGGCGTAATCGCGGGCCAGCTGTGGATCACCCAGCAGACCGTCAAGTTCCACGTCTCCAACATCTACCGCAAGCTCGGCGTGGCGAACCGCACCGAGGCCTGCCATTACGCACACGTGAACGGGATCGCCACGGCGGGCGAAGCGGTCGCGGCAGAAGCCCGCCCAGCACTCGCCATCGCGTCGTAGCGCCCCGGCGCGGTTAACAAACACCACCGCGAGGAGACACACGAAATGACAATCGGTGTGATCGGACTGGGCTACGTGGGACTGCCGCTGGCGGTCGCGTTCGCGGAGGCGGGCGAGCACGTGGTGGCAGTCGACATCGACGAGCGCAAGATCGCCGCCATCGAGTCCGGGGAGTCATACATCGAGGACATCAGCTCGGAGCGCCTGCGGGCGGCGCTGGACTCGATCGAGCCGTGGTCGCATTTTGCGCCGCTGGCGCGCACCGACGCGGTGTTTATCTGCGTGCCCACGCCCTTGACGCCGAACCGCGAGCCTGACCTCGAGCCGCTGCTAGGCGCGGCGCGCGCTCTCGCACATGTCGTGCAACGAGGCCAGTTGGTGATCTTGGAGTCGACGACGTACCCGGGGACGACTCGGGAGCAGCTCGTGCCGCTGCTGGAGCGGCACGGCCTGAAGGTCGGGAATGGGCTCAACGTCGCGTTCTCGCCCGAGCGCGTCGACCCCGGTCGCACCGACTTCTCGATGCGCAACACGCCGAAGGTCGTCGGGGGCATCACGCCGGAGTGCACCCGTCGGGCTGCCGCCGTCTACTCGCGAGTCTGCGAGACGGTCGTGACGGTTTCATGTCCCGAGGTCGCCGAGATGACAAAGCTGCTGGAGAACATCTTCCGTTCCGTCAACATCGCGCTGGTCAACGAGATGTCGATCCTCGCCGACCGCATGGGCATCGACATCTGGGAGGTAGTCGACGCCGCCGCGACGAAGCCGTATGGGTTTATGCGTTTCGATCCGGGACCCGGCATGGGCGGGCATTGCCTGCCCGTCGATCCCTTCTACCTCACTTGGCGGGCTCGTGAATTTCACATGTCCACTGAGTTCATCGAACTAGCCGGCAAGATCAACCAGCAGATGCCGTACTACTGCGTGGAACGAATCGAGCAGGCTCTCAACGACGCCGAGCGGTCGGTGAAGGCATCTCGAATCCTGATCCTCGGTGCCAGCTACAAGGGCGGCGTCGGCGACATTCGTGAGTCACCCGCTCTGCGGATCATGGAGGTCCTGCGGGATCGCGGGGCGATCGTCTCGTACAGCGACCCGTACGTTCCCGCGCTGGCTCAGTTCGGGCTGGAGAGCGTCGACCTGAGTTCCGCGCTCGAGACGGCCGATGCGGTGATCCTGGTGACGGCACATCCCGGCATCGACTACGGCGAGGTGCTCGAACGGTCGCCGGTCCTGGTTGATTTGCGCGGGGTGACGCGTAAGCTCGCCAAGGACTCGACCGCCGTCACCGCCCGGGCCGCCGTCCCCAGCAAAGATCTCGGCGCTGACGCCACCGCCTCCGGCGACGACCACGATCAGGGCCTGATCGCCTCCGTTGGCGCATCGGTGAGCAGCGCTTAGGCGCCGTGATGTAGCTCGCCGCGCTGCCGACGCGGCGGTATTCGAAGCCGAGTCGCATGTGTTGCTGCTCAACCTTCGGGGATGGCACCGAGCCGCGCATGTTCCCCCCTGCGCACAGTCTCACAGTCTCTGAGTTCACCGCTGCTCAGCTCGGCGGAGGGCCGCAGCAGAACGGCGATTGTCTCGACGCATTCACCGCCTTCGCCCGGCGTCGTCAGCTATTTGCGCGACGACATCCTCGCCCATTACGTCAACGCACTCATTAGACCGTCACTCAATGAGCGGGATCTACCTTCTACCTGGCTGCGCGTTCACCCTCGGCGACGACGGGCGGCCGTGGGTTCACCCGGGGGTCATGCCGGAGCAACAGCCTCGGGCACTTTACTGCTCAAGATCTCGATCTCGCCGCCGCCGGAATCGCGTGTCCTGGTGACGAGTTGCCCGCCAAGCGATTTGGCGCGAGCCCCCATAATGCGCATGCCCAGGCCGGTGCCGGCAGTCGTTGCGCTTGCGCTGCCGAAGCCGCAGCCGTCGTCTGAGATGCGCAGCAGGAGGTTGTCGCGCCGTGATCCGAGCCGGACGGTCACGTTGCGCGCGCCCCCGTGGCGGACGGCGTTGGCGATCGCCTCGCGGGCGATGCGGACCAGCTCGCGACGCTCGCACTCGCTGGGCTCCGTGGCAGCGACACTCGCCCCGGCATCGACATTGACCGTAACCGCCACGTTGAAGCGGGCCCCAAACTCGGCGGCGACCTCGCGGAGGGCCTGCTCTGTGTTTGATGCCGTCGCCGCGGACAGATCGACGATCTTGCCTCGAGACGCGTCCAGGGCGCGCTGAGCGGCGATGGCCAGCGGGTGGTCGGCGCCGAATTCGCGTGCCAAGCGCTCGGAGTGGGCGGCGATGAACACCATGTCCTGCGCCAGACCGTCGTGCAGGTCCTGTGCGATGCGGTGGCGCTCGGCGCTGAGCGCGTTGCGCGCCATCTGGTCCTGGGAGCCGCGGTACATCCGGATGCTGACCGCCAGCAGGAGGGCGTAGGCGCCGACACGGAGGGCGTCTGACGGCGTGACCCATTCCGGCGGCGACACGCTCACCGTCAGGAGCCCCAGCTGCGCACCGGCCATGCACACCGCGGCCGCCACGAGCAGGCCCGCCTCGCGGTCACCGTCGCGGTGCCGCACGGCAAAGCCGGCCGCCGAGACGAGGAGGAGGATGCAGCAGGCGACGGAGACGGCGGAGGCCAGCGCACCGTGGGCGCCCGTCGGGCCCTGCTCGCGCACCGGCCCCCCGATGAGGTCCACCACCTCGCCCAGGGCCACGAAATAGAACGCCGCCGGAATCGCGATGGCGGCGAGACGCCGGCCTGCCTGCACCTCGCGATCACCGGGCGCGAACGCGGCCGCGAGAAACGTGCCCGCGATCAGCGTCATCAGTGCCATGCGTGCACCCGCTCCGTAGATGCCGGTCTCGTGGTGGTAGGCCGGAAGCGCGTTGAAGACGAAGTCCGTTACGGCAACGGTGGCCAAGGCTGCCAGGAGAAGCAGATCGCGCAACCGCCGCGTGTGGCGGAAGTGCGCGAGGAGCAGAACGGCGCTGACCAATGCAGACACGGTGATGCCGGTCTCGATCGCAGAGCGCAGAGCCGCATCCGTGGCGTGAAGTTGCCAAAGCCGCTCGGCTCCGTACCCCACGAAGCCGACCACCGCAGTCGCGCACAGCGCAGCCGCGGCCATCGGGACCAGCTTTGGCCTTTGGACGCTGTATGAGCGCGCCCCCGCGCCCATGCGCCCGACCGTAATTCGAGTCACTCAGCGAACCCCCAGAGATGCTCAAGAAAGAACTATTCGATTGTCTGATGAGGTTGGCTGCAATACCCCATTCCAACCAACCCTCCGCAAAGCTTACCAACTCAGGGGCATAAGTTGGAAGCAATGAGCTAATACCGCCCGCGATCGTCACGAATGATGACTCGGCGCCCCCGGCGGCTGGCTTCGCGGGGGAGCTCGCAGGGGGCAATCTGCGATCTTCCGCCTGCTCCCAGCGGCGGGCGTCGCGCGGGTGGTCGCTCGCGTCTACCGGTTTGCCTGAAGGGCTGCTAAGGCGGTCCGGGCTCGACGAGACAGCACCTCGTCGCCGTGCTGGATGGCCTTCTGGTACGCGCTGACCGCTCCAGTCGGGTCTCCCGTACGAGCAAGCAGCGCACCGAGGTTCAGAGAACCATCAGCGTCACCAGCCTCGCTGGCTTTCCGGTAAGCGGCAAGCGCTCCGTCGAGATCGCCGTCGTGTTCCAGCAGGATCCCCACACTGGACGCAGCCGATGAGTCGCCTCGTTCAGCGGCCCGCGAGAACGCCGCGACGGCCCCCGGAACGTCACCTTGTTGCGCCAGTAGCCCCCCGAGGTTGTAAGCCCCATTGGCATCGCCTCGCCGGTCTGCGCGGCGATACGCGGCTGCCGCCCCGAGGATGTCTCCCTCCTGTTCGAGCAGTACGCCCAAATTGGAGGCACTGACGGCGTCCCCCCGGTCGTCCGCATACTGGAAGGCATCCCGCGCACCGGCGAAGTCACCCTGTTCAGCGAGGGCGCCCCCGAGTTCGGCGGCCTCCGCCGCGCTCAGGACGGGCGCAGCGACCGTGGCTACGGCCGTGGCGTCGCTATCGACGGCGCCCGTCACCCCGGCCCCCCCCTGCATCCATCCCGCGTCACGTGCCCGGGGACGTGCTCGCAGATAAGTCAGCGTGAGGGTCCTGCGCGACACGATCACCGCCAAGGCTCCGGCGGCGAGTGCTACGAGGAGAATCCACAACCATGGGAAGGCGGATCCGGAACTCGGCAGCGACGGCAGCGACGACAGCGAGCTCTGGATCGTGGTCGTCGGACGCGTGCCGGATTTGGAGCTCCGGGCGCCCGCTGCCTGGCTCAGCCGCCCGGCGGCCGGTGAGGAGGTCTCGGACTGCCTGGCTGGACGGGCGTCGGAGCCTCCTGCGAGGTCCCCTAGGACCTCGGGCGGCACGGCGCTCAGTAGGGCCGAACTGACCGAAACGGACACGGGAGACTGTCCGCAGCGACCTTCCGCTGACGCCAGACGAAGCGCCTGGGCCGCCCTTGACTCCAACCGTCGCTCCCTCTGCAGTGTCGTCCCCAGGCGCCGGGCGACCTGCCGCTCGCTCTCGCCGCGACCCGGACCGCGACCGGTGCGCCACACGAGGATCTGCTGGGCCTGGGGCGACAGGGACGACACGCATCCGCCGAGGGCGCGGACGAGCCGGCGGAGATACCGGTTCCAGGCCTTCGCCGAGGCGTTCTTCTTCGGAGGCTTGAGGGCGCCCTTACCCGAGACGGCACGCGCCTGCTCGACACGCGATACGCGATACGCGCTAATCATGGACGGCGTCGCGCCTGCGGCCGATCCTGACGGTCCAGCAGCCGAGATTGACCCTGAAGTTGATCCTGAGGATGTCCCACTCGGCAGGCCTGAGGCGGCAGCCGCGGCGGTGCCGGCTCGACTCGCACCGCTCGAGCCGCGCGCATCCAACGCCGAACCCACAACCGAGGAGACCGAGGACCCCCCACGCGCTACTGCGCTGCTCGGGCCCGAGGATCCCGAGGTCCCGCGTCCGGAGACCACCGACGACGGTACCGTGCCCGCCGGGGTCGACGTGGCGGGGGACGAGACGGTACGGGAGGGCACCGTCACCTTCGGAGTGGTCACGGACGGAACGGTGGCCACGGGCGTCGTGACCTTTGGCGTCGTGACCTTCGGCGTCGTGACCTTCGGCGTCGTCACCGTGGGCGTCGTGACCTTCGGCGTTGTCACCTTCGGCGTCGTTACGGTCGGCGTTGTCACCTTCGGCGTCGTCACCGTCGGGGTCGTGATCTTCGGCGTCGTCACGGTCGGCGTCGTGATCTTCGGCGTCGTGGCCACGGGCGTCGAGACGCTCGGCGTCGACACCGCCGGGACAGTCACCTTGGGGACGCTCACCGCGGGAACCTTGACCGCCGGGACGGCTACCGCCGGCGCGCTCACCGCGGGAACCTTGATCGCCGGGACGGCTACCGCCGGCGCGCTCACCGCGGGAACCTTCACCGACGACGTCGCCGGCAGCGACTGGTCAGCCGACGCGACGGCGGCCAAGATCAGCGCCAAACCGATAACCGTCGCCGCCAGGACAGTCCGCCGCCGTGTTTGCCCTACCCGCCTTGATCTTGATACCACCCGCATCGTCTTCCCCTGATTCGCCGATTACCAGAGGAGTACCCATTGCTCATCAAACCGAACAAAAACCACCTAATCGGGTGGGCTCAGTGCGACCGGCGGCGGCGCTCCCTGAGCCATGCGGGTCCGGTCGACCGCGCAGGCCGCTGCTGGTGCGGTGCTGCCCCGTTATGCGACGATGGGGCACCGTCGCCGCGGTCCACTCGGCGGCTCGCGCGCTCTCGGTCGCGGTCCTCGGTGAGCCCGACCTCGTAGAAGAGGAGGCTGACGATCCCTACCAGCCCGATGCCCACAAGCACCGTGGCCGCAGTACCGCCGGCGGTACCGGGGATGAGCGCCCCACAGGCCACGCCGACGAGCGCCACGGCGATGCTGGCCCCGTAGCGAACGATACGGGTCTGTCGGCTCACCCGCTCACCGCCTCATGGGTAGGCATAGGGGTCATAGGTGCCAAAGGACCACAGGTTGCCCTCGGGATCGCGGACCGAATACTCGCGCGAGCCGTAGTCGGTGTCCTGGAGCTCGCGAACGACGCGAGCGCCGGCCTCGCGGGCCGCGGCATGGTGGCGGTCCGGATCATCCACGGTGACGTAGATGCTGACCGTCGAGGACAGCGGCCGCGGCAGTTCACCGCCCAGCCACCCCTCGCGTGAGTGCTCGCCGACCATGACCAGACCATCGCCGAGGGCGAGCTCGGCGTGGTGAATGATGCCCTCCTCCCCGCGGTGCACGGCCTTCTCGGTGGCGCCGAACGCGTGCTTCAGGAACGCCACCCCGGCGTCGGCGTCGGCGTAGCGGACGGCGGGGAAGATGTTGGGATGCAGGTGATCGCTCATGGGTGGGACGCTAGGGCGCGCCGGGCCTCAGGTCTTGGACGAATGGGAGCGATCCCCCACCACGCCGCCGTCAGGGATGAGCCGCGACACGAAATCCGTGGGCGTGGTGCCCGCCAGTTCCCGGAACTCGCGGTTGAGATGCGACTGGTCCGCGTAGCCGGCGGCGTAGGCCACCTCGCCCCATCGCGCCGGCGCGTCCGCGATCCGCTCGCGGACGTGCTGAAAGCGCAGCAGGCGACCCACCGTCTTGGGCGGCAGCCCCACCTGGCGCACGAAGCCGTCGCGCAGGTAACGCCGGCTGCACCCGAGCTCGGCGGCCAACTCCTGCACCTGCGCGGCGCCGTGGCTGAGACGGAGTCGCTGCCATGCCCACGCCACTCCTGGGTCGGGGACGGGGCCGCCCGCGAGCTGACCCAACAGGAACGCCTCGAGGATGTCAAAGCGCTGGTCCCAGTCCTGTGACGAGCGCAGCCGCGCGGCCAGATCGGCGCCCTCGCGCCCGAACACGTCACACAGCGGCACACACGCGCCGGCGAGCTCGCACAACGGGATGCCGGTGAGCGTGTAGGCGCCCAGCGGCGTGAGCTTGAGGTCGATGGCCCCGTAGGTATCCCCGAAGCCGACGATGGTGGGGCGGTCATCCAGTCCGCCGATCCAGGCATCGGGGAGAGGATGGCCGTCGGCGTCCAGCGCGCCGTCCAGATCGATCATCAGCGTGAGCTGAGGCCGTGGAGGCTCTAGCCAGCTCTGAAACTGCGCGCGCGAGTGCTGGTAACCCAGCAGCTCGCGGTCGAGCAGTCCGTGCAAACGTGCATCCGGCGCGCGACGCGCCCGCCTCCAGTCCCCAAGCTCATGCTGGTAGGACTGAACGCGAGCACGCCGCTCGCCGGATGACACAGCGTTACTCGTCCGAGGAGTCTCCGTCGTCGGCCGGGATGTCGAGGTCGGCCAGCTCCTCGGCGAACCCGAGCGCGGAGCCGCCGTTGCCGATGTTCTCGAGATCCGAGAGGTCGGGCTCGATGCCGCCGCCGAAGCCGCCGAGCGACTCGCCGTCGGTAAGGCCAAGCTCGGCCGCCAGGTCGTCGTGATCGAGCAGACCCACCTCGTCGATCCCGCGCGGGAGCGGCTCGGAGGGCTCGATCTCGATCCGCCGGTAGCGCTTGAGCCCCGTGGCGGCCGGGATCAACTTGCCGATGATCACGTTCTCCTTGAGGCCGTTGAGCCGGTCGATCTTGCCCTCCAGCGCGGCATCGGTGAGCACCTTGGTCGTCTCCTGGAAGGAGGCGGCCGACAGGAACGAGTCCGTGTTGAGCGACGCCTTGGTGATGCCCAGGATGATCTCCTCGGCCTGCGCCGCCTCACCGCCCCCGTCGATCACGGTGTTGTTGAGGCGGGCGTACTCGTAGCGGTCAACGAACTGCCCGGGCAGCAGGTCGGTGTCGCCCTTCTGGTCGACCCGCACCTTCTTCATCATCTGGCGCACGATCAGCTCGATGTGCTTGTCGTTGATGTCGACGCCCTGGGACTTGTAGACCTCCTGGACCTCGCGGACCAGGTAGAGCTCGGTCTCCGTGCGGCCGCGGACGGCGAGCAGCTCGTGGGGGTACAGCGACCCCTCGTTGAGCTGCGTGCCGGGCTCGATCTTCTGACCGGACTCGACATAGAGGAGCGTCCGCCGCGGGAATGTGTGGCGATGCTCCTCGCCGCCGTCGTCGGTGATCACGACGGTGATCGCCTTGTCGGAGTCCTCGATCGAGACCTTGCCGCCGATCTCGGCGATCTTGGCCAGGCCCTTGGGCTTGCGAGCCTCGAACAGCTCCACCACGCGGGGCAGACCGTGCGTGATGTCGGCGCCGGCGACGCCGCCGGTGTGGAACGTCCGCATCGTCAGCTGGGTGCCGGGCTCACCGATCGACTGGGCGGCGATGATGCCCACCGCGTCGCCGATCTGCGCGAGCTTGCCGCTTGCCATCGAGCGGCCGTAGCACGCCTGGCACACGCCGGTCGGAGCCTCGCACTTGAGCACCGAGCGAACCGGGACCGTGATGACCTCGCCCTTGTCGGTGTCGTCCTGGTGGGCCTCGAACAGATCGGCCAGCTCGGCGCGATCGATCTCCTTGCCCTGCTCCACGATCACGCGTCCGCGCTTGGTGGTGATGTCACGCGCCGCGATCCGTCCGATGAGGTCGGTGTTGACCTCGCCGGTCGGCCGCAGTCGCCGAGTCTCGGGATCGATCTCCAACTGTGACACCGGGCTCTCGATGAACCCCTCGGTGCCGCAGTCGTCCTGACGGATGATCACGTCCTGGGAGACGTCGACCAGGCGCCGGGTCAGGTAGCCCGAGTCGGCGGTGCGCAGCGCCGTGTCGGCCAGGCCCTTGCGCGCGCCGTGCGTACTGATGAAGTACTCGAGCACGGTCAGGCCCTCCATGAAGTTGGCCTTGATCGGACGCTCGATGATCTCGCCCTTTGGATTGGCCATGAGGCCACGCATTCCGGCCAGCTGGCGGATCTGGGAGAACGAGCCACGGGCGCCCGAGTTGGCCATCATGGCGATCGGGTTCATCGGCTCCAGGTGCGCGGTGAGCGCCTCGCCGACCTCGTTGGTGGCGCGATCCCACAGGCCCGTGACGGCCTCGTGGCGCTCCTCCTGGGTGATCTCACCGTCCTCGTACTGGGCCTCGATGGTGGCCAGCTCCACGTCGTAGCGAGCCAGGATCTCGGCCTTGGACGGAGGCGTCTGCACGTCGTTCTTGGAGAACGTCACGCCGGCGCGGGTCGCGTACTGGAACCCGACGTCCTTGAAGGCGTCCAGGACCTGGGAGATCGTCGGGGCCCCGTACATCTGGACGAGGTCGTCGATCATCTGGGTCGTGTCCTTCTTGCGCATCGAGCGATTGATGAACTCGTAGGTGCTGGGGTCGAACTGGTCGCCCAGCGCCTCCTGAAGCGCGCGCTCGATCTTGTCGTTGTAGATGACGCGTCCGACCGTGGTGAGCAGGTGCCCGCCCTCGCGGCCCAGCGGCCGGTACTCGGCCAGGTCGTGGAGCCTGACCACGCGGTGCTCGTAGGACCACTCCGCCTCCTGGGCGGTGCGGAACACGTGCGGGCGCGGGTCGATGCTGGACGGGTCCATCTCCGCCAGCGCCTTGGCGTCGGGGCCGTAGGTGAGGTAGTAAGCGCCCAGCACCATGTCCTGTGACGGCGTCGCCAGCGGCGCTCCGTGCGCGGGGGACAGGATGTTGTTGGCCGACAGCATCAGGATCCGCGCCTCGGCCTGGGCCTCCGCGGACAGCGGGAGGTGGACGGCCATCTGGTCGCCGTCGAAGTCCGCGTTGAACGCGTGGCAGACGAGCGGGTGGACCTGAATGGCCTTGCCCTCCACCAACACCGGCTCGAAGGCCTGGATGCCCAGGCGGTGCAGAGTCGGCGCACGGTTGAGGAGCACGGGGTGCTCGTGGATGACCTCCTCGAGCACGTCCCACACCTCGGGGATCATCGAGTCGACCATCTTCTTGGCGGCCTTGATGTTCTGCGCGGACTTGCGCTCCACCAGGCGGGCCATGATGAACGGCTTGAACAGCTCCAGGGCCATCAGCTTGGGCAGACCGCACTGGTGCAGGCGCAGCGACGGGCCCGACACGATCACCGACCGGCCGGAGTAGTCCACGCGCTTGCCCAGGAGGTTCTGGCGGAAGCGGCCCTGCTTGCCCTTGAGCATGTCGCTCAGCGACTTCAGCGGCCGGTTGCCCGGGCCGGTGACGGGACGCCCGCGGCGGCCGTTGTCAAACAGCGCGTCGACGGACTCCTGAAGCATGCGCTTCTCGTTGTTGACGATGATCTCCGGGGCGCCGAGGTCCAGCAGCCTCTTGAGGCGGTTGTTGCGGTTGATGACACGGCGGTAGAGGTCGTTGAGGTCCGACGTGGCGAAGCGGCCGCCGTCGAGCTGGACCATGGGGCGCAGCTCGGGCGGGATCACCGGCACGGCCTCGAGCACCATCATCTCGGGCTTGTTGCCCGAGGACAGGAAGGCCGAGACGACCTTCAGGCGCTTGACGGCGCGAGCCTGCTTCTGGCCCTTGGCGGTCTTGACCTGCTCCTGCAGATCGTCGGACTCGGCATCCAGGTCGACCTGCTGCAGGAGGTCGCGGACCGCTTCGGCGCCCATGCCGCCGCGGAAGTACTCGCCGAATCCGTAGGGCGAGCCGAACCGGTCTCGCAGCTCGCGGAATGTCGTCTCGTCGTTGATGACGTCCTTGGGCTTCATCGACTTGAACAGCTCCCACACCTGGCGCATCCGCTCGGCGGCGTCCTCGATGTAGGCCTCGGTGTCGTCGATGTCAGCCTGGAAGGACTTGCGGAGGTCCTTGAGCATCTTCTCGCGCTCGTCGTCAGACAGCTTGGCGACGTTGACGTCGAGCGTCTCCGCCCACAGGTGGTCCTCATCGGAGAAGTCGCGACCGGTCTTGGCCGAGTTGAGGAACTCCTCGCGGCGCGCCAGGGACTCCTTGAGCTCCAGGACGCGCTCCTCCTTCTCAGCGGCGTAGGAGTCAAGGACCTTGTTGACCTCGCCCTCCAGGGACTCGGTGTCCTTGGCGCGGGCCTCCTCGTCGACCCACGTCACCATGGACGCGGCGAAGTACAGGACCTTCTCCAGCTCCTTGGGAGCCATGTCGAGCAGGTAGCCGATGCGGCTGGGCACGCCCTTGAAGAACCAGATGTGCGAGACCGGGGCGGCCAGGTCGATGTGACCCATGCGCTCGCGGCGCACCTTGGAACGGGTCACCTCGACGCCGCAGCGCTCACAGACGATGCCCTTGTAACGAACGCGCTTGTACTTGCCGCAGTAGCACTCCCAGTCCTTGGTCGGACCGAAGATGCGCTCGCAGAAGAGGCCGTCCTTCTCCGGCTTGAGCGTCCGGTAGTTGATGGTCTCCGGCTTGGTGACCTCGCCAGAGCTCCAGGAACGAATCTGCTTGCTGGAGGCGAGGCCGATCTCGATTGCGTCGAAATTATTGATGTCGATCAAAGTGAATCCTTATTGCTTGAAATATCGAGTGGCGGGGTGGCGGCGGGGTGGGGCTTCGTCACAGCGTGTGTTCGAAGTAGGACACACGCGTGACGAGGCGCCAGCGCCGCTATGCCTCGTCTTCTTCCAGAACCCCTTCAGCGTCACCGGCAGGGACTTCTGCGTCGAGCATCGGGTCCTCGTTGGAGCTGAAGTCCTCATCCTCGAGGTCCTCGCCGGACTCCATGTCTGGATCCTCGGTCGCGGTCTCCTCCTCGGAGGCCTCGACGGTCTCGCCTTCGTGCTCGGTGGACTCGTCGGCCGCCGCGCCGTCGCCGGCTCGCACGCCCGAGAGGTCGATGCCGAGTTCCTCGGCGGCCCTCAGCAGGTCGTCGTCCTCCTCGCGCATCTCGGCGCGCTCGCCCTCCTCGGAGACCACGTTGACGTCGAGCGCCAGCGACTGCATCTCCTTGAGCAGGACCTTGAAGGACTCGGGGATCGACGGCTCGGCGATGTTCTCGCCCTTGACGATCGCCTCGTAGGCCTTCACGCGCCCGACCGTGTCGTCGGACTTGATCGTGAGCATCTCCTGCAGGGTGTACGCCGCGCCGTAGGCCTCCAGCGCCCACACCTCCATCTCGCCGAAGCGCTGGCCGCCGAACTGCGCCTTGCCGCCCAGCGGCTGCTGGGTGACGAGCGAGTAGGGGCCGGTGGACCGGGCGTGGATCTTGTCGTCGACCAGGTGCAGCAGCTTGAGGATGTACATGTACCCGACCGTGACCTGCTCCTCGAACGGCTCGCCGGTGCGGCCGTTGTAGAGCCTGGTCTTGCCCGAGGCCTGCTCACCCTCACGCCGGCGCTTGTCGACGTCCATGCGGATCAGGCCGTCGCTGGCCTGGTGCTCGTCCTGCCAGCGGACGAGCGCCTCATCGACGTCGGCGACGGTGGCGCCGTCGAACACCGGCGTGGCGACGTAGACCTTGCCGGCGCGGCCGTCCGGACGCGAGCCGCCGTTGGTGGCGTGCTTGCGCGCCTCGGAGCCGTCTTCGTACCAGCCGTTGGCGGCGACCCAGCCGAGGTGCGTCTCCAGAATCTGACCCAGATTCATTCGACTCGGCACGCCGAGCGGGTTGAGGATCACGTCGACCGGCGTTCCGTCCTCCAGGAACGGCATGTCCTGGACGTCGACGATCTTGGAGATGACGCCCTTGTTGCCGTGACGCCCGGCCAGCTTGTCGCCCTCGGCGATCTTGCGCTTCTTGGCCACGAACACGCGGACCAGATCGTTGACGCCGGGCGGCAGGTCGTCGCCGTCGTCGCGGCTGAAGGTCTTGACGTCGATGACGACGCCACCCTCACCGTGGGGCACCTTGAGCGAGGTGTCGCGGACCTCGCGCGCCTTCTCCTTGAAGATGGCGCGGATCAGCTTCTCCTCGGCCGTCAGCTCGGTCTCGCCCTTGGGCGTGACCTTGCCGACGAGCAGGTCGCCGGACTGAACCTCGGCGCCGATGCGGACGATGCCGCGATCGTCGAGGTTGCGCAGCGACTCCTCGGAGCGGTTGGGGATGTCGCGGGTGATCTCCTCATCGCCCAGCTTCGTGGTGCGGGCGTCGATCTCGTACTCCTCGATGTGGATCGAGGTGAGCTCGTCGTCGGCGACCAGTCGCTTGGACAGGATGATCGCGTCCTCGAAGTTGTAGCCCTCCCAGGACATGAAGGCGACGAGCAGGTTCTTACCCAGCGCCATCTCACCCATGTCGGTGGCGGAGCCGTCAGCGAGGACGTCCCCGTCGTCGACGTCGGTCCCGACATCGACGATCGGCTTCTGGTGGATGAGCGTGCCCTGATTGGAGCGCATGAACTTCTGGAGCTCGTACTCCTCCTTGCCGCCGTCCTTGCCGTCGATGACGATCTGCTCGGCGTCGACGTAGGACACGGTCCCGGTGGCACGCGCGATGGCGACGTCACCGGTGTCGATGGCGGCGCGGCGCTCCATGCCGGTGCCCACCAGTGGGGCATCGGTGACCAGCAGCGGCACCGCCTGGGCCTGCATGTTGGAACCCATCAGCGCCCGGTTGGCGTCGTCGTGCTCCAGGAACGGGATCATCGCCGTCGTGACCGACCAGATCTGCTCCGGGGACACGTCGATCAGATCGACCTCGTTGGGCCCGACCGTCACGTACTGCCCGGCCTGGGTACGGCACAGGATCTCATCGCTGGCCAGGTTGCCCTGATCATCCACCGGCGTGTTGGCCTGGGCGATGATCTGCTCCTCCTCCTGGGTGGCGTCGATCCGGACGATCTCGTCGGTGACCTTGCCGTTCTTGACGATCCGGTACGGGGTCGTGACGAAGCCGTGCTCGGAGATCTCGGCGTAGGAGGAGAGCGAGCCGATGAGGCCGATGTTCGGACCCTCGGGGGTCTCGATCGGGCACATGCGGCCGTAGTGGGTCGGGTGCACGTCGCGCACCTCGATCGGCGCGCGCTCCCGGGTCAGACCCCCGGCGCCCAACGCGCTCAGCCGGCGGCGGTGCCGCAGGCCCGACAGCGAGTTGGTCTGGTCCATGAACTGCGACAGCTGGCTGGAGCCGAAGAACTCCTTGAGCGCCGCCACCACGGGCCGGATGTTGACGATCGTCTGCGGGGTGATCGTGTCGGCGTCCTCGGTGGTGAGGCGCTCGCGCACGACGCGCTCCATCCGGTACAGACCGATCCGGAACGCCTCCTGGATCAGCTCGCCGACGGTGCGCAGACGGCGGTTGCCGAAGTGCTCGTACTCGTCGAGGTGGTCCTGGACCGGCTCGCGCGGCATCGAGGCGGCATCGGCGGCGTAGTCGAGCTTGGCCGCGGCCTCGCCGGGATCCTCCGGCATGCCGAGCAGCTTGGGCAGCGAGACGAGCTCCTTGACGAGGGCGATGATGTCGTCATGGGTCAGGGTGCGGGTGTCCAGGTCGATGTCCAGACCCAGGCGCGAGTTGAGCTTGTAGCGACCCACGCGCGTGAGGTCATAGCGCTTGGGGTCAAAGAACAGCTGGTTGAGCAGTGACCGCGCAGCGTCGATCGACGGCGGCTCGCCCGGACGCTGCTTCTTGAACAGCTCGATGAGCGCGCCCTCCTCCGTCCGCGTCACCTCGGGATCCGCCTCGACCGTGTTGCGGATGTAGAGGGAGTTGTCAAACAGGTTGAGGATCTCCTCGTCCGACGCGTAGCCCATGGCGCGCAGCAGGACGGTGACCGGCAGCTTGCGCTTGCGGTCGATGCGGACGTAGACGCGGCCCTTCTTGTCGATCTCGAGCTCCAGCCAGGAGCCACGAGCCGGCATGAGGTTGGCGATGAAGACCTGCTTCTCCCGGTCCTTGGGCTCCATGACGTAGGCGCCGGGCGAACGGACGAGCTGCGTGACGACGACGCGCTCGGTGCCGTTGATGATGAACGTGCCGCGCTCGGTCATCCACGGGAAGTCACCCATGAAGACCGACTGCTCGCGGATCTCACCGGTCTCCCGGTTGATGAAGGCGACGGTGACCGTAAGCGGGCGCGCGTACGTGAGATCCTTCTCGCGGCACTGCTCCAGGCTGGCCACAGGCTGGTCGAAGCTGAACTCGCCGAACTGCACGGCGAGATTGCCGGTGTAGTCCTCGATGGGCGAGATGTCATCGATCGTCTCGCGCAGACCGCCGTTCTCGGCGTCGGTCAGCCACTCGAACGACTTGCGCTGGATATCGATCAGGTTGGGGACTTCAAGGACCTTGTTCAGACGCGCGAAACTACGGCGCGTCCGGGGGGCGTGAGCGGTGGCCAAGACGGCGACTCCTCGGGCGGTCGAGAGGGAGGAACTGGGCGCCCACCTGAGCTTTCTGGGCTCTAGAAAGCGCGACCAGCAAAGATAGCACACGGCATTGGTGCCCTGTGGAGGACCGCTCAGCTCTCACGGACCCCGCCCTCGGCCGCCGCGTATGTGGCGCGGCACCGCATGGTTTGGGCGGCTACGACTATTGGCTGACCCGGCGCAGTGTAGGGGGTAAATGCCGATGCGGCAAGGAACCGGTTCGCCGCACGCCAGATTGCGGCAAGCACTGAAGCGGCCGGGATCGCTCGAGAGAGCCTGTCGCCAGTCGAGCGGGCCGGCAGCCGGATGGCTCAGGCGAACGACGCGAGCTCGGTGACGTGGTCGACCGGGCCGCCTTGTACGACCACCTCACCCACAGTCACCCATGCGTGCGCCTCGGGCGGGGCGGTGCTGGTGACGCCCAGGTGGGCGCGGCACTCGACGCCGCGGCGGCGCAGCATCGACGCCACTGCCAGGGCCCGCGGCAGGCAGACCGGATGCCAGGGAAGGACGGTGGCGACCCGCTCAACCGCTCGGCCGATTCGCACGATCTCAGGTGAGACATCGGTGGGGATCGATTCGGACGCGGCAGAGGGTCGCACCGTACCGAGGAGGGAGCTCGTCCTCGTGCGCGGATGCCACACCACGCGAAGACTGGCGACGGTCAGCATGACCGTGGCCTCCGCGGCAAGCGCGAAGCGTCTGAGCGGAGTGCGTCGCACAGACTGATTTTACGAGCAGTCGGGAATTACCAGGTACAAATCAGTCGGAAGCACGCGCCCCGGCGGTACGTATCTACATCAGTGCTCAACCGACTGCGGCGCACAATCGCGGGCCGGGGCGCCGGTGAGATACGTGGGGCCACGATCCACCGCGCCGTTGACTATCTGCGGCCGCACAAATTGGCGGTGGCGGCGGCCTTGGCCTGCCTCTTTGCGCAGGCGGTGCTCGCCCTGGCGCCGTTTGTGATCGTCCGCCGGCTGATCGCCGAGCTGGAGCATCCGGGCGGATCGTTCTCGACGATCGTGCTGCTCCTTTTCGTAGGACTGGGGCTGGTGCTCGCGGCCGGGCTCGTCTACGTACTACGCAGCTGGATCGTGCTCCGCATTACGGCGAGCGTCGTGGCCGACCTTCGCCGTCAACTCATCAGACGGCTGCTCGGGCAGTCGATCGGCTACTTCACCGCTGAACGCGGCGGTGACCTTATGTCTCGCCTGCTCAACGATGTCAATGCCGTCGAGAACGCGCTCGGAGACACGGTGCTCTCTTTGTTGGGCAACGCGGTCACGGCCATCGTGTTCGGCATCGCGATGGTGGTGGTGCAATGGCAGTTGGCGGTGGTGACGTTTGTCTTCCTGCCTCCCTTGGTGCTCTCGATGCGGCGTGCCGGCCGTCCCGTGTATCGGACGCGTCGAGACCTTCAGGAGCGACTCGGCGCCTTCACCGTGCATGCTCAAGAGGTCCTGAGCCTCTCCGGGATCATGCTCGTGAAGTCCTTTGGGCGCGAGGCCACCGAGCTTGAGCGGAGCTATGGCCTGGCCGACGATCTGCGACGAAGCGACATCCGCGCCGGAATGACCGCGCGCTGGGTCGGGCTCGGCTTCCAGCTCGCGCAAGCCCTGGCGCCGCTCGTCCTGCTCCTCGCGGGGGCGTGGCTGATCGAGCACCACGACGCCGGTCTCAACACGGTAATCGCCTTCGTGGCTGTCCTGGCTCTGCGCTTCGGCGCCGCGCTGGCAGGCGCCGGCAGTGGGGTGGTCTCGATAATCGGCGCCTTGCCCGCCTGGGACCGTGTCTTCGCGGTCCTCGACGCCCACGTCGAGATCCGCGAACTGCCCAACGCCCGTCCCCTCGAGCATCCTCAAGGAGCAGTCAGTTTCGAGGAGGTGAGTTACGCCTATCCACGCCAGCTTCGCCCGGCGATCGACGCGGTCTCGCTCGATGTAGCCCCCGGGCAGTTGGTCGCTCTGGTCGGGGCCAGCGGCGCCGGCAAGACAACGTTCACCAACCTGCTTGCTCGCTTTTACGACCCGCAGCAGGGCAGCATCCAGATCGACGGCCGTGATCTGCGCGAGCTCAAGCTGCAATCGGTCGCCGAGACGATTGGCCTGGTCCTCCAGGACACCTATCTGTTTCACGGGAGCCTGCGTGAGAACCTGCTCTATGCCAGGCCCGACGCCGATGCGGCGATGCTCGCCGCGGCCTGCCGCGATGCCTACCTCGACGAGGTCCTGGCCGGGCTGCCCGACGGACTCGAGACGATCGTTGGAGAGCGCGGCCACAGGCTCAGCGGGGGCGAGAAGCAGCGGGTGGCGATCGCCCGGGTGATCCTCAAAGACGCGCCGATCCTGATCCTCGACGAGGCGACCTCCCATCTGGATTCGGCATCGGAGCGGTTCGTGCAAGCCGCGCTGTCACGGCTGTTTGCGGGACGCACCTCGTTCGTGATCGCCCATCGGCTCTCGACGGTACTGGCGGCCGACATGATCGTCGTGCTCGACCGAGGCCGGATCATCGAGCAGGGGACGCATCCCGAACTGCTCGAGCTGAGCGGCCTGTACGCCGGCCTCTACGAGCTCCAGTTCCGAGGCCGACAGCCCGAGGCACCCGCGCACGGGCGCGAACTGGTCCGGCCGATGGGCGGGCGATGACCGCCGTCACGGGAAGCCCGAGCGGACTTGGAGTCGCCCTGCGATTCCTTGCCGCCGCTCGGCGAGATTCGGCGTTGCGCGAGCGGCTCGCGGCACAGAAGCCACAGGGGCTCGCCGCCGTCGTTCAATCGGCCCGACAGGCCGGCTTTGTGGTTAGCGCCGAGGACCTGCGCGCAGCGTTCGCCGTCGACTGGGGGATGCGGCGGGCACGCTATCTCCGAGACGACTGACCGGCCGACAGAGCGGCGACGACGGTGGCCGTCGTCCAAACACCGGAGTCACCGACGTCACGCAGGATCTGCTCCGGCGCGGCTGACGGATCGTGGACCGATGGCGCCGGGACCCGCATCCGGGCCGAGGGCGCCCAGGAGCCGTCTCGGAGTTGGTGCTCGAGCAGCCATCGCTCGGCACGATCGGCAGCGGCGACCCAATCGTCGTGACGACCGCGGCTCCCGCCGATGCGGATCGCACACAGGGCCAAAGCGGTCGGGAACACCGCGGGCTGCCCCTCGGCCGAAGACCGCACCGCGCCGTCGTCGGCGATCCGAGCAACGCACCACGCCACCGCTGCGGCAACGGCGGGATCGTTCGTAGCTGACCGGGCCAGCGCCTCGACTGCCCACGCCGTCGCGTACTCATCGTCCGACCACCAGTAGCTCGACCAGGAGCCGGCGCGGCTCTGCGACGCCCGGAGGTAGGTGGCGGTGGACGAGTTGAGGCCGAGACGCGCCGCAGGAGCGGTGATGCACAGGTGGGCGTTGGTCCACCCGCCGTAGGATCCCCCAACGAGCACCATGCGATCGACCTCCGGAGCCGCGCTCGCCAGGTAACTCGTGACCCCTCCGTCCGGGGTCGTCAGCTCGGAGAGCAGGCGACGCGCGGCCTCGAACCGCACGAGGTTGCTGCGTCCAATCGACTGGGCCAGCCTCAGCGCCCACGTCGTCGCGTCGCCATCGACCGGAAGCTGGACGTTGAAGCCCCATCCGTCCCCGCCACTGCGTCGCGTCAGCAGCAACTCGAGTGCATCTATCGACGCGTCGCGGGCCCGGGGCAGCGCAACCCGCGCGAGGGCGTCACCGACGTACGCCGTGACCCATTCGTCGCTGAATCCAACGGCCGGCGTGGCGGCGAAGTCACGCCACCACCCACCTTGGTGGCGCGCCGCCAGCAGCCAATCGACGGCGGACTCAACGGCGTCGTCGACGGTGGTGGCCGCTCTGAGGGCCCGCCCTGCCACCTCCCCGGTGGCCGGCTGGCCGCGCATCCAGACGTGTCCGTAGCCGAAGTACGCCTTGGCGGTGACCGGTTGTGCGGGGACGAACGTCAGCTTGACGTGGCTGAGCCTGCGGTCGAACGCGCCGAGAGTCTCCTCGGGCTCGGCCAGGCTCTGCGCGATCAGGTCCTCCGGCCACCGTCCCGGGCTGTCCAGCGGGGTGAACGTTCCCGGCCAGCGCAGAAGCGCCTCGGCCTTGTCGGTCGAACTCAGCCCCAGGTCGACGAGGCGCTGGAGCAGCGGTCGCCACCGGGGATCCAAGCCGCGTTTCTCAGCGAAGAAGCACTCGACCCCCACGCGCATGATCTGGTCTCCAAGAATGTCCAGGCACACGACCACCCAGTCCCCGTAGTCGAGCAGGGCTTGCGCAAGCGCTGCGATCTCTTCTTGTTCCCCCGCCCAGCCGATCCGGCTGAGATATCGCTTGAGCTCTCGCACCGGCAGTCCCCTGACGTGCACCCGCATTGCGGGAAGCGAGCGCCCGAGCATAACCCCCACGTGACTGACCCGAGCGGACGCTGGGCAGGCGACCGAGCAGCGGCTCAGAACGCGACCGAGCCCAGCCGACTCCTCGCCGCTGACGAGGATCCGCACGAGTTCGCACGCGATCCGCACCGACTCCGCGCCGGCCCGCTCGAGCACCGCGAACACTGACGGACGGGCGTCGCGGAGCGCCAGAGCGGCGCCCCCGTCACCGGGCGCGGCATCGAGCTCGAGCCACAGCTCGTCGATGGCACCGTGCAGAAGGTCGTCCGGTGTCGACCACCGCTCGGCGACCCGCTGCACAGCAGCCCAGGCGTCGTTAGCGGGTCCGGCGTGGGTCAGGAAGTTCGCGAGCTGCGCCGGCTCGCCGTCGCCGGCGAAGATGCCCTGCTGGAGGTCCACCTCGTGCTCGGTGTCCGCCAGCCGGCACTCGAACCCGGCGCGGTGGACCGGCGGTAGGACGCTCGCGACCGCCCTCAGCCAAGGGATGGCCGTGGCGCTGACCAGTTCGGACGGAAGGGCGGGCAGCACCAGCTCCAGCGAGTCCCGCAGGCTCGCGGGACCCCGTCCCGCGGGCTCAGGCAAGTCTGCGGACATCGGAGACGATCGCCGCCACCGTCTGCCCCGTCGTCTCGAGGCCGGTGGGGCGGATCAGCTCCCGCGCCGGGACGGTCTGCACGAGGTGGGCCAGCCTCTCAAAATCCCGCCGGTCGGAGCTCGCCTCGAGAACCTGTGCCATGTGCCGGTGCGCCATGAGCTTGGCCAGGGTCGTCGCCGGCGTCAATACCTGCACTGCGGTCTCCGTGACGGCGTCTGTCCATGGAGGCAGGAAGTACATTGCGTCGAGAGAGAATTTGCTCTCGTCGACGATCGCCGCGGCGCCCTCCACCGCCAGGTACCGCTTCGGTTCAGTGGGCCGGCCCTCGGCCCAGATCGGATCCAATGAGTCAAACCGCCCGAGGAGCGACATGGCCGGGTCCGGTCGCATTCGCATGCGCGGTGCTCCCGAGGCCACTGTCAACTGTTGATCGTGCTCCGAGAGGATGGCGACGTCGTCAGAAACCAGCGCGCCGCCATTTGCCTGCACGAGGGCAAGCGCGGTCGTGGACTTTCCGGCTCCTGACGGTCCGAGCACCGCGATCACCCTGTCGTCAAGACGGACGACGGAGGCGTGCAGACAGGTCAGCCCTCGCTGCGCGGCGATGCACGAGAACACAGGACCGAGCAGCAGCTCGGTCACCTCGCTGAGCAAGACGTCCTCGCTGCGTGAGACCCAGACGGCTTGGCCGTGCCCGTCGACGACGAACTCGGCCCAAACATCCTCGAAGGCGTAGCGCAACCGAAGCCAGCTACCGGTCGCCGTCTCCGAACGCCATATCGCAGCAGGAGGGCACTGCATCACCCATGGAGCCTCGGTCGGCGGCAGCTGACCGGGCTCCATGAATTCGATGCTGACATCACGGACCTGTGAGTCGGCTCTCGCCAGCCTCGGGAGATCCTGATTGACCTCGAGGGTGAGGCCGTAGTGGCGGTAGAACCGCCGGCTCACGAACCTCCGGGATTATGTCCGGGGTTCCCGCCTGAGTAGCCCTGGCTCTCCGCCCCGATGCCCGTCCCGGAAGCGGTGATGTCGCTAATCGTGCCGAGGGAGTTGACCTCCGGAGTCCGGTAGGTGAGACGCCCGTGGGCGCGCGTTTGGGAGTCCTTCATTCTGCAGCCCCATCCTTTGTTAGTTGCCCCGCCCGCGCGAACTCGCGGACGCTTCCAATGCGCGCGAGCCAGTACCAAACCCACTGGTCCCGCTAGCCCGGTATGTTGTCAGATTGTTAGGTCCAGCGCAAGTCACCGCGACGACGAACTCCTCGGCGAGCAACGCTCACGGCGTGGTGAGGAGGCCCTTATCCATCAGCTCTCGAATGAAGGCGCCGAGGTCGTCGCGCAGCTTGTCTGCGTCGACCTCGTAGGTGTCGCACAGGACCACGTACGCGGTTGCGACGTCCGGGCTTTCCTCCAGAGCCTGCCACATACGGCTGCCGACGTCATTGAGATTGTGGTACTCGCTGCTGTCGATGTTGAGGAGCACGACCTCGTCGGCGACCTGCTGCCAGGCGACGCCTTCCGGGATCGTCACCGTAGCCGGGAGCTCCGAGGTCATGCGGGCACTCCCGCCGAGCGCGCCACGCGCACCAAATCCGTCCCCATTGCCGGCAGTTTAGGGGACCGACCCGTCGGCAGACCGCGCGTCACCGTGTCGGTCACGCCAGCGTGACGCTCGGTGCCACCGTGACGTTCAGCGGCGCCACGGATACGAGCCGACTCGACGGTCGTGGTGTGACGTGTCCCTGAACGCGTCACGCGCCGCCAACGCGGACCGGTAGAGCTTTGAGGACCAGCGCTCGTCTCGATCCCGCGCCACGGTGTCGCGCATTGCCAGGCCGACTTCGCGCGCCGCCTGCCTGGGCGGCAGCGCGAACGCAGGCGCGGTCAGCCGTGTGATGTGGTTCTCCAGTACGGAGAGCTCGCGAACCTCCGGGAGATGCCGCGCCCACGTGCGGAGCGCGACCGCAGGGGGACCGCCCGCGAGCAGTGCGTCGGCGACTGAGAGCGCGGTCCCCCACATGCGTTCCCAGCCCCAGCGGCGCGCCAGCGCATCGGCCTCCACACGTCTGTCCGGCGTGAGCATGACAGCGAGGTCGATGAGATCTCCCAGCCGACCGAGCCGATTGTGAGTCCACGCGTGCGCGGCTAGCAACAATGCGTGCGCAGCTGGCGCTGGCGCGAGCAAGCCGTCGATGCCGGTCTCACTCGGAACGGCCATTCCGAACAGTTCGTCGCGCGGCGGCGGCCTCAGATAAGGCGGGCAATTTGGGCGCCGATGGAGCTCTACGACGAGAGGAACCCCCGGCCATGCCAGCGGGGCGAGATGCTGTTCTCCTGAGTAGTCGCGGCCTGTCTGAAGCTCGACGAAGCCGGCGCCGATCAGGGCGTGCTGCGCCGCGTCGGGCTCCTCGGCCAGAAGATCGAGATCGGTGAAGGACCGAGAGGCCGGGTCTGGGTAGCGTACCGCCACCTCCAGCCCCTTCATGAGCATGAGCCGCCCGTGGTAGGCCGCCTTTGCCCGGCTGAGCAGCACCGGCGCCGCAACCGTCGTCGTCGCGGCGAGGCGGACCTCGTCAGCGAGCTCCGGGGGAATCATGCTGCCTCGTTCGCGCCAGAGCGAGGCAGCCAAGAACTGGAGGCGGTGGGCACGCAGCACGTCGAGCGACGGCGCCCGATCGACCAGCTCCGCAATCCGGGCCCACATGATCTCGCGGCCGTACGGCGGCGCCATCGTGCCTGCCACCGGCGGCCTCTTTGGTTGTGTCAGGGTGTCGGTCACCATTCGATACGCCGTGAGACCTGCCGGCGGCCTCGTCAGGCCAGCTCGACAGGCGATCTCGTCGTCTAGATCAACGCATCGTGGGGGCCACCGCTACCGACGAGAAAG
>CAVWWN010000012.1:0-563480 GCA_963758705.1 uncultured Actinomycetota bacterium | reverse complement strand
GTCAGGCGCCGGGGGCGAGCTCGAGGCCCAGGGCGCCGAGATCGCCGACGCCGCCGCCGGAGACGCGGACCACGTCGGTACGCCCGGCCCGGCGCAGGAGGCTGGCGGCGAAGGCCGCGCGGATGCCGGCGGCGCAGGCCACCGCGGTGGTGCGGCCGTGCTGGGGCAGGACGATCGACTGGACGTCGCGCAGGCGGTGCAGAGGCACGTGGTGGGAGCCGGGGATGTGGCCGGCGACCCACTCGCTGGGCTCGCGGACGTCGACGAGGTCGACGGAGTGGTGGCGCAGGCCGTCGGCGAGCTGGGCGAGGTCCCAGGAGTCCGCGCGGGCGACGGGCACCGAATGGCGCCGCCAGTCCTCGGGGTCGGCGATCGAGACGCCCTCGAGATTCCAGAAGCCGACCGCCTGCAGCGCCGAGGCCATCCGATGGGCGTCGGCGTCGTCGCGCGCGACGATCACCACCGGCGCCTCGGGGTCAAGCGCCCAGCCGGCGCGGGTCCCCACGCCCGCCGAGGAGACCGCCAGGTTGATCGAGCCGGCCACGTGGCCGGTGTCGAACTCGGCGGGCACGCGGCTGTCGAGCACGATCGCGCCGGTCCCGAGCAGCGACAGCAGGGCATCCCCGGTCAACCGGCGGGGCTCGTCCGGGGGGTCCCCACCGGAGCGGCGGTTGAGCTCGACGATCCGCTCGATGTTGGGCGGTCGCGAGGGCAGCTCTGCCGTGAGGCCCTCGACAAAGCTGCCCTCGTCGAGTCCGAGAAGGGGGTTGTGGCGGCGCTCGAAGCCGATGGTGGAGCTCGACTTCCCGCTGAGGCCGCTGCCGCCGCACAGCGAGCCGCCGATGTGGGCGGGCCACACCTCGACGTGGTCGTCGAGGTCGAGCAGCCGGCGCATGCTGGCGTGCAGATCACGGGCCCCCTGTGTCGCCTCGCACCGCGAGATCCGGCCGCGCGATGTCGCCGACGAGCAGCGAGTCGCCGCTCAGCAGCATCCACGGCTCGGGACCGCGGCTGAGGTCGGAGACGAGGAAGGTGAGGTGCTCGGGCCGATGGCCCGGGGTGGCCACCGCGGTGACGCAGACCGAGCCGGCGATGATCTCGTCGCCGGCCACGATCACGTCGGTGGCGCCGTCCTCACGGAGCCCCGGCCGGTAGGTGCGCGCCCCGGTGGCCTGGGCCAGCCGCAGGCGCCCGGAGACGTGGTCGGCGTGGTCGTGGGTGTCGATCACGTGGGCGATCCGCAGATGCTCGGCCGCGGCGATCTCCAGGTAGGGCGCGATGTCCCAGCGTGGGTCGATGACGACCGCCTCGCCCGCGTCTCCCAGGAGGTAGGAGGCGCAGCCCAGATCGTGGTAGAGCACTTGACGGAAGAGCAAGCGGTCCTTTCCGCTTCACTCGGCGTCGCCGGCTCTACTCGTCGAAGTCGAAATCCTTGGGCGGCCGCTGCTCGAACCAGAGGCGATCATGGTCCGGCGTGTCCTGGAGGAACTCGGGCGTCTCCTCCAGCACGTCCTCGTCCGTCACGCGCTCGGATCGTGCGGCTCTTCGGCGGCGAGCGCGTCCTCGACGTTGTACTCGGCGGTCTCGGGGCCGGCGCCCCTCGGCGCGGGGCGGCCGCGGGCGGCGCGGGGAAGGGCTCGTGCGCCGGCTCCTCCTCGTCGAACGGCTCGTCCTCGAAGGGCTCCTCCGCCGGCGGGTCGCGCGCGTCGTGCAACGGCGCGGCCTCGGGTGCGGGGAACTCCGGCGGGGCATGGACGGGAGGCTCGGCCGAACCCTCGTCGTAGACCGGCGGGAGTCCGGCATCGTCCATCGGATCCTGCAAGGAATCGTGCGACCAGTCCTCGTCGCCCGCCTGGTCATAGGCGGGGGCATCCGCAGGCCCGGCCGCGGCCTCCATCTCGGCGAGCTCAGCCGGGGTCGGGTTGCGCCGGACGGGACCGAGCGCCTCACGCTCGGCGCGCTCAACCTCCGCCGGGTCGGCGCCCCGGCGGCGCTTCAGGTCGAGGTGCTCTCGGATTGCGTCGTCAAGAAGACCCATTCGGCAAAGGCTACTCGCCGCTGACCACGTTAGCTGTGTCCGGCTCAGCTCTCACGGTGCGGTTCTTGCCTTTGCGCTTGGCCACGTAGAGCGCCGCGTCCGCCGCGGCGATCAGCTCGTCCTTGTTGCCCTCGACCGACGCCGCCGCGCCCACGCTCGTCGTCACCCGCAGGCACCCGTCGCCCTCGAGGAGGGGAATCTCCATGGCCGCGATCGCGATCCGGGCGCGCTCGGCCATCTCGAAGGCGCCCTCGAGGTCGGTGTGGGGCAGGATGAGCGCCATCTCCTCGCCGCCGTAGCGAGCGGCGACGTCGACGTCACGCGAGGTCTCGCGCAGGGCATCGGCAACACAGCGGAGCACGAGATCGCCCTGCTGGTGGCCGTAGACGTCGTTGACGGACTTGAAGTTGTCGATGTCCAGCATGATCAGACCGACCGGGTACTGGTAGCGGCGGACCTCCTCCATCTCGGCGCCGAGAAGATCCTGGAAGTGGCCGTGGCTGGCCAATCCGGTGAGGTCGTCGGTGATCGCCTGGCGCTGGACGTCGAAATGCAGGTTGACGTTGGCCATGGCCAGCGTGGCCTGCGACGGCCAGGGAGCGCAGGAGCTCGAGGTCGTCCTCGGTGAACCCGCGACCGTCGCGGCAGACCGTGATCAGCCCGTGCGTCGGGCCGCCCGGGATCGATCGGCCCCAGGGCGACGGTGGCGAGGTGGGCGTCGCCCAGCGAGCCTTCGCCGACGCCGTCGGTGGTGAGGGCGCGGCGCTCGGCGTCATAGATCGTCCCCTCCAGGCCGGCGAGGCGGCCGACGTGGACGGTCTCGGTGAGCGACGTCCTCGGCGCTCTGGCGGGCGCTGACCCGTCCGCGGTCGGCCTCGGTGGCGTCCATCGCCGTCTGGAGTGCCAGCTCCAGCAGCGCGTCGCGGTCAAGGCCGGAGGCGAACGCCTCCCCGATGCGGCGGATCGACTGGCGCACGCGAGCGCGTTCCTGCTCGAGCTCCGCGAGGCGGCCCTCGAGCTGGCGGGACATGTTGTTGAACTCCTCGCCGAGGAGGGCGAACTCGTCGCGGCCGGACGTCGGCACGCGTGATGAGAAGTCGCCGCCGGCCAGGCGCCGGGCCGCATCCAGGAAGCGGCCGACCTGGCCATGCAGGGCGCGCGAGGCCAGCAGCGAGAAGAAGAAGGCGAGGACGAGGAAACCCGCGATGAAGAGCCCGGCCAACAGGCGATCGGCGCCGACCGAGCCGCCCGTGACCTGAGCGTTGGACAGGATCGAGACCGCGACCTCCGACCTGTCGAAGCCGGTGAAGGTCACGGTGGCCACCTCGTAGGACGTGCGACCGATCGTGACCGTGCCGCGCGAGTGGGGCAGGACCCGGCCGGCCGCCGCCGGCAGGGTCGAGGCGAGCGTCGTGCCGCCGGAGCGCACCACCACCTCGATGCCCGCTCCGGCGAGGTCCCGGGCGAACTCGTCGGCGGTCAGCGTCGAGGCCACGACCGTCCGTGCCGGCCGGGAGCGCGCGGCCCTGACCAGCGCGATCCCGGGCGCGATCGCCGTGTGATCGCCGAGGTCGACCTCCTTGACTGTTCCCACCGTCACCGTGACGCGCGCCAGGCCCAGCTGGGCGGCAAGCTTGCGCGTCTGGGCATCGAGCTTGGCCGGCGGCGTGAGGGCCAGCTCGCTGGCCACCGCGCGCGCCCGCAGGCTCGCCTGAGTGCTGGCGTTGACGTAGACGCTCGCGGCGGTGCCGGCCACGGCGCTCGCGCGCGCGTCAGCCTTGCCCGACTGACTGTCGTCGATCAGGCGAAACACCAGAAATCCGACCGCCGCCATGGGGACGACGACGATCAACACAAAGAAGCTCGTCAGGCGTGTACGGAAGCTCATCATCGGTCGCTAACGATTTGTATCGGCAGATTCCAGCGATTCCGTGAGCCTGGTTCGCTCCTACCGCGAGCGCAGGCGATGAGACGTGGACGGCGGTGCAGCCGTCACAACTCTGCCCGAATACCGCGCGGGTTACGCTCGGGGCTCGTCATCGGGACGACGCGAGAGGCTCACCTCGGGCTCATAGTTGCAGGTGTCCGGTGCCTGCGCCGTGCCGCCGGGATCAGCGGCCACAGCGCTATGCTGGCCTCTCCCGGGGCTATAGCTCAGTTTGGGAGAGCGCCTGGATCGCACCCAGGAGGTCGCCGGTTCGAGCCCGGCTAGCTCCACTCGAGGAACGCCTCGCTTAGCGCAGCGAGAGCGGGAGCGCCTGCTCGATCGCCTCGACCAGGTACGGGCTCACGGTGCGCGCGTAGCTGGCGGTGACGTGCGCGGCGGTGTCCCGGTACACGAGGACGTTCCCGATGGTGGCGGGGCAGAACGCACCGCGGCAGTAGAACCGCCGGGTGGTGACGACGCGCGCGCCGGGGATCCGTTGCGCGGCCTGGGCCAGGCGGTCCGGGTCCCGGTAGGCCACCGAGACGGGCGTGCCGCAGGCGCCGGTCGCGCTGTAGGCGATCCGGGTGACGCAGGCCGTGCTCGCGGCTGACACGCTGGGGTCGTCCTCGACGACGACGATGTGCGCGCCGGTGGCGGCGACGGGCCTCATGGCTCTCAGGTGGTCGGCGACCGAGCTGGTGTACACGCGGATCTCGGTGGCGATGACGACCGCGTAGCGGCGGTGAAGGAGTGCCCGCCGGATCTCCCGAAGCCCGGGACACTCCGGCGAGAGCCTCGGTGGGAGCCATCCACACGTCTGCCCGGTGAACGCGGTGACGCGCCAGTTGAGCGCGTCGAGCTGGGGCTCGAGGGCCGCCAACAGAGCCGCGGCGTGGCTGTCTCCGATCAGGGCGACGCGAATCGCGCCCGGTCGCCGGCTCCCGTAGGTGCACGGGCGGATCGGCTGGCGCAGATACGCGTAGCAGGCGTAGGCGCCCCCGGTGTCGTCCGGAAGCGCGCCGGGCAGCGGCGCGACCCGGTCGCCGGTGTCCAGCTGAGCGCAGCGGTGGCGGGGATCGAGGGCCGCGGCGCCGATGCAGTCGCGCGGATCATCCTGGGTGTGCCCGGCCAGGACCGGCGGCCCGAGGACGAGCCGGGTGGGACTGATGGCCCGGACGGCGAGGAGGGCGGCTCCGGCGAGGACCGCGGTGGCCGCGCAGGCGCCGGCGTATCGCAGCCAGCCGGCGGCGGGGATAGGGACGCGTCCCGGGCGCTGCCGGAACCAGGTCCCGCGCCGCGCGGGGTCCTCGAGCAGGTGAAACGACGCGGCGGAGAGCCCGAAGATGAGCGCGAGACCGGCCAGCCAGTACGCCGCCGAGTACCGGGGGACCACCGCGACGATGAGCACGGCCACCGGGAAGTGCCAGAGATAGAGGCTGTAGGAGATCTTCCCCACGTACTGGCTGGCGGGGTTGGTCAGCGGCAGCAGTGACCGGCCCGAGAGGCCCGCGCCGGCAGCGAGCACCGCGGCGGTGCCAAGCGTCGGCAGCAGCAGCCACGGGGCGGGAACCCCGGAGGTCGTGGGGACGACGAACAGGGAGACGAGCACCGCGAGCAGGCCGGTCACCACGACGGCCCGGCGCAGACGCGCATCGCACCCGGCGAATCGTGGCGCCGCGATCGCGATGAGCGCCCCCAGGCCCAGCTCCCAGGCCCGGACAAAGGTGGAGAAGTACGCGGCCCGCGGATCCTGCGCGGTCTCAGCGAAGGCCCAGGCGAGCGAGACGCCGGAGATGACAGCGATCGCGACGCCCGCGACGAGCCGCGCGTGCTCGTGTCGCCAGAGCCGCAGGCGCAGACCGGTCAGCAGCAGGCCCAGCATCAGCCACGGCCACACGAAGTAGAACTGCTCCTCGACCGACAGCGACCAGTAGTGCTGTAGCGGCGACGGCGGCAGCGACTGATTGAAGTAGTTGATGCCGGTGTGGGCGAAATGCCAGTTGGCGGAGAACAGGACGGCGGCGATCGCGTCCTTGGCGGCGAAGTGGTAGCGGTCGATGCCCGCCAGCACCCGCGTCGCGCACAGGGTGGCGCCGATGACGAACAGCCCCGCGGGAAGGATCCGCTTGATCCGCCGGGCATAGAACCCGCCGAACGAGATCGCCTTCCGCGCCTCGAACTCGCGGACAAGGATCCCGGTGATCAGGTAGCCGGAGATGACGAAGAACACGTCGACCCCGTCGAAGCTGCCCTTCGGCCAGCCCGCGAAGTGGTTCGCGATCACCGCCAGCACGGCGATCGCGCGCATGCCCTGGATGTCCGCCCGGTAGCGGGCGCGACGATCGTCGGCCGGAGCCTGCGAGTGGTTGCGCTGGAGCACCGCCCCCATGCGCGCGCATTCTGACGCTAACTACGCGCGGCGAAACGCCCGCACCGCGAGCGGCACGAACACCAGGAGCAGTCCGGCGAGCCAGGCGAGCATGCCCAGCGACGGGCCGAGGGCGTGGGCGTGGCCGATCGTCAGGGCCCGAGCGGCGTTGACGGTGGTCAGCTCGCGTCCGGATAGGCGCGCGCGATCGTGATGTCTCCGTAGCCGCTGTGTGCCCGCACCTCCACCGACTCCTCGCCGGGCTTGGGCGGACCGCTGCGATCAAGGCCGTTGCGCACCTCGCCGTAGCCGGTGCTGAGATCGAGCCACGCGGCGGTGCCATAGGGGATGCCGACCTCGATCTGGCCGAATCCCGTCCTCGCGCTGACCGAGCCCCGGATGGCCTCCGCGACGCGCACGTCTCCGTTGGCGTTCTTGATCTTCGTTGTGCCGCTGAGCTCGCCGGCGCGGATATCCCCGCTGCCCGTGCTGAGCTCTGCGGCGCCGATGACCTGCCCGACGTCGATGTCGCCCATCCCGGTGGTCAGCCTGACGCTGTCCGCGCGCTCGACGTCGATGTCGCCGAGTCCGGTCTTGATCTGGCTCTCGGCCAGCGGGCCGCTGCAGCGCACGGCGCCCATGGCGGACTTGATGGCCACCCGCGATCCGGCGGGAAGCTCGACGCGCACGTCCACCGAGCCGCCGTTGCCGAACGGGTTGTACGCGCGCCAGCTCCGCGGTGTCTTGACCAGGATCCGGCCAGGACCGCCCTCGACCTGCGTCCGCTCGGCGGCACCCACATCGTCGCGCTTTGACCCGTCACTCGGGCGGACCTCGACCACCGTCTCGGCGCGCTCGCCGGCGTCGATCCGGACCTCGGCGACGCCGAGCTCGAGCTCGAGCTCGATTGGCTGGGGGGTATCGAAGCGTGGCATCTACCTCCCCCAGCCCGTGTAGCGCTGGACGCTGCGACCGGTATCTGAATCGCCGGCGCGGGAGCGGCCGCGCTCCACGACTGCGCCGACCGCCCGGACGAGCCAGGCGTTGATCGACAGGCCCTCGTGCTCGGCGGCCTGCTCGACCCGTGCCTTGAGCTGCTCGGGCAGCCGCAGGTTGATCCGCGCGAGCGCGCCCTCACCGGGTGCCGTGTCGCTACCGGGCGCTTCATCGGCGGGGCCGCTGTCCCCCCCGTCTCGCGCCGACGCCGACGCCGGGGCCGGGGCCGGGGCCGGGGTGGTCACGACGAACTCCGGCTCGCTTCCGCGTAACCGCAGCTCCACCGAGCCCGGCGCCAGCTCGCGCGTGATGTCAGCCGCGGCAGCGGCCAGCACGTCGAGGAGCATCAGCCGGACCGAGTCGTCCAGGGTCGCGATCAGCCGCTGGGCCGCGCGAACCTCCTCTTCCCTCTCGCCCTCGGCGACCAGGCTGAGCCGGTCGCGGAGCCGTTCCATGTGTCGATCCAATTGCATGGCGCCATAGTGGCATCATTCTGGCATCACGTCAAGGCCAATATGATGCCAAAGCTGGCGAGACACCTCAGAGCCTGCGCCGCCTGCGCCGTCACGGCGGGTACGCTCGCGGCGATGGCCGACTTCGCCGACCTGCCCCTGCACGAGATCGTCGAGTCGCTGGCTGCGCGTGACCCCACGCCCGGCGCCGGGCCCACGCTGGCTTGGACCTGCGCGTTCGCGGCCGCGCTCGTCGAGATGGTGAGCGCCGTCACGCTGCGCAAGGAGCCGGACTCGCCGACGGCGATCGAGGGCCGCCGCGATCGGGCCCACGCTCTGCGAACGACGGCCCTCGGGCTCGCCGACGTCGACGCGGCCGCCTACCGGGATGTGCTCGCGGTGCAGCGCGGCCGGGGCGAGCCCGGCCACTCCCAGAGGCTCCGCCAGGCGCTGGCCGACGCCGCCGACCCGCTGGTGCGCATCATCGATACCGCGCGCGAGGTCGCCGAGTTGGCCACCGGAGCGGTCGCCGACGCGCGCGGCGGTGTGCGCGGCGAGGCCATCACGGCACTCGTGCTCGCCGAGAGCGTGGTCCGCGGCGGCGTTCCGCTCGTCGAGCTCAACCTGGCGAGCGATCCCCAGGACCCGCGCCGCGCGCGTGTGCGTGGGGCCGCCGCGGTGGCGGCGGCCGCCCTCGAGCTGACGCTCGGCACGTGACCGGTTAGAAGATCGAGCTCAGCCCGTGCAGGGCCGCGGCGCCGAGCACGATCTCCAGCACGACGCCCACGACGCCGACCACGAGACCGGCGACGACGACGAGGAAGTCCTCGAGGAGCACGCCGAGCGCCAGGAGGACCACCCCGAGCGACGGGAGCGTGTCGAGGCCGGTGAACGGCGGGGCGAAGAACGCTCCGGCGGTGCCGCCGAGCACGACCAGGCCGAACACGATGTCGGAGAGTCGGTGGTGAAAGAGGAAGGTGAGCCGGGGGCGTGAGAGCCGCTCCAGGCGGCGGATGAGCTTGGTCAGCCCCGCGATGAACTTCTGCTGCTTGTCACCGCCGAGCTTGAGCCGCTGCCAGCGCGCGGGTAGCCACACCTGGCGGCGGCCGACGATCAGCTCGAGCGCGAGCAGCGCGGCGATGATCTCGAACACGTGGGTGGCGCCACCGGTGGGCAGGGGCAGCGCCGGCACGCCCAGCAGCACCACGAACAGGATGGCGAAGCTCTTTTCGCCGAAGGCGTCGACGAGGGCACCGAGGGTACGGTCGCCCTCGCCGCTCGAGCCACTCCTCAAGCTCGTCGCTGAGCTTCTTATCCGGTGGGGTCGCGGCCGCGTCGGCGCCCGCCGGTCGTCGACGCTGCGTGGTCGAGGTCGTCGGGCCCACCGGTCATGGGCAGAGTGTGCCGGGTGCGGCGCGGCGATACCGGGCGGCCTGGTCCCCCTCGCCGAGGTGCTCAGGGCCGCGGGCGCCTAGAGCAGGTGACAGAAGAACCGCTGCGCCGTCTGTCCAGGCGCGCCGTGAGAGCCGGCGCCGGCGGCGGTGCCGGCGGCTGCTGACGGGGACCCGGTCATGGCCATCATGCTGGCCATCGACATGTAGACCGTGCAGGCGGCGAGGATCACCGCAAGCTGGCAGGCGCCCAGCCGCAGGCGCGGCGTGACGGCGCGGGCCCACGGGGCGCAGCGCCAGCACAGGCCCGCCACCATCAGCGCGTCAAGCGCGCACAGCAGGTCGAACTCACCGACCGGCAGCCGGCCGATGCCCGGCAGCCCGGTGGTGCGGGTGACGATCCACAGCGCGGTGAGGGCGACCTGGAGCGCAATGCCGGCGCCGTAGACCCAGCTGCGGCGCACCGCGACGCTGACGAGCGCGACCCAGCCGAGCTGGAGCGCGGCGATGGCCGCCTCGCCCACCGCGACGGCCCCGTGACCGGCGGGCATCGTTACCGCCGAGAACAGGTAGACGGCGGCCAGCGAACCGGCGAGGACCTTCATCACCATGGCGGTGATGTGGTCCGAGGACGCGCTCAGCGCCGGCCGCGACGACGCCGGAATGCTGTGATCGAAGGTGGCCACCGCGTCGCGCCCGAGCCGGCTCAGGCGGACGTCAGCCGGAACGCACCGACGAGCGCCTGGAGCTCCTGGGCGGAGCTGGCCAGCTGCTCGGCCGACGAGACGACTTCCTGGGTGGAGGCTGACGTCTGCTGGGTGGCCGCTGACGCGTGCTCGGTGGCGGCGGAGGCCTCCGAGGCCACGGCGGCGACGCTCTCCATCTCCTGCGCCATACGGTCGGCGCCCTCGGCGATCTGGCGGGTGGCACGGGAGATGTCCTCGGACTGCTCGGTCATCTCCAGCACCGCCTCGCTGATGCGCTCGAAGGCCATCCGGGTCTCGGCCGCGGTGGCGGCCGACTGCCCGGTGCGCTGCGCGCCGTCCTCGACCACCGAGACGGCGAGCCGTGTGTCGGTCTGAATCTGGTCGACGATCTGGGAGATCGACGCGGCCGCCTTCGAGGACTCCTCGGCGAGCTTGCGCACCTCCTCGGCGACGACGGCGAACCCCTTGCCGGACTCGCCGGCGCGGGCGGCCTCGATGGCCGCATTGAGCGCCAGCAGGTTGGTCTGGTCGGCGATGCCGGTGATCGTCTGGACGATGGCGCCGATGTGCTCGGACTTCGCCGCGAGCTCGCCGATCGCCTGAGACGCCTGGGCTGAGGACTCACTCACGGCCTGGGCGGCGACGGTGGCCTCGTTGGCGGCGGTGGCGCCCTGAGCGGCCGCCTCCTGCACGCGCTGGGCGGCGTCGGCGGTGCGGCGCGCGCTCTCGGCGCTCGAGGCGACGGCCTCGCCCACCTGCTCGGCGGATTCACGGGCGGCGGCAACGGCAGCCACCTGGCGCTGGGCGCCCTCGGCGAGCTGGGTCAGCGACCCGGCAACCTCGGCGCTGGCGCGGCCTGCCTCGGCCGTCGTCCCCGCCATCTCCGCCGAAGAGGCCGCGACGCCGGAGGCGGTGCGCTCGATGGCCTGAACGAGCTCGGCGACGTAGCCGATGCCCTGGCGCAAGGTGCCGATCGCGGAGCCTGCCTCCTCGTCGGCGCCGATCGCGTCCCCGATCGAGAGGTCGCGAGACTGCAGGCCCTGGGCGAGAGCGAGCATCGTCTCGTGATCATGCTCGTGGGTCACGAGCAGGTCGGCCTGGCTGTGGGTCTCGCGAGCGAGGGCGATCGACATGTAGATGAGCACGACGACCTCGAAGACGACGAACCCGGCGTGAAGCGCGACCATCTCGAGGCCGTTGGCGTGCGCCCACTTGGCGGGGAACACCCACACATCGGCGCCGGACGCCTGGAGGAGGTGGAAGGTGAGGTGGTGGATCGCGACGACGAGCCCGCCGAAGGCCGGCGCGCGCCAGTCGCGGTAGAGCAGGAGAAAGGCGAGCCAGCCAAAGATGTGGAAGTGCATCTCCGTCATCCCGTGCGTCTCCTGGATGAACAGCGCGGAGTAGCCGGCGAACGCGGCGGCGATGGTGAGGCGCGAGGCAAGGGTGCCGGGACGCGCGCGGACGACGACCAGCGGCGTCAGGGACAGCACGAGGCTGCCGACGATCCCGAGGACCCAGTACCCGTGCAGCGCGGCCAGGCCGACGCCGAAGGGAAGATGGACGAGCAGCAGCTTGGACAGCACGCCGTCGGCGCGGACCTGCTCGTCGTGCAACATGCGCTCTGCGCGCCCGTCGGCCTCGGTCACTGCCATGGGATCACCTCGCCCTAGCTCCGTACGGAGGCTGGGCCGTCGAAAATGAGTCCCCCTAGTAGTCGGCAGGCGCGCGCACGAGTTGAGCCAAATGGCCGTGGGTTGGCCGCGATGTCGCGACCGACCTCACTTTGGGGGCGCCCGAGAGCTAGCGAGTGCCCGCGGCGGCGGTGCTGCCGATCTGCGGTCCGAGCTCCACCAGCCGGCGCGCGGCGGCGACGATGGCGTCGGAGTCGATCCCGCAGTCGTGCAGGAGCTCGGCCATCTTGCCGGAGCCCGGCAGGTGGGTCACGGAGAGCTTGACCACGCGCGGTCGCTCGTCGGAGTCCGCCATGGCGCTGATCACCGCCTCGCCGATCCCGCCCTCGGCCCAGTGGTCCTCGACGACCACGAACCGCCCACCCGTCGCCTGCGAGGCGGCGCTGAGAGTGGCGACGTCGATCGGCTTGACCGAGTAGAGGTCGATGACGCGGGCGTTGACGCCGTCGGCGGCGAGCGCGTCGGCGGCCTTGATCGCCTCGTGCAGGGTGACCCCGGCGCCGATCAGCGTGACCTGGTCATCGTCGGACTCGCGCACGACGCGGGATCCGCCGATCTTGAACTCCTCGTCGGGCCCGTAGAGGGTGGGCAGCCCCGAACGCGTGGAGCGCAGGTAGGAGATGCCGTCGTGGTCGGCCATCGAGCTCGGTGAGCTTCACCGTCTGGTTGGGGTCTGACGGGTACAGCACCACCGAGCTGCCCAGGGCGCGGAACTCCGCGATGTCCTCCAGCGCCATCTGGGACGGTCCGTCCTCGCCGATCGAGACCCCCGCGTGTGAGCCGTTGAGACAGAGCTTGGCCTGGGAGATGACGGCCATGCGCACGAAGTCATACGAGCGCGAGTGGAACGCCGCGAAGGTTGCGGCGAACGGGGTCCAGCCCCGCACCTGGAACCCGACCGCGGTGGCGATCATCATCTGCTCGGCGATGTAGGCCTCGAAGTAGCGCTCCGGCGTCTTCTTGAGCGCCTCGTCGGTGTGGGTGGAGTTGCTCGACCTCACCGTCGATGACCACGACGTCACCGCGCCGCTGCATGATCGCGGCGACGCCCTCGCCGAACGCCTTGCGCGTCGGGACGGCGTCACCGCCGACCTCGTAGGTGGGCAGCGGAACCGACGGATCGGAGTCGAAGACGTGCGGCGTGCCGGTGCTCTCGGGCTTGGCCACGTCGACGTGGACCGGGCCGACGTTGCCGAGCTCCTCGATCGCCTTGTCGGGATCCTTGAGCGGCTGGCCGTGCTTGCCCTCGACGTTGGCGGTCTCGGTGGCCCCGTAGCCCTTGATGGTGCGGGCGACGATCATCGTCGGCTTGCCCGCGGTCGCCTCGGCCTCGGAGAAGGCGCGATCGATCTCGGCGATGTCGTGGCCGTCGATCTCGATCGCGTGCCAGCCGGAGGCCTCGGCGCGCTTGGCGTAGGAGTCGAGGTCCCAGCCGTGCATCGTCTCGCCGCGCTGGCCCAGGCGGTTGACGTCGATGATGGCCACGAAGTTGTCCAGGCCGTTGACGCCGGCGTGCTCCACGGCCTCCCAGATCGAGCCCTCAGCCATCTCGGAGTCGCCGCAGAGGGTGAAGACGCGGTAGGGCAGACGGTCGAGGTCACGCGCGCACAGCGCGACGCCGGCCGCGATCGGCATGCCCTGGCCCAGCGAGCCGGTGGCGACGTCGACCCAGGGCAGGACCGGTGTGGGATGGCCCTCGAGCTTTGAGCCGAACTGGCGGAAGGTGAGCAGCTCCTCGTCGGTGATGGCGCCGGCGGCGGCGAACATGGAGTAGACGAGCGGGGAGGCGTGGCCCTTGGAGAAGATCAGGTGATCGTTGTTGGGGTTCTCCGGATTGCCGTAGTCGTAGCGCAGGTGGCGCGCCATCAGGACCGCCATGAGGTCGGCCGCGGACATCGACGAGGTGGGGTGGCCGGAGTTGGCGGCGGCCGCCGCGCGGATCGAGTCAATGCGCAGACGCTGGGCGAGCTGATGGATCTCTTCGTTGGTCATCTGGCCTTCCTCTGGATCGGGGCCGTTCAGTGACGAATTGCGCGCTACACGCAGGCGGGAAACATCCCGCGCACTCAAGGGTTAATAGCACTCGCGGGCCTCTATGGGTCATACGGAATGTGACTATGGGTCACCGGCGGCCGTGGCCGCCGCGGGCTCGCGCCCGGGCCTGCGCGTGACCGCCGCGCCCGCGTCCGGATGCAGGCGCAGCGCACCGACCGTGCCGCCCAGCGCGACGACGGCCAGCAGCAGGAACGCGATCGTGTACGGGCTCGTTGCCGTCGGGGCGCCGGGGAGCGCTCCGCTGAGGGCACCGCCCGGCGCGGAGCGCCACCGCGCCCACCGGCACGCCGAGCCCGACCGCAAGCTGCTGCGCGGTGGCCTGAAGCGTGTTGGCGTCACGGATCTGCTCGGGCGGGGTGTCGCTGAAGGCGATCGTCGAGTAGCACGTGAGGCTGACCGAGCGGCCGATGCCGTTGAGCACCGCCACGATCGCGATGACGACGAGCGGCGTTGTGGCGTCGAACAAGGCCGGCCGCGACCATCGTGGCCGCGGCACCCGCGGTGGCGGCCACCAGCACCGGGCCGGAAGCCGAACCGGCGCAGCATCGGCGTCGTGGCGGGCTTGATCCCGATGTTGCCCACGAACACGAACAGCACGACGGCGCCGGACTTGACCGGGCTCCAGCCGAAGACGTTCTGGAACAGCAGCGTGAGCAGGAACGGCACCGCGGTGATCGCCGTCCAGAACAGCGACCCGCTGCCCAGCGCCGCCCGGAAGGTCGGGACCCGCAGCGTGCGCAGGTTGACCAGCGGATGCGGCGGCGCGCAGCAGGTGGCAACGTCGCGCCGCGAGAGCGCGCCGACGGCGACGACGCCACAGCCGATGACCGCGGGCCACGACACCTGGCTCTGGGACAGCAGGTAGGCCATATAGGTGGCCGCGGCCAGGCCGCCGCAGGTGAGCACCACGCCGGCCGGATCAAGCGGCGGGGCGTCGTCGGTGCGCGGGGAGTCGATCAGGCGCCAGGCGACCGCCAGCGCCAGCACCCCGAGCGGCACGTTGACCAGGAACAGCCACCGCCAGCTCGCGTAGGTGGTGATCAGGCCGCCGGCCAACGGCGCGATCACCGGGGCCACCAGCGCCGGCCACACGAGCAGCCCCACGGTGCGCAGCATCTGGGACTTCTCGGTGCGCGAGAGCACCACGAGCCGGCCGACCGGGACCATCATCGCGCCACCGACGCCCTGGAGCACCCGGAAGCCGACCAGCTCGGCGAACGCTGGTGCTGGCGCGCAGGCCAGCGAGGACAGGGTGAAGATCGCGATCGCCGACAGGAACACGCGGCGCGCTCCCCAGCGGGCGGCCAACCATCCGCTGAGGGGGATGAGCACCGCCAGCGTGACCATGTAGGCGGCGATCACCAGCCCGACCGAGGTGGAGGGCACGTCCAGGGCGCGGCCGATCCGCGGCGCGGCGGTGATGACGATCGTGCCGTCCAGGTTCTCCATGAAGAAGCACCCGGCGACGAGGAGGGCGGTGTTCCGCAGGCGTGCGTCAGTCATCAGCGGCGTACGATTAAAGCCATGACGTCGCTTGGCCTGGCGCTGCTGGTCTTAGGGGCGCGTGGTGGCGGTCGCGGAAGCGCACTACCCCACCCAGGGGTCGCGGGCGGCACGGGCGTGCTGGTCATGGCCGTGGGCGCGGTGCTGGCGATCACCGGGCTGGGTGCCGGAGTGCTCCTGGCGCCTGCTGGCTGGCGGCGCGCTGGCGGCGCCGGCGCGAGCGGGGTGCTGCTCTCGGTCCGCAAGGGCGGTGCCGTGCGCCACCGGCGCGTGCGCACCGGCGCCGAGGGGATCATCGGCCACGTCGGCACGGTGCGGACCTGGACCGAGGCGTCCGGCAGCGTGACCGTGGACGGCGCCCTGTGGCGCGCGCGCCGCTCGCTGGGACCCGACGACGACGACGAGGAGCCGCGTGAGTTGCACACCGGCGACCCGGTCGTGGTCGAGCATCTGAACGGGCTGACGCTTTCGGTGCGCCCGGCCGAGGAATGGGAGCTGCTGTAGCCATGCTGACCGCTGTGATCGTCATCCTTGCCGTGATCCTGGTGGTGGCCCTCACCGCCACGGCCAGCGCGGTCCGGGTCCTGCGCGAGTACGAGCGCGGGATCGTGTTCCGGCTGGGCCGGTTGATGGAGGTCCGCGGGCCCGGCCTCCAGTTGCTCATCCCGTCGCTTGACCGGATGGTCCGCGTGAGCCTGCGCACGGTGACGCTGACGATCCCGCCCCAGGAGATCATCACCCGCGACAACGTCCCGGCCCGCGTGACCGCCGTCGCCTACTACCGCGTGATCGACCCCAGCAAGGCGGTGACCGAGGTCGAGAACTTTCAGTCGGCGACGCTCCAGATCTCGCAGACCTCGCTGCGCTCCGTGCTCGGCGTCGTCGACCTCGACACGCTGCTGTCCGAGCGCGAGCACCTCAACGACCTCGCTGCAGGCGGTGATCGACGCGCAGACCGAGCCGTGGGGGATCAAGGTGACCACGGTCGAGATCAAGGACGTCGAGATCCCCGAGCGGATGCAGCACGCGATCGCGCGCCAGGCCGAGGCCGAGCGCGAGCGGCGGGCCAAGATCATCAACGCCGAGGGCGAGGCCCAGGCGGCGGCCAAGCTGGCCGAGGCGGCGGACGTGATCGGCCTCAACCCGGTCACCCTCCAGTTGCGCTATCTGCAGACCCTGCGCGAGATCGGCGGCGGCCAGAACTCGACGATCGTCTTCCCCGTCGACGTGGTGCGCCCGCTCGTCGAAGCGCTCGGCGGCGCGACGGCGGCCTCGCGCCCGGCGCCGGCCCCGCCGCCCGCGGCCCAGCCGGCGGGCACCGCGGCGCTGGACGCGTTGGTCTCCGAGCAGCTCGAGGCGGCCCGGCGCGCCGAGCTGGGGCCGGGAGCCGACAACGCTGCCGATCCCGCCGCCGATGGAGCGCCCGATACCGCGCCCGCCGCCCGGGAGCCCCACCCCGGGGCCCGGGGCGACGGGTCAGCCGGTGCGTGACGCGATCGCCAGGCCCTCGAGCGCCACCAGCCCGGGCACGTCGGCGAGCTTGAGGTGGTGGACGCCGGACTTCACCGCGGCGGTGTAGACGCTACCCCCGCTTCAGCGCAGTGGGATCCGGGCGCTGGTCGAGGACCAGTCCCATCGAGACTCGGCGTCCCGCCCGCGTGGTAACACCTGTCGCGTGCCTGCGACGAGCGTCATCCGCCGGGTTCGCGGCCGCCTGCGACTGCGCAGCCGCTTCCGCGATCCGGTGGAGCTCAAGAACGACGCTCAGCTGCGCTGGTGGCTGGAGCAATGGGAGCCCGTCATCCGCGCCGGCGGCCACCAGCCCGGCGACGCGCTGCAGCTCCTGGGCGAAGCCGAGGCGGCGCCCGACTATCTCGGGCGGCGCTGGCAGCAAGCGCGTGCCGAGGTGGTACGGGTCACCCGTGAGGCCGACCTCGGCGACATCGGCTTCTTCGCGGGCAAGGTCGTCGTCGACATCGGTCCCGGGCCGCTGGGTTTCCCCGACGCGTGCCCGGCCCGCATCTCGATCGGCGTGGATCCGCTCGCGGCGCGGTACGCCGAGCACGGGCTGCTGCTGCCTGACTCCCCCGCGGTGTACCTGTCGGCGGGCGCCGAGCGCATGCCGCTGCTCACGGCCGGCGCCGACGTGGTCCTGGCCCGCGACAGCCTCGACTACGTCGAGGACCCCGAGGCGGTGATCCGCGAGGCGCGGCGAATCCTGCGCCCCGGCGGGACGCTCATCCTGCTGTTCGACGTCGACAGCGTCGCCAGCCCAGACAAGCCGCAGATCCTCACCATGGCCCGCGTCCGGGCAGGCCTCTCCGGGATGGAAATCGTCCGCGAGCACCACCGCGACGATCCGTTCGCCCACGACGGGCACAGCGTCGTCGTGGTCGCCCGTGCTCACGAGCGCTGAAGGGGCGGGCGCGCAGCTGGATGGTTGCGCTAGCGAGGTGTGGCCGTGCCGCTGAGCGAGCTGGGCGACCACTTGCCGGCCTGGCCCGCGACGTTGAACGCCCGGACGCGGAACCGGTACGTCTGGCCGGCATTGCCGAGGAACGCGTACCGGGTGCGCGTCGTGTGGCTGTAGATCACGCGCCACGCGCCGTGGACGCGCTCCCGGAGCTGAGCGTAGGCAAACGGGGTGCCGCCGGCGGTCGAGACCCTCCATCCCACCGAGAGACGCACCCGCCCGGCCTTGGTAGCCCCGCCGATGCTGGCGGAGCCACCGGTGATCTGCGGTGGCGACGGGCCGCACTGGCGCTTGTAGATGTCGGTGCCGAAGTAGGTGGAATGCGGCAGGCCGGCGTAGCCGAGGTGCGAGAGCCCGAAGATGTTCTCGACGCTGCCGAGCATCGTGTAGTGGTTGTAGGCCGTGTTCGTGACCGTGCCGGGCGCGATGCACGGGGAGAGCATCACCGCGCCGGTGCGGCCCCCGCCCGGGCCGGTGCCGCCGGGCTCGGGCGCCGCCGGGCCGGGGATCTCGCTGCAGCACGAGCTCGAGTCGCCGCCCGCCGCCTCGTCGAAGATGACCATCAGCAGGCCGTCCTCCTTGAACGCCTGCGACGCCGTGATCTTCGGCACCCAGGTCTTCAGGAAGGCGTCCGCGCGGGGCAGCCCGCCCGTCTCGCCGTTGGCGCAGGTGACGTCGTGGCCATCGTCGCAGAGGTTGGGCGTGATGAAGGTGTAGTTGCGCGTGGTCGCCGGGTGGGCGAGGTCGCCGGGCAGGCGGCTCAGGTTGACGACGTGGCTGTCGCAGAGGGACGCCTTGTCGATGATCGAGTGGAAGTAGACGAACGGGTCGTGGCGGGTGGCGTACATGTCGGTGGCGGTGGCCGCCTCGGTGTGATCGGGCTGGCCGACGCCGGGGTGGCCGCACGTCGCCGACTCGCGCGTGGGGTCGGCGCCCATGTCCTCGTCGTAGGAACGCCACGTGAGCTTCGCGGCGCCGAGCTGGGCGGGAAGCGTCGTCACATTGGACGGGTATACGCACCCGCTGCCCGGCTGTTGGCCGAATGACCCGAGCGGCCCTCCGGCGGTGAAGTCGGCGAACACGCCGCAGTCAGCCTGCGTGGAGGGGTTGGGCGCCTGGCCACTGATCATGGCGATGTAGTTGTCAAGCGACGCGTGGCCGACGCCGAAGTAATTGGGCACGAAGGCACCGCGGGCCGGCAGCGTCTTGGACAGGTAGGGCGCCGGGGAGTCGGGGCCGAACGTCACCGCCGCCGACTCGTTCTCCAGCACGATCACGAACACGTGGCGGACCTGGAACTTGCCCCCGACCGGCGCCGCGAAGGCCGACGACGCCGTGACGGCCAGGGCCGCCGCCGCGAGCAGCATGCAGAGCAGGGCTCGCCGGGGGGCGGGGGCGGGTCGCACGCGCGGCACACTAACCTCAACCGGCGCCCTATGGCAATCAGGTCCGACATCCGCAACATCGCGATCATCGCCCACGTCGATCACGGCAAGACGACGCTCGTCGACGCCCTCCTGTGGCAGTCCGGCGCCTTCCGCTCCAACCAGGACGTGGCCGAGCGCGTGCTGGACTCGATGGATCTCGAGCGCGAGAAGGGGATCACGATCCTGGCCAAGAACACCGCCGTGCGCTACGGCGGGGTCAAGCTCAACATCATCGACACCCCGGGCCACGCCGACTTCGGCGGCGAGGTGGAGCGCGGCCTGACGATGGTCGACGGCGTGCTACTCCTCGTCGACGCGTCCGAGGGGCCCCTGCCCCAGACGCGGTTCGTCCTGCGCAAGGCGCTCGAGGCGCGCCTGCCGGTGATCCTCGTCATCAACAAGGTCGATCGTCCCGACGCGCGCATCGACGAGGTCATCGACGAGGTCTACGAGCTGTTCCTGGACCTGGACGCCGACGAGTCCCAGATCGACTTCCCCATCGTCTACACCAACGCCAAGGCCGGCGCGGCGTCGCTGGACCCGTCGGGGTGGGCGGAGCCGGAGGCCAACCTGCAGCCGCTGCTGGACCTGCTGGTGGAGCACATCCCCGCTCCGGAGTACGAGCCCGACTTTCCGCTCCAAGCGCACGTCACCAACCTCGACGCGTCGCCCTACGTCGGTCGCATCGCCATCTGCCGGGTGCGCCACGGCACGATCCGCCGCGGCGAGACGGTCGCCTGGTGCCGGCATGACGGCTCGATCGAGCGCGTCAAGGTCTCCGAGCTCTACGTCACCGAGGCGCTGGACCGCGTCGAGGCCACCGAGGCCGCAGCGGGCGAGATCATCTCCGTGGCCGGGATCCCGGAGATCACGATCGGCGACACGCTCGCCGACGCCGAGAATCCCCAGCCGCTGCCGGTCATCACCGTGGACGAGCCATCGCTGTCGGTCACCATCGGCATCAACACGGGACCGCTGGCCGGCCAGGACGGAAACCTGCTCACCGCCAGCCAGGTCAAGGCCCGGCTGGAGCGCGAGCTCGTCGGCAACGTCTCGCTGCGCATCACCGAGACCGAGCGCCCGGACGTGTGGGAGGTCCAGGGGCGCGGCGAGCTGGCCCTGGCGATCCTCGTGGAGCTGATGCGCCGCGAGGGCTTCGAGCTCACCGTCGGCAAGCCGCAGGTGGTCACCCGCGAGATCGACGGCAAGACCCACGAGCCGGTCGAGCGCATGAGCGTTGACGCCCCCGACGAGTACGTCGGCGTCATCACGCAGCTGATGGCCCTGCGCAAGGGGCGGATGGAGCAGATGGTCAATCACGGCACCGGCTGGGTGCGCATGGAGTACCTCGTCCCCGCCCGGGGGCTGATCGGCTTCCGCACAGAGTTCCTCACCGAGACCCGCGGCACCGGCCTGGTGCATCACGTCTTCGACCGCTGGGAGCCATGGCACGGCGAGCTGCGCACCCGGCCCACCGGTTCGCTCGTGGCCGACCGGCGCGGCACCGTGGCCGCGTTCGCGCTGTTCAACCTCCAGGAGCGCGGGATCCTGTTCGTGGAGCCCGGCGACGAGGTCTATGAGGGGATGATCGTCGGCGAGAACTCCCGCGCCGAGGACCTGGACGTGAACGCGGTCAAGGAGAAGCACCTCACCAACATCCGCTCCTCGACGGCGGACGAGCTCGTGCGGTTGGTGCCCAAGCGGGAAATGTCCCTCGACCAGGCGCTCGAGTTCCTGCGGGCCGACGAGTGCGTCGAGGTCACCCCCCACTCCGTGCGCCTGCGCAAGGTGACGCTCGACAAGACCGATCGGGTGCGCGTCGCGCGGGCGGTCCGGGCCGCCGCGGGCTCAGCGGCGTAGCGGCTCTTGCAGTGGCGATGGGGGACCTGCGTTTTGCGGGGCCTCGTCGCGGGGTCAAACGGCGGACTTGGGAAGCCAGGACGCAGGCGGCGGTCATCCGGTTGAGGCGGATAGTGGCGGAAATAGCTGCAGGATCCGCCCCAACCCCGTTCCACGACGGCCGGCGACCCGCCGGCTTCCCTTCCTAAGCCCGTCGTTGACGTTCGCCAGCGCCCCGCCACCGCAGGGCCGGGATTGCAGCCTCGATGGGGACGACGGCAGCGCAGCGCAACCCGCGGCGCGCACGCAGCGCAGCCGGGAGCATCGGGACCGCCGCGGCGAGAGCGCGCAGATGCGCCCGCAGCCGGCGCTCGCGCGCCGCATGCCACGCCCACCCGAGCTGCCGGTAGGCCACCAATCCCAGCCATCGCGCCGGCCAGAACCGCGCCACCAGGACGAGCGTGTTCCGGGTGGCCAGGAACGCCGCACCGCCGGGCAGCGCGCCCGAGGAGCCCTGGGCGGCGTGGAGCGCCACCGCGGGCTCGTAGCGGCAGGTCCACCCTGCCAGGCGCAGGCGCAGCGCGAGGTCGACGTCCTCCAGGTAGGCGAAGTAGGGCTCGTGGAAGCCCAGGGCCGTCACGACCGCGGACCGGCGGTACAGAGCGGCCCCGGCACAGGCGCCGAAGACCTCGCCGGGAGTGTCCCAGCGACCGTCGTCGGGACCGAAGCGGCCGCGCTGCTCGCAGACGCCGTCGCGGCGCAGGACATCGCCGGCGTCGTCGACGATCGTGGGGTCCCGGAGGGACAGCATCTTGCAGGCCACCGACGCGGCGTCCGGGTGGGCCTCCAACGCGGCGGCCGTCCGGGCCAGCCAGTCCGGGGCCAGCTCGACGTCCGCGTTGACCAACGCCACGAACTCGCCGACGGGGATCCGCACGCCGACGTTCGCCGCGGCGGCGAAGCCGGTGTTCTCCGAGAGCTCGAGAACCGTGACCGTCGGGTGCTCGTCTCGCAGGTAGTCCACCGAGCCATCGCTCGATCCGTTGTCGACCACGATGATCTCGTCCGGCGCGCGCTCCTGGGCGGCGAGGGCCGCCAGGCAGCCGGGCAGCCACCGCCGCCCGTTCCAGTTGGGGATGACGACCGAGATCACCGCGCCACCCCGGCCCCGGCGGCCCCTGCGCTCCCGGCGCCCCCGGCGGCCCCGGCGAGCACCGCCCCGGCGAGCACGGCCCGGGTGCGTCGCGCCGCCTCTTCCCAGCTCAACCCCGCGACGGCCGGCATCGCCGCGGCCGCCAGCGCGGCGCGCAGGCCCTCCTCGCGCTCCAGCCGCAGCAGCGCCGCGGTGAGCGCGACCTGGTCACCGGGCGGCACCCGGAGCACCGCGGGGGCGAGCTCGGGCCCGTACACCGGAAGGTCGGAGATCACCGCCGGCGTCCCGCGGGCCAGCGCCTCGGCCACGGGCAGCCCGTAGCCCTCCAGCAGCGAGGGCATGACCAGGGCGACCGCGCCGCGGTAGAGCGCGTCGAGGTCCGCGTCACTCACCTGGCCCAGCACGGTGACGCCGTCGGCAGCGAGCGCGCCGGCCAGCCGCCCCTCGCCGGCGAACACGAGGCGGGCCCGCAAACCCTCAGCGCGCGCGGCGGCGAACGCACGCACCAGCAGGTCCGGGGCCTTGCGGGGCTCGAGGGCCCCGACGGCCAAGAGATAGTCGCCAGGCGGCTGGCCGGCGTGGGCGGGGGCCCGCCCCGCGATCGATCCAACCGAGACCCCGGGGGCCACCACCTCGATCCGGCTTCCGTCCAACCCCCAGCGGTCCACGAGCAGCCCCCGCGTCGGCGGCGCCAGCACGATCACCCTGGCCGCCCGCCGCGCCAGGGCCCGCGGCCGGGCCACGCGGTGCCACAGCCGCTCATAGGACGTGAAGTCTCCGGGACGCAGCTCAAAGCTGAGGTCCTGGATCGTGAGGACGAGCGGCACGCCGCGTGAGAGTGCCATCGGCGCGATCGTCGGGGCCCACACGACGTCCGGCGCGACGCCCACCAGCCGGTCGATCCGAGGCCGCCCGGACACGGCCGCGGCGCCGAAGAGGACCCGGCCGCGGAGCACGTGACGATGCACCGCGACGTTGGGCGGGAACTCCAGCAGGACCGCACCCTGTCCCGGGAGAAAGAGATGCCACTCGTCCTCAGGGTGCGCGCGGGCCAGCGCGGTCAGGAGCTCGCGCAGATAGCGCGTCACCCCTCGCCCACCGGCGAGCGCCCGAGCGTCCACTGCCACCCTCATGCCGCCCGCACCGTACACGCCATCTTCACAGATAGACTCGCCCCGGTGGGTTCCCCGTCGTCTCGGACCCGGGTCTAGGCCATGAGCGCCGCGGGCCGTGTGGCGGCCGGCGAGCGCACGCGCCCGCCACGCTACCTCCATTCGGCCAGGGGCTCGCGCTACGAGGCCCGGCGGGGTCAGACGCCCGTCGGCGAGCGCCCCGGCGCGGTGCTCCAGATCGTGCTGTTCCTCCTGGCCGCCGCCCTGGCCTCGTTCACGATCGTGCAGGGGATCGCGCCGCACGACGAGGGGCTGATGCTCCAGGCGGGCGCCCGGATCGCGTCAGGCGAGTGGCCCTACCGCGACTTCTGGACCAACTATCCGCCCGGCCAGCCGCTCGTGCTCGCTGTGCTCCAGGAGATCTTCGGCGCCTCGCTGCTGGCGTGGAGGGTGGTGGCGGTGGCCGTCGACGCGGGCGTCGCGTTGCTGGCCTACCGCCTGGCCCAGCGCCGGACGCCCGAGATCTATGCGCTCGGCGCCTGGCTGGCGGTGGCGAGCGTGATGGCCTTTCCGATGCTGCCCGGGCCCAACCCGCCCGCCCTGCTGCTGTCCTTCGCCGCGCTGCTGGCGGCGCGCCGGCGCCCCGGTCTGGCCGGCGCCCTCGCCGGCCTGGCGTGCCTGTTCCGCTTCGAGCTGGGCATCGCCGCGATCGCCGGCGTGCTCCTCACCGCGCCACGCGGGCGACGCGCCCGCGCGCTCGGCCCGGCGGTGGCGGTGGCGGTGGTCTCGCTGGGGCCGTTCTTCGTCGTCGCCCCCCATGCGATGTGGCACGACACGGTCGGCTTCTACGCGATCCAGGACCTCCAGCGCCTGCCGTTCCCGCTGGCCTTCCACGGCCCCTGGCGCCCCAGCAAGCTGATCGAGTTCTACATCCCGCTCATCCTGGTCGCCGGCCTGGCCCTGTGGTGCGTGCAGATGGCGGTCGGGCGCGAGCGCCGCCGGGTCAACGCCCGCGCGTCGATGCACGGCGGCATCGCCGCGGGGCCGCCGGTGCCGGGTCCCGACCCCGAGGCGTGGTCGCTGGCCCCGCTGGCGCTGGTCGGCCTCGGTTACCTGCTCGGGCGCACCGACCTCTACCACCTCGTCCCGCTGGCGGCGGTACTGCCGGTGATGCTGGCGTGGACCGCGGCGGTGGCGCGCATCCAGTGGCTGCGGGTGGCGCTGCTCACGGTCCTGGCCCTCATCGCCATCTACGGCGTCGAGCGCCGCGCCGGCCAGCTCCTGCACCCGCCCGCGGGCGCGGCGGTTCCGGGTCCGGCCGGCGACGGTGTCCAGACCTCGCCCGCCGACGCTCGGACGCTGACGGCACTGGGGGGCGAGCTGGGCCAGATCACCCGGCCTGGGGAGCCGATCTTCGTCACCGACGCCCGGACTGACCGCGTCACCGCCGGGGACTCGCTCCTCTACGTCATCACCGGCCACCCCGACGCGACGCGCTACGACGTGATGCAGCCCGGGGTGGTGACCACCGCGCCGGTCCAGCGCGAGATCGTCGCCTCGCTGCGGCGTGAGCACACCCGCGTGGTCGTGCGGTGGCTGGATCCCCGTGCCCAGCAGAACGAGCCCAACGGGTCCTCGCGCTCGAGTGGGGTGCACATCCTGGACGCCTACGTGCGGGCCCGCTATCGGCCGATCGCGCGGTACGGCGTCTACCAGGTGCTGCTGGCGCGGGACACCAGCCGCAGCCCGTGAGCGACCGCCTGCCGTTCCCACGCGCCGAGCTGCGCCGGCGCACGCTGCGGGGCACGGTGGTCACAGCCGGCTTCCTGGCGGCGATCGACGGCCTCGTCCTCGTCCAGGGCCTGGTGGTCACGCGCCTGCTGGGCCCGCGCGACATCGGCCTCTACGGCGTCGTCTCGACGACGGTGATCTCGCTCATCGCCCTCAAGCGAGTCGGCGTCGACGAGCTGTTCGTCCAGCAGGAGGAGGCCGACCAGGAGCGCGAGTTCCAGTACGCGTTCACGATCGAGCTCGGGCTGTCGGTGGCGATGTGCCTGATCATCCTGGCGCTCTCGCCGGTGATCGCCGCGATCTACCGTGACGACCGGCTGCTGGCGCTGATGGCGAGCCTCGCCTACCTGCCGATCGCGTTCGCGCTTCAGGCGCCCCTGTGGGTGTTCTTCCGGCGCATGGACTACGGGCGCCAGCGCTCGCTGCAGGCGATCCAGCCCGTCGTCGGCTTCGTCGTCACCGTCCCGCTCGCCGCGGCCACCAGCCTCGGGGTGTGGAGCCTGGTCGTGGGCCAGGTGGCGGGCTACGTCGTAGCCGTCGCCGCCACGCTGCGGGTCACCCCGTATCGCCTGGCCCTGCGCTATGACCGCCAGGTCGCCGCGCGCTACCTGCGCTTCTCGGCCCCGATCATGCTGACCATCGCCGGCGCGCTGGTCATCGCCCAGGGCCAGATCCTCGCCATCAAGCTCCACGACGGCCTGGCGGCGGCCGGGTTCATCACGCTGGCGGTGACGCTCACGCGCTACATCGACCGCGCCGACCAGATCGTCACCGCCACCATCTATCCCGCGATCTGCGCCATCCAGGGCCAGCGCCGGGCGCTCCAGGAGATGTACCTGAAGTCCAACCGGGCGACGTTGCTGTGGGTCCTGCCCTACGCCGTCGGGGTCGTCCTCTTCGCCCCCGACCTCGTGCACTTCGTGCTGGGCAACCGGTGGGCGCCCGCGGTGGTGCTGCTCCAGGGCCTGGCGATCGTCGGGGCGATCACGCAGCTCGGCTTCAACTGGTTCACCTTCTTCCGCGCCCACGGGGACACCCGTCCGCCGGCGGTGGAGGCCGTCGCCGGCGCGGTGGCCTTCCTGGTCCTCGTCCCGGCGGGGTTGCTGCTCGACGGCTTTCACGGCTTCGTGCTGGCCCGGATCGCCGCCGCGCTCGTCCCCTTTGCCATCCGCGGGGTGTTCGTGCGGCGGCTGCTCCCCGACGTGCGCTACCGCCAGATCGTCGCCCCCACGCTCATCCCGATCCTCGTGGCCGCCGCGGCGCCGCTGGCGCTACGGGCGATCCTGTGGGGCCAGGACCGCACGCTGGGCCAGGCCATCGCCGAGCTCGTGCTGTTCGTGGCCACTTACACGGCAATGGCGCTCTGGCGCGAGCGCGACCTGGTGGGCGAGCTGCTCGGGGCGGTGCGCGGCGGCGCGGGCGGACCACCAGGTCCGGCACCGGGATCATTCCCGGTGGGCGACGACGATGTCCTGGAAACTGCCGCCCTCGAGGCCCGACCACCGCCCGTGAGCGAGCACGTCGAGTGAGAGCCCGCGGGCGGCGAGCCGCTCGATGACCCATCGCTCCTCGTAGGCCACGGCGCTCTCGGGGATGGCGGGATCGGCCACGCGGGTCGTCGCCGCGACACGCAGCGCCACGTACTCGGCGGGCGCCGGACGCTGCGCGGAGAACAGCAGCCAGGTGCACAGCAGCCGCCCGCGGGGCGTCAGGACCCGGGCGGCCTCGGCCAGGTAGTGCTCGGCCGCCGCGGGCAGCAGATGCGTGAACAGCGACGTCGCGATCACCAGGTCAAACGCCGCGTCGTCATAGGGGAAGCGGTAGCTGCCCGCGTCGAGCGTGCCGCCCGGGTTGTAGGCGCTGTTGCGCAGGTCGGCGTGCACGAAGCGGAACGGCGCCGGGGTGTCGCGGTAGCGCTCCTGGCACCAGGCGATGCCCGAGTCGACCACGTCAAAGCCGTCGTAGGACCCGGGCGGACGCAGCACCGGCACGAGCACGCGAGCCATGCGCCCGATGCCGCAGCCGATCTCGAGCACGCGGTCCTGCGCCCCCAGCCCGGCGAGCTCGCGGAAGTGGCAGAGGAACTCCTCGCCGGTGGCGGCGAAGTCCGAGTCGCCCACGTAGCCGGCGAGGCGGCGGGGCGGGATCAGCGGGTCGCGGTGGCGCCGGGCCACGTCGGACAGGTCGGCGGCGCGCAGCCGCAGCGAGCGGGCGGCCCGGCCGATCACGGCCGCCTCACGCGGACTCCGCGGCACGGGCCACCACCCCGATCGAGACCCCGGCGGGCAGCCGGAGACCCCGGCCGATCAGGGCCGCCTCGGCGCGCATCGGCTGGGCGAGGAGCCCGTTGAGCACCGGAGGCGTCAGCCGGAGATCGGGGCGGGCGACCTCCGGGTCGCGGCGGCTGCGCCGGGCGAGGAGCCGGACGGCGGCGATCGGGGGCAGCAGCACGGTGTTGAAGTAGCTCTCGACGACCGGCCGCCACCCCCCGGCCCCGAGCGCCGCGCGGAGCTCGCGCAGCGTGTAGCGGCGGAAGTGATGGTGCTCGTCGTCGTGGCCGCTCCACAGCCAGCGGTAGGCGGGCACGGTGCACAGGAGGTTGGCTCCGGGGGCGGCCACGCGGCGCAGCTCGCGCAGGGCCGCGCGGTCGTCGCGCAGGTGCTCGAGCACGTCGGTGGCCAGGATGAGGTCAAACGCGCCGCCAGGGAACTCCAGGTGCTCGATCGTCCCGCGCGTCACCCCCTCGATCCCGCGCTGGCGGCAGAAGTCGATCGCCTCCGGCGAGGGGTCCACACCGGCGGCGGGCCCCAGGCGCCCGAATTCCTGGAGGTTGCGGCCGGTGCCGCACCCGGCGTCCAGCAGCCGCGCGCCGTCGCGCACCCCGGCGCGACCGAGGAGCGCCCACATCACCGCGCGGCGCCCCTCGAACCACCAGTGGCCGTTCTCCAGCTGAAACTGCTGACGGTATGCCTGCTCCTCCAAGGCGCGCGAATGTAATCAGACCGCTGGACCCCTACTCTCCGCTCGTGATGGCGCGCGACGAGGAACCGCTGCTGTCGGTGGTGGTGCCGGTGTTCAACGAGGAGGCGGGACTGCCCGAGCTGCACCGGCGCCTGACCGACACCCTCAGCGGGCTGAACGGACCCAGCGAGATCGTCTATGTGGACGACGGCTCCAACGACGGGTCGCGGGAGCTGATCGAGCGCTGGATGGAGGATCCGACCCCGCCCACCCCGGTCGGGATAGCGCTGGTGCGGCTGTCGCGCAACTTCGGGATGGAGGTGGCGATGTCGGCGGGCCTCGACGAGGCGGTGGGCCGCAACGTCGCGTTGATGCACGCCGACCTGCAGGACCCGCCCGAGCTCCTGCCCGAGATGCTGGCGGCGATCGACCGCGGGGCCGACGTGGCCTACGCCCGGCGCATCGGCCGCGACGAGAGCGCGCTCAAGAGATTTCTGGCCACCATGTTCTACGGACTGATGGCCCGGGTGGCCCGGGTCCCCTACCAGGGGCAGGCCGGCGACTTCCGGGTCATGTCCCGGCGGGTGGTGGAGGCTCTCCGGCGGATGCCGGAGCGCCGGCGCTTCCTGCGCGGGCTGGTGGCCTGGGTCGGCTTCGAGCAGGTCCCGATCGAGTACCGGCGGGCCGGGCGGCACGCCGGGCGCGGTGCCTCCTACCCCCAGCTGCTGGGTCTCGCGCTTGAGGCGCTGACCGCGTTCTCCGACGTGCCGCTGCAGCTGGCCACGCTGTTCGGGATCCTCATCGCCCAGCTGAGCGCGCTGGGGGCCGTGGTGATCCTCGTCCTCAAGCTGGCCGGCGTCGTGAATCCGGGCGTGTGGCTGTGGGTGCTGGCCGCGGTGCTGTTCCTGTCGGGGGTGCAGCTCACCACGGTGGGCATCCTCGGCCGCTACCTGGCGCGGGTGCACGCCGAGGTCCTGGCTCGGCCCCTCTACCTGATCGACAGCGTCACCCGCAGCGAGCCGGCGGGCGGCGAGCCGTCAGCGGCGAGCGAGCCCCCGGCGGCCGCGACCTCTCCCGCTGACCGGTGACGGCGCTGGACGGAGCGCTGAGCCGGCCGCGGCCCGCCGCGACCGAGATCGAGCGCCGCAGCCTGCCCACGCTGTGGGCCCTGGGGCTGTACGCCGTGCTCTCGCTGGTCCTCTTCGGCCTGCCCGTGCTCGGCCATCTGGGCAGCCGGATCGTGGCCTCGGACCCGATCGACTCCAGCCAGTTCATGTGGTTCTTCGCCTGGTGGCCGCACGCGCTGCTGCATGGCCTCAACCCATTCGTGACGCACGTGATGTTCGTGCCCGAGGGGTTCAACCTCACCTGGGCCACGGCGATGCCGGGCCCCGCCCTGCTGCTCTCGCCGGTGACGCTGGCCTTCGGGCCCGCCGTGACCTGGAACGTGATCCAGCTGGCCTCGCCGGCGCTCAGCGCCTGGACGGCGTTCATCCTGTGCCGTCACCTCACCGGCCGGACGGGGCCGTCGCTGGTGGCCGGATACGCATTCGGGTTCTCGCCCTACATGCTCATCCATCTCACCGGCGGGCCCTACCTGGCGCTGGTAGCGCTGGAGCCGGTGTTCGTGTGGCTGGTGATCCGCCGCGTGCAGGGCCAGATCGGCGCCCGGGCGTTCGTGGTGTGGATGGCGCTGGCGCTGGCCGGGCAGTACCTCATCTCCAGCGAGGTGCTGGCCACGGCGACGCTGTTCGGCGCGGTGGCGCTGGTCCTGGCCTACGCGCTCCTGCCCGACCGGCGGCGGGATCTGCTGGACACCGTCCGGCTGCTCATCGCCGCCTACGTGGGCATGGCGGTTCTCATCAGCCCGTTCCTGGCCTTCTTTTTCTTCGGCCACCACTACCCGCCGGGCGCCGTCGGCTTCCCCGCCGACCTGGCCGCCTATGTGCTGCCCTCGCCGCTCATGGCGATCACCCGCCGGTCGCCGGCGTTCGTGGGGTCGGGCATCGAGACATACCTGGGCCTGCCGCTGGTGGCGCTGATCGCCGCCTTTGCCTGGCGCGACCGGCGCGACCGCGCGGCGTGGGTGGCCGTCCTGTCGCTGGTGATCGCCGGACTGTGCACGCTGGGCGCGCACGTCGTGGTACGGGGGCACGTGACGTCCATCCCGGCCCCCTGGCTCGTGCTGGAGAAGCTGCCGATCCTGCGCTACGCCATCCCGGTGCGGCTGGCGCTGTTCGTGGTCCTGCCGGCGGCGGTGATCGTCGCCCTGTTCCTGCGCCGCGGAGGCTGGTGGCGCTGGGCCCTGGCGCTGGTCGCCGTGGCCTTCATCGTCCCCGACGTGGGCAACGCCGCCTGGGACACGCCGATCCAGGATCCGCCGTTCTTCGCCCACGACACCTACCGCCACTACCTCGCGGCCTCCGACCACGTGCTGACGATCCCCGCCTGGGGCCCCAACGAGCGCTGGCAGGCCGACACCGGCTTTGCCTTCAAGCTCGCCGATGGCTACGCGGGCAACCCGTTCCCGCCCAGCTACACGCGCTACCCCACCTGGAACACGCTGCTCACGGGACGGTTGACCAGCGACTACGCGGCACAGCTGCGCCGGTTCGTGCGCGACAAGGCGGTGACGGCGGTGGTAGTGGACCAGACCGTGCCGGGGCCGTGGCGCACGCTGTTCGGCAGTCTCGGGGTGCGCCCGATCTCGATCGGCGGGGTGCTGCTGTACCGGCTGCGCGGCCTGCCCGTCCACACATAGACTGTGCCGATGCCGAGGGCGCGCTCGATGTCGGTGGTCATCCCCGTCTATAACGAAGAGCAGGAGATCGGGACGGTCGTGCCGGCCGTGCAGCGCGTGCTGGAGGCCCGCGGCGGCGACTGGGAGATCCTGGTCGTCGACAACGCCAGCCAGGACGCCACCGCGGAGCGGCTGGCCCCCTTCCTGGAGGACTCGCGCATCCGGCTCCTGCGCAACGAGCGCAACCGCGGCAAGGGGTACTCGGTCCGGCGCGGCATGCTCGAGGCCTCGGGCGAGCTGAGGCTGCTCTGCGACGCCGACTGCACGCCCTCCCTGGCGTCGCTGCCGGCGATGGAGGCGATGATCGGCTCCTGCGACATCGTGGCCGGAGCGCGCAACGCCGCCGACTCGCAGGTGGGCCGCTACCAGCCCGTCCAGCGGCGCGCCGCCAGCCTCGCCTTCATCTTCCTCTGCCGCCGGGTGATGGGCGAGCCGCTGCGCGACGTGTTCTGCGGCTTCAAGCTCTTCACCGCCGCTGCAGCGCAGGCCGTCTTTGACCGGACGCGGATCGAGGGCTGGGCCTTTGACGCCGAGGCCCTGGCCCTGGGACGCGCGATGGGCTACACCGTGGCGCCGTGCGGGATCGTGTGGGTGCACCGTCCCGGGTCGCGGCTCTCGATGCGGCGGATCGTCATCCCGGTCCTGCGCGAGCTCGTCGCCACGCGAGCCCACGTGCGCGAGACCGCACTGCAGTCAGCGCGCGACGCCGTCGCCACTGCGCCGCTGCCGGCTGCGCCACAGCGCCAGCATCAGTAGCCCGAGCGCGGCCACCGCGACGTAGTGGGCGCCGAGGTGGCCCATGGCGTAGCCGAAGTGGTTGCCACCCTGCTCGCTCCCGGGGTGCACGAGGTAGAGGACCGGCACGACGATCCCCAGCAACACGGTCGCGGCGATCGTGAGCCGGCGCGCGTCGATGCCCCGCCACAGCACGAGCGCGATCACCGGCACCGACACGATCCCCGGGATGACGCCGAAGACGAAGCCGAACACGAATGCGACCGGCAGGGCCGCCGTGAGCGCGCGGACGGCCGGCCGCGGGGCGGGGGGCTCCGAGGGCACGGGGGTGTGGGCGGTTGTGGGCCTCTCAGGCCCATTTGCACCCACACTCCGCCGGCGCCACCAGCCCAGGCCGATGAGCAGGAGGCAGAGGACCCCCGTCACCGCCGAGATCGCGTAACCCACCAGCGCGAGGCGGTTGGGGGCGAAGGTGAAGCTCACGTCGGTGCATCCAGGCCGCACGCGCCAGCCATTGGCATAGCCATCGATCGGGGTCGGGGCCCCGAGCGCCCGGCCATTGCACAACGCGCGCCAGCCGCGGTTATACCCCTCGCCCAGCACCAGCCACGACGGGGCGCTCACGGTGACGCGCACGTGGTCATAGGACCCGCGGCCGGCCGTCCCGGGGTCGGTCACAGATCCCGTGGCCGCCGCCACGACGACCGGCTGCGGGGCCGGCGAGTACAGGCGCAGATCGTCGACGGCGAGGAGCCCGGGCGCCACCTCCATCCGCTGCAGGCCCGTGGCGAGGGTCACCGGGGGCCCGCACGACCGCGCGGGCAGCGGCGTGCTGTCGGCGAAGGCGCTCGCGGAGCCCGACACCCTCAGCGGCAGCATCACCTGTCCGACCTGGACCTGGACGATGCCGCAGCGCGCGCTGAAGCGGTTTGCGCCCGCGCCGGCCCCAGCGCCGGCGAGGCCGACCTGCGGGAGGCCGCCGATCTCGGCGATCCCCACCGCGCGCCGGTCCGCGGCCGTGGCGCCCTCCGGAGCGCGCGCGTCGAGCACCTCGAGCCGGAAGGTGCGCGCCCGGACGGGCTGGGGCAGCGTCACCCGCCCGGAGGCCGAGACCGCCAGGGGTGGCGTCGACCCGCCGGGCCACAGCAGCCGCACCCGGGTGGGGCGGCGCACCGGCACGGTCGCGGGGGTCAGCGTCAGCGCCGTCACCCGCACCGCCGAGCCGAGCGTCACCGACAGCCACGGCGACTCGCCGGCGCTCCAGTCGGCGACCCAGGCGGTCTGCGGGTCGCCGTCGAGGGCCATCGAGGCGCGCCAGCGTGGCTCGCCGTCGACCCGGCTCGACGAGGTCGCCCTGACGGGCCCGCGGTATCCCACGAGACGGTCCAGCGCGTCGTCCGGGGTCTGGGCGAAGGGCGTGACCCACGCGGTGGCGCTGAACTGCCGGGTGGCCGGGACCTCGAACACGCGGCGCATCGTCTGCTCGGCGTCGCCCGGCCGCTGGACGTCGCGGGGCCCGTGGGCGAGGTCCCGCGTGAACGGGTCGTCGCCGGTGACGCGCTCGAACAGATAGGTGAGCCCGGTGGAACTCAGATCGGCCCCCCGCAGCGCCCGGGTGGCGTCGACGGGCAGTCGCAGGGCCTCGGTGGCCGACACGCCGGGGATGCGCAGCTCCGAGATGCCGCCGGCGCCGCCGGCGACGTCGGTCAGCGACACGCGCAGGCTCGAGACGCCGCGCAGCCCGAGCGCCAAGCGGTTCCAGCCGGGGTGCACCGCGAATGTCCGCCCGGCGATCTGGACCTGCCGGACCTCACCCGCGCCGCCATAGGGCAGCAGCTGGACCGAGGGGACCGCGCGGGGGCGGTCGAAGTCGACCTGGAGCCAACTATTGCCGGCCCCGAGCGTGGGGTCGGCCAGCCACGCGGTCGACGGCGAGCCGTCGATGGCGGCAGACGGCTGATGTTCGGGGAATTGAGTGACCTCGGGTGAGGACGGGGCCTCCACGGAGCGCACGCCGGAGTAGGTGGCGACGGTCTCGTCATCGGGCCCGCGGCCGAACGGGTCGAGGATGAGGCCGTCGGCGCTCACGTTCTGAGACGGCGTGAGGACGGGCCCGGCGTTCTGCTCCAGCGAGCCGGTGACGAAGGCCTGCCGGCGATTGGAGTCACTGACCACGAGCTGACCCCCGTCATGCAACTCGGCCCGCAGCTGGGCCGGCTCCAGGTCGGCGGAGTAGAGCAGAGCCCGGTCGGAGGGCAGCGCGCCGAAGGCAGCCAGCCCCGCCAGCGCCGGGGCCGCGCCGTCCACGACGACGGGCTGGGCGCGCGGCTCGACCCGGACCAGCCCCCGCGCGGAGGGGAGGTCGTAGCGGCGCACCTGGGGCAGCGCGACCTGCGGCCCCGGGGCGCTGGGGGCAAACCGGGTGAGCGGCCCATAGCTGCGGGCGGGCCGGGCGAAGCCGGGCTGCGCCGCGAGCTGCGCCGCGGCGTCGGCGGGCGCGGGCGCGTCGCTGCGGGCGAGATCGTCGTCGGTGCCGGTGACGACCGAGCGCACCCCGATCAGCGAGAGCAGCGGGGGCAGCTGCCCGGGCAGCAGGCGCTGCTGGTGCACGAGCGCGTCGATCGTCCACAGCAGGGTGGTGGCGCGCAGATCCGAATAGGGGACCTCGGCGCGCTCGGCCACCGGGCGCGTGGACAGCGCGGGCAGGATCGGGTCCACGGTGCCGCCCCAGCGGTAGAAGGAGAACAGGTCGCCGGGCAGCACCATCGCCCGCGCGTTGGCCGGGAGCTCGCGATCAAGCTGGGCGGCCGCGTCGCGCCACGCCGCGGGAACCGCCTTGTAGGAGACCTGCGCGTCCTGGGCGCGGCCCGAGGCCAGCGGCCAGGCGCCGACCACCAGCACCACCAGGCCGGCGAGCACCGCGCCAGCTCGCCACCATGCGGCGTTCGCGCGGGCGCCGAGGCGTCCCCACAGCTCGTCGGCGCCCGCGCCGGCGAGGCACGCCAGCGCCACGGCCAGCAACGGGGCCGCCTTGTAGGAGGCCCGCAGGAACTGAACCGCGGTCACGTGGTTGTAGGTGAAGGTCAGGCCGTGGCGCAGCGGCGTGCCCTCGGGGAACCCGGCCTGCATCACCAGCACCGCCACGAGGGCGAGGCCGAGCAGGAAGGGGCCGTAGCGCCAGCGCCGCGCCCACACGAAGCTGCCGAGGGCGGCGGCGGGCACCAGCAACGTGGCGATCACCACCGGGACCGAGAACAGCAGCGTGCGCGAGTCGTCGAAATAGGGGATGGCTCGCCCGGCGAAGCCGATCCCGACGTAGGACAGCCAGAAGCTCATGAGCCGCAGGCTCTCGGTCGCGCTGGTGGTCCCCCACACCGTCCCGGGCTGCTCGGTGAAGTGCAGGAAGCTGATGCCGTAGGAGGACTGGATCCAGGCCGGGACGACCCACCACAGCGATGCCAGCACGGTCAAGGGCACGACCCGGAGGCCGAAGGCGATGACCTGGCGACGGCCGACCGCGCCCGTCCCCCACTCATAGAGGGCGAGCAGCACCGGCCCCAGCAGCATCCACGCCGTCACCGCGCCGTTGACGCCGCCCCCCGACGCGGTGACGAGCAGCGCGATGGCCGCCGGCCAGCGCCAGCCGCGGGACTCGCGCAGGCCCCGGTGGACCGCCAGCATCAGCCACGGCAGCGCGGCGTAGGCCAGGAACGTCACCGTGGTGCGATTGGCATACGTGACCACGAACGGGTTGAGCAGGACGACCGCCCCCGCGGCCAGCTGGGCGGGCACGGAGGGGCGCCCGAGCAGCGCGACGAGCAGCCGGGCGGTGCCGATGGCGGCCAGCGCGAGCACCGTGCCCAGCCACAGGCGCTGGACGACCCAGTCAGACAGGCCGATGGCGTGCCCGGCGGCGAAGAACGGGCCCATCGGGAACAGGTAGCCGGCCTGCTGCCCGGCCTGGACGTCGCCGAGCTGGCCGGTGGACGTCCACATCGAGGCCACGTCGGCCAGGAAGCGGCCCGGGTCGACGTGCAGGTTGATCTTGGTGTCGGCGGTGGCCCAGCCCGGGCGCTGGGCGAACGCGAGTAGGAACGCCACGGCGCCGAGAAGCGCGGGCACGCGCGCGTCTCGGCGGGCCTTGGACATCGACGGGGAAGCGTATCGGTGGCTCGCCGGGGCCGAGCGGCCTCACAAACCGCCGCAAACGCGTAGGGTTGCGGCCATGAGTGGACCCCGCGTATGGCTCACCGTGCCCACCTACAACGAGGCCGGCAATGTCGAGCGGATCGTGCGCGCGGCGCTCGGCGAGCTCGAGCGGCTCGTGCCCGGAGAGCATCGCGTGCTCATCGTCGACGACGCGTCGCCCGACGGGACGGGGCGATCTGGCCGACGCGCTGGCGGCGGAGCTCGACGCCATCGAGGTGCTCCATCGCCCGGCCAAGCAGGGGCTGGGCCGGGCCTACCTGGCCGGCTTTGAGCGGGCGCTCGAGGGCGGGGCCGAGCTGGTGATCGTGATGGACGCCGATTACTCCCACGATCCGGCGCATCTGCCCGCGCTTCTGGCCGCCGCGCGCGACAGCGACCTGGTGGTGGGATCGCGGTACGTGGCCGGGGGCGCGATCGAGGAGTGGCCGTGGCTGCGCCGGCTGCTCAGCCGCGCCGGCTCGCTGTACGCCCGGCGCATCCTGGGCGTCGGGGTGCGCGACCTCACCGGCGGCTTTCGCTGCATCCACCGTGAGGTGCTGGAGGGCGTTGACCTGGCGACGCTGCGCTCGCAGGGCTACGTGTTCAACATCGAGCTGGGCTTCCGCGCCCTGCGCGCCGGCTTCCGCGTGACCGAGGTGCCGATCGTGTTCCGCGATCGCACCGTCGGCGAGAGCAAGATCTCACTGCCGATCGCCTTCGAGGCGCTGTGGCTGGTGCCCAGCCTGCGCTTCCCGAGCCTGCGGCGCGCGTGGCCGGTCCGCGCGGTGCCGCTGGCCGACCCGCACGTGAACCCCGACGCCGTGCTGGACGCCGAGGCCGCGCTCGGCGGCGAGTCAGACGCCGCCAGCGATCCGGTGGCAGCCAGGGCTCAGTAGGGCCAGGGCTCGAGGCAGGGCCGAGGAGCTCAGTAGGGCCAGGGCTCGTCGCCGTGGCCCAGCAGCCGGGCCACCGGCCTCGCGTGAGCCACCAGCGCCACCTTGACGCACATGTTGCGCGCGAAGTAGGCCAGCCCCGCCAGCTGCCGTCCGGCGTTGACCGCCATGGCCGCGGTGTCCAGCGGCTCGCGGCGATAGACGGCCAATGAGCCGTGGCGCCCGCGGTAGCGCCACCCGCGTGAGAAGACGAGAAGGCGCAGCTGGGCCAGCATCACCCCGATCGCGTTGAACGAGTCGTGGATGAGCAGGGCTCCTCCCGGCGCCACCCGGGCTCCCCAGTGCTCGATGTCGGCGCGGGCGGGGCGGTAGCGGTGAGCGCCGTCGACGTAGAGCAGGTCGATCTCGCCGTCGAGCTGGTGCAACGCCGCATCGGAGGGCAGCCGCAGGTGGCGCACCCGCCCCTGCACGCCCCCGCGCTCGAGGTTGGCGCGGAAGGCGGCGAAGTCCTCCTCGCCGCGCGCGGCGTCGGGCGTGATCTCCTGCGGGCCGCGGTCGCCCCCGCCGTGGGGGTCGATCGCCACCACCTCGACGCCGGAGTCCGCGGCCGAGGCCAGCACGATCGTGGAGCGCCCGCGAAACGAGCCGATCTCGACGATCCGGCCGCCGCGGCGGACATCGCCGGCCGCGTCCCACAGGCAGCGGGCCTGCGCCTCGGTGAGCCAGCCGGCCACGCCGTCGAGCCGCGCGAGCACGGCCGCGAAGCCGGCGGCGGACGGGGCGGGCGGGCCGCCTTGGACGGAGCTCACGCCCGGGCCGGCCGGCGGCGCGCGCGGCGCGCCTGGGCGGCGGTGGCGGCCTGCCGTTGCACCACCGCCAGCGTGGTGGTGGCGGTCCGCTCCCAGGTGAACGTCTCGGCCCGAGCCAGCGCGGCCGCTCCGAGCCGGGCGCGGAGCTCATGGTCCTCGAGCAGGTCCCGGACGCGGCGGCGCAGGTCGGCGGGATCGTGGGCGAGGATGCCGGTCTCGCCGTCGACGATCGACTCGCGCAGGCCGCCGATGGCCACTGCGGCGCTCGGCGTCCCGCACAGCGCGGCCTCCATCACGGTCAGCGACCAGCCCTCGGACATCGAGGCCGTCACGTGCACCCAGGCCCGGCGGTAGAGGTCGGCCTTGGTCTGCTCGTCGACGTAGCCGTGGACTCGCACGCGGTCGCCCAGCCCGCGACGGGCGATCTCGTCGTCGAGGGTCTCGCCGTGGTCGCCGTGGCCGGCGATGTCCAGGGTGGCCTCGGGCAGCTCGGTGAGCATGTCCAGGAGCACCTCGATGCGCTTGTAGGCCTTCAGCCGGCCGACGTAGAGCAGGCGCGGCTCGGGTGCCCGCTCGCCCGGCCCGTAGGGTCCCGGGCCCACTCCGCAGTAGGCGATGGTGATGTTCTGGTCGGGGACCCCGTCGAGCGCGACCAGCTCCTGGCGCGCCGAGTCAGAGATGGTGAGGAACGGCACCCGGCGGTAGAGCAGCCGCAGCGGCAGTTCCTCGAGGGCGGCGCACAGCAGCCGACCCAGCCGATTGCCGAACTCGCCCATGTAGAGGGCGCGGTGGGGATGGTTGACCAGGGCCACCCGCGGCTTGCGCAACCACAGCGGGGTGAGGAAGGTGATCCCGTTGATGACCTCGAAGACGACGTCGGCATCGGCCCCGAGGCCGCGCAGCACGGCCCAGGCGGCGCGTGGGAACACCGAGCCGCGTCCTCCCATCCGGTGCACGACGAGGTTCGGCGTCACCATCTCGACCGGCGCGCACCCCGGGTACTCGCCCGCGACGAGCGTCACCTGATGGCCCCACAGGGCCCAGCGGACGATGTTCTCGTAGACGTTGGCGCCGGTGCCGCCGCCCTGGGGGTGGGTCCAGTCGCGGTCGGCCAGGACGAGGATCCTCAGCGGCCGGTCGGCGGCGCTGATCGCGTCGATGTCCAGCCCACCGGCCGCGTCCGAAACCGCCCCCGCGTCGTCGGGCTCCACCTGGATGCCGCTTTCCATGCGGGCGAAAGGTACCTGACCCGGGCGGGCGGCAGTTACGATACCGCCGGATGCAGAGCGCCTCGACGTCGGTAGCCGCGGCTCCAGACAGCGGCAAGCGGACGTCTGGCCTGAGGCGCGCCTGGGGCTGGTGGTCGCGCCGGCCCACCCTGGCGGCGGCGGTCATCTACGCCGTGCTGGCCGTGGTCATGGTCGGCCAGGGGCTCGAGCCGGGACGGACGCTGTCGAGCTCCGATGGGCTGCTTAGCTCCGTGCCGTGGCAGGCCTCCAAGCCCGCCGACGTGCCGGGCCTGGGCACCAACTTCGAACTGGCCGACGCCTCCAACGTCTTTCAGCCGATGCTGCGCTACACCCGCTCGCAGCTGCCCACGGTCCCGCTATGGAACCCGTACATCATGGCGGGACGCCCGCTGCTGGCCGATGGGCAGTCGGCGGTCTTCTCGCCCTTCAGCGTTCCCTCCTACATCCTGCCGTTCTGGAAGTCGCTGGCCGTGGCGGCGATGCTCAAGCTGTTCCTAGGCGCGCTGGGCGCCTTCGTCCTGGCGCGGGTACTGGGCATGCGCTTCGGCGGGGCGCTCCTCACCGGGGTGGTGTTCGCGTTCGGGACCTTCTTCGTGGTGTGGCTGGCCTGGCCGCTGGCCAGCGTGTACGCCTTCATCGGCTGGACGCTGGCGCTCACCGAGCTGCTCGTCCGGCGGCCCGGGCGGCTCCCCGTCGCGGGGCTGGCGGCCGTGGTCGGCCTCCAGTTCCTGGGCGGCCATCCGGAGTCGAGCTTCCACCTGCTGTTCACCGCGTCGGTGTTCTTCGTCTTCCGGGCCCTGTGGTGGCGCCGCCGGCGCGCGATGGCGTGGCGCGAGCTCAGCCGGCCGGTGGCGGCATACGTGCTGGCGCTGGCCGCCGGGGCGGGGCTCGCGGCGCTCGTGCTGGCGCCCTTCCTGGAGTTCGTGCTGCACTCCGGCGACCTCTCCCACCGGCTCAACGCGGCCGCCGGGTTCTGGCCGCGCAAGTACCTCGGGGCCCTGTTCCTGCACGACTACTGGGGCCGGCCGACACAGGTCGATCTGGAGTCGTTCATGCAGGTCCGCGGCTGGTACGCGGGCGCCGCCACGCTGATGCTGGCCGCCACCGCGCTGCTCGTGCGCCGCAGCGGGGAGCGGTGGGCCGTGGCGATCTACGCGGTGTTCTGCGCGTGCATGGTGGTCGGCATCCGGCCCGTGTTCAGCATCGTCAGCGCGCTGCCGGGCTTCAGCGCCGCCCATAACGAGCGGCTGCTCATCTACGTCCTGCTCAGCCTGGCGCTGCTGGCCGGCTGGGGGCTGGACGACCTCACCACGATGCGCCTGCCCCGCCCGAGCCGCCGCGCGGTGCTCGCCGCCGCGGGGACGATCTTCCTCATTCCGATCGTGTGGATGGTGGCGGTGGGCAGCCTCGATCTGTCGCGGCTGGGCTCGGGGCTGAAGGTGGCCTGGGGCTTCGTTCACCCGCCAGCGCCGGCCGCCGGTGTGGACATCGAGGGGACGGTCACCGCGGCGATCGTGCGCGACAGCGCCCTGGAGATCTGGCTGCCGCTGGCTGCCGCCGGCGTGGCCCTGATCGCACTGCGGCTGCGCGCGAGCCGACCGCTGCCCACCGGGGTGTTCGTGGGATTGATGGTGGCGCTGATCGTCGTCGACCTGTTCCGGGCCAACATGGGGTTCAACCCGGCGATCCCGATCAAGACCGCGTCGCCCCCCGTGACCGGCGCGATCCGTTACCTGCAGAGCCAGCGGCCCAACCGCTTCATCGGCGTCAGCCTGCAGCAGCTCAGCCAGCCGTTGCCCTCGGACCTCGCGATGACGTTCGGCCTGTATGACGCCCGCGGCTACGACTTCCCGGTGGAGAAGCGGTTCGACAACCTGTGGCGGCGCAACGTGGCCCCCGGAGTGGGCGACTTCACCCAGCCAGAGGAGTTCGCCGGCGCCACGCCCGCGGCGCTGCGGGCGCTGGACCTCCTCAGCGTGTCGGACCTTCTCATCGGCCCACTCCAGGCGATCAAGTTCCCGCTGCACGGGCCGGGGCTGAGCGTGGCCTACCACGGGACCGACGGCGTGGTCTACCGCAACGCAAACGCGCTGCCGCGGGTGTTCGTCGTTAGCCGCCAGCGGGCGGTCCGCGACGAGGACGCGCAGCTGGCCACGGTCACCGCCCCCGGCTTCGACGGCCGCGCGGTGGCGGTCACCAGCACGCCGCTGGCGGGGCTGCCGCAGGCCCCGGCCGTGGGCTCGCGGGGAGCCCCGGACGGCACGAGCGCTCGCCTGGTGTCCTACAGCGGCCAGCGCGCGGTGATCCACGCGACCGCGACCGCGCCCAGTCTCGTCGTCCTCACCGATGACTTCTACCCCGGCTGGAGCGCGACGGTCGACGGGCGCCCGGCCACGGTGCACCGGGTCGACTACCTGCTGCGGGGGGTCGCCGTGCCCTCCGGCAGCCACACGATCGTGTTCACCTACCGGCCGGCCAGCTGGACGGTGGGCTGGATCATCTCGGCGCTGTGCGCGCTCGGCCTGCTGGCCGCGGTCGCCACCGCGCTGGTGGCCCGGCGGCGCAGGGTCGCCGGCTGATGGCCGACGGCGGCTACACGCCTCAACCGCTGGGCGCCCGCACCCGCGAGGCCGTGCGCCGGCGGGGGGTGCGGCCGGTCGCCGGCGACCTCGCCCGCTGGGGGATGGCGGCGGTGGCGGGCGCTCCGTGGACCCTGGCCGGCGCCCACGGCAGCTTCGAGCTCGAGGGCGAACACCACCGCTACCTCTATCACCGCTACAAGCGCAGCTGGCTGACCGAGCGGGCCGTCGAGGTGCCGGTGGCCCAGGCGGAGGTCGATCGCTGTGCCGGCGGGCGGATCCTGGAGGTCGGCCACGTGCTCGGTCACTTCCGGCGTCAGGCGCACGTGGTGGTCGACAAGTACGAGGCGGCGCCGGGCGTGCTCAACCTCGACGTCCTGGACCTCGGCGACCTCGGCCCCTTCGACCTCATCGTGGCCGTCTCGACCCTGGAGCACGTCGGCCACGACGAGGCGCCGCGCGACCCCAATGCGGCGCCCCGCGCGGTGGCGGCCCTGCGCGAGCGCCTGGCCCCGGGCGGCCGCCTGCTGGTGACGGTGCCCGCCGGCTACAACCCGGCCTTTGACGCGGCGCTGCGCGAGGGGGCCATCGCCACGCACTCGCTCAGCGCGCTGCGGCGCGTGGGCGCGGGCACGCGCTGGCGGCAGGTGGCGCCGGCCGAGGCGTGGGCGGCGCCGTATGACTTCCTGCTCTACCGGGCCCGGGGGGTGCTGTTCGCCGTTATCGTGCCCGAGCGCGAGCGCGGATGATGCGCCACAGCGCCAGGGCCAGCAGCACGACGGCGGCCACGCCCAGCCAGTGCGCGCCGATCGTCTGGGTGGCGTAGCCGAAGCCGTAGCCACCCTGGTTGTGGGGCTGTGAGATCACGTAGGCCAGAGGCACGGCCAGTCCGAGCAGCACGGCGGCGGCCACGATCAGCGTGCGCGTGTGCGGGGCCCGCCACAGCACGAGCGTGAGCAGCACGAACAGCGCCGCGCCGGCGCGGATGGCGAACAGGTAGCCCAGCGGCAGCGCCACGGCGAGGCCGAGTCCCGCGGCGACGGGGAGCGAACGGCGCGCCCCACGCTCGCCGGCGGCCGCGGGCTCGCGACCGGACGGCGCGGCCGGGTCGGCCGGGCCCAGCGCGGGCAGCGTCGGGCGCCGGAAGGCCCCCACGAGCAGGAGCAGCAGCATCAGCGCGCAGGCCACCGCCGAGATCACGTAGCTCTTGTTGACCCCGCTCTGGGGCCCGAAGGTGAAGGCCACGCGCGTGCAGCCCGCGGGCGCCAGCCAGCCGTTGGCGTATCCGTCCACCACCTGCGGCGCGCCCAGTGACCGCCCGTTGCACGTCGCCTGCCAGCCGGCGTCGAAGCTCTCGCCCAGCACCAGCCAGGAGGGGGCCGTCAGCGCCACCTTGACCCCGTCGACCGAGCTGTCGCCCACCCGCCCCGGGTCCAGCACCTGCCCGCCGGCCGAGGCCGGGGCCGGGACCGGCGTGGGCGCCGGCGAGGTCAGGCGTAGGAGGTCGACGCTGAACGTCCCCGGCAGCGAGGTGATGTGCTGGACGCCCGCGGCCATCGGCACGGCCGCGGCGCAGGCCCGAGCGGGGAGCGGCCGTCCGCTGTCCAGCTGCGCGACGGTGCCGGCGGGGACGAGCGGGACCGTGCGCCCGCCGACGGAGATCGCCACCGTGCCGCAGGCCGCGTGCAGAGCGCCCGTGGTGGGGACGGCCGGCGCGCTGAGGCCCGGGACCGACACGGTGCCGATGCCCACCGCCTGGACGTGGCGACGGGTGGCGGGAGTCCCCGGCGCGAACGCCGACGCCAGCACGGTGATCCGGAACGAGCGGGCGCTCACCGGACGCGGCAGCGTCACCTGCCCGCCGGGCGCGACGGCCAGCGGCCCGGTCTGACCACCGGGCCAGCTCAGCTGGATGCGGGTGGGACGGCGCACCCCCGCCGTCGACGGGGTGAGGTGCAGGCCGCTCACCTGCAGCGGCCGGGGCGTCGTCCACGCGATCCAGGGGGCCGGCGCGGCCGCCCCGCGGTCAAATCCGATCCAGCCCGTCCGGGCGCCCGAGCCCGACACCGGCGCGAACGCGCTGGAGGCGCGATAGGACGGCTGGTCGTCGAAGCGGCTGGAGGAGTCAAACCGGTCCGGTCCCCGGTAGCCGGCCAGGCGATCGAGCGTGGAGTCGAGCGTGGAGACCGCCACGTGCACCCACGCGCTGGGCGTGTAGGCGCGCGCGGTGGGTGCGAAGACGATCCGCTGGATCTGCTGCTCGGCATCGCCGCGGTCCGTCGGCTGGTCCAGCAGCGTGTTGGTGCCGTAGGGGTTGCGCTGGAACGGGTCATCGCCGGTCGTCCGCTCGAACACGTAGGTGAGGCTGTCGTGACTGAGATCGGTCCCGGCGAGGTCGCGTGCCACCACGACGGGGGCGCGCAGCCACTGGCGGGCGTGGAAGCCGGGGATCCGGATCTCGCGGAAGCCCCCGGCCCCGGCGAGCCCCGTCGACGGCTGGCGCAACCCGTCGATGGTGAACCGCAGCGCGCTCACCGACCCCAGATGCAGCGGGATCCGGGTCCAGCCGGGCCCCACCGTGTGATGGATGCCGTTGACGTCGATCTCCGTCACGGTCCCGTGGGGGTCGTCGAGCGGGTAGACGTCGACGTAGGGGACGGCGCGGGGCGCGGTGAAGCCGACCTCCATCCAGCGATCGGCCACCGGTAGGTTGCGGTCGGCCACCCAGGCGCTCTGCAGGCTGCCGTCAAAGGCGGCGATCGGCGCGGTCTCGGGAAACTGGAGCTCCCCGGGCTCGATCGGCGTGCGCAGGTAGCGGGCCCCCTGCAGCGCTGACACCGTCTGGCCGTTGGTCCCCGGGCCCGGGAACGGGTTGATCTCGGCGGCGCCGGCCGGGATCGGCGCCCCGGCGGGCAGGGTGGCGCCCTCGTTCTGCTGGGTGGACTCGGGGAGGAACTCCTGGCGGCGGTTGGAGTCCCCCACCACGATGTCGGCCCCCCGTGCCGCCAGCGCGCGCAGCCGCGCCGCCGGCTGGTCACCGGCATAGAGGATCGCGGCCGTGTGGGGCAGCGTCCCGAACGCTGCCATCGCCGCCAGCGACCGGGCGCTGCCATCGACGATGGTGGGGTTCGCCACCGGGTCGACGTGGACGATCCCGCGGCCGGCGGGGATGTCGTAACGGCGCACCTGGGGCAGCGACGCCCCCGGTCCGATGTCCCCCTCAGCCGGCGGGTGGTGGGTCACCGGCCCGTAGCTCTGCGACGGGGTGTCCAGCCCCTGGCCGGCGAGTACCTGGGCGGCCGAGGCGGGGTCCAGCGCCCCGCTGCGCGAGATGTCATCGTCGGCGCCGGTGATCACCGCACGGGCGCCGATCAGCCGCAGCAGCGGCGTCAGCTCGCCGGGCACCAGCCGGTTCTGCTGCACGAGGTCGTCGACGGTGGTCAGGAGATCCACGGCATGCAGGTCCGAGTACGGCGTCTCGTAGCGCACCGCCACCGGCTTGGAGGTGAGCCGCGGGAGGATGGCGTCCAGCGTGCCGCCCCACGTGTAGTAGCCGAAGATCTGGCCCGGCAGCACGATGGCCCGCGCGTTGGCCGGGAGGGTGCGGTCAAGCCCGTGGGCGGCCTGCGTCCACGCGGCCGGGATCTTCTTGTAGGAGAGCTGGGTGTCGATCGCCTGGCCGCGGATGAGCGGCAGGGCCGCCAGCACCAGCAGCGCCACGATCACGACCGGCGCCGCCACCAGCCCGGCGCGACGCACGCGGACGCCATCGAGCGCGCGGATGCGCCGCAGCCCATGGGCAAAGCCGATGCCGAGCAGGCCCGCCACCCCGACGGCCACGAGCGGCGCCGCCTTGTTCGTGGTGCGCATGAAGCTCAGCACGAAGATGTGGTGGTAGATCCAGTCCATCGTCCCCCGGACCGGCGTTCCGTCCGGGAAGCCCGCCGTCTCGATCGCCGCGCCCACCAGGACGAGCAGCAGGAGGAACGGCCCGTAGCTGAGCCGCCGGGCGCGGACGAACCCGGCCACCGCCAGCGCGGGAAGGAGCAGCGAGGCGCCCACCACGAGCGGGCTGAACAGGAGGGTGCCCCCGTCGGAGAAGAAGGGGCGGCTGACCCCGAAGCCGACGCCTATGTACGAGGTCCAGTAGCCCATCAGCCGCAGTGACTCGGTGATGCTGTTGGTGCCCCAGATCGTCCCGGGCTGCTCGGTGAACTGGAGGAAGTCGATCCCGTACTTGACGTGGACGAGGACGGGCACGATCCACCACAGCGAGGCGAGCAGGCCCAGGACGCCGACGCGCACCAGGAAGCCCCCGCTGTCGCGCCAGCGCACCGTCCCGACGGCGGGCTCGTAGAGCAGCAGCACCAGCGGCCCGACCAGCATCCAGCCGACCACCGCGGCGTTGACGCCTCCTCCCGTGGACGTGAGCACGAGCGCGAACGCGCTGGCCCACCACCACGGCCGCCAGCCGCGCCACCCGCGCGTGGTGCGCACGCCGTGGTGGGTGATGAGCAGCAGCCACGGCAGCGCCGCGTACCCGAGCAGGGTGATGGTGGTGCGCGCCGTGAACACGGTCACGTAGGGGTTGAGCAGGTAGAACGCGGCGGCGACGACGTGGGCGGCGCCGCGCGGGCGCCCGATCAGCGCGTCGAGCAGCCGAAGCAGCCCCCACACCGAGAGCGCGAACAGGAGCCCGATCCAGATCCGCTCCACCACCCAGGCGCCGAGCCCGGCGGCGTGCAGAAGGGCGAAGGCCGGCCCCATCGGCCACAGGTAGCCGCTGTACTGGGCGCTGTGGACCTCTCCCAGATCGCCCGTCGGGGCCCAGGCGGCGGCGACCTGGGCGAGGAAGCGGCCCGGATCGACGTGGAGGTCGATCTTGGTGTCGGCGGTGGCCCAGCCCGGGTGCTGCCAGAACGCCAGCGCGAAGGCGAAGGCGATGAACCCGAGCGTGATGGCGCGGTCAGACCGCAGTCGCCGCATCACGGCGCGGCGGGCACCGGTGGCGCCAGACTGGCCTGATGGGCGCGCGCCAGCCGCGCCTCGGCGGGATCGATGGGCTGGGCGGCGAATGCCAGCACGGTCCAGGCGTCGATGTTCAGCGGCTCGGCCCGGGCGACGCCCTGCGCCGTCCGCACCGCCGCGGCGTCGCGGCCGGCCCGCGTCTGCGCCTGGGAGCGCAGCAGCGCGATGTCCCGGTCCGGGTTGAGCGTGCCGGCGACGTCGAGCAGATGCAGGATCTGGGAGGTGAGGGCGGGTGACGGGGTGCCCGCGGCGTCGATCAGCGCCGTGGCGCGATTCTCGTCATGGGCCTGGACCGCGCCCAGGACGAACCACGCGCACAGCACGGTGGCGCCCGCGGCGAGCAGCCAGCGCGCGGCGCGCCCGCGGCTCGCCGCCGTCGCCTCCGCCTCCGCCTCTGTCACCGGCGCCGTCGCGAACGCCTCGGGGAGCGCCAGCAGCGAGCCGGCGAGGACGACCGCGATCAGCGTCACCGCGGGCATCTCCCAGTCCCAGTCAAGCGGCGAGTGCGCCAGCCACACCACGCAGCCGGCGATCGCGCCGGCGGCGGCCCCGGGCGCGACCCGGTAGGCGGCGCGCGCGGCGATGCCGACCCCGGCGAGGAAGGCGGCGAGCAGCGCCAGGCCGACGAGGCCCAGCTCGGCAAGCGTCTGGAGCTCGAGCGAGTGGGCATCCTGGGCGCCCTCGGCGAACGGCCGCCAGCGCAGCCAGTCCACGGCCCAGCCGCCGGCGCCGACGCCGTGCAGCGGCTCGGAGGCGAAGGCCCGGAGCGCCACTCGCCAGTAGGCGTAGCGGTTGCTCTGCAGCGACACCAACCGAGAGGAGCCGCCCTGGAGCGGCTGGGCGGACTGCTCGTGGGCGCCGAGCACGATGGCGAGCCCCAACCCGACGCAGATGACCAGCGTGGCCAGCAGCGGCGCCCGCGCCGGCAGGCGCAGGCGGGCGTCGGAGCCCGGGCTGTGCACCCAACGGCGCTGCACCAGTGCCGCCAGCGCGGCGATCACGAGCAGCGCGACGAGCACGATGGCGCCGTCGCGCTCACGGGAGTAGACGGACCCGGCGAGCGAGGTCACGCCGTTGAACGGGGCGGCGACGAGCGCCGCCACCACCCCCGCGCCCAGCGTCGTGGCGATGGCGCGCGCCTGGGCCCGCTCGGCGGCGACCACGACCAGGGTCACCAAGCCGGCGGCGCAGGCAAACAGCGCACCGCGGGAGAAGCTGATGTACAGGCCCAGGCCGAGAACGGGCGACGCCGCGGCGGCGAGGGCACGGAGGGCAGGCGGACGCGAGCGGTCCCCGGCCAGGCGGGCGGCCAGCACGAAGCCGATCGCCGCCACCTCCCCCATCGCGTTCCAGTAGGTGAGCGGCTGCTCGAGGCGGCCCTGGGCGCTGACCGACCGCGCGAAGTGCAGCAGCCCGGGCAGCAGCCGCCCCGACAGCCCGTAGCCGATCACGATCAGCGTGCCGGCCGCCAGGGCCGGCTCCACGGCCCGCTGGGCGGGCGGCGCGCGCAGAAGTACCGCCGCGGACAGCAGTACGCCTGCGTACAGGACAAGGCGCTGCCCGTCGTGGTAGGCGGTCCCCGCGACCGGCGTCCAGGTGAGCGAAAGCAGCGACCAGGCGGCCAGGAGCGCCAGCGCACCGAGTGCGAGGCGGGCGCCGTTACCGCGCGGAAGCACGCGCGGGATCGCGATCGCGATGATCGCCACCAGCGCCCAGGCGGCCACCCCCGCCCACGCCCGCGGGCCGTCGAAGTAGCCGCCGGCGAAGAACGCCAGCGCCGTGGGCCCGGCGAGCAGCGTCAGCCGACCCGCGTCGGCGAGCCAGTCAGGAACGGACCGCGGGCCGTCGGTGCGCGTGGAGTGGAGTGTGGGCGTGTCGAGCGTCGCGGGCACGGCGGGTCGGCGCCATCAGTGCTGGGCGTCGCGCACGGCGCGACGCACGAGGCGCGTGGTGGCCAGGGGCTGGCGGTCGCCCCCGCCGGGCCGCCCCTCCGCGGCGATGGCCTGCTCGACCTCGGTCGCCATGGCGGCCCGGAAGCCGGCCGCGTCGAAGCGCCGGGCGTTGCGCGTGCAGGCCACCGGATCGACGGCGGCGTCATCGAACGTCCGCACGGCCTCGGCCAGGTCCTCGGGGCCGCCCGTCCACAGGCGGCCGGTGACCCCGTCCACGATCGTCTCCATCGCGCCACCGCCGCGGCGGGCGATCACCGGCCGGCCCGCGGCCTGGGACTCGACGGCGGCGATCCCGAACTCCTCGACGGCGGTCACGATCAGCGCGCGTGCGCCCTGGAGGATCTCGGCCACGGCACTGTCAGAGAGGCGGCCGGTGAAGTGGATGTTGGGGCGCGACTCCCGTCGCAGCCGGCGGGCGTCGGGGCCGTCGCCGACGACGATCAGCGGGAGGCCCAGCGCGTTGAACGCGGCCACGGCCACGTCGATCTGCTTATGGGCCATGAGCTCGGACAGGATCACGTAGTGGTCGCCGACCGGGCCCGGGGAGAAGCGGGCGGTGACGACGGGGGGATAGACGATCGACGCCTCGCGGCCGAAGTACGCCTTGATGCGCGCCCGCGTCGTCTGCGAGTTGGCCACGTAGCGGTTGGTCCGCTGGGCCGCGATCCAGTCCCACTGGCGCCAGCGCCGGAACGTGCCGCGCAGGAAGGTGCGGGCGATCGGGTTGCGCACCCGGCCGAGCGTCTGGTCCCGGTCGTTCCAGGCGTAGCGAAACGGGTTGTGGCAGTAGCTGACGTGGACCGTGTGCTCGTCGCACAGGATCGCGTGCGCCCAGGCCGATGAGCTCGAGACCACCAGGTCATAGCCCGACAGGTCAAAGGACTCGATCGCCGCCGGATAGAGCGGCAGCAGCGCGCGGAAGGTGCGGGCCGACGGGCGCAGGCGCTGGAGGAACGAGCTGTGCACGGTGCGGTTCGAGAAGCGGCCCTCGGTGCCCTCCTCGTCGTACACGGCGGTGTAGATCGGCGCGTCGGGCCACATCGTGCACAGCTCCGTGAACACCCGCTCGGCACCGCGGACGTCGAGCAGGAAGTCGTGAACCAGCGCGACCCGGGGGGTGGTCCCTGGGGTCGTCGAGGGGTCGAGCGCCATGGCGGCGCAGTGTATGGATTGGTCACTAGCGTTGCGCCTGACGCCCGATGCCCGCGCCGGATCCGACATCACCCGACGACTTCGCGCTCGTCACGGTCAGCCACAACTCGGCCGCCGCGCTCCAGGCGCTGCTGCGCTCGGTCGCGCGGTACCTGCCGGGCGTCCGGATCGTGGTGGTGGACAACGCCTCGAGTGACGACAGCGTCGCCGTGGCCCGCGGGTGCGCCCAGGCGGTCGTCGTGGCCCTGGCTGAGAACGCCGGGTTCGGCCGCGCCAACAACCGCGGTCTGGCCGAGGTCTCAGAGCCGGTCGCGGTGCTGGTCAACCCCGACGTGGAGCTGCTCGACGACTCGATGAGGGCGCTGGCGGCGCAGGCCGCGGCCGGTCCCGATCGACTGCTCGCGCCGCTCGTGCTCTCCCCCGACGGCTCGCGCCAGGACACCGTGCACCCGGTGCCGGCCTCGGCACCCGACGTGGTGCGGGCGTTCGTGCCGCCCGCACTGGTGCCGGGGCGCGCCGGTGTGTGGCTGGCGCCGTGGCGGGCGGCCGCGCCTCGGCGGGTCGGCTGGGCCGTGGGATGCGCGATCGCCGCGCGGACGGACACGCTGCGGGCGCTCGGGCCGTTTGACGAGGCGATCTTCCTCTACGGCGAGGACATGGAGCTCGGCCTGCGCGCGGCCGCCGCCGGCGTCCCGACGTGGTTCTGGCCCGCGGCCCGGGTCTGCCACCACCGGGCCCACTCCTCGGCGGTCGCCTTCGGCGGCGAGCCGTTTCAGCGGCTGGCGGCGGCGCGCCACGACGTGGTGGGCCGGCGGCTGGGCCGGCGGCGGGCGGCCCTCGACGACGCGCTCCAGGCGCTCACCTTCGCCTCCCGGATCGGGGCCAAGACGGTGCTGCGACGCCCCACGGCACGCGAGCGGGCCCAGTTGCATGCGGTGCGCGCGGCCCGCGCGGCCCGCGGGGCGGGCACGGACGGCGCCGGGACATGAGGATGAGGCGCGGGGAGGCGCTCGCGGCCGTCGTCGCGGTGGCGGCGATCGCCGTCGGCGTGGTCCTGATCACCACCAGCGGGGGGTCGCATCGCCCCCATCCCCATACGACGGCGCCGCCGCCGGAGTCGCTCCGGGCGGCCCTGCCCGCCCCGACGACGCAGGTGTTCGGGATCAACGTCAATCGGGTGTTCAACGACCTCACCTACACCCAGGCGCAGATCGACGCCCAGCTCGCGGCCGTGAAGGCCACGGGGGCGACCGTCGCACGCAGTGACGCCTTCTGGGAGGCCGCGGAGCCGCACGCGCCGCTGAACGGGAGCCACCAGTACGACTGGTCCTTCGACGACCGGGTCGCCGGCTCGCTGGCCGCCCATGGGCTGACCTGGCTGCCGATCATCGACTACACGGCGCCGTGGGCGCAATCGGTGAGCGGCCAGGATCACTCGCCGCCGCGGTCGTTCGCCGATTACGCCGCCTACGCGGGTGCGTTCGCGGCGCGCTACGGGAGCGGCGGCGCGTTCTGGAGCGCGCACCCGGGAGTGGCGCCGTCGCCCGTGACGGCGATCGAGATCTGGAACGAGCCCGACAACCCGGAGTTCTGGGTGCCCGGCCCCGACGCTTCCGCCTACGCCCGCCTGTACCTCGAGGCGCGGGCGGCGATCGACGCCGCCGATCCGGCGATCCGGGTGCTCGTGGGAGGGCTGACCAACGCGTCGGTCTTCCTGCCGGCGATGGCCCGCGCCGATCCACAGCTGCGCGGCCATGTCGACGGCGTGGCGGTGCATCCCTACGGGAACCCGGCCGTCGTGCTGGCGCGGGTGCGCGGGGCGCGCGCCGCCCTGGCGAGCGCGGGCATGGGCACGGTGCCGCTGTACGTGACCGAGTTCGGCTGGACGACCCAGCCGCCCGGGGCCATCAACCACGCCCCGGCGAGCCGTCGCCCCGCGGACATCCAGAGCGTGCTCCAGGCACTCGGGCACCTGGACTGCGGGCTGGCGGCGACGCTGCTCTACACCTGGGTGACGCCGGAGCGCGACCCCACCGATGGGCGGGGATTGGTACGGCATCGCCAACCCGGCCGACCCCAGCGCGGCCACGCCCGACACCCAGGCGTTCGCCGCCGGGCTGCGTGCCGCCGTCGCGCCCGACGCGGCGCCGCCGGCCGCCTGCGCTACCTGATGCAGCTGGTGGCCAGGGCGCCCTTGCGCTTGCAGCCCTCGAGCGCGAGGACGCCGGTCCTGAATGCCTGGAGCGCCGGCTTGACGGTGACGTTGCCGTTATGGAAGCCGAGCAGGCCGGAGAAGTTGAACGGGCCGGTGTTGGGGTCCTCCTGGCCCATCCACGTGTACCAGTAGAACGCGCTCAGGTGCAGCGACAGGCGCTGCTGGCCGATGAGCGGCAGCAGCGTGGAGATGTTGCGCGCCTGGCCGGCCTGGGTGGTGATGAAGTCGAAGCCGGCCTTGGTCTTGCCCTTGGCCGAGGGCCAGCTGATCTCGGTGGCGATCAGCGGCTTGGCGCCGTCGCCGTTACGCGCCATGGCGCGGCGGACGAACAGCATGAACAGCATGACGTTGGCCGGGATCTTGGTGAAGCCGTTGACCGAGACGGCGTCGAAGAGGCTCTTGGCGCCCTTGATCTTGTAGATCTGCCCCAGCGACTTCCAGGCGGTGTTGGTCAGAGCGCCGAGCACGACCTGGGCGCCCGGATCGGCCTTCTTGACGGCGGCGTGGGCCGCCTTGAGCATCGACACGTAGCTGGAGGCGAAGGGCTGCCTCCAGTAGTAGGCGAGGTTCGGCTCGTTCCAGATCTGCCAGGAGCGGATCGGCATCTTGGGGATGCCGGGGTTCTCACGCCAGAAGCTCCCCTTCGGGCCGTAGCGGCCGATGAGCGCGGTCAGGTAGGCGGCATAGGGCGCGTACTGGCGGGGGTAGGCGACCCCGCTGTCGTTGTCGACGGCATCCCATGAGGGGGCGTAGAGCACGGTCGGGAGCACGGTGACACGCTCCCGGGCGGCGTCGCCGACGACCATGTCGGTGAACTGGAAGCTCGTCGGCACTCCGCCGGCGTCGGTGAAGTCCGACGTCTGGCCGTCAGGCACATCCGCGTCGGTCTTGTACGGCTGCGCCGCGGCCCAGCTGAAGGCCACCCGGACGCTCTGCACCCCGTTGGCCACCATCGTCTTGAGCTGGTTGGGGAAGTCGATCGGCGTGTCGGGCCCGAACATGGGGCCGTCGACGTCGACGCCCACGAAACCCTGGGGCACCGGGCTCGAGGCGGCGATCTTCGGCTTGCTCGTCGTCGGGGTGCCGGTCGTGGGAGCACTGGCCTGGCGCGCCCGGGCGGGACCGGCCTGCGTGGCGAGAACGGCCGCGAGGGCGAGGGCGACGGCCAGCAACAACAGCAGTCCGGTCAGTCGAGGGCGGTCCGCGAACCTCCTTGCGCGCAGCGGCATGGCGGCGCAGTGTAATCAGGAGAGCTCAGGTGCGGCGCAGGCGAGCGCGGAGCCCCAGCCCGCCGCCGACCAGGACGAAGCCCAGGGTGGCGGCCAGCCACCCGTCGTAGCCGGTGTGCGGCAGCTGGCCGCTGGTCGTCGACGAGGTCGTCGAGGCGATCGTCGCCGTGGGCGTCGTGGGATCGCTCGACGTTGAGGTGCTCGCCACGGGTGTGGCGCTCGTGGTCGGCGTGGCCGCGGGCGTGGTGGCGGCCGGCTGACTCGAGGTCGTCGGCGTGGTGGTGGTCGTCTTGGGCTTGCTCTTGCCCGGCGCGGTCCCGGCGAACGGGTCGGTGTACTGCTGGTCGCCGGCCGAGCCCGCCGCCGGAGGCAAGGGTCACCGCGGGGATCGCGAGCGCAAGGGCTCCGAGCAACAGCATGCAGGTCACCAGCCAGCGAGGGGCGCGCACTCAGGCGAGTATGGCAACCGTGGTGGCGTGACGCACGCCTCGTCTCCAAACCGTGGTTTTGCAGGATCTCTTGCAGAACGAGGAGGTGGGTCGGCGGAGGCGACGGGCCATGTTAGGGTGGCTGCCGCCGTACCCCCCGCCGTCGTAAATCAGGCGCTCCCGCGCCCGTCTGCTCAGCGATCGACGCCCCGCTCGGGGCGCGGCGCCGCACGTCCACTCACGCCTTGTCCCGTCCCCACAGACTTACTCGCGCTGTCGTTGCCGCCGCGGTGTCGGCCGCGCTGCTCGGCACCGGCCTGACCGCCCCCAGCTCGGGCGACCTCCAGAGCCAGATCACGAGCACGCGGTCGGCAGCCGCCTCGCTGCGGGCCGCAGATCGCCGCCGACTCACAGCAGATCGCCGGCACCAGCAACGGCGTCGCCAACGCCGAGGCCCGCCTCGCGACGATCCAGGAGCGGCTCAACGCCCGCGTGGCGGAGCTGAAGTCCGTCCAGGCCCAGCTCCTGGCAGCGCGCGACCACCTCGTCGACCTCGAGAACCGGCTGCACCTGGCCACCACCGCGCTGTCGACCAACCTGGTGTCCAGCTACGAGGGCGGCCAGCCCAACCTCGTGTCGGTGATCCTCAGCTCCAAGGGCTTCTCGGACCTCCTCAACCAGATGGGCTTCATGTCCGCGGGTCGCCAACCAGGACGCCGACATCGTCAAGTTCACCCGGACCGCCCGGGCCGAGGTCGCCCGCGAGGCGACCGCGCTCGAGGGTCTGGAGGCGCGCGACCGGACGCTGGCCAGCCAGATCCTCACCCAGCGCAACCAGGCGGCCGCGCTGCGCAGCGCGCTGCTGCGCCGACAGATCGCCGAGGATGACCACGCGCGCCAACACCACGGCCCGCTACGACGCGGTCAAGGGGCATCTCGGCTCGCTTCAGGCACAGCTCAACGCCATGGAGAAGCGCGCCGCCGAGGCGGCCACGCGCGCGGCGGCCACCGGCAACGCCAACGTCGGCGGCATCGCCGTCAACACCGGCGGGATGGTCCAGCCGCCCGCCGGCGCGCCCGAGGCGGTCAGGCAGATCATCGCCGCCGGCAACGCCATCGCCACCCTCCCCTACATCTACGGCGGCGGCCACGCCTCGTTCCACGCCGACGGCTATGACTGCTCAGGGCTCGGTCAGCTACGCGCTGGCGGCGGCCGGGCTGGTGAGCTCGCCGATGGTGTCCGGCGACTTCGAGAGCTGGGGCGAGGCCGGTCCCGGCAGATGGATCACGATCTACGCCAACGCCGGCCACGTCTGGATGGAGGTCGCCGGCTGGCGCTTTGACACCGTCGCCCTAGCCGAGAGCGGAACCCGCTGGGCGCGGGGCGGCGGCGAGTTCTCGGGCTTCGTGGTCCGCCACCCTGCCGGCCTGTAGGTTCTCCGGGCCCGCCGTGGGCCGGGGCGCTTCGTCGGTGAGATAGCGGACGGCCAGGAGCAGGAGGGCCGGGACCGCCACGATCGCCAGCATGGCCAGGAACCAGATCTGCCCGGCGTCGGTGCCCTCGCCCAGCGTGTGGACGATCCCGGCGACCCACGCCAGCGCGGTGAGGCGGTGCAGCCGGCGCCAGCGGTTGGCGCCGATCATGTGGCGGGCGTAGTAGGACAGGCCGAGAAGGACGAGCGCCCAGCCGCCGATGATGCCGATCGAGGTCCAGACCGTCTTGTAGCCGAACACGAACGGGATCGAGATGTCGGCGATCGACGGGTGCAGGAAGTGAGTCGCCCAGCAGCGACAGGCCGTGCACGGCGAGCGCGACGAGCGTGCCCAGTGACAGCACCTCGTGGAGGGCGAGCAGGTCCGGGCGCGCGGGCGCGCATCATCCTTAGGCTCATCACCAGGCCGATCGAGACGGCGAGGCTTGCCAGCACGAGCGAGACGATGCCGGCGGCGCGGCTGGTGATCCAGAACAGGTGGGGAGCGGCGGACGGTGGCGATGATCATCGTGACGTGGGGTCGGGGTGGGCCAGGCGGTCGCCGGCGACGAACGCGGCCTGGGCAGGTCGGAGTGGTCGGGGCGCATCGACGGTCGACGCCCCGCGGTAGGTGACGGTGAAGGCGCTCCCGCTGCGCCGAGAGCGTGGAGGGGACGGCCGTGGCCGACGGCCGCCGAGGGGTCGGCGACGAACGTGCCGGCCGCCGGCGGCGAGGTTGATCTTCGTCGTCGTCCAGCGGCGGTCGTCGATCGTCCCGCGTGCGGCCGGTGGTCGTGGTGGCCGCGGCCGCGCTGAAGCCGGCCGAGCCGAAGTCGGCCAGCGGCAGGGTCTGGCAGCTCGACGCGCTCGAGCACAGCCGACGGCGCCTCGACGATCCACTCCGCCGAGGTGGTGTCGACCGGTCGCGGCGTGAAGGCGCTTGGTGAAGGAGCGGTGGCGGGTGAGGTCGGTGAGCGTGCAGCGTCACCTCGCCGCCCGCGACGGTGACGCTGGCGCGGACGCGGTCGCCCGGGCTGACGGTCAGCCTTGTCGTGTGCGAGGCCGCCGGGACCAGCTCGTACCAGGCGCTGGACACGGCGCGGCCCGAGGCGGTGCAGTCCGACTCGGTGCCGATCTGCTCCAGCGCCTGGGAGTCGAGCGTCTGTAGCCGCCGATCCCGACCCACACCGACGAGTACGTCGCCTGGCCCGGCGTGCAGGTGGCGCGCGGCTGCGTCCATGTGCCGATCACCTTGGAGAAGCGCACGCCGCGGCGATGGACGGCATAGCCGGCCCAGTTCGAGCTCTGCGTGCTGTCCGCGGACGCCGGCGGGCGCGCCGGCCAGTGACGCGACGAGGCGATCAGCCGCCAGCGACGAGCCAGCCGGCGGCTCATGACCGGCCCGCCGCGGCGAGGATGGCCGACGCCCTGCCCTGGAGGTCGTACATGGTGATCTGTCGTCCCGTTGGACGTGAACGTCACCTTCTTGCCCGACCCGCTCGGCGATCGCCATCGCGGCGCGGCTGCCCTGACGGGCGTCGCCGCCGAAGCCGCCGAAGCCGCCGGACTGCCGTCGTCGACGAGATCCAGCGCAGCCGGCCGTCGCGGACCTCCATCGCCAGCCACTGCGGCGCTCACCGTGCTCTCGCGCCCGGAGAAGCCGCCGAGGCCGGCGACGTCGGCGTCGTTGGCCAGGATCGCCGCCGCCGCGGTGCTCTGGCTCTCGACGCCGATCGTGCCGCCGCCGTGGGCCTTGGCGTACTTCGACCGCGGCGTTGAGGCTGGTGCGTGTCGCCGCCGAAGGCGCCGCCGCCGCCGGCCGCCAAAGCCGCCGGCCCGCCGAAGCCGCCGCCGCCGAAGCCACGGCGCCGGAAGCCGGAGCCGCCCGTGCCCGATGCGACCGGACTGCGGGTTGGGAACAGGCCCTGGACGCCGCTGCCCGTAGCGCCGCCGCCCGAGCGCAGCGCCGGAGCGCCGGCGCCAGGCGCGAAGCCACCGGCGCCGGCGGCGCCGACGCCGGCGAAGCCGCGACCGGCGCCGCCGAAGCGCCCGCGACGCCGCCGAACCGGCCGCCAGCCGGCCGCCCGGTCCGCCGAAGCCGCCGTTCTGAGCGCTGGCGGGCCCGCCGGCCGGGAACGTGCTGCTGGTGGCGTGGCCGAGCGTCTCGGCCGCCCAGGTGGCCGGCGCGGCCAGCAGCGCCGCCAGCGCCACCGCCAGCATGACCGCGGCGCGGACGCGGCGGAGCCAGCTGAGTCGCCAGCGCGATCGCCGCAGGCGCCCGCCGACCGCGATGACCAGCGGCCTGGCCCACGACAGCTCGCCCGACAGGTTGCCGAGCACGACCAGCTCGGTGACCGCGCCGGCGACGATCGCCAGCGGGCACCGCGATCCGCGCCGACCCGGCCGTCCGACAGGGCCTCGCCGACGCCGGCGCCGACGAGCATCGCGGTGAACGGCGCCAGGAACGAGACGTAGTAGGGGTGGAAGATCCCCGAGGCGTAGCTGAACACCACGGCGCTGACCAGGAACGCGCCGCCGACGGCGATCAGCCAGCCGGTGCGCGGATCGGTGCGGCGCAGGCGGCTGGCCACGAGCACGCCGAGGCCGGCCACGACGGCGAAGCCGAGCAGCCAGCCGGCCTGGTCGCCCAGGCCCGAGTGAGAGCAGGCGGAAGACGCCGGTGGCGCCGCCGAACGCGCCGCCACCACCGCCGCCGCCGAACCCGGTGCCGGGCGCGCCGGTCTGGCCCGTGACCCGGCCGACGCCGTTGTAGTTGAAGATCAGCGACCAGATGCTGTTGTCCGCCGTGCCGCGAGATCCACGGCCGGTCGGCCGCCGGGGTCAGCGTCACGAGCAGCGGCCAGGCGAGCCCGACGACCGCCAGCGCCACGCCGCCGGCGACGAGCTGGCGCACGGCGGCGATCCGGCCCCGGGGGGCGACCCAGAGGTAGGCCAGGGCGATGCCCGGGCACCACGAACAGCGCCACCGCCATCTTGGTCTCGAAGCCCAGGCCGACGCAGACCCCGCACCACACCAGCCAGCGGGTGCGGCCGTCCTCGAGCGCGCGCATGGCGAACCACAGCGCGGCCACGCAGCAGAGGACCAGCAGCTGGTCGGGGTTGTTGTGGCGCGACATGGCCACCGCGATCGGCGTCGTGGCCAGCGCGATCCCGGCGGCGAAGCCCGCCGGGCGCCCGAAGCGCCGCCGGACCAGGTCATAGGTCAGCGCCGCCGCGGCGACGCCCATCAGCGCCTGCGGGACGAGGATGCTCAGCGGGTGAAAGCCGAAGATCCGGGCCGACAGCGCCTGCACCCACAGCGCGAGCGGCGGCTTGTCGACGGTCATCAGGCCGGTCTTGTCCAGCGAGGCGAACAGGAAGTCGTGCCAGCTCGTGGTCATCGAGCGCACGGCGGCCGAGTAGTAGGTGTTGGCCCAGCCGTTGATGCTGCAGCCCCCACAGGTTCAGGACGCCGGCGATGCCGACCACGGCCGAGGAGCTCGGGGCGCGCGCGCAGGGCCTGGAGCCAGCCGCGGGACGGTGCGGCCGTGCAGCCAGGCAGGGCGCAGGGACTCGCGATAGGGCGTCGAGTCCGAGCTCATCGGCGCAGCATGCAGCGGTCGGGTGAGAGCGAGGTAAGAGGCGTGCGCATTCTCAGGGGGCTCTCAGGGTCAGGGCTGGTCCGGCGCGCGGTGCGCCTCGGTGTAGTACGGCGGCGGCGAGCAGGAGGCCGGCGCCGAGGGCGAAGCCGGCGGAGACGGCGATGCGGAAGGGTGGACATTCGGGCTCCTTGAGCGGACGAGATCCTGATGGGCACCATCAGCATCGGCAGACCGCCGAAGCCGCGGCGAAGACGTCCCTAAGACATGTGCGTAGGACCGTCGCGCGCCTAGAGTTAGAGGAACTGCGTCTGAAACCAGGAGTTTTGAGACATGTCCGCGACCACCAACAGCTTTGACGCCAAGGCGACGCTGACCGTCGGCGACCGCTCGTACGAGATCTTCCGCCTGGACGCGCTCCAGTCCAAGTTCGACGTCGCCCGGCTGCCGTTCTCGCTCAAGATCCTGCTGGAGAACCTGCTGCGCAACGAGGACGGCGAGTCGATCCGGGCGGCCAGGACATCGAGGCGCTGGCCACCTGGAACGCCAAGGACGAGCCGTCCAAGGAGATCGCGTTCACGCCCGCGCGCGTGGTCATGCAGGACTTCACCGGCGTCCCCGCGATCGTCGACCTGGCGGCGATGCGCGACGCGATGAAGGAGATGGGCGGCGACCCCAACAAGATCAACCCGCTCGTGCCCGCCGAGCTGGTCATCGACCACTCCGTGCAGGTCGACGCGTACGGCACGCCGCAGGCCTTCCAGCGCAACGCCGAGCTGGAGTTCGAGCGCAACAAGGAGCGCTACGCCTTCCTGCGCTGGGGCCAGGGGGCGTTCCACAACTTCAAGGTCGTCCCGCCCGACACCGGGATCGTGCACCAGGTCAACCTCGAGTACCTGGCCCGCGTGGTGTTCGTCGACGATGTCGGAGCGATCGAACCCCTCGCCTACCCCGACACGCTGGTCGGGACCGACTCGCACACGACGATGATCAACGGCCTGGGCGTGCTGGGCTGGGGCGTGGGCGGGATCGAGGCCGAGGCGGCGATGCTCGGCCAGCCGATGTCGATGCTCATCCCGCAGGTGCTCGGCTTCAAGCTGATCGGCGAGCTGCCGGAGGGCGCGACCGCCACCGACCTCGTCCTCACCGTCACCGAGATGCTGCGCGAGCGCGGCGTGGTCGGCAAGTTCGTCGAGTTCCACGGCGCCGGCCTGGCCGGCCTGCCGCTGGCCGACCGGGCCACGATCGGCAACATGTCCCCCGAGTTCGGCTCGACCTGCGCCATCTTCCCGATCGACGCCGAGACGCTGCGCTACCTGGAGTTCTCCGGGCGCCCCGCCGAGCAGATCGCCCTGGTGGAGGCCTACGCCAAGGAGCAGGGCCTCTGGCACGACGAGCACTCCGAGGAGCCGACGTTCTCGGACACGATCGAGCTCGACCTCGCCGAGGTGGTGCCCAGCATCGCCGGCCCCAAGCGCCCCCAGGACCGCGTATCGCTGACCGAGTCGCGCGACGCCTTCCGCATGGCGCTCGACGACCTCCTGCCCGACGAGGACGACGACGACGTCGACGAGGCCGACCAGGACAGCTTCCCGGCCTCCGACGCGCCGGCCAGCAACGGCAGCCGCGACCACGGCCAGGCGCCCCACGGCGGAACCGGCGGCGCCCAGGTCGCCGACCGCCGCAGCGTCCGTGCGCCGGTCACGCTCGACGACGGCACCGAGACCGAGCTCGATCACGGCCACGTCGTCATCGCCGCCATCACCAGCTGCACCAACACCTCCAACCCGTCGGTGATGCTGGGCGCCGGGATCCTGGCGCGCAACGCCGTCCAGAAGGGGCTCCAGGTCAAGCCGTGGGTCAAGACCTCGCTGGCCCCCGGTTCCAAGGTGGTGACCGAGTACCTGGAGCGGGCCGGCCTGGACGAGTACCTCGACGCGCTCGGCTTCAACCTCGTCGGCTACGGCTGCACGACCTGCATCGGCAACAGCGGCCCCCTGCCCCAGGAGATCTCCGACGTCGTCGGCGCCGAGGACCTCGCCGTCGTCTCGGTGCTGTCGGGCAACCGCAACTTCGAGGGGCGCATCAACCCCGACGTGAAGATGAACTACCTGGCGTCGCCGCCGCTCTGCGTCGCCTACGCGATCGCCGGGACGATGGACATCGACCTCTACGACGACCCGCTGGGCGAGGACAAGGACGGCAACCCCGTCTACCTCAAGGACATCTGGCCCGATTCCCAGGAGGTGGGCCGGACCATCGAGGAGGCCGTCCAGTCCGACATGTTCCACAAGAGCTACGGCGAGGTGTTCGACGGCGACGAGCGCTGGAACTCGCTGGAGGTGCCGACCGGCGACGCCTTCGCGTGGGATGAGCGCTCCACCTACGTGCGCCGCCCGCCGTTCTTTGAGGACATGCCGCGCGAGCCCGAGCCGCTCGAGGACATCATCGAGGCGCGGGTGCTGGCCATCCTCGGCGACAGCGTCACCACCGACCACATCTCCCCCGCCGGCAGCATCAAGCGCGACGGGCCCGCGGCCACCTACCTCAACGAGAACCGCGTCGAGTCACGGGACTTCAACTCCTACGGGTCGCGGCGCGGCAACCACGAGGTGATGATGCGCGGCACGTTCGCCAACATCCGCCTGCGCAACCAGCTCGCGCCCGGAACGGAGGGCGGAGTGACGATGTACCTGGGCGGCGACGGCGACGAGGAGATGTCGATCTACGACGCAGCGATGCGCTACATCGACCAGCACGTCCCGCTCATCGTGCTGGCCGGCAAGGAGTACGGCTCGGGATCCTCGCGCGACTGGGCGGCCAAGGGCACGCGCCTGCTGGGCGTCCGCGCCGTCATCGCCCAGAGCTTCGAGCGGATCCACCGCTCCAACCTGGTGGGCATGGGCGTGCTCCCGCTCCAGTTCTCCGACGGCGAGTCGGTCGAGTCCCTGGGCCTGACCGGCCGCGAGAAGTTCACGGTCAAGGGGATCGCCGACGCCGACGAGGTGCCGCGGACGCTCACCGTGGCCGCCGACGACAAGGAGTTCGAGGTCACGGTGCGGATCGACACGCCCAAGGAGCAGCGCTACTACCGCCACGGCGGGATCCTCCAGTACGTGCTCCGCGAGCTGCTGCATTAGATTCTCCGGCCATGGCGACTCCTGAGCTGCTGCACCGGCTGCTGGTCGCGGCCGGCCCTTCGGGGCGCGAGACCGCGCCCGCCAAGGTCTGGCGCGACGGCTGCGCGGCCTTCTCCGACGACGTCCGCGTCGACGCCGTCGGCTCGTCCATGGCCCGGGTGCCCGGGACCACGGACGGCCCCACCCTGGCCGTGATCGGCCACATCGACGAGATCGGCGTCCACGTCACCCACATCGAGGACGACGGCCACCTGCGCTTCGGCGAGGTCGGCGGCTGGGATCCGATCGTGCTGGTCGGCCAGCGCGTGACGATCGCCACCCGCGGCGGCGACGTGCCCGGCGTGATCGGCCGCAAGCCGATCCATCTCATCAAGTCCGACGAGCGCGACCGTGCGCCCAAGATCAAGGACCTCCACATCGACATCGGCGCCAAGGACGGCGACGAGGCCAGGGAGATGGTGCGGATCGGCGATGCCGGCGTGATCGACGCCGCTCCCGTGGAGATGCCCAACGGCCGGCTCGTGTCGCGCGCCCTGGACAACCGCGTCGGCTGCTTCGTCGCGGCCGAGGCCGCCCGGCTGGTGGCCGCCGACGGCGGCGCCCCCGGCGACGTGATCGCGCTGGCGGTGACCCAGGAGGAGACGAGCTTCGCCGGCTCGCGGACGAGCGCGTTCGCGCTGGAGCCCGACGTGGCGATCGTCGTCGACGTCATCTTCGCCACCGATCAGCCCGGGATCGAGCTGGGCCCGATGACCAAGCACCCGCTCGGCTCAGGGCCCGTGATCGCGCGGGGAACGTCGCTGCATCCCGGCGTCACCGACCTGCTCATCGACATCGCCGAGGAGCACGAGCACCCGTTCACGCTGGAGTCGCTGGGCCGCGCGACCGGCACCGATGCCGACGCCGTGCACGCCAACCGCGCCGGCATCCCCACCGGGCATCGTCTCGGTTCCGCTGCGCTACATGCACTCCCCCGTCGAGCTGGTCTCGCTGGCCGATGTCCAGGTGGCCGCCGAGCTCATCGCCGCGTTCGCCAAGCGGCTGGAGCCCGGCATGTCCTTCGAGCGGTAGTGCCCGTGGCCGACGACGGCCGGGCGGCCGGCACGCCACTGCTGCTCCTCTTCGACATCGATGGGACGCTGCTCAGCCGCGCCACGACCGCTCACAGCGAGGCGCTGCACGAGGCGCTGCACCAGGTCCACGGCGTCGACACGCGCGCGCGCCGGGCCGAGATCGCTCCGGCCGGGCGCACCGACGGGGAGATCGCGCGGCTGCTGCTGATGCACGCCGGCGTCTCGGCGCTCGCGATCGACGAGGGCGCGACCGAGGTGCGCAGCGCGTGCTGCGAGATCTTCGCCCGTCTCTGCCCGCCCAGCCTCGCCGACAAGGTCATCCCCGGCATCCCCGACCTCCTGTCGGGATTGGCCGGGCGCGCCGACGTGCGCCTGTCCCTGGTCACCGGCAACTACGAGCCGGTGGGACGGCTGAAGCTGTCGCGGGCCGGGCTGGGGCGGCACTTCCCCGCCGGGCAGGGCGGCTTTGGCTCTGACTCCGAGGACCGCGCCGCCCTGCCGGGGATCGCCCGCAAGCGCGCCGGCCACGACGGGATCTCGCATCCGCGCCGGCGCACGATCGTCATCGGCGACACCCCGCGCGACATCGCCTGCGCGCAGGCCGACGACGTGCGCTGCTTCGCGGTCACCACCGGGCCGTATGAGGCGGCGGAGCTCACCGACGCCGACGCGGTGGCCACCGACGCCGGGCTCTTGCGCGAGCTGATCGAGGGCGCGGTCGGGGGCTAGCGTTTGGGCGTGGGGAACTGCGCGCGCATCATCAGGTCCCAGACGCGGTCGGGCGTGAACCGGCGCTGGCCGATGAGCAGGTGGGCGCTGGGCGTGACCGCGTAGCGGGGCTTGGGGCGCTTGGCCTTCAGCGCCTTGGCGATGGTGGCCGCCACCACCTCCGGCGGTCCCCCGAGCTTGGCCATCAGCCCCTTGTAGACGTCGGCGGTCGTCGTGGCCACGTGGCGGTTGAAGTCCGTGTAGGGCCCCGCCTCCTCGCCGGCGGAGCCGACCGAGCCGGCGGCGACCTCGCCGAAGTTGGTGACGATCAGTCCGGGCTCGATGAGGACCACGTCGACCCCGAAGCCGCGCACCTCGAAGCGCAGCGCGTCGGAGATCGCCTCCACCGCGTACTTGGTGGCGTGATAGATACCGCCGCCCGGGAACGTCAGCCGTCCCCCCATCGAGCCGATGTTGACGATCGTCCCCGCCCCGCGCACGCGCATCCCGGGCAGGACGAGTTGGCACATGCGGATCAGCCCGAACACGTTGGTCTCGAACTGGCGGCGGACGTCGTCGACCGCGACGCTCTCGACCGCCCCGGACTGGCTGTAGCCCGCGTTGTTGATGAGCACGCCGACGGCGCCCTCGGCGTCGGTGACGTGCGCCACGGCGGCGCTCATCGACGCCTCGTCGGTGACGTCGAGCGCCAGCGTCGTCGCGCCCTTGGCGGCCAGCGCGGCGATCGAGTCCGCGCGGCGGGCAGTGGCGTACACCGTGTGGCCGTCATCGAGCAACCGCTCGGCGGTGGCGTAGCCGATGCCAGAGGAGCAGCCGGTGATCAGAACCGCGCCCGAGGCCATGAGCGAGAGCTTAGTTGCGGACGAGCTTCTTGTAGGTGAGGCGGTGCGGGCGGTCGGCCTCGGCGCCGAGCTGATCGTGGCGGAAGGACTCGTAGGCCTCGAAGTTGCCCTCGAACCAGCGCACCTGCGAGTCGCCCTCGAAGGCCAGCACGTGGGTGGCGACGCGGTCCAGGAACCAGCGATCGTGGGAGACGATCACCGCGCAGCCGGCGAAGGTCAGCAGCGCCTCCTCCAGCGCACGCAGCGTGTCGGTGTCCAGGTCGTTGGTCGGCTCGTCGAGCAGCAGCAGATTGCCGCCCTCGCGCAGGAGCTTGGCCAGGTGCAGCCGGTTGCGCTCCCCGCCCGAGAGCTTGGCCACCTTCGTCTGCTGGTCGGTGCCCTTGAAGTTGAAGCCCGCCGTGTAGGCGCGGCTGGCGACGGTCCGGTCGCCGAGGGTGATCTCGTCCAGGCCGCCGGAGATCTCCTCCCAGACGGTCTTGTCAGGGTCCAGCGCGTCGCGCGACTGGTCGACGTAGGCCAGCTTCACGGTGTCGCCGAGGCGGAGCGTCCCCTCGTCGGGCTGCTCCTGGCCGGTGATCATCCGCAGCAGCGTCGTCTTGCCGGCGCCGTTGGCCCCGATGACGCCGACGATGCCCGCCGGGGGCAGCTTGAAGGTGAGATCGTCGATGAGCATGCGGTCGCCGTAGCCCTTGCGCACCCCGTCGGCCTCGACGACCACGTCGCCCAGCCGGGGACCGGCGGGGATGTGGATCTGGACCTGGTCGAGCTTGACGTTGCGATCCTGGGCCAGCAGCGCCTCGTAGGCATTGAGCCGCGCCTTGGGCTTGCCGCGCCGCGCCGACGCGTTCATGCGCACCCACTCCAGTTCCTGCTGGATCGTGCGCTGGCGGCTTGATTCCTGGCGCTCCTCCTGGGCCAACCGCTTCTGCTTCTGCTCCAGCCAGCCGGAGTAGTTGCCCTGGTAGGGGATGCCGCGGCCGCGGTCGAGCTCGAGGATCCACCCGGCCACGTTGTCCAGGAAGTAGCGATCGTGGGTGATGGCCACGATCGTGCCCTTGTAGTCCTGGAGGTGCTGCTCGAGCCACGCCACCGATTCGGCGTCGAGGTGGTTGGTGGGCTCGTCGAGCAGCAGCAGGTCGGGCTGGCGCAGCAGCAGCCGGCACATGGCCACTCGGCGTCGCTCTCCGCCGGAGAGCGTGGTCACGTCGGCGTCGGGCGGCGGGCAGCGCAGCGCGTCCATTGCGTACTCGAGCGTGGTGTCGAGGTTCCAGCCGTCGACCGCGTCGATCTGCTCCTGCACGCGGGAGAACTCGTCGGCGGTCTCGTCGGTGTAGTTCATCGACAGCTCGTTGAAGCGGTCGAGCAGCGCCCGGATCTCGGCGACGCCGTCCTCCACGTTGCCCTTGACGTCCTTGGCGGGATCGAGCGCGGGCTCCTGCTCGAGCAGCCCGACCGTGGCGTTGGGGGCAAGCTGGGCCTGGCCGTCGAACTCGGTGTCGATCCCCGCCATGATCTTCAGCAGCGTCGACTTGCCCGCGCCGTTGTAGCCCAGCACGCCGATCTTGGCGCCGGGATAGAACGACAGGGAGATGTCGGCGAGGACCTCCTTGTCGGGCGGGTAGCGCCGGGCGAGCTTGTGCGTGGTGAAGATGTACTGAGCTGACATTCCTCCTCAGCATAGGAGGGGGTCGGTTAGGATGGCCGCCGCATGCGCCGCAGCCTGATCATCGTCCTCGTGCTCGCCGCGTTCGCGCTGCTCGCGCCGGCCGCGCTGGCCACGACCCAGACGGCGACCGGGGGCGCGGTGACCGCGACGTTCACCTACACCGGCCAGTTCCCGAGCTACTCGGGGCTGCACCTGAGCATCGCCCAGTCGGGCTCGGTCCTCTATGACCAGCCGGTGAGCTCGAAGGCCTGCGGCACCTACTGCGGGCCCGGCGCCACCGGGACCAAGGCGTCCTCGGTCCACGTCATCGACCTCGACGACATCGGCCAGCCGAACGTCGTGCTGGACCTCTACACCGGCGGCGCCCACTGCTGCTGGGTCGAGCAGGTGTTCACGTTTGACCCGGGGACCATGACCTACGCCAAGACCGAGCGGGACTTCGGGGACCCCGGCGACCGCATCGAGGATCTCAATCACAACGGGCACTTCGAGTTCGTGACCGCCGATGACTGGTTCGCCTACGCGTTCACCGACTTCGCCGCGTCCGGGCTCCCTCTCCAGATCCTCACCTTCTCAGGCAGCCGCTTCCAGGACGTCACCGACAGCTACCCCGCGCTCATCCGCAAGGACGCGACCAACTGGCTCAAGGCGTTCAAGGGGATGGCGCGCGGGCATTACGCCGACAGCGTGGGCGTCATCGCCGCCTGGGCGGCCGACGAGTACCGGCTCGGCCATAGCGCGGCGGCCAACCGCTACCTGCACCAACAGGCCAAGGCCGGGCATCTCAAGAGCGCGCTGGCGCCCAACGAGCCCCAGGGTCAGAAGTTCGTCGCCGCGCTGCAGCGGTTCCTGCGCCGGCACGGCTACGGGCACTAGCCGCGCCGCCGCGCTCCGCGCCGCCGCGCCCGCCGCGCCGCCGCGGTCCGCGACTACAGCCCGGCGGCCTCGCGCAGCGCCTCGGCCTTGTCGGTCTGCTCCCAGGTGAAGTCCGGGTCCTCGCGGCCGAAGTGGCCGTAGGCAGCGGTCTTCTGGTAGATCGGCCGGTGCAGGCGCAGGTACTCGCGGAAGGCGCCCGGGCGCAGGTCAAAGTGCTCCCCGATGAGCTCGAGGATCCGCCCGCGGCCGATCTTGCCGGTGCCGAAGGTCTCCACCATCACGCTCACCGGGTGCGCGACGCCGATGGCGTAGGCCACCTGGACCTCGGCGCGGTCCGCGAGCCCGGCGGCGACGACGTTCTTAGCCACGTAGCGGGCCGCGTAGGCAGCCGAGCGGTCGACCTTGGAGGGGTCCTTGCCGCTGAACGCCCCGCCGCCATGGCGGGCCATGCCGCCGTAGGTGTCGACGATGATCTTGCGCCCGGTCAGGCCGCAGTCGCCCATCGGGCCGCCGATGACGAAGCGGCCGGTCGGGTTGACCAGGAAGCTGCGCCGCAGCTCCCCGGGGTCATACAACCCCTCGGGGAGGACCGGCACGACGACGTGCTCCCAGATGTCCTCCTTGATCTGAGTCTCGGCGCCCTCGGCGTGCTGGCTGGAGATGAGGAGCTTCTCGATCGCCACCGGCCGGCCGTCCTGATAGCGCACGCTGACCTGGGTCTTGCCGTCGGGACGCAGGTAGTCCAGCGTGCCGTCCTTGCGCACCGCCGCCAGCCGCTGGGCGAGCCGGTGGGCCAACGCGATCGGCAGCGGCATGAGCTCGGGCGTCTCGTTGGTGGCGTAGCCGAACATCATGCCCTGATCGCCGGCCCCGGCGAGGTCGAGCTCGTCGCCGTCCGCGGCGTCCTGCCGGGTCTCGTAGGCGGCGTCGACGCCCTGGGCGATGTCGGGCGACTGCTTGTCGATGGCGTTGATGACCGCGCATGTCTTGTAGTCGAAGCCGAAGGTGGCGTCGGTGTAGCCGATCTTCTTGATCGTCTCGCGCGCGATGTCCTGGATGTCGACGTAGGTGGTCGTGGTGATCTCGCCCGAGACGACGACGAGGCCGGTGTTGACCAGCGTCTCGCACGCCACGCGGGCGGTGGGGTCGTCCGCGAGGACGGCGTCGAGGACACCGTCTGAGATCTGGTCGGCGATCTTGTCGGGGTGTCCCTCGGTCACCGACTCGGAGGTGAAGAGGAACTCATTCTCGGCGAAGCTCATCGGTCTGGGGTGTCCTTGCTCTTGCGGGTGATCTCCAGCAGGTAGGCGACCATCACGTCGGTCGAGCCGAACCTCAGGTGATATGCGTCGGAATGTTCTTCCACGCGCGCGATCTGTTCACGCTTGTCGTTGAAAAGCTCTGAGAACTCGAAGAAGGAGAAGTCCACGACGCGAGCCTGGTATCCGAGCCCGTCGAGGAGCTCCGCCGTGCGCCGGCGGCCGATGACGCTCAATTGCATCATGTACGCCGTTCCGTCGTCGGCCAGGGCCTCGGGCAGCAGCCGGATGAGGTGGTCGAGAAGATTGCGGCCCCAGTAGTCCAGCGGCCGGTGCGTGGTCACTTGCTCAAACGGATCGACCGGCGTCTGGTAGAGGCTGGCCACGATCACGTCGTAGCGCTCCTCGGGGACCCACGGGTACAGGTCCTGCGCCGCGGCGCTCACCCGGTCGGCGACGCCGTTGCGAAACGCGTTGGTGAGCGTGTTCTTGACCGAGGTCTGATCGATGTCGATGGCATGGACGTGCGCGGCCCCGTTGCGCGCGAGCTGCACCGTGAGCAGGCCGCTCCCCGACCCGATGTCCAGGCAGCGCTGGTGGGCCCCGACGCCCTCTCGGTACAGGTACTTCCAGATCAGGAAGCTGCCCTGCGTCGGGATGAACACGCCGTCCTCGACATCGATCTCGGGCACGTCGAGCGGGAACATCTCGCGCCCCCGCGGATCGGCCCACGACGGGGCCTCGCGGCGCTTGCCGTTCTTGCCGTTCTCCGTCGCCGGCACCGTGGGCCGGTCGTGCCCGGGCTTGGTGTCGGTCAGCGCGGTCCGTGCCGCCTGCAGGTGGTCGGGCCGCACGCCGCAGCAGCCGCCGATGATCTGGGCGCCCTCGTCACGCCAGCTCAGCGCCAGCTCGGCGTACTCCGTGCCCTTGACCCCGGGCTCCTCGCGCCATCCCGCCGCCGACAGGTAGCCCAGGTTGGGGTAGACGCCGAGCGGGAGGTCGGTGAAGTCCCGCAGCCACGAGAGCATGCCGGCGACGTGATCGGGAGGGATGCAGTTGATGGCCAGCGCGCCCACCCCCATCTCCTCGAAGCGGCGCGCGGCGCGGCCGAAGGCGTCGCCCTCCGGGCCGCCCCAGTGCTCGCCGTAGACCCCGCACACGCCCTGGCGGCAGCGCCGGAAGCTGAGCCACACCGGGATCCCCGTGTCCAGAAGGGCCTCGACGGTGGCGTAGGTGGAGCTGCGCACGAGCGACAGCGTCTCGAGCAGGATGAGATCCGGGGGCTCCTCCTCGAACGCGCGCGAGAGCAGGGCGATCGTCTCGCGGCCGTCGGGCGTGTCGACGTCGCCGTTGATGCTGAAGGCGATCGCCACCTCGTCGGCGCGACCGGCGTCCTGCGCCGCCGAGCGGGCGAGGCCGACGGCACGGCGGACGATGTCCATCCAGTGCACCGGCTCCGATGACTCCGACAGCCGGCTCGTCCCGTCGCGCAGTGCCGTGGGCAGGCCCCACGTGTTCGTGCAGACGACGTCGCAGCCGACATCGATGTAGCTGCGGTGGACGCGCGCGACATCCTCGGGCGCGTCGAGCAGCGCCGTCAGGCCCCAGACGTGCTCCTCCACCTCGGGCGGGCCGCCGCGCACCTTGATGAGCTCGGTGCCGTTGGCGCCGTCGAGGATCACGCACTGATCCGTGGCGATCATCCGGGTCAGGCGGGCGTAGCGGTCGACCGTGCCCGTTGCGGTCATCTCACACCTCTCTCTTCACTCTCACTCCATACCGGCGGTCTGATGACAGCTTCGTTGTCCACGCGACGGGGCGCCACTCTCACACTTCCTAAACGACCTAGACTTTTGAGTAGGATGACCGATCCCAGGGGCTCCGAACCGCCTCAGAGGGGCTCTCAGGCGCGGGGCCTCCCGTTGTGTAGGCCAACTCCTACCAAAAGGATAGGTCGCGTGCGCGAGAGCGGCGGTAGGTTCCCGATGCGATGTCAGTGCACGTCTCATCGGACCCGCGTCAGAGCGCCTTGGACCCCGTCCTCCGTCAGGCGGGCGGGGTGCAGGTCACGCATGACGGCCATGCCGTCGTCGCGCACTACGGCTCCGCCGCCGGGGAGCTTGCGGCATGCGTGAGCGCGGTCGGACTGGCCGATCGCTCAGACCTGGCCAAGCTGGTGCTCGAGGGACCGCCCGGGCAGCTACAGCACCTGGCCCAGCGCCTGACCGGCAGCGAGATCGTGCCGGGCGGAGCCGTGTCCAGCGCCGGCGCGTGGTGGTGCGCCGAGCGCCCCGAGCGCATGCTCGTGATCTGCGACGCGAGCCGCGGCGAGCGTCTGCGCGCCGTCCTTCATGCGCGGGTGGCGCGGCGCTCGGCGGTGAGCCTCGTCGATCACAGCGCGGACCTGGCCGCGCTGGCCGTCGTGGGCCGCCACGCCTCGGCCCTGCTGGCCGAGCTGGGGGTCTACGGCGCGTCGGGCAATCCGCGCCACGTACCCCCGCTGACCGCGCATACCGGTGCCGGCGCCGAGGTCCTGTGGCTGCTGGAGTCAGACGACAAGGCCCTGGCGGTCATGGCCTCCGCGGATGCGCCCACCGTCTGGCACACGATCGAGCGTGCCGGCCAGGGCTTCGGCCTCTGCGCCGTGGGCCAGGAGGCCTTGGCCCGCTACGCGCTGATCCGCCGCACCGCCAGCCAGCTCTAGCGCCCGGTCTCCCGCCGATGACGGAGGCCGGCTGATGGCCACGGCGCCGGTCGTCGACGTCGCGGCCGCCGAGCGGTCGCTCGTGGACCTGCTCGCGCTGGAGCGGGAGCTGCTCGAGCTGGACTACGTCCGCCGCGCCGATGCGCTCGAGCGCGTCTCAGAGGCGGTGCGGCGGCTGGGAGAGCTCGGATCCACGGAGGGACTGCTCACCCGCGCCGCGTCGGAGCTGGGCGCGGGCTCGGAGTTTGACCGCGTGCTCATCTCCGAGGTGGTCGAGGGACGGCTCGTCCCGCTGGCGATCTGGGACGGCACCGACCAGCCCGCCGCGGACGCCGCGCTGGCCGAGCTGACGCAGGCCACCATCCGCCTCGAGTACCCGCTGCTGGAGTACGAAGTGGCTCGCCGGCACATCCCAGAGGTGGTGCTCGTCGCCGATGCCGGCGCCCGGACGCCCGCGCCGCTGGCCCGGCGGCTGGGCTGGGAGTCCTATGCCGTCGCCGCGCTGGCGGTCGGCAACACCACGATCGGGCTCCTGCACGCAGATGCCACCCACAGCGGCCGAACCGTCGACGCGCTCGACGGCGAGGTGATGGACCGGTACGCCGAGGAGCTCGCCGGAGTGTGCGAGCGCGCCGTGCTGCGCCACACGCTCGAGCTGCACCGCGCGGAGCTGAGCGCGGCCGTGCACTGGATGAGCACGCGGCTGGGGCGGCTCGAGGATGCCGCAGGGCTGGTGAGCCCGCGCAGCCCAGGGGGCGACGCCCGCCTCGTCGAGTCACTCACCGCGCGCGAGCTCGACGTGTTGCGGCTGCTGGCGCGCGGTAACACCAACCAGGCGATCGCCACCGCTCTCGTCGTTCGCGAGGGCACGGTGAAGTACCACGTCAAGAACATCCTGCGCAAGCTGGGGGCGACGAATCGCGCGGATGCCGTGGCCCGGTACGTCCGCGCGGGGGGCAGCGCCGACGGCCCGAGCGGAGAAGCGCGGCGGTGACCGCCACCCTCTCGCGCCAGCTGCTCGCGGGGCCGCTGGACATCGAGCTGCAGGGGCGAGTGGCCGCGGCGGCCTCCCAGGCCCGTGCGCTGCTGGGCGATGCGGTGGAGGCTGACGCTCCGGGGACCGTGGGGGCGGCGGGGGCCACGGGAGCCGCGGGAGCGGCGGGGGACGCTGCAGCCGCGCCCGCGGACGCGCTCCGTGGCCTCATCGATGCGCTCACCGCGCGGCTGAGTGAGCAGAGCGAGGATGCGCCGGGCGCCGCGGTGCACGAGCAGGAGGCGGCGCTCGAGCGCCTGCGCCACCGCTATGACACCCGCTTCGAGGCGCTCGCCGCCGTGCGCCAGGCCGTCGACGAGCTGCGATCGATCACGTCACCGGCCTCGATGCTCGGACAGGCGCCTGCCGCGCTGTGCGGAGCGTCCAAACTTGACCGCGTCGTGCTCTCGCTCGCCGAGGAGGGGCGGATGGTGGCCGAGGCGGCCCACTTCACCGGCGATCGGTCCGGCGCGGCCGAGGTCGTGGCGAGCCTCCGCGCCGACCCGATCGCGCTAGAGCATCCGCTCATCGAAACCGAGCTGCTGCGCCGGCGCCGCGCCACCATCGTCGATGACGCGCAGGTCCATCCCCGCGTGGACCGCCGGCTGGTGCAGCTGATGGGGTGGACGTCCTACGCGGTCGCGCCGCTCGTGGTCGGCCCGCACGTCATCGGGATGCTGCACGCCGACCGGGGAGCCGGGCAGCGGCTCGACGTGCTCGACCGCGACGTCCTATGGGAGTTCACCAGCCTGCTGGCCCAGGCCTACGAGAGCGCGAGCCTGCGCCGCGCGCTGCGTCACGAGCGCGAGCAGCTGCGCGAGTTCCTGGACTGGCTCGGCGCCCGCTCCGGCGAGCTGACCGACGCCCCCTTGCGCCTGGCCACCATGCAGCGACCGGCGCGGCGCTCGGCGGCGGCTCCGTTGATCCCCGTGGGCGGCGCTCGCGATGACCGGGTGGTGTTCGAGGGGCTGCTCACCCGGCGCGAGCTCGACGTGCTCCGTCTGCTGGCCGACGGCAACTCCAACAAGGCGATCGCCGAGGCGCTGGTGATCTCGGACGGCACCGTGAAGTTCCACGTCAACAGCATCCTGCGCAAGCTGCGCGTCGCCAACCGCGCCGAGGCGGTGTCGCGATATCTGCGGCTGCTCGGCATGCGCGCCCCGTGAGGAGGCCGGCCGGTGCTGCGGATCCTCGCCCTGTTGCTGGCCCTCATCTCCGTTGGGTGCATGTCGCTGGCGATCGTCGGGATGGTGACGGGCCGCCCCGGTGACCGGGCCGGCTGGGCGCTGCGCGTCGCGGCGGTGGCCTGCTTCGGCGCGGCCGTGGCGCTGAACGTGGCGGCGCACTGAGCCTGGGAAGGAGCCGGTGGTGAGCCATCAGTTCTCGGGCTGCCAGCCGCTGATCGTCCACAGGCGGCCATCGACCTCGGTCACGGTGGCCAGCGTCACGTGCCAGGCAGGCCGGAGCCCCTGATAGGCGTTGGTGTTGGTCGCGGTGGTCTGCTCGCGGGTGACGACGGCGTAGACGTTGCGCTCCCCGGTCACGGGGGCGATCGCCTCGACCGTGCCGGAGTTGGCGATGCCGCCGAGCTTGAGCGAGCTGTCTCTCCCGACCTCGCCCGCGGCCAGCGCCATCGCCGAACGCGCCTGGCCGATGCCGACCTGCGCCAGCACGCGCAGGTGCGTGGCCACGGTGTCCGCCGTCCAGTTGATGTACCACTGCGCGAAGACCTGCGCCGCCTGCACGGGCGAGCGCCATCCGCCCGGGGCCTTCTGGGAGGGGCCCGGCGTGGGGATCTCATGGGTGCGCTGGGCCCTGGCCACGGTGGCCCGGATCGGTGGCGGCTCCGCCTTGGTCGCGGTCGCGTTCGCGCCGCCGAACGACAGGCCGCAACCGGCGACGGCGGCGGCCGAGAGCACCACCGCCACCCCGCCGAGCGAGCCCCGGCGGCGCATCTACAACCCCACCGGGTGGCGCACGACGAACCCGGCCGACTCGCGCACGAGCGGATGCCAGCCGATCCCCGTGCTGCCGTCCTCCGGCCCGGCGGCGTTGTGGGTGTCCCAGCGCAGCCCGGCGACGTACATGAACACGTGGTCGGCCGAGGCGTAGATCGTCACCCACCGGCCCGGGCCGGGCAGGCCGAACGACTCGAGCGCCCCTGACGCGGCGTCATAGCTCGCGGGCAGCAGTCCGCCGCCGTAGAGCAGGTGCTCGACGCTCGAGGAGCAGTCATAGGCCGGCGCGACGGCATCGAGCGAAAGCCCATGGCCGCCGCCCACCATGTAGGGCCGCCCGACGATCTGGTTGCCGGCGGCGATGATCCCCTTCACCGCCGGCGGAGCCGAGGCCGGGGCCGCCGCCTGACCGCCGGGCAGCAGCTGGGCTCGCGGGCCCGAGCTGACCGGCACGCCGCCCGCGCCCGTCGGGGCCGCCGTGGCACACGCAGACGCTGAGCCGCTCAGACCGGTGGCGTCGGCTGCCGCGGCCGCGATCGCGCCCGGTGCCGGGGCCTGGGCCAACACGCCGCCTGCGCCCGCGGCGGGCGGCCGGCTGATCCGCACCGCTCCGGACCACCGGCCGTCCTCGTAGGGGATCCGCAGCGCGCCCGCGAACTGCCACCACAGGTCGATCACCCGCGGCAGGCCGCCGACCGGGCCGCCCCCGAGACCGAAATCGCGCTTGTAGGCCACCGCCGAGCGGCCGTCCCAGCTGACGCGCAGCGGCGTCAGGTATGGCAACCCGCCCATCGCGGTGGCCGTCTGGAACGTGATCCCGCCCAGCTCGGCGTAGCTGTCGGGGTGCACGAGCAGGCTCGCTCCCGACGCTCCCACGGTCCCGCTGCTCGGATCCCCGGGACCGCCGTACTCGGTCGCCCCCACGGACGGCCCACCGCCCGCCCCGGCCAGTGCGATCACGCCGCCCGGCGCCGGGCATGAGCCCGCGGGCGGCGAGGACCCCGGCAGCGCCGCCACCGCCAGCAGCCCGAGCCCCGCGGAGAGCACCGCCGCCGCGCCGCCGAGCACGAGGAGCACGGCGGCGCGTCTGGCGGGCGGCGGCGGAAGGCACCCGGCGACCATAAGCCTGGACCGGCCATCCACCGGCGGATTGGCACAGATTCGTTGCACTCGCCGGCGCCCGAGGAAACCTCCAGGGCCGCCCGATGCCCGCTAACGTTCACGTGTCATGCCACGGATCCTGGACGTTGAAGCTGCGCTGTTGCTGCTCGAGTTGGAGCCGCCCTTCGATCAGCGTGCCGTCCAGCTGGCACGGCGGCGGATGGCCAAGCGCTGGCACCCGGACATCGCTCCCCCCGGGCGTCGCCACGAGCATCAGCGCCATCTTCAGGCGATCAACGAAGCGGCCGACGAGCTCGAGCGGCTCGCGGAGTCCTCACGCGGCGGCAAGGTCAGCCGCAACGCGGTCAAGGCGTCGGCGGCGGCAACGCGCCGCGCGCGCGAGGATGCGGGGCGCCGCGCCTACGAGAACGAGCAGCGGGCCCGGGAGCAGGACGCCGACCGCGCCAAGCACGACCCGTTCGGTTCGCGCGTGCCCGACCACTCGGTCGTGCACCGCTATGCGCGCTGCGTCTCCTACCCCGAGTGGGGCGTGGGGACCGTGAGCGGCATCTACTTCTCCGGCGACGAGGAGGCCTCCCAGCAGTGGGCGCGCGTGATGTTCTCGGTCGGGGTCCGCACCGTCCCCGCCGGCTCCCTCCAGTTCGTGGACTTCTCCAAGCCCGACCCCGCGGCCGACCGGGTCGAGCGCTTCATGACCGCCGCCCAGCACGCGCTGGCCGAGGGCGACGCCGCGCTGGCCGCCCAGCGCCTCGTTTACGCGCGCGACGCCGAACCGCAGAACCCGATGGTGCTGCGACTGCTGACCGCAGCCTTCTGGCAGGCCGGCAACCTCCCCGCCGCGGCGCGCACCGTGCGCGATTGGGCGCGCGTGGACACCGACCGCCCCACCCCCGAGCGCTTCGCCAGCCGCATCTATGAGGACATGGGCGCGCTGGACCTGGCCGCCGAGGCCGCCGTCCGCGCCGCCAACCGTGCTCCCAACGACGCCTCGGCGTGGGAGCGGCTGGGCCGGCTGCGACTGCGGGTCAACGACCGTGCCGGGGCGATCAGCGCGCTGGAGCGCGCCCGTCTGGTGGGCCCCTCGGTGGACGGCCTGCTCGACCTCGCGCTCGCCCACCACCTGGCCGGCGACGTCGGCGCCGAGGTCTCCGCGGCCCACGCGGCGACCCAGATCGACGGGGCGTCGCCGCGAGCCTGGTCAGCCTACGCCCACGCCCTGGCTCGCACCGATCGCCTGGCCGAGTGCCGCGATGCGTGTCGCCAGGCACTCAGGCTGGGCAAGGACGACGAGGTCTCCCAGCTGCTGGACCGCATCGAGGCGGCGACGCCCCGCGGGCTGTCCGAGCGCAGCGCCGCTTAAGACGACGCGACGGAGCCCTCGCGCCCGCACACGGGGCAGGACTCCTGAGGGTCAAGCGTGCGACCGCCACATGCCGGGCACCGCTCGATCTGCTCCAGGACGCCGAGCAGCTCACCCACGCGGCAGACGAGGAGCCGCTCCTCGTCGATCTCGACCCACGCGCCCGCCGAGGCGGGGAACACGACGTGGTCCCCCGGTTTGACCGGCATCCGCACGCCCACGTGGTCCCACCAGTCCAGGCCGGGCCCGACGGCGAGCACGATCCCGTGCTGGGGCGGCGGCTCGTCGGAGCCCGCGGGCACGAGCAGCCCGGACCGGCGGATCCGGTCCGGATCGAGCTCCTTGATGACCACGCGATCGAACAATGGGCGGAGTTGGCTACGCATTACACCGTTTGATGATAGATGCGGCGATCCCCGGGGCGCGCCTGAGGGGCCGTCGGTCCGCCGTCCTCGTTAGCGTTGGTCGGGAAATGCGCCTGATGGTCGCCCGTTGCTCGATCGATTACTCCGGCCGGCTGGAGACGCACCTGGCCGAGGCCACACGCCTGCTGATGTTCAAGGCCGACGGGACGTTCATGGTGTGGTCTGACCACGGCAGCCAGAGCGTCAAGCCGCTGAACTGGATGACCCCGCCGACGACGATCGAGGAGATCGGAACCCCGCCGTCACCGCCGGACCGGATCATCGTGCGCAAGCACGCCGGGGCCAGCGAGGACCGGGTGGAGGTCGAGCTGCACGAGATCCTGTCGGACGTCACGCACGAGATGGGCTCCCCCGAGGCCGACGTACCGCTGGCCAAGGACGGCGTGGAGGCCCATCTCCAGGAGGCGCTCGCCGCGGCCCCCGGCTGGTGCGGCGAGGGGTTCCGCCTCGTGCGGCGCGAATGGCCGACCGATATCGGCCCGGTGGACCTCATGTGCCGTGACGAGGAGGATCGCTGGGTGGCGGTCGAGATCAAGCGCGTGGCCGGGATCGACGCCGTCGAGCAGCTGTCGCGCTACCTGGAGCGGATCCGGCTCGATCCCGCGTTCGCGGAGTGCCGGGGCGTGCTCGCCGCCCAGGTGGTCAAGCCCCAGGCGCGAGTGCTCGCCGACCGCGCGCGAGATCGAGTGGGTCGAGGTCGACCTGGCGGTCGTCCGTGGCGAACGCGAGCCGGACCTGAGATTGTTCGTGGCATGACCGACGACGGGGGCGACCAGGCGGTTCTCACCGAGCGTCGTGACCGGGTGCTCCTGGTCACGCTCAACCGCCCCGATCAGCGCAACGCCATCAATGCGGCCGTGGCGAACGGGATCGGCGCCGCGCTCGACGAGCTCGACGCCGACGCCGGCCTGTCGATCGGCGTCATCACGGGGGCCGGCAAGGGCTTCTGCTCGGGCATGGACCTCAAGGCCTTCGTCACCGGCGAATCGCCCGTGGTGGAGGGCCGCGGCTTTGCCGGCATCACCCAGCGCGCCGCCGACAAGCCGCTGATCGCCGCGATCGAGGGCTTCGCCGTCGCCGGCGGCCTGGAGGTGGCCCTGTCCTGCGACCTCATCGTCGCCGCGCGCGGGGCGCGGCTCGGCATCCCGGAGGTCAAGCGCTCACTCGTCGCCGCCGGGGGCGGGCTGCTGCGCCTGCCGCGCATGCTCCCCCGCAACATCGCGATGGAGATGGCGCTCACCGGCGACTTCATGGCGGCCGAGCGGGCGGCCGAGCTGGGCCTGGTCAACCGGCTGGCCGAGCCGGGCGGTGCGCTGGATGCGGCCCTGGAGCTGGCCGAGGCGATCGCCGCCAACGGACCGCTGGCGCTGGCCGCCACCAAGCGCATCCTCACCGAGTCCGTCGACTGGCCCGACGCGGAGTTCTTCGCCCGCCAGGAGGAGATCGCCGCTGCCGGTGCGGGAGTCGCAGGACGCACGGGAGGGCGCGACGGCATTCGCCGAGAAGCGCGCGCCGGTCTGGGAGGGACGCTAGGCGCGCTGGCGCTGGCGCTGGCGCGCCCGGCTCGGGAAGCCGGAGCGCCCGAGCGCTGCCAGGCTCTAGCCGGTCTCGCCCCACGCGGTCGCGATGATCACGCGGCTGCCGCCGTGGTCGCGGTGCTCGCACAGGTAGACGCCCTGCCACGTCCCCAGCGCCAGGATCCCGCCCATCACCGGCAGCATCAGCGTCGAGCCGAGCAGGGCGGACTTGACGTGGGCGGGCATGTCGTCGTCGCCCTCGACAGTGTGCGACCAGTAGGGAGCGCGGTCGGGGACGGCCTGATCGAACCAGGTGGCGAAGTCGCGGCGGACGTCGGGCGACGCGTTCTCGTTGAGGGCCAGCGACGCCGACGTGTGCTGGATGAGCAGGTGGAGCATCCCCACGCGCAGCTCGGCGAGCTCAGGCAGCGCGTCCACCACCTCGCGCGTGATGAGGTGAAAGCCGCGGGGCTGAGGCGAGAGCCGCAGATGGCGCTGGATCCACATCAGTCGGGCAGGCGCGCCACGCGCATGTCGACCCTCTCCCCCCGGAACGGGACCCCCTCGCGCATGAGCAGCCGGCGCTGGCGCGTGCCCTTGGCCAGGGACCCGTCGGCGCGGACGATCCGGTGCCACGGGACCTCCGGATCGGCGCACTCGTGCAGCACCGCCCCGCCCATCCGCGGCGCCCCCGGCGAGATGTCGCCGTAGGTGCGGACGAACCCCTCGGGCGTCGCGCGCACCCGATTCAGGATCGCGGTGGTTCGCTCATCCGAGACACGCACTGCGTAAGGATCGCACCCGCCGCCGCCCGGGGCCGTCAGGCTCCCCGGGCGGCGCCGGCACGATCACCTCAGGGCAGCTAGGACGATCTTGCCCCGCGTGTGGTTGCGCTCGAGCTCGGTGTAGGCGTCGCGCACCTGATCCAGCGGATACGTGGCGGCGATCGGGACCTCCAGCGCGCCCTCCTCGATGAGCGTGGCCAGCTCGGCCAGCGTCTGCGCGCTCGCCCCGGCGCCGTTGCCGTCGGCCTTGACCCCGTGCTTGGCCACCGCCTCGAAGTCGGCGATCGTGTCGATGCGGTCCGGGGCCACGCCGAGCTCCAGCGCGAGCTCCACGTAGCCGCCGCCGACCGTGTCGATGAACGCATCAACCCCATCGGGCGCGGCCGCGCGCACCCGGTCGGCGACGCCATCGCCGTAGGTCACCGGGACAACCCCGTGGCCGCGCAGCCACTCGTGGTTGTGCTCGGAGGCCAGGCCGATCACGGTGGCACCGGCGCGCCGGGCGAGCTGCACGGCGAGCGAGCCAACACCGCCTGCGGCGCCCGACACCACGATCGTGTCGCCGTCTGAGAGGTTGACCGCGCGCACCGCCGCGTAGGCCGTGGCGCCGACGACGAACATTGCCCCTGCCACCTCCCAGGGCACGCCGGCGGGGCGCCGGGTGGCGTTCTCGGCGTCGATCACCACCAGCTCGGCCTGGCTGGCGCGGTTGTCGGTGAAGCCGATCACCTCGTCGCCGGCCTGGAAGCCGTCGACTCCGTCGCCCACCGCCTCGACCACGCCGGCCAGGTCAGAGCCCTGCCCCGACGGAAAGGTGGCCGGCCAGCGCTCGTGCAGCAGGCCCTCGCGGATCTTCGCCTCGCCGGGGTTGATCCCGGCAGCCTTGACGCGGACGACCAGCTGACCCGGGCCGGGAACCGGGTCCTGCACCTCGGCGACGTTCAGCACGTCGACGCCGCCGTATTCATCAAATCTCACCGCTCGTGACATCTCGTTCGCTCCTTGGCTCGTGACTGCTCGCATAGCTAATCGCAGACCAAGCGGACTTTCCATGCTTGAAAGTGCCGAAAACATATGTCATCGTCCTGAGCTATGGACGTACTGACGGATCTGCTCCAACGCTCGAGCGCGCGCGGCGCGGCCTTCTCGCGGACCACCGCCCACGGCGATTGGGGGGTGCGCTTCGCCGGCGGCGCGGCCCTCGCGGTCCACGTGGTCGTCGAGGGCGAGGTCCACCTGTGGACGACACGGCCCGAGCAGTCGGTGCGGCTGCTGCCCGGTGACGTCGTGCTCGTACGCGAGCCCGCGGCCCAGCACCTCGCTCATGCAGCGGGCGCACGATGCCGCCCCGCGGCCGAGGTGATGGCGCCGGGCGCCGGGGTGTCGAACCGGATGAACCTGGGGGCGCCCGAGGACGGCCCGCGCACGACGTTCTTCTGCGGCGCGTACCGGTTCGAGGGTGATCTGGCCCAGAGCGTGCTCGCCGCCCTGCCCGATCTGCTGCCGATGCGCCCGGCCGCCGGGAGCACCCTGCGCGCCACGCTGGATCTGCTGGCGGGGGAGATGCTGCGCGACGAGCCCGGCCAGCAGACGCTGCTCGATCGCCTGCTCGACGTGGCGCTGGTACAGATCCTGCGCGAGCACTTCACCTCCCGCGATGACAGTGCGCCGGGCTGGTTTCGCGCCTCCGCCGACGAGCGGGTCGGCGCCGCGCTCCGGGCCCTGCACGCCGACCCCGGCCGCCCCTGGACGGTCGCCACCCTCGCCGACGAGGCCGCGCTCTCGCGCTCGGCGTTCGCGCGCCAGTTCACCGAGCTCGTGGGCCTGGCGCCACTGGCCTACCTCAACGACTGGCGGATGGCCCTGGCCCGGGAGCGGCTGCGCGAGACCGATGCCCGCCTGGCCGCGATCGCGGGCCCGCTGGGCTACGCCTCGGAGTTCTCCTTTGCCGCGGCGTTCAAGCGCCACCACGGCGTCGCCCCCGGACGGTGGCGCGGCGACGCGCGGCACCGTCAGACCGCCTTGACAGGTTCCTGATAAGGTCGCCAGCTCGCGGTTTTCCCAGCTAATGGGGAGATTCGCGAGCCGCGAACGAAATCCTGATGACCAACCGCCGCCGTAGGGTCCCGTTCCAAGTCGTCGTCGCCATGGCCATCGCCGTCGCGCTGGCCGGGTTCGCGCTGCTCCGTCCGCAGCATTCGGGCGCCAGTCAGAGCCTCGGGCAGCTCCACGACGAGCTCGGCGCCCAGCAGGCCCGTGAAAGCGGCCTGGCGTCCAGCGTCAGCCAGCTCGACGCGAGCATCAGCTCCCTGGAATCGCAGATCACGCTCGTGCAGAACCGCGAGGCGGCGGTCCGCCAGTCACTGGCCGCCGACCGGGCGCGCCTCGCCGCCCTCCAGGGCCAGATCACCCGCGAGCGCAATCGCCTGGCCGAGCTGCGCCGGACGCTGGCCAAGGCCAAGGGCATCCTGCGCGCCCAGCTCGTCTCCCAGTACGAGTCCTCGCCGCCCGACGTCGTCTCCGTGATCCTCAACGCCAACGGCTTCAACGAGCTGCTCGACCAGCTCAACTTCCTGGGGCGCGCCAAGCACCAGCAGCAGAGCATCATCTCGATCACCCAGGCCGCCAAGGCGGCCGCCGACGCCGCGGTCAAGCGGCTCACCGGGCTCCAGCGCGACGTCAAGCAGATCACCGCGGAGACCCAGGTGCGCGCCCAGGCGCTGGCCGGCATGAACAACCTCCTCTCCTCGCGTGAGTCGGCGCTCTCGAGCGCCCGCAGTGCCCAGCGAGCGGCGCTCGCCGCCAGCCAGGCGCGCAGCCATGCGCTGCGCCAGCAGATCTCGCGCGTGGAGGCCCAGCAGGCCGCCGCCCGCGCTGCGGCCGCGGCCGCCGCGGCCGCCGCCGCTGCTGCCGCCGCCGCTCCCGCGCCCGTCAGCAACGGCCCCGCACTGGGCCCGTCGGGCGGCTGGGCCATCCCCTACGCCATCGTCCTGTGCGAGTCCGGCGGGCAGAACCTGCCCCCCAACAGCGCCGGGGCCTCGGGCTACTACCAGATCATCCCCAGCACCTGGAAGCTGTTCGGCGGCACCGGACCGGCGGCGTACCTCGCATCCAAGTCCGAGCAGGACGCGGTGGCGTCGCGCATCTGGAACAACGGCGCCGGAGCGTCGAACTGGGTGTGCGCGGGCATCGTCGGGATCCACTGACCAGACCGCGCCTCGCGACAGCCGTCAAGCTGCTCGTGGCGGCGCTGCTCATCGCGGCGTTCGTCATCCGCCTGGCCTACGTCGAGAACACGTACTACAAGGCCAAGAACGACGCCGGCACCTACAACCGGATGGCCAGCAACGTCGCTCAGTACGGCGACTACCACACCGGCTCAGGGCCGGGCTCGGGCGCCGGAGGCTCGCGCGGGCCGACGGCGTACTTCCCGCCCGCCTTCCCCTATTCACTGGCCGTCGTCGACCTGATCGACGGCCACCAGGCGGGCGGCAAGACGGCGATCCCGTCTGAGCGGATCGCCCAGGCGGTGGTCGGGACGATCAGCGTCGGGCTGCTGGGGCTGGTGGCGCTCGAGGCCTTCGGAGGCGGCGTCGCCGTGGCGGCGATCGCCATCGCCGCGGTCTACCCGGTGTTCGTCGAGCTCTCGGGAACGCTGGTGGCCGAGAACCTGCTTCTGGTATTCGAGCTCGCCTCGATCTGGACGGCGCTGCGGGCGCGGCGGGCGCGTCGCACGGCCGGCGTGTACGCCTGGATCGCCGCCACCGGGATCCTCACCGGGCTGGCCACGCTCACCCACGAGAACGCGGCGGTGTTCGTGCTCCCGCTGGGGGTCGCCGCCTGGTCGGTGGCGCGAGCGCGCGCGGTGGGTGGGAGCCGAGTCCCGGCGGCGGCCCGGGCTGCGCGCCCTGGCGGCGCCGGCCGTGCTGGTCCTGTGCGCGTGCGCCATGATCGCGCCCTGGACGATCCGCAACGCGGTCGAGCTCCATCACTTCGTCCCGGTCTCCGACGAGACCGGCATCACGCTGATCGGGACCTACAACGCGACCTCGGCGGCCGCCCGGCCGGTCCACTACAAGTGGGATCTCTTCCTCAAGATGCCGGAGTTCCAGGCCATTGCCAAGGCCGCACCCCGCTATGACGAGGTCGGTCTGAGCAACCAGCTCCAGTCGCGCGCCCTGGACTACATCCGCACCCATCCCTTCTCGCCGCTCGATGTGGCCTTCCACAACACCCTGCGGATGTTCGAGCTCGAGGGCTCGTTCGCGTGGCACGCCTCCTACGACGCGATCGGCCTGCCGGCCCGGGCGGCGGGGATCGGCGTGGTGAGCTTCTGGGTCCTGCTGGCGTTGGCCATCGCCGGGCTGTTCACGGCGGTCCGGCGCGAGGCGCCGGGGTGGCTGTGGGCCTTCCCGGTGCTCTATTGGCTCTCGATCGCGTTCGTCAACGTCGAGACGCCGCGCTTCCGGGAGCCGATCGACCCCTTCCTCGTGCTGCTGGCCGCGTGCGCCGTGGCGACGGCGGCCCAGCGCCTGTTAGGGCTGGGCGGTTCGCCAGTCCGGCGTCGTCGGCGAGCGTCCGAGCTGCCGGGCGACCACGCTGAGCTGGTCAAGATGGGCGAGCGCCTGGCCTGAGCCGACGGCGACGCAGGTGAGGGGCGAGTCCGCCCGGGAGACGGGCATGCCGGTCTCGGCGGCCACGAGCTCCGGGAAGCCGCGGACGAGCGTGCCCCCGCCGGCCAGCAGGATGCCGTCGCGGGCGATATCGGAGGAGAGCTCGGGCGGGGTCTGCTCGAGCGTGTCGCGGATGCCCTGGAGGATCTCGCGCAGGGGTCCGGCGATGGCGGAGCGGACCTCCTCGGAGCGCAACTGCACGGCGGTGGGCAGGCCGGTGGCGAGATGGCGCCCGCGCACCTCGGTGATCTGCTCCTCCTGCAGGGGCATGGCCGAGCCCAGCTCGATCTTGATCGCCTCCGCGGTGCGCGAGCCGATCGCCAGCTGGTGGACGGAGCGGATGTAGTGGGCGATGGCCTCGTCCATCTCATAGCCGCCGACCCGGACCGAGCGGGACACGACGATGCCGCCCAGCGAGATCACCGCCATCTCACTGGTGCCGCCACCCACGTCGACGACCATCCGTCCCACCGGCTCCTCGATCGCGACGCCCGCCCCGATGGCCGCGGCAATCGGCTCCTCGATCAGGTGCACCCGGCGAGCGCCGGCCGCCAGCGACGCCTCCTCGACGGCCCGCTTCTCCACCTCGGTGACCCCCGAGGGGGCGCACACGATCAGGCGAGGATGGGCGGTGCGGCGGTCGATCACCTTGCGGATGAAGTACCGCAGCATCTCCTCGGTGACCTCGAAGTCGGCGATCACGCCGTGGCGCAGCGGCCGCGTGGCCGAGATCGTCGCCGGCGTGCGGCCGATCATCCGCTCCGCGTCGGCGCCGACGGCATGGACCTCACCGGTGGCGACGTCGGACGCGACCACCGAGGGCTCGGACACGACGATGCCGCGCCCGCCCACGTAGACGAGGGTGTTGGCGGTCCCGAGGTCGATCGCCATATCGTGGACCCCAAGCGTGGGCGCGAAGTGGCGCCGTGAGTTGTCGCGACGAGAACCGTCTCTGCGAAAGCGGATTCAGGAGAGATTGTCAGATGCGAGGGGTCGGCGTGAGGGGCGGCCGGTGGATTGCACGTGGTGTGCCGTGTCTGGCCTTGTCTGGGGCGTTGGGGCGGGGTACGTGACGCAGGTCAACGGCGGGCTATCGAATGGGGCAAGGAGCGGCGGCGCCCCTTCCGGCGTCCCTGAGGGTGCAAAAGTCGACAAACCCGGAAACACGATCCTGGTTTTCCGGGAAACGCGCGTACAGCGCGCATTCGACGACAAACCGGGCGGCGCAATCCCAGTTTGTCGACCTTTGCACCCTCCGTCCTCCGCCCCCACCGCCCAGCGCGGCTTCGCGGGCACGGCGTCCGTCATGGCCGCCCGGATCCGCCCTCCCAAGTCCGCCGTTGACGTTCGCTCCGCGTCGCCGCCGTCGCCGACGCCGACGCCGACGCCGGAAAGAGGCGCCTACCGCTCGCCGGGCAGCTTGCGCGGGAACTGCGACACGGTCTGCTTGAGATCGAGCGCGGTGGCGAGGATGCGGTGCTGCTCGTTGGAGTGGGCGATGGGGTAGCCCTCGCCCGAGGCGGCGCGCTCGGGACGGCCGATATAGCCGAAGTTCAGGTTCTCGGGCAGCACCTGGAGCAGGCGCGGGGACATGTAGGCGCGAGCGCCCATGTTGCGCGGCTCCTCCTGAACCCACACGACCTCCCGCAGGTTCGGGTACTGCGCGACGACGTCGAGGATCTCGGTCTGCGGGAACGGGTACAGGAGTTCGACGCGCCCGATGGCCACGTGCTGGCTGGCCGCCTCGTCGCGCGCCTTGGTGGCGAGCAGGTCGTAGTAGATCTTGCCCGTGCACAGGACCAGCCGGGTCACTTCGTTGGGATCGGCGTTGGCGTCGCCCAGCACCGGCTGGAAGCGGCCCTCGATCAGCGCGTCGAGCCGGCTGGCGGCCTGGGGCAGGCGCAGCAGGCTCTTGGGGGTCATGATCACCAGCGGGCGCTGCTTGGCGATGCGGGCCTGGCGGCGGAGCAGATGGAAGTACTGGGCGGGGGTGGTGAGGTTGGCCACGCGGATGTTGCCCTCGGCGGCGAGCTGGAGGAAGCGCTCGAGGCGGGCTGAGGAATGCTCCGGGCCCGAGCCCTCGTAGGCGTGGGGCAGGAGCAGCGTCAGCCGTGACGTCTGCCCCCACTTGGCCAGGCCGGAGGTGATGAACTGATCGATGATCACCTGGGCGCCGTTGACGAAGTCGCCGAACTGGGCCTCCCACAGCACCAGTGTCTCCGGGCCCTCCTGGGAGTAGCCGTACTCGAAGCCGACGCAGGCCATCTCCGACAGCGGGCTGTTGTGCAGCTCCATCGGCGCCAGCGCACCCGGCAGGTGCTGCATGGCGCAGTGCTCCTGGCCGGTCTTGGGGTCGTGCAGGACGAGGTGGCGCTGGCTGAAGGTGCCGCGCTCGGTGTCCTGGCCGGTGAGACGGATCGGGATCCCCTCGGTGAGCAGCGAGGCGAAGGCGAGCGCCTCGGCGTGCGCCCACACCAGCCCCTCGCCGTTGACCACCGCCTCGCGGCGCTGCTCGAGCTGCTTGACGAGCTTGGGGTGCACGGTGAAGCCGTCGGGCACGGTGAGGAGCTCCTCGTTGAGCACCTTGAGCCGGTCCTCCGCCACCGCGGTCTTGACCTCGGGCGACGGCGTGCGATCGAGCTGGTACTCGCCCGTCTGGTGCTCGACGCCCTTGGCGGCCGCGATGCGCTCCTTAAGCTGGGCATGCGAGTCCGACAGCACCGACCACACCTCGTCGGTCATCTCGGTGGAGTCCTGCTCGGAGACGATGCTCTGGTCCACCAGTTGGCGCGCGAACAGCTCGCGCACCGACGGATGCTTCTTGATCACCTGGTACATCTCGGGCTGGGTGTAGGCGGGCTCGTCGGCCTCGTTGTGGCCGAAGCGGCGGTAGCCGATCAGGTCGATCATCACGTCGTGGCCGAACTCCTGGCGGAAGGCGAAGGCCAGCCGGACCGCGCTCACGCACGCGGCCACGTCGTCGGCGTTGACGTGGATGATGGGGACGTCGAAGCCCTTGGCCAGATCCGACGCGTACGTGGTCGAACGCGAGTCGTCGGGGTCGGTGGTGAAGCCCACCTGGTTGTTCTGGATGAGGTGGATGGTGCCGCCGACCGTGTAGCCGTCCAGCGCCTGCAGGTTGAGCGTCTCGGCGACCACGCCCTGACCCGGGAAGGCGGCGTCGCCGTGGAGGATCACCGGGATGGCGGCGTTGGTGTCCTGGTGGGCGTGGGGGCCCTGGCGGGTGGTCTGGGCCGCGCGCGTCGCGCCGGCCGCCACGGGAGCCACGAACTCCAGGTGTGACGGATTGGACTCCAGGCGAACGATGATCGACTCGCCGCCGGGCAGCGAGTAGGAGCCCTGGGCGCCGTGGTGGTACTTGACGTCGCCGGTGCCGCCCTGGGGCAGGGTGGTGATCGGCTCGAGCGTCGATGAGCCCTCGAACTCGGCGAAGATCGAGTCATACGGCCGGCCCAGGTTGTGGGCCAGGACGTTGAGGCGGCCGCGGTGGGCCGTGCCGATCACGACCTCGCGGGCGCCGCGGGTCGCCGACAGCTGGATGAGCTCGTCGAGCATCGGCACGGTCATGTCCAGGCCCTCGACCGAGAACTGCTTCTGGCCCAGGTAGGCCTTGTGCATGAAGCGCTCGAAGGCGTCGACCTCGGTCAACCGCTTGAGCAGGGCCTTCTGCTCCTCGTTGGTGAGCGGACGGCGGAACTGCCCGGACTCGATCGCCTCGCGCAGCCACAGGCGCTGGCGATGGGAGGCGATGTGCTCGATCTCGTAGGCGATGGTGCCGCAGTAGGTCTCGCGCAGGTGGGGCAGCGCGTCGGCCAGCGTCGCCCCGGGCACGTACATGCGCAGGATGTGGGCGGGGATCTGCCCCATCAGCTCGGGGGTCAGGCCCAGCGGAGCAGGATCGAGCGCGGGATCGCCCTCGGACTCCCGGCCCAGCGGGTCCAACCGGGCGGCAAGGTGGCCATGGGTGCGGTGGGCCTTGAGCAGCGAGGTGGCCGCTTGCACCGCTTGCATGAGCTCCTCGTCGTGGCCGGAGCCGGCCCCGGAGCTCGGCGCCGTCTCCGACGCGGCGCGCGTGGCGGCGGCGGCCGCGGCGGGAGCCGGCGGGGGCGGGAGCTCGGGCAGCTCGACCCCGAGGTCGGCGAAGATCTTCTCGTAGAAGGACTCGTCGCCCTGCAGCAGCGCCTCGATGCGCTGGAGGAAGCGGCCGGACTCGGCGCCCTGGATGATCCGGTGGTCGTAGGTGGAGGTCATCGTCATGACCTTCTCGGCGCCGATCATCGGGCCCACCCGCTCCAGCCCGACCGGATAGGCGATCGAGCCGGTGGCCACGATCGTGCCCTGGCCCACCATCAGACGCGGCACCGAGGCGATGGTGCCGATCCCGCCGGGGTTAGTGAGCGTGACGTTGCCGCCGGTGAGGTCGTCGGCGGTGAGCGTGTTGGTCCGCGCCTTCTCCACCAGCGCGTTGTAGGCGTCCAGGAACTGGGCGAAGCTCATGCGTCCGGCGTCGCGGATGACAGGCACCATCAGCGTGCGGGTGCCGTCCTTCTTCTCCACGTCCACGGCCAGGCCGAGGTTGACGGCGCCGTCGTCATGGCGGTAGGGCTTGCCGTCGATCTCCTCGAAGTGGTGGGCCATCACCGGCATGTCCCCGGTGGCGACCTTGGCGATGGCGTAGGCGATCAGGTGGGTGAAGGAGACCCGTTTGCCCCCGTTCTTGAGCTGCTTGCGCCGCTCGTCGAGCGTGGTCACGGCCAGGGTGCGGAACGAGGTGGCCGTCGGGATCGAGCGGCTCTGGTCCATGTAGCGAGCAAGCGCGGCGCCGCCGCCCTTGATGAGCTGCGCTCCCGCGGGAGGCCCGGCGGCAACGGCTGGGGATCCGTTGCCGTGGTTGAGGACGTCGGCCTTGGTGATCCGGCCGCCCCGGGCACTACCTTGGATCGACGAGAGGTCCACCCCCTCGGCGGCCGCGACGCGGCGGGCTACCGGCGAGGCGTGGCTGTCTGCGCCGTTGCCCGCGGGCGGTGTGGTGGACGCGGGCGCGCCAGGGGTGGAGCCGGCAGAGCCGGCCTGCGCGGTCGGCGCGGTCGACGCAGCGCTCCCGCCATTGCCCGATGGCGCGCTCGCGCTGGGGGCCGTGGCGCCGACGCTCATCCGGGCGATGACCTGCCCGACGGTGACCGTCTCACCGTCCTCGGCGAGGATCTCGGTGATCGTGCCGTCCGCGGGAGCGGGCAGCTCCATGTCGACCTTGTCGGTGGAGATCTCGACGACGGTGTCGCCGTCCTTGACCGCTTCGCCCACCTTGACCGACCACTCGAGGATCGTCCCCTCGGTGACCGACTCGCCACCTGTGGGGGTGACGATGTCCACGGTCTTGCCGGCAGTCTCCTGGGACGCGGCGACGCCCTCGGCCTCGGTGGCCGCGCCGGCCACGGCCTCGGCCGCCGTTGTGGGCGGGGACTCGCCTGAGACCGGAGTCGCTGTCTCGGCGGCGGTGGGCGTGGGTGGGGAGCCGTCTTCCGCGACCGCCGCCGCACCGTCTCCGTTGGTGGCGATCTCCGCCAGAAGCGCGCCAACCGCCACGGTGTCGCCCTCGGCCGCGTGAATCCGGGTCACCGTGCCCGAGACGGGAGCGGGCACCTCGGCGTCGACCTTGTCGGTGGAGATCTCGACGATGGTCTCGTCAGCCGAGACGGTGTCGCCCTCCTGCTTGTGCCATTCGAGGACCGTGCCCTCGGCGACGGAGTCGCCCATGGCCGGCATGACGACTTGAACAGTGCTGGTATCGACCGCCATCAGTCGTCACTCACTGTACTGCGTCGTTGCGGATTGCCGGCGCTCTGCAACGACGAACCCGATCGACCCCGCGAACGGTCCCAGGCCGCCGATCACGGCCACCACGACCGCCAGCCAGAACGGGATCACGTGGCGGCGGGCGGCGTCGATGCAGACCAGTGACATCCCGATCCACAGGACCCCGTGGGCCAGGCCGAGGATGAACGTCTCGGGCTGGGGCTTTCCAAGTGCGAAGGCGCACACAAGGAGCCCCAGGTAGACGAACGAGTGGAAGAACGACGCGAGCTCGAGGCGCCGGAATGTGACGAAGCGCATCACCCCGGGGGTGTGACCAGCTCGGCGAGCCGGCGCAGCGGCGCGTCGGCGTGCTCGGGCCAACTCTCGACATCGGCCGGCCACCACGCGAACTCGTCGTGCTCGGCATCCGGCGTCACCGCCGTGTCAGCGGGCAGCCAGGCCAGCCCCACCAGCGCGACCAGCCCGCTGGGCAGCTTGACCAGCGCCTCGACGGTCATCCGCTCCGGCGTGACCGACCACTCCTCGGCCAGCTCGCGCAGCAGCGTCTCGGCGGGGTTCTCCCCCACCTCAACGGACCCGGCGGCGCCCAGGGCCCAGCGCTCGGCCCACGTCGCCAGCCACGCGGCGCGCCGCCCCGCCAGCCAGCGGCCGTCGGCCGAGCGGACGAGGCACATCGCTGACAGGCTCTGCGCCGCTCCGTCGGGCAGCAGGCGCAGCGCCCAGCGGGCGGGCTCACATTCGAGGGTGAGGCCGCCGTTATCGACGCTGAACCCAGACAGCCGTGCCGCCAGGCCATCGTGGGCGGGAGAGCCCCGGTCGCGCAGGCCGGCCAACACCTGATCGGCCTCCTCGATCGCCTCCGGAGGCGGCGCGTAGGGCTCGTCGGACCAGCTGACGTGGACGTCGGCCGGCTGCCATGGGCCACGCGCGAGGATGCCGGGCGGGAGGGTCATGCGCTGAACCGTACCCGTCCGCCACGGCGCGGGACCACCCGAACCACGGCAACGCAGGACGACTAGGCTGGCGCGATGGCCGAGGGCCGACGCAAGCACTGGGGCTGGGGCTATGAGCACGAGCAGCCGCCCCCCGACGAGGTCCGCAGCACCGCCGCCTTCCTCGCCTCGCACCTCGGCTTCGGATCCACCGAGCCCGAGGCGCCCGTGCCGCTGTCGCAGCTCACCCTGCCTCCGCCGCGCCTCGCCGTTCCCGCGCGGCTGGCCGGGATGTGCGCCACCGGCGACTACGACCGCGCCTTCCACGCCTACGGCAGCTCCTACCGCGACGTCGTCCGCGCCTTCCGCGGGCAGTTCGACCACCCGCCCGACGTCATCGCCCATCCCGCCGACGAGGGCGAGATCGAGGCGGTCCTGGAGTGGGCGCTGAGCGCAAACGCCGCCGTCATCCCGTTCGGCGGCGGGACGAGCGTGGTCGGTGGCGTGGAGCCGGCCGTCGATCCGCAGCGCTTCGACGGCGTGGTGACGATCGACCTCGGCCGCCTTGACCGGGTGCTCGAGGTCGACGCACCCTCGCTGAGTGCGCGTATCCAGGCCGGGGCCAACGGTCCGCGGCTGGAGGAGCAGCTACGCGGCCACGACCTGACCCTCCGCCATTTCCCGCAGTCGTTCCAGTTCGCCACGCTCGGCGGCATGATCGCCACCCGCGCGGGCGGCCACTTCGCCACCGTCTACACCCACATCGACGACCTCGTCCAATCGATCCGGGCGATCACGCCGGCCGGCGTCTGGGAGTCGCGCCGCCTCCCGGGATCGGGCGCGGGGATCTCCCCAGACCGGATGCTGATCGGCTCGGAGGGGACGCTCGGCCTGATCACCGAGGCGTGGGTGCGGGTGCGGCCCCGGCCGCGGTTCCGGGCGTCCGCCGGAGTGCGGTTCCAAACGTTCGAGGCCGGCGCGGCGGCGGTGCGCGCGCTCTCCCAGTCGGGCCTGTATCCCGCCAACTGCCGGCTCATCGACCCCGCCGAGGCGGAGCTGATGGGAACCGGTCACCGCGGCAGTCACGCGCTGTTGGTGCTCGGCTTCGAGTCCGCCGCCGTCGAGGTGACCCAGCGCCTGGACCAGGCGCTCACCTGCTGCGCCGACCTCGGGGGCGCGTGGGACGAGCGCCGCGAGGGAGCTCCCGACGATTCGGTGGGGAGCTGGCGCGACGCGTTCCTGCGTGTCCCCTACCTGCGCGACACGCTCGTGGCCATGGGGGTCATCTCCGAGACGTTCGAGACCGCCGTCACTTGGGATCGGTACGCGGCGCTGCACGACACCGTGATCGAGCGGACCACGGCCGCCGTCCGTGAGGTGTGCGGCGCGGGCTCGGTGACCTGCCGCTTCACCCACGTCTATCCCGACGGTCCCGCCCCCTACTTCACGGTGCTGGCGCCGGGCCGACGCGGCGAGGAGCTCGAGCAGTGGGCCCACATCAAGGCCGCTGCCGCCGACGCGATCCTCGACGCCGGCGGGACGATCACCCACCATCACGCCGTCGGGCGCGACCATCGTCCCTGGTATGACCGCCAGCGGCCCGAGCCGTTTGCCACCGCTCTGCGCGCGGCCAAGGCGGCACTCGACCCGGCCGGGGCGCTGAACCCCGGGGTCCTCGTCGACTAGCGCCCGGATCGGCTCAGGGGACTACGCCGGGTGCCCGTCGAGGGCCGCCAGCACGGCCGGCGCCGACGGGGCGAACTCAGGCGTCAGCCGTCGCAGCAGCTCCAGCCAGCCGGGGTGGACCCCGATCGCGGTGCGCATGTGGGCGACCGCCGTGTCCATGTCCCCGACCTGCGCGGCACCAAGCGCGGCCCAGAAGCGCAGCTCGTCTGACTCGGGCGCGAGCTCGCAGGCCCGCTGAAACAGCGCCGAGGCCTCGTCGTGACGGCCCGCCGCCAGCCGCTCGTCACCCTCGCCGGCGACCCGGTAGGCCTCGTCGAGCTTGGCCAGGCGCGCCAGCTCCACGAGCGGGTCGGGGTGGTCCTCGACGCGCAGCGCCGTGACGGTGTCCCAGGGATCTCCCGCCGCAGGGACGACGAGGATCGCCGCCGACTGGCGGCCGCGCAGATCGCCGCCGGTGGCCTCGGCCACGTTGAGCGCGGTGAGCAGACGCGAGCTCAGACTGCCCCGCCCCCCGGCGTAGGCGTCGAGCATGGCGGGCCAGACCTCGGCGGTGGCCATGATGTTGGCCTGGCAGGAGACGCCGTCGCCCTGCACGTCACCGGCGAAGGCCATGCAGGCCTCGCCGGTGTGGGCCGCCACCTCGCCGCGGGCATCGACGATGGCCACCTGGCGCGATGCCGCCAGCGGGTCCTCGGCGAGCAGGCGCTTGAGCGCCCCCGGCGCCGACATCCCCCGCTCGAGGAGGTCCAGCGCCCGCGGCCCGTAGGCGACCTCGGCGTTGGCCTGGGTGGCCACCGCCCCGATGCCGGGCCGGGCCCACGGAACGATGGGCCCGACCGAGAACCAATGTGACTGGACCGCAACGCCCAGCTCCCCCGTGTCGCGATCGCGGGCGACGATCGAGTAGGTCATGCCGCAAGCGTACGGTTAAACCGCCTCAGGGCCAGGGGGACGCAGACCGCCAGCAGGACCACGCACCACAGGGCCATCGCCACCTCGGGGTGGCTCAGCTCCCACGAGCCCCCGGTGTGGACGCCGGGCGTGGTCAGGCCGCGGACGCTCGCGACCAGCGCGGAGATCGGGTCCCACTGGGCGATCGCCCGGGGGACGGCGTCCATCCCGGCGATGGGCACGAACGTGCCGGCGAGGAAGCTGAGCGGGAAGATGATGATGAAGCCGATGCCCTGCATCGCGTCGGGCGAGCGCACGAGCATCCCGAACAGCACGCCCGTCCAGGTGAAGGCGAACATGCCCAGCACCATCAGACCCAGCAGCTCGAGGCCATGGGCGAGGGTCAGCTGCGGGTTCCACCCCAGCGCCAGGCCGAAGCCGACGACGATGACCATGCCGAGGACCTGCTCGCAGAACTGGCCCATCACCTGGCCGGTGATGATCGAGAGGCGGCTGATCGGCATCGAGCGAAAGCGGTCGACCACCCCCTCGGTCATGTCGTTGGAGGTGGCGACGCCCGCGCCGATGATCCCGAAGGCCAGGGACTGGCCGATGATGCCCGGGAACAGGTAGTTCTTGTAGCTGACGCCCGGCACGTGGATGGCGGAGCCGAACACGTACAGGAAGAGCAGGATGAAGACGATCGGCTGGATGGTCACGTCCAGCAGGCGCTCGGGCACGCGGGGGATCGCGCGCAGGCTGCGCCCAGTGAGCAGGACGGTGTCGCGCGCAAACCCCGCCGGTCCTGTGGGGAGATGCACCGGGCGCCCGGAAACGGAGGTCGTCGTGGTGGCGGTCATACCGCGGCCTCCTGAACCTCGGGGGTCGGCTCCTGGGCGGCGTGGCCGGTGAGGGCCAGGAACGCGTCGTCGAGCGTCGGCCGGCGCAGTGCCACCTCGTCCACGCTGATCCCGGACTCATCGACGGCGGCGGCGATGACGGCGAGGTCGGCGACCTCACGCGGCGCCGGAATGGAGATGGTGCGCTGCTCCGGGGCGGGCGTCACCTCGAAGCGCTGCCACAGCACGTCGCACAGCTCGTTGAAGGCAGTGGAGTCCGCGGCGATGATGTCGACGCGCTGCTCGCCCACCTGGGCCTTGAGCTGCGCGGGGGTGCCCGCGGCGACCTCGGCGCCGCGGTCGATCAGGACCACGTGGTCGGCCAGCGCGTCGGCCTCCTCCAGGTACTGGGTGGTGAGCAGGAGCGTGACGCCCTCCCCCACGAGCTGGCGGATCGTCGACCACACCACCTGGCGGCTGCGGGGATCGAGCCCGGTGGTGGGCTCGTCGAGCACGAGCACGTGCGGGGTGTCGATGAGGCCGACGGCCAGGTCCACCCGGCGCCTCTCGCCGCCGGACAAGTTCTTGACGAGGCGGTCGCGGAAGGTGCCGATGTCGAAGCGGTCGATGAGCTGGTCGGCCACCGCCCGGCCGGCCCGGAGGGTGCGCCCGCGCAACCGCGCCATGAGGACGAGGTTCTCCCGCGCGGTCAGGTTCTTGTCCAGGGCGGCGAACTGCCCGGTGAGCGAGATCCGCTCGCGGACCCGCGCCGCTTCGGTGACGACGTCGTATCCCCCCACGCGGGCATGGCCGGAATCCGGACGCAGGAGCGTGGCCAGCATTCGGACGGTGGTCGTCTTGCCGGCGCCGTTGGGGCCCAGCAACGAGACCACGGTGCCGTCCTTGACCTCCAGAGAGAGGTTCTCGACGGCGATGAAGTCGCCAAAGCGCTTCGTCAGGCCCTCGGTGTAGATGGCAATTTCTGTCATGGGCCGTAAAAGTACAGAGACTGAAAGATTTCTGCAAGTGAAATATTCTCGATAAACTCGAGGGGACGGATCACCGCCGGCTGACTGGACGGACATGGACAACGATGACCTGGCGCCCGAGCGCGACGAAGACGCACTGGCCGACGACGGAGGCGAGGAGCTTCTCGATCGGCTCATCGCCGACGAGATGGGCGAGAAGATCGCTCAGATCATGCGATCGGCCCGCCGGGCCCAGGAGGCCTGGCACCGCTCGCGCAACCCTGACGAGGGGCTGCGCGAGCGCAAGCGACGCCTGACCCGCCAGCTGATCTCGGACGCCGCCACGACGATGTTCGCCACCCGGGGGTTTGACAACGTCAAGGTCTCAGAGGTCGCCGACCGGGTCGGCGTCTCGGAGAAGACGATCTACAACTACTTCCCGACCAAGGAGTCGCTCGTCCTCGACACGGCCGACGAGGCGGTGGAGCGCATGGCCCGGGCGCTGCGCGAGCGCCGGCCCGACGAGTCCCTGACCGCCGCCGTGGTGCGGGCGATCAGAGAGGACATGGGGCGCTTTGACCAGGCGCCCGACGAGCTCATCGAGTTCATCCCCCTGTTCCTGGGGATGATCGACAGCACGCCCGCCCTGCGAGCGGCGTGGCTGGAGATGCACGACCGGCTGGCCAACGTCGCTCGCGACGAGCTGGCGGCGCAGGCCGGCATCGACCCGCGCGATCCCGAGCCGATCGCCGCCGCTCGCGCCCTGGCGGGCCTGGCCGAGGTGGCGCTGGAGTCGCGCATCCGGCGTATCCGCGAGGGGCTGCGTGGGGAGGCGCTGCAACGCGCGGCCGATGACGACCTGGAGCGCGCCGCCCGGCTGCTCGAGACGGGCCTGTGGTCATTCAACGTGCCCCGCAGCCAGCGGGCCAAGCAACAGGCGCTGGAGGCCGCTCGAGCGGCGGAGGACGCCCGCGCCCAGGTGCTCAAGGCGCTGCGCCAGGCGCGCGCGGCCTGGGCCGACGTCCGCCGCGAGGGTGGTCCCTGGGACGCCAAGTCCGTACGTCAGGAGATCCAGCAGCACTTCCGCGAGGCCCAGCGCGAGGCTGAGCGGCAGATCCGCGAGGCCCACCGGGAGTCTCACCGCGACGCCCGCGACCCCCGGCGGGCCCGCGACCCGCGGCGGGGCGACCGGCCGTGACAGCGGTCGCGGTGCTCGGGGTCGGCGGCGTCGGCGGATTCGTGGCGGGCGCGCTGGCGCATTCGGGTGCCGACGTCACGGTGGTGGCGCGGCCCGAGACCGCAGCCGCCCTGGGTCAGACGGGCGTGCGCGTGACCAGCCGGGCGCTCGGTGAGGACTTCACGGTGGCGCCGCGGGTGACGACGGAGATCGGCGATCCGCTCGACGTGCTCTTCGTCGCCACCAAGGCGACGGGGCTCGGGACCGCGCTGGACCGCGTCACAGGGACGCCGGGCCTGATCGTGCCGCTGCTCAACGGGCTCGAGCATCTCGACGTGCTGCGGGCGCGCTTCGGGCCCGAGCGGGTGGCGGCGGCGGTCATCCGGATCGAGTCCGACCGGCCCTCGGCGGGCGTGATCGTGCAGACCAGCCCGGGAGTACGGGCGGACATGGCGGGGCGGCGCCCTGCGCCGGCCGCGGCCTTGCCCACCGCCGCCGCGCTGCTGCGCGACGCGGGGATCGAGGCCCGGATCGGTGACAGCGAGGCCCAGGTGATGTGGTCAAAGCTCGCGCGGCTGTGCGCGCTGGCGCTTACCACGAGCGCCTCTGACCGCTCGATCGGCTTCGTGCGCTCCGATCCACGCTGGCGCTCGGCGCTCGAGGGCGCGGTCTCAGAGACGGTGGCGGTGGCCAATGCGGATGGCGCGGAGCTGCAGGCCTCAGACACCATGGCCGAGCTCGACGCGGCGCACGCGGAGCTGGGCTCCTCGATGCAGCGCGATATCGCGGCCGGGCGGGCCACCGAGCTGGACGCGATCGCCGGGGCCGTGGTGCGCGCCGGGCAGCGGCACGGGCTGCGCTGCCCCACCGTGCAGTGGCTGGCCGAGCGCGTGGCGGTGCGGGAGGCGAGTGGCCTGCGGCGGTGATGCGGCGCTCAGGCCACTACAGCGGGGGCCTGATCGGCTCGGCGGGGCCGTCGACATAGACGGGCTCGCCGATCTCCTCGGAGGCGACCGCGTCCACGACCTCCTCCTCTTCGATCTCGCCGGCGCCGTCGTGCTCGCCGTCGCAGAGGACGCGGAAGTTGCCGGTGCCGCCGCCGTCGGACTGGAGGACGATCCCGGGGAGGATGGCCTCGCCCTCCTCCAGGCCCAGTCGCTCGATGTCGAAGTGGGCCATTCCGATGCCCCAGCTGTTGTGGTCGGGGTTCTCCCGGTCATGGGCGGCGACGCCCTGGGCGAAGCGCTCCAACAGCTTGGCCATGGTGGCGGTGTCGACCATCTGCGGCTGCGTCAGCCTCGCTCGATGATCTCGACCCGGTAGCCGTCCGGATCGCGCACGAAGCACAGGCGGTTGCCGCCCTTGTTGATCGTGTACGGCGGGCGCTCGGGCTCGATGCCCTGATCGGACAGGTTGGCCAGGGTCTGGTCCAGGTCCTTGGACGTGATGGCGATGTGGCCGTAGCCGGTGCCGATCTCATACGGCTCGGTGTGGCCGAAATTGAAGGTGAGCTCCAGACGCGGGTTGTCGCCGTCCTCGGGCTGGTTCATGAAGACGTTGATCGCCTCGTCGCGGATGGGCGCGCGGCGGATCTCCTGGAAGCCCAGGGCCTCGTAGAACGCGACCGAGCGGTCGATGTCCGTGATCCGGTAGCAGGTGTGGATCAGGCTCATGTCTGCCGACAAGCGTAGTGGTTCCCGCGGGGGGCGCACCGGCTCGATAGCCTCCCTTGCATGATCGTCGAGCGTTCGATGAGCGACGGATGGCTGTCCAACACCTACGTCGTCGGCGACGAGCTGGGTGGCAGCGCCGTCATGGTCGACGCCGGCGGGCCCGTCGCGCCGCTCCTGGAGTTCCTCAAGCGCGGGCAGCTGACGCTGACCCACGTGCTCCTCACCCACCACCACCACGACCACGTCGCCGAGCTCGACACGGTCAAGAGCGCGTTCCCCGACATCCCGGTGCTCATCCACCCCCTGGAGCGAGACCAGGTCCCGGGCGCGACCGAGACGATGCTGCCGGGCGAGACGATCGAGATCGGCGCGCTGAAGATCGAGACGATCCACACGCCCGGCCACACGGCGGGCATGCTGTCGCTGCTGTTCGACGGCACCGACGTGTTCACCGGTGACACGCTGTTCAAGGGCTCGGTCGGCGGCGTCAGGGCGCCGGGGCACACCACCTACGCCGACCTGAGGACCTCGATCATGGACAAGCTGCTGGCGCTGCCGGCATCCACGCGGATCCATCCCGGCCACACCGACCCGACGACGGTCGCCGACGAGCTCGAGCACAACCGCTTCGTGCGCATCTGGCGGGGGGTCGACGCCGAGGGGACCGAGCCGTGCACGGCGATGGGCGAGCCGGCGACGCTGATCCTGCTCGGCGACGACTACGACGGCGGTCACAAGGCATGGGTCCGCTGGCCCGACGGATCCGACGACATCGTCCCCGGCTCGCAGGTAAGCCGGGACTGACTGGACCCGGTGCCCAAGGACAAGATCCCCACATCCCGAGTGGGGCGCACCGCGCGAATCGGGGGTCTGGCAGCCGGTCAGGTGATGAGAGAGGCCGGCACCCGCGCGGCCAACGTGGCGCGGTCGCCGGAGGGCCGGCAGGTGGCACTCGAGCGTCGCCAGCTCGAGGCCGCCGAGCAGATCGTCGCCGCCCTGGGAACGATGAAGGGCGCCGCCATGAAGGTGGGGCAGGTCCTGTCCTTCCTCGATGTCGGGATGGTGCCCGAGGAGTACCGCGAGGAGTTCCAGCGCAAGCTCGCCGTCCTGCGCGACGCCGCGCCCACGGTCACGTTCCGCGACATGCGCAAGGTGATCGAGGAGGAGCTCGACGACAAGCTGTCCGAGGTCTTCGACGAGTTCGACGAGGAGCCGATCGCCGCGGCCTCGATCGGGCAGGTCTACCGGGCCCGGCTCACCGACGGGCGGCCCGTGGCGGTGAAGGTCCAGTACCCCGGCGTGGCCGCCGCCGTGCGCGCCGACATGCAGAATCTCGGGTTGATCCTGCGCCTGGTCAAGCGGATCGCCCCGGGGCTGGACCCCAAGGCCATCGGCGAGGAGATCCGCGCCCGGGTCCAGGAGGAGCTCGACTACGAGCTCGAGGCCCAGAACCAGCGCTCGCTGGCCCGCATCTTCCGCGGCCACCCCTTCATCCACATCCCCGACGTGATCAGCTCGCTGTCGCGCGAGCGGGTGATGGTGTCCGAGTACATCAGCGGGACCGGGCTTCGAGGACCTGCGCGGCTACTCCCAGGCCGATCGCGACCGGATCGGCGAGATCCTCTTCCGCTTCTACTTCGGGTGCCTGTACCGGCACGGCCAGTTCTCGGGCGACCCGCACCCGGGCAACTCGATGCTGCTCGACGACGGGCGCATGGCGTTCTTCGACTTCGGGCTGTTCAAGCGCATGCCCCCCGGTGCCGTCGAGCTGGAGATCGCCGTCGCCCGGGCGATCATCGAGGGCGACACCGAGACGATCATGCGCCTCGGCACCGAGGTCGGCTTCTTCCGCAACCCGGAGAAGTTCAACCCCGACCGCGTGCTGGCTCACTTCCAGGCCGCCACGTCCTGGTACACGTCGGACCGCACGGTCGAGCTCACGCCCGAATACGCCACCCAGGTGCTCATCGACATGAGCGATCCGCGCTCGGAGTACTTCGGCTACCTGCGCCACGAGTCCGCCCCGCCCGACCACATCTTCGGGCGGCGGATGGAGGTGCTCACGCTGGCCGTGATCGCCCAGCTGCATGCCGAGGGCAACTTCCACCGGATCGCGCGCGAGTGGTTCTACGGCGATCCGCCGGCCACCGAGCTGGGAGAGCTCGAGGCCGAGTTCTACGGCCCCCCCACCGCGTAGCTCGCTTCGGTGGTTGGGTGGGTGGGCTGCCGTGTGGCGTGTCGGCTTGGTATCGGCGCACGTCAACGACGGACTTGGGAAGGGCAGCTTGCGGGGTTGCAGGCCGTTGCGAGGCGTGCGCGGCGGACCTTCGGGAGATTCTCCGTCTCACAGACGGAAGATCTCCCACAGGTCCCCTTACGGCCGCCGTCATCGCCCACGCCTGCCCCTCCCCAGCCGCCGTTGACGTGCGCCGATACCCCGAGTGTTCGCCGGGACTCGCCCCCGGAACCGGGCGGGCTCTAGGCGACCGAGATGACCTGGCCGCCGCCGCGCTGGGACGGAGCGGCGACTGCGATGTCAGCCGGCTGGTCGGGAAGCGCTGAGGCCAGGCGGGCGGGCTGAGCGCCGCGGCGGCGCGGGCGCCAGACCCGGAGGTACTGGGCGAGCACGTAGGAGCCGACGACGAGCACGAGGGCGATGCCCTGGCCGATGAAGGTCTCCCAGTTGTTGAAGAGGCTGAGCCAGGTGCCCATCCAGCCGGGGATGGTGAGCCAGTGAATCTCGGTGGTGCCGATCCAGCCGGCCAGCTGCATCTCGTTGACCTCCTCGCCGACCTGGACGAGCAGGACGAACAGGAGCAGGACGCCGGTGATGATGAGCAGCCGGCGGTAGGGCAGGCGCTGGTGCAGGGCGAAGGTGAGCACGCCCACCGCGCCGGTGAAGAGCAGGCCGATGACCACGCCCTCCAGGACCACGCCGGGCCCGTAGATCTGGCGCAGGCTCTGGAGGAAGATCACGATCTCGAAGCATTCGCGGTAGACCGAGGTGAAGCCCAGCAGCCCGAGGCCGAGGAGCATCCGGCGCTTGTTGGTCTCCGCGTCGGCGCCCAGCAGGGTGCGGCGGCGCTTGTGGTGATGGGAGATCCAGCCGGTCCAGTAGACCTTGTGGAAGAACCAGTTCATCACGATGAGCAGGACGATCAGCGCCGGGATCCCGGTGGCGGCCTGGATCGACATCTCCGAGCCCGAGAACTGGCCGATGATCCAGATGACGCCGAACCAGGTGGCCACGCCGGCGCCCATGGCCAGCGCTCCCCCGGCCGCCACGGGGCGGCGGTAGACCTTGTTGGCGCCCAGGAAGCTCGCGGTGATGGCGGCGAGGACGAGGATCGTCTCCAGGCCCTCGCGGAAGACGAGGATCGCGCTGTCGAGCACGACCGTGGTGTGGCTGAGGCGATGGCCGGCGGGCATGTCCGTCGGATCCGTCGTGCCGCCGGCGGCGTGCCAGCTCACGATCACGACGGCCACCGCGACGGCGAGCACGATCGCGGTCCACGCGTAGAAGCTGATCGAGCTCGACCGGGAGCGAGAGGCGGTCCGCTGGGTCGGACGGGTGGCGAGGGGAGGGATCTCGTTCACGGGAAGAACAATTCCGAGTGCAGCGCTCGGCTTACAAGGCGGACCGTACCACATATTAGGCGTCCCTAATAGGGTGCCCTAATGCATGGTTCGGGGTGGAAGGCCGGAGCCCTCCCCGAGGCCCCGCGCCGCGCGCGGGCCCTAGACCTCTTGGACCTGGAAGAGGCTCGTGGTCCCGGGGCGGCCGCTGGGCAGGCCGGCGGTGATGCCGATCCGTTGCCCGTGCTGGACCCAGCCGAGCTCGACGACGCGCCGGGCGCTGTCGGCGATGAGCTCCTCGGTCACCTCGTGGCGGCGGATCGACTCGGCCTGCACGCCCCACATGAAGTTGCATCGCCGCACCGTCTCGCGGCCGGGCGAGAGGCAGTAGATCGGCACCGACGGGCGGTGGGCCGAGATGAGGCGCGCGGAGCGGCCCGAGAGCGTGGGCACCACGAGCGCGGCCAGGCCGAGGTCGCGGGCGGCCGCGCAGGCGCTGTAGGCAATCGTGTAAGCCGGGTCGCGGGCGTCGCGGCGCACCCGGTTCTCGTTCCACTCGCGATAGGGGAGCACGCCCTCGGTGCGCTCGGCGATCGAAGCCATCATCTCGACCGCCTCGACCGGATAGGCGCCGATGGCGGTCTCCTGGGACAGCATCACGGCATCGGTGCCGTCGAGGATGGCGTTGGCGACATCGGTGGCCTCCGCCCGCGTCGGGCGTGACGAGGAGACCATCGAGTCGAGCATCTGGGTGGCGGTGATCGAGGGGCGAGCCAGGCGCCCGGCGATCCGCAGCAGCTGCTTTTGGACGATGGGCACGTCCTCGATCGGCAGCTCGATCCCGAGGTCGCCGCGCGCGACCATCACGGTGTCCGCGGCGCGGATGATCTCCTCGGCGTTGTCGACGGCCTGCGGCTTCTCAATCTTGGCCACCAGGGGCAGCCGCGTGTGGCGGCGCACGGTCTCCACGTCCTCGGCACTGCGCACGAACGACAGCGCGACGACGTCGACCCCGATCGACTCGCCGAAACGCAGCATGTCGAGATCCTCCTCGGGCACGGCCACCAGGCCGCGGGTGTTGCCCGGGATGTTGAGACCCTGCCGGGAGGCGACCGTGCCGCCGACTTCGACGAGGGTCTCGACCTCGCACTCGCCGCCCCGGACCTTCTCGACGCGCAACCGGATGGCGCCATCGGCGAGATAGATGACGTCGTCGGGGTCCACGCACTCGGCCAAGCCGGCCCACGACACCGACATCCGCTTCCCGTCGCCGTGGTCGGTGGTCCCACAGGCGAGCACGAGACGCTCGCCGGGCTTGAGCTCGACCCGGTCGTCGACGAGCGGGCCGATGCGCAGCTTGGGCCCGGGCAGGTCCTGGAGGATCGCTACGGGGCGCCCGACGGCGGCCGAGGCCGCGCGCACGCGCGCCGCGTTCTCGGCGTGCATCTCACGGTCGCCGTGGGAGAAGTTCAGGCGGGCGACGTCGAGTCCGGCCGACACCATCCGCGCGAGCGTCTCAGGGTCGCGGGAGGCGGGGCCGATGGTGGCAACGATCTTTGTGCGGCGCATTTGCAGACCAACGTACTGGACCGCAGGGGAACGACTCGTTAATAGCAGGTGAGCGTGTGAGCGCTCACACGTGGATGGGGGCGCCGTTCTCCACGATCGGCTCGCCGTCGGCGCTGAGCCGGCCGCCGTCGCGCAGATCGCAGATGAGATCCCAGTGCAGAGCGGAGTCGTTGGTGCCACCGGTCTCCGGATAGGAGCGGCCCAGCGCGAGGTGGACCGTCCCGGCCATCTTCTCGTCGAGCAGGATGTGGCCGGTGGCACGGTCGATGCCGCCGTTGGTGCCGATGCCGATCTCCCCCAGATACCGAGCGCCGGCGTCGGTGGCCAGCGCCGCCTGGAGGTAGTCCTCGCCGCGCTCGGCCCTCGCCGAGACCACCTCACCATCCCGGAAGGTCAGCTCCACGCCGGTGACGGTCACACCGCGGGGCCCGGTGGGCACCGTGAAACGGATGGTCCCGTTGGCCGAGCGCTCGTGGGGCCCGGTGAAGACCTCGCCGCTGGGCATGTTGTGGCGGCCGTCGGAGTTGATCCAGGTGCGACCGGCGACGCCGAGGCGGATGTCGGTGCCCTCGGCCTCGATGCGGATCTCCGACGCCGGGGTCAGCCGCGCGACCACTGCCTCCTGCGTGGCGCTGAGATCGCGCCACGCCTGGACCGCGTCCGGCCGGTCCAGGAACAGCGCCCGGGTGACGAACGCGGCGTACTGCACCGTGCTCATCTGAGCCTGCTGGGCCAGCGCCGGCGTGGGCAGGATCGTGCCGGTCCACCGCAGCTTGAGCGACGCCTCCTGAAACGGCCGCCGGGCGGTCGCCACCTCGGCCACCACCGCGGGGTCCACGCCGGCCAGCTCGGTGGTGTTGGCCGGCGCCTCGATCCGTACGAAGGCGTCGAGCGCGCCCACCACGGCCATGTGGGTCGGCGGGGCCTCGGTGCGGTGGCGGGGGTGGGCGTGGCGATAGAGGTCGGCGGCCAGACCGGGCGGCTCGAGGGCGACATACGGCCAGGCGTCGCGCTCGAGCACGGCGCGGTGCAGCGCCGCCGCCAGGTCGGCGGCCAGGGTGGTGGAGAGGATGCCGACGCGGTCGCCGGGGGTGACGCCCATCGACCAGTCGCACAAGAGCGCGGCGAAGGCGTCGGGATCGGGGATCGGCGTCGTCACGGCGTCCCCAGCTCGGGGAAGTTCTCGGCCAGGTGCGTGCGCATCGATGCGAGCACGAACTCGCGCTCGGCCGCCGTGGCCATGCGGTAGCGCAGGAGGAGCTCCTTCTGGCGCGAGGTCTCGATATCCGAGATCGTCCACGACACCGCCAGGCGCTCGAACAGCATCTCGATGGCGCGGGCGCGGGCGTCCTCGCGGTGCAGGCCGCCGCCCAGCGTCTCGGTGTACAGCCGCCGCGTCGCCGGGCTCATGGCGCCGCGCAGGGCCAGGACGTTGCCGTCGGCGTCACGGTACTCGCTCACCGGCGCGCTGAGCGCGTTCTGCTTGGCCCGCTCGCGCCCGCGGCGCCCCATCAGGGCGCCTCGGCCGCCTGCTCGAGCTGGCGGCGGACGTCGCCGGTGACGGGATCGGCGTGGCCGGTCCACGCCACCTCGGGCCCGAGCGCGGCGAGCTTGCGGATCGAGGCGCGCGCCTGGTCGACATCGGCGTCGAACGCGGGATGGGGCACCCGCGGGCCGCCCTTGCGCCCGGTCTGGATGTCCAGCGTGTAGAAGGTGTCGGAGACGAGGGCGAGCCGATCGGACTTGCGAAACAGCCCGATCAGGCCCGGCGCGTGGCCGGGGAGCTCGATGACCTCGAAGCCGGCCACCTCGTCGCCCTCCGCGAGAGTGCCCTCGACCGCCACCGCGCCGCCGTCCCATGCCGGAAGCATCCGCTTGAAGTAGGGCCGCGCGTAGGGGCGCAGCTTGCCCATGTCCCAGTAGTCGCGCAGCGGTACGTCCTTGAGCGCCGTGTCGCGCTCCAGGGGATGGCAGAACACGGGAACGCCCAGGGCGGGCGCGGCGCCGCGGTGATCGGGATCGGCGTGGCCGAGGACCACCCGGCGAGCGCCGCCGTGCTGGGCGCACAGAGCGCGCAGGGCCGGGCCCATCGCCTTGATCCCGGCGTCGAACACGGTCACCCCGTCGCCGTCGCGGATGAGGTAGACGTTCATCGCCTTGAGCGGGAAGCCGCCGCGGACCACCCAGACGCCATCGGCGACCGCCTCGGTCGAGACGCCATGCAGGGCGCGCAGGCCCTTGGTCCGAACGTTGGCCAGGCGGGTCAGCCGCGCCTCGGCGGGCGAGCCGGCGGCGGGCAGCAGCCCGAGCTGCCGGGCGAGGTCGCCACTGTCGATATAGGCGTCGTTGTGGACGATGAGCTCGTCCTCGACCGTGACGACGTCGCAGCCCTCGATCTGCACCCGCGCGTGATTGGGGGCGAAGCCCTGGAAGCTCCCGGGACCGGCGAAGGTGCCGTGGGCCTGCCACCGCACCGCGGTGCGGTGGCGCGCGGTGGTGAGCTCCACCACCTCTAGCTCGAAATCAGGGAAGGCGGCGAACAGCTCCCCGAAGTACGCGCGGATCCCGTCGGGCGCGACCAGGTCCTGCGCGCCGACGAGGCGGTCGATCGCGCCGGGCTTCCAGCAGGCCGTCGCTTCGTCGAGGTCATGGGCCGAGAGGGCGGCGAAGTACCGCTTGGCGATGTCCGACGTGCTGGCCAAGGCGCCGCAGTCTACGCGGCGTCAATAACGTCTGACCCCGTGGCACCGACGACGCGCCAGAAAGAGCTGGGACGGGGCGAGCGCGTTCTGCCCGGACTGTGGCGCCTGCGGCTCCCGCTGCCGTGGCCGGGGGTCCCGCATTGCAACGCGTGGGCGATCGCGTCCGGCTCGGGGATCGTGCTCGTGGACACCGGGATGCACGAACCCGGCTCACTGGCGCAGCTCGAGCGGGCCATGGACCAGGTCAACCTCCGGATCGAGCACGTCCGGTTGCTGGCCTGCACGCACGCCCACTCCGATCACTGGGGCCAGGCCGCGCCGATCATGGAACGTGCCGGCTGCGAGCTGTGGATGCACCCCAATCACGCCCACGCCACCGCCGGCGCCGATGACCCGCAGGCCGCGCTGGAGCGCCGCCTGGAGGTCGGCCGCCAGAGCGGGGTGCCTCCGGCGGCGCTGGCGGCGTACGCCGAGCGGGCCAAGAACTTCCCGTCGGGCATCGCCCGGGTGGTCGAGCCCGACCACGCCCTCGTCGACGGGGTGCGGATCGAGACCGACCTGGGCGAGTGGACGGTGTACGAGACGCCCGGCCATGCACCGTCGCATGTCTGCCTCTACCAGCCCGAGCGACGGATCCTCATCTCCGGCGACCATGTCCTGGGACGGATCTCGCTCTTCTACGACTACGGCTACACCGAGGATCCGGTCGGCGAGTTCCTCGGCTCACTGGACAAGGTCGACGTGCTCGACGCCCGTCTCGCCGTGTCGGGGCACGGCAAGCCGTTCGTCGACGTGCACGGCCACATCGAGGGCAACCGGGCGCTCGTCGCCGAGCGGTTGGAGGCAATCCTCGGGGCCACTCGCAGCGAGGCCAAGACGGCGCTGGAGATCCTGCCCAGCGTCTACAGCCAGCCCGTCGACGTGCGCAACGCGACGTGGTTCCTGTCCGAGACGCTCTCCTACCTGCGCCACCTCCAGCGCCAGGGCCGCATCCTCGCCGAACCGGACGGTGACGTCGAGCGCTGGCGAGCCACGTAAACCGCGCTCCGATCCCAACCTTGACACAAACTTGTCAAGGTTGGTACGATGACTGCCATGCGCATCGATCAGATCCTGGAAGAGACCGACGAGCCGATCTTCTCCTTTGAGTTCTTCCCGCCCAAGAGCGACGCCGGCGAGCGGGTCCTGGGGCTGGCCCTGGAGTCCCTGCGGCAGCTCTCGCCGGCCTTCGTATCCGTGACCTACGGCGCCGGCGGAACGTCGCGCGGGCGCACCCTGGAGCTGACCAAGTGGATCAAGCAGGAGCTGGGGATCGAGGCGATGGCCCACCTCAGCTGCGTCGGGTCCACGCGCGAGGAGCTCACCGACGTCATCGCCGACATGCGTCAGGCGGGGATCGAGAACATCCTCGCCCTGCGCGGCGACCCGCCGCGCGGTGAGAGCGACTGGAAGCCGCACCCCGGCGGCCTGCAGTACTCCACCGAGCTGGCCGCCCTCATCCACTCAGATCACGACACCTGCATCGGCGGCGCCTGCTTCCCCGAGGTCCATCCGGAGGCTCCGGACCTGGCGCACGACCTGCGCTTCCTCAAGGACAAGATCGACAACGGCGTCTCCTTCCTCATCACCCAGATGTTCTTCGACAACGATCTGTACTTCCGCTTCGTGGATGAGGCGCGGGCGGCCGGCATCGACGTGCCGATCATCCCGGGCGTCATGCCCATCACCGACCTGCGGCAGATCAAGACGATCACCGGCATGTGCGGGGCGACGATCCCGCCGTCGCTGCTCGAGGCGCTCGAGTGGCGCTCGCACGATCCCGACGCCGTGCTCCAGCTCGGCGTCTCCTACGCCACGCTGCAGTGCGCCGAGCTGCTGGCCCGCGGAGCGCCGGGCGTCCACTTCTACACGCTCAACCGGTCGCACGCGACGCGCGCGATCCTGTCGGCCCTGCGCCTGCACCGCCCGTGGGTGGCGCGCGAGGTCGTCAAGACCGCGGTGGCGTAGGCGCAGCCGGGGGCGTGATCTTGAGGGCGTGGGCGACCGTCGACTGCCCGTCGACCTCGTAGCGCACGTCGACCTCGTCGTTGCGCTTGTAGGTCCCGATCCCCCAGAAGCCCACGAACCACGCCCACGGGCTCAGCTTCTGGCTCACGAGCTCGCGCTCGAACAGCACTTCGCCCTCGGAGATCCGGTAGTCGGAGCCCAGCTCCTGGCGCACGCCGTTGACGTAGACCTCGAACGGCGGCCGCACCCCCGGGGGCAGGGTCACGCTCCACTTCCCAGCGGCGCGCGTCATCCGGCTCCCGTGACCAGGTCCGCGGCCACGAGCGAGAGCATCGTGACGTCCACCCGCTGACCGCGCTCGCGCACGTACCCGCGCAGGACGCCCTCCTCCAGGAACCCGGCCCTCCGCGCCGCGGCCACCATCGCGACGTTGTCGGGCTCAGTGACGAGCTGGACCCGCGCCAGGCCGCACTCGCTCAGCAGCCAGCGGCCGGCCAGCCGCAGGGCATCGGTGGCGACGCCACGGCCGCGCTGCGCCGAGCGCCGTCCAGATCCCCAGCTCCGCGCGGGAGTGATCCCAATCCACGTCGTGGACGTCGATCTGGCCGATGCACTCATCGCCGCCGGCCGGCACGATCGTCAGCCACAGGGCGGTGCCCGCGGCGCGATCGCCGGGGCCTCCCTCCACACGGCGGCCGAGCTCGGCGCCGCTGGGGGGACGGACAAGGCCGAGCGAGCGATGGAGCTCGGGATCGTCCTGGTGGGCGATGAGGACCTCGGGGATGTCGCGCTCGGCGGCCAGGCGCAGGGCCACCGTCGCCGAGCTGAGGGCGTCCGTGAGTTCAGGGAATGCGGGCATGTCGGCACTGGACCGTACTCTCAATCTGGGCCATGCCGGAGAGCGAATACAGACAGGAGATCAACTACCGGGTCAGGCGCTCGGAGCGCGCCCGGCGCATCCGCGTCAACGTCGACGCCGACGGCGTCGAGGTCGTCCTCCCGCGCCGCGCCGCCGAGCGCGAGGCGCTGGCCGCGATCCGCGAGCTCGAGCCGTGGATCCGCCGGCGGTTGAGCGAGGTGGCCCACGCCCAGCAGGCGGTGGCCGCGCGGGGCGATGCAGTCCCCTACCTGGGCGAGCTCCTGCACGTCCGCACCGACCCCGGCCGCGCACGCGTGCACCGCCGCGGTGACGAGCTGTGGGCGCCGGCCGGAGCCGAGCGCCAGCCCGCGCTGGAGCGCTGGTACCGACGAGCAGCGCGCGCGGAGATCGCCCCCCGGCTGGAACGGGCCTGCGCGCTGGCCGGAAGCTCCTACACCAAGCTCACCATCCGCGGCCAGCGGACCCGGTGGGCGAGCTGCTCGCGCACGGGCGCCATGAGCTTCAACTGGCGGCTGCTGCTCGCACCCGAGGAGGTGCTCGACTACGTCGTCTGGCACGAGGTCTGTCACCTTCAGATGATGGACCACTCGCCCCGGTTCTGGGCCCTGCTCGAGCGCTGGTGCCCCGACTACCGGCAGCAGTCGCGCTGGCTGCGCCGGCACGGCCAGACCCTGGTGCTGTGACGCCATGCGTCGGGCCGGCGGCCGCTCGATCGTCAACGGCCTGATCTTCGCCGCGCTCGCCGCCGAGTTCATCGTCCTGGCCGGGCACGTCCTGTTCGGCTGGGGCAGCAAGAGCTACCCGCCCACGCCGCCCGCGCTGGCGTTCCAGTCGCCGGTGCCCCCATCGGGCGCCGATGTGCTGCTGCGGCTGAGCGCGGAGGCGGCCAACCAGAGCTCGCCGCCGTGGCCCGCCGCCACGCCGTACGCGTATGTGAGGGTCCGCAGCTGGAGCCTGCGCACCCACACCGCTCAGTCCAAGGTGCGGCCGGTCACCTCCGCGGCCTGGCGCAGCCGCGCCGAGGTACCGGCCCTGAGCGCGTCGGCGCCCGTGCTGGCGCGGCTGCTCGCGACGGGGAGCCGCAGCGGGGGCTGGGCGCCGGGGTGGGAGTTCGTCGACCTCGCCCGCCTGACGCAGAGCCGGCCGGTCCCGGGCGCCGCCCAGGCGGTCCTGCTGCGGATGCTGTCGACGATCCCGGGCGTGGTCAACCAGGGCACCACCACCGATCGCGCCGGGCGCATCGGCGCCGCGGTCAGCCTGGACTCGAGCTACAGCGGTGAGCCGATCACGTACACGCTCATCTTCGACCCGGCCACCGGGGCGCTGCGTGAAGCCGACGAGACGCTCTCGGACCGTCCGCACCACCTCGACGCGCTCAAGGGCTCGGTGGTCTCGTTCACGACGTTCGAGAGATCCGGCTACGTTGCCAGCCGGTCAACCGCCCCGTGATCCGGGCTTAGAGGCCCGCCGCTCGCCCACGACCCGGCGCAACGCGGCGTACGGGCTCTCGCCCCGCTTCTCGGAGATGACCTCCCGGCGGACCCGGCCGAAGAAGGCCTCCACCGAGCCGTCGCCGCGCACGTCCACGCCGGCCCGCACGCGGGGGACGAACCGCTCGGGCCCGGCGAGCTCCAGCCGCGCCACCACCCGCTGCTGGGGCTCGAACCGCTTGTACTTGACGTTCACCGACTCGCCCGGCGCCGCCTCGGCCAGCTCCCGCCCGCGAGACTCCAGCGCATCGAGTGCCCGGTCCGCGTCGTCAAACGATGACCGCCGGACCTTGGGGCCGGCGCGTTCGGTCAGCTTCCAGCGCACCCGGCGATCATCGCAGGCACGTCCGCGCTCCGGGTGGGCAGATCGAAGTCGACTTCGAAGGTGTTGCCCCGGCGCAGGCGGCGCAGCGGCCCCGCGGCGAATCGCTCCGACAGGCGGTGGATGGCGACGTTGTCGGCGAGCATGGTGGCCTGGAAGCGCCGCACCCCGCGCGTCACCGCAGCGTCGACGAGGCGGCCCATCAGCTCGCGGCCGAGGCCCTCGCCCTGCCACGCGTCGCCGATCACGATCGCGAACTCGGCGGTCGCCGAGTCCTCGGGCGAGCGCACGAACCGCGCCACGGCGATGATCGGGGCGTCCTCGTCGCCCTCGCCCTCGGCGAAGGTGGCGACGAGCGCGTAGTGATCGCAGCCGTCGATGTCGGCGAGGTAGATCGCGTCGGCGGCGCTGAGGTACGGCTTGGCGGTCAAGAAGCGCCGGTAGCGCGTCAGCGGCGAGAGGCGCCCGTGCGCCTCTCGCAGCCGTTCGACGTCGTCTGACCGGATGGGCCGGATGACGACGACGCGTCCTTCAGACAGGGCGTAGAGGTCCACGCCACAGAATCTAGGTCACCGCCCGCACCCTGAGTGTGGGGGCGATCACTGAGCCGGGGCCGCCTAGGAGCGCTCGCTGATCGGGACGTAGTCCAGGCCACGGCCGCCGGTGTAGATCTGGCGAGGCCGCGCGATCTTCTGCTCGGGGTCGTCGATCATCTCCAGCCACTGGGCGATCCAGCCGCTGGTGCGCCCGATGGCGAACAGGACCGGGAACATCTCCACCGGCATGCCCAGCGCTTCGTAGATGAGGCCGGAGTAGAAGTCGACGTTGGGGTAGAGCTTGCGCTTGACGAAGTACTCGTCCTCAAGCGCGATCTTCTCCAGCTCGGTGGCGATGTGCAGCAGCGGGTTCTTGCCCGTGACCTCGAAGACCTCGTCGACGGCCTTCTTGATGATCTTGGCCCGCGGGTCGAAGTTCTTGTAGACCCGGTGGCCGAAGCCCATGAGCTTCTCGTCGCCGTTCTTGACCCCCGCGATGAAGTCCGGGATGTTCTCCGTGGTTTCGATCCGCTTCAGCATCCGCAGCACCGCCTCGTTGGCGCCGCCGTGCAGCGGCCCGTAGAGCGCCGCCACGCCCGCGGCGACCGCGGAGTACGGGTCGACCTGGGAGGAGCCGACGCTGCGCACGGCGCTGGTCGAGCAGTTCTGCTCGTGGTCGGCGTGCAGGATGAACAGCACGTCCAGCGCGTGCTCCAGCCGCGGGTCGGGCTGGTACTTGAGCTCGGCGATCTTGTAGATCATCGAGAGGAAGTTGCCCGCGTAGCTGAGGTCATTGTCCGGATAGACGTACGGCATGCCGCGGTTGTGGCGGTAGGAGAACGCCGCCAGCGTCGGCATCTTGGCCAGGAGGCGGATGACCTGGAGGTAGCGGGTGTCTGACTCCTTGATCGCCGACGCCTCGGGATAGAAGGTCGACAGCGCACCGACCGAGGCCAGCAGCATGCCCATGGGGTGCGCGTCGTAGCGGAACCCCTGCATGAACTCCTTGACGTTCTCGTGGACGAAGGTGTGGATCGTGATGAGGTGATCCCACTCGTCGAGCTGCTGCTGGGTGGGCAGCTCACCGTGGATGAGCAGGTAGGCGACCTCGAGGTAGCTGGACTTCTCCGCCAGTTGCTCGATCGGGTAGCCGCGGTACTCGAGGATGCCCTTGTCGCCGTCGATGTAGGTGATCGCCGAGCGACACGATGCCGTCGCCATGTAGGCGGGGTCGTAGGTCATCAACCCGAAGTCGTCGTCGTGGGTCTTGATCTTGCGCAGCTCGGTCGCCCGGATCGTGTTGTCCTCGATCGGGATCTCGTACTGCTTGCCGGTCCGGTTGTCGGTGACGGTGAGGGTGTCGGCCGACGGTTCTACGCCGCCCCCGTCCGTCGATTGCTGAGTCTCGGTGGTCATAGCGCTCCTTGATGCCGTTGCCGGAGGCCGCCACTTCCGTCACACAAGTTTCGACGACCTTGCCTTCTCGACCACTTTATTACCCGCGGCTCGTCGCCGGAGACACCCGCGTGTGACCCGCCGCTCACCGCGGGCGCAGGCCCGCACGGCCGACTACGAGGTGAGGATGGCGGCGCCGACGGCCAGCACGGCCATCACCGCCGTGAGCGCGATCACTCCGCGCTGCCCTCGGATGCTGGAGGGGAAGTCCGGGCGCTGCATGCCGATCGTGCCCAGGATCACCGCGTAGATCGCGAGCGCCCCGCCGATGATGAAGAACGGCACCTTCGAGGGCTCATCGGCGGCGGTGATCAGCAGCAGGGCGGGCATCGCGGGGGCCCGAGCCTATCCAAAATCATGAGACTCGGTCCCCACCCGGCCCACCACCCGCCTCGCCACCCGCCTGCGCCCGCGCCGACCGGTAGCGGCTGGCGGTGGCGGCGCGCTGGCCCTGGTAGTGGCTGCCCAGGTCCGGGCTCCCATAGGGTCGGAGGGCGGGCCGGTCGAGCATCATGAACGAGAGCTGGGCGATCTCGAGCCCGGGGTGCAGGATGATGGGCACGCGGGTGAGGTTGTTGAGCTCCAGCGTCAGCGTGCCCTTCCACCCGGGATCGCAGAAGCCCGCGGTGGCATGGACGATCAGGCCCAGGCGCCCGAGGCTCGACTTGCCCTCGATCCGGGCCACGATGTCGTCGGGCAGTTCCACCCATTCCAGCGTGCGCCCGAGACAGAACTCCCCGGGGTGGATGGCGAACGACTCGCCCTCGGGGACGATGACCTCCTCGGTGAGGTTCTCCGGGGGCCGGCGCAGGTCGATCGCGGTCGCGCGGTGGTTGTGAAAGACGCGGAACGAGTCGCCCAGCCGCAGGTCGACGCTGGCCGGCTGCACCAGGCTCGGGTCCCAGGGATCGATGCGGATCCGGCCCTCCTCCACCAGGCGCGTGATCGTGCCGTCCGACAGGACCGAGACTGCAGCCTCACGACCGGTCGTCGGGGCGGTGTGTGCGCTGTCACCGTTCATGGGCGGCAAGTCTGACAGCGACGCAGGTCGCGTCGCGGCTCAGCGGCGGTGGCGACAACGCTCAGTGGCCGACGGTGCGGGCGCGGGCGCGCACCGTCCGGACCCGAGCCGGGGGCCGCGGGGCGGGGTCGCCGTGCGGGCCACGCCGCGGGCGGCGGGGGAATGGCTCGCGGGGATGCGGGCGATGGCGCTTGATGCCGCCGTCGTCGTCAGATGAGGTCTCGTCCTCGGGCTCCTGCTTGATCGCCCACCAGACCAGGTAGATCAGCGCCGCAATCGGCAGCTTGAGCGCGAGCATCAGCCACAGAAATCCCCACGTCACGAGACCGACGATCCTATCCCTTTGACGCGTAGATGCAACCCGAGCTGATCAGGTGATCGCGCGCATCCGGGCGCCCTCGGGGTCCAACAGCGGCTCGGCCACGACCTCGCCGGCCACCCAGCTCCCGAAGATGTCAATGTGGACCTCCGTGCCGATCCCGTGCTCGACGGGCAGATACGCGTAGGCGATCGAGCGCTGCACCGTGTAGCCATAGCCCCCGGTGGTGACGCGCCCGCAGATCTCCTCCCCGACGCGGACCGGCTCGTTGCCCAGTGCCACCGAGCGCGGGTCCTCCAGGACCAGGCAGCGGAGCTTGCGCTCGGGCTCGCCCAGGGCGTCGGCGCCGACGAACGAGCGGTCCTCGCGCACGCAGAAATCCAGCCCCGCCTCCAGCGGGGTCTCGTCGGGTGTGATGTCCGCCGCCCACACCCGGTAGCCCTTCTCCAGGCGCAGGGAGTCGATGGCGCGATAGCCACCGGTCATCAGGCCGTGGGGCCGCCCCGCCTCCCAGAGCACGCGCCACAGGCCGGCGCCGTACTCGGTGGGGCAGTACAGCTCCCACCCCGCCTCACCGACGAACGTGACCCGCAGCGCCCGCACCGGCACGTCGCCGACGGCCAGCTCACGCATCCGCATGTAGCCGAAGTCCAGGGGATCGGGGGTGAGCGGGCGCAGGATCTCCGCGCACTTGGGCCCCCACAGGGCGAAGCAGGCCCACCGCGAGGTGACATCCGAGAGGGTCACGGAGCCGTCGTGGGGCAGGTGGCGGCGGATCCAGGCGGCGTCGTGGTTGCCGAACGCGGTGCCGGTGACGATCTGGAACGTGTCGGGCCCTACGCGCGTCACCGTGAAGTCACACTCGATCCCGCCGCGGCGGTTGAGCATCTGCGTGTAGGTGATCCGGCCCACCTCGTCGGCGATCCGGTTGTCGCACAGGCGCTCGAGCAGCTGGGCGGCACCCGGGCCGGACACCTCGAGCTTGGCGAAGGACGACTCGTCGAACAGGCCCGCGGCGGTCCGGGTGGCGATGGCCTCGGCGCCGATTGCGGGGGACCAGTGGCGGCCGGCCCAGCCGCGGGGCCGCAGGCTCTCATCGCCCGCCGGCGCATTTGACTCGTACCAGTTCACCCGCTCCCAGCCCGACTTCTCCCCGAACGCGGCGCCGTGATCGCGGTGCCAGGCGTACGCGCTCGAGGTGCGCAGCGGGCGGCCCGCCTGGCGCTCGTGGCCGGGGTAGCGGATGTCGTAGTAGGTCTCATAGACCTCCCGGGCGCGCGCCAGCGAATAGCGGGGCGACGCGTACTGGGGGCCGAACCGGCGGACGTCCATCTCCCACACGTCCAGCGACGGCTCCCCGGTGACGATCCACTCCGCCATCACCTTGCCGATCCCGCCGGCCCCGGCGAGCCCGTGGGCGCAGAAGCCCGCGGCCACGAACAGGCCGCGGACATCGGACTCGCCCAGGCAGAACTCGTTGTCCGGGGTGAACGCCTCGGGCCCGTTGATCAGGCGCGTGACCTTGACATCCTCCATGGCGGGCACGCGCTTGGAGGAGTTCTGGGCGATCTCCTCAAACCGCGGCCAGTCCTCCTCCAGGAGCCGCCCGTTGAAGTCCGGCGGGATGCGATCGACCTCGTGCTCGTCCAGGAACCACGGCGCGCTGTCGCGCTCGTAGCCGCCCATCACGAGTCCCGCACCCTCCTCGCGGAAGTAGATGAGGTTGTCCGGGTCGCGCAGGGTGGGCAGGTGGACGATCTCCCCGCCCGGGCCGGCCGGGGCCCTCTCCCGAAAGGGCTGGGTCACCAGGTACTCGTGCGCGAACGGGATGACCGGCACCCGCACCCCGGCCAGACGCCCGATCTCGGCGGCGTACATGCCGCCGGCGTTGACCACCACCTCGGCCTCGATGTCGCCCCACTCGGTCCTGACGCCCCGGACGCGGCCCTCGGTGACCACGACGTCATGCACGCGCGTATGCGTGAACACCTGGCAGCCACCGCGCCGGGCGCCGTCGATCAGCGCGTAGGTGAGCAGCGACGGGTCCAGATAGCCGTCGGTGGGCAGGTAGGACGCGCAGCGCACGCCGTCGGTGACCATGAGCGGGAACAGCGCCTGGGCCTCCTCGGCCGAGAGCAGCTCCAGCGGCAGCCCGAACGTCCGCGACCACGCCACCTGCCGCATGACCTCCTGCTCGCGCTCCTCGGTGCAGGCCAGGCGGATGCCGCCGCACTCCACCCAGCCGCAGTCGAGCGTCCGGTAGAGCGCCACCGAGTCCATCATCATCCGGGTGAGCGAGACGCTGCCGCGCAGCTGTCCCACCAGGCCCGCGGAGTGAAACGTCGAGCCGCTGGTCAGCTCGTTGCGATCCACCAGCACCACGTCGCGCTCGCCCAACTGGGCGAGGTGGTAGGCGATCGAGGCCCCTCCGACCCCGCCGCCGATGATCACCACGCGCGCGCGGTCGGGCACGTCACGGGGTCGCGGCACTCATCCACTCCTGGAGTCGGGGGTCAGAGGCATTGCGCTCCAGCCGGGAGAAGTGCTGGTGCGCGTAGTCGGCGAAGTCGAAATCCAGCTCGGAGATAAAGCCCTGGACGACGCCCCAGGCGGCCTCGCGGGCGTCGGAGACGAGCATCATCAGCCGCAGGGCGGCCCTCCGCCCCGGCTCCGCGGGCTGGTCGAAGTAGGCCTCGAGCAGGCGGTCCTGGGCGGCCTCGTCCAACGCGTTGTTGACCGCCAGGTTGGCGAGGTCGAAGTACGGGTGGCCCATGCCGGCGTACTCCCAGTCCACCAGCAGGGCATGCCCGGGGTCGGCGTCGGCGGCGAGGATGTTCCCGGGGAGCAGGTCGTTGTGACAGGGCGCCGGATCGGTGAGGGGCAGCACGTCGGCGATGCGGGCGACGAGCGCCTGCGTCCGGCGGTACTGCTCGCTCGGCTCACCCCCGCGCTTTTTGATGATGCGCGCGTAGTCGCCGAGGAGGTCCGGGATCCAGAAGCGCACCGGCAGCTGAAGCCCGGAGTCGTGGAAGGCGCGCAGGGCCCGCGCCGCGCTCGAGGGGTCGGCGCGCAGGCGGTCGCCGTCGATCGGCGCGCCGGCCAGCCACTCGGTGACCATGCACTCCTCGTCGGCGGCGATGAGCGGCGGGGCGATGCCCAGCGCGGCCGCGCGCTCGGTGGCCACGCGCTCGGCGGCGCGGTCGATCCCCAGCAGATCGGTGTCGCGGCCGGGGAGGCGCAGAACGCAGTCGCGCTCGCCGAATCGCACCCGGTAGTTGCGGTTGGTGATGCCGCCGTCCAGGGGCACGGGCTCACCGCCAACGGTCCCGAGACGGCCAGCCAGACGATCGACGATTCCATCAAGTCGTTCCCCCGGGGACATGGCGTTCGCTAGGGCGCGGTCCGGGGGCCGCCAGGCAAGGACGCAGAAGCCGTGGCGCAGCCCTGCTGCGCGAGGCTTCGAGGACGCAGCATGGCGGTCGTCCGGGCCCGCCATAGCGGGCGGCATGTTCGCGGGGGGGCCACGGGATCGGCCATCAAATCGGGACCCTAGCGTTTAAGGCCTGCTTCCTATACCTTCGCGCCACGACGAGGCCCTCGGAGGGTTCGCGCGACGGCCTCCACAACGAGACTTGAGAGGGTGGTGGGATGAAGCTCGAGGAGCTCCGCAGCCGGGTTGAGGCCGGCGAGATCGACACGGTCCTGATCGCCCTGTGCGACATGCAGGGCCGTTTGCAGGGCAAGCGTTTGACGGCTCGCCACTTCGTCGAGGAGGTCGTCGAGCACGGCGCCGAGGGCTGCAACTACCTGCTGGCGGTGGACGTCGACATGAACACCGTCGACGGCTACGCGATGTCCTCGTGGGAGCGCGGCTACGGCGACTTCGTGCTCAAGCCCGACCTCGCCACGCTGCGTCCGGTCCCGTGGCAGGAGGGCACGGCGATGGTCCTGTGCGACCTGGCCTGGGAGGACGGCTCCGATGTCGTCGCCTCGCCGCGGCAGATCCTGCGCCGCCAGCTGGCGCGGCTGGCCGAACACGGGTGGAGGGCCTACGCCGGCACCGAGCTGGAGTTCATGGTCTTCCGTGAGACCTACGAGTCCGCCTGGCACAAGGCCTATCGCAACCTCGATCCCGCCAACCTCTACAACGTCGACTACTCGATGCTCGGCACCGCGCGCATCGAGCCCCTGATCCGTCGCATCCGCAACGCCATGGAGGGCGCCGGGATGGCCGTCGAGAACTCCAAGGGCGAGTGCAACTTCGGCCAGCACGAGATCAACTTCCACTACGCCGACGCGCTGCGCACCGCCGACGATCATGCGATCTACAAGAACGCCGCCAAGGAGATCGCCGCCGAGGAGGGCATGGCGATCAGCTACATGGCCAAGTTCGATGAGCGCGAGGGCAGCTCGTGCCACATCCACTTCTCGCTCGTCGACGCCGACGGGCGCAACGCGTTCGCCTCAGACCGGGCGCTGTTCGATTCCTTCCTGGCCGGCCAGCTCGCCTGCCTGCGCGAGCTGACGGTCCTGCTGGCGCCCAACATCAACTCCTACAAGCGCTTCGTGGCGGGGTCCTTCGCACCCACGACGGTGGCCTGGGGCGAGGACAACCGCACCTGCTCGCTGCGCGTGGTGGGCCATGGCCAGGGGCAGCGCTTCGAGCTGCGCGCCGGCGGCTCGGACCTCAATCCGTACATGGCGATCAGCGCGATCATCGCCGCCGGCCTGCACGGCGTGGAGAACAAGCTCGAGCTCGAGCCGATGTATGAGGGCAACGCCTACAACGCCACTGACAAGCCGCGCCTCCCGTCAACGCTGCGCGACGCCCGGGACCTGTTCGCCACGGGCGAGGTGTCACGGCGCGCGTTCGGCGATGAGGTGGTCGACCACTACGTCAACGCGGCCGACGTCGAGCTCACGGCGTTCGAGGCCGCGGTCACGGACTGGGAGCGCTTCCGGGGCTTCGAGCGGTTGTGACGGCGTCGACCAACCACGAGGCCTCGACCTCGCTGGAGGCGGTGTTCGCGCCTGTCCACTCCCAGACGGCGTTCGAGGAGACCGTCGACCGGCTGGGCACGGCGATCAAGCTGGGCCTACTGCCACCGGGTACGCGGCTACCCGCCGAGCGTGAGCTATGCGCCCGGCTGGGGATCGCCCGCTCGACGCTGCGCCAGGCGCTGGTGGCGCTCGGCCAGAGCGGTCACCTGCACGCCATGCGAGGCCGGGGCGGGGGGACCTTCGTGGCCGATCCCCAGCCCCCGGCCCAGCCGCCGTCCCACGAGGTGCTGGCCGGGTGGCGCGACGTGTGCGACGGGCGAATGACGGTCGAGGTGGGGATCGCGGTGCTGGCCGCCGAGCGCGCCCAGCCGGAGGCGATCGACTCCCTGGAGGAGCTGGTGGTGGCGATCGACGACCTGCTCGACGACTTCCCCGCCTACCGCCCGCTCGACGTGCGCTTCCACGTCGGGCTGGCGGAGCTCACCGGCAGCGGGCGCCTGGTCAAGCAGATGACCGAGACCCAAGGGGCGATGAGCGCGCTCATCTCACACATCGCGCATCCGCCCGAGGTCCTGGACTCCGCCAACGACCAGCACCGGCGACTGGTGGGGGCGCTGCGCCGCCATGACGAGGCGCTGGCCGCGCGGGTGATGACCGAGCACCTGCGAGGGACCGAGCACGTGCTGGCCGGGCTGCTGCCGCGCGGGTGACACACGCCGTCTGGGTGGGCGCGCAGTGGAGCCCCGGAGCGCCTCGGCGTGGGCGCCGGCGTGCGTTGTGCAAATGGCTCTTGACTTGGCACCTGACGCGGTCATATGGTTCTCGCGCCTTGAAGGGCCGATCAGCAGACCTTTTCCCGAGGAGGGCCGGATGACCGCAGGCACTGAGACTCTCTCAGCGGATGAGCAACGTCTCGCTGAGCTGGGCTACAAGCAGGAGCTCAAGCGCGGGTGGAGCGGGTTCTCCAACTTCGCCATCTCGTTCTCGATCATCTCGATCCTGGCGGGGTGCTTCACCACCTACGGCCAGGCGTGGATCAACGGCGGCCCGGTGGCGATCTCCATCGGCTGGCCGGTCATCAGCGTGTTCATCCTGCTGGTGGCGTTCTCGATGTCAGAGCTCGCCTCGGCCATGCCCACCGCGGGTGGCATCTACTACTGGTCCTCCAAGCTCGGCGGCGCGGGCTGGGGATGGTTCACGGGGTGGTTCAACCTCGTGGGGCTGGTCGCCGTCACGGCGTCTGTCGACTACGCGGCCGCGACGTTCCTGAACTCCACGCTGTCCTTCTACGGCCTGCACTTCATCGGGGTGAACTTTGCCACCGCCAGCGTGCAGTCCTCGCTGCACCACGTGTTCGTGCTGTTCGCGCTGATCCTGATCGCGCACGCCCTCATCAACATCTTCTCCTCACCCCTCGTCGCGCTGTTCACCCAGATCTCCGTGTGGTGGCACGTCATCGGCGTCCTGGTGATCATCGTGCTGCTGGTCGCAGTGCCCAGCCATCACCAGAGCTTCAGCTTCGTCTTCGGCCACCGCCAGAACCTGTCGGGGTTCAGCGACAACATGTACTGGTTCTACGTGCTCCCATTGGGGTTCCTGCTGACGATGTACACGATCACCGGGTATGACGCGTCGGCCCATATCTCGGAGGAGACGCACGACGCCGCCATGGCTGCGCCCAAGGGCGTGTGGCGGTCGGTCTTCTACTCGGCCGTGTTCGGCTGGCTCGTGCTGCTGGCCCTGACGTTCGCCGCCACGCACACGAGGGCGATCGACGCGGCGGGCGGGACCTCGCAGTCGATCATCGAGTCGGCCCTCACGTCGTCGGCGGCCAAGGCGGTGCTCGTCATCTCCACCATCGGTCAGCTCTTCTGCGGCATGGCCTGTGTCACCAGCGCATCACGGATGACGTTCGCGTTCTCACGCGACGGCGCGGTTCCGGGCCACAACCTGTGGCGCCGGCTCAACAGCCACAGCACCCCGAGCTGGGCGGTCGTGTTCGTCGCCGTGTGCGCGTTCATCATCACCATCCCGGCCTACAAGGGCAACCACGCGGGGCTGCCCGTCGCCTTCCTGGCCGTCACCTCCATCTCGGTCATCGGTCTCTACATCGCGTACACGATCCCGGTGTTCCTGCGGTGGCGAATGGGTGACAAGTTCGAGCCCGGCCCGTGGACCCTGGGCCGCAAGTACAAGTGGATCAACCTCATCGCCATCGTGTGGGTGGCACTGTGCGTGATCATCTTCTGCCTGCCCTTCACGCCCGCGGCGGTCCCGTGGAACAGCGCCTTCAGCTGGTCGGCGTTCAACTACGCGCCGCTGGTGACGGTGATCGTCATGCTGGCGGTGACCATCTGGTACTACGTCTCGGCCAGGCACACGTTCAAGGGCCCGATTCACACGATCGAGTTCGCCGAGGACGGGGTGACCGTGATCGACCCCGATGCGGCCGAACTTGCCTAGCGGCGTGCTGGCGGTCCTGGAGCCCGCCACCGAGGCGGTGCTCCAGGAGATCCCGCGTGGCGATGCGGCCGACGTGGACCGCGCCGTGGAGCGGGCCGCGGCGGCGTTCGGAGCGTGGCGGGCGGTGACGCCGCCGGAGCGGGCGGCACACCTGCGGGCCATCTCCGAGATCGTGCGCGAGCACCGCGAGGAGCTGGCCCAGCTCGAGGCGCGCAACGCCGGTAAGCCGATCGGCGATGCGCGCGGCGAGATGGACATGGTGGCCCAGGTATTCGGCTACTACTCCGGCTCGCCCGAGCGGCTGCTGGGCGACACGATCCCGGTGGCGGGCGGCCTGGCCTGGACCGTGCGCGAGCCGCTGGGCGTCGTCGGCCTGATCGTGCCGTGGAACTTCCCGCTCACCATCGCCGCCTGGAAGATGGGACCAGCGCTGGCCGCCGGCAACACCGTCGTGCTCAAGCCGGCGGAGCTGACGCCGCTGACCGCGCTGCGCTTCGCCGAGCTCGCGCGTGAGGCCGGGCTCCCCGACGGAGTCCTCAACGTCGTCGTCGGGCCCGGCTCGGTCTGCGGCGCGCGGCTCGTCGAGCACCCGGGCGTCGCCAAGATCGCGTTCACCGGCTCCACCGAGGTGGGACGCTCGATTGCCGCCGGCGCGGCCCAGACGATCAAACGCGTCACGCTGGAGCTGGGCGGCAAGTCCCCCAACCTCGTGTTCGCGGACGCCGACCTGGCCGCGGCTGCGTCCGCCGCGCCCTGTGCCGTGTTCGGCAACGCGGGCCAGGACTGCTGTGCACGCTCTCGGATCCTGGTCCAGCGCGAGGCCATGGACGAGTTCATGGGCGAGCTCGAGCGGGCGGTCACGGCGATCCGCGTCGGCGACCCGCTGGACGAGGACACCGAGATGGGACCGCTCATCTCCGCGGGTCAGCGCGAGGCGGTCGGATCGTTCGTGGACAACGGAGCGCCGGTGGCCTTCCGGGGGTCGGCGCCCGACGGCCCGGGGTTCTGGTTTGCTCCCACGGTCCTGTGCCCGGTTGACCCCGGGGCACGGGCGGCCCGGGAGGAGATCTTCGGCCCGGTGGCCGTGGTGATCCCGTTCGACACCGAGGAGGAGGCGATCCGCTTGGCCAACGACACGATCTACGGGCTGTCGGGCTCCATCTGGAGCGGCGACGGCGGGCGGGCGCTGCGCGTAGCGCGCGCGCTGGACGCCGGGGTGCTCTCGATCAACTCCAACACCTCGGTGCGCGTGTCCACCCCGTTCGGCGGCTTCAAGCAGTCAGGCTACGGGCGCGAGCTGGGTCCCCACGCGCTCGACGCCTACACCGAGGTCAAGTCGATCTTCTACGCCACATGAGCCGGCTCGCCGGGAAGGTGTGCGTGATCACCGGCGCCGCCGGCGGGATCGGCGGTGCCACCGCGTCGGTGTTCGAGCGCGAGGGCGCGGTGGTGGTGGGCGTCGACCTGATCGAGCACTCGGTGGGCGAGCTGTCGCTCAGCGTCGACGTGACCGACGAGAGCGCGGTCTCAGAGCTCTACGCGCGGGTGCGCCGGGAGCTGGGCCGGATCAACGTGCTCTTCAACAACGCCGGGATCTCCCCCAACGACGACGCCTCCGTGCTCGACACCGGCCTGGACGCATGGGAGCGGGTGCAGGCGACCAACCTGCGCAGCGTCTTCCTGTGCTGCAAGCACGGCATCCCCCACCTGCTCGAGAGCGGCGGCGGCTCGGTCATCAACACCGCGTCGTTCGTCGCGGTGTTGGGCTCGGCCACCTCCCAGATCTCCTACACCGCGTCCAAGGGCGGCGTGCTGGCCCTGTCACGCGAGCTCGGTGTCGAGTTCGCCAAGCGCGGCGTGCGCGTCAACGCGCTCTGCCCCGGCCCGGTCGACACGCCACTGCTGCGCGACCTCTACGCGTCCGATCCCGTGGCCGCCCAGCGCCGGCTCGTGCACGTGCCGATGGGCCGCTTCGCCCACGCCGACGAGATCGCCAACGCGGTGCTGTTCCTGGCCTCCGACGAATCCTCCTACGTCAACGCCACCGAGTTCCTGGTCGACGGCGGGATCAGCGGGGCCTACACCACGCCGCTGTAGGGCGGACCTGCGCGATAAGGGACACATAGCGGCCCTTATCGCGCACATCGCCTCGGCGGACGGCTAGCCGGTGGGCGACGGCTCTGCGGCGGCGCGCGGCGGCAGGGACGGCTCGACGCGCAGCAGCCGCGCCGGGCGCCCGGGCAGCCACCAGTTCCAGCGCCCGAACAGCGACACCACCGCGGGCACGAGCAGCGCCCGGATGACGGTGGCGTCGAGGATGATCCCCGCGGCCAGCCCCGTGGCGAACACCTTGACGGTGGTGTCGGGTGCCGAGGCCATCGAGGCGAAGGCCAGGAAGAGGATGAGTGCCGCGCTGGTCACCAGCCGGCCGGTGCGGCCGATCCCGCGCACCACCGCGGCGTCGGTGGAGCCGGTGGCGTCGTACTCCTCGCGCATGCGCGAGAGGATGAACACCTCGTAGTCCATCGACAGGCCGAACAGGAAGGCGAACACCATCAGCGGGATCCAGGCGTCGACCGAGTGCGTCGCGGAGATCCCCCACAGCGCACCTGACCCGTGGCCCTGTTGCCACACCAGGGTGATGACGCCCCACGCCGCGCCGACGCTGATCACGTTGAGCAGCACCGCCTTGAGCGGGAGCAGCAGCGAGCGGAAGGCCCGCGCCAGCAGCAGGAAGGTGAGCACCGCGATCAACGCGATCATCAGCGGGAAGCTCCCGTAGATGGCGTCGACGAAGTCCTGGTTCTCCGCGCCGGTGCCGCCGACGCGCACATCATCGCCCAGGCCGCGAGCCGCGGTCTGCACGCGGGTGAGGGTGTCGCCGCCGGCCGCGGTCGAGGGGTCGCCCACGCCGAGCACGTCGAGCACCGCGGTGTCACCGCGCCGCCACTGAGCGCCGGCGGGAGCCACCGCGCCGTGCACGCCGGGGACGCGGGCGAGCGTGCTCGCCACGTGCTGGGCCGCGGCGGCTGGGGCGAGGATCTCCATTGGCGCGAGCGCGCCGGATCCGATCCCCGCACGCTCGAGTTGCGCCAGGCCCACCCGCGCGTCGCCGTGCGCGCTGAGCGTGTCGACGTTGGCCTGCCCGGGCCGCAGGCCGGTGGCGGCGAGCACGAGCGCGGCCAGCACGACCGCTGCGGCGGCGGCGGCGAACCAGCGCCGCCGGACCACCAGCCCCGCCCATCGGGTCCACGCGTGACTGGCTTTGTCATCGGAGCGCTTGTGGGGCCAGTCCAGCCGGTTGCCGGCGGTGACGAGGACGATCGGTAGCAGCGTGGTGGCGACGATCACGCTCACCAGCGGGATGAGCATGCCGGCGTAGCCGATCGAACGCAGGAAGGGCAGCGGCAGCACCACCATCGCCAGCAGGCCGATGGCGACCGTCGTCCCGCTGAAGACCACGGCGCGCCCGGCGGTCTGCATCGCCCGCACCACCGCGTCGTCTCCGGTGCGCCCGTGGGCACGCTCCTCGCGCCAGCGCACCACCACCAGCAGCGAGTAGTCGATGGCCACCCCCAGCCCGATGAGCGCGACGAGGAACTCGACGATCATCGAGACGCTGGTGAGGGCGGTCACGCCCCAGAGGACGAGGAACGTGGCCATGATCGAGACGATGGCCATGAGCAGGGGGACGAACGCCAGCAGCGAGGCGAACACGAAGGCGAGCACCACGAGCGCCCCCAGGCCACCCAGAACGGACTCCAGGAGCACGCCCGGCCCGCTCGAGCCGCCGGTCTGGTTCTGCAGGGCATAGACCCCGGTGACGCGGACCGGCGCCCCGGCGATCGTCTGGCCGGCGAGCGCCGCCTGCGCCGTCTTGGCGGCGCGTGTGTTGTTGCCGAACGACTCGTTGTCGGGCGGCGGGAAGGCGAGGACGAACGTGGTGCGCCCGTCGGCGGAGACGAACGCGCGGTTGCCGGTGGAGGCAAACGACGCCGTGCGCAGTCCCGGGATGGCGCGCTGCAGGTGTCGCTGGACGTTCTCGAGGCCGACACGCACCGTGGACGAGCTCACCGATGTGCCCGCCGGGAGCGTCACCACCGGGATCAGAGGCGAGGTGCGGCCACCCTGGTGGAAGAGGCGCTGGATCTGCGAGTTGGTCTCATAGCCCTGCCGGCCCGGAACGCTGAACTCACTGCTGAAGGACTTCGTCGACTGGCCGACCGTCGCCACTCCGGCGACCGTCACGACGATCCAGAACGCCGCCACCCATCGCCTGTGCGCCAACACCCATCGCGTGATCGTGGTCATCATCGCCGCTCGCTTTCCCCAATTGGTTTGTGAAGCGCATCATTTGTAGCACAAACAATATGATGGACGCAACGTGCGCATCTCCAATAAACTCTTTGGCGATGGCCGAGACGAGCTCAGGCACCCCGCTGCTGCACCCCGCCCTCGTGCGTAACACGGGCTACCTGATCAGCCGGCTGGGCTTCTACGCGTCCAAGCAGTTCGCCGAGCGGCTGGCCACGGTGGGGCTCACCCCGCGGATGTGGGGCGCGATGAACATGCTCGATCACGAGGGCGATGTGACCCAGCAGCAGCTCGGGCGCGCCATCGGCATGGACCCCAGCTCGATGGTGTCGACGATCGACGAACTCGAGGCCAAGGGCTGGGTCGAGCGCCGCCGTCATCCCACCGACCGCCGCGCCTACGCGCTGCACATCACCGACGCCGGCCGCGAGTCGCTCACGGGCGCCCGCCGGCTTGCGGGCGGCGCTCAGAATGAGCTGCTGGCGCCGTTAGACGAGGCCGAGCGCGCGCAGCTCCACGATCTGCTCCTGCGCCTCGTCGCGGGGGCGGTGGCGGAAGCGGGAACCGGGTCGGAGACGGACCCGATCGGCTTCAGGGACCCGCCGCCGCAGCCGTCGACGGGCGACGGCTGAGACCCGGCGCTACCCGGTCGGGCGAGCGTGCGCCGGCGGGCGCGGCGGCGAGGGCGAGGCCGATACCGAGCAGGACCCACGTGGTCGGGTCCTCGAGGAAGTCGGCGTAGAGCAGGGTGTGGAACACCAGCGCGATGAAGGCGGCGGCGACCGCCGAGCGCACCGGATCGCCGCGGGTGCGCCGGACGACGCACAGGATCGCCGAGATGACGAAGGCGAGGTAGGCCAGCTCGCCGATCAGGCCCTGCTCGGCGGCGATGGTGATCGGGATCGTGTGCGACGCCGAGAGCGAGGTGGCGGTGAGGCGGTTATGGCGGCGGTACTCGGTGACGAACGAGCCCGAGCCGTAACCCCACACGGGCCGGTCGCCGAACAGCGACAGGCCGCCGCTGACCAGACCGCCCCGGCCGCTGGAGGCACCGTTGATCCCCTGGTTGAGCCCGAACGTCGTGGGCGACACCGCCACCGCGATGGCGCCGAGCGCGATCACCACCACCGCCACCACCAGCGCGCGCCCCGGCTTCCAGCGCAGCGACGCCAGCACGGCCAGCCCGACGAGCAGCGCGGCGAGGCTCGAGCGGCTGAGCGTCAGCACCAGGCCTGCCCACAGGATGGCGAGCACGAGGGTCACCGTCGCCTGCACGCGCTGAGGGAAGTCGTAGATGAGCGCGACCGCGACCAGGATGATCACCAGGGCGAGGTAGCGCCCGAAGATGTCGGGGTCCAGGAACACCGAGTTGACGGTGAAGTAGGTGTGCAGGCCGTTGGCGATGGCCAGCTTGGAGCTGAGGATGACCGTCTTGGTGGCGTACTCGAAGAAGCCGATGAACGAGAACGCCACCGCCAGCACCACCGTCACCCCCAGGCAGGCGCGCAGAACACGCCGGTCCCACTGCGTATCGCGGAGCAGGCGCATCAGCACCGCGAACGGCACGTAGAAGAAGACCATGTTCTGCAGCGCCACCTCGAACTTGGGTGAGTATGCGGCCTGGATCCCGTAGAGGACCACGTAGAGCGCGAGCAGGCGGGGCACCCAGTCGACGAGGCCGGCCGGCCGCGCGCGCACGGGCTCGGGCTCGGGCTCGGGACGTGCGCGCAGGGCGGTGTAGATCCAGGCCAGGGCTCCGGCGGCGACCACGAAGTACAGGGGCACGAGCAGGTTGGCCGTGGTCGTGCCGCTGGCCGTGGTGGCGCCGGTGGAGACGGGCACGCGGAAGGGCAGCGCGAACACCGCCAGCGGGGCCACCAGCCACTGGCGGCGGACGATGAGCGCCGCGGCGACGACGAGCGCGGCGACCACCACCACCGCCCCGACGACGGCCTCCAGGGGGTGGCGATGGACGATGTGGAGCTGCGGCGAGCTCCAGATGTCGCTGAGCAGGAGCACCGGTGCGAGCACCAGCGCGCCCAGCATCGCGACCGCCTGCGCGCGTCGGCTCAGCCCCCGCGCATCCACGAGGACGACCGCCGCCAGCGCCGCCACGACGACGACGCCGACCTTCGGTAAGGGTCCAGTTAGGGCAGCGAACGCGATCACTAAAGCCGAATCATCCACTACCCTCTTGGCCCATGCCCTCTGCGAAGCTGGCGGCGGCCATGGTGCTGACCGCTCTTTCGCTGTCAGCGTGCGGGATCTCCTCCAAGCCGGAGGCCGGCACGCCCAAGGCGATCGCCAACGGTCACAAGGGTCTCGACGACCCCCGCGCGAAGCACACCGCCTGCCTCCGGCAGGCCCATATCCCGTTCCATCTTGAGCAGCGCACGGTCGCGGGCAAGATCCTGCCGAGCTTCCAGGTGGGCACCGCGCCCTCCGGACCGACGGCGAGCTTCGAGCCGACTCCGGGTGACGCGCAGGGCGTGCAGATCCAGGGCGAGGCCCAGGGCGCCGAGGTGATCGGCAGCGCGCTGCTCTATCCCAACCAGGCGTCTGACAAGCTGGCCACGGTGGTCGAGGACTGCCTGGCCAAGGGAGTCTCGGGCTGATGGCGCAGCACCCGGTGGTGAGCGCCGCCTCCGCCTCGACGACCGACTTCCCGGCCGGGCAGGGGCGGACGGGGACGGACTTCAGCCGGGCCACGCCGCGGGCCATCTCGAGCCTGGTCCCCAGCCGCAACTTCTACGTCGGCCTGATCCTGGCCACGCTGACCGTCGGCGCGCTGTCGCTGCTCATCCCGTCGACGCCGAGCTACGACCCGTGGTCCTGGTTGGTGTGGAGCCGCCAGATCATCCACGGCCACCTCACCATCACCAGCGGCGGGACCTCCTGGAAGCCGCTGCCGATGATCTTCACCATCCCGTTTGCCCTGTTCGGCAAGGCGGCGCCGGACCTGTGGCTCGTCGTCGCGCGCGCCGGAGCGCTGGCCGCCGTGGTGATGGTGTTCCGCCTGGCCTTCCGGCTCACGCGCCGGGTGGGCGGCCTCTTCGGTGAGGCCGACGCCGGCCTTGACCGTGTCACCGGCGCCGCCCCCGCGCTGCTCGCAGGGGTGATCGGAGCCGTCGCGCTGGCTCTGTCGGCGTCGGGCGGCTTCGTGTCCTCCAACGCCCTCGGGTACTCCGAGGGCTTCGCCGCCGCGCTGCTGCTCATCAGCATCGACCGCCACATCGACGGCAAGCCGCGCCAGGCGTTCGCGGTCGGCTTCCTGGTGGCGCTGGACCGCCCGGAGATCTGGGCCTTCTGGGGGCCGTACGGGCTGTGGCTGTTCTGGAGGGACCCAGGTGCGCGGGCGCTCGTCGTGGCCCTGTTCGTGATCACGCCGATCGTCTGGTTCCTCCCCGTCTACCTGGGCTGCGGCTCGTTCAGCTGCAGCGTCAGCCGGGCCACGCACCCCCGCTCCAACAGCCTGGCCTTCGCGTCTGACCCGTTCGTCGCCGAGCTCAAGCGCGCCGCATGGCCGACGATGCTGCTGCGGATCAAGGTGGTGGCCGCGCTCCTGGTCGTCGCCGTCACGGGCATCCTGTGGCAGACCTACCGCCGGGCCGGACTCGCCGGCCTGCGCACCGAGCGCAGCCAGGCGCGGTTGACCGCTGCGCTCATGGGGGTCGGCGGGCTGGCGTGGTTCGTGGTCATCGCGATCATGACCCAGGTCGGGTTCTCGGGCAACAACCGCTATCTCGTCCTGGGGTCGGCGATGATCGACATCTGCGGCGCGGTCGGCTTTGGCTGGGCCGCCACCGAGGTCGCCCTGCTGGTCTCCCGCCGCCGCGTGGCGGCCGCCGCGGCGCAATGGGGCGCGACCGTCCTGCTCGCGCTCATCTTCCTGGGGCTGCCCAACTGGGTCGGCAACAACATGATCTCGATCCCCCGCACCCACGGGTCGCTCGTCTACCAGGCGCGTCTGCGTAATGGCGTGACCGATTTGATCAACCGTTTCGGCGGCGCGGGCAAGGTCCTGGCCTGCGGCAGCGTGATGACCGAGGGCTTCCAGGTGCCGATGGTGGCCTTCGCGCTCGACGTCCCCACCACGCGGATCGAGGCGCCGCCGACCCTGGGAGGCGCGGCCAACGCCCAGCCGGCCGAGGACGCCCCCCACCTCATCCTGCAGACGCGCGATACGCGCTCGGCGCACCTGCTGCCGTTCCTGAGCACCTGGCCGACCGTCCACTACCACTACGCCGGCACCGCGGGCCCGGTCCACATGTTCACCCAGGGTTGCGCCGGGGGAGCATCGTGAGACCCGGCCCCACCCGCTGATGGCGACCGTCACCGCCCCGTCGCCCGGCGCCCAGACGCCCGGCTCGGGCCTGGGCGACACCGAATCGCGCCTGCCCGACCGCCTGGCGCGCGTGCCCTCATGGCTGTGGGTCGGCGGCGGCCTGACCCTGCTGATGGCGATCTCGGCGTTCCTGCGCACCCGCTACATCGGCGGCGAGTTCTGGATGGACGAGGGGATCACGACGGGCATCTCGCTGCATCCGATCAGCCAGATCCCCGGGATCCTCCGCTACGACGGCAACCCGCCGCTGTACTACATGATGCTGCACGTCTGGATGTCGGTCTTCGGGACCTCGGAGACCGCCACCCACTCGTTGTCACTGGTCTGCGGCCTGCTCACGATCCCCGCGGGCGGCTGGGCCGGCTGGAAGCTGTTCGGCGCCCGGACCGGGATCTACGCCGCGATCCTGTTCGCGTTCAACGCCTGGCTGACGGCGTACGCGCAGGAGACCCGGATGTACGAGTTCATGGGCCTGCTGGGGGTGCTGGCCACCGCGGGATTCCTCCTGGGCTTCGTCCATCGACGACGGCGCTACCTGTTCCTGTTCGCCGGGGCGCTCACGGTCATGCTCTACACGCACACGTGGGGGACGTTCTTCTTCGCGGGCTCGGCGCTGTCCCTGATCCCGGCGCTGATCGCCTCAGACGACCGCCGCGGCCTCATCCGCGACGCCGCGTTCGCCTTCATCGGCGCCGGCATCCTCTACCTGCCCTGGGTCCCGACGCTGCTCTACCAGGCCGCCAATACCGCCGCGCCGTGGGACAACGTGCCCCGGTTCGGCGCCCCCATCCTGCTCTCGCGCGATGTCATCGGCGGCGACCGGATCACGATGCTGCTCATCATCCCGGCGCTGATCGGCGTGGCCCCGCTGTTCACCCGTGCGCGCCGGCGCTCGCGCGAGTGGGTCATGGTGTGGACGCTGGTGGCCATCCCGGTGGCGACGCTGGGCATCGCGTGGCTCGAGTCCCAGGTCAACCCGGCCTTCGTCGCCCGCTACTTCGCGCCGGTCATCGGCGCGATCCTGCTCCTCATCGCCTGGGGCTGCGCGCGCGCCGGGCTGCTGGGCCTGGTGGCGATCGTGCTCGCCGTCGCCTTCCTGGCCAACCCCAGCTCCTACACCCCGCAGTACAAGTCAGACATGCGCGACATCGGCGCCGAGATGACCCCGTACCTCCAGCCCGGCGACCACGTCGTGGTGGGGCAGCCCGAGGAGACGCCGCTGGCCTGGTACTACCTCCCCGGCGGGCTCAAATACGCCAACACCGCGGGCGCCGTGTCCGATCCGCGCTACATGGACTGGGTCAAGGCGCTTCGCCGGCTGACCAACACCAGCCCGCAGGCGACGCTGACGCCGATCGTCAACTCGATGAAGCCCGGTCAGCACCTGCTCTTCGTCCGCCCACTCACGGAGGGGGCCCAGAACTGGCAGGCCCCATGGACGGTGATGGTGCGCCGGCGCTCGGCGCAGTGGGGCCAGCTGCTCCAGGACGACGTGACGCGCGGAGTCCTGCGCCCGGTGGCCCTGGCGCCCCACTACTACCGGGGGGCATGCTGCGTGGGCAACAGCGCGGTCCTCTACCAGAAGGTCTCCTGACCCGCCCCCACCGGCGCCCGCCACGTCCCGATGACCACCGCCACTCCCCCACGTCCCCTCCCGTCGCTGGTCGAGGTTCCCGAGATCGTCGATGTGCGCACGCCGCGGTGGCTGCGCCGGCTCCCCCGGTCGGTCACCGCCGGGGCCGTGCTCCTGGTGCTGATGGCCGTGTCGGCGTTCATCCGCACGCGCACCCTGAGCGGAGAGCTGTGGTTCGACGAGGCCGGCGCGGTGGGGTTGGCGTCGCAGCCGTTCGGCTCGCTGCTGGGCGCGGTGCACCGCGCCGGCGCCGCGCCGCTGTACTACGTGCTCCTGCACATCTGGATCAGCCTGCTCGGCAACGGCGAGACCGTCACCCATACCTTGTCGTTGGTGATCGGGCTGGTCTCGATCCCGGCCGCGATGTGGGCCGGGTGGAGCCTGGGCGGGGAGCGGGCGGGGATCTTCGCGGCGGTGCTGTTCGCCTTCAGCTCGTTCTTGAGCCGCTATGCGGAGGAGACCCAGCCCTATGAGCTGATGGTGCTTCTGGGGCTGCTGGCGACGGTGGGGCTCGTCCACGGCTTCGTGCACCGACGGCGCGCGTATCTGTGGCTGTTCGGCGTCTGCCTGGCCCTCATGCTCTACACGCAGGGCTCGGCGCTCCTGTACTGGCTGGGTGCGGCGGTGGCCCTCGTGTTCGTGTGGCGCTCGCTGCCCGACGGGCGCGCGGGGTTCGTGCGTGACGCGGCGCTCTGCTTCGGGGGCGCGGCGATCGTCTTCCTGCCCTGGCTGCCGACCGCCATCGACCAGATCGCGCACGCCACCAACCCATGGCACTACACGCCGCTGTTGGGGGCCACGGTGCCCAGTCAGCTCCTGGGATCCGAGCGCGTCGACGTCACGCTGCTGATCTGCGTCGTCATCGCCGTGGCGCCGCTGGCGACGCGGGCACGGCGCCACACCCCCGAGGCGGCGACCTTCTGGGCGCTCATCGCGATCCCGGCGCTGGCGCTGGCCGTGGGCCGGATCGTGGGGTTCTTCGTGCCGATCTGGGCCTGGCGCTACTTCGCTCCGGTGGTCGCGCCGCTGCTGCTCCTGGGGGCGCTCTCGACGGCGCGGGCGCGGATCGTGGGGGTGGCCGCCATCTTCTTCTGCGTCGCGTTCCTGGCCAACGCCGGGTCCTTCGCGCCGTCGTACAAGAGCGACATGAAGGACCTCGCCGCCGAGATGAACCCGTACCTGCATCCCGGCGACCTCATCGTCGTCGGCCAGCCCGAGCAGGCGCCTCTGGCCTGGTACTACCTGCCACGCGGGCTGCGCTTCGCCAGCACCGCGGGCCCGGTCACGAACCCCTCGGTGTCCAACTGGATGGGAGCCATGAGCCGGCTGCAAGATGCCGATCCGCGGGCAACCCTGGGCCCCTTGGTTGCTAGTCTCAAACCCGGCCAGCAGCTGCTCTACGTGCGCCCGTTGACCGAAGGCGCCAAGAACTGGAAGGCGGCGTGGCCGGCGCTGGTGCGCCGGCGATCCGCGCAGTGGGGGCAGCTGTTGCAGGACGATCGGGCCAACGGAACCCTCAAGCCGGTGGCCACGGCCCCGCACAACTACCGAAGCGCCTGCTGCGTGGCCGACAGCGCAGTGCTCTACCAGAAGGCCTCCTAAAGGCGACGAGACATGACCGAGACCAATCCCGCCCCCGCCGCCCCCGGCTCTGACATCACCCCCGAGCGCCCCGTCGTCGTGCTGGGCGCGGGTCCCGCTGGCCTCACCGCCGCTTATCAGCTGGTCAAGCAGGGCAAGCCCGTGATCGTGCTGGAGTCGACGGAGTTCGTGGGCGGCATCGCCCGCACCCAGGTCCGCGACGGCTACCGCTTCGATCTCGGAGGGCACCGCTTCTTCACCAAGGTCAAGGAGGTCGACGACCTCTGGCACGAGATCATGAAGGAGGAGTTCCTCAAGCGCCCGCGCAAGAGCCGGATCTACTGGAACGACAAGTTCCTGGAGTACCCACTGCAGGGCATGGACGTGATCAAGAAGCTGGGCCCGGTCGAGCTGGCCCGCTGCCTGGCCTCCTACGCGTGGGCGGCGGTCAAGCCGAAGGGCCGCGAGGACACGTTCGAGGAGTGGGTGTCCAACCGCTTCGGCAAGCGGCTCTACAACCACTTCTTCAAGACCTACACCGAGAAGCTGTGGGGCGTCTCGGCCACCGAGATCCGCGCCGAGTGGGCGGCCCAGCGCATCAAGGGCCTGTCCTTCTTCTCCGCCGCCAAGGCCGCGTTCTTCGGTAACGAGGGCAACAAGATCAAGTCGCTGATCTCCGAGTTCAATTACCCCCGCTTCGGCCCGGGGCAGATGTGGGAGCAGATGACCGACGACATCACCGCACACGGCGGCGAGGTCCGTCTGAATGCGCCGGTCACCCGACTGCGGGTGACCGATGGTCGCGTCACCGAGGTGGTCGCCGGCGGCGAGACGCTTTATCCGTCGCACGTCATCTCGTCCCTGCCGCTGCGCACGACGGTCGGCATCACCGAGCCCGAGGCCCCGCTGGCGGTGCGCGATGCCGCCCAGGGCCTGCGCTACCGCGAGTTCCTCACGGTGCTGTTGGTGATCGACGTCGACGACCCGTTCGATGACAACTGGATCTACATCCACCAGCCCGGCGTCCGCGTCCTGCGCATCCAGAACTTCAAGTCCTGGAGCCCGTGGATGGTGCCCAAGGGCGAGACGGCGTCTTCGATCGGCATGGAGTACTTCTGCTTTGAGGGCGACGACCTGTGGAACATGGCCGATGACGACCTGGTGAAGATGGCGGGCCGGGAGATCGAGAAGCTCCACCTGGCCCAGGCCAGCAAGGTCCGCTTCGGCTTCGTCGAGCGCGTGCACAAGGCCTATCCGATCTATGACGAGCTCTACGGCGAGCGGGTCAAGACGATCCGCGGCTGGCTGGAGACGATCGGCAACCTCGCCCAGGTCGGGCGCAACGGCCTGCACCGCTACAACAACTCCGATCACTCGATGCTCACCGCCATGCGCGCGGTCGACAACATCCTCCTGGGCACTCATCACGACATCTGGGCGGTCAACGCCGAGAGCGTCTACCACGAGGAGCACCAGGAGAACGAGGATCCCTACCGTCGCTCGCCCACGACTCCGGCCATGGAGCAGCCGCTCGCCTCGGAGCGATGAGGCGGGCCCTCGCCCTGCTGATGGCACTGGTGCTGCTGGGCGCAGCGCCGGGCGCAGCGCTGGCGGCGACCACCGCCACCACGGGGGCGAAGTCCGCGAGCTCCGGCTCGGGCGGTGCGGCCGCCGCGTCGAGCGGGTCGAAATCCGGTGGCGTGTCCCCGGACACGTCGAGCGCCACTGCGACGGCTTCCACAGCGCCCGCGGTGCCGATCACGCCCAACGGATCGACCAACCCGCTGTCGGGCGGCGTCTCGCCGGTCTCGCCGACACCCACGCCCACGGCGACCACGCCCACGCAGGTCATCACCAGCGCCCAGACCCAGACGGCCGGCGGCAGCACGCTGTCCGCCGCCAGCGCCGCGGTCATCGTGATCGGCGCCGTCGTCGTCCTGGGCGGGATCGCCTTTTTCATCTGGCGCGACGCCCGCCGCCGGGCACCCGCCCGCCCGGGCGACGCCGGCCTGGGCGTCATCGGGCACCGGTCGGGCTCCAAGGCCCCGCCCAAGCCGCGCAAGCTCAGCGCGGCTGAGCGCAAGCGGCGCAAGCGCGGCAAGGCGCGCTGAGGCAGGCGCTCGCGGGTGCGGGCGCTCAGGCGTCGCCGGCCTCGAGCAGGTGCAGGTTGCGCCGGGCCTTCATGAGCTGGCGCTCGACCGTCCGCACGGTCATGTCGGCCTCCGTGGCCATCTCTGGATAGTTGAAGCCGAGCCCCTGAAGCCAGATGAGGCGCTCCTGGCGCTCGGGCAGTTTGCGGAGGAGCTCGAGCCGTTGGCGTGCCCCCACGGCCTCCTCGGGCGGCGGGGCGGTCCGGTTGATGCGCAGGTCCCCGGTGTCCTCCATGAGCTCCTCGAGTGAGAGATCGTGCCCGTCGCGCCGCACGAGCTTGAACACCTCGTGCAGCGCGGTCGTGATCAGCCACGAGACGGCCCGGTCGCGACCGACCCGGTGGCGGTGGTGCAGCAGCCGGATCCACGCGAACTGACAGGCGTCGTCGATCACCGCCTCCGACGCGGTCACCTCGCTGCACACCTGGCCGCGCACCAACCCGGCGCTGCGTGCGTAGAGCTCCGCCACCTCTCCGATCTGACCGAGTGCGCATTCATCAATAGTGCACCTCGTCGCAGACATGATGACCACCTCTGAGTCTAATTGAGACTAATTATTTACGTTTCAACCTAGCAAAGTCCAAATTCATTTACTAGGCTAGAACAGCTTCAGTTGGTTCAATTAGACCCGAAGGAGGTCATTCACATGAGCTTGAGCTCGATGGCGATGGTCGCGGCCGCGACCACGGTGAGGGGCATGGCCGCGGTGACGGCCCATCCGGATCTCCGTGGGCTGCCGGGAAGCAACGTGCTCCAGCAGCTCGTCAACGGCGCCGAGGCCTGGGCGCTGGTGATCGCTCTGCTCGGCGCCTTCATCGGCGCCGCGCTGTGGGCGGTGGCCTCGCACACGCACAACCACCAGTACGCCGGACGGGGGCGCATGGCAGCGCTCATCTCGGGGGCCTCGGCGCTGATCGTCGGCGCCGCGCCGGGCCTCGTCAACTTCTTCGCCCACCTCGGGTCGACCGCCAAATGAGCGGGATCGCCCGTACCCTTGCGCTGGTCGCGGTCATCGCGGCGCTCGTGCTCTCGGCGGCGCCCGCCACCGCCTCGGCCGGCGTGGGGGCCACCGTGTGCTCGGTGGCCGGGTGGCTCAGCGGCGTCGCCGGAAAGGTCTGCACCGTCGCCACACACGCGGGAAGCATCCTCGCCGCGGGCAAGAAGCTCGCCGGCGGCCACGTCGGTGGCGCGATCGGCGCGCTCACCGGCAGCGCGTCGAAGACGGCCGCGCGCGTCGCGGGCGTCGCCGCCATCACCGCCGGCGTGATCGCCGGCGCCCAGTACGCCCTCAAGCGCACGGTCAAGGCGGTCGGGGCATCAACCGACCCCAACCTCGGGGCGGTGTGGTTCTCGTCCTCCTACTGGCGGATGGCGGCGGTCTCCGCGCTGCTCACCGTGCCGTTCCTCTTCGCGGCGGCGATCCAGGCGATGCTGCGCTCAGACCTCACCCTGCTTCTGCGCTCCGCCTTCGGCTACCTGCCGCTCGGGATGCTGGCGGTCGGCGTCGCCGCCCCGCTCACGGCCCTGCTGCTCGCCGCGTCCGACGAGATGTCCTCGATCGTGGCCTCGGCGTCGGGCCACGCGGGCGCCGGCTTCCTGGGCCGCGTCGGCGCCCTCGGGGGGCTCATCTCCGGCGCCGGCGGCGGCGCCTTCGTCTCCTTCTTCATCGCGCTGTTCACGATCGCGGCTGCGATCACCCTCTGGCTCGAGCTGCTCATCCGCCAGGCGGCCGTGTACGTGATCGTGCTCATGCTCCCGCTGTTCTTCGCCGCGATGGTGTGGCCGGCGCGCCGGATCTGGGTCGTCCGCTCCGTCGAGCTGCTGGTCGCGCTCATCCTCTCCAAGTTCGCCATCGTCGCGGTACTGGGGCTGGGCGCGGCGGCGCTCGGTCACACCCTCATCCCCGGCATCGGGTCGTTCCTGGCGGGCACCACCCTGGTGTTGCTGGCGGCCTTCTCGCCCTGGGCGATGCTTCGGCTGCTTCCGCTGCACGAGCTGGCCGGCGCCGCGGCCGGCGGGCTGCGACCCCACGCTGCGCAGCCACCCCAGGTGGCCGCCAGCCGCGCGGAAGGCGCCACCGACGCGACCGAGGATGCGGCCGGAGAGGGCTCGGGCCAGGACGGCGCCGGCCGCGACGCCGCGAGCGAGGATGTGGCCGCAGGCCTCCCGGCGCGTCTGCTCACGTTCATGCGGCGAGACGGGATGGGCGGCGGCGACGCTTCTGGGCGCGGCGACGCTTCGGAGGGCGGCGGCGCGGCGGAGGGCGGCGCCACGACGGAGGCCGGCGGCGTGGACCCATCCCCGGTCGATCCACCGCGCGCCGCTTCGCCCACCGGAGGGTCCGCGCCGGAAGGCAGCGGCCCCGCAGCGCCGGCGCCCGCACCCGCCGGGCCGGGAGCCTCGACCCCGGCACCCTCCGCTCCCGTGGCGTCTGACCCGCCGGCCACGGCGGTGCCGGTTCCCGAGACCGACGCCTTCGGGTCCACCCTGCGCGATGGCGAGCTGCCGGCGGTGTTTCAGAACATGAGCCTCGACGCCGACGCCCTGCACCTCGGTCCGCCGATGTCCAACGGGGCCGAGGCACCTGAGGCCGGGCCGCCGCCACTCCCCGCGCCCGCGCCGCCCGCGCCCGCGGCGCCCGAGGACGGCCTGGAGTGAGCGAGCGCCGCCTCACGTACACGTTCGGGCCGCTCGAGCGCCGTGGGCTGCTGGGCCCGGTGCGCGCCGGTCAGGCCGCGGTGATCGCGACCGGCACCGTGGGCGCGATCGCCGCCCTCGACACGTCGCCCTCGGCACTGGGCGTCCTCCTCGCCACGGCTCTGGTGGCCGCGGCGGTGGCGACGACCTGGCTCCCTCTCGGCGGCCGTACGGGCGAGGAGTGGCTGCCGCTGACCCTCGCCTTCTGGTGGCGGCGACTGCGGCGACGGCGCTCTACCTCCGACGTGATGGCGGCCGGGGCCCGCGTGGGGCGCCGCGGGCTGCTGCGGCGCTCGCCGGTCCCGGTGGCACCCCCGCAACTACGCGACGTCCGCCTCGTGGCCGCCGACTATCACGGCCGCCCGCTCGGGGTGGTGTCCGAACGCTCGGGCCGGCGCCTCATCTCCGTGCTGGCCTGCCGCGTTGTCGCCTTCTCACTGCTTGACCAGGACGCTCAGGAGCGTCGCCTGGCCCGCTGGGGGCTCGTGCTCTCGGGGGCCGGCGGCAGCGCGATCAGGCGCGTGCAGTGGATCGAGCGGACGGCACCCGCCCAGGGCGACGAGCTCGTGCGCTGGGTGCATACCGAGCGCGACCCTGCGGTCCCGTTGCGCGGCACGCCGATGATCGACTCCTACCTGGAGCTGATCTCCTCGACCGCCCGCGTCACCCAGGAGCACGAGATCCTGCTGGCCATCCAGGTCGACGCCCAGCGCGTCCGCGGCGCCGACGGTGCGACGCGCGCGCTGGTGGAGCAGACCGAGCGCGTCGCCCAGGGCCTCGAGGCGGCCGAGGTCACGGTGCTCGGCGCGCTCAGTCCCGGCCAGCTCGCGCGGACGCTGCGGACCGCGTTTGATCCCTATACGCGAGCGGAGCTGAGCGCCCTGGAGGCATGTGACCCGGACCGCGACGGGCTCGACGAGGTCAACGCCTGGCCACTGGGCGCTCGCGAGTCCTGGGAGCACTACCAGGCCGACGGCGCTCTGCATGCGACCTACTGGATCGGCGCCTGGCCCCGGGTCGAGGTCTCGCCGATGTTCATGGACTCGCTGCTGGGCCACTCCGGCGTTGTGCGCACGGTCTCGGTGACCTTCGAGCCCCTCGCCCCCGATCGGTCCACCCGCGAGGTCGAGGCGGCGATCACCCGCGATCGCGCCGACCGGGAGCTGCGGGCGCGCTTCGGGCAGTCCGAGACGGCGCGTCAGCGCCAGGCGGCCGACGCCACGCGCCGGCGCGAGGCCGAGCTGGCCGCGGGCCACAGCGAGGTCCGCCTCAGCGGCTTTGTCACCGTCACCGGTCGTGATCCCGACGATCTGCGCCGCGCCTGTGCCGAGGTCATGGAGCAGGCCGCCCGCGCGCGGCTCGAGCTGCACCGCCTCTACGGGCAGCAGGCCGACGCCTTCACGTTCACGCTGCCGTTGTGCCGGGGGCTGCGATGAGCCTGCGCGCGGCCGAGCGGCCCGGTCATCGCTGCACCACCCGCCACGCCCAGGCCATCTACCCGTTCGTCAACGCCGGCGGGCTGGGTGGCCGCGGCGTCTACATCGGACGCGACTCCGGGGGCGCGGCGTTCTGTTATGACCCGTGGGTCCTCTACGGCGACGGCGCGCTGGACGACCCCAACGCGATCGTGCTCGGCAAGCTCGGCCAGGGCAAGAGCGCGCTGGTCAAGACACTGCTGTGGCGGATGCTGCTCTTCGGCCGCCGGGCGTTCGTGCTCGACATCAAGCGCGAGTACGGGCCGCTGTGCGACGCCGTCGGCGTGCGGCCGATCTCTCTTGTCCCCGGCTCGGGCGTGCGTGTCAACCCGCTGGCGTCGCACCCCGAGGAGCACTCCCAGCTCGAGCTTCTGCGCGCGGTGACCGTGGCGGCGATGGGCGATGCGCTCACCCAGGTCGAGGCGGGCGCGCTGCGCGAGGCGCTGCGGGTCGTCCGCGCCCGCGGTGACGGCGAGCCGACGCTGCCCCAGATCGCCGGCGTCCTCTTCTCCCCGGTCGACGCTATGACGCAGCGGCTGGAGACGACCGCCGGCACCCTGGCCGCCGACGCGCGGCGCGCCGCCCTCGCGCTCCAGGACCTCTGCGAGGGACCCCTGCGCGGAATGTTCGACGGCCCCACGACGCCGGGGCTCGACCTCGACGCCCGGCTGCTGGTGCTCGACCTGCACGCGGTCCGCGACTCGCCGGCGGTGGGCATCCTCATGGCCTGCGCGAGCGCCTGGATCAGCGCGCTGCTGGCGCGCACCGCGCAGCGGCCCGGCCGGGAGCGGCTGATCAACGTCGCCGACGAGTCGTGGAAGATCGTCCAGCACACCGGGCTGGGCGAGTGGTTTCAGGCCAACTTCAAGCTGGCCCGGCAGTTCGGGGTGATGAACCTCGTGGTGCTGCACAAGCTCGCCGACCTGCAGGCGGCGGGCGACGCCGGCTCCCGGGTCGGCCCGCATCGCCGAGGGCCTCGTCGCCGACGCCTCGACCCGGATCGTCTACCACCAGGACGAGAGCCAGGTCCCGCTGACGCGGTCGCTGCTGGGCCTCTCGGAGAGCGAGGCGCGGCTCATCTCGATGCTCTCGCCCGGCCAGGCGCTGTGGCGGGTCGGCGCGCGGTCGTTCGTCGTCGCCCACCATCGGTCGCGGATCGAGACGCGGTTGACGAATACCGACGCCGGAATGAGCGCCACCAGTTCCGCGGGAAGGCGCGCGATGAGGGGCGCGCGCGCCTCCGGCGGCGTCTCGGATGCGGCGATGCTCGCACTCATCGGTGGCGCGGTCGCGCTGGCCGCCGCGGTGTGGGCGTGGGGCGGCCTCGCCGGCGCTGCTCTTCGGCGGCGGCTGGCCGCCGCGTCGGCGCGGGGCAGCTGCCGGCCGTCCTCGTGCGCCTGCCGGCGCGGCTGGCACACCCCGCCGCGGCGTGGCCGCGTGGGGCACGGGCGCTGCTCCCGGGCGCAGGCGGCTTCTACGCCGCGCTCACCGTGCTGATGGCGTCGCTCGGAGTGCTGGTCGGCGCGGCCGGCCGGGCAGGGCTTCTGCCGCGACTCGGGCGGCCCTCGGCGGGCGCCCGCTGGGCCGGCGCCGGCGAGCTGCGCGCTCTGCATGGCCGCGCCCGGACGGGCCGGCTGGCGCTCGGCCGCTGCCGCGGGCGGCTGCTCTACGCCGAGCAGCGTCATGCGCTGGTGGCGTTCGGGCCACCGCAGTCGGGCAAGTCGGCCGGGCTGGCGGTCCCCGCGCTGCTCGAGTGGGACGGCCCGGCGGTCGCCTCCTCGATCAAGACCGACCTGCTGGCCTGCACGCTGGCCCGTCGGCGGGCGCTCGGGCCCGTGTTCGTCTTCGACCCGTTCGAGCTGTCGGGACTGGACGGGCCAGACCTGGTCGCCGCTGCGCGGCGCGTCGAGCTGGGACGGAGCGCTCGAGGTCGCGTGGCGGCTGGCCGCCGCCGGCGAGGTTGATCAGCGCGGCGTCGAGGGCGGCGACTTCTGGGCGATCGCCGCCGAGCAGCGGCTGGCGCCGCTGCTGTTCACCGCCGCCCGCACCGGGGCCGGGATGGCAGCGGTCGTGCGCTGGACCTACGGCCAGGGCTCGCGGGAGCTGTATCAGGCGATCTCGCAGCTCACCGGCTCCGCCGCGCGACGAGGCCGAGCTCGAGGGCGCCCACGCCGCCTATGACGCGGTGCGGGCGTTCGAGGCCCAGGCCGACCGCACCCGCTCCTCGATCGAGGCGACCGCCCAGGGGCTGCTGCGCGCCTACCGCTTCGCCCGCGTGCTGCGCTCGGCGCGGTCCTCGGACATCTCGCCCGACGCGCTGCTGGACGAGCGCGCGACGCTCTACCTGATCGGCGACGCCAAGGCGTCCAAGCTGCTGCGCCCGATCTTCCTCGCGCTCCTGTCGGAGATCGTCGACCGCGCCTACGAGCGGGCGACGCTGGCCGGCGGCCGGCTGGAGCTGCCGCTGCTGCTCTGCCTCGACGAGGCGGGCAACGTGGCGCCGCTGCCCAACCTGGCCGAGATCGCGTCGACGGCCCCCAGCCACAACATCCAGCTCGTCTCGATCTTCCACGACCTCGCCCAGGCGCGCAGCCGTTACGGGCGCCAGGCCGAGACGGTCGTCAACAGCCATCGCGCCCGGATGCTGCTGCCGGGCGTGGCCGACCTGGACACGCTGCGCTACTTCTCCGGGCTGGCCGGCGAGGAGGAGACGCGCGAGACGACGCGCACGGTGGACGCCGGAGGCGGGTCGCGCACGATCGGGGTGCGTCGCCGGCCGCTCGTGGCGCCCGAGGCGCTGCGCCAGCTTCCCCCGGGCCACGCGCTGCTGCTGTACGGGCGGATTGCGCCCGCGGAGGTGCGGCTGCGGATGTGGTTTGCCGATCGTCGACTGCGGAGGTTGGCCGCATGAACTGGCACGGCCCCGACGACTGGCGGGACGACCTGCCCCAGGACGACGGGTGGTCCGATGAGGACGCGATCCGCTGGCCGCTGACCTGGCGGGGCCTGCTCCCCCGGGAGCGGTGGCTGTGGTTCGAACGGCTGTGGGCCGACGTGTGCGAGCTGCGGGTGCGCTACCGGCTGGCGGTGCGCTCGCAGTGGTGGGAGGACGACATCCAGGTCGAGGCGCTCGCCGCGCTGGCGGCCTGGACCGAGCGCTACGACTCCGGCGAGTGGGACGACCCGCCCGGCAAGCTGGCGCTGCTGTTCGACATCGAGCGCGTCGCGGCGCTGCTCCGCGACGGGGTCGATCCGTTTCATCCCGACCGTGATCGCATGGCGTTCGTGCGCCATCTGATCGACCTCGGCTGCCAGCCGCCGCCGAGCAGACGGCCGGTGGAATGACGATGGGGTCACAATCAGGGCCACGTGGAGCCCCGTAGAAGCTCAACGACAGGCGGCGTTTCCCCTGGGCGCTGCGGTCACGCTGTCAGAGCTCGACCAGGACCCCCACCCCGCGCTGGCCCGCCTGCGCGCGACCGAGCCGGTGTCGTGGCTGCCCAGCCTCGAGGGCTGGCTGGTGACGCGGCACGACCTCGTGCTGGCGGCGATGCGCGACGCAGAGGCGTTCACGGTCGACGACCCGCGGTTCTCCACCGCCCAGGTGGTGGGGCCGAGCATGCTCAGCCTCGACGGTGCCGAGCACGATCGCCACCGCGCGCCGTTCGTGGGCCCGTTCCGGGCCGGTCGCGGTGGCGGGACGGTTCGCGCAGGCCACCGAAGACGAGGCCAACCGGCTGATCGACGAGCTGGCGCCCGCCGGGCGCCGCGGAGCTGCGGCGCGCGTTCGCCGGGCCGATGGCGGCCTCGATCGTCACCCAGGCGCTGGGCCTGGGCCGCGACGAGGTGGCCGACGTGCTGGCCTGGTATGACGCGATCGTCGCCTCGGTGACCGAGATCACCGCCGGCAACGGCGCGACGGCGGCGGGCGAGGAGGCCTTCGGCCACCTCAGCGACCGGCTGCGCGTCGTGATCGACGGCGGCGATGACTCATCGCTGCTGGCGGCCGCGGCGGGCGCGGGCGTCGCTGTCAACCGAGCAGGTCATCTCCAACGCCGCGGTGCTCCTGTTCGGCGGGATCGAGACCACCGAGGGGATGATCGCCAACGCCGCGCTGCTACCTGCTGGCCGATCCCGGCGCGCGCGGCGGCCGCGCGGGCCGAGCCGGCGGCGCTGGACGCGGCGATCGACGAGTCGCTGCGGCTGGAGCCGGCGGCGGCGGTGATCGACCGCTACGCCACCGCGGACGTCGTGCTCGGCGACGCCGAGATCGCGGGCGGCGACCTGGTGCGGCTGTCGATCACCGCCGCCAACCGCGACCCGGCGGTGTTCCCCGACCCCGACGCGTTCGATCCGGCCGCGCGCCAACCTGCGCCGGCACGTGGCCTTCGCGCAGGGGCCGCATGTCTGCGTCGGGGTGCACCTGGCGCGCCTGGAGGCGCGCGCGGCGCTGGGCGCGTTGCTGGCGCGGCTGCCGGGGCTGGCGCTGGACCCCGATCGGTCCGGCCGCGATCCGGGGGCTGGTGTTCCGCAAGCCGCAGCGGCTGGATGTGGTGTGGGAGGCCGGCTGAGCTCGGGCGTCGAGGCGGTGGGATGGCCGGTGGGCGCCCGAGGCGTCTGCCCTGGGTACGTCGCGCACGTCAACGGCGGACTAGCGAGGAGGGGGCGGCATCGGTGTTTCCGGTGTCCCCACAGGGTGCAGAAGTCGACAAACCGGGAAACGCGATCCTGGTTTTCCGCGAAATGCGCGTATAGCGCGCACTCGCCGACAAACTCGGAGGCGCAATCCAAGTTTGTCGACTGTTTGCACCCTGACCCGTCCGACGGGTCGCCCTCAACTACCCGTCCCCCGCTCCCGAGTCCGCAGTTGACGTGCGCCACGTGCCCAGGGCAGACGCCCAGGGCTCACCGCCACCGCGAGCTACTCAGAGGCGGAGGAGTCGTCGCGGCCCAGCAGGCGCAGCTCGTGGAACAGCCCGATCTCCGGGCCGCCGATGAGCTCCCAGGCCCGCGCGATCCCGATGAGGAAGCTGACGATGACCATGATGGCGACCGCCCGCGTGGCGCCGGCGTCCACGCCACTGTCGATCGCGCTGATGCCGGCGATGAGCTGGATCACGAACGCGACCGTCTGGCCGGCCAGGAACAGCGCATCACGCGGGCCGCTGCGGTGCCGGCGGCGCAGGCGGATGAGCGAGAGCAGCGAGGCGGCGACGAAGAACAGCCCCAGGACAGCCACGCTGATCGCGGGCCAGGCGATGCCGATCCCCGGGATGAGGACGAACAGCGACACCACCAGGGCGTTGGAGAACGCGGTCAGCGCGGCCGAGGCGCGGACCCGGTGAAGCTGGCTCTCGCCCTCCTTGGCCAGCCGCTCCTGGGTCACCGAGACGGCGACGAACAGCAGCCCGACCAGCGCGCCGGCCACCCCCGCGCGGCCACGAAGAAGTCGTGGAAGTCCTCCGGGATCACGAGCGGGTCGGGGCGGCGAGCTAGGAGCGCTCGACCATCACCGACGTCGCCTTGACCGTCGCGGTCGCCTCGACCCCCGGCGCGAGCGCCAGCTCCTCCACCGAGTCACGGGTGACCGCGGCGGTGATGAGGAACGGCCCGGCCTCGATCTCCACCAGGGCCATCACGCCGTCGACCTCGACCGAGCGCACGACGCCGGTCATGCGGTTGCGCGCCGACAGCTTGCGGCCCGTCTCGTGGCGCTGGGGCCGCTGGGTGTGGCGGCGGACCTCCTCGGCGGAGACCATGCGGCGGTTGCGCTCGTCACGGAAGGTCTTCAGCTTGCCGGCGCGGTCCCAGCGGCGCAGCGTATCGGCGCTGACGCCGATGGCGGCGGCGGCTTCCCCCAGGGTCAGGTTGGCTCTCACCTCTGGAAACATACCTGTGCCCTCTGACCCGAAAGGATCCACATGAAGCTCAGCGCACGCAATCAGCTCGCCGGGACGGTCCACAGGTGACCAAGGGGGCGGCGATCGCCAACGTGGTGGTCGACGTGGGCGGCCAGCGCCTCGTGTCCTCGATCACCGTCGAAGCCGTCGATGAGCTCGGTCTGGCCGAGGGCACCCCGGTCACCGCGATCGTCAAGGCGTCCGACGTCATCCTCGCCACCGAGTAACGGCTCATGCCTCTCAGCGCCCGCCAGCAGGACCGCAAGCACAACCGACCCCTGTCGCTACCGATCCATCCAGGTCGACGACGCCGAGATGCCGATCGACCGTCTCGCCGACGTCGGGGTCGGGACCGAGGCGGCCTATGAGGTGATCACCTCCGAGCTGCTGCTCGACGGCCAGGCGCGGCTGAACCTGGCCACGTTCGTCACCACCTGGATGCCGGCGCTCGGGGCCAAGCTGATGGCCGAGACCGCCGACAAGAACATGATCGACAAGGACGAGTACCCGCAGACGGCGGAGATCGAGGCGCGCTGCGTCAACATCCTGGCCGACCTGTGGAACTCGCCCGAGCACGCCAGCGCGACCGGCTGCTCGACCACCGGCTCCAGCGAGGCGGCGATGCTGGGCGGGATGGCCCTGAAGTGGCGCTGGCGTCGAGCGCATGCAGAAGGCGGGCAAGCCCGCCGACAAGCCCAACCTGGTCATGGGCGCCAACGTCCAGGTGTGCTGGGAGAAGTTCTGCCGCTACTGGGAGGTCGAGCCGCGGCTGGTGCCGATGGAGGGCGAGACCTTCCACCTCACCGCCGACCGGGCGCTCGCCCACTGCGACGAGAACACGATCGGCGTGGTGGCGATCCTCGGCTCCACCTTCGACGGCAGCTACGAGCCGGTCAAGGAGATCGCCGACGCCCTGGACCAGCTCGAGTCAGAGAAGGGCATCCACATCCCCATGCACGTCGACGCAGCCTCGGGCGGCTTCGTGGCCCCGTTCCTGGCCCCCGACCTGGAGTGGGACTTCCGCCTCAAGCGCGTGCTGTCGATCAACGCCTCGGGCCACAAGTACGGCCTCGTCTACCCCGGCGTCGGCTGGGCGATCTGGCGCGACGAGAGGGCCCTCCCGCGCGAGCTGGTGTTCGACGTGAACTACCTCGGCGGCAACATGCCGACGTTCGCGCTGAACTTCTCGCGCCCCGGCAGCGAGGTCGTGGCCCAGTACTTCATGTTCATGAGCCTCGGCCGCGAGGGCTACACGGCGATGATGCGGACCCTCCAGAAGATCGCGATGCACATCTCGCACACCGTGGCCGAGATGGGCCCCTACCGGCTGATCTCCGACGGCTCGGAGCTGCCGGTGTTCGCCTTCGCCACCAACCCCGAGGTCAAGAACTACACCGTGTTCGACGTGTCCGACCGCCTGCGCGAGCGCGGCTGGCTGGTGCCCGCCTACACCTTCCCGGAGAACCGCCAGGACCTGAGCGTGCTGCGGGTCGTCGTGCGCGCCGGCATGCACAAGGAGATGGCCGACGAGCTGCTCGACGCCCTGGCCGACAAGACCAGGCGGCTGGAGTCGCTGTCCGCGCCGCTGCCCGAGGGCGTGGCCAGCACGACCGCGGCGTTCGCGCACTAGCGCGACGTCGCGCCGCGCGCCTCACAGCACCTCGGCCAGCGACCTCCCGGCGGCCTCGAGCTGCCTGAGCGTCGACGCCTCGATGCACGCGGTCGAGGTCGAGGATCCGCGCGCCCATCGCGTCCAGCTCGCGGGTCCCGACCACCGCGTGGCAGGGCACGCCCGGACTGCCGCGCCCGGGTGGCGACCTCGGAGACGACCTTGCCCACGAGGCTCTGCATGTCGAGCTTGCCCTCGCCCGTGATCACCGCGCGGGCCGCGCGCATGCGGGCATCGAAGCCCACCTCGTCGAGCACGAACGCCGCCCCGGGGACGAGCTCGGCGCCGAAGGCGGCCCACAGGCCGCCCGAGAGCCCGCCGGCGGCGCCGGTCATCGGAACGCCGCGTGGGTCGCGGGCAAACCGCCGCGCCATCGCGTTCAACCGCGCCGTGAGCCGCTCGACGTCATCGGGGCCCGCGCCCTTCTGCGGGCCGAAGACCCGGGCGGCGTCCTCGAACGGGGTGCGCACGTCGCACAGCACCACCAGCCGCGCCTCCCCCATGCCGCCGGCGCGCTCGATCGCCCTGATCGCGCCCGAGCCCCCGTCGGTGGTGGCGCTGCCGCCGACGCCCAGGTACACCGTCCGGGCCCGCCTCGCACAGCGCCGCGGCGATGAGCTCGCCGGTGCCGGCCGTGCTGGCCGCAAAGGCGTCGCGCTCGGCCTCGGCGACGAGGCCGAGCCCGCTGGCCGCCGCCGTGTCGACGAGCGCCACGTCGCCCGCCAGCCCGAACTCGGCCTCGATCGGGCGGCCCAGCGGATCGGTGACCTCAGCCCGCCGCCGCTCGGCGCCCAGCCCGGCGGCGAGCGCATCCAGCGTGCCCTCGCCACCGTCGGCCACGGGGCACAGGTCGACCGGACGGCCGGCGTCCTCCAGCCCGCGGCCGATCGCGGCGGCCACCTCGGTGGCGCTGAACGTCCCCTTGAACGAGTCCGGCGCCACCAGCACCGTCTCCCGGACGCCGGGAACCCGTCCCACCCGCCCCACCCGTGCGGTCAGCTCACCGGCTCGAGCACGAAGACCGGGATCTCGCGGTCGGTCTTCTTCTGGTACTCCGCGTAGTCGGGCCACACGGCGACGGCCCGCTCCCACCACTGCGCGCGCTCATCGCCGCTCGAGCTCACGCGCGGTGAAGTCGCCCTTGGCGGTGGCGTCCTGCACCTCCACCAGCGGATGCTCGACGAGGTTGCGGTACCAGGCCGGATGCTCGGGGGCGCCGCCCTTGGAGGCGACCGCCGCGTACTTGCCGTCGTGCTCGACGCGCATCACCGGGTTCTTGCGCAGCTTGCCGGAGCCATGGCCCATCGAGGTGACGACGATCACCGGCACGCCGCGCAGCACCGTCCCCTGGGTCCCGCCCGAGCTCTCGATCTCCTCCACCTGATTGCGCACCCACTCGGCCGAGCTCGGCGCGTATTCACCTTGAAGCGGCATTGGCTGTCTCCCTGTCGTCGTTAGGACTTCATCTGTTCCAGGCGGCACTCCACCGGAGGCTTGTCATCGCGCCAGCGCAGGATCTTGGTGCCGTGGCGGATCCGCCCGCCGCTGGCGTGGTCGAAGGTGACCTCCACCACCAGCTCGGGGCGCAGCGAGATCCACTCCAGCTCGCGCTCGCTCTGCCACCGGCTCGGATCCCCGCTCCCGCGCTCACCCGTCTCATACGGCTCCAGGCTGCCCACCAGGGCACGCTTCTCTGACGCCTTGAGCCCGGAGGAGTGCCCGACCACGTGCAGCTTCCCGTCATCGTCGTAGAGCCCGAGGATGAGCGAGCCGACCGTGCCCTCCTCCTTGCCGGGCCGGTAGCCGACGACGACGGCGTCGATCGTCCGCACCCGCTTGACCTTGACCATGCCCTTGCGCTGGCCCGGCCGATAGGGAGCTCCGAGCTCCTTGGCCACGACGCCCTCGCCGTCGCGCAGCCACTCGGCCGTGCCGTCGGGGTCACGGGTGAGCGGGGTGAGGTCGATGCCGGCCCGGGTGAGCTCCTCCAGAGCGGCACGGCGCTCGCCGAAGCTGAGCGCGAGCAGCTCCTCGTCGTCGCGGGCCAGCAGGTCGAAGGCGACGTAGCGCGCCGGCGTCTGCTCGGCCAGCATGTTGATGCGGCTCTCCGCGGGGTGGATGCGCTGCTGGAGGGCGCCGAAGTCCTCGTGGCCGTCCTCGGCATCGATGACGATCTCGCCGTCGACGACGTAGCGGCCGGCCGGGAAGCTCAGCTCCGGGAAGTAGCGCTCCAGCGGCTTGCCCCCGCGCGACTGGATGGTGAAGGTCTCGCCGTCGACGAACGCGATGGCGCGAAAGCCGTCGAACTTGGGCTCGTAGGCCCACTGCTCCCCCAGCGGCAGCTCCTTGCCCGAGCGGGCGAGCTGGGGCTCGATCGGCGGCTTGAGCGGGAGTGACACGGTGCGGCCGATGGTACCTGGGCGGGCCACGCGAGCCGGAGGGACCCACCGGATAGGATCAATCGCCATGGCTGAGCCTCAGGTCACCACCGCCGAGCAGGAATATCTGGAGTCGCTGTTCTGGCTCTATGAGGCGGGACTGCCGATGAGCGGAGCCAACCTGGCGCGGGCGATGCGGCTCTCGGCGCCGACTGTGCACGAGATGCTCGGCCGCCTGGAACGCGACGGCTTCATCGAGCGCACCGACGGGCGCAAGATCGAGTTCACCGAATCCGGCCGCGAGCAGGCCGAGGTCATCGTCGGCCGCCACCGGATGATCGAGCGCTTCCTCACCGACGTCGTCGGAGTCCCGTGGGACGACGTCCACGAGGAGGCCGAGAAGCTCGAGTACGCGATGACCCCGCGCTTTGAGGCCTACATCCGCAGCGCCGTCGGCGACGCCGCCACCTGCCCCCACGGCCATCCGATCAAGGTGGGCGAGCGGATCGTCGGCGTGCCCCTGGCCGACTGCGAGGTCGGCGCCAGCGTCACCATCCTGCGCCTGGAGAACGAGGCCGAGGACCTCCTGCACTACCTCAAGGGCGCCGGGATCGAGCCCGGCCTGAAGGGCAGCGTCGCCTCCAACGATGGCGAGGAGGTCCAGGTGAGCAGCGACGGCGCCACCGCGACGGTCACCTTCAGCGTCGCCGAGACCGTGTCGGTCCTGGCCGACCCCTCGCCCCCGCCGCGGATCGCGCTGCCCGAGCAGCTCGTGCTCGGCGGGCGCTACGGACGCTGAGCAGCGGGCTCAGACCTGAGCGGCCAGCTGCGGCGTGCCCGCCGACAGCCAGCGGCTGGATCTGTCGGTACACCGCCGGGTGGTTGAGCAGGTCGAAGTGGGTGGCGCCGCCGACGTGGGCGTACTGCTCCACCGGGAACTGCAGGCGCTCGCCGCGCTCGCCCTGTGACCAGGCGCTGGGACGCAGCACGAGCAGGTCGCCGAGCAGCCGGCCGACGGGCGCGTCGGGCTCACGGCTGAGGCTGGCGCTGACGAAGTAGTGGGTCGCGGTGTCCAGGAACGGGACGACCGTGCCCGTGTTGGTCCAGAAGGCGTCAGGGTCGTGGCCCTCCCAGTCGGCGTCGACGACGTAGCCGTAGGCGAGGTCCTTGACGCCGACGCTGCGCACGCGGATGGGCGCCGCGAACGGCCTCAGCTCCGGGACGCGCGCGGCGGCGTGGCACACCGCGTTGGCAGCCGAGCTCGAGCGGCGCGCCCTTGTGGGGCGAGCCCAGCATGAAGATGTGGCGGACCCGCTCACGCCACGAGCCCTCCGCGGCGTAGTGGCAGGCCCCCCGCGCGACCAGTCCGCCCATCGAGTGGCCGATGAGCGCCACCTCGGCGACCTCCACCGGCCAGTGCTCGGTCAGCGCGTCGAGCAGCGCCGACAGCGCCCGCCCGTTGTGGGAGATGTGCAGCCCGCTGTTGTAGCGGATGAGGATCGGCGTGTAGCCCAGCTCCGTGCGCAGGCGCTCCGCGTACGGGACGCTCCGGGCGGCGCGCAGCCGCCAGGCGTCCTCGGTCTCGCACAGGCCGTGGAGGAACACCGCCAGCCGCGGCGTGGCCTGTGGGAAGGCGGCACGCAGCGAGCCGGGGTCGAGCGCCACGTCGCGCCCGCGGACGCGCACCGCCATCGGCGTCGCCAGCGCGCTGCGGTCGCGGTGCAGGCGGTCGCCCCACATGCCGTTGATCGCGCCGACGGCCAGGCCCGCGCGCGGTGCCTCGGTCAGCGACGGCGCGTCATCGGGCCGCGCGAGGCTGGCCACGGCCGCTCCGCCCTTGACCAGCTCGCCGGTGAACGCGGACGCCGCCGCGTAGGCGCCGGCGGCGACCCGGTCATGGATCTCCCGCACCGGCGCGGCCGTCGGGCCCAGCGCGCCGAAGACCCGTGCGGCGATGCTCTCGTGGACCTCGCGGGCCTGGCTGGCGATCCCGGCGGCGGCGTCGCCGGCGAGGTCGCCGAGAGCTCTCAGCTCCTCAGGCCGCATTGACCTGGCGGCCGACCTCCGCGTAGGCCTCGGCCAGGCGCTTGACGCCCTCTCGGATCTCGGCCGGGGTCACGCCGGAGTAGGCCAGGCGCAGTGACGACTCGCCGCCCTCCAGCACGAAGTCGGTGCCCTTGACGAACTGCACGCCGCGCGCGGCGGCCGCGTCGAAGAGGGCGGACACGTCGGTCCCGTCGGGCAGATCCACCCACAGGAAGTACCCGCCCTCCGGCGCCACGAAGCGGGCGTCGGGAAGCTGAGCGGACAGCTCGTCGCACAGCGTGTGGGCACGCTCGCGCAGCGCGTCGCGCACGGTGGCGATGGAGCGGTCGATCGCGCCCGAGCGGCAGAACTGGTTGACGATGCCCTGGGCCACCATGTTGGGCGAGATGTAGGTGCTGGTGGCGATCTTGGCGATCCGTGCGATGAGGTCGGCCGGCCCGACGAGGTAGCCAACCCGGATCCCGGGACAGACCGTCTTTGAGAACGACGACGCGTAGACGACGGTGTCGCCGGCGGTCGAGAACATCGTCGGCAGCGACTCCCCCGTGAAGCGCAGCGTGACGTAGGGGTCGTCCTCGAAGATGGTGAAGCCGTGGGTGCGCGCGAGCTCGACCAGCCGCTCGCGCTTGGCCGCCGAGAGCGTGTAGCCCGCGGGGTTCTGGAAGTTGGGGATGATGTGGGCGAGCTTGGGCTGTGCCCCGGCGAGGAGCACCCGCTCCAGCGCTGCGGTGTCGATGCCGTCAGGCTCGAGCTCGACCATCCGCACGTCGGCGCCGCGGTTGCGCAGCGACAGCAGCGTCCGGTCATAGGTGGGCAGCTCCACGATGACCGTGTCGCCCTCGGCCACCAGCGCGTCGAACAGGAACGCGTCGGCCTGCATCGAGCCGTTGGTGACCAGCACCTGCTCGGGACCCACGCCGTGGTGCTCGGCGATCCACTCGCGCAACGGCACGTAGCCCACGGCGGTGCCGTAGGCGGTCATCCCGCCCGGATCGTTGGTGAAGGCCTGGTCGGCGGCCGCGCGCAGACCCTCGACGTCGACGATGTCGAGCGACGGCGCCCCGCGGGCGAAGGAGATCGAGCCTGCCACGTCCCTAAGACTACGGGGTTGGCTCGGAGAGGTGCACGTCGACGATGGCGCGGTCGGCACCCTCGTACTCGCGCACCACGGCGCTGCGCACCTCGGGCAGCGTCTGGAGCGCGCGCTCGAAGCGCCGGAGCGCCTCGGTGCTCGCAAACGGGCCCGCCGAGACACTCAGCGAGGGCCCGGCGGCGGCGGGCTCGCGCCGGTCGGCCTGCTCGCGGGCACGGGACAGCAGGCGCTCGTGGGCCTCCACCAGCGCCGTGAGCTGAGCCACGAGGGCGGCGACCTCGCTCGCGTCTGGAGTGAGCCGCTTGGGGACCGGCGCAGCCTCCGGCGGGACCACCGGGGCCCGCGCCTCGCGCTCAGCCTGCGCGGCCTGCGCGGCCGGCTTCAGCCCCGATTGGATCGTGCGCAGCCGCCGGTCGATCTCAGCCAGCCGGGCGTCCAGAATCGACTTCTCGGGCATGACGGCCGAGCCTACCGGCCGGCTCGGCGGCTGAGGGCCGGGGCGCAGCGGCGGCCGGGCGGCTACTTGCCCAGCAGCGCGACGGCGGTCTCGGCGACCTGAGTGGGGGTGCGCCCCACCTTCACGCCCTTGGCCTCGAGCGCCTCGGCCTTGGCGGCCGCGGTGCCCTTGGAGCCGGAGACGATCGCTCCCGCGTGGCCCATGGTCTTGCCCGGAGGGGCCGTGAACCCGGCGATGTAACCGATGACCGGCTTGGTGACGTTGGCGGCGATGAACTCGGCCGCCTGCTCCTCGGCGTCGCCGCCGATCTCGCCGCACATGACGATCAGCTCGGTCTCGTCGTCGTCCTGGAACATCCCGATGACGTCGATGAAGTCGGTGCCCGGCACCGGATCGCCGCCGATGCCCACGATCGACGAGTTCCCGAAGCCGCTCTGGGCCAGGACGTTGCCGATCTGGTAGGTGAGCGTGCCCGAGCGCGACACGACGCCGACGTTGCCCTCGCTGAAGAACGACGCCGGGATGATGCCGACGCTGGCCTTGCCCGGCGACAGGATGCCGGGGCAGTTGGGCCCGATCAGGCGGCTGCGCCGTTCTTCTTGAGGGTGTTGTAGACGCGGAGTTCGTCGTGGGCGGGGATGCCCTCGGTGATGCAGATGATCAGCTCGATGCCGGCGTCCTCGGCCTCGAGGATGGAGTCGGCGGCGAAGCGCGGCGGCACGAAGATCATCGCCGTGTTGGCGCCCTCCTTCTCCACCGCCGCGTGGAAGGTGTTGAAGACGGGGATCCCCTCGACGTCCTGGCCACCCTTGCCGGGGGTGACGCCGGCGACGACCTGGGTGCCGTACTCGCGGTTGCGCAACGAGTGAAACGTGCCCTCACGGCCGGTGATGCCCGACGTGCACAGGCGGGTGTTCTGGTCGACGAGGATGCTCATGCCCGGGCTCCCGCAGCCGCGAGCTCCACGACCCTGGCGGCGGCGCCGTCCATCGTGGATTCGGCGTAGACGTTGGGGAGGTTGGCGTCGGCGAGCAGCTTGCGGCCCTCCTCGCCGTTGGTGCCGTCCAGGCGCACCACGAAGGGCACCGACGGGCTTATCTGCTCGAAGGCCTCGATGAGGCCCTTGGCCACCTCGTCGCAGCGCGTGATCCCGCCGAAGATGTTGAACAGGACCGCCTTGACCTTGTCGTCGGAGAGGATGACCTCGACCGCCGCGGTGATGGCGTCGGCGCGCGAGCCGCCGCCGGCATCGAGGAAGTTGGCCGGCCTGCCGCCGGCCTCGGCGACGACGTCCAGCGTGGACATCGACAGGCCGGCGCCGTTGGCGAGGATGCCGATGTCACCGTCGAGCTTGACGTAGGTGAGGCCGCGCTCCTTGGCCATGACCTCCTGCGGATCCTCGGACGAGAGGTCGCGCAGCGCGGCGTTCTCGCCGTGGCGATAGAGCGCATTGCCGTCGAGCGTCACCTTGGCGTCGAGCGCCTTGACCTCGCGGTCGGGGGTGATGATCAACGGGTTGACCTCCACCAGCGTCGCCTCCTCGGCGGTGAAGACGTCGTAGAGCTTGGCCAGCATCGCGCCCACCGGGCGCACGACATCGGCGTCGACCCCGGCCTCGTAGGCCAGGCGGCGGCCATGGAAGTCCTGAAAGCCCAGCAGCGGATCGACGTGGAGGCTGGCGATGGCGTCCGGGTCCTCGTCGGCGACCTGCTCGATGTCCATCCCGCCCTTGGTGGAGAGCATGACCAGCGGCGCCTTGGCCGAGCGGTCGAAGATCACCGACGCGTAGTACTCCGACGCGATCTGCGAGGCGCCCTCGACCCACAGCTCGTGGACGGTGAGGCCGCGGATGTCCATGCCGAGAATGGCGCGGGCGTACTCCTCGGCCTCGGCGCGGGTGTTGGCAATCTTGATCCCGCCCAGCTTCCCGCGGCCTCCGATCTGCACCTGGGCCTTGATCGCGCAGGGGTAGCCGATCGCCTCAGCGGCGGAGACAGCGTCGTCCACGGTGCGGGCCGGCTGGCCGTCGGGAACCGGTACTCCGTGGCGGGCGAACAGCTGCTTGCCCTGATATTCGAGTAGATCCATGACGGCGATCCACTCTATTGACTCCGGTGCGCAGGCGGCACCACGAAGCGCCCCACCGCGATCCCATGGCATTATCACCCTCCCATGGCCATACCGAAAAACGTCTCTTTTGTCACCTTCGACGTATATGGGACGCTGATCGACTGGGATACGGGCGCCTTCGAGGCCTTCAGCGCGGAGGCCGAGCGCGACGGCTTCACCGTCGAGCGCGACGAGCTCCTGCCCCTGTTCCACGAGATTCAGCAGCAGATCGAAGCCGGGTCCTACGAGCTCTACGCCGAGGTCCTGCGCCGCACCGCGGTGCAGATCGCCAAGCAGCTCGGCTGGCCCCTGGAGCCCTCGCGCTCGGGCTTCCTCCCTGACTCGGTGCACCGCTGGAAGCCGTTCAAGGAGACCAACCCCACGCTCACCAAGATCTCCAAGCAGTACAAGTGCGGGCTCATCTCCAACATCGACGACAAGCTGCTGGGGCAGACCCGGCGCCACATCCCGCTCGACTTCGACCTCGTCGTCACCGCCCAGCAGGTCCGCTCCTATAAGCCCGATCCCGCGCACTTCACGGAGTGCGAGCGACGGATCGGCTCCAAGAAGGGGTGGGTGCACGTCGCCGCCAGCTACTACCACGACGTCGAGCCCTGCCTGAAGAAGAAGGTCCCGGTGATCTGGGTCAACCGCACCAAGCAGCAGCTCGAGGCCGGTCAGAAGAAGCCGGACGCCGAGGTCGGCAGCCTCAAAGAAGCGGCCAAGCTGCTCGGCATCGGCTGACCCGCGCCGTACTGCGCCATGCGCGCCGTTGCGCTCCACGCGGACGTGATCGTGTTCGTGTCCGACATGTGGCAGACGACGTGCACGGCGGTGCGCGGGGGCACCGAGGGGTTCGTGATCGACTCGGTGCTCTACCCCGAGGAGCTGCGGGCGCTCCCCGACGTGCTCGAGCAGGCCGGCTTCCCGGTCTCCGGGCTGCTCGCCACCCACGGCGACTGGGACCACCTGCTGGGGCGGCTGGCGTTCGGAGGCGCGGCGCTCGGCTGCGCCGAGTCCACCGTGGCTCGCCTGAGCACCGAGCTCGGCCAGGCCCAGCGAGAGCTGCGCGAGTTCGACGCCGAGCATTACGTCGAGGGTCGGGGGCCGCTGGCCTTGGGCTCGCTGCAATCGCTGCCGGTGCCCGGCCATCTGGAGATCGGCGAGGGCGCCGAGGGACACGAGCTCGAGCTGCACGAGACCGGTGGGCACACGGCGGACGGCGTCGCCTACTGGCTCCCGTGGGCGCGCGTGCTGGTGTGCGGTGACTATCTCTCGCCCGTCGAGATCCCGGCGCTCTCACCGGGCGGCTCGATCGCCGTCTACCGAGGCACGCTGGAGCGGCTGCGGCCGCTGGCCGAGCAGGCCGAGTGGGTCGTCCCCGGGCACGGCGCGCCGTACACCGGGCAGCGGGCGCTCGAGGTCCTGTCAGAGGACGAGGCCTACCTGGAGCAGCTCACGTCCGACCCGGCCGCGACGACCTTGCCGGCGGGACGCGCGACGCCGCCGCAGAAGCAGCTGCACGCCGAGAACATGGCGTTCGTGCGCGGCTGAGCGAGGCCTGCGATCACGGTCACGCCGCGGTCGGCCAGCAGCCGGAGGTTGGACTGGACCGTCTGATGTTGGTACATCCTGTCGTTCATCGCCGGGGCGAGGAGAACGGGAGCCCCACCCACCCCCGCAGCGGCCAGGGTCGCGGTGGTGAGCAGGCCGTCGGCGTGGCCGTGGGCCAGCTTGGCGATGGTGTTGGCGCTGGCCGGGGCGATCAGATAGAGGTCGGCGTTCTCAACCAGGGCGAGATGGCTGATCGGCGCCTGGTCGGGCGCTGACTGGCGGTTCCCTCGACGAGGGCAAATGGCCTCGTAGTGGAGCGATTCACCCTCGTCGAGGTCACGTCGCGGCCACGCGGCAGGCCACGCGCCCCGCTCAACAGCCGTCGTTGACGTGCGCCGGCATCGCCGGCGACGCTACTCGGACGACGGCGACGGCGAGGCGGCCCCGACCTCACCACGCACGATCTCCACGAGCTCCTCCAGCGCGTCGTCGAGGGGGTCGTTGACGATGACGTGGCTGAACTCCGACTGGGCGTCGAGCTCGCCCTCGGCGGTCGGCAACCGCGCGTCGACCTGCTCGGGCGTGTCGGCGCCGCGGCCGACCAGGCGGGTTCGGAGGGCTTCGCGGCTGCTCGAGCCGCGCTGACCGGGCGGAGCCGGGCTGACCCGGCCGAAGCGACTACTCGGACGCGGCGGCGGTGATCACGGCCAGCGTGTCACCCGTGGTGACCGACGCGCCCACCGAGATGGGCAGCTCCGCGACCTTGCCCGCCTTGTGGGCGGTGATCTCGTTCTCCATCTTCATCGCCTCGACGACGCAGATGAGCGCGCCCTCGTCCACGTCGGCGCCAGCCTCCACGGCCACCTTGAGCACCGTCCCCTGGATGGGCGAGGCGAGCGTGTCGCCGCCACCACCACCCCCGCCGGCACGCTCGGCGCGGCGCGCAGGCCGCCGGGCGCCCGCGGCGGCGGCACCCGCGGGGGCCGAGCCGTTGACGGCGGCGCCGGCGAAGGGCGGGCCGATGACCTTGACGTCAAAGCGCTTGCCCGAGACCTCGACGGTGTAGCTCTGCTCCACCGGCTCGGCCTCGTCCTCCTCGTCCTTGGGCGCGGCGGGCGCCGGGAAGGCGAGCTCCTTGAGCCACTTGCGATCCTCGATGAGGTCGCGGCAGGTCTCGGCGTTGGCCCATTGCGTGGTGGCCATGATCGCCTGGTGGAAGGGGATGAGGGTCTTGAGCTCGGTGATCTCGTACTCGCCCAGAGCCCTCAGCATGCGGGCGGTGGCCTGCTCGCGGTCGACGTCCCACACGATCAGCTTGGCCACCATCGGGTCGTACATCGGCGTGATCTCCGAGCCGGGGCCGACCCCGGAGTCCACCCGCACGCCCGGGCCCGTGGGCTCGCGGTAGTGGCCGATGGTCCCCGGCGCGGGGGCGAAGTTCTTGGAGGCGTCCTCGGCGTTGATGCGGCACTCGATGGCATGCCCACGGAGCTCGACCTCGTCCTGGGCGATCGACAGCTTCTCCCCCGCCGCGACCCTGATGCCCTCCTTGACGATGTCGATGCCGGTCACCATCTCGGTGACGCAGTGCTCGACCTGGACGCGCGTGTTCATCTCGAGGAAGAAGTACTCGCCGTCCTGGAGCAGCCCCTCGATCGTGCCCGCGCCGGTGTAGTTGACGGCGGCTGCGGCGTCGGTGGCGATCTTGCCGATCTTGGCCCGGAGCTCCTCGTTCACGGCGGGGGCCGGCGCCTCCTCGACCAGCTTCTGGTGGCGGCGCTGAAGCGAGCAGTCGCGCTCACCCAGGTGGATGACGTTGCCGTGCGAATCGGCCAGGACCTGGACCTCGACGTGGCGGGGGTCGGGCAGGTAGCGCTCGAGATACACGGTGGCGTCGCCGAAGAACTTCTCGCCCTCACGCGCGGCGCCCTCGAAGGCGTCTGAGAGCTTGTCCTCGGAGAGCGCAACGCGGAAGCCCTTGCCGCCGCCACCGCCGGCGGCCTTCACCGCCACGGGATAGCCGATGGTCTCGTCGATGATCTTCTGGGCGTCCTCGATCGTCTCCACGGGCTCCGTCGTCCCGGGGACGATCGGCACCCCGGCCTCCTGCATGAGCTCGCGGGCCCGGGTCTTTGATCCCATGGCCTCGATTGCCGAGGCCGGCGGGCCGATGAAGACCGTGCCGTTGTCCTCCAGGGCCTTGGCGAAGGCGGCGTTCTCGGCCAGGAAGCCGTAGCCGGGATGGACCGCCTCGGCGCCGCACTGGTTGATGACCTCGATGAGCTTCTCGATATTGAGGTAGCTCTCGGAGGCCGGCCCGGCGCCGAGCAGATAGGCCTCGTCGGCGCGCTTGACGTGCAGGGCATCGCGGTCGAGCTCCGAGTAGACCGCCACGGTGGCGATCCCGAGCTCCTCACACGCGCGTACGATTCTGACCGCGATCTCGCCGCGGTTGGCGATCAGCACCTTCGAGAACATGCGGCGGCCACTTTACCGCGCAGTACGCGCAAGGGCCTGCGCCACATCGACCAGGACGGCTTCGGGCTCGCGCTCGAGCTGGCGCCAGGTGATGCGAATGACCCCCACTCCGTAGTCTTGGTCACCGATGGGCTCCGCCGCCGCCTCCCCGCGCAAGCGCCACGCGCTCCAGCTGTTCGACGGGCTGCCGCGGCGCTATGACCGCACGGGCGCGGTGATGAGCTTCGGGCAGGATCCGCGGTGGCGCGCCGCGATGGTGTCAGCCGTCCGCCCGCAGCCGGGCCAGCGGATCCTGGACGTGGCGACCGGGACGGGCATGGTGGCGTCAGCGCTCGCACAACGAGGCGCACTGGTGACCGCGCTGGACCAGTCGGAGGCGATGCTCGAGGTCGCCCGCGCGCACAGCCGTTCCGGCATCACCTTCGTGCACGGCGAGGCGGAGCACCTGCCCTTTGACGACGCGGCCTTCGATGCCCTCACGTTCACCTACCTGTTGCGCTACGTCGACGATCCGGCCGCGACGCTCAGGGAGCTGGCCCGGGTCGTGAAGCCCGGAGGCCGGATCGGGATGGTGGAGTTCGGCGTCCCCGACAACGCGGTCCTCCGGCGGCTGTGGCAGGTCCACACCCGCGCGGGGCTGCCCCTCATCGGTCGGCTGGTGTCGCCCGCCTGGTATGAGGTGGGCCGGTTCCTGGGCCCGAACATCGAGCAGTTTCACTCCGCCCACCCCGACCTCCCGCGGCTCTGGACCGCGGCGGGCATCGAGGGCGTCATCCAGCGCCGGATGAGCTTCGGGGCGGGCCTGGTCATGTCGGGAGTGAGACACGGCCACAGCGCCTGAGCACACGCGGCCCCGGCCCCCAGAGCACACGCGGCCCCAGCCCGGACCAGCAAGCCCGAGCCCGAGCCGGCCGGCGTTCTACGCCCTGGCCCCGGGCGGGTGGCGCGACCTGGTCACGCTGCTGCACCCGCCGTACACGGCCTGGCACCTCAGCTACGTGGCCCTCGGCGCCGCCGCCGCACCCGTCCTCCACGCCGACCGCCTCGCTGCCGCGCTCGCCGCGTTCTTCCTGGCCGTCGGGATCGCCGCCCACGCGCTCGACGAGCTCCACGGGCGCCCGCTGCAGACACGCCTGAGCCGGACCACGCTCATCGTCCTGGCCGTGACGAGCCTCGGCGGCGCGGTGGCCATCGGAATCGCCGGCGCGATCACCATCTCCGCCTGGCTGGCCCCGCTCGTCGCCATCGGGGCGTTCCTGGTGGTCGCCTACAACCTCGAGCTGTTCGGCGGCCGCATCCACGACGACACATGGTTCGCGCTGGCCTGGGGCGCCTTTCCCGCGTTCACCGGCTACTTCGTCAACGCGCTCCAGGTCCGCCCGGCCGGGGTACTGGTGGCGATGGCATGCACCCTGCTCAGCGTGGCTCAGCGGCGGCTGAGCACGCCCGCCCGAGAGCTGCGGCGGCGTACGGCCGCTCTCACCGGCACCCAGACGCTCACCTCCGGGGAGACGCGCTCGCTGGACGCGCACGAGCTCGCCGAGCCGCTCGAGCGCGCGCTCCAGGCCCTATGGCCGGCGCTCGTGCTCCTGGCGGTCGGCGCTGTCGCAGCCCGGCTCTAGGCCGCTGGGCGCCTCGTCCTAGGACGTCGCGTTGATGATCATCCCCGCGCCGACGGTGTCGTTGGTCGACTCGTCGATGAGGATGAAGCTGCCGGTGGTGCGGTTGCGCGCGTAGGGGTCGACGACGAGCGGCGCGCTGCAGCGCAGGCGTACGCGTCCGATCTCGTTGAGGCCGAGTTGGTCGGCCTTGACGTGCTCGAGCGTGTTGATGTCGATGCGGTGGTCGATCGCCTCGATGATCGCCCGGGCCGAGCGCGTCGTGTGCTTGATCACATACTTGCCGCGCGGGGCCAGCGGCTGCTCGCTCATCCAGCAGATGTGGGCATCGAGCTCACGGGCGGTGGTGGGCTGATCGGTGGCCTCGACGAGCATGTCACCGCGGGAGACGTCGATCTCGGTGGCGAAGCGCAGCGCCACGCTCATCGTGGGGAACGCCGCTTCGATCTCGCCGTTGAAGGTGTCGATCGCGGCCACGGTGGTCCGCTGGCCGCCGGGCAGCGCCACGACCTCCGTGCCGGGGCAGATGACCCCGCCGGCCACCTGGCCGGCGTAGCCGCGGTAGTCGTGGTGGGCGTCGTTCATGGGGCGGATGACCCACTGCACCGGGAAGCGGACGTCGTTGAGGTTGCGGTCCTGGGCGATGACGACGTGCTCGAGGTGGTAGAGCAGCGGGGCGGCGCCGTACCACTGCATGGCGTGGGAGCGGTCGACCACGTTGTCGCCGTGCAGCGCCGAGATCGGGACGAAGGTGATGTCGGGGACCTGGAGGCGCGCCGACCAGTCGGTGACCTCCTCCAGGATGCTGTAGAAGACGTCCTCGTCGTAGTTGACGAGGTCCATCTTGTTGACGCACACGACGAGGTGGGGGATCCGCAGCAGCGACGCGATGTACATGTGGCGCCGCGTCTGCTCGGACACGCCCTTGCGCGCGTCGACGAGCACGATCGAGACGTCCGCGGTGGAGGCGCCGGTCACCATGTTGCGCGTGTACTGCTCGTGGCCGGGGGTGTCGGCGATGATGAACTTGCGCCGCGGCGTGGCGAAGTACCGGTAGGCGACGTCGATGGTGATGCCCTGCTCGCGCTCGGCGCGCAGGCCATCCGTGAGCAGCGCCAGGTTCAGGTAGCCGTCACCGCGGCGCTCGGAGGTCTGGACCACGTGCTCCATCTGATCCTCGAAGATCGACTTGGAGTCATGCAGCAAGCGCCCGATGAGCGTGGACTTGCCGTCGTCGACCGAGCCGGCGGTGGCGATCCGCAGCAGCTCGGAGTGCCGGCGGCGGATCGCGTACTCGTTCTCGGGCGGTGCCGGAGTCGGTACGGAGCCGTTCTCATTCATCTCAGAAATAGCCTTCACGCTTGCGATCCTCCATCGCCGCCTCGGTGACACGGTCGTCGGCACGGGTCTCGCCCCGCTCGGTGATCCGGGTGGCGGCGATCTCCGCCACCACGTCCTCGAGGGTGACGGCCGTCGAGCGCACGGCGCCGGTGCAGGTCATGTCGCCCACGGTGCGGTAGCGCACCGACTCGGGGAAGGGCTCCTCGCCGTCCATCAGCTCGATGAACTCGTTGTGGGCATAGAGCATGCCGTCCCGCGCGAACACGTCGCGCTCGTGCGAGAAGTAGATCGACGGGATCTCCAGCTCCTCGACGCCGATGTACTGCCAGACGTCGAGCTCGGTCCAGTTGGAGATGGGGAACACGCGGACGTGCTCGCCCTTGCGGATGTTGCCGTTGTAGATCGACCACAGCTCGGGGCGCTGGCGCTTGGGATCCCATTGGCCGAAGTCGTCGCGGAAGCTGAACACCCGCTCCTTGGCGCGGGCGCGCTCCTCGTCGCGGCGGGCGCCGCCGAAGGCAGCGTCGAAGCCGTGCTCCTCGATGGCGTCGAGCAGGGTCGTCGTCTGGAGACGGTTGCGCGACGCGCGCGGTCCGGTCTCCTCGGTGACCCGGCCCTTGTCGATGGAGTCCTGGACGGAGGCGACGATCAGTCGCTCACCCAGGTCCGAGACGATGCGGTCACGGAAGGCGGTGACCTCCGGGAAGTTGTGCCCGGTGTCCACGTGCATGACCGGGAACGGGAACTTGCCGGGGCGGAAGGCCTTCTCGGCCAGCCGCAGCAGCACGATCGAGTCCTTGCCGCCGCTGAACAGCAGCACGGGGCGTTCGAACTCTGCGGCCACCTCACGGAAGATGTGGATGGACTCGGCCTCGAGGGTCTCGAGGTGGGACAGCTCATAGTGGACTGGGTTCATCAGCGGGCAGGCTGGTCGGGGGTTTGGCGCTTATCCGGGAGGGACGTAGCTGGGGCGGTGGGGTGGGAGGTGAGCACTCACGTGTCTACACCACGTGGATCCCGCACTCGGTCTTGTCGGTGCCGGCCCAGCGGCCGTCGCGGCCTTCGCCGGGCTGGGTGCACGGGGCGCAGCCGATGGAGGCGTAGCCCTGGTCGTGCAGGGGGTTGTACGGCAGGTCGTGCTTGAAGATGTAGGTCCAGATGTCCTTCTCGCTCCAGTCGGCGAGCGGGTTGAGCTTCCAGATCCCGCGCCGCTCGTCCTGCTCGAGCTTCGGCGCCGCGGCGCGCGTGGGCGCCTGCTCGCGCCGGATGCCGGTGACCCAGGCGTCGACGTCCGCCAATGCCGCCTCGAGCCCCGCGACCTTGGCGGCGCTGCAGCAGTTCTGCACCGTCCATGGCTCGCCAGGGCTGCGCGCGTCCATGACCCTGATCGCGATCTGCGGATAGCGATCCTCGAATTGCTTCCACGTCGCCAGCGTCTCGGGGAAGAGCACGCCGGTGTCGATCGTGAACGCGTGAATGCGCTCCGGTCCCGCCTCGATCTCCGAGAGCATGTGGAACAGCACCGACTCCTCTTTCTGGAAGGAGCAGGCGAGCGTCAACCGCGGATGGAAGTGCTCCACGCCGTAGGCGAGCACCTCCTGCGCCGTCGCGCCCTCGAGATCGGGGACGCGCACGCTGATCGCGCCCGCTCGCCGTCCAGGCTCGCCCTGATCGGGCGCTGCGTGCGTCGTCCGGCTGCTCAAACCGCGCACTCCCCCTCACCGCGCTGGACCTGGAACGGGCCTTCGCGGTTGAAGTCGATGAATTGGTTCATGTTCTCGAGGTTGAATTCGATCGGCATCGTCAGATCCTTCACGCGACCCTCGAACTCGGAGGCACCGACGCGCTGCGCGAAGGCATGGAAGACCTCGCCGTCCTGACGGTCTGACTCGTAGAAGCGTATCCAGCGCTCGACGGCCTCGGGCACGCGCTTGGCGGGCAGTCGTGCTTTGAGGCGTTGTCCGTAGCGGACCTCGCCGCCCTCGTAGGTCCCGCCGATGTGCGCGATGTAGGCCGGAATGGTGTGCTCACCGACCTTGATGGAGGCGCCGTAGAACCCGATGTCGGCGATGTGGTGCTGGCTGCAGCCGTTGGGGCAACCGCTCATCTTCACGTGCATCCGGCGCGTCAGCGGGTCATCGATGTCCATCTGCACGATCCGCTCCTGCACCGCCGCATTGAGGCCCATCGAACTGGTGATGCCGAGCTTGCACGAGTCCGTCCCCGGGCAGCTCACCACATCGGAGATCTCGTCGGCGCCGGCGTCGCCCAGCTCCAGCTTCAAGAGCTCCTGCCAGACCTCGTACACCGACTCCGGACGCACCCAGCGCAGCACCAGGTTCTGGTGCACCGTGGTGCGCGCGGCGCCCCCGGAGTAGGAGCGCATGATCTCGCCGAGGCCGCGGAGCTGCTCGGGGGTGAGGTCGCCGCGGCGGACCTTGACCTCGACCGTGACGAAGCCACGCTGGCGCTGGGCCTGGACGTTTGACTCCATGAAGCGGTCGAACTGGCGGCGATCACCGTTGGGAGACGCGTACTGGCTGCCCGCTGCCGGCGCGCTGGCCTCCTCGTCGAGCCCGTACATGATCTCGTCGAGGGAGAAGTCGCGCTGGTCGACCCATTCGCCCTCGAGCTCTTCCTCGACCATGTCGCGGAAGGCGTCGATGCCGATCTTGTCGATGAGCACCTTGATCCGGGCGCGGGCGCGGTTGACGCGCAGGAAGTCCTGGCGGTCGAAGATGCGCATGCAGGCCTCGGTGACCTTCAGGTAGTCGCCGTTGTCGAGCTCGACGAACTCGTAGAGAACGGGGGCCAGGCGGGGCATGATCGACGTGCCGCCGCCGACGCGCACCTCGACCCCGCGGACCCCGTCGCGCTCTCGCGGGGTGAAGGCCATGTCGTGGATCTGGGTGATGGCGTTGTCCTCGTCGGTGGCCGTGAACGCCGTCTTGACCTTGCGGGGCATCGCCTGGGTCGTGGGGTGGCGGACGAAGTAGCGGACGTAGGCGCCGGCGTACGGCGTGATGTCGAACAGCTCGCCCGCGAGCGTGCCCGCGCGGGGGTCGCCGGTGACGTTGCGCATCGTGTTGCCGCAGCCCTCCCGCGAGGAGAGGCCGGCGTCGCCGAGCTCGCGGATGAGCTGCGCGATGTCGGGGAGCGGCACGTGGTGCATCTGAATGTTCTGGCGCGTCGTGATGTGGCCCTTGCGCAGCGGGACGTACTTCTCGATGACGTCGGCGAAGGCGTCGAGCTGGTCAGGGGTCACGCCTCCCATCGGCAGCTTGACCCGAGCCATCTGCACGTCGGCCTGGCGCTGGCCGTAGACACCTTGCTTGAGGCGGAACTTGATGAAGTCGTCCTCTTTGAGGTCGCCCTTGAGATAGCGGGTGGACTCGGTGTCGAAGTCGTCGAACTCCCGCTCGAGGATCGGAATGACGTGGCCCGGAACGTTCTCCACGATCTCCGGGTTCTCCAGCGAGCCGGTGCGGGGTGCCTTTGATTGGATCGAAGTTGGCTCCATGGGGTCCTTCCGGGTTGGGAACGGGCGCGTGCCGCGAAAGGGCTCGCACACAAATTACCAAAACCCGATCTGGATCCACCCATTTTCCCCTGTGCAAGGGGAAATGCGGCCAAATCAGCGCACAGAGAAGGCGGTGCGGAACGACAAGACGTCGGTCACGGTGACCGTCAGGCTCTGCAGCACGGCGGCGCCGTGGTGCTTGCGAGAGGGCTTCTTGGCCTTGATCAGCGTAATTGCGGGGACGGTGACGCGCAGCGATGCGCTGCGCACCGCGGAACTGCGCAGCGTGACCACGAGGTCGCCGCCGCGGAGCTTGGCCGCGCTCTTGAGGCGATGGCCCGAGCCGTTGCGCACCGTGATCCCTCGCGAGAGGTCGCGGGTTCGCTTGGCGAAGCGGATCTGGCGCGAGGGGACGACGACGATCGACTGGATCGCCGGCGCGTTGCTCCCAGCGCCCACCCTGAGCGCCAGCGACGGGCGGCCCTGGGCGTTGACGCTGAGGCCGCCGGTGATCGTCGGCCGGCCCGCCACGGTCCAGGCCACGGCCGCCTGCGCGGTCGAGCCCGACGAGTCGGTGACGGTGATGGTGGCGTTGGTCTTCCCGGCGCGGCTGGGGCTCCCGGTGATCAGGCCGGTGCTTCCGGCCACCGAGAGGCCTGCTGGCAGGCCGGTGGCCCGATAGGTGAGGCCCTGACCGGCGCTGTCGGTGGCGTGGAGCGCAAGGCGGACGGCCTGGCCGACGCGAGCGGTCTGCGCCGCCGGGCGGGTCAGCGTGACGACCGGCGGGGGCGGGGGCGTGGGGGCCGGAGCGGGCGCGGGCGGCGGAGCCGGCGGGGTCCAGGTGGAGCCGCAGAGCACGGCGGCGACGGCTGCGCCCTTGGGCGAGCCCAGCCCTGAGGCCATGTCGTAGCCGGTACCGGCAGTGAAGCCGGTGAGGCCGCCGTAGGAGTTGTTGCCCGCGGTGACGTCGTTGAAGTACGTGCCGTAGTCGCTGCGCGCCGCCTGGTAGAGCGCCGGGTTGGCGAACCCGACGGTCTTGCCGGTGCACGCCACCGAGGCGTTGGCGAGCGCCGCGAGCGCCGCCCAGGTGGGCGCGGCGGCGCTGGTGCCGCCGAAGATCGACCAGCGCCGGTTGTAGTAGATGCTGTAGCCGGTGAGGATGTCGGCGTCGGCGGAGACGTCGGGAACCTCGCGGCAGGACGTGCCCGAACCGGTGCACGCCACCCCGGACTGGGCGAGCGCGACCCCCGACTGATAGCTGGGCTGTCCCCAGAGGACCGAGACACCGCCGCCGCCCGCGCCCGACGCCGCGCCGTTTCCGGTGTTCCAGTTGCTGTTCCAGACGCTCTCAGAGGGCGGGGGCCCGACCGTCGCCAGCGACGTGCCGCCGACGCCCGTGACGTAGGGCTGGCTGGCGGGATCGTCCACCGCGGCACTGTTGGAGTGGCTGCCGCTGACGCAGTCCTTGACGCCGTGATCGCCGGCGGCGGCAAAGATGGTCTGGCCCTGAACGGCGGCCTCCTGGAACAGCGTGTTCTCCGTGGACGCGGCCGACGCGCCCTCCTGGGGCTCGCACAGCCCCCAGGAAGTCGAGATGACCTTGGCGCGGTCCTGGGTGACGATGGCCCGATAGGTGTCGATGGCCCCGCTGCCGCTGTTCTTGCCCGAGTAGACGAGGATCGACGTGTTGGGCGCGAGCCCGATGAGATCCTCGATGTCCAGCGCCGCCTCGCCCGAGCCCGCGCCGGTGCCCGGGCCACCGTCGACCGTGACGTTGGTGACCGGAGTCGCGGTCTGGTAGCAGCTCTGGTAGGCGGCGATGTCAGTGGCGGAGTAGGGCTCGAGCTCAAACACGGCCACCGTCGTCCCGCTGCCGCCGTCGCCGGCGGCGTAGAGGTCCGAGAGGCCGTAGGCGTCCGCGATCTCGGGGGCGGTGTAGCCGCCGCTGTTGGCGCCCGTGGTGCACGGGGCGCCCTCGCCGGGGGCCGTCGTGGACGCGGCATGGCCCTGCCGCCGGCCGCGGCGAGCCCTCGTGAGCCCTGCCGGGTGCGGGACCTGCAGCGAATCGAGCCCGATCACGCTCTGCACCGCGCCGGAGACCGATGCGGGGAGCGCGGGCGCAGCCGTGTTGGCAAAGGCGGTGCCGCCGCCGGTGACCCGGTAGCGCCGGAACGAGGTGGCAAACGCCTTGGACATGGTGCCCGCCGACGCGGTGACGTCGAGGGACAGGCCATTGGCGGCCAGCGGGCCCGGCGCCAGGCCCTGAGCCTGCAGGGCGGCTCGTACGCTCGCCACCGAGGCGACCCCGGGGGCGAAGCGCTGGGCAAACTGGGCGACGCTCAGATAGTGGTGATACAGGGACGAGCCGGGCGTCGAGACAGCGTGGGCGTACGCGGCCAGCGCCGCCGGATCCCGGGGCTGCAGTGCCACGGTGGCGTCGATCACCGAGACGCCCGGCAGCGCACCACGGGCGCTCGCGCCCGCAGGGACGGCGGGAGCGCGGCCGACGCGCATCACGGCGCCGACCGACCCGCCGCGCAGCGGGGCGGCCGAGGCGACGGCGGCGAGGCCAGCGAAGAGCAGCAGAACTGCCGCGACGAGCGCGGCGGCGAGGCGGTGGATGACTCGCGTGGGCAGGCTCAGATCCACGGTGGGAGTAGCTCCGGCTGGCGAGCCACTCCCTCACGCAGAGCCGCCTGTTGCCAGGGGTTGCGCTGTTGGTGCGAGGGCGCGGACCGAGGTGCGGTCTCACGCATGAACCGTTCGAGAGCAGCCACCAGCGCGGCGGCCTCCTCCTCGGAGGCGCCCGGGGCCACGATCGAGAGCTTCGGACGTCGGTTCATCGCGTCACCAAAGGTATCGTCAGCGGGGCGTGTCACCTTTACCGGTTCTTGACTACCCCACAATTCTGAGCGCTGTCCCCCCGGCCACCGCCATTGCGCGGGTTCGTGAAGCTTTTCTGCGCTTTCACGCGGGAGATTGGTCCATGCCGGCCAAGATCTACCTGCAGAGCCCCCCATTCGGGGACTTCCGGGCGATGCCGGCGCGCGGCGACGGCGTGGCCCTCCTGAAGTGGATCACCTCGTTCCCGGGCAACCCGGCTCGCGGCCTGCCGACGGTGATGGGGGTCATCTGCCTCTCGGACGCCGAGACGGGCGCGCCGCTGATGCTGCTCGACGCCCGCGCGGTGACCGCGCTGCGCACGGGCGCGGTGGCGGCGGTGGCCACGCAGGCGCTGGCGGCGGAGAACGCCGGCACCGTCGGCATCATCGGCTGTGGGCTGCACGGCGCGTGGACCGCGCGCTGCCTGGTCGCCGACGGCTACTCCGCGGGGGTGTGCTCGGATCCGCGTGAGGACGTCGCCGATGCGCTGGCCGAGGAGCTGGGGTGGTCGGTGGGCTCCCGGGAGGACGCGGTCCGGTGCGACGTCGTCTGCTGCGTCACCCCAGGATCGCAGGTGGTGATCGGCGCTAGCGACCTGCGCGCCGGGATGCATCTCAACATGCTCGGCGCCGACGGGCCGGGCAAGGCGGAGGCATCCATCGGCGCCGTGGCCTCGTGCAGCCTGTTCTGCGACGAATGGCACCAGGCGTCCCACGGCGGCGAGCTGACCGGCGCCATCGCGGGCGGGCTGGTCGCCCGCGATCAGGTGACAGAGCTGGGGGACGTCCTCGCCGGCGAGGCGCCCGGCCGGCCGGGGCCGGCGTCGGTCACGCTGTTTGACTCGACCGGACTGGCCATCCAGGACCTCGCCGTGGCGATGGCCGCCTACGACGCGTGGCGGGCCGGCACCGTGCCGGCCCAGGAGATCAGCCTCTAGGACCGCGCGCCTAGAGCGGGATGTTGCCGTGCTTGCGCCGGGGTCCCGGCTCGCGCTTGGTCTGGAGCGTCTGGAGCGCCGTGATGATCTTGGGCCGGGTCTCGTGGGGGACGATCACGTCGTCGATGTAGCCGCGCTCGGCCGCCACGTAGGGGTTGGCGAAGTGCGCCTTGTAGTCCTCGATGAGCTTCTGGCGGCGCGAGTCCGGGGTGGGTGAGCTCGAGATGTCGCGGCGGTAGATGATGTTGACCGCGCCCTCGGGGCCCATCACCGCCACCTCGGCGGTCGGCCACGCGAAGTTGAAGTCGGCCGCCAGGTGCTTTGACCCCATGACGTCGTAGGCGCCGCCGTAGGCCTTGCGCGTGATGATCGTGATCTTGGGGACGGTCGCCTCCGCATAGGCGTAGAGCAGCTTCGCGCCGTGGCGGATGATCCCGCCCCACTCCTGCGTGGTGCCCGGCAGGAAGCCGGGGACGTCGCAGAAGGTGAGGATGGGGATGTTGAAGGCGTCGCAGGTGCGGATGAAGCGCGCGCCCTTCTCCGAGGACTCGATGTCGAGCACCCCGGCAAGCTGGGAGGGCTGGTTGCCGACGACGCCGATCGAGTACCCGTCGAGCCGTGCGAAGCCGCACACGAGGTTGCGCGCGTAGTGCTCGTGGACCTCGAAGAACTCGCCGTCATCGACGATGAGGTGGATGACGTCGCGCATGTCGTACGGCTTATTGGCGTTGTCGGGGACGATCGAGTCCAGCTCGGGGTCCTCGCGCAGCGGGTCGTCGGTGGGGATCACCCGGGGCGGGGTCTCCAGGTTGTTCTGCGGCAGGAAGCTGAGCAGGTACCGGGCGTCCTCCAGGCACGCGTCCTCGTCGTCGGAGGCGAAGTGGGCCACTCCGGACTTGGAGTTGTGGGACATCGCCCCGCCCAGCTCCTCGAACCCGACCTCCTCGCCGGTGACCGTCTTGATCACCTCGGGGCCGGTGATGAACATGTGCGAGGTCTCCTTGACCATGAAGACGAAGTCCGTGATCGCGGGCGAGTAGACGGCGCCGCCGGCGCACGGGCCCATGACCAGCGAGATCTGGGGGATGACGCCGCTGCAGCGCACGTTGCGCAGGAACACGTCGCCGTAGGCGCCGAGCGACACCACGCCCTCCTGGATGCGGGCGCCGCCGGAGTCGTTGATCCCGATCACGGGGCAGCCGATCTTGGCCGCCAGATCCATGATCTTGCACATCTTCTCGGCCATGACCTCGCCCAGCGAGCCGCCGAAGACGGTGAAGTCCTGGCTGAACACGCAGACGCGGCGGCCGTCGATCGTGCCGTGGCCGGTGACCACCGCATCGCCATAGGGCCGGTTGCTCTGCATGTCGAAGTCCAGCGTGCGGTGGCGCACGAACACGTCGAGCTCCTGGAAGGACCCCGGGTCCAGCAGCTTGGCGATCCGCTCACGGGCGGTGAGCTTGCCCTTCTCGTGCTGCTTGTCCACCGCGGCCTGGCCGGCGTTGTGGATCGCGTGCTCGCGCAGCCCCTCGAGCTGGGCCAGCTTTTCCTCATACGTCTCGGGAGCCTTGTCTCGCATCATGGCGGGCGAGTCTAGGGGCTCCGCGGGGCCGGCGAACGGCCCGCCGGGGCTACGCGCGCGAGTAGGGGCGGTGGTGGGCCATGCCCAGGCTGTCGAGAGCCGCGACGAGCGCGTCCTCGCCCGCGGTCCGGGCCGGCTCGGGCTCCGGTGGGGCCTCGGCGACGGGCTCGGGCTCGGGCGGGGCCTCGGCTACCGGTTCCGGCTCGGAGGGCCACTCGGCGGCGGGCTCGGGCTCGGGGGGTGCCTCGGCGACGGGTTCCGGGTCGGGCTCGAGTTCGGGGACCGGCCTGCGCCGGAACGCCAGGCGGAAGCGAGCGAACACCCCGGCCCGGGGCAGGGGGTCGAGGGAGACCGGGTCGGGCTCCTCGACGCTCACCGGTTCGAGCTCGGGTTCGAGTTCGGGCTCCTCGACGCTCACCGGTTCGAGCTCGGGTTCGAGTTCGGGCTCCTCGACGGCCACGGCCGCCGGTTCGGGCTCGGGCTCGAGCGCCTCGGGCCCTGCCGGCGGCGGTGCCTCCTCCTTGACCGTCAGGGTCACGCGGGTCCCCCATCCCGACGACTCGAGCCGCACCGTGCCGCTGGCGGCGGCGCCCTCCCAGGCAACGGCGGTCTCAGGCTCGAGCTTGGTGATGCGAATCTCGCCGAACGCCCCCAGATGCCGGGCCAGCGACGCGGCGTCGCTGCACTCCGCCCACAGCTCGGGCGCCGACTTGACGAGCGTTCGGCTGCTCTGGTGCTCAGTCATGACATCGGGGTTCGCGCGGGCACACGCGACTCCTCCCGCCGTCCCGAGGCTTGCATGCGCGCTCCCGGCGCGGCCGTCTACGAGCGCCCCGCGCGCGCGACAAGCCCGTCGAGGAAGGTGTCGATGCCGAAGTGAAAGCGCTCGTCGCCGTCGCCGCTGACCATGTCCTCGCCATGGCGCGCGAGATTGGGGAAGCGCTCAGGCGAAAGCGTGGTGAAGATGCCCTGGAGCTTGTCGACGACGTCGTCCTGCACGTCGCCGCGCTCCTGGTAGGTGGCGGTCTCGACCGCGGAAGCAGTGACGAACAGCGGTATGACATCGCAGGACCAGGCCGCGTCCCGGGGCGTGACCCCGCCCGCGAGCAGCAGGCCCATGAGGTTGTCGGCCACCCGGAGCGCGCTCTCGCCGGTGGGCACGTTGGCCACCGCGACCCGCGCGATGCCGCGGTGCTCCTCCATCACCCTGAGCAGCCCCTCGACGAGGCGGTGCAGCTGCTCGCGCCAGCGTGCGGGATCGGGCTGCTCCAGCTCCACCATGCCGCCGACACGGTCAAACAGGGCGTTGAGCAGCTCGTCACGGTTGCGGATGTAGACGTAGAGCGACGCCGGCCCCGTGTCGAGATCCGACGCCAGCCGCCGCATCGTCACGGCGTCGAGCCCCTCCTCGCGCAGGATCCGCATCGCGGTGTCGAGGATCACGTCCTCGCTCAACGGCGCCTTGGCGGGACGGTCCCGGGTGCTGCGCGGACGCGGGGGCGATTCCACCTCACGGATTCTATCCCTTGACCGATCACCGTTCGTGACGTACAATGTTCGTTACGAACAGCGTTCGGCACGAACACCGTTCACCGCCGGACCCGACTTCAAGCGAGAGGCACCGCATGTCCACCACCTCGATTCCGCCCGCAACCGAGTACCCACAACCCCTCACCGACGACGCCCCCGCCGGCGACGGCCTGTACGCGGCGCGCTGGCTCGTCCTCGCGATCGTGCTGTGCGCGGAGGTCATGGACCTCATCGACGCGACGATCGTCAACGTCGCGGGCCCGTCGATCCGCCGCGACCTCGGCGGCGGCGCCACGACGCTGCAGTGGCTGGGTGCGGCCTACACGCTCAGCTTCGCGGTGCTGCTGGTCACCGGTGCCCGCCTGGGCGACATCTTCGGGCGGCGACGGCTGTTCCTGATCGGCTCGTTCGGCTTCACGCTGATGTCGGCCCTGTGCGCCGTCGCGCCGTCCGCCGAGCTCCTGATCGTGACCCGGGCGCTCCAGGGCGGGTTCGGCGCGCTGCTCATCCCCCAGGGGTTCGGTCTGCTCAAGGAGGTCTTCCCCAAGGAGGAGGAGGGCAGGGTCTTCGCCAGCTTCGGACCCGTGATGGGCCTGTCGGCGATCGCCGCGCCGATCCTGGCCGGCGTCCTCATCGACGCCAACATCCTCAGCACCGGCTGGCGGATGGTGTTCCTCATCAACATCCCGATCGGCGCGGTCGCCTTCGCCGGAGCGCTGCGCTACCTGCCCCACGGCGCCGCCAAGCCGGGCACGCGGCTGGACCTCGTGGGCATGATCCTGGTCGGCCTGGCCTCGGTCGCGATCATCTACCCGCTCATCCAGGGCCGGGCCGAGGGATGGCCGGCGTGGATCTTCGTCATGCTCGCCGCCGGCGCCGTGCTCCTGGTCGCGTTCCTGGGCTACGAGCGCCGGCGCCAGGCGGCGCCGCTGATCGAGCCCAGCCTCCTGCGCAACCGGACCTACGTGGACGGGATCGCCGTGGCGCTCGGGTTCTTCGCCGTGTTCGCGGGGCTGATCCTGATCGTGTCGCTGTTCTGCCAGGTCGGCGAGGGCTTCTCACCGGTGCACGCCGGGCTGACCCTGGTGCCGATGACGGCCGGGATGGTCATCTCGATGGTCGTCTCCTTCGCCCTGGTGGCCAAGCTGGGCCGCCACCTGCTGCACCTCGGCATCGCCCTCTCGGGCGCCGGCGCGGTGGTCCTGGCGCTCACGGTCTCGGGCGCGACCGGAGCGAGCACCTGGGCGCTGGTCCCGGCTTTGGCGCTCATGGGACTGGGCGCCGGATTCGTGTTCGGGCAGCTGTTCGACATCATCCTGGCCGGCGTGGCCATGGAGGAGGTCGGCTCGGCCTCCGGACTGCTCAACGCCGTCCAGCAGCTCGCCAGCGCGCTGGGCGTGGCGGTCCTGGGGACGGTGTTCTTCTCGCGACTGACCGCCGGGCACCTGCCGACCGACGCCCTCGAGATCACCGCCTGGGTGACGCTCATCCCGCTGGCGTTGACGTTCGCCCTCGCCTTCAAGCTGCCGATGCAGGCCCGCGAGGAGGCTGGCCACTAGGCCGCGCCGCTGCGCCGCCGCGGGCCCGGGCCGCTACGCCGGCTCGACCACCTCGACCACGCCGGGCTCGGCGTTCAGCAGCGGGACCGTCGCCCTCGCCGCCTCGTCCACGTGGACGCGTGGCGGAGGCGGCGGCGCGTCGGGGTCCGGGTAGTAGGTCCCGGGGCCATAGAGCTGCCCGTAGCGGATGATCACGCCGCCGGCGTCGAGCACCGTCCGCTCAAAGGCCCGGTTGCGCTCACCGCGCTCGCCCGGCAGATCCCAGGCGATGCTCTGGGCCAGGAAGCGAGCCCCGGGGACCCCCGCCGCTGCGGCCGCGGATAAGAGGTTGCGGGTGCCCTCCCGGCGAATGCGGTCGTTGCGCTCGCCGTAGTCGCCGATCTGGGAGGCGTCGTCGGGCAGGTCGGTGAGCTGGTGCATGACCAGGTCGGGGGCGAACGCCGACACCGCGGCCGTCACCGCGTCGGCGTCAAAGACATCGCAGATCACCGGCTCGCCGCCGGCTTGGGCCAGCCCGTCGGCCTTGGAGGGCGAGCGGGTCATCGCCGCCACCGTGTGACCGTCGGCGATGAGCAGCGGCAGCAATCTCACGCCGATCACCCCGCTGGCACCAGCGAGGAAGATCCGCACCTCAGGCGCCGAGATGGGTGGCCATGAAGAAGATCGTCAACACCACGATGGCGACCATCGCGTTGCCGGCGAGCGTGAACCGCCGCAACGTCGCGCCATATTCCGCACTCCACTCGGCGCTCGTGCGCCGGCCGCCGGCGGGGACTGCGGTTGCGGCGAGGTCGCGCTCAGCAAGCGCAGCGAGCCGCCCGGCCGGCCGGATGATGAACGATCCCTCGAGCGCGCCGAGGACAATGGCAGCGAAGATGCCCCAGCCGACGTAGAAGCTGCTCCACTGGTGCTCCTTGGAGGCCAGGTAGATGCCGGCGAGGATGACGAAGAGCAGGCCGGGATTGATGAGGTAGCGCCCCACCTGCTGGCGCGCGCGCAGCAGCCACGGGATGACCTCTGGGTCCGTGCGCACCGCCGCGCCGAACATCAGCGGAAAGGCGAATACGCCGCCGAACGCGATCACCACCGCGAGGATGTGGATCGCGAGCACGACCTGCGGGAAGGTGACGGTGGCAAGCGCCATCAATAGTTCGGCTTGTAGTCGCCGAACACGTCGCGCATCGCCCCGCACACCTCACCGATCGAGCAGCGGTCCTTCAGCGCCTGGCGCAGCACCGGCAGCATGTTGTCGGTCCCGCGGGCGCACTCGCGGATCTCCTCGAGGCGCTGCTCCACCACCGCCCCGTCGCGGTCGTCCTTGAACGCTTTGAGGCGCGCGACCTGCTCGCGCTCTGACTCGGGGTCCACGCGCAGGATGTCGGGCACCTCAGGCGTGTCCTCGACGAACTTATTGACCCCGACGACGATGTCCTGCTCGATCCGGTAGCGCTCGTGATAGCCGAACGCCGACTCCTCGATCTCGTTCTTGATGAAGTCGATCGCCTGCACCGAGCCGCCCAGTTCGTCGACCTTGTCGATGAGTTCCTGGGCGCGGCGCTCGATCTCGTCGGTGAGCGCCTCCACGAAGTAGGAGCCGGCGAACGGGTCGACGGTGTCGGCGGCGCCCGACTCGTAGCCGATGATCTGCTGCGTGCGCAGGGCGATCTTGGCCGCGCGCTCGGTGGGGAGCGCGAGCGCCTCGTCGTAGCCGTTGGTGTGCAGGGACTGGGTGCCGCCGCAGACCGCGGCGAAGCCCTGGAGGGCGACGCGGACGATGTTGTTCTCCGGCTGCTGCGCGGTCAGCGTCACGCCGCCGGTCTGGGTGTGGAAGCGCAGCCGCCAGGACCGCTCGTCCTGGGCGCCGAAGCGCTCGCGCATGATCGCGGCCCACATCCGCCGGGCGGCGCGGAACTTGGCCACCTCCTGGAAGACGTTGTTGTGGCCGTTGAAGAAGAAGGCCAGGCGGGGAGCGAAGCGGTCGATCTCCAGCCCGGCGTCGAGCGCCGCCTGAACGTAGGCGATGCCGTTGGCCAGCGTGAACGCCACCTCCTGGACCGCCGAGCAGCCCTTCTCCCGGAAGTGGTAGCCGCTGATACTGACTGTGTTCCACTTCGGCACCCGCTCGTTGCAGTAGGCGAACAGGTCCGTGGTCAGGCGGATCGCGCCCTCGGGCGGGTAGATGAAGTTCCCGCGGGCGATGTACTCCTTGAGGATGTCGTTCTGGGTGGTCCCGCGCAGCTGCTCGGAGGCGACGCCCTGCTCCTCGCCCACGAGCTCGTAGAGGAGCAGGAGCACCCCCGCCGGGGCGTTGATCGTCATCGACGTCGAGACCTGGTCCAGCGGGATCCGATCGAACGCCGTCCGCATGTCGTCGATCGTGTCGATGGCCACGCCGGTGCGGCCCACCTCGCCCAGGCAGCGCGGGTCGTCGGAGTCCAGGCCGAGCTGCGTGGGCAGGTCGAAGGCCATGCTCAGCCCGGTCGAGCCGTGCTCGAGCAGGTAGTGGTAGCGCTCGTTGGATTCCTTGGCCGAGGCGTAGCCCGCGTACTGGCGCATCGTCCACAGCTGCGTGCGGTACATCTCGCGATGTACGCCGCGCGTGTAGGGGTACTCGCCGGGCTGCCCGAGGCGCTTGTCCAGATCGGGCGGGAGGTCGCGCTCGTCATAGAGCGCGTTGATCTCGATCCCCGAGTCCGTGAAGTGCCGCGGGTCATCGGGACCGACGATCGGGGCGATCGTGCGGTGCTCGTCGGCGGTGGCCATCGCCACCGGAGGTTACCCGGAGGCGCCTGCCGTCACCCCGGCGCCGCTACAGGACCTTGTGGAGGAAGGTCCGGGTCCGGTCGTGCTGTGGATTGTCGAGCACCTGCGCGGGCTTGCCGGACTCGACGACCACACCGGCGTCCATGAAGACCACGGTGTCGCCGACCTCGCGCGCGAAGCCGATCTCATGCGTCACGACGATCATCGTCATACCCTCGTGGGCGAGCCGGCGCATCGCATCGAGCACGTCGCCGACCAGCTCGGGGTCAAGCGCCGAAGTGGGCTCGTCGAACAGCATCAGCTTGGGCTCCATGGCCAGCGCCCGGGCGATGGCGACGCGCTGCTGCTGGCCGCCCGAGAGCGCCCTCGGGTAGGTGTCGACCTTGTCCGACAGGCCGACGCGGCCGAGCAGCTCGACCGCCTTGTCGCGCGCCTCAGCCCGGCTCACGCCCTTGACCCGGACCGGCGCCAGCATCACGTTCTCGACCGCCGTCTTGTGCGGGAACAGGTTGAACTGCTGGAACACCATCCCGATCTCTGAGCGTTTCTGGGTGATCTCCTTGTCGCGCAGCTCGTGGAGCTTGCCGCCGGACTCGCGGTAGCCGACCAGGTCCCCGTCGACGAACAGTCGGCCGGAGTTGATCTTCTCCAGGTGGTTGATGCAGCGCAGGAAGGTCGATTTCCCCGACCCGGACGGTCCCAGCAGGCACATCACCTCTCCGCGGGCGACGTCGAGGTCGATGCCCTTCAGCACCTCGAGGCGACCGAAGCGCTTGTGAACGGCCTCGGCCCTGACCATCGGACCGGTCATCCACCGGCCCCCACACCGCCGGCGCCGCCTCGCCCCATCCCGAGCCACCGCGCCCGCATCGTCATTTGCTGGGCCCGGGAGAAGCCCCGTCCATACCGTCGCTCGATGAAGAACTGCCCGACGTAGAGCACGCTGGTCATCGCTAGGTACCACAGGCTGGCCACGATCAGGAGCGGGATCGTCTGGTAGGTGGCGGCGTAGATCTGCTGCGCAACGAACAGCAGATCGAAGACCGAACCGAGCACGTAGACCAGCGAGGTGTTCTTGAGCATCGAGATCGTCTCGTTGCCGGTCGGCGGAAGGATGACCCGCATCGCCTGCGGGATGACGATGAGGCGCAGGGTCTGCAGCCGTGACAGGCCGAGTGATTGCGCGGCCTCGGTCTGCCCCTCGTCCACTGAGATGATTCCGGCGCGGACGATCTCGGCCATGTAGGCCCCCTCGTTGAGCCCGAACCCGAGGACGGCAGCGGTGAAGGCGCCGATGAGCGAGTTGTATGAGACGTTGATGATCGCCGGGCCGCCGAACGGGACGCCGAGGGTGATATGGCTGAACAGCGCCCCGCCGAAGAGCCAGAACAGGAGCTGGACGAGCAGCGGCGTGCCACGGAAGAACCAGATGTAAAGCCAGCTGAAGCCCGACACGAGCGGGTTGGGCGACAGGCGCATGACGGCGAGGACCACGCCGAGCACGATCCCGACGGCCATCGAGATGACGGTCAGCTCGATCGTGATCCTCACGCCGCTGAGGATCCGGGGGTCGAACAGATAGTGACCGACGACCCCCCAATGGAAGTTGCCGTTGACGATGATCGCGCGGACGATCGACGCCGCGATGATCAGGATGATCGCCGACGCAATCCACCGGCCCGGGCGCCGGACCGGAACGGCCTCGATGTCCTCGGGCCGTTCCGTTCCGGGTGATGAAAGCTCGGAGGTGCTCACCTCTGAGCGTGAGTTCTACTAGCTCGTGGCGCCGTTGATCTTCACATCGGCCGGCGAGATGGCTCCATTCTGGAGCCCCCACTTGGCCATGATCTTTGAATAGGTCCCGTTGCTCATCAGCACCTTCAGCGCGGCGAGCACCGGCTTGTCCAGGTCACCGGTTTTCGGTACGGCGAGGCCGTAGGGGGCCGTGCCGTAAGTCGTGCCCACGAGCTTCAACCCACCATTGGACTTCTTGACCGCGTAGGACGCCACCGGCGAGTCCGCCATGACGATCTGCGCGCGGCCGCTGGACAGCGCCAGGTTGGCGCCGTTCTGATCGGCGAACGTGAGCACGGTGACGTTGGGCTTGCCGCCCTTCTTGCACTTCACGCCCTGAGCGGTCGCGTCGGTCTCCTCGGTCGTGCCCTTCTCCACCGCGACGGTCTTGCCGCACAGGTCGGCGAGTCCGCTCACCGATGTGCCGCCCGACGCCTTGGTGATGAACGAGGTTCCCGCGGAGAAGTAATCGACGAAGTTGACGACCTTCTCGCGCGCCTTGGTGTCAGTGAACGACGACGCGCCCATGTCGTACTTGCCCGCCGCCAGACCGGGGATGATGCCGTCGAACGTCTCGTTGACGACGTTGGCCTTCAGGCCCATGACCGCCGCCAGCGCCTTGCTCAGATCGGCGTCCATCCCGATGATGGTGTGGCCGTCGGATGCGAAGAACTCGTTCGGCGCGTAGCTGGCGTCAGACGCGACGGTCAGCGTGCCCTTGGATTTGACGGCGGCCGGGACCAGCGCCACGACCGTGGCGTCCGCGCCCGCCGGAGCCGCCGAGCTCGAGGCCGCCGAGCTCGTAGCCGCCGCGGACGTTGATGACGATGTCGTCGCGGCGGCGGCCGACGATGACGATGACGAGCTGTTGCTGCTCCCGCAGCCCACGATGGCTGCCGCGCACACCAGCGGTACCGCGGCGGACAGCCATGTCCTCATTGAACGCATAGCGCTCCTCCTCCTGATTGATTCCCAGAAATCAGGCGGGAGCATAGGCAAGATCGCTCCTGCCGAGCAGCCGTCCTAATCGCCACGCAACAGAGGCGTAGCCTTGTCGCCATGAACGTCACCGTCCGCCTCTTCGCCGGACTGCGCGAACGCGCCGGCCACGACGAGGTCGCGCTCGAGCTGCCCGATGACGCCCGCGTGTCCGACGCGCTGGCCCGTCTGAGCGACGTCATCCGCGACGTCCCGGTGGTGATGGCGGTCAATCACGAGTACGCCGACCACGGTCACCGCCTGTCCGCGGGCGACGAGCTGGCGCTGATCCCGCCCGTGTCCGGAGGCTCGGTGGGCGTCGCCCACGTGCGGGTCACCGACGAGCCGCTGGCGCTGGACCCGCTCGTCGCCCGCGTGTCAGACCCCCGGGCGGGGGCGGTGGTCACCTTCACCGGCGTCACCCGCCAGGTGGCCGAGCTTGACTACGAGGCCTACGCGGAGATGGCCGAGCGCCACATGGAGCGCATCGTCGCCGAGGCGATCGAGCGCCACGGGTTGTGTGCGGCGGCGGCCGAGCATCGCGTGGGCACGGTGCCGCTGTCCGAGGCATCGGTGGCGATCGCCGTATCGGCTCCCCACCGCGCCGAGGCGTTCGCCGGGGCCCGGGAGATCATCGACGAAATCAAGGCCCGCGCGCCAATCTGGAAGCGCGAAGAGGGTGAGTGGGTAACCGGATCCCGCCCACCGACCGAGCCGGCCCGTCCGTCGCAGGAGACCGGCTGACAGACGCGCCGCTAGATTGGCGCCTATGTCAACCTGCCTAGTCACCGGGGGCTGCGGCTTCCTCGGATCCCATCTGTGCGAGGAGCTGCTGCGGCGCGGCAACCGCGTCATCTGCGTCGACAACCTCGAAACCGGCTCGCTGGCCAACATCGCCCATCTCCGCTCCGACGACTTCCGTCATCTCAGCGTGGACATCATCGAGCCGTACTACGTCGACGAGCCGATCGACTTCGGTCTACCACCTGGCCTCCCCGGCCTCTCCGATCGACTACCTGCGCCTGCCGCTGCACACGCTGAAGGTCGGCTCCTACGGGACCCACCACACGCTCGGCCTGGCCAAGGCGCACCGAGCGCGGTTTCTCACCGCGTCGACCAGCGAGGTCTATGGCGACCCGCAGGTCCACCCTCAGCCCGAGAGCTATTGGGGCCATGTCAACCCGATCGGCCCGCGCGGGGTCTATGACGAGGCCAAGCGCTACGCCGAGGCGCTCACCATGGCCTACCACCGCCAGCAGGGTGTCGACACCGCGATCATCCGCATCTTCAACACCTACGGGCCCCGTATGCGCCCCCACGACGGCCGCGCGATCCCGACCTTCCTGCGCCAAGCCCTCCAGGATCGCCCGATCACGGTCTTCGGTGACGGGTCTCAGACGCGGTCCTTCTGTTTTGTCGATGACCTCATCCGGGGCATGATCGCCCTCTCGGAGTCCGGCTACCACAACCCCGTTAACGTCGGCAACCCCAACGAGTTCACGCTGCTGGAGCTGGCCGAAGCCGTGATCAAGGTCACCGGATCCAAGTCCCAGATCGTCTACGAGGCGCTGCCCACCGACGATCCGCAGGTCCGCCAACCCGACATCACCCTCGCGGAGAAGGTCCTGGGCTGGAGCCCGGAGATCCAGCTCATGGAGGGACTGGAGCGGACCATCGAGAAGGCCGGCCGCGAAGGCCTCATCGGCGACGTTCCGTGAGCGTCGAGCCCGCGTAAAGCGGGATGGGCTGCGGGGCCCTTGCATGGCCAGGTTCCTCGTAACTTCGGAGACGAGATACCGTTACGACGTGCGGGGGTCCCAGCGATCGGCCCTGCTTAGCGTGACAATCGATCACAAAGAGGCCATTCCAAGCCGTACTGGCAGGCACGGCGCCGCCGTGCCAGTCGTGCTGCCCGAACGCGACGTTCGGCGCAAACGGCCGCCCGTGCTCATGTTTCTGCTGCGCAAGGAGACGCTGCGGCGCCTCGCCCGCGTGCTCACGCTGCTCACGGTGGACTTCGTCGGCGTCACGGCGGCGATCGCCACCGCGATCGCGATCAAGCTCGCCCTCCGCGGCGGCTTCAGCTTCGCCGCGGTGTGGAGCAACACCCGCGAGCCGCTGGCGTTCGCGTACCTGCTCACGGTGCTGATGTTCGCGCGCGTCGACCTGTACGCAGATCGCCCACGCCGTCCCGGCCTGCCCAAGATCTTCGCCGCGCTGTTCCAGGCGACGGTGATCGCCCTGATCTTCGCCCTGGCCACCGGCAACCACTTCAAGAGCTACTACATCTTCTACGGCGCGCTCTTCTTCGGCACCGCGTACATCTCGATCCTGCGCGAGCTCTACACCCGCTTCACCGGCTGGGTGCTCGAGCAGGCCGGCTACCGGCGGCGAGCGCTGCTGGTCGGCTCGGGCAGCCACATCGAGGAGGTGGCCCACGCGATCGGCGGCCGGTCGCGGACCCAGGTGGACCTCGTCGGCTTCATCTCGCTCACGCCGCGTCCCGAGAACGGCCTGCGCTCGATGGGGCGGCTCGACCAGCTCTCCGAGGTGCTCGCGGCCGAGCGGATCGACGAGGTCATCATCGCCGACCCGGACTTCCCGCAGGAGCGGGCCCTGGATCTCGTCGATCGCTGCCACCAGCGGGGCGTCACCGTGCACGTGGCGCCCTCGACGATGGAGATCCTCATCGACCGCGCGGTGTTCATGCCCGGCGAGTCGGTGCCGCTGTTCACGCTGCGCCCGCCGGTGTTCGACGGCGTCCAGTTCGCGGCCAAGCGGACGTTTGACCTCACTCTGTCGACGGTCGGCCTGGTGCTCATGTCCCCGGTCCTGGCGGCGATCGCGATCGCGGTCAAGCTCAGCTCACCGGGGCCGATCATCTACCGCTCGGTGCGGCCGGGAATGGGCGGCAAGCCGTTCAGCTGCCTGAAGTTCCGCACCATGCGCCAGCACGCCGACCAGATCCAGGCCGAGCTCGAGCCGTTCAACGAGCTCTCCGGCGCCCTGTTCAAGATCCGCGACGACCCGCGGCTCACCTCGACCGGGCGTTTCCTGCGTCGCTTCTCCCTCGACGAGCTGCCCCAGCTCGCCAACGTCATCCGCGGCGAGATGTCGCTGGTGGGGCCGCGACCGCTGCCGATGCGCGACTTCGAGCGCCTCGAGGACTGGCACAAGAAGCGCTACCTGGTCATGCCCGGGATCACCGGGCTCTGGCAGGTCTCGGGGCGTGCCGAGCTGGACTTCGACGACCTGGTGCGCCTGGACTTCCTCTACCTGGAGCGCTGGTCGATCCTCCTCGACCTCTCCATTCTCGTGAAGACGATCCCGGCCGTTTTGACACGCCGGGGCGCGTACTGAGCCTGGCGCTGCTGCCTCCCGAGGGGGTTGGGGCGTCTGGCCTGGGTATCGGCGCACATCAACGGCGGGCTTAAGGAACAGGTGGGGCGGGGCGCAAATGAGGGCCTTTGCAGGGGATCTTGGTAGATATTGCCCACCATCGAGTCAATATCTCCCAAGCGTCCGTCTGGAGGCAGGCGCCCCAGACACCCACGGACCCACCAGCCCGCTAGGCTCCCGGCCGCAGATGCCCCCCACCGAGCGATTCGTCATCAGCTTCGCCGCAGAGCCTCCCCAGGAGGCCCTGCCCTACGGCCGCTGGGCCGACACGCTGCGCGACCACTTCCTGACTGCCTGCCGCGACCTCGACTCCGACGGCGAGGATCTCGGCGAGGCGGGAGACATCGCCTGGTTCCCCGACCGCTCCTACGCCGGGCGCACCTATGTGCCGGCCGTCGCCCGGACAACCACTGGCTACGAGCTGTTCGGATTCGTCTCGTTCAGCGAGGGCGCGGAACACGGCGGCCGGGGTCCGGTGGACTTCGAGACCCGCGCCGACTACACCGTCGGAGACCGCCGAGAGCAACCCGGACTGGAAGCTGGACATCAACGACGAGGTCGTGGCCCAGTGGCGCGGGCAGCAGGGCAACGTCGCCGACATGACGCTCGTGTGGGGCGTGCCGATGATCCCGGGCGGCGCCGTGGTGACCGCCGAGCTGGCCAACCTGGCCGTCGACCAGTGCGAGCTGATCGAGGAGCGCTTCACGCTGGTGGCGCCCGACAACTACCGCTCGGACCTGCTGGAGATCAAGCTGTGGGACAAGCGCGGCAGCGAACTGGCCTCAGAATCGCTCTACGTCGACGATGACGACGAAGAGGACGACGAGGAAGAGGACGACAGCGACGAGGACGACGCCGAAGAGGCCTGAGCCGGCCCGCTGAGCGGGTGGGCGGGCGGGGCCGGGGCGAGCGGGGCCTAGTCGCGTCCTAGGTCGCGGGCTCGGGCTCGCCCCGCTGGCGCGAGAGGGCCACCGGCAGGCGGGCGGCGACCTCGTCGTCGGTCAGCGGGAAGTGGCACGCCGCGATCGAGCCGCCGGCCTTGCGCTCGAGCGGCGGATCATCCTCCGAGCACTTCGGCTGGGCCTTGGGGCAGCGGGTGTGGAAGCGGCACGCCGACGGCGGGTTGGCCGGGCTGGGGACGTCGCCGGTGAGCAGCTGGCGCTTCTGGGTGCCGCCGCGAGGATCAGGCACCGGCACCGCGGAGAGGAGCGCGCCGGTGTAGGGATGGCGGGGCGAGGTGTAGAGCACGTCGCTGTCGGCCATCTCGACGATCCTGCCCAGATACATGACGGCCACGCGGTCGCACATGTGGCGTACCACCGATAGGTCGTGGGCGATGAAGACGAGCGTCAGCCCCATGTCGCGCTGAAGCTCGCGCAGCAGGTTGAGGACCTGGGCCTGGATGGAGACGTCCAGCGCCGAGACCGGCTCGTCGGCGATGAGCAGCTTGGGCTCCAGGGCGATCGCCCTGGCCACGCCGATGCGCTGGCGCTGCCCGCCGGAGAACTCGTGGGGATAGCGGTTGTAGTGCTCGGGGTTGAGCCCGACGCGATCCATCAGGTCCTGAACGCGGCGCTTGCGCTCGCCGTCGCCGGTGTACAGCCCGTGGATCACGTACGGGTCGGAGATGATCGACCCGACGGACTTGCGCGGGTTGAGCGACGAATAGGGGTCCTGGAAGACCATCTGCATGTCGCGATGCAGCGCCTTGAGAGCATCGCCCTTCTGCGTGCCGACCTCGCGGCCGTCGAACATGATCGATCCGGAGGTGGGGTCCATCAGCCGGCAGAGCAGCCGCGCGGTGGTGCTCTTGCCGCAGCCCGTCTCGCCGACGATGCCGAGCGTCTCGCCCTGCTCGACGTCGAAGCTGATGCCATCCACCGCCTTCACGGCGCCGATCTGCTTCTGGAAGATCACGCCGCGCCTGATGGGGAAGTGCTTGACGAGGTCGCGGACCTCGATCAGGTTCGTCATCGCTCACACATCTTCGGGCTCGCGGTCGGTCTGGAAGCGGCGGTTGACCTCGTCGAGGGTGCTGGGCGGCGCCGCTCCGTGCTGCACTCCCGGCGGCTCTGACTCGAGCACATCTGACTCGGTGAGCCCCGGCTCGGTGCCCTCGCTCTCGTCCGCTACAGGAATCGCCACCGCGGAGTAGTCCGGCTCCGCCGAGGCGGCGGCCATCCGCCGCAGCGACTCGGCGTCGCGGCCGGTCCGGATGCCGTCCCAGATCCGGGTGCGCACCGAGGACTCGAGCAGGCACGCCACGACGTGCTCGGCGCTGCCGTCGACCGGGGCGAGCCTGGGATCCACGCGCTTGTGGGCGTCGCGGACATAGGGGCAGCGGGGATGGAAGTGGCAGCCGCTCGGACGGTTGATGAGGCTCGGCGGCCGACCCGAGATCGGCACGAGCTCCTCACCGCGAGGGTTGTCCAGCCGCGGGATCGAGCTGAGCAGACCCCACGTGTATGGATGCTGCGGACTGTGGAAGATGTCGTCCGTATTCCCGCGCTCGACGATGCGCCCGGCGTACATGACGCAGATGTCGTCGGCGATCTCGGCCACGACGCCCAGATCGTGGGTGATGATGATGATGGCGGTCCCGAGCCGCTGCTGGAGGTCCTGGAGCAGCGACAGGATCTGCGCCTGCACCGTGACGTCCAACGCGGTGGTGGGCTCGTCGGCGATGAGCAGCTTGGGCTCGTTGGACAGCGCCATCGCGATCATCGCGCGCTGGCGCATACCGCCGGAGAACTCGTGCGGATACTGATCGACGCGGCGCTTGGGGTCGGGGATGCCGACGAGCTCGAGCAGCTCGGCCGCGCGACGGCGTGCAGCGGACTTGGAGATGCTCCGATGCGCCTGCATCGCCTCGATCAGCTGGGTGCCCACCTTGTAGAACGGGTGCAGCGCCGACAGCGGGTCCTGGAAGATCATCGACACGTCGTTGCCGCGGACGCGGCGTAGGTGCGTGTCGTCCATGGCGACCATGTCCTGGCCCTGGAACATGATCCGGCCCTCGATCTTGGAGCGCTTGCTGCGCGTGAGGCCCAGCGTGGTGAGTGAGGACACGGTCTTGCCCGAGCCCGACTCGCCGACGATCCCCAGCGTCTTGCCGGCCTCCAGGGTGTAGGAGATGCCGTCGACGGCGTGGACGATGCCGTCGTCGGTGTGGAACGAGACGCGGAGGTTCTCGACGCTGAGCAGCGGCTGCCCGTCCCCGTCGGTGCCGGGTTCTGCGATCGCGGTCTCGGTGGTCATGTGTACCTGACGCGCGGGTCGAGATATGCGTACGTGATGTCGACCACGATATTGGCCACGACGATGAACAGCGTGGCCAGGATGACCGTCCCCTGCACGATGGGGAAGTCGGAGTGGTTGATCGCGTCGTAGTTGAGCCGTCCGATCCCCGGGATGTTGAACACCGTCTCGGTGATCACAGCGCCGCCCAGCAGGGCACCCAGGTCTAGCCCGAAGATCGTCACCACTGGCGTGATCGCCGAGCGCACTCCGTGCCGGAAGATGACGCGGCGCTCGCGCAGGCCCTTGGCGCGCGCCGTGCGGATGTAGTCCTCGCCCATGGCCTCCAGCAGGCTCCCGCGCAACACGCGGGAGTAGACCGCGGCCGAGGTCGCCGCCAGCACGAACCAGGGCATGATGAGCGATGTGAACCATTTCGTCGGATCCACCGTCAGCCCGACGTATGTGTTGGCCCCCGGGAACACGTGGAACTTCCCGATGTCATCGGCGAACAGGAAGAGCACGACCAGCCCCAGCCAGAACACCGGCATCGATACGAACACCAGGGCGATGCCCATCGCCGTGCGGTCCAACAGCGAGCCGCGCCTGATCGCCGAGATGATCCCGACCGGGATCCCCATCATCAGCCAGATGATGGCGGCGCCCACGGCGAGCGAGATCGTGGCCGGCAGCCGGTCCTTGATGAGGCTGAGCACCGAGGCGCCGGTGTAGAAGCTGTAGCCGAAGTTGAAGTGCAGGAAGATGTTCTTCATGTAGACGAAGAACTGCACCGGCACCGACCTGTCCAGCCCCAGCTCGTGGCGGATGTAATGGATGATCTCCGGGCTCGCATTGCGCCCGGCGCGCAGCTGCGCGGGATCGGCCGACGGGAAGACGTTGAAGAAGATGAACGTGATCGCGCTGACCGCTAGCAGCAGCACGATGCCCCAGAGGATGCGGCGGACGATGTACGTTCCCATAGCTGGTTTCTTGTCTTTCTAGCGGATGCGGCTCCCGACCGCCCGGCTCAGGGATGGGCCCCGCCGCCGTAAGGCGGCGAGGCACCTTTCCTTGCTTACGGGTTCTTCAGCGAGGTGAAGTCCAGGGCCCAGGTCCCGGTATTCCACAGCTCGTTGACGCCCGCGACGTCCTTGCTCTCGACGTTGGCCTGGTTGTCGAAATCCTCGGGGATCGCGACGGCCTGGTTGACGAGCATCTTGTCGACGTTGGCCCACGCCTGCGCGCGTGCCGTCGGGTCGGTGACCAGCGCTGCCTTCTCCATCGCGGCGTTGATCTGCGGATCGTTGACCTGACCCCAGTTGGAGTTGTTGGTCGGGGTGATCGCCGGGCCGTAGAACGGCACGTAGAGCACCGTCAGCGGGTCGGCGAAGTCACGGACCCAGCCGACGGTCGGGCACGCGTCGATCTCCTGCTTGGGCACGCCGCAGTACTTCGCGTACATGACCGACTGGTCCACCAGGCTCACGTGGGTATGGAAGCCCAGCTGGGTGAGGTCGGTGTTCAGCAGCTGGATGATCGCCGGGTCATTGCCGTTGTTGGCGCCGACGATCTGCACGGTGGCCGAACCGGTGTACTTGCCGGACTTGTAGCCGGCGGCCTTCATGTACTGCTCGGCGACCTGGAGGTTGCCGGTCACGCTCTTGTTCCACGGCACCTGCGGGCCTGCGGCCCCGCCGGCCTGGTCATAGCCGTCAACGCCGGGGTAGATGAAGTGCGTCGCCGGCGAGCCGGTGAGGGACCCACCGCGCAGCTTGATGATCGCCGCCCGGTCGAGGTTGGCCCATGCCGCGCGGCGCAGGTTGACGTTCTTGAACACGCCCGCCGCGTTGTCGAGGGCCACGTAGTGGTCACCGGAGCCCTGCGTGAACGTGATCTGCGACGGATACTGCTCGTAGGCCAGCTTGACCGTCGACTGGGCCGGCGTGTCGAACTGGACCGCGTCGGAGCCCTGCAGCACCTGACGGCCGATGACCGTCGCGTCACCGCCGATGCTGAAGTTGATCTGGTTCAGATAGGCCGGGCGGAAGTCGGTCTTGGGGTTCCAGTTGGGGTTGCGCACCAGCGTCAGCGACTTACCGGTCTGGTAGCCGATGCCCTGGAACACGCCCGTCTTGGGATCCGCCTTGATCATGTACGGCCCCGTCGCGACCAGATACTTGCTGCCGTAGGTCGTCGGCGACTTCTTGTCCAGCGGCCCCGCGAAGCTCTCCGGGACCGGCATGGAGATCGGCAGGCTCAGCGCCGAGACCAGGAACGAGCCCGACGGCTTGACCGTGTGGAACACGATCGTGGTCTTGTTCGGGGTCTGGATGCCCGGAATCGGGCCGCCCTTGTAGTTCGGGCTCGTCGCGCCCTCCAGCGGGGCCGGCGCGCCTGCGCCGAAGTACGCGGCGAAGTACGGGTTGGCGACGTTGGGGTTGGCGGCGCGCTCGATCGCGTAGGCGACGTCGGCCGAGGTCACCTCGCGGTTGACCGGCGGGCTGAAGTGCACGCCCGTGCGGATGTGGACGGTGACGGTCTTGCCGCCGTCGGTGATGCCGCCGTTGGCGGTCGTCGGGATCACGGTGGCGAGGTCGGGGCTCACCGCGTTGGCCGTGTTCGGCAGGTAGGCGAACAGCGCACGCTGCGTGACGTAATCCACGCCGTAGTCCTGCGTGAAGTAGGACTCGCCCGGATCCAGGTGCTCAAAGTCTTCGCTGGAGTAGACGGTCAGAGTCCCACCGCGCTTCTTGGTCGGGCCGGTGAGGACCTGGCCGACGGGGTTCTCCCCGCCTTCAGCGGAATCGTTGGAACCCCGCTGCTGCTGCTCCCGTTGCTGCTGCTTGATTGCGAGCTCGATCCTCCCCCGGACGAGCTACTCGAGTTGCTCGACCCGCAGGCGGTGATGCCCACGGCAAGCAGCCCGGTGACCGCCAGCGAGGCGATCAGGCTACGACTGACCCTCATAGGGTGTGTCCTCCTGTTGCGTTGTGCGCGGCGGAGACGCTTCCCAGATAGAGCTGCGGCGTCATCGCGACTCCCCGCGCGGATTGAGGGCGTCCAATAGGCCGTCGCCGACCAGGTTGAACGCCAGCACCGTGAGCAGCAGTGCCGCTCCCGGAAAGACCATGTACCACCATGCGGTGTTGAAGATGGCGGAGGCGTCGTTGATCATCTGACCCCACGAGGCGGTGGGCGGGCGGATGCCGACGCCGAGGAACGAGAGGCCCGCCTCGAGCAGGATGTTGGTCGGGATCAGCAGGCTCGCGTAGACGATCAGCGGCGCCACGAGGTTGGGCAGGATCTCGCGGAAGAGGATCCGCCGGTTGGATGCCCCGAGCGAGCGCGCTGCCTCCACGAACTCCTTCTCACGTAAGGAGAGGACCTGCCCTCGCGCGATACGCGCGATGTACGTGAACGAGCTGATCACGATGATGAAGATCACCGTCCCCAGCCCCGGCTGGATGAGGCCGCCGGCGCAGCCACGCACGCCACAGGCCGCGCCGATGCCCAGGCCCATGACCAACACCGGGAAGGCCAGGAAGACCTCTACGATTCTCGAGACCACGGTGTCGACCCAGCCGCGGTAGAAGCCCGCCAGCAGGCCGACGACGGTGCCCACGATGGTGGCGATGGCGGTTCCGAAGATCCCCACCTCCAGCGAGACGCGCGCTCCGTAGATCGTGCGCGAGAGGACATCGCGGCCGAGCTGGTCGACGCCGAAGGGATGGGCGGCGCTCGGGCCCAGCGGGCTGCCGAACGCGTCGGTGGCGTTGGGGTCGTTGACGTACGGACCCGGGACACCGAGGAGCTTGACGATCAGCGGCGCGAAGATCGCGATGAGGATGAGCAGGATGATGAATCCGGCCGAGACCATGGCAACGCGGTCAGAGCGGAACCGCCGCCAGAACAGCTGGCGCGGAGACCGCGCCGTGACCTCCTGGCCGCCGAGCTCGACTACGTCGCCCGGGGTCTGCTCCTCAACCAGCAGCTCTGACGAAGCACCGATGCTCACGGCTTAGCGCGCGACCTCGCGGCGCAACTACCAACCTCCATGTCCGGATCGAAGCAGATCGGCGATTTCCTGTCACTCACGATTAATGCGTGCTCAACGAATGGATGGCCGAGCGGGGGCGGTTACTCTCACCGCTCAAGCCCTCGTAGCTCAATGGATAGAGCACGCGCCTCCTAAGCGCGGGATGCAGGTTCGATTCCTGCCGGGGGCACGTTCTCCTCCCGGGCGAGGAGACGATTGTACGTCGGAAGTCGTGTTCGTGGTGCATCGAACCCCGGCGGGATGCGGAGGGTCCCCGTGCTACCGTCCGCGCGTCCTCGTGTCCGAGAGCACCGTCGAAGCTGCCCCGTCCCGTCCCGACGGGAGCGAACCCCGCGGATCCGCCGTGTCCAGCCCGTCCCTGCGCCGATTCGGTGCGAGCTACCAGGCCTGGCTCGTGGCGGCCTTCCTCGTCGTCTTCTCGGCCGTCCTGATCGTCTGGGCCAAGACCCGCCCGGGTTTTGACCCGTACGGCTGGCTGACCTGGGGCCACATGACGCTGCACGGCGGCCTCGACACCAACGCCGCCCCGTCGTGGAAGCCGCTCCCCTACGTGTTCACGGTGGTCTACGCGCTGCTGGGCTCACACGAGCTGCGCCTGTGGATGATCACGTCCGCCGCCGTCTCGCTCAGCGGGGTCGTGTTCGCCGGGCGGATCGCCTACAAGCTCACCGACGCCCCGCCCGAGCGGCGGTGGGCCGGCTGGGCCGCGGGGATCTTCGCGGGCCTGGCGCTGCTGGGCATCCAGGACTACTTCCACTACATCCTCAGCTCGCAGTCGGACCCGATGATCGTGGCGCTGTGCCTGGCGGCGATCGACCTGCACCTCGACGGCCACACGCGTCTGGCCTTCGTGGCGGGGGCGCTCGCCGGACTCGGGCGCCCGGAGGTATGGCCGTTCCTGGGCCTCTACCTGCTGTGGGCCTGGGTGCGCCGTCCCGCCACCCGCCCGGTGCTGATCGGCGGGGTGGTGGTGATGGCGCTGCTCTGGTTCGGGATTCCGGCGCTCACCTCGCGCACGCCGTTCGTGGCCGCCGCCAACGCGATGGACTCCGGTCGCCGGCTGACCTCAAACCAGGTCGGAGGCACGATCACGCGCTTCCTGGGGCTGCACTACTGGCCGCTCGAGGTCGCCGCCCTGCTGGCGGTGGCCCTCGCGGCGTGGCGACGGTCCCGGGCCGACCGCGTGACGCTGGTGCTCGCGGGGGGCGTGGTCGGCTGGGTGATCGTGGAGATCGCCTTCGCCCTGCACGGGTGGCCGGGCCTGGCCCGCTACATGTTCGAGGCCGCCGGCGTGATGATCGTGCTCGCCGGCGTGTTCGTCGGCCGGGTGCTGGCCGACCCGCCGCGGCTGGGCGGCGTGACCGGGCCGGTCGCGACCGCGGCGGGCGCGGTGGCCGTGGGCCTGTTGGTGATCGGGTTGCTGCCGCCGGCGCTCTCAGCCGCCCGCGTCGAGCACAAGGACATCCACGTCCAGCGGGCGCGCACGATCGAGCTGGGCAAGCTGAACTCGGTGATCGCGCAGCTTGGCGGCGCCGCGCGCCTGCGCGGCTGCGGCGAGCCCCTGACCCGGCTCGAGTACCAGACCGCGCTGGCCTACACGCTGGGCGTCAACGTCTCCAAGATCGGCTTCAAGTACGGCCAGGCGATCGCTCACGGCAATCCGATCGTGATGTTCACGCCGACCTCGAACGGGTGGTTGGTCCAGGCCGACCATCAGGTCTCGGCGTTCTGTAAGACGTTGCCACAGCTGCACTGAGCCTGCGGCGTTCGCCGTGATCCGTGGCGAACGTCAACGACCTGCTTTTGAAGAGATAGTTTCGGGGCGTTTGTGATCGTGCGCGAGGGGGGTGACGCAAAATAAGCCCGCATACGGCGCTTATTTCGCATCACGTGCCCGCAGCGACCGCTCGTGCCGCCCTCGATAGTCGCCGTTGACGTTCGCCGCGCCCAACCGCGAGCGCCGACGGAGACCGCAGCTACCGGTCCGGGCGCTCCGGATAGACGTCGTCGATGGTGGTGAGCGCGACGTAGGGCACCCCGGCCGCGGCCTGGATCGCCTCGGCCCCACCGGCCAGCCGGTCACAGATGGCCAGGACGCCGCAGACCTCGTGGCCCTCGTCGCGGATCGCGTCCAAGGCGCGGAGGGTCGAGCCGCCCGTGGTGACGACGTCCTCCACGAGCATGCAGCGGTCAGAGGGCTCGAGCAGCGGCCCCTCGATCCGGCGCGCCAGGCCGTGGGCCTTGGCCTCCTTGCGCACGAAGAAGGCCTTGACGTCGGCGCCGCCGGCCAGCGCGGCGCAGGCGATGGGATCGGCGCCCATGGTCATTCCGCCCACCGCCGTGGCGTCCCAATCACGCGCCTGCGCGGCGACGAGCTCTGAGAGCGCGGAGAAGCCGGCCGGCAGCAGGATCGCCCGCTTGGCGTCGATCAGATATTGGGCGGTGGCGCCGCTGGTGAGCACCACCTCCCCGATCACGAGCGCGTGGGTCTGCAGCTCGGCCAGCAGCCGCTCCCGCGCCGACACGCTCAGCAACTCCCGGGCTGACGGCTACTCGTAGTAGACGTCAACCCAGTCGCCGTAGTTGACCCAGTCGTAGACCGAGATGGCGTCGATGATGGGCAGCCGCATGCAGCCGTGGCTGGCCGGATAGTCCGGCGCCGGGTTGTAGCCGTGGATGGCGTAGCCGCGGAAGAAGAAGCTCGAGAAGTACATGCCGTCGGGCAGGTAGCCGGGCACCCGGTAGTAGACCTGGAAGCGCCCGAGGACCGTCGGGGTCGACGGCTTGCCCGAGCTGATCGGGTAGATCCACTTCACCTGCGAGCCGTTGATCTCGGCGAGCAACTGGCGGCTGAGGTCGCCCTCGACGTGGGTGCCGTCCTTGGGGTAACGGACGTGGAAGGTGCCCACGCCGTCGAGCAGCTCCGAGACGGTCGCCGCGTCCAGGGACTGGGAGAAGCCGTGGCCGAGCAGCCGGTGGTAGGCGTCGAGCGCCAGCCCGGTGTACGTGTCGTAGACGCCGCTCTGCGGCACGAACACGTGCAGCGCGACCAGGCGCTGCTGGATGAGCGTCACGAACAGGCCGTGCGCTCCGAAGCCGGCCTGCGGGTCCAGCACCGTGAACGCCCGCACGGCCTCGAATCCGAGCATCTGAGGCGTGCGGTCGTGAGTCACCTTGACGCGCACGAGGCCCGCCGCCGAGGCCTTGACCTTCTCGGTGAACGCGCCGACGCCGCCCTTGGCGGGCTTGACGTGCAGCACGTCGGTCTTGATCAGCTTGCGGCCGAGGTAGGACTGGACCTTCACCGTCTGCCCCGCGACGTAGGGCCGCACGAATCCCTGGACCTCGACGACCCGGTCGGGGACCGTGACCTCGTTCTTGGACACCGTGAAGGTGTCGGTGAGGTAGAGCTTGGCCGCGGCCTTGGCCGCCGCCGGTGCAGGCGGAGTGGTCGGGGTCGTCGGAGTCGTGGTGGTGGTCGTCGTGGTCGAGGTCGTCCGGGTCGGGGTGGTCGTCGCAGTCGACGACGGGGTGGCCGCGGAGGCCGCGCTGGTGGCGGTCGAGGCCGCGGTGGTCAGGGATCCGGCGGAGGAGGAACCCTCGGCGACAGCGGCGCCGGCGAATACCGCGAGCGACACGATCGAGGCGGTCAAAGCCGCGGTGTAGGAGGCGAAATGGCGACGCATAGCCCGGAAAGTAAACCAGTCAACGAACCCGACAAAGCCAGACCGTGCCGCGCGAGCGTCGCGGGCCGCTGCCGCGCGGGCCCCACGCGGGCGTCAGGCGCGGGTCACGCCGGGCGCGGCAGCGGCTTGCTGAGGGGGCCGACGACGGCCCCGATCACCAGCCACGAGGCGACGATCAGCCCGACGATCGCGAGGGCGCTCCAGCTCAGCTGGTTGACGCCCAGGGCGAGCGCATTGTTGGCGCTGTGCAAGGCCATGCAGGGATACAGCGAGCCCGTCCGCCAGCGCACCAGACAGAGCACGAAGCCCAGGAACCCGAGCGGTATCAGGTACTGCGAGGAGGCCGATCCGGTGTGAGCCAGGCCGAACAGGATCCCGGTGAGCACGGCGGCGATCCACGGCCCGCCGTCGATCCGGCCGATGCGCAGCGGGATGTTGCGCAACGCCCCGAAGACGAACCCGCGGAAGAAGAACTCCTCGCACATCGGCGCGATGGCGCAGACGAACACCGCCGCCGCGACGAGCGCCGCCGTGCTGTGGGTCGCGCCCAGCTCGCTGGGCAGCTTGTCCTTGCCATGGAGGTGGATGAGCGCGCTGTAGACGGCGGTGACCCCGTAGTAGGCGACGGCGGCGGCGGCGACCGCCCCGGCCCCCGTCGACAGGGGGACCCGGCGAAAGCCGAAGTCCTCCGGGCGCGAGCGCCCCCTCCAGATCGCCAGCCACAGCGCCGCGGCCACGAAGCAGAGGTCGAAGACGATGTCGGCGATGATGGTGGCCGCCGGGCCGGGGTGGTTCACGCTCGAGCCGCTGGCGCTGGCGACGACGTCGACGATGATCGTCCCCAGCGAGCCGAGGACCAGCCCGAGCACGACGGCGGCCGGCGCGGTCCAGATCGGCCACTGCGGACGGTCGTCGGCGGGCGGGGCCGGGTCCCCCGGATCAACCGCCGGTGGCCCGTCGTAGGGCGGAACCGCAGGGTGCGAGGACGAGGAGGGCATGGAGGCTGAGGTTAGGGAGCGTCCCGCGGCCAGTCGAGGTCCGCCAAGCTGCCGATCGTCGCGACGCCGTCGGCGGCGGGAGTGAGGGGACCCTCGCCGCGGCACAGGAGCACGGCTCCAATCCCGCACGCCGTCGCTCCCCGGACGTCCTCGTCCAGGCTGTCGCCGACGTGGAGGGCCCGCTCGGCGCCGACGCCCGCCAGACCCAGCGCATGCTCGAAGATCGCGGGCGCGGGCTTGGCCGCTCCGACGGCCGCCGAGGTGACCACGGCGTCGACCAGCGCCGCCAGCCCGGCCCGTTCGAGCACGTCGGCCAGCGACACGTCCCAGTTGGACACGACGATGACGCGGGCGCCGCCCCGCCGCGCCCGCAGCAGCGCGGGCCGCGCATCCGGGTAGGCGTCGAAGCGCAGCGCGCTCAGCAGCGTCTCGGTGAGCGCCTCGACGTCCAGCGCGGCGAGCCGGTCAGAGGGCGGCAGGGCATCACGCATGACGCCGGCGCAGGTCCGGCGCAGGGCGGCCAAGGTGTCGACGTCCCGTCCATCGCCCATGTGCGCGCGATAGAACGAGATCTCCGCCGCCAGAGCCCTCCCCGCCTGCTCCTCGGACACCTCGATGGCGAAGCGGTTCGCCAGCTCGCGCGCCAGGGCGGGGGCCGGGGGCGCGAGCGACACGAGCGTGCCGAGGCCGTCGATGAGCAGGGCGCGTCGATGCATAGAACGGTGCGATCTTGTCAGCGATGGAGGACCCCGAACCGGCGGGCCGAACAACCCACGCAGCTACACTGGCGAGCGACGAGTGCGGCGCCTGCACTGCTGAACCATGCCCCTGGCGCCTGTTCTGCTCGACTGAGATTTCATGAGCCGACGTGAGAGACAGCGCCGACGCCGGCGCAACAGGGGATCGCCGCTGAAGAGCGTGGTGGCGATGACCGGCGTGCTCATCATCTGCGCGATCACCGTCGGTGCGCTCGCCATCGCCGGCTGGGTGGTCAACGTCGCGCACTCGGCGCCCAACCTCAACACCCTGAAGCCGTTCGTGCCCGGCTCGCCGTCGCAGGTATTCGCCTCCGACGGGACGTCGATGGGCTACATCTGGTCCCCGTCGGTCCACACCGAGCTCGCCGGCGCCACCATCCCGCAGGAGCTCAAGGACGCGACGATCGCCATCGAGGACCGCCGCTTCTACCAGCACGGGGCCCTCGACTACCAGGGCATCCTGCGCGCCGCCATCAAGGACGCCGTCAAGGGCGGCAACGGCCTGCAGGGAGCGTCGACGCTGACCATGCAGCTCGTCGACAACACCTACCTGCCGCACCGCTTCCGCAACAACCACGATCTGAAGTACAAGATCGTCCAGGCCAAGCTCGCCGAGCAGCTCGAGTCCCAGCACTCCAAGAACTGGATCCTCGACAACTACCTCAACGACGTCCCGTACGGCACCGTTGGTGGGCAGACCGCGTACGGCGTCGCCGCCGCGTCGCAGATCTTCTTCGACAAGCCCGTGCAGAAGCTGAGCCTCGCCCAGTTCGCGCTGCTGGCGGGACTGCCTCAGGCACCCTCCGAGTACAACCCGTTCCTGCACAAGTCAGACGCGCTGCGACGCCGCTCCGAGGTGCTCCAGTCGATGGTCACCGCCGGCTACATCACCCAGGCCGAGGCCGACCAGGCCGCCACCAAGCGCCTCGGGGTGAGGGCCGACAACACCCTGCGGATCCACCGGGACCCCTACGTCTTCGACTTCATCGTGCAGGAGGCCGCCCGCGACCTGTGCCCGAAGACGCCGAACAACTGCAAGGCCCTGCAGCAGGGCGGACTGAAGATCTACTCGACTATCGACCTGCGCAAGCAGGCCCTGGCCACCCAGGCGATCATCGACCATGAGTCGCTGCTGGCCGAGCAGGGCCACGGCACAGCCGGCGCGGCGGTGGCCTCCGTCAACTCGGCCAACGGGCACATCCTGGCCATCGCGACCTCGGGCAGCTACGCCCAGACGCAGGTCAACTACGCCACCTCCGCCCACCGCCAGCCCGGATCGTCGTTCAAGACGTTCGCGCTGATGACCTTGATCCACGACGACCAGGGCAATCCCAACAGCACCTACTACGTCTCCAAGCCGCTGGCCGCGGGCTGGCTCAGCGCCGACCCGACGTGGGAGGTCCACACCGCCGAGGACTCCTACCAGGGCACGATCAACATCACCAAGGCGACGATCCTGTCCGACAACACGGTCTACGTGCAGCTCGCGTCGGACCTGGGCTGGGACAAGCTCGATGCCACCGCCCACTCGATGGGCATCACGTCGCCGCTCGACGGCAACCCGTCCGAGGTCATCGGCGGCCTGCGCGTCGGCGTCACGCCGCTGGAGATGGCCGACGCCTACGCGACGCTGGCCAACGGCGGCAGCCATGTCCCGGCGACCATCATCAACACGGTCAAGTTCCCCGACGGGAGCTCCCGCGACTTCGGGAACGACACCCCCACCCGGGTCTTCCCCTATGACGAGGCGTATGAGGGCACGAGCGTCCTCAAGCAGGTCGTCACCAGCGGCACCGGCACGTCGGCCAACTACGGCTGCCCGGTAGCCGGGAAGACCGGTACGGCCAACAACCTCGAGAACGCGTGGTTCGTCGGTTACTCGCCCCGGATGTCAACCGCGGTCTGGGTCGGCTACCCGCAGGGCAACATCCCGATGAACGACGGGTTCGGCGGCGCGCTGGCAGCGCCGATCTGGAACGAGTACATGCACGACGCCTCCAGCGGCTATTGCGGTGACTGGCGGGCACCCGATGTGCCCTTCGAGGGCAAGCCGTTCTTCGGCCCGTTCGCGGTCACCGGTCAACCGGTCACGAGCCCCAACACGAGCGCCGCCTCCTCCTCGAGCACCACCACGACGCCCAGCGGCGGAAGCGGCGTGGGCACCGGGACGTCGACGAACCCGTACAACAACCCGACGCTCTACCAGCATCCGCCGCAGTCTGGCTCGGGGACGAACGCGACTCCGCCGCCGGCCCACAACCCGCCGAGCGGAACCGGCGGGACCGGCGCCACCGGGCCCGTCAAGCACTGACGGCCCTCCGGCCCGCACGCGGCTGGTAGCCTCGTCTCTGGAATGGGGGCGTAATGCCCCCGTGCTCTCACAAGGTCGTCACCCCGCATGCCCAAGGAAGAAAAGGTCGAGTTGGAAGGAGAGGTCGTCGAGGCCCTCCCCAATGCGATGTTCCGCGTCAAGCTCGACAACATGGATCGTGTCGTGCTCGGCCACGTGGCCGGCAAGATGCGCCGCTTCCGCATCCGCATCCTCCCCGGCGATCGCGTCCGCGTCGAACTGTCGCCATACGACCTCGACCGCGCCCGTATCGTCTACCGCCACCGGTAGGGATCGCGCGCTCGCGGCCGGCCGCCGATGCGCGAGCTGGAGCTGATCGAGCAACTGGAGCAGGTGCTGGCGCCGCGTGGCGCCGTCGGCTCGACGGTGTTGCGATGGCTCGGTGACGACGCCTCGGTCGTCCGCGGCCGGGGTTACGCCGTGACGTCGGTGGACACCGTCGTCGACGGGGTCCATTTCCGTTCGGGCCAGCTCACGCCGGCCGAGATCGGTCACCGGGCGCTGGGCAGCGCGCTGTCTGACCTGGCCGCGATGGGCGCGCCGCCCGGGGAGGCCTACCTGGCCCTGTGCCTGCCCGCCGGCACCGAGCTCGGCGACGCCACCGCCATCCTCGAGGGCGCGCGGGAGCTCGCCGACGAGTGCGGCGTCACCGTGGCCGGCGGCGACGTGAGCGCTTCACCGGTCTTGAGCCTGGCCGTCACGGTCGTCGGGTGGACCGACGACCCCGCCGAGCTCGTGGGGCGCGACGGCGCCCGCCCGGGCGACCTGGTGGCGGTCACGGGCACCCTGGGGGCGGCCGGCGCCGGGCTGGCCCTGCTCGACGGCCGCGCCACGCTGGCCGCGGCCGCGGCCGCGGAGTTGCACGACCGCTACGCCCGCCCCTGCCCGCGCCTCGCGGCAGGCCGGGCTCTCAGCGCCCTCGGAGCGACCGCGATGATCGACCTGTCCGACGGCCTGGCCACCGATGCCCGGCATCTGGCGCGCCGGAGCGGCGTGCGCATCGTCCTGGACCTGACGGCGCTGCCGCTGGCCGAGGGCGTGGCGGAGGTGGCGGTCCAACTCGCCGCCGACCCGCCGTCCTTCGCGGCCACAGCCGGGGAGGACTACGAGTTGTGCGCCTGCATCCCTGAGCGAGCGCGCGCCGCGGTCGAGTCCGATTGGCCGGCGACGGCCGGCGTGGCGCTGACCTGGATCGGACGGGTGGAGGACGGCCCGGCCGGCCTGGAGTTCGCTGGCAGCACCGGGGAATTGTCAGGCTACGAGCACTCTCCCTGAGCGCGCTTCACCGCTCCGGCCTGCTGCTGCTCCTGGAGGAGCCGCCGCAGGATCGCGTCCGCGACAGCGTGAGTGTCCACGCGGTATTCGCCGCGTCCCACCTGCTCCTGTATCTCAACGATGCGCATGTCGCGATTCCCTTCGCCTATCGGCTGTGTGTGACCGATCAATTCCTGTCCTAGATGTCGGCGTTCAAGCTTTCGACCTCCATGCCGAAGCGCAGGGCCTGGACATTTGGACGTCGTTTGCTTTTGGTGTGAGCGGGAACGGCCATCAGGCGGTGGCGGCGCGTGCGGGACCCAGTGGCTGGACCGCCTGCAGGCGGGCGAAGATGATGATTCGCTGAGCGGCGCTGTAGAGAGGGTTGCAGGCCGACAGGACGAGCCGGTCATAGCCCACGTCGTCGATCACCGACACCTGAGTCGGCTTCACGATCCGCTGGTACTGGACGACGTAGGTGAACTTGCCGTAGGGCATCCTCACGTAGATCCGGTCCCCGCCCTTGAGCTGGTTGAGATAGCGGAACGGTGCCAGGTACGTGGTGCGGTGCCCGGCGATGGCGACGGTCTGGCCCATCCCGGGCAGCGCGGTCTGCGGGTAGTGGCCGGGCCCCTCCTCCAGGCTCTGGGTGTCAGTGCCCTGCACGATGTTGTACGTGTTGCCGATCCGCGGGATCTCGATCTGCCCGATCGCGTCGCCGGTGGTGACCTGGGCCCGCTCGCGCCGGGCCAGATAGGCGATCCGCTCGCCCAGAGGCTTGATGCTGTGCAGCGCCTGGACGTCCGGTCCGGTGAGCGGCGCGGTCCGGTAGCTGAGGTAGCGCTGGTTGACCTCGCCGCGCATGATCAGCCCGATGGCGGCGGTCACCGGTTCCTGCCACACGAGCGTGGCCGCGGCGTCGAGGACGAGCAGCAGACCCGACAGGATGAGGACCGACGAGATGGCGCGAATAAGGCGTCTCATAACTGACTAACTAACGGCGCAACGCGGATTTTGTGCCGCCGAGCGAGCCCGGGCCGGCGTAGGTGACCGGACCGCGCACGGTGACCGGGACGGGCACGACGCGCGAACCGCGAGCGGCTAGCAGCGACAGGGTGACCGCGCTCACCAGGCAGCCCAGCACGACGCTCCACTCCAGCGCGGCCACGATGCTCACCCCGTGCCCGGCGAGGAGCAGGATCATCTCCCACACCACGTTGATGGGGCCGTAGCCGAGCTCGTTGGCGTAATAGCCCACGACGAGCACCGCCGGGACGATCCCGATCGCGATGAGCACCAGACGCAGCGGCACCGGCACGCGCATGTCCGGGCTGATCGCCCACAGCCACAGGTGCAGCGCGGGCACCAGCAGAAACGCCGCGAACGGGTTGCTGAGCCAGATGACGAAGGTGATCAGGCACATCACCACGAGCAGGCCCGCGAGCGCGCCGTCGCTGTCCAGCCCCTCCAGAGGACGCCGCGACGTGCGCGTGCGCGTCGGCAGCCGCCGCGCCAGCGCCAGCACGCCGACGGACCCGGCCACGAGGACGAGCGCCATCACGATGAGAAGCGCGGCGCCCCCACTGCCCAGCGGGATCGCGCCCGCCGCGACAGGGCCGGGCGGCGCCACCGGGATGACTCCGATCAGCCGGGCCAGGAGCACCATCCCGACGAGCAGCATGAACGGGACCGCCGCGGCGAGGATCACGGTGAGCGAGCGCCAGATGATGTGCCCGCGCCGCCGGGCGCGGGCGACGCCGTCGATGGTGGTCATCAGCACCGGGACCAGCAGCGACAGGACGAAGAGGGAGATCGCCCACCCGGGTACGACCTTGCCGCCGAGCAGGACGTAGGCCGATGGCGCGGGGAGCGTCTTGCCGCTGTCGAGCGCGGAGATGGTGGTGAGAACGGCGCGGCCGACGGCGGTGAGCTGCGCCGGAGCCATCACCGTGGCGTCCGCCGCGGGACCCTGCTCGCCCGACAGCGACAGCTCCACGGCCGGAATGCCCCGCGCGCCGAAGGGGGCCTGCTGCCCCAAGGTGAAGGGGAAGGCCAGGTGCGCGAACTGCCCGCCCAGGCCGGTGAAACCGTCAGTCAGCGAGGTCTGCGCCGCCAGGGCCGACGCCACCGTGTTGCGCAGCGCCGGCGGCGCGACGGTCTGGCGCGTGGACCACGGGAGGATGACCGGCTGCTGGACATGGGCGCTGCCCAGGTCCCCCAGGACGAGCACGGCGTCGACGGGGCCGGCCAGGTGGGCGGCCAGCCGGATGGCCCCGGCGGTCCCCTGGCTGCCGCTCGTGGAGGCAAGCACCACGCTGCGATTGAGGGTCTCGCCCTCGAGGTTGCGCGCGAGCTCCATGAGCGTGGCGGTGCCAGACAGCGACGCGGTGGCCGGCGAGCCGAGGGCATCGCGCGGGGCCACGATCACGATGCTGCCGTTCTCGGTCCCGGGCCGGACGCCCACGACGTTCTCCAGCGGCACCGTGCCGTCCACCGTACGCCCGGTGAACGTGTCCACGGTGGGGTCAAACCCGTACTGCGTGAGCGTGTTCCGGACAGTCACGGCCAGCGACTGGTCGCCGTCGGAGCCGGGACGCCGACTCGGATCGGTGGTGGCGAGGCTGGTCATGTTGGTGTAGACGTTCTCGCCGTTGAACGCCGACGGGGCCAGCGTCGGGCTCAGCGCCGTCTGCTGATCCGTGAGCGAGAACGCCAGGACGACCAGAGCCAACGCCGCGATGACCAGCCCGGTCCGGTAGATACGCGGATCCAGCATCACGCCAAGGTTATCCGCCGGTCTTCCTCCCCCCGCCGGTCTTCTGACCTTATTACTCTTGTGAGGTTGGCTGAGACGACGGTGCCTGAACGTAGCGCCCGCATTCTGCTCGTCGACGATGAGCAGTCGATCCAGACGCTGCTCTCCTACCCGTTGCGCAAGGAGGGCTACGACGTCGTCCAGGCCACCGACGGCCGCCAGGCGCTGGAGCGCTTTGACGAGCAGTCCTTCGACCTCGTGGTGCTCGACCTGATGCTGCCGAGGATCGACGGCCTGGAGGTGTGCCGGCGGCTGCGCAGCCGCAGCTCGGTGCCGATCATCATGCTCACCGCCAAGTCCGAGGAGATCGACAAGGTGGTGGGCCTGGAGCTCGGAGCCGACGACTACATCACCAAGCCGTTCTCGCTGCGGGAGTTCTCCAGCCGCATCAAGGCGGCGCTGCGGCGCGCCGAGATGAGCCGGCCCGACCAGGCGCTGCCCGGCGAGGCGCCGCTGGTCATCCGTGAGCTGCGGATCGACTTCGCCAAGCGCAGCGTGCGCATCCGCGGCGACGACGCCCAGCTCACCTACGTGGAGTTCGAGATCCTGTCGGCGCTGGCCCGCGCCCCGGGCCGGGTGTTCACGCGTGACATGCTGCTGGCGCGCATCTGGGGCGACTCCGCGTACCGTGATCCGCGCACGATCGACGTGCACATCCGGCATCTGCGCGAGAAGGTGGAACGTGACCCCAAGGACCCGGAATATCTCTTCACGGTGCGCGGCGTCGGCTACCGCTTCCGTGACACCGATCCCTGAGGGTTGAACGGGAACGGCACCATGGGGTGAGCAGATGAGGCTCTCGCTGAGCAACCGTCTGGCGGTGGTGTTCTTCGCCATCACCGCGCTGGCCATCGGGTCGCTGTACCTGTACGTCGCGCCGGGGCTCCAGAGCCGCCTGATGGGCGAGAAGCTCACCGCGCTGGCCGCCACGGCCCGGACGCACTCGGGCAAGCTCGGTCGCGCGGTAGGCAGCTCCACGCCGCTGCCCGCCGTGCGGCGGCTGGTCAACCAGACCGCGGGGACGTCAGGCGACCGCGTGACCCTCCTGTCGGTCAACCTCGCCCAGGGGTCGATCCAGCTCTCCAAGCTGGCCGACTCGGGCATGGGCTCGGGACCGGCCCTGCGGTTCCCGATCGCCAATCAGGCGGTGGCGCAGCGGCGGCTGGTCACCAGCACGGAGCGATCCGGCTCCGGAGCGGTGGCCGAGGCGGCCAGGCCGGTGTTCTACCGCCGCGGCGTCGTCGGCTGGGTGATCGTGTACGCGGCGCCGCTCGCCGACGTCATGCGCACCGTCTCGACGGTTCGTCACGAGATCCTGGTCGCCGGGGCGATCGCGCTGCTGCTGGCCCTCGTCGCCGGCTACCTGGTGGCACGGGCGCTGGCCCGCCGCGTCAAGCGGCTGGAGCTGGCGGCCAAGCAGGTCGCCGCCGGGGACTTCAGCCGCCCGATCCCGGTCGATTCCACCGACGAGCTCGGCCAGCTCGCGGTGGCCTTCAACGAGATGCAGCAGCAGCTTCAGCAACTCGAGCGGGCGCGCAAGAAGTTCATCGCGACCGCCTCGCACGAGCTGCGGACGCCCGTGTTCTCGCTGGGCGGCTTCGTCGAGCTGCTCGAGGACGAGGAGCTCGACGCCGAGACCCGGCGGCGCTTCCTTGACCAGGTGCGCGACCAGGTGCAGCGGCTGGGCAAGCTCTCGGTCGATCTGCTCGACCTCTCGCGGCTGGAGTCCGGCTCGCTCGAGCTGCGCCCCGAGGAGGTCGACCTCGGTGAGCTCACGCGCTCGGTGTCCGGGGAGTTCGAGCCCACGCTGGCCCAGCACGACAGCCGGCTCGAGCTGCACCTCCCGGGTGGGCGGGAGTCGATTCAGGCCCAGTGCGATCCGGTCCGGGTGGCGCAGATCATGCGGATCCTCATCGACAACGCGCTCACGCACACGCCGCCGGGGACCCAGATCCTCGTCACCGCCGCGCGGGAGAACGGCCACGTCCACCTCGCCGTGCGCGACGACGGCGACGGCATCGATCGTGTCGCCCAGCAACGGATCTTCGAGCCCTTCTACACCGCCGACGACGCCCAGGGGTCGGGGCTGGGCCTGGCCATCGCGTCCGAGCTCGCCGATCGCATGCGGGGGCGGCTGTCCGTCGAGTCCGCGTCGGGGGCCACGACGTTCACGCTCGAGATACCCGCCTGAGCCGGTCTCCCTGAGCCCGTCTCCCGCCTGACGGCGTTTCAGGGCATCCAGGGGTCCAGCAGCCGCAGCCACACCTCGCTGCGGGTGGGGAACGCCGGCATGGCATGGACGAGGCGGGTCACGGGGACCTCGCCGACGATGGCGATGGTGGCGGCGTGCAGGGACTCGGCCACCTCGGGGCCGGTGAACGTCGCGCCGATCATCACCTCCCGCTCCTCGTCGACGACGATGCGGCAGGCCGAGGGCGCGCCCTTGCCGATGAAGCTCGCCCCCGGGGTCCCGCTCAGCGCTGCGTCGACCGCGCGGGCCCGGATGCCGGCGTCGAGCGCCTCGTGCAGGGTCCGGCCGACGGCGGCGATCTGGGGGTCGGTGAACACGACCCGCGGAGACAGCGGACCGTCCCAGTCCGCGGCGGCGTCGCGGTTCATGATGTTGGCCACGGCGATCACCGCGTGATACTTGCCCGCCTGGGTGAGCAGCGCGCGGCCGGTGACGTCGCCGATGGCATAGAGCCAGTCGCGGTGGGCGGGGACGGTGACCCGCATGTGGTCGTCGACGGCGATCGTGGCCCCCGGCTCGAGGCCGACGGTGTCCAGCCCGAGGTCGCCGGTGTGGGGCGTGCGGCCAACGGCGACCAGCAGCTCATCGGAGGTGACGGCCCGTCCGCGGTCCAGGACGAGCGTGAACGTCCCCTCGTCACTGCGCCGCGCCTCGGTCGCGGTCGTGCCCAGCCTGAGCTCGATGCCCGCATCGCGCAGCGCCTCGGCCAGCTCCTCACCGGCGAACGGCTCCTCGGCGGGGAGCAGGGACGGCTCGCCCTCGACCAGGGTGACCCGCGCGCCCAGCGACGCCCACGCCTGGGCCAGCTCGCACCCCACCGCGCCGCCACCCAGGACGGCGAGGCGCTCCGGGACGGCCTTGGCGGTCGTGGCCTGCCGGTTGGTCCAGGGAGCGATCTCGCGCAGACCGGGGACCGATGGGATGGCCGCGCCGCTGCCGACGGCGATCACCACCGCCCGGCGTGCCGTGAGGAGCTCATCGCCGACGCACACCCGGCGCTCGCCGTCGAGCCGGGCCTGCCCGCGGTAGAGCGTGATGCCGCGATCCTCCACCCAGGGGAGCTGGGCGGCATCGTCGAGGTCGTGGATGACCTCGTCGCGGCGGGCGAACACGACCGCCGGGTCAAGGGCGCCGGTCACCGCCTCCTGGGCCCCCGGGACGCGCTGGACCTCGGCCAGGAGCTGGGCGGGACGCAGCAGCGCCTTGGACGGCATGCAGGCCCAGTACGCGCACTCGCCGCCGACGAGCTCGCGCTCGACCAGGGCCACGTCGAGGCCCTCCCCGGCGGCCCGCCCGGCGCATACCTCCCCGGCCGGCCCGGCGCCGATCACGATGACGTCGTGCTCAGGCATGCCGGGCCAACGGTAACGAGCCGCGCGGCCGCTGCCGCGGGGGCGGGGCGCTACGAGACTTCGCGCAGGCGGCCCGTCTCCACCTCGTAGACGAAGCCGCGGACCGAGTCCGTGTGGGGGATGAACGGCGAGGCCTTGATCCGGGCGATCGACTGGCGCACGTCGGCGTCGAGATCGGGGAAGGCCTCGGCGGCCCAGGTGGGCTTGATCCCGGTGTCCTTCTCGATCGCCGCCTTGAACTCGTCGTCGGTGAAGGTGAGCATCCCGCAGTCGGTGTGGTGGATGAGGATGATCTCCTCGGTGCCCAGCAGGCGCTGGGAGATGGCCAGCGAGCGGATCTCGTCGTCGGTGACGACCCCGCCGGCGTTGCGGATCACGTGGGCGTCGCCCTCCGTGAGCCCCAGCATGCCGTAGACGTTCAGGCGCGCGTCCATGCAGGCGATGACCGCCACCTTCTTGGCGGGCGGCAGCGGCAGGTCGCCCTTGTCGAAGGCGGCCACGTAGCTCTCGTTGTTGGCCAGAAGCTCGTCGGTGCTGCTCACGGTGTTTCTCCTTTGCGGGGGCGGCGAGGACGAAACGCTAACAAGTTCACCGATCCTGTCGAGTATGGTCGGGAGCCCGGGGCCGGTTATCGTCTACTACCGACGCATGTCATCCGACACGCCACTCGTCCTCGTCTCCAATCGGGGCCCAGTCACCTTCCAGGAGGGTGGCGAGATCAAGCGGGGCACCGGCGGGCTCGTGACCGCGCTCATCGGCCTGGCCTCCCATCGCCCGGTGACCTGGGTGGCCTCGGCGATGACCGACGAGGACGTGGCCGAGGCCCAGCGCAACGACGGGCGGCCGTTCCCGGTCACCACGCCCGAGGGCGGGGAGTACCGCGTCAAGCTCGTCGCCTCCGATGCCGACGCCTACGACGGCTTCTACAACATCATCGCCAACCCGCTGCTGTGGTTCATCCAGCACTACCTGTGGGACCTGTCCAACGCCCCGGACATCCGCCGCAACGAGACCGAGGCCTACGAGTTCGGCTACAGCGCGGTCAACGACGACCTGGCCCACGCGGTGCTCGAGGAGATCGAGGACATCGACAAGCCGGTCGTCATGGTCCACGACTACCACCTCTACGTCCTCCCGGCGCTCATCCGCCGCGAGCGCCCCGACGTGTTCCTCCATCACTTCGTCCACATCCCGTGGAGCCAGTCGGACTCCTGGCGAGTGCTCCCGACGCCGATCCGCCGCGACATCTACAACGGCATCCTCTCCAACGACATCATCGGGTTCCACACGCGCTCATACCGCCGGAACTTCCTGCAGTGCTGCGAGGACCTGATGGGCCTCGACGTCGACCACGAGGCCGGCGTGGTCAAGGTGGACGACCGCGAGGTCTGGGTCCGCGCCTACCCGCTGCCGATCGACTCGAGCGCCATCCAGGCGGTCGCCGCTCGCCCCCGCGTCGGGGAGTTCGAGTCAGAGCTGCTGCGCCGCCGCCGCGACCACCTCATCCTCCGCGTCGACCGCGCCGACCTGAGCAAGAACGTCCTGCGCGGCTTCAGCGCCTTTGACACCTTCCTGGAGCAGCACCCCGAGTTCCGGGAGAAGGTGACCTTCATCGCCCAGCTGATGCCGTCCCGGACCGACGTCCCGGAGTACGCCGAGTACCTGGAGCGGATCGAGGCGGTGGTGGCGGTGGTCAACCATCGCCATGGCTCGCCGGACTGGATGCCGATCCAGCTCAAGCTCCGCGACGACCTCGAGGAGGCGGTGGCCGCCTACAAGCACTACGACATGCTCATGGTCAACGCCATGTTCGACGGCATGAACCTCGTCGCCAAGGAGGGCCCGATGGTCAACGAGCGGGCCGGCGTCTCGGTGCTGTCGGAGAACACCGGCGCCCATGAGGAGCTCGGCCAGTACGCGCTCTCGGTCAACCCGTTCGACATCCAGGAGCTGGCCGACTCCATCCACGCCGCGCTGACGATGCCCATCGAGGAGCGCAAGCGTCGGCACGAGGGCCTGATCTCGATCGTCACCGCGCGCAACCCCGGTGACTGGATCGACGACCAGCTGGCCGACATCCGGGCCAAGGAGGCCAGCCGCGAGAGCGCGGTTTAGCCGCGATCAACCGATCCCGGCTCAGTCGTGGAGCGTCTTGCCCTCGCGCAGCAGCTCGATGTAGTTCGCGATGCGCCGGTCGCGCGCCTTCTGGGTCTTGACGTTGTGCAGGCGATAGAGGAACGCGTAGCGCTGCTGACCCTTGAGGGTCGCGAAGAACGCCTTGGCGTTCGGCTCGGCGTCGAGGGCTCTCTGGAAGTCGTCGGGGACGGACGCCCGGCTCTGGGGCTCGTACGCCGCCTCCCAGCGGCCGTCGGCCCGGGCTGCCTCGACCTGCGCCCGCCCGGCGGGACGCATCCGCCGCGACGCCGTGAGGGCCAGAGCCTTCTCGCGGTTGACCTGCGACCACTTGCTGCGCGGTCCTCGGGGCGTGAAGCGCTGTAGGAAGTACGTGTCATCCAGCGGGCGGCGCACCGCGTCGATCCAGCCGAAGCAGATCGCCGTGTCCAGCACCTCGGGGTAGTGGACCGTGGTCACGCCGGACCCCTTCTTGGCGATCTTCACCCACGCGTCGGTGGCGCTGGCGTGGTGCTCGCGGAGCCACCGCTCCCAGTGGGCGTCGTCAGGGCACTCGACGATGTTGAGATCGGCCAGCGGGATGGCCGTGGGCCGTGCTGCCATGGGGCGATGGTGACAGGGCCGGCCCTGCCACACGCGCTATAGTCGGCGCCCGCCCTGGAATGGGCGGTTTTTCATGCCCGAGCAAGCACGCCTATATGACCTGATGGTCGTCCTCTCCATGAACGCCGAGGACGAGCGTCGTGCCAAGATCCTCTCCGACGTGGAGGCGCAGATCACCAACGACGGTGGGGCGATCGAGCGCAACGACGACTGGCACAGCCGCCCGTTGGCCTATGAGATCAACCACCAGGCCGAGGGCGAGTACCACCTGTTCCAGTTCACCGGGCCGGCGTCGCTGCTCGAGGGCCTTTCGCACAACCTGCGCATCGACGATGCGGTGCTGCGCTTCCGGATCATCCGGGTGGTGCCGGGGACGCCTCCGGCGCCTGACTCGGCTCCCCCGGTGGTGGCAGGCACTCCTGCCGCCGGTCCGGTCGCGGCGGCTGCTCCCGCCGAAGTCTCCTAGCACGTCCGGGGCGGGTCGTGTTGGGCTGGGTGGTCGTCTTGGTCTGGCGCCACGACGCTGCGACGCTGCGATGTGTGACGAAAGCATCACGAAGCGCGCGCCGTGTGTCGCCAGGGCAACGTTTCCGCCAAATTCCGCTGACTGCGGCCGGTTGCCGTCTGGCGCAGCCATAGACTCGGCTCGAGCTTTCAAAACGGCCTTCGGGAAAGGAGCCACAACATGGCTGGCGCCAACATCAACCGGGTGATCATCACCGGCAACCTCACGCGAGACCCTGAGAGTCGCGCGACCGGATCGGGCAACACGGTGTGCTCGCTGCGCGTGGCCTGCAACGGCCGGCGCCGCAACCCCCAGTCAAACGACTGGGAGGATGCGCCCAACTACTTCGACGTCTCCGTGTGGGGTGCGCAGGGCGAGAACTGCCAGCGCTACCTATCGAAGGGACGCCCGATTGCAGTCGACGGACGCCTGCAGTGGCGGGAATGGACCGACCAGAACGGCAACAAGCGCCAATCAGTGGATATAGTCGCCGACTCCGTGCAGTTCCTCGGCGGCCGCGACGACGGCGGTAGCGGAAACGGGAACGGGTTCTCCTCAAGCTCTCGCGGGCAGGAGAGCGACGTCCCGATCGATACCGGCGACTTCGAGCGCACGCCGGTCGGCGCCGCCGGAGGCGACGACGACATCCCGTTCTAAAGGCAGTTCCCAAACAATCACGCTAGGCTGAACTCCGTGGCAAAGCAACGCAGACGACCGGTGCGCCGGCGCGACCGCAAGGGTGGGCCGACTTCGACCCGCCGCAAGTCGTGTCCGTACTGCCGGGACAAGGTGGAGCAGGTGGACTACAAAGACGTGTCCATGCTGCGTCGATTCATCTCCGACCGCGGCAAGATCCGCTCGCGGCGGATCACCGGAGCGTGCCGCCGGCATCAGAGCCAGGTGGCTCGCGCCGTCAAGCGGGCCCGGGAGCTTGCGTTGCTGCCGTACGTGGCCGAAGGCAGCGGAGACCATCGTGGTGGTCGCGGCGATCGCGACCGCGGCGATCGGGACCGCGACCGTTAGAGACGGACCCGTCGATGCCGCAGGCAATCCTGATCCAGGACGTAGAGCAGCTCGGTGAGCGCGGGACCGTGGTCGATGTGTCGGCCGGGTACCTGCGCAACTACCTGCAGCCGCGTAAGCTGGCTGAGCCCGCCACCGCGTCGTCGATCAAGGTCGCCCAGCGCCGGCAGGAGGACGCCGAGCGCGCCGTGCGCGAGGCCGAGGAGCGCGCCCGCGAGGGCGCGGCCGTTCTCGGGCGCACCGTGCTCACCATCCCCCAGCAGGCCGGCGACGACGGGCGGCTGTTCGGGTCGGTCACGACCCAGGACATCGCCGACGCCATCAGGGACGCGCGCGGGATCAAGATCGATCGCCGCAAGATCCACCTCGACGAGCCCATTCGGAATATTGGGACGTACATGGTGGTGGTTGAGATCGCCGATGAAGTGACGGCGGCGGTCAAGACCATGGTTGTCGCGGCCTAGCGTTTTTGGTTGGTGGCCCCGGGGCGGGGTCTAACACAGGCAGTGGCCCCGGGGCGGGGCCGCTCGGCTTGGCGCGCGGTCGGTTCGTGGCGCCGCCGTGGGCTCCCGGCCTGCCTTGCTCCCTCCTCTCAGCGCCGGACGGTGAAGGTGGTAGTCCCGAACGGCTTGGGGGTGTGGTGGAGGGTGCCGGCTCGGCCGAGGTCCATGACGCTGACGCTGACGCGGTAGGTGCCGGGGCACCAGGTCTGTCCCTGGACGGCGTCGAGGTTGGCGGCGAAGATCCGCCCGCGGATGTCTCTCGCTCCGCTGCCCTGGCCGCCGAGGACGGTGACCTGCGAGCAACGCGTGCCGGAGACGTGAAATGCGTAGTCGGCGTCGTTCAGCAGGATGCGGAAGTGGAGGGTGTAGTGGGCGTCGGGGCCGCCGGCGGCAGGCGTGATCCACACCCGGTTAGGCGTTGAGGGATCGCGCTCAGCAGCGCGCGACTTCGCTGTCTCGGGGCCGGGATCGGGGGGCGGGACGACGCGGTTGACCGCAGCGAGGTTGCCGATGCGCTTGACGACGTTGCCGTCGGCGGCGTACCAGATCATCGGCGCCTGGCCGTTGACGACCTCGCGGGGCACCTGGACGGCGGCGACGTTGCCGTGAACCATGGCGTCGGCGGTGAGGCTATGGGGATAGATCGGCGCCGACAGGCTCGAGGGGTCCACCTGGCGCGGGACGACGAACGCGACCCTGGCGACGCCGTCGGGCACGATCACGATGAGTCGCGTCTGCGTGGAACCCCCGGCAAACGAGCGGCCCGCTCCCTCGATGGTCAGCGCGTCGCCGGCCCTGATCCCCGCCGCCGAGCTCCGGTCGGCCGCACCCGACGCGTCCACCTCGGTCACCGTCTCCCCGGTGCGCGTCAGGGCCCGGACGAGCTTTGCGGGCATGTGCTGTCCGGAGAACGCCGCTCTGATCCTGGCCGTGCTCGGTGCGAACGTCGGGACGATGAACACCGGGCTGCCCCAGGGGGTCGTCGTGGCACGCCGGATGAGCGCGCGGTCCGGCCGGCCCGCGAACGGGTTCGGGGCCGCCAGCTCCCGGGAGAGGACCTGCGAGTCGAGGTCGGCCGGAGCCTGCGGGCGGCGCAGGACACCCAGCGTGTCGAGCAGGGCCTGGCGCCCCGCGATCGCCTGGGTGGTGGTCGGCACCGTCCGGTGCGTGGTCGGCCGGTGACGGATCTGGGTGAGGGCGAGCACGGCGACCCCGACGGCCACGACGACCCCCAGGGCTACGGGGATGGAGCGCAGGCCGGCCATGGGCCACCGCCGCGGCCGGGTCGCCCCGGATACCTCGGCGGGTCGTTCGGCGGGGGCCTCGGCGGCGCGCTCGGCGGCCGCCACCAGCGAGCTGCGGAGATCCGGGAGATAGTTCATCTCGTCTGCTCCATTCGTGCTCTGAGCGTGCGCAGGCCGCGGCTGACCCGCTGGCGCACGACGCCGGCCGAGCACTGGAGCGCCTCGGCCAGCTCTGTGTAATCGCGGCCGTCCAGGACCCGTCCCTGGATTGCCTGACGTTGTTCGTCGGGAAGCCCCTCCAGCAGTGCGAGGGCGTCGCCCCGGTCGGTGCCCAGCTCGGCCTCGATGCGCTCCAGCGCGGCGTCGCTGAGCACCAGGGCCTCGATCTCGAGGCTGCGCCGGGCGCGATCCTCCACCCGGCCGCGCCGCCAGGTGTCGGCCAGCTCATGCTTGGCGATCCCGAACAGCCAGGCGGGGGCCGAGCCCAGCCTGGGGTCGAACCGGCGCACCGAGTACAGCGCCGCCGCGAACACCTCCGCGGTGAGGTCGGCGGCGATGTCCGCCCGGCCGGTGGCCCGGTACAGGAAGGCCAAGAGCTCCGCCTCGAAGCGGTCATAGAAGACGCCGAAGGCCTGAGCGTCTCTCGCGGCGAGCTGGAGGAGCTCGGCGTCCGAGGCGGTCGAGATCCGTGTGCGTGCCATCGGATATCCATTCCGACAGAGCGCGGGATTTGTGACAAGCAGGGGGGTGAAAAACGGGGCGCTCGAGGCTCTCTATGAAGAGAGGCCCATGACACATCGGACGCCCGTCGACACGCTGTCCGCCCGGCGACACAAAACGTCTCGACAGAGCGGGAAGAGTCTCTCCCGGCGACCGGGCCGGAGGCTACCCTCGGACACCCTCGTGAGCACCGTCCAGAACATCGCCGTCCCACCCCACAACCTCGAAGCCGAGAAGTCGGTCCTGGGCGCGGTGCTTCTCGATGAGCGCCATCTGCACTCCCTGCTGGTGGAGGAGCAGCTGCGGCCCGAGCACTTCTACCGCGAGCAGCACGGGGCGGTGTTCGCGGCGATGCTCGAGCTCTACGAGGGTGACAACAAGATCGACCACCTCACGGTCTCCGAGAAGCTGCGCCAGCACGGCAAGCTCGACGAGGTCGGGGGACCCGCGACGATCGACGAGCTGGCCGGGTGGGTGCCGGCCGCCGGCCACGCGCGCGAGTACGGCCGCATCGTTCACGACAACTTCAAGCTGCGCGCGCTCCTCACCGCCTCCTACGAGATCCAGGCCAGCGTCCTGTCCCGGGAGGCTCCCGCGCGTGAGCTGGTCGAGCTGGCCGAGCGCGCGGTCCTGGAGGTCGCCACCGACGACCGCCAGAAGAAGATCCGCTCGATCGCGGACATCCTGCACGAGGAGACCGACAAGCTCCACCGCCTCTCGGTGGCCAAGACCGCCCTCACGGGCACGCCCTCGGGCTTCAAGGACCTCGACGAGAAGACCGGCGGCTTCCAGCCCGGCAACCTCGTCATCCTCGCCGCCCGCCCCTCGATGGGCAAGTCGGCGCTGGTCGCCAACGTGGCCGAGAACGCGGTGCTGGCCGGGCACGCGGTGGCGCTGTTCTCGCTCGAGATGTCCGAGTCCGAGTTGGCCCAGCGCTTCGTCGCGTCCCAGGCGCGGATCAAAGGTGAGGACCTGCGGCGCGGCAAGGTGGCCGAGCAGCGCTGGCCCAAGATCCTGGAGGCCTGCCAGCGCCTCGCCGAGGCGCCCCTCTACGTCGACGACTCCTCGGACACCGGGGTGCTCGAGGTGCGCTCCAAGTCCCGCCGCCTGCACGCGCAGGTGGAGGGCGGCCTGGGCCTCATCATCATCGACTACCTCCAGCTCATGCGCCACGAGGGGCGGGTCGAGAGCCGCGTCGAGCAGGTGGGCCAGATCAGCCGTGGGCTGAAGGGCCTGGCCCGCGAGCTCAACGTCCCCGTCATCGCCCTCTCCCAGCTCAGCCGTGGCGTCGAGCAGCGCGGCGGTGAGAAGAAACCGATCCTGTCGGACCTGCGCGAGTGCGTGACCGGCGACACGCTCGTGCTGATGGCCGACGGACGACGTGTCCCCATCGCTGCGCTCGTGGGCACGACGCCGGAGGTCCTCGCACTCGACGGCGGGCACCGCGTGATCCGTGCCCCCAGTGACGCCGTGTGGCCGGTCGGCGTCCGGCCGATCTTCGAGCTGCGGCTGGCTTCGGGCCGGACGATGCGGGCGACCGCCGATCACCGGATCCTCGCCGGAGCCGGCTGGCGCCGCCTCTCCGAGCTCAACGCGGGCGACCGGGTCGCGCTGGCGCGGCAGGTCCCTGAACCGATGGCGCCCGAGCGGTGGGCTGATGATCGGGTCGTCCTGCTGGGACAGATGATCGGCGACGGCAGCTATCTGAGCGGGCAGCCGATGCGGTACACAACGGCCTCGGAGGACAACAGCCGCGCCGTCAGCGAGGCTGCCACCCGCGAGTTCGGCGCACGCGTCACGCGCTACCGGGGCCGCCGGTCTTGGCACCAGCTCCTTATCTCCGGCAACGGAACGCGCTGGCTGCCCGCCGGGGTGGGGGCCTGGTTCAAAGAGCTCGGCATCTTCGGGCAACGGTCGCACGAGAAGCGCATGCCCGAGGCTGCGTTCCGGCTGGCCAGTGACCAGATCGCGCTCCTCCTGCGGCACCTGTGGGCCACCGACGGGTGCATCTGGGCCGGTCCTGTGACGAGCCGGAAGCTTGCGACCCGCGTGTACTACGGCACGTCGAGTCCCGGCCTGGCCACCGACGTCGCCGCGCTGCTGCTGCGGCTGGGCATCGTCGCGCGCATCGGCAAGACCTCGGCCGAGAAGCCGATGTGGAACGTGGGGGTCTCCGGCGCGGCAGACCAGCGGCGCTTCCTTGATGTCGTCGGGACGTTCGGGCCCCGTGTCCCCCAAGGCCAGTCGCTCGAGGTCCTCTTGCCGACCGCGAACACGAATGTCGACACCCTCCCGATCGAGACGTGGGGGCTGGTACGCGCGGCGATGGCCAGGCAGGGTGTGACGCAACGGCAAATGGCCGAGCTGCGCGGTACGGCGTACGGTGGGGCGGCGCATTTCAAGTTCGCGCCGTCGCGGTCCACCCTGGCGAGCTACGCGAGGCTCCTGGGTGCGCCGGAGCTCACCGCCGCCGCCGACAACGACGTGTTCTGGGACAAGGTGGTCGCGATCGAGCCCGCCGGCGAGGCGGAGGTGTTCGACCTCACCGTCCCGGGACCGGCGTCATGGCTGGCCGACGGGGTGGTCACGCATAACTCGGGCCAGATCGAGCAGGACGCGGACCTGGTCATGTTCATCTACCGCGAGGAGTACTACGAGAAGGAGTCCGAGCGTCCCGGCGAGGCCGACATCATCATCGCCAAGCACCGCAACGGTCCCGTGGGCGATGTGGTCCTCACCTTCCAGAAGGAGTACCCGAAGTTCATGAACTTCGCGGGGGAGCGGTTTGAGTCATGAGGGCGCGGAGCGATGGAGGGCGGTGCGGGTCATGAGCGACGGGTGCGCGTTCGATCTCTGCGACGGCGACGGCCTGCTCTACGACGCCGACACCAACACGGCGTACCCGTGCCGCTGCCGCCGGCAGCTCATCGCGCGACGCCGCGCCAGCAACCTGTCCGCGGTCATCCCCCGCCGCTACCGCGACGTCTCGTTCGACCGCCCGCCGGTGACCGACATCGAGCCGGCGATCGTCTCCGCCACCCGCCGCTATGCGGCCACGATCGATGACCAGCTCGATGCCGGGCGGGGATTGTGGTTCATGGGGCCTCCGGGCACGGGCAAGACGACGCTGGCCATGCTCGTCTCCAAGGCGGTGCTCGAGGCGGGGCGCACGGCGGCGATCTACTCCCTGCCGCGGCTGCTCAACGAGATCCGCCACACCTACGACACCGGGGGCCACAACCAGCTCCTGGACCGGCTGGCCGCGGTGGACATGCTCCACATCGACGACGTGGGCGCCGAGCGCAAGAACGACTGGGTCCTGGAGGAGCTCTACTCGATCGTCAATGCCCGCTACGAGGACCGCCGCTCGATGGTGCTCACGACCAACTGCCTGGACCGCGAGGAGCTCTGCGAGCAGATCAACGCCCGCACCGTCTCACGGCTGACCGAGATGTGCGACGAGCTGCCGCTGCTCGGCCACGACCACCGGATGGACCTGCGCACGGCCTAGGCGCGCGGACCCTCCGAGCGTTCGGAGGGTCCTGGTGCCGGCGGCAATGTCCTGTCGGCCTGTGAGCGCCCTAAACTCAGACCGCGATGCCAGGAATCGTCGTAGTCGGCGCCCAGTGGGGCGACGAGGGCAAAGGCAAGGTCACCGACATGCTCGCCGAGCGTGCCGATGCGATCGTGCGCTTCCAGGGCGGCAACAACGCCGGTCACACCATCGTCCGCGACGGCACGACGTGGAAGCTGCACCTGATGCCATCGGGGATCCTGCACCCCGGCAAGCTGTGCGTGATCGGCAACGGCGTGGTCATCGACCCCAAGGTGCTCACCGACGAGCTCGACGAGCTGCGGCGGCGCGGCGTGGAGACCAGCGCGCTGCGGATCTCGGCCAACGCCCACCTGATCATGCCCTACCACATGCTGCTGGACCACGCGGGCGAGGCCAAGCTCGGCAAGCTCGAGATCGGGACGACCCGCCGGGGGATCGGGCCCTGCTACGCGGACAAGGCGGCGCGGCTGGGCATCCGGGTCCAGGACCTGCTCGACGAGAAGATCCTCAAGAAGAAGATCGTCGCCGCGCTCGACCCCAAGCGGCTGTCGCTGCGGCCCTACGCCAAGGACCCGCGCCTGGACCTGCAGTCGATGACCGACGAGTACCTGACCTACGGCCATGTGCTGGAGCCGTACATCGCCGACACCTCACGGCTGGTGCTCGATCGCCTGGACCACAACGAGATGGTCGTGTTCGAGGGCGCCCAGGGCGCCATGCTGGACATCGACCACGGCACCTATCCGTTCGTCACCTCGTCCAACCCCGTGGCCGGCGCGGCCTGCATCGGCGCCGGCGTGGGGCCCAAGGACATCGACGAGGTGTGGGGCGTGGCCAAGGCCTACGTCACCCGCGTGGGCGCCGGCCCGTTCCCCACCGAGATCGAGGGCCCGCTGGCCGACGAGATGCGCGAGCGAGGCGGCGAGTACGGCACCACCACCGGGCGCCCGCGGCGCGTCGGCTGGATGGACCTTGTCGCGCTGCGCTACGCCGCGCGCCTGAACTCCATGACCGCGCTGGCCATCACCAAGCTCGACGTGCTCGCCGGATTCGACCCCATCCGGGCGGCGGTGCGCTACCGCAACGACGAGGGCGCGGAGTTCTCCCACTTTCCCTACCACCAGACGGTGCTGCACCACGCGGCCGGTGAGTACATCGAGATGCCGGGCTTCACCGAGGACCTCAGCGAGTGCCGCTCTGAAGCCGAACTGCCCGAGGCCGCGCGTGAGTATCTGCGCTTCGTCGAGGAGTTCGTCGGGGTTCCGATCGTCCTCGTAGGCGTGGGGCCCGGGCGTGAGCAGGTCATCTGGATGGACGCGGCCGGCGAAGCGGCCGGCGGCCCCCCTGATCATGCCCCTGACGCCGCCGCAGGCGCGCGGGCAACCTCCGCCTAGCGGCTGCGCCAGTTCTCCAGCAGGTCGTCCTCGCCGACCTGGCGCACCACGCGGCCGGGCACGCCCATGACGACGGCCCGGTCCGGAACGTCGCGCACGACGACCGCCCCGGCGGCGATGAAGGCCTCCTCGCCGATGACGACACCCGGCGTGAGCACCACGCCGCCGCCCACGCGGCAGGCGCGCTTGAGCGTCGCCCCGCGCAGGGCCATCTCGGGGCCGTGACGCGACATCGTGTCGTCGTTGGTCATGACCACGCCCGGGCCGATGAACACGTCGTCCTCCACGATCGTGCCGGCGGTGATGTACGCGAGGGTCTGCACCGAGACGCGCGCGCCGACCACCACGTCGAAGTCCAGCGTCGAGCCGCGGCCGAGCACGGAGCGCTCGCCGAGCACGCCGCGCTCGCGGACCTGGCACTGGTCGCCCACGATCGCCCGGTGCCCGACGGACGCCCCGGCATAGACGACGGCGCCGCAACAGACCGTCGCATCGTCGGCGATGACAAGCTCTCCGAACCTCCCCTCGGCGCTGGAGCCCGGACGCAGGCGGGGCCGCTTGCCCAGCACCACCCCGTCCTCGACGAGGACCCGCTCGCCCAGCCGGCTGCCCGGGTGGACGACGGCGCCGCTGCCGATCGTGCACCCGGCGCCGATGACCGCGCCGGCGTGGATGACGGCCCCGGGGGCCAGCGACACGTCGTCGGCCAGCTCGGCCGCTGACGAAACGAACGAGCCGTCAGCCCGTGGCGCGGGCGGCGGCAGCGGGCTCATCGCCCGGCCCCGGACGCGTCCAGCGACTGCTGAAGGCGCTCGAGCACCCGCACCACCCGCAGCCCGCTGGCGCCATCGGAGCGCGGCGGCTGACCGGAGCGGATGGCGTCGATGAAGTGCTCGCACTCGACGCGGAGGGGCTCGACGTTGGGGACACGCGGCGAGAAGACGTCCCCGCTGCGAGTGATGTACTCGCCATAGGTCCGCGAGTCCTCGTCGAAGCCCTTGTCATAAACGGTGAGCTTGCGCTCGAGCTCCATGTCGTCGAAGGTCGCCATCTTCTGAGACCCGACCACGGTGAACCGCCGCTCCTTGTGCGGGTCAAGCCAGGACAGGTGGAGGTGAGCGGTGAGGCCCGACGGGAAGCGCATGAAACAGAAGACGACGTCCTCGACGCCGGTGCGCACGTACGAGGCACCGTGGGCCTCGACCTCGACCGGCTCCTCGTCGGCGAGGTAGAGCACCACGGATACGTCGTGGGCGCCCAGGCTCCACAGGGCGTTCTCGTCCGCGCGCAGCTTGCCGAGGTTCAGGCGGTTGCCGTAGATGTAGTAGATCTCGTCGCCCAGCTCGCCGGATGCCACCAGACCCTTCAGCTTGCGCACGGCGGGGTGGTACTCGAGCAGGTGCCCCACCATCAGCAGCCGGCCGGCCTCATCCGCCGCGGCCACGGCCCGCTCGGCATCGGCCGAGGACACGGCCAGGGGCTTCTCCACGAAGCAGTGCTTCCCGGCCTCCAGCACCTGCACCGCGAGCTCGGCGTGCGTCGGCACCGGCGTGGCCAGCACGATCGCGTCCAGGTCGGGGTCCGCGAGCAGCTCGCCGAGATCCGCCGTCGCACGGGCGGCGGGCAGCGTCCGCGATACCCGCGCGCGCGCCGCCTCGTCGGCGTCGCAGAGGTAGGTCACCTCCGCGCCGGCGATGGCGGCGAAGTTGCGCGCCAAGTTGGGACCCCAGTAGCCCAGCCCGACGATGCCGATCGACAGCGGCCGGCTCACCGCGCTCCCCGTAGGTGCACTGACGGGCTCATCGGCGCCGGAGTCTACGGCCGGGCTCACGCGGCCAGGCCGGCCAGCGCCTCGACGACGCGCTCGCCGGCGTGACCGTCGCCGTACAGCGGCGGAGCGACGGTGGGTGGCTCGCTCTCCAAGGCGGCCAGGACGCGCGCGGGGTCGAGGTCGGTGAGCACGTTCCAGCCCAGCTCCACCGTCTCGGTCCACTCGGTGTTGGCCCGCAGGGTGATGCAGGGCACCCTCGCCAGGTAGGCCTCCTTCTGCAGGCCGCCGGAGTCGGTGACCGCCGCGCGCGCGTTACACAGCAGCGCGCTCAGCTCGAAGTAGCCCAGCGGCTCGGTGAGGGTCACACCCGGTGCCTGCGCCAAGCGGTCATGGAGCCCCGCGCTGCGCAACCGGGCGTCGGTGCGGGGGTGCAGGGGCAGCACCACCGGCAGCGGGAGCCCCGTGAGCACGTCCACGAGGCGCGCCAGACGCTCCGGGTCATCGACGTTGCCGGCTCGGTGCGCGGTCGCCAGCAGGTACTCGCCGGGCTCCACCCCCCGTGCCTGCACGAGGTCGATCCGCTCTCGCGCCTGAGGCTGCATCGCGGTGGCCACGTCGACCATCACGTCGCCGACGAGCTCGGCGCGGCCGGCCACGCCCTCGTGGCGCAGGTTGGTCATCGCCACCTCGGTCGAGCACAGCAGCAGCGAGCTGGCGTGGTCGGTGAGCACCCGGTTGAGCTCCTCGGGCATGGATCGGTCAAACGACCGCATCCCGGCCTCGACGTGCGCCACCGGGACGCGCGCCTGGGCGCCGGCCAGCGCGCCGGCGAGCGTCGAGTTCGTATCCCCGTAGACGAGCACGACGTCGGGCGCCTCGGCCTCCAGGATGGGCTCCAGCGCCGCCAGCATGCGCGCGGTCTGCGAGCTGGAGGAGCCGAGATTGATGCCGAGCTGGCGGTCGGGCGCCGGCAGGCCCAGCTCGGCGAAGAAGACCGCCGACAGGCGATCGTCGAAGTGCTGCCCGGTGTGGATCAGGATCTCCTCGTGCGCGCGGCGCACGGGAGGCGAGACGGCGGCGGCCTTGATGAACTGCGGCCGGTTTCCGATCACGGTGAGAACCTTCACGCTGTGAGGGGGCGGCGCCGGCTCAGCCGCGCAGTTGCTCGGCGATGCGCGCGGTGACGGCGTCGCGCGTGCGGTCAGAGACCGGCGAGGGGCCCACATACTCGTGGCCGTCGATCGATGCCACCGTCTGGACCTCACGCACCGTGGAGGCGAAGAAGACCTCGTCGGCCTCGTAGAGCTCCTCCAGGGTGCACGGCTGCTCCTCGGCCCCGGTCACGTCGATGACGAGCGCCCGCGTGATCGAGGCCAGGATGTGCTCGTCCAGCGGCGGCGTGAGCAGGCGGCCGTCCGTGACGTAGAACACCGAGCTCGTCGGGCCCTCCAGCACCCGCCCGTGCGGGGTGACGAGCAGCGCCTCGTCATAGCCCTGCTCGCGAGCCAGTCGCCCGGCGAGCATGTTGGCGGCGTAGGAGAGCGACTTGACCCCGTCGAGGATCCGGGTCGGCGAGTAGGTGATCGACATGACCCGCGCGTCGTCGGCGACGCTCACCATCTGCTCGGTGAGCAGGATCCGGCGCCCGCCGCGCGTGATCATGATGCGCAGGCACTGGTGATCCGGACCGGTGCCGGCCTCGGCCAGCAGGCGGAAGGCGTCGGCGCGGACGGACTCGAGGTCGACCGGAAGGCGGAGGTTCTCGGCCGAGCGCTGCATGCGGGCGAGGTGCGCGTCGAAGGCGTACGGCGTGCCGTCGTAGACGCGGATGACCTCGAACACGCCGTCGCCGCGGATCAGGCCCTCGTCGGTGACGGGAATCGTCGCCTCGGCGGCGGGCATGATCTCACCATCCAGCGAGGCCAGCGAGGTGGCGCCTGTGGGGCTCATCGGGGCACAGGCTAGCCGCTGGAGGCGGCGCGCCCGGACCACTCAGGTCGTGTCCACACTTCGGCGAGCCGGATCACGGTGGCCGCCGCCGAGGCCATGTCCTGAAGCGAGGCCCATTCGCGCACGGAGTGGTACTCGTGACCGCCGGTGAAGATGTTGGGCGTGGGCAGGCCCATCTCCGAGAGCCGGGAGCCGTCGGTGCCGCCGCGGACGGGCACCCGTACCGGCTCGACGCCCTCCGCACCGATCGCCGCCTCGGCGGCCTCGACCACGAACGGGACCGGATCGATGTACTCGCGCATGTTGCGGTACTGCCGGCGCACCTGGAAGTCGAGCGCGGCGCGCGGGGCGCGGGCCATCATCTCGTCGGCGGTGCGCTGGAACAGCGCGACATGCTCGGCGAGGCGGCCCTCGTCGAAGTCGCGCACGATCGCCCGGATCTCGGCGACCGCCGCGGTGCCGGTGACGCTGTAGACGTGGATGAAACCCTCGCGGCCGGACGTCGTGTCGGGGGTGAGGCGGTCCGAAGGCAGCGCCGCGACGATGTCGGCGGCCAGCCGGACGGCGCTGACGAGCTTGCCGGTCGCGTGGCCGGGATGGACGTCGACCCCGTGGATCGTGACCACCACCTCCTGCGCCGAGAACGTCTCGTCGGTGAACTCGCCGATCTCAGACCCGTCCATCGTGTAGGCGCACAGCGCCCCAAAGCGTTCGATGTCGAACAGCGTCGCCCCCTCGCCGATCTCCTCGTCGGGGGTGAAGGAGATGCGGAGGGTGGGGCGCGGAAGGTCCGGGTGGGCGGCGAGATGGGCGACCGCCGCCATGATCTCGGCCACGCCCGCCTTGTCGTCGGCGCCGAGCAGGGTGTCGCCGCTGGAGGTGACGATGTCGTGCCCGACCTTGGCCAAGAGCTCGGGCATCGTCTCGGGGTCAAGCCGCGTGGCGGCCCGCGGGAGCTCGATCACGCTCCCGTCGTACTCGCGGTGGACGATCGGCTCGACGCCGGTTCCGGAGGCGTCGGGGCTCGTGTCCATGTGGGCGATGAGCCCGATGACGGTCCCGTTGGCGGCAGTGCCGGGCAAGGTCGCGGTGACATAGCCGTTCTCATCGAGTGCCGCGTCGGCGAGGCCCGCCTCGGTGAGCTCATCGACGAGCACGCGCCCGAGATCCAGTTGACCGGGAGTGCTGGGGGATTGCCGGCGCTCGCGGGCGGACTGAGTATCGATCCGGACGTAGCGGTCGAAGCGGCGCAGTAGATCGGGAGCCAGCGTCTCGGCCAGCTCAGAGCTGTAGGGGGCGCTCATCGTCATGCAGTAAACCAGCGTCGTCCTGCAGATGGTTGGTGCGCGCGGTCATGGGGTAGCACTTTTCCGCCGGGCAATTCAGAAAGGGAAGGGATGCTTATGTTGCTGGCTCTTGCCATCGTCCTGTTCATCATCGCCATCGCCGGCGGTGTGATCATTCACCCCGTGATCTTCGTGCTGGCGATCGTCGCGCTCGTCATGTTCTTCTCCGCGCGGCGCGGCGCCCGCATCTAGACGCTGCGAGCTGTTCGCGCTCCACCACAGCGGGTAGTCGGCCACCATGGAGACCCCTCAGCTGGAGTGGAGCGCGGCAGCAGTACGTGACGGCACCCTCACCGTGCCGATCGTTGGAGACCGGCCGCGCGGCTGGAAGGCCACGTTCGCGCAGACGGTGAGGCTGCTGGGCGGCGGCGACTGGGGCGAGGTGTCGCTCAGGAAGGACAACGTCAAGGTCTCCGACGTCCCCGAGGGCGGCGAGGAGGAGCTGCGCTTCTTCCTGGAGGGCGTCGTCCAGCAGGCCAATGCCACTCACGTGGAGACGGACGAAGACGACGCCGACGCGGCGGACGAGTCCGACGCCATGGCCGCGGACGACGACGCCGACGCACGTATGACCTCTCGCTTTCGGGACTTCGGCGCCACGGCCTGATGACAGGCAGGTCCGCGTCGAGGCCCGGGACACCGCCCCGCGCCGCCCGGCTGCGACGCTCGGACTGCTCGGCCAAGGGCATCACGCGCACGCGGCGAGGACGCGGGTTCAGCTATGACGACGCCCGGGGCAAGCGCCTGCGCGACCCCGAAGCGCTCCTGCGCATCAAGGAGCTGGCGATCCCGCCCGCATGGGAGGACGTCTGGATCTGCGTCGACCCGCTCGGCCATCTCCAGGCCACCGGCGTCGACGCGGCCGGCCGCAAGCAGTACCTCTATCACCCGCGCTGGCGCGAGATGCGGGACCGCCAGAAGTTCACGCACATGGTGGACTTCGCCCACGCCCTGCCGGGACTGCGCCGGCGCGTCCTGCGCGCGCTGCGCTCGGGCGACGAGCCCGACGAGACGCGCGTCCTGGCCTGCGCGATCCGGCTGCTCGACGTCGGACTGTTTCGCGTCGGATCGGAGCAGTACGCCGACGACGAGGGCGGCATCGGCCTCGCCACGGTCCACAAGGACAGCGTCACCTTGACCGACGGAGAGCTTGTCTTCGACTACCTCGCCAAGGGCGGCCTGCGGCGGGTGCAGGCGGTGCAGGACCCGCCGGTGATCGAGCTGGTGAGCGCCCTCAAGCGACGTCGGGGCGGCGGCGATCAGCTGCTCGCCTACAAGGACGGGCGCCGCTGGCACGAGGTTCGCTCCGAGCAGATCAACGAGTACCTCAAGGACTTGATCGGTGAGGAGTGCTCGGCCAAGGACTTCCGGACCTGGAACGCGACGGTGCTCGCCGCGGTTTCACTCGCCGCCGACGGGCGCGAGGCCGGCTCGGCGACGGCCCGCAAGCGCGCGATCAACGGTGCCGTGCGTGGAGTGGCCGAGGTCCTCGGCAACACGCCGGCCGTGGCGCGGCGCTCCTACATCGACCCCCGTGTCTTCGACCGCTACCTCTCCGGGTGGACGATCGGCGGCGAGCTGGACCGGATCGGCGGATTGCGCGGGCCCGACGACCGGCGGCGGACGCGGCTCGAGCGCGCGGTGCTCGATCTGCTCGAGGACGACCACGCCTCCGCGGCGGTCGAGCGCTTCGCGGACAAAGCTAAAGCTGCATAAAGACCCCCCCATCCGTCCGCAAGAACACACGATCTACCAGGGAAGACGCGTGCGCTGTGATACAACAGGTCTGTCTGCGACTTTGGGAGGTCAGCGATGGCGGCCATGTCTCCGCCTGTCTTGGCCGTCGGCTCGGGAGAGCTGTTCGATCGTTGGTACGAGGACCATGATGTCCGCGCTCGTGATGCGCTGATCGAGCGATTTCTGCCGCTGGCCCGCAAGCTGGCACGGCGATATGCAGGCTCCAATGAGCCGTATGACGACCTGGTGCAGGTCGCCAGCCTGGGCCTGGTCAAGGCGGTGGAGCGCTTTGATCCCACCCGCGGCTTTGCCTTCACGTCGTTTGCGGTGCCGACGATCGTCGGCGAGCTCAAGCGCTATTTCCGCGACAGCGCGTGGGCCCTGCACGTCGATCGCAGCGCTCAGGAGCTGGCGCGCAAGATCGCCGACGCCCGCCGCGAGGTCAGCCTGCGCCAGGGGCGGTCCCCGACCGTGCCCGAGCTGGCCGAGTACCTCGAGATCTCTGAGGAGCAGGTGCTCGACGGCCTCCAGACCAACGAGGCCTACGACACGGTCTCGCTCGATGCCCCGCGCAGCGGGGACGAGGAGACCGAGAACCGCCTCGACGCGCTCGGCGGCCAGGATGAGCGGCTGGACCTGGTCGATGACCAGGCGACCGTCTTTGCCGCGGCGCAGCACCTGCCCGAGCGCGAGCGCCGGATTCTCTACCTGCGCTTCGGCGAGGACCTCACCCAAGCCGAGATCGCCCGCCGCATCGGCGTATCCCAGATGCAGGTGTCACGCCTGCTGCGTAAGTCCGTGCAGCGGCTGCGCGATCTCACCCAGGAGCGCCCGCAGGCCGCCTAGCGCTGAGCGGTGCGCTCAGTGCTCTTTGACGTGCATGCGCAGCGTCGTCCCCGACGCGCCGCTGCGGAGCTCCACCAGGTCACAGATCTGGTTGATGAGCCACAGTCCCCGGCCCTCCAGCGCGTCCGCGGCGGGACGCCGGCGGCCCGCCATCACGTCATCGATCCCTGAGTGCGAGCGGACCTCGGTCACGACCTCGTCCCCGTCGTGCCAGATGCGGGTCAGGCACGTCTCGTTGCCGTGCTTGACCGCGTTGCTGGCGGCCTCGTTGATCGCGAACACGAGGTCGGACCGGCGCTCGGCGCTCAGCGATCCAAGCACCGGATCGTCGGCGATCGCGGTGCGCAGCTCCATCAGGGTCCCGTCCAGCGGGTGCTCGGAGACGGGACCGAGCGGGTCCTCGAGCGGCCACAGCTCGCGGAACGTGGCGCTCATCGGGTCCGTGTAGGAGGTGCCGGCGCGTCGCTGACCGCCCTCGACGACGGTGGGATGGGTCATCTCGACGCCGGCCAGGATGTCCTCGTCGAGATGCCGCCCGTCAAACGGCGACATGATCGTGGCGCCGGATCCCGCCAGCGCGTGGTTGACCAGGGCCTCGTGGCGCAGCGCCTCGACGGCCTCGGCGCGGCTGCGGCCGGGCCACACCACCTCGGACACGACCCGGGCGTGGCCATCGTGGGATGCCACCCACTCCTCGATCATCGACAGCAGGCGACCCGGGTTGCGGCCCACCTCTTCGAGGTCCTCGAACCGCGCGTCGGCCATGTCGTCGCCGAGCGCCTCCCGGACGTGCTCGAGGTGGGACCCGGGGAGCGCGACCAAGACGGGCTCACCCACGGCCGCCGCCTCCTGCATGAATGCGTGCATGGCCGCGTCGAACTCGGCCTCATCGCGATAGATGAGAGCTTCATGCACAAATCCGGCCGTCGGACTGTGAAAGGATGTGCGCGCGTCAGCCAAAGAATCTCCCGCTCTTACTACCGTTTCCGGGTCCACCCACTTCCAAACCTGACCTTGGGCTCATCTGACCACAACATGGCCCCGCCGAGATCAGTAGGCTCGTGATCAGCGTGCAGAATCAGTTCCAGGTAGAAGTCCGCAGAAATGGTGCGGCTGCCGTCGTGGCGGTAAGCGGAGAGCTCGATCTGGCCTCTGGGCCGGAGCTCGAAGCACAGCTCGATCAGCTGACCGGACCGGACATCCAGCTCGTCGTGATCGACCTGCGTGGCCTCGATTTCATGGATTCGACGGGCCTCAGCATCCTCGTCCGCGCCCACCAGCGGCTCGCCGGCGAAGGGTGCGAGATGGGCCTGGTCAAGGGCTCACAGCAGGTCCAGCGCCTGCTCGACCTCACGGGCGTCGCCGAGCGCCTGCGGCTGGTCGACGCGCCCGAAGAGCTGCTCGACCCGCGCTGACTCGACCCGCGCCGGGCTGGACGTCCGCTGACTCGACGCCCGCTGACGCCGGTCAGCGCCGGTGGTCGATGACGACCACCTGGAGGAGCTCGGCGTCGCCGGCCTCCTGCACGGAGACCTCATCAGACAGCAGCACGAGCGGCGAGGCGGGGTGATCCGCGGCCTGGGCGTCCAGTCGTGAGCCGGTGCCCTTGCGGAACGGACCCACGACCAGCTCCAGCCGGCGATCCTGGGCGGCGAGACGGGCCTCGATCCTCTGCCCCTCTGCGGCGGTCGCGGCGTGGGCGGCCAGCGTGTCGGTGACGAGATAGACGTCGGAGAAGCGATCGAGGGAGAAATGGGCCGTGGCGGCCAGCGTCCGCGCCAGGCGCCCCAGCACGCCGGGAAGAAGCGTCACCGGCGAGAGCGAGACGATCACTTCGCCCTCGCCGTCCTGTGACGGCGTCATGTCGGCGTCGCCGGCGGCCGCCGGAGGCGCCTCGAACAGCTTGCGGCCATCGCGGCGGACGGAGAAGTCCATCCGCACCTCGGTTCCCCCTCCGGGCGCCGAGCTGAACTGGACGTCCTCGGTGAGCGCACGGATGACCGAGAGGCCGATGCCCTGGCTGACGTCTCCCGCCGGCGGGGGGGCAGGCATGCCGACGCCCTCGTCGACCACCCGGACGCTGAAGCGCTCCTCGGTGACGAAGAGCCCGACCTCCATGGGACCGGGCTCACCGCCGTAGGCATGGAGCACGACGTTGTTGCAAGCCTCGCTGACCGACGTCTTGAGGTCGTCGAGCAATTCGGGATCGATCGACAGCAACTCAGCGACGCCGCCGAGCATCCCTCGCACGATCGTCAGGGTCTGTGGCCTGCTCTCAAGGCGCAGGCGAACGGTTGAGCCTTCAGCCATCACCTCAGCAGAGCAGGTTCCCAGGCGCCCACGCCGACAAACAGCGCAGGCGCCTTCGAAGGCCCGGCCGCTCGTGAAGTCAGCCCGCGGTGATCTCGGTCAAATGCGCGATCGCCCGCCGCAGGATGCGGCTGATCTGCATCTGCGACACACCGATCTGATCGGCGATCTGAGTCTGCGTGAGGTCGTGCACGAAGCGCAACGTCAGCACCTCGCGCTCCCGCTGGGGGAGCTGCAGGGCGGCCGCAGTGATGGTCACTCGGTCGTCGGCTGACAGCAGACTGGGATCCAGATCTCCGAACGATTCGACCATAGTCCCACTTTCGCCCTCTCCATCGTCGTACGGGGCGTCGAGCGAGGAGGCGTGGTGGGCACGAGAGGTCTCCAGAGCATCGAGAACGTCCTCGATGTCGAACTCCAGATACTGGGCCAGCTCGGGCACCGTGGGGGCGCGATTGAGGCGACTGGAGAGGAGCTGCTGGGCCTCTTCGACCTTGACAGCGCGCTCCTGCGCGCCCCGGGGGACGTGGACGGCCCAGCCGAGATCACGGAAGTAGCGCTTGAGCTCTCCGAGGATCGTCGGCACGGCAAAGGACGAGAAGGCCGTGCCGCGGCTCAGGTCGTAGCGATCGATCGCTTTGACCAAGCCGAGGCTTGCCACCTGCATGAGGTCATCGAACGGCTCGCGGGCACCGCTGTAGCGACGGGCGAGCTTACGGGCGAGGGGGAGGAACCGCTGAACGAGCTCATCGCGAGCCTGGCGGTCTGCGCCCTGTTGCCAGCGGACGAAGAGGATTTCGTTACCGACGTGGCCGAGAGCGCCGGCACGTTTGAGCCGACGCAGTTGCTGTGGGGGGGAACTGGTGGCGATGCTCATGGTGAAGTGCCAGTACCCCATTTCCACCCAACTCAATCTCGCGCGCACGTTTCTCACATTTTTCTGTCTTACCCTTGACGGTATTCCGAGCTTCGGTGTCGATCATGGGTCCGTGGCTGAGCACACCGAACGGTTGCGCGTGCTCGTGGTGGACGACGAGCCGGGGATCGTCGATGTGGTGTCGATGGCCCTGCGTCATCACGGTTTCGAGGTGGCCACGGTCCAGACCGGAGCCGAGGCGCTCGCCCAGGTGCGCGAGTGGCGGCCCCACGCCATCGTCCTGGACATCATGCTGCCCGACATGGAGGGCTTCGAGGTCGCCCAGCGGCTGGCCCAGCAGCGCGCCCAGGTCCCGATCCTGTTCCTCTCGGCCCGCGACAACACCTCGGACAAGGTGCGCGGCCTGACCAGCGGGGGCGACGACTACGTCACCAAGCCGTTCAGCCTGGAGGAGCTCGTCGCGCGGCTGCGCAACCTCCTGCGGCGCAGCGGGGCGTTCGAGCAGGCGCCGGGGCAGCTGCGCTTCGCCGACCTCGAGCTCGACGAGGACACCCGCGAGGTCCATCGCGGCCCACACGCGATCGAACTCACCGCGACCGAGTACCGGCTCCTGCGCTACCTGCTGCTCAACCCGCGGCGAGTCCTGACCCGCGCCCAGCTGCTCGACCACGTCTGGAGCTATGACTTCGGCGGGGACGCGCGGGTGCTGGAGACCTACATCAGCTATCTGCGCAAGAAGCTCGATATCCATGGGCCGCCGCTGGTGCACACGGTGCGCGGCGTCGGCTACGCACTCCGGCTCCCGCGGGACTGATGTCGCTTCGCGCGAGGCTGCTCGTGGGGATGGTGGTCCTGGTCGCCGCCGGACTCGCGGTCGCCGCCGTCGCCACCTACGAGGAGCAGCGCTCGTTCCTGCTCGATCGCGTCGACCAGCAGGTGCAGTCCGGGCTCGTCCCGGTCGCCTTCGAGCTGCGGCTGCCCGGCGTGCGACCCACGCGCGCCCCCGGCGCCCGTCGCTTCCCGTTCGCCGGCCTACTCGGCCGGCGACCCCCGGGGATCGGGCCGGCCAGCCTGCCGCCGGGCACCTTCGGTGAGCTGATCGGCCCGGGCGGCAAGGTCCTGCGCCAGAGGACGTTCACCTACGGCGACCCGGCCCCGGCCGCGCCCGAGCTGCCCGCTCATCTCCTCCTCAGCCACGCCGGCAGCCCACTGAGGCTGTTCACGGTGCACGCCAGCCGCGGGCCCGACGTCCGCTACCGCGCCGCCGCCTTCGCGGTCGAGGGTGGGGACACCGTGGTGGTGGCGGTGTCGCTGCGCGAGACCGACGACACCCTGCACCGCCTGGTCGTGGTCGAGGGGCTGGTCGGGGCCGGGGTGATCCTCGCGCTCGTGCTTCTGGGCTGGGTGGTGATCCGCATCGGCCTGTTGCCGCTGGAGCGGATCGGCCGGGTCGCGTCGGAGATCGCCCGCGGGGACCTGTCGCGCCGGGTGAGCACGACGGACCAGCGCACCGAGGTCGGCCGTCTGGGTCGCTCGCTGAACGAGATGCTCGGCCAGATCGAGCAGGCCTTCCGCGCACGACGCCAGAGCGAGGATCAGCTGCGTCGCTTTCTCGCCGACGCCTCGCACGAGCTGCGCACGCCCCTGGCGTCGATCCGGGGCTACGCGGAGCTGTTCCGGCTGGGAGCGGCCGACGACCCGGCGACCTTGGAACGAGCGATGGCGCGCATCGAGGCGGAGGCCACCCGGATGGGCGTGCTGGTCGAGGATCTCCTGTCGCTGACGGCGCTGGACCAGGCGCCCGAACGGCCACGCGTCCCGGTCGACCTCGGCGAGCTCGCCGCCCATGCCGCCGAGGACACGCGGGTGACCGCACCGGACCGCAACGTGCGCCTCAGCGTCGACGAGCCGGCCACGACGGTGATGGGAGATCCCGGCCAGCTCGGCCAGCTGCTGGCCAACCTCATGCGCAACGCCGTCATCCACACGCCGGCGGGCACCACGATCGAGGTGGCCGTCCGCCGCGAGGGCGGCATGGACAGGCGGGACGGGCGGGCGCTGCTCGAGGTGCGCGACCACGGGCCGGGCGTACCCGACGACGCCGGCGACCAGCTGTTCGAGCGCTTCTGGCGCACCGAGGGCGGCCGCAGCCGGGGCAAGGGCGGTGCCGGTCTGGGATTGGCGATCGTCAAGGCGATCGCCGTGGCCCACGGTGGCTCGGTCCGGGCCGACAACGTGGCCGACAGCGACGGCGGGGGCGCCGTGTTCCGCGTCTCGCTCCCCGCGCTCGCGCCGACGGAGCCCTCTCAGCAAAATCTCAGCCTTCTCACGTCGGACTCTTATCTGGATCACTCAGATTGAGCCAGTGACCGTTCGGCGAGCAGCGCTGGCAGCTGCGTGAACATCAGGATCCCCTGGCACATCCTGGGTCTGGTCGCCGTATTCGCGGCCGCCATCGTCGCCGCGGTGATCGAGCTGGGCCCGCCGACGAGCTCGGCGCGCACGTCCACGGAGACGGTGACCGCGGCCTCGGGCATCGTGCAGTCGACGGTCACCGGCACCGGGAACGTCGAGCCGGGGACCGACGTCGAGGCCAACTTCCAGACCAGCGGGACGCTGCAGACGCTGAACGTCAAGGAGGGCGACCGCGTCATCAAGGGACAGCTGCTGGCCACCCTCGACCCCACCGCGGCGCAGCTGACGGTGGAGCAGGCCGAGTCCAACCTGACCTCGGCCCAGTACAACCTCACCAACGCCGAGAACCAGACGGCGACGTCGGCCTCGTCGGGGTCCTCGGGGTCGCCCACGAATACGAGCCTGGAGAACGCCCCGGAGTCGACCCAGTTCGTCAGCTTCCACCCGGCGGTCAGCACCACGACCCAGACGACCACGACACAGACGACGACCTCGACGGCGCCGAGCACGACGACCACCCAGACCACCACGACGCCGACCAGGTCCACGCCGACGAGGTCCACGCCGACGAGGTCCACGCCGACGAGGTCCACGCCGACGAGGTCCACGGCGGCCGGCGGATCGTCGAGCAGCGGGTCGTCGAGCAGCGGGTCGAGCGGATCGGGGAGTAGCTCACGGTCGAGCGGGAGCGGGAGCGCGGTCGGGCTCGGGTCAGACGAGCACGACCAGCGCGGAGACCATCGCCGCCAACATCGCCTCGGCGCAGGCCGCGGTCGATGGCGCCGAGGCGACACTCCGTAATGCCGAGAACGCGCTGAACCAGACCCGCCTGTACGCGCCTGCCACCGGCACGGTCGTCAACGTCGCCAGCGTGTCGCCCGGCGACACGGTCTCCGCCGGCTCCGGATCCGGGTCGGGCTCCAGCTCGAGCGCGAGCTCGGGCTCGAGCGGGAGCTCTGGGTCGGGCTCCAGCTCGACGGCCGGGAGCCTCGGCGGCTCGAGCAGCAGCTCATCGTCGTCCTCGAGCAGCTCGGGCCTCATCGAGATCGTCAACACCGCCTCGATGACGATGACCGTCGCCTTCAGCGAGTCCGACATCTCGCAAGATCAAGGTCGGCCAGCCCGCCAACATCACGCTCGAGGCCCTGTCCGGCGTGGAGCTCGCCGCGCACGTCAGCGCGATCTCCACTCTGGGGACGAGCAGCAGTGGCGTGGTGAGCTACGACGCGACGCTCACGCTCGACCAGCGCGATTCCCGCGTCAAGCCCGGCATGAGCGCTTCGGCGGCGGTGATCACCGGGCAGGCGTCGGGCGTCAACCTGCCCAACAGCGCCGTCACGAGCACGGGCTCGGTGGGCCGCGTCAACCTCCTCCAGAACGGCAAGGCGGTCCCGACCACCGTCGTCGTCGGCCTCGTCGGTGACAGCCGCACCCAGATCGTGAGCGGCCTGAAGGCCGGCGACCAGGTCCAGGTGACGACGACGCTGCCGGCGCTGGGCTCCGGCTCATCCCTGTCGTCGTCGGGCTCCACCGGGACGCTCGGCGGGGCCGGCGGCCTTGGGACGGGCGCCGCGCGGTTCCTCGGCGGCGGCGGCGGCTTCGCCGGCGGCGGCTTGGCCGGCGGCGGCGGCGCCCGGTTCCGCGGCGGAGGCTGATGGCTCTCCGGCCGCCCGTCATCGACCTCGACGAGGTCACCAAGACCTACCACGTGGGCGAGATCGCGGTGCACGCCCTCAACGGCATCACCGCGACGATCGAGGCCGGCGAGTACGTCGCGATCATGGGCAGCTCGGGCAGCGGCAAGAGCACGCTGATGAACATCCTGGGCTGCCTCGACGTGCCCTCGAGCGGCGTCTACCACCTCAACGGTCTCGACGTGCGCTTCGCCGACGAGGACCAGCTCGCGGACCTGCGCAACCGGGAGATCGGCTTCGTATTTCAGAGCTTCAACCTCATCCCGCGCACACGCGCGCTGGCCAACGTCGAGCTGCCGCTGGCCTACGCCGGGCTCAGCCGCTCAGACCGCCACCGGCGGGCCATGCGCGCCCTGGCCGACGTCGGCCTGACCTCGCGCGTGCACCACATGCCCTCCGAGCTCTCGGGCGGGCAGCAGCAGCGAGTGGCCATCGCGCGGGCGCTCGTCACCAACCCGGCGATGATCCTCGCCGACGAGCCCACCGGGAACCTGGACACCGCCTCCACGCGAGAGATCCTGGGGATCTTCGAGCGCCTCTCTGATGAGGGCCGCACGATCGTGCTCATCACCCACGAGCACGAGGTCGCCGCCCATGCCCGGCGGGTCATCGAGCTCTCCGACGGGCACATCGTCAGCGACGCCTCCGGCGCCCTGGAGACAGCGCCGTGATCGAGACCGTGCGTATCGCGCTCACCGGGCTGGCGGCCAACAAGCTGCGCTCGGGGCTGACCATCCTCGGCCTGATGATCGGCGTGGGCTCGGTGATCATCCTCGTCTCCGTGGGCACCGGGTCGTCGGCGGCGGTGGAGTCCTCGATCGAGGCGCTCGGCTCCAACGTCCTGCTCGTCCAGTCAACGCCCTCCCTGGGCGGCCTGGGGCGAGGCGGGGGCGTCACCGTGGCCCCGCTCACCGTGTCCGACGCCAACGCGCTGGTGAACCGGTTCACCGCGCCCGACGTGCAGAGCGCCTCGCCCGTGGTCAACGCCAACGGGGTGACGCTCACCTACAACGGCACCACGTACTCGCCCTCGTCGTTCGTCGGCTCCACTCCGACCTACCAGGCCGCGCGCGACTACACGATGGCCAGCGGATCGTGGTGGACCAAGGCCCAGGAGAACCAGCATGCCCGCGTCGTCGTGGTGGGCCCCACCGTGGTGGAGGAGCTCTTCGGCGGCGCCAGCCCGATCGGGGCGACGATCGGCGTCAACGGGACGAACTTCCAGGTGGTCGGGGTCACCAACTCCAAGGGCTCCAACGGCGCCACCGATCAGGACGACGTGGCGATGGCGCCGCTCACCGCGGTCCAGGACACGCTCACGGGCTACGGCGACGTGAGCTCGATCGTCGTCCAGGCCAAGTCGCGCGATCAGCTCTCCGCCGCCCAGACCGAGGTGACCAACATCCTCACCCCGCTCCTGCCCCCGTCGCCCGGGTCGACCTCGGCGAGCTTCAACGTCATCAACCAGGGCTCGATCCTCCAGGCATCGAGCTCAACCAGCAGCGTGTTCACGACGCTGCTGGGCGAGGTGGCCGCGATCTCGCTCCTGGTGGGCGGGATCGGGGTGATGAACATCATGCTCGTGTCAGTCACCGAGCGGACCCGTGAGATCGGCATCCGCAAGGCGGTCGGAGCGCGCCGCTCGGACATCCTCATCCAGTTCCTCGTGGAGGCCGTGCTGGTCTCACTGTTCGGAGGGCTCGCGGGGGTGATCTTCGGCGTCGTCGGCAGCCAGTTCAAGATCGCCGGGGTCCACCCGGTGATCGCCCCCTACTCGATCGGCTTGGCGTTCGGCGCGTCGGTGCTGATCGGGCTGTTCTTCGGCACCTATCCCGCCGGACGCGCCGCCGCGATGCGTCCCATCGAGGCACTGAGGTTCGAATGAGCCGCATGCCGTCACGCCGCAGGCCCCTGCCCATCAGACCCAGGAAGACGACCATGGACACCTATACCCCGGACCGGCGCGAGGAGGACTGGGACGCCTATCAGGACGAGCCCGCGACCGAGACCGAGTCACCCCTGCCGCGCCGGACCCGGCGCCAGTTCTTCAACCGCCGCACGGCCGCGCTCGGCGCGCTCGTCACGTGCGCCATCGGCTTCTACGCGGGGATCCGCGTGGAGAAGAACCAGCTCTCGAACTCGAGCGCGGCCCTGGGGTCCGCCGCGACCGGCCGCACCGGTGCCCGAGCGGCCGCCTTCGCTGCGCTGGCCGGACGCAGCGGGGCGACGGGCTCCGGGGCGTCGGGTTCGGGCGCGTCGGGCGCGTCGGGTTCGGGGGCGTCGGGTTCGGGCGCGTCGGGGGCGGCGGGCGGCGGTGGGTTCGCCGGCGGCTTCGGCGGCGCGGGCGGGGCCGGGGGCGCCAACGCCTCGTTCGGGACGGTCGCCAGCGTCAACGGCAAGACGATCCTCGTCACCGACACCTCAGGTAACACCGTCAAGGTCAAGGTCGCCTCCTCGACCAAGATCACCAAGAACCAGTCCGTGTCGCGCCATGCGATCCGCCCCGGGGACACGATCATCGTCACCGGCGTGTCGGGCTCGGGCGGGACCACCACGGCGGCCACGATCACCGACTCAGGCAACCGCAGCGGCGGGTCAGGCTCGGGCTCGGGGTCCAGCGGTGGCTCCGGCTCGGGCTCTGGCTCCAGCGGGGGCGGGAACTCCGCCGTCGGCTCCCTGTTCTCGTCCGGCGGATGAGCATTACGAAAGGAAGCAGCACCCTATGAATCACTTGCGCACATTTCGACTGGCGATGCTGGCGGGGACCGTGGTGGTCACGGCGATCGTCCTGGCCGCCTGCGGCTCGAGCTCCAACACGTCGTCGACCTCCTCGAGCTCGCGCGCCGCGGCGAGCGCCGCGGCGGGGGGGTCGACGTCCGCCACCCGCACCAAGTTCGTGGCCTGTCTGAAGGCCCACGGCGTCACGCTGCCCGCCCGGCCCGCGGGCGCCCGACGGCGACCGGGCGGCGGTGAGGGCGGCGGCTTCGGCGGCGGAGGCGGCTTCTTCTTCGGCGGCGGCGGTCGGCGCGGGCGGGGCGGGCGGGGCGGGCGGGGCAGGTTCTCGCTTCAACAACCCGAAGATGCGGGCCGCGCTGCAGGCCTGCGGCGCGGGCCGGTTCCCGCAGCGCCGCTTCACGCCCAACAAGGCGGCGGTGACCAAGTTCGTCGCCTGCGTCAACGCCCACGGTTACAAACTGCCCGCGCCCAACTTCTCGGGCAAGGGCCCGATCTTCCCGGCCACCATCGAGCGCAACGAGAAGTTCCAGACCGCGGCGCGCGCCTGCGCGTCTGACCTGCGACCCGCGGGCGCAGGTCCGGCGGGCGCGAGCGGCGCCGGCGGAGGCAGCTCCGGGGGCGCATCCAGCAGCGACTGACGGCGGCAAACGCAGATCGCTGCACGCCGGGGCCGCTGGACGGCCGCGGCCGTTAGGCGGGGGAGACGCACCGGTTAGCCTCATTCCAGTTGCGTCTCCCCCGTCTGCGTCCCGACCTCTCGCCCTTTCGAGACAGCCGTGATCTGCGGCTGGTCGTCGGCGGCAGCTTCGTGTCGAACCTGGGTGCCCAGGCGACACTCGTCGCGCTGCCGTTCCAGCTGTACCTGCTGACGGGGTCGGCACTCGTGGTCGGGCTGCTCGGGGCGGTCGAGCTGGTCCCGCTCGTGTCGATGGCGCTGCTGGGCGGCGCCATCGCCGATCGCATGGATCGCCGCCGGCTGCTGTTGCTGGCACAGATCGGGCTTGTGGCCATTTCCGGCGCCCTGGCGCTCCTGCCGGCCCTGGGGCGCCCGCCGGTGGCGGCGCTCTATGCGCTGGGCGGTCTGCTGGCCGGGTTCAACGCCCTGCAGAACGTCGCGATGTCCGCGTTGATCCCGAACCTCACCGACCGCCCGCGGCTGCCGCGCGTGCTCGCCGTCAGTTATGGGCTCTCGGCGTTGTCGATGGTGCTGGGTCCCGGTCTCGGCGGACTGCTCATCGCCGCCGTCGGGGTCCAGGCGGCGTACGTCGCGGACGCGGTGAGCTGCGCGGCGGTCGTGATCACCGTGCTGCTGATCGCCCCGCAGCCTCCGATAGTGATCGGCGAGCATCCGAAGGTGATGGCGGCGATCGCCGAGGGCCTGCGCTACGTGCGCGGCAACCGCGCCCTCGTCGGCTCGTTCGCCATCGACCTGGTGGCGATGATGTTCGGGATGCCGCGGGCGCTGTTCGCGGTGCTGGCGGTGAGCGTGTTTCACGCCGGGGCCGCGGGCACCGGCGCGCTCTATGCCGCGGTGCCCGCCGGCGCGACCGTCGCCGCGCTGCTCACCGGATGGATCAACCATGCCCGGCGGCTCGGGCTCGTGGTCATCTGGGCAGTGGCCGTGTGGGGCGCCGCGGTCTCGCTGGCCGGGCTGATGCGCTCGCTGTGGCCCGCGGTCGCACTCCTGGCCGTCGCGGGCGCGGCCGATTCGATCTCGGCGGTGTGCCGCTCGACGATCAACCAGACCGTCACCCCCGACCACATGCGCGGACGGATGTCGGCGGCCTTCTCGCTGGTGGTGACCGGCGGCCCGCGGCTCGGGGACATCGAGTCCGGCAGCGTGGCGGGCGCCGCGGGCGTGCGGGTCTCGGTCGTGTCGGGCGGCCTTGCCTGCATGGTGGGCGTGGTGGTCATCGCCCTCGCCTTCCCGGCGCTGCGCCATTACGACACCCAGGATTGGACGTCGGCGCCCACCGCCGGGAGTGGGGATCGAATCGGCGAGACGCTCGAGGCCGTGGAGCTAACGTGAGTTGAGCCATGGGCGCATCTGCGGGCTACTTCGACGATGACTCGGTGATCCGCACCGTGCTGCGCGAGCGCGCGCTGGCACTGTCAGGGCCGCGGGCGCTGTTGATGCAGGCCGCTCATCCGCTGGCCGTCGCCGGACTGCTGGCCCACTCGGACGCGCTGGAGGATCCCTACGTCCGCCTGGCCCGCACCGCCCAGACACTGCACCTGATCACCTTCGGCTCGCGCATCGAGGCCGACCGGGTCACGCGCCACGTCCGGGCGATGCACCGCGCGGTGCGCGGTCGCCTGCCCGAGGCGGTCGGCACCTATGCGGCCGGCACCCCGTATCGCGCCGATGACCCACAGCTGCTGATGTGGATCCTGTACAGCCTGGTCGACTCGGCCGTGGTCGTCTACCGGACCTACGTCGGGCGCCTGGGCGCGGCCGACCGCGCATCGCTGTGGGAGGACTACAAGGTGATCGGGCGGCTCTTCGGGCTGCGCCGCAGCCAGATGCCCGCGTCCCTGGCCGAGCTGGAGGAGTACGGGCGCCGCATGCTCTCCGGTGACGAGCTTCACGTCGGCGACTGGGCGCGCCGGCGCGCCCGCGAGATCGTCCTGGAGCCACCGGTGCGAACCCTCGCGCGGCCGCTGCTGGAGACGGTCAACTTCATCACCATCGCGCTGCTGCCCGACGCGATCCGCGCGCAGTACGGCTTTTCCCCGCTGCCGCCCACGGCGGTGCGCAAGGCGCTGGTGGGCGCGGGCGCCGCGTATGTACGGCGTGGCGTGCTGCCGGTGCTGCCGGCTCACATCCGCCAGGTGCCGGCGTCGCGGCAGGCTGCCTGACCCCGGCAGCGCGACCCGCGAGCGGGCGATAGCGTCCCCACCTGATGACGCGCGTCGCTGTCGTCGGCCATGTCGAGTGGGTCCAGTTCCTCCGGGTGGACCACTTCCCCGTCCCCGGGGCGATCCAGCGCGCGCAGCGCGAGTCGACGCACGCCGGCGGGGGCGCAGTGGTGGCGGCGGCCGTCCTCACCGAGCTCGGCGCCGAGGTGGACTTCTACGGCGCCGTCGGCAGCGACGCGATCGGCGACGCCGCCGTGGCCGAGCTGATCGAGCGCGGGATGACCGTGCACGCTGCGCGGCGCCCTGGGCCTAGCCGCGAGGTCATCACCCTGCTCGACCGCAACCACGAGCGCACCATCCTCCCCATCGGCGACCGTCTCCAACCCGAGGGCGACGACAGCCTGGACTGGGACCGGTTGGCGGACGCCGACGGCGCCTACATCACGGCCGGCGACCAGGGCGCGCTGCGCCGCGCGCGGTCCGCGCGCGTGCTGGTGGCCACGCCGCGCCTGCGCGAGCGGGTGGAGGATCCAGGCGTGCAGATCGATGCGCTGGTGTACAGCGCCTCCGATGAGGATGAGGTGCGCTGGGCCGAGCGGCTGCGCTCAGACACGCGCCTGATGGTCGCCACGGAGGGCGCCGCCGGCGGCCGCTGGTGGGGAGCGTCCGAGGGCCGCTGGACGGCGGTGCCGCCGCCCGGCCCGGCGCGCGACGCCTACGGCTGTGGCGACGCCTTCGCCGCCGGGTTCACCTACGGCCTGGCCGCGGGCAGGTCGGTCGCCGAGGCCTGCAAGGTCGGCGCGCGCTGGGGCGCGGAGATGCTCACGCGTGTGGGCGCGCCGTAGCCTGGATCCTCCATCCAGGCTCAGCTGCGCCGCCTCTCTCACAGATCGGTCTGCCGCGGCGCGTAGCGGTGGTGGAGCATCAGCGCGTTGCCGTCGGGGTCAAAGAAGAAGGTCATGTGGCACACCCCGGTGTCGAGCACGTCGCCGCGGAACTCGACGCCGGCATCCTCAAGCTGGGCCCGGGCCTGCGCGACGTCGTCGACGTGCAGCGCCACCGGCCCCAGTGAGGGCTGGTGGTCCATCCCCATCCTCGCCGAGTCGATGATGCTGATGGTGAGGTTGCCGGTCTCGAACTCGCCGAACCCCCGATCCGGCATGTGGACCGAGCGCGGCAGTCCCAGCGTCTCGCCGTAGAACGTCATCGCGCGGTCGAAATCCTTGGTCTGCAGGGCGACGAAATCGACCCCCTTGACCATCCCGTCCGTCGCTGTCATCTCCGTCTCCTCCTGTCGATTCCCGGGCGTGTCATGACAGTGTGACGTCCGCCGCGGATGCGAACATATGTTCGTGCCAGACGAGCCGACGATACTCCACGCGGACCTCGATGCCTTCTACGCGTCGGTGGAGCAGCGTGACAACCCGTCGCTGCGCGGGCGCCCCGTGATCGTCGGCGGCGGGGTGGTGCTGGCGGCGAGCTATGAGGCCAAGGCATGCGGGGTCCGCACGGCGATGGGAGGTGCGCGGGCGCGGGCGCTGTGCCCGGGCGCGGTCGTCGTCCCGCCGCGGTTTGCCGCATACACCGAGGCGAGCAAGGACGTGTTCGCGGTGTTCGAGCGGACCTCCCCGCTGGTGGAGGCGCTTTCGATCGACGAGGCGTTCCTCGACGTGAGGGGCATGCGCCACATCTCGGGCACGCCGACGGAGATCGCCGTGCGCTTACGCCAGGAGGTCAGCGATGAGGTGGGGCTGGCCATCACGGTCGGCCTCGCCTGCACGAAGTTCCTGGCCAAGGTGGCCAGCGGCGTGGCCAAGCCCGACGGGCTGCTCGTCATCCCCGCGGGCGGTGAGCTGGCCTTCCTGCATCCGCTGCCGGTGGAACGGCTGTGGGGGGTGGGCCAGGTCACGGCGGCCAAGCTGCATGCGCACGGGCTGACCTCCGTGGGACAGGTCGCGCGCCTCGGTGAGGAGACGCTGGTGTCGATGCTGGGTCGGGCGTCGGGCCGGCAGCTCTACGCGCTCTCACACAACCGGGACCCGCGGCGGGTGACCGCGCGTCGCAGACGGCGCTCGATCGGGGCGCAGCGGGCGCTCGGGCGCCGGCGGCGGTCGCCCGCAGAGCTCGACGCCTCGCTGATGACGCTGGTGGATCGGGTGACGCGGCGGATGCGCACCGCCGGGCGGGCGTGCCGGACGGTTGTGCTGCGGCTGCGCTTCGATGACTTTTCGCGCGCCACACGCTCGCACACGGTGGCCGAGGCGACCACGCGCACCGCCACGGTGCTGCGTGTCGCTCGGGGACTGCTCGCCGCGTCGGGCGCGGTGATCGCCGAGCGCGGGCTGACGCTCATCGGGGTTGCCCTGACCAACCTGTGCGACGCACGGGCCATCCAGCTGGCGCTGCCCTTCGACAAGACGGCGGGGCTGGACCGGACGATCGACGAGCTGAGAGATCGCTTCGGCTCCAAGGTCATCTCCCGTGGGACGCTCGTCGGACAGGAGGTGGACGTATGGGTGCCGTTGCTCCCCGACTGAGGCCGGTGGACTCCACGGTCGGCTGGGCGAGCCGCACGGTCGGCGGGGGGAGCGCCCTCAGAGGCTGGCGAGACGCTCGCGCAGGAAGCGGGCCTCGGTGTCGGCCTCGGTCAGCTCCAGCGCACGCCGGTAGGCGGCCGCGGCCTCCTCCGGCCGGTCCAGGCGGCGCAGCAGCTCGGCCCGGGTCGAGTGGAGGTAGCGGTAGCCGTCGAGGCTGAGCCGATCGACGATGGCGAGGGCCTCGTCGGGCGACCCCGCCTCGGCGACCGCGACGGCTCGGTTGAGCTCCACCACGGGTGAGCCGGTGACACGGGAGAGCTGCTCGTAGAGCGCACCGATCTCCAGCCAATCGATCGGATCGTCGACCTGGAGCGACGCGATCGCGGCCTGCAGCACGTAGGGGCCGCGGCCGTGGAGGGCCAGGGCACGTTCCAGGTGGGTCCGGCCGCGGGCGATCTGGTCCGAGTCCCACAGGGTGCGGTCCTGATCGGCGAGCCGGACGAGCTCGCCGTCGACGAACCGGGCCCCGCGCCGCGCATGGTGCAGCTGCATCAGGGCGAGGAGGGCGTGGACCTCGGCCTCGTCGGGCATGAGCTCTGCGAGCACGGTCCCCAGGACGATCGCCTCCGAGGCCAGGTCGACGCGGCCGCCGTAGCCCTCGTTGAAGATGAGATAGATCACCGCCAGGACGGCCCCAAGGCGCTCCGGGAGAAGGCGGGCGGGCGGGACGCTGAACGGGATCCCCGCGAGCTTGATCTTCGTGCGCGCGCGGGAGAGGCGGCGCTTCATCGTCTCGGCGGAGACGAGGAAGGCGCGCGCGATCTCGTCGTTGGTCAGACCCCCGAGAGTGCGCAGGGTCAGCGCCACCTGGGCCTCGGTCGAGAGAGCCGGGTGACAGCAGGTGAAGAGCAGCTCCAGGCGCTCGTCGCCGATCTGATCGGAGCCGAGATCGTTCACGTCATCCTCCACGGCCTCCTCGCGTTCCAGCAGGCGCGCCTTGGCCGCCAGGGCGCGCTCGCGGCGGATCCGATCGATCGCCCGGTTGCGCGCGGTGGTGATCAGCCAGGCCACCGGGTTCTCCGGCGTGCCCTGGCGGGGCCAGCGCTCGGCGGCGATGGCAAACGCCTCCTGGGCGGCGTCCTCGGCGAGCTCGAAGTCGCCGAGGTAGCCGACCAGGGACGCCACCACGCGGCCCCAGTGCCGCCGGAAGACGCTGTCCAGCACGGGGGTGGGAATCAGCCTCCCACCAGCGGGCGTACCTCGACCGAGCCGCCGAGCCGGGCCGCCGGGACACGTGCCGCGATGTCAATCGCCGCGTCCAGGTTGTCCAGCTCGAACACGTAGTAGCCGCCGAAGACCTCCTTGGTCTCCGCGAACGGGCCGTCGGTGGTGATGGTCTGGCCGTCGTCGACGCGCACCGTGGTGGCGGTGGCCACGTCCTCCAGGTGACCGCCGGTGATGCACCCCGGCTCGTCACGCAGCGCGTAGTACTCGGAGGTCATCGCCTCCAGCTCGCCGTTGCTGAAGCCGTCGACCATGCCGGGCGTGGTGTAGATGAGCAGGGCGTACTTCATGTGGACCTCCGTGGGAAGTTGGCCAATGTCGTCTCAGAGACGAACGGGGCAGCCCGGTGGGGACACTACGCCGTCCCCACCCCCACCAACACCGGCCCGACGGGCTCGTGCTCCAGGCGCGCGGCGGCGGCGCGGCCCGCGTCCTCCCCGGCGAACCGCCCGACAAGCCTGATGGCCAGGTCGATCCCCGCCGCGGGGCCGCCGCCGGTGACGACGCTGCCGTCGTCCACCACGCGCGCGTCGCGGCGCACATCGGCCCCGGCGGCCGCCAGGTCATCCAGGGCGTTGCGGTTGGTGACGGCCGGCCGGCCGGTGAGCAGCCCGGCGCGCGCCAGGAGCATCGCCCCCGTGCACACCGACGCCAGCACAGTGCCCGCGTCGTGCAGCGCGGCGAGCGCGGCCGGAAGCGGGCCCTCGCACTGATCGCGGACGCCGGGGGCGGCGTCCAGCCAACCGCCGCCGGGAACGACGACAAGCGCGGGCGCGGCGCCTGCGGCCAGCTGTGCCTCCACCTCCATCACGAGACCGTGGGCCGAGTGCACGGTCGTGGCGTGCCCGGCTGGGCGCACGACGCGCGTGGGGAAGCCGGCGGCGGTCAGGGTCTCCAGAGGCCCAACGGCGTCGAGGTCATCAAAGCCGTCAAAGACGAGGACCTCGGTGAGGGGAAGTGTGGTGTTCTCAGTCATGCCGCCATCGTGAGGCCGGCCCGCCGAGGTGGCAAGTGGCAGAAATGCCATGTATCGTAAGATTCGTGCCACCCGCACCCCATCGGGTCATCGCGCTGGCTTTGGATGGCGTGATCCTTCTGGATCTCGCCGCGCCGACCCACCTGTTCGGCCACTGCGGCGCGCCTCACTACTCCTTCTCGCTGGCGGGCGTCCGCGCCGGCGCGGTGCGCAGCTCGACGGGCATCGCGGTCATCGCACCGGCCGGCGTCGAGGCGCTCGGGCACGCCGACACGATCGTGGTGCCCGGGATGGAGGCGGACTCCGACCCCGCCGGGTTTGCCGTGGCCGCGGAGGCGGTCGCGAGCGCCCACCGCGCCGGCGTGCGCGTGATGTCGATCTGCACCGGCGCGTTCGTGCTCGCCGAGGCGGGCGTGCTCGACGGACGCCGCGCCACCACCCACTGGGACTCGACCGAGCGGCTGGCGCGACGCTATCCGCGCGTCTCAGTTGATCCCTCGGTCCTCTACGTCGACGAGGGCAACGTGCTCACCAGCGCGGGCGTGGCGGCCGGCCTCGACCTCTGCCTCCACGTGATCCGCCGTGACCACGGCGTAGCCGTGGCCGCCCAGATCGCCCGCCGTACCGTGGTCGCTCCCCACCGCGACGGAGGGCAGGCCCAGTTCGTGGCGCGTCCGATCGCCGACGAGGCCGGCGCGGGCACCTGGCTGGAGGCGACGCGGGCGTGGGCGCTGGACCGCCTCGACCAGCCGCTCGACGTGACGACGCTGGCGCGCCGGGCATGCATGTCGCCCCGCAGCTTCGCCCGGCGCTTCAGACAGGAGACGGGGACCACGCCCGCCCAGTGGGTGTCCGATCAGCGCACGCGCGTCGCCCAGAGCCTGCTGGAGACGACCGACCTCCCCGTCGAGCACGTCGCCGCCCGCACCGGCTTTGGCTCGGCGACCACCCTGCGCACCCACTTCGGGCGCCGGCTGGCGACGACGCCCACCGCGTACCGGCGCGCGTTCCGGCAGCGCTGACTCAGTTCCCGCGGACGCGGTCGGCGAGAGCCAGCCCGCCGGCCTCGCCCCACGCGCCCCGCGCCTGAAACGCCGGCACGAGCTCTGAGGTGACGACCCCGCCCTGATCGGTGAGCTCGTCGATGATCGAGAACCACGGGCCGATCCGCTCTGGTGTGTCGACGACGATGGTCGTCGCCGGGACGTGCCGGCGCAGCGAGAGCAGCCGGTCGCCCTGCGGCGCCCGGTCTCCGTGGTATCCCCAGATCCCGTGCAGGACGGTCGCGCCCCCGGCCCCGGCGGCGCGCAGGCGGCGCACGATCTCAACGAACAGCGGACGGCCGCCGTGGAGCGTGTCGTGGTCGGCGTGGACCATCAGCTTGACCCAGGTTCTGAGCCCGGCGTCGTCGGTCCCGGGCGCGCGGTGGGGCTCGGCGAGGCGCTCCCCGTCGACCTTGCAGATGCGCACGCGCTCCAGCGTGAGCAGCGGACGGTCCAGCAGTCCGGCCACCTCGGGCAGGACGGGGCTGAGCTGTGCTCCCGGCCCGACGGCGATGATCATCAGCGGGACCTGGGCGTTGGCCGCGAAGAAGCGGGCGCGCTCGCGGACACCGTGGACCGTCCCGTCGACGCCGAGCAGGACGGTGGCGCTGAGGAGGCCGTGGCGACGCAGGAGATCCACGATGGCCACGAATGCCGGTCGGCGGCCGACCCGCTCGTGGCGCCCGCAGTAGATGGTCAGCTTCGACGCATCGTGCAGTTCCTCGGGGAGGGCGAGCGTGCCGACCCGTCCGCTGAGCAGCCGGGCACGCTCGAGCGTCAGCAGGCCATGCTCGGCCGCGGCGCCGATCTCGGGGAGCGCCGCCTCGATGCGCGGCCGCGCATCGACGGCCGCGAGCACCATCGGCAGGTCCTCGGACAGGCTGAGCAGCCGGTCGGTCTGGAGCACCTGGTGGCGGCCGAAGCCCTCGGCTCCGCGCAGCAGGATGCTCGTCGCCAGGCCGTGGCGCTCGCAGATGGACAGGAGGGCGTCGCCCAGGAACCTGCCCCCGGACCGGTCGCGCTCGGCGAAGTACGCGGTGAGCTTGAGGCAGTCCTCGTTCACAGCGCCGCTCCCACGGCGTGCCCGAGGGCCACGGCGGCGAAGCCGATGACCAGGGAGCCGAGCAGGTTGGCCAGGGCGACGCGGAGCTGATCGTCCTGGCCCAGGCGATGGCTCTCGAGCATCCACGTCGACAGCGTGGTGTAGGAGCCGAGCGTCGCGGTCCCGGCGAGGATGAGCGCGTTCCCCGTCACCGCCGCGCCGGCCACGCCGCCGAGCAGCGCCGCGCCGGAGATGTTGACGACGAACGTGCCCCACGGGAATGGGCCCCCGCCGCTGGCCCGCTCGCCGACCAAGCCGTCGACGACGAACCGGGCGATCGAGCCGGTGCCGCCGAGCAGCGCGACCAGCAGCCACGTGCCCAGCGTCATAGGACGGTCCGCACGCGACGCACGAGCGCGGTGGCCAGGGTGACCGCGGCGAAGCTCGCCACGAGCGTGGCCCCCGCGTAGCCCACCGCCAACGTCCACTCGTGCGCTCGCGTCATCTTGTAGAGCTCGAGCTGCACCGTGGAGAAGGTGGTGAGCGCGCCGCACACGCCGGTTCCCAGGAAGGGTCGCTTGTAGGCGGAGGTCGGGAGCCGCTCGGCCAAACGCGTGACGAAGTAGCCGAGCATGAACGCGCCGACGACGTTGACGGCGAAGATCGCCCACGGCCACGTATGGGCGCTGTCGGGAAACGCCTGCGCGAGTCCCGTCCGTGCCAGCGCGCCGACGATCCCGCCGCCGAAGATCGCGGCCAGCTCGCGGCGGTCGTGGGTGGGAAGCATGCCGATCCGAGGGTGCGGTCAATGGGTGAGAACGGGTTGCAACGACGCTATCGGTCGCCTCGGCCAAGGCCCGTTAGCGTATGGCGATGGCCCGCTTTCACAGCAAGCTCGACCACTGCGTGATCCATGTCACCGACTGGAACCGCTCCAACGCCTTCTATCGAGACGTGCTGGGCGCAGAGCTCATCGATTGCGGCAATGACACGTGGGCCTATCGGTTCGGCGCCGAGCAGCTTAACGTCCACGGCCCGGGCGTGCAGGCGGACCCGGTGGCGCGCCTCCCTGTCGCCCCCGGCAACAGCGATCTCTGCTTTGAGTGGGATGGGCCCATCGCCGCCGCGGTGGCGCACCTGCGCGACCGCGCCGTCGAGATCGAGGAGGGCCCCGTCACCCGCAGCGGAGCCGGAGGAGCAGGTCAGAGCATCTACTTCCGGGACCCTGATGGCAGTCTCATGGAGTTCATCTCGTACGCGTCGTGAGCGACGTCGTCGCACAGCGCGTTGCGGGCGCTCGCCGTCCGGTCACACGGCTGCCCAGGTGGGCAATGAACAAGCGTGGTGGTTGACCAGATGGATCTGACGCATGCGACCGACGATGAGCTGCTCGGAGCGATCGCGTCGCGCAATGCCGAGGCGTTCACGGTCTTCTACCGCCGGCACCTGCCGGTCACGCTGGCCTACCTGATGCGCGAGACGCGCGATCCCGAACTGGCCGCCGATCTGGCCGCCGAGGTGTTCGCCGCGGTCCTGCTCACCGCGCATCGCTACCTCGATCACGGCATCACCGCGACGCCGTGGGTGATCGGGATCGCGCGCAACAAGCTGTTGATGAGCCTGCGGCGCGGTCGCGTTGAAGCCAAGGCGCGAAAGCGGCTGGGCTTTGAGCCCGTCGCGCTGGAGGACAGCGACCTGGAGCGCGTCGCCGCGGTGGCCGACGACGGCCAGGGGCCGCTGGGGGCGCTCGTCAACGAGCTACCCGACGACGAGCGTCGCGCCGTGCTGTCTCGCGTCGTGCACGAACGCAGCTACCGGGACATCGCCTCCGAGCTCAGCTGCTCGGAGATGGTGGTCCGCAAGCGCGTGAGCCGTGGTCTGTCACGGCTGCGCGATCGGTTAGGAGGGAGCTGAAGCGATGGCCGACTACCTGGACAGCGTCGGGACCCAGCTGGCGCAGCTGACCGCGCGAGGGGTGGACCGCGGCACGGGACCCACTCTCGTCCGTGAGCCGCAACGACACGGCGATCATGATAATGACGCCCCCATCCCGGGCCGCCGCGGACTCTTCCGCCGCCCGAGCGGGCCGGGCGGCCTGGGCGGGCCACGCGGGTCGGGCGGGTCGGGCGGGTCGGGCGGGCCCAACCGCCGGCGCCACCGCGAGGCGCTGGTGGTCGTCCCGGCGCTGGTCGTGGCCGTGGTTGTCGTGGTCGGGCTGCTCGCGCTCGGACTGGGCGCACACCACAACACCGCCACGCACCACCCCGCCGCCACCACCACCACCACTCAGCCCCATCAGACCCAGAGGCACCACCACGCCTCAACGCAGACGTCCACCGCGGCCCGCCTGAGCACCAGGGCTCCGGCCAGCGCGACGGCGCCGCGCCACGTCCACGCTCCGGCCGGACCGGTCCCACCGGGCTTCGGGGCCGAGTCGTTCACCGCGATCGGCCCTACCACGTGGTGGCTGTTGGGAAGCGCGCCGTGCTCGAGTCCGCCCTGCACGTCCATCCTGCGCACCGATGACGGCGGCAACAGCTTCGTCGGGACGCCGGCCCCGCGCACGACGCAGGTGTCCCAGCTGCGCTTCGCCAACGCCGCCGACGGCTTCGCCTACGACACTCAGCTGTGGGTGACCCACGATGCGGGCGCGACCTGGCACCAGGTCCGCCTCGGCGGCACGGTGACCGAGCTGGCGACCGCCGGGGGGTTCGCCTACGCGATCGTGCGCTACGGCCACAAGGGCGCCGGCCGGCTCGAGCGCGCGCCGCTGGGCAGCGACACCTGGACAACGCTCCCCGGGGCGGGCAGCGCCTACGCGGGCCTGTGGGCCCATGGCCCGGACGTGCTGGTGGGGTCCGGCGGTGGCGCCACGCTCGCGGTCTCGCACAACGCCGGGGTCAGCTTCATCCAAGCGTCATCGCCGTCGAAGGGCCTGCCGTGCACCTTCCAGGAGCCCACCGCAGGCGTCGTCTGGGCTCATTGCGCCACCGGCACGGAGAGCGCCACATGGCGCTCGACCGATTCCGGAGCGCACTTCACCCTGGTCAAGGGGCAGCCGAGCGCTCCCAACTCCGCCGCGTTTGCCGCCGCGTCGGGCGCGACCGCGGTGCTCGGCGCCGGCAAGCTCTACCGCACCACTGACGCGGGAAGCCACTTCAGCCCGGCCTCGGGCATGCCCGCGGTGACCGCGTGGCAGTACCTGGGCTTCACCGACGCCACCCACGGCGTCGCCATCGGCTACGTGGGCGCGACCCCGACCCCGGACACCGAGCGCCTCTACATCACCACCGACGGCGGTGCCAGCTATCGCCTGGTGTCGACCGGCTGAGCACGAGCCTCAGCTCCGCCTCCGGCGCGGGCGCGCAGGTCGAGCTCGTAGGTCTGGCCCACCAGGTCGACCCCGAAACTGTGATGAGGCTCCTCGCGCACGAGCGAGAACCCGTGCTCCAGATACACGTGGCGCGCGGCGGCCAGCGGATGGTTGGTCCAGAGCTGCATCCGCTCATAGCCGGCGGCGGTGGCGAAGTCCAGCGCGGTGGCCACCAGCCGATACCCCAGCCGGCGCCCACGGGCCCGCCGATCGACGAGCAGGATCCGCAGCTTGGCCACCCCGGGCCTGTCGCCGCTGACGACGAAGACGCAGCCGACGCGCTCACCATCGAGCTCGGCGATCCACGCCGCGTGCCCCGGGGCATCGGACTCGGCCGCATAGTCGGCGACGATGCGCGCGCACAGCGCCTCGAACGTCGTGTCCCATCCGAACTCCTCGACGTAGAGCTCTCCGTGGGCCATCACCACCCAGCCGAGGTCACCGGGGCGGCCCAGCTCCCGGATCATCACCGTGCCCTCCTGCTGTGCCATCGCCGCGGACCTCGCTTTCGCTACTGAAACAGTCGTGTCAGTAGACTACCGCACCATGGCCGAGACGGCACCGATCTCATCGGCGCGACGCGACGAGCTCCTGGACCGCGCCTATCAGTACGTCACCGAGAACGGGCTGTCCGCGATGTCGCTGCGACCGCTGGCCACCGAGATCGGCTCGAGTCCCCGGGTGCTCCTGTTCCTATTCGGCTCAAAGGACGGCCTGGTGCGCGCCCTGCTGGCACGGGCGCGCGCCGACGAGATGGCCTACGTGCAGCGGGTGCGGCTCGAGGAGGGCGTGGAGCTGACGCGCGTCGGTGCGGAGGTCTGGCACTGGCTGACCGCCGATGAGCACCGGGGGCTGCTCACGTTGTGGACCGAGAGCTACGCCCGATCGCTGATCGAGCCGGACGGGCCATGGGCCGGTTTTGCCGCGAGCACCGTGGACGACTGGCTGACGTTGCTGGCCGACACCCAGGCGCCCGGAGAACGCGACACCCGGGCCGGAGAGGCGCGGCGCACCCTCGTGCTCGCGATCCTGCGCGGCGCCCTGCTGGACCTGCTCGCCACCGGAGACGCGGCCCGCACGACGCGCGCGGTGAACGCGGCGCTGGAGTCCATCTAGACCCGCAACGCGAGGGCGGAGCACTGGTACGTTCTCCGCGATGCTCGACCTGCGCCCGGTGCAGCCCGCCGACGCCACGGCACTGCATGCCCTGATGTCCGACCCCGAAGTCGCGCGGTGGCTGCGGTCCAAGAGCGTGAGCGGGCCGTTCTCGCTGCAGGAGTGCGAGACGCTGGCGGTCAAGGACGCGGCGCACTGGGCTGCACACGGCTTCGGCCCGTGGCTGGCCTGGGACGGCGACATCGGCGCGGGACGGTGCCTGCTCGAGCACTCGGTCGTCGATGGTCGCGCCGAGGTGGAGATCGGGTGGGCCGTGGCCAGCCGCTTCTGGGGGCGCGGCGTGGGCACCGCGATGGGTCGCCACGCGCTGGCGGCGGGCGCCCAGCACGGCATCGCCAACTTCGTCGCCTTCACCCGCGTCGACAACGTCGCGTCGCGCCGGGTCATGGAGAAGCTCGGCCTGGCCTACGAGCGCGACTTCGAGCACGCCGGCTATCCCCACGCCCTGTACCGCACGATCCGGACGCGCACCGCACCATGAGCGGCCACGCCCCGAACCGCGCGCGCGGCAACGGCGGCGCGCGCGGCGCGAGACCGCGCGGCTAGATCTCGTCGTGGACGCCGATGGAGCGCTCGAGCTGCTCCTCGGCGTCGCCGTGGTGGCCGCGGCGCTCCTCCAGGAACGCGCTGGCGATGGCGTCGAGCTTGGTGTGCAGCGCGCGCTCGGTGCGCAGCTCCGAGTTCTTGAGCACGGCGACGAGGATGAGCGTGACCGCCGACATGCCGCCGGCGGTCGCGGCCTCGAAGCGATCGCTGGCGCCCACCGCGAGGCCGACCGCCCAGGCCACCACGAGCATCGCGCAGGCGATGAAGAACAGCGGCGAGCTGGCCAGGAACGAGGCGCGCTCCGCGAACTGATCGAAGCGGCCCCGCCGGTCCGCGGTCCGGTCAGCCGGGTGCTGGAGGGTCCGGCCGAGGTTGGTGGATTTGACCGTGCTGGCCGCCCGCGCGGCGCGGCGGCCGGGCTGCAGGCGTCTGGGGGGTGGCATGTCTGACACCTTTAGCAGGCGCCGGCTCAGGCGGGAACCGGCTGGGGCCGTGCCGCACCGCCGGCAGCCGCAGCGCGCTTCTGGCCCTCGGGGACGACCCGCGTGCGCAGGTCGTACTCGTAGACCCAATGGTCGAGCTGCATGGTGTGGCGAGGGCGCGCCGAGTAGTGGCGGACGTAGCGCCGCTCGTCGCGGCGGATCTCCGCCTCCATGTCGGGGACGGTGGGCAGCACCCAATCACCGCCCAGCCAGCGCCCGACGAGCTTGGCCTGGCACTCCGCGAAGGGGAAGATCGTCGGCAGCGCCTGCCCGAGGCCGACGAAGGCCAGGTCGTTCAGGCCGGGCTTGAACATCCGCTTGTAGAGGCGCAGCACGTTGCCCGGCGCCGAGATGAACCCGGGGTCGAAGAACGGGAACGTGATCTTGTAGCCGGTGGCGAAAATGATCGCGTCCACCGGCTCGACGCTGCCGTCGGTGAAGCGGACCCGGTCTGACTGCAGCTCGGCGACGTCGGGCTTGGCGATGGCGTCGCCCGACCCCAGTCGCAGCAGCAGCTCGCTGGAGACGGTGGGGTGGGCCTCCAGAAACTTGTGGCTGGGCCGCGGGAGGCCGAAGTCCTCCATGCGTCCGGAGACCAGGCGCGGAAGGAGCCGCGCGAAACGGCGCTGGAGGCCGAGCGGGATGCGCGGGTTGGTCCTTACGATCGTGTCCACCGGCCGGCCCAGCACGTACTTGGGGATCACCCAGGCGCCGCTGCGGGTGGAGATGAACGCCCGCTCGGCCACGCCCTTGCGCGACAGCTCGGAGACGATGTCGACGGCGCTGTTGCCGATGCCGACCACAAGGACCCGCTTGCCCTCGAGGGCGAGGGGCTCGGTGGGGTCGATGTAGTGGTGGGAGTGGATCGTGGGGCCGTCGAAGCGGCCGGGAAAGTCAGGGAAGGAGGGGTCCCAGTGGTGGCCGTTGCAGACGACGAGCACGTCGAAGCGTTCGCCGTCGATGTCCCATCCACCCTCCGCTGTGCGCTGCGCGCGCTCCACCCGGCGGCCGAAGCGGATCCGCTCGCGCAGCCCGAAGCGGTCGGCGTACTCGCGCAGGAAGCGGTGGATCTCGGTGTGGTGGGGGAAGTCCGGATAGCGCTCGTCCATCGCGAAGTCCTGGAAGCTGACCGCGGTCTTGGACGTGTCGATGTGCAGCGACCGGTAGGCCGACGAGCGCCCGTTGGGGTTGCGGAAGTACCAGTTGCCGCCGACCTCGTCGCTGGCCTCAAAGCACGCGTGGTCCACGCCCCAATCCCCCAGCGCCTTGACCGTTGTGAGGCCGCTCACTCCGGCGCCGATGACGCACACGCGGGGGCTCTGCTGCATGGGGGCAGTCTACGGGCTGCAGGTTGGCGGCCGGCGATCTCAGCGTCAGCGCAGGGAGGCGAGCAGCGCCAGCTTGCCGGCGCGGCTCAGCCCCTTGATCCGCGCCTCCTCGCGCCGGGCGGCGGTACGGTCGGGCATCGGGATCGCCAGCTCCAGGTCCACCGGCAGCCGGCTCGCGGTGTAGCGGCTGGCGACCCCTGCGTGATGGCGGGCCAGACGGCGCTCGAGGTCCACCGTCCAGCCGGTGTACAGCGAGCCGTCGCGGCAGCGCAGCAGATAGACCCATGCCTCGGTCACGCACCACAGCTTCGCTGCAGCTGCGGCCGGACCTGCGCTGCGGCGGCGTGGCGTCAACCCTGTCTTGACGCTGGGCGGGCGTCAACGTAGCCTTGACGACGATGACGGCCGTCCCCGAGATCGAGCAGCTCACCGCCGAGATCTCGGCCGGCTTGCCGTTGGAGCGCCTGACGGCGGCCGGCGAGCTGGCATCACGGCTGCGGCGCCGAGGCGACGAGCTGCTGGACCAGTTCGTCGACGACGCCCGCGCGCAGGGACTGAGCTGGACCGATATCGGCGGTGCGCTGGGCACGACGAAGCAGGCCGCCCAGCAGCGGTTCGCCGCACTGGCCGACCGATCCGGAGATCCGGCGCCCTTCGGGCTCACTGGCGCCGCGGGCGAGGTGCTGCGCGCCGCGGAGTCAGAGGCGCGGAGGCTCGGACACCACTACCTCCGGCCCGAGCACCTCGTGGTGGGCCTGCTCGCCGAGCGTGAGGAGATGGCCGCCATCGCGCTGACCGAGGTCGGGCTGACTCACGACGCCGCGCGGACCGCGATCGTCGCGCGACTCGGGCGCGCCGATCCTCGGCCTACCGGCTCGCTGGGCGTCGCTCCCCAGACCAAGCGACTGTTCGAGCTCGCGCGCGCCACCGCCAGGTCGCTGGGGCATCGCTGCCCGCGCACCGAGCACATCCTGCTCGCCGCCCTCTCGGCCAAGCTGCACAGCCCGGCCGCGACGCTGCTCGCCGAGGCCGGCGCCGACCCGGCGGCGGTACGCGACCACCTCATCCGGACGATCCTCAAGGAGTCGCCCGAACTGGCCGGATCGCTGAGCGGCGGCACCCGGCTTGCGCGGTTCCGGATGCGCCACGTCTAGACGCCCTCGAGCTCATCGAGGGCGATGCCGCGCGCGGCCACCGGCGCGGACTGCACGATCGACGTGGTCGTCTGTCCGTAGGCGGCGAACCGGTCGATGACCTCCTCGAGGTGCTCCACCGAGCGGACGTGCGCGGTCATGATGTAGCAGTCGTCGCCGGTGATGCGGCGGCAGTCGACGACCTCGGGGGTCCGCTGGGCCAGCTCGCCGACCTGATGTAACTGCCGGGGGGCGGGGCGAATGCGGATCACGGCGGTGAGGCTGAAGCCGAGCGCGCGCGGGTCGAGCGCCGCGTGGTAGCCGAGGATGACCTCCTCCTGCTCGAGCCGGGCCAGCCGCTCGGCCACCGCGGGCGAGGAAAGTCCGACGCGGCGTCCCAGCTCGGCCAGACTGAGGCGGGCGTCGGCCTGGAGCTCAGAGAGCAGTCGCAGGTTGATCGCGTCAAGGAGCGCTGCACCTTCGGCGGTGCGACCGTTACGCCTTCGATTCTCAGGCACATAGTCAATCCTACCTGCGGATTGCCATGGACACCAGGGTCGCTGGGCGCGATCGTGACCGCATGCCCGCAGACGCCACCGCGGCCCCGAGGCGCACGGACGCTCGCCGCGTCCGTGCGGCCCGCACGCTCGGCACTGCGCCCCCGCACCTGTACTTCGTCATCAGCGCGGTCTTTCACTACCTCGGCCCGTCGTTCGCGGTGCTCCTGTTCGCCCGCGTGCAGGTCCTGGGCGTCGCCTGGCTGCGCATCGCCTCGGCGGCGGTGATCTTCGCGCTCTGGCGGCGGCCGTGGCGGGCGTTCCGGCGCCTGGACCGCGGCGGGCAGCGGCTGCTCATCGCCTGGGGGGCCGTGCTGGCGGTCATGAACGTCTGCTTCTACTCGGCCATCAGCCGCCTCCCGCTGGGCACGGTGGCGGCGATCGAGTTCCTCCCGGTGATCCTCCTGGCGGCGGTCGGCGCACGCTCGCCGCGCAACATGCTCGCGCTCGCGCTCGCGGCGGGCGGGGTGTACCTGCTCACCGACATCCGCCTCGCCGGCGCCGCGCTGGGCTTCGCGTTCGCGTTTGCCAACGCGGTCCTGTTCTCGGTCTACATCGTGCTCGCCGACCGGGTGGCCAAGCGCGAGGCGCTCAGCGGGATCGACGGCCTGGCCGCGGCGATGCTCATCGCGGCCGTCGTGGTGACGCCGATCGGCGGGTGGCAGGCCGCGCGGGCGTTCCTTGACCCCGTCGCGCTGCTGGCCGGGATCGGAGTCGGCGTGTCGTCATCGGTGATCCCCTACGTCACCGACCAGCTGGCGATGGCCCGGCTGCCGCGCGCCACCTACGCCACCATGGTGGCGCTGCTGCCGGCGCTGGCGACGGTGATCGGCGTGATCGTGCTGGCCCAGATCCCCAGCTGGATCGAGGTGGCGGGACTCGCCCTGGTCGTGGCAGGCGTCGGACTGCACCGTCCCCAACCGCAGAGCTAGGACCTGGACGCGGCCTCGGGACGCCGGGGTTCGAACAGCTCGATCGGGTTCCCGGACGGGTCCTCCAGCAGGATCTGGGCCGAGCCGACGCCGGTCACGATCTCGTTGCGAAAGCGCGCGCCATCGCCGCGGAGCCGCTCCACCGCAGCCGCCAGATCGGGCACCTCGAGCATGATCCGGTTCCATCCACCCGGGCCCTGCGTCGTCCCATCGGGCATCGGCCGAGAACCGCCGCCGTGATGGTCAGCGGGCACCGGCGAGGCGAGCACGAGCCGGAGGTCCCCGTGAGTGAGCATCGCGAACGCCGGGTCGGGGAACATCAATACCTCGAAGCCGAGGCGGTCACGGTAGAAGGTGACGGCCTCCTCCACGCTGGTGACGATGTAGCGAACGCTGACGGTGCTCATGTCTCAGCCCTCCGTGTCGGGTGTGTTGGTGTCGCCGGGCGGGCGCTCGTGATAGCTCCCGCCACGGGGCTCGAAGAGCTCGACGAGATTGCCGGCGGGGTCTCGGACCAGGACGGTGCTGACCGTGGGCCCGGCAGTGATCGGGGTGACGATCGCCGCTCCCTGGCCGTGCAGCCCGTCGACGACCGACTCCAGGTCGGCCACCCGGAGCGACATCCGATTGAAGCCCCCGGGTACGGGCAGCGTGCCGTCGGGTAACGCGTGCGGTTCGGTCGGCAGGCTCAGCAGCAGCCTCAGATCGCCCCGGTAGAGCATCGCGAACGCGGGCGCCGGGCGCAGCTCCTCCTCGAAACCCAGCGAGTCGCAGTAGAACGCCACCGCCCGGTCCATGTCATCGACGAAGTAGCGCACCGTCGCGCTCTGGCGCGCGGACGGCTCTGGCTCGCCCCGGATGCGGCGCAGGAGCGCGGCGGCGAACGCGGGGCGCGGCTCGATCGGGACGACCGGGAGGCGCAGCCCGTCCAGCGGTTCACGCGGCATGGTCTTCCCCCTCCCGGTAGACGTGGCGCAGCGCGGAGCGGGCGCGCACCAGCAACGTCTCGGTGGCGTGCACGCTGCGATCCAGGTGCTGGGCCACCTCGGGCACCGACAGCCCGTCGAGGTAGCGCAGCGTCAGCGCCATACGCTGGGGGAGCGAGAGGCGCAGCAGGGCCACGTGGGCGGCCTGCGCGTCCAGCACGTCACTCCACGGATCCTCGCTGTCGCGGTGCTCCTGCTCGACGGCGGCCAGGCCGCGCTGCTCGCGCTCGACACGCCGCCAGTGGTCGACGAGCTTGTGCCGCGCGATCCCGATCAGCCACGCGACGGTCACCCTGGGAGGCGGGTGGCGCCGAGTGGCCGCGACCGCGGCCATGAACGTCTCGGCGGTGATGTCCTCGGCCAGCGCGACGCTGCCGCAACGAGGCAGCAGGTACCCGTAGACCTGGGGCAGCGCCACGGGATAGATGGCCGCCACCGGTTCAGCGGTGTGAGTCGTGTCCTCGGGTCCGATATCAACATCATCGCTCGGCGACCGCCAACTCCGAACACGCTCCGCCAACATGGAGGGTGTGGCCCTCTCCCTACTGACCCCCGACAGCGCCTTCCGTCAGCTCTGGCGACGGCCGCGCTACCCGGGCTTTCTGTTCACCGTGCTGCTGGCGCGGATCAGCGGCTCGATGTTCAACACCGCCGGGGTCCTGCTCGTCCTCACCGAGACGCACAGCGCGCCGCTGGCCGGGATCACCGCGGCGGCCGGGGTCGTACCTGCCGCGCTCAGCGGCCCGTTCCTGGGGGCCTGGCTCGACGTCGCCCGCCGCCGGCGCGTCCTCATCGTGCTCGACCAACTGCTGAGCGTCGCCGGGCTGCTGGCCGTGGTCGCGCTCGCCGGGAACGCGCCGAACTGGACGGTCCCGGCGGTGACCGTCGTCTACAGCCTCACGCGCCCGTTGAGCCAGGGAAGCTTCTTCAGCGCCCTCGCCGACATCGCCGGAGCCGAGCTGTTGGACCAGGCGAGCACGATCGAGGCCACGAGCCTCAACCTCGCCATCATCGTGGGGCCGGCGATGGCGGGAGCGCTCGCCGGGGTCATCGGCGCGGCGGAGACAGTCGAGCTCCAGGCCGCACTGACGGTCGTGGTCGCCGCGCTGGTGGCGGTCAATCCCGCGTTCGAGGCGCGCCCGGTCCACCGCCCGGCGAGCATGTCGCATGCGCTGCGGACCGGACTGCACGCGCTCAGGCGCCGTCGGGTGCTGCTGGCGACGTCGTTCAGCAGCAGCCTGGCGGCGTTCAGCTGGGGCCTGATGCTCGTGGGCTTCCCGCTCTATGCGGTGGACATGCTCCACGCGGCGGCTCACACGAGCGGCTATCTGTGGGGTGCCGTCGCCGGCGGCTCGATCCTGGGCACGTTCCTCCTGCACGGCCCGCCGGGGCTGCGCCGCGTCGGCTTCTCCTATGGGATCCTGGGCCTCTCGGCGCTGCTGTGGCCGCTGGCCGGGACGCTGGCGGCGGGGATCGCGCTGATCGGGCTCACCGGGTTCCTGGAGGGACCGGCGTACTCGGGCACGATCGCTCTGCGCCAGCGTCACGCGCCGCCCACGGCGCGGGCTCAGGTGATGACCACGGTCACGAGCATCTCCCAGCTGACGCTCTCGGCGGGCGCGGCGCTCGGCGGCGCCATCCACGATCCGATGACGCTCATCCTGATGTTCGTCGCCGTCAACCTGATCGCTGCCGCCGGCGCGGTGAGCCGCGGGTCGCTCGCCTGAGTCCATGAGCGACACTATGCGCCGTGCCCCCGGCCCGCGGCGCACCCAAGACGGTCGCGCGGCGCGGTGATCTCGTCGCCGAGCGCGACCCGCGGCGCCCATCGGGCTGGCTGCTGCGCCAGCGCGATATGGACGCCTCCTACGTCGACCTCGCCGATCCGCTGCACCTGGAGTTCGACTACCTGCGCTGGATCCGGATCGTCCTGCGCGCCGCTCATGCCCGCCGGGTCCTTCACATCGGCGGGGGCGCATGCGCACTGGCCCGCGCGCTGGCGGCCGAGGATCCCGGCGGACGTCAGGAGGTGTGCGAGATCGACGCCGACGTGCTCGCGCTGGCCCGCGCGCACCTCGGCCTGCGCCGGGTGCCGGGGCTGCACGTGCGCCACGCCGAGGGGCGCGCGTTCGTCGCCGGGCAGCCGGCGGCCGGCTGGGAGGCGATCGTCATCGACGCGTTCGTCGGAGCCGCGGTCCCGCGGCGGCTCATCACGGTGGAGGCGCTCACCGACGTCGCGCGCGTGGCCCCGCTGGCGCTTGTCAACGTCGTCGACAACCGGGCCGCCCGTGACGTGCGGGCCGTCGCCGCCGGCCTGGCCGAGGCCTACCCGCGGGTGTGGTCGCTGGGCGGCCGCGTCGGCAACACGATCGTCGCCGGCAGCGTCGCGGCGCTTGACCTGCAGCGGATCGCCGCCCGGGCGGCCGCCGATCCCTCCCCCGCCCGCCTCACCCCGCCGGGAGCCTTGGCGCAGCGACTCGCGGGAACGGCGCCGCTGCGCGACGACGAGATCGATTGACCGCCGGCCGATCTGCTCCCGCCGGGCGCGGATGGGGCAGAATGTCGGCGCACCGGCGAGTGGCCACCTTTTGCGGGGAGGACATATGGCAGTCGACTTGGTCATCGACGTTGAGAACACGCCTGGAGCCCTGGCACAGGTCGCCGGGGCGATCAGTGACGCAGGGGTCAACATCGCCGCGGCCACCTGCCTCGGCGCGGGCGAGCGCGCTGAGTTGCACATCCTCGTCAAGCACGCGGAGGCAGCCAGGCACTCGCTGGCGATCTCCCAGCTCGCGGTGACCCGGGAGCGCGAGGTGGTGGTGGTCGACGTCGAGGACCGGCCCGGCGTCCTGGCCGATCTGACGCGCAAGGTCGCGAGGGCCGGGGTCGACCTCGACCTCGTCTACGTGGCCACCCGCAACCGGGTCGTGTTCGGAGCCGACGATCTGGAGGCGCTCAGGGCCGCATTGGCCTGAGTGTCACACGGGGTGGCCGCCGGTCAGGGGCCAGGGGCCGCTGCGCGCCAGCGGTGGCGCGCAGCGGGTGTGCTGTCCCCCCTCTGGGACTGCTCAGCTCTTGATCAACCCGTGCGGGTTGAGCACGAACTTCTTGGCGACGCCGCTGTCGAAGTCCTTGTAGCCCTTGGGAGCTTCGTCGAGCGAGATCACCGTCGCGTTGACGGCCTTGGCGATGTGAGCCTTGTCGTTGAGGATCATCTGCATGAGGCCGTGGTGATACTTCATCACCGGGCACTGCCCCGTGGTGAAGCTCTGGGACTTGGCCCAGCCCAGCCCGATGCGGATCGACAGCGAGCCGACCTTGGCCGCGTCGTCGACGCCGCCCGGATCGCCGGTCACATACAGGCCGGGGATGCCGAGCTTGCCCGCCGCCCGGGTGACGTCCATGATCGAGTTCAGCACCGTCGCCGGCGCCTCATGGTCGGAGTCAGATCCGTGACCGCGGGCCTCGAAGCCCACGGCGTCGACCGCCGCGTCGACCTCGGGGACACCCAGGATCTGCTCGATCTGGTCCTTGGGATCGCCCTTGGAGATGTCGATCGTCTCACAGCCGAAGCTGCGGGCCTGGGCCAGCCGCTCCGGGATGAGGTCGCCGACGATGACCACCGCCGCGCCGAGCAGCTGCGCGGAGTGCGCCGCGGCCAGACCGACGGGGCCGGCGCCCGCGACGTAGACCGTCGAGCCGGAGGTCACCCCGGCGCTGTAGGCGCCGTGGTAGCCGGTGGGGAAGATGTCCGACAGCATCGTCAGATCGAGGATCTTCTCCATCGCGGCGTCCTTGTCAGGGAACGTGAGCAGGTTCCAGTCGGCGTAGGGCACGGCCACGTACTCGGCCTGGCCGCCGACCCAACCGCCCATGTCGACGTAGCCGTACGCCGACCCCGGCCGGTCCGGGTTGACGTTCAGGCACACGCCGGTGTTCCCGGTCTTGCACATGCGGCAGCGCCCGCACGCGATGTTGAACGGGACCGAGCACAGATCGCCCTTCTTGATGAACTCCACCCCGGGGCCGACGTCGATCACCTCGCCGGTGATCTCGTGGCCGAGGATGAGACCCTCGGGCGCCGTCGTGCGGCCGCGGACCATGTGCTGGTCCGAGCCGCAGATGTTGGTGGCGACGCACTTGAGGATCGCCGCGTGGGGGAGCTTGCGGCCCACGTTGGCAGGGTTGACGCCCGGCCCGTCCTGGAGCTCGAACGTCGGGAAGTCGATGTTGTGGATCTCGACCTTCCCGGTGCCCATGTAGGCAACGCCTCTGTTATCCGCCATCTCTCTCCTCTTGTCGAGTGTTGATTGGCCGGACCTTCGAAGCTAGCGGCGGGGGTGCCCCGATTCAGCTAGCCGGACGGGCGCTTGTACCTACCCGGTCGGGCAGTTCTGCTCAGACGTCGGGCAGGCCCAGCTTGCCCGCGGCGTAGGCGACCTCCGCGCGCCGCCGCACGCCCAGCTTGCGCATGACGTTGTGGACGTGGAACTTGGCGGTGCTCTCGCTCACGAACATCCGCGTGCCGATCTCGCGGTTGGTGAGGCCGTGGGCGAGCAAGCCGATGACCTCGCGCTCGCGCCCGGTGAGATCGGACTCCGGGCTGTCGCCGCCCTGGACGATGAGCGCGCGCATCATCTCGGCACTGCGGCTGTCAAAGCCCGACTCCCCGTGGGAGACGGCCCGGATGATCCGCACCAGTTCGACGAGGTCGACCTCCTTGAGCACGTACGCCTTGGCCCCGCGGCGCAGCGACTGGTTGAGCAGGTTCTCGTCCAGGAACGTGGACAGGATGACCACGCGGGACTCCGGGCGCCGGGCCAGGATCTCACTGCACAGCTCCAGGCCCTCGGCGTCATGGTCGGCGCTCAGCTTGAGGTCGAGCAGGATCACGTCGGGCTGCACGCGGTCCAACAGGCGCAGCGCTTCGCTGCGGCCGCCCGCCTCGGCGACGACCGAGATGTCGGGCTCGAGCTCCAGGATGGAGCGCAGCCCCCGGCGGACGATGGCGTGGTCGTCGACCAGCATCACCCGCGCAGCGGCCACGGCGCTCTCAGCCGGCATCGCGAGCCTCCGGGCGCGGGATCTCGACCGCCAGGCTCACTCCACCCCCGCGGCGGCGGCTCACCGCGGCGCTGCCGCCGAGCTCGCGGACGCGACCGCCGATGCCGGCCAGGCCGAAATGCTGGCCCGCCGGGGTGCAGGCCTCGAGCCGGCGTCGCACCACCCCCACGTCCCCGCCGCCGTCGTCGGCGACGACGAGGCGGACCCGCGCGGGCGCCCAGCGCAGCGTGAGCCAGGCATGACCGGCGTTGGCGTGACGGACGACGTTGAACAGGGCCTCGCGCGCGATCTGCACGAGCGCGTGCTGGGTGGCGCCCGGCAACGACTGCTGGCTGCCGTACGTGCGCAGTCGCACCTGGAGGCGGGTCCCCGCGACGACATCCTCGATGAGCTCGGGCAGCGCCCGGCGCAGGTCGATGTCGCCGTCGCTGGCCAGCTCGAAGATGACCGACCGGATCTCGTCGACCGCCGAGCGGGCCAGGGACTTGGCCGCGGTCACGCGCTCGAGCACCGGCGGAGCGGTGGAGTCGTGGCGTCGGCACCACTCCAGGTCCATGCCGATCGTGAGCAGGTGCTGGGCGACCGAGTCGTGCAGCTCCCGTGCGATCCGGTTGCGCTCCTGGCTGAGGAGCTGGCGCCGGCCCGCCTCCTCCAGGCGCCGGCGCACGCGCTCTGACTGCGCGAACAGCTGGGCGTGGTGCAGCGCCACCCCGGCGTGGTTGGCGAGCGTGACGAGGATCGAGAGGTCCGTGGACTGCACCACGGCGTCGGCCGGCAGGCCCACAGCGAGCACGCCGACAAGCTCCCCCTGCACCGGCATCGGTGCGGCCACGACCCCACCAGCGGCGTCGGTGAGCCCGTAGGCCCCGTCGCCCAGATCGGCGGCATCGATCATCACCGGGGCCTCGGCCGCCAGTGCCCGGCGCGCCACCAGGTCGAGCACCGGCTGGGGCTCTCCGGGGCGCGGCACCACCGCCCCCTGACCGCGCCGGATGACGTGGGCGGGCTCATGGCTCTCGCTGTCGCCCGTGAACGTCATCGACGCCCACGGCGCGTCGAAGTGATGAGCCGCGGCCTCGACCACCGCGTCGCACAGGGCTCCGGGTCCGTCCGGGGCAGCACAGAGAGCAGTGGAGATCCGCTCCAGCGTCTCGATGAAACGGTCCAGGCGCTCGGAGTTGTCGCGCCAGGCGGCGTAGAAGCTCGGCTTGGACGAGCGGACGCCGATCAGACGCTCGAGCGCCCGATCGCGGTCAGTAGGCGGCGACGCAGATGTCGCGGACATCGGCTTCAGTCACGGGCCGAGGGTTGGTGGTGATGTAGGCGTCGCGTAGCGCGTTGACCCCGAAGCGTCCGAAGTCCGCCTGATCGACGCCCAGCGCCCGCAGTCCCGCCGGGATGCCGAGCGCGCGGACGAGATCCTCGACGCGGCCGATGGCCGCGTCAGCCGCTGCCGTGGGGCTGAGGCCCCCGACCGCGACGCCCAGAGCCCGCGCCACGTCGACGTAGCGCGACGCGTGCGTCTCGGCGTTGAAGCGCATCACGTGGGGCATGAGGATCGCGTTGAGAAGGCCGTGCGGGAGGTCGAGCGCGCCGCCGATCTGGTGGGCGATTGCGTGGGTCGCGCCGAGGAGCGCGTTGCTGAAGGCGAGGCCGGCCTGGAGGCTGGCCCGCGCGATCGCCTCGCGCGCATCGAGGTCAAGCGGATCCTGGACCGCCCTGGGCAGGTGATGCGCGATCGCCTCGATCGCCGCCACCGCGTGGACCTTGCTGAGGAAGTCGCAGGCCTCGGATACGCACGACTCGATCGCGTGGCTGAGCGCGTCGAGCCCGGTGTGAGCGGTTAGCTCCGCCGGCATCGTCGTCAGCAGCTCCGGATCGGTGAGTGAGATCTCGGGGACCAGCGCCCGACCCCCGATGGTGGCCTTGAGCCGCCGTGTCGTGTCGGTGACGACGCAGAACTGCGAGACGTCGGCCCCCGAGCCCCCCGTCGTCGGCACCATGACCATCGGCGGGATGGGGCTGGTGGCACGGTCGATGCCCTCGTAGTCGAGGATTCGCCCGCCGTTGCCGCTGAGGACGGCCACCGCCTTGGCGACGTCGATGCAGCTGCCGCCGCCGATCGCCAGCAGCGCGTCACAGCCGTTCTCGCGGTAGCTCTCGAAGGCGGCCTCGACCTCGAAGTCCTTGGGGTTGGGCGTGAGGTCGTGCCACAGCCGGGACTGCACGCGGACATCGGCGAGATGGGGCAGCGCCCGGTCCACCCAACCGGCAGCGAGCACGCCGGGATCAGAGACCAGCATCGGCCGGTGACCGCCCACGCGGCGGACCGCACCGCCCACCTCGGCCAGCGTCCCGATCCCGAAGATCACCTCGGGGATGACGAACTTGCTGACGCGCCCGCGCGTGCCCAAGGGGTGTGGGGGCACCGGCTGCGGCGCCGTGGCCTGGCTCGGACTGGCGTCCTGCACTGCTCCCTCCCTGGGATCGCTACTGGAGGAGATCCTACCCGGCCTCGGTGGGCGGAACCTGAGGTACACGGGCGGCGTCCCCGCGCGGGTCCGCGCGGGCGATTGCGCGGGGCGGCCCGCGCTACAGCTCGTGCTCGGCGAGCCGCGCGCGCAGGTCCTTCACGCGGACGGACAGCTCGGTGGTGCGAGCGCGCGTGGCGGCGTGCTTGGGGTGCTCGCTGGCGCCGTCGCGGCTGGCGCCCATGGCAAACGCGTACTCCCACGAGGCCATGTGCGCCTTCAGCGCGGCGTCGGCTTCGGCCAGCTCCGCCTTCAGCCTGTCAATCACGCATTCATTGAACCATTGGGCCGGGACGGTCCCGGCGGGTCGCGCGATGTGTCGGCGTTGCCGTGGGCATGGGCGAACGTCAACGACGGCTAACGAGGAGGAGGCGCGGGCGATCCGAGACGCTTGCGGGGAGCTACCGGGGGGTCTTGGTAGATATAGAGACTGCCACTCAATAGCAAGCAATATCTACCAAGACCCCCCGCAAATCTGGCCGATTACGCCTCGAGGCCACCCTTCCCAAGCCCCGCCGTTTGACCCGCTTTCGCCCACCAGGGCATGGCATCACCCACCGCCCCACCGCGCGCAGGCGCGGACGTCAACGACCCTCAGTTGCCGCAGAACTCCCCGGTGATGGTCCGGCCGGGCGCATTCAGCGGGCGCTCGCCCGCGAGCGCCTGCAGGGTCCGCAGCTGGGCCAGCAGGCGGTCGGCCTCGTCGCGCAGGGCGCTCAGCCGCGGGTGCGAGCCGTCCATGGCGCAGCCGTGACCGAAGGCAAAGGCAACGTCCATGCGCGACATGAACTCCTGGTACTGGCGGCGGGCTTCGGCGAGCGTCATCGTGACCTGGGGACGGATCCCTACGGGTGTGACAACGCTCATCGGCTGCTGGCACCCGGACCTTGAGCCCGCCGGGCCGCGGCGGCGCGCTTGGCGGCCCTCGAGCTACCGGCGCTCGACGGCCAGGCGCACGCCCAGCCCGATGAGCACGACCCCGGTGAAGCGGTCAAGTGCTGCCCTCACGCGCGGGCGCATGAGTGTCTGCGCCGCCCGTGCGGCCACCAGCGTGTAGGCCAGCAGCCAGACGACGGTCATGACGACGAAGATCGCCCCCAGGATGAGGAACGGGAGGAGCACCGGATGCCCGGCGCTGACGAACTGGGGGAGCAGGCTGGTGAAGAAGATCCCGATCTTGGGGTTGGCGAGGTCAGAGAGAAAGCCCTGCCGGAATCCGCCCCGCGCTCCCATCACCGGTCTGCCCGCCGGGCGCGAGGGGTGATCCTCGGCGAGCTGGCGGCCGGCGGCGCGCAGGGCCTGGATCCCGAGCCAGACGAGGTAGAGCGCCCCGGCGAGCTTGAGCACCGTGAAGGCCACCTCCGACGCCCGCACCAGCGAGGCGACGCCGACCGCGGCCGCGATCGTCCACATCGACAGCCCCGCGCTGACGCCCAACGACGTGCCAAGCCCGGCGCGGCGGCCGTGGATGAGCACGTTCTTGGTCACCACAGCGGTGTCGGGCCCCGGAATGATGATCACGATCGCCGCGACGCCGATGAACACCAACAGGTGCAGTCCCATGCAGGGAAGTCTCGCATGATGGGCACAGCGGCTGGGTAAGCTCATCGCACCTTGGGCTCAGTTGCGGGGGGTCGTCATCTGGTTGCTGTCGTCGCGGCCATCGCCGTGGTGTGCGCAGCGTGGGTGACCACGGCGCACGCGGCGGTCGGGGACACCTTCCTGGAGTACGCCAAGCTCACCGCGCCCACTAGCGGGCCCAGCGCGGAGATCGGCGGCGGCGAGCTCGGCGGAGCTGCGTTCATCTCCGCGGACGGGACCACCGCGATCACCGGGGCCTTCGACGACGCCAGCGGCACGGGCGCGGCGTACGTGTTCACGCGCGCGGGCACCGCGTGGACGCTGCAGGCCAAGCTGACGGCCCCGACGACGGGAGCCAGCCGCGCACTTGGCACCAACACGGAGTTCGGCAACGAGGTCGCGCTCTCGGCCGACGGCAACACGGCGATCGTCGGCGGCTTCGGTGACAACAGCGACGCCGGGGCCGCCTGGGTCTACACGCGCGGCACATCGGGCTGGACCGTGCAGCAGAAGCTGACTGCGCCCACCAGCGGCGCCGACCGCGAACTGGCCCCGGGCGAGTTCGGCAGCCGCATCTCGCTCAACGCCGCCGGGACCACCGCATTGATCGCCGGTGTCGAGGACGGCGCGTTCGTCGGGGCGGCGTGGACCTACACGCGTCCCTCCACCACGGCGACCACCTGGACCGAGCAGCACAAGCTCACCGCACCCACCAGCGGCACCGGCCGGGAGGTCGGCGCCGGCGACTTCGGGAGTGCCGTCTGGCTCTCCCCGGACGGGACGACCGCCGTCATCGGCGGCGACGGCGACAGCAGCAGCGTCGGGGCGGCCTGGGTCTACGCCAACTCGGGCGGGACCTGGACCGAGCAGACCAAGCTCGTGCCCCCCACCACCGGGCCCGACGCCGGCGTCGGCACCCCCACCTTCGGGAGCGCCGTATCGCTCTCTGCCGATGCGAGTACCGCTCTCATCGGTGGCCAGTCCGATAACCAGCGCGGCGCCGCCTGGTTGTTCACGCGCACGACCGCGACGACATGGAGCGAGCGCCAGAAGCTCGTGGCGCCGTCGAGCGGCGCCGGCGCCGAGATCGGCCAGGGCTTCTTCGGCGCCGCAGCAGTCCTCTCATCCGACGCGACGACCGCGGTGGTGGGCGCGCCCATCGACAACTCCGCGGTCGGCGCCGCCTACGCGTACGCGCGCTCGGGCGCCACCTGGTCGCTCCAGGGCAAGCTCGCCGCCCCGACGGGAACCGACGCCGAGATCGGCTCCGCGGTGTTCGGCGCGCATCTCGCGCTCTCGGGCGACGCGACGACGCTGCTCATCAGCGGGCAGGCCGACAACAACCTGGCGGGCGCGGTCTGGTCCTATCTCGCCACGACCCCACCGACGGTCTCGAGCGTGGCGCCGGCAGTGGGGCCGGCGCGCGGCGGCACTGCGGTCGCGATCCTTGGCAGCGGATTTACCGCCACCGGGTACGACGCCGTCGGATCGGTGACGTTCGCGGGTGTGCCGGCGACCTCGTTTCACGTGGTGTCGCCCACCGAGATCGACGCCATCGCGCCCCCGCACGGCGCCGGGGTCGCCGACGTTATCGTGGACGCCCCGGCGGGCGCGTCGCCGGCTGTCGCCGCCGGCCAGTTCCACTATGTCGCCGCTCCGGGCGCCCCGACGAACGTCGCCACGACGGCAGGCAACCGCCGCGTCACCGTGACCTTCAAGCCGCGACCCGCCGCCGGTCCCGTCACCTACCGGGTGATCGCATCGCCCGGCGGCGCCCAGGCCACCGCGACCCGGAGCCCCGTCACGGTGAGGGGCCTGCACAACGGCAAGCGGTATCGCTTCCGCATCTTCGCCACCAACGTCGGTGGCACCAGCCCATCGGCGCCGCTGACCCGCGCGGCGGTCCCGTTCGCGCCGCTCAGGCCGTCCGGGGCGTCGATCCGGGGCGTGGGCCGCCGGGCGCCGCACGTCGCCTTCACCGTGACCGCCGGCCGGCGCTCACCCAAGCTTGTGTCGGTGTCGATGACCCTGCCGCGCGGCCTGCGCCTCGACGCGCGCCGGCTCGCCGGGCACGTGCTGGTCGGCGGGCGCACGCCGGGTGGCGCGGTCACGGTCAGGCACGGGGTGCTGACGATCAGGCTGAGGCGAGCCGTGCGGCGCATCGTCGTGCGGATCGGCGCGCCCGGGCTCTCGGCCACGGCGTCGCTGGCCAGAGCCGTCCGCCGCCATCGAGAGAAGAGGCAGATCGTCGCCCTGAAGCTCCGCGACTCGGCGGGCAACGCGAGCCTCGTGAAGCTGAAGCTCCGCCTGTCCTGAGCCGCCCGCCGAGGACTGCCCCCAGGCTCAGCGGTGTGACGGGGCGCGCACCGGCGGGCGATCGGGCTCCCGAGCCGGCCGACGCCGCCTCGGGCGAGTGTCCCACGCCCGCCGCCCGTGCTCGCGGATCCGCGTTCGCGCCGGCTCGGCATCAGGCAGGGGCACACCGCCGCGGGGCGGGGCGGGCGGGGCCGGCGGGGATCCGGGTCCGCGACCCCCTCCCCCCTCGTCCTCAGACGAGTCCGGCGACGAGCCGGGCTTGCGATAGAGCAGCGCGGGGACGAGGATCAGTCCCGGAATGGTGAGGAAGACCAGCGTCAGCAGGAGGGTGGCGGCGACGCTGTCGGGCAGCACGCGGAGCTCGGCGAACGCGATCAGGATCGCCGCGAGGAGCCCCGGGACGACTGGGAGTACGGCGACCCGAAGCCAGAAGTGGGGCTTGCGCTCACCGGGCGACCCGGCGAACACGACGAACGCTCCGAAGAGGAGCGCAAACGCGGCGAGCCAGACGAGGAGCGACGTGGCCCGGCCGCCTTCCACGGGCGGATGATGAGCGGGGAGCACGACTCACATCAGAGTACCGCCACCGATCGTCCGCCTCGGCGCGCCGGCGCGCCGGCGCGCACAGGGGCACGCGACCTCCGTCAGCGACGGCTCGCCGCCGCGGGCTCCTCAGAGTCGATCGAGTCGTCGTCATCATCATCGGGCGGGGCGATCGGCTGGTCGGTCCGTTGCCGGCTGGCCTGGCGCGGGAGGCGCCCTGCCTTGCGGACCTGCTCGGTGAGGAGGTACTCGATCTGGGCGTTGATGCTGCGCAGGTCGTCTTGGGCCCAGCGGCGCAACGCCTCGAAGAGGCGGGGATCCAGGCGCAGCAGAAAACGCTTGCTCTCGGCCATCGATCAGGTGTAGAGGGTCCCGGTGTTGATGACGGGCGCCGGCGAGTGGTCGCTGGAGAGCACCACCATCAGGTTGGAGACCATAGCCGCCTTGCGCTCGGGGTCCATCTCGATGAGATCGGAGTCGGCCAGTTGGGCCAGCGCCATCTGGACCATCGCCACCGCCCCCTGAACCAGCGTCCGGCGTGCGGCGAGGATCGCCTCGGCCTGCTGGCGGCGGAGCATCACCTCGGCGATCTCGGGCGCATAGGCGAGATGGGTGAGGCGGGTCTCGATGATCTCGATGCCGGCGCGCTCGAGGCGGGTCTGCAGCTCGTCTTGGAGGCCGGTGCGCACCTCGTCGGTGTTGCCGCGCAGAGAGATCGCGCGCTCGTCGTAGTCGTCGTATGGGTATTGGTTGGCGAGGTGGCGCAGCGCGGTCTCGCTCTGCACCACCACGTACTGGCGAAAGTCCTCGACATCGAACACCGCTCTGGCGGTATCGGTGACCCGCCAGACGACGACCGCGGCGATCTCGATGGGGTTACCGCTGGAGTCGTTGACCTTGATCCGGTCGCTCTGGAAGTTGCGCACGCGCAGGGAGATCTTCTCCCGCGCGAGCACGGTGAACGGATTGACCCACCACAGCCCCGCTTCGCGCAGCGTCCCGATGTAGCGACCGAAGAGGATCAGGACGGAGGACTCGTTGGGTTGGACGGCCACGAATCCCGGTGCGAGCAGCGCGACCACCACGATGAGCACGATGCCGGCCGTGACCGCGGCCGAGCTGCCGGACCCGACGACGATGAGGACACCCCCGACCACGACCACGGCAACCGCGGCAATGAAAGCCGGGACACCGACGACGGCGCCGGCAGGCCGCTCGGCGTGGGGTTGCCGAGGCTCGGGGCGCCCGGTCTGGTCTGACGCGCTCATCTCATCCCTCCTGGTGATATCACCGGAATATTATCGCACGCTCACCGGCGTGGGCGAGGGCCGCACGATCCGCGTGTCAAAACCCCGGCGCCAGCGCGGCACCGGACGACATCCTCGCCCAGTGCCTTCAGACCGCTACGAGCCTCCGCAGGCGGCCACCGCCCTCTTGACGGGCGGGCCGGTCGGATCAAAGCCCGGACTCACCCGGAAGAACAGGCTGTGTCCGAGGATCAGGATCGGGCCGGGGGGCGAGTCGAAGCGGGTGGGGTCGGGGAAGCTCGGCACCCCAAGGGCCCGGATGCAGTTCGCGAACTTGAGCGCCGCCGACCCGGCTGCCGAGTCCGTCCCGCTGCTCGCCTGGTGTGAGGCGCCGCAGGCGGCAAGCGCGACGGCGCAAATGATCGCGGTGACGCTGCTGGAGAGGCCGCGTTTGCCCGGCGCTCGCATCATGCGCGGGGTTGTACGCCCGGCGGCATAACAGCGGGCTCACGCCCTTATCCCGCCGTTATGCGTCTGAGGCGTGCTCAGCGAACACGGCGGCCGCGACCTGGTAGGAGTCAAAGGCGCGAGCCGCGCCCGCGTAGGCCTCGAGGTGGATGAAGAGCTCGACGATCTCGTCGGGGCTGACCCCGTTGTGCAGAGCGATGCGCAGTTGCCCGCGCAGCGGCTCATGAGTACCGAGCGCCGCCGCGATCGCCACCGAGATCAGGCTGCGCGTGCGGGTGTCGAGTTGCTCGGTCCGCGTCCAACTGTCGCCGAAGGTGTGCAGGGTCGCGAGACGCCGGAAGTCGCGTCCGCTCTCGGGCTCCCCGGGTCCGAGCGGCAGCTCCAGCGGCCTGCCCAGGAGCTCTCCGGCAAGCTCAAGCGCGGCATCGTACGGGTCCGTCATCGTGATCCTCCTTGCACGAGAGCCCCAGGTCACCGGGGCCTTGCGTGAGTGGGCCGTGTCGGGACCGAACCTACGACGTTGGGGAAGCCGCCGGATGCGCCGGCGCCCGCAGTCGACCTCGCGGCTGCACCGGCCTATGGTTGGTAGGGAGACCAGATGACGATTCCCGGCCACGACTTGGATCTGGACGCTGTTCGGCGAGACCTCGAGGCGCGCCGTGACGCCGCGCGTGAGCGTCTGGCGGTGCTCGCCAGCCGTCCTGAGCGTGGGAGCGCGCTGGGCTTCGGCAAGCGGGTGGGTGACGGAACGACCGAGGCCGTGGGGCGACTGACCGACATCGGCGTCGGCGATTCGATTGAGCGAGTGCTGGCCCGGACAGAGCGAGCCGTGGCCAAGCTCGATGACGGTAGCTACGGGATGTGTGATGTGTGCGGCGAGCCAATCCCATCTGGCCGACTGCGGGCGTTGCCCGATGCCGTGTTATGTCTGCGCTGCGCGGACTCTCACCGGCGGCCATCGGTGGCGCGCCGGCGTTAGCGGAGTGTCGTGTCCTTAGCCGTGGGCGGTCTTGGCTGCCGCGTCGAGTTCCTCGCCGCGCTTGACCAAGAACGCGCCGAGGGCGCCCGCGAGCGCGGCGATGACGGTGATCGCATAGATCTCCATCAGGACGTCAAGCACCCTTCCCCCGAACGAGATCGGGTTCTGCATGCTGGAGGAGACCGTCAGTAGCTGGGTGGTGGTCCAGAACAACGCGCTCCCGGCAGTCTCGATCTGAGTCTGCTTCTGATGGTGCTCAAACAGGAACGCCAGGACGGCACAGACGATGTCGAACCCGACCGTGGCCAGAGCGACGGCGACGAGTCGGTCGCGCAGCCGGGCGTGAGTGGGAGTGCCGGCGCGGACAACGTCACGCACCTCAGCCGCGGCCTCGCGGCACACGCGCACCAAGTACATCGTTCGCTATTCGTTGCCCGCCCCCAACGTCCTGTGCACCGTCGCCGCCTGACCCTGCCATCGGACCGGTCGGTGGACCCGGGGGCGCGGGGCGCGAAACAAGGGTTTTCGGATCTTCGGACCGCCCCTGGCGGGGCCCAACGTGACTGCGCGTCGTCAGGTCCTGTCACAGGCAGCGGCGTTTGCGCCAACTACCGCTTGAGACAGCGAGGGGGGCTCGACTCGGTGCGCCCCAGCCTGTTTGCCCCTGTAAGTCCTGATCCAGGAAGAGTGCACGATGCCCAGAGCCTGTCTGACCGCCCGCGTGGCGGCACTCGCCGCCGTGTGCGCTGTGGGCGCGCCGGCGGCGATCGCGACCGCTTCGGCCGCCTCCGAGCGGGCCACCGTTACGGTCGGAGGCACTGCCGCGGTGGGCCCGACGTCCACGGCTCAGGGCTTTCTTGGGATCGCCACCGAGCTCACGACGATCCCCGCTCTGTCGGGGTCCGCCGCCGATCCGGACACGCCCTTCGTCCGCCTGCTGAGCAACCTGTCTCCCGGCGCACCGTTCGTGCTACGCCTGGGCGGTAATTCAGGAGACGATTCCTGGTGGCCGGTCCCCGGCATGAAGGTGCCCTACCTGTACCCGCTCACCCCGCGGTGGGGCGGCGACGTTCAAGCACTGCTCACGGCGCTGGGCGGCAAGGCGATACTCGGCGTCACCCTCAAGGTGGACTCCGACATCAACTCCAAGGTCGCCGGCGCCGAGGTTGCCGCCTTTGACCGGTACGTCGGCGCGAGCCTCATCGATGAGTTCGAGCTGGGCAACGAACCGGAGTTCTACCCCCTGTCTGTGGTGAACGGGCAGCGCGGCATCGACACGATCGCCGACTACGGCAAGAAGTTCTCCAAGGTCGCCTCGTCACTCGGTGGGGTTCCGCTCGCCGGCCCGAGCTCAGGCTCACCACACTGGCTGACCCAGCTCGGCACGGTCCTGAGCGACATGCGCCCGCGCCTGAAACTGGTGACGGTCCACGCCTACCCGATGAAGGACTGCTCGCGCATCACGCACCTGTCGGTGTCGGACTTCTTCACCCGTGCGTCGATCCAGGGCCTGGCCGCTGCGATCCACGAGGCGGTCCGGGCGGCCGCCGCCCGCGGCAAGCCGCTGCGCGTGGACGAGATCAACGGTCTCCCCTGCGGGGGTGCGCCCGGGATCTCCAACTCCTTCGGCGAGGCGCTGTGGGCGCTGAACGTGCTGCCGGCGCTGTGGCAGGCCGGGGTCCAGGGCGTCAATTTCCAGACGGTCGACGGCAACCTCAACCAGATGATCACCGCCCGGCACTCCGCCTCCGGGTGGAGCGTCTCGGTCGAACCCGAGTACTACGGCCTGCTCACCTTCGCCGGCGCCGCGCCCGCAGGCTCGCACCTGCTGCGCATCTCCAACCCCGGCCTGGCCCACTTCTACCAGTTCGCCGTGCGCGCGCCGGACGGGTCAGAGCGGGTCGTGCTGACGAATGTCGGCGCCGTCGCCCGCACGATCGGCGTCACCGCCTCGGGGACCCGGGGCACCGGATCACTGTCGCTCCTGAGCGCCAAGTCGCTGAACGCCACCGGCGGCACGACCCTCGCGGGCCAGAGACTGTCCTCGCGCACGGGTCAGCTCACCGGCAGGCCAAGCCTGACGCTGGTCAGGCCCGATGCCCAGGGTGCGTATGCAGTTCGGGTCCCGGCGCACGCCGCCGCGATCCTGACGCTCTCCGCCTGAGGTGCCTGCGGCACGCACCGCTACGTTCCCCGCGGAACGTCGGCAGGTCGTCACGTTGTAGAAAGTGGTCGCTGGTGACGAGTCAGGCTGCATCTCATCGATCCGCGCCGGGAGACCTCGGCGAGCTTGTCTACGTCCACGGAGGCGAGCTTGATCTTCGCCGCGAGCGCGCGGGTGCGGACTGGGTCATTCTGGACTTGCTTCGCGAGCCTGTCGCGGACACGGACACCCTGGAGCGGATCGGTGCGCTGCGGATCCCGCCGGCGTGGACGCACGTGTCGATCGCCGCCTCCGCCAACGCGCACCTGCAGGCCACCGGCTTCGATGCCAAAGGGCGGCGGCAGTACCTGTATCACGCGCTGTGGCGCGCCCGGCGAGATCACGAGAAGTACGACGACATGCTCGAGTTCGCGGCCAAGCTGCCGCGGATCCGAGCCACCACGAGGAGCCTGCTCGGGGCGGCGCATGGTGAGCGCGACCGGACGCTCGCGCTGGCGATCAGATTGCTCGACATCGGCCTGTTCAGGGTGGGCTGGGACCGCTACGCGCGCGACAACGGCCACGTGGGGCTCACCACGCTCCGGCGCGAGAACGTGACGGTGCGAGGGGGTGAGGTGCATTTCGACTTCGTGGCGAAGTCAGGCAAGCGTCGCCGGATGACGGTGCGCGATCCACAGTCGGTCGCTGCGCTCGCAGCGCTCAAGCGCCGTCGCGGCGTGCCGGATGAGCTCCTGGTGTATCGATCAGCGCAAGGCTGGCATCGGATCCACGCTCCCGACGTGAACGACGCGCTGCGCGCCTGGGGGGAGGGCCCGTACTCGGCCAAGGAGTTCCGCACTTGGTCGGCGACCGTGCTTGCGGCTGTCGCTCTGGCCCGCGCGCACAAGCTCGGGAACCGTGGGCCCAGAGCGATCAGCCGGGCAGTGAGCGAAGTCAGCTCGGCACTTGGCAACACGCCGGCCGTGGCCCGGGCCAGCTACATCGACCCACGCGTGATCACGTTGTTCGAGAGCGACCGGGTGATCGAGGCCCCAGACGCGGCGCCGCCGGGGACGGCCACCCTCGAGATAGAAGTGGGTGGTAAGGACCGTGTGTTGGAGCTGCCGACGGACGTCGACGGCGACGCTGCCCGGCTCGAGCTCGAGCGGCGCGTGCGCGCTCTCCTTCAGGCAACGCCCTGAACACGAGAGCCTAGGTTCCGTACGCCGCCCAGACGAGGTCACGCTCCCGCTGTTCGTCGAACTCGGCTATGACCTGGTCCAGCAGGCCGTGTATGTCATGTCGCTCATCGAAATCGCCAGCGGCCGCTCGGCCGGCTGGAACTACGTCCCCAGGGAGGTGGTCCCGCAGCAATGATCACCCAAGCCGGAATTCTCTTTTCCAGCGAAGTGCTGCGGACCGGATGGTTCCAAGCGCTCGCCGCGTTCGTTGCGATCAACACGCTCATCTACGCCGTGCTGGCGCTCGCGAAGCTGATTCCGCGGGACCGTGCCTGAACCGCCACGTGCTGCGCGAGCGCGTTGTCTCTGCCCGGGCTGGGGTCGGGACCGCGTTTAGTACTGGGCGGCGGCCGATGCAACCACTGGCACTGGCACGCGTTGGTCTGTGATGAGTTCGATGAGGCGATGGTGCGCGTCGCCGGCGCGTGTCGGCAGGACGCTGGTGCCTGTGGTCGGCATCCGTGCGAGGTCGTTTCCCTGTCGATACAGCGCGATCGGTGTTGAACCGATGGCGAGTCTGACTTGGCGCGCCCAGGTCGCGGCGTCGTCGTTGGCCCGGTGCCTGCCCGCGATCACGACGAGATCGGGACGCTGTGCCCGGAGTGCGTCACCGATACCCGCGACGCCACGGACTGACAGGCTGATCATGTTGACCCCGGCCCGGACGCTGAACAGCTCCAGGGCACGAATGTGTGGGGCGTCGGGGTCCAGCTCGTCGCGTGAGGCGTCCCCGAGCACGATCGACAGCGGACGCGTCCGGGGTGCCGCCAGCCGGGTGGCGCGGCGCAGCCAATCTGCACCCCATCGCGCGGCAAACGCCCATGCGGCTGAATCAAGCGTGCGCTCGCGGGCGATCTGCTCAAGCGCTGGGAGGAGTACTTCTTCGACGCACCGCTGCACCGAGCGTGAGGCCAGCGCCGCCTCCATCGCGAGATCGGCCCGCCCGCGGTCATAGTCGCCGAGCGCGTCGACGAGCGAGCTGTCGCGGGCCACGAGTTCCTCACGCGCGAGACGCACCGCGGAGGAGACCGACACGCAGTCGCGCAGCGCCCCGCGCAGCGCGACAACCTCGGCATAGAGGTACATCCGGTGATTGCCCACCGATCGCGTGGGCGTGGGAAAACCGAATCTCGACTCCCACGCCCGCAGCGTGGTCGCGGTGATGTTGAGCAGCCTCGCGGCTTCGCTTGTCTTCAGGTGGCGCATGTCATTGCCGGCGTGGTCGGGGTGCCCTTGCTTACGCGGCAGGAGCAGGGCCGATCAAGCTAGCGCCTCGCATGATCCGTCGCGGTATTTGGGCGGAATTTGTCAGGCGTAGTTAGCAATTGCATATCTTTGACCGCCAAAGACGCGCGTGCGCCATCACCCGCTGCGCGTGCTCGCTGCGGGGTGAGGAGCTCGCCGCCGCGGGTAAGCCACCCTGCCCGAGATGCCCTTCAACCGCAACCGGCCGGCCGACCGGCGCCATGCCGTCCGCCGCGGCTTGTCATGACCCACGGGCCGCGCGGCTGGGCCGCGAGCGCCTCAATCGCAAGTCGCGGAGGCGTGATGCAGCAATCCGGCGACGCCGGGGCCCCAGGGCGATAGCGTCCCGCCCGGGCGTCGAGAGGCGGCCCAGACCGCGCCGCTCGACTCTGTCTCGCGAGGTTTTGCTTGTGCGCGGTTAGAATCCTCGTGCGGGTTCGGGTGCTGACACCCACGGGACATTGGGGGCCAAGCTTGGGAAGAGTCTGCAGGTACTTCGGCGCCTGTCGGCGGGCGCCGCTGGTTCGGGGTCGCACCCCAGCCGTGTCGGAGCGATTCGCTTTCCCGACGCGGCCCGTTTCATGACTGCGATTGCGGCCGCGGCGCTGCCAGGCGTCGCTGCGGGGCTTCGCAGGGAGTTGGTGGTCGGTATCGCCACGGTGATCGCCGTAGCCGCGTCGTTCGCCGTGGCGCCGATCGCTGGTACCTCGTTCGGGGCGGTGCAGCTCGAGTCCGCCGGCCGCGTGGTGGTGGCGGTGGTGCCGGTCGCCGTTGGCCTGTATGCGTGGCGTGGGGTGCCGTTCGGGCGCCTGGGTAGCTTGCTGATTCTGAGCGGGGCGGTGTGGTTGGCGGTGACCTTCGCGGTCGCTGACCGGGCGCTCGTCTACAGCATCGGCCGCGTCGCTGCCTGGCTCGGCTGGACAGCGATCGTGTACCTCATCCTCGCGTTTCCAGACGGGCGGCTGGTTGGTCGTGTCGACCGCGCGTTGGCGGCGACGCTCGTACTCGTGCTGGCGGTGCTGTGGCTGCCGACGGCGTTACTGGTCGACCGCTACCCGACACCTGGGGACTGGGTGACCTGCTCAGCGAACTGTCCTCACAACGCGTTCATGATCGTTTCTCACCAACCGGGGGTGGTGGCAAGCGTGGTCGTACCACTTCGCGAACTGCTTGTTGTGCTGCTGTTCCTGGCGGTCGTGGCGCGCCTCGTTCAGCGGATCGCCTCGGCGAGCAGGATTCGCCGCAGGACGCTGACGCCGGTGCTGGCGGTCGCAGCGACCGGGATCGCGCTCACCGCCTTCGGCCTGATCGTGCGCCGGTTCGCCCCGGGCTCCCCGGCGCTGACCATCGCCCGCTGGTTGGCCGCGTTCGCGCTCCCCGCGATCGCCCTGGCATTTCTCGTCGGGCTGCTGAGGTGGCGGCTGTACGTTGGCGCATCGCTGCGCCGGTTCGCCGCCACGGTCAGTTCGCCCGCCCGGCCCGGCGGGCTGCGGGACGCGTTCGCGGACGCCTTTGAGGACCCGACCCTCGCGATCGTCTACCCGGTCGCCGAGGACCGCTGGGCGGCGGCCGACGGGCGGCCGGTGGACCCCCCCGGCGCGGTTGCGGGTCGCGGCGTGACCGACCTCCGTGACGCCGACGGGCATGTGGTCGCCGCTCTGATCCATGACCAGGCGCTCGAGGCCGAGAGCGCGTTCATCAACGTGATCGGGTCCTACGCGACGCTGAGTTTGGAGAACCAGCGGCTCGCGGCGGACGTCGCGAACTTGGTCAGGGAGATGCGGGCCACGCAGGCGCGCGCGGCGGCCAGCGCCGACGATGCCCGGGAGCAGATCGAGCGAGACCTCCACGATGGAGCCCAACAACGACTGATCGCGCTGAGGATCAAGCTTCACCTCGCGGCGGAGCGGTCCGGCGATGCGGCAGCTGACACCACTGAGCAGCTCAACCAGCTGGGAATCGAGGTGCAGTTGGCGATTGACGAGCTCCGCGCGTTTGCCCGGGGTGTCTTCCCGACCGGGCTTGTCGTCTTCGGACCGGTCCCGGCACTCAAACAAATCGCCCGCGACGCCCCGATCCCCACGACCGTGACCGGGGCGAACCTAGTCCGCTACCGGCCCGAGGTCGAACGCGCGATCTACTTCTGTTGCCTTGAGGCTCTGCAGAACACCTACAAACACGCCCACACCGCGACCACCGCGCATGTCAGGCTCGCGGCGCGCGGTCGCGAACTCACCTTCGAGGTCACCGACAACGGCGCCGGATTTGACACTGCCACGGTCGCACCCGGCGCCGGCTTTCACAACATGCACAACCGGGTCGCCTCGCTAGGCGGATCCTTGAGGATCGACGCGGCCCGCGGGCGAGGGACACGCATCACCGGCGCGATACCCGTTACCGCGGAATCCAGCGAGCAATCCCAGGCGAGTTAACGCGTCGGCCGATGCAGGATCCATCGGCGGACGTGGCGCCGAAGCTATGCCTATGCGCCGCCGTGGGATTTCGAGCCCGCCCTCGGCGTCCTGGATTCGGCGACCAGCGCGTGGCGCCGCATGGGGGTGAGTCGTTATGCCCGGCCGTCATCGGTGCCGCGAGCGCTGGTCTGGTCTGGCGGGCCTGCTGGCTGAAGCTGGTCGTGGGAGACCTCGGCGAGTCGGCGGTGCAGGCGCTCACGGAGCTCGTCGGGCTGATAGTCACGCTGCGCACGACCCTTGCGAGCGATCACGACGCCCGTCGCGGCCACGCCGGCGAGGCCAGCAAGCCCGAGGAGCTTCCAGCGCATGCGCATCAGCTGCGTAGGGTAGTGGCGTGACCGAATCCGTTGTCGCTCTCGAGGATGCTGTCGCGATGGCGTCGACCGGCGACCTCTGGCTGTTCCGTGGCAGCGCGGTCGCCGACTGGACGATTCGGGCCGCGACCAACAGCCCGGTCAACCATGTCGGCATGGTCGTCGCGCTCGACGACCTGCCGCCACTGCTCTGGCACGCCGAACTGGGTCGGTCGCTGCCCGACGTGTGGACCGGACAGCGGCAGCGAGGGGTCCAGCTTCATCGCCTCTCAGACGCCGTCACGACATGGAACACCCGCTACCGGCAGCGCGCCTGGGTGCGCCAGCTCAGTGGCCCGATCGATCGCTACCACGAGGACCGGCTCATGGAGATCATCGACCGCTTTGACGGCCGACCATTCCCGACCACGCTGAATCTCCTCAAGGGGTGGCTGACGAGCAAGACGCGCCGCCCTTCATCGGTCGAGACGGTTTTCTGCGCCCAACTCGTGGCCACGACCTACCAGCACATGGGCCTACTCCCCAGCACCCGACCGGCAAGCTGGTATGACCCGGGGCGATTCTGGAGCGGCGACCATCTCGGGCTTGTCTCGCCCTACGCCCTTTCAGCTGAAATCGCCGTCCACTGACCGCGCCTTTCCATGCCGGCAGTCATGCCAAGGCGACGAGGCCAACGAATAGGACAGTTCCGGCGGTCATCCCGGCCCGACCGATCCGATTGCGCTGGTGTCGACCAGCACTCCCAACAGCTCGCCGATCGTCGGCTCTCGACCGATTGGCGCCCTCACCGGCAAGTGATTCTGGATGCGGTAGCGATTGCGACGACCGTCCTTTTGCTTCACCACGTACCCGGCTTTGGTCAGGTCGTTGACGATCCCGAACGCTCGACGCTCGGTGACTCCGAGCACCTCAGCAATGTCGCGCAGACGGACACCGGGATCGCGCGCGATGCACACCAGCACTCGGGCGTGGTTAGTCAAAAAGCTCCACTCACACATCGCATCAAATATAGATGGCAGTTTCTAGAAATGGCTTGCTAGTTTGGTCGCACGGGAGTAGTGTCGAAGCGCAGACGTCTCGGGACCGAGGTGCGGAGCAAGGCGACGTTTCTCCGGCCTGAGACCGACAGAGAGGGCAGCCATGACCGCGACGACCGGCGTGGGCGCGACACGTGGGGTGGAGCGCCACGAGACGACGTCCTCAACGGCGAGACACTGGGAGCGATATGCCTGGGCGGCGGGCATCATTTACGTCATCGCGCTCGTCGCGGAATCCGTCGTCGCACTCGGAGTCGGACTGACCCAGAACGACTCAGCCGCGAAGATGGCCAACGCGTTGTACGAGCACCGCACGCGGCTAGTGGTGATCGCAGGCCTGTCGGTCGTCTACACCGCCAGCTTCCTGATCTACCTGTGGAGCCTGTACAACCAGCTGCGCGGCACCCCCGACCGGCCGCGGCTCCTCGCCCCCTTGGTGCTCGCCGGCGGAGTGTTGTTCGTGGCCCTGCACGCCATCAGCGACATCGGCATCACCGGCCTGGTCGGCGCCAAGCTCGCGGCGTACGGCGCTCACCACGACCACGGCGTGTCCTACTCGCTGTACCTGATGACGTACGCGTTCGACAGCGTCGCTGACGTGTTCGGCAGCCTCTTCGCTTTGGCAACAGGCTTGATCGTGTTGAAGAGTGGCGTCCTGCCGCGCTGGCTCGCGTGGGTTTCGATCCTCGTCGGCATCATGTTCTTCCTTCAAGCCTTCGGCCTCGGGGGCGTGATCGCCACGTTCGGGCTCGTTCTTGACATCTTCGGCTTCCTGCTCCTCATGATCTTCGTGGTCGCGAGCAGTGTCATCTTCCTAAGGCGAGAGCCCGCGGCCTCCAACACCACGGCGGCTCCGATCAGCTAGATCCCGAGCAGTGGGCCAAACCCCTCGGACGGGCGCGCTGTTCAGGCGGAGGATTTCGGGTTCAGCGAGGCGATCGTAGGCCGTCCATCAGGATGTTCAGCAGGCGACTGGCCCTGTCTTGGTGCTCGGCGGCTGGGCGACGGTAAAGATGCCGACGAGGCTTGCGGCGATGTCTTCGGCGGTGATGTCGGCTCGAAGGTCACCCGCGGCGCGGCCGGCCGCCACGTGCACGGCAAGGTCGTCATCGACCTCTAGCTCGCTGAGAGGCGCTCTGGCGGACCGCGAGCGGGCATAAGAAGTGCGTAAGCCGGGGAAGAACAGCCGGCCTGCGGCATCGACATAGGCGTGGACACCCCACGCCAACCCCGGCAAGGAGATCTCGCTATGACCCTGACAATGATGCGCCGCCTGGGTGCTATCACCCTGCTGATCGTCGGCGCCGTACACCTGCAGCAGTACCTCGGCGATGACTACTCGGTTCTGCCGACGATCGGGCCGCTGTTTTTGCTGAACGCGATCGGAGCCGGGATCGTGGCGATCGGCCTGCTCGCCCCGATCGAGCGGATGCTCGGAGATCGGCAGGCCGATCTGGCGGCCGGTCTGCTGACCGTGGTTGCGCTCGCGATCGCCGTGGGTTCGCTGATTGCGCTGTTCATCGCGGAAAGCCAGCCGCTGTTCGGCTTCATGGAGAACGGCTATGACACGCCGATCCTGATTGCGATCGTCGCCGAGGGACTGACCACCATCCTGCTCGTCCCGGTGGCGGCCAGGAACTTGCAAGGTGCCGCGTCCGGTGATCGTCCGTCGCGTTCTCAGCGCGCGTTGAGCTCATAGGCGATGACGACGCGGCGAGGCTGAGCTCGCGCCCCCGGTACGACCGGCGACCCCGACCCCGGGGCAGGCGTCGAGATGCGTGCATATGGCAGATAGCGGGTGTTTCAAGCACCGCTGAGTGTCGCGAATCGCAGCGCGTCCTCGAAGATCACAAACAGCCCGATCTGCTCGACGCCTGGGACAACAGTCACAGGCGGGTCCCCCCCGAGCAGTTCGGCGACACGGCGGGCGTGTGATGGCGGGTGCATCCGGTCGAACTCGCCGGTCCAGAGGGAGGCGCGGACCGCGCCGGGCGTGATACCCCACGGTCTGCAGAGGATCCGGATCTCTTCGATGAACCCATCTGGGTTGGCAAACAGCTCCCCGGTCGTCGGGACGAACAGTTCGTTGACCCACGGGATCTGGACGACCTCCGCGTCCGGTCCCTTGAACAATCCCATCGCTGAATCTGGCAACTTCTTGTACTGCTGCCTGAAGCCCGCCCGCAGCAGAAACGGCGCGCGCCGTGACATGAACGCCGCCATCTTCAGATCCTTCCCGGCCGCGCGCCACTGGTCCTTCTCCGCGAGCGGCGCCATCGCTCCGAGCAGAGAGTGGGCGGAGACCCGCTCTGGAGTCACACCGGCAACGGCGATCCCGTAGGGGGTCCCCCCAGATTGCGTCACGATCCCGAACCGTTCGATGCCAAGCGCGTCCATCAGCGCGAGATGATCGGCGGGCCAATCCGCGACCGTGCGACCTGGTTTGGGGGTGCTGCCTTGTGATCCCGGACGGTCCGGGATCACAAGCCGGATCCCTAGTTCGCGCGCGGTTGCGGCGAGCGCCCGTCCGAGCCCGCGGCTACATGGACCGTCAAGCACGGTCACGACGGGCCCACTATCGGCGCCCGCGAGGAGGTACGACAGGGAGCGCCCGTCCGGGAGAGCGATCTTTGTGTCAGGCTCGGGTTGCGACATAGTGTCGCATAGTGTTGCATACACTGCGACACGGTGTCGCAAAGAGTTCCGTCAGACGAAGCCCGGCGTCGGATCCTCGAGGCCACGCGGGAGTTGCTGCTCGACCGGCCGTTTGCCGCGTTGACCGTCGGTGACGTAATGGCACGTGCCGGCCTGACTCGCACCGTCTTCTACCGCCACTTCGACAGGCTGGCGCAGATGGCGCCCGAGCTACTGCCGGACGCGGAGGACCCGCTGCTCGATCAGCTCGCGCGCGGTCCTGCGGAAGACCTGATCACAGCGATGGTCGCTGGCCTGGTGGCGCTCTATGCCGACAACGGTCGGTGGCTGCGCGCGCTTGACGCCGCCGCTGCAGCCGATCCGACAGTTTCGACCGAGTTGGACCGCGCTCTCGTCGGCCCGCGCCAACTGCTCGAGCAGCTGGTCGCGAACGCCCCGCACCCACCGGCCAACCCACACGAGTTCGCGCTACTACTGATGGCCACCCACCGCGCATACCTGCTCGACACATTCGGCGGCGGCCACGACTCCCCGGAGCGACGCGCCAACGCTACGGCCGCGCTGACCGCGCTCTGGGACCGACTCCTGGCTGAGTAATCCGACCCCGTAGCCTGACGCGGTCGCGGTCCCGCTTTGCGCGGAAAGCGAGCCTTCGCGGGATCGGACGCGACTGCGGCCTCACCGACGCTAACCGCCTCGGCCGGATGCCTGCACCCGCCGGTCCGCGTCTGGTCTCGGCGAAAGCCGTTTCGGGACGTTTGGCTACCTGACGTCTTTCGCCGCGCTGCGCCGATACGACAGACGTCCGCGATTCCCGAAAGAGCTAAAGGAATAGAACCGGCTGCCGATACACCCTGTGAAGGAGGGTTGAGCCACGCTCACCATCAACGAAGCAGCCACGGTGCTCAACGTCAGCGCGGACACGCTGCGCCTGTGGGAGCAGCGGTACGGCTTCCCAGCGCCGGCGCGTACCCCCGACGGACGCGATGAGTACGACCGCGACCAGCTGATCGGCCTCCGCGACGCTCTGCAGAACAGCAGATCGGTCACCCACGCTGTCGCCGAGGCGCGAGCGATGCCCAGCCGAGCCCCCCAACACATCCTTTAGATAGGTAGGGCCGGAGGTTCTGCTTACCGGCCCACCGCGCGGGAGCTGCGCCCCCGACCCAGGTTCTGCCTCACGCTCGTCCAAGGGCGATGGGGAGGTACCACAGCAGGCGGCTGTGACGGGCACTGGTCACTCTGATCTCGAAGTTCCGACGTCGCCCCTCACCCGCGGGCCAAGCCAAGCCCAAGCCAACCCTGGGGACCAGCGAGCGGGAGTGCACGCGTGTCGTCCTCGAAGGAGTCGTCCGCCAGCGCTTGGGCGCCGACATCGCCCTCGTGGCGTTGCGCTCGCCGGACATTGAGTCGGGGGGGCGTCCCGCCAGTTTGGAACTGGAAGCACAATATCGGTGGCCGTGTCCGCACCGCGCGTGTTGACGCGGTTCTGTCTCAGGAGCAGCTGGCCGAGGCGATCGGTCGGGAGCCGCGCCGGATCGCCGAGCTCGAGGACAATGACGATATTCCCACGCCGTTGAGCTCCATCGCATCTGTTGCGTGCAAGGTCTCGCGTGAGTTCGTGTGGGGGCACTACGACGGTTGACGTAGCTGTGACGACGTCGGCATAGTGGACCGCGGCTCGCGGGCAGGTTGGATACCGCTGGCGGCGCCGGCCTTGCTGCTCCCTTGAGACCTAGTCAGGGCGCACATGAGTGGCACTGGGGTGCTCGTCCGTGCATAAGCAAACCACGAAGTCCTCTCAGCTTGGCAGGCCCTGTGGATTCAGATCGTGGCTGGGCTCGGCCCGGCATGAGAGCATTCGCGCGACTGGGCGTCCGGACCTAGCATCGGCGAGCACGTCGACGGTCTCGGTGGTGAATCCCGCCTATTCCGTCCGATGCTCATAGCTCAGAGTTTGATGCTGACCTTGAGAGTGCGGTAGCCGGGGTGGGTGATGGTGACGGTCACGTGGTCATCCGCTGACCCGCCGATCGTGAGCGTGGCCGAGCCCTTGGCGTTGGTCGTTTTGCTCTGGCCCTTGGCGGACACGGTGGCGCCGCTGACCGCGTCCCCGGCGTCCGTCACATTGGCCGTGGCCTTGAATTTCCCGTTGGCGATGTTCGTCGCCGTGATCGTGGCCGAGAGCTCGGGGAGCACGCGCGCGTAATAGATCCCCGGCACCAGAGGCCCGGTCTTGACGTCGGGCGTGCCGCTGATCAGTAGGTCCAGCGGTCCCAGCCGCCCATCACCGGACAGGGTGAAGAGGTCTGCCCAGGTGAAGCGGTCAGCCTGGATCGGCTCAAACCGCGTCACCGCCTTATTGGACCGGGTGAACGCGGTGATCCCGTGACCATTGATCTCACCCGCCCAGGACACCCAGATCCTGCCGTCAGGGCCGGTCGCGACACCGCTCACCGCTGCGTGCAGGCCCTTCAGCGACCCGACTGCGACCGACCCACCGCCGTAGCGAGGCAGCCTGATGTCTGTCGTCGGGCCGAAGTTCGCCGAGTAGGCCGCGAACACGCCTGGGCCGACATCGCGGCCGGCGAGGATGAGCGGGGCGCCCGTCCCGTATTGAGATGGGATCGGCGCCTTCTGCGCAGTACCCGCGGTCGGTGCCGCCTGCTGGAGCCAGATGCCTCCGCGGCCAGATGGACACGGGGTCGACCCGCGCAGCCAGGAAGAGAGAGCCCAAGCTCTCGACCTGCTCGCCGGGGGAAAGGCGCAAGCGTTCATGACGCCGCCGCCACCCTCGCCGGTAACGGCGACTTGACGCTCGCGTTGGAAATCCTCGCGCCGGGTCTGCTCCAGCACCCTGACAGCAGTGAGCTTGCCGAGCTCCGGCAAACGGTCCTGCTGCGGCTGATGGAACAGCGCCAACTCTTAGATCCGTTCGGCTTCGTCGTCTACGCGTACCTGAGCGGCGCTGAACTCCCACCGGTCCGATAGCGATTGTGGCTGGAGCGATGGCGCAAACCGCGACGAGACCTAGGGCCGGCGAGCTCTGATCCGCACGAGGCCTACCGGCACGCCGCCACAGTCACATGAACCCGGCGTCGGGACCCGCGGGAAACCGCGCCTCGAGCAAGCGAGCTCGCCCCGCGTCTCAACACAGCAGAGTAGTACCGCCTCGCTTGGGTACTTCTTCGGAGCGGCCATCACGAATGAGTTTCTTCCCCGAGGACCAGATCCTCGTTTGGAAGTCGCCGTCAAACGCCGGTCAGCTCAATCGCCACCGAACAGGGTCTCGAGGGTTGAGCGCACCTCGGCCCAGCGGTCGGCGCCGACCTGTGCGGCGTAGTCGCGCTCGAGCGCGAGCTGCCGCTTGCGCGCGATAGCAACGCCGGCGCGTCCGCGGTCGGTGTATCTGATGATCACGCCGCGCCCGTCGTCGGGGTCTGGGTCGCGGCGCACGAGATCGAGCCGCTCGAGCTCGTCTACGAGTTTGGTGATGGCTTGGCGCGTGACGTCGGCGTGCGCGGCGAGGTCGCTGGGGCGAGAACCGTCCTCGCCGATGTTGCGCAAGAGCGCGGAGTGCGCGGGCGTGACATCGCCAAAGCCGTTGCGTGCGAGATCGGCGCGGACGGCGGCCTCGATCGCGGCGCGAGCGTCGCGGAGAAGGATCTGGAGGCTCTTCGGCATCTCCACACGATTGTAGTTCACCTTGCTTGACAAATGCAACGCCTCGTGAGACGCTTCTCCCAACTTGTCAACCAAGGTGAATGACTAGGAGATCTGCCACGCGCCACCCATCAACGAACTTCAGACCCGAGACCGGCGTTAGACCGGACAACCAATACAGAACCAATGACCCAATGGAGCCCCTGTGATTACTTCTTCCCTTGACCCTGCAACCCGCCTTGACCCTGCAACTCGCCCCGCCGTTAGTCGGCGCATCGACTTTCGCCCGGGCCAGGACATGTATTGGGAGATCGTGCGCAACGGCGAGGACACCGATGGTGAAGTCCTTGAGGCAAATGCCTGGCTCGGTCCCCACAGCCCCAGCCCCCCTGTGCACGTGCACGACAATGTTGAAGACAGTTTTGAGATCGTCGAGGGCCGACTTGACGTGAAGCTCGACGGGACTTGGCGTACCTATGGTCCGGGAGAGCGCGCCGCAGCGGCTCCCGGTCACCGGCACACCCTGCGAAACAGTCACGATGAGCCGGTTCGGTTCATCAATCGCCATCGCCCCGCCGCCGATAACGAGGGGTTCTTTCGCGACATGGCGTCGCTGACATCGACCGCGAGGATGGGGGCCGGAATACCTCACAGTCCGCGCCAAGCGATCTACGTAGCGATGCTGTTCAAAGCCCACCCGACCGCGATCCGCACCTCGCGCGTGCAGCGATTTGCCTTCGCGTCGCTGTCGGGCGTGGGCCGGATGCTGGGGATGAGCCTGTGACCGCGCTTACACCCCGCACCAAGAATCTCGCGCTCGCTCACCCTGAGGGCGGAACAGTCATGAAGGTCTTTCTCACCGGTGCAACCGGGTACGTGGGCTCCGCGGTCCTCGCTCGCCTGCTCGCAGATGGACACGAGGTCGTGGCTCACGCCCGGTCCGTCGAGTCCGCGGACCGACTGCTGCCAGGAGCAGTCCCGGCGATCGGTGAGCTCACCGACGCCGGATGGCTGCGCGAGCACGTCGACCACAGCGATGGGGTGATCCATACCGCGTCGCCCAACGACGCCGCCAGCGAGGCCTTCGACACCGCTTTCCTGGACGCGGTTCTGCCGATCCTGGCTGGAAGCGATCGGCCGCTGGTGTACACCGGCGGTACCTGGCTCCACGGCTCCGGGATCGGGATCGACGAGAACACGCCCGCCAACCCGCCGCCCATGGTCGCCTGGCGCCCGGCGGTGCTCGACCGCGTCCGGGCCGCCGCGTACGACGGGATTCGGACGGTCGTGATCGCTCCGGCCAACGTCTACGGGGACGGCGGCGGGCTCCCCGCGATGCTCGCCTACGGACCGACAACCGGCGACAGCAAGCCGGCGTTGCTGGTTGTCGGCGGCAATCAGCACTTCGCCAACGTCCACCGAGCCGACATCGCCGCGCTCTACACGCTCGGGCTCACCGAGGCGCCAGCCGGCTCCTACTACCTCGGCGCCAACCGGGACAGCCCCACGATGACAGAGATCGCCGAGGCCGTCAGCGTCGCCCGCGGACTGGACGGCCGCATCGCCCCCGAACCGCTCGAGCAGTCACGACACCGCCTCGGACCGTTCACCGATGCCGTACTGATCGACGCGCAAATCGACTGCCATCGTGCCCACAACCTCGGCTGGCGACCCAGCGGACCGTCGTTGCTCGACGACCTCGCAACGATCGGAAACTCATGACCCCTCAAATCAACTACCCCGACGCGATCACGACCGCCGCCCCAGCCGGAACCGGAGGTCAGCTTTCAATGAGTGCGATAAACAAGCCCCAGACGTCCCACCTCTACACCCCCCGCGCGAAGAACCTGGCCCTGCTGTTGCTCGCGATGACGCAGTTCGTGGTCGTGATCGACGCCTCGATCGTCAACGTCGCGCTGCCGTCGATCGGGCAGGCATTGCACTTCGCGCGAACGGACCTGTCGTGGGTGGTGAACGCCTACGCGCTTGCCTTCGGAGGCTTCCTGCTGCTCGGCGGCCGGATGGCTGACCTGCTCGGACGCCGGAGGATGTTCATGATCGGCCTGGTCGTCTTCTCGCTCGCCTCGCTCGCGGGCGGACTGGCGCAATCGGAGGGATGGCTGATTGCCACCCGCGCTGTGCAGGGCCTCGGCGCCGCGATCGTCTCGCCGGCCGCCCTGTCGATCATCACCACCACCTTCGCCGAGGGTGCCGAGCGCAACCGAGCGCTCGGCATCTGGGGCGCCGTCGCGGGCGCCGGGGGCGCGGCTGGGGTGCTGCTCGGCGGCATCCTCACCAGCGGCCTGAGCTGGCGCTGGGTCCTCTTCGTCAATGTCCCGATCGGCTTTGCAGCGGCCGCGCTGGCGCCCCGGACGCTGGTCGAGAGCCGCGCCGACGACGACGCCGGCACGTTTGACCTGCCGGGTGCGGTCACCGTCACCGCGGGCCTGTCGCTGCTCGTCTACGCGATCGTCAACGCCGTTAATGTCGGCTGGAGATCGTCGGAGACGCTGCTGCTCATCGCCGGTGCGGTGGTGCTGCTGATCGCCTTCCTGGTGATCGAGTCCCGGCAGCGACAGCCGCTGATGCCGCTCTCGATCTTCCGCCTGCGGACGCTGCGCGGCGCGAACATCGTCGGCCTGCTGCTCGGCATGTCGCTGTTCTCGATGTTCTTCTTCATCTCCCTGTATCTCCAGAACGTCCTGCACTACTCGCCGATCAAGACGGGAATCTCCTACCTGCCGCTGGCGGTCGGAATCATCGTCTCGGCCGGGCTCGCGTCCCAGCTGGTCACCCGGATCGGGTTCAGGCCGACGCTGATCGCCGGGCTGCTGCTGGTCGCCGGCGGCCTGCTCTGGTTCTCCCAGGCGCCCGGCAGCGGCGGGTCGTTCGCCGCGGACGTGCTCGGCCCGTCGTTGCTGGCGGCCCTGGGGTTCGGGTTCGCGTTCGTGTCGGTGACGATCGCCGCGGTCACTGGGACCCGGCCGCATGAGGCGGGGCTGGCATCGGGTCTGATCAACACATCCCAGCAAATCGGCGGAGCGCTCGGACTGGCGATCCTCGCGACGCTCGCCAACAGCCGCACCCAGAGCCTGCTCCACTCTGGAGCCCACAGCGCCTCCGTCGCCCTGACCAAGGGGTTCGACCGGGCGTTCCTCGTCGGCGCCGGCTTCGCCGTCGCCGGGGCGGTCCTGGCGTTCGTGCTGATCTCCTCGCGAGACAGCCACCAGCACTCGATTGCCGCCCGCAGCGGCGCCCCGGCTCCCGCAGCCGCCGCCGGCTGACGCACCCCCATGGCCCGAGCCCTCCGCGGCGGTAACGACCGCAACAGCCACACCCCAGCGCCCCGCGCGCGCGTCCGATGCGTGTGACGAAAGCACTCGCCGGTACGCGCGGCCCCGCGGGTTCCCCTGGCAGGAAGAGAGGATCGGTCGCCGGTCGCAGCCGCACACCGTGAACAGCCGCTTCTGGCCTGGGCTCACAGGCTCGGCCGCTGGCACTATTTGGGCGATGTGGCGGCTAAAAGATTGACGGAGCCGTTGAACTGCCACAGGGGATTTGGTTCATCACCGATTGCGGTGTGAACCTGGAAGAAACCGTTGACTTCCTGTGGTCCGTCACCGTCGGCAACGTAATGTCCGTCTGGGCTGACGTCGAGCTGATAGATGCCCGAGCCGACCGCCGCGGAGCCCGGTAGGTGCCACGTCACGACACACCGCCAGTCGTTGCCCGGTCCCACATCCTCGACGAGGCCACCACCCTTGTCACACGAGGCGCTGGCCTGCAGTTCCGCCTCGGTGACGGACGGACTATGCAGGTCCGCGGCCTGCATGCGGTACAGGTGGGCGAACGCCGTCGCGAGGGACCGGTCCAACTTGGGCTTATCGATCCCTGAGGCGGACGCCGATGTCGCGCCGGCGATCACCGCAACGGTGACCGCGAAGAGCGCAGCCAGCGGCAGGACAGCGCCCATGAGAAGAGTGCGGCCGTCACCGTCGTACGCCAGGTTGGTGAAGTCGCGCCGCATGAAGAGCCGGTAGGCCAGCGCGGAGGCGGCCACCGCCAAGACGAGGCTGACGGCGACGCCGACGAGCAGGGGACCAATCTGGGCCGGGTCGGTGAACAGCCCGCGCCAGCCGATGAACGCATAGCTCGGCAGCGCGACGCGCACGACGACGGGCAGCGGAAGTTGCTGCGCAAGCTGCAGCAGCAAGGCGAGCAGCGCGGGCAGCACAAGCCCCAGGGGAGAACGCCCGAACGCCACCGACCCGAGCAGACCGACCGCGGCGAACGCCAGCGTTGGCGCCAGCACGCTGGCCCAGGCGAGCAGTACCGCACTCGCTGCCTGCCCCGGTGCGAGCAGATGGCCGTCGAGGCCCACCAGCGACCGGTTGCCGACCGCTGCCAGTCCCCCGACGACGCCCGAGGTGGCCAGTCCGACAAGGAGCAGCGTGATGACGGTGAGGCTCGCCAGCGCCTTTGCCGCGAAGATCCGGCGACGTGACCGCACGGCGACGAGCAGGTGTCGCCACGTGCCGAGCCGGTCCTCGGTGGCGAAGACGTCGCCGGCGGCCAGAGACGTCATGAGCGGCACTACCCAGGTGCCGGAGAACGACAGGACCACCAACGCTCCCGCCCATCCAGTCTGGTTCATATAGCGGCCGAAGAGCGTGTCGGCGGGCAGCGCGCTCTGCTGACTGATGACGGCGACGAGCAGGGCCGGGCCGAGCCAGCAGGCCAGGAGCGCGAGGCGGATCGGCCACTGGGCCAGCAGCTTGACCAGCTCGAAGCGGTAGGTCCGCCCCACGGGCGCCGGCCGCGCGGCCGCACTCGGCAGCGTGACGGCTGCGGCGGTCATAGGTCCTCATCCTTGCTTGGTTCGGTTGCGGCCGCGGTGAGGGCCAGGAAGGCGGCCTCGAGTGGCGCCACGACCGGCGCCAACTCGCGCACGCCTACGCCGGTGGCCACGAGGCGGGCGACCAGGTCGTCCAAGGCTGGCACGGCGCCACGCACCAGGAGCGCGTCAGCGTCCTGATGCTGGAGCAGATCGTCGTCTTCGAGCACGCGCAGGTGCGGCGTCTGCGCGGCAACTCGCCGGGCCGTGGCGGCATCGGAGATACGCAGCCGGTAGTCCAGCTCGTCGGTGTCGACGGCCAGCTTGCTGACCGGGCCGGAGAAGACCACCTGACCGGTGGCAAGGAGGGTGACCTCGCTGCATAGCGCTGCCAGGTCGTCCATCCGGTGGCTGGAGAGGACGACCGAGCTGCCATGCGCCGCCAACCTGGTCAGCACTCGGTGCACGTGACGGGTGCCGGCAGGATCGAGGCCGTTCGCCGGTTCGTCGAGCACCAGCAGCCGAGGCCTTGTCAGCAGCGCGGCGGCCAGCCCAAGGCGCTGCCGCATCCCGAGTGAGAAGCCGCGAACGCGGTCATCGGCGACATCGGTGAGCCCGACCTGGTCCAGCGCGTCGCTGATGCCGTCGGAGCCGTCGCCCCGCAAGCGAGCCAGCGCGGCGAGATTCTGCCGGGCTGTGAGCGAGGGATACAGACCAGGGCCGTCCACGAACCCCGCGACTCCGTCAGGAAAATCACGCGTCCTGCTCACCGGACTGCCGAGAATCTCCAGGTCCCCGCCGTCGGCCTCCGCCAGCCCGAGAAGCAGGCCCAGCAGCGTCGTCTTGCCGGCCCCGTTTGGTCCGACCAGACCGTGCACCTTGCCCTCCTCGATGTCGAGGTCGACCCCGTCAAGGGCGACGACCTCGCCAAACGATTTGCTGATCCCCCGCGTACGAACAGCAAGCGATTCAGACATTTCGATCCTTTACGGTGACGGCGTCATCCGGGCGGTGCGGCGGCCCGGCCGGGATCCCCCGCCGGGCCGCCGCGTTGTGATGCGCTTCAGCTGCTCCCGCAGACTCGTCAGTTCGCTTCCGCGCTCGGGATGGTGCCGCCCGGAACCTGCGATGGCGCATAGATCTTCGAATCGCCCGGGTAGGGCACCGTCCATTCGTGAGCCTTGTACCAGGTGTACCGGTTCATCTGCTCCGGGTTGGCGTAGTCGGGGATCGCACCGTTCCCGGTGAGGTGCTGGCCGGCGAGCCAGGCTTGCCACGCAGCGGCGTTGGCCCGCTCACCCGCGGGAACGGCGTTCTGGCGTGCCTCCGACCTCGCCAGCGCCCTCCTCGCCGCGCCGGTCTCGCCCAGCGTGTCCAAACCGCAGGCCGGCGGGGTGGTGATCCCTTCGGTGAGCGGGATCTGATTCGGCACCGCGTTGAAGGGCCTGTAGTTGGGCCTATTGGTGAACGCGCCGTACATCGGCGTCGCCGCCGCGAGCTTCTCGTTGAGCGGCTGGGCGCCGAGGATCTGCTCGATGGTGCGGACCATGTTGATCTGCGAGTAATAGGTGCTGTCGACCGCGTGATGCAGCGACCATGGGCTGATGATCTGGACCGGGGCGCGGTGCCCGTCGACGTGGTCGGCACCATCCTGACTGTCGTCCTCGACCACGAAGATCGCGGAGTTCTTCCAGTACCTGCTGTGCGAGATCGTGTCGACGATCTCACCCGTCGCGAGATCGTTGTCGGCGACCCCGGCCTCCGGGGTCGTCGGGCCGCCTGTGTGGTCGCTGGACAGCCACACCATGTTGAAGTTGGCGGGACCGTTCTTCTCGAAGTTCTGCTTCCAGATCTGGTAGCGGTAGATGTCCGGGATCGAGAGGTCAAACGGCGGAGACTGCGGGTCGGCGATGGCGTTCAGCGACGGGATCACCGAGCCGTAGTTGCCCTTGAGGTCCGGGGCGGTCAGCTGGGAAGGATCACCACCGCTCTCGACGCTCTTGCTCGCGCAGTAGTACTGCTGCCATGTCCCGGGGGGCTTGCCCTCCATGTACTCATACTCGCCGTAGTTGCGGGCCGTCGCCCCGGCGGACTCGACGGCGGTCCACAGGAAGCCCGAGCGCTGGTGGCCCAGCACGTCCTCCTCAGTGTCGTAGCTGCGCTGGTACTCACCCGCGGACGACTCGGAGTACTCGGGGTTGTCGCCCTGCATCAGCCAGTTGTGGCCCTCAGCAGAGTTCGTGCCGACGTCGTAGGTGTTGTCGTAGAGACCGAACTGCTGGGCCAGCGCGTGCTGGTTCGGAGTCGCCTTCTCGCCGAACTGGGTGAGCGTCGGATCTCCGTTGCCCTCACTCATGTCGCCGAACAGCTGGTCGTAGGTGCGGTTCTCCTTGACGATCAGGAAGACGTGCTTGATCGTGGACGGGTCACCGATGCGCGCCGGGACCGGCACGGCCCTCGTCCTATGGCCTCGAGCCTGCTCGACGTTGTTCGCGCCCCAGCCGTTCTGCGCGAAGACGGTCGCCGTATCGCGCGCGATCTGCCGGTCGCTCGGAAGGGTGAAGCGCGTGAGGGATGCCGTGGTGCTGTGCGTGTCGTGGCCGCTCACGGGGACGGTGCCCGGTCCCTTGTAGGTGGTGATGGCCGGACCGCGCGCGTCGATCCCGCGGGTGTTGGTGACGACCACCTGGTCGCCGACGCTCGCCACATTTGCGGGGTAGTAGTCCGTCGGCAGCAGCCCGATGTAGCTCACCGGCTCCCTCGGCGTGCCACCGTAGCGGTAGACCGCGACCGCGTTCGCCCTCCCCAAGGTGACCAGCAGGTGGCCGTCCTTGGTCAGCGCGATGCCGTCCGGCTCATACCCCACCGCGGACTCCGGCCACGGCCTGGTCTCGATCGTCTGGACGACCTGGTCCTTCCTCGTGTCGATGACCGAGACGGTGTCACTGTTGGTGTTGGCGACGAACAAAGCGTTGCCGTTCTGATACATCGCCGTCGGGTGCAGGCCGACCGCGATGGATCCGACCGGCGCCGACGGGTTGGCGGTGTCGATGACGCTGACGGTTCCCGTCGTCGATGTGCCGAGGTACCCGTCGGCCGGGACCTGGGTGCCGTAGGAATCCATTGTCGTATCGCCCGGTTGCGCCTGGCGGCCACCCTCGTTGCTCACGTAGAGCTTGGCGCCAGCGAAGGCGAGCTCACGCGGGGCGATGCCAACGTTCCACGTCTGCTCGACCGCGCCGGTGGCGGGATCGAGCGCGACGACGCTGTTCTGTCCGTTGAGCGCGGCGTACAGAGTGGATCCGTCGGGTGAGTACGTGATCTGACCCACCAGCGCGGAGTTGGGCACCAGAACGGCGTTGTTACCCGAAGGGTGGGTCCCCACCGTCGGGAGCGAAAAGCTGGTCGGCGTGCCAAGCGTGCCGTCGGCGTTGACCGGGAAGCGGGTCAGGCCGTTCTGCTCCGGCAGCCAGAGGAACTTGCCGTCGGGCGAGTACGTCGGGCCCACCTGGCCCACGGTGCCGTCGCTCAGCTGCTGGTTGACCGCCGGTGCGCTGCCAACGGTCCAGATGAGCTTGTAGGTCGACAGGTCGAAGATCTGCAGGGCGACCGACTTGTCGGTACTGGTGGCGGCGAGGAAGCGTCCGTCCGGGCTGACCGTCGAGCCCATGAACTTGCCGAACTGGGTGAGCAGGCGATCGCCCAGCGGCTTGATGACCTGGTTGTCGGAAACCTGAATCCCGCTGGGGTACTCCGTGCCGACCTGGTTGTGATCAGACGCGATGGCGGCGTAGGTCACCCCCGCGCCGGCGAGGACGAGGGTCGTGGCGCCGAGTGCGCCGAAGCGGAATCGGCGGCTGGCCCCGGCGAAGATCCGGAGACGGACTCTCGAGACTCGTCGGCGTTGGCGTGTGACCTGCACACCGGGTTCGACGTGCGTCGACCTGCGCGATCTGAGCATCAGCTTTCCCCTTTGTGCGCGAGACCTGGACCGGACCCGACTCCGGATCCTCCACAATGCGGCCGGCGCCTGTGTGACCCGGTCGTGAACCAGACGTGCCATTCGAGTTACCAGCCGTCAGTTGTGGGAAGGATCCCGACGCTGGCCCAACTTTGGGTAGGTTTGTGGAGTTGAAGGGCAGGGGCTCTACTGGTCGTCGCCCGCGAGACCTGCGCTGGCACCACGGCGTCACGCAGCAAGAGATGCAGCGGCCTGACGACGACGGCTGATCAGGCGGCGGGGCGGAAGCGCGGCGTGGCGCTGCTCAGCGCCCGAACGCCCACGCCACCATCAACGGAAACTCCTCCTTCCAGAACGCGTCGCCGTGCGAGCCGACCCTTTCGGTCATGACCACGTCGGCGCCTGCATCGCGTAGTGCTTGAGCCCAGCGCATGGCGTTCTCCAGGAAGAAGGGTTCCTGCGTGCCGGCGACGAGGTACGCGCGCGGAAGCGAGGTCGGCATTAAGGCGGGCGGCCTGTAGCCCGCGCCTGGCGACGCGCACAAGACCGCGCCATAGATATCCGGATGTCGGAGCCCCATAGCGAGCGCGAGCTCCGCACTCGCTGAGACGCCGAGTACGGCGGTTCGGTCAGCAGGCAGCGCGACGTCGAAACGCGATTGCGCCCACGAGCGCACGTCCTCGACAAAGAATTTCTCGTGCGCGGCGAACCGCTCAGGGTCAAAGGCGGAGGCGGCCGTGCTCTCCCCTGGCGAATACTCCTGGATCCGCAGCGTCTCATCGTCCAGGCGGTGCGCTCCGACGATCATCGTGGCCAGCAAGCCAGCCGCTTCGAGAACGCCTGCCCACGAAGTAATCAGTTGGCCGTCACCGGCGAAGACAATGGCTTCGGGCGCAGCCGGAGGGACATACGCTGTGACCTGCCGTCCACCGTCGTAGTCGAACCTCTCGCTGACCAGGCGGCCCGCTATGCGCGGCATCGGAGGCAAGCAGTATCAGAAGCAGGCGCGGCCACGTTTAGCCACCGAGACGTTACGGATGAAAGTCAAACTCGGGTGGACGATGCGGCAGTTTGGTGGGAGCCTTTCTGGCGGTGCGGGTGACTGACGTGGCGAACGGCAGGTCTCAGGAGCTGACAGCCTGCGGCGCGGCCTTGCCCGTTGAGGGCCTTATTGATGTGCGCTCCTTTGTCGCGCCCGCACCACTCTTGCGGCCGGTCGCCTGCCAGTCGGTGATCAGGCGTCGATAGGCGTCCTCGGCCTGTTGGGCGACGGCCAGCTCTTGGTCTTCGATGGACTGGTTCTTGCGAACCGGGTTGGGGTTCGGGCCCGGCTTGGCTCTGGGGGCACCGGCCTTGAGCTCCAGCGCTCGGTGCTTGCGCCGGACCAGGCTCGGGCGCGCGAAGGCGTAGTCCTCGTCCTTGGTCAGCAAGTGCCAGCAGAGCACGGCGAGCTTGCGCGCGACCGCGACTGTCGCGATCTGGCGGCCGCGGCGTGCGGCGGTCCGCTGCGCGAACGCCCTGAGCGGTCCCGGGGCGCGAGCGGCGATCCAGGCGGCCTCGACCAGCACGTGCCGCGCTGCGGCCGATCCTTCCTTGGAGAGCCGACCGTGATGGGCTGGCCCGTTGCCTGACTGGCGAATCCTGGGGTGCAGCCCGAGATAGCCCACCAGGTGCCGCGGTGTCTTGAACCGGCGGACATCCCCGATCACGGCGACCATCGTGACGGCGGTCGTCACGTCGACACCGGGGATCGTCATCAGTCTCAACACGTCCTGGTCTGTGAGCGCCGCTTCAGCGACGAGCTTGTCGATCTGGGCCAGCTCGTCGGTGATGAAGTCCAACTGGCGCAGCGCCGCGTCGACGGTTAGGCGCTCGTCGATCGGCAACTGCTGGTCACCGAGCCACACGCGGCCTTGCTTTCCGAACAGGTCGCTGACAGGCGGGCGTGGTTTGAGGTTGCGGTGCAGCACCGCTGCGATCTCGTTCTTGACCTGCGTGCGTCGCTTGACCAGCCCTCGGCGTCGTGACACGACCCGACGCATCGCCCGAATCCGGTCGTCTCCAGCCCACACCTTCGGGATCAGATCCGCCGCCAACAGATCCGCAAGAACGCGGGCATCGATCTTGTCGGTCTTGACCTTCGCGTGACTGATCGCCCGCACGTGACGGCCGTGAGCGATCAGCACCTCTTGGCAGTGCGGCTCAAGGATCCTGGCGATCGCCAGCGCGTTCCCGGTCGCCTCCAACACCACCCGATCATCAGGCAGCAGACTTGACGCCAGCACCTTCAGCCGGCCAGGCGTCGTCGCGACACGGCCCGCAGATCGAGCACGACCGCCATCGGCGATCGCGATCTCGCAGAAGTCGCGATGGACGTCCAGTCCTATCGACCTGCCCACCAACACCACCTCCTTCAACCTCATCGACATCACAGATCGGGAGACGGTGGGTGAGAACGACACTTACGGATTCGCGCTCGCAGCGCACCCGGGCAAGTCGCAGGGGCGGCCAGTTACACCAGCGGGCTCGCAGCCCATAACGCTTCTTCGGCCTACCCAACCGCGTTCTCCCAGGGCCCCTGGCCCGGAACGCCCGCGACGCTAACCACCGCCGCGGACGGCCCGAGGAGCGGCCCTGGCGACATTCTCATACCGTTACGCCTGAGAGCACGACGCATGAGCAATCTCAGGCAGCGCTAGGGCTCTGGCCTCACGGGCCGCAATCTGGGCGCGAGGCGAAGGACACCATACGCACTTGCCGCACTGAGCACCGCGCAGGATCCCCAGAGCACGACCGGGCTCACAGACAGGAGCCGGGTTCCTCCGAGGGATGATGTGAGCCAGCCTGAGGCCACCGCGAGGCTATAGAGCCCCGAGTACCGTCCCCGGAGCTCCTCGGGAGCGAGCCGCGCGACGATCGCTCCCGTGACCGTTGCGGGAAAGATCTCTCCGAAGGTCCAGACGGCGACCGACAGCAGATATCCGCCGGTCGTCGACGCGATGGCCGTGAGCGCGAATCCGACGCCGACCAGCGCGGCGCCCGCGGCCCACACCCGGCCGGGGTCACGCCGGATCAGGTGCGGCGCCAGTACGGGCTGAGCAAGGCAAATGACGACCCCGTTGAGGGCCATGCACAGTCCGTAGACGTGTGGAGCGAGTCCGGAGCGGTGCACGGCTAGCGGCAGTGTCGAATCCGACTGCAGATACACGAAGTAGTAGACCAGCACCGCCGCGGTGAACGCGAGCATCGTGCGATCACGGATGACGAGCCTGTAGCCCGAAGGGCTCTTGCGCGCCGCGTCAAGTCGGCCCGAACGTTCGGGCACGAACAACCAAACGAGACCGCCGAACAACAGGCCGGTGGCCGCGTCGATCCAGAAGATCTCGGTAAACGCAGACTGGGCCAGGAAGCCTGCGCTCGTCATCGCTGCCGCAAATCCGAGGTTGCTCACCCAGAACAGTGCGGCGTACGCGCGAGCACGATCTTCTTCTGGGACCAGGTCGGCCACGAGCGCCTGCGTCACCGGCCGAGGCGCCTCCAGGGTCACGCCGAGCAGGAGAATCAGCACGACGATCAGCGCCGTCAGGCGAGCGTACGACAGCGCCAGCATGATCGCGGCGGTCGCGAGTGTGCCACCGAGAAGCGTGGCCCGTCGCCCGACGCGATCCGCGAGCGCACCACCGATCAACGGAGCCACGAGTGCTCCGCCGCCGAACCCCGCGAGCATGTCACCGGCCACGACAATCGAGAACCCCCTTGCGCTGACCAGATAAAGCGTCATGAACGGCACGACCATCGTGCCCGCTCTGTTGATGAACGCGCCGGCACACAGGACCCAGAAACCACGCCCGAGCCGCACCGGCCGCTTCGACTTGGCAGCCCCTGTCGCGATTTGAGGGCGTTGCGTGCTGATCACGGCTGAGCGTGCTGGTTGCCAGGGGCGCATGTTCAGCTCAGATCGCTATCGCGAGCCGTATCGCCACGACAACCACAGCCACTCTCCCGGCAATTGAGACCACCCGCTGGATCCGTGGCGTGAACCGCCGGCCAGCGAGGCCGGCGGCCAACGACAGCAGCAGATGCCACAGCGCGGAAGCAGTCCCCGCCCCGACCAAGAACGCAACGCCGTCGGCAACTCCGCTCAATGACAGGGACGCCGTGACAGACCCGAAATAGACGATCGTTAGCGGGTTGATCGCCGTCAGCCCGACAAAACGAAAATACTGAGCAGACGGGATGCCGGACGGCCGAGAAACGTCGCCGAGAGTCGGTGCCTGGGCGCGCCGATCACGCGACGCGCCCCGCGCGAGAGCCCACAATCCGTGAACGCCAACCAACGCGAGGATCACGGAGGCGACGGCCCTCACCTCCGCCAGATGCGCGGCTAACCCTGCGCGGGCCGCCCCTCCGGCGACCACTGCGCCCGTCGCGTAGGCCATGTCGACGCTCGCTACACCGAGAGCAGCCGCCGCGCCGGCGCGCGGGCCGGCACGGACGGCGGTCTCCAGAAGCAACGCGCTGACCGCGCCGAACTGCGTCGCGATCACCATTCCGACAATCAGGCCAGCCCCCAGGGCGTCGGGTATGTCCATACTGCGTGCGTAGCACCCGAAACAGCGAGATCACAAGCCAAGATCGGCCGTCGCTGCGACAATCGCAGATATGGACGAGATTGACAGCGTTATCCTCAGGCTGCTCCGGGAAGACTCTCGACTATCCTGGCGCGACCTCGGCGCCAAAGTCGGCCTCAGTGCCAACGCGGCAGCCGACCGCGTCCGACGACTGCGCCGAGCGGGCATCATCACCGGCTTCACAGCGCAGATCGATCCAGCCGCCGGAGGCCGCCAGATCGAAGCACTCATCTCGGTGGTGTTGCTGCCCGGTACCGACTCAGACAGGTTCGCAACCCTGAGCAGCACACTCGGTCCTGTCAGCGAAGTGCTCCACCTGGCCGGCACACCCGACTACCAACTGCGTGTCGCGTGCCACGACACGGCCGAACTCGACAGTCTGCTGCGAACCCTCCGGCTCAAACTCGGCGTCGCAGACACCGACACCAAAATCATCCTCCGCTCCGGTCCGCCCCTGGCCAGCACATAAGGCAGCGACCAGTCCTCGCCGAAACTCCCTAACGCGTTTCTAGATGTTCATCCTCGAGGTAAAGTCACTCGGACATCCATAGCGGCGTCGAGACCGCTTGTTGCCGCTCCTCCAGCGCGTGGCTGGCATCAACCCAGGAGACAGCAAACGCAGTGAGCTGGCTAACGTCGGCTGAGAGCGCCCGGACGACTGGATAGGTGACCAGCGCCGAAGGCGGCATTGTGGTGACACATGCTCGCCGGAGCCGAGACGATAGATCGAGGTCACGCCGAGGTTCGCATGCCGGAGCTGAGGCTGGATTACCACCAGCGGCACGCCCTCGTGCGCCATCTCGACCGCGTAGCTATCCAAGCCGGGGAAGCCGCGCGTGTGACCGGGCATCTCCTGGTCGCGTTACGGGCACAAACCGCCGACGGGCGAGGCGGGATTGTGCGGCCCGGAGCAATCGCTGCGGCGCCCTGGGTATACGCTCTGCTCGCCTGCGACGGAGAGTGTCGGCGAGGGGGGAGGCCCCGCCGTCGCCAGAGGACGAGTCGCGTGTCGTGATGCGTTGAGGGCCTAAGGTCGGTTCCGCGGCGAGGCGGCGCGACTCGGCTTGGTCAATAGTCCGTCGATGAGGTTGTGGATCACGTTTCGTACGTCTGTCTTCTCTTGCTCGGGGTCGTCGGCGTTGGCGATGCTCATGGCGGCCTCGTCCAGTGCCCCGATCATGACGGTCGCGAGAGGTCGGGTGGGCTGGGGCGTGAGCTCGCCGGCGTCGATGGCGGCGGTCAGAAGCTGTTCGGTCATGCCGAGTCCGTAACGCAATGAGATCTCGCGGAAGCCGGCCCAGCCGAGGATGCTGGGCGCATCGAGTAGCACGAGTTGCCGAACCTCCGGCTCGCTGGCGATGTCCAGCCACGCGTCGGCGGAGGTGCGCAGCGCGCCGGCAGGTGTCTTTGGTTGCTTCGCAGCGACGGCGGCTGACAGCCGCTCGATCACATCTGTCTCGACAGCTTCGAGGACGGCGAGGAAGAGCGTGGCCTTGTCCGGGTACTGGTGGTACATCGCGCCGCGGGTGACACCAGCGACTTTGGCGATCTCTGGCGTCGAGACGGCGGCATAGCCGCGGTCGCCCCACAGCCGCCGGGCGGCAGTTAGGAGCGCCTGCTGGGTCGCGGCCGATCGTTGTGCCTGGGTGCGGGCCATTGGGGAGGAGCCTGTTGACTTACAGACAGTCTGTCGGTATGTTACGGGCAGTCTGCACGTAAATCAATCGCTGGAGGATCCGATGCCGTCCGTCACGCTCAACGCAGGAACTATCCACTATGAGAGAACAGGACCGTCGGGTGGCCGTCCGGTCGTGTTCATCCATGGCTACTCGATGGGATCATCGCTGTGGCGGCCCCTGAGCGAACGACTGGCGGGGCGCGGCTTTTACTGTGTGGCGCCAACGTGGCCGCTGGGGGCGCACACCGAGCCGATGCGCGGCGGCTCCGAGCTGACGATGGAAGGGATCGCGGCGATGGTCGGAGAGGCGCTTGACGCTCTCGCGCTTGACGACGTCGTGCTCGTCGGCAACGACACCGGTGGCGCGATCGCCCAGCTTGTCGCGACAAGCGCGCCCGAGCGGCTGGGCGCGCTGGTGCTGACCAGCTGCGACGCCTTCGAGCACTTCCCACCCCCTGCGCTGAAACCATTGATCGCGTTGGCGAAAGCTGGGCCGGCGTACACCGCGGCGCTTCAACCGCTCCGGACCCGGTTCGCGCGCGAGCGCGCGTTTGGGGCTCTGGCTCATGCGGACATCGATGACCTCGTGGCCGCGTGGGTCAAGCCGGCGCTCACCAACCGCCGGGTCAGGAACGACCTGCGGTGCTTCACAGCCTCGCTGAACCGCGAGACGACGGTCCGAGCCGCAGCGCTCTTGCCGAAATTCACCAAGCCAGCGCTCGTCGCGTGGTCCGCCGACGACGTCTTCTTCCCGCGCGAGGACGGCCAGCGGCTGGCCGAGACCCTACCCAACGGTCGGCTCGACGTGATCGAGAACGCGAGAACGTTCTCAATGATCGACCAACCCGACCGCATCGCCGACCTAATCGCCAACTTCGCGCACAGTGGAGCCAACAAGCGTGCCGCATAACGAGTTGCTACTCCGGCCCGGCCGAACGCCGGCTCCAGCACATCAAGGCGCCTAGATAAGTGTCCGTTCGTGCTACAAGGCCACGGAGGGAGAGCTCGATCCCAAGGTCAACCCTTTCGTGGTAGCGCGCCTCGCCGTTGGTTTCACGCTCGTGACGACGAAGATGGGTCAGGACGGGCGTCAACGCCTCGACGTCGTCCAATTCACCAGCCGATGATCGGTCACAACAGACCTGCCTTACCCTGTCCGCCGATGTCGGCGCGCGTGTGAAAACTGACCCCCCGCCTCCGCTCAAAACTGACCCCAGGCGGGTCGTTGCCCGCTGCGTGCGCGGCGAGCGGCTGCATGAGTGGATGGCTCCGCTGGCCGCCTGGCGCGCATCCCACGGCGGGCAATTGGGCGAGGTGAACGAGAGCACACAGATCTTCGAGCAGGCGCGCGCGAACGTCGGTGCTGGGGTGATGGACCGCAACATGTTCGGCCCGATTGGCGGTGGCGCGTGCAGCGATGAGCAGTGGACGGGCTGGTGGGGCGACAACCCGCCCTACCACTACCCCGTGTTCATCCTCACCCACTATCCGCGTGATCCCTTGCAGATGGAGGGAGGGACGACGTTTCACTTCGTCACCGACGGAATCGTGTCAGCGCTCAAGCAGGCGAGGGAGGCCGCCGGTGGCCAAGACGTCATCCTGTGGGGCGGCGGCAACGTTGCTCAGCAGTACCTGGCAGCGGGACTGCTGGATGAGCTTGAGCTTCATCTTGTTCCGGTGTTACTCGGCGGCGGTGCTCGCCTCTTCGACAACCTCGGGGACGCGGAGATCGGGCTGGAGCAGATGCGCGCCGTCGAGGCGCCCGGCGTCACGCACCTCAAGTACCGCTTGCTGAGCTAAGCCCCGGGCCGCCGGAGGCGAGCGGAAGTGTGGCGCCGCGACTCGCAGCGGCGACCGTCGCGCCTGCTGGAATGGGCCGGTGAGCAACGACCCGAGAGACGAGGCGATGTCAGCGCGAGTGGAGGCGGTGTGGGCGGCCTCCGGGGCATTGGCTGTTGCTCTCTTTGCGTGTGGGCTGTTGTTCGGCGACCTACTCGCGACGACGAACTTTCCGGCGCTGAATGCGACGCCCTCCCATCTGCGCGAGTACTTCCTGCGGAACGGCTCCGAAGTACGAGCGCTGAGCTTCTTCCATCTACTTGCGGCTGCGGCGCTCGCGGCATTCGCGTCATTTCTATACGCACGACTACGTCCCGGTGCCATCCGCCTCGCCACGCTCGCGCTCGCCGGCGGGATCATCGCCGCGGTGTTCCTGGCGATGTCCGCGCTCTGCTACCGGGTGCTCGCGGAACATTCAGTGGCGAGTGATCCCGCGCTGGCTCACGCGTTGGTTGTTCTCTCCTACCTCGCCGGCGGCCCGGCGATCGGGGTGCCGCTCGCTCTGACCGCCGGCGCGTTCGCGGCCGCGATCCGGCACGAGCGGACGCTGCCTGGATGGCTCTCTTGGCTGAGCATCGTCGCAGCCGTCCTCGGGGTCGCGAGCGCCAGCACGATGCTCGGGCCGACAAACAACGGCTCCCTTGCCTACGGCGTGTTGCTGCTAGCGGCGGTGCTGCTGTTCGCCTGGCTCGTCATGAGCAGCTTGGTGCTGGTCAGGCGCGCACGCTCGCTCCGGTGATCGCGCCACAACCTCACGAGCGGAAAACGTCCAAGAGTCACCAGCTCCAGTGCGGAGCGGAGCGACCGCGAGCGACAATTGCGCGGACGCTGGGCGCACCGGTAACGTCGGCGTCCGGAGCAACGCGTGATCAACGATCTCGGTCAGCCGATAGGGGAGCCGATACTGGATTGGCAGCCGCGGCCGGTCCCGTCCGCACCGACCTTGTCGGGACGCTATTGCAGGCTGGAGCCGTTGGAGGCAAGGCACGTGCCCGCCCTGCACGACGCGCTTAACCTCGGCGACCGAAGCGATGTATCTGATGGCAAGCCATGTCTTCGACGAACTCGGGTACCGGCGCTATGAATGGAAGTGCGATGCGCTGAACGCACGCTCGATGGCGGCCGCACACCGACTGGGTTTCGTGTACGAGGGGACCTGGCGCAACGCCATGATCTACAAGGGGCGCAACCGTGACACCGCCTGGTTTGCGATGACCGACGCCGACTGGGCTGTCCGCAAGCGCGCGATCGCGGCCTGGCTGGACCCGGGAAACTTCGGCCCCGGCGGCCGGCAGCACCGCGCGCTGTCGGCCCTCACCTCCGAGTGCGGTGCTACGTCCCGGCTATGAGGACCCCTCCCAGTCTCGCTGCCGGTGTCACCCACGGCCTCCTGCGCCGTAATCCGCGCGGTGGAGACCGCCGGCTGCGCCGGCTCCCGCTATCGACCTCGCTGGCGCTCGGTCAGGATCACGCGGCGCCCTGTTCGCCCCAAGACCCAACGGGGGGGCAAATCTCAACCGGCGCCACAGGAGCAATTCTCAACCGGTCTTGACATAGCGCCCGATCGCCCCCGTCGTCGCGTGCGCGTAGCCCGGGCGAGTGGGAATCAACGAACACCCTATGTGAGACGTCGGCTTCGTTGCCGCGGCCGCCGCGGGCGAGACGCCACAGTCTCGATGGGCTGGTCGGGGGCTAGGCCCGATTTGACGGTTCAGGCTGGGGGGCGCCGCGGACGGGTGCGCCGTTGAGGTCGTCGAGGAGGTCTTGCAGCGCTCGGCACATCGCGTCGAATCGTTCGGTTCCGATCCTGCTGGCGTAGTCGGCTTCGATGCCGGCGATGATGGCGCGGCCGGCGCGGATGGCGTCCCAGCCGGCGGGCGTCAGCACGACGAGCTTGGCGCGGCCGTCGCTGGGGTCAGGGCGGCGTTCGAGCAGGCCGTCGGCCTCGAGCTCGTCGACCAGCTCGGCGATCGAGGGGCGGGCCATCCCGGCCCACGCGGCCAGATCGGTCAGCCGGGTGCCTTCGGCCTTGATGTTGCCGAACACATGCAGGTGACTGAGCCGCAGGCGGATGCCCGCGTCCTGGGCGATGGGTTCGCCGGCGGCGAGCAGCTGTTCGCGAAAGACCCGGAGGTGATGCACGAGTAGCTGGCCGATAGGGAGGCGTGGGGTGGGGGTTGACTCAGGCAACTGCTTAGGTATCCTTCGCTTAGGTGTCCTAACTAACCGGAGGTAGAATGGCACACGCGGGCGACGTCATCGAGAACCCGGTGACAGGGCAACGGCTGATCTTCCTCATCACGTCAGCTGACTCCGACGGCGAGCTCTTCGCCGCTGAAGGCATCTTCTCCCCGGGCGGGTTCGCCGGTGTGCCCCACGTCCACCCTCATCAGGATGAGCGGTTTGAGGTGCTGGCCGGGCATGCCGCGTTTGACATCGACGGCGCCCACCACGTCCTCGGAGCGGGCGACACCATCGACGCGCCCAGAGGGACCAGGCACACCTTCGCCAACGCCGGAGCAGACGAGATGCGCGTCCGGTTTGAGTTTCGACCCGCGCTGACCAGCACCGAACGCTTCTATGAGCTCTACTTCGCTTTCGCGCAGGAAGACCGCGTCAACACCAAAGGCATGCCCAGCCTGCTGGATATCGCGACGGTGTGGCCGGTGACCTCCGAGCACGCCGTGCTCGCGACCCCGCCACCCGTCATCCAACACGCTCTCTTTCACCTGCTGGGGCCTGTCGCCCGGATCGCCGGACGCCAGCCACCGGCCTGCCGACGAACGACCGTACAGACCCGACAGTCACGTTGAGACATCTACCCGGTCACGGGGCTACCGATACGCGCCAGCGCGACGGCCGGGTCTACTGCGCACCACCGGACTCGTCCCCCTACCGTGCGTTGAGCCAGCAACTCGGGGGCTGACCCGGCTGGTGCGTCCGTTATCGATGAGGGTCCCTTCCGTACGGAGCATCTGCTTGGCGTAGTGGTCAACTGGCCCTCGGTGGGCCTGACCGATGATTTTTGGGAGCCGTGCTGGTCTGTAGGCCGAAAACCGACTCACGGGAGACTGACGCCATGCGGAAACTGACCTTTGGCATGAACCTGACCCTGGACGGCTACATCGCCGCGCCCGGCGACGACCTCGGCTGGAGCGTGCCGAGCGACGAACTGTTTCAGTGGTGGTCTGACCGGGTGGCGGCGACAGGCCTGGCGCTGTACGGGCGCAAGCTGTGGGAGACGATGAGCTCCCACTGGCCGACCGCCGACCAGCAGCCCGGCGCCACCCCGGCGGAGATCGAGTTCGCCCGCCGCTGGCGGGACATGCCGAAGGTGGTGTTCTCCTCGACGACCGGCACGGTCGACTGGAACACCCGTCTGGTCACCGGCGACGCGGTCACCGAGATCACCCGGCTCAAGGCCGACGACGGCGGCCCCATGGACATCGGCGGTGCCACCCTCGCCGCGGCGGCCATGCGGGCCGGGCTGATCGACGAGTACGCGATCGTCACCCATCCGGTCCTGGTGGGCGGCGGCACCCCCTTCTTCACCGGCCTGGAGAACTGGGTGAACCTGACCCTGGTGGAGACCCGGACGTTTGCCGACGGCGTGGTGCTGACCCGGTACGAGACCAGGCGCTGAGCGCCCGACGTCAGATCAGCGCGGGCGTCCTAAGGCGGTGCCGACGAGGTGCTCGCTTGGCGACGACCCACGAAAGCGCCACTTGGCCGGACGCGTTGCGTCCCGTGCATAGCCACAATGAGGGCGCGCTTGAGCTGCCGATCGGATGGAGTCGAGCACCATCGCTGTCGCCTTGAGGCAGAAGGAGCAGCGTAAGCGGCAACAAACGCGGGCTCGGAGACTGCTCCTCCCGCACGAATGCGCTCGGAGACTGAACGGCCCACCACTTCGCGCAAGCGAACCTGGGGCGCGCCTGCGGCACGCGCTCAGTTTGCGCGAGGATGGGAGTCGCGAATGAAATGCTGGGTGACCACCATCAGTCGAGATCACGTCCGTGCCGGCGTCGAGGGCGGGTTCACGCAGGCGGGGCACGGCAAGGCCTCAGGGCTGCGGCGTCTCAGCGCCGGCGATTGGTTGGTGTTCTACTCGTCGAAGACGAGTCTGGAAGGCGGAGAGCCGCTGCAGGCCTTCACCGCAGTTGGGCGGGTCGCCGACGAAGAGCTCTACCAGGTCCAGATGGCTCCCGGGTTTGTTCCATGGCGCCGCGACGTGGAGTTCGTCGCCTGCACCGAGACGTCGATTAGACCGCTCATCGACGCTCTTAGTTTCATCAAAGACAAGCAGAGGTGGGGCTACATATTCCGGCGTGGCCTGTTCGAGATTCCGCGGAGAGACTTCCACGTGATCACGCGGGCAATGGGCGCCGACCCGCAGTTGGTCTCGTTGCCGCGCTCAGCCGAGAGCTCGACCCCGGCGAGACCAGACACTTGAGCGTCCGCTCAGCGTTGGGAGCTGAGACCCGCACGTCGCCGGAAACGGGGCTGCACGCAAAAGGGTGCAAAGCCACGGCAACGCGTAGGCAACGTCACTGTCCGCCGCCCCGGCGCCCACCCCCAAGTAACCGCTCGGCGGACGGTCAAAGCCGCTTGACGATTGACGCAGTTAGGTTGGCCGGGCTGCCGCTCCGTATCCAAGCGCAAGCCATCGGGCGTCTCGGAACGAATTTGTGTCAGCGGCGCTGCCGGCGAGCGCTCACCTAGATGGAGAGGATGGCGCCGCCGTCGACCGGGATCATGGCGCCGGTGACGTAAGAGGCGGCTGGGGAGAGCAGGAATGCCGCCACGCGGGCGAACTCCTCGGGCTCGCCGTACCGGCGCAGCGGGATGCGCTCAGACTCACGAGCGCGGACCTCATCGGGATCGCCGCTGAGGGCATCAAACTCACGGACCCGGTCGGTGGCGATCCTGACCGGCAGCAGGCCGTTGATCCTGACCCCGGCCGGGCCAAGCTCGCTCGCGAGCGTCTTAGCCACACCGGCGAGCGCCGGAAACAGGCCGTTGGAGATCGGGAGTCGCGCGAGCGGCACCCGCACTGATGAGGCAAGCACGAAGACCACCGAGCGGCCTGTCCCGGTGATTGACGCGGTTGCGGGTCGCCCCTCACTTTCGTTGTTCACGTCTTCGGCGAGAACGCGAGCCAGCCGCACAGCACCGAGAAAGACGCTTTCGAACGCCGAGCGCCACGCGTCGTCGCTCGTGGTGGTGATCGTCCCCGGCGCGGTCCCCCCAACGCTGACCAGCGCACCATCCAAGCGCCCGAAACGATCCTTGGCGGCCGCGATCAGGCGATCCGGGGTCGTGGGATCGCTGTTATCCGCAACCACCCAGGTCACGCTGTCAGCCGAGGCAGCGTTCTGGGACAGATGGGCAGCGGCCGCGGAGGCCGTCGCCTCGTGAGGCGAGCTGAGGACCACGCGGGCTCCGTCGCCGACAAGTGCCTCGGCCGCCGCAAGGCCAAGACCGCGGCTACCCCCGGTCACGAGATAGACCCTGCCGCTCAGTCCGAGATCCATGCCGCCATTCTCTCGAACAGACCCAGCGGGCAACGGTCCGCCGTCGCGAGGCACGCGCCATCGGTGCAGCGTCTGCCGGCTGACGCGGGCATCGCTCGCAGCGCTCGGGTCAGGGGGAAAGGCGATCGCGCCGCTGGGCGAGCCCCGACGATCACGCAAGCCGCGCCGGCCGGGCGTCACCTCCCCGGCGACAGACTCTCACCACTGCGACGAGCAGGCAGCGTTGTTGATGAGATCGCCAGTCCCGAGCTATGCCCCGATCCTGGTCGTTGAGGCGACGGCTCGAGTCGAATCCTGCGAGCTGCTCTACACGAGGGTGGGCCTGGTGTCCGCACGCGTACGTTCGCGGGAGGACAGGCCAGCGTCCCAGGAGTCCACTCGCGGGGTTAACAGGCGAGCCATCAACCCCTCACCAAGGAGGCAACATGCTTCTCATCCTGGCGGCGATCCTGCTGATTATCGCCATCGCCGGCGGCGTGGTCATTCACCCGTTGCTGTTCCTGCTCGCCATCGTTGCAATCGTCGTCTTCTTCGGCGATAGGCGCGGCCGCACCATCCGCTGATCACGCGTCGCATCGCTCGGCTCGGGGCGTGGTGGCCGAAGCCGAGCGATGCGGCTGCGAGACACGCCTAGGTCATCGTTGCCGCGAGGCGATGATGGCGCAGCTCCTCGGGTGGTGAGCCGTGCAGCATCCACGTTCGGTCTCCACGGCGGCTGATTTGGCCTCGCTGCTGCAGCGCACCCAATGCGCCGGTCACTGCCGGGCGATGCGCGCCGATGAGATCCGCGAGCCGCTGGTGAGAAAGCGGGAGCGGTACGGCGATGCCGTCAGGCAGAACTCGACCCCAGCGTTCGGCCAGGTGCCAGAGCGTCAGCAGCAACCGGTCATCGACTCGTTGGTGGTGAGCGATCGCAAGGGTGACGGCGAGCGCGTGGGCGCGCCGAGTCCCCCGATTGAAGAGCTCCAGTCCAAGCTGCGGCCACGGGGTCATTCGCACCACAAGGCGATGATCAAGCACGGCCAGGCGGGCGGGCTCTAGAACGACCCAGCCAACCTCCGCGTGCACGTGGGATCCCTCGTCGTCCCAGCTCCACGGGCGAATTACGTCGCCCGCCCCGATCAGCTCCACGCATCGCCGTCCCAACACGTCGACCTCTCGACTGATCAGTCCATCGACAATCAAGAAGCCACGATGATGACCGTCGGGCTCCTCTGCGGCGGCGACATCCCAATTGCCGGTGGTCAGGCGCCGGACTCTCGTCTGAGTCTCGCGTCGGGCCCGCTCATAGTCGATCGCAGGCAAGAGATCCCGAACCTCAGGGTCGGCATCGACGATGCTGATGAAACCCGCGGATGCGTTCACTTGGGCCACCTGATTTCGCAGCGACCAACGTCCAGATCCTGCTTCGCCAAGGGCCTCACGTCGAGGGCCAGCATATCCGTCATATTGCGCACGCCGTCGGCGCCGTCGTGCAGATCACGTGAGTGAGATGCCTTCCGCGCCTGCTCTCGCGCCCCCCACCCGACTCTGCGTCCCAGCCAACTTGCCATCCACAATGGCAAACGAAGCGGTCCGAGGATAGTGGCGGTCTCTATGTCCGCATGCGTACGTTCGCGCGTGCACCAAGTCGCTGGCTTTCGGGCGCCGCGCGATCTTAGTTTTACCCGAACACCAACGGTCACGGCGGGTGCGTGACATCACATAAGGAGCGGTCATGATCGTTTTGGGCATTCTGCTGCTGATCGTCGGCTTCATCGCGAAGATCGCGATCCTGTGGACGATCGGCCTCGTCCTGGTGGTCATTGGCCTCGTGCTGGTTGTGCTCGGCTCAATGGGTCGTGCCGTCGGCGGCCGACGTCATTACTACTGAGGTCTCGAGGGTCGGCCGTCGGTCGAAGCTCGCCGCGTCGATGACTAAATGCCGCGGCCCGGCCGTGCGGTGTCCGCGCTGCAAGCTCGTGATCGCGCCCCGCATGCCGACCCTCTCGCCGCGGCACTGTCCGCGGTGTCTGGCGCGCAGGCAAATCGTGGTCGAGCTGGAGACGCTCCCGTCGCACTGCTCGGGCGTGGGCCCGCCTCCCGCCCCGGCCTAGCCAACTTCCGACCCACACGCCAGGCCTCGGCCGGGCGCTTGGTGAAGTGGCCCGCCGGCGGCCTCCCCCGCTCGGTCCACGCCGGCCCCAGCTTCTTCTGGACCTGGCGGCCATCCGGCAGCCGGTACTTGGCGTACAAGACGGGCCCGCGCGCCCGCTCCACATGGCGGAGCTGGCACGTGTCCGAACACACGAAAGCCCCGGACAAGCCGGGGCTTTCGGAGTGGGCCGTGGAGGGATCGAACCTCCGACCTTGGGATTAAGAGTCCCCTGCTCTACCAGCTGAGCTAACGGCCCTCAGGTGTCGCCGATGTTACCCCGGCCCCGGGGTCAGGGGTCAGCAGACCTGCGCGGCGGAGGCCTGGGTCTTGGCCAGGTCGATCTGGCTCGTGAGCGCCTTGCGGCTCGCCTTGGGCACGAGGCTGGCCGCCTTGGTGGCGGCGAGGTCGCCCTTGCGGGTCTGCTGGGCCGCGTAGGCGGTCATGGCGAGACATTCGAAGCTGCGGACCGCGGTGGGATCCGCCTCGGTGGCGTACTCCCAGGCCGCCGCCGCGTTGGCGTACTGGCCGAGGGCGCCGTAGGCGTTGCCGGCGAAGATCGCGAGCTCGTTGGTGGGGCTCTTGGTCAGGCTGAGGTACTTCTGCCACGCATCGGTGGCGTTGGCCAGCTCCTTCTTGCCCGCGGTGGTGTAGGTGCTGGTGGCGGTGCTGAACCCGCTGCTGGAGGCGTTCTGGTAGCGCGCGGTCTCCAGCGCGGCCCAGGCGGCCGGATCGCTGGGGTTCTTCTGGGTCTGCTTGATCGCGGCCTTCTCCGCCGAGCTGATGATCGAGCTCTGGTTGTTGGAGCCGCCGCCGCTGAAGGCGTTGAGCAGGCCGCCATTGCCGCTCCCGGTGCCGACGCCGAAGAGCACGAGGCCGCCACCAAGCAGGATTGCGAGTCCGAGATACACCGCCTGAACGGTGCGCCGGCGACCGCGGCTACGGAGATCGAAGAGCATCAGTCAGCCTCGCCGGCGTCCGGAGGACCGACGGTGATCAGTTCAGCGGCGGCGCGCTTGGCGTCACGGCGATCTGCGAGCTTGAGCAACACGATGCTGGCAAGGAATAGGACGACGAGCGGCGCGGTCTCGAGGCCGGTCGTCACCGGATCCGCACCTGGCATTGCCGCCGCGATGATGGCAATGATGACCGTAGCGTAGCGCCAGTGGCGGGTCAGGGTGCTGCCATTGATGACGCCGAGCATGCGCAGGCCCAGCAGCATCAGAGGCAGCTGGAAGGCGAGACCGATCGACCCCATCGTCAGGACCTGGAACGAGTACAGCGGCTTGGCCTGAACCAGGTTGTCGAATTGGTTGGAGTTGTAGCCCTGGAGGAACTTCACCGCCGCGGGTAGGACGATGAAGTACGTGAACACCACCCCGGCCACGAACAGCGCCGGGGCGGCGATGACCACGGGTCTCGCCACCCTTCGCTCCGTGTCGCTCAGCGCCGGGACCACGAAGGCATAGACCTGATAGAGGAGGATCGGCAGCATGAGCAGGATCGCCGCGTAGAAGCAGACCGTGAGCGTGGTGGTGAAGGCCTCCCCCACCCCGAGTGTGACCGGCTGGTTCTTGGGGTTCTTCTGAGGCAGCGCCTTGGCCGCCGACTCCATCGAGGTGGCCGCGCGCGCGATCAGGGCCCGGTCGGCGGCCGACAGGGTCGGCGACGCGGACAACGTCAGAAACGCCTGGGCTGAGCGGGCGAGGTCCTTGGATGCGTCGGCACTGTCTCGGGCCAGACCGCCGATCTTGTTGGACCCGGTCTGAGACGGCGGCGGGAGCGCCCGGTTGAGGAGGTTCAGCAGGGTGTTGTTCTGCCAGTAGCAGAGCGCGAACGCGACCGCCAGAGCGGCGAGGCAGATGAACAGGCGGTTGCGGAGCTCGTCGAGGTGGTCGACGATGCTCAGACGATCCTCATGCCCGATGGGCCGGAGAACCTTCGCCATGGGGTGCGCCCCGGTGCGCTGCTAGGAGCGCTCAGACCCGGCGGTGCCGGACCTGGGGGTTGCGGCCGGCTCGCTCGTCGAGCTCGGCGGCGCCTCCGGCATGGCCCTGGACTCCGACAGCGCTGGCTTGTCGTCGTCCTTGGTCTCGCCGGTGATCCCTTCCTTGAACTCACGCATCCCCGTCCCCAGGCCCTTGCCGATCCCCGGGAGCCTCTTGGGGCCAAGGATCAGTAGCACGATGATGAGGACGACGATGGCGTCTATGCCTGGGTTGCGGAACATTGCTTCTAGGCCTCTCCAAATTGGGGGGGACGACAAGCGTAGCGGTCGGAGGGCGTCGCGGATGTGTTAACGCCGATAGATCCATAGATCGCGCTCAAGCTGGGGCCTGGCTGAGCCGATAAACCGGGCGAGCAGCCATGAGCAACCACCCTGAACGCCACTCCATTCGTCGCATCGTCCTCCCCAGCGGTCGAACGATCGAAGTCGTCCGGTTCTACGCCGAGGAGACGACCCATCCAGGCCTGCATGTGTGCCCGGGTTGCGGGTCGCACCTCGTCCAGCCGATCGACTGGTCCGAGGCGCCCCAGGGGTTCTGGGAGCTCATCCTCCAGTGCCCGAATTGCTTCTGGATGGACGAGGGCGTCTTCGACCAAGATCAGGTCGACGCCCTCGAGGAGCACCTCGACGACGGACTGACCGACATGCTCTCGGACCTGCGTCGCCTCACCCAGGCGAACATGACCGAGGAGATCGAGCGGTTCGCCGCGGCGCTCAACGCTGACCTCATCCTCCCTGAGGACTTCTAAACGTCGTACCGTGGGGCGGGCGGTGCGGGAGGGGACTGTGTTCCCGGTCCGCCGGCCCTACGAATAGCGCTCGACCACGCCGTCGGCGATGAGCTCGAGGGCACCGCGCTGACGCGCGGGCATGTCGGGCAGCTCAGCCTTCGCGCTGGCGACGAGCTCAAGGGCGCGCGCCCGCGTGTCCTCGAGTGAGCCGGTCTCCGCGATGCGGGCGCACACCTCGGCGGCCAGCTCTGGCGTGCGGACCGAGCGCAGATCGCGCGCGGCCAGCTCCGGGTCGCGCTCGCGCGCCAGGATCAGAGGCAGCGTCACCGTCCCGTCAAGCAGGTCGGCACCGCGCGGCTTGCCCGTCCGCTCCGGCGGGCCCGTGACGTCGAGGACGTCGTCGAGCAGCTGGAAGGCCAGCCCGATCCGCTCGCCGAACAGGGCCAACCCGGGCAGCCGTTCCTCGTCGTCGCCTTCCAGCCCGCCGAGCTCGCACGCGGCACGGAACAGCACGCCGGTCTTCAGCCGGCAGCGCTCGAGGTAGCGCTCGGTCGCCACCGCGCGCCAGGCGTCGGCGCGCTGCATCAGCTCGCCGGCGGCGAGCTCGGAGCTGGCCCGCGACAGCGCCTGCACGGCGGCCACCGACCGGGTGTGCGCCAGCTCGGCGAACGCGCGCGAGAACAGCAGATCGCCGGTCGCGGTCGCCGCCAGGCGCCCGCCGGCGGCCATCACCGTCGGGCGGCCGCGTCGCAGCGGCGATCCGTCGAGCACGTCGTCGTGGACCAGGGTCGCCGAGTGCACGAGCTCCACGGCCACCGCGGAGCGCAGCAGCGCCTCGGACTCGGGCGGCGGTGCACCCGCGGCCAGGAACAGCAGCAGTGGCCGCAGCCGCTTGCCCCCGGCGGCAATCGTGTCCCCGGCGTGCCGGCCGAGCAGCTCGCCGTGGCCGTCCGCGGCCTCCAGCAACCGGCCCTCGAGGCGCTCCATCAGCCGCGCCGCGGGCGCGCCGCCCGCCGCCACCACCGCCTGCACCGCCCCCTGGACGGCGTTCGGGGCCACCACTAGGCCACCTCGCCGACGTGCAGGGCGATGATGCCGCCGGCGGTGAGCACGTAGCGCACCGAGCGCAGGCCGCACTCCCACATGATCGCGGCCAGCGCCTCGGGCGGCGGAAAGCGCCGGACCGAGTTGGGCAGATAGCTGTAGGCGTCGGCATCGCCCGCGACGCGGCCGAGCACGGGGACGATGTGATCGAACCACACGTCGAGGAAGGTCGAGAGCGGCGGTCCCGTCGGCGTGGTGATCTCCAGGACCACGACCCGACCGCCGGGGCGGACCACGCGGACCATCTCGCTCAGGCCCCGCGGCAGATCGGAGAAATTGCGGGCGCCGAACCCCACCGTCGCGGCGTCGAACTCGCCGTCGCCGTAGGGGAGCGCGAGCGCATTGGCGACCTCGAAGCGAACCGACGCCTCGGCCGGGATCTGGCCGCTCGCGCGCTCGGCGACCGCCTTGTCGCGCGCCAGCTCCAGCATCCGCTCCGAGAAGTCGGCGCCGACGACCGTGCCGCCGGGCGCCACCCGGCGCGCGAGCTCGAGCGCCAGGTCACCGGTGCCGGTGGCCACGTCCAGGGCCCGCCCCCCGGGTGCCAGGCCGGCGAGGTCAGCGGCCCGCCGGCGCCAGTGGTGGTGCAGCCCGGCCGTCATGACCGAGTTCATCCGGTCATAGACGCCGGCGATCCGATCGAACATCGCCCGGACCTGTGGCTCGGGCAGCGTGCCGGGGGTGAACTCCGCGATCGGCTCAGAAACGTCCGTGTCGGAGTGGCCCGGCGGCGAAGATGGGCTCGCCGTCATGGTCCCTGGCCCCCGAGCGCCCTACTGGAGCATCGATAGGAAGTTGATCAGGTTCTGGAACTTCTCCGGACTGGTCTTGGCCAGCCCGGCGAACGAGGGCATCGGCGCCGTGGGGTTGCGCAGCGTCGAGGCGATCGCCTGCGGACGGCGGATCGATCCGATGTGGGTCAGCGGCGGCCCGGGGCCGTTGTTGCCGTTGTCGCCGATCACGTGGCAGGCGAGGCAACCCGACTGGCCCACCACCTCCTCGCCGGCTCGGAACGTCGCCTTCTCTGAGGCGGTGAGTGAGGCCGGTGGCGCCAGGTCCACCGAGTTCGGCGAGCCGGTGCTCGCGCCGGAGTAGGTGAGGAAGGCCATCGCGAAGATCGTGGTCAGCCCGGCGGCCAGGGCAATCGGGCGGCGCTCGATCCGGCGCTCGGTGCTGCGGTCATAGAACGGCAGCAGGAACAGGAGGATCATGCAGATCGTCGGGACGCCTATCGTGGCGAGGTCCGTGAACTTGGGGATGTTCTTCATCACCCTCAGGACCTCGAACAGGAAGAAGAAGTACCAGTCCGGGCGCGGGACGTAGGTGGTCGTGGTCGGGTCCGCCTTGGGACCCATCTCCGCGCCGAACATGGTGGCGAGGAACAGGATCACGATCATGACGATCACCGCCATCATCGAGTCCTTGGCCACCGCGTAGGGGAAGAACGGCTTGCCCTTGTTCTTCAGGAGCGCGTATTCGCGGAGGTAGCCCTCTTTCTCAGCTTGGTTCACGAGGCCACTCTCAGATCTCCGCCTGGCGCATCTCGGGCTCCTCTTCGGCCTTGATCCACGGAGGCGCGGAGATCCCGAGCTTCGTGATCAGGTAGAGGTGCGCGCCGATCAGCGCGGCGATCAACCCGGGGATGAGCATCATGTGGATCGCATAGAACCGCGACAGCGTGGTCGCGCCGAACTCCGGCCCGGCGCGCAGGAAGTCCGACAGGTACGGCCCCAGGAACGGGCCGGTGCCGTTGATGTTCACGCCCACGATCGTCGCCCAGTAGGACCGCTGGTCAAACGGCAGCAGGTAGCCGGTGAAGCCCATCGCCAGGGTCAGGATGAGCAGCACCACCCCGATGATCCACGTCAGCTCCCGCGGGTACTTGTAGGCGCCGAAGAAGAACACGCGCGCCATGTGCAGGAAGATGAGGATGATCATCACCGAGGCGCCCCACTTGTGCATGGCCCGGACCAGTTGGCCCAGGAAGGCGTCGTCGGTGATGTAGCGGATCGACTCGTAGGCCCCGCCCTGGACGTCCGGGCGGTAGAACATCGCCAGGAAGACGCCGGTCACGGCCTGGTTGAGGAAGGCGAACATCGTCGCCGACCCCAGCGTGTAGAACCAGTTGATCCCCTTGGGGACCTTGCGGAAGAGCAGCCAGCGGACGCCACCCGACAGCGAGGTGCGCTCGTCCAGCCAGTCGACGACGTGGATCCCACCCTCGGCGGCGGTTTCCAGAGGCTTCATCTTCGGCGTCTCCTCGCCGGGGCGCGGGGGAAGCGGCTTGAGGAGCTTGGGAAGTGGGGGTGCGGGAAGCTTCGGCATCGTTACGGATGGCCCGGGGGTCCGGACGAGGTGTCAAATCGCGCGGGATAGAGATATTGCCCGATGCCGTCCAGCGGCTGGCCCGGGTCACGCGGGGAGAAGCGCTCCAGCTCGGAGTTCACCGAGAAGCGCGGACCGATCTCGACAAGGCCGGTCGATGTGTTGAGACGGGTATAGAAGCGGTCCAGCGGGCGCACCGGAGGCCCACCGGCCACCATCCCGCGGAAGTCATAGACCCCGCCGTGGCACGGGCAGATGAAGCGCTGGGCGGCGGAGACGAAGCGCACGGGGCAGCCGAGGTGCATACAGCGCGACGACAACGCGATCCAGTGGTTGTACTCGTCAACGGGCTCGGTGTCGATGCTGGGGTCGCGCTTGCGCACGTAGGCGATCGAGTAGCCGGCCTCGCCGATTCCCTGGACGATCGTGAGAACCCTGGTGCTGTAGGTCGTTTCGACGAAGTCGGCCGGCGGACCGATCGCCTGCCACTTGAACGGCACGCGGCTGAACAGCGGACCGAGCGCGAAGCCGAGCGCCGGCAGCGTGAAGGCGGCAGCAGCCACGGCGCCGCTGCCCTGCGTGACGACGTTCATGAACCGCCGCCGGGTGACGGTCTCGCCCTCGAAGGCGCCCGGCATCTGCCGATCCGCGGTGTATTTGGACTTCGATCCTTCTTTGTGCCGATCTGCCACTTGAGCCTTTTAGTCAACCGCGCCTAAACCAAATTGAACGCGCTGATAAGCGTACAGTCAACAAAGAGGCGAGCGTCACGAGGGTCGCCCTCCCGCCGCCGACAGGATCGCGTCGCGGGCACCCGTGAGGGCATCCGCCGCACCGTCGCCCCCGGCGCGCGCCAGAGCCTTGGCCGCCGTGTGGCGGCTGGTCGAGCCCCATCCGATCGCGACGGCGCCGGACTGCCAGACGGCGTCGGCCAGTCCGGTGTCCGACGCGGCCCGCGCCTGGGCGAGCAGCGAGATGAGATCGGCCAGCTCGGCCACCGCGTCGACGTCGCCGAGCTCGGCCAGCCGGGCCAGCCCCAAGGCGTAGAGCTGGTCGCCCAGCAGCAGCGCCAGGTCGGGATCGGCGCCGCGTACGAGCCGGGGAGCGCCGTAGTGCAGCAGCGAGCCCTCCAGGATCATCTCCAGCAGCAGCTCGTAGTCGCCCTCGCTGCCGGTCGCGCGGGGGCCGCGCGCGGCCAGCTGCGGCGCACCGGCCCCGGCGTCGGCCTGGGTGGTGCGGTCGGAGGCGCCCGGCTGCTCGGATCCGAGGGTGGCGGCGAGCGTGCCGCCGTGGTCAAGCAGCGCTTCGCGCAGCGCGCCCAGACTCATGCGCTGAGCTCCGCGAACGCCTCGGCGGCGGCGGTGACCGTGCGGATCACATGCTCGCGACCGTGGACCAGGGACGGGAACCAGGCCTCGAACTGGGACGGCGGCGGATAGACGCCGCGGGCGAGGAGCCCCCGGCACCAGCGGGCAAAGGCGGCGGTGTCGCAGGCCGCCGCCCCCGCGTAGTTGGTGACGGGGCGCTCGGAGAAGAAGATCGTCAGCAGGCCCGGGAGCGACTGAACCTGGACCGCGACCCCGTTGCCGCGGGCGGCGTCGCGCATGCCGTCGGCGAGAGCCTCGGTCGTCTCGGCCAGGTGCTCGTAGGCCGCGGCGTCGAGGTGCTCGAGCGTGGCCAGGGCAGCCGCCACGGCGAGCGGATTGCCCGACAGCGTGCCCGCCTGGTAGACGTCCCCGGCAGGCGCGATCCGCTCCATCAGGTCCCGCGGGCCACCATAGGCGGCCGCCGGTAGCCCGCCGCCGATGATCTTGCCCATGATGGTCAGGTCCGGCGTGACGCCGAAGCGCTCCTGGGCGCCCCCGCGGGCGACGCGCAGCCCCGTGATCACCTCGTCGAAGATGAGCAGCGCCCCGGACGCGTCGGCAGTCGCCCGTAGATGCTCGAGAAAGCCGGGCTGGGGCGGCACGACGCCCATGTTGGCCGGAACCGGCTCGGCCACGATCGCGGCCGGCCCGTGGCGGGCCGCCGCCTCGCCCACCGCCTCGGGGTCGTTCCAGGGCACGATCACGGTGGCGGCCGCAGCCGCGGCCGGGACCCCCGGGCTGGCCGGGATCCCCTGGGTGGCCAGGCCCGACCCGCCCTCGGCCAGGAGGCCGTCCACGTGGCCGTGGTAGGCGCCGGAGAACTTGACGATCGTCTCCCGGCCGGTGGCCGCGCGGGCCAGGCGCAGGGCACTCATCGTCGCTTCCGTGCCCGAGGAGGTCATGCGCAGCATCTGGACCGAAGGGATGCGATCCGCGATGCGCTCGGCCAACTCGACCTCGCCGGGGGTCGGCGCCCCAAATGTGGTACCGCGCGCCGCCGCCTCGGTCACCGCGGCGACGACATCGGCGTGAGCGTGGCCCAGGATCAGCGGGCCCCACGAGCTCACCCAGTCGACGTACTCGTTGCCGTCAACGTCGCGGATGATCGGGCCGGAGCCCGAGGCGATGAAGATCGGATCGCGACCGATCGCGCGCATCGCCCGCACCGGCGAGTTGACTCCGCCGGGCATGAGCAGCGCGGCGCGCTCATAGAGCTGCGCCGAGCGCGAGGTGTCGAGGGCGGTGTCGCTCACACGCCCGCGTGCTGACGTTCCCAGTCCCGGTGATCCTCGGTGAAGTAGAGCAGGCGGATCTTCTTGAACTCGGTGGAGGAGTAGAGCGTGGCGCGGTCGGCAATCCCGGTGTCGGAGGCGATCGAGTCGAGGATCGCGTCGCACTCCTCCTTGGAGCGGCCGTGGGCCATCGTGAAGACCGAGTAGGGCCAGTCGGCATACGTGGGCCGCTGGTAGCAATGCGAGATGCCCCGGAACGACGCCATCCGCTTGCCCAGCTCCAAGATGCGCTCGTCGGGGACGTTCCACACGCCCATGCCGTTGGCGCTGAAGCCGGCGCGGCGGTGGAAGAGGATGGCGGCGACGCGCCGCAGGAGCCGGCGCTCCTGCATCCCCCGCAGGTGGGCGAGGAGCTCGTCCTGCGAGATGCCCAGCTCTGAGGCGGCTGGCCCGTAGGGCTCGGGGATGACCGGCATGTCTCCCTGGAGCGCCCGGATCACGGCCCGGTCGAACTCGTCGTAGGGCTGCGCCTCGATCTCGGCCGGCTCGGCCGCCTCCGCCGCCTTGGACAGCGCGTCGGTGCCGCCCTCCATCTCCAGGTCCATGCGGATCTTGAACAGCTTGAGCGTCGGGAGCTGGCGGACCGACTCCGCCCCGGCTTCGCGCGCCAGGACGTCGAGCGTGCCCTGCAGGCCGAGCTTGGACCCGGGCTCGGTGGCGATCGTGAACCAGATGTTGAACTCGTGGTTACGCAGGTAGTTGTGCGAGACGCCGGGGTGGGAGTTGATCACGGTGGCCGCTCGCCATGGGTTGTCCGCATCGACCTTGGCGGCCACGAGCATCGAGGAGTAGCCCAACGCGCGGGTGTCGAAGATGGGCGTGACCTGGCGGATGATCCGCTCGTCGAGCAGGCGGGTGACGGCGGCCATCACCTCCTCCTCGCTGATCCCGGCCTCCGACGCGACGTGCTGGTAGGGGCGCGGGGCGATCGGGAACTGGCCCTGCATCAGGTTGAGCAGGCGCTTGTCGAGGTCGGAGAGCGCGATCGCGGCGCCCTCCTTGCGGCTGCGCAGCTTGGGCCCGTGCCGGGTCCCGCTCGCCGGGCCGTCCGTGATCCCGTCAGCGGTGTCAGAAGATCTCATTGCAGCCATTCAGCGGCGTCCTTCGCGTGGTAGGTGATGATGATGTCGGCCCCGGCACGGCGGATCGAGGTCAGGGCCTCGAGCACCGCGCTGCGCTCATCAAGGTAGCCAGCCGCGGCCGCGGCCTTGAGCATCGAGTACTCGCCGCTGACGTTGTAGGCGGCGACCGGCAGCGAGGTGTCGTCCTTGATCCGGCGGATCAGGTCCAGGTAGGGCAGGGCCGGCTTGACGATGAGGATGTCGGCCCCCTCCTCGACGTCCAGGCGCGCCTCACGCACCGCCTCGTCGCCGTTGGCGGGGTCCATCTGGTAGCCCCGGCGGTCTCCGAAGGCGGGCGCGGAGTCGGCGGCGATGCGGAACGGCCCGTAGAACGCCGACGCGAACTTGGCCGAGTAGGACATGATCGGCGTGTCGGTGAAACCGTCGTCGTCGAGCGCCGAGCGAATCGTGCCAACGCGGCCATCCATCATGTCCGAGGGGGCGATGATGTCGGCCCCGGCGCGCGCCTGGGACACGGCGGTGCGCGACAGCAGCTCCAGCGTGGAATCGTTGTCGACGACCAGCCCGCCGGGCGTCTCACGCAGCACGCCGCAGTGCCCGTGGCTCGTGTACTCGCACAGGCACAGATCGCAGATGACCAGCAGATCCGGGTGAGCATCCTTGATGGCCCGCGTGGCCAGCTGGATGATGCCCTCCTCGTCCCACGCGCCCGAGCCCTCGTCGTCCTTGGACGCGGGCAGGCCGAACAGCAGCACCGCCGGGATGCCCAGCGCGGCCGCCTCGCCCGCCTCCTCGACGGCATGGGCGATCGAGAGATGGTCCACTCCGGGCATCTCCTTGATCGGCTCGCGGCGGTCGATGCCGTGGGCCACGAACATCGGGTAGACGAAGTCCGCGGCCTCAAGGCGCGTCTCGCGCACCAGGCCGCGCAGCGCGCGGTTGGCTCTGAGCCTGCGCAGGCGGGTCTGCGGGAACGACATAGCTGTCGTTCGAGAATACTGGCGCGAAGAGGCCGTCCGCGGCAGACTGTGCCATTGGTGCCCTACGACCTCGATCGGCTCGGATGGCTGCAGTTCCAGCAGCTCTGCGCGCACGTGCTCGAGCTGGACGCGGGTGTGGCGCCGGGAAGCTGGGAGGGAGACGCCGATCAGTGCCGCTTTGCCGTCGCCGACGGGGGCCTCGGGCCGCCGCTGCTGCAGGCGCCGATGCGCGACCGGGTGCTCGTGCAGTGCGCCTGGCTGCGGCCGCATGCGGTGGCGCCGGTCGTGATGGCACTCGAGACGCTCGCCACCGAGCACCGCGACCAGCTGCGCGACCTGCGCTCGTACGTGCTCATGGCCAACGGGGACGCGATCCACGAGCGCGCCGAGGTGGGGCCCCTGACCGTCGATGTCATCGACACCCCCGCCCTGAGCGCGCGCATCGACGCCCGGCCCGAGCTGCGCCTGGCGATGCCCTCCCTGCTAGGGGTGCGCGACCTTGACCCCCTCATCTCGGCGACGACGGCGGAGCGCTGCACCCTCGACCGCCGCGAGGCGGAGCGGCTGGCCGCGGTCTTCGTCCCCACCCGCGCCTACGCCCGCGCCGTGAGGACGCTGCGCGAGCACCGCTTCGCCGTGCTCACCGGGCCGCCCGAGATGGGCAAGACGGCGATCGCGCGCATGGTCGCCCTGGCCAAGATGACCGACGGGTGGGAGGCCCACGAGTGCACCACCCCCGATGATCTGCACGCGGCGTTTGACCCGGAGGCGCGCCAGGTGTTCATCGCCGATGACGCGTTCGGCTCGACCGAGTACCGCCCCGACTCGGCCGAGCGCTGGGCACGGGAGATGGAGCGGCTGCTCGGGGCGCTCGACGATCGCCACTGGCTGATCTGGACCTCGCGGCCCGCGCCACTTCACGCCGCGCTGCGCCGCTGCCACCAGGAGCGCGGAGCGGAGCGGTTCCCCGCTCCGGCACGGGTGCTGGTGGACGCGAGCACCCTCGACGACGAGGAGAAGGTGCTCATCCTCTTCCGTCACGCCAAGGCCGCCGAGCTGCTCAGCTCGACGCGGCACTCGTTGAGGACGTTCGGAGCGGAGATCGTGGCCACCCCGACGTTCACCCCGGAGCGCATCCGCCGGCTCGTCCTCAGGCTCGGCGGCGGGGACCGCAACGTGGCACGGGCCGCCGGACTGGAGCTGACGACGCCCACCGAGGCGATGGCGACGTCGTTTGGCGCGCTGGGCGACGAGCACCGCGATCTGCTGGTGGCCCTGCTCGACACGGCCCCGGGTCCCGTGCCCGAGCGCGAGCTGGTGTCGGCGCTGCGCCGCCACCACGACGGGTCGCTGTCACGGCCGCCGCTGCACCTCGTCGACAGGTTGGCCGACCACTTCCTGCGGGTGTCGGCGTGAGGGTCGCGTGGGTGCACCCGACATGGCGGGATCTGGTGATCGAGCGCCTCGCCGGCGATGCCGAGCTGCGGCGCCACTTCCTGGGCCACTGCGGTCCCCACGGGGTCGCGCTGGCGCTGTCGACCGCAGGTGGCCCGGAGGGCACGCGGCAACTCCCGCTCATCTGTGACGACGAGGACTGGGACGCCCTGGGCGACCGGCTCTACGCGCTGGTGCCCGAGCTCGAGCACGCGGAGCTCGTCGCCGTGTTCGCCGCCATCGGGCTCGCGCTGCGGGAGCTCATCCGCGAGCTGCCGGCGCGCGCCGGCGAGGCCCGGGCCCTGGCCCGCATGGCCCTCGAACGGACCGCATCGATGTGGGAGGCTGCGCACGCTCCGGTGCCCTTGGACTGCGTGGATGCCTGGCTGGGGCTCTCCAAGCATTTCGATCCGGTGGTGTGGCCGGGCTTTCTGGCGGTGACCTGGGCCGAGCTCCTCCCCACCACGCTGCCCGATCCCGACGATCTGCCCGAGGTGCAGCGGTTCACCGACTGGGTCACGCTCGCCGAGCTGGCGGGAAGCTTCTCGCCGGACCTGCTCGGCGAGCTGGGCTACGGCAGCGCACAGGGAAGGCTGCGCCGCACATTCAAGGACCGCGAGCGCCTGGAGCGCGAACGTCGCGTCCGGACCGGTGAATCGCCGGAGCCGGCGTGGGAGAGCGAGGACTCGCGGGCTCAGCGCGTCGCCAAGGGCGTGGTCCGGCGCGTGCTGGTCGACCTCTGAAGCGGGTCAGACCATGTTCCAGCGCTCGATGCGCTGGGAGGTGACCAGTCCGTTGATCACGTACGGGTCGGCAGCGGTGAACCGCTCGATGTCCTCCGGCGTCACGCCCGTCCACACCATCGCCCCTCCCGAGGGGGGCGTGCCCAGGGCGCCGGCCAGCGTGATGTGGCCCGCCGCGCGCTCGGCGCGGATCGCCTCCAGGTGGGCGTCACGGTACGGGCCACGGCGCTCGGCCATGTCCTCCACGTAGGTGTAGAGCAGCAGATAGGTGTCCTCAGCGGCCATCGTGGCGCACAACCTATCGCGCAACGGCCCCGGATGACGGGTCGGGGCGCTAGGCTTGGCGGACCGTGAGCAACCTCGACCGACGCAGGGGCTACACCCCCCGACGCGCCCGCGAGCAGCGGGCCTACCGGATGGTCGTCGGTGGCGCCGCCGCAGGCGGGATCGGCGTGATCACCCTCGTGCTGGCGATCGCCGGCGTCGTTTCGGGGACCTGGCCGGTCATCGCCTTCATCGTCGCCGCGCTCTGCATCTTCGGATTTCTGCGCACCACCGGCCAGCGCTGACGGCGCGCCGGAAGACCTAGGCGCGCGCGCTCGTTGAGCGCCCGTGGCGGCCGAGCGCCGAGACGCCCGTGACGCTCACGGTGAGGTGGTCGGTGTAGCCAAGGAACGGCAGCGTCAGCGAATGGCGCCGGCCGCGGATGAGGCGCAGCAGGTGTCGTCCGTCCGTGCCGCGCACCGAGAGCAGGTAGTACGCCGCTCCACCGGCGTTCCCGAACGAGATGGCGAAGGTGCGCCCGTGGCGCCGGACGCGCAGTCCGCGCACGCGCGGCGGGGTGGCGGGCGCCGGGGCGCGGTAGCTGGTTACGGCCACACTCTCACGGGCGACCCCGCCCTCGGAGACGATCGCGTAGATCGTGCGCTTGCCGGCGGTGCCCGCGGCGGGAGTCAAGCGCAGCGTCCCGTGGGCGCCCTTGGCCCGGCCCAGGATCCGGTAGACGCGGTGCGCGCGCTCGGCGAACGTGACAGACATGCCCGGGTGTGTCGTCACCGAGTAGGTGAGGCGACGGGTGGCGCCGCGGCCCGAGACGCGGGCGTGCAGCTTCGGCGCCGCGTAGCCGCGCGCCTGCCGCACCTGGGTGATGGCGCTGGACCCGGGCGCCGCTGACACCTTCCACACCCCGGCGCCGGGGTTGCGCACCATCACGTAGGTGGTGCTGGTCTTGGCCACCGGGAGCGCCACCGCGGGGGCGCTCGCCGCGCCCGGTCCGAAGGCGACGGGAACGACCGTCTTTCCGCTCGGGCTGGTGAGGACGACCGACGGGGACGCGCCCGCGCCGGTGACGGCGATGTCCTCGAACGGCGCGGCGGCGGCGGTCGCCACCTCGGCGACCCGCGTCGGCCGCGACCGGCCGGCCACCGTGGCCACCGACACGGGCTTGACCACGAACGGCGACAGGTCACAGCTGCCCGTGCCCACCGAGGCGTCGGGGGTGCCGCCCCACGGATAGGACAATCCGGCGTGCAGACCGAAGTCAGAGCCGCAGGCCGCGACGCCCAGCGACGAGATCACGGCCTGCACCGAGATCGCGGAATAGCCCGCGATGTTCAGCTGGCCGTTGACGTTGGCCGAGAACTCCTTGGCCGGCAGGTCGACGAAGGCGTCCATGCTCGCCGTGAGTTCGGCGACGTCGAGGTCGACGTCGACGTTGCCGTTGACCTCGAAGTAACCGTTGGTCTGGAAGATCAGCTTGGCATTGGCGATGTTGAAGCCGTGGACCGAGCCCGAGCCGTCGGCCTCCAGCACGACGGGACCCCCGTTGATGAAGGTGATCGCCACCGAGCCGGTGACCCCGATCGTGTAGTTGGGTGGATCGAGCGGGATCGCTCCGACCGACACCGAACCGTGGAAGCTGCGCTTGTCGGGGTGGATGTCAAAGCCACCTCCGAAGCCGTCGAGATAGGTGTCGGTGAAGATCGGCACCCCCGGGAACGGCACGGTCACGTCGAACGAGCCCATCGTGAAGTCACCGTCGTCGAAGCGGACGGCCACAGCGATCCCGAAATAGGGCGTTCCCGCGGGGATGTTCACCGTCGCCGAGCCGGTCCACACGTTGCCGGTGGCGGCATAGTCGATGTTGAGGTCCTTAACCTCCAGCGCCCCGAGGACCAGGTCGGGCACGCCGATGTGCAGCGAGGAGAGCTTCAGCCCGTTGGCGTTGTCGGCCTGGAGGGTGGCCTGGCCGGTGACGCCTCCCATGTAGGCCGGCAGCTTGAGTGACACCGGGATGACGACGGCGTCGTGCTGGATCTGTACGTCGATGCTGGTGTCAAAGGGGAAGCCCTTCAGCGTCGAAGCGGTGGCGGTGTCGAAGTTGAACAGGGTGTGCCCGTCGGTGTCCAGCGAGCCCGAGAGACTGACGTGGAGTGACTGGTGATATAGCGTGATGTCGCCGATCCCGGGGGCGCGCAGCACGACGCGCACCGCGCCCGTGGTGTTGATGGTGTGCTGGCGCGGGTCGATGACGATCTGGACGCCGGCGTCGGGGATGATCTCCAGGCCGTTGAGGCGGATCTCGCCGGAGATGACCGCCGCGCCGCTCGTGGGGTTGGAGGGATCGCGCAGGAAGCAACCCGCCTCGGCGATGGCGTCGATGTCGCCGAAGTGCACATCGGTGCAGGACACCGAGGCCAGCGGGTCGCCGCCCAGTCCGCCCAGGCCATCACCGTTGAGGTTCCCCAGCCCTGGGACATGCGTGGCCGCGAAGGAGCCGAAGGCGGCCACATCGATCTGGGAGCCGCTCACCCCGCCGGGCTCGGGCTCCTGAAAGGCGGCGAACCCACCGCCGTCGGCGGCAGCACCGAGCGCGAGGTCGCTGGGCTCGTTGAGGTTGCGCGCGATGACCTGCGGCGCGGACCAGTGGCGGCCGTCGCCGGAGGTCGTCACGTAGAGGGCGGAGGGACCGCTGGTGAAGTACCCGACGGTGAGACGGCCCGAGCTGTCCTCGGTGATCGCGTAGTTGGCGTGGCTGAAGTCGCTGTTGGGAGTGATCTGCTGCGCTGCCCCCGAGGGCTGCCCGTTGACGATGTGCTGGATGAACAGCGGACCGGAGTACGTCTTCTGGTACATGAGCCACACGCCGCTGGGACCTCCGACCAGTCGTGAGTAGCCCTGGCCGTTGATCTCAGCCACCGACCAGCTCGAGGTGCTGTTGATGTCGCCGACGCCGTTGTACTCGCGGATGAAGATGTGCTCGCTGAGATCTGAGAACTCGGCCACCGGGCGCGTCCCGTCGACGGCCAGCCGGCCGTTATAGGCCTCGTCAGGCCCCTGGTCGCCCAGGTTCAGGCGGGCGCTCGAGTAGGCGCCCGGCGGGGTGGCCTGGAAGAAGGTGCCGCCGCTCATGGTGTCGCTGATGACGCCGATCTGCGGGTTGGCGCCCCCGAAGACGACGGCGTTGCCGCTGGCCGCGAGGTTGCCGATCGTGCCCGGGCCGGTGAACGTCTTGCCGGCGTCCTCGGAGGTCCACAGGAACGTCGGGTAGCCGGTGCTCCCGTCGGGAAGATCCTCCACGTTGGGGAAGCGGTGGTCGACCATGAGCAGCTCATTGCCGACCGCCAGCGGCTGCGGACCCTCCTCGTCGATGTTGTACTTCGGGTCCCCGCTCTCGGGCGGGACCAGGCCGTTGTTGGACGCGCACCCCGTCTGACCGCGCAGCAGCACGCAGTCGTGCAGGACCGACGGGCCGCTGACGTCGGTCGGGGTGGCCGTGTACGCGATCTGCCCGGTGCCCGCGCCATCGACGAGGACACGGGGAGAGAGGCCGTCGCCGAGCTTGATCAGCTTGCCCGGGATCACCGGCGCGACCTTGGGCAGCTTGTGGTTCCAGTGGTAGCCGGGCGTCGAGAAGGGGTGCCCCTTGGCGGCGGCGACGCCGCCGGTCATGGCCACGGCCGCGCACGCGGCCAGGACAGCCCAGACAACCCGACGCCCCATGCTCGTCATCGTCCCCACCTATGGTCCCCGGCCGCCCCCGGTGGGCGCCCTGCGGCGGAAACATTATTCGCGGTGTCAAGCGCACCGAGATCCGGCGGTTCACCTCCGCGCTAGCGGGCCGCGAAGCGGCGCATGCTCAGCGTCGCCACGCCGCCGAACACCACCGCGAGCACGGCCAGGTGCACGAGCGGCAGTCCGATCCCGGGTGAGGTCCCGCTGAAGGCGTTGGACACTGCCTGAAGCGCCGCCTTGAACGGGAACAGAAAGGAGATCACGTCCAGGATCGTCTTCATCGCCCCCGAGACCGCGCTGGCCGGTATGAGCGCGACGAACGCGATCGGCAGCGAGACGAGGAAGGCCATGAGCGACGCGGCGCTCACCTCGCGCGCGATCGCGCCGATCGCCACCCCCAGCGCCCCGAAGGCCACGCTGCCCACGGCCAGCGCCGCCACCCACAGCTCGAACCGGGACCAGTCCAGGTGCACGAACAGCGACACGCACACGGCCATGACCAGCGTGACCGCGGTGGCGCAGCCCGCAGCGAGGACCACCTTCTCCGACAGCAGCCGGCCCGGGGTGACGAGGCCGCGGACCAGCCGCGGGTATGCGTTCTCGGTGCGCTCGACCGCGAGCATCCCGGCCGCCAGCAGCATCGTCACGAACATCAGCGACACGATCACCGCGATCGCCGCCGCGTAGGCATCGGTGGGCGTGGTGCGGCCGTCGAGCTGGGTCTCGTTGACGGTCAGCGGCGTGCCGATCGTGCCCAGCACCGGCTTGGCGAAGGCCAGCCCCTGGATGGCGAGGTCGGCGAAGCTGATGACCTGGCTCAGCGCCGGGCGCAGCGGGGAGTTGCTGGGCAGCGAGCCCAGCGTTCCCTGGACGATGGTGCGCGCGTCGCGCAGCCCCAGCAGCCGGACGGTCTGGCCCAGGATCTGCACGCTGCCGCCGTTGAGCACCTGCTGAAGGTCGTTGATCGCCACCCGCAGGACCTGCTTGGACACGTCCTGCTCGACCTGGTTGATGCGCGACGAGATCGCCTGGTCGACGAACTGGCGCTCGATCGGGTCCTTGCCGTTGAGATACAGCTCAACCGACGGGCTCCCCACGCCCTGGGTGATGAGGCTCTGGATCTGCTGGGGCAGGTCCGCCGGGATGACCACCGCCGCCAGGGCGCGGCCGTCGCGCACGGCGGCGATCGCCTCCGCCCGGGAGTGGACCTTGATCGGCTGCACGGACCGGAGCAGGTCCGAGGCGTAGCTGGCCACGTTGAGCTTCTGATTGCCCAGGCTGATCGTGCCGTGATTCTTGGGAACCTCGTTGTAGAAGGCCACGGCCGGCTTGCTCGGCGGACTGGAGAGGGCGAACCCGATCATGAGGGCGATGGCGATCGGATACACGATCAGCAGCCCGACCAGCAGCGGCGAGCGCCTCAGGATCTGGAGGTCCTTGATCAGCAGCCAGCGCATGGGCGGTGCTCAGTGGCCCCGCTGGTGCAGGAAGCTGACCAGGGCGGCCTCGAGGTCGCGTGGATCGCCGCCCACGGCCTGTTCGAGCTCGCGCGGCGTGCCGGTGAAGAGCAGTTCCCCATCGGCCAGCAGCAGCACTCGGGTGGCGTAGCGCTCGACCTCCGCCACGTCGTGGGTGGAGAAGACCACGGTCGTGCCCAGCGCCGAGATGAACGCCCACAGACGCTCGCGCTGGCGTGGGTCAAGCGACGCGGACGGCTCGTCCAGCAGCAGCAGCGCGGGCTCCGAGAGCAGCCCGATGGCGATGTTGACCCGTTGCTGGTTGCCGCCCGAGAGCTTGCCGACCTCCTCGTCGGCGCGCTCGGCCAGGTCGGTCTGGGCCAGCATCCGCGTCACCGCGGCCTCGGGATCGGAGACCTTCTCCAGCCGGGCGAACAGGCGCAGGTTCTCCGCCACCGAGAGCTTGGAGTACAGCGCCGGACGCTGAGGCACCCAGCCCGCGTCGCGCCCCGCGATCGTGAGCTCGCCCTCGTCGGGGGAGAGCACGCCGGCCAGGAGGGAGAGCAGCGTTGTCTTCCCGGCGCCGTTGGGACCGACGATCCCGACGAGCTCCCCCGGCGAGAGCTCGAAGCTGACCGACTGCAACGCGACACGGGCACCGAAGCGCTTGGTCACCCCGCGGACCGCGAGGGGGCTGGCGGGGGTTCCCACGGTCATCGAGGCGTGGTCACGCGCGGCTCGAGCGACGCGCCGCACGAGCGGCAGTAGGCGTCCCCGCCGGCCGCCGGCGCACCGCAGTCCGGACATCGGTCCGGACCGCCACCCGAGAGCAGTCCGAGCCCGACGCCCCGCGGCCCCCACGGCTCGAATACCAGGTGGCGCCGCAGGTAGACGACGGTCTGGCGGATGACGGCAAGCACCGGGAGCGCCACGAGCGCGCCCACGATCCCGTAGAGCTTGAAGCCGATGAGGAGCGTCAGGATGATGATGATCGGGTTGATCCGCAGGGAGATGCGGAACACCTGTGGCGCCACGACGTGACCCTCGAGCTGCTGGAGGGCAACGAACAGGATGATCAGCCACACCGCTGTGATCGGGTCCTGGAAGAGGGCGACGAGGACCGCCGGGATCGGGCCGACGATGGGGCCGATGTAGGGGATGAACTCCATCAGTCCATAGAAGGCCCCGAAGAACACGGCGTAGTCCTTGCCGGCCGGGAAGACCCCGATCAGCCCCAGGATCTCCAGGCAGATCGCGGCGCTGCCCCCCATCACCAGACTGAACAGGAGCTGGCCGCGCACGTAGCCGGAGACAGCATGCTGCACGAGCAGCGGGTAGTCGTCCTCGGGCGTGCCGTCGCCCGGCGGCATGATCCGCCGGGCCAGCGCGCCGATCTGGTGGCCGTAGACGAGCAGGTAGATCGACAGGACGAGGATGAGGACGAGGTCGAAGCCGATGGTCACGATCTGCGAGAGCAGGTCCCGGGAGAAGGACACGATGTCTCCGGAGCGCTTGAGCACGTCCTTCTGGAGCGTGTCCAGGGCGCTCGAGCCCTGCTGCTTGATATGGACGTTGATGCCGTGGTTGTTGAGGAACGTCTGGAAGTTGTCGAGCTGGCGGTTGGCGTGGGCGACGATGCCGGGCACGTTGTGCTCGAAGTGCGTGATCTGCGTGGTGACGGGGCTGGCCAGGAGCAGGCCGATGCCCGCAAGGAACCCGAACCCAGCGAGATAGACGATGAAGATGGCCAGGCCGCGGGGCATCAGGCGCTCCAGCAGACGGACCGTCGGGGCCAGGATGATCGCCACCACCGCGGCGACGGTGAGAATGAGGAGGACCGAGCCGGCGGCCCGAGCCAGCGCCCAGAGCCCGAGGAGGGCGAGCGGGAGCACCACGATCTGGATCCACCGCGGGACGACGACGGGCGCGGCCGGCTGCAGCGCGGATTCCTCGGCGTGTGCAGCGGTTTCCGGATGGGCCGCGGTGGCCTCGTCGTCCACCGGACCGCCCGCTTGGACCGCCTCGGGATCCGGCTCGGCCTCGGGCTCAGGCGGGTCCGCCGTGCGCAGTCGGGCCCATCGACGCATACTTGTGATTATGAGGGTGGTCGGGGTCAACCCCTGAATGACGCGCGCCGTCAACATCTTGTTCGCCGGTGACCTCGTCGGAGGGCTCGGCAAGCGCACGCTCCTGGGCATGCTTCCGTCGCTGCGCGACCGGCTGGAGCCCGACTTCGTCGTCGTCAACGGCGAGAACGCCGCCGGCGGGCTGGGCATCACCCCCAAGATCGCCGATCAGCTGTTCGCCGCCGGGGTGGACGTGATCACCCTGGGCAACCACACCTACCGCCAGCGCGAGATCTACGAGTACCTCGACGCGCGCAAGGAGATCCTGCGCCCCGCCAACTTCCTGCGCAGCCAGCCGGGCCACGGTTGGTGCGTGGTGGAGCGAGACGGGGTGTCACTGGGCGTGGTATCGCTCTCGGGCAACCTCTTCATGGACGCGGGCCGCCCGGTCTTCGCCGAGGCCGACGCCGCCCTCCACGCGCTGCGCGACAAGGCCGACCACGTCCTGGTCGACATGCATGCCGAGGCGACGAGCGAGAAGATCGGGATGGGCTGGTACCTCGACGGGCGCGTCACCGCGGTCGTCGGCACCCACACCCACGTGCCCACCGCCGACGCGCGGATCCTGCCCGGCGGGACGGCCTACGTGACCGACGTCGGAATGACCGGGCCCCGGGGCGGAGTGATCGGGGTCAAGCGCGAGCAGGCGATCGAGGCCATGGCCACCAAGATGCCCGTCCGCTTCGAGACCTCCACCGAGGACCCGTGGCTCAACGGCGTGCTGATCACGACGGGCGAGCAGCCGCGGCGCGCGGTGGCGATCCGGCAGTTGCTGGAGCCCGGCGAGGGGATCAGCTAGGGGGTTCCTTGCGTTCCTGGTTTGGGCGGGCCGTCGGCGTTCGCGGCAGGCCGAATGGAACGTCAAATACGGCTGGAGAGGGGCGGGCTGAGGGGTTGGCGGGAGTCGTGGCGGATAGTGAAGGAAATAGCTGCAAGATCCGCCACAACCTCGCCTCGCGGATCTCCGCCACCACCCACTCGCCCTCCCAAGTCCGCCGTTGACGTGCGCCGATACCCAGCGCCGACGTTCCAAAGCCGCCGCCCGACCCGCCTACCGCTAGGCGATCTGGATGCGGACCGGCGACTGCTCGTCCTCGACGCCGACGCCGTCGACGCGCTCCGCAGCGGGCGGCTCGTGCTCCGGGTGACTGGCGACGAGAGCGACCAGGGCCAGGGGGAAGAACCAGACGATGTAGGGGTAGAGCCAATAGTTGAGGGTGAGCTGCAGCGCGATGAGCACGCCCGCGCCCAGGGCGGCCACGTCCACCACTGTCCGCCGCGACGGCAGGACGGCCACCGCCAGGGCCAGCGCGATCACCGCGCCCTGGAGCAGGCTCTGGAGCCAGCCGAGGCCGCCCCACAGCCCCCAGATCGAGAATGGCGTCGTGCGGTCTGACTGGTAGAGGATCGAGTCGTGCCAGAACGCCGAGAGGTCGTGCTTGAGCAGGACCGGGAGCATGGTGAGGACGCACGCGACGACGAAGCCGATTCCGAACCCGACGATGTGTCGCTTGCGCAGCCGTTCCTCGGTGCCGCGCAGCAGCAGGGGCGCCAGTGCGAAGGGGGCGAACTTGGTCATCCCGGCCAGCCCGGCCATCAGCCCCCGCGCCGGCGAGGTCCGGATGGCCAGCAGCGCGAAGATGAGCGCGGCTCCGACCAGGGCGTCGTTGGTGTTGGAGTTCAGCGCGTAGAGCGTGAACGGATACGCGGCCCAGCAGTAGGCGAGCACGACGCCCAGCCGGTTGCCCCGCAGCCTGCGTCCGAGCAGGTAGAGCCCGGCCACGCACAGCAGGTCAAAGAAGATGGCGGCCCCATGAGCCGCGGGCAGGGAGTCCCACGTGCCGCTCCAGCCGAAGATGAGCCGGAACGGGACGTAGAGCATGTAGCTGACCGGCCCGTAGGTGTCGCCGTACATGTTGTCCTTGGGCCAATGGCCGTACAGGGCGACGCTGTGGATGAGCTTGTCGGCCCCGATCACACCCGAGTAGCCGACATCGATGACGTTGGAGTTCAGGATGTTGAGACCGATCCGGAACGCCATCAGAAACACGGTCCCGATGGCCAGCCAGGAGGTTGGCGCCAGGGTGCTCAGCGGTCGCTTCGGGATGCCACGCCCGTTGGCCACGAAGAACAGGCGCAACATGAGGTAGATGAGCGGCGGGTAGACCAGCGGGACCGAGAGCCCGATCTTCGCGTTGTTGAAGAAGGCCAGCGAGATCGAGAAGCTGACCAGCACCAGCAGGTCTAGGTGCCACAGGCTGGGGCGGCGACGCCAGGGGATGAAGGGCGCCACGAACAGGATGCAGAGCGGGACCCAGAGGTACCACGCGTTGACGCGGCGGCCGAACGCGCCCGGATAGCCCCGGGCCATCGTCCACGCGACCTGGAAGCCCGTCCACGCCTGGGTGACCGCGCCGGTGTTGTCGTCGACGTAGACCTGCAGCAGTTCGCGCTGGGGCTTGCCGTTGGAGAACCAGCTCACCTGCCAGGTCGGGGCGCCCTTGGTGTACTCGTAGGAGATGGCCTTGGGGTGCCTGCGCAGCTCGGCCTTGACGCGGGGATCGGCCGAGGCGATGCGGAGCACCTTGTTGGCGGTGAGGTGGTAGCCGCTGGGCGGAGTGTTCGGGTCGGTGACGAGCACCGGGGACCCGGACGCGGCCACGGTCTTGGTGACCGTCTTGGTCACCGTGGTGACCGCGGTGCTGGTGGCGGCGGTGCTGGTGGCGGTCGCCGTTCCGCCTGCGGTCTGGCCCGGGCCGGGCAGTCCGGTGACGCCACTGCCGCTGGTGGTGGCGGCCCCCGCCGCTCCGGGCGCGGCCAGCACCAAGAGCATCAGCAAGGCCGGGAGGACGACCAGCCGAAGGCGTCTGCCGGTGGGCTGGTGGCGGAACACGGTGGGCGAGCGGGGGCGGCTCCGGCCTACCAGGGTTCTACGCCTTGAAGCTCCACAGCTTCTGTCCGACGAAGGACAGTGGGGTCGCGGCGGCGATCGAGATCGCCTGGGCGACGACCTTGGGGAAACCGGCGCCGTCGACGAGCGAGACCAGCACCACGTAGCTGAAGCCGAAGGCGACCAATGAGATGGCGAAGAACTTCAGCGCCTGCTCGAAGGGATGGGCCTCGCGCCGGCTGCGGAAGGTCCAGTGGCGGTTCCACCAGAAGTTGTTGAGGACCGAGACCGCGAACGCTGCCACGGCGGCGAGCTTGTAGTTGATGACGAGCGCGTGGACGCACACCGCGAACACGATCAGGTTCACCACGTAGCCGCTGGCGCCGACGGCGGCGAAGCGGGTCAGCTGGAGCCAGTTGTGGGGCTTGCGCACCCCGTGCCGGACGCGGTGGCGGAACGGCAGCTCAACGGCCGTCGTCAGCTCTTCGGGCATCGGCTGAATGTAGCCGTCGATTGTTGAGTCACGGTAAGAGTCCGTTGGGACGCGATGTGTGCTGGTCGGCGGGGGCATCGGATGCGAGATGGAATCAGCCATCTAACCCGAAGTGTGCCCGGATCATCGGTGCGATGTCGCGTAGCGACCATTGGTCGCGCGCCGACCGGGAATCCATCCCCACCTCTCCGCCGGTCCCGCACCACAGCAGCGCGCCCAGCGAATCGGTCCGGTGCAGCGACCCGTGCGAGCCGCCACCCACGTGGTCGGACCCGCCCCAGTCGACGAACTCATAGCCGGGGGCGGCCGACAGCAGGATGTCGCCGGCGGTGGGGCAGTTCAGAGCCGACCACGCGCGGGTCAGGGCATCCGGGTACTCCGTGGACAGGAAGCGGCCGTCCTGGATCTCGGCCCGCAACACGCCGAGCTCGCCCTCCACGCTCCACCGCTCACCGCGGGCGTCTGACAGCTCGCCTCCGGGGGCGAAGTGAAGCTCGCCGCGACGGCTGCGGACGATCGCCTCTCCGTCGTGGCGCCACATCACCAGGTCCACGCCCTCGAGCTCGCCGGCCACGTCGCGCGCCCGGGTGCACATGTCCGGCGCCTGGTCGGGGTCGAGCGCGTAGATCATGGCCGAGCGTTGCGCCGGGCTGAGCGCCAGCTCGCCGCCGGCGGTGCGGGCGCTGGGCCGTGCCACGTCGAAGTCCTCGAACGCGAGGTCAAGGCGGATGCGCTCCTCCACCGGCGCCTGCGAGTGGTCAGAGCAGACGATCACGGCGTACCGCTCCAGGAACTCGTCGGGGCCGCCGGCCGCGTGCATCAGGCGCTCGATCTGCCGGTCGGCCGCCGCCAGCGAGGTCACCTGCGCGTGGGGCCCGTTGCGATGTGAGAACGCGTCGTTGTCAGGCAGCGAATAGAGGAGGAAGTCGAAGAGATCGTTCTCCACCAGATAGGAGCCGACGCATCCGGTGTGCTGGTCGCGGGCGCCGGGCAGCCCGAGCTGGCCGCGGCAGCCGGTGCGTCGCGAGGCGTACAGGTCGGCGTAGAACAGCTCCTGGGGACCCTCGATCGTGCGCCGGAAGAACGTCGACGTGGCGATCCGAGCCAGCGCCGACTCGTTGGCGACCTCGTGCTCATGGCGGCCGCGGTAGATGAGGTAGGTGGTCCCGGCGGTGCGGACCTCGGCGTCGTCGAGCGACTCGAACACGGTCTCGACGTCGCGGGACAGGTGCTCGGCGTTCATCCGGTAGACGGTGTCGGTGAGCGAGCGCAGCACCCCGAACTGCCGCGATGCCGAAAAGCTCGAGCCGTACTCGACGTAGCGGCTCTCCTCGCGGTGGTACCAGTTCATGCTGGGGATCTCGTGGCGGTCGGGCCCGACCCCGGTGGTGATGGTGGCGGCGCAGACCGGCGTCACCGAGGGGAACGCGGCCACGCAGTCGCCGACGTAGACGCCCTCCTCCTGGATGCGCGCCATCGCCGGCGCGCGGCCGGAGGCGATGACGCGCTCCAGCATCGCGGGCTTCATCGCGTCGACCACGACGAGGACGAGCTTCTTGGGCGCGGTGGCCACTAGCGCGCTAGCGGAGGATTCGCAGGCCCGCGTACTTCTGCTCGCTGCGGCCGCGCCCGGCGAACAGCAGCCACAGCAACAGCAGCAGGACGACGATCCCGACCGGAGGCAGGAGCACGGTGAAGACCGCAGCCAGCAGCGCCGTCGACTCCGAGAACAGCGGCAGCATCCCGGCGGTCTCGTCGTCCAGCCGCGACCGCACGCGCTCGAGCAGCGGGCGGGTGGCCATCAGCCCGATGCCGGCGCAGATCACGCCGGCGATGAGACCGGGCCAGGTGGCGTAGTGGTCCTGGGCCAGCGCCCCCGCGAACAGCAGCGCCCCGATGACGAGGCTGACCACGGCCAGGGTGTAGGTCACGAGCTGCCCTTCGAGGAGTTGGCGATTCGCGCGGCGCTCCGTTGCCCCCAGCAGGACCACTCCGATGAACATCACCAGCAGGAATGGGCCCTGTTCCAGGAAAGAGTACGACGTGTGGGAGAAGTCGATCTGAGCATCGGCGGCACCCAGCGCGCCGACCGCGAGCGCGGGCAGGAACGGCCGAATGCCCACCGCCGCAGCGACGCCGATCCCCTGGAAGATGTCGAAGACGAGGTGCACCGTGCTGTACCGTGACCGTGGTGACGATAGACGAGACGGAAGCGTGAGCCCGGGCGGGCTTGAACGCGACCCGGAGCCCGTCCTTCCCGGCCCGGCCGCGCGGGATCGAGACCACACCGCACCGCGGCGCAGGTCGTCCGCTCGGGACATCCAGCGCTACGCGGCGCTGTTCGCGCAGAGGACGAAGGTGATGCGCTCGTCGGCCATGCGCGACCTCATGGCGCTGACCGAGCGCGACGACGTGATCTCGCTGGCCGGCGGCCTCCCGGACACCTCGACGTTCCCGCCCGATTCCTACGCGGCGCTGATGAACACGATCGCCAGCGACTCGTGCGCCCGGGCGCTCCAGTACGGCCCGACCGAGGGCTTTGCCCGTGTCAAGGACTGCATCGCCCGGATCATGGCCGCCGAGGGCATGGACGTCGACACCGACGAGCTGCTCGTGACCAGCGGCGGCCAGCAGGTGATCGACCTGGTCTGCAAGACGCTGGTCGATCCCGGCGATGTCGTCGTCGCCGAGGCGCCGACCTACCCGGGAGCGATCCCCACCTTCTCGTCCTACCAGGCCGACGTCGTGCAGGTGGCGATGGATCGCGACGGCATGCGCATCGACGAGCTCGAGCAGACGCTCGACGAGCTGGAGCGCACCGGCCGGCGCCCGAAGTTCATCTACACCGTGCCCAACTTCCACAACCCGGCCGGGGTGACGATGTCGCTGGAGCGCCGGCGCGCGCTGGTGCGGATCGCTGGCGAGCGCGAGCTCATCATCCTCGAGGACAACCCCTACGGGCTGCTGCGCTATGAGGGCGAGCCGCTGCCGCCCCTGCACGCGCTCGACGACGAGTTCGTCATCTACGCCAGCACCTTCTCCAAGATCCTCTCGCCCGGCGTGCGGCTGGGGTGGGCGGCGGCACCGGCGCCGATCTTGGCCAAGATGCAGATCGGCAAGCAAGGCTCGGACCTGTGCTCGTCATCGATCTCGCAGTACTTCGTCACCGCCTACTTCGACGCCGGGCCGTGGGACGACTACGTCCGCTCGCTGCTGGAGATCTACCGGCGGCGCCGTGACGTGATGCTCGACGCGCTGGCCGAGCACTTCCCCCGGGAGGCCGACTGGACCCACCCGCAGGGCGGCCTCTTCATCTGGGCCACGATGCCCGACTACATCGACACCACCGACCTGCTGGCGCGGGCGCTGCGCGAGCATGTCGCCTTCGTCCCCGGCCGGGCTGCGTTCGTGGACGGCCGTGGCGGGTCGGCGATGCGCCTGAACTTCTCCGGCGTCGATGAGGACTCCATCCGCGAGGGGGTCCGCCGCATCGGCGAGGTCGTGCGCGAGCAGGTGGCGATGTACGGCACGCTCACCGGCGCGCAGCCCGCCCAGCCCGCGCAGCCCGCCCAGCCCGCGCAGCCCGCGCAGTCGATGCAGGCCGGGCTGCCCGCGGAGCCGGCGTGCCAGGAACGCTCCGACGTGACGGCGGCAGCGGCGCGGATCGCGCAGGACCGCGAGCGACGGGCGGGCGAGGAGCTGGCCCAGGTCCTCCCCATGCCCGTCCCGCGCAAACGCACCGGATGATCTGATGCGCGTCGCCGTCCTCAAGGGCGGGCGCTCACTGGAGCGCCAGGTGTCGCTCCGGTCCGGGGCGCGCGTCCAGGATGCGCTCGAGCGTCTCGGCCACGAGGCGATCCCGATCGACGTGGGGTCCGACCTCGTCGCCCAGCTCACCGCTCACCGGCCCGACGTCGCCTTCGTCGCCCTGCACGGCTCCGACGGCGAGGATGGGACGGTCCAGGAGTTGCTGGAGGTGGTGGGCATCCCCCACACGGGCTCCGGGATCTCGGCCTGCATCCGCGCCTCGGACAAGGTCCTGGCCAAGCACGCGATGCGCGACCGCGGGATCCCGACGCCGGACTTCTATGCCTTCAACGAGACCGCCCTCGGCGCGCTGGGGGCCGCCCAGGCGCTGCCGGCGATCGAGGACCGCCTGGAGTTCCCGATCGTGGTCAAGCCCGCCCGACAGGGGTCGGCGCTGGGCATCAAGTTCGCCCGCAGCGCCGCCGACGTCCCCACGGCGCTCGTCGCCGCCTTCTCCTATGACCGCAAGGTGCTGCTCGAACGCTACGTCGAGGGCCGGGAGCTGGCGGTGTCGATCGTCGATGAGGACGGCGTCCCGGTGGTGCTCCCGATCGTCGAGGCGGTCCCCGAGCAGGAGGACTTCTACGACTTCGAGGCCCGCTACGAGATCGGCCGCACCCGCTTCGTCTGCCCCGCCGAGATCGACGACGCGGTCGCGGCGCGGGCGGGCGAGATCGCGCTGGAGACCTACGGCCTGCTCGGCTGCGCCGGATTCGCCAGGGTCGACCTGATGCTCGAGAACGCGACCAGCGAGCTATTCGTGCTCGAGGTCAACCCCATCCCCGGGCTCACGGAGACCAGCCTGCTTCCGCTCGCCGCGGAGGCGGCCGGGATCTCGTTCGACGAGCTCGTCGAACGGGTGCTGGCCGCGGTCGTCGTACCCGCCTGATCGCTTAGAACGCGGCGAACGCCGACGTCATCACCGCCTGGGAGCTCGCCGGGGGTGGGGGCGGTGGGGTCGTCGGGGGTGGGGGCGGTGGGCCCGTCGGGAAGCCACCTCCGGTGCCGCTACCGGCGGCGGGCGGCGCGCTCGTCAGCACCTTGCCCAGGTCGGCCCCCCAGCGCACCCCGAGGTTGGCGGAGAACGTCTGAAAGCGGGCGTCCACCTTCTGCAGGCGCTTGAGCGCGGCACGGTCGCTCTCGGTGAGCAGGTCGGCCCTGACCTTCTTGATGATGGTCGGAACCGACTCCATCGGGCCTGGATCAAGCCTGTCAACGCCCTTGAGGAAGGCGGTGGTGCCCGGCGCATCGGCGGCGAACCCGCCCGCGGCTGCCGCCTTGACGTCGGCGCAGAGGTCGCTCGGCTGGATCGCCACTAGGAGTCGCTGCGCCTTGCCCGTGTTGTGGATCCGGCGCGTGAATGCTCGGTCGGAGAAGTGGACGCGATCGAAGCCCTTCGACAGGGCCCGCGCGGCGTGATCGAGCGGGTGGATGGCGCGGACTGTGAGGTCGAGGGCACCCTCCGAGGCGAGATCGATGAAGACGCCCTCCTGTTGCTTGGTGCCGTTCGCGATCGAGGAGGGAATGCTCCCGGCACACCCCGCCTTGACCTGAGCGACCATCGCCTTGGCCGCCGCGGTGATCACGCCCTCGTGTCGCACGGCGGTCTCGTCATACCGCGTCAGCGTCCGGATCACCGCACGCGCCGCGGCCACGTCCCGGGGCTTTGGCGCCTTGGCCGGGGTTGCCGCCACGGCGGACCCGCCCAGCAGACCGAGGGCGACGACGCCCGCCACCATGCCGCCCAGCGGCATCGACCTCATACGCATCCCGCCACCATGCCCTTTCGCGCCCTCAGATTCCCTGACCGGTGAGATCCGGTCAACCGGTGGGACTGTAAGATACGCCGGAATGCGGCGCAACGGGTCATTCGTCCACGCGTCAACGATGTGACGGCGGGCGGTGCGCCTACTCGTCGGAGGCGAAGTCCTCCGGGGTCACCTTGTCCAGGAAGTCCTTGAACTTCTCGACGACCTCCTCGGTGTCCTCGACCTCGTGCTCGAACTCGATCGCGGACTCGGTGATGACCTCGTCGGCGGCGAAGATCGGAGCGCCCGAGCGGACCGCCAGGGCCAGCGCGTCGGAGGGGCGGGAGTCGATCTCGAGCTCGCGGCCGTTGGCGCGCAGGGAGATCGAGGCGTAGAAGGTGTTCTCGCGCAGCTCGGTGACCGCCACGCGGGTGCATTCGACCTCCAGCTCCCCGAGCATGTCCGAGAGGAGGTCATGCGTCATCGGACGCGGGGTCGACGCGCCCTGGAGCTTCATCAGGATCGCCGCCGCCTCTGGATGCCCGATCCAGATCGGCAGGAACTTGTTGCTCTCAACGGTCTTGAGCAGCACGATCGGTTGCTTGCCGACCATGTCGAAGCTCACGCCGTAGATCACCATCTCCTGCAAAGCGTCGCTCCTCGTCGGGTCGGCTCAGTATAGGCGTCCACCCAATCGCTCCTGCTAGCTACCCCTTCGCCGTCACGCCGACTCTTCCCTGCCGTCAACCGCCCATCACAAGACACAAACGGACTAGTGTTCGCGCCGTGAACATTCGGCCGCTCCCCGCACAGAGCGGTCCGAATACGGCAACGAACTCCGAGAGGGAGAGTGAAATGGCGACCGTGGAGCTGGCACGCGAGCAGCTGTTGATCGGGGGGAGCTGGACCGATGCCGTCGGTCTGGGCGGAGTGGCCGTCGACCACCCAGGTGACGCGGTACTCGCAGCGCGCAGCGCCGTAGGCGGCGCAATGCTCGTGGTGGACGACGGCGGGCGGAAGGCCGAACAGGATCGCCGGCTGGGTGAGGATGCCGCAGGTCCACGCGCAGTGGTTGGCGTCGCGCGGGAAGCCCTGGACCGGCGTGGCGTGGATCTCGGCGAACCCCGGCCCGCAATCGACCGCCTCCAGGATGGTGGCGGTGCTGTACTTGCTCGCCGTCGTGGCGATCTGCCCGTAGACGACCTCGAGCGACCCGAGCTGGCGCAGCAGGTTGGCCACCGGCGAGGCGTTGAGGTAGCGGGCGGCGTCCTCGCCCACGGCGCGGGCGAACTCCGGGTGGTGGGTGACCAGCGCGCCGGCGCGCCACAGGGCCGCGCCCTCGTCGAAGGAGATCCAGTTGGCGATGTCGGTCAGGTACCGCGCGGAGCGGTCACTGCCGGCCAACCGCAGCAGCTCGGCGACGGCGCCGTCGCCGCCATGTTCGCGGACGCGGCCGACAAGGACCGCCGTCATCGAACATGAGAAATGCTTGCCCTGAGCGCTCAGGGACTGCGCCTCGGGGTGCGCGTCAACAGACATATCTGACTTATCGGTAGCGTTCAGCGATGCCCCCGGGCCGCCGGGCCCGCGTCCAGGATTCCTGGACGCATCACCACTGCGCAAAGGACGATCGTGAGCACTTCAGAGACTTCCGGCCTGGTCACGGATCTGGCCGGCCTCCAGGATCTCGTCGGCAAGCACGCCGGCTACACCCAATGGCGCGAGATGGAGCAGGATCGGGTCAACCAGTTCGCCGACGCCACCGACGACCACCAGTACATCCACGTCGATCCCGAGCGCGCCAAGGAGTCCCCGTTCGGTGGGACCATTGCGCACGGCTTCCTGACGTTGTCGCTCTTGGCCCCGATCACCGGTGAGCTCCTCACCGTCAACGACGCCAAGACCGGCGTCAACTACGGCCTGGACCGGGTCCGCTTCCCCGCGCCGCTTCCCGTCGGGGCCGAGTGGCGCGGCGGCGCCGAGGTGGTGGAGGTGTCCGATGTCCCGGGCGGCAAGCAGATGAAGGTGAAGGTCACCGTCGAGGTCAAGGGCTCCGAGAAGCCCGCGCTGGTGGCGGAGTCCCTGGTCCGCCTCTACGGCTGACCCCCATGGCAACGGCCGAGATCGACCTGACCAAGGTCGCCGCCATCGACGTGCACGTGCACGCTGAGCGAAACCACGACGAGCCGCAGGACCCGGTGACGCTCGAGATCCTCGAGGCGGCCGGGAAGTACTTCGGCGGGCACCCGCCGCAGCCGTCAGCCCAGGAGGTCGCCGACTACTACCGCGAGCGCAACCTCATGGCGGTCATCTTCAACGTCGACGACGAGGCCGGCATGGGCCGCAAGCGCCTGGGCAACTCCGAGGTGCTCGAGGCGGCGCGCGCCAATCCCGATGTCCTCATCCCATTCGGCTCGGTCGACCCCCACAAGGGCAAGCTGGCCGTGCGCGAGGCACAGGAGCTGATCGAGGCCGGGGTGCGCGGCTTCAAGTTCCATCCCAACACCCAGGCGTTCTGGCCCAACGACCCGGCGTGGTTCCCCCTGTATGACGTGATCGCCTCCGCGGGCCTCATCGCCCTGTTTCACTCGGGCACGACGGGGATCGGCGCCGGGATGCCGGGGGGCGGCGGCGTGCGCCTGAAGTACTCCAACCCGATGGCCGTCGACGATGTGGCGGCCGAGTTCCCAGGCCTGGACATCATCCTCGCTCACCCCTCGTTCCCGTGGCAGGAGGAGGCCCTGGCCATCTCGGTCCACAAGCCCAACGTCTACATCGATCTATCCGGCTGGTCGCCCAAGTACTTCCCGGAGATCCTGGTGCAGTACATCAACACCCGGCTGCGGGACAAGATGCTCTTCGGGTCCGACTTCCCGCTGATCACCCCCGACCGGTGGCTGTCTGACTTCGAGAAGCTCCCCATCAAGGATGAGGTGCGGCCTTTGGTGCTGAAAGAGAACGCGGTTCGGTTGTTCGGGCTGGGCTGAGGCGGCCAGTCGGTGGACTTTCGGCGTCTGGCCTGGGTATCAGCGCACGTCAACGACTGACTTGGGAAGGCGGGTCGGAGCACAAATGGCCGACTTTGCAGGGGGCTTTTGGTAGATATCCCCGGGCGGCCTCAGACGGAAGATCTACCAAAGGTCCGCCCGAGGGCCGCGACCAGCCTCCCGTGCCTCCCTCGATAGCCCGCCGTTGACGTACGCCACATACCCAGGACAGACACTTCACGGAAGGGAGCAGCTGCCACACCATCGCCCCAGGAAGCGCATAACGGCTCGAGGCGGGGCTTAAAGTGAGAGCGCCCCGGAACCGGCGGGATATGAGGCCGGACTCGGGGCGCGCTCGAGGGAGGAGAGGTACTGCACGAATCATGATCGGGGATCGCCCTCTAGAAGTCCAAGACGCGTATTCGCGGTGATTTATAATCTGACGTTATGGAACTGCGCCAGCTCCGTTACCTGGTGGCCCTCGCCGAGGAGCTGAACTTCACGCGTGCGGCGGAGCGCGAGCACGTGGCCCAGCCCGCGCTGTCGCAGCAGATCCGCCGGCTGGAGGACGAGGTCGGCCTCGCCCTGGTGGAGCGGACGACCCGCCACGTGTCGCTCACCGCCGCCGGGGAGGTCCTCGTCGGCCGGGCGCGCCGGGTACTGGGCGAGCTGGAGGCCGCCGGCACGGAGCTGCAGGCCCTGCGCGGGATGGACACCGGCCACGTGACGATCGGCGCCATGCACACGATGGGGCCGATCGACCTCTCCCTCCCGCTCGCCCTGTTTCACGACCTTCACCCCGGCGTCGGGCTGACCGTGCGCGAGCAGTCCAGCGAGGAGATGGCCGAGATGCTGCGCATCGACGAGCTCGACCTGGCCTTCCTGTCGGTCACCGAGCGCGTCGAGTCCCATGGCCTGGGGCTGCATCAGCTCGTGTCCGAGGAGCTCGTGGTCCTGCTGCCGCTGGATCACCCCCTCAGCGGCCGCGAGGAGGTCCGCATGGCGGAGTTGGCCGACGAGCAGTTCATCAGCTTCCGCGTCGGGGCCCGGCTGCGGGAATTGCTCTTCGCCGCCGGTCGCGAGGCCGGCTTCGAGCCGAAGGTGACGCTCGAGTCAAACGAGAGCCAGCGGATCCGCCGGCTCGTCGGCCGCGGCCTCGGGGTGTCGATCCTGCCCCGTTCAGACGCGGAGCGGCCCGGCGCCGAGGTGTCGGTGGCGCGGCTGGTGAAGCCGTCGCTGCGGCGCGACATCACGCTGGCCTGGCGCGAGGGCCGCCGGCTGGCTCCGGCCGCGGCGGCGTTCCTGGACCTGGCCCGTGAGACCTTCGCCGACCCGGACACCGACGAGGACAGCGCCATGGAGCGCCTGTACTTTTAGGGCCGGACGCACAGGCGACCCTCCACGGCGCTTAAGGTTTGAAATCCGGGCCATCACGGTAGGTTTCACGCGCCAATCGGTGCTCTGAAATCCAGGGGAGCGCCGGCCCGAGCGACCCTTCAGGAGGGAGTACCGATGAGGAACGGCTTGAGTAGCCGTGTGTGGCTGGCCATCGCCGCCACGACAGTGACCGCCGCCATGGCCTGTGCGCCGTCAGCCTTGGCCGGCACCGCCGGCACCGCAGCATGGCGCGTCAACAACGCCACCGACTCGGGCGCGTACAGCGCGTCGCGGATGTCGGTCACGCTGGCGTTGGCCGAGCGTAACCAGAGCGCACTGAACGCCTTCATCGCCAAGCCCCACGCCGCGCTCACCCCGGCCCAGTTCGCCGCGCAGTACTCCCCGTCCGCGGCCACGATCGACACCATCCGCAGCTGGGCGGCCGCCAACAACCTCGCGGTCTCCTCGGTGTCGGCCAACCGGCTCCTGGTCACCCTGAGCGGCTCCTCCAGCCAGCTCTCGAGCGCGCTGCAGACCGGCTTCGAGCGCTTCCACTCGGCCGCCAACGGCACCTTCTTCGCGGCCTCCAGGGCCGCTCACCTGCCGGCGTCGTTCGCCTCGGACGTCAGCGCCGTGCTCGGCCTCTCCAGCCTCTCCAAGGTGGCGATCCCCGCCCCGTCTGTCCGCTCGGCCGCCGCGCTGAGCGCGGGCAAGGCCGCCTTGCCGGCCGCGGGGCTGCCCACCTCCCTCAACTACCCGGCCACGTACACCCCGCAGCAGCTCAACGCGATGTACGACGCCCCGTCGGCACAGACCGGCTCCGGGCAGCAGTTGGCGATCATGACCGAGGGCGACGTCAGCCAGCCCAAGGCGGACCTGGCGACGTTCGAGAAGACCTACGGCCTGCCCACGGTGACGTGGAACCAGATCAACGTCGGCACGCCCTCGACGGACACCTCGGGCGACGACGAGTGGGATCTGGACAGCCAGTACTCCACCGCCTTCGCTCCGGGCGTGACCACGCTCAACGTGTACGTCGGACCGTCGCTCAACGACAGCGACATCCTCACCACGATCAACCGGTGGGTCACCGACGACATCGCCCAGCAGGGCAGCTTCTCCGCCGGCGAGTGCGACATCCTCGCCGATGCCTCCGGCTTCACCACCGGCCTCGACGCCGTGCTCAAGCAGGCCGACGCCCAGGGGCAGACGATGTTCTTCTCCTCGGGTGACACCGGCTCGCAGTGCCCGGCCATCACCGGCGTCAACGGCGTCCCCGCGGGGATCCCGGACACCACCTACCCGGCCTCCAGCCCCTACGGCATCGGCGTGGGCGGCACGAGCGTGCTGAACAACAACCCGCTGTCGGAGATTGGCTGGTACGCCGGTGGCGGCGGACTGAGCCCGGTCGAGCCGGCCGCGTCGTTCCAGGCCAACGCCAAGGTGCTGGGCGTCGCCGCCCCGCCGACGCGCGGCGTCCCGGACGTCAGCCTCGACGCCGACCCTGAGAGCGGCTACGACGTGGTCGTCAGCGGGACGGTCGAGGGGATCGGCGGCACCAGCGCCAGCGCACCGTCGTGGCAGGGCATCTGGGCCCGCGTGAACGGCGCCCACGCCGGCCTTGGCTTCGCCGGCCCGGTCCTCTACTCGACCGAGCCGTCAACCGCCTTCAACGACATCACCATCGGTGCCAATGGTGCATACACGGCCGGACCCGGGTACGATTTGGTGACCGGTCTGGGGACGCCTGACATAGCGAAGTTGGTGAACGGCGCCTGAAGGACCCCCCATCTGGGGTATTGATTTGTGCGTCTGCGCACAAGTTAGCGCCATTCTTAGCCAGTCAATACGTCCAATTGAAGCTTTGCCTGCGTAATTGATCCGCAGGCGGGAAAGATGGGTCTGTGGGCGAATAGCGTCCCCAGGCCCTTCTTTCTGTCAGCCGGAACATGCGCCTTGGTCTTAGTTCGACAATCGTCGAACAAGTTGGTATCATTACCGGTGGAGAAAACCCATGCGAGACACGGAGATCGTTCTGAACAGCTTTGACAACGATGCGCGCGAGACCCCCACACAGGGTCGGAGCGAGCATCACGATACAAACCAGCGCCCGCGGTCCCGCGGTCGTGGCGAGCACGGCTCTGCTGCGACTGCACCGTCGCGCCGCCGCCAGCCCCGGCGTCGCGCGCCCGCGGAGCGTCGCCCGGCCACTGACGCGCGCTTGACCGCGGGTGTCGGCACGGGCGCCATGACGGAGAACTCGCTTGACCTCTTCCTGCGTTCCGCTCGGCAGCACCCTCTGCTGACGGCCGATGAGGAGATCGAGCTGGCCAAGCGCATCGAGCGTGGAGACCTGGCCGCCAAGGAGCGGATGATCAATTCCAACCTGCGGCTCGTCGTCTCTCAGGCTCGCCGGTACCAGGGACATGGCCTGCCCATGGAGGACCTGGTGCAGGAGGGCATGCTTGGCCTGATCCGCGCCGTCGAGAAGTTCGACTGGCGCCGCGGCTTCAAGTTCTCGACCTACGGCACCCTCTGGATCCGCCAGGCCCTGCAGCGCGGCCTGCAGAACCACGGGCGCACCATCCGCCTGCCTGTGCACGTCGCACAGCGCCAGACCAAGGTGCGCAAGGTGGAGTCCGAGCTCAGCACCAAGCTGGGTCGCGAGCCCACCGACGAGGAGATTGCCGCCGAGGCCAAGCTCGACGTCGAAGAGGTCGCCGAGCTGCGCGAGCTCACCCGGGGCCTCACCAGCCTCGACCAGCCCGTTGGCGAGGACGGCGAGACCGCCTTTGGCGATCTGCTCGCCTCCGATCGGCCCGAGCCCACCGAAGAGGTGGAGTCGGCCGAGCGCCAGGAGCTGATCAGCGGCGCGGTGGGCGGTCTGCCCGAGGCCGAGCGCAACGTCATCAGGCTGCGGTTCGGCCTGGCCGGCGCGGAGCCGCTCAACCTCCGCCAGACCGGGATCGAGCTGGGCATTCCGCTCAGCAAGGCCCGTGAGCTGGAGGCCCAGGGCCTCAGCCGTCTGGCCATGAGCACGGCGCTCGAGGAGCTGCGGCGAGCCGCCTAACAGATTGACTGGCATGGGCCCCGGTTGCCGAGAGGTGACCGGGGCTCTTGGCGTTTAAGGGGCCGTGGGCGAGTCGGGGTCCGGCGGATCGGCATCGGCGGGCAGCGAGCCGACGCGTTCCAGGGTGTTGACGGCGGCGGCGCCGGGTGAGCGCGCCGTCAGCTCGTCCGGGTCGGGTCGCAGCCGCGCCGAGTAGATCGACGGCGCACCGAGGCGCCTGGCGATGACCGTCGCCTCCACCACCGCGAGCAGCGTGGGCGCCATCAGCGAGTCGAAGTTGCGAGTGAGCTCGAGCACCAGGACCACCCCGGACAGAGGTCCCTGCATCGAGGCGGCCAGGAAGGCGCCGCCGCCGATGATGGCGTAGCTCCCCGTCCGGGCACCCGGGAAGAGGTGGAGCCACCCGTAGCCCAGGATCCCGGCCAGGAGGGCGCCGACGGTCAGCGTCGGCGTGAACAGGCCCCCCGGCGAGCCGGTCCACAGGCACGCGGCCGTGGCCAGTGGCTTGAGGATGAACAGGATCCAGAGAAGGCCGAACGACACGCTCCCCAGCGCGGCGAGCTGGACGACGCCCTTGCCGTTGCCGAGCAGCTCCGGGTACCTGATCGAGACCAGTCCGAGGATGGGGAAGACGATGAACGGCGCCACGTAGCGCCTGCGTCCCGTCGGACGGTGCGAGCCGGCCCAGGCGATGATGCGGACCCACAGGATCGCCACCACGCCGATGATGGGTCCGGCGAGCGCCGCCCAGGCGAGCTGCTGGGGATGGACCGCGTAGGCCGGAAGCCGGTAGGTGGGTCCGGTGCCCAGCGTGATCCACGCCACGCAGGTGGCGATGACCGACGTGGCGAGCGCGGGCAGCACCAGGGGGAGCGCGAGCGTTCCCAGCAGCACCTCGAGGGCGAACAGCGACCCGCCCAGCGGCACGTTGTAGACGGCCGCGAACCCCGCCCCCGCCCCGGACGCCACGAGCAGGCGCCGCTGCCAGGTCGGCAGCCCTCCCCAGTCAGACAGCCAGCTTGCGGTCGCGGCGCCGACAAGCTGGGGAGCGCCCTCGCGGCCCAGCGACACCCCGAGGGCGACGGTGACGATCGACACCACGGCCCGGGCGATGCTCGGGATGACCGCCATGTGGGCGCCGCGCAGCCACACCGCCTCCGAGACCTCGGTCCCACCCGACACGGGCAGGCGTCCGAGGACGTAGGTGCCGACGGCGACGACCACGGCAGCTACAACGAGCGCGGCGACGCGACGCCAGTCGGCGGCGGCGGCCACGCCGTCCAGGAACGGGCCGCTGCGATACCCGAAGGCGAGGTGCTCGACGAGGTGCAGCAGCGCGACGAGCGCCGACGCGCCGGCCCCCGTGATGATGCCGAGGACGACGACGATGCCCCAGAAGCGCGGGCTGTAGCTGGCCACGATGCCGCGTCCCGTGACGTTGGCCTGGTAGGAGAACCAGCTACGCGCCCGGGCGCGCGCTGCGCCCGGGGAGTGCGGCGGCGGCGTCTTGGCGGCGCCCGCATGCGGCATCTGACTGCAAGCCTGACACGTTTGGCGGCTGCTCGCGGCCACCGGGTGCCCACGCGCGCATACGCTAGGCTTGCCGCGTGTCATCGCTCCGCTACCGGCGCGTCGTCGTCAAGCTCAGCGGGCGTGCATTTGCGGGAGATGCGTCCTTCGGGCTCGACTCACAGGCGATTGAGTACGTCGCCGACCAGCTGATCGCCGCCCGCAATCTCGGCGTCGAGGAAGCCGTCGTCGTGGGCGGGGGCAACTTCTTCCGCGGGAACGTCGCCGAGGAGTGGGGCATCGAGCGCGCCGAGGCCGACAACATCGGCATGCTCGGCACCGTGATGAACGGCATCCTGCTGCGCGGCGTGCTCAAGCACCGCGGCCTGGAGGACGTCCGCCTGATGACCGCGTTGCCGATGCACTCGATGGCCGAGCCGTTCATCCGCCTGCGCGCCCTCTCGCACCTTGAGCGCGAGCGCTTGGTGCTGCTGGCCTGCGGCATCGGGCAGCCCTACGTCACCACCGACTACCCGGCGGTGCAGCGGGCGATCGAGCTGGGCGCCGACGCGATCCTGCTGGCCAAGCACGGCACCGACGGGATCTATGACCGCGACCCGCGCAAGGAGCCCGGCGCGCACCGGTATGACTCGCTCGGCTACAGCGACGTGCTCGAGCGTGACCTCCGGGTCATGGACCAGCAGGCGATCGTGCTGGCGCGCGACTACGCGCTGCCGCTCCACGTATTCGACTTCGACGAGCGCGACGCCATCTCCGCGATCTGCCAGGGCGAGAACCGCGGCACCTACATCTCCCCGGCGACGACGCTGGTCAAGTCAGCGGTCGCGCCGGTCGGCTGAGCCCGGCCGAGCTCGCTCCCGCTGAGAGCCGTAGGCGCCCGACCGGGCGCCGGGAGCATTGCTGAAGCTTCGGCAGCGCGACCGATACAAATCCGGGCGCCCAGCGCGCGTTGATCACTCAGACCGCGACGATGCGCGTCCACTCGGGGGAGAGCGTTGGCCACGGGTCGGTGGCCACGCGACCGAGAAGCTTGTCGAGACCCACAAGGGGCCTGCTGCTCCTGCCGGCGGTCCGCGCCCGATGTGCGGGCCGTCGGCACTCGTGGTGCCGTTCAGGCGGCGACGCCGAGCCGTGACCGCACCGACGCGGCGATCGCGTCGGCGTCGGGCAGAAACGCGTCCTCCAGCGTCGGGCTATACGGGATCGGCGTCTCGTCGGTGGCGAGGATCCAGGCGTCGTCGAGGTCGTGCAGGCCCTCCTCGGCCACCGCCCCGAGCAACCCGGTGGCCCAGCCACCGGTCCGCGGGCCCTCCTCGACGGCGAGCAGCCGGTTGGTGTGAGCCACCGACTCGAGCACCGTCGCCACGTCGAGCGGACGCAGCGTGCGCAGGTCGATCACCTCGACCGAGATGCCGTCGCCCGCGAGCGCGTCGGCCGCGGCGAGCGCGTCAGGCACCCCCTTGCCGACCGAGACGATCGTCACGTCATCGCCGGCCCGGGACACCGCGGCCTGACCGAGCGCGATGACCTCCTGACCCGGTGCGGGCTCCGGCCCGGTGACCGAATACAGCCGCTTGTGCTCCAGGAAGACGACCGGGTTGTCGTCGCGGATCGCGCCCTTCAACAGCCCCTTGGCCTCGGCTGGTGAGGACGGGAAGGCGATCTTCAGGCCGGGGATGCCCTGAAACCACGTGCCGTGGGTCTGGGAGTGGATGGCGCCGAAGCGCCCGCCTGCCCCGACCGCCGACCGCACCACGAGGGGCACGGTCCCCTGCTCGTGGCTGATGTACCAGAACTTCGCCGCCTGATTGACGAGGCTGTCCATGGCCAGGGCCATGAAGTCGCCGAACATCACCTCGAACACCGGGCGCAGGCCGGTGACGGCGGCGCCGTAGGCGGCTCCGGCGAGGGCCAGCTCGGAGATCGGGGTGTCAAAGACGCGCTCGGGGCCAAAGCGCTCGAAGAGCTCCGGGGTGGCCTTGAAGACCCCGCCGGCGACGGCGACGTCCTCGCCGAAGAACACCACCGAGGGGTCGCGGTCGAGCTCCTCGGCGAGCGCGTCGCGGATGGCGACCCTGAATTCGAGGTCGCTCACGGCGCGTACTCCGTGGCCGCGTCGGCGGCGGGATCGGGGTAGGGCGCAGCCAGGGCGTTCTCCACGGCGCGATCGAGCTCGGCGGTGGTGGCCGCTTCGACCGCGGCGATCTCCTCCTCGGGCAGCCCTTCACGCAACAGCCGGTCGCGCGCGAGGCTGAGCGGATCGCGCTCGCGCCAGCGCTCGAGCTCCTCCTTGGTCCGGTAGGGCGCGGGATCGCTCTTGGAGTGGCCGTAGTGTCGGTAGGTCTGGCATTCCAGCAGGGTCGGGCCCTCCCCCGCGCGGGCGCGCGCCACGGCCTGGGCGGCGGCGGCGTGGACCGCCCACAGGTCGTTGCCGTCGACGACGGCCGAGGGCATGGCGTAGGCGGCGGCGCGCGCGGCGATGTCCGCCCCCGCGGTGCCATCGGCCATCGGCGTGAACTCGGCGTAGAGGTTGTTCTCACACACGAAGACGATCGGGAGGCGCTTCACCGAGGCCATGTTCAGGCACTCGTGGAAGTACGCCTGGTTGGTGGCGCCGTCGCCGAAGAAGCCCACCGACACCCGGCCCTGGCGCTGGGCCGAGAACCCTGCCCCGAGCGCAGCGGCGATCGAGCCGCCGACGATCCCGTAGCAGCCGACGAGCCCGTGGGCGAGGTCGATGACGTTCATCGAGCCCGCGCGGCCACCGCACACTCCGGTCGCCCGCCCCAGCATCTCGGCGATGAGCGGCTCGGGGTGCGTCCCCTTGGCCAGCGCGTGGCCGTGGCCCCGATACGTGCCGGCGGCATAGTCATCGGCGTCCAACGCCATACAGACCCCGACCGCGACGGCCTCCTGGCCGGCGTAGAGATGAGTGGTCCCATGGACCTCGCCGCGCAGGAACAGGCGGTGCATGGCCGTTTCGAACTCGCGGATGAGCCGCATGCGCCCGTACGCCTCGAGGTAGGCGCCGGCCGTGTCGACCTGCTCGGCGGACTGGAGCCCGGCCATCGTCAGGACCCGGCCCGCCCGCCCGCGGGAGCGGGCTTGACGCCGTCGCCGTCGCCGTTGGCCGCCACGCCGAGCGGGTCCAGGCCATCGTCGACGTCGACGTTCTCCGGTTCCAGGCGCAGTCCCGACGCGTCCGCGCACAGCTCGAGGAGCGCGGCGAAGTCGACCGTGTTGCCCTTGAGCCCAGCCAGTCCCTGGACGATCTGCTCGGTGGTGGCGGCGAGCGGCATGGTCACGTCGTGGGCCCGTGCCGCCTCGAAGCCGAGATGGAAATCCTTGAGCAGGAGCTCGGGCGTGAACGTGGGCGTGAAGTCCAGGTTGACGTACGCCGGGCTCTTGTAGCGGGTGAACGTGGAGCCCATGACGCTGTCGTTGAGGAACTCCAGGAAATCGGCGCGCGCGACGCCCCCCTTCTCCGCCAGGACTGTGATCTCGGCCAGGCACTGGGCAACCACCCCGAGCATCAGGTTGTGGCAGATCTTGACCAGTCGCGCGCGCTCTCCTTCCCCGACGTAGGTGACGCGGCGGCAGAGGAGCTCCAGGTAGGGCCGCGCCCGCTCGAAGGCGTCGGGCGGGCCCGAGGCGACGATCGTCAGGCGCCCGCTCTCGGCCACCTTGGGGTTGCCGCTGACCGGGGCGGCCAGCATCGCGGTGCCGCGCTGGTGCGCCGTCGCCCGGATGCTCTCGGCCGCCGTGGGTGAGATCGTGGTGGAGTCCACGATGAGCCCCGGGGCCACGTCGTCGCGTGAGAGCAGCCCGCGGCACACCTCCTCGACGTCGGCCGAGCCCGCGACCATCGTGAAGACGATGTCCCGGTCGGCGAGATCGGACGGCGCGTCGACGATCGTGGCGCCCAGCTGCTCGAGGTCGGCGGCCTTCTCCCGGGTGCGGTTGTACACGCTGACCTCGTGGCCCGCCTGTAGCAACCTGGTGACCAGGGCGCGGCCCATGCGGCCCACGCCCACCCAGCCGAGGGTCGTCCCTTGATCGGCGCCCATACGCGTGTGCTCCTCACTCTGCAATCGTTTGCAGGCACTCTAGCCGAGCGCTTGAGGGGCGTCAAGCTCAGGGGTATGCTTCCCTGCAATCGTTTGCAGCCAAATCCGACCGAGGGTGGGTGAAGCCAGTGGGTCTGCATAGCTACGGCGTCATGGGCGTGGACTGGGAGGAGCGGGTTCGCTACGACCGCCTGCGTGAGGAGCGCCTGGCCCGCGTCACGGCGCTGCTGGCCGAGTCCGAGATGGGCGCGCTGCTCTGCTTCGACATGTCGAACATCCGCTACATCACCGCCACCCACATCGGGACGTGGGCCCAGGACAAGCTCAACCGGTTCTGCCTGCTGCCGCGGGGAGACGAACCGATCATGTGGGACTTCGGATCGGCCGCCCGCCACCACCAGCTCTACAACCCGTGGCTCGGTGACGGCCGCAGCCGCGCCGGGATCTCGACGATGCGCGGCGCGATGTCGCCGGAGTCCGGCCGGGCGGAGGACGTGGCCGCCAAGATCCGCGTCGAGCTCGAGCAGCGCGGGCTGCTGTCAGAGCCGGTGGGCATCGATGCCATCGAGCCGCCGGTGCTGTTCGCGCTCCAGCGCGAGGGGATCGAGGTGGTCGACGGGCAGCAGCTCATGCAGCAGGCGCGGATGATCAAGACCCAGGACGAGATCACGCTGCTCAACATGGCCTGCGCGATGGTCGACGCCGCCTACGAGGAGCTCTACCGCACCATGCGCGCCGGCATCCGTGAGAACGACTGCGTGGCGCTCGTCAACCGCGTCCTCTATGAGATGGGCTCGGAGTTCGTGGAGGGGGTCAACGCGATCTCGGGCGAGCGCTGCAGCCCGCATCCCCATGTGTTCACCGACCGCGCGCTGCGCCCCGGCGACCCCGCCTACTTCGACATCCTGCACAGCTATATGGGCTACCGCACGTGCTACTACCGCACCTTCGCGGTGGCCAGCGCATCGCGGCCGCTGGTCGACGCGTACAAGCGCTGCCGCTACTACCTCGACGCCGCCATCGACCGCATCCGCCCCGGCGTGAGCACCGCGGAGGTCGTCGAGGTCTTCCCCAAGGCCCAGGAGTTCGGCTTCCCCGACGAGGAGGCGGCCTTCGCGCTGCAGTTCGGCCACGGCGTGGGGTTGACGATCTGGGAGAAGCCGATCTTCAGCCGGCTCGTCTCACTCGACCACCCCGAGGAGATCCAGGAGGGGATGGTGTTCGCGCTGGAGACGTTCTGGCCGGCCTCCGACGGCTGGTCGGCGGCGCGGATCGAGGAGCAGATGGTGGTCACCCACGACGGGTGCGAGATCATCACCCGCTTCCCCGCCGAGGACCTGGTCATCGCGGGCAAGCCGTACTTCACCGCGGGCGGGAGCCTGGCGCTGGAGCGCGACCCTCAGTCCAACCGCAACACCGAGCTTGACCACGACATCAAGGAGGCGGTGCCCCGGACGGCGGAGTGAGCTTCGCCCGGACGGCGGAGTGAGCTTCGCCCGTGCGCCGGTCAGTCGCGCGGCGGCCAGGTGGGGATCTCGCCGCGACCGGACGGAAACCGGATGTTCTTGGAGCGCACGAATTCGTGGAGGGTCTCGACCGCGTTCTCGCGCCCGAATCCACTCCCCTTCTGGCCGCCGAACGGCGAGCCGAGGAACGACCGGCGCATGTAGTTGTTGACGAACACCATGCCCACCTCGAGCCGCTGGGCGATCCGGTAGGCCCGCGCCTCGTCGGCGGTGCAGATCGCGGCGGTCAGGCCATAGCGGGTGCCGTTGCAGATCTCGACGGCGTCGTCCTCCCCGGTGAACCGCATGACGCAGGCGATCGGCCCGAAGATCTCCTCCTGAGCGATCGACATCGCCGGGGTCACGTCGGCCAGCACGGTGGGGGCGACCCAGTAGCCACCCTGGAGCCGCTCGTCGGTGGGCAGCTGACCCTGGACGACCAGCCGAGCCCCCTCGTCCAATCCCCGTTGCAGATGGGCCAGCACCTTGTCGCGCTGGTCGGCGGTCACCATCGCTCCGATGTCAGTCGCCGGATCCAGACCGTCGCCGACCACCAGCCGCGTCACGGCCCCGCTGAACCGGTCCAGAAACGCGTCGTGGATGGAATCGTGGACGAGGATCCGCGCCGTCGAGGTGCACGCCTCGCCCTGGTTGTAGAACATCCCCTCGACGACAACGTCGACCGCCTGATCCAGGTCGGCATCGGCGAGGACCATGACCGCGTTCTTGCCGCCGAGCTCCATCGTCGCGAACGTCAGGTTCTCCGCGGCGCCGCGCAGAACCCGCCGCCCGGTCTCGGTGGCCCCGGTGAAGGTGATCCGCTCGACGCGCGGGTGGCTGGAGAGCGCAGGCCCCGCGCCCAGGCCGGGCACCGCGTTGATCACCCCGGACGGCAGCACGTCGTTGGCCAGCTCGACGAGGCGCAGCACCGTCAGCGGCGCCTGCTCGCCCGGCTTGACGATGACGGTGTTCCCAGCGGCGAGCGCGGGCGCGCACTTCTTGGTGAAGTGAATCGGTGGCCAGTTGAAGGGCAGGATCGCCGCCACGACACCGTAGGGCTCATAGATGACGCGGGCCTCGATCGGGCCCTGGTCCAGGATCTCTCCGTGCAGCGTGTCGGCCAGACCGGCGTAGTAGTCGTAGCCGGCGTGGCAGAAGGAGAGGTCGAAGCGCAGGGCGTCGCGTCGCGGCTTGCCGACCTCCCGCGCCTCGAGCTCGGCCAGTTCGTCGAGGTGCTCGCGGATCCTGGCGGCAACCAGCCGCAGCAGCCGACCACGCTCCCGGGGGGCCAGCGCCCGCCACTGCGCAAACGCCCGGCGCGAGTCCGCGACCGCGTCGGCGACCAGCTCGGCGTCGCCCTCGACCACGCGCGCGATCTCCCGCCCGGTCGCCGGCTCGGTCACGGGAAAGGTCGCCCGATCGCCGACGTCGACCCAGTCGCCGGCGATAAACGCGCCCCACAGCTCGCGCGGGCCGCGCCCGGCGCCGGTCATGCCAACCGCTCCCACATCCAGTCCGCCACCAGGGGCCGGTACTTGTAGGGGATGTTGTTGCAGACGTGGGTGCCGTCGTCATAGAGCACCCACTCGGCCCCGGGCACCGCGTCGGCGATCCGCTTGGTCTGCTCCCACGCGATCACGCGATCGAGCTTGCCCGTCACCACCAGGCACGGCGCCTGCACCCGCTCGGCCACCCCGTCCAGGTTGAGCTCGCCGGCGCGCGAGCGGGCCTGCGCCTCGGACGAGGCGCCGGTGTGGTGAACGACGGTCTCCCGGGTCAGCTCCGGCATCGACTCCCAGTTGGCCGCGAAGTCAAACGGCCCGCTGATCCCGGCCAGCGCCCTGATGCGGGGCTCGAACGCGGCCGCGCGCACGACGTAGTGGCCGCCCAGGCTCACCCCGACAGCTCCGATGCGCTCACCGTCGAGCTCCGGCCGGCCGGCCACCGCGTCCAACGCCGCGGCGACGGCGACCTCGTAGTCGGGACGGATGGCCAGGTGAAAGCCGGTCTCGCCCTGACCGGGGCCATCAAGCGACAGCGTGGCCATCCCGCGCGTGAGAAAGACCGATTCCCACTCAAAGAACTCCTCCTTGGTGGAGTCCAGCCCGGGGATCAGGACGACCAGGGGAAACGGCTCCCGCCCACCCGAGGGCCTGGGCGGCCGCCGCAGGTTGGCCACGACGACGGCACCGTCGAGCGGCGCCTCGATGCGCTCGGCGCTGGGATCGAGGATCGCGTGGGCGTCGCGCAGGGCGCTGACGGCCGCCTCGGTGTTGCGCCGGTTGCGCTCCGGGTCCACCACCCACACGAACTTGGAGAAGTGGTAGCTGACCGCGGCCCGGGCATAGGCCTCGCCGGCGCTCTGGCGGTGCCCGCGCTCCAGCGCCTCGCGGGCGAGCCGTGAGTGTGTATCCGCGGTCGCCGTCCAGGCGTCCAGCCAGTCCTCCCAGCGCGAGATCGACGCCGTCGTGCGGACGAAGTCGTTGTAGTCGATGCCGTTGGCGATGAATCGTCCGGCCCAGTGCCGGATCGCCGCTTCAACGCGCTCGTCGCCCATGCCCGGAAGCCTACTGCAAACGTTTGCCGTCCGGGGGAGATGATGCTCCGGGACGCGCCGGCGGGCTACGCGGGCGGCGCGGTCGAGCTGCGCACGATCAGCGTCGGCTCCAGCAGAATCTGCCGGGCCTCCCGCGAATCGTCGCTGAGCTGGCTGAGCAGCAGATCCGCGGCCACGGTGCCGATCTCCCGCTGGGGCACCCGGACCGAGGTCAGCGGCGGGCGGAGCCGGTCGACGAACGGCATGTCGTTGAACCCCGTCACCGAGAGGTCATCGGGGCAGGCCAGACCACGGGCCTCGAGAGCGTCGTAGCAGCCGATGGCCAGCCGGTCGTTGGCGGCCACCACCGCGGTCACCCCCGGGGCCCGGTCCAGGAGCTCGGCGCACGCCTGCTGACCGTTCGCCTCCGTGAACGCTCCGGCGAACACGACCTGCTCGGACCGAGCCGCCAATCCGAGTTCGGCCATCGCCTCCCGGAACCCGAGGTGGCGCAGGTGGCCCGTCGACAGGTTCTGCGGGCCGCCAACGTGCCCGATGAGGCGGTGGCCGAGCTCGGCGACGTGGGTGACCGCCAGGCGGATGCCCTGCCGGTCGTCGACGGTGACCGCCGCCAACGAGCCGTCCTCGAGGCTGCGGTTGACCAGGACCATGGGGGCACCGCCGGCGGCGACGTCGGCGAGCAGCTCCGTGTCCAGCCGCGCCGTCGCGGCGATGAACCCGTCCACCTGCCGCGCCCGCATCGCGTCCATCTGGCTGCGCTCGCGCCCGGGGTCGTTGTCGGTGTTGACGATCAGCGCGGTGTATCCGGCGTCGCCCAGCCGATCCTCGATACCGCGCATGATCGGCGGGAACAGCGGATTGGTCAGGTCCGGGATGAGGACTCCGACGGTGTAGGAGCGATTGGTCTTGAGGCCGCGGGCGATCGGGTTGGGCCGGTAACCCAGCTCCTCGGCCACCCGGAGAACCCGCTCGGCCGTCTCCTCGTTGACCAGGGCCCGGGTCTGCTCGTTCAGCGCGCGCGAGACGGTGCCGGGGTGGACCTCCGCCAGGCGAGCGACATCCCGAATCGTCACCGTGCCGCGCACGGGTCGATTATGCCCCGGTTCATGGCTCGACCCGCGCGTCTCACACCCCCAGGCGCGGCTCAGACCGCCGCGGGCCGCCCGCGACCGTGTTCGACCACCGCATCGAGATCCTCGCCCAGGTCTGCCAGCATCACGATGGCGGCGTTGCGCCCCGGTCCGCCCGTGACCGAACCACCCGGGTGCGTGGTGCCACCCGTCTGATACAGACCGGGAATCGGCATCCGGTGCTGCGCCCACCCCGGAGCCGGCCGCTGCGCTCCACTGTTGGCCAGCGAGCGGTCGCCGCCGTGGAAGGTGCCCCGCCACATGTGGGAGTTCGAGCGCTCCAGATCGACGGGCGACACGATCAGCTCGGCCAGGATCGTGCCGTCGACCATGTTCGGCGCGGCGCGACGGAGATGGCCGAGATGGATGGCTGCGACCTCCTCCCGGAGCCGCTGCCAGGACTCGGCGGCGTCTGGGCCCGCCGCCTCGTCTGGCGCGTAGGGCTGCATGCCGAGAATCTTCACGGTGTGATGCCCGGTGGGGGCACGCGTCGGATCGGCCACCGTCGGCGCCGGGAACAGGAGCCAGGCGCCGTCGCGGACCAGCCGGCCCTCGCGCACGTCTCGTCCCATCCGGCGGATGTCGGCCCCCCATCCCGCCACCCCGGCCGAGACGACCTCGATCTCACCGCCGTCACGCGTCGGGTAGCGCGGCGCCTCGGTCGTCGCGTAATGCGCGGCGAAGGCCGAGATGCCCTCGTCGTAGGTGTCGATCGCGTAGGCGAAGTCCTCGCCCCAATCGCCCGGCGAGGCCATCTGCACGAGATCCTTGACGTGGATCGTCGACAGCACCGCCCGGCCGGCGACGTGCCGGGTCCCGTCCTCGGTCACCACGCCGACGCAGCGTCCGTCGGACACGATCAGATCGACGATGCGCTGGTCGCAGATGATCTCACCGCCGCCCTCCTCGATCACCTCCACCAGCGCCCGGACCAACTCCCCCGAGCCGCCCCGCGGCAGGGTCCAACTGCGGCGCTGGCGGCCGAACACGATCGAGTAGGCCAACGGGCCAGAGCCGACGGAGGCGACCGGCTGCCCGGTCTGGAACGCCATCCAGAGCATGAACGCCTGCACGTGCGGACTCTCGAACTCCCGGCGGACGACGTCCCACGCGCTCATCGCGGCGCGGCGGCGCCAGCGCGCGCCGCCGGGCCGGCCCTCGAGCATCTCGTCGAGGCTCGGGCCCAGGCCGACCGGCGTGAACCGCTGACGGTTGAACACGTCCTTGACCGCGTCGTACTCGGACAGCAGGCGCCGGTAGGCCGCGGCATCAGCACGTGAGTAGTAGGCGATCTGCTCGCAGGTGCGCTCGAGATCGAGCCACATCGTGAGCGAATCGCCGTCGGGGAAGACGACGTGGGCGACGGGATCGGGCTCGATGTAGGCCAGCCCGTGATCGGCGATCAAGCCGAGCTCATCGGCACTGAGGACCGGGTTGGTCTGGATCAGGGTGTGCCCGGTCGAGCAGGAGTCGAGCTTGAAGCCCGGCAGCAGGAGCTCCTCGGAGGCGACACCGCCGCCGGGCGTCGAGCGCGCGTCGAGCACCCGGCAGCGGTATCCGGCGCGCGTCAGGTACGCGGCGGTGATCAGGCTGTTGTGACCCGCGCCGGCAACGACGACGTCCGCCACAGCGGCCGTGTCGTCGCGCCCGCTCACGTCGCGGAACCCGGGCGGGCGGGTTCGATTCCGGCGCCACCGAGGTACAGCGCGCCGATCTCGGGGTGCTCGAGCACGTCCTGGCCCGAGCCGGTCAGTCGCACGGTCCCGTTCTCAAGGACCACACCGTGGGAGCTCAGGCGCAGTCCGGCCCTGGCGTTCTGCTCAACGAGCAGGATGGTCTTGCCGCGCCGGTTCATCTCCTGCACCATCTGAAAGACCATCTCACGGGTCTGGGGATCGAGGCCCATCGAGGGCTCGTCGAGCATGATCAGCTCAGGGTCGAGCATCAGGCAGCGCGCGAACTCCACCAGGCGCTGTTGCCCGCCCGAGAGGCTGCCGGCCTTCACGCCGGCGCGATCGCGCACGATCGGATAGAGCTCCTCCACGGCACGCAGGCGTTGCGCCACCAGGGCGTTGTCGTCGACGGTGAACGCCCCCATCTCGACGTTCTCACGCACGGTCATCTCGTTGAAGAGGCTGTGGGCCTGCGGGATCTGCGCCAGCCCGCGCCCGAGGATCTGCTTCGGCGTGTGCCCGGAGATCGGCGCGCCGTCGAACTCGATCGTCCCGGCACGGGGCCTCAGCAGGCCGCTGATCGTCGCCAAGAGCGTCGACTTGCCGGCGCCGTTGGGGCCGACCACGCAGGTGATGCTCCCGCGGGGCACGTCGAGCGAGACCTCCTTGAGGATGTCGCCGCCTCCGTATCCCGCGGTCACGCCGTTGATGCGCAACAACGGGGCGGGGCCGTCCACGGGCTCGGGCGCCGTCGTGCGGGCCGGCGTCGCGGTGACCTGCACCCGCGGCCGGGCGGTCTGTGCGGCCAGCTGCTGCTGGGTCGAGGCGTCGTCCTCGCCGCCGAGATAGGCATCGAGGACGGCCGGGTTGTTGCGGATCTCCGCCGGCGTCCCCGACACCAGCGCGGTGCCCTGGCTGAGCACGGTCACGCGCGAGCACAGGCTCATGACGAACTCCATGTTGTGCTCGACGACGACGATCGTCTTTCCCCCGCGGTTGAGCTCGGTGATGCGATCGGCGAGGTGGCCGATGAGGGTCGGGTTCACGCCGCCGGCCGGCTCATCGAGGAGCAGGACGGCGGGATCGGCGACAAGCAGGGAGGCGAGCTCCAGCAGCTTGCGCTGGCCGTAGGAGAGGTTGCCCGCGGGCTCGTGGGCCAGGCGTGCGATGCCGACGAAGTCCAGCAGGTCCATGGCCCGCCGCTTCTCGGACGCCGAGCCCGCACGGCGCAGGATCCCGCGGAGCCACCCCTCGTCACGCTGGGTGGCGACGAGCAGGTTCTCCAGGACGGTGAGACGCATGAACAGGCGCGTGAGCTGGAAGGTGCGGCCGATGCCGAGGTCGAACACGCGGTCGGGCGGAGCGTTGGTGATCTCGTCGCCGCGATAGCGCACAGCGCCCTGCTGGATGCGCTCATAGCCGGTGATGACGTTGAAGAGCGTCGTCTTGCCGGACCCGTTGGGGCCGATCAGGCCGTTGATCTGGCCCTCGTGGACCTCCAGGTCACACTGGGCCAGGGCCGCGACGCCGCCGTAGTTCTTGCAGACGCCCTGGACCTCGATGAGGTGCGTCATCGGGCCGCCCCCGCGACGCCGCCCGACACCTGGCCCTCACGCTCCCCGGGCACCGCATCCCGTCCGGCCGTCCGCGCCCGCCGGCGCTCGAGCAGCTCGGCAACGCCCGGGACCACGCCGCGGGGCAGGACGAGGATGACCGCGAGGAAGAGCACGCCGTAGGCGATCAGATAGGTGGCGCTGGAGGAGAACGTCTGGGTCAGGTACTGCTGCAGGGACTCCAGCACCGCGGCGCCCAGCAGCGGCCCGGCGATCGTCCCCAGCCCGCCGAGGAAGGCCATGAGCGCGATCGACAGGTCAAAGAGCGGGTCAAAGGCGAACTGGGGAAAGATCTGGCCGACGAAATAGAAGTAAAGGCCGCCGACCATGCCGATCGGCACCGCGGAGATGACGAAGGCGATGAGCTTGAGCCGCCGGGTCTTGACGCCGAGCCCGAGCGCTCGGTCCTCGTCGTCGCGGATGGCCAGCAGCTGCAGGCCGAAGCGCGAGCGGCGCACACTCCACGAGACGAGCACGGTCGCGATCAGGATCACGAACGCGACGTAGAAGAACGGCGTGTTGAAGTTCGCCGCCGAGAAGGGCGCGATCGGGAGCAGAAGCCCCGACGTGCCGCCGGTGAAGCCGAGGTTGGTCGCCGCCAGCTGGAAGATGAAGAAGATGGCGATGGTGACCACCACGAAGGTGTGCCGCCGGGTGCGTAGGGCCACCAGCCCGACCGGGATCGCGATCAGCCCGGCCACGATCCCGCCGAACGGGAGCAGCGCGAACACCGGCCACCCGCCCGCGACGTGCCAGTCGCGCGCCGCCAGCGCGACGGCGTAGCCGCCGGTGCCGAAGAAGACCGCGTGGCCCAGCGCGAGGTACCCGGAGTAGCCACTGAAGATGTTCCAGGCGCTGGCCGAGACCATGAACACGAGGGTGAAGATGGCGATCGAGGTGGCCGTCGGGTCGGTGATGAACAGCGGGAACACGGCGATCAGCGCCATGACCACGATGACGCCGGCGACGGCGGGAGCGCGGTCCCTCATTGTGCGCGCGCCGCCGTCCGTCCGAACAGGCCCTGGGGCCGGATGGAGAGCACCAGCACCAGCGCGGCGAAGTACACGAGTGGCGCCCACGTGGGCGACCACGCCACCGCGACGACGTCGTTGATGACCAGGAGGAACACGGCCGCACCCATGGCCCCGCCGATGCTGCCCATCCCGCCGAGGATGACGATCGCCAGCAGGCGGGAGATGAGGTCGTAGCCGGTGTTGGGATTGAACGAGTTGGTGGCCCCGAACACCATGCCACCGACCGCGGTGACGGCGACTCCGATGCCCACCGAGATCGTCCGCACCCGGTTGACGTCGATCCCGATCAGATCAGCAGCCGTGCGGTTCTGCAGTGACGCGCGCACGGCCCGGCCGAACTTGGTCCGGTACAGGCCGTAGTACAGGCCCGCCAGGAGGGCCACCGCCAGGCCAAAGCCGATCAGATAGATGTCGGGCAGGTAGAACCCGAGGATGTGCACCGAGCTGTTGACGTAGGACGCCTGCAGCTGGCGATAGTCGACACCGAAGATCGCCGTCAAGATGCCTTCGATGAGGATCGCCACCGCGTAGGTGACCAGGATCGACATCTGGGTGCGATCCTGGTCACGCAGGCGGCGCATGAAGCAGAACTCCACCGCCACTCCCAGCGCGAACATCACCGGGACGGTGATGAGCAGCCCCGGCAGCAGCCCGATCCCCACGTGCACCGACAGCTCGTAGCTGAGGTAGGCGCCCAGGATGACCATCACACCCTGGGCGATGTTGATGATGTCCATGACGCCGAAGATGAGCGTCAGACCGGCGGCCATCAGCGCGTAGACGCCGCCGGTCAGGATCCCGTCGACAATCGCCTGGAGCAGCTCCGTGAAGGACACGTGGTCAGTGTCCTCTCTTGCGAGTTGACAGTGTCACTACTTCCAGGGGGGCTTGGGGTAGATGGGCGGCGTCGACCCAGGTGTGTCCGTCGGAATCGACTGCACCAGGGTGGCACCCTGCCACTGGAAGGTGAGCGTCTTCTGCGCGGTGTTCTCACCCAGGGAGTCGAACTTCACCGGACCCTGGACGCTGTTGAGTGTCCCTCCACTCTTGAGGTAGCTGATGATCTTCTGCTGGTCGAAGCCGTGGGTGGCCACCACCGCCTGTGCCAGGACCTGGCCGACCGAGTAGGCCTCGGCCACGTCTGCGTTGACGCCCGAGGCGTTGCCGCCGTACTGGGCGATGTACTCCTTGACCATCTGCTGGCTGTCGGCCTTCTTGAAGCCGCCGTACCAACCGTTGGGGACGAAGATCCCGTTCTGGTTGCCGGGGCCGACGGCCTTGATGAACTGAGCGCCCTGGTCGGGACCGGCGGTGGCGATGAACGCCTTGGGGTTGAAGTGCTGCTGGATGAAGACGTGGGTGAACGCCGACACCGTCGGCACGTCGACCGAGCCCAGGAGGACGACGTCGGGCTTGGCCGAGGCCACCTGCCCGGCGATCGCCGTGTAGTCGGTCACCTCAGCGGGGAAGACCTTGTTGAGGACCGTCTTGACGCCGGCCGCCTCGAGGATCTTCTGGGCCTCCGGAAGCTGCGGCTGGGTGAACGGGTCGTTGACGGTCGCGTACGCCGCTGTCTTCGGCCGTTTGGACGCGGGCAGCGAGGCAATCCACTGCGCGAACGTGACGAGGTTGTTCTTGACCGGGATCGACACGTCGAAGACGTTGTGCAGTCCCGCCCCGAACACCGACGGAGCGCCGCCCGCCCCCTCGACGAAGGCGTACCCGTACCGCTGCGCGATGCGCGCGGCCGGGACCGTGAGCAGCGACGAGAACGGGCCGAAGATGAGCTGGTCCTTGTTGGAGCCGATCAGCTTCTGGTAGTTGGAGACGACCTGCGCCGGGCTGGAGGCGTCGGAGACGACGTCGAGCTTGATCGGGTGACCGAGCAGGCCTCCGGCTTTGTTCTGGTCAGCGACCCAGAGCTGGTACCCGCGCTGGAAGGCCTGGCCGTCGGCGGAGAAGTCGCCCGACAGTGACAGCGAGGTCCCGATCGTGATCGGGCTGGCGCTGGCCTTGCTTGAGGCGCTGCTCGCGGAGCTCGTGGCACCACCGCCTCCGCTCTTACTACTGCTCGAGCTGCTCCCATTCGAAGAGCTGCCACAGGCTGCGACGACCATGACCGCGCCGAGCGCAAGCCCGGATGTCAGGCACCTACGAAGGATCCTCATTCCCTCACCCTCCGCTCTCGTGTGCCGTTCCGGTCAGGAACGGACGTACCGGGGTACTGCAATCGTTTGCAAAGTCAACGTACTGGGCGGGCGTGGGCGCTGTCAAACCGGACCTGATGAGAAACCTCTTATGAACCGTGGCCCACCGTGACGAGCGTGGCGGTCCCCGGGGGCAGCCGTGTGACCACGCTGCCCTGGACCGACCGCAGGGCGAATGACCGGGTCACTCCGGCGAGGTGGCCGGAGCTCGTGCTCGTCCCAAACGACTGACCGCCGATGGTCACGCCTGCGCGTGCGTCGGCGTGCGGCGCCCGCATGCGGATGGCGACGGCACTGGTGCCGCGGGCCGCTCTTCCGGGAAGGCGGACCGCCACGGTTGCGGATCGGCGCCGCGAATCGTTGATGAGCACGACGCGCATGCGCCCGTCCGGGGCGCGCGTTGCCCAGATGCGCAGCGTTGCCGGCGCGCGATAGGCGGCGGGCAGCAGCCGGGCCCCGGGTGGCGCGGCCTCGGCGAACAGGAGCAGGCCGTAGTACATCGGCTTGACCTGGGCATTCCAGCGCCCGGCGCGCTCGGAGACGGCGAACGGCTCGTAGATCGCCTTGTGGAAGGTGTGGATGTTGACGCCGTCGGCCCCGGCCCGGGCCATGTTGAAGAGCGTGTCGAGGACCCAGAGCGCGGACGCGAAGGTGTCGCTGACCCCGCGCGCCCCACCGCACGAGACGCTGTTGAGCTCATCGGCACGCAACGGGATGCCGCGGGCGTGGGCGGCGGCGATGGCGGCGGCGAGGCTGGTGGCCGGCCCGCTGGCGGCTACCGGCGCCAGGAGGTTGGCGATCGTCGGGAAGTCGGGTGAGCTACGTGCCGTGAAGCAGCGGTGCAGGGGATAGCGATGGAAGGTGACCAGCCTCACCCGCGGGTTGGCGGCCAGGTACCGGCTAAGACCCGCCAGCCATTGCGGCGCTCCCGAGGCCGGACCCACGAGCGGCACGTGACGGGGCAGCGCGCGGCTGACGCGGGCGTAGTCACGCAGATAGGAGGCGAAGTCATAGCTCGCCGGGCGCCCGGGCACCGCGACGCCGGCCGGGGTCTGATACCAGCCCAGGCTTCCGTACACCTCCGGCTCGTTGCCGAGCTCCAGCCCTGCCACGTACCGTCGGCCCACGCCGCTCAGCAGCGCCGCGGACTCGGCGGCGGCGATCGCCGGGCTGTCTGACTCGAAGTTGATGCCGAGAATGAGGCGCGCGTTGAGCGCCCGGGCGGCGGCGGCCGTCGAGCGCATCCACGCCGGGGTCAGGGTGTAGCGGATGCCGGGGGGCTTGGGCACGCCCGGAGTCGGCGCCCAGGTCCAGTCGGTGGTGTCACCGCCAAAGCGCAGCACCGGGGACTGCCCCGGGGTGAGGTTGCGCACCAGCTGCTCAAAGACCCCGTCCGGGTCGGCGGGCGTCCCGAAGTACCCGGGCGCCGAGCGGTACTCGATGGACAGCCCGACAAAGCCCGGGGGGACGGGGCGGCTGTCGGGCGTCGCGCCGATCTGGACGCGGATCGCCTGGCGGGGGCTCGTCGGTCGGGGGCTCGTCGGTCGGGGGCTCGCAGCGGCCCGATCGCGGTCGCCGGGCTCCGGGACCCCGACGAGCGCGACGATGACCGCGACGAGCGCGACGACGGGCAGAAAGCGGACGACGACGGGCAGAGAGCGGACGACGGCGCGGATGCCACGACCGTACCGGCTCAGGAAACTCTCAGGCGATCCTCCTCATTCGCCAACCGACGGGGGCCGATGCACACGAGCGATCCGCCCCCTCACCTTGGAGAGCCTATGTCCATTGGTTCGATCGGCAGCGTCAACAGCGCTTGGCCGTCCCAGCAGTCCTCGTCCGCGCAGAGCAACTGGCAGAACGTCATGAGCTCCGTGTCCGGAACGCTCGGGCTCAGCAGCTCCGCCCTCAAGCAGCAGCTTCAGTCCGGCGAGAGCCTGAGCTCCATCGCCCAGGCGCAGGGCGTCTCCCAGCAGACGCTCATCGGCTCCATCCAGACCGCTCTCACCCAGAACGGGTCGACGGCGTCTGGTTCACAGCTCACGCAGGCGGCCACCAACATCGCCAACCGGACTCCGGGCGCGGGTGGTCACCATCACCACCATGGCGGTGGCGGCGGTGGCGGACTCGAGAGCCTGCTCGCGACCGACGACACGTCGTCGACGGACTCGACCGACTCGACCGACGCGGCGGGGCCATCGGCGGCGACGCCCGTCACCGACGACGGCGGCGTCTCGTTCGCCGATCAGCTCAGCGCCGCCACGTCCTCGAGCTCGCTCCTCTCGGCGCTGACTGACCCGTCGTCTTCGCAGGACAGCACCTCGACGCTCGCTGGCCTGGCCGGCGACAGCGACCTCTGGCAGGGCATCAACACGGTGGCGTAGCGCACGGGCGCGGTCCAAGCGACCGACCGCGCCTCTGCCACCAACCGTCCCTCAGACGACCGGCCCGCCGCCGGCGCCGCCCGATCCGGCGCTCGGCGGCGGCTGGTTGTTGTCCCCGGGCTGGTCCGGCGCCCGGAGCCACACGCGGATGTGCCCCGCGTGGATGACGAAGTTGGTGCGGGCGGTCTGGCCCGCGCCGGGGTTGCAGGCGCTCCCGCCGGGCCCGGGCCGGCCGGTGAGCCGGAACAGCGCCTGCACCAGCTGCCCGCCCACCTTGGTGACGGAGATGAGCTTCGCGCCACACGGCAGTGACCGGTTGGCGGCCTCGGCCTGAGCGAGGCTGTGGAGGGTGACCTCCTGGTCGGGTCCGGGGGCGAAGACGCTGGGGATCTGGAAGAGCCGGGCGGCGCTGCGCACATCGCCGCGGCGCAGCGCGTCGGCCCAGTGGCGGATCACGGCCGTCGTGCCCGCGTCGGCGGGCTGCGCGGCGTGCGACGGAACCGTGGTCGACGGCGCGACGGGGGTGGTGCGAGGGCGGGTGGTGGTGCGCGATCGCACGCTGGATGTCTGGCCGGCGGCCGGGTGGCTTCCTGACCCGCAGCCGACGGCAAGGAGCGCCGCGGCCACCAGCACCAGCGGTGCGCTGAGTCGGGCGCGCGCCATCGTCTGATCATGACAGGCGCCCCTCGCCGCGCTCCCCGCATGTGATCCTGGGCTCCATGCCGGACACAGGGTGGGTATGAGCGAGTTGGATCGGCACCGCCGGCTTGAGGCCCTGTTTGTGGCCCATGCCGCGGCCGTACGCGCGTATTCAGCCCGCCGCGTGCCGTCCGGCGACGCAGACGACGTGACCAGCGACGTCTTCGTGATCGCATGGCGGCGCTTGGATGACGTCCCGGATGACGCGCTCCCGTGGCTGCTGGCCTGCGCCCGCCGGATCGTGGCCAACCGGGTACGTGGGACGCGGCGCCAGCTCGCGCTGCGTCACCGTCTCGGCCTCGAGCGCGCCGCCCCGTCCGCCGTGCCCATCCCCGACTCGAGCCTCGCCGAGGGGTTGGCCGCTCTCAGTCCGGCCGACCGGGAGGCCCTGATGCTCGTCGTGTGGGATGGCCTTGACCATGTCCAGGCCGCCGTGGTGGTGGGCTGCTCGCCTCGCGCCTTCTCGATGCGTGTGCATCGCGCCCGCCGGCGCCTGGCCGCCGCGATGGCGCGCCACGATCAGACGTGTCTTGACCCGATGGAGGCGATGCGATGACCGACGTCCTGGACCGGATGGCGGCGGCCAACCCCGTGCGCGAGGACGGCCACCCGCCGATCGACGACGTCTGGCGCAAGATCGCCGCCGACCCGGCGGGCGCTCCGCGCAGCCCATGGCGTCGCCGTGGCGCTCGGGCGCTGCTGATCGCGGCCACCGTGGTGCCGGTGGTCGTGGTCGTCCTCGTCGCGATCTCGATGCACGCCGTGCGGCCTCGTCAGGCGCGGCCGGCCCTGGGCCGTAGCCACCACATGCCGTCGACGATCGACCCGGCGGTGCAGCGCAGCGCGCGCCGGGCGTTGGTGGGCCGGTCGGGCTCGATCGTCGTCATGAACCCGCAGACCGGAGCGATCGAGGCGATGGCGGCGACGGGCGGGCTGCGGGGCAGCGCCGCCTCGGTGCCCCCGGGCGCGACCTTTGACGTCGTCACGCTGGCGACCGCCCTGACGAGCGGGCGCTACGGGCCGGACTCCCTCGTCTCCGGTGCGTCCCCCCTCGGCAGCGCCGGTTCGCAGGTGCGCAACGACGAGGGCCAGAGCTTTGGACGCCTCACGCTGAGCGACGCGCTGACCTTCTCGGTCAACACCGTGTTCGCGCGCGTCGGCGCCGGCGTCGGCGCGGATGCCCTCCTGCGCCAGATGCGGCTCTTCCGATTGTCGGCGGCGCGGTCGAGCATCGCAGGGACCGTCGCTGTCGCCCCGCTTGCCGCGGGTCAGGGCTCGGTCACGGCAACCCCGCTGCAGCTCGCCACGATCGCGGCGGCGATCGCCAACGGGGGACGGCTGGCCGAGCCCCACGCCACGGCGCTGGCGGGCTCGGCACCACAGCGTCTGGTCATGTCGGCCCGCGCCGCGCGGTTGCTCACGCAGATGCTGCGCCGCGTCGTCACCCACGGCACCGCGACTGCCGCCAACCTTCCCGGGCTCGACATCGCCGGCAAAACGGGCACTGCGCCGGTCGGCGGGGCCGGCCGCGACCACGGGACCGTCGCGTCGTTCATCGGCTTTGCCCCGGCAGACCACCCCACCGTGGCGATCGCGGTGGTGCTCGCCGCTCCCCGCGGCGGGTTCGGGGGCACCGACGCCGCCCCGATCGCCGCGCGCGTCATCGGCAACGTGCTGCGCGGCCCCTGAGATCACCCCGAGCGGGTGATGTGGGCTGTCTGAGAGGAGCGCATCCTCGATGCACCGACGAAGGAGGTTTGGTGGTGGCAACGGCAGCTGCGGTATTCGAGCGAGGCTTTCCGAGGCAGGGCGAGGGACAGCGCGTCCGCGACGAGGCGGACTTCCAACGTGCCGTGACGGCGTATCGGTTCTGGTATCCGACGGTGTCGGTGGAGGGGATCTTCAACGGCAACCGCGAAGGCGGGATGGCCGACAACGAGTCGATCGGGATCGCCTCAACGGGCCCGCGTCAGGTCGGGTTCACCCTCAACTCCGACACGCCGTACGGTGCGGGGACGCTGGACCTGTCGCAGGGACCCATGGTGATTGAGCTGCCACCGGGCGCGTATATCGGGCTCGTGGACGATCATCACCAGCGCTGGGTGATGGATCTGGGCATCCCGGGACCTGACCAGGGCCGGGGAGGCAAGCATGTCGTGCTGCCACCCGGCTACGACGGCGACCCGCCCGAGGATCACCATGTCGGCCGCTGCTCCTCGCTGAAGGCACTGCTGGCGGTCCGCGCGTTGCCGATCGGCGGCGATCTGCCCAAGGCGCTGGACGCCCTGCGCGCGATCAAGATCCACCCACTCTCGAACCCCGATGCGCAACTTGCCTTCGTTGACACCACCGCGAACTCGATGGACAGCACCTGCCTGCGCTGGGAGGACAACCTCCGCTATTGGGAGGTGCTTCACCAGATCGTCGACGCCGAACCAATCGCCGATGAGTTCAGGCCGATGTATGGGCTGCTCTCGTCGCTTGGCATCGAAAAGGGCAAGCCATTCGATCCCGACGAGCGGATGACCGACATCTTGGAGCGCGCCGCCACCGCCGGGCGCGATCAACTTCTGGTGTCCGCGTTTGCGAGCGTACGGCCCGATCGGCTGGCATGGCCCGACCGCAGATGGGAATGGGTGGGCCTGGTCCCGGACAGCGCTGACTTCGAGACCCCCACCGGGCTAGATCTCGAGGCGCGCGATCGATGGTTTGCGCAGGCCATCGTCGCCTCACCGGCGATGTTCCGCCGTATGGAGGGGAGTGGCTCGCTGTACTGGCTCGCCCTGCGCGACCAGGGTGGCGAGTATCTGGATGGCGGCAAGCCCTACCGGCTGTCGATCCCGCTTCCGGTCCCCGGCAAGCTGTTCTGGTCGGTCACGGTCTATGACGCCGAGACCCGGTCGCAGATCCAGACCGACCAGGACAAGGCCGCGCTCAGATCGCTGTTCGAGCTGCACGACCTCAAGAACTCGGGGGCGGCTGAGCTCTCCTTCGGCCCAACACCCCCCGCAGACGCCGACAGCGATTCGTGGATTAAGACCGCGCCCTGCCGAGGATGGTTTGCCTACCTCCGAATCTACGGTCCCGAACGGGCGGCATTTGACGGCAGCTGGAAGCCGGGCGACTTTGAAGAGCTCTCCTGAGCGGAGGCCGGACCACGACGGCCCCGCCGCGGTCCCGTGCACCTCACGCGCCTGGCAGGCGGGGACGTTACGAGTGGGCGATCCAGGACTCGAACCTGGGACCTCTTCCTTATCAGAGAAGCGCTCTAACCGACTGAGCTAATCGCCCGTCCAGAGGCGATTCTACCGGCGTCCGCGCCAGGGGGCACGCGGGTTCACGGCGGTCGCGCACCGACGGGGAACGGTGATGGTCCCTCGGTGGACCCTTGGTAGATATTCCGTCTCTGAGCAGGAAGATCTCCCAAAACCTGCTGCAAAGGGGCCAGAAACCCACGGCGCGGGGCGGCGGCGGCCCGGCCGAGCCCGCCCCGGCCACGCCACGCCACGCCACGCCACCGCACATGCCCTGATCAAATATCAGGCAGACTCAACCCTGGGTTGAGGCGAGTGCATGGAGCTTCAGGCTGCGAGCAAACTCCAAAGCCTCCTCGGCGCTCGCAAATTCCAACTGCGCCCGGAAGCCTGCACCTGAGGCTGAGACCCTGACCTCGCGCCCGAGGGCGGCCTCGAATGCATCGCCGATCTCGGCGATAGCGGCCTCCTGGTCGGGGTGGAGACCGCGCGGCCGGCGGCGATGCGTGCGCGCGGTGGTCGAGTCACCGTCGGCGTCGACGCGCGTCCCGCGGGCCCGCTGCTCGGTCTCGCGGACCGACCAGCCGTCCTGGGCAGCAGCGCGCGCCAGGCGGCGCCGGTCACCGTGGTCGGGGGCGAGCAGCAGCGCGCGGCCGTGGCCCTCGCTGAGGTCGCCCGCCTGGATGGACTCGAGCGCCTCGTCGGGCAGGTCGAGCAGGCGGATGAGGTTGGACACCGCCACCCGGCTGCGGCCGACGCGAAGCCCCACCTCCTCACGTGAGAGGCCGAGCTCCTCGGTCAGCGCCGCGCAGGCCCGGGCCTCTTCGACGGGGTTGAGGTCCTCGCGGGCCATGTTCTCGATCAGCGCAACCTCGAGCGAGGCGGCGTCATCGTGGTGGCGGACGATCGCCGGGACCGTCTCCAGCTCGGCCAGCTTGGCGGCGCGCCAGCGGCGCTCGCCGGCGATCAGCTCATACGTCCCGCCGGGCAGCGGGCGCACCAGCACGGGTTGGAGCACGCCCCGGACCTTGATCGACTCCGCGAGGCCGACGAGGGCGGTCTCGTCGAAGTTGTCCCGGGGCTGATGGGGGTTGGCGGAGATGAGTTCGAGCGGCAACTGGCGCAGCTCCTCGGCCTCCTCGCGGGGCGCGACCGAGAGGATCGCGGCCAAGCCGCGGCCCATGCCCCGCTGGCGCTCAGCCATGGGTACACCTGCCCTGTGTGCGCTCAGCCACGGGCCGCGACCTCCTTGGCCAGCTCGAAGTAGGCATCCGCGCCGGCACAGTGGGGGTCGTAGTGGATCACCGGCTTGCCGAAGCTGGGGGCCTCACCCACGCGGACGTTGCGCGGGATCACCGTCTCGAACACCAGCTCCGGGAAGTGCCGGCGGACCTCGGCCTCCACGTCCTGGGCCAGCCGGGTGCGGTTGTCGTGCATGGTGAGGAGCATCCCGGCAACCGTCAGCCTCGGGTTGAGCTCACGTTGCACCAGCGACAAGGTGTCGAGCAGGCCGGCCAGGCCCTCGAGCGCGAAGTACTCGGACTGGACCGGGACGATCACCCGGTCGGCGGCGACGAGTGCGTTGACGGTCAGGGGGCCGAGCGACGGGGGGCAGTCGAGGAGAACGAAGGCGTATCGATCCCGGATGAGCGCCAGCGCGTCGCGCAGACGGCTCTCGGATCCTGCCGCGCGCGGCAGCTCCACGTTGGCGCCCGCGAGGTCGGGGCCGGCCGGGATGACGCCCAGGTTGGGGATCTGAGAGGCGACGATCGTGTCGGCCAGCGGGACGCCATCCAGGAGCGCGTCGTAGACGGTGGGCGTGGTGTACTTGTCGATCCCCAGGCCAAGGGTCGCGTTGGACTGCGGGTCCATGTCGATGAGCAGCGTCGCGTAGCCGGCCTCCGCGATGCACGCGGCCAGATTGACGGCGGTGGTGGTCTTGCCGACCCCGCCCTTCTGGTTGGCGATGGCGTAGACGGTCCCCATGGGAGATGAAGCTAGCGCCGTTGGCGGTCAGACGCCCCACCCAGCGGGCGTTTGCGGGCCATGCCGGGGCGGCGCGGAAAGCGGTCGGGCGTCGGCGCGACCTTGCGCATCACATGGAGATGACGGTGCAGGGCGCCTGGGTAGGGCTCGACCCGAGTCACCGTTCCGGGCTCCAGGCCAAGCTCCGCCGCCGCCCGCCCGCCGGCGGCCTCGTCCTCGGGGTCGCGCCGGCCCCGCCACGCGACCAGCGACCCGCCCACCGCCAGGAGCGGCGCCGCATATTCGGCCACGACGGCCAGCGGGGCCAGCGCGCGGGCGGTGACGAGGTCGCTCGCCTCCAGGCCATCGGGCCAGGCCTCCGCGCGGGCGTGGACGGGCGCGGCGTTGGTAGCGCCCGCTGCCTCGATGGCGGCCGCGATGAACGCGCACTTGCGCCCGTTGCTCTCCACCAGGCTCACCCGCGCGCCAGGCAGCGCGATCGCCAGCGGAAGCCCGGGGAAGCCCGCGCCGGCGCCCAGGTCAGCGATGGCCTTCGCCTCGCGGACCTGGAATAGCTCGAGCGCGACGAGCGAGTCGGCCAGGTGGTCGCGGAGGATTCCAGCGCGGTCGGTGACCGTGGTCGGCGCCTCCGGGTCACCCGCGACGAGCGCGAGCACGGCGTCGAGCTGTTGGCTCTGCCCGTACGACAGGGTGTAGCGGCCGACCAATGCCCCAACGTCGAACCGGGCGGCGGGATGTTTCACGTGAAACGGTCGGCGAAGGCCCGCTCGGGCCGGTTTCAGTCCACGAGCGGAGCGACGACGAGATACCGCGACGGCTCCTGGCCCTCGCTGTAGGTCTCGACGTCGTGGCGATCCTTGAGGTGCTCGTGGATCACCTTGCGCTCCAGGGCGCTCATCGCGTCCAGCGACACCGGGCGGCGGCCGCTGAGGGCCTGCTGGACGGCCTGGTCGGCGGTGGCCCGAAGCGTCATGGCCCGGCGCTCGCGGTAGCCGGCGGCATCGACCAGAACGGACACGCGGTCGCCTTCCCCGTGGCTGGCGAGTCGGTACGCGAGATGCTGGATCGCGTCGATCGTCTGGCCGTGGTGGCCGATGAGCAGCCCGAGGTCGTCGCCGTCGCCCACGAACTCCGCATGGAGGCCGTCGGCGTCCTCGCGGACTTCGATGGTGGCCTCGACACCGGTGGCGTCGAGGACCCTCTCCATGAACTCCCGCACGCGGTCTGCGGCGGCGTCTGAACGTGTCGCCATCTCTCTACCTCCGCCGGCCTGAGCGTTTCTTCTTCTTGCGTGGCGGCTTGGGCGGAGCGCCACCGCGTGCCCCGGTGGCCACAGGCTCCTTCTCAGGCGTGGGCTCCTTCGGCTTACGGATGAGCCCGGCCAGGCCGCCGCCTGACCCGCCTGACCCGTTGGGGCCGGACTTCGGTGGGCCGCCGCCGTCCGAGCGCCCACCGCCACCCGCACTGCCGCCTGTCGGCGGGCTCCCGCCCGCGGTCGCGGCGGCGGGGCGCAAGGGGCCGATCCGGCGCTTGACCACGTACTGCTGGCCGATCGTCCACAGGTTGGTGGTGATCCAGTAGACGAGCACGCCGGCCGGGAACCGGATGACGAAGATCACGAACAGCAGCGGCATGAACAGCATGATCTGCCGCTGCGTGCGGTCGGTCATCGCGCCGGACATCATCAGGCTGGAGCCGAGCTGCGTCCCGACGTAGAGGATGATCAGGACCACCAGCGTCGCGCCGGTGGCCTTGTCGGTGATGTCCCCGATGAACAGGAAACTCGACTGGCCGTGGCTGCCGCACGCCACCGTGTGCGAGGCGCTCAGCACACCATGGTTGTTGTACCTCTGCCAGGCCGGACAGATGTCGATGCGCAGGCTCTCGCGCAACATGTAGTACAGCGAGATGAAGACCGGCAGCTGGGCCGCAAGCGGGAGGCAGGAGCTCAACGGGTTGACGTTGTTCTCCTTGTAGAACTTCATCATCTCCTGCTGCTGGCGCTGCTTGTCCTCCTTGTACTTCGCCTGGATGACCTTCATCTCGGGCGCGAGCTGCTGCATCCGCGCCATCGACCGGATCTGCCTGACGGTCAGCGGGACCAGGATCGCGCGCACGCAGATGGTGAGCAGGACGATCGCCCAGCCCCAGGGGATCCCGATGCTGTTGTGGAAGAACTGCAGCACCGACTCGAAGACGTCGATGAGCGGCTGGAAGATGTTGGCGGTGACGAGCAGCATGGTCAGGCGCTCGGGGCGGCGGCTCGGGTCTTGAAGAGCCGTTGCTCCTCGACGGGGTCAAAGCCCCCACGGCTCCAGGGGTTGCACCGCAGGAGCCTCCAGCCGGCCAGGACGAGTCCGCGCAGTATGCCGTATCGCTGAACCGCCTGTGCGGCGTACTCAGAGCACGACGGGTAGTACTTGCAGCGCTGCCCGACCATCGGCGAGAGCAGCAGCTGATACGCCCGGATCGGCAGCACCACCAGACGGCGAAGGACGCTCATCCGGCGGCCGCTTCCTGAGCCTCGGGGTTGGCGACGATCGCGCCCGGCACCTTGTCCACGAGCTCCCCCAGGGCGCTCTGGATCCCGGCCAGACCGTCGCGCTCCGCGAGCTCCTTCGCTCCCTGCCGGGCGATCACGACGGCGTCGGTGCCCGCCGGCAGCCGCTCGCTCTCACGCGCGAAGGCCTCCCGCAGCAGACGCTTGACCCGGTTGCGCTCCACCGCACCGCCCACCTTGCGCGACACCGACAGGCCCAGGCGCGGGGAGGCGTCCTCGTCGCTGCGCGGAAACACGTACAGCACGAGGTCGCGGCCGGCATGGGACCGGCCGTGCCGGAAGACACGGTCAAACTCTGCGCTGCGCGAGAGCCTTCCTCGCCCTGGCCGATGTGCGGACACGGATCCCGCCCACCCGCGGGGCATCACACCGTCAGGCGCTTGCGTCCCTTTTCGCGCCGTCGCTTGAGCGTCAGGCGCCCCGCGCGCGTCTGCATACGAGCGCGAAAGCCGTGGGTACGAGCGCGCTTGCGCTTCTTGGGCTGGTAAGTACGTTTCATCTCAAAGAGTCCCGAAGCAGGGAGGAACGACGGAGTATACGCAGGCCGTCGGGCTCTCTCGGCGACTCCGATTTCGCGGCGCCGACGCCCCGGGAGGGCCCCGGAGCTTTTTCCCGCGCTTTGCGCCAACGCCCCGCCGAACCGCGCAAGCGGCTCGAAGGCCGTTGGTATATTCGCCGACCCCTGCCGCGATTTCGCCCGGGGCCCTCACGCATTGTTTTCGAACGCTCCTGGGAGGAGCTGCTTGTCGCTGCCCGCTCAACCTGACGCCGTGTCCGCATGGCGCGCGATCCGAGCGGAGCTCCAGCGGCTCGTCGGCACCTCCGCCTACGAGATCTGGCTCGCCCCGATCGAGCTCGACTCCTTCGATGGCGACGTGCTCATGCTCCGGGCTCCGCAGGCCACGGAGAAGTGGCTCGCCGGGCGCTTCGGGCCCGTACTCGAGCGCTGCGTGCGACAGATCCTGGGCACCCACACCCGCGTTGCCTTCGCCGGCGTGGCAGCGCCGCACCACGAGCCTCAACCCGGGCGCTTCGGGCCCGACGGCGCACCGACCGAGCTCAATCCCCGCTACCGCTTCGAGCAGTTCGTCATCGGCGAGGGCAACCGCCTGGCCCACGCCGCCGCCCTCGCCGTCGCCGAGCTCCCCGGCCAGGCCTACAACCCCCTCTTCCTCTACGCCCCGCCCGGCCTTGGCAAGACCCACCTCCTCCATGCCATCGGCAACTACGTCCTGGATTACGGCGGTGGTGCCAGCGTTCGCTACACCACCGCCGAGGCCTTCACCAACCACTTCATCAGCGCGCTGAGCACCAAATCGATCGACGCCTTCAAGCACGCCTACCGCGATACGGACGTCCTCCTCATCGACGACATCCAGTTCCTCGCCAGCAAGGCCCGCACCGAGGAGGAGTTCTTCCACACGTTCAACGCCCTATATGAGACCGGCCGGCAGCTCGTGCTCACGTGCGACCGCCTCCCGCGGGCGCTCATCGCCATCGAGCAGCGGCTCCGCGAGCGCTTCGAGGCCGGCCTCGTCGCCGACATCAAGCCCGCCGACCACGCCACCCGCGTGACCATCCTGCGCAAGCGCGCAGCGATCGACAACGTCGTCCTCGCCGAACCCGCGGTGCTCGACCTCATCGCCGATCGCGTCCCGGACAACATCCGCGCGCTCGAGGGCGCCTTCATCCGCGTCGTCGCCTTCCACTCACTCACCCAGCGACCGATCGACCAGGCTCTCACCCTGGAGGTCCTGGATGCCATGTACCCCGTTCGCCGCCGGACAGGGCCGCCCTCGATCGACGAGGTCCAGGCAATCGTCGCCGCCCACTTCAAGCTCTCGGTGGAGCAGCTCACCTCGGCCAGCCGCGTCAGCGCCGTCTCGTGGCCGCGCCAGGTGGCCATCCATCTCGCGCGTGATCTCACCGACGCCTCCCTGCCGACCATCGGCAAGGCCTTCGGCGGGCGCAACCACGCCACTGTGCTCCACGCCTGCCGACGGGTCTCCGAGCGGCTCAAGAACGATCAACACGTTGTTGATGAGATCGCCCGCCTGTCAGCTCTCGTCTCCGCGCATCAAGCCGACCGCAACTGTTGACAGACTTGCCTGTCCGCCTTCAACAGCCACTTCATCGCTATTTGCCGGAGATCGCGCAGTTCTCCACAGCTTCTCTTCCCCCTATGACTTCTAACTCCTTTCAGAGGTATTCATCGTGAAGATCTCACTCGAGCGCGATGTTCTGCTCGCACAGCTGCAGACCGTCAGCAGAGTGGCCTCAACCCGCAGTGCGATCCAGGCGTTGTCCGGCGTCCAGCTCACCGCCAAGCAGGACGGCTGCGAGCTCCGCGCCACCGATATGGACGTCGGCCTCCGCGTTCCCCTCGAAGCCGAGGTGACTCGCGAGGGCACCGTCGTCCTCCCGGCCCGGCTCATGCTCGACGTCGTGCGCTCGCTGCCCGCGGCCGCCGTCTCGCTCGAGCTCCGCTCTGCCGAGCAGGACGTCGAGGTGGTGTCCGGCAACGCCCGCTTCCACATCCGGACCCTCCGCGGCGACGACTTTCCTCCCTTCCCGGAGCCGGAGGCCGAGACGGCGGTCGAGGTCCCGGCCGCCGCCTTTGTCTCCACCGCCCAGAAGGTGGCCGGCTCGGCCTCCCGCGATGAGACGCGCCCCGTGCTCACCGGGATCCTCGTCTCGGCGTCTGAGCGCGAGGTGCGCATGGTCGCGACCGACTCCTACCGCCTCAGCGTCAAGGAGACCACGCTCGAGACCCCGCTGTCGTCCGCCTTCGAGGTCAACGTGCCGGCCCGGGCTCTGCAGGAGTTGGGACGCCTCGTCGGCCACGGCGAGGACGAGTCGCTGAGCATCAGCGTCCGCCAGAACCAGGTCCTGTTCACCCTCGGCCGCGTCATCCTCTCCAGCCGGCTCATCGACGGCCAGTTCCCCAACTACCGCCAACTGCTGCCCGAGACCTTCGAGCACGAACTGCGGCTGGCCGGCGGGGAGTTCACCGATGTCGTGCGCCGGATCAGCCTGCTCGCGCAGAAGAACGCGCCGCTGCGGCTGGCCTTCGCCCCGGGCGAACTGACCGTGTCATCCCAGACACCGGACGTCGGCGAGGCCTCGGAGTCGTTGCCCGTGGCGTTCCAGGGCGAACCGCTCGAGATCGGGTTCAACCCGGAGTTCCTGCGCGCCGGCCTGGAGGCGGTCGACGAGGGTGATGTCCTGCTCAAGCTGATCAGCCCGCTGCGCCCCGGTCTCATCGAGGCCGCCGACGAGAGCCGCTTCCGGTACCTGATCATGCCGATCAGGCTCAACGTCTAAGGAGGGAACGGGGTCGGCGTGCGAGTCGTGCGAGTCAGCGTCCGGGACTTCCGCGGCTATCACGACGCGGGCGCGAACCTGGGTGACGGCCTTACCGTCATCACCGGTCCCAACGGCGCTGGGAAGACCAACCTGCTCGAGGCGCTGTACTTCGGCTGCACCGGGCGGTCGTGCCGCACCACCAACGAGCGCGAGGTCGTGCGTTTCGGCGAGCGCGCGACCCGTGTCGTCGTCGCCGCCGAGGCCGAGGACGGCGCCCACGAGCTGTCGGTGGGCTTCTCGCCCGGCGAGCCCAAGCGCATGCGGGTCGACGGCGCCAACGTCGAGCGACTGCTTGAGGTCTCAGAACGGCCGTTGGTCAGCGTGTTCCTCCCCGATCGGCTGGAGCTCATCAAGGGCGCGCCCTCGTTGCGCCGGGCGCATCTGGACCAGCTCGTGACCGGCCTGTGGCCGGCGCGGGTCGCCGCCCGGCGCGCCTATCACCAATCGCTGGCTCAGCGCAACGCGCTCATCGCCCGCATCCGCTCGGGTGCCGGCAGCCGGAACTCGCTCCACAGCTGGGACGCGCAGCTGGCGCAGCATGGCCTTGCGCTGATGGGTGACCGCCAGGCCGCCGTCGACGCGATCACGGAGGCGTTCGGCCGCTGGTGCGCGGACCTCGGCCTCAGCGGCGAGCCGGCCCTGCGCTACCGGCCGCGGTCCAAGGCGTCCACCGCGGAGGATCTCGCCGCCGAGCTGAGGGAGCGCATCGACGGCGACATCGAGCGCGGCTTCACCGGCCACGGCCCGCACCGTGATGACCTGGTGGCCACGCGCGAGGGCCGGGAGCTGCGGGCCTACGGTTCCCAGGGTCAGCAGCGCCTGGCGCTGTTGGCGCTCCTGCTGGCCGAGCGCGACGCCCTGGCCACCCATCGCCAGAACCCGCCCCTGCTCCTGCTCGACGACGTGATGAGCGAGCTCGACCGCGAGCGTCGCCGGGCGCTGGTCGAGCTGCTGCGCGCGGGCGACGGCCAGTCGGTCATCACCGCGACCGATCTCGAGCAGGTCCCGGGCGCGGAGGAGCCGGGGGTCATGCGCCTCGAGGTCGCCGACGGCGAGGTGCGCGACGAGGCGATGGCGGCGGCCGGATGAGTCCCTACCGGCGCTCGCCACGCTCGATGGAGCGCGCCCTCACCGTGCTGGCCGACGAGCTGGCCCCGGAGACACTTCTGGCCGAGGTGCAGCGGGCGTGGCCGGAGGTCGTGGGGCCCTCGATCGCGGCCCAGGCGCAGCCGACCGCAGAGCGCGGCGGGGTCCTCACGGTCTCCTGCGCGGCGTCGGTGTGGGCCCAGGAGCTCGACCTGATGTCCGTTGCGATCCTCGAGCGACTCAACGAGGCACTTCCATCTGGAGCGATATCGCGGCTGAGGTGCGTCGCCGGCGGCCGTTGACGCCCCTGTTCAGACACGACGTTTTTCTACGTTTTGCAGGTAAAAGAGTGGCGCCGACGAGGCCGTTTCGACCGGGCCCTGTGCTATTCTTCTGTACACCATTCCTCACGCCCCGGCGCGCCTCGCCTGGCGCGGGACCGGGGCGTGCCAACGTCATCGGAGGATCGTGGCGAACGAAGAGAGCGCCCCCACGGGCGCTGGCAATTCCAGTTACGACGCACAGGACATCACCGTTCTCGAAGGGCTGGAGGCGGTCCGTAAGCGCCCCGGCATGTACATCGGGTCCACCGGTGTCCGCGGTCTCCATCACCTGATCTACGAGGTCGTCGACAACTCCGTTGACGAGGCACTGGCTGGCCGCTGCTCCGCCGTGACGGTCACGATCCATCCCGATAATTCCGTCACCGTCGTCGATGACGGCGCCGGCATCCCGGTTGCGATCATGGCCAAGGAGCAGCGCCCGGCGGTCGAGGTCGTGCTCACGGTGCTGCACGCCGGCGGCAAGTTCGGCGACGGCGGCGGCTACAAGGTGTCCGGCGGCCTGCACGGCGTGGGCGTCTCGGTGGTCAACGCGCTGTCCGAGCGCCTCGACGTCGAGATCCGCCGCGACGGCCACGTGTTCCGCCAGACCTACGCCCGCGGCAAGCCCCAGGGCGATCTCGCCAAGGGCGAGGCCACGTCGGAGACCGGTACCACGATCACCTTCCTGCCCGACGACGAGATCTTCGAGTCGCTGGAGATCGATTTCACCGTCATCGAGGAGCGGATGCGTGATACGGCATTCCTCACCCGTGGTCTGAAGATCACGATCGTCGACGAGCGTGACGAGGGCAAGCGGGTCGAGTTCCAGTACGAGGGCGGGATCAAGGACTTCGTCGCCTATCTCAATCAGAACAAGGACCCGATCCAGAAGAACATCATCTTCTTCGAGGGCGACAGCTCCACCGAGGGTGCCGTCGAGGTCGCGATGCAGTGGAACTCGTCCTACCAGGAGTCGGTGTTCTCGTTCGCGAACAACATCAACACGATCGAGGGCGGATCGCATCTCTCGGGCTTCCGCTCGGCGCTCACCGGCGTCCTGAATCGCTACGCGCGGGAGAAGGGCTTCCTCAAGGACAAGGACGACAACCTCACCGGCGAGGATGTGCGCGAGGGGCTCACCGCGGTCATCTCGGCAAAGCTGGCCGACCCTCAGTTCGAGGGTCAGACGAAGACCAAGCTCGGGAACCCGGGCATGGCCGGGTTTGTGCAGTCGGTGGTCAACGCCCGGCTTTCGGAGTTTCTGGAGGAGAACCCGCAGGACGCCGCGCAGGTGATCCGGAAGGCGGTCTCCGCCGCTCAGGCGCGCGCCGCCGCACGCAAGGCGCGTGACCTGACCCGCCGCAAGTCGGCGCTGGAGAACTCGACGCTGCCCGGCAAGCTCGCCGATTGCTCGGTCAAGGACCCGTCGCTGGCGGAGCTGTTCGTGGTCGAGGGAGACTCGGCCGGCGGCTCGGCGGTCAGCGCCCGCGATCGCCACACCCAGGCAATCCTCCCGCTGCGAGGCAAGATCCTCAACGTCGAGAAGAGCCGGATCGACAAGGTCCTGGCCAACACGGAGGTCCAGGCGCTCATCACCGCGATCGGCACCGGAGTGCGCGACGAGTTCGACATCGGCCGGGCGCGCTATCACAAGATCGTGCTCCTCACCGACGCAGACGTCGACGGCGCCCACATCCGCACGCTGGCGCTCACGCTGCTGTTCCGTGAGATGCAGCCGCTCATCGAGGCCGGCTACGTCTACATCGCCAAGCCGCCGCTGTACCGGTTGACGCGCGGCCAGAAGCACCGCTACATCGAACGCGAGGCAGAGCTCGAGGACATCCTGCTCGGCGACAAGTTCGAAAAGCTGGACATCACCGACAGCCAGGGCAAGGCGTTCAAGCTCACCGAGACGCGCTGGAAGCGGTTCACCCGGCTGCTCAAGCAGTACGAGGGCTGGGCATCGGCGCTGCGGGCCGCCCACGGCCACGGCGTCGTGTCCTTCATGCAGCAGGCGCGGATGCTCGAGGAGCACATCACCGACGTCCCATCGCTGCTCAGCCACGTCGCCGACAGTGAAGGCAACGGCGACGGTCACGCCTACCACCTCACGCTCATCGAGGAGCGTCCCGAGGAGCTGGTGATCCGCACGCTGGAGGCGAAGACCGGCCTCGCCACCACCCATCACGTCCGGCGCGCCGCGCTTGAGGCCAACGAGTACCGGCGCCTGGCCGACGTGCACCGTGACCTTGACGCGCTCACGGGCATGCCTCCGTTCACGATCACGCTCGGCGACAACACGACCGACGCCGGCAGCTTCGAGGACCTCCATGACCAGGTGCTGGCGATCGCCCAGAAGGGGATCGACTACTACCGGTTCAAGGGCCTGGGCGAGATGGACGCCGAGGAGCTGCGCGAGACGACGATGGACCCGGGGACCCGCACGCTGGTGCAGGTCACGATGGAGGACGCCGCGTCCGCCGACCTGGTGTTCTCGATGCTGATGGGCGACCAGGTCGAGCCTCGGCGCGCGTTCATCGAAGAGAACGCGCGCCTCGTTACGAACCTGGACATCTGATGCCCACCACCCGATCCGTAATGGGCTCACCCACCCACCCCACCACCCCAACTCGTACCCCCAACGGTAGGTAAGGCATGTCTGCGATTGACACCATCGGCGGCGGCAACATCGAGCCCCGCGGGCTCGAGGAGGAGATGCGCTCGGCGTATCTCGACTACGCCATGTCGGTCATCGTCGGGCGCGCGCTGCCCGATGTCCGCGACGGCCTGAAGCCGGTCCACCGCCGCGTGCTGCACGTGATGAACGAGTTGGGCCTGCAGCCCAACCGCAAGCACGTGAAGTGCGCCCAGATCGTCGGTGAGGTGATGGGCAAGTTCCATCCCCACGGCGACACGGCGATCTACGACACGCTCGCCCGCATGGCGCAGGACTTCTCCATGCGCTACCCGCTGGTCGACGGCCACGGCAACTTCGGCAACATCGACGGCTGGGGCGCGGCGGCCATGCGCTACACGGAGGCCCGCCTCGAGCGCCTGGCCACCGAGATGCTGCGAGACATCGACTCGGAGACGGTGGACTTCGCGCCCACCTACGACGGGACGCGCCAGGAGCCGGTCGTGCTCCCCGCCCGCTTCCCGAACCTGCTCGTCAACGGCGGTTCGGGCATCGCGGTGGGCATGGCCACCAATATCCCGCCGCACAACCTGCGCGAGGTCGTCGCCGCCACGATCGCCTACATCGACGATCCGCAGATCGACGTCGAGGGCCTGATGCGCCACATCAAGGGCCCCGACTTCCCGACCGCGGGCACGATCCTCGGTCGCGAGGGCATCCGTGACGCGTACGCCACCGGCCGCGGGCGGGTCCGGGTGCAGGCCAAGGCTCACATCGAGCCGATCGGTCAGGGCAAGGAGGCGATCATCGTCACCGAGCTGCCCTTCCAGGTCCGCAAGGGCGGGGACGGCGGCCTGATCGAGAAGATCGCCGACCTCGTTCACGACAAGAAGATCCCGGAGATCACCGACGTCCGGGACGAGTCTGACCGGCGTGGCATGCGCCTCGTGATCGAGCTCAAGCGCGACGCGATCCCGAAGGTCGTCCTCAACAAGCTGCACAAGCACACCCCGATGCAGACCACGTTCGGGGTGAACATGGTCGCCCTCGTCGACAATGTGCCCCGCACGCTCTCGCTGCGCGAGGTCATCGGCCACTACGTCGACCATCAGCGCGAGGTCATCGTTCGCCGCACCAAGTACGAGCTGCGCCGCTCCGAGGAGCGCGCGCACGTGCTGGAGGGCCAGCTCATCGCGCTGGCCAACCTCGACGAGGTGATCGCGCTCATCCGCGGGTCGCGGGACTCAGAGACTGCCCGCGCCGGCCTGGTCGAGCGGTTCGAGCTCTCGGTGATCCAGGCGCAGGCGATCCTCCAGCTCACGCTGAGCCGTCTCACCGCGCTGGAGGCCGACAAGATCAAGCAGGAGCACGCCGATCTGATGGAGCGCATCAAGGAGCTGCGCGAGATCCTCGGCGACGAGCAGCGCGTCCTGGACCTCATCAAGGAGGAGCTGGGCGAGATCTCCGAGGCCTACGGCGACGAGCGCCGCACCGAGATCACCCACGCCGAGGGCGAGATCGACATCGAGGACCTGATCGCCGACCAGCAGATGGTCATCTCGATCACCCACTCGGGCTACATCAAGTCACTGCCGCTCTCCACCTACCGCCAGCAGAGGCGCGGCGGCGTCGGCGTCACCGGCATGGACATGAAGGACGACGACTACATCGAGCATCTGTTCGTCACCTCCACCCATGACTACCTGCTCTTCTTCACCAACCGCGGGAAGGTCTACCGGCTCAAGGTCTACGAGCTGCCGGAGGCGTCACGCACCGCCAAGGGCCGGGCGCTGGTCAACCTGCTGCCGCTCCGCGACGGCGAGCGGGTCCAGTCGGTGCTCTCCACGCGCGACTTCACCGAGGGCAAGTACCTCGTGTTCGCGACGCGCGACGGTCAGATCAAGAAGACCGAGTTCCTGGCCTACAACACGCCGATCAAGGCGGACGGCATCATCGCCATCAACATCCGCGACGACGACGAGCTCATGGCGGTCCGGCGGACGAGCGGCCACGACGACATCATCATGGTGTCGCGCTCCGGGCAGGCCGCGCGCTTCTCCGAGGACGCGGTCCGGTCCATGGGTCGCGACACCAGCGGCGTGCGCGGGATGAACGTGTCCCAGAAGGGCAACTCCGTGCTGGCCATGGACGTCGCCCGCGACGACCAGGAACTGCTGGTCGTGACCGAGAACGGCTACGGCAAGCGGACCCCGATCTCCGACTACCCGGTCAAGGGTCGCGGCACGATGGGCGTCAAGACCATCACGCTCACCGAGAACAAGGGCCAGCTGGCCGGCGCGCTCGTCGTGCGCGAGCACCAGGAGCTGGTCTTCATCTCCCAGAACGGCATGGTCCAGCGCACCTCGGTGCGCGGCATCAACCGCTACGGCCGCGCCTCCCAGGGCGTCCGCGTGATGAACATCCGCGACGACGACCAGGTCAGCGCTGTGGCGCTGGTGGTGGAGTCCGAGGCCGAGACCGCCGCGAAGGTCGCCGATGGGGGTCCGGTGTCGGTGGCCGATGACAACGTGCCCGCCGCCGCAGACCTCGCCGACGACCTTGGCGAGGACCCGGCTGGCGACGCCGATGAGGCGACGGTCGCCGAGGCCGACGAGGCCGCTGGCGGGGCCGATGAGGCGCCCGATGACCGGGTGGCGGACGACGACACAGCGGACGATGACGACGTCCCGACGGACGACGTCGAGTAGCGATTCCACACACCGGCAGATTCCGCCGGGCGGATTCGATAATCTCCTGAGTACCAGAGAAAGGAGGTGGTCCGAACTTGTCTGACAGTTTTTGCGGGACCCTGGAGGTGTCCGGCCGCTAGGTCGGAGGCTGACCCCGCTTAGCGGAGTCCAACCCGCGACACCGCCGTCTTGAGCGCCCGGGATTCGTCCCTCCGGCAGTAAAGGCTTGAGGCGGACAGCAGCCAGATTCGTGAAGGGCGCCGTTGTCGAGCGGCGCCCTTCACTCGTTAAGGGCGGTGGGCGTACCGCCGGGCCGCGCGAGGCCACCCGGGAGCGGGCGAGCGTTACGATCGGTGTATGTGCCGAAACATCAGAACGCTCCACAACTTCGAGCCCCCGGCCAACCACGAGGAGATCGAGGCCGCGGCGCTCCAATACGTCCGCAAGATCAGCGGGTCCACCAAGCCCTCCAAGGCCAACGAGGCGGCCTTCCACGCCGCCGTGCACGAGGTCGCCGAGATCTCCGAGCGCCTGTTGGCCGCGCTAACGACCAACGCGCCGCCCAAGAACCGCGAGGTCGAGGCCGCCAAGGCCAGGGCTCGCTCCGCCGAGCGCTACGCGGCCTGAGCGCGCCCGCGATCATCTTCCACATCACCACTCCGGAGGCGTGGGAGGCGGCCGCGCCGGCGGGCAGCTACGTTGCCGCCGGGTATGAGGCCGACGGCTTCATTCACCTGTCCACCCGCGAGCAGGTGGTGAGGGTGGCCAACGCGCGCTTTGCCGGCGCCGGCGAGCTCGTGCTCTTGTGCGTTGCGCCCGACCGATTGCGCGCGCCGCTGCGCTACGAGGTCGGGGACGCCGGACGCACCGAGCTGTTCCCGCACCTCTACGGCCCGCTCAACGCCGACGCGGTCCTGCGGGCGCTGCCGTTCGCCGAGGGGCGTGACGGTTTCGCGCTCCCGGTCGGTGCCGGAGACCGGTAAGCGACCAGCCGGGGCGGGCCAAACGTCGCCCTCACCAGGCGGCGGCGGGGTGCGGCTCAGGCGGCCAGGTAGGCCCGCCAGGCCGCCGGGATCGTCGGGCTGGCGACCTGGATGAAGACGTTGGGGTTCGGCGTGCGCGGCTCGCGGCTGAGGTGCATGCCCGCCTGCCGCGGTAGGGCGTTGCCCTTGCGGCGATTGCATGGCGCGCAGGACGCGACGATGTTCTCCCAGCTCGACGGGCCGCCCTTGGACCGCGGCACGACGTGGTCGACGGTGAGGTTGGAGCGGCTGCCGCAGTACTGGCAGGTCCAGTCGTCACGGGCGAAGACGGCGCGGCGGGTGATCTTGCGGCGGTGGGTGTCGCGCGGGATGCGCACGTAGCTGACCAGCCGGATCACGACCGGGCGGGCCATCGTGGAGTTGGCCGAGTGCAGCTCCCACTCGGCACGCTCGAGCACCTCGGCCTTGTCCTTGAGCAGCAGGACCACCGCGCGCCGGACCGTGCAGACGTTGATCGGTTCGTACGTCGCGTTCAATACGAGCACCCGGCCAACCGCCCGCCCGCGCCGCTGGTGCTCTGGTTGCGGCGCGGACCCCAATGGCTCTGGTGTTACGGAGGTGGCCATAGGCAGCGTGCTGTCGGGCAGTTTACCGGTCGCCGCACTTGACTCAGCCTTGATCAGCCGAGGTTCCGCCGTTAATCGGTGGATCCAGGCTCAGGCAGCCGGATAGCAGCCGAGGACCTTCAGCCGCTCCACCCGGCCCCCCAGCCCCTCCAGGCCGGCGGCGACCGCGGCGTCGTTCTCGTGGCCCTCCATGTCCACGAAGAACATGTAGCGCCCGAGGCCCTGCTTGCGCGGGCGGGACTCGATGCGGGTGAGGTTGACCCCGCGCTCGGCGAACTCCGAGAGGCACGCGACCAGCCAGCCGGGCGCCTCGGAGCCCACGCCCCAGAACACGATCGCGGTCTTCCACGGCCCCAGCGGCGGGGCCCCCGAAGCGAGGACGCGGGGCCCTCCGGGGGCGGTTCCCGTGCGGGCCAGCCAGATGAAGCGCGTCTCGTTGTCGGCGACGTCCTCGACCCCGGCACGCAGGACCAGGCACCCGTAGCGCTCGGCGGCGAGGCGGTTGCCCAGCGCCGCCCACGGACCGTCATGGTCGGCCACGACGCGCACGGCGTCGGCGGTGGAGCTGCCGGCCAGCACGCGCGCGTTGGGCAGCCGGGTGCGGATGAAGCGCGCGCACTGGGCGTTGGCCTGGGGGTGGGAGACGACGGTCTCGATCTCCGAGAGCTCGAGCGAGGTCCGCGCGATCAGGCAGTGCCGGATCGGCTGGACGACCTCGCCGACGATCATCACGTCGTCGGTCTCCATCGCCAGCGCGTCGAGCGTGGCGTTGACCGATCCCTCCAGCGAGTTCTCGATCGGCACCATGGCGGTGTCAACGGTGCCCTCGTGGACCGCCATCACGGTGTCGTAGATCGTCGGCAGCGGCACGGTGTCCAGCTCCAGGCCCACCGTGTCGGCCAGCAGCGCCTCCTGGGTGTTGGTCCCCTCGGGACCGAAGTAGCCGGCCCGCATCGCTGCCTCAGTGCCCGCGGGAGGGCCCACCTAGCGGGCGCCGGTGGAGGCGACGCCGCCGGGCTGCTGCTGCGCCCCGCCGCCGCCCGACAGCGCGAGCTTGATCGCCTCGTCCTCCTCGGGCGAGAGCTCCAGCTCGCCGCGGCCGGCGTGGACCTGCTTGGCGTAGAGGCGGGCCTGGTCGCGGTGGAGGATGGCGGACAGCACCACCCCGGACCGGGTGGAGTCCAACAAGGCGATCGACATCGACTGGTGGCCCGACATCTCGCCGTAGGCGTCGTAGCGCACCAGCGAGGTGTAGGCGATGGCTCCGTCCAGGCGCTGCTCGGCGGTCGTCATGCGCTGGTCGAGGCGTCCGGAGATGTCCTCGACGTACTGGTGCAGCGCCTCGAACTGGCTGCGCAGCGAGGCGGCATGGGCCACCAGGTCCTCGCGGCGGTCACCGAGCACGGCCCGCTGCTCAGAGCGTACGCGCGAGAGCCGGAAGGCCAGGACCACGCTGGTGAGGAAGCTGATCACGGCGACCGCGGCCGCCGCGATCGCCACGATGCCGACGGTGCTCGTCAGGTCGTGCACCGCACCAAGGATAGGCCCAGGGGCGGAGGGCGGGCGGCCCTGTGGTGTGTCCGCCCACCGATCAGCGGTGGCCCGCAGACCGGGGGCTACTGGAACGTGACCGTGTAGGTGATCGTGTTGTTGGCGACGTTCTTCTCGCCCAGGACCTTCTCGATCGTGGCCACGACCGTCTGGGTGCCCTTCGGCGGAGCGGCGTTGAGCTTGACCGAGCAGGTGGCGCTCTTGCCGGCGAACGTCTCGGGCACCGTGGCCGTCCCGGTCACGGCCGGATTGGTGCCGTTGACGGTGACCTTGCATTTGACGTTCTGCTCGTTGTTGGTGCCGCCGTTCTGGAAGTTCAGCGTGAAGGTCGGGATCGGGCTCGCGGCGATGGTGTTGGTGGAGCCGGTCTGGAGCGTGGTGCCGGCGACGCTCACCGATGTGAGCGAGTGGCCGTGCAGGCCCGGGGTGGCCTTGGTCGGCTGGGCGCCCGGGACGTTGACGTGCAGTTGCGAGGCCACGAAGCTGGGCTGGGTCCATTGCACGTTGGGCAGGAACTGGCCGCCGTCGATCGGGCTGAAGCGGGTGCCGGCGTCATGGAGCGCGTTGTAGATCTGCGGCAGCGCGTAGTCCTTGTAGATCACGTCAGAGGCGTAGAACTTCGCGATCTCGGCGGCGACGGCATTGACCTGGGCCTGCGTGGCCGTGCTGGAGAGCGCGGGCTGGATCGTGTTGGCGATCCCGTTGATCCCGTCCACGCGCGCCTTCAGGGCCCACATGAAATAGCCGTTGCCGGTCTTGACCTGATCCGGGACGCTCGCCTCGCTGGCCTTCTTGTACACGTTCCGCTCGCTGGTCAGGACCTGGTTGACCTCATGCTGGACCGTGGTCGGGCTTGAGGACCCCGCGGCCTGGGACAGAGTGGTGAAGAGCTGCCGGCCGTTGGCGACGGACTGCTGGTTGAGCGAGGAGACGCTGTTGGTGTAGTCCTGAAGCGCGGAGTTGGTCGCGCTGACCTGGCAGCTGTGGACGAGCAGGGCCACGAGGACGATGACGATGATGACGACGACGATCGCGACTCCGCGGCGAGCCTGGATCGACTGCTGATCGCCGGACGGACGGCGCCCTCCGGGGCCTGATCCCCCGGGGCCCGATGGGCGACGACCGCGTGGTCCTCCACGGGACGTCGTGCGGGGCGTCGCACGAGGCTCTGCCCGAGGTGGTTCGTCGACCTCGTCGAAGAACGACAAGCGGTACCGCTCCTTGCTGTGCCGGTGAAAGTCCGCAGTATGACCCCCCGCGCGGCTGGATTCACAAGTTCCCAACCACGCGCGCGCGAAATCGTGCGCGCGAATCCGGCGCGCAGGGACCGCCCCTCAGACGTGGAAAAGCGCTCCATGCGCTCCGGTGAGCCATCCACGGCCCGTACCCGCACGCTGGCCACCCGCCATCTCGCCACCCGACCCCCGCCGGTGCCGGTGGTGCTGGACCGTTATCGCCTGCAACGACGGCTCGGCGCGGGCGCTTTCGGCACGGTCTGGATGGCCCGCGACGAGCGGCTCGAGCGCGATGTCGCGGTCAAGATCCTGCCCCGCGAGCGGGTCATGAGCGGCCGGTTCGAGCGCGAGGCCCGGGCGGCGGCGCGGCTCTCGCACCCCGCGATCGTGACCCTGTATGAGGCCGCGGTCGACGACGAGGGCGCCTACCTCGTCTCAGAGCTCGTCCGCGGCGAGACGCTCGACGCCCTGCTCGAGCGCGGCCAGCTGTCTGACCGCGACGTCATCGGCATCGCGCTGGCGCTGTGCGACGCCCTCCAGCACGCCCACGACCAGGGCGTCGTCCATCGCGACGTCAAGCCCTCCAACGTGCTCGTCCCCGAGGCCCCGCCCAGCGCGGCCCAGGTGGCCAAGCTCACGGACTTCGGTGTGGCCCGCGTCGTCGGGGGCGACGCACTCACCCACCCCGGCGACGTGCTCGGCACCCTGGCCTACATGGCCCCCGAGCAGGCCGAGGGCCTGGAGGCCGCCGAGTCCGCGGACCTCTACTCGCTGGCGCTGGTCATCTACGAGGCCCTCAGCGGCGTCAACCCGATCGCCGACACCCGTCCGGGCCACGCCTCCCGGCGCCTGGGCGTCTACCTGCCACCGCTGCGCCGCCAGCGCCGGGATCTCCCGCGCAACCTGGCGGCGAGCATCGACCTCGCCCTGCGTCCCCGGCCTCGGGAGCGGGGCACGATCGCCGAGCTGCGCCGCGCCCTCGCGTTCGCCCAGGACGAGGTCGGCGACGAGCCGGGCATCGTCACCGGCGCTTGGACGACGCTGCGCCCGGGCCACGACGAGGAGGACCCCGCCGATCGCGAGGAGCGCGAGCGGCTGTGGCGCGATTCCGACGGCGCCTCGCCGCCCCGGGCCGAACCGGCGGCCGGGCCCGACTACGCCTGGCCCCCGCGCGCCCTGGGCGCCGCCGCAGCGGCCGCCCTGACCGTATGGCTGACGGCGACCGCCCTGGGCCCCTCCCCCGTCCCGCCGGCGGCCGCCGGCCTGATCGCCGCCGGCGCCGTCCTGCTGCTGCCGCGCCTGGGCTGGGGGGCGCTCATGATCGCGTTGGTGGCCCTCGCGGTCTCTCAGCATCTCCCCGGCGCGGCCGTGGTGATCGCGATCGCATTCCTGCTGCCGCTCGTCATCAGCCCCGCCGCCGCCACCACCTGGCCGCTCAGCGCCGGAGCCCCCGCCCTCGGCCTCATCGGGCTGGCGGGCGCCTGGCCCGCGGTGGCGGCGCGCGCCACCACCCCGTGGCGGCGGGCTACCCTGGGCGCTGTCGGGTGGATCTGGCTGCTTTTGGCGTCGGCGGTTGCCGGGAAGGCTCTCTACCTGCCGTTGGTGCCCGGTGTGGCACCCCCGCATGCCTGGATGAGCTCAATGACCACCACCATCGACCACCTGTTGCGCCCCGAGGTCTCCGCTGGGGTGCTCGCGCCCGCGCTCGTGTGGGCGTTGGGCGCGGTCACGCTGCCGTGGCTGGTCCGCGGCGGCTCCGTGGTCCTGGACGTCGTCCGCGTGGTCGTCTGGGCCGGGATCGTGGTGTCCGCCACCGGGGCGGCGGTCGCCGCCGTCCACGGCTCGGCGGGCGCGGGTGGGGTCTCCGCTCCGACGGCGCTGGTCGGGGCGGTGGCCTGCGCCGCCGTCGCTCTGGCCCCCTCGCTGTTTCAGATGTGGCGCGCGCCCTTGCGCTCGGCTGGCCCACGGGCGAGAGTTTCGTAGCATGGATCCGCCCGGAGGGGCGACCTCATGAGTGTGCTCAGAAGCATCGAGAGCAAGATCGCCGGCCTCGTCGAAGGCACCTTCAGTCGTGCCTTCCGTTCGGAAGTGCGGCCGGTGGAGATTGCCCGGAAACTAGCCCGTGAGATGGAGGAGCACCGCACCTTCTCTCTCTCGCGGACCTACGTCCCCAACGAGTACCGGGTCTACCTGTCCCCTCGCGACCGGGAGCGGTTCACCGAGTATGAGGATGCCCTCACCTCAGAGCTCACCGGCTACCTGCTCGAGCACGCCCGCCGCGAGCGGCTCGTGCTGATGTCGCGGCCGGTCGTGGAGTTCGAGACCGATGACCGGCTCGGCCTCGGGGAATTCGGGATCCAGGCGCGCGTGGTCAACCCCGAGCCCGACGCCGAGGAGGAGCCGCTGCCTGAGGCGGAGGCGTCGGGGCGCACGATGGTCTACAGCACCGCCGGACGGGTTGCCGAGCCGCTGGAGGAGCGCGCCCGCTCGCGCCAGCAGACCGCGCTGCTGCTGATGGGCGGGAAGCGCCTCGTCGTCGGGCCCGGCGGCGCGACCATGGGCCGCAGCCGCCAATGCGACGTGACCGTCGATGACGCCAACGTGTCCCGCACGCACGCCGAGGTCCGCCCGCGCGGCGGCTCGTGGGTGCTCAACGACCTGGGCTCCACCAACGGCTCGCGCCTCAACGGGCAGCGCGTTGAGGGCTCCGGGGTGCTCAAGCCGGGCGACGAGATCGAGCTCGGCACCACCGTGCTGCGCTTCGAGCTCGAGTAGGACGGGTCATCAACGGTGCTACAGCCCGTCTCAGTCGGTCTGAAGTTCGGCTTCCTGGCCATCCTGTATCTCTTCCTCATCTGGGTCGCGTGGAGCGCCATCCGCGACCTGCGACGGGGGCGCGGCGCCACCGTGACACCCGCGCGCGGCCCGTCGCCCGATGAGACCGGCATGTACGAGGCCGCGTCGGGCATGAGCGAGCTCGACGGCTTTGAGCCACGGCTGCTGGTGGAACGTGCCGCCGGGCACGAGAGCGGCGTCGCCTATGACCTCATGGATGGCGCGGTCCTGGGTCGCGGCGACGTCGAGATCAGCCTGGAAGATCCGTTCGCGTCATCGCGTCACGCAAGGATTTCACGCGAAGGTCGCGTGCTCGTGATAGAGGATCTGGGCTCCACCAACGGCACCTACCTCAACGAGGAGCCGCTGTCGGGACCCCAGCCGCTCTATGACGGCGACCGCATCAGGATCGGCGACAGCGAGTTCTCCTATCTGCAATGACCTCCAGGCCATCTCAACACCCCCCGCGCACATCTGGCGGTTGCCCGCACCGCACCAGTCGCTCCTCTCTGTGCGACCGTACTCACGTGAGCGACCGCTAGAAACATTCGAGCATGCTCCGCGCCGCCGACACCATCTGGAAGACCGACACCGGGCGCCAGCGCCGGGACAACGAGGACAACGCATTCGTGCGGGCGCCCCTGTTCGTCGTCGCCGACGGCATGGGCGGCGCGCAGGCCGGAGAGGTGGCTTCCAAGCTGGCCGTGGACGAGTTCCACGAGGCACTCCCGGACGAGGGCAGCGCCGAGGAGCGGCTCACCGACCGCATCCGCGCCGCCAACCGGCGGATCTACGAGCTTTCGCGCACCGAGCACGAGCACGCCGGGATGGGGACCACGCTCACCGCCGCCTACCTGGACGACGACGATCACCTGGCGGTCGCGCACGTGGGCGACAGCCGCGCCTACATCTTCCGTGACGGCGAGCTGACGCGCCTGACCCAGGACCACTCGCTCGTCGAGGAGCTCGTCCGCCAGGGCAAGCTCACCGAGGAGCAGGCCGCCGAGCATCCCCAGCGCTCGATCATCACCCGCGCGCTCGGGATCGAGGGCGACGTCGAGGTCGACACGTGGTCCTATTCGATGCGCGCCGGCGATGTCGTGCTGCTGTGCTCGGACGGCCTGACGTCGATGATCGGCGAGGACACGATCGGGCGGATCCTCGGCGGCGAGACGAGCCTTGACCGCGCCGCCGACCAGCTCATCGGCGCCGCCAACGAGGCCGGCGGGCGCGACAACATCACCGTCGTCCTCTTCCGGATCGAGGACACGGACCCCGCCCACTCAGCCGGGGACGAGGCCAACGCGCCGACCGTGGTCGGCATGGAGCCCGTCGTCGCCCCCGAGGAGGGTCGCGAGGAGGGTCGCGAGGGCCCCGATAAGCACGAGGTGGCCTCCGGGCGCGCTCCAAGCGGGGCCGTCCTCACCGCGCCGCCCCCGCAGCTCTCGCGCCAAGGCCAGCGCGCGACTCCGAGGCTGGCGAGGACCCAGGGCCCGCCCACCCCGCCCACCTCATCCACCGGCTACCAGGGCCAGCCCCGCCGGCGCCGTCCCCCGCGCTTCATGAAGCCGGTGGCGGCGCTCATCGCGATCGCCATCGTGGTGTTCGTGGTCGGAGGCGGCGCGTACCTGGCCAGCCGCGAGTACTTCTTCGTCGGGACCAACTCCGCCGGCATCGTCACGGTCTTCCGCGGCTTCCCTTACAACCTGCCGCTCGGGGTCAAGATGTACGAGCAGTTCTACGTCTCCGGAGTGCCGGCGAGCGCGGTCCCGGCCGATCGCCGTGCGCGGCTGCTCAACCACCAGCTGCGCTCGCAGGGGAACGCGATCAGCCTCGTGCAGGCCGCCGAGCTCGGCCAGCTGGCGCGATGAGCGCACGCAACCGTGAGCTGTTCGGCCTGATCCCGGCCGCCCTGCTCGTCACCGCCGGATTCGCCGGCGTGTTCATCCAGCGCCAGCAGGTGCTGTCCAACGTGTCGCTCACCTACGGGGCCATCTTCCTGGGCCTCTGCCTGGCCGGGCACATCTTCATCCGCGTGACCCTGCCCAACGCCGACCCGTACATGTTCCCCCTGGTGGCGCTCCTGGCCAGCTTCGGGATCGTGATGGTCTACCGGATCAGCGCCACCGACGCCCGCCAGCAGGCCCAGTGGTTCGTGCTGGGGCTCGTCCTGTTCGCGGTGACGATCATCGCCTTCCGCGACTACCGCAAGCTCGAGCAATACCGCTACGTGATCGTGGTGGTGTCCCTGCTGCTGCTCGTGCTGCCGCGCCTGCCCGGGATCGGGGAGCAGGTCAACGGCGCCTACCTGGAGATCAAGGTGCCCGGCGGATTGAGCTTTCAGCCCACCGAGTTCTCCAAGATCGGCCTGGTCATCTTCCTGGCCAGCTACCTGCGCGACACTCGCCAGGTGATGGTGCTGGGCGCGCGGCGGGTGCTGGGGGTGACGCTTCCGCCGATCAAGCATTTCGGGCCGGTGCTGGTCATCTGGGGCGTGGCCATGCTCGCGCTGGTCCTGCTGTCGGACATCGGCTCCTCGCTGATGTTCTACGGGGCGCTGCTGGCGATGCTCTACGTCGCCACCGGCCGGCTCTCGTTCGTGGTCATCGGGCTGCTGGCCTTCGCCATCGGCGCCTGGTACCTGGGGACGCACATCCCGCACGTCAACGCGCGCTTCGAGGACTGGCAGCACCCGTTCAACAGCCACCTCTACCACGCGACGGGAGGCAGCTTCCAGGTCGCCAACGGGATCTTCGCCCAGGCCGGCGGGGGGTTGTTCGGGCAGGGCTGGGGCCAGTCGATCCTCTCGCTGATCCCGTTCCCGCAGACCGACATGATCTACGCGGTCATCACCAACGAGCTGGGGCTGTTCGGTGCCACGGCGATCCTCGTCGCCTACCTGCTCTTCATCTATCGCGGCTTCAAGACCGCCGTCCTGGCCCGCGACTCGTTCTCGACCCTGCTGGCGGTCGGCCTGTCGACCGTGTTCGCGCTCCAGGTGTTCGTGATCGTCGGCGGGGTGACGCGGGTGATCCCGCTCACGGGCGTCACGCTTCCGTTCATCTCCTACGGCGGCGCCTCGATCGTCGCCAACTTCGTGCTGCTGGCGCTGCTGCTGCTCGTCTCCGACCGCTCGCGGAGGCCTGCGACGTGAGCTCGCAGATCATGAAGCTGTTCGGGTTCATCGTCGTCCTGTTCGCGCTGCTGATCGTGTGGACGACGCGCTGGACGGTGTTCGACGCCACCGCGCTCAACAACAACCCGCTCAACAGCCGGACGCTGATCACGGAGCTGAAGATCAAGCGGGGGCGGATCCTCGCCGACGACGGCCAGACGCTGGCGCGATCGGTGAGGCAGAAGAAGACCGGGTACTGGATGCGCACCTACCCGCAGGGCCCGCTGTTCGCCCAGCCGGTCGGCTACTCGAACCTCATCAGCCGTCAGTCGGCGGGCCTGGAGAAGTACCGCCTCGATGACCTCAAGGGCCCGGCGACGACGCTGAACTCGGTGTTCGGCCCGTTGGGCGGCAACCAGACCCTCGGCGACGACCTCTACACGTACCTCGATCCCAAGGCCCAGCAACTCGCGCGGCAGGAGCTCGCCGGACGCGCGGGCTCCGTGGTGGCGTTGGATCCACGGACGGGCGCGGTGCTGACCATGTACTCCAACCCCAGCTACGACAACAACCACTTCAACGCGCCCTGCTCGGACGCGTGCCAGCTCAACCGCGCCACGCAGGGCCAGTACCCGCCGGGCTCGACCTTCAAGGTGGTGACGGCGACCGCCGCGATCGACAGCGGCAAGTACACGCCCACATCGCTCATCAACGGCGACTCTCCCAAGACGATCTCGGGCGTGCCGCTGCAGAACGACAACAACCAGAACTTCGGCCCGATCACGCTGACCAAGGCGCTCACGGAGAGCGTCAACACCGTCTTCGCCCAGGTGGCGCAGAACGTCGGGCGTCCGACGATGACCAAGTACATGAGGCGCTTCGGCTTCTACGCGCTTCCGCCAATCGACCTTCCCAAGGGGGAGCTGCGCACGAGCCGCCCCTACGACTTCAAGGGCCGGGCCTTTCCACCGGCGAGCCCCAACGAGGACATCGGCCGCATCGGGATCGGCCAGGGTGGGCTCCTGGTGACGCCGATTCAGATGGCGATGGTCGCCGCCGCGGTGGCCAACGGGGGCAAGCTGATGGAGCCGCTGCTCAGCCAGAGGGTGGTCGATCCCGACGGGCGCACCGTCAAGACGTTCAATCCGACGGCCTACCACCAGGTGATGAGCGCCAAGACGGCCGCCGAGGTCAACCTGATGATGCGCACCGTCGTCGACGAGGGCACCGGCACCCCGGCCAAGCTGGGCTCCGGGATCCCGTTCGCCGGCAAGACGGGGACGGCGTCCATCGGGACCACCGGGTCGGGCCTGACCCAGCCGTGGTTCATCGGGTTCGCTCCCGCCAACGACCCCAAGGTCGCGATCGCGGTGACGATCGAGAAGACGCAGGGCCAGTTCGGCGGCCAGGTCGCTGCCCCGATCGCGCGCGACATCGTCCAGACGCTCCTGGGGGAAGGCAAGTAGCGGTGACCACCATGGACCGAGAGCCGACCAGGAGCGCACGCTGATGGCCGACCCGGTCCCGAACACGATGGTCGACGGGCGCTACCGGGTCGTATCGCGGTTGGGCTCGGGAGGCATGGCCGATGTGTTCCTGGCCGAGGACCAGCAGCTCGGGCGCAAGGTCGCGCTCAAGCTCCTGCATCACCGCTTCGCCCAGGACCCCGACTTCGTCGAGCGCTTCCGGCGCGAGGCCCAGGCCGCCGCCGGCCTCCAGCACCCCAACGTGGTCAGCGTCTATGACCGGGGCACCTTCGACGACACGTACTACATCGCCATGGAGTACCTCCCGGGGCGCTCGCTCAAGCAGCTCATCCGCGATGAGGCCCCGCTGGACCCGTTGCGGGCCATCGACATCACGATCCAGATCCTCAAGGCGGCGCGCTTCGCCCACCGCCGCGGGGTGATCCACCGCGATCTGAAGCCCCACAACGTCATCGTCGACGACTCCGGTCACGCCAAGGTCACCGACTTCGGCATCGCCCGCGCCGGGGCCTCGGACATGACCGAGACGGGCTCGATCATGGGCACCGCGCAGTACCTCTCGCCCGAGCAGGCCCAGGGCCACGCCGTCAACGCCGGCTCTGACCTGTACTCGGTCGGCGTCGTGCTCTATGAGATGCTCACCGGGCGGGTCCCGTTCGAGGCCGATTCGGCGGTGAGCATCGCGCTCAAGCACGTCTCCGAGGCGCCGCCTCCGCCGAGCTCGATCAACCCCAACATCCCGCCCGAGCTCGAGCAGACCGTGCTCTGGGTCCTCAACAAGAACGCCTCGGATCGCCCGGCCGACGCCGATCAGCTCATCACCGTGCTCGAGCACTGCCGCGAGGCGATCAGCTCGGCCGGCGCGGGCCAGCACACCGCCAGCATGGCCGCCGTGGCCGCCGCGGGGGCGGCGGCGGGCGCCGGGGCGGCGATCGTGGGGCCCGGGCTGGCCGCCTACCAGCACGCCCAGTCCCAGGCCACCAACGGCTCGGGCGAGATGTCCGCGGTCCGCCCACCCGAGGACCGCGATGGCCGCGGCTGGGCGCTGTGGGGATGGGTGCTGCTCGTGGTCCTCCTGATCGCCGGCGCGGCCGCCGCCGCCTACTTCCTGACCCGGCCCAAGCAGGTCCTCGTCCCCAAGGTCATCGGCGAGCAGGTCAGCACGGCGCGAGCGACGGTCGAGCAGGCCAAGTTCCAGGTGTCCACGGTGCCGGTGGTCAATCGCAGGCCCACGGGCATCGTCGTCTCCGAGTCGCCGGCGGCCGGCACCAAGGCCGACAAGGGGTCCACGGTGACGCTCAGCGTCTCGACCGGCCCGGGCAACGTGTCGGTGCCCTCGGTCCAGGGGCTCACGGTGGCAGCAGGCCACGAGGGCCCTCAGGCGGTCCGGGCTCAGGGTCTCGAACGTGGTCCAGCAGAGCTCCAACCGGTTCACCGCGGGCCAGGTGACGGGCACCAATCCGGGGACGGCGCGCTCGGTGCCTCACGGAGCCGGCGTCACGCTGTTCGTCTCCAGCGGCCAGCCGCAGAAGAAGATCCCCAACGTGGTCGGTGAGAGCCAGACCCAGGCCACCGAGGATCTGACCCGGGCGGGCTTCAACGTCCGCCCGAGCAACCAGCCCGCGGCGTCTCAGTCCGACGTGGGCAATGTGATCAGCCAGAGCCCGAGCGGCAACACGACCGCCGCGGCCGGGTCGCAGGTCACGATCACCGTGGGCACGCCACCGGCGACCACCACCGTCCCCACGGTCATCGGCGACCCGGCCGCCGGGGCGGTCAGCGCTCTCGACGCCGCGGGCTTTAAGGTCACCCAGGTCCCCCGGAGCGTCACCAACCCTGACAAGAATGGAGTCGTGGTGGCTCAGAGCCCGGGTCCGAACTCCACCGCCAAGAAGGGAGCCACCGTCACCATCACCGTCGGCCAGCTCGCACAGACCAGCTCGTCCACCACCACCACGACCACGTCCACCACGAAGACCTCGACCACGCCGACGACCTCGACCACGCCGACCACGAGCACGCACGGCCAATGAGCGCCCAACGGGTGGCGGTGCTCGCCGGAGGGCGCTCCTCCGAGCACGAGGTCTCGCTGGCGTCCGGTGCGTCGGTGGCCGAAGGCCTGCGCACGGCGGGCTACTCGGTGACGGAGATCCAGATCGGCCGCGACGGCGTGTGGCGCCGTGACGGTGAGACGGTGACGGTCGCGCTCGGGTCGGGCCTGCCCGATGTGGACGTCGTCTTCCCGGTGCTGCACGGCCCCTTCGGCGAGGACGGGACGGTGCAGGGGCTGCTCGAGTGCCTCGACGTGCCCTATGTCGGCGCCGGCGTCCTGGCCTCCGCGCTGTGCATGAACAAGGTGGTGTTCAAGCAGCTCATGGCCGAGCGTGGGATCCCGCAGGTGGACTACCGCGCCGTCGACCAGCTCGCCCACGCCGCCGATCCCGAGGCGACGGCGCGGGCGGTGGCGGAGCTGGGCTATCCGGCGTTCGTCAAGCCGGCCCGCCTGGGCTCCTCGGTGGGCATCGGCAAGGTCGACGACCCCGGCGGGCTCCCGGCCGCGCTGGCGACCGCGTTCCAGCACGACTCGCTGGCCATCGTCGAGGCCTTCGCGGCTGGGCGCGAGGTCGAGTGCTCGGTGCTGGGCAACGGTGACCCGATCGCCTCCGAGCCGGGAGAGATCCTGCTGGCCGCGGGCGAGGGCGGCTGGTACGACTACAAGGCCAAGTACACCGAGGGCGGCATGCGCCTGATGGTGCCCGCGCGGGTGGAGCCCGAGGTGCGCGATCGGATCCGCGAGCTGGCGGTGCGGACGTTCGTGGCGTCAGGGTGCCAGGGCCTGGCGCGAGTCGACTTCTTCGTGATCGGCTCAGACGTGGTGGTCAACGAGCTCAACACGATGCCGGGGTTCACCCCCACCAGCGTGTTCGGGTCGCTGTTCGCCGCCAGCGGGATCGAGTACCCGCAGCTGCTGGACCGCCTGGTCGGGCTCGCGCTCGAGCGCTACGCCGCCGAGGGCACGCTCAGCCACTGATGCGGTTCTGCTGGCGGTGCGGGGCCCCGCTCCCGGCGACGCCGCCGACGACGTGCGCGGCGTGCGGGCAGGCCCACTATCTCAACCCCGTTCCCTGCGGTGAGGCCGTCGTCGTGCGCGAGGGCAAGGTTCTGCTCCTGCGCCGGGCGATGGACCCCTACGAGGGGTATTGGGACGTGCCGGGCGGGTTCTGCGACGCCGCCGAGCACCCGATGCGCGCCGCCGAACGCGAGCTCGCCGAGGAGCTCGGCCTGAGCGCCCGGGCGACGACCTACATCGGGGCGTGGATGGACGTCTACGGGCCGCCCGGGGCCGACGGTGTCCGGCTGCACTGCATCACGAGCGCGTACCTGATGGAGCTCGAGGACCCCGGCGCCGAGCCGCGCCCGCACCCCGAGGAGGCGACCGGGTTCGGGTGGTTCGATCTCTCCGAGCTGCCGGCCGAGCTGGCCTTCCCGGATCACGCGCGGCCGATGCTGGCCGCTGCCGCGGCGGTGATCGCGGGCACGGCGCCGCCGTTGCCCGACCGCACCTGGTAGCTACGCCGTGTACAGCGCGATCTCGTTGACGTCCACGTGGCTGTGGCCGCCGAGGCTGGTGATCCAGACGAGGTAGTAGCGGTACTTGGTGGTCGAGCTGAGCTTGATCGTCTGCGTCCTGTGCACGCTCGCCGCGCTGCCCACCTTGACCCAGCCACCCGGTCCGGAGTTGAACGTCTGCGGGTTGGGCCGGGAGTTCGTTGCGTAGATGGTGACCGCGTACCCCGGCGTGTCGGTGTCGATCACCATCGAGCCACCCGCGACTCCGGGCTTGAAGTCCACGTAGATCCCGACCCCGGGCTTACCCAGGTTGTCGCCCAGGTAGCTCTCGGTCGACCACGCGGTGTTGCGGTTGCCGTCGATGGCGAAGCCGGTCTGCTCGGGGTGCTGGTTCTTGGGTCCGCTGAGCGCGTCGGGGTTGTAGTCGGTGGCGCAGGAGTCGCACGGCTGCACCTGGTGCGGGGTGCTCTTGGGGGCCGGCTGGTTGAGCTGCGGGGTACCGTGGTGGGTGTTGTTGGCCGCGAACACGAGGATGGCCACCACACCTGCGGCCACGATCAGCCCGAGCGCGACCAGCAGCGCCGGCTGACGCGAGCGCAGCGGCAGTCGCCGTCGCTTGCGCGAAGGAAGCGTCCGCAGCACCGTCGTGACCTCGCCGGTGACGTTGCCCGAGCGCGCGGTCTCGATGGCCAGGACGTCCTCGAGGTCGGCGATGAGCTCGGCGTCGTCGGCGTAGCGCTCGTCCAGGCGCTTGGCGGTGGCGGTGTCCACCACCGAGGCCAGCGCCGCCGAGATCTCCGGGCGCTTGAGCTGGACGTCGGGGATCGTCTCGCGCACGTGCTTCATCGCCACCGCGACCTGGCTCTCCCCGGTGAACGGCACCTCCCCGGTGAGCATCTCGTAGAGGACGACGCCCAGCGAGTAGAAGTCCGACTGCCCGGTGACGTCCTGGCCGAGCGCCTGCTCGGGCGAGACGTAGTCCGTGGTGCCCAGCACGCGGCCGTCGGCGGTCAGCCCGTCCTCCTCGAGGGTGCGCGCGATCCCGAAGTCCGTGACCTTCGCCGAGCCCTCGTGGTCGATGAGCACGTTCTGGGGCTTGACGTCGCGGTGGACGATGTGGCGCGCGTGCGCCGCCCCCAGCGCGCGGGCGATCTCGATCGCGTAGGCGACCGCCTCGGTGATGGGCAGGCGGCCGAGGCGGCGGATCCGGTCCTTGAGCGTCTCGCCCTCGACGTACTCGAAGACGATGTAGGGGCGGCTGTCGTCCTCGCCGGCGTCGATCACCCCGACGATGTGGGGATGTGACAGCTGCGCCACGGCGCGGGCCTCGCGGCGGAAGCGCTCGAGCTGGTCGGAGTCCGTGGCGACCTCGCGGTTCATGAGCTTGACCGCCACCTGGCGCTCGAGCGTCTCGTCCAGGGCGCGGTAGACCGTCGACATGCCCCCGGCCGCGATCCTCGCCTCCAGGCGGTAACGGCCGTTGAGACTGGTGCCCACCAGGGTGCTCATGCGTCGGTCCGTATTGTGCGGCACGAGCCGACCCGAAGAGCGGGTTGGCGGCGCGCGTGCACGCCAGCGTCAGTGAGAGTCTCTTTAGGAACTCGGGCCACAGGACGTCAGACCGCCCGGATCCGCCCGCCCTCGCCTTCGATGCCCACGCCGGGCACGCTGACGCGCCCGCCCGAGTCGGTCACCCGGCCGATGACCGCGGTGCCGGGGTGACGGGCCGCCAGCAGCGCCACCGTGCGCTCGGCGTCCGCGGCGGGCACCACGGCGCAGAAGCCGCAGCCCATGTTGAAGACCTCCCACATCTCGGCCGCCGGGACGCTGCCCAGTGCAGCGATGAGGGAGAAGACGGGGAGCACGGGAAGGGGCTCGGTGATCTCAAAGCCCACGCGCTCGCCCAGGCGCAGGAGGTTGAGCAGGCCGCCGCCGGTGATGTGGGCCAGCCCATGGACGGCGACGTCGGAGCGCAGGAGCTCCAGCACGGCCCGGACATAGATGACGGTGGGCTCGAGCAGCACGTCGGCCACGCTGGCGCCGCCCAGCTCGGCCGGCCGCGCGTCGAGCGCCAGACCGGCTTCGTCCAGCAGCACCCGCCGCGCCAGCGTGAGGCCGTTGGAGTGCACGCCCGACGCGGGCAGCCCGATGACGGCATCGCCCGGGGCGCAGGCCTTGCCGTCCACGATGGCGTCCAACGCCACCGTGCCGAATGCCGACCCGACCAGGTCAAAGCCGTAGGGCGACGGGTGGCCGCGGATGACCTCGGGCAGCTGGCAGACCTCGCCGCCGGGGATCTCGACGCCGGCGTCCTGCGCTCCGGCGCGCAGGCCCTCGGCCAGCTCGGCCAGCAGGTCCGGGTCGGCGGACTCGACGGCGAGGTAGTCGAGCAGCGCCAGCGGCTCGGCCCCCACGCAGATGAGGTCGTTGACGTTCATGGCCACGCAGTCGATCCCGATGGTGGAGAAGCGCTGGGCCTGCTCGGCGACGATCACCTTGGAGCCGACGCTGTCGGTGGCCAGGGCCACGCCGAGGTTGGGGGCGATCCGGATGACGCTGGCGTAGTGCCCGGGAAGCGGCACCGACAGGCGCTCGCGCCCCGTGTCGATCGAGCTCAGCACGGAGACGAGGGCCGCGACGCCGCGGTCGGCCTGCCGCGTGTCCACTCCGGCGGCTGCGTAGGCGTCGGTCACGAGGCCATTGTCGTATATGGATCGGACCCCGTCCGGCGCGCCAGGCGGCCCACGACGACGGCCGCCAACCCCAGGCGGTACGCGGCGTAGGGGAGCAGCGACCGGTCGCGCTCCACCTGGCGGATGAGCCATGTCGAGCCGAGCGTCGAGGCGAACGAGGCGCCGGCGCCGAGCGCGATGGGGAGCGCGCTGCGCGGCGGCAGGCCCCGGCGGGCCAGCCGGACGGTCTTGAGCAGGGTCGCGCCGGCGATGACCGGCAGCGCGACGTGACGTGACAGCTTGTTGGCGTCCTCCCGGGTGAACCCCCGCCACCGGGCCGCGGCCAGGGTGGCGCCGTTGCGGGACACGCCGGGGAGCAGGGCGCACGCCTGGGCGATCCCCAGGCTCAGGGCGTCGGCGAGCCCGGCATCGCGGGAGATCCGCGTCTGGGGGGTGCGGTCGGCCCGGGCCATCGCCACCGAGCCCACCACCAGGCCCAGCGCGATCGTGCCGGGGGTCCCGAGGCGGCGCTCGATCGGGCGCTCCAGCGTGTAGCCGACGATCGCGGGGGGCACGAACGAGAGCGCGATGAGCTCGGCGATCCGCAGGCTCATGTCATGGATGGCATCGGAGACCTCGCCGCGCAGCGTGATCAGGAGCGCTGCGGCCGTACCGGCGTGCAGCGCCACCTCGAACGCCTTGCGCACCTCGGCGTCGACGTCGCAGTAGTCCCAGCCCAGCAGCCACGGGATGAGCGCGATGTGGCCGGAGGAGGAGATCGGCAGGAGCTCCGCCGGGCCGTGCAGGGTGCCCAGCACCAGCGCCTCTCCGACGGCGATCTGGGGGTGGGCGGGGGGCGGTGCCGTCGGCTGGGCGGGTGCCGTTTCCAGCGGCCGCTGGTCAGTCGGCGACGACATCCGCCGCCGGCTCCGCCTTGCCGGCGCCGTCGCTCTCACTGCGCGACCGTCGCCACCGGAAGATGAGGTAGACCACGGCGGCGACCAGGACCACCGCACCGACGTAGTCGACGTACTCCAGGTGATGGCGCCAGGTCTGCCATTGCGCACCGACCTCACGCCCCAGCACGGCGAGGCCGCCGATCCATAGGATCGAGCCCAGTGTGGCCATGGTGACGAAGCGCGGGTAGGGCATCCGCGCCACACCGGCGGCGTAGGGGAACGCCGCCCGAATGAGCGGCAGGAAGCGCGACACGAAGATGACCGGCGAGCCGTAGCGGTCAAACCAGCGATGGGCGCGATCCAGGCCGGAAGCGCTCACATGCAGCTTGGAGCCGTGGGACTCCAGCAGCTCGCGGCGGCCGAAGTAGCCGATGGAGTAGGCGATCGAGGCGCCCGCGACGTCGCCGATGACGCCCGCGACGATGATCCCGGGCAGGGTGAGGTTGCCCTGGAACACGTCGAAGCCGGCGAACAGCATCGTCGGCTCGGTCCCCGGGATCCCGATCACGCCGGAGGTGAGCGTGAGCAAGGCGACGCCCGCCAGTCCGATGCTGTCGATGAGATGCGTGGCGAGGTTGACCAGCGGACCGGTCAGAGAGGCCAGGAGGAACGGCACTGGCGCCTAGACGTAGCGGCGCCCACCGCCCAGATGGCCCCCGGAGCGGGCACTGTGAGCGGGGTCTCATCTAACGTAGCCGCGCGATGGCGGTCCCGCTCTTCGACAACGCCACCCCCATGGCCCCTCTGCGCCAGACGATCCTGGAGCGCATAGGGGAGGTCGTGGCCGGGGGCCAGTTCATCCTCGGCCCGAACGTCACGGCGTTCGAGGAGGAGTTCGCCCGCTATCTCGGCGCTCGCCACGTCGTCGGGGTCGCCAACGGCACCGACGCGATCACCGTCGCGCTGCGCGCGCTCGGCGTCAAGCCCGGTGACGACGTGGTGGTTCCGGCGCTGACCTTCTACGCCAGCGCCGAGGCGGTGGTCAACGCCGGCGCCCGGCCCGTCTTCTGTGACGTCGACTTCGACACGCGCAACGTCACGGTCGACACCGTGCGCGCCGCCCTGACGCCGCGCACGACGGCGATCGTCTCGGTTGACCTGTTCGGGCTGCCGGCGCCCGACCTCGGCGAACTGGGGCTGCCCGTGCTCGAGGATGCCGCTCAGGCGGCCGGCGCCCGCCGCCACGGGCAGATGGCCGGGACGCTCGGCAATGTGGCGACGTTCTCGTTCTACCCCTCCAAGAACCTCGGCGCCTTCGGGGACGGGGGCGCGATCGTCACCGATGACGACGAGATCGCGTCCCTGTCGCGGTCGTTGCGCTTCCACGGCTCCCGGGACAAGGCGAACTTCGAATACGTCGGCTACAACTCGCGCCTGGACGAGATCCAGGCGGCGGTCCTGCGGGTGCTGCTGCCCCATCTGGACGGCTGGTGCGACGGCCGCCGCGCCGGAGCGGCCGCCTACATGGCGGCGGGCGTGGGAGAGCACGTCGGGCTGCCCGAGGTCCCCGACGGGGTGGACCCCGCCTGGCACCTGTTCGCGGTCACCCATCCCCGTGCCGACGAGGTGATGGCCGCACTCGTCGCCGCCGGCGTCCAGGCCCGCGGCTACTACCGCGTCCCGCTGCACCGTCAGCCGGCGATGGCGCCCTACGTCGAGGGACCGGGCCCCACCCACCCGCTGCCGGCCACCGAGGAGATCGCGGCGACCAACATCGCCTTGCCGATCAGTCCGGTGCTCGGCCCCGAGCAGGCTCGCGAGGTCGTCGCCGCGCTGGCGTCGGCTGCCTAGCGCCGCCGCCACGGACGCCATCGTCTGAGCTGACCATGCGCGTCTGGGTCGACTTCACCAACTCCCCTCACGTCCTCGTGCTGCGCCCGGTGATCGAGCGTCTGCGCGCCCAGGGCCATGAGGTCCAGGTCACCGCCCGGGACTTCGCCCAGACGCTCGCGCTGTGCGATCGCTTCGGCATCGAGCACACCGCGATCGGCCGCCACCGTGGCGCCGGCCTGCTCAACAAGGCGCGCGGCCTGGCCGACCGCTCGGTGGCGCTGACCCGGTGGGCCCGCCGCCACGGACCGTTTGACCTGGCCATCGGCCACGGCTCCAACGACATCACCGTGGCCTCCGCGCTGCTGCGGATCCCGTGCTCGACCACGTTTGACTACGAATGGGCCACCGTGCAGCACAACGTCAACTGCCGGCTGGCTCAGGCCGTGGTCATCCCCGACGCGATCCCGCCCGACCGCATGAACCGCTACGGCGCCCGGGGCAAGCTCGCGCAGTATCCGGGGCTCAAGGAGGAGTACTACCTGGCGGACTTCGAGCCCGATCCGCAGATCCTCGCCGACCTGGGCCTCGACCCCACCCAGCCGATCGCCGTGGTGCGCACGCCGCCGGCGGTCTCGCTCTATCACCGCTTCGAGAACGACGTGTTCGGCCAGGTGCTCGACCGGCTGCGCGGCGCCCAGACCGTGGTGCTGCCGCGGACCCCCGAGCAGCGCGCCGAGTTGGGCAGCGCAGGCGGCTTCATCGTCCCCGAGCGCGCGATCGACGCGCAGTCGCTCATCGCCTACGCCGACCTCGTGGTCTCCGCCGGGGGCACGATGAACCGGGAGGCGGTGGCGCTGGGCACGCCGGTGTTCACGGTGTTCGAGGGCCGGCTCGGCGCCGTCGACGAGCGCCTCATCGCCGAGGGCAGGCTCGCCCGGCTCGAGCGCCCCGACCAGGTCCAACTGGTCAAGCGCGACCCGGCGGACCCGGATGCGGCCCACCCTGAGCGCGTGCGCCGTGATCCGGAGGTTCTGGTGCAGATGCTGTCGCGACCCGCCACGGGTCGATGAGCGCGTTCTCACCCGGCACGCTGGTACCGTTGCGAGGCTCCTCGTGTCTGACACCACGCTAGAGACGCCGCACTCCCTCGGCCCCGGGGGCCAGGACTCCTCGCCGCCGCGCCGCAACGGCTCAGGTGGCGGTTCGCTGCTGCAGCGATCCACGTGGTGGCTGGTCGGGCTCGGCGTCGTCCTGGTGTCCGCCATCGTCCTGCGGTGGGCCAACACCCGTCCCGGCTATGACCCCTACGGCTGGCTGGACTGGGGCTACCACACCCTGCACGGCACGCTGAACCTGGGCGGCGCGCCGTCGTGGAAGCCGTTCACCTTCGTGTTCACCGTCGTCTATTCGCTGTTCGGGCACTGGGCGGTGTACCTGTGGATGCTCACCGCGGTGTCGATCTCGCTGTCGGGCGCGGTGTTCGGCGGGCGCATCGCCTACCGGCTCACCGCCCGCGAGGGCGGACACTGGTGGGCGGCGTGGGCCGCTGGGCTGTTCGGCGGCGCCGCGGTGCTCGGCATCCAGCAGTACTTCCACTACCTGATGAGCGCCCAGTCGGACTCGATGCTCGTGAGCGTCTGCCTGGCGGCGATCGACATGTACCTGTGCGGCCGGCTGCGCTGGGCGTTCTGGCTGGGCGTGCTGGCCGGCTGGGGGCGCCCCGAGGTGTGGCCCTTCCTCGCCGTCTACGGGATCTTCCTCATCCGCAAGCACCCCAACATGCGCAAGGACGTGATCGGGGGGGCCGTCCTCACCCTGTTCCTCTGGTTCGGGGTCCCGACGATCACCAACGGCCGCCCGAACATCGCCGGACAGCTCGCGCTGCGCTCGCCGCGTGAATGCACCACCGGCAAGATCACCTGCACGGTCAGCCGCTTCACCGCGCTGGACTTCATCGCCATTCAGCTGGCGGCTCTGCTCGTGCTGGGGCTGGCTCTGCTGCGGCGCAATTGGACCGTCGTGACCCTGGCGGGCATGGCCGCCGGCTGGGTCGTCATCGAGATCGCCTTCGTCCTCCACGGCTTCCCCGGGGTGCCGCGGTACCTGTTCGAGGCCGCCGGCCTCACCGGCGTGCTCGCCGGAGTCGCCGTCGGTTGGCTGCTGCTCGACGCCAAGCGCTACTGGCGCGCGCTGCCCGGGTGGGCGGGGATCCCGGTCGCGGTGGTCCTGGTCGCGGTGACGCTGCCCCACGGGATCAGTCTCGCCCGCGCCGAGCACAAGGACATCTACCACGAGCGTGCCCGCACCGCGGAGATTAACAAGCTCGGCGCGCTCATCACGGCGCTGGGCGGGCCTCAGCGGGTCCAGGCCTGCGGCTGGCCGGTGCTCAACGTGGAGTACGTGAGCATCATGGCCTGGTACCTGCACCGCAACACCGGTGTGATCGGCTACCGGCCCAAGATCGAGCTGGCCAAGAAACGCCCGGACGTGTACTTCCTCGCGCTCCCCAACGGGTGGAAGGTCACCGCGAATCGCCAGCCGGCGGGCAGCTCCTGCACCCGCCTGGACTCGCTCTACGTGCCGACCGCCCGCCACCCCGAGGGCGTCCTCATTCCCAAGTAGCCCCGGCGCGGGGCCCGGTCGGGCCCATGGCCCCGCCGACGCACGCCTTAGCAGTTCTTCACATCGCCGCCACTAGAATCCCGGCCGCATGCGCCGACGGATCAGATCCGCGGCCTTTCCCGTCCATCGTCACGCGCTCCCCCAGCTGGTGCTCGATGGGCTGTTGGTCGCGCTCGCATACTTCCTTGCCTTCTGGCTCCGCTTCGAGGGGGACTTCCACGGCCCGACCCAGCGCTACGGCCAGCTCCTGAACCACACGATCGGCGCCAATCAGCGCTACGGCCACCTCCTGACCGACACGATCGCCTGGGTGGCCGTGCTCACCGTGGTGGTGCTCGGGGCGTTTGGCCAATACCAGCGGCTGTGGCGCTTCATCGGGCAGCGCGACTACGAGGCCGTCATCAAGGGCGTGTTCGTCGCCACGATCATCGTGGTGGGGGTCATCGCGTTGCTGCACCCGGTGCAGTGGCCGACGCTCCAGAAGATCCCGGGGGTCCCTCACCTCCGCAAGGCCCATTACTTCCTCGGTCCCTCCACGGCGGTGGCGCTGCCGGTCAGTGTCATCGCGATGTTCTTCCTGCTCAGCCTGGCCCTGCTCATCGGGGCCCGCTTCGCCGTGCAGCTCATCGTCGAGGGCCGCATCCGCACCATCCGCGCCGGCAAGGGGGCGCGCGAGGTCCTCATCGTCGGCGGCGGTGAGGGCGGCCGCCTCGTGGTCCGCGAGCTGATGCGCAACCCCGGCCTCGGCCTCACCCCCGCGGGCTTCCTCGACGACGACCCACGCAAGCGCGGCATCAAGGACGAGCACGGCCTCAAGGTCCTGGGCAACACCGACTCCGACCTGGCGCGCGTGCTCGACGAGGTCGAGCCCGACGAGGTGGTCATCGCCATCCCGTCGGCGCCGGGCGAGCTGCGGGGGCGGGTCGTCGCGGCGTGTCGCGACCGCGGGATCCCGGTGCGCACGATGCCGACGGTGTTCGAGCTGCTGCGCGACGGGTCGGGCCAGCTCCGCGTCACCCACCAGCTGCGCGAGGTCCGCGTCGAGGACATGCTCGGCCGCGAGCCCGTCCGCGAGGAGCTCCAGCGCGTCGGCGCCTACCTGGCCGGTGAGGTCGTGATGGTGACCGGCGCCGGGGGCTCGATCGGCTCCGAGCTGTGCCGCCAGATCGCCCGGGTGGGTCCGCGGCGCCTCGTTCTGGTCGACCACGCCGAGGACAACCTGTTCGAGATCCGCCGCGAGCTCGAGGACGAGCGCCACGTCCGCACCGCGGTCACGGTCCTGGCGGACTGTAAGGAGGAGGAGCGGATGCGCGAGGTGCTTGCCGAGCACCAGCCATCGGTCCTGTTCCACGCCGCCGCCTACAAGCACGTCGCCATCACCGAGAGCAACCCGGTCGAGGCGATCCGCAACAACGCCCTGGCCACTCGCCTGGTGGCGCGCATCGCCGGGGAGCTCGGCGTCGGCACCTTCGTGCTCGTCTCCACCGACAAGGCGGTCAAGCCGGCCACGGTGATGGGCGCCTCGAAGGCCCTGGCGGAATGGGCGCTCGAGGCGGAGGCCACCAAGCACCCGCACACCCGCTACGCCACCGTGCGGTTCGGCAACGTGCTCGGCTCCTCGGGCTCGGTGGTGCCGATCTTCCGGCGCCAGATCGCCGCGGGCGGCCCGGTGACGGTGACCGACGAGCGGATGACCCGCTACTTCATGACCATCCCGGAGGCGGTGCAGCTCATCATCCGCGCTGGTTCGCTGCGCGACGAGGCCAGCGGCGAGATCTTCGTCCTGGAGATGGGCGAGCCCGTCAGCATCCTGGAGCTGGCCAAGACGATGATCCGCCTCTCGGGCCTGGAGCCCGATCGCGACATCGTCATCGACATCGTCGGCGCGCGGCCGGGCGAGAAATTCCACGAGGAGCTCTTCGACACCCACGAGCACCCCCAGCCGACGCCGGTGCAGCGCATCCAGCGTGCCAGCCACGAGCGTCTGGACCCCGCGTGGGTGGACCAGACATTCGCGGACATAAACCTGCTCGTTCTCGAAGGTGACGCCGCCGCGTTGGCGAAAACCGTGTCTGAGCTGTCCGGTGCACGCGCAACGCTGCCCCCCGGCGACGCGCCGCCCCCCACCCTTAGACTGCGCCCGTAACCCATGGCCTCGATCGCGTATGCCCTCTCGGTCCAGCACTTCATCAACTCGGTGGGTGCCAAGGCCGGTTTCGCCTCCATCATCGGCCTGGCGCTGCTGGTCCTCCTCTTCTTCACCCAGTCCCGGGAGACCGCCAACCTCCGCCGGCGCGCCGACGAGGCCGAGCAGCAGCTCTACCAGCTCCAGCTCTACGTCGACCATCTGTCGCGCCAGCGCTCCCAGCAGGCGGCCGCACCGCAGACGACCAGCGCTCCCGTAGTCGCCCCGCCCGCCGCCGCCCTGGCCGCGCGGGCAGCTGTGGCGTCGCGCGCCGTCCCCGGCGAGCAGGTCCCGGCAGGTGCCGTGGCCACGATCCCGGCCGCCCCCGCGGGCGTCGGCGCCCCCGCGCTCAGCTCCGCCACGCGCCTCATCCCGCTCGTCGAGCCCGATGAGATCTCGATCCGGGCCCTCAAGACCTCCACCAACGGCGATGGCGACGGTCACGTCTCCGACGCCACCGTCGCGACTCCGCCGCCCGCCCCGCTCCCCGGCCCGGCGCCGTCCACGTCCGCCGGTGGCGGCAATGGCGTCGCCCGCCCGCCCGTGGTCCCGATGCCGACGATGGGCGCGCCCGTCGAGTCGACACCGCCCCCGCGCGTCGCCCTGCCGCGTCAGCAGCGCCCGCCGATGGCGCCGCCCCCGCCGCGGCGCGGCGGACGTCAGGCGGGGCCGCCCAGCCGCCGCATCAGCCCCGTGTTCTTCGTGCTGGCCGGCATCCTGATCATCGCTGTGATCGCGGTCGCGCTGGTGTTCGTGACCGGGTCGAGCAACAACAGCTCCTCGTCGTCGAACTCGTCGTCGGCCAACTCGTCGTCGGCGTCGTCGGCGAGCACCACCGCGGCCAGGAAGGGCAAGGGCGCCAAGCAGCGCAAGGCGGCCACGGTGACGGTGACGCCGAGCACGGTCACGGTCGCCGTCCTCAACGGAACCTCGACCAACCATCTCGCGGCCGACGTGCTGGGCAAGCTGACGACCGCCGGCTACAAGGGCGGTAGCACCCAGAACGCCTCCGAGACCGGGGTCACCTCCACGATCGTCGGCTACACCGATCCGAGCGCCCGCAACGACGCGCTGGCGGTGGCCAAGTCCCTGAACCTCGCTCCCTCGTCGGTCCAGGCGGCCAGCCAGGGCGATCGCGCCAAGGTCTGCGGCGCCACCACCCCGTGTACGACCCAGGTCATCGTCACGGCGGGCACCAATCTGCCGCAGACCGGCTGACGCGCGGCGGGTTCGAGTCCCCGCCCGGGCCTCGCGCCGTCACCCGCTGCGCCTCGTCGCTACATTCTTGCGTCCGATGTCCGCCATGAAGGATCTCCTCGACCTCCCCCCGCGCACCGCGAAGCCCCGCCAGGAAGGGCTGACCCACGTGCTCGACCGCGGCCTCTCGGTGTCCGACATCGACGGCCTGGTCGAGATCGCGGGCGACTACATCGACATCGTCAAGCTCGGCTGGGGGACCGCGGTGGCCACGGGCAACCTCGAGGCCAAGCTGGCCCGCTACAAGGAGCACGGGATCACCGTGATGTTCGGCGGCACGCTCACGGAGCTGGCCATCGCCCAGAACCGGCTCGATCGCCTCGTCGCCTGGCTCAAGGAGCTGGGCCTCGAGCACATCGAGCTCTCCGACGGAACGCTGAACATCGAGTTCGATCGCAAGCTCGAGCTGATCTCCCGGCTGGCCGAGGAGTTCACCGTCCTCTCGGAGGTCGGCTCCAAGGACGACACGCGCATCATGGCCCCCTACCGCTGGGTCGAGCAGATGCAGGCCGAGCTGGAGGCGGGCGCCTGGAAGGTCATCGCCGAGGGCCGCGAGAGCGGCGCCGTCGGCATCTTCCGCCACGACGGCGAGGTGCGCCAGGGGCTCGTCGACGAGATCCTGCATGCCGTCCCGGGCGAGAAGATCATGTTCGACGCGCCGCGCAAGGACCAGCAGGTGTGGTTCGTGCGCCGGCTCGGTCCCGACGTCAACCTCGGCAACATCACGCCCGAGGACGTCCTCTCGCTCGAGACGATCCGGGTCGGGCTGCGCTCGGACACCGCGGTCGCCGAGCTCAATGATTGAGCGCCCGGTCGCGCGGGGTCAGCTCGGCGGGCCCGTCTCGCGCCTGGGATAGCCATGGACCTGGGCCTGGGCGGAATCCGGCTGGCTCGCCACGGCGAGACGAACGACAACCTCCCGCCACAGCGCTTCCAGGGTTGGACCGACACACCGCTCAACGACACCGGACGCCACCAGGCCCACGAGCTGGCCGACAAGGTCGCCGGCGACGGCATCGCCTCGCTGTGGGCCTCTGACCTCAGCCGGGCGCGCGAGACGGCGGAGATCGTCGGCGAGCGGATCGGGATGACACCGGTGCTCGACGCCCGCCTGCGCGAGGGTGCGCGCGGCCGATGGGAGGGCTTCCTGATGGAGGAGATCGAGCGCGCCGAGCCCGAGCGCTACGCCGCGTGGCGCCGCGCCGGCGCGGAGTTCCGCTTCCCGGAGGGCGAGTCGCTGCTCGAGCACCAGCAGCGGGTCACCACGGCGCTGCACGAGATCCACGCCGCCGGCCCGCTGCCGGCGCTCGTCGTCTGCCACGGCGGCAGCATCCGGGTGATGCTGTGTGCCGCGGACCCGCGCGGGCTCGACGCCTTTCACACCTTCGAGGTGCCCAACGTGGCGGTGGTCCCGCTGTGAGCCGTGCGCCGGTGGCGGCCTTCGTCGCGCTGGTCATCGCCACGGTGGCGGCGTTCTTCGTCACCCAGCACCTCAAGGTGACCACGCCGCTGATCCAGGGCAGGCCGGCGCCGGTGCCGAACACGATCAACCCCGTCTACGGCGGCGTCTGTGCGAGGCGGACCGCCAAGGGCGCGATCCGGCTCGTGAGCTACAGGCGGATGGGGATCTCCTTCTATCTCCAGAACCGCTCGGACAACGTCACCGTCCAGATCGTCGACCGCGACGGCACGCCGGTGAGGACGATCGCCAACAACGTGTACATGCGCGCCGAGCACCCCCAGCGCCACTACTTCACCTGGAACGGACGGCTGGCGGACGGGTCGGTCGCCCCCGCGGGCGTCTACTACATCAAGGTGTCGCTGCTGCACCAGGCGCGGACGCTGATCATCTCCAACAGCACAGCCGCGCTGCCGGTCACGGTCCAGACCACGCGCCCGCAGGTCCGGGTCACCAGCGTGACGCCCGCCGCCATCGCCACCGGTTCCGGGACGCCGGTGACGATCCGTTACACGGGCACCGACGCGGCCCGCCCGCGGATCCTCATCTTCCGCATCATCGGCGGACGCCCCCGGCAGGTCAAGAACTATGCCGCCACCACGCAGGGCGGGCGCGAGCGCCTGGGACGGGAGCCTGCGCGGCGGCAAGCCGGCGCCGCCGGGGACCTATGTCGTCGCCGTGCGGTTCACCGACAAGGCCTGCACCACGTCACTGTCGCCGGTGTCGCCCACGCTCGCGCCGCGCGCCGTGGTCACAGTGCGCTCGTAGCGCACGGGGTGTGCGTCGACGTCGACGATCGCGGGCTCCTCGTCGTCGGCGTGGACCCAGATCTCCGCAGTGAGCAGCGTCGCCGGGATGAGCTGCCACCCGGGAACGGAGTGTGGCTGCACGCGGAAGCAGAGCGCGCAGTTCTCGTCGAAGATCCGGACGCGGAACGTGACCTCTCCCGGGACGGTGCTCACAGGGGCGAGGAGGCTCAACGCCTGCTCGGTCTCGGCTTCGGTCCCGGGCTCGGTGTCGGGCGAGGAGTCGGGCTCTGGCTCGGTCTTGGTCGCCGGCCCCCACGCGCGCAGCGTCCATGTCGCGTCCGCCTCGGCGGCCTGGTAGTGGATGACGAGCTCGTCGGGGCACATGCAGGCGAGCGCGTTGGTGAGGCGCTGGTGGTTGTGGCGGCGCAGCGACTCCAGGTCGGGATCCTCGTCGCGCACGTAGACGCAGTCCAGCGCGCCGCCGGCCTGGTCCAGGGCGAGCTCGAGGTGCCGGAGCGACCTGCGGCGCAGCCGCGTCCCCCGGGGGTGGCCCTGCCACAGCTCCGCCCGGGGCAGCAGCGCATAGAAGCAGGCCGCGTTGTAGTGAGCGGGCCAGCCCGCGATGTGCCAGCGGCACGCGAGGTAATGCCACTTGACGATCATCTGCCACCAGAACTGGCGCGCCTCCGAGGCGGCGCGCCGGGCTCTGGGGGACGCGCCGGGCGGTGGCGCGATGCGCCGGCGCTCACTGCGCGCCTTCTGGGCCATCTGGCTGACGCCCAGCGCCTTGCGCAGCTGGCGCCGCTCGCGGCCGGTCGGCTCGAAGCGATGGCGCAGCCGGTACTCGTGGCGCAGCGTGTGCAGGGGGCGCAGCTGGCGCTGGGCGCGTCGCGCCTCGGTGAGCGCGGCCGCCTCCAGGCGGTCGGTGAGCGTGCTCTGCGCTGACGCGCGCGGCAGCTCGTCGTGACTGGAATCGTGGGGATCGACGGTCTTGGCGGTCGCGCGCTCGAAGCGGGCGAGCGTCGCCTCCAGCAGGTGGCTGCCGGCGAGCTTCTCCACCGGCTCACTGGCCAGCACGCTCATCAGCACGCTCGCCCTGAACCCGGCCTCGAAGATGCTGGGACGCCTGATCCGGATCGATGTGTACGCGGCCAGTGCCTCCACCTGGCCCGTGAACCTGCGCTCGGGGTCCTTTGCGCCGGAGGCCACGCGCTCCAGGCAGTTGGCCGCACGCAGCCGCGCGATCATGTTGTCCGGATCAGTGGCGCAGGCCTCCATGTAGCGCTCGTGGGCTTCCTCGTACTGCTTCTTGCGCTCGATCCCGATCGCCAGGCGGTAGGTGACCTGCGCCTCCCTGGAGCGCCATCGGGCCCACGTGGGGTAGATGTGGGGTGCGGCCTCCGCGATGGTCCGGTAGATGTCGAGGCTGGCCTCGGTGATCGCCTCGGTGGGGTCCGCGCCCTCGGCCTCCCCGAGGTGGACGCTCGGCCGCGGGCCGGTGCAGACCAGTTCGTAGGCGAAGGACACGGGCGCTCCGTCGGCGGGCCCGGTGCGCCGCAGGTTGCCGCTGATCTGAAAGCCCGTCGACGCGGGCGGCCATGGGATCAGCCCGATCAGCGACCCCAGCCAGTTGGCCTGTGGGATCGGGGCCTTGGAGATGGCGTCGGCGATGCTGGCGACGCTCGGAGAGCCGCTGGGAACCCCGCTGGGCGGCAGCAGCCCGTGGTCACCGAGCGCCTGTTGCAGAACGGCCTTGGCCGCGGTCGGCGCCAGCTTGTCGTCGTCGCAGCTCAGATCGGCGATCTGGATGGTGCCGAGCCGGACGAACGCGGCCGCCCGCACCCAGCCCCACGCGAGCAGGAAGGCCGCGGCACCGATCAGGATGCAGTCCTGCACGCCGAGATGTGAGAGCCATTGCACCGACGCGTTCAGCGCGTTGTGCAGCCACGTCGCCACCGTGTCGCCCGAGATGTAGGCCGACGCGTGGAAGCCCGAACTGGCATCCAGGGCGACGATCACCACCAGCGCCCCCGCGACGCCCGTCAACAGAAACGGTGCCCACCCGATCATTCTTCAGCCCCCTGTGGGGCGGAAACGGTAGCCCCCGGGTCAGGCGGAGTCAACGCACCCGTGCCAATCCGTACCGTTTGGCGGCGTGACTGCGTACCTCAAGCGCCTGGTTTCGTCGCTGGCGGCCTACCAGGTCGCCGACGTCGTCTCCAAGTTCATCGCCGTGATCCTGCTGCCGGTCTACACCCGGTACGTCTCGCCGGAGGGCTACGGCGTGGTCGAACTGTTGGCCAACGGGGTGATCCTGATCAGCATCCTCGCGCGCTTCGGGATGATCGAGGCGTTCCTGCGCTTCTACTTCACCGACGCAGACCAGGCCCGCCGCGACGCGCTGGCCCGCCGCACCGCCGGCTTCCTCCTCGTCGCCACGACGATCGTCGCCGTGATCCTGGCCATCGAGGCCGGCCCGGTCAGCCAGGTCGTGCTGGGCTACCGCGACGTCACCACACTGCGGATCGCGGTGCTGGGCCTGTGGACGTTCACCAACCTCGAGCTCGCCTACGGCTTGCTGCGCGTCGACGAGCGGCTGCGCCTCTACGCCACGGCGTCGGTGTGCAATGTGCTTCTCACCGTGGGCGCCTCGGTGGTGCTGGTGGTGGTGGCCGGCGACGGCGCCCGTGGGCTGCTGCTGGGCAACTACGGCGCCTCGACCCTGGTCCTGTTCGCGCTGTGGTTCAAGCTGCGCCATCAGCTGCTGGGCGGACGGGGACGGTCTCACCCCGACGGCGAGTCGATGGGCGTGCTGCTGCGCTTCGGGCTGCCCACCGTCCCCGCGGAGGCGTCGGTGTACGCGCTCAGCATCGTCGACCGCTGGTACATCTTCCACCACCGCAGCCCGGCGATGGCCGGCCTCTATTCGATCGCGATCAAGCTGGCTGGGGCCGTCGCCTTCATCGTGCGTGCCTTCCAGTACGCGTGGCCGCCGCTGGCCTATTCGGTCACCGACGACAACGAGGCGGCGCGGCTGTACGGCCTGGTGACCACCTATTACCTGCTGGTGAGCGGCTGGGTGGTGGCCGGGCTGGCCCTCGAGGGCCGCTGGGTGCTGCGGTTGCTCGCCGCGCCGTCCTTCTTCGACGCCTACAAGGCGCTGCCGTGGGTGGCTCTGGGCTGGGCGATGTACGGGCTGTGGGTGGTGTTCCTGGCCGTGGCCGGGCGCGCCAAGGTCACCGAGCGCAACTTCCCCGCCGCGATCGCGGGCCTGGCCGCCAACGTGGTCCTGCTCCTGGTGCTCGTGCCGGCGCTGGGCCTGGCCGGCGCCGGCCTGGCCCTCTGCGGCGCCTACGTGGTGATGCTGAGCGTCATGCACCTGCTCACCCGGCGGGCCTTCCCGGTGGACTTCGAATGGCGGCGGCTGGCTCAGCTGACACTGATTGTGGGCGGCCTTGCGGCCGCCGGGGAGTTGGCCCTGCCGACCTCGGGCGCCGTCGGCTTCATCAGCCGCGCGGTGGTGTGGGCCCTGATCCCGGCGGCGCTGCTCGTCACCGGCTTTGCCCACGGTGCCGAGCTCGCCCAGGCCCGCGCGCTGCTGGCCCGCGTGCGCGCGCCCCGTCCGCGCCCCGGCCCCGGTGCCGGTCCCGCGGGGAGCGAGTCGTGACCCGCCCCGCCGTCAGCGTCGTCATGCCCTTCGCCGGGAGCCGCGCGGAGGCCGAGGTGGCGCTCGATGCGCTGCGCGCGCTGTCGGTCGGCGCCGAGGACGAGCTGATCCTCGCCGACAACTCCGGGGTTGCTCCCGCCGCTGGGGTGGCCGCGGCCGGCGCTGGCGCGGTCGTCACCGTGGTCCCGGCCACCGGCGAGCAGTCGCCGTCGCACGCCCGCAACGCGGGCGCCGCCTCCGCGGGCGGTGACTGGATCCTGTTCCTGGACGCCGACTGCAGTGCGCCGGCAGACCTGATCGACCGCTTCTTCGCCGGCGGCGTGGCCGACGACGTGGGGGCGCTGGCCGGCGCGGTCGTCCCCGCGGCGGGACCAGAGTCCCGCCCGCCCGGGCTGGCCGCGCGCTATGGCGCGGCCAAGAGCTTCCTGGACCAGGACGCGCACCTGGCCCATCCGTTCATGCCCCGCGCGGTCGCCGCCAACCTGCTCGTGCGCCGCGAGGCCTTCGAGGCCGTCGGCGGCTTCTACGAGGGCGTGCGCGCCGCCGAGGACACCGACTTCTCCTGGCGCCTGCAGCGCGCCGGGTGGCGCCTGGAGGGGCGCCGGGAGGCGACGGTCGAGCACCGCTACCGCACCACGGTGCGCGCGCTGCGCCGCCAGTGGCGCGGCTACGCCGCCGGGCGGGCCTGGCTGGGCCGCCGCTATGACGGCTTTGCTCCCCAGCCGGCCCTCACGCGGGCGGCGGGCCGGGTCGTGCATCGCCGCAGCTCTGGGGCCCGCGGGCCGTCGGCATTGCCGGCCGGCTCACCCGCCGGCTCAGCGGCCGGGTCACCGGCTGCGCCACCCGTGCCCGCTCCGGGGCGCATCGAGCGCGGCCGCTTCCTCGCCCTCGACGCCCTGCTCGGAGTGGACGAGCTGGCCGGCTTCGCGCTCTCCAACCGCCCGCGCCGCGAGGCCCGCGGCCCCGCCCGCGTCGTCCTTGTCGCCGACCGCTTCCCCGCCCGCGACGACCCCTTGGCCGACTTCGCGCTGACGTTGGCAGGGGCGCGCGTCGAGGCGGCGTCGCGCCCTGAGGCCCTGGGGCGCCGCGCCGCCCAGGGACTGACGATCGACTACCGCGAGGATGACGGTGTCGGGGCCCGCGCGCTGGCGCTGGCGCGACTGGTCGTGCGTCACCCCCTGCGCTGCGTCCGCGACCTGTTCGGGCGACGCCCCCGCGCGCCCACCCTGGCGGCGCTCGCCCCCGCGGTGGTCCGCCTGGTGCGCGACGGCGACGCCCGGGTCCATCCCCTGGGCGGCGAGGAGGCGCGCGCCGTCGCCGCCCGCCTGGCGCGCCTGGCCGGCCGGCGGCTGGAGGTCTGATGCGCGTCCAGCTCGTCGATCCCCCGGCGTTCACTCCGCCCTATGACCATGCGCTCGCCTCGGCGCTGGCGCGCGCCGGTGCCGACGTCGACCTGATCACCAGCCGCTTTGCCTACGGCGACGTGCCCGAGCCCGACGGCTACGCGCGACGTGAGCTCTTCTACCGCCGCGCCGTGGGCGCCGCCGGCTCGCGGACCCGGCGGCTCAGCAAGCTCGCGGCGCACGTCCCGGACATGCTGCGCTACCGGCGGGTGGCCGCCGAGGCCGACGTGGTGCACTTCCAATGGCTGACCACGCCCGTCCTGGATGTGCACCTGCTGCCGCGACGGCCGCTCGTGCTCACCGCCCACGACCTGCTCCCCCGCGAGCCGCGCCCGGGCCAGCTCGCCGCCCAGCGGCGGCTGCTCGAGCGCGTCGACGCCGTGATCGTGCACTCCGAGTACGGACGGGGCCAGCTCGTCGACGGCCTGGGCCTCGACGGCGCCAGGGTCCACGTCATCCATCACGGTGCGTTCGCGCACGCGGTGAGCGCCCCGCGAGCCCCGCTGCCGCCGGAGCTGTCCGCGGACGGCGGCGCCGACAGAGCCGCTGCCGGGCGCCCGGTGGTCCTGTTCGCGGGGCTGCTGCGCCCCTACAAGGGCCTGGACACACTGCTGCAGGCGTGGCGCCGGGTGACGGGCGCCGAGCTGTGGATCGCCGGGCGCCCGATGATGGACATCGCGCCGTTGCGGGCGCTCGGCGGCGAGGGCGTGCGCTGGGTGCCGCGCTTTGTCTCAGACGGCGAACTGGCTGCGCTCCTTGACCGCGCCGACGTCGTCGTGCTCCCCTACGCGCGCACGCAGCGCTTTGATCAATCGGGCGTGCTGGCCACCGCGTTGGCCTTCGGCAAGGCCCTGGTGGTCACGGACATCGGCGGCTTCTCGGAGATCGCCGGCGCCGGTGCGGCGCGGCTGGTGGCTCCCGACGATCCCGCGGCCCTCGGCGCGGCGTTGTCTGAGCTGGTCACCGATCCCGTGCAGCGCGAGCGGCTGGCGAGCGCGGCTCTGGCCGCGGCGCGCGGGCCGTACTCGTGGGACGCCGCAGCGCAGGCGACCCTGGCGCTCTATGCGCGGGTCACACGCTGAGCGCTCATGACCCGCTGAGCGCTCATGACCCGCTGAGGGGGCGTGACCGCTAGGGGGTCGTGACCCCGACCGGCTGGCGCCGGGCGACCTCCTCGCGCACGACCGGCGCGACCTTGGTTCCGAACAGCTCGATCGAGCGCATCACGTCCGCGTGGGCGACGGCGCCGACGCTCATCTGGCCGATGTAGCGGCTGTTGCCGAATAGCCCATGCTCGAAGAGGATCTTCTCGGCCACCTGCTCGGCCGAGCCCGCGGCCACCGCGCCGCGCGGCGAGCGCAGCGCCTCGTACTCCTCGCGCCCCGACGGGGGCCAGCCGCGCTCGCGGCCGATGCGGTTCATCATCGCCAGATACGGGGCGGCAAACGCGCTGTCGGCGGCATGCGAGGTCTCCCCGACGAACGCGTGGGTGTTGATGGCCAGCGGCAGCGCCGCGGCATCGTGGCCGGCCTCCGCCGCTGCGTGGCGGTACAGCGCCACCAGTGGCGCGAAGCGCTCGGGCTGACCGCCGATGATCGCCAGGGTGAGTGGCAGCCCCAGGACACCGGCGCGGACCACCGATTGCGGCGAGCCGCCGACCGCCACCCACACGGGCAGCGGGTCCTGCACCGGGCGCGGGTAGACGCCGGCGTCGGTGAGCGGCGCGCGCAGGCGCCCCGACCAGGTCACGCGCTCCTGGGCGCGGATCGCCAGCAGCAGGTCGAGCTTCTCGGCGTAGAGCTCGTCGTAGTCGTCGAGGTCGTAGCCGAAGAGCGGGAAGGACTCGGTGAACGAGCCCCGCCCGGCCATGATCTCGGCGCGCCCACCCGAGAGCAGATCGAGCTCGGCGAACTGCTGGAAGACGCGCACCGGATCGTCGGAGCTGAGGACGGTGACCGCGCTGGAGAGGCGGATGCGCTCGGTCCGGGCCGCGATCGCCGCCAGCGCCACGGCGGGCGCCGAAATGAGGAAGTCGGGGCGGTGATGCTCGCCGATGGCGAACACGTCGAGGCCCAGCTGCTCGGCGAGCTCGGCCTCCTCCAGCAGATCGCGCATACGCTGCTGCGGGCTGACGCCCGAGCTGAGGTCCGCGAAGGTGGCGAGTCCGAGTTCCATCTGTGGACGCAGGATAGCAAGGTAGTTGCGGGGACAACTAATAGTCTCGTCCGCCCGGGCGCGACGCGCTCAACTTTGGGTCGGATCGGTCGACCCTTAGAACATGCGAACTGCAGAACTCGGGCTCGCCCCTGGCCTGATCGCCCCGTGGCACGCGGCGTCCGCCGCCACCACCGACGAGGGCGTCCTCACCGCGATGCGCATCCTCATCGTCGATGACCAGGCCTTCAACATCGCCGTGATCAGCGGACTGCTGCGCGAGGCCGGCTACCAGGACATCATCAGCACGCGCGATCCGCGCAGCGTCCCCGAGGTCTGCGCCGCCGAGCGCCCCGACCTCGTCCTCCTGGACTTCCACATGCCCGGCATGACCGGCCTGGACGTGCTGGGCTCGATCGCGCGCCTCATCCACGGCGCCGAGAGCCTGCCGGTTCTCATCGTCACCTCGGACCCGACCACCCAGCTCCGCTATGACTGCCTGGCCGCGGGGGCCCGTGACTTCCTGACCAAGCCGGTCGACCAGATCGAGCTCCTGCTCCGGGTCCGGACCCACCTGCTCACACGCCACCTCCAGCGCCACGCCGAGCGCCGCGCCGACGAGCTTGACGACGCCGTGCGCGCCCGCACGGTCGAGCTCGAGGACGCGCGCCTGGAGAGCCTCACCATCCTGGCCGCGGTCTCGGAGTATCACGACGACGACACCCACCAGCACACCCAGCGCGTCGGCGCCACCGCGGCGCGCCTGGCCCAGGTGCTCGGCATGCCGAAGTCGTTCGTCGAGGACATCCGGCGCGCCGCCCCGCTACACGACCTCGGCAAGGTCGCCATCGCCCAGCAGATCCTGCTCAAGCCCGGGCCCCTCACCGACGAGGAGCGCGCGGAGATGATGCGCCACGTCCACTTCGGCACGAAGATGCTCGCGACCGCCCGCTCCCCGATCCTGCGCCTTGCCGCCGAGATCGCGGTCAGCCACCACGAGCGCTGGGACGGCAACGGCTACCTGGCGGGCCTGGCGGCGGACGACATCCCCGTGTCGGGCCGGATCACCTCGGTGGCGGACGTCTTCGACGCCCTCACCCACGAGCGGCCCTACAAGGCCGCCTGGGAGCGCGAGCGCGCCCTGGAGGAGATCGCCTCCCAGGCCGGGCGCCAGTTCGACCCCGCCGTGGTCGACGCGCTGCTGCAGCTGGACTTCGACGCCCTGGATGAGGGCGCCGCCAGCGTGCACGGCTAGGCGCTTGGGCTTGACGAGTCCAGGCGAACACTCGGGGCATCGGCGAACGTCAACGACGGGCTGGGAAGCGGGGATGGGGCGGCGACGGGTCCCTCGAATCCCCCTTCCCAAGCCCCGCCGTTAGCCCGCTTTCGTCGGCCAGGGCATTGCGACCCCTCCCGACCCCGAACCGACACTCAGGACGTCGCGGTCCCCACCCCAGCACGGAACATCTGCGCCTCTGGCGCGGTGCGCCTCCAGCAGCAGGCCGCGCAGCGTGGTGCCGCGAAACGAGGTCCGGGCCAGGGAGGGTCAGGGCGCGAGAACGGCCGCGAGCTGGCGCAACAGCTCGGCGGCGGGCACCGGCTTCTGCAGCAGCGGGCCCTCGAGGGGTCGCCCGCTGTGCTCGAGCGCGGGCCGCGCGAACCCGGAGGTGAAGACGACCCTGAGCTCCGGACGGGCCTGCATCATCGTGTGCGCCAGCATCGTGCCGAGCATCTCGGGCATGACCACGTCGGTGAGCAGGACGTCGATCGGCTCGGAGGTGGCGGCGGCCAGCGAGAGGGCCTCTGGCCCGTTGCCCGCCGTGAGCACCCGGTAGCCGGCGCGGGTGAGGATGCGCGCGGTGATCGCCCGCAGGGGCGCCTGATCCTCGACGACGAGGATCGTGTGGACGCCCTGTGCGTGTGGCACCTCCTCGGCGGCGGCCGCCGCGTCGGGCACCTGTGCCCCATCCAGCGCCGGGAACAGCGCGCGCACCGTGGTGCCCCGTCCCGGCTCGGAGTACAGGGACACGGCGCCGCCGGCTCCGGTGACGATCCCGTACACGGTGGCGAGGCCCAGGCCGGTGCCCTCGCCGGGGCCCTTGGTGGTGTAGAAGGGATCAAACGCGTGCTCCATGACCTCGGGGGCCATGCCGGAGCCGGTGTCGGTGACGACCAGCTCGACGTGCCAGCCCGATTCCGGCTGGCCGCGGTCACGTGCGTCGTCAGCGTCGAGCCACACGTTGAGCGTCGTGATGGTGAGCCGGCCTCCGGTGGGCATCGCGTCGCGCGCGTTGATCGCGAGGTTGAGGAGGATCTGGCCGATCTGGCCCGGGTCGGCGTCCACATGCGCCAGGCCGGGGGCGAGCTCGGTCTCCAGCTGCACGTGCTCGCCGATCGTGCGGGCGATGAGCTCCCCCATGTCGGCAACGACGTCGTTGAGCGACACCGGCTCGGAGCGCACCGTCTCCTGCCGTGCGAAGGCCAGCAGCTGATGGGTGAGGTCCGAGGCCTGCCTGGTGGCACGCGCCACCTCTCCCAGGTCGGCGATGAGCTGGTCGTGGGCTTGCGCCGTCACCGATGAGGCGAGATCCTCGATGCCGTCGGTGAGCGCGCTCGTATAGCCGGCGATGACGGCCAGGAGGTTGTTGAAGTCATGGGCGATGCCTCCGGCGAGCTGGCCCAGGCTCTCCAGTCGCTGTGACCGGAGGAGCCGCTCGGACAGGCGCAGCCGCTCGGCGCTGGCCAGCGTCCGCTCACGCTCGACCTGCAGGGCAAGGCGCTCGGTGATGTCGCGGTTGACCTCCAGCAGGCCGACGATCCGGCCGTTCGCGTCATGGAACGCGCCCCAGGTGCTCGCCACGGTGATCTGCCCGCCGTCGCGGTCGGTCTGGACGAGGTCGCCGTCCCACCGTCCGGTCTCCGCCACGATCCGCTCGATCTCCTCGAGCGCGATCGGATATCGCGTGCGCAGGACGTCCTTGGCACGGCGGCCGACCACCTCGGCGTGCGTGTAGCCGTACAACGTCTCCGCGGCCCGGTTCCAGAACGTGATCCTCCGCTGCATGTCTCGGGCGAAGATCGGGGTGGGCGCGAGTTGCAGCAGCGCCGACTGCTGATCGAGCCGGCGGGCGCGGTCGGTCTCCGCGGTGACGTCGCGGATCGCCATCAGATAGCCCGCCAGCCGACCGGTCTCGTCGCGCCAGGCCAGCCCGTCGAGCTCGACGTCGATGATCCGCCCGTCCTTGGTGATGTGCTTCGCCGTCTGGCGCCAGCGGCCGGTCGCGTCGAAGCTGGCTCGCCAGCGGCTGATCTCGTCGGGCGAGGCGGCGCTCAGCAGCACCGGGTCGCGGCCGAGCACGTCCGCGCGGCTGTGGCCGTACATCTCGGTGGCCGGCCCGGAGAAGTAGGTGATCGCCCGGTGGCCGCCGGCGTCGATGTTCACCTCCATGAGCGCGCAGGGGACGATCTCCAGCAGCTCAGCCGAGCGTGCCGGCGCCGCCCGGTCGGACCCGCCGTCGGGCCCAGGGTGAAGGTCGCGATGTGTCATCTCCTCGTGCCCCACGGTGCCACACGCCCTGTGCGGCAAGGCCCCGCTTATTAGTAAAGCTATCGCTACTGGCTCCGGGATGTCTGCGGACACCAACTGCGGGATCCCCCGGATGTCGCCCGGACCCCGCTCAGGCACGCTCAGAAGTGATCGAGACGGTTCACAACCACGAGGTGTCTGATGTTCACGAAGGTCATCTGGGCGACCGATGGACCCGAGCACGCGGACCGCGCGCCGGCGTGATTTCGATGTCAGCCACCGCCCCCTCCACTCCCACAGGGCTCGTCACGCTCGACCGCGAGGAATGCCTGCGCCTGCTGCGCACAGCCGCCGTCGGGAGGGTCGTGGTGCTCACCGCCGGCCAGACGCCGGTGATCCGCCCGGTCAACTTCGTGTTCGACGAGCGCTCGCAGTCGGTCGTGTTCCGCTGTAGCGGAGGAACCAAGCTGATCAGCCTGCTCGGCGCCGCCCGGGCGTGGTTCGAGGTCGACGAGATCGACGCCGCCAATCGCACCGGGTGGAGCGTCATCATCGCGGGGGTCACCGAGCCGGTGACGCAGCGTCACGAGGTCGCCCGCCTCGAGCGCCTGGCGTTGCACAGCTGGGTCACCGGCCCCGACGCCCATTGGATCCGCATCCGCGCGCGGGTCGTGTCAGGCCGGCGGATCCAGGCGTCGGTGCCCGGGCCCGCCGTGCGATCCTGAGCTTCCCCCTCGCATCCCCCCGAACCCGGAGGCAGCCACACCATGATCCTCATCGCCTACGACGGCTCAGACGACGCCAAGGCTGCCATCGAGCGCGTCGCCGAGCTCGTGTCCGGTCAGCCGGCCGTCGTCGTGACGGTCTGGGAGCCCTACGCGCAGCTCCTCACCCGGTATCCCGCCGCGGGCGCGGTGATGGCGGGCGACGACGCCGGCCAGATCGACGACGCCAGCCGCGACGACGCCGAGCAGACGGCCGAGGAGGGCGCGGCACTGGCGCGCGCCCACGGCATCGACGCCACCGGCCACGGGGTCACCCGGCAGCTCTCGATCACCGAGACATTGCTCGACGAGGCCGACCGTGCCAACGCGAGTGCGATCGTCGTCGGATCCCGCGGGCTCGGCGGGCTCGGCTCGGTGCTGCTGGGCAGCGTCTCGCACGCGCTCCTCCAGCACGCCGACCGGCCGGTGGTGATCGTCCCCTCGCCCAAGGTGGCCAAGGAGCGCAACGAGAAGCGCCGGGGGCCCGACCACGCGGCGGCGTGACGCCGGCCGGCGCTCGGCCCTAGCTGATGCCGCGCGCCCGGCGCCGGCGCCGGCGCTCCAGGCGCAGCCCGACGTTGAGAACGACGTCGAGCACCAGGACGAAGAGCGGTGGCCACGAGGCCCCGAACCCGTCGTGGCGCTGCCCGAAGAAGAGGATCACAGCCCAGCACCCGACGAAGGTGCCGATGACCGTCGTGAAGCTGATGATGCCGCTCAGCCACGGCGTGCCGACGTAGTCGAGGAACGCGCTCTCGTCATACGCCGTCGGCTCGTTGGCGTGGTGTGCGCCATCGAGCGACATTCCCCGGTACCCGCGGCGGGGTGGAGCAGGCACTGAAGAGATTTTGCCCAATGGCAGGCCCGTCAAACGGCGGCGGGCCCGTCTGCGGCACAATCCTGCGGCTGTGACGCTCCTCAAGACCGCGTTCTGGGCCTCCGCGGGCCTGCTCGTCTACACCCACGCCGGCTACCCGGCGGCGCTGGCTGCGCTCGATCGCGTCCGGGGCGGGCGGGCCGAGAGTGACACGGGCGGTGTGGCGGGCCCGGTCTCCGACGCCGAGCTGCCCGGGGTCTCGGTCATCGTCGCCGCCTACGCCGAGCAGGCGGTGATCGCCGAGCGCGTCGCCAATCTGCGGGCGCTCGACTACCCGGCGCACAAGCTCCAGATCATCGTCGCCTGCGACGGCTCGCCCGACGACACCGCACAGCGCGCCCGCGACGCCGGTGCCGAGCTGGTGCTCGAGCTCCCGCGCGGGGGCAAGGTCCGCGCCCAGGACGCAGCGGTGCGACACGCGCGCCACGAGATCACCGCCTTCTCGGACGCCAACGTGACGTGGGCGCCCGACGCGCTGCGCCGCCTCGTGGCGCCGTTCGCCGATCCGCAGGTGGGCTACGTGTGCGGCCAGGTGCGCTTTCTCAACGAGCGCGGCACCAATCAGGAGGGCCTGTACTGGCGGTATGAGATGGCGGTGCGGGCTCTGGAGTCCCGCCTGGCCTCGGTCACCGGCGGTAACGGCGCCATCTACGCCACGCGGCGGCACTCCTACATCGTCGTGGACCCGATCATGGGCCACGACCTGTCCTTCCCGTTCAACATGGTCAAGCGCGGCTGGCGGGCGGTGTATGCGCCCGGCGCCCGGGCCAGCGAGAAGATGGTGCCCTCGATCGAGGGCGAGTTCCGCCGCAAGCGGCGGATGATGAGCCACGGCTGGCCGATCATGGTCCGCGGCGGGATGCTCTCGCTGCGCAGCTTCGATCCCGGCTACGCCGCCATGCTCGTCTCCCACCGGGTGCTGCGCTACGTCTCCCCGTTCCTGCACCTCGTGGCCCTGGCGGCGGCCGTCGCGCTCATCGGGCAGGGCTGGGTCTACGTGGTGGCGACGGTGCTCCAGGCGGGCGCTGCTCGCCGCCGCGCTCGCCGCGCGTCCTGGTGCCGCTGCGCCCGCTGCTCGTGGCGCGCTACTACGTCCTGACCACGGCGTCCCTGGCCGCAGGACTGTGGGACTGGCTGGCCCATGGCACCCACGCCGGCTGGGAGGCCGCGGAGGGCACCCGATGACCGCCGTGACCCTCAAGCGCGCGGTCGACATCGCCATCGCCCTGCCCCTGGTCGCTCATCACCGCCCCGCTGGTGGCCCTGCTGGCGCTGGCCGTGCGGCTCGAGTCCCCGGGCGATCCGATCTACCGCCAGACGCGCGTGGGCAAGGACGGCGAGCTGTTTGAGATCTTCAAGCTGCGCACGATGGTCGACGGCGCCGAGTTCACCGGCGCCGGCCTGGCCATCGCCGCGGGCGACGCGCGCATCACGCGCCTGGGCGCGCTGCTGCGCCGCTACTCGCTCGACGAGCTGCCCAACCTGTGGAACGTGCTGCGCGGCGAGATGTCGATCGTGGGGCCGCGGCCGACGCTCAAGGGCCAGGTGGATCAGTACACCGAGCGCCAGCGCGGCCGGCTGGCGGTCAAGCCCGGGATCACCGGCTGGGCCCAGATCAACGGCCGCGCCTCGCTGCCGTGGCCCGAGCGGATCGAGCTTGACCTCTGGTACGTCGAGCACCGCTCGCTTGCGCTCGACCTGCAGATCCTGTCGCGGACGCTCGGCCTCGTCGCGCGCGGCAGCGGCATCTACAAGGGAGCCGACGGCGGATGGCAGCCACCCCCACAGACGTAGCCGTGCTGCTCACGGGCGTCGGCAAGCGCTACACGCTCGTGTCGGTGTTCGCCCAGCACGCGGTGACGGTCGCCGCCGACCCCAACCCGCTGGCGCCGGCCCAGTACGCCGCCCATCACCGGCGCTCGGTGCCGCGCTTCGATGACCCCGCCTACGTCCCCGCGCTCCAGGAGCTGTGCGCGGAGTTCGGGGTGGGCGCGGTGGTGCCGCTCACCGACCTGGACCTCGAGATCCTCGGTCACGCCCGTCAGGACCGGCACAGCTGCCCGCGTTCGTCCCCGACGGCGAGGTCGCCCGGGCCACCTTCGACAAGTACGAGACCCATCTGCTGCTCCAGCGCCTCGGGCTCCCGTCCCCGCCGACGGTGCTCCCCGGTGAGGCCGTCGACGACTACCCGGTGATGATCAAGCCCCGCTGGGGCTCGGGCGCGCGCTCCATCCTCCTCGCCCACGACGCGCGCGAGGCCGAGTTCCTGGCCGACTACATCCGCGAGCCCGCGATGGTCCAGCGGGCGATGCGGGGGCCGGAGTTCTCGATGGACTGCCTGTCGGACCTCGACGGCCGCTGCCTGAACGTGATTCCCGCGGACGATGATCGAGTCACGCGGCGGGGAGTCGATCAAGGGCACGGTGATCGCCGACGAGGAGCTCATCGACCTCGGCCGCCGCGCCGTCGAGGCGCTGGGGTGCCGGGGGCCCTGCACGGTGCAGGCGTTCCGCGACGAGGAGATCGGCCTCGGCATCACCGACGTCAACACCCGCTTCGGCGGCGCCTGCCCCGCCCACCTCTACGCCGCGCTGCCCGGTCGCACCTATCCCGGAGCTGATCGTGCGCATGGCGCGGGGCGAGCGGATCGAGCCTCACATCGGGCGAGTTCCGCGACGGCGTCACCTTCACGCGCTACTACTGGCAGCTCGAGCTCGACACCGACCTGCGGCCCACCGGGCGCGACCTCCTCGGTCAAGCCGGCCCGCCGACCCCGTCCACCGCGGCCGGGCCGTCCACCCCGCGCCGGCCGACTCTTAGCCAACGCTCTAACCGTTACCGGTACGCTTAGCGCCGTGGCTATAACAGTCACCCAGCTGACGGCGTTCCTGGCGGTCGTGCGCGGCGGTTCGGTCACGGCCGCGGCCGACGAGCTGGTGGTCACCCAGCCGTCGGTCTCCTCGGCGATCTCGGCGCTGGCACGCGAGGTCGGCTGCTGAGCTGTTCGAGCGCGCCGGGCGCGGGATCCGCCTGACCGATGCCGGCACCGCCTTCGCGCCCTACGCCGCGGATGTCATCGGGCTGCTCGAGCGAGGTCGCCGCGCCGCGCGCGAGGCCGCCGCGGCCAGCGGGCGGCGGTTGCGCATCGCCGCCGTCACGACGGCGGCCGAGTCCTTCGTGCCCCAGATGATGCGTGAGCTTCTCCGATGCCCATCCCGACGTGGAGCTGACGCTCGACGTCGGCAACCGTGCCCACGTGATCGAGTCGGTGCTGCGCCACGCGCCGACGTCGCCATCTCCGGCACGCCGCCGGGCGACGAGCGGCTGGTCGCCGAAGCCACTGAGCGAGAACCGAATCGTCTGCATCACCTCGCCCGACGATCCCGCGACGCTGCGGCAAGCCCCACGCGGCCGCGGAGCTGGCCGGGACGGCCGTGGCTGCTGCGCGAGCAGGGGTCCGGGACGCGCGCACTCAACGAGCAGTTCCTGGCCGAGCGGGGCCTGGCGCCGCGTGTGCTCGAGCTGGGATCCAACGGCGCCATCAAGCAGGCCGCGCGGGCCGGGCTGGGCATCTCGCTGGTGTCTCGCGCCGCGGTCGAGGTCGAGCTGGCCGGCGGCCAGCTGGGCGAGATCCCGCTACGCGACGCGCCGCGCAGCCGGCCCTGGTACGTGCTGCGCTCGTCGGTCGGGCCTTCGCGGCCGGTGGTGCAGGAGCTCCTGGCGCACCTGCGCGCGAGCTACGTCGCGGGGAGCGGCGTCGGCGCGCAGGCTGATCGGCATCGGCGCGGGCGCCGCTGGCGCCCGAGCGCCACCGCGGCTCGCGCGGTGACGAGCTGGTAGAGGACGAGCAGCTGAGTGACCGCCAGCGGCTCGGACCGGTGCAGGTCGGTCCCGACCGTGAACTCGCCGAGCCGCTCGGTGCGCAGATGGCTGGCGAAGTGCAGGCGGTCCCAGATCGCCTCCTCGAACGCGGCGCTGCGCGCGGGGTCGATCGTGCCCGGGACCCACAGCATCGTCTCGGAGCCGCGCTGGGCCATCCGGATGGTGCCGTCGCCGTCCGTGACCGCGGGCAGGTCGGGGTGGGCCAGCCCGGGGCGCATCGCCAGCTGGGCGTCGAGGTGCTCGGGATCCCCGCGGTCACCGGGCATGAACGAGATCACGATGTCCGCGTAGCGGCGCTGGGGGCGGATGAACGCCTCGGCGTCGGCCTCGCGCCGGTCGAGCTCGGCGAGCACCTCGTCGGTCGTGTAGCCGCGGCGGCTGCAGTCGCGCTGCACCTTCCAGCGGCGGCGCAGGTCCTCGGGCGGATCCAGGAAGATCCGCACGTCGTAGATGTCGCGCATCGCCGCGGTGTGGAAGCCGAGCATCCCCTCGACGATCGTGAACTGCGCCGGCGTGACGTGCTCGGCGGGGGCCGAGCGTCCCGTCCCGGTGGCGGTAGACCGGCTTGAGGATCGGCTCGCCGGCGCGCAGGTGGATCAGATGCTGCTCCAGGATGTCCAGGTGGTTGGCGTCCGGGTGCAGCGGCGTGACCCCCTGCTCGGCGCGCTGGGCCCGCGTGTAGCGGTGGTAGTGGTCGCCGGAGATGTGGGTGACCTGCGCCTCGCCCAGGATCCGCACCAGCCCGCGCGTCAGCGTGGTCTTGCCGGTGGCGGAGTCGCCGACGATTCCGAGCAGGATCGGCCGTGGCATCGGTGGGACGGGAGCGTAGGGAGCGCGTCGCCGCCGCAACAACTGGAATGCGGCGGAAACGTATAGATCAGATCTCTATGACTCGCAGGTAAATCAGTCTTTGACGTCTATGTCGGTCGCGCGCCTACGCTGCCCCGCATGCTCTCGACCACTGCTGACACCAACAAGGACCGCTGGGCCTCCGGCGTCACCCCCTACGCCGAGATGGGTTACTTCGACGCCGACTACGAGCCCAAGGACACCGACATCCTGTGCGCGTTCCGGATCACGCCGCAGCCCGGGGTCGATCCGATCGAGGCGGCGGCCGCGGTGGCGGGCGAGTCCTCGACCGCGACCTGGACGGTGGTGTGGACCGATCGGCTCACCGACGCATCGAGCACTACCAGGCCAAGGCGTACGACGTCAGCGTCGTGCCGGGTCGCGAGAACGAGTACATCGCCAAGATCGCCTACGACCTCGATCTGTTCGAGGAGGGGTCGATCGCGAACCTGACCTCCTCGATCATCGGCAACGTGTTCGGGTTCAAGGCGCTGGCGGCGCTGCGGCTGGAGGACATGCGGATCCCGCCGCATTACGTCAAGACCTTCCAGGGGCCGCCGCACGGGATCGTGATGGAGCGCGAGTACCTGGACAAGTTCGGGCGGCCGCTGCTGGGGGCCACGGTCAAGCCGAAGCTGGGCCTGTCGGCCAAGAACTACGGGCGCGTGGTCTACGAGGCCCTGCGCGGCGGGCTGGACTTCACCAAGGACGACGAGAACATCAACTCGCAGCCGTTCATGCGCTGGCGCGATCGCTTCCTGTACTGCATCGAGGGCGTCAACCGAGCGGTGGCGGCCAGCGCCGAGGTCAAGGGCCACTACATGAACGTCACCGCCGCGACGATGGAGGAGATGTACGAGCGCGCCGAGTTCGCCAAGGAGCTGGGCAGCGTGATCATCATGATGGACCTGACCGTCGGCTACACCGCGATGCAGTCGATGTCGCAAGTGGGCGCGGCGCAACGGGATGATCCTGCACCTGCACCGCGCCGGCCACGGCACCTACACGCGCCAGAAGAGCCACGGCGTGTCGTTCCGGGTGATCGCCAAGTGGTGCCGCCTGCTCGGCGTCGATCACGTCCACGCCGGCACGGTGGTCGGCAAGCTGGAGGGCGACCCGGCGATGATCGCGGGCTACTACGACACCCTGCGCCTGGACCACATCCCGGAGAACCTGGAGCACGGGATCTACTTCGATCAGGACTGGGCGTCGCTGCCGGCGGTCATGCCCGTCGCCTCCGGCGGCATCCACGCCGGCCAGATGCACCAGCTGCTGCGCTACCTGGGCGAGGACGTCGTGCTGCAGTTCGGCGGCGGGACCATCGGCCATCCGATGGGCATCGCCGCCGGCGCGACCGCCAACCGCGTCGCCGTCGAGGCGATGATCCAGGCGCGCAACGAGGGCCGCGACTACTTCCAGGAGGGGCCCGACATCCTCGAGCACGCCGCCCGCGGCTGCCCCGAGCTCGACGCCGCGCTGCAGGTGTGGAAGGACGTCACCTTCGACTTCCAGTCCACCGACACGCCCGACTACGTCGTCACCCCCACCCTCGCCTGAAAGAGTCAGCTCATGCGCGTCACCCAGGGAACCTTCTCGTTCCTCCCCGACTTCACCGACGAGCAGATCGCGGCGCAGATCCGCTACGCGCTGGACAAGGGGTGGTCGATGTAGCGTGGAGTACACCGACGACGCCCACCCGCGCAACTCCTATTGGGAGATGTGGGCGCAGCCGTACTTCGATCTCGAGCCCGAGGACTACGAGGTGGTGCTGCGCGAGGTGCGCGCCTGCCGGGAGGCGCACCCGGAGGAGTACGTCAAGCTGATCGGCTATGACTCCAGTCCCGGGACGGCAGACGACGGCACTGAGCTTCATCGTCAACCGGCCGGCGATCGAGACCCGGCGTTCGCGCCGAGCGCGCCGAGACCCACGACCGCGTGATCCGCTACCGGCTGCCCCCCACCCGATGACGCTGCTCGAGCTGCCGCCGGCCGCCGTGCGGAGAGCCCGGCCGGTCGTGACATCGAGCCGGTGCTGGCCCAGCTCGACCGCGAGCTGGTGGCGCTGGCCCCCGTCAAGCGCCGCCTGCGGGAGATCGCCGCGCTCCTCGTCGTCGACGAGCTGCGTCGCCAGGCCGGCCTCACCTCCGCCCGGCCGACGCTGCACATGTGCTTCACCGGCAACCCGGGCACCGGCAAGACGACGGTGGCGATGCGCACCGCCGAGATCCTTCACCGGCTGGGCTACATCAAGCGCAACCACGTCGTCGCCGTCACGCGCGACGACCTGGTCGGCCAGTACGTCGGCCACACCGCGCCCAAGACCAAGGAGGTGCTCAAGCGCGCCTACGGCGGCGTCCTGTTCATCGACGAGGCCTACTACCTGCATCGCCCCGAGAACGAGCGCGACTACGGAGTCGAGGCGATCGAGATCCTGCTCCAGGTGATGGAGAATGAGCGCGAGCGGCTGGTGGTGATCCTGGCCGGATACCGTGACCGGATGGACGAGTTCTTTGAGCTGAACCCTGGGATGGCCTCGCGCGTCGCCCACCACATCGACTTCCCCGACTACGGGACCGACGAGCTGCTGGCGATCGGCCGGCTGATGCTCGCAGCAGGCCTCCTACGAGCTCGCGCCCGGCGCCGAGGCCGCGCTGCGGGGCGAGCTGGCGCCGGGCCGCCGCCCGCCCGCGCTTCGCCCACGCGCGCAGCGTGCGCAACGCCGTGGAGCGGGCCCGCCTGCGCCACGCCAACCGGATCTACGAGGCGATGCGCGACGGGCTCGCCGCCGACCCCGCGTGAGCTGATGCGCATCGAGGCCCAGGACATCGGCGTGATGCCGCGCCCGGTCATCCTCGGGGTCGTCGGCGACTCGGCGAGCGGCAAGACGACGATCAGCCGCGGCCTGGTCCGCGTCCTGGGCGAGGACAACGTCGCCCACATCTGCACCGACGACTACCACCGCTACGACCGCGGCCAGCGGGCCGAGCTCGGGCATCACGCCCCTGCATCCCGACTGCAACCACATGGACATCATCGCCCAGCACCTGGCGCACCTGCGCCGGGGCGAGCCGATCCTCAAGCCGGTCTACCGCCACCAGGACGGCACCTTCGGCCCGGCGGTCCACGTGCGCCCCGAGCGCTTCACGATCATCGAGGGCCTGCTGGGCTACTCCCGGCCCGCGATGCGCGAGGTCTATGACGTCCGCGTGTTCCTGGCGCCTCCCGAGGAGCTGCGCCGCCGCTGGAAGGTCGCAGCGTGACTGCTCGCGCCGCGGCTACACCACCGATCAGGTGCTGGCCGAGCTCGACCGCCGCGAGCCGGACTCCGAGGCCTTCATCCGCCCCCAGCGCCACCACGCCGACATGCTCGTCTCGTTCCTGCCGCCCGACCGACGGTGACGATCGACCACCTCGACGCCGAGCTCACCCTGCGCGACGGGCTTCCCCATCCCGATCTCGCGCCGTTCATCGACGGACGCCCCGACGGGCTGACGCTCAATGAGCGCGATGGCGAGCGCGTGCTGCGGATCCCGGGACGGATCGAGCCCACCGCAGGCGGCCGCGATCGAGGAGGCGATCTGGGCCCGGATGCACTTCGCCACGCACCTGCGGGCGCGGCGGCTGGGTGAGTTCACGGTCGCCACCGACCTGCGCCGCTCCGAGGCGCTCGCCCTGGTCCAGCTGCTCGATCCTCTACCACCTGGTCACCGCGCGGGCGACGGTGGCGCTCGGGGGCGAGCGCGCCCGCGCGGGCGCCGTCGCCGTCGGGTAGCGGCGCCGCCCATCGTGGGCTAAGCCTTCGCTTAGGTCAGCTTGCGCGCGCTCGGCGCGGCGGGCAACCTTCATGCCATGAGAGGGCGGCTGTATAGGCTTTTGGTGTGATCGATTCCGCTGTCGTAGCTGCCACTCAGGACACGGCGATCGCCTGGCTGGCCGAGGATCGGCGCGTCGTCCAGGCGCTGCTGGTCGAGGTGGAGGGCTCCGCCCCGCTCCCGCCGGGCGCGATGATGGTCATCGACGACCGCGGCAACATCGAGGGCTCGATCACCGGAGGCTGCGTCGAGGGCGCCGTCGTGAGCGAGGCCGAGGAGATGCTGGCCGCCGGAGGCACCGCACCGGCCAAGATGCTCCGTTACGGCATCTCCGATGAGCTGGCCGGGACCGTCGGGCTCATGTGCGGCGGCGATCGTGCACATCCTCGTCTACGAGCTCGACGGCGAGGCCGCCGAGGTCGAGCGCGCCGTGCTCCAGGCCCACGCCGACGGCCGGCCCGCCGCCGTGGCCACGCTGATCGATGGCGACAGCGCCGGCTCGCGGCTCGCGGTGATCGACAACACGCTCATCGGCTCCCTGCGCGACACCGACCTGCTGGACCGCAACGTCGCCCGCGAGGCGCAGGGTCTGCTGGAGGAAGGCAAGACGACGTTGCGCCGGTTCGGCGCAGACGGCGCCACGCTGGGCGACGACGTACGCGTGCACATCCGCTCCTACGCGCTACCGCCGCAGATGTGGATCATCGGCGCCATCGACTTCTCCGCGGCGCTGGCCCCGTTCGCCTCCCAGATCGGCTACGAGGTCACCATCTGCGACGCCCGCGACCGGTTCGCCCGGTCCCGTCGGTTCTCCTCGGCGGCCAGCGTCAAGATCGGCTGGCCTCAGGACGTGATGGCCGAGGTCGAGCTGGGCTCCCGGGACGCGGTCCTCATCTTCACCCACGACCCCAAGTTCGACGAGCCGGCGCTGATCGCCGCCCTGCGGACCAACGCCGGCTACATCGGCGCCCTCGGCTCGCGTCAGACGACCGCCGACCGCGAGGATCGCCTCAAGCGCGCCGGCGTCAGCGAGGCCGACCTGGCGCGCATCCACGCGCCCTGCGGGCTGGACATCGGCAGCCGCACCGCCGAGGAGACGGCGGTGTCGGTGCTCGCCGAGATCATCGCCGCTCGGGCAGAACGGGCGGGGCTCGCCGCTGCGCCAGACCAACGGGCCGATTCACGGGCGCGATCGCGCCGAGGCCTGAGCAGCACCGCGCCTGAGATCGCCGAGAGCAGGGCGGCCGAGGCGATGACGATCCAGCCGTGCTGGAAGGCGCTGAGCTGCTCCGCGCCGGTGTGGGGGGTCCCGATGACCGCGACGAGCACGGCCACGCCAATCGGCCAGGCCGACCTGGCGCAGCATGTTGACCACGGCCGAGCCGGTGGCGAACGAGTGCGACGGCAGGGCCGAGGCGCCGGTGGACATGAACGTCGGCAGGGTCAGGCCCACCCCGATGCCCGTCATGAGCATGCCGGGCAGCATCTCGCCCACGTAGTCCGGGGTCAGCCCGGAACGCAGCGTCCACCACGTCGCCCCGGCGGCGTAGATGGTCGAGCCGGCGGCGATCACCCGGCCCGGCCCGAATCGGGCGATGAGCCGCCCGGCCACCAGGAAGGCGAACAGCGGGACCATCAACGGGCCGGGGGCGATGGCCAGGCCGGTCTGAAGCGCCGTCCAGCCCCACACCTGCTGATCCCACAGGACGATCGAGAGGAGCATGGCGCCGAACGCGATCGAGAACACGATCGCCACCACGGACTGGAGCCGCTGAACGCCCGGATGCGGAACAGCGAGGCGTCGATCAGCGGGTTGCGGGCTCGCGCGCAGTGCAGGGCGAACAGGGCCAGCGACGCGACGGCCGCGCCGCCAGGGTGATGACCGTCGGCGCCGAGCCCCAGCCCCAGTCGTTCCCCTTGACCAGCCCGAGCGTGAGCAGTCCGACCCCGGCGGTGACGAGCAGCGCGCCCAGCGCGTCGGGACGGGAGACGGGGTGGCCGGGGACCTGGGGGAGCCGGCGCCACCCGACGACGATCGCCGCCAGGCCGATGGGGACGTTGACGTAGAACACCCACCGCCAGCTCGCCGCGACGAGCAGCCCGCCCACGACCGGGCCCAGCGCGGCGGCGAGGCCGCCGATGGCCGTCCATGCCCGCACGGCGCCCTGACGGCGCTCGGGCTCGGTGGTGGCCAGTACCAGGCTCAGCGAGGTGGGGGTGAGCAGCGCGGCGCCGGCGGCCTGGAGGATCCGGAAGGCGACGAGCATGGTGAGGTTGGAGGCGGCGCCGCAGGCCGCCGAGGCGACGGTGAAGATGGCGACGCCGAGCAGGAAGCCGTTCTCACGCCGGCGGCCCTCCGAGAGGCGGCCGAAGAGCACGAGCAGCGCGGCGTAGACGATGGCGTAGGCGTTGAGCACCCAGGAGAGATCTCCCAGGTTGGGCTCGTGCAGGTCCCGCGCGATGTCGGGCAGGGCGACGTTGACGATGAACAGGTCGAGGCTGGCCAGCACGACCCCGGCGCACACGATCACCATCACCAGCTTCGGCGACGCGTCAGCGCGCCGGGTGGGAGTCTGACTTAGGAAGCTCATAGTCAGGGCACCCTACCACACTGACTTAGGACTTTGTAAGTCAGCTATACTTTTGCCTCATGACCGAGACGACCATCCAGATGACGGGCACGCTTGACCCGCGCGACAGCTGGACCGCCGACCGCTGCCCGATGGCTCACGCGCTCGACGTCGTGCGCACGCGATCCGCGTTCCTCGTCCTCCGCGAGGCCTTCTACGGCGCCACCCGCTTCGAGGAGTTCGCCGAGCGGACCGGCCTGTCTGAGCCGGTCACCGCCACGCGGCTGCGCGAGCTGACCGACGCGGGCCTGCTCACGCGCGAGCCCTACCAGGAGCCCGGCCAGCGCACCCGGCGCCTCTACCGCCTCACCGAGAAGGGGTCCGATCTGCTGCCGGCGCTCGTGGCCCTGATGCAGTGGGGCGACAAGTGGGTCCTGCCCGGAGGCGCGCGGGTCGAGATCCGCCACCAGGGCTGTGGCTCGGCGGTGCAGGCCGAGCTGCGGTGCGAGCACGGGCACGAGGTGGGGCGCGACGAGTTGGAGCTGGCCCGGCGCTAGGCTGGGCGCGCTGTCTGACGCGGTGTGCAGGCTGTTCTAGTCGGGTTGCGGCGCGCCGGTGTAGAACGCGGTCGTCCGCTCGGCCCAGTCGCGCGCCGTCCCGGGATCGGTGCCCGCGGCCACCGCCGCCTCGCCCCAGCGCTCGCTGCTCTGGGTGATGAAGCGACGCCCCTCCTCGGACACGGCCCACGCCTGGGCGGCCGCCGGGTCGAGGCGGTCCGCACCGGCCAGGTGCAGCCCGAGTCCGTGCAGCCCGAGCTCCCAGCCGATGCCCACCGCTCCGGGGCCGAACCGCGCCCACGTCTCGTCGTCCTCGGCCAGGCTGAGGTGTTCGAGCTCCAGCCGGGTCGCGTCGTCGTCGAGCGCGGTGAGCCGGAGCTCGATCCAGCTGACGGCGCCGCCGACCTCCCACGTCGCGCGCAGGCTGGTCGGCGGCTCGCAGCGCTCGATCGTCCGCCCGCGTTGCCCTCCAGCTGGAATCTCCCCCCGACCCGCAGCTCACCGGAGACCGGCAGAAACCAGCGCGGGATCCGGTCGGGGTTGGTGCGCGCGTCCCACAGGTCCTCCAGGCCCGTCGGGTAGGTGCGCGTGAGGACGGCGCCACGCGCCGCGCCCGCCTCGATGGCGCGCGCGGTCACCCGACGCGCGGTCTCGTTGACCTCAGTGCCTCGATCCGTCATCGCCGTCTCCTCTCGGTGGCCGGTGTCGTGCCGCGCGCCCGGCGCCCACGCGCCACCTCGGTGGCCAGCGCGTCCAGGTGCGGCGTCCAATAGGCCCGGAAGCGGTCCAGCCAGTCGTCGACCTCGCGCAGCGGCTCGGGCGTGACCGCGTAGAGCCGCCGCGTCCCCTCGGCGCGCACGGTGGCGAGGCCGGATTCACGGAGGACGCGCAGCTGGGCCGAGACCGCTGGTTGCGAGATCCCGAACTCGCCGCGGATCACCTCACAGATCGCTCCGGAGCTGAGCTCGTCGCCGGCGAGCAGCTCCAGGATCCGCCGCCGCACCGGATCGCCGAGGACATCGAAGGCAGGAACCGCCATGGGTCGACCACAGTATCAGTATCCGCTTATATAGGTCAAGCCTGAAATAACGCTCACCCGTTGTCAACCATCCCGGAGCGGAGCGGCGACCTGTATTTCCCGGCAAATCCGCGCAGTGCTCCACGGTGTGGCGGATTTTTCATGCCCCACATGGTTTTCCCGGCAATCCGGGAGAGGCCAACGCGGTTTGTCGGCTTTTACAGGTCGACCCGACCGTCCAGCCCGCCCTGGCGTAGCGCCATCGCTCGGTCAGGCGGCTCGGATAGAGTGGCCGCGCCTTGCCTCGCCGCCTCGTCAGCCTCGCCGTCGCGCTGATCGCGGCACTGGCCATCACCGCTCCCGCGACCGTCCCCGCCGCCGCGCACGCCGACGGCTGGGCCGGCGCCGGGACGGTCCAGGCCAGGGGCGGCCCGTTCCTCACCGACGCTCAGGGCCGCGCGCTCCAGCTTCACGGGGCCAACCTGGTGGCCAAGTGCGGCGGGGGGTCGGTGGACATGCCGGTGGCCGGCACTCCGTGTGTCGGGCCCGCCCAGGGGCCGCGGCTGGCCTACGTGCTCTCGCCCGACGCCGATGACTCGGGACGCCGGTTCACCTCCGCCGACGCCACCACGCTGGTCCAGTTGGGCTTCAACGAGGTGCGGCTGGGGATCATCTGGGAGGGCCTCGAGCCCGGGCCGGCCAACGCCCGGATCAACGACCCGCGCTACTGCGCCGCGCACACACCGGGCACCCGGTTCCCCCGGCTCGCGCGCGGCACCGACCCCTACAACCCGGCCACCGTGCAGGCCTACCTGGCCAAGACCGACCGGATCGTCGACCTGCTCGCCCACGCGGGCCTGCGCGTGATCGTCGACATGCACTCCGACGCGTACGGCTCGGCCTTCTTCAACGCCAAGGGGAGCACGCCGTGGAACGGCGAGGGTGCGCCGCTGTGGGCGACGTGCACCGGGGGCGCGCGCTTTAGGGCGACCCCGGGCTGGGGCAGCTTCTACCTGCTGCATCCGGTCCAGGCCGCGATGCACCACTTCTTCGCCAACGACGTCCGCGCCGACCTCCAGGGCCAGTACGCGCGGGTGTGGGAGGCCGTGGCCAGGCACTACCGCGGCAACGACAACGTGCTGGGCTACGAGATCTACAACGAGCCCAACGACTATCTGGTCAAGCACTTCGACCCCGAGCTCGAGTGTGACTACGGGGGCCCGGTCAACGAGCCCAGGTCGTGCGCCGTCGACCATCCCAACGCGCTCCCGCACGGGCTCATCGGCGCCATCCAGTCCGTCGACCCCACCCACGTCGTCTTCTACGAGCCCAGCGGGGACACGGACTTCGGGGCGCCCGAGACGATCGGGATCACCGAGCCGCTGCGCTTCCCGCGCCTGGCCCTGGCCTTCCACACCTACGGCCCGATCCCCAAGCAGTTGGCGCAGCTCACCACCGAGCGGGCGCAGACCCACACCAACCAACCCGGTGGGCCGGCGTGGATCCTGGACGAGTTCGGCGCCTCCAACGACGACGCCCTGAGCGCGTCGACCGTCGATCAGGCCGACGCCGACAATCTGTCCTGGGCGTTCTGGGCGGCGATGCAGCTCAACGACCCGACCGGCGGCCAAGCCTACGAGGGCCTGCTCGACCAGACGACGCGCGAGCCCTACCCCAACCAGGCGCGGGCGACCTCGGTCCCGTACGCCTGGGCCACCGCGGGGACCCCCGGGGCCCAGTCGTTCTACCGCCCGGCTCAGACCTTTCGCTACCACTACACCCCCGACCACGGGATCCATGCGCCGACCGAGATCGAGATCCCGCCCTACACCTACCCGCTGGGCTACAGCGTCACGGTCACGGGTGCACGGGTCAGCTCACGCCCGAACGCTGCGCTCCTGACGCTCAGCGCCGACCACGGCGCCAAGGCGGTGAGCGTGACGGTGCGCTCGCTGAGCTCGACCCCGTTCCCGGCCTTCTAAGCGCGCCCGCGGGTCTACATCGCGACGACGTCGGCGCCCGGAATGGCGTCGATGAGCGCCGAGATCTTGACCGGGAACACGGAGTGGGTCGTCCCCGCGGCGCACCACACGATGTCAAAGCGCCGCAGCGACTCGTCGATGATCGTGGGCAGCGGACGGTCATGACCCAGCGGCGGGATCCCGCCGATGGCAAAGCCGGTGGCCGCCTTGGCCTCCTTGGCGTTGGCGACGCGCAGTCCCAGCCGCTCGGCGTCGACCCGACGGTCACCGGCACACAGGACGATGATCGGTTCCTCGCCGCGGAAGAAGACCAGAGACTTGACGATCTGACCCACCGTGGTCCCCAGCGAGGCCGCCGCCTCGGCCGCGGTGCGCGCGGAGGTGTCGAGCTGGCGGGGCTCGACCTCGAGCCCGACGTCGCGCAGCCGCTCCTGGATGGTGGCGGCGTTGCGGTGCAGCTCGGTCATGCGGCGCCGCGGTGCAGCTCGGTCATGCAGGCTTGCTCGCGATCGCCGAGGCGAAGGTCTGCACAAACCACAGCTCGCCGTCGCCGGCGGCGCGCGGCTTGAAGCCGGTCACCGCCTGGCCGGCCACGTCGGCGCGGAGCGCGGCGCGGATCTCGTCACGGACCGCCTCGTCGGTCCGGGCCTGCTCGAGCCACGGGGCCAGCGGGCGCTCCAGCGGGCGGGTGGCGACGTCGACGGATTCCAGGCCGGCCTCGCTCATCAGCGCCTGGAGCTCGATCGCGGCCAGCATGCGGGTGTGCGAGGGGTCGCGCAGACGCTCGAGGCGGTTCTGCTCGGCGGCCACCTCGGAGTCCTCGGCGGAGACCAGATCCACCAGGGCGACGTGCCCGCCGGGCCGCGTGACCCGGACCATCTCGGCCACCACGGCCTCCGGGCTCTCGAAATGGTGGGCGGCAAACCGCGACACGACGACATCGAAGGACCCGTCCAGGAACGGGAGAGCGGTGGCGTCGCCGCGCATGAAGAGCACGTTGTCGCGGCCCTCGGCCGCGGCCCGCGCCTGCCCCCGGGCCAGCATCGCCTCGGTGGCGTCCAGCGCCACCACGGCCCGGGCCGACACGGCGAGCTGGCGAGCGGCGTGCCCGGTGCCGGCGGCCACGTCGAGGACGACGTCGCTCGCGGTCAGCGGCAGGCGCTCGAACACCCACCGGGCGTCGGAGGTGAAGACCTGGTTGCGCGAGGGGTCCTCGAAGGCCTCGGCCTGGGTCGTGAACGCGTGCTCGATCCGCGCAGCGTGGTCCATCGCCACGACCCTACGCAAGAAACGGGCCGAGCAGCGCGAGGTCGGCCGGGCTGAGGCGATCCGAGGCCGTCTTGCGCTGATGCCAATACGGGTAGATCAGCGGTGGGCGGCTGACCTCCTCCAGCCGCCCGACCTCTTCGTCTGAGAGGGCAAGCTCGGCGGCGCGAAGGTTGTCGGCGAGCTGATCCTCGGTCCGGGCGCCGATCACGATCGAGCTCACCGTCGGGCGCCCCAGCAGCCACGCCAGCGCCACTTGGGCGGCGGAGACGCCGTGGCTCTCCGCTATCTCGACGAGCACGTCGACGGTGTCGTAGAGGCGGTCCTCGTCATAGACGGGCGGCTCGTTCCAGTCGGTGAGGTGGCGCGAGCCGGCGGGCATGTCCTCGCCGCGGCGGTACTTGCCCGACAGCAGGCCCCCGGCCAGCGGGCTCCACACCAGCGTGCCCAGCCCCTGGTCGACGCCGAGCGGGATCAGCTCGTACTCGGCCGAGCGCTCCTGGAGGGAGTAGTAGATCTGCTGGCAGACAAAGCGCGGCAAGTGGTCGCGCTCGGCGATGCCCAGCGCCTTCATGAGCTGCCAGCCCGTGTAGTTGGAGACGCCGACGTAGCGGACCTTGCCCGTGTCCACGAGGTAGCGCAGCGCCTCGAGGGTCTCCTCCAGCGGGGTCAGGCCGTCCCACTCGTGCACGTGGTAGATGTCGATGTGATCGGTGCGCAGCCGCCGCAGGCTGGCCTCACAGCCGCTGATGACGTGGTGGCGGGAAAGGCCTGAGTCGTTGGGCCCGCCGCCCATGGTCATGCGGACCTTGGTGGAGATGAGGACGTCGTCGCGCTTGGACTCGATGGCCTCGCCCACGATCTCCTCGGAGCGACCGGTGGAGTACACGTCGGCGGTATCGATGAGGTTGATCCCCGCGTCCAGGCACATGTCGATCTGGCGCCGCGCCCCCTCGAGGTCGGTGTCGCCCACCTTGGCGAAGTTGCCCTTCCCGCCGAACGTCATCGTCCCGAGCGTCAGGGCGGAGATCTGCAGTCCGGAGTTGCCCAGCGAGCGGTAGTCCATCGGCGTTCCCTTCCCGTGGTGGTTCGCGTGCTCTGCGTCGAGCCTAGAACGCGGGGCGCGGGGCGCGGGCGGATCAGGCCACGGCCGCGTCGGACGCCGTCCCGGCGTCCTCGGCGTCCCAGCACTGATCCACGAAGGCCGCGATCCGGTTCGTCAGCCGCGCCGGCTTCACCCGCAGCTCGAGGATCGAGTGGGCGTTGACCAGGCGGGCGTTGGGCAGCTCGGAGGCCAGCATCCCGGCGTCCGAGAACGGGTGCACCGGGTCCCGGGGGTGGCCGATGACCAACGCGGGCGCCTGGAACCCGGAGCGCTCGTGATGGCCGGGGGCGGCGCGGCCGTAGAGGATGCCGCTGAGCACCGCGGCGCTCGGCCCCGGATCCTGTGAGATCCAGTCAAGCCCGATCTGGGCCAGGAGCGGCAGTGGCCGCCGGGGGACGGCGCGCGCCCCCCGAGCCAGGATCCGCATCCCCGGCTCGCCGAACTTCAGCGCGAGCAACAGTGGCGTGAACGCGGCGCCGCACGCGGCGATGGCGTTGTCGAGCACGGGCATCTCGATGACCATGCCCGACAGGCGCTCGGGCGCCTGGAGCGCCAGCTCGAGGGTGACGTTGGCTCCCAGCGACGTCCCCCCGACGACGGCACGGTCGATCCCGAGGTGATCCAGGAGCGCCACCGTGTGCTGGGCAAAGGCGCTGATCGAGTAGCGCCATTGATCGCGCGGGCGCGATGACGCCCCATGGCCGAGCGGGTCCATGGTGACCACCCGGTTGCCGCGCGCCGCGAGCCGTCTGGCCAGTGGCGCCTGCATCTTCTGGGACAGGAGAAGACCGGGGAGCAGGACCGTCGTCCGTGAGCCCTCCCCGTAGACGGTGTAGGCAAGCCGTTGCCCGTCCAGGTGAAACTCGGCCATCGTCAATCCGGCAGCATAGTGAGGCTGGAGGCGTTGACTGGCCGGTCAGCCAGTTTTTGGTGCCCGCGCCGCCGCGGAACGGTACAGTCTGGTACCAGCCACCGCGCGGAACGGCATCAGCCACCGCTTCCCAAGACTTTCAGGAGGAACTCGTCTCATGGCCAAGGCCCCACGATCGCTTGCCGGCAAGGTTGTCGCCATCACCGGGGGCGCCCGCGGAATCGGGCGAGCCACCGCTGCGGCGCTGATCGCGCAGGGCGCCCGGGTCGCCATCGGCGACATCGACGCTCCGCTGGCCGAGCGGACCGCGTCAGAGCTGGGCAGCGGCACGGTCGGGCTCCCGCTGGACGTCACCAACCGTGAGAGCTTCGACGCCTTCCTCACCGAGGTGGAGAACCGCGTGGGCCCCCTCGACGTGGTCATCAACAACGCCGGGATCATGCCCATCGGACCCTTCGTCGATGAGACCGACACGACCGCCAAGCGGCTGGTGGACATCAACCTGCACGGCGTCATCTACGGCTCCAAGCTCGCCCTGGAGCGCTTCATGCCGCGCGGCCGCGGCCACCTGGTCAACATCGCCTCGGTGGCGGGCAAGGGCGGCTTCCCCGGCGGCGCGACCTATTGCGCCACCAAGCACGCCGTGGTCGGCCTGAGCGAGGCGATCCGGGCCGAGGTGCGCAAGACCGACATCGACGTGAGCATCGTCATGCCGGTGGTCGTCAACACCGAGCTCGGCTCCGGGCTGCAGCGCAGCCGCGGGATCAAGGTGGTCGAGCCCGACGACGTGGCCAACGCCATCGTCGAGGCGCTGCAGACAGGCCGCGTCGACGTGTACGTGCCCCGCCAGGTCGGGGTCCTGATGAAGGCCGCGCAGGTCCTGCCTCGCCCGGTGGCCGACTTCGTCACCAAGGTGCTCAAGGGCGACCAGGTCCTCGTCAACCCCGACCACCTGCTCCGCCAGGCCTACGAGAACCGCACCGGCGACAAGCCCGAGCTCACCGAAGCGCCCCCGGCCGTGCCGGTGGCCGCCGAGGCGACCGCGGTGCTCGAGCCCGAGAAGGAGACGGTCTAGGACCGCAGCCAGTCGGCGATCAGCGCGCCGATCTCAGGGCCGGCGTCCTCCTGGAGGAAATGGCTGGCGTCGGCGATCACGTGCGCCAGCTCGCCGCCCAGTGCGGCGGCGAAGCGACGGCCGGTCTCGAGCGGCAGCACCGGGTCTGAATCGGCCCACAGCATGAGCTTGGGCCGGGTGTCGGTCCGCAGCGCGTCGAGCGTCCGCTGCCCCGCCTCGGCCCCGGGCATCTCGGGCGTGGTGGGCAGGATGAGCGGGAATGCGCGGGCGCCCGCCTTGGATGCGGCGTTGGGGAACGGGCGCTCGTAGCCGGCGATCACCTCGTCGCCCGGGTCGCGCTTGCAGGCGCCGCGCACCAGGAAGCCGACGGGCAGGTCCTCGGTGCGCGCCACGAAGTCGCGGAAGGCGTTCCAGGCGTCGGTCATCGGCTGATGGCCGGTGAACAGGCCGGTGTCGAGGATGACCATCCGGGCGACCCGCTCCGGGGACTGGACCGCAGCGCGCAGGCCGATGGGACCGCCCCAGTCGTGGACGACGATGGTGGCGTCACGGACGTCGAGTGACTCGAGGACGGAGGTGAGCGCCGCCGTGTGGCGGTCATAGGAGTACCAGCCCATGTCGGTCGGCTTGTCCGAGCGCCCGAAGCCGGGGAGGTCCGGGGCGATGCAGCGATAGCCGGCGTCGCGGACCGGGACGAGCACCTTGCGCCACAGAAACGACCACGTCGGCTCGCCGTGGACGAACACCACCGGCGGGCCCTCGCCCTCGTCGAGGTGGGCGATCCGGACCCCGTCGAAGTCCGTGAACGTCGAGACAAAGGGGAAGTCCGGGAGCCCTTCGAGCGCCTCGGGGGGTGTCTGGACCAGGTCAGTCACGGCTGCGCGGCGCAACCTACCGGACCGTGCTCACCCGCGGCGCAGCCAGGACACGGCGTCGGAGGCGACCGTGATGCGGATGACGTCGGGCTCCCGGGCCCACGCGATCAGGTTCAGGGACTGCAGCCGGTCCAGGATGGCCTGGAACGCGATCGCCTGGGCGGGCGCGACGTACCGGCGTTCCACCGAGAAGGCCCAGCCGGTCTCCGCGGGCGGGTCCGAGATGCCGGCCTGATCGGCGAGCCGCTCCGTCCGTGACGGTGCTCTGGATCCGCAACGGGGCCGTGCGCAGCCCCGAGACCCGCCGGACCTGGGCGGCGAGCTCGATGAGGAAGCGCAACGCGTCCGGCCGCAGGCCGCGATACAGCGATCGCGGCGCGCCGACCGCCTTGGCGCCGGTGCCCATGGCGGGGTCGATCACCAGCCCCAGCGCCGCCGCGTTGGAGGGCAGCGGCACGATCGCGTGGTCCTGGTAGGCGGCGGCCAGCGCGGCGGGATCGGCGAACGGCTTGACGGTGGGATGCAGCACCGCGCCGCCCGCGTCGTCGGCGAACTGGAGCGCGCTCAGGCGCGACAGCGCGGCGCGGTCGGTGCGGTAGAGGTGCATGATCGAGACGGCGGCGAGCACGCGCCAGTAGTAGGTCCACGAGTCGTCGCCGAAGCTCGACAGCAGCCGGTAGGCGGCGGCGTGACGGGTCGGGGCGCTGTCGAAGTAGAGCTGCGCGTACGGGACCGCGCGACCGCCGTCGTAGGCGTCCAGCACCTGGTGCAGGTTCCCGATGCCCATGTGGTAGGACTCGATCGCGAGGTCGGTGCGCCCGAACTGCTGCTCGGCGATCTTCAGGTAGCGCACGGTGCCGGCCAGCTCCCTGGTCGGGTCAAAGCGATCGTCGACGCGGGCTCGGCGGGCGAGGAGGGGGCCGAGGCGGCCCGCGCGCGCGCCGCTGGCGACGGCGTCGATCTGGCGGGTCAGGCGCCTGCTGGCGGCCAGGTCGATGTGCATCCCCAGCAGCGACTGGCCGGTGGCGGCGAGGATCTGGGTGAGGCCGGCGGCGTCGGCGGGATCGGAGCCGGCGATCGCCTGCGGGCGCCCGGCGCTCTCCAGGAAGACGAGGCCCTCCACGAGGCTCGGGTCGATCCCCGAGCCGGCGGTGGCCCGGTCGATCGCGCCGCGAAACGCGGCGACGCGGCGGGCCGTCGCCACGGCGCCGCCCGGGCTGAGCACGAACAGCGGGCGGGCGTTGCCGGCGCCGGCGCGGGCGACGAAGTCGGCCTCCTGGCGCGAGCGGTAGGCGAACGGGTCGCCGGGCCCGGCGCTGTCGGCCACGGTGGCCGCCGGCGGCTGCGGCAGCCCTCCGCGGGGTGGGTGGGTCCAGATCGAGACGACGATCGCCACCACCAGGATGAGCCCGGCCAGCGCGACGACCAACCGCGCCCGGCGCCGGGCGGTCGTCATGGTTCGCGGGCGCCGGCGGCGCCGTTGCCGGGCAGCCGGGCGCTCCGGGACCGGGCCGGGCGGCCTCGGGGGACCAGGTCCGTGGGACACGCCGGGCCGAAAGTATCAGCCCCAGGGACGCCGGCCCGCCGACCCCCGACAAGCCGCCCCGCGCCCGCCCGCGCCCTCCCGTCGGCTATCCTCGTGCGCTCGCTGGGCACCTCCGCACCGCCTGAGGCCGGCAGCGACGCACCGCCACGGCTCACCCGCGCCGGCACCCACACTCGAAGACTCGCACTGGATATGAGTACCTCCTCCGACCTCGCAGGCCGCCGCGTCCTCGTCACCGGCGGATCGGGCTTCATCGGCCGCCACGTCGTCTCCGCGCTCACCGCCGACGGCGCGCAGGTGCGCGTGGTCGACCTCCAGCCCCACGCCGACCCGTCGGTGGACCTCGTCCAGGGCGACATCGCCGACCGCGACGTCCTGGCCACGGCGTTCGAGGGCGGCTTTGACTCGATCGTCCACCTGGCGGCCGTGACCTCCGTGCTGCGCTCGCTGGAGGAGCCCGACAAGACCTTCCGCACCAACGTCGCCGGAACCTACGCGCTGCTCGAGGCCGGGCGCGCCGCCGGCGTCACGTCGCTGGCCTTCGCGTCCACCAACGCGGTCACCGGGCCGATGGAGCAGCCGAAGATCACCGAGGACGCCAAGCTGCGGCCGATGACCCCCTACGGGTCCACCAAGGCCGCCGGGGAGATGCTCATGGCCGCCTACACCGCCTCCTACGGCCTGCGATGCGCCTGCATCCGCCTCACCAACGTCTACGGTCCGGGCATGCAGGCCAAGGACAGCATCATCGCCCGCCTCATGCGCTGCATCCGCCTGGGCACCACCTTCGAGGTCTACGGCGACGGCTCCCAGGTGCGTGACTACGTGCACGCCCACGACGTGGTGGCGGCCATGCGCCTCGGCCTCACCTCCGAGGCGTGGGCCGGCTCGACGGTGATCGGCTCGGGAACCTCGCTGTCGGTGCTCGAGGTGATCGACGCCGTCAAGCGCGTGTCGGGCGCCGAGATCGATTTCACGCACGGTCCGGCCAAGGCCGGCGAGATGCCCGCGGTGATCGTCGACCCCGCCCGCGCCCATGCCGCCGGCTGGACGCCGCGGTACCCCGACCTCGACGACGGGCTCGTGGGCGTGTGGGACGAGTGGTCGGTGGCCGAGGTCAAGGCACCGGCGACGCGGTGACCGCGATCGACGTGAGCCGCGAGGAGTACGACCGCCTCGAGCCCGCCGAGCGGGGCGCGGCGGAGGCCTTCCTGGAGCAGCATCCGGCCGGGGCGGGCGCGCCGCTGGCCGTGGTCATCCCCGCCTACAACGAGGAGCCGACCGTCGCCGAGGTGATCGCAGCGATCCCGGCCGAGGCGGCCGGTCTGCAGACCGAGGTGATCGTCGTCGTCGACGGCGCCAAGGACGCCACCGCCGCCGCGGCCACGCAGGCCGGCGCGCTGGTGTGCGACGTCCCGGTCAACCGCGGCCAGGGCGCCGCGCTGCGGCTCGGCTACTGGCTGGCCCGCGCGCGGGGCGCCCAGGTGATCGTCACCATCGACGCCGACGGCCAGTACGAGGCTGACGAGATCGGTGCGGTGATCCGCCCCATCCTCGACGACAAGGCCGACTTCGTCTCGGGCAGCCGCCGCCTGGGCAACGAGCTCACCACGGACGCCACGCGCCACGCTCGGAGTCCTCGTGTTCGGCGCGCTCATCTCCGTCCTGGTCCGCCATCGCGTCACCGACCCGGCGTGCGGCCTCCGGGCCATGCGCGCCGAGGTGACCGCGGACGTCGTGCTCGAACAGCCCCAGTACCAGGCGTCAGAGCTGATGATCTCCGCGGCCCTGCACGGTTACCGGCTGGGCGAGGTCCCGACCACGATGCGCGATCGCGGCCAGCACGCGACCGGCACCAAGAAGGGCGGGAACTTCCTCTACGGAGTGCGGTTCGCCCGCGCGGCGGTCCACACCTGGTGGCGTGACCGCACGGCGGCGCGCAGCCGCGACTGACCCGAGAAGACCCACTTCTCGTAGATGACGAACTTCACCACGAAGAGCACCGCCTGCACGAACACGTAGGCGCCCGTGACGAGGAGCACGCGGATGCCGTGGTGGGGCGTCACGTTGGCCTTGACCCAGCTCTGCATCGCGCTGGTGCCGATCGATGACGCGACGAGCACGACGCCGGAGATGGCGATGTAGGCGACGATCTCACGCAGGAAGTCGGCGCGGCCGGTGATCTTCCACGCCCAGCGGCGGTTGAGGATCCAGTTGGGAATCGCGCCGGCGAAGAAGGCGAGGATCGAGCACGTGGTGGGGTGCCCGCCGAGAACCACGTACGAAATCGCGAAGACGATGATGCTGGTGGCCAGCGCGATCACCGAGCCGATCGCGTACTTGGTCACCTTGGCCGCATAGGCGGAACGCGAGAAGCGCTGCGTCAGCGGCAAAGCGCGCATGCGGATATACAGGTCCGAAACCACCGAACGGGATCCTAGCGGTTGCGGGCATAAGATCGGCGTATGCGCCTTGAGAACGTGGGCTCGCCGGGCGAGCTCGACGACGACCTGATCATCGCCGGTGACAACCTGCCGGTGCTCGAGCGCCTGCCCGCGGACACGTTCGACCTGGTCTACATCGACCCGCCGTTCAACACCGGCCGGGCGCAGACGCGGCGCTCGATGACGGCCACGGCCGACGCCGGCGCCTCACGCGTGGGCTTCGGCGGCCGCCGCTACCGCACCAGCCTGCTGCAGAGCCTCAGCTACGACGACACGTTCAGCGACTACCTGGGCTTCCTGGAGCCGCGCCTGACGCGGGCGCGCGAGTTGCTGGCCCCGCACGGGACGCTGTACTTCCACATCGACTACCGCGAGGCCCACTACTGCAAGCTCCTGCTCGACGAGGTGTTCGGGCGCGACGCATTCCTCAACGAGATCATCTGGGCCTATGACTACGGCGCCAAGCCGCGCCGCCGCTGGCCCGCCAAGCACGACACGATCCTCGCCTACGTGCGCACGCCGGGCGCGCACCACTTCGACGCCGACGCGGTGGAGCGCGAGCCCTACATGGCCCCCGGCCTGGTCGGCGCCGAGAAGGCCGCGCGGGGCAAACGGCCCACCGACGTGTGGTTTCACACGATCGTTCCCACCAATGGCGCCGAGAAGACCGGCTATCCGACCCAGAAGCCCATGGGCGTGCTGCGGCGGCTGGTGGCGGCCTCCTCGCGGCCGGGCGCCTGGTGCCTGGATCCGTTCGCGGGGTCGGGCACGCTGGGCGCCGTCTGCCGCGAGCTGGGGCGGCGCTTCGTCCTCATCGACTCGAGCCCGACGGCGATCGAGGTCATGCGCGACCGCCTGGGCGACCCGGCTTCACCCCCGGTCAGCGCTCCCGCCCGCGCACGAGCGGCACGAACCTGACCGGGTCAAAGCGCTCCCGCACCAGCCCGTCGCGCGTCCGGCGGGTGCGGGTGAGGAACTGGTGCTCGTCGCCGACCGGCGCCACCAGGCGCCCGCCGAGCGCGAGCTGTGACTCCAGGGCCGGCGGGACGTGCTCGCCGACGGCCGCGGCGACGTTGATGGCGTCAAACGGCGCCTGCTCGGGCAGGCCGTCTGAGCCGTCGCCGACGATGCAGATCACGTTGGCATAGCCGAGGGCCGCCAGGGCCCGGCGGGCCTGGGCGCTCAGCTGCGGGTGGCGCTCGAGCGTCCACACCTCGGCGGCCAGCAGACTCAGCAACGCGGCGTGGTAACCGGACCCCGTGCCGACGTCGAGCACCCGGTCTGACGGTGTGAGCTCGAGCAGCTCGAGCATCCGCGCCACCACGACCGGCTGGGAGATCGTCTGCGCACAGTCGATCGGCAGGGCGGTGTTCTCATAGGCCCGCGTGCGCTCGCCGTGTGGGACAAAGCGGTGGCGGGGCACGGCGGCGATGGCGCCGAGTACCCGCTCGTCTCGCACCGACCGGGCCAGGTGGCGCGCGAGTCCCTGTGCGGGGTCCACCCGGGGCATTGTCACAGGCGCCGCTGCGGCCTTCGAGCCGTCGTCGTGCTTGAATCTCAGAGCATGCTGGCCAGCGCGAGACTGCAACGCGCGCTCATGCTGATCCTGGTGGCGCTGGCGGGCGCGATCGTCTTCATCGTGGTGACGAACCGCGGGCCCGGCGACACCGGTCAGGCGGCGCAGTCCGAGTTCGACGGTCCCACGATGCCGCCGCATCTGCTGGCCCACGACTTCACGCTCACCGATCAGTACGGCCACAAGGTGAGCCTCGCCGCGGACCGCGGCAAGGTCGTGGTCCTCACCTTCATCCATTCGCTGTGCCACGACACGTGCCCGTTCATGGTGGAGCAGATCAAGGGCGCGCTCAACGACCTGCCCGGCAACGGGAGCAACATTCCCACGATCGGGGTCAGCGTCGCCCCGGCCGAGGACACCATGCACAACCGCAGGGCGTTCCTGGCCAAGCACGAGATGGCCGGGCGCATCGAGTTCGTCAACGGCCCGCTGCGGGAGATGCGCCAGGTGTGGCACGACTACGCCATCCAGCCGGTCACCCCCAAGGTCGACCACTCGACGTTCGTGCTCCTGCTCGACAAGCGCGGCTACGAGCGCGTCGGCTTCGCCGCCGATCAGCTCACGCCCGAGGGCCTGGCCCACGACATCAAGGTGCTGGAGCGCCAGTCCTAATCGGTCAGGGCACTCGCCGGCACGCGACGAGGCGCCGGAGTGAAGCCGGGGAGACGCAGGGCGAAGATCGATCCCGCTCCGGTGCTCGCCACGGTGCAGCCGCCCCCGTGGGCCTTGGCGATGGCGTCGGTGATGGCCAGTCCGAGACCCACCCCGCCCGCCGCGCGGGTGCGGGCCGAGTCAGCGCGCGCGAACCGCTCGAAGATCCGCGAGAGCGCCTCGGGAGGCACCCCGCACCCCTCGTCCTCGACCTCGATCAGCACCTCGCCGCGCTCACAGGCCCGGGCGCGCAACTCGATGGCCGCTCCCGGGGACGAGTACTTGACCGCGTTCTCCAGGAGCGCATCCAGGGCGGCGCGTAGCCGCTCGGCGTCCACCTGCAGCCGTCCCGCGGCCAGGGGGCCGAGCCGCCAGACCCGCGGCGCCAGCTCCGACCACCTCATGAACACGTCCTCGAGCAGGGGCTCGAGCTCGATCTCGGCGAGCTGGACGAAATCGGGCTCGTCGGCGACGGCGAGCACGAGCAGGCGCGCGACGATCGCATCCATGCGGCCGAGCTCGTCGAGCGCCACCTCGACCTCGAGCGGCGCTCCGGACTCTGAGAGGAGCAGCTCCAGATGGCCGCGCGCGATCGTGACCGGGGTGCGGAGCTCGTGCGAGGCGTCATGGATGAACCGCTCCTGGCTCTCGAGCAGCAACCGGTGCTCCTCGGCGCGCCCCTCCGCGATGCGCTGAGCGTCGACCCGGCGCCGGGCGTGCCACACCATGGCCAGGAACATGGCCGCCATCAGCGGGACCTCGAACAGCTCGCCCCACAGCTGGATGCCGTGAAAGGCGTCGAGCCCGATCGAGACCCCCGTGAGCGCCATCACGCACCCGAGCACGATCAGCGTGGGCCGCAGGGCCCACACGCGGAACCCGTACAGCAGCGTCAGGCTGATCCACACGAAGTGAAACGGGATCGTCTCCCAGCTCGGCCACACGATCATGGCCGCGTAGTTGGTGGCCGCGAACGCCGCCCATAGCAGCTCCACCTGCAGCCGGCCGGCCTGCTCCCGGAGCCGGCGGAGGCGCTCGGTCATGCCGCTGCGCGGTAGCCGGCGTTGCGCACGGTTTCGATGGGAGCGTCGGGACCGAGCTGGCGACGCAGCCGGCGCACGCACACGTCCACGACGTTGGAGCGCGGGTCGAAGTCAAAGCCCCAGACCTCCGAGAGCAACCGCTGGCGGCTGATCACCTCGCCGGGGTGGAGCATGAGGAAGTGCAGAAGGCGGAACTCGCGGTCGGCCAGGTCCGCGACCGTGTCGCCCATCCGCGCCTGGCGCCGCGTCAGGTCCAGCGCGAGCACGCCGGCGCGCAGCACCCCGCCGTCGCCCGACGTGAAGCCGCCGGCGCGCCGCATGTGCAGGCGCAGGCGGGCCAGCAGCTCGTCGAGTGAGAACGGCTTGACGATGTAGTCGACCGCGCCCAGCTCGAAGCCGCGCAGCTTGGTGGCGATGTCGCTGCGCGCCGACAGGATGAGCACCGGCACGTCGTGGTGGCGCAGGTGCAGCTGGCGCAGAACCTCCAAGCCGTCCTGTCCCGGGAGCAGCAGGTCGAGGATGACGCCGTCGTAGGTGCCCGAGAGCGCTCGCTCGAGCCCCTGCTCGCCGTCGGGAGCGACATCGACGACGAAGCCCTCGGCCTCAAACGCGCGTGCCAGGAACGCACGGATGCGTGCCTCATCCTCGACGACCAATATGCGCATTCCCCGTATTTCCTCGCTTGAGCTCTCCGGCCCGGTGGCAAGATATCCCCCGCTCCGCGACTTGTAAATGACGTGGAGATGACATCGCGGTCATCTGCTTGCTTTGCGCGGCCCCCGGGACGGATACTCGCCGCCAAGGAGAGGGTGACTTCATGAGCGGCTATGCCAAACGTCTGACAGGGATCGTCGCGGGGATTGCAATCGTTTGCGTTCTGTTAGGCCTCTACATCGGGGCCTACCTGACGAGCCAGCCCGGCTCCGCGAGCGCGGCGCAATCGCCGGCGGGCGCGCATCTCTACCTCGGCACCGTCCCGGCGGTCGAGGGCACCGACCCGCATCCGAGCTGGGTCTCGTACTACGCCGTCGACGCCCAGAGTCGCAACTGGCGCCACGACACCACCTACATCCTTCCCGCCAACACGGCGGTGACCGTCACCGTCTACAACTACGACGGGCAGAGCGGCCTGCGCAACCCCTTCATCTCCCAGGCCGAGGGCATCTCCCCCGGCGGCGTCTTCAGCCTCGACGGCAAGCCGACGAAGGTGATCGACCCCGATGCCGCGTCGCACATCTTCGCGATCCCGCAGCTCGGCGTGCTCGTGCCGATCGAAGGCGTTACCGACGACGCCAAGAACCAGTGCGCCAACGCGCCGTGCGGCCTGGCCAACGCCCATACCACCACCACGTTCACCTTCCACACGGGCAAGCCGGGGCTGTATCGCTGGCAGTGCTTCGTCCCGTGCGCCGCCGGTTACATCTTCGGGCTGGGGCGGGCCGATGCAGACGGTCGGCTACATGGACGGCTTCATCAAGGTCGTATGAGGGGCGCGGGAAGATGAGCGAGGTCAACCACTGGCGCCGCGTCGTCCTATGGTGGCTGGGCACCAGCATCGTCGCGACGCTACTGGTGGTCCTGCTCCTGGCGCCGATCCTGCCCCCGGGCAACGGCTCGGTTGAGGCATCGGGGCAGGTGGTCGACAACACTGTCCTGCTGGGCGTCTCGACGCCGGTGGCGATGGCCGTCCTCGTCTACTTCATCTACGCCCTGATCGCCTTTCGCGAGCGCGACACCTGCGGCGGTGGTCGACGGCCCGCCGATCCAGGGCGACGCAAAGATCCAGACGTGGTGGCTGGTGGTCACCACGGCGATCGTGCTCTTCCTGGCCGGCTACGGGACGGTCCGCCTCCTCGCCGACGGGGCCGGTGGCGGCCAGGGGCCGAACCCGATCGCCGCCCCGGCGGGGGCCAAGAACGCGCTCCAGGTCCAGGTCATCGCCCAGCAGTGGAAGTTCACCTACCGCTGGCCGTCCTACGGCGGGGTGGAGACGTCCTCGCTGGATCTGCCCGCCAATCGGATGATCGAGTTCCACGTCACGTCGCTGGACGTCATCCACTCCTTCTGGGCCTACCAGCTGGGCGTCAAGGCGGATGCCAATCCCGGCTTCGACAACATCGCCTACGTCACCACAAAGGGGCCGCTGACGTTCAATGTCCACTGCGCGGAGCTGTGCGGGGTGTTCCACGGCTACATGTTCGACACCGGCCACGTCGTGAGCCGGAGCGCGTTCAACACGTGGATCGCCCAGCGGCGACTGCAGTACGCGCCGGTGAAGAAGAACATGGTGCCGTATTCCAAGCAGTACTTCCCGGACCCGCAGAGGAGAGGCGGATGACCACAGTCGCGATCTCAGCCCGACCCCAGCCCGCATGGCGCAAGCTGCTCGGCTTCAACCTGCTGACCGGCATCGTGCTGGCGGTGGTCGGGTGGCTCGTGGGCAGCTGGATCGGCGCGCGGATCCACGCGCCCAGCATCGACTACTTCTCCGACACGGGCGAGAACGACATCGGGATCCTGCTCGGCTACCTGTTCGGGGTGATCGGGTTCCTGATCGGCCTGGGGTTTGCCAACTACCCGATCCGGCGCCTGATGGGCCATCCCGCCACGCTGGCCGAGCACGAGTCAGAGGGCGAGGGAGTGGCGCGCTACTTCCGGCTGTGCACCGATCACAAGGTGGTGTCGATCCAGTACATCGTCGGGATCGGCGTCTTCTTCCTCGTGGGCGGGATCAATGCGATGCTCATCCGGACCGAGCTTCTGCAGCCCAACGTCCACGTCTTCGGTCCCAACCAGTACGTGACCCTGGTCGGCCTGCACGGCGCGATGATGATGGGGATGATGACCAGCGGCATATTGGGCCCGTTCGCCAATTGGCTCGTGCCGCTGATGATCGGGTCGCGGCGAATGGCGTTCCCGCGGATCGAATCGTTCACCTTCTGGCTGCTGATGGCGGCGGGCGTCGTCCTCATCACGACGATCTTCATGGGCGGCTTTCAGACCGGCTGGACGGGCTATCAGCCGCTCGGTGACCAGGGCACCGCCGGCTATGACGCGTACATCGGCTTCTTCGCGCTGGTGGGGGTGTCGATGTGCCTGCTGGGCCTGAACCTGGTCGTGACGATCATCACCATGCGCGCCCCGGGCATGACCTGGAACCGCCTGCCGATCTTCGTGTGGAGCGTCCTGGCCACCGCGCTCCTGATGATGCTGGCGGCGCCCATGCTCATCGCGGCGCTGCTGATGGGGGCGTTCGACCGGACCGTGCAGACCGCCTTCTACGTCGCCAGCCAGGGCGGGAGCTCCTACCTGTTCCAGAACCTGTTCTGGGTCTTCGGCCACCCCGAGGTGTACATCGTGGCACTGCCCGGGTTCGGGATCGTGCTGGAACTGCTGCCGGTGTTCTGCCGCAAGCCCCTGTGGGGGTACCGCCTGGCCGTGGCCGGGATGCTGGGAGTGGCACTGCTCAGCTTCTTCGTGTGGCAGCACCACCTGTTCGTCAGTGGCATCAACGCGGACCTGCGTCCCTTCTACATGCTGTCCACGGAGCTGATCTCACTGCCCACCGGCTTTATCTTCCTGTGCGCCATGGGAACGATGTGGCGTGGGCGAATACGGTATTCGGTCCCCATGCTGTTCTGCATGGGGTGGGCGTTCAACTTCCTGTTCGGCGGGATCTCGGGCGTGTTCCTCTCCGACGTGCCGTCGGACGTGACCACACACGGCAGCTTCTTCACCATGGCCCACTTCCACTACACGATCATGGGTGGCCTGGTCTTCTCGCTGTTCGCGGCCATCTACTACTGGGGCCCCAAGATGACGGGGTTCAACTTCAACGAGCGATTGGCGCGGATCCACTTCTGGACGCTGTTCATCGCGTTCAACTGCACCTTCGGCCCGCTGTTCGCCCTGGGATTGATGGGGCAGCCACGGCGGGTGGTCACCTACCCGACGAATCTGCAGGCGCTCAATGACTGGGTGAGCGTGTCGGCATTCTGCATCGGGCTCTCGATGCTGGTGTTCCTCTACAACCTCATCTGGTCGATGCTGGTCAAGCGCGAGCCCTCACCGGCCAACCCATGGAACTCCAAGTCGGCCGAGTTCCAGTTGCCCACCCCGGTGCCGCTGCACGACTTCGACCGCATCCCGGTGTTTGACTCCGACCCGTATCCGTACGGGGTGGAGCCGACGCCGGTGCTGACGCCGACGGCGCAGGGAGCGTGAGATGGAAGGCTCAGCCTCCGCCCCCACTCATCCGCTGATCGAGCTCGAGCCGCCGGAGTGGCAGCCCCGCGCGCTGCGGGCCGGCGCCCGCGGCCTGTGCGGAGCCGTGGCGTTCTTCATGCTCTCGTTCGTCTTCGCCTACTTCTACCTGCGCGCGCAGGATCCCAACAAGGACTGGAAGATCGGCCACGTCAAGCCGTCGCTGGCCCTGGGGCTCATCATCCTGCTCGTCCTGGTGGCCAGCGCTGTGGCAATGCGCATCGCGGCCACACGTCCCGAGCTGACAGTCAGCGTCGGCGCCGCCGCATTGGTGCTGGCGCTCCTGTCGGTCCTGCTCCAGGTGATCGATTGGACGACGCTCGGCTTCGGGCCCGAGAGCGGAGGTTACGCGAGCGTGTTCGTCGGCTGGACCGCGTTCTATTCCGTCATCACTCTGTTGTGCGCGTTCTGGATCGAGACGCAGGTCGCGACCGCCTGGCGCCGGCGACGGCACGGGACGGTGGCCACCCCGGCCGCGGTGATGTCCGACACGCCGGTCGTCGAGGCCGGCCTCCAGGCGTGCTCGTTCTTCTGGTCGTTCTATGTCGCCAACGGCCTCGTGCTGTTCGTGCTCCTCTACCTGCTCTAGGCGATGAGCTCGCGCAAGCGATGATCGGGTACCGGCGATGAGCTGGCACGGCTGGTCGGTCCAACCCCCGCTGCTCTACGTGGCGGTCGCCGCGATGCTCTATTACGCGGGCGGCATCGGCTATCACCGCTCCGGGCGCCAGGGACTGCGCGCCGCGTCGTTCGCCGCCGGGCTGATCACGATCGTGATCGCGCTGGAGTCCCCGATCGACGGCTACGCCGACCAGCTGTTCTGGGTGCACATGTTCCAGCACGTGCTGCTGCTCACCGTGGCGCCGCCGCTCATCCTGCTGGGCCGGCCGTGGCCGCGGATGTGGCGCGCGCTCCCGCTCGAGGCGCGCACGCGGGTGGGACGGACCCTGGCCCGGGCGCGATGGACGGCGCCGCTGCGCGCGCTGGCGCGCCCCATCCCCGCCTTCGTCCTCTTCAACGCCACGCTGATCGTTTGGCACATCCCCGCGGCCTACGACGCGACGCTGCGCTCGTGGGCGGTGCACGACATCGAGCACGCGATGTTCTTCTTCACCGGCCTACTGTTCTGGGCGCGTGTGATCGACCCCGGGCCGCTGCGTCCGCGGCTCGTGTGGCCGGCGCGCATCGCCTTCACGGTCGGCTCGATGGTCGTGGGCTGGGTCCTGGCGATCACGCTGGTGCTCGTGCCCCACCCGCTCTATCCCTTCTACGCCGCGCTCGCGCACCGTCCGGGCGGGATCACCGAGCTCGCCGACCAGCAGCTCGCCGCCGGGATGATGTGGGTGCCCGGATCGCTGGCGTACACGATCACGTTCATGATCGGCTTCTACCGGTGGCTGGAGCCCGACCGGAAGCCCGCGCCCGCCGAACGGGCGCTCACGACCACCTGAGGAGGACTGATCGGCATGCCCCTGTTCGCAGATGACTTCCTGGCCGGCTCGCTGCTCTCGCTGTTGCTGCCGGTGTGCCTGCTCATCGCGGTCGCGGTCTGGTACGTCATCTTCGCCAGGCGCGCGCCGGACGCGCACCCGTCCGCGCCGACCCTCCCGCCGTCTGACGTCGTCGCCGCGGCTGGTGATGCCGCTGACCTGCCGCAGCCGGCCGGGCCTCCGCCCGGCGAGATCAGATGATCCAGGCCGGGGCCATCCGGCACCGCGTCAGCCGGCGCGCCGCGGGTCAGTTCGCGGCCGTGCTGGCCGTGGCCATCGCGGCGGGCATCGCCGCCGGCGCCGGGGCCCACCTCCTGCTCGCCGGCGGGGCCCCCTCAACGTCGGCGCTGTCCGCGACGTCCGCGGCGACGGCGGTCCGCCACGGGCCGTTGCGGGGCCAGGCCACGTGGGCGGCCGGAGCCCGCCCCGCGCCGCCGATCACGACGCTGCGTGACCAGAGCGGGAGCCGCTTCAGTCTCAGCTCGCTGCGCGGGCGCACGGTGGCGATCGAGTTCTTCGATTCGCACTGCACCTCCCAGTGCCCGCTGGCCGGCCGGGCGCTGGCCGCCTCTGAGCGCACGCTGCCGGCCGCGCAGCGCCCCGTGCTGGTGGTGGTGAGCGTCAACCCGCAGGACACGCGGGCCAGCGTGCGCGCGGCGATCCGCTCCTGGGGGCTGGCCGGCGTGGCGCCGTGGCACTGGCTGATGGGGAGCCACGCGCAACTGGCGCCGGTGTGGGCCTCCTACCACATCTTCGTGGCGCCCACGCGCGGTGACATCACCCATACCGAGGCCCTGTATCTGCTGGACCGGCGAGGCGACGAGCGCTCCGGCTACCTGTTCCCGTATCTGCCCTCCTCGGCGAGCCACGACATGCGCGTGCTGGCGCGAGGGGAGGGAGGCGAGCGTGCCTGAGCTGATCGGGGCCGTGCCGGCCGAGGGCCTGGCCGCCGACGGCGCCGCGCTGCGCGGGCGGGGTGCGGAGTTCCGGGCCACGGTCGCCGACTACGTGACCCTGACCAAGCCGCGGATCATGTCGCTGCTGGTGCTCACCGCGGTGTGCGCGATGGTCGCCGCCGCCGGCGGAGCCCCGGCGACGGTGCCGCTGGCCGCGCTGGTCATCGGTGGCGCGCTCGCCTGTGGGGGCGCCAGCGCGCTCAACCACGTGCTCGACCGCGACATCGATCGCCTCATGGGCCCTCGCACCGCCTCTCGCCCGGTCGCCGCCGGCCGGATCTCGCCCCGGCGTGCCGTGGCCTTCGGCCTGGCCCTCTCCGCCGTGGCCTTCGCGGTCCTGACGATCTTCGCCAACCTGCTGGCGGCGGTGCTCAGCCTCAGCGGCGGCGCGTTCTACGTCGTCGTCTACACCCTGTGGCTCAAGCGCAGCACCGCGCAGAACATCGTCATCGGCGGCGCGGCCGGGGCCATCCCGCCGCTGGCCGGATGGGCCGCTGCCCACGGCACGCTCGGGCTCGGCGCCTGGCTGCTCTTCGCCATCGTGCTGCTGTGGACCCCGCCGCACTTCTGGGCGCTGGCCCTGCTGCTCTCACGCCACTACGAGGCCGCCGACGTGCCGATGATGCCCGTCGTCCGGGGCGCGTCGGCGACGTCGGTGCAGGTGCTGCTCTACACCGTGGCGCTGGTGGCGATCTCGCTGGCGCCCGCAGTGCTCGGCACCTTCGGCGTGGGCTACCTGGTCGCCGCGATCCTGCTCGGGGCGGTCTTCTGCGCGCTGGCGTGGCGCCTGTGGCGCGTCCAGAGCCCGGCTCGCGCGGCGGTGCTGTTTCACTACTCGCTGCTGTATCTCACGCTGCTGTTCCTGGCCGTCGCGGTTGACGCCGTCATCCGTTAGCCGCCGTCGAGGAAACGTAAGACCAGCGTAGGAATGAGGGGTCCTAAGCGGACTCTCAGGTAAAAAACGGTGCGTCGGGGGAAGGCCTGTTGTATCCAGGTACCCGACCCACGGGAGATTTTGATGACCCTCTCTCTGATCATGAACGCCGTGTTCGCCGCGCTCGTCCTCCTCGTCATCCCCGGGATGTTGGCGTGGGCGATCCGCACCTCTCGCAACGACGCTCCGCCCCGTACGCGCGCATTCCGGCGCCCGATTGCGCACCCGAGCTACGCGGGTCCGCGCTTCAGCTCGGGCTACGCTCGCCGCGAAGGCGTGCGAGGGCCGGTTCAAGATGCTGGTTGACCTGCTCTGAGGTCATACCGGGCAGCTGAAAGACGGCCTGGCCGCTCTGGGCCCGGACATGAAGCTCCTGCGCGCGCCGCCCCGGCCGCAGCCCCCTCCGCGGGCTCGCGACGTCGACGCTGTGGATCTCTGACCACAGCAGGCGGCCGATGGCGGCGCCGCTGGAGGCCTTGAGCAGGTCCAGGCCGGCGTCGGAGAAGCGCAGCTCGAGGTCGCTCTCCCCATTGCGCAGGCTCTCGATCCCGCTCACGTGGACGGCCGAGAGGCGCACCGCCTGAAGCGGGGTCTGCGCCGCCGCGTCCGCGTCCTCGCCTGCCGCCGCCGCCGTGACCAGCGGCTCGACCTCGACGCGCTCATACGGCGGGGCACCCGCCAGCTCGTGGGCGCGCGCCACGGTGGGGTGCGCGACGGCCTCCGCGAGATCGACGCCCAGCTCCGTCGTCGCCGCGCCGGCCAGGCAGCGGCGCCACAGCACCCCGCCCGCGCGGGCGGTGGCCGCATCGACGAGCCGGTCCAGCTGCGCCGCCTGGAGCGTCATCGGCTCGGCGGCGCTGCCCGCCTGGCGCAGAATGGCGGCCCGTAGGCGCGCCTGCAGCTCGTGGCGCCCCTGCAGGACGATCCGCTCGGCTGCCTGGTCGGAGTCCGCGCTCACCCCTGCACGAGCTCCGTGACCCGCCGCAGGAAGCCCGCGGCCTGGCTGCCGAACACGATCCGGTGGTCGCAGGTGAGCGTCAGCGTGAGCTGGTGTCCGGGCTCCACGGCCCCGTCGCGCACCACCGGGACGGCGCGGATGGCGCCGGCGGTGAGGATCGCCGCCTGCGACGGTCGCACCAGTCCGCCGGCGCGGTGGACGCCGTCCTCGCCCAGGTCCTCGACCGTGAACGTGGCCCCGGCCTGCTCGGGCGGCGTCAGCTCCCCGGAGCGGGCCCGCGCCGCCAGCCGCGCCACCTCGGCGTCGAGCTGGGCGACGGACTTGGCGTCGGCGTCGAGCACCGTCGCCGTCATCGGCCCCTCGAGGACCTGGGTCACCACGCCGACGTTCACGCGGGAGTAGAGCTCGTAGCGGCCGTCGCGGTATGCGCCGTTCACGCGCGGGAACGCGCGCAGGGCGCCGGCACAGGCCGCGATGAGCAGCGCGGTGGCGGTGCACCCCTCCGCCGCCGCACGGGTCAGCAGCGCGCCTGCGTCCGCCTCCATGGACAGCTCGAGGTCTGGGATGGTGGCGCGGATCTCGGCGCTGCGCCGCGCGATGGCGCGGCCGGCGCGGTCGGGCTCCTCGATGGTGATCTCGCCCTTGAGCGACGCCGCGGCGGCGTTGGCCGAGGGTGCGGGTGTGCTGGAGCCGTCCACGGTCGGTCCAAGATATCGGCGCGGGTGGCCTGAGCGCATCGGGACGCTAGCCGTCGGCGCCCTCCCACAGGGCCAGGAACTCCTCGGCCTCCAGCCCGGCCAGGTCGGCGCGCAGCTGGCGCAACAGCTTGGCCGCGTCCTTGGCGGGCAGCTCCCAGTAGAGCAGCAGCTCCCCGTCGTCGACCGAGACCACCTCGATCCGGTCCACACGCCGCCGGTCGGCCATGAACGCCGGCTCGCGCCCGTCGCGGGTGACGATGAGGTGAAAGACGCGGTTGGCCTTCATCGGGCGCGGCTCGTCAGCCTCCCGGTCCCACCAGGGCAGCCAGTGCCTCCGTCGCCCGCTCGAGCGCACCGTCGCCGCAGAACACGTCGGTCCCGACCTGCGATCGCGGGGAGCTCGGACACTCCGGCCTGGCGCGCCCGCTCGCCCGCGCGCTCCAGGGAGGCGCTGACCGAGCGCAGGCTCACCCCCTTGAGCACGGCGGTGGGGTGCATCTCGCAGGCGGCGGCGGCGATGAGGACGGTGCCCTCGTCGCCGAGGTCGCGCCCGCCCGCGAACACCTGCCGGAACGCCGCCAGCGAGAAGGCCACCGCCCGGCCGCCCCCCTTGGCGTAGGTGGCCACGCGCATCGCCAGCTCTGAGTCGGGCGGCCACGAGGCCGGCAGGCGCAGCGGCTGCAGGCCGTGGCCCGCGATGGCCTGCGCCAGCGCGTCGGCGTCGGGCTCCGGCGGCGTCCAGCCGATGGCCGGGCCGTGGACCGGCTCCCACTCGGCAATCGGCCCCACCCGCCCCAGCTCTCCCATGATCCGCTCGGCCGTCACGTAGCAGCCCGGGTCGCCCAGGTCGTAGTAGAAGACGGGCTGTGCGGGCTCCGACGCCACGCGCGGGCCGCCGCTAGCCGTGGATCAGCCAGCCGTCGGCGGCGCGAGCGGCTTCCATGACCGCCTCGGACATCGTCGGATGTCCGTGGATGAGCCGCGCCACCTCGGGATAGCCGCCCTCGAGCGCGCGGGCGTTGACCAGCTCCTGGATCAGCTCCGTGGCCTTGGCGCCGATGATGTGGCCGCCGAGCAGCTCCCCGTACTTGGTCTCACCGACCACCTTGACCAGGCCGGTGCGATCGCCGTAGACCGTGCCGGCGCCGACCGCGCCGTAGGGGACCTTGCCCACGACGACGTCGTAGCCCTCGTCGCGGGCCTGGGCCTCGGTGAGCCCGAAGCTGGCGACGTTGGGCGTGCAGAACGTCGCCCGCGGGATGTCGATGTACTCGATCGGGTGGGTGCTCATCCCCGCGGCGTCCTCGACGGCGATGACGCCCTCGTCCGACGCCTTGTGGGCCAGCGCCGGCCCGTGCACGAGGTCACCGATGGCGTAGATGCCCTCCACGTTGGTGCGCATCGCGCCGTCGACCTCGACGAGCCCGTTCTCGGCGAGCTTGACGCCGGCGGCGTCCAGGCCCAGCGCCTCGACGTCAGGGCCGCGGCCGGCGGCGATGACCAGCCAGTCCGCCTCGCCGGTCTCGTCGCCGTGCTTGAAGGTGCAGCTGCGCTCGGCCGACGCGATGTCGGTGACCAGGGTGTTGGTGTGCACCGTGATGCCCTGGCGCTTGAAGCCGCGCTCGGCGAGCTTGGAGATGTCGGCGTCCTCGGTGGGCAGCACGCGGTCCAGCGCCTCGAACAGGGTGACCTCGACGCCGAGGCGCGCGTAGCCCGAGGCGATCTCCGAGCCCGACGCGCCGGCGCCGACGACGGCCATCGACGCGGGCAGCTCGTCCAGCGCCCACGCCTCCTCGGTGCCGATCACGCGTCCGCCGAACTGCGCGCCCGGGATCGGGCGCTTGACCGAGCCGGTGGCCAGCACGATCGTCTTGGCCGAGATCTCCTGGCCGCCGACGCTGAGCGTGCCCTTGCCGGTGAGCGTGGCCTCGCCCTCGATCAGGTCGACCTTGTTCTTCTTCAGCAGGCCGGCGACACCGCCGGTGAGCGTCGAGACGACCTTCTTGCGGCGCTCGGAGACGCCGGCGTAGTCGATCTCCGGATCGGACACCTTGATGCCGAACTCGTCGGCCTCGCGGATCTCGGACAGGATGTCGGCGACGCGGAGCACGGCCTTGGCGGGGATGCAGGCGTAGTTCAGGCAGCGGCCGCCGACCTGGTCCTTCTCGACGCAGGCGGTCTTCATCCCGAGTTGGGCGGCGCGGATGGCGGTGACGTAGCCACCCGGCCCGGAGCCGATGACCACGCAGTCGTAAGAGGATTCAGGCATTTGATACGAGCCTATCCAAGTGCTCAGCTTCCGGGTCGCTGCGGCATCTGGATGCGGCTGAGCACGCGGACGAGCTTGAAGAACAGATAGCCCGCGACGACGATGATGATCGGCGCCACGATGAACCCGAGCAGGTTGCTCGCCTCCACCAGGTACAGCGAGAACAGCGTGCCGATGATCGCCAGCAGGGCCATGAAGCCGAGCACCGCGCCGTACCACATGCGCCACAGGCCGACCGCGCATGCGCACATGAGGCCGGAGAAGATGAGGATGCCGCCGGCGGCAGGGTGCTTGCCCCCGATCTTGTCGCCGGCCAGCCACGCGATGAGGTTGGCCAGGCCCAGTCCCGCGGCGAGCAGCGAGGAGATCCAGATGACCATCGGGCGCTCGCCCGGGGCGATCGGCTTGAGGTTGGCCCGGGCCTCGGCGTCGCGGCGCTGGCTGCGGGTGAGCTCCTCGCCGGTGGGGACCTCCCACTGGCTCGGGCGCTTGGGCTTCGCCGTTGGGGCCGGGGGCGTATGGGCCGGGGGTGACTTGGCCGCGGGCGGATTGGCCTCGGCCGGCTTGGTCTGGGTGGCCTGGCCTGCGGTCGCCTTGGACGGGGTCGGCCGCGCCTTGGCGGGGCCGCGGCGCCCGCGCTTGCGGCTACGTTGCGCCAACGCCGGCCTCGCTGCCGGAGCGCAGGGCGCGCGCCGCTGCCTCGGGATCGGGCGCGTCGGTGATGGCGCGGACCACGGCGATCCGCGTCGCCCCCGCCCCGCGCACGGCCGCGAGGTTGCCGGCGTCGATCCCGCCGATGGCGAAGAACGGCGTGGCGGCGTGGGCGGCGGCGTAGCGCACCAGGTCCAGCCCCACCGCCGGGCGGCCGGGCTTGGTGGGGGTGGCGTGGACCGGGCCGACCCCGATGTAGTCGATCTCAGGCTCGCCCGCGGCAGCGTCGACCTGCGCGGGGGAGTGGGTGGATAGCCCGAGGATGCGGTCGGGCCCGATCAGGGCCCGCGCCTGTGGCACCGCCGCGTCGTCCTGGCCGACGTGGACCCCGTCGGCGCCCGCCTCGGCCACCAGGTCGGGCCGGTCGTTGAGGATGAGCGGCACCCCGTGCGCACGCGCACACCGCGGCGTACCGGCGGGCGGTGGCGACGATGGCCTCGTCGCTCGCGTCCTTGAGGCGCAGCTGGACGATGTCGACGCCCCCGCGCAGCGCCTGCTCCAGGAACGCATCGGTCTGCTCGCCGCAGACGAGGTACAGGCGCGCGGCATGGAGGGCGTCGCGGACGTCGGGCACGCCTGCAGTCTGCCAGGACCGCCGCGCTAGCATGCAGCTCTTACGGGAGCCCCACCGTTGGGCTGAGAGGGCGGACGCCGATCCGCCGACCGTCAGGACCTGACCGGGTAATGCCGGCGCAGGGAGGTTCTTTGCCAGAGCAGCCACAGACAGCAGATGTCGTCGTCATCGGTGGCGGCGCGATCGGCCTGTCCGTCGCCTGGCGCGCGGCGCAGCGCGGCCTGCGCGCCGTCGTGCTCGATCGCGGACCCGTGGGCCACGGCACCTCGCGCTACGCCGCCGGGATGCTGGCTCCCGTCGCCGAGGTGACCCCCGGCGAGGAGCCGCTGCTGGAGCTGGGGCTGCGCAGCGCCCGGCTGTACCCGGGGTTCGTCGGCGAGCTGCTGGAGGCGGCGGGCGTGGAGAGCGTGGGCTACACGCACCTCCGGGACGCTGCTGGTGGCCCGCGACGCCGACGAGGCCGAGGCGCTCGAGCGCGAGCTGGCGCTGCGCCACCGCTTCGACCTCCCCGTGGAGCGCCTGCGCGCCTCCGAGGCGCGTCGCCGCGAGCCCGGCCTGGCCCCGGCGCTGCGCCTGGCCCTCGACGTCCCCGGCGACCACGCCGTCGATCCCCGCGCTGCTGCTCCCGGCCCTGGCCGCGGCGGTTGCGCGGCGCCGGTGGGGAGGTGCGCGAGCACACGCGCCGTCACCGGCGTGGCCGTGACCGGCGGCCGGATCCAGGGCGTCGTCCTCGAGGACGGCTCGACGGTGCGCGCCGAGCAGGTGGTGATCGCCGCCGGCGTGTGGTCGCCGCAGCTCGCGGGGCTGCCCGAGGCCGATCGCATCCCGGTGCGCCCGGTCAAGGGCCAGATCATGCGCCTGCACGACCCGGCCGGCCCCGGCCTGCTGCAGCGCGTGATCCGCATGGGCCCGTCCTACATCACCCCGCGCGGCGACGGCCGCTACGTGCTGGGCGCGACCTCGGAGGAGCGCGGCTTTGACACCACGGTCACCGCCGGCGCCGCGTTCGAGCTGCTGCGCGACGCCGCCGAGCTCGTGCCCGGGATCTCCGAGCTGGTGCTCGACGAGTTCGCCGCCGGCCTGCGGCCCGGGACCCCGGACAACCTGCCGGCGATCGGGCCGGGGTCCGTGGCGGGACTGCACTGGGCCACCGGCCACCGCCGCGGCGGGATCCTGCTGGCGCCGGTGACCGCCGAGCTGGTGGCGGGCGCGCTCGCCGGCGAGGGGATGCCAGACCACGCCGCGGCCTTCGCGCCCGGCCGCTTCGCCGCGACGGCCGTGGGAAGCGCGTCGTGAACGTCACCGTCAACGGCGAGTCACGCGAGGTCGACGCCGGCGCTACTGTCGCCAGCGTGGTGGAGTTGCTCGATGTCGCCCCGGGCGCCCGCGGCGTCGCCGTGGCCCTCGACGGCGAGGTCGTGTCGCGCGGACAGTGGGCGGATACCCACCTGAGCGAGGGCTCCACGGTGGAGGTCGTCGCCGCAATTGGAGGAGGATGAGCGCCGTGTCCGACGATCTCCTGCGCATCGCCGACCGCACGCTGAGGTCGCGGCTCATCCTCGGCACCGGCGGCTTTGCCAACCACGAGCTCCTCGCCCAGGCCTGCCGCGCCGCCGAGGCCGAGCTGTGCACGGTGGCGCTGCGTCGCCTCGGGGGTGGGCGGGGGCCGGGTTCTGGGGGCTCGATCCTGGATGTGCTCGACGAGGCCGGCGTCTCGGTGCTCCCCAACACCGCCGGCTGCTACACCGCTCGTGACGCGGTCACCACCGCGCAGCTCGCGCGCGAGGCGTTTCAGACCGACTGGATCAAGCTCGAGGTCATCGGCGACGACCGCACGCTGCTCCCCGACGCCGTGGAGCTCGTCGCCGCCGCCGAGGAGCTCGTCGACGACGGGTTCACCGTCCTGCCCTACACCACCGACGACCCGGTCCTGGCCCGCCGGCTGGAGGACGTGGGCTGCGCCGCGGTGATGCCGCTGGGCTCGCCGATCGGCAGCGGCATGGGCATCTGCAACCCCTACAACCTGTCGATCATCATCGAGCGCGCGGGCGTGCCGGTGATCCTCGACGCGGGCGTCGGGACCGCGTCGGACGGCGCTCTGGCCATGGAGCTGGGCTGCGACGCGGTGCTGTGCGCCAGCGCGATCTCGCGCGCCCACGACCCGGTGGCGATGGCCCGCGCGGTGGCGCTCGGAGTGCAGGCGGGCCGGCTGGCCCGCGGCGCCGGGCGGATCCCGCGCCGCCGCTACGCGCAGGCCTCGACGCCCGAGGAGGGCACGCCGGCCTTCGATGTCCAGGGAGTCCCCCAGTGACCGTCGACGAGCTGATCGACGGGTGGCAGGCGGCGTGGTCGGGCAAGGACCCGGCCGCGTTCGCCGAGGTGTGCGCCACCGGCATCCAGTACGAGGACCCTTTGACCGGCGAGCCGCTGGACGGGCTCGAGGCGCTGTCCGCGCACGCCGCGCGGCTGTGGGAGGGCTTCCCCGACGCCCGGCTGGAGCGCACCGGCGAGCGGCTGTCCAACGAGCACTTCGTGGCCGCGCCGTGCAAGGTGCTGGGCACCCACCGGGCGGCGCTGGCGGGCCTGCCGGCGAGCAACCGGTTCGTCGTCGTGCACTGCATCTTCTACTGCGAGCTCCAGAACGAGCTGCTGTTCCGCGTGCGCGGGTTCTTCGACGTCTATGAGGCCGCGACGCAGCTCGGCGTGCTGCCCGCGCGCGGGACGATGGGCGAGAAGGCGCTGCTCATGCTTCGCGGCTTCGGCCTGCGGACCGCGCGGGGCTAGATCGCTCCGGGTTGGGTGGGCGTCCGCCCGGCGTTTGGGCACGGTATCGGCGCACGTCAACGGCGGGCTTGGGAAGGCGGCCTCCGGATGGCCGCAGCCTGCCCCGGACGGGGGTTGTGGGAGATCACCATCAGCACGTAACGCTTATATCCCACGACCCCGGTTGGGAGGCCGCCATCAACGTCCGGGCCCTACTCGAAAGCCCGTCGTTCAGCCACGTCGGCGCCCCTGCGACGCAGCGACCCCTACCGCCAGCCCGACCTACCGCCCCACCGCGCCTCTACGCGGCCCGAGCGACACGAACCGCCGCCCCCATCCCCTCCCGCGCCTCCGTCGACAGGTGCCGGCGCAGCCGCCAGCACGCCCCGCTGAAGGTGAGGTTGGCCACGGTGGCAAAGCCACTCTCGTCGGCGCGCAGGGCGAGCAGCAGGTGCGCGACGCGGTCGGCGGCCGGGAGCTCGGGGTCGGGCACGCGCACGCAGTAGCACTGCACGCGCCGGCCGCCCGGGCGCACGAGCAGTGCGCCGGCGGGCCCCACCACCCAGACGCCGAAGCCGGCGCGCTCGACCACCAGCCCGGTCCGTGTCACGAGCTCACGCGCGTCGTGGCCGACGAGGTCGCCGAGGAGCCCCAGCGCGCGCTGCTCGGCGCCGTCGCTTGCCGTCGCACGACGTCGTTGTGGCCGCATGACGCCCGCCCCGCGCGAGGCATAGAGCGCGGGGATCACCCACGCGAAGCCCAGCGCGAACACCGAGACCACGGCGAGGACCGGCGCGAGCAGCGGGAGGACCACAGCCGTGGTCAGCAACGGGACCTCGTGGGCGACGACGCTCAGCGTCCACGTACGGTCGGCGCGGCGCAGCGACGGCTCGTCGGCGCGCACGCGCCAGTGGACGTTGGCCAGCTCGGGCAGCGCGCCCGAGGCCGGCAGGCCGTCGAGCGTCGGGGCCATCAGCCGCCGGCGATCGGGCGGCGCAGGATGACGAGCTCTGACTCGAGCGGCAGCTCGCGCACCGCGGTGGCGCTGCCGTCGGGCTCCGAGGCCACGGCGAGATAGCCCCGGTCAAGCTCGGCCAGGAGCGCGGCGCGGGCCGCCTCGGTCCCGGCGGGGTCATCCGGACTCCAGTGCGCCAGCACGGTGTGTCCGGTCTGGTCCATGCGGATGAGTCGTGACATGCTGCCCTCCTCCGGCGCGAGTGGAGCTCCCATCATACGTCCGGACCATCGTCGTCTTCGCCGACGGTGAGGCTCAGATCAACCGCCACCGGAGCGTGGTCAGACAGCGCCCCCCGGTCCAGCACGTCGGCTGTCCGGCGAGCCGTGACCGCCCCGGCAGTGAAGACGTGGTCGACATCGTGACCGCCCGCGGCGGCGAACCCCGGCCACTGCGGCGCGCGGAGGTTGAAGTCACCGCCGAGGACCACTGGGTCGCCCTGCGCCCAGCGCAGCGCGGCCGCGGCGGCGGTCGCCCCGTCGCGCTCGGCCGCCGCGGCGTCGTGAGCGGTGGCGTGGAGGTTGACCACCCATACGCCGCATCCCAGTGACACCCCGTGGGCGATGCGGCGCTCCGGGGTGCGGGCCAACGGCTCGACGTGATGGGCGACGATGCGGTCGCGCCGGGCGATGATCGCGTTGGCCCCACCGCCCTGGGACTTCATCACCTCGGGCCAGCGGCGTGCGAGCGCCCGCCGCAGCCACGGCAGCGCGTTGCGGGAGGTGAGCGCCTGGCGATGCTCAGCGCCAAGGCGCCGGGCCAGCGGCGCCGTCCACCACGGCGGCACCTCCTGCAGCAGCGCGACATCCCAGTCCCAGCCCTCCAGCGCCGCGCCGAACTCCCCGAGCAGCTCGTGCCGGGACGGCGGTACCGAGCGGCCGTGCTTGAGGTTCCAGCTGAGGACCCGCAGATGCACGGAGCCCAACGTACACTGCGGCCCGTGCCACGCCACTTCCTCACCGGGACCGAGCTCAGCGCCGCCGAGCTGGACGCCCTCCTCGACCGTGCCGCCGCGCTCAAAGCGGCGCCGCTGAGCTCCGACGCGCTGGTGCGCCGGTCGGTCGCGCTCATCTTCGAGGCGGCGTCGACGCGGACGCGTACGTCGTTCGAGGCCGGCATCGCCGAGATGGGCGGCCACCCGATGGTGCTGCGCTCAGGCGAGCTCCAGCTCAGCCGCGGCGAGTCGATCCGTGACACCGCGTACATCCTCTCGCGCAACACCGCCGCCATCGGCATCCGCACCGGCCCCGACGAGGACGTGGAGGAGCTTGCTCGCCACGCCACCGTCCCGGTCATCAACATGCTCACCGCCAAGCACCATCCGTGCCAGGCACTCGCTGACCTGCTGACACTCCGCGAGGCCTTCGGCTCGCTCGAGGGACTGACACTCGCCTATGTCGGTGACGGCAACAACGTGGCACGGTCACTGGCGCTCGTCGGTGGACTGGCGGGTGTACACGTACGCGTTGCCGCACCTGACGGCTACCAGCTCGAGCCCATCGCCGGCGTGGAGCTGACCGATGATCCACGCGCCGCTGCCGCCGGCGCCGACGCGGTGTACACCGATGTGTGGGTGAGCATGAGTGACGACCCGGCGTCGGCGCAGGAGCGTCGTCGCGCGCTGTCGTCCTACCGCATCGACGACGAGCTGCTCGACCTCGCCGCGCCGCACGCGATTGCCTTGCACTGCCTGCCCGCGCACCCCGGCGACGAGATCACCGCCGAGGTTCTCTACGGCGACCGACAGCGCATCTGGGATCAGGCGGAGAACCGTCGGCACGCGCAGAAAGCACTGCTCGAGCTGCTTGTAGGGTGAAACGTTGCACCCGTTGTGCGCACTTTGCGCGGACATTGGGTAGATTCGCGCAAGCGCGCCGCGTCTAGTCCCGCAAGCGCCCCCTCGTCAATAAGGAGCAGGAGCTTCCGTATGCCCCCCGCCAAACGCTCGTCGTCCGGCCCATCATCCTCATCGTCTTCGTCGCGATCCGGCGGCACCCGTAAGAGCGCCAGTTCGCGCAGCACCGGCGCGCGGGCTACGAAGGCCACTGCGCGCAGCGGCGCCAAGGCCACTGCCACCAGCGCACGCAAGGGCGCGGCCAAGACCGCGACGCAGGCCAAGTCCAGCGCCACCAAGACGCGTAGCAGCGCGAGGTCCGGCGCGGCCAAGACCGCCGGCGCCGCAAAGTCGACGGCCAAGTCCGCGGCCAAGACGGCCAAGACCGCAGGCGCCGCTGCCGCCGGAACCGCGCGGACGGCGCGCGCCGGGGCGAAGGGCACCGCCACCGCGGCGGCCGCCGGCGCCAAGACCACGCGCACCAGCGCGAAGGCCGCGTCCACCAAGACGGCCAAGGCCAACGGCGCCGGAGTCATGTCGGTCGCCGAGCAGTTGGCGCAGGGCGCCATCAAGCCGCGTGACGTGGTCATGCTCACGCGCGGTCACATCCAGGAGGCGCTCGACGACGCCGCCGCGCGCGGACGCGTCACGCGCAAGGACGCCAACGATCTCGTGTCGGAGTTGGTGCGCCGCGGTCGCGGTGGCGGCACCGACCTGGTCAAGGAGATCGAGTCGCTGCTGTCGAAGGCCGGCGCGGCCACCAAGCGCGCCCGCGGCTCTGACTCCGTGGACCGCATCGTGCGCGGCGCTGATCGCGCTCGCCGCGCCGCCGGCGTCGGCCCGTCGTTCCCGATCCTCGGCTACGACGATCTCAATGCCGCTCAGGTGCAGACTCGGATCAAGGACCTCAAGAAGCCCGAGCTGCGCAAGGTGCTGACCTACGAGCGCAAGAACGCCAACCGCAAGTCGGTGGTGGGCGCGCTCGAGAAGTCCCTGGCGTAACCCTCGTCGCGGGCCGGTGACACCCGGGCGCGCGTCGTGGGTGGGCGGGCCGGTCTCACGCGTCACGCGTAACCGTGAGACCGCTGCCGCCTGCTAGTTGTGTAGTCGAATGTCCACCGCCCCTCCCACCCAACCCAAGCCCCAGCGCGGCGACGAGCTGGAGCTGACGATCGACACGCTCGCCTTCGGCGGCGCCGGCGTGGCACGCATCGACGGCTACGTGGTCTTCGTCACCGGCGCCGTTCCCGGCGATCGGGTGCGCGCGGTCATCGGCAAGCGCAAGCGGGCGTACGCGGAGGCGCGGGCGGTGGAGATCCTCCAGCCCGGCCCCGACCGGATCGCGCCGGTGGCCGATCATCCGGGCGCCCCGTGGCAGGTGCTCTCCTACGAGCGCCAGCTCGAGGTCAAGCAGGGACAGGTGGACGACGCGCTGCGCCGCATCGGCAAGCTCGATGGTTTCGCGCTGGAGCCGATCATCCCCGCGGTGTCGCAGTGGCGCTACCGCAACAAGCTGGAGTACTCGTTCGGCGCCGACGCCTCGGGCGCGCTCGTGTGTGGCTTTCACGCTCCCGGCCGCTGGGACGAGATCGTGGCCATGGACGACTGCATGCTCGCCTCCGAGCCTGCCAACGCCGCCCGCGAGCAGATCGTGGCGTGGTGCCGGGCCGAGGGCCTGAGCGCCTATGACCGGCGCACGGGCCAGGGCTTCCTGCGCAACCTCGTCGTGCGCGAGGGCCGTCGCGGCGAGGCGATCCAGGTGCGGCTGGTCACCAGCGTGGGGGAGCTCGACCGCGAGGGGCTGATCCGCGCCGGCGCCGGGCTCGACGGCCTGCTGTGGACGCGCGTGGCCGGCGTCGCCGAGACCACCTACGGCGGCCAGACCGAGCTGCTGGCCGGCTCTGACCGCTTCGAGGACGTGCTCGGCGGGATGCGCTTCGAGATCTCCGCCGAGGCCTTCTTCCAGACCAACACCGAGATGGCCGAGCGCCTGTGCCAGCTCGCCATCGAGTACGCGGCTCCCGTCGGCTACGAGCGGGTCTATGACCTGTACTGCGGGATCGGCACGATCGGCCTGCTGATGTCACCCCGCGTCGCCGAGGTGTGGGGACTGGAGCTCGTCCCCGAGGCGATCTCGGATGCGATCGCCAACGCGCGCGCCAACGAGGTCGACAACGCCCACTTCTTCGCCGGCGACGTGCGCCTGGCCATGCGCGAGCTGGTCGAGCGCGCCGGGCGCCCCGACGTGCTGATGGTCGACCCGCCGCGGGCGGGGCTCTCACAGAAGGTGGTGCGGCGGATCATCGAGGCTTCGCCGTCACGCATCGTCTACGTGTCGTGCAATCCCACCACGCTCGCGCCCAACGCGGCTCAGCTGGTCGAGGCGGGCTACGAGCTCGTGCGGGTGCGCCCGGTCGACATGTTCCCCCAGACCCCGCACATCGAATGCGTGGCCGAGCTGGTGCGCCGCGGGTAGGGTGGACGCGTGCGCGCCGCCACCATCAAAGACAAGCAGCTGACCGTCGAGGAGCATCCGGACCCGGTCCCCGGAGCGGGCGAGGTGCTGGTCAAGGTCCACGCCGCCGGGCTCAACGGCGCCGACATGCACCAGCTCGCCGGGCTCTACCCCGCGCCGCCCGGCTCGCCGCAGGACATCCCGGGGCTCGAGCTCGCCGGAGAGGTGATCGGCCGCGGGCCCGGGGCCGAGCGCTTCGAGGTGGGGGATCGGGTGATGTCGATCGTCGGCGGTGGCGGGCAGGCCGAGCTCATGACCGTGCACGAGCGGATCCTCATGCCGGTCCCCGACAACCTCTCGTGGGTCGAGGCGGGTGGCGCGCCCGAGGTGTTCACCACGGCGCACGACGCCGTCTTCACCCAGGCCGGCCTCGTCGCCGGCGAGCATCTGCTGGTCCATGGAGCCGCGGGCGGCGTCGGCTGCGCGGCGGTCCAGCTCGGTGACGCCGCGGGCGCGCGGGTCACCGCCACCGTGCGCAACACCGATCTGCACGACGCGGTGGGCGGCTTCGGCGCGAACGTCTGCGCGCCCGATGACTTCCGCGAGCAGGGCCCCTACGACGTCATCCTCGAGCTCGTCGGCGCGGTCAACATGATGGACAACCTCAAGGCGCTCAACACGGGCGGGCGCATCGCCGTGATCGGCACCGGCGCCGGCGCGACCGGCGAGATCAACCTCGGCCTGCTGATGATGAAGCGCGCCCGCATCCACGGCTCGACGCTCCGGGCGCGGCCCTTGGAGCTCAAGGCGCTCACCGCCCGCGCGATGGAGCGCTCGGTGCTGCCGCTGCTGGCCTCGGGCGCGGTGAAGGTGGCGATCGCCAAGACCTACCCGCTCGCCGACGCGCCCGCCGCCTACGAGCACTTCCAGGCCGGCGGCAAGCTCGGCAAGATCGTCCTCACGATGGATGATTAGTGCCCTGAGGACACTAGTAGGGCGGCAGGTCCTCCCACCACTGTCCCAGTACGCGGAACGCCGACCAGAATGCGCGCTTGGAGCTCTCCTCATCCAGCGAGTCGTCGATGTTGGGGACGAACAGAGCCTCGATCGACGGCGTGAAGCGCTGCAGCTCGCCGGGGGTGGCGGCCAGCTCGTGTGAGAGGGGGATGTCGAGGTCGTTGACGACGGTGAGCGCGTCCTCGCCCATGACCACGACGATCTTGGGCTGCACGATGGCCAGCTCCTCCACGAGGCGGCTCACGCATCCCGGGTCGGCCATCGCCGGATCGGCGACCGGGCACTTCACGCACAGCGTGCCGTAGACGGCCAGCGGATCGATGCTCAGCCGCTTGAGCGACTTCATCAGCGCGTTGCCGGTCCGCCCGTAGAACGCGACCCCCTCCTCGACCTCGGAGGGCCGCGGGGAGTACTTGATCATGAAGATGTCGGCCTGCGGGTGGCCCGAGCCCAGCACCGGCATCAACTGGCCCCGAGGGCAGTGCGCACAGTCGCCGAGCCGGCGGGCGAACGCGTTGAGCTCGCGGATCGCGCGCTCGAGGTATTTCTCTCGAATCTCGTCGTCGGTTGCCGGCACCCCAGTCGGATTGGACGGGGGCCGTGCTTGTCCTTGCGGCTGCATCAGGACTTGCGCCCGGTGGCGCGCCGCACGCGACGCTCCCGGCTGGCCCGGCGGGCGGCTCCGGGCATCGCCTTGGTCTGCAGAAACTTCAATGCCTGTACGAAGAGAAGGCTCGCCGGGTTGCGGATGATGTCGGCGTCGCGCAGTGATTCGAGGAACTCGTCGGGGCCGTTGAAATCGCGCATGCGGATTCGCACCGAGCCCAGGCCCTGGGGCACGTGGGCGTCTGACCCGGCCCCCCCGGGGATGCGGTACTTGGCGGCGAAGCGCACCGCCTCCTCGTTGAACTCGGAGATCGCGATGCGTGGATTGAAGACCTCGATGGCATCCACCTCGTCGATGACCGCCAGCAGGTGCTCGTAGTCGGGGACCGAGTGCATGCGATCGAAGGGATGGGGCACGTAGACGATCCCGCCCTGGCGCTTGATCTCGGCGATCGTCTCCTGAAGCGTCATGCCTCGCGGGATCTTCTCCTCGATGAACAGGCCGATGACCTCGCCCTGCTCCTTGGTCTTGACCTCCTCGCCGACGATCACCTTGACCCCGCTGGCCTTGGCCCGGGCCTCCAGCGCGCCGGAGATCTCGTTGTGATCGGTGACGGCGATCGCACCGAGCCCGCGCGCCCTCGCCTCGGCGAGCAGGACCTCGACCGGGGTGGCGCAGTCGTAGGAGTGATCGGTGTGCATGTGGAGGTCGACGTCGATGAGCGGGCGCGAGGCGAGCCGGGCGCGAACCGTGCCGTTGCCCGAGTCACTCCGGCGGCGAGCGGCGAGATCGAAGTAGATGGACTCGAGCTCTCCCGCCACGCGACCCCAGCCCAGCGAGCGGCGCAGCCGCCCGCACTCGCGCCCGGCGCGTTCGCGCAGCTCGGGCTCGGCGACCAGCCGCTCCAGGTGGGCCGCCAGCGTCGCCGTCTCACCGGGCTCGAACATGAAGCCGCACTCTCCCTCGCCCAGCGCCTCCTCATAGGCGGGCAGGCGCGAGGCCACCGGCACCGCGCCCGCGCCGAGCGCGCGCACGAGCGTCCCTGGGGTGGCGCGGTCGCCTTCGGAGGCGAACACGGCGATGTCGGCGCTGCGCAGCAGCTCGGCCTCGTCGCACTCCGCGGCCTCCACGAAGGTGATGCGCTCGCGCAGCAGCCGGTTGAGCGTCGCCGGGGGCGCCGTCGGGCGCGGGTACCAGATCGTGGCGTGCCACACCGGGTCGGGTGGCAGCGCGCGCAGCGCCCGCAGGAAGACGCGCAGGGCGGCGCGCTCCTCGGTGGCGATCATGACGATCTCGGGCACCTCGGCCCGGGTGCGCTCGGGGGCGACGTCGGCGCCGGGCCCGATCACCGTGTACTCGCCCGGGAAGTAGTGCTGGAGCAGGTTGCGGGTGGCCGCGTAGCTGGCGATGCGGGCGTCCATGCGGGAGAACAGCAGGCGCGACAGCGGGCCGGTGAGCTGGGTGGAGAGCACGCGCTCGGTGGGGGCGTGGAAGCTGCCGACGTTGAGCGCGCGCGAGTGGCGCAGGGCGGCGCTCGATGCGCTCGGGGCGAACGGCTCGTGGACGTCGACGATGTCCAGGGGCAGCGCCGTGAGCGCCTCCTCGATCGTGCGGGCCACGTCCACGGGCAGCGACGCCGCGCGCCGGCGGGCCGGAGCGAAGGGCAGCACCTCGCCCACCCCGAGCACCGTCGGAGCACCATCGGCGCTGTCGAGCAGCTGCTCGGGGTGCGATCGCAGCACGCGGCGGCTGTCGCGCACCAGCGATGCGGACTCGGACGGGGCGACGATCAGAACACGATGGCCGCGGGCGGCCAGCTCATCGGACACCCGCGCGACGTACTCGTTGACCTCGTTGGCCGCCTCCCACGCAAATGGGGTCACCTGCGCGATGGCCAGACGCTGGGGCGCGGGCACGGACCACATGTTATTGAGCGCCGCCCAACCGGCCCGTCACCCTCCCGGACTGAATCCGGCCGCGGCATCCGGCACAGTGCCGGGGTGCCCCGTACCCCGGAGAGACTGAGTGCCGCCGCGGCGCGGAGGATCGCGCTGGCCGCCCAGGGCTTCGGGCGCCCGCGCCCGGCCACGCCACCGGGCACGCGCCAGATCCGCGAGCTGGTGACCCGGCTCGGGGTTCTCCAGCTCGACTCGGTCAACGTCTTCAGCCGCGCCCACTACATGCCGGTGTTCTCGCGCCTGGGGCCATATGACCGCTCGCTCCTGGACCGCCTCGCCGGCCATGACACGCCCCGGCCGACGCGGCGCCTGGTCGAGTACTGGGCCCACGAGGCGTCGCTCATCCCGGTGGAGAGCCACCCCCTGTTTCGCTGGCGCATGGCCGGGGTCGACGCCGAGGCGTGGGGGTCGATCCGCCGCGTCATCCGCGAGCGCCCCGAGCTCGTCGCCGACACGATGGAGCTCGTCGTCGAGCGGGGTCCCATCCGTGCGAGTGCGACCGGGATCCCGCGACCCGAGCGGCAGGCCGGCGACATGTGGAACTGGCACGACGGCAAGGTTGCGCTCGAGTACCTGTTCTTCACCGGCCGCGTCGTGTCCGCGGGGCGGGTCAACTTCGAGCGCCTCTACGACCTGCCCGAGCGGGTGCTCCCCGACGAGGTCCTCGCCGCTCCGACGCCGGATCCGGCCGAGGCCCAGCGGCGGCTCGTCCGGATCGCGGCGGCGGCGCTCGGGGTCGCCACCGAGCCCGACCTGGGCGACTACTTTCGCCTGCCCCGCGCGGACTCCAAGGCTCGGGTGGCCGAGCTGGCCGCCGCGGGCGAGCTCGTCGAAGTGGAGGTGGCGGGGTGGGGCGCCCCGGCGTACCTGTGGCCGGATGCCCGCCGGCCGCGGCGCGTCGAGGCGCGGGCGATCCTCTCGCCGTTTGACTCGCTCGTGTGGTTTCGCCAGCGCGCCGAGCGGCTCTTCGGCTTTCGCTACCGCATCGAGATCTACGTGCCCGCCCCCAAGCGGATCCACGGCTACTACGTGCTTCCCTTCCTGCTCGGCGACGCGCTGGTGGGCCGCGTCGACCTCAAGTCAGACCGCCAGAACGGCTCCCTGCTGGTGCAGGCCGCGTTCGCCGAGGAGGGGGTCGACACCGCCCACGTCGCCGCCGAGCTGGCGGCCGAGCTGCGCCTCACGGCGGCGTGGCTCGGCCTCAGCGACGTGGTGGTGCGCCGGCGCGGGGACCTGGCGCCCGCGCTGCAGCGGGCGATCGGGTCCGCCTAGCGCGCCGCGGGTGCGCGGCGCGCCCGGCCCTGAGGGCTCTACGCCTTCGCGGCGGCCTTGGTCTTCGCCTTGGCCTTGGTGGCCGCGGCGAGCGGCTTGCGCGAGTACTTGGCGATGTAGGCCTCGGTCAGCTCCCGCGCCTCGTCGTCGGGCCGCTGGTTCATCGGCGACTTCATCAGGTAGGAGCTGGGGCCGTCGAGCTGTCCGGACAGCCCGTTGTTGAGGGCCAGCTTGCAGCAGCGCACCGCGTCGGTGACGATGCCGGCCGAGTTGGGGGAGTCCCACACCTCGAGCTTGAGCTCGGCGGTGAGCGGGACGTCGCCGAAGGCCTGGCCCTCGAGGCGGATGTGGGCCCACTTGCGGTCCGTCAGCCACGGCACGTAGTCAGACGGCCCGACGTGGACGTCCTCCTTGGGCAGCTCGTGGCCCATGATCGAGGTGACGGCGTTGGTCTTGGAGATCTTCTTGGACTCCAGCCGGTCGCGCTCGAGCATGTTGTAGAAGTCCATGTTGCCGCCCACGTTGAGCTGCGAGGTGCGCAGGAGCTTGACCCCGCGGTCGTGGAAGAGCCGCGCCAGCGCGCGGTGGACGATGGTGGCGCCCACCTGGGACTTGATGTCGTCGCCGATGATGGGCAGGCCGGCCTTCTTGAAGCGCTTGTTCCAGTAGTCCTCGCGTGCGATGAACACCGGGATGCAGTTCACGAACCCGCAGCCCGCCTCGAGGATCTGCTCGACGTACCACTTGGTGGCCTGCTCGGAGCCGACCGGAAGGTAGGAGACGACGACGTCGGTGCGCGTGTCCTTGAGCACCTCGACGATGTCGGCGGTGGGGCCGGGCGCCTTGGTGATCTTCTCCTTCAGGTAGCGGCCCAGGCCATCGTGGGTCATGCCGCGCATGACCTCGACGCCGAGCTTGGGGATGTCGTCGCCGAGCTTGAGCGTGTTGTTCTGGCCGGCGAAGATGGCCTCGGAGAGGTCCTTGCCCACCTTGTCGGCGTCGATGTCAAAGGCGGCGGAGAACTCGATGTCGCGCACGTGGTAGCCGCCGAGATCGACGTGCATGAGCCCCGGCACCCGCTCGGCCGGGTCGGCGTCCTTGTAGTACTGGACGCCCTGCACGAAGGAGCTGGCGCAGTTGCCCACGCCGATGATGGCGACGCGGACCTTCTCGTGCTGGTGACGCGCGCTGCCGTTGGACGAACCGTTGGTGGTGGTCACGTGAGGTATGTCCCTTTCTCTCGAAATCGCAGGCCCGCTCAGAGGGGGCGGGCATCACCACATGTATGCCCGAGACCCCGATTCGGTTACACCCATTTGTAGACCGATCGGTTTCCACCCGGTGCCGCCCATCGGCCCACCACCTGCACAAGTAAACCTATAGGTTTAGTCCATGGACGATTGCAGGAGGGCGGCGGCGAGCGCCTGGGCCTCGGCCGCCGGGGCGGGGCTGTCGGAGAGCGTCACCTGCGCTGCCGCCCCGTCGTAGAGCAGGGCCAGGCGCCGGCCGACGCGCTCGGAGCCGCGCGCGCCGGCCTCCCGGGCCAGTGCCGACAGCCGGTCGGCGAACTCCTGCTTGTAGGTGACGATGATCGCCCGGGCCGGATGGGCGGGATCGGGGAGCTCCACGGCCGCGTTGACGAATGGGCAGCCCCGCAGCGGGCGGCGATCGTCGGCGAGCGTGGCGTAGAGCTCCAGCAGCCGCGCGCGCGGCGCGAGGTCGGATCGCGTCAGGACCGCGTGGGGCGGATAGGCCGGATCGGCCGCGATCTCGGTGAGATAGGCGACGACCACCTCGTCCTTGCTGGCGAAGTGCTGGTAGAGGGTCCGCTTGGACACACGGGCGGCCGCCGACAGCTCGGCGACGCCGGTGACATTGATCCCCTGGCGGTGAAAGCGGTCGCGCGCCGCCGCGAGGATCCGCGCGCGGGCGCCGCGGCCCCCAGAGACGGCCGCCGGGTCAGGCGACGCGGGCACGGAGCCGAGGATACCGGTCGGTTTTCGCGGCTCAGCTGCTCACGTCGGGCGCGTTGAGCTGCTGGCGGACGTAGAGGATCCGCTGCAGCACCGTGAACGCGCTCAGCGCGGCCAGGACGTAGACGGCCGGCGCCAGGAGCTGGAAGTGGCCCAGCCCCGCGCCCTCGGCGAAGACCAGACCGATCGAGAGGATCACGACCCGGACGGGCCGGGTGGCCAGCCCCACCTTGCAGGCGACGCCGAGCGCCTCCGCGCGAGCACGCGTGTAGGAGACCATCAGGGAGGCGAGCACGGCCACCACCACCGCGGCCACCGCCGCCTGGTTGTGCTGGCTCGCGAAGTACGCGGCGACGGCGGTGAGGACGATGCCCTCCTCCAGCCGGTCAAGCGTCGAGTCCAGGAAGGCGCCGAACGGCGTCCCCTTGCCCGACATGCGGCTGTAGCGGCCGTCGAGCGTGTCCATGATCGAGCCGATGATGAAGGCCAGGCCGCCGAGGAAGAACTGGCGCTCGAACACCAGCACGGCGGCGGCGAGGTTGAGCGCGAATCCGGTGAGCGAGATGGCGTTGGGCGTGAGGCGGCTCTCGATCAGCCGCTCGCGCATGACCTCCTGGGTGGTCGGGCCCTCCCCACGGGTCCGGGGGCGGCGTTGCCGCGGCTGGCGCGGTCGAGGAGGCGAGCTTTGCGAGGCCATCCGCTACGACAGCGTAGGCGGTTAAGCGGGCGCCTGCCCGAACGCCCACACGTCGGGCCGCGCCCGGGCCAGCAGCTGTTTGGACAGCAGCGCCGATGCCAGCGCGGTGATGGCGCCCAGCACGACATCGGTGAGGTAGTGGTTTCCGGTGGCGATCACGACGAAGGTGATGAACACGGGATAGACCGCCCACGCCACCCTCGCAGCCCGGTTGTTGACCAGTCGAGCCATCGGCCAGCCGATCATCAGTGCGAAGCAGACGTGCATGGAGGGAATGGCGGCGTAGAGGTTGAGGAGGGCGCTGGACGGCCCGTGCTCCACAGTGATGCCCGTGAACTGCTGGATCGAATCCGTGAAGCCCCACTGCGGCATGAGCCGCGGCGGCGCCGTCGGGTACACGGCATAGCCGACGAGCGCGAACGCCATCGCCACCATGAACATGTTGCGCACGAAGTAGAAGGAGTCGTTGCGCCGCAGGTAGATCCAGACCAGCGCCGCGATCGTGATGACGTAGTGCGCGTTCAGATAGGTCGAGTCGGCGATGTCCATCAGCCATTTCTTGTGGATCGCCCACGCCTGGATGCCCGGCTCGACGAACACGTGCAGCGTCCGTTCGAGGCTGATCACCCTGTAGGCGTTCCACGTCGCCTTGGCGACGTCGTTGCCGTCCACGAGGCCGCGGACCACCTGGTAGAGCAGGTAGGCGCCGAGGAAGAGGGACAGCTGCCGAAGCACGTCTGCCCAGCCGCGCGGAAGCACGCGCGCCTCAATGTTTCTGAGTCGCCGCTGCATGGACCGCGCACATCCTATAAAAGCGATTGTCTATTTCCGGTTAGCAACCGGCAGCCGCGGTTCACGTGCAGCGCGGCGTGGTCGCCCCGATGCGTCCCGGGGCAAAGCGAATGGCCAGCGTGACGGGGCCGGCGCGGCTCACCGTCAGCCGCGTCGCGTCGCCGTCGGGCGCGACGCAGCCCTTGCCCTGCGTGATCTTCCAGTACGGCGTAAAGCGCACGTGCAGCGTCCCCGTCCCCGCCCGCGCCGCGTCGAGCGCGACCCAGTCAGAGCCCATCGCGCGCAGGACCCCGGAGCCCTGCGCGATCGGCGTGGGACGCGCGACGGCGTAGACGCGCCAGTGCGCCGCGCGCCTGACGAGTCGCAGATACGGCTGGCCCGCCCGGATGATGGACGCCTCGCGTTGGGCCGAGGCGTCCAGCGCGACGTCGGGGAGGGCGACGAAGCGGATCGCGTTGTCATGCAGCCACCGGTCATACGAAGCCGCCGTCAGCCGCCCGTTGTAGAAAAGAGGGTTGTCGGCGCGGTCAAGCTGGCGCTCCCAGCCGCGAGCCAGGGGGAACGCGGGGGCCACCCGGTAGGCCTCCCAATGGGAGTTCGTGAACGGGATCTCGATGCGGAAGGCATGCTCGTGGCCGCCGGGCTGGGCCTCGAGGAAGCGCAGCAGCGGCTGGTAGTAGGCGGCGCTCGTCGACGGGTCGCCCGACAGCGCGGCGATGTCTGACACCGGCGCCTGCCAGCCGACGTAGAGCAGCGGCAGCGCGCACAGCGCCAGGAGCAGCGGGCGCCGGCGCCACCACAGCAGCGCGGCCAGCGGGGCGGCCAGCAGCGTGCCCAGGCGGGCGATGTTGCTGCCGATGGGGGAGGGGATGACGTAGACCGCGACCGCGGCCAGTGCGTACAGGGCGATCCCGGCGCGCAGCGCGGTGGCCTCGCGCCGGGTGGCGAGCAGCGCGACGCCGCAGATCGCCAGGACCGGCAGCAGGGTGCCCAGCTCGAACGGCTCGGTTCCGCCCTCGGGGAAGGCGACCGCCAGCGCCAGGACCGGCGCCAGGGCCGCGACGGCGGTGGCGACGCCCGGGAGGGCGGCCCGCAGCCGGCCGCTCGGGAGGGCGCCCCGCGTCCGGCGCTCGGTGAGAGCCGCCGCGAGCGCGTAGCCCGCCGCGGCCAGGGCGGCGAACAGCGCGGCCACGGGGCCGCACAGACCGGACAGCAGCCCGAGCCCAGCAGCGGCGAACGGCAGGTCACGGTCCAGGGCGACGACCGCGCCCAGCGCGGGGAGCGCGCCGAAGGCCAGGGCCAGCCGCCCGGTGTAGAGGTTGATCGCGGTGGCGGCGCCGAACGCCAGCGCCCCGAGCCAGGCGTTGGCTCCGAAATGCCGGCGAGCCAGCGGCTCGAACAGCGCCGCGGTCCCCGTGGCGGCGAGCGCGGCGGCGAGCTGCGGGGTGAGCAGCGCCGAGACCGCCGGGAACAGCACGCTGTAGCCGAGGATGTGGTGGCCGCCGTACCAGTCGTTGTTCCACAGGCCGAAGCCCTGCTGGCTGAACAGGTGGGCGCGGAACAGGTGCGCGGCCAGGTCCTGGGTGGGCGGGGAGACGATCACGTAGGCCGCGGCCAGCACGGCGGCGGTGAGCACCGGAGCCAGGCGGGCCCAGCGGTGATGGGCGGCGTCCTGCGCACGACGCGTGTTCACGGGCGCGCGGGCGCGCGGGCGCGCAGCGGTCGCCGTCATGGCGTGCCCGAGTCGGTCGCGAAGGCGGCCAGGCGCTCGGCCAGCGCCGGATCATCGAGCCACGGCCAGTGCCCGGCGCCGGCCACATGCTCCACGGTGGCGTGGGGGAGGCGCCGGGCGTAGGCGTCGGCGAAGGCGGGGGCCAGCCAGGGGTCCTGATCGCCCCAGACGACGAGCGCCGGCTGCTCCAGGTCCGCCAGGCCCACGCCGGCCGCCGCCAGGGCCGGCGCGTCGACGGAGCGGTGCAGCCGCAGGATCGCGCGCTGAGTGCCCTGGTCGAACTGGTCCCACACCGCGTCCACGCGCGCGTCGGGCCAGGTCTCGGGCGTGGCGCTGCCGTGGCGCAGGATGCGCGCCAGCATCCAGCGGTTGATCGACCCCATCACCAGCTCGCCGATCCCTGGCCGCCGGAGCCACCGCAGGCTCGCAGGCCACTCGAAGCCGTCGAGCAGCGGGACGGCGTCGATGATGGCCAGCCGGGTGACGCGATCGGGGTGGCGCTGAGCGAAGAGCAGGCCCATGGCCGCGCCCCAGCCGTGGCCGACGAGGGCCACCTCCGGCACCTCGAGCGCGTCGAGGAACTGCTCCACGAACAGCGCGTAGGCGGCCAGCGAGTAGTCCAGATTGCCGGCCTTGCCGGTGCGCCCGAAGCCGGGCAGGTCCGGGGCCAGCCCGCCGGTGAGCTCGAGGAGCGCGGGCCAGTCGTCCGAGCTGGTCGGAACGCTGTGGAGGTAGAGGACCTCGGTGTCGCGCGCCGGAGCGCGGCGGTAGAAGACGGAGGCTCCGGCGACTGCGATCGTGTGCTCGTCGACGCCCACGCCAGGCCGAGCATAACGTCCGCGCGGCGGCCGCCGCGGGCGTGCGAGCATTCCCGCGCATGACCGATCCGGCCTGGAAACGCCCGACCTCCCGCCGGGTCCGCGCCGTCCGTGACCGGCTGCGCCTCGTCTACGGCATCCCGGGGTGGAAGGCGCACGGCCACCCGATCGCCGAGCTGATCCTCACCGTGCTGTCGCAGTCGACCAACGACCGCAACCGCGATGTCGCCTACCTGCGCCTGCGCGAGCGGCTCCCGAGCTGGGAGGAGGTCCGCGACGCCCCGGTGGACGAGCTGGAGGAGGCGATCCGCCCGGGCGGCATCTCCAAGGTGAAGTCCGCCCGGATCAAGTCGATCCTCCAGGCGATCGAGCCCGAACAGGAGATCTCCCTCGACGGCCTGGCCGAGATGACGGTGCCACAGGCGCAGGACTACCTCATCGCGCTGCCGGGCGTGGGGCGCAAGACCGCCGCCTGCGTGCTGCTGTTCGCCCTGGGGATGCGCGACGTCCCCGTCGACACCCACGTCTCGCGCGTAGGCACCCGCCTGGGGCTGTTTCGGCCCAAGGCGCCCTTTGAGGAGATGCACGACGAGATGCTCGCCATCACCCCGCGGGGCCAGGAGCTCGAGTTCCACATCAACCTGCTCCGGCACGGGCGGCGGACGTGCCACGCGCGCAAGCCGGAGTGCGGGGCGTGCGCGCTGCAGCGGATGTGCCCGAGCGCGTTCTCGTTCGGGTGAGTGGGCTGGGGCTGCGTGGTCACCGCGCAGACGTGATGCGAAATAAGCACCGTATGCGGGCTTATGTTGCATCACCCCCTCTGCGGGAGCCCATCACCCCCTCCTCGGGGCTCGCCCCGCCACCCCTCCCCAGTCGTCGTTGACGTTCGTTGCGGGTCGCTGAAGACCCAAGACCAGATCTGCTAGTCTCGCACTGAGATTTTGTAACCGTAAGGGAGCAGACAAGAACATGGGAAAGACGATCGGAATCGACCTCGGGACGACCAACAGTTGTATGGCCGTGCTCGAAGGTGGCGAGCCGACGGTGATCGAGAACGCCGAAGGTGGGCGCACGACTCCGTCGGTGGTCGCATTCACCAGTGGTGGTGAGCGGCTCGTAGGCACCGTCGCCAAGCGCCAGGCGGTCACCAACCCGCAGAACACGATCTTCTCCATCAAGCGCTTCATGGGCCGCAAGGAGGCCGAGGTGCGCGAGGAGGAGTCGATCGTGCCGTACAAGGTCGTGTCGGGCCCGGGCGGCGACGCCCGCGTCGAGGCGGCCGACAAGCAGTACTCCCCGCCGGAGATCTCGGCGATGATCCTCGGCAAGCTGAAGGCCGACGCCGAGGCCTACCTGGGCGAGACCGTGGACAGCGCGGTCATCACCGTCCCCGCGTACTTCAACGACGATCAGCGCCAGGCGACCAAGGACGCCGGCAAGGTCGCCGGACTGGACGTCAAGCGCATCATCAACGAGCCGACCGCGGCCTCCCTGGCCTATGGGCTCGACAAGGAGACCGACCAGACGATCCTCATCTTCGACCTCGGCGGTGGCACGTTCGACGTGTCGGTGCTGGAGATCGGCGACGGCGTGTTCGAGGTCAAGGCCACCGCGGGTGACAACCACCTCGGCGGCGACAACTTCGACAAGGCCCTCGTGGACTGGCTGGTCAAGGAGTTCAAGGCGTCCCAGGGCATCGACCTGGCCGCCGACCCGATGGCGCTGCAGCGGCTCTACGAGGCCGCCGAGAAGGCCAAGATCGAGCTCTCCACCACCCAGGAGACCCAGATCAACCTGCCGTTCATCACGGCCGACGCCTCCGGGCCCAAGCACCTGGACATGCGCCTCACGCGCGCCAAGCTCCAGGAGCTCACCGCCGACCTGCTCGACCGCACGATCGCCCCGGTCCGCCAGGCGCTCGACGACGCCAAGGAGAAGGGCGCCGGCACCATCGACCACGTGGTCCTGGTCGGCGGCATGACCCGCATGCCCTCCGTGCAGGAGAAGGTCAAGGAGCTCACCGGCAAGGAGCCGCACCGCGGCGTCAACCCCGATGAGGTCGTGGCCGTGGGCGCCGCCATCCAGGCAGGCGTGCTGGCCGGCGACGTCAAGGACGTCCTCCTGCTGGACGTCACCCCGCTCACCCTCGGGATCGAGACCAAGGGCGGCGTGATGACCAAGCTGATCGAGCGCAATACGACCATCCCGACCCGCAAGTCCGAGGTCTTCTCGACCGCGGAGGACAACCAGCCGAGCGTGGAGATCCACGTGCTGCAGGGCGAGCGCGAGATGGCGACCTACAACAAGTCGCTGGGCAAGTTCCAGCTCACCGGCATCCCGCCGGCGCCGCGGGGCATCCCGCAGATCGAGGTGGCGTTCGACATCGACGCCAACGGCATCCTCAACGTGTCCGCCAAGGACCTGGGGACCAGCAAGGAGCAGAAGATCGAGATCCGGTCGGGCTCCGGTCTGTCCGAGGACGAGATCAAGCGGATGGTCACCGACGCCGAGTCGCACGCCGAGGACGACAAGCGCCAGCGCGAGCTGGCCGAGGCCCGCAACAACGGCGAGAACGCGGCCTACCAGGCCGAGCGCCAGCTCAAGGACCTCGCCGAGCAGATCGACGACTCCTCCAAGGAGGAGATCGAGGCGGCGATCAAGGCCGTCCGCGAGTCTCTGACCTCGACCGACGCCGACGACATCAATACCAAGACCGAGGCGCTGCAGTCCGCGTTCCACAAGGTCTCCGAGGCGATGTACCAGCGCGCCCAGGAGCAGCAGACGGCCGACTCCGCCGGGGACCCGGCGAACGAGAACGGCGCTACCTCCACCAACGGCGCGAGCGCCGAGGAGGACGTGGTCGATGCCGAGGTTGTGGACGAAGGGAAGTAATCCCGATGTCCTCCGAGCACAACAACGCGCCTGACGCGGTCAAGCACCAGCAGGCGCCTGAGGCCGAGCTGCCTCAGGCGCCGCCGGGCGCACCCGAGGGCCATGACGCCTCGCGGGCGCACGCTGAACGGCCCCAGGCCGAGGCCGAGCTCCGGGCTCAGCCGGGGACGCCCCAGCCCGGGGCGCCCGGTAGAGATGAGGGGCGGCAGGGGATCGGTTCCCCCTGCGACCTGGACGAGCTCGCCGCCAAGGCCGGGAAGGCCGACGAGTACCTGGCTCTCGCCCAGCGCACCAAGGCCGACTTCGAGAACTACCGCAAGCGAGCCACCCGTGAGGCGGCCGCCGCGCAGGAGCGCGGGGCGGCCAAGCTGGCGCTCGCGCTGCTGCCCGCGATCGACAACCTCGATCGCGCCCTGGCCCACGCCGACGAGGTGGCGGCCGGAGACGGCGGCAACGGCACCGAGTCGCTGGTGGCCGGCCTCAAGCACGTCCACGCCGACCTGATCTCCGCCCTGGGGAACGTCGGGATCGAGCGCTACTCGCCCGAGGGTGAGCCGTTTGACCCGCAGTACCACGAGGCGGTGGCCCAGCAGCCGGTCGAGGGCGCCCAGCCCGGTGTCGTGGTCGAGGTGTTCCAGCGCGGCTACCGCATGGGCGAGAGCGTCGTGCGCCCGGCGCGCGTCGTCGTCGCCGGCTGAGGGAGGCGGTGAGCGACAGTGGCTGACCGGCCTGATTACTACAAGATCCTCGGGGTGGGCAAGAACGCCTCCGACGAGGAGATCAAGAAGGCGTACCGCAAGCTCGCCCGCAAGTACCACCCGGACACCAACCAGGGGGACAAGCAGGCCGAGGAGCGCTTCAAGGAGATCTCGCAGGCGCACGACGTCCTGGCCGATCCCGACAAGCGCAAGGCCTATGACCGCGGCGGCCTGCTGGGCGGCTTTGGTCAGGCGCCCGGCGGCGGCTTCGATCCGGGCGCGTTCACCGGCGGCTTCTCCGACATCCTCTCCAACCTGTTCGGTGGCGGGGGCGCCCCCGGCACCGCGGGTCCGGGCGGCCGCGGGACGGGTTCTGGCTCGACGCGCACGCGTCCGCGCCCCCAGCGGGGCCGTGACCTGGAGACCGAGGTCTCGCTGACCTTCGACCAGGCGGTCAACGGGGCGCAGGTGCCGCTGGCGGTGCCGACCTCGGCGCCGTGTCCGACGTGCAAGGGGTCGGGCGCCAAGCCCGGGACCTCGCCGCGGGTGTGCCCGGTCTGCAACGGCCGCGGGCTGGAGTCCCAGAGCCAGGGCATCTTCTCGATGTCCCAGCCGTGCTCCAACTGCCACGGCTCCGGAACCGTGATCGATGACCCATGCCCCACCTGCCAGGGCAGCGGAGCTCAGCGCTCGATCAAGCGGATGCGCGTCAACATCCCCGCTGGGGTGAAGGACGGAAGCCGGATCCGGCTGGCCGGCAAGGGCGAGCCCGGGTTTGCCGCGGCCGGGACGGGATCAGAAGCAGGTGCACCCGGCGACCTCTACGTGATCACGCGCGTGGGCGACTCCTCCGTGTTCAAGCGCAACGGCGACAACCTCGAGGTCGAGGTGCCGCTGACGATCCCCGAGGCGCTTCAGGGCGCGGTCATCGAGGTGCCGACGCTCAACGGCTCAAAGCGGCTGCGCGTGCCCCCCGGGACCAGGCACGGAACGGTGCAGCGGCTGCGCGGCGAGGGACCGGCGCGGCTGGGCGGCAAGGGCCACGGCGACATCCACTACCGCTTCGTGCTCGAGGTGCCCGCCTCGCTGTCGCCCGAGCAGTCCGAGGCCGTTGACAGGCTGTCGAAGGTCATGAACGGCAACCCGCGCGAGCGCCTGTTCGCGGAACCCGAACCCGCCCGCCCGAGCCCGTGATGGCCTCGCGCCGCGTCCGCACCACCACCCGCGTCGAGGTCTCATCCGAGCGCGGCGTGTTCATGATCTCGGTGGCCGCCGAGCTCGCCGAGATGCACCCCCAGACGCTCCGGATGTACGAGGCGCGCGGGCTCATCGAGCCCCAGCGCTCAGCCAAGGGCACGCGCCTGTACTCCCAGAAGGACGTCGATCGCCTGCGGCGCATCCAGGAGATGACCGCGGAGCTCGGGATGAACCTGGCCGGGGTCGAGCGGGTGTTCGAGCTCGAGCAGCAGCTGGACTCCATGTCCCGCAAGGTCGCCTCGCTGCAGAAGCGCGCCGACGAGCTGAGCGCGGAGGTGGCACGGCTGGAGGCGATCCGCCGTGACCTGCGCGCCGAGATCGTGCCCTACGTCCGCGGCGGCGAGCTGGTGCGCCACGGCGATCTCCGGGCTCTGAAGTTCGGTGTCCGCAGCGGCGACCGGACCTAGAAATCCCCGCTGAGCCACGCGCTTTGGGGGTAATTGGCACCGCACCGATCTACGTTTCGGCGTGTTGGGGGTGTGCAACGATCTCCCCTCGGGGGTACGACCTCGCCCGCCCCGGGTGGCATGTCGGTTTGAGACAGAACAGGGAGTGAACGCTTGATGGGTATTTCCAGCTGGGGACTGACACGGACGACACGGTCCCGTGGGCGGGCTCATCGGTCCAGGAACGCGATCGCCACGGCGGCATGCGTGCTGTGCGCCGGTGCGCTGTTCACGACCTCCGCAGCGGCCGCAACCTCCACTCCCCATTGGACCTGGTTGGGCGGCGCGGCCGCCAATGGCAGCGTGGCGCTGGCCCTTCCCCTCAAGGCGGACCTCACCGGCCTGGAGAAGTTCGCGGCCATCGTGTCGAATCCCAAGTCGCCCCGGTACGGCCAATACGACTCGATCCCCAACCTGGCCAAGCGCTTTGGTGCCCCCGCCGCCGAGCGCGCGCGGGTCCTCGATTACCTCACGCGCGCCGGCGCCACCGGCGTCAAGGTCGACGTCACCGGCCTGTTCGCTGACGCAACGATGAAGGTGGGCCAGGCGGGGCGTCTGTTCGGCACGACGCTGGGCAACTTCCGGACCGCCGCCGCGGGTCCCCGTGGTGCCACCTTCATGGCGCCCGAGACCGGCGTGCGGATCCCGGCGGCGCTGCACAGCGACGTGACCGGCGTGGTCGGCCTGGACACCCAGCCGCTGTTCGGATCATCGACGCCCGCCGCGTCGAGCAACGAGGCGTTCGCGCACAAGGCGGCCGCGCCCGGGAACGAGAGCACCGCCGACGAGTCGGGCTACCTGCAGCGGACCGGCACCGCGGCGGGCTGCGCCGAGGCCGTCTCGCAGTCGGGCTTCACCCCCAACCAGTACCTGACCGCCTACAACTACCTCCCGCTGCAGGCCTCGGGGCTGGAAGGTCAGGGCGAGCGCGTGGCCCTCATCGAGATCGACGGCTTCCGCTACTCGGACCTGCGCAACTTCTCCAAGTGCTTCGGCCTGGCCACGCCCGCGATCAACGGCTTCGGCGTCGGGCTGAAGAAGCCGCTGGCGCCCGGCGGCGAGTCGACCCTGGACCTGGAGGTTCTGGACGCGGCCGCGCCCAAGCTCAAGGCCGTCGACGTCTACGAGTCGCGACCGAGCGCGGTCGACGTGCTGCACTCGCTCACCGCGCCGCTCTCCAACGCGGGGAGCAAGCCCGACGTGATCTCCGCATCGCTGGGCTCCTGCGAGGAGGCGACCCACCTCACCATCGGCGACTCCGGGCTGCGCCACGTCGAGGGCGCCCTGGCCCTGGCTGCCGCCAGCGGCATCTCGGTGCTGGCCTCCAGCGGCGACGACGGCTCGTCGGCGTGTCTGACCCCCGACGGCCGGCCGCTGCCCGGCCTGGCCGTGAGCTACCCCGCGTCCTCGCCGTTCGTCACCGGCGTGGGCGGCACCAACTTCGCGCTCGACGCCAACAACCACATCGTCTCCGAGGAGGTCTGGAACGACTCGCCGCTCGTCAACGCCTCCGGCGGCGGCGGCTTCAGCGATCTGTTCAAGCGGCCGAGCTACCAGAACGGGTTCGTGCTCGCGGCCCATCGCGGGGTCCCCGACGTCTCGATGCTCGCCGACGTCGCGCCCGGCTATGAGATCTACTGCACGGCCAAGGGCGACTGCATCGGCCAGGGCCACAACAGCCCGTGGACCCAGGTGGGCGGGACGAGCGCGGCCGCGCCGCTGCTGGCCGGCGGCCTCGCGCTGGTGGACCAGGCGCTGCGCCGGGGCCACCGCGAGGACATCGGTCTGGCCAACCCTCTGCTCTACACGATCGACCACTCGGCCTCCGCGGCCAGCGTCATCTCCGACATCGTCGCCAACAACAATGACCTGGGCTCGAGCCTGATCGGCCGGCCGTTCGGCTGCTGCACCGCCGGCGCCGGGTTCGACGAGGCCTCGGGCCTGGGCAGCATCAACCTGGCCGGCCTGGCCTTCGAGGCCGGCACCATGGTGCCGGCGATCGTGAACGTCGGGCTGTCGGTGCCCGCGCAGCGCGACCCCGTGGCCGCCAAGCACCTCCTGGCCAGGGTCAGCTGCTCGGGCCACTGCCTGATGGGCGCCTACACCCGGATCCGGATCGGGCGCTCGCCCAAGGTGATCACCAAGTACTCGAGCGTCTTCCTGCTCAAGCACGGTGGCCACAAGACCATCAAGATCGGGCTGGACAAGACGACCGTGGGCAAGCTGCACGGCGCGCTGGCCCACCGGCAGAAGGTCACCGCCACGATCTTCGGGGCGATCCTGGATCCGAGCGGCAACATCGAGTCGCGCACGCGCGGCAAGGACCTGCGAGTCCGCGGATAGAGCGCGCTTGAAGCCGGGCGCATTCCGTGCGATAATCTTAGTCATACAGACTTAGATTTCTCACTCCGAAACACGGAATCGCCTATGCAACCAGACCGCTTCACCATCAAGTCCCAGGAGGCGCTTCAGGCCGCCCAGCGGCTGGCCGACGAGCGCCGCAACCCGCAGACCACCCCCGAGCACCTGCTCGCCGTCCTGCTCGAGCAGGAGGGCGGCGTCGTCGCGCCGGTGCTGCGCAAGCTCGGCGCCGAGCCTGCCGCCGTGCGCCAGGCCCTGAGCCCGCGTCTTGACGCGCTGCCCAAGCTGACCGGGGGGGCGGGGCCCAATTCCGCCGCCGAGCCGGCCGGCGGCTCGACCGAGCTCGTCCAGATCCTGCGCACGGCCGAGACCGAGATGCGCGAACTGGGCGACGAATACGTCTCCACCGAGCACCTGCTGCTCGCGCTCGCCGCCCATCCCGGCGGCGCCGGCGAGGCGCTGCGCTCGAGCGGCGCCCCGCGCGAGGCGCTGATCAAAGCGCTGGGCGAGGTCCGCGGCGCTCACCGCGTCACCGACGACAGCCCCGAGGACAAGTTCCGCGCCCTGGAGAAGTACGGCCGCGATCTCACCGACGCCGCGTCGCAGGGCAAGCTTGACCCGGTCATCGGGCGCGACGACGAGATCCGCCGCGTCATCCAGGTCCTCTCCCGGCGCACCAAGAACAACCCGGTGCTGATCGGCGAGCCCGGCGTGGGCAAGACCGCGATCGCCGAGGGGCTGGCCCAGCGCATCGTCTCGGGCGACGTGCCCGAGGGTCTGCGCGACCGCCGGGTCGTGTCGCTGGACATCGGCTCGCTGATCGCGGGCTCCAAGTACCGCGGCGAGTTCGAGGACCGGCTCAAGGCCGTCCTCAAGGAGATCGCCGAGGCGCGGGGCACGGTCATCCTCTTCATCGACGAGCTGCACACGATCGTCGGCGCCGGCGCCGCCGAGGGGGCCGTCGACGCCGCCAACCTGCTCAAGCCGATGCTGGCCCGCGGGGAACTGCGGGCCGTGGGCGCCACGACGCTTGACGAGTACCGCAAGCACATCGAGAAGGACGCTGCGCTCGAGCGGCGCTTCCAGCCCGTGTACGTGGGGGAGCCGAGCGTCGAGGACACCATCGCGATCCTCCGCGGGCTCAAGGAGCGCTACCAGGTCCACCACAAGGTGCGCATCCAGGACTCCGCGCTCGTCGCCGCGGCCACCCTGAGCCAGCGCTACATCGCCGACCGCTTCCTCCCCGACAAGGCGATCGACCTCGTCGACGAGGCCGCCGCGCAGATCCGCATGGAGATCGACTCCAAGCCCACCGAGATCGACGAGGTGGACCGCCACATCATGCAGCTGGAGATCGAGCTCCAGTCCCTGGGCGACGACGACGACGCGGGCACCCTGAGCCGCCGCGAGCAGCTCGAGCGCACCCTGGCCGAGGAGCGCGAGCGCTCGGACGCCATGCACGCCGAGTGGCAGCGTGAGAAGGAGACCCTCGGGGCCGTGGCCGACATCCAGGAGCGCCTGGAGCAGGCCAAGCTCGAGCTCGAGCGCGCCCAGCGCGAGGCCGATCTCGGCCGCGCCGCCGAGCTGCAATACGGGACGATCCCGGAGCTCACCAAGCGCCTGGAGGAGGCCGAGACGGCCCAGCAGGAGGCCGCCGCCAGCACGGACGCCGCCAACGGCCCGCGCTTTCTCAAGGACCACGTCGACGCCAACGACGTCGCCGAGATCGTGGCCAAGTGGACCGGCGTCCCGGTCACGCGCCTGATGGAGGGCGAGATCGAGAAGCTCGTCCACATGGAGGAGCGCCTGCACGGTCGTGTCATCGGCCAGGACGAGGCCGTCAGCGCGGTGTCGACCGCGCTGCGCCGGTCACGGGCGGGCCTATCTGACCCCAACCGCCCGATCGGCACCTTCCTGTTCCTGGGCCCCACCGGCGTCGGCAAGACCGAGCTGGCGCGGGCGCTGGCCGAGTTCATGTTCGACACCCAGGACGCCATCGTGCGAATCGACATGTCGGAGTACATGGAGAAGCACGCCGTCAGCCGCCTGATGGGAGCGCCCCCCGGCTACGTCGGCTACGAGGAGGGCGGTCAGCTGACCGAGGCGGTCCGCCGCCGCCCCTACTCGGTGGTGCTGCTCGACGAGATCGAGAAGGCCCACCCCGACGTGTTCAACGCGCTGCTGCAGGTGATGGACGACGGGCGTCTCACCGACGGCCAGGGCCGGACGGTGAGCTTCAAGAACACCGTGCTGATCATGACCTCCAACATCGGGGGCGGCCGGGCCGGCGTGGAGGCGCACTTCAAGCCGGAGTTCGTCAACCGCCTCGACGACATCGTCGAGTTCGAGTCGCTCACCCGCGAGCAGATCGGCGAGATCGTCGACATCCAGGTCGCGGTCCTCATCAAGCGCGTCCGTGAACGCGAGGTTGAGGTTGAGCTTTCCGATGCGGCGCGCACGCTGATCGGCAATCTCGGCTACGACCCCACCTACGGAGCACGCCCGCTCAAGCGCGTCATCCAGAAGCGCCTGGTGGACCCGCTGGCCCTCGCGATCCTCGAGGGCCGGTTCGTCCCCGGTGACACCGTGAAGGTCGATGCCGCCGATGGCGAGCTCGTCCTCGAGCGGGCCGCCGTCGACGCCCCCACCGCCACCGTCTAGCCCTCCGGCCCCTCAGCCGCCGGGGGCGGCGCCTCACTCCTCAGCGAGGCGCTGCCCCCAGGCGAAGACGTTCTTCTCGGTGCGCAGGTGCATGAAGGTCTCCATCTCGCGCACCTCGGCGATCGTCCGGATGTCGTCGTTGAGCACGTCCAGGAGCTCCTCCTCCGTCGCACACACGAGCTCGACGATCACGTCGAAGGAGCCCGCGGTGACCACGACGTACTCGATCTCCGCGATCTGGGCCAGCCGCGACGCCGCCGCCCGCGTGTCGCCGCTCACGCGCAGGCCGATCGTGGCCACGACGCCGCGGCCCAGGGCCACCGGGTCAGTCACCGCCACGATCCGCATCAGCCCCGACTCCCGCAGCCGGTTGACGCGCTGGCGGGTGGCGGCCTCGGAGAGCCCGACGGCCTCCCCGATCTCCCCATAGGGGCGCCGGCCGTCCTCCTGAAGCAGGGAGATGATCGCGGCGTCGGTCTCGTCGAGCTTGGGCCGTGGCGACGGCATTCAGCGTCTCCTCAACTTATCGAGTTGCATTGCTCGCACTCAGCCACTATATTCGTTTCAGATCCAATGGAATGAGTGAGAGGAGCAGGTTGTGGCGACGACAATAGCGCCCGCGGCGACGCAGGCGACGGAATCCGTGGAGAGCCCGCCACCGCGCGGGCTGCGGGCCGGAGCGATCGGCTTTGCCTCCAACGTGGCAATCGGGGTGGCCTCGACGGCGCCCGCGTACTCGCTCGCGGCGACGCTGGGGCTGCTGGTCGCCGTCGGGGGCGTCGGGACCCATGCGCCCGCCGTCCTGCTCGTCTCGTTCGTGCCGATGTTCTGCATCTCGATCGCCTATCGGGCGCTCAACCGCGTCGACCCCGACTGCGGCACCAGCTTCGCCTGGGTCACCCGGGCCCTCGGGCCCGGACTGGGCTGGGTGACGGGCTTTGCCATCTTCGCCGCCGACGTGATCGTCATGGCGACCCTCTCGGAGATCGCCGGCAAATACCTTTTCACCCTCGTCGGCTGGCAGAGCGCGGCCAACTCGACCGTGGCCCTCGTGATCGCCGCGACCGGGTTCATCGCGCTGATGACGTGGGTGGCCTACCGCGGCGTTGAGCTCAGCGCCCGCCTGCAGCAGGCCCTGTTGGGTCTCGAACTGGGCATCCTCGGCCTCTTCGCCGTGGTGGCGTTGGTCAAGGTCTACACCGGGCACCCCGCCGGGTCGATGCATCCATCGCTGGACTGGCTCAACCCGTTCTCGCTGTCGCTGGGCTCGCTGGTGGACGGCGTCCTGCTGGGCGTCTTCGTCTATTGGGGATGGGATGCGTGCGTGACCGTCAACGAGGAGTCCCAGGACGCCCGGCGCGGCCCGGGAAAAGCCGCCGTCGTCTCCACGCTCATCCTGCTCGTGACCTTTGTGCTCGTCTCCAGCGCCGGCCAGGCGGCGGCGGGGCCGGGCTTCCTCAGCGCCCACTCGGGGGACGTCCTCAGCGCCCTGGGGGCGCGGGTGCTCGGCACCCCCTGGGACAAGCTGCTCGTCCTCGTCGTCCTCACCTCGACGGCCGCGTCGACCCAGACGACGATCATGCCGACGGCGCGCACGATGCTCTCGATGGGCCGCTGGGGCGCACTCCCCGCGTCGCTGGCGCGGATCCACCCGCGCTTCGCCACCCCGTCGGTGTCCACGCTGCTGATGGGTGCGGTCTCCGCGGTGTGGACGATCGTCCTGCTCGTGGCCAACCCCGCACAGAGCGTGCTGGGCGACTCGATCACCGCCCTGGGCTTCCTCATCGCCTTCTACTACGGGCTCACCGGCCTGGCCTGCGTCGTCTATTACCGACGGCGCCTGACCGCCGGCATCCGGCAGCTGATCACCCTCGGCGCCGTGCCGTTGCTCGGCGCGCTGCTGCTGGCCGGGATCTTCTTGGAGGCATTCACGCACTACTCGCAGCACGAGATCGGCGGCGCGCCGGTCAACTACGCCGCGCCGGTGGCCGGGATCGAGGTCCCGATCGTCATCGGCCTCGGGTCCCTGGCCCTCGGCGTCGTGCTGTCGCTGGGCCTGCGCCGCACCTTCCCTGACTACTTCGGCCGGACGCGGGAGACGCTCGCGCCCCTCACCCACGAGATGGAGGACTTCGATGCTTGACCCCCAACGCCGGTGGGCACACGTCGGCGAAAAGCCGGACTACGCAGGCCTTCTCTCGTTCTGTGGCCTGCCGTACACTGAGGATCCAGCTGAGCTTGAGGGTATGGATGTGGCGATCGTCGGGGCGCCCCTCGACGAGCTCGTGTCCGAGCGCCCGGGGACGCGTCTCGGTCCGCGCGCGATCCGCGCCGCCAGCGCCATCCCGGGGCCCCACCTGGAGGCGCGGATCGACCCGCTGAGCGCTCTCCGGGTCGTCGACTTCGGCGACGCCGGGGTCCTGCCTGCGGACCCCGCCCGCTCGCACGCGGCGATCGAGGCCACGGTGGCCGACGTCGTGGCTGCGGGGGCCGTCCCGATCGTGCTCGGCGGTGACCACTCGATCGCCGAGCCCGACATCCGCGCATGTGCCGCCGCCCACGGGCCCGTCGGCCTGATCCACTTCGACGCCCACACCGACACCGCCGCCGAGTGCTTCGGGGTCTCGCTCTCCCACGGGACCCCGATGTACAACCTCGTGGAGTCCGGCCACGTCGACCCGGCCCGCTACGTCCAGGTCGGGCTGCGCGGGTACTGGCCGGGGGAGGAGGTGTTCGCCTGGCAGCGCGAGCAGGGCATCACCTCGATCTTCATGCACGACGTGACCGAGCGCGGCATCCGCGAGGTCGTCGCCGAGGCGATCGCCGTGGTCGGTCCCGGGCCGGTGTTCGTGACCATCGACGTCGACGTGCTCGACCCCGCCTTTGCTCCCGGGACGGGCACACCCGAGCCCGGCGGCATGACCTCAGGGGATCTGCTGTGGGCCGCCCGAGCACTCTGCGCCGAGCTGGACGTCATCGGTGCCGACGTGGTCGAGGTGTGCCCGACGGCGATCGGCGCCGCCGACATCACCGCCCTGGTGGGGTCGCGGATCGTCCACGAGCTGCTCACCGGCATCGCCCTGCGCCGCGCGGCGGACGGCTTTGGCGCCCCGCGGCACGCGCGGGCCCGGTATCCGGTACAAGTGGGATGAGAGCACCGCCAACGCACCAAGGGAGCGACAGATGCCCACCTACGTCATGCTCACCACCCTGACGCCCGACGGCGTCCAGACGATCAAGAACAACCCCGGCCGCATCCGTGAGGTCAACCGCGAGGTCGAACAGCTCGGGGCCACCGTCAAGGCGCAGTGGGCGACCCTTGGCCAGTTCGACTTCGTCAACGTGATCGAGGCGCCCGACGAGCAGACGATCACGCGGGTGTCCCTGGAGCTGGGCTCACGTGGGACGGGCCGCTACGAGACGCTGACCGCGATCCCCATCGACGACTTCATCGGCCTGATCTAAGGCAGCGGTACGGCAGGCGCCGAGGACGACGGAAGCGCCGAGATGACCTATACGGTCCTCGTGCTCGGCTCAGGGGCGCGCGAGCACGCCATCGTCCACGCCCTGGCGCGCTCGCCGCGGACGCCCAGGATCGTGTGCGCGCCCGGGAATGTCGGCATCGCCCGCGAGGTCGAGACGCGGCCGCTGGATCTCGCCGACCCCGGCGCGGTCCTCGGGGCCGCGCGGGACATCGCTCCCGACCTCGTCGTGGTGGGGCCCGAGGCCCCGCTCGTGGCGGGCGTCGTCGACGCCCTCACCGACGCGCACATCCGCTGCTTCGGGCCCACCAGCGACGCAGCCCGCCTGGAGGGGTCCAAGGCGTTCTGCAAGGAGATCATGGTCGCGGCGGGCGTGCCCACGGCGGCCTATTCGGTGGTCACGACCCCCAACGAGGGCATGGACGCGATCACCACCTACCCGGTGGTGATCAAGGCTGACGGCCTGGCCGCGGGCAAGGGCGTGATCATCGCCGAGAGCAGGGGCGAGGCGTGGGCGGCGCTGGAGGACCTGCTGGTGGCCAAGCGCTTTGACACCACGAAGGTGGTGGTGGAGGAGCACCTCGTGGGCGAGGAGGTCTCGTTGCTGGCGGTGTGCGACGGGGTGACCGCGGTGCCGCTGGCCTCCGCCCAGGACTACAAGCGCATCTTCAACGGGGACCTGGGTCCCAACACCGGCGGCATGGGCTCCTATTCGCCGGTCCCGTCCATTGACGAGGCGCGGGCGCGGGAGATCTGCGCCGTCGTGCACCAGCCCGTGCTCGACGTCCTGGCGCGGCGGGGTTCGCCGTTTCACGGCATCCTCTACGCCGGGCTGATGATGACGGCCGCGGGGGTTCGTGTCCTCGAGTTCAATGTCCGCTTCGGAGACCCCGAGTGCCAGGCGATCCTGCCCCGCCTGCGCAGCGATCTGCTCGAGCTCCTCGAGGCGGCCACCGAGCCCGGCGGGTTGGCCACCGTGGCGCCGCTGGAGTGGACGGAGGACCTGGCGGTCACCGTCGTCCTGGCCAGCGCCGGCTACCCCGAGTCCTTTCACGCGGGCGACGTCATCCGCGGCCTGGAGCGCGTCTCGCCGGATGTGTTCATCACCCACGCGGGCACCGGACGCTCGCGCCGGGGCGAGCTCGTGACCAAGGGAGGACGCGTGCTGAGCGTGACCGCGCTCGGGGCCACGCCGACCCGATGCCGCGCGGCCGCCTATGCTGCCGCGAACGTGATCCACTTCGACGGCAAGCAGATGCGGCGCGACATCGCGCTCAAACTGGTGCGATGAGCCCCGACTCCGAGCCACACGCGCAGGCCGGGGGCGAGCTCGCCCCTGAGCCCGAGCCCGCCGCGACGCGGCCCGAGCCCCTTCCCGAGCCGCCGCCCGAGCCCGAGTCCGAGGCGATGGCCGAGACCGCGGTCGAGATCAACGAGCTGGCCGCCGACGAGCCGCACGTGGCCATCCTCATGGGCTCGAAGAGCGACCTGCCCGCGATGGAGAAGGCCGAGGCCGAGCTGACCGAGCGCGGCATCCGCTCGGAGACCCGCGTGATGTCGGCGCACCGCGAGCCCGACACCGTCGCCGACTACGCCAAGAACGCGCGGATGCGTGGCATCAAGGTGATCATCGCCGGCGCCGGCCTGTCGGCCGCGCTGCCCGGCGTCGTCGCCGCTCATACCGACCTGCCGGTCATCGGGGTCCCGCTGACCAGCCGCACGTCGGTGGCCGGTGGCCTCGATGCGCTGCTGTCGATCGCGCAGATGCCCCCGGGCGTGCCGGTGGGGTGCGTCGGCGTCGACAACGCCCGCAATGCCGCCGTGCTGGCGGCGCGCATCCTGTCCATCTAGCCCAGACGGCGCCGATGACGCCCGCGCGAGAGCCGTCCCTGAGGCGGGACCGCCCGCCGAGCGGCGGACGGTCGGGTGAGGCGTCTAGGACGCCTGGCGCAGATCCCGGATGTACTGCGCGATCACGGCCGCGTCGCTGCGGCGTGAGCGTGGGACCCGCGTGGTCTGCTCGACCGGTGGAGTGTGGCTCTGTGTTCTCATGTTGCTTCCTCGCAGAGCTTCGTTGTACGATACCCGTCGTACGATAGCAGTTTGTACGATGGTCTTCGTACAAAGCTCAGAGGGTTCCTATAGTGCAAGGGGCAATGTCAATGCACACGACTGAAACCATCGTTCACCCCGCCGTGGAGGAGCTGGAGCTCGGCGCTGTCCTGCACGCGCTGAGCGATCACGTGAGACTGCGGATCGTCGCCAAGCTGGCCCACAGCGAAGGCGACCACACCTGCGGCAGCTTCGCCCTCCCGGTGACCAAGTCCACGTGCACGCATCACTTCAAGGTGCTGCGCGAGGCGGGCGTGATCCAGCAGCGCCCCCAGGGGACCACGCGGCTCAACCGGCTGCGGCGCGAGGATCTCGACGCTCGCTTCCCGGGCCTGCTGGACTGCGTCCTGAAGGCCGCCCAGCACGCCGAGCTGCTCGACGGAGTCGACCGGGCCACGCTGGACAGCGTCGTCGCCGCCTCCGCTCCGGCGGACGCGCCCGCGAGCACCGTCGTCGCGTAGCCTTCGGCGCCCTTGATCGCGCGCTACACACGCCGGGAGCTCGGCGAGGCCTGGTCAGACCATGCGCGCTTCGACGCCATGCGGCGCGTTGAGGTGGCCGCGTGCGAGGAGATGGGGGGGCCCACCGCTGAGGAGCTCGACGCCATCCGCGGCGCCACCTTCACCGTGGAGGCGATCGACGAGCGCGAGAAGGTCACCGACCACGACACCGCCGCCTTCGTCGACGTCCTGTCGGAGTCCGCCGGTCCGGCCGGCCGCTGGATCCACTACGGGCTCACCTCCTCCGACGTCCTGGACACCGGGCTGGCGCTCCAGATCACGCAGGTCGGCGAGCTGGTCCTGCCCGACGCCCGCCGCCTCGTGCAGGTGCTGGCCGCCCAGGCGCGCGCCCACGTCGACACGCTCTGCGTCGGGCGCACCCACGGCATCCATGCCGAGCCGACCACGTTCGGGATCAAGCTGGCCGGCTTCGCCTTCGAGGCCGCGCGCAACGCGCACCGGCTCGAGCGTGCGTTCCGTCAGGCGGCCGTCGGGGCGGTGTCGGGCGCGGTCGGCACCTACTCGGCCACCTCACCGGATTTCGAGGCGCGCGTGCTGGCCCGGCTGGGCCTCGAGGCCGAGCCGGTCTCCACCCAGGTGGTCGCGCGTGACCGCCATGCCGAGCTGCTCGGAGCGATCTCCCTGGCCGGAGCGGGGCTCGAGCGGTTCGCCACCGAGCTGCGCCATCTGGCCCGCACCGAGGTGGGCGAGGTCCGCGAGCCGTTCGGGCGCGGCCAGAAGGGCTCGAGCTCCATGCCCCACAAGCGCAACCCGATCAAGTCAGAGCAGGTCGTCGGTCTCGCCCGCGTGCTGCGCGGCAACGCCAACGCCGCCGTGGAGGACGTCGCCCTCTGGCACGAGCGAGACATCTCGCACTCCTCGGTGGAGCGGATCATCCTGCCGGACTCGACCATCCTCCTCGATCACATGCAGCGCCGCGCGCTGGCGCTGGCGGAGGGGATGGTCGTCGACGCCGCGCGCATGCGCGAGAACCTGGAGCTCACCCACGGCGCCCTGTTCTCCCAGCGTGTCCTGCTGGCCCTGGTGGCGGCCGGCAGCACCCGTGACGACGCCTACCGGGTGGTGCAGCGCGTGGCCCAGCAGGCCGTCGACGAGCGCACGCCCATGCGCGCGCTGCTGGCGGGCGACCCCGCGGCTGCGGGGCTCGATCTGGATGCGATCTTCGACTACGCCCCGTTCGTGTCTCACGCGCACGAGATCGTCGACCGGCTCGACGAGATCGCCTGAGGCGCCGCCCCCCAGCGGCGCCCCCACACGATCTGTACTGGACACGCCCCGGCCCAGCGCCCCCGACCCCCGGCTCGGATCTCGGCGCTGCCAGGCCAGGATCCGAGCCGCGGGGGTGATGTCTGTCTGCCCTGAGAAAGGTACGCGAGGGCCGGCGCCCCACCTAGGTCGTTTGACCCACACGGGCCGTGCCGTTTGAGGACAGGGGCCGGCCTGCCTCACGGCACGCCTCAATGCAGCAGGCGCGCCTGCGGGATCCGGTTGGCGCGGATCGTCACCTGGATGTTCTCGCTGGTGCGCCGCGGAGCGGTGACGGTGAGGCGCAGCCGGTCACCGGCCCGGAAGGTCCGGCCGCGCAGCCCGGTGAGGAGTCGCCCTATGCGCTTGCCCGTCGCGGATTTGAGCCGCAGCTTGGGGCAGCCGCGACCGGCACAGCTGACGCGCAGGCCGGCGCCGCGGGGAAGCTTGCGGACCGCGATCGAGCGCAGGGTGGTGCGCGTGCCGATCCAGCTCCACTTCATCACGAACTGGGCACGGACTCCCTTGGCCGGGCGCGGGGTGACGAGCGGGTTGGAGGTCGTGATGGTCTGGTCAAGCGCGGTCGCCACGTTGCCGGCGGCGTCGGTCACCGTCACGCTCAGCTCGTGGCTGCCGTCCTGGAGCCCAGTGGTGGAGATGGGCACGTCGACTGACTCGGCCTGCGGGCACGGCTGCTGGTAGTCGAACATGAGCGCGCCACTGCCCTTGTCGGTCCCGACCGGAACGCATTCGCCCGAGTTGATGCTCGGCGTCTGAGACCACACCTGAGTGCCGTCCACGAACGCCTGGACCAGGTAGACCCCCGGCCCGCCGGGATCGGCGGCGGTGAACGTGAGATCGGTCAGGCCGCGGGCCCCGGGCTCCAGCACCGTGCCGGTGAAGCCCGAGCCGGTGGGCACGGCGTTGCTCTGCAGCAGCAGGTCGGCCTGCGAGACGAACACGTCGGCGTAGTTGTTGTTGGCATCAACGTTCGTGCTGCACGTGCCACCGCTGTTGGAGGCGCAACTGGCGGCCGCGATCAGGTTGCCGCCGAGGTTCGCCGGCAGCGTGGCCGTGCCGCTCCACGTGTAGCCGCCGTTCTGGCAGGGGCCCAGAATGCGCGCGCACACCAGGAACCGGTCAGCGGGGGCGGAATTGAATACCGGCTCGTAGAGCCCGGCCACTGCGGTCGCATTGGTGCCAGATCCCCCGCCGTACATGCTCACGTTCATCGTCCCGCCGACGAGCGTCGAGCCGGCCGGCGCCGCGTAGGTGAGGAACTCGTTGGCGACGCCGGGCGCGGGCTGCGCTTCAGCTGACAGGTTGGCGACCATGGGCGAGCCGGGAGAACACGCGACGTCGTCGTTTGACCCGAACTCCGGGCTCCCGCTGTTAGAACCTGTCCACCCCTGAAACGGGGCTGCGGTGCCGTTCGGGTTGACGCAGGAGACCTGCATCCACTCGCCGGCGTGGGCGGCGGGCGCCGTCAGGGTCATGAGCAGCAGCGCGACCAGCGCGGCCACCCCTGCCGTGGGCAGCCTGCCAGACATCCGTGCCGTGGCCGTCGCTCTCATTGGTAGAGCATTGTTACGCAATCTCGCTCGGGCGGCGCGACCCTCAAATCTCCCAGCCGCCGTCGTCGGCCGTCCGGGCCGCGGCGAGCGCGGCGTCGAGCTGGCGCAGCGCGGCGGGCAGGCGTGTGGCGAGCTCGCGGCCGGCGTCGGTGAGGGCGACGCGGCGGCTCGTGCGCTCGAACAACGTGACGCCGAGCTCGCGCTCGAGCGCCACGATCCGGCGGCTGAGCGTCGAGGGCGTCACCCCGAGGCGGGCGGCGGCTCGTCCGAAGTGCAGCTCGTCGACGAGCGCGCCGACCGAGCGCAGCTCACGCAGTTCGATCACGCGCGGACCGTACATCATTGCGTGAGACGCAACGCAACCTTCCGTGGCGGCGGCTTGACCCCCGGCGAGGATCCGGCTTAGCTACGCCCTCGAGAGTTCTCAAGGAGGAAGAGGATGACCAGCATCGCCATCGTGGGATCCGGGGTCTCGGGTCTGCACCTCGGACTGTTCCTGCAGCAACACGACGTGCCGGTGACGATCTACAGCGACAAGTCCGCTGAGCAGATCGCGTCCGGCCGCCTGCTCAACACCGTCGCCCACCACCACCACACGCTCGAGCGCGAGCGCGAGCTCGGCGTCCATCACTGGGACGCGAGCGAGTACGGCTACGTCTGCCACCAGCACGCGGTCCTCGGCACGCCCGAGCCGATGCGCTGGCGCGGTGACTTCAAGCACCCGTCCTCGATCATCGACTACCGCCTCTACCTGCCCCGCCTTCTCCAGGACTATGAGGAGCGCGGCGGCGACCTCGTCGTCGCGCCGGTGGATGCCGAGCAGATTGAGCGCATCGGCGCCGATCACGACCTCGTGGTGGTGGCGGCGGGCCGTGGGATGGGCGCGATGTTCGCCCCGCTGCCCGACAAGTCCCCGTACGACAAGCCCCAGCGGCGGCTCTCGGCCGGGATCTACCACGGGGTGCGCTACTCGGAGCCCAAGGGCGTCGGGGTCCATATGTCACTGGGCCACGGCGAGCTCCTGGAGCTCCCGATCTTCTCCCGCGACGGCTTCGCCACCGCGCTGCTGTTCGAGAACATCCCCGGCGGCGACCTCGAGGTCCTCGCCGACATCAGCTACGCCGAGGATCCCGGCGCCCACGACGAGACCGTGCTGCGCAAGCTCGAGGCGCACTACCCGATGTGCTTCGAGCGCGTTGACCCCGCCGAGTTCCGCCTCCAGGGGCCGACCGATCTCCTCCAGGGCGCGCTCACGCCCGTGGTCCGCGAGGACTACGTGCGCCTGGACAGCGGCACATTCGCGCTGGCGATGGGTGACGCCCACTGTGTCGTTGACCCGGTCAACGGCCAGGGCGCCAACTCGGCCTCGTACTCGGCGTGGGTGATCGGGCACGCCATCCTGGACGACCTCGCCTTCGACGAGCAGTTCTGCCGGCGGGTGGCGCGCGATCGCCAGGCCTTCGTCCACGGCGTCTCTGACTGGACCAACATGATCCTCAACCCCGAGCCCCACGTCGTCGGGCTGCTCATGGCAATGGCCCAGAACAAGCCCGTGTGCGACGCCTACACCCAGAACTTCAACCATCCCGACCGCCAATGGGATACGGTCGCCACACCTGAGCGCACGGCCGCGTTCATCGCTCGGCACACCGCGGGGCAGCCCGCGGTCGCGGCCTAGATCCCGACCCGGAGGTTCCCCCCGATGCACAAGCTCGTCGTGCTGTACCCGCCCCCGGCGGACAAGGAGAAGTTCCGCTCCTACTACGAGAGCACCCACCTGCCGCTGGCGGCCGATCTCCCGGGGCTGCGCGCCTACCGCTACGCCTTTGATGTCGGTGCGCCGGCTGGTGACTGTCCGTACTGGTGCATCTTCGAGGCCGACTTCGATGACGCCGCCGCGATGGGGGCGTCGATGCAGTCAGAGCACGGCGCGAAGGTCGCCGCCGACGTGGCCAACTACGCCGACCAGCCGCCGGTGATGATCCACTACGAGGTGACCGAGGCCGGCTGACAGGTCGTCATAACGCCGCGCTAGGATCGGCGGCGTGACAGCCCTCGCCGACCTTCCCCTCCTTGCCTCGGGCAAGGTCCGGGAGATCTACGACCTGGGCGACGAACTGCTGATCGTCGCCTCAGATCGGATCTCCACCTACGACGTCGTCCATCCCACGCCGATCCCTGACAAGGGCAGCGTGCTCACCGGCCTCTCGACCTTCTGGTTCGAGCGCACCGCCGGCATCGTCCGAAACCACGTCATCTCCGTCACCGACGGCGTGCCCGAGGAGGCACGCGGCCGGGGGATGGTGGTGCGCAAGCTCAAGATGCTGCCGGTCGAATGCGTCGTGCGCGGCTACATCACCGGGTCGGGCTGGAAGGACTACCAGGCCTCCGGCAAGGTCTCCGGTCACACCCTCCCCGAGGGCCTGCGTGAGTCAGACCGCCTCCCCGAGCCGCTCTTCACCCCGTCCACCAAGGCCGATGTCGGCCACGACGAGGCGATCGACTTCGAGGGCGCGGTCGCGCTCATCGGGGACCGCACGCTCGCCGAGCGCGTCCGCGACGTGTCGCTGGCCCTCTACGAGTACGCCGCCGAGCACGCGCGGACCAACGGGATCATCCTCGCCGACACGAAGTTCGAGCTCGGGCTCGACGCCGACGGCGAGCTGACCATCGGCGATGAGATGTGCACGCCCGACTCCTCGCGCTTCTGGCCGGCCGACGAGTACGAGCCGGGTCGCGGCCAGCCGAGCTTTGACAAGCAGTACGTCCGTGACTGGGCCTCCTCGACGGGCTGGGATCGCAACCCGCCGGCTCCGCCGATCCCCGACGACATCGTCGCGCGCACGCGCGCGAAATACGTCGAGGCCTACGAGCGGGTCACCGGGGAGCCCTTCAGCGCCTGGGTCGAGCGCACGGCCGCCCCGTGATGCGCGCCCGGGTCCTGGTCAAGCCCAAGGCCGGCATCCTTGATCCCCAGGGCCAGGCGGTGGAGCGCGCGCTCCCCGCGCTCGGCTTCACCGGGGTGCGCAACGTCCACGTCGGCCGGCTCATCGAGCTCGACGTCGAGGATCCGGCGCAGCTGCCGGAGATGTGCCAGCGCCTGCTCACCAACCCGCTGATCGAGGACTACGAGATCGTCGAGGCTGACGGCGGCCCGGCGGGCGCGGCCAACGGCGCCGGGACGGGATCGACCGCGCCGTGAAATTCGGCGTCATCCGCTTCCCCGGGTCCTGCGACGAAGTCGATGCCCTCATGGCCTGCCGCAAGGTGGGCGACGCGGTCATCCTCTGGCACGGCGACCGCGACCTTCAGGGGGTCGACGCCGTCGTCGTCCCCGGCGGCTTCTCCTACGGCGATTACCTGAGGGTGGGCGCGATCGCGCGGTTTGCCCCGGTGATGGAGGAGGTCGCCGAGTTCGCCGCCGCCGGCGGGCTGGTGCTGGGCATCTGCAACGGCTTCCAGGTCCTGTGCGAGGCCGGGCTCCTGCCGGGCGCGCTGCTGCCCAACACGTCGCTGCGCTTCATCTTCCGCCAGGTGGAGCTCGACGTCGTCACCACCGACTCGCCCTTCACCGGCGCCTGTACTCCGGGCCCACCCGCCTCGCGCCTCTCGATCCCGGTCAAGCACACAACGGGCCGCTACTACGCGCCCGACGATCAGCTCGCGCGCCTGGAGGCGGCCGACCAGGTGCTGCTGCGCTATGCGCCCGGAGAGAACCCCAACGGCTCGCTCAATGACATCGCGGGCGTGTGCAACGAGCAGCGCAACGTGTTCGGGCTCATGCCCCATCCCGAGCACGCGGTGGACCCGCTCACGGGGCCGACCGGCGGGTTGGCCATCTTCGAGTCGATCTGCGCGCACGTCGCCAACGGCGCCGCGCTGGTCTGAGTGAGCGCCGGCCCCGCTGACGTGAGCCCCAACGCCGCCCCCGCCACCCACCGCGAGCTGGGCCTCACCGATACCGAGTACGAGCTGATCGTCTCTGGCCTGGGCCGCGAGCCGATCATCACCGAGCTGGCGATGCTCTCGCTGATGTGGTCTGAGCACTGCGCCTACAAACACTCCAAGAAGCTGTTGCGCCGGCTCCCCACCGAGGGGCCGGCGGTGCTCATGGGCCCGGGCGAGAACGCCGGGGTGGTCGACGTCGGCGGCGGCCTGGGAGTCGCCTTCAAGGTCGAGTCCCACAACCACCCGAGCGCGGTGGAGCCCTTCCAGGGCGCGGCCACCGGTGTCGGCGGGATCCTGCGCGACGTGTTCGCCGTCGGCGCGCGGCCCATCGCGGTGCTCGACTCGCTGCGCTTCGGGGAGCCGGCGGAGTCCGAGCGCTCCCGCTATCTGCTCGACCGCGCCGTCGCCGGCATCGGCCACTACGGCAACTCGATCGGTGTGCCCACGGTCGGCGGCGAGATCTACTTCGAGTCCTCGTACGAGCAGAACTGCCTGGTCAACGCGATGTGCCTCGGGCTCGCGCCCCACGACCGGCTCATCCGCGCCGCGGCCGCCGGGCCGGGCAACGTCCTCGTGTTGCTGGGCGCGCTCACCGGCCGTGACGGGATCGGCGGCGCCTCGGTGCTGGCCTCGGCCGAGCTGGGTGAGGGCGATGAGGCCAAGCGCCCGTCGGTTCAGATCGGTGATCCCTTCGCGGAGAAGAAGCTGCTCGAATGCTGCCTGGAGCTGCTGGACTCAGAGCTGCTGATGTCCCTCCAGGACCTCGGGGCCGCGGGCCTGACCTCCTCGGCGTCGGAGATGGCATCCAAGGGCGGCGTGGGCCTGGACATCGATTGCGCCCAGGTGCCGCTGCGCGAGGCCGACATGGAGCCGTTCGAGATCATGGTCTCCGAGTCCCAGGAGCGGATGCTGTGCGTGGTCGAGCCCGACCAGCTCGACGCGGTCATCGCGGTGTGCTCGCGCTGGGAGACTCTGGCCACCCCGATCGGGACGGTGACGGACTCTGACCGCCTGCGGGTGCGCTCCGGGGAGGAGGTGGTCGCTGATCTGCCCGTCGCCATCCTGGTCGACGACTGCCCGCTCTACGACCTCGAGCCCGCGCCGCCGTCAGAGCCGCTCTACCCCGCGCCGGTCGCCAGCCTGACCGACGACTCGGGGCCCGAGGAGACGCTCCTGGCGCTGCTCGCCTCACCCAACATCGCCTCGCGCCGTCCGGTGTTCGAGCAGTACGACCCGGTCGTGCAGTCGCGCACGGTGCGCCGGCCTGACGATGCCGACGCCGCCGTGCTGGCGCTCCCCACCGGCGAGGCGATCGCGGTCTCCATCGACGGCAACGGACGGCGGGTGGCCTGCGATCCCCGGACCGGCGCCATGGAGGCCGTGTATGAGTGCGCGGCCAACCTCGCCTGCGTCGGGCGCGACGCCGCTGGGACTCACCAACTGCCTCAACTTCGGCAACCCCGAAAAGCCGCACGTGGCCTGGCAGCTGGTCGAGGCGGTGGAGGGGATCCGCGCCGCCTGCCTCGCCCTCGGGGTGCCGGTGGTCGGCGGCAACGTCTCGCTCTACAACGAGGCCCCTGCCGGTCCCATCTTCCCCACGCCGGTCATCGGCATGGTGGGGCGCCTGCCCGATCCCGAGCGCGCCGGGCGCCTGGGCTTCGTGAACGAGGGCGATGCGATCGCCGTGGTGGGTGAGGGCCGCGGCAGCGGCGAGTTCCATCCCTCGCCCACCGGCTCGGAGCGGGCCAAGCTGCGCGGCGAGCCACCGGCCGGGCCGCTGCCCGAGCTCGATCTCGAGAGCGCCCGCGCCGCCCACGAGACCGTGCGCGCGATGGTCAACACCGGTGCCGCACGCAGCGCCCACGACATCGCCGAGGGCGGGTTCGCGGTGGCGCTGGCCGAGTGTTGCATCGCCGGCGGCATCGGCGCCACCCTGTCGTTGCCCGTGGGGTCGGACCTGTTCAGCGAGGCTCCCGGCCGGGCCTTCATCGTCTCCGGCCCCGAGGAGGCGCTGCGTGGCCTGACCATCCTCGGCCATGTGGGCGGGTCGCGGCTGAAGCTGGAGGCCATCCTGGACGTCGAGGTGTCGCGCCTGACGGAGGCTCGCAGCGGGGGGTTGGTTAGGTTCATGTAGGGCCGCCCGGCGCCCGTGGACTTCGTACCGGGGCGCAACGGGTCCTCGACATCCACCCGCTGGGCTGAAACCCACCACATTCCGGGAGCCTGCTTTGGCGGGGACCCGGTCGCTGCTAGCCTTCAGAACTGTCCGGCCGAGCCTTCCGCCATGCTTGGCTTGGACGTGAATCCTCTCGTGAACGACCACCGCGACGGACCCCGCGATGAGTGCGGCGTCTTCGGGATCTATGCGCCCGGACATGACGTTGCTCGCCTCGCCTACTTTGCCCTCTTCGCATTGCAGCATCGGGGCCAGGAGTCGGCGGGCATCGCCACCGCCACCAGTGGCGGCGGCAACATCATGGGCATCCGCGACCAGGGGCTGGTCTCGCAGGTCTTCGACGAGAACATGCTGCGCTCGCTGGTCGGCGACATGGCCATCGGCCATGTGCGCTACTCCACCACCGGATCCTCGGAGTGGGAGAACGCCCAGCCGATCGTCCGCGATGACCGCCGCACGCTGGCCCTCGCCCATAACGGCAACCTGATCAACGCCGTGGAGCTCCACGCCGAGCTGCGCGGACAGGACGTGCCGTTCCAGTCCACCTCGGACTCCGAGATCATCGCGGCGCTGCTCGCCACCCACCCGGCCGAGCACATCGAGGACGCCGTCTCCGACGTGCTGCCCCGGCTGAGCGGCGCCTTCTCGACGGTGGTCATGACCGACGACGCGGTGCTCGCCTTCCGCGACCCCCAGGGCCTGCGTCCGCTGTCGATCGGCCGGATCGACCCGCCCGAGGGCTCTGACGAGCCGCCGGCGTGGTGCGTGGCCAGCGAGTCGTGCGCGCTGGACCTGATCGGTGCGACCCTGATCCGGGACGTCCTCCCGGGCGAGGTCGTCACCCTCAACGCCGACGGCCTGAGCTCGCGTCAGGTCGTGCAGGGCGCGCGCCGCGCCTTCTGCGTGTTCGAGTACATCTACTTCGCCCGCCCGGACTCGCGCATGGGCGGCACCGTCCTGCAGGTGGCCCGCGCGCGGATGGGTGAGAACCTGTGGCGCGAGGCCCCGGTCGACGCCGATGTGGTCATCCCGGTGCCCGACTCCGGCAACGCCGCGGCCCGCGGTCTCGCCCGTGCGTCGGGGCTGCCGACCGACGACGGCTTCATCAAGAACCGCTACGTCGCCCGGACCTTCATCCAGCCCGGCCAGGAGCTGCGCCGCCAGGGCGTGCGGATGAAGTTCAACCCGGTCCCCGAGGTCGTGGCCGGCAAGCGGCTGATCGTCGTCGACGACTCGATCGTCCGCGGCACCACCGACCGCCAGATCGTGCAGATGCTGCGCGACGCGGGCGCCGCGGAGGTCCACCTGCGCATCTCCGCCCCGCCGATCAAGCACCCCTGCCACTACGGCATCGACATGTCCACGCGCGAGGAGATGATCGCGCACGGCCGCACCGTGGACGAGATCGCCGCCGAGCTGGGCGCCGACTCGCTGCACTACCTGTCGCTCCAGGGCGTCTATGACGCCATCGGCGGCTCACGCGCCGAGCACTGCGACGCCTGCTTCAGCGGGGAGTACCCGCTGGCCGGGACCGAGGGTGCCAACGGCAAGTACGCGCTGGAGCACGAGCTCCCGCTCGCGCGCGTCTGAGCGCTCCCGCCCGGCTGGGCCACCTGGCTGGTCCGCCCGGGGGCGGCGGTATGGTCGACCGCCCCATGGATCCACGCACCACGCTCAGTGAGGTCTTCGGCTTCGAGGACTTCCGCCCCGGGCAAGCCGACGCCGTCCAGGCCGCGCTGAGTGACCGCGACGCCCTGGTGGTGATGCCCACCGGGTCGGGCAAGTCGCTCTGCTACCAACTCCCCGCGCTCATGCGCGACGACCTCACGATCGTCGTCTCGCCGCTGGTGGCGCTGATGCGTGACCAGGCCTGGGCGGTGCACCGCATCGCGCCAGGCCGCGTGACGATGGTCAACTCCCAGCGCAGCCACAACGGCAACGCCGAGGCCATGGCCCGCGTGCGCCGCGGCGAGGTTCGCCTGCTCTACGTTGCCCCCGAGCGCTTCGCGTCGCCGGCGTTCGCGCGCATGCTCCAGTCCGTCAACGTCGGCCTGTTCGTGGTCGACGAGGCCCACTGCGTGTCGGAGTGGGGCCACGACTTCCGCCCCGACTACTTCCGGCTCGCCGACATCGCCGCCGGCGTCGGCGCCCGCTCGGTGATGGCGCTCACCGCCACGGCGACCCCGCGCGTGGCCGGTGACATCGCCGCCCGGCTGCGGCTACGCGATCCGGTCCGCGTGACCACGGGCTTTGACCGTCCCAATCTCAGCTTCGCCGTCGTGCGCTGTGGCGGCGCGCGTGACAAGGAGCAGCGGCTGGTGGCCGCGTTGGCGGAGCCGGGGGCCCGGCCCGCGATCGTCTACGCCGGCACCCGCAGCGCAACCGAGAAGCTCGCCGCGACGCTCTCGAGCGCCCTGGACGGCGGGGTCGTCGCCTACCACGCGGGCATGCGCCCAGAGCAGCGCGGCGATGCCCAGGAGCAGTTCATGACCGGGCGCGCCTCGGTGATCGTCGCGACCAACGCGTTCGGCATGGGGATCGACAAGGCCGACGTGCGCACCGTCTGCCACGCCACGGTGCCCAGCTCACTGGAGGCCTACTACCAGGAGGCGGGCCGCGGTGGGCGCGACGGCGCTCCCGCGCGGTGCCTGCTCTTAGCCGAGTCACGTGACAAGGGCCTGCATGTCTTCTTCATCCAGCGCTCGCGGGTGACCCCGGAGGCGTTTGACCGCGTGGGCGAGCGGCTGACCTGGGCCGGGTGCGACGGCCGCTATGACCTGCCCGTGTCCGACCTGGCCGGCGTGCTCGGCGAGCGGGGTCCTGGGGAGGACGACGCCGTGCGCGCGGTGCTGGGCCACCTCGCGCGGGCCGGAGTGCTCACGCCCTCACCGGCGCCGCCGGACCGCGCGGTGGGCCAGATCACCGGGGGCTGGGATCGCCGGGCCGCGGCGCAGTGCGTGTCCTCGGCCCGTGAGGCCGAGCGGGTGCGCTGGAACCAGTACCGGGCGGTGTGGGCGTACGTCGAGGGCGACAGCTGCCGCCGCCGGGCGGTGCTCGACCACTTCGGCGATGCCTCGCCGGGCGCACCGCTCGACGGCGTCCCGTGCTGCGACGTGTGCGCGCCCTCGTTGGTGCCCCCTCCTCAGGCCGTGCGCCGGGTCGCGGGCTCGGCCGTGGGTTCGGCCGCCGGCTCGGCTGGCCGCGCCGGAGCGGCGGGCGATGCTCTCCAGCTCGACGACGCCATCCTCGGCGTGGTGGTCTCCGCCCAGCCGCCCGTCGGGCGCACCCGTGCGGTGGAGATCCTCCGGGGCGGGCGCTCCAAGGTGGTGGTGCAGAACGCCTATGACGGGCTGGACGCCTACGGCGCGTTTGCGCACCTGCGCTCCGAGGAGGTGCTGGGCCGGGTCGACGAGCTGCTCCAGGACGGGACCCTGCGCTCCACCGGTGGGCGCTTCCCCAAGCTGGCCACGGCATGAACGTCGGCGTCCTGGCGTCCGGCACCGGCACGAACCTTCAAGCGCTCATCGATCGGGCCCACGGGCGGGAGGGGGTCCTCCTGCGCGGGGTCGCGTCGGACAAGCCGGAGGCGCGGGCCCTATCGCGCGCTCGGGATGCGGGGATCGACACCGAGGTCTTCGTCCGTAAGGCCTTCGATGACCGCGCGGCTCGCGACGCGGCGATGATGGCGTGGCTGCATGAGCGCGAGGTGGAGCTGGTGGTGCTGGCCGGCTACATGCAGCTGCTCAGCGACGCCTTCCTGGCGGCCTTCCCGGAGCGCGTGATCAACGTGCATCCGTCGCTGCTTCCGGCCTTCCCGGGCCTGGGCGCCGTGCAGCAGGCGCTGGACTACGGGGCGAAGGTGTTCGGGGTCAGCGTGTTCTTCGTCGACGGCGGCGTCGACACCGGTCCCATCATCTTCCAGCGGGCGGTCGAGCTGCCTGACGCCACCGAGGCCGATGCCGTGCTGGAGGTGCTGCACCCCATCGAACACGACCTGCTCGTCGATGCCGTGCGGTCGATTGCCCGGGGAGCGGTGCGTCTGGACCCGGCCAACCCGCGTCGAGTGGCCATCTCGCGGTAGATTGGGGCCCATGGACGCAAGCGCACAGCCGATGAGCGTGCCGGCGACGGCGTCCGAAGAGGTCCAGGTCAAGCGCGCGCTGCTCTCGGTCTCTGACAAGACCGGGATCGTGGAGTTCGCCCGCGGCCTGACCGAGCTCGGCATCGAGGTCATCTCCACCGGCGGGACGGCGCGGGCGCTCACGGAGAACGGCATCCGGGTCCGGTCGATCTCCGAGCTCACCGGCTTCCCGGAGATCATGGACGGCCGGGTCAAGACGCTGCACCCCAAGCTCTACGCCGGGCTGCTGGCGGTGCGTGACAACGACGAGCATCTCGCTGCCGCCGAGGAGCATGCCGTCGAGTTCGTCGACCTGGTGTGCGTGAACCTCTATCCGTTCGAGCGCACCGCCGCCCAGCGCGGCGCCCAGGACGACGAGATCATCGAGAACATCGACATCGGCGGTCCCACGATGATCCGCGCCGCCGCCAAGAACCACGCCTACGCGGTGCCGGTGGTGGATCCCGTGGCCTACGACGCGGTCCTGGCGGAGCTGCGCGAGTCCGACTGCCGCCTCTCGCCCAACACGCGCGAGAGCCTCGCCGCCGAGGCGTTTGCCTACACGGCGCGGTATGACACCGCGATCGCACGCTGGTTCCAGGAGAAGCGCGAGGACTTTCCGCCGCTGTTCGTGCGCGCGTTCGAGAAGGTGATGGAGCTGCCCTACGGCGAGAACCCCCACCAGCGCGCCGCCTACTACGAGCAGGTCGGCGCCCGGACGCACGTGCTCTCGATGGTGTCCCAGCTCGGCGGCAAGCCGCTCTCCTTCAACAATCTGCTCGACCTCGATGCCGGCCGGCTGCTCCTCTCGGAGTTCCAGATCCCGGCGTGCGTGATCATCAAGCACAGCAACCCGTGCGGGGTCGCCTGCGGGTCGACGGCGATCGAGGCCTACACCAAGGCCTTCGCGTGTGATCCCCAGTCGGCCTTCGGCGGGATCGTCTGTATGAACCGTGGGGTCAACGGCGACCTGGCCCGCGCACTGTCCGATCAGTTCGTCGAGGTCCTGTTCGCCCGTGGTTATGACGACGAGGCGCTGTCGGTGCTGGCCGAGAAGCCCAACACCCGCATCCTCGACGACCAGGAGCGCCGCATCCCCAACATGATCGAGCCGCATCTGCGGCAGGTGGTCGGCGGCCTGCTCGTGCAGGACCGCGACTTCGACCTGGAGGAGCGCTCTGAGATGCGGGCGGTCACCGAGCGCCGGCCCACCGAGGCCGAGTGGCAGCAGCTCTCCTTCGCCTGGCGCGTGTGCAAGCACACCAAGTCCAACGGCATCATCATCGCCCGCGATCTCCAGACGATCGGGGTGGGGGCGGGGCAGATGAGCCGCGTCGACTCGGTGCGCCTGGCATTGGCCAAGGCGCGCGACGGGGTGGAGAACGCGGTGCTGGCCTCCGATGCCTACTTCCCCTTCTCCGACGGGCCCGAGCTGGCACTGGAAGCCGGCGTGACCGCCATCATCCAGCCCGGCGGCTCGGTCCGCGACCACGAGACGGTGGAAGCGGTTGACAAGGTCGGCGGCGCGATGGTGTTCACCAGCCGCCGCCACTTCCTCCATTGACCGAACGCTTCCCCGGCGACCCACCTTCACCGTTCGAGGAAAAGTTCGGCTACAGCCGCCTGCTGCGCGTCGGCGACTTCGTCCTCGTCGGCGGGACGACCTCCGTCCAGCCCAGCGGAGCGATGTGCGGTGAGACCCCCTACGAGCAGGCCGTCGAGATCTTCACCAAGATCCTCCACGAGCTCTCCCGGGTCGGCCTCGGCGCCGCCGATGTCATCCAGAACCGCATCTACGTCACCGATATCTCCCGCGCGGACGAGGTCGGTCGCGCCCACGGTGACTTCTTCGGCGCGCACCGCCCGCTGGCCACCATGGTCGAGGTCTCCGGGCTGATCGACCCGCGGATGCTCGTCGAGATCGAGACCGTGGCCTACGCCGGTGACGGTTGATCCCCGCGGGGACCAACCATCTAGGCTCAGAGCCCGTGGGGTCGCAGCCTGATCGAGGTCAGGTGCGGGATCATCACTTGTCTCGCCGCCGTAGCTCAGTTGGTAGAGCAGCGGACTTTTAATCCGAAGGTCCTGGGTTCGAACCCCAGCGGCGGCATCAGAAGTAGCTGCAAATGTTTGCTATTGCTCGTGACGTCGCCATGCGCGCGGTTGCCGTCGCGCGCTGGACATGGTGGGCCCCGCTGCGATCGCTGACCACCTGAACGTGAACGTGGCGCCTGACCGTTGAGAGGTCCAGGAGGACGACCGCCCGGTGGGCCGAGTGGCTCGGAGTCGAGCCACTCGGCCGCATGGCGAACGGAGGCATTTGCCGCCGCTCGAACGTGGTGTCCCTATCGCAGTGACCGGAACGCCGCGCGCACCTCTTCTGAGAACAGCTGCGGCTGCTCCCAGGCAGCGAAGTGGCCGCCGCGGGCGACCTCGTTGAAGTAGAGGAGGTTGTGCGGGTACGCGCGCTCTGCCCAGCTGCGGGGGGCCTGGTAGAGCTCGTCGGGAAAGACGCTGATCGCGTACGGGATCGTGATGGGCTTGGCGTCGAAGAAATGCCCCTTGGCCTCCCAGTAGAGACGAGCCGCGGAAACCCCAGTGTTCGTCAACCAGTAGAGCGTGAGGTTGTCGAGGATGTCGTCTCGGGTGAGGTCGCCCCGCAGGTCTCCCTGAAGGATCTGTTTGACGAGCCCGGGCTGGCCGGTCCCGTCGCCGTGGTCGAGCGTGAATGCCGCGAGATCGATGGGGGAGTCCGCCAGGCCGTAGAGCGTTTGCGGGCGGGTGGCCATGATCTGTGCGTAGGCAACGTGCTGCGTGTAGAAGCGGCTCAACTGCTCGTACGCACGCAGCTCGTCGCCTGCGAGATCCGCGGGAGGCGGGTCGCCGTGCTCGAACCCGGCGAGGAGCTCGGCGGGGGCGGTGCCGGGCATGTTGGAGTGGATGCCGAGCAGCTCCGGAGGAGCCTGCGCTCCCATTGTCTGCGTGATCGCCGCGCCCCAGTCGCCGCCCTGTGCGACGAACCGGTCGTAGCCGAGGCGTTTCATCAGCAGGACCCAGGCACGAGCGATCCGGACCGGATCCCAACCCGGGCTCGTCGGCTTGGCGGAGAACCCGTGGCCCGGCAGCGAGGGGATCACCAGATGGAACGCGTTCGATGCGCTCGCACCATGAGCCGTGGGGTTGGTGAGCGGCTCGATGATCTTCAGCTGCTCGATGATCGAGCCTGGCCACCCATGCGTCACGACGAGCGGCAGCGCGTCCTCGTGCGGGGAGCGAACGTGAATGAAGTGGATGTCCAGCCCATCGATTTCGGTGATGAACTGCGGCAGGTCGTTCAGTTTCGCCTCGCACGCACGCCAGTCATAGTCCGTCGCCCAGTAGCGCGCGAGCTGCTGCAGCATCGCGAGCGGGACGCCCTGGGAGTCGTCGTCAACTGTCTCGCGCTCGGGCCAGCGGGTCGCGAGGATGCGCCGACGAAGCTCGGTGACCTCAGCCTCGGGAAACTCGACCCGAAACGGCCGGATAGCAGCGCTGTTGTGAGTCTGTTCTGCAACGTCAGTGGTCGTGGACATCTGAGCTCCTGAGTTCGTGCCGCGGACCGAGGCTACGGTTGGCGGCTAGTCGTGTAGTGCCGACCAGAGTCCCCGCCCGTGCCTCTCGTCGCGCCTGTAAAAACCCCTGGTCACGGCTCGCGCCCGTCGGCCAGTCGGGCCGGGCGGCGTGGTCAGCGGCCGAGGATGTCCGGAGCCGCAACGTCCGCGGTGACCCAGCTGAGACACGCGCTTGCGAGAGTCCCGAGCCGGCACTAGGCTCGGTTGGTGGGCAATGTCTGGCGGTGATCTCGGACCGGGCCTGCGAGGACGCCGCGACGAGTGCGAGATGCTGGACCAGCTCATTCGGGAGATTCGCGCTGGTGAGAGTCGCGTGTTGGTCGTGCGAGGCGAGGCAGGTGTCGGGAAGACGGCATTGCTGGAGTTCCTCGCGAGGAGCGCGACGGGGTGCGCTGTGGTTCGGGCGGCGGGCGTTGAGTCCGAGATGGAGCTGCCGTTTGCCGGGCTGCAGCAGCTCTTCATGCGGTTCGAGGATCGGCTCGATCGCCTGCCGGCGGCACAGCGGGAGGCGTTGGGTTCGGCATTTGGTCTGACCGCGGGAAAGGCGCCAGATCGGTCTCTTGTCGGCCTGGCGGCGCTCGGTTTGCTGGCTGAGGCCTCAGAGGAGCGACCCCTGGTCTGCCTCGTCGATGACGCGCAGTGGCTTGACCAGGCCTCGGCACAGACGCTCGCGTTTGTCGCGCGTCGGCTGTTGGCAGAGCGAGTTGCACTGGTGTTCGCTCTTCGCGAGCCAAGTAGCGGCCACGAGTTGACCGGGCTGCCAGAACTGGTGGTCGGCGGCTTGGGCGATGACGACGCGCGCGCGCTGCTGGGGGCGGCCGTCCTCGGCCCGGTGGACGAGTTGGTTCGTGACCGGGTCATTGGGGAGGCACGCGGCAACCCGCTGGCGCTGCTGGAGTTTCCTCGCGGGTTGACGCCCGCAGAGTTGGCCGGCGGATTCGGCTTGCCGGAGGCGCTGGGGCTGGCGAGTCGTATCGAGCAGGGTTTTGCGCGGCGGCTCGAACCGCTGCCGGCTCCAACGCGGCGGCTCCTGCTGATGGCGGCGGTCGAGCCGGTTGGCGATGCGACCCTGTTGTGGCGCGCCGCGCAGAGTCTGGGCATCGACGCTCACGCGGCTGCTCCCGCCGAGGCGGCCGGGTTGATCGAGATCGGTTCGCGCGTGCGCTTTCGCCATCCGCTGGTGCGCTCGGCGGCACGCCGGACGGCGGGGTTGGGCGACGTCCACGCGGTGCATCGTGCTTTGGCTGATCAGACCGACGCTGATCTGGACCCGGATCGCCGAGCGTGGCATCTCGCCTGTGCGGCAGTCCAACCCGACGAGGCGGTCGCCGCTGAGCTGGAGCGTTCCGCTGACCGGGCGCGGTTGCGTGGTGGGGTCGCGGCGATGGCCGCGTTCCTGCAGCGCGCGACCGAACTGACGCCCGACCCGATCCGGCGGGGCGAGCGGGGTCTGGCCGCCGCCCAGGCGAAGTTCGATGCGGGCGACCCAGCGGTCGCGCTGGAGCTTGTCGCGACCGCCGAGTTGAGCCCCCTTAGCGCTGTTCAACGCGCTCGGCTCGAGCGGCTGCGCGCCCAGCTGGCGTTTGTACGCACCCGAGGCAACGACGCGCCGCGACTGCTGCTCGGCGCCGCGCGGCGGCTTGAGCCGCTCGACTCTGGGCTCGCGCGCGAGACATACCTCGAGGCGCTCGGAGCCGGCATTTTCGCGGGTCGTCTTGGGGACAGCCATCAACTCAGGGACGTGGCCGAGGCGGCCAGGCGCGCACCTCCAGGTCGCCAACCACCGACAGCGATTGACCTTCTGTTGGATGGGCTGGCGATTCGCTTCACGGATGGGTCCGACAGCGGCGTGCCACTGCTGAGGCGGGCCTTGGAGGCGTTCGTGCAGAGGCACGGCCCGGGTGACGAGGACCTGCGTTGGCTGTGGTTGCTGTCACCGGTCTCTCACGATGTGTGGGAGGACGAGGCGTGGCATCAGCTGACTGCTCGAGCGTTGAAGTTCGCTCGCACAACGGGCGCGCTCACCGTTCTGCCGGTCGCCCTGAGCTACCGCGCCGGGGTCGAGGTTCAGGCGGGACAGTTCGCCGCGGCGTCGGCGTTAATCCAAGAAGCGGACGCCATCACTGACGCCGCTGGCACGACGCCTCTCAGATATGCCTCACTGGTACTGGCCGCGTGGCGGGGCCAGGAAGCCAGCGTGAGGGCGTTGAGCGATTCCAGTATCAGAGACGCGACGGAACGAGGGGAGGGGAGGGCGATTGCCTGGGCCGAGTACGCCACCGCCGTCCTGAACAACGGCATCGCGAGCTACCCGACCGCACTCGCCGCAGCTCAACGGGCGTGCGAGCGCGACGATCTGGGCCTGCTCAACTGGGCACTACCTGAGCTGATCGAGGCGAGCGTTCGAAGCGGAGATTTTGTGCTCGCTTCCTCCGCCCTGCGCCGGCTCGAGGAACGCACCCGCGCCGGCGAGACGGGCTGGGCGCGAGGGATCCAGGCCCGCTCGCGCGCCTTGGTGAGCGACGGCGCCGACGCGGAGCGCCTTCATCGTGAGGCGCTTGACCACCTTGGCGACAGCCGGCTCGCTCTGCACCGCGCGCGGGCCGAGCTTCTGTATGGCGAGTGGCTGCGCCGGGAAAATCGGCGCGTGGACGCACGGGAGCAGTTGCGTGCCGCCCATACGGTGTTCACTCGCGTCGGCGCTGACGGCTTCGCCGAGCGCGCGCGGCGTGAGCTGCTCGCTACGGGCGAGACCGTCCGCAAGCGCCGCGCCGACACGCTGGACGAGCTGACCGCGCAGGAGGCGCAGGTGGCGCGACTCGCTGGCGACGGCTGGACGAATCACGAGATCGGCGCGCAGCTCTTCATCAGCCCGCGCACGGTGGAATGGCACCTGCGCAAGGTGTTCTCCAAACTCGGCGTCAGCTCCCGCAGGGAGCTCCGCGGGGCTCTGTCCGACGTGGCTCGGGCACCAGCACGGGCCTGATCGGATCAGCACCGCAGTTCCGTGAGCGGGATCACCAGCGGGGAACAGCGTCGGGTGGTCGGGATCCTCGGCGGCTGACCAGGGCTCCGGCCAGGGACCTCCGCAGGCGCGACCACAGTCGCAGGGCGCGATGGTCGTGTCACTACGAACCGACGGAGGTCACCATGACGACGTATCTCATCAACCATCTGCGGATCCCGGGCGGGATCCCCAAGCCGGAGAACCTTGACTATCTGGAGCAGGTCGAGGCCACGTTCATTCCATACGGAGGTCAGTGGCTCGCGCTCGACGCTCAGGTCGAGTCGATTGAGGGTGCGTGGCCGGGCTCGGTCGTGTTGATGTCGTTTCCCGACATGGACACCGCCAAGCAGTGGCACGAGTCACCGGAATATCGCGAGATCCTCCACCTGAGGACCGACAACGCTGTCAGCGACCTCATCCTCGTCGACGCCGTCGACGCAGGGTTCACGTCGGCCGCGTGGGCGCGGGAGATCCGCGGCGCGATCGACGCGACCACGACGGTCGGAGGCTAAGTCAGGCATTCCTCAGGCGCCCGGCCCAGGCGCGACTAACGGCGCGAACCCCAAGCGTGATGCCACCGACGACTCAACTGGAGGTCAACATGAGCACGACCGCTCTGCGGACTTCGCCGACCACCAGGATCCAGCGCCAGCCACCGAAGTTGCGACCCGGTATCGGGACGACTAAGGTCGACTCGATTATGACCACGACCTATCCCCAGCCGTCGGGGTTGCGTGGTCGGGCCAGCGAGTGCGCAGCGCTGGATCGGCTGTTGGCCCAGACTCGGACTGGGCAAAGCGGGGCGCTGGTCCTGCGTGGAGAAGCCGGCATCGGCAAGACGGCGCTATTGGGGTACGTGCGAGAACGCGCCTCAGGGTGCCGCATCGCCCGCGCGGCCGGGATCGAGGGCGAGATGGAACTCGCCTACGCGGGGCTTCACCAGCTCTGCGGCCCGCTGCTGGGCCACCTCGAGCGTCTGCCCGGCCCGCAGGGTGACGCGCTCGCGACCGCTTTCGGCTTGAGCGCGGGTGAGCCGCCGGACCGATTTCTGGTTGGGCTGGCCGTCCTCAGCCTCATGTCCGATGTTGCCGATGAGGAACCGCTGGTCTGCCTGGTCGATGATGCGCAATGGCTCGACCGAGTCTCGGCCCAGACGCTCGCGTTTGTCGCCCATCGGCTCCTGGCGGAGCGCGTCGCGTTGGTGTTCGCGGTGCGCGAACCCAGCGCAGTCCAGGACTTGGCGCGGTTGCCTGAGCTCATCGTTACCGGTTTGCGCGACAGCGACGCCCGGACATTGCTGGACACCGTGGTCAGTGGCCCCGTGGATCAGCGGGTGCGTGACCGGATCGTCGCCGAGACGCACGGAAATCCGCTGGCGCTGCTGGAGCTGCCCCACGGGCTGACACCGGCCGAGCTTGCCTTCGGATTCGGACTCCCGACCACGATGCCATTGGCCAGTCGGATCGAGCAAGGCTTCCTCCGGCGCCTCGCGCCTCTGTCAGACGACACCCGTCGTTTGCTGCTGACAGCCGCAGCCGAGCCCGTCGGCGACGCGACGCTCTTGTGGCGCGCCGTGGAGCGACTCGGCATCTCCGCCGATGTGGCCACGACCGCCGAGGCGACTGGGCTGATCAAGATCGGCTCGTCGGTCCGGTTTCGCCATCCACTTGTGCGCTCTGCGGCGTACCGGTCGGCGTCGGCCCAGGACCGCCACGACGTTCATCGCGCCCTCGCGGAGATCACCGACCCCGACCTCGATCCTGACCGCCGCGCGTGGCATCGTGCGAACGCGGCCGACGGCCCCGACGAAGCAGTCGCCGGCGAGCTGGAATCATCGGCCGACCGGGCACAGACGCGTGGCGGCGTAGCCGCTGCGGCGGCCTTCCTCCAGGAGTCCGCCCGACTCACGGTGGATCCCGGGCTCCGGGCACGCAGAGCTCTTGCCGCGGCGCAGGCCAAGCACCAGGCCGGCGCCTCCGACGCCGCGCTCGCCCTGCTGGCGATGGCCCAGGCTGGGCCATTCGATGAGCTGCAACTCGCCCGTGCCGATCTGCTGCGCGCGAAGATCGCATTCGCCCTGCGACGCGGGAACGACGCCCCCCCGCTTCTCCTTGACGCCGCCAAGCGCTTGGAGCCTCTCGACATCGGGCTCGCCCGAGAGACCTATCTCGACGCCTTCTCCGCCGCCGTCATCGTCGGGCGCCTGTCGCGGGGCGCCGACACGTCGGAGGTGGCAAGAGCAGCCCAAGCGGCACCTGCGTTGCCCACGGCTCCCCGCCCCTCCGATCTGCTCTTGGACGGACTGGCACTTCTGATCACCGAAGGCCGCCCGGCTGCCACCCCGCTCCTCAAGCGCGCGGTGAGCGCCTTTCGGAGCCAGGACCTCGCAACCGACGACGCGCTTCGATGGCTGTGGCTCGTCGGACGTGTCGCTCAGGACCTGTGGGACGACGAGAGCTGGGAGTTGCTCTGCGCTGATCATGTGCGGATCGCCCGGCAGGCCGGCGCATTGACGGTGCTCCCTATTGCGCTGCGGTCACGCATCTTCGTTCACGGGCTCTGGGGCGAACTGGACCAGGGCGCCTCGCTGACGGGAGAGGTGCAAGCGGTCACCGACGAGACTGAGACCCAACTCGCCGCGTACGGCGCTGTGGCCCTCGCCGCGTGGCGCGGCGATGAGACGGAAGCGTCTCGGTTGATCCAGGCCACGCTCGATGATGTGGAGCGCCGCGGCGAGGGTATGGGGGTCGCCATCAGCCACTATTTGGCCGCGTTGCTCTACAACGGCCTTGGTCGCTACGCCGAGGCGCTGGTCGCGGCCGAGGCAGCATGCGAATATGAAGACCTCGGCGTCCTGGGGTGGGCGCTGACGGAGCTGATCGAGGCCGCAAGCCGGAGCGGGGAGGGCAAAACCGCGGCCGCCGCCGTCGAGCGCCTGGCAGAGACGACTCGGGCCGGCAACACAGATTGGGCGCTCGGGATCGAGGCGCGTTCGCGAGCGCTGGTGAACTCCCGGGAGAACGCCGAGCGCTTCTATATCGAGGCGATCGAGCGCCTTGGCCGGACCCGGGTCCGAGTCGAGTTGGCCAGGGCGCACCTGCTTTACGGGGAGTGGCTGCGCCGCGGCGGCCGGCGTGTCGACGCCCGTGAGCACCTGCGGCTCGCCCACGAAATGCTCAGCGACATCGGTGCCGACGGCTTCGCTGAGCGAGCTCGGCGCGAGTTGTTGGCGACCGGCGAGACGGTGCGCAAACGCGCGGTTGAGACGCGCGACGAGCTCACCGCGCAGGAGGCGCAGATCGCGCGCCTCGCCGGCGAAGGAAAAACGAATCCCGAAATTGGCGCCGAGTTGTTCGTCAGCCCACGCACCGTCGAATGGCATCTGCGCAAGGTGTTCAACAAGCTCGGCATAAGCTCACGTAGGGAACTGCGCGGTGTGACGCCGGATGCGCTTCGAGCCGGCGCCGCGGCTGTATAGGCGGCCGTTTCGAGGACCCAGGCCGCTTGTGATCGACCTCGACAACGGGTACAGCGAACTCACCATCGGCGCCTTTCACGCGGCAACGCGGCGCGGCGATCTCACTGCGGCTGAGCTGGTCGATTGGTACCTCGCCAGGATCCAGGCGCACAATGACACCGGCGCGGAGATTCAGGCCGTGGTGACTGTGAATCCTGGCGCGAGGGAGGAAGCCGTCGCTCGCGATGAATTCCTCGCGACGACGGGCGCGCTCTCCGGACCACTCCACGGGATTCCGGTGCTGGTGAAGGACCAAGCCGAAACCGCCGGGCTTCGCACCACGTTCGGCTCACTCCTGTTCGATGCCTACGTCCCGGAATCGGACGCGACAGTGATCACGAGACTCAAGGACGCCGGCGCGATCATCCTTGCCAAGACCGCGATGTGCGATTTTGCGGCGGGCTGGTTCTCCTCTTCGTCGGTCACTGGCCACACCAAGAACCCCTACAGCCTTGGACGAGAGTCGGGTGGCTCCAGCGCCGGTACAGCGGCCGGAATCGCCGCCAACTTCGGGCTCGTCGGGATCGGCGAGGACACTGGAGGGTCAATCCGCATTCCGGCGTCGTTCAACAACCTCTTCGGCCTGCGCGTCACGACCGGCCTGATCAGCCGAGCCGGGTTCTCGCCTCTCGTCCATTTCCAGGACACCCCCGCGCCCGTCGGCCGGACGGTCGCGGATGTCGCGACGCTGCTGGACAGCATCGCCGGGTACGACTCTGAGGACCCGTTTACTGTCACGGCGTTGGCCGGGCTAAGACGGGGAGGCTATGCGCAAGCCCTCGCGGCGGATATCCAGCAGGAGACTTGGCGGCTCGGCGTCCTCGAGACCGGTTTTGGCTCTGACCTGAACCCGGATGCGGTCCCTGTCAACCGAGTCGTGCGAGCCGCTATCTCCTCGCTCGGAGATCTCGGCGTCATCGCGATCCCAGACCTCGAGATCAGCGACCTGTCCGCATGGATCGCGAACACCTCGGTGTACATCAAGCAATCCAAAGCCGACATCAGCGAGTTCCTGGGCAAACGCCCCCGCGCCCCAGTGTCGAGTTTCATGGAGATCTACAGCAGCGGGCAGTTCCATCCGCTCAATGATTTGTTCCACAGCATCGCCACCGGCCCGGACACGCTCGCCGGCGACGCCGACTACCTGCAGCGCCGGCTTAATCAGGAGCATTTCCGGAGAGCCATCCTGACCATCTTTGCGACGCATGGACTCGACTTCCTCGCCTACCCAACGGTGCAAGTCATTCCGCCCACCCGTGAAGAGCTCACAGCCGAGAAATACCAGGCACTCACCTTCCCGACGAACACCGTCATCGCTTCTCAGGCGGGGCTGCCGGCAATCACCATTCCGGTCGGCTTGACGGCAAATGGCCTGCCGGTAGGACTTGAGCTGCTCGGAACTCCGATGGCCGAGGCGAACCTCTTGCGATTCGCGCGCTTCTGGGAGAAGGCCATGCAGCCCCGGAGATCACCGACGCTCTAGGCCGCAGCTTGCGCTGCACGCGGGGACCGCCGAGGGCTCGCAGTTCGTGATCGATCCGACGTGCCCCGCGTGTGTTGAGCGGCCCTGGGTGTCCTACGCCCGGTGGCCCCGTGCAAGCACCGCCCGGGAGTCCGCCAGGGGACCCACTAGGGCCCGCCGCAGGCGCGACGGGCCGCTCCGGCAGCGACGGTGATGCGCAATGCAAACACCCATGCCAGAGGAGTTGAGATCGTGAACGCGAGTTGGAAGTTGATGAGAGCAGGGATCAGGCGAGGTGCGGGATCGGGGTCCTGCATCGCAGTGATCGCCATCGGAGCCCTTGCAGGGACCGCTCCGGTCGCAGGTGCCAGCCCGACCCCGGGTCAGAGCAGCAGCATGAGCAGCGCCCCGCGCATCACCGTCGCCACCGGTTCACTTGCCGGTAAGACGGTCGGCGCCACTGACGAGTACCTCGGCATTCCGTACGCCGCACCGCCCGTAGGCAGGCTACGTTGGCGCGCGCCCCGGCCACCGGCTCGCTGGGGTGGCGTACGCGACGCCACGCAGTTTGGCTCAGGCTGCCCGCAGCCGGGGAACTTCTTCGGGCTCCACAGTGAGAACGAAAACTGCCTGTACCTGAACGTCTACACCCCCGCCGCTGGGCAGCACCGGATGCGCGGTCGGCCCGTTGTCGTCTGGATTCACGGCGGCGGACTCTGGCTGGGCGAAAGCAACGACTACGACCCATCCCAGCTCGCAGCCGACGGGTCGGTCGTGGTCACGATCAACTATCGGCTGGGTGCTTTGGGGTTCCTCGCGCACCCAGCACTGGCCGACCGCCCCGGCGGGTCGTCCGGTGACTACGGGTTCATGGATCAGCAGGCAGCGCTGCGCTGGGTGCAACGCAACATCCGCTCGTTCGGCGGCGACCCGCGCAACGTGACGATCGCCGGCGAATCGGCCGGTGGCACCTCGGTGCTGGCGCAGGTGGCGTCCCCCGGCGCTCGCGGACTCTTCCAGCGGGCCATCGTCGAGAGCGGCGATTTCGCGCTGAACCAAACGCCGCTGGCCCAGGCCGAGACAGCCGGCGAGGCGTTCGCCACCACGGCTGGCTGCGCCGATCAGACCGCGGCCTGCCTGCGGTCGCTGCCGGTCTCGACCATCCTCGCCGACCAGACCCAAACTGGATACGTTCCCGGAGTCATTGACGGCCGGGTGCTGACGCAGTCCATCGGGACAGCTCTCGCCAGCGGACAGTTCAACCGCGTCCCCGTCATCAACGGCTCCAATCACGACGAGGAGCGGCTGTTTGTCTCCCTGGGGCTGAGCATCAACTCCGGGCACACGGTGGTCTTGCCCGACGGCTCGGTCACGGCGGCGAACTATCAGAACACGATCGCGTCGACGTTCGGCGTGTCTGCCGCCGCCGCGTCCCAGGTCACGAGGCAGTATCCGCTCAGCGCCTACTCGAGTCCCGCGATCGCGTTCAGCGCACTGGACACCGACGCGAACTTCGCGTGCCCTGCGCTCACCGTGGACCAGGAGACGGCCAGGTACGTTCCAACATTCGCCTACGAGTTCAACGATGAGAATGCACCGGAGCGGTTCGTGCCGCCCGTCGCGGCTCCGGCCGTCTTCCCGTTCGGAGCCGCCCACGAATCCGAGCTGCAGTACCTGTTCGGTCTACCGACCGCGTACTACCCGGGGACGCTCTCCGCGCCTCAGCAGCAGCTCGCGGCCAGCATGCAGAGCTACTGGACGAACTTCGCCGCCCGCGGCGTCCCGTCCTCGACCGGCCAGCCGATGTGGCCGGCCTTCAACAGCTACACGCAGCAGATGCTGTCCCTGGCTCCGCCCCACCCGCAAGTCGAAGTCGACTTCGCCGCGGAGCACCACTGCGCCTTCTGGTCCTCCGCCAGATAGCAGCCAGACAGCCTCGACGCGGAGCACCGAGCGGCGCCGAGACATCGGCGCCGCTCGGGTCTTAGCGGCGCAAACCAGGCTCCTGGCCTGGCATGCACCAAGGCGCAAAGCGAGAGCGACAGCGCGAAGGTCGCTATGTCCCCGGCAGACGTCTCAGAGAGAGAAAGAGAGCACCAACATGACGGAATCACCTGGCGATCGCCAGCGCTGGATCAAGGTCGCAGGCGCACAGAACGAGTCCGAAGCTCAATTCATTCAGGGCCTGCTCCGCGAGGAAGGCGTGGTGTCGATACTGCGTCGCACCCGTGGATCCGACGTGCCCGAGCTTCTGGCCGCTGGCCCGCGCGACGTGCTCGTCGCGGCATCCGGTGCAGACATCGCCCGCGACGTGCTGCTACAGGGCCAGCCAGGGCAGCTCGTCCAGCTGCCAAGCCCAATCGCCGCGACGCCGCACCGACTGGTTACGAAACTGCTAGTCGCCGTGGCCATCCTCGCGATCATCGCGTGGTGCGCGACCGAGCTGTTCCTCTAACCCGGCTTGCACCAGCGATCGACACCGGGGCAGCCACACGGGGGGTCCGACGGACGCGAGGGGCGACGTCAAGCGAGATCGTGATCCCAGCACCCAAAACCGACCGCAGGAGGCAGCCACGATGGGCAACATGTTCAGACGTGCCGAGCACGACGACACGTGGCCGGCGGCGACCAGTACCGACCGAGCGCCAGCCGCGGCGCCGTGAGGGTGAGAGCGCTCGAGCGCCAGCGTGATCTGGCCTCTCGCAGCAACGATGGGCTTGGCGTGATCCTCCTATGGCATCCGACCACGGACGAGCTCCTCGTCCGCGTCTGGGAGCAGCGACAGCACATCCGCTTCGAGGTTCGGCCTAAGGACGACATCGTCGCCTTGGCTGCGCGTCGTGCCCACCGCGCGGGTTGGGCGGCGCCTCTTGCGCGGGTTGTTCTTCTCCTCCAGATACGCGTTGGCGTTGCGCCTCTCCTCGCGCAAGACCCGCTGATGGGCGCCCTGTCTGACCAACCGGTCGCGTACGCCCGCGAGCTCGTCACCGCCGCGGGCCAAACCTTCGAGGTGATCCACCTGCCCGAGATGGCACACGCGATGCATGCCCACGACCCTCAGCAATTCACCTCGACGATCGTCGACTGGGCTTCGAGCCTGAGTTCGTCTGACTCAGCCCGACGTGTAGCCGTGCCGTCGCCGCTACACGTGTGCCAACCGGATCACCGAGGCTCTCGGCCTCATCCGCGGGATCGCGATTGAGGTTCCTTAGCTGTGAGCTCGGGACTTACTGGCTTGACGGCCAGGCCTGATTCTGGGGAGGAGGCTGTCGTCGAAGGGGGGTAGTGGCTTGATGTGGGCCTCGAGCAATTCGGCGGCCTGTTGTGTGGTCAGCACCTCGTCGTGCTCGAGCCTGATCAGGTCGTGCTCGGACTCGTCGTACTCCCAGACGTTTTCGCCAACCAGTCGACAGCGTTCGTCGTAGGGCCACATCATCGCGACGCGACCTTTGAGTAGGTACACGGCGTCCTCGTCGGCGTCGCTTCCCGCTGCGACGAGCGCCGAGCCGAGCGTCTGCTGGTAGCCGATCATCGTGCTCACGATCATGAAATCGCCGACAGCCAACGTTTCAGATTCGCTGTAGAAAATCGACTGGTTGGTCTCTGCCCAGAATCGGTAGAGAGGCTCGATCTGCTGGCGGCCCTCGAGCGTCAATGGGGGCCGCCCGATCATGCTGAAGCGGTACACGGGGTGCTCCACGGTCATATCGGGCGTGAAGATCTCCTCAAAACGGCCAGCATGCTCGAGATTACGATGGCGGTCGTAGGCTTGGAGCAGATAGCGGTGGCGAGGGTTCTCAGTGACCTTGATGAGCTCCTGTACTGCCTCATTGGTCTCGGTGATGTCGAGCCGCTTGACGTCGACGCATCCCACGGCGTGCCTCCTTGGGTTTATCGTGTGCCATGTCGCGCTGGCCTGGACCGACTGGCCACCGGACTGCATGCCTAGGTGAGCGGATCGCCCCATTCGGTGTCGTCGCGCAGGAGGGCCTTGAGCACTTTTCCGCCGGGGTTGCGCGGGAGGGGCTGATCGCGCAGCGCGACGTACTGAGGAACCTTGAAGTCCGCGATCCGCTCCCGCACGTGGCCGATGGCCTGGTCGAGCTTGAATTCCCGTCCAGTTACGATCACGGCGCCGACCTTCTCGCCCATCATGTCGTCGGGCACGGGGATCACCGCGGCCTCGAGCACGCCGGGCGCGTCCGCGAGCGCCGCCTCGACCTCGATGCAGTAGACGTTCTCGCCGCCACGGTTAATCATGTCCTTGACGCGGTCGACGATGTACAGCAGACCGTCCTGGTCGATGCGAGCCAGATCGCCCGTGTGCAGCCATCCGTCGACGAATGTCTCGGCGGTGGCCTCAGGCTTGTTCCAGTAGCTCTGAACGACGTTCTGGCCGCGGATGAGTAGCTCGCCCACGCCGGTGACGGCATCGGGCTCGCGCAGCGCGAGGTCGACGACGGGCATCGCAAAGCCGACGGAGTCCGCGTGGGCGGTTGCGTCCTCGTGGGGCAGGTAGGAGCTCAGCGACGATGTCTCGGTGAGGCCGAAGCCGTTACCCACTCGGGCACCGGGGAACGCCTGCATGATTGAGTGAACTGCGCCGGGGGCGATCGGCGCGCCTCCGTAGGAGACCCATCGCACGTGACTAAGATCAGTCTGCGCAAAGCGTGGGTGGCGCGTCAGTGCGTGGTAGATGGCCGGGACCGAGGTGAGCATCTGAATTTGCTCCTCGCTCGCCGTGCGCAGGAAGCCGTCGAGGTCAAGCGCGTCGGCCAAGATGAAGGCGCGGCCTCCCAGACCGGCCATGACCAGCAGTTGGCTGTTACAGCCTGTGACATGGAACAGCGGAACGTTGATCAACGTCGCGAGAGCGGGACCCTCGGCGCGGTCGATGCCCACGCACCGCACCGCGTTCTCGATGTTGGCCAGGAAGTTGACGTGTGAGGTCATCGCGCCCTTCGGAAACCCGGTCGTGCCGCTCGTATAGAAGATCGCCGCCAGATCCTCGGGCGTGAGATCCTCCACGAGCACGGGGTCTCCGTCGGGGAGCGGACGGGCGGCACGAAAGACATGACGCGCACCGGAATCGGCGATGATGTACTCCACCTCCGGCTCTTTGAAGCGGGTGTTGACGGGCACCGCGACCGCGCCGGCCAGCTGCGTTCCCCAGAAGGCGAGCACCCAGTCAAGGCCGTTGGGCAGCACGATCGCCGCCCGGTCGCCGCGCTCGAGCCCGGCGGCCCGCAGGCCTCCGGCCACCCGCGCTGCCCGGTCCCACAGCTCCTGATAGGTGAACCGGTCTCCGCCCACCTCGATGACCGCGAGCGATCCCGGCTCGCGGTCGACGCTCGCGCGCAGCAGGTGCACCACTGAGTCGGGAAGGCCGCCGTAGCGGGAGACCCCTTCGTCGCCACGCAGCACGCCGGTGTGGTCGAACGGGTTGCGGCCGCGCCCAGCAGGCGTCACCGACGCCGTCATCGAGAGGGCAGCGGCGCCGGCTCGCGGGCCGGACTCTGTGGGTCGATCAGGATCTTGGCGTGCTTGTCGGGGTTGGCGAGCGCGTCAAACGCGGACGCGACTCCTTCCAGCCCGACCACTCCGGTGAGCAGCGGCGCCGCATCGAGCTTGCCGTCGGCCAGCATGTGGAGCGTGTCGTGAAACTCAAGAGGGGTGTAGCCGACCACGAACCGCAGATCGATCTCTTTGTTGATCGCCATCGACGGGCGAATCCGGTCCGCGCCCATGCACACCCCTACGCCGATCACTCGCGAGAACAACGGTGCGGAGGCGATCACACCGTCGAGCATCCCGGGCAACCCGACGCACTCGAAGATCGTAGGGCGCTTGGGCTTGATGCCGAGCATGTCGATCGTCCGCCACAGGTGCTGCCAGGGGACCGGCAGCCGCTGCAACTTCTCCATTGTCGAGATCGCAAGCTCAACGGCTCCTGGAAGCGTGTTGACGTGGCCGCGATCGCCGGCCTCGTACGGAGAATGCTGTCCGGGGTCAACGACGATGTCAGCGCCACATCGCAAGGCAAGCTCGCGCCGAGCCGCGGAGAGGTCGCTGGCGACGATGGTGCGTTGCCCGCGAGCCTTGAGCAGGCAGATGATCGCCAAGCCGATGGGGCCGCAGCCGATCACGATCGCGACGTCGCGCTTGCCGATCTCGCTGCGGCGGACCGCGTGCCACCCGATCGCCAGCGGCTCGGTGAGGGCACTGACGTCCGGCGGTAGACTGTTGGGCACCGGCAGCATCAGCGACTCCTCAACCACGACCTGCTCGGCATATGCGCCGGGCGCCTTCGCCGAAAGCCCGATCGCCTGCGGCTGTCCATCCCGCCTGACCAACGGGACCGCCACCACGTGCGAGCCGGTCGCCGTGCCCTCGCGACAACCCGGGCCGTATTCGGCAACCTCGCCGCAGAACTCATGGCCGAAGACGACGCGCTGATCAGACCGCATGAAATCCGTGTAACCGATTTCGGTCAGCACTTCGGCTAAGTCATCGCCGTGGTGCCGAGCGTGGAGATCGGACCCGCAGATCCCACAGCGCAGTATCTGGAGCAGAACCTGGCCGCGGCCTGGGCGGATGGCGGGCAGGTCGGCCACGTCGAGCCGTGCCTGCTCGCAGACGACAGCCTTCATACGCAGGTCAACCCTCGGATGCAGCCCATCTGGCCCAATTGCTCGTCCTCTCTTCGTGGTGACGATACCGAAACTTACAGGGTCGTCAGTTACAAGTGGCATCATCTTCTGTATGAAGGAGCAATCAGGGAGATCGGGACGCCGCAGCGCAGCGGCTCGGCGCGAGCAGCTGCTCGACGTCACGACCCGATTGGTCGCCGAGCGCGGTTTTCACGCGATCTCCATCGAGGCCGTCTCGGGTCGCGCCGGAGTCACGCGAGCGCTCGTCTACAACCACTTCAGTGACCTTCACGAGCTCCTTGAGGCGGTGATCGAGCGCGAAACCTCCCGGGCGCTGGCGCAGGTCTCCGAAACCACCCTGACCAACCTCGACGAGGGCGATCCCGAGCAGCTGATGCTCGAGGCCCTGGACGCCTATCTGCAGGCCGTGCGCAGCTCACCGACGACTTGGCGGCTGGTGCTCATGCCTCCCGAAGGGGCCCCGGAAGCGCTGCATGTCAAGATCGCCGAGGGGCGTGCGGCGGTCCTCGAGCGCCTCTCGCGCGCCGTGCAGCCCGTCACAGGCCCAGACGCCGAGCTACGGGATCCGGAGCTCACCGCGCGGATCCTTTCCGCCATCTCGGACGAATACGCCCGCCTCGTACTCACCGACCCCGAACGGTTCCCGCCCGAGCGGCTCCTGCGTCACGCCCGCGGCTGGATTGCGCGCAACCCGCTGGTCCACGAACGGAATACGCAGCGATCAGGCTGATCAGCCGCTGAGGCCGCCAGGCGGTGCGCATCCGACCGACCTCGTCGTCCGGCCTCCCTCGATCCCAGCGACCGCCTGCGCTTCACGTCGCCGGCGGGCAGGTGCGGTCTCCGAACCCTGCCAGAGCGCGCGGCCGCGATCAGTAGTTGCCATCGAGCGCTGGTTACAGTAGCGTTAGTTACGCTACTGTTACTTGCGGTACCGTAACCCCGGAGAGGGCGAGGAGAAACGCGGCGGTACACCTGAGGATCGCGATCGTTGGGCGGCAACTTCTCGGGAAGTGGGATGGCGACCTGTCTCAGGCAGCACGTTGTCGTGGCTCGCCTCCGTCACGTCGTCGATCGTATGACCCTGACGCGGCTCCCCACAGGCATGCGCGGAGAGCTTGACGGGTGAGTCGCGCCGGTCCGCGGTGTCGCCCGTCGACTGCCGGGCACGTCCTCGCGCCACGACGGTTGTGGCCAACAAACGAAGGAGGAACAGTTGAGACGGTTGGCGGTAGTACTCACAGTCATGGCGGTCCTCGCTGGCGCTGGGGCAGCGTATGCGGCGATCAACACCTACACGGCCAGTATGAGATTCACGTCGAAGCAAGCCGGCACCCCTGCCAAGCCTCTGCCGATCGGCTACACGGAGAAGCTCAAGGTCACCGGCACGGACGGCAATCGCGCTGGGGTTCAGTCGATCATCAGCACCAAGATTTACGGCCTCGTCGAGGACGGCAAGGACTTCCCGACGTGCTCCCTGACCAAGATCGCCAATGCGGAGAACGACACCGTCTGCCCCAATGGGGCCGAGGTCGCCACCGGCTTCATCACCGCTTCGCTCGGATCGGCGACTGACTTCAAGGCGGCGGGCTCGGCGTGCGATCCGCAGCTCGACGTGTGGAACAGCGGCCAAGGCAAACTCACCTTCTTCTTCGTCGACACCCCGACTCATCAATGCCTGGGCGGTGCGCTGAAGACCGGGTCAACCGGACCCTATCCGGCCACGTACAAGCAGGTCGGCAAATACCTGCAGTTCACCGTCAAGACACCCAACTACATCAACTATCCGGTGCCAGGGCTGGTCGGGTCACTGGAGTCAGAGCAGCTCACGTACTTCAAGCGCACTCGTAAGGTACACGGCAAGACCGTGGCGATCACATCCTCGATCGGCTGCAAGGGCAACACGCGCCCTTATTCGGCGACATTCACGTCGACGCTCCCGCCGGCCGGACCCGCCACCGAGACCGACACGGTGTCCAAGAAGGCGTCCTGCTAAGCGGCCCGTCCGACACGACACTCGCCGCCGCCGAGGATCTCACTCCTCGCGCGGCGGCACGGTCGCCGGCCCCTCGCCGATGTAACTGAGCGCCTCGCCCGCGGTTGACACCCGGCCGCCGCAGCTTTAGCGGCTTCGGGCGGGCGCCTTCCAATCGGGCCGCTGCGCCTTCAGGCGCTTGTATTCATCGGTGAGCGCGCGGTGCTCGGCGAGCACCGCGCCAACCTCCTGCTTGACGCGGGCGATCTCGCTGCTCTCGCCGGCCTGGATCGCGCCCTGCAGTGCGCCGCGAAGCTCGGTGGCGTGATCGGAGGACTGCGACCATGCCTCCCAGGCGGCTTGCATCTCCTCATCGTCGGGCGCTCCGCGAGCGAGCTCGGGCGCCGGCGACGGCTCGCGCCGGAACGTACGCGAGCCACGATCCATCGACAAGCTCGAGCTTGATGTAGTTCTTGGACGCGAGCACGGCCAAGCCCGCGTTGGGTGGACGCGCGCTGCAGGTGAGGCTCGCCACATCGCCCGATGCCAGATTGAGCTCGAGGTTCCGGCTTTGTGCAAAGTCGATCTCGAGGTGGATCTCGTGCCGGCCCGGAGGCACGTCGAACGTCTTGGTCTCACCACGACGGATGTCCCCGACCGTGTTCCCGTCAACGACAACCTTGTAGGTCCGAAGCACGTCGCCCACCGGCCGGCGCAGGCGCTTGAGCGTGATCTGAGAGGTCGAGCGCGCCACGATCCCGTTCCTCGCACGCATCCGTGCAGACGTGCAGAATTGTTGGCCAGCAGTCGCGCCAACGCGTGATCAGGCATCGCCGGCTCGGCCCAACAGCAGCGACGCCGAGCAGCAACGCCAGCATCGACACGGCGGCTGCTTGGACCAGCTTCCGCACGCGGGACGCGCACACTCGACCCAACTGACGACTCACGCGGTGCACCCAGTGCGCTAGGCCCCTCCTGCCGGTCGAGCTCAACCGTACGGGGCCACGGTCCGCACGTTCGCCTTTGTGTTCTCACCGCCTCGCGTCACCCGAGTCAATTGGCGACAAGTCGAGCGCGCGTTCCTCGAGGATGTGGCGGCCATGCTGACAGCTTGCGCCGTCCAATTGGTCTGTGCCGTGGCGCCGCCTGTGGGCGACAGCGCAAGCGCGTATCGGCCGCTGAGCCACGGGTCCCCGCGGTCTTGCCGATCGCCTCGGCTGCCTGTGGCGCTAGCAGCAGCTGTTCGTCGCCACAATGGGGGGATGCTCATCGTCTGCGGTCACCTCGTCCTCGATCCGGAAGACCGAGACGCTCATGTCATGGCAAGTGTTAGTGCTGTGCGCCTCGCCCGCCAAGCGCCGGGTTGTCTGGACTTCGCGGTCTCGGCCGATCCGGTGGATCCCACCCGCGTCAATGTGTTCGAGCGGTGGGCCGGCCCGGAGGACCTCGACGCGTTCCGCGCGAGCGGAAGCCCCGATGACGCGACAGTCGATTTCTCCCGCATCCGCCAGTTCGAAATCGAGCAGCACAGCGTCGAGCGCCGCACGTAGCACGGTCTGATCGCAGGTCGCGCTGCACGCCGCGCTGCGAAGTCATCCGGCACGACTGCTCTTACCTCACACGTCCACGCCGCCGGCGAGCGCTGCGGCGACGGAGCATCCGCTTGGCAGGTCGGACCTGAGACGTCCGGATGTGCGCGGTGGTTGGACGTGGCGGTCGTGCGCGCACCGGCCGAGGCGGAATGAAGACGGCGTTTGCCTAGAGTCGCGCTGGGCGAGGAACGGGCTGGTCTGGCCGCCGCGGCAGCCAGCGCCTGGCTCCGCCGGCGGCAAGGAGCACTGGGCGGTAGCCGAGGGTTGTCTTCATTGCTCGCCCAAGCCCGCTCGTGTGGGCGTCGCCAGCGTAAGGGAGGCTGACCCTGTCCTTGGCCCTGACAACTCGAACGCCGGTCTCCGGCGCCCTTTTGCGTGGCGACTGACCCTGGCGGTCGATCGTGCAAAATGGGCAGCGAGCGATGAATGACAACCGGCTCGTCCTCCGGCTCCGCGGCGTTGACAGATCCGATGCGCGCGCGTTGGCCGACAGTCTGGGTGCAGAAGCGACGATCCTCGCAGAGGAGTCACCCCCGGTCGGCGGCTACGGCGATCTTGGGCTGAGCAGCGTCGCGGTGATCGTGACTGCCAGGGCGCTGCGCGCAGTTGCGAGGCATCTCGGTGCTGGCCAGCACGCGCACGGCGAGACGGTCAGCCTGGTGGTCCAGATCGACGATCCCGACGGAAGCCGGCGCACGGAGACGCTCACGTACAAGGCCGCGCCGGGGCAGTCGACGGTCGAGGCTGCGGCGGCAGCGTTGCGCGCACTGCCGGGCGTCGGCGAGGCGCTCGAGCGCAGCCTGTGGTGAGGGGAATCGGAGTGACGATTGCTTCGCTCGCGGCCCGGGGTACGGCGCGCGAGAGCTCGGGCGACGTTTCGATCGCCGGGTGCCAGGCCTGATCGCGTTCGGGTTGAACGGCACGACGTGCGTGCGCGACTCGCGGGTCTCGTGCGGTGCATCCGGCGCGTCATCCTCCAGTGCGCCGGCGGCGAGTGTCAGCGTGGAACGCTAGGTCTGCGGGGCAACGACCGGCGGTGTCAAGACCGACGGCATCACTGGCGGTGTCGCGACGGCGCGACGGCGGTTGGCGATGCTGTCGGTGGCCGCCCAAGCGGCGAAGATGAGGGAGCCGATGATGCCAGTGAGTGTCACCAGCACGCCGGCGGCGGCGGTGGCGGCGACCCCGTGCGCGCCGAGGATGAGGACGGTGGCCGCCGGCCCGGTGCTCGGGCCGATCGGCAGCTGGCCGACGGTGAACATGACGATCAGCAGCGCCATCGAGTCGAAGATCGAGACGTGCACGCCGATCGCGTGGAGCATCAGCCAGTTGCGCAGCACCTGGGCGCACACCGCCAGCAGGGCGAACGTGATCAGGCGGCCACGGCTCTGCATGCGCAGGACGGCGAGCCCGGCCCCAAGCCCGGTCCGGTGCCGGTCTGAGACGCGTCTCAGCAGAGCGACGAGACCGACCATCAGCATGATGATGATCGCCGGAACCCACAGCGGGACGCCGAGCGGCGCGACCAGCGTGAACGAGAACAGCGCCACGAGCGCCAACTCGACCGTGATGATCGGCACCTCGGCGGCCACCAGCGCCGGCGCGCCCGGCGTCGTCAGCGGCGCGGCCCTCCGCACCGACGCGATCCGTACCGCCATCCCAACCGAGCCGTTGACAATACTTGCGACGCAGCCGAACGCGGCCGAGCGAAACAGCACCCGGCGGCTGACCGTGCCGCCGGCGGCCCGCACGCATATCGTCCACGCCTCGGTGCGGGTCAGCAGCGCGCCGATCTGGAGCAGCACCGAGAGCCCCACCAGGGTGAGTGGGGCCGTCCGCAGGGCCGCGCTGAACTGCGATCCACGCCCCGCGAGCGCGTAGACCAGCAGGGCGGCGACGGCGGCCGCTCCGCCGACGCTGACCGCGATCCGACGGCGCATCGAGGCGACGCGAAAGCCACGCTCGGCGGCGTCATCACAAGCGGGGTCCGGCGGGTGCAGCTCAAGGGTCACTCGGGTGGCCTACTCGGTCGTGGTTCTCAAGATGATGCGGCGACCGAGCGCATTACGCGTCAGGCCTCTACTTCCCGATTAACGACCGTACCAGCAGCTGACTAAAGCGCCGCTGCGCGGCGTCAGGACGCCTAACACGATCGAAAGCTGCAGTGGAGCAGGGCGCAAGGGGTCTCCCGCCGCATTCGCGGAAGCGCTCCCGTCCCATGAACGATCGTTTTCGTCCGCCGTCCCGGGAGACGCATGGAACGACCGCCGACGTGCTGGCGGAGGACGCTACGAGGCCCTGGCCCTCCCGCGCCGCTGGCTAGGGGTGCTGCGTAGGCGCTCAAGCTCGGCGGCGCGCTGCGCAATCCGATCCTCGTCGGTGATCAGCTGCCACACCGATGAGCGGCGCGAGCCCGACCGGCGCACCCGACCGGCAGCCTCCAGTTCGTGCAACAGCTTGAGGGTGCGGCTGTAGCCGGCGCTGGCCTGCCGGGCGATCGCATTCGCGCTCAACCCCGCCGGAGTGTCAGCCAGGATCCATTCAAGACTCTCGGTTTGAACCGCGCTACCGGCGGCCTGGGGCCGCGCCACCGTTGTCGTCCGGTTGCGCGTCGACCGCTGCGCGGGTGATCCGCCACCCGTGTCCCGTGTCACTTCGACCCGCTCAGCGACCCTGCGACGCAAGGACCGCTCCGACTGCCGACGTGGCGGCGTCAAGCCTCGACGCGGCGACTGGTTCGCGATGGCCGCAACGGCGACTCCCGCTGCTTGACTCGCCGCGCGCGATGGGGCGAGCTCCGCCCTAGCGGCGCCGAGCGCGCTCATTTCGGCCGCGATATCAGCGAGGCGACCGTCAATGGCGGCGACGAGCTGGAGGATGTCTGGCATCCGCCGAGGGTACGACACACCGGGGCCGCACCCACTCTCCGCAGCCAGGCAGCCGCCTGGCACCGCGTCGCAGTGCCTCCCTACCCACCCAACGGTGCGTGACCCGGTCTCCGGCTCTCGCCCTCCTGCTCGCCGAAACCGGGGCGCCGACCGAGGGCTCTAGATTCACGGCGGCGCATAGGCAAACTGCAAACCTGGGCCTAGCCCGGCAAGCGCGACACCGGGGTGGGTTCCTTATCGTGTGTTGCTCCGCCTCGCGGCCGCTTCTGGTCTCTCGGGTCATCGCCCGCAGTAGAAGGCTGGCGTCAATGCATCGGGGGCGTGGGCTGCTCGCCAGCCGCGTCCGCAAGCGATCTGCCGGGGACTGACCTACTGCGGGTTGCGCGTCAGGTTCGGATCCCTCATGGAAGCGCCCCCCCGTCGATCAAGACGCGTCCGCTGCCCTCGATCTCCCCAGGTTGAGCGTCGATCACCGTCTGCCCACTGCGCAAGACAAAGAGGTATTTCCCGGCAGCCACCACCGACGTTAGTTCTACAGAAAAGGCCTCCGTTAGGCGGCTAGCCCGTGGCAGCGATGCTGAGCTGAAGTAGTGATACTTCTCAGTTCCATCCGCAGCCGGTCGCGCTGCGTACACGTCGAGCGCTAGGCGCTCGTGCGTCGCCAGCCCGGTCACTGTGATCGGGATGATGTGCTGCGGGCTTCTAGCCTGAGGCGCAGCTGCCAGTGCAGACTGAACGATATGAGGTGTGTCGGCTGGGACCACCCGGAAGCTTGTTGACGCGAGCCGCTTTCCTTGTTGGGCGACGACTCGGAAGGTCCCACCGGTCCCAACCGATGGCGTCCAGATGGCGCCGGGTCCGTGCGATGTAACTGACGTCTTAAGGGCAACGCTCCGCCCGGATGGGTAGACCACTCTCGCCTTTGTAGCTGCCTCCGAGCTCTCAGGTCCGAGATGGTAGAAGCAGAATTGGGTGGCGCTGCCTGCTTCGATCCGTGCATTGTGCGTTGCCGAGTAAGCCCATGAGTCGAACTCGCCACCAGCTATGCCGCTGAGATTGATAAAGCCGAATGCTGTGCCTACCGTAGCGAGCGGATGAACGTCCCACGGGTAGCCAGGCCTGTCGTCACATGTTTCGTCACCGGAGGCATTTGTCTCGCCAAGCCACACCTTGAATCCAGGTGGAAGCTTTCGATGCGCGCGCACCTTCTTGTGGGTATTCCCTCCCGGCGCTCCTGCGGAGATAGCCCAGACGTCTCGTGTCGCGATTGACGGTGGCCTTTGTCGATCCGCTGCAGCAGCACCATGCTCTTGAGTGGCGGTCGCTGTCGGCATAACCCAGGTTGGGTTGACATTGTCTCCGGGCTGGTCTGTGAGTTGCCGTGCTGCGAGGGTGTTTACGTTGAGCATCATGATCTCGCTGTTGTTGCCGAACGGACCCCATGCGCTGTATGCGATGGCCGAGCCGTCGGGCGACCACGCTGGCTGCTCGTCTGCCGCACCCGGGCCGGCGTTGGTCATCTGCCTGAGCCCGGTCCCGTCCGCGTGCACCGTGTAGATGTTAATGCGATCTGCGGACTCAGCATCGAACGCTAGCGTTGAGCTATCCGGTGACCAGCTGGCATGAAGGTTGTTTGTCCGGGTGTAGGTGACCTGGCGCGCGGCCCCTTGTGAGCCGCCGATGAAGAGCTGCCACAACCCGCCAATGAACCTCGAGAAGGCGATCTGGCCATTTGGCCCCCACGCCGGGTTCACATCGAGGTCGTTATCCGTCACCGGCGTCGGTACACCACCGGGCTGGACCGTCTGAACCTCCGCAAGGCCAGCGTAAGTCGGGAACACGACAGATGCGCCGTCTGGCGAGACTGAGAGCGGCCCCGACGGGTCCTGCAAAGTTGTGAGCTTGCGCGGCGTCCCGCCTGCCGCCTGCGCGGCGAAGACTCCGAGAGTTGAACCGTCCAATGGGTTAGCGTGCTCGTAGACGAACTCGCCGCCCTGAGCATATGCTGGAGCGCTCGCGTTGCGTACCAGAACGGCAGGCTCGCCGCCCATTGCCGAGACCTCGTCAATCTGTGGCGCCTGGAAGTACGGGACCTCATAGGGGAAGCTCGTGAAGGGAACGTGCCAATCGGGACTGGACACGTATGCGACTGCCCCAGTCTCGGCGACCGCTCGGGGCCCGCCCGACCCCGCCCCGAGCGCGACCGTCAATCCAATGAGAAGAAGGGAGCGCCGCCTGAGGGACCGCGGCCGGCGGGACGAAATCTTGAGATCCAATCTCTGCATGCCTCGCTCGTTTCACGAAGTTGCTGCGCGAGGTCTCGCGAGGACCGCGGCGCGGCGTTGATTCTCTAACGCGGCTGCTCGCTGACCGAGCCGCCTTTCGACCTGACTGAGAAATCCGTACAGGGCACGTTTGACTGGGCTCGGCGGGGTGAGGGCGATCGCCTGCTCCAAGCTGGCTCCTGCCTGCGCCAGCCGTGCTCGGTTGCGATCCCCGCGCAGCAGGGCAATGAGCCCGAGCCCCCCGTCCGCCTCAGCCGCCTGTGTTGTTATGGCGTGGTCTCCAGCGGAATACTCAGTCGCAACTGCGCTGAACTCCCGCTGCGCTACCGCATACTGGCCGCCTGCCCCACTCGCAGCGAGACACAGCGCTGCGCGACCTAACCCGAACTGCTCTTTGGCACGCAGTACAACGTCGCTCGACTGAGTGGAGAGAGCCTGTTGATAGTCGTTTCGTGCCTGCACCAGCGAGCGTGGAGGCTGGCTGGCCTCCCCACATCGGCTAGCAGCTTGGTGAAACTGTGCCTCGGCGAGCCCGAACTCCGCGCGATCATAACCGGGGTCCGCCGTGAGCGCGGCCCTGTACTCATGCTCTGCGAACGCCCAGCGCTGCAGTTCAAGCGCGACATTCCCCAGAAACACGTCAAGCACGTTGACGACGCGCGGATCCCATGCGTGGGTCGCCCCCGCCGCGTCGAACCACCGCTCCGAGCTGACGAAGCTGGCCCTTCCGGTGGAGCCCTGCCGTTGGGTGACAAGCGCGTTCCTGTAGTAGTCAAGCCCGACGATGAAGAACGCAAAGGCGCGAGCTCGCAGCTCAAGTCCGTGGCGCACCGCAGCGCGCGCGAGGCCCCACGCCGGCTCGACGTCGCGAATACTGCCCATAGGTTGGCGACCCGACGGCTCAGGAGGAACCGCGACGGCGGTCAGGAGTGGCTGTTGATCCTCGGGATGTGTGTCGTCGCGAGGAGCGAAATAGAACTCCGGCGTAACCTCAATCCCGTCTGTCAGATCCTTCACGACGCCGTAGATGACGACATCAGCGCCGAGTTGGGCGGCGAGGGCGCGGGCGGTCGTCCCACCGCCACTACCGATGCGACCCACCAGCTCAGGACTAGCGAGCTGGATATCGAGCCCGGTGCCGCGGCTGAGTTCAGTCGGAAGGCTCGAACGAAGCGCGCGGTACAGCGAATCGCTCAGCCCAGACGCGTGCGCCGGGCTGGTCCCCGCAGCAGCGACAAAGCTAGCTACAGCGACGTTGATATCGCCGGTCATCGCCGGGAGAGCCGGCGGACCGCGGAACAGCGGATCGTAGAAGTGGTAGACAGCAGCAAGCGTCATGACGAGCGTTAGCGCGCCCAGAGCACGCCTGACCGTCAGGTTGGCGACCCTGAACGGACGAGACAGCCGGCGGCGAAGCACTTCCAGCCCTGACTCCGCAGGCTCAGCAGACACCCCCCGCATCGCGTCTTGCCGGTGATGATCTTCCGACTGGCCCGGCTGCGCGCGATCCACTTCGTTTTGGCTCACTGGCCCCCCCGGCGCCGCTCCCCCTAAGCATTCAACGCGCGCACCGTCTCAAGCGCAGCGAGACGAAAGTGCACAGAGCTTGGTCAGAAATCGTCTACCAATCGGCGATGGAGGTTGTCCCGGGGCTCGTAGAACTTTGAGGTGACGGCGGTTCCCCCGGCCGCGTCCGCTTCCGATGGGAGCGTGCGCGGTGATCCCGCAAAGATCTAAGGAGGAACCGCCGTGAGTGGCAACGTACCGGTCGCGCAGGCGACAGTGCAGGAGGCCGTGCTCCCAGAGCGCGCGCAGGAAGCGTTGGGGCAGCTTGTTGGGGCAGCGAAGGAGGGGCTGCTCGCGTTGAGCGTCGGTGTCGGGCTCGGCGTGCTGAGCGAGTTGATGGACGAGGAGGTCGACAACGTCGTAGGCCCGAAGGGCAAGCACAACTCGGACCGGACCGCGGTCAGGCACGGTCACGAGGACGGCGAGGTGACGCTCGGTGGTCGTCGCGTGGAGGTTCGCTGACCGCGGGTGAGGACCGCTGACGGCGAGGCTGAGGTGCCCTTGGGACCTATGAGCATTTCGCTGATCGCGATCCGCTTGGGCGGGTGGTGCTGGAGCGGATGCTCGCCGGCGTGTCGACGCGTCGCTATCGCCGGACGCAGGGACCGGTCGGCGAGGAGATCGAGACGAGGGCGCGGTCGACGTCGAAGTCGGCGGTGTCCCGCACGCTCGTGGAGCGCACCCGGACCGCGCTGGATGAGCTGATGCGCCGACAGCTCGCCGATCTGCGTCTGGCAGTGCTGATGCTCGACGGCCTGGAGCTCAAGGGCCCGATGATGATCGTCGCGCTTGGGATCACCACGGAGGGGGTGAAGATCCCGCTCGGGCTGTGGGAAGGATCGACGGAGAACGCGACCGTCGCGACCGCGCTGCTCTCAGACCTCGTGCAGCGTGGCCTGGATCCCGAGCAGGGGATGCTGTTCGTGCTCGACGGATCCAAAGCGCTCGGGAAGGCGGTGTGCTCGGTGTTCGGCGAGGTGCCCGTCCAAAGATGTCTGTGGCACAAAGAGCGCAACGTCATGGCGCATCTCCCGGAGCGAGACCGCCCACCGATCAAGGCGCGGATGCGTCGGGCGTGGCGGGAGACCGACTACCCGCACGCGCTCGAGCAGCTCACACGCCTCGCAGACGAGCTCGAGCACACGCACCCCGGCGCCGCCGGCTCGCTGGCGAGGGGATGGAGGAGACGCTCACCGTGATCCGGCTCGGGATCCGCGGCAAGCTCCGCCGCACGCTGGAGTCCACCAACGCGTGCGAGTCGATGATCGACACCGTCCGCACCACGCAGCGCGCAACGTCAAGCACTGGTCCTCCGGTGAGATGGGCCTGCGCTGGACCGCCGCCGGGATGCTCGAAGCCGAGAAACAGTTCCGCAAGGTCATCGGCTACACCGACCTCCCGCGGCTCGCGGCCGCGATCGAGCGACGGCTCCACCTTCACCAGCCGACCCCGACCCAGGAGGCCGCGATCACAGTCACTGTGTAACGATCACACCGGGACCGCCGTCACCGAAGTTCCACGGCGACCGGGGCAACCTCGGCTGCCCTGTGCGCCCCGGTTTGGCGACGTGCGTGTCCACGCACCAACGACGCCTGCGACAGAGCTAGGCTTCCGGCCACGCGTCGCACATTGCCGAAGTCTGCGGAGCTGGCAGCTAGTCGCGGCCAGGATACGCGTCTTGACTGCGCGAATCACGGATTAATACAGTGGCTCACGCTGACCCACCACAATCTGGCAGGCTGAGTCCTGGGCCGCACTCGTCACCAGCGACAAGGAGCTCGTTTCCTGATGCCTTCCGAAGCACACGCCCGAATAGCTGCGCATGCCCGGTTCCTCGCCGCGCATGGGCGATACCACGGTAAGGCGTCCGAGCTGGTAGAGACCTTTAGCGTTCCCTTCACAGTCGAGGGGATTCAACAGGTCGACGACGCACTCGCGAGCCAGGGGCTGGTAGCGAAGCCGAAACGTTCAGTTGACGCGCCGAAAGCTCATGTGACCGTCACGATCGTCGGCGGGAGTGCGGTCAACGTCGCGGTCCGTGTCGATGCAATCGAAATCTTCGCTGGAGAACCAGGACGGCCCTACACGACCCTCGGCCCCGTTCGGGCTCGAGTCACTGCGGCCACCGTCTTCAGCAAGACACCGACTGTGGAGGATGTGAACCTCAAGCTCCGCGAGCAGGCTGTGCGCATCGGCGCGAACGCCGTGATCAACGTCAGCCACGCACGCGGGGTGTCTGCGACTTCGTGGAAAGCGCTCACCGCGAACGGAACCGCTGTCCTCGCCGACGCGGCCGCCCCTGCTCCGCCAGGCACTCTCGCGGGTCGGCCGGATCCTGTCGAGCAATTACGCCAACTCTCGGAGCTGCACGAAGCCGGAGCAATCACAACCGAGGAGTTCACCGCAGCGAAACAGGAAACTGCTGGAATCGATCTAGGCGATCATGACGGCCAAGCGCCTTCGACCGTTCCGCGCTTGGCGGTTTGGGTGGTCACGCATCGGTGGCGGATAGCGAGCCCACGACCGGGTGCTCGCAGAGAAATCGATCGACCGACTCGAGGTCTGCGAGGGGATCACTCAGCGAACGCCGCTCCATCCTCGGCTCGTCCGCCGACCAGAGAGCCGACGGGGCCCGGTCGCGTCGCAAATTGGGTGTACGCAGATCTTTCGCACGGGTGGTAGGCGAACCGTCGGCGCGCCGCCGGCCCGCTGATCCGGGCCAATCTCCGAAGCCGGGGACGCCCGTCCATGCGCGCTGCACACTGGCGCCACAGCTTTGCCTATGCATGAACTGAATGACGAGTCGTTCCTCATCGCCCTGCAATCGGCGATTGACGCGACCCAACGGCAGCTTCGCGACGGATTGAGCTCGCGGGACAGGGCGCGATGGTCGGTGGCCGCTGTTGTCCACCGGCACCATCACGCTTGCGCGATCGGCGACGTCACCATCACAGCATCAGCCCCTCGTACTTTCCCATCCCCCGCCGGCTCCAACGCCAACAAACAACGACAAGCCCGGAGCGTTACGGATGAAAGTCAAACTCGGGTGGACGATGCGGCAGTTTGGTGGGAGCCTTTCTGGCGGTGCGGGTGACTGACGTGGCGAACGGCAGGTCTCAGGAGCTGACAGCCTGCGGCGCGGCCTTGCCCGTTGAGGGCCTTATTGATGTGCGCTCCTTTGTCGCGCCCGCACCACTCTTGCGGCCGGTCGCCTGCCAGTCGGTGATCAGGCGTCGATAGGCGTCCTCGGCCTGTTGGGCGACGGCCAGCTCTTGGTCTTCGATGGACTGGTTCTTGCGAACCGGGTTGGGGTTCGGGCCCGGCTTGGCTCTGGGGGCACCGGCCTTGAGCTCCAGCGCTCGGTGCTTGCGCCGGACCAGGCTCGGGCGCGCGAAGGCGTAGTCCTCGTCCTTGGTCAGCAAGTGCCAGCAGAGCACGGCGAGCTTGCGCGCGACCGCGACTGTCGCGATCTGGCGGCCGCGGCGTGCGGCGGTCCGCTGCGCGAACGCCCTGAGCGGTCCCGGGGCGCGAGCGGCGATCCAGGCGGCCTCGACCAGCACGTGCCGCGCTGCGGCCGATCCTTCCTTGGAGAGCCGACCGTGATGGGCTGGCCCGTTGCCTGACTGGCGAATCCTGGGGTGCAGCCCGAGATAGCCCACCAGGTGCCGCGGTGTCTTGAACCGGCGGACATCCCCGATCACGGCGACCATCGTGACGGCGGTCGTCACGTCGACACCGGGGATCGTCATCAGTCTCAACACGTCCTGGTCTGTGAGCGCCGCTTCAGCGACGAGCTTGTCGATCTGGGCCAGCTCGTCGGTGATGAAGTCCAACTGGCGCAGCGCCGCGTCGACGGTTAGGCGCTCGTCGATCGGCAACTGCTGGTCACCGAGCCACACGCGGCCTTGCTTTCCGAACAGGTCGCTGACAGGCGGGCGTGGTTTGAGGTTGCGGTGCAGCACCGCTGCGATCTCGTTCTTGACCTGCGTGCGTCGCTTGACCAGCCCTCGGCGTCGTGACACGACCCGACGCATCGCCCGAATCCGGTCGTCTCCAGCCCACACCTTCGGGATCAGATCCGCCGCCAACAGATCCGCAAGAACGCGGGCATCGATCTTGTCGGTCTTGACCTTCGCGTGACTGATCGCCCGCACGTGACGGCCGTGAGCGATCAGCACCTCTTGGCAGTGCGGCTCAAGGATCCTGGCGATCGCCAGCGCGTTCCCGGTCGCCTCCAACACCACCCGATCATCAGGCAGCAGACTTGACGCCAGCACCTTCAGCCGGCCAGGCGTCGTCGCGACACGGCCCGCAGATCGAGCACGACCGCCATCGGCGATCGCGATCTCGCAGAAGTCGCGATGGACGTCCAGTCCTATCGACCTGCCCACCAACACCACCTCCTTCAACCTCATCGACATCACAGATCGGGAGACGGTGGGTGAGAACGACACTTACGGATTCGCGCTCGCAGCGCACCCGGGCAAGTCGCAGGGGCGGCCAGTTACACCAGCGGGCTCGCGGCCCATAACGCTTCTTCGGCCTACCCAACCGCGTTCTCCCAGGGCCCCTGGCCCGGAACGCCCGCGACGCTAACCACCGCCGCGGACGGCCCGAGGAGCGGCCCTGGCGACATTCTCATACCGGTACACCACATCATCCGACTTGACTTTCGCTCCAAAACAGAACAGTCTGGCCTGGAACTCGCGTCGAGCGACACGGCTCGGTTCGTGGGAGCAGGTGGCTCAGACGGTTCAGAGTCGTTTCTGCGTGTAGCCGAAAGGGGCTGTCTCGGCGAGATGCGAATCAAAAGCTCCGCCGACCTGGCCCGATCGATACTGTTCGCGCTCATGGGGAAGGTCGCAGGATTGCTGTTGGTCACGGTCGCCGTAATGCTGGCGGCTTGGCCGAGTGTCGCGCTCGCCGGCTCCCAGGGGATCACCGTCAACGCCGAGGGTGCGGTGACGCGGTCATTCTTCGCCCACGGTCAACATGCGGGCGCGACAATCCTCGCGATGCGCGAATCGACGGGCTCACCGCGGGTTGTCGGCGTCTTGTACCGGGCTGCGAGCGCCCACCCGGCAGCGGCGCGCGGCGATACGACGGGTTTCTACTGCAGCGGCGGGGCGGCGTGCACGCTGAACTTCTGGAGCCAGCTCGCCCCGACCGGGGAATGGAAGCCAGACACAAAGGTCACCTCCAAGATGCGAGCCCAGCTCGTCCACGGGATGCAGTTCGCCTTCAGCGTTAGCGAGAAGGTCTCGGGGACCGACACCGTTGACGCGTCGACCGTCGGTGACCTCGCCGACAACCCTTACTGCCGCGAGGATGGCTACACCGAGCACGACCAGACGACATTCTCATACAGCACGGACGTCGTCTTGCAACCGACGCTCGGCGGCGATTCCTTCGGGGCCCCCGCCAAGCTCGACGCGATGGGAACGTCGTCGGTCGACGCCCGCGGCGGTTGCGTCGGTGGGCCGGGTGAGGCGCCGAGCAGCCCTCAGCACTACGCGTGCTCCGTACCGTTCCGGGCCAACGGCATCGCGAGCCTCCCAGCGCTCGCCCACGCGTACCTTTCCGTATCGGTCGACGCCCGCGGCCGTCACGAGCTCCGACTCTACGGGCCGGGCATCACGTCCGACAGCTGCCCGGTCAACACCGGGGTGCCGACGAGCTGGGCGGACACCGTCGACAGTCCGATCACCTACGGCCATTCGATACTGATCCCCGACGCGGAGATCCAGCAGAAGGCCTCCCAAGACGGAGGGATCATCAAGTTCCCGATCCAATTCTCGGGTCACCCTCCGTTCTGCTCCCAGGAGGCGACAAGCTACACCCACCCGCAGAGCGACAAATGCACCGAGGACCTCACATGGAAAGGCACGATCCTGATCAAAGTCTTCGATCAGCACATCCGGCTTGAGAACCTCCTTCCGAACTGAACGTGCGTCGTGCCCGATGAGGGCTGCGCTTGATGTGACGGCGCAGGAGCTTGCATTGCTGCCGATGCGGCAACCGAAGCTCTGAGGCCGGACCACCTGCTCCCGAGCAATGGCCATGAGGTCCACGCCGAACTGACGGCTCGGCTCCCGATTCAACTCGCGCTCGTCGCGAGCCTGAATTGCCCCGAAAGCAACATCTGCTGGTGCCAGTCTGAGCGGACTCCCGGATTCTCGCCGACCCGCCACGAAGCGGCCCCTGTCGCTTCGGGTCGCGCTTAGGCGTAAGGCGGCCATAGCTTCCGGCCAAGCGGTCGCTGGACACCACCGCTGGAGCCGCTCGCCGTGGCGTTGCCTACGCACCGCAGAGGCTCTGCGCCCCTGAAGCGGAGCCCTGCTCTCGGCGACGAGGCCGGCTGAGTCGGCGATGGAGTTGTCGTCTAAGGAGTGGCCGGGTGAGCGCCCATCACCGGAGGCTTACCAGGAGATGGTGTCGCCGTCCTGATCGGTGAACGTTCCCGTCGGACCGCCCTCCTGCAGCGCGAGGCGAATCGCGTCCCTGCCGCCTTCCTCCACGGGGAGAACGCCTCTGTGGTTGTTGAGGTCGGTGGCGACGAACCCCGGTGAGATCGCGTTGACGCGAATTCCCTCGGACTCGAGGGAGATCGCGAGGCCGACCGTGATCGCGTTCATCGCGGCCTTCGAGGCCGAGTAGGCGCCGAACATCGCGCGGTACCGATTCCCGGGCTGGGAGGCAGCGGCGAGCGAGCCGACCCCGCTCGAGACCATGACCACCCGGGGAGATGGCGCCGCGCGAAGCAGTGGAAGCGCTGCCTGTGTGACCGCGAGCGCGCCGAACACGTTCGTGTCGAAGATCTCGCGCAACTCGTTGAGCGACACCTTGCTGAGCTGACCCGACTGCGCCTTCTCCTCGAACGTGTCTCCCGGCATCTGCTCCCAGGGTGTCGCGTGGGAGATGCCCGCATTGTTGACGAGAACGTCGAGCCGGCCGAACTCCTCGCGGACCCGGTCCGCGGCGGCGGTGATCGAGGCCTGGTCGGTGACGTCGAGCTGGATCGCATGCGCGTCGCCGTCGATGCCCTGTACCGCCATCTCACCCCTCGTGAGGTCGCGAGAGCCGACCAGGACCGTAAGGCCGTGCTTCGCGAGATTCTTGGCGATCGTGCGTCCGATCCCCTTGTTGGCCCCCGTGATCAGCGCAACCTGGTTGTCATGCATGGTGAGCTCCTCAGCGCGTCGTGATGGGATGAGCCCGCGGTCGCGCGATGTAGATTGAGCGAGGGTAACGGTCTGCTCTTATGACCGATTGGAGATGCCTGCCACGGCGGGCAACCTCGCGTCCCGGAAAAAGTAGAACCGCGGAGAAGAAAGGGTTCCATCCCGTCTTCTCTCCAAACCCGAGACTAAACCCCTAAGCAATCGTCCGATCCTGCGCCCAGTGTGGGAGCCTGCTCTCGGCGATCCGCGTGATCCCCGACGCGCGGCCCAGTGCGGCGGTGGCCGTGCCCGTGCATGGCCGATTGTGCGTTTCGGGGTCGTTCCTGGATGGGTTTCTTATGCCGTCGTCGGCATCGCAGGCAGCGGGTGTGAGTCCGTGGCGGCGCATCACGACGCCGACCAGCACAGATTCCCTCGGTCTCTAGCCGGGCGTGCCGATCCAGACCCAGGAGATGTAGACATGGCCGCTGCCGCCGGTCTTCTTGACCTGCGACGACGGGGACGGCTCCATCTGAAGCTGCCAGCGCTCTGGCTCTGACCACGCCTGACTGGTGGTGGTGGGGGTGGTGTAGACGGGCTGTCCGTCGATGTAGTAGGAGCGGTAGCCCGGCCCCCACTCCTGTGTGAACACGTGCCACTGACTGAGATCAATCGGCGTATACCAACTGTACTGCGACCGCGTAGTGCTCGGACAGCCCGACTGCGCGCTCCCGCCGTAGTGGGCAAATGCGTAGATCCCTCCGCTGTCGAGGCTCCCGCCGTTCGTCGAAGCGTAGGTCTCCGGAAAGTCTGACTCCGCGCATTCGCCGTCAGTAGAACTCTGAGGCCACAGCAACGAGGCCTCGTAAAAATCGCTCAGCTGGGCCGGCAGGGCCACCTTCTCACAGAAGGAGTACGCCCCATAGGTCTGGTAGTCGTCTCCGCCCGGCCACGGAGACAGATCGGCTCCTACCGGATTGCCGTTCGCGTCGTCGTGCAGATAGAAGTCCAGCACGCCGTCATGGACCGAGAGGACAGTGGAGGGCTGATAGGCGGCCACATTGGACGCGGTGTAGGACGATGGCCAACCATCGGGATAGACGCTCCACCCCATCCCGTGATCGCCCGTGTAGATCGGCGTGAGGTAGCTCGCGTCGGGTACAAAGCCCTGGGCAAACGAGCCGACCGGCGCGTCCTTGGTAAAGGTGTCCTCACCCGCCAGCGTATAGGAGGTCTGGCCCAGCTGCAGGGTGTTTCCCGGGATCGGCGTCGAGCACGGGCTGGCCTTCGACGGTGGTGCAGGGGGCGGGGTCGTCGCGGTCGTCGACGTACTCGTCGGGGTCGCCGTGTCAGCTGGCGTCGTCACGGGATTGCCGGACGCGCCGGGGATCGGCTGCGGCGTGGTGATGGGCGCCTTCCTCTTGCGCACCTTCACACACCTCTGTACGCCCACGTAGACGATCTTGTGGTGGCGTCGAACGAGCCGGCCGTGCTTGCGCTCGGGCACCCGCACGCTCCGGCGCACGTATCCTGGGCCGCACTTGAGCGCAGCGTGACTCAGCCGGGCCTGGGAGCCGACTGCGAGCGCGAGTCCACCGGCGACCGTTAGCACGACGACCAGCCACGCTCGTCTCATCTAGTCCATGTCCGATCGACGGTGAGGATGACGACGCGCGCGATCACGGCGCAAGCTCAGCCTTCTCTTCCGACACGCGTCCATACGTCGGTACGCCGCCACCACCACGCCCTCTCGACACTTCCTCAAAGATTCCCCGCCGGCCCCCGGCTGACAGCCAATCTTAATCCCGACACGCCCTCGCATCAACCCTGACGCAGCCGACCGTGTGCGGCGATGGGTCGCTGACCGCACGACGCGCTTAGTGGCGGGTGAGCGTGGGCGTCCAGCTGACCGTCCTGTCGGGCGAGGTTATGTTCGTTGCGCCGTCGCTGCCGCGATGCCAGTGGTGGCGAGCTCTCAGCACGAGCCGTCGCTTGCGCAAGTTGAACCGGTCCTTCGCCGGCCGCCGCGTGAACACTGGGTCATCGAGCTGCCGTGGTCGTTCGATTGCGCCTCTCTGGCGCCAGCGCGGCGCGGGCCCGTCGGCTGTATGTTCAGGTCTGCACCGAGGTGTGGATCGGTCCGCGCACGGGAGGCAGCCGCTGTGTCCCCATCCGGATTGCTGGAGCGCGTCTGCTGGATTGCGTCGATCAGCGTCGCGACATCTCGCTTGTCGACCCGAACGCGCTTGCGCATCAGCGGTATGGGTCGTGCCTGCTCCAACAAGGCCGCGAGCTGCCGGACCTTGACTTCGGTGGCGGTGTCCACAGCGGCATTATCTCCTTGGGCGCGGCGATCCCCTTGGGTCGCTTAGCTGCTTTGGTAGCCGCGATCGCATCGCCAACAAGGCAGCGGCCCACCGGCGCCGACGCCGGCCGAGTGCTTGGCCACGAGAGGGATCGTCCGCACGCGCACCGGGCGATGCTCAGGCTCCACTTAGGCACGAGCGCGATGCTCGATCTCGTCGCGTCGTGCCTTGTTCGGAGACGGGTGCGTTGGCTCGCCCGTCCCCGCGATCGCCGTCTTCTGGCCGCCAAAGCCCGAGCGGACGAGTGTTACGGCGATCTGGTGATCGCGGACGCCGGGCGTCGGCGCGATGGGATGGCACCACAGACGCGTTGGCAAGCTCGCCTGGTTGGCGGAAGCGTCTGTGGTGCGTCGAGCCGATCGTCCGGCATTGAGCCCACGCTCAGGTGAGCGCCTTGCGAGCGACGACCATCGGGGTGCGACGCCGACGACGCGTGCGCATGCTCACGGCGGTGATGCCATGGGTGCTCGCCACGCTCCAAGCCAGCCACCCGACGATGCCAACGACGACGAACGCCGCCATGAGGATATTGAGGATGAGGACGATGTTCATGGTGCCTCCTGATTGGTGGCGTCTCGGCGCCGCTGATTATGTTGGCCCGGCAGCGGACTCCCGTTTGCATCCCCTAGCTTGACTGAGGGGTCGGGCTGTGACCACGTCGTCTGGGCCTGTGGAGGTGAGTCATGAGACGCGCAGTCTGGGTGGCCTGGCAGCGGGGGTTGGCGATATCTCGCTCGCCAAGCGCTCAACCCGAGTGGGCCCACGACAGCGATCGCAGGGGCAGTTCATCCTCGGACACGTACGGCTCGGGATGCTCTACCGCGCGACGCCTCGCCGTGCAGCATGTGCGTGACGAGTTGGACGATGACCATCAGGGCGAGCGCCACCCCTGCGCCGACGGCGATGTACCACGGCCAGGGTCCCATGACCCTCAGCAGTGACGCGTGGGCCGGCTTCCATGCCAGGTACATGTAGTTGCCGCCTGTGATCACGTCGGCGGTCCCCGCCACCGCTGCCCATCCGAGCGTCGCGGCGAACACGCGAGCGACGGCACCCGGGCGCGGGTAGATTCCGGCGCCGTAGACGAGGAACGTGCCCGCGACGATCGCGCCGATGTGGTAGCCGAAGTAGGTGAAGTAGAGGGGGTCGGGGAAGTTCTGCGCGAGGTCGGGGGTCAGGACGGCCTGCAGCGCGGCCGTGCACGCCCAGAAGTAGGTCAGCTCCACCAGTAGCGGGCGACGCGTCAATAACGCGGCGATCGCGGTCAGCGAGATGGCGTCGGTGAGCTGGAGCGGCAGCGTGAAGCGGATCGACCACGTGCCGCGGATCACGTCGGTCACGTATTCGCCGGCCCACGCGACCGCGATGACGAGAGCCAGCGCTGCCATGAACCATTGCATCCACCGACCGGGGTGGCGCCGGCCGGCCCACACCGATCCGCCGACCGCGATCACCAGCACGGCCAGCGCCGCGAGATGTGGGGGTGAGAACTGGCGCATCGTCGCTTCACTCGGGCCCGTGGACACCCGACGATGCCACGGCGCCGGTCACCGCGAGCCAGCGGCCCGCGGCCACCCCGACTGCTGTCCCGATCCCTTGCGACCGACCCGCCCTGAGCGAGAAGGACGCGCCAGCGCGCCGACCTGAGGCGATCGACAACGAGCGCGACGCCGATCGGCTCTGCGTTGGCGGACGCGGGGCAAGTTGCCTATACATGGGCCGCGTCGCTGGGCTCCGCTCAGACTGCTTGAGAATTCATGCGAGCGGAAGTCGCCTCGTGGAATTGCCTCGGGCGGGGCACCAAAGTGTGAGAAACAAGCACCGAATTGATGTCGGCGGCCCCGCACCAGCGCGGGGTCGACGTCCTCGATGGTCTGAATCTGGCGGCGGAGCTCTCGCTGGTGCCCGTCGACGGGCTGCTCGTCCGCAGCCGCGCCTGCAGTCGCTCGGCGTTGAGCCGCATTAGCGGTTGGACGGGGGGTTCCCCAATCCCGTACCATCCGCGGCCGAGGGCATACCGGGATGGGGCTTCGACGAGAATTTCGCTGGCTGACGCCGGCCTTACTAGGGATCGCATTCGCGGTGTTTATCTCCCTGATCGGAGGAGCCTCGGGCAAGGCCGCGCCGACGCCCCTGGAGATCTCGATCTCCGGCAATCACTTCGTCACCGGTCTCAACGGCACCGGCCAGACGATCCAGCTGCGCGGGGTCAACGTCTCGAGTTCCGAGTACGCCTGCGCCGAGAACTTCGGCTACGACGACGGGGACTACACCAACGCCACCGCGGCAGCGATCGCCGCGTGGGGCGCCAACGCGGTCCGGATACCGCTCAACGAGGACTGCTGGCTGAACACGAACCTCCCGGCGGGCGATCCGTACGGGGGTGCCGGCTACCAGCAGGAGATTGAAAGCTTCGTCTCGGACCTCAACGCGCACGGGATCTACGCGATCCTCGACCTGCACTGGACCGCGCCCGGCAACCAGACCGCGCTGGAGCAGCAGCCGATGCCCGACGTGGACCACTCGCCGGCGTTCTGGACCTCGGTCGCAACCGCGTTCAAGTCCAACCCGGCGGTCGTGTTCGACCTCTTCAACGAGCCGTTTGACCCGACCGACATGCGGTCGGGAGACGACAAGAATGCGTCGGACGCGGTCACCTGGGGCTGTTGGGAGTCCGGCACCAAGCCGGACCCCGTCGGTGGCGGCGCTCCGCCGATTCCCTGCTTCACGCAGGCCTACGACGCCAACGGCAATCCGACGACCCGCTACCAGATCGTCGGCATGCAGACCCTGCTGACCGACATCCGCAACGTGGGCGCCACTCAACCGATCATGGTCGGTGGCCTGGACTACGCCGACGACCTCGGTGACACCAACGACGCCAATGGCGGCGGTCAGGGCTGGATGCAGCACGCGCCCGACGATCCGCTCAACCAGGAGGCGGCGTCATTCCATAACTACCAGGGCAAGGGCTGCGACAACCAGACCTGCTGGGACAGCACAGTCACGGCGGTCGCCGCCCACGTGCCGGTGGTTACCGGCGAGTTCGCCGAGGACAACTACCAAGCGGCCGGATGCAACGCGAATCCAGGGGCTAGCACGTTTGACGACCGCTACATGAACTGGGCTGACAGCAGCGGTGTCAGCTACCTGGCCTGGGTGTGGCTCGTGGACGACCCGCCCCAGCCGGGCGACGACGCATGCGACCGGCATGGGCTGCTCAGCTCCTACGACGGCACGCCGCTCGCCCCGAATGGCACCGCTGTGCACGATCACCTGACGGCGCTGGCGGCCAGCGGTTCCAGTCCAACCACAACGACCGGGAAGGGCAAGGGGACCGGTAAGCCGGCGGTCACGCTGCGCTCTTTCAGCGCCGCCGTTCAGCCGGGCGGCTCGGCAGTCAAGTTCCGTCTGCGCTCTGCGCAGAAGTGCACAGGCACGATCACCGGCCAGACGGTCAACACCTATGCGGCGGCAACCGTCAAGCACAAGACCCGCAAAGTGTCGCTGGGATCGGTGAAGTTCTCGCTTAAGGCGGGCAAGTCAAAGACGGTCGTCCTGAAGCTCAGTAAGGCATCCAGGAAGCTGCTGGCCGCAAAGCGCTCGCTCAAGGTGCAGATCACGATCACGCTGACCAGTGCCGGTCATCGCCGCACGGTCCTCCACCGCACGACGACGCTGCACCGCAAGGGCTAGTAGAGCCGGGACAGCACTCGACGGGCGCTTTCGGTCCGCATCTTCACTGACGCGTCCGGCCCAGTTCACGACCGGCTAGACGTGCCCACGGGCCCGCGACAGTTGCGCGCGGCAATCTGAACGCCGCAGGTCCTGCGTCGCCCAGGTGCTTCGGTGCGGGCGATGGCTACGCGCGAAAGGCAATCATGAAGACCGGCCTCGAGGCACACGCCTCGAGGACAAGCGTGCCGACTGGTGCTTCTCGCGCAACGGCACTCGCGCGGCATTGCTCGCGCTGACGGCCGGGGGCCTCCGGCATTAGTCCTGCGATGCTTCGGCGGTCCACATTGCTGCTCGACGGACGAAGCGGGTGTCCCGTCAAGACGGCGACCACGCTCCTGGGGGCGTCGCCCGAAGTCGAGACGACCTTGCTCGTCATGTCCAACCCGGGAGCCGGGCGATCTGTCGGGTCATCGGATCGAGGCGGGTTTCGTGCCCGTGGCGTGGGTCGCCGTGGTGCGTTGCCAGTGAACCGACTAGCGGCCGGCAGGGCAGCCGTGCAGGACCTGGCGAAACGTGCGTGCCTGAGCGTCGCCCGCCGCCGAAAACCTGACCTTGACGGTGAGCTTGTTTCTTCCTGGCGAGAGCCGGATGAGGGCGGCATACCGCTGCCCGCGAGCAATGATGCGGCCTCTGATCCGCCTGCTGCCCAGCCTCCAAGTCACCGAGGAGATCCCCAGGCCGATTACACGCACGGTAAACCGACCGCTCGCGCACGCGGCGGGCACGCCGGTCAGCTTCGCGCTGGCGGGCGCCGACCGGTAGGCCAGCACGTTGCCAGAGAGGCCGCCCACGGCGGTGCACAGCTCGGCCGACCAACACGACACGCCCCCCGTCAGCATGCCCTCACCAGGGAGCCGAGCAAGCGTCCAGGTAGACCCATCCCACCGCTGGGCGAACGGGCCCTGAGCAGGCGGAGGCTGGTCGCCGCCCACGGCCGTGCAGGCAGTCGCCGAGACACAGGAAACCCCCGCCAGCGGAAACTCACCGGCCGAGGGCTGAAGCGACCAGCCGACCCCATCCCAGCGCTCCACCAGCGCCCCGGAAAAAGTCTTAGCCGCCGAGGTGCCGACCGCCACGCAAGCCGTCGGCGAGGGGCAGGACACCCGCGCCGGCGCCGCGCCGAGCATCCCCGCCGGCGAGGGCATCGGCGCAAACGTCCAGCCACTGCCGTCCCAACGCTCGGCAAATGGCATCTCCACACCCGCCATCGAGTAAGAGCCCACCGCCATACAGGCACTACTCGACGCGCACGACACCGAAGCCAGCCCCGCGACCCTCCCCGGAGTGGGCACGCTGTAACGCGACCAGCCGCTCCCGTCCCACCAGTCAGCCCATTGCAGTGTCGACCCGTCCGCAGCCAAACCGCCCCCCACCGCCATGCACGCGCTCTCCGCCACGCACGAGACACCACTTGCCGAGCCACCCAACGCGCTACCTGCGACACCCGGCGCGGACAAAAGCGACCAGCTAGCCCCGTTCCATGCGACCGCCATCGGCTGCGAATCGCCGGCCGTATCGGTGTAGGTCCCGACCGCCATACAGGCCGTGCTCGACGTACACGACACCCCCCTCAAGTCAGACATCCCCCCTTCGGGCGGGCTCGGAACGTTGAGCGCCGTCCAGCGCCGACCATCCCAACTCATCGCCCCCGGCCCCCCCTTGTAACCCACCCCTCCAACACCCATGCACGCATCAGCCGACACGCACGACACATCGAGAAGAACGCCGTCAAACGAGGCTCGTTGAACCGACCAGACCACCCCGCGCGCGAAACCCAAAGGGGCCAACAACAGCCCCACCGCGACAACTAGACCGACCGCGAAAGCGCCGCCCCTCACCCAGCGGATCGACCACCCCGACGCCAGCGCGGCCGCCGCGCTGCTCAGGCAACCACCTACGACGACGACAGCGACGACAAAACCAGCACATGCCTGATAAGCGACTCGCTGCATGAACCACTCCCTCGGCCCGCGCCTGCCCCGCGTTTCTCTGTGAGTTGCAATAACGTAACGATCAGCCCAAAGTCGCGCGAAGACGATAAGCCACCCCGACCGCGGGACGTCCGAAACGCAGCGACCAGGACGCCGAACAGATCGATAACAGCGTCCAGGCGGGTCCGACGTCGCTTGGGGGGCGCGGCCTCCTCAGGCCACAGGTACGCTCGCGATATGACCCACGCGTTCGTCCCGGAAGACTTCGTCGTCCCGCTGAGTCTCAGCGGTCCGGGGTTCCGTTTGGAGCCGCTCGGACCCCAGCACAACGACGCCGACCACCGTGCCTGGACGTCGAGCATCGCGCACATCCGCGCCACCCCGGGTTTTTCAACCCGGCGATGGCCACCCGATCAGGGAATGTCACTCGACGAGAACCTCCGGGACCTGCGAAGCCATGCCGACGACTTCCAGCAACGCGTCGGCTTCACATACACCGTCCTCGATGATGAAGACGTCGTCGTCGGCTGCGTCTACATCTACCCGTCGCGGGCAGACCCTGGTATCACCGAGGTGCGGTCCTGGGTCACCGCCAATCGGGCAGAACTGGACTCCGTATTGCACGAGACCGTCGACCGCTGGCTCGCCGCCGACTGGCCGTTGACCGACGTCAGGTACCGCAACCGCGTCTAGCCAGGCGGGCAACCGTCTCCGCACCTGTGGGTGCGTCCGGCTCTCCGATCGTTCCTGAAGCCGGACGGGCAGCACTGACTCAGCTTGGGAGGCTAGAGACGCGCCGCCGTGTGGGGCCAGCACGGCTAGGCGGCCGCGTGAACTTGACCGAGCACCGGCGATGTCGTCGGCGGGAGCAGGCGGGAGCCGGCGGGTTTCTGCTCCTGAGTCTTGGGCCTGGAGCGCGGGTCCGCGCCTGACCCGGCATCTCGCCACGCCGGCCTGGTCGAGGACCTCGCGCAGCCGCGCCTCCGCGGTGCGCTTGGCGGAACCACGCCCGCCCGGGCGCGGGCGGGCGTGCGGGCGTGTGCGCGAGGCGGCTGCGTCCCGGCAGCTTCGTCTAGGCCTCCCGGGCGCGCTCGTACGTCAGATGGGCGAGTCCGCTCCCGATGGTCTTCGTGTGGACCAGGCGCAGGGGGCGCTTGTCGCTGGTCTCGCCGAACAGACGCTCACCCGCGCCGAGCGCAACGGGGAAGACGGTCAGCCGCAGTTCGTCGACCAGGTCGTGCTCCATCAGCGTACGCACGAGCGGGCGGCTGGCGTACACGACGATCTCCCCCTCTGTCTGCTGCTTCAGCTTCGATACCTCGCTGACGACCTCGCCCCTCAGGACGGTCGCATTCGTCCATTTGGGCTCTTCGAGGGTCGAGGACACGACGTACTTCGGCAGGCTGTTCAACCTGTCCACCCACTCGCCGCTCTGGGATGGCGACCGTGTGGCGAAGTACTCGTCGCTGCGGCGACCCAACAGCAGCGCCTCGGCGCCTTGCGCCTCCGCGAGCTCGACGTCAGCCCACGCCTCCCAGTCCTGCCCGATGAACTGTCCAAACCAGCCGCCGTGCCTGAACCCTTGCTCGCCGCTCGGGTCCTCGACGACGCCGTCGAGCGAGACGTTCTCGCTGACCACGATCTTTCCCATCCTGAATCTCCTTGATTGGACTTGTGGGTGTTGCGTGTGTTGAGGCGTTCGCGGCGAGGGAAATTGACCGGCGAATTTCGGGGGGCCACGACGTCATTACAGTGATGCGGGTGACAGGAAACAGTCGGCGCGAGGATGCGAGCGTGACCAACAAGGTGCTCGCGCGTGCACGCGCTGGCGATGAGGATGCGTTCCGCGAGCTGACCGACCCGTACCGGCGTGAGCTCCAGATCCACATCTATCGGATCGTCGGGTCGGTCCACGACGCGGAGGAGCTGCTCCAAGAGACCCTCCTCGCCGCTTGGCGTGGCCTTGAGGGCTTCGAAGGCCGCGCTTCGGTCCGTGCCTGGCTGTACCAGATCGCGACCAACCGCGCCCTCGATGCGCTCCGGGCGACCCGACGCCGCCCTGTGGACCTGCAGCCAATAACCGAGATGCCCGCGCCCACCCGCTACGGCGAGGCGATCTGGCTGGAGCCCTTCCCCGACGTCCTGCTGGAGGGGATCCCGGACCAGGCTCCCGGGCCGGAGGCGCGCTATGAGACCAAAGAGGCGATCGAGCTGGGGTTCATCGTCGGCCTTCAGCATCTGTCCCCGCCCCAACGCGCGGTGCTGGTGCTCCGCGACGTGCTCGGCTACCGCGCGGAGGAGGTCGCCACAATGCTCGACACCACCGCACAATCGGTCAACGGCCTGCTGCGCCGAGCCCGCGCGGCATTCGAATCGCGGCTGCCGGCCGCCGAGCGCGAACGGGCGCCGCTCCCCGACTCCAGACGCGAGCGCGACACCGTCGGCCGCTTCGCCGACGCGATCCAAACAGGCGACATCGATGGTGTAGTCGCCCTGCTGACCGACGAGGCGTGGCTGACGATGCCGCCCGAGCCCTACGAGTACCAGGGTCCCGCCAGGATCGGCTCGTTCCTACGCGACCGCAAGATCACGCGAGGCGCGCCGCTCCTGGTACCGACCCGCGCCAACACCCAACCAGCATTCGGCCTCTACTTCCCACCCTCCCAGACCGAAATCGCCCGACTGTACGGAGTGCTCGTCCTCACCCTCGAGGGCCCGCAGATCTCCGCGATGACGTGGTTTGGCGGCAACAGCGCCTTCCCGCACTTCGGGCTGCCGCGGATGCTCGGGGCGTCGGTCGTCCGCTCACGCGCCCTCTTGAGCCGAGGGCCCGTGTCGCCGAATGGATGATCGGCGAAGCGCCCTTTCGTTGCCATGAATACCGACGTGTCGTCGCATTCGGTTCAGCGACCCGCTGAGCGATACTCGCCAGCACGATGGAGACTGACTGCCCGTGTGGTGCCGCGACGACCTACGCCGCGTGTTGCGGTCCGCTCCATCGCGGCACCGCCACCGCGTCCACCGCACTGCAGTTGATGCGCTCTCGCTACAGCGCTTTCGCGCTCGGCGACACGAGTTATCTGGTGGCGACGTGGCACCCGGCGACACGGCCAGAGTCGGTAGATCTCGATCCTGCGGTCGAATGGCGGCGGCTGCGGATCCGTGGGCTCACCGGCGGCACCGAAAACGACGACGCGGGCACGGTCGAGTTCGTCGCCCACTATTGGGACTCGGCCCGTAGCCAGTACGGGCGCCAGCACGAGAACAGCAGATTCGCTCGCGAGGGGCGACGCTGGTTCTACGTCGGGCTGGCAGCCTGAATGGCTGGCGAGGGGGCGGTTCCGACCGTTACGGTCGCGGCAAGCAGCGCGCACTCGAAAGGGCAGCTCTTTTCGTTGGGGTCTCGATGGCCGCTTCTGGTCTGGGCGGTGAGCGGCACTCAGATCGAGAGTGCCGCAATCGCGACAAAGTGAAAGCCGCGCAGCCGTTGGGACCGGCTCGCGGCTCCTTGCTCTTGACGCCACCTGCTCGTCGCGGCGGACTCGTTTAGCTCCCGGTGAGCAGCAGACCGCCGTCGACCGTGTGCACCGTCCCGGTGACGTACTGGTTCTGCATGAGGTAGACGTGCGCGGCGGCGATTTGCTCCGGCTCGCCGACGGTCTTGGTCAATGTGCCCTGCGCCAGGCGTGCGAAAAGCGCCTCGCGTTGAGCCTCGGGGACGCCGTCCCAGAGCGGCGTGCGAAAAGCGCCGGCCCTGACCGCGTTGACGCGGACGGGGGCGAGCTCGACCGCCAGTCCCCGGACGAGGCCTTCGGTGGCTCCGGCGCCGGCGGCGGCGAGCGCTGCGCCGGGGATCGGTCGCTGGCCGACGGTCCCGGTGGTCAATCCGATCGATCCTCCGGGCCTGATCCGGGGCGCGGCGTGCTTGATGACGGTGACCGCGCCCCAGAAGCGAACCTCGAGGCTCGCGTGCGCGTCGCTGAGGCCGAGGTCGGCGAGTGGACGGGGTGTGAATGCGTCGCCGGCGGTGAATACCAGGTGGTCGAACTCGCCGACGCGCTCGAACACGCCAGCGACCTGTGTCTCGTCTCGGACGTCCAGGGCCGCGCCCACGCAGCCGTCCGGGAGTTCGCTCAACGCCGCGTCGATCCGTTCCCGTCGGCTTGAGGCGATGGTGACCTCGGCGCCGTCGAGCGCCGCTGCTCGCGCCGTCGCCAGGCCCATGCCGGAACTGCCTCCGATGACAACGATCATTTGACCATTCAAGGTCATGAGTGCCTCCAGGCGTGGTGATGTCTCAGTGGGACATCGACGTTAGCACTCGCCATGTCTCACTGGGACATCGTGTAGGCTGAGCCTATGCCTCGCTGGGACGCGCAACCAGAAGAACGACTGCGGACCGCCGCGATCGAGCTCTTCCTCGAGCTCGGGTACGAGAACGTCACCGTCGCCCAGATCGCCGATCGCGCCGGACTGACCCGGCGCACGTTTTCCCGCTACTTCACCGACAAGCGCGACGTGCTCTTTGCCGGCTCCGAGAGGCTGCCGGGGCTGCTGGCCGAGGCGCTCAGCCGGGCCGACCCGGAGCTCACCCCGTTTGAGGCGTTGCTCACCGCGCTCGCCGACGTCGGCGCGGTCTTGGGCGCTCGGGTCGCCTCGCACGCCTCGCAGCGTCGCGAGGTCATCGCTCGCAGCCCCGAGTTGCAGGAACGGGGACGGACGAAAATCGCCGCCGTCGCTGACGCACTCGCGGCCGAGCTGGTCCGGAGAGGCAGTGAGCCGGGGAGCGCCACGCTGCTGGCGGATGTCGCCGTCGCGATCTTTCGCACTGGCTTTGACCGGTGGGTCGACAATCCCGACGATGATGACCTGGCCGCTTGCCTGCGCGAGGCGGGCGCCGAGCTTGCCGACGCCGTCGCGACATCCAGCGCCGCCTGACTACCTGATCGGCACGTGCGATAGCCGCTGGCTTAGTCCGGCGATTGCGGGATCGATCCGTGGAACTGCCGCAGTCGCCAGCCACCGTTCGCGCGCACCGCGAAGATGGTCGCCCGGATCGGCGCTCGTAGCTCCTGGGTGTCGTCGACGAGCACGACGTCGCCGAACGCGGCGAAACCAAGCGCATCTTCGGATTCGAAGAAGGGAACGGTCTCACGCCAGTCCCACCGCAGCGCGCCGGCGTGTGTTGTCACCGCCTCCAGATATGCCTCACGCGCCGCTGGCGTACGTCCGTCGCCGGCTGTGCCGATGAGAACGGCAGGATCTTCGAAGAGCTGAAGCAGGGCCGGGAGATCACGCGCGGTCACCTTCTCCTGCAAATCGTTCAGGATCCGTTGCGCGTCCGCGCTCCAAGCACCGTCCATTGAGGCATTGTCCCAGCCGGGCTTCGGCCTCGCCCCAACTCCTGCTCGTCGCGGAGTCAGTCGCACTACCCGGTGGGCGATTGAGACGGAGGCAGATCTCGCCTCCGGCACCCGCCGGCGCACGCCCGGGCGCCGGCGCGTCCGGTGCTGGCG
>CAVWWN010000011.1:0-29118 GCA_963758705.1 uncultured Actinomycetota bacterium | reverse complement strand
TTCGATGCGATATGGCTTGGCGATCACACTCTGCCGTTTCAGCACAGTCGCGGCTTCAATCGGAGCGTGATCGTCGAAATCGCTGCCTACCTCCATGCGACGAGACGCGTCCGCGTTGGTGCGATGGTGATAGCGCCGATCGGGCTGCGCCGGCATCCCGTTGACGTTGCGCTGGACCTGGCGACACTGGCGCTTCTGCATCCCGGTCGGGTCGCCCTGGCCGTCGGGAGCGGCGAGGCGATGAACGAACTGAACACAACGGCTGTCTGGCCAGGAGGCAGAGAACGGATGGAGCGCCTTGCCGAGGCCATTACCCTCATTCAGCGGTGTTGGCAAGCGGATGACTACTTCACGCACGCCGGTGAGTACTTTCAATCGTTCTTCTACCTGTACACGAAGCCGAATCCGCCTATCCCGCTTCTGTGTGCAGCGAACGGGCCGCGCACAGCTCGCGTGGCAGGAATGCAAGCGGACGGCTTCTGCTGTGTAGGCGTGAGCCCTGAGGACTTCGAGAAGCGGTTGCTGCCTGCGTTCGTCGCCGGTGCTACTTCGGCGGGCCGCAATCCGGACACGATGCAGAAGATTGTCTGGGTTCCCACGACCTACCATCCCGATCGAGACGAGGCAACACGCGCCGCGAGATTAGAGGCCGGCGTACTGGTGCCCGGTGCACTGGGGCGGATCACCGATCCGCGCGAGATGGAGGCGTTGGGAGCGAGCGTGCCAGATGAGGAGATCCGCAGAGCTTCGTGCGTGGCGAGCACCGCGGAGGAGATCGTCGCGTATTTCCGGGCATATGCCGACGCGGGCGCGACCCATGTCGTCTGGGGAGATCTGAGTCCGGAGCCGGATCTGGTGCCACATCTTGCTCGCGACGAGGTCATTCCCGCTCTGAGAGATACCTAAGGAGCGGCGGCACGCACCGTTGGCTTACCTAGCTTACCTAGCTCAGCTAGGTAAGTTAGACTCGATCGCCTGCTCTCGGAGTATCGCTTGCGCTGCATTGTGTCCAGGGGCACCGGTCACCTCGCCGCCAGGGTGGGTACCCGCACCGCAGAGGTACAGGCCGGCAACTGGCGTACCGTAGCCGCCCGGCGCGACCGGCCGCTGCGACAGAAGTTGCGCGGGAGTCATGTCAAGGTGGCGGATATTTCCTGACGTGAGCCCAAGCTTGTCCTCCAAGTCGTGTGGGGTGAGCAGCGTCCAGGTCTCCATGTCCGAGCGGAAATTAGGCACAAACCGTGTCACGTAGTCGATGAGCGCTTCGCCGCTCTCTGCGCGCCGCTCTGGCCAAGTTCCTGTAGCCAGCTTGGGAGGGGCGTACATCGCCCAGATCGAGACCAGGTACCCGTCCCTCCGACTCAGCGTCTCGTCATAGACACGGGGGATCTGAATGTGAACAACCGGCTGAGACGCAGGCTGACCTGCGGCCGCCTCCAGGTGGGCGGTTCGGAAGCTCTCAAGTGAGGGAGCGATGCGGATGCTCGACGCCTCTCGCGGCGTGGCCGCTCGGCCCAGGTAGCCTGAGATGTCAGGGAGCTCGCGCATTACGCTGTGGAACTTCAAGTAAGACTGGCGCGTTGAGGCATCCGCGACCGCGGCCAGGTACTCCTCAGGCAGCTGGTCCCGGTCAACGAGCTCGAGGAGAGTCCGCTTTGGGGTGGCGTTCGAGACCACGACGGGCGCCCTGACCTCTCGGCCACCAGCGAGTCGCACGCCCCGAACCCGCCTGTCTTCAACGAGAATTCGCTCCACCGGGGCTTCGGTCGTGATCGTGGCGCCGGCGTCGATGGCTGCGTCGGCCATGGCCGCCGTGATTGCGCCCATTCCACCCACAACCACTGAATACCCGAGGCCAGTGTGGCCGTTGGTATGAAAGTGGGCCTCGGCCCAGGCGCTGCCACGCAGCCACGGATCGCCGACATCTTCCACCTGCACAAGCGCCGCCGACACCCGCGAGTCTTCGAAGAACATGTCGCACACATCAACCAACGAGCTAGCCTGCAACATCCGTAAGAGGCGTTCTTCGCCTATGGCGCGGGCGTGCTCGTCTAGCTCGGCATCCGTCGGGGGGGAACGCATAATGAACGGTTCCAGGAGAGCACTGGCACGTCGCCACAAATCCTCCCACGCGGGGAGAGCGGCCGAATCATGCGAGCTCAATCGCGCGATCTCTCGTTGGGTAGCGAGCAGGTCGGCCCAGGTGAAGAAGAACGACCCGTCCAGGTATGGGTTAAACGCCATCGGATCCAGCTGGCGCGTGCTGAAGCCTCGATGCCGCAGCCGAAGGTCGGCTATGACCGTCGGCTCGAGCATCCAGCAGAGATACGAGCACGACGAACCGCGATATCCGGGAAAGATCTCCTCGGTTACACACGCACCACCGACGACCGACCGCCGCTCGAGCACACCGACCCGTTGCCCACCTCTGGCGAGATAGTAGGCGCAGACCAAGCCGTTATGACCGCCACCAACAACCAGGACGTCATACTCACTCGCGTCCCGAGCACCCATTAGCGCGTACCGTATCACCGCCCGGCGGCGACAGCAGCAGGAGTCGACCCATGTGCGGCGTGGCGCCCGCTGTCTTCGCTCAGTGAACCTTTCTCACACTGCGCGAACCTCCTTGCTATACGTATCTCGATCGTCAACCGTCGTCGTGCGTAACGAGGAGAGGCGGGCCGGATGAGTGTGCCCGGGTACGAGCTGATCTACCCAAAATGTGCGCTCACGGGGGCGATGCTCTTCCCTGGAGCTCCGCGGGTAGAGGGCAAGAACGGAGCTCTCTACGCTGACCAGACCGCAGCCGACCTGGCTGCCGATCCAGGTCGGCTTGAGCTCCAGGTGGATCAGATGCAGCCGTGGCTCGCGCACCGCGATCTGACGCCCGACCCACGTGCCGATCCGGTGCTCCAAGAGGTCATGAATGGAGCCCTGACGTCGATCTGGCAAGAGATGCAGTTCACGATGACACGGACGGCGTATTCGCCAGTGTTCTTCGAAGGCCAGGATTTTACCGTGTCGATTTTTGATGGTAACCTCGATCGGGTAGCTCAGCGCGAGGGGTTTCCCTCGCAAATGGGGGCCATGCAGCAGGCTGTCATGGCGGCGATTACACACTTCGGCTGGAGCCAGCTGGAGCCAGGTGACGTCCTCCTCCACAACAGCTCGTTGATTGGTACCCCACACCTGCCGGAGTTCTGCATGGTGAGGCCCGTGATCCGCGGTGGCGAGTGCGTCGCCGTAGTCGCAACGATCGCCCACCACGCCGACGTCGGCGGGAAGGCTGCCGGCGGGATGCCCGGCGACTCCACCGACATTCACCAGGAGGGCGTGATCATTCCACCGGTCAAGCTTTTCCGTCGAGATGTGCCCGACGAGCAGATCTGGCGAATCATCCTGTCGAACACCCGAATACCAGACTCTAGCTACGGTGACTTTATGGCGATGTACGGCTCCCTCGTGACCGGTGAGCGGCGCATTGATGAGCTCATTCACCGGTACGGGGTTGACCAGCTGCGCTTGTACATGCGAGAGTTGCAGAAGCATTCCGAGCGGCGGATGCGGGCCGCTGTGCGGGACATTCCGAACGGTGTGTACGAGGCGTCGATCCAGGCCGACGACGATGGAGTCGCGGCTGGCGCCCACCTAATCACATTGAGAATGCTGGTGTTGGACGAAGACGTGGTCCTTGACTTCCGAGGAAGCGCGCCCCAAGCGGCCGGACCGATCAACTGCCCATACGCAGTCACGCTCTCCGCGTGCGCGAACGCGCTGTTCAGCGTGGCGGACCACTCGATCTCCCACAACCAGGGCGCGTTCTGCCCGATACATTTGATTGCGCCTCCGGGGACGATCGTCAACTGCGACTACCCGGCCGCACTATCTGCGGGTAACACGGAGACACATAACCTCGTAGTCGAGGCTGTGATTTCGGCATTGCGCCAGGCGGTACCCAACAAGACGCCGGCCCCGAGTGGGGCCACGACCGGTCTCATCACGGGTGGGGGAGTGCATCCTGATTTCGGGGAGTTTTATGCATTTGTCTTGTGGGAACCCACGGGATACGGGGCCCGGCAGAACGACGATGGGTACATGGTGACCACGTGGGTCGCGCCGCAAGCACGGCAGTTTCCAACCGAGGTAGTTGAGACAGCTCAGCCATGGCGCGTGGTGGAGTACAGCTTGCGGCAGGATTCGGGCGGAGCGGGCAAGCAACGCGGCGGAATCGGGGTAACACGCGTCTACGAGATGCTCGCCGAGAGACAGACTCTGAACTCGATCGCTCACTATCATCGCTTCCCAGCGCGCGGCTTCGACGGGGGCAGCGACGGCTCGCCAATGGAGATTCGGTTGGTGACACGTGAGGGGGTCGAGCAGCTCGCGACTGAGCGATTGTCAGGCGCCGTCTCAGCGGCAAAGTTTTCCGATTTAGCGGTTTACCGTGGCGAAAGGATCGTCGTCCGGATGCCTGGAGGCGGCGGGTGGGGCCACCCTGAAGAGCGATCCTCGGAGGCGGTGCTGCGGGATCTCCGCGACGAGCTCATCTCGGTTGATGCGACGATCGAAATCTATGGAGTGGATCCGGGGGTGGCGCGAGCGCACGTCGACACCTACGGCTGGGAGCGCAAGCGAGCCGCGGCCACAGGGCCGAGCCGTGTCCGGAAAGACGGAGTCTGAGATGATCGTTGGCGTCGATATCGGCGGTACCTTCACAGACTTCGTGGTCGTCGACGAGAAGACGAACGTTCAGATCCATCATAAAGTCTCGTCAACACCACACGATCCCGCTTCAGCGGTCCTAAAAGGACTGGAGGACCTCGGGCTCGCGTTTACGAGCTTCGAACGCGTCATCCACGGAACCACGGTGGCGACGAATACGATCATCCAAAGAAACGGGGCACCGACCGGCATCATCACCACGGTCGGGCACCGAGATGCGCTTGAAATCCGTCGTGGCATCAAGCCCGAGTCAGAAGTGTTCAACACGCTGTGGCACCAGCCTGAGCCGCTCGTGCCCCGCTACCTACGGCTTGATGTCGACGAACGGCTCGACTATCGCGGACGTGAGGTGGTTGCCCTTGATCTCGACCAACTCGCTGCAGCCGCCGCGCATCTGGTGGCCCACGGAGTGGAAGCAGTGGCCGTCTGCTTCTTGTTCTCTTACCTGGATGGTAGACACGAGCAGGAGGCCGCAAGATGGTTGCACGGCAGCCATCCGGGACTCGAAGTCTCGCTCTCGTCTGAGATCCTGCCGCAGTGGCGAGAATACGAGCGGTTGGCGACTACCGTCTGCGACGCGTACGTGAAACCAACGATGAAGCACTACGTCGGCAACCTCGGCGACGCGCTGCACCGAGCCGGATTCACGCGAGATCTCCTCATCATGAAGTCAAATGGCGGTGTTATGACTGCTGCCTCCGCGTGCGAGCGTCCTGCTGAGACCTTCCTCTCTGGACCCGCTGGCGGCGTAGTTGCGGCGAAGTACTGTGCACACAATGCCGGGAGACGCGATGTCATCACCTTAGACATGGGTGGGACGAGCTGTGACGTCTCTCTAGTAACCGATGAGAAGTTGAGCACAACGACTGACGGGTGGATCGATGCCTTGACGCCGATAAGTCTGCCGATGCTTGACATCCGCACTGTCGGAGCTGGGGGCGGAAGCATGGCGTGGGTGGACAGCGGAGGCGCGCTCAAGGTGGGACCTCGGAGTGCCGGTGCGGTACCCGGCCCGGTTTGCTACGGGCTTGGCGGAACGGAACCGACGGTTACCGACGCCAACGTCGTTCTAGGGCGCCTTGGCCCTGACACGCTTCTCGGCGGGCGCCTCGAGATCGACCCCGGCAGAGCGCGTCATGCGATCGAACAGCAGATCTGCTCGCCACTCGGCATCGACCTAACCCACGCTGCGGCAGGAATCGTCTTGATATGCGTTGCAAACATGGCGAAGGAGATTCGTGCGCTGACTGCGGAGCGTGGCGTCGACCCACGGGACTATGCGCTCGTGGCCGGAGGCGGCGGTGGTCCGCTCCACGCCGCTGCCATCGCACGTGAATTCGGGATAGCGGATGTGGTCGTCCCGGCGTTCCCCGGACTGCTCTCAGCTGGCGGGCTGATTCTTTCGGACCTCCGGATTGATCGGCTCAAGTCGTTCCCGAGTCGAATCGAGCGAGACGGAATCATCGGACTCCAAGCCGAAGTAGCCGCGCTGACTGCCAGCGTCGTCGCTGCCCTGGAACACGAGGGGTTTGCCGGCGCCCCTCACGTGCAGGTCTCCCTCGACATGCGCTACGTAGGCCAGAACTGGGACATCAATGTCCCGGTTGAGGCAGATCTCACCGCCGAAGCGATCACGACGGCGTTCGATACTCGCCACGACCAGCTGTACGGTTTCTCCCTACCGGGCCGCTCACACGAGGTTCTCAGCATACGGGCGGCGGCGGTTGGGCCGACGGCTAACGCAACCGCGTTGATACCGAGGCGCAACCTTGCTGACAGCTCCCTTGGCGGAGACGCGGACGATCGGCGCCCGGCTGCGCCACGCCGGTGGCGCAGCGTCTGGGATGACGACTCGGCGACCTTCTCTGACACCGCCATCTACACCTGGGAAGACTTGTGGGCGGGGATGCGGGTACGAGGACCGGCGATCATCGAAGGTATGGACTCGACGATATGGGCGCCAAGCACAAGCGAGGTCGTCGTCGATACGGGAGGTAATGTGACTTTGTCGTTGTCGAAGACGCGGGCTAACGAGGACGTTGAGGTGCTGCTATGACGAATGACGTAACTCAGGCGGACAATGCCAATCGCCTACTAGACCGGCTCGACCGTCTCTATGTCGCCGTCGTGTCCGACATTCTCGACCAGATTGGCTACCGGTCCCAGGTCTTCACGCCAGCAATTAGGCCGTTGTTCCCCGAAGCCCGTGTCGTGGGCTACGCCAGCACGATCGAAACGATTGACGTCGACCGGCTCCCGGCACGTCGGGAGGACTACTACGCCATGGAGCTCGCGGCGATCGATACCCTCCAGCCTGAGCAGGTTCTCGTGGTCTCCGCGTCTTCTGGCGGCTGCTTCTGGGGAGAGCTCCTCGCAACAGCAGCGCGAGCGCGCGGGGCACGAGGGATCGTGGTGGATGGCTACACGCGCGACTGCCAGGGCCTAATCTCAATGGGCTTCCCGACGTTCGTGAGCGGAATCTACGCGGCCGATGGTCTCGGACGGATTGAGGTAGCTCGGTATGGCGAGCGGATCAGCTGCGGCGGCGTCTGTGTCGAGCAAGGAGATCTAGTCATAGCCGACTTCGATGGTGTCGTGACGATTCCCGCCGCCGTCGCCGCTGAGGTCATTCAGCGCGCGGAAGAGAAGGTTCAAGGCGAGGATCTCGTCCGCGTGAAGCTGAGCGACGGAATGCCCGTTACCGAGGCTTTCCGCCGCTACGGCGTGATGTGATCGCTGGGGACACAGTCGAATCGCTCCGCGTCAGTGTCCGGTCGCGGCGGCGGCCCAGGATCACTCTCGTCGCGTCGGCCGGAACTGGTCCGTACCGATTCTCGTGTTCGTGACTTCTGCATCCACGAACCACTGGCTACGTCGGCGGCCAGCAGCACCACCGTGCGTTCCGCTTCGGGCAGCCGAGCAGATCCAACCGACGAGGCTGCCGGGTTTTACGGGGTGTAGTCCGGGCGGTTTAGCTTAAGACTATTCCTGGATGGGTCAGAACTTCATTGCGTGTGACCGCGGCCAGGAGATGTTGCTGCCGCCGTCACTGACGGATTGGTTGCCGAAGGATCACCTCGTTTGGACCGTGCTGGGTGCGGTGGACCACATGGAGTTGGGCGGGTTCTATGGGGCGTATCGAGCGAATGGGTAGGGTCGGGCGGCGTATGACCCGGCGATGCTGGTGGGCAACAAGTGACAGGCACGCGTCGTGTCAACGACCGCCGGCACGATCGAGAGGCCGCGCTGGACCCAGGAGGAGCGCCGGGCGACCACCCGGCGGGCGCTGCTCACACGTCGCTGGCGTGCCCGGCTCGAGGATGCTGCTCGGCGAGGACGACAAGCGTCGCGCCTGTGTCGGGGTAGACCAGCTGCCGCCAGCGAGCGCGAGTCACCAGCGCTCAGCCGACGGTCCGCCGCCTCTCGACAAGCGGCAGCGGAGCCGTATGAGCACGGGCGTCACTTGGCGATCGTTCACCGGACGCGCCTTTTAACCGACTGGTCGCGTGCCCGGTCAGAGGGCCGACGTGTCGCACATAGGGTGTTCGCACATCTTTCGCTTGCACGGGGCTATTCGAACCGGTCGGCGGAGCCGACGGCAGACAGATCCAGTGCTTGGCGCAACAGGGCGCGCCGGCAGGGATCCACACCGATCGCGGCACCGCCACCGAGGCTCTGCCTACGCACCAGAACAGATGACGAGCCCGTCCTCGTGGCCCTGCTTGCGGCGAGAAGCGGGGTTTCCGGCTAGGGCGGTCTGCACGATCGCGCCGGTCTGCTGGCCGGCATCCGAGCGGATCCGTCCTATGGCGACGATGCTAAAGGCCACGGCTATGGCGAGTTTCGGTCGTCCGGTGGCGCAAGCCCGAGCGCCTCGTCGAGCGCCCCCAGCACGAACCCGAAACGGAGAACCGGCTCGGCAGGCTCGACATCGAAGCTCCGGCCGAGGTTCTGTTGCAGTTGGTAGGTGGCCACCTGAAGCAACGCGTCCCAGAACGCGGGTTCGATGGACGCGACGGCCTCGAACTGGGTCTCGGCGTAGGTGCTGACAAGGCTGGCCGCGGGGTCAAGCGCATCGTGCATGTCATCGTCGCCCGCACGCAACGCATCGAGCAGGTCATCCGCGGGCGCCGACGCAAGGGCAATGATCCGCTCGCGGTCCAGCAGAGACACGTCCAGCGGCCAGACCCGCGCGGCGAACTGACCGACGTAGAAGCGCAGCGAGTAGCCGGCGCGCGCCGCGATCCACAAAGGAACCGCGCGCTCGGGAAGGCCGACCAGCTCGATCAAGGTGCTCATGCCGACCGCCTCGGAGGGCGCGCTCGGGTCACCGTCGGGCGTCTTCATCCGCTGCTCCGCCAGCGACCACCAGTCGAGTACTCGCTCTCGATCACTCGCGTCCAACGCGTGCAGCGCTCGGCGAGTTCGGCCCCGGGTCTGTCTCCGTGCGGGCATGCCCTCGCGCCAGCATATGCCGCGATGCGGACAAAGCACAAGCACGCGGGGATCCGCGTCTTTCGGGGCGTCAAGACCTCCTCCATTCGCCCGTTCTCGGTGCGCTACGGGCCACGCCGAACGGGTTACCACGCGGAGCTGTCGGTTCACAGGCCTGCGATCGCGTTGGTGTCTGGGTCGCCACTCGTTCGGCGATCGGTTTGGCGACCGATGGATGGTCAGGTTTCGAGGCCGCTCAGATCGGGGTTCGCCCTCGGGAGGAACATCGACTTAGAGGCCGCGCTGAGCGTGTCGTGATAGGGGGCAAGCGAACTCAGACCGCCTGAGTTGGGAGGCACGTAATACCTGTTATTGGGCCGCCGCGACCGAAGCCGCGCTCCTCACGCCGCGGCGGCCGGCGGCCCGGGACGCCTGGTCCCGGCCGTCGGTATGTCGCGAGGCTGTCGGAATATCGGGTCTGTCTGCCGGGTTTAAGAGACTTCCGGGATGGCTCGAGATTTCGTTTCGTGTGACCGCGGTCAGTTGTTGTTGATGCCGCCGTCGTTGACTGAGTGGCTGCCCGAGGACCACCTGGTGTGGACGGTGCTCGGTGCCGTTGATCAGATGGACCTTGGCCGGTTCCGGGAGGCGTATCGGCTGGGCGCTGCCGGTCGTGCTCCGTATGACCCGCAGATGTTGGTCGCCCTTTTGCTGTACGCGTATGCGCGCGGGAACCGTTCTTCGCGGGGGATCGAGCGGGCGTGCTGGGAGGACGTGGCGTTTAAGGTGATTACCGGGATGCGGACGCCGGATCATTCGACGGTCGCGGAGTTCCGCCGCCGGCATGAAGTGGAGATCGCCGAGCTGTTTGACGATGTTCTGGGCTATGTCGGGAGGCCGGGTTGGTGTCGGTTGGGGTGATCACGATCGATGGGACGAAGATCAAGGCGGACGCGTCGATGGATCAGAACCGCTCCTATCGGGACCTGGTCGGGCAGATCCTGCGCGAGGCAGAGGAGATCGACCAGGCCGAGGACCGGCTGCACGGGAAGGATCGGCGTGGTGATGAGCTGCCCGAGGAGCTGCGCACGCCGGAGGGTCGTCGGCAGGCGTTGGCGGAGGCGAAGCGTCGGCTGGAGGAGCGCAAGGGCCGACCGATAAAGGAGTGCGCGACCGCAGATCCCGAGATGGATCTTGAACCGCTGGTCCTCGGTCGTCAGGTCCTGCGCCGTGGCGGGCGGCGCGAGTGGCCGCGGGTCGCGCGCCGCGAGCTTGAGAAGCACCGCGCCCAACAGGCGCAGGCGATCCCGCGTGATCGGGTGGATCGCCTGTTCCAGGCCTTGGAGCGGTTTGAGCAGAACCATCGGGTCGAGTTGGCCGCCCACGAGGACTACGACCGCTGGCGCGCCTCGGCGCGGGACACCAAAGGGCGAGTGTTGAAGGGCAACAGCAAGCCGTTCACCGCACCGGACATGCCGGAGGGTGTGATCAACCTCTCCGATCCGGACGCCAGGGTGATGCGCACGCAGGGCACCCCACCCCGCCAGGCCTACAACGCGCAGACCGCCGTGAACGAGCAGCAGATCATCGTCGCGGCCGAGATCACCGTCGACGCGCCGGACTTCGGGCATCTGGAGCCGATGCTCGACACCACCCTGCAGCACCTCGCCAAGCACGGTGTGAGCGAGCAGCCCGAGGTCGTGCTCGGGGACGCCGGCTACTGGCATACCCGGCAGATCGAAGCGATCGAGGAACGCGGGATCGAGGTGCTCGTCCCGCCGGACGGAACGATGCGCGACGGGATCCGACCGGGGTGGGAGCACGGGTTCTTCGACGTCATGCGCCAACGGCTGTTGACCGACCGCGGCCGTGAGCTCTACGCCAAGCGGAAGATCACCGTCGAGCCGGTCTACGGACAGATCAAACACAACCGGCGCATCGACCGGTTCATGCGAAGAGGCAGGGCCGCCGCGCAGTCAGAATGGCGGTTAGTGACCGCGACGCACAATCTGCTCAAGCTCCACAGCCACTGGATCGCCAACACCGCCTGACAGACGGTGGCAGGTCAGTCTCGGGGTTCCGCGGGACCGCCGCGGGGTCACCGGATTCCGCCCCTACCGGATATTCCGACAGCCTCGCGACATTCCGCTCGTGCCGAGTGCGTTCTCGGGATCGATCGGCGCTTGCCCGGACCGCTCCGTGGGTGTCAGGAGCGTGCGTGGAGGCGGTTGGTCTGCTCACGCAGCTGGCGGGAGGACCGTGGCGAGCCTGTCCGCGAGCCACTCGATGTCGCTTGGGGTCATGTCGCCGGGTCGGTTGGCGAGCTTGGCGACGTGGCGGGGGTCGTCGACGATGATCAGTCCGTCGCGGGCGCGGTTTGAGTGCAGCAGTCCGCGGTGCATGTTGGGGTAGCAGAGCGCGCCGCGCACGTCGACGGTGTCGATGCCGTGACGCGCGAGCCTCGCGATGACGGTGGTGATTTGGCGTTCGAGGGCGTCGAGTTGGCGGGTGCGGTCGCGGCCGTTGACGAGCAGGATCTCGTGGTGGTGGATGATGCCGGTGGTGGCGAGTTGGACGCGTCCGTGGGTGCTTTTGGTGTCGATGACGGTGATGCCGCCGGGTCCGATGGCGAGGTGGTCGATGTTCGCGCGTCCGCGGCCGGGGATCCGCCGGTCGTGGATGACGATCACGTCGCTGCGGCGCAGGAAGCGCGCGAGCTGGTGCGCGGTCGCGAGCTCACCGCCGGCGCCTTGGCGCCACGCCTGGATGGTCGCGGGGTCGGCGGTGACGTCGGCGAACAGGGCCCCGAGCGGGCCGTAGCGGGCTTTGGCTCGCTGGCGGCGCGCGGCGCGGCGCCGTTCGTATTCCCGGTGTGCGCTGCGCCCGGCGGCGTGGGTAGATGTGTCATCAGGAGATCGCATGACCGTGACCGACGGTAGCTCTCTGATCGGCTGTCATTCCGTTGGCCTGTGGGGATGCCCGCCCCGCCGCCGGCGGTTGGCCGGTCCGCCTGTCGGCGGTGTTAGAACACATCGGGATCCTGACTGTCGCCACCGGGGCGCTCGCCTGCGTTTGTGGTCCCGTGCGGGGTGAGGTCGGGGAGCGCGTCCTCGGGGTGCACGGGCGTCTCGCAGGGGTGTCGGGGGCCGGTCGGCAGCGATTCGTAGGGGTGGCTGGTCGGGCAGTTGGAAGGGGAGGATGTGCGCGCGGGCGGGGTCGCCGGCCAGTGGGGTGTAGATGACCGCTTCGCCGCTTGTCCGAGGGCGCTGAAGGTGTCTGAGCCGATCCGGAATTCGCGGACGCGGCGGGCGCTGCCGCGGCCGGAGTGTTGGGCGCCGTGTCCGGTGGTTTGGTTGGTGGTCTGCCAGAGGGCGCGGGTGCCCATCAGCTTGGCCAGCCAGTCGCGCGACTCGGGGCTGGTCTGGCGGTGCGCGACGACCCCGGTGAAGTTGTCGGTCAGGCTGGCGAGCAGGCCGGGCTGGCCGGAGAGCGCTTCGATGTCGGCGGCTGACTGGGTGATCACGATCACCTGCCCGCCGTGCGAGCGGCCGCGCTGCAGAATCGCGATGCCGCGCTGCGCGGCCATCTTGATCACCGCCCCGAACTCGTCAAGCAGCAGCGTCCAGGGCGCGCCGGCGTGTTCGGCGGCGTCGTGCAGGTCCGCCAGCGCGAGGACCGACAGCGCGGCGGCCTCGTCGGGCATGGTGTCGGCGTGGGTGCGCCACATCACCACCGCCCGCTGCCCGTAGCGCCTCGATCAGCCCGACGGCGACGGCCTGCCCGTCGCTGGCGACGCGCGGGGTGACGAGCTGGCGTCCGGCCAGCGCGAGCGCGACCTCCAAGCGGTTCGCGCCGCCGGTGAGATCTTTGGCGCCCTGGGGGCTGTGCACGTAGCGGCCATGTTCGACCGCGCGGCGGCTCAACCGCGCGTGCTCGGCGGGAAGCTGCGCAGCGATCGCCAGCAGGGACGGGTAGCGCAGCGGCTGGCAGCAGTCGATCAGAAACGGCACGGAGGGCGGCCAGCGATCGGCGGCGTGCAGGACGCTTGCAGACGATGTCCAGGTGGCGACGCAACGCGTCGTAGTAGTAGGGCTCTGATTGGCGGACCGGTTCCACGCACCGCGCGGCCACGCCGTCGGGGGTGCCCCACAAGGGCTGCCAGCGATCGGTGCTGGGGTCTTGGGAGTCGAGCAGGATGAACGGCACTCCTGCCGCGGCGGCCAGCCGTTTCATCTGCTCGACATCCTCCTCATCGCCCTTCTGATCCAGGACGAGCAGCGCGGCGTGCTGAGCCAGCGTCCGGGCCGCGATCAGCCGCCGGGCGGTGGTCGTCTTGCCCGCGCCGGTCGCGCCGAACACGACGACGTGCTGCCCGTCACCGAGCGCGAGCCGCGGGCCGTGCTCGCGCCGCGCGGTCATCGACACGAACCTCACGCCGCGGGGCCAGGCCCGCTCGCGGACGAGCTCGCCCTGCCCGCGCAGGTACACGCGCTCGCCCTCGGATCTGACCGGGGCGGGTTGCCAGATCCACCGGCGCGCCAGCTCGTGGTTGCGCAGCTCCTCCCCAGCGCCCAGATCAGCCGTACGCCACCGCCACCCCGCCGCCACGCCCGCCAGGCACGGAGCCGCAACCGGGAGCAACACCATCGCGACCGGCCAGGACCGAGCTGCGACCGCCACGCCGACGGCGATCAGCGCGGTCGCGGCGAGCGGGCAGAGGTTGGCGATCGAGAGGCTGGTGCGGCGCCGCAGCCACCACGCGCCACCCACCCCACCCGCGCCCGACAGCACCGTGACCGCCAGGTCGATCAGCACCACTTGAGGCCGCAGCATCACCCGACCACCTCCCCGGCGCCGACATGCGCCCTGCGCCATGGCGAGCGTCGGTGTGCCGTGCGCGCTGCGGCGCGGACCGTGTCCAGCAGCTCGACGCGCAAGGTTTTGCGGTCCGGCGCCAGGCCGAGCTGCGCGCCCTGCGCCAGGACCCGGTCAGCGAGGCGTTGCTGGTCCGCAGACGTAGATCACCGCGCCCGACTTCCCCGCCGCCATCCACGAGGCGTGCAGCGCCAGGATGGCCCGCAGCCGCGCCAGCGACTTGCTGGCCAGCTCGACCTCGACCGGCAGCAGCGGCCCGTCGGCGGTCAGTCCCGCCGCCAGATCGGGACGGTGCGCACGGCGGCGCAACCCATCGCGCTCCAACCACTCCAGCTCGCCCTTCCAGCAATCGTCGAGCAGCAACTCCCGCGCCCCCACCACGTGCCGTCCCCGCGCGGTCAGCCACGCCGCCGTCCACGCGCACGCCACCCAGTGCTCCCACGTCGTCGGCGCCGGCTCGCCCGGCACCGGCGCGGCCAACACCCCGGCCGCCTCAACCCCCGCGCGCGTCGCATACAACAGCGACCCGGCACCCCGTCGCGTCGCGCAGCCGGCCGCCAGCCCCGACGCGACCAGCCGCTGGGCGTGCGAGAAGGTCACCGACCGCGTCCATCCCATCGCTGCCCCCCACGCCTCCAGGGGCGCCGGACCGACCGACGCCAGCCACGCCAGCCCCGCCAGCGAGGCCGGCCCCGGACCAACCTCACGGCTCACGCCACCACCCCCGCACCCCAGCCATCGCCGCCCTCAGCTCACGAACTCTCCTGCGCTGCCCGTCCCTTCCTCGGTTCCGATCTGGCTGTCTGTGCTGTTGACGTTGACGTTCTTGTCTTTGAATTTCCTTGGTCTGACTCTGCTCTTCTGCTTGTGCTTTGGGTCCGGTTTGGCCCCGCCCCCGCCTGCACCTCAACCACGCACCAGCTCGAGTCCGACTACCCGCACCCACCCCATCAGCATTTCCACGTGGGGGGCGGGTAGTCGGACTCGAAGCAGGCGTAAAACCCCAGTGCTGGCGGGGGCGGGGCCCCTCCCAACTACAGACCCACAGTCCGTAGTTCTGTCCGTAGTTTGGTCCGTAGCTCCAGCCCTCAATCCAGATCCGCCTGGATGACGTTTCCGAGCGCTTCTCGTGTCGCGGAGGCGGTCATGCCGAGGCCTCCTCGGCATGCTCGGCGGCGCGCTTGCGGCGGATCAACGCCGCGACCTCATCAGCCGTTTCCGGTCCTTCCTCGAGCAGCGCGATCACCACCTCGGTGAGGCTCGGGTGACGCAACCGCGGGTGCTGCTGCTCGGTGTCACGCACCAGCTGCCGGTAGCGGTCGTGCAGGTCGACCGGGATCCGGAAATTCACCAGGCGCGTGGTGGCGTAGTCAGCCGCGCGCCGCCCCCGAGACGCAGCCCCTGGCCGTCGCGGCCATCACCGGGAGCAGCCTGCCGCGCACCGGCCTCGTCAGACTCTGATGAGGACCGCGCCCGGACCGCGCGCACCTCCGCCTCGGCCGCCCGCTGCGTGGCCCGCGGGTCGTCTTCGGCTGTGGGGCTGGGCGGCGGGGGAGCGGAAAGGGCGGGGGTCATGCCCGGGACCGGGCGCCGTCGCGCCGGCGGCATCTGCGGCGCCCGGCTCATCGATCGACCTCCGAGAGCAGGTAGCGGGCAAGCTCGCGGTAGGCGTGCGTCACCATCGAGTCGGGCTCAAGCACCGCGGTGGGAGCCCGGTACCGGGGTGCTGAGGCCACCCGTACCGCCCGAGGTACCTGGACGGGCAGCACCCGCATCTCGTCGGCGGTCATCCGGCGGGTGGCGTCGCGGGTGATCCGCCAGCGTCGCTCGCTCGCCGCGATCAGGACGCCGAGGATCCGCAGTTCGGGGACCTCGCCCTCCACCAGGTCATACAGCTTCCCCGCGCCACGCACGTCCAGGTCAGCGGCGAGCGCGGGGATCAACAACCCGTCGGCGGCCAGGACGGCCATGCCGGAGAGGTTCCCGCGGCCGGGCGGGGTGTCCAGCAGCATCACATCGAACCGGTCGCGCAGCGAGTCCAGCACCATCCGCAGGCGATACTGATAACCGTCGCCGACCGTGGCAGGAAGGTCGGCGGCGACATCGGCGAGCGCGTCGGTGCACGGGATGATCCGCAGCTGCCCGCGCCATCCCAGGTCAGGCGCCACGTCGGGCTGCAACGCCGACCGGGGGCTCGTAGCGAGTCGCGGCGTCGGGGTGGGCGAGCAGGTCCTCGAGCCTCTCCCCGGGCAGCTCCTCGGTCCACCCGAACGCCTCGCTGAGGTTCGCCTGCGGATCGCAGTCGACCATCAGCACCCGCCGCCCGGCCTCGGCGAGCATCGCCCCGAGGTTCGCGGTCGAGGTCGTCTTGGTCACGCCGCCCTTGTGGTTGGCCAACACGATCACGAACCCGCCCGCCCCAGCGCGCCCGTCTCTACCGCCCGCTTTACCGGCGACTGTCTCTACGTCTGTACGTCTGTCTGTCTCCCCGTCTTTACCTAGGTCGTGAGGGGTGGATGTGGTGATGGTCATACGGCCTCCTTGTGGTCGTGAGATCTCTGAGCGGGATGCGAGCGACGCGCTCTCGGCGGCTGGGCGGTGCCGACGAGATCGCGTCCAGCAACTGCAGCTCGCGGTCGTCGGCGAAGCGCGCCTGGCGGCCGACCGCATCGCCGACGCGGTCAAGCAGCCCGCCGAACCGGCCACAGGCCCAGCCTCGCGTCGCCGGGGGACCTGAGACGAGCAGCGCGCCCCTCTCGTCGATGGCTCGCAGTTTCAGCGGCTCGAGCCAGATCGCGAAGAGTGACTCGCCGACCGCGCCTCTGAGCTCGTCACGGATGCGCTGCCAGTCGACCTGGTCGGCGTCGCCAGGGCGCCGCTGCTGCCGGATCTCGTCAGGGTCGACGAGAACGGTGCGCTGTCGCCTGCGACCTCGGTCAGAGATGTAGTTCTCGACGATCTCGACCAGGCCGGCGTGGCTCCCCCCGTCAGGGGGGCTGGGGGGGCTGGTTTGAGGGTTCCTGGGTTCCCTTCCCGCGCGCGCGTTGGCTGGCGGGGTTTCTGGCGGGGTTTCTGGCGGGGTTTTGCGTGAAACCGTCCGATCCTGAGCGGGGTTTAGCCCGGATACCCCGCTCGATCCCGGACCCTTTCGGCCAGAAACCGTCCGATCCTGAGCGGGGTTTAGCCCCGATACGCCGCTCAATCCCGGCCCCTTTACGAGCGCCGCGTCAGTCTGCGGCGGGTCCATCGCGAGGTCATCGCAGGCCGGGCCGCGGACGGTCGCGAGCAGTGGCCGTGCCTCGCTCGGCGTCACCCGCGTGCGCGGCGCCATCGCTGGCCGTGCGTTACTGGCACGGGGCTCGTGGACGATCCATTGGTTCGTCCTGGCGCGCCCGCCACCCGGCGTTGCGAGCGTCACTGCGCCCTCGCCCAGTACGACGGCGCGCGCCCGCCGGTAGGTGCTGTCGGATATTCCCGCGGCCGTCCGCAGCTGGTCAGTCGCCAAGTCGGTAACAGCGCCCACCTCGTCAGCGAGCGCGGCCAATGTCGCCAGCAGAAGCCTGGCCGGCCCGCGCGTGGCGCTGTACCCAAGCACGGCCTCAAACAGCGGCGCGTTGACGTCGCGCTCAAACCACGGTCCCGTCCGCGCGAAAGTCAGCGCGAGCGTCGGCGCGTTCCCGCGCCCGCCGCCCGAGTCCTCGATCGCGATCAGCCCTCGCTGTCGAAGACCTTCGCGCGCGGCGAGGTACTGGCTGCGGCTCAGCCCCGCGCGCGTCGCAGCGAGTCGCGTTCCGGGCCAGGCACGGTGCTCACGGTTAGCGAAGCTCGCCAGCGAGAACACCGCCAGCCGCTCGCCGGACGACACGTCCTCAAGCGCGAGCGCGGCGGCGATCGCGACATGACTCATCGCTCGCAACCTCCACACACGCCAGCGGGTCGGCAGGCGCCGGCGCGAGCCCAGCGCGCCGTGACCGGTCGGTCGGAGATGGTGTGGCTGAAGGCCATCGCCAGCACCGAAGAGCAGGGTGCTCGCGATGGCGCTCAACCCCCGAGAAAGCGCGCAGACACTCGCCACGGGCGTGGCGTCCGTCCAGAGGCCCGGTAGACTGCAGCGCAGGAGATCTGTTGTGGCGCCGCCGGCGCCTATGTTCTGGAAGACCGGGTTGCAGCCCGGTCTTTCTCGTCTCCGAAGAGGACACGACCCGGTGGGGCGCGACTGCGCGGCTCCACGGGCCCGAGACTGATGGCTGCGGCGCGAGAGCATCGGCCGTTCACGCCGGCAGCTCCTCGAAGGGCGGAGCGCCGCGCCGGCCGCGGATAAGGGCGATCGGGTAGTGGACGTCGCGTGAGGCGCTCCGCCACGCGCTCAAGGTGCCGGCGCACTGGCAGCGCCGCGCGCTGACGACGGCTGTTCCGGTCGCTATCCAACCCGAACCCGCTCCAGGCACGCTCCCGACGGCGAGGAGCTGGTCACCGTTTTGGTCACCGTTTTTCTGTCGCGGCCAGACTTCCGCTGTCCCGCGATGGCGAAGACCAAAGCGCGCCGAGGCTCTGAAAGCCCTGCTACTGACGCGCTTTGGCTCGCTTTGGCTTACGGGAGCGACGGGACTCGAACCCGCGACCTCCGGCGTGACAGGCCGGCGCTCTAACCAACTGAGCTACGCCCCCAAGGGGGAACGATCAGTATGCCAAGCCCGCTGGGATGACGCCTACGGGCCGGAGAGCACCGTGTCGCGCAGCCAGTCGTTGACGAATGTCTCCTCTGGATCGAGGCGGTCGCGCAACCGGCGAAAGTCGCCCATCCGCGAGTAGAGCGGGGCGATGCGCACCGCACGAGCGGTGAAGACCTTGCCCCAGTGGGCGCGCGCCGCGAACGGGGCCAGGGCGGCCTCGATCCGCCCCACCACCGCCTCGACCTCGGCCGGCCTCCGGCGCCAGGTGAAATGGAGCGCTAGTGAGTCGCGCCCTTGGTGGGGGCTCAGCCAGAGCGAGTCCCCGGCGATGGTCCGCAGCTCGGAGATCAACAGCAGCGGGATGATCTCCGCGGCCAGCCCGCGCACCGCCTCGATCGCCGCGACCGCGTCTGAGCGCGCGACGAAGAACTCTGACTGGAGCTCCTCGCCCGAGCTGGGCAGGAAGCCCGAGCGGAAGTGGGGGAGGCGCTCTGACCACGGGCCGGGCACGCCCTGCTGCTCGGTGCAATTGACGGGGTCGCCGCCGAGCACCGGATGCAGCTCGGCCGTGGCCGTCCGCACGCCCAGGAGCTCCTCGAGGTCGAGGTCGCGGTCCTCCGCTCCGCCACGGTCGTCGTCGACGCGGCGCTTGACCCAGACCTGCTCGGTCGTCTCGCCGCATAGATGAAACACGCTGACGCTGTCGCCCGCGCCGAAGATCGCATCACACCGCGCGAACAGGGTCTCCCAGCTCACCGACTCGAACACCCGCTGGCGCATCTCGTAGAACGGCTGCACCGCCAGCGTCACGCGGACCACGGCGCCCAGGGCGCCCAGCGCGACGACGACGCCGTCGAAATCCGGATCGCCGGCGACCACCGTGCGCAGCTCACCGTCCGCGGTGACGATCTGGATCGCCCGGACCGATGTGGCGAGGTTGCCCTTCCGATCGCCCGAGCCGTGGGTGCCGGTGGCGATCGCGCCCGCCACCGAGATGTGTGGGAGCGAGGCCAGGTTGTCCAGCGCCAAGCCCGCGCGGTTCAGGGCTTCGGCCAGCGCCGCGTAGGTCGTATGACCGGGCACCGTGACGGTCTGGGCGGTGCTGTCGACCGTCACCTCGCCGGGCAGCGCGTCGAGGGCCACCAGCTCATCGCTGTCGGCGATCGACGTGAACGAGTGCCGCGAGCCGATCACCCGCAGCGACCGCGCACCGCCGACGAGCTCCTGCAGCTCCTCGAGCACTTGCGGGCGGTGCAGCGCGCCCGCCCGGTAGGCGTAGTTGCCCGACCAGTTGGTGCCGATCGACGCGGCCACGTCACCATCGTCGCAACTTTTTTCACCCGGGCGGGTTTGAGGATGTCGCAAGTGATCGTTCCTGGCCGCGTCCAACCCGGCCGTGGGCGCTCCACAGGACGATCGGCTGCGACGGGGATCCAGGAAGCGGGTCCCCGTCGCTCGTTAAGGCTGCGCCAGCTGCGCGGTGAACCGGGCCCGGCTCAGCGGCCTGACCAGATGAGCTCCATGACGCTCCGCGCGAACCGCTCGTAGCGCTCCGGGGAGAAGCGCTCGGGGTCGGTCAGCACCATCCGGCCGGCCTCCTCGCTGAGCCGGAGGATCGCCCGGGCGCAGATCTCGATGTCCAGGTCGGCCTGGATCCCCGCCCGCGCGACGGTCCACTGCACGAAGTCGGTCAGCTGCGCCAACAGCCGGGCGCGGTTGGTCTCCACGTGTTCGCGGACGATGGCCGGGGTGCCCTCGGGGGGCAGCAGGATGATGCGCCAGGTGTTGGGACGGCTGGCCACCGCGTCGAGGAAGCGCCGCACGCCGGCGGCGAACATCGCGGGCGGGTCGACCGTCGCCTGTGGCGCGGAGGGCACCACCTCCTCGAGCTGGGCGAGGGCGTAGGCCTCCTCGCGTTCGATGAGCGCCTGGAGCAGCCGGCCCAGGTTGGAGAAGTGGTCGTAGATGACAGGGCGGGTCACCCCGGCGGTGCGGGCGATCGACTCGATCGAGACGCCCTCGTAGCCCTGCTCGACGATGACGTTCAAGGCGGCATCGATCAGCTGGGCACGCCGTTTCTCCGGGGCCATCCGGGGGGCATAGCGTCGCCGGGTCTTGGCGGCATCGGTGGGCGGCTGCGGGTTCATGGGGTGACGATCGAGGCTGCCATGAGCTACGCACGTGTAGCTTCCCGCTCCTGAGGTTACCGCTAGCGTCGCTGCGATGACTGCTGTGTTCGATGGACACAACGACGCCCTCACCCGAGAGGACCACGCGCTGTTCACGGCCGGCCGCGACGGCGGTCATCTCGATCTGCCGCGTATGCGCGCGGGAGGCCTGCGCGGCGCCATCTTCGCGATGTTCACCGAGTCGCCGGGCTTTGACTGGACTCCGGTGCAGCGCGACGACGGGGTGCGCGAGTACGCGCCTGCGCAACCGGTGTCACAGCTCGAGGCGGCGGCGTCGGCGACCCGTGCCGCCGGCCGACTGGCCGCCCTCGAACGCGCCGGCCACGTCCGCATCGCGCGCACGGTCGCCGACCTGGACGCCGTCAGCGGTGACCCCGACGGTCCACCCGCGGCGGTCCTGCACATCGAGGGCGCCGAGGCGATCGACCCCGAGCTCGAGGCGCTCGAGCACTGGTACGCGGCCGGCCTGCGATCGCTGGGCCCGGTGTGGAGTCGCTCCAACGCGTTCGGCCACGGCGTCCCGTTCATGTTTCACGCCGGCCCCGACACCGGCCCGGGGCTGACCCCCGCAGGACGAGCGCTGGTGGCCCGCTGCGCCGAGCTCGGGATCATGGTCGACCTCAGCCACCTCAACGAGAAGGGCTTCTGGGATGTCGCGCGCGCCGAGCCCGGGCCGCTGGTCGCCAGCCACTCCGGGGTCCACGCGCTCGCCGCCAGCAGCCGCAACCTCACCGATGAGCAGCTCGACGCGATCGGGTCCACCGACGGGCTGGTCGGGATCATCTACGGTTGCCAGTTCATCCGCGCCGATCTCGCCGACGACGCTGACACCCCGCTCTCGGTGATCGCCCAGCACGCCGCCTACGTGGCCGACCGGATCGGGGTGCGCCACGTGGCGCTGGGCTCAGACTTCGATGGCACGAGGATCCCGCTCGAGCTCGGTGACGTCGCGGGCCTGCCCAAGCTGTTGGATGCCCTGCGCGCCGCCGGCTTCAGCGATGCGGACCTCGAAGCGATCGCCTGGGGGAACTGGCGACGCGTGCTGGGCGCCTGGTGGCGCTGACCCGTCTCAGGGCTCGGCGATGTCGGTCTTGCGCCGCCGCCGGTTCTTGCGCGACAGCTCGTCGACCACGGCCCCGAGCACGTCCTCATCCCACGAGTGGGTGCGCAACAGGCGGTAGCGCGCTGCGCTCACGCGCATGTAGGCCTCGGTCTCGGTGGTGGTGCCGATGAGGTCGGCGCCACGCAGCATCTCGACCACGGGGCGATACTCGTTCTCCAGCCACAGGTAGGCGGCTTCGCGCCGGCTGATCGCCTCGCCGCGGTCCTGGATGGTGCGAAACCCCCACGCTTCGACCGCCTCGGCAAGGCGCCCATAGTCCCAGGGATCGGTGAGCCTGATCTCGGTCCGGGCGTTGTCGGGCAGTGGGACGCGCTCGAAGAACACCCGCTCGTGGCTCTTGACCGGCAGCTCCTCCAGGGTGATAGCCCGCTCGGCGCCGACGCGGGTGACGACCTCGGTGACCATGGCGTCGATGTCGTTGCGGCCGAGCGCGCGGGCCACCGAGACGCGGTGGTGACCGTCCCGGACGAAGTAGATCTGGCCGACGCGCACCAGGTCGACGGGCGGCATCGCCTCGCCCCGGCGCATCGCCGTGGCGATGTGCTCCCAGCGCGAGCGCACCCGGCCCGTGGTGGGGCGGAAGCTGCGGTCGAAGTCACGACCCCGATCGACCGTGCCGACGATCGCATCGAGGGGCACCACCGCGCTGCCGGCGGAGTGCTCGCTGACGTAGCCGAGCGCCGCCACCACCTCCTCGTAGGGCAGGATGTGGCGGACATCGTCGGGCTCGCCGCGCAGGCGGGCCACCATCGCTCCCAGTGCCGCCCGACGTCGCGCACGCAGGAAGTCCGTCTGTGCGTCGAGGCCGGGCATCCCGGTGGAGCGCGGCGTGCCGGGCATGGGCGTCCGACTCTAGCGGCGCCCCACTCGCGCCTTGAGTTGGCGCTCGGCTGTCGTGGTGGGCGGGTCTACGCGTCGGGCGCGTCTGTGCTGGCGCCGGTGCTGGTGCTGTGCTCGCGGCGGCGCCGCCGTTGGAGCCGAGGAGCGTCTGGCCCGATTCCGGATCGAACAAGTGGATGTGCGCGGTGTTGAACCAGAGCTCGGCCTCCTGGCCCTGGCGCACCGTACTGGCCGGCTCGAGCCGGGCGGTGATCTGGCTGCCGTCCTGATGGGGGAGATCGGCGGCGCCGGCATCGCTGGCCAGCTCGTCGAGCTCCTTCGCGGAGACCCGCTCGGATTCGACCACGAAGTAGGCGTAGAACTCCGAGCCCATCGACTCCAGGACCTCGATCTTGGTCTTGAAGGTGATGCCGCCGGATTGGTCGTTGACGAGCGAGGCATCCTCGAAGTCCTCGGGGCGCATGCCGACGATCACGCCGCTGCGACCGCCGCCGGGGCCCGACTGCAGCCGACTGCGAACGGAGTCCGGGATGGTCATGGTCCCGAGCGGGGTCTTGAGGTTGTCACCGTCGATCTCGGCCGGCAGGAAGTTCATCGACGGAGACCCGATGAAGCCCGCCACGAACAGGTTCTTCGGGGCGTTGTAGAGCTCGCTTGGTGCGCCCACCTGCTGGAGGAGTCCCGCGCGCATCACGGCAATCCGGTCACCCAGGGTCAGCGCCTCGGTCTGGTCGTGTGTGACGTAGATCGTCGTCGTCTCAAGCCGCTGCTGGATGCGGGAGATCTCGGTCCGCATCTGAACGCGCAGCTTGGCGTCGAGGTTGGAGAGCGGCTCGTCCATGAGGAAGGCGCTCGGGTTGCGCACGATGGCGCGCCCCATTGCGACGCGCTGGCGCTGACCACCGGAGAGGTTGGCCGGCTTGCGATCCAGGTGCGCCTCGAGGTCGAGGATCCTCGCCGCGTCCGACACCTTCTGGTTGATCTCGGCCTCCGGGGTCTTGGCCAGCTTGAGCGCGAAGCCCATGTTCTCGCGCACGGTCATATGCGGGTACAGGGCATAGTTCTGGAACACCATCGCGATGTCGCGATCCTTGGGGGCCCGGTCGTTCATCAGCTTGCCGCCGATCTTCAGCTCGCCGCCGGTGATGTCCTCGAGCCCCGCGACCATCCGCAGCGCCGTCGACTTCCCGCAGCCTGACGGGCCGACCAGGATCATGAACTCGCCGTCGGAGACGTCGAGATTGAGGTCCTTGACGGCCTCGAAGCCGTCGCCGTAGCGCTTGGTGATGTGCTCCAGTGCGATCTCAGCCATGAGAGCTCTCCTTATCCCTTGACGGCGCCCGCGGTCAGGCCGGCGACGATCCGGCGCTGGAACACGAGCACGATAATGATGACCGGGATCGTGACGACCACGGCGGCCGCCGCGATCGTGCCGATTGGTTCGGTGAACTGCGAGGCGCCCGGGAAGGCCGCAATCGCCGCGGGCACCGTCTCGGCCGAGTTGGTCGACGTCAGCGTCGACGCGAACACGAAGTCGTTCCAGCAGATCATGAAGACCAGGATGCCCGTGGTGAAGATCCCCGGCGCAGCCAGCGGGGCGATCACCTTGACGAAGGCCTGGTACGGCGTCGCGCCGTCCACCTGTGCCGCCTGTTCGAGCTCCCATGGGATTTCTCTGAAGAACGTCGAGAGGACGAAGATCGACAGCGGCAGGGCAAACGTCATGTAGGGGATGATCAGGCCGGGCCACGTGTCATAGAGGCCGATGTTGCGCCATAGGTTGTACAGCGGGCCGACGAGCGAGATCGGCGGGAACATCGCGATGGCCAGCGAGGCGAGCAGGAGGACGTTCTTGCCCGGGAAGTCCAGGCGAGCGATCGCGTAGGCCGCGAAGCATGCGATGAACACCGCCAGCACCGTGGAGATGAGCGCGATGCCGATCGAGTTGCGCAGCGCGTCGGTGAAGATCGACTGCTTGAAGATGCTGCTGTAGTTGGCCGTGGTGATCTTGCTGGGGAAGAAGTTGCCGTCGCCGATCGTGGTCGGGTCCTTGAGCGACAGCGAGATGATCCAGACCACCGGGATCAGCGCGAACAGCGCGATCAGGACGACCGCGCCCGACCAGCCGAGCCGCTTCTGCAATGTGCTCTCCATGATCAGTCACCCCCCGTCGGACTCGCGCCGGCTCCGAACACCTTGATGAATAGGAACGCGATGATCGCCACGAGGACGAACAGCAGTACGGAAACGGTCGACCCGAGTCCCAGGTTGAGACGATTGAGCAGCTGGTTTGACGCCAGCACCGAGAGCGTCTCCGTGTTGTGAGCCCCGTTGTTGAAGATCACCACCGTGTCATAGATGCGGATGGCGTCCAGGGTGCGGAACAACAGCGCCACGAGGATCGCCGGCTTCATCAGCGGGATCGTGATCTTCCAGAAGCGCTGCCAGGTGGACGCTCCGTCCACCTTGGCCGCCTCGTGCAGCTCGTCGGGGACGAGCGCCAGACCGCCGAGCAACAGCAGGGCCATGAATGGCGTGGTCTTCCACACCTCGGAGATGATGATCGCGATGTAGCTGCCCGTCGTGCTGGCCAGGGGGTCGCTCTTGATGCCGAATAGCCCTGGAATCCAACCGGAGTCGAGCTCGAAGGCGTAGCGCCAGGAGTAGGCGGCGACGACGGTGATGATCCCGTACGGGATCAGAGCGACGGCCCGTACCGCGCCGCGGGCGAAGATGACCCGGTGCATGGCGAGCGCGATGAGCATCCCGATGACGAGCTCGAATGAAACCGAGAAGACGGTGATGATCAGCGTGTGCGCGACGTCGGCCCACCACAGCGGTGAGCTGAGCACAGAGCCGTAGTTGTCGAAGCCGATGAACTGGTTGGCCTGCGGGAAGCGTAGGTCCGCGCGCTGCAGCGAGAGGATGAAGGTGTTGATGATCGGCCAGATCGCCACCGCCACCATCACGATGACGGCGGGCGCGATGAGCATGTAGGCGAGCTTGCGCTCGGCCTTGACGCGGTCGCTCAGGTGGCGCTGGCGTGGCGTCTGCTCGGTTGCCGTGCCTGTCCCGGTGGCTTGTATCGCGCTCAAATCAGGGCTCCTGAACTCAGGGCCGCCTTGAGCTGACTCTTCAACGTGCTCAGGACGGATTTGGGGTCGATCGATGAGGGCGGGGAGAGCGCCTTCTGGATGGCGATCGTCACGTCGGCATAGGCGGGCGTCTGTGGCCGGATCCCGGCGTCAGCGAGCTGCTGCTTGATCAGCGCCTTGAACGGATAGGGCTTGGCCAGCGCCGGGTCGTTGTACAGCGAGGCCAGCGTGGGGGGCAGGCCGCCCTTGATCGCGTCGACCTTCTGGTTGGCCTGGTTGGTGAGGCACTTGATCGCCTCAAAGTCGAACTTCGGATACTTGGAGTAGCTCGACACGCCCAGGTTCGAGCCGCCGATGGTCACCTTGGCCGGCTGCCCGGGGGTGACCGACGGGTACGCGGTGTAGCCCATCTCCTTGGCCAGCTTGGGCTTGTCGGCCTGGATCGACGGATACACGAACGGATAGTTGAGCTCAAAGGCCGCCGTGCCGCCCTCAAAGGCCAGGCGTCCGGCGTTCTCGTCGGAGTTGGACAGGGCCGGATCGGCTGCCGGCGAGGTGGCGAGTTCGTGGATGATCTCCGCCGCCTTCTGGGCGGACGCGCCCAGCGACACGGTACGCGGGCCCTTCAGGATCGAGCCCCCGGCCGAGTCGACCAGCGTGTTGAACCACACCGTCAGGCCCTCGTACTCCTTGCCCTGAATCTCGATGTAGTGCGGTTTGCCCTCCTTGGCCAGTTGTCTGGCGTCGGCGAGCATCTGCGCCCACGTCTTCGGCGGGTTGGGCACGAGATCCTTGCGGTACCAGAGAAGCTGGGTGTTGGAGTTGTCCGGGGCCCCGTAGATGGTGCCCTTCCAGCTCGCGGTGGCCAGGGGGCCGGGAAGGTCGCCCTTGAGCGCATCGCGGTTGGCGCCGGTCCACGGCCGCAGCCACCCGGCGTCGGCGAACTCGGGCGTGTAGGTGACGTCCATGCCGATGATGTCGATGGAGCTGTCCTTGGCAGCCAGGCGGCGCACCAGCTCCTGGCGCTGGCCGTCGGCGTCGCTGGGCAGCGTGTTCAGCGCGATCTTGTACTTCCCGCCCGAGGCCTGCGAGCAGACCTGCGCGGCATGCGCGAACGATCCCGACGGCTCCGGGAAGATGTACCAGCTGAGCGTGGGCGGCCCACTCGAGCTTCCACAGCCGGCAATCAACCCTGCTACCAAAGCAGCGGCAAGGCCTGCGAGCCCTCCCTTACCAAGCGCTCTCACGACACCTCCGGACGGTTCTCCTTCCTCGGGGGGCAGGCTACCCGCCTTCAGGAAAGTCACACTCTTCGAAGCGAGTTTGTGGGCGATGTGAGGTATGGACGCACCTAGAGGGCGATCCAGCCGCCGTGTGCGGGGATGACGCTCAGGTCGGCGCCGTCTCCCAGGCGGGCTTCGAGGACGAGCGTGCCGGCGGCCGGGGGCGCCGGCGCTGCGGCGTCGGTGAGGTTGACCGCGACGATGTGATCGCCCCGACGGAGCGCGATGGTCCCGGGTTCAGATGGGAGAAGACTGGTCTCGTTGGCGGCCAGGCGCGAGCGCACCGCCATCGCACGGCGGGTGAACGTCAACACGGACGTGGAGTCCTGAGCCTGCTGGAGCGCACCCGCGGCTGGGTGGTGGGTGGGAGTGAGCCACGGCTGCGCGGTGCTGAAGCCGCCATGCTCGGCGTCGCTGTCCCAGACCATGGGCGCGCGGAACGGATCGCGGTGGTTGCGGTCCTGCTCAGGGCCGGTCATCGGCGCATCGCCGAAGCCCAGCTCGTCGCCCTGGAACATGAACACGGGCCCGGGGAGGCTGAGCAGCAGCAGCGCGACGCAGCGGGCGTTCTCGGGCCCGGCGCGGGTGACGAGCCGGCTGAAGTCGTGGTTGGAGAGGACCCAGCCCTGGCCACCGGTCCGCAGGCCGGCGTCGACGGCCCGGCGGAGCTTGTCGGCGTCACCGACCGCGAATATCTCCTCGAAGTTGAAGACCACGTCGAGTGTGTCGAGGTAGGCGGCCGCCTCGGCGATGGGCAGATAGACCTCGCCGACCAAGAGCACGTCGCCGACTGCGCGCCGGATCGCCTGGAGCGCGTCGCCGATGTCGGGCGCGTTGCGGGAGTGCACGTGGTCGAGCTCGAGGTCCTGCGGGTCGCCGGGGAGCCCGGGTAGGTGCGTGGCGGGTGGGTCGTCGCGCAGCGCCGGGTCCTTCATCAGGCGGTCAAGCGCGTCGAGCCGGAAGCCGTCGACGCCGCGGTCCACCCAGAAGCGCATCGCCTCGGTCATCTGCTCGCGCACATCGGGGTTGCGCCAATTCAGGTCGGCCTGCTCGGGGAAGAACGAGTGCAGGAAGTAGCGCCCGGACCGCTCGCCCCGGCCCCATGACGACCCGCCGAATGCCGCGCGCCAGTTGTTGGGCGCGTCGGCCCAGACGTAGTAGTCGGGGTGCTCCCGGAACCACGGGTGCTGAGTCGAGGTGTGGCACGGAACGAAGTCCAGGAGCACCTTGAGGCCGAGCTCACCCGCGCGGCTCACCAGAGCGTCGAGGTCCTCGAGGGTGCCGAACGCCGGATCGACGCTGCGAAAGTCGCTGACGTCATAGCCGAAGTCCGCGTTGGGGGAGGGATAGATCGGCGACAGCCACACGGCCTGCGCCCCCAGCTCCGCAATGTGCCCCAGGCGCTGGGTGACGCCCGGCAGATCGCCGACGCCGTCCCCGTTGGTGTCCTGGAACGAGCGGACGTAGACCTGGTAGATGACCGCCTGCTCCCACCACATGGCGCTGGGAGCCTAGTACACGCATCCGCAACGTTCTGCGCGTTTCGACGGCGTCTGGACGCGCCCTAGCGGCCTCCACCGCGGGCCCAGGGGTGCTGCCCCTCGCACAGCACGCAGCGCCCCCAGTCAAACGTCCGCGGCAGGCGGCGCAGCTGCCCGTCGTTGTGGCTCCACTCGCGGTTGACGTACCGGCCGATCACCACCACCGCCACGCGCTCGGCGCCCCCCGCCTTCAGGGCTGCCGCGGCGCTGCGGGCGTTGGCCCCGGTCGTCCACGTGTCGTCGATGAGCAGCACCGCCCGGCCGTCGAGACGACGGGTCGCCTCGTAGCGCTCAGCACTGAACCTGTGCGCGGTCACCACCGTCTCGGTGCGACGCAGGAGGC
>CAVWWN010000010.1:0-10992 GCA_963758705.1 uncultured Actinomycetota bacterium | reverse complement strand
CCGCCATATCCGGCGAGATGTTGCGTGGTGACACTCCTGACTGGACCCCGCTCGAGACTCTGCTCGGCACCGACCTGTGCGGCTGGTTCATGTGGATGTTCGAGGTCGAGCTGGCCTCTGGCTGTCACCTCCACGCCTACAAACACCATTGGACGCGCCGATACATCCATCTCGCCGTAGACGCCCATCATGCCTTCCACTACCTCTGGGGCGATGGCCGCTACATCGAGGTCGACCTCGCGTACGCCGTGGAGGTCGCTTTCGTCGGATGGGAGAACGCGGACCCGTCGCCCGACGACCTCGCGGCCCTCGCTGCAGCAGTTCAGCGCGCCGACCAGCTGACCGACGGTTAGTACCGGGTGCGGACACAGTTTTGTACCGGCCTCCGGTACAAGCGTGAGGCGAACCACAGGCCTAGCTAACCTAGCTAGATCCCTGGTACTCTCGCATCCATGACCCAGGTCGGAATGCACGAGGCGAAGACGAAGCTCTCGCAGTTGGTGGAGCGAGCTGAAGCGGGCGAGGACATCGTCATCGCCCGCAACGGGAAACCTGCCGCGCGACTGGTTCCGATCCGCAGCGCCTCGGCGCTGGCGTCGGTGCGCGGGGCGTGGCGGGGAAAGGTTCGCATCGCCGACGACTTCGACGAACTGCCCGAGGACATCGCTGATGCCTTCGGCGCGCAGTGAAGCTGCTGCTCGACACGCACGCCTCGCTGTGGTGGCTCTCCGACGACGACCGGATCGGCGAGCACGTCGCCCGTCATCTGACCGATGAGACCAATCAGGTCCTGCTCAGCGCCGTGGTGGTGTGGGAGGTCGCCATCAAGCGCTCACTGGGCAAGCTGGACGCGCCCGACGACCTTGTCTCGATCCTGCTCGGCGCCGGAGCTCAGCCTTTACCGGTGACCCTCGACCACGCGGCGGCGGTCGAGACCTTGCCCTGGCACCACCGCGACCCCTTTGATCGCCTGCTCGTCGCTCAGGCCCTCACCGAGGACGCGGCGATCGTCTCGCGCGATGAACCACTCTCCGCGTACGGAGTCAGCATCGTCTGGTGAGCTGATGGCCGCTCTCGCGTCGTGCGGCGACGCGGATCGCCTGACGCCGCCGGGTGCCCGCGCGCCGGTCCTCGGCGATCGCGCCCAGCTCCAGCGCGCGCTCGCGGAGCGTCTGCGTCAGGTCGTAGTGGTCGTTCTCAGGCCGGCTCGGCTTGGACTGAAACCACTCCCGCCGCATCCCCAGGCGCTGCGCGAACGCGTGCAGCTCCTCGGGCGTGTCGGCCTGGAGGTGACCGCCGCCGCTCCATCTCCCCCACTCGCCGTAGGCAAAGGCATGATCGACGTACACGCTCATGTCGCGGGACCGTAGTAGGTTGCTCTCGTGTCAGCGGTACGCATCGGCTTGGTCGGCTACGGGTTCGGCGGACGCTACTTCCACGCTCCCTTTCTCGCCGCCGCAAGCGAATGCGAGTTCCTCGGCGTGGTCACCAACTCCCCCGAGCGCCGGCAGGCGTTCACGGAGCAGTTTCCCGGCAGGACGACCTTCGATTCGCTCGAGCAGCTCCGGGACGCCGGCGCTGAGGCGGTGACGATCTCGACGCCGGCCGACACGCACATCGAGCTCACTCAGCGGGCGCTGGGACTTGGCCTCGCCGTGGTCTGTGACAAGCCATTCGCGCTTGACGCCGCGTCAGCCCGTGAGACGGTGCTGCTCTCCGAGCAGTTGCAGGTCCCGCTGACCGTGTTTCAGAACCGCCGATGGGATTCGGACTTTCTCACCGTGCGGAAGGCTCTGGCCGATGGCGTGCTCGGGGACGCGGTGCGGTTCGAGTCGCGGTTTGAGCGGTTTGCGCCCGATCCTGGGCCGCCGGCCTCGGGTGGCGGAACGTTGCGGGACTTCGGCAGCCACCTCGTCGACCAGGCGCTGGTCCTGTGGGGTCCGGCCGAGTCCGTCTACGCCGAGATGCACACCGGGCCCGACCCCGCGGCCGTTGACGACGACGCCTTCATCGCCATCACGCACGCCGGCGGCATGCATTCGCATCTGTGGGGGAGTTGGCGCGAGAACGCGCCGGGGCCGCGCTTCCGGGTGACCGGCACGACGGCGAGCTACGTCACCGTGCCCGGCATGGAGGGCCAGGAAGGCCTGCTCGTCGCCGGTCACTCACCGGCGACCTACCCGGACTGGGGGGCCGAGCCCGAGTCACGGTGGGGACGGGTCTTTCGTGACGGCACGTCCGAACCGCTGAGGTCCGAGCGGGGCGCCTGGGACACCTTCTATCCGACGTTTGCCACGGCCGTTCGCGGGACCGGTCCCGTGCCTGTCTCTCCGTGGGACGCAGTGGCCACCGCCGAGGTCCTCGACGCCGCCCGCCAGAGCGCCGTCGAGGGGACTCTGATCAAGCTCGGCCCGCCGCCCCGCTGATCTCGGCCCGCGCTCAGCCGACCGGGGCGGGGTCCGGACTGCTCCCGAGGCACTCGATCAGCTCCACCGCGCTGGTGCCGTGGACGTGAAGCTCGTGATCGAACGCGTCGCCGTAGACCGTCATCACCGCGAGCAGCAGATCGACGGTGCTGACGCTCGCCGCCTCCCGGTCGGCCGCGATCAGCGCCGCCACCGCCCGCACTCGCGTCACGGCGTCCGCCTGGGCCCGGGGGCCATCGACGGCCACGCCGCCCGCGGCCATGGGCAGCTCGAAGCCCGCGTCGGTGAGCCCGACGCGCTGCAGGGCGCGCCCCGCCTCACCGTGGATGCTGAGGATGCGCACCCAGCGCTGGAGCTCATCCACTGAGGACTCGGCGAAGGGCAGGGCGGTGGCGGCCAGGCCGAGCACGATCGCCGCGTCGGGGCAGAGCGGCGGCTGGGCCGGCTGATCGCCGCCCCGCACCGGGGCCAGCGCGTCCTCCACGCTGGCGAAGTTCTCAAAGCGGGCATCAAGGCCGGTGAGCTCGAGCAGGCCAAGCACCGGCTCAGGGGCGTGCGCGAGCACGATCTGCCCGTCGTCGGTGAGCCGGCGCGAGAAGGCGATGAGGACCCCGAGTCCGGTCGAGTCCAGATAGCGGACCTCTGACAGGTCGAGCACGAACCGGGTGTAGCCCTCCTCCAGCAACGCCACCAGGCTCGACTTCAACCGCGGCGCCGACGCGAGATCGATCTCCCCGGCGGGCGTCACCACGCAGACTCCATCGCCGCCGTCGCGATGGCTGACCGTCAGGCTGGGCTGCGAGGACACGGCGGGCACTTCAACGCGACTGGACATCGTTTCTCCCTTGGGCGCTTGGCAACCGCGGGCTCCCAAAACCCGGCCCGCTGTCGCCGGCATTGCAGACAGGATCTTGTCGTGCCATGGATTCCCATCCCTGACCAGTTCGGTCGATAACTCGACGAACATCCCACGGGACGGCGGCCGCGCGGGCGAGGAAAACCTCCACAAAGCTCGGCAGACCCGGTAGGTTGCCTCACGAGGTCGCCCGGTCAGCTCAGAACGGGCGGCGCTAGGACCGGGCTGGTCGGTCCGAGATCGGGCAGCCGAACGCAATTCTCGGCGACACGCCGGGGGAGGGGGCTGATGATGCGAGGACACCCCACGCGAGCCGTTCGCCGGCTCGTCCTCACGACGGCCACGACCGTGGTCGCGATCGCCGGGCTCGGCGCGACCGCAGCGCCAAGCATGGCCAAGGACTTCCGGATAGCGACGACGACAACGCTCGTCGCCTCACCCAGCAGCGTCGCCCCGTCGGGGTCAACGACGCTCACCGCCAGCGTGCGCCCGGGCCTGTTGGTCGGACCCATCGGCAACGTGAAGTTCACCGACTCGACCAACGGGGCACTGCTCGGCACGATCAAGCCGAAGCTCATGTGCCTGCTGCGCCTGCAGCCCTGCGTCGCGACGCTCACCGTCCCGGCCTCCGCGCTGGCGGCGGGAGACAACACGATCGTTGCCGCCTACTCGGGAGGCCTCTTCACCAAGCCGAGCAGCGCGTCGGCGGACGTGTTCGCCGGTACGCAGAACACGTGCCAGTCCGGCAGCGGCCAATGCACCACGAGCGCGAGCAGCAGCGACGGCTCCACCAGCACGACGATCACCTCGACCGCGCCGTCCTCGGGAACCGAGACGGTCCAGGCGTTCTTCGACACGGAGACCCTGCCCTGCACGACGGTGGGGGCCGGAGACACCCTCGTCTACAGCGTGACGAACCCCGGCGGTGCGACCAAGACGGTCACGCTCACTCTGACGGGCGCGGCAGCCGACCAGGAGCACAACCTCGATCCCGACAACTTCGGCAACGTGTGCTTCGGCGCGCCGGCGCCGTTTGAGACGAACACGGGCGGCCAGGCCACGCAGGGGCCCGACGGCCTCTTCTACGGCAACCTGCCGCTCTGCGATGACCAGGACGGCGACAACGACAACGAGAACGGCGAATCAGGCGGCAACCTCGTCGTCCCGGCCGGCACGTTCCCGTGCATCAACTTCGTCAACGCGCAAGACGACACCTGGGCGACGTACACCCCGGGTTCTGAGGGCGCGCCGTCGACCTATACCGAGTCGTTCACCACGACAGCCGAGGACCCCAAGGCGCACGGCTGATCCGCATCTGATGTGAGACCGGCGTCAGGCCCGGGCGGCGTGCCGGCTCCACCGCGGCCGAGGATCGATTCCGAGATCCTCGGCCAGCCGGGTGAGCTCGGCGCGCCACTCGTCCTCCTCGACGTCGTCGTCGGCCATCGCGCCGTCGATCAGTGCCGCGAGCGCAAACGCGATCTCGTGGCGCGCGATGCGGCTGCGCGCGGCGTCGAGCGCATCACGGACCGCGCGCTCGGCCTCGGCCGGCCGCCCCAGCTCCTGCAGCGAGACCCCGCGCACCCGGTGAAGCAGCGGCGCCATCGCGCTGACGCCTCCGAGGGTCTGGGCCCGCGCCAGCGTCGCGTCGGCGAGCGCCAGCGCCGCCTCGTGATCGCCGGCCAGCGTGAGGGACTCGGCTCTCAGGGCGTCGACGACCACGACCTCGGTGAGCTCGCCGAGCTCGCTGAAGTGCCGCCGTGACGCGTCGAAGCGGCGCATCGCCTCCGCGGTGTGGCCCAGGCGCGCCGCGATCCGACCCAGCTGATAGTCGCCGAAGGCCATCATCGACACCGCGTTGACGCCGCGCCAGGTGAGCATCGCCTTCTCGAGCGCCACCTGTGCGTCCTCCAGCCGGCCCTGATCGGCGAGGATCTCCGCCCGATTGGCCGCGGGGGTCGCCGCGTTCCACAGCTTCCCGCACCGGATGTCGGCCTGCTCGGAGGCCGCGTAGTGCTCCAGCGCCCTCGGCCAGTCGCCGCGATGGTAGGCGAGCATCCCCAGCGTGTTCTGGACGCGGGCCTGCGCGGCCAGGTCCCCGAGCTCCTCATGGATCGCCAGCGCCTGTTCGGCGCGCGTGCCCGCTGGCAGGCCGAGCTCGACCGCGCACAGGTCGGCGTACTCGAGGGCCTCGGCAAGCGTGGGGTGATCGTCGGCCGCGGAGAGAGCGATCGCCACGTTGGCGAAGGACATGGCGTCGTCGTAGCGCGCCCGGCGGTAGTTGAGCCGGGCACGACGGGTCGCCAGCTGACCCCGGATGACGCGGACCTCGGATCCGTCGAGCCCGGCGAGCGTCCGGTCGGCTCGATCGGCCCACCGGAATGCCGCCCGGAAGCGCGCCTCGGTCTCACGCAGGCCGGCCACCTTGAGTTGGAGGCGGGCGAGCTGAATGGGCGTGTCGCGGACGCGACGCAGCGCGCGTCGGAGCGTCACATCGGCAGGAGCCATCTCGCCTCGTTCCATGTAGATCTCGGCAAGCGCCTCCTCGACCTCGGCCAGCACCAGCGCGTCGGTATGCGCAAGGCGGGCCGCGGAGGCCAGCGCACGCCGGTAGGACTCGGCGGCGTCGGCGTTGGCGTAGCGCGCCCGGGCGGTCTGCGCGGCGAGGCGCGCATACGCGTAGGCCTCGGCGAAGCGGCCGCCGTAGAAGCAGTGCATCGAGAGCAGCTCGGCGTGTCGGTTGGCCTGCTCGCCGGCGGCGCGCTCGATCGCGGCGGCGGTGCGGCCGTGCAGCTCCGCCCGGCGGCGGTACGGAAGGCCTTCGTAGGTGACGGCGCGGACGAGCTGGTGCGTGAAGCAGTACCGGTCGGGCGCGATCGGCTCCAGGAACTCCGACAGCGGGGCCAGAGGATCGGCGTCCCAGGGGTCACCGTCGCCGGCCAGCAGCTCTCGCAGCAGCGGCACCTCGACCTCCATGCCCAGCACGGCGGCCGAGCGCAGCGTGTGGCGATCGGCTGAGGAGAGGCGGTCGATGCGCATGGTGATCGCGCCTTCGACTGACCGCGGCAGCGCGTCGGGATCGGCTCCCCTCTGCAGGTGCGCCACTAGCTCGCGCACGAACAGTGGGTTGCCGCCCGCGCGCTGAGCCAGCTCGGCGAGCCGCTGAGGGGGCAGCGGGGACTCGGCGGTGGCCTGAGCGAGCATGTCGGCGACCACCGCGTCGCCGAGAGCGCCCAGGTCGATGCGATCGACGGGAGCCTCTCCCAACGGGCTGGGGGTATCAGGCGTGCGGCTGACGACGAGCAGCCACCACCGCGAGCCGGCGTCGGCGGCGAGCCGCGCGATGAGGTCGCGCGACGCGTCGTCCATGAGATGCACGTCGTTGAAGATGAGGATCCGCGCGCCCGGGAGCAGGAGCCCCAGGAGCTCGCTGGTCACCTCCTCGAGCTTCTGCTTGCGCTGCGCGGGATCGATCTCGTCGACATGGAGCGTGCTCTGCACCTCGACGCCGGCGACGATCGCGATGAGCGGGAGCCATGGCAACAGGTGGGGACCTCGCTCGGCGACTGCGCGCATCAAGCGTGTCGCGAGCTCCGCGGACGGAGCTTCGGCCGAGATCTCCCAGCGGTCGCGCAGTAGGCGCTCGAACGGGGCATACGGCCGGGCACCGGCGTAGACGTCGCCGTCCATCCGCAGCACCTCGGCGTCGGCGGCGGCCTCGAGCTCGGTGAGCAGCCTCGACTTGCCGATGCCGGCCTCTCCGACCACCTCCACGACCTGCCCGAGGCCGTCCGCCGCCGCGCGTGCCGCGCTGACCAGCGTCGCGAGCTCCTCGTCGCGCCCCCGGAAGGGCGCCCGGTCAAACCCGTCGTCCGCCGCTGTGGCCGTGCCGATGCTCACCGCGTGGACCGAGGCGCGCTTGCCCTTGGCCGTAAACGGCGGCAGTTCGGTCATCGCGAAGCTGCCGCTCGAGTTGGCGACGAGCTCTCGGGTGGCGAGCAGTTGGCCCGGGGCCGCGTGCTGGGCCAGGCGAGCGGCGAGGTTCGCACAGTCGCCCATCAGCGAGTAGGCCCGGCGATAGGACGGCCCGTAGTCGCCGGAGAAGACGCGTCCGGAGGCGGCGCCCGCGCCGAGCGGGAGCTGGCCGGCGGCGTCCAGCGCGGAGCGGAGGGTGGCGATCATCCGGTCCTCGTCGCGGCCGACCCGCCGCGGCGCGCCGGCGCAGAGCAGCACCTTGCCCCCGTCGGATCCGATGTCGGAGGCGATGTAGGTCACCTCGTTGGCGGCGGCCGCGGCCTGGAGCGTGGTGACGATGTGGTCAAGCGCGACCTGCGTGGCGGCCGCCCCCTGCTCGGCCAGCAGCCGGTCCACGCCGGTGAACGCCAGGAAGCCGACCGCGGCGTGCCGGTGCTCGCTCCCCAGCCCGCGTCCGAGCACGTGCTCGCGCAGATTCCGGCACAGGGCCAGGCCGGGATCAAGCCCCGCGAAGTCCAGCGGTGGCGGGCGGCCCGTGGCGGTCTGGACGTCCGGTGCGCGGCGCAGGAGCCATCCGTCGGCCAGCGGAGTGTTCGGCCGGCGGAGCCCGGAGGCCGCGAGCGCCGCCGCGGCGCCATCGCTGATCACGATCTGCCCCGGCGCGGCCACCTTCTCCATCCGGGCCAGCGTGGTCACGGCCGGCCCGACGACGACGAGGTCGCGATGGTCGTCGTGCCCGAGGAGGAAGAAATCGCAGACCCCGCTGTGGACGCCGACCGACATGCGGATACGGAGCGGGCCCCGGCTGGTGCGCCGGCTTCCGGTGGCATGCATCACCTGCTGCATCTCATAGGCCGCGCGGGATCCGCGGGCGGCGTGACCGTCACCCTGGAAGAGCAGCACGATGGCGTCGCCGCCGAACTTGATCAGCCCGGCGCCATAGGCGTAGGCGGTCGCCAGCAGCGGCTCGAGGGTGGCGTTAATCGAGGTCACCCATCTCCTCGGCGCCGATCTTGCCCCGCACGGCGAGCATCTCGGTCATCCGCGTGAAGCCCGAGATGTCGGCGAAGACCAGCGTGCAGTCGAGCACCCGATGCCGTTGCTCGGGCCGGTCGCGCAGCCATTCAAGGACGAGCGTGGGCACGTATGCGCCCATCAGCTCGTTGTCGTTGTTGCCCCCAAACTCGCGTGCCGGGGACACCACCACCCGGTCCATGGCCTTCAGCCTAACCGCAGTTGGGTGTTAAGTCAGCGCATTTTTGCGCTTTTTTCCTTCACGTCCGCGCTGAGAGCGGCATATGATCGCCCCGGCAAGCCAGCGTCCATCGGGAGGGCCGAGATGTCAGGGGTGACCAGTACCGACCAGTACTACGAGTTGCTGGCGCATGGTCGGGAGCCACGAGCGTTGGACGCCGGGGAGCTCATCTTCGCGCAGGGCGATCCGGGCGAGAGCCTGTTCGTGGTCCGGGAGGGCACCGTGGATCTCAGGGACGCCGATCGGGTGATCGAGAGCGTGAGCGCCCCGGGATTGTTCGGCGAGATGGCGCTGATCGAGGACACTCCCCGCTCGCTGTCGGCCGTCGCCGCCACCGACGGTACCGTCATCGAGATCCCGGCGCGGCACTTCTGGGTGCTCGTCCACGACACACCGTATTTCGCGCAGCTCGTGATGCGCGTGATGGCGCAGCGGCTGCGGCGGCAGAGCAGCCCGACGTGACGGCACGGGGCCGATGGTCGCCGCCGGCGACCGCGGCGCGGAGCTGTAGCGGAGCAGGATGTGGCGCGTGCGGCGGTCGAACAGCTGGGGACCTAGCAACCTTTTGCGCCGTAGCGGGCTCAGGTGCAGTTGATGTCAATCTGATGCACCAGCCACCGGCCCGCTGCGCCGGGAACCAGATCGACGGTGCCGCTGCACTGGTGGGTGCCATCTGACTGCACCGATGTCGTGCTCACCGACACGGTCGAGGATGTGGCCGTCTGGCTGGCGATGCGGGCGCTGTTGAACGTGATCGACCGGTCGTTCGCCTGCCCCGCCTGGAAGCTTCGGTAGCCGCCGAGCTGCGCACGGAACGCCGGGTCGGCCAGCGCCCACGCCTCGGAGTAATGCCGCGCCGCGGCCAGCCGATAGAAGGACTCGACCGCCGCAACCGGTGTGCCGGCCGCTGAGGAACCCGAGGGAGCTGCGGCGCCGGGACCCGGAGTCACCGATGACAAGCCCGCGGGCGCAGACGATGCGGGCGCGGTCGAGCCTGCCGTGCTCGAGCCCGAAGCGGCGGGCGCCGACGCGGAGGACGTGGCGGTGCTGCTGGCAGAGTGGCTCCGCGTCGCCCGCGGTGTGGACGTCGAATGCGATCTTGAGGTGTGCGAGCGGCTCTCCACGCCCGACGCCGCCGTCTTCGGAGCGGGAGAGCTCCCGCGGTTGAGAAGCAGCGTCAGCGCCACGGCCAGGCACACCGCGCCCAGTGCCACGGCCGCGAGTATCCATCTCCGCGACTTCGGGTCATGCGCGGCCGGAACGGTCCGCCGGAGCTCGGGCGGTGGCGCTGACGCGCGTTTCCGGCGCGGCGGGGATGCTCGGCGAGGGGCGGCGGCCCCTGCCGCCTCACCCGCTTCGACGATCCTGGGTGCGCGAGCGGTGGCGCGCTTGGGGGTGTGAGCGCCGAAGCCCGCCTCCACACCGGCGACCAGGTCGCCCGCGGAGGCCGGCCGATCGCGAGGCTCGCGCGACATGCCCCGCCGCAGGAGCTCCGTGACAGCACGAGGCGCCGCCGGCCACGCATCCCTGAGACTCGGCGGAGGCTTCGTCGCGATCACGTGCGCGAGCGCAACCGGGTTCGGCGCCTCACGGGCCTTGACACCAGAGAGGACCTCAAAGGCCACAGCCGACAGCGCATAGACGTCGAGTGCCGGCGTGGCGGGTCCGGACTCCAGCTGCTCCGGCGCCATGTAGTTCAGCGACCCGATGATCGATCCGGAGGTCGTGATCTGCGTCCGATCCGGAACAGAGGCGACGCCGAGGTCTGCAACCTTCACCGCGCCGTCCTCTCCGAGCAGGATGTTGGACGGCTTCACGTCGCGGTGCACGATTCCGGCGCCGTGGATCGCATCCAGACCGGCCGCGGCTGCGGCCAGGAGCGGGAGCGCTTCGGAGGGGGCCAGCGCCCCCTGGCGGCTGAGGCGGTCCCGCAGCGTCTCGCCCTGGACGTACTCCATGACGATGATCAGGTCCCCGTCGTCGAGCGTGAGGATGTCGTAGACGGAGACCAGGTTGGGGTGGTTCAGCGACGCGCCCGCGAGGGCTTCGCGACGCAGGCGCGACAACCCGCTGACATCAACCGTGCCAGCCATCCGCTTCAGCGCCACCAGCCGGCCCAGACGTGTGTCCTCCGCGAGCTCCACGGTGGCCATGCCTCCGGCCCCGATCTTGGAGATCAGGCGATAGCGATCGAGGTCAGCGCCCACGGACACGTTCAAATGCATACCCCGCGATGGCGACCGTGAACGCAGGCGACCGGCTGAGAGCGGCGTCAGGCAAAGGCTCCGGAGACTCGAGCTCGAGTTCTTGCGGGAATACGACCTTCCTCAGCCCGATGAGGTCGAGTATGGGTTCACGTGCCTGCGTTTCTACTACTGCGAATCCAAGACCTGCGTAGTCTTCGACCTCGATCCGGACGCTGAGGACGGGCCGGAGGGGTGACGAGATGAGCTGCGGCGAGGCGCTACGCCCTGCGCATG
>CAVWWN010000009.1:0-1506480 GCA_963758705.1 uncultured Actinomycetota bacterium | reverse complement strand
GCGCGGTTGCCGAGGGTCCCGAGGTGGCGGCGCGCCTCGCTGCCGACCATGCCTACATCGACGCGCTGCGGCGAGGAGAGGAACCGGTCGACGCGCGCCTGGGGCCCGACGCGGACTGGCTATCGGGCCCCCACCACTCGAACCTGGAGCAGGCCCGAGCACCCTAGGGGTCGTCTCCTAGCTCGGGTTCCGGCCGGGTCCAAGCGCGACCTGGCCTCGAGAGTGGATCCGTGACCGTCGCCGGCGCTGCTTGCGGCGGTGACAGCGCGCCTCGGCGGCCGTCGACCGGCCCGAGCCCGGACGAGCCCAATTTCGTCATCTGCCGCAGACGTCGCGGCGACGGCGTAGGCTCCACGGAGGATGTTCAAGCGCAGGTGGGTTCGGGTGCCGTGGCTGCGAGTCCCCGGCGCTCGGATGCAGAGCGCATCGGTTGGGAGGCTGCCGGAGAACCTTGCACCAAGGCAAACAGAGCGCCGCAGCCAGCCCCGGAGTACATCGCGGAGGTGGCAATATCGTCTGCGGGCGCGTGGGCGAGAGAGCAGGCCCGCTACCGCTCCAAGAACGAATCAGACCGCCACGATTGACGGGTAAGGTCGGCGCGCTCGGCCTGCCGGAGCGCGGAGTGGCGCTTGGATCGTGACCGAGCCCAGCTGGCTAGTGCGAGGATAGGCGCCGGATAGAAAGCGGCGACTCGTGCCAGGCAACTGCGCGCGTGACCGTCGAAATCGATCCTGAGAGCGAGCCGATCCGCGGCATCGTCTCCGAACGACAACACCGCGCAGCTTCACCGGCTGGATGCGGCTCGTCACCTGCGCTTCAGGCCGCAATCGACAGGCAGGCAGATGACATCGACATACGAAGCCAGAACGACGCGACGCAAGCACCGCTCGCGCACGGTGAAGAGAGGACTGGTGAAAGCCCATGAAGAGCAGTGCCCGAACCCCAGCTGACCACACACCGACCAATCGCCGGCTCAGCTTCGCTGCGCCGATTGTCGTGGCGGCGCTGTCCGTCACAGCGCTCGCGGCCTCTCAGGCAGTCGCACGTCCGGTCGCTGCCGGTACCGGTTTCGCGCAGCCGTTTGCCGGAGCGCCGAAATACGAGAAGTTCGCGCCCACCGAAGCCACGAGCGCGCGCCAGGTCAACCGACCGCTGGGAATGGCGGCGGCGGATCGGATCGCGCACGAGCTCGGGCTCAACAAGCAGCATGCGTTCACGGCGAAGCAATACAGACTTCTCATCACAGGCCGAGGCTTGGGCGGCAGGCGGGACGCCGCGAAGATCGTGGACGCAAGCGTGCGCATCCTCACGAACACGACAGGGACCCCGCTCTTCGCCAAGGTCAACGGCAAGCTGACGCGCATCGTCCTGGGCAGCTACGGGCTGATGGTGAACACCGCCGGGATGCTTCAGAGCCCCGCGAACACCGACGCACCGACAAGACAGATCAACGCGCTCCTTGTGCCGTTTGGATACCTGCCGACCTGGTGCAAGCAGAACGGTGCGAGGGCATCGCTCCGGATGCTCTATCGGTCGGCCTACAGCTCTGAGGTTCCCTACGGCCATAAGGCACAACAGCAATCGGGCGTCGCCCAGTTGGTCCCCAACCAGAAGGGCGCGACCGGCACGATCGTGGGAATGTCGATGGCGCCCCCCCTCTGGATCGTGAACTTCGCGCTGATTTACACGTTGAACCCCAGCCTGGCAGCGAAGATGCCCGCCTGGTGGACGCCGATCCCGGCCAATGTGGCGCTCGCGATCGCGGAAAGCCCCACCGGTCAAGTTCCCTACAGCCAGTACGCATCATCGTTCCCCAGCTGATTCCGGGACAGGACACGGAGGGAACGCCAGCCGCCGGTGCAGCCGTAGCTCAGCATCAAGCGTTGGAAGCGGAATGGCCAATCACGAAGGCCGGCCAGAATACGGCGGCAGCTTCGCCACGGCGCGGACGGGTGCTGACTAACCTGGTGCCGGCCAAAAGACCGGCATCAGCCACAAACTCGGACGCCCTCGTCCGCGGCGTCCGCTCACCCTTCCTTTCCGTACGGAGCATCTGCTTGGCGTAGTGGTCAACTGGCCCTCGGTTTGGCTTGGCCGATGATTTTTGGGAGCCGTGCTGGTCTGTACGCCGAAAACCGACTCACGGGAGACTGACGCCATGCGGAAACTGACCTTTGGCATGAACCTGACCCTGGACGGCTACATCGCCGCGCCCGGCGACGACCTCGGCTGGAGCGTGCCGAGCGACGAACTGTTTCAGTGGTGGTCTGACCGGGTGGCGGCGACAGGCCTGGCGCTGTACGGGCGCAAGCTGTGGGAGACGATGAGCTCCCACTGGCCGACCGCCGACCAGCAGCCCGGCGCCACCCCGGCGGAGATCGAGTTCGCCCGCCGCTGGCGGGACATGCCGAAGGTGGTGTTCTCCTCGACGACCGGCACGGTCGACTGGAACACCCGTCTGGTCACCGGCGACGCGGTCACCGAGATCACCCGGCTCAAGGCCGACGACGGCGGCCCCATGGACATCGGCGGTGCCACCCTCGCCGCGGCGGCCATGCGGGCCGGGCTGATCGACGAGTACGCGATCGTCACCCATCCGGTCCTGGTGGGCGGCGGCACCCCCTTCTTCACCGTCCTGGAGAACTGGGTGAACCTGACCCTGGTGGAGACCCGGACGTTTGCCGACGGCGTGGTGCTGACCCGGTACGAGACCAGGCGCTGAGCGCCCGACGTCAGATCAGCGCGCCAGTCCGCCCTCAGCGCATGAAGACCCGGCGCCACCGCTCCGAGCGCTCAGCTCGGTAGGGCACGTGGGCTTCGCAGGCGCAGAGCACTTCCTTTGCCCGCGCCCGGGTTCTTTCGCCTCGTCGCAATGAAGGTTTCCGCTGAGACCGCTACGTCGAAGGCGAGCTTGCATTTGCGTGCGGGCCCGTCTCTATGGGTGTATGGTCGGTTGACGTCTTGGGTGAAAGGCGGCCCTTGCGGCTTCCACTCTTGGCCGGCCTTTGGCACGTCGACCGTCAGCGGTCCGCGCACCTCACACCAAGGAGCCGGTAATGACCCTTTCCGCACCGCCCGAGCACACGCTCCGCGCGCCCTTCGATCGACCCGGGGAACAGCCGTCAAGGAGGGTCGCGCGGATCGCGGGCATCTTCATGGTCATCACCTTCATCTCCATCCCGGCGCTGCCGCTGTATGACCAGGTGCTCCACCACACCAACTTCGTCACCAGCGCCGGTGGCGACACGCGCGTGTACGTGGGAGCGTTGTTTGAGCTCCTGACTCTGATCGCCGGCGTCGGCATGGCGGTCACGCTGTACCCCGTCCTCAGGCGCCAGAGTGAGAGCCTGGCGCTGGGCTACGTGACCGTGCGCGTGGTCGAGTCCTGCCTCATCGCGGTGGGCATCGTCAGTCTGCTCGCGGTGGTGACGCTGCGCCGGGACCTCGCCGGCAGCGCCGGGGCCGACACGGCGTCGCTCATCCTCAGCAGCCGGTCGCTGGTCGCCGTCCATGACGCGACGTTCTTGCTTGGCCCAGCGTTCTGCGCGGCCATCGGCAACGGGCTCATCCTCGGCTACCTGATGTTGCGGTCCGGGCTGGTGCCACGGCGCTTCGCCCAGTTCGGCGTCGCCGCCGGTTCGCTGGCCCTGGTCACGGCGCTACTTGTGTTGTTCGGCGCCTATGACCAGAGTTCCGGGCCGTCGTTCATCCTGACGTTCCCCGAGGCGGCCTGGGAGCTGTCGTTGGGTATCTACCTGATCGTCAAGGGCTTTCGGCCGTCACCCATCCTCTACGACGACGGGCGCCATACCGGCGTAGACGGCCCGCTGATCCCAGCGTTCGCAGCACCGGAGCCAGTCGCGGCACCGTGAGGCGCGTCGTCGGGTGCGTAACGACAACGCCCCTATTCGTCGTCGCAGCCGGACCGCCACCCACGCCAGCCAAGCCGAGCCCACCCTCACGGCGGCGCCAGACACTCCTAGCCGCAGGCGTCCGGTGCGCGATCCTCGTCTGCGAGGAGCTCCGCCATTGGGGCGAGGGCACGTCTGCGCGGAGAGCCCTGGCCTGCCACCGTGATCGATCTCCCAGGGCCCTCCTTCCGGCCTGTGGTTGCTTGGCACCCAGTCGGTGGGATGACTCCGGCGTCGGGGACGAGTGTGTAAGAACCTCATAATTCTTGCCAAAGCTTTCCCACGCGAGTGCCGATAGAGATCGATAGGGGCGCGAAGGCGAAAGAGTTGGGGCGCGTCATCTGGTGCGTCCACGGGGCAAGACCGCCCGTGGACGCATCTCTTGGCGACCGGCGACTGCCGACACACAAGCGCGCCAGCCAGGGGCGCCCGTTCAGCGATCCGCCTCCGCTCGCCGGCGCTGGGCTGTAGGATGCGCGCCCGCGCTCAGCGGAGACGCCCGCACTGAACTTCGACCCATTTGGACCGGAACTTATGACCCGCCGTTTCTCTGCCTCGACGATCCGGGGCGCGGGACTCGCGTTGCTGGTGATCATCGCGCTGGCTGTGGCCGCGATAAGCGCGCTGCGGGCCCAGGCCAGGCCGAGGGCGTCCGCCGGCTCGCGTAAGGCGTTCAGCGTCAACATCGTCAACCACGACTTTGGCTCTGACGGCGCCAAGGGGAGTTTCTCGGCCAAGTTGGGTCCGGCCGCTCATGTGGTGGCGGCGCTCATGTCGGCCGTCACCGGCGTGCCGTACACCCAGATCGCCAAGGGCGGCACCTTCATCGCCAAGGATGTCGCGAGCGGTAAGCGGAGACTGGCGGTCGTCAAGTTCGCAGATCACGCACTGGGCACAGCCTGCGTGCAGTGGAGCGGCGCCTCCGGCCCCTATGACCCGAGCAAGGGCTATCTCGTCGTTAAGGGCTCGATGAAGCTCATCGGCGGTACCGGAGCGGCGGCGCACTGGAAGGGCAACCTCACCTTCACGCAGACCGGTGTGACCGGCACGGACACGCTGGTCTTCAGCGCGCTGGGGGCCGGGTCGACCGGCCCTGCGCACGGGTTGACCGCCGCCTGCAAGGCGGTCACAAAGCTCAAGGGGTAGCAAGCCCGGCGCTCGCGCTGAGCGTTGGTCGTGAGACGCTTACGACGCGCGGCGGGAACCGGCGACACATTGCTCGACGATGTCACGGACGTGCCGCGCGGCCGGCGCCCCAGTCGAAAGCAGGATCTTGACAAGGCTTCTTGTGACAAGTACTCTTGTGAGAGTGCGCAGTCAAAGGAGGAGTCCGTGCACCAGCACCCCGCGCTCGTGCAAGCGCTGATTCGAGATCGTGTTGCAGAGCGTCGCCACAACCACCAGCCAAGTCATCGTCGCCGACCCGAACACCACCGTCACCGCGTCACCGAGGTCGCTCGGCGCGGGACGGGCTGGCTGCTCATCGAGTGCGGCCTTCGGCTCGCGATGCCTCGCGGCGCCATCCACCATCCCGTAGCACGGGATGATCGGTGATGCTCACCAGTCGGGGTCGATCCGCATGACGAAGCCACAGCGACCCCCTCACAAGACCGAGCCCAAGCGCCCTGACCGAACGTCGGCAAGATCAAAGAGCGAGCTCGCCACCGGTGCTCGCGATCACGCGACCACCTCGCGCCCACGGCGGCCGGTGATCACTGATCCCAGAGCGATGCGAGCGCTCGCGCATCCGCTTCGCGTTGCGCTCCTGGAGACGATGCGTCGTGACGGGGACATCACCGCGACTCGAGCGGGGGAACTGCTCGGCGAGAGCCCCGGGAACATGTCCTGGCACCTCCAGACCCTTGCCAAATATGGCTTTGTGGAGGACACCGGCGAAGGTCGTGGGCGCAGTCGTCCCTGGAGATTGACAAACCATTCCCGCAGTTTTGACACCGGGATGACCGATCCTGAGACAGCCGCCGCCGGCGAGGCGCTCGAGCGCACCTACGCTGAGCGCGCCTACGGCCGGATGCGGGAATGGTGGTCGCGCCGCCAGACCTATCCGGTGAAGTGGCGGCGCGCGGCGTTCATGACCGACAGCATCAGGTACCTGACCGCCGAAGAGCTCGCTGCGGTCATGGAGGAAATAGTCGCAATCTACGACCGCTACTCAGACCGCGAGGACGCGGAGAAGCGCCCTGCCGGAACGCTCCCGGTGCACCTCTCCGCACACGGGCACCCCCTCCCGCCCACCCCTTCAGGCAACTAACCCCTCTACTCCCGGGCGTGCGATGAGCGTTCCCTTGCGGACACTCGGAGAGTGCGCGGGTGGTTGATCGCTTTCTATGTGACGTTCTGACGGGCCGCGGCGGGCCCGCTGACACGGGAGCGAGCGTCCACCCTGGTCGGTGCCCCACTGCCGAAAGCGAGCGCGAGCAGCACGCCGGCAGCGCAGCCTGCGGCCCCCACTCCCAGCGACGCCCGTGGGCCGAGCAGCTCCCCGGCGACGCCCACCAGCGGGCCGCCGATGGCGGTCGAGCCCATGAAGGCCATGATGTAGAGGGCGACGACCCGCCCGCGCATGGACGGGGCGGCCCGGATCTGCAGGGTCGCGTTGGTGCTCGAGGAGAACACGACGCTCGCTGCCCCGACAAAGGCCAGGCAGATCCCCTCGGTCACCGGGCTGGGCGCCGCCGTTGCGGCGGTGAGCGCGACCCCGAACGCGGCGGCGGCGATCGTCAGGGTCCGGACGCGCCCTGGCACCTTGCCGGCGAGCGTGATCCCGGAGACCACAGCGCCCGCACCCATCGCGGCGTAGAGCAGACCGAATCCGGTGGCACCGAGGTGGAAGCCCGAGTGGGCCATAAGCGGGATCGACACCTGGAACTCGTAAGCCAGAGTGCCGATGATCGCCATCATCCCCAGCGGGATGAACAGGTCACGCCGGCTGCGCACGTAGCGCAGCCCGGCCCGGACCGCGCCGGGACTGCGCGGCGCCCGCACGTCGGCGCGGTAGAGCTTGGTGGTGTCCATCGCCGTGAGCGCGATGAGCGGGCCGACGAACGAGGCCGCGTTGATGAGAAAGCAAAGCCCGACCCCGAACACGGCGATGATCACGCCGCCGGCCGCGGGGCCGATCATGCGCGCCGCGGACACCACGGTCGAGTTGATCCCGATCGCCCGCGGCAGCGAAGGACCCTGGACGAGCTCAGACACGAAGGCCTGGCGCGTCGGTGTGTCAAACGATCGGGCGACACCGAGGCCGAGCGCGAGGATCCAGACCATCCACAGTTGGACCACACCGGTCAGCGCCAGGACGCCAAGCACAAGGGCAAGCAGACCCTGCGCGGCCTGGGTTCCGATGAGCAACTTGCGCTTGTCCACCGCGTCGGCCACCGACCCGGTCCAGGCCCCCAGCACAAGCACCGGCACCGTCTGCAGCGCGACCGTCACCCCCAGCGCGCTGCCGCTCGAGCTGAGCGTCAGGACCAGCCAGGCCTGCGCGACGGTCTGCAGCCACGTCCCCGGCACCGAGATCAGCTGGCCCGAGAAGTACAGTCGGTAATTCCGGGTGCGTAGCGGTGTGGGCTGGGCGGGCACTCGCAACGGCACCCCTAAATAGATAGCGCGCCCAAGCGCTGACCTCACGTCCGCCTCGCGCTGGACGGTCGTAGCCGCGACGAGCGCGGTGGGGCGGAGAGGCTGGTGTCTACCTTGTGGTGATGTCCGGCACAGGGGCCGCGTTCTCCGTCGTCGAGCATGCGGCCCACAACGCGATGGAGGATCCCGACGAGATCGAGCGGTTTTACGACCGCTGCAGCGACTTCATGCGCGAGCTTCTGGTCGCGTTAGCCGCCGCGCCTGATCACCCACGCGCGTTCCCTGAGATTGAAGACAAGCTTGCGTGGCCGTGCCGGCGAATCGCCAGCGTGCTCGGCGGGGTTTGGCATCTGCGCACTACTGAGTTCGGCGGGCGTCGGCCATATCGTTTCCTGGACGATCGCCGGTCGCGGTCCGGTCGCTGGGAGATGTGGATGGATAGCAACCAGGCGTCTGCCGTTCGTGCTGCCTGCGACGACGGCCGGCCTTAGCCGCACTGTTGACCGCTGCTGCTGGCGTACCGTCCGCTCCGCCATGGGAGCTGAGACACGCACCTCTATCGTCGTGACGGCTTGACGGGTGGTCCGACACTTATCTGCCGGCTGGGTCCGCTCGGCGGCCGCGCACTTGATACCGAGGGGCCGCTGTAGGCTCGTCTCATGTCCGGTCCTGAGACGCACTCGGTCAAGCGTCATCTCGACGTCGACGCTGATGGCTACGACGTTCAGATCCGGCGCCTCATTCCACACTACGACGAGATGATCGCCACCGGTGTCGAGCTGCTCACCGCGCTCGCGCCGCCCGACGGGCACGTTCTTGACCTCGGTGGCGGTACTGGTGCGCTCTCGTCTGCCGTGCTCAATGCGCTTCCCGGTGTCCGCGTGACGGTTCTCGACGTGGACGCGGACATGCTCGGCGAGGCCCGTCGACGGCTGGCCCGCTTTGCGGATCGCGTCTCCTTCCACGAAGGTAGCTTCTTAGACGCGCTGCCGGCGGCGGATGCCGTGGTCGCATCCTTGGCGCTGCACCACGTCCACGACCTGCAGACTAAGACGGCGCTTTACCAGGCGATCTACGGCACGCTGTCGCCCGGCGGAGTGCTAGTCAATCTTGACGCGGCGGTGACTGAAGGCGCGCGGCTTCGCGGGCTCGGGTTTGACCGTTGGGCGGCTCGGATGGGTGATCACGGCATCACCGATGCGCAGGCGCGCGGCCATTTCGCGGCGTGGTCAGATGAGGACCGGTACTTTCCGCTGGACGTGGAGCTGAGCGCGCTGCGCGAGGCGGGCTTTGATGAGGTCGAGTGCTTCTGGCGGCGGGAGTTGTCCGCGGTCACATGCGGGTTGCGCGCTAGCTGACCGCCCCCTCCGGGCGCGATCACAGGTCCCCGCGCACCACGTTCGCTGGAGCTCGGGCACTGAGACGCAGCCGCGCGCAGCGCCGACTGGTGGTTCCTGCGACGAAAGGTCGCTCTTCTGAGCAGCGGACGGCAGCAAAGCGACTAGGCGATCCAGGGCGGCGTTCCGCGCGGCGCGTGCTCTCCAGGCACCCGTGCGGTTGCGTCTCCGTGACCGCAGACGAGCACCCGCGCGTCGGTTGTTGCCGACAGTTGCCGCTCCGCGCCGGCTGGTATCACGACCGTGTCACCCGCTCGCAACTCGCTCTCCTCGCCAGCTACTACGGCCGCGAGCTGACCCTCCAGAACGGTCCAGACCTGTTCGGAGTCAAAGACGTGCCGAGGTCCCTGCGCACCGGCAGCCATCTCGACCTGCCACATCGACAAGGCGGCCGTGGCGCCCAGCGTCGGCGATGCCAATGTCGTCATTGTCGCGTTCGGGGTTTCGCAGCGACGACGTTCGCCGGCGCGGACTGTGAGAACCATGATTTCCTCTCATTTGGACAACCAAGTTGTCGAGATCGTACACCAGGTTGTCGTCTTCCGCCAGATCGGCCACCATCTACGGCATGTCGGCCGACCGGTTCGGATTTGAACTGCCGCTCCTGCTTGCCGCGGCGTTCCGTACGTTGATCGATGGCCTCCACGATCAACTGGCGGCGCGCGGTCATCCGGACGCCCGTCCCATTCACGCCTTTGCCCTCCAAGCCATCGGTCCCGACGGAGCAACCGTCTCTGAGCTTGGCCGTCGCCTCGGCGTCAGCAAGCAGGCGGCGGCCAAGACAGCCGCCAGCCTCGAACGCCTCGCCTACGTCACCCGTCAGCAGCACCCCACGGACGCTCGCGCGCTCCAACTGCGCCGCAGTCCACGCGGCGAGGAGCTGCTCTCCTTGAGCGCCGAGATCTTTGAGCGACTACGCAACGGGTGGAAACACGAACTCAGCGACAAACGCGTCCGAACACTCGAGGACGACCTCGAGCAGGTCGCCGGCGCCGCCGTCACGAAGCTCGGAGATCTCCCTGGCTGGCTGCGCTGACGCCGCCGCCGAACGGGAAGCACCGGCGCGCCAGCACTATTCGCCTCGCGACAAGTGTGCGCCAGACCGGCTGGCGAGACAGCCCGCAGCGAGCCGGAGGAGCGGCCTGCGCGGGCACGGCCGGTTGGCGGCAATGGGAATCCGCTAGAGCTGCCGAATGTCCAGCCGGTACCAATCTGAGCCGTCGAGGATGTCAAGGAACGGTCCTCGCCCAAAAATGGTTGCGCGTTGCAGCGGCGCGTTGCCGCGGGTAGTGATCGTGAATCGCTGTGACTCGCGCGCGCGTTCTGCGGCGAGCTCTACCAGCACGGCACGATTGTGATCGTCGCGATATCCGCCGACGAGCAGAACGCGGTCGTTCGCGACGGCGAGTGCTCGGGCGCCGGTGACCACGTTGCCCCAGATCCCAGCGATCGCCTGATCGTGGATATGCACGATCGGGAACCCCGAGTAGTAGGACGTCCACACGTCCTGGCCGGACACGTTCAGGCAGTAGCAGTCATCGATGAAAAGGCCTTCCGGCGGCTCATAGCGCCAACGGACGCCACCAGACGCGTCAAACCGCGCCAAGCCCGACGCGCTGATCGGACTGGCGCCGTAGATGCCTTCGTCGAAATATCCGACCCACACGGTGCCCCCATCATCGACCAGGGCGTGCGCAATGCCATCGCCGAGCGTGAAGGCACGTCGCATTTCGCCGTCAGGACCATAGACCCGCGCGTTGCTCTCTGGAACACCATCGCGTGACGTCGCGCAGCGACGATCCGCGACCAGCAGATCGCCGCCCGGGCAGGACTGGATGATCGGGTCAGGGCTGACTTCGCCCATCAGCGAAGTCATCCGAACCACCCGCTCCCCGTCATGTTCGACGATCCGCAGTCCACCCCCAGATCCGGAACCCCGCTCCCTGACCAACGTGAGCGCATGGCCATCCCAGGAGATCGAGCTGGCAAGAACTTCGCCAACACCGTCCGCCGCACGCGCGACGAACTCCAGTGGCAGGCGAGTGGGCACGGGGTCCACCCTCGCACGCTACCGACCAGCGCGACGTCGAACGCTTAGAACGGACACCCGCTGTCGGTCAGTTGGCTACTCGGGACGTCCACTATCCCAATGAGCACGGTGATGCCTGCAGCAGGTGCTGCACTACTCGGCCCTGCGGACCGGCGTCTCCCACCTGCCGCTCGCCGTCGGCATCATCGTCGCCGCGGGCGTCGCGTCGGTGCTGGTCCCGTCGCTGCAGGCGATGCCACCGTCAGCGCCGCCGCCCAGGAGCCGGCCGCGACGTCCGCAGCCCAAGCGGCGGGATGATCTTTCTGAGGCGACCCGTGCCAGCGGGTTCATGAGACCAACCCCATCGGAAGCGAGCGACGCGATGAGCGAGATGCAAGGTCAGCAGCGAAGTGCAGTGGTGTTCGGAGCGCGCAACCTGGGTCGCGCGATCATCGAACTGCTCGTCAGCGACGGCTGGGCGGTGACCGGAGCGGCGCGATCGCGCAGCACCCTGGACGGCGTCACCGCCGCCGGAGCGCTTGCGCTCAAGGCCGATGTGACCGACCCCGCCAGCGTCTACGCCGTGCTGGAGGAAGCGACCGCCGCTCACGGCGGAGTCGAGCTCGTCGTCAACGCCGCCGCCGCCTACGGCGGCGACCGCACCGGGCCCTTCGGCGGCGGCCCGATTGCCGAAGCCACCCTCGACGGCTTTGACGCCTGGGCGACGGCGCCGGCCCGCGCCGCCTTCTCGTTCCTGTCGGCCAGCGGACGCTTCACGACCGCGCAGCGTCAGCCCGCGACAGTGGTACAGGTCACCGGCGGGTCGGCCCGGCGCGCGATGCCCGGCCGCGGCCTATGGGCGGCCGGATCATTCGGCGTGCGAGCGATCACCCACGCCGCCGCGCTCGAGCTCCGCCCCCAGGGCATCCAAGTCACGCTGCTCATCGTCGACGCCGGCATCCAGCCGCTCGACGGATCCACCCGCCCGGGCGCCTCACCCGAAGCGCTGGCCGACCCCCACAGAATCGCCGACGCGGTCCTCTTCCTCGCCAACCAGAACCCCCGCTCTGCGACACACGAACTCCAGCTCACCCCCCTCGCCGAGAACTGGACACCCTGAACGGCTCTCTGCGGGCCGGTTGCCGCGGCGCAGATTCCCGGCGCCGCAAACGCGCGGGGCGGGACCGGGAAGTCGTGCCCAGACCCGCGTGTCAGAACTCGCCTCCGAGGTGGGCCGTGACGAGCCGGAGGGACGTCTTGTCGATGCAGCACGGCCCTGTGTCAAGGTGATGTGCAGTGCGGGCCGATGAGTCCGCTGATGCTTGCAGGATGAGCGCGGGCCGGTGATTTAGGACGCCTGAGACGGCGGACATCGGCTCAGAGGCCAACCGCAGCACGTGTAGACGGGCGTTGAGCTCTCAGGCCTCGGGCTGCCTACAGCGGTGGCACCGGCCGCTGCCGTCGCGGCGCGGCTAGATCGGCGCAGCATGCAGACGCTTGCTCGCATCCTCGGGTTCGCTGAGTTCTTGCTCGTTCCGTTCAGCCTCCTCTGGCTGCTCGTGGCGCTGCGCTGGCGATCGCGGCGGCGATCACGACGTGCCGTCGCCCTGGCACTCATCCTGGCGCTCACTGTCGCGCAACCGTTTGGGGTCGTGGCCACCGACCGCGCAGCTCCACCCAGAGATGCCCATCGCGTCAGCTCGACCTCAGTCCACGTCGCTCGTCTCTTCGGCGTCCTGCCGGTACTGCCGTTCGTCCTATATCACCAGGACAACCTCTACTCAGCCGAGAACGAGCCGACAGCCAAGCTGAAGGCCCGCTCTTGGTTCTGGCTGCCCATCCTGACCAACGCCACGACTGTCACGGCGATCTGCGGCTCGGACAGCCCCTGTTGGCCGATCGGACGCGACTCACACGCCCTGCAGCTGTCACAGCGCGGCGGCAACTACTACGCCACCCTGCTTGACCGAGGGACCGGACAGTTGCCGCCGCTCGCCGGACGCATGACATGGGACCTCTCGGCCGGCATCGTGTCGCTCAGCGGCCTTGTCTACTGGATCCTGCTCGCTCTGCTCCTTCCTCGCGTCCGGCGAGCCGGACGCAAGGCAACAGGCCGATCTGCTCGCGGAGATGGGCACGAACTGTCAACAGACTGAGGTCCTGCGCCCTCGGTGCGTCGAAGCAGCGATAGAGCCAGGCTCGAGTCGGCTCTGGGCTGCGATGTCGAGGTCTCAGCGTCACGCCGCGAAGCTTCGCACCAAAAAACGCCTGCAGCGGGGCGAAAGTCCGGGACTTTCGCACCCGCTGCTGCCAGTGGAGACGGCGGGAATTGAACCCGCGTCCGCGGTCGCGTAAAAGGTGGCGTCTACGAGCGTAGCCGGCGCTCTGATCTCGTCCCCCACTCGCCTCGCCGGCGGGGTTGTGGGGCACCAGCCTCATGAGATGTCCCCGGTTTGGCTGAAGCGAACCTCCCCGAGCAAGCCTGCTGCTTGATCCCAGCCACCCCGCCGCAGGCAAGCGAGGGGCCGAGAGCTCACGGCTTAGTGCTTAGTGACTAAGCGGCGAGCGCGTACTCGTGTGAGTCCGCACTTATGGTTTTCCCGGGTGTTTAACGAGGCCTCCCGGGACCTCGACTCGCAACCACCCCCACGAACCGACCACGTCGAAGCCTGTCGTCCCCGGGGGTATCTGTTGTCTTTCGATTATAGGGCGGGTCGGCGGGTCCCTTTCGGCGAAGACCTGCGTAAGAGGCCTCCGCGGCCTGCGAGAATCATTGACACACAGATGGACTACGGCGAAACCCCCACCCCTTACGGCAGCCCCACCCCGACGCTGCCCGAGCCCCCGCCCTACGCGCCGACCGGCCTGGAGCCACTCGAGCACGAGGACGCCGATGGCGCGCTCGGCCGCCCGCGCCCCCGCGAGTCCTTCTACAAGCGGCGGATCGCCCCCATCGGCGTGGCGATCCTGGCCTTCCTGGCCAAGATCAAGTCGATCCTCCTGCTGCTGCCGAAGATCAAGATCCTCGTCACCGCAGGGTCGATGGCGGTCTCGATCGCGGCCTACACCACGATCTGGGGCTTCTGGTTCGCGATCGGGTTCGTCGTCCTGCTCCTCGTGCACGAGCTGGGACACGTCATCCAGCTGCGCCGCGAGGGGATCCCGGCCTCGGCCCCGATGTTCATCCCGTTCCTGGGCGCCGTCGTGGCCTCGAAGTCACTGGGGGACAACGCGGTGGCCGAGGCGCGTGTCGGCCTCGCTGGCCCGGTGCTCGGCACCATCGGCTCCGCCGCGTGCCTGGTCATCTGGCAGATCACCGGCCACGACTACTGGCGGGCCCTCGGCTACACCGGCTTCTTCATCAACCTGTTCAACCTGCTGCCGGTGGTGCCGCTGGATGGCGGGCGCGCGATGGCGGCGATGTCCCCGTGGATGTGGTTCCTGGGCTTCTTCGGCATCGCGGTCCTGGCCTTCGTCTTCCCCAACCCGATCATCATCCTGATCGCGTTGTTCGCGGCCTATGAGACCTACCGGCGCTGGGAGCAGCGCCGCAAGGGCGGTGCGGAAGCCAAGGCGTTCTACCGCGTCAGCCCGCGCAACCGGCTCCTGGTCGGCGCCGTCTACCTCGGCCTGGTCGCCGTGCTGGTCATCGGGATGCACGCCGCGCACCTGCCACGCACGCTCAACTAGAGCGGCGCGGCAGCCACGGCGTCAACCGACCCCTACTGGTAGCGGGTGGTCTGCTCGTCCCGAGGGACGTACGTGCGCGTCGTCGTGGTGCGGTTCTGCCGCGACCACACGAAGGTGTAGAGCACGGACAGGATCAGCCCGACAAGGCCGAGGATGAACAGGACGGTGCCGGCGGTCTGGAGGTTGATCCCGTTCACATGGGCGGTGACCGCCCACTTGAGGATCGCTCCGATCGCCATCAGCACAATTGATGAGCCTATGGTCATGTTCCAGGTTCTACCCGGCTTTCGGGGCTCCCACGCACCACGTGCAACCCGGCTCGCAGGCGCGGGCCGGGCGCGGGGACCGTCGCGTCAGCGTCCGACTTCGCGCAATTCCCGCTGAACCTCGCGCGCCATGTCGCGCGTGCGGATCGACTGGCGCTTGTCGTAGAGGTCCTTGCCCTTGGCCAGGGCGATCTCGACCTTGGCCCGCGAGCGGTCCCCCGAGAAGTACATGCGGGTCGGCACCAGGGTCAGACCCCGCTCCTGCGTGCGCCCCACCAGCCGCTCGATCTCCGATTTGTGCAGCAGCAGCTTGCGGGGGCGCTCCGGATCATGGTTGTCACGGGCGGCCGCGCCGTAGGGCGGGATGTAGACGCCCATCAGCCACACCTCCCCGTCGCGGACCGTCGCGTAGGAGTCCTTGAGCTGGGCCTTGCCCTCGCGCAGCGACTTGACCTCGGTGCCGGTGAGCACCAGCCCGGCCTCGAAGCGCTCCAACAGGTTGTAGCGGTACGACGCCTGCCGGTTGCTGGCGACGTCGCCGGGTGCGGCTTTGCGTTTCTTGCCCTTGGCCATGGTCCGATCAGTCCTCCGGCTCATCGACCGGGAGAAGATCCACCCTACCCCGTGGGGCATCGATGCGCCCGACGCGGACGGTCACGGGATCGCCCAGCCTCATCGCGCCGCCGTTGCGCGTCCCCACTAGCATCGTCGCCTGCTCGTTGAGCTCCCACCAGTCGTCGCGCAGCCGCCGCACCGGCAGGAGGCCCTCGTACTGGAGCCCCTCGCCGAAGGCCACGAACGCCCCGGCGCCGATCAGCCCCACGATCTCCCCGTCAAAGGCGCCGTCACGATCGCCGGACTCAAACAGCTCGCGCTCGAGCAGGAAGCAGCGCGCCACGTCGTCGGCGTCGCGCTCGATCGTCATCGCCTCGCGTTCGCGCTTTGAGGTCCACGGGGCGGCGCTCGCCACCCATGAGGCGTCGGGCGTGGGCTCCCCGGCGATCGCGCTGAGCAGCGCCCGATGGCAGATGAGGTCCGGATAGCGGCGGATCGGCGAGGTGAAATGGCAGTAGTGGGCCAGCGCCAGCCCCGCGTGGCCGCGGTTGCGTGGGTCGTAGTAGGCCTGCTTGAGCGACCGCAGCACCAGGCTCGTCAGTGCGCGGCGGCCCCGGCCGGTCCGTCGTACCCAATCGGCCACCATCACCGACGCCTCCCCCACCACGTCGGCGGCCTGCTGTGGGGTCAGGTGGCCCTTGGGGACCGGCGGCGTGGGGACGCCGAGGGACTCGAGCTGGTCGATCAGCCGCTCCACGGCCGGCGCCTCGGGCCGCTCGTGGACGCGATAGAGCGCCGGGATCTTGTGCTCGGAGAGGAACTTGGCCACCTGCTCGTTGGCAGCGACCATGAGGTGCTCGATGAGCCGGTGTGACTCGGTCTGCTCGGAGAGCTCCGCCGTCACCACGTTGCCGTCGCGGTCGAAGCTGAACTGGGGCTCGGCGGAGTCGACCTCGAGCGCGCCCCGGCCCTGGCCGCCGCGATCGGAGCCCGCCCGCCGCAACTCACCCAGCACCGCCGACGCGGCCCGCGCCGCCGCCAGCGGTTCGCCCCACGGCTCGGCGGCGCCCTCCGCCCCCGCGAAGATCCGGTCCACGCGTTCATAGTCCAGGCGCTCGTCGGAGCGGATGAGCGAGCGGTACATCGAGGACCGCCGCACCCCGCGCGCGCTGACGATCATCTCCACCGTGACCGTCGCCCGCGGCGCCCCCGGCACCAGCGAGCACGCCTCGTTGGACAGCGCGCGGGGAAGCATCGGCTCCACCATCCCCGGCACGTACACGCTGGTGGATCGCCGGTAGGCCTCGCGATCCACGAGCGAGCGCGGAGTGACGTAGGCCGCGACGTCGGCGATGTGGACCCACACCCGCCACGAGCCGTCACCGACGGCCTCCGCGGACACCGCGTCGTCGAAGTCGCGGGCGGTGGCGGGATCGATCGTGAACGTGGGCAGATCGCGCAGGTCGCGCCGGTCCCCGCCCGGGAGCGTGTGACCGGAGAGATCGGACGCGCCGTCGGCGGCCGACAACCGCGCCTCGCGCTCCACCGCCGGATCAAACGCGCCCTGCAGGCCGCGATCGAGCATGAGCGCCCGGATGACGTCGCGCGCGACCTCCGGCCGCCCGAGCCGCTGCGCCACCGTGGGCCGCCGCGAACCGCCGCGCCGGCCGTTGCCCTGCCCGCCGCCCGACAGCACCACCAGGTCGCCCACCCCGGCACGCTTGTCGCGTGTGACGACCACGCGCGGGCCGGGACCGAAGAACGGCTCAGCGACGAGGAACTTCCCCTGGCGGACCAAGAGCGCGACCCGCGAGGTGGAGTGCGGGTCGACGGCCCGACCGGCCGGCGGTGTCACTGGGACAGCTCGGCGGCGACGGTCCGCTCGGCCACCGTCAGCGCGGTGTCGGTCTTGGCCGTCGACTTCGTGAAGGCGTAGACGTTGGGTTGAATGCCCTTGCCCTGCTTGACGCCGCCTCCGCCCAGGTTGCGGCCGCTGGGGGTGAAGTACTCGCCCACGGTGAAGTCCAGCGCCCCGCCGTTGGACAGCGGCTCGATCTCCTGGAAGACGCCCTTGCCGTAGGTGTGGGTCCCCACGACCTTGGCCCGTCCGCGATCCTGCAGTGCGCCGGTGACGATCTCGGCCGCTGAGGCCGTCCCCGCATCCACGAGCACCACCATCGGGATCTTCGGGGCGATGGTCAGGTTGGGCCTGGCCAGATAGACCTGACGGGGCTGCGCTCGACCGTCGGTCGAGACGATCGTGCCGTCGGGGATGAAGACGCTGGCCACGTTGACGGCCTCGTTGAGCAGCCCGCCCCCGTTCTCGCGCAGATCAAGGACGAGCCCGCGCGCGCCCTGGTGCAGCACCTGCTGCACCTGACTGCGCACCTGGGCCCCCGAACCCGCCGTGAAGCTCGTCAGCTCCACGTAGCCCAGCTTGGTCCCCTTGTAATCGAGGATCCGGCCGGCGGCGACGGGCACGACGAGGTCGGCACGGCGGACGACGATCGTCCGCCGTTGGCTGCCACGCAGGACGGTGAGCGTCACGCTGGTGCCCGCGCGCCCCTTGATGTGCGACGCCGCGAAGTCCAGCGAGCGGTTGGCGAGCGAGGTCGAGCCGACCTCGAGGATGATGTCTCCACGCGTGAGCCCCGCCTTCTCGGCCGGCGAGCCCTGGAACACGTCCTGGACGAGCAGCCCCTGGGGCTGGACCTTGATGTCGATCCCGATACCGCTCAGGTGCGGGTTGTCCTGATTCTGGAACGACTGGTAGTCCGACGGGTCGTAGTAGTGCGAGTACTTGTCGTTGAGGCTCGCCACGGCGGCCTCGAGGCCCTTGTCGACGAGGTCGGAGCGGTTGATCTTGCGGTAGTAGTCGTTCTGAATCAGGCCCAGGACCTGGTTGATGAGCTTGTCGTTGTTGGACTGGGCGACGAAGGCGCTGCGGATCGGCCCGGGCAGCCAGCTGGGATGGCCGCCGAACCACACGCCGATGAGCAGCACGATGACGCCAAGGAGCACCAAGACAAACCGGGGAGAACGTTGACGCCGCGCGTACATCTGCGGCTATCCAGGGTAGCTTGGCGCCCGTCTGCGACGGGCCGCCTCAGCGGGCTTGAGCAGAGCTACACACGCAGGAAGCGGCGCAGCGACAGCCCGGACCCGAGCGCCGAGACCCCCACGCCGGCCGCCATCAGCACGGCGAGCAGCGCGGTGAAGGAGATCGTCCGCGGCGCCGCGATCAGCGTCCAGTTGTTGGCGAGCGGATCGAGCAGGGCGATCTTGGTCACCCCGAGCACGGCGACCGCCAGCAGCGCTCCCGCCGCGCCCACGACGATGCCCTCGATCACGAACGGCCAGCGGATGAACCAGTCCGTCGCGCCGACGAGCTTCATCACCTCGACCTCGCGCCGTCGGGCGTAGAGCGACAGCCGGATCGTGTTGGCGATGAGCAGGACCGAGGCGATCGTCAGCAGCACGGTGAGCGCCGCGGCGGTGATCGTCACCAGGTTGGTGACCTCGAGGATCTTCTTGGTGTCGTTGCGCTTGTTGGAGATGCTCTGGATCGACTGGTCGATCGTGCCCGTGGCGGGGTGGGTGGGATCTGATCCGGGGGGCGACAGCGACGTGCGCACGGCGAGCACGTTGGCCGGGTTATCCGGGATCACATGGAAGGTGTCGGGCAGCGGGTTGGCGCCCAGCAGCTTGTAGGCGGCCGGGTCGATCTTCGACTGCTGCGCGTAGGCGGCCGCCTTGGAGACGAACTGCACATGCTTGACGTGCGGGACGTTGAGCAGCTCCTGGCGCACCCGGGCGTCGTCGGCCGCGGTGGCGTTGGTCTTCATGTACACGTCGACCTCGACGCGGCTGCGCACGCTGTCCGCGGCGCCGTTGGTGGCCTGGACGATCGGGATGAACACGCCGAGCACCAGCAGGGTCACCAACACGGTGGCCAGCGCGGCGAAGCTGGGAGCGGCGCTGCGCCGGGTGGCCCGGACCGCCTCGCGGAGGAAGAAGCCGATGCGCATCGCCTACTCCAGCCCCGGCGGGGGCGTCGAGGGGGCGCGCAGGCGGCGGGCCAGGTCACGCGTGGTCTCATCGCGCGTGTACATGCCGGCGGCCTCGTCACGGACGATCCGGCCGCGAGAGAGCTCGAGCACGCGGCGGCGCATTCTGTCCACCATCGACTGGTCGTGCGTGGCCACCAACACGGTGGTCCCGGTGCGGTTGATCCGGTAGAGCAGCCGCATGATGTCGATGCTCGTGTCGGGATCGAGGTTGCCGGTCGGCTCGTCGGCCAGCAGCAGCGGCGGGTGGTTGACGAACGCGCGCGCCACCGAGACACGCTGCTGCTCCCCGCCAGAAAGCTGGTGCGGGTAGTTGTGCAGCTTGGTCGAGAGCCCGGTGAGGCGCAGGATGTCCGGCACCTTGGCGCGGATGTCCTTACGCGTGCCGCCGGTTACCTGCAGCGCGTAGGCGACGTTGTCGTACACGGTGCGGTTGGGGAGCAGCTTGAAGTCCTGGAAGACGACGCCGACGTTGCGGCGGTAGTACGGAACGCGCTTGCGCGGGATCTCATCCAGGACCTTGCCGGCGACGCGGATCATGCCGCTGGTCGCCTCGAGCTCCTTGATGAGCAGCCGCATCACGGTGGACTTGCCCGATCCGGTCGATCCCACGAGGAACACGAACTCGCCGCGCTCGATCGCAAAGGTGGCCTGGTCGAGGCCCACATCGCCGGCGTAGAGCTTGGAGACGCCGCGGAACTCGATGACCGGCCGGGCGGTCCGCGGTTGGCGCGTATCGGTCCGAGGATGCTGGTTTGAGGCCGCCTGAGCCCGGTCCCGAGCGCGGCGTGACAGTTTGTTTCGTGTAGCCATAGGGTGCGGCGCAGCGTAGCGGCAGCCCACGGTAGTTGTCCTGTGCGCGGCGGGCTTGCAACGCGATTTGCAGGTCTATTGAACCACGTGTCGACGACCCACCCCGGTCTTCCGCCCCGAGCGCTACCGTTGTCCCAGCAATGGCGGAGATTTCGATCAAGACCCTCGAGAACGGTCTGCGGCTGCATCGCATCGCCGTGCCGGGCACGCGCGCGGTGACGATTCTCGCCGCCTTCGACGCCGGCGCCCGCACCGAGCGCCCCGAGGAGAACGGGATGGCCCATTTTCTGGAGCATCTTGTTTTCAAGGGCGGGGAGAAGTACCCCACGTACCGCGACGTCAACGAGGCCGCCGAGGGGATCGGCGCAGTCCTCAACGCCTACACGAGCCACGACCTCGTCGCCTTCCACATCACCGCCCGCGCTCAGAGCGGCCTGGACGCGGCCGACCTGCTCACCGATTTCGTGGCCCGCCCCAAGATCGATGCCGACGAGCTCAACCGCGAGCGCGGCGTCGTGGTCCAGGAGATCGCCCGCTCCGAGGATCAGCCGGCGACGCTCGCCGAGCACCTCATCGACGAGGCCGTGTTCGGCGATCACCCGCTGGGACGCCCTGTCCTGGGCCCTGCCGAGCACCTGCGCGACACGTTCACGCGCGAGGGCATTCTCGCCTTCCGCAACCGGCGCTGGTCCCCGTCCCGGGGGGCGGCGTTCGCCGTCGGCAACCTCGAGGCCCTCGGTGACAACGGCGCGCTGGACGAGCTGTTCGAGCGCTTCTCGCCCGCCCCGGACCCCGATCCCTTCGACGCCGCCCCGCCGCAGACGCCGCGGGTGCTCGTGCGCGAGCGGGACTCCAACCAGTCGCATCTACGTATGTCCTACCGGCCGATGGTCGACGTCGACGATCCCAAGCAGCGCGCCGCCCTGATGGTCTACGGGACGCTGCTTGGCGGCTCGATGGGGTCGCGGCTGTTCGATGAGATCCGAGAGCAGCGCGGGCTGGCCTACTCGGTCTCGGCCTTCCCCCACGCCTACGCCGACGTCCCCGTGCTCCAGCTCTCCGCGGGCCTGGAATCCGGCAAGTGCATGGAGGCCTACCGGCGCATGCGGGACATCGTCTCCGAGCTGCGCACCGACGGCCCCACCCAGGCCGAGGTCAAGCGCGCCCAGGCCTACGCCGCCGGCGCACGGACGCTGGCCTTCGAGAACACGGGCGCGGTGGCCCGCTACGCGGCCCAGCAGACGGTCGTCTATGACGAGGACGCGGACCCGGAGATCACCATCGACCTGTTGGACAACGTCACCTTTGACGAGGTGCGGGAAGTGGCCGCAGGCGTCGCCGACGAACTGTCGGTCGCCGTCGTGGGACCCCACACCGTGGAGGAGCTGGAGACGGCCTGAGACGGTGGCTCGCCCCAGGGCTGGTACTGATTCTCTTGGCGGCGGCGATCACGCTGGGCCTGCTCGGCTCCTTGAGCCACACGAGCAACCATGACGCGCAGTTCGACGCCGGGTCCTCGGTCGTCGCGCCCCCCAAGAAGAAGGCCGCGCCGACCCGCCGCCGCGCCCACGACCCCGCGCTGCTGACCACGCGCGGCCAGCGCGCGCGTCTGTCCCCCGCCGAGGTCGGGCTCCAGTCCGCACTGAGCAAGGCCATGGCTCAGGCGGGCCCGCAGAGCGGCGCGCTGGTCTACGACCTCGACGCCGACGATGAGCTCTACGGCCTGCGCCCGACGATCAAGCGCCCACCGGCGTCGGTGGAGAAGCTGTGGACGACCACGGCGCTGATGGACAAATTGGGACCCAGCGCCCGGTTGCATACGACGCTGCTCGGCACCGGGTCACTGCGCCACGGCGTCTGGCACGGAAACCTCTACCTGCGCGGCGGCGGAGATCCCACGTTCGGGGACCCGACGTTCAACCACGTCTGGGAGTTCGGCTATGGCCCCACCGCCGCCCAGCTCACCCAGCAGCTCGTCAAGCGCGGGATCACGCGCGTGGCCGGCCAGATCTTCGCCGACGAGACGATGTTCGACCGCAAGCGGGGCGGGCTGATGACCAACTATCAGCCCGACGTGCCCGACTTCGGCGGCCAGCTCAGCGCCTTGACCTATGACCACGGCACCACCGCCCCGCACTACTCCCCCGCCGCCTTCGCGGTGCGGGAGATGGCGCTGGTGATGAAGGGCTCGCACATCACGGTCAAGGCCTCGCGCACCGAGCGCAAGACCCCGGACAACGCCCAGATCCTGGCCACGGTCAGCTCGCCCCCACTCTCGGTGATGACGCGCCTGATGGACGTCCCCTCCGACGACCTGTTCGCGGAGCTGTTCGCCAAGCAGCTCGGGGTCCTGTTCGGCCGCGGCGGCTCGATCTCCGACGGCGCCCAGGTCATCGGCCGCACGATGGCCGACACCTACGGCCTGCACCCGAAGATCCTCGACGGCTCGGGGCTGTCGCGCAACGACCGCTCCTCCCCCCTGGAGGTCGTCGATCTGCTGCGGGAGGTGTGGGGCACGCCCGTGGGACGTGAGCTGGTGGCGTCGCTGCCCACGGTCGGCAAGGAGGGCACCGTCCGGGGGATCGGCCTCAAGACCGCCGCCGTCGGGAACTGCGCGGCCAAGACGGGCACGCTGAACTACGTCACCAACCTGGCCGGCTACTGCCATAGCCGCAGCGGCCACACCCTCGCTTTCGCGCTGTTCGTCGACGGACCGGACAACGGCACCTCCGTTCTCCTGGAGAGCCGGATGATCGGAGCAATCGCGCGTTATTGACGAGCGTCACCCTCACCCTGCACAATCGGGGCGTGAGGGGTCACTAAGTGGAGCTGGGTGCCGCTCTCAACCTGGGAGAGATGCAGCGCTACCTCAACCGTGTCGGCGACCGCTGGCCGTTGCAGGTGGTGATGCTCGGTGGCGCGCGCGTGGAAGACGCCCGCGGCGCCCCGCCCCAACGCGAGCGGGGGCCCGAGTACGTGGTGGTGCTGGTCTCGCGCGCGTTCGAAGGGATGCCATGGCTCGAGCGCGTCTACCAGGCGACGTCCCTGTGGGACGGGATGGAGATGGGCGACGGCGCCGACGTCCACTGCTACACGCTCGACGAGTTCCAGCGCAAGCGGGCGAACACGCCGCGCGTGAAGGCCGTCGCCGAGCGCGGCGTGCTGCTCTTTGAGGACTCGGACCCGCTCTACCCGCTGCCGCCCGACATGCCGCACCCCAACGGGGGCGGCGACGGCGGCGGCAGCGGCAGCGGCGAGGTCAGCTGATCGCGACCATCCGCTCGATCGGCACCCGCGCCCGATCGGCGATCTCCGCCGGCACCTTGACCTCGTGCACGCCGTCGCGCAGGGCGTCGCGGAGCTTGGGCAGCGTGATCATCTTCATGAAGCGACACGAGGCGGCCTCGTTGGCGGCGATGAACTCCGCGTCCGGGGCGGCCAGGCGCAGCGGGTGCAGCATCCCGGTCTCGGTGGCGACGATCGCGGTCCCACTCGCCCCGCCCGCGCCCTCGGCGCTCAGCGAGCGGGCATAGCCGAGCATCCCCCCCGTCGAGAGCATGTGCACGCCCGCCGAGGAGATGTCCCCAGAGGCGACGTATTCCATGACGCTCGTGGAACAGCCGCACTCGGGGTGGATGAGGAAGTCGGCGCTCGGGTGCGCCGCGCGGACGCTGGTGATGTCATCGGGCTTGATCCCGGCGTGGACGTGGCACTCCCCGTCCCAGACGTGCATCGGCCGGCCCAGGGTCTTCTCGACGTAGGCGCCCAGGAACATGTCGGGGCCGAAGAGGATCTCGGTGTCCTGGCCGTGGGTGCGGTAGATGTGCTCCACCACCTGCACGGCGTTGGCCGAGGTGCAGCAGTAGTCGGTCTCGGCCTTGACCTCGGCGGTGGTGTTGACGTACATGACGACCGCGGCGCCGGGATACTGCGCCTTCCAGTCGCGCAACTGCTCGGCGGTGATCGAGTCCGCCAGCGAGCAGCCCGCGTCGGGGTCGGGGATCAGGACATGCTTGTCGGGACACAGGATCGAGGCGGTCTCGGCCATGAAGTGCACGCCGCAGAACGCGATGGTGCCGGCGTCGGAGGCCGCCGCCTGCTGGGAGAGCCCCAGCGAGTCACCGACGTAATCGGCGACGTCCTGGATCTCCGGCAGCTGGTAGTTGTGGGCAAGGATCACGGCCCCGCGGGCGGCCGCCAGCTCGCGCACCTCGTCCATGAGGGCGGGGATGTTCTCGAGCATCAGCGGCGCCTCAGAGGCGCTGAGCATGGGCAGGTTCATGGCAATGGGGTGAGGAGGAGAGAGAGATCGAGGGCCGGCGCGCTATGGGTCAGCGCACCCACCGAGACAAAGTCTACGCCCGTGCTCGCGACCTCCCTGAGCGTCTGAAGCGTCACCCCGCCGCTGGCCTCGAGCTCGGCGCGGCCGCCCACGTGCGCCACCGCCCGCCGGAGCTCCTCGGGGCTCATGTTGTCCAACAGCAGCCGCGGCGCCCCCGCCTCCAGCGCCTCGTCGACCTCCGCCAGATCTCGACATTCGACCTCGAGCGGCAGATCCGGGGCGTGCGCGCGGGCGCGGCGCACCGCCGCGCCGACCCCGCCCGCCAGCGCCGCGTGGTTCTCCTTGATGAGAATCGCGTCATACAGGCCGGCGCGGTGGTTGGTGGCCCCGCCGGCGGCGACAGCGGCCTTCTCCAGCATCCGCAGCCCCGGCGTGGTCTTGCGGGTGTCGAGGATGCGCGCGCCGGTCCCGTCGATCGCCTGCACCGCCCGGGCCGCCATCGTGGCCACGCCCGACAGGCGCTGGAGGAAGTTGAGCGCGGTGCGCTCGCCGGACAACAGCCCCCGCGCACGCCCCTCGAGCCGCAGCACCTCTCCGCTCTCGCGCCAGACCCCCTCGGCCACCTCACGGTGGAACGTCGCCTCGGGATCCAGCGAGCGGAACACCTGCTCGGCCACGTCGAGGCCGTAGATGACCCCTGGGGCCTTCTGGCGGATGACCGCGCGGGCGCGGGTCTCGGCGGGGACGGTTGCGGCGGTGGTCACGTCGCCGTCGCCGAGGTCCTCGGCCAGCGCGCGGGCGGCGATATCAGTGGAGGCGGCGGTGAGCGCGTCCATGCACGCCGAGGATAGGACGGGAAGTTTTTACACGAATTGTGTCGTTTTGGTTATCGTCGGCACGGATTCACGACCTAAGGGGGATTTTGTGCGTCGTATCGGGAGTCGCGCGGGGATAGGGGTTGCGGTCGCGCTGGTTGCGCTGATCGCGGCAACGGCCGCGCTGGCCAAACCGGTGACCAAGGTGGTCACGGCAGGACCGCCGCCATCGGTCAACAAGATCGCGGCCAAGCTTCTGCCCAAGAGCTTCAACAAGACCTACAACCCTGATATCAACGCCTTCTTTAACAAGAAGACGACCATCAACGCGGGCGATTCCGTGTCGTTCGAGATTCGCGGGTTCCACACGATCGATTTCCCGGGCAAGGGCGGCAGCGCGCTGCCGCTGATCGTTCCGGGCGCGCTTGCGACCGGAGTCAACGACGCCGCGGGCAATCCGTTCTGGTTTGACGGCAAGGTGCCCAACGTCGGGCTCAACACGGCGCTGTTCGCGCCGCCCAAGGCAACGACGTTCAATGGCAGCCAGCGCTGGGACAGCGGCCTGCCTGCCGGCAACGGGCCGCCGAAGCCGTTCAAGCTGACGTTCACGAAGCCGGGCACGTACAAGTACTTTTGCGACGTGCACCCCGGCATGATCGGGACCGTCGTGGTCAAGGCCGCCGGCAAGCCGATCCCGTCGGCCAAGCAGGATGCCGCGGCTCAGGTCGCGCAGGTCACGGCTGACATCAAGGCGGCCAAGAAGGTAGCGGCGACCAAGCAGCCGGCCGACACGGTCAGCCTCGGTGAGTCGACTCCGGGCGGCGTGGAGCTCTACGCCATGTTCCCGAGCTCGCTCACGGTCAACGCCGGGACGGTGGTGACGTTCCAGATGTCCAAGCACACGTTCGAGACCCACACGGCAACGTTCGGGAACACGAGCACGCTCAAGGGCCTGGCCAAGGGGTTTGCGGGAGTGAACTTCCCGGCCCAGGGGGTTTACCCGAGCGATCCGACCCAGCCGGTCACCGAATCGCCGACCAATCACGGCGACGGCTTTGCCAACGTCGGAGCACTGGACAACAACCCGGCCACGAAGGCGATCCCATCCTCGGGCAAGATCGACTTCACCGCACCAGGGACGTATCAGTTCATCTGCCTGATCCATCCCTTCATGCACGGGATCATCATCGTCAAATGACCTGACCGCACTCACCCGCGGGCCGCGAGGTCCGCGGGCGGGTGGGTCATCCAGTCGGATGGGCACAGAGTCCGGGCCTCGCGCCCGGACTTGCCCGTTAACGGGGCGGCCCTGGCGCCGTCAGCGAGGGTCGGCGGTGCCCGAGGCGGCGGCCACGGCCCCGTTCCCGGTTCGCGACTCGGCCAGCACCCGGACCGTGGCGAATGTCGGGTCGGCGGCGCCGTGCAGGCGGGCGCCGGCGGCGGTCAGCTCGCGCAGGTAGCGGACGACCTCGGCGGTGACCCGCTCGCCCGGCAGCAGCGTCGGGACGCCCGGCGGGTAGCCGGCGATCGACTCGCACGAGATGCGCCCGATGGCGTCGTCGACCGGGATGGTCTCGCCCTCACCCAGAAACGCCTCGCGGATGGGGACGACGCTCTGGTGCTCGAGTGACGTCGCCGGGGCGGCGATCGCCGGTCCCTGGCCCGGGCGCGAGAGGGTTCGCACGGTCTCGGCGAAGTCGTGGGCGAAGCGCTCCAGCGGCTCCACCGGCTGGCCCAGGCCGAGCACGAGCACGAGGGTGGCGTGGGTGGCGAGCTCGATGTAGATGTCGTAGGCGGCGCGCAGCTCCGCGGCGAGCTCGTAACCGGTGACGCCGGTGCCGCGCACGTCGATGACGATGCGCAGCGGGTCCCACCCGGCGATCCCCGGGCGGCCGACCATCGCCTCGCCGACGATGGCGATGCCGGGGATGGCCTCGATCGCCTCCCGCGCCCGCGCGGAGGCGGCGATCGTGCGGTCAAGCAGCGCCTCGCCGTGGGCGGCGAGCTGGCGCCGGGCGCTGTCCAGCGAGGCCAGCAGCAGCGAGTTGGGGCTGGTGGAGCGCACCAGCCGCACACAGCGGGAGACCTCGTCGGCGTCGATCAGGCCGTCCTGCGCGACATGGAGCATCGCTGACTGGGTGAGGCTCCCGACGATCTTGTGCGTCGAGGCCAGCACGGCGTCGGCGCCCTGGTGCAGCGGGGACTCGGGCAGCGTCGGGTGAAAGCCGAAGTGAGAGCCCCAGGCGCAGTCGACGACGAGCGCCGTCCCGGCGGCGTGGGCCACCTCGGCGCAGCCGCGGATATCGGCGGCCATGCCGTAGTAGGTCGGGGAGACGATGAACGCCGCACTGATGTCGGGTGAGCGCGCAAGCGCCTGCTCGAGGGCCTCGGGCGTGACCCCGTGTGCCATGCCCAGCTCGTTGTCGTACTCGGGCGCGACGAAGCTGGCCAGGCCGCCGCTGAGCACCAGCCCGTCGACGATGCTGGCGTGCGAGTTGCGCTGGACGAGCACGTGGCGCCCGGGCTTGGCCAGGGCCAGGCACAGGGCGTGGTTGCCCTGGGTCGCCCCGTTGGTGAGAAACCACGTCTGTCCGGCGCCGTAGGCGGCCGCGGCCAGCTCCTCGGCGCGCTGGTACGGGGTGGGCGTGGGCCCGGTGTCGATGCCCTCGATGTCCTGGCAGATGTCCAGCGCCAGCGCGCGCTCGCCGATGGCGGAGCGCAGCCCGGGATCGGCGCCGGCGCCGCCCTTGTGCCCGGGCACGTGGAAGCGCACCGAGCCGCGGAAGCCGTAGGAGACGATCGCCTCGAGATACGGCGCCGTGGGGTGCTCGCGCCGGGGGCGGCGAGTGTCGCCGGGGTCGCGGGGCTCGGACACGAGCGCGCCATCGCGCAGCTCGGCGGACTCGATGTCGTCGCGGGGCTCGTCGCGGGGGTCGTCGCCGGGCGGGGGCGACGCGGCGGTCATTTGGCCGCCTTGAGCAGGTAGCTGCGGATGAAGCCGTCCAGGTCGCCGTCGAGCACGCGGTTGGCGTCGCCCATCTCGTAATCGGTCCGGTGGTCTTTGACCATGGTGTAGGGATGCAGGACGTAGGAGCGGATCTGGGACCCGAAGTTGACGTCCTGGGCTTCTCCTTTCTCGCGAGCGATCTCCTCCCGGCGCTTGCGCTCCTCCGCCTCCAGGAGTTTGGAGCGCAGCATCGCCATGGCCTCGGCCTTGTTGGAGGACTGTGACCGCTCGTTCTGGCACTGCACCACGATCCCCGTGGGCTTGTGGGTGATGCGCACTGCTGAGTCGGTCTTGTTCACGTGCTGGCCCCCTGCGCCGCTGGCCCGGTAGGTGTCGATCTGCAGGTCGTCGTCGTCGATCTCCACCGCGGCGGACTCCTCGACAACCGGCGAGACCTCGACGCCGGCAAAGCTCGTCTGGCGGCGGTTGGCCGAGTCAAACGGCGACAGGCGCACCAGCCGGTGCACGCCCTTCTCCGATCCGTAGAGGCCGTAGGCGTTCTCGCCCTTGACCCGGAAGGTGGCCGACTTGATGCCCGCCTCCTCCCCGGGGGACGCCTCGAGCAGCTCGACCTCGAAGCCGCGCTTCTCGGCCCAGCGCATCTCCATGCGCAGCACCATTTCGGCCCAGTCCTGAGCGTCGGTGCCGCCGGCGCCCGCGTTGACGGTGACGAGCGCGTCCCCGGCGTCGTAGCGCCCGGCGAACAGGCGCTCCTCCTCCAGGGCGTCGAGACGGGCCTGCACGCCGGCGATCTGCTCCTCCAGCTCGGAGGCAATGCCGGGATCCTCCTCGGCCAGCTCGGCGAGCGGCTCCAGGTCCTCGACATCTGACTCCAGCTGGCGGAACACGCCGAGCTTGCGGCTGGCCCGAGCATGCTCGGCCGAGACCTTCGCGGCCCGCTCCTGGTCATCCCAGAAGCCGGCGGCCCCCATCTCATCTTCCAGCGCGGTGGTGCGCGCGGCTAGTTGAGCGGGGTCAAAGATAGTCCGCAAGCAGCTTGAGCTGCCCACGGATTGCCGCGAGACGCTGGTGCAGCGGCTCTGAGGGGGCGGTCGCCATACGGGCGCTCACGTTAGCAACCGCCGCCCCGTCTGCTTGGCCGCCCCGTCTGCTTTGAAATGTGTTCATTGGGTAGGCATTGGATGTAACGGCTGTTACCAAGAGGGAGGCTCCGCCGTGTACAAGCAGGTACTCGACCCTGTGTCCCATTCGCTGGGACTCACATCGATCTTCGCCATCCTGCCCCTGCTGACGCTGTTCGTCCTACTGGGGGTGGTGCGGCTCAAGGCGCAATGGGCGTCGCTGTGCGCACTCGCGGTGGCGCTACTGGTGGCGGTCATCGTCTATCCGATGCCGGTGGGCCAGGCGGCCGACTCGGCACTCGAGGGGGCGGCATTCGGCTTCTGGCCGATCATGTGGATCGTCCTCAACGCCCTGTGGATCTACAACATGACCGAGGCCACCGGGTACTTCGCCGTGCTGCGACGGGCGTTCAGCATGGTGTCTGACGACATGCGCGTCCAGGTGGTGGTCATCGCCTTCTGCTTCGGCGCGCTGCTGGAGGCGCTGGCGGGCTTCGGTACGCCCCCGGCCATCTGCAGCGTCATGCTCGTGGGACTGGGCCTGAGCCCGCTCCGCGCGGTCGCCGTCGCGCTGGTGGCCGACACCGCGCCGGTGGCGTTCGGCGCCATCGCCATCCCGATCACCACGCTCGGGCAGGTCACGGGCCTGCCGGTCCAGCATCTGAGCAGCATGGTCGGGCGCCAGACGCCGTTTCTCGCCTTGATCCTTCCGTTCATCCTCGTGTTCATGGTCGACGGCCGCCGCGGATTGCGTGCGGTCTGGCCGGCAGCGCTCATCGCCGGCCTCACGTTCGCCGTGCTCCAGTTCGTGATGTCCAACTACATCTCGATGGAACTGACCGACATCGTCGCCTCGCTGGGCTCGGCCGGCGTGCTCGTCATGTTCCTGCGCGTGTGGCAGCCCAGCGCGCCCGCCCTGGCGACGACGTCGCGGGGCCGGCACCGCCCGGCGATCGCCGGCGGCAGTACCGCCGACGCCGCCTTCGAGCGCAACGTGCGCAGCGCGCTCGGCCGATGGCGATGGGCCGCCGCCGAGCCGCAAGGAGATGCTCCTGGCCTTCGCGCCCTACGCGATCATCGTCGTCGTCCTCGGCGTGATGAGCCTGCATCCCGTGCTGAACTGGCTGGATGGAGCGACGACGAAATTCTCCTGGCCCGGGCTGAACGTGATCAACGGCAAGGGCAAGGCTCCCACCAGCGAGCTGTTCAAGCTCAACTGGTTCACCGCGGCTGGCACGGGGCTCCTGATTTCCGGCATCCTCACCGCGATGGTGCTGCGGGTCAGTCCGGTGCGCGGCCTGCGCCTCTACTGGCAGACGCTCGTGCAGATCAAGTGGGCGCTGCTGACCGTGATGACCGTGCTGGCCATCGCCTACGTGATGAACATGTCGGGCCAGACGATCACGCTGGGCACGTGGGCGGCCGGCGCGGGCGGGTTCTTCGCCTTCCTGTCGCCGATCATCGGCTGGTTCGGGACCGCGGTCACCGGCTCGGACACCTCGACCAACTCACTGTTCGGCGGCCTGCAGGTCGCCGCGGCGAAGCACGCGGGGCTGTCACCGACCCTCCTGGCGGCCGCCAACAGCTCCGGCGGCGTGCTGGCCAAGATGGTGTCGCCTCAGAACCTCGCCATCGGCGCCGCGGCCGTCGGCCTCGCCGGGCGCGAGGGCGACATCTTCCGCAAGGTGCTCGGGTGGTCGGTGGTCCTGGTGCTGCTGATGGCGGTGCTGGTGCTGCTCCAGTCCGGGCCGCTGAGCTTCATGGTCCCGTAGGCGCGAGCTCACTGTTGGGACGTGCGTCCGCGGCAACGCGGGCGCACGTCAACTGCGGGTATCGAGGAGGGACGGAGCGGGCCGGCGAACCGGTCGTGGCGGATAGTGAAGGAAATAGCTCCAAAATCCGCCACATCCCCCCCGGGGGACTGTCAACGCCCCAGCCAGTCTCTCCCAAGCCTTGCCGTTCACGCGTCTCCGCGCTGCCGCCGACGCTGCGTCCTTCAGGCGAAGTTCAGTCGAGGTAGCCGTAGGCCTCGAGGGTGAGGAACTCGACCAGCGGCTCTGACAGCGCCACCTTCTCGAAGATCGCCCGCGTCTCGTCGGGATGCCCGGCCTGCCAGGTCTCCTCCCCCACCTCGGCGCGGATCTTGGCCGTCTCCTCGTCGAGCAGCCCGCGCACGAGCTCGGCGGTGACCGTGCGCCCGTCCTCCAGCTGGCAGCCGTGGTGGACCCACTGCCAGATCTGGGAGCGCGAGATCTCGGCGGTGGCGGCGTCCTCCATCAGCGAGTTGATCGCCGCCGCGCCGCGGCCGCCCAGCCAGAAGGACACGTACTGGAACCCGACGCTGACGTCGGTGCGCAGGCCCGCCTCGGTGATCGCCCCGGGGGTCGAGCCAAGATCAAGCAGGTCGGCCGCGCTCACCGACACCTCGGAGTGCTGGACCGACAACTGGTTGGGAGCACCCCCGAGGCCCTTCTCGAACACCTCGCGCGCGGTCGGGACGAGGTCGGGGTGGGCCACCCAGGTGCCGTCGTAGCCCTGCTTGACCTCGCGCTCCTTGTCGGCGCGCACCCCCGCCAGCGCCTTCTCGTTGGCCTCCTCGTCGCGGCGCGACGGGATGAGCGCGGCCATGCCGCCCATGGCGTGAGCGCCCCGCCTGTGGCACGTGGCGGCCAGCAACTCGGCGTAGGCACGCATGAAGGGCACGGTCATCGTCACGTCGCCGCGGTCAGGCAGGACCATCTCGCGCCGGTCGGCAAAGCACTTGATCGCGGAGAAGATGTAGTCCCAGCGGCCGGCGTTCAGGCCGGCCGAGTGATCGCGCAGCTCATAGAGGATCTCGTCCATCTCAAACGCGGCCGGGAGCGTCTCGATCAGCACGGTGGCTTTGATCGTCCCGCGCTCCATGCCGACGCGGTCCTCGGCGTAATCGAAGACGTCGTTCCACAGCCGCGCCTCCCGATGGGACTCCATCTTGGGCAGGTAGAAGAACGGGGCCAGCCCGGAGGCGATCAGGGGCGGCCCGGAGTTGAAGAAGTACATCCCGAAGTCGAACAGGCCGCCCGCCACGGGCTCACCGTCGACGCGCACGTGGCGCTCGTCCAGGTGCCAGCCGCGGGGGCGGACGAGCAGCGTCGCCGGTTCGTCGACAAGCTCGTAGTGGCGCCCGTCCGAGCCGTCGTAGGTGATCGTCCCCATGATCGCGTCGCGCAGGTTGATCTGCCCCTGGACCATGTTGTGCCATGTGGGGGCGTTGGCGTCCTCGAAGTCGGCCATGAAGCCGTCGGCGCCGGAGTTCAGGGCGTTGATGACCATCTTGCGGTCGGTGGGACCGGTGATCTCCACCCATCGCTGCGCCAGCGCCTCGGGCACCGGCGCCACCGTCCAGTCGCCGGAGCGGATGTCCTCGGTCTCGGGCAGGAAGTCCAGCATCTCGCCCTCGGCCAGGCGAGCGCGCCGCTGCCCGCGGGCGCGCAGCAGTTCCTGGCGGCGCTCCTCGAACTCGGCGTGCAGCTCTGAGACGAACTCCAGCGCGTTGGGGCTGAGGACCTCCTCGAAGGCGGGCTCGGCCCGCCCCTCCAATTCAAGTCGCGTGCGCGCGGCCATATCCATTCATCCTTTCCGAGCCCTTGGGACGGCAAACGGCAAACGCCAAACGGCACACGCCGCGTGCGGCGGCCCGAGCGAGATATGTTCCCGCTCATGGCCTCCTTGAACGATGACGGCGTTCAGGCTCTGCTGAACGCCCCCAACTGCGCAGTGATCTCCACCCTCAACGCCGATGACTCGATCCTCTCCACCGTGGTGTGGATCAGCCTGGAGGACGGCGAGCTGGCCGTCAACGGGGCCGAGGGGCGGCGCTGGTGCACCAACCTGGGGCGCAACCCTCAGATCACAGCGCTCCTCTATCCCGACGGAAATCCGTACGAGTACGTCGAGATCGAGGGAACCACCACCGGGACCCACGAGGACGGCGCCGCCCACGCTGATCGCCTGTCCAAGAAGTACACCGGCCTGGACACCTTCGAGGGCCACGTCCCGGGCGTGGCGCGCATCAAGTTCGTGATCGCGCCGACGCGCGTGCGGTACGCCACGGGGTAGGCGCGCCGCGGCCGCGGCTCAGGCGCCGTGGCACTTCTTGTACTTCTTACCCGAGCCGCACCAGCACGGGTCGTTGCGGCCGATCTGTTGGGACTCGTCCACGACCCGCTGCTGCACCGGCTCCGGCGCCTCGTCCTCGTCGTAGGCCCCGCCCTGCTCGGCGCCGGCGGCCGCGGCCATCGCCATCGCGCCCGCGGCGTTCTGGCCGCCGGAGTAGGTGACCCGGCCGCCTCCGGTCGCCGATGAGGATGTCGAGCTCCCGCTGCGGCTCTGGGGCTGGGGCGGCATCGGCTGGCCGTTGCCGTCATGGATGGTCACCTGCACGTGGTAGATGAGCCGGGCGAAGTCTGACCACACGCTGTTCATGAGGTCCTGGAAGAGCTCGTAGGCCTCGTTCTTGTAGGCCACCAGCGGGTCCATCTGGGCCAGCCCGCGCAGGCCGATCCCGTGCTGGAGGTAGTCCATGTCATAGAGGTGCTCCTGCCAGCGCTGGTCGATGATCTCCAGCAGCAGGTAGCGCTCGACGTGGCGCATGAGCTCCTCGCCGAGCTCCTCCTCGCGGCGGTCGTACTGGGCCAGCGCCTCCTCTTGGAGTCGCACGGTCAGGTCCTCGCGGTCCACCCGGCCGGGCTCGGGAAGCTCGAAGTCGTCGGACGCCGTGTAGATCTCGTCGATCCGGCGCACCAGCCCCTCCAGATCCCAGTCCTCGACGAACTCGCCGGCCGTGTACTCGTCGACGAGCCGCTCGATGTGGTTGACGATCTCCTCGCGGGCGGCGGCGCTGATGTCGCGGCCCTCCAGGACCTCGTCGCGGTAGTTGTAGACGACCTCGCGCTGCTGGTTGAGCACGTCGTCGTACTCCAGCGTGTGCTTGCGCTGGAGGAAGTGCTGCTCTTCGACCTTGCGCTGGGCCTTCTCGATCTGCTTGGAGAGCATCCCGGCCTCGATCGGCTCCTCGTTGCCCTGATCGTCGACCGAGCCCAGCCGGTCGAGGATCTTGTAGATCCGCTCCCCGGCGAACAGGCGAACGAGGTCGTCCTGGGCTGAGAGGAAGAACCGGGACTCGCCCGGGTCGCCCTGGCGCCCGGAGCGGCCGCGCAGCTGGTTGTCGATCCGCCGCGACTCATGGCGCTCGGTGCCGATGATGAACATGCCACCGGCCTCCATCACCTGCTCGCGCTGGGCCTCGACGCGCTCCTCGATGGACGGCAGGACCTTGAGGAAGTGCTCCTCGTAATCGGGGTCGTCGGGCTGCAGCCCGAGCTTGGCCACCTCGAGGGTCGCCAGATGCTCGGCGTTGCCCCCGAGCTTGATGTCGACGCCGCGGCCGGCCATGTTCGTGGCGATCGTGACCGCGCCCGGGGCACCCGCCTCGGCGACGATCTCGGCCTCGCGGGCGGCGTGCTCGGGCTTGGCGTTGAGCACCGCGTGCTTGATGCCGCGCTTGGTCAGCTGACTGGAGAGCAGCTCAGAGACCTCGACCGCGATCGTGCCCACCAGGATCGGCTGGCCAGCGTTGTGGCGCGCCTCGATCTCCCTGACCACGGCGCTCCACTTGCCGTCCTTGGTCTTGTAGACCTGGTCATTGCGGTCGCTGCGGACCATCGGCCGGTTGGTGGGGATCTGGACCACCGGGAGCTCGTAGATCTTCATGAACTCGGTGGCCTCGGTGAGCGCCGTCCCGGTCATGCCCGCGAGCTTGTCGTACATGCGGAAGTAGTTCTGGAGCGTGATCGTGGCCAGGGTCTGGTTCTCCTCCTGGACCCGCACGCCCTCCTTGGCCTCCACCGCCTGGTGCAGGCCCTCTGACCAGCGCCGGCCCTCCAGGATGCGCCCGGTGAACTCGTCGATGATCTTGACCTCGCCATCGATCACCTCGTAGTCGTAGCCGCGCTTGTAGAGCGACTCGGCGCGCAGCGACTGCATGAGGTGGTTGACGAGGTGACCGTTCTCGGCCCGGTAGAAGTGGTCGATGCCCATGAAGCGCTCGGCCTTGGCCACGCCCTGCTCGGTGATCGAGACGGTCTTGTGCTTCTCGTCGAACTCGTAGTCGAAATCGGCGACGAAGTCCTTCTTTGACCGTGGGTCCATCCCCTCCGGGGTCTTGCCGGCGGTGAGCTTGGGGGCCAGGCGGGCGAACTTGCCGTAGAGGTCGGCGGCCTGCTCGGGCGCGCCGGAGATGATCAGCGGCGTGCGGGCCTCGTCGATGAGGATGTTGTCCACCTCGTCGACGATCGCGAAGCGGTGGTAGCGCGTCTTGCCGTCCTCGGCCTTGCCACGCCCGCCGTGCTGGAACTTCTCCTCCAGGCTCTTGGCCATGTTGTCGCGCAGGTAGTCAAACCCGAACTCGGAGTTGGTCCCGTAGGTCACGTCGGAGGCGTAGGCGGCGTGCTTCTCCTCGAAGGGCTGCATGTTCTGCAGCACGCCCACGCTGACGCCGAGCATGTCGTAGATGGGCTTCATCCACAGCGCGTCGCGGCGGGCCAGGTAGTCGTTGACGGTGACGACGTGGACGCCCATCCCCGACAGCGAGTTGAGCACCACCGCGAGCGTCGCGGTCAGCGTCTTGCCCTCGCCGGTCTTCATCTCGGCGATGCACCCGTCGTGCAGGACCATCCCGCCGATCAACTGCACGTCGAAGTGGCGCATGGCCATCGAGCGCTTGCCGGCCTCGCGAACCAGCCCAAAGCACTCGTAGAGGAGATCGTCGAGCGACTCGCCGTTACGGGCCCGCTCGCGCAGGCCGTCGGCAGACTCCCTCAGCTCGTCGTCGCTGAAGTGCTCAAGCTCGGCTTCGAAGGCGTTGATCCGGGAGACACGCTGCTCGTAGCTCTTGAACTTTTTGGCCTCGCCCATGCGAAGCGCGCGGTCCAGAAAGGACATGCAGCAAGGGTAGCGCGGGCGGCCTCAGCGCTCGTAAGAGAACGCGCTGAATCCGGCTGCCCGCGCCGCCCACGGGCGAGCCATCAGGCAGCCGACGATATGTCCCCAGGCACGACCTGACTCGCCGCCACGCGTGACTCCCGCCGCTTGCGCCGCTTGTCGCGGTGGCGCTTGACCTGGACGGCCAGCTCGTCCGCGCACAGGTTGATGGAGTGCATCAGGTCGGGCGAAGCGTCCCGGGCCCGGAGCGTGACCCCTTTGAGGTGCAGCGTGGCCTCCGCCACCTTGCTGTCCGGATTCGCCGGGTTCCGCTCCTTGAACAGCTCAACCTCCAGCTCTGCCAGCTCGGAGACCTGTTTGGAGATCTTCCCGAAGCGCTTGTTGACGTGCTCTCGCACGTCGTCAGAGACGTGAAGGTTCCGGCCCTTGACCTGGATCCGCATTCGTCAACCTCCCGACTGAAGCGTTGATCTATGTGAACACGAGGTTATTCCCGCTACCGGCGTTTGTCGAGCGTCACAATGTCGCTGGTTGCTCGCCAACATCGCCCCAACCATCTCATGGACTTTCGAGCCTTCGGTCCTGATCGGCGTCGCCGCCCTCGGGACGCTCTACATCCTCGGTTGGCGGCGGGGACGGGCGAGCGGCTCGGCCCATCGACCCGGCTACGGGCGCCTCGCGCTGTTCGCCCTGGGGCTGGTGGTCATCCTGGCCGCGCTCGTCTCGCCGATCGACGGTCTCGGCGACCAGCTGCTGCTCATGCACATGGCCCAGCACATCATGCTGCTCGACTTCGCCCCGATCCTGCTCATCCTCGGCCTCAACAAGGTGCTCCTGCGGCCGGTCACGCGGCGCGTGCAGGGCATCGAGCGCCGCGCCGGGTTCTTCGCTCATCCGGCCTTCGCCGTCATCGCCTACGCCGGCTTCATGTGGCTCTGGCACATCCCGGCCATGTACGACCTCGCGCTGCGCCATACCGGCATCCATGCCGTCGAGCACCTGTGCTTCGCCGTCGCGGGGACGCTGTACTGGTGGCACCTGCTCTCACCGATCCGCAACCGACACCGGCTCGGCGGGATGGGGCCGGTGGCCTACATGGTCTCCACCAAGCTGCTGGTGGGAATCCTGGGCATCGTGCTCGCCTTCGCGCCCGCGTCCTTCTACCCCTTCTATGAGCACCATCCCCGCTACTGGGGGCTCTCCCCTTCCGAGGATCAGTCGATCGCCGGGTTGATGATGGCGCTCGAGCAGTCCATCGTGATGGGGATCGCGCTGGTGTGGGTGTTCGTGAAGATGCTGGGCGAGTCAGAGCGCGAGGCCCAGCGTGAGGAGCGCTACGAGGTGGTGTAGCCGCCGCGCGCACTCGTGCGCGCGGCGGCCACAAGCGCCGGCCGCGCGGAGGGCTACACGGTGCCCCCGCGCGGTCGGACGTCAGCTCACTTGCTGCAGGCGGCCGAACCCGTGACCGTCGCGGTGTTGTTCGGGCCGGGGGCGCCGGTCGACGTCGGCAGGTTCGCCGTGAACGTCGTGGTGTAGGGGCGCTTGCCCTTCAGGCAGGCGACGGACGCGGTCGCGGCCACCGTCTTGCCCTTGACCGTCTTGGTCAGCTTCAGCCAGGTCAGGTGCTCGGTCTCGAGCGAGCCGGCCACGCCGGGAGCGGGGAAGCTCACGTACTTGGGGACCGGGACGTCGATGACCAGGTACTTGCCCTGGGTCTTGTAGGTGGCCGGGTACGGGCCAACCTGGCCGGTCTTCAGCGCGCCGCCCAGGCACTCGTGGCTCGGGGCCTGGTCGACGAAGAAGAACGACAGCTTGCCCTGCCCGCCGTTCCAGACGTGCAGCAGCGGGTCACACGCCGATCCGGCGGCGGTGAAGTTGTTCGCCGCGCCGACGGATGCCGTGATGGCACCGGTGGCGACCAGCGCGCCCTTCGGGCAGCCCGTGTCGGCGCCGGCGGCCGCGATCTTGGAGGCGCTACAGGTCGGGAAGTCCTTCCCGTCTGCCTTCACGCCGTAGATCTTGGTGAGGATGTCGGTGAGGACAGCGGTGCGGTTGCCGTTGGTGCCCTTGGCCACGATGTTCTGGCCGTAGCTGATGGGCACGGGCTTGGCCGCGGTCCCGGGCTTCTTACTCGAGAACGACAGCGTCGCCGTGTAGGTGTTGATGGAGGCGGCGTAGGCCACCCCGGCAACGGCCAGCGCCCCGAGGGCGGCGGCGATCAGGACGATTTTCTTCAAGTGACTCCTCCTGGAGTGGATCGTTGGTCTTCAGTGTGCGCCCGCGCCGGTACACGTCAGGGCTCACGGAAGGGGTTGAAGGTTGGGGAAGGTTTGGTTCTGACCGGTGGTCGTGCTGCCCAGCGGGGGCTGGGCCTTGCACGGGGGTCCACCGGGCTGGGCGGTGTAGTAGTACTTCGCGACAAGTTGCGCGAGGGTTAACACGGTCCCGGTGACAGAAGTTGTGGTCTGCGAGAGCGATGAGCCTATCGTCGGCAGCGGGTGAGCGGTGCACAGGTAGCTCCCGAACAGGCTCAGGCCGTGGAGCAGTTGGTTGTAGCCGCCGGGTGCCATGTACGCGTTGGAGCGGTTGCTCGACGGCCGGACCGAGTAGCGGGTGAGCAGCTCCGGGTTGATGGGATTGGAGATCCGGACGTAGTGGGCGCGGCCGCCGTTGCCCGAGGCGAACTGGCCCTGCTCGGTCGCCGTGCTGTTGGCGAAGAACGCGGAGATCTCCCGTCGGTAGGACTGGATGTAGTCGATCACCGGGACCAGCTCGCCCAGATACGGCTTGAGCCGCACCAGGAACGGGATCGTGTCGTTGAGGAACGAGGTGAGCGCCGGGAACCCGTCCTTGGACGCCTTGGTGAGCGGCGCGATGTCGATCATCAGGTCGCGCAGCTCGGGCGCCAGGACGACGGTGCCCTGCAGCACCGGTGTGAGCTGCACCGCCGCGGGGCGCAGCTCATTGATGAGCGGCTGGGTCGTCTGCGCGAACGTTCCCAGGCGGTTGATCGTCGACCGGGCCTCGGTGAGGAAGGCCGGGAAGGCCCGGATCGTGTCGGCCAGGTCCTGGTCGCGCGCGGCGGTGGCGGCGAACAGGCCGTTGGAGTTGCGCACGAACCCCTGAAGCGCCGCCGGGGAGCTGCTCAGCGCCGCGAACACTTGGGCGCCGTCGCGCAGCAGCGTCGTCGTGGCGGCGCTCTGGCGATTGAGCACCGCCAGCACCGAGTCGACGTTGGTGGCGAACGGATAGAGCTGGGCGAAGGCCTGGTTGAAGTCCTCGCCACGATTGGTGAGAGCGATCCCGGACTGCTGCATCCACGTCTCGAACGCCTGGCGCGTCTTGGGACCAAACGCCGAGAAGATCTGGTCCAGCTGCACTGTCGGCGCCACCTGAGCCTGCGGCAGGCTCCCACCGTCGGGCAGGTTCCGGGTCCCGGGCGTGCCCGGCGAGAGCTCGACGTAGGTCTCTCCCAGCAGCGTCTTCTGGCGCAGGATCGCCCGCGTGTCGGCGGGCCGGGGCGCGTACTGCTTGTCGATCTCGACCACGGCGTGTGACAGCCCGGTCTTGTGGTCCAGCGTGACGCTGACGACATGGCCCACGGGGACGCCGGAGATCTGCACCGAGGCCTGTGAGGCCAGCTCGACGGCCTGGTCGAACTCGACGCTGAAGCGATACCCCTGCGAGGCCAGCGGCAGCGAGCCGCCGAACGAGATCCACAGGAAGATGAGCAGCCCGATGCACGAGGCCGTGAAGGCGACCATCGTGAGCATGGCGAAGTTGGATGGCCGCTGCTTGTTCATGGTGACGAGGGGCAGGTGACCTGGCCCGCGATGGGGCTGGGGGTCACGCCCGGGAGCGTGCTGACGTCGGGAGCGTTGAGGAGGTCGAGGATCACGCCGAGCGGCTCGCTGTTGGGCTTCAGCTGGTTCTCGAAGAAGTTCAGCTCGGCGCAGGTGCCCATGAAGAGGCCCTGCAGCACCGCGCCGTTGGCGTCCTGGGCGCCGACGAGGCTGTCGGCGATGTGGGCCAGCCAGGAGCCCCAGAACAGGTAGCTCTGCCCGCTCCCACCGGGCTTGTGGGCGAGCTCGTTGAAGAGCGTGTTGAGCACCGAGATCGAGCTTGTGAGCGACGGGATGGTGGCCTTGAGCTTGGGCGCCCCCGCCGCCAGCGTGCGGGCCAGCGGCTGGACGGCCACGCTGAACGGACGCAGCTGGTTGGCGATGACCGGCGTCGTGTCGTGGAACAGCGGCCGCGCCGCCTCCAGGGCGGGCCCCAGGTTGTGCGCGAAGGGCAGGAGCTGGTGGAGCGTGGTGGTGCTGGCGGTGGCAAAGCCGCGGACCTTGTCGAGCGTGACGATGCTCTGCCGCAGCGTGGGCGGGAACTCGGTGAGCGTCTGCTGGAGCTGTGCGTCGTTGGCGGCGATCGCGCTGAAGTTCGTGTCCGAGGCGCGGATGAGCGACGCCAGCTGGCCCTCGACCCCGCCGAAGGCGTTGGTGACGAGGTTGAGGTTGTGGATGGCCCGGCGGATGTTGGCCTGGCGGGTGGCCAGGAGGGCCGCGAAGCGCCTGGTGTCGCGGTCCAGCGGGGCAAAGCGCTTGAGGGTGCCGCGCAGGTCGGCCACCGCGGCCGCGCTCGGCGCGGTCCCGGTGGCTCCCGGGTCATGGAAGGCCTGGGCGCCGGCCGAGAGCAGGAGGACGAGGTAGTTGCGGGTGTCGGAGTCCAGCGACGAGAGGATCTCCGAGACGTCCACGTCAGGCTGTGTGTTGGCCGCCGAGAGGATCCCGCCGTTGGGCACCCGGCCGGCGCTCCGGTTACCCGGATCCAGCTCCAGGTACATGTCCTTCAGCGGCGTGCGCGGCCGCAGCAGCACCGTGGCGTTGCGGTAGATCGGCGCGTACTGCTTGTAGATGTTCATGGTCACGATGGCCTGGCCGTTGTGCAGCGTGACGCCCCCGACCTGGCCGACCTGGACCCCGGCGATCGTCACCGCCTGACCCTGACCCGATGTCACCGCGGCCGCCGTGGCGAACGGCGCGCGCACCTGGTAGTAGGTCTGGCCGAACACGAACGACGGCTGGTGCTCGAGGATGTAGGTGCTGACGGCTATGGCGGCCACGATCAGGACCGCGATCGCAGCGAAGTCGGCGCGATGCTCACGGATCGCGCGTTTCACGGCCCGACCCCGGTCTTGGCGGCGTTGAGGTTGGGCGGCGCGGCGCGGAAGCAGGGCACGTTGCGGTCGATCGGCGGCTGCTTGCCGGGGCTGGCGGGGCGCGTCCCCAGCGAGGGCAACACGGCGTTGCCGTAGAGCGGGCCGCCGCCCGGCAGCGAGCCGGTCGCGACCTGATCGGAGCCGCCCCCGGCCGCGGAGCGGACGTAGCGCCCGTTGCCGTCGAAGTTCTGGCCGATGCTGGCCAGACCGACGGCGGACTGGAAGAGCTCCTGGTAGGCCTGGAGGCCGGTCGTCAGCGGCGGGTCGGAGATCCGCTCGTTGCCGGTGGGGATGACCGTGTGCACGAAGCACTTGGCCAGCTCGTTGGACCCGTTGAGCAGGGCCTTGGTCGAGATCAGGGTGCTCGAGGTCCCCTGGACCGCCGGGGTCAGGGAGTTGAGCAGGCCGCCGAGCTCCTGGGGTGAGAGCAGCGCCTCAGACTGGGCCAGCCACGGCAGCCCGGCGGTGATCGTCGGCGCCGTCTCCTTGACGCTCGGGGTCAGCGCCTTGGCGAACTGCTGCGTGGGGCCGAACGAGGCCTGGAGCGGACCGAACGCGCTGTCGGCGGCGCGCAGGAACGGCGGCAGCAACGCGATCGTGGTCGAGAGGTCGTCCTGGCGCGCGGCCAGCGCCCCCATGGTGGCGTTGAAGGTCGTCACCAGGTCCGCGAGGTGGTTCTGCGCCGCGGCCAGCGCGGCGAACGTGTGCGCGCTGCCCGCCACCACCCCTGAGAGGTCGTGGGGCTGGCTGCCCAGCAGCGCGGCGTTGACGATCGTCGATGCCTTGAAGGCCCCGGCGGCGTACTTGAGCGACTGATTGAGCGCCTCCCCGGCGGTGAGCCCCTGGACGCTGGGATCCTGGGTGGCGTCCTGGGCGGCGGTCGGCCGGCCGTTGAACGATCGGCCGAGGCCCTGGAGCACGGTCTGCAGGTCGGCACGCGTGTTGGAGCGCAGCGCGGAGAGAACGCGGTCGAGCTGCACCGGGCCCGTGGTCTGCGAGGCCGGCAGCGTGGCGCCCGAGGAGACCGTGGGGGCGCTGGGCGTGCCCGGGTGCAGATCGACGTAGAAGTTGCCCTCCAGGAACAGCCGGGGGCGGATGTCGGCGGTGGCGTCCGCATGGATGGGCAGGCCGTTTGACTGGATCGACATCGTCGCCACGGCCGCCGTCGAGCTGCCCCCCACGCGCTGCACGGACGTGACGGTGCCGACGTTGACGCCGGCGATGCGCACCGGCGAGCCCAGGTGCAGCTGGGTCTCCACGGTGAAGGCGGCCTTCAGCGTGAACGGGGCGCCGGTGAACGGCAGCCCTCCCCCGAAGACCAGGTAGCAGACGGCGAGTATCACGACGGCGGCGACCGCGCCGGCGACGAAATTGCTGACACGGGGCTGGTGGCGCCTCATGAGTTGCCCCGGGACGTCTTCTCGGTCTTGATCCCGACGTTGCCCGCCGGGTTGCCGAGCACGGCCTTGTTGGGATAGGGCTCGTTACCCGCCGAGCACTCCTGGGTCTGACCGGGCGAGGCGGTGTTGGGATAGGGATCGACATGCAGCGGCCCCGACGCGGAGCCCGTCGAGACGCCCGTGAAGGCCTCCTGCGAGGGCTCTGACTCATACCCGGGCACGTCGTCGATGGCGATCTGCACGAATCGCAGCAGCGCGCCCTGGCTGACGTGCTCGGACAACACGCTCTGCGTGTTGCGCAGGAACAGCGTCACGTAGTTGCACGTCGACTGGACCGGGGTGAGGAAGGCCAGCGGCGGCCCCAGACGCGACAGCGTCAGCGTGAGGCGGTCGAGGCCCTGCTGGACCGATGGGTTCTGGGCGTAGGCCGCGGTGTTCTTGGACAGGGTGACCGTGCGCTGGTCCAGGGCGGCCGTGCCCGGCAGGTTGCGCGTGCCGATGGCGAAGGCGCTGGAGAGGACCGGCGCGCTCTGCGGCAGGGTGGCCACGCCGGGGCGCAGCTCGGCGAACAGCGCTGCCGTGTTGGTGAGGAACGGCCGGATCACCGGGGCGTTGGCGATCGTCGCGTCGAACATCGGCGGCGTCTCGGAGATCGTCTGCTGCAACGAGGGCACCGCGACCCCCGCCAGGGCACGGAAGGTGGTGTCGAGGTTGGCGAAGAGCTGGCCCTGGGTCTCGGCCACAGGGACGAGCGCGCCCGTGTAGTTCTCCAGGCTGCGGAAGAAGCCGCCGAGGTTGGTGGTGGGCGACGCCAGGTTGGCCGCCACAGGCTCCAGGTCGCGCAGCAGCGGCCCGAACGCCCCGATCGCGTTGTTGATGTCATAGCCCCGGCCGGCCAGTGCCTCGCCGAAGCCGATGGTGGTCTGCTGGACCCCCTTGCGCGTCGCCGGGGTGAACATCCCCAGCACCTGGTCGAAGTCGACCTCGGTGCTCTCCTGGCGCATGGGCACGACGGCGTTGTCGGCGAACCCCACCCTCGAGTGCCCGAGGGTGATCTCGAGGTACTTCAGGCCGATCGCGCCCTTGAGCCGGACGGTGAACTTCGAGTCCACCGGCAGCGGCTTGATGGAGTTCTGCAGCTGGACGTTGATCTGCGCGATAGCCCGCCCGTCGGGCAGCCGCTCGGGCGTGACGGTCGAGACGATGCCGACCAGCGCGCCGCCCAGGTTGACGTTGTCGCCGTGGCTGAGCTCGCTGGCGTTGGCGGCCTGAATGTGGAGCTTGTAGGTGGGCACGAACGGCAGCCCGTTGGTCGCGTTGTAGGCCAGATACACGGCGACGACCGTCACCAGCACGGTGAGGGCTCCGATCAGCACCGGGTTGCCGGCCAGGCCGGGGTCGCGGCGACGCGATCTCACTGACCGCTCCCCATCAGGAAGGAGAGGAGCCCCTGCATCGACGCCCGCGCCGAGGGCTGCTCAGAGGCCGACTGGACGGCCTGGGCCACGACCCGGTCGGGATGGCTCGACGGCGCCCGGCGATCGGCGCTGGACACCGACGCGCTGGCGGCGGTGGCCGCGGCAAACGTCGAAGCGCAGCCCGGTACGGCGCTGGTGGCGTAGTTGGTGCAGCTGGAGACCAGCGGTTCGTCGCGGGCATAGTGCCCGAGGCTGTTGAAGCCGTTGCCGGCGGTGGCGCCGTTGTACAGCAGCCGCATGAGCTGCTCGATGCCGCCGGTGCTGTCCAGGCTCGAGGTGAGCTTCTGCAGGTTCGCGGCGGTGGGCTGGCCGGCGTTGCCCAGCGACAGCAGGCGGTCGGCCAGCGGCTGGGTGGCCAGCAGCGAGGGCTGCGACTGCTGGGCGGCGGCGCCGAGGTTGATCAGCGCCGTCCGCGCCTGGGCGGCGAACGGGGTGAGGTTGGCGAACTGCTGGCCCAGCGCGGACGCGCTCTGGCCCAGGCTGGTCATCAGCGGGGTGCCCTGGTCGGCCAGCGTGCCCAGGTCGGCCATCAGCGGGCGCAGTTGCGCCAGGTAGGCGGGGAACTTCCGGAAGGTCTCGGAGATCGCCTGCGCGCGGGCGGCGCTCGCCACCGCCGTGGTGTTGGCCTGGGTGATGAAGCCCGAGATCTGGTTGTGCTCGCGCGCCAGGGGTGCCAGCACGGTGTCTGAGTCGGTGGCCAGCTGCGCCAGGGTGCGGTTCTGCCCGGCGAGGATCTTGAGCACCTTGTCGGTGTTGCCCAGGGCCGGGTTGGCGCGGTGGATGACCGCGTTGAGATCCGAGCCACGCCCGGCCAGGCCGGTCCCGAACTCGTTGATGATGAGCGCCAAGGACTGGCGCACCGGCTCGGTGGAGATGTCCTGGACGATGTCGGAGTCGATCGGCGAGCTCGTGCGGGTGACCGGCAGGTAGTAGCTGCCGGCGCCGGGACCCGAGTGGATGCGCGGGAGGGGAGCCGCGCTCGCGGTGCCGGGCGTGCAGTCGACGTACTCCTCGCCGATGAGCGACTGGGGCCGGATCGCGCAGGTGGCGTCGTTGTGGAACGGCGCAAAGCGTTGGTCGGTGATGTCGATGGTCACCGCCGCCCTCTTGCCTGAGGTGACCCCCAGGGACTGGATGCTGCCCACGTTGGCGCCGGCGATGCGGACGTCCTCGCCCTGCGCGGCGAAGGAGGCGTCGTCGAAGATGGCGCGCACGAGATAGGTGCCGCTGCCCGATGCTGAGCGTGATGGGTGGGTGGGATCGAGCACCGCCACGGCGATCGCCACCAGGACCAGGCCCAGCGCGATGAATGCGATCCGTCTCACGGTCCGGGGGGCACGTCGCTCGTGCTGCAGCCGGGCACCGACTGGGGTGCCGAGCCGTCGGGGGTTGCCTGGGACGCCGATCCCGGGCACCGGTTGCGCACGGCCGTGAGGCCGTCGTAGCGCTGGGACGGGAACTGCATGGTGAGCTCGTTGTTGGAGTCCAGCCCGAACGGGAACAGGGTGGGCTGGGTGCGCACGTAGTGGCCGTTGGCGTCGTAGTAGGCCCCCGCCTGGCCGAGGTTGGTGAGCGCGGCGACCACGTCGGGCGTGTACTGGCGCAGCGTCACGACCTGGTTCTGGGAGTCGTTGAGCTGGCGGATCATCTCCGGGAACGCGACGGCGGCGATCCGGGCCAGGGCCGGCGTCGCCTCGGCCAGCGCGGTGAGGTCGCCGCCCCCCGAGGGGCTGTGGATGAGGTCGTCCAGCGCCCCGATCGTCGGGATACCGACCTCGATCACCCTGCGCAGCGAGGCCAGGAACTCCGGCAGTTGGCGCACCGCGGGCTTGGACGCGGCCACGAGCGGATCCAGCGAGTTGAGCGTCGTCTGCAGCCCCGAGAAGGTGGTGGTCGCCTGGCGCAGGGTGCCCGGCAGCAGGCCGAGAGCCTGCTGGAGCGCCTGGCTCTGGCTGGCGATGGCGCCGGTGGCGGTGCTCGTGTTGGCGATGAGCTGGCTGAGCTGCTCGCTGCGGGAGGCCAGCGCGCTGAGCGCGTCGGCGCCCTGGACGACGAGCTGGTCGAACGTCGGCTGGTCACGGGTGAGCTCGGCGGTGAGCTGGCTGGTGGTCTGCAGCCCCGGCGCCAGATACTTCAGGGCCCGGTTGGCCTCCACGCCGCGCCCATCCAGCGACGCAGCCTCTCCCTGGATGAAGCCGCTCAGCCCGGCCCGGGTGAGTGGGTCGAACGTGTCGAACAGCTGGTCGATGTTGACCTCGGAGTAGGTGTGCGTGTTGGCGATGACCCCGCCGTCATCGATCGCCGGCGCCTGGCTGGGCCCGGGCTCGAGCTCGACGTACCTGCTCGCGATCCCTGACAGGGAGTCCTCCACGATGCGCGCGACCGTCCCCTCGTGCATGGGCCCGACGCCGCCGCGCAGCGACATGCTCACGCGGGCCTCGCCGTTGTCGGTGAGGCTGATGGAGTTGATCGTCCCGACCGCGGCCGGCCCGATGAGGACGTTGTCGCCGGTGACCAGCCCGCTGGCGTTCTGGAAGTCCGCGTTCAGCGAATAGCTCGAGCCGCCACCGAGGATGAGGACCGCCACGACCACCAAGGCCAGGCCGAGGGCGCCGAGCGCCCCGACGCGGGCGGCGACGCTGGAGCGCGCCGACGAGCCGTCGCCCACGAGCTCCTCGCTGACCGAAGCGGGCCGCCCTTCGGGACCTCCTGTCGTGCTCTCGTGCGGGCCGATGTGGCTCTCCTCCTCCTCAAAGCGCCAGAGTCATCGACGCTGCGCGGTTGGCATCCTGCCAGAGCCGGCGGCCATCCATCGCCACCAGGCCTCTTAAACCAGGCGAAAAATAACGCCCTTTAGGGGCGCGGAGAGCCGGTTGGGAGTGCTACGCGCCCGCCTGAGGGCGCCACGCGGTCAGCTCAGGCCGCCAGCAAAGCTGCGCCGATCGCGCCGCCCTGGTCCCCGAGGCCGGCCACGCGTACGGCGGGCGGACGCGAGTCGTTGAACAGGTGCGGATGCATCTCGGTGGAGATCCGCTCGGCCATCGGCTGCCCGAAACGGACGCCCAGGCCGCCGCCGATGATCACGGCCTCGACGTCGAGGAGGTTGACCGCCGAGGCGATCCCGGCGCCGAGCGCGAGGACGGCCCGATCGATGAGCTCGGTGGCCAGGGCGTCCTCCTGCTGGAGGGCCTGGCCCCAGATCGAGCTGGTCAGGCGGGTGCGGCCGCGTTGCTTCATGAGCTTGAACAGGTCGGTCTTGGCGCCCTTGTCGACCTCGCGCCGCGCGCGGGCCTCCATCGCGCCCCGGCCCGCGTAGGCCTCCAGGCAGCCGCGGCGCCCGCAGGGGCAGCGCGCGCCGCCCCGCCGCACGACGGTGTGGCCGATCTCCCCGGCGGCCCCGCGGCCACGCCATGGTTCGCCGTTGAGGATGATCCCGCCGCCCACCCCGGTCCCCCAGAACACGCCGAGCACGGAGTCATAGGGCTTGCCCGCCCCCAGCCGGAACTCGGCCTGTGTCGCCACCTGGACGTCGTTGCCCAGGTGCACCTTGGCACCGAGGCGCTCAGACAGGGCGGCGGCGAGCTCGAACGGCTCGATCCAGTTGGGGAGGTTGCGGGCGTTGGCCACGGTGCCGGCCTCGTCGTCGACGTCGCCGGGCGAGCCCACGCCGATCCCGTGCAGCGTCGCGGGCTCCACGCCCGCGGCCTTCGCCGCGCCGCTCATCGCGTCGGCCATCTGCTTGGCCACATCGGCCGGTCCGCCGTCGATGGGGGTCGGCTCGCGCGACTGGCCGAGCACGTGGTTGTCGCCGTCGACGATGATCGCCTCGATCTTGGTGCCGCCGAGGTCGATCCCGCCGCGCAGGTCGCCGTTCTCACTCATGTGGAGGAGGCTACTCCGCGCCCCGGCCTTGAAGCCAGGGAGGTCAGGCCCAGGACTGCCGGTAGTCCTGCTGCTCGGTGGTCGGCTCGTCGATCCGGACCCCCAGCGCGGCCAGCTTGAGCCGCCCCACCTCGCGATCCACGCCGGCCGGAACGGAGTGGACCCCGGGCACCAGGTCGCCTCGGTGCACGACGAGCTGCTCGACGCTCAGCGCCTGCAAGGCGAACGAGACGTCCATCACCGCCGCGGGATGGCCCTCGGCCGCGGCCAGGTTGACCACGCGGCCGTGGGCGAGGAGGTTGAGCCGCCGCCCGTCGGCCAGCCGGTACTCCTCCACCAGGGGGCGTACCGCACGATGGCCGCCACTGGCCAGCGCGTCGAGCTCACTGAGGTCGAGCTCGACGTCGAAGTGGCCCGCGTTGGCCAGGAGCGCGCCGTCCTTCATCCGCGCGAAGTGCTCACGGTGCAGAACCCGGCGCGACCCGGTGACCGTGATGAAGATGTCGCCGCGCTCGGCGGCCTCCAGCGCCGGCATCACCTCATAGCCCGCCATCCGCGCCTCGAGCGCCCGCAGCGGGTCGATCTCGCACACGATGACGGCGGCGCCGGCGCCGCGAGCGCGCTCGGCCACCCCGAGGCCGGCCCAGCCGTAGCCGATCACGACCACGGTGTTGCCCGCCAGCAGCACGTTGGAGGCTCGCACGATCCCGTCCAGCGCGGACTGGCCCGTGCCGTGGCGGTCGTTGAGCGCGCGCTCGGTCCGCGCCTCGTTGACGGCCAGCACCGGGCAGCGCAGCGTCCCCTCCTCCTCGAGGCGGCGCAGGCGCAGCAGACCGGTGGAGGTCTCCTCGGTGCCGCCGATCAGCCCGTCCAGGACCTGGCCGCCGCGGGCGTGGGCGGTGGCGAGCAGATCGGCGCCGTCATCGAGGGTGATGTGCGGGCCGGGCTTATCGGTGGTGTCGAGCAGCGCCAGGACGTGCTGGACGTAGGTGTCGATGTCCTCGCCGCGCCGGGCACGGACCTCCACCCCGTCCTCCAGCACGAGCGCCGCCGCGACGTCGTCCTGCGTGGAGAGCGGGTTGGCCGAGCACAGCGCCACCGTCGCCCCGCCCGCGCTCAGCGTCCGGACGAGGTTGGCGGTCTCCGCGGTGACGTGCAGGCACGCCGCCACGCGGATCCCCTCCAGCGGCCGCTCGGCGGCGAACCGGGCCCGGATCTGGGCGAGCACGGGCATCTGCCCGGCCGCCCAGTCGATCCGCAGCTCGCCGTCGGGGGCCAGCGCGAGGTCGGCGACGTCGTGCGGTGGGAGCGTGACGCGCGCCATCCTGTGCTCAGCGGGTGGGTGGGTCCGATTCCCCACTGACCGCCGTGGTGGCTAGTAGCGGTAGTGGTCGGGCTTGTACGGGCCCTCGGCCGGGACCCCCAGGTAGGAGGCCTGGTCGGGGGTGAGCTCGGTGAGGTTGACGCCCAGCGCGCCGAGATGCAGCCGCGCGACCTTCTCGTCGAGCGTCTTGGACAGCGTGTAGACCTGGGTCTCGTACTCGCCGGTGTTGCCGAACAGCTCGAGCTGGGCCATCACCTGGTTGGTGAACGAGTTGGACATCACGAAGCTCGGGTGCCCGGTGGCGTTGCCGAGGTTCAGCAGACGGCCCTCGGACAGCACGATGATCGCGTTGCCGTTGGGGAACACCCACTCGTCGACCTGGGGCTTGATGTTGATCCGCTTGATCCCGTCGGTCTTCTCCAGGCCGGCCATGTCGATCTCGTTGTCGAAGTGGCCGATGTTGCCGACGATCGCCTGGTGCTTCATCTGCGCCATGTGCTTGGCGGTGATGACGTCCTTGTTGCCGGTGGAGGTGACGAAGATGTCGACCTCGCCGATCACGTCCTCGATGCGGGCGACCTGGTAGCCGTCCATCGCCGCCTGCAGCGCGCAGATCGGGTCGATCTCGGTGATGATCACCCGGGCGCCCTGGCCGCGCAGCGACTCGGCGCAGCCCTTGCCGACGTCGCCGTAGCCGCACACGAGCGCTACCTTGCCGCCGATCAGCACGTCGGTGGCGCGGTTGATGCCATCGATCAGGGAGTGGCGGCAGCCGTACTTGTTGTCGAACTTGGACTTGGTGACCGAGTCGTTGACGTTGATGGCCGGGAACAGCAGCCGGCCCTCCTTGGCGAACTGGTAGAGACGGTGCACGCCGGTGGTCGTCTCCTCGGTGACGCCCTTGATCGCCTCGGCCATCCGCGTGAAGCGCTGCGCGTCGTCGGCCAGCGAGCGCGTGAGCAGCTCGAGGATGACCCGGTGCTCCTCGTTCTCGGCGGTGGAGGGATCGGGGACCTCGCCGGCGGCCTCGTACTGGACGCCGTTGTGGACGAGCAGCGTGGCGTCGCCGCCGTCATCGAGGATCATGTTCGGCCCGTCGTTGTCAGGCCAGCTCAGCGCCTGGTCGGTGCACCACCAGTACTCCTCGAGCGTCTCGCCCTTCCAGGCGAACACGGGGATGCCCCGCGGGTCCTCGGGGGTGCCGTCGGGACCGACGACGATCGCCGCGGCGGCGTGATCCTGGGTGGAGAAGATGTTGCAGCTCGCCCAGCGGACCTCGGCGCCCAGGGCGGCCAGCGTCTCGATGAGCACCGCCGTCTGGATCGTCATGTGCAGCGAACCGGTGATCCGCGCGCCCTTGAGCGGCTGGCTGTCGGCGAACTCGGCGCGGGTCGCCATCAGTCCGGGCATCTCGTGCTCGGCCAGCGTGATCTCCTTGCGGCCAAACTCGGCCAGCGACAGGTCCGCGACCTTGTAGTCAGCTTTCTGGACGGTGGTGCTCATGGTTGTCTCTCCAGGCTCGTTGCTCGTTATCGAAGTTGTGAGTGCTGCGGCGGCGCCGACGCGGCACGCGGTGCGATCGTCTATGCCGCGGTCGCCGCAGCGAGCAGACGCTCGTGCTTCTGCTGCTCGAACCGCAGCCAGTCCTCGGCCTGCACGTCCTCCGGCCTTCTCGCCTGCTCGCTCAGCCATGACTGCACCGAGTGACGCAGGTCGCCGTCGGCCTCCATCCGCTGCGCGAAGGCCACGTCGGACAGCGACACGTCGAAGTGCGCCAGCAGCTCCTTGAGCGTGCGCAGGCGCTGCAGCTCCGCCGCTCCGTAGAGCCGGTATCCGGCCGCCGATCGCTCCGGCGCCACCAGACCCGTCTGCTCGACGTAGCGCAGCATGCGCGGCGACCAACCGGTCGTCGCGGCGGCTTCGTTGATGGTCAGGGACTGCACCGTGGCCCAAACCTTACCACGGATGTGTCAAGGTTTCGAGCGGGTGCTACGCGATCTGCTGGGCCAGAGCGGCCTTGAGCTGCGTGATCGGCGCGATCGCCGCCGGATCGCGGCCGGCCAGCACGGCCATGTACGTCGAGACCAGATCGCCCAGGAGCACCATCGACACCAGCCGCTCCACCCGGCGCTCGCCCACGGTCTGGATCCGGTGGGTGGCCGCCGCCTGCGCCCCAATCACCTCGAGGGTGAGCTCGATCCGGGCCCGGACCCGGGGATGCAGGTCGCAATCGTCCAGGAACACGGCGCTGAAGCGTCCCTGGCCGGCCGCGCCCTCCCAGCCGACGATCTCGTTGTGATCGAGCTCGGGGAGCTCGGCGGCGAACGCCGGCGCGCTGGCATTCTCGTTGATCTGGGTCTTCCAGCGGTAGGCGATGGGCGTGGTCAGCCCCGCCCCCGCGATCTGGGGGATCGTCCCGTGCAGGGAGCGGGCGATGGTCTTGGCCAGCGAGTCCTCGGGCGAGTCGGGGCCCCACTCCTCCACCAGCTGCTCGGCGTGGGCGGCGGCGACGTCGATCTCGGTGTGCAGGCGCTCGCCGCACCCGGCCAGCGCCGCCACCTCCAGGGCGACCACGAGCCCGTAGCCGACCGCGGCGCGGGGCTGGAAGCCGCCGGGCAGCGGGATCACCGGCACGCCGTCGGCACGGGCCGAGCGGGCCAGCGCACCTCCCGTGGTGGCGACGATCCGCCGTGCCCCAAGAGCCCCGGCGGCCTCGTAGGCGGCCAGCGTCTCCTCGGTGTCGCCGGAGTAACTGGAGCACAGAACGGTCGTGTTGGGCATCGTCCACGCCGGCAGCCCGTAGTCGCGTGCGACCACGATCGGCCGCGAAGCGCGGTCACCCAGGGCGGCCAGCGCAAGCAGGCCTCCGATGGCCGAGCCGCCCATGGCGGCGACCACCAGGCCTCCCGGCGAGTCCTGCGGGCGGAGGTTGGCCGACTCCACGCGCCACAGCGCGTCGCGCAGGTGCTCGGGCAGGCCCAGGACGTCACCGAGCTGGTCGGTGGGATCGACGGCCGCGACCGCCTCCGCAGACAGGGAGCTCGTGGTGCTCAAAACGCGATGGCTCCGTCGGGGAGCTCCACGCCCGGAAAGATACGCATCCCCTCGAGCAGGGTGTTGCCCGACCCGACACTCACGCCCTGGCCGAGCACCACCCGGCCCTCGACGCGGCAGCGCTCGCCGATGCTGACGTTGGGCCCCACGATCGATCCCGTGATCCGGGTCCCGGCGCCCACCGTGGCCCCGTCGAGCACCACGGAGTTGTCGATGTGCACGCCCGCGCCGACGGTCACGCCGCGGCCCAGCACGGTGCGCGCGCCGATGTGCGCGGTGGCGGCCAGGTCACAGCCCTCGCCCACGAGCGTCGGGCCGTGGACGGTCCCGCCGCCGTTGTCGCCGCGGCGCAGGACGCCGCCGGCCGCCGCGACGGCTCGTCCCACCTCGGTGCTGACGTCGCCCTCGAGGATCTCGAAGGTGGCCTGCAGGTAGCGCTCGGGGGTCCCGATGTCCATCCAGTACCCGGACGCCGGATAGCCGCACAGCCCGTTGCCGACCAGCGTCGGGAACACCTCGCGCTCGATCGAGATCCGGGTCCCGGCGGGGGCCATCCCGTCCAGCACCTCGCGCTCGAGGATGTAGGCGCCGGCGTTGATGAGGTGCGTCCCGCCCTCCTCCGGGCTGGGCTTCTCCACGAACTCGCGGACGGTCCGGTCCTCGGCCAGCCGCACCAGCCCGTAGGACGACGGGTCGTCGACCGCCATGAGCGCCAGCGTCGCGCGGGCCCCGGTGGCCTCGTGCTGGCGCAGCTGAGCGGTGAGGTCCATGTCGGACAGCACGTCGCCGTTGAGCATGAAGAAGCGCTCGTCGAGCAGCTCCTCGGCGAACTTGAGCGCGCCGCCCGTGCCCAGCGGCTCGGGCTCCTCGATGTAGCGCAGGCGGACTCCCAGCGCGGAGCCGTCGCCCAGCACGGCCCGCACGCCGTCGGCCATGAAGCCGCAGGCGAGGATGACGTCGTCGACGCCGTGGCCGCTCAGCCACTCGAGCATGAAGGCGATGAACGGCCGGTCCACCAGGGGCACGACCGGCTTGGGCACGGTGGAGGTGAGCGGGCGAAGCCGGGTGCCCTCGCCGCCCGCGAGGATCAGTGCCTGCACGCCGGGTGGGGGTCGCAGATCATCGTCCGATGCCCTCGTAGATGAACCCGGCCCGCACAACCGACTCGCGCTCGGCGAAGTTACGGCCGTCGACGAGCAGATCCCCCGCCATCCGCGCCTTGACCTCGACCCAGTCGAGCTCGGCGAACTCCGGCCACTCGGTCACGAGGATGGCCGCGTCGGCCCCCTCGACCGCCCCGAGCGCCGAGTCGGCGAACTGCACGCCGCGCATCCGCTTGCGCGCCTCGTGCTCGGCGATCGGGTCATAGGCCATCACCGTGGCCCCGTCGGCCTGAAGCCGCGCCGCGAGCACGAGCGAGGAGGCCTCGCGCATGTCGTCGGTGTTGGCCTTGAAGGCCAGGCCGAGCAGCGCCACGCGCCGCCCCACCAGCGAGCCGAGGTGCTTCTGGAGTTTGCCGATGACCCGGCGCTTCTGGAGCTCGTTGACCTCGATGACGGCGGTGAGCAGCTGGAAGTGGTACCCGGAGTTGCCGGCGAGCTGCTTGAGCGCCGAAACGTCCTTGGGGAAGCACGAGCCGCCGAACCCGATCCCGGGCTTGAGGAAGTGGCGGCCGATCCGCTGGTCCAGGCCCATCCCGCGCGCTACCTCGAGCACGTCGGCGCCGGTCTCCTCGCATACGTTGGCGATCTCGTTGATGAAGCTGATCTTGGTGGCCAGGAACGCGTTGGCGGCCAGCTTGACCATCTCGGCCGAGGCGACGTCGGTGCGCACCACGGGCGCGTCGAGGGGCTCGTAGAGCGACACCACCTCGTCCCCGGCCCAGTTGCCGTCATCGCCGACGACGACGCGGTCGGGCTTGAGGAAGTCCTCGAGCGCCGAGCCCTCCTTGAGGAACTCCGGGCAGGAGACGTAGGCGAAGCCCTCCTTGCCGTGCTCGGCGAAGATCCGCTTGATCGACGCCCCCGTGCCGACCGGGACCGTCGACTTCATCACCAGCGCGTGGTGGTCTGAGCTCGGCATCGATCCGACCACCGCATGGACGGCCGACAGGTCGGCGTCGCCGGAGTAGGTGGGCGGGGTCCCCACGGCCACGAACAGCAGCCGGGCGTGCTCGAGCGCAGGCGCCAGCTCGGTGGAGAAATGCAGCCGTCCGGAGTTGCGGGCGACCGATTCGGTGAGGCCCGGCTCGTAGATCGGGATCTCGCCGCGCTTGAGACCTTCGATCTTCTCAGCGTCCACGTCGACGCACCAGACGTCGGAGCCGAGCTCGGCGAAGCCGGCGGCCGTCACCAGGCCGACATAGCCGGTGCCGATCACAGCGATGGGTTGGCGTTCTGAAGCCATGACGAGGCGAGGGTAGCGGGGTCCGGCGCCTACCCGCCCGCGGGCCTCGTGGCCCGTTAGTGCCTCGCCGCCGTCAACGACGCGGCGATCCCCACCATCTGCGGATTGGGGATGGTGCTCGTCAACGTGTTGGAGATCCAGTAGACGTCGGGGCCGTTGCGCCAGGCCACGGTGGTCAGACGGCCGCCGTTGGCGTACAGGAACAGCTTCTTGCCGTTGATGTCACGTGTGCCGCTCGGGCTTCGCAGCAGCGGCGGGTTGGTCCACGTTGTTCCCTGCACCCCGTAGTACTCGCCGAGGACGGGGTTGAGCACCAGCGTCATCCGGTAGGCGGCGTGCCGCCGGCCGTGTTGGTCGCGAATGACGTACTCCCGCGGATAAGAGTGCGTGTACTCCTCGGGAGGCTCGCCGCCGCCGACGCAGTTGCCGGTGACGCTCATGCAGTACTCAGAGCCGGCCTTGATCAGCCCGGGGTAGTACACGGGCATCCCCGCACGGCTGAGCGCCGCCGCCTGCGCGCGCCCGTCGCTCACATCCGGGGTGAGGCCTCCGGTGGGGATCTTGGCCAGGTGCTTGTGGCCCTTGAGCGAGGCCGGGGTCACCTTGGCCTTGTTGGCGGCGGCCGTCGCGGCCTTGGGCGTCGCCGCCATGAAACGAGCGAAGGCCGCCTGCTCAGACGCCTGGTTGCTGGTCACGAAACACGAAGTCGCGGTGCACGGCTGCAGGTCGGCCGGGAAAGCCACCTGGTGGATCGTGCTGGCGTCGGAGTTGAGCACCAGAGCGAACAGGTTGAGGAGCCCATCCTCGGACTGGAGGTTCTTGTCCAGCGTCGAGTGCTTGCCAAAGATCCGCAGCAGGCTGTCCTTGTCGGCCAGCAGCTTGGAAACGCTGAACTGGTCCTTGGCCCAGCGGATGAAGTCCTGCTGGCGGGCCTCGCGCACGATGTCGGAGTCCAGGTGGCGAAAGCGGACGAACGGCAGTGCACCGGTGACGGACTGGTTGTGACCGCACAGCTTCTGGTAGCCGGGCTGGATGTCGATGCTGGAGTAGTTGTCGGGGCCCGGCGCGGTGGCGTTGTAGTAGCGGCGATCGACGTCCGAGTAGACGCAGCCGATCGCGTCGACCAGATCCGAGAAGCCGGTGAAGTTGGTGTCGACGATGTGGTTGATGCGCAGGTTCGGGAACACGTTGGCCTTGATGGTCTTGATAAGCAGGCCGTAGCCACCCTCGCTGTAGGCCGCGTTGATCTTGGCAATGCCGAATCCGGGGATGTCGACCTGGAGGTCGCGTGGGATCGACATCACGTTGATCGTCGACGATTTGGCGTTGAGTCGCACGAGCAGCATCGTGTCGGTGTTGGAGAGACGGAACGGCTCGCCGGCGCGGTGGTCTGAGCCGATGATGAGGATCGTCTGAGGAGCTCCGGCCGGAGGCAGGACGATCTGCTTGGTCACGATCCCCGGGTTCGCGGAGATCAGCGTGACGACGTCCTTGACCTGGAGAAGACCCGCGACCGCGGTGGTGGCAGCGGCCCCCGTGACCAGCAGGACCCCACAGAGCACGAAGCGCCACGCCATCCCGAGTCGGGTGCGCGGGATCACGCCGCCCCTCCGTCGACCGCGCGGAGACTCCCTGCGCCGCCCTGGAGCTGCGCCAGGCGCTCGGGCAGGGCGTCCACGAAGTCCGCCAGCGCGCGGCGGTAGCGCTGCAGCGAGGAGACCGAGACCCATTCGTCGGGACCGTGGTGCCCACCGCCCTTGGGCCCGAACTCGACGGCCGGGATGCCGGCCTCGATGAACGAGGCGGCGTCAGAGGCACCGTCGCGCCCCACGCTCATCACCTCGCCGCTGGTGGCCCGCGACACGGCGTCACGCAGGATCTGCACGTACGGATTGGACCGCGACACCGTCACCGGCGGGTGGATGAAGGTACGGGTCACGTCGATGGCCCCGATGGCGCGCACCTGGGCGAGGATCTCCCCGGGGTCCTGGCCGGGCAGGTAGCGCACGTCGACCGCCATCTCGCAGCGGTCGGGAACCTTGTTGAGCACGTCGCCGCCGGCGATGCGGCCCAGGTTGATCGAGGGCCGGTCGAACATCTCCGAGGACTCGCGGCTGAAGGGCAGGGATTCGATGGCGCGGAACACGTCAACGGCCTTGAGCACGGCGTTGTCGCCCAGCCAGGGCGTCGAACTGTGGGCGGACCGTCCGTGGACGACGATTCGCATCGCCAGCACGCCCTTGGCCTGCACGCCAATGTGCATGTTCGTAGGTTCGCCGGTGATCGCGAAGTTCCCGCCCAATCCGCTCGTGACCACCGCATCGGTCGAGCGCTCGTCGATCTCCTCTGACTCCTCGTCGGGCACGCAGACAAGGCGGACGCGGACTCTGTCCTGGCCGGCGATGTCCTTCATCGCGCACATCATGGCCGCCAGGCCGCCCTTCATGTCGTAGGCGCCGCGTCCGATGAGGCGGTCGCCCTCCACCTGAGGCTCGAACTGCTCGGGCCGCCCAGGGACGACGTCGAGGTGGCCGTGCAGGACGATGCAGGGTGCCTGGTCGTCGGTGGCGCCGACGTCGGCCACCAGCACGGGAAAGCCGTTGTGATCACGTTCCGAGACGGCGATGTCGCGGGATTCGAGCCAGCCCTTGACGAACCCGGCGGCGGCGACCAGCACATCCGGCCGCGACGTTTCGTAGCCGATGAGCCGCTCGGCCAATCCCAGCTCGTCAACCATGGACTGCGGAGGGTAGGCGATCCAGATGACGGCCGGGTAAGGGCACGGCCCGGCGGGTTATCCGCCGCCCTCGGCGATCCTCAGGAACGCCGCCCAGCGTCGCTTGTCACGCTCGGCCACCCGTCGGCGCTCGGAGTCGTCGCCGGACTCCTCGAGCTCGCGCTCGGCCTGCTGGAGGCGATCGCGCAGCTCCGCCGCGTCCAGCTCGCCCGGCTCATGCGCTTCCTCCACCAGCAGCAGCGCCCGGTTGTCGCCCACCTGCATGTAGCCCTCCGATTGGGCGAAGGTGACCACATCGGAGTCCGAGCGATACAGCCGCAGCTCCGTGGGCTCGAGCATGGCCAGCACCGGCGCGTGGTGGGCCAGGATGCCGATCGAGCCGATGGTCGTCCTGGTGGAGATCATCTGCACCTCCTCGGCGAACACCTCGCCGTCGGGCGTGAGGACCTCCACCGGGAACTTCGCGTGGTCGGCCATCGCGGGCTAGCCGGCCTCGGTGCCCGACTCGTCGCCGGACTCGGACTCGGACTCAGTCTCGTCCGGCGCGTCCTCCTTGGCCTCCTTGGAGTCCGGCTTGCCGCCGGTCTCGGCTACGACCTCGTCGATCGTGCCCTTCATGAAGAAGGCGCGCTCCGGGACGTCGTCGTGCTTGCCCTCGAGGATCTCCTTGAAGCCGCGGATCGACTCGGCGATCGGGACGTACTTGCCCTCGATGCCGGTGAACTGCGTGGCCACGAAGAACGGCTGGGACAGGAAGCGCTCGATCTTGCGCGCGCGCTGCACCGTCACCTTGTCCTCGTCGGAGAGCTCGTCGATCCCGAGGATGGCGATGATGTCCTGGAGCTCCTTGTAGCGCTGGAGGACCTCCTTGACCCGGTTGGCCACGTTGAAGTGCTCCTCGCCGAGGATCTCGGGCTTGAGGATCGTCGAGGTGGAGTCCAGCGGGTCCACGGCGGGGTAGATCCCCTTCTCGGAGATCGACCGGCTCAGCGTCGTGGTGGCGTTGAGGTGGGCGAACGCGGAGGCCGGGGCCGGGTCGGTGAGGTCGTCGGCCGGCACGTAGATGGCCTGGATCGAGGTGACCGAGCCCTTGCGGGTCGACGTGATCCGCTCCTGGAGCTGGCCCATCTCTGACTCCAGCGTGGGCTGGTAGCCCACCTGGGACGGCATCCGGCCCAGGAGCGCCGAGACCTCGGAGCCGGCCTGGACGAAGCGGAAGATGTTGTCGATGAACAGGAGGACGTCCTGACCCTCCTCGTCACGGAAGTACTCCGCCATCGTCAGCCCTGACAGGGCGACGCGCATGCGGGCGCCGGGCGGCTCGTTCATCTGGCCGAAGACGAGCATCGTCTTGTCCAGCACGCCGGATTCCTTCATCTCCAGCCACAGGTCGTTGCCCTCACGCGAGCGCTCGCCCACGCCGCAAAACGCCGACAGGCCGCCGTGCTCCTGGGCCAGGTTGTGGATGAGCTCCTGGATGATCACCGTCTTGCCCACGCCGGCGCCGCCGAACAGGCCCACCTTGCCGCCCTTGGCGTAGGGCGCGAGCAGGTCGACCACCTTGATCCCGGTCTCGAACATCTCCGTGGTCGGGGTGAGGTCCTCCACCGTCGGCGCGTCGCGGTGGATCGGCCAGCGCTCGGTGTCGGCGGGGATGTCCTCACCGAGGTCGATCGGCTCGCCGAGCAGGTTGAAGATCCGCCCCAGCGTCTCGCGTCCCACCGGGACGGTGATCGGGGCGCCGCTGTCGATGACCTCGGTGCCGCGGGCCATGCCGTCGGTGGTGTCCATGGCGACAGCGCGAACGCGGTTGTCGCCGAGGTGCTGCTGGACCTCGCAGGTGACGTACGGATCCTTCTGGGCGGCGATGTCCTCGTCCTCCTCGGCGCGCGCGGCTTCGGGCCGCCGCACGAGGATTGCGTGGTTGATCTCGGGCAGCTTGTCGGGGAAGACGGCCTCGATGACGACGCCCTGGATCTCCTCGATCCGCCCGACGTTCTGCTTCTCGGTGCCGCTGGTGGTTTCGGTTTCCTGGGTGGCAGACATGAGTTGTTCTCCTTATCCGAGGCCTTCTGCGCCGGCCACGACTTCCATGATCTCCTGCGTGATCTCGGCCTGGCGGGCCCGGTTCATCTCCAAGGTGTAGTCATCGATCAGCGTCGATGCGTTCTCCGACGCGTTGCGCATCGCGGTCATGCGCGCGCCGTGCTCGGACGCCGTCGACTCCAGCAGCGCCCGGTAGATGGAAATCTCAACGTAGTCAGGGACGAGGCGCTTGAGGATGTCCTCCGGGTCGGGCTCGTAGTCCACCAACGCCCGCGGCTCGCCCTCCCCGCGGTCCTGCTCCTCCTCATCCGAACCCTCGTCCAGGACCGTGGCCTGCTGCAACGGCAGCAGCGTCTCGCGCCGGATCACCTGCGACAGCGGCGAGATGTAGCCGTTGTAGAAGATCTCCACCTGGTCGACCTCGCCGTCGATGTACGCCGCCATCAGACGCTCGGCGATCCGCCGCGCGTCGGCGTAGGCCGGGCGGTCGGTGAAGCCGGTGAAGCTGTCGGCGACGTCGAGGCCGCGGAAGGTCAGTGAGGACGCCGGGCGGCGGCCCGAGGCGTAGTACACGACGTCGTGACCCTCGCTGCCGTGCTCGCGACCGGCAGCGACCCCGGCGCGGACGGCGTTTGAGTTGAACGCGCCGGCGAGCCCGCGGTCCCCGGCCACCACCAGCAGGCCGACGGTGTTGACGGACTCGTGCTCGGCGAGGATCGGCAGCCGCGGGACGTTGCCGGCGGCCTCAGCCGCCTGGCGGGTCATCCGCCGGATCGCGTCGGCGTAGGGCCGGAGGGCCTCGATGCGCTGCTCGGCGCGGCGCAGCCGCGCCGCGGCGACCATCTCCATCGCCCGGGTGATCTTCTGGATGTTCTTGACCGCGGCGATGCGGTTGCGAACGTCTCGCTGCGAGGTTGCCATGGGCTACGCCGGTGCCGGCTCTCCCTCGCGCTCCTCGGACTTCTGCTCCTCGGGCTCCTGCTCCTCGCTCGCCTGCGAATGGCGGCGCGGCTCGGGCGCATCGCCCTCCTCGATCGGATGACCCTCCTCGTCGAGGTCGTACCCGAAGTCCTCGGCGAAGGTGTTCACGGCGTCGTCAAGCGCCGCCTTGGTCTCATCGGACCAGTCGCCGCCGGCGATCTTCTTGAGCAGCTCGGGCTCGTTGCCGCGCAGCGACTCGCTGAGCTCTGAGAGGAACTTCTCCACCTTGTCGGCGAGGATCCTGTCCAGATAGCCGTTGGTGGCGGCGTAGATCTGGGCCACCTGAAGCTCCACCGGGATCGGGTTGCGCTCAGACTGGTTGAGCGTCTTGACCAGGCGCTCGCCGCGGGCCAGCGTGCGCTGGGTGTCGGGGTCGAGCTCTGACCCGAACTGGGAGAAGGCCTCGAGGTCGCGGTACTGCGAGAGCTCGAGCTTCAGCGTTCCGGCGACCTTGCGCATCGGCCCGATCTGGGCCGCGCCGCCCACCCGGGACACCGAGATGCCCACGTTGATGGCCGGGCGGACACCGGAGTAGAACAGCTTGGGCTCCAGGAAGATCTGCCCGTCGGTGATCGAGATGACGTTCGTCGGGATGTAGGCCGACACGTCGCCGGCCTGGGTCTCGATGATCGGCAGCGAGGTGAGCGAGCCGCCGCCCAGGTCATCGTTGAGCTTGACGGCGCGCTCCAGCAGCCGGCTGTGCAGGTAGAAGACGTCGCCCGGGTAGGCCTCGCGTCCCGGCGGGCGCCGGAGCAGCAGCGACATCTGCCGGTAGGCGTACGCGTGCTTGGTGAGGTCGTCGTAGACCGTCAGCGCCGCCTTGCCGTTGTAGAGGAAGTACTCGGCCATGGCACATCCGGCATAGGGCGCCAGGAACTTGATCGGCGCCGCTTCGTCGGCGGCCGCCATGACGATGATCGTGTTCTCAAGCGCGCCCGCCTCCTCCAGCACGCTGGCGAGCTGGACGACGGTCGCCTTGCGCTGGCCGATCGCGACGTAGACGCAGACGAGGCCACGGTCCTTGTTGTTGATGATCGTGTCAACTGCGATCGAGGTCTTGCCGGTCTGGCGGTCGCCGATGATCAGCTCGCGCTGACCCCGGCCGATCGGGATCATCGAGTCGATCGCCTTCAGGCCGGTGAGCATGGGCTCCTTGACCGGCTGACGCTGGACGACGCCGGGGGCCTTGTGCTCGGCCGGGCGCGTCTCGGTGCTCTCGATCTCGCCCTTGCCGTCCAGCGGGTTGCCCAGCGGATCGACGATGCGGCCGAGCAGGCCCTCGCCGACGGGGATGTCCAGCAGCCGGCCCGTGCGCTTCACGGTGTCGCCCTCGGAGATCTTCTCCCACTCGCCGAAGAGCACGGCGCCGACGTTGTCGGACTCCAGGTTGAGCGCGAGCGCGGTGACGTCGTGGGGCAGCTCGAGCATCTCGAAGGACATGCAGTTCTCGAGGCCGTGGACACGGCAGATGCCGTCGGCGACCGATAGCACGGTCCCGACCTCGGTCAGCTCAGCCTCGGAGGTGTCGAGGCCCTCGATCCGGCTCTTGAGGATCGAGGTGATCTCATCGGGTTTGATCTGCATCTCTTAGGTCGCTCCCTTCACAGGCGTGGCCCTACGCCTGCGCCACTTGCTTTCGAAGTTGTTCCAGACGGTTCTTGATCGAGGCGTCGAGGACGACGTTCCCCACTCTCAGCACTACCCCGCCGAGGATGTCGGGATCGACATCGGCGGAAACCTGTACGTGTCGGTCGACCTGCTTGCCGATCCGCTCGCCCAGGCTCTTGACCTCATCCTCGCCCAGCGCGATGGCGCTGGTGATCTGCACGGGCAGCAGCTTGCGCGCTTCGTCCCACAGCGCGTTGAACTCGGTACGGATCCGGAAGATCGCCGGCATGCGGTGGCGCTCGATGAGCGCCTGCAGGAAATTCGTGAACGCCGGACTGGCGCCGGTCACGGCCTTCGCCAGGCCGTCCTTCTTCTCCGTCGCCGAGAAGTACGGCGAGAAGAAGAAGGCCATCAGCTCCCGGCTGCCGGACATCGCGTCGGCGAACGCGCCCAGCTCATCGTGGACGCGATCGAGCGTGTCCTGCTCGGACGCGACCTCGAACAGGGCGCGCGAGTAGACCTGGGCGATCTCCTCCATCTAGTTTCGTTCCGCCTCCGACGCCAGGGCGCTGAAGTCAAGCTCGGACAGGGCGTCCTGCACGAGCCGGCGCTGGTCGTCCTCGGTCAGCGTCTTGCGCGTCACCTTCTCGGTGGCCAGCACGGTGAGGTCGGCGACCTCGCGGCGGATCTCCTGGATCGCCCGGCGCGTCTCGGTCTCGATGTCGCGGCGGGTCTGCTCCATGAGCTGCTCGCGCTTGGCCTTGGCGTCCTCCTCGGACTGGCGCTCATGGGTCTCCCCGGCGCGCCGGGCGCGCGAGACGATCTCGTCGGCCTGCGCGCGGGCCTCCTTGAGGCGCTCCCGGTACTCGTCCAGGATCTCGTCGGCCTGCTTGCGCATCTGCTCGGCGTGATCGATCGACTCCTCGATCGCATGCTGGCGCTTGTCCAGCGCCGCGGAGATGCGCGGGAAGGCGAGCTTCCACAGAATCAACATGGAGAATCCGAACAGCAGCAGCGTCCAGATCATCAGCCCCACATTGGGCGTGATGAGGAAGGAGCCGCCGGAGGCGGCGGTGACCGGGGCGGGCATCGCTACTTCAGCACCCAGGAGAGCAGGCCGGCGACGAGCCCGTAGAAGAAGGTCGCCTCGGTCAAGGCGAAGCCGAGCCACTGGATCTGGGTGATCTCGTCACGCATCTCCGGCTGGCGGGTCACCCCCTCGATGACCTTGCCGAAGATGATCCCGATGCCGACGCCGGCACCGACGGCACCCAGTCCGCCTCCGATCCCGATGCCGAGTCCGGCGCTGACGGCGCCGAACGAGAGGAGGTGTGTAAGCGCTAGCACTGTGTGGTCAGCTCCTTCATGGTTTTAGTGATGAGTTGCCGCGCCGCTGATGTAGATGGCGGCGAGGGTCGCAAAGATGAATGCCTGCAGCGTCGCGACCAGGCCCAACTCGAACAGGTAGAGCAGGATCGCAAACGGCAGTGTGAACCAGCCCAGGAACGACAAGCCGAGCAGCACCGCTAGGCCGCCGGCCATGAACAGGATGATCAGGTGGCCGGCCAGGATGTTGGCGAAGAGTCGGATGGTGAGCGAGAGCAGTCGCATGAACGTGGAGATGACCTCCAGCGGGAAGATCAGCAGCAGGATCGGCCCGGTGACGCCGCCCGGGATCAGGCTCTTGAGGTAGCCGATCGGGCCCTGGGCGCGGATGCCGACCCAGTTGAAGGCGATGAACACAACGAGGGCGAGGATGAGCGGCACCGAGATGTTGGCCGTGGCGGCGTAGAGCGCGAAGGCCGGGATGTGCGCGCCGAAGATGACCACTTCCTGGCCTGAGTTGGTCGGCAGCGGGATGTACCCGATCAGATTGTTGAACCAGATGAAGAGGAACAGCGCGCCGAGGAACGGAAACCACTTCGCCGCCATCGAATCGGGCATGTTCCCGCGGGTGATGTTGTCGCGCATGAGCGAGAAGAGCGCCTCGACGGCGGTCTGGACCTTGTTCGGCCGCTGGTGCATCCGGTCGGCGATCCACACCATCGTGACCACGGTGAGGATCGTGGCGAGGATGAGGTAGAGAACCGCGCGGTTGATGCTGAAGACGCCGAGGTGGAGCCAATTGTCGAGCTTGAACTCGTTCTGGACCTGGAAGCTGTGGTTCTGGTGGCCGAAGCCGAACAGGATGATCAGGACCACGATCCCGGCCACGTAGAAGCCGGTGATGGCCCAGAGAAGCTTGCGGGTGCTGGTCATCGGGGCCTCGTGCGGGTCATGGCCGAGATGGCCAGCGATACGGTGTAGGCGAAGACGATCACGGCCAGGCACGTGATTCCGCCGTCCTTGCCGTCGACGTTGCGGGCGATGATCACCGCGATGGCCAGGGTGAAGAGCCGAGCGAGCATGAAGCCCAGCCGCAGGCCGATCTGGCGCTGAGCGTCCATGCTCGCGGTGACGCGGTCGACGCCCACGTTGGCGGCGCGCAGCGCAATCCACGCGCCGGCGCCGATGGCGTACCCGGACGCGGGCACGCCGATGAGCAGCATGATCGGCGTGGCGACCACCAGCACGATGACGTCGAAGTATGCGAGCACGCTCACAGGTGGCCGCTCAGTAACCGCGGAAGCGCCTAATGACAAGGTAGATCCCCACCAGGAAGCCGATCAGGAAGCCGATGATCCCCAGCGCCAGGGCCGCGCCGAACAGCGCACCAATACCCGCGCCCACCGCCGCGAACAGAAGATTTGCCGACAGCAGGAACATGCCCGCGCCGGCCACGTCTTTGCCCGTCAGGGGCGAACGAGTGCTTTTTTGCATTGGGTCTGCTGAAGCTGCTTAGCAAGCTGGCGGTACTGGGTTGAGGGGCGCGTAGGCTACTGGCGCGGCACTCACAGGCATCGCCTGCATTTCAGCGCCGAAACGGGCAGCGCGCCACTACCAAGAGGGTAGTGGAGAGCCGCCGCAGGGTTAGAGGGAGGTTAGCGTGCCCGAGCCATCACACGCGCCCCGGTTGACGAACTGCCTCGGGGCAGTTCCGGCTTTGGAATCTGACCCTCCGCCCACATCGCCGCCAGGCTCGCTCGCGGCAGTCCGAACGCCCCCTGGTAGACCAGATATCGCGGCTGCCAGCGCGGGAAGAACTTGGCGTTGAAGCGGTACAGGCTCTCGATCTGGAAGAACCGGTTGCCGAGCGCGATGAGCTTGCCTAGGGCGCGCTCGGCGGGCCGCTCGGGGCTGTGGATCCACCGCGCGAAGGCGGCAAAATTGAGCGACATCTCATCGACGCCCCGCTCGCGCAACAGCTCCACCGCGCTGACCACCATGAACTCGGTCAGGCCGTTGGGCGTGCTCGGGTCCCGGCGCATGAACGACAGCGACATCGCCGAACGCCCGTAGCAGGGGACGAAGTGCAGGACGCCGCGGACGGGGTGGGCGGGGTCCGATTCATCGCGCGCGAGGACGACGAGCGTGTCCTCGCCGTGGTCGCCGTCCAGCGAATCCATCGCCATCGAGAAGCCACGCTCGGGGGCGCCCTCGCGGCCGCGCTCGAGCACCTCCTCGACCTCGGCGGCCACCGCCGGCGTGAGCTCGGAGACGCGATGTAGCTCGGCCACGAAGCCAGCCTTGCGCAGGCGGCTGACGGACTGGCGGACCTTGCGGATGGGCCGCCCCTCCAGGGAGAACTGCCCCACCTCGATGATCGCCTCGTCGCCGAGGTACATCGTGCGCATGCCGAGCCCCTCCCACAGCGGGACGAGACGCTCGCTGGCGCCGATGGCGGCCAGCTTCAGCCCGCGGGTCTCCGCGAACTCCCTGAGGTCGGCGAGCAGCTCCCCCAGCGCGGCATCGGGCCCCACCGGATCACCGGAGAGCAGGAGGACGCCGTTCTCCACCCGGTAGCCGACGAACGCCGAGCGGTCGGCGCTGAAGAAGTAGTGCTTGTCGGAGCGGAGCTTGAAGAACGAGAGGGTGTCCGAGCCGTGGGCGCGGACGAGCTCGGCGGCCGCGCTGCGGGCGGCGGGGCCCGGGAACGACGCCGGGGTGGCCAGGGGCCGGAAGACCACGTAGGCCATGGCCAGGAGGGTCCCGATCTCCAGCAGGTGCACGCCCAGCGGCACCCACGCGAACGCGTGGTGGCCGATCGCGTGGTGCTCGAAGCGCAGCGGACCGGCCTGCCAGGCCAGCAGGTCGCCGGTCTCGCGCACCACCGAACTGAAGGACGGATGGCCTTCCGAGACCCAGGCGGCGAAGGCGGCCAGGCTCAGGCCGAACGCCCCCAGCAGCGGCACCCGCCAGACCGAGCTGCGCAGCGTGATCGCGTCATGCTCGACGCGGTATTCCGTGGCGCCGGCGCACAACATCGCGGCCGTGGCCCAGGTGAGGACGGTCTCCTCGACGTCAAGGCCCTTGAGCAGGTCCAGCAGGCCCAGCGCGACCATCAGCCAGATCGCCGTCTGCCACGCCCGGCGCCGGCGCTTGAGCAGATAGGGGCTGACCAGGAGCAGCGCCGCGCCCGCGGGAAGGGCGAAGGCGTGGAACAGCCGGACCGCCTCGACCGGCTCGACATCGAGCAGCAGCCGACCGCGCCAGCGGATGTTGGGGGTCAGCGCCGACGCGACGTTGATGAGGCCCACCAGCGCCGCCGCGGTGGCGGCCAGCGCAGGGGTGCAGCGTGCTGTGCGTTGACGGATGCGAGACATACGGAGATGCGCCGGCTCTTGAACAGGGCGCTGGGCCGAGGGGCCTGACGATGCGACGCCTCAGGGCCGGCGTGTCACCGGAATCTACCGCGTCACTCGGCGGCGGTTACGCTCGCGACCGTTGCGTTTGTGTGTGCGGGGCGCGCCGGGGTGGGGTCACGACGCACGGGGAGGGCGAGCGAGAGCGCCAGCGCGGCCAGCGGAAAGAACACGATGAGCTCGAACACCGCGCGCAGGCCGTCGCCGTCGGCGAGGATGCCCAGCAGCGGCGCGGCCACGCCGCCCATGCCGACCGAGAGCCCGATGGTGACGCCCGAGGCGACGCCGATCCGCCCGGGCAGGAACTCCTGGCCCATGACGATCGTGACCGCGAAGGTGGCGATCGTCGCCGCCCCGGCGACCCCCGCGAAGACCATCGCCAATCCGGGCGGTGAGGCGAGGAACCCGACGGTGAGGAAGGGCAGGACGGCCATCGAGCCGATCAGCACCGAGCGGCGCCCGAAGCGGTCGGCCAGGCGGCCCCCGACGAGGGTCCCGATGGCCCCGCCGACGAGCATCACGGTGAGCGCGGCCCCCGCGACGCCCCGGCCCGTGTGCAGAACGTGGATGAAGTAGAGCGGGATGAAGGTGACGAACCCGAAGTAGACGAACGAGCGCAGCGCGATGACCACGGCTAGCAGCGTGAACGGCCGCCACGCATCCTCGTCTGCGCCGGTCACCGCGTGGCGCTTGGTGAGGTCGACGCGGAACGTCTTCAGCCGCGGCAGCTCGCGCGCCAGCACCACCCCCATCAGCGAGGTGGGGATGATCACCAACAGCGTGCCCGACAGCCCGAAGGCGAGCACCAGCGGGGTGATGAGCGCCGGGCCCAGCGCGAAGCCGACGTTCCCCCCGACGCTGAACAGGCTCATGCCGCTCGAGCGTTTGGCACCCGACACGTAGTTGGCAAAGCGCGAGCCCTCGGGGTGGAAGGCGGCGACGCCGATCCCGCTGAGGACGACCGCGGCGAAGGTAAGCGCGTAGCTGGGCGCGATGGCGGCCAGCGCCACCCCCACGCCGCCGAGGATGGGGCCGAGCGGCATCAGCCACGGCAGCGAGCGGCGATCGGACAGGTGGCCGAAGACGGGCTGGATGACCGAGCTGGCGATCGTCGCTGCCAGGATGAGGGCGGACGCCCCCGCGTAGCTGAGGTGATCCTTGACGATGAGGAAGGGCAGGAGCGCCGGGATCGACCCCTGGCCGACGTCGGTGAACAGGTGCCCGGCCGAGAGCATGGCCATCGCGCGCCGGTCCACCCCGGTCCGGCTGGCGTGCGTCGCGGGGCGGGCGACCCCGGTGTCCGGTGTGGACGTGACGGCGGCGGTGCTCACCCGGCGTCGATCTCGCGGATCTTCTGCTTGACCTTGCGTTGCTTGTCGCCGAGCTCGGCGGCGAGATCGGTGAGCTCGGTGAGCCGCGTCTTGACGAGCTCGAGCTGGCCCGAGATGTGGGTCAGCAGCTCCTCCAGGATCCGCTTGCGCTCGGTGGGGTCCTCGGTCTGGGCCAGCTCGTCGCGCAGGTGGGCCCGGGCGCTCTCGGCCTCGAGCAGTTGGGAGAGCTGCTCCAGCGACAGGCCCAACAGGTCACGCAGCCGGATGATCTCGCGGACGCGATCCACGTCGGCCTGGGTGTAGACACGGTGCTTGCCCTGGGCGCGCTCGGGCGCGGAGTCCAGCAGCCCGATCTCCTCGTAGTAGCGGATCGTGCGGGCCGTGGTGCCGGTGAGCTCGGCTACCTCGCCGATGCGCAACTGGCGGTCGGTGGTGGCGCTCACGATGCCACAGCCTGAGGCTCGCGCGACTGCTCCGGGGCGGGCGCGATCACGTGCTTGGGCCGCGCGGCGGAGATGCCGGCGCCGGCGATCGACACCGCGCACAGGCACCACAGCGCCGTGTGCATGTTGGAGACGAAGGGCATGAGCTGCACCGTTGGGATGTGGTCGGCCACGCCCGAGAACACGGCCAAGAGCACGTGCTCGGGGACGGCCGAGGTGACGACGGCCAGCACGAACGCGATCGAGATGACCGCGCCGGTGTTCTGCACCAGGACCCGCGCGCCGGCGGCGATGCCGCGGCGGTGGGCCGCGACGCTGCCCATCATGGCCGCGGTGTTGGGCGAGTTGAACATGCCCGACCCGATCCCGACGATGAACATGTAGATCCCGGGCCAGACGTAACCGGTGTCGCGCTGGAGCGTGGTCATCAGGGCCAGCCCCAGGGCGGAGACCAGCATCCCGAGCACCGCCAGGGTGCGCGAGCCGCGCCGGTCGGCCCACATCCCGGCCGGCGGCGAGGCGATGAGCATCCCCAACGCCAGCGGGGCCAGCTTGACCCCGGCCAGGATGGGCGAGTTGCCCTGCACCCCCTGGAAGTAGAAGACGAAGAGGAACATCAGCGCGAAGCGGGACAGGCCGTTGGCGAAGGCGGCTCCCGATGCGGTCGCGAACAGGCGGTTGCGGAAGATCGAGAGGTCGAGCATCGGCGCCTTGTGGCGCGACTCGATCAGCACGAACAGCGGCAGGAACACCACGGCGAGGATGAGGCTGGGGATCGTCAGCGGCGAGGTCCACCCCACGAGCCCGCCCTTGGAGATGCCGAAGACCAGGCCGGTGAGGCCGATCAGGAAGGTGATCGTGCCGAGGTAGTCAAACGAGCGGTCCTCGGAGCGGCCGGTGACCTCGTGAAGGACGTACCCGCCCCACAGGCTGCCCGCGATGCCGAAGGGCACGTTGAACCAGAACACCCAATGCCAGGAGATCGCCACCAGCGCTCCGCCCAGGACCGGGCCGATGACCAGGCCCACGGCGGCCACCATCGTGTTGGTCCCCATGGCCAGGCCGAGCTGCTCCTTGGGGAAGGCGTCGGTGACGATCGCCGCCGCGTTGGCGAACAGGAAGGCGCCGCCGGTCCCCTGAAGGATCCGCCACAGGATCAGCTGGGTGCCGTTCGCGGCAAAGCCGGCGCCCAGCGATGCCACCGCGAACACCAGAAAGCCCATCACGTAGGCCTTCTTGCGCCCGAACTGATCGGACAGACGGCCCGCGCTGAGCACCAGCACCGTCGAGGCGATCATGTAGACGAGGATCACCCAGACGAGTTCGAGCAGGCCCGTGTGGAGGCTGCGCTCGAGGTTGGGCAGGGCGATGATCAGGGTGCCCGAGTTGATGGTGGCCAGCAGCATTCCCAGGCTCGTGCAGGACAGCGCCCACCACTTGTAGGAATCGTGCTCGGCGTTGACGCCGAGGCGGCGCCGGGCCGTGGGGCCCTCTGCCTGGGGAGCTTGCAGCACGGACAACTCGGACCTGCCTTCAATCGAATTCTTACGTAAACGTCAGAATAGCAGTATCGGCAGCGTCAGTCCAGGGGTTGAGCGCGCGGCGGGCGGGGCGGGTCCGCGCGCTCGTCCCCTCTCCTCCCTACGTGTGAGCCAGCTTCTTGCCCTTGGCCTTGTGGCGCGGGCGTGGCTGGCGCAGCGTGTACTGGCGGTTGAGCACGCTGCGCTTGCCCTGCGTGATCGCCATCCGGACGTGCAGGGTGTGCGCCGCCTTGAGCAGCTTGCGCCCGCGGGCATCGAGCCCCATCGTGATCGTGAGGCTGCGGCGGCCCTTGAGGTTGATGTTGCGGCCCCCGACCCCGACCTTGTGCCGATGCCGTCCCTTGCCGGTCATGGTCAGGAGGGTGAGGCGGCCGGCGCAGCGGACGGCCGCGGTGCCCTTGCAGGACACGCGGACACGGAGCTTGGTGCCGCCGACGACGGTGACGCGGCCCACCACGACGAGCCGGCCGGGAACCACCCCGAGGGGCGGGGCGGGGCCGGTGGGGCCCGGGTTCGTCGACGCCGAGGAGTCGCCGAGCATGAGCCCGCCCCACCCGTCCACGGCGGCGCAGGTATTCCCGGGCGGGCACGCGATTCCGGCGATCGGCCAGCCATCGACGTCGCTGAGGCTCCATGCCCCGGCCCCGCCGTTGGGATTGGTGCTGGCCAGCACGTTGCCGGAGGCGTCCCCCGCCACGCACAGCGACGCCGACGGACACGTGATCGCCTGGATGACATTGGGGGCTCCGTCGGGCGCGTCGACGCTCACCGGCGAGCCCCACGTGCCCTTGACCGGGTTGGTGGAGGTGACGATGGAGCCGTTGGCGTCACCGGCGACGCACAGGGTCGTGGTCGGGCAGGAGATCACGTCCAGCGGCGAGTCCTCCACGTTGCCCTCGGTCCAGGCGTTCGCGCCGGCCGTGGGGTTGGTCGAGGTCAGCTCGGTCCCAGTGCCGTCGACGGCCACGCACAGCGTCGTCACCGGGCACGACACGCCGGGCAGCGCATCTTCGCCGGCGATGTCGGCGGTGTCCCAGGCCGACGCGCCGCCGGTGGGGTTGGTGGAGGTGAGGACGTTGCCGGTGGAGTCGGTGACGACGCACAGGCTCGTCGTCGGGCACGACACCGCGAGCAGGCTGCCGTCGGGATCGACCGAGACCGACTGCCACGCCGAGGCCCCTCCGCCCGGGTTGGTGGAGTGCAGGACGTTGCCGAACTGGTCGACGGCGACACACAGGTTGGCCGAGGGGCAGGCGATCGCGGTGAGCCCGTTACCGGCATCGATGGAGGCCGAGGACCACCCGCTCTGCCCGATGCCCGGCGCGGTCGAGCGCAGCAGATTTCCGTTGGCGTCCACGGCGTAGCACTGGGCGGCCGCGGGACAGGCGATGCCGGCAAAGGCCACGCCGATCCCGCTCTCGAGCGCCGTCGATCCCCACGCCGTCGCACCGCCCCCGGGGTTGGTGGTGAAGACGATGTCACCGGCCGCATCGGCCCCCGCGCAGAAGCCGGCGCTCGGGCACGACATCCCGTCAATCGCCGCGCCGTCCGGGAGGGCGGCCGTGCTCCACGACGGCGCGCCCCCGGCGGGGCTGGCGGAGACGAGCACGCTGCCCGAGTCGTCGCCGGCGACGCACACGGTCGTCGCGGGGGCGCACGAGACGGAGTCCAGGGCGGCCGCCGAATCGACGGCGGCGGTGGTCCAGCCCGAGCTCGGCGGGTTCCCAGGGGTGGTGGAGGTGAGCACGTTGCCGGTGTCATCGACGGCGACGCACAGTGAGGTCGAGGGGCACGAGACCGCGTTGATCGACGACTGGGCATCGACGTCGGCGCTCGCCCAGGCGCCGGCCCCGCCCGTGGGGTTGGTCGACCGGACGATCGTGCCGCTCCCATCGACGGCCACACACAGGGTGGTCGAGGGGCACGACACGGCGGTGAGCGTGTTGGTCCCGTCGACGTCGGCGCTGGCCCACGCCCCCGCGCCGTCGGCCGGGTGGGTCGAGGTCCACACGTTCCCGGACTGGTCGACGGCCACGCACTCAGTCGCCGACGGGCAGGAGATCCCGCTGAGCGGGTTGGCGGTGATCGCCGCCACCGACCACCGGGCCGTGGGGGTCCCGGGCGTCGTGGTGGTGAGCACGTTGCCCATCAGGTCCACGGCGGCGCAGAACGACGCCGAGGGGCAGGAGATCCCGGTCAGACCGTTGAGACCAAGCGTGCTGCCGTCGATGTCCGCGGTCGTCCACGTCGACGCCGCGCCGGTGGGGTCCGGCGAGCTCACGAGATCCCCGCTGCCGTCGACGGCCAGGCACAGGGCGGCGCTCGGGCACGAGATCGCGTTCAGGGGCGCCGCGCCGGCGGGGTCGATCTGGACCGGCGCGTCCCAGCTGATGGGGTCGGCCAGTGCGGTGGCGGCGATCGCGGCCAGGGCCGCCGCGACGATGGCAAGGGCCAGCGCGACGCGGGCGATCATCATTGAGCCTCGAGGCCGCGCGGCGGCGTGCGCATCCATGACGCGGGCGAAACTACCAACCTGACGGCGCCGACCCGCCGGTCCTTAACCGGATGTCAATTGCCCGGTTACGTCTCGAATGCAGCCACGGTGGCGAGGATCACGAAGGCCGCGATCAATGCGGTGCCCTCGAACGGCGTGGCCTCGCCGTCCCCGGTGATCTGCCACACGATGACCGAGGTCCCGAGCAGCGCTCCGGCGTAGACGGGCGGCAGCGCGAACGTGAGCGTCGTCGCGGTGAGCAGGGAGACCAGCACGAGCAGCGGGTACAGAAAGGCGGCGATCTGGGCCACCGAATTCTTGACCACCGAGATCGCGAGCTCGTTCTGGCCCTTGGCGGCGAGCACGACGCCGACGGCGTGCTCCACCGCGTTGCCGGCGGTGGCGACGATGACGAGGCCGGCGAACGAGCGCGAGATCCCCAGCGTGTGGATCGTGGGCTCCAGCGCGTGCACGAACCAGTCAGAGACGAAGGCGGCTGCCAGGCCCGCCACGCCGAGCAGAATCGCGCTGGTCACCAAGGACACGCGCGGTGGCTCGCTGTGGGGCTCGCTCGGCGGCTGGGTCGTCAGGTACTGGTGCGCCCACACGCCGTAGGCGACGAGGATCGCCACCGCCCCGACGATCGAGATGGTCTTGATGTGATGGCTGGCGGAATCGTTGGCGCCGTTGGCGAGCGCCACGAGCAGGATGATGAAGCTGGCGATCAGCAGCAACGTCGCGGTGTCGTTGGGCAGCCGAGGGTTGAAGCGCATGATCTTGTCCTCGCTGCGCCGCGCCCCGACGATGATCACGAGGCCCAACACGAGCAGCGCGTTGACGAGGATCGAGCCCAGGATCGCCGTCTCGGCCACCACCCGCTCGCCGGCGTTGAGCGCGAAGATGACCACGAAGAACTCGGGCAGGTTGCCCAGCGTCGACTGCATCATCCCGGTCGCCGCGGGCCCGAACCGCTCGCCCACCTGCTCGGTGGCGAACGACACGATCCACGCGACCCCGGCCAGCGCGATGCCCGCCACCACGAAGGCCGCGATATGGCCGAACGAGTCGACGTACCGGGTCACGCCGGCGATCACGACGAGCAGCCCGACGACGACCAGGCCGACGCGCTCGGACCTTTTCAGTCCCGCGAGCAGGCGTCTACCCGCCGGTCATCACAGTGTCGTGGTCCGGCGTCACTTGACCTTCTCGAACTCGCCGGTCTCGATGTCCTTGGCCACTCGTTCGTCGATCTCGGGTTCGGTGGTCGTGGGATCCGTGCGACGGATCTCGACGGTGCGCAGCCCCTTGAACTTGAAGATCTCCAGCACATAGATGAGGTACACGCTGCCGGCGGCGCACACCACCGCGAAGACCAGGAGCCCGGCGATCCAGCCGGCCTGCTTGCTGTGGTGGTGGGAGACGATGCGCACACCGACGGCGAGGGTGGCCATGAGAAATGACCACGCGTAGAGGTAGATGACGGTCTTGCGCTGGGAGAAACCGATCCTCGCCATCCGGTGGTGGAAGTGGTTGGCGTCGGCCGACCACGGTTTGCGCCGGTACTTGAGGCGCTTGGCGATGACGAAGCTGGTGTCCAGGAACGGGATGACGAGGATCACCAGCGGCACGATCAGGGCGAGGACCGCGCCGGTCTTCAGCGAGCCGACCACGGCCGTCACACCGAGCAGGTAGCCCAGCAGATTCGCCCCCGCGTCCCCCATGAAGACCGACGCCGGATAGAAGTTGTGAAAGAGGAAGCCCAGCGCGGCGCCGGCGGTGATCGCCGCCAGGATCGGCGCCCCGTTGACGTGCAGGTCGAAGGCGATGATGGCGAAGGCGACGCCGTCGATCGTGCACAGCCCCGCGGCCAGCCCGTCCACGCCGTCGGAGAAGTTGACGACGTTCATCAGACCCACGAGCCAGATGACGGTGAGCACGCCGCCGGCGTTGGGGAACGGCAGCTGTCCGAGGAAGGGCAGCGTCACCGACGTCACCACGGCTCCGCCCTCCACGGCGATGAGCGCGGCGGCGATCTGGCCCACGAGCTTGACCGCCGGCGGCAGCTCGTGGACATCGTCGATGGCCCCCACCAGCGTGATCAGGCACGCGCCGGCGATCACCGCCCACATATGGACCTCGCCGCCCGGTCCGGGAAGCCCGCCCTTCACGTGGGGCAGGAAGATCTTGGTCGGCAGCCAGATGAACCCGGCCACCAGCACCGCGAGCAGGATCGCCATGCCGCCCAGCAGCGGCGTCGGGCGCTGTGACAGGCCCCGTTCCCGGGGGTGATCCACGGCGCCCAGCCGTCGGGCCAACCGCGCCGCCAGCGGCGTCGCCGCTGCGGCGACCGCCGTCGCCACCAGGAACGAGAACACGGCGTCGGAGTACCGCATGCCCCGACAGCATGCCAGTACGGCCTGACTGCAGGGGTTGCATGTCGGTGTTCAGGCCGCCCGCGCGTCGAGCCGGGCCAGCGTGCGTGCGATTTCGGCTACCACCTGCATCGGGCGTTGGGTGAGCTGGTGCCAGGTGAATCTGAGGACCACGAACCCGGCGGCGACCAGCTTGTTGGCCTTGGCGCGATCGCGCTGAAACGCCTGGTAGTGCCCGTGGGTCTGGTAGCCGTCGACCTCGATCACCAGGTTCTGAGCCGGCCAGTACGCGTCGACCTCGACCCCCTCGACATAGGTGTTGAAGACGGGCCGCTCGATGCCCGAGTCCTTCACGATCCCCTTGAGGATGCGCTCGGCCTCAGAACGGGTGAACCCCGAGTCCTGCTCGGCCTCGAGCAGGGCGCGCAGCGCCTTGACGCCCTTCCGGCCCGGGCACCGACCCATCGCCGCCTTCAGGTCCGCATCGGTGACCAGCTTCAGCACCCGCGCCTCGTTAAGCAACCGATCGACCGCCAGGCCGCCCGCGGCGCAGTCGATCAGCGTCCGCGCCGGGGAGGTCACGGGGAACCCCTGATGCAGGCGCACGTCACGAATATCGAGCGCCTTGACCTGATGGACGTCGACCCCGGGTCGGCTCCGGACGTGGCGGCCGATCACGGTGATGACCACGAAGGAGGGGGTTGGGGTGAGCCCCCACAGGGCGGCGGCGCTGTCATGGGTGAGCACGGCGCCGTCGCCGGCGTACAACAGCGCCGCGGCCTCGAGCGCCGGCGACACCAGCACGGAGTGACCCACCGCAAACACGCCCCGGTGGACCCGGTGCCATCGCCCGACCCGCACCCGGTGCTCGATCGCCTTCGCGGTGAACCCAACTGCGGCCAGCTGCCCGCGCGTGACCAGGCCGTGTTGCGACGCCGCCAACCCCGCCACCGCCGGCTCACCCGATCCCGCAGGGGGCAGATTGTGAAAAACCGTGGCCGGCATCCCGTCCTTTTCCCCCGACCGCCCCACAGCGCGCATAACGCGCCACGCCACCGGACGAAAACCGCCTATCTCGCGAAATCCCCCCTCATGACTCTCCATACAACTAAGAGCCTCCAGCCCCGCCCCGATCACCCCCCTCCCCAGCCGGTCTTTACAAGAAGACCCACCCCCTCACGCCCAGCCACCCACCGACCCGATCCAGCCGCCCCCAAAACCCCCTGCGTCAGACAGCAGCAGCCGCAGCGCCAAGCTGCGCATACAGCGGGTAGCGATCCGCAATCGCCTCGACCCGCTCAGAGAACTCGCCCCGCCGCGCATCGAAGTCGTCAGCGGTGAGCACCGCGGCGATGATCTTGCCGACCTCGACGAAGTCGTCGACCTGCAGCCCTCGGGTCGCCAGCGCGGGCGACCCGATCCGTAGCCCGGAGGACACGGCGGGTGGCCGCGGGTCGAACGGGACCGCGTTGCGGTTGACGGTGATCCCGATGGCGTGCAGGCGATCCTCGGCCTGCTTGCCGTCGAGCTCTGACTCGCGTAGGTCACACAGGACCAGGTGCACGTCGGTGCCGCCGGTCAGGACGCTGACGCCCCCGCCGGCCGACAGCAGCTCCGAGCCCACGGCGCGCGCCCCGTCCAGAGTCCGTTGCTGGCGCTCGCGGAAGGCCTCGGTCGCGGCGATCCGAAGAGCCACGGCCTTGCCGGCGATGATGTGCTCGAGCGGGCCGCCCTGCTGGCCGGGGAAGACGGCGGAGTCGATCTTCTTGCCGAACTCCTCGCGGGACAGGATCATGCCGCCGCGGCCGCCGCCGATCGTCTTGTGGATCGTGGTGGTGGTCACGTCCGCGAACGGGACGGGAGACGGGTGCAGGCCCGCCGCCACCAGCCCCGCGAAATGGGCCATGTCCACCATCAGGTACGCGCCCACCGAGTCGGCGATCTCACGGAAGCGCTTGAAGTCCAGCTGGCGCGGATAGGCCGACCACCCGGCCACGATCATCTTGGGCCTGTGCTCCTCCGCGAGCCTCTGCGCCTCGTCCATGTCGATGATCGAGGTCTCGCGGTCCACGTGGTAGGCCACGATGTTGTAGAGCCGGCCCGAGACGTTGATCTTCATCCCATGCGTGAGGTGGCCGCCGTGAGCCAGTTCGAGGCCCATGAGCGTGTCACCCGGCTGCAGCAGCGCGTGGTAGACGGCGGTGTTGGCCTGAGCGCCCGAGTGGGGCTGGACGTTGACGTGATCGGAGCCGAACAGCGCCTTGGCGCGGTCGATCGCCAGCTGCTCGGCGATGTCGACGAACTCACAGCCGCCGTAGTAGCGCTTGCCCGGATAGCCCTCGGCGTACTTGTTGTTGAGCACCGAGCCCTGGCATTCCAGGACCGCCAGCGGGGCGAAGTTCTCCGAGGCGATCATCTCCAGGGTCCGCTGCTGGCGCTCGAGCTCCTTGGCGAGCACGTCGGCGATCTCCGGATCGACCTCCGCGAGCGGGCGGTTGAAGTAGTCAGCGGGCAGGTCGGCGGCCACGGGGCGTCACATAGTAACGGCGCCGTCGGAGGCGACGATCACCGCCAGGTCCTGGTGCTCCCAGACCACCCGCGCGTCAAAGCCGGTCTCCGCGAGCCACTGCAACTGAACCCCAAGCGGGCTCGGATGGTCAAAGCCCTCGGTCAGCGAGGTCACCGCATCCGCGGGATCCACCGGCACCACCACGTCCCCCAACACGAACCGCCCACCCGGCGCCAGGACCCCCCGCACGCGGGCGAACAGGTCGCGCTTCAACGCCCCCTCCAGGTGGTGCACGCACAGCGCGCTGGCCACCAGGTCAAACGGCCCCTCGGGCAATGGCTGCTCGATCGCGCTCACCTGCAACGAGATCCGATTCCCATCCAGAGCCTCGCGAGCCGCCGCCAGCATCGAGGCGCTCTCATCGACCCCGACCAGGAACGCGTCGGGATGGCGGGCCAGCAGTCGGCGGGCAGTCTCCCCGGTCCCCGTCCCCAGCTCCAGCACGCGCCGCGCGCCCTCGCCGCTGGCGCCCACCACCGCCTCCTGGAAGGCGTCATAGACGGGGATGTCCTCGTGGATCATCTCCGTGTAGGACGAGGGGTCGAAGTGAAACTGCCCCTCGAGCGCGGCGGCCACGTCCTCACGGGGGACCACCCCCTGGCGCACGATGTCCCACTCCCCGGTGGCTTCGAGCGCGCGCAGGTCGATGACCGTCGACGGCGTGCCGGGCAGCTCACCGCCGTCGAGCACCAGGTCGGCGGTGCGCCGCAGCGCCTCGGGCACCTCGGACAGGCGGCGCGCATCCGGACCGCCGGCGAGGTTGGCGCTGGACTGCAGCACCGGCCACGAGACCCCGCCGAGCAGGGGCACCACGGGAACCCGCAGCCCGAACGTCGACGGGTCCTCGCCGCAGGCCAGCGGGAAGCGGCGCTCGGGGTTGGGCAGCAGCACGGTCACCGGCCCGGGGAGCAGGCGCCCGAGTGCGGCGCGCGTGCGCTCGCCGAGCTCGGGGAGGGCCGCCAGCGCGAGCTCGCGGTCGAAGAACATCACCGCCGAGGGCTTGTCCAGCCGCCTGCGCTTGACGCGGTAGAGCCGCTCGACGGCCACGCGGTTGTGGACGTCGCAGGCCAGGCCGTACACCGTGTCGGCGGGGAACACGGCGACGCCGCCGACGCCCATGCAGCGCTCAAAGCTCTCGGCCTGTGCGCCGCGCGAGCTCACGCCGTCCCCACCACGACACGTGCCAGGCCGGCCAGGTCATGGCGCACCGCCACCTCGGCAAACCCCGCATCCCACAGCAACCCGGACACCTCATCCGCCTGCTCGGGCCCGATCTCGAGCGCCAGCAGCGCCACACCGGGGCCGGCCACCACCCCCACCAGCCGGCGCACCAGGTCCAGCCCGTCGGCCCCCGCGAACAGCGCGCCCGCCGGCTCAAACCGCGTGATCTCGGGCGGCAGCTCGGCGCGGTCGGCCACATAGGGCAGGTTGGCCAGCACCGCATCCACATCCGACACGTCTTCGAGCAGGTCACCACAGGCAAACTCGACATCCAGTCCCAGCGCGGAGGCGTTGGCCCGCGCCACGTCCACGGCATCGCCGCTGACGTCAACGCCACGCACGACCAGGTCGCGACGCTCGTCCTTGAGCGCGAGGGCGACCGCCCCGCTGCCGGTCCCGACGTCGACCACCCGCGCGCCTGCCGGCAACGAAAGGCCCACCTCGACCAGCAGCTCGGTCTCGGGCCGCGGGATGAGCACCCGCCGGTCCACGGAGAGCTCCAGCCGCCGGAACGCCCGGCGACCCAGGATGTAGGCCACCGGCTCGCGCGCCTCCCGGCGCACCAGCAGCGCCTCGAACCGATCACGCGCAGCGCGGTCCACCGTGACGTCGCGATCGATCACCAGCCGGCCGCGGTCCACGTCCAAGACGGACCCCAACAGCAGCTCGGCGTCCAACCGCGAGGTGTCGACACCCGCGGCGGCCAGCCGCGCAGCCCCCGCGGCCAGGACAGCGCCCACCGTCGCCGGAGCGACGCCCCCGTCAGCCCGCGGCACGCTCTTCCAGCCGGCGGCGCTTCTCGTCATCCTGGAGCGCGTCGGTGAGCTCGCCGAGCTCGCCCAGCAGGATCTCGTCGAGGTTGTGCACCAGCAGGTTGATGCGGTGGTCCTTGACCCGGCGCTCGCCGTAGTTGTAGGTGCGGATCTTCTCGGCGCGATCCCCGGTGCCCACCTGGGCGAGCCGGCTCGCCCCGAGCGCGGCCTGCTGCTCGGCCAGCGCCCGCTCGTACAGCCGCGCGCGCAGCACGCGCATCGCCCGCTCTCGGTTCTGCAGCTGGGATTTCTCGTCCTGCATTGAGACGACGATCCCGCTCGGCTTGTGGGTGATGCGCACCGCCGAGTCGGTGGTGTTCACCGACTGGCCGCCGGGGCCGGAGCTGCGGTAGACGTCGATCTGGAGGTCGTTGGGGTCGATCTCGACCTCGACGTCCTCGGCCTCGGGCAGGACCGCCACCGTCGCCGTGGAGGTGTGGATGCGACCCTGGGACTCGGTCTCGGGGACGCGCTGCACGCGATGGGTGCCCCCCTCGAACTTGAACACCGAATAGGCGCCGTCGCCCTTGATACCGAAGGTGTAGTCATCGGCGCCGACGGCCAGGTCCTCGGTCTTGAAGCCACGTCGCTCGGCATACCGGGTGAGCATCCGGTACAGGTCGCCGGCCCAGATGCCGGCCTCGTCCCCGCCGGCGCCGGGGCGGATCTCGACGATGACGTTCTTGTCGTCGTTGGGGTCGCGCTCCACCATGGCCAGGCGAATCTCGTCCTCGAGCGCGTCCATGCGCTCGCGCGAGCTCTCGAGCAGCGCCCTGAGCTCGGCATCGTCGCCGTCCTCGGCCAGGAGCTCGCGCGCCCCCTCGAGGTCGTCGGCGGCGCGGCGGTACTCGCTGGCCAGCTTGGCCGCCGGCTCGAGCTCCCGATAGGCACGACTGGCCGTCGCGAAGCGCTCGCGGTCGCCGATCACCTCCGGGTCCGACAGCTCGGCTTCGAGCGCGCCGAAGCGGCTCTCGATCTGCTTGACGAGGTCGTCAATCATGCACGCGAGTGTAGGAGCCCGCGCCCACGATGGGCAGGCCTCCTACACCGCGTGCCCCACGGTCAGTCGTTGGGGTTGACCGTGTCCTTGATCTTGTCGGCGGCGCCGCCCACGGCGTCCTTGACCTTGCCCGAAGCCTTATCGACCTTGCCCTCGTTCTTGAGGCTCTGGTCGTCGGTCAGATCGCCGGCGGCCTCCTTGACCTTGCCCTTGGTGCGATCAATCGTGCCGTCGTCAGCCATGTGCTCTCCTTCTCGTAGGAAACCTTCTACGAAGGCGCTACCCGCGAGTACGGCGCCCGAAAAACCGCTCGCGCGGCGGCCGCCTAGGCGACGACTTCGAGCCCGATGAGGTCCTCGGCCGACGCCTCCCCAGGCGTCTCGATGGCCAGGACCGCCTGCAGCGACGCGATCGAGACCGCGAGCTCGTCGAGGTCCGGCTCGCGGGTGGTGAGCTTCTGGAGCTGGAGCCCCGGCCACATGACCAGCTGGACCCAGCGCCGGCGGCGGTTGCGCCCCGCCCACTTGATCACCTCGAAGGAGAGCCCGGCGATCACGGGCACGCCCAGGATGCGCGTGAGGACGAGGATCCACCACGACGGCAGCCCCACCGGCGCGAACACGAAGATGGCCATGATCATCACGATCAGCAGGAAGCTCGTGCCACAGCGAGGGTGCAGCCGCGAGTAGAGCTGAGCGCGCTCCGGGACCAGCTCGTCCTCGGCCTCGTAGCAGGAGATGACCTTGTGCTCGGCGCCGTGGTACTCGAACACCCGGCGCAGGTCGCGCACGCGTGACAGCAGCGTGAGGTAGCCGAGGAAGATCGCGGTCCGCAGCACACCCTCCACCACCCAGAACAGGACCGAGGAGCCGAGCTGCTGCTTGATCAGGCTGGTCAGCCCGACGGGGACGACGAAGAACAAGCCGACGGCGAAGACCACGGACACGAACACGGTGAAGAACCAGGTGGCCCCTGAGATCTCCTGGCCGTCGGAGTCCTCTGCCCCGTCCTTCTCGCCCGCCGGGAGCTGCGCGTTGGCCGAGATACCCAGCGCGCGCAGGCCGATGCCGAGGGACTCGACGAGCGCCACCACACCGCGGATCACCGGCAGCCGGGCGAGGCGCCGGCGCCGGCGCGGCTTGATGGGGAAGGTGCTGATCGCGATCTCGCCCAACATCCCGGGCGGCGCGTCCTCAGGGGCCGGTTTGCGCACGGCGACGGCCCACGTCCTGACGCCGCGCATCATCACCCCCTCCAGCACGGCTTGGCCACCGACGGGGGCGTCGCGCGTTGCCGTCAGTGGCTCTGCGCGGCCATCGCCCCCGCCGTGGCTCATATCGTCAGACCCGGCCTGCTAGCCGGTGGTGGTCCGAGCGCTGCGCCGGCCCTTGGCCACGCGACGCTGGAAGCGCTCGACCCGTCCACCGGTGTCGACCAGCTTCTGGCGGCCGGTGTAGAAGGGATGGCACGCCGAGCAGATCTCGACGTGGATCTCTCCCTGCGTCGAACGCGTGGTGAACTCGTTGCCGCAGGTGCACCGGACGTGTGCTTCCTGGTAATTGGGGTGAATTTCGGTCTTCATGGTCCTACTGAGTCTAGCGGCGCGCGCCCGGAGCCCCGGCACCTCGGCTAGGAGCTCGGGGCCGCCGGACAGGCTGCGCTCAGCACGTTGTTCGTCCGGTCGAAGTCGTCGACCTGGCTGGCCGAATCGGCGCTCACCGTCGGCGGGTTGGCCGAGTCGCACAGCGGCCCCACGAACGACAGCGTGCGCGTCTTGCCGGGACCGAGGAAGCTGATGGTGTCCGTCGTCGGCGCGGAGGTGTCGCCGGGCGCGAAGAGGACCTGGAAGGGCCCGGCCCCGGTCAGCCCCTGGTTGGCGATGACCGCCGTGTAGAGCTCCTTCTTGGGGTGGCCGGTGATCGCCGAGATGGTGATCGACTTGACGGTGAGGTCGGGGCGCAGCTCGCGCTGCAGGCAGGTGTGGGTGTACCGGGTCGCGGTCCCCAGCACCTTGCCGTGGAGCCCGGTCCAGCGGAAGGTCACGCGGAACTGGTAGGTGAAGGGCACCTCGAGGTTGTAGACGGACTTCTGCAGCCTCCACACGTCGCCGGGTAGCTGGCCCAGGGTCGGGTTGGGCGGCGTGCGCCACGCGCCCAGGTCCCCTCCGCTGACCTCCTGCACCGGCAGCCCGGGCGACCGCTGCAGCAGCTCAAAGCGCATCGCCATCTTGCGCGTGCCCGTGAGCGGTCGCATGGTGGCTTTGACCGCGACTGCGCGCGCGCCCGGATCGAGCGCGTGCGTGCAGGTGAACGCGGTGAGCTGGGATCGCGCCGGCGTGGCGGCGGACACGGCGGCAACCGGCACCACCGCGACAGCGGTGGCGGCGGCCAGACCGGTGACGAGGCGGCGGACCTTCATACGTGCTCCCTTAACCCCTGGAAGCCGCAGAAGTTTCCGCGAACCGGGTTAGGTGATGGTGTACAGGGGCCCGTCGCCACCCTCGGGCGGCGTCAGCCGTCCGCCCTTGGCGGTGATCGCGCCGCACTGCACGCAGTTGGTGTAGTTGACGGTCACGTCCACCGGGCCGGTCGCAGGCGCGTCGTCGGGGATCTCATAGACCCCGGCGGGGCACATGTAGCGCCAGCCCTCGGCGATCTCCCGCGGCACGTTCCGATGCAGCCGGATGTGGTTGGGCGCGTCGTCGCGGGTGGCGTTGCCGCTGATGTACACCGATGAGAGCTTGTCGAACGTGTACTTGCCGTCGGGCTTGGGATAGGCGTCGCGGGTGTCGCCGACGAACAGCGGCTCGGCGTCGTCGCGGTGCCACTTCTGGCGGCCGGGCGGGACCTTGCCCTTGGACATGATCGCCGGGCCGGCCAGCAGGCTGCCCTTGATGAATCCCTTCTGGAATGCCTGGCGGGCGTTGCGCACCTGGTAGAGCTCCTTGCCGATCGAGGAGTCCTCGACCGCCTGCTCGTAGGACTCCAGGGAGACCCCGGTCTGCAGGTGCTGGAAGATCGCCTCCGCAGCGAGCTTGCCGGACTTGATGCAGTGGTGCACGCCCTTCAGCGCGGCGGTGTCGACCATGCCCCCGGAGTCGCCGACGAGCACCGCGCCCGGCATCGACAGCTTGGGCATCGACCAGTAGCCGCCGCCGGGCAGCGCCTTGGCGCCCCAGGCCACGCGCTCGCCGCCGTCGAGGATGCCCTTGACCAGCGGATGGGTCTTGAAGGTCTGGAGCAGGTCGTGGGCCGAGGTGGTGGCGTCGCGGTAGTTGAGGTCCACCACGAACCCGATCGACACCAGATCGTCGCCGGTCTTCTCGTCCTTCATCGGATAGATCCAGGTACCGCCGAGCTGCCCGTACTTGGGCGAGACCTTCATCGGCCACGGCTGGCTGAAGGTGTGGATGACCCGGTCCAAGGGCTTTTTGACCTTCCAGATCTCTTTGACGCCGAGCTCCCACACCTGGGGCTCGCGGCCGTCACCGAGGTCGAACTCCTTGATCGCGGCGCCGGTGAGATGGCCCCAGCAGCCCTCGGCGAGGACCGTGACACGGGCGTTGATGTCGGTGCCGGGCTCGAAGTTGCCCAGCGGCTCACCGTCCTTCCCGCGGCCCTTGTCGCCGGAGCGCACGCCGACGACCTTGCCGTCCTCGACGATCAGCTGCGTCGCCGAGGTCTCGGTGAGGATGTAGGCGCCGGCCTCCTCGGCCTGCTGCGCCTGGTACCGGGCCAGCGCCGCCACCGACACGACCTCGTTGCCGTGGTTCTTGAAGTTCGGCACGAACGGGATCGGCACTGAGATCTTGGTCTTGGCGCTCGGCAGCATGTAGACCGACTCCTTGGTCACCTCGCCGAAGGCGAAGCGCTCCTTGCGCCAGTCCTCCCGGGACATGTCCGGGAACAGCTCCTGCAGCGGCCCGGGGCGCATGACCGCGCCCGACAGGTTGTGGCCGCCGCAGGTCTTGGCCTTCTCGATGACCGCCACCGGCACCTCGCCGAGGCGCTCCATCAGCGCCTCGTCCTCGGCCAGCAGCTGGAGCAACCGGTTGGCGCAGGACAGCCCGGCGGTGCCGCCGCCGACGATGGCTACGCCGACGTCAATGCGCTCATCCTCTGAGTCGAGGCCCCGCTTGACGAACTCCTTGACGGGGTCCACCGGCGGCGGGAACTCGCTCGGCGCATGGGTACGGCTGCTCCCTGGACCGGCCATCGGGTCAGCCTCCCTTCTTGGCCTTGATCGCCTCGGTGAGCTTGGGCAGGATCTTGTTCAGATCGCCCACGATCCCGAGATCGGAGAACTCGAAGATCGGCGCGTTGGCGTCCTTGTTGATCGCGACGATGTTCTCCGAGGACTGCATGCCGACCTTGTGCTGGATGGCGCCGGAGATGCCCGCCGCCAGGTACAGCTTCGGCGACACCGACTTGCCGGTCTGGCCGATCTGGGCGGCATAGGGGTACCAGCCGGCATCGACCACCGCGCGGGTGGCGGCGACGGCGGAGTTGCCGCCGAACGCGTTGGCCAGCGACTCGGCCAGCTCGAAGCCCTCGGCCTTGCCCAGGCCACGGCCGCCCGCCACGAGAATGTCGGCGCCCTCGATGTCGACGTCGGCCCCGCGCTGCTCGCCGCGCTGAACCATCTTGGCCTGCGTCGACCACGAGGAGTATTCGATGTCGACGTCGACGATCTCGGCGTCGGCGCCGGGGTGGGCGGGGTCCGATTCCCTGATCTCGAAGGCGTTGATGCGGCCGATGATGATCCCCAGGTCGCCCTGGTAATGGGAGACCGAGATCTTGGAGTCCTGGAGGATCGGGCGCTCGGCCACGAGCTTGCCGTCCTCGGCGCGGACCGCGGTGACCTCCATGGTCACGCCGGCCTGCCGCCGGGCGGCCAGGCCGGCGCCGATCTCGAAGCCGAGCAGGCCGCCGCCGAACAGCGCGTAGCCGTGACCGCCGTCCTCGATGACCTTGGCCATGACGTCGATGACCGGCTGGGCCAGCCCCTCGGGACCCTTGGCGCGGTGGACCTTCGTGGCGCCGTACTGGCCCAGGGTCTTGCAGAGGTCGTCGGTGAGGTCGTCGCCGCCCACGACGACGGCGTGGCACTCACCGCCGACGTCCTTGGCGCGGGCCGCGCCCTCGGACACGGCGCCGAGCGAGTTCTTGTTGAACGCGCCCTCGTAGTGCAGAACGTAGGTGAGAACGTCAGCCATTAGTGGCCTCCTTCGTACGTGCGGTCACTAGATCAGCTTCCTTTCGTCGAGCCAGGCGACGATCTTCTCGACGGTGTCGTCGGTGTCCTCGTCCTCGATGATCATGCCCGCCGCCTTGGCCGGCGGGTCCTTGAACTCGCCGCACTGCACGCGCGACCCCTCCCCGCCGACCAGCGAGGCGTCGATGCCGACATCGCCGGCGGCGACGGTCTCCAGCGGCTTCTTCTTGGCGCCCATGATCGCCTTCAGCGACGGGTAGCGCGGCTCGTTGATGGCGTCACCGACCGAGATGACGGCGGGCAGGGACACCTCGACCGTGTCGTAGCCGTACTCGGCCTGGCGCTCGCAGGTGAGCGCCTCGCCGGCGATGTCCATCTTGATCACCTGCGTGAGCGACGGCATCTTGAGGTGGTCGGCCACCACGGCGCCGATCGTGTAGCACTCGCCGTCATCGGACTGCTGGCCGAGGAGCACCAAATCCGGCGCCTCGGACTCCAGCGCCTTGGACAGCGCGTAGCCGGTCGCCGCCACGTCAGATCCGGCCAGGGCGTCGTCGGACAGGTGCAGCGAGCGGTCGGCGCCCAGCGACACGGCCTTCTGCAGCGCACGGGTGGCGCTGGAGGGGCCCATGGTCACGGCGACGATCTCGTCGACCTCGACCGCGCCGCCCTCGCGGATCTGCATGGCGGCCTCGATCGCGTGGGTGTCGTACGGGTTGAGGTTGCGCTCACCCGACCTGTCCATCCGCCCCGTCGAGGGGTCGATCCGCTTCTCGACGGCGGCGTCCGGAACCTCTTTCACCAGGACGCAAATCTTCAAGTGTGGCCTCCTATCGAGTGTCCTGAGCGGGCCTCAGACCCGCGCGCTCACGATGGTTCTCATGCGAAAAGGTGCTGCGACTATACCCGGTTGACTGACGAGTCAATCGGTCGGCGCGAGCCCGCCGTACGGGCTGGTACGCGAATGTTCCCCCCCAACGCCTGACCTCAGATGGTCGTGCAGCCGACCATCTACGCGCGGACGGCGCCGCGGATGAAGTCGATCGCCTGCTGGGCGGAGGCGCCCGGGGTGAATACCTCGGCCACCCCCAGTGACTTCAGCTCCGCGATGTCGTCGGACGGGATCGTCCCCCCCACCGTCACGACGACGTCGTCGACGCCCTGCTCGGCCAGCAGTTCCATGATCCGCGGCACCAGCGTCATGTGGGCCCCGGACAGGATCGACAGGCCGACGGCGTCGGCGTCCTCCTGGATCACCGTCTCCACGATCTGCTCGGGGGTCTGGTGAAGGCCGGTGTAGATCACCTCCATCCCGGCATCGCGCAGGGCGCGGGCGATGATCTTGGCGCCGCGGTCATGGCCGTCGAGCCCAGGCTTGGCGACGACGACGCGGATCTTCTTCTCCGAGTGGTCGCTCACGGAAGTACGGTCGCACCGAGAGGTACGACTGGTGGATGCCAGGTGAGGACGCAGGACCTGACGTGTAACAGCGCTACACGAGGGTCCGAGGACAATCCTGGCGCCGCCAGGTGTGCCTCGAATGCGAGCGTATTTTCGTGAGGGGCCACTAGGGAGGGCATCGGTGAAGCCGGCGGATTGTAGTCCCGCGCGCTCGCCGACAGCGGTGTGCCCGAGGCGTCCCCGGGCCCGCGTGGCGGCGACGTCCTACCGGACGACGACGGTCATCTTCATCTTTGGATGGATCGTGCAGACCAGCTGGTAGGTGCCCTTCTTGGTGAAGGTGTGGCTGTAGGTGCCGCGCACCTGCGTCCTGGAGCTGAACGCCGAGGGCCCCGTCCGGACCACGACGTTGTGGCGGAGCACGCCGACCCACTTCCAGGTCACCTTGGTGCCCTTCCCCACGGTGAGCGTCTTGGGCCCGTAGTAGTTGTCGCCCACGTTGACCGTCTTGCCCGAGGAGGCAAGCGCGGACACGGCCGAGACGGCGATGACGAGGGCGGTGAGCAGCGTGAGTAGGCGAAGGCGACGTGAGAGCATGGCGCGGCAGTCTATGTCGCGAAGGCCGGTGCGCTGCGCCGATGCGCCGAGCCGCCTGGCTCCGCGGGCCGGTCGCAGCCGCCGCAGCGCCAGCACGGTGCCGATCCCGCCCGCGCCCGCCGCCGCCCCCAGCGCGGCCGCGGTCTTGAGCCGGCGGCCGAGGCGATCGAAGCGCAGCACGTCCCAGCCGCGCTCGCGGGCGATCTTGGCCAGCGTCCCGTCGGGATTGACCGCCACCGGGTGCCCGACGGCCTCGAGCATCGGCAGGTCTGACTCAGAGTCCGAGTAGGCGTAGCAGGCCTTCAGATCGAAGCCCTCGCGCTCGGCAAGCTCGCGGATCGCCTCCGCCTTGCCGCTGCGGTACACGAACAGGCCGACCGGCCGGCCCGTGTAGACGCCATCGACGACCTCTGACAGGCCCGACCCCAGCGCGCCGTCGAGCGACATCACGTGGGCCAGGATCTCGGCGAGGTCCTGCGAGGCCGCGGTGACGATGTAGGCGGGCCGCCCGTGGTCCTGGTGCTCGTGGGCCAGCGCCAGCATCTGGGGATAGACGCGGGGCAGGATCCCGGCGAGGACGTCGGCGCCGAGGCGCTCGAGATCGACGACGCGCTTGCCCTCCAGCGACCCCGCGATTCGTTCGCGCAGCGCCATCGAGTCGGCGTCGGTGGCGCCGCGCAGGCGGAACTGGATGTTGGCGAGGGCGTCGGCCAGCAGCTGCCGGCGGCCCAGCAGCCCGGCGCGGTAGGCGGCACGACCGAACTGGTACGCCGACGACCCCTGGATGAGCGTCTTGTCGAGGTCGAAGAACGCGGCGCTGCGCCCGCCGGCATCGCCGGCGGGGCCTGGATCGCCCGGGGCTTCGTCAGCCGCCATTGACCTCGACGATCACCGCGTCGCCCTGGCCACCGCCCGAGCAGATCGCGGCGCAGCCGAGGCCGCCGCCGCGGCGTCGCAGCTCATAGACGAGGGTCCCGAGAATGCGCGCGCCCGAGGCGCCGATGGGGTGGCCCAACGCGACCGCACCGCCGTTGACGTTCACCTTGTCCTCGTCGATCCCCAGCATCCGGATCGAGTTGAGCGTCACCGAGGCGAAGGCCTCGTTGATCTCCCACAGGTCGATGTCCTCAACCGACAGGCCGGCCTTCTCCAGCGCCTTCTGCGCCGCCTTGGCGGGCGTGCGGGCCAGGTAGGCGAAGTCGTCGGCGATCGCGGCCTGGGCGACGATCGTCGCCAGCACAGTCTTGCCGTTGCTCTTGGCCCACTCGTCGGAGGCGAGCACCAGGGCGCCGCCGCCGTCGTTGACGCCCGGCGAGTTGCCGGCAGTGTGGGTGCCGTCCTTGAGGAAGATCGGGGGCAGCTTGGACAGGCTCTCGAGGGTCGAATCGCGGCGCGGGGCCTCATCGACCTCGACGACCGTGTCGCCCTTCCGGCTGGTGATCGTCACGGGGACGATCTCCTCCGGCAGGCGGCCCTCGTCGGTGGCCTTGATCGCCAGCTCGTGGGAGCGCAGCGCCCAGCGGTCCATGTCGGCGCGGGTCATCTCGAGCTCGGCGGCGACCTCGGAGGCCTCCTGGGCCATGTGCTTGCCACTGAACGGATTGGTGAGGCCGTCGTTGATCATCGCGTCGAGCGCCTTGCCGTCACCCATGCGGAAGCCGAAGCGGGCCTCCTTGAGCAGGTAGGGCGACTTGGACATCGACTCCATGCCGCCGCCGACGGCAATGTCGAGATCGCCGGCGCGGACGGCGGCGTCGATCATGCCCGCGGCGCGGATCCCCGAGGCGCAGACCTTGTTGATCGTCTCCGAGGGCACCTCCTTCGGGATCCCGGCCTTGATCTGCGCCTGGCGCGACGGGATCTGGCCCTGACCGGCCTGGAGCACCTGGCCCATGACCACATGCTGGACCTGCTCGGGGGCGACCTCAGCGCGCTCCAGCGCGGCCTTGATCGCGGTCCCGCCAAGCTCGGTGGCGTCTACCGAGGCCAGCCCTCCGCCGAGCTTGCCGACGGGCGTGCGGGCAGCAGAGAGGATGACTGTCTTGGGCATCGATTGGCGTCTCCAAGGTCGCTGGCGGGGGAGTCCGATGGTAGTAGTGTGGCGCGCCGTGTACGTCGAGACGACCACGACCCCGGCCCTTTCGACCGACGCCGACACCGTCGTCTTCGCCGTATTCGACGACGAGCCGCTCCACGTCGAGGAGGCCCGGCAGCCGCTCGAGGCCCTGCTTGATTCCGGCGAGGCCAAGGCCCGCTTCAAGCATCTCGCGCTCACGCACGTCGACGGACGTCGGGTGATGCTGGTCGGCCTGGGCGCCCGCGACGAGCTCGACGGGGAACGGGCCCGGGTCGCCGCCGCGGTGGCCCACCGCCGGGCGCGCGAGCTGGGCGCAACGTCGCTGTGCTGGGCACTGCCGCCGGGCGCCGCCGACGAGATCGCCGAGGGCCTCGTGCAGGGCACGCTGCTCGCCGCCTACCGCTTTGACCGCTACAAGCGCGGGGGCAACGGCGACGGCGAGGACGCCGGCGGCGGGGCGGGGATCGAGCGGCTGCTGCTCAGCGCGTCCTCCGACGTCGAGGGCAGCGTGTCTCGCGCGGTGATCGTCGCCGCCGCCCAGAACCGCGCCCGCGAGCTCGGCAACCGACCGCCCAACGACCTCACCCCGACCGCGCTGGGCGTCTACGCCGCGGAGCTGGCCGTCGAACGGCCGGCGCTCAGCGTGAGCATGCTCGGCGGCGAAGAGCTGCGCCGGCTGGGGATGGGGATGTTCGCCGCGGTCGCCGCGGGGTCCACGCAGGATCCCCGCCTGATCACGCTGACCTACGCCGGTGCGCGGGAGAGCGAGCGTCGGCTTGCCCTCGTCGGCAAGGCGGTGACGTTCGACAGCGGCGGCCTGGCCATCAAATCGCTGGCGGGGATGGTCGACATGAAGTTCGACATGGCGGGCGGCGCCGCGGTGATCGAGACGATGGCCGCGCTCGCGGACCTCGAGGCACCGATCAACGTGCTCGCCGTCGTCGGCGCCACCGAGAACATGATCAGCGGCACCGCCATGCGGGCCGGCGACATCCTCACCGCGCTCGACGGCACCACCGTGGAGATGAACAACGCCGACGCCGAGGGCCGGCTGGTGCTCGGCGACTGCATCACCTTCGCCCGTCGCGAGGGCTGCGATGCGATCGTCGACATCGCCACCCTCACCGGCGGCGTGGTGGTAGCGCTGGGCAGCGTCTACGCCGGGCTGATGAGCAACGACGATGCGCTCGCCGAGCTCGTGACCACGTGCGGGGAGCGCACCGGCGAGCGCGTCTGGCGGCTGCCGCTGCACTCCGAGTACGCCGAGATGGTCAAGGGCCGCTTCGCCCAGATCACCAATCGCACCGAGCGCCGCGAGGCGTCGGCGATCACCGGCGCGGAGTTCCTGCACCACTTCGCCGGCGAGGTGCCGTGGGCGCATCTGGACATCGCCGGGGTGGGCGACAACGGCCGCGCGCCCTACCTGGACAAGGGCGGGACCGGGTTCGGCGTGCGCCTGCTCACCGAGCTGGCGCTGAGTTTCTAGCGGCCTGGCTCTTCGCCTTCTCGCGCTCGAGGATGGTGGCGGCGGCGCTCGCCGGGTCAAGCTCGCGCGACACCACGCGGTCAAGCAGTTCGCGCACCTCCGTGTCCTCCCGGACGGACTCCTCGAGCTCGCGGCGCATCCGGTAGGTGGCGATGGCCAGCACCTCGTTGAGGAGGTTGCGCCGGCGGCGCTCGGACAACGTGCCCTCGGACTCGATGAAGGCACGGTGCTCGTCCAGCTTGTCGGCGACCTCGGCCACGCCCTCGGCACGGACGGCCTCGGTGCGGATGATCGGGACCGGCCAGTCGGGCTTGGGGCCCAGGGCCAGCACGCCCTTGATCTCACGGACCATCGTGTCGGTGAGCGGGTGGTCGGCCTTGTTGACGATGATGATGTCCGGGATCTCCATAACCCCGGCCTTGAGTGCCTGGATCGAGTCCCCGGAACCCGGCATGAGCACCAGCACGACCGTGTCCGCGTGATCGATGATGTCGACCTCGGCCTGGCCCACGCCGACCGTCTCGAGGAGCACCAGGTCCCGGCCCGACGCGTCCATGAGCAGCGCCGCCTGGAGCGCCGCCTCGCTGAGGCCGCCGAGCGCGCCGCGGTTGGCCATCGAGCGGATGAACACGCCCGGGTCGAGGAAGTGGTCGGTGAGGCGGATCCGGTCGCCGAGCAGCGCACCCTTGGTGAACGGCGAGGACGGGTCGATGGAGAGGACGGCCACCGTTCGGTCGCGCTCGCGCTCGAGCTTGGTCAGCGCCCCCATGAGCGTGGACTTGCCCACGCCGGGCGGACCGGTGAAGCCCACGACGGCGGCGCGGCCGGTCTTGGGGAAGATCGTGCGCACCAGCTCCCAGCCCTCGGGATCGTCGTTCTCCACCAGCGATATGGCCCGCGCCAGGGCGCGGCGATCGCCCTCGAGCAGGCGCTCGGCAAGATTCTCATTGGACCGGGACACGGCGGCCAGTGATCATGCCAGGTGTGGTCGCCGACAAAAGCGGGGAGGGTCGTAGGGAATGGGGAACGCGTGGGTAGGACGCTTTGACGAGTTGCTGGGCGATGGGATCGAGGCCACGGTGGCCTTCAAGCACCGGCGGCGGCTGAGGAAGCTCGGGTGGGCGCGGGTGTTCGAGCCCACCAGCCCGGGCGTGTTCGCCCACGGCGATCCCCCGCCGCGCGAGGGCTGCGAGCTGAAGGTGCTCATCGACGGCGCCAACGCGCTGCCCGAGATCGCGCAGGCGATCTCGGAGGCCAAGCGGTTCGTGCACGTGACCGGCTGGCACCTGGAGCCGGCCTTCGAGATGGACCGCGGGCGCGCGCTCAGCGCCATCGGAGTGCTGCTGGCCGAGATGGCCGAACAGGTGGACGTTCGCGTCCTGGTGTGGTCGGGCGCGCCGGTCCCGCTGTTTCACCCCAGCCGCAGCGAGGTCACCGAGGCACTTCAGAACCTCACTCGGCATACGCGCATCCAGGCCAAGGGCGATCCCAAGGAGCACCCGTTTCACTGCCATCACGAGAAGACCGTGGTGATCGACGGCGAGGTCGCGTTCGTGGGCGGCATCGACATGACCGACGCCGCGGGTGACCGCTTCGACGTCCAGGCCCACCACGCGCGGCGGTCCATGGGCTGGCACGACGTCGGCACGCGACTGCGCGGCCCGGCGGTAGCCGACGTCAACGACCACTTCCGCACGCGGTGGCGCGAGCTCACGGGGGAGCAGCTGCCGGCGCTTCCCGCCCCCGAGCCAGCGGGGGACTCGACGGTCCAGGTGGTCCGCACCGTCGAGGAGGACATGTATGACGCCATCCCCCACGGGGACTTCCGCATCTTCGAGAGCTACGCGAGGGCGCTGCGCTCGGCCCGGGAGCTCATCTACCTCGAGAACCAGTTCCTGTGGTCCCCCGAGCTTGTCTCGATCATCGCCGACAAGCTCAGCAACCCGCCCACCCCCCAGTTCCGCGTCGTCGTCCTGCTCCCCGCCAAGGCCAACAACGGCGCCGAGGACACCCGCGGCCAGGTGGGGCGCCTGATCGATGCCGACGACGAGGGGGATGCGACCAAGCGCTTCCTGGCGGCCACGATCCGCGCCCTGTCACCCTCGCATGACCGCGCCGACCCCGTCTACGTCCACGCCAAGGTGGCGGTGATCGACGACCGCTGGCTGATCGTCGGCTCGGCCAACCTCAACGCCCACTCGCTGTTCAACGACACCGAGATGTGCGTCGTCACCGACGACGCCGCGCTGGCCCGCGACACCCGCGTGCGCCTGTGGGCCGAGCATCTGGAGATGAAGGAGGACGAGGTGCGCGACGCCGAGCCCGCCGCACTGGTGGACGAGCGCTGGCACCCGATCGCCGACGAGCAGCTCGAACGCGTCCGCGCCGAGCTGCCGCCCACCCATCGCCTGCTGGAGCTGCCGGACGCGTCGCGCCGGGCCGCGCGCCTGCTGGGGCCGCTCAACGGGTTGTTCACCGACGGCTGACGCACCGCCGTCTGGCCCGGGATTCCCTACGATGCGCGGGTGCGCTTGGCCGGCACCCAGGACATAGAGCGGCCACGGCGGGGTGGGTGGGACCTGCGTCATCCGGCCGCCGTCATCCGAGAGGGACCGCCGCCGCTCCGTGGCGGCCCGTTGACGTTCCTGCGCTTCGCCAGGGCCAACCGCATGCTGACCTGGGGCTACCTGCGCCTGGCCACGCGCTGGCTGTGGCTGAAGCTGCGCTGGCGCGGACGCCTCCAGACCGACGGTCTGTGCTTCATCTGCCCCGGGGTCAAGTTCGAGATCGGCAAGAACGCCAAGGTGACGCTGGGGCGCTGGTCGTGGATCGGCCACGGCTGCAAGGTCCGCGTCCACGAGGGCGAGCTGATCATGGGCGCCAAGTCCGTGATGGGCCAGGAATGCACCATCTCGGCCTTCCAGCACGTGTCCATCGGGCGCGAATGCATCATCGCCGACCGCGTGATGATGATCGACTTCGACCACGGCATGGTCGAGGTGGAGCGGCCGATCCGCGAGCAGGGGATCTACAAGCGCGACGTGAACATCGGCCACAACGTATGGGTCGGCTACGGCGCCTGCATCCTGCGCGGCGTCACCGTCGGGGACAACTCGGTGATCGGGACCAGCTCGGTGGTGACCTGCGACGTGAAGCCCAACTCGGTGGTGGGCGGCGCGCCGGCGCGGTTGATCCGGATGCGCGCGGCGCCTCAGACTTTTCGCTGGGGCAGCTAGCCCAACGTCGCCCGGCGCGGCCCGGGCCCCGCGACCTGACTCGGGGTATCGGCGAACGTCAACGGCGGGCTAGGGAAGGCGCCGGCACAGCCGTTGGGGTCAGATCTGCGCAGTTCCTGAACGCTCAGAGCTTTCAGTGCGCGTTTGGCCGGTGTGTGCTCTGAGAGTTCAGCCCGCTGAAACCTCAGAGCACACGGTCCAGATTTGGGCCGTGTGTGCTCTGAGCGTTCAACCCCAGCCAGTGAGGTCGGGAGCGAGCCCGCGCAGCGTGGGCTGGGCGATCAAGCCGGCGTCGCCCGCGATCGCGCGCTCGAGCGCGGCGAAGTGCCCGCGTGCCCGCTGGATCGGGTAGTCGCCGGCGGTGGCGCGAGTGTGCAGGAACGCCCAGTCGCTGGACTGCAGCGCCAGCAGCTCGCGCAGGGCCCGCTCCGGCGGCCGCCCGGCCATCGCGGCGAGGCGCAGCTCGGCGGCGCGGGCCGGCCAGGCCAGCGCGGCGACCTGCGGTCCCGACCACGTGCGCAGGTCTCCCCCGTCGCCCCAGCTGCTCACCGGGAGAGGCTCCGGCGCCGGCGCGGGATCGTGGCGGTCGAGCGCGTCGTCGAGCGTCGTCAGCGCGAGGCCCTGCCGCGCGGACTCCTCGAGCACGGCGGCGAGCCAGTGGACCCCCTCATACCACCAGTGCCCGAGCAGCTCGGTGTCCAGGGCGCAGACGCACACCCCGCCGCCGGCGACCCGCCGGCGCACGCGGGACACGAACTCGGCCGCGTCGGCGCGAGACTGCTCCAGCGCCGCACCATGGTCGTAGGCGCCGCCGTCGTTGCGCCAGGCGTGATGGCGGTGGGTGGTGTGGCGATGGGAGTCGCGGTAGGGCCCGCGTGAGGGATAGCCGTCGACCCCCCACACCAGGGCGATGGTCGTGCGGTCAAGCGGCCACAGCACGGGCCCGTCGGTGGCCACCAGGGGGCGCAGGTGACGCGGGTCGCCCAGCCCGAAGACGCCCGTCAGCTCGACGCAGGTGGCGCGCACCCCGGCGTCCTCGAGCAGCTCGTCCAGCCACGGCGCATGCGCGCACTCGGGAAGCCAGAACCCGCCGTGCCAGCCCCCGAAGCGGCGCCGGTGTGAGGCGACGCCGGTCTGGACCTGGAGCAGCGCGCCGGCGTCCGTGGGCAGGAGCGGCAGGATCGCGTGGGTCGCCGACGAGGTCCAGCTCGCGTAGGGCGTGAGCGCGCCGAGCAACCCGCCGGCGGCCGAGAGCTCTCGCAGGCGCCGGGCGCGCGCCGCATACTCGCCCGCGGAGCGCTCCAGCTCGGCGGCAAGCACGTCCTGGCCCCCGGCTCTCAGCTCCTCGATGTCGAGGCGGTGTGACTCGGGCCTGATCGTCTCGAGGAACGCCACGCACCGCTCGAGCGCGCCGGCCATCTCGAGCTGGTCGGCGAGCACCGGCGTGATCGAGAGCGTGACACGATCACCCCCGGGCGAGGCGAGAGCGTCGAGCAGCGGCAGGTAGCTGGTGGCGATCGCCTCCCACAGCCACTCCTCGCCGAACGGCCAGGTCCCGAAGCCCTCGACGTAGGGCATGTGGGTATGCAGGACGAGCGCAAGCTCCCCCTGCTCACCACGCTGTGCAGCCACCGGGTCGGGCTCCGGCGCTCGGCCTAGCAGAGCTTGAGGTCAGCGATGACCTTGCTCGGCAGCTTCTTGGACAGGCTGCAGCCGCCGTTGCCGTTGCGGAAGTCGCTGCCGGCACCCTGAAAGCGCCAGCGGCCGGCGCGGAAGTGGAACAGGATCACGCCGTCGGCGGCGAACCTGGCGCAGCCCGCGGGCGGATGACCGGCCTTGCCAAAGGCGAAACCGACCTCCGCCCACGAGGCGTCGGCGGTCGAGATCTCCTCCCTCAGGCACTTGCCCGGGACGGACTCGTGCAGATAGCCGTCGGTCGCCCTGACCAGTGCCGAGCGCTGGCTCTTGCTGGGCGCCTTGTGGGCGAGTGCCACGGCCGGATAGGCGCCGAGCACGGCGACCACGATCAACACCTTCACGTATCTCATCTCACTCCCTCGTTGGATTCGCACACCGCCAGGAAATCGAGCGCGCCGTCAAGCCCGGTCTCGCGCAGCGCGAAGTCACTTGAGGCGATCGACGGTGTGAAGCGGTCATAGAATGGCTTGGTGATGCGCAGCCGCGCATGGACGGCGTCCCAGCCGCAGGCCAGCGCCAGCTCGTGCAGGCGCAGCTTGCGGGCGTGGAAGAGGCCGAGCATCTGCACCTGGGCGAACACCTGGCGGCAGAGCTGCTCGAACTCCGTGGCCCGATATTCCTTGACGTGCCACGGGTTGTCTGACTTCGTGGCCCCCGCCGGAGCCAGGGTCAGCAGGTTGGGCGTCGACACGTAGACGGTGCCGCCCGGCGCCAGCAGCGAGCGGAAGTGGCGCAGGACCGCGGCGGGATCCTGGACGTGCTCGATCGTCTGCAGGAACACCACGGCGTCAAAGGCACCGGGCTCCCCGTGGCTCTCCACCATCCCGCGCTCGAAGCTCAGGTTCTGGCGCCGGTAGCGCAGCCGCGCGTGCTCGAAAGCCTCGGGGTTGGCATCGACCCCGACGACGCTCGCCGCCGAGCGCGACAGCACCTCCGATCCATAGCCCTCGCCGCAGGCCATGTCGAGCACACGCCGGCCGATGACCCGCGCGCCGATCCACTCATAGACCGCCAGATGGCGGCGATACCAGTAGTTCTCCGCGGGAACGTCGGGCAGCGTCCGCTCGCCGGTGAGCGACAGCGGCGGGACCCCCGGCGGCTGATCGCGCTGGACGTAGAGGTTCGTCGTCACGGGCCGACAGGGTACGGACACGTGCCCTAATCTGCCCGATGGCATGGAGGCATTGCTCAGTGCGGACGAGATCCGCGACGTCAACACGCGCTACCACGACGTGGCGGCTGACAGCTACGACTCGAAGTGGGGCATCGATTTCGGCGAGATCGGTCAGGGCCAGGTCCTGGGCAAGCTGCGCAAGCTGCTGGGCTCTGAGCTCGATCGCGGCTATGACCGGTCCCTGGAGATCGGCGCCGGCACCGGCTACTTCAGCCTGAACCTGCTCCAGGCCGGCGTCGTGAGCGAGGCCACCTGCACCGACATCTCCCCCGGCATGGTGGCGACCCTGGCGGGCAACGCGCAGCGTCTCGGGCTGAACGTCAAGGCCGCGCGGGCCGACGCCGAGTCGCTCCCGTTCTCCGACGAGAGCTTCGATCTCGTCCTGGGCCACGCCGTCCTTCATCACCTGCCCAACCTGCGCCGCGCCTTCGCCGAGTTTCACCGCGTGCTGCGGCCCGGCGGCCGCATCGTCTTCGCCGGAGAGCCCTCGCGACTGGGCGACCGGATCGCCTCGGTCCCCAAGCGCGGCGCCAACGCACTGGCCCCGGCGTGGCGGCAGTTGCTGCGCGCGCGCCCGGCGGGCGGCCGGGCGGGCGGGGGTTCCGGGCACAACGGCGGGGGCGGGCACAACGACCACGACCTGGAGCGGTTCGTCGACATCCACGCCTTCGAGCCCGGCGATCTCTCGCGCTACGCCCGCCGCGGAGGCTTCACCGACGTGCGGGTACGCGGCGAGGAGCTCACCGCCAACTGGTTCGGGTGGTTCAACCGGGCGCTGGAGGCCTCCGCCGAGCCCGAGGACGTGCCGATGCTGTGGCGTCGCTACGCCTTCCACGGCTACCTCGCGCTGCAGCGGCTGGACGAGCGGCTGCTCGAGCCGATGCTGCCCCCGGCGATCTTCTACAACCTGCTGCTCACCGCCCGGCGCGACTGACGCGTGACGCGGCACGGCGCCCTGCGCCCCCGCGAGGCCAGGCTGTGAGCGCCCTAGACTGGCCTGGAAATGACCGATGAGGTCACGGACTTCCCGCTGTTCCCGCTGGAGCTGGTCGCCCTCCCCGGCGAACTCGTGCCGCTCCACATCTTCGAGGAGCGCTACAAGACGATGATGGGCGAGTGCCTGGACGCCGGCACCGAGTTCGGGATCGTGTGGATGGCCGACGACGGGCTCAAGGAGATCGGCTGCTCCTGCGCCATCGAGCGCGTGCTCGAGACCATGGAGGACGGGCGCATGAACCTGCTGGCCCGCGGCACCCGCCCGTTCCGTGTGCTCGAGCGCCAGGCCCATCTCCCCTACCCCGCCGGAGTCGTGGAGTTCGTCGAGGACGGCGTCGACGAGCCCGACGCGAAGCTGGTGGGCGACGCGCGTGCCGCCTACGCCGACCTGGTCAAGCGCGCCACCGACCGCGAGCCCGAGGACGCCGAGCTCGAGGAGATGGGCGCCTATGACATGGCCGCCACCGTCGACTTCGGCCTGGACGCCAAGCAGGGCCTGCTCGATCTGCGCTCCGAGAACGCGCGGCTGAAGCTGGTCACCCGCCTGTTCCGGGCGGCGACCAAGCGCTTGGACTTCGTCGACCGCGCCCAGGCACGGGCGCGCTCAAACGGCAAAGTCCGCTTCGGCTAAAACGAAGCCACGCGGGCGCTAGGGCGCGGGCGCGCCGACGACGATGGTGAACGCCGTCATGAAGGCGCCGAACAGGATGCAGTAGATCCCGAACGGGCGCAGGTTGCCCTTCTTGAAGTACCGGGTGAGGAAGTGCACGGTGATGACGGCGGTGATCGCGGCGCAGATCGCGGCGATGACCGCCGCGCCGCGGACCCCGTTGCCGTTGGGCCCGGTCAGGTCGCCGACCTTGAGGAGGCCCGCGGCCAGGATCGGCGGCGTGGCCAGCAGGAAGCCGAAACGGGCGGCGTCGGAGTTGTCCATGCCACGGGCCAGCCCGGCGGTCATGACCACGCCGTCGCGGCTGATGCCGGCGATGAGCGCGGATGTCTGGACGGTGCCGATGATGCCCGCCTCGCGGAAGTCCAACGTGTCCAGGGCGCGAAAGCCCTCCGGATTGAGGCCTTCGCGGCGGGCCAGTTCACGGACCTCGGAGCGTTTGCGATAGCGCTCGGCGTAGAGCAGGATGCAGCCGTTGACCATCAGGAAGATCGCCGCCGACAGCGGCTTGGCCAGCGCCTCGCGAATCACCTTCTCCAGCAGCAGCCCGAGGATGCCGACCGGGATCGTGGCCACGACGATCAACCAGGCGAGGCGCTCGGTGGGCGTCTCGATCCGTCGCTTGCCCAGCGTGGCGAAGAAGGCCTTGATCAGCTCGATCCAGGTACGCCAGAAATAGATGAGCAGGCCCACCGCGCTGCCCACGTGGAGCATGACCACGAAGGCCAGCCACGGCGACTCGGGCTGCGACTGCCACGCGACGATATTGCCCCAGCGGAACAGGGTCGGGAGCAGGACCGTATGGCCGAGACTGGACACGGGGAACAGCTCGGTGGCGCCCTGGACGACGCCGAGCACGATCGCCTGGAACGTTGAGATCAGATGGGCAGCAGCAAATGAGAGCAAGGCAGCAGACTACGAGGCCGGGGTCTGGACGCGGCCGAGGTTAGCCACCCACACAACGCGGCGGGGCGCCGATCGCATCCGCTTAAGCGCATTCTCACACCCATAAAGCCCGCGTCAGCCACTCAGACCGCAGTCCTGCTGGGCGGCCTGGGCGGCGTACAGCTCGGCCTGGGCCAGGACGTTGCGGGTCGCTGAGGCCTTGTCGGGAAAGGAGATCGTCCCCTGCTGGAGGCGGATCCGGTAGTAGTAGACCGACCCGGGCGCGTTGGGGATCGTCAGCTTGTTCTGGGCGTCGGTGGCGAGGTTGTCGGCCAGGTCGCGAGCCGTGATCAGGCTGGTGTTGGAGATCGGCTTGGCCGTGGCGCCGTTGCAGCGGATCGTGCCGGCGTCGTTGACGAGCAGCGTGAGCTTGGGTCCCTGCCCGGTGCGCGTGAGCAGGAACAGGTCAGGCGACTGGACGTCAAAGCACCCGGCCAACAGGACGGCCACCGCGGCGCCCAGCGCCGCGGCGCCCAGCGCCCGCCGCATCAGGCGGCCTCGACCACGATCGCCGCACCGCCCCGCCTCGGGTCACCGCCGCCCGAGAAGCGCCCGGCGGGGTCCAGGGCCGCGGCCTGCGCGCCGCCGAAGAACAGATTGCGGTCGCGGAACGGGCTCACCGAGCGGCCGGCGGCCTCGAGTGCGGCGACGTCGATTCCAGGCTCGGTGTAGACCATGTCGTCCTCGAAGTGGACCCGTGGCGCGTCGATCGCGGCCTGGGCCTCGAGCCCGTCATCGATCGAGCGGATGATCGTCTGGAGCACCGCCGAGCGGATCCGGTTGGAGCCGGCGCTGCCCACGGCCAACTGGGCGGCGCCGTCGCGCAGGACGATGGTCGGGGACATCATGCTCGGCATCCGCCGGCCGGGCGGGTGGCTGTGAAAGCCGAGGGGGTTGAGGTCCTGCTCGCCGAGCATGTTGTTGAGGTGTACACCGGTCCCGGGCACGATGACGCCGGATGCCGAGCCGTTGGAGCAGGTCACCGAGCAGGCCCACCCGTCCCGGTCAAGCGCCGCGATGTGGGTCGTGGATCCCAATCGGCCCACCGGCCGGGCCAGGAACTCCTGCACGAAGCGCGGGTCGGCGAGGCCGGCCAGGAACTCCGGGGTGCGCTCGTTCTGGGTGCTCTCCATCACGTCGACGAGCTGAACGACCGAGGGCGCGGCGGGCACCCCGTCCAGCATGGCCAGGGCCCGGGCGATGAGGATCCCGCCCGCGGACGGCGGTGGGTTGGTGACCACGTCGCGGCCGCGGAAGCTGGTGCGCACCGGCTCGCGGTCGACCACCTCGTACGCGCTGAGATCCGCCTTGGTGACCAGGCCGCCCCGCTCGGTCAGCCACTCGACGATCGCGGCGGCGATGTCGCCCTCGTAGAACGGCCGCGCCCCCTCGGAGCCCAGGCGCTCCAGCGCGTCCCCCAGTTCGGGCTGGCGCAGCCTCTCGCCCGCGCGCAGCAGTCGCCCGTCGGGCGCGAACAGCGCCGCGGCCTCGGGGGTCGAGGTGACGATCGCGCCGAGAATCTCGATGATGTAGGCCTGCTGGGGGTTGAGCGGCACCCCCTCGCGCGCGAGGCGGGCGGCGGGCTCGACCAGCCGCTCCAGGGGGAAGCGGCCGAAGCGGCGGGCGGCCTCGCTCACGCCCGCCGGCATCCCGAACGTGCCCACCGACGCCTCGCCGACGTGGAACGTCTGCACCGCATCGCCGAATGACACCGGCACGGGGATGAGCTCCGAGCGCGGGTGGGCGGGGTCCGGTTCTCCGCGACCTGGCGCCTCGACGAAGAAGTCCAGCAGCGTCGGCGGCTGTCCCGGCGCGACGACGAGCATGTAGCCCCCAGCGCCGAGGCCGGTGAGCAGCGGCTCGCAGGCGAACGACGCCAGCATCGCCCCCAGAGCGGCGTCGACGGCGTTGCCGCCGGCCAACAGCGCATCGGCACCCACCCGCGCGCTCATGGGATGGCCCGCGGCGACGACGCCAAGCTGGGTGCCCGGCGCGGTCACGGCATCAACGGCGGTACGTCAGCGTCTGGGGATGAACTCTGGGACGTCGAGCTCCGTGGCGGTGCGGCGCATGCGGCTCACCCGCGGCTCGCCGGCCGGCTCGCGCATGCGGCTCACGCGAGGCTCCTCCTCGGACCGCGACCGCGCGCTCGGCGCCTCCTCGCGACGGCGGGGACGCTCGTCCCCGAACCCGGTCGCCACCACCGTCACCCACACCTGATCCTCGAGCTTGTCGTCGACCATGGCGCCGAAGATGATGTTGGCGTCCTGGTGGGCGGCCTCGGCAACCGCCTTGGCGGCCTCGTTGACCTCCCACAGCGAGATGTCCCTGCCGCCGGTGATCGACAGCAGGATGGAATGGGCCCCCTCCATGCTGGTCTCCAGCAGCGGCGAGGCGACGGCCTGCTCCGCGGCGTCGATCGCCCGGCGCTCGCCGGTGCCCATCCCGATCCCCAGCAGAGCGCTGCCGGCGTCGGTCATGATCGTGCGCACGTCGGCGAAGTCCAGGTTGATCAGGCCCGGCAGCGTCACCAGGTCAGAGATGCCCTGCACGCCCTGACGCAGCACGTCGTCGGCGACGCGGAAGGCGTCCACCATGGACACGCCGCGGTCGAGCACCGACAGCAGGCGGTTGTTGGGGACGACGATGAGCGTGTCGACCTCTTCACGCAACGCCGCGATCCCGGCCTCGGCCTGCGCACGGCGGCGCGAGCCCTCGAACTGGAACGGCAAGGTCACGATGCCGACCGTCAGCGCCCCGACCTCACGGGCGATCTGGGCCACGATCGGCGCCGCGCCCGTCCCGGTGCCGCCGCCGGCGCCGGCGGCGATGAACACCATGTCCGACCCACGCAGCAGCGCCTTGATGCGGTCGTACTCGTCGCGTGCGGCACGCCGGCCGAGATCCGGGTCAGAGCCCGAGCCCAGCCCGCGCGTCACCGCGTCGCCGATGTGCAGGGTCTCGCCGGCCGCCGACAGCTGCAGCGACTGCAGGTCGGTGTTGATGGCCAGGAACTCCACGCCGGTGATGTCGGCCTCGACCATGCGGTTGACGGCGTTGACGCCGGCCCCGCCGACGCCGACGACGCGCAGCACCGGATGGCCCACGGCGGCCGCTGACGGGTAGGCGTCGTGCTCGTGATCGGCGCGCGCGTAGACGTCACGCGTCGGCTCCGGCGGTTCGGGGCGCTCCATGAGGTTGGCCGGAATGTCAGCCGAGAAGGCGTGGCGCAGACGCTCCTGAGGCGACGGGATCTCACGCTCGGGCTCGTCGATCATCGGCGACTGGGCGTCCGACTCCAGGGAGGGGTGGGCGCGGCGGCGCGGCTCGGGCGTCGCGCGGTCCGGCGCGTCGGGCTCGGGTGTCGCGCGGTCGGGCTCGGGCGTCGCGCGCTCCGGCGGCGGCTTGATCGACTCGCTCGCCGGCGAGGTCGGCTCCGGCGTCGACGCGGGCGCGTCGGGCTCCCGCTGGGTGCCACCATCCCGCCCGTCCTCGGTCGTCTTGCGGAATAGGTCGGCGAGCGGCCCCTCCCGCATGCTCGCGCGCTTACCGGTTGCCATTTGCGAGGACCTCCTTGGCGAGCTGCCTGTAGGCGTGGGCGGCAAGACCGTCGGGATCGTACTTCAGTACTGACATCCCTTTCACCGGCGCCTCGGCAAACCGGACGGTCTTGCGAATGCGCGACGCGAACACCTGGTCGCCGAAGTTCTCCTCCAACAGCTCGATCGCCTCCTTGGCGTGCAACGTGCGGAGGTCGACGAGCGTGGGCAGGATGCCCTCGATCTCAACGTCGGGGTTGAGGTTCTCGCGGATCATGGTGAGAGTGTTCTGCAGCTGGATCAGGCCGCGCATCGACAGATATTCGCACTGGACGGGGACGATCACCTTGTCGGAGGCCGTCAGCGCGTTGATTGTGAGCAGCCCGAGGCTCGGCGGAGTGTCGATGAAGACGAAGTCATAGTCCTCCTCGACCTCCTTGAGCGCCTTCTGCAATGAGCGCTCGCGGCCGATCATCGTCGACATCGCGATCTCTGCTCCCGCGAGGTCGATCGACGCGCACGCGACATCGACCTCCCGCTTGCGGATCACCTCACGGATGGAGATGTGGTGCACGAGCACGTCGTACATCGACTTCTCCAGCGTGTCGGGGTCGATCCCCTGGGACATCGTCAGGTTGCCCTGCGGGTCCATGTCACAGCACAGGACACGGTGCCCTTCCTCGGCAAAGGCGACGGCCAGGTTCAAAGTTGTTGTGGTCTTGGCAACGCCACCCTTCTGGTTGGCGAGCGCGATCACCTTGCAGGTGGGCATTGTCTTCCGGCTCCGATGCGATCGGGGACTCATTCGCGCCTGTATTCGCACGTGGATGAGGAAATCCTTTGCCAGATGGGGCGTTTGGCCCTCATAGCCACCCTAAAAGCTATGTTCTGGGGTCGTGCCCGGGCTCTTTGACCGTCGCCTGATCTTCGTCACCGGCAAGGGGGGCGTCGGCAAGTCAACCGTCGCCACCGCGCTCGGGGTGGTCGCCGCGCGCCGCGGGCTGCGCACGATCGTCGCCGAGCTGGCCAGCCAGGAGCGCGTGGGGCAGGCCTTTGACCGGCGTGGGCGCACCTTCGAGGAGGTCGAGCTCACCGAGAATCTGTTCACGATCTCCGTCGATCCCCAGCTCGCGATGGACGAGTACCTGCGCGTGAAGACCGGTGCCGTGGGGCAGGCGCTGGGACAGAGCCGGCTGTTCGGGGCCTTTGCGATGGCGACGCCGGGCATGCGCGAGCTGCTCAGCGTGGGCAAGCTCTGGGAGCTGGCCCAGCATGAGCGGCGCAGCGACGGCGGCAACGTCTATGACCTGGTCATCGTCGACTCGCCCGCCGCGGGCCATGGCGTCGGCATCCTGCGCACCCCGCGGACCTTCGCCGAGATCGCCCGCGTCGGGCCGATCGCCCATCAGGCCGGGGTCATCGCCGCCACGATCGCCGACGCGGACTTCACCGCGGTCATCGCCGTCGCCACCGCGGAGGAGATGCCGGTCAACGAGACGTTGTGGCTGCGCGACGCCCTGGCCGAGGAGCAGCTCACGCTCGAGGCCACCATCGTCAACGCCTGCTACCCGCAGCGGTTCTCCGCACGTGAGCGCACCGCGCTGGCGAAGGCGCGCCGGCGCGCCGGGCAGCCGCTCATCGGCGCGGCGCTGGGCGCCGCGCTCTCCGAGCATGCGCGCATGACCGCCCAGCGCGAGCAGCTCGCCCGCCTGCGCGAGGGGCTCGCCACCGAGCTCGTCGAGCTGCCCTATCTGTTCGCCGAGTCCGTCGGGCGGCCTGAGCTCGATCAGCTCGCCGACTCGCTGGAGGGCGGGCTGGCCGCGCTCGAGTCGCTGCCGGTCAGCGGCTGAGGCCAGCCGCGCCCGCACCCGCGCGCAGCCCGGACTCGATCGCGCCGTCGATGAACCCGGCCCACCCGTTGGCGAGGTCCGAGCCCGCGAAGCTGAGGCCGGGCTCGGGGCGGCGCATCGCCGCGTGGTGGTGCTCGTACCAACCGGGACGGTGGATCGCCCACGTGCCCTGGGAGAACTCGTCGGCCAGCCAGTCGTGGGCGGTGGCGCCGAGGAGCTCGTAGCCGGGGAGGATCGCGTCGAGCTGCTGCTGGACGGCGCGCAGATCGGTGGCGTCGCAGTCCGCGGCGTCGGGCCCGAAGCCGATCATGAGCTGCGTCCCGTCGCCGTCGAGCTCCTCGGAGCCGAGGTAGCCGAACGGATGCCCGGGTCGGATGGCGTTCTGCCTGAGGTGCTCGCCGCGGACCCGGAGCATGATCTTGATGCCACGGCTGGCCTGCCCCAGGGCGATCGCCGCCTGCTTGTCCTCGGGCAGCACCGGGTCGAAGGCGATTGCTCCCAGCGCGTTGAGGGGGACGGCCACGATCGCGGTGCGGGCGCGGATGCCGTCGCCCTCGCGCGTGGTGAGCTCCACCCCGTCCGGCCGCGTGGCGATGGCGGCCACGGGCGTGTTGACACGGCGCTCAAAGGGCGCGGCATCGGCGATCGCGGCGAGCAGCGCGCCGGTCCCGGCGTCGATCGTCACCCGCCCGCCGGTCTCCTGGGTGAGCCGCAGGCTGTAGCCCGACAGGGCGTGCCACCGCAGCACCGACACGGCGCCCGCATCGTCCAGCGGTGCGTGGGCCAGTGACTCGAGCTCGGCGCACAGCACATCGCGCTCCTCCTCAGAGAGCGTGAGCTGGTCGACGCGCTGCGCGATGCTGAGACGGTCAAACGCGGAGAGCCTGTCGAGGGCATGCAGCGGCGCGTGGGGCGCGGGCAGCGCCTCGCGCACGCCGTCGACGAACTGGTCCCAGCCGGTCTGCGCGATGGCGTCGCGCTCGGCGATCGTGCCCACGTGGCGCTCGGCGCCGACATGCCAGTGGGCGCGCTGCGCGTCGGGACCGAGCGTCGTCTCCAGGCCCGCACGCGTGATCTCCGAGAACGTGTGCGGTTGGTGCCAGTGCACCCAGGCGCCCCCGTACTCGATCTGCCAGCCGTCCCACTCCGCGCTCCAGGTCCGCCCACCGAGGCGATCGCGGGCCTCGAGCAAGATGACGCTGCGGCCCCGCAGCGCGCATTCGCGGGCCGCCGTGACCCCGGCGAAGCCGCCGCCGACGACGGCGACGTCGTAGGTGTCGCGCCGCGCGGTCATCGCCGTTCTCTGGTCCTGATCGCCGCGTCGACCGCGACCGCGCCGCCGGGGTGGGTGGGGGCGGTCTCCCCCACGAGCACCGGGTTGCACTCGACTGTGGCCAGCCGGTGCTCCAGCAGCAGCGCGCCGACCTGCTCCGCCAGCCGGGCCGCCGCCGCGACGTCGGCCCCGGGGCGCCCGCGGCCACCAAGCAGCAGCGGGGCCCCGCGCAGGGTGGCGATGGCTCGCTCGATCCGCGGGGCGTCGGCGGGCAGCGGGATGACGGCGACGTCGCGCAGGAGCTCGGTCCAGATCCCGCCGAGGCCGATCACGAGCGCCGGCACGACGCCGTCGGTGTGCGCGGCGACGATGAGCTCGACGCCCGGCGGAGCCATCCGCTCGACCAGGATGCTCCCGTCGTGCGCATCGGCGAGCGCGGCCAGCGTCTGGTGGGCGCTGCGGACGTCGCTCTCGGAGTCCAGCCCCAGGGCGACACCACCGAGCTCGCTCTTGTGCTGGACGCGCGCCGCGCTCAGCTTGAGCGCCACCGGGCCATCGAGCTCGCGCCACGCCGCAACCGCGTCGTCCTCGCCCTCGACGGCCACCCCGTAGGGCACGGCGACGCCGGCGGCGCGCAGCAGCTCCTTGGCCTCGTGCTCGGGCAGCCAGTCACCGCCGGTCGGATCGCGGACGGCGGCGGTGGCGCGAGCGGCGGCCGCGATCGCGCGCAGACGCTCACCGTCCGCGGCTGCACCGGCGTCCAGCGCGGCGGCGGCGCATCTGAGTCCGGTGCGCAGCCCCGCGGCGGCGGGCACCCCGGCCGCCGCGAACTCGGCCGCGGCGGCGTCGTCGAGCAGCTCGGGCAGCGTCGAGGAGACCATCACGGGCACGTCGGTGAGCCTCGCGCCGAGCATCACGCCCTCGCGGACCGCCCGCCAGGACTCCGCGGGCGCGCCGGTCATCCCGTGGGGCTGGTCGTAGAAGACCAGGACCTGACCGATCGCCGGGTCGTCGCCCAGGGCCCGGACCAGCTCGCCCAGCGCCTGTACGTCCCCCCAGATCATCGCCGTGTAGTCGAGCGGGTTGGCCGGGGTGGCCGCCGAGGGCAGGAGCTCCGCGAGGCGTGCCTGTGTCCGCGGGGCGAGCGCCGGGAGCTCCACGCCGAGCTGCGACGCCTCGTCGGCGCCCTGCGCGGAGTCGCCGCCGCTGCAGGTCATGATCGCCAGCCCACGCGCGCTCGCGGAACGTGACGGCGAGACCCGGCGGGTGGCGATCGTCTTGGACAGCTCGAGCAGGTCGTGGACGTCGTCGGCCCACACCGCGCCCGCCTCCTCGATCAGGCTGCGAAAGACGCGCTGGTCTCCGGCCAGAGCCCCGCTGTGGGCGGCGGCCGCCCGCGCGCCCGCCGCGGAGCTGCCCGACCTTCAATACCACCACCGGGATCCGGGCATCGGCGCACGCGGCCAAGCCGTCGACGAGCCCCGGCCCGCCGTCATCCTCCAGGTACAGAGCGACGGCCCCGACGGGGTGGGAGGGGGCGGTCTCCCCGGCCAGGAACGTGAGATAGTCGCCGGCGGTGAGGATCGCCTGGTTGCCGCTGGCGATGACGGTGTGGAAGCGCAGCCCGCGCCGAGTGGCCAGGGCGTTGACGGCGACGTTGCCGCTCTGGCAGACGAGCGCCACGGGGCCGGGCTCGGGAACGGAGAAGGCATCGCCCCACAGCGCCGTGCGTGAGGCCGGGGAGACGATCCCGTTGCAGTTGGGACCGCAGACAGGCAGCCCGTGGCGGCGCGCCGCGGCCACGAGGTCGTCGTGGTACCCGCGCCCGGACTCCACCTCGCCGAACCCCGCGCTGAACACCACCGCACCGCCACACCCGCGGGCGCCCGCCTGGTCGATGGCGGCCGCGACCCCGGCGGCCGGAATGGCCACCACGACGGCATCGACGGCCTCCGGCAGGTCGGCGACAGCTCGGCACGCACACGCGCCCCATGACCTCGGTCCGCTTCGGGTTGACCCCGTAGACCGGGCCCGGGAAGCCGATGAGCTCGAGGTTGACCAAGGTCTCGGCGGCGTAGCTGCCGGCTCGATCGGTGGCGCCGACGACGGCGATCGTCGCCGGGCGCATGAGGCGGCCGAGGTCGGCCTTGCGGTCGGCCTCGGGTGTCCGGACGGCGGTCAATGGATCGTCGCCTCCACCCCGCGGCGCTCGAGCGCGCGGGCGATGATCAGCCGCTGGATCTCCGAGGTGCCCTCCCAGATCCGGTCGACGCGCAGCTCCCGGTTGAAGCGCTCGGCGACGTTGGAGCGCAGGTAGCCGCGCCCGCCGAATGCCTGCACCGCCCGGTCAGCGCAGCGGCCCGCCGCCTCGGAGACGAACAGCTTGGCCATCGAGGCCTTGGCGTGGATGAGCTTGGGGTCCGCCCCGGCGTCCACCATCTCGCAGACGTGCAGCGCCAGCAGGCGGCCGACGGTGGCGTCGGTGGCCGAGTCGGCCAGGGGGAACGAGATCCCCTGGTAATCCATGATGCGCATGCCCGCCCTGCCTGCGGTTCAGGACCCACTCGGTCGTCTCGTCGAGCAGCCGCCACATCGCGCCGAGGCCGTGGGTGGCGATGCCCAGCCGCTCCTCGGTGAACCAGCGGCGCTGGAGCTCGTCGCCGTTGCCCACGCCGCCGACGACCGCGTCGGGCGGCCACCTCGACATCGCTGAAGCGGACGGTCGGATGGCCGTGGGGATAGTTGTGCGTGTACAGCGGGTCATCGACGAACTCCACGCCCTTGGCCTGCGGCTCGACCAGGAACAGCGTGGGGAGCCGGTCGGCGCCGTCGATGACGTTGGCCACCACGATCAGCACGCGAGCGACGTCGCCGGAGGTGACGAACCACTTCTCCCCGTTGATGCGCCAGCCGGCGTCGGTGGCGACGGCGGTGGTGGCGATCCCGCTGGGATCGGAGCCGGCCTCGGCCTCGGTGACGGCGTAGGCGTCGCCGCCCTCGCCGCGCAGCGCGGGCACCACGTAGCGCTGGACCTGCTCGGGGCTGGCCTCGACCCACACGTTGTAGACGCTCGGGACGTGCCAGTGCAGACCGTTGGTGACACGGCCGAACTGCTCGTTGACCAGGAACCACTCGCACATCGACCAGCCCTGCCCGCCGAGCTCGGCCGGGACCCGCCCGCCCTGCAGGCGCGCCGCGATCGCCTCGCGCTTGATGTGCTCGACGGTCTCCTCGGGGAGCCGGCCTCCGGCCGCCTCGGCGGTGAGCTCCAGCGGGCGAAGGACCCGCTCGACGTACTCGCGCGCCCGCTGCTGAAGGGCGAGATGCTCGTCGGAGAGGTCGGTGGCCGCCAGCTGTCGTGGTCGTGCTCGTGGTGGTCATGCTCATGCGGCTCCTAGGCGTCGGTCAGGTCGAGCGCGCGCAGGCGGCTCGCGTCGGTGGCGGTGAAACTGTCCCCACCCACCCCGTCCCCCGGCAGCCCCAGCAGAAGGTTGTGGTGGTTGGCGATCACCTTGGTCGCTCGCTCACGCGCGGCGACGACGTCGGGGTCGTCGCTGCCGTTCCCAGCGGCGATCAGGTCGACGACGTCATGGAGGTAGGCCAGCCAGCGGCGCCGGCCTCCGTGGAGGATCAGGCGCTCGATCCGGGCCTGCTCGGCGGCGATGAGATCGGCGCCGACCCGGCGCCCGGCGGCGAGGGTCGCCACCGCCTCGGGGAGCTCGCGCTCGGGCTCGGGCGTGATCGACAGCCAGGACGCGCGCTTGACCATGGCGGTTAGAATACATCAACTGATCACAAAGTCAGGATGAGAATATGGAAAGCACCGTCGCCTCCCCCACGTCGTCCTCACCCACCGTCAACGGCTCCGCGCCGGCCCCGTCGGGGATCGCCCTCGAGCCCGGCTTCTACACCGATCCCGCCCTGGAGGCGGCCGAGCAGGAGCTCATCTTCGAGCGGACCTGGCAGCTGGCCGGGCACGTCTCCCAGCTGGCCAACACGGGCAGCTACATCACCGCCGCCGCGGGCAGCCAGCCGGTGCTCGTCGTGCGCGACGACAAGGGGACGCTGCGCGCCTACCTCAACGTCTGTCGCCACCGCGGCTCGCGGCTTCTCAGCGGCTCGGGCCAGTGCAAGGCGGCGATCCGCTGCCGCTACCACGGCTGGACCTACAAGATGGACGGGTCGCTGATCGGAGTGCCCGAGGGGATGGCCTTCGGGGAGAAGCTGGACAAGCGGTCGCTGAGCCTCATGCCCGTCCGCGTCGAGGAGATGTGCGGCCTCGTGTTCGTCAACCTCGACAACGACGCGGCGCCGCTGGCCGAGCTCGTCGGGGACCTGCCCCAGCGCCTGGCCCCCTACCGGATCGAGACGCTCACGCCATTCGCGCCCGCGGGCGGCACCCAGCCGGCCAACTGGAAGGTCGTGGCCGACAACTACATCGAGGGCTACCACATCCCCATCGCCCACCCGGGCCTCATGCGGATGCTCGATTACAAGCACTACGACGTCGAGGTCAACGAGCACTACCTGTGGTTCGACGCGCCGCTGCGCGACAAGCCCTCGAGCAACCGCCTCGAGCGGCTCTACGCCCAGCTCGTCACCCCGATGCCGGGCCTGCCCGAGCGCGACCGGAAGGTCTGGCGCTACGTCTACATCTATCCCAACACGACGATCGACCTCTACCCCGACCAGGTCGGGACCTGGCAGCTGCTGCCCAACGGCGTCGCCAGCACACGGGACGTGTCGGCCTCGCTATCGCCCGGCGAGCGCCAGCCCGCGCACCCGGTTCGTGCAGTGGGCCAACCAGCGGCTGAACACCCTCGTCCTCGACGAGGACATCGACCTCGTGGACAACGTCCAGCAGGGGCTGCAGACGCGCGGTTACCGCTGCGGGCCGCTGTCGGCGCGGGAGAAGGGCGTCGCGTGGTTCGCCGACCGCATCCGGGGCGACCTGACGCCGGCGATGGCCGGCGCCCACGGTTCGCGCGCCACCAACGGTGCGGACGCCGTCGGCAACGGTGTGGAGGCCGCGGCCGGCTGATGGCGAGCCGGCGCGACGGGCGCGACCGGATCCTGGCCGCGGCGGTCGGCCAGATCGCCCGCGAGGGCATCGACGGGGTCCGCATCGCGCGGATCGCGATGGAGGCCGGAGTCTCCACGGCGAACGTCCACTACCACTTCGAGACGCGCGAGGCGTTGTTGGCGGAGGCGCTCGAGTACTCCTACGCGCAGGCCGGTGACGTCCGGGTGGAGAGTGACCTGCCGGAGGGCGCCACGCATGCCGAGCGCCTGCAGTCGATGATCGACCAGTGCCTGCCCACCACGGCCGCGCTGGAGGAGGATTGGGTGCTGTGGGTGGAGTTGTGGCTGCGCGCCGTGCGCCACCCGGAGCTGAGGCCGGTGGCCGAGGAGCTCTACGCGCGCATGCGCGCGTGGTTTGCCGACGAGATCACCGCCGGGATTCGCGACGGCGAGTTTCAGCGCTGCGACCCCGAGGAGGTCGCCGACCGGACGCTGGCGCTGCTCGACGGCTTCGGGGTGCGCACGCTGATCGGGGACTCCACCATCCCGCTGGAGCGCGCGCGGCGGTCGGTGTCCGCGGCGCTGGCGGCCGAGCTCGGGCTGGGCGAGCGGCTGGTGAGCGGCGACGCTGCGCCGGGGGCAGACGGTGCGCTCAGCGACGACAGCGCCCGGGGCGAGAGCGACAGCGCCGGCGAGGCCGGCCTCCGCAGCACCGCCTGACCCTGGAAACCGTGACAAGCCGTTCCGGGCGGGGTGAGGGTGGTACGCATTCCATCCCCCACATGGATTCCGTGACACACCGGGACCCCGCGAGCGACTCTGGCACGCTCTCCAGCCTGTGGCGAAGCGGCTAGACCGCGGAGCCGACCGCCAGCGCCGCCCGCGCCGCACCGCGCCCCGTGCGCACCGCGCCCTCCATGTACCCCGCCACCCAGTGATCGGACCCGGCGACGTAGAACGGGGGCTCGTGCTGGCCGTGCAGCGGCCCGGCGGCCATGAGATCCCCGGGCGCCCAGCTCGTGATGTAGCCCAGCGTGAAGGGGTCGGCGCCCCAGGGGCGCTCGATGAACGCCTCAGGCGTTCGGGCCCCCTCTCCATAGAGAGCCTCGAGCCCACCCAAAATCACCCCCCTGCGCGCGTCGGGCGGCGCGGCAAGGAAGGCCGACAGGCGCTCGGGCGGGACCAGCAGGGACAGCACCCCCTCGCCCTGGGACCACGTGGACCCGAACAGCCACTCGGTCTCGGCCAGGCCGTTCTGGCCGTTGCGCTGCCAGAACGAGTCGGGGTAGGCCACCACCAGCTTGGCCGCCAGCGCCTGGCGCAGCGCCCGCAGCGAGGCCAGGCGCGCGTTCCTGAGCCCGGTGATCTCCACGGCGCGCAGCGGCCCGGCGGGCAGCGCGCAGACCACGGCCTCGGCGCGGAGCTCCTCGCCGTCAGCCAACCCGACCACCACCCCGCGAGGGCCCAGCACCTCCACCCGCGACACCACCGCGCCCAACCGCACGCGCGACCCCAGCTCGGCCGCCATCCGCAGCGCCACCTCGGCCGAGCCGGCCGAGCAGCGCAGGCCCTCCCACTCGGCCAGGTCATAGAAGCCATGGCCGGCGAGCGTCGCGTGCTTGCGCAGGTCGGCGAGCAGCGAGCTGCGATCCGGGCCGTCGCAGGACAGCGACAGGGACCCCAGCGCGTAGCGGCGGCGCACCGCGGGAAGCGCGCCCTGGAGGCGCAGCCAGGCGCCCAGGCTGAGCTGGTCCAGGCGCGCGGCATCGGGATGGCTCCACGGATCATCGGGGTCGATCTCGGCGGCCAGGCCTGCGAGCAGGCCGTCGATCCGTTCGGCGTCGGCGCGCTCCTCCGGGGTCAGCCACGGCACGTCGTCGCCCACGAACACGCCCTCGTCCAGGCCCCAGCTGATCTCGCCGGGATCGGCGACGTAGCTGGGCTCGGCTGACAACCCGAGCTCGCCCAGGAGCTCCAGGTAGGCGGTGTGCTTGTGGCCGATGACCTCGCCGCCCAGCTGCACGGTGCGCCCGTCGGGCAGCGTCGTCGCCTCGACCCGGCCGCCCACGCGCGAGCGGGCCTCGAGCACCAGTACGTCGGCTCCTCCACCCGCCAGATCACGCGCCGCCGACAGTCCGGCCAGACCTGCTCCCAGCACAAGGACATCGGCCATCCGCACTCTCCCTCACCCAATCCACACGATTCCCCGCTTGACAAGCAGGCGGCCCGCGGGCTAGTTTCCTGACTCGCGATTCAGTATACGTCTCGCAGACGTGACGGAGGAGAATTGAGCCCGCGACCCAAAGTCGACCACCTGCGTAAGCCGCAGATCATCGCCGCCGCCGCCGAGGTGCTCTATGAGCGTGGATTGTTCGACACGCGCATCGGCGACATCGCCGAGCGCGCCGGGACAAGCTCGCCGACCATCCTCTACTACTTCGAGTCCAAGGATCGGCTCCTCGAGGAGGCGGTGGAGTTCGCCGACCGCACGCTTCTATGAGCGGCTGTCCGAGGGCCAGGATCCGGTTCGAGGACGCCGGCGACCGCCTCGTCAACCTCATCGAGGAGACGAGCCTCGGGCCCGGCGGTCTCAACGACTACACGCTGTGGATGGAGATCTGGGTCCGCGCCCGGCGCGACCCGAGCGTCCGCCGCTCCTACTTCCGCCTGGACCGCCGCCAGCGCGTGCTGATCGCCGACATCGTCCGCGACGGCCAGCAGTCGGGCGAGTTCAGCGACGCCACGCCGACCCCGATGACTTCGCGCTGGCGCTCAGCGGACTGATGGACGGACTCGGGGTCCAGGTCACCCTGGGCCAGCCCGACGTCACGGCGGCGCGGATGGTCGACCGGTGCCTCGCGCTCGCCAGCAGCGAACTGAAGTGCGAGCTGCGCCGCAGCCGGCCGATCGAGACCACTCAGAGGAGAGGAGCCACGCCATGACGGACGAGACCCCTTGGGTGGATCGCCCCACCCGACGAACTTTCATCAAGCGCGCCGGCGGAGCCGCCGCCGGTTTGTCGATCCCGGCGCTGCTCGCCGCTTGCGGGAGCACCACGCCCGTGGCCCCGAGCTCGGGCTCGAGCTCGGGGGCAAGCTCCGGCGCATCGAGCGCGGCACCCGCCAAGCTCGGCCCCGGCGGGCTGCCCCTGGCGCGCCCCGACGCCCCGCTCACGCTCCCCATCTACGCCGACAACAAGCCGATCGCGTCCGGCATGCAGCCGGAGAAGGGACCGCTCCAGCTCTACAACTGGATCGACTACATCAACCAGGACGTCGTCAAGGCCTTCGAGAAGAAGTACAACGTCAAGGTCCAGATCAGCACCTTCGACACGATCGACGAGGCCGTGGCCAAGCTCGACTCGGGCGCCGTCCAGTTCGACGTGTTCGTGCCTGAGCTCGTCTACCTCGAGCAGCTGGTCGTCGGCAAGATCCTCCAGCCGATCAACCTGAGCTACATCCCCAACCTCAAGGCCAACGTCTGGCCCTCGCTCAACAACCCGTGGTACGACGTCGGCGCGCGCTACACGGTGCCCTACACGATCTACACCACCGGGATCGGCTGGCGCACCGACAAGCTCCCCGGCTTCAACCCGGCCAACGCGTCGGCGCCATGGTCGTCGCTGTGGACAGAGGGCCCCAAGATCAGCGGCAAGGTCGGCATGCTCGACGACCAGCACGAGGGCCTCACCATGGGCCTGCTGCACAACGGCATCACCGACGTCAACACCGAGGACCCGGCGCACATCAACGCCGCACAGAAGTCGATCCAGCAACTGGTGTCGACGACCAACCTGAAGTTCGACACCAACGAGTACCAGCGGCTGGCCGACGGCTCGCTGTGGCTGCACCAGGCGTGGTCGGGCGACATGGCCGTCATCCCCTCCTACGCCGCCGAAGGGCACAAAGGCGACCGCGTTCGCCTACTGGTGGCCCTCTGACGGTCGCGGCCCCATCAACAACGACACCATGGCGGTGCTCAGGGGCGCCAAGAACCCGGTGCTCGCGCATCTGTTCCTCAACCACCTGCTCGACACCCAGCAGGCGTTCTCGAACTTCAGCTACACCGGCTACCAGCAGCCGCTCAACGCGATGACCCCCGAGGCCGTGGTCAAGAAGGGCTACCTCGCGCCCAACCTCACCAACACGCTGATCCGGGAGCAGCAGTTCAAGAACGGCTATGTCCAGGGCACGCTCAGCCAGGCCGGGCAGGCCCTGTGGGAGAACGCCTGGGCGGCCATCAAATCGTCGTGAGCGCGACCTCGATCGACAACCGCGCCTCCTACTGGCGAGCCTTCGCCCTTCCGGGGGTCGTGTGGCTGCTGCTTTTCGTCGTGATCCCCGCCTACGCGGTGGTGGCGATCGCGATGGGCCAGGTGGACTTCCTGTTCCAGCCGATCCCGGCGTGGAACCCGGCCAACTGGAACCCGGGCTGGCTGTCCAAGGCGTTCAGCGGCTCGCTGCCGGGCGGCGAGTACTGGCCGGCCGTGCGCAACACGCTCGTCTACGTGTCGGTCTCGCTGGGTCTGTGCTTTGCCATCGGCTACCCGGTGGCCTACTACGTGGCGCGCCACGCCAAGCGCTCCAAGACGCTGCTCATCGTGCTGCTGGTCATCCCGTTCTGGGTGAGTTACCTGCTGCGCATGCTCGCCTGGATCGGCCTCCTCTCCCCCGACGGCTACGTCGACCAGATCCTCAACGCGATCGGCATCGGCAACCCGCCGGATTGGCTCAACGGCAACGCCTACTCGGTGATCCTCGCCCTTGTCTACGGCTACATCCCGTACTTCATCCTGCCCGTGTTCGCCGGCCTGGACCGCATCGACGGTAGTCAGATCGAGGCCGCCCGCGACCTTGGCGCGACGCCGTGGCAGGCCTTCCTCAGGGTCACGCTGCCGCTCAGCCGACCGAGCATCCTCGCCGGCTCGGCGCTCGTGGTGCTGCCGATGTTCGGCGACTACTACACCAACGACCTCATCTCAGCCTCACCCAAGACCAACATGCTCGGGAACGAGATCAACATCTTCGTCCAAGGGGGGTCGGAGAAGAACCTCGGGGCCTCGCTGGTGCTCGTGCTGATGGCCATCCTCGCGGTCGGCATGGCGTATTACCTGTACCAGACGGCACGCGATCAGAAACGACAGCTCGCATGAGCACGACCACCACCTCCGCGCCCGATGCCGCGCCCCGCCCGGTCGCGCCCGCCCCGGCCCCAGCGCCAAGGCGCAGCCTCGTGCCCCGGTTCCTGCGCAACCCGTGGGGCGAGCCGCGGTTCCTCGTCGCCGTCACCTGGACCTACGTCGCGTGGGCGCTGGTGCCGGTGGTGATCGCGATCCTGTTCAGCTTCAACGCCGGCAAGTCGCGCAGCGTCTGGCAGGGCTTCTCCACCCGCTGGTGGTGGGGCGATCCCAGCCAGTCGATCTTCCACGATCCCCAGTACACGCAGGCGCTCGTCCACAGCCTCCTGCTGGCCGGGCTCGACATGCTCATCGCCACGCCGCTGGGCGTGCTGCTGGCGGTGGGGCTGGCGCGCTGGCGCGGCCGCGGCTCGGGGGTCGCCAACTCGCTGATGCTCATCCCGCTGGTCACGCCCGAGATCGTCATGGCGGTGTCCCTGCTGGTCGTCTTCACCCAGCTGGCGCTGTTCCCATTCAATGCCATCCACCTCGGCACGGTCGCCCAGGTGGTGGGCCAGGTGACCTTCTCACTGTCCTACGTCGTGGTGATCATCCGCAGCCGGCTGGCCTCGATCGGACCCCAGTACGAGGAGGCCGCGCGCGATCTCGGGGCCACGTCGTGGGCCGCCCTCCGACTCGTGCTGCTGCCGCTTCTGATGCCGGCGATCCTGGCCAGCATGCTCATCGTGTTCGCGCTGTCCATTGACGACTTCGTGGTTACCCAGTACATGTCATCCACCGCCTCGACCACCACCATTCCCATGTATCTCTACTCCAATGCCCGCGGCGGCACCAGCACCCCGGCGCTCAACGCCCTGGCGACGATCCTCGTCTCCACGACGCTGTTGGCCATCGCGATCGGCTATCTCGTCTACACGGTGCTCGGGCGCCGCACCGCGTCCTCGCGCGGCGGGGCCTCCGCGCTTCGCGAGCTCTCCGGAATGGAGGCCTGATGCCCGGCGACGTCCAGCTCCGCGCCCTCACCAAGCAATACGACGAGACGCTGGCGGTCGACGCCATCGATGCCTCGATCAACGCCGGCGAGTTCTTCTCGCTGCTCGGACCGTCGGGCTGCGGCAAGACGACGACGCTGCGCATGATCGCCGGCTTCGTCCGGCCCACTTCCGGCGAGATCATGCTCGACGGCCTCGACGTCGCCCAGGTCCCGCCTCACCGCCGCAACGTCCATACGGTGTTCCAGAACTACGCGCTGTTCCCGCACCTCAACGTGTTCGACAACATCGCCTTCGGGCTGCGCCGCCAGAAGGTGGCCAAGGGCGACGTCCGCCGCCGCGTGGAGGAGGCGCTCGAGCTCGTCGAGCTCGGCGGCATGGCCGCGCGACACCCCCAGCAGCTGTCCGGCGGTCAGCAGCAGCGCGTCGCCCTGGCCCGCGCCCTCGTGCTGCGCCCGGCGGTGCTCCTGCTCGACGAGCCCCTCGGCGCGTTGGACGCCAAGATCCGCAAGCAGCTGCGCCTCGAGCTCAAGGCCCTCCAGGAGGAGGTCGGGATCACGTTCGTGTTCGTGACCCATGACCAGGAGGAGGCGCTGAGCATGAGCGACCGGGTTGCGGTGATGAGCGCCGGGCGCATTGAGCAGATCGGGAGTCCGGCCGAGGTCTACGAGAGCCCGGCGACGGTGTTCGTCGCCGACTTCCTCGGCGTGTCGAACCTGATGGACGCGGAGGCCGGCGACCCGTCAGGCGATCACTGCACCGTCCGCGTGGGTGATTTCCGCCTGCGGGCGGCGGCGGGCGATCTCACGGCCTCCGGACCGGTGAAGATCGTGGCCCGGCCCGAACGCGTGGAGCTGCGCGGGCACGGGACCGACCAGGAGAACTGCCTGCCCGGGATGGTGGAGCGCACGGTCTACGTCGGCGCCACCCTCCAGGTCATGGTGCGGCTGGCCACCGGCGCCCAGCTCCAGGCCTCGATCACCAACACCGGCGACGCCGACGGCTACCAGCAGGGCACGCCGGTCTCCGTCCACATCCCGGCCGACGCGCTGCGTGTGCTCGGCGGCACCGAGGCTGCGCCGGGCGCCGAGTCAACCGGCGGCCCGGCGTCCGCGCCTGCAGCCGACGCCGAAGAGGCCACCGCCTCCGCCCAGGCCTAGCCGGCCCCGGCTCGCTCCTCGAACATCCGCGTCACCACCATCGCCTCGACGGGCTCGATCAGCGACGCGTTGACCGAGTCGCCCAGGGAGGCGCAGGCGTCGCGCATGCGCCGGCCGGCGGCGGCCGCGTCGTAGGCGGTGCGCCGCAGCTCGGGGACGCCATCCTCGATCCACAGCCAGCGCGCGTCGCCGTCACCCTCATAGGGCAGCCCGACGCTGCCGGCGTTGATGAAGCGCACGCCGTCGACCATCCGGTCGTCCTGCTGGTGGGTGTGCCCGGCGACGACCAGAGGGGCGTCCACCCCGGCCAGCACCTCAGACCACCGCTCGGGCGCAGAGATGCGGGTGACCAACTCCTCGTCGCTGCGCGGAGTGGCGTGACAGAAGAGCACGCCGTCCACGGTCACGGTCAGCGGCAGGTCGCCCAGCGGGCGGGCGCGCTCGGGGCCCAACTCGTCCGCCGAGTACGCCGACATCTCCGCGGCGTTGTCCCCGGCCGCCTGCGGCGGGCCGTCCACGGCGGCGGCCACCTCCCGCTCCCCGTTGCCGCGCAGCCAGTGCACCTCCCCGCCGAGCGTCTCGCTCAGCGTGTCCAGCCGATCCAGTACGGCAGCGGCGAACGCGCCGGGCACGACGTCCCCGCCGACGACCACGGCGTCCGGATTCGCCGCGCGCGGGTCGGCCAGCACCGCGTCCAGCGCGTCCGGATTGCCGTGGATGTCATACAGGGCGAGGATCCGCATCGCTGCGCCCGGAGAATAGCGCAACTGTTTGGTTGCGCATGCCCGGATCCTAGACTGAGCGCCCATGAGCGTCTCGGATCTGCTGGCGGACAAGCGCGTGTGCGTCTGCGGCGGGTCGGGCGGCGTGGGCAAGACCACGACGTCGGCGGCGATCGCGCTGGGGATGGCGGCCGAGGGCGCCAAGGTGGCCGTGGTTACCATCGATCCGGCCAAGCGACTGGCCAACGCGCTGGGCCTGCAGGAGCTCGAGAACGAGCCGCGGCGAGTCGAGCCCGAGCGGCTGGCGGGCGCCACCTCGGCGTTCAAGGGCGAGTTGTGGGCCATGATGCTCGACCCCAAGCGCACCTTTGACGAGCTCATCGAGCGGGTCGCGGCCGATCCCCAGCGCGCCGAGGAGATCAAACGCAACCGCATCTACCGCGAGCTCTCGACCGCCGTGTCGGGCTCGCAGGAGTTCACCGCCGTGGCCAAGCTCTACGAGCTCGACCGCGACGGCGAGTTCGATCTGCTGGTCCTCGACACGCCTCCGTCGCGCAACGCGCTGGACTTCCTCGACGCCCCCACGCGGCTGACCTCGTTCCTTGAGGGGCGGGCGCTGAAGGCGTTCATCCGCCCCACCGGCCTGGGCATGCGCGTGCTGGGCCGGGGCGCCGCACCGCTGCTGGGGGCGCTGCGCCGCGTCACCGGCATGGACCTGATCAGCGACCTGACCACGTTCTTCGGGCTGCTGGGCGACATGACCGAGGACTTCAGCGAGCGCGCCCGCGGCGTCGAGCGGATGCTCAAGGCCTCCACGACGGCCTTCGTGCTGGTCACCTCCGCCCAACAGGCGGCGATCGACGAGGCCATCTGGTTTCGGAGCACCCTCATCGAGGGCGGGCTTCCCTTCGCGGGCGTCATCGTCAACCGCGTGCACCACGACATCCTGGGCGAGGCCGAGCCCGAGGACCTGGTCAGTGCGCTCGACGCCGAGCTGACGGGCGACCTCGCCGCTCGCGTCGCCGAGAACTTCTTCGACTATCACCGGCTCGCGCAGCGCGACGCGCGCAACGTGGCCCGGCTGCGCGACGAACTGGGCGACCAGCCCCTCCTGCTCGTGCCGCATCTCGACGACGACGTCCACGACGTCGAGGGCCTCCTGCGCGTCCACCGGTACCTGTTCGCGTCAGAGGCCGAGCGCGAGCGGCTCATCGCCGACGTCGTCGCCTAACCCGCGGACTGGAGGCGAAACGCCTCGGTGGTGACGCCGGCCCACGTGGCCCAGCTCAGCACCACCGGCTGCCAGCGCTCCCGCGCCACCACGTCGCCGCCCACCGTCATGACCACGCGCCCCTGGTGCAGCATCTCCCACACCGCCTGTTCGGCGAGCTCGAGCTGCTGGCTGGCACGCCACTGCGGGTGCGCGGCCGCGGCCAGCGCCATCACGTCCTGAAAGCCCAGCGGCGTGCCGGCGACCTCGCCGATCGCCGCCTTCAGGGTCTCAACCTCGGGGCGTGCCTCCGCGCCTCGGCGCGCCTGGGCGATGACCGCGTCGGTGACGTCGGTGCCGGTGCGCGTGGCGCTCCCCCAGCCGCGCCCCATGCCCAGCTCGTCGGCGCGCAGCTCGGGTCCCTCGAGGATCGTCAGCCGGCTGCGCTCAGGGGCCCAGCGGCGGTCGTCGTGCTCGATCATCGCGCCGCTCACCCACGGGCGCACGAACCTGGATTCGAGCTCGTCGCGGGTCAGGTTGAAGGCCCGCGCCACGTGGGGGAACTGGCGCAGCTCGAGGTGGTACACGTCCGTCGCCCCTACGACCCCGACTGCGCCCGGTGTCGCTCCTGGGCCTCGGTGATGTGGCCCAGCGCCGACTCGCGTCCCTCCCATCCGATCGGCTCGGAGTGGCGATCGACATCGAGGTCCTTGTACACCGTGAAGAAGTGGAAGATCTCGTCGCGCAGCTGCTGGGGCAGCTCCTCGAGCTCGCGGTACACGTTCCAGCGCGGGTCATGGACGGGCACGCACACGACCTTGTCGTCGGGACCGTTTTCATCGCGCATGCAGAACAGGCCGATCGGATTGACGGGGACCAGGCACCCCGGGAACGTGGGCTCGGACACGCACACGAGGACATCCAGCTCGTCGCCGTCGAGCGCGAGCGTCTCGGGGATGAACCCGTAGTCGGTGGGGTAGACGACCGACGCCGACACGAACCGGTCGAACTTGATCGCGCCCAGCTCAGCGTCGAACTCGTATTTGTTGCGGCTCCCCATCGGGATCTCGACCATGCAGATGAGGGCGTCCTGCGACATGAGGCGCAGCCTAGTCGTTCGCGCTGCGCCCCCGCCGCGTGGACAGCCCTGCGCCTTAAACAGAACGAGCGGGCAGTGCCCGCTCGCCGCTGTGATCGCGCTCCCCCTGACTACTTACGAGCCCCAGGACTTACTTGTGTCGTGCCTGGCGGGCAGAACACTCCCGGCCTCCCGGGGGAGACCGAGTAGGGAGCGGTCGTCACGAAGTTTAACGAATTCCGGCGGCGGGATCTGACGACGGCACCGCCGGCCCATCCGCGGCCTCGGCCAACAGCTCGTCGGCGACGGTCACGAGATCGGCGTCCAGGTGGCCGCAGAGCATGTCGCGCAGGACCGCGCGCAGGTTCTCGGCCAGCTCGCCGACGAGCGCGTCGGGGCGGGCCGGATCCCCGCGCTCGCCCGACAGCCCGGCGATCACCGAGTGCTCCAGCGCGACGGCGCGGGCGGTCCGCCCGGCCAGCGCCACCCGGTCCTCGGGCCGCGCGCAGATGACCGCGAGACGCTGGGCCAGCCGCCCACTCGCGGGACCTTCGGGCTCCAGCAGCGCCCGCAGCGCGAGCAGGTAGTCGGTCAGCGCCTCGGCCGACGACGGGCGCTCGCACCCCATCTCATACCGAGCCAGCGCCCAGGCGAGCTCCGGGTGGGGATCGCGCCGGGCCACGAGCCGGCAGAACGCGCGCAGCTCGTCCTCCTGGGCGGCCGGGACGATCGTGAGCAGCCGCGGGCGACCGGCGACGCCGATCGACACCGAGCGCCAGCTGCCGGCCTCCGTCCGCGCCCAGCCCACCGGCCCCACCGCGTAGCCGCCGCGCTCGAACAGTCGCAGGGCGCTCAGGATGTGGCGGAAGCGCGCCCGGGCCACGGCCACGGGTGGGCGGTCGGACGCCTGCTCATCGATGGCGAGCAACGCCAGCACATTGGGCTCCTCGCTCTCCCCCCAGACCGCCTCGGGGGGCGCTTCAGCCAGTGCGTCGCCGCGGATCAGCGACAGGCCGTCGCCGAGGGACAGCTCGATGGTGTCCGGGTCCAGCGCCACCCCCAGCAGCGGCGCGATCACCGTGGCGGTGCAGTGTCCCTCGTAGATCGCGCGCTCGAGCTCGGCATACGCGGCCTCGAACGCCGCCGGCTCAAACCCGAAGGCGCTGCGCTCGGTGAACACCGACTCCAGGAACACCCCGAGCGCGGCGATGGCGGTGCCGCGCGGATCGGGCGGCACCTTGACCCCGTGCTCTGACAGGTAGACATCGAGCGCCTCGCATCGCGCCAGCGCGTGGGCGGCGTCGGCGTGGCTGGGCAGGTCGCCCAGCGACACCATCCGCGAGCGGATGAACTCGTCGACGAGCGGCCGGTAGCAGTACAACGGGACGCGCCCCGAGCCGCGCTCCTCGGCGAGCTCGAACGGCATCTCGGCACCGGCGGCGGCCTGCGCGCACAGGCGGCTGGACGCGTCGACGGTGAAGGACTCCAGCAGACGATGAAGGGTGACGTTGCGCACGACCGGGGTTTCCCCGCCGCGGCGGGCGATCCTCTCCCCCGCATCAGACCTTGCAGGGCCTGCTGAGCGGCTGTCGGCGTCAGGCCGCGGTGGCGACCGGCTGGCGGCCGGCGTCAGCGTCGGCCTCGAGCTCGTCGGAGCAGCTCAGCCACTCACGCCCGTAGGTGCGCATGCTCTCGATCAGCGGCACCAGCGCCCACCCCTTGGGAGTGAGCACGTACTCGACGCGGGGCGGGACCTCGGGGAACGTCTGGCGGTCCACGATGCCCTCCTCCTCCAGCGCGCGCAGCCGCAGCGAGAGCGTGCGGGGACTGATCCCCGCCAGCGAACGCTCCAGCTCACAGAACCGCGACCGCCCGTCGGCCAGGTCCCGGATCACCAGCAGCGTCCATTTCCCGCACACAACCTCGGCCGTCCGGCACACCGGACACGTGTCATTCGAAACCATCAGATTTCCGATTCTAGCGCAAGACTTCACGAACTGAAGCATTGCCGCAGCCGTCGCCGGGTGCCCGCCAGCCCCCGGCGGACCGCCTCAGGGTGCCTTCGCCACCGCGGTGTCGGCGAGGCGGTGGCGCTGGATCACGTCGATGGCGCCGTCGATGATGCGGTCCCCGAACTGCGCGCTGTCGTTGACCCGGGGAAACGCCGCGTCGGGAATCGGCAGCTCCAGGAACTCGCACAGCGGCTCCCAGCCTTCGGACGCCGACCAGACGAGGAGGCGGTCCGTGGGGACGGTGGCCTGGACCTCCTGGTGGTAGCGATCCATGGCGGCCGCCATCTCCTCGGCGGAGGTCTGAGCGTCCTCGATCAGCCCGCTGCGCCGCCACATCTCGGCCATCATGTTCATGTAGCCGTCCCATTGCGGATCGACCGTGCGCCGGGCGTCGGACATGTAGCGGATCAGGCAGTCCCCGTAGATGACGCCCCAGATGGTGTCGCGCATGCTCCGGGCCCAGGCGTCGCCGTCGCGGACGCTGAGCAGCACCTTGGCGTCCGGGTAGAGCTCGATGAGGTCGCGATAGAAGAACGAGCCCGGCCAGTCCACCGTCGCCTCGAACCCCCCGAAGATCTCGGTGGGCGACAGATCCCCGTCCAGAGCCTGGCGCCAGCGCGTTGCCTCGTCGAGGTCCGTCAGGACATTCACCATGTGGTAGCAGGGGGCGAGCCCCAGCATCTCGAGCGCGATCTTCTGAGACAGCGTCCCCGTTCGCGGCAGTCCGGCTCCGATGAGCTTCATCGCTTCACTCCGTTTCGTTGATGGGACGTGGCTTCAAGCGACGCGAGGACCGCCTCCATCGCGCCGGCCAGGGCTGTCCCGGGGTCCACGGTCACCTCCGGCTCCTCCGGCCGCTCATAGGTCTGGCCCACGCCGGTGAGGTCGGCGAGCTCACCCGCGCGCGCCCGCGCGTAGAGATGCTTCGGGTCGCGCGCCGCGCATTCGGCCAGCGGCGTGTCGAGGAACACCTCGATGAAGCGCAGGCCGGCCGCGGTGTGCTGGGCACGAACCTCATCGCGGGCGGCGGCCAACGGCGACACGAGAGCCACGATGGCGATGGCGCCGGCGTCGGCGAACAGCCGCGCCAGCTCGCCGACGCGAAGGATGTTGCGCGCCCGGTCGGCCTCGTCGAAGCCGAGATCGCCGCAGATCCCGTGGCGGAGGTTGTCGCCGTCCAGCAGGTAGGCGAACCTCCCCGACAGCACCAGCCTCTCCTCCAGCGCGGCGCCGAGCGTCGACTTGCCCGCGGCGGGAAGCCCGGTCAGCCAGACCGTCGCACCGTGGGCGTTCAGCGCGCCCCAGCGCGACGCCCGCGAGAGGTTCGAGTCCTGCCAGGTGACGTTGGCGCTCCGACGTGCCACTAGTGGTCACTCCCGTGAATACGTTCGCACCGAGAGGTACGACTGGTGGATGCCAGGCGAGGACGCAGGACCCGACGTGTAGCAGCGCTACACGAGGGTCCGAGGACAAAGCATGGCGCTACCAGGCGTGCCTCGAATGCGGGCGGGTTTGCGGGAGGGGCCACCTAAACGACCGGTGACCGCCCGAGCTCGCGCCCGCTCGCGTCCAGGGCGACGGCGCAGAAGGACGGCCCCTCGCTGTTGACCGCGATCGCCGTCTCAAACCCGGTCCAGGCCTGGGATCCGACCGCTGACAGGGACGAGCTGTCGCGTCCGGCCAGCACGGTCCACCGGTCGATCTCGGTGGCGCCGTTCCAGCTGGCATGGACGGCGAAGCCCCCTGCCGGATTGGCCTGGGCGACGATGCGAGGACCATCGGCGGGACGTCCCACCCAGTCGACGAGATGGGCGCGGTATGACCGCACGCCGATGGGCAGCTCGCCGTCGAGGATCATCGTCCCGTCGGGGGCGTACTGCGAGAAATACGACTGCGAGCCCCAGCCGACGAACGCCCCGCCGTCACGCAGCAGCTGCACGTTGCCCAGGGTGCCGGCGATGAACCCCGCCGAGTGCACGAGCGCCCGGGTCAGCTCGACGTGCTTGGCCGTGGTGTTGAACGAGAGGACCAGTCCGCGCGACTGCTTCTCCTTGTCCGGCCCCGCGTTGTCGAACACGGTGATCACCGACGACCCGTGAGGACGGGCGTCGTGCTGCCACCAGAAGCGGGCCGCGGGGCTCAGGCTGAAGTCCGAGCGCTTGCCGTTCAGGCGCCACAGGATGTTCCCCGTCGAGCGGTCGACCTTGTAGAGGGCGCACGTGTTGCGAGCGCTGATGAGCAGATGGCCGTCGTCCATCTCGGCGATGGAGTTGAGATGGAAGTAGTCGTACCCCTGGCCTTGGTGCGGGGGTGGCTGAAAGCTCTCCTCGATGCCCACGTGATCGAGGCTGTTCCAGTCAAAGAGGAGCCGCCCGGTCTTGAGGTCGACCTCCTGCACATGCCCGACGAACACCTGCCCGTGCGACGACGCGCCGATCGAGGACAGGTCGGTCGTCGTCGTCTCATACGCGGTGATGAGGGCCGTCCCGCGGGCGGTGAGCTGGAGGTCGTGGAGGTCGGCCTGCAGCCCGTGACGGGCGCGGATCGGCTGGACCGGGTGATACGTGTCGTCGCCGATCTCGCCCAGCCCATAGCCGTGCGCGTTGGCCACCGTGCCCTGCCACCACGTCAGTGCCGGCTTGCCGCCGTAGGACTGCACGTCAAGGTTGAACCTGGGGGCCCCCGACGGGGCGAACCACACGAGCCGGCCCTGGCGGTCGATCATCATCAGCCCCTGCTGGGGCTCGGCGGCCGGCACCGCGTTCATGGGCGAGAGCAGGATGAAGCGTGGCATCGATGCGGGCGCCGGCTGGGCGCCGAGCGGTGTCACCCGCACCGCGGGCGGGCGCAGATCCGGGCGGGTGAGAAACGTCTGGACCCGGCTGGAGCCGGCCGCGGCCGATGCCGTTGGCGTCGACGCGCCCGTGTGGGGAGACCCCGGCGACGCCCCGTGCCGAGACCCGGAACGGTGCGGCAGCTCGTAGCCGACGGCTCCGGCCGCCACGACGCCCGCGGCGGCGGCCGCGGCACGGGGCAGGAACTGCCGGCGATTGAGCTTGGGTGTCGGCCGCGGGGCGGGTACCTCTCCCTCCTCGTCCTCGCGCGGCGACCGGGTGGCGGTCATCGGCTCACTCCGAAGGTCCTGGAGGTCCCGAGGACCCGTCCCGCGGCGTCAAGGGCCTGAACCTGGAAGGGCCGGGAGCCGCCCGAGACCGGTATCGAGGTCTCAAACCCGGTGCGTGCGTGCGTGGCGAGCGGCTGCGTCCCCCCCGCGGCCGTCACGGCGAGCACCCTCCACGAGCTCACCTGCGTCGCCCCGTTCCAGCTGGCGTAGACGGTCGTCCCGGCCCCCTGGGCGCGCGCGGCGCCGCTGGGCGGCGACAGCGGCTTGCCCACCCAGGGCTGGACGTAGGCGCGGTAGCTCATGTCGGGCGACGGGAACGCCGCGTCGAAGATCAGCTTGCCTGACGCGGTGTACTCGGACACGAACGGGACCTCGCCCCAGCCGACGATGACGTTGCCGCCGGGGAGAACCTGGGTGTTGCCCATGTACTCGGAGTGGAACGTGGCGCCGTGCGAGTACTGCCGCACGACGCTCGCGGTGTGGGCCGCCCGATCGAGCTTGAGCGTGAGCCCGCGCGATGGGCCGGTCGCGGGAAGGTAGGTGTCGGCGCCGGTGATGTCACAGCAGTGATCGTCGAACAGCGTCACCGTCGACCCGGCGTGCAACTCCGCGTCGTGCTGCCACTTGAACGCTCCCTGGCTCGGGATGATGAAGCTCGAGGCCCTGCCGCCGAGGGTCCAGATGATCCGGCCGGTGCGAGCGCTGACCAGGTAGACGGCCCAGGTGTTGCGCATCGAGACCAGGAACGTGCCGTTGCCGTACGGTTGCACCGAGTTGACGTGGTAGGCGTCCCACGGGAACCCGTTGGACGGGGGCTGGGTGTAGGAAGCGCGGCGGGGGATGTGAGCGAGGGCGCTCCAGCTGTAGAGCAGCTTGCCGGTGCGCAGGTCGTACTCCTGCACCGCCGAGTCGGTGACCACGCCGTTGCTGACGCCCCCGTCCCCGGACAGATCGGCGCGCACGTTCCGGTTGGCGGTCACCCACGCGTCGTGTCCCTGTATGGCCATGGCATGCAGCGTCAGGACCCAGCCGTCGACACCCGTGAGCGTCGCCACCCGCCGGTAATGGTCATCGACGACGATGTCCTCGCCACGATTGATGGCACCGGTGGCGCTGACGTCACCCTGCCACCAGGTCAGCACGGGACGGCCGTCGTAGGTCTGGGCCTCGAGGTTGGACGCCACGAGGTTCGTCGGGACCGGCGCAAACCAGACCGGCGACAGCTTGCTGTCGAGCATCAGCGGCCCGCTCTGACCCACCATCGGTGGGTGCGTGACGTCAAAGAAGTTGGCGAGCATGAGATACCCCGGCAGGCGCTGGGCGCCGGGGGCGGCGCTCTCGAGCGTCAGCTTGGGCGGGTGCAGGCCGGGAGCCGATACGAACGAGTAGGCCCCGTTGGTGGTGTAGGCGCCCAGGGGCGCGGCGTGGGTCCTCGGCACCGCCAGCCCGATCACGGCGAACCCGGCCACGACCCCGGCGACGGCGGCGAGCATCCGGCGGCCGGCGGTGGGGTGCCTGCAGGTTAGCCTGCAGCCGCGGCACCAGCGTGAAGCTGAGGACGGCGGCCGCGGCGCACAACCCGGCACCGATCAGGTACGCCAGGCGGAAGCCGTCGGTGAGCGCCTGATCGACGGGGTGCTGCGCGCCGATGACGTGGCTCGTGTATAGGGTCGCCATCGAGATGAGCACGGCCAGCCCGAGTCCGCCGCCGACCTGACGCGAGGTATTGACCAGGCCGGAGGCGAGCCCCGCCTGGCCGGGCTCCGCCGTCTGGGTGGCGGCGATCGTCGACGGGACGATCGAGAAGCCGATGCCCATGGCGGTGAGGACGCCGGGCAGGATGACGTACTGCACGGGGCTGCCGCTGGTGCCGATCCGCGTGAACAGCAGCATTCCGGCGGTCATCATGATCAGCCCGCCGCCGAGGACCGGGCGCACGCCGGCGCGTCCCGCCAGCTTGCCCGCCCGAGAGGCGCAGGCGAAGATCGTCAGCGCCATCGGCAGGAAGACCAGGCCCGTCGCCAGCGGGGTCAGCGCCAGCACCTGTTGCAGGTAGAGCGAGCTGACGTACCACATGGGAAACAGCGCCGCGCTGAACAGCAGGACGATGAGATTGATGACGCGCAGCGGCCGGGTGAACGCCTTGGGCGGCACCAGCGGCGCGCGCGCGACCCGCTTCTCGACGACGGGGAACAGGCACAGGAGCACGGAACCGACGGCGATGGGCACCAGTGCCGATGCCGAGCCCCACCCGTCGCTGCCCGCCGTGACGCCCCCGTAGGCCACGAGCAGCAGGCCGACGGTGAGCAGCAGGGCCCCGGCGAGATCGAACGACGTGCGTTTCTGCGAGCGGCGGTCGGCGACGACCGCGCTGGCCACCTCGGCCGCCGTGAGGCCGATCGGCAGGTTGATGAGCAGCACCCAGCGCCAGCTCAGCTCCTGGGTGATCACCCCACCCAGCAGCGTCCCGGCGGCACCGCCGGCGCCGTTCATCGCGCCCCACAGCCCGACCGCGCGGTGACGGGCGGGCCCGGGCTCGAACGAGGCGGTGATGATCGCCAGGGACGAGGCGGCCATCAGCGCACCGGCAAGCCCCTGGAGCGCGCGGGCACCGATGAGCACGCCGCTCGTCGGGGCGACCCCACCGGCCAGCGACGCCGCGGAGAACATCGTCAGCGCGACGACGAAGGTTCGGCGCTGGCCCCAGAGATCGCCGGCGCGGCCGGCCAGCATGAGAAAGCCCGCGAAGACGATCGCGTAGGCATCGATGACCCACTGCAGGCCAGAGGCCGAGAACTTCAGGCTCGACTGGATCGACGGGAGCGCGACGTTGACGATCGACAGGTCGAGGATGACCATGAACTGCGCAACGCAGCACACGGCCAGCAGCAGGCCCTTACCGCCCGCGGGCTTCGGCGGGGCCAGGACCGGCTCGGGGGGCGGCAGCAGGGTGTCGACGCTGGCGGTCACCGGCGCGAGGCCCGCGCTGCGTCGCGCGTCGTCAATAGCCACCGGCGGACGTCGACTTGATGGCGCTACCAGCCGGCGAGACCAGGTACCAGATCCCTCCGTCGGCCGCCACCCCCGCTCCGGAGGCGGCGCCCTGACCCTTGTGCGTGTACAGCGCGTGGTGGTTGTACATGACCTGCTCCTTGCCGTCGCTGCGTTTGAACGTCGCCAGGAGCGACGCCTTCACGCCGGGTCCGGCCCGCAATGACTGCGGCGCCAGCAGGGGCGGCCAGTCCGCCGCGCAGGAGGTGGTGCACCGGCTACCGCCGGCCGGGTCGGCGGTGACGAGGTACACGGCCTGACCCGAGGATGTGGTGAGCACCGAGCTGTACCCGGGGAGCTTGGACACGGTCACGGTGGCCGACGACGCCGAGGAGGCCTGGGTCGCCCCGCTCTGCTTTCCGCCTCCACCGCACCCCGCCGGGCACAGCACTGCCGCCGTCACCACGATGAGCGCCGACAGCACCCTGCGGCGTCGGCTGTGGCGAGACACGTCGTCTCTGTTGAGGGGGCGGCGGCGGTTCATCGTGATCTCTGAGGGCGCAGATACGGCGGGCGCGAAGCTACAGGGACCCCGGTCGACCTAACGTCAAGTCAATGTAAAGCCAACGTAAGCTAACGCAACCACTACGTCACGCAACGCTACACACCGCCCGGGACACGCGGGCAGGGCAGAGGTTGCGGTCCTCATTCGGACGCGCGCAAGCGCCGTCGCCGGCAGGGCGGCGCGGCGCGGCGCGGCGCGGGGGCGTATGTCGGGCACGCCGACGAGCCGGCATGGTCCGCCGGCTCTCAGCGTGGGGTTCTGGGACCGGCGCCTGGCGCCGGGTCGGGCCGTCGATCGGCTACTTGATCGTGTACTGATAGGGCAGCGCGGCCACCTCATCAGCCTGCGGGTAGTTCACGACCGCGTCCTGGATCGAGCCGAACTCGAAGTCGGCCACGTCATCGAGGTACAGCGTCCCGGTGACCTTCGTGCCCGACGCTCCGCTCGGCGTGATCGTGACCGGAATCGTCGCGGTCTGGCCCGGGCCGACGGTGATCGGCGCGAACGAGCCAAGGCTCGTCGCCGGGTTTGCGCTGTCTGCCTCCAGGTCACCGGTCGGCGAGGTGACCGAGCCGTCGAACGGGCTCGTGACGACGCTCGCCGACGCCATGGCCGTCTCGCTCGGCGGGCCGGTCGTTCCGAACGTTCCGTACTCGATCGGCAACACGTCCCACTCGCCGGTGGCGACTGGGTTGTCGGCGAACGACAGCGATGCCGTCGTGCCGACCGTCGAGGCCAGGTCCGGATCGCCGCCGACGAACTGGGACTCGAACAGGAGCGGCGTGGACCCGGTGGTCGTTGCCTGGGCCTGGAACTGAGTCGAGTGGGTCGGCACCAGGTACACGGGGATGTTGTCGTTGACCGGGAGGTTGTCCGACGCCCCGCTGACGGCACCGAGCGCCAACGAGGTGCTGCCGGGCAGCCGCGCGTCGCCGAAGAACATCTCCGGCGCGGTCCCGGTGTTCTTCACGGTGACCTGGTACGTCTTGGCCTGCCCGGCCGTCAGCTGGGTCGCGGCAGAGTTCGGGAGCCCGCCGCCCGCGGCCGGCACCGCCTGCTCGTTCACATTCACCTGGAACGGCGAGGAGAGCGAGTTGCCCGACACCACGGGAGCGAACACCACCGCCAGCCTCCACAGGCCCGGAGCCGGGTTGAGCGTGTGCAGCTGCGCGCCGATCTGGTTGTCGGGCGGGGACGACGCGGTCGCGCCCGGCACCATGTTGGTGGCGTAGGCGACGGCCTCTCCCTGCGGATTGATCAGGTAGGCACCGAACTGATTGCCGGGGTCCTGGACCGTGATCGTCGCATTGAGCTCCGGCTGTCCGGCCGGCACATTGAGCTGATAGAAGGCCTCCTGCCCGCTGATCGGCGCGCGTCCGTTGCCGCCGGTGATGGTCCCGGAGAACGTCTGGTTGCCGGACGGGATGAGGCTCCGCAGCGTCACCGGCACGGTGGTCGATGTCGTCTGTCCGCGGTGGGCGGACTGCACGACAATCGCCCCACTGGCGTCGCCGGGCGCAGCAGGCGTGCGCGTCCTGACCTGCACCGCCACCGCCTGGCCGGGAGCCAGCGTCGCGCCGGCGGGCCTGACGGTCCCGAACGACGTGTACCTGGCGGTGCCGACCCCGAACACCACGGGGCCGATGTAGCCGCCGGCATCTGCGTCACGGCTGTAGACGTACGCCGTCCACGTGCCCGCGGCCGGGTGCGCGATCTGGAGATCGCCGAAGTTGCCGAGGCCCTGCGGCCGCGAGTCTCCGACGTACGTGCCGTTGGGGTCGATGAGCGTGATCCGCACCCGCGCGTTGAGCGACGCGGTGGGCGTCGCCCCGTGGTACGCCACCGAAGCGTCAAGCCGATCCTGGCCGGCGGGCACGCGGAACCTCAGCCGCTGGTAGTTGATCGGCACTCCCGCGTAGTCGGGCGTCTGGGGGTCGCTGTCTGACAGCGTGAACTGCGTGCTGAACAGCGAGCGGTAGGCGCCGAGAGCGCGACCAGAGAACGTCAGATGCTGCGTGGAGCCGCTCTCATTGGTGATGGTGTCCGTCAGGTTCTCTGCCGTACCCGGCTGGTCGACCGCGTTGAGCTGAGTCGGGCTCGTCGTCATGACCCCGACGTTGCGGCCCTGCGCGGAGCCACCGCCGCCCGGCTGGTTGTCGTTCTCGGCCGCCAGCACCGCCTTGTAGGCGTCGACGCGACCCGAGCCCTGCTGGTCGGCGGGAGCGTCGATGTCGTCGGTGTTGGACACGATCAGCTGTTTGACCTGCGCCGGCGTGGGCGCCGTCCCGCCGTGCGTCTTCTCATACGCCTGGATGACCAGCGCGGCGACGCCGGCCGTCATGGGCGAGGCCTGGCTGGTCCCGCCGAAGGACTGGACCCCAGCCGGGGCGCCGGTCAGGCTGCCGCAACCACCGAACTCGTTCTGGTCCGTCGAGCACAGCGCCCAGTCGGATTCGCCCGGCGCGACAACGTCGATCGTGCGTCCGCGCTGGTCAAAGCCCGACGAGCTCAGCGAGCTGATCTCATCATTGCTCCAGCTCTTGACCTCGGGGAACCGAGTCCCGCCGAAGCCGTCCTGGATGTAGTTGCGGTTGTCGGTCGAGGCGCCCGCCGAGATCACGTTGGGATCGGTCGCCGCCTCGCCGGTCGTGTTGGTCACACCGGCGTCGCCGGTGGCCTCGACGACCGTGATCCCGGCCGCGACCGCCTGGTCGTCGGCCTGGGCGATGAGGTCGAGCGCTCCACCGTCGTCGGGATAGTTGTTGATCCCGAAGGACTCGTTGAGGACGTTGACGTGGGCCGTCGTGATCGCGTAGTCGATCGCCTCGAGGATCGACGAGTCCGGCGCGACGTTGGAGGCGCCGAAGGCGACGAGACCGACGACGTTGGCGCCGGGAGCGACGCCCTCGACGCGGATGTTGCACGGGCGGTTGAGCGGCAGCGCGCTGAAGTGGCTGACGTCGTAGACCTCGCGGCCCTGCGCGGCGATCGCCGAGGCGTCGCCGAAGCCCTCAGCGCCGCTGGTCGGCGCCGCGGTGCCGAAGCCGCTGAAGTCCACCAAATTGACCACCTGCTGGCCGTTGGGCCGGATGAAATCGGGGTTGTTGGGGTCGATCGCGTCGGCGATGAAGCCGACGGTGACCCCGCTCCCGGTGATCCCCAGCGACCGCGCCGTCTTGGCGTTCGGGTTCTGAGAGTCAACGCTCATCGTCTGCAGCGCCTCGGGCTCGAGCTGGACCCTGCCGTTGGGCAAGCAGGCACCGGGGAGCGGGGTGGCGCCGGAACTGGAGGCGCTGCCGGTGCCCGGGGTCGTCGGGGGCGCGAGGTGGACGAGGCCGTTGGGCACGACCTCCGCGACGGACGGATCGGACCTCAGCGACGAGAGCTGCGCCGGTGACACGGTCGCCGACACCGCGTTGAGCGTCGTGTAGCTGTGCACATCATTCGCCTTGCCGGCGGCCAGTTGGCTCAGCACCGGCTGCTGGAGCGCAGCGAGTGTCCGGCGGCGTGCGCCGAGTTCTGAGCGGGTCGCGGGCTGGGCGCGATCCTGGTTCTTGAACACCACGATCACGCTCTGCGGCGACGCCGACGCGTGAGACACCGACGATGCGGACGCCGACAGCACCTGCATCAAGGCAAACAGAGACACTGCGCCGACGGCGACCGTCAGCTTCAAGCGCACGCTCATGCGACTCCTCCCGGGTCGTAGCTGCGGTCCTGGAGAACCGTCCGGGCAACCTACAACGTCATCGTGGCGTCGTCCACGCAAGATCGTTGCGCAGATGACCGCGGAGCGGCAGAAGGTTGTCGTCGGGGCGGCCGCCGCGCCCGGCGACGGCCGTCCACAGGCGAAGGATCAGGCGACGTCGCGGAGCTTCTGGGCCTCCGCGAGCGACTGCAACTTCTTAAGCGACTGATTCTCGATCTGGCGGATGCGCTCGCGGGTGACGTTGAACGTCCGCCCGACCTCGTCCAGCGTGCGCGGGTGCTCGCCGCCGAGCCCGTAACGGAGCTCGAGCACGCGGCGCTCGCGGTAGCTGAGGTTCTCCAGCGCCTCGCGGAGCGCCTCCTTGGTGAGGATCTCCGCGGCCCGCTCGTACGGGGACTCGGCGCGCTCGTCGGCGATGAACTGCCCGAACTCGGACTCCTCCTCGTCGCCGACCGGCTTCTCCAGCGAGACCGGCGCCTGGGCGGAGCGCTTGATCGACTCGACCTCCTCGGGCTCGATCCCCGTGACCTCGGCGATCTCCTCGGCGGTCGGCTCGCGACCGAGCTCGGTCACGAGCTTGCGCTCGGCGCGCCCGATCTTGTTGAGCTTCTCGACGACGTGCACCGGGATGCGGATCGTGCGCGCCTTGTCGGCGAGCGCGCGGGCGATCGCCTGGCGGATCCACCAGGTGGCGTACGTGGAGAACTTGAAGCCCTTGCGGTAGTCGAACTTCTCCGCGGCGCGGACCAGGCCGAGCGTTCCCTCCTGGATGAGGTCCAGGAACGGCAGCCCCTGGTTGCGGTAGTTCTTGGCGATCGACACGACCAGGCGGAGGTTGGACTCCACCATCTTCTGCTTGGCATCAAGGTCGCCGCGCTCGATCCGCTTGGCCAGGTCGACCTCCTCCTGGGCGGTGAGCAGCCGGACCTTCCCGATGTCCTTGAGGAACAGCTGCAGCGAATCGGTCGTCATGTCCGGCTTGAGATCCAGCGCCGTCTTCGCCTTGCGCCGGCCGCGCTTGTCGGGCGCGCGCTCCACCTCGGTGGCCGCGAGGGCCGGGTCCACTTCCTCAACGAGCTCGATCTCCGTGCGTTCGAGGAAGCCGTGGAGCTCCTCGACGTCAGCCTCGTCGAGATCCAGCTCCGAGATCGCGGTCGCGATCTCCGAGTAGGTGAGGACCCCAAGCTGCTGGCCGCGGTTGACGAGGCCCTTGATCTCTTCCAGTTCCTGCAGGTCCGCTACAGACATCTGATTCCGTTTCCGTCGTTGGCGGCAACACGCCAGCGGTGCCGTCGCAGTACAAAGAAAACCGCGGCAAACGCCCCACTCAGAGCGTACGACCGCTACTCAAACATACGGTCCGACTATAGTCACTATATTTTGTGAAGTCAATCCGCGGCAGGCCTGCGCAGGCCCAGCTGAAGAGCCGTTCGGCGGCGCATCGCCGCCAGGCGCCTTCTCTTTGTTGAGATCTATACCTCGGACCGTCCGCGTCGTTTCAAAGATAGAACGAAATTTTTGGTGTTCTGCGATTTTTCCGCCCGGTACGCCATGATTGGGCCGCATGAGCACTGAGCCCAAGCCGGGAGTGATGGGCTCGCTCCCGCGGACCCGCCCCCACCGTCGCAGCGACAAGCGGCCCGCACCGGCCGCCGCACCGCCTCTGGACGCGCAGGCGCAGGAGCCCGCCGTGGTCACGGCGGCGGCGTCCGACGTGGCGAAAGCCGCGGCGCCGCCCAAGGCCAAGGCCGCGAAGAAGCCGGCGGCGGCGCGAAGCGCGAAGGCCAGGCCGGCGGCCGCCAAGCGCGCGGCAGCGCCCGCCAGCCGTCGGCGGCCACGCCCCGGACAGCCGACCGGCGCACCACGCTCCGGACAGCCAAGCCGGCGGAGGCCACGCCCGCGCCGCCGACGCCCCGCGATCCGTCGCCGGGCGTGCTGGAGACCGCGGTCCAGGCCGCGGCCGAACTGACCGAGATCGGCCTGCACGCCGGCGCACGCGCCCTGCGCCGCGCCGTCTCGCGCCTGCCCCGCCCGTAGACGGGCATCACCAGCGGTACATAACTCGTCCGGCGCGGTTGCGTATACTGCGCCGCCACCGGCCGAACGATCTCTCCTCCGGGAGCGATCGACGGGGGAACCACTTGCGGGTTGTTGCAGACCCGCTGGGGCGAATCGGTCCCGCTAAGGACCGTAGCGCCGTCACAAGCGCGAGCCCGTCAGCTCACCTCGTAGGCCTACGCAGGACCAATTACAAGTGACCCGTCGCCGACGTCGACATACCCGTGTCGTTCCCGCACTGCTTGCCGCCGTGCTGGCCGTGCCTGCCGCAGCGCTGGCCTCATCGGGAGGCGGCGCCGGTGTCTCGCCCGGCGGCTCGCCGGTGACCACGACGGGCGGCACGACCACGCCCGGGACCACGACCACCGGCACCACGACCGGGGCCGCCCCGTCGGTGCAGAGCGGCGACGTGACGGTCTCCACCAGCGGCGACGGCATCACGCTGCAGACCAACGCCTCCGGCATCCTGCGCAAGGGGCTGACCTTCTCGGGCACCGCGCCCACCCAGCTTGCCGGCCAGGCCATCCAGATCCAGCGCTCGGGCCATCAGACCAACTGGTCGTGGGCGAACACCGTGACGGCCATCGTCAACCAGGACGGAAGCTTCACCGCGGTCTGGCAGACCAACCACATCGGGGAGTTCGCGATGCGGGCCGTGGTCTCGACCACGTCGTCCACCCAGGCCGAGGGCGCCTCCATGACTCCCTCGCTGACCACCACGATCTACCGGCCCTCGCGGGCGACGGAGTACGGCCCCGGGTTCTATGGCAAGAAGACCGCCTGCGGACAGCGTCTGGGCCGCGGCACGATCGGCCTGGCCAACCGCACGCTGCGCTGCGGCGAGTCCGTGGCGATCTATTACAAGGGCAGGACGCTCGTCGTCCCGGTCATCGACCGCGGGCCCTACGCCAACGGCGCCGACTGGGACCTCACCATGGCCACCGGCAAGGCGCTGGGCATCGGCGGAACCGCGCAGATCGACGCGGTCTCCCTCCCCCAGCGCTGACCCCGCCTCAGGGCTCCTCCCCGGCGCCGACGCTGCCCTTTAGGGCTCCTCGGTACCGAGGATCTCGACGCCGCCGGCCGCGGCCCCGAAGCGCGCCTCCTCGGCGGCCTCGATCAGCTCGCCGCTGGTGCGCCCGTCCTCGCCGAACACGGCCACGCCGACGCTCGCCACCAACGGCACGCCATGCCAGGGCGCCGAGGACCTGACCGCGGCCGCGATGCGCTCGCCGAGCGCGTAGGCGCCGCCACGGTCTGTGTCGCGCGCGATGATCCAGGCGCGGGCATCGCTCTCGCACACCAGGATGTCCTGGCGGCGCACCGCGCTCCGCACCGCCCCGGCAAACCGATTGAACACGGCGCGGGCCTCAGCGCGAGGCTCGACAGCGGTGACGCGCTCGGCGTCCTCGAGCTCGGCCAGCAGCAGTGACAGCGGCGCGCCCGGCGAGCGCACGATCTCGTCCTCGAGCGCGCTCACCCAGAGGGCGCGCGACGGGTCGAGCGTGGGCGGGTCCGAGAGGCCAGGCCACTCGCGCTGCGCGGGCGCCGGGGCGCCCGCGGCGGGCCGCCCGGGAGGCGCTGGAGGCGACGGAGGCACTGTGGGCGGCGGGGGCGACGGGGGCGACGGGCGGGTCGTGGCCACCGGCGGGGGCGGCCGGGTCCTGGCCACCGGCGGAGGCGGGCCGACCGGGGATACGTGCGGCGGCACGGGCGACACCGGCACCGGAGCCGACCGCTCGAGCGCCGCGGAGCGCACGAGCTCCCCGATCAACGCCAGGCGCTCGGTCAGCTCCGCCACGAGGTCGGCATCGGCCCCCCGCAGCTCATCGCGGACGGCAGCCCAGATGACGCCCACGAGCGCGTCGACGGCGCGGGAGACCGCCGCGGGCGCCGCGGCCCCGGCCAGCTCGCCCACCCGAGCGGCGAGCGGCGTGAGCACCCCGCCGGGCTCCAGGCGGCGCAGGTCGGTGTCGTCGGCGATCGCGCGGAGCACGGCATCGCACACCCGGGGCCCATCGCGGGTGAGGTCGGTGGCGAGGATGGCGGGGGCGTCGTCGAGCGGCGCCTGCTCCAGCAACGCGAGGAGCCACCCCTTGGCCAGATCCTCTGACCGCGGCAGCAGCGCATCTATCGGAGCGTCGGCAACCGGCCGTGCCCGCCGCCGCCGTGGAGGCATGGGCGGCATCGGCCGTCTTCTATCACGCGCCCCTGTCGACTCCATGCGCCTTCACCGCAATATGCTGGAAATCCGATCCGCTCCCGAGCCGTCCACCATCCGTCCTGATGCCCAGATCGCTCATTTCCATAACCGACGCCCTCCAACGCGTGCTCGATGCCGCAACCCCGCTGGGTACCGAGCAGGTCGAGCTCGACGACGCGCTCGGCCGTGTCCTGGCGCAGGACCTCACCGCGGCCGGCGACGTGCCCCCGTTCCCGTGCTCGGCGATGGACGGCTACGCCGTGATCGCCGGCGACGCCGGGCGGACACTGCGGATCGTCGGCGAGTCGCGCGCGGGCACGCCCTCCGGCCACGAGGTGGCCGAGGGGGAGGCGATGCGCATCTCCACCGGCGCGGCCATCCCCCCCGGGGCCACGGCCGTGATCCCCCAGGAGAACGTGGAGCTCAACGGCGGGGACTCGATCCACACCAACGCCGCGGCGGCGCCCGGCGAGCACATCCGCGGCGCCGGTGAGGACATGCGCGCGCGGACGGTCGTGCTCAGCGCAGGGACCCCGTTGGGGCCGGTGGCGCTCGGCGCGGTGGCCGCCGCCGGGGTGGGCTCGGTCATCGCCAGCCGGCGGCCCCGGGTCGCGGTGCTGTGCACCGGAGACGAGCTCCGGGCACCCGGCGAGCCGCTCGCACCCGGCGAGATCCACAACTCCAACGCTCCCATGCTCACCGGCCTGGCGCGACGGGCCGGCGCGGTCACGACCCCGGCGAGCCGGCTTCCCGATGACCGCGATGCCACCAAGGAGGGGATCGGCGCGGCGATGGCGGAGTCTGACGTCGTGATCATCTCCGGCGGCGTGTCGGTCGGCCCCCACGACCACGTCAAACCCGCCCTCGATGCGCTCGGCGTGCGGGAGGTGTTCTGGAGCGTTGCCCTCCAGCCCGGCAAGCCGACCTGGTTCGGCGTCCCGCCGGCGGGCCATCCGCTCGTGTTCGGGCTCCCCGGCAACCCAGTGTCGGCGGTGGTGACCTTCAGCCTGTTCGTAGCGCCCGCGCTGGCCGCCCTCCAGGGCGCGCCGACCCCCGAGCCGCCCCGCCCCACCGCCGTCCTGGGCGTCGAGGTGGCGCGCAATCCCCGCCGCGACCAGATGATCCGGGTGCGCCTCGCCGACGAGGACGACATCGTCCGGGCGTATCCCAACGGCGCCCAGGGATCGCACATCCTCACCTCGCTGCTCGGCGCCGACGCGCTCGCGCTCATCCCCTCTGGCGACGGCGAGTTGCCGAGCGGTGCCACTGTCACGCTGCACGCGCTGGCCGGCTGACCGCCGAACCGCGGACCGCTGTAACCGCGCCTTATTGCGTCAACAGCTTGCGGCGCCTCCAAAACGGGCACAATCAGCGCCGTGATCGCACCACTGGCCATGGTGGCGTGCGTCGTGTCGGCGGCGGCCGCGATCTTCCGCCGGCAGCGCCGGCGCCGGCACCCGGCGCAATCGGTGATCGTCTCGCCCCGCAAGTCGACCGTGATCCAGCGCGACGGCGCCGTGCGCTCGGTGCAGTCGGCGGTGCTGACGATGAGCGCCACCGACCTCGAGCGCATCTGGACCCCGGCCAACCTGGAGAACCTGGCCCGCACCTACTGGCGCTTTCTCTCGCGCGTCACGCTCGGGCTCATCCGCGTCAAGTACACCGCCGACAGCCGCTCGGTCATGCTCCTGGGCCGGCCACTGACGCTCCTGCGCTTCGGCGCCCCGGAGTACACGATCGAGGACGACCACGGCGCGGTGCGCTGGCCGATCCGCGACGGCCTGCTCGTCGCGCGCACCGGCCGGGCCTGCGGCTTCCTGGCGCTCGACGTGCGCCGAGAGCCCGCCCGGGCGGACGGCCAGGAGGATCTCCTCATCGAGGTCGAGGTGGCGAACTTCTATCCGTCGATCTCCGTCGGCTTCTCAAAGCCGGTGTACGAGATGACCCAGTCGGCCGTCCACGTCCTGGTCACCCACGCCTTCCTGCGCTCACTGTCCAAGCTGGATCTGGCCCGTTCCAAGGTCGGGCAGTTCGCCGATCAGCCCGCCGCGGGTGACTGGGACGCCGCCGCCGAGCGTTCGCGGGAGAGCGCCGCGCTCAGCCGTAGGACGTGATGCCCATCGCGCGCATCTTGGCGCGATCGTGGCGGGCGTGGATCCGGCGCACGGTGCCCGATCGCGAGCGCATCACCAGCGACTCCGTGGTCGCGCCGCGGTCGCCCTGGTAGCGGACGCCCTGGAGCACGTCGCCGTCGGTGACCCCGGTGGCTGAGAAGAACGCGTTCTCCCCCTGGACCAGGTCGTCGCAGGTGAGGACCTTGTCGAGGTTGTAGCCCGCGTCGACCGCGGCCGTGCGCTCGTCGTCGCTGCGCGGCCACAGCCGCCCGAGGAGCTGACCGCCGATGCACTTGATCGCCGCGGCGGAGATGACGCCCTCCGGGGTGCCCCCGATCCCCCACAGCAGATCGACCGGGGAGTTCTCACTCACCGCCAGGAGGGAGGCCGAGACGTCGCCGTCGGTGATCAGGCGCACGCGCGCCCCCGCTTCGCGGACCTGGCGCATGGCGTCATGGTGGCGCTCGCGGTCGAGCATCACGACCATCACATCGCGGATGTCGCGGTGGCGGCGCTCGGCGACGAGCCCCAGCGTCTCGGCCAGCGGCCGGTCGAGATCGAGCAGGTCAGCGATGTCGGGGCCGCCGGCGATCTTCTCCATGTAGACGCACGGGCCGGGATCGAACATCGAGCCGCGCTCGGAGAGCGCGATGACGGCCAGAGCGCTCGGCATCCCCAGCGCGGCCAGGCGCGTGCCCTCCAGCGGATCCACGGCGATGTCGACCTTCGGGGGCGTCCCGTCGCCGATCTGCTCGCCGTTGTAGAGCATCGGCGCCTCGTCCTTCTCGCCTTCGCCGATGACCACGACGCCGTCCATCGAGACCGTGTCGAGCACCAGGCGCATGGCGTCGACGGCCGCCTGGTCAGCGCCCTCCTTGTCGCCGCGGCCGACCATCCGCGCCGCGGCCAGCGCCGCCGCCTCGGTGACGCGCACCAGCTCCAGCGCGAGATTGCGATCGGGCTTCTGGCTCGGCGGCGTGTTCATAGGACTCCCGGGGGCTTGCGGCCGGTCGCGCTTTCCTTGGCGCGCCACACCGAGCCGGTGAGGATAAGGACGCAGGCGGCGACCGCCACCCACCAGCCCGAGGCCACGCTGATCTCGCCCGGCGGGGAGCCGGGGTGATCGATGACCCCCAGGAACAGGGTCATGATCAGCGCCACCATGGCGGTGACGGCGGTGAGCTCCCCGCGCGGCCACGACAGCGCGTGGCCGCGGGCGATGACCCAGGAGAGGATCAGGGGAGCAACGGCGGCGATCAGGAACACGAAGCGGAACGCCGAGAGGGCGGCCCAGCCGGTGCAGGAGGTGTTGGGGCCACGGCAGGTGGCCAGCACGGCATTGCGGTTGCCGAGCGTGTACCAGCTCAGCAACAGCGACAGCCCCAACAGGATTCCCCCCGCGACAGCCACCAGCTCACCGCGGTCGAGCTCCTTGATCTTCATCTTCGAATCAGCCTAACCGGTTTGCGCCGATCTCAAGCGCGCGCCACGCCGGCGAACAACCGCATCACAGACTTAACGTTTTGGTCAGATTTGAGGCTGTCACTATTAGGGGATGGACGGCTTCCAGGCAGCCGTCGCGGTGAGCGACGCCCAGACAGTGATCGACCGGCTGCAGGAGGCCCGCGAGCGGACGCTCGAGCTGGTGGCCCCCTTCTCCGATGACGAGCTGGAGCAGGTCCACTCCACGCTGATGAGCCCGCTGGTCTGGGACCTGGGTCACATCGCCGCCTTCGAGGATCTCTGGATCGTGCATCGCTTCGGCGGCGAGCCGCTGCTGCGCGAGGAGCTGGCCGATGTCTACGACGCCTTCGAGACCCCGCGCGCCGGCCGGGGCGACCTGCCGTTCCTGCGGCCGCCCGAGGCGCGCGACTACCTCCAGGAGGTCCGTGAGCGGGCCTTCGAGGTGATCGAGCGCCGGGGCGTGGGCGACGGCGTCATCGCCGAGCTCATCGTCCGCCACGAGCAGCAGCACAACGAGACGATGCTCCAGACGATCCAGCTCGCGCAGCTGGAGGGCTTGTCCGAGTTCGCCGCCGCCGCCCCGAACGGCCTCACGGCCTGCACGGGGCGGGCACCGGCGCCACGCCGGGCGCCGGCGGGGCGCGCTCGCTCACCGGGCTGGAGATGGTCGAGATCCCGGCCGGCCCGTGCCTCATCGGTGCCGGCGCCGCGGGCTTTGCCTACGACAACGAGCGGCCCCGTCATCGCACCGACGTCCGCGGATACCTGATCGGCCGCACGCCGATCACCAACGCCACGTACCTGACGTTTGTGGAAGGGGGTGGTTACGAGCGGCGTGAATGGTGGTCCGACGAGGGATGGTCGTGGAAGGAGGACTACGACATCACCCGACCACAGTGCTGGACGGCCGATCTGCGGTCCGAGTGGCGCCTGTCTGGGCTCGAGCCACTGCATCCGGATCGCCCGGTCGTCCACATCTCCTGGTTCGAGGCCGACGCCTTCGCCCGAGCGCACGCCGGCCGCCTCCCCACCGAGATCGAGTGGGAGAAGGCGGCGACCTGGGACCAGGAGCAGCAGACCTCCCTCCTTCATCCGTGGGGCGACGACCCCACCGTCCCCGGCCTCCACGCCAACATCGACCAGCGCGCCGGCGGACCGGTCCCCGTCGGATCGCTCCCCGCCGGCGCCTCCCCCTCCGGCGTGCTGGGAATGATCGGCGACGTCTGGGAGTGGACGGCGAGCGACTTCACCGGCTACCCGGGCTTTGAGCCCTTCCCCTACCGCGAGTACTCCGAGGTGTTCTTCGGAGACCAGTACAAGGTGCTGCGCGGCGGCGCGTGGGCCACCCGGCCCCGAGTCGTCACCCCGACGTTCCGCAACTGGGACTTCCCCCAGCGGCGGCAGATCTTCTCCGGCCTGCGAATCGCAAAGGACCTCTGACATGGAGCCGCTCTCGCAACCCCTCGTCCAGGTCGACTCCTGGCTGTCCGAGGACGACGAACGCTCGCTGGCCAACGACGTGCTCGACGGCCTCACCAAGCCGTTCAAGGAGCTGCCCCCCAAGCACTTCTACGACGCCCGTGGCTCTGAGCTGTTCGAGCAGATCACCGAGCAGCCCGAGTACTACCCCACCCGCACCGAACTCGCGATCCTCCGGACAACGCGGACGCGATCGTGGCCATGACCGGCGCCGGGGAGCTGGTGGAGCTCGGAGCCGGCGCCTCCGACAAGGCGCGCATCCTGCTCGACGCCATGCGGGAGACGCCCCGGCCAGCCGCTGCGCTACATCCCGCTGGACGTCTCCCAGAGCGTGGTCGAGGACGCCGCGCGGACGCTGATCGAGGACTACGAGGACCTCCAGGTCCACGGCGTCGTCGGCGATTTCGAGCGCCACCTCGAGCACGTCCCGGCGTCCGAGGGCGGGGTGGGCGGGAACCGCCTCGTGGCCCTGCTCGGCGGCACGATCGGCAACTTCCCGCCCGGCACCCGGCGCAACGTGCTGGCCAAGATCGCCAGGCTGCTGGGCCCCGACGACCGGCTGCTGCTCGGCACCGACCTGGTCAAGGACCCGCACATCATCGAGGCCGCCTACAACGATGCCGCCGGGATCACCGCCGAGTTCAACCGCAACCTGCTCTACGTGCTCAACCGCGAGCTTGACGGCGACTTCCAGCCCGAGAGCTTCGAGCACGTCGCCTTCTATGACCGCCGCAACGAGTGGGTGGAGATGCGGCTGCGCGCCACCCGCGCCTCGCTCGGTCTACATCGCCGACCTGGACCTGCGCGTCGAGTTCGCCGCCGGCGAGGAGCTGCGCACCGAGATCAGCGCCAAGTTCACCCGCGCCATATCGAGGCCGACCTCGAGGCCGCGGGCCTGGAGCTCGAGCGCTGGTTCACCGACGAGGAGGACCTGTTCGCGGTGACGATGGCGCGGCCCCGCGGCGACGCCGCCGAGAATAGGGTTCCGCGCCATGCGGATCGACGGCAGCGCGGCGCTGGTAGCCGGCGGCGCCTCGGGGCTCGGAGAGGCGACGGTCCGCCATCTGCACGGCGCCGGAGCCCACGTGGTGATCGCCGACCTCAACCGCGAGCGCGGCGCGGCGCTGGCCGGCGAGCTGGGGGAGCGGGCGTCGTTTGCCTTCACCGACGTCACCCAGCCTGACACGGTCCAGGCCGCCGTTGCGCAGGCGACGGCGCAGACCGGGATGGGCTGCGGATCAGCGTCTGCTGCGCCGGCATCGGCCACGGCGAGCGGGTCGCCGGGCGTCGCGGCGCCCACGCGCTGGAGCCGTTCGAGAAGGTCATCGCGGTCAACCTGATCGGCACCTTCAACGTGCTGCGCCTCGCCGCGGCAGCGATGCTCGGCAACGAGCCGCTCGACTCCGGCGAGCGCGGCGTGTGCATCAACACGGCGTCGATCGCCGCCTTTGACGGGCAGATCGGCCAGGTCTCCTACTCGGCCTCCAAGGGCGGGATCGTCGGGATGACGCTGCCGGCGGCACGCGACCTCGCGGTCGGCGGGGTGCGCGTGTGCACGATTGCGCCGGGCACGTTCGAGACGCCGCTGCTGGGCGAGCTGTCGGAGGAGACCCAGCGGGCGCTGGGCGAGGCGGTGCCCTTCCCCTCGCGGCTGGGACAGCCGTCGGAGTACGCGGCCCTCGCCGCTCACATCATCTCCAACCAGATGCTCAACGGCGAGGTCATCCGGCTCGACGGGGCGCTGCGGATGCCCCCGCGATAGCCCGCATCCGGGCGGTCGGTCACCGCTGGCGTGTGGCCCGGGATCGGTGTACGCTGCCGCGCCACCATGAGACGAACGACGCTGACCGCGCTGCTCGTGGCCGCGGCGCTCAGCGCGAGCGTGGTCGCGGTGGCGAGCGCCGCGCCGGTGGCCGCCAAGGCGCCGACGATCACCGGTAGGGCCGCCTACCAGCAGACGCTCACGTGCAACAAGGGCACGTGGTCAGCCGACGCCGTCTCGTTCTCCTACGCGTGGGCGATCTCCGGCGGGTCGACGATCGCCACCGGGCCGACCCTGAAGGTCCCCGCATCCGCCATCGACTACGACGTCGTCTGCATCGTCACGGCCCGTGACGCGCAGGGCCAGACGACCCCGGCCAGCTCGGCCCAGGTGCTGATCGCACCCGGGATCTCGACGGTGAGGATCACCAGGGCGGCCGCCACGAACGGAGTCGTCACCATCTCCGGCTTCGTCGGCCCGGCCACCGCCCGCACGCGGGGCCCCGATGGGTGGTCGATGGTCGTGCTCGACCGGATCATCTCGGCTCAGGAGGTCCAGCAGCTCTCCAACCCCAAGATCGTCCGCTCCAGGAACGGCGCCTTCACCCTCTCCGCTCACGACGTCCGCGGCAAGCACACCTACGTGATCGACTTCGAGCCCTCCGAGGGGTCGGGCTTCGCGCCCGGCAAAGCCACGCGCACGCTCACGGTGCACTAGGCGCGGCGCGGGCCGGGACCACGGTGGGCGGAGCGGCGGCCGTCGGTACAACTCGGATGACGATCTTGGCCACTATGACCAGGATTGTCATCCGCGTCGGGCGCAGGGCTACAGCAACTCGATGAGCATCGCCTGGCCCATCCCGCCGGCGACGCACATCGACTCGATGCCGTAGCGGCCGTTGACGCTGCGCAGGCCGTTGATCAGCGTGGTCATGATCCGCGCGCCCGGTCATCCCGAACGGGTGGCCGAGCGCGATCGCCCCGCCGAACGGGTTGAGCTTCTCGTCGGGGATCCCCAGCTCGTCCTTGCAGGGGACGATCTGCGCGGCGAAGGCCTCGTTGATCTCGACGATGTCGATCTCGTCCATCGTCATGCCGGTCTGCTCCAGCAGCGCCTGGATGGCCGGGATCGGGCCCAGGCCCATGATCTCGGGACGGATCGCGGTGACCGTCGAGGCGACGATCCGGGCCAGCGGCTTGACCCCGATCCGCTCGGCCTTCTCGTCGGACATGACGAGCACGGCGGCGGCGCCGTCGTTGAGCGGGCAGGCGTTGCCGGCCGTCACGGTGCCGTCGGGCTTGAAGGCGGGCTTGAGCTTGCCCAGGACCTCCATCGTCGTCCCGGGGCGGGGCCCGTCGTCCTTGGAGACGACGGTCTCGGGCACCTCGACCTCGTTGCCCTCGTGGTCGGTCTCGGTGTGGGCCGGCACGGTGACGGGGACGATCTCGGCGTCGAAGTGACCCGAGTCGCGGGCCTCGACGGCGCGGTTCTGGGAGATCACCGCCCACTCGTCCTGCTGCTCACGGGTGACGTTGCAGCGCTCGGCGACGTTCTCGGCGGTCATCCCCATCGGGATGTAGACGTCGTAGAGCGAGCCCTCGGAGCCGTTGAGCTTGACGTTCTTGCTCTCCTCCATCATGCCCGCGCCCAGCCCGGCGCGGGAGACCGCCTCGACCCCGGCGGCGATGTACTGGTCGCCCTCGCCGGCGCGGATGGCGTGCGAGGCCATCCGGATGGTCATCAGCGACGAGGCGCAGAAGCGGTTGACGGTGCAGCCGGGGACGTGATGGTCCAGGCCGGCGAGCAGCGCCGCGTTGCGCCCGACGTTGTAGCCCTGCTCTCCCACTCCGGAGGCGGCGCCCATCAGCACGTCGTCGGTCTGCGCGAAGTCGACGTCGGGGTTGCGCTCGATGAGGGTCCGGATGGGGAGCGCCGCCAGCTCGTCGGCGCGCACCGACTTGAGAGAGCCCTTGCCCGCGCGTCCGATGGGCGTGCGGATGGCGTCGACGATCACTGCTTCAGGCATGGGGTCTCTCTCCTTGGTGGTGGGGGGTGTCAGAGGCCGAGGCCCCGGACGCCCTTCTCGCCCCACCCGAGGTGGTGGGCGAGCTCGTGACGGACGGTCCGCCGGACCTGAGCCTTGAGCAGCTCGGGGTCATGGCCGAAGTCGCGCATCAGGGTGTCGCGGAAGATGATGATCCGGTCGTGGAAGTAGTCGCGGGCCACCGTGTCGCCCTGGTAGAGGCCGTAGGCGCGGCGGGCACGGCCGCCGTCGGAGACGACGACCGCGACGTGCTCCAGCGCGCGGTGGAACTCCAGCGGCAGCTCGTCGAGCGCCGAGCGCACGAGCGCCTTGAAGTCCTCGTCGCTGGTGATCGCGTACTCGTCATCGTCGTCGTAGCCGTCCCCGGCGCCGTCGGAGTCGGAATGGGCGAGGTCATACCCCCGCGCCGCCAGTTCCTCGGCGCGCTGGACGATGGCCTCGAACTCCTCCTCGGTTTGTGGATCCCCGCTCTCCCAGCGCCAGTCGGCCATGTGGGTCATGGCCACCACGACGACGACGCCGATGATCGCCGCCCCGGCGCCGAAGATGGCGATGCCCTGGAGCAGTCGGACCGGCGGCGAGTCGCTGAAGCCCGACATGACGCTCACCGCGCCCAGACCGATCGTCAGGGCCGCGACGGCCGCGAACATGATGCGGCGCAGGGTCGGCGGCGAACCGGGCAACGCTGGCTACCTCAGGGTCCGGGCGATCACGAGACGCTGGATCTCGTTGGTCCCCTCGTAGATCTGGGTGATCTTGGCGTCGCGCATCATCCGCTCCACCGGGTACTCCTTGACGTAGCCGTAGCCGCCGAGGACCTGCACGGCCTCGACGGTCACCTTCATCGCCACGTCAGAGCAGAACAGCTTGGCCATCGCCGAGTACTTGCCGATGTCCGCGTCGCCGCGGTCGATCTTCGCGCACGCCTGGTAGAGCAGTTCGCGCCCCGCGGCGCACTGGGTCTCCATGTCGGCGAGCTTGAACTGGATGGCCTGAAAGGCGTTGATCGGCTTGCCGAACTGCTTGCGCTCCCGGGCGTACGCGGCGGCGTAATCGGTCGCGCCCTGGGCGATCCCCAGCGCCTGCGCCGCCACCCCCAGCCGCGAGCGGTCAAGGGTGGACATCGCCACCCTGAACCCCTCGTTGACCTCGCCGATGACGTTCTCGGCCGGGACCCGGACGCCGTCGAAGATCGGCTGGCCCGTCGGTGACCCGCGAATCCCGAGCTTGTGCTCGAGCTTGCCGACGCTGAACCCCGGCCGGTCGGCCTCGACCACGAACGCGGTGATCCCGTGCGAGTGGCCCGCCTCACGGTCAGTCACCGCGAAGCACACGTAGAAGTCAGCGACGCCGAGGTTGGTGATCCAGTTCTTGGTGCCGTCGATCACCCACTCGTCGCCGTCCCTGACGGCGCGGGTGAGCATCCCGCCGGGATCAGAGCCGGCCTCGGGCTCAGACAGCGCGAACGCCGGAGACCACTCGCCGGTGGCGCAGCGCGGCAGGAAGCGATCCTTGAGCTCCTCGGAGCCAAACAGCTTGATCGGCAGCGTCCCCAACTCCTGGATCATCAGGATCAGCGCCGTCGACGCGCACGCCTTGGCGATCTCCTCGACCGCCATGTTGAGCATCAGCGTCCCGGTGCCCGTCCCGCCATGCTCAACCTCGAACGGCAACCCCAGGATGTCCTGCTCGGCCAGCAGCTTGCGCAGGTCGTGCGGGTAGGCCGCCTCCTCGTCGATCTGAGCCGCCCGCGGAGCGATCCGCTCCTGCGCGATCTCGCGAATCGTGTCGCGAAAGTCCAGATGCTCCTGCGGGATCGTGTACAGCTCAGACAGCGCGGACATGTGCGCTGTGGATGCTAGATGGTCCGCGCCGCCGGCCGCGCGGCGTACACGGCGAGCGGGCGAGGCGGCGTCAGGGGACGCGCGGCGCGGGCCGGCGCCCTGCGCGCCGGAGGCCGCGCCGGACCCCCGAGCTTAGAGGTCGGCTGCTGCCTAGAGACCGGAGGGGTGCCGGATCACGTAGTCGCCGCCGTCCTGGAGGTTGGCCGTGACGTTGGCGGCGGTGAGCCAGCGCGGACCGGTGCCGCCGGGCGTCGTCGGGCCGTAGTGGGCGGTGTCGAAGGCCAGGCCGGCGATCACGATGAACGTGTGCTCGGCATCGGCGTAGATCGTCATCCACTGGCCGGGGCCGGCGCTGCCGTAGGACTCGAGCTGGCTCGAATCCTCGGGCGCCGAGAGCAGGTTGGCGCCGTGCAGCGCGAAGCTGACCGCGCCCGAGCAGTCATAGGCGGAGTCGTTCCACTTGCCGTGGCCGCCGCCGACGGCATAGGGCTTGTCGATGATCGAGTTGGCGGCGTTGATCGCGTCCACGACGGCCTGCGGCGCGCCGGCGGGCGGTGTGACGGTGCCGTCGGAGTTCAGCGTCGCCTTGCCCACCGGGCCGGTCGCGGTCATCGCCTTGGCGACGACCTGGCGCAGCACCTGGGACTGGGCGTAGGTGACCACGCCGTCGTCGGTCAGCCCGTTGGCGTCCTCGAACTTGACGACGTTGGCCTTGGTGCCGGGACCGAAGTCGCCGTCGACGGCGGTGGGGAAGCCGGCGATCGTCAGGTAGCCCTGGAGGACCCGGACGTCGTGGCCCGTCATCCCCTGGTGGAGGGTGCGCTCGCCCAGGTGCTGCGAGCCGCCGTCCTGGGTGACGGGGGCGAGCACCGGGTTGTTGCTGAGCACGCTTGTCGGGTCATCGGCGGCCGCGGCCTGCTTGGAGTGGCGCTTGCCACCGGCCGGTCCACCCTGGCCCAGCGCCGTGCCGCCGCTGCCGGGCGTGCTGTCGGCGTTGGAGGCGCCCGTGATCACCAGTTGGAGCTTGCGCACGAAGGAGCCGTTGACGAGGCCGTTGACGGCCATGCGGTACTTGCGCTCGAAGCCCTTGACGTTGCGCTCCGTCGTCGGCCCGAAGACGCCGACCGCCGGCGTCTTGAAGCCGGCCTTGGTGAGATCGGCCTGGAGTGTCCGCACATCGCTTCCGCTCATCCCCTGGCGGAGGGTCCGGCTTCCCAATCGTTGTTTCGGGCTGGCCTGGGCGGTCGAGATAGGAAGTACGACAGCAGTGAGCGCCAGAAGCCCCGCAATACGGGGAACGGCGCGGACGCGGACTTGGAACAAAGGTAACCCTTCTCTTTCGGACGCCTACGGGGTTAGCTGACGGGCTCGCGCTGAAAGAGATGCGCTACGCCGGAAGTCCGGCGATTCGCCCCACGGGACCCAAGTGGGTCCCAGCGGGTTCCCCGATCGTCTCGGACACGGCCTCGACGATTCGGCTGGGTGCTTATCGGCTGGGCAGCCTACACGACCTGCAAGATGTCTGTCACACCATCCTTTGCACCCTCCTCAGGGGAGGAGATTCGGTGCCGTTGACGGCTTCCCTACCCCGGGAGCTAATCTGCAGAAACATGGGCGCTGACTACACCCCCCAAGAGGTCTCCCAACTGCAGACCGAGGGCGAGATCCAGCTCATCGACGTCCGCGAGCCCCACGAGCACGAGGCCGGGCGGATCGCCGGCGACCGGTTCATTCAGCTCAGCAACCTCAGCGCCGACGCCCACACCATCGACCAGGGCCGGCCGGTGGTGTTCTACTGCCGCAGCGGGGCGCGCTCGGCGATGGCGACCCAGGCGTTCTCCGAGGCCGGCTTCGACGCCCACAACATGACGGGCGGGCTGCTGGCCTGGGACGCGGCGGGGCTCCCGCTCGAGCCTGACGGCGGCTACGTCGACGTGGCCTGAGCCGCGCGCGTCACTGCTTCCACTTGATCGAGCACCCCACCGGCGTGGTCTGCGCCCGCTCGAGCTCCTCGCCCGCCAGCACGGCGTCGACGGCCTCGCGCAGCCACTCGGCGCGCTGAGCCGGGTCGTCGTGGTCGGAGTCCGGGGCGCCGCGGTAGCGCAGCTTCCCGTCGGCGTCGAGCACGAACACGTCGGGGGTCGTCTTGGCGCCATAGGCGCGCGCCACCTGCTGGGTGGGGTCGTGGAGATAGGGCATCGGCCAGTTCTCACGCGCGACGCGGGTTTGCATGGCCTCGTAGGAGTCCCGGGGATAGCGCTCGCCGTCGTTGGCGTTGATGGCCAGGAAGCGCACCTCCTGGTCGGCGTAGTCACGCGCGGCGTCGGCGATGCGGTCGTGCCAGGCCAGCGCGTAGGGGCAGTGGTTGCAGGTGAACACGATCACGGTGGGCGCGGTGCCGTCGCCGGCCAGCGACCACCCCTCCCCATCCGTGTCGGGCAGCGTGAAGTCCGGGGCCCGCTCGCCGATGTCGACGCTCATCGCCTCACTCCTCTCGTTCGTGGGTCGTGCTCAGCGCGTCGCGCAGGTCCTGAGGGTCCGGGGTCGGCGACACCCGGCCGTCGCGGCGCACGTAGACGCGGCAGTTGAGCCCCGCCGATTCGTCGCCGGCGCCGCGGCCCAGCGCCGCCATCAGCTCCACGCCGTCGATGAGGATCGTCGGCGAGCCGGTGAACGTGGCCGCCTCGGCCTCCTCGTCGGTGCGGATCTCGCGCAGCTGGACGTCGTCGGGGAGGCCGAGCTCCTCCAGCGCGGCGCGCAGCTCCGCGAGCGCCCGGTCCGTGGACGGGCACCCCTCCCACCACAGCAGCTCGACGCGTGACGTGGTCAGGCGACGGTCCACGTGTCGCCGGCGAAGAGCAGGTCCGAGAGCTGGGTCTCGGTGGCCGGCTCGGTGGCACCGCGGCGGAACACCGGGCGGTCGACGTCACGGAAGATGCCGATCGGAGTCGGTCCGGTTGGCGTCTCGGCCAGCTTGGCCAGCGAGAACGCCTGGCCCGCGTCCGCGCGCGCCGGATCATGGACCAGCAGCTCTGACTCGTCGACGTCCGCCACGTCCACGACCGTCAGGCAGCCGTCGGCCCCGCGGATGACGCCCCGCTCGTCCTCGGCGCCGAAGCGGATGGGCCGGCCGGCCTCGAGGCGAATCTGGTTGGCGTCCTTGGTCTCCTTGTCAGTGAGCGCCGCGAACGCGCCGTCGTTGAACACCGGGCAGTTCTGGTAGATCTCGACCAGCGCCGCTCCCTCGTGGGTGGCGGCGGCGCGCAGCACCTCGGTGAGGTGGTGGCGGTCACGGTCGATCGTGCGGGCGACGAACGAGGCCTCGGCGCCCAGCGCCAGGGCTACCGGGTTGAACGGGTGGTCGGCGACGCCGAACGGAGTGGACTTGGTGATCTTGCCCAGCTCGGAGGTGGGCGAGGCCTGGCCCTTGGTGAGGCCGTAGATCTGGTTGTTGAAGAGCAGGACCTTGACCGGCACGTTGCGGCGCAGCGAGTGGATGAGGTGGTTGCCGCCGATCGACAGAGCATCGCCGTCGCCCGAGACGACCCAGATCGACAGGTCGTCACGTGAGGTCGCCAGCCCGGTGGCCAGCGCCGGCGCGCGGCCGTGGATCCCGTGCATGCCGTACGTGTTCATGTAGTACGCAAAGCGGCCCGCGCACCCGATCCCGGTGATGAAGACGATCCGCTCGGGCGGGATCCCCAGCTCAGGCATGAACTGCTGGACCGCCGAGAGGACGGCGTAGTCACCGCAGCCGGGACACCAGCGGGTCTCCTGGTCTGACTGGAAGTCGGCCTTGCTCAGAGTTGCGCTCATTGGCGGTTGGCGATCTCCTCTTCCATCTCGGAGGCGAACAGGGGCTGCCCCTGGATCTTCGTGAAGGACTCGACGTCGACCAGGAAGCGGCTGCGCAGCAGCATCGCCAGGTGCCCGCTGTTGAGTTCGGGCACCAGCACGCGCTCGAAGGAGCGCAGCACGTCCCCGATGTTGGCGGGCAGCGGGTTGAGGTGGCGCAGCTGGGCCGTGGCCACCTTGTGGCCGGTCTCCCGCGCGCGGCGGGCGCCAGCGCGGATCGCGCCCTCGGTGGAACCCCAGCCGAGCACGAGCAGCTCGGCCCCGGGCTCCGAGTCCACGACCAGCGGAGGGAGCTCCTCGGCGATCGCGGCCACCTTGGCGGCACGCAACTCGGTCATGCGCTCGTGGTTGGCGCCGTCATAGGAGATGTTCCCGCTGCCGTCGGCCTTCTCCAGCCCTCCGATGCGGTGCTGCAGACCTGGGGTGCCGGGGATCGCCCACGGCCGCGCCAGATGGTCGTCGCGGCTGTAGGGCTCGAACGGATGGCCGTTGGAGGGCGGAGTGGCAAACTGCGGGTCGATCTCGGGCAGCGACTCCACATCGGGCACCAGCCACGGCTCCGACGAGGAGGCCAGGAAGCTGTCGGAGAGCAGGATCACCGGCGTGCGGTAGCGAATGGCGATGCGCGCGGCCTCGAAGCCGGCATCGAAGCACCCGCCCGCGGTGGTCGGGGCGATCACCGGCAGCGGCGACTCGCCGTGCCGGCCGTAGAGCGCCATGAGCAGGTCGGACTGCTCCGTCTTGGTCGGCATGCCGGTGGAGGGGCCCGCGCGCTGGACGTCGATGATGATCATCGGCAGCTCGAGCATCATCGCCAGGCCGATCGTCTCGGATTTGAGGTCCATGCCGGGCCCGCTGGTCGCGGTCACGCCCAGGCGGCCGCCGAACGACGCGCCCAGGGCCATCCCGGCAGCGGCGATCTCATCCTCTGCCTGGATCGTGGAGACCCCGATGTTGGCGTGGCGCGAGAGCTCGTGCAGAAGCTCGGAGGCAGGCGTGATCGGATAGCTGGCCAGGACCAGCGGAAGCTTTGAGCGCACGCTGGCGGCGATCAGCCCCAGCGACAGCGCCGTCGTCCCGTTGACGTTGCGATAGGTCCCGGGCGGGACATCGGTGGCCGCGGGGACGCGGTACTGGACGTCGAGCAGTTCGGTGGTCTCCCCGAAGGACCAGCCGGCGTTGAAGGCGGCCAGGTTGGCCTGTGCGACGGCCGGGTGGCGGGCGAACTTCTTCTCCACCCAGCGCTTGGTGACATCGGTGGGCCGTCCGTACAGCCACGAGACGACGCCGAGTGCGAACAGGTTCTTGGCCCGGCCGGCATCCCGGGTGGAGACGCCCTCCATCCCCTCGACGGCGCGCGTGGTCAGCGTGCTCATCGGGATCCGGTGGACCCGGTACTCGCTTAGCGAGCCGTCCTCCAGCGGGTTTGCCGTCCCGTAGCCGGCCTTCTCCAGATTGCGCTTGGTGAAGGCGTCCTCGTTGACGATGATCGTCGCCCCGCGGGGCAGCTCGGCTTGATTGGCCTTGAGCGCCGCCGGGTTCATCGCCACCAGGACGTTGGGATGGTCGCCCGGGGTGAGGATGTCGCGCGAAGCGAAGTGGATCTGGAAGGCCGAGACGCCGGCCGTCGTGCCCGCGGGGGCGCGGATCTCGGCCGGGAAGCTCGGCAGCGTGGCCAGGTCATTGCCGACCACGGCGGTCGCATCGGTGAAGCGGCTGCCGGTGAGCTGCATCCCGTCCCCGGAGTCGCCGGCGAACCGGATGATGACGTGCTCGAGCTCCTCGACCTCCTTGGTCATCGTGCCCCCAGCGGTCGTGTGCGCGTCACCTGCGTCGTCCCTTCCTCTCAGGAGATCGATTCTAGCCACACCGCCGGTCGGGGCTTTCGCGTGGCTTGTGCGATCCACACACCGCTCGGCGCCGACCTTTGGTTTGCGGCTTGACGCGAGTGGTGAGCTTTGCCCCATGAGTGAACGAGAGCAGTACGGCAAGCTCGCCGATGAGCTGGAGGACCGCGCCGACACCCTCGCCGACGAGAATCAGCGGCTGGGCGACCGGATCAGCGCGGTGCGCGAGGAGGCTGAGCGCACGCGCGCAGAGTCCCCGGGCACTCCCGACTGGGACGATCCCGACGACGACGACAACGACGACGACGACGAAGCGCCCGATAAGGACGACAAGGACGACGAGGACGAGGACGACGACGCTGACGACTAACGGGGGTCGTGCCCGTCCACGGTCCAGTACCTGACGACGATTGCCCGCATCGGGTTGTCGATCGGGGGGCGGTCGTCATCGGTGGGCCACGGGGCGATGACGAAGCGCGCGATGGCGCGCTGGCCACCCTCGTGGTCGCCGTAGAGCAGGTCGACCTGGATCGCGCCGCCGTTGTCCAGTGACTCGCGGACCTCGTCGTAGCCCGGCGTGGCGGGGTCCCGAAGCGCGCCCTGCCAGTACCCGCTGTCGCCCGCCGGGATGTAGATGTCGAGTTGTTGGGCGCGGAACTCGTCGAGGTCGGGCGCCTCGTTGGGGCGGCCGGCGCCCGGGTTCGAGGGGTCGTGGCGCACCCGCGCACGCCAGCCATGGATGACGGCTAGGCCGTTGCCGCCGTTGCGCAGCCCGACCGCCATGAAGATGTTGTCACTGTGGACCTCGGCCGCGCCGCCGTGGCCGGGCACCTGCACGATCTGTCCGTCCCCGAAGCGGATCCGCTCCAGCAGATCGTCCTCCCGAGAGGGGATCAGCACCGGCCGCATCCCGATCATGAACGAGCGCTCGGCCACCCGCGCCGAGCGGTTGGCCGATCTGACCGAGCTGAACGTGGCGACCGCCAGCACCAGCGTGCCGCCGGCGGTCGCCAGCGAGGAAATCGTTACCCAGTCGGCCATCGACCGCCTGGGGTGGCCCTGGGATTCAGCGCCGACGCCCGGCGGATCGCGCGCCGGCGCCGGCCGCTAGACCTTCTGGACGTTGATGGCCTTGGGGCCCTTGGGCCCGGCCTCCTCCTCGTAGGACACCTTGGCGCCCTCCGCGAGAGACCGATAGCCGTCAGCCTGGATGCTCGTGTGGTGGACGAACAGGTCCCGGTTGCCGTCATCGGGGGTGATGAAGCCGAACCCCTTCTCGTCGCTGAACCACTTGACTGTTCCAGTTGGCATGGGAGTTTCCCCTCCGGTGCTCGAAGTGCTGCTACCGCGGAGGTGTTGCGTCCCCCAGGGCCTGCACCTGCGTATTCGCCGATCAACTATTAAGCGATTCGGCCTTGTCGGCGGGCAAGGTAGCACGGAGACGGGCAAAAACACTAGTCCCGCTTTACCACCTGAACACAGGTCATCATCTGATCAGATGGACGATCCACTTCCCGTGCGCCCCGGCACCGCAATCCCGCTGCGGGAGATCACCGTGCGCGCATCACGCTCCTCGGGCCCTGGCGGGCAGCACGCCAACACGACGGCGTCTCGGATCGAGGCGTCGTTCGACGTCGCCGCCTCCGAGACGCTCACTGAGGAGCAGAAGCAGCGCATCACCTCCCGCCTCGGTGCCCGGGTCGTCGCCGTGGCCCAGGACGAGCGCAGCCAGGCACGCAACCGCGAGCTCGCCCTCGAGCGGCTCGCCCACCGCCTGGCGGGCGCACTCGCGCCGCGGCGCACCCGGCACCCGACCCGGCCCACGCGCAGCTCGGTGAACCAGCGGCTGGACTCCAAGCGCCGCCAGGCCGAGCGCAAGCGCACCCGGCGCCGCCCCGCCGGGGACGAGGGCTGAGCGCGGCGCGCCCGCCGCAGGCTCGACACATGCGCTGGTACGTGGACGGCATGAACGTCATCGGCACGCGGCCCGACGGCTGGTGGCGCGATCGCGATGCCGCCATGCTGCGCCTCGTCGACCTGCTGGAGCGCTGGGCGGCGAGCGAGGACGAGGACGTGGTGGTCGTCTTCGAGCGCAAGCCCTCCCCGCCGATCCGCTCCACGGTGATCGAGGTCGCTCACGCGCCCAAGCCGCGCCGGGATGCCGCCGACGACGAGATCGTGCGCCGGGTGCGCCAGGAGCCCAACCCCGGCCTCGTGCGCGTGGTCACCTCGGACCGCTGGCTGGCCGAGCAGGCGAGCCATCTCGGCGCCGCCGTCCACGGGGCCGACATGTTCCGGTCGCTCCTCGACAACTACTGATCCACTGATCCCGCGCCGGGGATCAGTAGTTGATCGCGCGCGCGTACGCGCGCGAGGCAGCCCCTCGGCACCCGGGGCGCGCGGGGGTGTGCAACGGGCGTGGCGAGCACGCCGGCGCGCCTTGCCACAATCTCTGAGATGGCCGACCAGCCTGCCCGCAGATCCACCCAGCAGCGCGGCCGTGCGCAGCCTCCGGCGCCCGGCCAGCAGGGCTGGCGCGTCACGCCCGCCCCCGACGGCCGCGGGGCCAGCCAGCAGGGACGCCCGCCGACCCCGTCGCGGTCGCGGTGGTGGATCGTCGCGGGCATCGTCGTCTTCCTGCTGGCGATCAACCTGTGGGTCTCCTCCCAGGCGCTCAAGCCCAATGCGCCGATCGGGATCCCCTACAGCCCGACCTTCCTCAACGAGGTCCAGGCCAAGAACGTCACGACGATCTCCTCCACGGGCGACGCGATCTCCGGAACGCTCAAGACGGCGATCGCCTACCCCTCGGGCAGCGCTGAGAAGTCCACCAACTTCTCCACCCAGATCCCATCGTTCGCCGATAACGCCGCGCTGTTCTCGTCCCTCCGCGCCGAGGGCGTCACGATCAACGCCCAGCCGACCAACAAGGGCCCGTCGGTCGCCGAGAGCCTCATCTTCGGTTTCGGCCCGACGCTGCTCCTCGTCGCGCTGTTCGTCTTCATCGCGCGCCGTTCGGCGGCCGGCGGCGGCGGAGCCGGGGGGCTGATGTCCTTCGGCCGGTCACGGGCGCGGCGCGTCGAGGCCTCCGATCAGCACATCACCTTCGAGGACGTCGCCGGGATCGACGAGGCCAAGGAGGAGCTGACCGAGATCGTCGACTTCCTCAAGACCCCGGACAAGTACCTCGCGCTGGGCGCGCGGATTCCGCGCGGCGTGCTCCTGTCCGGGCCGCCGGGCACCGGCAAGACGCTGCTCGCGCGCGCCGTGGCCGGGGAGGCCGGAGTGCCGTTCTTCCAGATGTCGGCGTCGGAGTTCGTCGAGATGATCGTCGGGGTCGGCGCCTCGCGCGTGCGTGACCTGTTTCACCAGGCCAAGGAGGCGGCGCCCGCCATCATCTTCATCGACGAGCTCGACGCGATCGGCCGCTCGCGATCGGCCGGCGGCCCCAACCTCTCCGGCGGCCACGACGAGCGCGAGCAGACGCTCAATCAGATCCTCACCGAGATGGACGGCTTCAGCCCCCGCGAGAGCGTGATCGTGCTCGGCGCGACCAACCGGCCGGAGATCCTCGACCACGCGCTGCTTCGCCCCGGGCGCTTCGATCGCCGCGTCGTCGTCGTGCCGCCCGATCGCGCCGGCCGCGAGGCGATCCTCGAGGTCCACACGCGCTCGGTCCCGCTCGACACCGACGTCGACCTCGGAGGCATCGCCGCGGCGACGCCGGGGATGGTCGGCGCCGACCTGGCCAACGTCGCCAACGAGGCGGCGCTGCTGGCTGCCAAGCGCGGCCACTCCAAGGTGGCGCGCCAGGACATCAGCGACGCCCTGGAGCGGATCGTGCTCGGCGCCGCGCGCAAGGTGATGCTCTCCGAGGACGACCGCCGCCGGACCGCCTACCACGAGGCCGGCCACGCGATCATGGGGATGCTCACCCCCGGGGCCGACCCGGTGCGCAAGGTGTCGATCATCCCCCGCGGCATGGCTCTGGGCGTGACCTTCTCCGCCCCGGACGCAGACCGCTTCAATTTCGACGAGCGCCACCTGCTGGCCCAGATCAAGGTCGCGCTCGGCGGCCGCGTCGCCGAGGAGGTCGTCTTCGGCGACCTCACCACGGGCGCTGAGTCCGACATCCAGCAGCTGACGCGGATCGCCCGCGGGATGGTCGGCCGCTGGGGGATGAGCCGTGCGGTCGGGCCGATCGCGGTCCTGCCCGCCGACGGCCAGGGGCCCCTGCTGCCGGGCGTGTCGGAGACCTCGGAGCAGACCCAGCAGCTCGTCGACGAGGAGGTGCGCCGGATCGTCGAGACCGCCCACGAGGAGGCCACGGTGACGCTCAGTTCCCATCGCGCCAACCTCGACGCGCTCGTCGCCGCGCTGCTCGAGCACGAGACGCTCGACCAGTTCGACGCCTACGATGCCGCCGGTCTGCCCCAGAACATTCAGGCCCAGCCGGAGGAAGCCCCTCCGGTCGTGCAGCCCTCCGGGGACTAGGCCCCAGCCGCCCGGCTAGAGCGGGCGGCGCCCGCCGAACCCGGCCTCGGGCTCGTGCCAGAAGCCGATCGACTCCTCGTCGTCGACCAGCCAGCACAGGTACACCTCGATGCCGTCGCGCAACGCCGGGAAGTCGATGAGGCCGCGATCGACGTCGCGCAGGACGATGTCCACCGCATCGAGCGCGCCGACCGCGCGGCTGATCTCCACCAGCGCGCGGGCGACCTCCCGACCGGGGTAGGCGCCGCCGGAGTCACCTTCGAGCGCGTCGATCGCGTCGGTCGCCCCCGGACCCATCGCCATCAGCCGGGCCTGCGCGTCGCGTACCCAGCCCACGCGCTCGGCCACCCAGCCGCGCACCGCCATCGCCTGCTCGAGCGTGTAGTGGCGATGGTGGCGCGGGCCATCCAGCGCCGGGAAGTCGGCGGGCTCGTCAGTCATTGAGGCGGGTCATCCGCGCCAGCGCCTCGTGGCACTCGACGACCCGCTTCTTGACCGGATCGTCATCGGTCCGGTCGTGGACCAGGTCCCAGGTGCGGTCGGCGATCTCACGGGCGTTCTCCGGCGTGGCGCTCTCCCACAGCCGGTCGACGAGCCGCAGCTCGAAGCTCTGGATCTGGTCGGCGGGGTCGCCGGGGGCCATCCGGGGCAGCGGCTCCCCGGTCGCCTCCTTCCACATCCCGGTCGCGACGAGCAGGCGATTGCGCATCTGGATCTGATCCATCGCCGCCAATCCTAGTGCCGTGGCCCCGTGGCCGATCCCTAGCCCCGAGGGAGCTGCTGGCGCGTGGAGAGCAGCATCGCGAACGGGTCGCCGTCGGCGGCCACCCGTTCGAGCACCTGATCGGTGGTGAAGGTGAGCAGCTCCGGCTCGCGCGCGTCCAGGCAGGCCTGGACCTCCTCCCAGCTCACCGGCGCCGACACCGTGGGCTGCTCGCGCGCCCTCACCGAATACACCGTGACCGTCGTCTTGTGGTCGTCGTTCTGGCTCCAGTCCACCAGCACCTTGCCTGCCCGCAGCCGCTTGGTCATGCGTGAGACGACGAGCTCGGGCAGCCGCTGCTCCAGCAGCTCGGCGATCTGGCGCGCGAACGGCTTGGTCTGGACATAGGTGACCTTCCCGGCGGGCGCGTTGAGCGGCACGTAGAGCTGCATCCCCTTCGATCCCGAGGTCTTGGCCACGCTCTCCAGGCCCAGCGCCCGGAACAGCCCGCGCAGCACGAGCGCCACCTCGCAGCACTCGACGATCCCGGCCGGCGCGCCGGGGTCCAGGTCGAAGACCAGCATCGTCGGCGTCTGCGGCGCCGCCGCCAGCGACAGCGAGGTGTGCAGCTCGACGTCGGCGAGGTTGGCCAGCCAGATGAGCGTCGGGCGGTCCTGGCACAGCGTGTAGTCGACCGCGCCGACCCGCGCCGTCTGCACCCACTCGGGCCGGTGCGAGGGCGACTGCTTCTCGTAGAAGTAGGGCGCCTGCACCCCGTTGGGATAGCGCTTGAGCGTGAGCGGGCGGTCGCGCAGGTGGGGCAGGACCGCGGGCGCGATGCGGGCGTAGTAGGCGATGAGGTCGCCCTTGGTGAACCCCGTCGCCGGGAACAGCACCTTGTCCCAGTTGGAGATCTTCAGCTCCCGGCCGTCGGCCAGGACCGCGAGCGAGCCTTCGGGCAGCCGCTCGACCGCGTCGAACAGGGCCTCGGGGGAGACCGGGCCCCTCCCGCCCGCGTCCGCGCCATCGCCGCGATCCGCCCCGCCCGCGTCTGCGCCATCGCCGCGATCCGCCCCGCGCGCCCCGCGCGCCCCGTCCGCCCGGTCGGCGGCGCCCGGGGCGGGGCCGCCGTCCTCGCGCACCACCTCGACCGCCTCCTTGTCCGGACGCAGCCCCTTGAACGACGGCGCTCGCATGACCCCCTCCGTGGTCCACTCGCGAAACTCGATCTCGGCCACGAGGTCGGGCTCGGCGAAGACGGCGTTGCGGGGGAGCTTGGGCGCGTCGTCGAACGGGCTGTCGGTGCGGCGCAGCGGCGCGAGCTTGCGCGCCAGCTCGTTCAGCGTGCGCTCGGTGAAGCCGGTGCCGACCCGCCCGGCGTAGCTGAGGCGACCGTCGTCGGCCCAGTAACCCATCAGCAGCGCGCCGATGCGGTCGGTGCGCCGGCCCTCGCCCGGCAGCCAACCGCAGATCATCAGCTCCTGGCGGCGGATGTGCTTGATCTTCACCCAGGCGCCGGTGCGCCGGCCGGGCTCGTACCGGGAGTCCAGCCGCTTGGCCACGACGCCCTCCAGGCCCTGGGCCTCGGTGGCAGCGAGCAGCGCGCTGCCGCGCCCCGGATGCGCCGCCGGCACCCGCCACGCCGGGCCGCCCAGCCCCAGCTCCTCGAGCCGCTCGCGCCGTTGCTCGTAGGGCAGCGCCATCAGCGAGTGGCCGTCGAGGTAGAGCAGGTCGAAGATGGCGTAGACCACCGGGGTGCTCGCCTCCAGCCGGCGCACGGCGCTGGCCGATGAGACGTTGATGCGCCGCTGGAGGCGCTCGAAGCTGGGCCGCCCGTCGTCGCCGAAGGCCACGATCTCTCCGTCGAACACGGCCTCGCGCATCCCCAGGTCACGGAGGATGCCGCGGACCTCGGGATAGGTCTCGGTGATCTCGTTGAGGTTGCGGCTCTCCAGACGCAGCCGCCCGGGCTTGACGTAGGCGATCGCCCGCACCCCGTCCCACTTGACCTCGAAGGACCACTTCTCCTCGCGCGCGGGAAGCTCACCGCTGCCGGCGAGCATCGGCAGGATCCGCTCGGGCATCGGCTCCCGATCGGGGTCGGCCGGCGGGTCCATGCGGTGGATCATCCAGTCCTTCTCGGAGCCCTCTCGGCCGCGCTGGCCGATCGGGAACAGCCCGTAGCGCCCGGACAGCCGCTCGCCGTGGAACGTGACCTCCACCTTCTTGTCGTCCCACAGGTGGGTCTCGAAGGTGCCGTGGTCCCAGATCGTCATCGTGCCCGCGCCGTACTCGCCCGCGGGGATCTCGCCGTGGAAGTCCAGGTACTCGAGCGGATGGTCCTCGGTGTGGACCGCGAGGCGGTTGTCGGATGGATCGGCGGGGATCCCGTTGGGGATCGCCCATGAGGCCAGCACGCCGTCGTGCTCGAGGCGCAGGTCCCAATGCAGGCGCGTGGCGTGGTGCTCCTGGATCACGAACCGGGCCCTCTCGTCGCGGCCGGCCGCGTCGCCGGCGGGCTCGGGCGTGGCCGCAAAGTCGCGCTTGGCGCGATAGGGGTGCAGCTTGTCGGGCGTCATCGGGTGTCCCGCCGATCATCGCTCACTTCGGGCACTAGTACGATCCGCGCGCCCGTCACCGTGCGCATCGTCACCTGGAACGTCAACTCTCTGCGCGTCCGCCTGCCGCGGGTCCTTCAGCTGCTCGCCGAGCACCGGCCCGACGTCGTCTGCCTCCAGGAGACCAAGACCGCGCCCGAGGCGTTTCCCGTCGCCGAGCTCGCGGGCGCCGGCTACGGCGCGGTGCACGACTCCGGCGGGCGCTGGGCCGGGGTGGCGGTCCTCGCGCGCGCGGGAATGGAGATGTCTGACCCGGTCATCGGCCTCGTCGGGGACCCGGTCCCGTCAGAAGCGCGCTGGTGTGAGGCCACCGTCGGCGGCATCCGCATCGCCAGCGTCTACACGCCCCACGGCCGCGCGCTGGACAGCCCCGAGTTCCCGCGCAAGCTGGCCTTCCTCGATGCCGCCGCACGGCGGGCGGCAGAGTTCCGCGGGACGCCGCTCGTTCTCGCCGGCGATTTCAACATCGCGCCCGCCGACGTCGACGTCTACGACGCGGCCGCGTTCGCCGGATCCACGCACGTGACCCCGGAGGAGCGCGCCAAGCTGGCGGCGATCGAGGATGAGGGGCTGGTCGACGCCTACCGGACACTTCACCCCACCGAGGTGCAGTACACGTGGTGGGATTACCGCGAGGGCAGCTTCCACAAGGGCCTGGGGATGCGCATCGACCTCGCCCTCATCTCCAGCGGCCTGGCGGAGCGGCTGCGTGCGTGCGGCATCGACCGCGAGTACCGTAAGGGGACAAAGCCATCTGACCACGCGCCGCTCCTGCTCGATCTCGCCGGCGCCGGGCACTGATGAGACTTCTCAGCGCTTCTTCACCAACTTTTACGCGATCGCGCGATCATTGAGGCCATGGCGCGCGTTCTCGTAGTCGACGATGAGCCTGCCGTCCGGCGGGCGCTTGAGCGTGCTCTGCGGCTCGAGAATCACGACGTGACCCTCGCCGAGGACGGCGAGCAGGCGCTGGATGTCCTCGCGGACGGCTCGACCGACGCGGTGATCCTGGACATCCTCATGCCCAAGCTCGACGGGCTGGAGGTGTGCCGGCGTCTGCGCAAGGCCGGTGACCGCACGCCCGTGCTCATGCTCACCGCCCGCGACGCCATCGACGACCGCGTCGAGGGCCTCGACGTCGGCGCCGACGACTATCTGGTCAAGCCGTTCGCCCTGCGCGAGCTCCAGGCCCGGCTCCGCGCGCTGCTGCGCCGCTCGGGCGACGGCAGCGCCGACGGCGAGCCGCTGCGCTACGGCGACCTGGTGCTCGACCCGATCGCCCACGAGGTGCACCGCGGCGACCGGCTCATCGAGCTCTCACGCACGGAGTTCCTCCTGCTGGAGCTGTTCATGCGCCACCCCCGCCAGGTACTGACGCGGACCACGATCTTCGAGAACGTCTGGGGCTATGACTTCGGCCCCACCTCCAACGCGCTCGGCGTCTACATGGGCTATCTGCGGCGCAAGACCGAGGCCGGCGGCGAGTCCAGGCTGCTGCACACGGTGCGCGGCATCGGGTACGTGTTGCGCGATTAACCGCTCCATGACACTGCGCAAGCGCCTCTCCCTGATCGCTGCCGCATCCGTCGCCGTCGCCGTCACCATGGCGGTCGTAGCCTGTTACGCGATAGTGCGCAGCCAGCTGCGCAACCAGATCGACAGCGAGCTCTCGACGCAGGCCCAGGTGGTGCAGAGCGGTGACTACCACGCGCTCGCCCAGCAGTTCCCCGGCATCCCGGCCAGCGCCGGCGGCCCTGCGCCGTACGTCCAAGCGGTGACCCCGACCGGGCATGTCTACGGCGTGCAGGGAAGCGTCAGCCCCAACCTGCCGAGCACCGCCCACGCTCGCGCCGTCGCCGCCGGCCACGGCAGGCAGTACTTCTCCGATGCCCAGGTCGGAAACACCCACCTGCGGCTCGTCACCTTCCCGCTGACGCTGGCCGCGAGCAACAATGCCACGGGGGCCGAGTTCAACGAGAACTTCGCGATCCAGCTCGCCCGCCCGCTCAACGGCGTCGATAGCATCCTGTCCGACCTTCGCCTCGTGCTGCTGTTGGTGCTCCTCGCGGGCATCGCACTCGCCGCGATCCTCGGCCGCATGGCCTCCCGCCGGGTGCTGGCGCCGCTGGCCGAGGTGGCCGACGTCGCCCAGGAGATCGGCGAGACCGACGATCTCACCAAGCGCCTGCGGGTCCACGCCGACGACGAGGTGGGCCTGCTCGCCACCAACTTCAACGCGATGCTCGACCGCCTCCAGGCCTCGCGTGAGGCCCTCGACGAGTCCGTCCGCGCCCAGCGCCAGCTCGTCGCCGACGCCTCGCACGAGCTGCGCACGCCGGTCACGAGCCTGCGCACGAACATCGAGGTCCTGCTCGAGGAGGTCGAGCTCGAGCCCGACGATCGCCGGCGCCTGCTCGCCGACGTCGTGGAGCAGAGCGAGGAGCTCACCGCGCTCGTCGGCGACCTCATCGAGCTCGCCCGGGGCGACCAGCCGGGCGCCAACACCGACGACGTGCGCCTGGATGGCGTCGCCGCAGAGTCCCTGGCGCGGGCCCGCCGTAACGCGCCCGGCATCCACTTCGAGGCCACGCTCGTCCCTACGCTGATGGACGGCGCCCCCGAGCGCCTGGCGCGCGCCATCAACAACCTGCTCGACAACGCGGCCCGCCACTCTCCGCCCGGCGGCACCGTCGAGCTTCAGGTCGGGCCCCATGGCGTCGAGGTCCGTGACCATGGCACCGGCGTCGACTCCGAGGATCTCCCCTACGTGTTCGACCGCTTCTTCCGCGGGCGCAACTCCCGGGGCCGTCAGGGCAGTGGGCTGGGCCTGGCCATCGTCCGCCAGGTGGCCCAGCAGCACGGCGGCAGCGCGTCGGTGGTCAATGCCGTCGACGGCGGTGCGATCTTCACGCTGCACCTGCCGGCGGTGCCCGCCGAGGACATGGATATGGCGGACGGCGAGAGCATCGACGTCCTGCCGCGCGCCGGCGGGCCCGCGCAGCCCACCGAGCCGGTGGAAAGCCGCTAACCCCGGTTGGCTACGTCGGCGTGCGGGTGTGCATGCGCGCCACGCGTGCCTGGCGGGCGATGAGAAAGCGCTTGCGCAGCCACCAGAACAGTCCCCCGAACACCGGCACGACGACGAGTATCAGGAGCGCGCGCTGGCTGGGCTTGAAGGCCAGCACGATGCCGACCTCGATCGCCACCGACGGGATCGCCGCCAGGAGCGAGGCGTGGGAGCGGTAGCCGCTGAAATGCTCGCGCGCCGTGATCTCGATGACGCCCAGCGCGCAGACGATCAGGCCCACGATGAGCGCCGGGCCTCCGTGCTGGAGGAAGCCGATCACGGCCGCGACGAGCCCCAGGAAGATGGCCAGCTCCGAGATCGGCAGACCACCGAACGGGCCCTCGGGCCGCTCGCCCTCGCGCCCCAGCACGCGGCTGCTGCGCTTGACCTCCTGCGAGGTCTGGGCCTGGCGTTCGGCGCGGGCGTCGCGGCGGGTGGAGGGCACTGCCCGCGGAGCCGTGTGGCGGCTACGTCGCTTGCGAGACCTGGTGGACTTCCGCTGAGCCAAGGACGCTGAGGATAATGTCGTTGATGGCCCGCCGCCTCGCCAGCCTCCTCGCCGCCGTGATCCTGGTGGGGGCGGTGGGGGCGGGCGGGTCCGGATTCGCCCTCGCCGACGGAGATCCGGCCAGCGACGTCCTCCTCGGGCAGAACGTCTACTACCCGTATTCGCCTCCGGTGCCGGCCAGTGTCCAGGGCACGCTCAACGCCGAGACCGCCGCGGCCAAGAAGGCGGGGCTACCGCTCAAGGTGGCGCTCATCGCCACCGCGGTGGACCTTGGGGTCATCCCCGAGCTGTTCGGCCAGCCCCAGAACTACGCCAAGTTCCTGGACAAGGAGATCAGCTTCCAGGGAACCCAGCCGCTGCTCGTGGTCATGCCCTCCGGCTACGGGGTGCAGGGCGTGAGCGCCAAGGCCGCGGCCGCTGTGAAGGGGCTCGCGCTGCCCAAGGGCAAGACGAGCGTCGCGCTCGCCCAGGCCGCGATCGCTGCCGTGGCCAAGGTCGCCGCCGCCGACGGTCACCCGATCAAGGGCGTGGCCGGGGTCTCGACCGGCTCCTCCGGCGGCGGCAGCTCGACCACCCCTCTGCTCATCGGCCTCATCGTGGCCGCCGTGCTAGTGGCCGGCGCGCTGATCCTCCTGCGCCGGCGGCAGGGCCCGGCGAGCGCCGCGAGCTGACCCACGCTTCCCGGATTTGCTGGGGAAGGGATTGCGTGGCCAGCGGCCAGGCGTGGCTGCCATCGGCCGACATGTATTTCCCGACAAACGCGATTCGGCGCCTCCGGTTTGCCGACCTTTCCATCCCCCAGATGTAAATCCCGGCATACCGGGAGCGCCGACGCAGGTTTGTCGGCTTTGACAGGTCTCGGCGCGGCCTCAGCCGCACCCTCCCCAGCCGTCGTTGACATTCGCGCCGCACCCCCGCGGCCGCCGGTCCCGTCAGTCCCAGCGGTGCCGCCCGGCCCGCAGCGCCCGCAGCTCTGACACCCCGCGGGGCTCCCCGGCCCCGACCGGCGCGTCTGCGGCCACCGCGCCCGGCAGCACCCGAACGCTCATCGGGCGCTCCACGGTGCCGCCCTCGCCGTCGGCCTGCACCCGCAACACCCGCGCGCCCGGGCGCGAGCTCACCGCTTCCCGGACCTCGGTCCCGCACACCAGCAGCGCAGCGCAGTCGTCCACCGCGAACCCCGGCGGCACCGCCCCACTCCCCACCGCCTCTCGATACGCGGGCAGCCGCTCGGGCTCGCCGTCGAGGTGGACCGAGAGGCTGCCCTCGATCAGCCCGAGGCCGGCGGCAGGCCGCGGCGCGCCGCCGCTCATGGTGATCCCGGTCTCAAACCAGCACATGGCCCCGGCGCTCAGCCCGGCGAGAACGATGCCCCGCTCCCATGCCGAGCGCATCGCCTGATCGACACCGTGCTCGCGCCACACGGCCAGCATGTTGCGCATCGAGCCGCCCCCGACGTAGATCGCGTCCTGGGAGAGCAGGTGGGCCCGGGGGTCGATCCGATCCCGGCCGAGATGAAAGAGCGACAGCACGCTCGGCTCGCACGGCCAGCCGCTGAAGCGCTCGTGGAAACGGGTGGTCTGGTCGCGCCCGTCCCCGCTGGCCGTGGGCAGGAAGCAGATCCGGGGCACCGGCTTGCCAGTGAGCGTGAGCACCAGCCGGTCAAGGGAGGCGCTGCGGTCCTGCATGGTGAAACCCCCGCCACCCATGGCGAGGATGCGCCGGCGATCGTCGCCGCCGTCGGTCACGCGGCGCGGCGCAGCTCGTGAGCGCCGAGATACCTCACAGTGAGATCTTCCTCCTTCGCGCCGCCGGCGCCGTCGGCGCACACGAAGCGCGCGCGGGCACCGGGGCGCGAGGCGACCACCTCCACCAACTCCGTGTCCACGAAGTGCAGGGCGGCGGCGTCCCCCACCCCGTAGCCCGCGGCCATCCCTCCGGCCACGGCGGACATGAACGCCGAGCGCCGGCCGGGCTCGTCGCTGTAGTGCACGGCGTTGCTCCAGGGCAGGAATCCCAGGCCCTCCAGCCGGCGCGGCGGGCCCTCGTGGAAGCCGGAGATCGCGTCGGTGAACCAGCACAGCGAGCCCGCCGACCCTCCGCACAGCACCACCCCGGCGCGCCAGGCGTCATAGAGCGCCAGGTCGATCCCGTGGGCCTGCCAGGTGCCCAGCAGCGAGACGAGGCTGCCCCCGCCCACGTAGATGAGGTCCTGGGCCTGGAGGTGGGCGTACGGGTCGCCCACGCCGGTCTCGCGGCGAAACAGCGAGATGTGCGACGGCTGACAGCGCGAGGCCGGAAACGCCCGGTAGAAGCGCACCACGTAGTGGTCCGCGTCCCCGCTGGCCGTGGGCAGGAAGCACACCCGCGGGGAGGCGACGCCGGTGAGCGAGAGGACGTGATCATCGAGCAGCGGGTTGCCCCACTCCATTGAGAACCCTCCGCCGCCGAAGGCGACGATCTGTGGGGGTCTTGCGCTCATGCGCACAAGATTCCCGGCCGCGGCCGCCACCGTCACTGGCCCCGTGGACAAGACTTGCCCGCGCCGACCCTCCACACGCGCGCGGACCCTCCAAACGCCCGTGGCGGACCCGCGACCAGCTAGGTGCTCTGTGCGGCCTCGGCCGACGTGCCGATGTCGGCCATCTCGCGGAACAGGCCGGTGACCACGAAGACGACCTGCTCGGCGATCTCCACGGCGTTGTCGCCGACCCGCTCCAGGCAGCGCGCCACCAGGATCATGAACATCCCCCACTCGCGCAGCTCGAGGTCGTCCCCGATCTCCACCGCGCGCTTGAAGATGTGCCGGTTGAGGCGGTTGATCTCGGCATCCTGGCGCACGAGGTCCTGGGCCAGGTCGACGTTGCGCGTGCGCAGCGCGTCCTTGGCCTGGGAGACCTCGGAGCGGGCCAGCTGACCCATCCGCTCGATCGCGTCCAGGGTGTCCTTGTCCTTGGGCGAGTCGTGGCCGGACAGCGGCACGAGCTTGGCGATGTTCACGCACTGGTCGCCCATGCGCTCGATGCAGCGGATGCAGTGCAGCAGCGCCGCCACGATCCGCAGGTCGGTGGCGACCGGCGACTGGCGGGCCAGCAGCGACAGGATCCCCTGGTGGACCTCGAGGTAGCGCCCGTCGATCCGGTCGTCGTCGGCGACGACCATCGCGGCGAGCTCCACATCCTGGTAGCTGACGGATTCCAGCGCCCGGTCAAGCTGTCCGATCACCAGGTCGAGCCCCCCGAGAACCTGGCGCTCCAGCTCCTTGAGGTCCTCGCGGAATTGGTGGCGCGTCTCCTGCATATCTGAGGCCCCCTAGCCGAACTTGCCGGTGACGTAGCGCTCGGTGCGCTCGTCAGATGGGTTGGTGAAGAGCTTGGTGGTCTCCGCGTGCTCCACGACGATCCCGTCGAGCATGAACACCGTCGATTTCGCCACGCGCGCGGCCTGCTGCATGTTGTGGGTGACGATGACGATCGTGTAGCGGTTCTTGAGCTCGTCGATGAGCTCCTCCACCTTTAGCGTGGCGATGGGGTCAAGCGCTGACGCCGGCTCGTCCATGAGGATCACCTCGGGCTCGACGGCCACCGCCCGGGCGATGCACAGTCGCTGCTGCTGGCCGCCGGAGAGCCCGATCCCGGGAGCGTTGAGGCGGTTCTTGACCTCGCCCCACAGACCGACGGCGCGCAGCGCGCGATGGACGCTCTCGCGGAGGTTGTCGTGCTTGGCGCCGGTCAGCCGCAGCCCCGCGGCCACGTTGTCGAAGATCGACATCGTCGGGAACGGGTTGGGCTTCTGGAACACCATCCCGATCATCCGCCGCACGGCGGTGACATCCACCCCGTCGCCGTAGACGTCGATCTCGTCGAGGGTGACGCTGCCCTCGGAGCGGGCGCCCGGGATCTCCTCGTGCATCCGGTTGATGCAGCGCACCATCGTCGACTTGCCGCAGCCGGACGGCCCGATGATGGCCGTCACCTCGTTGGCGGGAAAGTCGATGTCGATGCCCTTGACCGCGTGGACCGACCCGTAGTACGCGTGCAGGTCCCTGACCTTGATGCCATGGCCCTTGCGCCGCTCCCCCAGGGCGGAGAGATCGGGCGCCGTGTCGGCCTGCTCCGATTGGTCGGGAGCGCTTGCCATGTTCTCGGGTTCCTTACTCGTCGTTTCCGGAGGGGTCATGTTAGGCGGCTCCTGCGCGAGATTCCCCGCGCGATCAGATTGAGAATGAGGACCAGAGCGACCAGGGTCAAGGCGGCACCCCAAGCGCGGGCGACGACGACGTCACGCGGACTGGTGATGTCATTGAAGATCTGCACCGGGAGCGTATTCATCTCCGAGTTGAGGTTCCCGGTCAGCACAGATGCCGCGGAGACAGTGAACAGCAGCGGCGCCGTCTCACCCATGCCGCGGGCGACCGCGAGCAGGGACCCCGTGACCAGCCCGGTCCGCGCCGTCGGCAGCACGACCTTCCACACGATCCGCCAGCGCGGCGCGCCCAGGGCCAGCGCGGCCTCGCGGAGGCTGGCGGGCACGAGCAGAAGCACCACTTCGCACGACCGGATCACGATCGGGAGCATGAGGAGCGACAGCGCCAACGCGCCCTTCCATCCGGCGAACCCGGAGCCTCCGACGTGTGAGACCACCAGCACGATGTAGATGAAGAGGCCGAAGACGATCGACGGCACGCCGGTCATCACGTCGACGAAGTAGCGCACCACGGTGGCAAAGCGGCCCTCCTTGCCGTACTCGGTGAGGTACAACGCCACCGCGATCCCGATCGGGACCGCGATCAGCGTCGCCACCCCCACGATCTCCAGCGTGCCCACGATCGCGCTGCGAATGCCGCCGGGGTTGCCGAAGAAGTTGCCGTTGGGGTCGGTGGTGAAGAACGTGCCGCTCAGGGCGCCGAGGCCCTTGTAGAGCAGGTAGTAGATGATCAGGATCAGGGGAACCAGGGCCAGCCCGGTCCCCGCCATCAGCACCCCGCGCATGAGGGCGTCCTTGCGCTTGCGCCCGCGGCTGGTCTGGGGAAACAGCGAAGCGCTCGAAGTGCTCATCAGTTCGCTCCCGCGGTGTTGGCCGCCGTGAACACGCCACCCGTTGCTCCGGCCGGCTCAGCGTCAGGGGCCCCCATGCGTCGCGTGCCGCGGCGGACGAACCACCGCGCCAGGATGTTGACCAGCAGCGTCAGCACGAACAGCACGAGCCCGGCCGCGAACAGCGCCGACGCGTGCAGCGGCTGGTTGGCCGCCTCGCCGAACTCGTTGGCGATCACGGCCGCCAGGGTGTACCCCTGGTCGAATAGGTGCTTGCCGATCGTCGGCGCGTTGCCGATCGTGAGCACGACCGCGATCGTCTCGCCGATGGCGCGTCCCAACCCCAGCATCGCCCCGCCGGTGATGCCGGGGCGAGCGTAGGGCAGCACCGTCATCCTGATCATCTCCCAGCGCGTGGCGCCCAGGGCGAGCGCGGCCTCCTTGTTCTCGGCCGGCACGGTGGCCAGCACCTCGCGGGCGATCGCGGACACGATCGGGAGGATCATGATCGCCAGGATGAGCCCGGCGATGAAGTAGTTGCCCGGAGTGATCGAGTCACCGCCTCCCCCGATGAACGGGATGAACGAGAAGGTGTTGGCGAACCACTTCTCGGCGGGCTCGAGCTTGGGGCCGAGCACGAACACGCCCCACAGCCCGTAGACCACCGACGGCACCGCCGCCAGCAGGTCGACGAGCATCCCCAGCGGCCCACGGGCTTTGCGGGGGCACAGCTCGGTGAGATACAGGGCGGTCGCCACCGCCACCGGAACCCCGATGAGCAGCGCGATCGCCGAGGTGATGAGCGTTCCCACCACCAGCGGGAGCGCCGTGGAAGATGCTGCGGCTGACGTCCCAGTCGTTGCCGAAGATGAAGCTCAGCCCGAACGAGTTCAGAGCCTTCGACGACTCGCCGATGAGGCGGATGAAGAAGTACGCGATGAGCAGCAGGATCAGCGCGGCCAGCCCGGTCAGACCCCACCGGAGCAGCTGATCAGGAAGCCGTGACGCCGGCGACCGCTCAAGTCCTGAGCGGCCGCCGGTCACGGTGGTGGCGCTTGCCTCCATGACGACTCGGTCCCGAGGCTCAGCGATCCCTAGGAGATCGGCGAGCCGTTGCAGGTCATGGTGGCCAGCTGCGTGTTGTTCTTGGCCGCCAGCGACGAGGGCAGCGGGGCGTACGGGAGCTTGTTGCCACCCTCACCCAGTGTCTGCTGCCCGGCCCCGAACGCGTAGGCCAGGAAGGACTTCAGGCCCTTGGCCGTCGCCGCGCTCTCCTTGTCGTCCTTGCACGGGTCCTTGTAGACGACGAGGAATGTCTGGGAGACGATCGGGTAGGCGCCCGGCGCCGACGAGTTGATGGTGGAGATGCCGAGGTCCGCCGGGACCTTGATCCCATTGGCCGCCGCCGAGGTGTTCGCGATCGTCGGCAGGACGTACGTGCTGCCGTTCTTGATCGCGGCGTAGGTGAAGCCGTTCTCCAGCGCGTAGGCCTGCTCGACGTAGCCCACGGCGCCGGCGGTCTGCTTGACCGCCGCGGCGACGCCGGAGTTCTTGGCGGCACCGGTGCCGACGGGCCACTTGACGTCCTTGCCTGCGCCGATCGAGGACTTCCAGCTCGGGCTCACGTCAGACAGGTAGGTGGTGAAGCCGTTGGTGGTGCCCGAGGAGTCGGAGCGGTGCACCACGGTGATGGCGGTGCTGGGGAGGCTCATGCCCGAGTTCAGCGCCTTGATCGCGGGGTCGTTCCAGGTCTTGATCTTGCCGCTGAAGATGTTGGCCAGCGTGGGGCCGTCGAGCTTGAGGCCGCTCTTGACGCCCGGGAGGTTGTAGGACACCGTGATCGCGCCGAAGGCGACCGGGAACTGGAGGACCGGGCCCTTCATCCCGGACTTGTCCTCGGCCTTCAGCGCCGGGTCAGAGCCGGCGAAGTCGACGGTGGCCGTCTGGAGGTCGGCGATGCCGGTGCCCGAGCCGACGCCGTTGTAGTTGATGGTCAGGCCCTGGCTCTTGAGGTTGGACCCCCACTGCTGGTAGATCGGCTGGGCCAGGGTCGAGCCGGCGCCGTTGAGCGTCGCCGGGCTCACCTTGGAGCCGCTCGAGCCCCCGGAGGCCGAGGACGTCCCCGTCGATCCACCGCTTCCGCCCGCAGCTGGACGAGCTGCTACTGGAATTGCTGCTGCCACAGGCAGCTATGACGAGTGCAGCGGCCACCGACACCGCCACCCCGCCGAGACGAGTTGTACGCACTTGGGTTCTCCTTCGTTTTCAGTTCGAGTCGGGCAGAGTCTCCGTGCCGGGTTGCCGCATCGTGTTAATCAGTTGTGAACCACCGGTTATCACTTGGCGCGAATCCGCCGCCAGGCGATAGCCGAGCCCGAAATGGGTGTGGATGAACGACCAGCCCGGCAGCGCCGCCTCGAGCTTGACCCGGAGCTTGCGCACGTAGACGTCCACGGACCGGTCGCGCACCCGCATCTCCCGCCCCCACACGAGCGAAACAGCTCCTCACGCGTCACGATGCGATCAGCCCGCCGCGCCAGCTCGGTCAGCAGCCGCAGCTCACGGATCGACAGCATCAGCGCCCGGCCGTCGGCCCGGGCCAGATGCTCGTCGGGGATGATCTGGAGCGGACCCACCTCCAGGACCTCCTGCCGTGCCTGAGCTGCCTGCGTCACGCCTTCCCATGCTGCAGCGAGACGGGCCCGCTCGCGTTATCAGCTCGTGACGAGAGTGTGAATCAGTTGTGAACGCGCTCGCGCACGGGGCGCTCGCACACGGGACCGATCGTCAGCCGGCGAGCGCCGAGTTGAGCTCCTCGGTGTCCAGCTCTTCGCCGGTATGAGCCGAGGTGATCAGGTCCAGCTCCTCCTCCACGCTGTTCTCGTGCTCGGGGGAGAAGCGGTAGCCGACGCCGAAGTGCGTGTGGATGTAGTTCCACTCCGGCGAGCCCGACCGCAGCTTCTGGCGCAGCTTGCGCACGAACACGTCGACCGAGCGATCGCCGTGGGCCATGGCGTAACCCCACACGCGCTCGTAGATCTCCTCGCGCCGCAGGACGCGGTCAGACCCCGTGAGCAGGTGCAGGATCTCGAACTCGCGCGCGGTCAGCTCCAGGCTGACCTCGTTGACGTAGGCCTGGTAGAGGTCCGGCCGGATCGTGATCTCCCCGAACGTGGTGGCGGCGTCGAGCGCGGGCATCTCCGAGCGCCGGTGCCGCCGCACGGCCGCCTCGACGACGCAGATGAGCTCCTCGGCGTGGCACGGCTTGGTGATCCACGCGTCGGCGCCGAGGCGCAGGCCGCGGACCCGCTGGGCCACCGACGACGGCCCCGTGCATACCACCACCGCCAGGCCGGGCAGCCGGGCGCACACCTGCTCCAGGTAGCTCCAGCCGGTCGGCCCGAGGATGGCCAGATCCAGGACGAGCGCGTTGAGGCGCATCGTCACCAGGGCATCGGTGTTCAGCGGCGCGGACAACGGCCGGTATTCGCATCCCAGGGCGTCCAATCGCTTGGACAGGACCTGCATGAAGCCCGGATCGCGGTCCAGCACGGCCAGGCGCAGGCGGTTCTGACCGCGTTGGGCCGGTGCGCTGGTCGAGTAGCCGGGCAGCGTCTCGCTGCGCTCAATCGACATGGGCGGCACTCTAACCGACGCCCCGCCCGGGCTGGCCCGCCCGCGGCCGTCGGTCACAAGATCTTTACGTGCAAACAGCGGTGAACCGGACCCCTCCCGCCCTGGCCCCACTAAATCCGGTCGCACCTGTTTTGGGCATGTGAAGCGCGAGTGAAGCTCTCAGCACCAGCGCTCGATGTCAATCCCGCATGTACGCTCTGGGACGTGCGGCAGTCCGGGTCTCGAGCGGTGCGCGTCGTGCGGGGTCCTCGCCCGCGCGCCCGCATGCGCGCGCTCGTGGCGATGCCGGCCGTCGTGGCGGTCGTGGCGGTCTCCGCGGTCCTCGCCGGGTGCGGGTCGTCGTCGTCCTCGAACACGGCCTCCCAAGCGGCGACGAGCGCCGGCGCCACGACGACCTCGGCCCTGAGCAGCGCTGCCGTCCCCGCTGTGGCCGATCTCTCCGCGGCGGTCCATCCCCAGGTGTCCCAGTTTCCGTCCTCGAGCGGCAAGAGCCTCAAGGACCTGGGCACCCTGGCCAAGTCCAGCGTCAACCTGGGCGCCGCCACGGGCACGTTCACGCCCGGGACCCAGCGCTACGCCTTCGCGCTGACCACCAACGCCGGCAAGTTCGTCTACGCGCCGACGGCCATCTACGTCGCCTCCAACCCCGGCGCGCCGGCCAAGGGCCCCTACCTGGCCCCCGCGGACCCCATGACGGTGCTGCCCCAGTACCGCAGCAAGCAGAACACCGGGCCCGGCGGGATCCAGGCCATCTATGCCGCCCAGGTCCCGGTCCCCAAGGCGGGGACCTACTTCGTGCTCTCTCTGACCAAGGGACCGAGCGGTCTGATCGGGGCGACCGGTGAGCTCGCCGCCGCGCCGTCGTCGCAGATCCCCGGCGTCGGGGACCGCCCGCCGGACATCGCCACCGACACGTTGGCGACCGTCCACGGCGACCGGAAGCTGCTCACCACGCGGCTGCCCCCGGAGAACATGGCCTCGGTCTCGTTCAACCAGGTGCTGGGCAAGAAGCCGGTCGCGCTCCTGTTCTCCACGCCGCAGCTGTGCATCTCGCGCGTGTGCGGGCCGGTGACCGACGTCGCCGTCCAGGTCCAGCATCGCTTCGGCAACCAGGTGGCCTTCATCCACCAGGAGGTCTACGTGGACAACGAGCCCAGCAAGGGCCTGCGCCCGCAGCTGAAGGCCTTTCACCTGCGCACCGAGCCGTGGCTGTTCGTGGTCAACCGCCAGGGCAAGATCGTCGCTCGCCTGGAGGGCGCCTTCGGCACCAACGAGGTGACCCGGGCCATCCAGGCCGCGCTGCGATGACCGGCACGCGTCCCACCGGGGCGCTCGTCAGCGCTCGCCGTCGCTCGCCGCGCTGCTCGCCGGCTGCGGGTCGAGTTCGGGCTCGTCGATCACCGCGCCCAAGGTCGCGCCCGCCGAGACCTACAGCCTCGCCGGGTTTCAGCCGAGCGGCACGATCGTCCCGGGCAAGCCGACGATGATGACCTTCGACATCAGGCAGCCCAACGGCCGGACGCTCACCCAGTACAAGACCGGCCCGGGCCCCCACACCGGGGTGCACCTGATCATCGTCCGCAACGACCTGGCCTACATCATCCACCAGCATCCACCGATCCCGCCCAGCGGAGTGCTGCACCAGTCGGTGACGTTCCCCGCCCCCGGGCCGTATCACGTCCTCGTCGACGTGTACCCCGACATCCCCGGCGGGCAGCCCAACTTCCAGCTGTTTCGCAACGTCACCGTCGCCGGCGCCTATCACCCGATCAAGCTGCCCCCGTTCAATGCCTCACCAGGTGATCGACGGCGTCCACTTCGACATGCAGCCCCACCCCGCCGATCCATGCCATCCAGGCGGTGTTCCTGCACGTCAACGTCACCGACGCCCACGGCAAGCCGATCAAGTTCGTCGCCCTGGTTCGGGGCGCTGGCACACGCGATCTTCTTCCAGGAAGGGACGCTGAACTACTTCCACACCCACGTGTGCGCGCCCGACGCGCCCAATTGCGGCAGCCTCGCCGGCGCCCCGAGGATCTCCGGCACGCTCCACGTCTCCCGGGAAGCTCACGCTGGGCGTCCTCCTGCCCGTCCCGGGGACCTGGCGGCTGTTCATCCAGCTCAAGGTCCACGGCCGCGTGGTCACCGCGCCGTTCACGCTCAACGTCGCTTCAGAAACCCAGTGATGTCCTTAAGTCTTGGCTAAAGCAGCCGCCGCTATCCTCACGCCTCCCGGAGTCTTGTCGGCGTACCGGGCGCCGGCCCGAATCATCGCATGGCCTCACGTAAAGAGCAAAAAGAAGCCGCCCGCCAGCGGCGGCTGGCCGAGGAGCAGGCCCGCGCCGAGCGCGCCCGCCGCGATCGCCGTCTGCGCATGCTGGGCGGGACGCTCGTCGGCGCCATCGCGCTCGTCGCGGTCGCCATCGCCATCTCCTCGGGGGGCAGCAGCGCGAAGGTCGTCGCGCCCAACAGCGCGGCGGCGAAGAAGGCCCAGGCGACGGTCAACACGCTCCTGGCGGGGATCCCGCAGCAGGGCGCCACGCTCGGCTCGCCGAACGCCAAGGTGACCGTCACCGAGTACGGCGACCTCGTGTGCCCGATCTGCAAGGACTTCGCCCTCGGGGCCGAGAACCAGCTCATCGCCAACGAGGTCAAGTCCGGCAAGGTCAAGATCGTCTACAAGGCGCTCGAGACCGCCTCGGGGCAGGCCAACGGCTCCATGTTCGTCCCCAGCCAGGCGGCGATGCTCGCCGCCGGCAACCAGAAGAAGGCCTGGAACTACATCGAGCTCTTCTACCACGAGCAGGGCGACGAGACGACGAGCTACGTCACCGACAACTATCTGGGCGGCCTGGCCAAGCAGATCCCGGGGTCTGAACTACAGCCAGTGGAGCTCGGATCGCGGCTCCTCGACGCTCAGCTCCCAGGTCAGCGCGGACACGGCGTCAGCCTCCGCCGCGGGGTTCAGCAGCACCCCGACGATCGTCGTCTCGGGGCCCAAGAACCAGGCCCAGCCGATCGTCGGCTGACCAGACCTACAGCGCGATGCAGTCGGCGATCAACTCGGTGTCATGAGCTTCCCGCTCCGCAGGGTGATGCTGGTGCTGGCGGTCATCGGCCTGGGAGTGGCGACGTATCTGACGATCATCCATTACGCCGACATCAAGCCCGCCTGCACCGCCGGCGAGTCGTGCATCAAGGTCCAGAGCTCGGTGTGGTCCAAGCTCGACGGCGTCCCCGTCGCACTGCTGGGATTGATCGGCTACATCGGCATCACCGCCGCGCTGCTGGCCCCCGACCGCGAGGAGACGCGGCTGGCCACCCTCGGCCTCACGCTGATCGGCTTTGCCTTCAGCGGCTATCTCACCTACCGCGAGCTCTTCTCCATTCACGCGATCTGCGAGTGGTGCGCGTCGAGCGCCGTGATCCTGACGCTGCTGTTCATCTCCGCCGCCTACCGCTACGTGACCGTCTCTGACTACGTCGCCCCGGCGGCGCCGGCGCCGTTGCCCCCCAAGGGCAAGCAAGGCCGCCGCGGCCTCGCGGCCCGCGAGCCGCTCCAAGGCCCGCACCTGACTCAGGGCTCGCCACCGGAGTGGACGCCTGCCGGACGCGGGCTCGCGGCCCGCGGCTTCGGGTCTGCCAGATTGCTCGTCGATCTTCTCGCAGAATGCGGGATCGACGGCAGCGAGCCGTCCGGCCGTGCCCGCATCATGCAACGGTGAGCTGGCGATCGACGCGCGCCACGGGCCAGAGTGGCCACGCCAACCGTCAGGTCGCCGTTGTCGACCTCGGCTCCAACTCGTGGCGCCTGGTGGTCTTCACGTACGAGCCGGGCCCCTGGTGGAAGCTCACCGACGAGCTCTATGAGACCGTCCGCATCGGCGCCGGTCTGGCCGCGTCGGGCAAGCTCAGCTACGAGGCGATCGGCCGCGGTCTGGAGACCCTCGGGGTCTTCGCGCGCTTCTGCCGCGCCAACCATCTCGACGCCGAGGACGTCCATGTCGTCGCCACCAGCGCGATCCGCGATGCCACCAACGGCGAGCGCTTCCTCGCCGACGCCCAGGCCGCGACCGGCCTGACGATCGAGACGCTGTCGGCGCAGGACGAGGCCTACTACGGCTATGTCGCCGCGGTCAACACCACCACGCTGACCGACGGCGTCGTGCTCGACATCGGCGGCGGCAGCATGCAGCTCACCCACGTCGCGCGACCGCCGGCCCCAGGAGATCGGCCTCGTTCCCGCTCGGCGCCGTGCGCGTCACCGAGCAGTTCCTCCCCGGCGACGGCCCCGTCAAGAAGAAGACCTGCCCACGCTGCGCGACCACGTCGCCGAGACGCTGCCGGCGCTGGACTGGCTGGCCGCCTCGGGCAAGCGGATGGTCGGCATCGGCGGCGCGGTGCGCAACCTGGCCGCCGCCGCCCAGGCGGCCAACGGCTCGCTCGATCTCGGCGTCCAGGGCTTCCTGCATCACCCCGAGGTGCTCTCCGACCTCATCGACCGAGCTGGCCTCGATGCCCGTGGAGGAGCGCGGCATGGTCCCCGGGATCAAGCCCGGCCGCGGCGACATCATCCTCGCCTCCGCCGTCGTGCTGGACACCGTCGTGTCCCTCGGCGGCTTTGACGGGATCGAGGCCACCGACGCCGGCCTGCGTGAGGGCGTGTTCCTGGCCCGCACGCTGCTCCAGGGCGACCCTCCCCTGTTCGACGACGTCCGCGAGGCCGCCGTGCGCAACCTCGCGATCCAGTACGAGTCCGACATCGTCCACGTCGAGCACGTGGCCAAGCTCTCGCTGCAGATGTTCGACTCGCTGGTCACGCGGCGGCCTGTTCACGCCCGCGACGGCGAGCGCGAGCTGCTGTGGGCGGCCTCGATGCTCCACGACGTCGGCATGACGATCTCCTACGACGACCACCACAAGCACTCGCGCTACCTCATCGAGAGCGCCGAGCTGCCCGGCTTCGACCCGCGCGAGCGAGCGCTGATCGCCCAGATCACCCGCTATCACCGCAAGGGCATCCCCAAGCTCGGGATCATCGAGGCGATCGCCCATGACGGCGACGAGGAGCTCCTCGACCGCTGTGCGGTCATCCTGCGCCTGGCCGAGCACCTGGAGCGCGGGCGCGACCAGTCGGTGTCCGAGGCCCACCTCGACACCAACGGCGACGGCGTGGACCTGCACCTCAAGGCCGGCCGGCGACCTCACGCTGCCGCGCTGGAGCGTCGAGCGCTACGGCGACGGCGAGGCGTTTGAGCGCGTGTTCGACCGCCGGCTGCTCATCGGCTGACTCCTCCGCCGCCCGCCGCTGCGCTGAAACCGGCCGCCGCTCCGCTGATCCCCTGATCCGCCCGCTGCTCCGGCGTTTGGAGTATCGTGGCGCCAGCATGAGGAGATGGTGGCTGGCGTGCGCGGTGACGATGGTGGTGCGCGGGGCTGAGCCCCGGCTCGGCGTCCGCGGCGATCTCGAGCGTGCTCAGCGGCCAGACCGTGAGCGGCCAGGCGATCCCGTGCACCACGCAGGCCGACGGCACGCGCGTCTGCCAGGGCGACTTCAGCTCCAGCGGCGGCCCGGACACGCGCCTGAAGAGCTTTGACGGCACCCCGCTCGCGCTCTACGTGATCCTGCCGCCCGCCCCGGCCTCGGGCACCGACGGTGCCTACCCACTGGTGGTGCAGAGCCATGGCTGGGGTGGCCAGGCCGGCGGCCCGTCCGACACCGCAGTACGGCGGCCCCACCGCCGACCAGTGGGCCAAGGACGGCTACGCCGTGCTCCAGCTGACGGCGCGCGGGTTCGGAGACTCGTGCGGCAGCTCCGCCTCCCGGCTCGCCGATCCCACCGGCTGCGCCGACGGCTACCTCCGCCTCGACGACGACCGCTACGAGGTGCGCGACGTGCAGAACGCTATCGGCCTCCTCGTCGACGAGGGCATCGCCAACCCGGCGCAGATCGGCGTCACCGGCGAGTCCTACGGGGGCGGCGTCTCGCTGGCGCTGGCCACGCTGCGCGACCGCGTAATGAACGCCGACGGCTCGGTGAGCCCGTGGCGCAGCCCGGCCGGAACCCCGCTGCGCATCGCCGCCGCGGCGCCCGTCATCCCGTGGAGCGACCTCGTCTACGCGCTCATTCCCAACGGCCGCACGCTCGATTACCAGGTGGCCTCGCCCACCACGGACCTCTCCCCGCTCGGGGTCGAGAAGCAGTCGTTCGTCTCCGGTCTCTACGCGCTGGGATCCGCTGAGCGGCTACTACGCACCCGCCGGGACAAACTCGCAGGCGGACCTCACCACCTGGTTCGCCTCGCTCAACGCGGGCGAGCCCTACGACGGCAACGCCGAGGATGAGGGGATCGCCCGCCCAGATCGCCCAATACCACTCGTCGTACTACCTGCTCGACGGCGCCTACGGCTGACTCCCGAGGCGCCCCCGCCGCTGCTCATCGCCAATGGCTTCACCGACGACCTCTTCCCCGTCGACGAGGCGCTGCGCTACTACAACCTCGAGCGCGCCAAGTACCCGAGCGACTGGATCAGCCTGTTCGACTACGACGGCGGTCACCAGCGGGGACAGAACAAGCCGGCCGACGCGGCGCTCCTGGCCCAGCACATCCAGCAGTTCTTCGACACCTTCGTCAAGTAGCGGCCGAGCGCGCTCGTGCGCCCGGCGCCGAGCGTCACCGCGCTCACCCAGACCTGCCCGAGCACGGCCCCGTCGGGCGGCCCGTTCACCGCCTCCACCTGGGCCGGCCTGCACCCCGGCGAGGTCGACTTCTCCTCGGCGGCGGCGCAGACGGTGAGCTCGGGCGCCGGCGACCCCACCGTCGCCCAGGCGGTCGATCCGATCAGCGGGCCGGGGGCCTGCGCCACGCGACCGCCACCGACCAGGGCGCCGGCGTCGCCAGCTACCGCCTGCCGGCGGCCACCGGATCGGGCTACACCCTGCTCGGCTCGCCGACCGTCATCGCGAACCTCGGCATCACCGGGACGTTCCCGGAGCTCGCGGCGCGCCTGTGGGACGTCGACCCCGCGAGCAACACCGAGACGCTCGTGGCCCGGGGGCTCTACCGGGTCACCGCCGGCCGGCCCCAGGTCTTCCAGCTGCACCCCGGGGCCTGGCACTTCGCGGCCGGGCACATCCCCAAGCTGGAGCTGCTCGGGCAGGACAGCCCTTACGCGCGGACCTCCAACGGCCAGTTCTCGATCGCCGTGTCCGATCTCCAGTTGCGCCTCCCGGTCCACGAGGCCCCGGGCGCCGCGGGCACCCCGGCGACCGTCACGCCACCCGCTGCCGCCGTTCTCCTCCTCGGCGGCGCAATGCACCGCTCGGCCGACCTCCACGATCGCCAAGCACGCCGTGCGCGCCTCCCGCCACGGCTTCTTCGTGCGTGGCCGCGCCTCTGAGCGCCGGTGCCCGAACGCCGCCGCCGCCATCCGCCGCAAGGAGCAAGTCGCCCACATCTTCGTCAGCGTCTACCGGACCTCCGGCCACGGCCGCTGCCGGTTCCTGCGCCCGGCGGCCGGCTCGGCGCCAAGCGCTCGTGCGCCAGGCCGGTCCAATTCCGCGCCCGCGGGACGGGCGTGTGGTCGCTGCGGCGCCACCTGCGCATCCCCGGCGGGACGCTACCTCATCCGCGCCGACGCCGTCGACGGTCTGCACCGCCACCAGCGCCGCAGCGGCGCCTCCGTGGTGCGCGTGCGCGTGAGGTAGCGCGCGGCGTTCACCGAACCTTCACGACGGCCCCGGGCCGCCCCGCTTAGCCTGGGCAGCACCATGCGGCGTAGAGTAAGGGCATGCTCTGGCTCCTGCGGCACGCCGAAGCCGCCGATGGCACCCCCGACGACGACCGCCCGTTGACCGAGCGCGGGATCATGCAGGCCGAGGACGCCGGACAGGCGCTGGACGCTCGGCGTCACCCTTGACGCCTGCCTGTCCAGCCCCAAGCTCCGGGCCGTGCAGACCGCCCAGCACGCGTGCGCGCCGCTCGGCGTCGAGGTGACGCTCGAGCGCCGGCTCGGCGGCGAGCCGTTTGACGCGTATGACCTGGTCGCCGGCCTGGGCGAGGTCCTGCTCGTCGGCCATGACCCATCGTTCACGCTGACGTGCACGACCTCACCGGCGCGCAGGCGCGGATGAGGAAGGGCGGTCTGGCGGGGATCTCCAAGGGCGAGCTGGTGGTGCTCATGCGCCCCGGCGAGCTGAGCGCGATCGCGGGACGGGAGCGTGTCTATGACTGAGGTCGGTTCCGAGTCCCGCGAGGGCGCCACGGTCGCCCGCGCCGGAGGCCGACGGGTCCGCACCGGGCCAGGTGCCCGATCTGCGCGACACGTCGCTCTACGTCAACCGCGAGCTCTCGTGGCTGGACTTCAACGACCGGGTTCTCCAGCTGGCCGAGGACGAGTCGCTGCCGCTGATCGAGCGGCTCAAGTTCCTGGCGATCTTCGTCACCAACCTCGACGAGTTCTTCATGATCCGCGTCGCCGGCGTCCACGACCAGGTCGATGCCCGGATCGACGCGCGCGGCCCCGACGGCCTCTCCCCCACCGAGGTGCTGGCAGGGATCCACAGTTGCGTCCGTGAGCTCGACCGTCGCCACGCCGAGCAGTTCTCCGGAGTGGTCCAGCCCGAGCTGGCCGAGCAGGGCATCCGCATCGTCAGCTGCGCCGAGTCGGGCGCGTCCGACGAGGCGATCGAGCGACACTTCCGCGAGCAGATCTTCCCGGTCCTCACGCCGCTGGGCGTCGGCGCCGGCCGGCCGTTCCCCTACATCTCCAACCTCTCGCTGAGCCTGATCGTCCACCTCCACGACCCCGATGCCGACCAGGAGGCGTTCGCCCGCGTCAAGGTGCCCAAGGAGGTCCTGCCGCGATTCGTGGAGATCGAGAAGGACACGTTCATCCCGCTCGAGGACATCATCGCCCGCCACCTCGATGCGCTGTTCCCCGGGATGGAGATCCTCAGCCACGACCTGTTCCGCGTCACGCGCGACGCCGATTTCGAGGTCTCCGACGAGGCCGATGACCTGCTCCAGGCGGTCGAGGACGAGCTGCGCCGGCGCCGCTTCGGCGAGGTCGTGCGCCTCGAGGTCGGGGCGGCCATGGAGCCCGCGCTGCGCACACGCCTGATCGAGTGGCTCAACGTCGACGAGGTTCAGGTCTACGACGTCAAGGGCCTGCTCGACCTCGGCGACCTCTGGCAGATCGCCGTCGGTCAAGGACCACCCCGACATCCGCTGGCCGAACTGGACGCCGGTGACCGCCCCCGGCCTGGTCACCGCCCAGTCCGACGGCGACGCCCAGCCGGACATGTTCGCGATGATGCGCGCCGGGGACGTCCTCGTCCACTACCCCTACCAGTCGTTCACCTCGAGCGTGGAGCGGTTCGTCAAGCAGGCGGTCGACGATCCCAACGTGCTCGCGATCAAGATGACCGTGTACCGGACGTCCGACGACTCCGCGCTGGTCCCGTCGCTCATCGAGGCCGCCGAGAAGGGCAAGCAGGCCGTGTGCCTGGTGGAGCTCAAGGCCCGCTTCGACGAGCGCCAGAACATCCACTGGTCACGCGCGCTGGAGGAGGTGGGCGCCCATGTCGTCCACGGCATCCCAGGGCTCAAGACGCACGCCAAGGCGATCCTCATCGTCCGCCGCGAGCGCGGCACGGTCCGCAACTACGTGATGATCGGGACCGGCAACTTCCACGCCAAGAACGCGCGGCTGTACGAGGACTTCGGCTTGTTCACGATCAACCACGAGATCGGCGACGAGGTCGCCAACCTGTTCAACACGCTGACCGGGTACGGACGCCCGCAACGCCAGCGCAAGACGCTGGTCGCCCCGACCTGGCTGCGCCAGCCGCTCATCAACGAGATCGACCGCACCATCGAGGCCCACGAGGAGGGCCAGGAGACGCGGATCGTGATGAAGATGAACGCGCTCGTGGACCAGAAGGTGATCGAGGCGCTCTACCGCGCCTCCCAGGCCGGCGTCCCGATCGCGCTCAACGTCCGCGGGATCTGCTGTCTCGTGCCCGGCATCCCGGGCGTCAGCGACACGATCGAGGTGACATCGGTCGTCGGGCGCTTCCTGGAGCACAGCCGCGTCTACTCGTTCCACCGCGGCGACGAGCACGTCTACTACATCGGCTCGGCCGACATGATGCCCCGCAACCTCGACACCCGCGTCGAACTGCTCGTGCCGGTCGAGCGCCCCGAGTTGCAGGCCGAGATCCAGGACACGCTCGATCGCTGCCTGGCGGACGACACCTACAGCTGGATCATGGGCGCCGACCATTCCTGGACCCGGCGTCACGGCAACACCCGCAGCGTGCACAACGAACTCATGGAGCGCACGCTGGCCTGGGCGGCCAGCGCGGCCAGCTGACGTAGCCGGACGCTCGGGTGCATAGCGTCCTCCTGCTCGTGATCGTCGTCGTCGCCGCGACGGCATTTGACTTCACCAACGGCTTCCACGACACCGCCAACGTCGTGGCGTCGTCGATCTCGACGCGGGCGCTGGCGCCACGTACGGCGATCGCCCTCGTCTCGGTGCTGAACTTCGTCGGCGCGTTCATCTCGCTCAAGGTCGCGGCCACCATCGCCACCGGCATCATCGACGCCGCCCAGGTCACGGAGACGATCGCCTTCGCCGGCCTCGTCGGTGCGATCGCCTGGAACCTCCTCACCTGGGCCTACGGTCTGCCATCGAGCTCGTCGCACGCGTTGATCGGTGGCGTGATCGGGTCGATGCTCGCCGCCGTGGGCACCGGGGGCGTCAAGTTCGACGGGCTGCTCACCAAGGTGGTCATCCCCGCGCTGGTGGCCCCGCTCTCGGCGTTCGTCATCGCCGGGTGCGTGATCGCCGTCATCTACCGGTTGCTGGGCCGGCGCAACCCGGGGCCGGTGACGCGCGCGTTCCGCGCGGGTCAGATCGTGAGCAACTCAGCGCTGGCGCTCGCCCACGGGACCAATGACGCGCAGAAGACGATGGGCGTGATCACGCTGGCCCTGGTGGCGCACGGCTCCCTGAGCCCCGATCACGCCACCGTCCCCGCGTGGGTGGTGATCCTGTCGGCGACCGCGATCTCCCTCGGGACCTATGCCGGTGGCTGGCGGATCATCCGCACCGTCGGTAGCCGCATCATCCGCATGGACTCCGCGCAGGCGTTCTCGGCGCAGGCCTCAGGCGCCGCCGTGATCCTCGTCTCCTCGCACCTCGGCTACCCGCTCTCCTCCACGCACGTCATCTCAGGTGGGGTGATCGGGGCGGGCGCCGCCACTCGGCTCTCGGCGGTGCGCTGGGGCGTGGCCGGCACGATCGCCGTGGCGTGGCTGATCACCCTGCCCACCGCCGGTTTGTTCGGGGCCGGCGCCTATGAGATCGCCTCGGCCTTCGGCCACGGCGCGCTGGGCCCGCTGCTCATCGCCCTGGTGGCGGTGGGCGGCCCGCTCTCGATGACGCTCGCGACGCGGCGCCGTCGTGTGACGCGCGCCGCGAGCGCCTGAGATGCGAGGTTCGGGGGCCCGGGGTCAGCCGCCGGTTGCCGCCTGGGCGGGCCGGTTGGCCAGCGTGACCTTCACCTGCTTGGTCTGACCGGAGCGCGTGATGGTCAGCGTCACCTGCTGTCCGGGCTTGTAGTTGTCGAGCGTGGCGATGAACTGATCGCTCGTGGTGATCGGCGTGCCGTTGATCGCGGTCACGACGTCGCCAGTCTGCAGGCCGGCCTGGGAGGCGGGCGTGTTCGGCTTGATCTGGACGATCTTCGCGAGGCTGTCGCCACCGCTCGGCAGGGAGACGCCGACGAAGGCGTGCTCGACCTTGTGGCCGGCGATGATCGTGGTCGCGACCTTCTTGACGGTGTCGGACGGGACGGCGAACCCGACGCCCGAGCTCGATCCCTCGCCGCCGGCGGTCTGGTTGTTGGTCTCGATCTGATCGTTGAGACCCAGGACGTGCCCGTCGGCGTCCAGCAGCGGGCCACCCGAGTTGCCCGGGTTGATGGCCGCGTCGGTCTGGATGGCGTTGGGGATCGTGTACTGGTTGGGCGCCTGAATGCTGCGGCCCGTCTGGCTGACGATGCCCGTCGTCGTCGTTTCGGGCAGGCTGAACGGGCTGCCGATGGCCACCACCGGGTCGCCGACCTGGGCCTGGGCGGAATCGGCCAGCGGGATCGGGTGAAGCTCGGAGGCCGGGACGTCGACGTGAATGACCGCGACGTCGGTGGACGGGTCGGTGCCCACCACCTTGGCCGGCACGCTCTTGCCGTCCTGGAAGTTGACCTGCACCGAGGTCGCGTTGGCCACCACGTGCTCGTCGGTGAGGATGTCGCCGTTCGTGTCGTAGACCACGCCGGCGCCTTCGCCCTTGGTGGTGCCGCCCTGGCCGCCGAAGAACCCGAAGCTCGGAGTCTGGCTCTGCGAGGTCACGATGATGTCGACCACACCGGGGCTGGCGGCCTTGTAGATCTGGTTGATGCTCAGACCGGTTCCGCTCTTGAACGCCGTCGGCTCAGCCGAGGTGTTGGAGCCCTGCTGCACGACGGTCGTTGTCACAGAACGGGTGGTCGAGCTGGAACTGGCGATGACCAGCGCGATCACTCCCCCCGCAATGGCGCCGCCGATGATCGGAAGCCATCGGCTCACACTTCTCATGGTCTTGGTTCTCCCTGGATGGGGCTGCTTTGTCGTTCCCTATAGGACCACGTACCCGTGAGGAACCTTTCAGAGTTCGGGAAGAAGTCCGTAAGAGGAGCCTAGGACGGACCCATCTTTGTGCAGAATATGCTGCAAACGCGGTGTTTCGTGGCGACGCCTCAGTCGGTGGACAAATCGACGAAGTAGTCGAGGGCTTCGGGGTTGGCCAGCGATTCCCGTGACGCGGCCTCCTCGACGGGCGTGCCCATCAGAATCCGTTTGACCGGCACCTCGAGCACCTTGCCTGACAGGGTGCGGGGGACGGCGGCGATCTGGCGGACCTCGTTGGGGACGTGCCGCGGGGAGCAGTCCTCCCGGACCCGGCGGCGGATCTCGGCGATCAGGTCATCGGTCAGTTCTGCGCCGTCGCGCAGGACCACGAACAACGGCATCCATCCGTCGGTGCCGTCGCGGGGCAGATCGACCACGAGCGCGTCGACGATCTCGTCGATGTCCAGCACGGCGCGGTAGATCTCAGAGGTTCCCATCCGGACCCCGCCGCGGTTGATGGTCGAGTCAGAGCGCCCGTAGATGATCGCCGTCCCGCGCTCGGTGATCTTGATCCAGTCCCCGTGGCGCCACACCCCGGGGTACATCGAAAAATACGAGTCGTGCAGGCGCTCGCCGTCCTCGTCGCCCCAGAAGAACACCGGCATCGACGGCATCGGCTCGGTGATGACCAGCTCCCCGACCTCGTCGATGAGCGGCCTGCCGTCGGGATCCCATGCCGCAACCGCGGCGCCCAGCGACCGCGCCTGCAGCTCGCCGAGGTACACCGGCAGCGTCGGCACCCCACCCACAAACGCGGTGCACATGTCCGTCCCGCCCGACGTCGAGAACAGCCACGTCTCCGAGCCGAGCTGGTCATAGACCCACGCAAACCCCTCCGGTGACAGCGGCGACCCGGTCGACCCGACCGCCCGCAGAGCGCTCAGCGCCCGCCCCGACCGCGGCCGCACCTCGCTCTTCATGCACGACGCGATAAACGCGGCGCTGGTCCCGAACGTCGTCATCTCAGACTCCTCGGCCAGATCCCACAGCCGCTCCAGCGACGGGTAGCCCGGGTTGCCGTCAAACAACACGATCGACGCCTCGGTCAACAACCCGCCGACCAGGAAGTTCCACATCATCCACCCCGTCGTGGAAAACCAGAAGATCCGATCGCCGGCCTGCGCGTCGATATGCAAATGCAGCGCCTTGACCTGCTCGAGCAGGATCCCACCCTGGCCGTGGACGATCGGTTTGGGCAGCCCCGTCGTCCCGCTCGAGTACAGCACCCACAACGGGTGGTCAAACGGCAACTGCGTGAACTCAAGCTCCGCATCCTCGGGGCCCAGGAACCCGTCCTCCCAGCCGCTCCCGTCCAGATATCCCAACCGCACCGTCCGCTCAAGACCCGGCAGCTGCTCCGCGATCCGGGCCACCTGACTCGAGCGGTCAAACACCTTGCCGCCATAGCCGTACCCATCCACGGCCAACAGCACCTTGGGCGCCACCTGCGCAAACCGGTCGACCACGCTGCGCACCCCGAACTCCGGGGCCGCCGACGACCACGTCGCCCCCAGCGACGCGCACGCCAAGAACGCCGCCACCGTCTCCGGGATATTGGGCATGTAGGCCACCACCCGATCACCCTCCACCACGCCCGATGCCCGCAGGCCGGCGGCGATCCGCGCCGTCTCGCTGCGCAGCCGCCCCCACGTCCACTCCCCCAGCTCGGGCCGCACCTCCGACGCGTGGCGGATCGCCACCTCGCCGGGGTCCTTACCGCGAAAGACATGCTCGGCATACGACGTCCGCGCCCCCGGGAACCACTCGGCGCCCGGCATCCCACGGTCACCCAAGACCGTCCCGTCGCCCCCTTCGATGCGCACGTCGAAGTACGCCACCACCGCCGCCCAGAACTCATCCAGCGAATCCACCGACCACCGCCACAACTCCTCATAGGAGCCGAAGCTCAGCTCGCGCTCGTCAGAGAGCCAGCGCGCGAACCGCGTCAGCGTCGCGTGCTGAACGCGCTCGTCAGACGGCTCCCACAGCAGTACCGGTGCCTCGCCCATGGCCGCGAATCGTAGACTGCCGCCGGTGTCCGCAGAGACGAGCCTGACGCTGGTGGCACCGTTCACCGGCACGGTCGTGGCCACCCCGGCGGCCGCCGACGAGCATGTCGCGGCCGGGACCCCCGTCGTCGTGATCGAGGCGATGAAGATGGAGCACGAGATCGTCGCCGAGTCGTGACGCGACGGTCGCGGAGCTCCACGTCGAGATCGGCGACACCGTCACCGAAGGGCAGCCGCTCGCGCTCCTCACGGCGCCCAACGGGCCCGCCGCGCTCGATGCGGCGGCGGCCGCCGGGGACGCGGCCGGCGCGGAACCTGCGGCGCCCCAGGAGAGAGCGGACCTCGCCCAGGTCCACGAACGCCACGACATCGGCCTCGACCACCGCCGGCCCGACGCCGTCGCCAAGCGCCACGCGCAACAGCGCCGCACCGCCCGCGAGAACCTGGCCGACCTCCTGGACGAGCACAGCTTCGTGGAATACGGGCCGCTCATGTTCGCCGCTCAGGAGCAGCGGCGCTCCCGGCAGGAGCTGATCGAGCGCACGCCGGCGGACGGCCTCGTCGGCGGGGTCGGCACGATCGCGGGCCAGCCGGTGGCCGCGATGTCCTACGACTACACGGTCCTGGCAGGGACCCAGGGCATGCGCAACCACCAGAAGAAGGACCGGCTGTTCGAGATCGCTGAGCGCCGGCGCCTGCCCGTGGTGCTGTTCGCCGAGGGCGGCGGGGGCCGCCCGGGCGACGTGGACATGCCGATCATCGCCGGCCTGGACTGCCTGGCCTTTCAGTACTTCGCGCAGCTCAGCGGGCTCGTGCCGCTCGTGGGCATCGCGGGCGGCTACTGCTTTGCCGGCAACGCCGCGCTGCTGGGCTGCTGCGACGTGGTCATCGCCACCGAGGACTCCAGCATCGGGATGGGCGGCCCGGCGATGATCGAGGGCGGCGGGCTCGGCGTCTACGAGCCCGGCGAGGTGGGGCCGATCGACGTCCAGGACGCCAACGGCGTGGTCGACCTGCGAGTGCCCGACGACGCTGCCGCCGTGGCCGCTGCCAAGCGGTACCTCAGCTACTTCGCGCGGCCGCCGCAGGGCGCACGCCCCGACCCCCGCGTCCCCGACCCCCGCGTCCCCGAGCCCGGATCCCCGACCAAGCGCGGCTGCGGGACCTCATCCCCGCCAACCGCAAGCGGGTGTACGCGGTTCGCGACGTCATTGAGGGCGTGTTCGACGAGGGATCGGTCCTCGAGCTGCGCCGGGGCTTCGGCCCGGGCATGGTCACCGCGCTGGCGCGCCTGGATGGGAAGGCGCTGGGCGTGATCGCCAACGATCCTTCGCATCTCGGCGGAGCCATCGACGCCCCCGGCGCCGACAAGGCGGCGCGGTTCATGGGCCTGTGCGACGCCTTCGGGCTGCCGTTGGTGTTCCTCGCCGACACGCCGGGCTTCATGGTGGGGCCGGAGTCCGAGAAGACCGCCACCGTCCGCCACTTCTCGCGAATGTTCGTCACCGGTGCCAACCTGAGCGTGCCCACCGGGACGGTGGTGCTGCGCAAGGGCTATGGGCTGGGCGCCCAGGCGATGGCCGGCGGGAGCTTCAAAGCGCCGCTGTTCTGCGTGGGCTGGCCGACGTCGGAGTTCGGGGCGATGGGGCTGGAGGGCGCGGTGCGGCTGGGCATGCGCCGCGAGCTCGAGGCGATCGAGGACCCGGCCGAGCGCGAGCGCGCCTACGACGCGATGGTGGCGGCCGCGTATGAGCGCGGACGCGGCATCAGCATGGCGTCGTACTTCGAGATCGACGACGTGATCGACCCGGTCGACACGCGGCGCTGGATCGCAACGCTGTTTGACGACGCGACGCCCCCCTGGTGGCAGACGCCGGGCAAGCGGCGGCCCAACGTCGACGCCTGGTAGCGCCGGGAAACACACCCGGCCGCCCAGCCGCCGGGGTCAGCGGCACTCCACGCAGGCGCCGCGTAACAGCACGTCGTGGCTGTCGACGGTGACGCCGAGGCGATCCTCGAGCTTGTCGATGGCGCGCTCCAGGCCCGGGTCATCGAAGGGGATGAGTCGGCCGCATTGGCCGCAGAAGAGGTGATGGTGGTGTTCGCCGCTGGGCTCGAGTGGCTCGAAGCGGGCCTCGCCCTGACCGACGACGACGCGCTCGGCCAGGCCGCGCTCGACCAGGAGGTCCAAGGTGCGGTAGATGCTGGCGCGCGCGATGGGACGGCCCTCGCCCCGCAGCTGCGTCTCGATCTGGGCCGCGCTCAGCGCGCACTCCTGCTCGCCGAGCAGGTCGATGACCGCGTCCCGGGCGCCGCCGCGGTTGAAGCCACCCATCTGCAGGTTGGCGTACACGTAGCGGATCCAGTCCAGACTGGCCATATCTCCACTCTAGCGAGAATGAGAATAGGAACAGGAATAAGACTTATTCTCATTCTGTGATAGTTTGGGGGGCGTGCCACGACCGCGCCGCCGCCTCGCCACCGCTGTGTCGCTGGTCGCCGGCCTGGTCATCCTCGCGGGGTGTGGCGCCGCCCAGATCACCGGCAGCGGAGGGAAGGTGCGCGTGGTCGCCGCCGAGAACTTCTGGGGCAGCATCGCCCGCCAGATCGGTGGCGTGCACGCCCAGGTCACCAGCGTCATCGTCAACCCGGCTCAGGACCCCCACGCCTACGAGCCGACAACCGTCGACGGACGGACCATGGCCACCGCTCAGCTGGCCATCGTCAACGGCGTCGGCTATGACCCGTGGGCTCCCAAGCTGCTGGCCGCCAGCCCCGTGGACGGCCGGATCACCCTGACCGTCGGCTCCCTGCTGCAGCCTGCAGGACGGCGACAACCCGCACCGCTGGTATGACCCGGCGGAGGTGCTCGTCGTCGCGCGTACGATCGCCGCCGACCTCGAGAAACTCGACCCTGGCCACAGGGCGTATTTCGCCGCCCGGCTGAGCCAGTTCGACGGGCCGGGATTGGCGACCTACCACACGCTCATCGCCCAGATCCGTGCGCGCTACTCCGGCGTGCCGGTCGGTGCGTCGGAGAGCATCTTCGCGCTCCAGGCGCCTGCTCTCGGCCTCAGGCTCGTCACGCCGAACAGCTTCATGAAGGCGATCAGCGAGGGCACCGAGGTCACCGCCCAGGACACCATCACCACCGAGCGCCAGCTCACGGCCCACCAGGTCAAGGTGTGGGTCTACAACTCACAGAACGTGACACCCGGAATCCAGCGTCTCAACGCGCTCGCCCGCGCCGCCCACATTCCGATCGCCACGGTCACGGAGACCCTCTCGCCGGCCACCGATTCGTTCCAGCAGTGGCAGGTCGCCCAGCTCAGCCGCCTCGAGGCCGCGCTGCACCAGGCCACCGGCCGATGACCGACACCCCGCAGGCGACCGTCCCCCGCGCCGAGGCCCACGCGGTCGCGCTCGACCACGCCGTGATCCGCGTGGGCGGGCGCGAGATCCTCTCCGACGTCTCGCTGACCATCGGCCACGGCGAGTTCGTCGCCGTGCTGGGCCCCAACGGCGCCGGCAAGTCGACATTGATGAAGGCGATCCTCGGCCTCGTGCCCCTCGCCGGCGGATCGGTCGACGTCCTGGGGCGCTCGCCCCAGCAGGCTCGCGGCCGGATCGGCTACCTCCCCCAGCGCCAGAGCTTTGATACGTCCACGCGCGTGCGCGGGGTCGACCTGGTCACGCTCGGCCTCGACGGCGCGCGCTGGGGCGTCCCGGTTCCGGTCACCCCGCGGGCCCGACGGCGGCGCCGGGTCGAGCGCCAACGGGTCGACGAGGTGATCGCCCTCGTGGGCGCGAGCGCCTACGCCGACCGCGCCATCGGCGAGCTCTCGGGCGGCGAGCAGCAGCGGCTGCTCATCGCCACCGCGCTCGTCCGCCGCCCGCAGCTGCTCATCCTCGACGAGCCGCTGGACAGCCTCGACCTGCCCAACCAGGCGGCGGTCGCCGGCCTCATCCGGCGCATCGCCAGCGCCGAGGACGTTGCCGTGCTGCTCGTGGCCCACGACGTCAACCCGCTCGCCGCCTATCTGGACCGCGTCGTCTACCTCGCCGGCGGCCGCGCCCTGTGCGGCGAGGTCGAGGAGGTGATCACCGCCGAGACCCTCAGCGCCCTGTACGGCACCAAGGTCGAGGTGCTGCGCACCTCCGACGGGCGGCTGGTCGTGGTCGGCCAGCCCGAGGCGCCCCACCACCACGGCCACCGCCACGGGTGAGCGACGGCCGATGATCCCCTCTCTCTCCCCCAACCCCTTCGACGATCTCAGCCAGCTCTTCACCTATCCGTTCATGGTCAACGCGCTGGCCGCGGGGACGATCGTCGCCGTATTGGCCGGCGTCGTCGGCTGGTACGTCGTCCTGCGCCGCCAGACCTTCGCGTCGCACACCCTGAGCGTGATGGCCTTCCCCGGCGCGACCGGCGCCGCGCTCGCCGGGCTGCCGACGGCCCTGGGGTATTACGTGGCCTGCACGGTGGCCGCGGTGGCGATCGGCCGTTTCGGCGCGGGCACCCCCCGCCGCCAGGGGGAGTCGGCCGGGATCGGCGTCGTGCAGACGGTCGGCCTGGCCGCCGGCTTCCTCTTCCTGTCGCTCAACCAGGCGGTGCTCGGCGGCGCCGAGACCCTGCTCTTCGGCACGTTCCTGGGGATCACCCGGGGCCAGGTCCTCGCCTTGGCGCTCGTCGCGCTGGCGGCCCTGGCCATGCTCACCGCGCTGGCGCGGCCACTGCTGTTCGCGTCGGTCGACCGCGAGGTCGCCCGCGCCGGGGGCGTGCCCGTCGCGCTGCTCGACGCCGTCTTCCTGCTCGTCCTGGCGCTCGCCATCGCCGCCACCAGTCAGCTCACCGGCGCGCTGCTCGTGTTCGCATTGCTCGTGGCCCCGCCGGCCGCGGCCCAGCAGCTCACCCTGCGCCCCGTCGCCGGGCTCGTGCTCAGCGTGGTCTTCGCCGTGCTCACCATCTGGCTCGCGCTGGCGATCGCCTACTTCAGCATCTATCCCGTCGGCTTCTACGTGACGACGATCGGCTTCGTCCTCTACCTCCTCGCGCGCACCGCACGCACCGTACGCACCGCCCGCGCGAGGCGCGGCTGATGTTCGCCCACGAGTTCGTCCGCAACGCCTGGCTCGCCGGTACCTTCATCGCGCTCGCGTGCGGCGTGATCGGCTGGTTCGTGGTCGCCCGGGCCCAGGTGTTCGCCGGCGACGCGCTCAGCCACGTCGCCTTCGTCGGGGCGATCGCCGCCGCGGCGGTGGGCGTCGACGAGCGCATCGGCCTCTTTGCGCTCACCCTGGCGCTGGCCGGCGCGATGGGCGTGCTCGGCCGGCGCGCGCAGGCCGACGACGTGACCATCGGGATCACCTTCGCCTGGATCCTCGGGATCGGCGTGCTGCTGCTCGCGGTCCTGGCCACCAGCGCAGGCGGAGCCAGCGGCATCACGACCGCCAACACGCTCTTCGGTTCGGTCTACTCGCTGAGCGCCGGCACGGCGGTGATCGCGGCGGCGGTCGCCCTCGCCGCAACCGGGTTCGTCCTGGGCGCCGCGCGACCGCTGCTGCTGGCCACGCTCGATCCGGAGCTTGCCACGCTTCGCGGCATCCCCGTGCGCGCGCTGGGGCTCGCGTTCCTCGCCGCGCTGGCCGTCGTCACCGCCGAGAGCACCCAGGCGGTCGGCGCGCTGCTCCTGCTGGGACTGATCGCCGCCCCGGGCGCCGCCGCCCGTGCCCTGACGGCACGGCCCTACCGCGGCCTGGCCCTCTCGGGAGCGATCGCGGTGGGGTCGATGTGGGGCGGGCTCGCGCTCAGCTACGCGATCAGCGCGCTGCCCGCCAGCACGGCCATCATCGGCCTCGCGGCGGGCGCCTACGCGGCCGCCGGGATCTGGTCACGGGTCAGGTCCACCGGGATATGGTCGCGAGGCTAGCGCGGGCAGTCAGCGCCGGCGCGACCGGGGCACCCGAGGTCCGGCGGGCATGCTCGGGCGGGAGTCGTAGCCCGAGCCGCCGCCGGTACCCCAGGTAGCGGGGAGGTATCTCCGCCGCTGGCGACGAGGCGCACATTCGTCGCAATCGCACGGTGCCTGGACGCGACTCTGGGAGGGACACGGCGCGGGGATGCCATAGTCAGACCCTCGGTCGCTTCGCATGTAAATGGCGCCGACGCGACATGCACCGGAGCGTACGTTCCGGCCCGTCAGCTTTGCGTAAGAGGATTCTGAGGATCGGCTGATAATGCGCCGGTGCCGGAGCGCACGGCGTCGGTCGGCCGCGGGCGCGTCGCGTGGCTCTCGCTCAGTCGCGGCAGCGTCACCCGGACCTCGAGGCCGCCCGTGGCCGGCGCGAGCAGAATGGCCGTCCCATGATGGGCCTGGGCGATCGACCGGACGATCGACAGCCCGAGCCCGAAGCCTCCCCCGACCGGTCCAGGCGCCGGAACGGCTCGACCAGCTCCCGCACCCGCTTGGGATCGATCGGCTCGCCGCCGTTGGCGACCACCAGCTCCACCTCGTCGCCCGAGGCCCGTGTCTGGACCTGGAGGAAGCCGCCGGGCACGTTGTGATGGATGCCGTTGTCGACGAGGTTGGCGATGAGCCGTTCGAGCAGGCCGGGGTCGCCGGTGGTCCAGGCCGGCTCGAGGTCGTCGCGGATCTCGATCTGCGCCTCCTCGGCCCGCGCCCACAGGTCGGTGATGCAGTCGGCGGCGAGCGCGGCGATGTCCACGGGCTCCTCCTGACCGGTGGCCGCCTCGCTGCGCGCCAGCAGCAGCAGGCTGGCGATCAGCCGCTCGCAGCGGTCGACGGTGTCACGCACCGCCTCCCCCATCTCGCGCAGCTCGGCGGCGCTGGCGTCGGGATCGGCGAGCGCCACGTCGACCTCGGTGCGCATGATCGCCAGCGGCGTGCGCAGCTCGTGGGAGGCGTTGGCGACGAAGTGGCGCTGGCTGGCGAACGCGCCGTCCAGCCGGCCGAGCATGCCGTCGAAGGTGTCGGCGAGCTCGCGGAGCTCGTCGGCGGGCCCCGGCAGGTCGATCCGCTCGCCGAGGTTCTCGCCCGAGACGCGGCGCGCGGTGGCGGTGATCTCGCGCAGGGGCGCGAGCGCGCGTCCGGCGAGCAGCCAGCCGATGACCACCGAGATCGCCGTCATCGCGACGAGAGCCACGGCGTACTCGATGAGCAGCCGGTGCAGCGCGCCGCCGAGGATCTGGTTCTGGACGGTGTGGACCAGCTTGCCCGTGGCGGACCCGGGCGGGAATCCGAGCTCGCCCCGGACGGGGCGGATCCCCAGGCGGATCAGCTCCGCGCGCAGGCTGTGGTGGGTGCGCAGGTTGGTGCGCACGAGCAGGTAGCCGACCGTCAGCAGCGCCGCCCCGGTGATGAGGAAGACCGTGCCGTAGAGCGCGGTCAGGCGCAGCCGGATCGTCGGCGCCGGGGTGCGACGCTTGCGCGGCAAACGGTCGGACGCGCGCCGGGCGCCGACCATCACGCCATCCGGTAGCCCACTCCGATCACCGTCTGCACCACCGGCGGGTCGCCCAGCTTCCGGCGCAGGGTCATGATCGTCATCCGCACGACGTTGGTGAACGGATCGGTGTGCTCGTCCCAAACCCGCTCCAGCAGCTGCTCGGCCGACACCGTAGCGCCCTCGGCCGCCATCAGCGCCTCGAGCACCGCGAACTCCTTGCGCGCCAGCTCCAGCTCGTTACCGCCGCGGGTCAGGCGGCGGCGGGCCGGGTCGAGCTCCAGGTCGCCGTGGCTCAGCACCGGCGGGCCGGCTCGGCGAGGTGCGCCGGGCGCAGCGCATGGATGCGCGCGACGAGCTCGGCGAAGCGAAACGGCTTGGCCAGGTAGTCGTCGGCGCCCAGCGACAGGCCCTCGATGACGTCCTCGAGCGCGCCCGCGGCGGTGAGCATCAGGATCCCGGTCTCCGGGCGCTCGTCGCGCACCGTGCGGCACACGTCGTCGCCGTGCACGCCAGGCAGGTCGCGGTCGAGCACGAGCACGTCGTAGCGCACGACCCGCGACTTGGCGAGCGCCTGCTCGCCGTCCGGGGCCAGATCGACGGCGATCCCCTGCCGGCGCAGCCCCCGCGCGATCGCGTCGGCCAGTCGCACCTCGTCCTCGGCGATCAGTACGCGCACCAAACGAGCATGACGGGCCGTGAGTAAGAACTCCATAAGAACCCCCTGCATAGGCCGCGAGATGCTTAGATGTACGCTGTCGTTCAGCATTACATCAAATGACGTCACAACAAACCGTGCTATCGTACGGAGCGAGATGGCAACGCCACCGAACATCGCCGAGCGCGGCATGGCCGTCGGGCTGCGCGCGCTCAACCGCGTCGCCTCGTCGGGCACCATCGACCGGCTCGGCCTGCGTGACCCCGTCACCACGCCTGCTGCACGGCGCCACCAAGACCGGGGCGCGCACGGCGGCCACCGCCGGACGCACCTTCGCCGCCGCGCAGCGGCTGTCACGCCCCGCCCGCCAGCCCAAGGCGCGGACGTCCGACCTGTTCGACCTCACGCCCGTCCGACGAGCAGCTGATGCTGCGCGACTCGGTCCGCGAGTTCGCGCTGGATCGCCTGCGTCCCGCCGCGCTCGATGCCGACGCCGCCTGCGCCGCCCCCGGCGAGCTGCTCACCCAGGCCAACGAGCTCGGGCTGACGATGGTCGGCGTTCCCGAGGAGCTCGGCGGCGCGGTCGACGAGCGCTCGGCCACCACCACGGTGCTGATGAGCGAGGCGCTCGCGCAGCGGTGACATGGGCATCGCCGTCGCCTGCCTGGCGCCGGCCGCCGTCTCGACCGCGATCAGCCTGTGGGGCGACGCCCAGCAGCAGGCGACCTACCTGCCCGAGTTCGTCGGCGACGACGTGCCCGCCGCGGCGCTGGCGCTGATGGAGCCCCAGCCGCTGTTCGATCCGTTCGAGCTGCAGCACCACCGCGCGCGCCGCGGGCGGCGGCTACGTGCTGGACGGCGTCAAGGCGCTGGTCCCGCGCGCCGCCGACGCCGAGCTGTTCGTGGTCGCCGCCGATCTGGCGAACGCGGGCCCCGTCCCTGTTCATCGTCGAGTCCAAGACCGCCGGCATCACCGTCGAGCCCGATCCCGGGATGGGCGTCCGCGCCGCCGCCACCGGCCGGCTGATCCTCGAGGACGTCGAAGCTTCCCGCCACCGCGCTGCTGGGCGGCGGCGAGGCCGACGTGTACGCGGAGTGCGTCGCGCTCGGCCGCCTGGCGTGGTGCGCGCTGGCGGTCGGCACCGGGCAGGCCGTGCTCGACTACGTCACCGACTACGTCAAGGACCGCAAGGCGTTCGGCGAGCCGATCTCCAACCGCCAGGCGGTCGCGTTCGCGGTCGCCAACATGGCGATCGAGCTCGAGGGGCTGCGGCTGGCCACCTATCGCGCCGCCGCGCGCGTGGACCAGGGCCTGCCGTTCGCCCGCGAGGTCGCGCTCGCCCGCCGGCTGTGCGCGGACCGTGGGATGGCAGATCGGCTCCGACGGGCGTGCAGCTGCTCGGCGGCCACGGCTTCGTCAAGGAGCACCCCGTCGAGCGCTGGTACCGCGACCTGCGCGCCGCCGGCCTGATCGAGGGAGGGCTGCTCGTTGCGCTGACCCACCATGATCAACCTCGAGCTCCCAAGAAATTCGACCAGCTGGTCGCCCAGTCCCACCAGGTCGCCACCGAGGTCCTCCGCCCCAACTCGCGCAAGTACGACACCGCCGAGCACGAGTACCCCAAGGAGCTCGACATGCTCGCGGCGCTGATCGACGGCATGAACGAGGGCGGCGGCGCTCGGCGGCGCCGGGCGCCGGGCGCCGTCGGCAGCCGAACGGCTCAACGGTCGGCCGGCCAAGACAGACGGACGCCGGTGGAACCGCAACGGCTCCAACATGGCCAGCCTGCTCGGGCTGATCGAGCTGTGCTGGGGCGACGTCGGCCTGCTGCTGGCGATGCCCCGCCAGGGCCTCGGCCAGGCGGCGATCGCCGCCGTCGCCAACGAGGAGCAGCTCGAGCGCTTCGGCGGCAAGTGGGCGGCGATGGCGATCACCGAGCCCGAGGCCGGCTCGGACTCGGCGGCGATCCGCACCACCGCCAAGCTCGACGAGGCGACCGAGGAGTACGTCCTCAACGGCGAGAAGATCTACGTCACCTCGGGTGACCGGGCCGAGCTGATCGTCGTGTGGGCGACGCTCGACCGCTCGCAGGGCCGCGCCGCGATCAAGTCGCTTCGTCGTCGAGCGCGACAACCCCGGCCTCAAGCTCGACCGGCTCGAGCACAAGCTCGGCATCCGCGCCTCGGACACCGCCAACTTCGTCCTCCAGGACTGCCGCGTCCCCAAGGAGAACCTGCTCGGCGATCCCGGAGATCGCGCCCAAGGGCGGCTTCTCCGGGCGTCATGCAGACGTTCGACAACACCCGCCCGCTGGTCGCCGGGATGGCCGTCGGCGTCGCCCGGGCCTGCCTGGAGCGACACGCGCGAGCACCTCGCAGAGGCCGGCGTCGAGATCGACTACGACGCCCCGCCGCACGCTGCCAGAGCGCCGCGGCCGCGGAGTTCATCGCGATGGAGGCCGACTGGGAGGCCGCGCGGCTGCTCACCCTGCAGGCCGCCTGGATGGCCGACAACAAGAAGCCCAACTCGCTGCAGGCCTCGATGGCCAAGGCCAAGGCGGGCCGGATGGGCACCGACGTCGCGCTGCGCTGCGTCGCGCTGTGCGGCGCCACCGGCTTCGGCGAGGGCGAGCTGCTGGAGAAGTGGGCCCGCGACGCCAAGATCCTCGACCTGTTCGAGGGCACCCAGCAGATCCAGCTGCTGATCATCGCCCGCCAGCTGCTGGGCAAGACCTCAGCCGAGCTCGAGTAGTCAGCAGCTGCTGCAGCGGCAGCTTCACTGCACGTCGGCCTCGCGGCGCAGGCACGTCCCAGGCCTGGCGCACGTCGGCCTCCGTCGTCGTCAGCTGCCGACCGCCAGCCGCAGCACGTAGCGGCCGTCCAGCACCGCGTGGGAGATGAACATCTCGCCGCTGGCGTTGACGCGCTCCAGCAGCGTCCGGTTGCGTCGTCGTCGCCGGGCGCGCGGAAGCAGACGAGCGAGAACGTGCCGCGGCGCGCAGACCTCCCAGCCGGGCTCGGCGCGCACCCAGTCGGTCGAACTGCGGCAGCCAGCGCGACGCCGCTGCGGATGTGCGCCTGCAGGCCGCTGCGTCCGTAGCAGCGCAGCACCGCCCACAGCTTCAGCGCGCGAAAGCGCCGGCCCAGCGCCGGCCCGTACTCGCTCAGCGACAGCGCGTCCTCGGCGTCGGGCGTGCGCAGGAACTCGGGCACCAGGCTGAACGCGGCGCGCAGGTCCTCCGGGCGGCTGGCTCCACAGCAGCGAGCAGTCCATCGGCGTGAGCATCCACTTGTGCGGGTTGACGACGAGCGAGTCGGCGCGCTCGCACCCCGGCGAACGCCCAGCGGTAGCTCGGGGCAGACCATCGCGGTGCCGGCGTAGGCGGCGTCGACGTGCAGCCACGTGCCCGGCGGCCGCGCAGGCGTCGGCGATCTCGGGGACGGGATCGACCGAGGCGCAGGCCGTGGTGCCGACGGTGGCGACGACCATCGGCGGCCTCGCTCAGGTCGCCGAGCTCGTCGACGCGAAGGCGGAACGCGTCGTCGGTGGCGCACCTTGCGCAGGCTCATGCCCAGCATCCGCGCCGCCTTGTCGACCGCCGAGTGGGTGTGCTCCGAGCAGACGATCTCGTTGCGGCCGGTCGCCTCGCGGGCGGCGATCGATCGCCGCCAGCGTGCGCGGTCGAGGCGGTGTCCTCGATGTGGCCGTGCCAGCCATCGGGCAAGCCCGAGCAGCTTGGCCGTCCAGTCGAGCACCACGCCGCTCGAGCTCGGTCGCGGCGGGCGCGGTGCGCCACAGGAAGCCGACCGAGTTGAGCGTCGCCGCCAGCATCTCGGCGAGGATCCCCGGCGCCGAGGCGCTGGTGGCGAAGTAGGCGAAGTAGCGCGGGTGCTGCCAGTGGGTCGACCCCGGGCAGGATGATCTCGTCGAGGTCGCGCAGGACCGCGGAGAACGGCTCGGGCTCCTCGGGTGCCTCGGTCGGGCAGCCGGGCGCGGATCTCGCCGGGAGCGACCTGGGCGAGCACCGGCAGCTCGCCGACGCGCTCCAGGTAGTCCGCCGCCCACTCGAGCGCCGCGCGGCCCGTCGGCGCGCAGGTCGGTCACCGGTCGCGTCGGTCACCGATGCCTCACGCACCGAGAAGCCGATCCCGGCGCGCCGCGAGGCGGTCGATCAGCGCCTGGCCCATCGCCACCGCCGGCGTCAGCTGGCCGGCGCGCTCGGGCAGCTCGTCGTGGGCGAGGCACAGCGCCGACTCGGCCGAGCATCTTCGACGTCTCGCCGTAGCCGGGGTCGCCGCCGCGGACCTCGGTCACGACCCGCGGCCCGGACCGGCGCCTGCGCCGCGTGAAGCGCACCTTGAACCAGGCCTTGTCGCGCTGCTCGGCGGTCGGGCCCGTCGCCGGGGTCCCTGAACTTGAGCAGCAGCGTTCCGCGTCGGCGGGATCTGGGCGAGCGCGGCCAGCGTCGCCGACCCCGGCCGCGAGGCCGGCCGCGCATCGGCAGGCGCTTGGCCACGATGTAGTGGCCGTAGCGGAAGTCCGGGCCGTAGCGGTCAGCGCCCGCGCGGAGCGCAGCACGGTGATCGGGGTCGATCGTCGGCGCCGGCAGCGACCCAGCCGTCGGCCGTCGGTCATGGTGGGGCAGCGCGTGACGCCCCTGACGCGTGCGGCCGGCAGGACGCGGCTCCAGCGCGCTTGGCGCTGCGCGGCCACCGTGCGGCCCTGGCGCAGCCGGCCCATGATGTGGACGGCCGAGTGGTAGGTGCCGCCGCTGAACGTGCCGCCGGCGCGGACGAACCCCTCGATCTTGAGCGGCACGCCCTCGGGAAGCTGGTCGACGGTGTACAGCGCGCCGAGGTCGTGGGGGATCGAGTCAAAGCCGCAGCGAGTGCACGATGCCGCGCGCCGCGTGCGCTCGCGCCTGCTCGTGGTGGCGCAGCCACATCAGGTCGACGAACTCGGGCTCGCCGGTGAGGTCGACGTAGTCGGTGCCGGCGGCGGCGCACGCGGCGACCAGCGGCTCGCCGTAGTGGATGTAGGGCCCGACGGTGGTGATCACCACCTTGGCCGACTCGGCCATCGCGCGCAGCGACGCCGGATCGCTCGACGTCGGCGCTGCAGCAGCGGCAGGTCGGCGACGCGTCGATCGCGGCCAGCGCTCGCGCATGGCCTCCAGCTTGCTCCGGCTGCGCCCCGCGATCGCCCAGCGCGTCGCGGCGCCGGCGGCGCCGCGCCAGGTACTCGGCGGTCAGCGCCCCGGTGAAGCCGGTGGCGCCGAACAGGACGACGTCGTATTCGCGCTCAGCCATCGGCTCGCCGTCGCGAGTCGACCTCCCTGGCGCGAGCCGCATCGCCTCGTCGAGCTCGACGCCCGCCCGTGCCGGCCAGCCAGCAGGCGACCGGCGCCGCGATCCGCTCGGAGGCGTGGGCGGCCTCGCCGGCGAGGTCGAGCACGGCCTTGAGCTCATCCTTGGTGGGGGCGGCGACGCCGAGCTTGTCGGCGTAGGCGGCCAGCCAGTCGGGCGCGTTCATCTGGCCGGCAGGCTAGCCGGATCGCGCGCCGCGCGCCGCGCTGGCAAGATCCCGCCCGCGAGACTCAGGAACCACCGACGAAAGGCAGGCACATGGCAATCCTCGAGGACAAGGTCGCGATCGTGACCGGCTCGGCGCGCGGCATCGGCCGCGCGACCGCCGAGCTGCTCTCCGCGCAAGGCGCGAAGGTGCTGATCAACGACCTCGACGGCGACGTCGCCGAGCAGACCGCCGCGGAGATCGACGGCGACACGCTCGTGTTCGGCGGCGACCTGACCAAGCCGGGCATCTGCGACGAGCTGGTCGCCAGCGGTCATCGACGAGTGGGGCACGGGTCGACATCCTCGTCAACAACGCCGGCTACACGATCGACGCCCCGATCCACAAGATGAGCGACGAGAACTTCCAGCGGATGATCGACATCCACAACGTCGTCCCCTTCCGCATGTGCCGCGCCGTCGCCCCCCACATGCGCGAGCCCGCCAAGCAGGAGCGCGAGCAGGGCGTCGAGGTGTTCCGCAAGATCGTCAACGTCTCCTCGATCTCCGGCACGATGGGCAACGCCGGCCAGGCCAACTACTCGTCGGGCAAGTCGGGCGTGATCGGCCTGACCAAGACGCTGGCCAAGGAGTGGGGCCAGTTCAAGATCAACGTCAACGCCGTCGCCTTCGGCTACATCGAGACCCGCCTGACCGCCGACAAGGAGGAGTCCAACACGATGGAGATCGACGGCCAGAAGGTCCAGCTCGGGATCCCCGCCCAGATGCGCCAGCTCGCGCCCCAACCTGATCCCGCTCGGCCGCCCGGGCCACCCGCCGAGGCCGCCGGCGGCGTCTTCCTGCTCTGCACGCCCGTGGGCGAACTACATCACCGGCCAGGTGCTCGGCATCACCGGCGGGCAGTGGGGCGGCATGATCTCCTAGCGCCGGCGGCGCGTGCGCTACGAGAGGCACAGCGGCTTCGGGCGCAGCACCCGGGCGCGGGCGCCGGGAGGCTTGTAGTCACCGCCAGGGCGATCACGGGCCGCGCGCCGTGGGTTCCCAGCAGCGCCCGGCCGGCGGCGGTGGGCTGGACGACGAGCGCCAGCGGGCCGCCCTGGCGGGCGCCCGCGCTCGCCGTCCCGTAGGCCAGGCGCCGACGGGAGGCCCCCGCCGCCGCGTTCCACGCGGTCGCGATGACGCGGACGGAACCGGGCCCCGGCAGCTTGAGCGCCACCCGCGCCTCGCCCGAGCCGGTCGCGCGCAGCCGCAGGACGACGAAGCGGTTGGTCGTGGGCACCACCTTGTAGCTCACCATCTCGGTCGTCGACTCGCCCTGATCGTTGGTGGCCGACACGCTGAAGGGGTGGCCGCCCAGCGTCGCCGTGTTGATGCGGTGGCCCGCGGGGACGGTGCCGACGCAGGACTGCAGCGCGGGCCCGGTGGAGGCCAGCCGCACACGAGTAGCGAGCCGCCACGGCCTGGCCCAGCCGGTAGCTCGCGCCCTGGGCCGGAGCCTCGATCGACACCGGCGGCGGCGGAACCGCCGAGTAGGTGACGGTATAGATGGCGGTCTGCGTCGCACTGAGCCCGTCCGCGTCGGTGGCGGTGACGCTGACGGTGTGGGTGCCGAGCGCGTTCGGCAGGGCCTGGCCGTCGGAGATGGGCTGACCGCCGGCGGTCGCCTTGCAGGACTGCACCGTCGATCCCGCTCCCGCGATGCAGGTGAAGTCAGCGGCGGGAAGCCCCGTCCAGAGGTAGGCGGCGTTGTTGATCGGCGCGGTGATGACGACCTCCGGGGACTTCCCCACGACCGTGTACGCGATGCGAGCCGTACCGACCTGCCCGTCCTGACTTGTGGCGGTCACCGCGTAGGTGTGGGCCCCCTCCGTGGAGGTGTCGAGCGTGCCGGTGCCGTCGCCGTCGCCCTCCCGAGTCCGATGCATGACCGGATCCCCGGCCCGTTGGGATCGTCAGCGCAGCTGAAGCGCGTCGACACCGATTGTCCGACCGTGTACACGCCGCCGGCGCTCGGAGATGCGATCGTCGCCGTCGGCGGCGCCGCCACCACGTAGGAGATCTCTGCGGTGGCGATCAGTCCATCCTGGGTGGCGGTGACCGTGTAGGTATGGGGGCCCAAGGCTGCCGTGTCGAGCCTGCCCGTCCCGTCGGTCTGGCCGCGCGAGTCCTCGCACGAAGCCGCCTGGCGCGCGCCGCACGCCCGAGGCGCACTGGAACTTCGTGCGGACGACCTGGCCCTTGGCGTACGTGTCGCCGGCGCTCGGGGCCGAGATCTGCGCGGTGGGCGGATCCTCCGCGGTGTAGGACGCTTGCCGGGAGACCTGGGCGCCATCGGCCCCAGTGCCCGCCACCGTCAGCGTGTGTGGGCCGGGGACGGCCGAGAGCGCGTCGCCGTTGTTGATCGGCTGACCGTCGAGCAGCGCCGCGCAGGCTGTGTCGCCCGGCGCGCAGACGAACGCGGCGGCCGGCACGGATGCCGCGGGGTAGACGGCGCCGGCGGCGGGCACCGTAATCGTGGGAAGCAGGTCGAAGTTGGCGGTCACAGTGGCGTCCGCGGACATCAGCGACCGTGCACTTCTGGCCCGTGCAGGCGCGCCGCCTAGCCCTTGCGGCCGATGCGGCCCTGGGCGTCGCCGTCAGAGTGACGGCGGTCGTGGGATCAAACGGGGCCGTGCACGTACCGGTGGTGCAGTCGATCCCCCCAGGATCGGACGTGACCGCACCCGCCCCGTCGCCGCCGAGCGTGACGGTCAGGTTCGACGTCGCGGCGTCGGCGCTGGCCACCGCAGTCAAGCCGCCCAGCGCAGCGGCTATCAGGACCAAGGCGGCGAGCACCCACCTGGCCATGCGCTGCCACGCCCGCGTCATCGAGGAACGCCCCACACCCGATCAACCTTGTCTCACCACAACCTCTTTCGCGCCACACCCGCCAGAAAGGGTGGTCATTCGGGCGTGCCACTGTCCAGCCGCGCCCGGCGCTGCAGCCGTACATGTCCTCACGGTTGCGGATGTACTTGCCGGCGGCGTCGTAGGGCGGCTCGTGGTCCCAGGGCGTCGGCCCCTGACGCAGCGCGCGCGAGACGAGATGCCGCTCGCGCTGGCTGACCCGCACGCGACGGTCGATGTCGGCGAGGTCGAGCGGCGCTCGAGCTCCTCGCGCAGCGCCGCGCCACCGGCTCCTCCGCGCGCCGCTGCGTCGTGGAGCTCCAGCGGATCGGCGGCGAGGTCGTAGAGCAGGTCGGGGTCCTGCAGCGACACGATCATCTTGTCGCGCCGGAGCGGACCATCGCCGACGGGGCCTGCACGCCCTCGCCGTGGTACTCGGACACGACAGGTGCTCCGGTGCGGAGCCCGCTGAGCAGCGCACCGGCAGACTCACCCCGTCGCCCGCGCCCGCGATCGCGTCGACCGCAGTCCCGCCAGTTCCAGCACCGTGGGCGCGAAGTCCAGCAGGGACACCGGCCCCGCCACCCGGCGCCGCCGCCGACCCACCCGTCCCGCCCCCTCCGGAACCCCCACCCGCCCCGCGCACGATCAGCGGCACCCGCGCCGACTGCTCCAGGAACCTCATCTTGTACCAGAGCCCCCGCTCGCCGAGCATCTCTCCGTGGTCGGCGCAGAACAGGACCGTCGTGCGGTCCTCCAGGCCGGAATCGCGCAACGCGCCGAGCACCTCGCCGATCCGCTCGTCCAGATAGCTGATCGCGGCGAAGTAGCCGTGACGGGCGCGTCGGATCTGCTCGGCGGTCAGCTCCGCCTCGTCCACCCGGCACATCGCGCGCAGCCGCCGGCTGTGGGGATCGACCTCGTCGAGCGGCAGCGCCGCCACGGCCGGATCATCGATCTCGTCGCGCCGGTAGCGATCCCAGAACCGGTGCGGGATCTCCCACGGGTCATGGGGGTTGGTGAACGAGGCGAACAGGAAGACGGCTGGTCGGCCCGGTGGCGGGCGATCTCGTAGAGCTTGCGCCCGGCCACGAATGCGACCTCCTGGTCGTAGTCGGTCTGCATGCTGGCCGCGCAGCCCGGGCTCAGGACGCTCTCCATCGTGTGATACCAGGGCAGCGGATCCTCGAGCGGGCGGCTCCAGTCCGGCGTCCAGTCGACGTCGGCGGGATAGATGTCGGTCGTCAGGCGCTCCTCGAAGCCGTGGAGCTGATCGGGGCCGATGAAGTGCATCTTCCCGGCCACGGCGGTGTGGTAGCCGGCCGCCCGCAGCGCGTGCACGACGGTCGGCGTCGTCGGCCCGGAACTCGGCGGCGTTGTCGTAGACGCCGATGTGCGAGGCATACCGACCGGTCAGCATCGCCGCCCGCGAGGGGGCACACAGCGGATAGGCGCTATAGGCGCTGTCGAACACCGCCCCGTCGGCGAGCGCCGCCAGATGCGGCGTCTGGACCACGGGTGGCCGTACGCCGGCAGCCAGACGCGGCCAGCTGGTCGGCCATGAGGACCAGGAAGGATGGGGCGCGGCGAGGCCATCGGCGGGCGAGCATAAGCCTCGCCCGCCCGTCGGCCGCGCACCCAGCTTGTGGCGTCTCCCCCGAGGCCTACGTGGCCGGCGATGCCACGGATCGACCGCGGCCAGCGGCTGCGCGGCGGGGGCGCCCCGCTGGTGGTCGCCCACCGCGGGGCCTGGCGCCCTGCCCCGCAGAACTCGCTGGAGGCCTTACGGGACGCGGAGCTGGGCTGCGACGCGATCGAGCTCGACGTGCGGCGCACGCCCGACGGTCGGCTGGTCGTCGTCCACGACGCCCGGCTGGGATGGCGGCCGGTCGCCGCTGACCCACCAGGAGCTCCAGGCGCGGGTGCAGGCCGGCCACGCGCCGCGCTCGAGGAGGTGCTTGACGCGGCGGCCGGCCGGATCGGCGTCGACGTCGAGCTCAAGGAGGACGGCTACGTCGAGGAGGCGATGGCGATCGTCACCAGCGGCTGCCGCCCGACCAGTACGTCGTCACCTCATTCTCGCACCGTGCTCCCCAGGTCAAGCGCGCGCCCGCAGTCCGCACCGGCCTGCTGCTGAGTCCGCGCGCCGCGGCCAGATGCCGCAGCGCGTGCGCGAGACCAAGGTCGACTTCCTCGCCCCGCATGCGCGGCTCGCCCGCGCCGGCCTGCTCAACTGGGCGGCGGCGCGTGAGCTCCCGTCCTGGGTGTGGACGGTCAACGACGCCGGCGCCCTGCGCATGCTCACGCCGACCCGCGGGTCGCCGCAGTGATCACCGACGGCCCGACCGCGCGCTCGAAAATGCTTTCACATCTTCTTGACACGGCCGACAGTCGGAAGTAGGTTGTCGACAACTTGGCCGCTCACACCGCCTGGGGATTGGGGTCCGTCGAGCGTCGCTCGACCACCGACCAGGTCCTGCACGAACTGCGCACCGCGATCCTCGCCGGTCGGATCAAGCCCCGTGAGCAGCTGCCCGAGGCGGCCCTCGCCCAGACGTTCGGCACCGGCCGCTCCGCGATCCGTGAGGCCCTGCGCCAGCTCGTGCAGGAGGGTCTCGTCGTCTCCGAGCTCAACCGCGGCGCATGGGTCAGGCCGCTCTCCACCGAGGACGTGATCGACGTCTACCGCGCGCGGACGGCGATCGAGGTCGCCGCCGTCCAGGCCCCGCTGGACGTGACGGCGGCTACGACCTGGCGCCGCTGCGCGCCGCCCAGGACCGGATCCGCGCTCCGCCGCGACGGCGGCAGCGCGAGCGCCGTCACACGACCTGATCGCCGCCGACATCGACTTCCACCGCGAGCTGGTGAGCCTCGCCGGGAGCCCGCGGCTGAGCCGCGCCCACGAGCCGTTGGCCGCCGAGTCGCAGATGCTGCTCAACTGGCACCCGGTCTATCCGGTCTCGGACTACGTCGCCGACCATCAGACGCTTCTCGATGCGCTCGCAGCCGTGACCCCGCCGCCGGCGACGCGGTGCGCGCGCACCTCATGTTGACCGTCGACCTGATCATCCAGGAGGCGAGCCGCTACGCCCGCCGGCTGGCCAGCGCCGACAGCCTGGTAGCCAACAGCCTCACACGACATCAGTCCACATGACACCACAACGAGGGGAGCAGGGGTGACCGACAGGAGTTCATCCGAAGAGGATCGCGCGACTGACACGGCGCCAGGTGCTGCACGGCGCACTGGCCGGCGGTGCGATGCTGAGCGCCGGCGGCCTGCTCGCCGCCTGTGGCGGCTCGCGGTGGCTCCAGCGGCGGCGCGGCGGCGCGACCGCCAGTCCAGCCCGCCCAGCACCGGCACGATCAAGTCCGGCGGCAGCCTGCGCGTCGGCGCCACCGGCGGCGGCGCCAAGGACACGATCGACGCCCACCTGCCCACCGCCGACCCGGACATCATGCGCTGCTGGAACCTCTATGAGCCGCTGGCGGTGCGCCCGCCGAGCTTCGGCCCGCTCGAGATGATGGTCGCGGAGTCGATCGAGGCCGAGCACGGCAAGGCCGACTCGTGGATCGTCAAGATCCGTCCCGGGATCGAGTTCCACAACGGCAAGACGGTCACCGCCGACGACGTGATCTTCTCGCTGAACCGGATCCTCGACCCCAAGAACCCGAAGGTCGGCGCGGCCTCGATCGGCTATGTCGACATCAAGAACGTCAAGAAGCTCTGCAAGCTCGCAGGTCCGGATCCCGCTGAAGTTCGCCAACGCCGGCTTCCTCGACGACATCGGCCAGTACTTCAACGCGATCGTGCCCGTCGGCTACGACCCCGCCAAGCCGGTCGGCACCGGCGCGTTCATGTACGAGAGCTTCACGCCCGGCCAGCAGAGCGTGTTCAAGAAGTTCCCCAACTACTGGCAGCACGGCAAGCCGTACGTCGACCAGCTGACGATCATCGACTTCACCGACGACACCGCGCGCGTCAATGCGCTGCTCGGCGGCCAGGTCGACGCGATCGACAACCTGCCGACCGGCCAGATCCAGCAGGTCCAGGGCAACTGCCGCTCAAGGTGCTGATCTCCCACACCGGCCAGTGGCAGCCGTTCACGATGCGCGTCGACCAGGCGCCGTTCAGCGACGTGCGCGTGCGCCAGGCGATGCGGCTGATCGTCAACCGCCCGCAGATGGTCGAGCAGGTGCTGTCGGGCCAGGGCCGGGTCGCCAACGACATGTACGCGCCGTTCGACCCCGCCTTCGACCAGCGCTGCCCCAGCGCGCCAGGACATCGACCAGGCCAAGTCGCTGCTCAAGGCGGCCGGCCACGCCGGGCTGACGGTGCAGCTGGTCACCGCCCCGGTGTTCCAGGGCGTCGTGCAGGCCGCGCAGGTGTTCGCCCAGCAGGCGACCGCCGCCGGGGTCAAGGTCAATCTCCGCAAGCTCGACACGGGCACGTTCTACGGCCCCAACTACCTGAAATGGACCTTCGCCCAGGACTTCTGGGCGACGCGCGAGTATCTGCCCCAGGTCGCCCAGGGCAGCCTGCCCAGCTCGCCGTTCAACGAGACCCACTGGGGCGACCCGAAGTTCTCGACGCTGATCAACCAGGCCCGCGCCGAGCTCGACGAGACCAAGCGCATCGCGATCATGCACCAGGCGCAGACGATGGAGTACAACACGGCGGCTACATCATCCCGTACTTCTCCAACCAGATCGACGCCTACAGCTCCAAGCTCGGCGGCTTCGTGGAGGCGAAATCCGGCTTCCCGCTGGGCAACTACTGGTTCAAGAACGTGGGGTTCACGGCCTAGCGCGACCTGACGCGGGAGCGCGCGCCATGAGCCGATTCCTGCTGCGCCGCGTCCTGCTCGGGCTGCTGATCCTGCTGCTCGTGTCGATCGTCGTGTTCGCGGCCACGCAGGCGCTGCCCGGGCAATGCCGCGCGGGCGATCCTCGGCCGCAACGCCACGCCGGAGCGGCTGGCCGCGCTGACCCGCCAGCTGCACCTCAACGAGTCGGCGGTATCGCAGTACCTCCACTGGCTGGGCGGCGTGCTGCACGGGCAACTTCGGTACCTCGGCCGCCACCCAGCAGCCGGTCACCCAGCTGCTTCGCGCGCGGATCGTCAACTCGGCGTTCCTCGTGCTGGTCTCGGCGCTCGTCGCGCTTCCCGCTATCGATCGGGCTCGGCGTGTCGATGGCGGTCAAGCGCGACAAGCCCACCGACCACGTCCTCTCGATGACCACGCTGGCGCTGGCGGCGCTGCCCGAGTTCGTGATCGGCATCGGGCTGATCGCTCCTGTTCGCCACCAACGTGTCGCACGTGCTCCCGGCGGTGTCGATCATCCCGCCGGGTGAGCACGCCTGGAACGTGCCCAACGTGGTGGTCCTGCCGGCGGCGACGCTGATCCTGGCGGTGACTCCGTACATCAGCCGGATCATGCGCGGCTCGATGGTCGAGGTGCTCGAGTCCGAGTACGTGACGATGGCGCGGCTGAAGGGCCTGTCCAACCGGACGGTGATCTGGCGCCACGCGGTGCCCAACGCGATCGTCCCGGCGATCCAGGTCTCGGCGCTGCAGCTCGCCTACATGGCCGGCGGGCGTCGTGCTCGTCGAGTACGTGTTCACCTATCCCGGGCATCGGCTCGGCGCTCGTCGACGCCGTCGGCAACCGCGACATCCCGGTCGTGCAGGCGCTGGTGATCATCATCGCCGCGGTCTATGTGGTCGTGAACCTGGTCGCCGACCTGCTGACGATCGTCGTCACACCGCGACTGAGGACGGCGGGACGATGAGCACCTCCGGCCGATGAGCGGTCGAGCCGCGTCGCCGCCGCCGCGCCACGCCGGCGATGCGCCAGCGCCAGTGGCGCGATGCTGCTGCGCGCGACCCTGCACCAGTGGCGCGGGCGCATCGGGCTGGTGATCGTCGTCCTGCTGGTGCTGATCGCGCATCTTCGGGCCGCTGTTCGCGCCCCACTCCCCCACCGCGTTCGTCGCCGCGCCCAACAGCCCGCCCGGTCCGCACGCTGCTGTTCGGCGCCGACTCGCTCGGCCGTGACGTGTGGAGCCGCTTCCTGCACGGCGGGCTGAGCGTGATCGGCCTGTCGCTGGCCTCGACGTTCGTCGGCGTCGGCCTCGGCCTGGTCGTCGGACTGACCGCCGCCTACTGCGGCGGCTGGCGTCGACGAGGTCCTGATGCGGATCGCCGACGTGTTCATGGCGTTCCCGCAGATCGTGCTCGCGCTGCTGCTGGTCACCGCGTTCGGACCAAGCGTGTGGCTGATCGTCGCTCGTCGTCGGCATCTCGCATGCCCCGCGCGTGGCGCGCGTGATCCGCGGCGCCGCCCTGCAGGTCGTCGAACGCGACTTCGTCAAGGCCGCCGAGGCCGTCGGCGAGCCGCGCCGGCGGATCATCTTCGGCGAGCTGCTGCCCAACGTCACCAGCCCGCTGCTGGTCGAGTTCGGGCTGCGCCTGACCTACTCGATCGGCCTTGATCGCCGGCGATCAACTTCCTCGGCCTCGGGCCTGCAGCCGCCCGCCGCCGACTGGGGGCTGATGATCAACGAGAACCGGCTCGCGCTCACCTTCCAGCCGTGGGGCGTGCTGCTGCCGATCATCGCGATCGCGCTGCTGACGATCGGGACCAACCTGCTGACCGACGCCTTCGCCCGCGCCGCGATCGGCATCGACCGAGGGGAGTGACGCATGGCGACGCGCAGAGCAGCCGCCAGCGCGACCGCGGTCAACGTCCGCGACCTGAAGATCGAGCTCGTCCGCAGCGGCGAGGACATCGTCGACGGGATCGGCCTGGACGTCCGCGCCGGCGAGGTGCTGGGGCTCGTCGGCGAGTCGGGCTCGGGCAAGACGACCGTCGGGATGGCCCTGCTGGGCTACTGCCGCCCCGGCGGCAGGGTCACCGGCGGCGAGGTCGCTGATCGACGGCCGCCCGCTGGCGGCGATGCGCGGCGAGCGAGCTGCGCCGACTGCGCGGCGGCACGGTGTCCTACATCCCCCAGGATCCCGGGCACGGCGCTGAACCCGGCGCTGCGGATCGGCGCGCCAGCTGACCGAGATGCTCGAGGCCCACGCTCCGACGACAGCGCCGAGGACGCAGCAGCGCCCGCATCCGCGAGACGCTCGAGGAGGTGGCGCTGCCCTCCGACGACGAGTTCCTGCAGCGCTATCCCCACCAGCTCTCCGGCGGCCAGCAGCAGCGCGTGGCGATCGCGATGGCGTTCGCCAACCGCCCGCACGTGATCGTGCTGCGACGAGCCGACGACGGGCCTGGACGTGACCACCCAGGCGCGCGTGCTCCAGACCATCCGCGAGCTCTGCCAGCAGCATCAGGTCGCCGCGCTGTACGTCAGCCACGACCTGGCGGTCGTCGCCGAGCTGGCCGACCACGTGGCCGTCATGTACGCCGGGCGGATCGTCGAGCGCGGCCCGCGCGACGCGATCTTCTCCGCGCCCCGCCATCCCTACACGCGCAAGCTGCTGCGCGCCGTTCCCGACCTGCAGGGCAAGCGCGCCGTGGTCGGCATCCGCGGCCGGGCGCCGCTGCCCGGGCAACCGGCCCGACCGGCTGCTTCTTCACGCCTCGATGTGACCTGGCGATCGACCTCTGCCAGAAGACCTTTCCCGAGGCGACCGCGTTCGACGGCGGAGCCATCTGGTCCGCTGCTACCGCGCCGAGGACGCGCCCGCCGAGCTGCCGACCACCGGGAGCCCGCCGCGGCCGCCCGAGGCCGGCGAGGTCGTCATGTCGGTCGAGCAACGTCAACGCCAGCTACGGCTCGCACGCACACCCTGTTCGACATCGACTTCGAGGTCCGGCGCAACGAGTGCGTGGCGCTCGTCGGGCGAGTCGGGCAGCGGCAAGACGACGCTCGCCCGCTGCATCGCCGGCCTGCACCGCCAGTGCACCGGCGACATCACGCTCGGCGACGCGCGCCTGGCCGAGACGCCGCGCCAGCGCACCACCGAGGCCCGCAAGCAGATCCAGTACGTGTTCCAGAACCCCTACGCGTCGTTGAACCCGCGGCGGACCGTCGGCCAGACGATCGCCCGTCAGCTGCAGCTGTTCTTCCCGGGCGCCAAGAGCGAGACCGGCCGGCGCGTCGGCGAGTGCCTGGAGCGGGTGGCGCTGTCGGCGGCGGCCGCCAACCGCTACCCCGACCAGCTCTCCGGCGGCGAGCGCCAGCGGGTGGCGATCGCCCGGGCCCTGGCCGCCGAGCCGTCGCTGCTCGTCTGCGACGAGGTCACCTCGGCGCTCGACGTCTCCGTGCAGGCCGCGATCGTCGAACTGCTGCGCGAGCTGCGCACCGAGACCGGCCTGAGCATGCTGTTCATCACCCACAACCTGGCGCTGATCCGCACGATCGCCGACCGCGTGATCGTGATGACCGAGGGACGGATCGTCGAAGCCGGCCCCACGCTCGAGCGTGTTCAACTCGCCCGAGCGCCGAGTACACGGGCAAGCTCCTGGCCAACACGCCCACCGTCGAGGCGGCGCTCGAGCCGGTGAACACCGAGGCGTTCATCACCTGCGCCGTGACCGGCGCCGGGCGACACGACGGCGCGCAGCACGCACGTGCCGGTCACCCCCGAGCAGATCGCCGCGTCGGCGATCGAGGCCGCGCGCGCCGGCGCCGCCGTCGTCCACATCCATGTGCGCGACCCCGCGACCGGCCAGGGCTCCCGCGATGTCGCGCTGTACCGCCGGCGTGGTCGAGCATGTCCGCGCCGCCGACGTCGACGTCGTCATCAACCTGACGGCCGGGATGGGCGGCGACCTCGTGCTCGGCGGCCCGGACTCGCCGCTGCCGCTCGACGGCGCGGGCACCGACATGGCCGGCGCGACCGAGCGTCTGGCCCACGTCGCGGAGCTGCGCCCGGAGATCTGCACGCTGGACTGCGGGACGATGAACTTCGCCGCCGGCGGCGACTACGTGATGGCCAACACGCCCGACATGCTGCGGGCGATGGCGCGCCAGATCCAGGCGCTGGGCGTGCGCCCGGAGCTCGAGGTGTTCGACTACGGCCAGCTGGTGATGGTCAAGGATCTGATCGACGAGGGGCTGATCGACGATCCGGTCCTGGTCCAGCTGTGCATGGGCATCCGCTACGGCGCGCCCGACGATCCCGGCACGCTGCTCGGGCTGGTGATCGCTGCCGGCCGGCGACGGTGTTCTCCGCCTTCTCGATCGGGCGGATGCAGCTGCCCTACGTGGCGCATGGCCGTGCTCGCCGGCGGCAACGTCCGCGTCGGGCTGGAGGACAACCTGTACCTCGGGCCCGGGCAGAAGGCGACCAACGCGCGAGCTGGTGGAGCGGGCGGCCACGATCCTCAAGGCGATGAACGTCCGCGTGCTCGGCGCCCGACGAGGTCCGCGAGCGGCTGGCGCTGCGCGCGGCCGAGGGGTGCATCTGCGAGCAGGCCCGCCCCGCCGGTCGGGCTGCTCGGCGCCGGCGTGATCGGCGGCGGCTGGGCGGCGCGCTTCCTGCTGGCCGGCGTCGACGTGCGCCTGTTCGATCCCGTCCCGGGCGCCGGCGAGCGCAGCACGAGCCGCGTGCGAGCGCGCGCCGGCGCGCCTGGCGGCGGCTGACGCTCGTCCCCGCTGCCGCGCCGAGGGCACGCTGACGCTCGTCGACACCGTCGCGGAGGCCGTCGACGGCGCCGAGCTCGTGCAGGAGTGCGCGCCCGAGCGTGAGGAGCTCAAGCGCGCGCTGCTGCGCCGAGGCCGAGCCGCGCGGCGCCCCCGACGCGATCATCGCCACGTTCCACCTCGGGCCTGCTGCCCTCGCGGCTCGCGCCGGGATGGGGCGGCCCGAGCGCTTCGTCGTCGGTCACCCGTTCAACCCCGTCTACCTGCTGCCGCTCGTCGAGGTATGCGCCGCAGAGCGGACCGCGCCCGAGACCGTGGCGCGGGCGGCGGCGATCTACCGCGCGGTCGGTATGCGCCCCCTGGATCGTCCGCCACGAGATCGACGGCTTCATCGCCGACCGCCTGCTGGAGGCGCTGTGGCGCGAGGCCCTGTGGCTGGTCGCCGACGACGTGGCCACCGTCGAGGAGATCGACGACGCGATCCGCTTCGGCGCGGGACTGCGGTGGGCGGCGATGGGCACGTTCCTCACCTACCGGCTGGCCGGCGGCGAGGCCGGCATGCGCCACTTCATGGCTCAGTTCGGCCCGGCGCTGCAGCTGCCGTGGACGCGTCTGACCGAGGTGCCGGAGCTGACCGACGCGCTGCTTGACAAGCTCGTCGCCCAGTCCGACGCGCAGGCGCGCCGGGCGCTCGATCGCCGAGCTCGAGCAACTGCGCGACGACTGCCTGGTCGCCGTGCTGCGGGCCTGCGGGGCCAGGACTTCGGCGCCGGCGAGATGGTGCGCCCGACCGAGCGGCGGGGCTGTCGAGCGCGGCCGGGCCGAGCGCGGCGCGGCGGGCACCGCGCCCGATGGCCGCTGCACCTGCACGACGCGATCGTCACCCCGGAGTGGATCGACTACAACGGCCACATGACCGAGTACCGCTATCTGCAGGTGATGGGCGACGCCACCGACGCGCTTCCTGCGCGCGATCGGGGCCGACCCGGCCTACGTGGCGACGGGCTCTCCTACTACACCGTCGAGACCCACCTCCGCCACCTCGGCGAAGCCCACGCCGGCGACCGCCTGTCGGTGACGACCCGGCTGCTCGGCCACGACACCAAGCGGCTGCACCTGTTCCACGAGCTGCACCGCTCCGGCGACGATGCCCTCGTCGCCACCGGCGAGCACATGCTGCTGCACGTCGACGCCTCCGCCGGGCGCGCGGCTCCGGCGGAGTGGACGTGCTCGCCCAACTCGCCGAGATCGTCGCCGGCCAGACCGGCCTACCGGCGCCCGAGGGGGCGGGACGGCGCATCGAGGGGGAGCGGCTGGCGCCCGGCGCGGCCCTTCCGTGACCCGGTCACGGTGGAGCGTCCGCATGCCGCACAAAATTCCTTTGAACCTATTTGTGCAGAACGCGCCGAGCGCCTAGTCTACGTGCGCCGCCTGAAAACGAGCGTGATTTAGGACAACGAAGAGCCGGAGGAGCTACATGTCCGAGAAGATGTGGGATGGAGAGCCTTTCTGGGGACTCGGTTATGAGTGGGACCCGGAGTGGGTTCTGACCGATCGGCAGAAGGAGCTGCGCGATCTGCTCATCGAGCTGTCCCAGAAGGAGATGCGCGCCAACGCCAAGGTCTCCGACGACAACCTGGAGTACCCCCGCAAGAACCTCGAGCTGCTGGGTGAGCACGGCTTCCTGGCGCTGACCGTCCCCGAGGAGTACGGCGGCCTGGGCGAGGACCACGTCGGCTTCCACATGACCTGCGAGACGATCGCGCGCTACGCCTGCGCCTCGACCGCCATGTGTTACGTGATGCACATGGCCGCGGTCAACACGATCATGCTGCGCCCCACCGACGAGCTGATCGACAAGTACGTGCGCCCGCTGGGCACCGGCAAGATCGGCACGCTCTCCTATTCGGACCCGGAGACCGGCTCGCACTTCTGGTACCCGTTCTCCTCGAGCGCCGAGCGCTCCAACGGCGGCTACAAGGTCAACAAGAAGGCCTCGTGGACGACGTCGGGCGGGTTCGCCGACTTCTACGTCGTGCAGACGACCAGCCCCGACTTCTCCGGCTACGACGACCTGTCGGTGTTCGTCATCGACGGCGAGGACGTCAAGGCCCAGCCCTCCACCTGGGACGCGCTCGGCCTGCGCGGCAACCAGTCCGGGCCCATCCAGGTCGAGGACGTGTCGATCCCGGGCAGCCAGATCGTCGGCCCCGAGGGCGACGGCGCCGCCTCCAACGACGAGGCCGTCGACCCCTGGTTCCTGATCGGCTCCTCGGCGGTGTGGAACGGCCTGGCGCTGGGCGGCATCGACATCGCCAAGCGCCAGACGACCCGCAAGAAGCACGTCGACGTGGGCCTGCGCGTCGCCGACTACCCGACCATCCAGGACTACGTCGGCGAGGCCCTGATGGACACCAACGCCTGCCGCCTGTTCGGGTTCTCGGTGGCCCAGGCGATGGACAACGCCACCGACCACAACACCAAGCGGATGGCGCCCGGCGAGTTCGCCCGCGCCAACTTCCTGCACTGGGCGTGGCAGATCAAGTTTGAGGCGGCCAAGAACACCGCCCATGTCGTGGACAAGATGCTCCACGCCTGCGGCGGCACCGGCTACAAGCGCGACATGGAGATGGAGCGCTACCTGCGCGACGCCAAGGCCGGCTGGGTCATGGGCCCGACCAACGAGGTCCTGCGCCAGTTCGTGGGCAAGGCGGTGCTGCTCGGCTTCGACAGCCTCGACTACTGGAACCAGACCTACAACCGCCGCGCCGTCGAGAACGAGATCAAGAAGCTCGACGCGGACGGAAAGCGCAAGCTCGCCGAGGAGCTGATGGCCCAGGTGGAGAAGGCCTCGGCGCCGGCCTAGGGGTTCTCGCATGGCCACCACCCTCGCGCCATCGGGTCTCCTGGTCATCGACCGCTCGATCGAGCGCTACCCGGTGCGCCCGGGCGGCGTGACCGTGGTCAAGCTCGTCGGCGACGATGAGCTGCGGATCATCGATCGCCATGGCGGTCAGGTGGCCGAGATGACGGTGACCGGTGCCGGCTTCGGGGCCGGCGAGCCGCGCTCGGAGCGGCTGTTCGGTCCCGACTCGGCCCCGGGCAGCGCGCTGACGTTCACCGCCGTCGGGGACACCACGGTCACCGTGGGGGCCCCCGGCGGGCGGGTCATCGATGGAGATGCGCCGGCGACCGAGCTCGCGCTGGAGGTGCGGCGGGCGACCCCGCGCCAAGCCGTCGATGTCGAGCTGCCCGCCCCGCTGGCCGAGCCCCGGCTGGACTTCCGCATCGACCCGGCCTCGGCGCAGAGCTACGAGGTCCGCGAGGGCGAGTACATCCAGATCATCGACGTGCGCGGCAAGCAGTGCTCGGACTTCCTGGCCTTCGGCCGCGCCAAGCTGGAGTCCGGCCTGGAGCGCGGCCTGGACTCGACGGTGACCCGGACGCTGATGGGCAACGCCTATCCGCAGCCCGGCCTGTACCGCAAGTTCTATGACCTGGACATGGACCCGCTCGTGGAGGTGGTCCGTGACACCGTCGGGCGCCACGATACCTTCGCCCTCGCCTGCCAGGCCAAGTACTACGAGGACATGGGCTACCCGGGCCACGTCAACTGCACCGACAACTTCAACGGCGCCCTGCGGGCGTTCGAGATCGCTCCGCGCAAGGGCTGGGAAGCCCTGAACTTCTTCTACAACACGACCTTTGACTCACACATGCAGCTCGCCTTCGACGAGCCGTGGTCACGGCCGGGCGACTACGTGATGCTGCGGGCGTCCACCGACCTGGTGTGCGCGTCCTCGGCCTGCCCTGACGACATCGACCCATCGAATGCCTGGGAGGTGACAGATGTCCACGTGCGCGTCTACTCGCCGGAGAACCGCTTCTCGATGGCCGTCGCACGGCGCGTGACCGCCGATGCCGAGGCCGTCCTGACCCGGGAGACCGCCTTCCACCCCAAGACCTCGGAGCTCACCAAGAGCTTCGTGGAGTACCGCGGCTACTGGCTCCCGCACTGCTTCAACAACGAGGGCGGGATCGCCGAGTACTGGGCCTGCCGCGAGAAGCTGGCGGTGATGGATCTCTCGCCGCTGCGCAAATGGGAGATCCTCGGCCCCGACGCCGAGACCCTGATGCAGCGGATCGTCACCCGCAATATCCGCAAGCTGGCCGTGGGCCAGGTCGTGTACACCGCGCTGTGCAACGAGACCGGCGGCATGCTCGACGACGCCACCGTGTTCCGGCTGGGCCAGGACAACTTCCGCTTCATCGGCGGCGACGAGTACGACGGGATCTGGATGCGCCAGGTCGCCGACCGCCTCGGCCTGAAGGTCTGGATCAAGCCCACCACCGACCAGCTGCACAACGTCGCCGTCCAGGGACCGCTCAGCCGCGAGGCGCTGGCGGAGTTCGTGTGGACGCCGCCGTCCCAGCCGTCGCTGCAGGAGCTGAAGTGGTTCCGCTTCCTGGTGGGTCGGATCGGTGACTACGACGGCGTTCCGATCGTCGTCTCGCGCACCGGCTACACCGGCGAGCTCGGCTACGAGATCTTCTGCCACCCCTCCGACGCCGAGGCGGTGTGGGACGCGGTGTTCAAGGCGGGCGAGCCGCGCGGGATCAAGCCGCTGGGCCTCGAGGCGCTGGACATGGTGCGCATCGAGTCCGGGCTCATCTTCGCTGGCTACGAGTTCGACGACCAGGTGGACCCGTTCGAGGCCGGCATCGGCTTCGCGGTCTCGCTCGACGACGGCGAGGACTTCATGGGCCGCGACGCCCTGCTCGAGCGCCGCGAGCACCCGCAGCGCACGCTGGTGGGCCTGGAGCTCGAGGGCAACGAAGTGGTCGGCCACGGCGACGAGGTCTACGTCGGACGCCAGCGCGTCGGCGTGGTCACCAGCGGCATGCGGTCCCCGCTGCTGCGCAAGTCGATCGCGCTCTGCCGCATGGCGGTCCAGTACTCAGAGATCGGGACGGCGGTCGAGGTCGGCAAGCTCGACGGGCTCCAGAAACGGATCCCCGCGACCGTCGTACGATTCCCCTTCTATGACCCGGAGAAGAAACGCCCGCGGTCGTGACCGATAGGGAGGGCGTTGCTCGCCTCACGCGGGTGGCGAAGGTCGCGCCACCCACGGAGAGCACCGGCCTCATGCCCCCGATGCGGGGCGGGTCGTCCCCAGCGCCGCCCAGCGCCGGGCGCGGCAGGGTCCCGCCGGCTCCCCCGCCCCCGGCGTCGCTGGCGGCGCCGACCGGCATCGCCAGGCTCACGCCCCGTTCGGCGAAGGCCGAGGCCGCGGCCCGGGAGCTGCGCAACGTCATGGGCCGCTTCGCCACCGGGGTGACGGTGGTCACCACCACCCACCGCGACACCATCCACGGCATGACCGCCAACGCGTTCCTGTCGGTGTCGCTGCGCCCGCCGCTCGTGCTGGTGTCCCTCGGGCGTTGCCGGATGAGCGAGATGCTGCCCCGGACCGGCCGCTACGGCGTGAGCGTGCTGGCCTCAGACCAGGAGCACTTCGCCGCCCACTTCGCCGGCCAGCGCGCGTCGCCGGTGGACCCGTCGTTCGTGTGGCACAAGGACCTCCCGCTGCTCGACGGCGCCCTGGCCCACGTGGGCTGCCGGGTCGTCGACGTGCACACCGCCGGTGACCACGTCCTGTGGATCGGCGAGGTCGAGCACCTGTATCACCGCGAGGGCGAACCGCTGCTGTTCTACACGGGGCGGTTCGGGACGCTGCGCGAGACCCAGGACCGGGAGGCCGCGGCGGCGCAGCGGGCCGGCGGGTCGTAGCGGGGGCGAGCGGCCCGCTGTTGGCGTTCCCGGCCACACCGGCGAACGTCAACTGCAGCTGAGGAAGGGGACACGGGTGGTGGCCGGCGAGCCACCACGGTGATCAGGGTGCGAAAGTCGACAAACCGGGATTGCCCCGCCCGATTTGTCGCGCAATGCGCGCTATACGTACATTCCCGGAAACCCAGGCGTCGCGTTCCCCGCTATGTCGACTTTTGCCCCCTCGAGGGCACCGGGGACAGCCGCCCACCCCCCGCACGCCGCCCTTCCCAAGTCCGCCGTTGACGTGCGCCACATACCCAGGCCAGACCCCCCAAGGGCAACAGCCACGAAAGCCCAGCCCAGACCACTAGCCACCCGGCGCGATCCACACCAGACACCCGGCCCGCCGCCGGATCCGCCGCGCCGCCACCGTCCGCCACCATCGCGGTGACCGCCGCGGGTCGGGCCCCAGCACCACGAGGCCGGCGCCCCGCTCCTCGATCAGCTCCAACAGCGCCGCCAGCGGCCGCCGCGAGGAGATCCGCAGCAACTCGACACTGATCCCCCGGGCCGCCGCGCGCGCGGCGGTCTCGCGCACGGCGTCGAGGTCCTCCTCATGGGGCAGGGTGGCGACCTCGCGGGCCAGGACGAGCGTTGTCGGATGGGGCGGCAGCCACAGCATGTTGGCGATGATGAGCCGCGCACGGGCGTCCAGGGCGCTCTCGATGGCCATCCGCTCGGCGTCGGGGTCGACGCGCACCGAGAGCGTCGCCAGCACCACCGGACGCGGGGCTACGTCGCTGTCGACGCGGTCGCGCGCAGGGGCGTCGGTGCCTTTCTGCTGGCTCAGGAGGGGCATGGAGGCGATCGCTGCACATGGTCTCACGGGCCACGTGGAGCAGTGTCCGCGACCACCCCGCTCCCTCCGTACAAACTTGTCCGAAGCGGTTTGACCCAATTTGTACAAACTGGTATACCTGCGCCCAACAGGCTTCGGGGCTGCCGCCTAACGGATGAGGTCCCCGACGCGCCGCGAAAATCAGGAGGGACGAGGCTTGGCTACTGCCACCGTTGAGGAGGTACAGCTCCTCAAGACGCTGCGCTGGTGGGACGGATTCGTCATCGCGCTCTGCAACCCCGGCTTCCTGCTCGGCAGCCTCGGATTCACGTTGGGAATCTTCGGGGTCGTCGGCTCGATGATCTTGTGGGGCTGTTCGGCGGCGATCGGGTTGCTCCAGGCCTGGATCTACTCCGAGCCGGCAACGATGTTCGGCCACCGCAGCGGCGGCATCGCGCTCTACGCCCACGAGGGCTGGCGCAAGTACACGACGCTGGTGGGGCCGCTGTCCGCGTTCGGCTACTGGATCGGCTGGTCGGTCGTGCTGTCGATCTTCGGCAAGATCATCGGCGACCTGGCCACCTCGCAGTGGTGGCCCACCTCGCACCTGTCGATCGGCTTCCTGGGCAACACGCTCACGTTGTCCTCATTCATCGCGATCGGCTGCATCATCTTCGTGTGGTCGTTCAACATCTTCGGCCTGCGGCCTGCGGTGTGGTTCACCTACGCGTGCGCCGGGCTGCTGATGGTGCCGCTGGCCCTGTTCATCATCGTTCCCTACTTCACCGGCCACTGGCACAGCTCCAACGTCCACGCGACGTTCACCGGCCCGTGGGGCGGGATCAAGGTCGCGATCGTCTACATGTTCATCCTCGCCTGGTCGGCGTACGGCACCGAGGCGTGCGCGACGTTCGCACCTGAGTACAAGTCGATCGAGGACACGCACAAAGCGTTGCGCTCGGCCGCCACGTTCATGCTGCTCGTCTGCCTGCTGCTCCCGCTGGGCCTGGGCGGCGTCGACGGCGTGTCCAAGGCCGTGACGACCGGCGCCGAGGGCCAGTTCTACACCCAGGCGATGGGGACGCTGGTGGGCCACGGCGCCGCCAGCTTCTTCACCATCTGCATCATCGCCAGCCTGCTGCTGTCGATGACCTCCTCGACGTCTGACGCCGGGCGCGCCCTGTTCGGGATCTCCCGCGCCGGCATGACGATCAAGCAGTTCGGCGTGCTGAACCGCTTCCACGTGCCAGGCCGCGCGATGACGCTGGACCTCTTCGTCAACATCGCCCTGGTGCTCGTCATCAAGAACAACCTGGCGATCCTGTACCTCAGCAACATCGGGTACGTGATGGCGCACGTGTTCGCTCTCAGCGGCTTCCTGTTGTTGCGCCGCGACCGGCCCAACTGGCCGAGACCGATCAAGGTCGGCAACGGCTGGCTGCCTGTGGCCGCGTTCCTGTGCGTGCTGAACTTCGTGTTCCTCGTCGTCGGAGCCCTGGCGCCCAAGCTCAACGGCTACGGCACCTGGACCGACTTCTGGATCGGGATCGCGGTGCTCGTCGGCTCGCTCGTCCTGTTCGTGTTCCGCCGCGTCGTCCAGGACGGCGAGAGCGTGCACATGCGCGAGGACGTGCCCCTGATGCCGTCCGCCGAGGAGCAGGCCGAGTTGGGCATCATCACCGCTCCGAGCGCACACGCGATGGCATGATCACCACGATCGTCATCGGCTACGACGAGACGGAGCCCGCGCGGCGCGCACTGGAGCGCGCCGCGGAGCTGGCCAAGGCGTTTGAGGCGAAACTGGTGGTGACCAGCGTGGCGCCGGTCACCATCACCACCACGGGTCGGTCCATAGGGGCCGACCCGGTGGAGACCAGCGCCGACCACCGCCAGGAGCTGCACGAGGCCCATGTCTACCTGGAGGGCGAGGGCCTCACCGCGGACTACGTCGAGGCCCTGGGCCACGAGGCCGAGTCGATCCTTGAGGTGGCGCGGCAGCGCTCCGCCGACCTGATCGTGATCGGCTCGCGGGAGCTCTCGACGCTCAACCGCCTGCTGGGCCAGAGCGTGTCGGACGCCGTCTCACACGGCGCCCGCTGCGATGTGCTGATCGTCCACTAGCCCGCCCTCACCCCTCACCGCGCACAACCGTGCGCGGCGCTCCACCGCGCCGCGCCGCCGACGACCGCCTACTCGGGCTTGATCTTCCAGGTCGGCAGTTCGGCGATCGCCTCGCGGTACTTGCGCCGGTGGATCGGCTTGAAGAACATGCTCCACGTGGTCGCCAGCAGTCCCACCACGAGCAGGGCGCCCAGCGCCTTGCCGACGATGATGCACGCGATCACCCCAGCCAGCGCGAAGGCGCTGACCGCGATCGGGACGCGGCGGTAGCGCAGCTGCGTGGCCCGGATCGCCGCGTACTGCTCCACGGGGATCCGGTTGGTGTTCCACGTCTTGCCGCACTTCTCGCACGTCCAGCGCTCGCCGTAGCGCAGGTGGCGCTTCTCACCGCAGTCGCAGGTGAGGGTGATCGGCGGCCCGCGCCGGACCGACTTGGGCACGACCGCCGAACCGCTCATGTGGTGGCCGTCCCGGCGAGCATCAGTGTTCGGGCGGCTCCCAGCCCTCGAGCACCGACGGCCGGTAGTCGGCGCCGACCGTCCGGGAGCCCTCCACCCACGGGCCCAGCTCCGGCTGGGCGAACTTGGCGTGACGTTCCTTCAAGGCGATTCCGTAGGAGTTTCCCGACTGGAGGTGCTTGATGAGCACCTTACGCGCAATCTCGTTCTCGCGACCCTTCGGAATGTCGAAGTAGATCTTGATGAACGAGTTGGAGTAGCGGTCGAACACCGCCGGGACGCCCTCCTCGGCGAGCAGGGTGATGTCCTCCAGCCAGTTGATGTCCTCGCCCGGCGTAGCGGCCATCAGGTCCACGTCCTCCACCAGCGACATGTCCTCCTGGTACTCGAACCGCTTGCCCGAGAGGTACTCGGCGTCGATGGCGAAGACCTTCTCAGGCTCGCCGGGGACCCGCGTCACATCGCTCATGCCCGCTCACCTCCCGCGCCCGCCTGCACCGGGTCCAGGTAGTCGATCGGGTTGGCGACGTGGCGCTCGAGCAGCCGCTCGATCCGCGCCAGCGTCTTCTCCTCCGAGACGCCGGGGATGTAGTCGGTGCCGGCCAGGGGGACCTTCGCCATCGCGGAGGCCTCCACGGTCAGCGCGCATAGGTCCTCGGGCTCCAGCGAGTGCACGTCGGTCTTCCCGCACGCGCGCGCCAGCATCTGGCACTCCAGCGTGAGCGTGTGCAGGAAGTTGTAGACGCGGTTGGCCGCCTCGTCGACGACCAGGCGCTTGCGCAGTTCGGGATCCTGGGTGGCCACGCCGACCGGGCAGCGCCCGGTGTGGCAGTGGTAGCAGCGGCCCGCGGGCACGCCGACCGTGCCCTCGTAGTCGGTGACGCCCGGGATCTCCTTGTTGCAGTTCAGCGCCATCAGGGCGCTGTGCCCGATGGCGATCGCGTCGGCGCCGAGTGCGAGGCACTTGGCCACGTCGCCGCCGTTGCGGATGCCGCCGGCGACTACCAGGTCGATCTCGTCGGCCAGGCCGACATCCTCCAACGCGCGCCGGGCCTCGGGGATGGCCGCCATCAGCGGGATGCCCGTCTCCTCGGACGCCGTGTGGGGACCGGCCCCGGTGCCGCCCTCGGCGCCATCGAGGTAGATGATGTCCGGGCCGCACTTGGCCGCCATCCGCACGTCGTCATAGACGCGGGCGGCGCCCAGCTTGAGCTGGATGGGGATCTCGTAGTTGGTGGCCTCGCGGACCTCCTGGATCTTCAGCGAGAGGTCGTCGGGGCCCAGCCAGTCGGGGTGCCTCGCCGGTGAGCGCTGGTCGATCCCGGCGGGCAGCGAGCGCATCTCGGCCACCTGCTCGGTGACCTTCTGGCCCATGAGGTGGCCACCGAGCCCGACCTTGCAGCCCTGCCCGATGAAGAACTCGCAGGCGTCGGCGAGCATGAGGTGGTGCGGGTTGAACCCGTACCGGCTCTGGATCACCTGGTAGTACCACTTGGTCGACAGGTCGCGCTCGGGCGGGATCATGCCGCCCTCGCCCGAGCAGGTCGCGGTGCCCGCCATCGACGCGCCCTTGGCCAGGGCCATCTTGGCCTCCAGCGACAGCGCGCCGAAGGACATGCCGGTGATGTAGACCGGGATGTCGAGCTCGATGGGGTTGGAGGCGAACCGGGCGCCCAGCACCGTCTTGGTGAGGCACTTCTCGCGGTAGCCCTCGATCACGAACCGGGTCAGCGTCCCCGGCATGAACATGAGGTCGTCCCAGTGCGGGATCTTCTTGAACATCGAGAAGCCGCGCATCCGGTAGCGACCCAGCTCGGACTTCACGTGGATGTCGTCGATGACCTCCGGCGTGAAGATGCTCGAGCGGCCGAGCACGTTGCGGGCCACCGGTGCGTTCTCGTCAGCAGTTGCCATGGGGTGGGTGGGCTCCTATTTCTAGAGGACGAGCTTGCGCTCGGATGGCTCGAGCGAGTCGTAGTTGTAGAGCTTCTTGCCGCACACGAACTTCTGCAGTGGCGGCGGCGCGCCGAGGTCATAGATGCCGAACTTGCGCTCGACGAACTCGGTGTCGGCGTCGGTCCACTCGCCCTCGACGCAGTCGACGCCGAGCGACTTGACCTTGCCGCCGACGTAGATCGTGCCGTCGTACATCGAGTCGCCCAGGCCGGGGCCGGCGTCGCCGCAGATGATCTGGCGGCCGCGCTGCATCATGAAGCCGGTCATCGACCCGGCGCTGCCGAGCGCGATGATCGTCCCGCCCTTCTGGTCGATGCCGGTGCGGGCGCCGACCTGGCCCTTGATCACCAGGTCGCCGCCGCGGATCGCCGCGCCGGTCAAGGACCCGGCGTTGGAGTCGATGATCACGACGCCCGACATCATGTTCTCGCACGACGACCAGCCGACGCGACCGGCGATGTGGACCTCGGGCCCGTCGATCATGCCCAGCGCGAAGTAGCCCAGCGAGCCCTCGAAGGTCAGCCGGCAGCGCATGAGGATCCCTGCCCCCAGCGAGTGCCGGGCGGCCGGGTTGAGCACCGTCACATCGGTGACGCCCTGCTCATAGAGCAGCCAGCGCAGCTCCAGGTTGATCTGCCGGGTGGTCAGCGGGCCCGCGTCGAACGTGGCCTTCTGACCGTCAATCTCTGATACCTGCGGGACGCGGGCGTTGAGCTCGACCAGCCCGCGGGCGTCGAACATCGGCTCCTCCGCCGCCTCGCGCGGATGATTCACCGTGTCCATACCATCACCGTGCTCTCGTAGGGGTCATAGGTCTCGATCTCGTGGTCGATGACCGCGCGGATCGCCATCTCCTCGGAGGCCAGGGCCACCATGTCGTCCCCCTCGTAGAGGACCAGCGGCTTGGCGGCAAGTTCGTCCTTGGCCATCCCCAGCGCATCCTCGGAGACGCAGATGTAGGTGAACACGCCGTCCAGGTCCTCGAGCGAGTGGTGCATGGCGTCCTCCAGCGAGTCGCCGTTGGCCATCCGGTCGGCCAGGTACACGGCGATGATCTCCGAGTCGCACATCGAGGCAAAGCGGTGACCGCGGGACTCCAGGCGCCGGCGCCACTGGTGGTAGTTGGTCAGCTGGCCGTTGTGGACCACCGCCACGTCGGAGAACGGATAGGCCCAGTAGGGATGAGCGTTGGCGATGTCCACGTCGGACTCGGTGGCCATCCGCACGTGCCCGATTCCGTGTGAGCCGAAGTAGTCGTCCAGGCCGTAGGAGCCTGACACGGTCGCGGCGTCACCCAGATCCTTGACGATCTCCAGCGAGTGGCCCAGCGACAGCACCTCGGTGTGAGGCACCGACTCGATGTAATCGGCCAGGTGCTTGAGGTCACCGTGGTAGTCGACGGTGGCCGAGAACGTGTACTCGTTGACGTCCTCGGTCGCCTTGATGGTGGCCCCCGCTGACTTCAGGCGCGCCTCGACCTCGCGGCGGCGGCGGCGCACGTCGTCGGCGAAGTCCATGTCGCGCGGCGCCGTCGACTCCGCCAGGTTGATGCGCACCACCAGCTCGTGGCCGGGGGCGTGGTACAGCGCGTAGCCGGTCGAGTCGGGGCCGCGGTGCTTCATCGACTGCAACATGCTGGTCATGTCGCGGCCGATCCGGTGGGCACCGTTGCCGTTCTTGTAGATGATCCCTGCGATTCCGCACATAGTCGTGTCTCCGATGCGAGAGGCCGTGGGTGGGGTCCGCTTACGGCAGGACCTCCAGGTACTCGTCGCGCTCCCAGTCGGTCACGGCGGCGAGGTAGCGCTCCCATTCGTCGCGCTTGTAGTGGTTGAAGACCTTGTAGAGGCGGCCCGGCATCGCGCTCTTGATGACCTCGTCGACGGCGAGCGCCTCGAGCGCCTTGCCGAGACTGTCGGGCACCTTCTCGATCTGAGCCCCCTCGGCGAGCAGGTCGTAGGTGTTGCCCTGCTGCGGGGGCCCCGGGTCGATCTCCCGGCGGACACCGTCCAGGCCGGCGCGCAGCAGCGTGGCGACGGTGAGGTACGGGTTGCAGGAGGAGTCGACGCCGCGGTACTCAAAGCGGCCGCCCGAGGCGACGCGGACGGTCGTCGTCCGGTTCTGCCAGCCCCAGTTCTTGTAGATCGGCGCCCAGAACCCGGTGTCCCACATGCGGCAGTAGGAGTTGACCGTGGGGTTGCCGACGCACATCAGTGCCGGGAAGTGCTCCAGCATCCCGCCGAGGAAGTGGCGGGCGAACTGCGAGAGCTGCGCCGGGCCGTCGGGGTCGTGGAAGACGTTGTTGCCCTGATCGTCCATCAGGGTGAAGTGGTGGTGGTGGCCGTTGGCCGAGACGCCCGTGAACGGCTTGGGCATGAAGGTCGGCAGCAGGTCGTGCTTGCGGCCGACCGCGGCGCACACCTGCCGGTAGGTGGTGATGTTGTCCGCGGTCCGCAGCGGGCGGTCAAAGCGGAAGTTGAGCTCGAGCTGGCCGGGGGCGTCCTCGTGGTCGCCGTAGCTCATGTCCAGCCCCAGCGCCTGGCCGAACTCCACGACATCGAGCAGCACCGGACGCAGTTCCTCGAACTGGTGGATGTGGTAGCAGTAGGGCTTGGTGACGCCCTGGGGCTCCTCGCCCTCGCGCGGCTTGCGCAGCCACATCATCTCGGGCTCGATGCCGATGAGGAACTGATAGCCGAGCTCCTGCTCGAACTCGTGGGCGATCTTCTTGAGGTTCTGGCGCGGGTCGGCGTCGAGCAGGACACCGGTCTCGGTGTCGTAGCAGTCACAGAAGACGCGGGCCACCCGGTTATCCCACGGCAGCACGGCGAAGGTGTCCAGGTCGGCGACGGCGGCAAGCTCTGACTCCTCGGGGCCGAACCCGATGTAGTTGCCGTAGCGGTCCGTGAACAGGTTGGCCACGGCGCCGTAGACGAGTTGGTAGCCGCGCTTGGCCACCTGCGGGAAGAACGAGGACACGACGCCCTTGCCCATCACCCGGCCGGTGATCGAGACCTGCTGGAAGAAGACGTACTTGATGCCCTCGGCCTCGATCCGCCGCGTCAGGGCCTCGATCTTCTCGTCACGGCCGGGCGCGTTGCGCGCCTCCTCCAGGGTCGCCGGCGCCGGCGCGATCCGCGGACTGGAGAGGACCGTCTCTACGTTGCCGCCGAACTGCGGCGTTTCCACCTCTGTCGCCATCTCCACTCCTTCCTCAGGCCGCCGCATCCGCGCACAGCCGCAATGGATCGAATTCGCTGGGCGGCCGCGTCCCCGGCGTCACCGCCGTGGCGGCGCTCCCGGCTCACTTCCGCTCCGCCCGCAGACGGCCGCTTCCCCCACCTGCGGGCCGCGCGACTGGACAAATTGGTACACGGCGCGTTTATACCAAGTGGCCGTGGACAAGGCAAGGCTCCGCGCTTGCGCGCGCGGCTCCATGACGGTACCATTCTGTTGCGTTATCTACAACTCTATTGCGTAATAGGCAACAACAAGTCAACTAGGAGAAGCCTCCGTGTCCGACCGCCTTCCCTCCTCCACCCTGACGCTGGTCATCGGCGCCGGCGTCCACGGCCTCTCCACGGCCTGGCATCTCGCCCGCCAGGGGGAGGACGTCCTCGTCGTCGACAAGACCGAGGTCGCGGCCGGCGCCTCGGGGATCGCCTGCGGGATCGTGCGCAACAACTACTTCCAGCCCGCGATGCAGGAACTGATGGCCGCCTGCGTCGAGGTGTGGGAGTCAGAGCCCGAGAAGCTCCACTATCACCCCAGCGGCTACATCGCGCTCGGTCCCACCGCCCAGGAGGAGGACCTCACCGCGGTCTACGAGCGCCAGCAGCGGATCGGCTACCCCTCCAAGCTGTACGTCGGGGAGAGCGACGTCGCCGAGCACATGCGCTCGCTCTATGACGACTGGCGGGCCCCCGGCCTCAGCGTCTGCCTGCACGAGCAGGCCGGCGGCTACGCCTTCAACAAGGAGTCGATGCACGGGCTGGCCGACCTCGCGCGCGCCGCGGGCGCCCGAATCGAGACCGGCGTGGAGGTCACCGGCTTCATCTCGGACAACTCGGGCGCGGTGACCACGGTGCAGACCAGCGCCGGCGACATCGCCGTCGAGAAGGTGGTCGTCGCCGTCGGCCCCTGGGTCGCCTCGCTGTGGTCCATGCTGGACCTCCCCGATCGCCTCGACGTCCGCCAGCCCGACGGCCGCGTCGTCACCGACCAGCCGATGTGGACCTACTGGTACCTCCAGGAGGGCGAGGCGGCGTTCGACCCCGCCATCTTCGTCACCAACGACGGCGTCTCGTCGCCGGTCCTCCACGTCGACTCCGAGGCGCCGCTGCACGCCGACGACGGCACGCTCATCACCGACGAGTTCTGGGGCGTGTACTTCAAGCCCGACCGCGACAGCATCCAGGGCGGAGCCCAGCCGCTCACCGTCGGCCCCGAGTTCACCGTCGACCCCTACCCCACCGGTACCGTCGACTCCGGCTTCCCGGACCTGTGGTCGGCGTCGCTCTCGCACTGCCTCAAGCGCTTCGAGGGCGCCCGGGGCAAATACCGCCAGGTCCGCTCGGGCGGGGTCGGCGCCTTCACCGTCGACAACTTCCCCGTGTTCGACTACATGCGCCCCAACGTGTTCGTGGCCGCGGACTCCAACCACGGCTACAAGATGATCGCCGTGGGCAAGGAGATCGCCCGCGTCCTGCAGGGCGAGCACTCCTCGCTGCTGCACCCGTTCCGCTACGAGCGCTTTGCCACCGGGGACCTGCACCCGGTGTCACACAGCCCCTACCCCTGGAGCTGACGCGGCCCACCACCGTCAATGGCCGGCGATGAAGCGCAGCATCGCCGGCCAGTCGCTGGCATGAGCGGCCGCATCGGCGGCCTGGGTTCCCCCGCCGGTCGGCGGATAGGGGAAGTACGGGAGCGCCAGGACGATGTGCCCGGCCGCCGGATAGTTCAAATGAACGTGCGCCGCGCCATCGTGCGGAAGCCGGGACATCACCTGGTTGGCCTGGAACTCGGACGGCCAGACGGCATCGTCGCCCCCGCTGATCAGCATCACCGGTCCCCGCAGCCCTGACCCAAAGGCCGTGCCCGGTGACACTGCCCGCCCCTGGAGCGTCCAGGCCGGCCCACTGCCTGTCGCGGCACAGGTGCCGTGGTACGCCGCGTTGGGATAGGCCCCAGGCGCCTCAGCGACGACGCCGTGAACGAGAGCCGGCCACCGAGTGGCCACCAGCATCTCGGCCTCGGTCCCACGTGATCCGCTGAGGATCCAGAGGCGGTGGGGATCGACCTGTGGCTGGGAGCGCAGCCACCGGATCGACCGCGCGAAGTACTGGAGCGGGATGTTCTGGAGCTTGCACGGCAGACCGCGCTGGTCGAAATACGCCACTGCCAGCGCGGGAATGCCGTGCGACGCGATCAGCGCCGCTTCGACGGGGGAGCCTCCCAGTCCGCCCTCAGAGCCTCCCCAGACGACGACGGCGGGCCGGCGCCCAGCGCCCGGAGGCTGGAAGTAGTCCCCGATGAACCCGTCGGCGGCGAGGGTCGTCGCGTGGACAGTCACGCCGGGGCCAGGGTTGAGCTGGGTGAGCCGGGCCGAGCCGACGGGGCGCCCGCCGGCATCGACGGTGAGCGTCGTCACCGCGCCGTGGATCGACGGAGGCGGCCCACGCGTCTGCAATCGCTCTGACCACAACAGGCCCAATGCCGACGCCCCGCGATAGCTGCCCGAGGTCGGCGCGCTGCTCCCGAGGTTGACGACCCCGTTGCGGCCTGCCCGGAAGGTGGCGCTCGACGTCCACGTGCCGTTGAGGCGCGCCGTGCGCGCGTCAACCGTGATCCGCTCGCCGGGTCGCAGGTGGGAGACCACGACGGTCCTCGGCTGATCGAACAGGCCGACCGCAGGCGTCGCCGTGATCACCGCGCGCGATCCGCCAGCCGAGCCAGCCGAGCCGCCCGAGCCGCCGCACCCCGTCAGGGCAAGGGACGCCGCTCCCGCCACCACTGCCCCCGTGACCAGCCGGGCCAGACTCATTGCTCAACAAAACGTTACCGGAGGGTGCCGCCGCGGGCGCCCCTCGCCCCTCAACCCAGGGCGTGGCCCCCGAGCGCGGCGCTGAGGTCCGCCGCGGCCACCAGCAGGGGCTCGCGCAGCGACCGCCGCGCGGCCACCGGCAGCCGCGACACCGGCCCCTGGACCCCCAGGATCGCCGCCAGCTCGCCGTAGCGCCCGAACGCCGGCGCCGCCAGCGCGGCCAGGTCGGCCTCGCGCTCGCCCACGGCCTCGGCCCAGCCGCGGGCGCGCACGGTGTCCAGCTCGGCGGCCAGCGCCGCCGGGTTGGTGATGGTGCGCGGCGTGAACGGGGTGAGGGAAACCGGTCCCGCCCCCCCTCCCGCCGCCCCTCCCGCCCGCCCCGGCGAGCCGCCCCCGGCGCCGTCGCCTCCGGCATAGGCGAGCATCACCTTCCCGGCGGCGGTGGCGTGCGAGACGCTGGGGCGCCCGACGCGGGCCATGCTCACCACGCTCGAGGGCGAGGGGACGAAGTCGACGGTGATGGCCTCGGTCTCTCCGGGCACTGACAGCGTCGCCGTCTCCCCCGTCTCGGCGACCAGCCGCGCCAGCAGCGGGCGGGCCAGACCGCGGACGTCCAGGGAGGCCAGCACGCGATCGGAGAGCGTCACGAGCTTGAGCCCGAGGCGGTAGGGGCCGCTCTCGGTGCGCATGACCAGGCCCGCGTCCTGGAGGGTGGCGAGCAGCCGTGAGGCGGTGCTGGCGTTCACCCCGATGCGGCGGGCCAGCTCGTTGACGCCCAGCGGCGTCTCGGAGGCGGCGAGCTCGTCGAGCAGCCGCGTCGCGCGCGCCACCGACCCCACCGGGCGGCGCGGCGCCTCTCCCCGGTCAGCAGGCATGCGCCCGCTGCGCCTCAGCGCTCAGAAGCCCGGGCGGGGCCTCGCGCCCCGCGTCCGTTGGTGGCGCTGCGCGTGTTCCCGACCTTGCCCGCCACGCGCGCCGGGCGCGGCGAATCCAGAGAGCGCATCACCATCACCTCGATGCCGCCGGGAGCGAAGAGGTCGCGGGAGTAGGCCACGCGCTCATCGCGGCCGGCGAAGATCAGCTCCTCGAGCTCCAGGCCGGCGGTCGTCCCGCGGATGCCCAGCAGCTTGCCGGCCCGCTCGCGTGCGGTGAGCACCGCCGGCATCACCCGGGTCCGCGCGTAGGTCACCGGGATGCCGATGTCGATGAGCACGTCGAGCACCATCCGCCCCTGCTCCACCTCCGCGCGTAGGGCATCGAGGGCGGGCAGGGCGATGCTGGGATGCACCACGTCGTACATGACCGCCACCGGCGACCCCCCGGCCACCAGCGTGCGCCACACCGAGATGCAGGGCTCTGAGGGCTCGAGACCGAGCGCCTCGCATACCTCCGCGCCGACGGCGCGCTGCTCGATCCGCACGTCGACCGCCGACAGATGCAGCCCCCGGCGGGCCGCCACCGAGGAATAGGGCTCCAGCCGCTCCAGCCGCTCGCCGAACGCGGGTGGCACCGCCATCCGCCCCACGAATGTGCCGCTGCCCTGGCGCCGGACGATCTCGCCGCTCTCCTCCAGCCGCTGGAGCGCGCTGCGCAGCGTCCCCCGCGACACCCCCAACATGGCCGCCACCTCGTGCTCGGGCGGCAACCGATCCCCTTGGCGGTAGCGCCCCGGCGCGAGCCAGTTGCGCAGCGCCCGTTCGGCCCCGTCAACCAGCGACGGCCGGTTGACCGCCGGGGTTCCGTCGCCCGAGACGACTGCCCCCGCCTTCCGTGGTGACCCTCCGCGTGTGATGTCGACGACTCCTTGCCCGAATGCTGTCGGGAGGAATCGTATGTCCCCGCGCGGAGGTTTGGTCAAACAGTTTTCAGTAGCCCAGCTTGTGAGCGGCCTCGTTGAGGCTCCGCTTCTTCGGCGGCTTGGCCTCAGCGGCGGGCTTTGCGTCGGTCTCGCGGCGGCTGGCAGCGGGCCGGCTGGTCGTCGGGTGCAGGCGGGGGAGCGGCAAATGCGTGGGGCGCATTGAGCCTCCTTTTCTCGCTCGGGGGCTACCCATTGCCATCAGCTTTCATGCGCTTTGGGAAGAGCCGTGGGGCGGGCGTCGGCATCGCCCAGACACTGTGCCGTCCGCGCCGGACGTTGGGCTGAGAGCAGCTCAACGCGCAGCGCCAGATCGGTCAGTCTGCCGTCCGCAGACTCTGTCTCTCCGCGGAGATTCCTTTCGCCGCCCATCGCCTGACTCCTAGATCGATTTGACCAATTAGAAGAGCCCGACCGTCCGGCCGTTCTCGTCGATGTCGATGTTGAGGGCCGCCGGGGTCTTGCCCAGCCCGGGCATCTGCACGATGTCGCCGCACAGCGGCACCAGCCACCCCGCCCCGGTGTAGGCGCGAATGTCGCGGATCGGCAGGGTGAAGTTCTCCGGCGCGTTGAGCAGCGTCGGGTCGGCCGACAGCGAGAGGTGGGTCTTGGCCATGCAGACCGGGAAGTGACCCAGGCCCTCGCGGGTGAACTGGGTGATCTTGGCCTCGGCCTCGGGGTAGTAGTAGACGTCCTTGGCCCCGTAGACGTTCTTGGCCACCGCCTCGATCTTGTCCTGAATGGGCTCGTCGTCCTGGTAGAGCTGGTGGAACGTGTTGGGCTGCTCGCACGCCTCCACCACGGCCGAGGCCAGGTCCGCCACACCGGCCCCGCCCTTGGAGAAGCCCTCGTTGGCCTCGGCGGCGAACGCGCCGGCCTCCATGGCCAGGCGCTTGACCAGCTCGACCTCCTCGTTGGTGTCGCCCGGCCGGCGATTGACCGCGACCACGGCGGGCACCCCGAAGGTGGCGATCGTCCCCAGGTGATGGCGCACGTTGGCAAAGCCGGTCTCGATCGCCTGCAGCGCCGCCGAGCGATCGGCGCGCGGGTCGTCCTCCAGGCCCGCGTGGTGCTTGATGGCGCGCACCGTGGTGACCAGCACCGCCGCCGACGGGGTCAGCTTGCCGAAGCGGCAGACGATGTCGAAGAACTTCTCCATCCCCATGTCGGCGCCGAAGCCCGACTCGGTGACGACATAGTCGGCGATCTTCATGCCGACCTGGTCGGCCACCAGAGAGTTGTTGCCGTGGGCGATGTTGGCGAAGGGGCCGCAGTGCATCAGCACCGGCTGACCCTCGAGCGTCTGCACCAGGTTGGGCTTGATCGCGTCCTTGAGCAGCACCGTCATCGCGCCCGCCGCGCCCAGGTCCTCGGCGGTGATCGCCTTGGCCCCGTCGAACGAGTACGCCGCGGTGATCCGGCCGATCCGCCTACGCAGATCCTGCAGATCACGCGCGACAGCCATGATCGCCATCACCTCAGAGGCCGCCGTGATATCAAAGCCCGTCTCACGCGGATAGCCGTTGGCCCGGCCACCCAGGCCGACCGCGATGTTGCGCAGGGCCCGGTCGTTCATGTCGACCGCCCGGCGCCAGCCGATGCGCAGGGCATCGATCTTGTGCGGGTTGCCGTGGAGGATCGACGCGTCGATCATCGCCGCCAGCAGGTTGTTGGCCGCGCTGATGGCGTGAATGTCCCCGGTGAAATGGAGGTTGAGGTCCTCCATCGGCACCACCTGGGTCAGGCCACCGCCGGCGGCGCCGCCCTTGATGCCGAACACCGGACCCACCGACGCCTCACGCAGGCACGCCACCGCGTTCTTGCCGATCACGCCGAGGCCCTGGGTGAGCCCGACGAGCGTCGTCGTCTTGCCCTCCCCGGCCTTGGTGGGCGTCATCCCGGTGACGCAGATGAGCTTGCCGTCCTGGGTGGTCTTCAGGCGGTCCAGGACCGAGAGCGCCACCTTGGCCTTGTAGCGGCCGTAGGGCTCGATCTCGTCAGGCTCCAACCCCGCCTCGGTGGCGATCGCTTCGATCGGCTGAAGTACGGCTTCCTGGGCGATCTCAAGGCTTGATTTCATCTCTCACTCCTGGGGGCTGGGTGTCGTGTTTGACAAATTCGATGGCAGTCTCGCGGCGTCTGGACGCGCCTGACGGGAGGCGACGACCACGCCGGACCACCAGTACGACTTAGGTCGTCGCCCCCCGCCAGCCACGCCCAGCCACTCCCGAGACTGCTCACGAATTTCCCAAGCACGACACTAGTGGCTGACGGCGGCGGCGGCGAGCTCGGACACGAGGTTGTCCTCATAGAAGCGCTCCAGCGCAAACGGCGCAATGAGGTCGGGCTGGCGTCCGGTGGCCACCAGCTCGGCGAGCGTCTTGCCGACGATCGGGGCGGCTTTGAACCCGTAGGTCCCCCAACCCGCCGACACGTGGAAGTTGTCCACCTCGGTCTTGCCGAGGATCGGGCTGTAGTCGGGGCTGAGGTCGCACAGGCCCGCCCAGCTGCGCAGCAGGCGCGCCCGCTCGAGCTGGGGAAACAGCTCCAGCGTGTGGCGGCAGACGTCCTGGAGGAAGTTGAGCGTGCCGTTCATGCGGTAGGTCGTCCAGGGCTCGATCTCGGCGCCCATCAGGAACTCGCCGCGGTCGGTCTGGCTGAGGTAGACGTGCATCTGCGAGGAGACGATGACCACGTCCAGCAGCGGCTTCATCGGCTCGGTCACGCACGCCTGGAGGATGTGGGTGGTGATCGGCATCGCCACCCCCGCCATGTCGGAGATGAGGGTGCTCCAGCCGGCGGTGCAGTTGAGGACCTGCCCGGCGTTGATCGTGCCCCGGTTGGTCTTGACCTTGGTCACCTTGCCGTTCGAGCGCTCCATCCCCAGCACCTCGGTGTTCTGGTGGATCTCGGCGCCGCCCTGGTCCGCGGAGCGGGCCAGCCCCCACACCACCGCGTCGTGGCGGATGATGCCGCCGGGCGGGTGATAGAGCGCGCCCATGATCGGATAGGTCGCGTTGGGGTTGTGCACCTGCATCGCCGGGGCGAGCTCGGCGATCTCGTCGGGGTAGATGAGCCGGCTGTCGATGCCCTGCAGGCGGTTGACCTCGGCGCGGTTGGCCATCACGAACATCGCGCGGTCGGCGTGGGCCAGCGTGAGGTGGCCGCACTGTGAGAAGAGCAGGTTGAAGTTGAGGTCCTGCGAGAGGCCCTCGTAGAGCTTGACGCTGGCGTCGTAGAACTTGGCGCCCTCGGGCGTCTTGTAGTTGGAGCGCAGGATCGTGGTGTTGCGCCCGGCCGCGCCCGAGCCGATGTAGCGCTTCTCCAGGATCGCGATGTCCTTGATGCCGTGGTCGCGCAGGTAGTGCGCGGTGGCCAGGCCGTGGGACCCGCCGCCGACGATCACGACGTCGTACGAGCTCTTGAGGTCCTGCTGGCGGCGCCACATCCGCCGCTTGCGAAAGATGTCAAGCATGGGCGGCGCTCACCTCCCGCAGCGCGTCGGCGCCGACCGGGTGCCCGCCGAGATGCCCGCCGGCGTCGGCGACCACCTCCCACATGTACTCACCGGTGGCCCACCCGAACAGGAACAGGTAGCGCTCCTCGTCCTCGCGGATGACGATCCCCGGCTGGCGGCCGATCGACCCGGGCCGCAGCGCGTTGACCGGCGTCACCTGGGGCCGCAGGTCCAGGGCGCAGAACCGCGCGAACGTCTCGCGGGCCAGCGGCCCCAGCAGCGTCAGTGCGGCGAAGTTGGTGGTGACGTCCAGGGCATCGAGCCCCTCGGCGCCGGCAATCGATGCCCACCCACCCTTGCCGACGACCAGCGCGCGCGTCCCGGTCAGGCGGCACCACCAGGCGTCGTCGCGGCGCACCGCAGTGCCGAAGGGAAGCTCGGTCCCGGCGGCGGCGTCGATGGCCTCGGAGGGGCCCTGGAGCTCGACCTTGCCCAGGTGCGAGACGTCGACCCAGCTCACCGCGTCACCCGGCCCATCCGCCCCGGGGAACTCGACGGCCACGTTCCAGCCGTCGCGGACCTCGAAGCGGGCGCCGGCACCGCGCGCCAGCCGCTCCATCGGTGAGTGCGCCACGGCCGCTTCGGCCGTAGGCCGTAGGAAATCGAGGTTCACGAGCGCAGCACCTCCCCGTCGGGGTCGTAGAACGGCTTGGTCTGGATCTCGGCGCTGAGCTGGCGGCCCTCGTCGGAGATCGTGATCGTGGCCCCGTCCTCGGCGAACGCCTCCGGGACCCACGCCATCCCGATCGTCCGGTCCAGCACCGGGGAGTGGCGCGAGCTCGTCACCTGGCCGGCGGGCGTGCCCTGGGCGTCGAGCACGACCGCGCCTTCGGTGGGCACGTCCCCGTTGGGCATCGTGAAGCCGACCAGGGCCACGCCGGCGCCGTGCTCTGCGAAGTGCTCCAGCGCCCACTTGCCGATGAAGTCCTGCTCCTTGTCGAGCTTGACGATCCACGGCATCGCCGCGCCGTAGGGCGTGGACTCCGAGTCGGTGTCCTGGCCGACGATGATGTGGAGCTTCTGCAGGCGCAGGATCCGCTGGGGCTCGAGGCCGAACGGCCTCAGGCCCAGGGGGCTGCCCGCGTCCATCAGCGCGTCCCACACGTGCTCGCCGAAGGCCGAGGGGAAGTGGATCTCATAGCCCACCTCGCCGACGAAGCCGATGCGCAGGATGAGGCACTCCACGCCCGCGATCTGGGCCTGCTTGCCGTCCATGTAGCCGAAGGCCTCGTTGGAGCAGTCCAGGTCGGTGACCTTCGCGATGATCTCGCGGGCCTTGGGGCCGGCGAGGTTGAGCGCGCTGAGCCCCTGGGTGACGTCGGTGATATGGACCCGGTCGCCCCAGTCGGCCAGCCACCAGGAGAACCACTCCTCCATGGCGCCGGCGCCGCTCGACGTCGTCGTCACGTAGAAGGTCTCGTCGTCGATCCGGCAGATGGTGCCGTCATCGACGATGCGGCCGGCATCGGAGCTGATCACGCCGTAGCGGATCCGCCCGGGCTTGAGGTTGGAGAAGCGGTTGGGGTACAGCCGGTCCAGGAACTCGCCGGCGTCGGGGCCGCGCACGATGAGCTTGCCCAGCGTCGAGACGTCGATGATCCCGGCCGCGGTGTTGACGTTGAGCGCCTCGCCCTGCGGATCGCCGTAGTCATAGGCACGGCGCCAGTCGCCGGCCCACTTGACGCTGGCGCCCAGCGCGCGGTGGCGGTCGTGGATGGCCGAGCGCTTGGCCGGCTCGACCGGCCGTCCGCCGAGGATCCCCATCGGCACCGACACCCACGGCGGGCGCGCGGTGGTGACGCCCACCTGCTCCAGCCCCTGACCGGTCTCCTGGGCCATCAACCGCACCGAGGGCAGCTGGCACATGCGGCCCTGGCAGGGCCCCATGGTCACCGTCGTGTAGCGCTTGGAGAGCTCGATCGAGTCATACCCCTCCTCGATGGAGAGGTGGACGTCCTTGCTGGTGACGTCCTCGCAGAAGCAGGCAAAGCACTTCCCGCGACCCGCGCCGCTCACCGGCGGCGCCACGGCGAGGTCGGGCGCGGCCGGCGCGGCCAGCCGCTTGGAGAGCTCGGTCACACGCTTGGCCGAGGCGTCGTCGCCCAGGCCCATCGCGTGGGCGGCCTCCAGCCCGGCCAGCTCCCCGGAGGCCGCGACCGCCGTGTCGGAGTCCGCGCCCGCGACCTCCCCGGCGGCGAACACGCCCGACGGCAGCTCCGACAGCGCGAAGTGGCCGCGCTGGGAGTCATACGCGCTCTTGGCGCCCGACTGGAGCAGCAGCGAGGTGGCGGGGATGGTGCCGCCCGAGACGACGACCAGGTCGCACTCGAACGAGTGCTCGGAGCCGCCGGTGAGCGGCTGGATGATCGCCTCGCTGACGGCCTTGCTGCCGCGGGCCTCGATCACGGTATGAGCGCTGAACACGGGGATCCCGTCGGCGCGCATCGCGGAGGCGAGCGCGCCCGCCTCCGGGCGCAGGTCGGCGACGGCCACGATCTGGACGCCGATCGCGCGCAGCGCCGTGGCCGCGTACAGCCCGCGATCCGAGGTGGTGGCGATCACCGCGCGCTTGCCGGGGCTGACCCCGTAGAGCGCGGCCAGCCGCCGCGCGCCGCCAGAGAGCATCACGCCGGGCAGGTCGTTGCCGGCGAACACGAGCGGTTGCTCGATGGTGCCGGTGGCGAAGACGTGGCGCGCGGCGCGGACCTGGTGCAGGATGTCGCGCTGCCACACCGGGACCAGGCCGTCGAAGTAGCCCAGCGCGGAGCCCTGGTGGATGATCTCCACCCCGGCCTCGCGCACGTCGGCGATGAGCGCGCCCAGGCCCTGGCCGTCGGCCTCGATGAGCTGCTGGCCGCCGGGCTCGGCGCCCTCGTCGGCGAGCACGACGTCGGCGCCCTGGCGCGCGGCGGCGAGCGCGGCGTTCAGTCCGGCGATCCCGCCGCCGGTGACCAGCACGTCGGCGTGGCGGCGCCGGTACTCCGTGCGCCACTCGCGCTCGGGCTGGGATTCGCGCAGCTTGCCCAGGCCGGCCGCGTTGCGCAGGATCTTCTCGTAGAGCGGCCACAGCCTGCGCGGGCGGATGAAGGTCTTGTAGTAGAAGCCGGGCGGCGTGAACGGGCCGCCGAAGATGTCGGTGGCGCGCATCGCGTCGAACTCCAGCGACGGCACCGCGTTGACGTGGGTGACCTTGATGCCCTCGCGCACGGGCTCGGTGCAGGCGCGCGCGCCGGGCGCGCCGTCGACGGCGCAGATGCAGTTGGGGCATTGGCCGGCGACGCACATGAGCCCGCGGCGGCGGTGGTACTTGAAGCTGCGGCTGAACGTGCGCCGCCCGGCGGCGTACAGCGCCGAGCCGATGGTGTCGCCCTCGTAGGCCTGCACCTTCTTGCCGTCGAAGGTGAAGGAGATCTTCTTGGTCCGGTCGATGCGCTCGCCGGGCTGCGGACTGAGGCGACTCATGGCAGCTCCACCAGCTTCACCTCATTGGTGACGGTGTCGCGTTCGGCGATGAACCAGGCGCGGCAGCCCGAGCGGTGAAACCACCATTCGCGCTGGACCCCCGCGACATTGCGGCGGAAGTAGTTGTAGGTGTTGAGCTCGCGGAAGCTCGGGCGCGACTTGGGCCGTGCGGAGACCTCTCCACCGAAGCCGAAATCGGTCACCTCGCGCACCCCGCAGTTGGGGCACTCCAAGAGAAACGACATGGCCAGGGACGCTAAGCCCGGGCCTTGATCCTGTCCAATATCGAATTAGGATCTATTGATTTGGTTCTCGTATCAGTGAGACCACCGTCACCGCCATCGCATCGAGGCCTATGGAACTCCGCCAGCTTCGCTATTTCGTCGCCGTCGCCGAGGAGCTGCACTTCCGGCGCGCCGCGGCGCGACTGCACATCTCCCAACCGCCGCTCAGCCAGCAGATCCACGCGCTCGAGACCGAGCTCGGCTGCACGCTGCTGGAGCGCACGCGCCGCCGGGTCGAGCTGACCCCGGCAGGCGAGGCCTTCCTGCGTGACGCCCGCGCCATGCTCGCCGAGCTCGACGTGGCCGTCTCCACGGCCCGCGCGATCGACGCCGGCCAGTCGGGCGTCCTGCGGGTCTCCTTCGTGGGCTCGGCGCTGCTCTCGATCGTGCCCGCCGCGGTGCAGCGCTTTCGCCGCGCCCGCCCCGGCGTCGAGGTCGAGCTGCGCGAGCGCTCCACCGCGGAGCAGCTGCGCGCGCTGAGCACCGGTGTGGTCGACGTCGCGCTGGTGCGCCCGCCGATCCGTTCCGACATCGACCTCCACCTGCACGAGGTCATGCGCGAGCGCACCATCGCCGCGATCCCCCAGGAGCACGAGCTCGCCCAGCTGCGCCGCATCCCGCTGCGGCGGCTGGCCGCCGAGCCGCTCGTGCTCTTTCCCCGCGCCCAGGCGCCGGGGTATCACGATCAGATCATCGGCCGGCTGGCGGCCACCGGCACCACGCCCCACGTCGTCCAGTACGCGCCGGAGATGATGACGATCATCGGCCTGGTCGCCGCCGGCATCGGCGTCTCGCCGGTGCCGGCGTCGATGGAGCACCTGGCCATCGACGGCGTCACCTACCGGCCGCTGAGCGGCGCGCCGGACGCCGAGCTGGTCGCGCTCACCCGCACCGGCGAGGCCTCGCCGCTGGCCGAGGCCTTCGTCGACGACGCCCGCGCGGTGGCGTGAGGGCACAGCCGGACCCCGGGTAAGCGGTAGGGTCCGGCCCATGCCGCCTCGGGGTCGTGACCGTCTCGACGCATGCTGGAAAGAGGATCGCCCCGCCTTCGGGCTGTGGGGATCGATCCCGTCCTCGCTGACCGCCGAGGTCGCCGCCGCCATCGGCTTTGACTACGTCTGCGTCGATCTCCAGCACGGCGGCGCCGACGAGGAGCGGATGGTGGCGATGTTCTCCGCGCTCGAGGCGCGCGGCGCCGTGCCGTTCGCGCGCGTGCTCTCCAACGAGCCGTGGATGGTCAACCGGGTGCTCGACCTCGGCGCCGTGGGGGTGATCGTGCCGCTGGTCGGGACCGCCGCGGACGCCAAGCGCGCGGTGAGCGGGTGTCACTACCCGCCCCGCGGTGCCCGCTCCTACGGGCCGCTGCGCGCCGCGCTCACCGTCGGCTCCGCCGATCCCGAGCGGCTGGCCGCCGGGGCGCTCTGCTTCGTCATGGTCGAGACACGCGAGGGCCTGGACAACGTCGAGGCGATCGCCGCCACCCCTGGCCTTGACGGCATCTACATCGGCCCGTCGGACCTGTCGATCGGCCTCGGGCGAGACCCCGGCCATGGCGGTGACCTGCTCGAGACCGCGATCACCCGCGTGCGCGAGGCCTGCGCCGCCGCGGGCATCGTCGCCGGAATGCACTGCACGGGCGGCGGCGAGGAGGCGCGGGCCCGCGCTGCTGCTGGCTTCCGGCTGATCACCGTGGGCGTGGACTCGGTGCTGTTCGGGGCGCGGATCGGCGAGGAGCTCGCCGCTGCGCGCACGTCTCCGGCCGCGCGCGCCTAACCGGCCGCGCGCCGCAACTGCTGAGGCTCGCGCCGCGCCTCGATCTGCTCGAGCTTGGCCAGCAGGGCCTCAGCCATGCGGATCGAGGCGGCGTCGATGAGGCGGCCGTCGAGCGAGACGGCGCCCTTGCCCTCGGCGGCGGCCTCCTCCATCGCGGCGATGATCCGCCGGGTCCGGTGCGCGATGTCGGGGCTGGGCGTGAACACGTCGTTGGCCAGCTCGATCTGGCGGGGGTGGATCGCCCACTTGCCCTCATAGCCGAGGACCGCGGCGCGGCGCGCGGACGCGATATATCCCTCCGGATCGGTGAAGTCGCCGAACGGCCCGTCGATCGGGCGCAGCCCGTAGGCCCGGCAGACGACCGCGATTCGCGACAGCGCGTAATGCCACTGGTCGCCGAGATGGCGCTCGCGCTCCTGGCCGAGGAAGAGGATCTCCTCGCGGTCGGCGAGCATCGCGTAGTCGGGGTTGGTCCCGCCGATCGAGGTGGTGTGGCTCTGCAGCGAGGCCGCGTAGTCGGCCACGCCGAACACCATCGCCTCCATCCGCTCCGGGCACGCGGTGGCGATCTCCTCGCACTTCACCATGCCGATCGCGGTCTCGATGAGCACGCTCAGCGCGATCCTGCGCTCCAGCCCCATCGCCTCCTCGATCTGGGTCAGCAGCGTCGCCACGAGGTGGACGTCGCCGGCGCCCGAGACCTTGGGGATCATGATCGAGTCCAGATGCCGCCCCGCCTGCTCGACCACGTCGACGATGTCGCGGTAGCAGTAATGGGTGTCCAGCCCGTTGATCCGCAGCGACACCGAGCACTCTGACCAGTCCAGGTCGTTGAGCGCGTCGATGACGTTGCGACGCGCCTGGAGCTTGTCGTCGGGGGCGACGGCGTCCTCGAGGTCGAGCATGACGATGTCGGCGCCGAGCTTGGGCGCCTTCTCCAGCATGCGGACGTTGGAGCCCGGCACGGCGAGCTCGGAGCGGTGAAGGCGGGAGCAGGTGGGCTTCATGGCGCAGCAGGGTAAGGGCCCCGAATGCCGGCGCGCAACATATTTGGATGAATTTGTTCAATACATAGAACGCAGTCGATGGTTGCCCGGGCTTCGCACAACTAAGCTCGCTGCATGACTGAGATCCCCTCCCCCGCCAACCCCCCGGAGCGGCTCCTGTGCGGCCCCGGCCCCTGCAACGTCTCACCGGCCGCGCTGGCCGCTATGCAGAAGCCGCTGCTGGGCCACATGGACCCCGACTTCGCCGACATCCTGCTCGAGGTCGTCGCCCTCCAGCGCATCGCCTACCAGGCGCAGGGCGGACTGGTGCTGCCGCTTCAGGCCACCGGCACCTCGGGGATGGAGTGCGGCCTCTCGCACCTGCTCGAGCCCGGGGACACGGTCATCATTGGCGTCAACGGCTTCTTCGGCCGCCGCCTGGTCGAGATCGCCGCCCGCCTCGGCGCCACCGTGGTCAAAGTCGAGGCCGACTGGGGTGAGCACGTCTCCAATGACGCGCTGCTGGAGGCGCTCGACCAGCATCCCGCCGCGCGGCTGATGTGCGTCGTGCACGCCGAGACCTCGACGGGCGTGCGGCACCCGCTGGCCGAGCTCGGCGCGGCCTTGCGTGACCGTGACGTGTTGCTCATGGCCGACTGCGTCACGTCGCTGGGCGGGATCGAGCTGCGCTTTGACGACTGGGGGATCGACTTCGCGTACTCCTGCTCGCAGAAGTGCGTCGGCGCGCCGCCCGGGATGTCGCCGGTGGCGGTGTCAGACGCGGCGCTCGAGCGCATCGCGGACCGCACCCATCCCGTGCCCTACGCCATCGACCTCTCGCTGCTGCGCAAGTACTGGGTGCAGCGGCCCCTGGCCTACCACCACACCACGCCGGTGCTCAACGTCTACGCCCTGCACGAGGCCCTGCGCGAGGTCGCCGTCGAGGGGTTGGAGGCCCGCTGGGCGCGCCACATGGACGCCGGGCGCTTCCTCCAGGACGAGGTGCGCTCCCGCGGCCTCGAGCTCCTCGCCGAGCCCGAGTACCAGCTGCCCCAGCTCACCGCGATCAAGGTCCCCGACGGGGTGGACGGCAAGGCCGTCGCCGGCCGTCTGCTGCAGGAGCACGGCATCGAGATCGGCGGCGGGCTGGCCGGCGCGCCCCCGATGTGGCGGATCGGGCTGATGGGGGTCAACGCGGATCGCGCGGTGGCCTCACGCGTGTTGGACGCCCTGGACACGGTGTTGGCGGACGAGCCGGCCATGGCTACCAACGCGTAAAAACGGCGGCCTTTCGAAGAGGGACGCGGCGGAGCGGGGTACGCCAACAGGGGGCAGAACGTGAAAAACCAGGTTCTCCCCCGCAGGTTTTCACATAGTGCGCGCTCCACGGCACTTCTGGGAAAACCGCGGCACCGCCCCACGGGTTTTTCACGTTCTGCACCCTCAAGTCCCACCACAGCCCAAGCGCACGCCGCAGGCGCACCCCTTCCCCAGCCCAAGCCGTAAACGCCGATACCCCTCCCCCGGTTTCGGGGCTCGCCGTGGCCGCGCCGCGCCGACGCGCCCCGCGGGCCGCTACGCGACCGAAGCCGCAGCGTCAGCGGCCCGCGCGGCCTGTAGCGTGTTGCGCAGCAGCATGGCGATCGTCATCGGGCCCACGCCACCTGGCACCGGGGTGATGAGCCCCGCCACCTCGACGGCCGACGCGAACTCGACGTCGCCCACCAACCCTGAGTCGGTCCGGTTGATGCCCACGTCGAGCACGGTGGCGCCGGGCTTGATCCACGAGCCCTTGACCATCTCGGGGCGCCCGACGGCGGCGACCAGGATGTCGGCCCGCCGGCACACCTCCTCCAGGTCGCGCGTGCGTGAGTGGCAGATGGTCACGGTGGCGTTCTCGGCCAGGAGCAGGGCGGCCACGGGCTTGCCCACGAGGTCCGAGCGGCCGACGACGACGGCCTCGGCGCCCTCCAGCGTCACGTCGTGGCGCTTGAGCAGCTCGATGCAGCCCGAGGGCGTGCACGGCCGCAGTCCCGGCAGGCCCTTGGCCAGCAGGCCGGCCGACACCGGGGTGAGCCCGTCGACGTCCTTGCCGGCGTCGATCAGGGTGGTGAGGTGCGAGCCGTCGATGTGGTCGGGCGTGGGGAGCTGGAGCAGGATCCCGGACACGCGGTCGTCGGTGTTGAGCTCCTGCAGGAGCGCGACGACATCGTCCTCGGGGGTGTCGGCGGGGAGGTGGTGGGCGAAGCCCTCGATCCCAACCTCGGCGCACGCCTTCTGCTTGCCGCCGACGTACACCGCCGACGCGGGGTCCTCGCCGACAAGTACGGTCGCCAGTCCGGGGCGGCGGCCGCCGCCGGCGACCCAGGATTCGATCTCGTCGCGCAATTCGGTGCGAACCTGTAGTGCGATGGCCTTGCCGTCGATGAGCGTTGCAGTCATTGGACCAATTCGTACAGTATGAGCAGAGTGCAGGTCAAGCCCACCTTATCGTCGCCTCGATCGTCGCCCTCGGCGGAGCTGGCCCGCGTGCCGCTGGAGTGCGCGCTCTCCCCCGCGCAGGTGCTCCGCCTCCTCGCCGAGCGTGAGCCGCTCCCGTTCGCGCTGTCGGGGAACTGGACCCATCCACCGCGCCCGCCCCACGCGCCCCAAGCCCCCCAGGCACCCCACCCGCCCCACGCACCCGGCGGCAGCGCGATCATCGGCGCCGACCCGGTGCGCGTCGCGACCGACGACGAGGACCCATTCGCGGTGCTCGACGCCGTCCCGCACGTGGAGGGCACCCAGGGCGTGGCGCCCGGGGCCGGCCCCGTCGGCGGCGGCTGGTTCGGCTGGCTGGGCTACCGCCTCGCCGCCCGCGTCGAGCGCATCCCGCTCAACGCCCACCGGCCCGTCGCCCTCCCGGACTTCCACCTCGCCTACTACGACAACGTCCTGCGCCGCACGCCCGACGGGCAGTGGTGGTTCGAGGCGCTGGTCACCGAGGAGCGCCGCGAGGCCCTCGAGCAGCGCCGGCGCCACCTCAGCGATCTGCTGCGCGGACCCGCGCCGCCCCCGCCGGCCACGCCGGACGTCTCCCACTTGCATCTCAGCGCACACGACGCCGACCATCACCTCGACGCCGTCGCCGAGTGCCGGCGGCGGATCGCGGCCGGCGAGATCTTCCAGGCCAACCTCTGCCTGCGCCTGCACGGGGAGACCGACGCTCCCGCCACTGACCTGTTCGCCGCCGCGCTGGCACACGTCGACCCGCCCTACGGGGCCACCTTCGCCACCCCCCGCGGCGGCATTGCCTCGCTCTCGCCCGAGCTGTTCCTACGCCGCCGCGGCCGTCACATCGTCACCGGCCCGATCAAGGGCACGATCGCGCGCGACCCTGACCCGGCCGTCGCGGCCGCCGCGCTGGCCACTCTGCGCGGCTCGGTCAAGGACGGCGCCGAGCACGTGATGATCGTCGACCTCATGCGCAACGACCTCGGGCGCGTGTGCGAGTACGGGACGATCGTCGCCCCGCGCCGCCCGACGCCCGAGCCCCATCCTGGACTGTGGCACCTCGTCTCCCACGTCCACGGCCGGCTCCGTCCCGGTGTCAGCGACGCCGAGGTGCTCCGCGCGACGTTCCCGCCCGGCTCGGTCACGGGGGCGCCCAAGGTCCAGTCGCTGCGAGTGATCGCCGAGCTCGAACAGACCGGGCGCGAGGTCTACACCGGCGCCGTCGGCTTCGCCAGCCCCGTGGCGGGGCTCGAGCTCAACGTCGCCATCCGCACCCTGGAGCTGGCCGACGGCCACGTCTGGCTGGGCGCGGGCGGCGGGATCGTCGCCGACTCCGATCCGCACACGGAGCTCGAGGAGGCGCTCACCAAGGCGCGGCCGATCGCCGCCGCCGTCGGGACGACCGTCGACGTGCAGCGACGCGCGCTGACCACCCGTGCGGCCTGACCCGGCGCAGGGCGTCTTCGAGACGATGCTCGTCCGCGACGGGCGGGTCCATGCCCAGCACCGCCACCTGCACCGCCTCGCCCACTCGGCCGTCGCGCTCTATGGCCTGCGGCCGCCGGCCGGCCTCTCAGGGCAGGTCAACGCCCACGCACAGGGCCTGGCCGGCGAGCACCGGCTGCGCGTCGACCTCGTCCCCGGAGAGGACATCGCCATCAGCACCCAGGCGGTCGCGGGCGGCTATCGCCGACCCGTCACGCTCGAGCCCCTCGCCGTCCCCGGCGGCCTGGGCCCGCACAAGTGGCGCGACCGCCGCCTCCTTAACCTCGTGGCACGATATCGTGGCACGATATCGGGGTACGGGGGGCCGCCCACGCCGCTGCTCGTCGACGCGGACGGGACGGTGCTCGAGGCGGCATGGGGCAACGTGTGGGTGCTCGACGCCGACGCGCTCATCACCCCGCCCGCCGACGGCCGGATCCTGCCCGGGGTCACGCGCACCCTCCTGCTCGAGCTCGCGCCGTCCCTCGGCCTGCGCCCCCGCGAGGAGCCCATCAGCCTGCACCGCCTGCGGGCCGCGCCGGCGGCGTTCGCCACCTCCTCGATCCGCCTCGCAGTGCCGGCGGGCCTGAGCGGCAGCGCCGCGCCGCCCGCCGCCGTCGTCGATCGCATCCGCGCCGCGCTTGGCGCACACTGCTGACGATGATCATCCGCCACGCCGATCCCGACCGCGACGCCGCCCCCTGCGCCGCCATCTACGCCCCCAGCGTCACCCAGGGAGTGGCCTCGCTGGAGGAGCGCGCCCCCGAGCCCCACGAGATGGCCGACCGGATCCGCATCACCTCCCGCACCCACCCGTGGCTGGTGGCCGAGCTCGACGATCAGGTCATCGGGTACGCCTACGGCTCGCGCCACCACGAGCGCGCCGCCTACCGCTGGACGGCCGACGTGACCGTCTACATCTCCGGCGCCCACCACCGCCGCGGGGTCGGCCGCGCGCTCTATGCCGCGCTCTTCCCCCTGCTCGAGCGTCAGGGCATCTACGAGGTGTGCGCGGGGGTGACGCTGCCCAACGATGCCAGCGTGGGCCTGCACGAGTCGCTGGGCTTTCAGCCGATCGGCGTCTACCGCGACGTGGCCTTCAAGTTCGGACGCTGGTACAGCGTGGGCTGGTGGCAGATGACGCTGCGACCGCGGCCCGAGGCCGAGGCGCCTGCCGAGATCGCCCCGCCTCAGCGGCTGCCCGGCTCGTGAGGGCCGCCCGGCGTCCGCGCCACCGGGAGGTCCAGCGTGAACGTCGAGCCGTCGACGCGCACGCGGCCCTGATGATGCCCGGCGATCGCGGCCACGATCGACAGCCCGAGGCCCGAGCCGGGACGGTCAGACGCCCCGGGGCCCCGCCAGAAGCGCTCGAAGAGCTGACCGTGAAGGTCGGGTTCGGGGCCCGGGCCCTGGTCGGTGACGCTCAGCAGCGCCCGGTCGCCGACCACGTCGAGTGACACGGTGACGTGGCCGCGCACCGGCCCGTGGACGAGCCCGTTCTCGATGAGGTTTCCCACCGCCCGGCGCAGGCCATCGTCGTCGCCGGCCACGGTCACCCGGTCCAGGCTGCCGATGTGGACCCGTCCCGGATCGCGCTCGTCCACCGCCATGCGCACCAGCTCGTCGAGTCGTACCGGCGCGAGCTCGGGCATCCCCTCTCCCGCTCGCTCCAGCGCCAGCAGCGAGTCGACCAGGCGGGCGAGGCGGCGCGCGTCGTGGCGCAGGTCGGCCAGGACCTCCTCATCGGCGCCGTGACGCGCCGCGTACTCGACGTTGCCCAGCAGCGCGGTGACCGGCGTGCGCAACTCGTGCGAGGCGTCGGCGAGCAGGCGGCGCTCGCTCTCGCGCGCCTCCAGCAGGGACGCGAGCATGCGGTTGAGCACCCCGGTGAGCTGACCGACCTCATCCAGCGTCTCGGCCTCGGGCAACCGGCGGGCCGGGTCGGCGGTGACCTCGATCTCCCCGGCGGCGGCGGCCAGAGTGCGCAGCGGCCGCAGGCCCCGGCGCGTGAGCGCGGCCGCGACCAGCGCCGCCAGCAGCGCGGCGGCGGCGCCGCTGAGCGCCACCAGCACCCCGAGGCGGGAGGTGGTGTGGGCGATGTCGGAGGTGTCGGAGGCGACGAGCACCGCGCCGCCCGCCGCGGGCCCTCCCGCGTCGGCGATCGGCGCCGCGTAGATACGCAGCGGCCGGCCGTCGAGCTCGACGTCCTCGGCACCGGTGCGCCCGTGCACGCGAGCGGCGCGCTCCAGGGCATCCTCGGGCAGGACCCGCGCGCCGAGGTTGAGCGAGCGCGCAACGATCCGGCCGCGACTGTCCAGCACCTGCACAGATATCTGGCGGCCCGAAACGGGGCTCTCCAGCGCGCCCGGATCGGTGAGGACGGCGGGCGTGGAGATGGCCAGCTCGGCCACCTCCTGGGCGCGCTGGCGCAGCGCGGAGTCGAGCGAGGCTCGCAACTCGTGGTTGACGAGCAGCACGGTGATGACCGCCAACAGGGCGACCGCGACCAGGATCGCCGCTCCCGCGGCGACCGCGATCCGTGCGCGTAGCGAACGCAGGGGTCTCAGAGCGAACCTCACCGCCAAAACTTCATTTTTTTGTTTTTATGGTCAAACCTCTCTATTGCGAGTAAGGTTCCGGTACGCAACACGGAGGTTTGCACGGTGGTGATGGAGCTGTACGGGCCCGGCAAGCCCGCGCGGATTTTGCTCGTGGAGGATGACGGGCGCGCCGCGCTGGAGCTGGGGCAGATGCTGCGGTCGGTATGGAACCGCGGTTTGGTGGTCAGTCATACACAGCATGTCGACGACGCGGTCCAGGAACTGGCCGATCACGGGGCGACGTGCGTGCTGCTGGACCTGCACGAGGAGCCGGCGCTCGAGGCGCTGGAGAAGCTGAGCACGTCGTCCCCGATGACGCCGATCGTCGTCGTGGCCGACGGCGAGGGCGAGGACATGGGCATCGCGGTGGTACGGGCCGGAGCCCAGGACTATCTGGTGCGATCGGAGCTCAGCGCGCCGCGCCTGGCCCGCGCGGTCAGTTACGCGGTGGAGCGCAAGCGCAGCGAGGCGGCGCTGGCCCTCCAGGCGCTGCACGACCCCTTGACCGCGCTGCCCAACCGGGCCCTGTTCCTGGATCGCCTGCGCGGCGCCCTTGACCGCAGCCGCCGGACCGGCAGCCCGGTGGTGGTCCTGTTTCTCGACGTCGACGGGTTCAAGCAGATCAACGACACGCTGGGACACGGCGCCGGCGACCGGCTCCTCAACGAGCTCGCCGACCGCTTCCGCGCCATGCTGCGCCCCATGGATACCGTCGCGCGCTTCGGCGGCGACGAGTTCACGTTCCTGTTCGAGGGGCTGGAGAGTGAGGAGGAGGCCGCGCTCGTCGCCCAGCGCGTCACCCAGTCCGCGGGCCTGCCGCTCCTCCTGGGCGGGGAGGAGCGGACGGTGTCGATCAGCATCGGCGTCTACCTCGTCACCGATCCCGAGGAGGAGATCGACGACGTCATCCGCCAGGCCGACACCGCGATGTACCGCGCCAAGGAGTCGGGCGGGGACCGCTTCGAGGTCTTCGAAGACGTCATGGCCCGGCTGCCGGGGCCGCGCTCGCACCTGGAGCGGGAGCTGCGCCAGGCGATCGAGCGCGCCGAGCTGCGCATCCACTACCAGCCGCGCGTCTCGTTCGACGACGAGACCGGCCTGGAGGGGTTCGAGGCGCTCGTGCGCTGGGAGCACCCCGAGCTGGGGCTGATGGAGCCCATCGAGTTCATGTCGATCGCCGAGGAGACCGGGCTGATCGTCCCCATCGGTGAGTGGGTGCTCCACGAGGCCTTGGACCAGGTCGAGCGCTGGCGCGAGTCGCGTCCGGGGGTGACGATCTCCGTCAACCTGTCGGCGCGACAGCTCGGCGACTCCCACCTCGTCGAGCACCTCGCCGAGGAGATGCGCGATGGTGGCCACGACCCCAGCGTCCTGTGCCTGGAGGTGGCCGAGGGGGCGCTGGAGGCGGCGCCCGAGCTCGCCATGCGCCAGCTGGCGGCGCTCAACGAGCTGGGGATCACGCTGGCCATCGATGACTTCGGGACCGGCACGTCCTCCTCGATCACGCTGTCGGAGCTGCCGGTGCACATCCTCAAGATCGACACGACGCTCGTCTCGCAGCTGGGGCGGGTGGAGAGCGACGGGGACCCGGTGGGCGACATGGTGGAGCTGGGACACGCGCTCGGGCTCAGGGTCGTCGCCGAAGGGGTCGAGACCGACGCTCAGCTGGCCCAGCTGCGCCGGCTGGGATGCGACGGCGCCCAGGGCTTCCTGTTCAGCCAGCCGATGCCTGAGGACGGCGTCTACAGCCTGCTCGGCACCGGGTAGCCGCGCGGGTGGGCGGGGCGCGGTGACGCGCAGGCCCGTCAGGCCCGGAGCACGAACCCCGTGCCTCGCAAGGTCCGGATGAGGGGCGGGTCGCCGAGCTTGCGCCGCAGGCGAGTGACGTAGCGATCGACGACGTTGGCCTCGGCGGCGTCCTCCCAGATCTCCTCCAGCGCCCGCTCACGCGTGAGGACGCGGCCGGGTTGGCGCAGCAGGAGCTCGAGCAGCGCAGTCTCGCGGCCCGTGAGGTCCAGCGCGCGGCCGCTGCGCGTGGCCGTCCGTCCCGCTACGTCGAGGCTGAGGTCGGCGTAGGCCAGCGAGTCCGACGCCTGGCCGCGACGGGTCAGCGCCCGCACTCGGGCCACGAGCTCCTCGATGGCGAACGGCTTGACCAGGTAGTCGTCCGCGCCGGCCTCCAGACCGGCGACGCGGTCATCGACGGCGTCGCGCGCGGTGAGCATGAGAATGGGCGTGGGCAGGCCCTTGCTGCGCAGCCGTCGGCACACCGCCAGGCCGTCGAGCGTGGGCATGGCCACGTCGAGCACGATCACGTCGGGGGCGAAGCGCTCGGCGGCGGCCAGCGCCGCCCCGCCGTCACCGGCCACGGTGACGGCGAAGCCCTCCGCCGAGAGGGTGCGTGTGAGCATCCGCTGCAACGGCGGATCGTCGTCGACGACCAACACGCGCTCGGCGTCGGGAGGCGGGTCAGCCACCGGCGACGTCGCGGCGGAGGAACACCAGGAACGCCGCGCCGATGGCGGGGATCCCGTAGAGGGCGCACACCCACGCGGCGCGCACGATCGGCTCCCAGTCAGTGGGCGTGCGCAGCAGCCCCTGCCAGGCGTTGAACTGCGTGGAGAGCAGGTAGGGCTGAAGCGAGCCCAGTCCCGGCAGGATCCCGATGAGCTGGATGAGCAGGGACACCATCAGCGTCCCCACCACCGCCGCGGCGCTGTTGCGCGTCACCGAGGACAACAGCAGCCCGATGCAGACGATGGCCCCGATCGGGATGAGGTACACGAGCAGGCTGACGTAGACGAGCTCGAGGCCCTTGGGCGCCGAGACGATGGTTCCCGACAGACTCTGGAGCGAGTTGAACCCCGACTGGAAACTGCCCGCGATGACCGCCACGGTCCCACACAGGAAGATGGCGGTGACCGCGTAGGTGCTGGCCGCCAGCGCCTTGCCCGCGAAGATCTGCCAGCGCTCGAGCGACCGGGTGAAGATCGTCTTCAGGGTCCCGTTGTGGTCCTCGGAGGCGAAGATGTCACCTGCTACCAGCGCGGTGATGAGCGGGAACATCCACACCGCGCCGAAGAGCAGGATGACGAGCGGAACGGCAAGCCCGCTGCGGTCCAGGTAGTCCGAGAAGGCGAAGCCGCCGCCGCCGCGGTCCTGGTGATGGCGCAGGTGGATCGCCAGCACGAACAGGATCGGGACGATGATGGCCGCACCGAGCCCCAGGTAGGTGCGCTTCTGGTGGCGCAGCTTGAAGAGCTCCCAGCGATAGACCGTGCCGACGCCGGGCATCAGCGCGCGGTCTCGCTGGCCTGAGCGGGCTCGGGGCCGGCCGATGCCGGCACCGGTGAGGTGGGCGGGGTGGGCGGGATTCCGTCTCCCTCGGTGAAGGAGAAGAACAGGTCCTCGAGCGTGACCGTCTGGGGCGCCATCGCGTGGATGAGCGCCCCGGATTCCACCAGCGCCTGCGACAGCGCGCCCGCCGCGTCCTCGTCGGCCGTGAAGGAGATGCGCCCGTGCTCCGTCTGGACGTCGGCGATCCCCGGCTGGGCCCCGCATACCGCCAGGGCGCGCTCGTCATCGGTGGTCTGCAGCCAGTAGCGCGTGCCCGCTCCGCGCTTGAGGGCGGCGATCTCGCCCTCGTAGACGATCCGGCCCTGGCGCACGATCGCCACGCGGTTGCAGACGTCCTCGATCTCGGTGAGCAGATGGCTGGAGAGCAGGACGGTCATGCCCTGCTCGGCCAGGCGGCGGATGAGCAGGCGCATGTCGCGCATGCCGGCGGGATCCAGGCCGGTGGCGGGCTCGTCGAGGAGCAGAAGCTTCGGGTCGCGCAGCAGCGCCGCGGCGATCCCCAGCCGCTGGCGCATCCCGTGCGAGTAGCCGCCCACCCTGTCGCGCTGGCGGTCGGTGAGTTCGACGGTGTCGAGCGCCTGGTCGATGCGATCGGTTGCGCCGCCGCCGTCGTAGGCGGCGAGCATCTCCAGGTTCTTGCGCGCATTGAGGTACGGGTAGAACGTCGGCGCCTCGACGAAGCCGGCGACGCCTTCCAGGGCCCGGACGCTCTCCATCGGATCGCGGCCGAAGAGCCGGACGGTTCCCTCTGTCGGGCGGATGAGGCCGAGCATCATCCGCAGCGATGTCGTCTTGCCGGCGCCGTTGGGCCCGAGGTAGCCGTAGACATCCCCGGTCTGCACCGTGAGGTCGACCCCGCCGACGGCGGTGAGCTCTCCGTAGCGCTTGACCAGCCCCCGGACCTCGATCGGCGGCGGCGCGGGCGGGGTGCTATCCCCGCTCGCCGCCGCCGGACCGTCGACCGGGCTGTCCGCGGGTGGCGTCACTTGGTCAGCGCCCGCGACGCGGTTTCCGCCGCGTAGGGGGCCACCGAGCCGAGCACCGTGTAGGCGACGCCGCCGTGGGTGAAGCGCACGACCGTTCCGAGCGGGGTGGCGAGCTCCTGGCCCGTGGCGCCGTTGATCGACACCGTCGGGAGGTTCAGGCCACCGCCGCCCGAGCCCGAGATGCTCGGCGCCGCCGCCTGCGAGGACGCACCCTGCTCGATCACCACGATGCCGCCCAGGCCCTGGCCGTAGGTGACCAATGCGGCGGGCTTGCCGGCCCAGTCCAACAGGCTGACGCCCTCGCGGGGCAGACCCGCCAGCGCCTTGGGCGCGGCCATGGCGAAGGGCACGTGAGCGGCCACGGCGGCAACGCCGCGGACCTGGGCGTGCTTGGCCTTGGACCGGGCCGCCGCGGCGGCCCCGGCCGCGGAGCCGTGCATCGCGGCGCTGGAGACCTTGACGACCTTGTCGCCGGCCGGGGGCTGGATGTTCAGGTCTGAGTTGGCGACCGGTCCGTAGGTGATTTTGGTGGCGGTGAGCGCCAGCACGGGGGTGCCGTTGCCGCGGGCATAGATGGCGATCCGCAGCGGGACGCCGGTGACGGCATCCCAGGCGAGCTGGGCGCGGCCGAGCAGCCCGCCGGAGTGCTTGGGCGAGACCGAGACCGAGTACGCGGGGCGCCCGGCGACGTCACGGGGGTCAGAGGTGGCGACCCCGCCGAGGTCGACGCTCGCGAGCGCCTTGGTGATGTGCGACTGGATCTCGGCGACCGTCGGGAGGCTGTGCGCGGAGCCCGCGGGCTTGGCGCCGGCCTTCCCGGCCTTGCCGGCCTTGCCGGACGTGTCCGCGGGCAGCGTGCCCTCATAGACGGTGTTCTGCATCGGATCGGAGACCCAGAACGAGCTCTTGTTGACGACGAGGTTGGCGTCGCCGTTGTCACCCTGGAGCTCGATGCGCAGGCGGCCGTCATTGGACAGCCACACCCGACCGTGGCGTGCGCCCTGCAGGAGCGGGTCGGCGGTCTCGCCCGGAATCGCGTCGGAGCTGATCAGATTGTTGGTGAAGCTGATGTCGGCGGTGATGCCCGTGACCGGCTTGGCCACGAGGGCAGCGTGGAGCGTTTGGGCCAGGGGCTTGGCCTTGGGCACCGAGCCGCGGCCGGTGGCGGCGACGGCGATCGCCGTGCCGGCGGCGATGGCCACGATGAGGCCGCCGATGAGGGCCAGAAGCCGGCCGGTTGACGCTGTACGCAGGAATCTCATGATCAGTCGCCTTTCTTGGACCAGACCAAGATCGCAGGCGAGCTTGAAATTACTTTGACAGACCTGGATCACCCCTTAGTGTGGGCAATATGTGCCGTCTGTTTGGGATGAGCGGGGGCCCGGAGCGCGTTCACGCCACCTTCTGGCTGCTCGAGGCGCCTGACTCGCTGTCGGAGCAGAGCCATCGCGAGCCCGACGGGACGGGGCTGGGGTACTTCACTCATGACGGGCGCCCCGTCATCTCCAAGCAGCCGATCGCCGCCTACGAGGACGGTGATTTCGCGCGGGAGGCCACGGAGATCAACTCGCGTACCTTCGTGGCCCACGTCCGCTACGCCTCGACCGGAGCATTGTCGCCCGCCAACACGCATCCGTTTGAGCAGGACGACCGGCTGTTCGCCCACAACGGGGTCATCGAAGGCCTGGACCGCCTGGAGCGCGAGCTCGGGGACGACATGTCGCTGGTGGGCGGCGAGACCGATTCTGAGCGCTTCTTCGCCCTCATCACCCGTGAGACGCGCCGCACCGGCGACGTCGGGGAGGGCATCGCCGCGGCGGCCCGCTGGGTGGCCGAGAACCTGCCGCTGTTCGCCATCAACCTCGTGCTCATCTCGGCGCAGGAGCTGTGGGCGCTGCGCTACCCCGACACCCATGACCTGCTGGTGCTCGAACGCGACGCCGGCGGCGACAGCGGCGATCGTCATCTCGAGCACGCGAGCGCCCACGGACGGATTCACGTGCACTCGGCCGATCTGGCGACGCGGCCGGCGGTGGTGATCGCCTCGGAGAAGATGGACGACGACCCGGGGTGGCGGCCGCTGGCCTCAGGCGAACTGCTCCACGTCGACCCCGAGTTGCGCGTCCGGCGCCACCGGGTGATCGACGGGCCGCCCGCCCATCCGCTGACGCTCGCGGATCTGGAGGGCAAGGCGGCAACCTCGCAGTCCCCGTAGACCCGCTGACCAGGCGGCCCGGCGAGCCCGGTATGCGACGATCGGGCGATGAGCACCGTCACCGCCTCCCTGCCCCCTGGTCCCTCGTTCCCGCGCTGGCTGCAGACGCTGGGGTTCATGACCGGCGGCGTGCGCTACCTGGAGTGGTGCCGCCGGCGCTACGGCGACATCGTCACCATGGGGACGCTGTTTGACCAGCGGTTCGTGATGCTGTTCGACCCGGGGGCGGTCAAGGAGCTCTTCCAGGGCTCGGGCGAGGCGCTGCACGCCGGCGAGGCCAACGCGCTGCTGGGCCCGATCGTCGGCGAGCGCTCGGTGCTGTTGCTCGACGGCCGCGAGCATCTGCGCCATCGGCGGCTGCTGCTGCCCCCGTTTCACGGCCGGCGGATGCTCGCCCATGTCGAGACGATGCGCGCCTGCGCCGACACCGAGATCGACCGCTGGCCGGTGGGCGAGCCGTTCACGCTGCTGGAGAGCATGCAGTCCCTGACCCTGCGGGTGATCCTGCGCGCGGTCTTCGGCTACACCCCCGGCGCCGACGAGGACGAGCTCGCGCGCCGGCTGCGCGGGATGGTGGAGCCGCTGTCGCGCGCCCGCGGCGTGCTCGTGCTCAACGCCGTGATGCGCGGGCGCCGAGAGCGCGCCTCCGCCCAGCGCTTCGAGGAGCGCAAGCGCGCTGTCGACGAGGTCATCTACGCCGAGATCGGCCGCCGCCGCGCCGCCCCGGACCTCGCCGAGCGCGATGACGTGTTCTCGGGCCTGCTGCTGGCCCAAGATGAGGACGGCGTCGCTCTCAGCGATCGCGAGATCCGCGACGAGCTGCTCACGCTGCTGCTCGCCGGGCACGAGACGACGGCCACCGGGCTGGCCTGGACCTTTGACCTCGTCCTGCATGACGCGCGCGTCCGAGCGCGAGCGCTCGAGGGCGACGATCGCTACCTCGACGCCGTGATCAAGGAGTCCCTGCGTCTGCGGCCCGTCATCCCGGGCGTCGGGCGAGTGGTGCGCCAGCAGCCGTTCCCCATCGGGGGCTACGTGGTGCCGGTGGGCATCGAGATCAACCCGTCGATCCGCACCATCCATCGCCGGGGCGACCTGTACCCCAACCCACGGGCGTTCTCGCCCGAGCGGTTCCTCTCTGACGCCGCGCCGGACACCTACACGTGGGTGCCCTTCGGCGGTGGGACGCGTCGCTGCCTGGGCGCCAGCTTCGCCCAGACCGAGATGCGCGTGGTGCTCTCGCGCGTGCTCGAGCGCACCGCATTGACCCCCGTCGACCCCGAGCTCGCCGAGACGCAGTTCCGCGCCATCACCCTCGCCCCCAAGGGCGGCGTGGCGGTGCGACAGGACCGTGCCCCGCTGCCCGCGCGTGCCGCCACGGTGCCCGAGACGGCGGCGGGCACGGAGGCGGCCGCGTCAGCTCAGCGCGTGCCGGCGGCGTAGCGCAGGATCGAGAGGTCGGTCAGCCACTCGACGGGCGCCTTGTCGTCGGTGTAGACCGTCCCACCGGTGAGCGTCGGGCCGACCTGGCCCGCGGTCGAGGCCAGCAGCCCCTGCAGCTGGAGCGGCAGGTGGGCGTGGGCCGCGATCATGGCATCGGCCGACAGCGGCGCGGTCGAGGCCACGAGCAGCGAGTTCTCCGGGCTCACCCGGTCGCGCACCACGTGTGGGAACACGGCGCGGAGCGTGGCGGTGACGACCCGCTCCAGCGCGCTCGAGCCCGGGAGGTGGCCGACGTTGACGATGAACGTGCCGCCCGGTTGCAGGTGCGCCCGCGCGGACGCAAAGAACTGGCGGGTGACGAGGTAGAACGGGATGTAGGGCTGGCGGTAGGCGTCGAGGAAGATCGCGCCGTAGCGGGCGTGGCTGGCCTGAAGCCACGGCCGGGCGTCGGCGGTGTAGAGGTGCAGCCGCGGCCCGGAGAGATGGAAGTAGCGCTTGCCGATCTCGGTGAGCTTGCCGTCGAGCTCGACCGCGTCCACCCGCGTGCCGGGGAAGAAGTGACCGTAGGCGCGCGCCACCGTGCCCGCGGCGTCGCCCAGGATGGCGATCCGGGCGGGCGGCGACGGGGCCGGTGACTGCGCCGCGAACGGGAGCACCAGGAAGTCATCCCAGTACCCGCGGCTGAGAAACGTCCCGGGCCGGTAGAGCGAGTGGACGGCCACGCCCTCGTTGAGCTGGAGCCAGCGCACGCCGTCGGCGAACTGGACGACACGGGCGTACTGGTACTGGGTCTCGGTCGCGTAGATGACGCGGCCGCCTGCGACGCCGGCGCCGATCGCCGCCGGCGGGATGGCGAGCGAGCTGCCGACGAGCAGCGGGATCACCCAGAAGCGCCGCAGGCCCAGGCCGGGCACCGAGACCAGCGCCAGCCCCAGCGCGAACACGATGAACGTGCGGTGGGTGCCGATGGTGGGGATGAGCAGCAGCGCCGCCAGGAACGTTCCCACCAGGGAGCCGACGGTGGAGATCGCATACAGGTTGCCGATCGTGCGCCCCGTCTCATTCAGGTTCTGGATGCTCAGGCGGCTCACGTAGGGGGCCACCGTCCCCAGCAGCATCACGGGGACCGCCACCAAGACGAGCACCGCGGCCAGCGACCCAGCGAACCCGCCGACCGACAGCGAGCCCAGCGCGTCGACCGACAGTCGCAGGAACGGATCGGCCACGAACGGCACGAGCGCCAGCAGCAGCGAGGCGACGAGCACGACGGCGCACAGCCCGCGCAGGTCCGCGCGGCGGTCGGCCAGCTTGCCGCCCAGCCAGTAGCCGGCCGACAGCGCCACCAGCACGGTGGCGATCGTGTTGGCCCAGATGATGGTGGAGGCGCCGAAGTACGGGGCCAGCAGCCGCGCCGCTGCGATCTCCGTGCCCAGGCTGGCGGCCCCCACCACGAAGGCGATGCCCCGCACCATGAGCGGGTGCGGAGCGCGGCCGGCCACCTGGACCAGCAGTGCCGGAGGCGCCCCTTCGTGCTGCTCCGTCGGGCGCGTCGCCTCGGCCATCATTCGAGGTTAGTAATTCGACGGCGCGGTCAAGCCAGATCCCGCGCCCGCGGCACCCCGGTGTCCGCCCGGGTCCGTCAGTCCGTGATGGCGATGTGTCCCGGCTGTGATGAGACCCGGGCCAGCCACTCCCGGACGGCCGGGTACGGCTGGAGTGTGAACCCGCCCTCGGGGGCGACATGCGTGTAGGCGTAGAGCGTGATGTCGGCGATGCTGAAGCGGTCGCCCACCAGGTACTCGTGCTCCGCCAGGTCGCGTTCCATCGCTGCCAGCGCCCGCTCCCCGCCCTTGCGCTTGGCCTCGGCGTCAGCCGGTGACGGGGTGATATCGGCAAGCGCCCAGAACCGCGCGACGGCGAGGTTCGGCTCGTGGTCGTACTGCTCGAAGAACTGCCATTGCATGACCTGCGCGCGTTCGTAGGGGTCGGTCGGCACGTACTCGGTTCCATCACCGAAGTACCACAGGATCGCGTTGGACTCAGCGAGCGACCGGCCGTCGTCGAGGACGAGCGTGGGTACCCGCAGCGCCGGGTTGAGATCACCGAGCACGTCCGGTCGGTCGGAGCGATCGAAGACGCTCAGCTCCCGCCGCTCGAACGGGATGCCGAGCTTGGTCAGGAGCAGGCGGACCTTGTAACAGTTGCCGGAGATGGCTGAGTCGTAGAGGAGCATGGCGTCGCACCTTAAACGACCCCACCGGCGCAAACCGGACGGCGCTGCGCTCAGTCGGTCCAGAACTCCCGGTCCATCTCGGTGTTCTCGCCCTCCGCGTGGGCGCCGAAGGCCAGTATCTCCATCCCGTCGGGACCCGCCTCCCACGCGCGCATGGCGCTGGCGGGGCAGTAGACGATGTCCTGGGGGCCGACGTCGAACACGTCGTCCTCGACCCGGAAGCGGCCCGAGCCCGTGATCACGATGTAGGCCTCCTCGGACTGGTCGTGGCGATGGCCGAAGCCGAGCCGCTGGCCGGGGTTGACGCGGTACCTGCTGAGGCCGATCCGCTCGGCACCCAGCGCGCCGCGGGCAAAGCGGGCCTCCCCCATATCCGACATGCCGTAGTCGGGCGCGAGGTCCTTGACGTCTGAGAAGTTGAGCTTCGTATAGGTGGGCATGGGCCCACGCTAACGCGTGGCGACGGGCGTCTCTTGGAAAAATGCGCCACACATGGAGACCCGCGGGATCCTCCGCCCCAGCGCCGTCGGCACGATGTTCACACTGGAGCGGCGCCTGCCGCCGCCCGACTTGGCCGCGGTCATCGACAGCCACTGGCTGGTGGCCTGGGACCGGCGCGGACAGCCCGCGTACGAGTCCGAGGTGCTCCCCCATCCGTCGGTCCACCTCGTGGTCGAGCCCCACGGCGCTTTCGTCTACGGGGTCTCCCGCCGGCGCTACATCCGACGCCTGGAGGGGACGGGCTGGGGCATCGGGACGAAGTTCCTGCCCGGCGGGTTTGCCCCGTTCGCCGCAGCTCGGGTCTCCGAGCTCACCGACCGTGTGGTGCCCGTGGCCGACCTGTTCGGTGACGACGCCCGGCGCTTGGAGGACGCAACCGACACCGACGCGCTGCTGCAGGCGCTCTACGGGCTGCTGCGCGCGCGCATGCCCGCCGAGCCAGACCCGCGGATCGCTCTCGTCGGACAGCTCGTGGCCGACATCCGCGCCGCGCCGCCCGACGGCAGCGTGGCCGACCTCGCCGCGCGCCATCACGTCTCGGTCCGGACCGTGCAGCGGCTGTTCTCCCAATACGTCGGTGTCGGACCCAAGTGGGTCATGCAGCGCTACCGCCTGCACGACGCCGTCGAAGCGCTCGACCGACGCCGTCGCCACGACTGGACGCGGTTCGCGCTCGACCTCGGCTACTACGACCACGCTCACTTCCTGCGGGACTTCCGCTCGCTGGTGGGTCTCACCCCTGCCGCGTACGAGTCACAGACGCTGTCGGGATAAGCCTGGATAAGCTGGCGGAATGAGAGACGCCCTTATTTGCGAACCCCTGCGGACCCCCGTCGGCCGGTTCGGCGGCATTTTTAGAGACGTACCCGTGACCTCGCTGGCCACCACCGTTATCAAGGCCATTCTCGAGCGCACAAGCCTTCCCCACGACCAGGTCGACGACGTGCTGCTGGGCCAGGGCTACGCCAACGGCGAGGCCCCGGCACTCGGGCGCGTCGCCGCGCTGGACGCCGGGCTCCCCGTCGAGGTGCCCGGCCTGCAGATCGACCGGCGCTGCGGATCGGGCCTGCAGGCCGTGATCGAGGCCGCCATGCAGGTCCAGACCGGCGCCGCGGACGTCGTGCTGGCCGGCGGCGCGGAGAGCATGAGCCAGGCCGAGCTGTACTCCACGACGCTGCGCTGGGGCGCGCGCTCGGGCGGGGCGATGCTCGAGGACCGGCTCGTGCGCGGCCGCGTCACCGCCGGCGGCGAGAACTACCCCGTGCCGGGCGGGATGATCGAGACCGCCGAGAACCTCCGGCGCGAATACTCCATCCCGCGCGAGGAGCAGGACGAGCTCGCCCTGCGCTCACACCAGAAGGCCGTCGCCGCCCAGGAGAACGGCACCTTCGCCGAGGAGATCGTCGCCGTCGAGGTCAAGGAGCGCAAGACGGGAACGCGCTCGATCGACCGCGACGAGCATCCCCGCGCCGACGCCTCCCTGGACACCCTGGGCTCGCTGCGCCCCGTGATGGCGCGCAAGGACCCCGGGGCCACCGTCACCGCGGGCAACGCCTCGGGCCAGAACGACGGCGCCGCGGTCTGCATCGTCACCCACGCCGAGAGGGCCGCCGAGCTCGGGCTGACGCCGATGGCGCGGATGGTGGGCTGGGCGGTCGCGGGCGTGCCGCCCAAGACCATGGGGATCGGCCCGGTTCCGGCGACGGCCAAGGCGCTCTCCCGCGCCGGCCTGACCATGGACGACATGAACCTGATCGAGCTCAACGAGGCCTTCGCCGCGCAGGTGCTGGCCGTCCTGCGCAACTGGCAGCTGCCCGACGGCCTGGAGCGCGTCAACGTCAACGGCTCGGGGATCTCGCTGGGGCACCCGATCGGCGCCACCGGCGGTCGCATCCTCACCACGCTCGTGCACGAGATGCGCCGCCGCGGCGCGCGCTACGGCCTGGAGACGATGTGCATCGGTGGCGGCCAGGGGCTCGCCGCGATCTTCGAGAACGTGGACGCGTAGGTGGTCGGCCGCGGGGCCGGCCGCTGATGGCGCCCGGAGGCGATCCGGGCGCCCTGCCCCGCGACGACGAGGCGACGCTGCGCGAGGTGATCGAGACGCTGGCGCCGCTCGAGCGCCGCGCCGGATCCGAGGGCGAGCAGAGGGCGGCGGACTGGATCGTCCAGCGGCTGCGTAACGCCGGCTGTGACGCCGCCATCGAGGAGGAGCAGTTCCGCGACGGCTACGCGCGCGTGATGAGCTCGCTGTCGATCACCAGCGGCCTCGCCGGGGTCGCCGCGCTGGCCAGCCGCCGCGCCCGCCCGGTGGCCGGCGCCGTCGCCGGCGCCGTGGTGGCCGCCATCGCCGACGATGTCTCCAACGGCCCCCGGCTGTTCCGGCGCGCGGCCAGTCCCACTCGGACGACCTGGAACGTCGTCGGGGCCTGCGGCGAGGCGAGCGCGCCGCGCACGCTCGTCCTGCTCGCCCATCACGACGCGGCTCCCACCGGCAGGATCTTCGACGACACCCTCCAGCGCCTGTGGGGCGAGACGCTCCCCGGGATCATCGAGCGCGTGGACACGTCGCTGCCGCTGTGGTTGACCTTGATGGGCGCGCCCGCGCTGGTGGCGCTGGGGTCTCTGCGCGGGCGTCGCGGGCTCATCGCGGCGGGCGTGGCCGGCTCGGCGCTGGGCACCGCGGTGTTCGAGGACGTCGCCCGCAGCCCGATCGTCCCGGGCGCCAACGACAACCTCACCGCGGTGGCGGTGCTGGTGGCGCTGGCCGAGCGGCTGCGCGCCGAGCCGATCGAGGGCCTGCGGGTCGTCCTGGCGTCCTGCGGAGCCGAGGAGGTCATCCAGGGCGGCATCTACGGCTTTGCCCGCCGCCACTTCCCGGCACTGGATCGCGAGCGCACCTGGTTTCTCAACCTCGAGACGCTCGGCTCCCCGCGGCTGATCATGCTCGAGGGCGAGGGCCCGGTGATCATGGAGGACTACCATGACCGCGCCTTCAGGGATCTGGTCGCGCGGGTCGCGGACCGGGCAGGCGCTCACCTGCGCCGCGGGATGCGCGCGCGCAACTCGACCGACGCCGTCATCCCCAGCCGGGCCGGCTACCCCACCGCGACGCTCGCCTCGATGAACCGGTACAAGGCGCTGTCCAACTACCACCTCATGTCAGACACGCCCGAGAACGTCGACTACCGCACGGTGCGCCAGGCCCTGATGCTCACCGAGGCAGTGGCGCGCGAGCTGGCCGCCAACCCCTGGATCTGACGAGCCCCGCATGCCTCTCGCCGGCGAACTTCAGCTCGAGATGTTCAACCACACCGACCCCACGCTTCGCGGGGCCCGCTACCGCGCGGCGATGTCCGCGCTGGAGGGTCACGACGGGTGGCTGGCCGCCTGCCCGTTCGGGTTCCTCGTGCTCGAGCGCGAGTCGGCGGAGTTCTTCCTGCGCACGCGCGACGCGGTCTTCCCCGGGATGACGATCGCCGAGATCTTCGAGATCACCGACGGGCCGCTGCACGAGGAGATCGTCAAGAACATCATCAACGTCAACGGCGACGATCACCGCCGCCTGCGCAACCTGGTGAACCCCGCATTGGCGCCGCGCGCCGTCGCCCGCTACCGCCCGGCGATGCGGGCGTTCCTCGCCGAGCTGCTCGACGGGATCGCGCCGGGCGCCGAGTGCGAGTTCATCGCCGCCATCGCCAAGCCCTATCCGTCGCTGGTCATCGCGCACGTGATGGGCGCTCCGCGCCGCTATGCCCCCAAGCTGCACGAGTGGTCCAACGTCATCCAGCGCCAGTTCGACGCCACCAGCCTGATCGAGGACCGTCCCCGGATCGAGGCCGCCGTCGAGGAGTTCTACGTGTGGGGCGACGAGCTCATCGCCGCCCGCCGCGATGACCCGGGCGAGGATCTCATCACCGACCTCATCGCCGCCGAGGCCGAGGGCGAGCGCCTCAACCACGACGAGCTGCGCAACCTCATCCTCAACATCCTCGTCGGCGGCGTCGACACCAGCCAGAGCCAGCTCGCCCACGCGGTCCGCCTCCTCGCCCTGCACCCCGAGCAGTGGGAGGCGCTGCGCTCAGACCCCGAGACGCTGGCGCTGCCCGCGGTCGACGAGGCGCTGCGCTACGAGCCGATCACGCCCTTCACCGCGCGCATCACCACCGCCGCGATCGAGCACCGCGGGATCACGTTCCCGGCGGGTTCCGTGATCCTCGTCTCCGCCTGGCACGCCAACCGCCAGGGCCTTGACCCCGACACGTTCGACATCACCGCCGACCGCGGCGGCGCACGCGTGCTCACGTTCGGGGCCGGAATCCACTACTGCGTCGGCGCCAACCTCGCCCGGGCCGAGATCCAGGAGGGGCTGGCCGCGCTGGCGCGCCGCGCCGAGCGCATCGAGCTCGCCGGCGAGCCGGAGTTCGGAACCCCGTCGGGGATCTACGGCCTCGAGACGCTGCCGCTGCGGCTGACCTGGGCCGAGTAGCCCTACCGGTCGAGTCGCCTACGGGCCGAGTCGCTCTACGCGGCGGCGCGCCAGAGCGCGTCGTCGCCCAGCGACCGGCGCGTCGCCTTGCCGTCGGCCACGAGCTGGATGAGCGCCGCCTCCGCCGCCGGGCGGTCGGGCGCATCGTTGCCGTGTGTCATGAGCGCCGCGACCTCCTGGGTCGTGAGCCCGCCGGGGAACGCGCCCAGCAGCGGCTCGGGCGTCTCGGGCGGCGCGTGCCGGGTGAGGGTCGGATCGAGATTGGTGACGAGGATGTCGTAGGCCTCGACGGGCTGAAAGCCCCCGGCGACCAGCGAGGTGCCGTTGGACTGAAAGACGATCGAGGGCGCCGTGAAGCGGACCGGTCCGTCGGTGGTCGCGGTCTTGCCCTGGAGCTCGGCGGCGGAGCCGGCGGCCTTGCGGGTGTCGGCCTTGTCGGCCTGGTAGGCCTCGGTGACCTCGGGTGAGTCCAGCGCCGCGATGATCGCGTCGGCGTCGACGCCCGGGACCTCGCGCAGGACGTCGCGCAGCATGTCGTCGTCCTCGAGCACGAGCGGACCGTTGAAGTTGGCCAGCTGGATGGCGCGGAAGACGGCCCATTCGCGGCCGGGGTGCGCCATGCGCGTTGCCACCACGGCGCGGCAGGCGCGCGCGGTGGCGCTCAGACGCGCCTTGGGCTCGGGGGCGAACGGCATTCCGTAGCGGCTGCGGAAGTGCAGCTGGCCCAGCGCGCCGCGCACGGGCGTGTATCCCCGCTGGGCGTACTGGTCAGAGCTCTCGGTGAGCCCGACGAGCACGAGCTTCCAGTCGAGCTGGTCGCCGTAACGCCATTCGATCACCCTCAGAGCGGGGCTCTCGGAATAGGCCCAGGGGCAGGCTGGATCGGAGTACAGGGTGGCGGTGATCATGGGCGACGCTCCGAGTCATGTGGTTGATGCCTCAAGTATATGCGCCGTCGAGCGTTGCTCGCGGTCGGGCAGCTCGATGATCGTTCCCGCCCGCCGGACCGCCGCGCCGGTAAAGCCCGCGTCGCGCAACGCCGCCTCGGCCTCCTCGGCGCCGTCGAAGTGCAGGTACACCTGCCCGCGCACGAACGCGCCGAGCAGTTGCCGGAAGAAGCGGACCGCCGGGGTCTGGACGCTGCCCAGATGCAGATCGGAGAGGTAGCGCCCGGTGGGGAACGTCTGCAGCGTCGCGGCGATGCGCCGCCACAGCGCCAGCATGGGGTCGGTGGCCAGATACCCGAGCAGGCCCTCGGTGACGACGGCCAGCCCGGCGCCGGGATCGAGCTCGGCGGCGAGCTCGGCGAGGCTGCCGGAGCCGTCGTCGCGCAGCGCGTCGATCTCCGCCACCCGATGCGCGTCAGACAGCGACCCGATGCGCTCGAGCGCCCTGCGCTTGCGGGCCGCCATCGCCGGCAGGTCGGCCTCGACATAGGTGAGGCGGTCGCCGTAACGGTTGGCAAAGCGCCAACCCCGCGCCGACATGCCGGCGGCGATCTCGATCACCTGGCTGACGCCGTGGCCCTCCACGGCGTCGGTGAGGAGCGCGTCGATCGCCCGGTGGCGCGCGAGCAGGTAGCTCTCGAGCGAGGGGCCGCCGAGCGCCCCGCTCACCACCATCAGCGGGTGCAGCGCCTCGACCATGATCCGGCCCTCGCGGGTCCCCAGCCACGGGTGCGAGAGACCGGCGCGCCGCCACACCTCGCCCGTGTAGTGGGCGGTGGGGCTGATGTTGTCGCCCGAGCTCACGCTCCGCGCACGCTAGCGCGGGTGTGGTGGGATATGTGGCTGTGGGGGTCCCGTGTTGCGGAGGCACGAACCGGGTCAACGACAGGGCTTTCGAGTGGGGTGCGGGCGGCCCCGGCGTCGGCGGCGGGCTCTGGTCCGGGGTAGTGGGGGATAACCCTCATGTGGTGATGGTTATCTCCCAAAACTCCCTCACCCCTCCAGCGCCTCGCACAGCCGGTCGAGCAGCGCCACCTGAGCCGGGTTGATCCGTTCGCGCGCCTCGGCCAGCCCGAACCACCCGGCCCGGTCGACCTCGGGGAACTGCTGCGTGCGCCCGGACCGCGGCGGCCACTCCATCTCGAACATGTTGCTGGTGATCTGCTCGGCGTCGAGATCGCCGGCGATCGCCCACGCCACCACGGTCTTGCCGGCCTTCTGGCGGACCTCGCCCAGTTCGAGCGCCTCGCCCTCGGGCGGGGGTGAGCCGAGCTCCTCGCCGAATTCACGCCAGGCGGCCGCGCGGGGTTCCTCGCCGTCCTCGCACTCCCCCTTCGGGACCGACCACGCGCCGAGATCGCGCGTGGCCCAGAATGGGCCGCCGGGGTGGACGAGCAACACCTCCAAGTCCTCGCCGGCGTGCCGGAAGAGGAGCAAACCGGCGCTTTTGCGACCTCTGGCCCTCCGCCCGGAGGGGCTCACGGGGCGCTTCGTTCACAGGTTGTCAGCCAAATGTCAGCGAACATGTGTTCAATCGGTAGCTACGGCTGGGCGCGGCGCGGCGCTGCCATGACAATTGTCATGACTCATTTCGGCCTCAGGCCACTTACGCCGAACATCGCGGGGGCCTAGCCTCAGGGCGTCACAACTTTGGAGGAATTGACTGTCGTATGAGAACCCTAGCTTCCTGGTGTTTCAGACATAAATGGCTCGCGCTGCTCGGCTGGTTGGTCGGCCTGGTCGCGCTCGTCGCCATCCACTCAGCGGCCGGCAGCGCATTCACGGACAACTTCAAGCTCCCGCACACGGGCAGCTTCGACGCCATCCGGCTGCTGCAGAAGGCCAGCCCCCACCAGTCGGGCGAGACTGACCAGTTGGTGATCGGCGTCGACCACGGCAAGGTCACCGACCCGGCCGTCGTCGCGCGGGCCAAGAAGGTGTTCGACAAGGTGGCGGCCAACCCGGACGTGGCGAGCGTGGTCTCGCCCTTCACGCCGGAGACCTCACACCAGATCGCTCCCGGCGGCCAGGTGGCGTTCGCCAACGTGACCTTCACCAACGCCGCCAACCAGAACAAGATCACCGCCCCTCAGGCCCAGGCCTTCGTGCAGTCGATCACGTCGCAGTCGGGTAACGGCGTGCAGTTCCAGGTCGAGGGCAACATCGCCGAGGCCGGCAACACCAACAACCAGGGCAGCGGCCTGTTGTTCGGCTTCATCGCCGCGGCGATCGTGCTCTTCCTGGTCTTCGGGTCCTTCTTCGCGATGCTCCTGCCGCTGATCACCGCCGGCGCCTCGCTGGGCGCTGGGATCGCCGTCGTCGGACTGCTCTCGCACGCGATCAACATCGCGACGTTCTCGACCGAGCTGGCGCTGCTCATCGGGCTCGGTGTCGGCGTGGACTACGCGCTGTTCATCGTCACCCGGTTCAAGCAGGCGCTGGCCCGCGGCGAGACCCGCGAGGCGTCCGTGGTCGAGGCCATCGACACCTCCGGACGGGCGGTCCTGTTCGCGGGGCTGATCGTCTGCATCGCCATGCTGGGGATGTTCGCGCTGGGCGTGAGCTTCCTCTACGGCGTGGCCATCGCCGCGGCGGTCACCGTGGCCTTCACCGTGCTGGCGGCGCTCACGCTGCTGCCGGCGCTGCTGGCCACCCCCATCGGCCGCCTCGTCCCGCGCCGGCGCGAGCGCAGGGCGCTCAAAGAGGGCAAGCTTCAGCTCAGCGCGGAGTCCCCCGCGTGGGTGCGCTGGGCCGGCCTGATGAGCAAGCGCCCGGCGGTCTTCGCGATCGTGGCCACGCTGATCATGCTCATCATCGCGATCCCGTTTCTCTCGATGCGCCTGGGGTCGGCCGACGCCGGCACCGACCCGTCGAACACGACCACGCGCAAGGCCTACGACCTGCTGGCCAAGGGCTTTGGCCCCGGCTACAACGGGCCGCTCGAGCTCGTGGCCCAGATCAAGCAGCCGTCGGATCTGGCGACGTTCAAGAAGGCCGAGGCGGCGGTGGCGGCCACCCCGGGCGTCGTCGGCTCGACCGGTGTGTCGGTGCTCGGTGGCCACGGTCGCCCGACGGTGGCGATCGCCAGCGTGTATCCGAAGGGCTCGCCGCAGGCGGCCTCGACCACGGACCTGCTCAGCCACGTCCGCACCACGGTGATCCCGGCGGCGACGAAGGGGACCGGGCTCGCCGTTCTCGTCGGCGGCACGACGGCGATCTTCGAGGACTTCAGCCACATCCTGTCGGCGAAGTTGCCGTTGTTCATCGGGGTGGTCGTCATCCTGAGCTTCCTGCTGCTCATGGCGGTGTTCCGCAGCCTGGTCATCCCGCTCACGGCAGCGGTGATGAACCTGCTGTCGGCGGGGGCGGCCTTCGGGATCGTGACGGCCATCTTCCAGAAGGGCTGGCTGGGGGGCACCACCGGACCGATCGAGACGTTCGTCCCGGTGCTGATGTTCCCCATCCTGTTCGGTCTGTCGATGGACTACGAGGTCTTCCTCGTCAGCCGCATCTATGAGGAGTGGCACCGCCGCCGCGACAACACCGAGGCGGTCGCCCACGGGCTGGCCGCCACCGGTCGGACCATCACCGCCGCGGCGGCGATCATGGTGCTCGTGTTCGCCTCCTTCATCCTGGGTGGCGAACGCATCATCGAGCTGTTCGGCGTCGGACTGGCCAGCGCCGTCTTACTCGACGCGTTGATCGTCCGCTCGGTGCTGGTGCCGGCGCTGATGATCCTCATCGGCGACGCCAACTGGAAGATCCCGCACTGGCTGAACTCGGCGCTGCCCCGCCTCAACGTGGAGGGGCGCAGCGCCACGGCGCGTGCGGAGCATTCGGGCGCGGCGCCCGAGCCCGCGGCCGGCTGAGGGTCCTGAAGCTGGGCGGCCGCCCGCACACTGTGCGGGCGGCCGCTGCCTCGTGGTCGCCCGCATGAGGCGGGGGGGCGACCACTACTGGCCCGGCGGGGACGGGGCGACAGCGGCCTCGCCCGCCCCGGTCTCCGCCTGGAGCCGCTTGGCGATCCCGGCGCATCGCGCCGTGGGATCGGTGGCATCGGTGGGATCTGCCGCGTCGTAGCGATCAAGCGCGGTGGCGTCGCAGCGCAGCAGGCCGGCCGCTGTCCTCGCGTCGGTGACGGCATGCGACGCGGTCCGCAGCATGTGGGACGCAGCCACGGCCATGAGCACGCCGACCACGGCGAGCACGACAATCCGGTGCACCTCGTACCTCCACGGTGAGCATCCGGCTCACCTCAACGGTTGGCATCCTGGCCGCCGCCGCCCCCACGGGCACCGGACCACTTGAATCAATCGAGGAACGGTGGACGGATGTCCGATTTCGCGGGGGGCCGCCCCGGTGGTCAGCGCACTGACCGCAGGTCAGGCGGGGTGCACGATCTCCTGGATCGACCACCGGTTGCCGTCGGGGTCGGCGAAGAACACGAACTTCCCCCACGGGAACTCCTGGACCTCGGAGACCTCGACGCCGCGGCCGGCGAGCACGTCGTGGGCCTCGGCGGCGCTGGCCACCACAAGCTGCAGCCCCACGACGCTGCCCGGCTCCGCGTCGGTGATCCCCACTCCGAGCGCGATGGAACAGGCCGAGCCCGGAGGCGTGAGCTGAATGAAGCGCAGCCCCTCCTGGACCGGGATGTCGTGGTCGGCGTTGAACCCCACCTTCTCGGTGTAGAAGGCCTTGGCGCGATCGGGGTCTGATACCGGGACCGCGACCAGCTCGAGCTTCATGTCCATCGTCCCTCCCTCGCGGCCTGATGCGTGATGTGGGTGGCTGACGCTAGGGCCCGATGAGGTCAGCTTCGGTCCTGTAAGTGTCAGCGTCAGGACAGCTGACCGGCGGAGCACGCCGCACGCACTCAAGACTCGCTCGCCGGAGCCGACTCCATGCCCAGCGCCACGCCCCAGCCGACGGGACCGGACCTGTCTTGGAGCAAAGAGGAGTCATCGTGCCCACATTCGTGTCCCTGTCCATCCGCTCGCGGTTGCTGGCCTCTTTTGGCGTCGTCGTGGCGCTGCTGCTGGCCGTCGGCCTGTTGGCGATCAGCAAGCTCGGCAGCCTCGACGGCAAGATCAACGTGCTCGCCACCCGCGTCGTGCCGGCCACCGACATCGTGGGTCAGGCGTCAGCGGCGATGAACAAGTTCCGCAAGGACGAGCTGCACTACATCCTCTCCACCCCCGCGGAGCGGGCGGGCGCCGCCGGCGTGTCCGGCGATCTTTCCGGCGACCTGCAGACGATGAGCGCCCTGCTCGACGGCTATCGCAACGACGGCCTGGTCACCGACGCCACCGACGCGCGTCTCCTCACCGCCTTCCGCAGCGCCTTTGACACCTACGTGGCCAAGACCGCGGCCTTCCGCAGACTCGCCGACAAGGGTGAGACCGCCGCCGCCGGCGCCGTCGTCGGCAGCGGCCCGGGCGACGACGCCTACAACGCGCTCAAGGCCGCCGACGCCGCGTGGGAGAAGTACGAGCAGACGATCGCCAAGCGCACCGCCGCCACGTCGCGTTCCACCTACACCGCTGGCCGCTCGCTCATCATCGCCCTGCTGATTCTCGCGGTGGTCGTCGCCGTCGGGGTGGCCCTGGCCATCTCGCGCCGCCTGGCCCGCGGGATCTCGGCCGTCGGGCGCGCCGCCAAGAAGATCGCCCGCGGTGAGATCGACCAGCGCGTCGAGGTGACCAGCCGTGACGAGCTCGGCGAGATGGCGTCTGACTTCAACGCGATGACCGATTACCTGACGGCCACGGCCGAGCTCGCCGAGACGATCGCCAGCGGCGACCTCAGCGTCGAGGTCACACCGCGCTCGGACAAGGACGCCCTGGGCAACGCGCTGGCCGACATGACCCACGGCCTGCGCAGTCTCGTCGGCTCGATCAACGACGCGACCGGCACGATGAACGACTCCACCCGCCGCATTGCCGACAGCTCGGAGAACGCGGGGCGCTCGGTCAACGAGGTCTCCACCGCGATCACCGACGTCGCCCACGGCAACGAGCGCCAGGTCGCCTCCATCGACGAGGCCCGCCGCGTGGCCGAGCAGGTTGCCTCCGCCGCGGAGTCGGGCGCCGAGATCGCCCGGCGCACGGCCGAGGCGGTCGAGAACGCCCGCATGGTGGCCAGCGGCGGCGCCGACGCCGTCACCCGCGCCGCCGAGGCGATGGATGCCGTCCGGGAGTCCTCGCAGGCCGCCACCGACGCCATCTCCCAGCTGGGTGAGAAGTCCGATCAGATCGGCGGCATCACCCGCACGATCACCGCGATCGCCGAGCAGACCAACCTGCTGGCGCTCAACGCCGCCATCGAGGCCGCCCGCGCCGGGGAACAGGGCAAGGGCTTCGCCGTCGTCGCCGAGGAGGTCCGCAAGCTGGCCGAGGAGTCCCAGGACGCGGCCGCCACCATCTCGGAGTTGATCAACGAGATCCAGTCCGAGACCACCGCCACCGTGGCCGTCGTCGAGGCCGGCAAGGAGCGCTCAACCCAGAGCACCGTCGTCGTCGAGGAGGCCCGCGAGGCCTTCCTCGCCCTCGGCCAGAGCGTGTCCGACATGAGCGGTCGCGTCGAGGAGATCACCGCCGTGGTCGCCGAGATCGCCACCGGCGCCCAGGCGGTGCACGAGAACATCGCCGTGGTGGCCTCCATCGCCGAGGAGTCCTCGGCGGCCGCCGAAGAGGTGTCGGCCTCCGCCCAGGAGACCTCGGCCTCGACCCAGATGTTCGCGGTCTCGGCCTCCGAGTTGGCCCAGTCCGCCGACGGGCTGGCCGCGCTGGTCGGCCGCTTCCGCCTCGCCGCCGGCACGACCGAGTAGTCCTCAGCCTTCCCGGGAAGGGAACGTCACCGCCGCCGGCGCCCGGACCATCGTCCTGTGGCGCCGGCGGCGGATCATCTTGGTGAGCCGCTCAGGCAGCCACGGCCTGGCGCTCGTCGGCTTCGACGGGCTCCGGCAACTCCACCACGGCGGTAGATTCCGACGCCGGGCGCAGCGCGACGGCCGCCACCAGCGCGCCGATCAGGGCGAACCCGATGGCCACGGTGAAGGCCAGGTCAAAGCCGCTCGTCAGAGCGTCGGCGGTAGCGGTCCCGGTGACGCCGCGCGTATGGCCGCTGGCGATCGTCGAGAGGATGGCCAGGCCCAGCGCGCCCCCCATCAGCCGGCTGGTGTTGAGCAGCCCCGACGCCACACCGCTCTGCCTCCCGGCGACGCCCTGCATGGCCACGATCGTCGATGGCACGAGGCTGAAGCCCATGCCCAGGGCGGTGAGCACCGCGCCGATGAGGACGGGCCCGACATAGCTCTGGCCCGGGCGGATGCCGCTGAGCGCCACCATCCCCGCCGCCATCACCGTCATCGCGGTGACGATCACCGGACGCGCTCCGAAGCGTGCGACCACACGGGGCGCCAGCGTGGAGCCCGTGAAGATCGAGAGCGTCATCGGGAGGAACGCGAGGCCCGCCTCGATCGCGCTGTAGTGCAGGACCTGCTGGAGGTAGAGGGTGATGAAGAACCACGCCGGGAAGTTGGCGGCGTACATCAGCACCACGATCAGGTTGGCGGCGCGCAACTGGCGGATGCGGAAGATCTGCAGCGGCACCAGCGGCGCCTGGGCCACCCGGGCCTCGACGTAGAAGAACGCCGTCAGCAGCGCCACGCCGGCGGCGAGGGGTGCCAGCACTCCGGGGGAGCCCCAGCCCAGCGTGTCCGTGCGCACGATGCCGAAGGTGAGGCTGATGAGCCCGGCGGTGACGAGCGCCGCCCCCAGCGCGTCGAAGTGGCGCGGGTGGCCCTCGACGGGCGCGATCGACGGGATGGCCAGGAGCCCCAGCGCCACCACGATGGCGCCCAGCGGGATGTTGACGGCGAAGATCGCCTGCCAGCCGAACCCCTGGGTGAGGATGCCGCCGAGCAGAGCCCCTGAGGAGGCGCCGAGCGCGCCCATCGCTCCCCACAGGGCGAGGCCGCGATTGCGCTCGCGGCCTTCGGGGAGCGTGCTGGTGATGATGGACAGGGTGGCGGGCGAGGTGATCGCACCGGCGACGCCCTGGACGCCGCGGGCCGTGATGAGCAGGCCGCGCGAGCTCGCCAGCGCGCAGATGAGCGAGCTGAGGCTGAACATCGCCGTCCCGGCCAGGAAGACGCGCCGGCGGCCCAGCAGGTCGGCCGCGCGCCCGCCCAGCATCAGCAGTCCGGCGAACGTCAGCGTGTACGCGTTGACGACCCACTGCAGGCCGGTGGTGGAGAAGTGCAGTCCGTCCCGGATCGAGGGCAGCGCCACGTTGACGATCGAGACGTCGAGAATGATCATGAATTGGGCGAGGCAGACGACCGCCAACAGGGCGTTCGTCGACGCCAGCCGCCCCTGGAGAAAGTTTCTGGTTGCAAGCATGGGTTGTAGTCTGCGATCATTCTTATCCAGGTACAAGAGAAGGAGTTATCCTGGTAGTAGAGATTCCCCCCACCCTCGTTGAGCGCCCCACGCTGGAACCGGCGCAGATCCTTGGTGAAAGCGACGAGCGCCGCCGCGAGGAGCTGGCGGACTTCCTGCGCAAGCGCCGCGCCCACCTCAAGCCCGAGGAGGTCGGGCTCCCCTCAGGCGGCCGGCGGCGCACGCCGGGACTGCGCCGCGAGGAGGTGGCCCACCTGGCCGGCGTGGGCACCACCTGGTACACGTGGCTCGAGCAGGGACGCGACGTGCGCGCATCGCTCGACGTGCTGGAGGCGATCTCGCGCGCGCTGCGGCTCACCCCCGCCGAACGCACCCACCTGGTGCTGCTGGGCCGCGGTGAGGTCCCCCCGCCCTGCAAGTCAGACGAGCGGGTCTCACCGACGATCAAGCGCCTCATCGAGAATCTCGGCCCCAACCCGGCCTATGTCATCGGCCGCCGCTGGGACTACCTGGCCTGGAACCGAGCCGCGTGTGCGCTCCTCGGCGACTTCGAGGACGTTCCGCGCGCCGCGCGCAACCACCTGTGGATGCACTTCATGGACCCGGCCCGGCGCGAGATCTTCCCGGATTGGGCGCGCACCGCACGGCTGATGGCGGCCAAGTTCCGCGCCGACCACGCGCACCACATCGGTGACCCCAGCTTCGACGCGCTCGTCACCACGCTGCGCAAGTCCAGCCCCGAGTTCTGCAAGCTCTGGGGCAAGCACGAGGTGGCCACCAGCGGACCCGGGCGCAGGGCCGTCCACCACCCGGTCGTGGGGACGCTCATCTTCGAGCACGCGATCTTCCACCCCCACGAGAGCCCCGAGCAGCGCATGGTCCTGTACTCGCCTCTCCCGGACGAGGACACGCCTGCGAAGCTGGCCACGCTGCTGGGGGCTGCCGTGTAGGGGGCTGGGCGCGCGTCGGCCAAATATCGGGTGTCGTTCCTGATGCGGGGCACGGACGGCGGGGCCATACTCCGTCTCAGTCAAAGCGAGGAGGGACCGATGCGCCGGAGCTCAATCGTTCGACCCAGCGGAAGTTGGCTGTGGCTCCGCGTGGCGCGGATCGGCGTCGGCCTCGCCGCCGTCGCGCTCGTCATGGGCCTGTCGGGCGTGGGCGGCTGGAGCTTCGTCGCCCCGTCGAGGGCAAGCGTCTATGCCGCCGGTTCGGGGGCTGGAGCGCTCTCACGCGTGACCGCCTGCGAGGTCTTCACGCCGGCCGAGGCGGAGACATTGATCGGCGCTGACGCCACGGCCGATCCTGCCGACAGCCACGCCATCGACTTCAACGGCCAGCGCAACACACAGTGTGCGTACGCGTCGGGCGCGAGCGGCCTGGCCGTCCTGCAGGCATTGATACCGCTCGGCCGCCAGGAGGCCCAGGCGATCGAGACTGCGTTTGCCCACAACAAGGAGACGTTTCGGGGGACGAGCGTGCACGGGATCGGCTCCGCCGCATTCTGGAAGACCAAGGTCGGCGCGCCCGCGCTCTACGTGTTGACGACGAGCGATGTCATGTTCAACCTGGGCGCGACGACGAACGGAACCAACTCCGCCTCAGAGGACAGCCTCGAGCAGGTCGCCAAAGCGATCGTCAAAGCGTTTGGCGCCCCGGACACAGCGGGCCGTTTACCCGGCGCCGGACCATCGATTCACCCGCCGAGTCTGACCGCTCCGCCGCGTCAGCCGGGCTGTTATCGCAAGACGCCGGGGACCGGCTGGCGACGGGTGACGTGTCTGGCAGCGGCGTACGTGAAGACGCACTTCGGCATTCCGCTCGCCGGAACCCCGGGGATTCAGCAGGGTAAGGCGCGGGCTGGGGGCGGGTTCTCCCCGGCGGGGCCACACATCGTGCTCAGCCAACTCGACGCGTTCTCCCCGCTCGGCCCCGCGACGGAGAGCGACACGGTTCACGGCCCGGGCGCGTACAGCCTTCAGGACAACACCAACACCTTCATCGGCACCAACCGACACAACGATTGGGTGCAGTTCGTCTACCAGACCACCAACGGGGGCACTGCCGGCGTCGCCTGCATCTGGCAGATCGATCTGACGCTCCCCAACCACCAGGGCTACGACCCCACGGGGTGCGCGTCGGGCGGCGACCTGGGAAGCTCGGACGTCAACTCAGGGAACCAGCTCTGCTGCATTCAGGGTTTCGAGCTGCCCGGGGTGCTCGCCATGGCCGTGTCGGATGTCGGAGGGAGCGCGGTGGCCGCGGTGTGGTCTGACCTCAACGGACTCGAGGCAGGCGATAACTGGAACCAGGCGAGCGGCTCGATCCTCGGTGTCGGCGGGGGCTCGCAGGCCGTCTTCGCCGGCGGAAGCGAGGAGCAGATCGCGCTGGACGCCTCGAGCTGTGTCACCTACGGGGGCTTCCTCAGCTTCCCGATCCCGTGTCAGGTCAAGAATTTCCCGGGAGCCGGGCCGCCGCTGAAGCCCGATGCGTTCTCCACTTGGCCGAACGTGACCGCGGAGACGAACAATCTGCTGCCGGTGATCGGCAGTCCGCCCACGCATCTCCCGAAGCTCTCCTGGAGCCACAGCGGGCACGTGGCAACGGTGATCGTGACTGAGACGCGATCGGGACACTGCGTATCCGGGTCCGCCCCGCTCTGCCGCTGATCGCCTGAGGACCCGCCCCGGCGGGCGGCGACAGTGAGTTGCCTCAGCCCACAGCAAGGGCCTCGCGGACGCGCTTGACCGTCGCGCCCGGGCGGACGTGCGGGCCGGGGGCGAGCTGGGCGACGCGCAGCTCCTCGATCAGCCACATCACGTCACTGCGTCCGGCGGCCTGCAGCCTCCAGCTCGTGGATCGCAGCCATCCGCTTGCCGTCGGCGACGACGTGGCTCGCCAGCCGTTCGAGGCGCTGCGCCGCGGCGCGCAGGTAGCGCTCGACATCGCCCAGCCGCGCGAGGCCGGCCGCCGCGAGCATCCCGGGGTACACGAGCCGGCCGAGCTGGCGGGCGACGTCCAGTCGCGGCGGGGCCGAAGACGGCGCTCGCCGGCAGCGCGTCGAGCCGCTCGCGGACGGCTCGCGCCGCCTCGAGGATCTGACCGAACGCGACCAGCGCGTCGAGCGTCGTGGGCCGGAGGTCACCGCGGACGTGCTCGCGCAGTGCCGCGAACGCCTCGGCGTCCCACGCCGGGCCGCCGCCACTCGCGATCAGCGCGTCGAGCGCCGCGTTCGTCGCATCCTCGATCACCGCGTCCAGCGTGCCGTGGGGCGCGGCGGTGAGCGCGAGGGTCAGCTGCGGGCCGAGCTGACCGGTCACCCAGCGGCGCGGCGAGGGAACGGTGAGCCGCAGCAGCCGCCGGGTCCCGCGGGCCATCGTCACCGCCTGCTCGCCCGCGGTCTCGCAGATCCGGATTCCGACCGCGTCGCCTTCGTCGACGAGCGCCGGGAAGCCGCGCAGGCCGCCCGCGCAGGTCGACCGTGCGCGGCAGCGAATCGACGTCGAAGCCGCGCATCCCATGGCGCGCGAGGGCCGGCACCGCGTGCTCCAGGCGCGCCTTCAGCGCCGGCCGCAGCTCATCGCGCAGCGCGTCGAGGGACCGGCCCGACGCGAGCACCGTCCCGTCCTCGTCCTCGACGCAGAAGGTCATCCGCAGGTGCGCGGGCAGATCGTCGAGTGACCAGTCGGCGGCGCCGATGCGCACGCCGCGCAGCCGTTCGATCGCCTCGGCGAGCACCTCGAGCAGCGGGCCGGAGCGCGGCGTGACGTCGGCAAGCAGCGCGGTCGCGGTGTCGGGGATCGGAACGAGCGGCGTGCGCAGTCGCTTGGGCAGGGTCCGCAACAGCGCGACGACGAGCTCCGTGCGAAACGCGGGCACGAGCCACTCGAAGTTCGTCTCCCGCACCGCCCCGAGCGACGCGAGCGGGATGTGGACGGTGACGCCGTCGGCCGCCGAGCCGGGGTCGAAGCGGTAGGACAGCGCGAGCTCCAGCGAGCGCTTGGCTAATCCAGCGCGCCGGCCGGTCACGGTCGTTCGGCGCGACGTCGCCCTCGATCAACATCTCCATCGGGTAGTCGAGCAGCGTCGGCTGGGTCTGCCGCGCCTGCTTCCACCAGCGGTCGAAATGACGCCCGCTGACGACGTCCTCCGGGACCCGCGCGTCGAAGAACGCCGCTCGCGCCGCCTCGCTGGCGAGCAGGTCGCGCCGCCGCGCCCGCGCCTCGAGCGCCTCGACCTCCTCCACGCGGCGCTCGTTCTCGCGCATGAACGCGTGGCGCTGGTCCCAATCGCCCTCGACGAGCGCGCGGCGGATGAACAGCTCGCGCGCGGCCGCCGGGTCGATCCGCCCGTACTGGACGGTCCGCGACTGCGACGATCGGCAGGCCGTACAACGTCACCTGCTCGGTCGCGACGACGGCGGCGCGGCGGCGATCCCACCGCGGCTCGCCGTAGGAGCGCTTGACGAGGTGCTCGGCGAGCGGCTCGACCTGCCTGATGTCGACCGCCGCCGCTGTTCTGCCCCACAGCCGCGTCGTCTCGACGAGCTCGGCGACCATCACCCAGGTCGGCCCGCGGCGCGCGAGCACCGAGCCGGGGAAGATCGCGAACTTCGCCCCGCGTGCGCCGGTGTACTCGCGGGTCCCGCCGTCCTTCATTCCCAGGTGCGAGAGCAGCCCGGAGAGGAGGGCGGCGTGGATCTCGGCGCCCCTCGGCAGGCGCGTCGTTGAGCGTCACGCCCGACCTCGCGCGCCGCGTCCTCGAGCTGGGCGACGAGGTCCTGCCACTCGCGGATGCGCAGGTAGTGCAGAAACTCGGCCTTGCAGCGCTTGCGGACCTGCGAGCGCGAGAGCTCGTCTTCCAGCGAGCGCAGGTAGCGCCACAGGTTCAGGTAGGCGAGGAAGTCCGACGATCGATCCGTGAAGCGGGCGTGGAGCTGGTCGGCCTGGCCGCGCTGCTCGGCGGGGCGCTCGCGTGGATCCTGGATCGACAGCGCGGCGGCGATGACGGCCACCTCGCGGGCGCAGCCGAGCTTGTCGGCCTCCAGCACCATGCGACCCAGGCGCGGGTCGATCGGAAGCCGCGCGAGCTTGCGCCCGAGCGGCGTGAGCGGCTCCGCGGCCGACGGATCCAGCGCCCGCAGCTCGTGCAGCAGCGCGACGCCGTCGCGGACCTGGCGGCGGTCGGGCGGCTCGAGAAACGGGAACGCCTCGATCTCCCCCAACCCGAGCGCGGCCATCTGGAGGATCACGCTCGCGAGGTTCGTTCGCAGGACCTCCGGGTCGGTGAACTCCGGCCGCGCGTTGAAATCGTCCTCTGAGTAGAGCCGGACGCAGATCCCGTCGGCGAGGCGGCCGCAGCGGCCCTTGCGCTGGTCGGCCGACGCGCGTGAGATCGGCTCGACCGGCAGTCGCTGGACCTTGAGCCGCGCGCTGTAGCGGGAGACCCGGGCGAGGCCGGTGTCGACGACGAAGCGGATGCCGGGGACGGTCAGCGACGTCTCGGCGACGTTCGTCGCCAGGACGACGCGGCGCGCGGTGGATGCGCGGCCGTGCCGGCCGAAGACCTTCTGCTGATCGGCGGCCGCGAGCCGCGAGTACAGCGGCAGTACCTCGACGCCCGGCCCGAGCCGTCCGGTGAGCAGCTCCGCCGCGTCGCGGATCTCCCGTTCCCCCGAGAAGAACGCGAGCACGTCACCGTCGCGCTCGGCGAGCAGCTCCTCGACCGTGTCCGCGAGCGCGTCGAGCAGCTCCTCGTCCTCTCCGCGGCGGCCGGTATCGGACCTCGACCGGGATAGGTCCGGCCCGAGACCTCGACGATCGGCGCGCCGCCGAAGTGCTCGCTGAAGCGCTCGGGGTCGATCGTCGCGCTCGTGATGATCAGCTTGAGATCGGGTCGCCGCGGCAGGATGCGGTGCAGGCAGCCGAGCAGGAAGTCGATGTTGAGCGAGCGCTCGTGCGCCTCGTCGACGATCACCGTGTCGTAGCGGCGCAGGAGCGGATCGCGGCGGATCTCGGCGAGCAGCAGGCCGTCGGTGACCAGACGGACCAAGGTGTCCTCGCGAGCCGCGATCGTCGAAGCGGACCGCGTAGCCGACGGCGCCGCCGAGCGGCACGTCGAGCTCGTCCGCGATCCGCTGCGCCACGGTGCGCGCCGCGAGCCGTCGCGGCTGGGTGTGGGCGATGGCCCCGCGCACGCCGCGCCCGAGCTCGAGGCAGAGCTTGGGCAGCTGGGTCGTCTTGCCCGAGCCGGTCTCCCCGGCCACGACGACGACCTGGTGATCCCGGATCGCAGCGAGCAGGTCGTCGCGACGCGCGGAGACCGGCAGCTGCGGCGGGTAGGAGACCTCGGGGACCGACGCGCGCCGTCGCTGCACCCGCGCCCGCGCCTCGGCAAGCTGTTGCTCGAAGCGCGCCCGGCCCTCCTCGTTGCCCCGACGGAGCCGGTGAGCCTGGCGGCGCAGGCGCTGCTCGTCCCGCAGCGTCAGCTCGCCAAGCGCCGCCTCGTCGACGAGTGGCATCTATGCGGCGCCGAACCAGGCGGCGGCAAACGGCGTGCGGACGGCGGCCATCCCGATCGAGAATAGGCCGCTGCTATCTGTGCAGACCGGTGAGACCCGGGGCGCCGTCGGGGTCCGCCAAGCCGGCCTGGAGATGACGGATGATCGTGCCGAGCAGGCCCGACGCGAGCAGCCCCGGCCCGAGCGGGCCGGCGCGGTTCTCACCGACGGGCGGTAGCTGTCGCAGCCCGGCGCGGGCCGCGGCGGACATATGGCCGAGCTGCCAGCGGATCTCCTCGCCGGCGGCCCCCGGCCCCGCTGGGGCGACCAATCCAGCCGCCTTGGCGGCATACGCGGCGGCACCCAGGGCGTGTGCGCCCATATGAGGGATGCTGGCGGCCTGCCCGGCCGCTCGTGCGGCAGCCACCGCTGCGGGCGCACTGACTGCACCAGCAGCGCCATAGCCGACGAAGCGGCGACGGATCTCCTGCGCAACGTCAAGCTCGCCACGGGCAAAGGCCCGTGTCCGGGCGATGGCATCACGGGGGCGGCTATCCCCCGGAGCTTCCGCTTCGAAGAACCCCAGCACGCGCTCTGCGCAGTCCGCCGCCCACGCCGCGACGATCCGGCGGTCAGCTTCGCTCAGTGTCTGGGGAGAACCCACTCCTTTGATTCTCCCGCGCGAAGTCGCGCTCCTTCGCGGGATTACACCCATCCCACCTGCACGCCTGCACACCGCCACGCGTTTGGGGAGAGTCCGTTTGGGTTACGTTGGCTTGAGCGATAACCTCGCTCGCGCCGGACGCGCGGGCGGTAACGGGGAGATCGGATGAGCGTCGACAGATCATCAAGGATCGACCTAGGGCGGGCGAAATCGGTCGGGCAGGTCATCGCTGACGCGCTGCGCTGCTATGCGGCCTATCCCGTTCTGTTCGGCGCGCTGACGTTTGCGGTGGTGGTGCCGTATGCGGTGATCGTCCGACTGGTCGAGCAGGCCAACCTGATTGGGCCGCCGCGCCATGGGGCGGTCGCCGGGTTGGTGCTGCTCCTGGCTGACGTCCTGCTGGTGGGTCCGCTGATCTCCGCCCTCCACGTTCATGCATTGGTGGACATCGGCCAGCGCCGGACGCCGCGAGTGCGCGAGGTCTTCGCGCGCGGACTGCGAGTGCTTCCGGTGGTCGCCGCGGCTCAGATCGTCGCCGGGATCCTCACAGGCATCGGGTTCGTGCTGTTCATCGTCCCCGGGGTGATTCTGTTGGCGGTGTGGGCGGTTGTCGCCCAGGTCGCGGCGGTCGAGAGGACCGACTGGCTCGGCGCGTTGCGACGCAGCGCGCAGCTGACCCGTGGGGCGCGCTGGCACGCTCTTGGCGTCCTGTTCAGCGTCGGAGTCATCAACGGGGTGTTTGAGCGCGTGTGCGGAGCCGCAGTCGGGTCGAGTGTGTCCGCAGGGGCCCTCGTGGCTGGGGTCATCGTGGAGGTGATCACGCTGTCATTTGCCGCACTGACCAGCGCGGTGCTCTATTACGACCTCCGGGCGCGAGAGGCGGCCAAGAGCCCCTGAGAGGGCCCTGAACTCGGCCAGCCCGCCTCCGCGGTTCACGCGACGTGGGAGGGCCGCCCGGCGCGGCCTATGCCCAGTCAGGCGTGGGCGGGTGAACGGGAACTTCGTCGCCCGCACTCAGCACCTTCGCAGAGCGAGCGACATCGTTCCCGGCACACGGACGAATGTCGCCCGCGGAGCCGAGTCGGCCTGTGAGAGCGACGTTCGTCCCGGTTCGCGCGTGACGCCTTCAACTCACCACAGAGGGTGACTTGGCGGTCCGCTGAGTCGCGGGTCCGGCCCCTCTGGGCGTGTGACTCACCTCAGGGTGAAGTGAAACCGACCGACGAGCACGGAGCCGTCGTGGATCGGGTTGTCCCAGGAGAGTGTGTCGCGGCCGTCGCCGCCGTCGGGTTGGTAGGTGATGACACCCTCGTAGGCGCCGGGGCACGGAGCCTCCTCGTCCTGGAAGCGGACGAGTTGGCCGACACGGATCGGGATCATCGAGGTGCCCGACACCCCGCCGCCCCCGCCGGCGCACCCCGGTCCGCCTGCGCGGCCGACGGAGAACTCATAGACCTGGTGGTGGTTGTCGGCGGCAACGCGGGCTCTGAACGTGGCGGTGATCAGCAGCGTGCGCTGACCGGACTGACCGAGGCGGTAGCCCGGCGGGATGGCATGCGGGCAGGGGACCAGGTCCTGGGTGAAGGCGTTGCGGCCGGGCAGATAACAGATCCGGCGCGTCACGGCGAATTGCGCGTGCAGGTGCGTCTTGGCCTCAGAGGGTGTGACCGTCGGCGGGATGTATCGCGGGAAGTGGACGTAGCCGGCATTCGGGCACGAGGCTTCCATGGTCCCGGCGGCGCTCGGCGCGGGGAGCCGGCACACGTGGCCGTCGCGGTAGCGCACCGCCGTGATCACACCGGATTCGAGCTGGCCCGCGGTCGTCTCGCCGGCGCCCAAGAGGCAGCCGCGACCACCGAGTGGCCCCCCGACGGTGCACGTCTGTGCGGTGGCAGGCAGGACGACGATGTAGGCGCCGTCGGGGCCGGTGGCCACTGACCGTTGGCGTCCGGCGATCGTGTACGTGATGCTGACCGCGTCGGGGCCCAGCACACCGTAGGCGAGGTTGCGCAGATCCCGCGGGGGGCAGCTGGCGACGCGCGGGCGCTGTCGCGGGACGCCCGCGGGTGGCTGGTTGGCGAGGCAGCCCGGGCCGTGCCTGCCGAACGCAGCACTCGCTACGACCTTCTGCTCCCACACGTCAACGAACAGGTGGCCGCTCGCGTCGGTGCGATCACACGGGAAGTTCTGGGTCAGTGGGACCGGATGGAACCGCCCGTCGTTTCCCGTAGGAGCCGTCCTGCCCGAGCGCGCCGATCCGGCCGTGGCGCACCCGGCCGATCTGCAGGCACGCCGCCAGCGGCCGCTTCTGGATCAGCCGCAGCCCCCACCGCAGCCCGCCTGAAGGATCGGGCGCCTCGGCCGCGAGCTGAACGGTGCCGACGGGCACGCTGGGTCGCACCGAGATCGACTGGGCGCTCGACACCTTCGCGGCAAGCGACACCGAAGCGCAAGCCGCCACTACGCCGAGACCCAGCGCGGTGGCCTTCCCCAACCGCCGCTCATGCATGCAAGCAGGGTAAGCGAGCCGGCCGTGAAACGCCACTGCGATGACAAGCCATACCGCTGGCACGTGACGCATGGCATTGGCGAGCTCCGCCAGAGGTGACATAGGATTGGGCCGTGCCGTTCACACTCAGGAACCTCAAGGCGGACCTGGAGGACGTCGGGTCCAACTTTGACGGCGCGCCGGACCTGGAGTTCCGCGTGGCGACCCGCGCGCTCGCGCTCGAGCAATCCGGCCTGAGCTACCAGCGCGTCCCGCCCGGCTATCGCTTTCCGTACGGCCACACGCACAAGAAGCAGGAGGAGGTGTACGTGGTAGTGCGCGGGAGCGGGCGGATGAAGGTCGACGACGAGGTCGTCGAGCTCAGGGAATGGGACGCGGTGCGCGTCGCGCCCGGTACGTGGCGTGGCTACGAGGCCGGGCCGGAGGGCCTCGAGATTCTCGTCATCGGCGCGCCCAATCTCGGCGACGCTCCGCGCGACGACGTCGAAGGCCGGCGCGACTGGTGGGCTGACTAGCGCCGGTAGGTGACGGCAAAGCGGCAGAAGCACCCCACGATCCGAGTCCCGTACTCGCTTGTCGCCGCCTCAAGTGACGCGAGACCATCGCCAAGGACGAGCGGACCGTGTGACACGAGAACGTGTCGAGGCGCGAGTTCGGTCAGGCCGCTCAAGAGCGCTCGCAACGTAGCGACTCGCGGCCTCAGCAGCGCTTCGTTGATGCCAGTGACACGTACGAACGAGCCCCTGACAGTCACCCCGGGCTGACATCAACAGATCGAGCGCATGCCAGTCCTCAACGAGCGGATCGATCAGGACAAGCCCGCCCGAAACCGCCACGGCCCACCACGAGACACGCGGGTCCCAGCCGTCCTCGCCGCCTTCGGCGGCCGCCGCCCATTCGGGAGTGTCGGAGTCAGGATGAACGGCGACGAACTGCCATAGGCCCTCGACCACCTCCCCCACCGCGTCATCGAACATCGGAGACAGTGTCGCAAAGGGCGCATCCGAGCGGCCGCGCAACAGCGTGATGGTTGGCGTCGACGGGCGTAGAGTGCGCATGAGCGTGCGCACGCGTGCATTGGACATCTTGGTCGTCCTGATGGCTGCCGGTCTCTTGTCGGCAACCGCTGCTGGTGCCGTGTCGCGCACGACGAAGGCCAATCGCCAGGCAGCGATACGCGATTCCGCGCGCTTACTCGCTGGGGTGACACCTCCGCCCGGCGCGGTCGTCCTCTGGAGACGGAGCGCGGTCGGGACGCAGCACAGGGTCCCGCTGCTGACGTCGGCCTTCGCGAGCGCGCTCGCGTCCGAGCGGTGGAGCGTGCCGGGTGAGCCCGGCGGGGCGCTGTCTTACGTCGAGTCGCACCTCCGGGCCGGATCGAAGTTGGTGAGTACCGGTTCCGGGGGCCCGGACCCCAGCTTTCAGTCCGTGACCCGATCGTGGTCGCCGGTGAACGGAGTCCTCGATGTCCGCTGGGTTCAGATCGAGGTGGCGGGCCAGCCGTCTGGCGGTACGGTCCTGTCCGCCGAGTCGCAATCGCAGTGGGTGGTCGTTCGACCCGGACGTGAGCGCGTCCCGGCGGGTGTCACGGAGATCGATGTCACGAAGGGCCTTCCTGGCCAGCCGCCGCAGTTGTCTCGTCGTATCACCGCGCCCAGGACGGTCAGACCGCTCGTGGCCCTGTTCGATTCGCTCGGGGTTGTCCAGCCGGGGGCGATCAACTGCCCAGAGGAGTCGGTGCAGCCGACCGTCACGGTGGCGTTCCGCGCCACCGCCGGCGGCCCGGCTCTCGCATCGGCGACCGCGGACGCGGTCGCGGACTTCTCCTGGCCCGACAGCGTGCCGGGCTGGAGCTGCTTTCCGATCGGTTTCGTTGCCGCGGGCCATCGCTTTGACTCGCTCATCGGGAACGTGATCAGTCCGATCGACCGCCTGCTGCACGTCCGCGTCGAGGCACACCGCTAGGTCACACCGTCGTCGCGGGCCGGTCCTCGCCCGAGTGTTGGAACGCGCTTGACTTCAAGCGCTTGAAGTGTGTTTTGCTCCTTGTATGACAGCTCTCACCATCCAGGACGTATCTCAACGCAGCGGGCTGAGTGGGCCGACGCTGCGCTACTACGAAGAGGTCGGGCTGATCGGCCCGATCGAGCGCGACTCGAGTAGCCGGCACCGCCGGTATCGCGAGGAGGACCTCGATACGTTGCAGGCACTCGCCTGCCTGCGCGCCATGGGCGTCGGGATCGAGGACATGCGCACCTATCAGGCCAACCGCGCGCGTGGACATGAAGCGGCGGGTGAGCAGCGCGACCTGCTCCGGCGCCACGCCGAGCGGATCGAGGCAGAGATCGAGACGCTGCGGACGCATCTGGACTATCTGCGCGTGAAGGCGGCGTTGTGGGACGCCCGCGACCGCGGTGATGCCGGCGCGGAGGCCGACGCCAACCGGCAGGTGCAGGACATGCTGCCCCGTCTGGAAGCGGTCCTGCGATGAGCGTGGTGTTGGTGACCGGCGGGTCTGGCTACGTGGGCACGCAGCTGATTGCCGCGCTGCTGCGAGACGGGCGTCGGGTGCGGGCCACGGTCCGCTCCCTGGACGGCGAGGCCGATGTGCGTGCGGCGGTGCGTCGCGGTGGCGCGAATGACGGCGGCCTGGAGGTCGTCGCCGCCGAGCTGACCGCCGACGCGGGCTGGACTGCCGCGGCGGCCGGCTGCGAGGAGGTTCACCACACCGCCTCGCCCATGATCCAGACTGACGTTCCCGACGAGGTGATCGTTCCCGCCCGCGAGGGCACGCTACGTGCCCTGCGGGCTGCGCGAGATGGGGGCGCCCGGCGGGTCGTGCTGACCTCGTCCTTCGCGGCCGTCGGTTACTCACCCAAGCCCGATGCCGAGTACACCGAGGCGGACTGGACCGATCCCGACACGCCCGGCCTCCCGGCCTACCCACGGTCCAAGGCGATCGCCGAGCGGGCAGCGTGGGACTTCATCGAGCGTGAAGGTGGCAGCACCGAGCTGGTCGTCGTCAACCCGACCTTCATCCTGGGACCGACGCTCACGACGCAGGCCCGTTCGTCGTTACAGCTGACCAAGGCGATGCTCGACGGGACGATGCCCGTTGTGCGACGCCAGCGCTTCGGGGTCGCGGATGTGCGCGACGTCGCCGATCTGCACATCCGTGCGATGGCGACGCCCGAGGCCGCGGGCAAGCGCTTCCTGGCGTTGGCCGACGGACCGACGATCAGCTTCCTGGAGATGGCCCAGATCCTGCGTGAGCGGCTGGGACCTCTCGCGGAGCGAGTGCCGACCGAAGAAGCGCCCGGACCGGAGCCGCCCCGACTGATCATCCACAACGACCGCGCCAAGCAGGAGCTCGGCTGGCGCCCACGCCCAGCTGAGACGACGATCATCGAGACCGCCGAGAGCCTGCGTGATCTCGGCCTCATCGCAAACGTTTAGGCTGGGGGGTCGGGACGTTTCGGCCTCACCTCAACCGACAAAATGGAGGCGATAGCGAATGGGCACGATCACCACGACTGATGGCACGGAGATCTTTTTCAAGGACTGGGGGTCGGGCCAGCCGATCGTCTTCAGCCATGGCTGGCCGCTCTCAAGCGACGACTGGGACACCCAGATGCTGTTCTTCCTGCAGAACGGCTATCGCGTGGTCGCCGCTGACCGGCGCGGACACGGACGCTCCACGCAGACCAGCGACGGTCACGACATGGATCACTACGCCGACGACCTAGCCGCGGTGGTTGCGCATCTCGATCTCCAGGACGCGATCCATGTCGGGCATTCCACCGGTGGCGGCGAAGTCGTGCGTTACCTGGCCCGGCACGGGGAGAGCCGCGTGGCCAAAGCGGTCCTGATCAGTTCGGTGCCGCCGCTGATGGTGCAGACCGACGCCAACCCCGGCGGCCTGCCCAAGAGCGTCTTCGATGACCTCCAGGCCCAGCTGGCCGCCAACCGCTCTGAGTTCTATCGGGCGCTCCCGTCGGGCCCGTTCTACGGGTTCAACCGGCCAGGCGTCGAATCGTCGGAAGCGATCATCGAGAACTGGTGGCGCCAGGGAATGATGGGCGGAGCCAAGGCCCACTACGACGGCATCGTCGCGTTCTCCCAGACCGATTTCACGGACGACCTCAAGCAGATCACGGTGCCGGTCCTGGTCATGCACGGCGACGACGACCAGATCGTTCCCTACGCCGACTCCGGACCGCTGTCTGCGGAGCTGGTGAAGTACGGGACGCTGAAGACGTACGCCGGCTTCCCGCATGGCATGCCGACCACCCAGGCCGACACGATCAACAGAGACCTGCTCGCCTTCCTTCAGTCCTGACCCTCGTCACCGTCCTCACCTGCCTCCGCTGACCTCGCGCGCGGCAAGGGCAGCCGCGCTCCTCGGCCGGTTGGGCACCATCAGTTGCGGCCACGTCGAGCCGGAGGTGTGGGCGCGGACTGCGCGATGTCCATGAGGATGTTCGCGATTCGCTCCTTTGGCTGCTCGGGGTGTGCCAGCCACCAGCCGGCGAGGGATTCGCCGGCGCCGGCGAACGCGTGGGCGAAGGCCTCGTCGTCAAAAAGGGTGGCGAGCATCTGGGTCACGCGTTCCCGCAGGCCGGAGAGCCCCTCGGCGACCACGCCCCCCTGGGCGAGGGTCTCTCGGTGCAGGATCGTCCAGCCTGCGCTGTGCTCCTCGGCGTAGGTCAGGAACGCGAGGATGCCGGCGTGCAGGCGCTGAGCGGCAGGCGCGCCGCGGGCGTCCGCCTCGCGCATGCTCTTCAGCAACGCGCGGCCGGAGCGCTCGATGTAGGCGACGTAGAGACCCTGCTTTGAGCCGAAATAGTTGTAGAGCATGGGCTTGGAGATCCCTGCGGCCTCCGCGATGTCGTCCATGGAGGCGTCGTGAAAGCCAGAGCGCGCGAAGGCTTGGCCCGCCGCGTGGAGCATCGCGTCCTCGCGCTCCGCACGCGGCATCCGGCGGCGAGTGGTTGTCCTGGGGGCTGCGCGCATCGTGGCCGTTACCGATACCTTACTCTCGGGTAACGTTACTCGCAAGTAACCTAGAGCCTTTGAGCTGATGGGAGCACGGATATGAGCCACGAATTGGTCGACCAGATGTTGGAGAAGAGCCAGGCGGGCGATTTACGCTCGCCGGTGTCCGAGACGCTGGGGATGCATCTGGTGCAGTTCGGACGGGGCGAGGCGGTCTATGAGATGGAAGCCTCCGAACAGCTCGGCAATCCTCTCGGCGTGATCCAGGGCGGTGTCGCGACGGCGCTGGCAGACGCGGCGATGGCAGCGGCCACGACGACGATCCTCGACGACGAGGAGATTCAGACCAGCGCGATTACCACCATCGACATCTTCGCCCGGTTCATCCGTCCGGTGAACGCCAAGGGGATCGACCGGCTTCGCGCCGAGGCACGGGTCATCCGCGCCGGCGGACGGTTGGTGTGGGCCGAGGCCGATGTGCTGGCTGACGGCGAGATCGTCGGCAAGTTCGCCTCCACCGGGATCCGCGTGGCCTTTGACCCCGCGGCCTACATCGCGGAGCGGGGCGCTTCACATGAGTGAGCCCGGCGTGGACGTCATGGCCCGCTTCGTCGGACCCGAGAACGTCGATCGCGGGCGCGAGTACCTGGAGGCGCTCGATCCCGAATTCCACCGCTACATCATGGACTTCGTCTACGGCGAGATCTACGCCGGGGACGCGCTGGACGCCAAGACACGTGCGCTGTGCACGGTCGCGATGCTCGCGACGCTCGGTCAGCAGCTGCAACTCGGCGTCTATGTCCGCGCCGCCCGGCGCCAGGGAGCCAGCGAGGAGGAGATCCGCGAAGTCCTGCGCCAGGTGGCGGTGTACGCCGGCTTCCCCAGCGCCTGGAACGCACTGGCGACGATGAAGCAGAGCCTCGAGGGGTTCTCAGACAGCGATAGCGAAGGACGTGCCGACTCATGAGCTTCTCCCTGGATCTGACCGACGAGCAGACCTCGTTGCGCGAGCGGACCCATGCCTTCGCGCGTAACGTGATCCGCCCGGTCGCGGCCGAATACGACCGCGCCCAGGAGTTCCCGTGGCCCGTGCTCGACGAGGCTGCCCGCCAGGGCCTCTACGGCTGGGAGCTCTACGCGCAGCTTTCCGTCGACCCGACCGGTCTCTCGCTGCCGATCTTGATGGAGGAGCTCTTCTGGGGCTGCGCCGGCATCGGACTGTCGATCGTGATGCCGGCGCTGGCACTGGCGGCGATACGTCAAGCCGCCACCGACGAGCAGTTGATGCGCTGGGCCCCCGAATGCTTCGGAACGCCGGGAGACATCAAGCTCGCCGCGCTCGCGGTGACCGAACCCAGCGGGGGTAGTGACATCCGCTCGATCCAGACCCAGGCGCGCAAGGACGGCGACGACTGGGTCATCGACGGACAGAAGGTGTTCATCGGCAACGGCGGGATCGCCGACGTCCACGTGGTCGTGGCCACGGTGGATCCCGAGGCCGGTCACCGTGGGCAGGGCGTCTTCATCGTTCCCAAAGGCACCCCGGGCCTGTCCATGCTGCGCAAGCTCGACAAGCTGGGCTGCCGCGCCTCACACACCGGTGAGATCGTGTTCGAGAACTGCCGGGTGCCAAGCGAGCATCTCCTGGGTGGCGAGCAGCGACTGCAGGAGCGGATCGCCAAGGGGCGCGAATCCGAGCAAGGACGCAAGCCCATCGCGCCGGCCGAGGAGGGCGGCCCCGCCGCCGCGGTCCAGCGGCGCAGCTCAGCCGCGCTGGGCGCGTTTGAGCGCACCCGGCCGATGGTGGCCGCACAGGCGATCGGGATCGCCCGCGCCGCGCTCGAGTTCTCGCGCGACTACGCCACCGGACGCCACGCGTTCGGGCAGCCGATCATCGAGAACCAGGGCGTCGCGTTCCCACTGGCCGACGTTGCCGCCGACATCGACGCCGCGCGCCTGCTGACCTGGAGAGCGGCCTGGATGGCCGCCCAGCGCAAGCCGTTCGAGAACGCAGAGGGATCGATGTCCAAGCTCAAGGCCTCCGAGGTGGCCGTCCGTGCCTGCGAGCAGGCGATCCAGACTCTCGGTGGCTGGGGCTACATCAAGGACTTCCCCGTCGAGAAGTGGTACCGCGACGCCAAGCTCTACACGATCTTCGAGGGCACCAGCGAGATCCAGCGCCTCGTCATCGGCCGAGCCCTGCGATCCCAAGCGAGCACCGAGCCACTGGACCAACGCATGCGCACTCCGCGCTGACAACCCCGCCGTCGCGACCCGGGAGGTCCGTACGATCCTGCCGGCCATGTTGTTACTCGTGACGGGCGCCAGCGGGGCCGGCAAGTCAACCGTACGCCGGACAGTCGCGCGGAGCCTGTCGCCCGACGTCGAATGCATCGAGCTCTACGACGTCGCTGCGGTGCCCGCGGTTCCGGATCTCGTCTGGCGCCAGCGGGCCACCGAGGCCGTCGTCCATCGGGCGCTGGAGCTCCAGGCTCAGGGACGACACCTGCTGCTCTCCGGTGATCCCGTTGCTGCGGGAGAGGTCGTAGCGGCTCCGTCCTCCGTCGGGCTCGACGGGGTCGCGGTGTGCCTACTGGACGTGAGTCCCGACGTACAAGCCGCCCGGCTCGCTCGCCGCGGCGACGACCCGTCGCTGTTGCCGCACCACCAGGCCTTCGCCGTGTGGATGCGTGGCCACGCCCGCGATCCCGGTCACATGCCGCACGTGCTCAGCGCGAAGGGGTGGGAGGCGATGCGCTGGGACCGGTGCAGCGCGCTCGATCGGACCGACGGCAGCTGGAGCATGGAGGTGCTGGACACCTCGCCGCTGACCCCCGCCCAGGTCGCTGACGAGGTCCTGACGTGGTGCCGCCGTGTCCTGCGCGGCGACGCCCCCGTCATGCATCCCGCGGACGGGTGACCGCTAAAGAGCGGGAGGGCCAGATGAAAACGTCGCCGGGAAGCTAAGCGCGGGCGCGGCGTGCGAGCTCTTCACTCGCCGCCGAGACAAAGCCCTGCGCCACGGAGTCTCCAACGTCGCCGAGCGGAAGGAAACGGGGGACGTCGAGACTCGCGTCGAGTTCAAGCGCGATATGCGTGCTCTCCCCCTCGCTCAAGTGCCAGACGACCTCGAACTTCGCGGAGCCGCCGACCTTGGCGAGCTTGACCGTCGCGGGCGACTCGACCGTGACCGCCATCAGCAGGTCGAAGTCCTTTGTCACTGGCCCCACCGACAGGTGGAGTTTGGTCTGCGCCCTGCTGGGCAGGCCACGCGCGTCGCGCTCGCGCACCTCGACCGAGCGGACGACCTCCGGGTACCACACCGGGTATTCGTCAACCGCCTCGACCAGCGCGAGGCACTGCGCCAGCGGTGCGGGCACGAGCGTCGAGGCGGCTCCTCGCAGTTCTTTCATAGCCGCAATCTACGCCCTGCAGGCCACCGGGTCCCCGGCGGGGACCGCGGTCACCGGGTGGTGGCGGCCAGCTTGGCCCCGAGCACGACGAACGACGCGGCAAACGTCTGTCGCATCCGGCGCACGATGCGTGGCCGTGAGATGAGATGCTCGCGGACGGCAGCGGCGAAGAGGCCATAACCGGCGAAGACGACGAGTGTCATCGCCATGAAAACGCCGCTGAGCGCGAGCATCGCGCCGAGTTGGCCGCCGGCATGGCCCGGGATGAACTGCGGGAGGAAGGCAAAGAAGAACAGGGTCAGCTTCGGGTTGAGCAGGTTGACCAGGACGGCCGAGGCGATCACCTTCGCCGCCGGCTTGCCGGCAGACCCTTCCTCGACGATCAATGCGCTGCGGTCGCGCCAGGTCGACCACGCCATGAACAGCAGGTAGGCGACGCCCGCGAATTTGACGGCCTCAAAGGCCACGCCACTGGCGTGCAGCAGGGCAGCGGTTCCGGTGACCGCAGCCGCCAGGTGCGGGACGATCCCGAGCGTGCACCCCACCGCGGCGATGAGACTCCGGCGGGCTCCTCCGGAGACTCCGGCGGAGATCGTGTAGAGCGCACCGGTACCCGGAGTGGCGACGATCACCAGCGATGTCAGCAAAAACGCGACGCTCATCCCGACCTCCGATGGTTTGCCAAGCCTCCCCGCAGCACGGTGACTGATAGATCGTAATCCGTCCGCCTGCCCGGCCTCGACTGAGCCTCGGCTCAGGGCTGAGGACTGATCGCCCCGCGCCGGCCGCTCGGGCAGTTGGCGGCTGGCACGACGCAATCAGGGCGAGCGCTATCTAGCTGGCGGCGACACCGATTCGGTGCCCTTGGGCGTCGGCGAGAACGCCGAAGCTGACGCCTGGCACCAGTTGCATCGGCTGAATGACCGTGCCGCCGAGTTCCTCGGCTCGGCTCAGCGTGGCGGCAACGTCATCGACCGCGACGAAGAAGAGGACTTCGTCATCGGGTCCCTGGAGCGGGCTGATCGCCACCCCCGGTCCTGCCTCGGCGCCGGTGTCCATGAAGGTGTAGCCGGGGAAGCCACCCTCGGACGCCACCTTCCAATCAAACAGCGAGGCGAAGAACTCTCGTGTCGCGTCCGCGTCCTGGGACCGGATCTCGGCGTGAATCACTGGGTGAGGCATCGACACTCCTTGTGCGATCGTGACGGCCCCGCTGGCCGGTCATCGCTCCACTGACGATTGGGCCGCGCCGATGGGGACATGCTCTCGTCAAAATGTTCACCGACGACCCGCGGCAGGCCGGCGGCTGAGGATCGAGCGACTGGTGGAGCGGACTATGCGCGTTGCAGGCGAATCTCGTCGGCGCCGCGATCGGTGCGCAGCACCCACTCCCCGGTCTCGGGGTAGCACACGGCCGCCGGGAACCCGGCGGTCCACAGCAGGAGAACGCGGGCCCTCCCGGCGCTGCGATTGAGCACGCTGCGCCCTCCGGCCGGCCCTTCCGGGAGACAGGCGAAATCGCCGGGCGACAGCGTGCGAGCCCCGTCGGCGTGCTGCACCGTCGGCGTGCCGGCGATCACACACAGCCACAGCTCTCGTCCGTACTCGTAGTGGTAGGGGCCGAAGTCCGTCCCGGGATCGAGCTCGAGGACCGCCCCGTCGAGCCCGTCCGCATCCGCCGTGCCGCTCAGAGACGCCCACCGCCACCCCTCCGCCGGCTCCAACGTCAGATCCCGCACGTTGAGCGACGGCGGCCTGGACGCGCCTTCCGGCTCACGCGTGACCGGCGCCGTCGGGACCGGACCGTTGCCCTCGCCGTACCAGTAGTCGACCGAACCCGCGCGCACCAGCCGCAGAGCGTTGAGACCGTCGGCCTCGATCGCGGGAGCCACCGAGACCTTGTCGGAGTCCGGGTAGACCGACACGTACGGCCCGGACGCCCTCCCACCAGAGAACACGACGAACCGGCCCGGACCCTCGAGCGTGTGCGCACCACGATGACCGGGCGGGAAGGACACGATGTCCCCGGCTCCCAGCACGCGCTGGCCACCGACGTCACGCAGCACCGGCGCGCCGTCCAGGACATACAGCCACTCCTCATCTGGGTAGTGGTAGTGATACGGCCAGATCGGGACACCCGTACGGGCCTCGTACAGGCCCGCGCCGATCCGCGCCGCCCCGAGCCTCGCTCCCAGCTCAGCGGCGCGAAACCAGAACCCGTCGCGGCCGGGCCCCTCCTCCATCTCGGTGTCGAACACGTTCACCACCCGCACGGTCAGGCACCCTTGCACGCCCCGCGGTTCAGGACAACCCGCGCGACGATCGCCGAGTGTGGTGGGGCGACCCTCAGATGCTGGTCTTGCCGGGCGCGAGCTTGAGCCCGGCGGCGATCGCCCCCAGGCTTTCGACGCTGAGCGTCTCTGAGCTCAGAAACACGAACGTGCCATCCGTCTCGATGTGGGCCTGGGACTGGGGGCCGCCGCGTCGGACCCGCACCGCGGCCCGGTCGTTGGTGGTGGTCTCCCATTCGTCGCTGGCGATCATCAGGTCGTATTGCTCGGGCCTGTTCGAGGCGTCGTACTGGGAGAGTGAGACGCTCTCGTGCCCGTCGTCTGAGCGATAGCTCAGCGAGACGCTGGCCGGCCGCGGTGGACGTTGCGACGGCTCGATGAAGACGCAATCGACGTGCCAGTCCGCCGGGATACGGTCCGGGATCAGGACTGCGAACGGGGCGCATTGCTGCGCCTCGGCCGCCGTCAGGCGCTGCGGGCGGGGACGTTCTCCGACCGGGTGCACCTGCTCTCCGGGGGGCGGCTCGAAGCAGAACACGTCCTCGTCGATCGGCTCATCGAACGCGATCTCGACAGTCGCGATCTCCTGAAACGGCTCTCGGCCACGGAGCGCGACAGCACGCAGGAGAACGCCGTGCTCGACGTCAACCTCGAGCGTGTACAGGTCGGCGCCGTTGCCGAGCTGGTGGAGCTCAAATGCCCTCGGCGGACGCCGTGGATCAGACTCGCGAGGCACGGCTTCCGCCACGATCGCGGCCCGGCCCGCAACCTGCGAGCCACCGATCACGCTGAACCGCAATGCAGCAAGCAGCGGCGTCGGATCGAGCATGACCGACAAGCGCTCACCGATTCCGCTGCCGACGCTCGGGTCGTCCTCGTTGCTGATCGCGCCCATGTGCTCATCCCAGGACCACCACATGTCGCCATTCCGTACGGCGTAGTAGCCGTCGCGCGGGCCCCCGTGCTGCTCCTCGCGGACGCGGCCGGCGGAACGCCAGATGCGGACCGTCTCCTCCTGTTCGGACGGCTCCTCCGATCGACCGCGCAGCGTGATCGTCCCAATCGACGCTCCTCGGCGCTTGTCCTCTTCGGTCGCTGCCCGAAACGCGGCTTGGGACCGCTCGGTATGACGCCACACCCGAAATGCCGCCTGGACCGTGCTGAACGACCCGGCGCCATGCAACAACTCAAGCAGGGTGCCCGCTCCGGGCTCCTCGCCGCGGGTCTCGTTCCGCACCGACATGCCAGACAGGCTACGGGACCACCGCGGCGCACCTAGGCTTTCGGCGATGGGCCAAGCTGACACCCTGCCGTCGACCGGAGCGCTCGAGGCGGCGCGCCGGCTGGCCGGCGCCTCAGCCGCGATTGTCACCGTCACGCGCCTTGAAGGCGGCCAGCATGCAGACACGTGGAGGATCGACACCGAGCATCCGACGTTCAGCGCGGTCGTCCGGCAATTCCCGGTCGCAGACTCTGCAGCCGAGCATGAGCAGCGCGTGCTGCGGACACTCGATGGCCTTGGGGGCTTGGCCCCGCTGCTCCTCGACGGCGACCTGAGCGCCCAGTGGTCACGGCATCCGACCTCTGTGATCAGCACCCTCGACGGCCAGGCAGATATCACTCCGGCTGATCCGGAGAGGTGGGCGTACGAACTCGGTCGCGCACTCGCGGTGGTGCACGCTCTGCCGAGCGAGCGGGTGGCGGGGCTGCCGAGCGTCTTGGATCACAGCGGGAGCTCTGAGAATGCCCTCAACGGTCCACTGGCGGCGGAGGTCCGGTCGCGCTGGGCACAGGTCATCGCTGCGCCGGAGGTCCTCACCCACTCCGACTATTGGTCAGGCAACGTCGTCTGGTGTGACGGGAGGCTCACCGGCATCGTCGACTGGTCCGGCGGGGCACGCGGCCCTCGCGGCTTCGATCTGGGCTGGTGCCGGCTTGACCTCGTTCTGCTGTTCGACGAGCAGACTGCCGACGTCTTTCTCCGGGCCTATGAAGTCGCGAGCGACCGCCTCATCGGCGACATGGTGCTCTGGGACGGATGGGCGGTCGCGCGTTCGCACCATGGCGTCGAGAGCTGGGTTCCGAACTACAAGCCCCTCGGACGAGCCGACCTCGACAAACCCGAGCTTCGACGACGCCACTCGCGGTGGACGACGCGGCTGCTGGAACAGACCGTCGGGGCACGAGCGAGGCGCTCGGAGAACATTGGCCGATGAACGGATTGCGCAAGCTCCCGGTGTCGTTCACCATCGGGTTACACCCCGTCGCAGCGCGTCCATCGATGATCCCGGCAGGGACGGTGGTGGCTACCGCTGACGCCGGCCGGAACCGCTCGACGTTGGAGGGCAGCCATGCAGACCGACGAACGTGACCTGATCCACGCGTACTGGCGCGCCGCGAACTACCTCTCTGTCGGCCAGATCTACCTGCTCGATAACCCGTTGCTGCGTGAGCCACTGAGGGCCGAGCACATCAAGCCGAGGCTGCTCGGCCACTGGGGGACGACCCCCGGTCTCAACCTGATCTACGCCCACCTCAATCGCCAGATCCGCCAGCGTGATCTGAACGCGATCTACGTCGCCGGTCCTGGCCATGGCGGTCCGGGCATGGTCGCCAACACCTACTTGGAGGGAACCTACAGCGAGGTCTACCCGCGGATCAGCCGCGACGAGGCGGGGATGCAGAGGCTGTTCAGGCAGTTCTCGTTCCCTGGCGGCATCCCAAGTCATGTCGCGCCCGAGACCCCAGGGTCGATCCACGAGGGCGGCGAGCTGGGCTACGGCCTGCTGCATGCCTACGGCGCCGCGTTCGACAACCCGGACCTGCTGGTCTGCTGTGTGGTCGGCGACGGTGAGGCGGAGACTGGCCCGCTGGCGGCCAGCTGGCACTCCAACAAGTTCCTGAACCCGTCCCGCGACGGCGCGGTTCTGCCGATCCTGCATCTCAACGGCTACAAGATCGCCAACCCGACCGTGCTGGCGCGGATCGACCTGGACGAGCTCGACGCGCTACTGCGCGGGTACGGATACGAGCCGCTGCTGGTCAACACCGAGGACCAGCTCGCCGTCCACGAGTTGTTGTCAGACGCGCTGGACCGAGCCCTGGATCAGGTGTCCGAGATCCAGTCGGCGGCGCGAGCCGGCCGAGGGCAGGGACGGCCCCGCTGGCCGATGATCGTGCTGCGGACCCCGAAGGGATGGACCGGCCCCAAGACCGTCGACGGACTACCGACGGAGGGCAGCTGGCGCTCCCATCAGGTGCCGCTGGCCAACGTCCGGAACGATCCCGCCCACCTGGCACTGCTCGAGCAGTGGCTGCGTTCCTACCGTCCGGAGGAGCTGTTCGATGAGGCCGGCACGCTGCGCGACGAGCTGGCAGCGCTGCCGCCGCGGGGAACAAGCCGGATGAGCGCCAACCCGCACGCCAACGGCGGACTGTTACGGATTGCGCTGGAGATGCCCGACTTCCGCGACTACGCCGTGACGGTTGACGCCGCGGCGACCCAGTCATCCGAAGCGACCAGGGTGCTCGGCACGATGCTGCGTGACATCGTCCGGCTGAACCCCAATCGCTTCCGGGTGATGGGACCGGACGAGACCGCCTCCAACCGCCTCTCGGCGTTGTTCGAGGTCACCGACCGGGTCTGGGAGGCCGAGACACTCGACACGGATGATCATCTGTCGCGCGATGGGCGCGTGATGGAGGTGCTGTCCGAGCACCTCTGCCAAGGGTGGCTCGAGGGTTACCTGCTGACCGGCCGCCACGGCTTGTTCAACTGCTACGAGGCGTTCATCCACATCATCGACGCGATGTTCAATCAACATGCGAAGTGGCTGAAGGTAACCCGGCACATTGCCTGGCGCCGGCCGATCCCGTCGCTCAACTACCTGCTCTCGTCGCACGTCTGGCGCCAGGACCACAACGGCTTCTCCCACCAGGACCCGGGCTTCATCGACCACGTCGTCAACAAGAAGGCCGAGATCGTTCGCGTCTACCTGCCACCGGATGCCAACTGCCTGCTGTCAGTTGCCGATCACTGCCTGCGCTCATGTGACTATGTGAACGTGATCGTCGCCGGCAAACAGCCGGCGCTTGACTATCTCACCATGGACGAGGCGATCGCTCACTGCACCCGGGGGTTGGGGATCTGGGAGTGGGCGTCGACTGGCGACGGCGTCGAGCCAGACGTCGTGCTGGCCTGCGCCGGGGACATCCCGACGCTGGAGATGGTTGCCGCCGCGGCGTTGCTGCGCGAGCATCTGCCGCAACTGGCCGTGCGGGTGATCAACGTCGTCGACCTGATGCGGTTGGAGCCAGAGTCAGAGCATCCGCACGGCATGCCTGACCGCGAGTTCGACGCGCTGTTCACTGCGTCACAGCCGGTGATCTTTGCCTATCACGGTTACCCCTCTTTGATCCACCGCCTCACCTACCGGCGCACCAATCACGCCAACTTTCACGTCCGGGGTTACAACGAGGAGGGGACGACGACGACACCGTTTGACATGGTCATGCTCAACGACCTGGACCGCTTCCACCTGGTGATGGACGTGATCGACCGGGTGCCCGGATTGGGCGAGCGGGCTGCGGGACTGCGCCAGCGGATGCAGGACGCCCGGCTAGAGGCCCGGGCGTACACCCGGGAGTTCGGCGAGGATCCGGTCGAGGTGCGCGACTGGACCTGGCCCGGAGCGCCGCCCGCCCATACCGGCGCGGCCTCCGCGGCCGGCTGAGGCTGCGGTGACGATCCTCGCCGTCAACGCCGGCTCGAGCTCGCTCAAGCTCAGCCTGATCGCCGACGACGACCGGATCCTGGCCGAGCGCGAGCTCGACGCCCCCGGCGCCCAGGTGGACCTCGGACAGCTCGATGCCGCACTGACCGACGGATTCGCCGACAGTGACGGGGTCGCGCACCGCATCGTCCACGGCGGCGACCGCTTCACGGGCCCGGTGCTGATCGACGCCGAGGTCACCGGTGCGCTTGAGGAGTTGACCGACCTGGCGCCGCTGCACCAGCCCAAGTCGCTGGCGGCGCTACGGGCCGTCAACAACCGACTGCCCGACACACCCGCCGTCGCCTGCTTTGACACCGCCTTTCACCAGACGCTGTCGCCGGCGGCGGCGACGTACCCGCTGCCGGCTCGTTGGCGCGAGCGGTGGGGACTGCGCCGGTTCGGCTTCCACGGGTTGTCGCACGGCTGGATCGCGCGCCGGGTCCCGGAGCTCTGTCCCGGTCTGCCCGGCTCCGCGCGCATCGTCTCCTGCCACCTGGGCGCCGGCGCATCGCTGTGCGCGATTGCCGCCGGGGCATCGGTCGACACCACGATGGGATTCACCCCACTCGACGGGCTCGTGATGGCCACCCGCTCGGGCAGCGTCGACCCGGGGATGCTGCTGTGGCTGCTCGAGCGCGAGCGGCTGACTGAGCGTGATCTGGCCCAGTCGCTCGAGCACGAATCAGGTCTGGCCGGGATCGCCGGCACCGGTGACATGCGGGAGATCCTGCGTCGCGCCGGCACCGGCGACGACACGGCGCGACTCGCGCTCGACGTCTACATCCATCGGCTGCGATCGCTGATCGGTGCCATGGCGGCTGCGATGGCCGGGATCGACGTGCTCGCGTTCACGGGAGGAGTGGGAGAGCGGTCTGCGGAGGTCAGGTCGCGCGCGGCCGACGGGCTCGGGTTCCTCGGCGTGCAGCTCGACGCTCGCCGAAACACGGAGGCCACGTCCGATGCCGAGATCGGCCACACCGCGGCTTCCGTCCGGACGCTTGTCGTGACCGCGCGAGAGGATCTCGAGATGGCCCGGCAGGCACGGCCGCTGCTGCGCGGACGCTGAACTGCCGCCGCCCCTGTCTAGGCTGGGCCCGCGATCAGCGCGACGGCGGCGCTGACAAGCTCGGCGTTGTCTGTCGCGGTGCTGCCGTCGGGAAGCACCAGCACGTCTTCCAGTCCGACGCGCACGTCGATGCCGGCCGCCCCCGCCGCTGAGATGACCTCCCACGTCCGCGGTCCGGACCCGTGCCAGAGCTGTGCGACGCCGTCCGGGATCAGCGCTGCGATGGCGCGGGCGTCCTCCACGCCGCCGTCAACCTCCACCAGCGCCCGCAGGATCTGATGAGCGAACGGGCTGCGTCGGAGCTCCTCGGCCTCGGCCGGGGTGGTCAGTCCGGCCTCGATGGCGAGCCCTGCATGCCGTGCGGAGCGGGCGATGCCCGTCCAGCCGAGCTCGGAGAGATTGACCGAGACGAAGTCGGGTCGTTGCCGCCAGGTGGCGAGCGCGGCCGAGCGGGCGAACGGATCGGGGTTGATCGAGGCAGAGGTGGAGGCGCCGATCGGCAGCCGCGCAACCGCGGCGCGGATTGCCGTCACCGCGGCATCGCAGGCCTTGGCGTCCATCGTCTGGACCCCGTGGCGATCCGTCGGATGGATGTGCACGGCGAACGCCCCGGCGGCGTGAACGGCGAGCGCGTCGGCGGCGAGCTCCGCGGGCGACAACGGGACGCCGGGATGCTCGGCCCGGGTACGCCCTCCGTTCAAGCACGCCATCACCGCCATGAACAGAAGTCTGACGGCCCGCGCGTCATCGCATGAATGGATATCGAGGCGCGAGGCGGCGTGAGACTTCATTCATAGAGGTGCGTTGCGGTGTGCTTCGGGTGATACCTGTTCAGGCATGAGAGCCATGCTCACCACCATCGCCCCGCTGATGTCCCGACCGCCAGGCCAGCGGTGACCCCCACTCCCGCGACCTATGCTCGCCGCCGAGCCGGGGCGGTGCTGGCGATCGCCGGAGTGGTGGGGGTGCTCATCTGGCTCCTGCTCTCCGGTGGGGGGTCGAGCGGGCCGTCGCGTCGAGCGGGGGCGGTGACGACCACGACGGCCAGCCGGTCGCAGGCCAACCGCACCAAGGCCTCCCCCACCCGCCGTGCGACTCCAGCAGGGTTGCCGCTGGCCAACATCACGGCGGGCCGCTGGGCCGACCTCCCCGAGGCGCCGACGCCGCGCGGCGAGGTGGCAGCCGCGCGCATCGGCGATGCGGTCTACGTCGTCGGCGGTTTTGATGCCGCGGGTCGCTCGAGCGATGTGGTGCAGCGAGTGGACCTGCGCACGCAGCACTGGAGCACGCTGGCGCCGATGCCCCAGGCGCTCAACCACATGAACGCCGTGAGCTTCGGCGGCCGGCTCTACGTGGTCGGCGGGTACGGAGGGCCGGGGGACACGAGCACCGGTGCCGTGCGGGGCTTCTGGCGCTATGACCCCGCCACGGGGCAGTGGGCGTCGATGCCCGACGCTCCCGTGGCGCGCGCAGCCGCCGGTGCCGCCGTCCTCGGTCATCGCCTCTACGTCGTCGGCGGGCGAAACGATGTGACCAGCGCTCTCTCGAGCCTTGCCATCTTTGACTTTGACTCCGGCCGCTGGACCCTGGGGCCGTCGCTCGCACATCCGCGCGAGCACCTCGCCGCCGTGGCGGCGGATGGCGCCATCTGGGCTCTGGGGGGCCGCGCGCTGGGGCTGGGCAGCTTCACCTACGTCGAGCGCTACACGCCGGGGGCATCAACGTGGCAGTCCATGCCGTCGCTGCCGGTGGCGCGGTCCGGTTTCGAAGCCGTCACGGCCGCCGGCAGCATCGTGGTCGTCGGCGGTGAGAGCGGCACCCAGACCGTGGGCGAGGTGGATCGGCTCGATCTGCGCACCGCTCGCTGGAGCCCGCTGGCCGATCTGCCGGTGCCGCGCCACGGGCTCGGCGTGGTCGCCGACGGCCCGCTCGTCTTCGCCATCGACGGCGGCCCGCAGGCGGGGCTGACGATGTCACGCATCGTCTCGCGGCTGCGAGTCAACTGACCGGGGCTCGCGGTCAGGCCTGGCGTGGCCGGAGAGCCGGGCCGCTACGCTGCTCCATCCCGCAGGACGCCGTACATCAAGGAGGAGTTGTATGCAACGTCGTTTTCGTGCCCTGGCCCTGGGCCTGCTCGCGCTGTTGGTGCTCGCGCCAGCCGCCTCGGCCGCGCACAAGTCCGCGCCGAAGCCCAAGCAGGTCAAAGGGATCCTGCTCTCGCTCGGCGACTCGTACTCGGTCGGCTGGCAGGAACTGCCCGGTGGAACACAGGGCTCGACCCACAACGGCCCCGCCGATCAGCTGGTCCCGCTGGCCGCCGCCCGCGGCTGGCATCTGAAGCTCGTCAACCTCGGCTGCGGCGGAGCGACGACGACCTCGATGCTGACGGCATCGGCCGTGGGGTGTGTCCCGCAGGCGCTCGCGCCGGGAGCGGCCAACTATCCCAACAAGAGTCAGACCCAGGCAGCGGTTGCCTTCATCAAGAGTCACCCCAACCAAGTCAAGGTCGTCACCGTTTCGATCGGCGGCAACGACGTCGACGGTTGCCCCACGCAGGCCGATCCCACGGGCTGCGTGAAGGCCAACATGCCCGGCGCGATCAAGAACCTGACCAAGATCGTCAAGCAGCTCCGGGCGGCGGGCGGTTCGCAGATGCGGATCATCGGTTCGACCTACCCCGACGTCGAGCTGGGGCTGTGGGTGCATCCGACGGTCCTCGGCCCGAACACTCTGGCCCTCGTCCCGGGATCGATCAGCGCCTTCCAGGACGTCATCAACCCCGGCCTCAAGAAGGCCTACGACACCGTCGGCGCAGCGTTCGTCGACGTGACCCAGGCCACGGGCGCCTACGGCCCGTTCCTGGCCACGACTGACCCCACCTTCGGTCAGATCCCGGTGCCGGTCGCCAAGGTCTGCACCCTGACCTACTTCTGCGACGGGACCTTCAACATCCACATGAAGACGCCCGGGTACCACATCATCGCCTCGCTCGAGGCCCAGACGCTGCCGAAGCTGAAGTAGCGGGTCGCCACCCCGGGCCCGCGGCTTCGGCCAACGGCCCGGGGACGGCATCCACGGGTGAGCGCAGCGACGCGGGCAGTGCGACAAACGTCGCACTCACCCGGGTCAGGCCGCGCATGTGCCCGTGCGCACAGATCGGTACATATGTACCGATGATTGGTACACTTGTACCGATGGCGACCACGGCTGCCCCCAAGACGCGCACCACCCCTGAGACCCCCCGCCCCCGCGGCGCCGCACGCCGCGAGGCGCTGCTGGAGGCAGTGCTGCGGATCGTGGCCGAGGTCGGCCCTGATGCGGTGACGCACCGCCGGGTGGCCGAGGTGGCCGGGCTCCCGCTGGCCTCCACGACGTACTGGTTTGACTCCAAGGAGCACCTGCTCACCGCGGCGCTGGAGCTGGCGGCCGAGCGCGACACCGCGCGGCTGCTCGAGTACGGCGCCGCGATGGCGCAGTCCGATACGGACCCGCTGGACGCCGTCGTCGGCGCCATCGGCGAGTGCGACGACGGCTCTCAGCCCAACCGCGGCTCGCTGATCGCCACCTTCGCACTGCTCCTGGAGGCCGCCCGGCGCCCGGCGCTGCGGCAGATCGCCCAGCGCTGGACCGAGGCCTACATGCTCACGCTCAGCCGGCTGCTCGAGCGCGCCGGCTCGGCTAACCCACGCGGCGACGCCGAGCTGCTCATCGGCGCCACCGACGGGCTCCTGCTCGAGCAGCTCGCTTCGGGCCGGACCGAGGACCTCAACCCGCGGCTGCGCCGGCTAGCCGCGGCATTGGTGGCAGCGCCATGAGCTGGATCATGTGCCTGCTGCGCTCCCGGCTGGAGGCGGTCAAGTACGGCCGCCAGGACCCTGCGCGCGGAACCGTCGTGCTGGTCCGCGTGCTGCTGCTCTTCGAGTCGGCCATGTACTCGGCGATCACGCCGGTGCTGCCCCACTACGCCCACGTCCTCGGCGCGTCCAAGCCCGCCGTCGGCGTCCTCGCCGGCGCCTATCCGGCCGGGATCATCCCCGGCTCGCTCCTCGGCGCCTGGATCGCCACCCGCGCCGGCGTACGCCGCACGACGGTGATCGGGCTGCTGCTCTTCGCCGTCTCGATCGCCGGCTTCGGCTTCGCCACGAGCATTGTCACGCTCGACGCCCTGCGCTTCATCCAGGGCGCGGGCTGCGGCTTCATCTGGGGCGGCGGGCTGACCTGGGTCATCATCGTCGCGCCACGCGAGCGGCGCGGCGCGATGCTCGGCTCGGTCATCGGCGCGGCCATCTTCGGCACTCTGATCGGCCCCGTGCTCGGGATCCTCGCGGTGACGATCGGCACCGGGCCCGTGTTCGCCGTCGTCGGGGCGAGCGCGGTCGGGCTCGCCGTCTGGACCGCGCGTCACCCCGAGCCGGTGCGCCAGGCCCCGACCGCCAAGACCAGGTCGCCGCTGCGCGACATGGCCCGCAGCCCCCTCATCCGCCTCGGCTCGTGGCTGATTCTGCTCGAGGCGGCGACGATCGGCGCCACCAGCACACTGCTGCCGCTGCGGCTGGCGCGCTACGGCGCCCACACCATCGTGATCGGCGCCGTCTTCCTGATCGCCTCGCTGCTGAGCATGGCCGTCTCGGGCCCGATCGGGCGCACCGTCGACCGCCGCGGCGCCGGCGTGCCGCTGTACGCCGGGCTGACGCTCACGGCGATCCTCATGGCGCTGCTGCCGCTCCCGCAGAGCGCCGTGCTGCTGGCCATCGTCAGCGTGATCGCGCTCGGCGGCCCGCTCACCGCGTACACCATCCCCGCACTCACCGTCATCACCGACACCTCCGAGCGGCTCGGCATCCCGCTGGTCGTGGCCACGATGATGCTCAACCTCGCCTGGGCCGTCGGCGAGGTCATCGGCGCCCCCGCCGCCGCGAACCTGTCGCAGGCCACCAGCGACGCCGTTCCCCTTCTCGGCCTCTCGGCGATTATGGTGCTCACCTTGCGACCTGTGATCAAAGCCCGCCTCACCCCCGCTCAGCCTCACGACGCCGACAGCACCGGCGACGCGCGCGAAGAGGCATGGGTGCAGGCCGCCGCCGCGCGGTGAGCGCCACCGGCGCGCTCGAGGCGCTGATGGCGCCGATCGCGCTCGGCCCGGTGCAGTTGCGCAACCGCGTCGTCTCGACCTCGCACCAGACGAGCCTCGTCCACGACCACCTCCCCACCGAGGACCTCGTCGCCTACCACGAGGCGCGGGCCCGGGGCGGGGCGGGCGCGATCTTCATCGAGGCGACGGCCACCGACCCCACCGGGCTGCTCACCGCGCACACCATCGGGGGCTTCCTGCCCGAGGTCGTGCCGGCCTACCGGCGGCTCGCCGACGCGGTGCACGCCCACGACACCAAGCTCTTCGTCCAGTTCAACCACGGCGGCCGCGAGCAGATCTCAGCCTCCCCCCGGGCGCCCACGGCGGCGCCGTCGGCCATCCCCAGCCTGCGCTTCAAGACCGAGCCGCGCGCGCTCACGCACACGGAGATCTCACAGCTCATCGAGGGCTACGCCATCTCCACCGATCACGCCGCGCAGGGCGGGCTCGACGGCGTCGAGCTGTCGATCTCGCACGGCTACCTGCCCGCTCAGTTCCTCTCGCGCCAGTCAAACCGGCGCGGAGACGCATGGGACGGCGACCTCACCGCGCGGCTGCGCTTCTGCACCGAGGTCCTCACCGCGATGCGCGAGGCCGTCGGCGAGCGGCCGATGGCGGTGGGCGCGCGCCTGTCCGCCGACGAGCTCACCCCGGGCGGCATGACCGTGCAGGACTGCATCGACGCGGTCCTGCACCTGCATCAAGCAGGGCTGCTCGACTTCGTGTCGCTCGTGCTGGGCCACTCCGCGTTCCCGTCGGCCTCGACGTGGATCGCCCCTCCCCCGCCCACGCCCGCCGCCGCCATCGCCCTGCCCGCCGCTGCCGTGCGCGCCGCCATCCCACAGCAGCTTCCGGTGCTCGCCACCACCCGCGTGGTCGACCTGGTGGCGGCCGACCGTCTCATCCATGATGGCGTCGCCGATCTCGTCGGCCTCACCCGCGCCCTCATCGCCGACCCCGAGCTGGTGGCCAAGACGCTGGCCGGCCAGAACGACGAGGTCATCGAGTGCATCGGCTGTAACCAGGCCTGCATCGGCCACTACCACGCCGGCGTGCCGATCGGCTGCGCCGTCAACGCCCGCACCGGCCGCGAGCTGACGCTCGGCGCCGGCGACCACCACGCCATCCCCCACGCCAGCGGGCACGCCCGGCGGATGCTCGTGATCGGAGCCGGACCGGCCGGCGCCGCCGCGGCGATCGAGGCCGGCCGCGCGGGCGACGACGTCACCCTGGTCGAGCGCCAGCGAGAGATCGGCGGTCAGCTACGGCTGGCCGGCGTGGCCCCCGCCCACACCGAGCTGTGGGAGCGCTACCTGCGCTCCACCACCGCCCGCCTGCGCGCCGCCGGGGTCACCCTCCAGCTCGACACCGAGGCCGATGCCGAGCTCGCCGCCGGCTATGACGCGGTCGTGCTGGCCAGCGGTGCGCGACCATACCTCCCTACCGTGCCCGCGACCGACCTCGAGCTCGTCCCGGCCTGGGACGCCATCCGTTCACCCCAGGACGTCGCCGGTCCCGTCCTCATCGCCGACTGGGGCGGTGGATGGGACGGCCTGGACGCCGCCGAGCGCCTGGCCGGCGCCGGCCGCGAGGTCACGCTCGCCTGCGCGGGGGTCGTCCCCGGCGAGACGCTTCATCAGTACCAGCGCAACCTCTACCTCGGGCGCCTGGATGAGCAGGGCATCACCATCCTGCACCACACCGAGCTGGCGCTCGACGGCGAGGCGGTCGCGCTGCGTCATGTGTTCTCGGGCGCCCACACACCGCTCCCCGACGTGGCGACGCTCGTCCTCGCCCAGGGCCGCGCCCCCGCCGACGACCTGTGGGCGGCGCTCGAATCCCACCCCTGCGCCATCCGCGTCGGTGACGTCCTGGGTCCCCGCACGCTCGAGGAGGCGGTCCTCGAGGGCACGCGCGCCATCCTGGAGCCGAGCGCCGACAGCGCCACGGCGGAGGCCGGCTGATGGCCAAGCGGATCGGCGGCCACCTCGTCGCCGAGAGCCTGGCCGCGCTCGGCGCCGAGGCCGCGTTCGGCGTCCCCGGGATCCACGCGCTCCCGATCTGGGAGGGCCTGCGCGAGGGCTCCATCTCCGTCTACGGGACGCGGACCGAGTTGGCCGCCGGGTTCGCGGCCGATGGGTACGCGCGCTCCAGCGGCCACCCGGCACCTCTGTTTCTCTCCACTGGGCCGGGCGCGCTGAACTCCCTCACCGCGCTGATGGAGGCCGCCAGCTCACACGTCCCCGTGGTGGCGATCTCCAGCCAGATCCCGTCGCACCTCATCGGCCGGGGCCGCGGCTACCTGCACGAGCTGCCCGATCAGCTCGCCTCGTTCGCGCCGATCGTCAAGGACGCGACCCGGGCGCACAGCGTCGAGTCGATCCCCGGACTGGTGGCGCAGGCGTGGCGGGTCGCCCTCACCCCGCCGAGCGGTCCCGTCTACCTCGAGATCCCCGTCGACCTGCTCAGCGCGCCCGCGCCGGGCGGCCCGGTGACGACGCTCGAGGCGATGGTCGAGCGCCAGTGCGCGCCGCTCGAGCAGGTCCTCACCGCCGCCACCCGGCTGGCCCACGCCAAGCACCCCGTGATCTGGGCCGGTGGCGGGGTCCTGCGCTCCGGCGCCACCCGCGAGCTGCTCGAGCTCGCCGAGCTCATCCAGGCCCCGGTGGCGACCACGTACATGGGCAAGAGCGCGATCGCGGCCGACCACCCGCTCGCCGCCGGCTCAGGGTGCGACGAGGCCGCGCTCCAGGAGCTGCTGTCGGGCGCCGACGTCGTGCTGTGCGTCGGCACGGAGCTGGGCGCCGAGACGACCGACCAGTACGGCCTGCGCTTCGGCGGCCAGGTCATCCACCTCGACGCCGCCCCCGAGCGCATCGGCGTCAACTACAGCGCGCTGCCCCTTGTCGGCGACGCCAAGCTGACCCTGCTGGCCCTGTTCGCCGAGCTCTCCCAGGACCATCCCCATCCGCCCCCGGCGACCGATGCCGAGGCACGGGTCGCCGCCGCGCACGATCGCATCCGGTCCGGGCTGCAGTCCCAGGGGCGCGAGCTCGAGCTCGGCCTGCTCGAGACGATCGAGCGGACGCTGCCGGCCGACGCGGTCACCGTCTGGGACATGACCATCCTCGCCTACTGGGCGGCCCCGCACCTGCGCCTCGGCGGCGGCCAGCAGTTCCTGTACCCGATGGGCTCGGGGACGCTCGGGTATGCCTGGCCGGCGGCGATCGGCGCGCGCGTCGCCGATCCGGGGCGCCCCGTGCTCGCCGTGATGGGCGACGGTGGGCTCCAGTACACGATCGCCGAGCTCGGAACCGCCGCCCAGCACGACATCGCCGCCAAGCTGCTCGTCGTCGACGACGGCGGCTACGGGATCCTGCGCGAGTACCAGCGCGACCGGTTCGGCCAGACCACTTCGGTCGAGCTGCCCGGCAAGAACCTCGAGGCGATCGCCGACGCCTACGGCGTCCCGGTGCGCACCGCCACCCCCGAGGATCTCGGCGAGCAGCTGCGCTGGGCGCTCGACGCGCCCGGGCCGGCGATGGTGGTGCTGCGCCAGCTCATCGTGGCGGCGCAGCCGACCTCGTAGCCGCCCGCTCGAGCTCGCCCGGGTCGCAGCCGAGCTCCAGCGACGCCGCCGCCAGCGACATCGCCACGTAGGCCTCGGGGGTGTGCTCGGCGTCGCCGAGCACCATGTGGACCGCCAGCCCGTCGGTGAGCGCCGACAGCCGCAGCGCCACCGCGTCGGGGTCGGCGACGCTCCACTCCCCCGTGCTGCACCCGTGCCTGACGACATCGGCGATGGTGCGCCGCCAGCGCTCGTGGAAATGGCGCTGGGACATCGCCGTCTCGGGGTGGTGGCGGGAGTAGACCCACAGGTCCATCCACAGCGGCCAGTCGCTGGTGCTCGAGCGTACGAACAGGCAGGCGATCCGCTCCGCGGCGCTGCCCAGCCCCGCCAGCTCTGAGAGCAGCGGCTCGTAGAACGCATCGTCGGCCTCGGCGATGGCCTGGGCAAACAGCTGATCCTTGGAACCGAAGTAGTAGACGACGCTCGTGGCGCTGATCCCGGCGCGCTTGGCCACGTCGGCCAGCCGCACGTCCCACAGGCCACGCTCGCCGATGAGCGCCACCGTCGTGGCCAGGATCTGGGGGCGCCGCACGTCGTCTAGACGCCGGCGGGGCCGCTGCTGTACGTTTCCACTTGAAACGGCCATTTCAACTCATTGTTTCAGATGATCGTTCTGCCGGCCACCCCGTCCATGACCGCCCGCCCCATCGATGCCCTCTTTGACCCCGCGTCGGTCGCGGTCGTCGGCGCCTCCGAGGACACGCGCAAGTGGGGCAACTGGCTGGCTCAGGGCGCGCTGCGCGGCGAGTCCCACCGGCCGGCCTATCTCGTCAACCATCGCGCCACCACCATCCTCGGCCGCCGCGCCTATCGAGCCCTCGACGAGCTGCCCGAGGCGCCCGAGCTCGTCGTCGTCGCGGTGCCGGGCCCCGCGATCAGCGCGACCGTCGAGGCCGCGCTACAAGCCGGGGCCCGGGCGCTCGTCGTCATCAGCGCCGGCGCGGGGGGCGACGAGCGCGGCGAACACGATGCGGCCCTCGCGCAACGCGTCCGCGATGCCGGAGCGGTGCTGCTCGGGCCCAACTGCCTCGGCGTCCTTGACTCAGGGCGACGGCTCGAGCTCGTCCCCAACCCATTGCCCGCGGGCGCCATCGGGCTCATCTCCCAGAGCGGCAACCTCGCGCTCGAGCTGGGGCTGATGGCCGCCCCCGAGGGGCTCGGGTTCTCGCGCTTTGCCTCACTGGGCAACCAGGCCGACCTCGGCGCCACCGACCTCATCGACGCCTTCGCCGCCCACGACGCCACCGAAGTCATCGCCGTTTACATCGAGGACTTCCGCGACGGCCGAGCCTTCGCGCGCGCCGCCGCCCGCGCCGTGGACGCCGGCACCCCCGTGGTCGCCCTGGCCATCGACGGCAGCGGCGCGGGCTCGCGCGCGGTCCAGTCGCACACCGGCGCGCTGGCCTCGGACGGCGCCACCATCGACGCCGCCTTTGCCGCCGCCGGCGTCCTGCGGGTGCGCACGCCGCGCGAGCTCGTCGATGCCGCCCAGGCGCTGCTGCGCTCCCCCGCCGCCCGCGGGCGACGGGTGGCCGTGCTCGGCGACGGCGGAGGCCATGTCAGCATCGCGGCCGCGGTGGCTATCCAGGCCGGCCTCGAGGTGCCCGAGCTCTCGGAGGCGGCCGTCTCGCCCCTGCGGGAGATGCTCCCGGCGGCAGCCGGCGTGTCGAACCCGATCGACCTGGCCGGCGCCGCCGAGCAGGATGTGCACGTCTTTGACCGGATCTCGCGTGACCTGCTGGGCGGGAACGAGGTCGACGCGCTGCTGGTCACCGGCTACTTCGGCGGCTACGCCGAGTACGGCCCCGAGACGGCCGAAGCGGAGCTGCGCACCGCGGAGCTGATCGGCGCCGCCGTCTCCGCCAGCGGCCGGCCGGCCGTCGCCCAGACGATGTACCCGCACGGCCCGGCGGCCCAGGCCCTGCGGCACTCCGGCGTGCCCGTCTATGAGTCCGTCGAGCAGGCCGCGGGTGCGCTGGCCCTGCTCGCCGATCGCGGGACGTGGGCGCCGCGGCCGATCCCCGAGCTGCCCACCGCTGAGCCCCCGACCCCGCCGGGCGCGGGCGACGGCTATCTCCAGGCCCGCGCGCTGCTTGCCGGCGCCGGCATCCGCTTCGTCGCCCACCACGAGGTGACCACTGCCGACGAGGCCGTCGCCGCCGCGCTGCAGATCGGCTACCCCGTCGTGCTCAAGGCCCTGGGCCAGACCCACAAGTCAGACGCCGGCGGCGTCGTGCTCAACCTCGCCAACGAGGGCCAGCTGCGCGCCGCCTATGACGACATCGCGGATGCCCTGGGCCCCGAGCGCTGCACGGTCGAGCGCATGGCGCCGCTCACCGACGGCATCGAGCTGCTCATCGGCGCCCGCTGGGACCCCCGCTTCGGCCCGGTGGCCCTGGCCGGCAGCGGCGGCCTCTATGCCGAGATCCTCCGTGACACCGCGGTCCGCCTGGCCCCGGTGACCGAGGCCGACGCCGACGCCATGCTGCGTGCGCTGCGCATCGCGCCGCTGCTCACCGGCGCTCGCGGGCGGCCCCCGCTGAACATCGCCGCTGCCGCCACTGCGCTGGCCGCGCTGTCACGGGTGGCCGCCGCCCACCCCGAGCTCGCCGAGCTCGAGATCAACCCTCTGCTGGTCACGCGCACCGAGGCGATCGCCCTCGACGCGCGCTTCATCCATGCACCCGCTAATGCCGAACCACAGGAGCGACACCGTGCAGTTCACCTACACCGCTGAGCAGCAGGAGCTGCGCGACCGCGCCCAGGCTCTGACCGAGGCCATCATCGGCTTTGAGGAGCCGTGCGAGCAGGGCCGCGGGCTGCCCGATGAGTCGCTGGCCGAGATCCGGCGGCTCACCCTCGAGCACGAGCTCAATGCCATCAACATGCCCACCGAGTGGGGCGGCCAGGGCCTCTCCGTGCTCGAGCAGGTCATCGTGCAGGAGCGGCTGGGCCAGCTCACCAACGCACTGTGGGACGCCGTGTGGCGGCCGGCCAACGCCCTGCGCCACTGCACCCCCGCCCAGCGCGAGCGCTACCTGGTCCCCGCCATCAACGGCGAGCGCCGTGACTGCTTCGCCGTCACCGAGGAGAAGGCGGGCTCTGACCCGTCGCTCATCGAGACCGTGGCCGAGCGCGACGGTGATGGCTTCCGCATCAGCGGCGAGAAGTGGTTCGTGACCGTCGGCGACGTCGCCGACTTCCTCATCGTCCAGGCCCTCGTGGGCGAGGAGCGCGCCCCCACCCTGTTTCTCGTCGACAAGAACCTGCCTGGAGTGTCGGTCAAGCGGACGCCCGCGTACATGCATACCTTCGTCTTCGAGCACCCCGAGTTCATCTTCGACGCCGTCGCCGTCGGCCCCGAGCAGGTGCTGGGAGAGATCGGCGGGGGCTATGACCTCACCCGCGAGTGGTTCGTCGAGGAGCGGCTGATGATCGCCGCGCGGGCCACCGGCGCGGCCGAGCGCGCCCTCACGCTCGCTTCGGAGTGGGCCAACACCCGCATCCAGTCAGGCGGCCCGATCGCCTCGCACCAGCTCATCGGCGCGATGATCGCCGACAGCGTCTGCGACATCGCGCTGTGCCGCACGCTCACCCATCAGGTCGCCTGGGAGGCCGACGCCGGCATGTCGGCCAAGCTCCTGCACGCCAAGGCGGCGATGGTCAAGCTCACCGCGTCCGAGGCCGCCGGCCGGGTCATCGACCGGGCGCTGCAGATCTTCGGCGGGCGCGGCTACATGCGCGAGAACCCGGTCGAGCGGCTCTATCGCGACATCCGCGTTGACCGGATCTGGGAGGGCACGTCGGAGATCCAGCGGATGATCATCGCCAACGAGGTGTCCAAGCGCGGCCTGGAGCAGCTCGTCACCTACCGCGTGGCCGAGCCCGCCGTCCATGCTTGAGCTCAGCGACGAGCAGCGCGAGATCCAGCGGGTCTGCCGGGAGTTCGCCGCCCGGGAGATCCGCCCGATCTCGCTCGCCGTCGATGAGGCCGACACCGAGCTACCGCGCGAGATCTGGGCCAAGGCCTCCCGGCTCGGGCTGACCTCGTTCATGCTGCCCGAGGAGTACGGCGGCGCCGGCATGACCGATTGCCTGACCGGATGCATCGTGCAGGAGGAGCTCTCGCACGGCTGCAGCGGGATCGGGAACCTCATCACCTCCAACGGCTTCTTCGCCGAACCGTTGCTCGCGCTGGGCACCGACGCGCAGAAGCAGCGCTGGCTGTCACCACTGGCCGGCGAGGACCCGCCGTTCACCGCGCTGGCGATCACGGAGCCCGAGAGCGGATCGGACGCCGCGTCGATCCGCACCCGGGCGCGCCGGGTCGACGGCGGCTATGTGCTGACCGGCCAGAAGGCGTGGATCTCCAACGGCGGGGTGTCGCGCTTCTACGTGATCTTCGCCACCGTCGAGCCGGGGAGCGGCCATCGCGGGATCACCGCGTTCCTGATCCAGGACGACGACGAGGGATTGCGCTGCGGACCGACGCTGCGCAAGATGGGCCAGCGGGCGATCCCCAACTGCGAGCTGTTCCTGGACGACCTGTTCGTCTCAGAGGACCGGCGCATCGGCGACGAGGGCACCGGCTTCACCGGGCTGATGCACACCTTTGACCGCTCACGGGTGACGCTCGCGGCCTCCGCCACCGGCCTGGCCCGGGCGGCGCTCGAGTACGCCACCGCCTACGCCAAGGAGCGCGAGCAGTTCGGCAAGCCGATCGGCCAGCATCAGGCCGTGGCCTTCCGCCTGGCCGACATGGCCCTGCGCGTCGACGCCAGCCGGCTGCTCACCTGGCGCGCGGCGCAGATGGTGGACCGCGGCGAGCGGGCCACCACCGAGGCGGCGATGGCGAAGCTGCACGCCTCCGAGACGGCGATGTGGTGCACCTGGGCGGCAGTGCAGACGCTCGGCGGCTGGGGCTACAGCCGGGAGTACCCGGTGGAGAAGTGGATGCGTGACGCCAAGCTGGAGGAGATCGAGGAGGGCACCTCCGACATCCAGCGGCTCGTCATCTCGCGCGGCCTGCTGCGCTGAACGAGGGGCGGCGCGGGCGACCGCCGCCCCTCCCAGCAACGGCGTGGCGGCTACCGCGTTGCGGCGTCAGCCTGCTGGGCCAGCGTCGTCATCGCCGTAAAGAACGCCGGCGACTGGCCGCGGAACAGGCCCATCGCGGTGAGGAACTTGGCCACGCCCATGGCGATGCCCTTGGTCTCGGTGGGGCGGATCATCGAGCAGGCCGGCAACTTGCTGCCCAGGAACGTGGTCGTCGGCTCGGGCATGATCAGGTTGGTCTGGAAGTTCGTGCCGCCGAACGGCTTCTTGTTGAGGTCCGGGAAGACCAGGCCGTTGGTCGGATCCTTGAGCGGCGGAGCGTTACCCGCCTTGTCTGACCAGGTCTGGAAGTGCATCGTCTCGGTGGGACCGATGGCCAGCACGATCCGCAGCACCTCCGGGTCCTGGACGCGCTGGGCCAGCGCGGGGTACAGGCTGGTGCCGCCCTGCTCAACCGTGGCGAAGTGGAACCCAGCGGTGTTGGCGATCGCCTGGAGGTGCTTGGCGTTCTTGAGGTCGGCATCGGTCCGGGGGATCGCCGGCCACCGGCCCTTGGCCAGCCCCGCCACCGCCGGCGGGAAGGTGTCGCCCAGGTCGGGGTTCTTGTGGCGCGAGCGGTACCGGGTCCACCAACTGGTGTCCACGGTGAGCTCCATCAGGTTGGTCAGTCGCTTGAGGTTGGCCGCGCCGCTGGCCGTGCTCCCGGGCAGCGTCCGGAACTGATCGAGGTTCACCGGCTGCGCCCCGCGCGACGTCAGGTACGCGTTGAGGAACGTGAAGTGGGTGAACTCGTCGAAGGTGTTGTCGTGGACGTACTGAGCCATGTCTGAGTCGAGGTTGCTCAGCGCCTTGGTGAACGCCTTGTTCCCGTGGCCGTGGGGCAGCTCATGGTCCTGGATCCCGCACAGCTCGTTGTACTGCTGCCACAGGTCGGTCTCCAGGATCTCGGCCGCCGCCAGAAACCGCAGGATGGCGGCGTCGCCCGTGGACAGGTTGCCGGCGCCGAAGGCCGCGGGAGCGGCGGACAGCGAGCCGACGCCGAGCACGGTGAGCCCGGTCAGGCCGGCCCCGGCGATGAAACGTCGCCGATTGGTCACGCGCTCTGGGCGCTCGGTATGCGGGGACTCGGGGGTGTGGGGGGGCACGTCTACTCCGATCTGAACGTGTACGCCGGATCGCGCGCCGCCTGCGAAGGCGGCTGCGCGCAGGGGTCAGCAACACGCGCGTCAACGGCTGCGCTCGCCCACGCAGTCCACCTCGCGCCAGTACGTCGTCGGCGCGAGGCCCTCAGCCTCGTGTCAGGTGACCCTTACTCGCTTAAGACGCTCTGGGCCCGGTTGCCTTCCCGGGATCAGGCAAATCAGGCTCGTCGGCCACATCGCGCGCCAGCAGCGCCGCGTAGGCACCGCCGCGCTCCATCAGCTCTTCGTGGGTGCCGCGCTCGACGATGTGGCCGCTGTCGAGGACCACGATCTGATCGGCGTCGCGAACGGTGGAGAGGCGGTGGGCGATGGTGATCGTCGTGCGCCCCTCCGAGAGCCGCTCGAGCTCGGCCTGCACGGCGTACTCGGTCCGCGTGTCCAGCGAGCTCGTGGCCTCGTCGAACACCAGCACGGGCGGGTTGCGAAGCACCGTGCGGGCGATCGCCATACGTTGCTTCTCGCCGCCGGAGAAGCGGTAGCCGCGCTCCCCGACGATGGTGTCATAGCCGTCGGGCAGCGAGGCCACGAGGTCGTGGATCCGCGCGGTGCGCGCCGCGTCCTCGACCTCCTCGTCGGTGGCGTCCGGGCGGGCGAAGCGCAGGTTCTCGCGGACGCTGGCGTGGAAGAGATAGGTCTCCTGGGAGACGACTCCGACGGTCGCCGCCAGCGAGGCCAGCGACACCTTGCGGATGTCGACCCCATCGATCGTCACGCGGCCCTCCTGGGGCTCATACAGCCGCGCCGCCAGGTAGCCGAGGGTGGTCTTGCCCGCGCCGGTCTCCCCCACGATGGCGGTGCGCGTCCCCGCCGGCACCACGAGGTCGATGTGACGCAGCGTCCAGTCCTCGGCCTCGGTGCCGGGCACGCCATAGCGGAACGAGACGTCCTCGAGGCGCACCTCGCCGAGGACCTCGTCGCGGCGTAGCGTCACCGGATCTGAGGCCTCGACGATGTCGATCGGCAGGTCCAGGTACTCGAAGATGCGGTCGAACAGCGCCATCGAGGACTCGAGGTCGGCCTGGGTGCCGAGAAGGGAGTTGATTGGGAACAGCAGCCGCGTCTGCAGTGTGGTGAACGCCACCACCGTCCCGATGGTGATCGAACTGCCGACGAACGCCTGTCCCGCCAGCCAGTAGACGATGGCCGGCTGGACGGCGAAGATGAACTGGATCGTGGCCATCATCCAGCGGCCGGTCATCCGGCTGCGGACCTCGAGATCGGCGATGCCCTTCGACTCCCCGGTGAAGCGCTCGGCGAGGTCCTGCCCGCGCCCCATCGTCTTACCGAGCATGATCCCGGATACCGACAATGACTCAGCCACGAGCGCCGACAGGTCGGCTAGGCGCTTCTGCTGCTCGGTGGTGATCCGGCGGCGGATCTTGCCGACACGACGCGTCCCCCACACGCTGGGCGGGACGAAGATCAGCGAGAGCAGCGCCAGATGCCAGTTCAGGATGCACATGGCCACCAGCGCTGCCAGCACCGTGGTCACATTGGAGGCGATCGTCGTTGCGGTGGTGGTGACGACGCTGTCCAGGCCGCCGATGTCGTTGGCGATCCGGGACTGGATCTCGCCGGTCCGGGTGCGGGTGAAGAAGGCCAGGGACATCCGCTGCAGGTGCCGGTAGACGGCCGCGCGGAGGTCGTGCATCACCTGCTGGCCGACCATGTTGGAGAGGTAGGTCTGCCAGACCGACGTGGCGTTGGTGAAGATCGCGAGAGCGATCATCCCGAGCACCGTCGCGGTCAACACCGCGTCGTTGTGCTTGGCGAGCCCCGTGTCGAACGCCGCCTTGAGCAGGAACGGGTTGAGCATGCTCACCCCGGCAGCGACGATGATCATCACCAGCACCACTGTCAGCCGAGCGCGGTAGGGCTTGAACAGGGCCAGGATCCGCCCGCGGTCGCGCTCGCGCGTGGGGTCCATCAGCTCCGGCGTCTTCTTGCCCGAGCCGCGGGTCGAGCGCATGAATCCGCTGCCACCGGCACCGTGCGACGCCGCAAAACCTCGATTTCCAGAACTCATGTCTCTCCTCATCCTACGAAGCGGCCAACCCCGGCCGGCGCGGGTGATCTACTGTTCTGGGCCGTGAACGACGATTGGCGAGTACGGATCGATGTCCAAGACGACGGGGTGGCCCGGGCGCTGACCGAGCAGCTCGATGCCGACGAGCTCGAGCACGACCTGCGCCAGTCCTTCCATGACCGCGTCGTCGTCTCCGTCGAGGGCCCGCTGGTCTTCTGTTACGCGGGCTCGCGCGAGCAGGCGCAGGGTGCCGCTGACCTCGTGGTGCAGCTCGCCAAGCAGCACGACATCACCGTGGACGTGCAGATCGCGCAGTGGCACCCGGTCTCCGAGGAGTGGGAGAGCCCCGACGAGCCGCTGCCGGTCACCGCGGCCGACACCGAGGCGGAGTTCGAGGAGCGCGTCGAGGACGAGCGCGAGGAATCCGCCGAGCAGGGCTACCCGGACTTCGAGGTCCGGGTCCAGTGCCACTCGCGCCACGACGCCTCGGAGCTGTCTCACCGGCTCGACAACGAGAACGTCCCTCACGTGCACCGCTCGCACTACCTCCTGGTCGGCGCGACCGACGAGGACAGCGCCCAGGCCCTGGCCGAGCGCCTGCGCGGCGAGGCCCCGGCGGGCAGCGAAGTCGTGGTGGAGCAGAACCGGCGGGTGGTCTACGAGCACCGCCCGTTCAACCCGTTCACGCTCCTCGGCGGCCTCGGAGGCTGACAAACCGCAGCAAACCGGGCGTCCCGCTGACAGCGGACGACCAAACATTGCGTTTTGCGGGTAAAGGTTGATACTGCCGATCTTGCGAGAGGAAGCCCACAACCCCGAGCTTCACACCCGTCCGGCGCCGACTCCGGTGCCTGCGTCGCCTGTGCGTGAGCGCGAGTTCGACCCGCGCACGGGCAGCAGCGCATTCCCGCCCATCGCCGAATACGCGTTCCTCTCCGACTGCGAGACGGTGGCGCTGGTGGCGCCGTCGGGGGCGATCGAGTGGATGTGCCTGCCCCGGGTGGACTCGCCGAGCATCTTCGGCGCCATGCTCGACCGTGACGCCGGCCTGTTTCGCCTCGGCCCCGACGGCTCGACCGTCCCGGCGGCGCGCCGTTACCTTCCGGGCACGATGGTGCTCGAGACGAGCTGGGGCTCGGGCACGGGCTGGATCATCGTCCGCGACGTGCTCCTGATCGGGCGCTGGCACCACGAGCGCGACCGCTCCCATACGCACCGCCGCGCCCCCACCGACTATGACGCCGACCATGTCCTGCTCCGCACCGTCCGCTGCGTCAACGGCGAGGTGCAGCTCCTGCTCGACTGCGAGCCCAAGTTCGACTATGGCCGCGACCCGGCCAACTGGGAGTACTCAGGCGACGGCTACGGCGAGGGCACCGCCCGCAGCAAGGACGGCAGCGTCGAGCTGAAGCTCACCACCGATCTGCGCCTGGGCTTCGAGGGCAGCCGGGCGACCGCGCGCCACCTCATGAAGGAGGGCGAGACCATCTACGCCGCCCTGTCGTGGTCAGAGCACGCGCCGCCGCAGAACATCGAGGAGGCCTACGAGCGGTCGGTGTGGACCGCCCATCACTGGCAGCACTGGCTGGACCGCGGCGACTTCCCCGATCACCCGTGGCGGACGTTCCTGCAGCGGTCGGCGCTCACGCTCAAGGGCCTCACCTACGCGCCCAGCGGCGCCCTGCTGGCGGCCGCCACCACCTCCCTGCCCGAGACCCCGCAGGGCGAGCGCAACTGGGACTACCGCTACAGCTGGATTCGCGACTCGACGTTCATGCTGTGGGCGCTGCTGTCGCTGGGCTTCGAGTGGGAGGCCAACGACTTCTTCTACTTCATCGCCGACGTGGCCGCAGGAGAGGAGGACCTCCAGGTCATGTATGGCCTGGACGGCGAGCGCCAGCTCGACGAATACATCCTGGAGCACCTCGAGGGCTATGAGCGCGCCCAGCCCGTGCGGGTCGGCAACGCCGCCTATGAACAGAAGCAGCACGACGTCTGGGGCGCGCTGCTGGACTCGGTCTACCTGCACACCCGCAGCCGCGACTCGCTGGACGACCGCGTGTGGCGGATCCTGCAGCGCCAGGTCGAGCAGGCCATCGAGAACTGGCGCGAGCCCGACCGCGGGATCTGGGAGGTCCGCGGCGAGCCCAAGCACTTCACCTCATCCAAGGTCTTCTGCTGGGTGGCCTGTGACCGCGGCGCCCGGCTCGCCGAGCTGCGTGAGGACTTCACCCGCGCCCGGCGCTGGCGCGAGGCGGCCGATGAGATCAAAGCCGACGTGCTGGCCAACGGCGTCGACGAGCGCGGCGTGTTCGTCCAGCACTACGAGACCGAGGCGCTGGACGCCGCCCTGCTGCTGCTCCCGCTGATGCGTTTTCTGCCTCCTGACGACGAGCGGATCCGCGCCACGGTGTTCGCCATCGCGGACGAGCTCACCGAGGGCGGCCTGGTGCTGCGCTACAAGACCGAGGAGACCGACGACGGGCTGGAGGGCAAGGAGGGCACGTTCCTCATCTGCTCGTTCTGGCTCGTCTCGGCGCTGTGCGAGATCGGCGAGCTTGACCGCGCGCGGTCCCTGTGCGAGCGGCTGCTGGGCTACGCCAGCCCGCTTGGCCTCTACGCCGAGGAGATCGACCCGCAGACCGGCCGGCACCTGGGCAACTTCCCGCAGGCGTTCACGCACCTGGCGCTCATCAACGCCGTCATACACGTGATCCGGGCCGACGAGGAGCTCGAGGAGTCCCAGTCCCCCTGGTCGGGGTGGCGCTAGTCCACGTGGGCTGAGGTCGCGCGTGTACTAGGCGCGGGGCCCGAGCGTCACGGGCAGCGTCTTGAGCTGGTTGATGAAGCCTGACTCCACGAACGTCGTGCGCCCCGCTCTCTCCATCTCCGGATAGCGGGCCAGCGTCTCCTCGAGCATGATCCGCAGTTCGAGCCGCGCCAGCGCGGTGCCGAGGCAGAAGTGCCGACCCCCGGCGCCGAACGCCTGGTGCTCGGGGTTGCGGCGTACGTCGAAGCGGTCGGGGTCCTCGTAGCGCGATGTGTCGCGGTTGGAGGACACGTACCACATGACCACCTTGTCACCCTCGCGGACTTGCTGCCCGGCGATCTCGGTGTCGCAGGTGGCGGTCCGTCGGAAATGGGCGAAGGCGGGGAACATGCGCAGCGACTCTTCGACCGCGCTGGGGATCAGCGACGGGTCCTCGACCAGCAGCCGGCGCTCCTCCGGGTGCTCCATGAGCGCCTTCATGCCGCTGCAGTAGGTCGCCTTGGTGCTGTCGTTGCCGGCGGCCATGAGCAGGAAGAAGCCCATCACGATCTCGTGCTCCTCCAGCTTCTGGCCGTCGATCTCGGCATGGACGAGCACCGAGGTGAGGTCTTGAGTCGGGTGCTCGCGGCGCGCGGCGATCATCTCGGTACAGCGGCGGAAGATCTCCGGAATCTCGTTGGCCATGATGCTCGCCATGCCGTCGGGCGCCAGGTCCGGGTCACCGGCCGCCAGCGAGACGTTCATGAGCTTGGCCCAGATGGCGTCGTCCTCCTCGGGGATGCCCATGAAGCTCCCGATCACACGGGAGACGATCGGCTGGGCCACGTCGGCCACGAGGTCGCAGCTGTCACGGCCCTCGAGCCGATCGAGGACGCGCACGGTGATCTCACGGATGGCGTCCTCGTGGGCGGCGATCCGCTTGGGGGTGAAGCCCGCCTGGAAGAGCATCTTGAGGCGATCGTGCTTGGGGGGATCCATGCCGATGAACATCGCCTGCATGAGTTCGAGCGGGAACCCGTCGGTGATCGCGGTGACGCCGCCCACCTCGGAGGAGAAGGTCTTCCAGTCCCGGCTGACGGCGTGGATGTCGTCCGGCCGGGTGATCGACCAGTAGCCGGGCTCGTTGGGGTACTCGCCGATGCGCGAGGTCCAGTGGACGGGGCATTCGCCGCGCAGCCGGGCGAACAGCGGGTGCGGCGGGCCATCGACCCAGAGCGCCCGCTCGGTCACCAGCACGTGGTCGAGGTCGCCTTCGAGTGCCTGCTCAAGGTCACGACGAGTTGATGTCACCTGCTCCTCCTGATGGGCCGATGGACCACGGCCAATGCTACTGGCTGGCTAGCCAGCTTGGAGGGTCACCGGATCACGAACACGGCGTTCCCGACCGCGTGGCCGTAGTGGGCGTCGCGCTGCGGCCCGTAACCCGGCCACACGTACCAGTGGTAGCGGCCCGGGGCCAGGCGGTGGCGCTTGCCCCCAAAGCGCCAGGTCCGCGAGAGCCTCATGCTGGGGTGTGTCGGCCAGGCGCTGAGGATCTTCGATCCGCGAAACAGCTGGACGTTGTAGTAGCTGGCCTTCGGGATCTCGGTCCAGCGCAGCGTCGGTGGCGCGCTGAGGTGGGCATTGGGTCCCGGCGCCAGCAGGCGGATCCCCGGCGTGACCGTGACCGTCCGCTGGGTCACGTTGCCCGCCTGATCGGCGGCGGTGATCGTGTACGTGTAGGCGGTCCTGTTGCGCACCTTGTGGTCCTGATAGCTGGTGGCGGCGGTGCCCGTGTCGAGCACGCTGCTGGCGGTGCTGGTGAGGCCCGGACGGCGTGAGATCTGGACCCAGGCGAGCGGCGCGGGGGCTGCGCTCGCCCGCCAGCTCAGGGTGGCCCGTCGGTCGGCGGGCTGGGAGGTGACGGTGAGGCTGGGCGGAGTCGCGTCGTAGGCGAACGGGAAGCTCGCCGAGGCGGTCTTGCCAGCGTTGTCGGTGCACGTGCCGGCCAGCGCGGTGGAAGTGGTGGCCGGGCCGCTGTAGGTCTGAGCCGGCGTGCACCCGGCGATGCCGGAGAATGCGGTGCCGGCGAGGGTGACCGTGACGGGGTGGTTGTACCAGCCGTTGGCGTCGGGGGGGCGGTCTGGAGTGGCGGTGGCCGTGGGGGTCGAGATCTCGACTGTGGTCGACGGAAACTGAGGTCGATCTGCTGGGTGCCTGACCAGGTCACAGTGCATGAGAGCGGAGTCACCTGATCGGTGTCGTAGACGTCGTGATCGCTCGGCGGACACCCGGTGGGAGCGAGGCCAGGGGCGACGGAAACGTCCAAACGAGGCCGAGACCGGGCTCGTGTACCAAGCCGCCGAGCTACTCGCAGGGCTGCGCCTGCCCTGCGACCGCGCATGTCACAGTCAGCGTGTCCGGGCTCGGCCGCAGCCGCACCCACAACGCCGCAGCCGTAGCCGCGACGCATGTGCCAACGCCACGAGGATCCTGCAGCCCCTTCATGCCGCCGACCCCATGATCTCCCGGTGCAGCCGGTTCGCCACCCGCAGCAGTGACAAGCTCGCGGCCACCAGCCCGAGCAGCACCAGCGCGCCCACGAGGAGCATGACGCCGCTGTTGTGACTCGGTGTCGCGCGCGCGGCCGGGTGGCTCACGACCACAGGCGGAGCTGCGTGGACGACCGCCCTGGAGTGCCGAGCCGGCGCCGGGCGGTGGCGCGGGTGCGTCCGCAGACGACGTGTCCTCCTGGCGACGGCGTGAGGCCGGGCTCGCGCCCGGGTCTTGGTCACCGTGACCCGCGGCGACGAAGTGACCGCGGGGCGCAGCGACGGGGTCGTGGCCGGCACCTGGATGGGGGCACGACTCGACACGTGCGTGGTCGTGGTCGTGCCAGGGTGCGAGTCCGCCGAGGGCGCGGGGTCCGGTGACGGCGGCGGTGCCGGGGTGGTGGCAGGGGCCTTCTGCGGGCTGGGCCCAGCGGCCTGCGCTGCCGTCATCGGCACCGCCGCTGAGACCACGGCTACCGCCGCTGTAAGGCTAATCCTTGACCATCGCGCCATAGGTCATGGCAACGCACGATGCTGAGATTGAACGTCGCGCGTTCCCCTCCGCACGTTGTTGCTCTCTCCTCTTGGGACCAACGAATGGCCCCCCATCGATCTTGCGCAGGCGCTTTCGTGTGCGCCCCCGCTCGCCACATCATCGCACGCCACGCCAGCGCCAGACGCCGGCTCCCGCGGCCGCCAGCATCAGCGCCAGGGCGATCTCCAGGTCGGGGACCGCGGCGGAGGTCCGGGCCACGATGCCAGGGCCCGCCCCCGCCCCCGGCCCCGCGAACGTGAGCCGTGCGCCGCGGGCCGGGCGCGACGCGCCACGATGGCGGGCGATGCTGTGCGCCGGGCGCGATGTCCCGTGAGTGAGCTCGGACTGCGCTGCCTCCGTCGCAGCGACGGACACGAGTGCCTCCCCGTTGCCCGCCTGTGCCGACACCGAGACAGCGGTCGCATGGCTCGTGCCGAGCACCGCCCGCGCCGGCCCGGACACGCCGACGCCGAGCCCAGCGCCGGCGACACGGACCGGCGCGCCGCCGCTGTCATGGGTGCGAGCGCCTTTCGATGGCGGCAGAGCGGTGGTGCCCTGAACGGGCGACGGGGCAGGCGTCGGCGTGGCAACCGGCGCCACAGCAACCGACGGCGGGACGACGGCCGCGACGCTCGAATCGGATCCGGTGGCCGTCTGGGTCTCGGCGGCGTCATAGCACCAGGCCATGCAGCCGAGCTGGACCTGCCAGACGACCCTGGAGACGGTATTGGCGGCGCCCGCGCCGGCGCTGTCCACCGACTGCACGGTCGCGTTGGACTGCTGGGCCTGCTGGGTCTGCCGGGTCCCCGAGCAGTAGAAGATGCAGCCGACCTGGAGCTGGACGATGCCCTGGGCCGTCTGGTTGACCGCCGCCAGGCCGGTCCCGCCATCGGCCGGCGCGCCCTCCGGCGTGATGACGACCTGGCCCGTGCCGTTGGTCTGGCTGGCGATCTGGGACTGGTGGCCGTCGCCGTTCTCGGACTGGGCCGACGCCTGCTGGGTGGTGTTCTGCTCGCCGCCCGGTGCCGGGGTCACCTCGGGCGGCGACGGCACCTGGAGTTCGCCCAGAAGCTGCTCTATCTGGGCCAGCGTGAGACCTGAGGTGTCGAGGGTCGTTGTGCCGTAGCAGTGCGCGAGGCATCCCACCTGGACCTCGGTCACGCCACGCGGCGGGGGGCTCCGCGACGTGGAATGCGCCGAAGTCGACGTGCTGCTGGTCGTGGTCGGGGGCTCCGCGATCGCGGCACCCCCGTCGTTGGGCACCGGCGGACCCACCGCCTGGACCGTCGTGTTGTCCTGGGAGGCCCGTTGGACCTGGCTGCCCCCGTCGCAATGAGAGACGCACGTCGAGACCTGGACTTGAGTGATTGTCTGCGTGGTCGTATTCGATGCGGCGGGCGAGGGTGAAGTTGGGGGTGCGGGAGGCGGCGTCGGCGCGGCCGATGTGCCCGAATCGCCTCCGGAGGCCGGATCTGCGGGTGATACCGCGCCTGATCCGGGTGGTATCAGGGTGTCTGGCGGGCCCGGAACGGCCGTCGGAGGGGTGGCGGGCGTCGGCACGGGCGCAGTTGGCGGCGTCGGCGCCGGCACGGGCGCAGTTGGCGGCGCCGGGATCGGCAGCGCGGGCGCCGTGGGCGTGGCAGCGACCGGCGTCGGAGCCGTCGGCGCGGTTGGTACCGGAGCCGGTGGTATCGGCGATACCGGCAGGGTCGCGGCCGGCACGGTCGGGCCAGTCGCGGCCGGCGGGCTCGTGACAGTCGCGGCCGGCGGGCTCGGGACGCTAGCGGCCGGCGAGACCGGCGCCACCGCCGCTGGCACCCGCACCCGCACTGAGGGCGTCAAGCCCGTCAGGCTGGCGCCTCCGTTCCCCGGAGAACGCGACGCGTCAGCGCGCGCGCCCGGTGCTGCGGTGAGCAGCGCGGCGGCGGTGCCGATGAGTGCGAGTTGTTGTCCGAGCTTGACTAGGTGCATCCACTGGTACTTCGGGTGCCGGAACCCCGGCCGCGGTCTGCCGGGGGTTCCGAAGCATCAAGGGGGTCCGGCCGGTTTAGGCTCGCCGGCCGGACCACCCCCACGAGGCGTCAGGCGGTCTGGTCCTGGCCTCCATCCTGCGCGGTTCCGGCGTTATTGCCGGCGCCGCTGATCGAGCCATTCAGCGCGTTCTGCGCTGCGGTGTTGGCGCCACCCAGCACATCGCCGCCCGCGGTGTTGACCGGGGCGTTCGAGTTGACCAGGTTCTGCCATGCGTTCGCGCACGAGGCAGCAAGCTGCGCCGTGAGCGAACCCTGCAGGTTGAACTGGGCCTGACCGGAGCCGCCACAGCCAACGCTGCAGCTGGATCCGGCGTTCTGACCCTGAGTGCTGCCCTGCGTCGTGCCGGCGTTGTTGCCCGCACCACTCAGCGCGCCGTTGGCGGCGTTCTGAGAGGCGGAGTTCGCGCCGCCCACGATGTCGCCACCGGCGACGTTCACCGGAACGTTGGCGTTCACCGCGTTCTGGTTGGCGTTCGCCGCCGACACTGCGGCCTGCAGCGTCGCCGCGTACTGGCCTGACTGCTGGGCCTGACCGGAGCCGCCACAGCCGACGCTGCATGCGGACCCGGCGTTCTGGCTCTGAGTGCTGCCCTGCGTCGTGCCGGCGTTGTTGCCCGCACCACTCAGCGCGCCGTTGGCGGCGTTCTGAGAGGCGCTGTTCGCGCCGCCCACGATGTCGCCACCGGCGACGTTGACCGGAACGTTGGCGTTCACCGCGTTCTGGTTGGCGTTGGCGTTGGAGTCAGCCAGCTGGCCCGTCAACGAGCCCTGCTGATTGTCCTGCGCCTGGCCGGCGCCGCCACAGCCAACGCTGCACGCGGACCCGGCGTTCTGGCTCTGGTTGTTGCCCTGAGTGGTCCCGGCGTTGTTGCCCGCACCGCTCTTCGCGCCGTTGGCGGCGTTCTGAGAGGCGCTGTTCGCGCCGCCCGTCACGTCACCGCCGGCGATGTTCACCGGAACGTTGGCGTTCACCGTGTTCTGGTTGGCGTCGGCGCCGGACTTGGCCGCCTGGAGCGTTGCCGATCCCTGAGCGGAGCCCTGCGCCTGGCCCGAGCCGCCGCAGCCGACGCTGCAGCTGGATCCGGCGTTCTGGCCCTGGTTGTTGGTCTGCGTGGTGCCAGCGTTGTTGCCCGCACCGCTCTTCGCGCCGTTGGCGGCGTTCTGAGAGGCGCTGTTGGCGCCACCGGTCACATTGCCGCCCGCGGTGTTCACCGGGACGTTGCTGTTGACCGCGCCCTGGTTGGCGTTGGCGTTGGACGCCGCGCCCTGCAGGGTGCTCGCCAACTGCGCAGACCCCTGTGCCTGGCCGGCGCCGCCGCAGCCGACGCTGCAGCTCGACCCGGCTGACTGGGTCTGGTTGTTGGTCTGCGTGGTGCCGGCGTTGTTGCCCGCTCCGCTCGCCGCGCCGTTGAGGGCGTTCTGAGCGGCGCTGTTGGCGCCACCGGTCACATTGCCCCCGGCCGTGTTGACCGGAGCGTTGCTGTTCACGGCGTTCTGCCCGGCCTGTGCCTGTGAGGCCGCCTTCTGCAGGGTCGCCGCGAGCTGGGAGGCCAGCTGCGCCTGACCGACGCCAGCGGCACCCCCTCCCGTGCTGCCCGGATCGCCTCCCGCCATCGCAGTGGCCGGAACGGCCATCGCGAGGAGGGTGACAACCAGAGCGATCATTTTTGATCGCATGCCTGTTTCTCTCCTGTGTGGAATCTGTGCCCCGCCCGGGCGAGCCCGGCCAGATGCACTGGACTGTGGCCGTCACGGGCTCTGTGCCCAACGGCCCGGCGGCGGCTCGGAGCTCCCGAGTCGGCCACCGTTCGTGACCAGACAGTGAGAGCTATCCCGGGCGTTCGAGCCGCAGGCTCAGCAGCGTGGACCGCCACGCCGACAGGTCCAGCGACACACGGGTCGACAACAGGAAGATCAAGAGCAGGGTCCCGGCCGCCATCAGGGCGGTCGCGCCGGCGCCGGCACCCGTCCCGGCGGCTGCCGCCGCGGGCCCGCCGCCGGTCACCGTCACGCTGAGCGGAGGCGCCGAACTGCTGGGCTCCGGGGCCGAGCGCGCGGGCCGCGGCGGGACGTCACCGCGCCGGGCCGGATGCAGTGAGGGCCGCACCGGCGCGCGGCCAGGCAGCGCCGGCCGGCCGGCGTGAGCAGGCCACGACGGCGACGCTACGAGCAGGAGCCCCCGAGATCGCGAGATCGAACGGACGCTCGACTCGGTGTGCCGCGCCCGGCGGTGTCCGGCACTGGAAGTTCGATGCCGCTGATGCCGGCGACCTGCATGGCCGAGCGGCGTCGCGACGCCCCCGCCCAGGGTTCCCAGCAGTGGCGGCATGGCAGCGGTTCCCGGGATCCCCGGCAGGCTCAGCGGCCATCCCGTCGACGGCAGAACGCCCAGCCCCGGCGCGAGCACCGGCGACCCGGTCGCGGGCGGCGTGACGGTGGCAGGCGTGAACACCGACGCCCACGCCTCTGGCCACGGGATCGAGATGGCCGACAGCGGCACCGTGGGGACGGCGCCGACCACCGGCACCGAGACCACCGGGACCGAGACTGCCGGCACCGTGACCGCCGGAAGCGACGGCATCGGCACGGCAGGCGCCGTGACCGCGGGCATCGCGGGAGGCCTCGAGTACGCCCCCGCGCGCGCCGCCGACACCGCGACCGGCACGGGCGGGTCGGCGGCGCGCGCAGGGTGAGCGGGCGGGGCCGGCGGCCTCGGCACGCGCGAGGCCGCGCCCGCTGTCCCCGCCGCGGGGGGCGCGGCGGGCTGCGGGGCCGCGGCGGGGGGTGTCGCGACGGCCCGCACAGATGCGGTGGGGGCAGCGGCCGAAGCCGCTGCCGTGACGGTGGGGGCGGCGATCGCCGGCTGAGCTGCGCTCATGGCGGACGCGACGGTGTCGACGGCATTCTGAGCCTCCGCCAGGCCGACCTGGGCCAGCGCGCTCGGAGCCACCGGCAACACGTCTGCCTGCGCGCCCTGCGGCACGATCATCGCCACCGCCGCGATCAGAATCGTGATCGCGGACCAGCGTGCCCCTTCACCGTGCCGCCCCCGGCCTGACATCGTCTAAGACGGCGCCCGAGGGATGTTGAGCTTTGTGCAGGTCCCCACACCCTTAAGATCCCCTGGGCGGGCTGGTCTGATCCATGCAGGCGATCAGACGACCGTTGGTACCATCGCGCTGATATCGCCCAGGGGGAACGGGCTGAGGTGGAACGGTGACTTCAAGGCAGCAGACTCTCGCGACCGCGGATCGTGAGAGTCTCATCGAGTCGCATCTGCCACTGGCCAAGTCAGTGGCCAGGCGTTATGTCGGCCGAGGCGTCGAGTTGGACGACCTCGTCCAGGTCGCCGCCGTGGGTCTGGTGAAGGCGGCAAACCGGTTCGACACCCGGCGCGGCGCGTCGTTCGGGGCTTTCGCCGAGCCGACGATCGAGGGCGAGATCCGCCACCACCTGCGCGACCGCTCCGGCACCGTCCGGATCCCTCGCGAGCTCCAGCGCCTGGGCAAGCGGCTGCGCAGCCGGCAGTCAGAACTGGCCGCCACGCTTGGCCGCGCGCCGACCCTCAGCGAGCTGGCTGATGCCGTCGACGCCGACACCAAGGAGGTCGAGCGCGCGCTCGCCGCCGAGCTTGCGCGGGACCCGATCAGCCTGCCGCAGCCGGTGGCCGGCGCCGAGGCTGTGGTCGATGCCGAGCCCTACGCGGGGAGCGACAACCGCCTGCTGCTCACCGAGCGGATGCACGTCCTGGACGACCGCGAGCGGCAGATCGTGTACCTGCGTTTTCACGCCGACATGACCGAGCGCCAGATCGCACGCGAGGTCGGGATCTCCCAGGCGCACGTCTCCCGGCTGCTCGCTGCGGCGCTCACGAAGCTGCGCGCTGAGCTCGCCGAGGAGGAAACCCCCGGAAAGACGGGTGATACCACGCCCCCAGCCGTGGTATCACCTGCGGTCATGGCTTCAGACACGCCCGAGGGCAGGCCCGCGAAGGTCGCCGCCGCGGGCAAGCCGGCCGCCAAGCCGGCCGCCGGGTACAGCGGGCGTTTCCTGGTGCGGATGTCGGGCGACCTGCATCAGCAGCTCGCCCAGGCCGCCGAGCGCGAGCAGGTCAGCCTCAACCGGTTCGTCACCGACGCCCTCGCCGAGTCCGTCACCGGCGAGAGCGCTCATGAGCCGGACGCCGGGGCCGCCGCTGAGCCGGACGCCGGGCCCGCTCAGGAGCCGGACGCAGGGGCCGCCGCGCAGCCAGCCACGTCCGTCAGCGATCCGAGCCCGGCCGAGCGGACGCGCAATCCTCGGCGCACCCTGCGGATGGTCCTGGCCGCCAACGTGGTGGTGGTCGTCCTCGCCGGGACGATCGCCATCGTGCTGCTCGTGCTCGCCCTGCGCCAGGGCCTCTGACCGCCGTCAGCGAGCGACGGTGGTCTCAGCGTGCTGCTCGCCCCGGGTCCGGGCGCGCCGCGCGGGTCCTGCGCCGGCGGCCTCGTCGGCGCGCACCGGTTTGCCCCCGCGGAACCACGACGCCGCCGCCGCGACCAGGCAGGCGATGATCGCGAACGCGAACGCCTCGTGCAGCCCGTTACGAAATGGCGCCGAGATGAGATGGGGGAAGAAGGAGCGCCCGACCACGACCGCGTGCTGGTGAGCGGAGAGATGGGCCAGGACGTGGCTGCCGACGAGGTGCTGGAGCGGGTTGTAGCCCAGGAAGGCGGCGAACAGGATCGACACCGGCGGCAGCTGGGCCACGTGGTGAGCGGTCGCTGCGGGCACGCCGTGGGCCTCGAGGCCCGCCGACATCGTGTGGGGCAGCGTCGCGGAGAGCCCGATGATCATCAGCGTGAAGAAGATCCCGATCGACAGCACCTGGGCGGAGTTCTGGAAGGTCTGGTTCATCCCGCCGCCGGCGCCCCGGTCGGCCGGAGGAAGGCTGTTCATCACCCCGGCGCGGTTGGGCGAGGCGAACATCCCCATGGAGACCCCGTTGAGGAACAGGCACGCCGCGAACAGCGGGTACGGGAAGTTGGTGGGCAGCAGCGCGAGCAGGACAAAGCTCACGGCGGCGCTGAGCATGCCCCCGGTCGCAAACGGCCTGGCGCCGTAGCGGTCAGACAGGTACCCCGACGTCGGGCCGGCCAGCAGCATCCCGATCGTGAGCGGCAGGATGTAGATGCCCGCCCACAGCGGGGTGTCGGTGAAGTTGTAGCCGTGCTGGGGCAGCCAGATCCCCTGTAGCCAGATGATGAGGATGAACATCAGGCCGCCGCGGGCCACCGCGGAGAGGAACGTCGACAGCGTGCCGAAGGTGAAGGCCCGGATCCTGAACAGGGGCAGGCGGAACATGGGGTCCTCGACGCGGCGCTCGACGACGGCGAAGATCGCCAGCGAGAGCAGGCCGCAGCCGATGAGGATGAGCACCTTCGGGCTCCCCCACCCGGTCGCCGAGCTGCCGTAGGGCCGGATCCCGTAGGTCACGGCGACCATGATGAGGATGAGCCCGAGCGCGAAGCTGATGTTGCCCGGCCAGTCGATCCGGGCCTTCCGGGGCTTGGAGAGCTCCTGGAGCTTGAGGTAGGCCCAGACGGTCCCGAACAGCCCGACCGGCACCGAGATCAGGAAAACCAGGCGCCAGCTGATCGGCGCGAGCAGGCCGCCGAGTACCAGCCCGATGAACATGCCCGAGACGCCGACGATGTTGTTGATGCCGAGCGCCATGCCGCGCTGGTTGGCCGGGAAGGCGTCGGTGATGATCGCCGCGGAGTTGGCCAGCAGACAGGCGGCGCCGACACCCTGGACGATCCGGAAGACGATGAGGAACAGCGCGCCGTCGCGCCCGGTCAGCCAGTCCACGGTGAGAATCAGCGACGCCACCGTGTAGATGACGAAGCCGAGGTTGTAGATCTTCACCCGGCCGTACATGTCTCCCAGCCGGCCGAGGCTGACGATCAGCACGCTCGAGACGACGAGGAAGCCGAGGATCATCCACAGCAGGTAGAAGCTGTTAGACGGCACCAGCGGGTCGAGGTTGATCCCGCGGAAGATGTTGGGCATCGCGATGAGCGTGATCGACGCGTCGAGCGTCGCCAGCAGCACGCCCAGCGTGCAGTTGGACAGCGCGATCCACTTGTAGTTGGGGCCGCGAGGGTCGCTGCGCGTGCCCCTGAGCGAGCTGAGCGAGTGGCGCGCCACCGTCAGGCGGTTTCCTGTGCGCCCGCCAGCTCGGGCTCCCGTGCGGCCACTGCCGTCTCGCGCCGATGAGCGCGATCCGGAATGAGCAGTCCGGCGAGCACGGCCACGGCCAGGAACGCCGCCTCAAGCGCGAACGAGGCCGTGAACCCGGTGACCGTCGGTTCCCCGTTCGCCACGTTGTTGGCGATGAACGTGGCCACGATCTGGCCACCAAGCGCGCCGCCGAGCGTCCGCATGACCGTGTTCATGCCGGTCGCCACCCCGGTCTGCTCCGGCGGCACCGCCTCGACGATCAGGTTGCCCAGCGCGGAGAACGCCAGTCCGATACCGACGCCGAGCAGGGCGGCGCTGATCAGGAAATCGTAGGGATGGCCGTGGGCGACGGCGAGCCACCCGAAGGCCACTGCAGTCACCCCGCTGCCGACGATCACGGCGGCCTTGGAGCCGAACTTGCGCGCCACGGGGCCCGCGGCCGTCCCGAGTACGCTCATGAGCAGCGCCGCCGGAAGCAGGTACAGGCCGGCGACGACGACCGAGGCGCCGAAGCCGAAGCCGGTGCTCGTGGGGAGCTGGGCGAACTGCGGGAAGACCAGGAACGACGCGTACATGCCCGCGCCGAGCAGGAACGCGACCAGGTTGGTCGTCCAGACGCCTCGGATACGCATCATCGTCATGTCAATCAGCGGCTCGTCGCTGTGGACCTCGACCCAGACCCAGGCGGCGCAGCCGAGCAGGCCGACCGCGAGCAGCCCGAGCGTCTTGGGCGAGCCCCAGCCCCAGGTGATCGTCTCCGAGATCGCGATCAGGACGCAGATGAATCCGCCTGACATCAGCGCGGCGGCGAGCCAGTTGACCCGCCCGGGCACCCGGACGGGCGACTCCGGAATGAACCTCCAGGTGCAGAAGGCGGCGACCAGGGTGATGACGAGCGGGATCCAATAGAGCCAGTGGTAGTTCAGGTGCTCGATGATCAGACCGCCGAGCACGATGCCGATCCCCCCGCCGACGCCGAGGATGGAGGAGAGCAGTCCGATGCTGCCGGCGACTCGCTCCCGGGGGAACTCGTCGCGGACGATCCCGAAGGCGAGCGGGAAGATGCCGCCGCCGGCGCCCTGGATCACGCGACCGATGATCATCGGGAGCAATGAGCTCGACAGGGCCGCAATGAGGATCCCGACGGCCAGGATCCCGAGCGTCACCAGCAGCATCTTCTCCTTGCCGTACATGTCGCCGAGACGGCCGAGGATCGATGTCGCCACCGATGCTGAGAGCAGGTACCCGGTCAGCAGCCAGGTCACCCCCGTCTCGTTCGTGTTCAGGCTGTGCTGCAGATCGGTGAGGGCGGGGATGACCGCCGAACTCAGCATCGCGTAGGCGAGGCCGGCGAGCGCCGTGACCGCGAGGATCAGATTGGGGTTGACTCCATGATCCCGATGGGCGCCGATGGACACGACGAGATACTCTAGCGGAATGATGATTCCGGTCTCAGAGCCGGAGGCCCCCTCCGCCCGCTGCGGGTGGACCCAACTCGACGCCGGGGCAAAGCGCGAGCGGTTGCTCGTGGCAGCGACCGAGGTCTTCGCCCGCGACGGGCTCGACGCCCCCATGAGCGTCGTCGCTCACGCCGCCGGGGCCGGTGTCGCGAGCGTCTATCGGCTGTTCGAGTCAAAGCGCGAACTGCTGGCCGCGCTGGTCGTGCGCCGCATGGACACCATCGCCGCCGCGACGCAGGAGGCCTACGAGCAGCCCGGCAACCGGTGGGAGGCGCTCACCGGGATGGTCAGGACCCTGGTGACCACGCAGCGCGCCGATTACCTGATCGGGGACGCGCGCGTCGTCGTGTCCGACCATCCCGACGTGATCGAGGCGGTCACGCGGGCCAACGAGACCCAGGAACGGCTGCTCGCCGCCGCGCGCGCCGAGGGCCGGCTGCGCGCCGACGCGACGACGCTGGACCTCCAGCTCCTGTTCGCCGCCACGCGCGCAGCGCGGCGCGTCGAGCCCGACCAGTGGCAGCGGATGCTCGAGCTGATGATCGACGCGCTCGACACGCAACGCGCCACCGCCGGCCAATAGCGCGCACCCGACCATTAGGGTGGGGTCCTGACCCCACCAGAGGGAAGGAGAGCCCCGTTGAAGATGCGTGCCGCGGTGCTGGAGGAGTTCGCCAAACCCCTTCAGCTGACTGAGCTTGACCTGGCGGAGCCCAAGCCGGGTGAGGTGCTGGTGCGGCTTGCTGCGTGCGGGGTCTGCCACACCGACATGTACACCGCTTCCGGCGTCGACCCCTCCGGGTACGCGCCGGCGGTTCTCGGCCATGAGGGCGCTGGATTTGTGGAGAAGGTCGGAGCGGGCGTCTCGAGCCTCTCGCCCGGCGATCTCGTCGTCACCCTGTTCTCGCCCCAGTGCCGCGAGTGCGTGCACTGCCTCAGCCCCGACACGAACCTCTGTCTGGCCATCCGCGATCAGCAGAACAAGGGCTTCCTGCCCGACGGCACCACCCGTCTCTCACGCGACGGGGAGCCGATCCGCCACTTCATGGGCACCAGCACGTTCGCCGAGTACACCGTCATGCCCGAGATCGCGCTGGCCAAGGTCTCGCCCGAGGCCGAGCCCGATCATGCCTGCCTGTTCGCGTGTGGGCTGTCGACCGGGCTGGGCGCGGCGATGAACACCGCCAAGGTCAAGGCCGGCTCGACCTGCATCGTCTTCGGCGCCGGCATGGTCGGCCTGGGCGCCGTGGCCGGCTGCCGGCTGCAGGGCGCCGAGCGGGTCATCTGCGTCGACCTGTCCGAGGATCGCCTCGAGCTCGCGAAGGGCCAGGGCGCGACGGAGACCTGGATCGCCGACGGGAACACCGTCCAGCGCGTGCTCGACGAGACCGGCGGGTTCGGGGCCGACTACACCTTCGAGGCCACCGGGCTCGTCGCGGTGATGCGCCAGGCCGTGGAGTCCGCGCGCATGGGGTGGGGCCTGTGCACCGTGGCCGGCGTGGCCGGCCGGGGCGAGACGCTCGACGTCGTCCCGCGCTACCTCATCACCGGGCGGCGGATCTGCGGCTCCTCGTTCGGCGGCGTCAAGGGACGCGACCAGGTGCCCCAGCTCGTCCAGCTCTACCTCGACGGCCAGATCGACGTCGACCCGTTCATCTCCCACAAGATCACGCTCGACGAGGTCAACCACGGCTTCGAGCTGATGGAGCAGCAGGACGGGATCCGGAGCGTCATCTCGTTCGCGTGAGCGGCGCTTGCTCGGTGCGTGTCCGGGCCGTCATGGGTGGGGTCGTGGGAGATCAGCGTTATGTCGTGGTGGTGATCTACCAAGACCCCGTCGCGCCCCAAACCGCCGCTGGGCCGACCCCGGGAGGGGGGCCGGCCCAACTACGGCGGGGATGTAGGTGATCGTCCATCCACTTGTCCGATCACTTATGAGGGGCAGTTGGGAGAACCTGCCCGGACATCACTCTCGCGGGCTCCTTTGAGAGTTCCGTAGGAGTCAGCGAAGAGTTCACAAAGCGCACCGCGTCGTTACCCGGCGGGTAATCGACGGCGTGACCAGCGGCTGGGAACGTGCTCAGCCATGAGCACTCAATCGATACCGGCCGTCGGCCCTTCTCCGGCGGCGTTCTCCCCCACTCGCAGCCACTGGCTGCCCCTGCCGGTGATCCTCGCCGGCACCTTCATGGTCGTGCTGGACTTCTTCATCGTCAACGTCGCGCTGCCCTCGATGCAGGCTCACCTGCACGCGTCCAACGGTGCGATCGAATGGGTCGTCGCCGGCTACGGCCTCACCAATGCTGTGTTCCTCATCACCGGCGCACGGCTGGGTGACCGGCTCGGCCGCGTCCGGGTCTTCACCATCGGGCTCGCGCTGTTCACGCTCGCCTCCGCCGGGTGCGGATTGGCGAGCACGCCAGAGGTCCTGGTCATCTCCCGCCTGGTACAGGGCTGCGCCTCCGCGATGCTGCTGCCCAACGTCCTGGCAATCATCGGCGTCCTCTACGACGGAGGCGATCGCGCCAAGGCGCTGGCCGCCTACGGCATGAGCATGGGCTTTGCCGCGGTCTCGGGCCAGCTCATCGGCGGCATCCTCGTCCAGGCCAACCCGGCTGGTCTGGGCTGGCGCAGCTGCTTTCTCATCAACATCCCGATCGGCGTCCTCGCCGTGGTCGCGGCGCCGCGGATCATCAAAGGGCACGGGGTCAATTCCCGCAGCCAGGGCGGGAGCCTGGACCTCGTCGGCACGGTGCTGGCGACCGTCGGTCTCACCGCGATCGTGCTGCCGCTGGTCGAGGGCCGCGCGCACGGCTGGCCGCTGTGGACGTGGCTGTCACTGGCCGCCGCCCCGGTCCTGCTCGGCGCGTTCGCGCTCCAGCAGCGCCGGCTGGCCGCTCGCGGTGGCACGCCGCTGATGCCCCCGGAGCTGTTCGCCTCGCGGGCCGTCGTCGTCGGGCTGGCCGCCCAGATGCTGTTCTGGAGCGGGCAGGCGTCGTTCTTCCTCGTGCTTTCGCTGTATCTGCAACTCGGCCGGGGCATGAGCGCGCTGCACTCGGGGCTCGTGTTCACGATCCTGGCCGGTACCTACCTGATGGCCTCGCTGCGGGCACCCGCGCTGACCGAGCGTCACGGCCGGAGCGTCCTGGCCGCGGGCGCGGGCTTGCTTGCCGTGGGTCACCTCACGCTCGCCGTGACGGTGGCCGACGTCGGCGTCGGCGGCTCAGTGCTGGCGCTCGCCCCCGGGCTGGCGCTCGTCGGAGCCGGCATGGGCCTGGGCATCACGCCACTGGCGTCGCTGATCATGGCGGCGGCTCCGCCCCAGCACGTCGGGGCCACGTCGGGCGTGCTGGCGACGATGCAGAACGTCGGCAACGCGATCGGAGTGGCGGTGGTCGGGGTGCTGTTCTACGGCGCCCTGTCCCACGGTTTCGCCGGCGCATTTCAGGTCAGCGTGATCGCGCTGGCGGTGGCCCTCACCGGCGTCGCCGCCCTCACCCGGCTCATCCCGGCGACGGTAGGCTCGTGATGGTGACGATCGCCCGCGAACCGGTCCCCACCCACCCCACCACCCCCCACCGCCTCAACCACCGCGTGGGTCCGCTGCTGCGTGACTGGCGCCAGCGCCGGCGCATGAGCCAGATGGAGCTCGCGCTGGAGGCGGGGGTCTCGACGAGGCATCTCAGCTTCGTCGAGACCGGCCGCTCGCGGCCGAGCGCGGAGATGGTGCTCCACCTGGCCGAGCGGCTCGACGTGCCGCTGCGCGAGCGCAATGAGCTGCTGCTGGCCGCGGGCTTCGCGCCTCAATACTCGGCGCGGGACTTCGACGATCCCGCGCTGCGGGAGGTCCGCGACGCGGTCAGCCGCGTCCTGGCCGCCCACGAGCCCTATCCCGCGATCGCGGTGGACCGCTACTGGAACCTCATCGCCTCCAACGAGGCGTTGGGGCCGTTCCTGGAGGGCGTGGCGCCCGACCTGCTCGTGCCGCCGGTCAACACGATCCGACTCGCGCTCCACCCCGACGGGGTCGCGCCGCGGATCCTCAACCTCGGCGAGTACCGGGCCGACCTCGTCGAGCGCCTGGACCGGGCGGCTCGGCTCACCGGGGATCCGGTGCTGGCCGAGCTGCACGAGGAGATGCTCGGCTACCCGGGTGAGCGAGGCTGGTCTCCGGCGGCGCCGGTCGATGCTGCGGTGACGGTCGGACTGCAGCTGGCGCCGGCCCCCGGCTCCGACGCCCCCGAGCTGTCGTTCTTCAGCACGATCACCACGTTCGGGACCCCGGTCGACGTCACGGTGTCAGAGCTCGCCGTCGAGGCGTTCTTCCCCGCCGACGATCAGACCGCGGCGTACCTGCGCGGCTGAGCGGACTCCGCGCGGACCCCGCGCGGACCCCGCGCGGCGCGCCGTCCGTAGAGGAGGGTGTGCGCAGGCTCCTCCTGGTCCCGGCTCTGGCCCTGGCCGTCACAGCGGCGCTGACGGCGCCCGCCGGAGCCGGTGACCAGGAGCACCGGCCGGTCGTGAGCGGCCGCGTGGCGGTCGGCGGCGGGGTCAGCGTCGTGCTGCCCGCGGACTGGCACCTGACCCGCGGCATGGGCACACCGCTCCTGGACCCCGTTCCACGACTCTCGGCGGCCACCTTCCCGGTCCACTTCTCCAAGCATTACTGCGTGTGTGACACGCCGCATGTCGCCGACTTCCCCCGCGACGGGGCATACCTGTTCGTGATGGAGTACGACGCGCTCGGGCACGCGGACCTCAAGGACTTCCCGGCGCACACCACCCGCTTCCGGATCCGCGCCGCGGCGATCAAGTCCGGCGATTGTGGGCCCAGCGACGGGCGGACGTTCCGTGAGGGCGGCCGGGGCTTTCAGGTCCAGATCTACCTCGGCCCCGGCGCCCCAGCTTCGGCGCGCGCTCAGATCGCCGCGATCCTCGACAGCTGGCGGGTGACCTAGCGCCGCCGCGCGGCGGGCTCCAGCCCCGGGTTGGGCCAGCCGCCGTCGGCCGGGTTGAGGTTGACGCCAGGCGGGACGATCGCGTCGATCTTGTCGAGCACCTCGTCTGAGAGGTGAACGTCGGCCGCGGTGAGCTGGGACTCGAGGTGCTCCATCGTGCGCGGGCCGATGATCGCCGCGGTCACGCCAGGGTGGCGGATGACGAAGGCGATCGCCATCTCGATCAGGGTGATCCCGGCCTCGTCGGCGACCCGGCCCAGCGCGTCGGCCGCCTCGAGCTTGCGCTGGTTGTCGGGCAGCGACATGTCGTAGCGGTCGGGGATCCGCTCGGCGCGCCGGGACGCGGGGACATCCTCGCCCACCCGGTAGCGGCCCGACAGCCACCCGCCGGCCAGCGGGCTCCACGGGATCACGCCCATGCCGTAGCGCTGCGTGGTGGGCAGGACGTCCTTCTCGATCTCACGGATGAGCATCGAGTACGGCGGCTGTTCGCAGACGAAGCGCTCGCGGCCGCGGCGCTGGGCCATCCACTGGGCCTCGACGATCTGCGAGGCCGGGAACGTGGAGGAGCCGATGTAGCGGACCTTGCCGGCGCGGACGAGGTCGGTGAGCGCGCCGAGCGTCTCGTCGATGTCGGTGTCGGCCTCAGGGCGGTGGATCTGGTAGAGGTCGATCCAGTCGGTGCCCAGCCGTCGTAGCGAGTTCTCGACCTCGCGCACGATCCAGCGGCGCGAGTTGCCGAACTCGTTGGGGTCGTCGCCCATGGTGCCGTGCACCTTGGTGGCGAGGATGACGTTGTCGCGCTTGCCGCCGGCGAGCGCCTTGCCGACGATCTCCTCCGAGCCTCCCCGGGAGTAGACATCGGCGGTGTCGATGAAATTGATACCGGCGTCGAGCGCGCGGTGGATGATGCGGATGCCGTCGTCGCGGTCCGGGTTGCCCCAGTCGCCGAACATCATCGCCCCGAGACAGAGCGGGCTGACCTTGACGCCGGTGGTGCCTAGTGTGCGGTAGTCCATGCCCTCAACACTAGGAACCCGGCGTGAAGATCCTGGTCGCCGCGCCCGCGCGCTGACCCCGCTGGTGGCTTCCCCTCCCATCCGTGACTAAAGCGCCTGATATCTCATTACCGATTCGGAAGGTCACACTGCGGTGTATCCGGACACTCACCAGCACCGAGCGATGGAACTGACAAAGGGTCTTGGTTCATGCACCGAGAAGTGGAAACACAAAAAGAGAAAGTGTTGTCTTGTCGAGCGCCGGAGCGTCACCCTAATCGGGTGATGCTTGATCAGTGCACCAGACGCATGCTCACCGTAAGTTTGAAGTCGGTGACCGTACTCGTGACCTTCGAGAACGTGCCCCGCTGACGGCCACGAGATATTCACGGTCCGGACCCGGTGGCGCGAATCGCTCGAAGCACAACAGGGCTTCGACGCTGAACGCGCATCGCCCCGTTATCCGGCTGAACAAGTGTTGAGTGGAGGCTCCGCTTTAGCGGAGTGAACCGAAGGGGGAGTGAGATGAGAAGTTCGAGTCCCAAGGTGTTTGTCGCAGCGGCGAGCCTCTCTACCCTGCTCGGCGTAACGTTGCTGGCGACGGGCGGAGACGCACGCACGACCAGCGCGCGACCCGCGGCAAAAGCTCCTGCATTCGTTCCCGCGTGTGTCCAGAGGACGGGGGGGCGCGAGAGCCGCGGCGACCTCAACATCCTCCTCCACAGCGCGTGCGCCAAGGGCCAGAAGCCTCTGAAGCTCGCTCTGTTCCCGGTCCCGGGCGCTCCAGCTACCGTCGGTCCCCAGGGACCTCCAGGGGCGGCCGGCCCGCTTGGTCCCTCTGGCCCCCCTGGTTCCCCTGGCCCCGCCGGCGGCGCTTCGACTGCTGGTGAGTACGCCGTGGGGAACGTGTTCGTGAGTCGAGGAACGGCGGCGCCAACGATCTGGGCGACCTACTCGGCGGCGATGGGCTCACCGATCGGTACCACGACGGGGGGAGATTTCCGCTTCACGTGCTCATCTGCCCAGAACCCCTGCAAGGTCTCGATCGCCGCTGCCGTGCTCTCTGATACGACCGGCTCAGCCCGTGTTTATGCGAGGGTCTTGATCTACAAGGAGGTCGCGGGTGGGGCTCAGACCTTCTGCGAGTACGCGGACGGATCTGACAACAACGGCGGCTCAGCCGAAGTCTCGAAGGTCCCCATGAACACTTCCGTTACCTCGATCAATCAACCACTCGACATGGGGATTGGCTCGACCCTGGACTGTAACGCCGGTCAGACGTCCAGCAATGGGATTGTGCAGGACATCGCGGTGCCAGGCGGATCGACCGGCAACGCCTCCTACGATGTCTCTACGACGTTTGCGCTCAAATAGATAGCTAGCTATTGACGTGAGACAACAGCCGTGAGGAGGGCGCCGCCGGAGGAGTTGATGTGCTGACCTCGGGCCGCGCCGCCCCGCCGCGAGACTCGACGATGTTGCTTCGCGTCACGTGTCAAATCGGCGGGGACCTGGCGGATTTGACACAAAACGCGCGCTCAGCCTCCACGCTGTGACAGATCGCCGGGCCCGGTGGCGAGAGGGCCGCTCCTTCGCCTTGGGGAAGTTTCGGCCTCGGCCGCGTGCAAACAACGCGGCCGGGGCGGGAGCGCAGTGAGAGAGGCGTGGCGGTACACATCTCCCGAATCACCGGAGCTCCCGGGTCGCGCGCGCGAACAGTCCTCCGTAGCGCACACCTCGCCACCTCGGTCGCGGCCTACACCGGCGCCTGGATGATGAGCGAGACGGTGGGGCGGCTGGAGAATCGCTTGCCGGGCCGTCAGATCGATTCGCTGTTCGGCTGGCCCTGAGAGCCCAGAGGAGCCTCCTGAGACCTGGAAGCGCCTTGGACGTACCCAACTGGTGTCGCCACCCTTGGCCTCAGGAGTTCGGCGGTCCGTGTTGGACGACCGCGGCGGGCAGGGCGACAAGACCACCGTGGCCTCGGCAGCGTGAGAGACGGCTCGCCTCTCCGACGAGCTGCGCCAGGAGATGAAACGCACCGGCCTGGCCCGGATTCGCCCTCCTGACCGGCAGGCGACGCATCCGGCCGCGCTCCGTCGCGCGGGGGGCTGGGGCGAATGCGCCGTGCCCGCGGACCTCGGCGACACGACGAAAGTACGCGGCGCGCGGCGCGACCTCGCTAGCAATCTGTTGAGAACCCGCCCGGGGACTCCGCAGCCGACGCCCGGGAGCCGAAAGACCCAGGGTGACGAGGATGCCCCTCAGTAGCCCCGAAAGCCACCCAAACGCCACGGCAGCAGCTTCCTCCGGTCCACGCCGGCCCCGCGGCCGCGTAGCCGGGGTGCGCTGCCGCATTAACCTTCTGCCCATCGTCGTCGCCGTGCTGGGCGCTGTCGCCCTGCCGACCGCCGCGCAGGCCGCCGACGTCCTGAGCGTCACCGCGCCGAAGGGCGCCTGCCGAGTGCTCGTCGGCCGCCGGCTCGTTGCCGTCGGCGGGCGGGCAGGACGGCGTGTCACGGCTCGCCTGGCGGTCGATCCGCACGCCGCCGCCGGCCGCTACACCGTCACGCTGCGCTGCGCCGGCGCCGCTCCGGCCAGCACGGTCGTGTCCGTCGCCCGCGCCCGCCGCGCCCGCCGCGGCGCCCACCTGCTCTCCGGCGTGACGTTCACGGTCGGCGCATCGACATTCAAGGCTCCGGGACCCCCGCCAGCGACGACTCCGCAGCCGGTGCCGCTCCCGCCCCGCGCTGGCCCTGAGCCCCCGACCTCCGGCCCGTCGAACGTGTCCGCGGCCTCCTGGCAAATCGCGACGGGCTGGTGGGCGGGCGCGGCGAGCGCCTATACAGCGGCGTTCCGCAACGGCCAGTGCACGGACCTGGCCGAGCGGATGCGCCCGGACATCGTCGCCACCGTCGCGCAGACCATGTACGCCGAGTACCTCGACGCCTGGAACGCTTGGCAGGCCTCGGGCGCGCAGGGCCCCGTCCCGGTCGAAGCCGCCCCGGACTGGAACGCCACCGCCTGGGACCGCGACGCCGAAGCGGCCGGTATGGCCGTCGGCACCACCCCGCGCGCCGGGGCCATCATGATCTTCCACAGCTCCGACGAGTCCTCCTGGCCCGGGCATGTCGCCTATGTCGATCAGGTCAACCCGGACGGCTCGGTGCTCATCACCGAGGAGAACACCTCGGGCCTGTGGGTGGTCGACCAGCGGACCGTCACCCCGGCCGACATGGCCGGTGAGAGCATCGACTACATCTACTGACGCCGCCCCGATGAAAACCGGCGGTTCCCACCCGAGTTCAGCCCGACGCCGCCCCTATGGTCCCGGCATGTCGCTCGCATCCATCTAATGACGTCTCGCCGGGCTGCGCGATAGGTCATAGCTGCACACCAGGTGCGATCTGCGAAGCGTCACGCGGATCGTCACGCGAGAGGGTAGTCAGGTGCATTATCCGCACGGGACGCCGGTGGTTCCTAGTGTGCGGTAGTCCATGCCTCCACACTAGGACCCCGCTGTGAAGATCCTGGTCGCCCCGGGCCGCCTGCGGAGTAAGTTGAGGGCATGAGCGACGACAGACACTTCGGACTCACCGGACTGGCCACGATGGGCGCCAACCTCGCCCGCAACGTGGCCCACCACGACATCCCGGTGGCGGTGCACAACCGCACCACCAGCCGGATGACCTCCTTCGTGGAGGAGCATGGCTCCGAGGGCCCGATCGAGGGCTTTGCGTCGACCGAGGACTGGGTGGGCGCGCTGGCCACGCCGCGCGTGTTGATGAGCATGGTCCAGGCCGGGCCGGCCACCGACGCCGTCATCGATGACATCGCGCCGCACCTGGACAAGGGCGACATCCTCATCGACGGGGGCAACGCCAACTACCGCGACACGCAGCGGCGCCACAAGCGGCTGGCCGAGCAGGGCATCCACTTCCTGGGCGTCGGCGTCTCCGGCGGCGAGGAGGGGGCGCTGAACGGGCCGAGCATCATGCCCGGCGGGGACCGCGAGCCCTACGACGCCTCGGTCAAGCCGATCTTCGAGGCGATCGCCGCCAACGTCGACGGCACCCCGTGCTGCACCTACATCGGCGCCGATGGGGCGGGCCACTACGTGAAGATGGTCCACAACGGGATCGAGTACGCCGACATGCAGCTCATCGCCGAGAGCTATGACCTGCTGCGCAACGGCGTGGGCTGGGAGGTTCCGCAGATCGCCGAGCGCTTCGAGCGCTGGAACACCTCCGAGCTCGAGTCCTTCCTCATCGAGATCTCCGCCCGCGTGCTGTCCAAGACCGACGACGCCACCGGCAAGCCGCTCGTCGACGTCATCCTCGATGCTGCCGAGCAGAAGGGCACCGGCCGCTGGACCGCGCAGGACGCGCTCGAGCTCGGCGTGCCGCTCACCGGCATCACCGAGGCGGTGTTCGCCCGGGGCCTGAGCGCGCTCAAGGATCAGCGCGTCCACGCCGCCGGCGTGCTCAAGGGCCCCGCCGGTCAGACCTCGGACGACTCGCTCGCCGACGACCTCGAGCACGCCCTCTACGCGTCGAAGATCGTCTCCTACGCCCAGGGCTTCGCCCAGATGGCCGCGGCCGCCGACGCCGAGGGCTGGGACATCGACCTCGGGTCGATGGCGACGATCTGGCGGGGCGGCTGCATCATCCGCGCCCGCTTTCTGGACCGCATCCGCGAGGCCTACGACGCCGAGCCCGGCCTGGCCAACCTCATGCTCGCCGAGTTCTTCGCCCAGGCACTGGAGAACGCCCAGGACCCGTGGCGGCGCGTGGTGGGCAAGGCGGCCGAGCTGGGCATCCCCACCCCGGCGTTCTCATCCTCACTGGCCTACTACGACGGCTACCGCCGCGCCCGCGGCCCGGCGAGTCTCATCCAGGGTCTGCGCGACCTGTTCGGGGCCCACACCTACAAGCGCATTGACCGCGACGGCACGTTCCACGTGATGTGGGGCGAGGACGGCAGGGAAACCGAGGCCTAACCCGGCGAAGTTGACAGGCTCAGACCGGGGCCAATAGATTCGCTGCGCCGAGCCAGGGACGTGGACGCCGGCAACACGGCGGGACTCGCTCAGGGAGGGTGCGCGGCGAGCCGCTACACCGAATAGGAGAGACATGATCGGTCTTCGAGGTAGGTTCGTGCGTCCAGGTCGCCTGTTGCTCGCGGCCGGCGCCTGCGCCGCAGTTGCCCTGTCCCAGAGCGCCGTGGCCTCGGCTTCGAGCCGCTCACATCACGATTTCGGCCATCCGGGCCGGGGAGACGGCGCGTTGTACGTCTCCGCAGCGGCCACCGGTGCACATCGCGATCGCTCCTGCGAGAGCGCCGAGTACTCGACGATCCAGTCCGCCGTGACCGCGGCACCGGCGGGCGCGACCGTCGTGGTCTGCCCCGGCACCTACGACGAGGATGTGATCGTCTCAGCGCCGCTGACCCTCCGTGGCCTCGACGCCACGATCCACGGCTCCCCCACCCCCAACGGCATGTGCGATCAACTCGGACCCACCGGGCCGGGCAGCGCACCATGCCTGGCGGGGATCACGATCAAGTCGAGCGACGTGAAGGTGAGCGGGTTCACCGTCACCGGGGCCACCGGTGAGGGCATCCTCGCCACGGGATCCCTCGCCGGCGGCTCGATCAGCGACATCGTCATCCGCAACAACCGCGTGGTCGGCAACGACACCGGCGGGCTCCCGGGCGCACCCGCCTCGGCATACCCCCAGTGCGCCGCCGTCGGCGGAGTCCCCGGCGACTGTGGCGAGGCCATCCATCTCATGGGCGTCGCGGACTCGCAGGTCAGCGGCAACTTCGTGAGCGGAAACACCGGTGGGGTCCTGCTCACCGATGAGTTCGGACCGACGCACGACAACATCGTCGAGCGCAACGTCATCACCCGCAATCTGTACGACTGCGGCGTGACCGTGCCGGGGCACAACCCGTTCGCGCTGAACTCCAGCGGCGTCCCCCAGCCGGCGGTCGCGGGCGACTACGACAACGTCATCCGCCACAACTGGATCACCGACAACGGGCTCAACGGCGAGGGTGCCGGCGTGCTGTTCGCCAACGCCACGGCGGGAACCGCCTCATACGACAACCTGGTCGAGGACAACTACATCGCCGGCAACGAACTGTCCGGGGTGACCATGCACGCGCACACGGTTGGACCGGGCCAGTTCGAGGATCTCAACGGCAACACCATCGTCCGCAACGTGATCGGCCGCAACAACATCGGCAGTGCCGCGGCCGGCCCCGGAGACCCCCTCGACGGACCTCCGGCCACTGACCCTTCCACCACCGGGATCCTCGTGTTCTCGGGCACCGTGCCGGTTCAGGTCACGATCGCTCACAACGTCGTGTTCGGCGATCACTACGGCGTGTGGCTCGGGGTCGGCTCCAACGTGAGCGCGGCGCTGCACGGCAACCGCTTCGCCAACGTGACGGTGCCGGTGTTCATGCACCCCTAGCGATTCACCCGGCTCGCGGGCGTGTCAGATCGTGCCCGCGAGCCCCGGGATCCAGTTGGTCCCGGCCAGCGGCACCTTGGCCATCGCCGACGCCTCGATGGTCAAGGCCACGAGGTCCTCGGGCTCGAGGTTGTGCACATGGGACTTGCCGCAGGCGCGGGCCAGGGTCTGGGTCTCGAGCGTGAGCGTGCGCAGGTAGTTGGCCAGCCGGCGCCCGCCCACCTCCGGGTCAAGGCGCGCGGCGAGCTCGGGCTCCTGGGTGGAGATCCCGGCCGGGTCGCGCCCGGCCTGCCAGTCGTCGTAATAGCCGGCGGCCGAGCCGAGCTCGGCGTACTGGGCGTCGTGCTCGGGCGCGTTGTCGCCCAGCGCGATGAGCGCCGCCACGCCGATCGAGACGGCGTCGGCGCCGAGCGCCAGCGCCTTGGCCACGTCGGCACCGGTGCGGATCCCGCCCGAGACGATGAGCTGCACCTTGCGGTGCATGTCGAGCTCCATGAGCGACTCGACGGCCTGCGGGATGGCGGCCAGGATCGGGATCCCGACGTGCTCGATGAACACGTCCTGGGTGGCGGCGGTGCCGCCCTGCATCCCGTCGAGCACGACCGCGTCGGCGCCGGCCTTGACCGCCAGGGCCACGTCGTAATAGGTGCGAGACGCGCCGACCTTGATGTAGATGGGGATACGCCAGTCGGTGATCTCGCGCAGCTCCTGAATCTTGATCTCCAGGTCGTCGGGGCCTGTCCAGTCGGGGTGCCGGCAGGCGCTGCGCTGGTCGATCCCCTTGGGCAGGTCACGCATCTCGGCCACGCGATCGGAGATCTTGTGGCCCAGCAGCATGCCGCCGCCGCCCGGTTTGGCGCCCTGGCCGACGACGATCTCGATGGCGTCGGCGCGGCGCAGGTCGTCGGGGTTCATCCCGTAGCGGCTGGGCAGGAGCTGGTAGACAAGCTTGGTCGAATGCTCGCGCTCCTCTGGGGTCATCCCGCCGTCGCCGGTGGTGGTGGACGTGCCGACCTCGCTGGCTCCGCGGCCGAGCGCCTCCTTGGCCTGGCCCGAGAGCGCGCCGAAGCTCATCCCCGCGATCGTGATGGGGATATCGAGGTGGATGGGCTCCGAGGCGAACCGGGTCCCGATCGTCACGTCGGTGGCGCAGCGCTCGCGGTAGCCCTCCAGCGGATAGCGCGAGACGCTGGCACCCAGGAAGAGCAGGTCGTCGAAGTGCGGGACGCGTCGCTTGGCGCCGAAGCCCCGGATGTCGTAAATGCCCTCGCGGGCGGCGCGCTGTATGTCGGCGATCGTGTCACGATCGAACGTGGCCGACTCGCGCAGACCGGGGTGCCAGTGGCCGCGCCCGGCCCCGTTGGTCGTCGCGCTCATCAGTACACCCCGACGTTGTCGACCCTGAAGTTGTAGAGCTGGCGAGCCGACCCGTAGCGCGTGAACTCCGACGGGTCAGCGTCGACGTCGGCCGCCGCCAGGAGGGCGCGCAGCTGGGACAGATGCTCGTCGCGCATCTCCTTCTCCACGCAGTCGGCGCCGAGCCCGGCGACCGTTCCGCGGACGAAGAGCCGCGCCTCATACAGCGAGTCGCCCAGCGCCTCCCCGGCGTCTCCGCACACCACCAGCGAGCCCCGCTGAGCCATGAACGCGCTCATGTGCCCGACCGAGCCGCGCACCACGATGTCGGCGCCCTTGAGCGAGATGCCGCACCGCGCCGAGGCGTCGCCGTGGATGACGAGCAGGCCGCCCCGGGCCGTCGCGCCCGCCGCCTGGCTCGCCGAGCCGTCGACGATCACCTGGCCGGACATCATGTTCTCCGCCACCCCGACGCCGCAGTTGCCGCGCACCCGGATCGTGGCGCGCTTGTTCATGCCGGCGCAGTAGTACCCGACGTGGCCCTCGATCTCGACCTCGCAATCGGCGTCAACCCCCACCGCGATGGCGTGCCGGCCGTCCGGGTTGACCACGCGAATGCGCCCGGTCACCGCCTGGCCGTGCAGGCTGCGATTGAGATCGCGCACCGTGTCAGCGCGCAGGTCGAAGGTGAGCGCCGTTGCCGGCGTGGTCTCCGGCGTGGCCATCACGCCACCAGCGCGGTGCCCCAGCTGTACACGTGCCCGGGGACCGGCTCCCAGCTGACGGCATCCTCGGCGCCCGGGAGCACGGCGATGGCCCGGTACTCGGAGGCCATCGCCACCCACTCGTCGGTCTCGGCCATCACCGCCGGCTTGCACGCGATCGGGTCGCGCAGCACCGCGAACCCGTCGGCGGTGCCGACCGCGAAGGTGTAGAAGCCGTCCAGGTCATCCAGGCAGCCCTCGAGCGCCTGCTCGAGCGTCGCCCCCTGCCTCATGCGCCAGGTCAGGTAGCCGGCGGCGACCTCGGAGTCGTTGTCGGTCTGGAAGTGGATCCCCTCCTTGCGCAGCGAGCGGCGCAGGCGGTTGTGGTTCGAGAGCGACCCGTTGTGGACCAGGCACAGATCCAGCCCCGTCGAGAACGGGTGCGAGTGCTCGGTGGTCACCCGGCTCTCGGTCGCCATGCGCGTGTGCCCGAGGGCGTGGCTGCCCTCGATCACGGCGAGATCGAAGCGCTGCACGAAATCGGCCGGGAGCCCGGCCTCCTTGTAGATCTCGATCGTCTGGCCCGCGCTCATCAGCGTGAGCTGCGGATGGTTTGCGTGCAGCCACGACTGGACCTCGTCGGCCCCGGCCGCGACCATGAACGTCGCGTGGGTGGCACGCACCCCGGTCAGCGACGCGTCGCCGAACTGCATGGCCAGAGCATCGGCGAGCTCACCCCAGCCCGGATCGTCCGCGGCCCAGTGCACGGAGATCTTGCACCACCCGTCGGGCGCCGGATCCCGGTAGAAGGCGACCCCCGCGCTGTCAGGTCCGCGGTCTGAGAGCTGCAAGAGCATCGCCGCCAGGTGGAAGCCAAGCTGCGAGCGCAGCGTATCCGTCTTGGTGTAGAGGCCCGCAATGCCGCACATGGTGGTGCAGCGTACGACCTGGTCTGACGGGCTCCAATGGCGGTGCGGCGCACAGTTTCAGCGGGAAATGTGGCGATCTGAGCCACACCGCCGCGATATCAGGCGCCAAGCCTTCGGATTGCGTTACGAATTTAAACTGACAGGCGCCTCTGGGCCCGCTTGACCACCTGGAGCGCCTCGCGCAGCTCGGTACGCGCGATCGGGGTCAGCGCCCCCGGGTCGATGAGGTTGTCGGCGGGACGGCCCTCGGAGATGAGCTGCGCATGATGCTCGAAGCGGATCCGGGCGATCACCTCGAACGCCTCGCTCAGCGCATCGGCCTCGTCGGCCAGGAGCGCGCCGGCCATGGCCACCGCCTCGATCCGGTCAAGCGTCGGGGAGATCGTCACGCCCGCCGCCAGCGCGTGGTAGCGGACGAGGTTGACGACCGGGATGATCGCCCCCTTCTTCAGATCGAGATGGCCTTCGCCGTCGGTGGAGAGCTGGCCGCGGAAACCGAGCGCTACGGGAAAGCCGGAGGCAGAGCGGGCCAGCAGGCGCATGAACTGGGGGTGCTCGCGCGCGGAGCGGATGCGCGCGCTGAGATCGGCGACGACGGCCAGACCGCCCGCGGCGGGCCGGAAGTCGAAGGCGACCGTAGCCCGCACCAGATGGGACTCGTCGGGTTCGGTCAGGCACTCGTCGAACGTGCGCAGCCAGTCGGGCTTGGACATGCGCCAGCGGCGGTTGCGGGCCATGACGCCGTTGTTGTCGATCCCGATCCCGCAGCGCTCCAGGCCCTCGTTGACGTCCTGGCCGAGTCGCTCGAAGTAGGCGTCGGCGGCCTCCGGCGTCAGCTCGGTGCCCGGCGCGGGCCGCGCGTAGGCCAGGGCGTTGTCCTGGTCTGAGGCCAGCGTGAACTCCCGGCGGGCGGCCGAGCCCATGTCGAGCCATGCCCAGGGCAGCGGTGCGGGTCCCTGGGTCCAGAGCGAGAAGTCGATCAGCCGCGCCACCACGGCGTCGTGGGCGAGGCTCAGCACCCGGCCGAGATCGCGCGAAGGAACGCCCGCCCGTGTCAGCGTGAGGAACAGCTGCGGCAGGTGCGAGACCGCCCCCGCGAGCACGTCGGCGTCGGCGGCGCCGAGGATCGTGTGGCGCAGGCCGATCGGGCTGTTGGCGTCCAGGCCGAGGAGGTCGGCGGCCGAGAGCACCCCGCAGACGCGCCCGGCGTCGAGCACGGCCATGTGCTCCACCCCGGCGGCCAGCATGTCGACGGTCGCCTCGATGGCGAGCTGGCGGACGGGCACCGTCGGCGCCGGCGCGCGGGCGAAGTCGTGGACGGGCCCCTCGGCCGAGAAGCGGCCGTCGGCGACGGCGGCGCGCACGTCGGCGTCGGTGAGGATGCCGACGGTCTCGTCGGGCATCGCCACGAGCAGCGCCTGGAGGTGCTCGTCCCCCAACCGCCCGGCCGCGGAGCGCAGAGTCTCCGTCGGCCCTGCGTACACGGGCGCGCGCATGATGGCCGAGACCGGCGTGGTGCCGACGTCATGCAGCCCGTGGACTGTATGCCCGGCGCGGGTGAGGCGCTTGCGCAACGACCCGGCCACATAGGCCACGCCCGCCTCGGTGGCCAGCACCCGCCGCGCGGCGCGGGGCGGGAACAGGGCGCAGCGGGAGGGCTCGCGCGCGCGTACGGTGAACGCGGGCGCCATGCCGGTGAGCAACGACGGGTGCCCGAAGCACTCACCGGGCTCGAGCACCTGGATGACCTCGCCCGAGTGCACGACGTCCATCGACCCGGTGATGACAACCCCCAGGCCGGTGGCGGGCGGCCCGTCCTCCACCAGCAGCACGGCGCCCGGCTCGTACTCGCGCACGGTCGCCTGGGCGGTCAGCTCGCGCAGCTGCTCAGGGGCCAGCGCGTCAAACGGCGGGTGCCCGGCGAGGAATGTGTCCAAGTCGTCCATGTCAGACATCGCAATTGTGTTCGCATGGTGCCTTGCGACCCAACGGCGACATGTCAGGGTAAGCCCAGCAACGACCAGCGGACCTGGAGGGCACATGCCGGACGAAACGACGCCGCCCGCACCATTTGAGGACGAGCTCGTCTACGAGGGCGCCGGGCTCCCGAAGACGACCAACTGGTGGGGCGCCTTCGTGATCGGCCTCGCGGGCACGATCCTGGTCACCGGGATCGCGCCGGTCATGGTCACCGAGCTGGGAGCCGCATCGGTACCCGTGATCGTGTTCATCACCATCACCGGCTATCTCGTGTGCCTCCTCCTAGCGGAGCTGTCGGCGATGATGCCCGATCGGTCGGGCGGATTGCCATCCTATGCGTACCCCGCCTACAAGGACAAATGGCCGCGCTTCGCCGAGCACGTCAACGGGTTCACCGCGTGGGCGTACTGGCTGGGCTGGTTCCCGGTGGCGCCGCTGAACATGATCCTGGCCTCGCTGTACATCGCGGACCGGTTCAAGCTCACCGGCGGGTCGCTCACGGTGTTCAGCACTCCGATCAGCTACTGGACGCTGGGCATCTCGGTCTTCGGCCTGATCATTCTGGCCATCCCGGCGATCCGCGGCATGCGCTTCGGGACGATGTTCGCCACGACGCTGGCGATCCTCTCGATGATCCCACTCACCTTCCTGGCCATCGCCTGGATCTTCAACCCGTCCGTCGTTGACTTCGGTCAGCTCTTCCACTTCCAGCACACCAACGGCAGCGGCTTCTTCTCCAGCCTGTTCGGCCACAACTGGCTGACCTTGTACATCGCCTTCAGCTTCCTGCTCACGTGGAACGTGATCGCCATGGAGGCGGCCGCTTGCTACATCGGCGAGACCAGGAACCCCGATCGCGACGCCAAGATCGCGATGAACCTCGAGGGCCTGTACGGCCTGTTCATCTACACGATGATCCCGGTGGCCTTCATCATCGTGATCGGCAACAAGGCGCTGGGCAACCCCGCGCTGGTCGATCCGCAGACGATGTTCGTCACCTTCGCCTCCAAGGTGTTCGGCGCCGGCGCCGGGTCAAACCTCCTGGACTGGCTGGTCGCGATCATGCTCATCCTGGCGCTCATCCTGTCGGCGCTCAATGCCATCACGGGCACGGCGCGGTCGCTGCACCAGATGTCGACGGACGGTCAGTTCCCGAGGTTCTTCCAGAAGGTCAACCACGTCGGAGTCCCGGACCGGGCGATGATCTTCAACGTCGTGTGCTCAATCCTCGTCGTCTTCGCGGGTGGCGCAGTGCAGATCTACACCCTTTCGAACGTTGGCTACCTGGCGTCGTTCATCCCGGTGCTCATCGGCTACTACCTGCTGCGCAAGCACCGCCCCAACGTCCGGCGGCCGTTCAAGCTGCCCGAGTACATGAAGTGGGTGGCGATCGTCATCGCGGCCATCTACCTGGTCATCTACTTCTACGGGGGACCGGTCTACGCCTCGTGTGCCTGTAACGCCGCGGGCACCAAGACGCTTCCGTTCTACTTCATCGGCTGGGGCGTGCTCCTGCTCTACCTGCCGCTGTACTGGTATCGCAAACGGGTCGAGGATCCGCGTGGCTCACCAACTGAGTCGGTGGCCCCGTCACAGGCGGGCGTCGCCGGAGCCGGCGATTGACCGCTACCGCGCAGGTGGCTGCTCCCACACCCGGTCAGACTGCCTTCCGGCGGATTCTGCTGGCCTCTGAAGGCCGGCCGATCCCGCCGGCGGCGGTCGCCCGGGCAGTCGAGCTGGCCAAGCCCACGGGCGCGAGCGTGCACGTGTTCACGATCGCCCGAATCCACGGGACGGGCTTCGGCATGCCGACGCCAGGGCTCCTGCCGAGCAAGAAGGAGTGGGCCGAGCAGCGCGAGATCGTCTCCAAGACGATCCGCCGCCTCGAGCGCAAGGGCCTGGAGGCCGGCGGCCACGTGCTGGGGACCCGCAATGCAACCAAGAAGATCCTGGCCGAGGCCCAGAAGGAGGGCTGCGACGCGATCGTGATGGCCGCCGACCCCGACCGCAACCGGGTCACCGGGAACATGATGTGGACCCAGGAGCCCCAACGCGTCAAGCGCAAGGCCAAGGTCCCGGTCTACCTGGTCGCGGACGAGTAAACCTATAGGTGTACTTGGGGCGCCGTCAGCGAGTGGTCAGACGCCGGCGTCGGGGCGGCCATGCAGCCGGGCCAGCTTGATGGCGAGCTCGAGGGAGAGCAGGTCGTCGTCGTTGAGGTCGAGTTCGGTGAGCTCCTCGATCCGCCCCAGCCGCTGACGCAGCGTGTTGGGGTGGATGTAGAGCGCACGGGCTGACTCGATCACGCTGCGGCGCTCGGACAGATAGCGCTCCAGCGTGTCCAGCAGCGACGTGCGCCGGCGACGGTCGTAGTCGATGAGCAGATCGACCGCCGCGCGCATCCGGTCGCGGGGGGCGTCGTCGGCCCCGATCTGGACGAGGTAGCGGTAGGCGCCGACCTGTGAGTAGGCGATGGCGCCGCCGTCGCGCAGTAGCGCGTGGGCGATGGTGGCCGCATCACGGGCCTCGCGGTAGGCGCCGGGGGCATCGTCGGGCGCGTCGCGCACCTCGGAGACGCCGATGACCGCCCCGTGGGCCTGCCCCAGCTCGCGCGCCTGGCGCAGCAGCCCCTCGACGGCGCTGCGCCGCGCAGCCCCGAAGGCCAGCAGGGCCCGCACCGGGCCGGGCCCGAACTCGATGGCCGAGCGCGGCGCCAGCTCGGCCAGTCCGCGGCCCAGCGCCTCGGCGGCCACCCGCCACTCGCCCGTGGACTGCGCGCGCGCGCCGGCGGGCTGGGCGGCGAGGACGAGATACGGGGCGTTGAGGTCGCAGCGGACCTCGGCGGCCTTGGCGGCGGCAAAGGTCGTGGCGCCGGCGGCCAGCGCCTCGAACAGATCCTTGATCGTGTTGGCCTTGGTCAGGCCCTCGATCAGCTCGACGCGCTTGATCGCCACCGCGGCCAGGTGGGCGATGGCGCGGGCGATCTCGGCCTCTTCGTCGGCGAAGGCCCGCGCGCCGGCCGAGGCGACGCACAGCACCCCGACGCGCTGGCCGCCCGCCACCAGCGGCGTGACCAGCACGTCGGCCAGCGCCTGCGACGGCCACAGGGCGCGTCCGGCCGCCCGCCGGCCGGGCCCGGACCGGTTCTCGAGCCCCGCCAGCATGACCTCGGCCACCGAGCTGAGCGCCGGCGCGGGCAGGGCCTCGGGGTGGGAGGCGAGCGGCAGGACCGTCTCACCGTCGGGCGCGACACGGAGCAGCTGGCAGGCGTCGGCGTCGAGCAGCGCCGCGGTGCCGCGGACCAGCACCTCCCCCAGGTCGGTGGCGTCGGCCGCGGCGGCCACCTGCTGGGCGAGCTCGGACAGGCCGGTGAGGGCATCGACGCGGCGCCGTTCGCGGTCATAGAGCTGGGCGTTCTCGATGGCGCCGGAGACCAGAGAGGCGATGTGGGTGAGCAGATTGGGCGTGTCCTCACCGAACTCGTGCGGGGCGCGGGTGTGGAGCACGATCACCCCGATCGTCTCGCCCGCCCGCGACAGGATCGGCACCGCGGCCATCGACTGAAACGACTCCTCCTCCAGCAGCGGGACGTACTTCATGCGCGGGTCCTGCATCGCCCGGTCGCGGATGAACTCGGGGCGGCGATGGCGGGCCACCCAGCCGGTGAGGCCCTCCTGGACCGAGAAGCGGACGTTGCCGACCGCCTCCCCGAAGACCGGCGACGCCGCGCGGATGACGAGCTCTGAGTCCTCGAGCAGATAGATGAAGCACGCGTGGCAGCCGGTGGCCTCGGTGGCGAGGTCGACGACGCCCTGGAGCATCGGCACGAGCTCGAGCGAGGAGGACACCAGCTTGATGACCCCGTACAGGGTCCGGTTCTCCTCACGGAGGCCGTGGAGCTCGTTGCCGATCGGGCTCGGTGATTCTGCGGGGAGTGCCATGCGGTCCTTGCTATGTGCGGCGCGCACATGCCCGGGCGCCCCAACGGGGTGCCCAGGACCATTGTGCAGCACCACAGCGCCCATATAGAAATGGACAATGATCGATCCTCCCCAGAACGAAGACGACGTCCGCAAGATCGTCAAGGACAACGGCATCGAGTTCCTGTTCGCGCAGTTCGTGGACATGCACGGCAAGCCGAGCGCGAAGCTGGTCCCCGCCCACCACCTCGACGACCTGCTGACCGAAGGCGCCGGCTTTGCCGGCTTTGCCGCCGGCGACATCGGCCAGGGCCCCGACGATCCCGACATGATCGCGATGCCCGACCCGACCACGCTGACGATCCTGCCGTGGCGGCCGACCGTCGCCCGCTTTGCCTGCAACGTCACCGTTGAGGGCGAGGAGTGGGACTACTGCCCCCGCACGATCCTCCGCCGCGCGCTGGCCCGGGCGGCCGAGCAGGGCTATGAGCTGCGCATCGGCGCCGAGCTCGAGTACTTCCTGCTGCGCCGCGCCGCCGACGGCTCGCTGGAGCTCGCCGACCCGCTCGACACCCTCGATCAGCCCTGCTACGACATGCGCGCGCTGACGCGCAACCTGGACTTCGTGTCCGAGGTGTCGCGCGCGGTCACCGACCTGGGCTGGGACAACTACGCCACCGATCACGAGGACGCCAACGGGCAGTTCGAGCAGAACTTCCAGTACGCGGACGCGCTCACCACGTGTGACCGGGCGATCTTCTTCCGCTACATGGTCGAGTCGCTGGCCCAGCAGCGGGGGCTCATCGCCACGTTCATGCCCAAGCCGTTCGCCCATCTCACCGGAAACGGCTGCCACTTCCACGTGTCGCTGTGGAAGGACGGAGAGAACGTGTTCGAGTGCGACCCGTCCGACGACAAGCGCGGCCTCGGGCTGACCGAGCTGGGCTACAACTTCATCGGCGGCCTCAAGGCCAACGCCAAGGCCTACATCGCTATCACGGCGCCGACGGTGAACTCCTACAAGCGGCTGGTCGTCGGCGCGCCCACCAGCGGGGCCACCTGGGCGCCGGCCTACGTGTCCTACGGCTACAACAACCGCACGCAGATGCTCCGCGTGCCCGCCGCCGGCCGCGTCGAGGACCGCACCGTGGACGGCTCGTGCAACCCCTATCTGGCGGCGACGGCGATGCTCGCCGCCGGCCTGGACGGGATCGAGCGGGGCTTGGACGCCGGCGACCCCAACGGCGCCAACCTCTACAAGATGTCCGTGGAGGACCGGGAGGCGGCCGGGATCGACACGCTCCCGGCCAACCTGCTGGACGCCACCCGCGAGCTCGAGCGCAACGAGCCGCTGCGCAAGGCGTTCGGCACGACCCGCGGCGGCGACTACGTCGACTACTTCATCGAGTGCAAGCGGCGCGAGGTGCAGGCGTCCCACGAGCAGATCACCCAGTGGGAGCTGGAGCGCTACCTGCAGCTCTACTGAGCCTGAGGGCGACGTCGAACCCTGAGCGCCCGCGGTAAGGCGAAGGCGAACGTCAACGACGACTATCGAGGAGGAGGTTGGGGCGGCCGGGGCGCTTCAGGCGGTCCCTCAACGGAGGTCGAGGCGGATAGTGGAGGACATAGCTGAACTATCCGCCACAACCCCCTCTCGCGGGCGACCAGTACCAGCAGCCCACCCTTCCCCAGCCCGCCGTTGACGTGCGCTGACACCCAGGGCAGACGCAGGGGCCAACCTGGGCGGACCGGCTGACGGTCAGCGGATCAGGGCCCGGCGGCGATCGCCTCGCGGACCTCGGCGAGGCGCGGCTGGCGCCCGAACCCGGTGAGCACCCAGGTGGCTCCGGCCTGCTCCCAGGGGCCGGGGTCGTCGCCCGGCTCGATCTCGGCGACGATGTCAAACGGCGTGCCGCCGCGCGCCTCCGTGGTCTCCGCCACCAGCTTGGCCAGCGCCTCGGGACCGGGCATCTCGATCGGGAACAGCCCGTCCCAGCGGACGGCCCGCCGCACCGGCCGGCGGTTGGGCCAGCGCGCCGCCGCCCACACCGGGATCCGCGGCTGCTGCGCCGGCGGCGGCTCGAACTCACCGGCCCACATCGCCGCCAGGCGCTCCAGCCCATCGTCAAACAGCGCGGCGCGCTTCTTGGGGTCAAGCTCCTCACCGAACGGGCCCAGCTCGCCGCTGTTATCGCTGCCCAGCCCGACGCCGAGGATCAGCCGGCCCCCGCTGAGGTGATCGAGGGTGACCGTCTCACGGGCGAGCTTCTGGATGCGGCGCCGCGCCGGCGGGGTGACCAGCGGGCCCAGGCGCATCGTCTGCGTGGCGCAGGCGACGGCGCTGAGCACGATCCACGGGTCGGCGACGGCGCGGACCGGCGCCCGGTAGACGATGTGATCCCACACGAACAGACCGTCCCAGCCCTTCTCCTCCGCGGCGGCGGCGACGTCCGCCATCACACGGGGGTCGACGAGCTCGTCGAACGGGGCGATGAACAGGCCGCGCATCATGTGGGGTCAACCCTACTCATGAATACAAGAACCGGCTTGTGCGTCCTATTGCCTAAAGGATCCCGCCCATTGACCGATCAAAGCCTCGCAGCCCAACTGCAGCCGCCGGGAGCGCACCCGCGGTCACGCCGCGACGACGAAGGGCCTAATCACTGATGGAGTCTCTTGCCGGGCTGTACCACATCACGCCGGAGAACCTGGCGCTGCGACGCCGGTTCATCGGGCTGGACGCCGATGTAATCGCGCTGCTGGGCAGCCTGCGTCCGTGGGCCGACGAGGTGGCCGACGAGGTCGCCGCCGAGCTCACCGAGTACACCTTCGGCTTCCCCCCCGCCGCCGAGTTCTTCAACGCGTATGTGGCAGGCAAGGGCATCTCGCTCGCCGCGCTGCGCACGGGCTGGCACGCCGCGCAGGCCGGTCACTGGCGCGCGATCTTCGCCGAGCCGGGCACGACACAGCCTTTTGGCACCGCCTACTTCGAGGGCCTGCTGCGGGTGGGCGCGCTCCACAACCAGATCGACCTCCCGCTCAAGTGGTTCCTGGGGACCTATGCCAAGTACATGGACGCCGTGAGCCACGCGCTGCACGAGACGCCCCCGCAGATCGGCGCCGCCGAGCCCAAGGCCTCCGGCTGGCGGCGCCATCGCGAGCCCGTGGTGGATCCGAACCTGCTGGCCGACGCCGAGCGGGCGATCCGGATCGTCTTCAACTACGACCAGCAGGCGATCACCGACGCGTTCTACTTCGACACCTTCGCCACGCTGGGGGTCAACCTCGGCGAGATCCAGAGCACCGCCCGCAAGCATGACCTCTCCGATCGGGGCCCCGAGCTGAAGGCCACCGTCAACGAGTCGCTGCACCTGTTCATCGACTCCAGCCAGAGCATGCACGAGGTGTTCTCACAGGTGCGCGTCAGCGTCGAGCAGACCAGCCACTCCATGAACGGGATCGCCGAGGCGAGCACCGAGGTGGCCCGCGGCGCCGAGCAGCAGGCGGCCATGCTCCAGCGCAACCGCGAGCTCTCCGACGAGGCCGCGGTGGCCACCGCCCGGGCCCTCGAGGTCGGCGAGCTCGGCGCCCAGGCCGTCGGCTCCACCAACAACGTGATGCGGCGCGTCCGCGTCTCCGGCCAGGAGGCGCAGGCAGGCATCGAGGAGCTGGCGCGCAAGTCGAGTGAGATCGGCGGGATCCTGGACACGATCACCGGGATCGCCGACCAGACGAACCTGCTCGCCCTCAACGCCGCCATCGAGGCGGCCCGCGCCGGCGAGCACGGACGCGGCTTCGCCGTCGTCGCCGAGGAGGTCCGCCGCCTCGCCGAGCAGTCCGGGGAGTCAGCCACGTCGATCGGCGGCCTCATCCAGGAGATCCAGCACGGCATCGACGCCGTCGTCGGCCTCGTGGGCCAGGGCGCGCAACTCGCCGACGAGGGCGTGGAGAGCTCCGAGCGCGCGCAGCAGGCGTTCGTCGAGATCGGCGAGGCGATCGCCGGCATCTCGGAGCGCGTCGCCGGCATGGCGGGGACGTCGGTGGAGATCGCCGCGGTCGCCGAGCAGTCCTCGGCCGCCGCCCAGGAGATGTCCTCGGCCACCCAGGAGACGAGCGCGCAGTCCCAGGAGGTGAGCGTCTCGCTCGGTGAGCTCGCCCGCACCGCCGACCGTGTGCTCCAGGCCTCTACCCGCTTCCGGCTGACCGAGACCGGGATGCCCGGCCCCGCGGGCCCCGGCCGCTAGCCGGGTCCGAACCGCCGGGTCCCGCCCCCCAGCTCGCGCTCGGCCGCCTGCAGCGAGCCGACCGTCTGCGGCGTCTCCACGTCGAGGTGGCTGGCCAGCGCGATGAACGCCTTGGCCGTGGTCAGGGCGTCTCCGAGGGCGTGGTGGGGATCCTCGCCGGGCTGACCCAGCACCGCCGCCAGCCGTGCCAGGGGGAGGCCCCCGGGCGTGGCGCCGTCGCGCTGGCGCAGCCACAGCCGCCCCAGCACCTCGGTGTCGACGTCGTCGGGGAGCCGCAGGCGCCGCCGGCGTAGCTCCTTGCCCAGGAAGGCGCGCTCCACCATCGCGGTGTGGAACACGGGCACGCGCCCGTTGAGCGTCTCGAGCAGGCGGTCGATGGCGTCGTCGAGCGGCGGGGCCTCGCGCAGGTCCACGGAGCGCAGCTTGTGGACGAGCACCGAGGCGTGCTTGGGCGGGTGCTCGGGCCGCGCCAGCGTGTACATCGCCTCGCCCAGGATCAGCGCCCCCTCCCGGATCGGCACCGCGCCGATGGCGATGATCTCGTCGGAGCGGTGCAGCCCGGTCAGCTCGAGGTCGATCGCACACCACTCCGCCTGGCGCCACGGAGTGTCGCGATCCACGCCGTCCAACTGAGCGGACCGGCTGCCGGCATCGCCGCGCTTGAGCGAGAGTCTCACGTCGGCCGCAGCTCCCGGGCCACGGTGCTCACCGCGCGGAACACGTCGCGCAGGCGCGCGCGCGTCAGCGCACTCATCGCCGCGGCATCCAGCAGGTCATCGGGGGCCTGGCCCGCGGCGATCTGGTCGAGCTGGTGCACGATGCGCAGCTCCAGGGCCAGCTCGAACGCCTCCGTGAGCGTCTGGGCCTGATCGCCGCGCAGCACGTCCGCGTCGGCGGCGGCCCGGAGCCGCTCCGGGGTCGAGCCCTCGCCGGCGTCGGCGGCCGTCGCCGCCCAGCGCGCGATGGCCGAGATCGGCACGATCGCTGCGGAGCGGACGTTGAGGCGGCTGTGGCGCCCCTCTCGGGTCAGTACGGCGTCGGCGTCAAAACCCGTCGGCAGGGCTGGTGTGAAGGCGCGGGCGGCGAGCGCCTCGAGCAGCGCCGCGCGCGCCTCACCCGCGGCGATCGGCAGTGGCTCGCGCGGCGTGCCCCACAGCACCCGCCGGTCGGCGAGGACCGAGAGGGCCAGCTCGTCGTCGCCCGCCCGGGCCGCCCAGCCTCCCGCGTCGCGTGCGATCAGCGGCCCGACGATCCCGCAGCGTGTGAGCGCGGCCTCGACTTGCGCCAGCCACTCGGGGGAGGGAGGGCGCTCGGGGTCGTGGATGACCGCGCCGCGCCGGGTGGAGGCCGGCGTGAGCTCGCGCCGCGCCTGGCTGCCCAAAGAGACCCACACGGTCCCGGCCTCGGCCCCGGCGCCGTTGGCCGACACCAGCTCGATCGAGCGCCGGGTGAGCGCGTCGACGAGCGCCGAGAGCACCGGGGCGAGCTCCAGGGCCCGGACGCTCGAGTGGTGCAGATCGAGCATGAGGGCGGGTAGCTGCGCCGCCGCCTCCGACAGCGCATCGAGGTTGCGGGCGCGTTCGATGTTGCGCCGCGCACGCACCCACGAGCGCGGCTGGGCGGCGTAGAGGTCGGCGTCCTCGAGCATGCCGATGAGCCGGCCGCGCTCGGAGACCACCGGAGCGTGGCGGATGCCCCGCTCGAGCATCTCGTAGAGCACCTCGCCGGCCAGACGGTCGGGGCTGACGATGTAGGCGGGGGCAGTCATCGCTGCGTCGACCCGCACCGCGCCCGAGCGGCCGACGGCGAGGACGCGGGCGCGCAGGTCGCGGTCGGTGAGTATCCCCCACCCCCCGCCCTCGAGCTCCACCACGGCGGCGCTGACCCCGGCCGCGGTCATGCGCTCGGCCACGAACCCGATGTTCTCCGACGGCTTGCAGGTGACCGTCGCCGCACGGATGAGCTTGACCACCGGCTGGTAGTTGACGTCGGTCCGGCCCGAGCGCAGCTCGCTGCGGCGCGCGCGGTCAAGCAGCGGCCGCGCCACCTCGACCGGGATCCGGTAGCAGAGGGTGTCCTCGGCCGCGCGGGCCTCGAAACCGGGCGGCAGGCCCGAGAGCATCGCCGCGTGACCGAAGGCGTCGCCGGGGCCGAGCAGGTCCAGCAGCCGGCCCTCGTGCATGATGTCCACGCCACCGGAGTGGATGACGCGGAGCTGCGTCACCGGGCCGCCGCCCTCGGCGAGGATCACCGCGCCGCGCAGGTGAAATTCGATCGCCGCCTGCGCCGCGACCTCGGCCAGCTCGTCGGCGGCGAGGCCGTCAAACGGCGGGCGCTGTGCCAGAAAGCGGGCGATCTCACTCAGGCCGGCGTCCAGCTCGCCCTCCGGTCGCCCGTGGCGGTCGTCATTTGATCAACGGTACTCACCGCAGCAGCCCCAGCCTCTGTGCGCGTTGCACCGCCTCGGTCCGGTTGCGTACACCCAACTTCCGGTACACCGAGCTCGAGTGCTCCTTCACCGTGTGGCGCGAGAGGTGCAGCGCCTCGCCGATCTCGGGGTTGGTGGCGCCCGAGGCCATCAGGTCGAGCACCGCGCGCTCGCGATCGGACAGCCCGAGGGCACCCTGGCGGTCCTGATGCTCGAACACGGTCTTGCCGATGCCGACCAGCCGCACCGCGCTGGCGATCTTGCGCGCCGGCCAGTCCTTGTAGGCAAAGCCCGAAGCGCCCGCCGCCCGGGCCGCCTGCGGCGAGATCTCGCCGGCGCCTGAGAACAGCAGCACGCGGGTGGTCGGCTCGGCCTCGCGCACCCGCTCGCACACCTCGGCGCCCGACTCCTCCCCGATGAACAGGTCGACGAGCGCGACGTGCGGGCGATAGCGCTTGGTCATGGTCACTGCCTCGGGGCCGGTGTGCGCCGACACGCAGCGCTCGACCCACGACTGCTGGGTGAGCATCAGCCGGAAGCCCCAGTGCACGACGTCGTGATCGTCGACGACCAGCACGCGCAGCCGCTCGGGGCTGCGCTCCTCGTCAGTCATCGTCCTCGTCGGGCACCACCAGCCGCACCTGCCACGTGCCGGGCCCGCGCTCGCCGAACTCGACGACGCCGTTTGACTGCAGTGCCTCCAGCGCCGCCAGACGCAGGCCCATGCCGGGCCGGCGGCGGGTGGTGCTCACGCCGTCGTTGACGACGTCCATCGAGAAGGCCCCGTTGGCCCGGCTCAGCCGGACGTCGACGTGGGTCGGCTCGGCGTGCTTGCCGGCGTTGCGCACCGCCTCGATGAGCACCGACTGGGCCAGGGGCTCGAGCAGCGGCGGCACGTCGCCCGGCGTCCCCTCCACCAGCGACAGCCCGAGATGCGGATGGGCGACGGCGAGGCGCTTGACCTCGGCCACCAGCGTCGTCCTCGTCGCGCGCGGCGCCCGTCCCAAGGGGCGCTGGAGCGCCGCCCGCAGGTCGGTGAGCGCGGCCTGGGTCTCCTCGGCGCACCGGCGGCGGGCCGACGCGGGCAGCTCGCCGTCGCCGTCGAGTGCCATCGAGACGCCGAAGAGCCGCTGGATGACGCCCTCGTGCAGCTCGCGGGCGAGGTCGATGCGCTGCTCGAGCTGGCTCGCCTTCTCGAACTGGGTGGAGACGATCCGTGCCGCCGCGGCGAGCGCCGCCGCCTTGCCCAGCGTCCACAGCAGCCGCCGGTCGGCGTCGTCGAGCGGCGGGGCGTCCATGAGGCGGTCGGCGAGGATGACGCCGAACGCGCGGTCCGCTGCGGCCATCGGCGCGCACACCAGCCGCGCGGGCTCGGATACGAGCGTGGCGAACTCCTCCGGCACTTGGCCGCTGAGATCGCCGACGACCTCGACCACCCGATCCTGGCGGATGGCCTGCGCGGCGATCGGGGCCGACTCGACGGTGACGTGCGCGCCCGCGAACTGCTCGATGTCCATGCCATGGGCGCCGACCGCCCGCACGCGTCGGTCGGCCGAGTCATAGCGGAAGATGAGGGCGCGCCGCATCCGCGCCAGGCGGCAGACCGCCTCGCAGAGATGGTCGTAGAAGCCGTCCACGGTGACGCCGGCCTCTGACTGCGAGAGCACCTCGACGAACAGCTCGAGCGCCCCGATCCCGAGATCGGCGCGGCCCTCTGACGGCACCTCAAGGTTCACGTCAGTGGCCCCGGTGGAGACGGACGGGCGCCCGGGCTACGCGGCGTGCGCGTGCATCAGCCCGAGGCGGAGCACCTGGTCGGGCGCCAGGTAGACACGCCACTGGGTCTGACACGAAGGACAGCGGCATTGGACCGATGGATCGTAGCCCTCCAGGCTGTCCTGGAATTCCACGTCCTCGGCGCGCAGGCAGACCGGGCAGGCCAGGGCCGCCTGAACGAGAACGTCGGGGTCCTCCGGGCGAAAACGGGCGACGTCAGCGAGGGCGGCCATCGGGCAACTATCGCGTCGGCCGCCGGTGCGGGCAACCCGAGCAGCGCGACGACCCCCCGGGTGGGGGGGCTCCGTTCCTCCAGGGCCTCTGGATCGGAAGCGGTCCGCGACTACGACGCGGCTCTGAGCGGAAGCGGGTACGCGTCGGCGGCGAAGGCGTCGACCCGGGAGATCGGGCGCTTGCCCCAGCGGGCGCGCGTGGCGAAGTCCAGCAGCCGGTCGACGTAGTCACGCAGCGGAGCGCTGGTGATGCCGTCGGGCTCCAGGCGCTTGCGCGTCTCGCGATCGTCGAAGGTGCCTTCCATGCAGAAGTAGGGGAAGTACTCGCTCCCGGCCTCCAGCGCCTTGCGCTCAGCGGCGCCGAGGGTCATGGTGGCGAACTCTGCGGGTGACACGACGCGGGGCACCGGGCGGCGGAAGTAGCGGCTGGCGAGACCGGCGAGCTCGGCGATCGTCGAGGCGTCGTCCCCGGCGGTGAGGTGATACGTCGCGCCGTTGCCACAGCTCGTCTCACACAGCTGGTAGGCGGCGTCGGCCACGTAGTCGATCGAGACGACGTCGACGGGGGCCGACGCGATCGCAGGCACGGCGGTGAACAGGCCCCGGGCGAAGGCGCGCAGCGGCCAGTAGAGGACGTTGAAGGCGGAGGTCCAGCCGTTGTTGCGATCGCCGACGACGATGCTCGGCCGCAGGATCGTGTACGGCAGGTCCTCGTGGGAGCGGACGAGCTGCTCGGCCTCGAACTTGGACTGCTCGTAGGAGTTGTGAAACGTCTGGCCGACATCCGCGTCGCACTCGGCGAAGGCTCCCTTGTGGTCGCCGGCGACGAACGCGGTGGAGATGTGGGCGTAGCACTCCAGGCCGCCGTGCGCCCGTGCGAGCTCGGCGAGCTCGAGCATGCGGCGGGTGCCCTCGAGGTTGATCGCCCGCGCCTGGTCGAGCGGGAGGGTGAACGACACCGACGCGGCGCTGTGGACGATCTTGGTCACGCGCTCGGCCAAGCCGGTGCGCTCGGCCTCGGTGAGCCCGAGGTCCGGAGCGGTCATGTCGGCGGCCACCGCGTGCACACGTGACCGGTAGAGGGGAGCCTCGGCCCCGAACAGGTTCGCCAGCACCGCGTCGACGCGGGCCTGCGCGCCCGCATGGTTGTCGGCGCGCACGAGCGTGACCACGTCGCGCTCGCCGCGCTGCAGGTATCGCGCCAGCAGCTCCATGCCGACGAAGCCGGTGGCGCCGGTGAGCAGGACGTCGCCCTGAGGCGAAACCGTCATCGCAGCGGCGCCAGGGAGTTGTAGGCCCAGACGAGACGGGCGCGCGTGTCCTGTGGGGCGATCAGCTCATCGACGAACCCCCGCGCCGCGGCCACCTCGGGACGCAGTTGCGTCTCGGCGTACTGCTCGGCCAGCCGGTCGCGCTCGGCCTCGGGGTCCTCGGCCGCGGCCAACTGGCGGCGGTGGATGACCCCGACGGCGGGCTTGGCGCCCATGATCCCGATCTCCGCCGACGGCCACGCGAACACGTAGTCGGCGCCGAGATCCTTGGAGTTCATGGTGATGAAGGCACCACCGAACGCCTTGCGCAGGATCACCGTGATGCGGGGCACGCTCGCCTGCGCGAACGCATGCACGAACGACGCCCCCGCGCGGATGACCCCCTGGGACTCCTGACGCACGCCGGGCATGTACCCCGGCGTGTCGACCAGCACCAGCAGCGGGATCCCGAAGGCGTCGCACTTGGCAACGAACCGCGCCCCCTTCTCCGAGCTGGCCACGTCCAGCACGCCGCCGGTGTAGCGGGGCTGGTTGGCGATGACGCCGACGGTCCGGCCGTCGAGACGGGCAAAGCCGGTGACCAGGTTGCGCGCCCAGGCGGCGGAGACCTCGAGCAGCTCACCGCCGTCGACGATCGCGCCGATCACATCACGGACGTCGTAGTAGCGGCGCTGCTCCGCCGGCACGATCGTCTCAGGGTCGGCGCCGCTGGGCGGCCGGCGCCGGACGTGCGGAGCGGCCTCGGCGCTGTGGCTGGGCAGGTAACCGAGCAGCTCACGAGCGAGCGTCGCCGCATCGCTGTCGTCGCGGGCGACGAAGTGGCAGACCCCGTTCTTGGCGTGCACCCTGGAGCCGCCGAGGGTCTCGGCGTCCACGACCTCGCCCAGCGCCTCGCGGACCACGCCGGGGCCGGTGAGGAACATGCTGGACTCCTCGGTCATCACGATCCAGTCGGTGAGCGCGGGCGAGTAGGCGCCGCCGCCCGCCGAGAGGCCGGTGACGATCGAGATCTGAGGAACCTTGCCCGACAGCGCCACGGTGCGCCGGAAGATCCGGCCGTAGCCGCCCAGCGCGCCGATGCCCTCCTGCATTCGGGCGCCGCCCGACGAGACGAAGCCGACCACCGGAGCGCGGCCGCGCTCGGCCAGCTCCAGGACGCGGGCGATCGTGTCGGCGTGGGGCTCGCCCAGCGAGCCGCCGGCGTAGCGGGGGTCCTGGGCGTAGCAGAACACGGTGCGGCCGCCGACGGTGCCCGAGCCGCCGAGCACACCGTCACCCTGGCGGGCCTTGTCGCCCATCGCGTGCGAGAGCACCTCGGTGCGGATGAGCTGCAGGGAGCCGGGATCGCACAGCGCCTCCAGGCGCTCGAGCGGCGTCAGCGCGTCCTGCTGGTCGCTGCGCGCGCTCGGCTGGAAGCGACGGCCTTCCCGGAGCGGGCGGTCGAGGATCGCGCTCATGGACGACCCCATTCGAGGACGGTCGCTCCCCAGGTGAACCCGGCGCCGAACGCACCGAGCAGCACCCGGTCACCTGGGGACAACATCCCTTCCCTTTCACTGAAGGCCAACGCCAGCGGCAGCGTTGCCGCCGACGTGTTCCCGTACTGGCCGATGCAGTCGACCACGCGGCCGGGCGGCAGGCCCAGTCGCTCACCGACGGCGGACAGGATCCGGCCGTTGGCCTGGTGGTAGACGAAGAGGTCGATCTCGTCGAGCCCGATGCCCGCGGCGCGCACTGCCTGATGGGTGCACAGCGTGAGCCGGGCCACCGCCTCGCGAAAGGTCTCGTGGCCGCGCATGCGGATCTTGCCGTCGGAGCGCTCGACCTTGATGTGGTCCGCGCCCGCGCCGTCGGAGCCGAGCACGACCGGGCCGATCCGTCCCTGGCCCGCGGTCTGCTCGAGCACCACCGCACCGGCACCGTCGGCGAACACGGCCGCGGTGGACCGATCGTCAGGGTCGGTGATGCGTGACATGAAATCGGCGCCGATGACGACGGCACAGCGCGAGCGCCCGGCCTCAACCTGGGCAGCGCCGACGGCCAGCGCCGAGAGGAAGCCGGTGCAGGCCGAGCCGACGTCGAACGCGCCGGCGCCGGTGGCCCCGAGCGCGTGAGCGACCAGCGGGGCGGTGCCCGGCATCATCTCGTCGGACGTGGTCGTCGCGACGATCACCAGGTCGACGTCCGCCGGCGACACGCCGGCACGAGCGAGGGCCGCGCGTGCGGACTCGGTGGCGTGCGTGTCCAGACGCTCGTCGGGGCGCGCGATGCGCCGTGAGTGGATTCCGGTCCGCCGCGCGATCCAGTCGTCGTCGACGCCGAGGCGGGCGCCGATCTCCGCGTTGGTCACGACGGTCTCAGGGACGCTCACCGCGACAGACGCGACCGCGACACCGGCGCGCGGCTGAAGCACGGGCGTAGGGGCGAGCTCCGGCTCCAGGTGCAAGGTGGAGGGCATAGTTCCACAACCTATGGACCCTCCGCGCAGATTCCAGCGGGCTCCGGGCAACACCAGACACCCGGGGGGTACGCGCAAAACCCCATCCAAAAACGGGTGCAGTGGCTTTCCGCGTCGCCAACCGGCGCTCGCCGGGCGCCCGAGGAGGGAGGCGCCCGGCGAGTGACGCGACTGGTTATACGAAGCGTTCGGCCGCAGGATGTTGACCGCTTGTGAAACAGCGGCGCCGGGGCCGCTTCGAGCGGCAGTCAGTCGGCCGGGCCGCAGCTGAGCTCGTCGATCAACGAGGCGAGGCGCACGAGCAGGTCGGAGACGAGCAGGCGCTCCTCGCCGGGGAGGCCGTCGAAGAACTCGAGCTGGCGTGAGCGCATCCATTCGTGCTGCTGATCGAGGGCCGAGCGGCCGCGGTCGGTGAGGGTCACCGTGACGCCGCGGCGGTCCTCCACCGAACGGGTGCGCCGGACGATCGCGCGCCGCTCCAGCGCGTCGAGGATCCGGCTGGCGGTGGAGGGGGCGATGCCGGCGCCCGCGGCGAGATCGGAGACCCGGGCGGTGTCAGCGCCCGATAGGGGCAGCAGCAGCGAGTACTGGGACAGCGTCAGCCGTCCGGGCGTGTCCTGGGCCACGGCGCCCCGGGCGCGACGCACCGCCTGGGCCAGCGTCTCGAACGCGACCAGGAAATCCTCCGCGCCGGCGGGCGGGCTCGGTGCCTGTACCTCCATCGAGACCCAGCGTAGCAACCATTGCCATGCTAATGTTTGGCATGCCAATCAAGTTCTGTCTCCCTGTAGGGGGTCGTCATGTTTCGGAACATCCTGGTCTGCGTCGATGGTTCGGCACACGCCGAGCGGGCACTGAGCGAGGCGATCGACCTCGCTATAGCCGAGCGGTCACGCCTCACGATCCTCACCTCCATTCCCCGGCCGCCCTACTGGGCGTGCAGTCCGGTCACGGCGGCCGGCATCGAACCGCTGGCCAACGAACTGGCCAAAGAGGCCAGCGCCACCCTGAAGGCGGCCGTCGACCGCGTCCCCGCGTCGATCCCGGTGACCAAGATCCTCACGCGCGAGCCGATCCGCGAGGCGCTCATGGCGCGGATCCGCAGCGGCGACCACGACCTCATCGTGATGGGCTCGCGCGGGCGCGGCGCGCTCAGCGCGTCACTGCTGGGCAGCGTCAGCCACTACACGCTCAACCACAGCCAGGTGCCGGTGCTCATCATCCACACCGAGGATGAGGCGCTCGCGCGTCAGGACTCGGTGCCCGACCACCCCGCCGAGGCGGCGTCCGCCGGCGCGGACGCGGTGCCCCGCGACGCGCTGACCGCGGCCACCTGATCGCCGTCCCACTTCTCCGCGCACCCGTCCGAGCAGAAGTACACGGTGCGTGAGCCGTCTGCGCGGGTGACCGCCTTGTCGCGGTCGACGCGCATCCCGCACATCGGGCAGTGACCCCGCGGCGCTGGGTCAGCCACAGCAGCCCGGCGAACACGGCGAGCGCGATCACGTTGAGGACCAGCTTGTAGTTGAGCTGCACCGACCCGAAGATGTCGGCGCGGTCCGGACGCGGTCCGGTGGGGCTGAGCCCGACCAGCGCGAACGCACCGTCCACGAGCAGCGCCGCGATCACCATCGTGATGAACATCAGCGCGGTGATCCGCAGCGCGAACGCCGTGCCGTAGTACTTGCGGTAGATCGCCAGGATGGGCAGGACGATGAGGTCGGCGAACAGGAAGGACAGGACGCCGGCAAACCCGATCCCGCCCGACCAGAGCACGGCCGCCAGCGGGACGTTGCCGATCGAGCAGACGAAGCTCAGCACCGCGATCACCGGCCCGACCACGGCGTTCTCGATCGCGGGGATCGGGGCGGGGGCGTTCTGGAGGAACAGGCCTCGGAACACGCTGTTGGGGACCTGGGCGATGAAGCCGGCCAGCAGGAAGCCGATGCAGATCTCGCGCCACAGCATCTGCCAGTCGCCGCGGAAGTTGTGGGCCACGTCTGACCACGCCTCCCAGGAGGTCAACCGCCGCCGCCACTCCAGCTGTGAGCCCGCGGAGTGGTGCTGGTGCCCTGGGTCGGCATTGAGGGCGTGCTCACGTGCGTGGGCCTCGAGGGGGCGGCTGACGAACAGGCGCAGCGCCAGCGCCATCAGCACGATCATCACGATCCCTCCCAGGTACTCGGCAACCGCGAACTGCCAGCCGAGGAGGATCCACAGCACCAGACCGAGCTCCCACACGAGGTTGGTGGAGGCGAACTGAAAGGCCAGGGCGCTGGCGGCCGAGGCGCCCCTGGCAAAGAGCGAGCGCGCGATCGCGACGGCCGCATACGAGCAGGACGACGAGGCCGCCCCGAGCCCGGTGGCCCTGACGGCGGCGCCGGCGCCCTCCCCGCCCAGCGTCTGCTGGATGCGCTCGCGTGGCACCCACGCCTGGACGATCGCGGAGATGGCGAAGCCCAGGACGAGCGCCCACCACACCTCCCACGCCATCAGGAGAGAGTCCCGCACTGCATGCCACAGCAACTCCAGGAAGCCCGCCATTCCATCCACTATACCCCTAGGGGGTAGTGGTATGCTGGCGCTTATGACAGCGACTCGCGGGTACACCGCCACCAAGGACCAGCTGCTGGCGCGGCTGAAGCGGATCGAGGGGCAGATCCGCGGGATCGAGGGCATGGTCCAGGAGGACCGCTACTGCATCGACGTGCTCACGCAGATCTCGGCGGCGCGGGCGGCGCTGGACAAGGTGGCGCTCGGGCTCCTCGACGACCATGCCCACCACTGCGTCGTCGGGGCCGACACCGCGCAGGAGCGCGACGAGAAGACGGCCGAGCTGATGGAGGCCGTCGGCCGGTTGATGCGCCGCGGTTAGGACGGCGCCGGGGCGCTGGCGCCCGGCGCTACGGCGCGGGCGCGGCGACCAGACGCCCGAATAACGCGTCGAGCGTCGCCTCCGGGTCGCGGCTGAGCCCGGTGTGGACCTCGGAGGCCTGGACGATCGTCGAGGACGGCGCGGCCAGCCAGCCGAAGCGCTCGGACGCCGGCAGGGCGGCGATCGGGCCCGCGTCGGGCGCGCCCTCGACGACGCGCACGAGCGCGGCGAGGTGCGCACGGAGCTCCCCCACCGCCACGCCCGGGGCCAGCGTCGCCAGACGGCGCTCGTCGAGCTCCACCCGCGCGCCGAGGAAGCCGCGCTGCCGGCAGAACAGCACGACGCCGACGTTGAAGCGCTCGCCGCGCTCGACGCTGGGGACGACGCGCAGGATGAGGTACGTGAACGGCTTAGCGTCCGATTCGGGCACGCTCGGCCTCCTCCACAAACCCGCGGCTGTCCAGCCGCCGCGTCAGATACTGGGCATAGACGTCGGGCGCGTCGGCCTCGGAGAACCACTCGGGAGGCACGAGGTCGACGGCGGCCCCGACCGCCCCGTCCCCCAGCCGGGACCGCATCCGCTCGTCGGCCTCCGCGATCGACCCGGCCCGTCCCAGCAACACGTGGTCGGCGATGAGCGGGAACGGCCGCTCGGGATGGGCGTCGGGGTCGAGGCCTCCGTGCTGGAGATAGAGCGCGGCGCCGTGGTCGATGACCCACAGGCGCTCGTGCCAGAGCAGCAGGTTGGGGTTGCGCGCGGTGCGGTCGACGTTGGTGGCCAGCGCGTCGAGCCACACGATGTCGGCGGCCAGCTCCGGTGAGGGCTGCCACGCCCCCGCCGGCGTGTAGGCCAGCGCGCCGGGCAGGAAGTCGACGCCCAGATTGATGCCCTCGCTGGCGGTGATCAGCTCCTGGATCTCGGGGTCGGGCTCGGCCGCGCCCAGCCGTGCGTCGATCGCCACCGTCACCAGCTCGGGGACGAGCAGCTCGGCGCCGCGCGCCAGCTCGCCGACGATCACCTCGGCCACGAGCGCGCGGACCCCCTGCCCGGCGCCCCGGAACTTGGTGACATAGAGGCCGTCGTCGTCGGCCTCGACCAGGCCCGGCAGCGAGCCGCCCTCGCGCAGGGGCGTCACGTACCGCGTGGCGGCGACATCGCGCAGCGCGCTGGTGCTGACCGGCATCCGGCTGCTTTCTAGCAGCCCCTATTGACCTCTCCGTGCCCGCCGACCTACCGCGGCCTGGGCAAGTACGAGATCGGTCGAACTAACATCGAGGGCATGCTGCTCTCGGTCCTTGATCAGTCGCCCATCGCGCAGGGCTCCACCGGGGCGGACGCGCTGCACAACACGCTCGACCTCGCCCGGCTCACCGACGCCCTGGGGTATCACCGCTACTGGGTGGCCGAGCACCACGGCGGCCCGATGCTGGCCGGGCCCAGCCCCGAGGTGCTCATCGGGCCGATCGCCGCCGCCACGGACGGGATCCGAGTCGGCAGCGGCGGCGTGATGCTCCCCCACTACAGCCCGCTCAAGGTCGCGGAGTCCTTCACCATCCTCGCCGCCCTGTTCCCCGGGCGGATCGATCTGGGGATCGGGCGTGCCGCCGGGACCGACCCGCTGACGATGTTCGCCCTCCAGCAGGACCGCCGCCAGGCCGCGGCCGACGACTTCCCCCAGAAGCTCGGCGAGATGCTCGGCTACTTCGACGACGACCTGCCCGAGGATCACCCCTTCCGCCATCTCGCCGCGACGCTCCCGGGCCGCCCGCAGCTCCCGGTGCCGTGGCTGCTGGGCTCCTCGCAGCAGAGCGCGATCTGGGCCGGCGAACTGGGGCTGCGCTACGCCTTTGCCGACTTCATCAACCCGGATGGCGCCGATATCGCCCGCGTCTACCGCGAGCACTTCACGCCCGCGCGTGACATCAAGGCGCCGCGTACCGCCGTCGCCGTGTGGGCGTTGGCGGCCGCCACCGACGAGGAGGCCCAGTTCCTGGCCTCGAGCAGCCGCATGACCTTCACGCTGCTGCGCCGCGGGACGCTGGTCGCGGTCCCGCCGCCGGAGGAGGCGTCGGAGTTCCTCGCCCGCGAAGCGCGGCTGACGCCCTCCGGGGACATCCCGGGGCGCCGGGGCGTGGTCGGCTCGCCCGAGACCGTCCGCGCCGGCATCGAGACCGTCGCGAGCGCCTACCAGGCCGACGAGGTGATCGTGGTCACCATCACCCACGACCACGCCGTGCGCCGCCGCTCCTACGAGCTCATCGCCGAGGCGTTCGACCTCGAGCCCCGAGCGCTGGCCGCCGGGGCCGCCTGAAGACACTTCGCACGGCGCCGGATCGGGGGTAGGATCGCGACGTGACGAAGTGGGTCTACGACTTCGCCGAGGGCTCGCGGGACATGCGCGAGCTGCTGGGCGGCAAGGGGGCGAACGTCGCGGAGATGACCCGTGTGCTCGGTCCCGACCGGGTCCCGGCCGGCTTCACCATCACCACCGAGGCGTGCGTGGAGTACATGCGCGCCGAGCGCACCGAGCCCGACGGGATGGCCGACGAGGTGGCCGACGCGCTGGGGCGTCTGGAGGAGCAGGCGGGCAAGACGCTGGGTGATCGCGGCGACCCGCTGTTGGTCTCCGTGCGCTCGGGCGCGCGCGAGTCGATGCCGGGGATGCTCGACACGGTGCTCAATCTCGGGCTCAACGACGAGTCGGTGAGCGGGCTGGCTGAGACCACGAGCAACGAACGCTTCGCGTGGGATTCCTACCGCCGCTTCGTGCAGATGTTCGGCAACGTGTCGCGTGGGATCCCCGGCGAGAAATTCGAGGACGCGATCAAGGCGGCCAAGGACGCTCGCGGGGTCACCGAGGACACCCAGCTCGACGTGCAGGCGCTGACCGAGCTCACCGAGACGTTCAAGCAGATCTATGCCGAGCACACGGGTGACGAGTTCCCGCAGGACCCGCAGGAGCAGCTGCGGCTGGCCATCCGGGCGGTGTTTGACTCCTGGGTGGGCGAGCGCGCGGTCTCCTACCGGCGCCTGAACCACATCCCGGACGAGTGGGGCACGGCGGTCAACGTCCAGCAGATGGTGTTCGGCAACAAGGGCGACACCTCCGGCTCGGGCGTGGCGTTCTCCCGCGACGAGGTCACCGGCGCGCCCGAGCCCAGCGGAGACTTCTTGCCCAACGCGCAGGGCGAGGACGTCGTCTCCGGGGTGCGCACCCCGCGTGAGATCTCGGAGATGAAGGAGTGGATGCCCGACGTCCACGAGCAGTTGATGGAGATCCTGCGCGCGCTCGAGGCCCACTACGAGGACATGCAGGACACGGAGTTCACCGTGGAGGAGGGGCAGCTCTACATGCTCCAGACGCGCAACGCCAAGCGGCCGGCCCAGGCGGCGGTGCGCTTCGCGGTCGACGCCGTCTCGGAGGGGTTGCTCAATCGCGAGCGGGCGCTGTTGACGATCGATCCCGACACGCTGGACGCCCTGCTTCACCCGACCTTCGATCCCCAGGCGCCGTTTGAGGTGCTCGCCTCCGGGGTCAGCGCGTCGCCGGGGGCGGCCAAGGGCGAGATCGTGTTCACCGCGGCCGACGCGGTGGCGGCGGCACAGGAGGGTCGCGACGTCATCCTGGTGCGCCCGTTCACCGACGCCGAGGACGTCGCCGGCTTTCACGCCGCGCGGGGGATCCTCACCTCAGAGGGCGGCAAGGCATCGCACGCGGCGCTGGTGGCGCGCGGGATGGGCCGGCCGGCCGTGGTCGGCGCCCAGGCCTTGGAGATCGACCTGGCCACCAAGACCGTCAGCGTCAACGGGACCAAGCTGCACGAGGGCGACCGCATCGCCATCGACGGGACCAAGGGCCAGGTCACCGTCGATGACGTGCCGCTGGTCGAGGCTCAGGTCGACGACAACTTCCAGCAGGTGCTGGCTTGGGCCGACGAGGTGCGCCGGATGAACGTGCGGACCAACGCCGACACCCCCGAGGACGCCGAGAAGGCCCGCGAGTTCGGCGCCGAGGGCATCGGGCTGTGCCGGACCGAGCACATGTTCATGGCCGAGGACCGCCAGCCCAAGATGCGGGCGATGATCATGGCTGATGACCGCGAGTCGCGTCGCGCCGCCCTGGCCGAGCTGCTCCCGCTCCAGCAGGAGGACTTCGAGGGCATCTTCAGCGCGATGGCCGGCCTCCCGGTCACGATCCGTCTGCTTGACCCGCCCCTGCACGAGTTCCTCCCCAACGCCGAGGATCTCGCCGGCGCGATCGAGCGGGCGCGCATCGAGGACGCGCACGATCTCCCGCAGCTCGAGCGGCTGCTCGACCGCGTCCACGAGATCTCTGAGGAGAACCCGATGCTCGGCACTCGCGGGGTCCGGCTGGGGATCCTCTACCCCGAGATCTATGAGATGCAGGTTCACGCGATCCTGCGCGCGGCCAAGGCCGCCGATGAGCCGCCCCACCCGGAGATCATGATCCCGCTCGTGGACTACGAGCATGAGCTGGAGATCATGCGGGCGCTCGTCCAGGCCATCGGTGATGAGGAGGGCCTTGAGATCGGCACCGACTACACCGTCGGGACGATGATCGAGCTGCCCCGGGCCTGCTTCGTGGCCGACCGCATCGCGCGCTTTGCCGACTTCTTCAGCTTCGGCACCAACGACCTGACCCAGACGGCGCTCGGCTTCTCGCGCGACGACGTCGAGTCCAAGTTCGTGCCCACCTACCTGGAGCGCAACATCATCGATCGCAGCCCCTTCGAGACGATCGACAAGCCCGGGGTCGGTTGGCTGGTGCGTCTTGGGGCGTGGGTCGGGCGCGAAGCCCACCCGGGCTTGAAGCTCGGGATCTGCGGCGAGCACGGCGGTGATCCGGAGTCGGTGGTCTTCTTCCATCGCGCCGGGCTGGACTACGTCTCCTGCTCGCCCTACCGGGTGCCGATCGCGCGGATCGCGGCTGCCCAGGCCTCGATCGAGTACCCGATCGGCCGCTGGGACTGAGCGCCGGCCGGACGCGGGCCTGGGCAAGCTCGAGCCACATCTGCTCTGCCCAGAACGCTAACAAAAAAGCGGATATCGCCAATCCACTTCTTGCTACGGTGGCCCCCGTGACGCTCGCCCAACCCGACAAGCCGCTGCGACGAGACGCCGAGCGCAACCGGCAGCGGATCCTCGATGCCGCCCGCGAGCTGTTTGCGGACGAGGGGCTCGGCGTGACGCTCAACGACATCGCCCACCACGCCGGCGTGGGCGTGGGGACGGTCTACCGCCGGTTCCCGGACAAGTCGCAGCTGATCGAGGAGCTGTTCGCGCAGCGGCTGGAGGATCTCGTCTCGCTGGCCGGCCGTGGACTCGACGAGCCCGATGCATGGCACGGTCTCAAGACGTTCCTGCGCGGCGCGCTCGAGCTGCAGGCCAATGACCGCGGCGTCAAGGACCTGATCACCGCGAGCACCGACGGCTTGGGCCGAGTGGCCGAGATCCGCTCGCGCCTGTTGCCGATCGGGGTCGAGCTCGTGCGGCGCGCGCGGGAGGCCGGCCAGATCCGCAGCGACATCGACGCGCCGGATCTCCCCATCATCCAGCTCATGCTGAGCACGCTCATCGATGCCTCGCGCGACGTCTCGCCGGACCTGTGGCGTCGCTATCTTGGGATCATCACCCGGGGGCTGTCGGCGCACCCTGACGAGGAACCGGAGCTGGAGACTCCTCCGCTTCCCCCCGACCAGGTCGACCACGTGATGTCCTTCCTCAAACCCGCCCGCCGCTGACCTGAGTCATGACGACTCGCCGTCACCACGCCGGCCGGCTCGGTCGGCTCCACGACTCCGCGGCCTGGAACGCCCTGCGATCCCGTACGGCGATGCTGGTGATCCTCGTGCTGGCCGCGTCAGCGGGGGTGCTCGTCGGCCTGGCCACGAGCGGTCACGGCAGCGCGGGCTCGGGTTCGGGTTCGGGCGGCGGGGCCGGGGCGGGCGGCGTCAACGGCCAGCCGGCCAACCTCCAGCCCGGCGCGAGCCATCCCAACATCGTCTTCGTGCTCACCGACGATCTGTCGATGGACCTGCTCCCGTACATGCCGCAGGTGCAGGCGCTGCAGGCCGACGGGATGACGTTCAACCACTACTTCGTCTCCGACTCGCTGTGCTGCCCCTCGCGCTCCTCGATCTTCACCGGGCAGTTCCCGCACGACACGGGCGTCTTCACCAACGCAGGCCCCTTCGGCGGCCTCAAGGCGTTCTACAACCACGGCGACGAGAACCGCACGTTCAACATCGCTCTCCAGCACGCCGGGTACCGCACGGCGATGATGGGCAAGTACATCAACGGCTATCTGGAGGGCCCGCGCCGCTCCCCCATCGCCAATACGGCAGTGCCCCCCGGATGGTCGGAGTGGGACGTCGCCGGGTGGGGCTATCGCGAGTTCGGCTACAAGCTCAACATCGACGGGACGATCCACTATTTCGGCCACGCTCCGCGGGACTATCTCACCGACGTGATCGCCCGCCGCGGCGCGCATTTCATCGATCGGTCGGCCGCCATGGGCAAGCCGTTCTTCCTCGAGCTCGCCACCTTCGCGCCGCACACGCCCTACGTCCCGGCGCCGCGCGACGCCAATCTGTTCCCCGGCCTGATGGCGCCCCGCCCGCCCAGCTTCGATGTCCTGCCCGCCAACCCGCCGTCGTGGCTGGCCGGGCATCCCCCTCTGACCCTCCATCAGATCGACCGCATCAACCGGGTGTTCCGCCGCCGGGTCCAGGATGTACAGGCCGTCGACGACATGATCAGCCGGGTCCGGACCGCGTTACAGAACGATGGGGTGGCGGGCAACACGTACATCGTGTTCAGCTCCGACAACGGCCTGCACACCGGCGAGTACCGGCTCACCCCGGGCAAGCTGACCGCGTTCGACACCGACATACACGTCCCGCTCGTGGTCACCGGCCCCGGCGTCCCGGTCGACACCTCGAGCGACGCGATGACCGAGAACGTCGACCTGGCCGAGACGTTCGCCCAGATGGGCGGAACGACCCTGGACACCGGGGACGGCCACAGCCTCCTGAGCCTGATCCACGGCACCGCACCGGACGACTGGCGCAACGCCATCCTCGTCGAGCACCACGGTCCCAAGCCCGACCGCGACGACCCCGACGAGCAGGACCGCGCCAGCGGAAACCCGCCCTCCTATGAGGCGATACGCACCCCGCAGTTCCTCTACGTCGAGTACGACGACGGGGAGCGCGAGTTCTACGACCTGCGCACCGACCCCTTCGAGCTCGACAACCTCGCCGGGAGCCTGTCAGCGGACGAGCTGACGGCGCTGCACGCCGAGCTCACGCAGTACGAGCAGTGCCACGGCGCGTCCGCGTGCTGGACGGCCGGCCATCTCCAGGCGACGGTCGCCCTCCGCCTCCGGCGCCATCGCGGCTAGCGCCAACGCCGCCACCCTGGCCACCGCCACCGGCGCCACCGGCGCCCACGCCACCGCCGCCCACGCCGCGTCGCGCCACCGGCGACGCTGCGGTGGGCTTAATGTAAAGATCGTCGAATCCTAATCCGGGCTAACTTACCGAGGCTTGACACGCCAACCCCTACCGTGGCCGCGCAGTGAGCTGCCTCGGCGCCTCGGTCGGGGGAATGTCCGACACAAGCCTGTCCCTCGACAGTTGGGTGGAATGACGATGACGTTGAAATCGCTGCTGAGCAGGTCAATTGCCGCGTTGGGCGTGGCGGGGGTGAGCGCGCTGGCTGCTTTTGCCACCAGCGCGCACGCCGCGGCGCCGATCGGGGCCTATACGACGAAGGGCGCGTACTCGTTTGTCTCCGCCCCCCGCCTGCACCCGCCCAAGCTGAGCAGCGATGTCAAGACGCAGACGAGCAAGCTGGCCCCCGGCAACTTCCTGGTCGACACGTTCCCCAACGTGACCGCCACCGGCCCCATGACCGGCGAGGGCGGACCGCTGGTGCTGAACTCCAAGCTCCAGCCGGTGTGGGTCTATCCGATTGGCACGGACGTCACGTCGACCAACCTGCGCCAGCAGACCTACAACGGCAAGCCGGTGCTCACGTTCTGGAAGGGCGTCGTCACCAACACCGGCGCGTCGACGAGCGGCGAGGTCGACATCGTCGACGAGCATTACCGCAACGTGGCGACGATCAAGGCCACGGCCCCGTGGATCATCAGCGTCCATGACGCGGTGATCACCGGGGGCAACATCTGGGTGACGGTCTACCGCTACGTCCCTGGGCAGGACCTCTCCCCCTATGGCGGCTCGACCTCCGGCATCGTCTATGACTCCGGGGTACAGGAGTTCAGCATCAAGAAGGGCAAGCTCCTTTACACCTGGGACGCGCTCAACCCCACCGGCACTCCCAACGTCCCGCTGTCTGACGCCGAGCAGCCGGCCCCGCCGGCGGCCGCCCCGGCCGGGACCCCGTGGGACGCGTACCACATCAACTCCGTCCAGGTGCTTCCCGGCAACGAGATGCTCGTGTCGATGCGCAACACGTGGGCCGCGTATCTGATCAACACCAAGACCAACCAGACGATCTGGACGCTGGGCGGCAAGGCCTCGAGCTTCCAGGTCGCGGGCAACGCCGCGTTCGCCTGGCAGCACAACGTGCAGATGCTCCCGGGCAACAAGGTCTCCCTGTTCAACGACAACTGCTGCGAGATCACCGGCCCCGGCGTCTTCGGCAAGCCCAACGGCGCCTCCGGCGGGCTCATCCTCAACCTGAACATGGCGAGCCACACGGCGTCGCTCGCCTCCTCCTACACCCACGCCAACCGTCCGCTGGACCCGGCGTTCCTCGGGAGCATGAACGTGCTCTCCAATGGCAACGCACTCGTCGGCTGGGGCTCGCAGCCCTACTTCTCGGAGTACTCCAAGACCGGCGAGCTCCTGCTCGACGCGGTCTGGCCGGGCAAGGACCTCAGCTACCGGGCGGAGTTCTCCAGCAACTGGGTGGGCACCCCGTACTTCCCACCGAGCGGTGCCGCGCTGAAGTCCAAGGGCAAGGTGACCGTCTACGCCAGCTGGGACGGGGCGACCCAAGTCACCGCATGGAAGGTCCTGGCCGGCACCAATCCCAACCACCTGCCGGTCGTGGCGACCAAGGCCAAGTCCGGCTTTGAGACCGCGATCAAGCTCGCCAAGAGCGCCAAGGTCTACAAGGTGCAGGCATTCGACGCCAAGGGTCACCTGTTGCGCACCTCCAAGGCGTTCAGCGTCCCGAAGCCCAAGTCCCTGCCGCTGCCTCCTCCCGGCTCCTACTAGGCACTCGCATACTGCGGCGGACCGGACGCGGTGGTGACACACATAAACACCGTGTCACTGCGTACTCGGTCCGCCGTAACTCTCGCCGCCACGGCGTGTTACACAGTGCACGGGACCACCGACACGGGTGCCGCCTAGAAGTACACCCTCAAGAAGGAGCTTGATGTCTCACCTGCAGCGTCCGATCCGTCCTCGCCGGCGAGGCATCCGGCTCGCGGGCTCCGCCCTGTTGGTGGCCGCCGCAGCCGCGCTCGGTCCCGTGGCCGCCGCTCAGGCGTCGGCGCCCGTCAGCGTGTTCCCCATCCCCGGCGGCAAGGTCGCCGCACCGTCAACTCAGCTGACCTTCCGGGGCGTGCCCGCCAGCCAGCTCGGGCCCATCTCCGTGACGGGTTCGAAGAGCGGCACCCACACGGGTCGCCTCGTCGCCGACTCAGATGGCCAAGGCGCCAGCTTCATGCCAAGCCAGCCGTTCAAGCCGGGCGAGACGGTGACCGTCGGGACCGGGCTCTCCATCGCCGGCGCCAACGCCGGCACCTACAGCTTCACGATCGCCAACCCCGCCGGTGGCATTCCCCTGGCGGGCGTCCGACCGGTGCCGCGGGTCCGTAACGACATCAGCCGCTTCGTCTCGCGCCCGGACCTTGTGCCCGCCGCGGTCACGGTGACCAAGAAGGCGTCCCCCTCGGTCGCGGCGGGCGGCGATCTGTTCATCGCCCCGCAATACGGCCCGGTGCAGAACGGCCCGATGATCGTCGGGCCCTTCGGCGGGCTCATCTGGTACCAGCCGGTGCCGCACAACGACACCGCCACTGACTTCAACGTCCAGAGCTACCAGGGCAAGCCGGTGCTCACCTGGTGGCAGGGCAACGTCAGCTTCGCCGGAACGGGGAACGGCGTCGATGAGATCTACAACAGCTCCTACCAGCATGTCGCCACCGTCAGAGCGGCCAACGGGATGGCTGCGGACCTGCACGAGTTCACGATCACGGGCCAGAACACAGCCCTGGTGACGGCGTACTACCCGGTCCTGTGGAACGTCTCCGGCGCCAAAGGGGCCAAGCCCCGGATCGTGCTCGACGGAGTGGTGCAGGAGATCGACATCCCCACCGGGCTCGTCCTGTTCCAGTGGGACAGCCTTGACCATGTGCCGGTCAGCGCCAGCTACCAGCCGATCCCAAAGAACACGGGTCACCCCTGGGATTACTTCCACCTCAACTCCGCCCAGCTGATCGGCAATGGGAACGTGATCATATCCTCACGTGACACATGGGCGGTCTACAACGTCTCACACCAGACCGGCGCGATCGCGTGGACGCTGGGCGGCAAGTCCTCGAGCTTCAAGATGGGAGCCAACACGTCGTTCGCCTTCCAGCACGACGCGCGGCTCCTCTCCGGCAACCTCATGACCATCTTCGACGACGGTGCCGGACCGCCCGACGTGCACAAGCAGTCGCGCGGGCTCACGCTGCGCCTCGACACGGCTCACATGGCAGCGTCGGTCGTCGCGCAGGACACGCACTCGCCCGGGGTCCTCTCGCGCTACGAAGGCTCCGATCAGCTGCTGCACAACGGCGACTCGCTCGTCGGCTTCGGCTCTCAGCCGTGGATCACGGAATTCGACTCCCGCGGCAAGACGGTGTTCGACGCCCGCTTCGTCGACGCCAACCAGAGCTACCGGGCCTACCGTTACACGTGGACGGGCACGCCGGCCGCCCCGCCGTCGATCGGCACGCGCACGACCAAGGGCAAGACGACCGTGTACGCCAGCTGGAACGGCTCCACCCTGCTCACCCGTTGGCAGGTGCTGGGCGGAAGCACCCCGTCGAAGATGTCGGTGATCGCGAGTGCCGGCAAGTCGGCGTTCGAGACATCGATCAAGCTGCCGTCGAGCCGGACCTATCTGGAGGTCCGGGCGCTGGACGCGCACGGCAATGTGCTGGGGACCTCCACCGCGGTCAAGCCCTAGTGCCCTAGAGGTCGAGGTCGTAGCGGATGAACCCGCGGTGCTCGGCCACGCGGTCGTAGACCCGCCGGGCCCGTGCGTTGTCGGCCTGCGTGCTCCAGTACAGGCGCATGCAGCCGCGCTCACGCGCCCAGCCGGCGATTGCCTCGATGAGCTCCGTGGCCGCCCCCTGGCCGCGGCTCTCGGGCGCGGTGAACAGGTCCTGGAGGTAGCAGACGTCGGGGCCCGAGGTGTTGGCGTGGATGAAGAAGTGGGCGATGCCGACGAGCCGGCCGTCGACACGCGCCCCCAGCGCGTGCATCCGGCGCTCGGTCTGGAACTCCTCCCACGCCTGGGCGTAGCGCTCGTCGGGGATCGTGCGCTTGTAGAAGTCGATGTAGCCGCGGAACAGGACCTCCCACTGCTCCCGGTCGGCGGGCGTGAGCGGTCCGATCTCCACGCGGCTGTCGGGGGCGGGCGGCACGCCGTGGTCAGGCGAGCTTGAGCTCTGCGTCGAGCTTGGTCAGCATCTGGGTATAGATGCGGCGCATGCCGCGCGGCGCGAAGAAGCCCTCGAACATCCCGGCGATCCCGCCGGCGCCGTCCCACGAGCTCTCGATCGTCACCTCGCTGCCGTTGGGCGAGGGATCGACGTGCCACGTGGTGACAAACGAGGAGAGCTGGTCGGACTCCTGGAGCCCGCCGGGGCTCTCATAGACGTGGAGGCGGTAGTCGCGCTCACGTCCGCCGGCGGTGAAGTGATAGGCGTAGACGGTCCCCTCCCCTTTGCCGCCCTGCTCCACCCGGTAGGCGGTGTAGTTACTGGTGAGGATCCGCTCGCGCGACTCCCTGTAGTCGCGCAGGAACTCCAGAACCCGCTCGGGAGCGGCCTGCATCTGGACGCCCGCACGGGCCACGACTCGGGACATGCTCCGATTGTGCCATCGGACGAAGATGCCTATCGCCGCCAAGATGGATAGCGTGCCGGGAAGATGCTGGCCGTCTACGCCGCTGAGATCAACCCCGAGGACCCGCTGGCGGGCCTCGCCGTGGGCGACATGCCCGATCCGTCGCCCCCGGAGGGCTGGACGACCGTGACGGTCAAGGCCGCCGCGCTCAACCACCACGACCTCTGGTCCCTACGGGGCGTCGGCCTGGGCGCCGACGCGCTGCCGATGATCCTCGGCTGCGACGCCGCCGGCCTGGACGAGGACGGCAACGAGGTCATCGTCCACGCGGTCATCACCAGCGACTCCTGGCGCGGCGACGAGACCCTCGACCCCAAGCGCTCCCTGCTGTCCGAGCGCTACCCGGGCGCGCTGGCCGAAAAGGTGGCCGTCCCCGCGCGCAACATCATCGCCAAGCCGCCCGAGCTGTCCTTCGAGCACGCCGCCTGCCTGCCGACGGCCTGGCTGACCGCCTACCGGATGCTGTTCACCCGCGGCGGGGTGACGCCCGGGATGACCGTGCTGGTGCAGGGTGCCGGCGGCGGCGTGGCCACCGCGCTGACCGTGCTCGGCAGCGCCGCGGGCGTCCGGGTGTGGGTGACGAGCCGTTCGGAGGCCAAGCGCGCCGAGGCCATGGCACTGGGGGCCGACCAGGCCTTCGAGTCCGGGGCCCGTCTCCCCGAGCGCGTCGACGCGGTGATGGAGACCGTGGGCAAGGCCACCTGGGGCCACTCGGTCCGCTCCCTGAAGCCCGGCGGCAAGCTGGTGGTGTCCGGCGCCACCTCGGGCGACGCCTCACCGGCCGAGCTGACCCGGGTCTTCTTCCTTCAGCTTCAGGTGCTCGGCTCCACGATGGGGACCCGCGACGAGCTCGAGCGGCTCATGCGGTTCTGCCTGGAGCGCGACATCCGGCCCGCCGTGCATCAGACGCTGCCGCTGGCCGACGCGCGCGAGGGGTTCGCCGCGTTGCTGGAGGGTGACGTGGTGGGCAAGGTCGTCTTCACGCCTTAGCTGTTGCCTTTCGGCCGTTCTGTGCGCTGTCTCCCCGGGCGTTTTGGCAGGGTATCGGCGCACGTCAACGGCGGGCTTGGGAAGGGTGGGGTCGGAGCGCAAATGGCGGGCTTTACAGGGGCTTTTGGTAGATATCCCCGCTCACAGACGGAATATCTACCAATAGTCCGCCGAGGGACCGCCTCGCGGCGCCCGGCAACCTCGCAACCCACCCTTCCTAAGCCGCCTTTGACGTTCCCCCCGCATAGCCGGGGACGTATACAGCCCGAGAGAGCTAGAACGTGATCAAAGCCCGCCCCCGCAGGCCACCCGCGTCCATCATCCGGTGCGCCTCGGCCGCCTCCTCAGGCCCAAAGCGAGCCGCCACGCGCAGCGCCAGCCGCCCGTCGGAGGCCAACCGCCGCAGCTCCTCAAGCCACTCGGTGCGCTCCAGCACCTCGCGCACCATCACCGGGTGCACCCGGATCCCGCGCGGCGGGTCGCCGCCGCGCCAGCCGCGCACCACGACGAGGCCCCCGCCGTCGCGGATCGCCCCGAAGGCGGCGTCGTTGAGCAGAGCGGTGTCGTAGACGGCAGCCACGCCGTCGGGCTCGACGGCGCGCACGGCGCCCGCGAAGTCGTCAGAGCGCGCCACCACGACGTCGGCGCCGAAGCCGCGCACCAACTCATCCTCGCCGCTCTTGGCGTCCGCGATCACCCTCAGGCCGCGCTCGTGCGCCAGGCCGATGACATAGGACGCGAGCAGACCGGCGCCACCTGCGACGGCCAGGGTCTCCCCTTGAGCCAGGTCCAGCAGCTCCAGGCCGCGCATCGCGGTGAGCCCGTTCATGGGCAGCGTCGCGGCCTCGTCCAGGCTCGCCCCCTCAGGGACCGGGACCACGGAGGCGGCCGGAACGACGATGAGCGCGGCCTGGGCGCCGCCCTCGGGCCGCCGCGGCATCACGGCGGCCATCACGGGATCGCCGGGGGCGAGACGGTCGACGCCCGCCCCGACGGACTCGACGGTGCCGGCGGCGTCCATCCCGGGCGTCCACGGCGGGTCGATCCCCTCGGCGCCCACCCCGCACAGGCCGAGGTCGGTGGGGTTGACCGCGGCCGCGGCGACCGCGATCCGCACCTCGCCCTCCCCGGGCTCGCGGACCGCGCGCTCGATGACGGTGAGGACCTCGGGACCGCCGGGCTCGGGTATGCCAACCGCGCGTGCCATGGACCTCGAGCCTATCGAGACGGGTCGGAGCTCGGCCGAGGGCTCGGGCGGCCGGCGCTCCAGATCGAGCTCGGTGCGCACGCCCAGCGCGTTGAGCGCGTCGTTGGCCTCCTCCAGGCTCCCGGCCTGCGCCAGGGCCCGGGCCAGCCGCCCCGCCGCGGACATCGTCACCGAGACATCCAGGAACACGGTCTGCGCGGCCAGGCTGGTCAGCTCGAACTGGCGGGCGCCGCCGCGGATGGTCACCGTGCCGCTCACGCCCCGAAACGCCCGGACCGCCTGGGCACTGGCCTCGGTGGGCACGAGCTCGAGCGACTCCTCCACGCGCCGGGCGACGGGTTCGGTGAGGCCGCGCGTCCCGCACAGGCCTCCCTGGCCGGCCACCCAGGAGATGCGCTCGAGCACCTCGCCGGCGGTCAGCTCGGAGTCACAGCCGATCCCGAACACGCCGAGCAGGACCGGCCGCCCCTCCACGGCCAGGCGCTCGGCGACGGCGAGCATGACCGCGTCACACAACGGGCTGCGCAGGCCCGGCTCGTCGCCCTGGGCCAGGACGTCGCCGCCGACATCGATGAACACGGTGAGGTCACGGTCAAGCGCGGTGATCGCGCGGCCGAGGCCGTCGGCGATGGCCGCAGGCCCGCCGTGGATGTCGATGAGCACCGTCGGCCGGCCCAGGAACGCGGCCATCCGTGACTCCCCGAAGAACACCTCGCGGTCGCGCACCCGCGTGTGCGGACCGGCGAGCAGGACGCCCGGCGCGAGCTCACGGGCACCCTCGATCTCATCGACGCGCCGCGGCCCGGGCTCCGGATCGATCGGCCGCCGCTCCCAGGTGAGCCCGCCGACGAGCGGCTCGGCGTCGTCGTAGAGGCGCATCGCCTCGGCGGTGGCCAGCGCGCCGACGACGTCTCCCCCGCCGCCCATCCCGATCACCAACGGCCGTCGCGAGCCGCGCAGCAGCGCCTCGGCGTCAGCCGCCATCGCCCGCCCCCAGGCGGATCGACGCGTGCAGCTCCTCGCCGTCACCCACGATCCAGCGGTAGCTCCCCCCGCTGACCACGCGCTTGGCGCCCGGCTGGGCCGGCGCGCGGTACTCGATCTCGACGTCGAGCTGGGCGGGATCCTCACCGGCCAGCAACTCCTCCTCCAGCGGCTGCCAGTAGGCGGCGTTGTTGACGTGGTCGGCGATGTCACACTCGGTGGCGCGGAAGACCCATCCGGCGCCGCCCTCGGTGGTGTCGGGAGCGGGATGGCGCAGGCGCGCGCTCACGCGCCGCGCGGGCGTGCCGCCGTACGTGTCCATCTCGGCCTGGGTCAGTGGCGACGGGCGCCAATGCTCGGCGTCGAGGTGCACCCACAGCGAGACCGCCTCGACCTCGGGAGCGGCGCCGTTGCCGGCGTCCTCGCTGACGATGTCGGTGCGGCGCTCGGCCCACATGCGCCCGATGCCGCTGCAGAACGTGGTCAGCCGGAAGCGCTCGCCGAAGCGCGGGAACCGGTTGACGCGGATGCGGGTGCGGCGCACCACCCACACCGCCGCCTGCTCGAGCCCGGCGTCCTGGACGTCGGCGTAGGCCACGTCCTGCAGCCAGCAGGCCAGCGCGTCGAGGCGGACGCGACCCGAGGGCGCGCAGTCGGCAAAGCCCGGCCGGCGCGGCTGGCTGAACGCGCGCACGTCGGGATGGCGCGTCTCGAACCGCATGTCATCACCGCCGCTCACGTGGTCCATCGCCGGTGTGCGTGAGGGCGATCAGTCGGGCCGGCGCATCGCGGCCAGTACCCAGGCGATGAACAGGCCCTGGAACGGCAGCCGAGCCCACAGGACGCGCTCGCCGCCCGGAACCTTGGGGAACTCGTCGGCGTGCAGCGCCATGTGCACGTTGGCCGGGAGCACCGCCAGCAGCGTCGCGATCAGCCACCAGCCGGCGCGACGGCGGTGGCGCGGCAGCATCAGACCGGCGCCGCCCGCGATCTCGGCCACGCCGCTGGCGTAGACCATCGGCATATGAGCGGGGACGTACGGCGGCATGATCCGCCGATAGGTCTTGGGGACCACGAAGTGCATGGCCCCCGCGAACACGAAGAAGGGACCGGCCAGACGACGAATGAAAGACACCGCCCGGAACTTATCGAAATTCGCCGAGCTGCCGATATTGGTCGTGCGTACGCGCGGGCAGGGGGCGCGTGCGCTCTTCTCCTCTCTCTCGTGGGCGGGCCGGCTCTCTTCTTAGGAAGGGGCCGGCCCTCTCGCGGGCGTGTCGAGATCGTCGCGGCGCTCGACGAGGCTCGCGCCGGTTCAGACGTCCGTCTTAGACGCTTCATAGCGCCGGCTTCGGCGTGCTGGCGATGCTGCTCGCAGTCACCCCTCCCCGAGACTGTGAGCCCGACCATGACCTTCACCATCGCGTCCGAGGCGCCGGAGCGTCCGCGCGGCGAGCCCGCCCGCCCCGCCCTCCCCGCCGCGCGGATCGACATCGTCGTCCCGGTCTACAACGAGGAGGGCGCGCTCCAGGACTCGATCCGCCGGCTCCACGAGTTCCTCTCGCACGAGATGCCCTACGCCTGGCGGATCGTGATCGCCGACAACGCCAGCACCGACGCGACGCTGGCCATGGCGCGGGCGCTGGCCTTCGAGCTTGACCACGTCACGGTGCTGCACCTCGACCGCAAGGGCCGGGGCCGCGCGTTGCGGGCGGCATGGACGGCCAGCGACGCCGACGTGCTCTGCTACATGGATGTCGACCTGTCCACGGACCTCCGGGCGCTGCTCCCGCTCGTGTCGCCGCTGGTGTGCGGGCACAGCGAGGTGGCGATCGGGAGCCGCCTGGCGCCGGGGGCGCGGATCGTCCGCGGTCCCAAGCGCGAGGTCATCTCCCGCTGCTACAACGGCCTGCTCCGCCACGTCCTCCGGGCCCAGTTCTCAGACGCCCAATGCGGCTTCAAGGCCATCCGCGCCGATGCCGCGCGCACCCTGCTGCCCCAGATCGAGGACCAGGGCTGGTTCTTCGACACCGAGATGCTCATCCTGGCCCAGCGCCGCGGGCTGCGCATCCACGAGGTGGCGGTCGACTGGATCGACGACCCGGACTCGCGCGTCGACATCGTCTCCACCGCCCTCACCGACCTGCGCGGCGTCCTGCGCCTGCTCTTCGCGACGCCCGTGGCGCGCTTCCTCTCGATCGGCGTGGCCTCGACGGTCGCCTACGCGATCCTCTACCTGCTGCTGCGGGCCCCGCTGGGCGCCGGCGGCGCCAACGCCCTGGCCCTGGCGCTCACCGCGGTGGCCAACACCCAGGCCAACCGCCGCTTCACCTTCCAGATCCGAGGCCGGTCCGGACTGCTGCGCCAGCATGCGGCGGGCGCGGTGGTCTACCTGATCGCGCTCGGGCTGACCGCCGGCGCGCTGGACGTCCTCACCGCGCTCGTGCCCCACCCGGGGCGCCTGCTCGAGGTGGCGGTGCTCATCGCGGCGACGACGGTGGCGACGGTGACCCGGTACATGGCGCTGCGCAGCTGGGTGTTCGCGCGACGCCGTCGCGCCTCCGGGATGGTGCGGGCGGCCGCGCGCTAACCGCGGCGGTGGTCCCCGAACCCCGTCCGGGCCGGCGATGACAATGCCCCGATGCCCGACAACGCCGCCGGCCTCGTCTACGGGACGATCCTCGTGGCCACGCTGCTGTCGGCCGAGAGCGCGGTCAGGGAGACGTACGTCAAGACCGTCGTCGGGGTCCTGGTCGCGCTGCTGACGTATTGGCTCGCCCTCGCCTACGCACGGTTCACCGGCGAGCGGCTCGAGGAGGGCACCGGCGCGACGCTCGAAGGGCTGGCCAGCGCCGCCGGCCACGAGCTCACGGTCTTCTATGGGGCGGCCGTCCCCTTCGTCACGCTGATCGCCTTCTGGATCGGTGGCGCGTCGCTCGACACCGCGGTGACCGCCTCGGTCTACGTCGCCGACGCGGCGATCATCGGGGCCGAGATCCTCATCGGGGTCCGGGCGGGGCTGAAAGGCAAGGAGCTCATCGCGCAGGCCGCGATCGGGGCGGTTCTGGGCGTGCTCGTGCTCGGGCTGCGCCTCCTTTTGCACTAGCGGCTTGTGGGGTGGTCTCCGCAGGCGATTTGCAAGGGTATCGACGCACGTCAACGGCGGCCTGGGGAGGTGGGGGCTGGGGCGGAATTGGCGGGCTTTGCAGGGGGTTCTGGTAGATAACCGTTACGTCGTGATGGTTATCTCCCACGACCCCCCGAACGCGGCGCCCCGCGGGCGCCACCAGCCCCGCAACCTGCCCCTCCTAAGCCGCAGTTGACGTTCCCCCCGCATCGCCGCGGACACCCACCGCCCTCAGCGCAACAGCGACCTAGACGCGGACGTCGGTGGCACGCCGCGGCGCCGGATCGCGGCGACGCGGTCGCACCGCGAACATCACCGCCGCCACCACCGCGCCCACCACGGCCAGGATCACGGCGTCCGAACGCAGCCCCGACAGGAATGCGTTCCATACCGCGCCGGCGGCGGACCGATCGTCGCCGACGGCAAAGCGGCTGAGCACGACGGGGCGGATGATCGAATAGGCCGCCACCAGCACCACCCCGTCAAACAGGATGGCGATGCCGACGTAGCGCACCGCCCGCCGGCGCTCGGCCGCCAGCGCGACGGCCAGCAGAAAGACCAGGCCGCCCGCGACGAGCAGGAGCACGCCCTCGGTGTGGGCGCGCTCGATGGCCCGTGCGGCGCGCGTCGCCTGACCGAAGTCTCCGCCGGAGATGCGGATCACCTGCCGGGTGGCCGAGGCGGGGATCTGCGCGGCCAACCCCGGTGCAACGCGGCGCAGCGTGTCGACCACCAGCTTGCCCACATGGGCGAGCCGCAGAGTGATCGTGTTCGAGTCAGACACGAACACGGACGTGTGAAGGTCAGAGATGGCGGCATCGAAGACCCGGTGAAACGCCGGGGTCCTCACAGCGATGTCGACCGCCCTGGTGACGAGCGGCACGTACTGCTGCGGCACTCTGACGGACTGGATGGCCTGCTCCGCCACGCGCTGCTCGATGAGCGAGCGGATGCTCGGGTTGTTGAGCAGCAACGTGGCCCGGGCACTGAACTGGGCGGAGTTGCCCAGCACGTGGCCGGCGTAGGTGAGGGGGACGCCGACCAGAACGGCGATCGCCCCGAGACAGGCGAGCGCCGCGCTCAGACGGCGCCGGGTGTGGACGGGAGCGCGCACGGACCGGCCCCCGAGTGTGCCCGATCCCGCCGCCCGGGCGCGCACCGGGGCCCGGCCGCGCACCGGGGCGGCCGGGACCGTCAGTACGGGCTACGCCAGCGAGACCTCAACCTCCCGCGGCTCGACGCCGCGCAGCACGCTCAGCGCCAGCGTGCCGTCGGCGCTGCGGACAGCGCGCTCCAGGTCACCGACCGAGCGCACCGGGCCGGCGGCCGCCGCGGTGATGAGATCACCGCGGGAGAGCCCGGCGGTGTCGGCCGCGCTTCCGGGCTTGACGCGCACGATGAGCAGGCCCGGCGCCTCGTCGAGCCCGACGGCGCGGCGCATCTTCTTGGCCACAGCGGCACCGGCGACCGCCACGCCAAGGCGGCGATGCTCGCCCTCACCGGGCTCGAAGAACGCCTGCCAGGCGGTCATCGTCTCCCCCAGTGACGCGGCGGCGCCCTCGGGGACGCCGGCGGCGAGCCGTGCGGCCCGCTCGGCATAGGTGGGACGGGCCCGCTGCACCCATTCACGGCCGCGGTCGGTGAGGGTCACGGTGACGCTGCGGCGGTTCTCGGGGTCGGGTTCACGGGTGATCATCCGCGCCCGCTCCAGCCGGCCCAGCCGGACCGAGAGCGTCCCGGACGTGCGCCGCAGCGCGCTGACGAGATCCCGCTGATTGAGGGTGTGGCCCTCGGCGCGCTCGAGCGCGTCGAGGACGAGGAAGCTCGGGCGGGAGAGCCGGTGCTCGGCCAGGGCCTCCTCCAGCTCCGCCTCCACGTGGGCGGCGACGCTGATGACGGTGTCGGCCAGCTGCCGCTCGGGGGTGATGGTGTCAGACATATTGCTTCGCTCCAATTGCTTGAGTCCAAACTGTTGTGTACGATTATTGCATGTCAAGCAGAAATGGAGCAAGCGTCCTCGAACAGTCCGCACTCGCCCTGGACGCGTACTCACGCACCGTCATCGCCGTCGCCGAGGCCCTGAGCGGCGCCGTCGCCAACCTCCAGGTCCGCCGACGCACCCGCCGCGGCCAGGCCATGGGGGCCGGGAGCGGCGTCGCCATCTCCGCGGATGGCTTCCTCGTCACCTCCGCCCACGTCGTCGAAGGCAGCGGCCATGGGGTGGCCAGCTTCAGCGACGGCCACGAGACGCCGGTGTCCGTCGTCGGGTCAGATCCCCTGTCGGATCTGGCGGTCCTGCGCGCCGACGGTGGGGACCTCACCCCCGCCACCCTCGGTGACGCCTCCGAGCTGCGCGTTGGCCAGCTCGTCGTCGCGATCGGGAATCCCAACGGCTTTGCCAACTCGGTCACCGCGGGCGTCGTCAGCGGCCTCGGCCGCTCTCTCCCCGTCGGCGCCCGCGGGGGGCCGCGTCGCGTCGTGGAGAACGTCATCCAGACCGACGCCGCGCTGAACCCTGGGAACTCCGGCGGGGCGCTGGTGGACGGCGGCGGCCGGGTCGTGGGCATCAACACGGCCCTGGCCGGCATCGGGCTGGGTCTCGCGGTGCCGATCAACGACGCCACCCGCGTCATCATCTCCACGTTGATCCGGGACGGCCGCGTGCGCCGCGCCCACCTGGGCGTCGCCGTCGCGCCGCGGCCCCTGCCGCCGAGCACCGCCCAGCGGCTGGGCCGTGCCGCCGGGGTGCAGATCATGCAGGTGATCGAGGACAGCCCCGCAGCCAACGCAGACCTGCGGCGCGGTGATCTGCTGCTCGAGCTCGACGGCGAGCCGGTGACCGACGCCTCCGATGTGCAGCGGCTGATGGTCCACGAACGCATCGGGCGGGCCGTGGAGGCGATCGTGTTGCGCGACGGCCACCGCCGGACGATCGAGCTGGTGCTGGACGAGTTGTCCTAGCGCGGGGTCGCCCCGTCGATCGCCGAAGCGCCCCATAGGTAGGCGAGCTGACGAAACTCTCCCCATCGCGGGTCTACTCTGTGGGCCATGCGAGCTCCTGCGGCGGTAGGCCGTGACGCCGAGCTGGCCGAAGTGGACCTCTTCCTCGGTCAGATGAATGCCGCGAGCTGCGCGCTGTCCCTCGAGGGCGATGCGGGTATCGGCAAGACCACGATCTGGCAGGAGGTCGTTGACCGAGCGCGCGGGGCGGGCATGCTCGTGCTCGCCTGCCGGCCCGCCGCGGCCGAGGCCAAGCTGTCCTTCTCGGGCCTCTCGGACATGCTGGCCGGTGTGGCGGAAACGGCCTTCGCGGCGCTGCCCGGACTGCAGCGCAATGCGCTGGAGGTGGCTCTGCTGCGCTCGGCGCCCGAGGGCCCGGCGCTCGATGCGCGCCTCGTGGCCACCGGGCTGCTGACGCTCGTGCGCGAGCTCGCGCGGAGCACCGCGGTGCTGATGGCCCTCGATGACGCCCAATGGCTCGACGGCCCCACCGCCGGCGTTCTCACCTTCGCGATCCGGCGGCTGGATCCTGAGCCGGTCGGCGTGCTGTGCGCCTCGCGGCCACGCGCCGCTGGCCTGGGGCTGCTGGATTCCGTCGAGCGCCACCGCGTGCGCCGCGTGCGGCTCGGACCGCTGGCGCTGGGTGCGCTCGGCCGGGTCATCGCCGATCGCTTGGGACAATCGCTCCCGCGCCCGGTCCTGGCGCGCATCGCCGACGCATCACGCGGAAACCCGTTCTACGCGCTGGAGGTGGCGCGGCTGGTGGTGAACGACACCGGCGTCGCTGACGCCCGCCTGCCGGTCCCCGACGACGTCCGCACCCTCGCCGCGTCGCGTGTCTCGGAGCTGCCCGCGGCGACCCAGCGCGCGCTGCTGCGGGCCGCGGTTCTGGCCGAGCCCACCACCCGGGCGATCGATGCCGCGCCGCTGGCGTCGGCGGAGGAGCGGGGCATCGTCAGCATCGACGAGCGGGGACGGATCGCGTTCGTGCATCCGCTGTTCGCCGCCGCGATCTCCGCTTCGGCGTCCGCCGCTCAGCGGCGCGCCGCCCACCGCACCGCCGCCGAGCACGTCGGCGACCCCGAGCAACGGGCTCGCCACCTCGCCTACAGCGCCGACCGCGCCGACCGCTCGGTCGCCGCCGAGCTCGATGCGGCCGCCGAGCTCGCGGCGTCCCGCGGCGCCCCCGACGCCGCCGCCGAGCTGATCGAGCTCGCGCTCGAGCGGACCCCGGCCCGTGACGGCGAGCTGCGCGCCGAGCGCCTGCTGCGCGCGGCGGGCCTGCATCTGGACGCGGGCGGCGCACCTCGGGCCGCCGAGATGCTCGCGCAGCTGCTGGGCTCGGCGACCTCGGATCGCGTACGCGCCCATGGCCTGCGCCTGCGGGCGACGCTGGAGAGCCGCTCTCACGGCTTCACGACCGCGCTCGAGACCTCGCGCGAGGCGCTCATCTCAGCGGCGGGCGAGCCGTCGATGGCCGCGGCCATCGACCTCGACGCCGCCTTCTACCTGGTCGGGACGGGCGACGTGGGCGGCGCCCTACGCCATGCCGAGGCGGCGGTCGGCCGCGCCGAGCTGCCGGGCGGAGACCCGGGCGTGCTCGCCGACGCCCTCGCGGTGGCCGCGATGGTGAGCTTCCTCAACGGCGACGGCGTAGCCACCGAGCGCCTGGACCGGGCGCTGAGCCTCGAGGATCCCGACCGGCGGCGACTGGCCTTCACCTCGCCGCGGCTGATCTCGGGACTGCTGCTGATGTGGACCGGGCGTGGGCGCGAGGCAGTCGAGACGCTGGTGGCCCTACGTGCCGAGCGCCACGAGCGCGGCGTCGAGAGCGACATCCCGACCTCCTCGCTGTACCTGACCTGGGCCTACCTCTGGCTGGGCGAGACCGACTATGCCGCGCAGATCGCCGCCGCCGACACGGCCGCCGTCGCGCTCCTCGGCGATGCCGGAGTGACCGCGCTGACGCTCAGCGCGGCCGCGCTGGTCAGCGCCCAGCAGGGGGATATCGAGGCGACGCGCCGCCAGGCCAACGCCGCGCTGCAGCACTTCGCACAGCTCGAGTGGTGGACGGCGACGGTGTTCCCGCGCTGGGCGCTGGGATTCGGCGAGCTGTCGGCCGGCGATCCGGCCGCCGCCCACGCCGCGCTGGCGCCACTCACCGAGATGCTGCCCTCCCTGGGCCTGGCCGACCCCATCGGGCTCGTCTTCCTGCCCGACGAGATCGAGGCGCTCGTCGCGCTCGGCGAGCTGGCGCGCGCCCAGCCCCTGATCGAGCTGCTGCGGCGCCTTGGAGTGACCCATGACCGGCCGTGGGCCATCGCCGCCGCCGCCCGCGGCCGGGGAATCCTCGCGGCCGCCCGCGGCGATCTGGAGGAGGCGACCACGGCGCTGGAGGACGCGCTCGCCGCCCATGACCGCGTCGAGATGCCGTTCGAGCGCGGGCGGACTCTGCTCGCGCTGGGCCGCGCGCTGCGGCGGCGCAAGCAATGGTCGGCCGCACGCGACGCGCTCCGCGAGGCGCTGGCGCTGTTTGACCAGAGCGGAGCCCCGCTGTGGGCGCTGGCGGCACGCAACGAGGTGAGCCGGGCCGGCGAGCGCAGCGGCGAGCCGGGCGAGCTCACCGCGACCGAGCGTCACATCGCCGAGCTGGCCGCGTCGGGCCTGAGCAACCAGGAGGTCGCCGAGCGCGCGTTCCTGACCGTCAAGGGCGTCGAGGCAAACCTCACGCGGGCATATCGCAAGCTGGGCATTCGCTCCAGGGGCGGGTTGGCGGGCGCGCTGCGCCGCGACGACGAGCCCGTCGCCTGAAACCCCACTTCGCACTGGTTTTTTGCTTCAAGGGTTTTCCCGCTTTGCAGAGGGGGCCGCGGCCCGTACCGTCTCACCAGCGGTTCGGACACCGATGCGCGACTCAGGGGGATGTCTCGCCTCGGTCGTCTCGGGTCACCCTCTATCGGTGGGACCGGGCTAAACACCGGGGGCTAGACGGTACGAGGAGGGTGACCCGGGACGGAACCGGCTCCACCGAGGGGCGCGTGGAGCCGGTTCCGAACGTGCTGACACTGGATCCGCCGCGGGGTTTATGCGGTCGCCGAGGCGGCCTCGGAGCCCGCGCGCGCCGGCTCGCGCCCGCGGATGAGGTCGGCGGCGCGCTCGGCGATCATGATCGTCGGCGCGTTGGTGTTGCCGCGCACGAGCGTCGGCATCACCGAGGCGTCCACGACGCGCAGCGACTCCAGCCCCAGCACTCGGAGCTCGTCGTCGACGACGCGGCCCATGCCGCAGGTCCCGACGGGGTGGTAGATGGTTGTCGTGTTGCGCTCGATGTGGGCGAGGATGCTGGCGTCGTCGGCGCCCGCCGGAGCGGCGGTAGTGCCGGTGCTGACGGCGTCGAGCGCCGGCTGCCCGGCGATGTCCACGGCGCGGCGCACGCCCTTGATCAGCGCCGCCCTGTCCTCCTCGGTGACGAGGTAGTTGTGCAGGATCCGCGGCTTGGCCGTGGGCACGCGGGAGCGCAGCTTGACGAAGCCCGTGCTCGTCGGGCGCAGCAGGCAGGCCGAGATCGCCCAGCCGTCGACGACGATCTCCGCCGCCCCCGCCTCCGGGAACAGGATCGGGATGTGGTGCAGCTGGATGTCGGGGGCATCCAGGGAGTCGTCGGTGCGGAAGAACCCTCCCGACTCGGCGAAGTTGGAGGTCAGCGGCCCCCGGCCCTCGGTGGTGAGCAGCCCGAGGTTCTCCACGCTCTCGGCGCTGAGCAGCGACGCCTCGTCGGTGGTGTATGTGATCCAGGTCGACGGGTGGTCCTGGAGCCCCTGGCCCACGGGGAGATCCTGCGCGCACGGGATGTTGACCAGCGCCAGGTCGGCCGCGGGCCCGACGCCTGACAGCATCAGGATCTGCGGGCTCTGGTAGGCGCCGGCCGAGAGGATGACCTCACGCTCGGCCGCGATCTCCGAGACGTCTCCGTCACGGTCGATCTCGACGCCGGTGGCGCGGTTGCCGTCCAGCAGCACCCGGTTGACGTGGGCGCCCGTGATGAGCGTGAGGTTCTCGCGCCCCAGCACCGGGTGCAGGTAGGCGACGGCGGCCGAGCAGCGCATGCCACCGCGCTGGGTCACCTGATACCACCCCACGCCATCCTGCTGCGCGCCGTTGAAGTCCTCGTTGGCGGGCAGCCCCGCCTGCAGGCCAGCCTCCACGAACGCCTCGCAGGTCCGGTAGCGGCTGCGGTTCTCGCTCACGCCCAGCGGCCCGCCGGCGCCGTGCAGCTCGCTGGCGCCGCGCTCGTTGTCCTCGGCGCGGATGAAGTACGGGAGCACGTCGTCCCAGCCCCAGCCCTTGTGGCCCATGGCCGCCCAGCCGTCGTAGTCGGCGCGGTTGCCGCGGATGTAGACCATCGCGTTGACCGAGGAGGAGCCGCCCAGGGTGCGCCCGCGCGGCAGATAGCGCTGCCGGCCGGCCAGGCCCGGCTCGGGATCGGAGATGAACGACCAGTCGTACTTGCTGGTCGCGACCGCGAGCACGCCCGCCGGGAGGTGGATCTCGTCGGCGGCGTCGGGCGGGCCCGCCTCCAGTAGGCACACCGATACGTTCGGGTCCTCGGTCAGGCGTGCGGCAAGCACACAGCCGGCCGAGCCGGCACCGGCGATCACGTAGTCATAGGTCATGGGCGCCCTCCCAAAGGCGGTGGGGGTTCGCCCCATTCTCGGCGCGACGGCGTCACGGCGTCAAGTCGTGGATCAACCCACGACGTCGACCGGATCCTAGTAGTCGTCCTGGACCTGGACCGACCAGCCGGCATCGTCGCCACCGGGGGTGACCCGGATCGCGTAGGAGCCGGCGCCGGAGTCGAAGCTCTGGACCTGGCCGGTGCCGTTCTGGAGGCCGAAGCCAGCGACGTAGCCCCCGGTGGCCGCGTCGACGACGCGTGCCGTCGGCCCCGAGCAGAACAGGATCCAGTTGCAGGTACCGCGGAATCCCATGGTGTAGACGACGCGCCAGTGCCGGCCGATGATGCGGAACGCCCCGGAGTCGCCGCCGGTGAACGTCGTCACGGTGTGCCAGCCGGGTACCTCGGCGACGTTGAGCGTCACCGTCGAGCCGCGGGGCCTCTGGCCGCTCGCGGGGGTCTCCCCCACGACCGTGCCCGGCGCCGTGCCGGGAGCGGGGACATTGCGGAGGACGGTGTGGAAGCCCAGGCCGTGCAGCGCTCGCTCGGCGTCAGCGACGCTCGAATGGACGACGTTGAGCACCTGCACCGGCGCCGGTCCGCGGCTGATGGTAAGCGCCACCGCGGTGCCGCGGGCCACCCGGGTGCGGCCGCGCGGAGTCTCGCCGATGACCGTCCCCGCCTTGGCCGAGGCGTAGCTGCGGTGGGTGGTCGCCCGCAGATGGGCGCGGCGCAGCGCCGCAAGGGCGCGGTCCTGTGAGCGGTGCATCACGGACGGGACCCGCGCGTACGTCGTGTGGCCGATGACCAGCGCCGCCGCCACCATCGCCACGAGCAGGGCGATGACGAGGCCCACAGCCGCGATCGCCCGGCGGCGCCGCGCCGGGTTGACGGTGCGTCGCGGCGAGTACTGAGGGGCGCGCCGCGTCCCGTGAGGACCGGGCGTGGGCGGCGGAGGGGCCGCCGGCGGGGTGCGGTTGAGCCTGTGGGGCGGGTTGGGCGGCGTGGACGCGTCCCGATGATCCTGGGGCGGCGCATCAGACCACAGCGGCGCGGCGCCGGCACCCACCAGAGCGCGGCGGGGCGCGCGCTGCGGCGTGCGTGTCCGGGCCGCCATCGGCCGCCGTGCCCGGCGCGCGGCGGCGGAGCTTCGGCCGGCCTCGAGCAGTGCCTCGGCCATCTCGCCGCCGTCGGCGAAGCGCCGCGCGGGATCCTTGGCCAGTGCCCGGTCCACGATCTGGACCAGAGAGGTCGGCAACCGAGGCGAGAGCGGCGGCGGGGGGTCCTGGAGGTGCAGCAGCGCCAGTTCCACGAACGAGGTGGCGGTGAACGGCGGGGCGCCCGAGAGCATCTCGTAGAGGACCACGCCGGCGCTGTAGACGTCGGTGGCGGGGGTCGTGGATCGCCCGCGGCCCTGCTCGGGAGCCATGTAGCGCGGGGTGCCGACGATCGACGGCGCGGTCCCGTCGGTGCTGCCCTCGGCCAGCCGGGCGACGCCGAAGTCTCCGACCTTCACCCGCCCCTCCGCGGAGAGCATGATGTTGGCGGGCTTGACGTCGCGGTGCACGATGCGCTGGGCGTGGGCGCCGGCCAGCGCGCGGCACAACTGGGCGGCGACATCGCAGGCCTCCCAGGCGGGCAGCGGGCCCCGCCGCAGGCGGCTGGCCAGGCTCTCGCCGTCGACGAGCTCCGCCACGTAGTACAGGCCCTCGGCGGCATGGCCGACGTCGAAGATCTGGATGATGCCGGGGTCGCTCACCCGTGCCAGGAGCCGCGTCTCGCGCTCGAAGGTCGCCACCCACTCGGGATCGTCGGCCCACCATGGCTTGATGACCTTGACCGCTACGGACCGCGCCAGCCGGCGGTCAAAGCCCTCGTAGACGCGGCCGAACGCCCCCTCGCCGATGATCGCGCGGAGTTCGTAGCGGTCGTCCAGGGCACAGCCGGACAGGTCGGGGGCAAAGGGCATGAGTGGTCGCTAGAGGCTAAACCACCGCGGTGCGGGCCTGGGGAACCTCGCTGTGGCCGCTCAGCCGGTGTTGCGCAGCCCGCTGGCGATCCCGTTGATCGTCAGCAGGCTCACCCGGCCCAGCTGCTCGGGCGCCTCGGCCGATCCCGGACCCGACCCCACCCACCCCCGCGCCCGGCGCATCAGCTCGACCTGCACGAACGAGAGCGGATCCACGAACGGGTTGCGGCGGTCGATCGAGGCCTGGAGGACCGGCTCGGCGTCCAACAGGCGTTCGCCGCCCCCGATGAGCACTAGCTCCTCGATCGTGCGCTGGAGCTCGGCCTCCAGCGGCGTCCAGATCCGCTCACGAGCGGCCGCGTCGTCCCACAGCTCGACGTAGCGGCGCGCGATCCCCAGATCGGCCTTGGCGCAGCCCATCTCGGCGTTGGAGAGGACGCTGGTGAAGAACGGCCACTCGGCCGCCATCCGCCGCAGCAGCTCCAGGCCATGGCGCTCGCGCGCGTGACGCAGCGCGGTGCCCAGCCCCAGCCACGCCGGCAGCACGATCCGCGATTGGGTCCAGCTGAACACCCACGGGATCGCCCGCAGGTCCTCGATCCCGCCGGACTGGGTGCGCTTGGCAGGCCGGCTGCCCAGCCGCAGGCGGCTGATCTCGTGCACCGGCGTGACGGCCTCGAAGAAGGCCACGAAGTCCGCGTTGTCGTGGACGATCGAGCGGTAGACGGCGGCCGAGTCCTCGGCCATCTCGGCGAGCAGCCGGGCGAAGCGCTCTGACTCCTGGTGTGGCCGGGACCGCCCGGTGGCCAGGGTGGCGCTGGCGGCCAGCTCGAGCTCGCGATGCGCGATCTCGGGGACGGCGTACTTGGCGGTGAGGACCTCGCCCTGCTCGGTCATCTTCAGGCGGCCGCGCACCGTCCCGGGCGGCAACGACAGGATGGCTCCGTTGGTGGGACCGCCCCCGCGGCCCACCGCGCCCCCGCGGCCGTGGAAGAAGCACCAGCTCACGTCGTGGCGGGTCAGCACCTCGGCGAGGCGCACCTGCGCCGTGTAGGCCGCCCACGCCGACGCGAGATAGCCGACGTCCTTGTTGGAGTCCGAGTAGCCGATCATGATCTCCTGCTCGTCGCCGACGGCCCGCAGAGCCTCGCGGTAGACCGGCATCGAGAGGACGCGCTCCATCGTCTCCGGGGCGGCCTCCAGGGTCGCGCCGGCCTCGAACAGCGGGACCACGCGGAGCTGGGCCATGTCACCGCCGGCGCGGCACAGGCTGGCCTCCTTCATCAGCAGCAGCACCTCGAGGATGTCGGCGGGACCCTCGCTGCCGGAGATGATGTAGGTCTGGATGGCTCCGCGGTTGGCATCCGCCAGCGTCGTGCGCAGGGTGCGGAAGGTGCGGATCGTGTCCCGCGTGGCCTCTGAGAAGCGGTCGATATCGGTGGGGATGAGCGGCCGGCGGTCGGCGATCTGGGCCTGGAGCAGCGTGAGACGCGCGTCCTCGGGCAGGCCCTCGTAGTCCTCGCAGACGCGGAGCGCGCCGTAGACCTCGGCCAGGGCGCGGCGATGTACGAGGGCGTGTTCGCGGATGTCCAGCCGCGCGAAGTGAAAGCCGAAGACCTCGACCTGCCGGATGAAGTCGCGCAGGTCCGAGCCGGCGGTGAGGGCGCCCTGCCCCTGGCAGAGAGAGGCCTCGACCCGGCGCAGGTCCGCGAGCAGCTCCTGGGGCTCGGCGTATCCACCGGCGGCGCGGCTCTGGGTGGCCCGGACGCGCTCGCGCATGAAGGTCAGGGCGCGCCGGTAGGGCTCCTCGAGGTTGAGCCCGGTGAGGCGCTGCGCCAACTCGGGGAAGCGCTCGCTGCCCGCGGCCAGGATGGGGTCCAGGCCGGGCGCGGCTCCGGTGAGCCGTTCTGAGAGTGAGAGACGGCCGGCAAGCTGCTCCAGCCGGGACTCCATGAGGCGCAGGCACTGCTCGCGCATGAGCTCCAGCGCCGACACCGTCGTCTCCGGAGTGACGAACGGGTTCCCGTCCCGGTCGCCGCCGATCCAGGAGCCGAAGCTGAGCAGCGGCGGCACCGTGGGCGGGTCGTCCGCGGTCTCGGGGTAGAACTCGGCCACCGCCTCCTCGAGGTCGCGGTAGATGCGGGGGATCGCGTCGGCCAGGGTCGAGGAGAAGTGGATGAGCCCGCCGCGCACCTCGTCGCTGACGGTGAGCTCTGCGGCCCGCAGGTCGTCCGAGCCCCACAGCTCCTGGACGGTGGCCAGCAGCCGCCTGCGAGCGTCGCCGGCCGGCGCGTGCGAGCGCTCGTCGAGCTCGCGCAGGACACCGAACACGCGCGCGAGCTTGTCGATCGTCGTGCGCCGGCGCGCCTCGGTGGGGTGCGCGGTCATCACAAGCCGAAGCTCGGCGTTGCTGAGCACTTCGGCGAGCTCGTCCTCGGTGGTGCCGGCGTCGTGCAGGGCCGACACCACGTGGCGCAGCGAGCCCGCGCGCGGGCGCTCGGGGTCCGCCGAGTCCCGGGCCCGCAGGCGCCGGACGCGCTCGTTGTCCTCCGCCAGGTTGACGAGCTGGAACCACCGCGTCAGCGAACGCACCAGCACCTCGGTCTCATCGAGGGTGAGGCCGGCCACGAGCTCGGCCAGCCGCTCGGCAGCCTGCTCGTCCCCGAGGCGGGCCTCCTGCCCGAGCGCGACGGCGTCGTCGAGCAGGCGCAGGGTGTCGGCGCCGTCGCCCATCGCGATCACCTCGCGCAGGACGTCGGTGAGCAGCGCCTCGTCGGCGGCGAAGTCTCGGCGTGCGGCGGTGAGGCTCACGCCGCAGATGTTCACAGAAGGGAGAGGGCCGCCCCGCCCCGGGCGGCCCTCACGATCACGGCAACGTCACCGCAACGTCTCTTCCTCGACCGGGAACCCGACCGCGAACTCCATCTCGAAGTACGCGTCCTCGTCGATCCGGCCCGCCGTCCGGGAGGTCCCGGCGGAGCGCCCGGAGCGGGGGCCGAGCACATGGCGCAGTCCCCGCCCGGCGCCGCTGCGCAGCGTTAGCCCGCTGCGGACGCGAGGGCGCAGCCGGCGAGCGGTGAGCCCGGCCTCGAAGCGTTCGTCGGGTCCTGGTCCGGCGCGAGTCGAATGCGGGCCCCTGCCCGTGCGAGAGAGCAGCAGGAACTCGTCTCTATTGAGATTCATGGTGGTCTTCCTAGTGTCACAGTGGTGAATCGCTGCGTGTGTCATCGCGACCGCGCAGCACTGAGTGACTCACGGGATGTGAGTGTCAATTCGTGCGCTCGGCGGTGGCGCGCTGATGCAGCTACGACAGACCCGGCGAAACGCCGGTCAGGTGTGAGGTCCGGCTAAGCGCCGGTGGACTGGGATGAGAACACGGTGGTCTCCAATCGATCGTGAACGCGGTTTTGGGCACAAAAAAGGCGACCCTTGGGTCGCCCTTGCTTCGAGTCCGGTACGCGCAAGCACTCGTCAGCCTGCGCTCCTCGTAGCAAGGGCATCAAGATTGGTGGTCTGGGAGGCCTCGACGATCGCCGTCCGAGGCGCGGTGGCCCCGCGCATCGCGTAGCCGGCGCTGCCCACGCGGCCCGCCCAGACGCCGAGATCGGCGCCAACGCGGTGCGCCGTCTTGGCCGTAAGAGAGATGTGGAAGGTGCTCGTCATAGAAGTGACTCCAATAAGGATCCTCGGCAGAGTAACTCACGGGGTGACGGAATGCAAGCAATTGACACAAAGAATTTGCACTTTCGCGCGGATCGCGCCCGTGTGGACCTGCCGGGCCCGTGGATACCCTGTCTGAGGCGTGCTTCATATCCACCGTGCCGTCCGCGCCGACGCCCTCGCCGACGCCCTCTCCGCGCTCCTGTCTGAGAGCCCGGCTGACCCGTTCGCGCCCGAGGTCGTCGCCGTCCCCACCCGCGGCATGGAGCGCTGGCTGACCCAGCGGATGTCCTCGGTCCTCGGCGCACGCCCGGGCCGCGCCGACGGGATCTGCGCGAACATCGAGTTCCCCTCCCCGCACCGGCTCGTCACCGACGCGGTGGCGGCCGCGTCCGGGATCGACCCCGCCGAGGACCCGTGGCTGCCCGAGCGCTCGGTGTGGCCGCTGCTCAGCGTCGTGGAGGAGTCCCTGTCCGAGCCCTGGCTGGCGACGCTGGCCGCGTATCTGGGAGCAGGCACCGAGTCGTCTGACCCGATGCGCCCAGCCCGGCAGAGCCGCCGCCTGACCACTGTGCGCCATCTGGCCGGGCTGTTTGACCGCTACTCCCTGCACCGCCCGGAGATGCTCGCGGCGTGGGCGCGCGGTGACGACCTCGACGCCGTGGGCGCGCCGCTGCCGGCGGCATCCGCCTGGCAGGCCGAGCTCTGGCGCCGGCTGCGCGTCCGCATCGGCGTGCCCGATCTCGCCGAGCGCTCGGGCCGGGCCTGCGAGCGGATGGCCGATGATCCGGCGGTGGTGCCGCTGCCCTCGCGCCTGGCGCTGTTCGGGCTCACCCGCGTGCCGGCCGGCCACCTGGACATCCTGCGCGCGCTCGCTACCGGCCGCGACCTGCATCTGTTCCTGTTACACCCGTCGCCGTCGCTGTGGGAGAAGGTGACACATCGCCCTGACCGCTCGGCCGTCGTGCGCCGGGAGGAGGACCGGACCGTGACCCTCGCCGCCAACCGGCTGTTGGCCTCCTGGGGTCGGGACTCGCGGGAGATGCAGCTGGTCCTCACCGCAGCCGCGCCGGAGCTCTCTGACGCGGGCCACCCCTCCCCACCGGGCCCCGGCACCCTGCTCGGCCTCATCCAGCAGGGCGTGCACGACGACCACGCGGCGCCGGGGGCCCCACTGCCCGGCGCGGCGGACGAGCGCCCGCTGCTCGCCGCCGATGACCGCAGCATCGAGATCCACTCCTGCCACGGCCGCGCCCGCCAGGTGGAGGTGATCCGTGACGCGATCCTCCACGCCCTCGCCGAGGACCCGGCGCTCGAGCCGCGCGACGTGATCGTGATGTGCCCGGACATCGAGACGTTCGCGCCGCTCATCCAGGCGACCTTCGGAGCGGGTGAAGCGGAGGACGACACCTCCATCGACCTTCGCGTCCGGCTCGCCGACCGCTCGCTGCGCCAGACCAACCCCGTGCTCGGCGTCGTCGCCCAGCTGCTGGAGCTCGCCGAGCAGCGGCTCACCGCCTCGCAGCTGCTGGACCTCGCCGACCGCGGCCCCGTGCGCCGCCGCTTCCGCCTGGACGACGATGACATCACCCGCCTGGCCGACTGGATCTCCCAGGCGGGCATCCGCTGGGGCCTCGACGGCCCGCATCGCGCTCCCTACAAGCTCGACGCGCTCGACAGCGGCACATGGCAGACCGGCCTGGAGCGGCTGCTGCTGGGGGTGACGATGACCGAGGACGGGCAGCGGCTGTTCGCCGGTGTGCTCCCGCTCGATGACGTGGACAGCCGCGCCATCGACCTGGCCGGGCGCTTCACCGAGCTGGTGACGCGCGTGGGCCAGGTGGTGCGCTCGCTCAACGCGCGCCAGACGCTCGCGGAGTGGGCCGAGGCGATCGCCGAGGCCGCGGACGCGCTGACGGCCACCGGCAGCCGCGACCGCTGGCAGCGCGCTGAGCTCCAGCGGGTGCTCGACGAGCTCGTCTCAGAGAGCGGCGATGCCTCGCCCCCCGAGCTCGCGCCCGCCGAGGTGCGGGCGCTCCTGGCCCGGCGGCTCGAGGGCCGGCCCACCCGCGCCAACTTCCGCACCGGCCATCTCACCGTGTGCACGCTCCAGCCGATGCGCTCGGTGCCCCACCGGGTCGTCTGCCTGCTCGGGCTCGACGATGGCGCCTTCCCGCGCAAGGCCCCGCGTGACGGCGACGACCTCATGCTCGACCATCCGCACCTAGGTGAGCGCGATCCGCGCAGCGAGGACCGCCAGCTTCTGCTCGACGCGCTGCTCGCGGCGGGCGAGCGGCTGATCGTCACCTTCAGCGGCAACGACGAGCGCACCAACGCGCCCCGTCCCGCCGCCGTCCCCGTCGGCGAGCTGTTGGATGCCGTCGACGCCACCGTGCGCTGCGAGGGCGGCAGGCCCGCGCGGGAGCAGGTGGTGATCCGCCATCCGCTACAGCCGTTCGATCCGCGCAACTTCATGGCGGGGCGCATCGCCGGGCCGCGGCCCTGGAGCTTTGACCCGGTCGCACTCGATGGGGCCCGCGCGCTGGCCGGCCCGCGCTCGGACCCCCGGCCGTTCCTGGGTGGGCCGTTGTCGCGGCGGCCGGGCACGGTGGTCGAGCTCACCGACCTCGTGCGCTTCGTCGAGCATCCCGTGCGGGCCTTCATGCGCCAGCGGCTCGGGATCAGCCTCTACTCCGCCGCCGACGAGATCGAGGATGAGCTGTCGGTGGAGCTCGACGGCCTCCAGCGCTGGGGCGTGGGCCAGCGCCTGCTCGAGGCGCGGCTGCGCGGCATCGACCAGCGGACCGCGATCCTGGCCGAGATCGCGCGCGGCACGCTGCCGCCCGGCGTCCTGGGCAAGCCCGTCATCGACGACCTCTCGCCGATCGTGAACGGGATCGTGGATCGCGCCCGCACGGTGGCGCCAGGGGTGGGCGCGGTGGCCGGCGCGGGCGGGGATCCGATCGACGTGCGCGTCGCGCTGGACGACGGCCGCCTGCTCAACGGCACCGTCACCGGGGTGAGCGGCGACCTGCTGCTGACCACCACCTTCTCCCGCGTGTCAGCCAAGCACCGGATCGCGGCCTGGGTCCGGCTGCTGGCGCTCACCGCCAGCGCCCCCGAGCGGCCGTTCGCGGCGGCGACGGTCGGGCGGGGCCAGGGCCGCGGCGACGTGCGCACCGCGCGGATCGAGCCGCTCGGCGGCGGCGCGGAGGAGCGGCTGGCCGTGGCGCGCGCGGAGCTCGCGGTCCTGATGGATCTCTATGACCGCGGCATGCGCGAGCCACTGCCGATGTTCTGCCTGACCTCGGCCGCCTACGCCGAGGCAGCGCGCCACGGGCAGGACGGCTATGCCGCCGCGGTCAAGGAGTGGGAGACCGAATGGAACTTCGAGAAGGAGGACCGCGAGGCCGAGCACCAGATGGCCCTCGGGGGCGTGCTCACGCTCTCGGAGGTGCTGGACATCGCGCCCCGTGACGGCGAGGCCGGCGAGGGTTGGCTCGACGTCGAGGAGTCTCGGTTCGGGAGGCTGGCCCGGCGCCTGTGGGAGGGCCTGCTGGCCCGAGAGGAGGTGCGGGCCCGGTGACCACGGGTGCGATGCCGCTCCAGCCCGTCGAGTTTGACCCGTGCGGTGATCTGCCGCACGGCGTGACCGTGCTCGAGGCGAGCGCCGGGACCGGCAAGACGTACACGATCGCCGCGCTCACCGCGCGCTACGTCGCCGAGGGGATCCCGCTCGAGCGGCTGCTGCTCGTCACCTTCACGCGGATCGCCACCGGGGAGCTGCGCGAACGGGTGCGCGAGCGGCTGGTGAGCGTCGAGCGCGGGCTGGCCCGTCGGCTGGCCGGAGCCCCGGCGCCCGACGACGAGGATCCGGTGGTGTCGCTGCTGGCGCGCTCGGCCGGCGAGGAGCATCGTGAGAACCTGGCCCGCGCGATCGCCAGCTTCGACGCCGCCACGATCGCCACCACCCACGGCTTCTGCCAGGAGATGCTGGGCGGCTTGGGCATCGCCGGTGATCTCGAGCCCGACGTGACTTTCGCCGAGGACCTCTCCGACCTCGTCGACGACGTGGTCGACGATCTCTACGTGCGGCGGTTCAGCCGGGGCGGGCCGCCGGCGTTCGGCCGCGCCGAGGCGGCGGCGATCGCCCGGGCCGCCATCGACAACCCCTCGGCGCGGATCGTCAGCGATGACAGCGAGGTGCCGCAGATGCGCCTGCGCCTGGCCGCGGTGGCGCGCACCGAGCTGGAGGAGCGCAAGCGGGCGATGATGGTGATGACCTACGACGATCTCGTGACACGGCTGCGCAGCGCGCTCGCGGGCCCCGGCGGCGCCGCGGTCGCCGCCCAGCTCCGCGCGCGCTACGAGGTGGTGCTGGTCGACGAGTTCCAGGACACCGATCCGGCCCAGTGGGAGATCATGCGCCTCGCGTTCGGAGAGGGCGGGGCAACGCTGGTGCTGATCGCGGATCCCAAGCAGGCGATCTACGCCTTCCGCGGCGCCGATGTCTACGCCTACCTCGACGCCGCCCGCGCCGCCGGCACCCAGGCGACGCTGCCGATCAACTGGCGCTCTGACCAGGGGTTGATCGACGCCCACGACGCGCTCTTCTCCGGGGTCAAGCTCGGCCACGAGGGGATCGCCTACCGCCAGGTGCGGGCCGCCGACGCGCACCAGGCGCCCGGCATGACCGGGGCGCCGGTGGCGGCGCCGCTGCGGATGCGGGTGGCCCTGCGCGCGGACCTGCCCCAGACCCCGCGTGGGTATGCGCGTGCTGCGGATGCCCGCCGGCACGTCGTGTGCGACGTGGCGGCCGACATCGTGGCCCTGCTGAGCTCGGGGGCCCGGGTGGCGGCGACCGGCACGCGCGGTGGGTCCGGCGGCGGCCGGGAGACGGTGGCCGGGCCGGGCGCCGAGGCGGTCCGCCCCGCCCACATCGCGGTGCTGGTGCGGACCAACCGCCAGGCGGCCATGATCCGCGAGGCGCTCGAGGACGTCGGCGTCCCGGCGGTGATCAACGGCGCGGGCAGCGTCTTCGGCACCGAGCCCGCGCGCCAGTGGCTGCGGCTGCTCGAGGCGCTCGAACGCCCGGCGTCGATCACCCGCGCCCACTCGGCGGCGCTCACCGCGTTCGTCGGCTGGCCGGCCGAGCGGCTGGCGGGGGCCGATGAGGACTCCTGGGAGTGGGAGGAGGTGCACCGCCGGCTGCACGAGTGGGCACGTGTGCTGCGCACGCGGGGCGTGGCCTCGCTGCTGGAGACCGTCATGCGCGACGCCACCGAGGGGCAGGCGTTGGCCGCGCGTGTCCTGGGCGACTCCACCGGCGAGCGCAGCCTCACCGACCTGCGCCACATCGGGCAGCTGCTGCACGCTGCCGCCTCCGAGGAGCAACTCGGCCCCACCGCGCTCACCGCGTGGCTGCGTACCCGGATCGCCGAGGCCGAGGTCGACACCGCCGACGAGGAGCGCAGCCGCCGGCTGGAGTCGGATGCCGAGGCGGTGCAGGTCCTCACCATCCACCGCAGCAAGGGCCTGGAGTTCCCCGTCGTCTACCTCCCGTTCCTGTGGGAGGCGGGCTACATCCCGGACAAGCCCCCACGCCCGGTGTTCTTCCACGACCCGGAAGCCCACGACGAGCGGACGATCGACGTCGCCCTCGAGGGCGGGGACTTCGCCCGCCACAAGGAGCAGTTCATCCGCGAGCAGCGCGGCGAGGACCTGCGCCTGGCCTACGTGGCGCTCACCCGGGCGCGCCATCAGGCGGTGGTGTGGTGGGCCGGGTCGTTCGACAGCCGCGACTCGCCCCTGGGACGGCTGCTGTTCGCCCGCACCGACAGCGGCGATGTGGAGCCCAGCGGCGGCTCGACGCCGTCAGACCAGGCGGTCGTCAACCGCTTCCGGTCACTTGCGGACGCCACCGGCGGTCAGGGTCACACGATCAGCGTCGAACGCTCCCAGCTGGGCGAGTCGACCGTGTGGGCCGCGGAGCGCACGCTCGCCACCGAGCTGGCCGTGGCGGCGTTCGAGCGCAGCCTCGACCTGCGCTGGCGGCGCACGTCCTACAGCGACATCACCGCCGCCAGCCACGAGGAGTGGGTGACCAGCGAGCCCGAGCAGCCACTGCTGGCCGACGAGCCTCCGGGACCAGGAGTCGCGCCCACCGCGGCCACCGCGGCCACCGAGCCCACCACGCCGACCGAACCCACCACGCCCATCGAGCCCACCACGCCCGAGCCCGCCCCGCCGGCGCGCGACGAGGCGCCGCTCGCGCTGGCGGCGATGCCCGCCGGCGTGGAGATCGGGACATTCGTGCACCGCGTCATGGAGGCCACCGACTTCGCCGCCCCCGACATCGACGTCGAGCTCGCCGCGCGGATCGCCGAGGTCCAGGGGTGGCGTGCCGTCGAGGTGGGGCCGATGGGGGCGCTCGCAGCGGGGCTGCGCGCGGTGCTCGAGACCCCCCTCGGACCGGTCATGGGCGACCGGCGCCTGCGCGACGTGGCGCGGACCGACCGCCTGGACGAGCTCGGGTTCGAGCTGCCGCTGGCCGGCGGCGACCAGCCCAGCGGCTGGCTGACCCTGCACCGGATCGCCGCCGTCCTGCGTGCCCACCTCGGCGCCGATGACCCGCTGGCTGGATACGCCGAGCGCCTCGACGACGCACGGCTGCGCCAGAGTGTCCGCGGCTATCTCACGGGCAGCCTTGACCTCGTCGTCCGCATGCCCGGCCCCGACCCGGGCAAGCCGCGCTTCGCCGTCCTTGACTACAAGACCAACTGGCTCGGCGCCCCCGACGATCCGCTCACCGCCGGCCACTACCGCCCCGAGGCGATGGCCGCCGAGATGCTGCGCCACCACTACGCGCTCCAGGCGCTGCTCTACGCGGTCGCGTTGCACCGGTTCCTGCGCTGGCGGCTGCGCGGCTATGACCCTGCGGTCAACCTCGCCGGCGTCGTCTACCTGTTCGTCCGCGGCATGACTGGGGCCGAGGGCCCGGTCAGCGACGGGCACCGCACGGGCGTGTTCGGCTGGCCGGCGCCGCCGGGGCTGGTCCCGGCGCTGAGCGACGCGTTTGACCCCGACCCACCCGGCCTCGGGCGATGACGGTCGGCGACGCGAGCGCAAGCCCGGGCGCGGGCGGGGCGGGCCCGGCGCCGGGAGCCGGCGGTTCGGCGGCTGAGTCCGTGACCGCCCGCGAGCGCGACCCGTTCGAGGCGCGCCTTGCCCTGCGCGCGTCGGGACTGTTGCGCCAGTTCAACGCGGCCGGCGTCGTCGACGCCGCCGACGTCCACGTCGCGCGTGGGCTCGGCCGCCTGGGCGGCGAGCGCGACGAGACCGTGCTGTTGGCGGTCGCGCTCGCGGTACGCGGCCCGCGGCTGGGCCACGTGCACGTCGACCTGGCCAAGATCCGCGACACCGCGGCGGTCGACGCCGAGGACCCGATCGACCTCGCCGCGCTGGACTGGCCCGAGCCCCCCGCGTGGATCGCCCGGGTGGGCGCCAGCCCACTCGTCACGCCCGGCGATCGGCCCGCCGCGGCGGGCGAGGTGCGCCCGCTGCGCCTCGTTGGCTCGTGGCTGTACCTGGACCGCTACTGGGCCGAGGAGGTCGGCGTCGCTCGCTCGCTGCGCGCGATGGCCGCGGGGCCCCCTGGCGCGGTAGACCCCGCGCTGCTCGAGGACGGCCTGGCGCGGTTGTTCGGCGCCGAGGTCGCCGGACGCCAATCGCAGGCGGCGGCGGCAGCGGTGACCCATCGCTGGTCGGTGGTGGCCGGCGGGCCCGGGACGGGGAAGACGACCACGGTGGCTCGGATCGTCGCGCTCATCTGCGAGCAGGCCGCCGCCGCGAGCGCCGCCGTGCCGCTCGTCGCGCTGGCGGCGCCGACCGGCAAGGCCGCGGCGCGCCTTCAGGAGTCGGTGCACGCGGAGGCGGCCACGCTCGACGTCGCGCCCGCGGTGCGTGACCAGCTGCTGGCGCTGCGGGCCTCCACCATCCACCGCCTGCTGGGCTGGCGGCCCGGGAGCAGCAGCCGCTTCCGCCACGACCGCAACCAGCGGCTGGCTCACGACGTCGTCATCGTCGACGAGACCTCGATGGTGTCGCTGTCGTTGATGGCGCGGCTGATCGAGGCGCTGCGCTCCGGGGCGCGGCTCATCCTCGTCGGCGACCCGGGGCAGCTCGCCTCGATCGAGGCCGGGGCCGTGCTCGGCGACATCGTCGGGGTGGGCGGGCACGCGGACGGATCGCGGCTCGGATCGGACCCACCCCCGGAGATCGTGGTGCTCGACCGTGTGCACCGCTTCGGCGGCGGGATCGCGCGGCTGGCCACGGCGATTCGCGCCGGTGACGGCGATGGCGTCATGGAACTGCTGCGCGCGGGCGCCGAGGACGTCACCTGGCTCGATCTCGACGTGGCCGAGCAGGACGCGCTCCCCGCCGTGTCTGAGCCCGCGCTGGCGGCCGCCCGGCGTACGTTCGAGGCCGCTCGCGCGGGCCGAGCGCGCGACGCGCTCGAGGCGCTGGGCTCCTTCCGGATCCTGTGCGCGCACCGTCGCGGCCCCTACGGCGTCGCGACGTGGACCGCGCGGATGGAAGGCTGGCTCGCCGCCGAGCTCGCGGACCTGGACCCCGAGGACCGCTGGTACGTCGGGCGGCCGCTGCTCGTCAACGAGAACGACTACGAGCTGCGCCTCAACAACGGGGACACCGGCGTCGTCGTCTCGCTGGGAGACGGCCGCGTGGCGGCCGCGTTCGCCCGGGGCGATGAGACGATCGAGCACAGCCCCAGCCGGCTCGGCGCGGTGGACACCGTCTACGCGATGACCGTGCACAAGAGCCAGGGCTCGCAGTTTCACAGCGCCGCCGTGCTCCTGCCCTCGGGGCGGGCGGGGATGATGTCGCGCCTTCTCACCCGCGAGCTGCTCTACACCGCGGCCACCCGTGCCCAGCGGCAGCTCATCCTGGTCGGGACCGAGGAGAGCGTGCGGGCCGCGGTGGCGCGCCCGGTGGCTCGTGCGTCGGGGCTGGGCCGGCGGCTGTGGGGCGACCTCGCCGACTGAGCACGGGCGATTCGGTGAGCCTTCCGGCGTCTGCCCGAGGTACGTGGCGAACGTCAACGGCGGACTTGGGAGGGGCGGACCGCGGGTTGCCGGTGGCTCGTGAGAGGGGGTTGTGGCGGATAGTTGCGCTATTTCCTTCACTATCCGCCACGACTCGGTTGGGGGGGACCGCCTCTGACGCTGGCGGCGCCCCTACCTCCTCCTCGTTAGCCCGCCGTTGACGTTCGCCACGTACCCAGGGCAGACGCCCCGAGCGACCACCGGCCACCCCCGCTGAGATCCACCCGCTACGGACCGGGCTGGCTGAGCCCCTCCAGCGACGCGAACTCCTCACGCACCACCTGCTCCAACTCAGGCGGACGCTTCTCCCCGATGGCCAGCAACTGGCGGCGGTAGATGCCGGCGCTGCGCAGCACCGCCACTGACACGCGCGCGACGAGCTCGGCCTGGCGGCGGTTCTCCGTCGAGACGCCGGTCCGGGCCAGGACGGCGTCGGCCACCGACTCCTCGAAGCGCAGCAGCGGCCGCGGGGCCGACCGCTGGAGCATCTCGTACTGGAGGGGCGTGTCGGCGAACATCCACAGGGGCGCGCTCTCGGGGTTCTGGCGGATCTCGGCCGCCAGGGCCGCCATCGCCCGCGCCACCGCCCGGAGGGGCGTCTCCTCCTCCGGACGCTCCCGGATGGCGACGTGCAGCCGTTGCATCCAGTCCAGCGCCTCGTCGGCGACGAGCCCCGCCTTGCCGTCGAAGTAGCGGTAGAAGGTCCGCTCCGTCACCTGGGCGGCATCGGCGATCTGGCGCACGGTGGTCGCCTCGAAACCCTGCTCGGCCACGAGGCGCATCGCGGCCTCCTTGATGGCCGCGCGGGTCGCGCGCTTGTGCGCCTCCCGGCGGCCGACGTCCTCGCTCACCTGATCCATCGTTCCCAATCTTGACATGTCTGACACTTTGTGAGATTCTGTCACACCTGACAGCTTGCGGCAAGACGGGGGAAGCATGATCGAGACACTCGGGACCTGGGCAGCGCGGCATCGGCGGTGGGTGATCAGCGGCTGGCTGATCGCTCTGGTGGCGGTGGCAATCGGCAATCACGCGCTGGGCGGCGTCTACAGCGACACGCTCACGATTCCGGGTAGCAGCGCCCAGCAGGGACTCAATCTCCTGCGCGCCCACGACAAGACCGCGGGCGGTCAGAGCGGACAGGTCGTGTTCGTCGACCACGGGGGCGACGTCACTTCCCAGCGCACCGCCATCGAGCAGACGCGCTCCAACCTCGAGGCTCTCCCCCACGTCCTCGCGGTCTCCGATCCCCTCGGCCAGGGCACCGTCTCAAAGGACGGCAGCACCGCCTACTCCACGGTCAACTTCGACACCAACCCGCAGAGCCTGGGCGACGCGTACATCTCCCAGGTCGACAAGGCCGTCGCACCGGCGCGACAGGCCGGCGTGAAGGTGAGCTACGGCGGCCAGCTGGGGCAGGCGGCAGCGCCCACGGCCAACGACGTGGCCTCCGAGGTCATCGGCATCGCGGTGGCTCTGCTCGTGCTGCTCGCCGGGTTCGGCAGCGTGATCGGTGGGGTCCTCCCGCTGCTGAGCGCCATCATCGGCGTCTTCACCGGGCTGGGGCTGCTGGGGATGATCGCCGCCGCGATCAGCTTCGGCACCAGCTCGCCCACGCTGGCGACGATGATGGGGCTCGGCGTCGGCATCGACTACGCGCTGTTTCTCACCACGCGCCATCGCCAGCGCCTCATCGAGGGCGATGACGTCATCACGGCGGTCCGGACCACCATGGCCGGCAGCGGCCGGTCCATCGTGATCGCCGCCACGACGGTCGTGATCGCCATGTGCGGGCTCTACGCGTCCGGGATCACCTTCATCGGCAAGCTGGGGCTGGCCGCCGCGATCACCGTCACCGTGGCCGCCCTGTCGGCACTCACGCTGGTGCCCGCGCTGCTGGCGCTCGCCGGAAGCCAGATCGACCGGCGCCACGTCCGCACGCCGGTGGCCGAGCCCAACAATCCCGACGGTCCGCTGCATCGCTACACCGAGCGGCTCGAGCGCCACCCGTGGCGCTACGCGCTGAGCGGGATCCTCGTGCTGCTCTTCCTCGCCATCCCGGTGCTCTCGATCCGCGTCGGCCACGTCGGCCCGGGATCAGAGCCGACGAGCTACAGCGAGCGCCAGGCCTTTGACGCCGTCAGCCACGGGTTCGGCGCGGGGGCCAACGGCCCGTTGACGGTGGTCGTCGCGCTGCCCGCCTCGGCCACCGACCAGCAGCGCTCTTCGCTCGAGCAGTCGCTGCCCACGACGCTGAGCGCCACGCCCGGCGTCGCCTCGGTGACGCCCTTCCAGGCCAGCTCGGACGGGAAGCTGCTGATCGGCAAGGTGACCCCGACGAGCGGGCCCCAGAGCGACGACACCGCGTCACTGGTCGGCCAGCTACAGGACACCGTGCTGCCCAACGCGCTGCACGACCAGCACGCCACCGGCTACGTCACCGGCACCACGGCCGCGACGATCGACTTCCAGAACACCGTCTCCTCCCGGCTGCCGGTCATCATCGCCGTCGTCCTCGTCGCCGCCTTCCTGCTGCTGCTCGCAGCGTTCCGCAGCCCGGTGCTGGCCCTCAAGGCGGGGCTGCTCAACCTGCTGTCGATCGGCGCCTCCTACGGGATCATCGTGGCCGTCTTCCAATGGGGCTGGGGCTCGAGCCTGCTCGGTCTCGACGGCACGGTCCCGATCGAGTCCTACGTGCCGATGATCATCTTCGCGATCGTCTTCGGCCTGTCCATGGACTACGAGGTGTTCCTGCTCTCGCGGATCCGCGAGCACTGGCTCACCCACCACGACAACCAGCTCAGCGTCGCCACCGGGCTCAGCCAGACCGCCCGGGTGATCAGCTGCGCCGCGCTGATCATGGCGAGCGTCTTCTTCGCCTTCCTGCTCTCCACGAGCGTCGTGGTCAAGATGCTGGCCCTCGGGCTGGGCGTCAGCGTGATCATCGACGCCACGCTCATCCGCCTGCTCATCGTCCCGTCGCTGATGTTCGTCTTCGACCGAGCCAATTGGTGGATTCCGGCGTGGCTGGACCGCGTTCTGCCGCGGCTGGAGGCCGAGCCGGCCGTCGCCCCCAGCCCCGTCCCCGAGCCGGAGCCGGAGCCGGAGCCGATCCCGGTGGTGCCGCCACCGTCTCCGGCCCACTGATGCGCACAAGCCCGCTGGCGCACTCGGGGCACAGCGCGACGTAGCGCACCGCTTCGTAGGCCCAGCGGGCCCCGCATCCCGTGCAGCGGTACCCGTCCTCGGACACCGCCGGGATACGCAGTCCCCTCACGGCTCGGGCTCGCTGTGGTCGATGAGACCCCGCGCCGCGGCCCAGTGCGCCACCTCGTGCCGGGAGGTGAGCTGGAGCTTGCGCAGGACCGCCCCGACGTGGGACTCGACCGTGCGCGCGCTGATCCCCAGCCGCACGCCGATCTGCTTGTAGGCGTAACCGCGCGCGAGGTGGTGCAGGACCTCCCGCTCGCGCGCGGTCAGCGACTCCAGGCCGGGCTCGGGCGCCTCCGCCTGGACCGGGGTGCTGAAGGCCTGCAGGACGAACGCGGCCAGCCGGGGACTGAAGTACGCGTCCTGCGTCGCCACCCGCTCGATGGCCGCCACCAGCTCCTCGGTGTCGATCGTCTTGGTCACGTAGCCGAGCGCTCCGGCGCGGATCATCGGCACCACGTCGGCGGCCGCATCCGATACCGACAGGGCGAGCACGGCGGGCGGATCCTCGTCGCCACACGCGGCCGCGAGGCCCTCGAGCACGCTCACGCCACCGCCATCGGGCAGATGGACGTCGAGCAGCACCACGTCGGGCCGCGTGGTGGCGATCACCACCAGCGCCTGGGCCGGGTCGGCGGCCTCGCCGACGACGTCGCAGTGTGTGGCCAGCTCGGTGCGAACCCCGGCGCGGAAGAGGTGGTGGTCGTCGACCACGACGATCCGCCGCCGCACGGGGCCGGCGTCCGGAGCGCCGTCGCTCATCGCCCGCCTCCGTGCGGACCCAGCATGAGGGCGACCTCGGTGCCCTCGCCGGGCGCTGACTCGATCGTCGCGCGGCCCCCGCTGACCGCCATCCGCCCGATCATCGCGTCACGGATACCGCGGCGCTCGCTGGCCACGTCGTTGGGGATGAAGCCGGGGCCCTCGTCGCGCACGAAGACCTCGGCGCGCTCTCGGCCGATCTCGCAGAACATGTAGACGGGAGCGCCGGGGGCGTGACGGCCGGCGTTGCGCAGCGCCTCGCGCGCGGCGGCAACGAGCGCCTCCCCCCGGCTGTCCAGCGGCCGGTCGCCGATCGCGGTGAGCTCCACCGTCATCCGGTACTCCTCCTCCACCTCGGCCACGATCTCGCGCAGCGCGGCCGACAGGGTCTCGGAAGCGAGCTCCGATTCGCCGGCCATCCAGGCGCGCAGCGCGTGCTCCTGGCGCCGGGCCAGCCGGACCACGGCCGCCGGGTCGTGGGCCTGGCGCTGGACGAGCGCGAGGGTCTGGAGCACCGAGTCGTGCAGGTGGGCGGCGAAGCGCTGGCGCTCCTCCTCGCGCGCCCGGCCCGCCTTGTCACGGTCCAGGCGCATCAGCGATCCGACGAGCAGCGGGCTGCCGATCAGGATCGCCGCGCCGCCCAGGACGCCGATGAGCGCGATCCCCTGTAGGAAGGCGTGGCCCGCCACGTACTGATCGGCGAGGCCGATGGCCAGGATCGCCGCCAGCAGGATGAGGAGGACGCCGGGCACCATCCGCCAGCCGATCGAGGCCTGCCGGCTCGGTGCGTCGCTGAGGATCCGCCACGGCGCCCGGCGGGCCGAGCTGAACGACGTGATGCCGAGCCGCAGGCGGGCGGCGTCGGCGACCAGCACCAGGCCACCGGCGGCGGCGAGCGTCGAGACCACGAGCGGCAGCATCGAGAGACGCCCGAGCTGCCACGGCCACCCGGTCCTGGGGAGGATCCGGGGCTCGAGATAGTGACCGATGACGAACGGATACGCGATCCCGCTCGGCGGGGCGAAGCCGCCGAGGCCGTCGGGCACCTCGCTGGCATGGCGCAGCCCGACGTCCAGCCACAGCGCCGCCAGGCCCAGGAAGACAGCGACCAGCAGCAGGCTCGGATGGCGCGCCAGTGCCCGCACGCCGGCCGGCAACAGGAGCGCCATCGTGGTCAGGATGCCGATCACGCCCACCGCGACAGCCACCGCGCTCGGGATCCCACCGGCGAGGACGAGCGCGAGCCCGGCGAGCATCGCGGCGCCGCCGACAGCGGTGGCGAGCCGGTGCCGATCGCCGGGGGCCGCGAGTGGCTGCGTGACGGGCTCCACCGCGGTCACGGTTTCCTCCCCAGGGCGTGAGCCGCGCGCTTGACGGACCTCCGTGTCGGGTGGTGCGCGGCGCGGCGCGGGGCGGCCGGGCGGACCGCGGGCGGAAGCGCCGGCGGCGGGTTGCACGGCCCGGGGAGCAGCACGTTGACCAGGCGCGCGCTGGCCTCCTGGGCCACGAGGCGGGTGCGCCAGTGGCGCAGGAGGCCCTCGGCGGCTTTCTTGGGCGTCGCCCTGACGTCGGGGCGGGGCTCGAGATGCACCTGGAACCCGGGCCAGTCGGGCCGGATGGCGGGGTCCACCGAGGCGGGATAGTCCCGGACATACAGGCTGCCGCCCTGCGAGGCGAAGTGGATGTCAACGACGGGACCGGGTCGCACCGCGGGCGGCGTGAGGGTGCCGCCGGCGCTGTAGAGGCGGCCGAAGATGACGGCATCGGAGAAGACCAGGGAGTGGCCCGTGAGCAGCGCGCCGAGGCGGACGGCGAACGGGTTGACGTCATAGTGGACGACGACGCGCACGCACCGCTGCGACGGGAGCGCCACGATGGTGCGCCGCAGCCCCGCGGCGATCTGCAGCGGCACCGTCCCGGTCGCGGGTAGCTGCGTGCGGCGCAGGTCGATGAGCATCGTGTTGAGCCCGCTGCGGTAGACGTGCCCCGAGACCGCGCGGGCGTCGGCCGGCGCCACCGTGACGGCCTGGACCTGGGTCGTGAGGCGCAGGCCGTCGGCGGCTACAGCGAGCGCGGGGATCGTCAGCGCCGCGACGGGAAGCAGCGCCCATGCCGGGCCCAGCCTCGGCCGGCCGAGGAGCACACCGACCAGGACGACGGCCGCCGCTCCGACCACGACCCAGCCGAAGCCGAACACCGTCGCCGCCGCCCCGATCGCGGCGAGGACCACCAGCCCCGCGCACGCCGCGCATGCCTGCGCCAGGACCACCACGCCCGTCGACCCCGGCCGTTCCTCGGCGTCTCCCTGGGCCGGGATGATCAACCAACACGCCAGGTAGAGCGCGATCCCCAGGCCGCCGACCAGCGCGCCGACCACAAACGCGGCGCGGATCCACCCCACGCGCTGCCGGGTGACGCCGGCCAGGCCGACGCACACGCCGCCCAGCCACCGTCCCTGCTGCCCCCGCACGAGCCCGGCGGGGGAGCCAGGCCGCTCATTCCACGTTGCCACGGACAGGATTCTCGGCCATCACGGGGCCCCAGCGCTAGGCGTGATGTCCCTGAGCGGACTCAGGGATGTCCCGGATATCCGCCCGGCCCCCCGGGGCCGCCAGGGCCGCTGAGCCGGGCAGGCCCGCCAGGGTCGCCACGCGCGAGCGAGCCTCTAGAGCCCGCGGGCGAGGTGGTAGTAGGCCCGGTTCCAGCGCAGCTCCGAGGCGAACTGCGGGATGGTGGTGTTCTCGTCGATCACGACCAGCTCGATGCCGGCGATGTCGGCGAGGTCGCGCAGCGCCTCCAGCTTGAGGGCCATCGTGAACACGCTGTGGTGCGAGCCGCCGGCCATCAGCCACGCCTCGGCTGACGTGGAGAGGTCGGGGCGCGGCTCCCAGACGGCCCGGGCGACGGGCAGCCGCGGCAGCTCCTCGTCGGGCGGCACCACGTCCACCTGGTTGGCCACCAGCCGCAGCCGGCCGCCGACGTCGATGAGGCAGATCATCACCGCCGGTCCCTGTGGCGCGGTGAACACCAGCCGGACGGGATCGTCGCGGCCGCCGATCGACAGCGGGTGGATCTCGCATGACGGGCGGGCGGCGGCGATCGACGGGCAGATCTCCAGCATGTGGGCGCCCAGGACCTTGGCCGGGCCCGGACCCAGGTGGTAGACGTAGTCCTCCATGAACGAGGTGCCGCCCGACAGCCCGTGGGCCATCACCTTGAGCACGCGCAGGAGCAGCGCCGTCTTCCAGTCGCCCTCGCCGCCGAACCCGTAGCCGTCGGCCATCAGCCGCTGCACGGCGATGCCGGGAAGCTGGCGCAGGCGGCCCAGGTCCTCGAAGGTGTCGGTGAAGGCGCCAAAGCCGCCGTCGAGCAGCACCGAGCGCAGGCCCACCTCGATCTGCGCCGCCTGCGCCAGCGACTCGCGGCGCGCGCCGTCGGGCCGCAGCTCGGCCACAAGGTCGTACTCGTCGTCGTAGCGCTCGAGCAGCTCGTCCACGGCCGCGCCACGCGCATGGTCCACGGCATCGGACAGCCCGTCGACGCCGTAGCCGTTGACGGTGGCGCCCAGCGTGATCTGCGCGCCGACCTTGTCACCCTCGGTGACGGCGACGTCGCGCATGTTGTCGCCGAAGCGGGCGATGCGCAGCCGCTGGGCCTCCTGCCAGCCGCACGCGGCGCGGATCCAGGTGCCGATCCGCTCCTGCACCAGGCGGTCTGACCAGTGGCCGACGACGGTCTTGCGCGACACCCCCATCCGGGTCTCGATGTAGGCGAACTCGCGGTCGCCATGAGCCGACTGGTTGAGGTTCATGTAGTCCATGTCGATCTCGCCCCACGGCAGCTCGCGGTCGAACTGCGTGTGGAGGTGCAGCAGCGGCTTGCGCAGCGCGTTGAGGCCGCCGATCCACATCCGCGCCGGCGAGAACGTGTGCATCCACGCGATCACCCCGACGCACTCCTCGTCGGCGCTGGCCTCCGCCAATACGCGGCGGATGGCATCGGCGTCGGTCAACGGCTCGCGGTCGACGATCGCCACCGGGATGGCGGGACTGTCGTTGAGCGCCTCGGCGAGCTTGCGCGAGTGCTCGTGCACCTGGCGCAGGGTCTCCTCGCCATAGAGGTGCTGGCTCCCGGTGAGAAACCAGACCGAGCCGCTGGTCTCGTCGATCACGTGCGCCTTTCGAACGCGCTGAGCGCGCGGGTAGGCCGGCCGGCGGGGGCGGCCGCGGACGCGGGGGTGAGTGGGGGCGGTGTCGTGGCCAGGACCGCCGCATCATATGCAACGGCCAGGCGTCGAAGCGCTTCGACTACCCTGCCGCGCCGCTCCCGGTGCCCGTCCCGGCGCCAGTCCCCGTGCCCGCCGATGACAACGCCGTCGCGAGCGCCGTCCCGTCGGGGGAGCCCAACCCGGTGCACGCATCCCAGCCGGGCCCGGCCGCATAGGACCCGTTGTTGCCCGAGGTGATGTCGTGGAAGGAGCTGCTGCCCAGCAACGGGTACAGCAGCGGCTGGGCGAACCCGAGCGGTGCGCCGAGCTGCTCGTTGAGGCACGCGGTGAGCCCGGCCCACAGGGGGGCGACGGCGCTCGTGCCGCCGATCGTCTCGTCGGCGCCGTCCACGCGGATCACGTAGCCGGTCTGGGGGTCGGCGTTGCCGCACACGTCCGGGACGCCGCGCCCGGCCGCCTGCGTGTCGACGTTGACCGGCAGGCTCGCGTTGGCCTGGTAGCTGGGGACGGGGAACTGGTCGCTGATGCCGCCGCCCGTCGCGCCGTCACCCGGGTCATTCCAGACGGTCTCGGATTCGATCGTGGCGCCCGACGCGTGCAGGGTCGTCCCGCCGCAGGCCAGCGCGTGGGGCGCGGAGGCGGGGAAGTCGACGTGCTGCTTGCCATCGGTGACCCCGTCGGTCGAGCCGTTGTCGCCCGCGGCCACCGTGACCGTGACGCCCAGGCCGGCCCCCTCGGTGAGGACCTGCTCCATCTGCGTGCGCGCCTGCGCCGTCCACGCGTCCTCGGACTGACCCCAGCTCACCGAGACGACCGACGGCTTGTGCGTGGTGTCGTGCACCGCAGTCGAGAGCGCGTCGATGAACCCCTGGTCGGTGTTCGGGGCGAAGTAGACGACGATGGCGACGCCGGGGGCGACGGCGCCGACGACCTCGATGTCGAGCATGACCTCGCCGTCGGAGTTGGGATCGGTGCCGGGCGAGTTCTGGCCGCCGTCCACCGAGACCGCGGTGACGCTGGGCGCGGTCAGGCCCAGCCCCTGGAAGTAGGTGGTGAGGTCGGCGGTACTGAAGCCGCCGCCGAGCTCGACGATCCCGACGGTCTGCCCCTTGCCGGTGGCCCCCGCCGGAAAGGCATAGGCCTCGGCCACCTGCACGGGCGTGAACGACGCGCCCGCCTGGGCCTCCGCGTGCCGGCGCAGCTGGGGCCGCGCCTGCGGCCGGTCGTCGATCCCGAACACGCCTGTCACGACGTCCCCGAGCGCAGCGGGCACGGTCAGCGCGCCCGACCGGGCGCGGTACTCGCCCTTCCCATCGGCGGTTTGGAACCGGCCCTCCATCGTGGCCCCGAAGGCGCCGGCGGCATCCCCCAGCGACCCTCGGAGATGCAGCGCGCGGCGAGCGGAGTCCAACGACACGACTCTGAGTCCGGCGTCGACGGCGTAGTGAGCGACGGCCGTCATGTCATCGTCGGCGCCCCCGTGCGCATCGGCCCAGTCCTCTCGCGCGACGAGTCGCCGGCCCATCGGCGCCCGTGAGGACTCCACATCGACCCAGTCCGCTGACGCCCGCGGGCGCACATACACGGTGACGTCGACGTCGGCTTTCAGATCAACGTCCCCCACACGCGTATGGCCGGGCGTGAGCACACGCTCGCTGCCGGTGACGGGAACACGGTCCGACGGTGCCATGGCTTCCCCCCTGCTGTGTGTAGATCCCCTGGTCCTGGCGAGTCTACGCCCCGCGCGCGGTGTTCAGCCCTTGGCCACCTTCGCCAGGAACGTCATCAGGTTGCTGAAGAACACGTTGTGCGGATACGCGGACGCCGGGTCGTTGTGGGCGTAGGTCCCCTTGCGGCTCACCAGCAGCAGATGGCTGCGGCGGATCCGGCTCTGTCTGGCCAGCGCCGCCGCACCCTGGGTGATGAGCGTGCCACCGTAGGCGCCGAAGGCGTAGATGCGCAGCGACTTCGGGAGCTTGTGGCCCATCGTCGTGTCGACGCCGAGCACCGCCTGGGCAGGGTTGGGGTTGCCCTGGTCAACGGCGCCCGTGTCGTCGGTGAGCCGCTGCGGGAAATACCACTCGCTGCCGTCGACGTTGGTCATGCCCGCGCCGGCGAGCATGCTAGCCCAGCGGTCGATCGGCGTGATGGCCCCGGCGCTCGACCAGCCCGCCGGGCTCACGCTGGTGTTCAGCTGTCCGAGGTGAGCTTGGGCGGCGAACACCAGCTTGGAGGTCTTGACGTCGGTGTCGAAGCCGAACGTCCCCAGGTTGGTCGCCGGCACCGGCGGCTTGAGCACCGACGGTGTGAGCGCGAAGGACTGCGAGGACGATGGCGCGTTGGGCGCGATGAGCGCCGCGGTCGAGCCGACGGCCGAGAACAGACCCAGCAGCGGCGCGGGGACGCCGGAGAAGGCCAGCCAGGGCGTGCTCTTGGACAGCGTCGAGAGCTCGCCGCGCGCGGCGGAGGCCGAGATCGCCTGAGCGGAGCTGCCGCCGTCGTCGTAGACGAGGCCGGCGAGCTCGTCGGCGCCGGGCTTGCCGCCGAAGTTCCAGGTGGCGTAGGCGGTGACGACCGAGCCCCCGAGTGAGTGACCGCCGAGCACGACCTGCCCGCCGAGCTTGCGCGCCGCGCCGATGACGTCGTGCAGGTCCTCGACGGCGACCTTCAGACCCCACTGGCGCGCGAACGGCACCGCCGAGTCGGCGACCGGGTGGATGTGATCGGTGATGCCGGCGTTCGCCAGGTAGCCCAGGTAGTAGTCGAACATCTGGTTGACCGTGACCTTGTGCTCCTTGGCCAGGTTGAGCTCTGACTGGTCCTCGAGGAGGTTCTCGCGCCGCTCCACCGACCACACCTGCCAGCCGGGCGCGCGCGCGACGATCCACTGGGCGAGCGGCACGAAGTAGCCGCCACCCGCCGAGGTCCCGGGCTCGAGCACGAGGACGTTGCGCGCGTGGCGAGCGCCGAGCTTGATGACGCCCACCTTGTCGTACTTGGCTGGCGTGCCGGGGGCCGCGAAGCCCCTCATCCAGGTGACGCCGAGCTTGGCGCTGGCCGAGGACGCGACCGCCAGCGAGATCACCGCGAGGGCGAGGGACGCCCAGCGCAGCCGCCGAAAACCACAAGCCATCCAACTCCTCCTTCAATGACGACAAGACGCGCGCGAGCTCATGTCTCAAATAGCGCGGCCCGGGAGTCTACGTCGCCCACCTGCCAGGAGAGCCACAAGCGCCCCGCACGCACCCTCTCTGTGCCCCGGGCCACGCTCACAGCCCCCGGGAGCGCAGGTACTCGCGATTGCGCACCTGATCGCGCGCCGGCTCGCCAGGGTTGTCGGGGTCAGGGAGGACGTCCTGCTCCACCACGAGCCAGCCGGAGTAGGAGATCTCCGACAGCGCGGCCAGGACGTCATCGATGGGAATGTCGCCGTCGCCCAGGGCACAGAAGGCGCGCCGGCGCCAGATCTCGCGCACCGGCGCTCCTTCGGCCACGATCGCCTCGAGCGTCGCGCGGCGCGCGTCCTTGAGGTGAACCTGGTTGATCCGCGGCGCCCACTCCCGGATCGCGGTGACCGGGTCACCGCCGCCGAGCAACAGGTGGCCGGTGTCCAGGCAGAGCCCGACGTCGGAGAGCTCGAGCAACCGCTCGATCTCCCACCGGGCCTCGATGTAGGTGGCGGTGTGATGGTGAAAGGTCGGCTCGTAGCCGCGCTCGCGGCAGCGCGCCACGGCACGGGCCAGCCCGTCGGCGAAGCGCTCCCACGCGGCGTCGTCGAGCCCGACACTGCGGTCGGTCGCCGAGCGGCCAGGGAGTGCCGCCCGCTGGGGCGAGCCCGCGTCGGCCAGCGTCGGGCGAGGCGGAGCGGATCCGTCGGCGATGCGGTCAATGATGTCCAGGAGCGCGTCGAGCTCGGGCAGCGCGCCCTCCATGCGGGCTGGCTCTGAGAACGGCAGCTCGATGTAGCCGCCGGCAAGGCCCAGCCCGCGTTCGGTCAGCCGGCCCGGGAGCTCGTCGGGGCCGCCGAGGTAGCCGACCGGTCCAAGGTCGATGCCGACGTAGCCGGCTTCGGACACCCAGTCCAGCAGCGTCGTCGAGTCCGGGACGTGGGGGTCGACCCCGACCGTGATCTCAAACGCCCCGTAGCTGACGGGCGCGTTGGCCACGAGCAAGCCGCCCCGGCCGGGGCCCGCGCCCACCGTCGTCGTCTCCCGCCCGAGTGTCACTCCGCGCTCTCCCGTTTTGGAACGTTCCACGCCACGATAGGCGCCCGACCTGGAGCGTGTCAAGTCGCACGTTTGTGCATATATCATCGTGCGGGGGTCGTCCCGCCGACGCGGCCGGGATCGGGTCCCATCGAATCGCTTGAGGAGGATGCTCATCTCGCAGAGTCGTGCTGAGGCGACCGGCCCCGGCGGGGCGGCGTCCCGCAACCGGTCGGCCCCCTCCTCCCGCCACCCCAGCAGGGCCCCCACGATCCACGACGTCGCCGCCGCGGCCGGGGTGTCCAAGTCCACCGTGTCCAACGTCGTGCGCGGCGCCGAAGAGGTGTCCGAGGCCACGCGGGGGCGCGTCCAGGAGGCGATCGCCCGCCTCAACTACAAGCCCAACGCGATCGCTCGCCAGTTCGTCAACCAGCGCACGACGATGCTCGGCGTGCTCGTCGGTGACCTCTCCAACCCCTACTACGCCCAGATGGCCCAGGTGGTCGAGCGAGCGGCGTTCCGCCGTGGCTACACGACGATGTTCTGCAACATCGAGGGCGCCGAGGAGTTGTCGATGACGGGGGTCGACGCGCTGCTCGAGCAACGCGTGGCCGGGATCGTGTTCCTCGCCTTCATCCCGCGCACCGACGAGCTCGACGAGTCACTCCAGCGGGCCGGCATTCCGATCGTGTTCCTGGGGCTGAGTGAGCGCTGGGGCGACTCGGTGGGCCCGCGCGACCGCCAGGGCGGCAAGCTCGCCACGCAGCACCTGCTCGAGCTCGGCCACCGGCGCATCGGCTACGTCCGCACGCCGCTGGTGGAGGCGATCGGCGATCGCGCCCGCCACGACGGCTACCGCGCCGCGCTGCGACGCGCCGGCATCGCGCCGCTGCCGGTCTACTCGTGGACGCCGGGCGCCGCCACCATCGCCGCGGGCCGCGAGGCCGGCGACCTCTCGGCGGCGCTGGACGGGGGCGATGCGCCGACGGCGCTGTTCGTCTCAAACGACATCGGCGCGATCGCGCTGATCGAGGCCTGCGAGAGCCTCGGGCTCAAGATCCCCGGGGATCTCTCGGTGGTCGGGTTCGACGACATCGCGCTCGCGGGCCTGCACCGCATCTCGCTGACGACCGTCGCGCAGTCGCTCGACTTCCAGGCCGAGCGCGCCGTCGGGCTGCTGCTCGAGCGCATCGAGAACCCGCGGCTCGCCCAGCGCCACGAGAGCGCGGACGTGGAGCTGCGGGTGCGCGGGTCCACGGCCCCGCCGCGGGCGGCGCGCGAGGGATAGCGCTCCGCGGCATGGGTACGCTTCCGCGGTCATGAGCGAGGAGACCCAGGGCAGGTTCTGGATCGGCGCCGGAGGCGAGGCGCCCATGTACGTCGAATGGGCGGGGGCCGAGTCACCTGACCGCCCGTCGCTCATCCTCATCCACGGCGGCGGAGGCCAGGGCCTCGACTGGCTGGGCACGCCCGACGGGCGCCCGGGCTGGGCTCCGGAGCTCGCCCGCCGCGGCCATCGCGTCTACACCGTGGACCGCCCCGGTCACGGACGCGGCGCTCAGTGGGCCGGCGCGCTGGGCGAGATGGCCCCGGCGCCGGACGCCGAGACCCTCGCCGTCCTGTTTCGCTCGCCTGACGGCGTCCACCCCACCGCGCATCTGCAGACACAGTGGCCGGGCAACGAGGGCGCGCCGGGGTCAGACCCGGCGATCCTCCACATGGTCGCGAGCTGCCGCTCGATGCCCACCGACCTGAGCGTCGCCCACGCGCTCGAGCGCCAGCTCGGCGCCGAGCTGATCGACCGCGTCGGGCCGTCGGTCCTGTTCACGCACTCGGCGGGCGGTCCCGCCGGCTGGCTGATCGCGGCCGCGCGGCCCGAGCTGGTGCGCGCGATCGTCGCGCTCGAGCCGTTCGGCCCGCCGTTTCGCCCCGCCGCCGACGGCCTCCCGGGGCTCCCGTGTGGTCTCACCGCCGTGGCCCTGGACGGACGTCTGGATGGCATCCCGGTGCTGCTCGTCACCGCCGAGGCGTCGCTGCTGGGCCACTTCGACACCGAGGTGCGCGACTACCTCGCCGACGCCGGCGCCAACGTTGAGCTCCTGCGCCTCGCCGACCACGGGATCCACGGCAACGGGCACGGCATGATCTTCGAGCGCAACCACCTCGAGGTGCTCGACGTGGTGATGGACGCGCTGGCGGGCCTGCTCGACGGCTAAGACGCCTCACTGCTGGCAGGCCGGGCACCAGTACGTCGTGCGCCCGCCCACGGTCGCGCGGTTGAGGGTGTGGCCGTCGCGCGGACAGTGACCCTCGCGGCCCCGGGCGGGGATGAACGCCCCGGTGTGCACGCCGCCCTTGCGGATCGCCGAGCGCACGGCTGAGCGCAGCTCACGCCGCAGGCGATCAAGCTCCTCGTCGCTCAGGCTCGAGGTCAGCCGCGTGGGCGCGATCCGCGCCTGCCACAGCGCCTGATCGGCGAGCAGGTTGCCCACGCCGGAGATCGCGCCCTGGTTGAGCAGCCGCGCCTTGACCGCCGTGTGGCCGGCGCCGATGATCCGGCGGAACTCGTCGCGGCTCACGCCCGCGGCGTCGGGGCCGACGTGGCTGAAGTCCGGGTTGAGCAGCGCGCGCCCCAGCCGCCGCTTGTCACGCAGGGCCATGCGCGTCCCGTCGTCGAACTCGACGGCGAAGCGGTCCCACCGCGAGACGTCCTCGCCGTCGTCGACGACGATCCGGCCCGCCATGCCCAGGTGGAGGCCGAGCACCGGCCCCTCGTCGGTCTCCAGCCAGAGGAACTTGCCCCGGCGATGGGCGGTGGCGAACGTGTGGCCGACGAGCCCAGCGGCGATCTCCCCGGGCGCGTGCGGGCGTGAGACGTAGGTGTCGCCGTCGTGGACGCGGGCGATCCGCCGCCCCAGGATGGACTCCAGGGCGCCGCGGGCGCGCTCGGCTTCGGGCAATTCGGGCATGTCGAGGACGGAGCCTAGTGGCCTGAGCGCAGATAGTTGTGGAGTCGACCATCTAGGCTGGTTGCTACCCCCGCCCCCGTGAGAATCGAGACACCATGGCCGAGCTGACGATCACCGAGTACACCGACCCCGGCTGCCCCTTCGCCTGGTCGGCCGAGCCCGCCCGCTGGCGGCTGCAGTGGCTCTACGGCGACCAGATCGAGTGGCAGGTGCGGATGGTCGGCCTCGCGCAGGACGGGAGCGTCTACGAGGACAAGGGGTTCACGGTGGAGCGCATGTCCGAGGGGATGCGCCAGCTCGCCGAGCAGCACCACATGCCGATCGACACCGCGCTGCGCCCGCGCATGGCCGGCACGATCCCGGCCTGCCGCGCCGTCGTGGCGGTCCGCCGCCACCGGCCCGAGCTCGAATGGGCGATGCTCCGTGCCCTGCGCGTCCTGCACTTCTCCGGCAGCCTCCTCGACGACCCGGCCACGCTCACCGAGGCCGCCGAGCGCGTCGGTATCGCCCCCGCCGAGCTGGAGGCATGGCTGGCCGAGCCCGAGACCGAGGAGCTGCTGCGCCAGGACATGGCCGAATCGCGCACGCCCACGCCGGGCGCGCTGGCGCTTTCGCACAAGCTCGCCCCGACCGAGACGGGCCACCGCTACACGTGCCCCTCATATGAGGTGATGCGCAACAGCGACGGCGCGTCGCTGTCGGTCCCCGGCTTCCAGCCGCTGGCCGCCTACGAGGTCGCCGTCGCGAACCTGGCGCCCGACGCGTCGCGGCGCGCGGACCCCGACGATGTGCGCGAGGTGCTCGAGTGGGCCGGCGAGCCGCTGGCGACCATCGAGGTCGCCACCATCTGCGGCACCGACCTGGCCGAGGCGCGCCAGCGCCTGGGCCGCGTCGCCGACGAGGCCCATCTCGGCTTCGACGGCCTGTGGCACCTCAACGGCGTCGTCGCGGCCGCCGCATAGGCCGACCGCGCCGCGGCGCATGTCGCGACGGCTAAGGTCCTATGGGCCGCGGTACTCCCGCTTGACCGCCGCAAATCGATGAGCAACTCCATCCAACGCCATTCGCTCGGCCTGACCTGGGTCGAGACATCGGGCATGCGCCGCGCGGCGCACGCCCTGCGCGCCGACGGCCGCGTCTGGCTGGTCGACCCGTTCGAGGACGAGGTCGCGCTGAGCGCCGCCACCGAGCTGGGCAGCCCGGCGGGGGTCATCCAGCTGCTGGACCGCCACAACCGCGACAGTGGCCCGATCGCGCAGCGGCTCGAGGTGCCGCTGCTGCGCCTCCCCGCTGAGGTGGCCGACAGCCCGTTCACCGTCATCCCGGTCATCAACCGGCCGTGGTGGCGCGAGGTGGCGCTGTGGTGGGAGGCCGAACGCACGCTGGTCGTCGCCGAGGCGCTCGGGACCGCCCCGGCGTTCACGCTCGGTCGTCGGGTCGGCCTGCACCCGATGCTGCGGCTGCGCCCGCCCAAGGGCCCGCTGACGGCCCGGTCTCCCGAGCGGCTGCTTGTCGGGCACGGCGCTGCGCTGGAATCCGGTGCGGAGTCCGCGATCCGCGATGCCCTCTCCGGCGCCCTCACGGATATCCCCCAGCTCGTTCTCAAACTCCCCTCGCTGGTCCGCGGCACGTAGTCCGCTCGCGGACGCCGGTGGTAACGGCGTCAGCGATTTCTGGTACCTGGGTAGGAACAGAATGTCTTAACACAATGAAAACTGACGCCGTTTTTACATCTAACGCCGAAAGTCGTAGCGTTCCGCCCCGCGGCCGACATTCCGCCCGTTCGGATGCAATCATCGGTCCCATGAGGGCTCGCGAGCCGCTTGGGGCCACACATCACAGCGGCGCCTTCGAGTTGGGCGCGACGGGTTCGGACGTGTCCAGGGGCATCTCCTCGCCCGCGGGCTGGATCGGTCTTGGCGGGCTGTTGATCACGGCGCTGATCATCTCCCTGTCGGCGGCGCACACCGAGCTCCTTCTGCCCCAGTCGCTGCGCCAGAGCCTCGGCGGCCTGGCCGGAGCGTTCGGGCACGTCGGGCTCGACATCGGCCTGCCCGGACTGATCGCCGCGCTGGTGCTGATGTTCCTGTCCTATGCGGTCGCCCTGCGCGCGGCCAAGTACCTGTCGCGCCGCGCCGTGCTGGTGAGCATCGCCGCAGTCAACGCGCTCGTGCTGGTGGCGCCGCCGCTGCTCTCCACGGACCTCTTCAGCTACATCGCCTACGGGCGCCTGGGCGGCACCTATGGGATCAACCCCTATCTGTACGGGCCCAACGTCATCTCGTTCGACCCGCTCTATCACTTGGTCGGCCTGCAGTGGACGCACACGCCCACCGCCTACGGGCCCCTGTTCACCGCGCTCAGCTATCCCCTGGCCGGCCTGAACATCGCCACCAACGTCTTCGCCTACAAGGGGATCGCCGCGCTCTCGCTACTGGCGGTCGTGGTGCTCGTCTGGCGCTCCGCTCAGCTGCGCGGCATCGACCCGGTCAAGGCGGTCGCGCTCGTCGGCCTCAACCCGGTCATCGTCATCTACGGCGTCGGCGGCGGCCACAACGACCTGCTGATGCTCGCCCTGCTCGTGGCCGGCATCTATGTGCTGTTGCGCCAGCGCGAGGGCACCGGCGGCGCGATGATCATCGCCGCCACCGCGATCAAGCTCACCGCGGGGATGCTGCTGCCCTTTGCCATCGCCGCCAGCGCGGGGCGCCGGGTGGCGACAGCCGGGCGCGCCCGGATCCTCGCCGGCGCCGCGCTCGCCGCGCTGGCGTTCGGCGCCCTCGGCCTGATCATGTTCGGCTCGGGCACCCTGCATCTGGTCGGCACGCTCTCCAGCATCCAGGGCCAGGGCGGCATCCACAGCGTCCCCGGCTTCATCCTCAACGCGATCGGCCTCAAGCGGTTCGACGCGCCGGTGGGAGCCGTGATGCGCGTCGGCTACGCGATCAGCGTCGTCTGGCTGATGTGGCGGGTCTGGATCGGCGAGCTTGACTGGATCACCGCCGCGGGGTGGGCCACCGTCGGCCTGCTCATCTCAGCCGGGCTGCTCATGCCCTGGTACATCGCCTGGCTGATCCCGCTGGCCGCGCTGAGCTCCGACCGGCGGCTGTGGTTCACCGCGATCGGGCTCACCAGCCTCGGGCTGACCTCGCTGTAGCTCCCGCCGTAGCGGGAGCGTTCAAATCCTGGCCCTGATGACAATCCTGACCGTAGAGACCAGGGTTGTCATCAGAGTCACAGGTTGACCGCGGCCATCCCGGACTCGTCGTAGCGCTCGCCGGCAGCCCGCGGGATCTCGGCGTCGATCCGGGCCAGATCCTCGGCGGTCAACTCCACGTCGCACGGCGCCGGCGTTCTGCTCCAGGTACTTGCGGCGCTTGGTCCCGGGGATGGGGACGACGTCGTCGCCCTGCGCCAGCACCCACGCGAGCGCGAGCTGGGCCGGGGTGCAGCCCTTGCCCTCGGCGATCTCGGCGACCTTGCGGGCCAGCACCAGGTTGGCGTCGAGGTTGTCGCCGGTGAAGCGGGGCCCATGGCGGCGGAAGTCGCTGGAGTCCAGATCGTCGGGCGAGCTGAAGCGGCCTGACAGGAACCCTCGTCCCAGCGGTGAGTAGGGCACGAAGCCGATCCCCAGCTCCCGGCAGGTGGGCAGGATCTCGGCCTCCACGTCGCGGGTCCACAGTGAGTACTCGGTCTGCAGCGCGGTGATGGGATGCACCGCCTGGGCGCGGCGCAGCGTCTCCGCTGAGGCCTCGGACAGGCCGATGTGGCGGATCTTGCCCTCCTTGACCAGCTCGGCCAGCGCGCCCACCGTCTCCTCGATGGGAACGTTGGGGTCCACGCGGTGCTGGTAGAAGAGATCGACGTAGTCGGTGTCCAGCCGCTTGAGCGAACCCTCAATCGAGGTGCGGACGTGGTCGGGCGAGCCGTCAAGCTTGCCCAGAGAGCCCATGTCGCCGGCGGTGGCGTCGTCCATGCGGCGGGCGAATTTGGTGGCGATGACGTACTCCTCGCGGTGACCGGCCACGGCGCGGCCGACCAGCTCCTCGTTGGTCAGCGGGCCGTAGAGCTGCGCGGTGTCCAGGAAGTTGATGCCCAGCTCCAGCGCTCGCTGGATGGTGGCGATCGCCTCGCCCTCGTCCGTCGAGCCGTAGAAGGCCGACATCCCCATGCAGCCCAGTCCAAGTTCCGAGACCTCCAGCGTGGCGAGCATGCGCTTCTGCATCAGGTGAGCTCCAATCAAAAGTCGGGTGTCCCCCTCACGATAGAAACGGCCTGTCACGATCTGAGTGAATGGCGACGGCGAAGAGTGAGGCGATCGAGCTCCAGGTGGGCGAGCGGACCGTGCGGATCTCCAATCCCGACCGGATCTATTTCTCGGCCCGCGGCGAGACCAAGCTCGACCTGGCCCGCTACTACATGAGCGTCGGGGACGGGATCGTGCGCGCGTTGCGCGAGCGGCCCTGCATGCTGCACCGCTTCCCGTCCGGCGTCGACGGCGAGAAGGTCCACCAGAAGCGCGTGCCCAGAGGGGCGCCGCCGTGGCTCGAAACCGTCCGCATCACGTTCCCGCGCTTCAATCGCACCGCCGACGAGCTGTGCGTCACCGAGCTGGCCAGCGTCATCTGGGCGGTGCAGATGTCCACGGTGGAGTTCCATCCCTGGAACTCAAGGCGCGCCGACGTTGAGCACCCCGACGAGTGGCGGATCGACCTCGACCCGATGCCCGACTGCCCGCTCGAGCGCGTGCGCCGCGTCGCCCACACCGCCCACGAGGTCCTCGACGAGATCGGCGCCGTCGGCTGGCCCAAGACCTCGGGCGGCCACGGCATCCACATCTACGTCCGGATCCGGCCCGAGCACGGCTTCGGTGACGTGCGCCGCGCCGCGCTGGCCTTCGCCCGCGAGGTGGAGCGCCGGGCCCCGGAGGACGCCACCACGACCTGGTGGCGCAAGGACCGCGCGCCCGAGAAGGTGTTCGTCGACTACAACCAAAATGCCCGGGATCACACCATCGCCTCGGCCTACTCGGTGCGGGGCAAGGTCGAGGGGACGGTGTCAGCGCCAATCGCCTGGGACGAGATCGACGACGTTCAGCCCCAGGACCTCACGATCGCCACGATGCCCGACCGCTTCGCCGCGCTCGGCGATCTGCACGCCGGGATCGACGACGCCGTCTTCTCCCTGACCCCCCTGCTGGAGTGGGCTGAGCGCGACGAGCGTGCCGGCGAAGAGGCGCCCCCCGAGCCCGACGAAGACACGTGAATCAGCCGGCAGCAGACCAGCCGCTCCAGCGCTGCACGTCGACCGCCAGCACCGCGCCCACCGCGCGCTGCTGGGGGTAGCGCGCCCGCAGCAGGTCGACCGCCCGCGCGGCCTCCGCCCACTCAGCCCCGGCCTCGGCCTCGACGCCCGGCCCCGGCTCGAGCACACGCCCGACCCCGTCGGCGCGCACCCACCACAGCGCGCCCCAGTCCTCCTCGTAGTGGTCGGCGAGCAGCGCCACGCGCGGGTTCTCGGCGACGTTGGCCAGCCGCCGCAGCGCCGTCGTGCGCTTGGGCTTGGCGTCCACGACGCTGTAGACGCAGTCCCCGTCCACCGCGAACACGACCGGGACCACGTGCGGGCGCCCGCCCGCGTCAGCCGTCGCCAGCCGCGCGACCCGCGCCGCCGCGAACCGCTCCCGGGCCTCGGCGGGGGTCACCCCTCGCCGGTGACCTGCGCGATCGCCGCCTCCCAGCGCTCCAGTCCCTGCTCCACCACCGAGAGATTCCCCGACGGGATCCACCGCACCACACGCCGGCAGCCGGCCTCCATGCAGCGCTCGATCAACGCCGGATCGGCGGGCAGGCCCATGATCATCATGTCGATGGGACGGTCGGCGCGAGCGCGCAGCGCCTCGATGCGGTCCAGCACGCCGGCGTCGGTCCAGTTGGGGAACCAGGCGTCACCGAAGTCGAGCACGCGGTCCTCCACGGTTGGCCCGTTGCCGCCGACGAGCACCGGCGGGTGCGGACGCTGCGCGGGCTTGGGCCATGACCAGATGCGCTCGAAGGAGACGAACTCTCCGTCGTAGCTGGCCTCGTCGTGCGTCCAGATTTCCTTCATCGCCTCGATGCGCTCCTTCATCAGGCGCATTCGCGTCCGCGCGTCGGTGCCGTGATTGGCCATCTCCTCGCGGTTCCAGCCAGCGCCGACCCCGAACTCGAGGCGGCCACCCGACAGGTGATCCACCGAGGCGACCTCCTTGGCGGTGGTGATCGGGTCGCGCTCGACGACCAGGCAGATCCCGCTGCCGACGCGCAGGCTCGCGGTGGCCTCCGCGGCAGCGGTCAGGGCCACGAACAGGTCGTAGGTGTGGATGTACTTGCGCGGCAGAGCCCCGCCGCCGGGGTACTCGGAGTCCCGGCTGGCCGGGATGTGGGTGTGCTCGGCGAAGAAGAGCGACTCGAAGCCGCGTTCCTCGGCCAGCCGGGCGATCGCGCCGGGGCCGACCGCGTCGTGGGTGGGGAAATAGCCGATTCCGAAGTCCATGCGGGCGAGTCTAGGCCCGACGCGTGGACCCCACCGCGGCCCCGATCGTCACGCCCGGAAGTACTCGGCCGGCGTCATCCCGGTCTCGCGCCGGAACGCGGCCACGAACGCACTGGGGGACTCGTAGCCCGCGCGGTCAGACGCGCTGGCCACCGAGCCGCCCTCGGCCAGCGTCGGCAGCGCCGCCTGCAACCGCAGCTGTGTGCGCCAGCGTCCGAACGACACGCCCGTCTCAGCCTGGAAGGCGCGAGCCAGCGTGCGCTCGCTGGCCCCGACCTCGCGCCCCCACTGGCCGAGCGTCCGCTTGGACGCCGGCTCGCGTACGAGCGCGGCGGCGACGTCGAGCGCGCGCGGATCGCGCGGCATGCGCAGCTCGATCGTGGCCACGCTGAGCGGCTCGAGCAGATCGATGAGCACGCCCTCGGCCCGGGCCCGGCGCGCCGGGTCCAGCTCGGCGTCGCCCAGGTGGGCGATGAGCTCCGCCAGCAGGCCGCCGACGGCGACGGGGGTCGGTGCCGTCCAGTGCACCGGGCAGCGGTCCGGGTGCAGGTAGACGCTCCGCATCGTCGCCGCACCGCTGGCGTGCGTCACGTGACGGACCCCCGCCGGGATCCATAGCGCCCGCGTCGGCGGCAGCACCCAGGTCGCGTCGTCGGTGTGGACGGTGAGCACGCCCCGCGTGGCCCAGGCGAGCTGGTGATCCTCGTGGGAATGGCGGCCGAATGTCGTCCCCGCGACCATCGGGAACGTCTTGACCACCATCGCCTCGGCCCCCGTGCGCGCGCCCGCTGCACGTTGTCCGTCCGACGACACAGGTTGGCAGGCTACGCCCTTGGCGGCGCCCCGCGGGACTGGAAGCATCGGGGCCATGAACAAGAACCATGATCGCGTGTGCCCGTCTCCCGAGTGGGCCGAATACCTCCAGTCAGAAGTGCTGCCGCGGGTCGTCGACGGCGTCGAGCTCGGCGCGCGGATGCTCGAGATCGGCCCCGGGCCGGGCGCCTCGACGGACTGGCTGCGCCACCGCGTCGACCAGCTCATCGCGCTCGAGCTCGAGGACGACGCTGCCGCGAAGCTCGCCGAGCGGTTTGCCGACGCGGGCAACGTCGAGGTCCACACCGGGGACGCCACGCAGATCCCGTGGCCGGACGCATCGTTTGACTCGGTGGGGTGCTTCACGATGCTCCACCACGTGCCGACCGTCGCGCTGCAGAACCGCGTCCTGTCCGAGATCCACCGGGTGCTGCGCCCCGGCGGCACGCTCGTCGCGTCAGACAGCGTTCACAGCGTTGACCTGCACCACTTCCACGAGGGCGACGTCTACAACCCGATCGAGCCGGGGACGTTGTTCACGCGCCTGCAGACCATCGGCTTTGACTACATCACGGTCGTGGTCGAGTGGAGCGTGCACTTCCGCGCCCGCAAACCGCCCGCCGAGTAGGCCGTGGCCCGTGGCTACGCGGTGACGCGGTAGTCGTTGGCCCAGCCCCTCGTGTCCTCGATCGGGCGGAGCACGATCCCGGTCGGCGCCGGCGCCCCTGCGTCGAGATCGTCCATCGCGCGCACGCCAGGCACGAGCAGCGCCGCAAAGGTCACGACGGCGCCGAGCACCCCAGCGCCGATCAGCGTGGTGCGCAGTCCCAGCGCGGCGCTCACCGGGCCGGTAATGGCGAAGGAGATTGGCAGCAGGCCGATCGAGATCAGCCAGTCCAGGCTCGAGACCCGTCCCAGCAGCTCCGTGGGCACGAGCCGCTGCTTGGTCGTGGCCCACGCGATCGTGCCCGCAGTCTCGAGGCTGTTGAAGGCGACGCTGGCGATCATCAGCCCCCACAGCTGGCTCGACAGGCCATAGCCCGCGATCGCCAGCGTGGCCAGCGTCCAGCAGATGTACATGAAGGTCAGGGCGCGCCGGGGAAGGCCGCGCTGGCCGATGACGATGGCGCACAGCAGTGACCCGAGCCCACCCGCCGCGAAGACGAGGCCGAGCGCCCCGGCGCCGTCAGACAGCCGGTTCTTGACCACGAACGGCAGCAGGACCTCGGTGGGCCCCATGAACAGCAGATAAGCGATCGCCGCGCTGATCAGGGTCGCCCACAGCCACGCGTGGCTGCGGACGTAGCGCAGGCCGGCGGCGACCTCCCGGCGCATCGAGCGCTCCCCCGCGGAGGCACCCCCCTCGGCCTGGACCGGGCGGCGCAGCGGGGACATGGCCAGCAGGGTCAGGGCGGAGACCACGAACGACGCGGCGTCCAGGCCGAACGACCACCCGACCCCGACGGCGCCGATGACGGCTCCGCCGAGCGCCGGGCCCGCGAGGCGCAGGGCGAGCGGGCGGATGAGCTGATCGAGCGAGTTGGCCTGGGCCAGCGCGTCTGCCGGCAACAGTTGGGGCACGAGCGCGTCAGAGGCGGGATCGAAGAACGCGGTGGCCGCGCCGTACACCACGGCGACGGCCATGAGCTCCCACAGCTTCAGGGCGCCGCTCACCGAGAGGAAGGCGAGTGTCGCGAGGCCGAGCGCGCGCACGGCGTCGGCGCCGAGCATCACCATCCGGCGGTCGTAGCGGTCGGAGACCGCGCCGCCGAGCAGCAGGCAGACGATCGTGGGGATCGTCATCGCGATGCCGACGCTGGCCAGCGCCGTCGGGGCGTTGGACAGCGCGTAGACCTGCCAGGCGAGCGCGACCAGGAACAGCCCGTCTCCGAGGAGCGAGACGCTCATCCCGCCCACCAGCAGCCGGTAGTCACGGTGGGCCAGGGGCGCGAACAGGCGGACGCGGTCAAAGCCGCCGACCCGGTCGAGCCCTTCGTAGCTGTGCTGCATCGCCGAGCCCCGGGCTCAGCTGGCGGCCGCGGGGATCGCGGTGCCGTCGACCTCGTCGGCGCGCTCGTCCAAGTAGGTGAGCAGGGCGGGCGGCTGCATCGGGCGGGCGAAGTAGAAGCCCTGGCCGGTCTCGCAGCCGAGGTCACGCAGGGTGGCCGACTGCTCGGGGTACTCGATGCCCTCGGCGACGACCTCCAGGTCAAACGTCTCGCCCAGGCCGAGCACGGCGGAGGCCAGGCCCGAGGTCACCGGGGAGGCGCCGGCGGCGAGCAGCGAGCGGTCCATCTTGAGGATGTCGAGCGGGAACTTGCTCAGGTAGCTCAGCGATGAGTAGCCGGTGCCGAAGTCGTCCATCGCGAGGCGGATGCCCAGCTCGTGCAGCTCACCGAGGCGGCTGACGGCGAGCTCGATGTCGGTCATCATCACCGACTCGGTGATCTCCAGGGTCAGCGCGCTGGGCTCGAGGCCGGCTTCGTCAAGCGCCGCGCGGACGTCGGCGATGATGTCGGCGTGGAAGAGCTGCTTGACCGACAGGTTGATGCCGATCCCGGGCTTGACCGGTGAAGTGGTCTGCTCACGGAAGAGCTTGGCCTGACGGCACCCCTCGCGCAGGACCCAGCGTCCGATCGGGACGATCAGCCCGCTCTCCTCGGCGAACGGGATGAAGTCGAGCGGGCGGGATGAGGCCGCGGGTGGGGTGGCGCCAGCGCAGCAGCGCCTCGACGCTGGTGACCGCGCCGTCGCGCAGGCGGACCAGCGGCTGGTAGTGGAGCTCGAACTCGTCGCGCTCGATCGCCCGCTGGAGATCGGCGCGCAGCTCCAGGCGCGCCACGACCTGCTCGTGCATCGCCGGCTCGAAGACGCGATAGCCGCCCTTGCCCTCGCCCTTGGCGATGTACATGGCCGCGTCGGCGTTGCGGATCAGCTCGTCGGCGTCGGTGGCGGCTCCGGCCTCGGCCACCGAGATGCCCAGGCTGGCGCGGATGACGATGTCGTTGTGGTCGAGCTGGAGCGGGCGCGCCAGGGCCTCCAGGATCCGCTCGGCGGTCTCGGCGGCGGACTGGATGTCGTGGACGTCCTCCAGCAGGATCGCGAACTCGTCGCCGCCGAAACGGGCGGCGGTGTCGGCCGCGCGGATGCTGGACGAGATCCGCTGGGCCACCTCGAGCAGCACCCGATCGCCGGCGGCGTGCCCGAGGCTGTCGTTGACGGTCTTGAAGTCGTCGAGGTCGACGAACACGACGGACATGCCGATCCCCTCGCGCAGCGACCGCGCCACGGCGTGGCGGACGCGCTCGTTGAACAGCGCGCGGTTGGCGAGGTGGGTGACCGGGTCGTGGAAGGCCTGGTGGGCAAGCTGCTCCTCGAACTCCTTGCGCTCGGAGACGTCGCGTCCGTTGAGCACGACGCCGCGGACGGCATCGTCGTCGAGCAGGTTGGAGTGCAGGATCTCGAAGTAGCGCAGCTCGCCTTCCTTGGTCTGCAGCAGACACTCGATGACCTCGGGGCGGCCGGTGGCGCCGGCGCCGTCGGAGAGGCGGCGCAGCAGACGGCCCTGCTCCTCGGGGTGCAGCAGCGACTCGAAGGACTTGCCGATCACCTCGTCGGCGGTGTAGCCGAGGACGCGCTCGATCGACGGGCTCTGGTAGGCGATCGTGTTGTCGGCGCGCAGGACGGTGATGAGGTCGGTGGCGTTCGCGACGAGCGTGGAGAATCGCGCCTCGGAGGCCTGGCGGTGAACCTCCTCGGAGAGCTCGGCGCTGCCCAGCGCCAGCGCCACCTGATGGGCCAGCGTGCGCATCGCGTAGCGGGTGTCGGCGTCGCCGCACGGGGCACCGGCCACAACGAACATCAGCAGCGAGCCGCTGTTGTCGCCCTGGCGCAGCTCCAGGCCCAGGACGGGATCGTCGCCGACCGGCAGGCGCAGCTGCTGGCGGGCGTAGGCCGGCAGCATCGCCACGCCACGGACATCGCATTCCTGGACGAGCGCGGCGACCTCGCCGGAGACCGTCCAGTCGGCCAGTGCACCGCGATCGTCGATGGCCAGCACGCCGACGTTCTCGCCGGTGATCCGGCACAGCCGCGCGTCGACCTGGTCGCCGCCGAGCTCGACGACGGCCTGGAGCGCTGCAATGACGATCTCGTTGCGGTCGGTGGCGCCGACGAGCAGGCCGCCGGCGGCGGTGAGTGCCTGCTCGCGCGCGGCCGACTTCTCGCGCTGGCGCACGAGGCCGGCCATCCGTCCCACGACCAGGCAGAACAGCACCACGGAGGCGCCGATCAGCACCACCGCATCCCAGTCGCGATGTGGGAGGGTGCGCGTGAGCTCGAGAATCGGGGCGATCAGCGTGGCACCCGCGAGCAGCACGAGGCGCAGGCCGGTGAGGCGCGACTCGCGGCCGGTCTCCACGTCGGAGAGCTCGACCATCGACGGGTGCAGGGCAGCGGCGCCCCACAGCAGATAGAAGAAGATCCAGCCGGCATCCAGCCACAGCTGGTGGTTGTAGGTCCCGTTGAGGGTGAGGATGCCGTAGACGAAGTCGGTGAGCAGCAGCGTGACGATGCTGCCGATGAGCAGGTAGAAGCTCGGGCGGCGCTTTCCGGCATCGACGGCGAGGCGGATCGCCGCGGCCAGGAGGATGAGGTCACCCGTCGGATAGGCGATCGACACCAGCTTGGGGATCAGGCTCATCGTGCCGTCGTGGATGTACGGAGCGATGAGGAACAGGAAGGAGACGAGGCTGAGCCCGACGCTCATGATCACCGCGTCGATGACCCCGGGGCCGTCGGCGCGCTGGTTGCGGCGGCGGACCAGCAGCAGCAGGCCGATCATCAACACCGGGTAGACGCCGATGTACATGGCGTCGCCGGGCGACGGGAACGGCACATCGGCGTGAAACAGCTTGGGGTAGCTGTAGGTGTAGACGTCGCCCATGAAGAACAGCAGCAGGCCGCCGGCCATGAACCACCACGCCATCGAGGCGGCGGGCTTATGGACGCGGATGCCGCCGACGACGCCGATGACGCCGTACAGACCCAGGCCGTTGATCACCGGGCCCGAGCCCTTGAACGGCGCCTGGAAGACGTAGAGGCCGCAGAGGATCGCGCCGACGCCGAGGTAGATCCACCAGTAGTGGCGCGAGCGATTGGACATCCTGTCCGTTGCCGAGGTGCTCATCATGAGGTGTTACTCGGCCGGGGAACCCTGAAGCTTGAAGCGCTCGGCGACTTCGCCTAGAACGTCACACAGATGGTCGACCTGCTCGTCGGTGTTGGCCGACGTCAGCTGGAGGCGGAAGCCCACCTCGTTGCGGGGAACGAGCGGGTAGGCGGCCATCGTCACGTAGATGCCGCGGTCAAAGAGCAGGTCGCCGACGTCGTCCAGGCTGTCGGCATCGGCCAGCGGGATCTCCACGATGGGGAAGCCCGACTGGTTGGGCGTGTAGACGCCCAGCTCGGACAGGCGGTCAAGGACCCGCCACGTCAGGTGATGGAGCTTGCCGCGCAGCTGCTCGCCGCGCTGCTCGTTGACGCGCAGCCCCTCGAGCACCGTGGCCAGCGAGGCCACCGGCGACGGACCGGAGTACAGGTACGGCGGCGCGGCGGTCTTGAGCACCTGCTTGACCGGGGTCGGGCACGCCAGGAACGCCAGCAGCGAGGAGTAGGCCTTGGAGAAGCCCCCGACGAGCACGACGTTGTCGTAGGTCTCGCCGAGGTGGCGGACGATGCTGTTGCCGCGGGCGCCGTAGTCACAGGCCTCGGCGGAGGAACGCTCGCCGATCACGCCGAAGCCGTGGGCGTCGTCGACGTAGAGCAGCGCGCCGTGCTCACGGGCCAGCTCGGCGAAGGCGTGCAGGTCCGGGGCGTTGCCGGTCATGCTGTTGACGCCGTCGATGAGGATCATCCCGGGCCGCCGCCAGTCCGACGCCTTCAGCAGCGTCTCGAGCTCGTCGAGGTCGTTGTGGTGGAAGCGCTGGACGCTGGCGCCGCGGGCTTCGGCCATCGCGCAGCCGTCATAGATCGTCTTGTGCGCGCGGCTGTCCAGGAACATCGTGCCGCCGCCGGCCAGCACCGGGATCACCGACATGTGGATGTGGGTGATCGTCGGCAGCACGAGGGTGTCCTCGGCGCCGAGCAGTTCGGTGAGCTTGGCCTCGATCTCCTCGTAGAGGATCGGGCTGCCCAGCAGGCGGCTCCAGCTCGGGTGCGTCCCCCACTTGGCCAGGTACTCGGGGACGGCGTTGATGATCTCCTCGTCGAGGTCCAGGCCCAGGTAGTTGCAGGAGGCGTAGTCGGTCAGCCAGTGGTCGCCGATGCGGATGTCGCGCCCGTCGATCTCGTCGATGACGGCGTCGAGCATGCGGTGGGAGTACTGGAGGCGGGCCAGGTCCTCGGTGGAGCGGATCCAGCGCTGCAGCCAGTGGTCGTGATGGCGCTGACCCCAGCCGAGAGCCTCCCGCGGATCAACGGGGCCTGACCCGGTGGACTGGGGGCGCTGCGAGGACTGAGACGAGTTGTGCTGAGAGCGGTCTGATCGGCGCATCTCTCGCGTTATCGGTCACGCTCTGGGGAATCTGAAGAGCGCCGATCAACTTTTTGGCAATCATTACTTTGCCGGGGCGTGCGCGGCCTGGGCGAGGGCCTGCGCGGCCCTAGGCGAGGGCGTGCCCGGCCTGGGCGAGGGCGATGGCACCCAGCACGCCGGCGCGATCGCCGAGCGCCGGCGCCACCACGTAGCGGCCGACCTGGTCGCCGATCATCGGGGTCTCCAGGTAGCCGGCGTTGAGCGCCACCAGCCGGGCGCCGACGGCGGCCAGCAGCCCCGGACGGTCCATCACGCCGCCACCGACGACGATCCGCTCGGGCGAGGCCACGAGCACGACGGCGAGGATCCCGAGGGCGACGTACTCGGCCTCCATCGCCCACGCGGGATGGTCATCGGGGAGCTCGCGGGGGTCGGTGTCCCAGCGCTCAGCGATGGCCCCGCCGGCCGCCAGGCCCTCCCAGCAGTCGCCGTGAGACGGACAGGACCCCGCGAAGGGGTCACGCTCGCGGTCGTGGGGGATGCGCAGATGGCCCACCTCCGGGTGGACGAGCCCGTGGACGGGGCGGCCGCCGATGAGGATCCCGGCACCGATCCCGGTGCCGACGGTGAGGTAGCAGACGCTGTCGACGCTGGTCGCCGCGCCCCAGCGATGCTCTCCGAGCGCCGCGGTGGTGACATCGGTGTCGAAGTGGACCGGGACGCCGAGCCGGTCGCGGAGCACCGGCGCCACCGCAGTGTGGGCCCAGCCGGGCTTGGGGGTGCTGGTCACGTGTCCCCAGGTGGGCGAGCCCGGGTCGAGATCGACCGGCCCGAAGGACCCGACCCCGATCGCGGCCGGGCGCGGCCCGCGCTCAAAGAAGGCGGCGACACGCTCGAGTGTGGGGCCCGGCTCGCCGGTGGCGAACGTCTCCTGGGCGACGATGTCGTCGGGGCCGGTCCCCAGGGCGCACACCACCCAGGTGCCCCCGGTCTCGACCCCCCCGAAGATGTCCCTCATCGGCGCAGCGGCGTCATTCCGGCCAGAGCACGCCGTCGGCGACGGCGCCGCGCTCGATCTGCTCCAGGGTCTCGTCGGTGCGGCGGTCGGCCACCATCGCCTCGAGGGCCGCGCTGACCGACCCGGCCCACACTCGCCGCATGACCGCCGGGCGACGCCCGTCGCGCAGCTCGGTCCAGTCCAGAGCCACTCGGGCGCGGCCGCCGCCGGGGGTGAGCGGACGGTGGTCATCGGGGTCGGCGTCGGCGAACAGGGTGATCTGCGCCCGCCAGCCGTGCGGGCACAGTTGGCTCATCATCGCCCGAGCGCGGGCCTCGGCGTGTGCGGCAGCGTCCTGGCGCTTGTGGCGGCCGCGCCACCAGCGCAGCCGGCCCCCGGCGCGCGAGATGGCGACGCCCAGCGTCGGGACGGCCACCGCGCCCACGGACACGACGAACGCGATGACCGCGAGCGCGAGCCACTGGCTCGTTGCGTCAGAGTGAGGTCCCACGGTCCCGGAGTGCGCCGCCCAGGTCAGCACGCTCCCACCGTACCGCGTGGCCCCTGCCCGTCAAGCCCGATCAGCCACCCGGCGCGGGCAGCGTGATCAAAGCCGCGCTGCCGGCGGACAGCGTCACCGAGTAGGTGCCGCCGCTCGGGGTGACGGACTGCGCCGTCGCCGGCGCCAGCAGGCCGGTGGTGGTGGCGGCGCCGAACGTCTGGCCGCCCAGCGTCAGGCCCGAGGTGGCATATGCGCTGGACGCGCTCAGCCGTTCGAGGCTCGCCGGCCCGGGTGCGCCGGGGGTGCGCACGACGGCCAGCGCGGAGCTGCTCAGGCTGTCGTTGATGAGCAGGACCCGGATGTGGTGGTCGGGAGCGAGCGTCGCCCACGCCCGCAGCGGTGCGTGGCTGCCCGAGACGACCCTCAGCAGCCGCGACCCGGCGGGTGCGGCCTGGGCGAACATGAGCGCCCCGTAGTAGAGAGGATGGACGCTCGCGCGTGGCCGGCCGTGGGCGGTGGAGAAGTCAAAGAGGCCGTTGGCGGAGTTGGGATAGGTGTGGAGGTTGACCCCGTCCACGCCGTCGCCGGCCATGGTGAAGAGGGCGTCCATCACCCAGAGCGCGGAGGCCAGCGTGTTGGAGACGCCGAGGCGGCCGTTGCAGCTCACCGAGCCCATCTCATCGATCCGATAGGCAGCGCCGTTGCGGTGCGCGAGCGCCACGTAGGAGCCGATCTGGCTCACCTCGCCCCGGGAGGCGACGAGGCTGACCAGATGGGGCACCGACGGATACACCGGGGACGACGGATCCTTGACGCACTGGTTGAGCCCATATGCATGCGAGGTGACCATCCGCACCTGTGAGCGTGGCGAGATCAGCTGGTCAAAGGCGTCGGCCCAAGGTGCGCTCCCGGTCTCCGGGCCGGCGATCGGGAGCCGGGGCACGACGCTCAGCATCCGCGTGACCTCCTGGACGTAGCCCGCCGGGCCGTAGGTCGGGGCGCGTGAGAACACCGGCGAGCCGACGTGGCTGTACCACGGCAGCGACTGGCTGCCGTTACGCCGGTACCACGGCACGACCGTGTAGAGCTCGGGTTCGTTGCCGATCTCCAGCGCGTCGATGTACCGGCTGGTGATCGCCTTGACGAGCCGGTCGGCCTCGACCTGGGTGATCCGGGCGCGGTTGGCCTCGAGATTGATGCCCAGCAGATATTGGGCCGTGGTCGCCTGCGCCAGGGCGTGGGCGTCGGCGGCCCAGGCCGAGGTGAGGTCGTAGGTGACGCCGAGAGGCTGGGCCATGCCCCGGACCGGCCACCAGGCCCGGTCGGTGCTCTGGCCGCCGATGCGGATGTTGGGGCGGCCGGCGGGGTCGAGGTTCTTGAGCAGCTGGGCGAAGACCGGGTTGACCGATTGCGGGGTGGGCCCGGCCAGCCTCGGGATCTCGTTGAACTCAAGCGCCAGGCCCAGGAAGTTGGACGGCAGCGGGCGGCCGTGGGTCGTGCCCGTGACGCCGAGGCGGAACACATATGCGCGCGCGGCGGCGGTCGCGTAGCCGGCGGATGCGGCGGCGAGGAGCCCCACCACGCACAGCAGCATCGTCAGCCGGTGTCTCAGCCGGAGTGGCGGGGCGGGCACCGGGGGCAGCGTACGCGGTTTGTGGAACAGTGTGAGCCGATGGCCCGACCCCAGGCGACTCCCCGCGCGCTCGCGGTGGCGCGCGGCGACGAGCCCGCCGACATGCTCATCACCGGCGGCCGGGTGTTCGCCGACGCCACCCGGGAGTGGATCGACACCTCGCTGGCGCTCGCCGACGGGGTGATCGCCGGCTGGGGCGAGCGCGAGGCCCGGGAGGTGATCGATGTCGGCGGAGCGGCGCTCACGCCGGGCTTCGTCGATGCCCACATGCACCTGGAGTCCACCAAGCTATGGATCGACGAGTTCGTCTCCACCGTGCTCCCCGCCGGGACGACCGCCGTGGCCGCCGACCCCCACGAGCTCGCCAACGTGCTGGGGGTTCCGGGCATCCTCGCGCTGATGGAGGCGGCGGCCCCGCTGCCGTTCACCTTCGCCGTCTACGCGTCAAGCTGCGTGCCTGCGTCGCCGTTCGAGTCCGCCGGGGCGACGCTCGATGCCACCGACATCGCCGAGCTCATCACCCGCCACGGCGCGCGCGGCGTCGCCGAGGTCATGAACTTCCCGGGGGTGATCGCCGGCGACGACGAGATGCTGGCCCGGGTCGCGGTGGCCGCGGGGCTGCGCGTGGACGGCCACAGCCCCGGCGTCTCGGGGCCACTGCTGGACGCCTACCTCGCCGCCGGGGTGGAATCAGACCACGAGAGCACTCTCCTGGCCGAGGCCGAGGAGAAGCGGCGCAAGGGCATGTGGGTGTTCCTGCGCCAGGGGTCCGCGAGCCAGAACCTGGTGGACCTGGCCCCCTCGATCGTCGCCCACGGCACCGATCAGGCGGCGTTCTGCACCGACGATCGCGAGCCCGACACGCTGCGCCGGCTCGGCCACGTCAACGACTGCGCCCGGCTGGCGGTGGCCAGCGGGATCTCGGAGATCGAGGCGATCCTGCTCGCCAGCACCAACCCCGCCCGCTACCACGGCTTCGACGCGCTCGGCAGCCTCGGACCCGGCCACCAGGCCGACATCCTGGCGTTCTCCTCGCTCGGGACCTGGCGGCCCGACACCGTCTGGCAGCGCGGCTGCCCGGTGGTGACCGGCGCCGCGCTCGTGCCCGGCGCGGTCCCGGTGGCGCCCGTCCCGGATCTATTGCGCGACACGGTCAACATCGGCGCGCTGCCCGATGCCGACGCGCTCGTGCTGCCCGCGCCGCTGGGGACCCACGTGCGCGCGATCGGGGTCGAGAGCCACAGCCTCACCACGCTGCGCACCGAGCTCGAGGTCGAGCCAGACGCCGACCTCGCCCACGCCGCCGTCGTCGAACGCCACCGGGCCACCGGGCGTGTCGGGCGCGGGTACGTCACGGGCTTCGGACTGCAGCGCGGCGCGATCGCCTCCACGGTCGCCCACGACGCCCACAATCTCGTCGTCGTCGGCCGGTCCGGCGAGGACATGCACAGCGCCGTCGCCCGGCTCGCCGAGATCGGCGGGGGCCAGGTGGCGGTGCTCGACGGCGCCGTCCTGGCCGAGGTGCCGCTCCCGCTCGCGGGGCTGATGAGCGACGCGTCGGCGGGGCACGTCTCCACCCAGATCGAGGCGCTCAGCCGCGCCGCCGCGGAGCGCCTGGGCACGACGGTGGCCGAGCCGTTCATGCAGCTGTCGTTCATCGCGCTCTCGGTGATCCCGCAGCTGAGACTCACCGACGGCGGGCTGGTGGACGTCGATCGCTTCGCCTACGTGCCGGTGCAGGTCGACTGATCCGGGGTATGGCTGGGCCGTGACCTCCAGCGTCCTGGACGACACCCGGCCCCCACCCGGCGGCGACGTCACCGACGAGCCGGCGTTCGAGACTCGCGGCATCGAGTACATCCCGGTGGCCGAGCGGCGCGGGGGACCGCTCGACCTCATGTGGATGTGGGCCGGGGCCCTGTTCAACGTCGAGTACGTGGTCTACGGGGCGCTGATCGTCTCCTTCGGCCTCGCGTTCTGGCAGGCGGCGCTGGTCATCCTCATCGGCAACCTGTCCTACCTGGTGACCGGGATCGGCAGCCTCCAGGGCCCGCAGGCGGGCACGTCGGTGTTCGCCATCACCCGCGCCCCGTTCGGCCCCAACGGCGCCCGGCTCGTGTCGGCCTTCAACTGGATCACCCAGGTCGGGTACGAGACGGTGGGTCTGGCGCTGGTCGTGCTGGCCGGCCTGGCCCTCGCCGCGAAGGCGGGGATCCACGCGTCGACGGGCCTCAAGGTGGTGCTGATCGTGCTCGCGGCGGCCATCCAGCTCGTGCTGCCGCTCTTCGGGCACCGGGCCATGCTGCGGGTGCTGCGGATGCTCGTGCCGCCGTTCGTCGTCCTGTTCATCCTGCTGGCGATCTTCACCCTCCCCAAGGCGCACCTCGGCGCGGGCTCCAACGCCGACTTCGCGACGGTGACCATCGCCCTCGCGCTCGTCCTCTCGGCCGGCGGCTACGGGTGGGTGATGAACGCCGACGACTACTCGCGCTACCTCCCGCCCGACGTCAACCCGCGACGCGTCGTGTGGGCGGTCGCGCTCGGGGGCTTTGTCCCCTCGACCCTGCTGGGCCTGCTCGGCGCGGCGGTGGCGACCGCGGTGACGTCGGCCACCGACCCGATCTCCGGCCTCCCCCACGCCTTCCACGGCTGGTTCCTGGTCCCCTACCTCATCTTCGTGATCGTCCAACTGTTCGCCATCAACAGCGTCGACCTGTACTCGTCGGGCCTGACGCTGCAGGCGATCATCCCCGGCATCCGGCGCTGGCAGACGGTGCTCATCGACACGACGGTCGCGGGCATCCTCACGGCGATCACGGTCTTCTCCTCGTCGTTCAACACCTTCATCGAGGACTTCCTGCTCTTCATGATCGTGTGGATCGCGCCCTGGGTGGCGATCTTCCTCACCGACTGGGCGCTGCGACGCGGGCGCTATGACTCGCGCTCGCTGCTCAGCGGGCGAGCGGGGATCTACTGGCGCGACGGCGGGATCCACGTGCCCGGCGTCGTCGCCCAGGTGATCGGGATGCTGGCGGCCGCCTCCTGGCTTGACACCACGGTCTGGAAGGGCCCGCTCTCAAGCGCCACCGGCGGCGCCGACTTCAGCGTGTTCATGGGCGCGGTGTTCGGCGGCTGCGTGTACCTGCTGCTGGCCCGGCGAACGGTGCCCGCCGAGGCCGCCGCGGCAGCTTCCGACCCCGAGCCGACGACCGCATCCCAGGGTTAGCGCGCCCCGCGCGGAGGGTTAGCGCAGGGTTAGGCGGGGCCGTTTGGGGCCGCGAGGATGAGAGGTCCCTTACCTCAGACCCGTGGTTTAACCCCCGCTAAGGGACGGTGCCGAATCTCGGTTCGCTCGCGTCTGAGGGGCGCACCTGACGGCGAGTGGGAGAGGCGCCGGTCGCGGCCGGCCATAGACGACCGACCACGCACGAAAGAGACCGCCATGCGCGAAACCAGTCACTCCCGCCTGCGAGCCGCGCTGCCGCTCGCAGTCAAGGTCCCGGAGATCACGCTGATCTTCTGGGTCCTCAAGCTCCTGACGACCGGCATGGGCGAGGCGATGTCTGACTACATGGGCCAGCAGAGCGTCCCCATCGCGGGCGCGATCGGGATCTTCGGGCTGGCCTTCGCCATGTGGCTCCAGTTCCGCACGCCGGAGTACCGCGCCCCCGTGTACTGGTTTGCCGTGATGATGGTCGCGGTGTTCGGCACGATGGCCGCCGACGGGATCCACGACGGCGCGAGCATCCCCTACTCCGTGACCACTCCGGTGTTCGCCGCGATCGTGGCGGCCACGTTCCTCGTCTGGTACCGCCGCGAGGGCACCCTCTCGATCCACTCGATCAACACTCGGCGCCGCGAGGCCTTCTACTGGACCGCGGTGCTTGGCACCTTCGCCCTCGGGACCGCGGCCGGCGACCTCACCGCGTACTCGCTCAACCTGGGATTCTGGACCTCGGCGGTGCTGTTCGCGGTCGTCTTCGCCGTGCCGGCCATCGCGTGGTGGCGGTTCAATCTCAACCCCATCCTCGCCTTCTGGGCCGCATATGTCGTCACCCGGCCTCTGGGCGCGTCGTTCGCCGACGGCTTCAGCAAGCCCACCAACGGCGGTCTGGGCCTCGGTGACGGCGTGGTGAGCGTGGTCGCGCTGGTCATCTTCATCGGACTGGTCGCCTACGTGACCATCACCAAGCGCGATGTCCAGCACCGGCGCGCGGGTCGGGCGGGGGCAGCCTCCCACGTGCCCCATCCGCACCTGGAGCGCGGGCCTCAGCCGCAGGCCGCCGAAAGCTGACTAAGTGTCCAGAAAACGGGTCCCCTAGACCAAGGTGCAGTAGCCAGCGCCAGGTCCGCGATTGACACTCCCGTCCAGAGGCGAGGCGCACGATTCATTCACCGGCGCCGACGGGACGGGCCGCACACGGGATTCCCGTCGCGCGGCAGCAACGTGCCGTCGTGCTGGGTGGCTGGGCGATGCCGGTCGCTGGCCAGAGTCAGCGCCTCGACCCCTGTGCCCCGGGCGAGAGGCGGCCACCACCCCGTCTCTCGCCCGCTCATTGCCCCCTCGCGCCGCGTCCGTTCACACGGGCGCGGCGCTGCCCTTTCCGGGCTCGGGGTCCGAGCGCCCGGGAGTCTGAGCGCCCAGGGGCGGTAGGGTGCTCCCACACCGCGAAGGAGGCCGTTGCCCATGTCGAAGGTCGCCGAGGCGCGGGTGATCGTCACCTGCCCGGGCCGCAACTTCGTGACGTTGAAGCTGACCACCGACGACGGGGTCACGGGGCTGGGTGACGCCACCCTCAACGGCCGCGAGCAGGCGGTCGCCGCCTACCTCGAGCAGCACGTCTGCCCGCTGCTGATCGGCCGCGACGCGGGCTCAATCGAGGACACGTGGCGCTACCTCTACAACGGCGCGTACTGGCGGCGCGGGCCGGTGACGATGACGGCGATCGCGGCCGTGGACACCGCGCTGTGGGACATCAAGGGCAAGATGGCTGGCCTGCCCGTCTACGAGCTGCTGGGCGGCCGCTGCCGCGCCGGGGTCACCGTCTACGGCCATGCCAACGGGGAGACCGTCGACGACGTGCTCGCCGCGGTGAGACGCTACGTGGAGCTCGGCTATGAGGCGGTGCGGATCCAGTCCGGCATCCCCGGCCTGCCCAGCACCTACGGGGTCAGCCGCGGCGACATGTTCTACGAGCCGGCCGAGGGCGTGCGCCCCCGCGAGGAGGTCTGGTCAACCCGGCGCTACCTCACCACCATCCCGGACGTGATCGCCGACGTGCGCGACGCCTACGGTCCCGATCTGCGCCTGCTTCACGACGTCCACCACCGCCTCACGCCGATCGAGGCCGCCCAGCTGGGCAAGGCGCTCGAGCCCCATCGGCTCTTCTGGCTCGAGGACCCCGTCCCCGCCGAGCTCCAGGCCAACCTCCGCCTCGTCCGCCAGCACACGACGACGCCGCTGGCTATCGGTGAGGTCTTCAATTCCATCTGGGACTGCCAGCAGCTCATCTCCGAGCAGCTCATCGACTTCATCCGCATGAGCGTCGTGCATTCAGGCGGGATCACCCATCTCCGTCGCGTGCTGCACCTGGCCGAGCTCTACCGCGTGCGCTCCGGCTGCCACGGCGCCACCGACCTCTCCCCCGTATGCATGGCCGCGGCTCTGCACCTCGACCTCGCGATTCCCAACTTTGGTCTCCAGGAGTACATGCGCCACACGGCCGAGACCGACCTCGTCTTCCCCCACGGCTACACGTTCAGCGACGGGATGCTGCACCCCGGCGACGAGCCGGGGCTGGGGGTTTCGCTGGATGAGGAGCTGGCCGCGTCGTTCCCGTATCAGCCGGCCATGCTCCCGGTGTCGCGCCTGGAGGACGGCACCATGCACGACTGGTAGCGCGGCGCACGACTGGTAGCGCACAAGGGGCTTGGCCGCGCTAATGTAAACCTTTACATGCCCGCCAGCATCCGCGACGTCGCGCGGCGCGCCGGGGTCTCCGTGGCCACGGTGTCGCGCTCCTACAGCGCCCCCGAGACGGTGCGCGAGGCCACGCGCGCCCGGGTGCTCCAGGCCGCCGCCGAGCTCGGGTACCGGCCCAACCGCGCCGCCCGCGGGTTGATCACCGGACGAACGGGCAATGTGGGAGTCATCGTCCCGGACCTCGGCAACCCGTACTTCCAGGGCGTCCTCAAGGGAGCGCAGGCCCGGGCGCGCGAGGCCGACTACGCGGTGTTCGTCGCCGACGGCCAGGAGAACGCGGCCGAGGAGGAGGCCCTGATCGGCGCGATGAGCAAGCAGGTGGACGGGATCCTGCTGTGCTCCAGTCAGCTGGCCCCGGGAACGCTGGCCGGGCTGGAGCGTGCGCCCGCGGTCGTGCTGCTCAACCGCCTCGTCGACGGGCTGAGCACGGTCGCCGTCGACAGCGCCGACGGCATGCGCCAGGCGATGGCCCACCTCGCCGAACTGGGCCACCAGCGGTGCGCGTTCCTCTCCGGGCCACGGCAGTCCTGGTCCAACCAGCAGCGCCTGCACGGCCTGCGCACCGCCGCCCGGGCCGCGGGCACGGAGATCATCACGATCGGCCCCGTGGCGCCCCAGTTCGAGGGCGGCGTCGACGCCGCCGAGCAGGTGCTGGCCAGCGGAGCCACCGCCGTCCTCGCCTACAACGACCTTGTGGCGGCCGGCATCATCAGCCGCTTCGCCCAGCTCGGCGTCGACGTGCCGGGCCGGGTCAGCGTCGTCGGCTTCGATGACATCGCGCTCGCAGCGATGCTCACCCCCGCGCTGACGACCGTCGCGGCGCCCACCGTGCAGGCCGGTGCCGCTGCCGTCCAGGCGCTGCTGAGCCGGCTGGAGGCGCCTGACGCACCGCCCAGCGTCCAGCGGCTGCCCGCGGCACTCGTGGTGCGCGCGTCGACCTCGCCGCATGGCGCGACCCGGGCGGGCGAGGGTGGGCGGGGATCGATTCTCAAGACAAACCAAGGAGCCGTGTGATGCAGCAACTGACGACCGCGGGTGACGAGACCGCACATATCAACCTCAGCCTGGTCGACCTGAGCCCCGGCGAGGAGCTGCAGCTGCCCGCCGACGGCGAGACCGCCGCGGTGGTCATGAGCGGCGTCGTCGACGCATCCACTGCCGACGGTGTGTCCCTGGGCCGCGCCGGCGGCCGCGCGTCCGTGTTCGACGCACCCGGCGACACCGTCTACGCGCCGTCCGGGACCGGCCTGCGCCTCGTTGCCGCACTCGACGGCCCGGCGCAGGTGGCCGTTGCCTCCGCCGCGGCCCAGCCATCGGAGGACGCGCCGCCGGCGCGCATCATCGGCCCGTCCGAGCAGCGGATCGCCGAGGTCGGCGAGGGCAACTGGTCGCGCACGGTGCGCACGATCCTCGGGCCCGAGCACGACGCACAGCGGCTGCTCCTCGGCGAGACGATCAACCCGCCCGGCAACTGGTCCTCCTATCCCCCGCATCGCCACGACCGCGACAACCCGCCCGACGAGGTCGACCTCGAGGAGGTCTACCTGTTCCGGGTCAACCCGGCCGGCGGCTTCGGCATCCAGATCCGCTACGAGCTCGACGGCGACCGCGCCGAGGAGTCGTTCCTCGTCCGCGACGACGACGTCGCCGTGATCCGCTCCGGCTTTCACCCCGTCGCCGCCGCCTCGGGCTACGAGCTGTACTACCTGTGGGTGATGGCGGGCGAGGGTCGCGTGATGAAGCCGCACGTCGACCCGGCGCACGCGTGGGTGCAGAACGGAGGCTGACGGTGGATCTCGCCGGCGCAGTGCTCCAGCTTCATCCCGGAGACCCGGTGGCGCTCGCCCGCCGCGAGCTCGAGCCGGGCACCGAGCTCGAGGGCGCCGGCCGCCGCGTGACGGTCCGCGACACGGTTCCCCACGGGCACAAGGTCGCCCTCACCGACATCGCCGCCGGCGAGCAGGTGCTCAAGTACGGGCAGCCGATCGGGATCGCCACGCAGGCGATCGCGCCCGGCGAGCACGTCCACGAGCACAACCTGCGCTCGCTCTCACGTGAGGGGATCCCCGTCCCGGCGCAGAGCGAGGGTCACGCGGGCGCGCCCGCCGCGCCGCTTGCCACCGAGCCGCCCCCGGCAGCGGGCCCCGTGCCCACCTTCGACGGGATCGTCCGCCCCGACGGCCGTGTCGGCACCCGCAACTACGTCGCGGTGCTCAGCTCGGTCAACTGCTCGGCCACCGTGGTCAAGCGGATCGTCGCCGCCTTCTCGGCGCCCGGCGCGCTCGACGACCACCCCGGCGTCGACGGCGTCATCGCCATCACCCACGGCAGCGGTTGCGGGCTCTCGCGTGACGGCGAGGGCCTCGAGGTGCTGCGCCGCACGCTCACCGGCTACGCCCGCCACCCCAACGTCGCCGCCGTCGTCGTCGTGGGGCTCGGCTGCGAGGTCAACCAGATCTCGGCGCTCGTCGACGGCTTCGACCTCCCCGAGGGCACACCCGTGCGCCGCCTGGTCATCCAGGAGCTCGGCGGATCGATGGCGACCGTGCGCCGCGGCGTCGAGCTCGTCACCGAGCTCCTGTCCGAGGCCGCGGTGCCGCGCCAGCCGGTGCCCGCGAGCGAGCTCGTGCTGGGCCTCAACTGCGGCGGCTCGGACGGCTGGTCGGGGGTCACCGCCAACCCCGTGCTCGGCGTCGCGGTCGACCGCCTCGTCGCCGCCGGGGGCACCGCGATCCTCGGCGAGACCCCCGAGATCCACGGTGCCGAGCACCTGCTCACCGACCGCGCCGCGTCGCCCGAGGTGTCACGCGCACTGATGGAGCGCATCGAGTGGTGGGAGGGCTACACGGCCGCCGAGGAGGGCCACATGGACAACAATCCCTCCCCCGGCAACCGCGCCGGCGGCGTCACGACGATCGAGGAGAAGTCGCTGGGCGCCGTGGCCAAGGGCGGCTCGAGCCCGCTTCAGGCCGTCTATGAGTACGCGCAGCCCGTCACCGCCAAGGGCCTGGTGTTCATGGACACGCCCGGCTATGACCCGGTGAGCGTCACCGGGATCGTCGCCGGCGGCGCCAACCTCGTCTGCTTCACCACCGGGCGCGGCTCCGTGTTCGGCTGCAAGCCGGCCCCGAGCCTGAAGCTGGCCACCACCACCCAGCTGTATGAGCGGATGGGCGACGACATGGACTTCAACTGCGGCACCGTCCTCGACGGCGGAGCCAGCGTGTCCGAGCTGGGCGACGTCCTCTTCGAGGAGATCCTGGCCATGGCGTCGGGGCGGCGCACCAAGAGCGAGGAGTTCGGCTTCGGTGACGAGGAGTTCGCCCCCTGGCAGCTCGGCGCGGTGATGTGACCCCGCGCCTGGACCTGGCCACGCTGGAGCACCTCCCCCGCGCGATGGCGCCGCGGGTGGATCCCTGCGCGCTGCCGGTGGGGATCGTGCACCTGGGCATCGGCGCCTTTCACCGCGCCCACCAGGCCGTCTACACCGAGGACGCGATCGCCGCCGAGGGCGGCGATTGGGGCATCTGCGGGGTGAGCCAGCGCAGCGCGGCCGTCGTCGAGCAGCTCCGCCCCCAGGACGGCCTCTACACGCTGGCCCAGCGCGACGGCGCGGGCGAGCGCCTGCGCGTCATCGGCGCCGTGCGCGAGCTGCACTGGGCCCACGCCGAGGCCGACGTGGTCCGGGATCGCATCGCCGCGCCCGCCACCCGGCTCGTGACGCTGACGGTGACCGAGAAGGGCTATCACCAGGACCCGGCCACCAACCGCTTGGACCTCGACGACCCCGAGGTCGCCGCCGACCTCGCCGACGCGGGATCGCGGACCGTCGTCGGGCAGCTCGCCGGCGGTCTCGCGCGACGCCGCGCCGATGACGGCGGGCCGGTGACCGTTCTCTGCTGCGACAACCTCCCTGACAACGGTGAGGTGGTACGCGGGCTGGTCGCCGACTTCATCGACCGCTCACCGGGGTGCGATGGGTTGGGCGATTGGATCACTGCCAACGTGACCTTCCCCTCATCAATGGTGGATCGCATCACCCCCGCCACCACCGAGGACGACCTGGCCCGCATCGCCACGGAGCTCGGCGCCCGCGACGAGGGCGCCGTCGTCACCGAGCCGTTCACGCAGTGGGTGATCGAGGATGACTTCGCCGCCGGCCGGCCGGCGTGGGAGCGCGCCGGCGCGATCATGACCGTAGACGTGCGCCCGTATGAGCAGATCAAGCTGCGACTCCTCAACGGGGCCCACTCGGCGCTCGCCTACCTCGCGGTGCTCGCCGACGACGAGCTCGTCTCTGACGCAATGCGCCCCGACGCCCCGTTTCGCGCGGTGCTGAGGAAGCTGATGGCCGTCGATGTCGCCCCCACCCTGGCGGTGCCCGATGGCTTTGACCTGGACGCCTACCAGGACGAGCTGCTCGAGCGCTTCGCCAATCCCGCGCTGCGCCACCGCACAATCCAGATCGCCATGGACGGCAGCCAGAAGCTTCCGATGCGCCTGCTCGGGACCATCCGCGACCGCCGCCGGGCGGGCGCCGAGCCCGTCGTGGCGTCGCTCGGGGTCGCCGCGTGGATGCGCTTCGTCAGCGCGCGCCGTTCCGACGGTGGCCGCGCCCTCACCGTCGACGACCCGCTGGCCGGCGCGATCGCCGACGGGCTGCGCGGGCGCGAGGACGCCGCGCCCGTCGTCGACACGCTGCTCTCGATGAGCCAGATCTTCGACGACGAGCTCGCCACCGACACCGCGTGGCGCGACCTGCTCATCGACCATCTCGACGCACTGATCCGCGACGGCGCGGAGCGCACCGCCCGCCGGGTGGCGGGCTGAGGTCACAATGCCGTCCGTGCCCGAGCGCCTCCCCATCACGCCACAGCTCGCGGAATCGGGTGTCGTGGCCATCCTGCGCGGATCGAGCGACCGCCACCTCGAAGGCGTGTCGCGGACGCTGGGCGAGGCCGGAGTGACGTGCCTGGAGCTGACCCTGACCACGCCGGGCGCGGTCGAGGCGCTCAAGCGGGTCCGGGCCGGCCTGAGCGGGGACGTGGCGCTCGGGATGGGCAGCGTCATCGACGCCGACCAGGCGGCGGCCTGCCTCGAGGCGGGCGCCGACTTCCTCGTCAGCCCCGGCGTGTGCGCCGAGGTGGCCGTGTATGCGGCCGAGCACGGCGTGGCCTGCTACCCCGGCGGCTGGACCCCGACCGAGCTGCTCGAGGCCTGGCGGTTGCGAGCACCGGCGGTCAAGCTGTTCCCCGCCGCGTCGGGCGGCCCGCGCCACCTCAAGGACGTACGCGCGCCTCTGCCCCACATCCCCCTGGTCCCGACCGGCGGGGTCGCGCTGGACCAGATCGCCGACTATGTCGCGGCCGGCGCGGTGGCGGTCGGGCTGGGTGGGCCCCTGGTCGGGGACGCCCTCGACGGCGGATCGCTCAGCGACCTGGCCGAGCGGGCGCGCGCCGCACTCAGGGCCGTCCGTGCCGGACGGGCGCGGGGATGAGCCCGGGCCTGGTCACCGCCGGAGAGACGATGGGCCTGGTCGTGCAGGCCGCGCCGGGATCGCTGCGCAACGGCGAGCCGATGACCTTCGGCATGGGCGGGTCGGAGTCCAACGTGGCGATCGGCGTCCGGCGGCTGGGACTGCCGGCGACGTGGATCGGGCGCGTGGGCGGCGATCCTCCGGGCGACCTCATCCTGCGCGAGCTACGTGCCGAACAGGTGCAGGCGATCGCCGTGACCGACCCGTCAGCGACCGGCCTGATGGTGCGCTGGCGTCCGAGCGGCGCCCACGGGCGCGTCACCTACCATCGCCGCCACAGCGCGGGCTCCCACCTCGCGGCCGACGACATCCCCGCCGACGTCGTCCGCGCCGCCTCGGTCCTGCACGTCACCGGGATCACCCTCGCCCTCGGCCCCGGACCGGCGGACGCCATCGCGCACGCCGTCGAGGTGGCCCGTGACGCCGGGGTGACCGTCAGCTTCGACCTCAACTACCGCAGCGCTCTGTGGTCGGCCGCTGAGGCGGCGCCGGCGCTCGAGGCCGCGGTGCGCCGCGCCGATGTCGTGTTCGCCGGAGAGCTCGAGGCCGAGATCGTCACCGCCACCGCCGACCCGCTCGAGGCCGCGCTTGCCCTCGAGTCGCTCGGCCCCGCCCAGGTGATCATCAAACGCGGCGCCGAGGGCTGTCTGGCCCGCATCGACGGAGTGACCATCGAGCAACCGGCGCCGGCCGTGACCGTGGTGGACACCGTCGGCGCGGGCGACGCGTGCGTCGCCGGCTACCTGGCGGAGCTCATGGGCGCAGCCGATCCCGTGGTGCGCGTCGCAACGGCCGTCGCCGCCGGCGCGTTCGCGGTCACCGTCTCCGGTGACTGGGAGGGCATGCCGGATCGCCGGACGCTGGCGCTGCTGGGCGCGAGCGAGCCGGTCATCCGGTAGCGCTTAGCGGTCCCTGGGTGAGCTCCGGCTCCACCGGCGAACGTCAACTGCGGCTTTTGAAGCGGTGGTTTGGGGCGTGGCCGGGGGCCTGTGATTGGGCCTGCCTCGTAGAACCACCGCGAAAAGGCCGCAGGAACCCGCTCGGGGCGGGGGTCGTGGTAGATCTTCATGCTCTGACGGGGAACATCTACCAAGACCACATCCAGCGGCGCTCCCAGTAAGAGGAAATACCTCTCACAACCTTAAACTCCGTCCGCCAGGCGCGGGCCCAGAGCCCGGGTGGGCGGCGCCAGCGCAGGCGCCGCCCTCCCGGTTCATCGACTACGGCGACCAGGTCACCGGCTTGTCGATGTAGCTCTCGGTCCCGGTGTACGCGACCTTCGTGATGCCCCCGGGTACCAGGAAGGTCAGGCACGTCTCAAAGCTGGAGCCAACGCCCATCGGGTTGGGCGCGGACTTCTCGTCGCACTTGGGGAAGTCACCGAAGAAGGTGACGCTCTGCTGCGTCTGCCCGGTCTTGTCGACGCCCTCGATCTGGATCCCCGGATCGTTGTCTGAGGTGTTGATCTTGCCCGGTCCCAGGTTCGTGATCTTCGCCTTGACGTAGAACGGGGTGCTCGCCTTCTCGGTGGCGTCGAGCTGGATCCCGTTGAAGTCGGCCAGCGTGCCCTTCGTCATCGACTGCACCTGGACCGTGAGCTTGTAGCTGGGCCCGTCCTTGCCGGACTTGAGCGTCGTCGCGAACGGGACGGTGGCGCTGGCGCCCACCTTCAGGCTGGTGCCGGGCGCCGCGGTGGCGCCCCCGGCGCTCGCCGCTGCGCTGCTCGTGGCCGCCGTGCTGCTGGTGGCCGCCCCACTGCTGGTGGCCGCCGCACTGCTGGTCGTGGCCGCCGCACTGCTGGTGCTGGCCGCCGGCGCGGCCGAGGAGGAAGTGGACTGCGTCGAACCGCCGCCGCTGCTGCTCGAGCCGCATGCCGCGACTCCGAGCGCCAGCACCGTCGCAGTCAGAGCCGAGAGCCCCACTCGCGTGCCCCTGGACAGAATGGTCACTACGCCTGCTCTCCCTTCTCCGCGTCCGTTGCGGAGTGGCTCTGACTGATTGCCTCCTGTCGGTCTACTGCTCGCTCGAGTCGGTCCATCAGCTCCAGCCAGCCGAAGAACTCGGCTCCTGGTGTCCCCGGCGCCGTGACCTGTCCAATGACGGTCCCGTCGCTGTGCCCGATCTGCACGATGAGCTCGACAACTGCGCCCCTATTCATCGCCGCTGAGGGTGCCGGAGGCCGGCGCTCAGCGCATCAGGAAAGACCCTGATCTTTTGTCGCGCCGTCCCTGACGTTTCGCGCCCGCTCCACCGGTCAGGGCTTGCGCCAGCTCCGCGCGCGAGCCGATACCGAGCTTGGCGTACGCCTGCGAGAGCTGGGTCTCGACCGTCTTGGTGGACACGAACAGGGCCTGGGCGACCTCGCGGTTGCTCATCCCCGACCCCGCCATCTGAGCGGTGCGCAGCTCCGCCGGGGTGAGCGCCCCGGGGCCGCGCAGGGATGTGCGCCGCGGGCGTGCTCCGGTCGCGACGAGCTCCGCCCGCGCCGCCTCGGCCAGCGCGACGGCACCGCACTGCTGCGCCAGGTCGAGGCCCGCGGCCAGCGGCTCGCGCGCGGCGAGCCCCTCGTCGCGACGCCGCAGCCCGACGCCCAGGTTCACGAGGGCGTACGCCTGCGCCAGCCGTGCCGGCGAGTCATCGAGGAGCGCCACCGCCTCGCGCAGCGCCGCCAGCCCCTCAGCGCCGCCGTCCAGCCCGCCACACACCGAGAGGGCCAGCGCCTTGCGCCGCGGCGTCCCGAAGGCGATCGCCGCCTCGAGCTCGCGCTGGGCGACCGCGGCCGCCTCGTCGGCGCGACCGAGGCGTGCCAGCGCGCCCACGGCGGGCGCGGTCCACTCGACGAGCACGCCGAGGTGGCATCCGGCGGCGGTCATCCGCCGGTCGGCCTCGAGCATGTCCGAGACGCCGGCGTCGAGCTCGCCCGAGGCGATCCGCACGCGGCCGCGCTCGGCGAGCACCGCCGGGCCCTGCCATACGCGCAGCTCGGGCTCCCCGAGCGGGAGCGAGTCGAGGATCTGGCGGGCCTCCTCGAGCCGCCCGCGCTCGGCCAGGATCGGGATGAGGAACATCGCCGCGAAGTGCGCGGAGCCGATCTCCCGGGCCAGCTCGAAGGCGCGCTGGGCGTGGTCCTCGGCCTCGTCGAGCTCGCCCAGGCGCAGCGAGGTGACACTGCAGACCGTCGAGGTGTGCATGAACATCGGCGCCGAGCCGCGGCGCTGGGCCTCGGCGAGACCGATCGCCTGGGCGGCGGCGGCGTGCTCGAACTGCTCGGTCCAGGTCAGCGCGCGGGCCGCCCCGTCGTAGGGGATGAGCTGCCGCAGCAGCCGCTCGTCAGAGAGCGCCCGCCGCGCGAGACCGGACACCTCGGTCGCCGGCAGTCCGATGACGATGCCGGTCGAGGCCAGCGCGGCGAGCATCAGGGGATCGCTCACCTCGTTGTTCCGGGCACGGGCGAACCACGGGGTGGTGCGCTCGATGATCCGGCGGGTCGCGGTCAGGTCGGTCGCCCCGCCGCCGAGCAGGTGGGCGTGCAGGCGCTCGACGACCTCGTCATCCAGGCGCTCTGAGTCGTCGTCGAGCATGTTCTCCACGAGAGCGCGCACCGAGTCACCGCGGCCGACACTGAGCAGCGCGTACGCCAGCTCCTGGCCGACGCGAGCGCGCTGCGCCGGCTCGCGGGCAAGCTCCAGGGCCTCGCGCAGCGACGGGAACGCGTCGTCGGTGGGCAGCAGCGCCTCGGCGCGCCCGAGCTCCAGAACGACCTCGAAGCGCCGGTCGGCGCCGGGCGGCTCGGCCAAGGCGCGCCGCAGGTAGGAGGCCGCGGCGTCGGGCGCGCCGCGGGCCATCGCCTGGCGCGCCGCCGCCCGCAGCGCGTCGACCACCCACGGCTCGCCATACGGCTCGGCGGAGAGCAGATGCGCGGCGATGCGATCGGCGGGCGCGTCCTCGGCGAGGAGCAGGGACGCCGCGCCCGAGTGCAGCGCCGCCCGTCGCGCCGCGGGCAGCTCGGCCAGCAGCGCCTCGTGGACGATCGGGTGCACGAAGTCCAGCTCGCGCTCGACCGCCAGGACGTCGGCGGCCCGCAGCCGGTCGGCCGCGACCTCGGCGGCCTCGCGGTCCAGGTCGGCCAGCGTGGCGGCGTGGCGCAGGGGGGCGCCGGGACCGAGGATGGCCAGCGCCTGGGCGAGGTGGTCACAGTCCAGGCCGAGGCGACCGATCCGCACGAGCACGCTGCGCCCGACGGCGCCCGCGCCGAGCGAGCGCACGCTCCGCGCCACCTCGACGGTGGGCCGCCGGCCCTCGCTGCGCAGGTCGGCGAGCAGCTCGCGCAGGTAGAACGGGTTGCCGCCCGTCGCCTCGTGGCAGGACCGGCACAGCTCGTCGTCGGCGCGCGGGCCCAGCTCGCGGCGCACGAGCTCGCCGCTGGCGGCCTCGCTCAGTGGCGAGGGCTCGAGGACGAGACCGGCGCGCTCGCTCAGCGCCGAGAGCGGGCCGGTGACCTCCCCCCGCCGCTGCGCGACGACCAGCACGGCGGGCAGCGAGTCGATGCGGCGGGCCAGATAGAGCAGGAACCGGGCCGACGCCTGGTCAAGCCAGTGCGCGTCATCCACGAGCAGCGCCACCGGGCCCTGGTCACAGCGGTCCGCGATCAGCCAGTAGAGGCCGTGCAGCACCGCGACGGCGCGGTCGGCCTCCGGCGCGACGTCGGCCTCTCCCACGAACACCGGGGCGGCGAGCCGCGCCGAGCCGCGGAAGGCGTCCGGTCCGACCGCGGGCGCCAGCAACTCGCGCATGACGGCGAACGACGACTCCATCGACACGTCGTCGCCGCGGGCCTGCAGACTCTCCATGCCCAGTCCCGCGGCATGCTCGGCACAGGCGCGCAGCAGCGCGCTCTTGCCGATGCCGGGCGGCCCCTCGATCACCACGAGGGCGCCGCTGCCATCGCATGCGGTCGCCAGCAGGCCGTCGAGGCCCGCTAGCTCCGCGCCACGTTCAAGCAGCGCGCCGCCGTCCCGGTGCCACTCGCCCACGGCGATGAATCCTACGGAATTCCTGATATTTGACACACGCAGGCGGGGTTGGCACGTGACGGCGAACGCATCGAGCGAAGAGGATCGCACTACAACGGTTTTTGGCCGATCTCGGGCGCTGGAGCAGGCGTCAGTCCGGACCCCAAGACGCGGCGCTTCACGATCGTGGCCTGACTCTCGCCACCTTGTCCTCCAGCGCACGGGTGTTCGCCAACGCACGCCGGGACGGTTGACAGCGCTCACGCGCGGAAGAGAATCCCACGCCGGCGAGAGAGAGGAAGGGGTTCCACATGCAAACGTTTCGCCTGCGTTCGCTGCGTGCCTACCTGTACCTGGCAGGAGCCGCAGCCGTCATCACCGTCGCCGTGGCCGTCCTGGCCTCGGGCGGGGGCGTAGCCAGTGCCCACACCAGCCGCGCGCTGGTCCACGACTCCAACCGGCTGGCCTCGGTCAGCCCGACCATTCCGTCCAAGGTGAACTGCTCGACGCTTCCGTCGCTGCCGAGCCTGGTCACCATCCCGCACTTCCCGACGAGCATCGACTCGGCGACCGACGTGGCCGCGGCCGGCGGCAACCCGGAGTATTGCGACGTGAAGGGGATGATCGCGCCCCAGACGCACTTCGAGATGAAGCTGCCCGTCTCGACCTGGCAGGGCCGCTACCTCCAGAACGGGTGCGGCGGCTACTGCGGGACGGTCTCCAACCAGACGTTCCCGGCCTGCGACGCCCAGCTGGGCGGCGACTTCGCGATGGCCACCGACGACGAGGGCCACGCGAGCTCGAGCGGCCTGGGCGGCGCCGGGTTGTTCGCCTTCAACAGCCAGAAGCTGCGCAACGAGTACGGCTATGAGTCCGAGCACGCGCTCGCGGTCGTGGCCAAGACGATCATCGGCGACTACTACGGTCAATCGCCGAACTACTCCTACTTCGACGGCTGCTCGGACGGGGGCCGTGAGGCGATGGAGGTGGCCGAGCGCTATCCCACCGACTTCAACGGGATCATTGCCGGCGCGCTCGAGAACATCGCCGGACCGCTCAACGCCGAGCTGCAGACCTGGGACTACCGGGTCAACACCGACGCCAACGGCAACGCGATCCTCACCTCGGCCAAGCTGACGGCGCTGCACAACGCGGTCATCGCCGCGTGTGCCGGGGATGACGGCGTGCCCGGCGACGGGATCATCACCGACCCGCGCAACTGCCATTTCAACGTCGACAGCATCCAGTGCCCGGCGGGCACCGACAGCGCCAGCTGCCTGACCCCGGCGCAGGTGACGGTGGCCGACGACCTCTACCAGGGGCCGGTCGACCCACAGGGCCGCCACCTCTACCCCGGCGGGTTCGCGCTGGGCTCCGAGAGCTCGTGGGGCGGCTTCCAGATCCCCGCGGCAGCGTTCGGGACCACGGTGTCGTCAAAGACAGCGCTCGTCTACGGCGGCCTGTCGCTGCCCTACCTGCGCTACCAGTACCTGCGGCCGGGCCAGCTCGGGCCCGACCCGGACCAGTGGAGCTTCAGCGACCGGACGTTCCGCTCGCTGTTCCCGGTTGCCAACACCTACGACGCGATGGACACCAACCTCAGCGCGTTCCGCCGCCACGGCGGCAAGCTGATCATCTGGCAGGGGTGGGCCGATCAGGCCATCCCGGTGTTCGGGACGATCGACTACTACGACACAATGGCCAGCCGCATGGGCGGTCTGAGCAGCACCCAGGAGTTCGCTCGGATGTTCCTGTTCCCGACGGTCGCACACTGCGGCGGTGGCTACGCCGCCTCGAGCTTCGACCTCGTCTACCCGATGGTCCAGTGGGTGGAGGGCGGGACCGCGCCGAGCCAGATCGTCGCCACCGACACGGTCAACGCCACCACCCTGACCCGGCCGGTGTACCCGTACCCGCTGGTGCCCAAGTACAACGGCTCAGGGCCCACGACCGAGGCGTCGAGCTTCCACCCGGTCGTCTCGCCCCACGCCCACGACTACTCGCAGTGGATCGGCAACGATCTCTTCTACCAGCCCGTGGACGCGTCGCAGGGCTCGCACGGGGAAACGGTGTCCCGGAACAGGAAGTCGCGAGCAGTCTCGTGAGTGGCTGGGCGTGACTGGCGGGGGGCGGTGACCACAGTCGTACTGGTTGTACGGCGTGGTCGCCGCCACCCGCCAGGCGCGTCCAGACGCCGCGAGGCTGCCGTCGAATTTCTGATTCGGGACACTAGGAGGAGTGCCCACACTCACACGCACGCCTGACGTCATCGTCGTCGGCGCCGGCCACAACGGGCTGGTGGCGGCGACTCTGCTGGCGGGCTCCGGTCACCGCGTCCTGGTGCTGGAGTCCGCCGGCCACGCCGGGGGCGCGGCGGTGTCGGCGCGCCCGTTCCCCGGCGTCGACGCGCGCATCTCGCGCTACTCCTACCTGGTGAGCCTGTTCCCGCAGGCGCTGCTGCGCCAGCTCGGGGTCAACGTGGAGCTGCGCCGCCGGCGAATCAGCTCCTACACGCCCCATGGCGACGCCGGGGTCCTGATCTGCGACGACGCCGACCGGACTCGCGCGACGCTGGCCCGGACCCTGGGCGGGGATGGGGCCGCCAGTGCGGATGCGCTGGACCAATTGGGGGGCCTGACGGCCGGCGTGGCCCGGCGTGTCTTCCCCACGCTCACCGAACCGCTGCGCTCCCGCGCCGAGCTGCAGGGCCTGGTCGCCGACGAGACGGCCTGGGAGGCGCTGTTCGAGGCCCCGCTGTCACGGCTGCTCGAGTCCTCGTTTGACTCGGATCCCGTCCGCGGAATCGTCGCCACCGACGCCCTCATCGGAACCTTCGCCGCGCTCGATGACCCGGGGCTGCTGCAGAACCGCTGCTTCCTGTACCACGTGATCGGCAACGGGACGGGGCGATGGGACATCCCCGTCGGCGGCATGGGGGCGCTCTCGGGCGCGCTCGCCGACGCGGCCGGGCGGGCGGGGGTCGAGCTGCGCCTCAACGCACCGGTGACGCGGATCGAGTCAGACGGCGCGGGCGTGGCGGTGCACGTCGGCAGCGGTGAGGTGTACGAGGGCCGGCGCGTGCTGGCCAACGTCGCTCCCGCGGTGCTGGCCGAGCTGATGGGCGACCCGGCGCCCGGCGAGGTCCCCGAGGGGTCCCAGCTCAAGCTCAACCTGCTCCTGCGCCGCCTGCCTCGATTGCGCGATCCGGCCGTGTCGGTGGAGGAGGCCTTCGCCGGCACCTTCCACGTCAACGAGGGCTACGACCAGCTCCAGCGTGCCTACGCCCAGGCCGCCGCCGGCCAGATCCCCGAGCTGCCGCCCTGCGAGGCCTACTGCCACTCCCTCACCGACCCGACGATCCTCGGCCCCGACCTCCGAGCCGCCGGCGTGCACACGCTGACGGTGTTCGGCCTGCACATGCCCGCGCGGCTGTTTCGCGCCGACCACGACGCCGCGCGAGAGGCGGCGGTGGCAGCCACGATGGCGTCGATCAACGCGGTGCTGGCCGAGCCGATCGAGGACTGCCTGCTGCACACGCCCGACGGCGCGCCGTGCCTGGAGGCGCACACCCCGCTCGAGCTCGAGGCCGAGCTGGGCATGCCCGGCGGCCACATCTTCCACCGCGACCTGACGTGGCCGTTCACCGACGACGAGGCCGAGGCCGGGCTCTGGGGCGTCGAGACCCCGCGGGACAACGTGCTGGTGTGCGGAGCGGGCGCGCGGCGAGGCGGCGCGGTGAGCGGCATCCCCGGGCATAACGCGGCGCGGGCGGTGAAGGCGCAGGCGGCTAGGGCGCGGGCGCGGCGCGGGCGTCGTGAGCGTCTGCGCCGGAGGCGTCACGGACCTAGCGCAACTACACGCGCGACGCGGCCGGAGCGGTCGCGGGGCGTGTAGGGCCAGCTTGGCGGGTGCAAATGCGCGCACACCGGCTCGGACGATGCAGCGCGTGTAGTTGCGCCAGTTATTGAACCCACAGATCGCACACCGTCCGATGGCGCGGCGCGCGTTCTGTGGGTTCAGCGGGCTGAACTCTCAGATCGCACACCGTCCACCACCGGGGTGTGCGATCTGAGCGTTCAGAACCCGATCCCACGCCAACGCCCCGAGTCACGTCTCGGCCATGCCGCACCCTGCCAGCAGACTCGCTACCCGCGCGCCACCCACCGGTCGATCAGAAAGCGCGCGATCGACACCGGCGGGGGCAGCTGAAAGCCAGGGTCGCCGCCGTCAATCGCCTCCTGGATCGCGTCGCGGCCCAGCCAGTAGACCTCCTCGAGCTCCCCGTCGGTGGCCCGGGGCTCGCCGCCATCGGACACGGCGTGGAAGCCGAGCATCAGCGACGCCGGGAACGGCCACGGCTGGGAGGCGACGAACACCGGGTCGCGGGCGATGATCCCGGACTCCTCCTGGACCTCGCGCGTGACGGCCTCCTCGGCCGACTCGCCCGGCGACACGAACCCGGCGAGCACGCTCAGGCGCCCTGACGGCCAGCCGGCGCGCCGGCCCAGCAGCAGCCGGTCGTCGTGCTCGACGGTCATGATCACCACCGGGTCGGTCCGGGGGAAGTGGTCGGCGCCGCAGTGGGGGCAGTGCCGGGTGTAGCCAGCCTCGGCGACGTACGTGGCGTTGCCGCAATTGGAGCAGAAGCGATGGCGCCGGTGCCAGTTGAGCAGCGCCATCACATACGCGGCCAGGCCCGCCTCCGACGGCGCCATCAGCGCTCCCGCCTCGCGCAGGCTCATCACGTGGTTGCCGTCGATCGCCTGGCTTCGGTCGCCCGGTGCCAGACCGTCGAGATCGACGGCGAACAGTGCCGCATCGCCGTCGAGCCCCAGCAGGATCGGGTCCGCCTCCTCCGCTGGGGGCACGGCGTCGCGCACGAGCGCCGGGGTTGCGCGATCGCCGTCGCGGACCAGCACCCCTTCGCGGCCCGCCGTGATCGTCCGGGAGGCCGGATCGCCGACCCGTGCCCGGATCCACTCGGCGTCCTTGCGCTCCGTCGAGGCCCGGTCCAGGGCCATCCCCGTGAAGGGGGGCAGGGCGGGGCTGTCGGCGGCGGCGGACATCGGTGACCATGAGGTTAATGCCAGCGGGTGAACTGCTTGGCCCGGGACCCGGCAGGGCGTATGCTGATCCGGCTGCGTCACGCCGCCGGTAGACGCAGCCAGGTAGGGAATCCAGGAGAGAGGGGATAGCCGTGAAGCGTCGCGTTCTTGCGGTTGCGGTCGTTGCTGGTGCCCTGTGCGCCGGCCTAATGAGCTCCGCGGCGGCTGCCGCCGTCGCACCGGGTGCGCCCGGCTCGGAGAGCTACTTCGACCTTGCGCGCAAGGACTGCGTGGGCACCGCCCGCAACACGACCTCGCGGGTGTGGTTCACGGTCGCCGACGGCGTCCTCTCTGACACCTACTGGCCCAACGTCGACGCCACCAACGTCCACACGCTCCAGTACGTCGTCACCGACGGCTCGACCTTCACCGACCTGCAGACCCGCGACATGACCTACCGCGTCGTGCCCGACCCCACCGGCATGTCGTGCACGATCGTCGCCTCCAGCGCCGCCCACCACTACTCCATCACCACGACCTACATCGCGGACCCCGCGCGCGACGCGGTGCTCATGCACACGCGCTTCCGCGGCCCGCGGGGCGATCAGGTCTATGTGCGGCTCGACCCGCTGGCCGGCGGCACCGGCGGCGGGGGCAGCCAGAACGCCGGGGCCAACAGCGCCTCCCTGGTCGGCTCGGTCCCGGTCGACGCCAACACCAACACCGTCACCGATGCCACCAACCGCGACTACGCGGTCCCGACCTTCGAGGCCCTGCAGGCCAAGCACGGCTTTGGCGCCGAGAGCGTGGGCTATGCCGACAGCGCGTCCGACGGCCTGACGATGCTCGACTCCGCGCACGCGCTCAGCACGTCATACGACTCCGCGCCCAACGGCCACGTCACCCTGACGGCACAGCTGCGGCTGCGCCACGACCGATCCACCGACCTGGCGCTGGGGTTCGGCACCACCCAGGCCGCCGCCATCGCGACCGCCGCAGGGTCCGCGGACCAGCGCTTCGGGCGCGCCTGGGGCGCCTACGAAGGGCAGTGGCAGCGCTATGACGCGGGGCTCAACCGCCCCGCCCGGTGGCTCGGTCACGCCGCCGACCAGGAGTACTACGCCTCGGTCAACGTGGTCAAGGCCTCTGAGGACAAGCAGTTCCCGGGCGCGATCGCGGCCGGGCTCGATTCACCGTGGGGCCAGGCGGTGGCCGCCGGCAACCTGACCAACGGCCAGCCGACGTACTTCGGCTCCTACCGCGAGGTCTTCGCCCGCGACCTGTACGAGGCGTTCACCGGGCTGCTCGTCGCCGGCGACGTCCGCACGGCGCAGGACGCGACGCTGTTCCTGTTCGATCGCCAGCAGCAGTCCGACGGATCGATGCCGCGCAACTCCCTGGAGAACGGCAAGCCCGCGCCTGACACCGGCGGCCTCCAGCTCGACGAGACCTCCTACCCGATCCTCATGGACTGGCAGTCGGGCCTCGCCCACAACGCCTCGCTGTACACCAACCACGTCGTCCCGGCCGCCGACTTCCTCGTCGCCCACGGGCCGTCTGACGGCGTCGAGCGCTGGGAGGAGCAGTCGGGCTACTCGCCCTCGACGATCTCCGCCGAGATCGCCGGCCTCACCGCCGCGGCCAAGATCGCCGCGGTCAACCACGACTGGGCGCACGCCCGCGTCTACCAGGCCACCGCTGACGACTTCGCGCGCAACATCAAAGCCTGGACGGTCACCAGCACCGGCCCCTACGGGTCGGGCCGGTACTTCATCCGGGTGTCGAAGACCGGAGACCCCAACGCGGCGATCTCCTATGGCCTGGGCAACGGGGTCAACGGCAGCTTTGACCAGCGCTCGATCGTCGATGCCGGCTTCCTGGAGCTCGTGCGGCTGGGCATCCTCCCCGCGCGCGACCCGGACATCCGTGCCTCGCTGACGGTGATCGACAACACGATCGAGCGCAGCACCAACAGCGGACCGGGCTGGTATCGCTACGGCACGAGCGAGGGTGCGTCGGCGACAGCATCAACGGATGGCTACGGCGACTGCTTCATGAGCGTCAACACGAGCTGCTCGCCCACCGGCGCGCCGTGGGCCCCGTCAAACCAGGGGACCGGCCATCTGTGGCCCGTGCTCAGCGACGAGCGCGCGCAGTATGACCTGGCCGCCGGCCACGCGTCCGCGGCCGAGGGCCTGCTGACCGCGATGCGCAACATGACCTCGGGCCAGGGCCTGGAGCCAGAGCAGGTGTGGGAGGACCCCGACCTGGCGCCCTCCCCCTTCGGCACCGACCCGACCACCGCCTCCATCGGCTTCACCAACGGCAAGCCGGTCGGCTCGGCGAGCCCGCTCACGTGGGCGCAGGCCACCGTGGCGCGGCTGACCATCGACCTCGGCGCGGGGCGGAGCGTGGAGACGCCCGACATCGTCTCTGACCGCTACGTCGCGCACGGGATGCCGGGCACGTTCGGGCTGACGGTCGCCTCGCTCGTCCCCGATGCGGCGGGCACGAGCGCGACGCTGACCGGCACGACCCTGCCGGGCGCCGACGTCGACGCCGAGACGATTCCCGTCGGCGCGGGGATGGCCACGCTGGCCTCCACCGTCGCGGACTCCGGCGGCAACTGGTCGCTCACGCTGCCCTGGAGCTTCGGCGCCTCGCCGATTACGGTGACTGCCACCAAGGGCAACCGCACCGCCTACACCCAGGCCTCCAGCGTGACCCTGCCGGGGACGACGGTGTTCAGCACCACCGACCCGTCAGGCGACGACAACGGCCCGGGCACCTACCAGTACCCGACGGACTCCAACTTCGTCTCAGGCGAGTTCGACCTCACCGCGATGCAGGTCAACGAGACGGCCACCAACGTCTACCTCCAGTTCAAGCTCCGCACGCTCGCGCAGACGTTCGGCGACGACTTCGGCGCTCAGCTGCTGGACGTCTACGTCCACGACCCGTCGGCCACCACCACATCGACGGCTCCATTCTTCCCGGGCGCCAACTACACCATCGCCCCGGCTGACGCGTGGAGCCAGCGCCTCGAGGTTCAGGGCTTCGGGGCCCCGCCGGTGTGGGTCAATCCCGGCGGGACCTCGCTGGGCGCCGCCCGGTTCGTGGTCGACCAGCCCAGTGACACGGCGACGATCGTCCTGCCGCGGCCCGCGTTCGGCTCCGTTAGCTCCGGCTGGACCTTCACGGTCGCCCTCACCGGGCAGGACGGGTTCAGCCCGGGCTCGGCACGCACGTGGGCGGCGACACCGCAGGAGTTCAATTTCGGCGTCTGCGCTCCCGGCGGGACGGCCAAGATCTGCGCCGTCGATCCCAACACCGTGCCCAAGGTGATGGACACGATCACGCCGCCCGGCGTGGACCAGGCCACCGAGCTCAACCCGCTCAACGGTCCGGTCCAGCTTCAGGGCGTGACCGTGCCGTAGGCGGTTCGTACCCGTACATCAGCATTAAAGGTCTGACCGCCGCGGCCGATCTGCCTGTGCAGGTTCGTTTATGGCGATCGAGGAACGCACAGACACCCACCCCGTACCGGGTGGCAACGGCGTATGGCCGCTCCGCGAGCTGGCTCTGCGCGACGGCGAGCTGGGCGGTCTCAGCCGCGACGTGAGCGGCGCGCTCGACGAGCTCGCGCAGATCACCGTGGAGTTCTCCTGCGGCTCGGCACGCAGCGCCGCCGCCGTGTCGCTGATCGGCGATCAGATCGTGCAGCTGCGCGACGACCTGCGGCAGGTGACCGATCGCGCGGGTTCCCTGCGGGCGTCGTCTGACGAGGCCGCGCTGTCAGCGGCGGACGCCGCCGAGCTGGGCGAGCAGCTCGCCCAGGAGAGCGCGCGCGGGCTGGACGTGATCGGCCCGATCATCGACGCCTTCGACCAGATCTCCGAGCACACGGTCCGCATGCACGAGCTCGTGGAGAACCTGGCCGCCAACGAGCTGACCAGCATCGGCCAGTTCTCGGCGATCATCGACCGGATCGCCGACCAGACCAAGATGCTGGCGCTCAACGCGGCGATCGAGGCCGCTCGCGCCGGAGAGCACGGCCGCGGCTTTGCCGTGGTGGCCGACGAGGTCAAGCGGCTTTCGGCGGAGACGGCCTCCCAGACCGCTCAGATCCGCGAGACCGTCTCGCGCACCCAGGCCCAGATGCAGGAGGTGGTGAGCGCCGCGGCCACCGCGCGCGACCAGTCGGCCGAGAGCGCGGCCGGAGCGGGCGCGGGCCGCGAGGCGCTTGAGCGGATCGGCGGCCTGGCCGCCCGGTCTGACCAGCGGGCGCGTAAGATCGCGGCGCTGTCCCGCGAGCAGCTCGCAGACGTCAGCGCGATCGACGCCAACCTCCAGGCGATCACGGCTGGGAGCGCGGAGATCGAGTCCCACGTCGGCTCGGTCGCCGCAGCTCAGTTGGGGTCATCGGCCGCGACCGAGCGAGCCTCGACGATCATCGGCCGGTTTGACACCGCGGGCCTCGTCAGCCGCCTGCGGGCCCGCTGCGAGGGGCTGGCCGCGGACCTGCAGGAGATCATGGAGACCGCGATCGACACGCGTCACGTGAGCCTGGCCCAGATGCTCGAGCTGCGCTACACCGAAGCCAAAGGGGGCAATATCGCGCGGTTCGGCAGGCTGTTCGACGTCTCGGCCGCCGATCCCGCGGGCTTCTCCCCCGCCAAGTTCCACACCGCCTACGACGCGGCGGTGGATCGTCAGATGATGGAGCGCATGGACGCGGTGCTCACAGCTGAGCCCGGACTGACGTTCGCGCTGCCGTTTGACCTCAACGCGTATGCGCCGGCGCACAACACCATCTTCTCCCAGGACATCACCGGCGATCCGGCGCGCGACCTCGCGGGCAACCGGACCAAGCGCTTCTTCCTGGACTCCGGCGCCCTGACCCGCGCGTCGCGGATGGAGCTGGGCGTGAACCTTCCGGCCGAGGTGCTCACGCGTGCCCAGATCCGGAGCGCGGGCGCCCGGCTGAGCAGCCGCAGTGCCGGCTCTCACCCGTTCCTGGTGCAGACGTACGCCCGTGACACTGGCGCCGTCCTCACCACGCTGGCGGTCCCGTTGTCCGTGAAGGGCGAGCGCTACGGCTGCGTCTGCCTGGGCTGGGACCCCGAGAAGCTGCGCTCCTAACCTTCTCATAGTTCAAAACACCGTCTCCTGGTGTATTGTGCAGGGAGTGCGAGGAGACCGGGCCCGGCAGCCACGTCGCCACACGTTGCTCACGTTGCTCACGTTGCTGATCGTGGGCGTCTGCGCGTGGCAGGGCGCGGCGACGGCCAGTGCCCAGATGCCCACGGGGATGCCCACCGATGTGCCCGGCGCGGCGGCCTCTCCCGCGCCGTCGCTGCCCGAGCCCTCCCCCACCGCGTGGCCGTTCCCCAGCACGTTCCCGCAGACCTCGGGGACAGGCCGGCTCGCCGGCGGCGCCTCGCTGTGGACCGACTTCATCTACGACGACTACGGCGCCTCGAGCCCGCAGGGGTTCAACACGTCCACGTTCGCGCAGAGCTCGGGGCTGGCCGGGCGCCAGGGGGACTACGTCTTCCCATCCGGCGCCGCCGACAACAACGGCGCCGACATCTTCCGCGCCGGCGTCGGCGTCAAGGGCGCCTTCAGCTACTGGCGGGTGGACTGGGTGACGCTGGCCGACCCCAGCATCCCGATCGCCGAATGGACGCTGGACACCGACGACAACTCGGCCACCGGCTCCGCGGCCTGGCCGGCCTCGGCCGGAGTCAGCTCGCCCGGCATCGACCAGGCGCTCGTCGTCTCGAGCCGCGGCGCCTGGCTCGTCAACCCGCTGACCGGGCTGCGCACGAACGTCGTCGCCAATGGCGGCAGCCTCACGGTCGACCCCGTAGCGAAGTCGTTCATCGTCGCCGTCCCTCGCAGCCTGCTGCCGGTGAGCGGAACCTGGCGGGTGCGGCTGGCCGCCGGGCTGGCCGACGCGTCGGGCCAGAACTTCGCTGCGCCCGAGGTCCAGACCGCGGGGACCAGCGCGCTTCCGCTGCCCGCCGAGCGCGTCTACAACATCACCTTCCGCACCGTCGCCCAGGAGCCGCCCATCTACACCGACGGCTCGAGCGATGCCCTGGCGGCCGCGGCGCAGGCGGCGCTCGCCGCCACCCCCGTCGGCAGCACGCTCGGGCTCGAAGGGCTGGCGCGCACGGTCACCGGCAACTTCTGGATGGAGGACGACCAGGCCGACACCCTGGCCACCGGCGACGTGTCGAAGTTCTCAGAGCTCGTGGACTGGTCGGCCCTGGCCGCCGCCGACACGACGCCCGAGCCCCAGCCGACGGGATACAGCGCCCGTTGGTACGTGTCGCGCCTGGATCCAGGGGCCGGGCAACGGACCGACGACGGGACCGAGGGGGACTTCAAGCCGACGCTGATGGAACGGGTCCAGCCCTACGCCGTCTACGTGCCTACCGGCTACCGGCCGGGGCACCGGACGCCACTCACCTGGATCCTGCACTCGCTCGAGGTCAACTACAACCAGTACGGCGCGCTCGATCCCCAGCTCATCCAGCAGCTCTGCCAGGACCGCGGCTCGATCTGCGCCACCACCGAGGGCTTCGGGCCCGCCGGTTGGTACTACAACGAGGCGGAGACCGACTTCTGGCAGGTGTGGCGCCAGCTGGCCCAGAGCTACACACTGGACCCGGCGCGGACGGTCATCTCGGGCTACTCGATGGGCGGCTGGGCGTCCTACAAGCTCGCCTTCGAGCACCCCGACGACTTCGCGGGCGCGCTCGTGCTCGACGGACCGGTGGCATGCGGCGTGGAGGTGTACCCGGGAGCGACCGCGCCGGCCGCCCAGGACCCGGCGTGCGCCCAGGACGGGCAGAGCTCGGCGATGGTGCCCAACGCCCGCTGGCTCCCCTACGTGATCGACCAGACCTACGCCGACGAGCTCGTACCGACGACCGGCGTGATCGCCCAGGCGCAGGCGTTCGATCAGGCCGGCCAGCGCTATGACCTGTTCATCCACACCGGCGCCGACCACCTGGCCTTCGCCACCGAGGACCGCTTCTCAGACGCCGTCGCCGCGCTGGGCAACCCGGTGCGCGTGAGCGATCCCGGCAGCTTCACCTACGACTGGTATCCGAGCCTCTCGAGCGCCGCGCTCGGGATCGGCGCCACCGGCGACTACTGGCTGAGCGGCCTGGCGGCGCGCGACGCCTCCGCGGGCACGGTCGCCGGGATCGTCGCCGATGACGCGGCGCTGCCCAGTCGCGCGGTCAGCGCCGTGAGATCCGGGCCGGCGCTCGTCACTCAGCCGCTGCCGGGGACGAGCACGTCGCTGAGCTGGAAGCTCGGGGCACGTCCCGCGGCGCGCCCCCGGATGCGACTCACGCTCACGGATGTCTCCGCGTTGACGGTCGATACCGCCACCGCCAGGCTGCGGACCGGGACGATCACCGTGCGCACCGACGGCCCGACGCGGCTGAGTATCGCCCACCTGCGGCGGGGGACCCGCGTGCTGGTCGGCGGTCGCCGCGCCGCGACGGCGGGACGGTCGGGGCGTGTGACCGTACGGGTCGGCCCGGGGGTGTCGGTGGTCAAGCTCACGAGGTCACATCCTCGAGGGAGGGAGTAGGTGGTAGTCGTCAGACGCGCGTGGGGACCGGCTGTGCGGCGAGCGGGAAGCTGACACCCGTCAGCTGCTCGGAGACGTCCCACAGCCGGCGCGCCACGTCCATATCCGTCGCGGCGCCCGACCGGCCCACGAGCTTGGGCGCCCCGCGTGACTCCATGAAGCCGCCGGGGCCGGCGAAGCTGTTGCCGGGGATGTCGGCTACCGCGGCGTAGAGGGTGGGCAGCGCCCCGCCCTTCTCGTCCTGGGCGATCACGCGGTTGCCGATCGCCGAGATGAGGTCCATGAACCGGTTCTCGCTGTGGAACTGGAGGTTGGTCGCGGCGTAGCCGGGATGGGCGGCGTTGGCCTCGACGGCCGAGCCCGCGTCGATCAGCCGGCGCTGGAGCTCGGCGGTGAAGAGCAGGTTGGCCAGCTTGGACTGGCCGTAGGCGCGCCACCCCCGGTAGGACTTGCGCTCCCAGTTGAGGTCTGAGAAGTCGATCTTGCCCATGCGGTGACCCGTGGACGAGACGGTGACCACGCGCCCGGTGATGTGTGGCAGCAGCAGGTTGGTGAGCGCGAAGTGCCCGAGGTGGTTGGTGCCGAACTGCATCTCGAACCCGTCGGCGGTGCGCGAGAGCGGCGGGATCATGATCCCCGCGTTATTGATGAGGATGTCGATCGGGCCGTCCCAGCCCGCGCCGAACTCCTTGACCGAGGCCAGGCTGGCCAGGTCCAGGCGTCGGACCTCGGTGGTGCCCGGCATCTGCGACGCGGCGGCGTCGCCCTTGTCGGTGTTGCGGACGGCCAGGACGACGCGGGCGCCGTGGTCGGCCAGCGCGGTCGCGGCGGCCCGGCCGATGCCGCTGTTGGCGCCGGTGACGATGACCGTCTTGCCGGTCATGTCGGGAATGGAGGAGGCGGAGAAAGTAGTCATGGACAACAATGTAGGCGCTGACCACAATGTTGTCAAGAGCTACTTTGTTCGCTAGCCTCTGCGCGGTCGATGCCCGAGCGTCCCTATCACCACGGCAATCTGCGCAGCGCGCTGCTCGATGCGGCGGAGCGCACCGTCCGCGAGCGCGGCGTCCAGGAGCTGTCGCTGCGCGAGCTCGCCCGTGACGTCGGCGTCAGCCATGGCGCCCCCCGCCGGCACTTCCCCGACCGCCAGGCCCTGCTCGACGCACTCGCCGAGACGGGCTTTGCCCGGCTTCAGTCCGAGCTGCGCGCGGCGGTCGACGGCGCCGGCGAGGACTTCGACGCGCGGCTGCACGCGACGGCCGCCGCCTACATCCGCTTTGCCACCGCGGACCCGGCGTTGCTCGAGCTGATGTTCGCCGCCAAGCACCGTGACCAGGCCGACGCGCTGCAGGACGCGGCGGAGCGGGCCTTCTCCGTGATGCTCGAGATGATCGTCCAGGGACAGGCCGAGGGACGGCTCGAGCCCGGGGACCCCGAGCGTGTGGGGCTGGTCCTGTTCGCGACGATTCAGGGGATCGCCGCGCTGCTCACCGGCGGCATGGTGGCCCCCGACCAGCTCGATGAGCTGCTGTCTGATTCGATCGCGCACTTCCTGCGCGGCTCGCGGACCCCGGTCTGACTAGAGGAGCTGCAGGCTGGGCTGACGGCCGTTGCGGATCGTGATCCGGGCGCGCTCGGACTTCCAGGACGGCGCGGTGAGCGAGATCACGAGCCGGTCGCCCGCCTGGTAGGTCTTGCCGGTGAGGGTGCGGTGTCGGCGGCGAAGCGTGGCGGAGCTCGCGTGGAGCCTGTGCGGCGGGCATCCTCGCCCGCGACAACTGATCGAGAGCGCGGCCCGGCGGGGCGCCCGGCCGATCTTGACCCAGAGCAGTCGCGTGTGACCGTGGTTCCAGTGCCACTTCATCACGATCTTCACCGCCAGCTTGCGACGCCGCTGGCTCCGCGTCGGGGTGAGGGCGACCGACCCGGTCCCCGCCGGCGGGGCCGGCACCACGGTGGGCGCGGGAGCGCTGAGGAGGCCGGGGGAGGTGATCACCGACATCGCGTCCCACCCGGCCGATGGGGTCCATGAGATCTCACGCAGAGATCCGTCGGGGTCGGAGAAGTACACGTTCTGGCTGTGGTTGTCGGGGTCGACGTTCGTCGCCGGAGCCGAGCCCAGCGATCCTGCGGGCGCGACCACCGAGACGTGGTCCCACCCGGCCGACGGGGTCCAGGCGATCTCGCGCAAGGACCCATCGGGACCGGCGAAATACACGTTCTGGCTCTGGTTGTCCGGGTCGTAGTTGGTCGCCGGCGCCGAGCCCAGCGATCCTGCGGGCGCGACCACCGAGACGTGGTCCCACCCGGCCGAGGGCGTCCACGCGATCTCCCGCAACGACCCATCGGTTCCCTCGAAGTAGACGTTCTGGCTCTGGTTGCCCGGGTCATAGTTCGTCGTCGGCGCGGACCCCAGCGACCCTGTCGGGGCGACCACCGACACGGGCCCCCACCCGGACCCCGCGACCCACGCGATCTCCCGCAGTGACCCGTCGGTTCCCTCGAAGTAGACGTTCTGGCTGTGGTTGTCCGGGTCGAAGTTCGTCGCCGGAGCCGACCGCAGCGAGCCCGCGGGCGCGACCGCGGACGCGTGGTTCCATCCGGCGGACAGGGTCCACGAGATCTCCCGCAACGACCCGTTGGTCCCGGGGAAGTAGAGGTTCTGACTCTTGTTCTCCGGGTCGTAGTTCGTCCCCGGCCCGGACCCCAGCGAGCCCGGCGCCACCACCGTCGAGACCGGCCCCCACCCGGAGGCCGCCACCCACGCGATCTCCCGCAGCGCCCCGTCCGTCCCGGCGAAGTAGAGGTTCTGGCTGTGGTTATCGGCGTCGTAGTTGGTCGCCGGCGCGTCGGCCGAGGCCGCGACCGGCCACGCAGCCAACGCGATGGCCACGCTCAATGTCGTCACCGAAGCGCGCATCCACATTACGGTGTGCTGACCCTACCAGCGCGGGCCGGTGGCCTCCGGGGCGAGGCCGTCTCAGCTGCGGAACGGGGCGGGGTCCGGCATGGGGGTGTCATCGCGGGAGAGCTGTTCGTCCAGCGCGTCCTCCTCGGCGCCGTGGCCCTCGATCCGGATCCGGGGCAGCCGCCGGTCGATCCAGTCCGGCAGCGCCCAGGTCGTCGGGCCCAGGATCTCGAGCACCGCGGGCAGCATCACGCAGCGGATGACGAGCGCATCGAGGAACACCGCCGCGGCCAGCCCGAACCCGAACTCCTTGATCGAGCGCTGGTCACCGAGCATGAACGAGAGGAAGACGCAGATCATGATCGCCGCCGCGGCGCTGATCACCTTCCCGGTGTGGGCGATTCCGTCAGCCACCGCCGCGGTCGCGTTGCGCTGGCGCACCCATTCCTCGCGCACGCGGGAGATGAGGAACACCTCGTAGTCCATGCTCAGGCCGAACACCACCGCGAACATCAGCACCGGGATCCATGGCTCGATCGGGCCCTTGTCCACCCCCAGCACGCTGGCGAAGAATCCGTTCTGGAACACCAGGACCGTCGCGCCCAGCGCGCCGCCGATGCTGAGCAGGTTCATGAGCGCCGCCTGCACCGGGATCACGAGCGAGCGGAAGATCACGAACAGCAGCAGCGCTGAGAGCACGACTACGATCCCGATGAACAACGGCAGCTTGCTCGCCAGGACCTTGGAGAAGTCGATCGAGCCCGCGGTGAATCCGCCCACGAGCGGACGGTCGGCGAACGACGTCTTGAACTGCGGAAGCACGTCGTCGCGCAGGTGGTTGACCAGATCGGTGGTCGCCTGGTCCTGCGGCGCGGACGCGGGATAGGCCTCCATCACCGCGACCTTGCCCGAGGGGGCCACGCGCGGCTCGGTCACTGCCACCACGTCCGGTGTCTTGGCCACGGCGGTGCGCAACGCCGCCAGCTGTGATTGCTGCGCCGGGTTGTCGAGCTGGGCGACGATCTCCAGCGGGCCGTTGAAGCCCGAGCCGAAGCCGTGGGAGAGCAGGTTGAAGGCGCGGTAGGTGCTGGTGCCGGACGGGTCGTTGCCGGCGTCGCTTGACTCCAGGCGCAGTCCCAGCACCGGCAGCAGGCACACGAGCATGACCAGCAGCGACGCGATCGCCAGCGGCCATGGGCGTGACTGCACGACGAGGCTCCAGCGCCGCCACGCCGACTCCCGTGGTGCCTCGCCCCTCGCCTCGCGGCGGCGCGCCCTGCGGGTGGGGCGCACCACCCGGTTCCCCCAGGCGCCCAGCAGCGCGGGGAGCACGGTCAGTGATGCCAGCAGAACGGTCAGGACCGCGAGGACCGAGGCGATCGCCAGCCCGTACATGAAGGTCACACCGGTGGCGAACATGCCCAGCAGCGCGATGATCACCGTCGTGCCCGCCAGCAGGATGGCCCGCCCCGACGTGTCCATGGCCTGCGTGATCGACAACTGCACGTCCCCGTTGCGGGCGTAGTTCTCCCTGAACCGGGTCAGGATGAACAGCGCATAGTCCACCCCCACGCCCAGGCCGATCATGATCGCCAGCTCCGGCGCGACGTTGGACATGCTGGTGACGTGCGTTCCGATGCCCACCAGCGCGACACCGGTGATCAGGCCCAGGCCGGCGGTCACCAGCGGCATCCCAGCCGCGCTCAGCGAGCCGAAGGTGAGCAGCAGGATGATGAGCGCGGCCAAGACCCCGACCGACGTGGCAGGACCGATGTTGAAGCCCTCGGCGTTCTCGATCACCTGCCCGCCGGCGGCAAGGGTGAGCCCGGGGACCTTGACCGCGTTGATCGCGTCGAGCACCGGCTGGCCCGTCTTGTCGGGCAGGAGGTTGGCCCGTTTGTCGTAGTTGATGGTGGCGAAGGCGGTCTTGCCGTCCTTGGAGACCTCCACCGCACCGGCACTGGTGTACGGGCTCACGACGTCGGTGACGTGCGGCATCTTGGCGACGCGCTCCAGCACCGGGGTGACCGCGTTGCGGACGGCCGGGTCGTTGACGCTCCCCTGCGCGGTGTGGAAGACGATCGTGTCCACGTCCCCGCTCTGGGCCTTGAACTGGCTGCCGAGCAGGTCCACGACGCGCTGGGCCTCGGTGCCCGGGAGGCTGAAGTCCGTGGCGTAATGGCGACCCGCGGCGCTGGCGAGCACCGTCGTGAGCACCGCCACGAGGACCCATCCCCCGATCACCCACCGTCGATGAGCGATACACCAGCGACTCAGTCTGACCATGCGAACAAGTCCCCTTCTGTGCCGTAGCTGCGCCTGGCTTTCACTGTAACCAGGCGCGGTCCTCGGCCTGTGATCAGGCCGAAACCATGGTGAGCCCGGTTTCTGGACCGATCAGGGCCGCGGCGCCGGCGAGCGCCGCGGCCCGTCTCGGAAGACGCGCTAACAGCCGGGACAGAGCTTGGTGGAGCCCGGAGCCAGCGTCCGGATGGTCAGCGTCGGCTGCTTGCTCTTGATCATCTTCAACACGAACTGTCTGCCGATGGAGCCGGACTGGAACACCGCCACGGTGATCTGGCCGCCCACCTTGACCCGCCGGTGGTTGACGTAGCGGCCGAGGTCGAGGTTGCCGCTCTTGGGCACCACCATCTTGCACTTGCGCTTCTTGCCCTTGCCCTTGCAGACGCGGTGCTTGGCCAGCGCCAACGTGCGCGTCGTGATGGGACAGCCCTTGCTGCAGGAGAGCTTGACCTTCGCGGCGCCCGGCACGTTCTTGAGGAGAATGTCGGGAATGACCGTCGACGTTGCTCCGGCACCGAAGTCCGGATTCCACGTCAGCACGGAGGTGATCCGCCCCAGCTTCGGCAGCACGATCGTGCCCGTGGCGGCCTTCGACGATCCACCCGAGTTCGTCGCGTTGTACACGAACCGATCGGTGCCGCTGGTACCGACCGACGTCGTGTAGGTGACCTTGCCGTTTGACTGGTTGATCTTGCCCAGCTTGCCGTTCCCGGGCTTGCTCACGATCCCGTAGCTGAACGAGTGGCCCGCGGGGCCCGTGCACTTCAGGGTGAGCGTCACCTTCGTCGCGCCCTTCTTGCCCCGGACCGTGACGTTCGAGCACGTCGGGACCGGGAGGAACGGCACGTCGACCGTTGCCGTGGCGATGTTCGAGAGGCCCCACTGGTCGCTTACGCGGTAGGTGAACGAGTCCTGGCCCGAGAAGCACGGCGCCGAGCGTGTAGGTGAGTTGGCCGGTTGCCGCGTTGAACCGCGCTGACGTGGCCGTTGCTCGGTCCGCCGAGGATCGCGTAGTTCGGGCGATGCGCCCGGAGGGCAGCGTGCACGAGAGCGACACCGCTACCGACGCCGCCGCCTTGCGGCGTCGTCGCCGACACGCTCGAGCACACCGGGTCCGGCGGCGCGAAGGCGAAGACCGCCCCGATGCCGCTGTTATCCGCGGGTGCCCCGACCATCGCGGTCTGGCCATCGACGGCCAGAGCGACACTGGTGCCGAAGAAGCCGAAGCCAAGTCTCTCCGGCCGCCGGTGAGCGTCTGCTGTTGGGTCCAGATGCCCTGAGCTGGGTGAACAGATAACGCCGAGCCGATGGCAGGAGATCGACTCCCGTTGTCGCCGATCAGCGCGGTCTTCCCGTCGGCGGAGAGTGCGACGGCGCTCCCGAAGGCAGCGCATTGCCCAGCCGTTGCGGGACCAGCTTGGCCTGCTGCGTTCCACGATGCCCCGGAGCCGGTGAAGACAAACGCCGCGCCGCCCGCTCCACCGGTGTCGTCCGGTTCCGCCGCCGATCAGGGCCGTGGTGCCGTCCGACGGACGATGGCGACCGAGCCACCGAACGCGGCGGCGGCACGGGCGCTGGCCGCGAAGCTCGATCCGCGTCAGCCGGGATCGATCTAGGTCGCTGTGTCCACGTGCCTGCTGTAGACCCAGACCGAGCCGTCCCCGGCGTGCTGTCCCCGGAGCCGCCGATGAGTGCGGTATTGCCATCACCCGAGAGAGAGACCGACTGCGTACCGAACTGCTGTTATCGCCGGCCAGCGCCACCGTCGGGGCGAGCCTCCCGCCCTGCTGGTCCAACGTCGATCCGCTGACGCGTGAACACCCAGGCCGCACCCCCGTGCCGCTGCTGGTCCTGGATTGCTCGGACCGCCGACAAGCGCCGTGTTGCCGTCAGCGGACAGCGCAACGCTAGCGCCGAAGTTGTGCGCCGCCCGGGTTCTCGCCCGTCGCGCTGAGCTTCTGCTGCTCGACGTAGGTCGATCCAGATCGGACGTACACCCACGCCGCGCCGTTGCCGCTGTCCGCTGTCGTCCATGTCGCCACCGATGAACGCCGTGTTTCCGTCAGCGGACAGCGCCACGCTGCTCCCGAATTCGCCGAGTTCCCGCCGTGCGACCTCATCGGTCGGAACGATCTTCGGCGCCTGCTGCCTCCAGACCCCGCCGGACCGCGTGAAGACCCACGCCGCGCCCGACGCTCGAGTTGTCTTCGAAGGCCGCCGATGAGGCGGTGTTGCCATCCGCCGAGATTGCGACGCCCTTGCCGACCGAACTGTCGGCCCCGTTGGTCATCGAGTCGTTGGGCACCAGCTTGCGCGCCCTGCTGGACCAGCGGGTCGATCGGTGATCGGGTATCGCGCGCCGCGGTCGTTGACCGCGATGAGCACGCGCCCGTGGCTCACGCTCAGCGCGCTCGGCAAGCGCCGGCCGGTCGCGTCAACCGCGGTCAAGCCCGCCGTATCGCGCCGCGACATCGCCCCGCGACGCCATGAAGTTCACATCGGATCCTGCGGCCTGGGCGCGCAGGGATCCGCCAACCGCGAGCGCGAGGGTCAGCCCCTGCACGGTCGCGCGCGCCGGACGGTGGGCCAGGGTGAACCCCTGCTCGACGCCGAGCGGGCCCGCGGCGTACCACTCGCGGATCCCGGCGCGGGTGAGCGTGACGCGGTTGCCGTGCCCGCTCACCGCTGAGACCGGAGCGCCGCTGAGAGACAACGAAAGGGTGTTGCCACCCGCCAGGCTCAGCGTGGGCTCAGCCCCGCGGAAGTCCGCGCGCACGCCGCCGCCGCTCAGCCCCCATCCGGACCCGGTGCGCCGCGCGGCGAAGGCGCGGCTGTCGGCGGCGATGGTCGATGAGATGACCGACTGCGCCTGGAGCGGGAGTGACTGGAGCCGGCTGAGGCCGGCGCTGCTCGCGTGCGTCGCAGACCCGCTCAGGGCGGGCACTGGAAGGTGAGTGACAACGGCAACGGCGAGCGCGGCAAGCGCAGCGAGCCCCAGCGCCGCCAGCGCAGCGCGCACGTCAAATAGCCTGGTCCCCGGCATTTATGGTCCCCCGGTCGTAGCGGTCCTCTTTTTTGATCCTCGCAGGGGACGGCGAAAATTTCCAGCCCCCTGGGTGCTAACCCGCCACACCCCGAGTCGTTGCGGTGGATGCGGCGGGCGAGCGCCCCCGGGCTAGACCTCGAGAACGAGCTTGCCGACGTTGTCCCCGTTGAACAGGCGCAGGAGCGTCTCGGGGAACTTGGCCACGCCGCCGGTGGCGACGTCCTCGAAGGCCTTGAGCCGGCCATCCTGGACCCAGCCGGCCATCTCCTGGGCGGCCTGCGCGTAGCGGTCGGCGAAGTCGAAGACGAGGAAGCCGGTCATCGTGCCCCGGTTGACGAGCAGCGACATGTAGTTGGCCGGCCCCCGCATCCCGCCCTCGGCGTTGTACTGCGAGATCGCGCCGCACAGCGGGATCCGGGCGCCGCGGGCCAGACAGGCCAGCGCCGCGTCGAGGATCTCGCCGCCGACGTTGTCGAAGTAGACGTCGATCCCGTTGGGGCAGTGCTCGCGCAGACCCTTGACGACGTTCTCTGACTTGTAGTCGACGGCGGCATCGAAGCCGAGCTCGTCGACGATGTGCCGGCACTTTTCCTCCCCGCCCGCGATCCCGACCGCGCGGCAGCCCTTGATCTTGGCGATCTGGCCGACGACGCTCCCCACCGCGCCGGCCGCGCCGGAGACGACGACGGTCTCACCCTCCTTGGGCTTGCCGATGTCCAGCAGGCCGAAGTACGCGGTCATCCCCGGCATGCCGAGCGTCCCCAGGTAGGTGGGGAGCGGAGCGAGCCCCGGGTCGATCTTGATCACCGAGTCGCCGGGCAGGACGGCGTGCTCCTGGATCCCGGTGATGCCGGTGACGTGGTCGCCGGGCTCGAATCCGGGATGCTCGGAGGCGAGCACCTCGCCGCAGCCTCCGGCGCGCATCACCTCGCCGATACCCACCGGCGGGATGTAGGACCGGCCGTCGTTCATCCACCCGCGCATCGCCGGGTCCAGCGACAGGTACTTGACCTTGACGAGCACCTCGCCCTCGCCCGGCTCGGCGACGGGCTCCTCGGTGTGATCCCAGTCGCTCGCCTTGGGCAGCCCGACCGGGCGGGCGGCCAGGCGGACCTGGCGGTTGACGGCATCCATCGTGGTTCCTCCCATGCTCGAGACGTGACCTGCGGTGATCGCCAGCCTACTGCGGGTAGGGACACACCTGATGACCAACAAAAATCAGACTGACCGAGCCGCCGCCGCATCGGACTACTACCTGCTCGACCAGCAGCTCACCGACGATGAGCGCGCGATCCGTGACCGCGTCCGCGCGTTCGGCGAACACGAGGTCCTGCCGGTGATCAACGCCTACTGGGAGCGGGCTGAGTTCCCGTTCGAGCTCGTCCCAAAGCTGGCGGACCTCGGGGTGGCCGGCACCACGATCGACGGCTACGGCTGCCCGGGCATGTCGCGGCTGGCCGCCGGCATCGTCTCCCGCGAGCTCGCTCGCGCCGACGGGAGCCTGAACACGTTCTTCGGCGTGCACTCCGGGTTGGCGATGGGCTCGATCGCCCTGCTGGGCTCCGACGAGCAGAAGGCCCGGTGGCTTCCGCCGATGGCCCGCCTCGAGCTGATCGGGGCCTTCGCACTCACCGAGCCCGAGCACGGATCGGACTCGGTGTCGCTGGAGACCGAGGCGCGGCGCGACGGTGACAGCTACGTCCTGAACGGCGCCAAGCGGTGGATCGGCAACGCCTCGTTTGCCGATCTGGTGATCGTGTGGGCGCGCGACGAGGAGGGCGATGTCGGCGCGTTCGTGGTGGAGAAGGGCACCGCCGGCTTCGACGCTTCCACCGTGATCACCGGCAAGATGGGCAAGCGCGCGGTGTGGCAGGCCGAGATCGCGCTGGACGACGTCCGCGTCCCGGCGGCCAATCGGCTCGCGGATGCGCGTACCTTCGAGGACGCGACGCGCGTCCTGGACGAGACTCGGGGCGGCGCCGCGTGGGAGTGCGTGGGCCACGCGATGGCCGGCGTCGAGGCGGCCGTGGCCTACGCCGCGGAGCGCTCACAGTTCGGGCAGCCGATCGCCGGCTTCCAGCTGGTCCAGGCCAAGCTCGCGACCATGGTCGCCGAGACGACGGCGATGCAGCTCATCTGCTTTCGCTTCGCCCAGTTGGAGGAGCGCGCCGAAATGACGGGACCGATGGCGTCGCTGGCCAAGCTGCACAACGCGCGCAAGGCCAAGCTCGTCTGCTCCGAGGCGCGGGACATCATGGGCGGCAACGGGTTGCTGCTGGAGTATCACGTGGCGCGCCACCTCACCGATCTCGAGATCGTTGAGACCTATGAGGGCACCGACAGCGTCCAGTCCCTCATCCTCGGCCGCGATCTGACCGGCCTTTCGGCGTTCACCTAGCCCACAGGCGGCCCTGGGCCGGCCGGCCGGCAGCCTGTCTGAGGCGGGTCAGGCTGCCAGCACGGCCGGCTCCAGCTCATCGGCGATGCGATCGACGGCCAGGCGCAGCGCCCCCGCTGCGAGCAGCGCGTCGGCGGCACCGGCGAGCACGCGCCCGAACAGGCCGCTTCCGGCCACCCCGATGCGCGCCCGCAGGCTGCTCCCGCCCGCATCGCCTACGACGCGGTAATCGACGTCGATCCGGATCGGCCCGGTGGCGGTGAGGGCGAGATGCCCGTCGTCGGCTCTGGCCACGTCAACGAGGAACTCCAGTCCGCGGCCGGCGAGCTCGCCGCGCACGCGCACCCGGTCCCCGGCGCACAAGCGCTCCCGATCAGTGTCCACAAGCGTGAACGGAACCGGTGACCAGCGCGCGATCGCGCCCGGCTCCGTCAGCAGTTCAAGTACGTCCTCCGGCGTCCCATTGCAGATCGCCTGCGTGGTCCACGTCGACATCTCGCCCCCTCTGTCCTCTGCTCCTGCGCCCTCGCGCCCCACGAGAGCGCGTCGCTCTGCGCTCTCGTGCGGATCTTCACATTACCGTCTTGGGCGCGCTGTGAGAAGGGGCACACAGACGCCGGGGGCCTAATCCTTGTAGGGATCGTGGACGTCACGGCCGGCCATCGCGACGCCCAGCGGCCGCAGCCGGTGGGTGACGCGAATCGAGCCGGCGTGCGCCGCCAGCACGTCGGGCAGGTGCTTGTAGACCTCCGGGGCTTCGTCGGCGCCGCCGCCGACCAGCACGATCCCCTGGTCGCGCAGCTGTGCCTGGACGGCCGGCCAGTCCACGACTCCGGGCTTGAGCTGCTCCTGCACCCACGTCTTGAGCATCCGCGATCCGGGGTGCTCGGGACAGCGGGCGGCGGCGGACTCAAAGAGCCGGTCGCAGTCCCGGTTGCTGCACGCCCACCGCTTGCGCCGCCGCACCTTGCCGGCCGCCCGCGTGCGGCTCATCACCCGGCCGGCGCCGTGCACGGTGGAGAACAGCGACTCGGTCGCGTCATCGGAGGCAACGCCCTCGAGGATCACCGACATGTCGCCCATCGACCCGCCGACGAACCCCTCCTGGCCCGGCCGGGCCGGGGTGCAGCCCTTGCGGATGACCCAGTAGGTCCGCCCGTCGTGCTCCTCGCGCCAGGCGAAGTTGTGGTGGTTGTGCACCTCGTGGACCGCCTCGGCGGACAGGACCTCGAGCACCTTGGCGACCACGACGTCACGGCCCGCATAGGCGTACTCGCCCGCCAGCTGCATCGCCGCGATGTAGGCGTCGCCCAGCTCGGTGCCGAGCTCCAGCAAGACGGGCGGCGAGTCCATCTCGCCCTCGTGCGCGCGGCCGTCGAAGGCCAGGCCCTGGGCCAGCGCCAGGAACCCCGACGCGGTCTTGTGCCCGAACCCGCGCGAGCCGAAGTGCACCCCCACCCACACGTGACCGTCCTCGTCCTCCATCACGTTGACGTAGTGGTTGCCCGAACCGACCGTCCCCAGCTGGGACTCTGCGAGCCCTGCCAGCTTGCGCTGCGGAGCGAACTCCGCGTTGCGGACCTTGTCGAGCACCGGATGATCGACGCGCTCGCGCGCCGGCACGCCCATCCCGAAGGAGATCCGCTGCGTGATCCGGTTCATGATCGCCCCGACGCCGCCGAGGTCCTCGAGGTCGGCGCGGGTCAGCTCGGTCTGGACCGCCTTGTTGCCGCACCCGATGTCAAATCCCGCCCCCGACGGCGAGACGTACCCCTCGTAGGCGATCGCGCCGCCGATCGGCTGGCTGTAGCCCGGGTGATGGTCGGCGCAGAGGACGCCGTACTCGGCATCGCCCGCGGACATGCATCGCTTGAGCTGGTCGAGGCTGCGCTCGTCGACCGGACCGAACGTCTTGATGTGCATCGCTGCTCACTCCTTCCTTCTCCGTGTGTGTTTGTAGCGGACCCGCCTTGCCGGGCTCGGCGCCGCCGCCTGGACGGCAGGCGGCGGCGCATCTTCATTCGCCCGCCGCCGCGCTCTGCCGTGAAAGCGCCTGGCCGGGCGAAGGGTGTGACGTTGGACGTGGGCCACCGCCACCCGTGCAACGGGTGTCAGTGACAGTGTCACCCGTCTCCGGGACGCGTGACGGCACAAAAAAAGGCGACCCATCTGGGTCGCCCTCGCTCGGCCGGTATATGCGTCTGCTTCTAGCGCACGCGCCGCTCCGCGAGGGTGATGGGATTGCTGCGGGGGGCCGCTTCCCACAGGCGATGCGGGCGCGGTCCGGCCAGCGCGACTTGCGTCCGCTGGGGCTTGCTGGGGAGGGTGTTGATCAGGGCATACATGGCAAAGATGGTCCTCGAAGCGAGGGTAACCCACGTGTCAGACAATTGCAAGTGTCACACCGACATTTTTGTCGGTGACACTTCGGGGTGCGCGGACGCGGTGGCGTCGCGCCGCTGGCGTCGGCCGATGGCGAGGGCTGGGATGGTGAGGTGCGTGATCGGCCCGATGGCGGTCGCGTACAGGACGGTCCCGATGCCCACCGTGCCTCCCAGCAGGAATCCGGTGACGAGCACCGTTCCCTCGACGGTGGTGCGCACGACGCGCATCGAGTAGCCGCGGGCGGCGATCCCGGTGCTCAGGCCGTCCCTCGGGCCCGGTCCGAGACCGGCGCCGATGTAGAAACCGGTCGCGAACCCGTTGCCGACCACGCCGCCCACCAGCAGCGCGATCCGCGCCCACAGGACGTGAGGGGGATGGATCGTGGCGAGGATCACGTCCATCACGAACCCGACCATGACGGCGTTGAGCACCGTGCCCACGCCCGGGCGCTGGTGCAGCGGGATCCAGCCGCACACGAGCACGAGCACGCTGGCGATGATCGCCCACGTGCCGATGCCGAGGCCGAAGGTCCGCGACAGTCCCTGGTGAAACACGTCCCACGGGTCAAGGCCCAGGCCGGCGAGCACCAGCATCGAGGCGGTCACGCCGTACCCGACGAGGCCGGCCAGCAACTGGGCGAACCGCCGCGCCCGTCGATCCGGCGGAACGGGCGCGAGCAGACGGCCCACGGACGCGACGGGGTGGCTCACGGCTGCGACGGCGCGGCTCATCACAGTTAGACTGCCAGACTTGGCACCATCCAGACAGGGCCAATCGCGCGATGATGGCACCGTGGTGGCGCTGCGCCGCCTGGCGACGCCGCATCTCGTGCGGCTGCTCGGGGAGTGGCGCGGGGGCGGCGTGGCCTACCCGGCGCTGGCGGCCGCGCTGCGCGCGTTGATCGTGGAGGGCCGGCTGCCCCCGTACACGCGCCTGCCCTCCGAGCGGGAACTGGCCCTCGTCCTGGGCGTGTCGCGTAACACCGTGACGGCGGCCCTCGATGTCCTGCGCGAGCAGCGTTACCTCGCCTCGCGCCGCGGCCGAGGCAGCTGGATCACCTCCCCTCCCGTGCCCGAGGGGCGCCCCGACGAGGCCGAGCCGCCGGCCGGGGACATGATTGACCTCACCCTGGCCAACCTCCCGGCGCCGCCCGACCTCGCGGAGTTGGCCCTCCATGCTGCCCATGCGCTTGCCCCCGAGCTCGGCGGCCACGGGTATGAGCCGTTTGGACTTGCCGCCACTCGCGTGGCCATCGCCGGCTACCTCTCGGGACGGGGACTGGCCACCGAGCCCGCGCAGGTCCTGGTGACCCAGGGTGCCCTGCACGCCTGGGACCTGGCGCTGCGGACGTTCGCCCGTCCCGGGGACCGGGTGCTGCTGGAGACCCCCACGTATCCCGGCGCCCTGGATGCCGTCCGCGCACGCGGCTGCATTGCGGTCGGCGTTCCCGTGGGCGCCGACGGGTGGGATCTGCCGCTCCTGCGGGCGGCGCTGCGCGACGCACGCCCCGTGCTCGGCTATCTCATCCCTGACTTCCAGAACCCGACCGGGTTCTGGGCCTCCGCCCGGGAGCGCGCCGCCGTCGCCCGGGCCGCACGTGCGGCCGGGATGCTGCTGGTCAGCGACGAGAGCCTGGCCGAACTGGTGCTCGAGCCCGGCGACGTGCGCGACCCCGGCAGCTCGCGGCCGTCGATGGCCGCCGGAGACTCCGGGAGCGGCGTGCTGGCGCTCGGCTCGCTGTCCAAGCCGGTGTGGGGCGGCCTGCGCACCGGCTGGCTACGCGGCGAGCCGCAGCTCGTGCGCCGGCTGGCACTCGCGCGCGCCGGCCAGGACGTCGGCAGCCCGATCCTCGACCAGCTCCTGGCCATCGAGGTCCTGCGCCGCTTTGACACCCTGGTGCCCGCCCGCCGCCATTGGCTGCGCGGGCGCCGGGACGCGCTGCTCAGCGCGGTGGCCCGCGAGTGCCCGCAGTGGCGTGTCGGGCGCCCCGCGGGCGGGATGACGCTGTGGGCCGAGCTGCCCGACGGCACCACTGCCTCGGCCTTGGCGGCCCGCGCTGTCGCGCACGGTGTGCGCGTCGCGCCGGGCCCTCGTTTCGGCGTCGACGGCGGCTTTGAGCAGCGGCTCAGGCTGCCGTTCACCCAGACGCCGGAGCGCCTGGCCGAGGCGGTCCGCCGTCTCGCCGCCGCCGAGCGCGCGCTGGGCTCGCGCGCGCCCGCCCGCACCCCCGACGTGCGCTGGGTCGCCTGACGCGGTCGGTTCGACGTCGTCTACGAGCGACCGCTCGATTGAGCATGATCAAAGTGTTGATTATCTGACATTCGCGTGTTCGCGATCCGCCCAGTTGTTCGAGAGACGATTGGGTGGGTAGGCCTAGACCAGAGGCCACTGACAAGTCGAGCTTGCCCTGGTAGAGGGAAAGGGAGGACGCGACATGGCAGACACACGCGCGGGCGCCCCTGGCGCCACCACCGAGATCCGCCGACGCGGGCTGCGACCCGTCGGGAACGATCGAAGAGGGCACGAGGACGCGGCCAAGCGGGTGCTGGCTCGGCTGGACCGCCTCGATGTCTGGTCGATGCCGTTCCTGTTCGTCGGGATCATCGGCCTCGGCTTTCTCTTCACCTTCTATGACGTGTTCGACATCAACGTGTCGTTCATTCAGAGCTGCGCGGCTCTCAAGCCGGGCTGTACCCCCGAGACCGCGCTGAACACAATCCGCGTGCCCATCGCGCTCAACCTGGCCGGCTACGTGGCGGGCACCCTTCTGCTCAGTCCCATCTCGGACAAGATCGGCCGCCGCAACATGCTGCTGGTGACGATGCTGCTCACCGGCATCGGCTCGCTGTGGAACGCGCTGGCGCCCGACTACACGAACTTCGTGCTCGCGCGCGTGGTGACGGGCATGGCGGTGGGCGCCGACCTCTCGATCGTCAACACCTACATCGGGGAGGTGGCGCCGCGGCGCAACCGGGCCAAGTGGACCTCGGTCATCTTCGTCAACTCGGCGCTCGGCGCCCTGCTTGGGATCTGGCTGGGCCTGTTCCTCACCACGCCGTCCACCCCGTGGCCGCACGGGCTGCCCTTTGCCCAGGCGGGCCCGGGCTTCGACAACGGCTGGCGCTGGATGTACGCCATCGGCGCGTTGCTCGCGCTCATCGCCATCGTCCTGCGCGTCGAGCTCCCGGAGTCCCCGCGGTGGCTGGTCGGGCAGGGTCGTGTCGAGGAGGCCGACCGCGTGGTCTCCGAGATGGAGGAGCACGCATCCCGGAAGGGCGAGCTGCCCCCCGTCCCCGACGACGTTCCCGTGGAGATGCCCGCTCCCGGCGGCTACGTCTCCTTCACACACGTGCTCGGCAACGCCACCTACGTCAAGCGCGTGCTCGTCCTCGTGTCGGTGTGGTTCTTCGCCTACGTCACCGTGTTCGCCATCTCAGCCGGCGGCACGTCGCTGCTCACCGCACTGCACTACCCGGCGCCCGAGGCCGGCGTCATCCAGGCGGTCGGAGCCTTCGGCTTCCTCGCCTGCGCGCTGTTCGCGGTCCGGTTCGCAGAGCGGCTGGAGCGCAAGCTATGGCTGCCAATCGGCGCGCTCATCACCGTCATCGGCTCGATCCTGGTGGCCGAGGCCGGCACGAGGACCGCGGCCGCCTTCATCGGCATGGCCATCGTCTTCTTCGGCTTCAACGTATGGGTCCCGATGACCTACGCGCTGTCGGCCGAGAGCTTCCCGACGCGCGCGCGGGTAACGGGGTTCGGGCTCGTCGACGGGATCGGCCATCTCGGGGGCGGGATCGGCGTGCTGCTCATCGCCCCCCAGATCCCGCACATGAGCGTGCTCGGCGCGTTCCTCGCCATCTCCGGCTTCCTCGTCGTGGCCGCGGTGATCGCTCAGTTCACCCTCAACACCCGGGCGCGGCGGTTCGAGGACGTCTCGCCTTAGCTGCTAGCAGTAAAGCTGCTAATCAGCTTGCGCGCTAGCTGAGTTTTTGCTAAGCTGCTAACACCAACGAACGCGAAAACTCAGGAGACTTCTCATGGCAACCAGCAACACGCGCACCAAGCGCAGCACGGTCACCCCCGATGTGGACGCCGCGTCGGAGCACATCCGTGACGCCGGCGACCGCGTCGTCGCCGTCGGCCGGAAGGCGACCGTCGCCTACCTCGACGGCGTCGAGCGCTACGTGGCCGGCGTCACCAAGGCCGAGCGCAAGATCGGCGAGCAGTCGCAGATCGACGCCTTCGGCCAGCTGCTCACCGCGCATGCCGACCTGACCCAGGACGTGGTCAAGGCCAGCGTCGCCGCCACGCGGCAGCTGATCAGCGCTTAGTCTGTGACCCGGAGGCGGCGTCGGGCTCGGTCCGGCGCCGCCGACGGGGACGGGCCGAGATCCCGGTGAACGACTCGTAGATCTCGAGCATCGCCCGCCGCTGACGGGGCGTCAGCCGCGGATCCTCCTCGATCGCCGCGACCGTGTCGGAGGCCTCATCGCCGTCACGGGTGACGCCGGCCTCCTCGTAGAGCGTGTCGGCGGACACCTTCAGCACGTCGGCGATCGACTGCACCACCTGCTCGGAGGGCGCCCGCAGGCCGCGCTCGATCTGTGACAGGTACGGGTTGGAGATCCCTGCCAGCTCGGCGAACTGGCGCATCGAGTACTCCGACAACTCGCGGTTGCGGCGGATGAACTCACCCAGCGGAGACGTCTTGCGACCGGCCACGCCCCAAGGATAAGACCCCGCCCGCCCGGCTCGTGAGGCCGGCGGCTAGCCCCGCAGGCGGTCGACTAGGTCCCGCGGCCGCATCGGCTTGGCCAGCAGGAAGCCCTGGACGCGCTCGCAGCCCATGGCCCGCACCGACACGAGCTGGGCCTCGGTCTCGACGCCCTTGGCCGTCACCGTGGCCCCGAGTGCGGTGCCCATGCCGCTGATCGCGGCGACGACGGCGAAGCTCACCGCGTCCTCGGGCAGACGGCTGAGAAACCGCCGATCGATCTTGATCCCGTCGACAGGGCGCTCGCGGAAGGCGACCAGCGACGCGCCGCCCGAGCCGAAGTCGTCGACGGTGAGGCGGACGCCGAGTGACCGCAGCTCGGCGAGCGTGCGGGCCGTCACCTCGTCGTCCTGCATGAGCGCGCCTTCGGTCACCTCCAGCGTGAGCAGCTCTGCCGGGAAGTCCGCATGGGCCAGAGTCTGGTGAACCGACTGGGCGAAGCCCGCCTTGGCCAGCTGATGGCCGGACACGTTGACCGCGAGCTCGAGGGATCGGCCGGTGAGCTCGGCGACCCGCACCGCGGTCTCACAGCTCTCGCGCAGCGCCCAGGCCCCGAGCGGCACGATCGTCCCCGAGTTCTCCGCGAGCGGGATGAACTCACGGGGTGACACCTCCCCACAGGTGGGCGAGGTCCAGCGCGTCAGCGCCTCGATGGCGACGATCTCGTCGCCGGCCAGATCGAACACCGGCTGAAAGGCGAGCGTCATCTCGTGGTGCGGCTCGGCGTCGCGCAGCTCGCGCGTGAGTGACACCCGGCGGCGCTCGGGCAGGCCGTCGCCGTTGGCCTCGAGGAAGAAGGAGTAGCGGTCGCGTCCCGATTGCTTGGCGCGGTACATCGCGGTGTCCGCGCGGCGGATGGCCTCGGCCGCGTCGACCTCGCCGTCCACCAGCGCGATCCCGATGCTGGCGGTGACGGTCGTCCCCTCCAGGCCGCGCAGGGGCGCGGAGGTGACCTCCAGCAGGCGCGCCGCGAGCGCCGCGGCCTGCTCGGCGTCGGCGACCTCCTCGGCGATGGCGACGAACTCGTCGCCGCCGAAGCGGCCGACGAAGTCATCGGCGCGCAGGGCGGGACGCAGCCGCTCGGCGACCTCACGGATCATGTCGTCGGCCCGGTCGTGGCCGAGCGTGTCGTTGAGCGCCTTGAGCCCGTCGAGGTCGATGAACAGCGTGGCCACCTTGGACGCGTCTCCCGTGCGGCCGAGAGCCTGCTCCAACCGCTCGAAGATCGCCCGGCGGTTGGGAAGCCCGGTCAACCCGTCATAGCGGGCGTCGTGGATGAGCCGCTCCATGGTGCGCCGGCGCTCGATGGCGATCCCCGCCAGCCGCGCGCCGTCCTGCATGAGCGCGATGTGCTCGGGCTGGGGCGCCCGCGGCCGCGGGCCGTAGAGCGCGAAGGTGCCGAGCACGAGGCCGTCGGCGCTCTTGATCGGCATCGACCAGCAGTGGCTGAGGCCGCAGGTGGCCGCGAACTCACGGACCGGCGTCCACTTGGGGTCGGTCGAGAGGTCCTCGCTGATGACGAGCTCACCGGACCATGCCGCGGATCCGCAGCTGCCGATGTTGGGCCCGATCACCACACCGTCGATCGCCTCCAGCCAGTGTGGAGGCAACGACGGCCCGGCACCAGGGTGCAGCGTGCTGGACTCGCGGTCCAACAGCACCACGCAGGCCATGACCGACGGCTCGTACTCCTCGATGCCCCCCACGAGCTCTGAGAGCACATCGCGCAGCGGGGCGTCGCGCGCGATGAGGTCGTGCAGGCGGTTGTGAGAGGCCACGAGGTCGCGCACGCGGATGGTCTCCTCGCGCGCCAGGCGCAGCTCGAGCTCACCGGCCGGCTCGTCGCCGCGCGTGCGCTCAACCTCCTCGTTCAAGACACTCTCGATCACATCCCGACGATCGACCGTGACCCGGCTCATGTTGAGTAACGGGTCTCTAAATGGCCGGATTCCCGTGGGCTGGGGCGCCCCTCGCCCCGGCGCAAGATAGGGACCGCCCGGGCGCAACATAGGGAGTCCTCCCGATGCGCCCGGGACCGGCGCTTTTTAGGTTGGAGGGAGTCAGAACCGCTGGGCATCGGGCACTCGCCCCGGCGGCAACCTCTCTCGATCCAAGGAGCGTCTCATGCGTCGCATGTTGATACCCGGACTGATGGTCGCGGCTGTGGCCAGCGTGGTGATCGGCGTCGCCGCCACAGCGTCGGGCCGGGCCCCGCGCCCGGCACCGATCCAGGCAACCGCGCAGCCGGCAAGCCAGTCGGCCGCGCAGCCGGCACCTCAGTCGGCCGTGACGGCCGACCTCATCGCGGCCCGCCTGGCGACGGCCAGGTACGCCACCAACCTGGCCCAGGCCAAGGCCAACGGCTACCGCATCCTCACCAAGATGATCCCCAACATGGGCTACCACTTCATCAACCCCAAGATCACGGGGTTCAACGTGCGCAAGCCCCCGATCCTCGTCTATGAGCACACCGGTCACGGATGGCAGCTATCCGCGCTGGAGTGGGTCTTCACGTCCATGCCGACCAAGGCCCCCTTGCCGGGTGCCCGGTACGGCGTGTTCGGCGCGGCCTGCCACTACGACGACGGCACCGTCGTCTTCGCCGACGCGCAGTCTCAGTGCGCTGCGACGGCGCCGGGCAGCGGGGCGAAGTTCAACTTCTGGCACCCGCGCCTGATCACCCTGCACTTCTGGGTCTGGTATCCGAACTACACCGGGATCTATACGGGCACCAACCCGATGGTGGCCCCCTTCAACCACAACTGACGGGCGCGGGCGAGATGACGGGCGCGGGTGCGGCGCCCGTCATCTCCGCATGCGGAGGGCCAGATGGCCGTGAGGTTCAGTTGCGGGTCGGTTGCGCCGATATGTGGACAGTCGCGCCCGACGGACCGGGCCCTGGGGCGCCGCGAGCCCCATGCGCACAACCACCCGACATCCTCGGCTCCTCACCGCCGCGTTCGCGGCGATGTGGGTCCTCGTCGCGTTTCACGGGGCGCACGCGCTGCTGGGCTTCGGCGGCGCCGGCATGGCGGCCGTGGCCAAGAGCTGGATCTACACCGCGGCCGAGGTGCTCGCCGTTGCCATCTGCGCGGCCCGGGTGTGGGCCCGTCGCGAGGACCGCTGGGCCTGGGCACTGATCGCCTTCGGACTGCTGACGTGGACCGCCGGCGACCTGGTCTGGACCCTGTGGCTCAACAACCTCGCCAACCCGCCGTTTCCGTCGATCGCCGATCCCCTCTATCTGGCGATGTACCCGGCGATGTACGCGGCGCTCATGCTGCTGATCCGATCGCGTCGAGGCCGCGTGTCCGCCGAGCAATGGCTCGACGGCGGGATGGTGGCGCTGGCGCTGGCGTCCGTGGGCACCGGGCTGATCCTGCCGGCCGTGCTCCAGATCAGCCAGGGGCGCTTCATCGAGGACGCCGTCAACCTTGCCTATCCGCTCGGCGACGTGACGCTGCTGGTCTTCGTCGTGGTGGCGTTCGCGTTGTCGTCGTGGCGGCCTGACCGGGTGTGGCTGTGCCTCGGCGCCGCCATGATGCTCGATGCCGTCGCTGACCTGCTCTTCACGTACCTGGAGGCCAAGGGGACCTACGTCGCGGGCGGCATCCTGGACACGATGTGGCCGGCCGCGATGGCGCTGCTCGCCGTGGCCGCCTGGCAACCGCCCAAGCGCCGCACGACCCAGCCCGTGGCGTCCGTCCAGGTCATCGTCCTGCCACTGGCCTTCGCCGCGCTGGCCCTGGGGATCCTCGTCGACGCCGCCTTCACCCGGATCACGCCGACCGCGGTGGTGCTGGCCGCCGGCTCGCTGATCGTGGGCATCGTCCGTGCGGTCCTCACCTTCATGGAGAACATCCGGATGCTGCGCGACAGCGACGAGGACGCGATGACCGACGGCCTCAGCGGCCTCGGCAACCGCCGGCGGCTGATGCGCGATCTCGAGGTCGCCGTCGCCGACGCCGACGAGCACCATCCCCAGACGCTGGTGTTCTTCGATCTCAACGGCTTCAAGCGCTACAACGACACCCTCGGCCACGCCGCCGGGGACGCGCTGCTGGTCCGGCTCGGGGCCGCCCTGCGCGCGGCTTCCGGTGACCACGGACGGGCCTATCGCCTCGGCGGAGATGAGTTCTGCCTCCTGCTGGAGGGACGGTTCGCCATCGAGGACGCGCTGATCGGCGCCGCCACCGCTGCCCTCACCGAGCGGGGCAACCTGTTCAGCGTCAGCGCCTCGCGCGGCTTGGCGATCGTGCCCGATGAGGCCGCGACCGCGTCCGCGCTGCTCCAGCTCGCCGACCAGCGCATGTACGCCGCCAAGGTCCACACGAGCCGCAGCATCGCGCCGCGCACCCACGACGTGCTCATGCAGGTGCTCTCGGAGCGCACGCCCGACCTGCACTATCACGTCTACGGAGTCGGTCAGCTGGTCCGCGACCTCGGGCGCGACTTCGGCCTCGACGCCGACCAGCTCGACGAGCTGCTCCGCGCGGCCGAGCTGCACGACGTCGGCAAGCTCGGCATCCCGGACGCCATCCTGGACAAACCCGGCCCACTCGACGACGACGAGTGGCAGCTGATGCGCCAGCACTCGGCGATCGGCGAGCGCATCCTCAGCGCCGACCCCGTCATGCAGCCGGTGGCGCGGCTGGTCCGCGCCGGCCACGAGCGCTGGGACGGGACCGGCTACCCCGATGGGCTGGCCGGCACCGCCATCCCGCTGGGCGCGCGCATCATCGCCGCCTGCGACGCCCTGGACGCCATGACCTCCGACCGCTGCTATCAGTCCGCGCGCTCGCTGCCCGAGGCCCTCGCGGAGCTGCGCCGGTGCGCGGGGACGCAGTTCGATCCTGACGTCGTCACCGCGCTGTGCGCGCGCCTGGAGCCGGCGGACTCACCGGTCCCCCCGGCCTCGCCGGCCTCGCCCGTCTCACCCTCAGCCGAGGGAGCGGACGACCCGGCCGTGCTCTCGCATGGTCTCGAGCCCGTCCTCACCGGGCTGTCGGCCGAACCCGCAGTACATGGCCACGCCGAAGTCTGAGAGGTAGCGCGAAGCGGTGTCGTGCCGGCGCTTGAGGCCGGACGCCCCGTCGATGGGCAGCACGATGCCCAGGAACACGCGCGCCGGCCCCGGCTCGAGGTCCACCAACGGCCGGAAGAAGCTGCGGTCCTCGCTGCGCAGGTAGCGGGGTCCGGCCAGATGCAGCCAATCAACCGTGCGGCCGGAGTTGGCCACCGCGAAGTTGGCCATGCGGACGAGCACCGCGTAGTCGCGCGCCTCGTACATCGGCCATTCCGGGAACGTGCCGTAACAGAGGTGGTAGCCGACGAGGACCTCCTCGGGGATGAGGCGGGTGAGCGTCGTCACCGGCCGCGCGAAGCGCTCCCACGCTCCCTCCGAGGTCCAGGCCAGCACCCCTTCGATGTCCTGGGTCTCATAAGCCAGGTCCCACTGGATGGCCAGCTCTCCCGGCGGGATCGCGTCGGTGAGACGAGCGAGCTCCACGGCCACCAGCTTCGCGAACCCGCGCTCCGCCACCGGGTAGTCGGCGGCGAAGTCGGCCTTGAAGGCATTGAGAGCGCTGGACGGGAACGGCAGTCCCACCTGGAAGCGGAGGTGACCGGGGATGAGGCCATCGGCCTTGAGCTGCGCGAACTCCCGGTAGGAGGCGATCGCGTCATCGATCCGGGGCCAGCGGTCGAACTCAAGCTCGGTGACCCCGGGGCGGATGCCGAACACGGGCGTCTCGTAGGCGTGGCGGGGTCGGCCGGTGGGCGACTCGGTCTCGGCGATGACGACGACGCCGGGGTTGGGCCGCGCCAGCTGCTCGCGCTCGTAGCTGACCCAGGCCGCACGCGGGCCCGTCTCGCCGTCGGGCAGCGCGAAGACGAGGTCGCCGAAGAGCTCGGCGCCCGCGCGCAGGGCGGCGTCCGTGGACTGCGCGGGCAGGCTGCCGACGAGCAGGAGGGGGCTGTCGACGCGGCGGCTCATCGCTGCGCCCGAGCATCGCACATCTGTGCCTCAGCCCTCGAGCGCCTCGGACAGCTCGAGCCAGGACGCCTCGAGCCGGTCGCGGTCGGCGGCCACCGTTGCCAGCTCGCGGGTGAGCTCGTCGAGGCGGGGCGCGTCGGTCGCAGCGTCGGCCATGGCGGCCTGGAGCTCGGTGTCACGGCGCTCGGCGCGCTCGAGCTCGCGCTCGACGCGGGCCAGCTCCTTCTGGGCGGCGCGGCGCTGGAAACGGACCCTGCCCGCCCTCGGGCCGTTCTCGCGGCGCTGTGACTCGAGACGCTGGGCGGTCCCCGCCTCGGTCGCGGTCGCTCGCAGCTCGAGGTATTGATCGATCCCGCCGGGCAGGTGGCGCAGGCCGCCGTCGCCCATGAGCGCGAACACGTCGTCGCAGACGCGCTCGGCGAAGTAGCGGTCGTGGGTGACGACGATGAGCGTCCCGGGCCAGCCGTCGAGCAGGTCCTCGAGCGCGGTGAGGGTGTCGATGTCCAGGTCGTTGGTGGGCTCGTCGAGCAGCAGCACGTTGGGTCCGCTGAGGAGCACGCGCATGAGCTGAAGGCGCCGGCGCTCGCCACCTGAGAGGTCCTCTGTATGAGTACTGAGTTTTTCGCCCCGGAAGCCAAAGCGCTCCGCCATCGTCCCCGGCGTGAGCTCCTCCCCGGCACTCGTCGTCGCGCGGCCGCGGACCTCGGCGAGCGCCTCGACCACCCGCAGTCCGGGCGGGAGCTCGGTGGTGTCCTGGGAGAGCTCGGCCAGCCGCACCGTCGCGCCGCGGTCCACCTCGCCGCTGTCGGGCACGCGGTCACCCGCGAGCAGGCGCATCAGCGTCGTCTTACCCGACCCGTTCGCGCCGACCAGTGCGGCGCGCTGCCCGGGCCCCAGCCGCCAGGTGACGTGTGAGAGCAGCCGGCGATCGCCGAAGGCCACCGACACGTCAAGCGCGTCAAGCACCTTGTCGCCCAGCCGCGCGGTGGCGAAGCGCAGGAGCTGCACGGTGTCGCGCGCGGGTGGCTCGTCGGCGATGAGGGCATTGGCGGCGTCGATCCGGAACTTGGGCTTGGACGTCCGGGCCGGCGGGCCTCGGCGCAGCCACGCCAGCTCCTTGCGCACGAGCTGGAGGCGCCGGTCCTCGCGGGCCGCGGCCTGCCGGTCACGCTCGGCGCGGGCGAGGACGTAGGCCGAGTAGCCCCCCTCGTACTGATAGACCCCGCCGTCGGCCACCTCCCAGGTGCGGCCGCAGACCGCGTCGAGGAACCAGCGGTCGTGCGTGATGACCGCGAGCGTGCCCCGGTGGCCGGCCAGGAATGACGCCAGCCACGCGATGCCCTCGACGTCGAGGTGGTTGGTCGGCTCGTCGAGCAGCAGCAGCTCAGGCGCCCGCACCAGCGCGCGGGCGAGCATGATCCGCCGCTGCTCGCCGCCCGAGAGGCGCCCCGTGGGCGTCTCGAGACCCTGCGGGAACCGGCTCATGGTCACCCCGCCCAGCAGGCCGTCGAGCACCTCACGGATCGCAGCGTCGCGCGCCCATTCATGGTCGGGACGACCGCCCACCAGCTCGGCGCGCACCGTGCTGTCTGGGTTGAGGTCGACTCGCTGGGCGACCAGCGCCGCGTTGAGCCCGGTCGTGTGCGTGGCGGCGCCCTCATCGGGTGACTCGGCGCCGGCCAGCAGCCGCATCAGCGTCGACTTGCCCGCGCCGTTCTCGCCGACGATGCCGACGCGCTCGCCCTCGTTGATCCCCAGCGTGACGTCGTGCAGGACGGCGCGGCTGCCATAGCCCTTGGCCACCGAGTGGAGGTTGACGAGGTTGCGTGGCGGCATCGGACAGATGTATCGGATCGGCGCCGCGCGCGACCTCTGGCAGGATGCGCAGGCATGAGTCGCATCGCGGTCATCCCCGGAGACGGGATCGGACCCGAGGTCTGTGCGGTGGCGCTGCAGGTCCTCGATGCCCTGGAGGGTGCCGAGGAGGGCGCGCACTTCGCATGCGAGACGTTCGGTTGGGGGTCTGACCACTACCTGAGCACCGGGCGGATGATGCCCGTCGACGCGCTCGAGACGCTGGCGGGGTTCGACGCCATCCTGTTCGGCGCCGTCGGCTCCCGGGAGGTCCCGGACCACGTGACGCTGTGGGGGCTGCGCCTGGCCATCGTCCAGGGGTTTGATCAGGCGGTGAGCCTACGTCCGGCCCGCCTGCTGCCCGGCGTCCGCGGTCCCCTGGCGGATCGATCGCCCGGCGAGGTCGACATGGTGGTGGTCCGCGAGAACACCGAGGGCGAGTACTCGGGGATCGGCGGCTTCACGCGCCGAGGCCTGCCCGGCGAGGTCGCGGTGCAGACCACCGTGTACTCACACGACGCGATCGCCCGCACCGCGCGCTACGCCTTCGAGCTCGCGCGCTCCCGGGAGGCGCGGCATCTCACCAGCGTCACCAAGTCCAACGCCAGCCCGCACGCGAGCGTGCTGTGGGACGAGGTGGTGGCCGAGGTCGCCGCGGACTTCCCCGACGTCCGCTGGGAGTCGATGCTGGTCGACGCCGCTGCCGCCCGGCTCGTCCTCGCGCCCCAGGAGTTCGACGTGATCGTCGCCTCCAACCTGCACGGCGACATCCTGTCGGATCTCACCGGCGCCCTGGCGGGGAGCCTCGGCATGGCTCCCAGCGCCAACCTGAGCCTCGACCGCTCACGCCCCTCGATGTACGAGCCCGTCCACGGCTCGGCGTTCGACCTCGTCGGGCGCGGCCTGGCCAACCCGATCGGGATGGTGCTGTCAACCGCGCTGATGCTCGACGACCTCGGCTTGCGTGAGAGCGCAGACCGGGTCCGGCGCGCGGTCGCGTCGGCCTGTGCCGAGGGCGTGCTGACCCGCGACGTGGGCGGACAGGCGACGACGGCCGAGGTGGCCGACGCCATCGAGCGCGCCCTGGGCGCGTGAGAGCGCGGGCGCATCCCTCGGTACGTTGTCGGGATGAGAATCGCTGACGCGCGGGAGCTGTGGTCGCCGGCCGGCGTGTACTGCAACACGGCCAGCTACGGGCTCCCGCCGCGGCCCGCATGGGACGCGCTCCAGGCTGCGCTCGCCGATTGGCGCGCCGGCCGCACGAGCTGGGAGCCCTGGGGGGAGAGCACCGAGGCGTCCCGGGCGGCGTTCGCCCGGCTCGTCGGCGTCGATGTCGCGCGCGTCGCGGTCGGCTCCACGGTCTCGGAGCTCGTCGGCTCGATCGTCACCGCACTGCCCGCCGGGACGCGGGTGGTCGTCCCCGACATCGAGTTCGCGTCCAACCTCTTCCCCTACCTCGTTCAGAGCCGGCTCGACGTGCGGACGGTGCCGGTGGCGCAGGTGGCCGGCGCGGTCGCCGACGGCGCCGGTGCCGTCGCCTTCAGCGCGGTGCAGATGAGCACCGGCGAGGTCGCCGACGTGGACGCGATCCTCGATGCCGCGTCGGCGGTCAACGCCGTCACGATCTGCGACGCCACCCAGGCGGTGGGCTGGCTGCCCATCGACGCGGGACGCTTCGACGCGCTCGTGTGCAGCGCCTACAAGTGGCTGATGTCGCCTCGCGGCACCGCCTTTCTCACTGTGTCTGACCGGTTACTCGCCGACGCGGTGCCCCCGAGTGCCGGCTGGTATGCCGGCGAGGATGTGCACTCCAGCTACTTCGGGCCGCCCCTGCGACTCGCGCACGACGCGCGCCGGTTTGACCTCTCCCCGGCGTGGTTCTGCTGGGTGGGCACGGCTCCGGTGCTTGAGCTGATCGAGGAGATCGGCGTCCAGGCCATCCACGACCACAACCTCGCACTGGCCAACCGGTGTCGCGCCGGGCTGGGCATGGAGCCGTCGGACAGCGCCATCGTCTCCGCCGACGTGCTCGACGCGACGGCGCGGCTGGAGCGAGCCGGGATCGTCGCCGCGAGGCGGGGCGGGCGGCTGCGCACCTCCTGGCACCTCTACAACGATGAGCACGATGTCGACCGGGTGCTCGAGGTCCTGGCCGGCTGAGGCGCCGGCCGCGCGCGCCTGACCGGAGGGAGAGCCGCACCGGCCCAGCTAGGGCAGGATCTCGACGTACCCGTCCGTGCCATGCACACGGATCCGCTGCCCATCCTGGATGAGCTCGGTGGCGTGCTCCACCCCCACGACCGCCGGCAGGCCGTACTCCCGTGCGATCACCGAGCCATGGGTCATCAGGCCCCCGACCTCCGTGACCAGGCCTTTGATCGCGACGAACAGAGGCGCCCAGCTGGGGTCGGTGGAGGTGGTGACGAGGATGTCATCCGCGGCCACGTCGGCCTCCGACATGTCCAGGACGACGCGCGCCCGCCCCTCGATCGTCCCACCGGAAACCGCGATGCCGACCAGCGCGCCGGACGGCATGCCGTCGCGCCGGTAGGCCCCGGTGATAACCTCGCCATCCGACGTCAGCACCCGGGGCGGGGTGAGCGATTGGTGAAACGCAAACGCGTCCTTGCGCCGGCCGATGAGCTGGTCATCCAATTGATGGGTGCGCACGACCTCGTGCAGCTCCTCGAACCTGAGATAGAAGCTGTCCTCCTTCTCACCGAGCACGTGGGCCTGCACGAGGCGCTCGGCCTCTCTCAGCAACGCCTGCTTGTACACGAAGTAGCGGGAGACGATCCCGTACTTCGGATACTCCCGATATCCCGCGAAGGTCCGGACCCGGTCGATCTGTCGCTTGACCTCCTGCGCCTTCTGCTCCCCGTCGGGCAGGGCCCGCAGGCGCTCGAGCAGTTCCTGCTCCTTCTCGCGGGCCTCGCGGAGGCCTTGCTCGGCGCGCCGCTCGCCGGCGCCAGGCTCGAAGTTCTTGACGTTGCTGAGGATCAGGGGCACGAGCGTGGTGGGGTATTCACTCCACCGTGGCCTCGTGATGTCGATCTCCCCGACGCAGCGCATGCCGTACTTCTCGAGGTAGGCGCCGACGGCGTCGCGGGCTTCGCTCCCGCCCTCGACGGTTGCCAGCTCGTCGAGGAAGCCCTCGTCTTCGACGTTCTCCAGAAATGCCACCACGTCTGGATGCGGGCGGATCGCGTCCGCCACGTCCAGGAGCGCCAGTCCCATCTCAGAGGTGACATTGCCCGAGACGGACTGCGCCAGCGTGTCGGCGGCGTTGGTCTCGCCCAGCCACTCCTCGAGGTGGTCGTTGAGCCACCACGCTGCCTGCATCCCCGCCATGATCGCCTGACTGTTGAGCGGCTCGAACAGGAGCCGTTTGAGCTCTTGGATGTCCTCCAGGATGAAGTCCAGCAGCGCCGGCCCCGACTTCATCTGGATGTCGCGCTTCAAGGCGGCGACGGAGGCCTCGTTGCGCGCGATGAGGTCGGCGACGATGGCCGGGTCGGTCGCGATCGGGGCGGCCGGCGCCGCGGGACGCGCCGGCAGGGCGGCGGCGGAAGCGCCGTCCGGGAGTGTCCGGATGAAGTCGCCGCGGTCGAGGATGGTCTGGAGCGCGTCACCGATCAGCGGATCGCCTTTCCCGAGGAGCTCAAGCGTGAGTGCGCGCGTCGCCGGGGACGCCAGCCTCGGGGCGACGTCGACGAACAGCCTCCCGCCGGCTTCGTACATCCGCGGCAGGGCGGTGAGCTGGAACAGGGACAGGCCGAGGGGCTTCATGGGGTCGGTCATCATCTGCCCATGGCCGACTGAGACATAGAGGTGGTTCTCCTGGTCGTCGGCCGCGGGGATGGGGAACAACGTGGTGATCGGCCGGCTCTGGACGATCCAGATGTCATCGTCGGCCAGGCACCATTCGATGTCCTGGGGACGACCGAAGTGCGCTTCGATCCGCCGGCCCAGCCGCGCGAGCTCCACGACCTGGGCATCGGTCAGCGCCGGCTGCCCCTGACGGTCCGGTTCGATTGCCTCCTCGTGCGTCCCGCTCGCCGGCGAGGCGTGAATGGCAAGCTGCTTGGTGGCAACCGACTTCGCGATGAGCTCGCCGTCGCGCACCTTGTAGACGTCGGTGTTCACCAACCCGGAGACCACGGCCTCGCCTAGGCCGAAGCTGGCCTCCACGGAGACGATCTTCCGGTTGAAGGTGACCGGGTCGGCCGTGAACATGATCCCGGCCGCCTGCGCGAAGACCATCTGCTGCACGACCACCGCCATGCGAACGTCCCGGTGGTCGAAGCCGTTGCGCAGGCGGTAGGCGACGGCCCGCTCGGTGAAGAGCGAGGCCCAGCATCGGCTCACGTGCCGGAGAATCGCGGCCGGACCCACGACGTTCAGGTACGTGTCGTACTGCCCCGCGAACGATGCCGTCGGCAGGTCCTCGGCCGTCGCGCTGGATCGGACGGCGCAGGCGGTGTGCTCGCCGAACCGGGCCAGCGCGCGCGTGACCGCCGACGCCAGATCCTCGGGGAGGGTGATCCCCTCAAGCGCCTCACGGATCTCCGCGCTGAGCGTCCGTATGGCCTCCCGGTCGTCGGGCTTCACGCGTGACAGCCGATCGACCCGATCGCCGATCGACGGCGTTCCCGCCAGGATCCGCTGGAACGCGTCCGCCGTCACGCAGAAGCCCGCCGGCACACGGATGCCCTCGATCCGCGAAAGCTCCCCCAGCAGCGCGCCCTTGCCGCCCACGACCGCCACCTGGCTCTGATCGATCTCGTGGAAATCCAACACGTCGCCCATCTGCTCACCTCCCGTGGAGTGGACCCTGCCAACTCCACTTCTGTTCTTGATTCCAGCGTGCGGCGGGCGATTATGGGGCACAAGTCAAGACCTCATGAGAGGCTTTGATCCGGTATAAATTGGAAGTGGGGAGAGGGCTGGGGCAGCCCTCGGTGGCGGGCTACAGGAGCGAGACGAGCTCGGTCACGATGTCCGCGGCCGGTTGTGACTGCTTGGCGAGGGCAACGCTCTGTCCCGCCCACAGCGAGAGCGCCTCGATCTCACCGGTCGTTCCCACCATCGGGGGCGCGGGGGAATACCGAAGGATCGGATCGCCTGACGCGAAGTGCGCGATCACTTCGCCCTCCCCCGGTCGACTGCCCGGGGCCGGCCGGCCCGCGACCTCCCACCTCTCGGCCGTTGAGTTGTGGATGGCGCGGTGCGGAGCGTTCGGCCATCCCACCTCATAGAGGTTGGGGTACCACTCCGCTTCGGTCTCGGTGGCGGCGATCAGGCGACGCCGGTACTCCGCGTGGATCGGCATCTCATCGGCGAGCAGGAACCGCGTGCCCAGCAGAGCCGCCTGGGCGCCGAGGGCGAGCACGGCCGCGACCCCACGAGCGTCGCCGATCCCCCCCGCCGCAATGACCGGCACCGGTGTGACCGCGTCCACCACCGCAGGGACCAAGGGGAGCGTCGCCACGCCACCCCACACGTGGCCCCCGGCCTCCCAGCCCTGCGCAACGATGACGTCCACTCCATTACCGGCTGCGCGCCGCGCCTCCTCTGCGCTGCCGACCGTGTGCATGACGAGCCCTCCGGCGTCGTGCACCAGATCGACGTATCCGCTCGGGTCGCCCCAGATCAACGACACGATCCGCAGACCCGCCGAGAGGGCCTGATCGACCCGATGGCGCTGATCCTCGAAGAGAACGAAGTTGCCCGCAATCGGCCGGTCGGTGAGGGCTGCCGTGTCACGGACCACCGCTCCGGCGTCATCGGACCACGCCAGTCCGAGACTGCCGAGGCCGCCGGCATTTGAGACCGCGGCGGGCAGGCGGGGATCTGCAGCCAGCGGCGCCAGGATGATCGGGTGTTCGATCCCCAGCAACTCGCACACCGGTGTGTGGGTGCTCATCGGGGTCCCCTTTCTGGCGCCGGTGGCGCCGGTTGACTAGGCTCATTCTGGACCGGAAAGGCGCCGATGGCGCCAGGGTTACCACTGGTTCATCCAACCGTGGACAGGAGCAGATCATGCGCAGCGACATCGCCCCCGGCGGTACGTTCCCCGACTACGAGTTGCCCGATCACGAGAGCGTTACCCGAAAGCTCAGCGAGATCCAAGGCGACGACCCGCTGATCCTCACGCTCGCGCGCGGGAACTACTGCCCCAAGGAGCACCAGCAGCACCTCGAGCTTGCCGCCAACTTCGCCAAGATCGCGGTGTCCTACACCAAGGTCGCCACCATCTCGACGGACACCCATCACTCCAGCCAGGAGTTCCGCGCGTCCACCGGCGCTCAGTGGCCCTTCCTCTCCGACCCGGAGCGGACCGTGCAGAAGGACCTCGAGATCCAGGAGTACACCGACCCCGAGCACGACCCGATGGTCCCCCACACCCTCGTGCTCAAGCCCGGGCTGGTCGTCCACAGCATCTACAACGGCTACTGGTTCTGGGGACGTCCCTCCTTCGTGGATCTCTGGCACGACCTCCGGACCGTGACCCGCGAGATCCGTCCCGACTGGGATCTCAGCAAGCCCGGGCTGCGTGAGGCGTGGGCTGCGGCGGACTACTCGTCATTTCACGGATGGAACAGGCGCTCTCCTGGGTCGGCGCCGACGTCCTACAACTCCTGACTCCGCGGTTCGCCGTCGGCGGTCGGCTCGGGCTCGTCAAGCGGCGGGTCGATGAGGCTCTGCAATGTGGCCACGGCGCGGCGGAGCAGGCGTGACACCTGCATCTGTGAGCAGTTGAGCTGTCGGGCGATCTCGGTCTGCGTCGCCCCGCCCAGCCGTAATGCGAGCGCTTGACGTTCGAGCGGTGGCAGGCGGGTGACGGCCGCCGAGAGGGAGACTGCGGTCTCGATCAATTCATAGTTCGCGTCGTCGGTGCCGATGTCGTCAGCGATTGCGTGGGCCTCATCGCCGTCGCTCGGAGACGTAGGAGTGTCGAGCGAGATCGAGTAGTGGGCGGTGGCGGTATCGAGTCCGGCGAGCACGTGCTCAATGGTGACCTCGAGATGGTCGGCAAGCTCGGCAATACGCGCGGGGCGGCCGGATTGTGCCGTGATCTCCCGTGCCGCCCGGTCGACTCGCAGGGCGAACTCCTGGGCGCTCGGCGGGACGTGCGCCGACCAGCCGGTGCTGCGGTAGTAGTGCTTCAGCTCGCCGAGGATGGTGGGTACGGCAAACGCGGGGAACGGGATCCCGCGGGCCGGGTCAAAACGATCGATGGCGCCGAGCAGTCCCACCGACGCGACCTGCACCAGATCCTCGATTGGCTCGGGAGCGGCGCGGTAGCGACCGGCGATCCTCCGTGCGAGCGGCAGGAAACGAGCGATCAGCTCCTCACGCGCGTCAGGATCGCGGTCCTCGCGCCAGCGTGACAGCAGAGCGGAGGTGTCGCACCTCCGAGCGGCGTCGGAGCGTCGATAGCTGCGTACCGGTGATCGGGCGAATCGCTTCGGCGATGTCGCGCTCATTTCGATCTCCTCCCGCTGGGGTGAAGCCGATCGGCCGGCGCCCGCGATGTTCGTCAGCCGGCGAGGGGGGCGCGGCGCAATGTTCGCGCCCAGCGCGAGCGAGCCGCCGGCCGACGCGGTGTTGCACAGCCCCATGCCCGTCCCCGCCCCTGCGCGCAGACGCCATACGCGCGACCGGCTCGTCCGCCCTACGAACTGCCCGACCCAACTGACCGAAACGGCCATGGGCACAACCTCACCCCCACGCAGGCGACGCCGCATCACCCACTCCGGGTGATGGACCGAATTCGGACGTTGCCGGCGTGATATGACGGAGGCGAGCGGAGAACCATCGAGAGAGGACTGCCATGCCCCCCACCACCGTGCATTTCAACGGCTCGGTCAATCTGCCCGACGCGGAGACCGTCATGAGCGAGATCAGCTCACGCATTCCCAACGGCGTGCGCCGGATGACCGACGGGGAGACGGGAGACCGCAACTACTGGATCAGTTTCCAGACCCGGAAGTTCGAGCAGATGCCGGAGTTCGAGACCGTGGCGGTCGGACAGGCCTACGAGACCGCTCCCGACGCCCCGGACATGCCTCAGCTTCGACTGACCGAGGACGCCTCGGCCGAGATGATCAACTGGCCCGACCTCGGCTATGCCGATGAATACACCACGTCGTTTGCGACGTTCGAGCGAATGCAGAACGAGGGCACGATTCCGGCCGACGTGCGGTTCCAGCTGCAATACCCCACTCCTCTGGCCTCGGTGGCGGGGACGTTCGTCCCCGACGATCTGCCTACGATCGCGCCCTCCTACGAACAGGCGCTGTTCGCTGATCTCGACACCGCGCTCGAACGACTGCCGCACGACCGCGTCGCCGTGCAGTGGGACGTCGCCATCGAGTTCGGGGCGCTGGAGGGAGCGATGGGACCGAAGATGCCGATCGACCAGATCGCGCCCGGGCTGGTGCGGTGCCTCGAGCGCGTGCCCGCGGATATCCCGGTTGGCATGCATCTCTGTTACGGCGACTACGGTCACCAGCACTTCAAGCAGCCGGAGTCGCTGAAGATGCAGGTCGAGCTCGTCAATGCCGTCAGCGCCGGTGCGGGGCGCCCGCTCAACTTCGTCTCCTTCACCGTGCCTCAGGCCCGCAACGACAGCACCTACTTCGAGCCTCTCGCCGGGCTGAGGACCGGGTCGGACACCGAGTTGGACTTCGCGCTGGTGCCCTATCACCCCGACGACCAGGCCCCCGGCACGACCGCCGAGCAGATCGAGCAGATCGACGCGGCTCTCCTGAACTCTCCCGGGGGCGCTCGGCACTGGGGGATCTGCACGGAATGCGGGATGGGTCGGGTCGACACCGCTGACGTCCCCGGACTACTGGACCTCCACAGCCAGATCCTCGTCTCCTCGCCCGGCTGACACGCCGGCGTCTGCGTTGCCGGCGGGCGTGTGGGATGGGTTAGGCTTTTGGACCCAATGGGGGTGGTAGCGCGCGAGAACGAGCAGTCGGCGCAGGCTGACCCGGCGGTGCGCGCGCAAGGGCCGGCGATGACCCGGCCGGTCGACGCAGTCCACGAGTTGCAGCGCGCCGTCGGCAACGCGGCGTTCTCGCGCCTGATCTCAGGAGGGGACCGCGCGCCGCGCTCGTTGTCTCGTTGTGGTGCTCACTGCGGTTGCCTGGACTGCGCAGAGCACCGGGCCGGCAGCGAGGAGATGGAGGAACGCCTGCGGGTGGCCGTGGCCGCTCGGCGGACCGCCGGCGCGTCTGCGCTGAGCCGGAGCGGCAGTGAGCGCATGCTGCACCGGGATCTGCGGCCCAAGGATCCGCCTCAGCAGAGCCCGCCGGACTCGGGCACCCCGCCCGTCCCGGACGCAGGTGCTGACGGCGGTCAGACCGACGATGCGCCGACACCCGACAATCCTTCCCGCGAACAGGATCCGAGCAAGCCGATCGGGGTCTGCGGACCGGATGTCAGCGCTCCGTTCTCGGCGACGCTCTCGCAGATCCAGACGGACTTCAAGAGCTGGAGCGTCGATGACCAGTTCAAGGCGTGCGACCACCTTGTCCATCCGATCCAGGTCTTCAACCCCGACGGCACGTTCAACAAGCACCCGACACCCGACATCAACGGCTGGGACATCCACGCGCTGTTTCAGGGGGAGGCGACCTGGCTGCGCCGGCTCCCGGTCTGCCCGCCCTGTGCGACTCCGTCGACGAGTTGGCCGGCAAAGCCTTCGATGGACCGCGCCCATGAGGATCCTCGCACCTGCTCGAACACCGTTCAGGTCGGCAGCGCCTGCTGGCTCTCGGGGACGCCGAACTACGCGACCTTCGGGATCATGCTGCGTCTCTGCGGCGACGCGTTCCCGTCAACCGCGACGCCGGCCAGCGGGGTCGACTCCCCCCACGAGGTCTTCTTCGGCGATGACCCGCTGGACAGCGGCAAGAGCCTGATTCGGGCCTACAAGCTCCTGCACGTCGACAAGGCGGTCGGCCGGGAGGACCCAAAGTGGCCGCTGGCGTGGACCGAGGCCGGATATAAGACGGGGCCCACCGCAACGCTTGCCGGTGGCAACCGGGGCGCCTGCACGGCGACCTGCTCCAAGGCCAAGCCCGGTCTCAACCCTGCGAGGCTCGCCAACTGGGATTACGTCTGGGAGCCGGTCCACCCCCGGTAGCGGACGCGGTCTACTGCGTCGTGACGGCGCCCGTTTTGAGATCGAGGACGAAGCCGTCGGTGGTGGGTTTCGCAGCCTGGGAGTGGAAGGTACCGCTGAGCGTTGGGTTACCGGGCCCACCCATGTTGACGGTCAGGGTGAGGTAGCCGAGCTCGAAGATGGGGTCGACCTCGAGGCGGTAGTTACCGAAGTCGGTTGGCGCCTTCGGGAGGCCGCTCCGCGGCGCGTGTTGGAGGTGACCGCCGCTGCCGGACACCAGGTAGGGGATCTGACGGCCGTTGAGGCTGCGCGAGAAACGTTGGTAGAGGTGGGCGTGGCCCGACATCACCGCATCCGGCCACACCCCAGCTTGTGTGCACGTGGCGTCGATGTCGTTGGCCATGCTCGGGGAGCTCCCGTGGGTGCCATCGAAGGACACGGGCGGGTGATGGACCGTCAGGATGATGGCTCGCTGGAGTCGGTCATGCTCAGGCTTCAGCCGCGTGAGCTCGTTACCGAGAAAGGTGAGCTGGTCGTCGGGCAGGGCGAAGTGCCCCCCTTGAGAGGAGATGACTCCGGGCTGCTCGAGCACGTTGGAGTACAACCCGATGATCGAGACGAACGGCGCGTCGAGGGTGAAATACACGCCGGGCTGCGTCATCGTCGTCCGAGCCGACCCCGGAGCGTCCGGTGACGGCAGGGGAGCGTTGGCACAGAAGTTGCGCAGAAACGCCTGTAGCGTGGGCGCGACGGGGGTTGTCGTGCTGGGCCCGTAGACCGCGCCGTCATGGTTCCCGGCGATCGCGAAGATCGGCCGGTCATAGCCCCGAAACGGCTCGTAGAACTGATCGTAGTAGTACTGGCCCTCGCCGAAGTTGTAGACCACGTCACCGAGGTGGAACAAAAACGCTGGGCCCTCTGGGCCCGCCTGGGCCACCTCGGCAGCCATCGCGTCGGCTACCCGCGCCTCGGGGCCGATCAATGACGCCGAGGAGGCGCCGGTGTCGCCCACGGCATGGAAGGTGATCGCCTGAGCCTTGGTGATCGGGTCGAGAAGGTTCGGGCCCAGGATTGTCGTCAAGTCGATCCGGGGCGGGTCAGGCAGAGGCCGTGGGAACGGCTGGATCAGGTTCTGGTGAGCCGGGTAGTAGCCGGTCTTGTAGTACTGCTCGTCAACGTTGGGTTGATGGAACGAAACCTCGTCTGGCCCTGGATCGGGGTCAGCGAACAGCAGCTGCGGGTCGGCGAACAGGTGCCCGCCGGCCGCGTTGCCCTGCACATGTCCAACCAGACCATCGACCGAGTTGTTCTGCTTACCGGATCGTCGCCGAGCAGTCGGCACGGGAACCTCCTTGGGTGACGCCTCTAGCCCACCACGGTACGCCTGCACCCGCTGGCACGGGAAATCCTCCTGTGAACCGGCACGGCGTGACCATCGCCCAGCGCCCAGTGGTTCAGGGGCGAGCCGGCTACTCGATCAAGCCGTTGAAGACCGGTCCAACGAGGAGCACGTCGACCTCCTGATGAAACCGCCACAGGCCCGCAGCCTCGTCGCGACAATCGCGCAGGTAGGCGCCCAGGGACGGAGCCGTCAGCATCTCCTGAAGCGAGACCGAATCGTCGAAGGCGCATCGCTGAAGGTAGCCCTCGACGGTGGTGGCGTTCTGCAATGCGGTGGTGTGGTCGTAGGAGAGGCGAACCGCGTGAGGGTCAGCGCCGCCGGCACGCAGCGCGTCGGCGAGATCCTCCGAGGCGGCGTACGAGGTGCCCTGGCCGTCGCGCAGGTCGTCGAGGAAGTGGCGGTAGAAGCGCACGTAGTGCCCCTCCCGACTGCCCTGGGCGATGAGCAGAGCGCCACCGGGTGCGAGTGCGGCGAGCATCCGTGCGGTCGCCGCCTGCACCGCGCCAGGCGTGAGGGCATACAGCGCGTGGGTGGCCCAGACGACGTCAAACGGTCCGACGGAGTCGTCGAGGTCCTCCACGAGGGTTTCATGACGAGCCGCCTCGACGAACGGCGGGCGAAGCACTCGCGCGGCCTCCGACAGCGAGAAGGCAGACGGGTCGAGCAGGTCGTAGTCGATCTGCAGCTCACCGGCTAGGGCGCCGACACCGCCGAAATCCCGCAACGCCTCCGGAAACTTTCCTGAGCCGCAGGCGACGTCGATCAGCGTGATCCGCCGGCGCCCGTCGGCAACGCGGCGCAGCCATGCCGAGTGGTCGACGAAGCCTCGTGCCAGACGCTCATAGTCCCGGCGCGCGAGGGCGTAGAAGGCGTCCATCTCGGCCCGACCCTCCTCGCTCCAGTGGGCCAGGCTCCGCGCGGCGGTGTCCACGGTCCGGAGTCTAGGGTCACACAAATCGCGTGCGGATCAGTGGGCGGCAATCGCGGCAGCGATGGCTTCTGCGAACTCGTCCGGGCGTGACAGAAACGGGTGATGCCCGGCAGTGAACTCAACGAGTTGTGTATCGGCTCTGACGCGTTGACGCTGCGCCTCGGCCGGGGTGGCGAGATCCTCGGTGCACACGAAGTACGTGGCGGGCTTCTCCGTCCAGGCGACCTCGCGTGGTGGCTGGGTGAAGGGTGTGAGGGATTGACGGGTGAGACGGCTGACCGCCTGCTCGGTGGTGGTCTCGTCGCAGTCCTGGAGGAAGAGCTCCCGGACCATGTCGGGATCCACGCCGAGCGTGCCGTCCTCGCCCGGCTGTAGCCACGGCGCGGGCTCTGCACCAACGAGGTCAGCCTGGGACTGTCCAGCGTCGGGCATCACCGAGGTCACGTAGAGCAGTTGGGTGACGCGCTCATCGGCACCGGCCTCCGTGATGATCATCCCGCCGTAGGAGTGCCCGCAGAGAACGACCGGACCGCTGACCTGCGCGATCGCCTGGCGGCAGGCCTGAACATCGTCGTAGAGGTCCCCGAGCGTACCTCCGGTCTCGCCGCAGCTCGGCAGCGCCACCGCGGCGGTTGCGACGCCGCGTGTGGCGAGCGGCTGCGTCATCTGGCTCCACCACCAATCGGCGTCGCGGACGCACGCGCCATGGACGAACACCAGAGTCGTCATCGCTCGAAGCTTTCTGGCACCGTGTCCACCATGAGTCCTCCTGGGTCAGCCGCTAGTTCCTGTAACGACGTTACAGCATCTGGTCGACCTCGTGACGAGCGGCGACGACGATCTCTGCAAGCACAAGCGGGAGACCTCCTCGTCGCCCGCCAAAGCTGTGAGGTCTCCTTGAGGGAGCTCGCGGACGCCCTCGAGACCAGCTCCCGGATGCTGGTCCATCACTTCGGATCCCGCGACGCGCTTATCGCCGCCGGCCTCGCCCACGCGCGCAGCCAACTCCTCGACCGGTGCCGCGCGCAGCTGACCGAGCAGAACCCGCAGGATCTCCACAGCCTCGTCCGCGCACTCCGCACGATCATCACCGATCCGGTCAACCGTCCCTACTTCGGACTCTTCAATGAGGTCAACGCCCTCGCCCGGACCCAGCCCGACCGGTTTCCGGGCTTCGGCCGTGCCAGCGTGCACGACTGGCTCCCTCAATTCACCGATCTGCTGCGACCGTCCAGCCCCGACGACGCCACTGCCCAAGCCCAAGCCACTCTGGCCCTCGCCGTCATCCGCGGCCTCATGCTCGACGACAACGCAACCGGCGACCACTCGAGGATCGACGCTGCGTTCGCGGTCTTCGACGGCCTCTAGGCCCACCAATCCGTCGCACCTAGGCCGCCGGGGTAAGTGCCGTGACGAGCCCGGACTGGTCCTCGGCACTCACGATGAGCCGTTGCATCCGGACCCGGAGCGGACCCAGGCGCACCCACTTGGCGCGATCCAGCGTCATCTCGACCAGCCCGGTGCCGGCGCCATTGACGAGAGCGGTGCCTCGCCAGTAGTTGACTCCGCGGAGAACGCTGAGCCCCAGAGGGCCATGCAGCTCGCTCAGGCCTCCATTCAGTGGGCGGGCGGATACGACGGCATCACGTGGGATCGTGGCGTGAAATGACCACCCCATGCGAACGTCGACCGTGGAGGGGCTCACCCGCACGCGTGAAACATCGGGACCCGCGCCGAGCACCGTCATGGGAATGCGGCTGGGTCGATCAAACCGGATCGGGAACGTCGCTGTGCTGTCCATGATCCTTCCTCCAGAAGCCGTCGAAACCGATATCTAGATGATATCACGCGCCGTCCCTGGACAACGGCTATGCCGACAGCCAGGTCTTGGCCGCTGCGAGGTCGCGCTCGTGGAAGAGATGCATCTCGCCCGGCACCATCCAGGAGAACAGCGCAAACGCGTGCCACAACCAGTCCATGTCGGTGACGACAGCGACCCGCTCCCATAGGTCGCGATGCCTGATCCCGAAGTCCAGGTCGACCTTGATGTCCTCCCACAGCGCGCCCGGTTCCACGTGCAGGCCGGGCCCGATCGCATAGAGGACCCGCAGCTGCTCACCTGCCTCGACCGCCCGGCGTAACGGCGGGACCAGCACGTTGGCATAGTCCTCTCGGACGAGCCGCTCGGATACCCGGAAACCAAGCGTGCCAGGCGGCATATCGGGAATCTGCTCGACCACTGCGCTCCCACCTCTCGCTCATCGACCGCTCAGGCTGACGTCACGATAGCCGCGGGGCTGAGCTCCGGAATTTCACCCCATAAGGGTGACGTGCGGGCACCCACGGGCGACGGAAGATCTCGACGACAAAGCGAACAGAGTCAAGGCGCGCACAGGGCAAGCCCACTGGTGCACGTCACATTCGTAGACAGGAGATGGTCATGCCGATTGACACGCTGCTGGCGTACGTCGGGGTCTATGACAGCGTCGAGGCCGCCGAAGCCGACTATCAGCTGGTGCACGACCTCCATTCGGAGGCGGGCCTGATCGACGCCTGGGACGCGGCCGTGATCGAGCGTCGCGACGACGGCAAGGTCAAGATCGTCAAGAAGCATGAGACGCCGACACGGGTCGGCGGCGTCCTCGGCGGCGGCGTCGGGCTGGCCACGGGGCTGGTCGTCGTGCTCTTCCCGTTCGCGGCGGTCGGAGGCGGCCTGCTTGCGGCCACGACCGCCGGCGGCGCGGTCCTCGGCGCGGTGGCCGGTCATGCCGCGGCGGGGATGAGTCGCCACGACCTCAAGGACTTGGGCGAGCAGTTGGACGCCGGCACGGCTGGCCTGGTCGTTGTCGCCGTCGCAGATATGGGCGCCAAGGTCGAAGCCGCGATGAAGCGCGCCGAGAAGGTTCAACAGAAGGAGCTGAAGGTCGACACCGCCGAGATCGAGCGCGACGCCGCCTCCGCCTCCTAGGCCACTGTCCGCGCCACCGGTCAGACCGACCATCCCGTCCGGAAAAGCTTCCCCTCTGAGTCTCGGGCCTGGAGAGCTAGGCCCGCACGGCGTCCACCAGCAGGTCGAGCATCCGTTCGAGCTGCTCGTTGCCGCCGGCCAGCGACGTCGCCGTGCACATCCCGACTACCGAGGCGACCACGTCCTCGGCGTGGACGTCGGCGCGCAGGCTGCGATCTGCGGCACCGGCCTCGAGGATCTGTCGCACTGCGGCTGACAACTCCTCGCGGATGCCGGGCACGGTGAACGCGCCCGAGGCGAAGACCGCCCGCAGCGTCTCGGCCATCTCACGCTTGGCGATGACGTAGCCGCGAAAGCGGTCCATCCAGGCCCGCAGCGCCAGTTCGGGCGTGAGGGTCCGCAGCAGCTCCGCGGGGCTCGCGCACAGCTCATCCAGCTCCTGGCGATACAGCGCCTCGACGAGCGCTTCACGGGTGGGGAAGTGCCGGTAGAGCGTGCCGATTCCCACATCGGCGTCGCGGGCGATGCTCTCCAGCGAGACCGTTGCCTCACCCGAAGCGAACGCCGCGCGGGCGACATCGAGCAGGCGCAGACGGTTGCGTTCGGCATCGGCGCGCCGGCGTCGCTTCGGTTGTGGGCTGTCCGAGACGGGCATAACTGGAGGATCCTCCGTTTCATGGTACGCTCGGGCAATAACGGAGGCTCCTCCGTTTGGCATCGCCGCCGACAGAACTTCGACAGCCGGAAGAACCGGCAGGAGGGACCACATGCCCGAGTCCAAGTCCCTGACAACGACCCCAGGCGGCACCGGCCGGCTTGGAGAGACCACCGTGGCGCGCATCGGTTTCGGGGTCATGCAGCTGGAACGACGCGCCCCCAACCGGAAGGCTGCCCTGGCGATCTTGACTGCGGCCGCCGACGCCGGGATCGACCACTTTGACACCGCGGCGTTCTACGGGGATTGCAACGAGCTGATCAGGGAGGCACTGGGCGCCCGGCAGGACGGCGTCGTTCTCGCCACCAAGGTCGGCGCCGCGCGCAACGAGGCGGGAGATCTCGTACCCGGACAAAAGCCCGAGGAGCTGAGGCGCCAAGTCGAGGACAACCTTGCCACGCTCGGGACCGACCACCTCGACGTGGTGAACCTGCGCCGCCTGGACCACGCGCCCGGCATCCTCGCCGAGGGCGACCAGGTGGTCGATATCGAGCTGCAGCTGGCCGAGCTCGAAGCGCTCCGCGACGCGGGCACGATCGGCGCCATCGGGCTATCCAACGTATCGGCGCAGCAGCTCGAGCATGCCCTGCCCGCCGGCATCGTCTGCGTCCAGAACCTCTACAACCTGCTCGAGCGTGACACCGCTCCCGTGCTCGAGGCCTGTCGCCAGAACCGGGTCGCATGGGTGCCGTATTTCCCGCTGGGGTCCGCCATCCCCGGCCGGGCGAAGGTCACCGACGATCCAACGGTGCAGGCCGTCGCCGCCGAACTCGGAGCGACCCCCGCACAGGTCGGTCTCGCGTGGCTGCTTGCCGAGTACGAGGACACCTTGCTGATCACCGGTACCTCCGATCCCGCGCACTTGGCCGAGAACATCGCGGCCAGCGATCTGCGCCTCCCGCCCGAGGCGCTCGACGCGTTGAACCGCGTCGCGTCGGGCTAACGGGCGGAGCCGAACAGGCCCTCGACAGAGCATTTCATGCCGCGATCCGCTGGGCCGAGCCCAGCGCGACCGTAGGCGATATCGGCTGCTACCGAGGGTCCTCGCCGATCGAGGATGACGGCGGGACCGGGAGTCCGGCTGCGTTGAGCGCGTGCACCATTCCGGGAAAGGCGCCGCCTTGGCCCATCTCGCCGGCGCCCGGCTGGCCGAGCAGGCGCCTTGTGAGAGTGGAGCGTTCCTCCAGCAGTTCGTCGAGGACTCTTCTCAGATCCTCGGCGGTGGGCCCTTCGCGATCCTTGTTTCCGTCCCACCGCCGTTCTTGCCTGCCGGACTACTCGTGCTTGATGGGGTGCCTTTGGTCGTCCATCGCTTCCGACCCGTTCGTCCGTTGCCCGGCAATGCAGATGTGCTCTGGCCTCGCGAGCCCGCGATCCCGTCCTACCCCGTCTAGCGCGGGCCGTTCCCAGAGCGTTCCGTTGTGGGCCGTCGGCGAGGCCGCCGAGCGTCGGTCGAGCCGATCCCAAGTGACACCGGGCAAATCGACGCGAGCGCTGCTAGCCAAACCACAGGCCAGGTACGACCCGCCTCAGAGCGCGGGCGTCAAAACGGCCATGCGGGGTAGCAAGCAGTTGTGTCGTTGGTGACATCCAGCCTGCGTGCCGCGCTCACTGCCGCCGACGGGGCGGTCGCTTCGGGTCAGATGGCCGTCGGTGATCTGTTGCACCTGCGGCGGACGCTGGACGGAAACGACATCGACGCCTGGGACCCTGAGTACATTCGTCGCGTGCTGCCGCTCTGGCGCGCGGTCATGGCCACATACTTCCGCGGTGAGGTTCGGGGGCTGGACAACATCCCTGACTCCGGGCCCGTGCTACTGGTGGGAAACCATTCCGGGGGCACGCTGATCGCGGACACGTTCGTTTTTGCTACCGCGTTCTACACGAAGTTCGGCCCCGACCGGCGCTTTCATCAGCTCGCCCATGACATCGCCGCTCGCGTGCCCGCGACGGGGATCAGGCGCTGGGGAACCGTCGCCGCCTCTCATGAGAACGCCCGCAAGGCGTTTGACCGAGGCGCGCCCGTCCTCGTCTATCCCGGCGGGGATTACGAGACGTTTCGACCCTCGTGGCGCTCAGACCGGATCGAGTTCGGGGGACGCAAGGGTTTCATCAGGCTCGCCATCGAGCGAGGAGTGCCGATCGTCCCGGTGGTGGCGGTCGGCGGCCAGGAAACGGCGCTGTTCCTGACGCGCGGTCAGCGCGCCGCCAGGCTCACCGGCTGGGCCAAGCTGACCCGGATCAAGGTCCTGCCGGTCGCGCTCGCGCCGCCGTTCGGCGTCAGCGTGCTGGATCTTCCACCGCGTCTGCCCCTCCCGGCGAAGGTCACGATCGAAGTCCTGCCCCCGATCGACCTGGTCAAACGCTTCGGGCCCAACCCCGAACATGACGACGTCTACGACGACATCACCGGTGACATGCAGGCAGCGCTGTCCGAACTCCAAGACGAGCGCACACTGCCCATCGTCGGGTAACACATCGGCGCTCGGGTGAGCGCCCTGATCAGCGCGGCGCCTCCCGGACGAGGCGGCCTGAGACCCGCAACGTGCTCGGGGAGCGCAGGATGCCGATCGGGCTCCAGGTCATCCCGAGCTCGCGGTGGTCGGCCAACGCGCTCGCCTCGATCTCGAACTCATCACCGACGGGCCAGATGGTTCCCGTGACCTGCACCGGGATGCTGCGTCCGGCGGCGTTCAGCTGGCCGCTGGCGGTGAGCTGGTCACCCTCGACGGTCACGGTCTCAGAGGCGAAGCGAACTCGTGGATGCTCGGCGACGTGGAAGAAATCCGCCGAGCGCAAATGCTTGTCACGTCTTTTCTGCTTGGTGTCGAGGCTGTCGGCCTCGACGATCAGCTCGATTGCCGGGTCGGCGTGAAGGTCGAGGGTGCCCTGGTACTGATCGAAGTGGCCCTTGACCGTCATCAGCCCGTAGAAGTGGCGCACATGGAACTCGACGTTGGAGCGGGCTGGATCCAGTCGCCACGTGCCGCTCGCGAGTGCTGCGGTCGGTTGCGCGGCGGATGTGGGGGGACTCATGGGGCTCCTTCGGCTTGGCGCCGGCCGTTCCGCGACCGACATGATCCATACGCTCTCATCGTATGGGCCGATCGGCCTGAGGGGGCAACGGGCTGGGGTGGTGCGGTATCGGGTCGTTTCATCGGGCCGCACCCGGGTGCGCTAGGCTGGAGGAGTCAGATAGCGAGGGCAACCCGAGGGCGAGACCTTCATCTGAACGTCCCCTTGCCGCGTAAGCCGCCTGATCTTCTGATGGCCGAGAGTCCACCTAAGGGTGGGCTTTCCGCGTTAACGGGCCCGCGGATCAGGGCAGGATGTCGCTCAGCGTCGCCGTGAAGCGCTCGCCCGACTCCTCGAGCTCACCCTCGATGTGCAGGCGTGCCGGGGCCGTCTCGGTCCACAGGTCCAGGAAGTAGGCCCAGCCCGGCTGGTCCGGATCGTCGGACTTGGCGACCGCCTCGACCTGGTAGACGTCGCGCGGCGGGAGCACCAGCGACTCGGGGCAGTCGTCCTCGACGCGACGGCGCAGGTCCTCGACTCCGAGCCGATCGCCAGATGCAACACGGAGCTCCTCCCACTCGCCGTCCACGACAAGGCCGACGACGTCCTCCAGTGCCCGGTACATCGGCTCGGGCATCAGCTCAAGCGATTCGACGATCTCTGCCGGTCCGCCCAGCTCGTGGCTCGGCGTCAGCTCCAGCCGGCCGTAGAAGTAGTCCTCGCATGCCGCGCGCGCCTGCCGGCGGATGCTCTTCGACAGCCCAGCGGCGCCGAGCGCGAAGCCCGCGGCATCGATCGCCTCCTCAAGCGTTCCGTGTCGGCGCGTCAGCTGCGCGGTGATGGCGCGACCGTGCTCCGTGTCGCGCGCCACCGATGAGCCGTCCAACAGAATCGAGGGAGCGTCATGGCGGCTGTAGCCCGCGCAGGCTCGCACCGCAGAATGAAGGACGATGAGATGGTCGCCCATCAGGCCCGCACGGATGGTGGATCGCCGGGCGTCATCCGAACCGGCCAACTCGCCGGACGCGTGGTAGGAGCGGGGTCACGCTGTACATCCTAGGAACCACGGAAACGACCGCCGCCGCGTCTGAACGAGGACCGAAAGCACACCGCCGCGCCGGGACGCGTGCGCCGGACGACGTGCCTCTACTACGTCTTGCGTTATTACGTGAGACGTAGTAATCTGCGCGCCATGACCTCGACATCCCACCCCGACAAAGCTGGGGCGGGCCGTTCCAACGATCCGTCGATCCTGATCCTGACCAGTCTCGCCGATGGCGAGAAACACGGTTACGCCCTGCTGCAGGACATCGAGGCCTTCGCCGGCGTGCGGCTCGGCCCGGGCACGCTGTACGGCGCGATCAGCCGCCTGGAGGAGCGCGGCCTGATCGAGGCCCTCGAGGGCTCGGGGCGGCGGCGCCCCTACCGGCTCAGCAGCGCCGGGGCCGAGGCGCTGCGCTCCGCGCTCGCCGAGCTGCGGACGATCGTCGATGAGGGCTCGGCCAGGCTAGCCCGGCGCCCCGCGCCGGCCGCGTTCGCCCACGGGGTGACCTCATGAGCGGCTCGCGAACGATCGCCCGCTTGCTGTGGTGCTACCCCGCGCCGTGGCGAGCCCGCTACGGAGACGAGCTGGAGGGGCTGATCCTCGAGATGAGCGACGGCCGGCGGGTGCCGTGGCGCGTGCGCGCCGACGTGGTGGGCGCCGGCGGCCGCGAGCGGCTGCGAGCCGCCGGGGTGATCGGTGACGGCCCGGCGTCGACCCGCGTGCGCGCCGGCGCCGTGCTGGTGATGTGGGCCTGGGCGCTGTTCGTACTCGGCGGGGCGGTGCTGGCCAAGAGCACCGAGCACTGGCAGTCCGCGATGCCGGCCGGCGCCGGTCATTCGACGGCGACGGTGACGTTCACGACCCTGATCGCCGTGGCCGTCACCGCCGCCCTACTCGTACTCGCGGGGATCGGACTGGCGCTTCCCAGCCTGCTGTCTTTTCTGCGCGACGGCGGCTGGCGTGACATCCGCGGACGAATCCTCACCGCAAGCGGGCTGACCGCTGCGCTGATCGTCGCCACGGGCGGACTCGCCGCCTGGGCGCATGGGTTGACCCCGAGGGCCCGCAACGGGCATGACATGCTCTACGGGTCCGCGTTCCTGTCCTGGGCGGCGCTGTTCTCGGGCACCCTGTTTGCCTGGACCGCGGCTGCGGCGCGCGCGGCGCGCCACCTGCCCCTGGCGACGTGGACGCTGCGGCTTCAGGCCCGGCTGGCTGTCGCGGTGACTGCGGCGATGGGCGTGATCGCGGCCGCCACCGCCGTGTGGTGGGCGGTCGTGGCCACCGCGTCGCCCGCGGCGCTCACCGGCGGGCCCGACGTCGGTCGACCCTCGGCGCTGGTGCCGCAGCTGGTTCTGGCGCTGGCCATCATGGTGGCGGCGACCGCGTTGGGCGCCGCGGGCGCACGGCGCGCGGCGCAAGCGGTGCCGGCACTGCCCCAGGGGTAGCCCGATGACAACGCTCACTCGCCAGCCTCGGCGCCCAATCGATCGCAATCGTCTCGCACTGACGGCCACATGGCTTATCGCCACGCGGCGCGATCCGTCCGCGTGACCCCGGCCGGGCCGCGCGCACGCGGTCCTGCCAGGCCTTAACGTCGAGAGGCAATACGCTCGGTGCGATGAGGCCCGAGGAAGGGGCATTGGAAGGTTTGCGCCACGCCGCGAAGGCGGCGGACCGAGGGAAGGCCGCCCAACGGGAGTGGCCTGGCTTCGAGAAGCACCTCAAGGAGTTGGGCTACAGCCCGCTGGCGATCGCCCACGCATTCAGCACTCTGACTGCGGGCACCGTCGAGGAGGCGCTGACCGAGCTCGAGGAGCGTGCCCGCTCGGAGCGGGTGGTGCCCGTCACACTCGCCTTCGAGGTCGTCCAACGGGAACCAGAGCTGCCGGTCGGGCACGCGCTCACGATCACCGGCGTGGAGCGTCACGGTCGCGGCATCCGCATCACGTACAGGATTCAGCCGCCACTCTCGCCGCGACCACGCCCCCCACGCGTCGAGACGCGCGACGATTGCGACCGGCAATCAGGCGGTCTCGGCGGGTCGATCGGTCTCGCAGGATCGAAGGACGGCACGCTCACACTGGGCGCCTTCACGGTGCCCCTTCCACCGCCACCCGCTTCGCTGCTGTGGGTGCGCATGAGCTGGTCGCAAGACTCGTCGTCACTTTGGCAGCGCCCGGCGCACGAATTGCGCATCACACTCTGAGCTTCGGCCTTGATGAGGAGTGCCGACCGTTTTGGTCTCGGCTTATGCTGTGTTGGCCGCCTGCGCGAAGTGGAAGAGGAGAAGGTGAGGAGGCACACTGAGAACAGGGTGATCGGAACGGGAGCGCTCCTCATCAGCATCGTGACGTTTGTCGGCGCCGTGAGCGGTCACCGGCACGCGACGTGGGTGTGGCTCGCGGGGGCGACTGTGCTCGTGTCGACGATCGTCGCCAGCCTGGCGATCAGGTTCATGGGGCGGCGCAGGTGAGATGATCTGATCATGGGCGGCACGCTCGGAGAGGCGGTCTCAGCCGCGGCGGCACGCACGATGCACGGCCGCGCCCACGTGGAGTTGAGGGTGCAGACCTCGGTGCCCGATATCCAGGCGCTGTCTGAGCTCGCGGGGGTTGTGGACTTCGATAGCGATCGCTGTCGTCTTGACGGCGAGAGTCACGTCGCCGGTGAGACCGTGCCCGATTCGATCATTCTTGACGGCTCGACCACCTATGTCCGCGAGTCCGACGGCCGCTGGATCTTCGGCCGCGGCGCTGAGGGCACGCGCGGGATGTTTCATCCCAGCGGTCTGTTGGACGCGCTTATGCGCGCACAGACTTCGGCTGTGGAAGTTGGGGAGCGTTGGGTGGAACTCGGCCTTGACCATGACGTGCTCGATGCTTCAGCGGATGCCGGGTTGGCGCCCGACTGGCAGTCCAGCGCGCTCGCGCAGATTTCGCCCACCGGCCGGATCTCAAACGTCGCGCTCACACACCGCTCTGGTGAGGACCCCAACTCTCTGATGCGCGTCGAATGCGCGCTCTCCGAGCCCGTCCAGGTCGGTGCGATCGATCTTCCGCCGCCGGAGACGACGCTTTCGCTCGCCGCCAAGATCGAACAGGAGCACGACGGGCCCGGCGCGTCTTCGTGGTGACTCAGGTTGGTGCGTGATCCGGTGGTGTTGCGTCCTGCCCGAGGGCCACGCGTCTGGATCTCCGCCCGAGTTCGGCATGGTTCAGAAAGCTGCTCACGAGCTGCTCAGACCCGCCGATGGAAGTCCAGTCATCGTCCCACATGGTCGACAGCAGCCACGAGCGGTCCGCCGGAAACATCAGGTCAGGCTATGAGCGGGATTCCGACGGCGGGCCACTCACACACGAGACCAACTGGGCCCGTCGGCGGCAGTGGCGAGATCCAATAGCCCTGATGGAAGCGACTCTCCCCTCCATGTCCGTGCCCACCGCCCCTCAGTGGCGTCAGGACCGGGCCTCTCACGGGGCGGTCGTGTCCGCCGATGTTGGTCGCCGTGCGGCCGTCGGCGAACTGCAGACCGATCCTCAGCAGTTGAGGAGGGAGCGCATCGTCTCGTTCTCCGACGATGGGCCAATGTCGGCCGAAGACGTCGGGTCCAGAATCATCTCCCTCGCGACCAAGGTCGTCATACGCGACGCTGGTGCTCGCCGTGACCTCAAGCTCAAACCCCTCCGGATAGGCATCGATGTAGGCGACGTAGACCGCCGCCTGCTCCGAGCGTCCCAAAAGCAGATCGTTCACCGCTGCCCCTAACGGCGAGCCTTGCGGCCGCCCGGTCCATGGCGGCGCATCGACCCACTCAGACTGCTCAGGCCACTCACTCGGAGGAGGCTGAAAGAACCCGCTCATAAGCTCGTTTACTCAGGTGGCGCGGTCAGATCCGAACGGCAGTGCCGGCGACTCCGATCCCGCCCGAGGTCGGGATCTGCACGCTCAGAACACTTGGTCTGCCGAGATCGTCGCCTTGATGAATCGTGATCGTCGACGGAGTCGATACGAGCCTCAGCTCGCGCAGGTAGCCCCCGAACGCTCCCGCCGCGGCGCCCGTGGCCGGGTCCTCGACCACGCCGCCGGGAGGAAAGGGGTTGCGTGCGTGAAAGACGGTCGGCGACTCGCGCCACACCAGATCGATCGTCGTCCACCCTCGGTCCGCCATCAGCGCGCCCAGGGCATCGAAGTCATAGCTCAGGTTGGCCAGTTGAGCACGGGACCGCAATGCGATGATCGGATGCCACGCGCCGGCGTACGCGACTCGCACGGGCAGATCGGGATCCAGCGCATCACGCGCCCAACCGAGAGTCCCCAGTAGCGAGTCGAGGTCGGGATCCGACAGCGCGACCGTTTGCGGCTCAACCGTCGTCAGGGTTGCTTCCAACGTCGCGTCGCGCTCCGTCGTGCGAACCTCGACGGTCCCCGCGCGGGTGTGGAGCACCAGCACGCCCGCGCCGTGACGCTCGGCGAAGGCAACCGCGGCGGCGATGGTCGCGTGGCCGCAGAACGGCACCTCGATCAACGGGCTGAAATACCGCACATCGAACTCGCGCTGCCCGCGTCGCGAGAGGAACGCCGTTTCCGAGTAGCCCACATCAGCCGCGATCGACAGCATCGCGGCATCAGTCAGACCATCCGCACTCAGTACGACACCCGCCGGGTTGCCTCCGGCGGGGTCCGCGGTGAACGCGGCGTACTCAAGAAGCTCGACCATCAACACACGCTACCGAGGACGACCACTCTCGCACTGCACGGTAAGGAGGAACGAGGCGCTACGCTGGGCGCCTGTGACCGAGAGGGTGCAGGTGCTGCGGGACGGCCAGGCACGCGCGTACCTCGTTGCCGAGGAGCACGAGGACGGATCGCTGCTGCTGGCACCCGAGCCGGCCCCCAGCCGTCAAGCCACGGTTGTAGGCGAGGACGGCCGCGCGGACGTTCGTGCTGTCGCTGGGGTCGCCGGGATCCTCCAGGTAAGCGACCTCACGGTCGCCTATGGGCCGAAGACGGCAGTCGACTCGATCAGTTTCGAGATCCGACGGGGAGAGATCTTCGGACTGCTCGGGCCAAACGGTGCGGGCAAGACGAGCACGCTGAGCGCGATCGAAGGGCTGATCAGGCCGCAGTCAGGGTCGATCTTGGTCGACCGCATCGACAGCCGGCGCCACCCCACGCAGGCCAGGGCCCGAATGGGCGTGCAGCTTCAGGCGACCAGCTTTCAATCCGAGCTGAAGATCACGCAGATCGTGCGGCTGTACGCCGGGCTCTACGGAGTGCCGCTGTCCGACCAGCAGATCGCAGACGGCCTAAGCGAGATCGGACTCCAGGACGAAGCCCATAAGCCGTTCAAGCAGCTCTCCGGCGGACAGCAGCAACGACTGTCCCTCTACATCGCGGTCGTGCACGATCCCGCGCTGCTGCTGCTCGACGAGCCAACCTCCGGTCTCGACCCTCAATCGCGCCGTCAGCTGTGGACGCGGATCGAGAACATCCGGCAGGGCGGCGGAAGCATCCTGCTGACGACACACTCGATGGAGGAGGCTCAGGCGGTATGCGACCGCGTCGCGATCATCGACAACGGCACGCTCCTGACAGTCGAGACCCCGCACGATCTGATCGAGAAGCACAGGAACGATCCCCGCGTCCGGGCGGTGTCCCGCGGCGAGGTGACGCTCGAGGATGTCTTCATCGGTCTCACCGGAAGCGAGATCCGTGACTAGCTCAACAACCACTCCGACACCACAGGGCACGGTCGCGGGACCACCGCTCGGCCTCGTGTTCACCTCCTTGCTGCGCGCCGACTTCCTCGTGTTCCTCAAGAACCGCCGGGCGCTCATCATCGGCATGGTGCTGCCCTTCTTCGTTCTCATCAGCACCAGTGGGAACAAGGCGACTGACAAATTCGGCGGGGCGGAGTTCGTGATCGGGTTGGCGATCTCCTACTCGTTGCTCTCGACGGCGCTGGTCGGATACGCGCTGACCGTCGCCCGCGACCGGGAGAAGGGCGTGTTCCAGCGGCTGCGCGTCACACCGGCGCCCACCTGGACGATCATGACCAGCCGCTTGCTGATGCAGGCCGTCGCGAACCTGATCATCTCGGTCGTCGTCTTGATCGTCGGCAGCCTGATCCACCACATCTCACCCTCCGCTGGGCAGTATGCACTGGTGGTGCTGGTCTCGATCCTGGCCGGGGCGGTGTTCCTCAGCCTCGGCCAAGCGCTGGTCGGTCTGGTGAAGTCAGCCGACAGCGTCCAGGCGGTCGCGCGCGTGCTGTTCGCGGTCCTGATCCTGCTCGGACTGCTCGGCCAGAGCGGTGCCCTGGGCTCGTTCTGGAGCTCGGTTGCGCGGTGGACGCCCGTCGGAGCGGTGATGACGCTGTTCGCCGGGGTGCTCGACCTGAACGCGTGGTACAGCCGCGACACCCTCTCGGTGCTGGTGTGCCTGGGCTACATCATCGTGTTCGCCGGCATCGGCATCCGCTGGTTCCAGTGGGACGCGCGCTGACAGCGGGTCCCGGCCGTACGGGACGAGCGCCGGTCAGAGAGAGCAGCCGCCCGGCTACACAGTGGGACCGCTGGAGTGCGATGCTCCCCACGCATGCTCAAGCTCGCGGTTGCCGTGGTCGCGATCGCGCTGGCCGATTCCGTCAACCCATCGTTGATCGGCGGCGAGCTGTTCGTTGCGACGGGCGAGCACCCGCGGCGACAAACCACGGCGTTTACCGCGGCGGCGTTGGTGGTCACGTTCGCGTTCGGGTTCGCGCTCGCGCTCGGGCTCGGGGACCTGATCCTGTCGCTGGTGCCCAAGCCGGGCCGGACCGTCAAGTACGGGCTGTTCGTGCTCGCCGGGATCGTCCTCGTCGTCGGCGGCGCCGTCGTCTGGATCCGCCGTAGGACGCTGGTGAGCACCAAGCAGAGCGATGATCAGCCGGAGCGGCGTCGACCCGCTGCGCTGATGGGAGCCGGCATCGCGGGAGTGGAGCTGCTCACGGCCTTCCCCTACTTCGCGGCGATCGCGATGATCGTCGGCTCGAGCGTTTCGGACCTCGGCAAGCTGTCACTCCTGCTCCTCTACTGCCTCATCTACACCTTGCCGCTGATCGCGATCGCGATCGTGATCGCGGTCATGGGCGAGCGCGCCGACCGGATCCTCGGCCCGGCGGGCGCTTGGCTGTCGGCTCACTGGCCGGTGGTCGTTGCACCGCTCACGGCCGCGTTCGGCATCGGCGTTCTCGCGTTCGGAATCGTGCAACTGGCCTCGACGTAGCCAGTCACGGTCCGACCGCACCACGCGGCGTCGCCGCAAGGGTGCCGGACCCGGGCGCCGGGGCCCGCAGCCAGCGACCCCCAGGCGGCGCGGGCCCCGGCTCGCGCGTGCTGATGGGGACGCATGAGCACGGCGTTGCGCATCCGTGCGCTCAATGAGAATTAGTGCGCGAAGCTAGGCATTTGGTAAGACCGTGACCCGCGCAATCGCCGTCCGTCAGCCGAACGTCGGCGACGAGCTTCCGAGGCGCTCAGGCGACGGCCATGACGACGACCGTTCCGTCGTCTTCGAGCGGTTCGCGCCAGCTGTCGGTGACCGCCTGTTGGATGGCCATGGCGGTGCACGCGGCGGTCGGGGCGGCAGCGTTCTCGATCGCGTTGCGCAGCCCGTCGAGGCCGAAGGTGCCGCCCCCTTCCAGGTGACGCCCGGTGATCCCGTCGGTGACCAGGACGACGCGTTCGCCGGAGTGGAGCCGCCGCTCGCTCAGCTTGAAGGTGGGGTTTTCTGCGCCGACTCCGAGCGGGGGATGCTCATGGCCGGTGAGCTCCTCGAGGTGGCCGTCGAGGTCGACGATGTACGCCGGTGGGTGGCCGCAGTTGATCCAGGTCAGCTTCGTCGTCGCGGCGTGCCAGCGGGCGATGAGGGCGGTCACGAAGAAACCGTCGTTGTCGAGTTTGCGCACCGTGTCGTGCATGAGTGACAAGGCCTCCGAAAGGTCAGACCCGTCTCGTCGGGCGGCGCGCAGGGCGCCGAGCGCCGTCGCACCCAGACCGGCCGCGGTGGGACCCGTGCCGGCGGCATCGGCGATCGCCAGCCAGGCGCCGTCGCGGTTTTCCACGAAGTCAAACCAGTCTCCGCCAACCTCGTAGCTGGGCAGCAGGACGCCCGCGACCTGGGCGCCGGCGATCCGCGCGATGCGAGGCGGGAACAGGTTCTGCTGGATCTCCGCGGCCGGGGTCGTGGGCTTGTGTCGTCGGGCAGCCTCGATGAAGTCGGTGTAATCGTTGGCCAGCTCCAGCGCGGCCGCTCCCTGGCGGGCGATATCGCTGAGCGAGGTGATCGGTGCGCCGATGCAGAGCAGGAGCCCAGTGACGCGGCCTCGCAGCCACAGCGGCTCGGCGACGCAGCCGGGGAGCTCCCGCTGAAGATGTTCGTAGAACTCCGGCAGGCCTTCAGGGACGATCTCGGGCCCGAGCGCGGGCGGATCATCGACGCGCTCGGGAAACTCGGGTGAACCGGCCAGCCGCAGCAGATGTGATCCGTCGATGTCCACTACGTAGAGGGCGACCGGCACCCCGCCGGCGCGACGAGCCTCGGCCACGAGCTGGTCAGGGACGAGATGTGGGGGCACTTCGTCCAGGACCCGAGTGACCTCCAACGCCAGCGGCCGTTCGCGGCCAAGCCGGCCCGCGGCCTGATAGGGCAGGGTTGTCACCTGGCCGATCTGCGGTCGCGATTCGTCCGGCGCCTCGTCGCCGTGTGCTTCGCCCGAGGTGAGCGCTTCGCTGAGTGCTCTGCGCGTGGGGAAGTGCCGGTACAACGTCGAGCGGCCGACCCCGGCCGCGGCGGCGATCTCGGCCATGCTCACGCCGCGGTCACCGGCGAGCGTCGCTGCCGCTTGGAGGATCCGTCTGCGGCTGGCCACCGCATCCGCGCGCATGAACGACTGCGTTTCAGCCGGCTCGGACGCTGCGCTGCTCGGCTGTTGCGTCGGCATCGGTTCGGCCATTGCCAGATGGACGCTATCGCGACGGCGTGCCCGAGGCCGTTCCTCCAGATTACGGAGTTATGTCCTGATTGCGCCCGACTTATCGGGGGATGCCTCGTTTGTGGCCCCGGTCGAGGGGTAATTGAGTCGCACTGTCCCAGCTAAGTGGGACAAGCGCGACAAGAGAGGCAGCTCTCCGCGAGTCAAGGAGATGAGAGATGGCTGATACGAATCGCCCGACCGGCGAGCTAATGCGGGAGCTCTCAGCGCAGACGAGCACGCTCGTGCGCCAGGAGCTGGAGCTGGCCAAGCTGGAGCTGACCGAGAAGGGCAAGCAGGCCGGTATCGGTGCAGGCATGTTCGGCGGCGCCGGCGTGGTGGGCCTCTATGCCGCCGGCGCGCTCACCGCCTGCCTGATCCTGGCATTGGCCACTGCGATGACGGGCTGGCTCGCCGCGCTGATCGTCGCCGTCGTCTACGGCGCCGTGGCCGGCGGCTTGGCGCTGATGGCCAAGGCCAAGGTCAAGCAGGCCGTGCCTCCCGTACCTGAACAGGCAACCGAGAGCGTGAAGGAGGACGTGCAATGGACCAAGACCAGAGCGCAGCAGGGCAGGAGCTGACCGACGTGCCGGAGCGCACCCCGGAACAGGTTCGTGACGAGATCGAGCAGACTCGAGCCGAGCTGGGCGACACCGTTGCCGCCCTGGCTGAGAAGACCGACGTCAAGGCGCAGGCTAAGCAGACGGTCGACACGGCCAAGGAGAACGTGACCGGCCGGGTCTCGGAGATCAGCCAGAACGTCGCCGACAAGAAGGACGACTTCGTCTCCTCGGTCCAGGAGGCGACTCCCGAGTCGGCGAGTGACGCCGGGACGCGCGTGAAGGCGTTCATCGCGGAGAACTCGGTGGCGGTCGTCGCGGTGAGCGGCTTCGCGTTGGGATGGCTCATCCGCAGCCGCACGAGCCGATGAAGCTCGTCTTCAAGCCGGTCGGGATCCTGTGTGGCCTCGTCGCCGGAATGCTGGGCAAGAGGATCTTCGAACTCCTCTGGGGCCTGATCGATGACCAGGACCCGCCCGAACCCAAGTATCGCCGGGTTCGTCTCGGCAAGCTGGCCGCGGCCCTGGTGCTGGAGGGCGCGATCTTCCGCCTCATCCGGGGCTTTGCCGAGCACGGGGCACGCCACGGCTTCTCCGCCCTGTCCGGCGAATGGCCAGGCGACGAGAGTCCCCAGCCGAAGGGCGAATCATGAGTGCCGCCGACCAGATCTCACGTGTCACCCCGTACCTCGAGCGCCTGCTGCTCGACGACTACATCCAGGAGCAACTCGGCGACGCGATCACCGGCCTGCGGCGCAGCTCGCAGCGGGCCAAGGGCCGCCCGGCGACCGAGGCGCTCACGGATCGCCGGCTACGCAATCAGCTCAGCGCCGCCGCGGGGTCACTGGCCGAGGCGGCAAGCGCCCTGAGGCAGCCAGAGCCCCTCAAGCGCCACTGGCTCAGACGCGCACTCCTCCTCGCGGTCGCAGGCGGTGGCGCAGCGCTGGCCTGGCAGCGGACGAGAACCGAGTCGGGCGGCGACCGCATCGGCGATCCCTATCGCGATGCGTCCTAGCCGCGATCAGCCCCGTGAGGGACAGGTGATCCCCCTGAGCCGGGATCACGCAGACGACGCGGCCGTCGGCAACGGCCACAGCTCTGAGGACGCGACCGGCGGGAGGCCCGAGCAGCCGACTGATCTGCCGCGTCCGGCGTGGGGCGGCGTGCTCAAACGCACCCTGCGCGAATTCAACGACGACCACCTCACCGACCTGGCCGCGGCGTTGACCTACTACGGGGTCCTGGCGATCTTCCCGATGCTGATCGTGATCGTGTCCGTGCTCGGTCTGCTTGGCCATTCGGTCACGCAATCGCTGATCAACAACCTGGGCTCGGTCGCGCCGGGGGCGGCGAGGACGATCTTCACCAACGCGATCAAGAACATCCAGTCCCATCAGGGCGCGGCCGGGATCGCGTTCATCATCGGACTGGTGCTGGCACTGTGGTCGGCGTCGAGCTACATCGCAGCGTTCATGCGGGCATCGAACGTCATCTGGGACGTTCCCGAGGGACGGCCCATCTACAAGACCCTCCCCATTCGGCTCGGAGTCACCCTGATCACGGTGGTGTTGCTGACGGTGACCGCCGCCGCGGTCGTGCTCACCGGTTCGCTGGCGAGCAAGGTCGGAGGCGTGATCGGCGTCGGCTCCACCGCGGTGACGATCTGGGACATCGCCAAATGGCCGGTGATGCTGGTGACCGTCGCCTTCATCCTCGCCATCCTCTACTACGCCGGGCCCAACGTCCGCCAGCCCGGGTTTGCCTGGGTCAGCCCAGGCAGCCTGCTCGCGGTCGGACTCTGGGTCCTTGCGTCGGCGCTGTTCGCGTTCTACGTCTCGGAGTTCTCCTCCTACAACAAGACCTATGGCGCGCTGGCATCAGTCATCGTGTTCCTCGTGTGGCTGTGGATCACCAACGTTGTGATCCTGTTCGGCGCCGAACTCAATGCCGAGGCCGAGCGCGGGCGCCAGATCATCGGCGGCCACCCCGAGGACGCAGAGCCCTACCTGCCGCTGCGCAACCAGCCCAAGTCCTAGGTGCGCTTGCACCTTGGGAGGTTCGCGCCGCTCGACCGGTTCGCGCGAGGGGTCGGCGTTGACAGATTGGAGCGAACTCGCCCGCCGCTGCTCGGAGCCTCAGGAGGTGGCGGATCCAACCTCGAACCTCATCGGAAACTCTTAGGTTCTGACCGTAACTCCCCGGTTGCGCGGCGTACTTACAGTACGTAGCACTTCGGCTGCGTGACCGGGACCGCGTGATTCTCAGCAGCGTCCAGGGCCGCGAGTTTGACCACGCGGCGCAGCCGGCACTCGACACCGTCGACTCGGGACTCCGATCAGCGTGCCTGCCGCCGTGGCGCAGCAGGCCCGGCGGGGGTCGCGAACGACGGCACCCCACAGACCCGAGGATGACCCTATGAAACGGATCGCAGTCCTGATCACCGCCCTGGCGGTGCTCGGCGTCGCCGCGACGTCGCACGCGGCGATCAACACCTACAGCGCCGACATCAGCATGACGTCCACGCACGCCGGCACAGCCTCCAAGCCCGCGCCGGCCGGCTACACCGAGAACCTGCAGGTGCAAGGCACCAACGGCAACCGAGCCGGAGTCCAGCTCGACATCAAGACCAAGATCTACGGCCTGGTCGAGAACGGCAAGGACTTCCCGACCTGCACCCTGAACCAGATCGCCAACGCGCAGACCGACGCCATGTGCCCCAAGGCAGCCAAGGTCGCGACCGGCTCCATCACGGCGACGGTGGGTGCGGCGAATAACTTCCAGGCCGCCGGGTCCGCGTGCAACCCGCAGCTGGACGTCTTCAACAGCGGGCAAGGCAAGCTGACCTTCTTCTTCGTCGAGACGCCTGCGCATCAGTGTCTCGGCGGCGCGCTGACGACCGGCGCGACCGGGCCCTACCCGGCCACCTATAAGCAGGTCGGCAAGTACCTCGAGCTCGATGTGCCCATCCCCAACTACATCAGCTATCCGGTCCCAGGACTGGTCGGCTCGCTGGAGAGTGAGCACCTCACCTTCCTCAAACTGACCCGGCAGGTGCACGGCAAGACCGTCGCCGCGACGTCCTCGATCGGCTGCCAAGGCCACACCCGGCCGTATTCGGCCACCTTCACCTCGACGCTGCCGACCAACGGGCCCGCCAAGGAGGTCCACACCGTCTCCGCGTCAGCGGCCTGCTGATCGCTCGCGCGGGACACGTGATGGAACCTGGTGACCGACCCGTCACCGCGTTCCATCACGTTGCCCGCCGGCGCTTGCGATGATCTGTTCATGCTGCGTGCGGTGCTGCTCGACGTCAACGGCACGCTGACTGATCCCTCGGCCATCGGCGCGGCATGGACGCGTCCGGACCTTGGCGAGCGTGTACTTGAACACGCGATCTCGACCGCGATGGTGGCGGCGATGCTGCACGACGAGGGGTCGACGTTCCGCGAGCACCTCAGCGCAGCGATCGACGTCGTCGCCGCCGCAGCCGATCTCGATCCTCACGCGAGCGCGCAGGTCCTCGAGAGCACCGGGTCGCTGCCGGCGCAGCCCGGCGCCGCCGACGCGCTCACCGCCCTTCGCGACGGCAATCTGCGGATCGTCGCGCTGACGAATTCCGGGGCCGAAGCCGGACGGGCGACCCTCGCGGGGTGTGGTCTTCTGCCGCTTGTCGAACGGGTGCTGGGCGTCGATGCGGTGTCAACCTTCAAGCCGGATCCGGAGGTGTACGCCTACGCGCTTTCTGAACTCGACGAGGACGCCGAGCGGGTCGCGCTTATCGCGACCCATCCGTGGGATCTCGCCGGCGCAGCACACGGCGGCATGCGAACGGCCTGGGTGCGCCACCGACCTCGCGCCTGGCCCTCCGTGTTCCCCACCCCCGACGTGCAGGCCGAGACACTCACCGACCTCGCCACCGCGATCCTCGCCAATCGTTGGTAGCAGCCGCGGGGAGTCGAACACCACGTGTGAAGTGATCCTGACCGCACACGCGCCGCCGGCGCGTCGGGCGTCACCTCAGGTGTGCGGCCTCAGCAATGCCCAGCGATCGTGCAGGCGAGCTGGATGTAGCGCAGTCGGTCGGGGGTGGCACCGACGCCAAACGATGAGAAGCGGGTGTAGTCAGCTGTCCCGGGGTGAACTTCAGATTGTTCCCACGTGTGGCCGCGTTGATGGCGACCTGGATGACCTTGCCGTTCACGAAGCTGACCGTCGCACGCCAGAGCGTGACGGGTTCCCTGGACCTTGCCACGTGCATACACCGGGTATGCAGCTCGTGCCTCCCCACTGATGGAACACCTGCGTCTGGCTCATGCCGATCTTGACGCCGGCGATCGAAGTGCCCGGCACGATCAGCGTCGTCTTCGGACTCGGCAACCGCGCGAGGGCCATGCTCGGGCAGGCCAGACATCCAAGCGCGAGAACACCAATGACGATCCGTCGGCGACCGACCAAGATCCGAGTCGTGGTTCTGCTTTCGGCGCCTGTCAGTCGGTCGTGGGTCGCAGACCCGTTCGGTGACGACGACATATTCGGCCCCCTCCTCGTGCAACATTGGGCGGGACGATCTGGTTGATCGTGCCTGTGACGCGCACGGTCGACCAATCTTGCGTACCTGTCAATGGGGTGAAACCTGTACTCATCCAGCAGGCCATAGACGGTCAGGAGTGAAGGCTGAACGGCGGGTAGCGGTCTGTGATGAGTAGGAAGGCGTAGGCCGCGACGCGGTTGTGCCAGCGGAAGACGCCCTCGATGAAGTCAAACAGCGCCCGGGGGTAGCGTCCGGTGAAGAGGATCGCGAACCAGGCGAAGATGGCGGCGATCAGCGCGCCGATCGTGAGAAAGAACAACACGATGTAGTGGGGGATCGCGAGCAGCCATTTGACGAGCGGCAGGCCCTGGCTGAGGTCGTGTTCAGCGTCGGGATAGGGGAAGTCGAGGTGAACGGCCTGCTCCTCGTCGGTGGAGGGGTAGCGGTCGTCCATGAGCGCGAAGTAGACGGCGACCCGATTGCTGAAGCGGGTCAGCTGGAGGTTCCACTCGTACCACCAGCGGGGGTACTTCTTGCGGAACAGCAGCATCAGCAGCACGGGGATGACGAGGATCCCGATGCCGCCCCCGGCGTAGCGCGCGCCGGTACCTCCCGCGCCGGCCCCGAAGCTGCCCCCCTCGAGTGTTGCACCGAGGATCGCGATCGGGATGATCGTGAAGATGCGCAAGGCGGTGCTGAGGCGATTGAGGCTGTGGTCGGGGTAGTCGACCGAGAACGTGAGCGGATAGCGGTGGCCGCTGGGTGGCGCCCCGCCGCCCGGCGAGCCGCCGGGCACCTGTTCTGAGCTGTCCATGATGGTCCCTCTCTCTCTGTCAGGTGTACGTTGTACACTCTGGTGCCGACTATAGGTGTACGGCGTACACTTGTCAAGCGCGATGACCCCCGAGGCGAACAACCGTCGAACCCGCCTGAGCCGACCGCTCGTGCTCCAGGCTGCCGTCGCGCTCGCAGACCAGGACGGGTTTGACGGGTTCAGCATGCGCCGGCTCGCGCAGGAGCTCGGCGTGGTGCCGATGGCGCTCTACAAGCACGTGGCCAACAAGGATGAGCTGCTCGATGGCATGGTCGACATCGTCTTCGGCGAGATCGAATCTCCCACGATCGACGACGACTGGCGGTCGGCGATGCGACGCCGGGCGATCTCGGTGCGCGAGGCGCTCAAACGCCACAGCTGGGCGATCGGGCTGATGGAGACGCGCCACCCCGGGCCGGCCAACCTGCACAACCACAACGCGGTCATGGGCTGCCTACGCGAGGCGGGCTTCTCGTTCAAGACTGCTATCCACGCCTACTCGGTCCAGGACGCCTACATCTACGGCTTCGCTCAGCAGGAGCAGAGCCTCGGGTTCCAGACACCCAGCGACGCCGGACGAGCCGCGCAGCGACGCGCCCGCGCGATCGGCGCGCCCGACGACTACCCGTATCTCGCCGAGATCGCAGCCAAGCTCCCCGAGTCCGGATACGACAACGCCATCGAGTTCGCCTGGGGGCTCGACCTCATCCTCGACGGCCTCGACCGCCACCGCGGCCGCCCCGCCCGAGACTGACCCGGCGCCGCCGAGATCGATCGGGGCTTGACTTTGCGACGCAAAGTACGGTAAGTTTGTCCTACAAAGTAAGCCCCACGGAAGAGAGCACGCCATCAGACACGAGCCCGCTTCCGCCACGTGACCCGAGGAGGAATCATGGAAACCGCTCAACCACTCAAAAGTGTCGCCACGCTCGGGTCAAGGTACCCGCGTCAGGTCGCACTCGTGCGGGTGGCGGTCGGCATCTGGCTGCTCGTCCTCACCGCCATCCTCTACAACTCAGGGCACGCCGGCGGATGGGAATGGCTGCTGGCGGCGACGGGGGTGTTGCACTTCGGTCTCGCGTACCGCCTGTTGCGGATCGCCCGGCGGCATCCCGCTCGAGACATGCGGTTCCAGTAGGGCGCGCCCGCTAGCTGCCGGTGCGCTCGCGGTGCTTGCAGCCCGGCCAGCAGCACGGTCGGCGCTGGCCTTCCTCAAGCTCCTCCTGGGTGCGCCGAATGCGGCGCACCCGGGTCTTGTCCTGCTTGGCATCCTCGACCCAGCAGATGAACTCGTTGCGGGCCAGGGGCGTGATGTCCTTCCAGGCATCGAGCGCCGTGGCGTTGGCGATCAGTGCCTGGCGCAGGTCCGGGGGCAGCTTGTGGACCACCCCACCGGGAACTCTGTGGCCACTCACAGGTGCCATGGTAGTTTCGCCCGGTGAATCGGGAGGCGCTCCGGGATCTCTGCCTGACCTTCCGCGGCTCGGAGGAGACGTTCCCGTTCGGCTTTGAGACGTCCGTGTTCAAGGTGGCGGGCAAGATGTTCGCCCTCTCGCGCCTGGAGGGTGAGCCGCTGTCGGTGAGCCTCAAGTGCGAGCCGCAGCTGGCCGAGCAGCTCCGTGCCGCCCACCCCTGCATCAGCGCGGGCTATCACCTCAACAAGCGCCACTGGAACACCGTTCTGCTCGACGGCACGCTGCCGGAGCAGATGATCGCCGACCTGGTCGAGGACTCCTATGACCTCGTGGTCTCCAAGCTGTCACGCGCGAGGCAGCGAGCGCTGCTGTGGCGCGGGGCCGCTTAGGGCAGACGGCCGGACCAGCGCACCGATGACACCGCGGCGCCGATGAGCAGGACCACCCCGGCAGCGGCGAACCAGGCGGTGATCTCCTTCTTGCGGGTGTCCGTGCTCAGCTGGCTGCCGAGCTTCTTGTAGATCGAGCTGAGCTCGTCGGCGCTGCGGGCATTGAACGCGCTCCCGCCCGACACCCGCGCGATCTGCTGCATGAGCTGCGGGTCCGGTGGCACCGGCTGGGGCGGGGCGAGCGGGTCCGGGTTGGGCAGCACGCCGCCGGCGGTCCCCAGCGCGACGGTGTAGATGGGGATCCGGTCCTTCTTGGCCTCCTGGCTGACCGCCACCGGGTCTGGGCCGGCGTTGGCGGCGCCGTCGGAGAGCAGGACGATCGCCGACGGCGGGTGCTTGCGGTTGGAGCCCTGAAGCAGCTGGAGCGCGAGCTGAAGGGCGTCGCCGGTGTCGGTGCCGCCGTTGGGCACCAGCGAGTCCACCAGTGACCGCGCCTGCGAATGGTCGGCAGCCGGCCCCTGCACCGAGTCGGGCGTACTCCCGAAGCCGACGGCGCCGACGCGCACGGTCGAGGGAAGCTGATCGATGAACGTGTTGGCCGCCGAGACCGCCGCCGCCAAACGGTTGGGCTGGACGTCGTTGGCCGCCATCGAGCCGGAATGGTCGGTGACGAGCATCATGTCGGCCTGACCGGTGGGGATGCGATCGGTGATGCGCGGCCGCGCCAGTGCCACCGCCAGGAGCGCGACGGCCGCGAGCGCGAGCGCGCTCGGGACATGGCGCTCCCAGGACGGCGTCGACGCGACGACCTCACGCACCGTCGACACGGCCGGGAACCGCATGGCGTAGCGCGTGGCGCGCCGGCGCCGGGCCAGGACATAGAGCGCCGCGCCGGCCGGAACGAGGGCCAGCGCCAGCAGCCACGATGGCGCGGCGAAGCTCATCGCAGCCGGCGGCCCATCTCGACGAGCCAGTCCTCATCGGTCGAAAGGGTGGTGTGATGCACGCGCAGCCGGCGCAGCTCCCTGGCCACGACCTCACGCCGCTCGCGCTCGAGCTGGGCAAAGCGCTCGCGGACGCGGCGCCGCCCGGTGTTGACCTCGATGCGGGCCCCGGTCTCGGGGTCGACAAGCATCAGGTGACCGACGGCGGGGAGCTCGGTCTCACGGGGATCGATCACCTCGATCGCGAGGACCGAGTGGCGGATGCGCAGCGACCCGAGGGGGCGCTCCCATGCCCGCTGGTCGCGGAAGTCCGAGATGACCACCACCAGGCCCGGCTGGCCCGCGAGCTTGCCGACGCGGGCCAGCGCATCGGCCAGCGCCTCCGCGTCCTCGCTACCGTCGACCGCCACGCCCGCCTCGAGCCGGCGACGCAGCGCGACCATGCCCGGCCGCGACCCGCGCGGCGGGGACACCTGCGCGGGACCGGCGCCGAAGGTCACGAGGCCGACGCTGCCGGCACGGCGCACGCCAAGGCGCCCGAACACCAGCGCCGTGCCCTCGGCCACGTCGGCCTTGAGCCGCCGCGCCGTGCCGAAGGCCATCGAGGGCGAGACGTCCAGGGCGATCCACGTCGTCAGCGCCCGCTCGGGCACGTGCAGGCGCACGTGGGGCGTGCCGGTGCGCGCGCTCGCGGAAGCGTCGATGTGGCGCACGTCGTCGCCCATCTCATACGGGCGCAGCTGCGCGAGCTCGGTGCCCAGGCCGACGCCCGCGGCACGGCGGTCACCCGGGAGGGTCTGGGCCACGAGGCGGTTGACCGCGAGGTCCAGCGCCTCGATGAGCGGCTGAGCGATCGGGCCGGGGCCCTGGCGCGCGGCGGGGGGCGCGAGGAGCGCCTCATTCATGCGCTCATCAACCCCCCGGCGCTGCGCTCCTCACGCTCGCTGCGCATGAGGCGCCGGGCGCCCGGCTCGGGCACGGTGGCCAGAACCTGCTCGATGAGCTCGTCGGCGGTGACGCCGTCACTGAGCGCGTCGTAGGAGAGCACGATGCGGTGGCGCAGCAGGTCAGGGGTGAGGTCGCGGATGTCCTGCACCTCGACGTGTGCGCGACCGCGCAGCAAGGCGAGCGCGCGGGCCGCCTGGACGAGGCCGATCGGTCCGCGCGGGCTGGCGCCGAACTCGATCATGCCCTTGATGTCTTCCAGGCCGTTCTCGGCGGGGTGGCGGGTGGCATCGGCGAGGGCCACGGCGTAGCCGATGACCTCGCGGTCGACCATGACCGTCTGCACCGCCTGGGCGTGGCGGCGCAGGTCCTCGAGCGACAGGCACTCGCGGACGTCGACACTCTCACGAATGCTGCGGCCGACCACGGCGGCCTCCTCGCCGACGCTCGGGTAGTCGACGATGATCTTCATCAGGAAGCGGTCGACCTGGGCCTCGGGCAGCGGATAGGTGCCCTCGGACTCGATGGGGTTCTGGGTGGCCATCACGATGAATGGCAGCGGCACCCCATAGCTGGTGCCCCCGATCGTCACCTGCTGCTCCTGCATGACCTCGAGCAGGGCAGACTGCACCTTGGCGGGGGCGCGGTTGATCTCATCGGCGAGCAGGAAGTTGTGGAACACCGGGCCGAGCTCGGTGTCGAACTGCCCGCTGTCGGGCCGCCACACCCGCGTGCCGACGAGGTCGGAGGGGACGAGGTCGGGGGTGAACTGGATGCGGCCGTACGACCCGCCCAGCGAGGCGGCGAGCGTCTTGACGGTGAGCGTCTTGGCCAGCCCCGGGACCCCCTCGAGCAGCACGTGGCCGCCGGCGAGCAGGCTGACGAGCAGGCGCTCGAGCATCGCGTCCTGTCCGACGATGACACGCTTGATCTCGTGCAGCACCTGCTGAAGCGCGTCGCGGGCGTCGTGTCGTTGTCTGGTGGTTTCCTCAATGTCGGTCATGGGTCCTCCGGGGGTCAGTGGTCTGCGTTCCGGGCCACGGGTGTCTAGACAAGGCGGCCGAACCAGAGCAGGCTCATGGCGCCACCGACGAGCAGCAGCACCAGGCCGCCGCCGGCGACGTCCGCGGTGATCTCACGCTTGACCTTCTTGTGGCCGAGCTGGACGGCGAGGTGCGCGTAGACCGCGCTCGCCTTGGTGCTGTCGGCCGCGGTGTAGGCCTTGCCGCCGGAAGCCTGGGCGATCTGGGCCAGCTCCTGCGGGCTCACCGGCACGGGCGCGGTGACCGTCTGGCCGTCCTTCGTCTTGATGGGAATGGTGCCGTGGGGCGTTCCCAGCGAGATCGTGTAGATGGGGATGTGGTCGGCCTTGGCCTGGCGCGCCGCCGCCAGCGGTCCGGGGCCGACGTTCGAGGTGCCGTCGGAGAGCAGGACGATGGCGCCCGGCGGACGCTTGCCGGCCTTGCGCGGCAGCGTGGTGAGGGCATGCAGCGCCGTGGTGATGGCCTCACCGATCGCGGTGCCGCCGCCGCCCGGGCGCAGGCCGGCGATCGCGCCCAGGGTCAGCGCGTGGTTGGTCGTCGGGGACTGGAGCAGGATCGGCCGGCGGGCGAACTCGATCAGCCCGACCTGGGCGCTGGCGGGAACGCCGGACACGAACTTGGACGCCGCCTTCTGCGCCGCGCCCAGGCGCGACGGCGCGATGTCAGTGGCGCTCATCGAGCTTGAGATGTCGTTGGCCAGCATGATCGCCGCGCTGTTGACCGGGACCGCGACCGTGCGCTGGGGACGGGCCGCCGCAGCGATGAGCAGCGCGATGGCGATCGCGAACACGAGCATCGGGGCGTGACGGCGCCAACCCGGGCGCCGTGGGGACACCGATTCGGTCAGGAGCGGCGCCGCGAACGCGGAGGCCGCGCCGCGGCGCCGGCGCTGCTGGCCGAGGTACCAGACGACGAGCACGGGGACGGCAACGAGGCCGACGAGGATGAGCGGCGATGAGAAGCTCACGGGTACGGGGAGGGAGGCGCCGCCAGCGTCGCGACGAGCGGAAGGATGGCCCCGCCGGTGCTGACCTCGAGCGTCACCTTGTCTCCCGAGTGCAGGCCCTTGATCGCGTCCGAGATGCTCCCGGTCGAGCCGACGGGATGGCCGTTGATGATCAGCAGCGTGTCCCCGGGCTCGAGTCCGGCGATGTCACCGTTGCTGTTGGGCCGCACCGTCTCGATCAACGGGACGCCGGAGGGCGAGGTGATGATCTCCATCCCCAGCCACATGATGGGTCGCGGATTCCCGGTGACCCGCGGTGCCGGCAGTGGGTTCAAGGCGGACGTGGTGTTGGGGTGGGAGGGCTGGGAGGAGCCGAACACCTTGCTCAGGCCGAACGCGGCCGCGGCGATCACGATGGCGCCGATGGCCACCGGGAGGACCCACGGACGGACCGAGCGCCGGCGGCGCCGGGGCGGGGCAGGCTCAGGCGATGGGGCGGCGGGCTCGGGCTGAGGCCGGGGCTCGTAGACGCGCTGCGTCGACGCCTCCTCGGACTCGTTCTCCCAGTCGCCCGACCAGAGATGCTTCGGTCCACTCATAAGACGAGTGTCAAGGTAGGTGACATTCGTGAGAGGTGCTTAAGAGCTGTTGCGCCATTGCGGTGCTTGCGTCGCACCCGGGGATCATGGAGCATGCCCGACCGATGGCCCTCCATCCACTGGATCCGCTCACCGCCGCTGAGATCCGCCAGGCCGCCGCGATCCTGCGTCGCGACCGGGCCGTGGGCGAGCGCTGGCGCTTTGCCTCGATCGAACTGCGCGAGCCGTCCAAGGAGGTGGTGCGCTCATGGGATGACGGTCCGCCGACCCAGGCGTGCGAGCGCGCGGCCCGCGTGGTGTGCTGGAACCGCGAGGACGGCAAGGCCTACAAGGCGCTGGTCTCGCTGAGCGCCGACGCGGTGGTGAGCTGGGCCCACCAGCCCGATGGGCAGCCGAACATGACCGTCGACGAGGTGCACGAGTGCGACGTGGCGATGCGGCGCGAACCGCGGGTGATCGAGGCGCTGGCGCGCCGCGGTATCACCGAGATGGACCGCGTGCTCGTCGAGGCCTGGGCCTACGGCGCCCACCTGCTGCCCGAGCCCTACTCGGACCGGCGGCTGGGCTGGGCCGACGTCTGGTACCGGTCACAGGAGGGATCGAACCCCTACGCCAACCCGGTCACCGGGCTGCATCTGGTGATCGACCTCAACACGATGGAGCTGCTCGAGGTCGAGGACACCGGGGTCATCGAGGAGCCGGTGACCATGGGCGAGTACGTCCCGCGCCTGGTTCCCGGCCAGCAACTGCGCTCCGACATCAAGCCGCTTCACATCACCCAGCCCGACGGGCCGTCGTTCGCCCTGGACGGCAACCTGCTGCGCTGGCAGCGGTGGTCGATGCGGGTCGGCTTCAACTACCGCGAGGGGCTGGTGCTCCACGCCGTCGGCTACGAGGACTCGGGCCGGGTGCGCGCGGTGGCCCACCGGCTGTCCTTCGCCGAAATGGTGGTCCCCTACCGCGACCCCACCTCCGAGCACTACCGGCGTACGGCGTTTGACATCGGCGAGTGGGGCCTGGGCTTCATGACCACCTCGCTCGAGCTGGGCTGCGACTGCCTGGGCGAGATCGCCTACCTCGACGCGGTGCTGCACGACACCGCCGGCGAGCCGTACACCATCACCAACGCCGTCTGCATCCACGAGGAGGACGACGGCGTGCTGTGGAAGCACGTCGACGATGTCAGCGGCGCCGAGACCCGGCGGATGCGCCGGCTCGCCGTCTCCTTCCACGTGACCGTCGGCAACTACGAGTACCTGGTCTATTGGCGTTTTCACCAGGATGGGACGATCCAGGCCGAGGTCCGGGCGACGGGGATCATGGTCACCACGCACTTCGCCGAGGGCCGCCAGCCGCCGTACGGGACGCTGGTGGACGAGCGCACCTACGCGCCCTTTCACCAGCATTTCCTGGTGGCGCGCCTGGACCTCGACGTCGACGGGGACGCCAACACCGTCGTGTGCTCGGAATCAGAGGTGCCGCCCATCGGCCCCGACAACCCGCACGGCGTCGCGCTGGTGCAACGGGAGCGGGCCCTGCGCACGGAGTCCGAGGGGATGCAGGACTACGACTGGTCGGTGCAGCGCGCCTGGAAGGTGATCAACCCCGGCGTGCGCAACGGCCTGGGCGGACCGGTGGGCTACAAGCTCGTGCCCGGCGACTGCTTCCCCGCGATGCTGTCTGCCGACTCACCTGTCCTGCGCCGCGCCCAGGTGCTCGCCCACACGCTGTGGGTGACGCCGTTCGAGGAGGAGGAGCGCTGGCCCTGCGGCGACTTCGTCGTCCAAAGCCACCACGACCGCGGGCTGCCGGTGTGGACGGCGGCGAACCGGCCCATCGAGGACACCGACGTTGTCCTCTGGTACGTCTTCGGCATCCACCACATCACCCGCCCCGAGGAGTGGCCGGTCATGCCGGTGGACACCGTCTCCTTCTGGCTCAAGCCCGTCGGGTTCTTTGACCGCAATCCGGCGCTCGACGTGCCGCCCAGTCACTGAGGCGGAGTCGAGCCCCTCGCCCCCTACTCGACGACGGGAAGGTCGATCCGCTCCTCCCCGAAGACGGCCCACTGACCGTCGAGGTGGCCGCCCAGCGCGGCGACAAACGACTCGATCGCGGTGAGATACACGTCCCGCGGACTGAGTGAGCCCGGGTCCGGAGGCTCGCAGGCATCGAGCGCCGCATCGATCTCGGCGTCGGTGACCCCGGCGCGGGTCCTGGCGTTGGCGATGCGGTTCTGGGCCTCGATGATGAGCGCGTAGGCGGCCACGCGCGCCTCATCGATGGGCAGCTCCTGGCGGACTACCTTCCATGACTTGGCGGATCTCGGCGCCATCCGTGTCCCCCCTTTCCGTCGTCTCCTCGGTACTTGTCATACAGCCGGTCGGCTGCGGCGATGTTCTTCTTGTACCAGTCGTTCCAGGCACCGCGCTTGTCACCGCCAAGCAGCATGAACGGCGCACCCTGGTCAAATACGAACAGGACGCGGATCGTGCCCGTGCGCACCTCCTTCATGTTGTGGTGGCGCGAGCCCTTGATGCGGTCAACCAACGGGCGCCCCTGCGTCGGGCCGGCCCCGTGGACCGCGTCTATCGCAGCGGTCACGCGGTTGGCCTTCTCCGGCGCCAGCGTCTTCAACCACGCCCGGAGCTCCGGCGTCATCGTCAGGTCGCGTTTTCTCTCCACATAACTAAGAGCCTGCAGCGACCCTGTTTTCACCCCCTGGCCCGGCGCAGGTCACATTCCCCGAACGCGGCGGCCCCGCCAGAGGGTTATAGTCGCCCGCCACATAGCCGAGCCGCCGCGCACTCAGGAGCGGCGGGCGGGGAGCCCAAGTCGTTGGGGCGAATCGGCCGGTGATCCGGCCGTAGCGGTTGTGACAGATCGCGAGCCCGTCAGCTAACTCCGTAGGCACACGGGACTGAAGGAGACGGGATGACCCCGCAATCGCACGCGCGTGCACGAGCCGCGCGAGGGTTTTCGACGCGCGGCCTTGGAGTGCTGTTCAGCCGTTGCGCAAGAGGCGACGCCGTGGCGAGGGAGGAGATCATCGTCGGTTTCCTCCCCTACGCTCACCACCTCGCCCGCCGCTACGAGGGACGAGGTGAGCCGCTCGACGATCTGCGCCAGAGCGCCAGCGTCGGGCTCATCAAGGCCGTCGACCGGTATGAGCCCACGCGCGAGGTCTCATTCGTCGCCTTCGCCGAGCCGACGATCATCGGCGAACTGCGCCACCACTTCCGCGACACCACCTGGAAGGTCCACCTGCCGCGTACCGTCCAGGATCGCGCCCTCAAGGTCGCCGAGGCGCACGATCGCCTCCGGCAGGGCTCCGGCGCGGAGCCGACGACCACGGTGATCGCGACGGACCTGGGTCTCGGCACCGGGGAGGTCGCGGAGGCGCAGAACGCGCTGCGGGCCAATCAGCCCCGATCGCTCGACACGACGCTCGCCACCGATGACGGCCAACGCCAGCCGCTGGGTGAGTCCCTGGGCGAGGTCGACCCCGAATTCGAGCGTGTCGACACCCGCCTGAGGTGGCGCTCCGCGCTACCGAGGCTGCAGCCACGCGAGCGACGCGCGTTCGTCATGAAGTTCGGCGGCGAACTGAGCCAGGACGAGATCGCCAGCCGCGTCGGGGTGTCCCAGATGCATGTCTCCCGGATGCTTCGCGGCTCTGCGGCGGAGGTGGCGGAAGCACTCGACCTGTGATCCCCGCCGCAGGTCACGGCGCGGCGGCCAGCGTGTCCGCGAGCCACGCGGCCTGCCGGAGCTTGTGGAAGGCCTCGCCGCCCTCGTGGTCGTTGTAGGGGTAGGTGACGATCTCCTTCGGGCCGGCGTAGGCGTTGAACGCGGCATAGACCGTCGAGGGCGGGCACGTCTCGTCCATCAGCGCCACCGAGAACAGCGCCGGCGCGCTCGCCCGCCGGGCCAGCACGGCCCCGTCGAAGTAGGACAGCGTGGCGAAGGCGGCCTCCTCGTGGTCGCGGTGCGACGCCAGGTAGCGGACGATCTCCAGGTATGGGTTGGTCATCGCCACCTGGCTGGAGCGCCGGAAGTCACACAGGAAGGGCACGTCGCTCATCACCGCGCGCACGCCGTCGGCCAGCGCCGCCACGGCCAGTGACAGTCCCCCACCCTGCGACGCGCCCGTGACGGCGACAGCCGAGCCATCGACCCCGTCGATCGTGCGCACGAACTCGACCGCGCGCACGGCATCCGCGTACACCCGCCGGTAGTAGTAGGTGGCCGGATCGGTGATGCCGCGGGTCATGTATCCGGGCTGGGCCGGCGCCGACCCGGCCGGGTCGGGCGTGTCCCCCGTCGACCAGCCACTGCCCTGTCCGCGCGTGTCCATGACGAGGTGGGCATAGCCCGCCGCCGCCCAGAAGACGTTTTCGAACACCAGCCCCCGCCCGCCGCCATAGCCCTGGTACTGGATGACCGCGGGCAGCGGACCGTCGCCGGGCACGCGCCCGGCGGGCAGGTGCAGCCAGCCAGAAATGGGGTCTCCGCCGAAGCCGCGCCACGAGACGTCGTAGCTCTCCACCACCACGAACGGGGTCTCCGCCCGCTCGATCACCGAGTCCAGCGGATGCGACCTCGTTTCGCCCAGCGTCCGTTCCCAGAACGCCTCGAGGTCGGCGGGTGCCTCCGGCTGCGGGTCGTATGCCGCCAGCTGGTCGGGCGAGAGGTCAAACTGCGGCATCGGTCAGCGCCGAGAGGCTACAGGCAGGCGTCGTTGGCGTGCGCGGCACCCGGGCTTCCGCCGTGGGTGGGCAGCCACCACTTGTACTTCAGGTAGGCGCGGGCGCCGTGACACGTGCCCAGGTCAAACGCGACGATCTTGGCCGGCACGGCGCGGGCATCCGAGAGCGGCTTGCCCGAGGGGACCCAGTAGCCGGTGCCGGTGCCGGTGGCCTGGGTGGCGCCCCACTTCTTCCAGCGGATCTTGATCATGTGGCCGGTGATGTCGTTGCCCAGGGCGAGGACTGATGGGTGGGCCGTGCCGAAGCCGGCGACCCCGCCGTTCGCGTCACCCATCACCGGCACGGCGGCCGGCGGCGGACCCGACGGGCCGACCCGAGTGACGCTGGTCGCGCTCACGCGAAAGCCGCGGCCCTTGCCGGGGCCCGAGGCGATGACGCACATGATGCCGTTGGCGGCCGACGTGCACAGGATGTTGTTGCGCTCGGTGCTCTGCCCCACCTGGAGCACGGGAGCCATGTCGTCCCAGTTCTGGAGGCAGACCTCGCTGACGCTCGAGTGGGGCACCCGGCAGATGGTCACCTTGCCGTTGGCCGCGAGGCTTCCCAGGGTTTGAGGCCCATTGGCCGGCGCCGACGGAGCGCCGCCCGTCCCGCAGAACGTGGTGGCTCCCGCGCCGCACCACACCTTGCCGTCGGAGGACAGGAACTCGCCGAAGCGGTGCACCGCGACCGCGGCCGCGGCCGTTTTATGGGGCGCTGTCACGCGCACGAAGCTCTTGGCGACCCGAATCAGGTTGCGCAGGGAAACGTGGGAGCTGCCGAGCTGGATGACGTAGTTCTTGGCCCCGCTCTCGGGGACGAACATGATGAAGACGCCGTCGGTCTCGCCGTCATGGACGGTGCAGTGGGGAAGGTGCCGGCACTGGACCAGGACGGAGACCTTCTTTCCGTGGATGACCGCGGTGGAGACCTGGTCGGCCTCGCCCGGCTGTCCACACTGGGGCGTGACGCCCGGCTCGTCGATGGCGAAATGCGGGCCCTTCTGGGTCTTCACGCTCCCCCAGGAGCCGATGAGGCAGCCGCCCGTATTGATCACCAGGGGCTGCGCCTTGATCCCCAGGGTGACCCGGGGGCGATAGACCGGGGCGTGAAGGCGGGCGGCCGCTTGCTGCCAGGTCAACGCGGGAGTGGCCGCATCGGCGGCCGGCAACAAGGCGAGGGCAGCGACGACTGCAACGGCCACCGAGCAGAGGGCGGCGCACAGCACGGTGATAGGCCCCCGGCGGGTCACGGGCGGGAAGCGTAGACGGCCCGGCCCCAACGGGTCAACCACCCCCCGCGGGTCAGGCCGGATCGGCGAGCTCGGTGACCTCGCGCCGGAACGGCACGGTGTCGCCCGACGCCGGCTCGTCGAGCTCCTCGGCGTAGCGGCGGCCCTCCCATACGGCGGCCGCGATGGTGCCGGGAGCCAGGCAGTCACCGACCGCGCGGACGGTCTTCAGGCCGGCCTCAGCCCAGTCGGCGCGGCGGTCGATCAGCCCGCGGTAGACGGCGTCCTCGGGCAGGCGCGCGGTGACGAACACCGCGGCATCAGCGGCGATCTCGCGCTCGCGGCCGGTGAACACGCAGGTGGCGCGCACGCCGCCCGGCGCGGTCGCAATCACCGCATGCGAGGCGACGATCTCAACGCCGAGCTCGAGCAACCGGCGCTGGATGCGGTGCTGCTCCATGGTGTTGGTGGTCCAGCTCGACGCGCACACCGCCGGCGTGACCAACGTGACCTGCCGCCCGGCGCGGGCGACCAGCTCGGCCAGGACGCCGCCCATGTAGTAGTGATCGTCGTCGTAGATGGCCACGCGGTCGGCATCGGGCAGCTCGCCGGTCATGAGGTCGTCGGGCGTGAGCACCGGGAGCGCGGGGTCGAGCGGGATGGGCCGGGTGTGGTGGCGCCCCACCCCGTCGGCGCGCCAGCGCGCGCCGGTGGCGACGGCCACGTGGTCGAAGTCGTAGTCCAGGATCTCGGCGGCGCTCACCTCGCCCTGGGTGCGCTCGACGTTGCGCAGCCGCTGGAGCTGGGCGATGCGGTAGTCGGCGACGCGGATGTAGCTGGCCATGCCGGGCAGCCGCGCCTCGCGAGCGACCCGGCCGCCCAATCCACCCGTGGCCTCGGCCAGGATCACCTCATACCCGCGCTTGCCCAACGACGTCGCCGCCTCGAGGCCGGCCGCGCCTCCTCCCACGATCAACACCTTCGCGTCGGTGGTGCGATGGCGGATGCGTTCCGGGTGCCAGCCCCGACGCCATTCCTCTCCCATCGACGGGTTCTGGGTGCAGCGGATCGGGGACATCGTGAAGTCGCCGGACACGCAGACGTTGCAGCCGATGCACTCGCGGATGTCCTCGAGCCGGCCCTCCTGGATCTTGCGCGGCAGGAACGGGTCGGCGATCGACGGCCGCGCGGCTCCGATGAGGTCGAGCACGCCGCTGCGGACCATCCGCACCATCGTGTCGGGCGAGGTGAAGCGCCCGACGCCGACCACCGGCTTGGAGGTGAGCGCTTTCAGCCCGCGCACGTACTGCTCCTGCTCGGCCTCCTCGCCGAAGCGCGCGGTGACCGAGTCGTCCTCCCAGGAGCCGAGCACGAAGTCCCACAGGTCGGGCAGCTCGCCGAGCGTCCCGACGACGTCCTCGATGTCCCCGCGCGTGATGCCCTCGTCGCCGAGCAGCTCGTCGACGGTGATACGGCAGGCCACCGCCGCGCGGCCCTCGGCCTCCTCGCGCGTGTCCTCCAGGATCTCGCGCAGCAGCCGCATCCGGTTCTCGGCCGACCCGCCGTAGGCATCGGTGCGGTCGTTGTAGCGGCGCGAGAGGAAGTGGTGGATCCCGCCCAGGGCATGACCCGCGTAGACGTAGACGAGGTCATAGCCCGCGTGCAGCGATCGCCGGACCGCCGCGCGATGCCAGCGGCGCAGATCGGCGATGTCCTGCAGGTCCATGCGCCGCGCCTGAACCGGGTCAGAGGTGAACGTCGCCACCGGCAGGTGCGCGGGGCCCATCGGCGCCACCCGGCTGTACAGGTTGGGCCCGTTCATCCCGTTGTAACAGAGCTCGATGCCGGCCAGGGCGCCGTGCTGGTGGATGGAATCGGCGATGCGGGCGATGGCGGGGATGTCCTGGTCGTCCCAGATCCGCAGCTCGATGAACGGCGTGATCTCCGACGAGTAGTGGATCTCGGCCTGCTCGGTGCAGACCACCGCCCAGCCGCCCTCGGCTTTGATCGCCCGCATCTCAGCGTGGGCGGTGACGTCCCGGTAGCCCATGCCGTTGCAGTGGGGCACCTGGAAGAACCGGTTGCGCGCCGTCACCGGCCCGATCGCCACCGGCTCGAGCAGCACGTCGAAGCGGGGGATCCGCGTGGGTGGGGAGGCGGTGGTGCTCATGGTCCGCGCGTGGGCACGCTAGCGGCGGACGACCGCGGACGCCAGTCGTAGCTTTCGGTTAGTTCAGCCGGTCGGGCAGCCCGAAGCGGCTGAACGTGCCGGCGAGCTGGCGCTCGTCCATCGGCTGGTGCGGGAAGTTCTCGTAGGCCTCGGGATCGGGGCTCTCGGTGGAGCGGACGATGAAGGCGGTCACGTCACTCACCAGGCCACCGTCACGGAGGCTGAGGACGTTGAGCGCGAACGGGAAGTAGGCGCTCTCGGACTCGTCCCATGCGTAGAAGGCCAGCGCCGGCTGGGCGTTGGCGCGGGTGAGCACGGTGCGCCAGCGCCATTGGCCGGACATCGGCTGGCTGCTCGCCCATTCGGCGATCGTGTCGCGCGGCGTGTACCAGGTGGCCATCGGGGGCATGGCGAAGGTGGCGTCCTCCGCCAGCAGCCCGGCGAAGGCGGGGACGTCATTGCGCTCCCAGGCGTCGACGTAGCGCTCGATGAGCGTGCGCAGCCCGTGATCGCCCAGGGTGCGCAGCGTCACCTGCTGGCTGCGCGCGGGCACCCGTTCCTTGACCGCGGCCCGGGCGCGCTGGAGGGCGCTGTTGACCGACGGCACGCTCGTGTCGAGCATGTTCGCGGTCTCCTGGGCGCTGAAGCCCAGCACCTCGCGGAGCATCAGCACCGCGCGCTGGTTGGCCGCCAGGTGCTGCGCGGCGGCGACGAAGGCCAGCTCCACAGCCTCGCGCTGCTCGTAGCTGGCGTCCGGCGCCGAGCGGCCCTCCGGCAGGCCGATCGCCTCGTCGGGGTAGGGCTCCAGCCACGTCGACTCGACCACGGGCATTCCGGACGGCGTGGTGCCGTCCGAGGCCGGGCCGAAGTCGTGCGGGAGCACGCGTCGCTTGCGCCGCTCGAGCTCGGTGAGGCAGACGTTGGTGGCGATCGTGTACAGCCACGACCGGGCCGAGCTGCCGTCGCGCAGCCCGGCCGCGCCGCGCCACGCGCGCACCAGCGTCTCCTGGAGCGCGTCGTCGGCGTCGTGCACCGAGCCGAGCATGCGGTAGCAGTGAGCGTGGAGCTCGGCCCGGTGCGCCTCGACGAGGTCCGCGAAGCCGCGGTCGTCGTTGGGGGTCTGCTCAGTCAGGACTGCTCCTCCACCACCATCAGCGTGTGGCCGGTGGGGTCGCGGAACCAGAACATCGGCGGGACGGGGTCGCCCATGCGCGACACCTCGGCGTCGACGTCGACGCCGAGGCTCTTCATCTGGGAATGGGTGGCGTCGATGTCGTCGGTGGTGAGGGTGATGCCGGTCTGCTGGGGCTGGGCGTCTCCCTGGCCTGGGGGCGGGGGCGCCAGCGCGATGCCGGTCGTGCCCTCGGGCGGGTAGACCTCGATCCAGCGGTAGCCGCCGCCGAACGGGGTGTCGGTGCGCTTCTCGAAGCCGATCGACTCATAGAAGGCGACCGCCTTGTCCTGATCCGGAGTGGCGACGCAGACCAGGCTGATCGTGCGGATCCGGGTTGCGGTGGTGCTCATCCTGCTCCCTCCTGGGATTGTGGCTGACACGACCTAAGACCAACCAGACCTCACAAAGTAATCGGTCGGCAGTGAGGGATTTCTCAGGCTCGGGGGTGAGTCAGTGCCGCAGCCGGCGAAGCTCGGCCCGCGCAGCCAGTTCACGTGCGCGCGCGGGATCCACCCGAGCCGCGCCGGGGACCTCGGCGTTGGACGCCGCCGCGCCGAGGCCGAGCGCGGCGGCCCGCGCCCACGCGCCGGCGTCGTCGACGGTGTCTCGCTTCGGGGCCACCGGGGAGGTGGCCACCTCCTCCTCCAGCGCGGTGAGCAGGCCGGCCAGGAACGCGTCCCCGCTGCCGACGGGGTAGTCGCCGCGCGCCGCCACCGCGCCGTGCCAGGCGTCCCCGGCAGCGTCGACCAACACCATGCCCTGCTCGCCGAGCGTGATGACCACGGCGTGGCCATCGCCGCCCGCCCGTGCTCGGATCGCCTCGGCGGCCTCCCGGGCGTGCGCGATCTCATCAAGGCGGGGCGTCGCGAGCAGCTCGCAGGCCTCGGCCGCGTTGATCTTGACCACATCGGGCCGCTCGTCGATGGCGCGGGCGAGGTCCGGGCCGCGCGAGTCGACGGCACTGCGCACGCCGGCCGCGCGTGCCGCCCCGACGAGCTGCGCGTAGCCCTGGACACCCGGGGCCGCCGGCACCGATCCCGCCATGGCCAGCCAGCTCGGCCCCTGGGCGAGGAGCTCGTCGACGATGGAGGCCAGCCCCGCCCAGTCCTCGGGCGTGGCCCGGATGCCGTCCTCGTAGAACTCGGTGAGGCCCCCGGTCGCCCGGTCGGCGACAGTGAGGCAGGAGCGCGTCTCGCCGGCCGGCGCCCAGGCGAAGACCCCGGGCACGCCCTCCTCGGCGAGGGTCTCGGCCAGCCAGCGGCCGTGATGACCGCCGAGGATCCCGGTGGCGATCGCGTCGGCGCCCAGCGCCGTCGCCACCTGGGCGACGTGGATGCCCTTGCCGCCGGGAAGCGGGATGAACGCGTCCGGGCGATGGATCTCGCCCCGGCGCACGGCGTCAACCTCGAAGAGCTTGTCGATGGCGGGATTGCCCGCGACGCAGACGATCATTAAGGACGCTCACTCTTGCACACTTGACGGGGAAGTAGAACAATTTCGAGCATGAACCCACGGATCACGCTCATCGGCGCCGGCAGCGTCGAATTCACCCGCATTCTCCTCGCGGATCTCAGCGACTTCCCCGAGCTCACCGAGGCCACCGTCGTCCTGCACGACATCGACCCCGAGCGCCTCGCCACCGCGCAGCAGATCGCCGACGCCACGATGCGGGCCACCGGAGCGCGCTTCACGGTGGAGGCCCACCTCGACCGCCGCGCCGCCCTCGACGGCGCCGACTTCGTGATCAACGAGATCCAGGTCGGCGGGTTCGACGCGACGCTGCGGGACTTCGAGATCCCCAAGCGCTTCGGCCTGCGCCAGACGATCGCCGACACGCTCGGGGTCGGCGGGGTCTTCCGCGCCCTGCGCACGATCCCGGTGGTGCTGGCCATCGCCGATGACATGGATGAGATGTGCCCGGAGGCGGTCCTCCTCAACTACACCAACCCGATGGCGATGCTGTGCTGGTCGGTGTGGGCCAGCGGCCGGGACACGCGGATCGTGGGGCTGTGTCACTCCGTGCAGAACACCCACGAGCAGATCGCCGAGATCGTCGGGGTCCCTGAGCCGGAGATCGAGTACCTCACCGCCGGGGTCAACCACCAGGCGTGGGTGCTGCGTTTCGAGCGCGACGGCGAGAGCCTGTATCCGCTGCTCGACGAGGCGATCGCCCGTGACCCCGACGGGCTGGCGCGGCGGGTGCGCGTCGAGCTCTACCGCCAGTTCGGCCACTTCCCCACCGAGTCCAGCGAGCACAGCGCCGAGTACCTGCCGTGGTTCATGTCCCATGACGATCAGCTCGATCGCTACCGGATCCCGGTGGACGAGTACATCCGCCGCTCGCAGGACAACCTGCGCGAGTACGCCGAGATCAAGCGCAAGCTGGCCGCCGGTGAGCCGCTGGAGGTCCTGCGCGAGGGCGAGCTCGCCCCCCGCTACATCCACGCGATGGCGACCGGCGCCGAGCGCATCGAGTACGGCAACGTCCGCAACGACGGGCTCATCGAGAACCTGCCCGACGGCTGCTGCGTGGAGGTGCCCTGCCGGGTCGGCGCCGACGGGGTGCACCCGATCGCCGTCGGTGCCCTGCCCCCGCAGTGCGCGGCGCTCAACCGCACGATGGTGAACGTCGCCGACCTCACGGTGCAGGCCGCCCTGGAGGGCCGCCGCGACCACGTCTACCAGGCGGTGATGCTCGATCCCAACGCCGGGGCGACGCTGACGATCGCCCAGATCCACGCGATGGTCGACGAGCTCATCGAGGCCCACGGGGACCTGCTCCCCGAGGGCATCCGTGCGGGCGGGTCGCCGGTGACCGGCCGCGCCTGACCGCTCGCCGGCGGGCGGGGTGACCGGGGTCGTCCCTGGCCCGCGGGCCGGGGCGCTAGCCGAGCCCACTCTGGCGCTCGGCCCGCTTGAGGATCCGTTTCAACCGCGCCGCCTCGCGATCCGGCATCGCTGTGAGCCGTCTCTTGGTGATGCGTACGGTGATGAGGCCGTGGTCGAGGTGGTCGGCGTCGCGCTCCCGATCGTCCTCAAACATGTCGCGGTCCTTGTGAAAGTCCCAGCCGTCGCACTCGACGATCACGCCGTATTCGGGCCAGAACGCGTCGAGCTTGCGGCCATTAAACGGGAAATTGATCTCCGGTCTCGGAAGGCCGTACTTGTCCACGAAGGCCAGGAAGTCGTCCTCAAAGCCGGAGTTCGTCGGGTTGTCGGGACGGTCGACGAACGGTTCGAGCAGCGTGGTGCCGGGGTGGTAGCGGTTGCGGTCCATGACGTCTTGGAGGGATGACGGGCGCAGGTAGCCGTCATGGCGCGCGTCGTTGACCAAGCGGGTGAGCTGCTTGTGGCTCAGGCGCGGCGCGATGTCGAGTGCGGTCCGGGCCGGGCTGGTTGTGGGGACCCCATGTTGGCGAGTGACGTCACGTGGCTGTAACGACTGGCAACGATAAGTGGAGATGTCCGGACGCTCGCGCCGGTCCTTGGACGTGACCTCGAGCGGAAAGCTCCAGCGGGAGACGAACCCCCACAGGCTCGCGGCCGAGGCATGGCTCAGGACCGCGCCGCGGCCGCAGGCGAGCACCGCGGCGGCCGCCCGTGAGACGGGGTCATTTCGTCCCGGACCGATGCAGTAGACGCCTAAGTGAACGGCCGCCCACGCGCCCGAGGCCAGCCGCCCGGCGATCAGACCTTGGCTGACCCCGAGCTCCAGGAGTTGAAACCGAGCCACATGCCCGTGCTGACGCCGCCCGAGGTCCAGAATCTTGGAGTCGAGGAGGATCTTGAAGCTATTTCCTTCACTATCCGCCACTACTATTAAGAGCCTGCAGCGAGGTGCTTCCCACCCCCCTAGACGATGGTCACACGCACGCCGGCGTCCTCGATCGCCGACACCGCCGCGGCGTCCGCGCCGTCGTCGGTGATGAGCTCGTCGGCGTCGGCCAGCTCGCAGATCCGCGCGAAGGCGACGTGGCCGAGCTTGGAGCTGTCGGCGACGACCAGGACCTGCTCGGCGCGCGCCATCAGGGCCCGGTCGGTGCCGGCCTCGATCTCGTGCTGGGTGGTGAGCCCGGCGCGCGGCGAGATGCCGTCGACGCTCAGGAACGCGATGTCCAGGTTGAGGCCCTCGAGGCTCGCCTCGGCGATCGGACCCACCAGCTCGTATGACTCGGCGCGCGCGACGCCGCCGGTCACCACCAGCTTGAGGTTGGGGCGCACGGCGATCTCGGCGGCGATGTTGAGCGCGTTGGTGACGACGGTCAGCCGCGGGCGATCCACGAGGGCACGCGCCACCTCGGTCGTGGTGGTGCCGCCGGTGAGGCCGATGGCCCAGCCCTCGCGCACCCGGCTGGCCGCCTCCAGCGCGATCCGCCGCTTCTGCTCGGGCTGGCGGGTCGTCTTGTAGCGCAGCGGCAGCTCGTAGGTCACGCCGTGGGGGACCGCGCCGCCGTGGGTCCGCTCGAGCAGGCGCTGCTCCTCGAGCAGGCGCAGGTCACGACGAACGGTCGCCGCGGAGACGTCGAGCGAACGCGCGACCTCGACAACGTTGACCGCGCCGTCCACCGACAGCCGCTCCAGGATCGCTCCGAGACGCTCAGGCTGCTGCATCGCGCGCTCAGTGTATGCGGCCCGGCAGTCGTGTGAGCACAACTGGGCACGGTTTGGTGTTGATTTCTGTTCAGTCGAACCATATATTGCGCACAAATGAGCGTCACACGTGAGGAGATCGCCAGCCAGCCGCAGATGTGGCGCCAGGTTGCAGACCTCCTGCCCCAGGTGGCCGGTGCGCTCCCGGCGTCCGGTGAGCGGATCGCGATCGTCGGCTGCGGGACCTCGTACTTCATCGCCCAGGCCGTCGCCGCCGCGCGCGAGGCGGCAGGTCACGGCGAGAGCGACGCGTTCGTCGCCTCCGAGATGCCGGCCGAGCGCCTCTATGACCTCGTCCTCGCGATCTCGCGCTCGGGTACCACCACCGAGGTGGTGCGCTGCCTCGAGGCGCTGCCCTCCGGCGTGCGGTCGCTGGCCATCTCCGCGGTCCCCGGCACCCCCGTGGTGCAGGCGGCGCACGACGCCGTCCTCCTGGCGTTCGCCGATGAGACCTCGATCGTGCAGACCCGCTTTGCCACCACGGCGCTGGCCCTGCTGCGCGCGCACCTCGGCCACGACCTCTCCCCCGCGATCGCCGACGCCCAGGCGCTGCTGGACCAGCCGCTGCCGGCCGAGCCCGCCGAGTTCGAGCACTTCGTGTTCCTCGGCCACGGCTGGACGGTCGGCCTGGCCTCCGAGGCGGCGCTGAAGTTCCGTGAGGCCGGCCAGGCGTGGGCCGAGGCCTATCCGGCCATGGAGTACCGCCACGGCCCGATCAGCGTCGCCGGCCCCGGCAGCCTCGTGTGGTTCGTCGGCGAGGCCGATCCCGACCTGGTCCGTGACGTCCGCGCGACGGGCGCGACGGTGGTCACGCGGACGCTCGATCCGATGGCGGAGCTCGTCACGCTGCAGCGAGGCGCGGTCGCCCTCGCCGAGGCCAAGGGCCTCGACCCCGACAATCCTCAGCACCTCACCCGGTCTGTCGTCCTGGGCTGACCCCAACGCAAAGGCAAGGACACGATGAAGCGCCTCATCCTCCTCCCTCTCCTCGCCGTCACGCTCGCGCTCGCCGCGTGCGGGGGCAGCAGCACCACCAACAGCAGCAGCGGCGGCAGCAGCGGCAGCAGCTCCAAGAGCCCGTCGGCCTCGGGCGGCAGCACGAGCGGACACACCACGATCACGGTCTGGCAGGGCGACACCGAGGTCGAGGCGGCCGGCTTCAAGACGCTCGTGGCCGAGTTCAACCGGACCCATCCGCACATCACGGTCAACTCGCAGTTCTACGGCAACAGCGACTACGCCCTGCAGAAGGTGCTGGCCGCCATCGCCGGAGGCAAGCCGCCGGACGTCTCCTATCTCTACGGCTCATGGGCGCCCAACATCGCCACCAACCCGCAGCTGGTGCCGCTCAACAAGTTCATCGACGCGGACCCGAGCTTCAACTGGAACGACTTCTTCCCCGCCGAGCGCAAGGTCGCCACCGTCGGCAACAGCATCATCGGGGTGCCCGCGCTGGTCGACAACCTGGCGTTGGTCTATAACAAGACGCTGTTCAAGCAGGCGGGCATCCCGCTGCCCACGGCCACCTGGACGTGGAGCGACTTCGAGAACGCCGCCATCAAGCTCACCAACCCGGCCAAGAAGCAGTTCGGCTGGGCCTATGTCAACGACGCCAGCGAGGACACCGTCTGGCGCTTCTGGGCGATGCTGTGGCAGGCCGGCGGCTCGATCCTCAGCTCCGACGGCAAGCAGGCCGCCTTTGACTCCGCGGCCGGCGTCAAGGCCCTCACCCTGCTCCAGCAGCTCACCCAGCACCACTCGATCTACCTCGACGACGGCTCGGACAATTACCTGAGCGTGTTCAACAACGGCCACATCGGCATGCTCTACACCGGCCCGTGGGACCTGGCCCAGATCATCCAGTCCAAGGTGAACTACGGCGTCACCATCCTGCCCGCCGATCAGAATCACCAGACGATCTCGGGCCCTGACAACTGGGTGATGTTCAACAACGGGCAGGCGCGTGAGCAGGCGGCGTGGACGTTCCTCAAGTGGCTGACCTCGCCGGCCATCGACCTCCAGTGGGTGACGCTGACCGGCGACCTGCCGATCCGCGCCTCGGTCGCCAAGCTCCCGGGCTTCAAGAAGTTCACGGCCAAGTACCCGGGCATCGGCGTGTGGGCCGCCAACCTCAACAACGCCACGCAGGCGCGCCCGCAGAGCACCAAGTACCCCAAGATCTCCACGGAGATCGGCCAGGCGGTGCAGTCGGTGCTGTTGGGCAAGGCGTCGCCACAGCAGGCGCTCAGCCAGGCCGCGCAACAGGTCAACGGCATCCTCGCGGCGCCCGGATAGCCGTGCGGGTCACGGCATGACCGCCCACTCGGCGACGGGGATCGCCGTCCACCGGCGCCCGAGCCTGCTCAAGCGGCTCGTCGCCTCCGAGCATCTCGCCGGCTGGGCGTTCGTGGCACCGGCCGTGGTCCTCATCGCCGTCTTCGCGATCATCCCCATCGGCTGGTCGCTGCTGCTCTCACTCCAGGCGAACAACCTCATCGCCCCCGCGCACTATGTGGGGCTAGCCAACTACCGCGCGCTGACCAAGGATCCGGCGTTTCGCTCGGCGATCGGGCACACCGTCGTCTACACGGTGATCTTCGTCCCGGTCTCCGTGGCCGGGGCGCTCGGCCTCGCGGTGGCCCTCAACCGCAAGATCCGCGGCATCCGCCTGTACCGCCTGGCCGTGTTCGTGCCGCTGGTCACCTCGACGGTGGCGACCGGGATCATCTTCCTGTGGCTGCTTGACCCGACGTTCGGGCTGGTCAACTACCTCCTGCACCTGGTCGGCATCCCGCCCCAGCAGTTCCTCCAGGACCCCAACCAGGCGCTCTACTGCATCGTCGCCATGACGGTGTGGAGCTGGCTGGGGTTTGACGTGATCATCTATCTCGCCGCGCTGCAGGGCATCCCCCAGGACCTGCTCGAGGCCTCCGAGATGGACGGGGCCAGCCGCTGGTCGACGTTTCGCAGCATCGTGCTGCCGCTGCTGGGACCGGCGACCCTGTTCATCGTTGTGTGGTCGACGATCAACGCGCTCCAGCTCTTTGACGAGATCTACGTCACCACGCGCGGCGGCCCGCTGGGCTCGACCACGGTGATCGTCTACTACCTCTACCAGCAGGCCTTCCAGTTCTTCAACGGCGGCTATGGCGCCGCCATCGCGTACGTCCTGTTCGTGGCCATCCTCATCGTCACGCTGCTCCAGCTGTGGGTCGGGCGGCGGCGGGTCTACTACAGCTCGTAGGGGTCAGGGATGAGCGTCCAGCCGATCACCGCCGGCCCCGAGCGCTTCCCGCGTCTGCCCGACGCCGGCCCGGCGCGCCGGCGCGGGCGGCTGCCCTTCAGCGGCTGGCATCTCTTCCTCTTCCCGGTGGCGGCGATCATGCTCGTGCCGCTGCTGTGGATGGTCATCGTGTCGCTGGAGACCCGCCAGCAGGCCACGAGCTTCCCGCCCCAGCTGATCCCGTCCTCCGTGCACCTGAGCAACTACTCGGCGGCGTGGAACGCGGTGCCGTTCGCACACTTCTTCGTCAACAGCCTCCTCTACTCGCTGGCGACGGTGGCCGGCAACCTGCTCTTCTGCAGCCTCGCCGCCTACGCCTTCGCGCGCATCCGCTTCTTCGGGCGCGAGGTCCTGTTCGTGGTGCTGCTGGCGACGCTGATGGTCCCGTTCCAGGTGATCCTCATCCCGACCTTCCTCATCGTGAAGAAGCTGGGGATGGTGGACACCATCGGCGGGCTGATCCTGCCCAACCTGTGCAGCGCGTTCGGCATCTTCATGCTGCGCCAGTTCTTCCGCACGCTGCCCATCGAGCTCGAGGAGGCGGCCCGCATCGACGGCACCTCGCGCCTGGGGATCCTGTTCAAGATCGTCCTGCCGCTGTCGCTGCCAGCGCTGGCCACGCTGGGGATCATCCAGTTCATGTGGTCCTGGAACGACTTCCTGTGGCCGCTGATCATCATCGACTCCCAGGCCCACGCCACGCTCCAGCTCGGGCTCTCCCAGCTCCAGGGCGCCCACTTCACCCAGTGGAACCTGCTCATGGCCGGCACGGTGATGAGCCAGATCCCGATGCTGGCGGTGTTCCTGCTCGCACAGCGTTGGTTCATCCGGTCCGTTGCGTTCACGGGGATCAAATGACTGACATGGCTTCCAAGGAGGGTGCATGCCGGGCGTGACGCTCGAGGCGGTGTCCAAGCGCTTCGCCGCCGGCGCGGTGGCGGTGGACGAGCTGTCGCTGGAGATCGCCGACGGGGAATTCATGATCCTGGTGGGATCCTCGGGGTGCGGCAAGACGACCGCGCTGCGCATGATCGCGGGCCTGGAGACGCCGACGGCGGGGACGATCCAGATCGGGGACCGCATCGTCAACGAGGTCTCCGCCCGCGACCGCGACATCGCCATGGTCTTCCAGAACTACGCGCTGTATCCGCACATGACGGTGGCGCGCAACCTCGCCTATCCGCTGCGCCAGCGCCGGGTGCCGCGGGCCGACGTCGCGCGCCGCGTGTCCGAGGTGGCCGAGATGCTCGGCCTCGAGGAGCTCATGAAGCGCCGGCCCGGGCAGCTCTCGGGCGGGCAGCGCCAACGCGTGGCCATGGGGCGGGCGCTGGTGCGCGAGCCCGAGGTGTTCCTGCTCGACGAGCCGCTGTCCAACCTCGACGCCAAGCTGCGCGTCCAGATGCGCGCGGCGCTCAAGCGCCTCCACGGGCGCCTGGGTGTGACCACCGTGTACGTCACCCATGATCAGGTCGAGGCGATGACGCTGGGTGACCGCATCGCGGTCATGTCGGAGGGCAAGCTCCAGCAGCTCGGAGCGCCCCAGGACGTCTATGACCGGCCCGACAACGTGTTCGTCGCCGGCTTCATCGGCAGCCCGCCGATGAACCTGCTGCGCGGACGGGTGCGCGACGGGTCGGCGGTGGCGGGGGATCTCGTCGTGCCCGCCCCCGGCGTGCCTGATGGCGAGGTGTACGTCGGCGTCCGACCCGAGTCGCTACAGCCGGCGCGCAACGGGATGCCGTCGCTGGGCTTTGAGGTCGCGGTCGTCGAGCCGCTCGGCGACGAGGTCATCGTCCACGGTTTCGTCGGCGCCGAGCTCGTCGACGTGACCCACGAGGAGGGCGACGCGGCGATGGTGGCTGCCGACGGTCATCGCGCCGAGGCGGTGGCCTGCCTGCCGCCGCGCGACCGCCCTGCCGAGGGCAGTGTCATCCGGCTCGGCGTCGAGCCCGAAGAGGTCCATCTCTTCGACGCCGAGACCGGTCTGGCCATCCGGTGAGTGACCTCGACCTCCTCGTCCTCGGCGACGTCAACCCGGACCTTGTCCTCTCCGACGCCGCGATGGAGGTGGCCTTTGCGCAGGCCGAGACGCTTGTCGACGACGCGGAGCTGACGATCGGCGGTTCGGGCGCGATCATGGCCTGCGGGGCCGCGCGGCTGGGTCTACGGACGGCCCTGATCGGGCTCGTGGGCCCCGACCAGTTCGGCGACTTCATGCTGCGCGCCCTGTCAGAGCGCGGCGTCGACGTGAACGGCGTGACCGTCGATCCCGGCGTGCGCACCGGGCTGACGGTGGTGCTGGCCCGCCCCGGTGACCGCGCCATCCTCACCTTTCCCGGGGGGATCGGTGCGATGACCGCCGATCGCGTGGACCCGGGGCTGCTGGCGCGGGCGCGCCATGTCCACGTCGCCTCCTTCTTCCTCCAGACGGCACTGGCGCCGGGACTCGTCGACGTGCTCGGGACGGCGCGGGCCGGTGGGGCCACGACGTCGGTGGACCCCAACTGGGACCCGGCGCAGCAGTGGGACGGCGGCCTGCGGGAGCTGCTGGCGCTGGTCGACGTGCTGCTCCCCAACGCGGTGGAGGCCTGCCGGCTGGCGGGAGTGGATGACCCCTCGGTCGCGGCGCAGCGGCTGGCCGGCCTCGGTCCCCTGGTGGCGGTCAAGCTCGGCGCCGAGGGGGCGGTCGCGGCGCCGGCCGGTGGCGGCGAGCTCGTCCGCGCCGTGCCGCCCCAGCGGCTGGTGGATCCGGTGGACGCCGTCGGCGCCGGGGATGCGTTTGACGCCGGCCTGCTCTGTGCCCTCCAGGACGACCGGCCGCTCGAGACGGCCCTCGCCTTCGCCTGTGCCTGCGGCACCCTGTCGATGCGCGCCGCCGGCGGGACCGCGGGGCAGGCCACGCTCGCCGAGGCCCGCGCGGTCAGTCGCTAGACGGGCCGTGGTGTCAGGCGCCCTGCGTCCGGACGGGAGGCTGCTCTCCCTCCGGCGGCGGCCCCGGGAACCATTCCTCAGGCTCTGGCCATTCGAACCCGGGCGGGATGTTGTAGGTCTCAAACGTGGTCCCGGCGACGGCTTCGGTGGCGAAGAACGCGAACGCGTTGGCGTCCATGAAGCGGCCCGATTGGGCCAGCGGGAAGCCGCGCTGTTGGAAGGTCGCCAGGCGCTCGGGCCAGGGGCGCCCCTCGGCGTCGAAGGCGAGGTGATGGATGCCCTCCCCCCGGGTGTCCAGGAACTCCTGGAAGATCGACGGCCCCCACAGCGGCTGCATGATCTCCAGCGCCATGTCCCCCACGTCGGCGAAGCAGACCTTGATGCCGAAGTCAGCCTCGCGGCCGCCGTACGTGCGCTGCGTCACCGTGGTCGAGTCAAAGGTGTAGACGCGCCACGGACCGAGCCCGAGCTCCACCAGGCCACGCATCGTGCGCCGGTGGTCGGCGGTGACCCAGCAGACCTCGATGAGGTTGCCCAGGAAGCTGTTGGACAGCTGTGTGGCGCTGATGACGCTCGGCAACCCGTCCGGCCGGTGATCGGAGCGTGTGGTCGTCATCGGGTCATGATGGTGCCACGCGATGGCGCCCGATGAGGTCGCGGGCCGCGGCGGTCTCTTCGTCGCGGATCACGGACGGCACGAGGCGGTAGCGGCCGCTGAGCTGAGCGAGCAGGGCCGCCTGCACCTGCTCGACCGTGGCGCCGCGCAGCTCGTCGGCGATCGCCCCGACGCTGCCCGGATCCCAGTCCAGTCCAAGCGCCGCGTACACCTGCTCCAGCACCGCGCGCACCGGCGCCCTCGCGCCGACCACCACCACGCTCGAGAACAGCCACGCGCCGCTGATGATGCGCTGCGCCGCGCCGATGAGCTTGGACTCACCGCGGGCGTTGACGCTGAACCGTCCCGGGCAGTACTCGCCCGGAACCTCCCCGACGCGCGCGTCGATCCCCAGGTCGCGCAGGGCCTGCGCCTGGCTCTCGGCCTCCGCGGCAAAGCGCGCATCGACGTCGGCCATCGCGTCGCGGGCCGGCACGATCTCGTCGATGACCAGGCACTCGTCGTGGTAGGCCGCGGCTCGCCCCCCCGCAGAGCGGATCGCCGGCGTGAAGCCCGCGCTCGCGGCCGCCGCCGCCGCGCGCTCGAACCCCGCGAGGAAGCTGTCTCGCCGGCCGAAGGCCACCGTCGGCGCCGGCCGGTAGACCCGGATCACGGGGCCACGCTGCCCGGCCGCGACCGCCCGGAGCAGCGCCGTGGCGATGGCGAGGTCAAGGACCGGGTCCTCGCCGGCTCGGCCCTCCAGCAGCTCGGCGTCGGTGGGCGGCACGCCGGACAGCTTGTCACTTCGTCATCCCCTCGCCCGCGGTGACCGGGCGAGGGCCCGGTCAGTACTCGGGCGCTCCCAGCGTCGCCTGATCGATACTCGCACTCGCCGCCAGCGGATCGCTCCCGCTCTCCGGGTGACAGAGATAGGTGCTCAGCTGCTGGAGCTTGGCCACCTCGCCCACCGTCGCCCACGGGTGCTTGCCGTGCGAGAGGGTCTCGGCCTCGGCCAAGGCCACCGACACCTGCGTCGCGGAGCTCGGCGGCGTGTTGAGCTGGACCTTGGCGTAGGGACCCAGCAGCTCGTTCTGGGTGAACAGCCTCCCGTTCTGCATCACGTAGACGTCGTTGGCGATCGTCTCGATGTTCTGCAACGGGTTGCCGTGGATGATGTCCATGTCGGCGATCATGCCCGGCTGGATCGTGCCGATCTGGCTCAGGACGCCCATCACCTTCGCGGGCTCGACCGTGAAGGCCCTGAGCGTCTGGTAGTTGCTCAGGCCAGTGTGGGCCATGACGCTCGCCGCGACGACGGTCCCGAAGTTGCCGATGCCGATCGGGTTGTCGGTGCCGCCAAGGACGGTGCCGCCCGCGGCAAGGATCTTGGCGTCGGCCTGGGACCAGCCGCGGATGGACTGCAACGACGCCGCGCTGAGCGGAGGCGCCGCATACTCCTGCTCGGCCAGGGCGTACTGCCACGGGCTGAGCAGCGTCTTGAGCCGCGGGTCGGACAGGATCGGCTTGCCGTTGACGTTCTCCAGGTACTGCACGCCGAAGAACGGCGTGTTGGTGATCGACATGTCTGACTGGGCATAGAGCTGGATGGTGTCGTCGTAGGCGACCGTGTTGTTGGAGGTCGCGATCTGATACCCGAGCCGCTGCGTGGCCCAGTGCGACGTGCCGTCCTGCCCGAACTCGAGCGCGGGCCAGAAGTAGTGCGAGAAGGACGGAACGCCCATCTGGTGCCCGGCGTTGATGGCGATCTGCTCATAGCTGTTGGGCAGCCGGACATAGGTCTTGAGCATGTCGGGCTTGAGCTTGGCGAGCCGGGAGAGGTCGCGATCAAGCGCGGTCATGTCCGGGTCCGCGCGCATCCAGCTGTAGAAGATGCGCCGCCCGTCGACCGGCTCGGCGCCCCAGAAGTACCGGGGCCCGAGTGTGGCGCCGGACTCCTGGGACTCCACCTGCTCGAGCGAGTGATAGGCCTCGTCGCCCATCGAGATCTCGCTGGTCACGCCCATCGCCAGCTCGAGCCGGTCACGCCGGTTGCCCGCGAACGGCTGGTCCATGTTCTCGTGCGAGTGCGCATCCCACAGACCCGGGATGACCGTGTCCCCCGACGCATCGACGTACTGGACGCGGGCCGGGTAGGAGGACCGCCGCTTCGCCGGGCCGACGCTGACGATCTTGTTGCCCGACACGACGATGTCGACGTTGTGCTGCTCGGTGCCGCCCGTTCCCGTCCAGACCGTGCCGGCATGAATCACCTTCTCGCCCGCCGGCGCCGGCTGCGGGCTCCAGTTCAGGCGCACCGGGACAGTGGTGGGGGCGCCGCCGTTGACGGAGACCATCCGGAGCGTGCCCGCGGAGTCATAGAGCAGGTGCTGCGAGTCACCCGACCAGCTGAGCTGGTCGGCGACCTCGTTGGTGACCTGCCGGGGCGGGCCGGCGGGGGCGCCGGTGGCGGTCACGGGCAGGACCCACAGGACGTCGTCGAGGACGTAGGCCATGTACTTGCCGTCCGGGGACCACACCGGACCGTCGCCCTCGACGCGATTGGTGATCGTCTCGTAGGGAGATTGCGTCCCGCCCGCCCCGTATTCATGTGTCTCGCCCGTGGTGGCGTTGACCGTGAGGATCTCGCTCTCGCCCTCGCGGAACCGAGTGGAGTAGCTCTGTTGCACGGCGAGGGCGATCGTGTTGCTGTCCGGGCCCCACGTCGGCGCGCCGGGCTCGAACGCGATCTCGTAGTCGGCCCCCGTGGCGTTGGCGGGGCCGAAGATCTGGTGGAACTGGCCGCTCGCCACGTCCGCGACGTACAGCGCCTGACTGCCGGCCTCGCTGTCGAGCGCCGACTCAAAGGCGATCTTCTGGCCGTTGGGCGACCAGGCGAGCTTGGCCTGCGCGCCGGTGAAGGGCGCGGTGAGCCGCCGCGTGGCCCCGGTGTCGAGGTTGCGGATGTAGATCGCCATCGGGCCGTCCTGGTCTGAGGCGTAGGCCAGGAACTTCCCGTCCGGCGACCACGCCGGGGTGGCCTTGGCCCAGGGCGTGTGGGTCAGCGCTACCGGCCGCTGCCCGATCTTCATCTCCCACAGCTGGTTGAGGGCCACGAACGCCACATGGCGCCCGTCGGGCGAGAGCTCCGGGGTGAGGATGCCGGTCGCCGGCTGCTTGGTCGTCGAATCGAAGTCGTGGCGCTTCATCGGGTAGGAGGCGCGGTTGAACGAGACCTTGGCCGCGAACGGAATCGTCTGCACGCCGCCGGTGGACAGGCTGCGCTGCAGGATCTTGCCGTCGGCCGCGTAGACCAGGGTGTCGTTCGAAGCCCACCGCGCCGGGAAGGCGAACACGTCCTCGTTCCCGGAGACCGCGTTCCCGTTGACGAAGAGCTGGGTGAGCGTCCCCTGGTTGTCGAGCTCGGCGTAGGCCAGGCTCTTGCCGTCCGGGGACCAGGTGGGCGAGTAGAACGTGTTCGCGGGGTCGGAGTACAGCGTCGTCGGCGTGCCCGTCCCGTCGGCGGCGGCGCTCTCGATCGCGTGGCTGGTGTCGACGTAGGTGATCTGGGTCCCGTCCGGGGACCACGTTGGGTAGTAGTCGTTGGCCCCGCCGGACTGGTGGGTGACCTCGGTGAGCTGCCCGGTGGCCAGGGTCAGCGTCCAGATGTTGTAGGAGCCGGTCGCCGTCCCCGCGGGCGAGCCGGCCGGCGGCCGGTCGGATGAGAACACGATCTTCGTTCCGTCGGGGGAGAACTGCGGCTCTCGGTCGTCGTAGAAGCCGAAGGTGAGCTCCCGGACGTTGCTCCCGTCGGGATTCATCGCCCAGATGTGGAAGGTCCCGCTCTTGTAGGACTGAAAGGCGATGGTCTTCCCGTCCGGCGACCAGTCGGGGTAGGCCGTGTCCTGCTGAAGGGTCGTGGTCCGGGTGGCCGTGCCGCCCGCCGCCGGCAGCGTCCACAGGTTGCCCAGCAGGTTCATCGAGATCGTCTTGTGGTCGGGCGAGAGCGCCAGCGTCAAGGCGGAGGCCTCGTGGAGGACCAGCGTTGCCGACGTGCCGCCACCTCTCGCACCTCCGCCCGTTCGCCTCGCTCCCTTACCGGTCGCGGCGCCCGAGGCGATCAACGTCGCCCCGGCGCCGATCAGAACGACGAGCGTGAGCAGGGACAGGACCCGTGACCGCGAGCGAGCGGGCGTCACGGCACGACAAATGGACATGGCGTAGCGCACGTTTCCTCCCAGAACGCGGTGACCCTTACCTCGCTTAAGGGTCACGCACAGTGACCCTGCGCGCAGTCACTGAACTGCGCGCATGACACCAACGTCAGCGGCAACTGACATTCGTGGCAGACTCAGCCAGTCTTGCACCGTGACACAGAGGTGTCAAGTGGACGTATACGTTCGCGCGGCGCTCACGCCGCAGCACGTGGCTACACCGCCGGCTTCAAGATCGCGGCGACCACCGACGAGGCTGCGGCCTCCGCGCTCGATGCCCCGAAGGAGGGCCGCCCCGCCGAGCGCGAGACGCGGACAGTAGGCTGTGCCCGTCGATGTGGATCGCTCGTATCCGTGACTGGCATGTCCAAGGCTGAGCAGTGGCAGCTCGAGGGCCGCGCGGCCGAGCTCTATGAGCGCCATCTGGCAAGTGCGGTCACCGCGCTGTGGGCCGCTGATCTGGTGGAGCGGGTGGACGTGCGAGCCGGCGATCGCGCGCTCGACGTCGCCTGCGGCACCGGCGTGGTCGCCCGTGCGGCGGCGGACCGCGTCGGCGCGACCGGCCACGTCGCGGGGCTGGACATCAACCCGGCGATGCTGGCGGTGGCGCGATCGCAGGGCTCCGAGGTCGACTTTGTCCAGGGCAGCGCCGGGGCCCTGCCCTTTGACGACGGGAGCTTCGACGTGGTCCTCTGCCAGCTTGGCCTGCAGTTCTTCCCCGATCGCGCCAAGGCGCTGGCGCAGATGCACCGCGTCCTGGTCAAAGGCGGCCGGCTCGGCCTGAGCGTCTACGGCCCGATCGAGCACAACCCGGGGACCCTCGCGCTCGCCCAGGCGCTCGATCATCACCTGGGGACGGGCGCGTCGCAGACCAAGCGGGCCGAGCACGTGCTGGCCTACTCGACGCTCGTGGACAAGCTCGCCGGTGACGCCGGCTTCCGCAACATCACGATCACCACCGAGACCAAGGTCGTGCGGTTCGCCTCCGCCTCGGAGTGGGTGCACGTGCAGCTCACCGCGACGCCGCTCGCCAGCCTGCTCTCCGAGCAGCTCACGCGGCGGGGCATGACGGAGAAGATCACCGGGGCCGTCGTCGAGGCGCTCCAGCGCTATGAGGTCGACGGCGCGCTCGAGTTCCCGCAGGAGGCCCACGTCCTCATCGCAACGACGTAACCGCCCCCGCGCCGCGGCGCGCCGCGCCGCGCCGGCACCGGCGGCGTCAGACGTTCAGTGCGCCGAGCCGCGCCCGCGCGGTGGAGGACTCGGAGACCGGGACGAGCCGTCCCGCCTTGGCCAGCCCGCGCGCAGGCACGTTGCCGTAGACCGCCTCGTACTGGCCGGCCTTGACCAGGAACGTCTCGTGCCAGATCCCGGTCCGCGCGCTGCGCCCGACCCGCCGCCAGTACTGACGCCACACCTCCAGGTGCGGATCGTCCTTGTCCTTGGCAAACGCCTCCAGCTGCTCGAAGGACCGCCAGTACTGCACGATCGTGGGGATGCCCATCTCATACGCGAGGAGCCCCTTCTCCGGATGCGCCACCAGGTAGTCGAGCATGTGCGTCATCCCCCGCCGGCCGCCCAGGTCCATGAAGCTGCGCACGGCGTGAAGCTTGCTCAGCCGCGCGCCGATGAGGAAGACCACGAAGTCCCCGTCGATCTCGGCCGTCATGCGCCGGCCCGCCACTTCCGCCATCGCTCTCAACCCCCGATCGTGAGTGGTGCGGCGATCCTACTCCCCGGTCAGTGCGGCGCGGACGTCACGGATGATCTCGTCAGAGAGCGCCGGGTCGTCGACCGCGCGTGAGACCAGGACCGAGCCGACGAGGGTCGCCAGCATGGTGGTGGCGCGCCGGCGGGTATCTGGGTCCTCGGCGCGCTCGGCGTCGTCGGCCGCGATCAGGCTCTGGAGCCGCGCGATGTAGCGCTCGACCTGCTCGGTGTATGCCGCGCGAACACGGTCGTCCGCGCGGGCGGCGTCGGCGCCCAGGGCGACCACGCCGCAGCCCGTGGCCGGGTCGTCGCGATGCTCGGCCGAGACATACCAGTCGACGAACGCCTTGAGTGGATCGTCGGCGCCGTCGAGCACGGCGGCGATGCCCTCCTGGCTCTGGGTAAAGCTCCGCTCCACCGCTTCGGCGATGAGGTCGTCGCGCGAGTCGAAGTGCTTGTAGAAGCCGCCGTGGGTGAGCCCGGCCGCCTGCATGATCTCGGCGACCCCTGGGGTGGCGGTGCCGGACTCGCGGATGCGCGCGGCGGCGATGTCCACGATGAGTTCGTGGCTCTTGGCCTTGTCTTGAAGGGATCGGCGTGGCATGTGGTTTGGATGATAGCTATCATCCCTTTGGATGACGTTCATCATCTTTCTCTCCGACCCGAAAGGGAAGCCATGAAGATCCAAGGATCAGTAGCTCTCGTCACCGGCGCGAACCGCGGCATCGGCAAGGCCATCGCCGAGGAGCTCCTCGCTCGCGGGGCGACCAAGGTGTACGCCGGCGTGCGCGACGTGACCGCGGTGATCGACGACCGCCTCGTCCCGGTCGCCCTGGACATCAGCGACGGAGCGTCGGTCACGGCCGCCGCCGAGCGGCTGGGCGACGTGCAGATCGTCGTCAACAACGCGGGTGTCGGGGGCGTCTCAACCCCACTCACCGTGGATCTGGCCCGGGCCCGGTTCGAGCTGGAGGTCAACTACCTGGGCCTCGTCTCCATGACGCAGGCATTCGCGCCCATCCTGGCCGGCAACGGCGGAGGGGCATTCGTCAACGTGCTGTCAGCGGTGTCGTGGGCCGCCGTGCCGCACCTGACCAGCTATTCGGCCTCCAAGGCGGCCGAGTGGAGCTACACCAACGCGGCGCGGATCGAGCTGGCACGCGCCGGCACCGAGGTGGTCGGGGTCCACGTCGGATACGTCGACACCGACCTCACCGCTGAGCTCGTGGGAGACAAGGTCGCCCCGCAGGCGGTCGCCGTCTCGGCGCTCGACGCTCTGGAGCAGGGCAGTCCCGAGGCGCTCGTGGACGACCTCGCCCGCAACGTGAAGGCCGGCCTGTCCGACGACCAGAACCTCATCTACCCCGGCATCGCGGACCAGTTCAACGCGCTGGCCGCGCCGCAGCCGGCCGCGTCTACTGCTGCTCGAGCTTGAAGCCGACGCGCATCTCCACCTGGAAGTGGGCGATCTCGTCACCCTCGATGTGCCCGCGAATGCTCCGGACCTCGACCCAGTCGAGCCCGCGCAGCGTCTTGGCAGCCCGGGACACGCCGGAGCGCATCGCCTCGGTCACGCCCTCGGGGGATGTGCCGGCGATCTCGACGATCTTGTAGGTGTCTGACTCGGACATGTTCGGCTCCTTGCTGGTCGGTGCGGTGCAAGCCCACTACCCGCCCAGCGAGCCGCTAACGATCGGCTCTGCCCGGGACCTACCTGGCCACCCTGCTGCGAACCCCGTCCCGGCGTGAGCTCAGTGTGCCCCGGCGTAATCCCCATCGCTCACCGGGTCGCCCCAATCGGTCACGCCCAGCGAGATGGCGATGTGGGTCATGACCGTGTCGGGGCCGGCGCCGTGCCAGTGATCCTCGCCGGGGGCGAACCAGACGACGTCGCCGGGCTCCAGGACCTCGCTCTGGCCGTCGCGCGTCGCCGCGCGGCCGTGGCCGGAGGTGACGATGAGGATCTGGCCGTCGGAGTGGGTGTGCCAGTTGGTGCGGGCGCCGGGCGGGAAGGTGACCGCATTGACGGTGGGGGCGCCGTCGCCGGAGAGCACGGGGTCACGCAGCACGGTGCCGGTGAAGGTCTCCGAGACGAGCTTGGTGGGCTGGCCGGCGGCGTGGCCGTGGCTGATCCTCATGTCACTGCTCCTGTTCGTCGTAGAGCCGGACCCCTCCGGCGAGGTCGCCGATCGCGTCCACGACGCGGTTGGAGATGAGGTCGCGGTAGCCCATGGAGTTCGACAGCTCGAAGGCGGCGAGGCAGCCGGGCCCGGCAAACGTGGGTACCCCGACCCCCGCCATGTAGTTGAGGTACAGCCGCACGTCCTTGGCCATGAGCTCGCCGGTAAGGCCGCCCTCCAGGTAGTCGCCGTGGACGATCTTGGGGAAGCGGTTGAGCGTCGCGAAGTTCACGCCGGAGCTGGCGTTGAGGACGTCGAGCAGTCGCTCCAGGTCCAGCCCCGCCCGTCGCCCCGCGACCATCACCTCAGCGGTAGCGGCCAGCGCGACGCCGTTGAGGAAGTTGTTGAGCACCTTGGTGATGTGGCCGCTGCCGGGCGCGCCCATGTGCACGACCTTGGCCGCGAACCGCTCCAACACGGGCGTCACGCGGGCCAGCGCGTCAGCGTCGCCCCCGACCATCAGCGTGAGCGTCCCCTTCTCGGCAGCTGCGGCGCCGCCCGAGATCCCGGCGTCCAGGAACGCGACCTCGCGTTCGGCCAGCGCATCGTGGATGCGGACCGACGACCGGGGATCGGCCGTGGACAGATCGACGACCACCGACCCAACCCGGGCGTGCGCAAGCACGCCTCCCTCCCCTAATACGACTCGCTCGATCACCGAGCTGTCGGGCAACGACAGCAGCACCACGTCCACCGCGTCGACGAGCTCGGCAGCTGATGGTGCGGCCTCGATCCCGCATTGCGCCAGCGTCGCGGCGTGGGCGTCGAAGGCGACGATCGGGTCCCCGGCGGCGGCGACGCGGCGGCCCATGCGGCCACCCATGTTCCCCGCGCCGATGATCCCGACGCGCATCAGGCGTCACCGAACCAGTCGGTCGGCTCCTCCTGGAGGTCGACCCACACCGACTTGGTCTGCGTGTAGTGCTGCATGACCTCGAGGCCGCCTTCACGGCCATAGCCCGAGTCCTTGTAACCGCCGAACGGCATCAGCCAGTTCCACACGCGGTCATAGCTCTCGTAGGTGGCGCCGTCGGCAGCGGCCTCCCAGTGGCCGGCGACGTAGAGGGGCAGCACCTCGTCGGCGCGCCCGTCGGCGAGCGCCTGGGGATCAGGGACGGTGAGCGTGGTCATCGGCGGTCCTCCATCGGTGTCAGGCCACGAGGACCCCGAGCCCGGGGTCGACTTCGAGGCGGGGAAAGCGGTCCATCACCAGCGGGTCGTGCCCGGCGACCAGTCGGGCGCCGCGCTCCACGTGCTCGCGGATCGTGTCGTAGGCCAGATACACGCGCGCAAGGTCATGCAGCACGGCACAGGCGCGGTCACGCTCGACCTCCTCGTAGAAGTGCACGGCGTCCGAAGCGAGCAGGATCGGGCCGCCCTCGCCGTCGATGGCCAGGATGGTCTGGCCGGGCGAGTGGCCGCCGACCTCGATCGACACCACCCCCGGAGCCACCTCGTGCTCGCCCTCGATGAGGACCACGCCGCCGTCGGAGACGCGCTCGGCCAACCGCCGCACCTCATCGGCCTCGATGTGTGCGGCAAACTGCGCCCGAGCGGCCAAGGGCCCGGTCCAGAAGTCGACCTCGCTGCGGCTCACCACCGTCGGCGTGTCGGCGAAGGCGTCGAGGTGGCCGGTGTGGTCGTAGTGCAGGTGAGTGACGATCAGGAGGTCCACCGCGCCGGGATCGACCCGCACGCGGCGCAGCGCCTCCAGGGGCTCCACCAGGAACTCGCGTCCCCGCCGGCCACCGCCGGTCGCGCTGAACCCGGTGTCGACCAGGATCGTCCGCTCGGCGCTGCGCAGCAGCCACAGGTAGTAGGCCATCTCCTGCGGCCCGTCGGGCTCGGGGTACGCGCCGTAGCGCAGAAAGACGTCTGAGCGCGTGGTCATGCGCGAGGCGTAGCGCAGGGCCGTGAGCGACCAGCTCATCCGCTCGGGGCGATCTCGGCGCCACCCCACGCCTCGAACATGCGGACGATCTCGGTGCAGTCGCGGCCGTCGTCACCGGTGGCGTCGGCCAGCCCCCACAGTTCCTCCACGGTCGAGCCGAGGACCATGGGCACCCCACGGCGGCGGGCCTCGTCGAGCGCGAGGTGCACATCCTTGGCCATCAGGTCAAGGCGGAAGCCGTGGGCGAAGGCGCGAGTGAGCACCTGCTTGGGGAATTTGTCGCTGGCGGCGTTGTTGGCGCCGCTGGAGACGTGGATGACGTCAAGCAGCGTGCCGGGGTCCAGGCCCGCGCGGACGCCGAGCACCATCGCCTCGGCCGTGATGGCGATCGAGCACGCCGACATGAGGTTGTTGATCACCTTGGCCGCCTGGCCCTGCCCGGCCTCGGTGCCGACCACGAACACGTGGCCGGCGAAGGCCTCCACCAGCGGGCGAATGCGATCCACCGCCGCGCCGGCCCCGGAGACCATCAGCGTGAGCCGCCCGGCCTCGGCGCCCGCGGGACCGCCGCTCACAGGAGCGTCGACGGCGGCGATGTCATGCGCCGCCAGTCCATCGCTCACCGTCTGCGCGGTGGCCACGCCGGTGGTCGAGAGGTCGACGTAGACCTCGATGGCCGCACCGCCGGCTAGGCCGTCGGCACCGAGCGCAACCTCATGCACGACGGCGGGCCGGGGCAGGCTGACCATGACCACCTGGGCGGCGTCGGCGACCTCGCGCGGAGTCGCGGCCGCGATGGCCCCGGCCTTGACCGCGGCGTCAACCGCAGCGCTGTCGGGGTCGCAGACGACAAGGGCGTGGCCGGCGTCGAGCAGCCGCGCCGCTATCCGCCCTCCCATCGTGCCCAACCCCACGAACCCGACCGGGGACTGCGCGTCTGGCGTCACTCGATCGACTCCACGTCGACGCCCTGCTCAGCCAGCGACTCCTCGGCGACGCGGAACGCGTCCATGCCGGCCGGCACCCCGCAGTAGATGGCGGCCTGGAGCAGGACCTCGCGGATCTCCTCCGGGGTCACGCCGTTGTTGAGCGCGCCGCGGATGTGGACGCCGAGCTCGTGGCGGCGGTTGAGCGCGGTGAGCATGCCGAGGTTCACCAGCGAGCGCGTGCGGCGGTCAAGTCCGGGGCGCGACCACACCGCGCCCCAGCAGTACTCGGTCACCAGCTCCTGCATCGGGCGGGCGAACGAGCTGGCGTTCTCCAGGGACCGCTGGACGTGCTCGGCGCCGAGCACCTCGCTGCGCACGCCGATCCCTACATCGAATCGAGAGTTGGTCTCCCCCATCAGCTGCCTTCCGTTTCGTCGTGGGGCGGGCGTCACGCAGCATAAGCCGGGGCCCCGGGACGGGACCGCGTCAGGAGGCCAGGACGTCGGGTGAGGTCGCGTCGTACTCAGGGATCCAACCGGCGCCGCGGCCCTCGGTGTCACGGCCGAACCGCTTGCGCAGAGCGATGGTGATGTCGCGCTTGAGCGCGGACAGCGGCGAGCTCAGGTGGTTGCTCACACCCCGCTCGCGCGCGGCGAGCACAACCCGGCTGGCCCGGGGGCGGCGGGTGCGCTCGTAGCGCTCGAGCGCCATCGTGGGGTCGTCCGGCTCTGCGCTGAGAGCCGTCGCCAGCACGGCGCCGTCCTCGATCGCCTGGCACGCCCCCTGGCCCAGGTAGGGGAGCATCGGGTGCGCCGCGTCGCCCAGGATGGTGATCCGCCCCTCGGTCCAGCGCGGAATCGGGTCACGGTCATAGAGCGCCCACTTGTACCAGGTGTCCCCCGCCGCGAAGACGCGCAGCAGTGACTCGTGCCACCCGGCGTAGCGATCCAGGACCTCCTGACGGTCGCACTCGTTGATCCAGGACTCGTGGCGGTAGTCCTCGTCGTCGTAGTGCGCGACGACGTTGACGAGCTGGTTGCCGCGCAGCGGGTACAGGACGATGGTGCCGTGGGGGCCCAGCCATTGCACGTTGTCGGTGGAGGGTTTGGCGCCGGTGACCGCGTCGCGGGGGACCACGCTGCGGTAACAGACCTTCCCGGTGAACCTCGGGTCGTCCGCGCCGAAGAGCGCCTTGCGGACGCGCGAGTGGATGCCGTCGGCGCCGATCATGACGTCGGCCTCGATCTCTGAGCCGTCCTCGAACCGGGCGACCGCGACGTCTGTGTGGGACTCCACGGTGGCGCACCGCTTGCCGAGGGTGACGCTGTTGGCCGGCAGCGCGGCCGCGATCACGTCGAGCAGGTCCGCCCGGTGGACCGTCGCGCCGGCGAGGCCGTAGGTGGCGGCCTGCTGGGCCCGGCTGATCTTCGAGATGGTGCGGCCCGTCCTGCCGTCGCAGGTCACGGCGTGCTCGGAGCGGCCCGCGACCCTGCGCACCTCGTGCTCCACCCCGATCATCCTCAGCACCCGCATCGCGTTGGGATGCAGCGCGACGCCGGCCCCGATCTCCTTGAGCTCCGGCGCCGCCTCGTAGATCGACACCTCCAGCCCCGCCCGGGCCAGGGCGCACCCGGCCGTGGCGCCGCCGATGCCACCGCCGATGATCGCCACGCGCGTCATCAGGTCCGCGCGGGCGCCAGGTGGAGGACCACGTGCAGCGGCCCATCGACCTGGAGCTCGACTGCCATGTCGACCGCCGGCACCTCCCGGCCTTCGACGGTGGCCGCCTCCGTGAACCAGCTCGGCTCGGGCTCGGCGCCCTGGGGCTGAGCGGTCGTGACCACCACGCGTTGGGCCGCGATCCGCCAGCGCCCCGCCTGGACCTGGAGCACGGTCTGCTGATCGGAGAGCGGCCGCGAGGCGAAGCCCGCCCGGGTGACGCCTTGGAAGGGGACCTTGAGCGCGGACAGCCACAGCGCCGGCGCGTCAGCGATCTCGACCGCGTCGAGTGTCAGGTCGACGCTCGCCGGCAGTTCCTCGTGGGCGGTCAGCTCGACGGTGACCGGGAAGACCGCGCCGCCCGATTCGACCTTCAGCTGGACCTCGTCGGTCCCGGCGGGGTCGGCACCGGCGGGGTCGGCTCCGCCGAGGTCGGCACCGGCGACTCCGATCGCCTGGTCGACGCACCGGGCGACCGCGAGCGCGTGCGCCGGTCGCGGCCCCGCGAGCTCGTACCTCCCGCCCGCGTCCGTCGTCGCCGCGGCGACGACCTCACCGGCGTCGAGGTCGCACAGCCGGACCTCGCAGCGCGCCTGGCCCCGACCCTCGTAGGTGACCGATCCGCGCATCAGTGTGGATAGAAGCCCCACGCGGGGAACCGGCGCAGCAGGGCGCGGAAGTGCTCGTCGCGGATCGCCGAGGCGACCGTCCCGGTGCCCGACTTGTTCGTGGGCGCCGGCGCCGTCCCGCCGGCGCCCGGGTCTGAGGTGTAGGTGAACGTCACCAGCATGGTGTTCTCATAGAGCACCTGGTTGGCGCGAACCAGGTACTCATGGAAGCGCACGCGGTGCTCGACCCTCTTGACCTGGGTGGTCGTTTCGCCGATCCCCAGGATCCCGCCCGAGTGCACCGGATCAAACGCCTTGTGGACAACGCTCACGGGCGAACCGGGGCCGTCGACCATCATCGTCTGCCCGGCGGCCGGGTTGGCCGCGGGGCTCGGGGTGACCGTGCTGGCGCCGCGCGTCCCGGCTCCCATGAACCCGCTCGGGGGCGTCGCGCTGACCGGGGATTCGTAGAACGGCATCTGGTCAGAGAGAGAATCGAGATACCAATGGCGATCGCTTCCGGTGTTCCAGTCGATCGGCTCGTTGGGCTGGCCGGTGCCGTGCAGCGGACTGCTCGGCACGAAGTAGCCGAGGCTGTTGCCGCCGGTGGAGGCGTCGAAGCGTTCGATCTCCTCGCCCACGAATTGAAGCCAGCCGGTCTCCTCGGCGTGGGCGCCCCGATAGTCGAAGGCGAAGTTGCTGGTGCCCCCGCCCCCGGAGGCGACGTGCTCATACACCGAGACCGCCCCGTCGGGCACCGCCACGGCCGGACCGGCGGCGGCTCCGACAGCCCAGGCCGATGCGTTGGCCGGCCGAGCCGCCGCGCCCGTCTTCCCCTGCACCAGGACGTAGGCCAGGATCCGCCGGACGCGGTGATTGTCGTCGGGGAAGAGCACGCGCGCCTGCGCCTGTACGGCCGCCACTCCGGCCGGGGTGCCGATCGCCAGCAGCCAATTCGCCCTGGCCAGGAGGTCTTTGTCGCTGTAGGCGTTGAGCAGCAGGCAGGCGTAGCCCCAGACCTTGTTGTTGACCGCGGCCACGTACTCCTGCTCGAGCTTCTCGATGCGCCGCGCCTCCACCAGCTTGTAGAGCGCGCTGCCACCCGACCTCAGCAGCTCGGCGATCGCGGTGGCCTGCGCGAGGCTCAGCCACTGCAGGCGGGCCTTACGGGCGCCGTCGTCGGCGTAGCTCAGCAGGGTGCCCACCGCTACAACCCAGTCCTCGCGCTTGAGGGCGTCCCGGAGCTGGCGATCCCACCCCTCCACCTTGATCAGTCCCGCCTGCGGTTCGGCGGCGAGCTCGGTCGTGACGTGGGTCAGGCTCTCGGTGGTGGCAGCCGCGTTGACGTCAAAGAGCTGGGACGCGTTGAGCCGTTTGATCACAGCGGCCGAGTCGGCATCGGTCAGCGCGTTGAGCATCTCGGCGGCGCCTGACCAGTTGTTGATGCCCGTCTGCGCGCCCAGACCGGCGGCGATATCGCCCGAACGTTCGGCGACAACCGGGCGCATCTGTCCCGCCACCGCCAGGTGGGCCGCATCGGCCGCCGCCAGCAGGTGCACCTCCTCCCACCATCCCATCCCCCGCAGCTGACCGGGAACCCGGGTCGCGATCTCCGGATAGGCATCGAGGACACGAGCCGCTGCCGCCCAGTCGCGCGCCTCGATCGCCCGGCCGAGGTCGATCGGGGCGCGGATCCGCACGGCCGCGCTTCCGTTGCCGTCGGCGGCGTCGTACAGCCCGTTGCGCTGCTGGACCGTGTAGCCCTTGATCCGGCTGTCGATGTCGGCCTGGTTGAAGCCGTTGAGGATCCGCGCGGCGTTGGGGAAGTCGTTGATCCACAGGTACTCGCCGATCGCGCGGTCCATGTCCGCTGCGTCGCCGGGCCGCGGCTCCGCGATCGGCACGCCCGCGACTGGTGGGACCCCTGCGTCGGTCGGCTCGCGCGCCAGGACGACGTCGCCACGGCTCGCCTCGATCATCCGCGCGACGGCGGCGTTCCCATGCGACTGCTGGAGCTCCAGCACCCGCTCCGCGAGCGTGGCCTCGGGCGCGGCGGGACTCCGTGACCGCTCAGGAGCGGCACGCGCGTCACCCGGCCCCACTGTTGCCCGCTCCGGCATCGCCGGAGCCGATCGTCCCACATCGCCCGAGCCGAGGCAACGCTCAGCGGTCGGCGTCGGCGAGGATCTCCTCCACGTCCTCCTCAAACCCACTCGCCGCCGCGCGCTCGAGCTGCTCCATCGCCTCGTCGCGGCGCCCCACCTTCAGCAGGAACTCCCCGTAGGCGACGTGGGCCATGTCATCGCCCAGCTCGATCGCCGCGCGGTACTCGGCCTCAGCCTCGTCGGGGCGGCCCAAGTCGCCCAGGAGGGTGCCCAGGTTGAGGTGGCCCTCCTCGTCGCCGTTGGCGATCGCCTCCCGGTACACCGCCTCAGCCTCCGCCTCGCGGCCCTCCCACTCGGTGAGACAGTTGCCGTAGTTGAGCAGGCCGACCGTGTGGCCGCGCTCCAGCGCCTCTTTGAAGACGAGCTCAGCCTGCTCGCGGTGACCCTGGTCGCAGAGCAACCGCCCCAGGTTGGCGTATGACCACGGGTCGTCCGCGGCGACCCCCGCGCGCAGCACGGCCTCGGCCTCGTCGTGCGCGCCCGCGTCCTCCCTGAGGATCGCGAGATCGGACCACGATCCCGAGATGCTCGCGTCCACCGCCCGCCGATACTCGGCCTCCGCCTGTTCCAGGTCGTCGGCGTCCTCGAGAAGATTGCCCAGGCGCAGGTGCGCGCGCAGGTCACCGTCGGCGATCGCCTGCCGGAACTGCGTCTCCGCCTCGTCGTCACGGCCGAGGCGCTCCAGCACCACGCCGAGCTCGGTCATCGCCCGCGGGTCGCCCGCCTCGATCGCCTGCCGGTAGACCTCGAGCGCGTCCTCGGGCCGGTCGTAATGGTCGGCGAGCATGTTGGCGGCGTTGAGCCGCGCCTCGGGGTCCCCGCCGTCCGCGGCGTGCTGGTAGGCCGCAAACGCCTCGTCGTCGCGACCGAGGTCCGAGAGCAGACCGCCGAGCTGAAACCATCCGTCAGGGTTGCCCTCCTCGCCGGCGCGGCGGTACAGCGCCTCGGCCTGCTCGAGATCGCCGGCGGCATGGGCGTTGACGGCGAGTTGGAAGGGTGTCGTTGCGTCGGCCACGGAGGGTCATTGTCACAGGACCGCGAGAACATCCCCTCGCACGCAGGCGCACACCCACGCACGCACGCACGCGCACACCCAAGCTCGCACGCTCGCACCCGCGCATCCGTAAACCTAACTAAATCGATTGACTTTATCTGGGTTCTGATACGGTGTGCCGCCCTTCCCCGGGCGCGCCGCTGAACCGGCGTCCCGGGGACGCTCGTCCACCTCTCGCAAAAGGATCGATGTCGCATGCCTGATCACGCGCACGCGGGTTCTCCCCTGCGCTGGCTCGTCGCAGCGGCCGCCGCCGGTGCGGCCGCCCTCGCCGTCACCGCCGCCCCCGCTCTCGCCGCGCCCACAGCGCCCACAGCGCCCACGGCGCCCACGGCGCCCACGGCGCCCCCGCCGGTCACCGTCCTGAGCTCGTCCGGCCACTCCAGCCGCGATGACCTCTTCATCACCCCAACCGGGGACACCACCCAGTACGCCAACGGCCCCGAGATCCTCGACCGGCAGGGCAACGTCGTCTGGTTTCACCCGGTTCCGACGGGCCTGACCGCGGCTGATTTCCGCGTGCAGCGCTACCGCGGCCGTCCCGTGCTGACCTGGTGGCAGGGCACCGGACTGGGAGGCCTGGCCTCGGGGACGGACTACATCTACAACGACCGCTACCAGCCGATCGCCACGGTCAACGCCGGCAACGGTCTCAGTGCCGACGGACACGAGTTCCTCATCACGCCCCAGAACACGGCGCTGATCCTCGCCTACACCACGGCGACGGCCGACCTCACCTCGATCGGCGGCCCGGCGAACCAGACGGTCATCGACGGCGTCGTCCAGGAGATCGACATCCGCACGGGCAAGGTCCTGTTCCAGTGGAACAGCGCTGACCATGTGCCCTACGGCCAGAGCGAGCAGCCGCTGCCCGCCTCCCCGAGCACGCCGTGGGACTGGTTTCACATCAACGCCGTCCACCTCGATGCCGACGGCAACCTCCTCATCGACGCACGTGACACCTGGACCACCTACAAGGTCAACCGCCACAGCGGAACCATCATCTGGCAACTCGGCGGCAAGGCCTCCAGCTTCACCCTGCGTGCCGCTCCCGGACAGTCGCTCAATGACGCTGGTGACATCTTCGCATGGCAGCACGACCCTGAGTCACTCGGGCACGGCGAGTACACGTTCTTTGACAACGAGTCCGCCGGGGTGGCCAACACCGGCACCGGCGCTACGGCGGAGTTCGGGCTCAGCCGAGCCGACCGCGTGATCCTCGACGAGCGCCGCCGGACGGCGACGCTCGTGCAGTCCTATGACCAGCCGGAGGGACTGACCGCACCGTCACAGGGCAACGCCCAAACGACCGCGGACGGGAACCTCCTCGTCGGGTGGGGCTCCCTGCCCTACCTCTCGGAGTTCGCCCCCTCGGGCGCGTTGCTGTTCAACGCCGAGTACCCCACCGGCGTCAACAGCTACCGCGCCTACACGTTCCCGTGGCCGGCCTCCGGCGACGGATGGGGGCACCGACCCCACCGGGCGCAGCGCGGCTGACCCGCGGACACCGGCCCGGTCACGCCGAGGGGCGTGGCCGGGCCGCGTCGTCGCCTTCGGTAGGCCACGCCTATCACTGAGTCACAAGAAGTCGTGGACGGCGGCGGTCTCACGGTTCACGATCCGTCGCATGATGGAATTTCTTGTTGGGTTCAACGTGAGGGTCCCCGAGGGGATCCCTGAGCCGGAGGTCGCCGCCGGCGAGGAGGCCGAGGCCGCGGCCGCGCGTCAGCTCGTCGAGCAGGGCCACCTGCTCCGGCTGTGGAAGCCGCCCGCCGCCCCCGGTGAGACCAGGGCCCTCGGCCTGTACCGCGCCGACAGCCGGGAGCAGCTCGACGCTCTCCTCGGCGCCCTGCCGCTGGCTGACTGGATGGACATCGAGGTCACGCCGCTCGAGGCGCACCCCAACGACCCCGGTCAGGCGGCCGGCGCGGCGGCGCGGTCATGAGCGAGCTCGCCGTCGGCGACGTGGGGTGCCCCCGTGCGGTGAGGCGGGGCCGCAGCCCGGCGCTCGGCCTCACCGCGATCTGCCTCGGCTTTCTCATGATCACCCTCGACGCGACGATCGTGAACGTCGCCCTCGGGCCGATCGTCTCCGATCTCGGCGGCAGCCTCTCCTCGGCCCAGTGGATCGTCAACGGCTACACGCTGGCCTTCGCCGCGCTGCTGCTCTCGGCGGGAGCCTTGGCCGACCGCGTCGGGGCTCGGTCGGGGTTCCTCATCGGCCTGGGGATCTTCGGCCTGGGCAGCGCGCTGTGCAGCGCCGCCGGCTCGATGGGCCTGCTCATCGCCGCCCGGATGCTCCAGGGCGCCGGCGCGGCGTGGCTGATGCCGTGCTCGCTGGCCCTCGTCGCCCACACGTTCCCCGACGCCCATGCGCGTCGGCGGGCGCTGGCCATCTGGGGCGGCGCCTCCGGGGTGGGGCTGGCCAGCGGTCCAATCCTGGGCGGGGTGCTGACGGCGGCGGTGGGCTGGCGCGCCATCTTCCTCGTCAACGTCCCGGTCGCGCTGGTGGCGGCCGCGCTGCTGGGCCGCCACGTGGCCGAGACCCGACGCCATCGTCACCCGCTCGATCTCGTCGGGCAGCCTCTCGCCGTCCTGGGCCTGGCGCTGCTGACGGGCGGATTCATCGTCGCCGGCGAGCGCGGCTGGGTGGCGACGCTCACGCTGGTGCTGCTCGGGGCCGGTGTGGCCGTGGCCGTGGCGTTCGTGGTGGCCGAGCGCGCCGTCCCCCACCCCATGGTCGATCCCGTCCTGTTCAGGCGCCGCGCGTTCGCGCTCTCGGTGAGCATCGGCGTGATGTTCAACTTCTGCCTCTACGGCGCTCTGTTCTGCCTGGCCATCGACCTGCACGAGGCGCGTGGTCTGGGCCCGTTCGCGACCGGGATCGCACTGCTGCCGATGACGGTCCTCACGGGAACCACCGCGTTTCTCAGCGGCCGCGCCGTCGCCCGCTTCGGCGAGTGGCCGGTGATGATGGCCGGGCTGGGCGCCGGGGTCGCCGGCGCCGTGCTGGTGGCGCTGAACCCGTCGCATGGCTCGCCCTGGGCCCTGGCGGTCTCGGCGATCCCCCTTGGCCTCACCGCGATGGCGATGCCGGCCATGACCGCCACCGCGATGGCCGGCGCGCCCGGCCCCCGTGTCGGGCTGGCCTCCGGCGTGCTCAACGCGGCCCGCCAGACCGGCGGCGCCTTCGGGGTCGCGGTCCTCGGTGCCCTGCTGGGCGCCGGGCACGCGATCTCAACCCATCTCGCCTTCATCGCGATCGCCGGCGCCTACGCTGTCGGCGTCGCGTTCGCCGCCGTCGGACGCGCGGCCGCCGCCGTTCCCGAACTCGACCACAGGAGGCCAGCATGACCGCCGCGCTCCCCACCCCCGTCCTCACCCAGGTCTACCGGCTGGAGGCGACCCTGGCCCCGCCGCTCGAGCTCGGCCCGGTCACCCAGGGACGCCGCCGGATCGCTCCCCTGACCGGCGGGACGTTCTCCGGCCCCGAGCTCAGCGGCACCCTGCTGCCCGGCGGGAGCGCCGACTGGCAGATCCTCCTCGATGACGGGACCGCGCTGGGCGACATCCGCTACACGCTGCAGACCGACGGCGGCGACCTGCTCTACGTGCAGTCGCGCAGCGTGCGCCACGGCCCGCCCGAGGTCCTGGCCCGGCTGGGCCGCGGCGAGGACGTCGCCGCAGACGAGTACACGTTTCGCACGGCCACCCAGATCGAGACGGCGGCGGCGCACCTGGACTGGCTCAACAAGGGCGTGTTCGTCGGCGTCGGCGGCCGGCAGCCCGCGGGGGTCGTCTACGAGGTCTACCTGGTGGGCTGATCCTCGGGCCGGGGCCGGGCCGGGGCCGGGCCGGGGGGCGATACGGGTCAGAGAGACGTCTGGTGCGCGTGGACGAGCGTGGCCAACTCGACCCGATTGGCCACCTCGAGCTTCTGGTAGGCATGGGCGAGGTGGGCCTTGACCGTCCCGCGTGACATGAACAGCCGGGCGGCGATCGCGGCGTTCGTGAGCCCGTCAGCCGCGGCTTCAGCCACGCTCCACTCCGCCGGCGTGAGGCTGCCGACGCCCGCCCGGGCGCTCACGCGCCGGCCCCGCCCGCGATGCGCGTAGTCCAACGCGGCGTCGAACGTGAGTGCGCGTCCCTCGGTCAGCGCGTCGGCCCACGGCTGACCACCGGCGGCCTGCATTCCGCGTTCGAACACCTCCTCGAAGTGGATACGCCGCGCAGGAAGACGGCACAGCTCCAGGTCCGAGCGCGCGCGCTCGGCGGCACCCAGCAGGCGTGCAGCCGCCCCGGCGCGGCCCCGTGCGAGCTGCAGCTCTCCGATGGCCTCGAGCGTGTCGATGGCACCCGGTCGCAGCTGATGCTCGACCTGGAGTGAGAGCGCCTCGTCGAGGCGGTTGGCGGCTTCGGTCAGCTCGCCCGTCAGCAACGCCGCGGTGCCGTCGGCCCAGCCCGCCAGCGCCTGCAGCCGCGGATTGCCGGTGTGCTGGCCAGTGGCGCGAAGCGCCGCGGCGTGGCGGCGCAGCGAGTCTGGCCGGCGCTCGGCCAGCTCGAGGCGCGCCAGCAGCTCGTGCGCGTTGGCGGCGACGGCGAAGTGCGGATCGCCGAAACGCCGCATCGCCAGCTCGCGCGCAGGCCCGTAGTCCTCAAGGGCCAGATCGGCGAGGGCGATCGCGAACTCGAGCCCGGAGACCCCGACGCCGAGGCCCACGCGCCCTGCCTCGGTCACCTCGGCGGCGCCGATGGCCCGGGCGCGACCCGCCTCCCCGGTGAGGACCATCGCGTGAAGCTTGTACGAGAGCGCCGTGTAGTGGGCGATCGAGGACCGTCCGCTTTCCAGCTCGAGCGCCCGCTCGCAGTGCTCGAACGCTGCGCGCGGATGGCCTTGGCCGAGGTCGGCCCACGCCAGCGTGATCTCGATCCACGGCGCCAACCACGACGGGGGTCGTCCTCCGATGAGCGCACCCAGCTCCTCGCTGAGCTCGCGTGCAGCGGCGAAGCGGTCGCGCAGCGCCTCGGTCAGCGCCAGCTGCGCCACCGCCAGGGCCAGGTCCTGGGGATCGCCGGCGCGGCGCAGCAGCGCCACCGCCTGGCCACCCAGCTCAGCGCTGGCAGCCGGGTCGCTGGCGCGCTGGCCGACCGCGGCGAGCACCAGCGCGCTGCCCAGCGCGCCCTCGTCGCCCGAGGACCGGGCCAGGGGGAACGCCTCCTGCGCGTACGCCCGCGCGCGCGGGTAGTCCTCGGCGAAGATCGCCAGCTGGGCCGCCGTGTGCAGGACGTAGGAGCGCGCGGCAGGATCAGATGGGGTCGCGGCCGCGAGCACGTCCGCGCACAGTGAGAGTGCGTCGGCGCTGCGATCTGACACCGGTAGCCAGTGGCGCAGGTCGGCGGTCATCTGGAGCGCGATCGCCGGCTGCTCGGCCACCGCGAACTCGAGCGCGGCGTACAGGCTCTCGGCCTCAGACTCCAGCCGTCGGCGACCCGCATCATCGGCGAGCAGCTCGTTAGCCTGCGCGGCCAGCACCCTGAAGTGCTCCAGGTGCGCCCGCTGCACGGAACGCTCCTCACCGGCGGCACGCAGACGCTCGCGCGCGTAGCTGCGCACGCTCTCCAGCAGGCGGTAGCGACGCAGCTGACCCTCCTCGACCGTCGTCAGCAGTCCGGCGTCCAGGAGGCTCGAGAGCGCGTCGAGGACCGGCTGGTTGTCGCCCCGCGTGGCCATGATCGATTCCAGGGACCAGTCCGGAGCCGCCGAGAGAAGCCGCAGCAACGCCTGCGCGTCCGCGTCCATGAGCTCATAGCTCCATTCCAAGGACGCGCGCAGCGTACGGTGACGGCCGAGCGTGCTCGCCGGACCGGCGGCGAGCACGGCAAAGCGGTCATCGAGGCCGTCGAGAATCTGCGCGGGTGAGAGGATCGCCACGCGGGCCGCGGCGAGCTCGATCGCGAGGGCCAGCCCGTCGAGCCGGCCGCAGATCTCAGAGACCGCGGGGGCGGACTCGGCGGTGAGCGAGAACGAGGGCAGGCTGCGCTGGGCGCGTTCGATGAACAGGCGCCCGGCCTCGGACTCTCGGACGGCGGTGAGCACGTCGGCGGCGTGGCCCGGCAGCGACAGCGGCGGGACCTGGCTGACCGTCTCCCCGGGGAGGACGAGGGCCCGCCGGCTCGTCGCCAAGATCCTGAGCCGCGGGCAGCGGCGCAGAAGCAGCTCGCTGACCGCCGCCGCCGCGGGCAGGTGCTCGCAGTTGTCGAGCACCAGCAGCGCAGGATGCTCGCCGAAGTGACGGACCACGTCCTCCGTCGGCGCGCCGGTCGGCGTGACCGCCCCCGGCGCGGCGCTGTGAAGCGCGCGCCGGACCGCACGCGCGATCGGCTCCACTGCACTCGGTTTCCCGTCAGATGGTTCGAGCATCGCCAGCTCGACGACGACGGGCGCGTCGGCACCCACGCCGGGCCAGCGGGTGGCGAGCTCGAGCGCCAGACGCGTCTTCCCAACCCCGCCCGCGCCGGTCAGCGTCACCAGACGATTGCGGTCCAGCAGCCGCGCGAGGGCGTCCAGTTCGGCTTCGCGACCGACCAGAGGGGTCAGCCAACCAAGCGGCGAACCCCGTCCCGGGTGCGCGCTGTCTATCACCACGCGATCCTCCCAGAAACCGAGTCCCGTGGCCAGACCCGGTGTGCGAGGATCGCGCCTAATCGTGAACGGTCAGCATCAAGCGCAGGGGGCAGTGCTCGCGGTGCTCGCGGTCGGGGCTCTTGACGTCGGGCTCGAGCAGGCGCTCATCGCCCCTGCGCTGCCGACGATCGAGCGCCACTATCGGACCTCGCCAAGCACGGGTGTCTGGCTGTTGACCGGCTTCGTCCTCGCGGCGGCCGTCGCCATCCCACTGGCCGCCCGGCTCGGCGATCGCTTCGGCCGCCGTCGGGTGCTCATCGGGTCACTGGGATGCTTTGCCTTTGGCTCGCTCATCTGCGCGCTGTCTGGCTCGATCGGCGGACTGATCGCGGGACGCGTCATCCAGGGACTCGGGGCCGGCGTCGCCCCACTCGCGCTCGCGCTCGCGCGTGACCACATCGCCCCCGAGCGGCTTCCGTCGGCCGTCGGCGCGCTGGTGGCCGCGGGCAGCATCGGGGCGGTGGTGGGGCTACTGCTGGCCGGAGTTCTGGTTGACCACGTCTCCATCTCAGCGATCTTCTGGCTGCTGCTCGCCGTCGCAGCGGTCCTCGCGCTCACGGTCTTCGCCGTCGTCCCCGAATCGCCCGAGCGCTCGGCAGAGCCTGTGGACGTTGTCGGCGCACTGCTGCTCGGGGGCGCGCTTGGGCTCGTGACCGTCGCGATCTCACAGGGCCATGCCTGGGGATGGAGCTCTGCGCGGACCGGGGTGTTTCTCCTGGCGGCGAGCGTCACGCTGGTCGCCTTCATCGCCCGAGAGCGGATCGCGCGGTCCCCCCTGCTCGATCCCCGGGCCCTCGCCGTGCATTCGGTGTGGAGCGCGAACGTCGCGATGTTCGCCCTCGGCTTCCCCCTCCTGATCCTGTTCACGCTCGTGCCGTTGATCGGCGCATACCCCAAGCTGACCGGCTACGGCCTCGGCCTGAGCATCACCCAGGTCGGCCTCGTGCTCGTCCCCGGCAGTGTGGCGACGCTGGTGGCCGGCACGGCTGGGGGCCGCCTCATCCATCGCACCGGGGCACGCGCCCAGGCCCTCACGGCGACGCTTATGGCGACCGTCGGCTACGTGCTGCTCGCGGTGCTGTCGCCGACCGTCGCGGTGCTCGCGCTCGCCTCGATCCCGGTGGGGTTTGCCATCGGCCTGGGCCTGGGGGCGATCACGGATCTGGTAGCGATCGCCTCACCGCCGTCGCAGACGGCCACCAACGTCGGGTTCAACACCGTGCTGCGGGTGATCGCGACCGCGCTCGGCGCACAGGTCGCGATCGCCATCGTCACCGCAGCGCCGCCGGCGATCGACGGGCCGCGTGCCGTCGCGCTGCATGCGCTCGCAGTCCACGCCCAGGACCACCACGCGCCCGTGATCGCGGGACAGCTGCTGGCCCTCATGCGCCTCCCCGCGCAGTCCGGCTTCACCAGCGCGTTCTGGATGGCCGCCGCCGCCACGGCGGTGGCGCTCCTCGCGGTGACCCTGACGCCGGGGCGCCGGGCCGACCCGGCGCGGCTGCTCAGATCCGCAAGGAACCCGTAGCGCGGACAAATAGCCGGTAGGCCGATGTTTGGGGCCACGGCCGGTGGTTGGCTAGGACGGTGCAGCCACCCACCAGAGGAGGACTCATGAGACGGACGATGTTCGCGAGCGCGCTGGCCACGCTGGCCGTGGCTTCGGCGGCGGCGTTGGCGACGGCCGCGCCGCGGCCTCACCACACGCTGAGCCACCATTTCACCGACCACCTGCTCGGCGCCACGTTGCAGACCCAGGGCAAGCGAGCGGTGGAGGTCTTCCGGGTGTCGGCGAACGACTTGGGACCCGGAGCCAGCGTGGCGGAGACGCGATCCACCTCGGCGACGGCAGGGACCGTCACCAGCGTCATCTATTTCACCGCCGCCTCGGTACGAAGCTCGGGGACCTACCGCATCAGCGCGCCGACACCGGGGGCGCCGGACATCGTGAAGGTGACGCTGAACGGTCACATCACCGGTGGCACCGGGGACGACCAGGGCGCCACAGGGACCTTCCACGGAACCGGCACCGACAACACCAAGACGAAGACCCAGACGCTCACCGTCACCGGCACGATCACCCCGTGACCGTCGATACCCCAGGGGTGAGACCAACACAGAGAGGAGAATGTGATGTCAACCGACAACGTTCAGCTCACGCGTGATGCGTATGCCCTCTTCATGAAGGGCGACCTGGACGGCCTGCGGGAGTACTTCGCGGAGGAAGTCGAGTGGGAGACACCCGACACCTTGCCGATGGGCGGCATCACGCACGGCCGTGACGCGGTGCTCGGCAACTTCGCGCAGCTCTCGCAGATATGGAGCGAATTCAGCGTGGCGCCCGACGAGTACATCGACGCGGGCGAGCACGTGATCGTGCGCGGCGTTCAGCGAGTGGCGGGCCCGGGCGGCGCGGCAGAGTCGCGCTATCTGCACCTCGTCACGCTTCACGACGGCAAGGTCGTACGCGGCGAGATCATCCCCGACACGGCCAAGACCCTCCAGGCCCTCGGTCAGGGTGTCGGCGCGCCGCGGCAACCCGCCTGAGAGCGCGACGCAACCAGTGGGGGCAACAGAGTGCGGCGGCGGCCCTTCCTCCTTGGGCCGCCGCCGCCTTCCCTGAAGCCGGCGCCCCCGACGGCTTTCAACCAAGGAGACATGAGATGGCCAGCGACAACATCAGCTCCCAGATCGAGCGGCTCTTCGAGCTCTGGAACACGCACGACGCCGACGCGATGCCCGAGCTCTACGCGCCGGGCGCGATCATCCGCGACGCGACCGACCCCGATGCTGCCGCCCGGAATCCCGAGGCGATCGTCGCCCGCGCACGCATGATCCTCGGCGGCTTCTCCGACGCCAGGTTCGAGCGCCTGTCGACAACGATCCACGACGATCGCGCCTTCATCGAGTGGCGCTTCACCGGCACCCACGACGGCGAGTTCCTGGGCGTTCCGGCGACCGGGCTGCCGACGGAGAACCTCGGCATGAGCGTGGTCGCGTTCGACGCCGACGGCAGGGCGACGGGCGAAACCGCCTACTGGGACGCGATGCGCTTCCTGCGCGAGACGGGCGTGCTCTCGTCCCCCTCTGAGTCGTGAAGGCCGGTGATCGGATGTAGGCTGCCTGGAGATGGAACCGGGGCTCGACCACGCCGAGCAATCGCCGGCGCCCGAGCAGCGGGCAGCGCCGGCGCTGGCCCCCGGGCTCAGCGCGCCTGAGCGCGTGCTCGCGCTGCAGCGCGCGGCCGGCAACCGCGCCGTCGGCCGGCTGCTCGGCCACGGTGCGAGCGGGCAGCGACAGGTCGCTCGCCTGGACCAGAGGACCCCCTACATCGGCCCGCTGCAGTCCTATCTCAACCCGCTCAACCAGCTCACGCGGATCGGGGTCGGGCGCGCGCTGTCCCCCGACGAGAAGGATCTCCTCGACGGTGTCTTCGGCAACGCCCTGTCGACGGCCATCATCCGCATCCGCGAGAACGCCACGATCATCGCCGGCGCCGGCTGCTATCGCACCACCGGCAACATCATCAACATCCCCGGCACCTCGATCCCGGACAGCGACCTCATCCACGAGGCCTCCCACGTCTGGCAGCACCAGAACAGCATCCCCTTCAGCTATGCCGCCAGCGCCCTGAGCGCCATGGCGTGGGCCCAGATGACGCAGGGCGACTGGCAGAAGGCCTACGACTACTCGGGCAAGGTGGCCAGCGGTGCGCCGTGGAGCGACTGGAACGCCGAGCAGCAGGCGCACTGGATCGAGGACCACCGTCGACTCCCGGCCGGGTGGTGGCGCAGCGGGTTCTGGAGCTCACCGCCGAGCTGACGGCGGATCTCAGTCCCTGACTGGAAACCGGCGCGCCGCCGTGTAAGGTTTGCCACGCCGAGCAGGGATGCCGCCCGGTGGGGACCGAGCGGGAGATGCAGCCGTGCGACGGCATCGTCGTCACCAATGGAGCGGAGAGGTCAGCATGCGAGCACGCGTTGCAGGCGTTCGGGCGGTATTGGGCACACGTCGGGGGATCGTGGCGATCCTGATCGCGCTCGCGGTCACCGGCGGTGCCGCGATCTCGGCGTCGGCCAAGTCGGCGCGATACCGCACCACCGCGCTCTCACCGGCGCTGAGGGCCGCGCTGTCCAAGAACGCCAACCAGCACGTGATCGTCATCCTCAAAGGCCAGATGCGGACCGCGCACGTCGGCTCGCGGGCGGCCGCCGCCCGGATCGCGGCGGTGCGGGCGGCGCAGGCTCCGGTCATGCGCCAGCTCAGGTCCGTCGGCGCCCTGCACATCAAGAGCTACCAGCTCATCAATGCGGTGGCGGCGACGGTCTCCAAGGCCGAGCGCGCCCAGCTCGCTCACAACGCCGACGTGGCCGAGGTCGTCCCTGACGCCACCATCCGCGGCGCGTCGCCGACCCCCCTGCCGGCCGCCACCGGATCCGCGAAGTCCAAGCACACCCCGACCCCGTCGACGATCTCGCCCAACACCATCCCGGGCGCGTGCGGTCCCAACGGGCAGGTCCAGCTCGACCCGGAGGGCCTGGCGTCCACGAACACCGACTCCGATGACCCCAACCAGCCGACCGCGCGGTCGCTGGGGATCACCGGCGCGGGCGTGAAGGTGGCCTGGATCGCCGAGGGGATCGACCCCAACAACGTCAACTTCATCCGCCCCGACGGCAAGTCGGTGTTCGACCCGTCCATCGGCGGCGACTACCAGGACTTCTCCGGCGAGGGGCCCAACGCCCCCACCAGCGGCGGGGAGGCCTTCCTCGACGCCAACGCGATCGCCGGCCAGGGCCTGCATACCTACAACGTCCAGAACTTCAGCGCCGAGCCCGACCCGTCGGCGTGCAACATCCGCATCGAGGGCGTGGCGCCGGGCGTGAGCCTGGTCGGGCTCAAGGTGTTCGCCAACAACGACATCACGACCGAGTCAGATTTCCTCGAAGCGATCAACTACGCGGTCGAGACCGACCACGTCAACGTGATCAACGAGTCCTTTGGCTCCAACCCGTTCCCGGACGTCACCGCGATCGACGTCCTCAAGCAGTTCGATGACGCCGCCGTGGCCGCCGGGGTGACCGTCTCTGTCTCCACGGGCGATGCCGGGCCGTTCAACACCACCGGATCGCCGGCGACGGACCCCAACATGATCTCCGCCGGAGCGTCGACGAACTTCCGCTTCTACGCCCAGACCAACTATGCGCTGGCGCGGGACTTCGCCACCACCGGTTGGCTGAACAACAACATGAGCTCGCTGAGCTCAGGCGGCTACGACGAGACGGGCGACACCGTCAATCTCATCGCGCCCGGCGACGGGAGCTTCGCGTCGTGCACGCCCACCGCGACCTACGCGGACTGCATCAACTTCACCGGCGCTCCGTCAGACGTGGAGCGCAGCGGCGGGACCAGCGAGTCCTCGCCGTTCGTGGCCGGTGCGGCGGCCCTGGTGATCCAGGCCTACCGCCAGACTCACGGCGGCGCCTCGCCGACGCCGGCGCTGATCAAGCAGATCCTCGTCAGCACCGCCACCGACCTCGGGGCTCCGGCCTTCGAGCAGGGCGCGGGACTGCTCAACAGCTACAAGGCGGTCAAGCTGGCCGAAACGATCGGGCTCTCGCACCCGACCGAGCCGGCGCTGACGACCTCCAGCGCCCAGCTCAGTGGCGTCGGCGCACCGGGGCAGGCGCAGCACTGGCAGTTCACGGTCTCCAACCCGGGGAACACCACCCAGACGGTGGCCCTGAGCGGCCGCACGTTCGGATCTGACCAGAACGTCCAGACCGGGAGCGTCACGCTGAGTGACACCTCCAGCCCGCACGTGCCGGACTTCGCGGGCACCACCGACAACTACCAGGTGTTCCACTTCCACGTCCCGGCGAACGTGGACCGGCTCTACGCCCAGCTGGCGTGGCCGGTGGACCAGTCCAACTGCAACGTGAACCTCTGCACGACGGGCAACAACTCGCGGGTCCGCATGATCCTCATCGACCCGCAGGGCCGGTTCGCCGCGCACTCACTGCCGCAGGGGCCCGCCAGCTACGGCGAGTCCGAGGTCGAGTCGCCGGCGTCCGGAACCTGGACGGGCGTCATCTTCGGCAACGTCGCGTCCGCGGGTGGTACCAACGGCGTCGTGCCGTGGGAGGTGTCCACCCAGCAGCACGTCCCGTTCGGCTCGGTGTCGCCGAGCTCGGTGACGCTGGCCCCCGGCCAGAGCCGGACCGTCAACGTCAGCGCGAACGACCCGTCCTCGCCGGGTGACACGTCGGGCTCGGTCGTCCTGACGCCGAACAGCGGCGGGGCCACCTCGATTCCGGTGACCCTGCGCAGCCTCATCGAGCCCAACCAGGGAGGGCGCTTCTCGGGCATCCTCACTGGCGGCAACGGCCGGCCCTACGGACAGGGGCAGGAGCAGTACTACGAGTTCGACGTCCGGCCGGGCGTGCGTGACATCAGGGCGGACGTGTCGTTTGCCCACGACCCGTCCGATCCGGTGGCCGAGTACCTCGTCAACCCCGATGGAGACACCGTCGGCTACGGCCAGAACTCGGTCGAGGGCAACCACAGCACCGCGCTCTCGGCGTACACGATCAACCCCGCCGCCGGACGGTGGACGCTGATCGTCGACTTCGCCGGGGCCGAGCCGGGCGACCTCATCTCCCAGCCCTACCAGGGACAGGTCGAGTTCAACTCGGCGCAGGTGCGCGGGATCGGCGTTCCGGACGGTGACCGGCTCGTTGCCGGCAAGGCTGTGACGGTGCCGGTGCGGATCACCAACACCGGGGTCGCGCCGGAGGACTACTTCGTCGACCCGCGGCTCAACGCGGTGGAGAACATCACGCTGGCTCCGCTGGGGCCGAGCACGGTGCCGCTGCCGATGTCGTTCACGAACACGAGCGAGCCGTATTGGCTCGTGCCGACGGAGACCTCGGCGTTCCGCGTGGCGCAGACATCCTCGATCCCGGCGATGTTCGACGTCACTGATGACGCCGGTGACCCCGGTGACCCGGCGCTTGCCAGTGCGAGCTTCGGGCCCGGCCCGCTGTGCTCCACGACCTCGTCGGTGTTCTACGACCCGCCGGATGGGACGGTGTCGGCCGGGCTCTACTTCGGTGAGCCGACCGAGTGCGGCCCCTACGCCGCCGCAGCGCCGGCGGGCCAGGCGACGATCGCCATGTCCGCCCAGACCAAGGCGTTCGATTCGACGGTCACCTCGACCACGGGCGACTTCTGGACAACGGCCGTGGCTGGGTCGACGGACGTCTCGCCGATCACCATCAACCCGGGCCACAGCGCCGAGGTGAACGTCACGTTCACACCGAGCGGTGCTCCCGGCACGGTCGTGCGCGGGAACCTGTACGTCGACACCGTCACCGACGACATCCCGCCCTACGCCCAGTTCTCGGCCAGCGAGGTGGCGGCGGTTCCGTACCGGTACACGATCCGCCGGCACCGCCACTAGACACTGAGCGACCCCGCCGCCATGAGCGTGGCGGCGGGGTCGTGAGTTCGGTGTGCGCGAATTGGCACACAATCGGCACGATTAGGTCTTGTCGTGTGACAGGCCGTCGTGCGAGCCTGTCCCATGCCCCGAGAGACCGCCATATCCGGCGAGATGTTGCGTGGTGACACTCCTGACTGGACCCCGCTCGAGACTCTGCTCGGCACCGACCTGTGCGGCTGGTTCATGTGGATGTTCGAGGTCGAGCTGGCCTCTGGCTGTCACCTCCACGCCTACAAACACCATTGGACGCGCCGATACATCCATCTCGCCGTAGACGCCCATCATGCCTTCCACTACCTCTGGGGCGATGGCCGCTACATCGAGGTCGACCTCGCGTACGCCGTGGAGGTCGCTTTCGTCGGATGGGAGAACGCGGACCCGTCGCCCGACGACCTCGCGGCCCTCGCTGCAGCAGTTCAGCGCGCCGACCAGCTGACCGACGGTTAGTACCGGGTGCGGACACAGTTTTGTACCGGCCTCCGGTACAAGCGTGAGGCGAACCACAGGCCTAGCTAACCTAGCTAGATCCCTGGTACTCTCGCATCCATGACCCAGGTCGGAATGCACGAGGCGAAGACGAAGCTCTCGCAGTTGGTGGAGCGAGCTGAAGCGGGCGAGGACATCGTCATCGCCCGCAACGGGAAACCTGCCGCGCGACTGGTTCCGATCCGCAGCGCCTCGGCGCTGGCGTCGGTGCGCGGGGCGTGGCGGGGAAAGGTTCGCATCGCCGACGACTTCGACGAACTGCCCGAGGACATCGCTGATGCCTTCGGCGCGCAGTGAAGCTGCTGCTCGACACGCACGCCTCGCTGTGGTGGCTCTCCGACGACGACCGGATCGGCGAGCACGTCGCCCGTCATCTGACCGATGAGACCAATCAGGTCCTGCTCAGCGCCGTGGTGGTGTGGGAGGTCGCCATCAAGCGCTCACTGGGCAAGCTGGACGCGCCCGACGACCTTGTCTCGATCCTGCTCGGCGCCGGAGCTCAGCCTTTACCGGTGACCCTCGACCACGCGGCGGCGGTCGAGACCTTGCCCTGGCACCACCGCGACCCCTTTGATCGCCTGCTCGTCGCTCAGGCCCTCACCGAGGACGCGGCGATCGTCTCGCGCGATGAACCACTCTCCGCGTACGGAGTCAGCATCGTCTGGTGAGCTGATGGCCGCTCTCGCGTCGTGCGGCGACGCGGATCGCCTGACGCCGCCGGGTGCCCGCGCGCCGGTCCTCGGCGATCGCGCCCAGCTCCAGCGCGCGCTCGCGGAGCGTCTGCGTCAGGTCGTAGTGGTCGTTCTCAGGCCGGCTCGGCTTGGACTGAAACCACTCCCGCCGCATCCCCAGGCGCTGCGCGAACGCGTGCAGCTCCTCGGGCGTGTCGGCCTGGAGGTGACCGCCGCCGCTCCATCTCCCCCACTCGCCGTAGGCAAAGGCATGATCGACGTACACGCTCATGTCGCGGGACCGTAGTAGGTTGCTCTCGTGTCAGCGGTACGCATCGGCTTGGTCGGCTACGGGTTCGGCGGACGCTACTTCCACGCTCCCTTTCTCGCCGCCGCAAGCGAATGCGAGTTCCTCGGCGTGGTCACCAACTCCCCCGAGCGCCGGCAGGCGTTCACGGAGCAGTTTCCCGGCAGGACGACCTTCGATTCGCTCGAGCAGCTCCGGGACGCCGGCGCTGAGGCGGTGACGATCTCGACGCCGGCCGACACGCACATCGAGCTCACTCAGCGGGCGCTGGGACTTGGCCTCGCCGTGGTCTGTGACAAGCCATTCGCGCTTGACGCCGCGTCAGCCCGTGAGACGGTGCTGCTCTCCGAGCAGTTGCAGGTCCCGCTGACCGTGTTTCAGAACCGCCGATGGGATTCGGACTTTCTCACCGTGCGGAAGGCTCTGGCCGATGGCGTGCTCGGGGACGCGGTGCGGTTCGAGTCGCGGTTTGAGCGGTTTGCGCCCGATCCTGGGCCGCCGGCCTCGGGTGGCGGAACGTTGCGGGACTTCGGCAGCCACCTCGTCGACCAGGCGCTGGTCCTGTGGGGTCCGGCCGAGTCCGTCTACGCCGAGATGCACACCGGGCCCGACCCCGCGGCCGTTGACGACGACGCCTTCATCGCCATCACGCACGCCGGCGGCATGCATTCGCATCTGTGGGGGAGTTGGCGCGAGAACGCGCCGGGGCCGCGCTTCCGGGTGACCGGCACGACGGCGAGCTACGTCACCGTGCCCGGCATGGAGGGCCAGGAAGGCCTGCTCGTCGCCGGTCACTCACCGGCGACCTACCCGGACTGGGGGGCCGAGCCCGAGTCACGGTGGGGACGGGTCTTTCGTGACGGCACGTCCGAACCGCTGAGGTCCGAGCGGGGCGCCTGGGACACCTTCTATCCGACGTTTGCCACGGCCGTTCGCGGGACCGGTCCCGTGCCTGTCTCTCCGTGGGACGCAGTGGCCACCGCCGAGGTCCTCGACGCCGCCCGCCAGAGCGCCGTCGAGGGGACTCTGATCAAGCTCGGCCCGCCGCCCCGCTGATCTCGGCCCGCGCTCAGCCGACCGGGGCGGGGTCCGGACTGCTCCCGAGGCACTCGATCAGCTCCACCGCGCTGGTGCCGTGGACGTGAAGCTCGTGATCGAACGCGTCGCCGTAGACCGTCATCACCGCGAGCAGCAGATCGACGGTGCTGACGCTCGCCGCCTCCCGGTCGGCCGCGATCAGCGCCGCCACCGCCCGCACTCGCGTCACGGCGTCCGCCTGGGCCCGGGGGCCATCGACGGCCACGCCGCCCGCGGCCATGGGCAGCTCGAAGCCCGCGTCGGTGAGCCCGACGCGCTGCAGGGCGCGCCCCGCCTCACCGTGGATGCTGAGGATGCGCACCCAGCGCTGGAGCTCATCCACTGAGGACTCGGCGAAGGGCAGGGCGGTGGCGGCCAGGCCGAGCACGATCGCCGCGTCGGGGCAGAGCGGCGGCTGGGCCGGCTGATCGCCGCCCCGCACCGGGGCCAGCGCGTCCTCCACGCTGGCGAAGTTCTCAAAGCGGGCATCGAGGCCGGTGAGCTCGAGCAGGCCAAGCACCGGCTCAGGGGCGTGCGCGAGCACGATCTGCCCGTCGTCGGTGAGCCGGCGCGAGAAGGCGATGAGGACCCCGAGTCCGGTCGAGTCCAGATAGCGGACCTCTGACAGGTCGAGCACGAACCGGGTGTAGCCCTCCTCCAGCAACGCCACCAGGCTCGACTTCAACCGCGGCGCCGACGCGAGATCGATCTCTCCGGCGGGCGTCACCACGCAGACTCCATCGCCGCCGTCGCGATGGCTGACCGTCAGGCTGGGCTGCGAGGACACGGCGGGCACTTCAACGCGACTGGACATCGTTTCTCCCTTGGGCGCTTGGCAACCGCGGGCTCCCAAAACCCGGCCCGCTGTCGCCGGCATTGCAGACAAGATCTTGTCGTGCGATGGATTCCCATCCCTGACCAGTTCGGTCGATAACTCGACGAACATCCCACGGGACGGCGGCCGCGCGGGCGAGGAAAACCTCCACAAAGCTCGGCAGACCCGGTAGGTTGCCTCACGAGGTCGCCCGGTCAGCTCAGAACGGGCGGCGCTAGGACCGGGCTGGTCGGTCCGAGATCGGGCAGCCGAACGCAATTCTCGGCGACACGCCGAGGGAGGGGGTTCATGATGCGAGGACACCCCACGCGAGCCGTTCGCCGACTCGTCCTCATCGAAGGCCACCACAGTGATCGCGATCGCCGGGCTCGGCGCGACCGCGGCGCCGAGCATGGCCGACTTCCGCGTGGCGACGACGACGACGGTCACCGCCTCGCCGAGCGTCGTCGACCCGTCCGGGTCAACGACGCTCACCGCCACGATCCGGCCGGGCTTCCTGATCGGGCCGCTGGGGAACGTGAAGTTCACCGACTCGAACAGCGGCGCGGCGCTCGGGACGGTCAAGCCGAGCCTGCAGTGCATTCTGCGCGCGCAGCCGTGCATCGCCACGCTTACCGTCAAGGCCTCGGCACTCGCGGCCGGAGACAACACGATCGTCGCCGCCTACTCGGGGGCATCTTCACGAAGCCGAGCAGCGGGTCGACGGACGTGTTCGTGGGAACGCGAGAACACTTGCCCGTCCGGCAGCGGCCAGTGCACCACGAGCGCGAGCAGCAGCGACGGCTCCACCAGCACGACGATCACCAGCCCGCGCCGTCCTCGGGAACCGAGACGGTGCAGGCCGTCTTCACCACGGAGACCCTGCCCTGCACGACAGTAGGCTCCGGAGACACCCTCGTCTACACCGTGACCAACCCCGGCGGCGCGACCAAGACGGTCACGCTCACCCTGATGGGGTCGGCGGCCGACTCGGAGCACGACACCACGACCCGAACAGCTTCGGCAACGTGTGCTTCGGATCGCCGACTCCGTTTGTGACGAAAACGGCACGGCCGGCGGCGGCACGGCAGTTTGGGGTCCGACGGCCTCTACTACGGCAACCTGCCGCTTTGCGATGACCAGGATGGCGACAACGACAACGAAACAGCGAAACGGCGCAAGACCGTCGTGGCCGCCGACGCCTATCCGTGCATCAACTACATGAACTCCGAGGCGGACACCTGGGCGACATACACGAACGGTTCCGAGCAACACGCCGTCGACGTCGACGTACACCGAGTAATTCACCACGACAGCCAGCGACCCCAAGGCGCACGGCTGATCCTCATCTGATGTGACCGCCGGGGTGGCCGGGCCGGGCAGCCCGCCCGCCCCCGCGGCGCCGCACCGCTGCCAGCGCGCACTCACGACCGGGCAGCCTTCGCCCCACCGAGGACGCGGATCGATCGCGAGTTCATCGGCCAACCGGTCAAGCTCGGAGCGCCATCCCTCGTCCTCGGCGCCGTCATCGGCCACCTCGAGGTCGATCAGTGCCGCGAGCGTGAAGGCGATCTCGTGGCGCGCGACGCGCCGGCGCGCGGCGTCGAGCCCGTCGCGCAGGGCGCGCTCGGCCTCGGCCGGCCGGGCGAGCTCCTGCAGCGAGGCCCCGCGCACCCGCTGGAGCAGCGGCGTCATCGCGCCGACGCCCCCGAGCGCCTGCGCGCGCGCGAGCGTGGCGTCGGCCATCGCGAGCGCCGCCTCGTGATCACCGGATAGCGACAGGCACTCGGCGCTCAGCGCGTCGACGACTACGACCTCGGTGAGCTCGCCGAGCTCGCTGAAGTGCCGGCGTGACGCGTCGAAGCGGCGCATCGCCTCCCCCGTGTGGCCGAGGCGCGCCGCGATCCGGCCCAGCTGGTACTCGCCGAACGCGATCATCGAGATCGCGTTGACGCCGCGCCAGGTCAGCATCGCCTGCTCGAGCGCAAGCCTGGCCTCTTCCAGCCGGCCCTGGTCGGCGAGGATCTCGGCCCGATTGGCCGCGGGCGTCGCCGCGTTCCACAGCTTTCCGCACCGGATGTCGGCCTGCTCGGACGCCTCGTAGTGCTCCAGCGCCTTCGGCCACTCGCCGCGATGGTAGGCGAGCATCCCGAGCGTGTTCTGGACCCGCGCCTGCGCGGCCAGGTCTCCGAACTCCTCGTAGATCGCCAGCGCCTGTTCGGCGCGCGTCGCCCGCGGGCAGGCCGAGCTCGACCGCGCACAGGTCGGCGTACTCCAGGGCCTCGGCGAGCGTGGGCCGATCGTCGGCCCCGGCAGAGCGCGATCGCCGCGTCGGCGAAGGAGAGGGCATCGTCGTACCGCGCCCGGCGGTAGTTGAGCCGAGCGCGGCGCATCGCCAGCTGACCGCGGATCACGCGGACCTCCGGTCCGTCGAGGCCGGCGAGCGTCCGCTCGGCGCGATCGGCCCACCGGAATGCGGCCCGGAAGCGCGCCTCGGTCTCGCGCAGGCCGGCGACCTTGAGCTGGAGCCGAGCGAGATGGATCGGCATGTCGCCGACGCGGCGCAGCGCGCGGCGCAGCGTCAGATCGGCGGCGGCCATCTCCCCGAGCTCCATGTAGATCTCGCCGAGCGCCTCGTCGACCATCGGCCAGCTCGAGCGGATCCGTGTCGGCGAGGTGCGCCGCGGCCGCCAGGGCACGGCGGTAGGACTCGGCCGCTTCGGCGTTGGCGTAGCGTGCCGGGCCCGTTGCGCGGCCAGCCGCGAGTATCGCCAGGCGGCGTCGAAGCGGTCGCCATAGAAGCAGTGCATCGACAACAGCTCGGCGTACCGGTCCGGCTGGTCACCGGCGGCGCGCTCGATCGCCGCGGCGGTCCGGCCGTGCAGCTCGGCCCGGCGGCGGTATGGCAGTCCCTCGTAGGTGACCTCGCGGATCAGCTGATGGGAGAAGCGGTGGCGCTCCGGAGCGATCGGCTCCAGGAACTCCGAGAGCCGGGCCAGGGGATCCGCGTCCCACGAGGCGGCCTCTCCGTCGGCGGCGAGGACCTCTCGCAGCAGCGGCACCTCGACCTCCATGCCGAGCACCGCGGCCGACCGCAGCGTGCGGCGATCCGCCGAGGACAGCCGGTCGATGCGCGCGGTGATCGCACCCTCGACCGAGCGCGGCAGCGCGTCCGGATCCCCTCCCTCGCTGAAGCTGCGCCACGAGCTCGCGCACGAACAGCGGGTTGCCGGCCGCGCGCTGAGCGAGGTCGGCCAGCCGCTGCGGCGGCAGCGGCGAGTCGGCGGTGGCCCGGGCCAGCATCTCGGCGACCACCGCGTCGCGGAGGGCCCCGAGCTCGATGCGCTCAGCCGGCTCCTCCCCCAGCGGGCTGGGGCTGTCCGGCCTGCGGCTGACGACGAGCAGCCACCACCGCGAGACGGCGTCAGCGGCGAGCCGCGCGATCAGGTCGCGGGAGGCGTCGTCCATCAGGTGGACGTCGTTGAAGATGAGGATCCTCGCGCCCGGGAGGATGAGGCCCAAGAACTCGCTGGTCACCTCCTCGAGCTTCTGCTTGCGCTGCGTGGGATCGGTCTCGTTCACCTCGAGGTGCTCGCGACCTCGACTCCGGCGACGATCGCGATCAGCGGCAGCCACGGCGACAGGTTGGGGGCCCGCTCCGCGACGACCTCCGTCAGCCGAGCCGCGAGCTCCGCCGGCGGGGCGGCGGCGGGAATCTCCCACCGGTCCCGGAGCAGACGCTCGAACGGCGCATACGGTCGCACTCCGGCGTAGACGTCGCCGTCCATCCACAGCACCTCGGCCTCGGCGGCCGCCTCGAGCTCGGCCAGCAGCCTCGACTTGCCCATCCCGGGCTCCCCGACAACCTCCACGACCTGCCCGGCGCCGTCCGCCGCCGCCCGCGCCGCGCGGAGCAAGGTCGCGAGCTCCTCGTCGCGCCCCGCAGCGGCGCACTGTCGAATCCTCGCCGTCGCCGTCGTCGGCGCGCCGATCCTCAGCGCGCGGACGGGCGCGCGCTTGCCCTTGGCGGCGAAGGGCGGCTGCTCCGTCGTCGCGAAGCTGCCACTGGAGTGCGCGACGAGCTCGCGGGTGGCGAGCAACTCGCCGTCCCCGCGTGCTGCGCCAAGCGCGCCGCGAGGTTCACGCAATCGCCCATCAGCGAATACGTCCGGCGATAGGACGGCCCGTAATCGCCGGCAGAACGCGCGCCCGGATGTGGCGCCCGCGCCGAGCGGGATCAGCGCCACCGGCGTCGAGCGCCGAGCGGAGCGTCGCGATCATCCGGTCCTCGTCGTGACCGACCCGCCGCGGCGCCCCCGCGCTGAGAATCACCTTGCCGCCGTCGGGGCCGATGTCGGTGGCCAGGTAGGTCACCTCATTGGCGGCGGCGGCCGATTGGAGGGTGGTGACGATGTGCTCGAGTGCCATCTGCGTCGCGCCCGCCCCCTGCTCGCGCAGCAGCCGATCGACGCCGGTGAACTTCAGGAAGCCGATCGCCGCGTGCCGGTGCTCGCTCTCCAGCCCGCGTCCGAGAATGTGCTCGCGCAGATTCCGGCACAGGGCCACGCCGGCATCGACGCCGGCGAAGTCGAGCGTCGCGCGCCCCGCAGCCGGCATCTGCAGCTCGGGTGCCCGGCGCAGGAGCCATCCGTCCTCGAGCGGCGTGGACGGGCGCCGCCGCCCGGTGGCCGGCCAGCGCCGCGGCGGTGCCATCGCTGACGACGATCTGCCCCGGCCCGGCCACCTTCTCCATCTCCGTGAGCGTGGTCACGGCTGGACCGGTGACGACCAGGTCGCGATGGTCGTCGTGCCCGAGGAGGAAGAAATCGCAGACGCCGCTGTGGATGCCGACCGACATCCGCAGACGCAACGGGCCGCGGCTGGTGCGCAGGCTCCGTCCCGCATTCATGACCCGCTGCATCTCATAAGCCGCGCGGCAGGCCCGCGCGCGCGTGCTCGGCACCTTGGAAGAACAGCAGCGTCGCGTCGCCGCCCCACTTGATCAGGCCGGCGCCGTACTCGTAGGCGGCCGCGAGCAGGGGCTCGAACGTGGCGTTGATGAGCTCGGCCATCTCCTCGGCGCCGATCTTGCCCCGCGCGCCGAGCATCTCGGTCATCCGGGTGAAGCCGGAGATGTCCGCGAAGACGAGCGTGCAGTCGACCGCCCGATGGCGTTCCTCGGGCCGGTCCCGCAGCCATTGGAGGACGAGCGTCGGCACATATGGGCCCAGCAGCTCGTCCTCGTCATTACCCCCAAACACGCGTGCCGGGGACACCACCACCCTGTCCATCGCCTTCAGCGTAACCGCCCTTGGGTGTTAAGTGAGGCGCATTTCTGCGCTTTTTTCCTTCACGTCAGCGCTGAGGGCGGCATATGATCGCCCCGCAAAGCCAGCGTCCATCGGGAGGGCCGAGATGTCAGGGGTGACGAGCACCGACCAGTACTACGAGTTGCTGGCGCATGGTCGGGAGCCACGTGCGTTGGACGCAGGGGAGCTCATCTTCGCGCAGGGCGATCCCGGCGAGAGCCTGTTCGTCGTGCGAGAGGGCTCGGTGGATCTCCGGGACGGCGACCGTGTCGTTGAGACGGTCGCGGCGCCCGGCCTGTTCGGCGAGATGGCGCTGATCGAGGACACTCCCCGCTCGCTCTCTGCCGTCGCCGCCACCGACGGTGCGGTCATCGAGATCCCGGCGCGGCACTTCTGGGTGCTGGTCCACGACACACCGTATTTCGCGCAGCTGGTCATGCGGGTGATGGCGCAGCGGCTGCGCCGGCAGAGCAGCTCACCCTGAGCGACAGCTGGCCCTCGTCACCTCGCGGTGACGAAATCCCACGGCCGTCATGGCAAATGCGATGATCGCGCCGTCGCTCCTCTCGGGGCGCCTCGAGAGGTGGCGGGCACGCGGTGGCAGCCGACCGACCCAACGAAGTCAGTGAGGGCTCAACCGAGGACGGGAAGAACGATCCGCGCGCGCTGAAGTATCTCGCGTTCATCCTCGCGATCGTGGCGCTGGCCTTCGCAGCGACCAACCTATGGAGAGCCGCGCATCCTCCGCCGGTCGCCGCTGAGTTCACGCGGGTCGGCGGAGCCAATCGCGTGGAGACGGCAGCTGACGCCGCAACGTTCTGGCTCTCGCCACCTCGGCAGTACTACATGGTGTCACCGACAGCCGACCCCGCCACCGTCCTGCGCGCGGCCGATTGCGCGCTGCGCAACGACGACCCAGTGCTGTTCGTACCGCTGAAGGGCAAGGGCGTTAGCTGATCGCGACCTGACCACGAACTGGACGTCTACGCCACTCTCAAACGGACGAAGTTCTACACCAGTCTGGGTCCGCTCGCCGCAGTCGTGGTGCCCGCGCGGCACCATACCGAACCGTATGCACACATGGGTCAACAACGAGCAAGCATTGCCGGGTGGCGTCGGAGTTGGCCCCGCAGGTCGCGTGCAGTTCGCGATACACCAGCAAACGGAACTTGAGCCATTCGTGGTGTTCGCCGCGAGCGTCAGCCCCAGCGCGTCCCGTTCACCAGTTTCGCCGCAGGGGCGCACAGATACGCGCGGCCTCCCCGACGTGGCGGTGGGTCTCGCGCTCGCTGCACACATCGCCCGAGGGTCCAAGGGCCGCGATGTCTCCACTCGTAGTCATCCCTCAGTACCTGGAGGCCAACCCTGGACTTGAACAAAGCCTCCGCGGCGACACAGAAGCGGTCAATGGCGGGATCGTTTTGGGAGACGATCACCGGATTCCCGATGAGACGGTCGCTCTTGTTGCGCCAGATTCTGCGTGCGAGAGACTGGTCCGGCATCCTCGCGGACGTACACGACTTCATCACCCAGGTGGGCGCGGTGATCGCCGCGTTTGTGGGACTGTTGTTGATCGGAGTGGGAGTGGTCAAAGGGGTGCCACTGGCCTGGGAAGAAGGTGGAAGGGGCGTGAAAAAGGTGTTTGAGAAAGTGGGCAAGATTATGAATCCAGATCCGCAACCCAAGCCCGTCACGCCGAAGGCCGGCGATAACGAAGGAGACCCGCCATCGACTGCAGAGAGACAGAGTGACACGCCGGAGTCCTCACTGACGGGCCTCCGGAGCGCCCCACGCCGTTCATACGCGGGAGACGAAAAGACCCCCGCGTCGCGCTCTACCTGAACTCGGGGGGGTGTCCTGCACCGTATTTTTCGAAGGGGAGGAAACCCTCGGTGGGGTGAAGGTAGTCAAGCTTTCCGGGGTCGAAATCTCTCGAGGCATGCCCTGGGATCAACCTGACCCGGGCGCGCAGCCCGGTCCCCAGGCGGACGTCACACTCGTCCCGGCGACTGAAGTGGCCCTCGCCGTCCGGTATTCGGGGGACGCGGGTCCGAACGATCAGAAACCCGTGGAACCCACGGAAACCATGACGCAGGACTCTCCCACCCTTCAGGCAGGAGGACCCGGGTCCACTGACCGCCCTGACCCCGGGGGCACCAGCGCGTGATGGCGCAGCGACTGCGCCGCCAGAGCACCTCGACGTGAGCGCGTCCCCGAGCTCCCCGCAGAGCCGCCCCGGCCAGGCGATCGGCCTGGTGAAGGACCGGTACGGCCAAATCGCTGGACCGATGGCCAAGGTACCCGGCGCGCTCGACAGAAAGGATCCGACCCGAGCGCGCTCGGCAGAAAGGATCCGACTCGGCCGTTAGGTTTGGTACGGAGCGCAGCCGGAAAGGGGAGAGAGACCATCGCCGCATCAGCACCCGCATTCGGGTCGGGCTCCGCCCCACTCATCGCCGTCACCACCTCCGAGCTGCGCGCGCAGCACCCCGCAGCACCCACCCCGGAGGGAGAGCCGGCACAGCAGGAGATGGCTCTCGGCCTGCGTTACCTGAGGGCAATTCAGGCCGTCGGCGGAGTACCCGTGGTCGTCCCACCAATCCGCGAGGAGGACCTGCTCGAGTCCCTCCTCGATGGCGTCTCCGGCCTCTGTCTCAGCGGTGGCCCCGACCTTGACCCTCAGGCCTACGGCGCTCTCCGGCACGGAATGCTCGGCCCCACCTGGCGCGAGCTCGATGACTGTGAGCTGGCGCTCGCTCGGCTCGCGGACCGTCGCCAGATGCCGATTCTCGCCATCTGCCGCGGCCTCCAGGCGCTCAACGTGGCCCGTGGCGGCACCCTGCATCAGCACCTGCCCGATCGCTCGGGACAGCTGATCAACCATCGACAGAGCGAACCCGGAGAGCAGGCCACCCACTGGGTGTCGCTCACAGGAACGAGTCGACTGGCCGAGATCGCGGGTAGCCAGAGGATCAAGGTGAACTCCTTCCACCATCAGGCGGCCGCGCAGCTCGGCGAGGGCCTGCTCGTCACCGGCCGTACCGACGACGGCACGATTGAGAGCGTTGAGGCGAGCGATCGTGACTTCGTGATCGGCGTGCAATGGCATGCCGAGTCCCTGACCGCGGATCCTGGCCAGCATGCGTTGTTCGGGTCCTTTACCGACGCGGCACGTCGGTACCAGAGCGGCTCCGAACGCCTCCAATCCGTCGCCTGAGCGTTCGGGCCTGAACCATGTGTGGCTTTGCCGGCGAATTCTCCCTGCGGGGAGCGGCTGACCGCGACGCGGTGACGCGAATGGCCGACACGATGGCCGCCCGAGGTCCCGACGGATCCGGCGCCTGGGCCGCCGGTCCGGTGGCGCTGGCCCACCGCCGGTTGAAGATCATCGACCTTTCCGAGTCCGGCGACCAGCCGATGGTTGACGACCAGCTCGGGCTGACCGTCGCCTTCAACGGCTGCATCTACAACCACCGCGAGCTGCGACGCGAACTCGAGAGCGCCGGATACTCCTTCTCCTCCACCAGCGATACCGAGGTGATCCTCAAGGCCTATGACCGGTGGGGCGAGGACTGCGTCTCGCACTTCTTCGGCATGTTCGCGTTCGCGCTCTACGAGCACCGGGCCCGCCGGCTCGTCCTGGCGCGTGACCGTCTCGGCATCAAGCCGCTGTATCTGACTCGTGACAGCGCCCGCCTCCGGTTTGGCTCGACGCTGCCCGGGCTGCTGGCCGGCGGCGGTGTCGACACCTCGCTTGATCCGGTGGCGCTCCACCACTTCTTCAGCTGGCACGCGGTCGTCCCCGCGCCGCACACGATCCTCAGCGGCGTCCGGAAGCTGGCCCCGGCCACGATCATGACGGTCGAGCCCTCCGGGGAGACGCGCACTCACCGCTACTGGCGGGCGCGGTTCAGCCGGCGCGACGATGCCGCCGGATGGAGCGAGCAGGACTGGGCCGATGCGATCCTGGACAGTCTGCGTCACGCCGTCGAGCGTCGGATGGTGGCCGACGTCCCCGTCGGTGTGCTGCTCTCCGGAGGCCTTGACTCCAGCATGATCGTCGCGCTGCTCGCGGAGTCCGGACAAACGGGGCTTGAGACCTTCAGCGTGGGCTTTGACGACGTCGGCGCGCGTGAGGGAAACGAGTTTCGCTACTCCGACATGGTCGCCGAGGCCTTCGCCACCGACCACCACAAGATCCCCATCCCCACCGATCGCATGCTGCCCGCGCTCGAGGGAGCGATCGGCGCGATGAGCGAGCCGATGGTGTCCCACGACGCGGTGGCCTTCTACCTGCTCTCCCAGGAGGTCTCGCAGTCGTTGAAGGTCGTGCAGTCCGGCCAGGGCGCCGACGAGGTGTTCGGTGGCTACTCCTGGTATCAGCCGCTGCGGGATGTCGACGGCAGCGGTGCCGAGGCCTATCGCGCCGCGTTCTTTGACCGTCCGGAGAGCGAGTTCGCCGAGCTGCTGGCGCCCGAGCATCGGCTCGACGAGGACGTGAGCTGGTCCTTCGTCGAGTCACAGTTCGGCCAGCCCGGCGCCGAGACGCCGGTCGATCGCGCGCTGCGACTCGACACCGAGATCATGCTCGTCGACGACCCGGTCAAGCGCGTGGACAACATGACCATGGCCTGGGGACTGGAAGCCCGGACCCCGTTCCTGGATCACGAGCTTGTGGAGCTCGCGGCGGCGTGCCCCACCGACCTCAAGCTCGCCCACGACGGCAAGGGCATCCTGAAGGTCGCCGCACGAGGTCTCGTCCCCGATGACGTCATCGACCGGCCCAAGGGCTATTTCCCGGTGCCCGCGCTCTCGACGCTGGAGGGAGCCACGCTCGAGCTCGTCCGCGAGACACTGGACGAGGCAGCCGTCCGGCGCCGCGGGCTCTACCGGCCCGAGCATGTCCGGCGGCTGCTCGCCGCCCCCAACGAGAACCTCACCACGCTCGAGGGCTCTAAGCTCTGGCAACTCGCACTGCTCGAGTTATGGCTCGATAAGCATGACCTCTGAGCTCGACCCGCCCTTCGATGAGGCGTGGAGCGAACCCGGCGTGATCCGCCCGCACTATCAGTCGCTGCTCGAGGCGGTCGCCGACTTCGGCCCGTCGCAGCTGTCGGACGCGGTGAGCCAGGCGCTCGCCGACGCCGAGGTCACATTCGGCGGGAGCGCGTTCGTCGTCGACCCCGTCCCGCGCGTCATCACCGCCGACGAATGGCGCGGGCTGGAGGCCGGCCTCACGCAGAGGGCCCGGGCCCTCAATCGATTCCTCCTCGACGCCTACGGCGCGCAGGAGATCGTCGCTGCGGGCGTCGTCGACCGTACCGTGCTCGATACCGCCGAGGGCTTCGAGGTCGACCTCGTGGGCAGGCTCCCGCTCTACCCATGGCCGGCCGCGCTCATCGGCTTTGACCTCGTGCGCGCCTCCGACGGCGAGTTCCTGGTCCTGGAGGACAACCTGCGGACACCGTCGGGTCTTGCCTATGCGATCGCTGCCCGCGCGGCGGTGCGCGCCTCGCTCAGTGATGTGCTCACGCCGCCGACGCCGCTCGAACCGGCCATGTGGGAGCTGCTGAGCGCGGCGATGCGTGCAGCCACGCCGGCCGACGCGGCCGGGGGTGTGGTTGTCGTCCTCACCGACGGTCCAGACAATGTCGCCTACTACGAACATGCGCTGCTGGCCCGCGGGCTGGACGCAGTGTTGGCCACCCCACAGGAGTTGGTGCGCGACGGCGACCGCCTACGCGTCGATCGGCCCGGTGCGGTTGAGCTCCCGGTCGCCGTCGTCTACCGGCGGACGAACGAGGATCGCGTCCGCGACGAGCACGGCGAGTCCACGCTCGTAGGGGACATGCTGCTCGCTCCCTGGCTCGCGGGGAACATCGGCCTGGTCAACGCCTTCGGCAACGGAGTGGCCGACGACAAGCTGATCCATAGTCACGTCGAAGATTTCATTCGCTTCTACCTGGACGAGGAGCCAGGCATCAGGTCCGTTCCCACCACGGCCGTCGCCTCGGATCCTGACGACATCGTCAACCGGCTCGACCAGCTCGTGGTGAAACCGAGGCACAGCCACGGCGGCATCGGGGTGGTCATCGGTCCCCACGCCGACGACGAGGACCTCGAGCGCGTCGGTGCGCAGTTGCGAGACGATCCGGGCGGACACATCGCGCAGCCGACACTCACCCTCTCGGTCCACCCCACCGTCGTCGACGGCCGCCTCCAACCTCGGCACGTCGACCTGCGCGCCTTCTCGGTCGCCGCCGAGGACGTCGCCCTGGTTCCAGGGGGCCTCAGCCGCGTCGCGTTCGGCGAGGGCGCGCTTGTTGTCAACTCATCCCAGGATGGCGGCGGCAAGGACACTTGGGTCCTCGGAGACGGCCCGCGTCCTCATGGCGGCGCCACCGAGGGCGGGGTCGACGGCGACCCATGACGGACGTTTGTCAGCCGGCCTGCGGATCAGCGGCGTTGATCGCCCATTGGGCGGCGAAGCCCCGTTCGTATGCGGGACGTGCCTCGCCGCGGGCAACGTAGGCGGCCAGTTCCGGGAATTCGTCGAGAAGGCCCGAAGGTCTGAGCCTGAGCAGAACTGAGACCATCATCAGGTCGCCCGCGCTGAACGGCCCGTCGAGCCAGTCGGCATCACCCAAGCGGGCCGACAGCTGAACCATTCGATCGCGAATGCGATCCTTGACCAGAGGAAGACGCTCTTCGGCCCAGGGCCTGTCGCCCTCCAGGATCTTGGCGGTCACCAGTTCGAGGATCGGCGGCTCCACGGTGTTGAGCGCGGCGAACATCCAGGTGATGGCCCGCGCCCGCGCATTGGCATCGCCCGGGAACAGGCCCTCATGGTGCTCGGCGATGTGAAGGATGATCGCGCCTGTCTCGAACAGGACGAGATCGCCCTCCTCATAGGTCGGAATCAGGCCGAAAGGATGAACGCGCAGATGCGCGGGTTCCGTCCTTGCCTGGAGCGAGACAAACCGCACCTCGTAGGGTTGCCCGACCTCTTCAAGCGCCCAGCGAACGCGCGTATCACGCGCGAGGCCCAGGCCGCCATCGGGCGACCGCTCAAACGCGGTAATGACGATGGTCATCGCTGCTGTATTCAAGCGTGCCGGTCTGACTGAGGGGTGGGCCGTTGGCGCGCATGCCGAGAGCCGGTCACCCACGCCTCGATGTCCCGATGGCGCAGGGCACGCGCGACCGAGATCCGGTGGCGCCCATCGACGACGTAGTAGCCGTCGGGCTGCTGGCGCAGCACGACCGGCGGCAGCGCCTGGCCCTTGCGATGGGCCAACGCGATGCGCTCCCAGCGCCTGCGCAGCGCATTTGATGCCGGACGGAAGTCCGAATCGAAGCCGACCGCCGACTCAACCGCGCCGACCACTGCGCGGAGCGGCACCACCTCGAGTCGTGTCGGTCCGGTCGCGAGCAGGGCAGACGGCGATAGCGACGGCAGAGAGCGGCCACACCCGCACCGACGCAGCCAGGCTCCCACCCGCGCGAGATGGTAGGCCCGGCGCGCGCGCATGAAATCCGATTGAGCGTCGAGCACTGGCAGGCCGGTGGTATGAGAACGGAGAAGGTCGAACACGGTGGTCAGCCCAGGCTGACCTAAGACCGCCGGCGCGTCATCGGCAATTCGCCTCGTCGCAGGCCTTACGCGCTGATCGCCGCGTCGCACAATTCGCCCAGGATTCGAAGTCGGCTGACCGGGAGCGACGATCCTGTCGTCGATTCCTTCCCGGAAACCTCGGCGAGTCGCCTCGATCACACGAGTACGCTTTGGCAATCGATTGCCGCGTCTTATGTGGGGAGAGAGATGAACGACAAGCAGCGAATCAGCTACGTCCCGCTCGAGGATATGACCGAGGAGATGCGCACCGAGATGGAGCGTTGCGCCCGTGAGGGCACACCGCGACCCGAGAGCTCAGCAGTGCGAGCGCATGTGCCCGCCGCGTTTTGGTCCTTTGCCAATGGCTGGGATCACCTGTTTCGCAACGGCGTCTGCGATCACGAGATCAAAGAACTGTGCCGCGTCTACATCTCTCGGACCGTCAAGTGTGAATACTGCGGCAATCAGCGTTCCGAGAAGGGGAAGGCGCTCGGGCTCGTCGAGGGCCAATACGACGAGCTTCTCAACTTTGAGAGTTCGTCTATCTACACGGACCGCCAGCGGGCGGCGCTCGCGTATGCCGAGGCGATTGCGTGGCATCTCGACACAGACGACGCATTCTGGGAGCGCATGTATCGGTACTTCACCGAGCCGGAACTGGTCGAACTGGGCTGTGCCATCGGGCTGACATTGGGACAGCAGAGCTGGCTCCGCCTCCTGAACATCGAGCACCATCAGATCATGGCGGGGACCGAGGCCTCGATGGCACCCGGCTTCGAGACCCCGGAGGCGCTCAGCGAAAGCAAGGCCGCGTCTGACTACTGGGCGCGGGCCTGACTGCTCGCCGGCGAACCGTCTCGCGGCGGGTCGTACATCCAACACCGACGCCAAAGGGCCGCCATGGGACAGGCCGAGCCACGCCAGACCAAGAATCTCGCCACGCTCTATGACCAGGAGGAGATGCCGTGGAGCCGCGCCGCCGAGGCCCTCGGACAGGGCTCACTCGGTCCCGAGACGGCATGCTTTCTTGGAACCGTTCGCCCCGATGGTCGCCCGCACTCCGCCGGAGTGGGTGTTGTGGTGCATGACGGCGATCTGTTCTTCACCAGTGGGCCGGCAGCGCGCAAGACTCGCAATCTCCTCGTCAACCCTGCGTGCACCCTGTCAATGCGGCTTGATGGGATCGATCTCGTCTTCGAGGGCGAGGCGCGCCGGGAGACCGACCTCGAGCGGCTGACCGCGGTAGCAGCCGCGTACGCGGCGGGGGGCTGGCCGGCGCAAGCAGAAGGCGACGCGATCACCGCTCCCTACAGCGCACAGAGTGCAGGGCCCGGGCCGTGGTACCTGTTCCGGTTGCGCAGCGGCACGGTGTTCGGGGTCGGTCTGCGCCCCCCACATGGGGCCAGCCGCTGGCAGTTCTAGGCACAGCAACCGACTGCCGGACGGCCTCGCATACTCGCTTTCGACGAAGAGGGATGGGGCGTCTTGCTGTCGCCCGAGGTGCCTGGCGAGCTGTGGACTCATTTCACCTTCGTCGAGATGCCCGGCTATCGCCAACTCGCAGTTGGACAGGAGGTCGAGTTCGACTGGGAACACGTCCCCGGCGGCCAGGATGGCTACGTCTACCGTGCCCGACTGGTCGCACCCGTGGCATAGATCGCGTCGGCGCTGTCGAGGCCATGGAACGTGACCACGCGCTGGTCCACGTCGCGGGACGGCAGTTCGCGGACGCCGAGGAGGCCTACGGCGCACCGAGCACAATCAGCCGCCGCCGGGACCGCCGCCCTTCGCACCGCCGTGAGGGCCACCGTTGCAGTTATAGATATCGCAGGGGTAGTTGAACGTCTGCGTCCGCGTCCCGGTCGGTGTCGTCAGCTGTGCCGAGGCGACATGACCGTCACCCGGCCACCAGGCGATCACCCAGCCGTTGTGAACGGTGGCCGTCACCACTGTGCCGTCGGTGAGCGTCAGGTTCGCGCCCGTGACGCCGGAGCCGGCCTGCGCGATCGTCGTGCCGTACGGCTGTCCGTTGTCCATCGAGGTGTGATCGCTCCAGAGGAACAGCTGTCCGGCGGACGGCGTCACCGGTGGGTAGCTGGTCCATCCGGACGCGTTGCGAAACCCGGGCCCTACCGTGCAGAAGTTGTAGGTCTGCGTCGACGTCACGGGGCCGGCGTAGACGATGATCGTGTACCGCCCGCGGGTGTCGATCGCCTGCTGCGGAAGGTTGGGATCGGGGATGTTCGCGCTGCAGTAGCTGTTGGCTGCCTGCAGCTGCGCTGGGCTTGCCTCTGTCGGCTGCGCGCTCCAACCGGCGAAGGCAGCGCTCACGCCGCCTGCCAGCGAAAGCACAGCGGTGACGATGCCCGCAGCTGCGGCGAGACCGCCGCCGATCGCCAGCCCCGGCCACCGGACGCGGTTGCGCGGGCGGTAATCGGTTTCAAGGATCTCCGGGGACGCGTGAACGCGCGCTGCGCGCTCCTGCATCCATGTACGGAGGTCGTGCTCGATCTCGGTCATGATGCGAGGCTCCGGTAGTGGTCAGTAGGGCGCAGCGTCTCCTCGAGTCGCTTCAGCCCACGGGAGGTGCTGCTCTTGACGGTGCCCAGCGAGCAGGTCAGCGCCGCCGCCACCTCCACCTCGGAGAGGTCGAGGAAGTACCGGAGCACGAGCGCCGCGCGCTGCCGTGGCGGAAGCGCCGCCAGCGCGTCGAAGAGCCGGTCGTCGATATCGAGGTGGGCCGCTTGCGCAGCCCGTTCGGCAGGCGGAGCTGCTTTCAGCTCCGCTCGGTTGCGTGACCGCTTCGAGCTCCCGTGCAACGCCAGGTTGACGACGATCCGCCTGGCATAGGCCACCGGGTTGTCCATGCGACTGACCCGTGGCCATCTCGAGGCGACCTTGAACAGTGTCTCCTGCACGAGGTCTTCGGCCTCGTGCAGGTCGCCCACCATCAGGTATGCGGTCCGCAGCAGGCCGTCGCTGTTGTCGCCGACGAAGCGATCGAAGTCGTGAGGACCCATCACCTCTTAAAAGGCTCCCAGCACCCGCAAAGGTTGAGGAAGTCCTCAAAGACGGTCGAATCGCCGTGCCCACCGACGCACCGACGGCGCGCTTACGCGCACGCGCGCTTTGCCACACGAACGCCACCATAGGGCGACCGTCGGACCGGGGCCCTCGCCCTCCGGCGCTATGACATGCGGGTCAGCTGTTTCCGGGAATGTCCGCAGAGGCACGAGCTGCTTGTTCTTCAACGAGAAGGGGCAAATGGCCTTCGGGCCGCTCACGGTGACCTCCACAGCCCCGGACAGGCCCTCGGTCGAGAACCGCACGCCCCGGACAGACCAGTCGACCGTGGCGCTGTCGCCGACAGCCTTCGGATCCGACGTGTCGGTGATCTTGTTCGCAAACCTGCCGAACGCCCGGCCCCCATACAGCCCGACGCGCGGGTTGGTGGACAGGCTCAGGTACGCCGGGTACTTGCTCTTGGCCGGTCCCGCCGGGCGGCAGGGGTAGTAGACCTGGACGTAGTTGAACTTCTTGGTCTTCTTGTTGTACTGAACCTCGATGCCGCTGCCCTTGATCTGGAGACGTCGGTCGGGCAGGTTGGGGCTTTGGATTGAGCGGGCCAGTGCCGCTGATACCGGCACCGCAACTGCCGCAGCGACAGCAGCCCAGATAGCAAGGCGTCGCATGCGCCGGAAAGCCATCAACGGCGCCGTCGCGCAGGCTAGTCGGACGCAGTCGAGGGGCGCGGGGGTCCGGGTCGCTGCGGAGCGAGTCGGGTAAGGGCGCTGAGCAGCCGGTCGACCGAGTCTTCTACGCGGTGGTGCGCGGCGAGCGCGCGGAGGGCCGGCTCGTTTGCCGGGTAGGCGTCTCGCCGGCCGCGCGGGAGCGCGACGGGGAGATCGTCGACCGGCCGCACAACGGTGATCGCGGCCGTCAGGTACTCCCGGTCCGCTGCGCGCAGCGGGCGGTCGCGCAGCACGCCCGCGATGTCTCCATGGCGGCGGATCATCGCTGCCGCGGTCACGGCGCCGACGCCCTTGAGCCCGGGAAGCCCGTCGGAGGGGTCACCGCGCAGGATCGCGAAGTCGGCGTAGCGCCGACCCGGGATCGCGTAGCGGCGCGTGATCTCGGTCTCGTCGATCACGGCCAGCCCCGACCGCTCCGGATACAAGACACGCACACGCGGATCCTCCACCAGCGCGAACAGATCCCGGTCACCACTAGCGATCTCAACGGTCCCGCCGGCGAGTCTGGTCAAGGTGGCGATCACGTCCTCGGCCTCGTAATCGGCGACACCCACGACATCGATCCCGACATGCTCAAGCAGCTGGGCGATCACCGGCAGGTGCGCCACCAGCCCGGGTGGAACCGGCTCAGACACCCGATGGCCCTTGTAGTCCGCGATCAGGTCCACTCGCCACTGTGGGCGCCATGCCCAGTCCTCGGCGATCACCAGCCGGCGCGGGCGGCGGTCAGCAACCAGCCGCGCCAGCCGGTCCAAGAAACCACCGATCACGTTCCCCTCAGTCCCCGACGCGCGTGCCCTGGCCAGCGCGCCGTAGTAGGCGCGAAAGATCAGGCTCGATCCATCGATCAACAACCATTCGCAGGCCATCCCCCGCACCATTCTGCCGCGTGGGCCGTCGATGCGGCTCTAAGCAGAGGACGCCGCAGATTTAAGCCCTGCCCGGAGAAAAATCGGTCTGTTGCCCGATGCGAAGGGGCCTGCCTTAGACGCAAAGTTGGCGTCACCAAACGACCGGCTGATGCGCCAGGAGGATTTGATGCAACGATGCGAGCAAGATTTCATGGGGCGATTGGGGGCCGCGCGCGGCCGTGTGGGCGTGCCGGCGGGCACTCGGGCGTGGGTGGCGCTGGTGTGCATTGTCGCCGCGATGGGCGTCTGGACCAGTTCGGCCCGGGCGCTTGGCTACGGGCAGGAGCAGGTGTCGTTCAACGGCCTGGTCGACCCGCAGAGCGTGGCCGTTGATTCCGCCAACAACGTATATGCAGGAGATCTGTCCACCCCGCAGGTGCTCGAGTCACAAGCCGTCAACTCTCAACGGTTCCCGCAGCGGACGCTTTCGTTCTCCGGCCTGTTCGACCCGGAGGCGATCGCGGTCGACCGAGCAGGCGATGTGTTCGCCGCCGACGGGTTCAACAAGCGCGTAGTGGAGGTGCCGCCCGGGCCCGTGCCGCCGGGTGGAGACCAAAAGACGCTGCCTTTCACCGGGCTGGGAGAGCCATTCGGCGTGGCGGTCGACACGGGGGGCGACGTGTTCGTGTCCGATTTGACCAACAGCCGAGTGCTTGAGCTGTCGCCCGGCGGCGTGCAGCAGACTGTGCCGTTCACGGGGCTGAGCGGGCCGGAGGGGCTCACGATGGACTCGCAGGGGGATCTGTTCGTCGCTGACACGGGAAACAATCGGGTGCTGGAGCTGTCGCCCGACGGGACGCAGCAGACCCTGCCGTTCAGCGGACTGCGCGAGCCGACCGGCGTGGCGGTGGATTCCGTGGGCGACGTGTTCGTCGCAGACCATCAGAACAGCCGCGTACTGGAGCTGGCACCGGGAGGCTCCCAGCAGGCCTTGCCGATCAACGGACTCAATGACCCGACGGGCGTCGCGGTCGACTCGGCGGGCGACGTGTTCGTCGCAGACGGTGCCGGTGGCGTGATCGAGCTCGTGCAATACGTGGGCGCCGGCTCGCTCGCCGTGGCGCCCGGGACCGGGCCGGCGGGCTCTCAGATCGCGGTGGCCGGGGCCACGCCATGTCCGCTCGGCGGTGCGTTCAGCTCGACCGGCACGACATACACGCTGTACTCGCCCTCTGGGGCGGTCCTGCAAAGCGGGACTGCCACGCTGGACGGAATCGGCAATTGGTCGGGCACGCTGAACATCCCCACCGACGCGACCAACGGCACGACCTACCGTATCGGGGCTACATGCCGCGATCCGGAGGGCGTCACGACGCTCGACTACGTCTCCGGCGCGTTCGCAGTCAGCCCGCCGCTCACGGGGCCCGCGGGCCCTCCGGGTCAACAAGGACAACCCGGCACCAACGGGCTGAACGGCACGAATGGCCTAAACGGCGCGACCGGCGCAACCGGACCGCAGGGAAACACAGGGCCGCAGGGCCCCATCGGCCCCGCCGGCAAGAGCCCGAGCTCATCGAAGATCACCTGCCAACTGGTGTCCAAGGTCACGACGTGCACGATCACCTACCAGTACTCGGCGACCGCCGCGGCCCGCGCCACCCGAGTCGAGGCGACGGCCGAGATCCACGGTCATAACGTCATCCTCGGCCGAGGGACGATCCACGGCCACAAGCTCAGGATCACGCTCAAGCACCTGGACCCAGGTCACTACCGGATCACGGTGCGCGACGTCAACGGGCACGGGAAGTCGGTGGTGCTCGACCGCCCCACCCTCACCGTCACCTAACCCGGCAGCCCGAGCGTTGCCCGCTCCCACAGCCGGGAGCGGGCAACGTCCCGCGGGTCCCCGCCGCCGGCAGGAAGTCACGCGGACCGAGGTCTGTGTGTGGTGCGAGCCGACGGGGCGAGCGTGCGGTCGTCGCGAACTGGTCGGCCGGCGTACAGTCCGCGCCATGCCGACGTTCGTTCTGCGCCTCATCGCGCCGCGCCCCAACTTCGCCCAGACCCTGACCGATGCCGAGCGGGAGATCATGAGCCGACACGCTGCTCACTGGGGCCCATATCTCGAACGGGGCGACATGGTCGCGTTCGGACCCGTCCTGACCGACGAGGACTCGTACGGCCTCGCGGTTGTGGAGACCGACGACGAGCAGGCGCTCCGCGAGTTCGCCGCGCAGGACCCGGTGGTGAGGACCGGAACTGCCGCCTTCGAGCTCGGGCGGATGGCGGCGGGTCACGTCCGGGGGCGCTGACTCGAGCGCTGTCGGCGATCGCATCCGTCGCCCGTCTTCGTGACGCGGTGAGTCCGACAGGCAGGTCGTCCTTGTGGCGGGCCAGGCGCAGCGGGAAGATGACGCGCGGTGGCTCTTGACTATGAGTACATCGATTCCGTCGCTTGCTACGCCGAGTTCGGGAACAACGTCTTCGATCGCTTGGCGGAGTCACGACGCGAGGTGTGGTTTGGTGACGACGGGTCGGGCCTGATCAGGTCGCAGCACATTCGTTCGTTGTTCTTCACCGATGAGCAGCGACTTCGCTGGGAGAGCATGCCGAACCGTTCAGCGCGTGAAGCCACTGAACCGTCGCTGGATCTCTTCGCCGCGGGGTGCTTTCACGGCCCGCGAACGGAACTCTCGCGACTCCCGACCGCCCGCGGTGAGCTGGAGGCCTATCTCCAAGCCCGCCGTCAGCTCAATCTCAACGGGATCCATCAACTCTGCGGGGAAGCGCTCGTACCCAGTGGGCTGAGACAGGTCTTTGTTGATCTGGCTGCCGATCTCCCGGATGCCTGGATCCTTGGCGACGCAGCGGATCAACTGCGTCGCCCAGGCTTTGGCGTCGCCCGCGTCGAACGGAACTACCGCGAAGAGCTCATTTTCAGCCTGGACACTCGCGAGGTACTGGGCTACAGACAAGTGCTCGTCGCGGCCGACGTTGGGTACGGGGCGCCGGTCGACGCCGTTATTGGCTGGACCTCCTATGTCAGCCGGCAACTCGTCGACGCATTGCCTGCAGGCACTCCCCCGGTGCCCCGGCCGCCCTGCGTGCCGCCGGGCTCCGGCCGAGGAACGGTGATACGCCCGGGACTCATACTCGGCACGGGCTACTTCACCGATCTCAAGCCCCATCTTGATCAGTGGCTCGCCGACGGTGTCATCACCCAGGCAGACCACGAGGCACTCCAGCCACCGACCTAGTCACTTGGCGGCCGATCGCTTTCGGCATCCGCCGACGGCCACCGGACGATCGGTCCGGCGACATACGACGCGTCCGGCGGCGCGACGCCGGGCGAGTGCCGTGCCACGACACGACTGGCGGATTCGAAGGACACCGAGCTCAGCCGGTGGCACATCCACCTCGTAGGGTGTCACGCCTAAGAATCGGTGAAGTTCGCTGCAACGGCCCTCTTGATCCGCCGATGTAATGCGTAAGCCTCGGACCGGTCCGCCGAGCGACGTCGAATCCCAGGAGCCAGCGAACCGGTGATGAAAGAAGCTTGTCCTCGCGCTCGCCGCCAGGTGCGCGTCGTGTGCGATGCGTAGCGGCTGCGCCTCCTACTCTTGCGCCATGTCCCGTACCTGTCTCATCCTGGTCCTCGTCGCACTCGGCCTGACCGGGTGCGGGGCTGCCACCACGACCACCGCGGCCACCGCTCCGGCGCCGGCCACCGCTCCGGCGCCCGCCACCGCTCCGGCGCCCGCCAGCGCGATGGGCGCGCACCATCGCGCCAAGTCCCGGCACCACCTCCGCAGGCGGACGACCGTGCCGGCACCGTCGCACGCCGTCACCGGCAGCGCCGCAGCCGCGTTAGCGAAGCTGCCCGTCAAGGGCCGCGCGCCCAAGACCGGCTACAGCCGGTCACAGTTTGGCGACGGCTGGGCGGACACCGGCGGCTGTGACACCCGCGACCGGATCCTCACCCGGGACCTGACCGCCCGCACCTACCTGGACTCCTGCCGCGTGGGCTCAGGCATGCTCGCGGACCCTTACACCGCGCAGCCCATCCACTACGTCCGCGGCGCCTCAGAGGTTGACATCGACCATGTCGTCGCGTTGTCTGACGCCTGGCAGAAAGGCGCCCAGCAGTGGAGCCCGGCGACACGAGAGGCGTTCGCCAACGACCCGCTGGAGCTGCTCGCCGTCGACGCGAGCGCGAACCGCGCCAAGGGCGACGGTGACGCTGCCACCTGGCTGCCCGCTAACAAGTCCTTCCGCTGCCCCTACGTCGCCCGCCAGGTCGCGGTCAAGACCAAGTACCGGCTCTGGGTCACCCAGGCCGAGAAGGACGCGATCGGCCGCGTGCTGGCCACCTGCCCGGGCCAGAAGCTCCCCGCGCCCGGCGCGCCCGTCCACGTGACCGCCACCAGCACCCCCACGACCAGCGCCACCACACCCGCCCAGCCGGCCCCATCCCCGGCACCGGTCAGCGCAGGTTCCCCCAACAAGCCGGTGTCGGAGGTCAACTGCTCGGACTTCGCCACGCATGCCGCCGCGCAGCGGTGGTTCACCGCGCACGGCGGATCGGCCGCCAACGACGTGGCGGGCCTGGACGGCAACCACGACGGGATCGCCTGCCAGGACCTCCCGTAGGCAAGCCGGCGAGCGCACCGGCGACGACCGGATGGCGCCGACTTCAGTGGGCTGGCGGCGCAGCGGGCGAGCGCTTTCACGCACGCGAGCGATGGGCGGCTGGTGGCCGACGGCTTAGCTCGCCAGGGCTTCGGCGATCCGGTCTGGGCGATCGTCACCGTCGGGTTCGACCGTCGTTGCGGCAGTGAACCGGGCCAGCGACTCGGGGTCGTGTGACGGGAGGTAGACGGTCGGATGCTCCACGCAATGAGCGAGGATGGTGTCGAGCGTCGCGACGTGGAGCTTGGGGTCCGGTCCGATCGCGTCCGCGCGTCGCGCGTGCAACTGCTCGAGCGTGTCGGTCACATCGCCGGCGAGCATCACGTGCCGGCCGGAGTCATCGATGCAGATCACCGAGATGTGGCCGGGGGTGTGCCCCGGCGTTGCCACCGCAACGATCCGTCCGTCATCACTGAGCGCCCGGCTGCGGGCGAACGCCCCGAACGGGCCGCCATCGAGCGCGAGCGGCTCTGGAGCGAACCGTTGCGGGAGCGGCTGGCGCAGCAAGCGACGCATGACCCGCGCCATCGGCGAGGCGAGGAATCGCAACTCCGCATCATTGACCAGGACCCGCCCGCGGAAATGGACCAGCCCGTCCATGTGGTCGCCGTGGGCGTGAGTGAGCACCACCTCCGAGACGTCGTCGAGCTCCAGACCCGCCTCGGCCATCGCGGCCGGAAGTTCTTGATCGGGGGTCACATGCATCCGCGCGAACGGCACATTCCGCGCGGCGGCAGTCTCGCCGGTGTCCACAAGTCGTAGAACGCCGTCGTGCTCGATCGCCCAGCAGTGGATCGGCAGGGGCTCTGAGAACGCGCCGGGCAGGAACAGGTCCAGCTGGCGGCGCGCGCCATGGCGGGGGAACAGGAAGCTCTGCTTGACGCTGACGCTTCCGGTGCTGAGGGCGTGAATCTTCATGGGGTGCTCCGATCGAGGGGTAGTCCTGCTGTGAGGTTCTGCGTTTCTCCGCCCCGTGGTCCCGAGAGTCCGGGAGTCCGGGAGGCGGCGGGCGTGGGTGGCGAATCAGCAGCGCGTCAGCTGGCGATGCCTTTGCGGGTGGGCGCGAAGCCGCGCAGGACCAACTCAACGATGCCCTCAGCGAGAGCCTCGTCGATCGGTCCGCCGGTCACCAGCAGCCGATAGAAGATCGCGCCGCCAAGCACGTCGAGCGCGAGCTCGAGATCAAGCCCGCGACGGAGATCCCCGCGCCGTACACCGCGCCTCAGGACCGCGCTCAGGGCCTCTCGGCGTCCGGCGAGAAACCGGTCGCGGACCGTACTCGCCAGTTCCGGGTTACGACGCGCCTCCTCCAGAACGGCAGGCATCAGCCGCGCCGCGAGTGAGCCGCTGTAGAGCTCGACCGCCTGGGTCATCAGCGCCATCAGGTCAGCGCGCGTCGATCCGGTATCGGGAATCGTGATCTCGCTCACCAGCGTTGCGACCGCGTCGCTCACGAGCTCATCCTTGGAGCGGTACCGACGGTAAATCGTGGCCTTCCCGACACCCGCACGCTCGGCGACGTCGTCCATCCGCAGGTCGCGCACCCCGCGCTCGGCCATCAACTGCAGCATCGCCGTGAGGATCGCGCGATCCGCTCTGGCGTCTCTCGGCCTCCCGATCGGTCGCGCAGGTGAAGGATCGCTTGCCATCTCACTCCACCTCTCATTCGCGCCGGCTGGTCGTATTTACGACACTGATGAGTGCCGTAAAAGGACTCTAGCACAGTTCCGAGACCAATGAGTCTCGTTAGCCAGGGCTTGAAAGCGACCTCATCTCGGCGTTCAGTGGGACTCCTCGGCGGGCGTGCTCGATGGCCAGTGAGCGGGCGCCCAGTCGCCGTCTGGGTCCGTGGTCTGCCCCACCTCGATCAGATGACCGTCGGGATCGCGGATGTAGCAGCGGATCTCATACTGGTGCTGCTTGGGCGGCGTCAGGAAAGTCGCGCCCCCGGCGCTCCATTCGGCGTGCACCGCCTCGATGTCCTTCACCCGGATATTGAGGAAGCTGCTGACCCGGTTGGGATCACGCGGCGTCTCCAGGGTCACCGCCGGCTTGTCGTCCGTCGGTCCACCGCCCACGCTGCTGACGATGAAGCTGTTCGAGAGTGCGACATTGGTCGGCTCTCCGGACGGCTTGCCGGAGAAGACGACCCTGCCGCCGAGTACTTCGGTGTAAAACCGTCGGGAGCGCTCGACGTCGTCCGAGACGATGAAGCGGGTCAGCACCATTCCGTCGGACTCGCTGGCTGGCGTACTCGATGGCCAGTGAGCGGGCACCCAGTCCCCCTCTGGGTCCGTGGTTTGCCCCACCTCGATCAGATGACCGTCGGGATCTCGGATGTAGCAGCGCGTCTCATACTGGTGCTGCTTCGGTGGCGTCAGGAAATTCGCCCCCCTGGCGCTCCATTTGGCGTGCACCGCCTCGATGTCTGTCACCCGGATATTGAGGAAGGCGCTGACCCGGTCGGGATCACCCGGCGCCTCCAGAGTCACGGCCGGCTTGTCGTCCGTCGGTCCACCGCCCACATTGATGATGATCCAGCTGTTGGACAGCGCGACGTAGGTCACGTCGCCGGAGAAGGCCACCCTGCCGCCGAGCACTTCGGTATAGAACCGTCGGGAGCGCTCGACGTCGTCCGAGACGATGAAGTGGGCCAACACGATCCCCGCTGGGGACGGTGGCAGCTCGGCCATCTGGACCTCCACTGGTTGGGTCGCGCACCCGCTGAGAACGGGGCGGCAGTCGATCGTACGATGAACCCGAATCCAATCGGTTCCCAGACCAGGCGGGAGGCGCTGGATGTGCTGGCGTCCCCCAACGAATAAAAGCCCTTGCCCGACCCGGCGCGGTGTAGGGTCGTCGTGGCCGTCGCAGCAGTGCTTCATACCTACGGGTGCCGCGCTGTATCACGACGGTCGTCGCTTGTGCAACCCGAAGCTCCAAGCCGGTCCAAGGAGGATCTCAATGCCTGTCCTGATTCGGCACCGTGCCGCGATGAGCGCTGCGCAGTACGACGAGTCCGCGCCAACCCTCATCGAGCAGCTAAAGAAACAGCCGGGCTTCCTGGTCCATGTCGCATATGAAGACGCCAACGGCTTTGTCGTGGCCGAGGTGTGGGAGACAAAGGAGCAGCACGACACCTGGTTCGACGCCAACGTGACGCCAAACCTTCCGTTCGAAATCACGCAAGAAGTCGTCGACCTTCACAGCGTCCACACGCCGTAGACCGCGGCGCGGAGAAGGGTGTGGATGGGCGGGGGTCGACCCCCGCCCACGCGGGCTGTGTCAATCTGGACACAATCCTTGGTGCAGCCGAGGATCCGCGCAAAGCTGTCGGTCATGCCCTGGACGTCGGAGGAAAAGCTCGAAGCCGAGCATCGGCTGCGTGACTTCCTCAGGACGCACAACCTCCCCCAGCCTGACGCGGTCGAGTACGGGTTCGCGTGCGTGCGCTTCTACTACGACGAACCGAAGACGTGCCTGGTCCTCGACCTCGACGAGGACCATGAGGACTGAACGATCAGCCGATCCGGCGGCTGAGGCGCTTGGCCTGAGCGCTCAACGCACGGACCTCCTCGCTGCGTGCCTCCAGCTGCTCGGCGAAGTTGCCGATGTGGCGGATGATCGCCTCGACGTCGAGGTCCTTGCCGATGTGGCGCGGGTTGAGCTGATCGGGGACCCGGATGCCCAGCACCTTCGGCCGGGAATGCCGGCTCGCCAGCCGGGCCGCGCCGACGGCGGCGCCCCCGACGACGGCGCCCACCGCGCTCGGGACAAGCTTGCTGCGCAGGGACCCGTTGGACGTCGCGCCGTTGGTCGAGCTCGCTGTGGTGCGAGAGGTACGAGAGGTGCGACGCGCAGGCGTGCTGCCGCGCGAGGAGCGCGACGCTGCGGCCGATGTCCTCTTGGCGCCGCCCGAGCTCTTCTTCGCGCCGCCCGAGGTCTTCCTCGCGGCGGCGGAGGTCTTCTTGGCGGTGCTGCGCGGGGCGCTGCTGCGCGCCTTCGTCGCAGCTTTGCGTGGGCTGCCGTTCCCGTTGCTCGCCGTGTTGCCGGTGGTCTTCCGGCCGTTCTGCTTCTGAGAGTTGTTCGTGGTGGCCATACCCTCCCCTTTCCAGGACTTATAAGGGAGCTACCCGGCGCTGGAGGCGGTAAGCGGGTGCAAGCGCTCGCACACTCCGCGCGTATCGGCGCGACATGCCACCCTCCCCGGCGAGATGAAGGTCCGAGACGAGATCGCTGCGGTGTTCTCCGGCGTGGACGCCCGAGGATTTGTCCACGCCCGCGAAATCGGACCGGTGCACAGCGACACGGCGGAGGTGGACCTCGATGCCGATCGCCCGGTGTCCGCGGCGTCGGTGATCAAGATCGTCTTCGCCGTTGCCTTCGCCCGAGCGGTGGCCTCCGGCCGGCTCGACCCGCGCACGCGCGTCGAGGTCCCTGCCGAGCTGCGCCTCGGTGGGAGTGGCACCGCGGGCTTCGCGGACCCGGCGCTGGTGAGCCTGCGCGACCTCGCGCTGCTGATGATGACCGTGAGCGACAACGCGGCCACCGACCTCATCTACGCGCAGGTGGGCGCCGAGGCGATCGCCGCCGTGGTCACCGATCTCGCGCTGGCCGACACGCACGTGCGCAGCGACATGACCAGCGCCCACCGGCGCGTCGCCGCCGAGCTCGGCTTCCCTGGGGCGCGCGACCTCGACGCCCTACTGGCCGCCGCCGACCCCAACACCGTCCGCCGACTCGCGTGGCTCGATCCGGCGCACGGCAACGCGACCACCCCTCGCGACATGACATCGCTGCTGTCGGCGATCTGGACCGATCAGGCCGGTCCGCCGGACGCCTGCGCCTTCGTGCGTGACGCGATGGGACGTCAGCAGAACACCCAGCGCCTCGCCTCAGGATTCAGCGACGCGGTCGCGGTCGCCGGCAAGACCGGGACGATTCCCTTCGTGCGCAACGAGGCCGGAGTCGTCACCTACCCGGATGGGCACCGCTACGCCGTCGCGGTGTTCACGCGCTCGGAGTCGCTTGCCGAGCGCAACCCGGCGATCGATGCCGCGATCGGAACCGCAGCTCGGCTCGCGGTGGAGGCGCTGCGCCGGCCATGACCCAGGTCTCGATCGAACTGCTCACCGACCCCGCGTGCCCGTTCGCGTTCTCCGCCGAGCCCATCCGCCAGCGGCTGCGCTGGCACTACGGCGACGGGCTGAGGTGGACCCCGCGGATGATCGTGCTCACACGGGAGGAGGGTGAGGCGGAGAAGCTGGCGCAGGGAGCGCCCACCCTGCAACGCCGATTCGGGATGCCCATCGATCCGGTGCCCTACCCCCGGCCGGCCTCGTCGGAGCCGGCCTGCCGGGCCGTGGTCGCCACGCGCGTCCATGCCCCGGAGCGGGCCGAGGCGCTGCTCCGGCGCCTGCGCGTCCGGACCATGCAGGGCGGCCTGCTCGACGACCCGGCGCTCATCGCCGCGGCCGCCGAAGATGCCCGGATCGACCCCGCTGCGCTGTCGGCCTGGGCCGCTTCGTCCGAGGTCGGGGCCGAGCTCGAGGCCGATGCCGCAGCGGCGCGCGACCCGTCTGACTCCGCGCGGGCGCTCGACCACAAGCTGGGCGGCCCACGGCATCAGCGCCGCTATACCGCCCCGAGCTACATCATCGATGGGATCGCGATCCCGGGCTTCAATCCGGTCGAGGCCTACGAGGTCGTCATCGCCCACGCCGCCCCGCATCTGCCGCGACGGCCGCGGCCCTCAGCGGCGCAGGAGGTGCTGAGCTGGGCCGAGGAGCCGCTGGCCACCGCCGAGGTCGCGTTGATCATGCAGAGCGACATCGAGGACGTGCGCCGCGCGCTCGGTGAGGTCGGGCATTTCGCGCCGGCCGGCGCGGACGGCTACTGGACCCTGCCTCGCTAGAAGCGCCGGCCCCGAGGCCTGGGCTGCGCCGGCGAGACGTCGCGCCCGTCGGTGACCATGTCGGTCAGGTCCAGCGGGTCAAACAGACGGAAGCCGACGAGGTCCCGCGGCTCCTCGACTCGCACCGTCGGGCGCGCGCATTCCGGACAGGCGATGAGGTACTGCGTCGCCGCCGCAGTGAAGCGCACCCGACAGTGGTAGCAACAGCTCAAAGTCATGGTGCGGTGTCAGAGCTCGTCCCGTGTCTCGGCTCCGGCTCGGAACGCGCCGAGGTGACGGCCGCGCCCGAACAAACGCAAGCTGTGCCATTCCGGGCTGATCACGGGCTCTGCAGCCGCCTCGAGCACGGGAACGGTCACCACCGGGTCGCCACCAACCAACCTCTCGGTTGCAGTCGACATGGCGTACCGCCTCTCTGCTCCTCTGAAATGGGATCGCCCGGAAAGCAAGAGGAGCCCTGGGCTCGCTGAGCGACCCCTTGAGCGTACCACCGGCCCCGGGTGCCCTACCCGGGCTCGAGGGCGCGGAGCAGAAGCACGTGATCCGGGTTGACGCCGACGCGCTCGCCCGAGTCGGCCTCGGTCATCCAGGCGAACTCCATGATCGACCCGCGCGCCGCCGAGAGGATCGCCCTCTCGATGTCATGCGGATCACCCTCGACGCGCAGTCGCTCGCCGCCGACGAGCGTCAACTCAGTGAGCGGCATAGTCCCCCACCCATCTCCGCCCCGCCCATCTACGCACGACCACGGCTGCCGGCCGGGTCACGATTTTGGCGCAGGTCGCGGCCCTGGCTCAGGTGACGGGACTGCGCGCGCGGTCCGGAGCCGCTGCTGAGCACTGTTGAGCCTGCGCTCCAGCTCCTCGAAGCGCGGGGTGGTGCCACCGCCTCGTCGATATAGGCGCGCGCGCGCGAGCGCCACGCTGTCGCGGTAGTAGGTGACCTCCGCCTCGATCGCCTCGATCTCACGCGCTGTGGTCACCGCGCGAACTCCGACACCGAGTAGGCGTTGCAGCCCAGCACGTCACACGATTGCTGCTGGGGATCGGTGGGGTGCTGGCGATAGACGATGAACGGCTGGTGGGAGCCCATGTCAAAGATCGCGGTGACGATGCCGCCCCACACGGGGTCGGGTGCGCCGACGGCGGTCACGCAGTCCAGGTTGCCGCGCCGGGTCCAGAGCTCCCGGATGCGCCGCTGGGTCGGCGGGCGCCCCATCTGCACCTCGACCTGCTGACGCAGCTGCTGGTAGGTGCGCTCTCCCACCTGACCTTCGCCGGTGGGAATGAAGAACCCTGAGGATCGGCCTGACCCGGCGAGCATGAGGCTCCTTCCCGTTGCGGCGGGTATCTCGAGAAGTCGGCTCAATCGTTGAGCGCGGCCCCGGGGACGGACTACTTCCCAGCCCACCGTACCACCTCCACGGTGCGCGTCAACACGCGCGCTCCGAGCGGCGGCGAGCGGTCGCGGGAGCGCTGAGGGTCCCGCCGTCTCTGGCCATGACCGGCGGCATCCGCTATCGTCCTCCCAGGCTGGGCACCCGCTTGGCTACTACCGCAGTGCCCGCGTTTCGCCAAGTTCGCTGTTCTACCAGCGCCCCTCGTGTCACGCAGCGCACGTGAACGAAGGAGGGCAACTCATGCCCACAGGAACCGTGAAGTGGTTCAGCGACGACAAGGGCTTTGGGTTCATCACCCCCGATGAGCCGGGCAAAGACCTGTTCGTGCACCATTCATCAATTCAAGGCGACGGCTACCGGTCGCTGGCCGAAGGTGCCAAGGTCAGCTACGACACCGAGCAGGGTCCGAAGGGCCCCGCGGCCGCCAACGTCGTCACCGTCTGATCGTCGGTCCAGCGATGGGGACACGGGTCCCCATCGCTGCTTTCACCCAGCCCGACCCGCGCACGCGTCACGCGCGCACGGTGAAACCCAGCGGCGAACCGCTTGGCGGCGGCTGTCCACATCGCACGCGACGCGTCGAACCAGGAGATGGTGATGAGCTCACGCGGTAAGAAAAAGACCACGATGGCCAAGCTCACCCGCGAGGCCCGGCTGCGCGAGCGTCGGCATGAGAAGGCGGCGCGCAAGGAGGCTCGGCGTGACGCCGCGGCCCACCCGCCGGAGCGCGAAGAGCCGCCCACCACCGACGAGCAGGAAGGCGCCTACCACCCCGGCTGACGCCGGGTCGGAATCGCCCGAGGCGGGTGCTACTGTCCCACGCGTGGGTGGTTCTGCCACCCGTGAGGTTCGCCTCGCCGACGTAGCGAATCTCCCTCCGATCAGCCCGACCCGCCGGCGAAGGAAGGAGACGGATGCCCAGTCATCCGGGAGGCGACGGAACCCCGCCCGGGACCGACGCGCGCATCGAGGGCACTCCGCCGGCCGCCGAATCGCCGGAGGCCGAGTCGGCCACGGCTGACCTTCCTGCGGCCGCCCCACCGGCCGCTGATCCGCCCGCCGCTGATCCGCCCGCCGCTGCTTCACCCGCGGCCGAGACACCCGCGGCCGAGTCAACCGAGGCCGAGTCAACCGCCGCCGCGGACCCGCCCGCAGAGCGACCTGCCGCGAAGACGACGCGTGAACGGGCTGAGCAAAAACGTCAGGCGAAGCTGGATTTCGTCCGCGAGCAGGTGGATAACGGCTCCCTGGTGATCCGCGGGATGACCGACGAGGAGCGCCTGCGCTATCCGCCTCCCCCCACTCCCCCGCCGCGGCGCGGTTGGCGATGACGGCCGGCGACCGCGAAGGACTCGCCGCTCGGATCCGCCAGGTCCGGCGGCTCGCCACGCCTCGCGATCGACCGAAGAGCGGCGAGGGCGAGCCCGAGCCCAACCGGATTCAGGCACTCGAACAGCGCGTGGCCCACATGGAACGGCTGGTCGAGGGTCTGCAGGACTCGGTCCACCGTGAATCGGAGCGCCACTCCAAGCTGATCGCCGAGCTCCAGGCCCAGGTTGAGCCCGGAGCGATGAGGGCATCCCTCGCCGACGACGCTCGCAACCGCGGGCTCTGAGCGCGCCGGGCCCTCGCTGGCCCGGCACTAGGCGAGACCGCCGCGGGCGGCGGACGGTATTGCGGCCGCAGACCCAACGCGCGCGGCATGCGCGACGGGCGTAGCGCCCTCGACATGCTCCACCGGCACGCCCAGGCCCCGCAACTTGCTGGGCAGGTCCACCCGCAACCAGCGCGACAGCCGCCACGGCAGCGTCGAGATGATGATCTCGTCGAACCCGCGCTGGTGCAGCGCATCCGAGACGGCGGCGAGCGGGTCGGCGTCTCCCACGTGCCCGGTGACCTCCCGATCCGCCGCCCTGCTGAGCAGCGGCAACGCATGGTTCAACCGCGCCTGGGCGGCCTCGCGACCCGCCACCTCCGGGTCAACCACGCGATGAAGACCCTCAGGCTCGGCCGGCACGAGAAGATGAAAGATGACCTCGCCCTCCCGGGATCTGGCCCGGACGGCTTCGAGGAGCGGCAGACCGGCGGCGGTGCGGTTGGCGACGACGAGAACGCGAGAGGCTGGCATGTGAGACTCCCTTGTATCGATTGATACAAGAACACTGACAGCCACGTCGCGTGCCATCAATCGCTTTCTCGAGGAGCTCCATAGCCCTTCGCCAATGCGTGCGGCGGTCGTCGCGGACAGCTTCTGCAGAAGCGCACTAACTCTGAGTGCGTCGCTCAGATCCTGGTAGGGTTGACCTTGCGCTCAGAGAGCCACGCTCTTCTCGCTTCCCGGGCGACGTTTTCAGCCAGAAGGGCAGAAAGGCGGTTGGCCATGGCCACCGCAACAGAGAAGTCCCGCGCCAGCCGGCCAGTCCGACATGCCGACGGCCGATCCGAGTCGGCAGCGCGCATCTTCCTCGGCACGAATGACTCAAGGAGAGAGTAATGGCCGCCAAGAACAAGGTGACCGTGTCCACGCAACCGACCACGCGCCGGGGCACGACCGCTGAACGACGGGCGGAGCACATCGCGTCGCTGTCGACCAAGCAGGCAGACCTCAAGCGGGAAGCTGCGGAGCGTCGCGCCCAGCGCGCCGAGAACCCGCCGCCGGTATCGACTCCGCGGAAGAAGCATGCTGTAAGACGCAGCACCGCGGGCTGATCGGCTCACCATCGCAGGGTTCGGTCAACGCAGTACACGAGCACCGTCGCTTCCCCGCCGGGCGGCGCTGAGCATCCTCGGGGGCACAGTCGTCGCCGGCACCCTCGGGTTCGAGCTTGCCGGACGGCGGGGCCAGTTCACGGCGGCGATCCACACCGCCCCGATCTGGATCCTGGCGCTGGTGGTGGTGCTTCAGGTCGTGGCCCTGGTCGCGCGCACCGAGGCATGGCACGTTTGCGTGCGCGCAACCGGCGCGACCGTCGGCCGCCGCCCGCTGTTCCGTGCCGCCGGCGTCGGCTACCTCGCGAGTGTGATCAACGGCTCCTTGGGAGTGGCGGCGCGGATCGCCGCGCTGCGCCGTACGGCCCCACAGGAGAGTCCGCACGTGCCGGCGCTGCTCGCCGCCGAGGTACCGATCATCAGCGTCGAGATCGCGTTGACGGCGCTGTTCTCCTTCACCCTGATCGCGCCACTCGGCGTGCCTTGGTGGGCACCGGTGATCGCCGTCGCGGTCGCAGGCGCCGCCGTGCTCGGGCTCACCCGCCTCTCACGCTGCCGTCGACTCGGACTGTGGTCCGGCCTGGCGGTGATGCGCCACCACCAGGGTCGCATGGTCACGTTCGTCATCCTGGCCATCTGCGCGCAGATCGCCCGTAACTGGCTCGTGCTGCGCGGGATCGGGGTCCACGTCTCGCCGTTGGACGCAATCGCACTGCTGATCGCGATGTTCACGCTTGGTCAGCTCCCGATCGGCCCCACCCTCGGCCCGGCGGCAGCCGTGCTGATCCTCGGCTCGCATGGCGTCGCCTCCGTGGCCGCGGCAGGTGTGCTGCTGACGATCACCGCGATCATCGGTTCCCTCTGCTACGCGGCGTGGGCGCTCATCGACCACTTCGGCAGCCGCCGCCCTGCGCTCAGCCCCGAGCCCGTCCTCGGTCCCGGGCCCGCCTAAGCCTGGAGCCGCGTCAGGTCCCCATCCCGGGACTCCGCAACAATCACAAGGTGCCTGACGCGGGATTGCACCCAGCGGCGTGATCGGCGAGATCGTCCGTTTCTTCCAGCGCGCGGCGCGGTGGATCGCGCGCGCCGTCCGCGGTGAGGTAGTCCGGCGCGTCGGCGGCCCGGCACGGGCGCGGGTGATCGTCCTGTTCGCGGCCGTGCTGGCCCTCAACGGCGCCGATGCCGCCACCATCGGGGCGATCGCGCCGCAGCTCGAGGCCTCGCTGCACATCAACAACGCCGACGTCGGACTGCTGAGCTCCGTCTCGCTGGTGGTGGGTGCGCTCTTCACGATCCCCGTCGGGCTGCTGGTGGACCGCACGCGACGGATGCCGCTGCTGGCGCTGACCATCGTCCTGTGGAGCGTTGCGTCACTACTGAGCGCGTTCGCCGGCGGCTTCTCGAGCCTCCTGCTCACACGGATGGCGCTCGGCGCCGTCGCCGCCAGCGCCGGCCCCGCCATCGCCTCTCTGACAGGGGACTACTTCGGCGCGGGCGAGCGCGGACGAATCTGGTCCTACATCCTCGTCGGCGAGGCGGCCGGGACCGCGTTCGGATTCATCATCAGCGGCTTCATGGCCAGCTTGATCGACTGGCGAGCCGCGTTCGTGGTCCTTTCCATCCCGGGGTTCTTTCTCGCCCGGGAGCTGCACCGGACCGTGCCCGAGCCGCTGCGAGGCGGGCAGAGCCACCTCGAGGTGGGGGCGCTCGACCTGGACTCGGTGATCAAGGAGGCCTCGGAGCGTGCCGATCGGGGAGAGCCCCCGGCAGCAGGTCCTGAGGCGTCGGTCGACCAGGCCGCCTGGGAGGCCGCACGCCAGGCCGGCGCCGTTGCCGACCCGGATCTCGTGCTGCACGAGGATCCACGCGCCATGTCGCTCGGGCGGTCGATTCGCTACCTGTTCTCGATTCCGTCCAACGTCCTGATGATCATCGGCTCGTCGCTGGGCTACTTCTATTTCGCCGGGCTGCAGACGTTCGCCCTGCTCTTCGTCAAGGGCCACGACCACGCCAACCAGGCCGCGAGCGAGCTCGCGCTCGCCCTGATCGTCGTCGGAGCGGTGATCGGCACGCTCGTGGGTGGCCGCATACCCGACCGGCTGCTCAAGCGCGGAGATCTCGGCGCGCGCATGTGGTTCCCCGGGGTGTGTTACGTGGCCGCGGCCCTGTGCCTCATCCCCGGCTTTGTGGGGAGCCACCTCACGCCGGCCGTGTGGTTCGACGCCGCCGGTGCGGCGTTCATCTCGGCGGCGAACCCACCGATCCAGGCTGCCCGTCTGGACGTCGTGCCCGCGGGGCTCTGGGGGCGCGCGCAGAGCGCGCTCACGTTCGTACGCTCGCTGGCTCAGGCCGCCGCGCCACTGGTGTTCGGCGGGATCTCCCAGCTGGTGGCGGGCATCGTTCCCACCGAGGCGCCGATCGGAACGCATCCGCACGCGCCGTCATCCAACGCCAGCACGGGCCTTGAGATCACCTTCCTGATCCTTCTCAGCACCCTGTTTGCGGCCGGGTGGTTCCTGTTCCGCGCACGCAAGACGTTCGCGACCGATGTGGCGACCGCCGCCGCCTCAGAGCCCGACGCCGCGGTCGCCACCCCCGAACCGGCCTAGCCGATGCGAGTCAGCGCCGGTGGCTGCCAGCTGCCACTGGCGACCTCGGGCTTGGGGGAGTAGAGCCTGAGCGCGACCTTGAAGGCGCCCTTGGGCGGCGTGGGCAGCCAGTTGACCTCCGGAGAAGCCTCTGGGCGCTCGCTCTGCAGAGTGAGCGTCAGCGACCCGTCGTCCTCGTAGCTGAGTCCGCTGCGGTCAGCCAGCGCGTAGCGGTCGACCGGGTTGGGGACCAGGTAACTGTCGGGGTCATACATCGTCAGCGACCAGAACGCGTTGACCGGAGGCAGCTGGTCGTGGTCGAAATGCAGCGTGTAGCGGCGCGCGCTGTCCAGCGGCTCACCGGTGCCATCGATGGACGCGAGCGGGTAGCAGGCGTCCTCGATCAGGTTGCCACCCACGCCGAAGAACGTCCAGGCGGCGCGGTAGGCATAGCGGGTTCCGTAGCGGCCCATGTCCAGCGTGATCTGCCAGCCGTTGACGTAATCGCCCAGGTGCCCCTGCTGGGCGTGGAGGTCCAGCTGGCCCGCCTCGACCCCCTCGGTGATCGCGTGCTGCACGTCGGGGTCGAAGCCCGCCCAGGGAAACTCGGCGCCGGGCGCGACGCCCAACCCGGCGATCCGTTCCATCAGCGGCGCATCGGCCGGGTCCGGAGGGTTGGCGGCCAGGAGCGCGTTGAGGCGGCTGAAGAACGTCTCGGGCGTCATGGTCAGCACCTGCCGGGGGACGGGCGTCTTGGTGTCGACGCCCGGCTGGACGGGAACGTCGGCGGGCGGTGTCCAATCAGTGCCCCACGCGTCCAACGGAACGAGGCGATATTTGTCCTGGAGGGCGTTGACGGCGGCGTAGTCCTCGGGTCCGGACACGTAGGTCCGGCCGGCGATCACGCCGAGAGTCGTCGGCATCCGCAGCTCGCTGACGCCGTCGGGCACCTTTCCGGCCCACGCCGGGCCGACGATCGCGAAGTCACCACCGCGGCCACCCCGCGTCCGGGACCCGGGGACGGCCGGCACGTTGTTCCAGGCGTCGACCAGCTGCATCAACCAGTAGCGCTCACCCATCTCGGGCACCGAGAGCACCAGCGGCCCCGCCGACAGGTCGATGCTCGCCAGCGAGTACAGCGTGTCCACGTTCAGGCCGACCACGACCTGGTCCGACGCGTCGGGCAGCTTGCGAAAATGCGCGAACTGGTTGAGCGGCGCCCGCGCGCCCGCAGGTGTCGGGACGTTCGTGCTGGTGTCGATCTGGAGCGCGATGTACACCAGCGGGAGGCCGAAGACGAACGCCTCCCGCGCCAGCGCGGTCGCCTCACTGGCGCTGACGGTCTGGGGGTCGATACGTGTGCTCATTCGTCAACACCTCGCTGTTCGCGGGAAGACTCCGCCGCACACCTTGCGCGCACCGGGGTGATTCGGCGTCACCCGACCTGGGTGATCGACCGGCGACCGCATACGCGACGGTCCCGGAGCCCGATGAGTGATTGCATGTCGAGAAGCCCTGACCGGCTCCGCTCACCAGGTGAAGGGCCACGACAGGCGCGGCCCACGACACCAGGAGGCCACCATGCCGAAGTACCTTCTCCTCAAGCACTACCGCGGCGGCCCGGAGCCGCACCATCCCTTCCCCCCGATGGACCAGTGGGCTCCCGAGGACGTGGAGGCGCACATCGCCTTCCAGAGGCACGTCAACGAGCTGCTCCAGGAGAACGGCGAGTACGTCGACGCGCAGGCGCTCACGCCGGCGCGCACCTGGGTGCGCTACGGCGGCCCGGACGCCGCACCCGTCACCACCGACGGCCCGTTGCCCGAGACCAGCGATCTCGTGGCGGGCTGGTTCATGATCGACGTCGAGTCCCACGAGCGCGCGGTCGAGCTCGCGGCCTACGCCTCCTCTGAGCCCGGCCCCCGCGGGGAGCCGCTGTATGAGTGGATCGAGGTCCGCGAGGTCATGTCCGACGCGCCCGCGGACGACTGACCCGGCGCGCCCTCGCGGACGACTGACCCGGCATGATCGACGAGCCGACCAGACGGCTGAACGGAGTCCCGCCCCAACCCGCGTTGCCTGGGTTGGGGCGCGACCTCATCCCGCGCGTGCTCGCGGGCCTGGTCCGGCGCGGCGAGGACTTCGATGCCGCCGAGGACGCGCTGCAGGAGGCGCTGCTGGAGGCGCTGCGCGTGTGGCCCGAGCACCCGCCCCGCGATCAGCGGGCGTGGCTGACCACGGTCGCGACCCGGCGACTGGTCGACGCCCGCCGCAGCGAGGCCGCCCGTCATCGCCGCGAGGAGGCGATGGATGCCGAGCCGCGACCGGCCGCGTCCGAGGCCGGCGACGTCACCGATGCGGGCGACGACACCCTGTTCCTGCTCTTCTGCTGCTGTCACCCCGAGCTGGCGCCCGCCTCCCAGGTGGCGCTGACCCTGCGCGCCGTCGGCGGTCTCAGCACTCGTGAGATCGCCGACGCCTTCTACGTGCCGGAGGCGACGATGGCGCAGCGGATCAGCCGGGCCAAGCGCGCACTTGCTGGCCCGCCCGCCCGCCGCTTAGACCAGCCCGGTGACCTCGCCGTCGTGCTGCGCGTGCTCTATCTCGTCTACACGGCCGGGCATACTGGCCCGCGGATGCGGGCCCACCCACCCGACCTGGCCGGCGAGGCGATCCGGCTCGCCCGTCAACTCACGCTCGCCACCGAGGAGCCGGAGGCGCGCGGACTGCTCGCGCTGATGCTCCTCAACCACGCCCGCCTCCCCGCGCGAGTCGACTCAGAGGGTCGCATCGTCACCCTTGACCACCAGGACCGCGCCCTGTGGGACACGCGCGAGATCGCCGAGGGCGTGCGCGTCCTGCAGTCGGCGCTGGCCATGCAGACCGCGGAACGCCCCCCGGGCCGCTACCAGGTCGAGGCCGCGATCGCCGCCCTGCACGACGATGCGGCCAGCGCCGAGGAGACCGACTGGCCGCAGATCCTCGCCTGGTACGACGACCTCGTCGCTCTCACCGACGACCCGGCGCACCAGGACCCCGCCGCCGTGCTCGGGCGCGCGGTGGCGGTCGGCCATGTCCGCGGCGCCGCCGCCGGGCTGCGCGAGACCGATCGGCTGGCCGACGTGATCGGCGAGCGCCACCGTTGGCACGCCGTGCGCGGCCACCTGCACGAGCTGGACGGTGACCTCCCCGCCGCCGCCACGGCTTACGCCGAGGCCGCCCGCCGGGCCACCAACGTCGCCGAGCGCGACCACCTCGTCCGCCAGGCGGCCCACGCCCGAGCCGCTCGGGAGACGCGGTAGCCGGCTGTTGTGTCTCGAGCTCGGACTCAGGCTCCAGGGCGAGCTGGCGGGGCGGATCAGGGGCGGATCAGCTGAGGCTCGGGCCGGCGGCCGTCAGGACCGTTCGGAGCGAGCGCGGCGCTTGGCCGGTGAGATCCTCGACCGCGCTGGACACGCTGTCGAGGAACCCCTCTCGCGTCGACGCGCCGAAGCTGGCGTAGAGGCGAGCGGCCTCCTCGGGCACGCCCGCGCCCGTCAGTCCAGCCACGAACGCGTCGTCATCGACGTGGACGACCTCGATCTTCTGGCCGGCGATCTCGCCCGCAGTCGCAGCGACGTCCTCGGCGCTGAGTGGCTGGGGCCCGGTGATGTCATAGGACGTGTTCTCGTGCCCTGCGGTGGTCAGGACGGCCGCCGCCGCGGCGGCGCAATCATCACGCGAGACATATGCCGTGCGACCGCCGGCGGCGTTCGTGACGAGCTGACCAGACGCGATCGCCTGCGCCGCAGCCGGGATCTGATACTCGGCGTAGAGGTTGTTGCGCAGGAAGGTCCACGCCAGCCCGCTTGCCTGGAGCGCCGCCTCGGTCGCCGCGTGATCGGGCACCACTCCGGCCGGGTTCTGCTGTTCCGGGCGTGGGATCGAGGTGTAGAGCACGTGGCGCACGCCCGCCGCCTGTGCGGCGTCGATCGCGGCGCGGTGCTGCTGCACCCGGTGGCCGAGCTCAACACCACTGATCAGCAGCATGCGCTCGACATCCGCCAGCGCGTCGCGGACCGACTGCGGCTCGTCGAAGTCAGCCCGGCGAATGGCGGCGCCGCGATCGGCCAGGTCAGCGAGGGCCTCGGGCGTCCGGGTCAGGAGGACGACGTCGCCGGGGTCGAGTCGGTCGAGGACGAGCTCCGCCGTCTTGCGGCCAAGGTGGCCTGATGCACCGGTGATGGCAACGACCATCGGATCCTCCGTCATTCGTAGTCAACGCGAGTACAAATAAACTGTAGCCAAATCGATTGCGAATTGTCACTATCACGGCATGCCCCACTCCACCAACACCCAGTTCGCCGTCGGGGTCCACATGCTCACGCTGCTCGCGGACCGCGGCCCCGAGCTGCTGAGCTCGGAGGACATGGCGGCGAGCGCGGACGCCAACCCGGTCTACGTACGCCGCGTGCTCGGCCGCCTGCGCGAGGCCGGCCTCGTCTCCTCACGCCCCGGGGTCGGGGGAGGCTGGGCGCTGGTGCGCGACCCTGCGGACATCGCCCTCGGCGACGTGTGGCGCGCGATCCAGGCCGACGATCAGCTGCTCGGCCTCCACCAGGTCAACCCCCGGTGCGAGGTCGGCCAAGCGATCCAGCGCCACCTCGCTGCCGTCGACCGGCGCGCCAGCGCCGCGGTCCAGTCCGAGCTCGACCGGATCTCGGTCGCGGAGATGCTCCCCACAGCGTCGACACGCGCCGCCTGAGGGTCCTCGGGGATGCAGATCACGGATATCACGATCGCGATGCACGAGCGCTCGTCGCCGCGGCTGGCGGTGTTCGGAACCCAGGACGGGAAGCTTCCGATGGGGGTGCTCAGGATCAGGACCGACGCCGGAATCGAGGGCACGAACTTCCTCAGCTATCCGGGTCCCGGCCCGGAGGCGATCGCGAGAGAGATCGTCACGTTCGTGAAGCCGCTGCTGCTGGGAGCTGATCCGCTGGAGATCGGGCGCCATTGGCGTCGCCTGTCCAGCCTCGGCCACTTCATCAGCCCGATCACGCTGGGCGTCGTCGACGTTGCCCTCTGGGATATCGCGGGCCAGGCCGCCGGGCTCCCCATCCACCGGCTGCTGGGCAACTGCCGGGACAGGCTCCCGGTGTACCTGTCGTCGGCGCACCACGCGAGTGCACAGGATTACGCCGACGAGGCGTCCTATTGGCGTGATCAGGGGTGGCGTGGGTACAAGCTCCACCCACCGCGCGCGCCGTGGCGCACGGACACCCCGCCACCGATCTCCTTCGACATCGACGCCTGTGGGCGAGTCCGCGATGAGGTGGGCGACGAGATGACACTGATGCTCGACGCCACCTGGAGTTACTCGTACGCGGCCGCATTGGAGGTTGGTCTGAAGCTCGAGGAGCTGGGTTACCTCTGGTATGAGGATCCACTCCCGGCGCTCGACATCCACGGCTACCGCCGGCTCAAGCAGCACCTGCGGATTCCGCTGATGGCGACCGAGGTGACACCGGGCGGCCTCCAGGCTCTTGCCCACTGGGTGGTGAGCGAGGCGACCGACTACCTGCGCGGCGATGTCGTCATCACGGGAGGAATCACCGGACTGGTGAAGGTCGCCCACCTGGCCGAGGCGTTCAATCTCCCATGCGAGATCCACGATGGCTACAACGGCATGAACAACGTCGCCAACCTCCACGTTGCCATGGCGATCGACAACTGCGATTGGTTCGAGGTGCTGCCCTTCAACCGGACGGGCGATCACAGCCTCGAGCATCTGAGCTACGGCTTGGCCGGTTTCCCCGTCATCGACTCCCACGGCGATATCCACGCCCCGACCGGCCCGGGTCTCGGCGTCGATGTGGACTGGGAGCTGATCAACGCGTCGGTCACGCAGGTGATCGGCTGACCGAGACGGGCCGCGGGGTCGATTGACCTCAAGGAAGCCGATCTACGGCGCGAGCAGGATCTTCAGCTTTTCGCTGCCGCGGGCCGTCAGTGCCTGGAAGGCCGCCTCGGCCTCCGCCAGCGGTACGACCTCCGTGATCAGCTCTCCGACCGGGATCGCGCCGGCGGCGAGCATGTCGATCGCCGCCTGGAATTGGGCGCGCTGATAGGCGATCACACCTTGGATCTCCAGCTCCTTGATGACGATGGGCGGAGCTGCCAGGTCAAGCGGGGTCAAGGCAAGGCCGACGAGCAGCAGACGCCCGAGCGGGCGGAGCACCTGCACGGCGAGCTGCGCCGACGCGGGCGTTCCCGCGCAGTCAAAGACACATGCCGGACTGTCGGCCGGCCGGGCGAAGGCCACCTCGTCGAGCGAAACGGTGTCGAGGCCGAGCGCGGCGGCGCGCTGAGCGCGGGCCGGGTTACGCGAGCACACCACGGTCCGCCGTACTCCCCGGTGGCGCAGCACCAAGGCGGTGAGTAGCCCGATGGGGCCGGCGCCCAACACCAGCACCGGCTCGTCGGAGACCACCCTGGCCTTGTCGACGGCGCGGATGGCGACCGCCAGCGGCTCGACCAAGGTCCCGGCCCGATCGTCGACCGAGTCGGGCAGCGCGAACAGCATCCGTTCATCGACCACCACCTGGCCGGCATAGGCGCCGGGCCGGCCGGTACCGAGGCCAACTCCGTTGCTCACCGCGTGTGGGCACACCTGCTCGTTGCCTGCCCGGCAGGCTGCGCACTCGCCGCACTGCCCGAACGGGAGCACGCACACCCGGTTGCCCGCACTCCACCCACGGACGCGGTCGCCGAGCGCGATGATCCGGCCTGAGAACTCGTGTCCAGGGACGGTGCCGGCCGGGAAGAGCTCGGGCACCTCCCGGAAGTGCAGGTCCGAGCCGCAGATCCCGCAGTAGGCGACCTCGACAACCACCTGCCCCGGGCCCGGCTCGGGCGCCGGGCATTGCACCGCGACCAGCCGCCGGTCCTCGGCGACCGTCACCGCGCGCACGTCAGACCTCCGCACCGTCGCCAGTCGCTGCTCACGGGGCCGGCATCGCGCCGGCGCGATCCCCTCCGTACTCCTCGATGGCCGTCAGGAAGGGCTGCATCTGCGGGTCGAAGTCGTCTGGGTGCATCGAGTCCACCCAGTGAACGCAGCGGTCGACGCCCGCGTCCTCGAGCTCCTCGAACTCCTTCGCGCTGACGGGGCAGGCGACGATCGTCACCGCGACCTTCCGGCCGGCGGCGTGCGCGTCCGCCTGCAACCGCCGGACCCGGTCGGCGATGCCCGGCACGCCGATGGGCGCCCAGCCGTCGGCGTAGTCGAGCACTCGCCGCTCGGCCCTCGGGCCGTTACTGGCCAGCAACACCGGCGGGTGTGGCTTCTGGACGGGCTTGGGCCACACCGCGATGCGGTCGAAGTCCACGTAGGGCCCGTGGTAGGTGGCTTCGTCTTCGGTCCACATCTCGCGCATCGCCTTCAGGCGGTCCTCGATGATCGCGAACCGCTGAGGCGGGTCGGTGCCGTGGTTTCTCATCTCCTCGAGGTTCCACCCTCCGCCCACGGCGAATTCGAACCGGCCGTCGCTGAGCACGTCGACGCTCGCCACCTCCTTGGCGCAGACGATCGGGTCGCGCTGCGCGAGCTGGCAGACCGCGGTTCCAAGGCGAATGCGCGAACTGCCGGCCGCTGCATCGGTGAGCGCGACAAACGGGTCGAGCGTCCGCCAGTAGTTGCGAGGCAGCTCGCCCATCGGGTAGGCGGATTCCCGCGACCACGGAATATGCGTGTGCTCCCCCAGGAACAACGACTCCAGCCCGAGGTCCTCCACACGTCGTGCCACGTCTGCGGGCCGAAGCGTTTCTTCGGTGCAGACCCCGCCGATGCCGAATCGCATCCTCTTCTCCTCTCGCCTCAGATGTCAGCCCAGGAAGTCTGTGACCAGGTTGAACGTCTGCTCGGGCTGGTCGCCCTGAAGGGCATGGCCGCAGTCGTCGAGCAGCTCGACGCGGCTGCCCTCGATCCGGCTGGCGAACTCCGCGGCGTACACCGCCGGGACCAGCGCATCGTCGCGGCCCCACAGCACCAGGGTCGGCACCGCGATCCGGTGCAGTCGCCGAGCGAGGCCGTGGTCGGCGATCGGCCACGCGAACTTCGTCGTGCAGCCGACGTTCCACACGCTCTGCGCGATCGCCGTCGGGGCCTGATCGGGATCGTCGGGAAGCGCCAGGAGCGCCTGCGCCGCCTCGCTCTCGGGGTACTTGAACAGGTAGCTCGGCAGCTCCTCCGGCGGGCCCGTGACCATCTGCACGAGCGGGATCGGAGCGTCGTCACGCCACAGCCCGATCGGACAGAGCAGGACCAGCCGGCTCAACACGTGGGGGAAGCTCGCAGCGAGGTCGGCCGCGATCATCCCGCCGAACGACATGCCGACGACCGCGGGCCGGTCGAGCCCGAGCGCGCGCAGCGCCTCCTCGTAGGCGAGCAGCAGCTCCCAGAGCGTGTGCACCTCACGGATCGCCTGCGGGTCGCCCGGCGAGGTACCGGGATGCTCCGGCGCATAGACGGTGAAGCGCTCAGCCAGCCGGTCGAGGATCGGCTGCCACTCCAGCCCGGGCAGCGGATGGAAGAACACCACGGGTGGACCGTCGCCCGCCACCTTGACGTGAAGGCGCAGCCGGCCGTCACACACCTCGACCACCTCGTCGTGCACCTCGGCGAAACCGGTCGCCATCACGCCTCCCCTCCGGCCGCGGCAACCGCGACGGCGCTCGCGGTCTCAGACCCGCGCGGCCACCAGTGGTTCTCCCATCCCTCGTCGTCCCAGATCGGCCGCAGCTTCGGCAACACCTCTGACGCGAACAACGAGATGTTCTTCTCGGTCAGCTCCCGCGGCATCGACCCGTTCTGGAGCATCACCAGCAGATTCCCGATCCGGAACTCCTTGACGAACTCCTTGATCTGGTCGGCCACCGTCGCAGGACTGCCCACGATCGCGACCTGCGTGTCCACGATCTCCTTGTAGGTGATGTGGCGCATCTTCGCGAACATGCCGAGGTCGCCGGGATTGCGAATCATGTGCTCGATACCGGCCGGCTCCGCGTAGCCGGGCACCGCGAAGCCCGACGCCGGGACGGTCCCGAGGCCGGAGCGGTAATGCGTCTCCAGATGCGCCGCGTACTCCTTCTCGGCGCGCGCATCGGTCTCGGACACCGCCACCACCTGCAGGAACGCCAGCCGGTATGGGTTGCGGTCGCGCCCCTCCTTCTCCGCCATCTCCCAGTAGCGGTCAAAGACCCGGCGCCCGACCAGCTTGGGCCCACTCCAGCTCAGATAGACGAACGCGTAGTCGCGCCGAAGGATGTCCAGCAGCGTGCCCGGCGACCCGCTGCCTGGGATCCAGATCGGGGGGTGCGGCTGCTGGATCGGCCGCGGCCATAGATTCACCTGACCGTATTTCTCAAAGCGGCCGTTCCAGGCGAACGGCTCGCGCTCCGCCCACGCCTTGAGGATCAGCTCCCGGTGCTCGTTGTAGCGCTCGCGGGTCTCAACCGCCGGGATGGCGCCGTTCTGGTTGGCGTCGTAGCTGAGCCCCACCGGAAAGCCGGCGATGAGCCGCCCCCCGGTGATGCAATCGAGCAGCGCGTACTCCTCGGCGATCTTCAGCGGCTCTCGCGATTTGCCCAGCGAGCGTCCGAGGACGGTGAGGGCAACATCAAGGCCTTCGGCTTGCGTGGCGTAGGCCACCGCGGCCGCCATCAGGTTGGGGTTGGGCGAGATGTCATACGTCGACTGACTGTGCTCTGTCACGCACACACCGTCAAAGCCCGCTCGGGCCGCGTGCAACAGCTCCGCGTATCCTGACTGGAGCGATTCCTGCATCCGCCCCGGCTCCACCAGATCAAAGTACGGCGTGGTCACCACTGAGCTGTAGCGATCCTCGAAGCCAGCGGGCAGGTACCGATATGGCACCTGCTCGAACACACTGACCTTCATCCTCGTCCTCCTCGTCCGCCGGTCGGCGCGCGTGTGTGCCGGTTATATCCGAGGCGGCCCGGGCGCGCCTGCACATCCGCGCGAGAAGTCATCTCAATGAGTGACCCGTTGCACGGCTGGCGAGGCTCACCGTCGGTCGACAACCGAGCTGATGGCGACCGCGGCGATGATCAGGACGCCGCGGACAACGTCCTGCCAGTAGTCCGGAACCGCGAGCAGGTCGAAGCCGTTCGTGATCATGCCCAGGATCAGCACACCGAGGACGGTGCGCCAGACTGAGCCGACGCCGCCGAAGATGCTGGTGCCACCGAGTGCCACGCCGGCGATCGCCAGCAGCGCCAGTTGACCGCCCAGACCGCTCAGGTCACTCGACCCCGACCCCGTCGTCGACGCATCGATCAGGCCGGCGAGACCGCAGGCGGTGCCGGTGATCACGAACGTGATGATCACGGTCCGGTGCACCTTGATTCCCGAGAGCCGCGCCGCGTCCCGGTTGCCGCCGACGCCGTAGAGGTGGCGACCGAACACGGTGTATGCCAACACGAGCTGGAGGATGATGGCGACGACGGCGAAGATGATCACGGCGTACTGGACGCCGCCGACGCTGTGCTGGCCGATGAACGTGAACGCGCTGCTGGTCGGCGTGATCAGCAGTCCCCCGTGTGTCACTCCGACCGCGATGCCGCCGAAGGTGAGAGCTGACGCGAGCGTCGCCAGGAATGCGTTGATGCGCAGCTTCGTCACCAGCAACCCGTTAATGGCACCCATCGCCGCGCCGGACAGCAGCGCGACCGGGAAGGCCCACGCGACCCCCATGTGGACGGCGGCGTAGGCAGCCAGTACCTCTGCCAGCACGAAGATCGACCCGAGCGAGAGGTCGAAGTTGCCGGCGATGATCGTCAGGGTCACTGCGCAGGCGGCGACGCCGATGGTCGCGTTCTGGGAGACGAGGTTGAGGAGGTTGCTCTTGGTGAGGAAGACCGACGAGGCGATCGTGAAATAGGCGAACAGCGCGATGGCGAACACGACGATGCCGTAGTCGCGCACGTGCTCGGCCTTGATCCGGCGCTGGGCGCGGACGCGCGGAGCGGCGATGGTGTCTGCGCTGACGCGGTCCCCTGCCCCCACGGGGTCCGGGGCTACGGGATCGGGCGGCTGCGTTGCGCTCATGGGGTGGTGCTCCCTCCAAGGCCGAACGCGGCCTCCATCACGGCCTCCAGCGGCGGGTCGGCGGCGAACTCGCGGGTGATCGAGCCGAGGCGCATCACGAGCACGCGGTGGGCGAGCCCGAGCACCTCCTCGATCTCCGACGAGATCAGCAGTACGGCGGTGCCCTCGGCGGCCAGGTCGTTGATCAGGCGGTGGATCGCTGCACGCGCCGCGACGTCGACGCCGCGTGTCGGCTCGTCCAGGATCAGCACGCGCGGGTTGCGGAACAGCCAGCGAGCGAACAGGACCTTCTGCTGGTTACCGCCGGAGAGATTCGCCACCCTGGTCGACGGGTTCGGCGGTTCGACCGACAGCGAGTTCAGGAGCGCGCGCGTCTTGACCCGCTCGAGGGCGCGACGCAGTAGTCCGAATCGTGAGGCGACTGCGCGCAGATCCGCGAAGGTGGTGTTCGACGCCAGCGAGAGCTCCATGAACAGGCCGTCGTCCTTGCGGCTCTCGGGCAGGAACGCGATGCCGGCCGCCATCGCGTCGGCAGGCGAGCGGATGCGGCGTGCCGTGCCGTCGACGACGATCGTGCCGCCATCGAGCGGATCGGCGCCGGCGATCGCGCGGGCCAGCTCGGAGCGGCCGCTGCCGACGAGGCCGGCCAGGCCGACGATCTCGCCCGCCCGGATCTGCAGCGAGATGTCCCTGAGCACGCCCTTGCGGTTCAGACCCGACACCTCCAGGCGCACCGGTGCGGTCGAGCCCTGCGGCTTCTCGAAATGCTCCGCCTCCGCGGCGGCACCGAACATCCCGGCGATGAGGCTGCCCTCGGTTTCCGTCGCCGCCGGCCCGGTCCGGACCAGGCGCCCACTGCGCAGCACCGTCACGGTGTCGGCGAGGTCGAGCACCTCGTCGAGGAAGTGGCTCACGTAGACGATCGTCCGGCCGCTCGCGCGCAGGGCCCGAATCATCCGGTGAAGCGTCGCGATCTCGACGCTGGTCAGCGACGAGGTCGGCTCGTCCATCACGATCACCCGCGCCTCGCACGCGACCGCACGCAGAATCTCGACCTTCTGCTTGTCGGCGGTGCGCAACCCGCCGACCTTGGCGTGCCCGTCGAGCTCGAAGCCCCACTGAGCGATCAGCTTCTCGTACTGAGTGCGCATCTGGCGTCGGTGCACGAGCCCGGAGCCACGCGGCTCGATGCCGAGGAAGACGTTTTCGATCACGGTCATCTGCGGCACCGGCGAGAGCTCCTGCGCGATCGTCGCGATCCCGTCGATGCGCGCCTCGCGGGGGCTCGCGTAGCGGACCGGGCGATCGTCGATGAACAGCTGCCCGTCGTCGGGACGGATCACGCCGCCGACGATCTTCCCGAGCGTCGACTTCCCGGCGCCGTTCGCGCCGACGAGCGCGTGCACGGTGCCTCCGGCAACCTCGACGCTGACATCGTCGAGCGCCTTGGTGCCGGAGTACCGCTTGCCGATCGAGACGAGCCGGACCGGCGCAACTGCCGTTGCACTCATCCGACTCGTGCTCGAGCTGTCATCCGGCTCGTCCTCGATCTGTGACTTGGCTGACTGACTAACCGATCCCGCCTTCGAGCGTCCAGTCGGGCACGTAGTTGGGGTGCGCGGCCAGGAACGCCTGGTCGATGATCGGCGGGTGGGTCGCCGCGTTGATGATGTTGACGAGGTTCGGCACCGGCTTCCCTTGCACCGCGTCGTTGAGGTACTTGATTCCCAGCAGCGACTCGGCGACCGGATACAGGCCGAGGGTGGCGTACCAGGTCCCGGCCTTGACCTTGGCGACAGCCTCCTTGGCGCCACCGTAGCCGATGATCGCGATGTTCTTGCCGGGGGTGTAGCCACCGACAAGCTTGAGCGCGGTCTCGGTCCCTGCCGCCATCTGGTCGCCGAACGTCGCGAACACGTTGACGTTCTTGTTGGCGGTGAAGTACGTCTGGGCGACCTTCTGCGAGGCCGCCTGGTCGTACATCCCGGGCGGCATGATCGTGAACGTGTAATTGGGCTTGCCCTTGTAGTACGCGGTCATCGCGTTCTCACGAACAGTGTCAGTCGGGTAGTTGGCGAGACCCGGCAGGAAGGCGATGTTGCAGTGGCCACTTCCCACCTGCTTCTTGCAGGCCTCGTTCATCGCGACGATCAGGTTCGACGATTCCGCGCCGAGCGCCTGGCCGACGGTCGTCACGAGTTGCGGGTCGGCGGTCAGTTTTTCCTGGGCCGACAATGGGCCCCAGGTGTAGTCGGCAGACGCGACCTTGATGCCGGCCGCGCGCGCCTTGTTGATGATCGGTGTCAGTGCGACGTCATTGAGACCCCACACCCAGAACGCCTTGTACTTCCCAGTGGTGATCGCGTCCTGAATCTGTGTGGACTGCGTCTGCGGGTCGTTGTTGGCGTCGAAGGCGTCGAGCTTGATGCCCAGCTTCGCGGCCTCCGCCTGAGCGCCCTTCAGCGACGCGATCCCATAGGGGCTCGGGTTGTAATAGAAGATCGCCATCCGGTTCCCCGACCCGCTCGCCGCCGCTGCGCTCGAGGTGGTCGATGCCGCCGCGGCCGCCGACGAGCTCGACGACGAGCCCCCGGCCGCCGACGCACTGGACGTCGACGACGTCGACCCGCATCCGCAGAGCGCTGCCGCCATCATGGCGACCACTACCGTGCCCGCGCTGATGCGCGCGCGCCTGGACTTAAACATGGGTGCGACTCCTCCTCTCGACTGCCCGCGTGCCGGTCCGCGTTGAACCTCGCCGGCTCGGCGAAGCAAAGCCGTTTGACCAGCTTGCAGCAAGGACTCGCAGCTGAAAGAGTACGCAAACCGGACCGTCGGCTTCGCAATCTGGATAGCCGCCGGTCGACGCCTAACTTCGGGACAACAAGTATGGCTGGCGCTGAACGTCCGACGGACGATGGGCCGGGCGCGCGACACGAGTTTAGTCCGCGCAGTCGTGACCCTGTCGACGCGAGCGCGGTCGCGGCGAGCGTCTACCACGAGCACCTCCTCACCATCCTGGGCGGTCATCGCGCGCTGACGGTGGGCCTTGACCCCGCGCCGCTCGGTCCGATCACGCTCGGTCCGATCACGCTCGGATGGCTCTTGTTCGACACCGAAATTCGGGTCGATGCCGAGCCAGATCTAGATGCCTACCAGGTGAACCTCGTCAGTGCGGGGCAGCTGCGCGCGTACTGCGGAGAGGATCGGATGGTCGCCACGTCGACGAGGGGCATGATCTTCCGACCCGACAGGCCGGCCGGCTTCGAGGGCTGCCTCACCGCGGGCCAGATGCTCGCGATCACCATCGAACGACACGCGCTCGAGGACGAGCTGCGGCAGATGCTCCATCGACCGGTCACCAGGCCGATCGCCTTCGAGCTGCCGCTCGACCTCTCCCGGCGCGCCGCAGCCGATTGGAACCGGTTGGTGTGGACGCTCGCGACCGGGCTGTTCGAGCCCCAGTCGCTGTTTCGCCAGCCGCTCATGACCGTTCCCCTCGTCCACGCCGTCCTGTCGGGCCTCCTCCTCAGCGCGGATCACGACCTCCGCCCACAGCTCGACGCGCCCGAGCGAAGCATCGGCCCCACCACCGTACGGCGGGCCGATGAATACATCGAGCAGCACGCTCACGAGCCGCTCACGGTCGCACAGGTGGCTTCCTCGGCGGGGGTGAGCATGCGCGCGCTCCAGCAGGGCTTCAAGCGATCGCTGGGCGCCACGCCTCACCAGATCATTCAGTACACGCGGCTCGAGCGAGCTCACCACGATCTCCTCAACGCCAGCACGGAGGAAGCCACGGTGGCCAGCATCGGCGCGAAATGGGGCTTCCCGCATCCGGGCCGCTTTGCCGCGCTCTACCACGCGCGCTACGACGCATACCCGTCGGCGACGCTCCGGCGCGCCGGGGTTGTCTGAGCACCGGTAGCCTCGAGCTGATGGCGACGACCGAGGTGTATTCGCAGCGAGCGAGTTCCCCGACCTCGAGCGACGAGGTGCTTCTTCCCACGGCTGTCGGACGCCAAGCTGGCGTGGCTGGGCAAGCGTGGCCGGCGGCGGACGGTCGAGCCCGGCGAGGTCCTCTACGAGCACGCCGTCCGCGACGCGCCGTTCTTCGTCATCGAGCGCGGGCTCGTCGAGTTCATCGATCGCAAGCCCGGCAAGGACGTCTATATCGCCCAGGCCGACGGCCGCACCTTCATCGGTGACATCGCGGTCTTCACCGGCGAGCCGACGATCAGCGCCTGCGTGGCCGTCGAGTCGACGGACGTCATCGAATTTGACCGGGCCAAGCTGCGCGCGATGGTCGCTCGCTGGCCCGAGTTCGGCGAGCACATCTTCGCCACGCTGCTGGAGCGGCGCGCATGGCACGAGGCCCGCGGGCAGGGCGTGATGCGGCTCATCGCGCCCACGAGGATCCCGGCGCGCCTTCGAGGTGCGCGATCTGCTCGAGCGCAACCTCCTGCCGGTGCGGTTCTTCGACGTCGACACCGACGAGGACAGTGCCGCGATGCTGAAGTGGCTCGACATCCCGCGGTCAGAGACGCCGATCCTGGTCCACGCGACCGAGGTGATGCGCAACCCCTCCGCGGCGCAGGTCGCGCGGTCGCTGCGCCTCCGCGCCGAGGTGGACGGTGAGCGGTTCGACATGGTCGTGCTCGGCGGCGGGCCGGCCGGTCTGGCGGCCGCGGTCTACGGTGGCTCGGAGGGGCTGAGGACGTTCGTGGCCGAGGCCTGGGCACCCGGCGGTCAGGCCGGGACCAGCACGCGGATCGAGAACTACCTCGGCTTTCCGACCGGGATCTCCGGCACCCAGCTGACCCGCAACGCGACGCTGCAGGCACGGCGCTTCGATGCCGTGCTGTCGAGCTTTCACCGCGCCGTCGAGATGGCCGACGGACCCGACGGGCTCGTGCGCGTCGACCTCGACGACGGACAGCACGTGCTCGCCCGCTCGGTCGTGATGGCGACCGGGGCGCGGTGGCGCGAGCTGGAGGCCGAGGGCATCGACCGCTTCCGCGGCGCCGGCGTCTACCACGCCGCGATGGCCGACCGACGCGGAGCGCGCCCGCAACGAGGATGTGATCGTCGTCGGCGGCGGCAACTCCGCCGGCCAAGCGGCGCTGCACCTCGCCTCGCGGGCGCGCAGCGTGCGCGTCGTCGTCCGCGGCAAAGCCCTCAGCTCGACGATGTCGCGCTACCTGATCGACCGGATCGAGCGGTCACCGCGCATCGAGGTGATGACCGAGACCGAGGTCGTCGCCGTGCGCGGCACGGCGACCGTCGAGTCCGTCGACCTCCGCGACGGCCGCACCGGCACGATCGCGCCCGTGGCGGCGACGGCGGTGTTCGTGATGATCGGCGCCACCCCCTGCACCGAGGCTGCGCAGCGGAGTCGCTTGCCCTCGATACCGCCGGCTACCTGTTGTGCGGCAGCGGAGCGGCCGGCTGCGACGGGCATCTCGTCCTGGCCGCTGACAGACCGCGAGCCCCATCTCCTCGAGACGGTCCGGCCGGGCGTGTTCACCGCTGGTGACGTGCGCGCCGGGGCGACCAACCGGGTGGCGGGCGCGGTCGGGGACGGGGCGCTCGCGGTGCGCTTCGCGCACGACGTGCTGGCGGGTTAGGGGTCGGTGCGGGGCCGCGCGTCGCGGGCGGTTGCGCGGGCGCAAGGTTCCTGGACAGCGTCAGCGACGAAGACTAGCTCGCTTCATCCCGGAGGTGGCGGCTATCCGCCGTGCCCGTCCGGAGCCCGCTCCGGTGCACGTGGTGTGGCTGAGCACCGGGCTTGGGTGTGACGGCGAGTCGGTGGCACTGACGTCGGCGACGTCACCCAGCCTGGAGAACCTGCTGGCCGAGGCGATTCCGCGGGCGCCGAGAATCGTCCTGCATAACGCCGTCTATGCCCCAGAGGTCGGCGAGCGCTTCATGCAGGCGTTCTACGACGCCGAGGATGGGCGGCTGGGCCGGTTCGTCCTGGTGCTGGAGGGTGCGTTGGGGAACGAGATGATCAGCGGCGAGGGTCACTGGTCCGGAATGGGCATCGATCCCATCACCGGGCAACCGATCACCACCAACGAGTGGATCGACCGGCTCGCCCTTTGCGGTCTGACTCTAGGCGCCGGCGAGGTCGAAAGCGGCACCGGCGCCAGCCGATGACGATGGTCCCAGCCGAGCGGCCGATCGCGCCAGCACGCAGGCTTGCGCCTGCAATCCCGAGGAAACGGTCCCCGCGAAAGATGACCACGCTCCCCCGCGATCGCGCGCGGGCAAGCTCAAGCGGCGGTTTGAGGTCGTACGCGAGATAACCGCGAGAGGATCCCAGAAATCCAGCGGCCGAGCCGATGGCGCCTTGCGTGGTCCAGCTGCCCGCGATGGCCGGCCCCAGCCACGTTTGTCACGACACAAGTTGTGAGACGGTGAGCTTCCGCGCATCAGCCCTCAGGCGCGCAACTGCCGGAGCCCGTACTGCCGATAGCGGCCGCCCGACAGCTGCACGTTGCCCTCGGCCGCGTCATGCAGTTCGCCGGGGCGGCCGCGGCCGGAGGACGGGGTGCCACTCAGATGGCCAACCGGTAGTGACGGGCCCCCCTCCACGACGACGTTCGAGCCTCCCGCCGGGCGCACATGCGGAGTCGCGCTCCGTGTGCGGACGCCCTTCCCGGCCTGCTTACCTCCAGCCGACGACGCGACAACGTGCACCGGCTTCAGTGTGATCGCGAACGGCTCGACCGCATGGCCCTGGTCGAACTCGACGAGGGCGTGGCCGGCGGTCTGTGGTGTCAGGCACGTGTAGCGCTTCCGGGTCCGCGGATCCGTGTAGCGGATGGTCTGGAGGTCAACGGCGATGTTCAGGTAGCGCGGGTTCGCAGCTTTCACCGCCTCAGCGATCATGCAATGACGGGAATCGCGCTGGGTGGCCCGCTCGATGAGCTCACGCGTGACCTTCACCTTCTTGAACGCCATGACTATCCCTCCTGGTGTACCGAGTATTCTATGCGTACAATATGTACATGGCGAACAGAACGCAAGCCCAGCAGAAACCGCGACCGCGCAAGACGATGGTGCTCCTCACCGACGACGAATGGCGGGCGGTACGGGTAGCTGCCGCGATGCACGACACAAGCGTTCAGGGGTACTTGACCCAGCTGGCGCTCGCCGCGCTGCAAGGCGACGACCGAGCGGCGATGGAGGTGGCGACCGAGCCGGCAGGAGAGCGACGCTGAGACCACCGCCGAGGTGATCATCCGCCGCGCGGGCCCACGGTCGCGAGGCCTACGCCCTGAGACGTACCGTACCGCCGTCGGCCGAGATTGAAGAGCAGATCGAGAGCTTGTTGACCGTCGGGCTCGGTGAGAACGCGAGTCGCGGGGTCTCTTCGACCAAGGCTGGCCGTCCAAAGGCTCGGCGACTGCGCGGCCGGGGTTTCGCTTCGAGTGCATCGCTCGGCGGCCCTGTCGACGCAGCCCAGTTCCACCGGCATCAACACCCGGAGGGCGAGGTCCTGGGAGACGATGTACGACGGATCGTGCTCGTGCTCAGAGATGCCGCTTCCCAATGATGTCGGCGCGATTGTTCCCGCTCGGCTCCGCCCGGCGCCGTGAGCAGTCGTGATGCGCCCCGCGTCGATCAGGGCGCCCTTCGACCCTATTCGGGCGGGATCACGCTGAAGACGAGCGCCGGGTCGAAGCTGCGCCGCCTTAGCCACCAACGTCTAATGAGGTAGTAGGCGACGGTGGCGACGATCGCGCCGCCCACGATGGCCAGGGACTTGCCGTCGTTGACGCCTAGTTTGTCGTTGGTGAGGTAGTAGTAGACCATCAGCCCGTTGAAGGCGAGGGCGATCACGCCCACCGCGGTCACGAGTGGCACGCCGAGGAGCTTGAATCTCGCCGCCGGCGAGGTTTTGTAGAGCTGGCGGGCCTTGTACGGGAAGACGATCGCGGCCGCCATCGAGCCCATGTAGAGCAAGGTGGAGGTCAGCGTGACCGCCAGGGTGTACTTGCTCACAACGGTGTGGTTGTAGAGGTAGACCCACACGACGCTGATCGCCATGAATAGCGCGATGGCCTTGACCGGCACACCTTGGCGCGTGTTCACGTCGCCCAGGCGCTCGGGGAGCATCCGGTCGATGGCCAGGCTGAGGATTGTGCGGCTGCCGCCCCAGGCCATCCCGAACAGGATCTGGATGCCGGTGGCCACGAACCCGAGGCCGAGCAGAGCGATGACGATCGGGCTCGACGACAGGAGGCTGGTGATGACGCCGTAGAACGGCGCCGCGGGCAGCGCAGCCAGCGCGGAGGAGCCTGAGTAGTACAGATAGCCCAGCGACACCAGGAACTGGGTGCCGAGGCTGTGCACGAGGAGGATCGCGGTGACCGCGATGAGGAGGACGTTCAGGCCGGTGGCCCCGAGCATTGAGCCGAGCATGTTGCTCAGGCGGCGCGCGCCGCGCATCTCGCCGGCGTTGGCGATGATCCAGTAGGACCACGGCAGCGCCGTCCACACCACCGGCGCCACGCCCAGCGTGTCCCCGAAGCTGAAGCCCGTGACGGTGCCCAGGCCCGCCTTGTGGGCCTCGGCGATTACATAGCTGTAGTAGTCGGCTTTGCCGCTCACTTTGCTCATGTAGTGGTTGAACGTGGTGACGAACGAGGCGTGGCCGTGTGAGAGCAGCAGGATCCAGGTGACGAGGAATGAGATGAGCAGCAGTACCCACAGGACCCACTGGATTCGCATGAACAGACGGCTGCCGTAGAGCAGCACGACGAAGACGACAGCGAAGGCCACGAGCGAGATGACCGTAATCCCCCACGGCGTCCCCGCCCACGTCCCAAAGCTGGTGAGCCAGTGGATGTGCTCATTGGTGCCGATGACCGAGGCAAACGGCGCGATGCCGACGACAGCCAGCAGCCACCCGCCCAGCGCCTCCCAGAACGGCAGCCACACGAGGAAGTAGGAGACCGCCAGGGCAAAGGCCACAATTGGATGGACCAGCCGGGTCTGGAACAGGTAGTCCGCGCCCGACCGCGGCATCGCGGAGGACATGATTGCGTAGGCGACCATCATCACCGCCGTGAACACCCCCGCGATGAGGACGCCGAGCCACAGATTGGCCCGCGGGTAGGCGTAGGGCACCAGAAGGAAGGTCAGCGCCGCGCCCAGCACGATCGTCGTGATCATGCAGTTGTAGATGAGCGCCTCCCGTGCGCCGACGGCCCGGACGAGCCCAGTGGATTGGCGGATGAACACCCGCTCTGACGAGTCAGAGCCAGGGGTTTTCAGCTCGTAGTCCATCGATAGTCCTCTCGATCTCGTTCCCTCAGGCGATGAGAAACTGCACGTTCGGCCCTTTGCGGCCAATCCGGATGAGCGCGGACTGGAGCGTCCCTTCCGAATACGCCGATCCCGGGTTGACGACCAGCGTTCTGCCTAGGCTGGTGCGGCCCCGCGACTCGTGCACATGGCCATGCATCCCGACCAGCGGCTGCACCTGCTCGATGACGGCACGCAATGCGGTACTGCCCACCGGCGTCATCCGCGCCTGGCCGCCGTCCGTCACGATCCTCAGCTCGCCGTCCACCATCGGGGCGTTGTCCAGGCCGGTGTTGTACGGCGGCACGTGGATGTTCCAGATGCTCTGCGCAGGATCGGGGAGCTTGCCGACGAGCTCTCGTAACTCGGTCTCGAGACGCCCCTCGTTGTACTCGCGTGGCGAATCCCAGGGCGTCGGGTTCACGTAGCTGTAGCCGACGAGGCTGAGTCCGTCGTCGAGTTCGGCGACGCGGCCGTCGACCCACTCCACGAATGGATGGTTGGCAAGCACCTGGTCGAGCTCGGGTGGATCATCGTTGCCGGCGATGGCCAGCATGCGGATGCCCTCGGGCTCCAGTCGTTCCCGCGCCAGGTCCAGCCACCGCGACAGCGTGTCGCGCATCACGGTGAGGAACCGGCTCTCTACGGCGGCCGGATCGGCCTGGAGAGCCTGCAGCTCGTCGACGGTCATGCGTAGCGGATAGCGCCCGGTGAGCCGGATCGTCTGCTCCAGGTCGGCGAGCTCCTCCTCGCCGGTGACATGGAAGCGCCGCGAACCAAGGTCGGCGGTGTGACCGCCGTTCTCGGCCACGACCGGAACCAGCGCCTTGCCCGCAAGGTCGCCGCCCATCACGACCAGGTCAGGCTTGAACCGCAGACCGGCGTTGAGGAACTTTCGGTACGCGCTCTCTGACCCGTGCAGGTCGGTCGCGAACAGGATCGTCAGCTCTGGCTCGGAGGAGCGGCGCCGCAGCATCATCGGACGGGGATCCACTCCTTGTCGGGCTCCTCGGGCTCCTCGTACCACAAGACCCGATCGCCGACGCGCGCGCGCGTGCGCCACTTCAGCGATTTCTTGGCGGAGTCGATACGCCCCCTCAGATCGTCGATGCGCTCTTGCACCGTCCCGGCGCGCGCCGGAGCCGGGACGGCGCCGTCGACCGCCTTGGCGCGGATCCGCTCCAGGCTCTGCGTGACCGTCCGCCACAACCCCCAGTCCGCCGCCAGCAGCTGGGCCACCCGGTCGGCGTCGATCGCGTCCGACCCGGACCCAGCGCATGGAAGCTGAGCAACGAGGCGGCGTCATGCACGTCCTTCTCGGAGAGCTGGACTACCTGGAGCTTGGTCAAGAGCAGCTCGAGTGGCCCCGATCGCAAACTGCTCGGGTGGCGTGAAGGCCTCGTCGGGCAGTGGCACCTCGTGGCACATCGAGAAGGCACCGATGAACACGTCCACCTGCACACCCGAGGCCGCCGACACGAACATGCGCCGACTCGCGCCGCTGTTGGCGTTGAATGACTCGACCGGCTTGAGACCCACCTCGCCCATCAGCTCGCCCAGCCGCTTGGACCCGCCGCGGGGGAGCGCCACGTCGACGTCCCCGTAGTCACGCCGGCAGGGCTCGGCCTCGGGACCGTGGTCGCGCACGTGCATCCAGCAACCGATGCCGCCGATGGCCTTCACCCGCAGCTCGCGCGCTAGCGGCGTGCCGAGAACGCGTTCGGCCGTCTCGAGGGTGGACTCCGTCATGTCGCGACTTCGGCGTAGGGCTCCGCGCCGGGGCGTTCGTACACGCAGCGGCCGCCGAGGAACACGTAGTCGACGGGGATGTCGGCCAGCGCTGATGGCTCCACCGTGCGGGGGTCCTGCCCGAGCACGATCACGTCGGCGAGCTTGCCCGACTCAAGCGAGCCCTTGTCACGCTCATGGCCCATGACCTTCGCTCCGCCCATCGTGTGCATCCACAGCGCCTCGTCGACGGAGATCGCCTGCTCGGGTTCGATCTGGTTGCCAAAGAACCCGCGGCGCTCGACACAACACCAGATGCTGAACAGCGGGTTTGTCTGGCGCAGCTCGGAACCGATCCACACATCGGAGCTGCCCGACAGGCTCCATCCGTCGTCGATCAATGTGCGCAACGGGAATTGACCGTGGTGGCCGTAGTCACCGACGTACGTGGGGATGAACTCGCCCAGCGTGAAGATGAACACTGGCTGGGGCACGGGGATGATCCCCGCCTCGCGCCAGCGCTCGGTGAGGCTTCGGTCGGGCAGGAAGTTGCCAGCGTGCTCGATTCGCGGGGCGATCGGGAACCCGTCCCGCGGGGCCGCGGCGGCCACCGCCTCACACACAAGCTCCTGAGCCCGCTCGCCGTTGGCGTGTACGGCGAGCTGAAGACCGGCGTTGGCGGCCATCTCCGCCACCTCGGTGAGGTAGGGCTGGCTGAGCGCGAGTGTGCCGTGCGAGCAAGGATCGATCGCGTAGGGCCGCTTGACCGCCGCGCTCGCCGCTGTGAAGCCGCCGTCGGCGAACAGCTTGATGCCGCGGATCGAGAGATGCTCTGACGCAGCACGGAAGGACAGCTGGCTCTGGCAGGCCCGCTCCAGCGGCATCGTCCCAGGCACCCAGAGATAGCCAGCGACCCGCATTGAGAGATCGTTCTCGAGCGCCAGCTCGTCCATCATGTTGAGCCCGGCCACCGTCTCGGTGATCTCGCCGATCGTCGTCACACCGTGCTTGGTGAAGAGCTCCACAGCGCCTTCCTTGAGCGCCTGCTTGAGAGCGGCATCGTCCATGGTCGGGAGCGGCAAAAGATTGTCCATCTCCTTGACCACGCCTGTCAGCCGCCCGTCGGCGTCGCGTTCGACGATCGGCTGCCCGGTGACGCTGCCCTGTGGGGGCTGGTAGCCATCGTCGATCCCGGCCAGCTCGAGGGCGCGCGAGTTGAGCATGGTGATGTGACCGCCGGCGCGCAGAGCGATGGCGCATCCGTCACCGGCCTCGTCGAGCTCCTCGCGGGTTGGCATGCGGCGGTCGGCCAGCTTCTGGTCGAGGAACAGATTTCCCTGTCCCACCACCCAGCCGGTGGAGGTGTCGCGCGCGCCCCGGGAGAGCACCTCCAAGACGTCCTCGACGTCCTTGCACGCCGGTGCGCGGCAGTCGACGGTGGCATAGCGCACGCGGGCCGCTACCTCGTAGTGGGCGTGGACGTCGATGAACCCCGGCATGAGCACGCGGTCACCGAAGTCCCATTCCGGCTGGCCTGGCTGCGCCGCAATGTCCCCGTTGCGACCGACGGCGGCGATCCGGTCCCCGGCGAAGGCCACCGCAGTGGCCGGGTCCGCAGCGTCGCCGGCCATCGGCAACACCGTGTCGGCGCGGAGGATCATCGCGGCTGCCCGGCCCCTGAAACCAACGCGCTACGGGCCTGCACCGAGCGATCGCCGTTGTCGACGAGCGGCAGGACCTCGCGGCCGAGGAGCTCGATCGCCTTCATGTGCTGCTCGTGCCCGAACCCGTCGACGCGGAGCAGGACCTCGTCGACGCCGCGCCGCTCAAGATCGAGCAGCTGCTCGACGAAATCGTCGGGCGTGCCGACCATGATCGACGGGGTCGCCGCCATCATGTACTCCATGTCGTCTTGGTGCTCGGCCAGCGCATCGATGTCCTGCATGTACTCATACGAGGGCTTCTGCCCGAGCTTCCGATACAGCTCGAGGATGAAACCGAAGTAGGCCAACGTGGCCTCGCGGGCCACCTCGACCGCCTCTCCTCGGGACTCCGCGCAGTAGGCGCTGGCCACATAAACGCCGAAGTAGTTGTTGACCGAGTCGTCGATCCCGTGCTCGTCGAGGCCCACGGCGTACTGGCGGATGCACTCGTTCAAGTAGTCGTAACCGAAGTAGTTGTCGAAGGAGATGACGCCGATGCCACGCTTGCCGGCCTTGTGGTGTGAGCCGGTGCTCGTAGCCGCAACCGAGATCGCGGGGTGCGGCTTCTGCAGCGGCTTGGGGATAACCTGGCACGGCTTGATGTCCCAGAACTCCCCGTGGTGCTCCAGCGTGTCCTCGGTCATGGCCTTGATGACGACTTCCAGGGACTCCGCCCACTGGTCCGCAGTGTTGTGCGTCGGCACGCCGAAGGTCTCGAGGGTGGTCAGATTGTTGGAGCGCGCGGTGCACAGCTCAGCCCGCCCGTCGGAGATGAGGTCCAGCGTGGAGATGCGCTCGGCCACCAGGATCGGGTGGTTGTAGGCGACCAGCACCGCCGACATATTGCGCAGCGTGATCTGCGAGGTGTGCTCGGCTACCGCCGCATAGAGCACCTCCGGTGAGGCGACGCTAAATCGGGTGGGACTGAAGTGCTGCTCCGAGGTCCCCCAGGAGGAGAGCCCGACCTCGTCGGCCAGTGTGGCCTCTGTGATCATCTCTCGGTAGCGCGCGTGCAGCGTGGTGCCGGTGAAGTCACCTTCCTGTAGCAGTCCGATTCGCATGTGTTCCTTTCTCTCTCAGGTCACGTTCGAGAACGCGCGGTCGTGATAGACCAGCGGGGCGCGGTCACTGTGAGCTAGGACGCTGTGGCTCACGCGCCCGTAGATCACGAAGTGGTCTCCTCCGGGCAACACGTCGGACAAGTCGGCCACGAGCTGGACGCGGGCACCGGCCACGACGGGCATGCCGTCATGGATCTCCCAGTCACAGACCGAGGCCGCCTTCTCCTGGGTGCAAGCCAAAGCGCGTGCGATCGAGGCCTGACCGTCGCGCAGGAAGCTCACGGCGAAGCGGCCACGTTGCCGGATGAAGCGCAGAACGCGCGACTCACTGGCCAGCGCTGCCAACACCATCGGCGGCTCGAGCGACAGCGCCGAAAACGCGGTCACGGTGGTGCCGTAGGGACCGTCGGGGGTCTCCGTCGAGACGACGGTGACGCCGGCCGGGAAGAGCGCAAGGGCGTCGCGGAACGCCTGCCGGTCTGTGCCATGGCCTTCCCATGTGCGCGTGCTCGAAGCGGCGGTTTTCATGACGATGGCGGACCATATTCGGCAGTTTTTGCCTTGTCAAGGGCGCAATGCGGCGTCAGGCCGATATTTATGGCTCAATGCGGCCTCGGACCCGATGCGTGGGCCGGACCTCGATGGGGGGCGGCGGGACAACGCGTCGGTCCCGCGGGTGGTGTGAGCGTCGCGATCGGCCGTTTGCTGAGTTAGCTAACGCCGGCGGAGATCCGGCGTAGCGCCGCGCCGAGGTCCTCCGCGGGAATGCGCCGGTTGTACAACGCGCTCTCCGCGCAGCGTGTGAGCAGCCGGCGGCACGTGACCGCCGCCGGACCCGACAGCCTGGCCCCGGGGGCGAGCAGGCAACGCGTGAGCTCACGGATCTCCCGCTCGTAGGCGACGACGCGCTCGGCCACCAACGGCATCTCGGCCGCGTTCGTGGTGATCTGCTCGAGCCGGGCGGCCAACATCCGGCGCTGCTGTGGACTCGCCGCGCGCAGTCCGCAGCGCATGACCGCGTCGATCGCGTATGCCCCCTGATCCAGGGCAAGGCGTTCGACGAGCCCCCGCCGCTGGGTGGTGCGCACTAGCGCCCCCAGCGCGAGCCCCGCCGCGGCCATCAGGCAGCCCGCGAGCATTGCGGCACCCACGCCAGCGAGTTCACCGCCGGCAACGGCGAGGATGAGCGCCGCGATCGCGCACCAGCGGGCGTCGAAGGCCATCCTGGCGACGCGGACGCGAGCTTGCTCCACCTCTCGGTCGGTCATGGGCTGTGCGCCTCACGATACCCCGACGCGGCGGGCTTCAGCGAAGAAGAGCGGCGGTGAGCGCGACGCGGCTACAGGCGGCGATCAGGAGACCGGTCGCGCCGTCCGGACGCCCGCGGGCTGCACGCGCCGGTATTGGAGATCGAGGTACACGAACGGCTCGACCTCGCCGACGCCGGGGATCATCCGGATGCCGGAGTCCAGAACGGCGAGCATGTCCTCCATCGTGGTGCACACGATCTCGGCGAGGATGTTGAAGCGGGCGGCGCAGATCGCGACGTAGGTGACCGACGGTAGGTTCGACAGGGCCTTCGCCACCTCAACCGTGCTCACCGGAGGTGTGACCGTGATCCCGACGAACGCGACGACCTCCAAGCCGAGCGTCATCGGATTAGCGATGGCCATGATCCGGAGCACGCCGGTCTCCTGCATCCGCGCGACCCGGCGGCGGACCTGGGTCTCCGACATGCCGAGCCGCGTGCCGATAGAGCGGAAGGACTCCCGCCCGTCGGCGTTGAGCTCGCGGATGATCGCCAGTTCGACGGCGTCGAACTCTACGGGCGTGTCACCGCGGGAGAGCTCGCGCTTGGTCTCGGAGCGTGCGGGCTCGAACGCGGCCTCCTGGTAGTAGAGCGACAGGTACGGGAAGACCTCGACGTCGATCACGCCAGGGATGGCATGGATCTCGGTGTCAACGAGGTGGCGCAGGTCCGGGAGGGTGCGCGAGAAGACCTCGACGAGAACGTTGTAGCGACCCGTGGTCACCACGACGTAGTCGACGCCGTCAAGACGCGCGAGCTGCGTAGCGATCCGCATCGAGCCGGCGCCGGTAGCGCGCACGCCGATCAGCGACATGAACCGGTAGCCGAGCGCCCGGGGATCGGTGACGGTCGTGATGTCGATGATGTCCGCCCCGCGAAGCGCGCCGACGCGGCTACGCACGACCTTCTCCGTCATCCCGACACGAGCGGCGATCGACGCGAACGACGCGCGTCCGTCCGCCTGCAGGCAGGTGATGATCTCGCGGTCGGACGCGGACAGGTGCGGCGCGGCGGCCAGTACCCCGTCCGGCGAGCCGACGTCCCCGGTCGAGGCCGGCGGTTCGTGCTCGGATCTCGTCGGCAACTCGCTCCCCACGGCTTTTCGACGGGGCAGCGTATCAGCGCCCGTGTCAACCCCCTTACGCCGCATTACACCCATTATATGAAATTACAGGCCGCAATACGACCCAATTTGTGGTATATAATGGGCATTTCTCCCAGCACGCCCTTGACTCCGCCGCATTGTTCTCACCCACGACAGCTCCGCCAGGCGATGTGGCCGCGGTGCTGCGCACAATGCGGGCCGGCGGGATCATCCTCCTCGTCGACGAGGCCACGCCGTCCCGTCCGGGCGCCCTCCTGGCCGCCGCCCAGACCACGAACGCCCAAACGATCAATTTCATGACCAACGCGGGGCGCGGGCCGATCCGGTTGGTCCTTACCCCCGACCTATTCGCCGAGCTCGGCATCGCCGGTACCGCGGCGCCCAACCGGCTCGGCGCGGACGCCGTGATCGCGCGCTCGATCGACGCTCTTCACGGCCTCGGAACTGGTATCTCCGCGGCGGACCGGGCTCAGACGATCGCTACCGCATTGCTGGAGCCGCGGGACGTGGTGGAGCCAGGACACGTCGTGGTGGCGCCGGCGCGCGCGGGCGGGCTGCTTGTCCACCAGGGGTCGCGGGAGGCCGCGATCGATCTTCCCGCGATGTCGGGGCTGATGCCGGCTGGCGTGCTGTGCGACGTCCTGGACGACGACGGCGAGGTGGCCGGACTGGCTCAGCTCTCAGCACTGGGCCGGCGCCATGCGCTCACGCAGATCTCGATCGCGCGCCTGGCGGCGTTCCGGCGGCGCCGTCGCCAACTCGTGCGTCGTGTCGTCTCGACCTCGTTGCCCACGCGGCATGGAACGTTTCAGGTGGTGGGTTACCGCTCGTCGGAAGGTGGGACCGAGCATCTGGCGTTCGTCCATGGCGACGTGTCTGGGCACCGTGACGTGCCGGTCTTCGTGCATCGCGAGTGCCGCACCGGGGATGTCTTTCGCTCGCACGCCTGCAGGTGCCGTGAGGAGCTCGACGCTGCGCTGACCGGGATCGCCGGCGCGCCACGGGGCGTCGTCTTGTATCTGTCGCGCCGAGACCACACTGTCGTCCACGTCGGCCGTGCGATGTCCGCGCTGGAGCGTGACGCATGTGACCAGATGCTGGCCGACCTTGGGCCCGCGGATACCCGCGTGCTCCGGGAGGTCGACCCTGCGCGTCAGGTGGTCGTCGACGGCTAGCAGGGCTACGCCGCCGCGACGCTCCGGGCGACCTCGAACAGTTCTTCCGGCATCGGGACGGGCAGGCGCCATGTGAACGCGACTGGCCGCTCACCTCGGTGATCGACGTAGGTCACCGGACCGAGGAAGGTGAACGGCTGCGTGCCTAGCTCTGAGCGCCGCTTGTCACGGACGAACAGCAGGATGTTGCCGCCACGTTGCTGGTGGTCAATCCATCTCCGAACGCGCGGTTGCTGGGGAGTCTGCGTCGACTGGGACTCCCAGTGGAATAGCTCACGGTTGATCGCGTAGTCGCGGTACATGGTCGTCGGCGAGTAATCCCTCTCCGCCTTTTGGAGGTCGACGAAGAACGCGTCGTACCGTTCATCCGAAGTCGACGTGAGCCCTTCACGAGACGGCGGGGGCTTTGGGCCGGCGCCGACCGCCAGTGCGGCGAGCACGTCGCTCCGGGTGTAGCGGGCGTGAGGAACGAGCGGCACCTCGGGAGCCAGGGCGGACAGACGACTGCGGGTGGTCGATTGCTCATCAAGCCGCTCGAGCAGCTCAAGGAGTTCTTGGCGTGGCGCCTCCTCAAGCCACAGAGCGAGGTAGTAGTCGTCGAGCGATGAGTACGTCGTACTGCCAGAACCGAGGTCCCAGGCGAGCATCGTCAGAAGCCGCCGCTGACGCTCGTCGCTCAAGTTGGTCGTTGGAGGCTCCGGCTGGTGCAGGATGCCGCGGTAGAACTCGATCCGCTCCGGATCATCAATATGGGTCACCCGGCTCAGCGCCCGCAGCGTCTGACTCTCGAAAGCGGCGTCCGACGCCGCCGGCGTCATGTGAGCGGCATCGCGTTTGAGATTCGTCCACGAGCGGTTGCCCTTGTAGACGTCTTCGATTCGATGGTCGTGCTTCGTGAGGAACTCGGTGAGGCGAATCCCCTCGCTCTCCGCGCGCAGGTCCGTGACCAACGTCGCCCACCGAGACCGCCGGGCGGCCGAACGCAGGTTCTCGATGATGATCTCCTGACTCTGGCGATCGAGATCGACGGTGCAGCCGGCCGGCAGGAACGGGAACGCGCGCTCGACCTGCTCGACAACCTTGCCGCGACGCGTATCCAGGATCGCCCTCAGCCGATCTTCGAAGCGAAAGGCCCGGTGTTGCTGGCCGATCAGGTCAATCACGGTCAGACTGCTCTTATCTCTCGCACGCCGCAGCCCACGACCAAGCTGCTGGGTGAACAGCGTGGCCGACTCGGTGGGACGGAGCAGCAGCACACAATCGACATCAGGCACGTCGACGCCCTCACCAAGGACCTCGACTGAGAACACGCACCGGAGCCGTCCGGCCTTCAGATCGGTCAGACCCTGATCTCGCACGTCAGCCGAATCGTCACCCGTCAAGGCGATGCTCTGAAGCCCCGCCTCGGTGAACTTGCGCGCCATGTAGCGGGCGTGCTCCTTTGAGACACAGAACCCCAACGCCCGCATGTGACCCGGATCGAGCACGATGCGCTGAATCGCTTCCAACAGCTTCGCGACGCGGACGTCGTCGCCGGTGAAGAGGTTGCTCAGATCCTCAGGCGCGTAACCACCTCGACGCCAGCTCAATTGACGCAGGTCAGTGCCGTCGGCCACGCCGAAGTACTGGAACGGAACGAGGAAGCCCTGGTCGATGGCCTCCCACAACCGCAGCTCGACTGCGATCCGGTTGTCGAACCAGCCCGTGACGTCCCGCCCGTCAAGGCGTTCCGGGGTCGCCGTGAGGCCGAGCAGTTCGAGCGGCGTCAGGTGGTTGAGCAGCCGGTCATAGCTGTCGGCAGCGGCATGGTGAAACTCGTCAACCACCACAACATCGAACGCCCCCGGCTGAATCTCGCCGATCCGGCCTTGGAGGGACTGGATCATCGCGAAGACATGGCGGCCCGTCGCGGTCCGCCCGCCCGCGAGAAGCTCACCAAAATCGCCCCTCCGCAGCACAGCCCGGTACGTCGCGAGCGACTGTCGCAGGATCTCCTCGCGATGGGCGACGAACAGCAGCGACAGTCCGCCCTCGTGGCGGTCGAGGAGCTGGCGATAGTCGAGCGCAGCGACGACGGTCTTGCCCGTGCCCGTTGCCGCCACCACCAGATTGCGATGGCGATCGTGCCGCTCCCGCTCGATCATCAACGCATCGAGCATCCGCTGCTGATGCGGATAAGGCCGCACGTCGAGGCCAGCAAAGGAGATCGTCGTTGACGACTCACCAAGCGAGCGCCGGTCGTGCTCCTGGAGCGCGAATGCCAGCGCGTCGCCATTCACCGCCGGGTCGTAGTGGTCGAAGTGCTCGGATGCCCAGTGGCTCTCAAACATCATCCGCACGCGATCGATCACGTGCACAGCATCCATCGATGACAGTCGGACGTTCCACTCCAGCCCGTCAAACAGCGCGGTATGCGAAAGGTTCGACGACCCGACGAAGGCCGTCGTCAGGCCGCTCTCGCGCTCCAAGAGCCAGGCCTTGGCGTGCAGCTTTGTCGTGCGTGCGTCCAGGGCGACGCGGACCTCCGCACCGAGGGCGAAAAGCTCGTCGACAGCGCGCTTCTCCGTCGCACCCATATAGGTCGTCGTGATCACGCGGACTCGACCACCGCGCTCGACTACCTCCGCCAACGACTCGCGAAGGTGGCGTACGCCAGTCCAGATCACGAACGCGCAGATGAGGTCGACCGAGTCTGCCGTCGCCAGCTCAGCCTTGAGCTCCGAGCCGATGTTCGGCTGACCTTCGGCATTCACCAACAGGTCGCTCTGGCTAAACGGAGTCGCCGGCAGCGCCGGTAGAGGCATCGGCTCCCCGAGCGCCGACCTACGCTTGATCCCGGACAGGATCCGCGGCGGGACAACGACTTCAGCAGCCGCCCAGTCATCCACGTCGGACACCATGGCCCTGAGAGCCGAATTCAGCGCCGCGGCCTGAGCGTCGGCCGTGTCATCACTCGCCAGCTGCCGGGCGATCTCCCGCATCGCGTGCCGAGCGAGCCGCTCCGGGCCCTCGGCGGGGTCGAGCGCCACGTCCTCAAGCAGATCCGCGTCAAGCGACGCCAGCAGCCGCTCGAGTGCCCGTGTGATCAGGTGATCTCGAGGACCAGGTCGGAGCCCATCCGTTTCGGCCACGGCGGCACCCTACTGCGCCAGATCCCAGACCAGTGTTTGATCCGGCGTTCGGGACGTCGCTGAAACAGCGAAGCCCCAATCACTCGGAGGCCGCGATTTCCAGCGACTTCTTGATAGCGGGGGCCGGATTCGTCCCTCAGAGTGTCGTGCGTCTCGCTGATTGAGTCTACGAGTCGTTCCCCGGGGCGACGCCGCGCCGGCCCTGTCGCGCAACGTACGACGGCTACCAGTCCGACGGCGCCTCGCCTAGCCCTGAGTGAGGAACGCCGCGACGCTGCGGTCCGCGGCGGGCTCGTCCGTCGGATACAGATGGGCCGCGCCGGGGAGCTCAATCAGGCGCGCGCCGGGGATGAGCTCCGCGAGCGTGCGGCCGTTGGCTGGTGACACCATCACATCCTCCAAGCCGTGAACCACCAGCGTCGGCGCGGCGATCTCGGCCAGCCTGTCGTGGCAATCGTGGCCGAGTGCCGCGGCGAGCTGCGCCGTGTAGGACTCGGGCGCGACCGGGAACCGAAGCCGTTGCGCGATGTCCTCCGCGATCCGCTGCCCGTGACGAGCCCGGGTTGCGGGCCCGTAGTTGTAGGGCACGGAAGCCCACACCGCTTCGACCGGCGGCATTCCCGCGCGGCGGGTGAAAAACGCCACCGTGTCGTCGGGGGCCACAGTGTGGCCGGACCCGCCGGGGGTCGTCGCGCCCAGCACCAGACGCTCCACCCGATCGGGATGCTCCAGCGCCACCGCCTGGGCGATCATGCCGCCCAGCGAGATCCCGTAGACATGGGCGCGATCGATGCCCGCGGCGTCGAGGATCGCCACTGCGTCGTCCGCCATCATCGCGATCGTGTAGGGGCCGGGCGCCGAATCACTGCGGCCCACGCCGCGGTTGTCGAAGGCCAGGACACGCAGCCCGGCCCCGGCCAGCTCCGGGATCGTCCGCCACCACCCGGTGGCGTTCATCCCCAGCCCCATGATGAGCAGCACGGGCGGTCCGTCGCCCGTGCTCTCGTAGTACAGCGATACCTCTCCGCTACGTGCCGTTGGCACTAGATGCCGATCGCTCGCTCGGAGCAGATGCGCGTCAGCCGATCGCACGCTCGCGCCCCTCCCACTCGCGCTCTCGCAGCACGAACTTTTGTACCTTGCCGGTCGACGTCCGGGGCAGCTCCACGAACTCGACCGCCGCCGGGCACTTGAACTTGGCCAGATGGTCGCGGCAGAAGGAGATCATGTCCTCTTCGCTGGTGTCCTCTCCATTCTTGAGCTCGACGAAGGCTTTCGGTCGCTCGCCCCACTTGTCGTCGGGCATCGCCACCACGGCGGCCTCGAGCACCGACGGATGCTCGGACAGCGCCTGCTCGATCTCGATGCTCGAGATGTTCTCGCCCCCGGAGATGATGATGTCCTTGGAGCGATCGCGCAGCTCCACGTAGCCATCGGGATGCCAGACCGCCAGGTCGCCGGAATGGAACCAGCCGCCCCGGAACGCCTCCTCGGTCTTCTCGTCCTGCCCGTGGTATCCGGCCATGACACTGTTGCCGCGCATCACGACCTCGCCGACCGTGTCGCCGTCGCGCTCCACGTCATTGTCATCCTTGTCGACAACGCGCACCAGGTCGGCGCCGTTGTACGTGTGGCCCTGGCGCGCGAGCAGCCGGGCCTGGTCCTCGAGGTCGCGCTCGTCCCACTGCGGCTGCCAGCTGCACGCCATCACCGGGCCATAGGTCTCGGTCAGGCCGTACAGATGGATCGGGTACAGGTTCAGATCGCGCATCCGCTTGAGTACCGCGGGCGGGGGCGGGGACCCGCCGGTGGGGACAGTGACCCGCTGCTTGAGCTCATGGGCCTTGTCGTGGTTGATGATGCTCATGTGGACCGTCGGCGCACCGCTGTAGTGGGTGACGCCCTCGTCGTCGAACAGATCCCAGATCACGTCGGGGTCGACCTTGCGCAGACAGACGTGGGTGCCACCGACGGCGGTCACTGCCCAGGTGAGGCACCAGCCGTTGCAGTGGAACATGGGCAGGGTCCAGAGATGGACGGAGTCATAGCCGAGCTTGACCTCCAGCGCTGCGCCCAACGCCCGGAGGTACGCGCCCCGATGGGTGTAGATCGCGCCCTTGGGCCGTCCCGTGGTGCCCGACGTGTAATTGATCGAGATCGGCTCGTTCTCGTCCTCGAGCCAGCTCTCCAGCTCCTCCTCAGAGCCTTCCGAGAGCAGCTTCTCGTAGGGGTCGCTCGACTCGCCGGTGTCCTCGATCACCACGGTCTCGATCTCGTCGAGGTCGATCGGCTCGACGAGCTCCTCGAGCTCGCGGTCGACCAGCAGCGTCTGTGCCCCTGAGTCGCGGAGGATGTATTCGATCTCCTTGCTGTTCAGGCGCGTGTTGAGGGCGACGAGCACGCCGCCGGCCATCGGCACCCCGTAGTGGGCTTCGAGCAACGCCGGCGAGTTGGGCGCCAGGATCGCGACCCGGTCGTGACGTTCGAGGCCACGCTCGCGGAGCGCCGACGCCAGGCGGTTGCACCGTTGTGCGAGCTCGGCATAGGTCATCCGTCGCTCGCCGTGGACCACCGCCGGACGCTCTCGCAGCGTCTGGGCGCCGCGGTGCAAGAAGTTGAGAGGGCTGAGCTCCAGTCGGGACGGCGTCGTGCGCATTGGTTTCTCCCTCCGGTGGGCCGCCCCCAGCTGGTCACCGAACGCAACACCACATAGATGCCTTCCTCCTTGCGCTACCCCCTCGAACGGCCTTCTGAACGTGCGACCCCCCACCTGGGTGAAGGGTCGGCATCTCCTGGTGCAGCGGACACCAAACGGGTAACCGGAAGGCAGATGGCAGAGTCATCCAAGAACGGCGCGCAGTCGTCAAAGTCCAAGGGCGCCAGCTCTCCGCCCGTCTGGCGAATGCCCTTTGATGCGGTCGAGGGGCCGGTCTCCAGCTCGTCTGAGTCGTGGGTGCAGAGCAAGACCTTCATGGATGGCATCGCGATCGCATGGAGGCTGCAGCGACGCCTGGGAATCGAACTGCATCGTGGCCTCTCGCTGTGCTTCGGGGCTTGGAATATTCCGTCGCGCGGAGACGTGGACCGCATCTCCAACCAGGTGGCCAACGTCGAGCGTCAATTGCGCGCCCTGCGCTCAGAGCTCGAGCAGTCCGAGCCGAGGACCCGGAGGGCCGGTGCGGCCGCCAAGTCGCGCGCGGCCCGGGATCAGCGCTGATGGCGCCTTCGCTGTTGCAACGCCAGCTGCTGAGGATCCGCAACGGGGTTCCCTATTACGCGGGCCTCAACCGTGCTGCCGTGGGGCAGACCCCGCGCGATCTTGTCTGGCAACGCGACACGGCGCGGCTGTGGCGCTACCGCAGTGATCAGCGCACGTGTGCGCCGCCGGTACTGATCATCCACAGCCTCATCAGCAAGGCGTACATCCTCGACCTGCTGCCGGGAAACAGCATGGTCGGCTTCCTCATCGAAGAGGGCTTCGATGTGTATCTGCTCGACTGGGGTCGGGTCTATCCGGCCGACGCCGAGAACACCCTCGAGACCTACGTCGAGGACTACATCCCGAGGGCGATTGCGGCCGCGTGCGCAGATTCGGATACCAGCGAGCTGACGTTGGCCGGCTACTGCCTCGGCGGCGTGCTCGCTCTGCTCCTGGCGGCGTCCGATCCGGGGTCGCCGGTCCGCAACCTGGTCGCGTTGACCACGCCGTCTGATTTCTCGGAGCTGGGCTTTCTGAGCCAGATGTTCGTCGAGGGTCGGCTCGAGCCCGCCGACGTGGTGGACTCCACCGGCATCGTCCCGGCGCGCGTGCTGGACCAGGGCTTTCAATCACTGAAGCCAACCGACGCGGTAGTCCAGCAGGTGAACGTCCTCCAGAACCTCTGGAATGACCAGTGGCTCACCGGCTTCATCGCGATGAACAAGTGGGCCCGCGACCAGGCTCCGCTGCCCGGCGCAGTGTTCCGACAGATCGTCGAGAGGTTCGTGCGAGACAATTCCCTCGCCGAAGGGACGGCAGCGCTCGGCAAGCGCGAGGTGAGTCTTGGCGACATCGAGTGCCCGTTCTTGAACGTGTACTGCAAGAGGGACGAGATTGTGCCGCCGCGATCCGCGGCTCCCCTGACGGGCCTGGTCGGCTCCGAGGACGTCACCGAGCTGTGCCTGGACTCCGGGCACGTCGGGCTCGTGGCGGGTCGCCAGGCGGCGAAGGTCGCACGACCGCAGATCGCGGATTGGATCCGAGCTCACAGCGAGCGGTCCGCCGGATCGCAGCCCGCCACCGGGAAGGCTCGGGTACAGGAGAAACCGACAAGGGAGGCCTCAGATGACGCCGGTTCCGCTCGCAGCGCTGCCCGATGACGTCGCGACCCAAGTTGGGGACGCGGGGGCAAAGCAGGTCAACCTGTATCGCTGCCTGGCGCACGCACCCGAGTTGCTGCGCGCCTGGATCTCATTCGCCTGGGCGCTACGCGGTAACAGCGCGACCTCCCGTCGGATGCGGGAGCTGATGATCCTGCGTACCGCGATGCTTCATGAGTCCCATTACGAATGGCACCAGCACATCCACATGGCGACCGAACTCGGCGTCAGCGAGGACGAGGTCGCCGAGCTGGAGTCGTGGGAGGCCTCGTCGATGTTCGATGCCCGCACGAAGGCCGCCCTGGCGTTCACCGATGCCATCGTGGACGGCAAGGTTCCCCAGGCGATCAATGATGAGCTCGCCGAGCACTTCAACGAGACCCAACGGATCGAGCTGACCGTGACCGCGGCGTTCTACTCGATGGTGCCGCGCGTGCTTGACGCGCTCGACGTGCCGCTCGAGGAGGAGTTCGCCGGGGCTAAGCCGCCGCCGTCGCGCACCGCCGCACCAGAGCGCTGATCAGCGCGGCCGGGTTGCTGAGCTCCGACCGGTCCGCAGCGAGCGCATCCTCCAGCAGGCCGTCGTCGACGTCGGTTCCCTCCTGCCACGCAGCCGAGCGCTCGGCGCTGGCGGCCGTCAGGAAGCCGGCCAGTGCCGGGAAGGCGGCGCTCTGGTCGTCCATCAGCAGCATGTGCCCCTCGCCGCGGGCCACCAGCAGGCGCGCGCTCGGAATATGACGCGCGAGCAGGAGCGCGTTGGCGAGCGGCATCACCGGATCGTCGTCGCCGGTCACCACCAAGGTGTCGGCGCTGATCTTCTTGAGCCATCCCAGCGTCCCGGGGCTGGTGGCCAGCGCCAGCAGCTGCCACGCGTACCCCAGCGGTGTCGGCGGGTTGTGCAGACGCGCGTCGCCGTGACGGCGAACGAAACTCGGATCCGTCCGCGCGCGTCCGCCCATCAGCTCACCGATCACGCGCTCGTAGTAGGGACGCCAGTAGTACCGCAGCGGCGTCGACATCTGCGTCAGTGCCCAGACCGACCCAGGAACGCCTCCCCACCCAGGGGTGGTGGCGGCCAGCACCAGCCGGCGAACCCGGCTCGGCGCAGCGCGGGCGAGGCGCTGGGCGATCAATCCGCCGAAGGAGTATCCGAGGACGTCGACCTGCTCGTACCCGAGGCGGTCAAGAAGCTGCTCGGTCAATCGAGCCAGGAGCTCGACGCTGAGTGGAAACCATGTCGTCTCCGAGCGCCCGGTGCCGGGTGCGTCGAAGGCGATCAGTCGGGTATCGGGCAACGCGGTTTCCATCGACGCCCACATGTCGACGTGCGCTCCGATGCCGTTAATCAGCAGCAACGGCCGCCCGTGTCCAGATTCACGTACGTGCAGCCGCACGCCCGCTACCTGGACTGAGCGCTCACTGACCGCCACGCGCGCTCCCCTGGTGACTGCCATCGCGACAGTGTATGTGCCTGCCCGGCCGGCGAGAGCACTGGGCGACGGCCTCCAGAACGAGAACGACCTCCCGAAGGAGGTCGTGTCCGTCACTCACAAAGACATAGCGGGGCGGGATTCGAACCCGCGACCTTCCTGTTATGAGCGGCCGTGAGGCCGTGCTTGCTCATACCTGCCCGTGCCAATCCATCCTGCGTCGTCCGGTGGTCGAACCACGCCCGTTTGGACAGATGGTGCCGACCAGCGCGGGGTTCGTTTCGACGCTGGTTTGAGATCGATCGGGCGGCTGTGACGCCGCTAGCCAGCGCCAAGCGCCGCGATCTCTCGCTGAACCGCTTCACGGAGGTATCGAAGTAGCTGCCGTGAGTCGGCTTGACCTTCTCGAGAAAATCGGATCCCACGAGAACGATGTCGTAGTTGCAATCGCCGCGGTGCTCGGCCTCAGCGGCCTCGTACACAAGCACCCCCGCCGCGTAGTCGGTCCCGAGTCCGGGCTAAGCAGGTCTAAAATCGGTTTTAGACTTCACCCCGGCGAGGACGCCCTCGGCTAGGCCGCTCCCGAGGATCAAATGGGTGCACGCGCCGAAGGTAGGTAGCGAACTGCGGCACGGTGAAGTCGAGCTGTGCTCCGCTCGGGTTGTAGATGAGACCTTTCTCGATGAGTCCGGATCGGCGGACCGAAAGCTCCTTCGGGGTCATCCCCATGTGTGCTGCGATCTCGCCCGAGCTGTGGCGACCGTCGCCAAGATCGGCGATCGCTGCCATGTAGATCCGTTCCGCTTCCGTCGCCTTCTCGTATCTGTCGCGGAAGAACCGGCGGTCCAGCTCGTCGTTGACGATGTCGTCCGCAGCCTCGGCGTCGCTCAGCGTAATCGTCGGTCCCGCAGCCTCTCTCCAGATCGTCTCACCCCACTGCTGCAGGAAATACGGGTACCCGTCCGCTCGGTCGAGGATCAGGTCAAGCGCGTCTCGCTCGAATTTGACCTTCGCGCGCTGAGCGGGGACCGTGAGCGCGCTCGCTGCCGTTGCTCGTGGGAGCCCTTCAATCGTCCGGTAGTCGAAGAGGCGCTCGGTGTACGGCTTTGCGTTCTTCAGCATCAGCGGGAGCTGCGGCAGACCGGCGGCGACGAGTAGCACCGGCGCGTTCTGCTGGCTCACGCCATGTATTGCCGCGGCGAGCATCGACAGGCTGCGCTTTCCGAGGAACTGCAACTCGTCGAGAAGGAAGGCAGCCCCAGAGCCGTGCTGCGCTGCTGCTGCACCGACCTCGCCGAGCAATTCGATGATGTCCGCTTCGGGATCGCCGGAGTCGGCGACGCCGCTGATCGCCTTGACATCGATGTTGAACCGCCACAGGCCCCGCTCGTCCATCGCGAAGGTGAACGCGCGCAGGACTCCCAGCGCCCGCTTGACCCCGGCGCCGACTCGCTTCCCAGCGCTCAGGCGACGCAGTGCACGGTGGGACAGGCGCGCCATCAGGAGAGGGAGCTCGTCATCCTCATTGCATTCGAGCACCCCGGAGCTGACCCAGCCGTGTTCTCGAGCGACCAGGTCGGCCTCGTTGAGGAGCACCGTCTTCCCCACACCGCGCAACCCATCGAGCACGAAGCTACGGGAAGACCGACCGCCGCCCAGTCGCTTGAACGCCACCCCGAAGTCATCAACCTCGGCCTCCCGGCCGACGAGCCGCGGCGGCCGAGCGCCGGCACCGGGCGTGTATGGATTCGAGTGAGGGTCCATGGTCTAAGAGGGTCTAAAACGCTTTTTAGATCCTCTCAGACGGCGCGGCAGCAACCACGCCGCTCCGAACGCACGGCCGGCACGTTTGACATTCGTTTGACGCGGCCCCGAAACGAAGAGAGCCCCGGATCTCCGGGGCTCTTCTTTTGCTGCTATTCCAGCGACTTCCTGAGTAGCGGGGGCGGGATTCGAACCCGCGACCTTCGGGTTATGAGCCCGACGAGCTACCAGACTGCTCCACCCCGCGGCGGATACATAACCTTAGCAAGGGTTCAGGGCAGCGCGAGACCGAACCCTGAACGCTAACGCGCGCGACGGACGCCCCCGGCGGCCCGGGCCCCGGCGCGGACCACCGGGACTATTCTCCGATACCAGCGATGAGGCTGGGCCGTAAGCCGGAGACCCCTGAGATCGACCCCGAGTTCGCCGAGGTGATCGCGGGCCTCTATCTCGCCTTCGAGGACAACCTCGAGCGCTGCGCCCGCCTGACCCGGCTCTACCACGACGGCGCGCACGCGAGCGAGCTGCACGCGGAGGCGCTGGACGGGGCGCGCCGGATCGCCTACGTCGAGCGTGTCGCGTTCGAGGCGATGGCACACGTGATCGACATCCGCTCGCTCCCGCCCGGCCTGCTGCCGATGGGCGTCCACAGCGCGCTGGCCCGGCTCGCCTACGCCCTCACCGCGCTGGCCGAGGAGGACCCGGAGCCGGAAGCTCTGCTCAGCCAGGACGACATCCACGGGCTCGCCCACCAGTACGAGATCGAGGACTGGGTCACCCGCTGCCGCGAGCACAACCCCGACCTCAAGGGCACCAACCCGATGAACGAGCTGCGCCGCGCGCTGCTGGACTCCACCGACGGCCCGCCGGAGCTGAGCCCGGACCTCCGCTTCCTGGCCGCGCGCCAGGCGTCGCTGGCGGCGCTGATGCTCGACCACGCCCAGCACTACAAGGTCCTCTACACGGCCGCGCGCGAGACCGGCACCACCGCGGAGATCCAGGCGGCGGCGCTCGACGCGGCCGGCAACCTCGGCACCCTGCTGCAGTCGCTGCGCAGCCGCGAGGACCTCCAGGTCGCGCTCGCCCACGCGCCCGGCTACACCCCTACCCCGCTCCTCGCGGTCGACCAGCTCTTCTTCAGCTTCACGCTGCTGGCCGGCGTGAGCGGCGACCGGATCGAGGAGCTGGACGCGGCGCTGGCCCCCGAGGGCGTCGACGAGCTGTTCTGGCTCCGAGCGCGTGCGTGAGTGGCTGCACGGGCTCGGCGCGCTCGCCCCGGGGGAATGAACTTATAGACAACGGTCGTGCGGTAGGGTGCACGCACTTTGGCCGGGTCTGGGTGACCTCGAGCGCCTAGACGCCCACTCGAGAAGGGACAGGCGATGGCAACGCAAGCGCCGGGATCGACCACCGACCCTCCGTCCCACGGCCTGCGCCGCGAGCTGCGCTTCTGGGAGGCGATCGCGATCTCGATCGGGATCATGGCCCCCACCGCGGCGATGGCGCTCAACGGCACCGCCCCGGCATCGCTCATCGGGCGCGCCGTGCCGCTGGCCTTCATCTTCGCGACGGTCGGGGTGCTGCTGGTCTCCTATGCCTTCATCCGCCTGTCGCGGTACTTCAGCCACGCGGGCTCGGTGTACGCGCTTGCCGGCGTGACGCTCGGACCGCAGGCCGGTTTCTTCTCCGGGTGGGCGCTGCTGGGCACCTACCTCGCCTTCACCTGCGCCAGCACCGCGGAGGCCGGCACCTTCGGGGTGGCGTTCTTCCAGGGCACGGGCATCTGGAAGAGCGCGGACTACATCTGGATCGCCCTGGTGGCGGGGATCATCATCGCCATCCTGGCCTACGGCGACATCCGGGTGGCCACCCGCTCGCTGCTGGGCATGGAGGGCATCTCGGTGACGCTCATCTTGATCTTGATGCTCGTCATCGTCATCAAGCTCATCGCCGGCACCTCGCCGCACGGGACCTCGATCAGCGTCGACGCCTTCAAGCTCCCCAGCGGCACATCGCTGTCAGCGGTGGGGGGCGCCGCCGTGTTCGGCTTCCTCTCCTTCGCGGGGTTCGAGGGCGCGGCCTCGCTGGGGGAGGAGACCGACAACCCCAAGCGCGAGATCCCGCGAGCGATCCGCAACGCGGTGATCGCCTCCGGCATCTTCTACATCCTCTGCATCACGGTCCAGACATGGGGCTTTGGCGCGACCGCCACCGGCGCCAAGGCGTTCGCGAGCTCGACGGCCCCGCTCGGCGAGCTCGGGCACACCTACATCGGCGCCTGGATGGAGGACCTCATCAACGCCGGGGCGACGATCAGCGCGTTCGCCAGCGGCCTGGCGGCGGCGACGGCCGGCGCCCGGATCCTGTTCGCGCTCAGCCGCGGCACGAGGTTCGAGTCGTCGCTGGGACGGGCCTCGACGCGCACCGGCGCCCCCGCGGGCGCGCTCACCGTGGTGCTCCTCATCGGCATCGGGGCGATCGTCGCCCAGCGGATCGCCGGAGTGTCAGCCGTGAGCGCGTTCTTCTACCCGGGCACGCTCGGCGTGCTGAGCCTGCTCGTCGCGTACATCGTCACCAACATCGGAGCCATCCGGTTCCTGTTCTTTAAGGCCAGACGCGCACCGATCTACGAGATCGTCATCCCCATCCTGGGCATCCTCTTCCTGGGCTATACGATCTACAAGAACGTGACCGGGCAGGTCTTCCCCTACAGCCGCTTCCCACTGGTGGTGGGGATCTGGCTGATCATCGGGGCACTGATCGTGCTCGCAACCCCCCGCCTAGCGGCCCGCATCGGCGAGGGGTTAGCCCGCGACGAGGGGCTCGAGATGCCCGACGCCTCGGGGGCCGCGCCCCAGAGCGGGCCCTAGCTCGTGCCCGACACGACCTACTCCCCCGCCGCAGACCGGGAGCTGCGCGCGTACCTGGCCACGCCGCGCGGCGAGGGTCCCTGGCCGGGCGTGGTGGTCGTCATGGATGCGCTGGGGCTGGGCGACGACATCCGCCTGCAGGCCGACCGCCTGGCCGCCGCCGGCTACCTCGCCTTCGCCCCCGACCTCTACTCCGGGCGGGGGATCCGCTGCGTGGTGGCCACGCTTCAGGCCAGCCGCAGCGGGAAGGGCGAGGCCTACGCGGACATCGAGGCCGCGCGCCAGTGGCTGACCGAGCGCGAGGACTGCACCGGCCAGATCGGGATCATCGGCTTCTGCATGGGGGGCGGCTTCGCGATGCTGTCGGCCCCCCGCTATGACTTCGCGGCGGCCTCCGTCAACTACGGCGAGGTCCCCAAGGAGCTGTCACGGCTGGAGGGCTGCTGTCCGGTGGTGGCCAGCTTCGGCAAGCGCGATCCCGAGCTGCGCGGGCGGGCGGAGCGCCTGGAGCGCGCGCTCACCGAGCTCGGGGTCGAGCACGACGTCAAGGAGTACCCCGACGTCGGGCACGCCTTCATGAACCGCATCAACGCCGGGCCCGTGCTCAGCCCGCTCGTGCGCCTGGTGCGCATGAACTACGACCACCCGTCGGCCGAGGATTCCTGGCAGCGGATCCTCATCTTCTTCGACACTCACTTGTCGTCCGGTCGCGGTTCCTGACACACCGCTTTGATCAAACCTCACTAAACAGTGAATCTTTAAGGTTTGCTCACTGTCCCACGGGGGAGCACAACATCGTGGGGGATTGCAGACACTGGACACGGCACCCGGGAGTCGTCTTCGGGGGCGCCGTGGCCATGTGTGTGCTCATGGCGCCTGCGTCGGCACTCGCTTCGGGCGGTTCGCTCGGAGCGGTGCCGGCTCCGGCGTGCAGCGCTGCGCTGCGGCGCGTACAGCGCCGCGCCTACTCCGCCAGCGCGTGGACCAACGGCGCGCCCGCGCCCTCGATACCGGCGCCGCCGGGGGTGGGAGTGGTGACCTGAATGGCCAGGACCGCGGTGTCATCGGGCAGGCGGACGGGCGGGGCGCCGAGGGCGCGCGCCTCGATCTGGGCGATCAGGTCGTCCACGTCTCCGAACGTCAGTGAGGCCAGCAGCGAGCGCAGCGCCGCATCGCCGGCCACCCGTGGGTTGCGCTCGATCAGCCCGTCGGTGTAGAGCAGCAGGGTGTCCTCGGGCTGGAGCTCGACGGCCAGCTCCGGGAACTCCGCGGCCGGGAACACGCCCAGCAGCGGCCCGTGGCCCCGTAGGGTCTCGATCTGCCCCGACGCCCGACGCACCAGCGCCGGCGGGTGACCGCCGTTGGCCAGCGTCACCCTCACCCCGCCGGCCACCGGATCCAGCCGCCCGTAGAGCGCGGTGCAGAAGCGGTCGTGGTCCGAGGTGCGCAGCTCCTCGTTGACCATGGCCAGCACGTCGCGCGGCCGGGACACCAGTCGCGCGATCGATCGCGTGGCGTGGCGGGTCAGCGCGGTCACCGCCGCCGCCTCGGCGCCATGGCCGCACACGTCGCCGATGACAAATCCCCACGCCTCGCCGGGCAGCGCGAACAGGTCATAGAAGTCACCGCCGACGTCCAGCCCGCGCTCGGCGGGATGGAAGCTCACCGCCGCGCGCAGGCCCGGGACCTGCGGCAGCGCCCGGGGCAGCAGGCTGCTCTGCAGCTCCTCCAGGCGACGCGTCCGGCTCTCGGCGTCGCGCGCGCGGCCGATGGCAACGCCGGCGGTCCGCGCCAGCAGGTCCACGACTCGGCGATCCTCATCAGAGGGTTCGCGCGGCTCGTCATAGAAGACGCCCAGTGTCCCGACGAGCTCCCCATCGTCGGCCCGCAGCGGCGTGGACCAGACGACCCGGATCCCCATCTCCTGCGCGCGCTCGCGATAGGGCTCCCATCCGGGCGCCGTCTGCGTGTCGGTCACCACCACGGTCTCACCGGTGAACGCCGCCGCTCCCGGTGTGTCGGGCCCGATCTCCAGTCCCTCGGCGGCCTCGCGATAGCCCGGCGGCATGCTGGGGGACGCGCCGTGCACCAGGTGATGGCCGTCGCCACTGAGCAGCATGATCGCGCTCTTGGCCGGCGACTCAGACAGCTCCTCCACGCAGTGCACGATCGACTCGAGCACCCGCTCGAGCGACACCCCGTTGGCGATGAGGGCCAGGATGTCGCGCTGGGCGGCGAGCAGGCGTTCGGTCCGCACGCGCTCGGAGACATCCTGGAACACGAGCACGCCGCCGACGACATCGCCGGCCTCGTCACGGACCGGCGCGGCGCTGATGCGCACGATGATCGTGCGGCCGTCACCCCGGATGTAGAGCATGTCCTGGTCCTCGACGATCTCGCCGCTGAGCATGGCGCGCGCCAGCGGACCCTCGTCGCGCTTGAGGCGCTCACGCTGGAGCGTGTAGAGCTCGTAGCCGTCGTAGTCGCCGCCGTCCACGTAGGGCACGATCCCGTGCCCGAGGATCTCCGCCGCCTGGCGGTTGGAGACGACGATCCGGCGTGACGGCGCCTCGGCCAGCATGACCCCCGCGGGCATCTGCTGCACGGTCTGCTCCAGCCGCCACTGCTCGGCGCGCAGCTCGGCGGCGGCCTCGCGGCGCAGATTTGACAGGTCCAGGTGGGCCTGGACGCGAGCCAGCAGCTCGCGGCCGGAGAACGGCTTGGGCAGGTAGTCGTCGGCCCCCGCCATCAGGCCCTCGATGGCCGCCTCCTCGCCGGCGCGCGCGGACAGCAGGATGATCGGCAGGTCCTGAGACTCCGGCGAGGAGCGCACCGCCTGCAGCACCTGGTAGCCGTCGAGCCCCGGCATCATCACGTCGGAGATGAGCAGGTCGGGGGGCCGGTCGCGGATGATGCGCAGTGCCGTGTCACCGTCGCTGACGGCCTCCACGTCGAACTGCGCTGCCAGCAGCGTGGTCAGATAGCGGCGCAGGTCGGGGTTGTCGTCGGCGACGAGGACTCGGGACCTGGCGTCGACGGCGTCGGGCGATCCCACGGTGGGAAACACGCCCGGGGTGAGCCGGTCGCTCGGGGTCTCGATCCAGCTCATCGCCTCCTCCACGAACAGCGCGGCGATCGACGCCGCCGGCTCCACGCTCTCCTCGTACACCTGATCTGCGGGCAGGTGTGAGGACCCGTACGGGATGGAGACGGTGAACTCCGAGCCCTCGCCCAGGGTGCTCACCGCCGCCACCTCGCCGCCGTGCAGCTCGGTCAGCTCCTTGACCAGCGCCAGTCCGATGCCCGTCCCCTCGTAGCTGCGCGCCACGCTGCGCACGCGGTGGAAGCGCTGGAAGAGCCGTTCCATTTCCTCGGGCTCGATGCCCGTGCCGGTGTCCTTGACCGAGAGCTCGACATGGTCGTCGACGTTGCGCACCCGGACCTCGATCGAGCCCTCGAGCGTGGCCTTGAACGCGTTGGAGACGAGGTTGAGGACGATCCGCTCCCACAGGTCCTGGTCCAGATAGACGGGCTTGGCCGGCGCCTCGCATTCGATCACCAGCTCGACACTCGCGCGGTCGGTGGCCTCCCGGAAGGTGCCGGCCAGATCCGCGGTGAGCCTGCCCATGTCGGTGGGGCGGAACTCGGCGCGCATGCGCCCCGCCTCGGCGCGGGAGAAGTCGAGCAACCCGTTGACGAGCTTGAGCAGCCGCGTGGCGTTGCGGTGGACCATCTCCAGCCGATCGGGCGACAGCCCGGCGGGTTCACCCAGCGCGTCCTGGAGCGGTCCGAGCATCAGCGTCAGCGGGGTGCGGAACTCGTGGCTGACGTTGGAGAAGAACGCGGTCTTGGCCCGGTCGAGCTCCTCGAGCTGAGCGGCACGCCGGCGCTCGGCGTCATAGGTGCGCGACGCCGCCAGGCCGGCGGAGAGATGTTGGGCGATGAGCTCGACGAAGGACCGGTAGTCGGCGTCCAGGTCGCAATAGCGGTTGAGCGCGGCGACGAAGAAGCCGTAGGGGCGGTCGTGGGCCGGCTGGACGATCGGGAGCACGAGCGCCCGCAGCGGCGGCTCGTCCCACTCTCCGGTGGGCAGCTGACCGTGACGCAGGGGATCGAGCGGAACGAGCGTCCCGAGACCCAGCGCCAGCTCGCGCGCGGGCCACGTGGGCGCCTCCTCGTTGAGCGCGATGACCGCCGGCGCGGCCAGGTGCCCCACCTCGATCCCGCTGGAGCCCGCGAGATGGGCCTCGCCATCGTCGAACAGGTAGACCATGGTGAACGGCAGCGATCGCCGGTTGGCGCCGAGCACCGCACACGCCGCATCCAGGAAGTCACGCTCCTCGCGCACGCCCGAGGACACGGAGCCCAGCTCGCGCAGCGTGGACATCCGCCGCTGCGTGATGACCTGCTTGGTGTCCTCGCTGACGACGCACAGCATCCCGGTGATGGCGCCGTCGTCGCCCGCCAGGGGGCTGTAGGAGAACGTGTGGTAGGTCTCCTCGGGGTACCCGCTGCGTTCGAGGATGAGCATCAGCGCCTCGTCCCAGGTGGCGTGGCCGGTGCGGAGCACGTTCTCGATCCGAGGGCCGATCTCCGGCCAGATCTCTGCCCACACCTCCTGCGCGGGCCGCCCCAGCGCCCACGGGTACTTCTGCCCGAGCGTGTCGCGCCGGTAGGCGCCGTTGCACAGGAAGGTCAGCTCCGGACCCCACGCCATCCACATGGCAAACCGCGAGGTGAGAAGCACCCGGACGATGGTGGCCAGCGCGTTGGGCCACTCATCGATCGGGCCGAGGGGCGTCGCCTCCCAATCGACCTCGAGCATGTCCAGGCCCACCTGCCCGGTCTGGCCCAGAAAGTCACGGAGGCTCTGGGGCGTCGCCTCAGTGCTCACGCCCGGACTCCCCCCGGCGAGCGCGTGCGTGGCCGGTCATCAACAGGTCATTCCGAGTGCGCCCAGCGTATTGGAGTACTTCAAAAGAGGGTCCCGGTCGGCGGCTGCCAGTTCCAGGTGCGATGGTACAGCCCCATGTACGAAACGCCTGCTGATACGCATCACTTGCAAGCGCTGCTGGACCACAGCATCACCCAGGCCAGCCCCTTCCTGCGCGCCTCGTTCGAGATGCCCGAGCACTCGCTCTCGGCCGCCCGAGTCATCGCCCACCTGCAGGGATCGCTCACCGTGGCCCTGGCCACCTCCACGGCGCGCTCCGAGCCCCGCGTGGCCCCGATCGGCGCGTTCTTCGTGCGCGCGGCGTTCTACGTGCCGACGGTGGCGGAGTCGGCCCGCGCGCGGCACCTGGCGCGACGCCCGGCGGCGAGCCTGACCTACTTCGAGGGCATCGACGTCGCCGTGATCGCGCACGGGCAGATGCGCATCATCGGAGAGGACGACGCCGCGTTCGCCGAGCTTGACCGGGCCTGGATCAAGGGCGGCCGCGAGAGCCCCACGGAGTGGAGCGGCAGCGCGGTGTACCTGCGCATGGAACCGGCCACGCTCTACACCTACGCCCGCGACCCGGAGCGCATCGGAGTGGGCGAGCGCATCGGGGCGGGGTGAGGCTACAGCTGGCGTGAAGACCAGAGCAAGGCCGCCAGCACCACGCTGACGATCGACACGACCAGGCCCACGAGCCACCCCTTGGAGTTGCTGGAGACCATGATGGCGGCGATGGCGACGCCGATTCCGACGATCCCGCAGGTGGCGATGAGCCGGACGACGAGGCGCTCAAAGCCCGAGCGGCGGCGCTCGCGCGGCGGGAGCATGTTGTGGGAGTTCAGCCGCTCGGGGGCATCCGCGGCGACTGCCTCCTCCACCGCGGGGTCGGGCTCGCGCTCGGGCGCAGCGGCCTCGGGCGCCAGCTCGCCGGGGGGATCGTGCTCAGTGCTCATCTCCTACCTTCCTATCACCCCTCCCCACGCGCGGCAAACACCGCGTGGTCGCGGCTGGACGCCGATCGAAAGCCGCAAGTAGGATCGGGCCTCGATGAGGAGCAGGTGAGAAGGGGCGTCCGATGAGCACCACCGTCCGCAAGCCACAGTCCGTCGCCGACGTCGTCGGCCAGACGCTCGCCGCCACCGGCGTGACCGACGCCTTCGGCGTGCTCGGCTCAGGCAATCTGGTGGTCACCAACGCGCTGTGCTCGCGCGGGGCCCGCTTTCATCACGCCCGGCGCGAGGATGGCGCCATCTGCATGGCCGACGGGTACGCGCGCGTGAGCGGCAACGTCGGCATCTGCAGCGTGCACCAGGGGCCCGGGCTCACCAACACCGTGACCGGGCTCACCGAGGCGGTCAAGAGCCGCACCCCGCTGCTGGTGCTCGCCGGCGAGTCGCCCGCTGCGGCGCTCACCTCCAACTTCCGCATCGACCAGGCGGGCCTGGCCGAGTCGGTGGGCGCGGCCGCCGACCGCGTCCAGAGCCCCGCCACCGCCGCCGACGATGCCCAGCGCGCCTACCAGCGTGCGGTGATCGAGCGCCGTCCCGTGGTGCTGATGCTGCCCATCGACATCCAGCCCCAGGCGCCCGAGGCGCTCGAGCCCAGCCAGCCGCCGCTGCCCACCTTCCCCACGCCCGACCCGTCCGTGCAGTCGATCACCGCGATCGCCGACCTCCTGCAGGACGCCGAGCACCCGGTGATCATCGCCGGGCGGGGCGCGGTGCTGGCCGGCGCGCGCGACGAGCTCGAGCGGCTGGGCGCGGTCACCGGCGCCCTGCTGGCGACATCGGCGCCGGCCAACGGGCTGTTCGCCGGGCTCCCCTACGCGCTGGGCATCTCCGGGGGCTTCGCCTCGCCGTTCGCGGCCAACGTCATCCCCCAGGCCGACGTCGTCCTCGTCGCCGGGGCGTCGGTCAACCACTGGACCACGCGCCACGGCCAGCTCATCGCCGACACCGCCAAGCTCGCCCAGATCGACATCGAGGCGCGCGCCTTCGGCCTCAACCGTCCCGCCGATCTCACCATGCTCGGCGACGCCGCCACCGGCGCGCGGATGGTGGCCGACGAGCTCGAACGCCGCAGCCACCGCGCCACCGGCTGGCGCACCGACGAGATGGCGCGTGACATCGCCGCCAACCGCTGGGCCGGCGACCCCTACGACGACGCCTCCACCGACGAGTGGATCGACCCCCGCACGCTCTCGATCGCGCTGGAGGCCCGGCTGCCCGCCGAGAAGGCGGTGGCCGTGGACTCCGGGCACTTCCTCGGCTATCCGGCGATGTTCCTGTCGGTCCCCGACGCGCGCGCGTGGGTGTTCCCCAACGGCTTTCAGTCCGTCGGGCTGGGGCTGGGCAACGCCATCGGCGCCGCCATCGCCCGGCCTGACCGCCTCACCGTGGCCGCGATCGGCGACGGCGGCGCCTTCATGGCCCTGGCCGAGATCGAGACCGCCGCCCGCCTCGGGCTCAAGCTGCTCGTCCTCATCTACGACGACCGCGCCTACGGCGCCGAGGTCCACCACTTCGCCCCGATGGGCCATGACGTCTCGCTGGTGCAGTTCCCTGATGCCGACCTCGCGGCGATCGCCCGCGCCGCCGGCGCGGAGGGGGCGACGATCCGCCGCACCGTGGACCTCGATGTCGTCGACGCCTGGCTGGCCGAGTCTGAGCCGCGTCCGCTCGTGCTCGACGCCAAGGTCAACCCCACGCATCTGTGCAGAATGGCTGGCGGAAGCGTTCCGCGCCGGCTGACGCCGCCTCAGCCACAGCCCCATCACGACAAGGAGAGCGCCATGTCCAGCACCCAAGCCAGCCAGGTCTCCGCGCTGCTCGACGGGCTCGCCTCGGGCGCGGTGCAGGTCGTCGACCTGACCCAGCCGCTGAGCGAGACGACGCCGATCATCCAGCTGCCGCCGCCGTTCGCCAATACCCCGGGCCTGACCCGGGAGGAGATCTCCAAGTACGACGACCGCGGCCCCGCCTGGGCCTGGTACACGCTGACCATCGGCGAGCACGTGGGCACGCACACCGACGCGCCCATCCACTGGGTGACCGGCAAGGACGGCTCGGACATCGGGTCGATCCCGGCGCGGACGCTGGTGGGCCCGGCGTGCGTGATCGAGAAGACGGCCGAGACCGAGGCCGCCGGCGGCGACTACCTGCTCACCGTCGCCGACCTCGAGGCGTGGGAGTCAGAGAACGGGCGCATCCCCGACGGGGCGTGGGTGCTGCTGCGCACCGGATGGGGCTCGCGCGCGCATGACCAGGACCTGTTCCTCAACGTCGGCGAGAACGGACCGCGGACGCCGGGGCCCGACGTGGAGGCCTCGCGCTGGCTGGCCTCCGAGCGCGCCATCGCGGGCTTCGGGACCGAGTGCGTGGGCATCGACGCCGGCTCGGCCGGCGGCATGGACCCGCCGTTCCCGCTGCACAACTTCCTCCTGGGCTCGGGCAAGCTCGGCCTCACCCAGCTGGCCAACCTGGATCAGCTCCCTATCGCCGGGGCGATGATCGTCGTGTGTCCGCTGCGCCTGGTCGGCGGGACCGGCAGCCCCAGCCGGGTGCTCGCGTTCGTGGCCAACGGCTAGCGACGACGGCGCTCAGGTCAGCGCGATGACGGGCCGGGCCGACGCGGTGGCGCTCGACGACGCCGATGAGCTGCGCGCCTTTCACGACCGCTTCGTGGTCGCCGACGACGGGCTCATCTACCTGGACGGCAACTCGCTGGGCCGGCTGCCGCGCGCCACCGCGGACCGCCTCGCCGAGGTGGTGCAGGGCCAGTGGGGCGAGCGGCTCATCCGCGCCTGGAGCGAGGGGTGGATGGAGCTGCCCCGCACGCTCGGGGACCGGCTGGGCGCAGAGCTGCTTGGGCGCGGCCGCCGGCCAGGTGGCGATCGCCGACTCCACGACGGTCTGCTTCTACAAGCTGGCCGCGGCGGCCCTGAGCGCCCGCCCCGGCCGCACCCAGATCATCACCGACGTCGACAACTTCCCCACCGATCGCTACGTGCTGGAGAGCCTGGCCTCCGAGCGGGGCCTGGAGATCCTGTGGGTCGAGGCCGACCCCGATGCAGGCCCCGAGCCGTCACATGTGGAGCAGCTCATCAGCGAGCGGACCGCGCTGGTCACCTTCTCTCACGTCAACTACCGCTCGGCGTTCATTCTCGACGCACGGGCGATCACCGGCCTCGCGCACGAGGCGGGGGCGCTGGCGCTGTGGGACCTCAGCCACAGCGCCGGAGCGATCCCTGTCGACCTCGACGGCGACGGGGTCGACCTCGCCGTCGGCTGCACCTACAAGTACCTCAACGGCGGGCCCGGCGCGCCCGCCTACCTGTACGTGCGCGCCGAGCACCAGGGCGCGCTGCGCCAACCCATCTGGGGCTGGCTGGGGCGCCAGGACCCGTTCGAGATGGCGCCCGGATATCTCCCGGGCGAGGGCATCTCGGCGATGCTCTCGGGCACGCCGCCGGTGCTGGCCCTGACCGCCGTGGCCGCGGGGCTGGATCTGGTGGTGGAGGCCGGGATCGAGGCCATCCGCCACAAGTCGATCGGGCTCACCGAGTACGCGATCGCGCTCATCGACGACTGGCTGGCCCCTCTGGGCTGCTCAGTGGGCTCGCCGCGCGCGGCGAGCCGGCGCGGGTCACACGTCGCGCTCGTGCACCCCGAGGCGCGGACCCTTTCGCGGCAGCTCATCGAAGACGGCGTGGTCGTGGACTTCCGCACCCCCGATGTCATCCGGCTGGGCCTCTCGCCGCTGACCACCCGCTTCACCGACGTCTATGACGCTCTTGAGCGGGTGCGCCAGTTGCTCAGCAGTTGAGCCCGGCGGAGGTGAGCGCGCGTCGCCCGGAGGCGGTGGCCGCGGCGTGCAGGCGCGTGCGGATCGCCGTCTGGGCGCGGCCGAAGGCCTTCGCGTCGTTCTCGAGCTGCCACAGCGAGTTGGCCAGCGAGCCGACCGCGTCGAGCTCGAAGGCGAGCTGCTCGGGGTCGGTGCCGGCCTTGAGCTGACCGCGCTTGGCGGCGACCTTGATGTGGTGGACGATGGCCGCCATCCAACGCCGCTTCTGGCCCGCGATGGCGTCGCGCACCGGCCCGGGCCGCGCGTCGAACTCGTGGTAGGCGTTGGAGAAGAAGCAGCCGCCACTGTTGTCGGGATCGCGGAAGTAGCGCAGCCAGGCCTCCATCAGCGCGACGAGCTGAACGACGCCGGGCTCGCACTCGGCGACCGGCTGCCACACCTGCTCCTCAAACAGCTCTGAAGCCGCCTGCACGGTCTCGAGCTGGAGCTCGAGCTTGGAGCCGAAGTGGGCGAAGAGCCCGCTCTTGGAGACGCCGAGCTCGGAGGCGAGGCGGCCGATGGTCAGGCCCTCCAGGCCATCGACGGAGGCGAGGTCCACGGCCTTGGCCAGGATCGCGCGCTTGGTGCGATCGCCGCGCAGCTTCCGGCCGTCCTGGATCTCTTCGGCGGCCTCGGTGGTCTCGGTGCTCATGAAATCGGACTTGACATTAGCACGATCGTTCGTATAAAAAGAAAAAGCACGACCGTTCGTACTTGTGACCTGAGGAGTCGCTGAAGCCATGTTCCGTTCGCATCACAGCCGTGTCCTGACCCTCGCCGCCGGCGCCGCGTTCCTGGCGCTGCTCGACGTCACCGTCGTCAACCTGGCCATCCCCGCGCTCGGCCGGGCCTATCCCAGCACCAGCGTGACCAGCCTCTCGTGGGTGATCACGGCCTACGCCACCCTGTTCGCCGCGCTGCTCGCCCCGGCCGGGCGGCTGGCCGACGTCGTCGGACGGCGCCGGCTGTACCGCGTCGGCGTCGGCGGGTTCGCCGGGCTATCGCTGGTCTGCGCGCTGTCGCCGAGCATCCCGGTGCTGCTCGCCGCCCGCGCCGTCCAGGGGGCCTTCGCCGCCACGATGATCCCGGCCTCGCTGGCGATCCTCCTCGCCGACACCCCCGTCGAGCGACGCGGCAACTCGGTGGCGCTGTGGAGCGCCGCGGGCGCGTTCGCCGCCGCCGTCGGTCCGAGCGTGGGCGGCGTGCTCGTCCACGCCTTCGGCTGGCGCTCGCTGTTTGTCATCAACGTCCCCGCGGGGCTGGCCCTGGCCGCCGGGGCGGGCATCCTGCCGCGGACGGCCACCGCGCGCACCCGGCTGCCCGACGCCCTGGGCACGGTGCTGCTGGCCTGCGGGATCGGCCTGACGGCGCTCGGACTGTCACAGGGCTCCGTGTGGGGCTGGGGCGACGCGCGCACCATCGCCAGCCTCGCCGGCGGCGTCACCGGAACGGTTGCCGCGATCCAGCGTTCGTGGCGGATGCCGGTCCCCGCAATCGACACCAGCCTGTGGAAGCACCGGACGTTCGCGTGGGCCAACGGGGCGTCGCTGCTCTACGGCGCCAGCCTGTACGCGTGGATGCTGCTCGGTGTGCTCGTGCTCACCGAGCTGTGGCACTACTCAGAGCTCCAGGCCGGGCTGGCGATGACGCCGGGGGCGATCGCCGCGAGCGTCGCGGCCGTGGTGGTGGGGCGTCGCGCCACCCCGCGGACGGCGGTGGTCGCCGGGGCGGGGCTGATGGCCGCCTCGGGCCTGTTCATCGCGGCGACGCTGCCGACCCACGGCGAGTTCCTCACCTACTGGCTGCCGATCGGGCTGGTGCTCGGCGCGGGCATGGGCATGGTCACGACCGGCACCTCGACCGCGGCGGCGCTCTCGGTCCCGCCCCAGTCCTTCGCGGCGGGCACGGGCCTGAACCAGACCGCCCGCCAGGTCGGCGGCGCACTGGGCGTGGCGACCCTGGCCACGCTGCTGCGTTCGGGGGACGCCGGGCAGGTGGCCACCTACACGCACGTCTACGTGTTCGTCTCGCTGGCCGCGGTGGGCGCCGGGCTCACCGGGCTCGCGCTGGTGCTCCGTCCGGCGACGGCGGCGACGCCGGCCAGCGAGCCGGCGGCTCCACCGGTCGCGGCGGCACCGGCGGGGTGAGGCGGTCACAAACCGATAGCCCTCAAGCCATCCCCCACCTCCGCCGATTCATTGAAACGAGGTGCGATGGATCTCTGCTGATACCGCGCGCGGCCGTGCGCGCCGCCTATCCGCGCTGGCCGCGTCCAGCGTCGCGTTCGCCGTGCTCGGCGCGGCAACACCTGCTCACGCCGCCACAACGCTGCTCATCAACGCCTTCGCCCACACCGCCACGCCCAAGGGCGTCGCGGTGGACCCCGCCGGCAACGTCTACATCGCCGACTCCGCCGACAACGAGGTGTTCAAGGTCACCCCCGCGGGCGTCGCCTCGGTGGTGGCCTCCGGCCTCAATGCGCCCAGCGGCGTCGCCGTCGACCCGACCACCGGCAACGTCGACATCGCCGACACCGGCAACCACGAGGTCAAGCAGCTCAGCCCGAACGGGACGCTCTCAGTCATCGCGGGCACGGGGACGGCGGGCACCCCGGCCGCCGGGCCGGCCACCGCCTCGGCCCTGGGCGGCCCCAGCGGCCTCGCCGTCGACAGCGCCGGCAACCTCTACATCGCCGACGGCACGGGCGCCAGCGGCAACCCCTTCGTGGAGAAGGTCACCCCGGGCGGCACGCTCTCGATTCTCGCCGGCAACGGCGTGCGCGGCACCCCGCTCTCCGGTCCCGCGACGAGCTCGCCGCTGCGCAGCCCTTCGGGCGTGGCCGTCGACGCCAGCGGCGACGTGTTCATCGCCGACGCCGGCGCCAGCCTCGTGCTCAAGGTCACGCCGACGGGCACGCTCACGGTCTTCGCCGGCAAGCCGGGCCAGGCCGGCACGGCGACGGCGAACGTCGCCGCCACCAGCTCGCGTCTCAACGGCCCCACCGCAGTGGCCACCGACACCGCCGGCGACCTCTACATCGCCGACACCGCCAACAACCGCGTCGAGGAGGTGACCCCGGGCGACAGGCTCTCGTTCTTCGCGGGGACCGGCGCCAGTGGCGCGCCCAGCTACGGCGCCTCGGCCGCTGCCTCCCCGCTCAGCGGCCCTGCCGCGGTGGCGGTGAGCAGCACCGGCCTCACCTACGTGGCCAACGCCACGCACTCCACCGTCGACCGGATCGCCCCCGCCCTCCCGGCCCTCAGCGCGGCCCCCACGCCCACCGGCACGACCACGCAGGGCCAGACGCTCACCGCCACCGCCGGCACCTGGGCCAACGCCCCCACGTCGTTCGCCTACGGCTGGGAGCGCTGCAACGCCGCCGGTGGCGCCTGCGCCAGCATCGCGGGCGCCAACGCCTCCACCTACACGCTCACCGGCAACGACGCGGGGGCCACCCTCCGCTCCCTGGTCACCGCGACCAACATCACTGGCGCCACCATCGTGGCCTCCAACCCGACGGCCGTCATCATCCCCCAGCCACCCGCCGCCACCGGCGCCCCGGGGATCGCCGGTACCGCGACCAACCTCCAGACGCTCGCCGCCTCCCCGGGCTCCTGGACGAACAACCCCACCAAGTTCGCCTACGCGTGGCAAGACTGCGACGCCTCGGGAGCCAACTGCACCGCCATCTCGGGCGCCACCGCCAGCACCTACACGCTCGCGCTCTCAGACGTCGGCGACACCATCCGCGTCGCCGTCACCGCCACCAACGCCGGAGGCAGCGCCACCGCGACCTCCGCGCCCACCCCCGTCATCGCACCGGTCCTCACCCCGTGGGCCAACACGCCCGTTCCCGATCTGCTCGCCGCTCCCGCCGTCTCCGGCGCCACCGCCGTGGGCAGCACGCTCACGTGCGCGGCGGGTCGCTGGTCGGGCAGCCCCACCCGCTACGAGTACCAGTGGAACCGCGGCAACGCCCCCATCCTCAACGCGACCGCGGCCACCTACACCGTCACGGCGGCCGACCGGGGCCACGCGCTGAGCTGCACCGTGACCGCCATCAACTCCGGCGGCGCCATCCAGGCCGACTCGCCGCGCACCACGATCCCGGCGCCGCACAAGGCCGCAACGCGGAGCAAGCCCCGCCGGGCGCAGCGCCGCCGCGCGCTGACCCATCGCCGCCAGCGCGGCCATGCGAAGGCCGCGGCGCGCCGCCGGCCGGCGCACGGCCGGCGACGCTCCGGCAAGCCCAAACGACGCTAACTCCCCAGCGGCCACCCGAACAGGCCGTTGAGCTGGCTGCCTCCGGACGCGCCCGAGAGGTGGAACGAGACGCTGTCGTTGATGTCCTCGACCGAGGCGCCGACCCCCACCCGGTAGGTGCCGGGCGCGACCGTCCACTGCCCGGCGGGCTGGGCGGAGCGAGTGGCGCTGGGAGTGGTCGGCGACGTTGTGGCCGGCTGAGTCCCGGTTGAAGGCCCGGAGCTCCAGAACGCGAACGCGCTGGGATGCATCACCAGCCGGACGATCCGGGTCTGGTGGGGCCACAGGAACACCTTGCTGAACGCGCGCAGCTGCTCGGGCGGCTCGCCGGTGGACGACGGGTCGTGCACGTAGCCCTCGACGACGTCGGCGCCGGGGGTGCCGCCGCGGTTGGTGTCGGCCACGTCGACGGTCACGTCGCCGCCACGGTCGATCGACGCCCGCACGATCCGCTGAGAGAACCGCGTGTAGGAGAGGCCGTAGCCGAAGGGGAACAGCGGCTGCTCGCCGTGGGTCTGGAAGTAGCGGTAGCCGACGTCAATGCCCTCGTCGTAGCTCTCCTGCTCGAGCTGGTCGTAGTCGTCGGAGGCGTGGGTGGTCAGATCGGTGATGCCGGGATACTCGGCGGCCGTCTTGCCCGGGCCCTGGTTGTCGGAGGCCGGGAACGTGATCGGCAGGCGACCCGACGGGTTGGCGTCGCCGAACAGGAGCGCGGCCGCCGCGGTGCCGAACGTCGCACCCGGCTCCCACATCTCCAGCACGCCGGAGACCTCGTGGAGCCACGGCATCGCCACCGGGCCGCCGGTGAGCACGACCACCGTGTGGCGGTTGGCCCGGGCCACGGCCTCGATGAGCGCGTTCTGATCGCCGGGGAGCGACAGGCTCTGAATGTCATGGCCCTCGCCGACCTCGCGGCCGGCGAACACCACGGCGACGTCGGAGCGAGCCGCCGTGTTTGCTGCCTGCTCGATGAGCGACGGCGACTGGGGCAGGGCCACTCCGAGGTGGACCTCGTTGCCCAGGAACGTGTTGAAGTTGAAGATGTTCAGGGTCGACGGGATCCCGGCGACGCCCTCCTCCGACGAGTAGTTGAGGACGATCGACGTTGGGTGCCCGGCCCGCAAGGGCACGGTGACGTGGTCGACGTAGCCGAAGTCGTCACGCAGCCGCTGGGTCACGAGCCGCCCATCGACGTACAGCTTCACCGTCCCGGACTCGATGATGGAGAAGTTGTAGTCGCCGCTCAGCGGAGGCGTGTAGATCCCACGATAGGAGCTTGACCAGTTGTCGTTCTGGAACTGGGCCGGGATCGCCACCGCGGGGCTTGACCCGACGGCCGGGAACGAGCTCTGGCCCGCGGCCCCGCCCGTCCCGTTGTAGAGGATCGAGGGCACCACCTGCGTGCCCAGCACCGTCGCCGACGGGGACGTCGGATCGTTGCCGCCGTAGTAGGTGGCGGCGAAGCCGGCCGACTTGCCGTCGGGGGTGACGATCGAGCCGGGGCCGCTGGTGGCGCCGTTGGAGGTGAGCACCGGCTGCTCCTTGAGGCCCACCGACCCGGGCGCGTAGGTGACCGTGCGCCCCGAGCCGGCCCGGGAGACGATCGCGCTCAGCGCGCTCGAGTACCCGAAGGACTGGCCGGTGGCGGTATCCGTGAACGTGTTGGTGGGATCCACGAAGGCCGAGCCGTCATTGGCCGATTGCGGCTGCTCGGTCGAGACCGGCCCCAGCGACGTGTCGGCGTTGGGTCCGGCCTGGGTGCCGATGACCGCGATCGAGCGGTCGTGGCGGTCCAGCGGGAGCGTGTCGCGGTGGTTGCGCAACAGCACGGCGCCCTGCTCGGCGATCTTGGCCGAGGTGGCCTCCTCAGCGGCGATACCGGTGTTGAGGCCGGTCGTCGTCGGCTGCTTGAGGAAGCGCTCGTTCTTGACCGACTGGAGCACCAGGCGGCGCACCTCGTCGACGAGCCGCGCCTGGGAGATGAGGTTCTGGCTGCCGTCGGCGTTGGTGTGGCCGTCGGCCGAGCCGTTGCCGACGATCGCCTGCAGCTGGGCCAGGGTCAGGGCGGCGTCACCGCCGTCACCGCCGTTGGCGAAGTTCAGCTGCGGGGTGTCGCGCTCGGCGGTGACCGCGTCGGGGGTGTAGGTGCCCTCAAAGCCGTACTGGCCCTTGACGAGGTCGTTGAGCAGGAACTGGTTGCCGCACGAGTCCGCGCCGGTGTACGGGGGCGCGGTGGCCGCGTTGACGATGGCGTAGCCGCACATCACGCTCATCGCGTTGCCCTGCTGAGGCGCCACCGCGGCCTGCCAGGCGGGACCGTAGATCTCCTCCAGCGCCCGCTCGGAGACGAGCTCGTTCTCGCCCGTGTTGTTGGGATTGCTCAGCGACAGCGCCTGGCCCGAGCGGCCCTGCTCCTGGGTGTAGGCGCAGCAGTGCTTGATCGTCGTCTGCACGCCGGTGGCCTGGATGGCCCGGACCTCGGGTGCGACGATCGTGCCGGTGAGGAACGGGTCCTCGCCGAAGTTCTCCTGCTCGCGGCCGGTGTGCCAGGTGCGGTCGATGTCGATGACCGGTCCCAGGACGTCGGACTGGCCCGTGCGATGAAACTCGGAGCCGAGCATCGCGCCGTAGGCGGTGGCGTCCGCGGTGTCCCAGGTGGCGCCGAGGTTGAGAGGGCTGGGGAAGGCCAGGCCGTTGGAGCGCTCGCCGTTGGCCCCGTCGTCGGTGCCGCCGCTGACGGTGAGGCCGTAGAGGTCAAGCAGGTTGGTGGCGGCGCCGCTGGCGGGCTGGATGTTGTTGCCGTTGGCCAGCGCGGCCTCCAGGCGCGCAAGCGTGGACTGCGCCGGGCTCCCGCCGCTCTGGGCGTAGCGGGGCGAGGCCGGGTTCTCCAGGTCGTCGATGACGAACTGGGCCTGGCAGTCGGGCCCGTACTTCGGGTCGGCCCACGGGGCCGCCTCGGAGGTGGGCAGCGCCGGGCAGTTGGGGGTTGCGATGAGCGCCGGCTGAGCCGCCGCGTCGGCATGAGCGCCCCTGTGGCCGGCGGCGGCGCTCGCGCTGCCGGACACCAGCCCGGCGATGAGGACAGCGGTCACCGCGAGCGCATCAAACAGGCCCCGCGGACGGGCAGACATCGGCATATCTCCCTCTCTCTCCTGCGGCGAGCGGTCCCGCGGGCAACCTACTCCTGGGCCGGAGCGGTTGCAAGCCACTTGACACTTGCTTGACGTGGGATTCCTGAACCCACAGATCGCACACCGGTCCCTCTGCGGGTGTGCGTCACGAAACGCGGGTCGGGCTGAACCCACAGATCGCACGGGCGGAGAACCGCGACCGTGCGATCCGAGCGTTCAGGACCAGCCCTCGGGGGCGATGAGCAGCTCGGGCGGGTCGGGCTCAAAGGAGCGCTGGAGGTCCTTGCGCACCTCGTCGCCGCGCCCGGCCGGCGGCTTGCGGCTGCCGGCCTGGTACTGGGGGACCCACTCGATCCCGTCGCCGGCGTACTCCTGCTCGGCGGCGGCGTGCAGCGTCCAATGGGGGTCGTAGAGGTGCGGGCGAGCCAGGGCGCACATGTCGGCGCGGCCGGCGAGCACGATCGTGTTGACGTCGTCGTAGCTGGCGATGGCGCCGACGGCGATCGTCGGCAACCCGACCTCGTTGCGGATGCGGTCGGCGAACGGGGTCTGGAAGCTGCGGCCGAACGCCGGGCGCTCCTCCGGGTCGACCTGCCCCGAGGAGACGTCGACGATGTCACAGCCATGCTCGGCCAGCATCCGGGCGAACGCGACCGCGTCATCGGGGGTGAAGCCGCCCTCGATCCAGTCGGTGGCCGAGATGCGCACGCTCAGCGGCTTGTCCGCAGGCCACACCGCGCGGCAGGCGTCGAAGACCTCGAGCGGGAACCGCGCGCGCCCCTCCAGCGAGCCGCCGTACTCATCACGCCGCCGGTTGGTCACCGGCGAGAGAAAGCTGGAGAGCAGGTAGCCGTGGGCGCAGTGCAGCTCGAGCAGGTCAAAGCCGGCCTCGATCGCCCCCCTCGTGGAGGACACGAACTGGTCGCGGACCAACTCCATGTCCTCCCGGGTCATCTCGCGCGGGACCTGGTTGAGCTCGGAGTAGGCGATCGGCGACGGGGCGATCACCTCCCAATTGCCCTCCTCCAGCGGCTCGTCGATCCCCAGCCACATCAGCTTGGTAGAGCCTTTCCGTCCCGAGTGCCCAAGCTGGGCGGCCATCGCACAACCGCCGTAACGGTGTGCGAATTCCACGATGCGCTTCCACGCTGCGACGTGCTCTGGGCGGTACATGCCCGCGCACCCGGGCGTGATCCGCCCGATGTCCGACACGCAGATCATCTCCGAGTAGACGAGCGCGGCGCCGCCGAGCGCCCGGCCGCCGAGATGGACGAGATGGAAATCCGAGGGCGTTCCGTCGACTGCGGAGTACATGTCCATCGGGGAGACGACAACGCGGTTGGGCAGCGTGAGCCCCCGCAGCCGCAACGGGGCGAACATCGGCGGGCGCGCGGTGAAGCCGCCGCGGTCAGCGAACAGGTCATCGACGTCGGCCACGAACGCCTCGTCGCGCAGGCGCAGGTTGTCGTAGGTGATGCGGCGGCTGCGCGTGAGCAGGTTGAAGGCGAACTGGAGCCGCGGCTGGTCGACGTAGCGGGCGATCCCCTCAAACCATTCCAGCGACCCCTGGGCGGCGCGCTGGGTGGACTCGACGACCGGGCGGCGCTCGCCCTCGTAGGCCTCCAGCGCGGCCTCGACGTCATCGGTGCCGTGCGTGCGAAACGCCCACGCAAGGGCCACCGCGTCCTCCATCGCGAGCTTGGTCCCCGAGCCGATCGAGAAGTGCGCCGTGTGGGCGGCGTCGCCGAGCAGCACGACGTTGCCCGAGCGCCAGGATGCGTTGCGCACGGTGACGAAGCGCAGCCACTTGGAGTTGTTGGCCTGCAGCGTGTGGCCCTCCAGGGCGTCGGCGAACAGCTCCTGGCAGTACGCCACGCTGGCCTCGTCGCTCACGCCCGGGGGCAGCGACGCCCCGCCGGCGAGCTCGCCCAGGCCGGCTCGCTGCCACGTGTCCTCGGCCACCTCGACGATGAACGTGCTCATCTCGCGGCTGTAGGGATAGGCGTGGGCCTGGAGCACTCCGTCGGCGGTCTCGGCGATGAAGAACTTGAACGCGTCGAAGACCAGGTCGGTGCCCATCCACATGTAGCGGCAGTGGCGGGGATCGAGCGTGGGCCCGAAGTCGCCCGCGCGGGCGGCGCGCACAGCGCTCGACGCCCCGTCGGCGCCGACGACCAGGTCAAACTCGGCGGCCAGCTCGTCGACGGGCGGGGCCTCCGCGCAGTAGCGGATCTCGGCACCCAGGGACGCCGCCCGATGCTGGAGGATCCCGAGCAGCTCCTTGCGGCCCAGGGCGCTGAACCCGTGCCCGCCCGACCGCGTCTTGTGCCCGCGGTGGTGGATGTCGATGTCGGTCCAGTGGACGAAGCCGTCGGTGATCTGGCGGTAGCTGAGCGGATCGGCGTGCTCGAACACCGTCAGCGTCTCGTCGGAGAACACCACGCCGAAGCCGAAGGCGTCCTCGGCACGGTTGCGCTCGAAGACGACGATCTCGCAATCGGGGGCGACCCGACGCATGAGGATGGAGAAATACAGCCCGGCGGGGCCACCGCCGGCTACCGCGATCCGCATGGCGTGAGCCTAACGCGCGCGCTCAGACGTCGAGATCGGACAGGTGCTCGTAGCGCAGCGCCAGACCGTTGACGACGTTGTGCATGAGCGCCAGCGCCGCGCGGGTGTTGGCCGCGGCCACCGGCGGGAGATCCTCGGCGCAGAGGGACTTGAGCTCGTCATAGACCGCCAGCAGCCGCACCTCGGCGTCGGTCAGCTCGGTGCCGAGCAGATCCTGGGCGGGTGGGGACGAGCTCATGACGGCGCTCCGATCGGCGCGTCGCGCTTGTCGATCGTGCGCTTGGCCTTGAGCTCGAAGCGGGGCAGCTCGCCCTCCCCCGCGCGCTCGATCCGGAAGTTCAGCCCCTCGTGGGCCTGGGACAGACGCTTGTGCAGCGTGTCGGACAGCCCGTCCCAGTCAGAGGCGGCGTCGGCCTTGAGCTCGACGCGCAGCGTGATCTCGTCACGAACGCCCTCGCGGGTGATGACCGTCTGAAACTCGTCGACCTCGGAGTACTCGCGCACGATCGCCTCGATCGCCCGCGGGTAGACGTTGGTGCCGCGGATGATCTTCATGTCGTCGACGCGACCGAGGATCCCGCCCTCGTAGATGTCATACACGCGCCCGCAGGAGCACTCAGACGCCGGCACCTTGCAGACGAGGTCCCCGGTGCGGTAGCGCAGCAGCGGGATCGCGCCGCGGCCGAACGAGGTGACGACGCGCTCGCCGCGCTGCCCGTACGCGACGGACTCGAGCGTGGCCGGATCGATGACCTCCTCGATCACGTGGTCCTCGATGATGTGGGTGCCGCCCGGCTGGTGCTCGCACTCGAAGACCATGATCGTCCCGATCTCGGTCATGCCCGCGGTGTCATAGGCCTTGGCGCCCCACTGCTCCTCGATCAGGGCCTTGGTCTGCGGGATGGACCCGGCGGGCTCGCCCGAGAGGATGAGGCGGCTCACCGCCGAGCCGGCCAGGTCGATGCCCAGCGTATGGGCCTCCTGGGCCAGGCGCAGGGCGTAGGTGGGCGTCGAGGCGACGACGGTCGCGCCGAAATCGACGATCTGGCGCACCCGCGCCTCGGTCGTCTGGGCGCCACCGGGAACGTTGAGCACCCCCATCTTCTCCATCGAGTAGTGCAGGCCCCAGAAGCCGATGAAGGAGCCGTAGCCGAAGGCGATGTAGGCCGTGTCCCCCGGGCGCACGCCGCACCCCCAGATCCCGTAGGCCCACATCTCGGCGATCCAGGCCCAGTCCTTGCGCGAGTCAAGCGCGCGCAGCGGCCCCTTGCCGGTGGTGCCCGACGTGGTGTGCACGCGAATCGCGCCGGCGCCCGAGATCGTGGGCAGCTCCCCGTAGGGCGGATGCGCGAACTGGGAGTCCATCCAGTCCTCACGGGTGAGCATCGGTAGTGACCGCAGATCGTCCAGCGACGCGAGCGCGTCGGGGTCGACGTCGGCCAGCGTGCGCCGGTACCACGGGCTGCGCTCCTTGGCCCAGGCGATCTGCCGGCGCAGCTTGGCCAGCTGCAACGCCTCGAGCTGCGGGCGCTCCAGCGTCTCGACCTTGGGATTCCAGTACGCGCTCTCTGCTGCCAAGTCTGCCTCGGCGCGGCAGCATACCTGACCCGCGGACCCTTCCCGCCTACTCAAGGTGTCGAGTATCGTCGGCCGACATGAGCCCGTTTCGCGCGAGCGCCCCGCTCACCGGCGAGTGGAAGAACTTCGATTTCGCGGTGGCCGACGGCGTGGCCACGGTCCGGCTCAACCGCCCCGAGAAGCTCAACGCGCTCACCTTCGAGGCTTATGCGGACCTGCGCGACCTCGTGGCCGAACTGCCGGCGCGCAATGACCTACGGGTGCTGGTCATCGGCGGCGAGGGCCACGGCTTCTGCTCGGGCGGCGACGTGGAGGAGATCATCGGGCCTCTGCAGGAGATGGGCACCGCGGAGCTACTCGAGTTCACGCGAATGACCGGCACCGTCGTCAGGGCGCTGCGCGAATGTCCCGTGCCGGTGATCGCCGCCATCAACGGCGTGGCCGCCGGCGCCGGCGCGGTCCTGGCGCTGGCCTGCGACTTCCGCGTGATGGCCGACTCGGCGTCCTTCGCCTTCCTGTTCACGCGCGTGGGGCTGGCCGGGGCCGACATGGGCTCGGCCTACCTGCTGCCGCGGATCGTCGGGCTGGGCCGGGCCACCGAGCTGCTCATGCTCGGGGACAAGCTCACCGCGCGGCGCTGCCATGAGATCGGGCTGGCCACCTCGGTGACCGCCGACGACCATCTCGCCGACCACGTCAGCGCGCTGGCCCAGCGGCTGGCCGAGGGCCCGGCCTTCGCCTACTCCACCACCAAGTCGTTGCTCACGCGCGAGCTGGACATGGCGCTCGGGCCGGCCATCGAGCTCGAGGCGGTCACCCAGGCCCTGCTCATGCACTCCGAGGACTTCGAGGAGTTCTACGCGGCGTGGAGCGCGGGGCGCCGCCCGGACTGGTCCGGGCGATGAGCGAGATCATCAACTCGCCGGACCTCGCCGCCCCCGTCGGCTTCTCGCATGCCGTGCGTGCCGGGGACACCGTCTACCTCGGGGGCCAGGTGGCCCAGGCACCCGATGGCACCGTCACCGGCGAGACGATCGTGGAGCAGTTCGGCGTCGCGGCCTCCAACCTGATGACGGCGCTGCGCGCGGCCGGCGGCGAGCCGTCGGATCTCGTCTCGCTCCAGGTGTTCGTCACCGTGGTGGCCGAGTACAAGGCGTCGCTGCGCGAGCTCGGCGAGGTCTGGCGCACACACTTCGGGCGCCACTATCCGGCGATGGGGCTGTTCGGCGTCACCGAGCTCTTCGACCCGGCCGCCAAGGTGGAGCTGATGGGCGTGGCCGTCGTGCCGCCCCGCGACGCATGACCGCCGCGCTCGACCTCCATCTCAATCGCGACCAGGTCGACCTCTACGAGCGGACGTGGGCGCTGGCCACCGAGACGCTGGCTCCGATCGCCGCCGCGGGGGAGCCGGGCCGCGTCAACCGCCCCCTCGTCGCGGCACTGGCGCAGCACGGGCTGCTCGCCCGCCTGTTCGAGCGCGATCACGTGAGCGCCATCGAGCTCTGCCTCATCCGCGAGGGCCTGGCCCGCGGCTGCACCGAGGCCGAGACCGCGTTTGCGCTCCAGGGCCTCGGCGCCTACCCGATCGTCCAGGCCGGATCGGAGTGGCTCAAGGCGCAGTGGATTCCCCGGGTGGCCGCGGGCACGGCGGTTGCGGCGTTCGCGCTCACCGAGCCCGATGCCGGATCGGACCCGGCGGCGCTGTCGCTGCATGCGGCGCCCGACGGCGAAGGCGGATACCGCCTGAGCGGCGAGAAGCTGTGGATCTCCAATGCGCCCGACGCCGACGTGTACACGGTGTTCGCACGCAGCGCCGCCGCCACCGGAGCCAAGGGCCTCACCGCCTTCGCCGTTCCCGGTGACTCGCCCGGACTGAGCGGCGAGCCCCGCGACATGCTCGCCGCCCACGCCATCGGCTCGCTCACCTTCGACGAGGTGCCCGTTGGGGCCGAGCAGGTGCTGGGCCAGCCCGGAGCGGGCTTCCAGGTGGCGATGTCGACCCTTGACCTGTTCCGGCCGAGCGTCGGCGCCTTTGCCATCGGCATGGCCCGCACCGCCCTGGACCTCGCCACCTCCTACGCGCTCGAGCGCGAGACCTTCGGCAAGCCGCTGAAGGAGCACCAGGCCGTGGCCCACCGGCTGGCCGAGCTGCACGCCCAGACCGAGGCCGCGCGGCTGCTCGTCCACCAGGCCGCGCTGGCCCACGACCACCGGATCTCTGACCCCGGTGTCGCCGCGATGGCCAAGCTGCTGGCCACCGAGGTGGCCCAGTCCGCCGTCGACGCGGCCGTCCAGTTTCACGGCGCGGTCGCGCTCGAGCAGGGGCACCCGCTCGAGCACCTCTACCGCGATGTGCGCGCGCCGCGGATCTATGAGGGCGCATCGGAGATCCAGCGGGAGATCATCGCCCGGTCGATGTTCCGGGCCGCCGAACAGTGAGCCGGACGGTGGTGGTGACCGGCGGCTCGCGCGGCATCGGCCGCGCGGCCGTGCTGCGGTTCGCCGACGCCGGGGACCGGGTCATCGCCCTCGGCCGCGACGAGGCGGCGCTCAGCGCCCTGCCGGGCATCGAGACCCACCGCTGCGACGTGACCGACGAGGGCGCCGTCATCGGCACCTTCGGCGATATCGGCGCCGTCGACGTGCTCGTCAACAGCGCCGGGATGGGCGAGTCGGCGCCGCTTGACCAGACGACGCTCGCGTCCTGGCAGCGCCACCTCGAGGTCAACGCCACCGGCGCCTTTCTGTGCATGCGCGCGGTCGTTCCCGGGATGCGCGAGCGCGGCGCGGGCGCGATCGTCACCGTCGCCTCGACCGCCGGGCGGGCCGGCGTGCCCTACACGACCGCCTACACCGCCTCCAAGCACGCGGTGATCGGCCTCACCCGGGCGGCGGCGGCCGAACTGGCCGGCACCGGGGTGCGCGTCAACGCCGTCTGCCCCACCTTCGTGCGCACCGAGATGACCGACCGGTCGATCGCCAACATCGTGCACCGCACCGGCCGCTCCGCCGAACAGGCCGAGGCCGCGTTGGCCGCGGCCTCACCACTGGGCCGCCTGCTCGAGCCCGAGGAGGTCGCCGACGCGATCGTCCACCTCGCCTCGCCGGCCGCCGCGGCGATCAGCGGGCAGGCGTGGGTGCTCGACGGCGGCGGGATCCAGGCCTAGAGCCGCTCGGGGGCGCCGAAGCGGTCGAGCAGCCCGCCGTCGTGGAAGCGGGTGATCGACTCCACGCCATCGGGGCGCACTCCGATCACGAACATGCCACCGCGCAGCCACTCGCCGTCGGCTTCGAGGTAATAGGCGTAGGCCGGCTGGAGGTTGGCGGCGACGCGATAGAAGCGCCAGCGCCGCGGCAGGCGCTCGAGATGCCGGGCGCGCAGGAAGCGCTCGACGGCGTCGTGTCCCTGGTGCCACTCGGGCTCGGGCGGCATGCTGACCACGGCGTCCTCGGTGAGCAGGGCGATGACGCCGTCGATGTCGTCGCGCTCGAAGGCGTCGGCGAAGCGGCTGACGAGATCGGCGTCGTCGCCGCCGCGGGGGACGGCCAGCCGCTCGTGGCGCGGCGCCAGCCGCTTCTCCAGGGTCCCGCGCGCGCGTTGCAGGGCGCTGTTGACCGAGGCCTCGCTGGAGCCGAGCATGTCGGCGACCTCGTCGGCGTGGAACCCGAGCACATCGCGCAGGACGAGCACCGCGCGCTGACGGGGCGCCAGGTGCTGGAGGCCGGACACGAAGGCCAGGGCCACGGTCTCCTTGGCCTCGTAGCGGGCCGCGGGCCCCGGAGCAACGTCGACCAGCCCCTCCAGCAGTGAGTCGGGGTAGGGCTGAAGCCAGCTGATCTCGGCGAAGCTCTCGGGCGGATGGGTGATCGCGCCCCGCCCCGCCCCGTCCCCGGGAGCCGACTGGGGACGGCGGTCGCGGTGGCGCAGGGCGTTGAGACAGCGGTTGGTGGCGATCGTGTACAGCCACGCCCGCAACGACGATCGGCCCTCGAACTGCTCGAGGCCGCGCCACGCCCCCAGCAGCGTCTCCTGGAGCAGGTCCTCGGCGTCCTGGAGCGAGCCGACGATCCGGTAGCAGTGCAGCTGCAGCTCGCGGCGGTAGGGCCCGGTGAGCTGGGCGAACGCGTCCTCGTCGCCGCGCTGAGCGCGGGCGAGGCGGTTGTGCTCGAGACGCTCCTGCTGCCAGACCATTTCAGCCATTCACTCCAGTAGGACACCACCGGCGTCAGAAAATCATCGCTCAATTGCGTCACGGCTCCGGGTCTCAAGCAACGAGGGACCAAAAAATGACCGCCAAAGGAGGAGTCGTGAATTCGAAGACCGCTCGCTGGGTTCTCGTCCTGAGCTCGGTGGCATCGCTGATGGTGGCGCTCGACGCGCTCGTCGTCTCGACGGCGCTGGGCGTGATCCGCCGCGACCTGCACGCCTCGATCGACGAGCTGGAGTGGACGGTGAACGCCTACGGCCTGAGCTTCGCCGTGCTGCTCGTCCCCGCCGCCGCTCTCGGTGACCGGCTGGGCCGCCGCCGGCTGTTCGCCGCCGGGCTGGGGCTGTTCGTGCTCGGGTCGATCGCGTGCGCGCTGTCGCCCAACGCGGGCCTGCTGATCGCCTCGCGGGCCGTGCAGGGATCGGCCGCCGCGCTGGTGGCGCCGCTGTCGCTGGCCCTCGTCTCCACCGCGTTCCCGCCCGAGCGCCGCGGCTGGGCGATGGGCGTCTACGGAGGCATCACCGGCATCGCCGTCCTCGGCGGCCCCGTCATCGGCGGCGCCGTCACCCAGGGACTGGCGTGGCAGTGGGTGTTCTGGATCAACGTCCCGATCGGCCTGGCGGCCATCCCGCTGGTGCTGACGCGCATCCCCGAGAGCTACGGGCCGCGGGCGCGGCTCGACACGCCCGGGCTGGTGCTGGTCACCGTCGCGGCGATGGGGATCGTGTGGGGGCTGATGCGCGGCAACGACGTCGGCTGGGGCAGCGCCGAGACGATCGCCACCCTCGCCGTGGGGCTGGCTGCGCTGGTGGCGTTCGTGTTCGTGGAGCGCCGGGCGGCCGAGCCCATGCTGCCGCCGAGGATGTTCGCGCGGCGTGGCTTCTCGGCCGGGACGGGCTCCAACTTCCTGTTCTCGGCCTCGCTGTTCAGCGCGGTCTTCTTCATGGCCCAGTTCCAGCAGATCTCGCTGGGGCAGGGGCCGCTTGACTCCGGGCTGCGGCTGCTGCCGTGGACGGCCACGCTGTTCATCGTCGCGCCCATCGCGGGGGCGCTGACCAACCGCATCGGCGAGCGGACACTGGTCACCCTGGGCCTGGCCATGCAGGCGGCGGGGATGGGGTGGGTCGCGACGATCGCCTCGCCGCAGATGACCTACTGGCACATGATCCCGCCGCTGATCATCGCCGGCGCGGGCATCTCGATGGCAATCCCTTCGGCCCAGAACGCCGTCATGAACGCCGTGGCCTCGGACGACCTGGGCAAGGCCTCGGGTGCGTACATGACGACCCGTCAGCTCGGGGGCGTCTTCGGCCTGGCCCTCGCGGTGGCGGTGTTCACCGGCGCGGGCAGCTACGCCTCGCCGGCGGCGTTCTCCGACGGCTTCGTGCCGGCGCTGACGGTGTCCGCCGCGCTGTCGGCGGCCGGCGCCCTCGTAGCCGCGCTACTCCCCCGCCGGACCCCCCATTTGGAGGTTTCTGCACAGGTTCGCGGGACACGGAGCGTCTCTCCACGGGCCCTGTTGGAGCCGTCCCGGAGCCGGTCAAATAGTTGATATGAGCAGGTGAAACATGCCTATCAGACCGCGTTTGATGAGCATTCGCAAAGCGCACCGTCGTGCGCACTGCGGAAGGACAGGTTTTTGGCAACTTGACTTTCCCTCATTAAACGGGGTACTAACCTCCTCATGGAGTCGCACCTCGCCGTTTTGGCGGCCGGCGCAGGCCAGTCGCGCGGCCATCGCACGCTCGCCGAGAAGGCGTTCGAAACGCTGCACGCCGCCATCATCTCGGGGGCGTTGCGCCCCGGCGCGCGCCTCCCGATCGAGGAGCTGGCCGAGCATTTGGAGATGAGTCCGATGCCGATCCGGGAGGCCGTCCGGCGCTTAGACGCGGTGGGGCTCGTGGACAACGTCCCCCACCGCGGCGCCCGAGTCAGAGAACTGTCGATTACCGATCTCGCCGAGGTCTACGAGGTCCGCATCGCCCTCGAGACCCTGGCGATGCGCCGGGCCGCCGCCCGCTTCACCGATGTTCGCGCCCGGCACGCCCGCGAGTGCCTGACCGACCTCGAGAACATGACCGACGACGCCTCGGTCACGACCTCCGAGGTCCACGCTCGGTTCCACTTCGCCTTCTACGAGGCCGCCGAGTCGGCGTGGCTGTTCCGGCTCATCCGGCCGGCGTGGCAGGTGAGCGAGCGCTACGCGCTCGAGTGGCCGCAGGTCCGGCGGCTGGAGGACCGAGCGCCCGAGCACCGCGAGATCCTGGCGGCGTGTGAGGCCCACAACCCCGACCGCGCCGCGCAAGCGGTCCAGGAACATCTGGCGACGACCGCCAACAGCCTGGCCGAGGCGATGGGCGGCGGGCCGCTGTATCAGCTCGGGGCCCACCTCTAGTCCTTCGGGCCCCCTCTTGGTGTCAGCAAGCCGCCGCCGGGCAGCGCCTATGCGGCGAAGTCCGGCCTAGCGCCACGCAGCGAGGCGGCACGGCCGGCGGGCTGCTCCCAGTCCTCCTGGCGGCCGAGCGCCGTCTCTTCGAGCAGATAGTACGAGCCACCGATCGTCTCCAGCCCGCGGGCGTAGACCGAGTAGGTGTGGTAGACGCGATCGCCATTTCTCAGGAAGCTCGAACGCCCGGGAAACTCGCCCGCCAGCTCGACCGGCTGGCCGGCGGCAGCGAACTGGACCGAGGTGCGGAAGTTGTACTGCACCGGGTTGACCGACTCGTCGAGCGTGACGTGGAAGTCATAGTTGAAGTCCGAGCCGTGGGACGAGTACCACGGGAACGTCCAGCCTCGCCGCTGCTTGTAGGCGGCGATCTTCGCGTAGGGGGCGCGGGACACGTAGGCCAGGGTCGTGTCGCGGTCGTGCAGGTGGGCCAGCTTGCCCTCGGCCATCTCGTCGGCGCCCGCGGTGCAGCTGGCGCAGCCGTCCTCCCACGCGGGGTCGAACATGAAGTGGCACACGATGAGCTGGTGGCGGCCCTCGAACAGGTCGCTCAGGCCCACCTCGCCGTCGGGCCCCTGAAAACGGTAGTCCTTGTCCACGAGCACCATCGGCAAACGGCGCCGGGCCGCGGCGAGCTCGTCCCGCGCGCGGGTGAGCTCCTTCTCGCGGGCCAGCAGCGCCTTGCGCGCGGTTTCCCACTCCTCTTGGCTGACGATCTCGGGCAGGCTCATTCAGACCTCCTGGTCAGGGTCGCTCTCAACCCTAGACCGGCGCCGCCACGAAAACTCATCGGCAGGACCCGAGCTTGGGGCGCCGCGGCCGGGGAAGTGCCACGGCGCCCCCCTGCTCGGTCAGTGCAACAGGCCGAGCGAGTTTGCCGACGCGCCGCTGCCGGCATCGTCGACGAGGTACAGGCTCTTCTGGTTGGGCGCCACGGCGAGCCCGAACAGGTCGCCGCCGCCGTTGGGGATGACGTTGCGCACCGCGGGGTGCGTGCCGGCCGGCGTCGTCTCCACCAGGCGGCCGTCAGCGCCGTTGGCGGAGATGATGTCCCCGTTGGGAGCCACCGCCAAGCCCAGCGGATCGTTGAGCGGGCCGCCGTGCGCCACCGTCGTGCCGCCGCCGGTCACCGGGACCGCGCGCGTCATCGCATCCGGGACCGCGGCGATGCGGTTGCCGTCGGAGTCCGCGACGTAGAGCACGCCGCCCCGCCCGAGGCCGACGCCGGTGGGGCCGACGACGAGCGCGTTGGGGTCGGTGTGCTCGGCGAAGCCCTGCGCGATGACGACGCTGGAGTCGAGCTTCAGATGACCGCCGGCGGTGGAGACGTCGAGCCTCACCACCGTTCCCTTGTCGACGACGTGCCCGTGGGCGGCGACCGTGCCGTTGAGCACGTTGGTGACGAACAGCGTGGCGCTGTGGCCCGAGCTCACGGCGGTCATGTCCCACGGCCCGTCGATGACGGGCCCGGTGATCGCGCCGGCGGCGTGGCCATCAGCGTTGAGCACGACGAGGCCGCCGGACCGCGCGTGCGACCCCATTCCGCCGGGCGCCGGCAGGCTGCCGACGACGACGTCACCGTTACCCAGCACCGCCAGGGCCGTCGTGAGGCCCACGGCGGGCATGCCCTTGACCCGCGAAACCACCGCGAACACCTTCTGGTGGCCGGACGGGGAGATCTCGACGATGCTCGACCCGGTGCCCTGCTGGTTGGCGGCGTTGTTGAAGTTGGAGACGAGGATGTCGCCGCGCACGAGCCTGCCGACGGTGCGCGGCACGACGGCAACCCCATAGGGATTGACGTCCCCCTTGGCCGGGCCGGTAGTGGGAACGGCGCTGGCCACCCGGGAGAAGGAGTGCAGCGGACCGAGGAACGAGCCGGTGGCGGCAGCCGCCCCGGCCGAGACAGTGACGGCGACCGTCAGCGCAACTGCAGCGGTCGCCCGTGTATGTGGAAGATGCACGTGAGCCCCTTTCGCTCATAGCTGGACGCCGCAGGGGCAGCGTCCCTCTACGCGCCACGACCCCGCTGGGGCGATTTCCTTCCCGTGCTACCGCGGTCTCAACGACCGAGATACGCCCGCTTGAGGTCCTCGGACTTCAGGAGGTCGCCGGCCGGACCCGACAGCACCAGCGAGCCGGTCGCCAGGACGTAGCCGCGGTCGGCGATCGACAGCGCCATGGTGGCGTTCTGCTCGACCATGAGGATGGCCACGCCGGACTCGTGGACCTCCTTGATGATGCGGAAGTTCTGCTGTACGAGCGCGGGCGAGAGGCCCATCGACGGCTCGTCCATGAGCAGCAGCCGCGGCCGCGACATGAGTGCGCGGCCCATCGCCACCATCTGCTGCTCGCCGCCGCTCAGGGTGCCCGCGAGCTGCTCGCGGCGCTCGTGGAGGCGGGGGAACAGCGTGTGGACGCGGTCGAGATCCTCATTGAACGTCGACCCGTCGCGCAGCACGGCGCCGAGCTCGAGGTTCTCGGCCACGGTCATATGGCCGAACAGGCGGCGGTTCTCTGGCACGATGGCCATGCCGCGAGCGATCCGGTCGGGGACGGCCTGGCGGGTCACGTCCTCGGCGTCGAGCAGCACCCGGCCCGAGCGCGGGCGCACCAGCCCCAGGATCGTCTTGAGCGTGGTGGACTTGCCCGAGGCGTTGCCGCCGAGCAGGCAGACCAGCTCGCCCTCGTCGACCTCGATGGTGATCCCCTCGAGGATCCGCATCTTGCCGTAGTAAGTGGTGACGTCGTCCAGCTTGAGCAGCACGTCAGGCCTCCGCCAGCGCGTCGGGGTCGCGCCCCATGTAGGCCTCGACCACCGCGGGGTGGTTGGCGACGTGCTCGAACGTCCCCTCGGTGACCTTGACCCCGTGGTCCAGCGCGACGACGCGATCGGAGATCCCCTCCACGACGTGCATGTCGTGCTCGATGACGAGGATCGCCAACGACAGCTCGTCGCGCAGGCGGCTGATCACCTCGGTCACCTCGTGCGTCTCGTTGGGGTTCATTCCGGCCGCGGGCTCGTCGAGCAGGAGCACCTTGGGCCGGGTGGCCAGGGCCCGCGCGATCTCCAGCCGGCGCCGGTTGGCGTAGGAGAGGCTGTAGGCGGGCTGCTCCCACCGGTAGCCGGCCAGCCGCTGGCCGAAGAAGCCCAGGACCTCCTCGGTGAGGGCCCGGACCTCGCGGTCCTCGCGGCGGGCGCGGGGCAGGCGCAGCATCGACTCCACTGGCGAGGCCTTCGTCGACCCGTAGGTGGCGGCCATCACGTTCTCGCGCACGCTCATGTTGAGAAACAGCCGCAGGCTCTGGAACGTGCGGGCGATGCCGGCGTCGGTGATCTTGTGGGGCTTGCGCCCGGCGATGCTCTCCCCCGCGAGTCGGATGTCGCCGGTGTCGGGGGTGTAGACGCCGGTGATCGCGTTGAACACCGTCGTCTTGCCGGCGCCGTTGGGGCCGATGATGGAGACGATCTCCTTCTCGTGCACCACGAGGTCGAGGTCGGTGACCGCGCGCAGGCCGCCAAAGGCCACCCCCATGCCGTCGAGCTCGAGCAGCGGGGCGGCATCGGCCATCACACCACCTCCACCCGGAGCGTTCCCAGCAGACCCTGTGGACGGAGCGCCATCGTGGCGATGAGGATGGCACCGATGAGGATCTGAGCGGTGATCGACGGGTTGACGATGAGCCGGCTCTCCCAACAGCAGGCGGCGACATACAGGGTCGGCACCAGCAGATAGGGTCGCCAGCGGTCGCGGACGTTGATCAGCGCGAACACCAGGACGATCGTGGCGATGTAGAGCACGTTGCCGTAGGTGGTCGCGTCCTTGGGCACGATCACCCAGTGGCTGACCAGGTCGCCGATCCAGCCGCCGCTGCCGGGTGATCCGGCGGTCGCCGACGGCGAGATGGCGCCGACGATCGCGTGCAGGGCGACCCCGCCGACCGCTGTCGCGCCGATCACGAGCCCCAGCACCCGCCACGGCCGCACCTTGAGCACGAGCCCGAGCAGGATGAGCCCGTAGAAGAGGTACGCGGCGTCGGTGGGGCTCGAGACCATCTGCTGGCCGGCCGTCACCACGATCCCGCCCAGCACGGCGCCCGAGATCGAGCCCACGCCGCCGAGTACGAGGCACGCATAGATGAGGATGAGGATGTTGGCGGTGAAGTTGGTGGGAAAGACGTTTGACTGCTGAGCGGCGAAGATCGTGCCGGCCAACGCGCCCACGGCCGCGCCGAAGCTGATCGCCATCACCTTGACCACGTGGGTGGGGACGGTCATCGCCCCAGCGGCGAGCTCGTCCTCGCGGACCGAGCGCCAGCCCCGGCCCGTCCGGGACCCGTCGAGGAAGTGCAGTAAGCCCACCAGCACGGCCAAGACCACCAGCGCGAAGTAGAAGTAGCCCTTGGGGGTGGTGATCTGGTGGCCGAAGGCCTGGATGGGGTCCAGGCCGAAGAGCCCGTTGACGCCGCCCAAGGTGCCCGTAGCGACGTTGTTCGTGACCTCGAGGAACGCCTGGCCGACGAACAGGGTGACGATGGCCAGGTAGTCGCCCGAGACCCGCAACGAGACCAGGCCGATGACCGCGCCGAAGACGGCCGTGCCGACGAACACCACCGGGATCGAGGCGATCGCCGACCAGTGGATGTTGCCCGAGGAGAGCACGGCGTAGCCGTACGCGCCGCAGCCGAAGAAGGCGATGTAGCCGAGGTCCAGCAGGCCGGCCCAGCCGACGGCGATGTTGAGCCCGACGGCGAGGATCGCGTAGATGAGGCAGTTGATCGCGACCTGCTCGATGTTGGAGTTGAGGCTGAGCTGCATGAACAGGAGCCCCAGCACGACCGCGATGCCCAGCCGCGGGAACCACCCCACGCGCGCCTCCGCCGTATACATCCAGCGCCGCCACCCCGTGCCGGCGTCCCGCCGGTCCGTGTGCTGGGCCACCCACTCGTCGACGCCGATCGGCACTCTGCTCTCCTCGCTCTAGACCTTCTGCAGCGCCGGTCGCCCGAAGATGCCGGTCGGGCGGATGAGCATCGTGACGATGAGGATCCCGAACACGATCAGGTCGGTGTACTTGGTGGAGATGTAGCTGGCGGAGAACGCCTCGCACAGCCCGATGAACAGGCCGCCGATCATCGCCCCCGGGATGCTGCCGATGCCGCCGACGACCGCGGCAGTGAACGCCTTGAGCCCGGCGAGGAACCCGATCGTCGCGGAGATCTCGTTGAAGGCCAGGCCCGACATGACGCCGGCCACCCCGGCCATCGCCGAGCCGATGAAGAACGTGTAGGAGATGACGCGGTCGACATTGATGCCGAGCATCTCGGCCGCCTCGCGGTCCGACGCCACCGCCCGCATCGATTTGCCCAGCGTCGTGCGGTCCACGATTCGCATCAGCCCGTACATCATCACGATGCTGACCACGAAGATCGTGATCTGCACCGGATCGATGACGGCGCCGTCGATGTGAATGCCGGCGCTCGGCGAGATGAAGGACTCGGTGCTGTAGCTCTTGGTGAAGCCACCGAACAGCAGCAACATCGAGTTCTCCAGGATGAAGCTCACGCCCAGCGCGGTGATGAGCGGGGCGATGCGCGGCGCGTCGCGTAACGGCCGGTAGGCGAAGCGCTCGATCCCGACGCCCAGCACGCCACAGCCCAGGCCGGCGACGAGAAACATGATCGCCACCAGCAGCGGCACCGGGATCGAGAGGCTCGTCGGGCCGCCGAACCACTGGATCACGAAATAGCCGATGTAGGCGCCGATCATGTAGACGTCGCCGTGGGCGAAGTTCAGGAGCTTGAGCACGCCGTAGACCATCGTGTAGCCGAGCGCGATCAGGGCATACAGAAACCCCGTCGTCAGGCCATTGATGGTCGTCTGGATCAGCTCGCGCATCTGCCGCCGCCCTCAGGCCGGTCCGGCGGCGCCGGAGGGGGTCCCACCCGCCCTCGGCGCCGCCGGTGCATGATCGGCCCGATGTGGACTACTTGTTCGGGATCGTCTCGTACTTGCCCGAGCTGGAGATCTTGAACAGGTAGCCAGGCTGGCCCACGATGTCCCCGTTGGGCTTGAACGCGATGTTCACGGCCATCGGAGTGTCCGCGGGGGCGATGTTCGTCTTGCGGATCGCCGCCAGCACATTGGACTTGCTGGGCGTCTGACCCGACTTGCACACCGCGGCGATCGCCTTCATCTCGACGTCGGCGGCGGCGTAGGTCGGGATGCCGAACGAGCCGTAGGGGCCGTACTTGGCCACACCGGCCACGATCTGCTTGTCCAGCGGACGGTCCGAGCTCGAGATGTCAGGACCGAAGTTGGACACGTAGCTCCCCGGGATCTTGAACTGCGACGGGGAGTTGGTGCCATCGGTACCGAACAGGATCGTCTTCTTGTGCTGCTGCTGGGCGGCCAGCCCGAACTGCTGGGCGTTGGCAGCCGCCTGCCACGGGAGCATCGTCACTGTCTCGGCCGGGGTCAGCTGCGAGGTGACCAGCGAGTTGATCGCGTTGGCCAGCGTCGCGCCCGTGTCGGTGCCGTTGATCGTCTGGTGGTTGACCTTGACTCCGGCCTTCTGGAAGATCGGAATCATCGACTTGACCAGGCCCTGCGAGTAGGCCTCGTCATCGTCGATGACGAGAACGGCCTTGGGGTGCAGGTGGTTGATCACGTAGTTGGCGTCCTGCGGGCCCTGGATGTTGTCGTTGGGCACGACGCGCAGGAACGTCGGGTTCTTGCCGTCAGTCGTCAGCGCCGGCAGCGTGGCGGAGCCCGTGATGAACGCCATCCCGCCACGGCCGAACAGCGGCCCCACCGCCTCGACCTCCTGGCTGCCCGCGGGGCCGACCGTCGCCACCGCGTTGGACGACAGGATCGACTGGGTCTTCTGCGTGGCCAGCGACGGCGTCAGCTGAGTGTCATCCTGAACCAGGTTGACGCTCGTGCCGTTGGCCTTGTTGTCGTCGGCGACCGCCAGCTGCGCGAAGTGCAGCTGCTCGAGGCCGACCTGAGCGACCGGACCGGTGAACGGCCCCTCGATGGCGATCGTGGCCTTGCAGCTCTTGGCCGCGCCCGACGACGCCGAGGCGGCGGCGCTCGAGGTCGCGGCCGCGCTGCTGCTGCTACTGCTGTTCGAACTTCCGCAGCCGGCTGCGACCAGCGCTGTGAGCGCTGCCGCGACCAGTGTCACACGTATCTTCATAGCCTGTTAGCTCCTCCTCTGGAGTGGGTCCTGATTGCTCTGATAGGCGGGGGTTCCGTCCGGATAGAAGGCGGCTGCCGGAGAACCCGCGGGCCGGAACACAGCGACGATGCGCATCGGCCCGGAGCCCGAGTTGGACAGGCAGTGCACCGTCCTGGCGGGCAGTTGGATGCACGAGCCCGCCGTCACGGGGCGCGAGAAGGCTCCGGCCTGCATCAGGCCGTCGCCATCGAGCACGTAGATCACCTCGTCATAGGTGTGGAAGTGGTCGGGCGCGCGCTCGGTCGGGATGTACCCGACGAAATGCGTTGCCGAGCGCAGGCCGGTGGCGGGGTCGGCGACGATCCGGAACTCCCGCTCGGTGGTGGCCTGCTCCACCTCGTGTTCGTCGAGCCGGGAAATGCTGGCCGGCATCGGCGGACCGGGACTGGGATCGGGCACGCGGACCGCGACGAGGCGCAGCGGGCCCTCCCCGGTGTTCTCAAGCTCGGTCTCGGACCCCGGGGGCAGGTAGACGCCCATGTCGGGACGCAATGCGTGGGTCTCGCCCCGGATGTGGAGCCGGCCCTCGCCCTCGAGCACGAACATCGTCTCCTCCACGTCGCCCGGTACTGACACCGAGGCGCGCTGCCCGGGCGGGCATTCGAGCACCGCCTGCTGGAGCGCGTCGAAATCGGTCCGTGGACCGAGGGTCGGCCGGACGCTGAGCCCGCTGGGGCTGGTCAACGCCTCCACCTCCGGGGCCTGGACGACGTTCACAGCCGGCATCGGCGGCGGCTCCGGATGGCGGTGGGGAAATTCACTGGGGCTGGGCGACGGGTCCCGAGCGCATCCTGGGCTCGGGGTCGGGGACCTTCGCACATTCGAGCCACGGCGGTCAACCACCTGCCGTCGGAGCGTTCATTGCAGGGTGGCCTCGATGACGATCTCGGTTCCCGCCAACGCCAGCGACACCGGGCACGTCGCCTTGGCCTGCTCGGCCAGTTGCGCAAAGCGCGCCGGGTCGAAGCCGGGCACATCCCCGACCGTCGTGATCGAGATCCGGGTGATCCGGAAGCCCTCCTCCTTCTGCTCCAGGCGGACCCGCGCCGTCGTCCGCAGATCCTGCGGTGGCGAGCCGGCCTCCTCGAGCAGGTTGGCCAGCGACATCGTGAAGCAGCCGGCCTCGGCCGCAGCGATGAGCTCCTCCGGGTTGGTCCCGCGCACCTGGTCCTCGACGCGGTTGCGTAGCGTGAACTCGCCTTCGAACGCGCCGCTGCCGAGCGCGATCCGCCCGCCCCCATCGGGGACGGTTCCCTGCCAGCTGGCCTCCGCGTGGCGGCTTACACGAACGCTCAAGGTGTCCAACACCCCCTCAGTCTGATTTTGTATGGCGATCAAACCATTACCGTGTGACGGCTGCAAGCAAGTGCGTGACCGGCACAAGCAAGGAGAGGGCCGTGGCAGAGACGCTTAACCCCACGATCGACGTCGGCGAAGTCCGCCGGCGCTTCTCCGCGCTCGGCGGCGGGTTCGCCTTCCTCGACGCCCCGGGCGGGTCCCAGGTGCCCGACGAGGTGGGCGACGCCGTCGCCCGGGCACTGCGCGAGGCCAGCGCCAACCTGGGGGCCGGCTACGCCACCAGCTTCCGGGTCAAGGAGATCCTCGAGACGGCCGAGGCCCATGCCGCGCGCTTCCTCGGCTGCGACGTCCAGGAGATCACCTTCGGCGCCAACATGACCTCGCTGGACTTCACCTTCAGCCGCACCGCGGGCCGCGACTTCAAGCCCGGCGACGAGATCCTGGTCTCCTCGGCCGACCACGACGGCGGCGTGGCCCCGTGGCTGGAGCTGGCTGCCGATCGCGACCTGGTGGTCAAGCACATCGAGCTTCATCCCGACACGCTGCTGGACTTCGACGACCTGGCCGCCAAGCTGTCCTCGGGGCGTGTCCGGGTGGTCGCGTTCGCCTGGGCCTCCAACGCCGTCGGGACCGTCGTCGACGCCGCGCGGGTGTGCGGCATGGCCCACGACGCCGGGGCGCTGGCCTGGATCGACGCCGTCCACTACGCCGCCCACGAGCCGATCGACGTGCGCGCCGTGGATGCCGACGTCCTCATCTGCTCGCCGTATAAGTTCTGCGGCCCGCACCTGGGCATGGCCTACGGCAAGGCCGAGGTGACGTCGAACTGGCGCCCCTACAAGGCGCGCCCGGCCCCGACCGACCCGCTGGGCCGGCGCTTCAACACCGGCACGAGCCCCTACGAGCTGCTCGCCGGGTTCAACGCCACCATCGACTACCTGGACTCGATCGGCGGCTTTGAGGCGATCGTCCCCTACGAGCGGGCGCTGGGCGAGCGGTTCCTGTCCTCGATCTCAGACGCGGTGACGGTGTACGGGCTGCCGACGATGGACGGCCGGGTGCCGACGTTCCTGGTCAACGTCGACGGCGTGCCGGCCGCGGACGTGGCGGCTCGTTTGGCGGCGCAGGACATCGGCGTGTGGGCCCACGACTCCTGGTACTCGCTGAACCTCTACCAGCGGCTGGGCTACGAGAAGGACGCGATCCGGATCGGGTTCATCCACTACAACACGGTGGAGGAGGTCGACCGGCTGGTGGCGGGGCTGGAGGGCGCGCGGGGCTAGAGTACGCGCGCTCGCGGCGGTCTCCGGACGGGCTTTTGGTAGATAGTCGGTCTGTGAGACGGGTTATCTCCCAAAACTCCCTCCAAAGACCACCATTTACGCCTCGACCCCGCCTTCCCAAGCCCGCCGTTTTCGGGCCACCGCGGCGGCAATACGGCGCTAACTGTCCCCATGCCCAATGGGACGCCCACCCGAAGCACCGCCACCACCGTCGCCACCGGCAGCACGCTCAGCCTCGAATAGCTCGACCAGCCGGCTGCGCACCTCCCACAGCTTCGGCAGCGACCGCTGGGCGATGAGCTTGCCCAGCACCTGCACGGGGGTCCCGGCGATCCCGGTGGTCTCCTCGCCGATGGCACGCGCGACGACGCTGTAGTGGCGAAAGCGCCAGAGCCGCAGGCGCTCGTCGTAGTCGGTGAGCAGCTCGGCGAGCTGATGGAGCGCCTCGTACTCCGAGCGCCTCCGATACAACTCGTCCATCGAGGCGCCGGTGCGCTCCAGGGCGCGGTCAAACGCGCCGCCGAGACCCGGCGTGACCCGGGCAAGGTTGCGAAAGCCCGGCGAGTCAAAGCCGCTGCCGTGCCCCAGCGCCGTGCGCACCGTGTTGTAGTCCCACGGGTCGAGCAGGTCGAGCATGTCCAGCGCGTCGGTGACCTGGCGCAGGCACAGCACCGCCCGGCGCATCAGGCGGGCGGCTGAGAGCAGCTTGTCGTCGTCGATCAGGCGCGTGGCCTCCTGCACCTCCTGGAGAGCGAGCTTGAGCCACAGCTCCGAGGACTGGTGCACCGTCTGGAACAGGAGCTCGTCGCGGTGGACGCGCTCCTCCGGGGGCTTCTGGAGCGCCAGGAGCTCGTCGGTGCGCAGGTAGCGCTCGTAGTCGCTGGCGCCGGGTCCGGGGAGGACGGGGCCGATGTCTTCGTCGCTCATCTCGCTCCTGCGCCGTCGATGATCCCGGCCAGGGTCGCCAGGTTGATGTTCCCGCCGCTGACCACGCACACCACCTTGCCCGAGCCGGCGTGCCCGGCCAGCGCGGCCGCGGTGGACAGCGCCCCCGCACCCTCGGCGATGACGCGCACGCGCTCGGCCAGGGTGCGGACCGCCGCCTCGGTGTCGGCGATGGGCACGGCCACGGCATCGTCGACGACCTCCTGCAGCCGGGGCCACATCGGATCGAGCACCCGGCGGCTGCCCGAGCCGTCCACGAACGAGGGCTGGTAGTCGACGTCGGTCGGGCCGCCGGCATCCAGCGCGGCCCGCAGGGCGGCACCGGTCTCGGGCTCGGCGGTGACGATCCGCACGTCGGGCTTCAGCGCCTTCACCGCGCTGGCGATCCCGACCGTCAGTCCGCCGCCCCCCACGGGGATGACCACCGTGTCGACATCGGGGAGGTCCTCGAGGATCTCCAGGCCGATCGTGCCGTTGCCGGCCATGACCGCCTCATCGGCGACGGGATGGACGAACAGGCCCTCCTCCCCCGGGATCTCCGAGGTGACGATCGCCTGCCACCACTCGTCGTAGGGCACCTTGAGCACCCGGCCGCCCAGGCGCTCGATCGCGGAGAGCTTGGCCTGGGGCGCGTGCTCGGGCACCGCGATCGTCGCCTTCAGGCCGAGCTCGCGGGCCACCCACGCCACCCCCTGCGCCATGTTCCCGGCGCTGGCGGTGAGCAGACCCTGGGCCCGCAGCGCCTCGGGGGCCGAGCGGATGGCGTTGCCGGCGCCGCGGATCTTGAACGAGTTGATGGGCTGAAGCGTCTCGAGCTTGAGGTGGATCTCGGCGGGGGCGTCATCGAGGTGCAGCCGCACGAGCGGCGTACGCACGGCCAGATCGGCGACCCGCTCACGGGCGGCGCGGATCTCCTCGAGGGCGATCACAGCTCCACCTCAGTGCCGAGCCCGGCGCGCCGCGCGTTCTGGACCGCGACCTGTGCGGCAGCGAGGTCCTCGACGCCGATGCCCAGCGAGCGAAACAGCGTGAGCTCGTCATCGGAGGCCCGTCCCGGGTGGCCGCCGGCGACCACCTCCCCCAGCTCGGCGCGGATATGGCCCTCGCCCGCGATCAGCCCCTCCTCGACGGCAAGGCGGAACTCGCCGGCCTCGTTGAGCACGGATTCCCGGCTGTCGCAGAACAGCGCGGCGGCCGCCACCGTCGCGGGCTCGACCTCCCAGGCGGTGGGCGAGCTCGCGCCGACCGCGTTGACGTGGGCTCCCGGAGCCAGCCACGCGTGCTCGAGCACCGGGCGCTTGGCGCTGGTGGCCACGACCACCACGTCGGCGCCCTCGCACCGCCTCGCGCGCGGAGGCGGCCACGGTGATGTCGGGGCGGGCCTCGCGCAGCGCCTCGGCGTGGGCGGTGGTGGGCGCGTAGACCCGGACCTCGTCCCAGGGCCGGACGTCAGCCAGCGCGATGAGGTGCGAGCGCGCCTGCACCCCGGCGCCGAGCATCCCCAGCACGCGGGCGCCCTCGCGGGCGAGCGCGCGGGTGGCCACCGCGGTCACCGCCGCGGTGCGGATCTCGGTGATCGCCGAGGCGTTGAGGATCGCCGTCGGCATCCCGGTGTCCCCGTCATAGAGCTGGACTGTGCCCTGGTGGGCGTCGAGGCCGCGGGCCGGATTGCCGGGGATGAGGCAGATGGCCTTGAGTCCGAAGGCCGCCCCGGCGTAGCCCGGGCCCGCCTCGCCGGCGGTGGCGGTGGCGGTGGCGGTGGCGGTGGCGGCCGAGACGTAGGCCGGCATGAGCCCGATGAAGCCTGCGGCGCCCGGCGGGATGGTCACGGTCCGCAGCGGATTGAAGGCGTCGCCGCGGGCGCGGGCGGCGAGCACGCCGGCCATCGCCTGCTCGCAGTCGGCCGGCGACAGGGCGGCGTGGATATCAGCGTTGGACAGGGTGAGGACGCGCATCAGCTGAAGGTCTCCGTGATCTGCCGGCGTTCGTCGGGGGTGAGGGGGCGCTCGATCGCCTCGCGGACCGGCTCGAGGTGCTCGGGGCGGCCGGGACCGATGACGACCTGCGCGATCCGCTCGTCGGCCAGCAGCCAGGCCAGCGCCGTCCCCGCCATCGAGGTGCCGCGGTCATCGGAGAGGCGCTGCAGCCACTCGAGGCGGTCGAAGTTCTCATCGGTGGCCAGGGCCGCGTAGGGCTCGGGGCGCTGGGTCATGCGCGAGCCGAAGGGATAGGCGGCGCCCCGGCGGTATTTGCCCGTCAGCCACCCCCCGCACAGCGGGCTGAAGACGATGTAGCCGGTGCCGCTGCGCGCGCAGAGCGGGAGGACGTCGGCCTCGTCGTCGCGCTGGAGCAGCGAGTAGCCGTTCTGCACGGCGGAGGTGGTGCCGATGTCCAGCGCCTGCTGGAGCTGGAGCGCGTCGAAGTTACTGACCCCGTAGGAGACGACCTGCCCCGCCTCGCGCAGCTCGTCGAAGACCGAGATCGTGTCGCTGAGCGGGACGCTGCGGTCGAAGTCGTGGGCGAGGTAGAGGTCGACGCGATCGACCCCGAGGCGGGCGAGGCTCGAGGCGAACTGCCGGCGGACGCGCTCGGGCGCCAGCCCCTGATCGCCGTCGGCGGTCATCCGGTTAAACGTCTTGGTGGTGAGCGTGGGCCGGGTGCGCCGCGAGCGGATCCAGGCCCCGATCGCCTCCTCGCTGCGCCCGCCCCCGTAGGCGTCGGCAGTGTCGAAGTGGCGGATGCCCAGCGCCCAGGCCGCATCCATCAGCGCGAGCGCCTCAGAGTGCGAGAGGCCCTGCCCGAAGAACTCGGGGGCCGAGCCCACGCCGCCGAAGTTGCCGCAGCCGAGGGCCACGCGCGGGACCCGCTGACCGGCAGCGCCGAGCGGGTTGGAGGGGATCTGGAGAGCAGCGGCCATCGTGGCGGTATTTGATCAGGCCGGCGGACCCTAACGGAGACTTGGGTCCGCGTCGCGGTCCAGTGCACCGGTCAGCCAGCGGACCGCGTAACGGACTCTTAGTCCATTTGGATGGGCATTGGATCGACCGATGTGTTTAATACGCCGCGCTCTCTCACCCTGAACGGACTCCAGGCGAAGGGGAAGGAAAAAGACCGATGAGTCAGCGTCGCGCCGCAACGCGAATGAGGATGTTCGACGACTTCGAGCGGATGGATGCCCAGGCCTGGGCGTCCCATCTCGCGCCCGACGTGGTCATGCGCTTCGGCAACGATGACCCCATCTACGGCCGCGACGGCTGCCGCTCCGCCCTGGAGGCGTTCTACGCCCGGATCGACGCGCTGCGCTATGACCTGGTGGAGCTGTGGGAGCACGGGGAGGCGACGATCGTCGAGGCCAACGTCACCTACACCCGCAGCGACGGCCAGGACGTGACGGTGCCGGTGGTCACGATCTACCGCACCGGCGCCAACGACCTCATCTCGGACTACCGCGTCTACACCGACATCGCGCCGGTGTTCGCCGGGCTGCCCGCCGTCGCGGCCCCGCCGGTCAGCTGACGACCGCCCGCTGACGACGGCCCGCTGACGGCGATCAGCTGACGATGGTCTCCTCGGTCTCGATCGGCTCGAGCTGGTCGATCTCCCCGCGCCGGTGCTCCCAGTGGGGCGGGATGCACATGTGCGTGCCCAGTTCTGCCGCGGTCTCGTCGATGAGGAAACCCCGTCCCTCCCCGTAGGCGAACTCCGTGAGGAGCCCGCTGGGGCTGCGGCAGTACATGGAGAAGAAGTAGCCCCGGTCCTTGGCCTCCGAGACATCGGTGAAGCCGAGGCCGACGATGTGATCCTTGACCACCTGCTGGTTGTCGGCGGTGCCGACGTCGAAGGCCTGGTGGTGGATGGTGCCCTCGCCGAAGTGCCACGTGCCCTGGTGGAGGTGAGGCTCCTCCACCAGCTCGAGCATCCGGCCAAAGCCGTCGGGCTCGCCGATCTGGTACTGGTGGTTCTCCCCCTCGTCGCCGAGCGGCTCGCCGTTCATGCCCTGGACGATGAAGTAGTCCATCGGGCCCTGTTCGGTCACCGACGTGGTCGTGCCATAGGCCCCGCGGATGGCGTGCTCCGCCGGGACGTGCGCGTCATAGGGCTCGCGGGTGTCGTGCTCGGGGTCGCCGACCAGCGCGTACTCGATCCCACACGGGTGGCGGAACAGCAGGCGCTCGGTGCGGAAGCGCTCGATGCGCTCGTGCTCGACGCCGCGCTCCTTGAAGCGGTCAGACCAGTAGCCGATGGAATCCACGGGAACCGAGAGCAGGAGGATCTTGGCCTGGTTGGTGCCGCGCTTGCCCATCCAGCCCGCCTGGCGGTACGGGAAGGCCGTCAGCAATGTGCTCGCGTCTCCCGCGCCATTGCCGTAGTAGAGGTGATAGATCGGGAGCTCGCCGTCGAACAGGACCGTCTTCTTGACGCTCCGCAGGCCCAGCAGGCGGACGTGGAAGTCGTAGTCCTCCTGGGCGCCGCCGACACAGAATGTGAGGTGGTGGGTACCGCGGATGAACCCTGGATTCGGCATGGCCTCTCCTCTCTCGTTGACGCGCTCAGGATCGTACTTGAGGGCGCAATCGCCGGTAGGCGTCTTGACGATCAGCGCACGGCTGGTTGACGCTGAGCGGCGATCCGGGCGCCCTCGGACAGCACGCCCAGCTTGGCCCAGCAGATGTCGGGGTCGATGGCCCCGAAGCCCGACCACGTGCCAAAGCCGCAATCGGTCCCGGCCATGACCCGCTCGGGCCCCACGATCGCCGTGTACTGCTCGATGCGCTGGGCCACCAGCTCGGGGTGCTCGATGTAGTTGGTGGTGGAGTCGATGACGCCGGGCACGAGCACCTTGTCGGCGGGGATCGACGCGCCGGCCCACACGACGTGCTCGTGGGCGTGGCGCGGGTTCGCCGCCTCGAACAGGATCGTCGAGGGCTTGGCACGCAGGATCGCCCCGATGATCTTGTCCAGGTCGATGTCGAGGTGGTGGGGCCCCTCGTAGTTGCCCCAGCACAGGTGCAGCCGGACGCGGTCGGCGGGGACGTCGCGCAGGGCGGCATTGATCGCGTCGACATGGCGCTCGACGCTGGCCACGAACTCCGCGTCGGAGCGGTCGCGGTACATGATGTGGCGGCCCATGGCCAGGTCGGGCGCGTCGATCTGGAGCACCACGCCGGCGGCGACGATCGCCTCGTACTCCACCTTCATCGCCTCGGCGATCGCGTCGAGGTACTCATCCAGCGTCCCGTAGTACTCGTTGGGCTGAAACAGGGCGATGATCCCCGGCGAGGGCGCGTTCATGAAGGCGCCGGCCACCGGACGGCCGTCGGTGGCGGCCGCGAGGTGGGCGAGATCACGCTGGACCGGCTCGGGGTGCTCGTAGGTGATAGGGCCGCGGCAGATGGGCCGCAGGTAGCGCGCGCTGCCGCCCTGCTGCGCCAGCCGGTCACGAAAGCGGGGATAGGCGTCCAGATCGGCCGGCGTGGCCCGCGGCACGTCCCCCACCTCAAAGCCGCTGAGCCGGTGGCGGATGTAGGTGGCATAGCCGATCTTGCTCATCTCGCCATCCGAGACCCAGTCAACCCCGGCGTCGACCTGATGCGCGACGCGGTCGCTCACCGCGCCGCCGATGACGCGATCGAACTCGTCAGGGTCCACCGCCTCGCCCTTGTCCTGGGCGAAGACGAGGTCGATCACCTCCTGAGGACGGGGCAGGCTGCCGACGTGGGTGGTGGGGATGCGGGTCTCGGAGCTCATGGCCCGCACCCTACTCCCGGCCCAGCGACTCGGCGAAGCGTCCGCCGGGGACGACCCACGCCTCACCGTTGCGCGACAGCTCGGAGACGATCGCCAGCAGCCCCCGGACCTGCTCCCACCATGCCTCGTCGAGCATCAAGAAGGGGTGCATGACCACCGTCTGCACACCGGCGCCGTCGCGCAGCGCCCGGGCCAGGCGCGCGCCCGTGGCGCCGGCGCTGCGGGGCTGGGCCGGCGCCCCCCGACGTGCACGCAGCTCCCGGAAGCGCGGCATCAGGTGGTAGGCGTCCACGAGCTCCCAGTCAAACGGCACCCAGGCCAGACCGTCGCGCACCGACGGCGCCTCGTCGCCGGCCGGCGAGCACCAGGCCAGGCCGTGCTCGCGCAGGAGCGCGGGCGTGCGCGGCGTGAGCTCGCCGCCGGGCGGCCGAAAGCCCCGAACGCCGATGCCGGCCCCGGCGAAGGCCCGCGCGGTGCGTGCCAGCACGTCGCGCTCCTCGGCGCCGTCGAGCTCGCCCCATTGCTCGTGCTGCCAGCCGTGCGCGCCGAGCTCGTGCCCACGCCCCGCGATCTCCGCGAGCGCTGCGGGGTTGAGCTCGCAGTTGACCGCCTCGACGAAGAACGTGGCGGTGAGGCCGCTCTGGTCGAGAGCGTCGAGCAGGCGCGGCAGAGCCTTCGTCACCGAGGGGTCTTCGCCCAGCGGGGTGCGGGGGTTCCATGTCCCGCGCTCGAGCGCGGTCGCCTCGCCGAGGTTGTCGAAGCTGAGCACGATCGCGCGCTTCAGTCCGCCGGGCCCGTGGCCACCGGTCATCTCACGATGTCCCCTCGCCGGGTCGTTCTTCGTCTACACATTGGGACCGTTCTACAATGTTCGACGATCATCGAACTTAGCCATTGGAATTGAGCATGAGTCCAGACACCCAATCACCCCCGGTCCCCCATCTGCGCGCGACCCTACTGCTGTCGTGCCTGGCGCAGTTCATGGTCATCCTCGACGTGTCAGTCGTCAACGTGGCGCTGCCCGCGATCCGGCACGGCCTCGGCTTCACGGAGGCCGACCTGCAGTGGGTGGTCAATGCCTACACCGTCACCTTCGCCGGCTTCCTGCTGCTCGGCGGGCGCGCCGCCGACCTGCTGGGCCGCCGCCGCGTGTTCGTCACCGGGCTGACCATGTTCGCGCTGGCCTCGCTGGCCGGTGGGTTTGCCAACAGCCAGGGGCTGCTGATCGCGGCGCGCGCCGTCCAGGGCCTCGGCGGCGCGGTGATCGCGCCGGCGTCGCTGTCCATCCTCACCACCACCTTCGCCGAAGGTGCGGCGCGCAACCGCGCGGTCGGCATCTGGGGCGCCATGGGCGGCGCCGGCGGCGCCGCGGGCGTGCTGCTGGGCGGCATCGTCACCGACGTTCTCTCCTGGCGCTGGATCCTCTTCATCAACGTCCCGATCGGGCTGATCGCCGCCGTGGCCGCCCACCGCTTGCTACAGGAGAGCCGCAACACCACCCGCGCGCAGGAGTTCGACGTGCGCGGCGCGCTGGCGGCGACCCTCGGGCTCTCGCTGCTGGTGCTCGGGATCGTCCGCACCGACCAGACCGGCTGGAGCGACACCTCGACGCTGCTGCTCATCGCGGCCGGCTTTGTCCTGTTGGGCGTGTTCGTGCTCATCGAGGGTCGCCTCGCGCGCTCGCCGCTGATGCCGCTGCGGATCTACCGCTCGCGGACGCTCAGCGCGGCCAACGTGATCGTGCTGCTCGTCGGCGCGGCGTCGTTCGGGATGTGGTTCTTCATGTCGCTGTACCTCCAGCAGGTGCATGACTACTCCCCCATCCGCGCAGGCCTGGCCTTCCTGCCGATGACGCTCTGCATCGTCGCCGGATCGACGATCGCCTCGCGTTTGGTCGGGCGCGTGGGGGCCAAGCCCGTCCTCATCGCCGGGATGACGTCCCTCACCGTGGGGCTGTTCTGGTTCACCGACATCTCGGTGAGCGGCAGCTACGTCGGGTCGATGCTGTTCCCGTCGCTGCTGACGGCGCTCGGGATCGGGCTGGCCTTCGTTCCGGCCACGATCAGCGCCGTCGCCGGCGTGGCCCCCGAGGAGGCGGGCCTGGCCTCGGGGCTTGTCAACACCGCGCGGCTGTTCGGGGGTGCACTGGGGCTGGCCATCCTGGCGGCGATCGCCACGTCGCGGACCAACACAGACCTGCACCACGCCGGGACGACCGCGCACGCTGCGCTCGTCTCGGGCTTCCAGCTCGCCTTCCTCGTCTCGGCGGGCCTCGCCTTCGTCGGCGCCCTGGTGGCGGCGTTCGGCCTGGCGCGGCTGCCCGCTCGGGCACCGGCCCAGAGCGGCCGGATGGCGCCGGTCGAGTCCGCATAGGACGCCGCGTTTCGTGACAATGCGGCGGGCAGTGGCCCGCTGCTTTGTCACCCGCGACCTCCCTGGCCCCGCGCTCGATCGTCTGCGCGAGCGCCACGAGGTCGATGTCTGGCCACAGCGGCTGCCGCCCCCGTATGACGAGCTGCGCGCCCGGACGGCCGAGTCCGAGGGGCTGCTGTCACTGCTCACCGACCGCGTCGATGCCGCGCTCATCGAAGGCTCGCCGCGTCTGCGGGCGATCGCCAACTACGCCGTCGGCTACGACAACATCGACCTCGAGGCCGCCCAGGCCCGGGGCATCCCGGTCGGCAACACCCCCGATGTCCTCACCGACGCCACCGCCGATCTAGCCTTCACGCTGCTCCTGGCGGCCGCGCGCCGACTGCCGGAAGCCGTGCAGTCGGTCACCGACGGGGACTGGCTGACCTGGGACCCGGGCCGCTACCTCGGCCACGACGTCTTCGGGGCGACGCTCGGGATCATCGGCATGGGCCGGATCGGACGCGCGGTGGCGCGGCGCGCCGCGGGTTTTGACATGACCGTGGTTCACACCGGCTCGGATGGCGGCGTGCCGCTGCTCACGCTGCTCGAGCGCGCGGACTTCGTCTCATTGCACACCCCGCTGACGGCCGACACCCACCACCTCATCGACGCGACGGCGCTGCGGGCGATGAAGCCCACGGCGATCCTCATCAACACCGCCCGCGGCCCGATCATCGACCAGGACGCGCTGATCGACGCCCTGCGCCGTGGGGAGATCGCCGGCGCCGCGCTCGACGTGACCGACCCCGAGCCCCCGCCGGCCGACGACCCGCTGCTCAGTGCCCCGAACCTGATCGTGGCGCCGCACATCGGCTCGGCCACCCACACCGCCCGCGAGGCGATGGCCACGCGGGCCGTGGACAACCTGCTCGCCGCGCTGGACGGCGAGCCGATGCCACACCCGGTTCACACGACCGGGCCAGCCCACCCCGCGGGGTAGCCTGACGCCTCCAGGTCATGAACGTCGCCGTCGTCGACATCGGCTCCAACTCCACCCGCCTGCTCATCGCGGCGATCGACTCGGGGCGGGTCAGCCGCGAGCTCGTGCGCCACAGCGAGGTGACGCGGCTGGGCGCGGGCGTGGACGCCGGCGGTCGCCTGCGCGAGGACGCGATGGAGCGCGTGTTCACGACGCTGGACGGCTACAAGGCCGAGATCGACGCCCATGACGTTCGCGTCGCGGTCGCGGTGTTGACCAGCGCGGTACGGGACTCGGCCAACGGCGAGGAGTTCGCGGAGGCCGTGGGCACCCGCTACGGGCTCGAGCCCCATGTGCTCGCCGGCGACGAGGAGGCGCGGCTCACCTTCCTGGGCGCCACCAGCGAGCGCGACTCGGCGGACCGCGCCCCCACGCTCGTGCTCGACATCGGGGGCGGGTCGACCGAGATGATCATCGGCAGCGGCTCCGAGGTGGGCTTTCGCGTCTCGACCCAGGCCGGGGTGGTGCGCCAGACCGAGCGCCACCTGCGCGCCGATCCCCCCGACGCGGCCGAGATGGATGAGCTTGTCACCGACGTCCGCACGATCCTGGATGACAACGTTCCGGCCGGCCGGCGTGGCGAGGTCACGCACGGGATCGCCGTGGCCGGGACGGCGACGTCGCTGGCGGCCATCGCCCAGCACCTGGACCCCTATGACCCCGAGCGCGTCCACGGCTACCTGCTCAGCGCTGCCGAGTCTGAGCGCATCCTCGGCGAGCTGGCGGCGATGACCCTCGAGCAGCGCCGCCACGTGGCCGGACTGCATCCCGACCGCGCCCCGACGATCGTCGCCGGGGTTCTCATCTTCCGGGAGGTGCTGAGGCTGTTCGGGCTCGATCAGATCGAGATTTCCGAGCACGACATCCTCCGAGGAGCAGCTCTGGGACTCGCTGCGGCGCGTTTGTAAACCCCTCCGGTCATATTTCTGACCGGGCACTAGTGAGGTTTTAAGCAAGAACTGGACGAATGTTCGATTGCCATTCTTGCGACGGCGGAGCATTCTATCCGCGGGGTGCGGACCGCCAATAGGTGACCCTCATTCCCAACATAGGTCCGGGCGAAGCCGCAGACATCGGCGCCTCCCGCCGTCCGGACCACTCTAATTGGCCCTTTCTGGCACGTACCCCTGCCCGTCCCGATTGGGCCATACCTGGATCGGAAGCCGCCCGCAGAACGCGGGCGGTTTTCGTTTCTAAGGGGGTCGCCGACGTCTCGCTCAGGCGAGATTGGACCGGCGGGGGTAGGCGATGCTCGGATCCGTGAGCACGTTGACCACCGCGGGGCCGCCGGCGGCGAAGGCCCGCTCGAGCGCCGGGCGCAGCTCATTGGGCGCACTCACCAGCTCGCCGTGGCAGCCCAACGCCGCCGCCACCTCGTCATACCGGGTGCGGGGCCGCAGATCGGCCGCGACCGAGTAGCCGTAGATGGCCTCCATCGGGTGCTTCTCGAGCGCCCAGATGCCGTTGTTGCCGATGACGCCGACGACGGCCACGCCGTGGCGGGCCAGCGTGTCGAACTCCATCCCGGAGAAGCCGAACGCCCCGTCGCCGAGCAGGAGCACCACCTGGCGCTCCGGATGGGCCAGCTTCGCCGCCAGCGCGTAGCCGGGGCCCGAGCCCAGGCAGCCGTAGGGCCCGGGGTCAAGCCAGCAGCCGGGCCGGTAGGAGTCGACCACGCGGCCGGCATAGGAGACGAAGTCGCCACCGTCGCCGATGACGATCGCGTCGCGATCGAGCATCTGGGCCAGCTCCCCGTAGATCCGCATCGGATGCAGGGGCGCCCGCGGGTCGGCCAGGTCGCCGGCCTCGGCGGCGCGGCGCTCGGTCTCGGTTTCGCGCAGCGAGGCGATCCAGCCATCGCGGTCGCGGGCTCGCTCGGCGGGCGGAGCACCGGCCCCGGCGCGCAGCGCCTCGAGTGTGGCCGGCAGGGCGCCGTAGAGCTCGGCGCTCGGCTGCCGCGGGTGGGGCCGCAGCGGTTCGGCGACGTCGATGGCGATGACGTGCGCGTCATCGGCGAACGCCGCCCCGAAGCCGAGGCGGAAGTCGAGCGGTACTCCGATCACCAGGGCGACGTCGGCCCCGCCCAGCCCGGCGCTGCGAGCGCGGGAGAAGGCCAGCTCGTCGTCGGCGGGCACGCAGCCTCGCCCCAGGCCGTTGAGGAAGATGGGAACGCGCAGCTCCCGCGCCAGCGCGTGCAGCGCCTCCTCCCCCCGGCCCCAGTACAGGCCGGTGCCGGCCATGATCGCCGGGCGCTCGGCGTCGCGCAGGAGAGCCGCGGCGCGATCGATGGCGGCCGTGTCGGCGCCCGGGCCGGTCCACGGCTCCGGGAGCGGGGCCAGTGATGCGACTCCCCCGCCCTCGGCCTCGCCGAACACCTGGTCGAGCGGGAAGTCCACGAACGCCGGGCCCGAGTGGGGCGTCACCGCCGCGCTCAGCGCCTGCTCGAGCAGCTGCGGGATCTCCGCTGTGCTCTGGGCGGTCGCGGCATGCTTGACCACGGGCGCGACGAAGGGGACGTGGTCGATCTCCTGCAGCGAGCCCTGGCCCCACCGAAACGCGGGTGCGCGGCCACCCAGCACCAGCATCGGCGAGTTGTTCTGGGCGGCGGAGGCCATCGCGCTCATGCCGTTGGTCACCCCCGGGCCGGCGGTCAGCGCGCACACGCCGGGCGTGCGCGTCACCTTGGCCCAGCCTTCGGCGGCGAAGGCGGCCGCCTGCTCGTGGCGGACATCGACGATGTCGATGCCCTCCGCGCGGCAGCCGTCGTAGATCGAGAACAGGTGCCCGCCCGAGAGCGTGAACAGCTTGGTGACGCCATAGCCGCGCAGCGCGCGCGCCACCAGCCGGCCGCCGTGCAGCATCGTGTCGGTTTCGGTGGTCACCCGGAAGACGCTACCGGGCTTCCACGGCGATCGGCCCGCCGGGGGTCAGGCGCATCGCGTTGACGATCGCGCCCCCCAGGATGATGAGCGCGAGCACGTAGAACCAGCCGAGCATGATCAACACGAACACGATCGTCGTCCCGAATCGGGCGATGGTCGAGATGTTCGACAGGTAGGCGGGAAACGCGTAGTCGACGATGGCGATGGCCACCGTGGCGCCGAGCGCGCCCGGCCACACCGCGCGCCACGGGACCTTCAGATGCGGGACGCGCGAGTAGATGATGACCAGGCAGCCGAACAGCAGCGCCAGGCTGAAGGCCAGCGAGCCGGCGTAGATGAGGCCGGCGACATGGGCGAGGTCGAAGGGCAGCTTGTTGGCGCCGGCGCGCAGGAGGCTCTGGACGGTGGGGATGGCCACCGTCGCCACCATGAACAGCAGCACCACGAACAACATCGAGAGGGCAAAGCGCTTCTGCCTGAGCCACCCGCGCGAGGGGCCGTGGTAGATCTTGTCGAACGCGGTGTCCAGGGCGCCCCAGAACGAGGAACCCAGCCACAGGCTGGCCACCAGCGCGAGGACCCCGGTACTGGTGGTGGAGGTGCGGACCTGATCCAGCAGGGAGTCCAGCGTGCCCTCGGCGGTCCCCGGGAACACCTCCTGGAGGTCCTGGAGGACGCTGTGGGAGACGGCGTGGCTGGAGAGGACCTGGCCGGCGATGAACAGGCCCAGCAGGGCCACCGGGATGATGCCCAGCAGCATGTTGTAGGCGATCATCGAGGCCATACCGGTGATGTTGGCCTGGTAGGCGATGCGCCAGAAGCGATGGACGCCGCGGGGCACGGCTCTGAGACTCAGACCGAAACCGACGCGCCGGCGCCGTCGCGGAAGGAGGCGTCGACTGGGTGCGCGCGCAGAGCCCACAGTTCTACGTGTACCTGTTTGCCCTTCAGTTCAACCGCATTGCGCTCATCCGGCTCAGAACCCTGTGTTCTGAGCCGACGGCGAGTGTCCTCCGTGATGAGCACCTGATCTCCGGTCTCGCGGCTGGCCGCCGCGACGCGTGCGGCGGCGCGAACGGCCGGATCGGCCGGAGCGGCCGGATCGATCATCGTTGCAGTGTGTCAGCGCCGCGGCCCGGCGCAGCGGGCTAGACGGGGGCGATCATCCGCCGGACCGGGGCGGGCCCGGCCATCAGCGCCCCCGCCGCTAGCAGTCCGGCCTCGCCCTCGAACCACTGGTCCCCGATACGGATGGCGGGGAGCTCGCTGATCCCGCGCGCTCGGAGCAAGTCGGCGTTGGCCTCCAGCTCCTCGTCGCGCCACGTCTCGCCTGCGGCGCTCAGGCATTCCTCGAGGGGGACGCCCGCGGCCGCGGCCGCCTCGGCCAGCGTCTCGGGGTCCTCGAGGTCGAAGCCGCCGCAGAAGGCGAGCCGGCTCGCCGCCAGCGCGAAGGCCGCGCCGGCGCCGATCTCGCAGGCGAACGCCGACGCGCGCTGCGCACAGCGGGCGGCTTCGGGAAAGCGGTCGGGCCAGACGAGCGGAAGGCGCAGCGCCCGCGCGCACGTATCGGCGCGGGTGCGCAGCACATGCACGTCGGCATGGGCGGACGGAGCCTCCGCGGGAGCCCGCGGCCCGGTGGTGTCGGCGCGCAACGAGGCGCCGTCCACCGGCACCCACTCGACCTCGCCGAGCTTGCGCTCGATGCGCTCGGCGGTGAGATATGAGAGCGGGCAGGACACGTCAAAGAAGAACAGCGGCGGCGTTACCACATGGGAGCGGGAATGTTCACTTCTCCGCTCGTTGAGATAGATCACTTGGCCCATTGCGACTCCTGAAACGACGCACGCATTGCAAACTGGCGCTAAAAACCGGTGGCGAAACGAGATTTCTTCGTTATGCTGATTCTCGGTAGGTGGAAGCGCCGTCCTTAGACCGGGGAGTCCCCATTTCGCACGTACCGCCCGCAAAGCGTCATCCTTATGACCAGTGGTCTCCTGATGCCCGCGCACTTGACCTGGTGGGCGACAAGTGGACCCTGCTGATAGTTCGCGACCTGCTGTCAGGTCCGCGTCGATTCGTGGAGCTCCAAAGGGTTCTACCCGGGATCTCCACAGAACAGTTGCGGTCACGGCTGAACCGCATGGTCGCCGACGGAATGCTGACGCGGAAGCGCTATCGGGAAGTGCCGCCACGCGTCGATTACGAGCTCACCGAGCGCAGCCGCGAGTTGGCCCCCGTGCTGGGGGAGCTCGCCCGCTGGGGTTACGAGTGGGCGTGGAGCCCGCCCCGCACCTCTGAGCGCGTCGACCTCGGTGCCATCTTCCGCCTCGCCCCGGGGTTGGTCAACGCCAACACCGGCGTGACCGGCACTGTGGACCTGGAGGTCACCGACGTCCCCAGCGGGTCATCCACGACCTACCGGTTGACGCTGTCCGGCTCGCACGCCGAGATCGGCGAGAACGTCGAAGAGGGATCCGCTGACGCCACCCTTACGGGCACCACGTCAGCGTGGGTTCGCGCCATGGGGCCGATGGGCGACCGCGAGGGCCTCTCGGGCTCTGGCAACGCCGCATTGGCCTCGACGCTGCTCGACCTCCTGGCGCTCGGCGAGGGGCGCGAGGCGGCGGTCATCGAGCACCAGCGCGACCTCGAGTCGGCCACCGGCTGACGCAGCCGGTCCGTTCCGCGCGCGACGGCCGCCCGCGGCCGGCCGCTGCTCCACGCCCCGCGACGCAAAATAAGCGCCGTAGTTACGCTTATTTTGCATCACGCCACGGGGGCCCGCGACGAAACGGGTGTGGGCTACTTGTTCGAGTAGTGCGCCGGGGTCACATGCGGGAACTTGCCGCTCTGGCCCAGCAGCGACGCCAGCGGCGGCGCGACCCAGCACGCCGGGGTCGCGGTCTGGGCGATCGACGGGGCACCGGGCGAGGCGGCCACTGAGCCGTCGCCGGCCGCGCCGGTGTTGTTGCAGTCCCAGGACGGCAGGGCGAAGCTGCCGGTGTTCTTGCCGCCGGCGGAGAAGTCGCGCCCGTCGGCCAGCCACAGCGGCGGCGGGTATGTGTTGCCGCGGTTTGACGCATCGCGGTTCGCCGCGAACGACAGCGTCTCGGCGCCCAGCGGCTGGAACTGGCGCAGGTAATGGCCGGTGCCGTCGCCGGAGAACGAGTTGGTCTTGGCGGCGATGCCGGCCGCGCCGTTGGAGATGAAGTCGGCGATGAGCTGCTGATGGAGTGAGAGCCAGCTCAGCACCGGGTTGAGCTGCTCCAGGAACGGGCCGAGGGAGGCGAGGAGCGGAGTGGTGCCGTTGAGCACATCGCGGATGGCGGGCAGGCCGGTCTTCGAGACCGTGATGAGCGGGCCGAGGTTGGTGAAGAACGAGCGCAGCGACGGGGCCAGCTCGCGCACGTCGGTGAGCGTCGGCTTGAGGTTGGTGGCCACCGGCTCGAGCTCCTTGACGAGCGGATCGGTGTCCTGGGAGAAGCTCTGCAGCCGGGCCATCGTCGCCTTGGTCTCGTCCAGGAAGGTCGGGAACACGTGGAAGGTGGCCGAGATCGCCTGGTTGTTGGCCGCGGTGGTCCGGAAGGTCTGCTCGCCGCTGGTGATGAGGTCGCGCAGCGCCGTCTGGCTCTTGCCCAGCGCGCCGAACACGGTGCCGCCGTTCTGCACCAGGTTGACCACAGCGGTGTGCTGGATGTCGAGCACCTTGAGCACGTCAGAGGCGTCGGCGGCGAAGGTGGGCAGGTTGCCGAGCACGCTGTTGAGGTTCTGGTCGTTGCCCTGCACCGCGATCGCGAGCTGCTGCTGCCACTGGCGGAAGGCGGCGCGCGTCGTGGGATCGAGCGCGTTGAAGATCGTGTCCAGCTGGACGGCATTGGCCACCTGGCCGCGCGGCAGCAGCCCGCCGTCGGCGAGCGTGGGGCTCTTGGCCGTGCCCGGGGTGAGCTGCACGTAGACCTCGCCCGCGATCGTCTTGGTGCGCAGGATCGCCTCCGCGTCCTGGTGGATCGGAGCGAACTTGTTGTTCATCTGGATGGTGACCATCGTGCGGTTGTGCTCGGGATCGAGCGTCTTGCCGACCACCTTGCCCACCGAGACGCCGGCGATCCGCACGTCCGCCTGGTCGGCGAGCTGGCTGGCGTTGGTGAACGACACGCGGAACTCGTAGCCGCGCGGGGTGAGCGGAATCGTGCCGCCGAACGACAGCCACAGGAAGATCGTCAGGCCGATCACCGACAGCGCGAACAGCACCATCGTCATGATCTTGGTGACTGAGGGGCTGCCGGTGTCCATCTACTTGACCGGGAGCTGGGGGTCGAAGGGGGCGAGCGCCTTGGCGGCGCCGCCGACCACGGCGTTGGCGGTGCTCGACGCGGTGCCGGCCACGCTCTGCTTGTTGGCCTCGTACTTCTGATAGTCCGCGGTGTTGGCGGCGGCCTGAGCCGGGCAGAGGCCCGCGCTGGTGAGGATCGGAGTGAGGTTGAACAGATTCTCGAGCTCTGAGCCCAGCCCGGGGACGGCCGAGCCGACCCCGTTGACCAGCTGGGTGTAGGTGGCGCAGCTGGCCTGGAGGAACAGCGGGCGGAAGTCTCCGTTGGCGTCCTGCACCGAGAAGAGCGTGCGCGCGTTGTGGTCGAGCCACGCCAGCCACCACAGGTAGCCGTGCTCGGTGTTGCCCGGGTTGTAGCCGAGCATGTTCACGAAGCGGTTGACCACGTCGAAGGTCTTGGAGATGTTGGGCGTGGCCGCGGCCAGGTTCTGGGCCGCCGGCTTGAGGTTGCGCACGAGCGGCCGGGCGGCGACCACGAACGGCCGGATCTGGTTCTGGACGATCGGCGCGCTCGGCTTGGCCAGCGCGGTGACCGCGGCGTTGGCCGCCGGCAGCGCCTTGGCCGCGGGCAGCAGATTCTTGGCCGTCGGACCGAGCAGGTTGGCGAAGGTGGTGACCTTGTTGAGCGTGTCGGTGGTCTGGGCCAGCGTGCCCGGCAGGTCGCGGATCGCCGCGCTGATGTTGGTGTCCTGGGAGGCGAAGGCGCGGAACACGGTGGAGCTGGCGTCGACCAGGCGCACGATCTGGCCCTGGTTGTGGCTGAGCGCGGTGTTCAGGCGCTGGAGCGAGTTGACGAGCTGCCGGAGATCCGTGCCGCGGACGGCGACCGCCTTGTTGAGGCGCGCGAGGTCCTGGTGCGTGGGCTCGAAGCGCTCGAAGACCTGGGCCAGCTCGGTGCCGCCCTTGCCCTCCAGGCCCTGGCCGGCGCCGTTGACCAGTAGCTGTAGGTAGTTGCGCGTATCCCCGTCCAGCGAGCCGAGGATCTCGTCGGAGTCGATGTCGGGCAGCGTGTTGGAGACCGGCAGGGTCCACCCCTGCTTGGCCACCGGCGCAGGCTTGCCGCCGGGCTGGACCTCGATGAACATGTCCTTGAGCCCGGTCTTGGGGCGCAGCAGGGCGGTGGCGTTGGTGTGAATGAGGTTCTTGTACGTGGGGTCGATCTGCATCTGCACGATCGCCACGCCGTTCTTGAGCGTGACGTTGCCGATCTCGCCGATCTGCACCCCGGAGACGCGGACCGACTGCCCCTGCCCCGGGGTCACGGCCTGGGCGGTCGAGAACTCGGCGTTGAGCGTGTACGGCGAGGCGTCGATCAACGGGAAGCGGAAGCGCTCGTGGCTGAGGACGTAGCCGGCCACGGCGATCGACAGCACGAGCAGCACGATGATCGCGATGAAGTCGCCCATGTGGGTTTTGATCGCGCGCATCATGAGCCCTTGAGCACCCCCGCGATGGCCTGGCCGACGCTGCCCGTGACCCCGGAGAGCCCGCCCGACCCTGAGCCACCAGCGCCCGACCCGGAGCCGCCCGAGCCAGAGCCGCCCGAGCCCGACCCGGAGCCGGACTTGCCCGAGCCCGACACCTGCGACGTGTTGAGCTTCAGCCCGGAGGCCTGGGCCATCTGGGCCAGGGCGGGGATCGCGTTCTGGTCGACGCCCTGCCAGCGCGCCTTGGCGGCGGGCGTGGACGCGCCGCTCGTGTTGGCCTGCTGGATCGGCCCGCTGGTCGGAGTGGAGAGGTCGGTGATCGGCTTCTGGGTCTCACACGGGACGGTCTCCTCGTACGGCGGGCGCTTGCCGCCGGGCGGGACCTCCGGCTGGACGGCGTCGAGCTTGGTCAGCGACTGGCCGAAGAGGCCGGGCTGCAGCGAGTAGGTGAGGGTGCCGCCGGTGCCCAGGATGCGGATGTACGGACCGTTGGCGTCGAAGTCGCGCGACTCGCCGGCCAGACCGGGCAGATAGTCGACGGCCTCCACGTAGACCTTGCGCGGCGGGAAGCCGTTGGAGGCGTTGAAGTTCGGGTCCGGGACGGTGAGCTGAGACCACGGGTAGATGACGTTGGCCACGCAGCTGGACGTCGGCCGGACCTCGTCGCGCATGAGCGGGATCGTGTCCTTGGTGAGCTTGGCCAGCGCCGGCACGGTGGGCCGCAGGTCCGCGGTGAGGCCGCGCAGCTCGGACGGCTGCACGAGGTCGTTGAGCTGGGTGACGAAGGGCAGGCTGGCGTCCACCATCGGCCCGGTTGACTTCACGCCCGGGACCAGCGCCTTGGCCAGCGTCCGCAGGGGCGGGAAGGCGGCGTTGAGCGCGTTGAAGGCCGGCATCGCCGCCGACAGCGTCCTGGGCAGCTGGGCCACCGTCTGCTCGAGCGAGGTGTTCTCCCGCGCGAACGCGTTGGCGGTGGTGTTGAAGTCCGTGATGAGGTTCTCGAGGTTCTGCGGGTGGGTGTCGATCGCCCCGGCGACCTGGCCCTGAGCGGCGATGTAGTTGGAGAGGTCGTGGGGCTCGATGCCGAGCGCGTCGTGGGCGACGATCGACGAGTACTCGTAGGCGGGCAGCCAGTACTGGATCGACTTGTTGAACGAGGGGCCGCCCTCCTTGACCGCCTTGCCGTACTGCTGCAGCAGCGTCTGGAGGTTCTGGCGGGTGTTGTCCTGCAGGCCGGTGAGGACCTGATCGAATTGCACCGGCTCGACGCCCTGCTGGATCGGGAAGGTGTGGTTGTCGTTGGCCACCGGCGCCTCCGGCGTCCCGGGTGAGACGTCGACGAAGAAGTTGCCCTCCAGGAAGATGCGCGGGCGGATCGCGAAGGTGGCGTCGTCGTGGATCGGCAGGCCCTGATTGGTGATGTTCATCGTCACGTCCGCCGCCTGGCAGGCGGTCTGGGTGGTGCTGGCCGACTTGCAGCCGGGCTCGGTGGAGACCGCGGTGACCGTCCCAACGTTGACTCCGGCGATGCGCACCAGCGACCCGGGCTGGAGGCCGTTGGCGTTGGCGAAGGTCGCGTGGACGGTGTACTTGTGCGCGAACGGGTTGGCGAACTTCGTGTACGCCGCGTAGGAGAACACGGCGATCAGCACGATCCCGATGGCGCCGGCCGTGAACTTGCTCATGCCCTTGCGGCGCTTCTTGCTGCCCTTGCGTCTCAGTCTCATGGGTTCTGCGGCACGTTGGCGGTCTGGGGCCCGGTGGTCGGGTTGCGGCTGAAGGTTTCGCCGGCGGGCACGTGGGCGCGGCCCTTGAAGGTCGGGCCCTGGTCGCCCGGCGTGTGGGTGTCGGTGCCGAGGTCGCGCCCCTGCGGGTCGAGGTGGTTGAGCTTGAGCGGGTACCCGCGCTGGCCGGTCTCGCAGTCCGCGTTGCCCTGGTTGTCAACGGCCGCGCCGTAGGGCTGCGCGTGCAGGAACTCGTTGCCGCCGGTCTCCAATGAGGTCGAGCCGCCGCCGTTGGCCGGCGCCGTCGCCCCGGCCGACCCGACGTTGTTGGGCTGAGTCGGGTTGCCGAGGTTGATCAGCGCGCGCTGGGCGAAGCCGAAGCTGGTGGCCTCCGAGATGTGCTCGGACAGGTAGGTCCAGAAGTAGTTCCAGTCATCGCAGACCGTCTGGTAGGGGCCGAGGTAGCGCACCATCGGATTGAGCGTGTTCACCGTGCCGGTGAGCGCGTTGACAGCGACGTTGGTCCCGGGCGCCTGGGACAGGGTCTTCAACGCGCCCATGACCTGCTGGAGGTTGGTGTTGAGCACGGGCGTGCGGGCGAGCGTCTTGGTCCCGGCCTCGATCGCCGGATTGATGTCCGGAAGCGCATCCTTGAGCTCGGCGGTCGCGGGCGCGAGCTGGATGCCCAGCGTGTTGAAGTCGGCCAGGAACGGGCGCTGGACCGCGAGCGACTGGGTGCTCACCTGCTCGGTCGAGGGCGACTTGGCGATCGTCGACTCGAGGTCTGAGGGGCTGTGGTCGATCGCCTGGAAGGTGGTGGCCATGTCGGTGAACAGCTGGGCGTTGGTCTGGGCCACCGGCGCCACCGCCCCCATCACGCCCTCCAGGTTGTTGAAGAAGCGGGTGAGCTCGGTGTTGGGGTCGGCCAGGTACTGCGTGACGGGCTTGAGGTACCCCAAAAGCGACGGCAGGCTCGCGAACGTGTCGTTGAGCGCCGACCCCCGTCCGGCGAAGGTGTCACCGAAGCCGACCAGGTTCTGATCGATCGACTTGCGGGTCTTGGCGTCGAAGGCCTGGAAGATGTCCTCGAACTGGACCGGGACGCTCGTCTGGGTGATGGGGAGCGTGCCGCCGTCCTGGATCATCTGCTTGGAGTTGCCGATGTTCAGGTCGACGTACTTGAGGCCCAGCACCGACAGGGGGCGGATCGACGCCGTCGTGTTCACCGGCACCTTGCCGTAGGCCTTGTTGATCTTCAGCGTGAGCTGGCCCGCCACCTGGCCGCTGGGGAGCTGGATGGGGTTGAGCGACTCGACCACGCCGATGAGGAAGCCGCCCTCGCGGACCTCGTTGCCCGGCACCAGGTCAGAGCCCGAGGCGACGTTGACCTTGAGCTCGTCGGTGGGGACGAAGGGCAGCCCCGTGTTGGCGTTGTAGGCGAGGAAGACGGCGACCATGATCACGAGCACGGTCATCGCCCCGACCAGGACCGGGTTGGAGAGTGCCGAGGGACGTCGGGCGCGCTTGCCCTTTCGCGTGCCGGCGCTCATGGCGAGAGGAGGTAGTTGAGGAGTTGCTGGGCGGTGCCACTCGGCGACGACGAGCTCCCGCTGCCCGATGAGGTCGGGGCGGGCGGCACGACCGGCTGGGCGGGCTGCGGAGCGGGGGTGCCGCCGACGGTGCCCTGGAGCACCTGGCCGATGGTCTTGCCGAGATCGATGGGCGGGCCCGAGCCGCTGCCGGAGCTGGTCGGGGCGCTGGCGGCGCTGGTCGAGGAGCCCGAGCCGGTCGTCGTCGACGGGGAGTTGGCGCTGGGGTTCGCGGCCGCGTTGCCCTTGCCCTTCTTCTTCTTGGTCTTCTTGGCGGCGGGCTGCTTCTTGTTGGCGTTGATGGCGTTCTGCACCTCGGCCGCGGTGAGACGGCTCGCGCTGGTGCTGGGCCCGCTCTCGCCGGGGGGCGCTCCGCCCGGATCGGGCACGGGGGCGCCCGGGTTCGACGGGTCGGTCTCGTTGACGCCGGGCTGGTTGGGCCCGAGCCAGGAGTAGCACTGACGGTAGGCGGACCCGTACTGCTTGAGCGCCAGGGCGACGGTGGCCGGAGTGGCGTAGGGCGAGCACATCGGGTTGACGAAGGCGTCGACGGCGAGGACGTGGCCCTCGGGGCCGAAGGTGTTGACGGCCAGCGTCTGGTTGAACACGTAGCCCAGCAGCGCCTGGAGCCCCGTGAAGCCGTTGCCGCCGGGGCTGCGCGGGTCGCGCTCGACCGCGCGGCTGGGGTCGTCGAGGTCGTGCAGGACGATGGCGAGGTTGCCCGCCAGTTCGGGGGTGGGCTTGGCGAAGGCGTTGAGGTCCTTGACCGTCGGCGTGGCCGCGGTCACGGCGGCTTTGCCGGTGATCGAGGCCTGGCCCAGCGACTTGATCGCGGGCTTGGCGGACTTGGAGAAGGCGGGCAGGTCGGTGAGGAGCCGGTCGATCTGCCCGGAGGCCTGGTTGAGGTTCTGGAGCACCGGCTCGTTGGTGGTGACGGTGGTGCCGAGCTGGGCGATCGTCGGCTTGAGCTGCTGAAGCAGCCCCGGCAGGCGCTGCAGCGAGGTGCGCAGGTTGCCCTGCTGGGTGGCGGTGTCCGCCGCCGTCTTGCCGGCCACGTCGATGAACTTGTTGACGTTCTGGGAGTTATTGGCCAGCGCGGTGATGACGCTGTTGGAGTCCTTGGTCAGGGCCTGGAGCGTGGTGGAGTCATTGGCCAGGAGGTTGAGCAGGTTGTCGGTCTCGTCCAGAGCCGGCACGGCGCGGTGCAGCGCGGCCTGGAGGTCCCCGGAGCGCGCCGCGGCGGCGGCGCCCAGCTCGTTGACGATGAGCGAGAAGCGCTGCCGGTAGGGCAGGCGCATGGTGTCCTGGAGCAGGTCGGCGGGGATCGTCGACTGCGTGTGGCTGACGGGGATCGTGGCGCCGGCCTTGAGCACCGGGCCCGAGCTGCCGGGGTTGCAGTCGACGAAGTACTCGCCGATCAGCGACTCGGGGCGCGACTCGCAGCTGGCGTCCTGGTGAAATTGGCCGAAGCCCGAGCGGTTGACCTGGATCGTCACCACGGCGTTGAGGCTCTTCTGGTCCAGGTTGATCGCCTTGATCGTCCCGGCGGGAACCCCGGCGACCTTGAAATCGGCGCCCGTGACGAGGCCGAAGGCGTTCTGGAACTCGATCTTGTAGGTGCCCTGGGCGGTGCCCTTGGAGGCGCCGGTGGCGAGGAAGACGAAGGCGGCGGCGGCAAGCAGCAGCGCACCGGAGATGAGGACCCGTTTCATTTACCGGTCGGGGTCTCGGACGGGTTGCAGGGGAACCCGCTCTCCGGGTAATAGAGCGCCCCGCGCTCCATCGAGCCCGGACAGCGATCGCCCTGGCCGGTGACGAGAACGCCCTGCGAGTCGGTGGGGTTGGAGGGGCCGCTGCCGGTGACGCCGCCCAGCCCGCCGAAGGCGAGGACGCTGCGCAGCGTCGGGTCGGTGAACGCGGGCAGCAGGTTGAGCGCGCCGTTCTCGACGGAGCCGACGCCGATGACCGGCGCGATGCGGCTCGAGCCGCCGTTGGCATCGATGGTGCCCGGGTGGGTGTAGCCCTCGAACCAGCCGGTGAGGTCGACCGCGTAGGGCCGCGCGGTGGCGAGCTCGGGCGTGGAGTCGTTCAGCGCGGTGGTCGACTCGGGGAACGCCCCCGGCCGGGTCTGGCCGTTGGCGTTGATGCTCTTGACCGTCGCCGCCGACAGCGGCACGCCGAGCTTGGTCAGCTCGATGAGGTCGTTGTCGGCGCCGGGCCGGTGGATGATGCTCGACAGGTCGTTGAGCGTGGGGACCGAGTTGCGCGCGAGCGGGCGCAGCTGCACGAGCAGCTTCTGGAGCTTGGGCGCCACTGGCTTTGAGTCGTCGACGAGCGGCTTGAGGTCGTCGAGCGCGGAGCGCAGGTTCACGAAGGTCGTGTTGGCCAGGCGCATGAACGCGGGCAGGCGCTGGAGTGACTGGCCCAGGGCGACGCGCTGGTTGGCCAGCGCCTGGGTGGTGGTGGACAGGTGCGAGACCAGCCCGCTGAGGTCTGAGCTGCGCGTGGCGACGTCGGAGACGAGCTTGCCGGTCTTGGTGATGAAGTTCGTGAAGTCGCCGGTGTTGCGGTTGAGCTCGCGGAAGAGGGCGCTGGAGGCGGCGACGGCCGGGTTGAGGTACTGGAAGGCCGCCTGCATCTTCTGCCCGGCGCCCTTGACCTGTGATGCCGAGCCCTGGAACACGTCCTGGAGGCCCTTGAGCGTCGGGCCGTTGAGCGTGTTGAAGATCTCGTCGAGGTCGACCTCACTGGTGGTGTCGGCGGTGGGGATGACGCCGTTGGCCTGGATCGCCGCATTGCTGTTGGCGCCCAGGTGCAGGTCGACGTAGCGGCTGGCGATCCCCGACAGCGAGAGCTCGCGGATCGTCGCCTGGGTGCCCTGCCGCAGCGGGTCATACGCGTGGTTGGTGATGTTGAGGGTGAGCTGCGCCTCCCCGTTCGGCGTCAGCGCGATGTTGGACACCGTGCCGATCGAGACGCCCGACACCTCGACGAGGTCTCCGCTCACGATCTGGCTTGCGTTGGCGAACACCGCGCGCACCTGGTACGTGCTCCCGCTGGACAGCACGATGATCGCCACCGCGACAAGGGCGATCCCGACAGCCGCGATGGCGGCGACACGGCCGATCACACTTGAGTTGCGCACCGCCGCGACCTCACCAATCGATTTCCTCGCGCGCCGGACCTGGACAGCCGCCGCAACACACCGGAATTCGAACCTAGCAAGTGCTCTATTCGCCTGTCAATTGGCAACCGTCGACCCCGAAATGCCTGCAACGCTTGGCGATGAGCGCACAAATCGATACCGTCCGAGTGCCTGCCCGGGTGGTGGAATTGGTCAGACACGGTCGCCTTAAGAGCGACTGCCTTTATGGCGTGAGGGTTCGAGTCCCTCCCCGGGTACATCTGCACGCGTCCGGCCCCTCCTCGGGTCCCTCTCCAACGGTCTGGTTTCCGGCCAGGTTCCCGGCGATCCTTCCCCGAACCACCGCAACTTATGCGCTGCTAGCGTGTCCTCGGCGGGTAGAAGGGAGTCACCCCCGCACTTAGCCGGATGGAAGTCTCAGCGCTGAAATACTCGGGCGGAGTTGGACTGCACGGGCGGTCCGCGCTGCTGCGTCTCCAGTCGGACGACCGGCTCATCTCGCTCCTGCGGAGAGGCAACACCACCGCGTTCGAGGTGCTGCTGGCGCGATACGAGTCGCGCCTCATGGCGTTCTGCCGCCACCTGCTCGGCTCCCGCGAGGACGCCGAGGACGTCCTCCAGGAGGTCATGACCGCGGCGTTCAACGCGATCCTCGCCGATGACCGGCCGATCAACGTCCGTCCCTGGCTCTACCGGATCGCGCGCAACCGCAGCCTCAACCACCTGCGGCGGGCCCAGGCGATCGGCGTGGACTCGATGGACCACCACCTGGCCGAGCACGGCGCCACCACCGCGGACAAGGTGCACGAGCGCGAGGAGTTCCGCCTCCTGGTGGGCGACATCCACGAGCTGCCCGAGACCCAGAAGACCGCGCTGGTCCTCCGCGAGATGGATGCCCTCTCCTACGAGCAGATCGCCGAGGCGATGGAGACCACCGTTCCCTCGGTCAAGTCGCTGCTGGTACGCGCGCGGGTATCGCTGGCCGAGGCCGCCGAGGCGCGCCTGCTGTCCTGCGACCAGGTCCGGATCGAGCTCGCCGAGATCGCCGAAGGGCTCCAGCGCCGACCCACCCCGCTCGTGCGCCGCCACCTGCGCAGCTGTAAGCGCTGCAGCACGTTCCGGACCGAGCTCAAGAAGACCAACCGCGCGCTCGCCGCGCTGCTGCCGGTCGGGCCGATGGCGATGTTCCACAAGGTCCTCTTCCTGCATCTGGGCCACTCGGCCGCCTCGGGCTCGACCGCTTCGGCCACCGCCGCGGCTTCCAGCGCGGGCGCCGGGGCTGCCGGCGCCGGTGCTGCGGGCGCCGGGGCTGCGGGCGCCGGTGCCGCCGGTGCGGGTGCTGCCGTTGCGGGCACGACCGCGGTGGCCGGTGGCGCGGCGGCCGGCTCCAGCGGGCTCATCTCCGCCGGCATCGGGGCGCTCGCCGGCAAGGCGGCGGCCGGACTGGCCGCGGCGGCCCTCGTCACCGCGGGCGCCGTCGAGGCCGGGCACTCGACCCACCGCCACCTCCTGCACAAGGCCACCGTGGCCGCGGTCCCGGCGTCCTCGAGCGCGCCGGCACAGCACGCGTCGGCGTCCGCCGCGCCCTCGCCGTCGCCGTCTGCCCGGGCCTACTCCGAGCCTCGCTCCTCGGTCCACGGCAACGCGGCCGCCACCAAGGACGCCAAGAAGACGGCCAAGGTGACCAAGGCCACCAAGACCGCCAAGACCACCGCTACGGACCCCACCACCACGACGCCGACGACGACCACCACCGATCCGACGACGGTGGCGGCCAAGCCGCCGGTGACCGGGCGGACGCAGACCCAGTCTGACCCGACAGTCCTGCCCAGCGCGCCGACCACGGTGGCCACGACTCCCACACCGGCGGCCGACACCCCACCGGCCACGACGACGACGACCACCACGACTACGACCACGGGCACGACTACGACGCCGACGACAACCACCACCACGACGACGCCGACCACGGGCACGACCACCACGCCCACGACGCCCACGACGCCGACCGGCACGACGACGACTCCCACGACGCCGACCACCACCACGCCGCCGCCGCCGCCGCAGTCGCAGACACAGACACAGACGCAGCCGTCGCCGGAGTCGAGCTCCACGCCCTCGTCGACCGGCTCCGATCCCCACACCCTCGCGTTCTTCCGCACCCGCGTGCATCGCTGGTGGGGACGCGAGAGCCTCGCGCTCGCGCACCGTTGATCGAGTTCGACCAGTTCATGGCGGTCGACATGCGCGTCGGCCGTGTCGTCGCGGTGGATGACTTCCCCGAGGCGCGCAAGCCCGCGTGGAAGCTGACGATCGACTTCGGCCCGGAGATCGGCGTCAAGCGCTCCTCGGCCCAGATCACCCACTACTCCCGCGAGGAGCTCCAGGACACGCTCGTGGTGGGCGTGGTCAACTTCCCGCCCCGCCAGATCGGGCCGTTCTTCTCCGAGGTGCTGGTCCTGGGCGCGCTCGACGACGAGCGCGGCGTGGTGCTCCTGCGGCCCGACCGGGGCGCGGAGCCGGGCTCGCGCATCGGCTGAGGGCGCGCCGGCGGGCTACGGGCCGCCCTGGGCCCCGATCATGAGCTGACCGCGCGGGGTCCCGTTGACCAGGAGCCGGTAGGTCCCGTCCTTGAGCCCTCCGGTCTCGAGCGTGGCGCTCGCTCCCGGGGCCACGTGGACGCTGGGATGGCCCGGGACGCTCAGCGCGACCGTTGCGGCGCCGCTTCCGTGATTGGTGACGTGCAGCTCGACGCCGACGCCGGAGGGGACCGACACGACGGGCGGTGAGATGTCGCCGTTGGCGCCGATGGTCACGTCGGTCTGCACGTGGGCGCCCTGGGAGGCGGCGTGCGTGGCGCCGTGGTGCTTCTGCGTCTTGGTCTTGGGGACCTCGGGCGGGGCCGAGGTGATCGTGGTGGTGACGGCCGGGCCCTCCCCGCTGACGCTGAAGGTGGCGGTGGTCGCGGCCACCCCCGGGGTCGAGGATGCGGTCGTCTGCGACGCAGACGTGGCCGGCGTCGCGGCGGCCTGAGTGCTCGAGCTGGATGACGAGCCGCCGCAGCCCGCAAGCCCCAGGCACGTGATGATGGCCACGAGTGACGCCCTGCGCCTCATCGGGCCGAGCATAGTCAGGTCGCTCTCGCCATCATGCGTCGCCGTGGCGATCGCGATCCTCACCACCTACCTGAGCGACTACCGGCTGCCGCTCTACCGGGCGCTCGCGCAGCGCCATGACACCGAGGTGCTCTGCTACGGCGGCGGGGAGCGCTACGCGCCCGCCTGGTTCGCCGACCTCGACGCGCAGCTGGCCGCCGCCGACTTCCCGGCGCGCCGCCTGGACGGACGGGGCGAGGCGCTGAGGCTCGGGCGCCGCTATGACGCGGTCATCGCCCCCTTCGCCGGCGGGGCGCTGCTGCCCGCGGCCTACGCGGGCGCTCACCGCTACCACAAGCCGTTCGTGTTCTGGGCCTCGATCTGGCACCAGCCCCGGTCCGCTGCGCACGCCGTGGCGCTCCCGGTGACCCGCCGGATCTTCCGCCACTCCGAGGCGGTGCTGGCCTACGGGGAGCACGTCCGGCGGTTCGTCGCCTCGATCCGGGGCCGGGACTCGGATGTGTTCGTCGCCCCCCAGTCGGTCGAGCCCGAGCTGTTCCGGCGCACGGTGAGCGACGGCGAGGTGGCGGCGTTCCGCGCGGCCCACGGGCTCGGCGACGGCCCGCTCGTCCTCTACGCCGGGCGTCTTGTGCCCGAGAAGGGCGTCGACGTCATCGCCCAGGCGTGGCCGTCGGTCCGTGGTGACGCCACGCTGCTCGTCGTCGGTGATGGGCCCCTGGCCCCCCGCATCGCCGGTCTGTCGCGCACCCGCGCCGTCGGCGCGCTGCCCCGCGCCGAGCTGCCGGTGGCCTACGCCGCCTCGCGTTTCGCCCTGCTCCCGTCGATCCCCACCCCGCGCTTCAAGGAGCCGTGGGGCCTGGTCTGCAACGAGGCCTTCGAGCAGGGCCGCCCGATGATCGCCTCCACCGCGGTGGGGGCGGTGGCGGGAGGCCTGGTGTCAGACGGGACGACGGGCGCGGTGGTCGCGCCCGGAGACCCCGCGGCGCTCGCTAGATCGATCGATCTACTGCTGGCCGACGACCCGCTGCGCGAGCGCCTGGGCGCCGCCGCCCGCGCCGCCGTCCAGCCCTACACCTACGAGGCCATGGCCGACGCCTTCGATCAGGCGCTGGCCACGGCGGGCGTGCGGTAGCTGCCTCGGCGGCAACTGCCTCGGCGGCGGCTGCGTGAGCGGTAGCTGCCTCGGCGGCCTACTGCCCGACGGAGAACAGCGCCTCCAGGTCGTGGCGCGAGTAGACCTCGAACGCGACCATCGTCTGCGTCCGGCGGACACCCGAGAGCTGGGACAGCTTCCCTGTGACCACCTGGGCGAGCATCTCCTGTTCGCGCAGCCGCAGGATCGCCACAAAGTCCCACTCGCCGGTGACCGAGTAGGCCTCGGCCACCCCCTCGATGCCGGCCAGCTCGCCGCCGAGCGTCGCCAGGGCCGAGCCCTCCGCTTGGATGAGGACGATGGCGTGGGTCATGGCGTGTGGGTGTCCCCGGGCTCCAGGACCACGACCATCGAGCTCGTGGCCGACTCGACGTCGGCCTTGAACGCCTGGGCATCGGTCTCGATCAGCGGGAACGTGTTGTAGTGGCACGGGATCACGGTCTTGGCCCCGACGAACTCGGCGGCGTCGACGGCGTCGTGGCGGTCCATCGTGAAGTGGCCGCCGATGCAGACGAGCGCGACGTCCACCTGGCGGCGCTTGCCCACGAGATTCAGGTCGGAGAACAGCGCGGTGTCGCCGAGGTGGTAGACGAGCGTGTCCTTGAAGTTGACCAGCAGCCCGGCGGGCGTGTTGACGGTGCCCTTGGGCGTCGTCGAGGTGTGCCAGGCGGGCACGAGCTTGGCCCAGCCCCAGTCGAACGCGTGGGAGCCGCCGAGGTTGCAGTTGACGACTTCCAGGCCCTCTCCCTCCAGCTCGCCGGCCAGCTCGGTGATCGCGAGCACGGGCGCTCCGGTGCGCTTGGCGATGTCAACGGTGTCCCCCACATGGTCGCCGTGGCCATGGGTGAGGAGGATCGTGGTCGGGTTGACCTCGTCGGGCGAGGCGGCGGCCTTGGGATTGCCGCTGAGGAACGGGTCGATCAGGACGGTGGTGTCGCCGTCGGAAAGCTCGAAGGCGGCGTGGCCGAGAAAACGGACATCCATCGTGGGTTCAGTCCTCCTGTTGATCTGCGGGGTCAGTGCGTTGCAGCGCGCGTGAGAGCTCGAAGCCGACCGCGACTCCCACCAGCATCCCCAGTCGCGTCTCCTCGACCAGCAGCGTCTTGACCGCCCTCAGCCGAGCCTCGCCCTCGGCTTCGCCGGCCGCCTCGCGGACGGCCTGCTCGTGGGCGGCGTCAAACCATCCACCCTCGGCGATGGCCGCGGCCAGCACGCGTTGCAGCGAGGGGGCGGCGCGCATGACGATGTCCTGGGCGTCTTGCAACCGCGTCGGGTCAGTGAGCTCAGCGATGGCGGCATCGAGCTCGGCGTCGGTGTAGGCGCGCTCCGGCACTCGTGTCGATCATAGATCGGCGTCGCCCGTCGGGCCCTGGGGCCCGGAGTCGACTGAGCGTCAGCGCTCGCCGATGAGTGCCAACGGGATCCCGACGGCGAACCCGGCGACGATGCCGACTCCGTCAGACACCCAGCTGGCGGTCGGGTCGGCGAGCGGCATGAGCGCGACCGCCCCCGCGATGACGGCGGCGCCGATGATGTCGCCGTCCACCTGCCCACCGGAGCGCAACGTCAAGAGGTCCGGCGTCGCCCACGCGCACACGAGCGCCAGCGCGCCGCCCTGAGCGCCCAGCAGGACCGCGTTGGGATCGATCGCCGTGGTCGCGGCCAAGCCGCCCACGCCGCCGATGATGAACAGCGCGAGGACCGGGAAGGGACCGTGGCGTCGCTCCAGCAGCCAGCCGAACAGGCCCACCGTACCCAGGGTGATCATCGCGTAGCCGACGTTGTCGTAGGTGAAGGCGGCGGTGAACAGGCGCCACCACTCCGAGCCGGGCTGCCCGAAGACGATGAGGTCGCCCTGCGAGCCGCCGAGGTTCGTCCGCCACAAGAGGCACCCGACGAGCCCGGCAACGACGAGCGCGATCGTGGCGTAGGGACGGGTGTCGCCGCGGATGCCGGGAATCTCGTCGCGCTTGAGCCGCGAGAGCAGCGGCGGCGGCTGACGGCGCGCCTTGCGCTCGGCCACGCGCTGGTCGCGGTCGAGCTTGGGCGCGCGCTTGCGCAGCCGGTTCCCGCAGTACGGGCACTCGGTGATGTAGGGGCTGACCTCCGATCCACAGCTCTTGCAGATCACGAAGAGGTCTGGTCCGCCGGTGCTCACGATCCGATTGTAGAACCGGCCCGGCCTCGTCTGAGGCGCTTTGTGGTGACCGCCTCGCGAGCGGCGCTCCGTCAGACCAATGTGGCGGCCACGATCTCCGCCATCACCTCGCGCAGATCGTGGTTGGCCTCGTACACGACGACCTGGCGCGCCGCTCCGTTGCCCCGCGCCAGCAGGTCCTCGACCGCCTCGAGCTCTGACAGGGAGCCCAGGTCGGTGCAGTGCTCGCGCATGCGGTCCAACAGCCGTCGCGCCAGCACCCGCGTCGCCACGCGGTCAGAGCTCGGCAGATCGACCAGCTCGCCCTCCAGCCCGTGGCGGGCGGCCAGCCACTTGTTCTCATCGAGCATCTCGAACGGATAGGGCGAGAGCGTCTTGCCGGCGTCGTAGTGCTCGGCGAGCTCGCGCACCATCGCCTGGACGAGCGCGGCCAGCCCGAGCGAATGCTCGATGTGCGTCTGGGAGTCCATCACGCGGATCTCGACGGTCCCGAACATCGGGTGCGGGCGCACGTCGTGCCACAGGTAGGTGTAGTCCTCGATGACCCCGGCCTCGACCATGAACTCGATCCGCCGCTCGTAGTCCTCCCAGTCCTCGTAGTGGGGTGGGATCCCGACGCGGGGGAAGGCGCGGAAGATCGGGGTGCGCGTCGAGGCCAGCCCGGTCGTGCTGGCACGCCAGAAGGGAGAGTTGGCCGAGAGGCCGAGCAGCACGGGCACGTGGACGCACATGCCGTTGGCGACGTGGATGGCCTTGTCGGGGTCGTCGAGGCCGACGTGCACGTGCATGCCGAAGATGAGCTCCTGGCGCGCGACGAATCGCAGCGCCGAGATGAGGTCGCGGTAGCGCGGCCGGGCGACGATCCGCTGGTCCTCCCACATCGCGAACGGGTGCGTCCCGGCGGAGCCGATGGCCAGGTCCTTGCCGGCCGCGGTCTCCACCACCTGGCGGCGCAGCGCCCGCAGCTGCTGGCCGGCCTCCGGCACGCCGTTGCAGGGATCGGTGGAGATCTCCAGCACGGACTCCATCAGCTCGGGCTTGATGTCGCCCACGGGCGCGGACTCGAGCATCGCCTCGATGGCGTTGACGAGCTCGTACGACGACGCGTCGAGGATCATCAGCTCTTCCTCGATCCCGATGGAGTATTCGTGTCCGACGAACTGGTGCTCCACTGGCCGCCAAGCCTAAGGGATCGTCCGGTCTGCGGAGGGTCTGCGTCGTGGCGGGCCCCGCAAATCAGTCCTAGACTGGACGTCGGACTTCAAAAACGTGAACGGGAAGGGCGGGTTGCCATGGCGCTCGGTTACGACGGAAAGCTGTACATCCTCGCGTTCGACCATCGTGGGTCGTTCCAGAAGAAGATGTTCGGGATCCAGGGCGATCCCACCGCCGAGGAGACGGCGACCATCACCGACGCCAAGCACCTCATCTACGAGGGCATGGAGGTGGCCGTCAAGCGTGGCCTCGATGCGGCCGCGACCGGTGTGCTCGTGGACGAGCAGTTCGGCGGCGACATCCCCGAAGAGGCTCGCGCCGAGGGCCTGAAGCTCTCGATGCCGGTCGAGAAGTCCGGCCAGAACGAGTTCGACTTCCAGTACGGGGCCGAGTTCGGCGCCCACATCGAGAAGTTCAACCCCGACTTCTCCAAGGTGCTCGTCCGCTACAACCCCGACGACCCGGACACGGTGATGAACGAGCGCCAGCTCGGTCGCCTCAAGGAGCTCGCCGACTGGCTGCACGCCAATGACCGCAAGTTCCTCTTCGAGCTGCTGGTGCCAGCCACCGACGCGCAGCTGGAGTCCGTCGGCGGGTCCGCGGACCGCTACGACGCGGAGCTTCGCCCCGAGCTGATGCGCCGCTCCATCGAGGACTGCCAGAAGTTCGGCATCGAGGTGGACATCTGGAAGATCGAGGGCGTCGACGAGCAGTCAGACGCCGCCATGCTGGCCGAGCAGGCCCGCTCGGGCCCGGGCCGCGAGGGCGTCACCTGCGTGCTGCTGGGCCGCGGCGCCTCCACCGAGAAGGTCGAGGAGTGGCTGCGCGCCGCCTCGTCCGTCCAGGGCTTCATCGGCTTCGCCATCGGGCGTTCGATCTGGTGGGACGCGCTGAAGAGCTTCTTGGACAAGGAACTCGATCGTGAGGCGGCGGCGGCCAAGATTGCCGATAACTACCTGCATTTCGTCGACGTTTACGAAAAGCAGCACGTCGCCTGAGGGCGGAGTGACCATGCGGGGCGTGTGCCCGTACACGTCCCGCGGTTGCACCAATTGGTAGGCTCGGCCCGATGGCGATGAAGATGCGCCAGAGCCTTGCGCAGCTGGAACAGGAGTTCCGGCACGAGACGCAGCTTGACCGCAGCCGGCGCGAGACGCTTCGGCGACAGGCCGTGCGCCGCTCACGGAAGCGGACGCACGTCCGCCGGCGCAAGCGCAGCTCGGTGCGCTACTGGGTGCTCATCTTCTCGCTGATCGCGACGGCGTTGATCGTCACCGCCGCGATGTTCGAGACGCTGTACTACCTACTGGGCTGACGCGTCCGCCCTTCGCTCTGCCGGCGGCGGCAAAAGCCCGAGCTCGTCAGCGCTCGGCTCGCCGGCAGCAGCGAACCCGGCCACCAGGCCGGAATACTACGACTACGCCCCGGCGGGGCCGTCCCCGAGCGTGCGCAAGGCCGCGTCGACCTCTTCGCGCGCGCCCTTGTGGCTGTCGCTGCCCTCCTCCTGAATCTCGATGTAGACCTCCTTGCGGAACACCGGGATGTCACGAGGGGCTTGGATTCCGATCCGTACCTTCTCACCCATGATCGCCAGTACCGACACCTCGATGTCGTCGCCGATCATGATGCTCTGGTTGGACTTGCGGGTGAGTACCAACATAGTCGCCTCCCTGCAATTGGCCGCTAAAAACAGGAGCGTCATGCCCACGCGTAGCGCGACGCCTGCCCTCGATTGAGCATAGCGGTAACGCTTTTCAAAGATCAAGCACACAGAAGGTTTTGCACGGGTACTCAGGCCCGCAGGACCGGGCGCTGAGGGACGGCTCAGAGCGTGAGTAGAGGCGGGATTTCGGGGTAGGGAAGGCACGGCCGGCGCCTGTGCCGGTGGCCTCGTCGGCGAAACCACTAGTCTCCGCTCCCGATATGGCACGCCGATCTCTCAGACCCGAGCTCAACCGCATCCGCGCCTGGGTCCGCCAAGGGCGGACCGACGCATGGATCGCCCATCAGCTCGAAGTGACAGTGCAGCAGATCCAGGCCTTCAAGCGCGACCAGCAGCTTGAAGGTGGCGACGAGACCGACGGGACCCCCGTCGCGACCGACGACGATGACATCGACCTGCGCGCCGAGGATGACGCGCTCATCGCCGCGGAGCTCGACGCCGCTGCCGCCGAGCAGCCCGAAGATGACGACGACGAGGAGGACGACGAGGACGACGAGGCTGAAAAGCCTTCGCGCCGCCGTCGAGGACGCCGCGGAGGACGCGGCGCACGCACTCCTCGCCGCCGCACCTCCGGCACGCTCGAGGCCACGTTTGATCACGGCGAGGAGGGCTACGGCTTGTGGCTCGACCCGGCCGTGCAGGATGACCCGGTGTACGCGGAGTACTGGGCGGGCCACCGCCCGGTCGAAGTCGCGATCGAGGAAGACCAGATCGTGATCCGCCGCGCCGGCGCGTCCGACGCCGATTCAGACGACGAAGACGACTGAACCGGCCCACCCGACCCCTGACCGACTCGTGGTCGTCGGATCGCCGCAGCCCTACTGGCTCTCGGCGGTCCGACGCCCAGTCGTGTAGTCGATCGCCTGGCGGGCGTAGATGGCGAACGCCGCGCCGGCCACGGTGATGAGATCCCACGCCGCCGGACGGTTCGGCGCCACCCGCACCGCGACGTCGAAGCACCAGTCGGTGCCCTGCTCGATGTAGAGGCGAGCCAGCTCATTGACGGTGAACGGGCCTCCGAGCCGGCGGCGCAGCTGGACGACCAGGTCGTCGACGACGCGGTCCATCGCGGCGCGGTCGCCGGGCTCGGCCGCGGAGAGGCGGCGCTGGCCGTCCTGCCACAGGCCGATGAGGTCGTCGTAGGTGACCGGCTGGCCGCTCACCGTGTCTCCGCTGAGATCAGGGACTGCTGCTGGGCTGGCCCGTGATCACGTAGGGCCGTTCGTTGGGGCGCACCATGCCGAGCGCCCGGGCCTGCGAGACGATCGTCGACGGATCGTTGAGCGACTTCACCTGCCGGGTGAGCTGGGCGTTCTCGTGGGCCAGCCGCGTGACGACCGCCTGCTGCTGATCGGCCTGCGACCGCGTGGCGAAGTACGACAGCGTGTGCTCGACGTAGAGCCCCACGACGACCGCCAGCACGACGAGCAGCCCGACCCGTCCGACCCGCTCCCAGCGGACGCGCAGCTTCGGCGGATGCGCGATCAGCCGCGGGCGCTTGCGGGGAGCCGGGCGAGGCTGGCGTCGAGGAGCTGCGGTGGCGGGGCGAGCGGGCGGCATCCCTTGCGCCCTTCGTTCGACGCGTCCGAGTTCCTTCCTCCCGCAACGCGCCTCTCAATCCTACGCCCGGAACGCCGACCGTCCCGGGTAGCTGGCCTCGGGGCCCAAAGCCTCCTCGATCCTCAACAACTGGTTGTACTTGGCCACCCGATCGGTGCGCGAAGGGGCGCCCGTCTTGATCTGCCCACAGCCGGTCGCCACGGCCAGGTCGGCGATGGTGACGTCCTCGGTCTCACCCGAGCGGTGCGACATCACCGCGGCATAGCCGGCCTCCCGCGCCATGCGGATGGCGGCGAAGGTCTCGGTGAGGGTCCCGATCTGGTTGACCTTGATGAGGATCGCGTTGGCCACGCCGCTGTCGATCCCGCGCTTGAGCCGCTGGGTGTTGGTGACGAACAGGTCGTCGCCGACGAGCTGGATCCGGTTGCCGATGCGCTGGGTGAGCGCCGACCAACCGTCCCAGTCCTCCTCGTCCATCCCGTCCTCGATCGAGATGATCGGGTAGCGGTCACACAGGTCCGCCCAGTAGGCGCCGAGCTCCTCGGCGCTGAGCGTGCGGCCCTCGTGCTCGAGCACGTAGCCCTCGCCGTCCTTGTAGAGCTCGGAGACGGCAGGGTCCAGCGCGATCGCCACCTGATCGCCCGGGATGTAGCCGGCGGCGCGGATACCCGCCATCAGGACCTCAAGCGCCTGCTCGTTTGACTCCAGGTCAGGAGCGAAGCCGCCCTCGTCGCCGACCGAGGTGGAATGGCCATCCTCGCGCAGCGTCGCCTTGAGGTGATGGAAGACCTCGGAGCCCATGCGCAGCGCCTCGGTGAAGGTACGCGCGCCCACCGGCACGATCATGAACTCCTGGAAGTCGATGGCGTTGTCCGCGTGGGCGCCGCCGTTGAGGACGTTCATCATCGGCACCGGCAGGATGTGGGCGGTCTCGCCGCCCAGATAGCGCCACAGGGGCAGCCGCTGCTCGGCCGCCGACGCCTGGGCCGCGGCGAGCGACACGGCCAGCATCGCGTTGGCCCCCAGCCGCGACTTGTTGGGCGTCCCGTCGAGCGAGATGAGCATCCGGTCGAGCGCCGCCTGGCTTGATGCGTCCTGGCCATGGACCGCGGTGGCGATCTCGCCGTTGACGTTCTCGACCGCCTTGGTCACGCCCTTGCCCATCCAGTCAGAGCCGCCGTCGCGCAGCTCGGTGGCCTCGAACTCCCCGGTGGATGCCCCCGACGGCACTGCGGCGCGGCCCCACGCGCCCGAGCGCACGCTGAGCTCCACCTCAACGGTCGGGTTGCCACGACTGTCGAGGATCTGGCGGGCGTGCACGTGCTCGATCTGGCTCATCGCGGGTTGTTGTCTCCTTCGGTCAGGCGTGCGCGGGCGTAGTAGCTGAGCTGCTGCTCAGGCGGGAGATCGTCCCAGCTTCCGCCCTCGGATGCCGCGAGGTCGGCCGCCATGGTCACCCGGCCCCGAAAGCGCTCGGAGGCCGAGCGCAGCGCGAGCTCCGGGTCGACCTTCAGCTTGCGGGCCACGTTGACCACCGCGAACAGGAGATCGCCGAGCTCGTGGTAGCGATCGTCGGGGGTGTCGGCGTCCTCCAGCTCGGCCAGCTCGTCGCGCACGGACTGCAGCGGGTGGGTGGGGTCATTTTCCCCCGGGAAGTCAAAGCCGCTGGAGGCGACGCGCCGCTGGACCTTGCGGGCATGGAGCAGCGACGGGAGGTTCTCGGGCACCTCGCCGAAGATCCCGGGCTCGCGACCCGCCTCGGTGCGCTTGATCGCGTCCCAGTTGCGCAGCACCTCCTGGGCGTTCTCGACCTCGGTCTCACCGAAGATGTGAGGGTGACGGCGGATGAGCTTCTCGGTGACGTGCTCGGCCACCTGGCTCAGATCGCCGGCGCCGCGCTCCTCGAGCAGCAGGGCCAGGAAGTGGACCTGGAAGAGGACGTCGCCGAGCTCGTCGAGCATCTTGGCGTCGTTGCGCCGGTGCGCGGCGTCGGCCAGCTCGTAGGCCTCCTCGAGCGTGTGGGGCACGATCGTGCGCTCGTCCTGCTCGCGGTCCCACGGGCACTCGCGCCGCAGCCGGCGGGTGATCTCGTCAAGCGTCGTCAGGGACCGTGCGGCGTCCTCGGGGGACGACACGGGTCAGGGCGCGGCGGTGGCGGTTCCGGCGCGCCGCGGGAGCGGTCGCAGCTCCGGCGGCGCCTGCGGCTCCGGTGGTGGAGCTCGTCTTGGGCGCCTTGTAGCCGTTGCAGTCGGCCATCGCGTACAGCTTGAGGCACGAGGTCTTCTTGAGCCAGTCCTTCTTGGCCTGGTTGTCGACCGCCGTCTGCGCCTGGGTCTGAAGCTGGCTGGTCAGCGTCTGCTTGATGAGCGCGGTGGACGTCGCCAGCGAGCGCTGGGTGGCCTCTTTGACCTTGGTGACCCTGATCAGGTAGTAGCCGAACTGGCTCTTGACCGGGCCGATGAGCGTGTTGGGCGATGCCGCGAACGCGGCCTTGGAGAGCGCCGAATCCTGCTGTCCGGCGGTGACGCCGTTGAGGGCCCCGCCGGTGCTCTTGCTGGGGTCGATCGAGTACTTCTTGGCGACCGCGCTCCAGGCTTGCCCCTTCTGGATCGCCGCCTTGGCCGCGTTGGCCTCGGCCAGGGTCTTGGTCAGGACGATGTCCATGTTGCGCGTCTCCGGCGTCCCGAACTGTGACTTGTGGGTGTTGTAGTAGTTCGCGATCGCCGCCGTCGTGACCGTGGAGGGGTGCTTGGCGGTGAGCTTCTGGAAGATCTGGTTGACACGGACGCGGAAGAGGATGTCGTTCACCGTCTGCCCTGAGGTCTTCAGGAACGACTGGAATTGGGCGGCGGTGGAGAACTGGGACTTCTTGGCGGTGGCCAGCGCCTTCTGGACCTGGGCGTCGGTGATGTTGATCCCCAGCTTGTGCGCGTCGGCCTGGTACCAGTACGCCTTGATGAGGAAGTCCAGGACCTGCCCGGAGAGCGTCGTGAACAGCTGGCTGCAGTCGGTCTTCAGCGTCTTGGCCGGCGTCTTGGCCAGGGTCGGAATGGCCTTGCGGGCGTCGGCCATGCACTTGGTGTAGTTCGGCGGGTCGGGGATGATCACCGGCGAGCCGGGCGACTGAGCGGCCTGGCCCTGCGCCGCGACGAACATCCAGTGCTTGAAGGCCGCGGTGCTGATCGGGTTGCCGGCCACGACAGCCACGGAGTCACTGGGGACGCCGGAGCTGGAGCTGCCACACCCGGCGACCGCCGCGGCGATGACCACAAAAAAGGCGCCGAGCGCCAGGATGGAACGGAGAGACTTCATTGGACCCGGCCGATAGTAGCGGCCCTTTCGCGGACCGGTCGTAAGTATTAGTGAAGTGCGCTCGGCCGGTCGGCCTAGGCCACGGCGGCCTCAGCCTCGGCCTCGCGGGTGACCGACAGCAGGACGTCGGCGGCCCTCACGATGGCCGGGAAACGCTGGGCGGGATCCTTGGGCACCCGCACCGAGAGCTGGGACTTGCCCGACTCGTACAGCGCCTCGGGGATCTCGGCGCGGATCTTCTTGGCGCGCACCGAGTCGAGCTCGATCGGGGTCACCGCGAGCCGGTCGCCGCGCACGGTGACGGCGCGCGCCCCGGCCTGGCCGAGCTTGATCCGGGCCTGCTGGAGCGCGATGAGGTTGTGCAGCGGGTCGGGGACGTCGCCGAAGCGGTCCTCGAGCTCCTCGCGCAGCGTCACCAGGTCGGCCACCTCGCGAGCGCCGGCGATGCGGCGGTGCACGTCGACCTTGGCCTGCTCGTAGGGGATGTAGTCCGAGGGCACGTAGGCATCGACGTTGACGTCCAGGCGCACGGGCTCCCACTCCTCGTCAGACGCGGTGTCCTCCTCCATGGCCGCGACCGCCTCGTCGAGCATCTGCATGTAGAGCTCGAAGCCGAGTGCGGCGACGTGGCCGGACTGCTCGTCCCCGAGCAGGTTGCCCGCGCCGCGCAGCTCCAGGTCGCGCATGGCGATCTTGAAGCCGGCGCCGAGCTCGGTGTAGTCGCTCAGGGCGCTCAATCGCTGAGCCGCCTCGGGCGGTGAGCGCCGCCGCGCTGGGATACAGCAGGTAGGCGTAGGCCCGCTCACGCGAGCGGCCCACGCGGCCGCGGATCTGGTAGAGCTGGGAGAGGCCGAAGATGTCCGCGCGCTCGACGATGAGGGTGTTGGCCTGCGGGATGTCGATGCCCGACTCGATGATGCTGGTGCACACCAGTACGTCGGCGTCGCCGCGCAGGAAGCTCAGCATCCGCTTCTCCAGCGTGCTCTCGTCCATCTGGCCGTGGGCGACCTCGAAGCGCATGCCCGGGCACAGGCCGCGCAGGCGCACCGCCGTCTCCTCGATCGTCTCGACGCGGTTGTGGAGGAAGAAGGCCTGGCCGTGGCGCTCCTTCTCGCGGATGAGGGCGCGGCGGACGAGCTCCTCGTCGTATTCGCCGACGTAGGTCTTGACCGGCCGCCGGCCCTCGGGCGGGGTCTCGATCACGCTGATGTCCCGGATGCCCGCCAGTGACATCTGCAGCGTGCGCGGGATCGGCGTCGCGCTCATGGCGATGACGTCGACGCGCAGCTTGAGCTGGCGCAGGAGCTCCTTCTGCTTGACGCCGAAGCGCTGCTCCTCGTCGACGACGAGCAGCCCCAGGTCCTTGGCCCGCACATCGCGCGAGAGCAGGCGGTGGGTGCCGATGAGGATGTCGACCTCGCCCTTGGCAAAGCGCGCGACGGTCTCCCTCTGCTCGGCGGCGGAGCGGAAGCGCGAGACGTGCTCGATCGTCACCGGGTAGTCCTTGAGGCGCTCGGTGAACGTGCCGTAGTGCTGCTGGGCCAGGATCGTGGTCGGCGCCAGCACCATCACCTGCTTGCCGTCCTGGGCGGACTTGAACGCGGCGCGCAGCGCCACCTCGGTCTTGCCGTAGCCGACGTCGCCGCAGATGAGGCGATCCATCGGCCGGGGGGCCTCCATGTCGGCCTTGACGAACTCGATGGCGTCGCGCTGGTCGGGCGTCTCGGTGTAGGGGAAGGCGTCCTCGAACTCGCGCTGCCAGTCGGTGTCCATCGGGAACGAGTGGCCCTCGCGGCGCTTGCGCTCGGCGTAGAGGTTGAGCAGCTCGCCGGCCAGCTCCTGGGCGGCGCGGCGCGCGCGGGACTTGATCGTCTCCCAGCGGGTGCCGCCGAGCTTGGACAGCGGCGGATGCGCGCCCCCGGCGCCGACGTAGCGGCTGATCTTGGCCAGCTGGTCGACGGGCACGAACACCCGGTCAGAGCCGGCGTACTCGAGGTAGAGGTAGTCACGGGTGACGTCGGCCACGGTCTTGGTGTCAAAGCCGGCGAAGCGGGCGATGCCGTGGTCCTCGTGGACGACGATGTCGCCGGTGCGCAGGTCCGCGAAGCTGCGCAGGACGCCGCGGCGCCGTTCGCGGCCGGGCTTCTCGGCGGCGCGCCGGCGCTGGAAGAGCCGGTGGTCGGGGATGACGGCGAGGTGGAACTGCGGGGCGATGAAGCCGGCCTGCAGCCGCGCCTGGGCGATCGTGATCTGGCCGGCGGCCGCGCGGGCTGCGTTTCCGTCCTCGCCCTCCCCCAACCATCTGGTCTTCAGGCGCCCGAGGTTGTAGGCAAAGCGCTCGCCCTCGCCCCTGCGCGCGAAGGTCAGCACCGTCCGGTAGCCGGACCGGGCGAGCTTCTCCAGCTCGGGCTCGGCCTCCTTGAGGCCGCGGGCGGCGATGTCGGCGGCCTGGGCGCGGAAGGCGAAGGGCTGATCCTGGTCGATGCTCGAGAGGCGGATCCGGACGCGCTTGGCGAGCTGGTCGAGGATCTCGTCGGGCGCGACGTAGAGGTGGTGGGCGTCCTCGTCGTGGAAGGCCGCGGTGACGTCCTGCCAGTGGTCGGCGAGCGCCGGGGCGAGGTCCTCTGAGCCGGAGACGAGCACCGCCGCGTCGGCGGAGGTCAGCTCCAGGAAGGAGTGGAAGTTCTCGACGGGGAGAAGCTCGGTGATGTCGGGCCGCTCGGAGGCATCCTCGAGCGCGGCGATCTCCGCCAGCTCCCGGTGCTCGAGCGCGAGCTCGGCCGCCGGGGCCACCTCCACGCAGTCGGCGTCGTCCAGGGAGCGCTGGGTGAAGGTGGAGAACCAGCGCAGGGCCTCGATCTCGTCGCCGAAGAGATCGACGCGGACGGCGCGGTCCTCGGTGGCCGGGAACACGTCGAGCAGGCCGCCGCGGATGGCGAACTGGCCGCGGTCCTCGACCTGATCGACGCGCTCGTAGCCCGCGGCGACGAGGTCCATGGCGGTCTCGTCGAGGTCGATGAGCTCCCCGGCGCGCAGCACGAAGCCGTGGGGACGCATGGCCGGGTCGGGCACCTTCTCCGAGAGCGCGACGGCGCTGACGACGACCACCGGAGCCGCGTCGCCGGGCTCCTTCTGCCAATCCAGCAGGGCGTCGAGCGCCGCGATGCGCAGCCCGACGAGATGCGGCGGCGGCGCGAGGTGCGACTCGTAGTTGACGCCGCGGCTCGGGTAGTAGCGGACGACCCGCGGCTCGAGCCAGGTCCTCAGCCCGGCGGCGAGGTCGCGCGCGGCGCGGTCGTCGCCGGCGACGACGATCGCGGGCTGTGCCGGGTCGCTGTCCAGGAGCGCCGAGACCAGGTAGGGCCGCAGCGACTGGGAGACGAACGCGTCACCGCCCTCGCGCAGGAGCGCGGCGGTCTGCGGATCGTCATCGGCGTGGGCGAGGAGGGAGGAGAGCATCAAAGGCTGCTCTTCTCAGTCTAGGCACCCGCGACTAGCTCGTCCGGAGGGTCTTCGACGATCTTTTCGGCCGCGTCGGCGGCCGCGTCGATGAGCGCCTCGACGTCGGCCCTGGGCTCTCTGAACTTGCCCAGGACGTAGGCGGCGACGCGGTCGGGATCGGTGGTCGGCGGGCGGCCCACGCCGATCCGGACGCGGTGGAAGTCGGCGCTGCCCAGCGAGGCCTTGAGCGACTTCAGGCCGTTGTGGCCCGCCAGGCCTCCGCCCAGACGGGTCCGGATGTCACCGAAGGGGAGGTCGATCTCGTCGTGGATCACGAGCACGTGGTCGAGGTCGACCTTCAGCTCGCCGCGCGCCGGCCCGACGGACTTGCCGGCCTCGTTCATGTACGTCTGGGGCATGAGGACCGCGACCCTCGCGTGCCCCGGACCGATGCCGGTGCGGCCCTCGGTGAGCAGCCCGCGGTACTTGGCCTTGGGTTTGCCGAGATCCCAGCGCTGGTTGAGCCGCTCGGCGACCTCGAACCCGATGTTGTGCGGCGAGCCCTTGTACTCGGCGCCGGGATTGCCCAGGCCGACGATCAGCCAGTCGACGGGAGCCCCGCCGCCGCGGCCCCGTCCGGGGAGGCGCATGGCGGCGCGCTACTCGGCGTCGGAGTCGCCGGAGGCCTCGGAGTCGCCGCCCTCGGCGGCGCCCTCGCCCTCTTCGCCGTCGCCCTCTTCGCCCTCGCCGACGACCTCGGTCTCGGACTCGATCTCGTCGTCGGCCTCGAGCTGGAGCCTGGGCGGGCTGAGCGTGACGATGACCGTCTCGGGGTCGTCGACGAACGTGACCGTCGACGGCGGCGTCAGGGCCTCGAGCGTGAGCGTGTCGTTGATCTCCATCGCCGACACGTCATGGGTGAGGGAGTCCGGGATGTCGGTCGGCAGCGCCTCGATGGTGAGCTCGCGGGTGATCTGATCCAGCACCCCGCCGTCCTTGACTCCCGGGGCGTCCTCGGCGCCGGTGAGCTCGAGCACGACCGTGGCCTGGATCTTCACGTCCAGGCGGACGCGCAGCAGATCGAGGTGGACGGTGTCGCCGGTGATCGGGTGGCGGATGAGCTCCTTGACCACGACGGGGGTGGCCTGGCTGCCCTCGACGGTGAGGTCCAGCACGGCGCCGGCACTCTGCAGCACGTGGCGCAGGTCGCGCGCGGACACCTGGAAGGAGACGGGCTCTTCGCCGCCGCCGTAGATGACGCCGGGGACGTTGCCCTCGCGACGCAGGCGGCGCGCCGAGCGCGACCCTCCCGGCTCGCGGGGGGAGACTTTGAATGCGGTGGTGTCGTTGCGTGCCATGAGCGGCGTTCGATGGTAGCGCCATCCGCCGAAAACGCCCGGCCGGTGGCCGAAATGCCCACGCGCAGCGTTCAGAGATCCCGCTGAAAACCGGGACACAGCGCGCTAACGGTGCGCTAACCTAGCGACATGAGTGGGGCTGCCCTCATGCTCTGGATCGCCGGAGTCCACCTGCTCGGGCTCGGCTGCGTGGCTCTGCTGATGTTCCCCGCGCTGAAGGACACTCCGATCGGCCCCGATCGGCGCCCCGACGAGGGTGACGACGGCTGGGGCCGCGGTCCCAAGCGTCCCCCGGAGGCGCCGAAGCCTCCACGCGGCGGAATCCCGCTGCCTGACGCGGTTCCCGCGCGCGTGCGCCTACGGGAGCACGGTCGCCTCGGCGAGCGCCTGCCCCACCGTGAGCGGCGCCCGGTCCGCGAGCCTGCCCGCCGCCCGGTCCGCTCGCCTCATCGAGGCACCGGAGGCGCCACTAGAAGTGGCTGGGGCAATCGGCGTCGCTGTGGATCCGCCGGCTGACGACCAGTAGCTGGATCGTGAAGCCCTGAAGCACGCTGCCCGCGTGACGGACGCGCAGGCATTGCACCCGCGGGAGCGAGTTGCCCGCCACCCACGCCACCCGCGCGGTGCCGAGGGTGGAGGCGACCGAGAACGTCGATGACGGGTTGATCTCGGCGATCGAGACCTCGCCGCTGTGACGGAGCGCCGCGACGTTGGCGGTCGCTCGGGCGCGGCACGCGACGCTGGCCTTGCACCCCGTGATCAGGGAGATGACCTCGGCGGTGTTGCCGTGGGCCTCGGCCTGGACGAGGCTGGTGATGGCCGCTTGCTCGGCGTCGCCGACGTTGAGCGCGCGGGTGAGCAGCGTGGCGATTGCCAGGAACACGACGATCCCGGCCGCGATCGAGACGATGACCCGGCGGCGGCGCATGCGGGCGGACGGTAGCCGAGACGCTCGGCCGCCCGCGCCTGTCTCAGGGGTCGCTGAGCTCCATGAACCGCTGAACCGACGCCTCCTGGTGGTCGAGGCGCTCGGCCAGCAGGAGCGCGTGCTCGGCGGCCAGCTCCAGGAAGTCCTCGACGCACCGCTCGGGGTCGTCGGCGAGTGGGTAGACGCGGCTGAGGTCCTGCTGGGCGCAGGCGATCCCCATCGGGGGGCGGCCGTCGGCCAGCGTGCGGGCGCTGCACACGGGGGTGACGACGAGCTTTGACTCGGTGGCCACCAGCGCGGTGGGCAGCAGCCGGTGGGCGGGGAGCTTGACCGAGAGCTGAACGGAATGGTCGATGGCGACGCCGCTGCCGGCAAGCTCGCTCAGGGGCTCGCGCCACACGTCGAGGACCGTGTCGGCACCGACGAGCGCGTCGCGCAGCGCCGTGGCCTGCTCGACGTAGAGGCGCTCGGCCTCATCGCGGTCCTCCGCGTTGGCGAGATCGAGGTCACAGGGCACGCGCAGCAGCTCGCCGGCCGACACCGTGGCCCCGGCGCCGCGGCTGCCGTAGGCCACGTAGGTCTGGAGCGTGCCGAGGTCGCGCCGGCCGTGGAAGATGACGGTCATCGACTCGCTGAGGGGCAGTCCACTGACCCGCAGGGACACGGCGACGGCCGAGCTGTCGTCGAGCAGGGCCCGGCGCAGGAGCTCTTCCGCTGCGCCCTCCTCGCGGATTGGATCCTCCTCGAGCATCGGTTCCCTCCTTCACAACTCGGCAACGTCTGGGTGTATTTACCCAGGCCGGGCGGTCGTTCACAACCGCCATGTGGAGAACAAACGCTGTCCATCGGGCGAGGCGTCCGCGAAGCTGTGCATTAGGGTTCAGCGAAATGTTCCTGCTTCGGCTCCTCTACAAGCCCTTCGCAATCATCAGCGCGATCATCGCCGGCAGGGTCGGCCGCTCTGTGTTTCGGAGCATCTGGGCCAAGATCGACGACGGGCCGCCGCCCACTCCGGGCAGCGGTGGGGGGAGCACGATGAAGGTCGTGGGCGCTCGGGCGCTCCAGGCCGGCGTGATGGCGGGGACGGCCGCAGCGGTGGATCGGACGTTTGCGCGGTTCTTTCACCACCTCATCGGCATCTGGCCCAAGAAGCCTCCGGAGCCCGAAGAAAAGGACTAGGCCGGCACGTGCCAGGGCGCGAGCCCCTCGCGCGCCCAGTCGGGCATCGGCGCCTTGGCCGCGGTGGCAGGGTCGATGAACACGTGGCGGATCTCCGCCTCGAGCAGCAACTCCTCCGTGCCGCCGCGATAAAACCGAAACGCGGTGGTGACGCTGGTGGTGCCGAGGTTGGTGACCGTCGCCTCGATGACGACCTCCTCGTCAAAGCGCGCCGAGCCCAGGAAGCGCATGTTGACCTCGGCCACGACGATGTCGGTGCCGCGGTCCAGCATCACGGTGTAGCCGCCATAGGCCGCGCGCCACAGCTCGGTGATCGTGTGGTCGATGTAGGCCAGGTAGTTGGCGTTGAAGAGGACGCCCTGGAGGTCGCACTCCGAGTAGCGGACCCGGAGACGGTGGGGGAAGGGCTCAGCCATCGGCCCGGCCCCCTGCGTGCGTCGGCGCCTCAGCCACCGCGCGGTCCTCCACCGCGCAGGATGAACCCTCGCTCCGCCAACTGGCCCAGCGCGTCCTCGAAGGCGGCGAAGTCACGTTGCGTGAGCGCGTCGATCGGCCGGCCGCCGGGACCAGCGGCGCGGACCCACCGGCGCAGGACGGCCGGGCCGGCCCGCTCCTCGGCCTCGGCGAGGAGGTCGAGCAGGATGGGGAGCTCCGGGCGATGGTCGAGCTGGCCCGAGAGCAGGGTCAGCGGGTCGACGCCGAGCACCTGGCACAGCTCCTCATCGCTGAGCCCGAGCAGGTCCAGCAGGCGGCCGGCTCGCTCTGACTGGATCCGGCGGCTGGCGGCCGGCTCGTCGGGAGGGCCCACGGTGATCGGTGCGGGTCGGTGCGGGTCGGGGGCGCGGTGCGCTGAGATCGGTAGCGGGGCGCCCGCCGTTAGAACAGCTGGTTCTCGCCGCCGAAGACGTCGCTGACCGATCCGTCGGTGAAGATCTGGCGGATCGAGTTGGTCAGCAGGTCGGCGCAGGAGAGCACGCGGATGTTGCTCGGTGCGCCGGGCGCCAGCGGGATGGTGTCGGTCACGACGACCTGCTCAAAGCCCGCCTCGGTGAGGTTCTGCCAGGCGTTGCCGGAGAAGTTGCCGTGGGTGGCGGCGGCGTAGATGCGCCGGGCGCCGGCGTCGCGGACCGCCTGGGCGGCCGCCGCCAGCGTGCCCGCGGTGCCGATCATGTCATCGACGAGCAGCGCGGTCTTGTCACGCACATCTCCGATGATGTAGCTGATCTCGGCCACCTGTTGGGCGGGGCGCTCCTTGTTGAGGATGGCCAGGTCCGCGCCGATCTTGTGGGCGAACTGCTTGTTGAGCTTCACCCGGCCGGCGTCGGGAGCCACGACGACGAGGTCCTCCAGGCTCAGGTCTGAGAAGTACTGGGTGAGCATGAACAGCGCGGTCATGTGATCGCACGGCTTCTGGAAGAAGCCCTGGATCTGGCCGGAGTGCAGGTCCATGGTGAGGATGCGATCGATCCCCGCCGATTCGAGCATGCGGGCCACCAGCCGGGCCGAGATCGGCTCGCGCGGCGCGGACTTCTTGTCCTGGCGCGAGTAGCCGTACCAGGGGGTCACCGCGATGACGCGGTGCGCCGATCCGCCCACGGCCGCGTCGACCATGGTGAGGAGCTCCATGAGCGCGTCATTGGCGCTCAGCCCGGCGGCCTCGTTGGCGCACGTCGGCTGGACGATGAACACGTCCGCGCCGCGCACCGACTCCTGGAAGCGGCAGTAGACCTCGGTGTTGGCGAACGTCTTGGTGGTCGCGTCCGAGAGCTCGACGCCGAGCTTGTCGGCGATCCGGGCGGCCAACTCCGGGTTGGCCCGTCCGGTGACGAGCATGAGTCGCTTATCGGCTTCGCGGCGCAGGATCGTCGGCACTGTGGCGGTCTCCGTGACGCTCATCTCGTCCTCGTCCAGTGTAGGTGGGGGGGCCGACGACTCCGTGGTGCTCACTGGCCCTCCTTCGACTCGGCGGCGGCTTGCTGGCGGCGACGTTCAGCGTAGCCATCGATGTTGGTTTGCCGTGAACGCGCCACGCCCAGCGCGCCCTCCGGGACGTCGGTGGTGATGACCGATCCGGCCGCCGTGTAGGCGTCATCGCCGATGGAGACGGGCGCCACGAACGTGGTGTCGACGCTCGTCTTCACGCGGCTGCCGATCGTGGTGCGGTGCTTGCGATAGCCGTCGTAGTTGGCGGTGATCGTGCTCGCCCCGAGGTTGGTGTCCTCCCCGATGTCGGCGTCGCCGATGTAGGAGAGGTGGGGCACCTTGGTCCCCCGGCCCACGTCGGAGTTCTTGATCTCCACGAACGTGCCGGCCTTGGAGCCCTCGCGCAGCACCGTCCCGGGGCGCAGATAGGCGAACGGTCCCACGCTCACCTTGTCGCCGATGACCGCACCGGTGACGTAGGCGTGGAGCACCTTTGCGCCGTCGCCGACGGTGGCGTCGGTCAGCGTGCTGTTGGGGCCGATGGTGGATCCTCGGCCGATGGCGGTGGCGCCGTGCAGGCTCGTGAAGGGCGCGATCACGGTGTCCTCACCGATGGTCACGTCGGCGTCGATCACCGTCGCCCCGGGGTTGACGATCGTCACGCCCGCGATCATGTGGCGCTCGTGGATGTGGCGCTGGGCCACCGCGGCCACCTCGGCCAGCTGAACCCGGTCATTGATCCCAAGCAGCTCGTCGGGGTCGGAGAGCACATAGGCGCCCACGGTGCGCTCGTGCGCCCGCATGATCGGCAGCACGTCGGGCAGGTAGTGCTCGCCCTGGGCGTTGTCGGCCCGGACCTCCTGAAGCGCGCTCGCCAGCGCCGCGCCATCGAACGCGAACATCCCCGTGTTGACCTCCTGGATGCGCAGCTCCGCCTCGGTGGCGTCGCCCGCCGCCTTGGTCTCCACCACGCGCTCCACCGTGCCGTCGGCCGCGCGCACCACCCGCCCGTAGCCACTGGGGTCGGCCAGGACCATGGTCGCGATCGTCGCCGCCGCGCCGGAGCCCTCGTGAGCCTCGACCAGCCCCCGCAGCGACTCGGACGTGACCAGCGGCGCGTCGCCGTTGACCACCACCACCGTGTCCCCGCCGGAGATCTGGTCGACCGCCGAGCGCACGGCGTCCGCGGTGCCCAGCGGCCGCTCCTGGACCGCCACCGTCACGGCGCCGTCCAGCGCCGGCGCCAGCCGCCGGTCCGGCCCGTCCACCACCACGATCTTCGCCGCCCCGGCCGCCCGCGCGGCGGCCACCGGCCACTCGATGATCGGCCGGCCACACAGCGGGTGCAGCAGCTTCTGCACGGCCGACCGCATGCGCGTGCCCTGCCCAGCGGCGAGGATGACGACGACGGGCGCGGTCACAACCGAATCGTATGCACCTCACGCGGCTTCTGTCTCCCCCTTTCCCTCAGAACCCCGCTCGTACCAGCGAATCCATTTGCGCACGGCGCTGTCCGAGACCCCGTACTTGCGCCCGACGGCCAGCATGCTCATCGTCCGGACGTCCTCCATCAGCTGCTCGTAGGACGGCCGCTCCACCCGCCGGAGGTGTGGTTGCGGGACCCCGAGCTTGCGTTCGCTCGACACCGTGCCCCAGCACTTCTGGGAGCAGTACCGGTGACGGATGTGCCTGGGCGCGAACGCCTGGCCACAGCCAGGACAGGTGCGCTCGCGCGGCACGTTTCGTCCGCAATGTGTCTCAAGCGTCGCGGCACAGTTCGCACAGACGATCTGGAGGTTCTCGAGGCGGTGGTCGTTCGAGACGCCGTTGATGTGGTCGAGAACGAGCGACATGCGCCGGCCACGCCAGATCTCCCCTTGCCCGCACATCTCGCAGGTGCGCTGCTTCAGCCCCTCAGCGTACAGGCGGTCCTTGAGCTGACCTCGCCGATAGGTCGAGTTCTCCACCATCACCTCGTCGAGCGCCTTCACTCGCGCTGCGTTCGCTGCACGGCGCCCGACGCTGGGGTCGAAATGCTCGGTTGTGATTACCCAGATCTTCGCCCAGCGCTGCAGGGTCCGGTAGTTGGCGCCCTTGGCTTCATAGCCAAGGAGGCGCATCGCCCCGGCCCATGTGAGCGACTGCGAAATCGCCGCGCGAAGGTCCTGCTCGGAGAATGGAGGAGGCCACGGCATGACGCGAACACTAGTTCGTGTGCCGGACGGAAAAGACCCCGCTATTTGCAGCGATTTCGTTACAAACTGGGGAGCCCGGATTTGAACCGGGACCTCACAGCTCCAAAGGCTGGCGGGCTGCCGTTACACCACTCCCCATTCCTGAGCCCGGTGCGGTATGAGGGTAACTCACGCGCCGAAATTCGAGCAGGACTACACGGAGGAGTACCTTGTGCCCCATGGACGACGACAAGATCCACGGCCACATCGAGCAGCTCGTCTCAGAGGAGCACCAGCTCTGGAATCGCGAGTCCTCGGGCCAGGCCACCGACGATGACCGGCGGCGCCTCGAAGCCGTGAAGGTTTCGCTGGACCAGTGCTGGGACCTCCTGCGCCAGCGCCGCGCGCTGCGCGAGGAGGGCGGCAACCCCGACGACGCGCAGGTCCGCAACGAGAGCGTCGTCGAGAACTACCGCCAGTAGTCGGTCAGGCCCGCGAGTCGATGGCCTCCTACGCCCTCAACGAGGCGGCGGTCTCGCACGCGGAAGAGCTCATCCGCAAGCGCCAGTACGTGCTCTCCAGCGAGTGGAACCAGGCCCAGCCGCGCGCCGAGGCGCAGAACGCCTACCTGAAGAACCACTCGTGGGACGAGTACGCGGAGTGGCACCTCGGCCTCACCGAGGGCGCCACCGACGAGACCAAGGCCCGCTACGCGTTCGTCTACGGGGACTTCCGCCGCGTGCACCGGATGGGGCTCATCGCCTCCGTGTACCGGGCCAGCGAGTGGCGCCACAAGGCGGTCGAGCTCGCCGCCCACGACCTGCTGCAGCTGCTGGACTCCGTCAGCGGCTGACCGCGCTCAGCCAGCCAGGAGCGAGCGCAACTCCTCGTCGAGCAACGGGTCCGCCAAGGCGGCCCGCACATCGGCGTGGCTGCGCAACGCGCGCTCGGGGCGCACAAGACCGACGGGCGCCCGCGCGTCGTTGATGGGCGCGAGCACCAGCCCGATCACGTCCGCGCTGTCCCACGCCTCGGCGGGAAGGGCGAGCAGCGCAGGGATGACGCGCGCGAGGGCCAGCAGGTAGAGCCCCCCGTCGAACACCGGGGCGATCGACGCCTCACAGCCGGCGGCCAGATCGTCCAGGACGGCATCGGCATGCACGGCGCGCCAGCGTGCCAGCACCGGCCACACGACGATCACGGCACCGTGGCCGGCTTCATCAAAGACGCGCGGCACCGCGTCGGCGAGCCCCTCGTCGTCGCGCGCGACGGTCACCGGTCCGTCGCTGAGCGCCTCGCCCCACTCGACCGCGCGGGCCAGCAGCAGACGCTCGACCGCCGCCGTGCGGTCGTCGCCGAGCAGCTCGCCCAGCTCCGGCCGCGCCCGCGCGGCGCCCGCCATCACCAATACGGCTGGCGGCCCCGCCACCGTCCTACCCCTGCTCGAAGCGGTACATGGTCCCGCCCGGCGCCGGCGCCTCCCCCGACAACCGGTTGACCGCCAGGGCGAGCACGTCGGCGAACACGCCGGTGCTCTGGCCCATCAGCTCAATCAACGTCGCCACCGGCGTCGGCTCTCCCGGCACGACCTCGTTGGCGTAGTCGGTGACGAAGCCCACCAGCGCGAACGGCAGCTCGAGCTCGCCGCACAGCACCGTCTCGGGGCCGCCGGTCTGGCTGACCGCCACGACTCCGCACCCGGCCAACTGGGCGATCTCGGTGGGGGTGTTGAAGCGCGGCCCGTCGACGTGGCCGTAGGCCCCGCCGTCGCGGACGGTGTGCCCCGACTCGGCGGCCGCGGCCAGCACCGCCGCCCGCACGCCCTCGGAGAACGGCCCACCGTGGAGGATCCAGTGGCCGCGGGCCGGGTCGCCGGGCGCCACGAAGAACGTGCACAGCGAACCGTCAGGCAGCCGGTTGGAGGCGAAGTGCAGGTCGTCGAAGACGACGAGGGATCCCAGCGGCAGGCTCGGGTCCACGGCGCCGCACGCGGTGCAGCCGATCACCGCGGTCGCGCCCAGGCCGTGCAGCGCCCAGATGTCGGCCCGATGGGTCACGTGATGTGACAGCCGCACATGACCGGCCCCATGGCGGGAGACGTGGAGGACGTCGACCCCCGCGAAGCGCCCCCGCGACACCTCGATCGTCCCGAACGGCGTCTCGTGCAACAGGAGCTCGGCATCCGCGAACCCGGGAAGCGCGTGGGTGCCGGATCCGGTGATGATGCCGATCGGCATGGCGGGCGATCCTACTTGACCGCTCCGGGGCCCCGGGCACGGGGACCGCGGCCGATGTGCCGGGTGCGGGCCCTGCCGGCGACGCTAGTGGGTGACGGGCTCGCGGTGCCGCGTCGCCGCGCCGGTCGGGCGCTCCGCCGCCTCGATCGACACCCACGTCACCCGCTCGAAGAACGCCACTTCCGCCTCGGCGAGTGCCCGCAGCACGCGGGCGCGCAGGCCACACCAGGTGAAGACCGTCACCGTGCCCTCGTCACCGTGGAGGATCAGCGCCGAGCTGAAGCCGGGCGGCAGCAGGCGGGCGCGCACGAAGACGAGCGGCGGCCGTGCGTGGATCACCGGCGGGAGCCCGAGCTCCCCGGCGGCGGCGTGGAACTCGAACCGCACGGCTCCGGGCGCGATGACGAGCCGGCCACCGCTGCCGGGCCGGCCGCGCTGGGCGCCGCAGGCCACACGGAGCATCGGCGTCGGTACAACAGCACTCATATGCTCAGCATCCCCTTTCCGGTCAGATTCCACCACCGGCCCGGGGTATAGATCGGGCCACACCACCCGTTCGGGTAGGGCACAGGCCATCAGACGGCGATCCGCGCACGGTCGATCGAGCGACGCTGCGAGTTGAGCTGGTCATGGCGATGGGCGATGCCCGAGCTCAGGCGCTGGCGGCGCTGGGACTCGAGCTGGGATTCGATGTCGGCGGCGGGCAGCGGCCGGCTGATGAGGAAGCCCTGGATGAGGTCGCAATCGAGCACGCGCAGCGCGTCAAGGGTCCAGCGGTCCTCGACCCCTTCGGCGACGAGCCGGATGTCGAGCTTGCGCGCCAGCTGGATGAGCGCGTAGACGATCGCCGAGTCCGTGGCGTCGGTGCACATCCGCGAGACGAACGAACGGTCGATCTTCAGCTCGCCCACAGGGAGCGCCTTGAGGTGGGCCAGCGACGAGTACCCGGTCCCGAAGTCGTCAAGCGACAGCTCGACGCCCAGCTCGCACAGCCGCTGCATCACGGCGCCGATGCGATCGGGGTCGGCCAGGACAGAGGACTCGGTGACCTCGAGCACGAGCGCCTCGGCGGGGAGGCCATGACGGGCCAGAGCGGCCTCGATCTCGTCGGGGAAGGTGACGTCGAGCAGGTCGGCGACGGTCGTGTTGACCGCCATCTGGAGGTCGTAGCCGGCGTCGCGCCAGGCGCGGACCTGGGCGAGCGCGATCTCGACGACCCGGCGGGTCAGCTCGCGTGACAGGCCGGCGTGCTCGGCGGGCCCGACGAACTCGGACGGCGGGGCCAGCCGCCCGTCGGCGCGGCGCCAGCGGGCGAGGGCCTCGACGCCGACGATCCGCCGCGTGCGGGCGTCGGCCTTGGGCTGGTAGTGGACCTCGATGGCGTCGCTGGAGAGCGCCACCGCGAGCTCGGCGGCGAGGGCGAGACGCTCCAGGGAATGGGTGTTGCGCTCGTGCGCGTAGAAGTCGTAGCGATCGCGGCTCGTCTTGGCCTGGTACATCGCGATATCGGCGTGGCGCATGAGCTCGGCAGCGTCGCGGGCGTGGTCGGGGAAGGTGGCGATCCCGAGGCTTCCGGTGACCCTGAGTGACAGCTCGCTCACCGTGAACGGCTCACGCAACGCGCCGACGATGTCCTGGGCGATGGCGACGATCGCGTCCTCGCCGGGCGCCGGGTACAGGAGGACGGCGAACTCATCGCCGCCCAGCCTGCCGACGGTGTGCAGGTGGCGCAACGCGTGCTGGAGGCGCGGGCCGATCTTGCGCAGTAACTCGTCCCCGGCGTGGTGGCCGAGCGTGTCGTTGAGCTGCTTGAAGTTGTCGAGGTCGAGCATGAGCACCACCAGCCCCCGGCCCGACGCCTCGCTGGCGGCGATCGCCTCCTCGGTGAGGGCCATGAAGCGCCGCCGGTTCGGAAGAGCGGTGAGGTCGTCGGTGCCGGCCAGCCGCCGCGCCTCGGCAAGTCCGCGCGCATCGCGGAAGGCGACGATCATGCGGCTCATCGCGGCGAGCATGGTGACCGTGGCCAGGCCGAACGGCAGGGCGCTGAGCCGGTGCAGGTGGTCGAGGAGCAGCAGCCCCAGGGCGGCGAACATGAACCCGCTGGGCACGAGCAGCACCGACCATGAGGCGAACTTGGGCTCCGGCCGGCTCGGCGGGGCCTGCCAGGCGACGAAGGCGACGGCCGAGAGGGCGAGCAGGTAGGTGAGGTTGGCGACGGCGCTGGGACGCCCGGCGGCACCGGTGCCCTGGATGGCGTAGAGGAAGTCCGCGGCGGCGAGTAGCGCGAAGGCCGCGCCCAGGCCGGCCCACCCACGGTCGATCCGCCAGCCGCGCAGCGCGATGATCCCGACGACGAGCCCGACGAGGAGCAGGTCGCCGATCGGATAGGTGAGGTCCATGGCGAGCGTCGCGGCGCTGCCGTGCGCCGAGAGGACGCTGGGGACGATCACGGCGGCACCGATGGCGGCGAGGCCGCCGCCGGCCACGATGCCGTCCAGCCACACCCCGGCGGGCGGCCGGTTGCGACCGCGGATCCCGGTGAGGCCGACGATGCCCGCGGCGACCAGCGGATAGAAGGCCAGCCACAGGAGGTCTGAGGCCGACGGGACGGGTCGGCTCGCCACGTGCGACAGCCAGGTGGCCGATACGACGTTGCCCGCGCAGTAGGCGGTGACGCCTGCCGCGACCAGGGAGAAGGATCGCCGGCAGGTGTGGATACGCAGCGGCCGCAGGCAGATGATGGCCGCCACCAGGATGGCGATGGACGAGCTCAGCCAGTCGCGGATCGCCGGGTCGGCGGCGCCCAGCAGCGCGTTGGCGGCGGTGAGGATGAGCAGGACGCCGAGGGCGACGAAGGCGGCCGCGAGCAACCCCCGCTCGGCAGGCGTCAGCTCAGCGGAGCGCGGAAGCGCGCGCCCAATTCGTGCCCTCATAGTCGGATCGCATCGACCGTGCCGACCGGGAACTTGAGCAGGGGTGTCAGGCCACGGTCACGCCACGGCCAGCTCGGGCCGGCTATGGGCCAGATACTCGTCCAGGGCGTCGGCCTTTTGAGTGCTCGCCCCCGCGACGCAGAGCATCGAGGCGCTGCGGGTCGCCGGGGAACTCTGCGCCGAGGCGACGCAGAGAGCGCTCGACGCGCTCTAGTGGCCCGTCGCTAGTGGCGGACGCGGCCGCCGCCGGCGCCCGGCTCGGTGGCCGGCCCACGCGGCGCGGCGATGCCCAGCACCCTCATCGCCTTGAGCCCGAGCGAGAGCTTCTCACGCCCGTCGGTGGAGGACACGTCGAGGCCGGTGAGCTCACGCACGCGCTCAAACCGGTAGCGGATCGTGTGGCGGTGGGTGATGAGCCGGCTGGCGGTGGCGTTGACGTTGGCGTCGCAGTCCAGGAACGTCGCCAGTGTCCCCAGCAGGTCGGTCTCGTACTGCTCGTCGTAGGAGACCAGCGGCCGAACCGTCTCGTTGTAGAAGCGCTTGAGCTCGGCCGGGTCGCTCATGTAGGGCAGCAGCAGCTGGTAGGTCCCGGTCTCCTCGTAGCCCATCTGGGTCCGCTCGGCGTCGCCCTCGACGACGTTGAGCGCGAGCAGAGCCTCGTTGAAGGCGCGCTGGAGGTCGAGCGGATCCTCGACCCGGCGGCTGCGGCCCAGCGCGAAGGCGAACCCGCTCAGACCGGCTTCCACCTCGCGCATCACCGCGCCGGCCACTCGGCGCCCGGTCTCCCCGTCGCCGTCGGGGATGAGCAGGACGACCTCGGCGGCGTCGCCGTCGATGGGGGCGGCGATCGAGCCCGAGGAGATCGAACGGCCGCCGCGCCCGGCCACGGCGAGCAGTCGGCGGCGCCAGTCGTCCTCGGTGGGATTGCGGGGATGGGCACGCACGACGGCCACGCTCGCCCCCGCCGACAGGTCGGTGCCGAGCTCCTTGCCGCGGGCCAGGAGATCGTCGCGATCCTTGATCGCGCGGGTCAGGACGGCGCGCTGGAAGCTCGTCGCCGCCTCCTCGGATGCGCGCTCGGGGGCGCGGACGCGCTCGACCTCGGAGGCGATGAGCGTCGTGACCAGGCGCAGCACCGCCCCGTCCGGGGTGCCCTCGCGGGTGCGCATCCGCAGCTGGCCCACCGGCGACTCGGCGACGCGCAGCTCAACCGTGGTCACGTCCTCGGTGTCACGCATGAGCGAGCGCTCGTCGGCAGGGGACCGGGCGGCCACCGCCAGCACCGCCGCGGAGCGGTCGATGAGGATGAGGCTCGCGTCCAGCGCGCGGGCGGCGGCGCGCAGGATCTCCGGCAGCCCCGCGCCGGCTTCGACGGCGTCCGTGATGGCGGCAAACGCCCCGAGGTCCGGGGTGCGTGATCCGCCGCGCTCCGCGCTCTCGGCCAACTCGCTCACACGCTGGCGCTCAGAAGAGCCGCGGCCACTCGAGGATGATCAGCGCGCCAAGGACCACGCCGGCGCCGATGAAGGCCGCCAGCACATAGAACGACAGGATGACGGCGGCCACCCGCTCCACCGGGCGGCGGTACGCGGTCACCGCGGGCACCACCAGCAACAGGACGAACGCGATCAGCCCGAGGGCCCCGCAGCCGGCGGCGACGATGTATGTGATCGTGGTATTGGTCACGTCTCGCACCCGTGATTGTGCCGGAAGGTAGTCATAACCGGGGTCGAGGGCTCCGAACCGGCGCAAAATGCGGCCAAACGCTCATTCGTTCGCCGCCAGCGCGCCGTCCCCTCCGCGAACCGGGTCGACGCTGAGCGCGGTCGGGTGCTCCTCGCGCAGCGCCGAGGCGGCCTCGCGCGCCCGTGAAGCGCCGTCGGCCCCCCAGAACAGCCCGATCACCGTCGGGCCCGATCCGCAGACGATCGCGTCGTCGGCGCCGGCGCGCTGGACCGCGCCGAGCGTCTCGCCGAGCCGTGGCGCGAGCGAAAGGGCCGCCGGCTCCAGATCGTTGACCACCAGCTCGCGGTCAAACGTGCCGGAGAGCCGGGCGCGCCGCGCTTCGAGCTCGTCCGCCGGCCGCGACAGGCGCAGCCGGTCGGCCTCGCGGTACACGTCGCTGGTCGACAGCGGAAACGGCGCCGCCACCACCACGACGCCGTAGGGCGCAAGCTCGGGCGCCGGCGACAGCTCCTCGCCCGCGCCGGTGCCGAGCAGCGGACCCGGGGCCAACTGGCTGGGCACATCGGCGCCAAGCCCGGCCGCGATCCGCCCCGCCGACGCTCCCGCCGGCACCGGGGCCAGACGCGGCGCGAGCCGCAGCAGCGCCGCCGCGTCCGCCGAGCCACCCCCCATGCCCGCCGCCACCGGGATCCTTTTTGTGATGGTCACGCGCAACGGCGGCGCCGCCCAACCCGCTCCGCGCAGGGCACCCAGCGCGTCGCTCACGAGATTGGGGCCGTCAACGCCGTCACAGACCACCTCGTCCTGGGCCGCGCTCGTCACCTCGAGATCGTCGAACAGCGAGACCGAGTCAAACAGCGTCACCAGCTCATGACGCCCGTCGTCGCGCGCCGGCCCCAGGTACAGGCAGAGGTTGATCTTGGCGGGCGCGTGCTCGCGCGTGAGCACGGTCATGCGCCGAGACGGGCCGCCAGCTCGCGGAACTCCTCGGGCGCCAGGCGCTCGGCGCGCTCGTCGGCCGGGTGCCCGAGCTCGAGCAGGGCGGCACGCGCCCGCTCCCGCACGCCCGGCCCGAAGCCCGCCCCGCCCGGCGCCAGGGCCAGCGATCCGGCGAGAGCCTTGCGCCGGTGGGCGAACGCGCCGTGGACCAGCCGCGTCACCGCCGGGTCGGCGCCCGGCCCGTGGCGGCGCAGCCCCAGCAGCACCGAGTCGACGTTGGGCACGGGGCGGAACACGTTGCGGGAGACCGGCCGCAGGACCTTGACCTCGCAGGCGAACTGAGCCAGCACCGAGGGCACGCCGTAGGCCGCGGTGCCGGACGCGGCGGCAAACCGCTCCCCCACCTCGCGCTGGACCATGACCACCCACTGCCCGACATCGGGCAGCTCGGCGACGGTGCGCAGGATGACCGTCGCCGCTACCCCGTAGGGCAGGTTGGCCACGACCTTGGTCGGCGCCGGGTCAAGCGCCGCGAGGTCCAGCTTCACCGCGTCGGCGAGGTGCAGGCTCACGTTGCCAAACGGCCCCAGCTCGCGGGCCAGCCCCTCGTGCAGGCGCTCGTCGACCTCGACGACGTGCAGGTAGCCCACGCGCGGCGCCAGGCGGACCGACAGCACCCCGGGGCCCCCGCCGACCTCCAGCACCACGTCGTCCGGCGCCGGGTCGGCCAGCCGCTCGATGACGTCCAGGATGTTGCGGTCGATCAGGAAGTTCTGACCGAGCTCCCGCTGGCGCGCCGAGCGCGCACTCACCATCGCAGCAGCGCCGCGGCGTTGGCGTCGATCGCGCGCTCCAGGTCGGCATAGCCGACGCGGCGCTCGAGCGCGAGCGCCGAGGCGGTCATGGCCACGTTGGCCGGCTGATTGGGCTTACCGCGCACCGGCTGCGGCGACAGGTAGGGCGCGTCGGTCTCCACCAACAGGCGGTCGGCGGGGACGCGCAGGGCGGCGGCGCGCAGGTCCTCGGCGCGGGGATAGGTGGCGTTGCCGGCGAAGGAGAAGAACCAGTGTTCGTGCGCCAGGCACTCCTCGACGCGGTCGGCCATCGAGAAGCAGTGCAGGATGACGCGCAGCCCCTGGGCCTGCTCGGTGAGGATGGCCAACGTGTCATCGTCGGCGGCGCGGGTGTGGATGACCAGCGGCTTGCCCGTGCTGCGGGCGAGCCCGATCTGCGCCTCGAAAGCGCGACGCTGGTCGGAGGCGGGGGCGTAGTCGCGGTAGTAGTCAAGGCCGGTCTCGCCGATGGCCAGGCACTTCTCGTGGGCGGCCAACGCCTCGAGCTCGGCGAAGTCGGCGTCGTCAAAGCCGGTGGCCGAGTTGGGGTGGCGGCCGATCGCCGCGTAGACCTGGGGGAAGTCCTCGGCCGCCTGAAGCGCCGCGCGACACGACGCGCCGTCGGTGCCGACCGTGAGCATCCGCGTCACGCCCGCCTCCTCCGCCGCGGCGACGAGATCGGCGTTCGGCGGCTCGCAGAAGTCGAGGTGGGTATGGCTGTCGATCACGCGGGCGGACGGGATTAGGTTGCGGCCCGCTTGGGAAACAGCGGCTCCAGCGCGGCGACGGTCCGGCCGCCGCCCGTGGCGGCGAAGGCGGCGCCGGCGATCGTGGTGTCGGGCGCTCCCAGGGCATCGAGCAACTTGGCGGCGCTCTCGGGGATGTAGGCGGCCAGCAGCACGCTGATCACCCGCACCGCCTCACCGAGCGACGCGAGCGTCTGGTCCAGGGCCTGCGCGGACGCGGGGTCCTTGGCCAGCTGCCACGGCGCGCGCTCCTCGACGTAGCGGTTGCAGCGACGCACGCGCGTCCAGATCAACTCGAGCGCCGTCGTGACCTCCGCGCCGTCCAGCAGCGCCGAGACGCGCTCGCACAGGCCGTCGAACTCCCCCGCCAGATCGGGGTCGGTGGCGACGTCGGGCACCACGCCGTCGCGGTAGCGGCGGATCATGGCGATGGTGCGGCTGGCGAGGTTGCCGTAGTCGTTGGCCAGTTCGGACTCGTAACGAGCGGTCACCGCGTCCATGCCGACCGTGCCGTCGGACCCGAAGGCGACGTCGCGCATCAGGTAGAAGCGCAGCGCGTCGGTGCCGAACTGATCGATGACCTCGAAGGGGTCGAGCACGTTGCCCAGCGACTTGCTCATCTTGCGCCCGTCGGCGCCGAGCAGGAAGCCGTGGACGAAGACGTGCTCGGGGACGGGCAGCCGTGCCGCCATCAGCATCGCGGGCCAGAACACCGTGTGGAACTTGAGGATGTCCTTGCCGATGATGTGGTAGGTGGCGGGCCAGAAGCGGTCGGTGAGGTCCTCGCCCGGGCGCGCGTAGCCCAACGCCGTGTAGTAGTTGAGCAGCGCGTCGAACCAGACGTAGAAGACGTGGTCGGGGTCCCACGGCACGGTGACGCCCCACTGCAGCCGCTGGCGGCTGAGCGAGATGTCCTGCAGGCCCGAGGTGATGAAGGCCAGCGCCTCGTTGTAGCGGACCGGCGGCATCACGAAGTCGCGCTGCTCGGCGTAGAGCTGCTCGAGCTGCTCCTGGAAGGACGAGAGACGGAAGAACCAGTTCTCCTCCTGGTGGAGCTCGAGCTCGATCTCGTGGATGGGGCAGCGGTTGCCCTCGAGGATCTCGTTCTCCACCTTGAAGTCCGCGCACCGGGGGCAGTACCAGCCCTCGTAGAGCCCCTTGTACGTGTAGCCGTTGTCGTGGACGCGCTGGAGCACCTCCTGCACGCGACGCTCGTGCTCCTCGTCGGTGGTGCGGATGAAGAAATCGTTGGAGGCGTTCAGCCGCGGCGCCAGCGCCTTGAAGCGCTCGGCGTTGCGGTCGGCCAGCTCCTGGGGGGTCACGCCCTGGTCGCGCGCGGCGTCGGCGACCGGCTCCCCGTGTTCGTCGGTGCCGGTGAGGAAGAACACGTCCTCGCCGCGCTGGCGCTGGTGGCGCGCGAGCACGTCGGTGGCGATCGTGGTGTACGCGTGACCCAGATGCGGCTGGGCGTTGACGTAGTAGATCGGGGTCGTGATGTAGAAGCTCATGGCTCGGCTTGAAGGCTAGTCGCGCGGCGCGGCGCGGGCAGTGTCGCTCCGCCGCGGCGCGGTGGTGACGGAGTCGCTACGCCCGCGGCGGCGCGGTGGTCGAGCGGACGACCAGCGAGGGCTCGACGAGGCGCACCACCTTGGCCCGCCGGTTGTCGATCCGGTCCAGCAGGAGCTCGAGCGCCATCCTCCCCATCTCCGTGCGCGGCTGGTCGACCGTGGTCAGGCCGACGTGGGCGAGATGGGCGATGAAGTTGTTGTCATAGCCCACGATCGAGACATGCGCGGGCACCTCGATGCCGGCCTGGTCAAAGCCGCCGAGCAGACCAGCGGCCACCATGTCGTTGGCGGCGAAAACCGCGGTGGGGAGCTCAGGCTCGGCCAGCAGCTCGCGGGCCGCGGCGGCGCCGGCCTCCTCGGTGAAGTCCCCCGAGATGACGCGCGCGCGAGCGCCCAGGCGATGGGCGCGCATCCCACGCAGGAACGCCGACTTGCGTTGGGGCCCGCCGGCCCCCGTGCCGCCATCGACGTGCGCGATGCGCTCGTGTCCGAGGCCGATCAGGTGATCGAGCACGAGCTGGGTCCCGAGGTTCTCGTCGATGATGACCAGGTCGGCGTCGACCCCCCGCACCTGGCGACCCACCATCACCACGGGGACCTCCGCGGCGGCCGCGGCGATGTCCGAGGTGCGCATCCGCGGGCTGACCAGGATCACCCCGTCGACCCGGTACTCCAGCAGCGTGGCCAGCGATGCCCGCTCGCGCCGCGCCTGTCGCCCTCCGGCGCCCAGCAGGACCTGATAGCCGAGCTCGGAGGCGAGCTCCTCGATCCCGCCCGCGATCTCGGCGAAGAACGGGTTGCGTAGGTCGTCCAGGATCACGCCGACCGTCTTGGTGCGACGGCTGGCGAGACTGCGGGCCATCGCGTTGGGGCGGTACCCGAGCCGGTTGGCCGCATCCAGGACGCGGGAGCGGCGCTCGTCGGAGACGTTGGGCTGGGCGCGCATGACCAGCGACACCAGGGCCCGCGACACCCCGGCCTCGTGCGCTACGTCCTCCATCGTCGGCGGACGCCGCAGCAGTTGCCTGGAGGGGCCACGATCTCGCATCACAGACCGCCGCGAGCTTACTCAGCGCGCATCACCGCCGCAAGTGTCATTGTCGCGCTCTAAGTGCAAAGGTGACCGTAACCGCCAAATACCGGTTTTCTCCTTGACCAATTGGAGATGGTGGGGATATATTTTGCGGCTTCGTCGCTTAGAGCGCTCTAACCGAAAACCGGTCTTGGAGCGCTCCAAAGCACAGGGAGAGACAGAGGAGTGGACCACAGCCCCGACCAGCCCGCGGTGGAGCCGCACGCGTTCGCGCGGCGCGTCCCCGGAGCCCTGGGCGCGTTCGTCCCCCCGGGGCGCGGGGCCGCCCCCGTGGCCCAGACCCCTCAAGCCTTGAACGAGCGCGGGTATGACGGGTGGCTCGTGCTCGAGCAGGACACGGCTATCACCGCGGACGAGCCGGCGGTGACCAGTGCCTCGATGCTCCCAGCCACAGACAGCATCGCGTTCCCCAACTCGGCTCACACGACGGAGGAGATCAATCGATGAGACGACTGCGTCGCAGTCTGACGGTGCCGGCACTGGTGGCAGTCACCGCACTGGGCTTAGCCGCGTGCGGCGGAAGCTCCAGCAGTGGCAGCAAGTCCAAGTCGGGCACCACGACGAGCGCGGTGAACATCGCCAGCTCCAGCAAGCCGTGCACCTACAAGTTCGCCCTCATCACCCACGGCGACAACGGCAACTTCTGGAGCGTCGTCTACAAGGGCGCCTCGGACGCGGCCAAGGACCTCGGATGCACGCTGACCGAGAAGTACGGCTCTCAGCAGCAGGGCCAGGCCGAGCCCGACGACAACGCGGAGAACGCCCAGATCCAGAATGCGATCAATGCCCACGTTGACGGCATGGCCATCTCTGACCATGATCCGAGCCTGATGAACCCGACGATCAAGTCGGCGGTCTCGAAGGGCATCCCGGTGGTCCTGCTCAACGCCGGCTGCGACGATCAGGACATCGCCGCCAGCGGCGCGATGACCTGCGTCGGCCAGCCCGAGCAGCTCGCGGGGCAGGCGTCGGGCGTGCGCTTCAAGCAACTGGGCGCCACCAACGTGCTGTGCGTCATCCACCAGTCGGGCCAGAACCTGCTGGACCGCTGCAACGGCATCGCGCAGGGCCTGGGCGTCGGCCAGCAGTGCAAGCAGGGCAGCGCGCCGTCCAAGGGCCCGGCGTGCACCGAACTGACCCTGTCGACTCCCAACGCGGCCTCCAACCCGCAGCAGGCGATCGGTCAGGTGACCTCGTACCTGCAGTCCCATCCCCAGATCAACGCGGTGATGACACTCAACAACGCCATCGCCGCCTCCCTGGTCAACGCGCACCCGCAGAACGTCAAGATCGCCACGTTCGACCTGTCCAGCGACGTGGAGAACGAGATCAAGGCGGGGACGCTGGCCTTCGCGGTCGACCAGCAGCAGTACCTGCAGGGCTACCTGCCCATCCAGTTCCTGTACCTGTTCAAGAAGCACGAGGGGCAGAGCGTCGGCGGCGGCACCACCGTGGCCAGCGGTCCGCTCCTGGTGGACAAGACCAACATCGGCAACGTGTCGGCCGCGATCGCGGCGGGAGACGACTGACGCACCGCACCGTGCCCGACACGGCAACCGCGCAGCTGCGCCGGGCGGGGGATCGTCCCCGCCCGGCGCCGCCCGCACGAGTAACCGGAGAGTGACCGACTCACCATGAGTGCCACCTCACAGCCAACGCCAACGCCCGCCCCGCAGCCGTCGGGGTCGCCGGCGTCCGACGAGCGGCTGGTCCCCATCAGCCGCATGACGCGGGCGATGCGCCGTCCCGAGCTGGGCGCGCTGATGGGGGCGATCGCCGTCTGGGTCCTCTTCGCGATCACCGACGCGAGCTCCAACCACCTGTGGCTCAACCAGACGGGGCTGGCGGCGTGGACGCAGCAGGCGGCGTTCTTCGGGATCATCGCGGTCCCGGTGGGGCTGCTGATGATCGGCGGTGAGTTCGACCTCTCCACCGGGGTGATGTCCGGCGTCACGGCCATCGTGCCGGCGCTGCTGGTGGGCAAGTACCACTGGGACACGTGGCTGGCGATCGTCGCCACCGTGGTCTTCGCCGCCGGCATCGGCCTGCTCAACGGCTACGTCGTGGTCAAGAGCAAGCTGCCGAGCTTCATCGTGACGCTGGCGACGTTCTTCATCCTGCGCGGAGCGAGCGTCGGCGGCGTCCTGCTGCTCAACAATGGGAGCACCAACGTCTCCATCACCACGCCGAACCCGGCGGGGCTGTCCAGTGCGAAGTCGATCTTCGGCAGCTCGTTCTTCTCAAGCGGAGCGCTCCCCAGCGGCTACAGCACGGCGATCATCTGGTTCATCGTCGTCACCATCGTCGGCTCATGGGTGCTCAGCCGGACGACGTTCGGCAACTGGATCTTCGCCTCCGGCGGGGATCAGAACGCGGCGCGCAACGTCGGCGTTCCCGTGAACCGAACCAAGATCCTCCTCTTCATGAGCACCGCCCTGGCGGCGGCGATGGTCGGGATCATCTCCTTCACCCAGTCCGGTTCTGCGGTGTCCGAGCAGGGCGTGGGCTACGAGTTCTTCTACATCATCGCCGCCGTGGTGGGCGGATGCTTCCTCACCGGCGGCTACGGCTCGGCGGTGGGCGCGGCGCTCGGCGCCTGCATCATCGGGATGGCATTCGAGGGCGTGATCTATGCCGGCTGGGACAGCTCCTGGGACTTCGCCTTCCTCGGCGTCATCCTGTTCCTGGCGGTGGTCGTCAACACCGTCATCTACCGACGCGCGGTCACGGCGAGGCGATGAGCATGGAGGCTTCAGAGATGAACGGTTGTCTGCTCGAGGCCCGCTCGGTCTCGAAGTACTTCGGATCGGTCAACGCGCTCCAGGACATCTCCCTGAAGGTCAACGCCGGCGAGGTGACCTGCGTGCTGGGCGACAACGGCGCCGGCAAGTCGACGCTGATCAAGATCCTGTCCGGCGTCCACGCACCGGACAAGGGCGAGCTGCTGATGAACGGCGAGCGGGTGACCTTCACCAACCCCCGCGACGCCCGCGCTCTAGGGATCGCGACGGTGTTCCAGGACCTGGCCACGGTGCCGTTGATGTCGGTGTGGCGCAACTTCTTCCTCGGCAACGAGCCGACGAAGGGGCGCGGGCCGCTCCAGCGGCTCGACATCACGGCGGCCCAGTCGATCATGCGCGCGGAGATGTCCAAGATGGGCATCGACGTCCGCGACCCCAGCCAGGCCGTCGGGACCCTGTCGGGAGGTGAGCGTCAGGCGCTCTCGATCGCCCGTGCGGTGTACTTCGGCGCCAAGGTGCTCATCCTCGACGAGCCCACCAGTGCCCTGGGTGTCAGGCAGTCGGGCATCGTGCTCAAGTACGTCGTCCAGGCGCGCGCGAGCGGCCGCGGCGTGATCTTCATCACCCACAACCCGCACCACGCGTTCCCGGTCGGCGACCGGTTCGTCCTGCTCAAGCGCGGGCAGATGATGGGCTCCTACCTGAAGTCAGAGACGACGCTGGACCAGCTCACGTCGCTGATGGCCGGCGGCGCCGAGCTCGAGCAGCTCAGCCACGAGCTCCAGGGTCTGGCCGCCGATCCCGAGATGGCCGAGGTCGCCAAGGAGCTGGCGGCCGAGGTCAAAGAGACCGGGTAGCGGTCGGAGGGCACAGCAGCCGATGGCGGACCTTGAACTGCTGACGGTCGGTCGCATCAGCATCGACCTCTACTGCGGGCAACTCGGCGCCGGGTGGCAGGAGGCGGAGACCTTCGCCAAGGCCGTCGGCGGCAGCCCCACCAATGTCGCGATCGCCGCGGCACGCCTGGGACGGCGGGCGGCCCTCTACACCAAGGTCGGGGCCGACCCGTTCGGGGACGTCGCCGCCCGGGAGCTGCGCGACTTCGGGGTCGACACCCGGTTCGTGGGCGTGGAGTCCGATGGGGTCACCCCGCTGGCCTTCGCGGTGCTCGACCCGCCCGAGGACCCCGAGCTGCACTTCCGCCGCCAGCCGCCGGTTCCCGATTTCCAGCTGCGACCCGGCGAGGTGCCGGCCTCGGTTCTGGCCGGCGTCGGCGTGCTGTGGATCTCGGGCGGCGCCCTGGCCCAGGAGCCGTGCCGGGGCACGGTCCAGGAGATGCTGGGCGCGCGCGGGCGGCGGTCGCACACCGTGCTCGACCTCGATTACCGCCCGAGCTTCTGGCGTTCACGCGAGGAGGCGTCGCAGACCATCGGCGCTGCCATCGACCACGCGACGATCGCCGTCGGCAACCGCGAGGAGTGCGCGGTGGCCATCGGCACCGACGACCCCCGCGAGGCCGCCGCCGCCCTGCTCGCGCGAGGCGTCGAGCTCGCCATCGTCAAGCTCGGCGGCGACGGAGTGCTCCTGGCCGACCGCCACGGCGAGCGCACGGTGGCGCCGGCGCCGATCGAGGTGCTGTGCGGCCTGGGCGCCGGCGACGCGTTCGGCGGGGCGCTGTGCCACGGGCTGCTCTCGGGCTGGCCGGCCGAGCAGGCGGTCGCCTTTGCCAACGCGGCCGGCGGGATCGTGGCCTCCCGGCTGCTCTGCTCGGCGGCGATGCCCTACGAGGCCGAGGTCATGGAGCTGGTGGGGGCGATGCCGGCTGACGCGCGGAGGCGATCAGCATGAGCGCGCGGCGTCGGATTGGGATCGGGGTGGTCGGCTTCGGGTGGCTGGGCCAGGCGCACAGCCGGTCCCTGGCGCGGATCCCGATGCTGTTTGAGCAGCGTGCCTATGAGCCGCGGCTCGTCGCCTGCAGCGACGCCCTGAGCGGGCGGGTCGAGGACGCCATCAGCTCGTTCGGCTTTGAGCGCGGCTCGGTGGACTGGCGAGCCGTGGTGGAGGACCCCGGCGTCGACGCCGTGTGGATTGCGGCACCCAACATGCTCCACGGAGAGGTCGTAGCCGCGGTGGCCGGCGCGGGCAAGGCGGTGTTCTGCGAGAAGCCGGTCGGCGGGACGCCCGCGCACGTGCTGCATGCCGCCGGTGCGGCCCGGGCGGCTGGCGTGATCAGCGGCGTGGGCTACAACTACCGCTGGGCGCCACTGGTCCAGTACGCGCGCGAGCTCATCGCGACCGGCGAGCTGGGTGCGATCACGAATTACCGCGGCCGGTTCTTCTCCATGTACGGCGCCGACCCGATGGGGGTCAACTCGTGGCGCTTCCAGCTCGACGAAGGTGGCTACGGGGTCACCAGCGATCTGCTCAGCCACGCTGTGGACATGGCCCACATGCTGATCGGCCCGATCGCCCGGGTCACCGGCACGATCGACACCTTCATCCGAGAGCGGCCCCAGCCCACCGACGGCGCCAGCCATTACGGGCGGGGTCGCCCCGGCGATCCGATGCACCCAGTCACCAACGAGGACTACGCGGGAATGCTGGTGGAGTTCGCCAACGGGACGCGGGGCACATTCGAAGCCAGCCGGACGACGCTCGGTCCGGAGTCCGAGATGGCCTTCGACGCCTACGGGACCGGCGGCGCGGTGGGCTGGAGCCTCGAGCGCCTCAACGAGCTTCGCCTGTATCGCGCGACCACCGACCGTGGCTCGGGATACACCACCGTGCGGGGGGGCGATCGCTTCAGCCACCACGGCGTGTTCGTTCCCGGCAGCGGCAACCCGATCGGGTTCGAGGACCTGGTGACGATCGAGGACCACGAGTTCTGCGCCGCGGTGGCGGAGGGCCGGCCGTTCGAGCCCGGCTTCGAGCAGGCGCTGGAGTGGGCTGCGGTCCAGGACGCGCTGCTGCGCTCGGCGCGCACCGGGACCTGGGAGTCCGTGGTCCCGCTCGCGGCGGAGGCCGCGGCGTGAGCACCGTCAGCATCGGGCTGATCGGGGCGGGACGGATCGGACGCATGCACGCCGAGCTGCTCGCCCGGCGCGTCCCCGGCGCGGCGGTGGGCATCGTCTATGACGTCCACACTCCGTTCGCCCTCGACGTGGCCGCCACGCTGGGCGTTCCGGCGGCCGCCAGTGTCGAGGAGCTGCTGCGGTCAGACATCGACGCGGTCGCGATCTGCTCCAGCGCCGACACCCACGTCGACCTCATGGTTGCCGCGGCCGAGGCCGGCAAGGCGGTCTTCTGCGAGAAGCCGGTCTCGCTGTTCCTCGACGAACTCGATCGCGGGCTCGATGCCATCGAGACCCACGGCGTGCCCTTCCAGGTCGGCTTCAACCGCCGCTTCGATCCCGCGCACGCGTCGGTGCACGAGGCCGTCGCCTCCGGGCGGATCGGGGAGCCCCACCTGGTGCGGATCTCCAGTCGTGACCCGGAGCCGCCGCCGCTCGACTACGTGCGCACGTCCGGGGGGCTGTTCCTGGATATGACCATCCATGACTTCGACATGGCCCGGTTCGTCACGGGCTCAGAGGTGGTGGAGGTCTTCGCCCGCGGCGGCGTCAGGGTCGCTCCCGCCTTCGCCGAGGCCGGCGACATCGACACAGCGATCGTCACCCTGGTGCACGCCAGCGGCTGCCTCACCGCGATCGACAACTGCCGCGCCACCGCCTACGGCTTCGATCAGCGCGTCGAGGCGTTCGGCTCGATCGGCATGGCGGCGTCCGAGAACCCGCCGGCCCACACCGGAGTGCTCATGACCGCGGACGGTGCCCAGCGGTCTCCGCTCCCGCACTTCTTCCTCGAGCGCTACCTGCCCAGCTACGAGCGCGAGTGGCGGGCCTTCGTCTCGGCGCTCCAGGACGGGACGGCGCCCCCGGTGGGCGTGCGCGACGCCCGGGCCCCGCTGGTCATCGGGCTGGCCGCGGGGCAGTCACTGCGCGAGGGCCGGGCCGTCCGCCTGGATGAGATCGAGGCCCGCTGATGCGGATCTTCGTCACCGGGGCCGGCGGGTTCGTGGGCTCCAACCTCGTCCACGTGTTCACGCAGTGCCACGGGGCCGACGTGATCGCGCCCTCCCATGACACCGTCGACCTCACCGACCGCCCCCTGCTGCACCGCTGCGTCGCGGCGACCCGCCCCGACGCGATCGTGCACGCGGCGATCTGGAACGATCCAACCATGTTGTCCTCGAACCGGCGTCGAGCGTGGAAGGAGTACGTGGGAGCGACCCGGAGCGTGGTCGACGCCGCCAATGACGTCGACGCCCGCGTCGTCCTCATCTCCACCGACTGGGTCTTCGACGGGACCCAGGGCCCGGCCAACGAGACCGAGCCGCCCAACCCGATCAACCCGTACGGCTTCCTCAAGGCCGCCTCCGAGCTGGTCGTCACTCAGCGCGCGGCGCGCGGGACGGTGGCGCGCATCGCCGGAGTCCAGGGGATCCACCGGGCGCGGCCACAGACGCCCCGCCGCCAGGACGCGGGGTTCGGGTACCTGGTGGCGTCGCTGGTCGATGCCCTGCGCGCGGGACGGCGCTTCACCGTGTGGGATGGCGACGGGCTCAACCAACTGGCTACGCCGACGCTGGCCACCGACGCCGCCGAGCTCATCTGGCGTGCGCTCGAGCGCGATGTGAGCGGCGTCCTGCACTGCTGCGGCGGCGAGCACGCCGACCGGGTGGGCCTCGCGCACCGGGCCGTGGCCGCCTTCGGCCTCGACGCCGACCTGCTCGACGTCGGGCCCGCGCCGGGCGAGGCGCTCGCCGGCGGCACAGTTCCCCGTGACACGCGGCTGGACGCCACCATCACCGCCCAGCGGCTCGACGCCGAGCTGCCGGACCTCGACACCACCCTGACACGGCTGCGCCATGAACTAGAGACCCCCGCTTGGAGCCCCGCATGACCGAGACCGAGACCCTCACCGTCGCCCAGGCCCTCGTCCGCTTCCTCGCCGCCCAGCACATCGAGCGCGACGGCCGGCGCGAGCGCTTCTTCGCGGGGTGCCTGGGCATCTTCGGCCACGGCAACGTCGCCGGCCTGGGCCAGGCGCTGGCCCAGTACGAGGACCTGCTCCCCTACCACCCGGCCCGCAACGAGCAGGCGATGGTGCACATCGCCGCCGGCTACGCGCGGCAGCGCAACCGCCTGGGCACCTGGGCGTGCACGACGTCGGTGGGGCCCGGCGCGACCAACCTCGTCACCGGAGCGGCGCTGGCGACGATCAACCGCCTGCCGGTCCTCCTCCTGCCCGGTGACACGTTCGCCACCCGCTACCCGCACCCGGTGCTCCAGCAGCTCGAGATCCCCCACGACGCCACCGTCTCGGTCAACGACTGCCTGCGGCCCGTGTCGCGCTACTACGAGCGGGTGGAGCGCCCCGAGCAGCTCATCCCCGCCGCGCTGGAGGCGATGAGAGTCCTCACCGACCCGGCCGAGACCGGCGCGGTGACGCTGGCCATGCCCGAGGACGTGCAGGCCGAGGCCTTCGCGGTGCCGGCCGCGTTCCTGGCGCAGCGCACGTGGACCGTGTACCGGCAGCCGCCCGCCGCTGACGCCGTGCGCGCCGCCGCACAACTGGTCCGGGGCGCTGTTCGGCCGCTCATCGTCGCCGGCGGTGGAGTCATCTACGCCGAGGCGACGGAGGCCCTGCGGGCGTTCGTGGACGCCACGGGGATCCCGGTGGCCGAGACCCAGGCCGGACGTGGCGCGCTCGTCTCCGATCACGCGCTCAGCCTCGGCGCCATCGGCGCCACCGGCACCGCCGCGGCCAACCGCCTGTCCCGGGAGGCCGACGTGGTCATCGGGATCGGGACCCGGTGGAGCGACTTCACCACGGCGTCGAAGTCGGCCTTCCAGGACCCCGGCGTGCGCTTTGTGAACATCAACGTGACGAGCTTCGACGCCGCCAAGCTTGGCGGGGTGGCGCTGGTGGCCGACGCGCGCGAGGCGCTGGTCGCGCTCGGCGACGCGCTCGGCGGTGCGCGTGCGCCCGCGGCGTGGGAGCAGCTCGCCGCCGAGCAGAGCGCCGCGTGGACGCGCGAGGTGGCGCGGTTGGTCTCCACGCCCGGTGAGACGCTCCCGTCCCAGGCCCAGGTCATCGGCGCCATCAACGATGCCGCGGGCGAGACCGGCGTCGTCGTCTGCGCCGCTGGCTCGGCGCCGGGGGACCTGCACAAGCTGTGGCACGCCCGCGATCCCGCCGGCAAGGGCTACCACGTCGAGTACGGGTACTCGTGCATGGGCTACGAGATCCCCGGCGGGATGGGCGTCAAGCTGGCCGCGCCCGAGCGGGAGGTCTTTGTGCTCATCGGCGACGGCTCCTACCTGATGCTGCCCGGCGAGCTGGTCACCGCGGTCGCCGAGCGGATCGGAGTCGTGATCGTGCTGGTGGACAACCACGGCTACGCGTCGATCGGGGCGCTGTCGCGCTCGGTCGGCTCAGCCGGGTTCGGCACCCACTACCGCTTCGCCGCCAACGGCTCGCTGCCCGTCGACAACGCCGATGGAACTGGTCCCGCCCACCCGGCCCCGACCGCAGACTCCGACGTGCTCCCCATCGACCTCGCCGCCAACGCGGAGAGCCTGGGCGCGCGGGTCATCCGGGCACGGACGATCGACGACCTGCGCGCCGCGCTGGCTGAGGCGGGCGGGGTGGGCGCGGGTGGCCCTGGTGGTCGGGGTGGTCCCGGTGGTCCGACGGTGGTGTGCATCGAGACCGACCGCTACGCCGGCGTCCCCAGCTACGACGGCTGGTGGGACGTGCCCGTGGCCGCGACCTCGACGCAGGAGACGGTGCGCGCCGCCCGCGCGGAGTACGAGCGCAACGCATCCGCCCAACGACAATTCCTGGAGTGAGCCTGTGAGTGACCTCGTCGTGCATCCCGCGATCAGCCCTGCCGCGGACGGGACGTTCCTCGATATCACGCCGCACGCGGCCGGCTGGGCGTACGTCGGCTTCGAGGTGCTGGCGCTCGCGCCGGGCGTGGTGGCCAAGCGCGACACGCGCGACCGCGAGGTGTGCATCGTGGTCGTCTCGGGGACGGCCACGGTCAACTCCGACCACGGTGAGTACAACGCGCTGGGTGGCCGCACCGACCCCTGGAGCGGCCCGCCCGACGGTGCCTATCTCCCGCCGGGCACGCCCTTCCAGCTCGCCTCGGCCGACGAGGCCGAGGTGGCCCTGTGCTGGGGCCCGGCCCCGCACGGCGGCGCGGCGGCCCGCGTCCTGCCCGGTGACGAGATCGACGTGGAGACCCGCGGCTACGGCTCCCAGGAGCGCACCATCCGCCCCATCCTCATGGCCGACCGTGAGGCCGACTCGCTGCTGGTGTGCGAGGTGCTGACCCCCGGCGGGCACTGGTCCAGCTATCCGCCGCACAAGCACGACCGCGACAACCCGCCGGCCGAGACCTTCCTGGAGGAGACTTACTACCACCGCGTCACCCCCGGCCAGGGGTTCGGGCTGCAACGGGTCTACAGTGAGGACCGGTCACTTGACGAGACACTGAGCTTCGGCGACCGTGACTGCGTGCTGGTTCCGCGGGGCTATCACACGGTGTCGGCGCCTCCGGGCTACGACCTGTACTACCTCAACGTGATGGCTGGTCCGAAGCGGCAGTGGGCCGTCGTCAATGATCCAGATCACGAATGGCGCGTCGCGCCCTCGCCCGCAACCTGAGTAGGAGCTTTTCGATCATGTCCGCCACCGCCACCCGTCTACTGGACAACTACATCGCCGGGCGCTGGACCCCGGCGCAGGCCGCCACCGAGGTGCTCGACGTCACCAACCCGGCCACCGGCGAGACGCTGGCCCGCGTGCCCATGTCGGGTGCCGCCGACCTCGACGCCGCCGTGCAGGCGGCGCGCGCCGCGCTGCCGGAGTGGCGCGCGGTGTCGACGATCGCGCGGGCGCGCAAGCTGTTTGACCTGCGCGAGCGGCTCGTCGCCCGCCACGAGGACATGGCCCGGGCGGTCACCACCGAGATGGGCAAGACGATCGCCGATGCCACCGCCGAGGTGGCGCGCATGATCGAGATGGTGGAGGCGGCGTGCGCGATCCCCACCACGATGCAGGGCCGGATCCTGGAGGACGTCTCGCGCAACATCGACGCCGAGACCATCCGCCAGCCGGTGGGCGTGTGCGCGGCCATCGTCCCCTTCAACTTCCCGGCGATGGTCCCGTTCTGGTTCTTGCCGTTCGCCATCGCCTGCGGCAACACGTTCGTGCTCAAGCCGTCTGAGCAGGTGCCGCTGACCCAGCAGATCGCCTTCGAGGAGCTCGACGCTCTCGGGCTGCCCGCGGGCGTGGTCAACCTGGTCAACGGCGGCCGCGAGATCGTCGAGGGCATCCTCACCCACCCGGGCATCGACGCGGTCTCGTTCGTCGGGTCCGCGCCGGTGGCGCGGCTTGTCTACGAGGGCGCGGCCAAGGCCGGCAAGCGCGTGCAGGCGCTCGGCGGGGCCAAGAACCACATGGTGGTCATGCCCGATGCGGTCATCGACAAGACCGTCGACGGGATCCTCGGCTCCGCCTTCGGCGCCGCCGGCCAGCGCTGCATGGCCGGCTCGGTGGTGGTCACCGTGGGCGACGCGCACGAGCAGCTCATGGGCCCGCTGACCGAAGCGACCCGGGCGCTGCATGTCGGCGACGGCCTGGACGAGTCAATCGAGGTCGGCCCGGTCATCTCCTGCGCGGCGCGCGACCGTATCGCCGACTGGGTCCAGCGCGGGGTCGACGCCGGCGCCACGCTGGTGGTCGACGGGCGCGGCATCACGGGCGAGGGCATCACGCCGGAGGGCGCGTTCCTGGGCCCGACCGTGCTCGACGACGTCACGCCCGAGATGGAGATCGCCCAGGAGGAGGTCTTCGGCCCGGTGCTGTGCGTCATCCGCGCCGAGTCCCTCGACCAGGCCATCCAGATCGTCAACTCCAGCCGCTTCGGGAACGGGACCTCGATCTTCACGGAGTCCGGCGCGTCGGTCCGGCGCTACCGCCACGACGTCGAGGCCGGGATGATCGGGGTCAACATCGGCGTCGCCGCGCCTGTCGCGTTCTTCCCCTTCTCCGGGTGGAAGGACAGCTTCCTCGGCGACCTGCACGCCCACGGCCCCGACGCGGTGGAGTTCTTCACGCGCAAGAAGACCGTCACCAGCCGGTACTTCTCAAGCGGCCAGGGGTCGGGCAGCTACTTCGTGGAGCGCTAGCCCGGCAGGCTGGCTGGCGGTTTGGCCTGCCGTCGGCGTTCCCGGCGATCCGTGGGGAACGTCAACGGCGGCCACGACGGAGGGTGTGGCTTGTCGGGTGGCCGCGGCGAGCATCCGGACGGGGGTCTTGGTAGATAAGTACTCAGGAGTAATGCTTATCTCCCAGAACCCCCTGTCAGGCGCCACTATTGGCCCTCGCGGAGCCCTCCCGTCCGCCCTCGAAAGCCCGCCGTTTTCTGAGCTCACACGCCGCGGGGTCAGACGCCCACCGGCCCCATCGACCGCCGACGATCCCTCAGGCGGCTACTCCGCGGAGGCCTGCGTGAGCGCCCGGTAGAGCGCATTCGCGCTCACCCCGGTGAGCTCGGCGACCACCCCGGCGGCGGGCCGCGGCTTGGCGCCGGCGTCGACGAGCCGGCGCAGGGCCGCCAGCGGCGCGTCGATCCCGGGCGTGGTCTCGGGCGCCGGGCCGACGACGAGGACGATCTCGCCCTTGGGCGCGTCGCCGCCGTAGCGCTCGGCCAGCTCGCCGGCGGTCCCGCGCACCACCTCCTCGTGGAGCTTGGTCAGCTCGCGGCAGACGGCGGCGGGACGGTCGGGGTCGACCGCGGCGAGCGTCTGCAGCGACGCGCCGAGCCGGCGCGGGGACTCGAACGCCACCACGGTCTGGGGTTGCGCGAACACGCGCTCGAGCTCGGAGCGCTTGCGCGGGAGAAACCCGACGAACTGCCAGCGCTCGGCGGGCAGGGCGCTGGCCACGAGCGCGCTGAGCGCCGCCGACGGCCCGGGCAGCACCTCGACGGCCAGGCCCGCGGCCACGCAGGCGCGCACGAGCACGAAGCCCGGGTCGGAGACGAGCGGCATGCCGGCGTCTGAGACGAGAGCCACCACCGAGCCGGCATTCATCTTGGCCACCAGCTCGCTGGCGCGCTCGGCCTCGTTGTGCTCGTGGTAGCTGACGAGCTTCGCGCTGACGCCGTAGCGGTCGAGCAGGACCCGGGTGCGGCGGGTGTCCTCGCAGGCGACGAGATCGGCCTCGCGCAGCGCCGCCAGCACGCGGAGGGTGATGTCCTCCAGGTTGCCGATCGGCGTCGGGCAGACGATGAGGCGGCCGGTGCTCACGCCTGCAGCTTTGCAGGTGCGCTCGAGAGACTGCCCCCGCCCGCCCCGGCGGGCGCCGGCCCACGCAGCCGCTCGCCGGCGCGGGCCACCGCATGCAGGAGCGCGTGGCGCGTCGCCTCCTCGGCCGCGTCGCTGTGGCGGCTGATGGGCGCGGCCACCCCGATCGAGGCCAGGGGATGGCCCTCCTCGTCGAGCAGCGGAGCGCCGAGCGCCCACGCGCCGTCGAACGTCTCCTGCCAGCTGATGCCCCAGCCGTTGGCGCGGATGAACGCGAGGCGCTCGCGGATGGCGGCCTCGTCGAGGAGCGTTCCCTCCGACAGGCGCTCGCGTCGGCGCGCCAGCACCTGCTCGATGAGCGCTTCGGGCGCGAAGGCGAGCAGCGAGCGGGCGGTGGCGCCCGCGGTCAACGGGACTCGCGTGCCCGGCTCGGCGGTGACGCGCAGCCGCTGGGGCGAGTCGACGGAGGCGATGTAGAGCGCCGTGCCCAGCGCGGGCTCGGCGACGGCGAAGAGGACGAGCTCGCTGGTGGCCTGGGCCAGCGCGCGCAGCTCGGCATCGACGATCGCGGGCAGGTCCAGCGAGGCCCGCGCCCGGTCGCCGAGGCGCACGGCCCCGATCCCCAGCCGGTAGGAGCCGGCGTCGTCGCGCAGCACGTAGCCGGCGCGCTCGAGCCCGCGCAGGATGCGATTGAGGCTGCTCGACGGCATCCCGAGGTGGCGGCGCAGGTCGGCCTCGGTCCAGCGGTCACGCACGTCGCCGAACGCGTCGAGCACGCGCAGCGCCTTGTCCAGGACCTTGGGTGTGTCGGGATCGGCATCGGTGCGCGGGCGGGCCATCAGGCTTGCCTCGAGCGCGTCGAACTGCTAGGTTGGCTGCGAATTCCGGGAAACATTTACCGCTATACGGGAAAGCGTACCACATGATCAGAACGGGCGACGAGTACAGAGATTCGATTCGCGACGGGCGCTCGGTGTGGATCGACGGCGAGCGCGTCACCGACGTGACCACCCATCCCGCCTTCCGCCCCATCGTCGACGCGCGGGCGCGCATCTACGACATGGCCCACGACCCGGCCACCCAGGAGCGGATGTCCTACGTCGACGCCGAGTCGGGCGAGCGCTGCCCGACCGGGTCCAAGCTGCCCCACACCCGTGAGGACTGGCATGCCAAGCGGGCCGCCGTCGACTGCGTGCTCGACGACCTCGCGGGCATCGTCACCCGCGTCGGCGACGAGACCGTCGGCGAGATGTGGTCGCTCTATGACGGCCAGGACGTGCTCGACGAGATCGACCCGCAGTTCTCGGCGCACATCCGCCATCACGTCCGCCACGCCGAGCTCGCCGACCCCTTCCACGTCTCGGCCAACACCGACCCCAAGGGTGAGCGCAACAAGCGCCCGCAGGATCAGGACCCCGACGTGCTCCTGCACGTCGCCGGCGAGACCGACACCGGGATCATCGTCCGCGGCGCCAAGTTCGAGACCGCGGCGGCCTACGCCAACCAGGCGTTCGTCAAGCCGACGATCGGCGACTGGGGCCAGCAGGAGCTGTCTGACTACGCCGTCGGCTTCATCGCCGACATGGGCGCCCCCGGCATCCGCCACATCTGCCGCTCCTCGTTCGCTCAGCGCGGACCGGTCGAGGACTATCCGCTGTCGGGCCGCTTCGATGAGATCGACACCATGATCGTCTTCGACAACGTCGAGATCCCGTGGGAGAACGTCCTCTTCTACCGCCACACCCGCGCGGCCGCGTTCATCCGCGCCACGCTGCACCGCTACAGCATGTTCGCCTTCGTCCAGCGTCACCTGCGCTTCGCGGACCTGCTGGTCGGCGTGGCCGCGCTCAACGCCAACCAGACCGGGGTCAAAGCCCACCAGGGCGTGCGCGAGAAGCTGGCCGAGCTGGCCGTCTACCGCGAGGGCATCCACGCGCACCTCACCGCCGCCATCGAGCTGGGCGAGCCGAGCCCGGGCGGCCTGCTCATGCCCAACCAGGCGCTGCTCTACACCGGGCGCGTGCTCGCCTGCACCCAGCTGCCGGCGATGATGCATCTGGCCCGCGACCTGTGCGGCGGCCAGCTCTGCGTCACCCCCAGCGCGGCGACCTTCCAGGACCCGGAGGCGGGGCCGTGGCTGGACAAGTACCTCGCCGTCGGCGAGGTCGACGCCGAGCAGCGCCGCCGCCTGTTCGCCTTCGCGCGGGACCTGCTCAACTCCGACTACGCCGGGCACCGGCTCACCTTCCAGCTGTTCGCCCAGTCCCCCGCGTTCGCCCACCTGCTGGCCGTGTACAACAACTACGACTTCGCGGGCCCGATGGACCTCGTGCGCCGGTACGCCGGCATCGACGGCGACGGCGGCCACGGGCGCGGAGCGAGTGACCTCGAGCGCCGCCGCGTCATGAGCGACCTCAACGTCGTCCACGCCGCGCAGCTCGCGCGGGTCTCAGACCATGGCGAGCCCCGCCGCGGGGAGGCCCAGGGCGAGCTGGACCTGATCGCCGACGGCGCGGTGGCGATCCGCGATGGCGTGGTCGCGGCGGTCGGCGAGACCGCGGAGGTGCTGCGCGAATGGGGTGATCCGTCCGTGCGCACGATCGACGCGGCGGGCCGGTCGGTGCTCCCGGGCCTGATCGAGTGCCACTCCCATCCCCTGTTCGCGGGCAGCCGCCACGCCGAGTACGCCAAGCGCCTGGCCGGGGCCAGCCTCGCCGAGATCGCCGCGGCCGGCGGCGGGATCTGGGCCAGCGTGGTGGCCACGCGCGAGGCCTCCGACGACCAGCTCACCGCCCAGCTGGCCGGCGCCTACCGGCGCATCCTGGCCGGGGGGGTGACCACACTGGAGGTGAAGTCCGGCTACGGGCTGACCGCCGAGACCGAGCTCCACCAGCTCGAGCTGCTGGCGGAGAGCCGCTCGCTCACGCCGCTGCAGCTGATGGTCTCGTTCCTGGGCGCCCACGTCGTGCCCGCCGGCATGGAGGCCGAGGCCTACACCGATGACGTCCTGGCCATGCTCGAGACGGTCGTGGCCCACGGGCTCGCCGACTTTCACGACATCACCTGCGAGGCGGGCCTGTTCACGCCCGAGCAGGCCCTGCGCATGCTCCGGCGCTCGCGCGAGCTGGGGATCCTCACCCGCACCCACTCCGATGCCTGGGCCAGTTCGCGCGGCTGGGAGACGGCCGTCGCCGGCGGCGCGGTCTCGGCCGAGCACCTCACCTACACGCCCGACGAGGAGATCCGCGCCGTGGGCGCAACCGACACGGTGGCGGTGCTGCTCCCCCAGGCCGAGCTCGTCTACATGACCGACCGCCGCGCCAACGCGCGACTGTTCATCGACACCGAGGTGCCCGTGGCCGTCGCCACCGATTACTGCTCCTCGATCCACGCCACCTCGCTCTCCGGCACGATCGCCCTCGGCGCCCCATGGTTCCGGATCACGCCGGGCGAGGCGATCGTGGGCGCGACGCTCAACGCTGCCTACGCGCTGCGCGCCGCCGCCGATCGCGGCTCGATCGACCCCGGCAAGCGCGGCGACCTCACGATCCTGTCGGTCGACCATCCCGAGGAGATGTGCCTGGCCGCCGGCCAGGATGTCGTGTCCGAGGTCGTCATCGGCGGCGAGGTCGTCCACGCCGCCGTTCCGCTCCCCAACCCCGCCACCGTCTGAGGAGGCCCATGGTCCACCAGCGCATCCGCCCGTTCAACACCCGTGAGACCTATCCCGACCAGGAGCTGGACAACGACCTCTGTCAGGCCGTGGTGGCGGGCAACATGGTGTTCCTGCGCGGGCAGGTCGGCCAGGACCTCGATACCGCCGAGTCGGTGGGGATTGGCGACGCCGCCGCCCAGGCCGAGCAGGCGATGAGCAACATCGCCCGGCTGCTGGAGGAGGCGGGCTCGCGGCTGGAGGAGGTCTGCAAGATCGTGATCTACCTCACCGACATCCGCTACCGCGAGCCGGTCTACCGGGTCGTCGGTACGTGGCTGAAGGGCGTCTACCCGGTCTCGACGGGACTGGTGGTCGAAGGGCTGGCCCGGCCCGAGTGGCTGGTGGAGATCGACGCCACCGCCGTGATCGCGTGATCGACGTCGCCGAGCTGGCCGCCTTCGCCGCCGTCCCGGCGCCGACGGGCGCCGAGGAGCCGCGGCTGGCGTGGCTGGAGCAGCGGCTGGAGGGCGCGCCCGGGGCTCGGCGGCGCGACGCCGCGGGCAACCTGGTGTGGAGCTTTGGTGACGGCCGTCCCGAGCTGTTGGTGATGGCCCACGTCGACACCGTGTTCGACGCCGACACCGAGCTGCGCTTCGAGCGCGACGGCGATCACCTGGTCGGCCCCGGCGTGGGCGACAACGCCACCGCGGTGATGGCCACGGTCTGGGCGCTCGAGCGCATCGAGCCGCCGGCCGGGCTGGTGGTGGCCTTCACCGTCGGCGAGGAGGGGCTGGGCAACCTGCGCGGCGCGCGCCAGGTCTGCGCCGACCTTGCGCCAGTCCGGGTGATCGCCGTCGAGGGCCACGGCCTTGACCACGTGGTCATCGAGCATGTCGGCAGCGTGCGGGCTCGCCTGGCGGTGGCGGGGCCCGGTGGGCACTCCTGGCGCGACCGCGGAACCCCCAGCGCCCTGCACGCGCTGATCGAGCTGGGCGGTGAGCTGGTGGACGAGGGCGTGAACGTCGGCCGGATGTCCGGCGGCGGCGCGGTCAACGCGATCGCCTCGGCGGCCGAGATGCTCGTGGAGCTGCGCTCGCTCGACGACGAGGTCCTGTCGGCCTTCGAGGCGCGGCTCGGCGCACTGGCCGTGCCGCCGCCCTTGTCACTCGAGTGCGAGGTGGTGGGACGTCGCGGCGCCGGCCAGATCGCCTCCGGTCACCCCCTGGTGCGCACCGTGCTTGCGGCACGGCGGCCGCTGGGGCTCGGCGGGTCCTTCGGCGCGGGCTCGACCGATGCCAACGCGGCGGCGGTGCTGGGGATCCCGGCGGTCGGGATCGGCTGTGCCCACGGAGAGGGGATGCACACCGTGCACGAGCGCATCGACCTGGTGTCGCTGGAGACCGGCGTCCGACAGCTCGAGGCGGTGCTCCCCGCCGCTGTGGGGCTCTAGGCGCCGCCGGGCGGGAGGGTCCGCAGCTCGATGTCGCCCATCGTCGCGTTGATCGGGTTGAGGTCCATCGGGCACGCCGAGACGACCACCAGCACGTCGATCTCCGCCGCGAACGTGACGCTGTCGCCCGCCTGGGCCGGTGACGGTTCGAACGCGAGCTCGCCATCGGCGGACCACGGGATGGCCATGAAGAGGTTGAGCGGCGCCGGGGCGCGGGGAAGCGATCGTCCGTGCTCGGCGATGGCGGCGGCGAAGTTCTGGGCGCAGCTGGGATGGTCGGGCGCGCCGCCGAGCAGCCGGTAGCGCTCGGGGTCGCACGCGGCGATGAGGGTGTCGTGGACGCCCGGGCTGGTGTCCTGCACCAGGGTGACCAGCGGCCGGCGACGCGTGCTGTAGATGGCGTCGCCGACGCGGGGCACGAGGCGGCGCAACGCGGCGCGCGTGTGTTCCATCGACGCGTACTCGTCGTCGCCGTCGCGTGGGTGGGCGAGCGCCCACCAGTCCACCACCTGGCCGCCGTCGCGGTTGACGATCTGGAGCCGTTCGCCGGCCGCGAGCGCGACGGCCGTGCCGTGGCGGGCGGGCAGAATCCTTGCCTCGGTCATCGGGGCGCGATGTCCCCGTCGGGGCCCAGCCGCTCGAGCACGGAGCGCACGGCGCTCACCACCTCGCCGGCCTCGGCCTCGGTCATGACCAGCGGCGGCGACAGCACGAGGGTGTGAGCGCAATCGCGGACGAGGACGCCGGTCTCGCGCCGGATGACGTCGTGCGGAGCTGAGTGCATCGAAATCGGGGTGCGGGCCTGCTTGTCTGAGACCAACTCGATGCCGAGCATCATCCCAACTCCGCGCACGTCGCCGACCACGGGAAGCTCCCCGAGCCCCGAGAGCTCGTCGAGGAGGAAGGCGCCGACCCGGCGCGCCTGATCGAGCAGACCCTCGCGTTCGATGATCTCCAGGTTGCGCAGCGCCACCGCGCACGCGGTCGGGTGGCCGTTGTAGGTGAAGCCGACGGGGAAGCCATGGTCGCGGGCGAGCTCCTCGGCAACCGGCTCGGACACCAGCACGGCGCCGAGCGGGACATAGCCGCTGGTGATCCCCTTGGCGGTGACGATGAGATCGGGCTCGACGCCGAAGTGCTGAGCGCCGAACCAGCTCCCGGTCCGACCGAACGCGGTCACCACCTCGTCGAAGATGAGCAGGATCCCGTGAGCGCTGAGCAGCTCGCGCACCCGCGGCCAGTAGTCGTCGGGCGGCACCAGCATCCCGCCGACGCCCATGATCGGCTCGCCGATCATCGCCGCGATCCGGTCGCCGCCAAGCTCTGAGATCGTGCGCTCGAGCTCGTCCAGGCAGAAGTCCGTGGGGTCGCGACCGTCGAACAGCTCGGATCGGTAGGGCCACGGCGGGGTGAGGTGGCGTACGTGGGGCAGCATCGGCCCGAACCCCTCGTGGTAGATCGGCAGGCCGCTGGCCGAGCCCGACCCGTAGCCGATGCCGTGGTAGGCGCTGCGGCGGGCGAGGATCCAGTCGCGGCCCTCATGTCCGCGGCGGCTGTGGACGTAGCGCGCCATGCGCAGCGCGGCCTCGTTGGACTCCGACCCGCCGCTCGTGAAGTACACGCGCTCAAGGCCGTCAGGCGCGAGCTCGACGAGGCGGGAGGCGAGCTCGATCGCACGGTCGTTGGAGAACTCCCAGAAGCTCGTGAAGTACTCGAGCCGGCGCATCTGCTCAGCCGCCACGTCGGCGATCTCGGCGCGGCCGTGGCCGATCTGGGCGAGCCACAGGCCCCCGGTCGCGTCGAGGTACTCACGACCCTCCACGTCCGTGAGCCGGCACCCCTTCCCCTCGGTCATGACCACCCGTTCCTCGGTGGCACCCGGGAGATAGGGGTGGATCAGGAGCTGCCGGTCACGCTCGATGAGCTGCTCGGCCGGGGTGGTGGCGGGCATCGTGGACATCGCTTCCCCTCTGTAGGTCTGGCTCCCCGGTCCCCCGGGGCCAGCGACGGCATAGCGTATACTCTATGCGCTCAGTGGTGGCCGCGCGGAGCGTTCGGTCCAGGCAACGCGAGGCCATAGGGGGAGAGGATCGGAGAGCATGCCCGTCGATTCACAGGAAGCGCTCGAGGCCGTCGTGGGTGAGACGTTCCACGCACGCGTGAAGGCCACGCTGCGCCCGCTCATCACTCCCGAGCTCATCGCCGAGCACCGCCGGACCCCCCTCGGACAGCACAGCGAGCCGCTCCAGCGGGTTCTCAATTACCTCGGCGCGCTGCCCATCGACGGCAAGCTCATCACCGAGCACGACGGCGCCGAACACTGGTTCGTCTCGCGGCTCGTCGGCTTTCCGGCGGTGCGCGCCGATCGGATCCTGGGCCCCTTCGACACCGAGGGGGCGGCGATGGACGCGGTGTTTCGCCAGCGCCTCGAGGATGTCTTCGGACTGCGGCTCAGCGACTGATGGCGCGCTTTGAGGCGTGGGCCCTCGGCTACCCCGACGAGCTGTGCGTGCGGCCCGGCGAGACCGTGGGGTTCCATGTCAGCGGTGCCGGCGCCGAGACGGTCGACGCGCAACTGGTCAAGCTGGTCCATGGCGACACCCAGCCCGGTGGGCCGGGCTTTCGTGAGGTCGAGGTGCCCTCGACCGTCGACGGCACCTATCCCCTGTGCGACCAACCCACCCATCACGGCTCGTACGCGCGCATCCCGGACGCCGGCTCGATCCTCGGCGCCGTGACGGAGACCGGCGTCAGCCTGTGCGCGATGGTCCAGCCGCGCGCCGACACCGGCGTCCAGCCGCTGCTCTCCGCGTGGGACGCAGCAGCCGAGACCGGGATGGCGCTGGTGCTCGAGCCCGGTCGGCGTCCGGCGTGCTGGATCACGGGCACGCGTATCCGCCTGCGCGAGCCGCTCCTGGCCGGGGTCTGGTACCTGGTGTGCGGCTCCTGGGATCCCGCCCGGGGGATGCTCGCCATCCGTGCGGTGCCGGTGGTCAACTCCTACAGCTCTCGCTTTGGACCGGTGACACAGGTCAGCGCGGGGACCGAGGAGTTGAGCGCCACACGCGCACCGGACGTGCCGGACGTCGACCTCCTGCTGGGAGCGTTTGACCGCTCTGACGGGCAGACCGTGCACGGCGCCTACAACGGCAAGCTGGCCCTCCCCTGCGTCTACGCCGGCGCCCTGGGCAACGGACAGATCACGGCCCTGGCGGGCAGTGGCGCGCAACCCGGGGTGGCCGATCGACTGCGCGCGTGGTGGGACCTGACGCGCCACATCGACACCAGTGTCATCTCCGCCGCCGTTCGCGGCACCCCCGACGGCCGCCTGGTCAACCAGCCCACCCGGGCTGTCACCGCACACAACTGGGACGGGTCCTGCTACGAGTGGCGCCACGCCCCCGAGCTCTACGGAGCCGTCCACTTCCACGATGACGACATCGACGACGTCGGCTGGGAGGCGACCTGCGCGCTGCCCGTCCCCGACGACCTCGCCTCGGGCGTGTACGCGCTGCGATTGCGCGCGGCCGGGTTCGAGGACCACACGCCGTTCTTCGTGCGAGCCGCCCGCGGGCGCGAGAGCCCGGTGGCGCTCGTCCTCCCGACCGCCAGCTACATGGCCTACGCCAACGAGCATCTCGCGACGGCGGCGCCGATGGGCCAGGCGATCGTCGGCCACACGCCCGCGGTCCAGCCCCTGGACCTGCTGCTCATGGAGCATCCCGAGCTGGGGCTGTCGATGTACGAGCTGCACGCCGACGGCAGCGGCGTCGCGTTCAGCTCCCGCCGGCGACCGATCGTCAACATGCGCCCGCGCCACCGGTTCAGCTTCCTGGGCACCTGGCAGTTCCCGTCTGACCTGTACCTCGTCGACTGGCTCGAGGCGCGGGGCACGCCCTACGACATCCTCATCGACGAGGACCTGCACCGCGAGGGGGTCGAGGCGCTGCGTCCCTACCGCGCGGTGATCACCGGCTCGCATCCCGAGTACGCGTCCGAGCAGATGCTCGATGCCTACGAGAGCTACGTCACCGGGGGCGGCCACGTCATGTCGATGGGCGGCAACGGGTTCTACTGGGTGATCAGCTACTCGGCCGAGAAGCCGTGGATCATGGAGGTGCGCCGCGGGGAGAACGGCGTCCGCGCGTGGCAGGCGGAGCCCGGCGAGACCTCGCACAGCACCACCGGCGAGAAGGGCGGCATCTGGCGCAACCGCGGCCGGCCGCCCCAGAAGCTGTTCGGGACCGGCTTCACCTCCGAGGGCTACGCCGGCGCCTTTCACTACCACCGGATGCCCGACGGCAACCTACCCGAGATGGCGTGGATGTTCGACGGTGTCACGCCCGGCGAGCCCATCGGTGACTTCGGCCTTGTCGGCGGCGGCGCCGCCGGTCAGGAGATCGACCGCGCCGACGTGACACTCGGCACCCCTCCGCACACCTACCTGGTCGCCTCGGCGCAGAACCAGAACGACTCCTACAAGGTGGTGCCCGAGGAGATCGACTTCATGTTCGACGGGGTGGGCGGCACCGAGCACCCGAACGTGCGCGCCGATCTCACCTACTTCGAGGCGCCCGGCGGCGGCGCGGTGTTCGCGACGTCGTCGATCGCCTGGTCGGGCGCCCTGTCTTATGCGGGGTACGAGAACAATGTCTCGCGGATCACCGGGAACGTCCTGGACCGCTTTGTGACGGGAGGTGGCGATGGCTGAGACGTTCGTCCTGCTCCACGGCTCGTGGCACGGCGGCTGGGCGTGGGAGCCGACGGCGTGGTGCCTGCGCGAGCTCGGCCACGACGTCTACGCGCCGACCTACCCCGGTCACCACCCGGGCGCACCCCGCGCCGGGATCCGCCACCAGGACTACGTGCGGGCGGTGGTCGACTTCATCGAGGGACGCGACCTGCGTGACGTGGTGCTGGTCGGCCACAGCTTCGGCGGCTCGGTGGTGAGCCGCGTCTCACAGGAGATCCCCGACCGGCTGGCCCGCCTGGTGTTCCACACCGCGTTCGTCGTCGAGGACGGCGCCAGCGTCAACGACAACTTCCCCCAGGACCAGACCGACGCGTTCGGCGCCGCCGCGGCGGCGAGCCCCGACAACACGGTGGCGTGCGCGTGGGAGGTCTTCCGCGACCTGTTCATCCAGGACGCCTCGCCCGAGGCCGCGCGCACGGTCTGGGAGCGGCTCGTCCCGCAGCCCTTCTCCCCCTGGGCCGAGAAGCTCGACCTCGCCGAGTTCCACCGCGGGGAGCTGCCGCGCAGCTTCATCGCCGTGGCCGACGACCTCGCGCTCCCGCCCGGGACGTGGCATCCGCACATGTCGTCGCGGCTGGACGAGTTCAAGCTCGTGGAGATGGGCGGCAGCCACGAGGTGATGTTCACGCGGCCGGCGGAGCTGGCCCGGGCGCTGGTGGAGGCCGCGCGCGACTGACGGGGTCGCGCGCGCCGGGATGCGGGGGTGGTGGTCTGCCGTCGGCGTCTGAGCTTGGTATCAGCGCACGTCAAAGGCGGACTTGGGAGGGGCGGCTCGGGGGTTGGCGGGGGTCCGCGAGACGGGGTCTTGGGAGATAAGCGCCCTCTGAGCAGGTAGATCTCCCACGACCACCCGTCAGTCGTGGCGGATAGTGAAGGAAATAGCTGCAAAATCCTCCACGACTCCGCCGGGGCTGCCGCGGCCACCCGAATCCGCCTTCCCAAGTCCGCCCTTGACGTGCGCCGATACCCCACGGAAACGCCGACAGCACACACCACGCCAGCCCCCACGCCACTCAACGTATACACTGCACAAACTGGCGTGGAAGGACCCGGTCCGTCCGTTGGTCCTCCCGCCCCCGTGCGACCGCGAGGAGACTGACTTGAGAGCTGCCCGGCTGGTGGAGATCGCGCAACCCCTCGTGATCGACGAGGTCCCGGACCCGACGCCCGGCCCGCGCGAGGCGATCGTCAAGGTCGCCGTGGAGGGCATCTGCCGCACCGACTGGCACACGTGGCAGGGCGACTGGTCCTGGGTGGGACTGGCGCCCCCGCTCCCGATCACGATGGGCCACGAGTTCGCCGGCGAGGTCATGGAGGTGGGCGGCGAGGTCACGACCATCAGCGCCGGAGACCGGGTCGCGGTTCCGTTTCACGAGGCCTGCGGCGTCTGTGGCTACTGCCGCGCAGGACGGACGAACCTCTGCGACGCCATGGAGTTCCTGGGCATGACCCACGACGGCGGCTATGCGCAGTACGTGCGCGTCGTCAACGCCGACCTCAACTGCGTCGCGCTCCCCGAGTCGGTCTCCTTCGAGGCCGCCGCGGCGCTCGGCTGCCGCTTCATGACCGCCTGGCATGCCGTCCAGCACCAGGCCAAGCTGCGGGCCGGCGAGTGGCTGGCCGTGCACGGCGTCGGCGGGATCGGGCTCTCGGCGGTCCAGATCGGGGCGGCCAGCGGCGCCGCGGTGATCGCCGTCGACATCGACGATCGCAAGCTCGACGCCGCCAAGCGCGAGGGCGCTGCGCTCACCATCAACGCGCGCGAGACCGACGTCATCGCCGCGATCAAGGACGCGACGAACGGAGGCGCCGACCTCGCCCTCGGCGGCCTGGGCACGGCGTCGCTCGTCCACGCCGCGGTGATGAGCCTGCGCAAGGGCGGCCGGCTGGTCCAGGTCGGACTGACCAGCAAGGAGGAGCAGGGCATCGTCGGGATCCCGCTCGACGAGCTCATCGAGGCGGAACTGACGATCGTCGGCAGCGTGGGCAACCCCCACATTCACCTGCCCGCCCTGCTCAACCTCGTCGGCGACAAGCGGCTGGACCCGGCCGGGCTGATCACCGAGCGGATCGGCCTGGAGGACGCTCAGGGCGTGCTGGAGCGCATGACCAGCTTCGACACCATCGGGTTTGCATTGATCGAGGATCTCTGATCGGCGAACGGCATCTTGTATACTCTGCACACTGACCAGCCCTTGCGCCGACCTTCGAAAGGCCGCCATATGTCCATCTCCAAAGGCCGCGCTTCGCGGCGCTCGGACCGGTATGGATTGCGCCGTCGCGACGACGACGGCGACGCTCGCCCCGAACGGCCACCCTCGCTGGCCGAGCACGTCTGCCGCGTCATCCGCGAAGACATCCTGACCGGCCGCCAGCCCGCCGGCGCGCGCCTGACCGAGGCGATCGTGATGGAGCGCACCGGGGTCAGCCGCACCCCCGTGCGCGAGGGGCTGCGCATGCTCGAGGGCGAGGGGCTGGTCATCACCTACCGCAGCCGCGGCACGTTCGTCACCTACCGGCTCACCCCCGACGAGGCCAAGCTGCTCTACGACGTCCGCCTCGTGCTGGAGCCGCATCTGGCCCGGCTCGGCGCCGAGCGCATGACCCCCGAGGTGCTGGCCTCGGTCGAGGACGTGCTGGCGCGGTTCGTCGAGGCGCTCGACGCCGCTGAGGCCCACGAGGCGGGACAGCTCGACGCGGACTTCCACCTCACGATCTACGAGGCGTCGGGCAGCGAGCTGCTCAGCGTCCTGCGCGGGTACTGGACCCGGCTCCAGCTGGAGCTCTCCGAGCGCGTCTACAGCACCGAGGTGCCACGCCGGTTCCTGGACGAGCACCTCCAGATCCTCGATGCCCTCAAGAAGGGCGACCCCGACCTTGTGGAGCAGCGGATGCACAAGCACATCGAGCACGGCCGCGCCGTCCTCGTCAAGGCCCTGGCCGCCAAATGACACGTCTGCGCTTCGGACTGGCCGTCGAGAACTTCACGCCCGCCCCGCGGGTGCCCGATCTCGACGCGATCGTCGCTTACGGGCGACGCGCCGAGGAGCTCGGCTATGACTCGCTGTGGGCCTGGGACCACATGTTCCTGGGCACCGGGCGCCCGTTCCCGTTCCTGGAGTCGCTGACGACGCTCACCGTGCTCGCGCGCGAGACCGAGCGCGTCGAGCTGGGCACCGGCATCCTCGTGCTGCCGCTGCGCGGCGCCGCGGTGCTGGCCAAGACCGCGGCGACGCTCGAGCTGGTCTCCAACGGGCGGCTCACACTCGGTATGGCGGTCGGCTGGTATGAGCGCGAGTTCGACGCCTGCGGCGTTCCCTTCAAGCAGCGCGGCCGGATCTTCGAGGAGAACCTCGAGCTGATGAAGCAGTTCTGGACCGGCGAGCGGGTCACCGGCGAGGCGCGCGGCGTCCCCTTCCGCAACGCGCTGATGCTGCCCAAGCCCGCCCCGCGCGAGCGGCCGCGGCTGCTCATCGGCGGCTACGTGGACAAGGTGCTCAAGCGCGTGGCCGAGCGATCGGACGGCTGGCTCACCTACTTCTATGAGCCCGAGGCGTTCTCCACCGCGTGGACGCGGATCCGCGACTACGCCGAGGCCGCGGGCCGTGATCCCGACTCGCTGGACAACATGGCCCAGCTCACGCTGTGCATCGACGACAGCTTCGAGGCCGCCGACCAGCGGGCCCGCAAGTACATCGGCGACTACTTCGACCTCCCGGCCTGGAGCGAGTCGACCGCCGAGTCGGCCATCCGCGGCACTCCCGAGCAGTGTGCCGAGCAGATCGCGGCCCAGGCGGCCGTCGGTGTGCAGCACATCTGCCTTGTCCCGTGTGACTACGACACCGAGCAGGTCGAGCGCTTCGCCGCCGAGGTCATGCCCCTGGTCTCCGAGATCGCCGTCGGCGCCTAGTGGCCCCTCCCGCAAATACGCCCGCATTCGAGGCACGCCTGGCGGCGCCAAGCTTTGTCCTCGGACCCTCGTGTAGCGCTGCTACACGTCGGGTCCTGCGTCCTCGCCTGGCATCCACCAGACGCACCTCTCGGTGCGAACGTACCTACGGGAGTGACCACTCGTGACGACCGCCGCCGACAAGCGCATGTCACTCGCGGAGGCGGCCGCGCTCGTCCACGACGGCGACACCGTGGTCGCGGGCGGCTGCTGCTACTCGCGGACGCCGTGGGCAATGTTGCTCGAGCTGCTGCGCGCCCAGCGCCGCGACCTCACCCTGGGGCGCAACCTCATGTGCTACGAGTCCGAGCTGTTCCTCGCCACCGGGGCGGCGAGCAAGCTCATCTCGAGCTGGGTCGGGATCGGGCTGCGCTGGGGCATCCCCAAGGTGTTTCGCGAGTACGTGGAGCGCGACCCCTCGATCTATGAGGAGTGGAGCCACCTCAGCTTCGGGCTGCGGCTGATGGCCGCCTCGATGGGCATGCCGTTCCTGCCCACCGCGTCACTGCTGGGCTCGGACCTGCTCACGCGCCTCCCCGCCCAGGAGATGCGCTGCCCCTTCACCGACGAGCTGCTCGTGGCGGTCCCGGCGCTGGTGCCCGACGTCGCCCTCATCCACGTCCACACCGTCGACGCCGCGGGCAACGCGCAGATCGAGGGTCCTGCCTACATGGACGTCGAGCTGGCGCGGGCGGCCAAGACGGTGATCGTGACCGCCGAGGAGATCGTGCCCTCGGAGGCGATCGTCCGCCACGCCGACCGCACCCAGATCCCCGGCTTCGTCGTCGACGCCGTCGTCGAGGTCGCCTACGGAAGCTACCCCCACGAATGCCACGGCCGCTACGAGGCGGACTTCGCCCACTTCGACGCCTACGCCGAGCAGGTCGCCGCCGACGGTGTCGCCGGCGTGGAGGCCTACCTGGCCGAGGTCGTCGAGCGGGCGGGGAGCTTCGCCGGCTTCCTGGACAGCGTCGGCGCCTCGACGCTGCTCGAGCAGCGCCGGCTCGCGCGGGAGCTGGTGGCGGTATGAGCGCCGCGCCGACCACGGGAGCGTGGCGATGACGGCGGAGCCCACGCCGGTCGAGCTCATGACGATCGCCGGCAGCCGGCTGCTGCGCGACGGTCGCGTCGTGTTCGCCGGGGTCGGCTCCCCGCTCGAGGCCAGCGTCCTGGCCAAGCGCCTGCATGCGCCGTCGCTGACGATCGTGCTCGAGGGCGGCTCGATCGGACCGCGGATGCTGCCCGGGCGCCTGCCGGTCTCCACCAACGAGATGCGCGCCGCCCACGACGCGTTCATGCTCACCTCGATCAACGAGCTGTTCCTCTACGGGCAGCGCGGCTGCTACGACTACGGCTTCATCGGGGCCGGGCAGCTCGACCAGTACGGCAACGTCAACACGAGCTACATCGGCGACCCCGACCGTCCCAAGGTCCGCCTTCCCGGCAGCGGCGGCGCCAACGACATCGTCTCGAGCTGCCGCGAGGTGATGATCATGACCCGCCACGAGCCGCGGCGGTTCGTCGAGCGCGTGGACTTCATCACCAGCCCCGGCTACCTGAGCGGACCCGAGTCGCGCCGCGCGGCCGGGCTGGTCCGCAACCGGCCGGTGTCGGTAATCACGGACCTGGCGCTGCTGGGCTTTGACGACGCGACCGGCCGGCTCCGGCTCGACGCGCTCCAACCGGGCGTCACCGAGGCCGACGTCCACGCCAACACAGGCTTTGAGCTGCTCGTGTCCGACACCGTCGCGGAGCTGGCGGCCCCAACCGAGCAGGAGCTCGCCGAGCTGCGCTGGCTGCGCGACGGCGAGCAGAGCGACACGGCTACGAGAAGAGAGGTGACTTCAGCCCCATGATCGGTCCATTCGTCGACATCAAGGGCGCGGTCGACGTGCATGTCCACTCAGAACCCGACCTGTTCCCGCGCATCGCGGACGACGTCGGGGTGGCGCGCCACGCGGCGTCGCTGGGGCTGCGCGCGATCTCGCTCAAGTGCCACTCCGAGCGCACCACGAGCCGCGCCTATCTCGCCCAACAGCTCGTGCCCGGGATCCAGATCATCGGCGGGATCGTCCTCAACCGCGCCGTCGGCGGGATCAACCCGGCCGCGGTCGAGTCCGCACTGCAGCTCGGCGCCAGACACGTGTGGATGCCGACCGTGGACGCGGCCAACCATGCCCGCACGTTCGGGTCCACCGGCGTCTACGACAAGCAGGCGAGCACCGTGGCCAAGTCCGACGACACCGGCATCGAGGTCTTCGACGCTGCCGGCACCCCGATCGACGGGCTGATCGACGTGCTCGACCTCACCGCTCAGTACAACGCGATCCTCTCCACCTGCCACCTGTCGGTGCCCGAGATCCAGAAGCTCGTGACCCTCGCCCGCGAGCGTGGGGTGGAGAAGATCATGATCACCCACCCGTTCTTCAAGGTCCCGGCGCTCGACCTCGAGGATCTCAAGGGGCTCGTGGCCCAGGGCGCGTACGCCGAGTTCGGCTATTGCACGGTGTCCCCGATGTGGAATCACGCGCCGCTGACCCGCGTGGTCGAGGCGATCGAGGCCATCGGCCCCGAGCGCTGCATCCTCATGAGCGACGCCGGCCAGCGCCACAACCCGATGCCGGCGGAGTGCCTGCGGGTGATGGCGCAGTCGGTCTTCGAGTCCGGGATCAGCGAGGAGGGCGTGGAGCGGATGATCAAGACCAACCCGCTCGACCTGCTCGAGCTGCCGCCCCCACCGCCGCTGCCCGCCGCGACCAACGGCTCCGGCGATGGCCTGGGCGCGGCCCTGGCCAGCTCGGCCGCAGATTAGGAGCCCGCCCACCACCATGAGCACGCGCGTGGGACTGATCGTCCCCTCTTCCAACAGTGTCATCGAGGTCGACTTCTACCGGCGGCTCCCCGCCGAGGCGACGCTGCACACCGCCCGCATGTACCTGGAGGAGACGACTCCGGAGGGCGAGTCGGCGATGCTCGACGACCACCTGCCCGTGGCCATCGCCGACCTGAGCACGGTCCGCCCCGACGTCATGGTGTTCGGGTGCACGAGCGCCGGAGCGCTCCGCGGCAACGCCTATGAGGCCGAGCTGATCAAGCGCATCGCCGACGAGACCGGCGCCAGGACGTTCAGCGTCGCCGCCTCGGTGCGGCGGGTCATCCGCGAAGCCGGAGGGCGACGGGTGGGCGTGATCACGCCCTACGTGGACAGCCTCAACGACAAGATCCGCCAGAGCCTCGAGGACGATGGCCTGGAGGTCGCCGGCATCCACGGGCTGGGGATCACCGAGAACTTCGCCATCGCCGAGGTGGAGCCGTCGCGGATCGCCGAGTTCGCCTCCGAGTGCTTCGCGGACTCGGACATCGACCTGCTGTTCGCCTCCTGCACCAACTTCCGCGCCATCGACGCGCGGGAGGAGATCCACGCGGCGCTCGGCGTCCCCGTGGTGACGAGCAATCACGCCGCGCTGGTGTGCGTGCTGGATCAGATCGGCGCGCCCGCGACGGTCTGAGCCGGAATGTACGCCGCCGCCTTCGACTATCTCCGTGCATCGTCGTGGGCCGAGGCGGTCCAGCGGCTGGCGGAGCTCGGCGACGACGCCCACGTCATCGCGGGCGGCCAGAGCCTGGTCCCGATGATGATGCTCCGCTTCGCCGCGCCGTCGGCGCTGATCGACATCGCCGGCGTCGACGAGCGCACGCTCGAGCTCTCGGCCGACGGCAGATTGGTGCTGTCGGCCCTGGTGCGCCATGTCGACCTCGAGCACTCCGACGTGGTGGCCGAGCACGTGCCGATGCTCACCCAGGCGGTGCGGCAGATCGGCAACGTCCGGGTCCGCCAACGCGGGACGATCGGGGGATCGCTGGCCCATGGCGAGCCTGCCGCCGAGCTGCCGTGCGTCCTCATCGCCCACGGAGCATCGGTGCGCGCCCTGGGCCCTGACGGCGAGCGGACGATCGCGGTGAACGACCTGCCCATCATGCAGCTCATGACGTCGCTGGGCGAGGGCGAGCTCATCACCCGGGTGGAGGTGCCGACGCTCACCGAGGGGCAGGGGTCGTGCTTCATCGAGATGGCCCGCCGTCCCGGCGACTTCGCCATGGTCAACGTGGCCGCGATCGCCACCTGCGACGAGAGCGGCACCTGCACCGCGGTCCGCCTCGTCCTGGGCGCGGTCGGCAACCGACCGGTCGACGTCTCCGAGGCCGCGCAGCAGCTCGTCGGCCATGCCATCGACGAGGAGTCAAGCGAGGCGGTCGGCGCGGCGGTCGCCGCTGAGGCCGAGGTGACCCCGAGCTCGCACGCGGGCATCGAGTACCGGCGCGAGGTGGCCGGGGTGCTCGTGGCACGGGCTCTGCGCGGTGCCTCTGAGGACGCCGCGCGGCGGCGCCAGGGTGAACGGGTGGCGGTGTGAGCGCGACCGCCCAGCACACGATCGAGGTCACGATCAACGGGCGGCCGACCACGCTCGCCGTCAGCCCCAACCTGTCGCTGCTGGAGCTGCTGCGCACCGAGGCCGGTTCGCCCGAGGTCAAGCTCGGATGCGGCGAGGGCGTCTGCGGCACCTGCACCGTCCTGCTCGACGGCGAGCCGGTGAACGCGTGCCTGGTGTTCGCGGTGCAGGCCGACGCGTGTGAGATCACCACCGTGCGCGGCCTGGCCGCCGACGGCGAGCTGCACGCGCTCCAGCAGGCGTTCATCGACCATGCCGGCTCGCAGTGCGGCTTCTGCACCCCCGGGATGCTGCTCGTCTCAAAGTGGTACCTGGACCGCCACCCGGCGGCCGATCGCGAGGAGCTGCGCCGCGCGATCGCCGGAAACCTGTGCCGCTGCACCGGCTACAGCAAGATCCTGGATGCGATCGAGGCCTACCGTGACCTCCGGCTCGAGGACGCTCGTGGCGACTGACACCGGCTGCACCCGCGCCCGCGACGTGCCCGTGAAGGCGCCGCCCGCACCGCCGGTCCCGGCGCGGGGGCCCCTCGGTGCGACGAGCCCGGTCCCGCACCGCGACTTCGTCGAGAAGGTGGCCGGAACGCTCCCCTACGCGGATGACTGGGGCTTCCCGGGCATGCTGCATGGCGTGGTGGTCCGCGCCCGCGTCGCGTGTGCGCGCATCGCCAGCATCGACACCTCTCAGGCCCTGGACGTGCCCGGGGTGCGCGCGGTCCTCACCGCCGCCGACATCCCTCACAACGCCATCTCCGAGGAGGCGTCGGGACTCGGCATCGATCAGATCGTGCAGCCCGTACTGGCCGGGGACCGGATCCGCTACGACGGTGAGCCGGTGGCGTGCATCGCCGCCGAGTCCCCGGTCGCGGCGGTCGAGGCGGCCGGGCTCGTCGACGTGGAGTACGCCGACGATGAGGGCGCGTTCACGATCGACGAGGCGCTGGCCGACGGCGCTCCCGCCGTTCACCCCGGCGGCAACCGCTACATCACGTGGCGCTCGGCGATCGGCGACGTCGACGCGGCGATGCAGCGCGCCGACCACGTCATCGAGGAGACCTACCACACGCCCCGCGTCGATCACGCCTACCTCGAGCCCGAATCGGGGGTCGGCTGGGTGGACGCCGATGGCGTGGTCACGCTGCGCGTGTCCACGCAGGTGATCGAGCACGCCCGGCAGCTCGCCGACATCCTCCAGCTTCCCCACAGCCGCGTGCGGGTCATCGCCGCCTACATGGGAGGCGGCTTCGGCGGCAAGGAGGACATGACCGTCGAGCCCTATCTGGCCGCGCTGGTATGGAAGACCCGCCGGCCGGTGCGGATGGTGTGGGAGCGCCAGGACTCGCTGCTGGCCCGCCAGAAGCGCCACCCGTTCCGCATGCACTACCGGACCGGGGTGATGAGTGACGGGACGATCGTGGCCCAGGACGTCAAAATCCTCGGCGACGCTGGCGCCTATCCGCTGCTGAGCTCCCGGGTGCTGTTCGCCGGCGGCGTCAACTCGACCGGGCCCTACCGCTGCGAGGACGCCCGGATGGAGAGCACGGCGGTGTTCACCAACACCGTGCCCGCCAGCGCCTTCCGCGGGTTCGGGGCGATGCAGGTGGTGTTCGGCTACGAGTCGCAGATGGATCTCATCGCCCAGCGCCTGGGCCTGACCCGGGTCCAGGTGCGCGAGCGCAACTTCGTGGAGCGCGGCGACCTCCGGGTCACCGGCGAGCGGATCGAGACCGAGGCGGGGACGCGCGAGTGCATGCACCGCGCGCTCGCGGAACTGGGCGAACTCTCCACGCCGACCAGCGGCGGCCGGGTCGGCCGGGGCTTTGCCTGCAGCATGCAGCCCTACGGGCGTTCGATGTTCTTCACCGACCGCGCATCGGCCTGGATCGGCCTCGAGCAGGACGGGACGATGGTCATCCGCGCCGGGGTGACCGACCTCGGCGCCGGCCAGGCGGCCTCGCTGGCCAACATCGCCGGCGAGATCCTCGGCGTCACCGTGGACCGCACCAGCGTGCACATCGGCGACAGTCACCTGACCCCGCTCACCGGCGGCACCTTCGCCACCCGACAGCTCTACATGTCGGGCAACGCCACGGTGAAGGTCGCCACGGCGCTGCGTGACAAGCTCGCGCCCGTCGCAGCCGATCTGCTCGGCTGCGGGGAGTCAGAGCTGGAGTGGGCCGGTAACCGGGTCGGCCTGGCCGGGGACCGGGTCCGCTCGGTGACCATGGCCGAGCTCTCGCGCACCGCGGAGGCGCGCGACATCATGCCCTACAGCCACGAGACGTTCACCGCGCAGAGTGGTGAGTTCGATGCCGAGACCGGCCGCGGGCAGACCTACCCGGACTACACGCACGGCTGCCACGCGGCAGACGTGGAGGTAGACGAGCGCACGGGCGAGGTCAAGATCCTCAAGTACGTGGCCGTTCACGACGTGGGCCGCGCCATCGACATGCAACGCGTCGAGGGCCAGATCCAGGGCGCGGCCGCACAGGGCATCGGGTATGCGATGAGCGAGGAGATGGAGACCGAGGGCGGGGTCCTGCACTCGACGCTGTTTGCCAACTACCTCATCCCGACGTCGCTGGATCTGCCCGACCTCAAGGCGATCGGCCTCGAGCTCTATCTGGGCAAGGGGCCGTTCGGCGCCCGCGGCATCGGCGAGCCCCCGATCGGGCCGTGCGGCCCGGCGCTGGCCAGCGCCATCCACGACGCGATCGGGGTCAGGATGCACCGGCTGCCGATGACGCCGGAGCGGATCCTGGCCGCGATGCGCGCGGCCCAGGAGCGCGACGCGTGAGCGCGGTCGCCGCCAACGGCCCCGCGGTGGCCCTGCTCCAGCCCCGGCCGGCGGGGCGGTTGGAGGTCGCGACCGTGGCCGATCCCCGTGGCTTTCACGCCAGCATGCCGGGCTACGCGCCGACCCCGTTGCGCGCCGCCCCGGTCACGGCGAAGGCGCTGGGCGTGGCCGAGGTGCTCGTCAAGGACGAGTCGTCACGATTGGGCCTCCCGTCGTTCAAGGTGCTGGGCGCCTCGTGGGCGGTCTACCGCGCGCTGCTCGCGCGGTTGGGCGCGACCGCCGAGGAGATCCCCACCTTCGCCGCGCTGCACGACGCCGTGGCGGCGCTGCGGCCGCTGTCGCTCAGCGCCGCAACCGATGGCAACCACGGGCGCGCCGTGGCTCACATGGCCGCGCTGCTGGGCCTGGACGCCGCGATCTATGTCCCGGGCAACACGGTGAGCGCCCGGATCGAGGCGATCGCATCGGAGGGCGCCACCGTCACCGTGGTGGACGGGGGCTACAACGACGCCATCGCCCGCTCCGCGCAGGACGCCTCCGCGACCTGTCTGGTCATCTCCGACACCTCGTGGGAGGGATACGAGCGGGTCCCGGCGTGGGTCATCGAGGGTTACGCCACCGTGTTCGCCGAGATCGACGACGAGCTCGCGGGGCGCCCCCGCCCGGACATGGTCGCGGCGCCGATCGGTGTCGGCGCGCTGGCGGCCGCGGTGGTGCGCCACTACTGGTCCGGTGCCGAGCGCCCCCTCATCATCGGGGTCGAGCCGACCTCGGCGGCGTGCGTGTTGGAGTCGGTGGCCGCCGGTGGGATCGTCACGCTCGACCACCCCCAGGACTCGATCATGGCCGGCCTGAACTGCGCGACGCCGTCGCTGATCGCCTGGCCGGCGGTGTCACGCGGGATCGATGCCTATCTGGCCGTGCCCGACACCCGGGTGCCCGAGGCGATGCGGCTGCTGGCCGCGGACGGGATCGTCGCCGGCGAGACCGGCGCCGGTGGGCTGGCGGGCATGCTGGCGCTGGTGCAGGACGCTCAGATGCAGGAGGCGCGAAGCGCGCTGGGCCTGGGCGGTGCGAGCCGCGTGCTGTTGCTGTGCACCGAGGGGGCCACCGACCCCGAGGCCTATGAGCGGCTGACGGCGGCCCAGTGACCGTCCGCGCCGCCACCATGGACCTGCTGCGCGAGAGGGGCATGACGACCATCTTCGGCAATCCCGGCTCCACCGAGCTTGGGCTGCTACGCGACTTCCCCGCCGATTTTCGCTACGCGCTCGCGCTGCACGAGGGGGCCGCGGTGGCGATGGCCGACGGCTACGCCCAGGCGACCGGCCGCCCCGCGTTCGTCAACCTGCACAGCGCCTGCGGCGTGGGCAACGCGATGGGCGCCGTCGTCAACGCGTTTCACAACCGCGCCCCGCTGGTCATCACGGCGGGCAACCAGGACCGCCGCCACCTGGCGCTCGAGCCCTACCTGTTCGCTCGCTCCACCGCGCTGATGGAGCCCTACGTGAAGTTCAGCCATGAGCCCGCGCGGCCGCAGGACGTGCCGGCGGCGATCGACCGCGCGTGGGCGCTGGCGCGCACGCCGCCTCAGGGGCCGGCGTTCGTGTCGATCCCGAGTGGCGACTGGGACGCCCCTGCGCTGGCGGACGGCGACGCGGAAGACGTGTCTTCCGAGCGCGACGTGCTGTTCGGCGTGGGCGCGGACGAGAACCTGCTGGACCGGCTGGCCTTGCGGATCGAGACCGCGGGGGCGCCGGCGCTGATCGTAGGTGGGGGCGTTGACCAGGCGCGCGCCTGGGACGAGGTGGCCGAGCTGGCCGACCGGCTCAGCGGCCCGGTGTGGACGGCGCCCCAGGCGCCGCGGCTGGGCTTTGCCGAGGATCACCCGCTCTACCAGGGCCATCTCGCCCCCGGGCGCGCCACCGCCGCGGCGCAGCTCGCCGGGTGTGATCTGGCGATCGTGCTGGGCGCGCCGGTGTTTGCGTTCCTGCCGTTTGAACCGCTTGGGGCGGCCGCGGCTGGCGGGGCGGCCCGGGGGCGGTTTCCCCAGATCATCCACGTCACCGACGACCCCGGCGAGGCTGCGCGTGCCCCGGCCCTGAGCGTGGTGGCCGAGGTGGGCTCGGTGGCCCGCGGCCTCTCCGAGCGGTTGCGGCCGCGCTCCCCTGGCCCCGCTGTGGCATCGCGGCCGGCGCCTGCGCCGGTGGACGCTCCCGCCGGCGGTCCGATCCCGCCGGCGTTCCTGATGGCCGCGCTCGCGCGAGCGCTGCCCGAGAACGCGGTGCTGGTCGAGGAGTCGCCGTCGAACCGCAACGACCTCCGCGCGCAGGTGTGGATCCGCCGGCCCGCGAGCTTCTTTGCCACCGCGAGCGGCGGCCTGGGCTTCGCCATGCCGGCCGCGGTCGGGATCAAGCTGGCCTCCCCGGAGCGTCCGGTGGTGTGCCTGGTCGGCGACGGCTCGGCGCTGTACGTGCCCCAGGCGCTGTGGAGCGCGGTGCGGCTCGGCGCCGCGGTCACCTTTGTCATCGTCAACAACGGCCGATACGCGATCCTCGAGGCCGCCGCGCGCTTCGCCGCCATCGAGGGCCTGCCGAGCATGGAGCTGCCCGGGCTCAACTTCCTCTGCCTGGCGGCGTCGTTCGGCTGCCACACAGCACGTGTCTCCGAGCCCGCCGAGCTGCCCGGCGCCCTGGCCGCGGCGTTCCGCGCGACCGCACCGGTGCTCCTCGACGTCGTCGTCGACCCTGCCCCCATCCCCCTGCTCGCGACCGAGGCGCCATGACCACCGACACCCGCATCTCTCTCGACGCCACCGCCATCGGCGCCACGCTCGATGACCTGGCCCAGATCGGCAACCGCTTCTGCGGGACCCACGGCGAGGCGGAGGCACGGTCCTACGTGCTGGGCCGCTTCGGCGAGCTCGGCCTGGCCGACGTGCGCCTGGAGGAGTTCCCCTACCTCGCCTGGCTGCCGGCGCCCGCGTCGTGTGTGGCGAGCGAGGCCGGCGGCGCGCGGATGGCCGCCTACGACGCCCATCCGCTGCAATACACCGCGCCCGGACCGGTGAGCGGCCAGGCGATCTACCTCGGCGGCGCCGAGCCCGCGGACTTCGCGCGCCTGGACGCGGCCGGAGTCGACCTGGCGGAGAAGGTCGTGGTCGCTCACTCGGTGTTCCCGTTCGACCTGGTCGCGCTCCTCACCGAGCGCGGGATCGCCGGCTTCGTGCACGTGTGCGAGACGCCGGACGGGATCGTCGGCAACTTCACCGGCGCTCTGTATCCGCCGCCGCTGACCCCTCCCTGGGAGGGCCGTCCCCTCCCCTATGCCGGCGTCACCATCGGGCACCTCGCGGCCCGCGCGCTCATCTCCACGCTCACCTGCGGGGCGGCGGTGCAGCTCACCATCGGCCACGAGGGCAGTTGCACTCAGGCGACAACCGCCAACGTGGTCGGGGTGATCCCGGGCCGCGGCGAGGAGGAGGTGGTGCTGTCGGCCCACTACGACAGCCAGGCCGAGGGGCCGTGCGTCTATGACAACGGCAGCGGGCTCTCGAGCCTGCTCGAGACGGCGCGGGCGCTGCGCGACCTCCAGCCGGAGCGGCGGGTGGTGCTGGTGGCCAGCTCGGCGGAGGAGATCGGGGTGTGGGGCGCGACCGCATACGTCGACGCGCACCGTGAGGAGCTGACCCACGCGGTGGCGATGATCAACCTCGACGGGCTGGCCAGCGGCTACCCAGCCCAGCGCGAGGTGTGGTCGATCCATGGCGGGCTGCTGTCGCTGGCCGTGCGGACCGGCGCGGAGCTCGGCTGGCGGGCCGACCACGTCCATCACCGTCGCAGCACGTTCTCAGACCATGCCCCCTTCGGCGATGCCGGCGTCCCGTCGGTGCTGTGCTGGCGGCCGGACTACCCCTACTACCACTCGCGCGGGGACGTGCGCGAGCTGGTCGACGAGGCGGCCGTCGCCGAGACCGCGAACGTGTCGGCGACACTGGCGGCGCGGCTGGCCCTGGGCGCCCACGTGCCGGCGGAGGCCGAGGCCGAGGCGCAAGCGGAGGTCGAGAGGGAGTCGGAGGCGGAGGCGGAGGTGAGCGCGTGAGCTTCTTCGGCATGCTCGGCCGCCAGCTGGCCGATGACATGCGCCGCCTGCCGCAGACGACCCGTGGACGGCTGTCGGAGGCAGGCCGCGCCGAGCGCGCCATCAACATCGCCGACCTGCGCGCCCTGGCCCGCCGCCGGCTGCCCGCCGGCGTGTTCGACTACGTCGACGGGGGCGCGTGGGACGAGGTGACCAAGCAGCGCAACGAGTCTGACCTGCAGTCGCTGATGCTGCGCCCGCGCATGCTGGTGGGCGCCACCGAGATCGACCTCTCCACCGAGATACTCGGCCGGCGCGTCGCGATCCCCCTGCTCGGGGCCCCCACCGGGCTCACCGGCCTCGTGCACCACGAGGGTGAGGTCGCAATCGCGCGGGCCGTCCATGGCGCCGGCGGCCTCTACGTGCTCTCCTCGGCGGCGTCGCGCACGCTCGAGGACGTGGCCTGCGCCAGTTCGGGGCCGCGGTGGTTTCAGCTCTACGTCGGGCGCGACCGCGGCCTGGCGCAGGCGCTGCTGGAGCGCGCCCGCGCGACCGCCTACGAGGCCGTCGTGGTGACCGTCGACGTCGCCCGCCCAGGCCCCCGCGAGCGCGATCAGCGCAACGGCTTCATCGTGCCGCCGCGGGTCACCGCCCGGACGCTCGTCGACGGGGTGCGCCGGCCCCGCTGGACGGCCAACTTCCTCAGCCGGCCCCGCATCCTCTCCGAGAGCCTCCTGTCGAGCATGGCCCAGGAGGGGCAGGCGGGGAGCATGGCCGAGCTCATCGGGCGCCAGTTCGACCCCGCGCTGAGCTGGCGCGACATCGCCTGGGTCCAGGAGCACTGGGACGGGCCGCTGCTGATCAAGGGCATCCTGCGCGGCGACGACGCCCGCCAGGCGGCGAGCCTGGGCGTGGCCGGCGTGATCGTCTCCAACCACGGCGGCCGCCAGCTCGACCACGCCACCTCGACGATCCGCGCCCTGCCGGAGATCGTCGATGCGGCCGGCGGGGAGCTGGAGGTCTACATGGACGGCGGGATCCGGCGCGGCGTGGACATCATCCGCGCGTTGGCCCTCGGCGCCCGCGGCGTCCTGGCCGGGCGCGCGCTCGTCTACGGCCTTGCGGCGGGAGGGCCGGCAGGCGCGCAGCGCGCGATGCAGATCCTGGTCGACGAGCTGCGCCTGGCGATGACGCTGCTCGGCTGCCCGTCGGTGCGCGACCTGGACTCCAGCTGGGTCACCGCCGCGGCCGTGAGCGAGACGAGGAGCGCATGGAGCACGTGATCGATCCCACGCGCGTGCACCACGCGTGGAACCGGGACCGGGAGCCGACGCTGCGCATCGCCGACGGTGACAGCGTGCGCTTCGCCCTGCGGATGGCCGGCGCCGAGCAGATCCGCGAGGGTGACAGCTACGCCGACACCAATTTCATCGCCGACCAGATCTACTGGCTGCTCGGCCCGGTGTATGTGGAGGGCGCGCGCCCCGGCGACACCCTGCGCGTGGACATCCTCGCGCTGCGCCCGGGCGAGTGGGGCTGGTGTGGCACCGAGCCCGGCCTCGGCCTGCTCCCCGCCGACTTCCCGGAGCCATTCGTCAAGACGTTTGACCTGCGCGGACGCGACAACGTCACCGTGTGCCCCGAGGTCGAGATCCCGCTCTCGCCGTTCCTGGGCACGATGGGCACCCATCCCGACGAACCGGGCGAACTGCCCTCGTTTCCGCCCCACCGCGGCGGCGGCAACATTGACACCCGCCACCTCACCGTGGGGAGCACGCTGTGGCTGCCCGTGTGGTGCGAGGGCGCGCTGTTCTCGTGCGGGGACCCCCACGGGGTGCAGGGCGACGGCGAGGTCTGCCTGGCCGCGCTGGAATGCGACATGGACGCGACGCTGCGCTTCAGCGTCGAGCGGCGGACCATCGGCGCGCCGCGATTTCGCACCGTGGGGGCTCTGACGCCGCGCGCCGAGGGCAGCGGCCACCACGGGACGATGGGGATCGCTCCCGACCTCATGGACGGTGCGCGCGCCGCCGTCCGTGAGACGATCGCCTGGCTGGTGGACGAGCACGGCCTCAGCCGCGAGGACGCGTATGTGACGTGCAGCCTCGCCGGGGACCTCAAGCTTCTCGAGGTGGTGGACGCCGGCGTGTGGAACGTCGGCTTCACGCTGCCGCTCAGCGTTCTCAGGGGCGCGGGATGAGACCGCCGATCGTCGCTCGAGGAGGTCCGTTGGGATAGCCGAACTGAGCCGGATGCTGGCCCGCGGGCCAGTGTCAGCGGGTCGCAGATGGGTGATTCTGCGAGCCCCGGCCCCAAAGCCGCATTTGTTGCATTGGTCTCAACATTCTTGTATACAACACATACTCGGCAATGCCCGAGAGGGCATCTGATGTGAGGGAGAGGGAATGACCACGACTCAGTCGAGGGCGCCGCAGTCTTCGGCGAATCACTCTGAGGGCGTCGAGATCCGGTCGATCGACTACGTCCCCGTCACCGAGCGACACGGCAAGCCGTGGCATCTCGGACCGGTCTGGTTCCAGGGCAACGCGCAGATCTCCACGCTGGCCGTGGGTCTGCTCGGCGTCTCCCTGGGGCTCAATTTCATCTGGGCGGCGATCGCGATCATCGCCGGGACCCTGATCGGGACGCTGTTCATGGCGTTCCACTCGGCTCAGGGGCCAAAGCTGGGCCTGCCCCAGATGATCCAGTCGCGCGCGCAGTTCGGCTACTACGGCTCGCTGTTGCCGGTGATCGTGGCCGTGCTGCTGTTCATCGGCTTCAACGTGTTCAACACGCTGCTCGGCGGCGACGTCATCCAATCCCTGTTCCCGGGCACCGGCATCTTCGTCGCCATGCTGCCCGTGGTGGTCCTCTCCGTGGTCCTGACGATCGTCGGTTACCACTACATCCACACCGGCCTGCGCTATGCGACCTGGCTGTTCATCGTCGCCTACGCCGTGTTCACGATCGGCTCGTTGTTCACGGTGTCACTGCCGGCGCACTCGTTTGACCTCGGCGGCTTCCATCTTGGCCTGTTCCTGGTCCAGTTCGGAGCTGTGGTCAGCTACCAGCTCACCTGGGCGCCGTACGTGTCTGAGTACTCGCGCTACCTGCCCGAGGACACGCCGACGAGCACGGTGTTCTGGTGGACCTACTGGGGCTCGGCCGCCGGAGCGCTGATGATGCTCCTCGGCGCGTTCATCCTGGCCCCCGACACCAGCCTCGCGCCGGTGGCCGCAGTCCACGACACCGCCCAGAAGATCTTCCACGGGTTCGGGCCGATCCTGCTCGTGTGTTCGATCCCGGGCCTGGTCGCCGTGACCGCCATGAACATGTACAGCGGCGCCCTGTCGACGCTGACCACCGTCGACACAATCAAGCGCATCAAGCCGACGCTCACCGCCCGGTGGGTCGCCGTGGCCTTCATCACCGTCGTCGCCACGGGTCTGGCGCTCGTGCTGCCTGACAACTTCCTGACCAACTTCAACAACTTCCTGCTGATCGTCCTCTACTTCATGATCCCGTGGACGGCGATCAACCTGATGGACTACTTCTTCGTGCGCAAGCACAACTACGCCATCAGGGAACTGTTCATCCCCCACGGCCTGTATGGAGCCTGGTCATGGCGGGGACTCACCGCGTACGTCGTCGGCTTCGTGGTGATGATCCCGTTCTTCTCCACCACGATCCTGGAGGGCCCGGTGGCCAAGGCCCTGAACGGGGGCGACATCTCACCGTTCATCGGCTTCCCGGTCGCAGCGGCCCTGTATCTGTGGCTGTGCCGTGACCTCGACGTCGATGCCGAGAACAAGATCGCCGACGAGCAGCGGTCGCTGCTCGAGGCCGAGGCCCGCGCCCACATCGAGCTCGGCGGCCTCTCGTCAGAGGATCTCCTGGAAGACGTCGGGGCACGCGTGCCCGACGAGCTCAGCTCGGTGGCCCGGCAGGTCCCCGACTGAACCGTGACGGATCGCCGGCGGGCTCAGAGCTCGCCGGCGAGGCCGTCGTAGGCCAGCGCGGCCGCGCCCACCATCCCCGCCTCGACCCCGAAGCGGGCGGGCACGATCCGCAGGCCCTGGCCCAGGAACGGCAGGGTGCGCTCGGCCACGACGGTGCGCGCCGGCGCCAGCAGCAGCTCGCCAGCGGCGATCACCCCGCCGCCGATGACGACGATCTCGGGGTTGAAGATGTTCACGAGGCTGGTGATGACCACCCCGAGGCGGGCGCCGATGAGCTCGACGGCCTCGACCGCCGCCTCGTCGCCGTCGTGGGCGAGCTCGGTGACGAGCGGGCCCAGCAGCTCCCGGCCATCGGCGATGGCGCGGGCCAGGCCGGACTGCGGGCGCTCGGCGGCCAGCCGCGTGGCCTCGCGCACGAGCGCCGGGCCCGAGGCGTAGAGCTCGGCGCAGCCCCGCCCGGGGCAATTGTCCTTGCACAGCGGCCCGTCGAAGTCGATCTCCATGTGACCCAGCTCGCCGGCCCCGCCGCGCGCTCCCCGGTAGAGCCGGCCGTCGAGGATGAGCCCGCCGCCGATCCCGGTCCCCAGGGTGAGCATGATCGCGTCCGACGTGCCCCGGGCGGCGCCGGCGCGGTGCTCGGCCAGCGCGGAGTTGTTGCCGTCGTTGTCCACGAACACGGGAAGTCCGAGCCGTTCGGCCATGACGTCGGCGAACGCGATATCGGCCAGCGGCGTGTGCACGCCGACCGCCACCTTGCCCGTCCGGCGGTCGATCAGAGCGGGCAGCCCGAAGCCCACCGCATCCACCTCAGCCCCCGCGGACTCACGGGTTTCGGTCACCGCATCGACCGCCATATCGAGCAGGGCGCGTTGTTGCAAACCGGTTACGGTGCGCTGTACGCGGTGATGAACGCCTAAGCTTGGGTCTACAGCGCCGGCGAGGAGTTTCGTACCGCCCAGGTCGACGCCGATGGTCCGCCGCGCTGGCATGTCGTCACTATAAGCAGAGCTCGATGTCCAACGATCCCCGAAATCGAGCGCCCACGGAGGACCCGCCGTACAAGGTCTACCGGTCAGGTGAAGAGCCAGGACCGGGACGGTCCGGCTCCGAGGAGCGCCCCTACAAGGTCTATCGCTCGGTCCCGAAGGGATTGCGCGCCCGCCTGCGCGGCGAGGAGGACATCGCCGACGAGCCGCGCCGGGGCCGCGATGGCGGTCCGGGCGGGGCGGGCGGGGGCGAATTCCCCGGGCGGGGCGGTTCCCCGGGCCGAGGACGGCGCGGCGCGAGCGTGCCATGGTTCCGGCGGCGCTGGGGCGTGCGCCGGGTGCTCAAGTACCTGGTGATGGCGGTCATCGGCTGGCTCGTGCTTTCGCTGGTCCTGTTCCTGGTCAGCGCCTCGATCCAGAGCGGCTCGGTGCCCAACTCGGTCTCCGCGGCCCTGACGCCGGGCGGCAACATGCTCACCTCCACCGACACGGTGCTCGTCATCGGCACCGACCAGCGGCCCAAGGGCTCCAAGGAGCCGGGCGCCTTCGCCGGCGGCATCCGCTCGGACACGATGATGCTGTGGCGGATCGGCGGCGGCACCTCGCGCCGCCTCTCGATCCCCCGCGACACCGAGGTCCCGATCCCCGGCTACGGCGTGACGAAGATCAACGCCGCCTACTCCTACGGCGGCCCGTCCCTGGCGATCAAGACGGTCGAGAACCTCACCGGGGTCAAGATCAACCACCTCATCATCGTCAACCTCGCCAACTTCCCCAAGTTCATCGACGACATCGGCGGGGTCACGGTCCAGACCGGGCGGATCTGCTCCAACATCAGCGGCGGCGTCAAGAACGGCGGCTTCTCGCTCTTCCTGCGACCCGGCACGCACCACCTCACCGGGATCCAGGCCCTCACCCTGGCCCGGACCAGGGAGAACGCCTGCAACGCCGCCTCCAACGACCTCACCCGCGAGGCCTACCAGCAGAAGATCCTCAACGCCATCAAGTCACGGCTGGTCTCGCCCGGCATCTTCTTCCACCTGCCGTGGGCGTCCTGGGACGCGCCGAAGGCCGTGCGCACCGACATGGGCGGGCCCACGCTCATGACCCTGTTCGCGGCCGCGGAGATCGGCGGGTCGGCGCCGACCGACATCCTCCAGGACCACCACCTGCCCCTGCCCGACGTGACGTCGGCCTCGGGGCAGGCCGCCATTCACAAGGCCGTCAGCAAGCTGATGAACGGCACGTAGGGTGGGGCTGGGGCCGACGGGGGCCGGGCCTCGGTCGTCCGTCGGCGTTGCAGCGGGGTATCAGCAAACGTCAACTGCGGACTTGGGAAAGGGGACTCCGGGTGGCCGCGTCGGCGGCTGGCCTGACGGAGGGTGCAAAAGTCGACAAACCGGGATTGCGCCGCCCAGTTTGTCGACGAATGCGCCCTATACGTACATTTCAGGAAACCCAGGCGTCGCGTTCCCCGCTTTGTCGACTTTTGCCCCCTCGAGGACACCGGGGACAGCCGCCCACCCCGCAACCGCCCTTCCCAAGTCCGCCGTTGACGTTCGCCACATACCCAGGGCAGACGCCCCACGGCCGACAGCCCTAAAACGCCGCCCTCCCGGCTAGCTCTTCGAGGCTTTGGTCTCGGAGTTCTTGGACCCCGAGCCCGAGCCTGAGTCCGACTTCGATGACGACGACGAGCCGCCGTCGGAGTTGTTGGAGCTGCTCTTCGAATCCGAGGACGACGAGGAGTTGGAGGAGGACTCGCTCTTGCTCGAGCTCTCCTTGGCTTCCTTCATCTCGCGGGAGCGCTTGCGCGTCCCGTAGTCGGTGTTGTAGAAGCCCGAGCCCTTGAAGTGGACGGCGATGGGATGGAAGACCCGCTGTACCTCGGCGCCGCAGACCTCGCACTTGGTCACCGGATCCTCGCTGATCCTCTGCATGACCTCGAACTGATGGCCCTTCTTGCACCGGTACTCGTAAATGGGCATCGCTTCAGAGAATATAGCTGGCACTCCTGGCGCCAGAGTGCCAAGCGCGCCGGGTTGCCCCGGCGGCTACCATCGACGGCCGCCACCCATGCCCGCCGAACCCGCCGCCACCACGCCCTCCGAGCCCGTCACGATGGACAAGATCGTGTCGCTGTCCAAGCGGCGCGGTTTCGTGTTCCAGAGCAGCGAGATCTACGGCGGGATCGGGTCCAGCTACGACTACGGGCACTACGGCGTGCTGCTCAAGAACAACGTCAAGGCCCAGTGGTGGCGCGCGATGCTCCAGGAGCGCGACGACATCCTCGCCCTGGACTCGGCGATCATCCAGCACCCGCGCACGTGGGAGGCCTCGGGCCACCTCGCCGGCTTCACCGACCCGCTCGTGGACTGCCGCACCTGCAAGCTGCGCTTCCGCGCCGACCACCTCGACGTCTCGGCCTGTGGGCGCAAGCCCTCCAAGCACCCGGGCGAGACCCCGGACTGCGACCTCACCGAGGCCCGCGACTTCAACCTGATGTTCGAGACGACGGTGGGAGCGGTCAAGGAGGAGGGCTCGACCGTGTACCTGCGGCCCGAGACCGCCCAGGGCATCTTCCTCAACTTCAAGAACTACCTGCAGTTCGGGCGCAAGAAGCCGCCGTTCGGCATCGCCCAGATCGGCAAGAGCTTCCGCAACGAGATCACCCCCGGCAACTTCATCTTCCGCACCCGCGAGTTCGAGCAGATGGAGATGGAGTTCTTCGTGCCACCCGACGAGGCGCACAAGTGGTTTGAGCACTGGCTCACCGAACGCCACGAGTGGTACCTGAAGCTGGGGATCCGGGCCGACCATCTGCGCCTGCGCGCCCATGACTCCGACGAGCTCTCGCACTACTCCAGCGGCACCAGCGACGTCGAGTACCTGTTCCCGATCGGATGGCAGGAGCTCGAGGGGATCGCCAACCGCGGCAACTTCGACCTCACCCAGCACGCCGAGTTCTCGGGGCAGAAGCTCGAGTACGTCGACACCGCATCGGGCGATCGCTACGTCCCCCACGTCATCGAGCCGGCCGCCGGCGCCGACCGGGCGATGCTGGCCTTCCTCGTCGACGCCTATGACGAGGACGAGATCGGGGGCGAGCCCCGCACCGTGCTGCGCCTGCACCCGCTGCTGGCCCCGGTCAAGGTGGCCGTTCTGCCCCTGGTACGCAAGGACGGCCAGCCTGAGCTCGCCCGGCGCGTCTGGACCGAGCTGCGCGGGCGCGTCCAGGCCGAGTACGACGAGGGCGGCGCCATCGGGCGCCGGTATCGCCGCCAGGACGAGATCGGCACGCCGTGGGCGGTGACCATCGACCACCAGTCCCTGGAGGACGACACGGTCACCCTGCGCGATCGTGACAGCCTGGCCCAGGACCGGATCGCCATCGCCGATCTCGGCGAGGAGATCGACCGGCGGCTGCGCGCGCCGTGGACCTCGCCGAAGATCCCCTTCGGCGACGCCGAAGCCGACGCCGCGAGCTAGACCGTCACCCGGACCGCGGGCGTCACGGCGCCGAGGCTGACGGCGTCCGCCGCGACCCGGGCGACGATCGCGTACGTGCCCCGCGGCTTGCTCCCGAGCGACACCGTTGCGTTGAAGGTGCCGCTCGCCGCATTCAGGCGCCGGCTGGAGACCAGCTTGCGGCGGCCGCGGACGAGCTTGTAGACGGTGACTGTCACCGGCTTGGCTGGCTTGACCGTGCCCGAGACCCGGACCGGCGCGCCGGAGGCCAGCGCCAGCGTGAGCACCGGCTGCACGCCGATGACGACCAGGTTGGAGACCGACGCCGGGCTCGGCGCGTGCACCGCGCGCAGCACCGCCGACTGCGCGACCGGCAGCGTCGCCGTGAAGGCGCCGTCGGCGCCGGTGGCGGCCGTCGCCAGCGTGGTGAGCGCCCCGTCGCCGGCGACGCTCTGGATCTGGAGCGGCGCCCCGGCCATCGCCGCGGCGGGCGGGGGCTGGTCGCGCGTGAAGCTGCCGCTCACCGTGACCGCCGCGCCGGGTGCGACCGTCGCCTGCGACGCGGCCAGCTCGAGCGCGTAGAGCGGGCCGGCCTGGCCGTTGACCTTGGTGCGGACGGCGGGCAGCCGGCCGTAGAGCTCGTTGCCCGGGCAGCTCGTCATGTCCCCGTCGCGATGGCCGGCGATGCGCGGGAGCAGCACGCGCTGGCCGGGTGCGAACGGCGTATAGAAGGCGTCGGACGGGTTGACCTCGACGCGGACCTTGCCCAGCGACGGGACTCCGTGCAGCGCGAGCTTCCAGGCGAGGAGCCGCTGGAGCGCGGCCACCGCCGCGGCCGGCGGCTGGGCGAAGGAGAAGGTTCCGAGGATCGCGATCCCGGTCGAGACCGAGTTGTACCCGCCGGCGTGGGCGCCCACCACCGGCTCATCGACGCCACCGGCCCGGGCCTCCCAGATCCGCCCCCAGGCGTCGATGATGAAGTTGTAGGCGATGTCGAAGTAGCCCCGGCTGAACCGGTGGTAGTCGTAGATCGCCACCAGCATCGCCGGCACCTGGCCGGGCGAGTAGCCGTTGGGGTTCTCGGTGTGGTGTACGAAGGCGAGGTCGATCGCGCCGTAATAGGGGCCGGAGGTGGGCGGGTGGCGCGTGCCCGCCCAGGCCGAGCGGGCGATGATCGGCGGCTGGCCCGGGCCGGCCGGCAGGTTGACGTCGACCACCTGATACGGGGCGTCGGTGATGTGCCGCCGTAGCGCGCCCGTCTCGGGGACCGCGTCCGCGGCCACGAAGTGCACCCGCACGCCGCCCACGGCCGCCGGGCTGCGCAGCTGTACCTCGTCGGCGGGCCCGAACCACAGCGGCTCGCCGAACTGGGTGTCACCGCCGCCCGGACGGTCGGGCTCGTGGCCGCGGACCGACGCCTGCGCCCACGGGCTCCAGCGCCCGCCGCTGCGCCGCGCGCGCAGCTCGACCTGCGCCGCGGCCGGGTCCGCCCATTCGATCCCGGCCAGTACGAAGCCGCGGCCCGCGGCGATCGCCGGTGATGTCCCGGCGGCCAGCCGCCCGACCGTCACGGAGAAGACACGACCGCTGCCCCGGTCCCGCGCCAGTGCGGCGGACGGCGCGATCGTCGCACCAACGCCGGCGACGGCCGCACCGCGCAACGCGTCGCGCCGCGTCAATCTCGGCGCTTCGCTCACACCCCCATTGTGCCCGCGCGCGCCGACGAAGGCGCAGCTTCTATTTCAGCACCGCGGTTCCGCGCACTTCAAAGCCGCCGGGCACGGGCGAGGCGCTCACCCCCTGGACCTTGATGCGCGGGTCGGAGAACACGGTGATCGTGGCCAGGCCGCCGAATGGGAGGTCGGGCGCCACGACGAGCTTGCCGTCCTGGGCGGAGACGGTGGCATCGACCGTGGCGCTGAGGCCGAGCAGCGTGGCGGTGCCCCGGAGGGTGAGACGCCCGTCTGAGGAGGCGACCGGCGTGACCGAGGTGAGAAACGGCGCGGCCGCCCGCAGATCGGACTCGGCGACGACGGCGCTCCCGCTGAGGCGGTTGCCCTCCTTGACCAGGCTGGCGTCATGCAGGGTGAGCAGTCCGTCCTGGAACAGCTGGGCCGAGGCCCGCAGCGACCCGACGTTCCCGGCCTGGTCAAGCGTGCCGGGCAGCTTGGCCGGCGGCGCGCGGTAGCTGGCCATCCGTACCACGACCGAATCGGCCTGGTGCCAGAGCAGCTCGACGGCGGGGAACGCGGAGACCTTGACCTCCAGCACCCGACCGGACCGTGACAGGCGATCACGCAGGCGCTGGGTGGCGATCCCGGGCAGGATCAACTGGGCCACCACCAGCACCACCACCACCAGCCCGGCGACGGCCACGGCCACGGCCACGGCCACGAGGCGACGCATCGATCAGCGCGCCGCGGTCACGCCAGCAGCGCGCGGGCGGCGGCCACCGCCTGGTCCATGAGCGGCCGAGTGTCCAGATCGGGCTCGGCCATGCGGCGGATCGTGACCCCGTCGGCCAGCGCGAACAGGAAGCTGGCGACGTCGTCGGGGGAGGCGCGCAGCTCGAACTTGCCCGCCTCCCTCCCCGCGCGCAGCGCGTCGGCCAGACGAGTGCGGGTGCGCCGCGCCAGCTCGGTGAGCTCGGCGGCGATCTCGGCGTTGCGCTGCCCCAGGGTGAGCAGCTCGTAGAAGGTCACCATCGCGCGCGTGCCCTCGCCCAGGATCTCCTCCAGGCTGCGCACCAGCGCGTCGATCAGGTCATCGGCGCCCGCTGCCCCGGCGACGGCGTGGTCCAGCGACTCGCCGCGCACCTCGGACTCGCGGCGAACGACCTCGACCAGCAGCCGCTCCTTGGTACCGAAGTAGTAGTGCAGCAGCCCCCGTGACACTCCGGCCTCACGGGCGACGCGGTCAAAGGTGGAGCCGGCGATGCCCCGCTGCGCGACGCTCGCTCGCATGGCCTCCACGATCCGCGCCGCCTTCTCAGAGGGCAGATCGCCGGCAAGCGAGCGCTCGGGTGCGGTGGCCGCCTGCATCCGGGGCCGATTCTAGGTGTTGGCGTCGCCTGAACGCGAAAAGGGCGCCACGGGGGCGCCCTCACGCAGGTCCTGCTGGAAGCGCTGTGCGCGCTAGGCCGCGCTGACCGTACTGGCCGGCGGCGGCACCGGCGTCCCGACCGGCGGCGTGTACTGGAACTCCTCCTCGGCGCCGAACAGGGTGTCGAGCACCTTGGAGCGCAGGCTCTCCGAGACGGCGAGCGCGATGACGGCGCCGACCACCAGGATCATGAGCTTGCGGCCGAGCCGGCTCTTCTTCTTCGGCTTGGAGTGCTTGGGCGCGTCGGACAGCGCCATGGCGGCGTCACGGACCGCCTCGGCGGCCGAGCGGAGCTCGTTCTGGAGCTTCTTGTCCTCGATCAGCGCCTTCTGCGGGGCCTTGGCGCTGCTCAGGCGGCTGGCCGCGCTCTTGCCGGAGTCAAGCGCCGTGCGCACGTTGTCACGCAGCTCCGCGTCCTCGATGAGGCGCTGGAGGTACGGGTTGGCCCTGGTGATGTTGGCCAGGTCGGCGGCATTGAACGGCACCGCCTTTGCGACTTTCTTTCGTCGTGATGCCATTGGTCTCCCTCAGGTCATGGCGGGGTGAGTGGTCAGGATACGCGATACCCCTTTTGCGGCCTTCGATTCAGCGCTGCCTCGAGAACCTCGTCGATCGTCGAGACGAACACGAAGTGCAGGGACTTTCGCAGATGCTCGGGGATCTCGTCGATGTCGGGCTCGTTGAGCTCGGGGGCGATCACGGTGTTGATGCCGCTGCGTTGGGCCGCGAGCGCCTTCTCCTTGAGGCCGCCGATCGGCAGCACCTGCCCCGTGAGCGTCACCTCGCCGGTCATGGCCACGTCGGCGCGGACCGCCCGGGCCGAGAGCAGTGAGGTGAGCGCGGTCACCATCGTCACCCCGGCGCTCGGGCCGTCCTTGGGGATCGCCCCCGCCGGCACGTGGATGTGGATGTCGTGGGTGGCAAACCAGTCATCGGGCAGATCGGGGAGGAGCTCGGGCGCGTTGGCGCGCACGTAGGAGCGCGCCGCCTGGGCCGACTCGCGCATCACGTCGCCCAGCTGGCCGGTGATCGTGAGCTGCCCGCTCCCGGACATCGCGGTGGCCTCCACGAACAGGACCTCTCCGCCGACCGGGGTCCAGGCGAGACCCGTGGCGACTCCCGGCCGCGAGGTACGCCGGCGCGACTCGGAATGGAACTTGCGCTTGCCGAGGAGCTCGCGTACCCGCGGCTCGGTGATGCTCAGCTTGCGCTTCAGCGTCCCTTCGGCGACCTGGCGCGCGACCTTGCGCACGACGGAGCCGATCTCGCGCTCGAGCTGCCGCACACCCGCCTCGCGCGTGTAATCGGAGATGATCGTCTTCAGTCCGGAGTCGGTGAAGGCGATGCGGCCGCTTGTGAGCCCGTTGCGCTCGATCTGGCGCGGCACGAGGTAACGCTTGGCGATCTGAAGCTTCTCGGCCTCGGTATAGCCCGCCAGCTGGATGATCTCCATGCGGTCGCGCAACGGCCCCGGGATCGTGTCCAGGTTGTTGGCGGTGGTGATGAACATGACCTCGGAGAGGTCGAACGGAAGGTCGAGGTAGTGGTCACGGAAGGTGCTGTTCTGCTCGGGGTCGAGCACCTCAAGCATCGCGCTGGACGGGTCCCCGCGGAAGTCCGAGCCCATCTTGTCGATCTCGTCGATCATGAACAGCGGGTTGTTGGCGCCGGCATCACGCAGCGCGCGCACGATCACCCCGGGCATGGCGCCGATGTAGGTGCGGCGGTGTCCCCGGATCTCGGCCTCGTCGCGCATGCCGCCGACGCTGATGCGCTCGAACTGACGGCCCAGTGCGCGGGCGACCGATCTCCCGAGCGATGTCTTGCCGACGCCGGGCGGCCCGACGAAGGTGAGGATCGAGCCGGCGGGCAGGCGCTTGCCGGCTCCGTCGCCGTTGTTGGCGATCAGCGAGCGCACCGCCAGGAACTCCAGGATGCGGTCCTTGACCTGCTCGATGTCGTAATGGTCGGTGTCGAGGACCCGGCGGGCGTGGGCGAGGTCGAGGTTGTCCTCGGTGGAGGTGTCCCACGGCAGCGACACGATCCACTCCAGGTAGGTGCGCACGACGCCGTACTCGGCCATTGTCGGCTGGAGCCGCTCCAGACGGCCCAGCTCGCGCTCGACCTGCTTGGAGACCTCCTCGGGGAGGCGCAGCGCCTCGAGCTGGTCGCGCAGCTCCTTGGCCTCGGCCTGCGCCTCGTCGCCCTCCCCCAGCTCGTCCTGGATCGCCTTGAGCTGCTGGCGCAGGAAGTAGTCGCGCTGGCCCTTCTGGAGCTCGGACTGGACCTGGGTCTGGATCTTGGTGTCGAGCGCCACCACCTCGAGCTCGCGGGCGAGGATCTCCGACAGGCGCCGCAGGCGCTTGGTCACGTCGAGCTCCTCGAGCAGCGCCTGCTTCTCGTCGGTGGGCAGCCGCATGGCGCCGGCGATGAGGTGGCTGAGCATCACCGGGTCGTCGACGTTGGCAACCATGACCTGGAGCTCCTCGGGCAGGTAGGGCACCTGGCCGACGATGCTCGAGAAGGTGCGCTGGACGTTGCGGGCCAGGGCCTCGAGCTGGGCGCTCTCGCGCACTCGGTCACGCGCGTGCTCGACCTCGGCCACGAGATAGGGCTCGGTGGACACCCACTCCTTCACGCGCACGCGAGGGCCGCCCTGGATGAGGACGCGCAGCGTCCCGTCGGGCAGACGCACCATCCGCGCGATCGCCCCCAGCACGCCGACCGAGTACAGCTCGTCGGGGCCGGGCGACTCGACCTCCCCGTCGCGGCCGGCGACCAGCACGATCGACCGGTCGCCCCGCAGGACATCGTTGACGAGCTCGAGGCTGCGCGGCTGGCCGATGTTGAGCGGAATGACCAGATCGGGGAACGTCACCGAGTCGCGCAGCGGCAGCACGCCGAGCCGCGCGGGAAGCCGGCGGAATCCGTTCTCCTGATCGTGGTCGGCCTCGCCCGCGGCGGTCCCGACGTCGACAACGGTCATTGGCCGTCGCCGCTCTGGATCGGCACCTCGCGACGGGGGCCCTGGCGGCCCACCAGCGGGAGCTCGACGCGCAGCATCCCGTCCTCGTAGCGGGCGCTGATGCGGTCGGCGTCGACGTCGGCCCCGAGCTCGATGAGCCGCCGGAAGGGGCCCCGCTCGATCTCGATCTGCTGATAGCCGTCGGGCGCGGGCTGGGCGGGGCCCCGGCGGCCGGCCAAAAACAGCTTGCGCCCCTCGATCTGAAGCGCGATGTCCGCCGGGTCCATGCCGGCGAGCTCGGCCGTCACGATCGCCCGGGGCGGATCTGAGGCGTAGGCCACGTCGACCGCGGGCCACGAGCCGGTATGCCGCCGCGAGAGCCCGGAGCGCTCGAAGACGTCCCCGAACAACTCGTCCATCTCGCGTCGCATCCGTTCGAAGTTGGCAAACAGATCACGCTCCGACATGGCCTAAGCGTAGCCCGCTCTAGACCGTGTAGACGGAGCCCTCGGAGGCCAGGTCCACCGACCCGCCGAAGCCGTCCGCGCCCTCAGCTCGAGTGAGCTCGGGGTCAAGCTCATCGGAGTAGTGGGTGAGCACGAGGCGGTGCGCGTGAGCCCCCTTGCCGTGCTCGCCGGCCTCGCGCGCGGTGAGGTGCCCGCGGGTGCCGTCGCGCTCGGGACGCGGAAGCGTGGCCTCGATGAGCAGGACGTCCGTGTCACGCGCGAAGTGGACGAGCTCATCGTTGGGGCGGCAGTCGGCGCCGTAGGTGAACCGCGCCCCGTCGCAGGCGAGCTCGACCGCGAAGGTGGCGACGTAGTGCGGTACCTCGCAGAAGCGCGCCGTCAGCGGGCCCAGTGTCAGCACGTCGTCGACCGCGTACTCGTGCACGTCGAACGCGGTCTCGATCAGGTCGTCGTTGCCCCAGCAGCTCACGACTCGGCGCAACACCTCGCCCCCTCCGAGGGGGAGGTACAGCCGCGGACGCGCGGGCTCCTCGGTGCCGGGCCAGCCGGCCACCGGCACGGGCTGCTGGCGCGGGGCGTAACGCAGCGCGTAGCTATACGGCACGAGGTCGAGGAAGTGGTCGGCGTGCATATGGGTGATGACGACGGCATCGATGTCGACGTAATCGCAGATGTGGCGCAGCTTTGAGAACACGCCGTTGCCGCAGTCCAAGAGCACGCTGGCGCCCTGCTCCTGCGCCAGGTAGCCGCTGCATGCCCCCGCGGCGTCCTGCCAGGACGGCGACTTCCCAAGCACCGTGACCTGCACTCCGCTCCTCCTGTGTCTCGGTCTGACACTCTAACCGTCGTGGGCCTGGTGCACACGCAAATGCCGTGGCTCCTGGGCGCCGTGTCGCAGCGCTTCGAAGTGGCCGCCCTGGCCCTCGGCGTCCTGCTGGTCCTGGGCGCGCTGATCTCCGGTTTGGCCCGGCGCACGTTCGTGTCGCTCACCGCGGTGTTCGTGATCGCCGGCTTCATCCTCGGCGACGGCGTCACCGGCGTACTGCACCTCGACCCGCGCTCGCCCTTCGTGTCCGAGCTGGCCACCGTCGCGCTCATCGTCATCCTGTTCCGCGACGGGCTCGAGGTGGACGGCGAGCTGCTCCAGTCACATTGGAGCCTGCCGTTCCGCAAGCTCGTGCTGGCGATGCCCCTCACCGCGGTGATCATCGCCGCCGGGACCAAGCTCCTGACCGGACTGTCATGGACCGAGTCGTTCCTGGTGGGAGCGTTGCTGTCGCCCACCGACCCGGTGCTGTCCTCGAGCGTCGTCACCAACCCGCGGGTTCCGGCGGTGGTGCGTCACTCACTCAACCTCGAGTCGGGACTCAACGACGGGCTGGCCCTGCCGGCGGTGCTCGCGTTGACCGCGGCGCTGGCCGTGGGCGGGGGGCACTTCGTGTGGTGGCGATTCGTCATCGAAAACATCGCGATCGGCTTCGCGGTGGGCATCGCCGTGGGGTTCGCCGCCGCCTGGCTGGCGCCGCGCGACGTTCGGCTGGAGAACGGCATCCCGGCGCACCAGCGCTCGCTGTTCGCCCTGGGCACCGCGTTTGCCACCTACGGACTGGCCGTGTTGACCCCACACGGCAACGGGCTGATCGCGGTCTACGTGGGGGCGATCGTCCTCGGCATCCGCCGCCCGGACATACGGCGCTACTTCGAGCGCCAGGCGGCTGACCTCGTCGAACTGGTCAAGCTCGGCATCTTCGTCGTGTTCGGGACCCTGCTCACCGTCGATGGCCTGTTCGGCTCCGGGTGGGCGGCGGTCGGCGTGGTGGTCGTGACCCTGCTGGTCGCGCGCCCGGTGGCGGTGTTCACCGCGCTGGCCGGCACCCGCACCGACACGGCAACGCGCGCCTTCATGTCGTGGTTCGGCCCCAAGGGCGTGGCCACCATGACCTTCTCACTGCTCGTGCTGGGCCAGCGGATCAGTGCCGGCCCGACGATCTTCAACCTCGCCGCGCTGACCGTGTTCTGCTCCATCCTCGTCCACGGCGCCACCGACACGGCAGGGGCGGAGTGGCTGGCGAGGCGGGAGGAGGCGTCGCGCGGCGAGTGACCCGCGGGGGGTGCGGCTACTGGCCGTCGCGGTCGCCGTGGCGGGAGGTGTCCATCACCCAGCCCAGGAACACGGCGAGCAGGATGAACGCGATGAATCCGCCGATCAGCGGCCAGTACATGGCGCGAACCATAAAGGTTGGCTCGGAATCCTGCGTGGCTGGCTGGCGAGCGCCGGATCGAGCGGGGCAAGGACGCAGGGGCGAAGCTGTAGCGAGCTACAGCGAGTCCCGAGGACGTAGCATCCGCGACGATCCGCCGCCGCCAGACAGGCGCGGAGGGTTTCGAGGCAGCCTTTTGATCTGAGGCGGGAGGACGCGGGCGTCACGCGTGAAGCGCGACCTGCTCGTTGGGCGAGGGGAACGCCCAGGCGACCTGGAGCCGGCGCTCCTGGCGGAAGACGAATCGCAGCTGGCTGGGGGGACGTAGCCCGTCCGGGTGGGCCGGCCTGAACGTCGCACAGGGGCCCGTGTCAGCCACCGCGCACAGCAGGTTCTGACGAAAGAAGCAGTTCTCGCAGCTCGCCTTCGCGACGGGCGCCCGACCATTTGCCATACCTGTCCTCGACCCCAATCTCTCAATCTCACATCGGAAGCAAGGCGGGCATCAAAGCGGATTGGACCCCCCCGTGTAAAGCCCATTCCCGGAAATCGCGGGTGTTTTCACATCACGGGAAAAACCGCCAAAATGCGGGGACTTTGCGCGAGGGCGAGGGGATGGCCCGCAATTTCCGTAGCTTTGGGGGTAGCGATGGACGCCGCTCCCGACGACACCACCCCGGACGCATCGTCGACGCAGCCGCGCTCGCTCGCCGACTACGAGCGCGACGCACTGGCGAGGATGAGCCCCGAGGCGCTCGCCTACATCGAGGGTGGCGCCGGCGACGAGGTCACGCTCTCTGACAACGTGGCCGCGTGGCGGCGCTGGGCGCTGGCGCCGCGGGTGCTCGTCGGCGCGAGCGGCGCTGACCCCAGCGTGACGGTCCTGGGCGTGCGACGGTCTCATCCCGTGATCGTGGCGCCGACGGCCTTTCAGCGTCTCGCTCACCCCGACGGCGAGCTGGCGATCGCCCGAGCGGCCGCCGCGACCGACACGGTGATGTGCGTATCGACGTTCGCCAGCGTCGGCGCGGCGACCGTCGCCGAGGACGTCCCCGAGGTGGCGCGCTGGTTCCAGCTCTACGCCCTCACCGACCGAGGCGCCACCCGCGAGCTCATCGAGGACGCGGCCCGTCGCGGCTATGAGGCGTTGGTGGTGACCGTCGACCGCCCGGTGCTCGGCATCCGCGAGCGCGAGTGGAAGGTCAGCCTGCGCGACCCGGTGGCCGACATCCCGCGCCAGGACCCCGCGCAGACGCCCGACGTCCCGGCGGCGGCCCTCTACGGTCAGATCGACCCGGACCTGCGCTGGTCTGACATCGAGCGCTTTGCCGCCGAGAGCGAGCTGCCGGTCCTGGTCAAGGGGATCCTCACCGCCGCGGACGCCGAGCTGGCCGTCGCCCACGGCGCCGCGGGCGTGATCGTCTCCAATCATGGCGGCCGTCAACTCGACACGGTCCTCTCGGGCGCCGACGCGTTGGCCCCGATCGCCGACGCCGTCGCCGGGCGCATCGACGTGCTCGTCGATGGCGGCATCCGCCGGGGCACCGACGTCGTCAAGGCGCTGGCCCTCGGTGCCCGCGCGGTGCTGATCGGCCGCCCGGTGACCTGGGGCCTGGCGGTCGCCGGTGCCGACGGCGCCCAGCATGTCCTGGAGACGCTGCTGGGCGAGTTCGTCAACGCCCTGGCTCTGGTCGGCTGCCCCCGCGCCGCTGAGCTCGACGCCGGCTTCCTGACCGCCGCGCCGTGGGCGGGACCCGCCTAGATGCAGGTCCTCGTCACTGGGATCACCGGCTATGTCGGGTCGGTGGTCGCGGCCCGGCTGCGCGCTGACGGTCACGAGGTGCGCGGCTTCGCCCGCTCGCCCGAGCGCGTCACGCTCGACGTTCCCGTGGTCGCCGGTGACGCCGTCACGGGCCAGGGACTGGCCGCGGCGCTCGACGGCGTCGAGGTGGCCTACTTCCTCATCCACGGCATGGAGCCGGCCGGCGGTGGTCCGTTCGCATCCCGCGAGCAGGCGGCCGCCGAGCGATTCGCGCAGGCGGCGCAGGCCGCGGGAGTGAGCCGGATCGTGTACCTCGGTGGGATCGTCCCGGCCGAGGGTCCGCGCTCCCCGCACCTGGCCAGCCGGCTCGCAGTGGAGGACATCCTGCTCGACGCCGTGCCGACGTCGGTGGCGCTGCGCGCATCGATCGTGATCGGAGCCCGGTCGCGCTCGTTCCGCTTCCTGGTCAGGCTCGTGGAGCGGATGCCCGTGCTGGCCTACCCGGCGTGGCAGCGCAACCGCACCGCGCCGATCGACGAGCGCGACATGGTGGAGGTGCTGACCCGCTCCGCCACCGCCGAGCAGGTGAGCGGCATGCGGCTGGACGTCGGCGGCCCCGACATCGTCTCCTACGGCGAGCTGATCCAGCGCATCGCCGACCTCATGCTGGTGGATCGCCCGGGGCTGCGTTTCAAGCGACTGACGGTGACGCCGATCGCCAGTCGGGTGGCGGCGATCATCGCCGGTGAGCGGTGGGAGCTCGTGGGCCCGCTCATGGAGAGCCTGGACACCGATCTGCTGCCGGGCGCCGATCAGGCGGCACCGGTTCTCGGGGTGAGGCTGCACCCCCTCGACGCCGCGATCGAGCATGCGCTGGCCGACTGGGAGCGCGACGAGCCGCTTGCCGCACGCTGACGTCGCCGCATGCGGCCCGCCCTGTCGCGCGCGGAACGTTAATGTGCTCGGACGATGAGCACCGTTTCAGCGAAGATCGACATCGAGGCACCCGTGGAACGGGTGTGGGAGACCGTGATGGATCCCCGCCGGCTCGGTGACTGGGTGACGATCCACAAGTCCGTGTCCAACGTCTCGGATTCGCCGCTGCGCCGCGGCTCGACGATGGATCAGGCGATGCATGTCCGTGGGCTCACCTTCAAGGTCCATTGGACGCTCATGGCGGTTGACAGTCCCCGCCACGCGGAGTGGGAGGGCGGCGGGCCCGCGCACTCGATGGCCATCATCCGATACGAGCTGTCCAGCGAGGATGAGGGTCGAACGACGTTTCAGTACACCAACGAGTTCCACGTACCCGGTGGACGTCTGGGCAACGTGGCCAGTCGCATGATCGTCGGCGCCACCTCTGAGCGTGAGGCGAGGAAGTCACTGGAGCGACTGAAGGCACTCGTCGAGCGAAACTGAACCCCCATCTGCAGGGCCGGGGACCGTGGCGTTGTATGGTGCGTACACCAATACGTCTAACTCTTGCCGCGGAGGTGGCCCAAGTTGGCAGATTTCGTTGACAGTACCGTGAAGGACATCGACAAAAGACTGAGCGAGCTCAAGGTTGAGGTGTCAAAGCTCGAGGCCGCTCGGGCGGCACTTGTCGGTGGGCGTCGCGGCCCGGGTCGCCCCGCGAGCGCCGACGGCGCGACCGCAGCCCCGCGCCGTCGCGCCACCCGCCGCGCTGGTCGTCCTCGGGGACGCCGGGGTGGTAACACCCGTGCCAACCAGGCCCTGGCGCTCGTGCGTGAGAAGCCCGGGATCACGATCCCGGAGATCGCGGAGTCGCTCAAGATCGAGCCGAACTACCTGTACCGCGTCATGCCCAAGTTGGTGGAGGACGGTCAGGTCTCTCGGGAGGGCCAAGGCTGGCACCCGACCGCGGCGAAGTGATGGCCCTCAGGTTCGCCTGAGGCGACCCCGCCGCAGCCCGGACCGGGATACGGCATGAATGCCGCCGCGATCGTAGGTGAACGATCGCGGCGGCTTGAGGCTCGGACGCCGCTTAGATCAGGCCCAACTGCTTGACGGCGTCACGCTCGTCGTTGAGCTCCTTCACCGTGGCGTCGATCCGTGCACGTGAAAAGTCGTCGAGCTCGAGCCCCTGGACGATCGTGTACTCGCCGCCGGAACAGGTGCACGGGTAGCCGGAGAAGATCCCTTCGGCAACCCCGTACGAGCCATCCGATGGGATCGCCATCGACACCCAGTTACCGTCGGGCGTGCCGTTCACCCAGTCGCGCACGTGGTCGAGCGCGGCGTTGGCCGCCGACGCGGCACTGGAGGCACCGCGCGCCTCGATAATCGCCGCGCCGCGCTTCTGGACCGTGGGGATGAAGTCGTTCTCGATCCAGTCACGATCGCCCACCGCCTCGGCGGCGTTGGCGCCCTTGACCTTGGCGTGGAAAACATCCGGGTACTGGGTGGCCGAGTGGTTGCCCCAGATCGTCATGTTGGTCACGTCACTGATCGCGGCACCCGTCTTCGTCGCGACCTGCGCGATGGCGCGGTTGTGGTCCAGGCGCATCATCGCGGTGAACCGCTCCTTGGGTACGTCGGGGGCGTTGGACTGCGCGATGAGGCAGTTGGTGTTGGCAGGGTTGCCGACGACCAGCACCTTGAGATCGGATGCGGCATGCTCGTTGAGCGCCTGACCCTGCGGCTTGAAGATCCCACCGTTGGCCTCGAGCAGATCGCCTCGCTCCATGCCCTTGGTACGGGGCCGGGCACCGACGAGCATGGCGACGTTGACGCCGTCAAACGCTTTGGCCGGATCGTCGTAGATGTCGACCCCGGTGAGCATCGGGAAGGCGCAGTCGTCGAGCTCCATCGCGGTGCCCTCCGCCGCCTTGACCGCCTGGGGGATCTCCAGGAGGGAGAGATGGACGGGCGTGTCGGGCCCCAGGAGGTGTCCGCTGGCGATCCGGAACAGGAGCGCGTAGCCGATCTGGCCGGCAGCTCCCGTCACTGCAACTCTGACTGAAGTCTTACTCATAAGTGAATAACGTCTTACCTTTCTAGTGTCGTGTCAGGCGGTCAGGCCCGAGTCGTCAAGTCCAAGCCGTACACGTCGCCGAGCTTAGCCTTGAGATAGCTCGTAAACGGGGTGACCGACATCGGGCCGCCGGCCTCGCGGGCCAGCAGCTCAGCGGTGGTGAACTTCGCCCCATGGCGATGGACGTGCTGTCGCAGCCACTCGCGCAACGGGCCGAGCTCGCCTGCAGCCAGCTGGTCCTCGAGCTCCGGGAGGTCAGCATGCGCGCGCTCCCACAACTGCCCGGCGATGAGGTTCCCCAGGGCATAGGTGGGGAAGTACCCGATGAGCCCGGCCGACCAGTGCACGTCCTGTAGCACGCCGTCGGCGTCATCATCGACCGCGATCCCGAAGTACTCCTCAAAGCGCGAGTTCCAGGCCTCGGGCAGGTCGCGCACGGCGATCGTCCCGTCGATCAGACCCTGCTCGAGCTCGAAACGCAGGATGATGTGCAGCGCGTAGGTGGCCTCGTCGGCCTCGACGCGGATGTAGCTGGGCTTGACGCGATTGACCGCGCGGTAGAGCCGGTCGGCGTCGAGCTCTGACAGCTCCCCGCCGGCCAGCGCGGCGATCCGCGGCGCGAGCACCGTGCAGAACGAGCGTCCCCGCCCCACCATGTTCTCCCACAGGCGGCTCTGGGACTCGTGCATGCCCAGTGACTCGGCGGTGCCGATCGGCGAGCGGCGCAGCCGGTGCGGTAGTCCCGTCTCGTAGAGACCGTGCCCGCACTCATGCATCGCCCCGTACAGGCCCGTGGGGAAGAAGTGCTCGTCCCACCGGGTCGTGATGCGGACGTCACCGCCACCGATGCGGGTGGCAAACGGGTGCACGGTGTCGTCGAGCCGCCAACCGGCGTCGTCGAAGCCCATCAGAGCCACCACCTCGCGGACGAGGTCGCGCTGGTGATCGACGGCGAACGCGGCGTACAACGGGGCCTCGTCGACCGGTTCGGCGGCGGCGATGCGGGCGATCACCGGCACCAGTTCGGCCTTGAGCTCCGCGAACAGGGCCGACACCTCGCGCGCGGGCAACTGGGGCTCGTAGTCATCGAGCAGGACGTCATAGGGACACTCGAAGTCGCCGCTGTCGGCGTGGCATTCCACATAGCGGCGCGCGAGCTCGAAGTTGTGCTCCAGGTACGGCGCGAAGCTCTTGAAGTCCGACTGCTCGCGCGCGACGATCCACGCCTCCTGCCCCACCGACGCGGCCCGCGCCAGCTCGGCGGCCAGCTCGGGAGACACGCGCCGGGCCTTGTCCCAGTGGCGGCGGACCAGTCTGACCAAGCGCGCATCGTCGCCATCGGGGTCGGCGCCGTTGAGCTCGGAGGTGGCCCCCTCCAGCAGCCGCCCGGTCTCGTCGTCGACGAACATCTCGTGGCTGATGCGGGTGAGCGTGGCCAGCGACTCGGCGCGGGCCTCGCCGCCGCCTGAAGGCATCATCGTCTGCTGATCCCAATGGGCCAGCGACATCGCGTGCGCCAGGTCGGACAGCTGTCCGAGGCGCTCCTTGAGACCGTCAAGGCGCTCACTCATCTCATGTCTCCTGAATTTCGTGGGCGCAGATGCGCCTATGAGACCATTGCACCATGTTGAGGCGGTCGACCTCCATCAAGCTGTTCGACGCATTCGGAATCCGGATCGGCGTTGACGGCAGCTGGTTCCTGGTCCTGTTCCTCATGATCTTCGTCCTGTCGGGGCCGTTCCGCGACACGCTGCACAGCTCCGACGGCGTCGCGTACGTGACGACGGTGGTGAGCGTCCTGTTGCTGTTCGGCTCACTGATCGCCCACGAGCTGGGGCACGCACTGGTGGCGCGGCGGCAGGGAATCGCGGTGGAGAAGATCGATCTGTACCTGTTCGGTGGACTCACGCAGATGAGCCGTGACGCGGCATCGCCTGGAGAGGACTTCAAGGTCGCTATCGCGGGCCCACTCGCGACCTTTGCGGTCATCCTATTGTGCCTCGCCATCGACCTGCCCATCGTGGGCGCCAGCCGGCTAGGGCACGCGGTCGTGCTGGACTCGACCATTCGCATCACCCCGGTCCTCCTGGCACTGAGCTGGCTGCTGTTGATGAACGTCCTCCTGCTCGCGTTCAACATCCTTCCGGCGTTCCCCCTCGACGGTGGCCGCATCGCCCGCTCCATCGTCTGGCGGGTGACAGGAGACAAGCGCCGCGGCACCGTGGCGGCCAGCCGCATGGGCCAGGGCTTCGCCCTGATCATGGCCGCGTTCGGGCTCTATTGGACGGCGTCGGCGTCGAGCTTCGGCGGGGTGTGGCTGATCGCGCTGGCCTACCTGATGTGGAAGTCATGCCAGGGCGCTCTGATGCAGTCGGCCTTTGCGGAGCGGATCGAGGGGGTGCGGGTCGCCGACATCATGGACACCCACCCCGTGGCGATCCCGGCGGCCACCCCGGTGACCCAGGCCGTGGACGAATTCTTCCTGCGCTACCAGCAGGCGTGGCTGCCGGTCGTCGACGACACCGGCCATCTGCTGGGCATCGCCCGCCAGGAGCGCGCCCAGGCGTCGATCGACGGCGGCGAGGCCTGGCTGACCACGAGCGCGGTGCTCGAGTCCGACGGCGCCCCCAGCTGGCGCGTGCAGGAGGACCGGCCGATCTCCGAGCTCCTGGCCTCCGAGACGCTCGGCAAGCTGGGGGCTCTGATGGCGGTGGACGCCGAGGGCGTCCTGCGAGGCGTCGTCACAGCCGACCAGGTCCGCCGGGCGCTCGCGGCGGCGTTCGGGCGCTCGATGGCCTGAGAGGCCGGGGATCAGGGGCACGGCGCGCCGCCATCACCCTCATTTATATTGCTCTGAATGCCCTCCCATGACGTACTGATCATCGGCGCCGGGCTGGCCGGTCAGCGCGCCGCGCTGGCGGCCGCACAGGCCGGCGCCACCGTCGCGATCATCTCGAAGGTCCACCCGGTGCGCTCCCACTCGGTGGCCGCAGCCGGCGGCATCAACGCCGCCCTCAATCCCGAGGACACGTGGGAGTCGCACGCGTTCGACACCATCAAGGGCTCGGACTACCTGGGCGACCAGGACGCGATCGAGATCATGTGCCGCGAGGCGCCGGACGAGATCCTCTGGCTCGAGCACGCCGGCGTCACCTTCCACCGCAACGAGCGCGGCAACCTCGGGACCCGCGCCTTCGGCGGCGCCTCGGCGGCCCGCACCTACTATGTGGCCGACATCACCGGCCACGCCATCCTCCACGTCCTCTACGAGCAGCTGATGAAGCACTCGGACACCGTCGACCGCTACGAGGAGTGGTTCACCACCGACCTGCTCCAGGATGAGGACGGGCGCTGCATCGGCGCGATCTGCCGCAACCTGCGCGACGGGCGCCTGGAGGTGTTCAACGCCAAGGGCGTCATCCTCGCCTCCGGAGGCGCCGGCCAGGCGTACCGCCCCACCACCAACGGGTTGATCGTGACCGGCGACGGCATCGCGCAGGCCTACCGGATCGGCGCCCGGCTGATGGACATGGAGATGATCCAGTACCACCCGACGACGCTGGCGGGCAACGGGCTGCTCATCACCGAGGGCGCCCGCGGGGAGGGCGCTTGGCTGCTCAACGCGCAGGGCGAGCGCTTCATGGAGAAGTACGCGCCCAACAAGATGGAACTGGCCTCGCGCGATGTCGTCTCCCGCGCCGAGCAGACCGAGATCAACGAGGGCCGCGGCTTCCCCGACGGCACGGTGGCGCTGGACATCACCAAGGTGCCCCGGCGGCGCACCCTCGAGGCGCTGCGCGAGATCGTCAACATCGGGCGCGACTTCGCCGGCGTGGACATCACGCGCGAGCCGATCCACATCCATCCCGGCCAGCACTACATCATGGGCGGGGTCAAGACCGACGTGGACGGCCAGACCACGATTGCGGGGCTCTACGCGGCCGGCGAGGTCGCCTGTGTCTCGGTTCACGGCGGTAATCGCCTGGGCGCCAACTCGTTGCTGGACACGCTCATCTTCGGTCGTCGCTCGGGCGAGCACGCTGCCCATCAGGCGATGCACATGACGATGCCGACCACGCCCGGCACGCGCGTGGACGACACCGAGCGCCACATCAACGACATCATCAACCGCCCGCAGGGTGGCCGTCGCGTGGCGTCGATCAAGGATGAGCTCGGCGACGCGATGAACAAGTACGTCGCCGTGTTCCGCGACGCCGACGGGCTCAACCAGGCCCATGAGATCGTGCGCCGGCTCAAGGAGGAGGCGCCCAAGGCGTCGATCGACGATCGCGGGACGGTCTTCAACCAGGATGTGATCGGGGCGATCGAACTGGGGTACATGCTGGACTGCGCCGAGGCGATCGTGGTCGGCGCGCTGGAGCGCAAGGAGTCGCGCGGAGCTCAGTTCCGCACCGACTTCCCAGAGCGCAACGACGACGAATGGCTCAAGCACATCGATGTCACCGCCAACGGCGACGACGTGCCCACGGTCAGCTACTCCCCGGTGACGATCACCAAATGGGAGCCCCAGGAAAGGACGTATTAGACCGTGCCTGAGTACCTGCTCAAGATCCGCCGGTTCGATCCCAAATCCGGAGAGGCCGCCTACTGGGACGAGCATCGGGTGGAGCTCGCCGCCAGCAACTCGGTGCTCGACGCCATCCTCAAGGTCAAGGACGAGGTCGACGGCTCAGTCGGCATCCGCTGCTCGTGCCAGCAGGCGATCTGCGGCTCCTGCGGCGTGCGCATGAACGGCAAGCCGGGACTGGCCTGCAACACCCACCTCGGGGTGGCCGCGGCGCGGATGCACGGCGCCGGGTGGAACGCGCCGGCGCCCGGCGACGTGGTCAGCCAGGATGCTGAGGAGGGCGATGGCGCGGCGGGAACCACCCCGGCGGGTGTCATCGAGGTCGAGCCGATGGGCAACATGCCGGTCATCCGTGACCTGATCGTCGACATGGATGCGGTGCACTGGCGCAAGATCCAGCGGGTCACGCCCTACCTGATCAACAAGCAGCCCGTTCCGGAGCGCGAGTACATCGTGCCCCACGACAACATGGTGGACATCACGCAGACGATGGCCTGCATCCAGTGCGGGGCCTGCGTGTCGGACTGTCTCTCGATGGAGATCGACCCTCTGTTCATGGGGCCCGCAGCGCTGGCCAAGGCCTATCGCTTCGTCGGGGACCCGCGCGACGCCGACCACGCCCAGCGGCTCAAGGATCTCGCCGAGGACGAGCACGGGATCTACGACTGCACGCACTGCTTCAACTGCATCGACGCCTGCCCCAAGGAGGTGGCGCCGATGAGCCAGATCATGCGGCTGCGCCGCCGGGCGGGAGCCGACTTCGAGATCAACGACCGCAACAACGGCCACCGTCACGAGGAGTCCTTCGTCACCCTGGTGGGCGACTACGGCCTGCTGCACGAGGCGGAACTGCTTCCGCGCAGCTTCGGCGGCAATTCGTGGTTTGGCAAGTTCCACCCGTCGGCCGGGGGGGTGTTGCTCAAGTCGCTGCCCGCGATCGTCCCCGCGGTGCTGAAGGGCAAGGTCAACATCAAGACCGCGATGCTCGGGCACAAGATCGCCAAGCCGGATCTGGATGCCGTCAAGCGGCTGTTCAAGAAGATCAACGGCCGCCAGGAGCGGATCGAGCTCAACCTGTATGTGAGTGGCTACGAGGATGACCCCGAGCCCGAGCCCGTCGGGGCCATGGCCGGGACAGGAGAGGAATCCCAGTCCGCCTCGAGCGAAAGCGAGACGTCATGAAGGTCGCCTACTGGCCGGGCTGCGTGAGCCGCGGGTTCACGCCGGAGTTGCACGGGTCGATGGCCAAGGTCGCGCCGCTGCTCGACCTCGAGCTCATCGAGCTCGACCGCGCCGCGTGCTGCGGCGCCGGCGTCATCGCCGAGCACAACCAGGAGCTGGCCGACACGCTCAACGCCCGCACCTTCGCGCTGGCCCAGCAGACCGACGGGGAGCTGATGATGAACATCTGCTCCACCTGCCAGGGCGCGCAGTCGGAGTGCCAGGAGCGGCTGGACGCCAACACCGACTACCGCAACCACATCAACGAGAACCTTGCCGATGAGAGCCTGAGCTATGAGAAGGGCCTGACCAACAAGAACCTGCTGTGGCTGTTGGTCGAGGAGATCGGCCTCGACACCCTGAGGTCCAAGGTGACGCGTCCGCTCACCGATCTGAAGGTGGGCCCGTTCTACGGCTGTTACATCGTGCGCCCGGTCCACCGCCTGGGGATCGACGAGGAGCATCCTCGCGACCGCTACATGCACATGGTCATCGAGGCGCTCGGCGGCACGGTGATCGACTACGCCGGCGTCTACAAGTGCTGCGGCTTCCCCATCATCACCATGAACATGGAGGCCTCGCTGAAGATGGCGGGCCGCCACGTCGGGGACGCGATCGACGCCGACGCCGACTGTCTGGTGGTGCCGTGCCCGCTGTGCCACCTCAACCTGGACCTGCAGCAGCCGCTGGCGGCCAAGGAGGTGGGGCGCGACCTCGGGCTGCCCGTGCTGCATCTCCCCCAGTTGATCGGACTGGCCTTGGGGCTGGACCCCAAGGAGCTGGGCATGAGCAAGCACGTGGTCAAGCCGACGTCGGTGATCGACTGGTCGGCCTCAGTGGTCGCGGGCGCGACCGCCTAGCCGCCCCCCGGTTAAACGCTGCACCCCGGGACCCTCCCTCGTCGATCCCGGGGCGCTACGTGGCCCTGTGGAGAGAAAAGGCGCGAAGCCACCAGTGTCCTCGCGCCTTCCCTTCCTGTGTTCCCTTGCCCGTCCCTCTTAGCCGCGTGGCGGCGACTCAGAAGATCAGCGCGGCGTAGTTTGCTCAGCGATCCGGGAATTTTCGTCCCCCTTAGGGGTGAACTTTGGGGGGATCCGGGGTACAACGACGGGTGAGAGCACCTCCCCCCTCATATGCGGACGACTGAGGCAGAGGTCTGAGACCCGACACACGCCGCAATTGAGCATCGCCAGCCGCCAGCCGATCGACATCACGGTCGCGCAGTTCGAGGACATCGTCACTCGTGGTCTGCAGTCGCTGATCGACGGCGATCCGCATCTGCGCCTGGTGGCGACCGACGTCCCCCAGGATGAGATGGACGTCACCCTGGGCGTGCACGAGCCCGACGTGGCCATCCTCAACTTCGCGTCGCTGTCGAGCCCGTCCGATCTGCGCGACCTGCACGCCACCTTCCCCGACGTCCGGCTGATGGTGCTGGCCAACCACCCCACGACCGCCGAATGCCGCCAGATGATCGGTTTCGGGGCCACCGCCTGCCTGGCCAAGAACGCCGAGGCACGCGACGTGCTGCACACCATCTACCTCGCCTCCCGCGGGATGCACGTGCTCCCCTCGGCCGGCGAGTCCGGCTACGAGCCGGCCGGGCCGACCCCGCTCACCGCCCGCGAGGCCGACGTCCTGGAACTGCTCCAGAGCGGGAGCTCCAACGCCGAGATCGCGGCCACCCTGCACGTCGGCGTCGAGACGGTGCGCACGCATGCGCGCCACATCTACCGCAAGCTGGGCGTCAGCACCCGCCGGGAGCTGCGCTCCACGGTCTGATGGCCGGGCCGGCGACGGGCGAGGCCACCGTCTAGCCTTCACGGCGAGATGTCTGCCTACCGGCCTGACCGATCGGGACGGGGCGATACTCCGGCCGCGCGCCGCCGGGCCCGGCGGCGCGCGCTGACCGGCGTCGACCCGGCGCCCACCGCGCCCAAGAAGATCCCCCGCCCCAAGGCGCCGCCGCGAAAGCCCACCGCCGCGTCGGCCCCGGCGAATGCCTCCCCGGAGCCCGCGGAGCCGACCCAGGGGCGGCCCTGGTTCGAATGGCGCGGCTGGGACTCGGTCATCACCTACGTCGTCCTCGCGGTGATGCTCGCCGGGGTCATCACGGGGCTGCACCGGCTGCTGGCCGCGGGCATCCTGGTCATCGGAGCGTCGGCGCTGGAGTGGGCGGTCACCCACCGGCCCGGACAGCGGCGCACCACCAGCGGCTACGGGGTGCTGCTGGACTGGCTCATGAATGTGCTCCCCCGGCCCCTCTACCTGATCCTGTTCGTCGTGGTGACCGCGCTGGGGCTCATCGGGGTCATCGTCGGCTGACGGCGCGCTGAGGCCTACCAGGCCTCGCCGTAGCGGTCGCCGAAGGCGAACTCGGACACCGGCCGGCGGCTGAGCTGGCTCGGCCACGGGTCCGCGCGGTAGCCGACCGACATGTGACCGGCGAGCACGACCTCGTCGGGGATCGACAGGAGCTCGCGGATCGCCGGCTCGGCAGGGACGAGGAGCGTGGTGAACGCGGCACCCAGCCCCTCGTGGCGCAGACCCAGCAGGATGTTCTGCGCGAAGGGGTACACGGAGGCACCGCCGACGATGCTGGGACGGTCGAGCGCCTCGTCGGTGATGGCCAGCGCGCTCACGTCCACGCACAGGAGCAGGTGCACCGGGACCTGGTCAAAGCGCCGGGCGTACTCGTCGGCGCCGCGGAGCATCCGCAGCCGCCCCTTGGACAGGCCGCTGGCCTCGCCCGCGTCCAGCGCGGCCCGGCCGCCGGTCTTGACCATGTAGGCATCCCACGGCTCCTGGTAGAGCTCGCGCAGCCGCCGGCGGATGTCCGGGTCGGTGATGACAATGACGCGCCACCCCTGGCGGTTGCCCCCACTGGGGGCGTAGCGCGCGTTGTCGAGCACGCGCTCGAGCACCTCACGCGGAACTGGCTCGTCGGTGAAGGTGCGCGTCGACGGCGCGCACCGCATCACCTCGTAGAGGTCGCTGCTCTCGGCCACGTTCAGGCGGCGACGGCCGAGTCCGCGCCGGCGGCGACGAGAAGCTCAGCGATCTGGACCGCGTTGGTGGCGGCGCCCTTGCGCAGATTGTCCGAGACCACCCACATGGACAGCGCGCGCGGATGGGAGTCATCGCCGCGGATCCGTCCCACGAAGACCTCATCGCGACCCTCGGCCTGCAGCGGGCTGGGCACGTGCTCGAGCGCGATGCCGGGCGACTCGGCGAGCATGGCGCGGACACGATCGGCGGTGATCGGCTCGCGCGTCTGGATGTTGACCGCGATCGAGTGCGACACCCGCACGGGCACGCGGACGCACGTGACCGCGATCCCGATCGACTCATCCTCGAGGATCTTGCGCGTCTCGAACATCATCTTGCGTTCCTCGTCCGTGTGGTCGTCGCCCTCCGCGAAGTTGCCCGCGGCGCCGATCACGTTGAACGCGATGTGGTCGGGATACAGCTCGGGGGCGGGCATCTCGGTGCCGTTGAGGCTGGCCTGAGCCTGACTGTCGAGCTCGTCGATGGCCTTCTTGCCGGTGCCCGAGACCGACTGGTAGGTCGAGACGACCAGCCGCTCGATCCCGGCGGCACGGTGGATCGGGGCCAGCGCGACCATCAGCTGCATCGTCGAGCAATTGGGGTTGGCGATGAGGCCGCGGTGGTTGCGCAGAGTGTGGGGGTTGACCTCGGAGACGACGAGCGGCACGGACGGGTCGCGGCGAAATGCCGACGAGTTGTCCACGACGACCGCGCCGGCGTCGACGAACCGCGAGGCCCAGGCGCGGGAGGTGCTCGCGCCGGCGGAGAACAGCGCGATGTCGATGCCGCTCAGGTCCGCGTTCTCGTCCAGCAGCTGGACCGTGCGCCCGTCGATCTCGGTCCCGGCGCTGCGGGCCGACGCGAACGGCACGATCTCAGCGGCGGGGAACGAGCGCTCGCGCAGCAGGTTCATCATCACCCGCCCAACGGCGCCGGTGGCGCCCACAACGGCAACGCGGGTCATCGCGGCCCCTGCTCGACCTCGATGCCGCCCTCGCCCAGCTCGAACGCGGAGTGCAGCGCGCGCACCGCCTGCGGGACGGAGTCAGCGCGGATGATGCACGAGATCTTGATCGGGGAGGTGGAGATCATCTCGATGTTGATGCCCTCGGTCGCGAGCGTCTGAAAGACCTTAGCGGCGACGCCCGGGTGCGACCGCATGCCCGCACCCACGATCGAGACCTTGCCGATCTCACGATCGGTGTCCACCCGCGTCACCCCCAGCTCGGTCTGGACCGGAGCCAGGGCCGCCTCGGCGGCGCGCAGGTCCTCGGTCCCGATGGTGAAGGAGACCTCGGCGTCGCGGCCGTCGGTGAGCGGCTCGTTCTGGATGATGGTGTCCACGTTGCAGTTGGCGTCGGCGAGCGCCATGAAGATCGAGGCCGCCGCACCGGGGCGGTCGGGCACCCCGACGAGCGTGATCCGCGCCTCGTCGGTGGAGTGGGTGACGGCGGTGATGAGAGGGTGTTCCATGGTCTCGTCTTCTCCGAGGACAAAGGTACCGGGACCGGCATCGAAGCTTGACCGGCAGTGGATCCGGACGCCGTGGGTCCGGGCGTACTCGACCGAGCGCAACTGGAGCACGCCCGCGCCCGACGCCGACATCTCGAGCATCTCCTCGAAGCTGACCTGGGGCAGCTTGCGGGCGTCGGGGACGATCCGGGGGTCGGCGCTGAACACGCCGGCGACATCGGTGTAGATCTCGCACACCTCGGCCTTGATGGCGGCGGCCAGCGCGACGGCGGTGGTGTCCGAGCCGCCCCGGCCCAGCGTCGTCACGTCACGGCTGGTCGAGACGCCCTGGAACCCGGCGACGAGCACGATCTGATCCGCGTTGAGCGCCTCGGTGATGCGGTCGGCGCGGACGTCGAGAATCCGGGCTTTGGTGTGGGAGGTGTCGGTGACGATGCCGGCCTGCGAGCCGGTGAGCGAGATGGCGCGGTGACCTAGGTCGTTGATCGCCATCGCGCACAGAGCGCAGGAGATGCGCTCGCCGGTGGACAGCAGCATGTCCATCTCGCGCCGGTCGGGGTCCGGAGAGACCTCCTCGGCCATCGCGATCAGCTCGTCGGTGGTCTTGCCGCGCGCGGACAGGACGGCCACGACGCGCTTGCCCGACTCGCGCTGCCCGACGATCCGCTTGGCCGCGCGCTTGATGCGCTCGGCGTCGGCGACCGAGGTGCCGCCGAACTTCATGACCACGGTTTCAGAGCTGGTGACCGTCACGGTCTGGAATGTACGTGGCGAGGACGCTCGTGGTCGTCCCGGTGAGGGCCACTAGACGGCGCGACGGCCGGAGAAGGCGCGGCCCAGGGTCAGCTCATCGGCGTATTCCAGGTCGGCGCCGACCGGCAGCCCGCTCGCCAGACGCGTCACGGAGATCTCCGGGATCCGCTCCCGCAGGCCGGCGGCGATGTGCAGCGCCGTGGCCTCGCCGGTCGTCGTGGGGTTGGTGGCGATGACCACCTCCCGGACCGGGTGGTCGGGGTCGGCTTCCACCCGCCCGTAGAGCTCGGCGATCTTCAGGTCCTCGGGGTCCACCCCGTCGATCGGCGACAGCGCGCCGCCGAGCACGTGGTAGCGGCCGGCGAACTCGTGCGTGCGCTCGATCGAGATGACGTCCGAGGGCTCCTCCACCACGCAGATGAGCTCGGGATCACGGCGCTCGTCGGCGCAGATACGGCAGCGCGGGCCGTCGGCGAGGTTGAAGCACACCTCGCACAGGCCGATCCGCTCCTTGACCTCGCGGATGGCGTCGGCCAGCGCGAACGCCTCCTCGTCGGAGGCGCGCAGGATGTGGAAGGCGAGCCGCTGGGCCGTGCGGCCACCCACTCCAGGGAGCTTGGACAGCTCGGTGATGAGCCGCTGGACCGGGGGTGCGTACACGCTTAGTGGTCGCTCCCGTAAGTACGGTCGCACCGAGAGGTGCGACTGGCGGATGCCAGGCAAGGACGCAGGACCCGACGTGTAGCAGCGCTACACGAGGGTCCGAGGACAAAGCCTGGCGCCGCCAGGCGCGCCTCGAATGCGAGCGTATTTGCGGGAGCGGCCACCACTACAGACCAGGCAAACCGAGACCGCCGAGGCCGCCCGGACCGCCGAGCCCGCCGGCGATGCTGCCCATCTTGTCGGCGGCCAGCTCCTGGGCGGCGCGCATGCCCTCGTTGACGGCCGCCAGCACCATGTCCTGCAGCAGCTCGACGTCGTCGGGGTCGACCGCCTGGGGATCGATCGTGAGCGACTTGATGACCAGGTCGCCGGTCACCTGGATCTTGACCATCCCGCCGCCGGCCGAGGCATCAACGACCTCATCCTTGAGCGACTCCTGGGCGGCCAGCATGTCCTCCTGCATCTTCTGGGCCTGCTTGAGCAGCTGCTGCATATTGGGCTGAGGCATCAGGACTCCGTCTCCTCTTCGTCGTCGAGCACTTCCTGGGCGTCGAACTCCTCCACCAATCGTTTCACGAGCTCCTCGTGGGAGAGGCCGCCGGGCTCGGCGGCGGGATCGGCGGGCTCGGGCTCGTCGCGCAGTTCGTAGCGCAGGACGAGCGGGGACCCGATCACCGCGCGCAGCGCCTCGGCGGTGACGCGGCGGTAGTCGTCCTGCTCGGCCTTGCGCTTGAGAAACGCCTTGCCGGACGGGAAGGCGACGGTCACGTCGTGCTCCTGGAGGGCCACCGGGCGCGCGTCGGCCAGGAGCGCCGCCAGCATCTGGTTGTCCTTGCGGACGAGGTCGATGACGGCCGGCCAGCAGGCGGTCACGGTGGCGAGCTCGGGCGGGCCGGCCGGACGCTGTGGCGGGGCGGCGGCGGGCGGCGGCTCGGGCGCGGCGACCGGTGGCTCGGGCGCGGCGGTCTCCGCGGGAGCCGGAGGCGGAGCGGCGGACGGCTCGGGGTCGCCACCGTTTGACTTCTTCGGCTCGGGCGCCACGGCAAGCTCGCCGCCACCGACCCTCGGAACCTCGCCTCCACTCGCCGCCGGCGCGGCCGGCGCCGCGGCGACCGGTCTGGGCGCGGGCCGCTGTCCCGCCAGCGCGGCCTCCAGGCGCTCGATGCGCGCCAGCAGCGCCGCGGTCGACGGGTCGACTTCCGGAGCGGTGGCCTTGATGAGGACGAGCTCCAGCTGGATGCGCGGCTGGGCGCCGTTGGCGGTGGCCTCCAGCGCGGCCGCGACCAGGTCGAGCAGGCGGACCACGTCGGTGCCGGCCAGCCCTTGGGCCTGGGTGAACAGCCGCTCGTCGCGCTCGGGGGTGACGCGCAGCTCCTCGGGCACCTCCTCGAGCATCTTCACCGCCAGCAGCTCGCGGCCGTGGACCTCGAGATCGCGCAGGATCTGGCCCGGGTCGCGGCCGGCCGACGAGAGCTTGGCCGCGCTGCGCAGGGCGGCGGCGGGATCGTGGGCGATGACCGCGTCCAGCGCCTCGAAGAGCTGCTCGGCATCGGCCACGCCCAGCACGGCCAGGACATCGGCGGAGGAGATCTCCTCGTCGCCCGCGTAGGTGACGAGCTGTTCGAGCGTCCCCAGCGCGTCGCGGAAGCTGCCGGTGGCGTGGCGGGCGATGAGGGCCACGGCGCCCGGGTCGATGCTGATCTGCTCGCTGGCAGCGACGCGGGCCACCACGGTGGCGACCTGCTCGACGGTGGGACGGCCGAAGTCGAAGCGGTGGCAGCGGTCCACCACCGTGGGCAGCACCTTCTGAGCCTCGGTGGTGGCCAGCACGAAGATCGTCCGCGGCGGCGGCTCCTCCAGCGTCTTGAGGAAGGCGTTCCACGCCTGGGGCGAGAGCATGTGGGCCTCGTCGAGGATGTAGACCTTGTGGCGGCCCGACAGCGGTGCGTAGGCCACCCGCTCGCGCAGGTCGCGGATGTCATCGACCGAGTTGTTGGAGGCGGCGTCCATCTCGATCACGTCCATCGAGGTCGCGCTGGCGATCGAGACGCATGACTCGCACACCCCGCATGGGGTGATGGTCGGGCCCTGCTCGCAGTTGAGGCTGGCGGCGAGGATCTTGGCGGTGCTCGTCTTGCCCGTCCCCCGTGAGCCCACGAACAGGTAGGCGTGGTGGACCTTCTCGCGCGTGATGGCGTTAGACAGCGTGCGCACCACCTGCTCCTGGCCGACCATGTCGGCGAAGGTGCGAGGACGGTGGCGGCGGTAGAGGGACGGCCCGGTGGACACAGTTATGTCGAGTCTAGATGCCGGGGTCCAGGATTCGTGGGACCCCCGGCGGCCGGGGCGCTCCGAGCCCCGAAAGGCCCGGCGGGCGGCGCCCCGGAGGGCCCGCCAAGGGGCGCCCCCGGGCGAAAAAATGGACCGTGCACCCTCCTTCGAAACCGGGTCCGAGGCGCGGCCGCTATTTGATGACTCCGGTCTGGCGCTCCCGTCGTGCCTGGAGGTGACCGCTTAAGGCTGCTTCCTTCCGGACCTGACCTGGTTCACAGCTCTCCATCGCAACGGGACCAAACCATCACCGCCTCAAATAGGGCGCTGACCCCGGGCCTCCAGCCCCTCGAGAGGGAATTCAGCCCCGCTAGAGCGGATTGCGGGTACAGGGCACCGCTAGCACCCCGCCTAGCACGGTCCGTGGCTCATGCTAGTGGGTTGCGCCGCCCAGGCGCGCCGGAGCGTGGGTTGGAGGGCTGCCCGGGGCGGGGCATTTGGCACGCCCGTGCGGGATGTATCGTCAACGCGAGATGTCGATCGGAATCATCGGATTGGGCTACGTGGGTCTGCCGCTCGCCGTGGCATTTGCCGAGGCGGGCCAGCACGTCGTCGCCGTCGACGTCGACGACGCCAAGGTGGCCGCCGTCCGGGCCGGACAGTCCTACGTGGAGGACATCACCTCCGAGCGCCTGGCCGCGGTGCTCGACCAGATCGACGCCGAGGCCTACTACGCGCCGCTGGCCCGCACCGACGCGGTACTCATCTGCGTGCCGACGCCGCTGAACGCCAACCGCGAGCCGGACCTCGGCCCGCTGTTGGGCGCCAGCCGGGCGCTCGCCGAGATCGCCCAGCAGGGACAGCTCATCGTGCTGGAGTCAACCACCTACCCGGGGACGACCCGTGAGCAGGTCCAGCCGCTGCTGGAGGCGTGTGGGTTGAAGGTGGGCCGCGACATCAACCTGGCGTTCTCACCCGAACGCGTGGACCCCGGCCGCACCGACTTCACGCTGCGCAACACCCCCAAGCTCGTCGGCGGGATCACGCCACAGTGCACGGATCGCGCCGTGGCCCTGTATGAGACGGTCTGCGACAACGTCGTCCGCGTCTCCACTCCCGAGGCGGCGGAGATGGCCAAGCTGCTGGAGAACATCTTCCGCTCGGTCAACATCGCGCTCGTCAACGAGCTGGCCATCCTCGCCGACCGGATGGGGGTCGACATCTGGGAGGTCATCGACGCCGCGGCCACCAAGCCCTACGGCTTCATGCGCTTCGACCCCGGCCCGGGCATGGGCGGCCATTGCCTCCCCGTCGACCCGTTCTACCTCACGTGGCGGGCCCGGGAGTTCCACATGTCCACCGAGTTCATCGAGCTCGCCGGGAAGGTCAACCAGCAGATGCCCTACTACTGCGTCGAGCGCATCGAGCGAGCCCTGAACGACGTCAAGAAGCCCATCAACGGGTCACGGATCGCGATCCTGGGTGTCAGCTACAAGGGCGGGACCGCCGACACGCGGGAGTCACCTGCCCTGCGCATCATGGAGCTGCTGGCCGAGCGCGGAGCGGTGCTCTCCTACCACGACCCGTTCGTGCCGGCCCTGCCCGAGCTCGGGCTCCAGAGCTCGGGGCTCGAGACCGTCAGCTCCGCCGACGCGGTCGTACTGGTCACCGCGCACCCCCAGGTCGACCATTCGAGCCTGGTGGAGTCCTCGCGGTTGTTCGTGGACCTGCGCGGCGCGACCCGCAAGCTGGCCACCGGCGACGTCGTCCGGCTCTGAGCCCGGCTAAGAGCCTTCTCACCGCGCCGCCCACAAGCTGAACACATCGGCCCGCTCGGCCGGCCATAGGTTGCGCTCGTTTCTGAAGGCAACGAGAGGAGTCGCTATGCCAGGTCGGGTGCGTCGTGCGGTCGGTGCCGCCAGGGCCTCCCGCCGGATTGGGGTCACGCTCGCAGTGGCGGTCGTGGTGATGTGCGCGTTGGCTGGGACCGGTCTGGCGGACGGCTGGTGGTTTGCCTCAAACGACAATGCGTGGCCGTACGCCTCCACGCCGCCGTCCCCAGTGCTGGCCACGGTGGGCGACATCTCATGCCAACCCGGAGCGCCCGAGGAGTCCGAGAAGCCGACCGACACCTGTGATCAGGGCTCGGGCTCGGTCGTGCGCGACGAAGCCCAGAACGCCACCGCCACGCAGGTCGAGGCGATGAAGCCCAATCTGGTGGCCGTGCTCGGCGACGAGCAGTACCAGAACGGCTACTACTCGGACTTCGAGAACTCCTTTGACAAGTATTGGGGCGCCTTCAAGTTCCTCCAGCGGCCCTCCCCCGGCAACCACGAGTTCTATGACAACCATGGCCAGACGGGGGTCCGCGGCCTGGGGTACTTCGACTACTACAACGGCATCCAGCACACGAGCAACGGCTCGGAGGTCGACGACACCGTCACCAATCCGTCCAACGGCCACGTCATCAGCCAGCCGGCCCCGCAGCCCGAGGGGCAGGCGGGGCAGTTCGGCCAGACCGGAAACGGCTGGTACTCCTACAACCTCGGCGCGTGGCACCTCATCTCACTCAACGTCGAATGTGCCGACGAGCCGGGCGGGTGCAGCCCCACCGGCACATGGTTCGCCTCGGAGACCAAGTGGCTGGCCCAGGACCTCAACGAGAACCACGCGGCCTGCACGCTGGCCTACTGGCATCAGCCGACGTTCAGCTCCACGGCCACCCCGTTCACGTCTGACAGCGCGGAGGGCCAGGCGGCGGACACGTGGTGGAAGCTCCTCTACGCACATCACGCCGACATCGTGCTCAACGGCCATGACCACGTGTATTCGCGCTTTGCGCCCATGGATCCCAACGGGAACGCTGACGCGCGTCACGGCATCCGCGAGTTCATCGTCGGGACCGGCGGCGAGGCGCTGGACACCGTGCTGCCGGCGACGCCCAACCTCCAGGCGTGGTCGGATCAGTACTACGGCGTGATGAAGCTCGTGCTCCATCCGCACGGCTACAGCTGGGACTATGAGTCGGCTCTGGAGAGCCCAGCCGCGCCGGCGGGAACCCCCGCCACCTACAGCGACAGTGGCGTCGGCAGCTGCCACGGCGGCGGGCACAGCTGGTGAGCGGAGCGTAACTGTGCCGGGCGACGGGAGTCGCGGCGGGAGGAGGCGGCATCGCCCCTCCCGCCGGGGCCACCCCCGCCTCCCTGGCGTGTGACCACCGACCAGCGGCCCCGCGTAGAATGCCTCGTCCGAGGGCGCGTAGCTCAGTGGGAGAGCGCTCGCTTCACACGCGAGAGGTCGCTGGTTCAAGCCCAGCCGTGCCCATCTTTCAGAAGGCCCCGGTGGTCCGGGGCCTTTCTTGCGTGGTGTGAGGGAGTTCAAAGCACTCACGCATCGCGTCCAACGATCGCTTCCTTCAACGCGCGCACACGGCCGCGCGCCCGGACCGTCGCCAGTGGGAGAAGAATGCCCACGAGGCCGCACTCGCGTTGGGGCCAAGCGGGTCGGAGTACCGGGCCGAGGCCGGATCGGCCGAGCCTCCTGACCAGTAGTGGCCCATACCGTGAATGGACCAGAACTGCGCGACCGGACAGCCGGTTTCGGTGTAGGACAGCACCTTGTACGCATGGTCGTTCGCGACGCTCGAGTGCCGCGTTTCGGTCTGGGTGAGGACGAGCGGACCCCGGTGTTGGTGCCGGCGGGCAAGATCGTCCGTGGCCAGCCACTGAGCGAGCGCTTGTTGGCCGCATCGGTACGGGACGGTGCCATCGCGGTCGCCGTGGAAGACGATGACCGGCATGACGCCGGCGCGTGACCCCATGGCGACCAGAGCGGCGCGCGCTGACGCGGCGACGGTGATCGCCGACCCGTGGGCGGGGCAACCATGCTCACCGGCGAGATAGCCGGCGCCGGAATGGATACCGATCGCCGCGTATATGTCGGGATACGCAGCACCGAGCATGGCCGTTTCAAAGCCTCCTGCCGAGATCCCGATCGCGTAGACGCGGCTCGGGTCGATCCGCCAGTCGGCGATCACCGTCTTCGTCATCGCCGCGATCGCGCCGGTGTCCCCCCGACCGCGACCCTCGGCCCCTGGATCCCAAATCCCCTTCCAGCAGCCGCCATTCGCCCGGTCCACGGCATCGACGTCCGGATACAGGACGATGAACCCCCACGCCGCCGCGATCTGGTCATACGCGGTCGCAGCCGCTTCCTCGTCGGCCGTCATGGTGCAACCGTGGAGCACCACCACCAACGGCATCCCCGCACGCGACCGGCGGCCCGATGGGACGTACACCACGTAGCGATACACGCCGCCACGAAACCTCAAGCGGTCCAGCCGAGACCCGTTCCCAGCCGAGCCTCCGGCGAGCGTGACGCCAAGGACAGCCGCCAGCCCCGCACCACAGGCGACAAGTGCGATCACCATGATGCGTCGTCGCATCATTCGCGCTACCGAGCGCCTGCGCGTGTCCAACACCTCCGCACAGGTTCACTCCCACGCGGTGCGGACGAGCGGATGCACCATTGACGTCGCCTCAGATCAGTTCGAGAGAACGGTGAAGAAGTCCCGGCTGTAGGGCACGAGCAGATGCCCGTAGATGCCGTATTGCCCAGGGATCACCGGCACGGGTGTCAGCGGGGCGGCCGGGTGGTGGACGTAGAGGTAGCCCGCCACCCAATCCGGGTTGATGTCAAGTTGGACCGCGCGCTGGACCCCGGCCGCGATCATGCCGTCGGCGAGCTGACCGACCGTGAGGCCCTCACCGGCGGCCCAGACGAGCTGGCCGTCGGCGCGGATGCCGAGTGCGCTGCGCGCCACCGCCGGCTGGTTGCCGATCGTCACCCCCCAGCACGCTGCGCCACAGCCGGCCACCGAGCTGGCGGGCACCCCGTGATCGATGAGAAGGTGAAGGTTCTGGCGCACCGAGGCGATCGCCACGCCGTGCGCGGGAACCCCGTGCTCCCACGCTCCAATTTGGGTCATGCCGTTGCCGTAGGTGACGATCGAGCCGTCGCCGGCGCTCAGGGCCACTCCGACGTGCCCGAACGAGACGAACCCGCCGCTGACGGTCGAGAACTTGAACCCGCCGTTGAACCCAAGGATGAGATGGCGGATCTCACGACCAGCCGCCGCGTCGCCGTAGCGCCAACCGGTCCCGCCGGGATCGACCGACCCGGCGTGCAGGGCCAGGTGAACGACGCCCTGGTCCATGCGGACGAGGGTCACCCCCTGGCGCCGTGCGATCCACATCGCTGGCCGGTCCCCGATCGTCGTGATCGTCTGCCAGCGGGCGGTGAGCGCGGCCGGATACTGGTCAACCGGCACACCGACGTGCACCCGGGTGGCGCGCCGGCCCCGCCGGGACGCCCGCCGTGTGGGACTGCCGGGGGCACCTGCGCTGTGGCCGGCGCCCGACGAGGAGCCGTGGCGCGCGGGCGAAGCACCCGCGCTGCCGCACGCCGCAACGGTGATCGCGGCCAGCACCGCCAGGGCGGGTCCGAGACGCCAACAATGGAAGGTCACGCGCCCCAGACTTCCACGCCTTCCTCAAGCCCCCTCGCGCCAGCCAGTGAGATATCGCTTACCGGCGGCGGGCCTCACCGACCCGAGGTCGGCTGCCGAACTGGCTCAGGGACCGGTCACCAGCGCGACGGTGAGCGTCGTGGTGTAGCTGCCGGCATAGCTGTTGGCGGGCACCGTCACGCCGATCGTCGGCGTGATGGTGAAGATGCCCGTTCCGGTCCCGGCGGCGGCGTTGGCCAGCTTGACGGCGGACGGCGCGGTGCTTCCCGCGGGCACGCTCAGCGGATAGGTGACCGCGTTGGTGGGGCTGAGGCAGCTGGCGCCACCGACGCACACGCTCGTGACCGACTGAGCTCGCGACGCGGTGGTGGCCAGGGTGTGGCCGGCGCCGGTGGAGAACTGCGTGGAGGTGATGGTCAGGTTCCAGCCCGCGGCGCTTCCGGTCCGCGTGTCCACGACGGTGAGCGGCAGCGCGTAGGTGGGCGTCTGATCCCCGGCCGGGAGGCTCGCGGAGAAGCTGGAGCTGGGCGCGGCGGAGAGCGCCAACGTCGCCGCGGTCGACGGATCCAAAGCGATCGCCTCGGCGATCCACGCGCCGCTGGTGGCCGGCGTGGCAGTCTTCGCGGGCGTCGCGCCGGCGGTCGCCTGGGTGAAGTCGGCGCCCTCGCTCTCGGTGCCGGCGTTGGCGACGTCGTAGCGCTCGGTCGTCGACGCCCCCGGCGTCACCGAATTGGACGCCCATGTCCCCGCGTATCCGACCGAGGCGAAGACGAGGTCGCCGGCGAAGTTCGTCGTCACGCTCGGCACGCCGGCATTTCCGCTCGTGCCTGAGTTCGTCGCCGAGCCGTCGACGGGGACGTTCGCGTCCACGCCCGAGTAGGCGGCGATCCCGCCCGAGGCCAGCCGGGAGCTGCCCAGCGACCACGTCCAGTTCGCCGGCTCGCTGCTACCGGCGACGCGGTAGTACGACGTCTGGTGCAGGGTCGTGGTGGTGTCTTTGATCACGGTCCAGCCGGACGGTGGGGTGATCGCCCCGGTTCCCGCTGCGGTGATCGTCGCCACCAGCACGTTGCCGGACGCGACCCCGGCGGGCTTGCTGATCGTCTCCGAGGACGACCCGGCGGCGTTGGCGGCGGAGGTGGCCGACACCAGCGACACCGCAGCGCCGGCGCGCCCGGCGGCCACCAGCAGGCACACCGTGGCCAGCCCCAGCGCGGACGCCGCGGACCTGAGCGTCCTCCGATGACACCTCTGGCTCCCGAGGCCCGGTGACAGCGGTCTAGGCGTGGTGGGCACGACGGTTCAGCAGCACCGCGGCTCCGAAGCCGAGGGCGAGCAGCGCGACGCCCCCGAGCACGATCACGAGCGTGCTCGGGCCGGAGCTCCCTCCCGGCCGCGTGATCTGCGCCGCGTTGGCCGCCCCGAACACCTGGACGATCGAACGGTTGGAGATCGTGCACTCCAGGCGGCGCGCGAGGCGGTGACCATTGCCGTACGCCAACGACACGGCGGCGCGATAGCGCCCGGCGCGGAGTGGCGTGCCGGCGAGGACAAGGGGATAGCTAATGGCCGTCCCAGGGAGGAAGGTGTCCACGGCGAAGCTCTGGTGCTTGAGCACCCGGCCGGCCGCATCGGTCATCGCGAGACTCCCCGTTCCCTTCACGAACTGATTGCCGGTGTTGCCCATCCCGATGAACAGCGTCTGGTAGTCGTGGGGCCCGCCGGCGCGACAGCCGGCGACCGTCATGCGCTGAACCGGCCGCGCCGGCACGTTGACCTGGAGGGCGAGCACGCTGAGAGCCTGTACGTTGATGTGGAACGCGTGCCCGTTCTGGTCGGCGCCGTAGCGCCGCAGCGGTGTCAGCGGCTGGGCAACGATCGCACCGAGGTGCTGTCCCCCCCGTGCGCCGCGGGGCACCCGGAGGACGAACGAGACCTGAGCACGGCCGTGGCTGCCCAGCACAACGCGGCGGACCGGCAGCTTGGTCCAGGCCCCCACGTCGTGTCGCGGCCGCGCCCGCGACAGGTACACGGCCCCGGTCGTTTGCCCCGTGGTGGCGTCGACGGCATACAGCAGGACCACCCCCCGGGCGCTGCTGGTGTTGGCCACCGTGACCTGTCCGGTGATCCGGGAGCCCGCGCGAGCGGAATAGACGAAGTAGCCCTTCGCACCGGCCGGGCCCGCCGGCGTCAGGGAGACCGTCGGTCCGGCCGCCCGGGCCCCGGCCGGCACGACCGCTGCCGCGCCGGCGAGGACGATGATCGCCGCGAGCAGTGCGGCCGGTCGCGGCCGTCCCACTCCACGGCGCGCTCGGCGGACCGCGGACATGTCCGCCCCTACGGGCCGCTGACGATCGAGACCGTCAGCGTGCTCGAGTAGCTGCCGGCGAAGCTGGTGGCGGGCACGAACACGCCCACCGTCGGCGTCACTGTGAACGAGCCAAGGCCGGTGTTGGCGGCGGCGTTGAACAGCTTGACCGCGGTGGGGGCAGTCGCTGCGGCGGGCACCCCCACCGGATAGGCGACGGCGTTGGTCGGGTTGGTGCACGTGCCTGACGCGCAGACCGAGGTGACCCCGGTGATCGTCGAGGCGTTCGCGGCGAGCGTGTGTGGAGTCCCGCCGCCGGTGGTGAACTGAGTTGACGTGATGGTCAGGTTCCAGCCCGCACCCGTGCCGCTCGTGTCAACGGCCGTCAGCGGCAACGTGTACGTCGGTGTGGAGTCGCCGCCGGCAAGGTTGGCCGAGAAGGTCGGCGCAGCCGACGTGGCAACGCTGAGCGCGCCGGCAGTGACCGTGCCGGTCACCGTCGGATTCGCGGTTGTGGCGGCGCTCGCCGCCTGGCTCCACCCGAGGGCGGCCACGGTCAGAACGGCTGCGGCCCCGGCCGCGCGATGCTTCCCCAACATCCAAGACCTCCCGAGTCTCTATGGCGCTTGAGCACCGGCCCCCTTTCACACCTGGCCGTGCTGCGGACGTTGTATCACCGTTTGGAAGCCGCGAGCAGGTCTTTAGCTCAATGCACAACCGCGATGAGAAGGGATGCGCAGCCTTGGGGAACGACTGTCGGACAAATCTGCGGCGCGCGCCCGGAGGCGCGCGCCGTCAGCTGTCCCAGGACTGGTCGTCGACCGCGTCGGCAACGAGGCCGGCGGCGGACTGGTGGTAGGTAACGTCAACTTGATCGCCGGGGAACACCCCGGCGAAGAGACCGAGGCGGGGATCGGCGGAGATCGTGTACGAGTTCCCGGAGGCCGGGTCGGCGATCGTGATCCGGCTGTCGCTCACCGTGGTGACCGGTCCGGAGGCGTCCTGCTCGACGTATTCGACGTCGTCGGCGCCGAACGACCCGTCGGCGTTCTGGGCGTACGTCACGTCGACGACGTCGCCCACCCGGAACCCGTCGGTAAGCCCGGAGCCGGGATCGACGGAGAAGGCGAGCAGCCCAGAGCCGGCGTCGATGGCGACGCGGTTGACCGATACCTGCGTGATCGTCCCCTCGGTCACCTGTGATCCGTCCGCATCCCCGTCGTGGCCGAGCCGCCGGATCCGTCCGGCTCCGTTGCAGCTCCTGACCAGCAGCCCTGCCAGCTCCCTTCTTCACACGCGAGAGGTCGCTGGTTCAAGCCCAGCCGTGCCCATTCCGCCTCGACGGGCCTCCGGAGGGGGGCTCTCCTCGCGTCCGCGGCAAGGCGCGAATGCGGGAGCTGGGTCCGGTACCTACTTCTTCTTGCCGGTGCTGACCACGACCGCCACCTTCGCTCCCGCTTGGAGCTTGGTGCCCGCCTTGGGCCTGCTCGAGATCACGTTGCCCTTGGCGACCTTCGAGGAGCTGGCCTTGGAGACCTTGCCGACCTTGCAGCCCGCGGCGGTGAGCTTCGTCTGCGCTGAGCGCTGCTTCAGTCCCGCGAGCTTTGGGACCACGCAGCCAGCCTTGGCCACGGCGGGGGTCAGATCCCAGCTGACCTTGGCGCCGCCCGTGGGTGCTCCCGTGGTCACGTAGTCAACCCAGAAGCCGTACTGGGGGTCCCCGCTCATGTCGAAGAGGCCGGTGGCGCCGGAGGTGCCGCCGCCGCCCGAGGCCGGGATCGTCGCGCTGCCCTTGAGCACCAGGTTCGCGGGGATCGGCTCCGAGGGAGAGGTCGCGTTGTCGGCGACGCCGGAGTCGCCCGCGGTGCCGGTTGTCGTGGTGCCGATCGCGAACGAGACCAGCACCTGGTAGGTGCACTTGGCCCCGTTTGTGAGGATCTGAACCCCGTTGCCGTCGCCGCCGGACTTGGTCGGCCCCGACGCAGTCTGCTGGGTGTTGTCCTCAGTGGTGGGATCCGCGTATGAGTCGTTGACGGTGACCGATCCGCCCGTCGGCTGAGTGGAACTGCCGAAATCCGCGCCCTGGACCGCTCCGTGCCTCAGATCGGAGATCTGCAGGTTGGTCGCGCTGCGGTCCACCGAGAGCGTCGCCCCGTCGGCGCCGAGCGCGGGAGGCGGAGGACCGACCAGCGTGCCGCTCACGTACGACGTGCTCGCGGTGCCGCTGTAGGACTTCACGGCGTTGAGGCCGGCAAGTTGGTGGCACGACGCGGCAGCCGCGGCCGGCTGGATGCAGAACCCCGCCACGCCCAGCAGCACGACACCGGCCAGCTTCCATCGGATCATCCCCATCCACCCCACCCCCGCTCGAACCGTCCTGTCACAAAGTGCTGCGCGACACTACTTGAGCGCGCCGAGCGCCAGCAAGACGACACTGTTTGTGTTGGGTTACCGGTTTGTGGTCCTCCAGTTAGCTGCCGGTGCGGCCCGCCGTCGAGGTGACCGTCATCCGTGCGGCCCCAGCCCGAGCTTCCGGGCGAGGCTGCCGCAGGCGTCGGCGGCCCGCCTATACGCCGGGGACTGCATGTCGAGCGTCGACGGGAACACCAGGAACGCGCCGTCGAAATCCGTGATCACGTGGGCGGTGGAAAGGGCGGAGGCGGGCGGGCGCGTGGTGCTGGGGTCAGGGAACTGGGAGATCCCGTGCGCGCGCATGCAGACCGCGGTCTTGCGCACCCTCACCAGCGACTGCTCGGAGAACTTCGGGCCGCCGGGGCCGCCCAGGAGGGGCATGAACCTCTGACACGCCGCCTGCGCAGCCTTGAACGCGGGCGCTGAGGGATCAAGTCCGGGCCCCACCTGGAAGCCGCCCCCGACCGGGTCCGGGAAGTTGGGCACGCCGTGGGACCGCATGCACTTGGCGAGCGCCAGCCCCGGGACAGCGGCGCCGGGCGCGGGGCTCGCGCTCGCCGCAGTCGATGCCGGCGTGGTCGCGCCGCCCACCACCACCACGGTCGCGCTGCGTGAGCCGCCCCCGCATCCCGCCACCAGGACCCCGGTGACGAGCGTGGCGACAACGAGGAGCCGCGCGCGCGGCGAACGGGTCAGCGGTTCTGGATCGGTGGCGCGGCGCATACGGTCTCCTTCCGGTGTCCTGCTGGGTAAGCCACACCCGTTGTAGGCCACCCGCGGTTTCCGCCCGGTTTCCCTGTCTCGCCGGCAGCCGTCGAGCACCGTGCGGCGTGTTACGACGCTGAAACTCTGGAGCGGTACCGTCACCTGACAAGGAGCGTCCGATGCGGGTGCTGGTGATCGAGGATGACGAGGAGCTGGCGCAGACGGTCGCCGCCGGCCTGCGCGAGGCGCGGATGGCGGTCGACGTCGCGCTGGACGGCGAAGCCGGTCTGTCGCGCGCGCTCCTGCACGATTACGAGGTGATCGTGCTCGATCGCGACCTCCCCGGCGTCCATGGGGATGAGGTGTGCGCTAGGCTCGTCGCCGCCGGCGGCCGCAGCCGGGTGCTGATGCTCACCGGCGCGGCGGAGATCGAGGATCTCATCGACGGGCTCGGGCTCGGCGCCGATGACTACCTGACCAAGCCGTTCGCCTTCGGCGTGCTCCTCGCGCGGATCGCCGCGCTGGCCCGCCGGGCGCAGCCGAGCATTCCCCCGGTGCTCAAGCACGGCGACATCGTCCTCGACACGGCCAAGCGCTGCGCACATCGGGCTGGCCGGCCGCTCGCACTGCGTCCGAAGGAGTTCGGGGTGCTCGAGTTGCTGCTCGGAGCCCAGGGTCGGGCAGTCTCCGCCGAGGAGCTCCTTGAACGCGTCTGGGATGAGGCCGCCGACCCGTTCACGGGCGCGGTTAAGATCACGATCAGCCGGCTACGGGCCAAGCTCGGCGACCCGCCCGTCATCCACACGGTCGCGAAGGCCGGCTACCGCATATGAGCCTCGCGGCTCGGCTGAACCGCCGGATCACCCACCTGGCGGTCGGGCGACACCTCCCGCATCGGACCGTGCGGGTCCGCCTGACCCTTCTGTACGGCGGCCTGTTCCTCCTCTCCGGTGCCGCCCTGTTGGCAATCACCTACACGCTGTTTGTCAACGCCACCGGATTCGTGCTCACCGATGACAACGGCTGGACGGCCACGGTCGACAACAGCGGACACCTCGTCGGCATCGCTCACCGCGTGCCGGCCAGCCTGGTGTCATGCATGCCGGGCTGCGCCAACCGTCTCCCCCGGGCCTTCTCAGACCCTCAGCTCCACAGTCTCGTCGGTCAGGACAACAGCCGGCACGGGCACGTCCTGCGCTACCTGGCGATCGAGTCCGCGATGGCGCTGGCGGGGATGTCGGTGCTCTCACTCGCCCTCGGATGGCTCGTCGCCGGACGCGTCCTGCAACCGCTCGAGGACTCCTACCACGCCCAGCGCCAGTTCGTCGCCAATGCCTCCCACGAGCTCCGCGCGCCGCTGACGCGCCAGCGCGCCCTCATCGAGGTCGCCTTGGCCAGCCCCGAGGCGGACGTCAGCTCACTGCGCCAGACCCATGAGCGCGTGCTCGCATCCGAGCAGGACCTCGAGCAGCTCATCTCCGCCCTGCTCGCCCTTTCCCGCGGACAGGCCGGGCTCGAGCGCCGCGAGCACGTCGACCTCGCCGCGCTCGCCTCGCAGGCCATGCTCGCGCGCAGCCCAGAGCTCGCGGGCCTCGGTCTTGACGCTCACGCCACGGTCGACCCCGCGCCGATCACCGGCGACCAGCGGCTGCTTGAGCAGCTCGTCGCCAACCTCATCGACAACGCGATGCGCCACAACACCCGCGGGGGACGTGTCGACGTGGCCACCGGAACCCGTGACCGGCACGCCTTCGTGTCGATCGCGAACAGCGGCCTGGCCGTCCCGCCCGAGCAGATCGAGCGTCTCTTCCAGCCCTTCCAGCGACTCGGGGGCGCCCGAACCCACCACAACGACGGGTACGGACTGGGACTCTCCATCGTCCAGGCGATCGCGGACGCGCACCGTGCCCAGCTCAGTGCGCGCCCGCGGGTGGATGGCGGCCTCACCATCGAGGTCGTCTTTCCGCCGGCCATCGGCGGCGGCGCCGGGGTCAAGGCCCGACGCGGGGTGCGTGACCTGGCACGCCGCCGGCGGATCACCCGATTGGGGTGATCCAGAGCGCACGCAAACCGGGGAAGCTCCCTCGTGCGATGAGTGCGACTGGCTATGCGGACCGCTCGGCGGCGGTGTCCCGGACGCCCGCGCTGTTTGGGCGGGTGATGGCGCTCGTCGCGGTCACCGTCGGATTCGCGACCCTCGGTGTGTGGGTGGCGCGGGACTCGGGCGGCGCGGCATGGTTCATCGCCTGGCTGCTCGCGATCGGCTGTCTGATCGGCCTCAATGTCGTCAACGCCCGGGGCAACACCGGTCTGGCGGTCGTGCTCCTGCTGGCCTTCGGCCTGCTGATGGGTGCGAGCGTCGCCACGACGGTCAACTACTACGCAGCGACCGATCCGACGGCCGTCCGTCAGGCGTTCGGAGCGACGGCACTGTTCGTCGGGGCGCTGGGATCCGGCGGGTACGCGGTGCGACGAGATCTGTCGTTCCTGTACCGGGCGTTGTTCTGGCTTCTGCTTGGGCTGATCGTCGCCTCGATCGTGCTGATCTTCGTCCGCATCCCGGCGGCCTACACCGCGTGGTCGCTCTTCGGCCTCGCGATCTTCGGGCTGTACACCATCGTGGACTTCAATCGGCTGCGGCACGGGGGGACGGAGGAAGCCGTGCCGCTGGCGGCCGGGATCTTCCTCGACGTCCTGAACATCTTCCTGTTGTTCCTGCGGCTGTTCGGGCGATCGTCGTGAGATCAGAGCCCACGATCCTCTGCGCGCTGGACGACTCCGAGGCCGCGGAAGGGGTCCTGGATACGGCGAGTGGGCTGGCCGAGAAGCTTCAGGCGCGCCTGATCGTCATGCACGTCGCCGGAGATCGTTCGGACGAAGCCGACGAGCTCGTCGCTCGGGTTCGCGCTCGGTTGGGTGACGAGCATGCCAAGGTCCTGCTCGCGTCCGGCTCGCCTGCCGACGCGATCCGGGAGGCCGCGGACCGTGCGGACGCGGAGCTGGTCGTCGTCGGTTCGCGCGGTCGCGGCGGGCTGCGGTCGGCTGTCCTCGGCAGCGTCTCGCACGACCTGGCCGCCAGGGGGCGCCGTCCCCTCGTGGTCGTCCCAACCGGTGGGGTCTGGAGGGCCGACGGCGGCAGTGCAGCCACCGACAGCGCGAGTGTGGTGTGTGGCGTGGATGGCTCAGACCACGCCTTGGCCGGGGCCGCATTCGCGGGCCGGCTGGCCGAGCGGCTTCACTGCCGCGTCGTCGTCGTCCACGCACGCCAAAACGTGAGGGCGGCCCTGGCGTACCCCGGAGCACGCTCTGAGACCCCGCCGGTCACCGGCCAAGCCGACTCGGTCGACAAGGTTGCCGCTGACGTCCTCCAGCGAGCCGTCGACGCGGCCGGGGCGGGCGCGACCGGAGTCACGGAGCCGGGGCCGCCGGCCGAGGTCCTCGAGTCCGTCGCCGATCGCGAGGACGGGCGGCTGATCGTGATCACCTCGCGCGGATTGGGCGGACTTCGCTCGTCGCTGCTCGGCTCGGTTGCCGCGGAGCTGAGCGGGGCCGCCACGCGCCCGGTGGTCGTGCTCTCCGAGGCGGTCGTCGACGGCGCCGGCCCCCAACTCTGAGCATCTCCTCCCGGCCCGCCCCGAGCTTGGTGACTACAGCCCGTCGAGGAGGCGACGGATCGCCGCTGTGTAGGTGTTGAGCGCGGCCCGTCCTCGGTGGGTCAGCGCCACGGAGGTCCGTGACGCCGGCCCGTTGCCGCTCTTCTCGGAGGCGAGGTAGCCGGCGTCCTCCAGCTTGCGCAGGTGGGTGATCAGGTTGCCGGGGGTGAGGCCGATCATGTCCTGGAGGCGCGGGAAGGACAGCGCGTCACCGTCCGGCAGGGCCGCCAGCGTGGCGACGATCTGCAACCGCGCCGGGACGTGGATCAGCGGATCGAGCGCGTCGAGGGTCACCGACGTCGCAGCCATGCCTGAGTGGCGCTGTATCCGAGAATGACGACGGCCAGCCCGATGCCGTCGGCCAGCCACACCCCCCGCGGTCCCGCAAACGCGCCCGCGGCGGCGACGCACATGACCGCGATCGCGACGCCGAAGCCCGACCAATCCTCGCGGGCGGCCTGCAGCCCGGCTGCCACCGCGCCCATGGCGATCAGCTGTGCCGTCAGCGGGTAGATCCCGTAGACGATCCCGTTGCTCACCCCGTCGTGGTGCAGGACGCCTTGGAACACCGACACGGCGACCAGGGCGGTCACGATCGCGGCCCCGTACGCGCGCTGCTGGCGTATCGAACGCCCGCTGACCCCGGACAGGGCCCGTCGCTGGAACGTCACGACGATGGCGATCCAGCACGCCAGGACCCCGTACATGACGAGCAGGCCCGTGGCGGTCGGTCCCTTGTAGGGGTGCTGGCCGCGGACCGACAACCAGACCGCGCCGCAGGCGACCAGCGCAACCGTCGCCCCGATCAACGCGAGAAGCGGGGAGCTCAGGTCCAACCGGCGTCGTGCCTGCCGCGTCGTCTGATCGAGCAGCCGTGCCGCTTCTCGGGGGTCAAAGGAGCCGCCCGGGTCCGACGCGGCTGTGTCGTCGATGTCACGTGTGCCATTCATCGTCCTGCCCCTCCTACGTTTAAGTTTGCGCCGCAAACGCTAGCAAGGTTTGTGATGCAAAGTCAAGGGGCCCTGTGGTAGGCCGCGCTGCTGACGGCGCTCGCACAGTGGGAGACATAGAGTTCGCCGCGGCAACCGAAGGAGGAGAACATGGCCGGTGACGGGCGACTTGCCGGACAGCTCGACGAGGTGCTGTCAGATGGGGTGGCGCGAGGGATCGCCGCGGGGCTTGCCGCGGTGGTGGTGGACCGCGAGGGCGAGCTCTATCTCGGCGCAGCCGGGAGCGTGACCGTCGGCGAGGGCCTCCCGGTGACGGCCGACACCGTGTTCCGGATCGCGTCGATGACCAAGCCGCTGGTCACCGTGGGCGCGCTTGCGCTCGTGGAGTCCGGGCGGCTGAGCCTGGACGACGAGGTGGCGTCGATCGTGCCGGCGTTTGGCGAGCTCCAGGTGCTCGACGGCTTTGACGGGGATGCACCCGTGCTCCGGCCCGCTCGGTCGGCGGCCACCATCCGGAACCTCCTCACCCACACCTCAGGCTGCGGCTACTGGTTCGGCAACGCGAACCTGGCCCGCTATCAGGAGCTGACCGGTCTCCCGGACATCATCGAGAGCCGGCTCGGGGCGCTCGAGGCCCCGCTCATGTCCGACCCGGGCACCCGCTGGGAGTACGGGATCAGCATCGACTGGCTGGGCCGAGTGATCGAGACGGTCACCGGGCAGGACCTCGGCGCCTACCTCGGCGAGCACGTGCTCGGCCCGCTGGGGATGACGGACACGAGCTTTTCCCCGACGCCGCCGGCGCGCGAGCGCCTCATGACCCTCCACGAGCGGCCCGAGGGCGGCGGACTGGTGGTCAGCGCCCGCGAGTGGGTGGAGACCCCGGAGTTCTGCGCCGGCGGCCACGGCCTGTACTCGACGGCGCGCGACTACGGTCGGTTCCTGCGGGCCATGCTGCGCGGGGGCGAACTGGACGGCGCCCGCGTGCTGAGCGCCGAGAGCGTCGATATGGCCTTCACGGATCAACTCGATGGGCTCCCGCTTCCCGACCTCATCCCCACCCAGGCGCCGTGGCTGGTGCATGACGTGGTCGCGCTCCCTTTCCGCCAGACCTGGGGCTTCGGATTCCAGCTCATGTCGGAGGACATCCCGGGCATGCGCCACGAAGGCTCCGGGTTCTGGTCGGGTGTGCTCAACACTCACTTCTGGATCGACCGCGCCAGTGGTGTCGCCGGCGCGGTGCTCACGCAGCTGATCCCGATGTTCGACCCGGCGCTGCTGGAGATCGTCGCCGGGTTCGAGATGGGGGTCTACGCCGGGATCTGACCTACGCGGCCACCACGTCCAGAGCGGCGATCGCACGCTCCAGGGCGGGCTGGAGATCGTTGGCGTTCGGGCGGTCATAGACCGGGCCGGCCCCGTCGCTGAGCAGGAGGCTGATCTGGGCCAGGCCGCGCGCGTCGAGGGGCCCATCGGTGAGCAGGCGGTCGGCCAGGCCCTCCAGGGTGTCGCGCGAGCGCCCGATCTTGGCGCGGCAGAGGGGGACGTGGAAGCTCATCGGGGTCACCGGGTGGCCGGCCTCGTGGATCAGTCTCCTGATCGCCCGGGCCAGCGCGGCGCGGGTCGGCCAGCCGATGAGCTCGTGGGCGCGCACCGAAACGCACGCGTTGGAGTCGGGCGAGATCCCCGAGGCCAAGGCTCGGTCGCTGCGGCGCGCCCGCACGCGCGCGCGTACACGTGCCAGGGTCCGGGCGCGCTCCAACCTCACGCAGCCGGGATGCCGCTCGTCGGCCAGTACCAGCATGTTCATGACAATCACCGCCACCTACGTTTGCGAATGCCCGGTCCGCCTATTTCACCACCCATGAAGAGGAAGTACCCGCACAACATCACCACCAGACCGCCGGCGAGGCATCACCAGCAGCATTGCTGTTGTCAGGGCCGAGAGTTGCCGAGCTATGCGCCGGTGGCGTGAGCGCTGCTTTATCGACCGGGCCGACCGGAAGGCCGCCCGTGCACGATCCAGAACAGCATGGCCTCGAACTGGGCGATGTTGCGCCACCCGTCCACGCGATCGCCGGGCGCGACCAGCACCTCGCCCGGGCGTACCGTGGGCGTCTGACCGGCGACGTGGACCTGGACCAGGCCACTCGCCACGGCGACGATGCCGGTTCCCTCCCGCGGCTCGGCGGGGCGGGCGGACTCGCCCCGCGGGAGACGCACGAGATCGACGCTGAGATCGGCATTCGCGTCGCCCAGCAGCGCCGTGATCCCATCCTCTGAGTGGTGCCTGTCGTCAGGGCGGCGCCCGATGCGATACGCCTCGGGGCCGTCGCCGTGGAGCAGGTCGTCGATCGTCATCCCGAGCGCACGACTGAGCTGGGCCAGCGTGCCCAGCGACAGGCCGCGCTCCGCGCGCTCGGCCTGCGAGATGGCGCTTGCGGTCACGCCGGCCAGCTGGGCGAGATCGTGCTGGCTCAGACCGCGGGCGCGCCTCACTGCGCGCAGCGACGCGGCCACCCGGCCGTTGATGTTGGCCGGGGACAGGACCGCTCGGCCGTCAGCCTCGTGCCAGTGCAGTACCGATCCTCTGACGCCGTCGCTGCGCGCCTCGGCCTTGGCCACGCGGATGTGGCGATCGTCGACGCGGAGGATGCACTGGGTGACCGAGGCGACGGTGTCACGCACGGTGGCCATGCTCTCGGCGGTGCTCATCGACCAGTACCCGATCGCCCCGAGGTCGAGCAGCATCGGGCAGCACCGGGCAAAGAACCCGCGCGCGCGACTCGCCCCCCACGCCTCCACCATCCGGTCCAGCGAATCGAAGAGGAGAAGGCGCCGGCCGCCGGGCCGGCACAGCCGGTGGACCTCTCGCAGGAGATCGGCCGGATGGGCCAGCGCGGTCCCCGGTCCGGCGCGCATCACCTCGAGCCCTTCGGCACCGAGCTCGGGCACGGTGTCGGCAATGGCCACGAAGGTGCGTCCCTCGAACGTCTCGGCCCGTGCGGCGATGGCGGCGTAGAAGGGCTCTACCGGGGCGCCATCGAGCTGCCACACGACGTTGTCGCCCCAGTACAGGCCCTCGAGCACCTCGTCGAGCGCTCCGAGGCCCGTACTCACTCTCTGCTCGATCTGCCTGGACTCCAGCATGGCTGTCTCGCCAGCTTCGCACACGTAATGAAGAACGCTCAACTCGACAGCGTCGCTGTCGGCTCTGTGCCGGACACCCCGCCGCGGTGGACCATGTGCCGCGACGCACCGATGGCCTCGCTGTTGCTCATCCACGCGGATCAGTCCGCCCCGTTGCGAGCTCGGAGGACGCGGGCCTGCGAGCGGGTCCGCGTCCGCCTGTGGGCGTGGCCGCTGGATTTGGCGCTGGCGCACGGGGCGCTCCCCGACTCGCGCGGCGACCTCTCACTGCGGGCTCACCGCCTGATCAGCCTGCGCACCCGCCAGCGCCTGGCCGGCGAGCTCCGCCAGTTGGTGCGGGACGCGGCGCGCCCGAGGCATCCGCTCGAGCGGCGGCTTCATCCCCGCGCCCCCGAGTTGATGGACGCGGGGCCGCTGCTGTATGACCTCGCCGACGAGCTTTCGCGTCCCGGCCCCGTCGACGCACAGGGGGTCGCCCAGGTGCGGCTGCTGTTGCGCGACGGCATCGGCCCCCTGTACGACGAGCGCTGGCCTGGCTACCTCGAGTACTGCCTCACGCGCGCCCTCGATGCCTTGCGCCCCACAGACGCCGGCTGCTGACGCCCGCCCGGACGGGCGTCAGCGGTTGGCGGTTCAGGTCGGCGTGATGGGTCATAGTGGGTTCCACCATGGATCTACATCTCACAGACAGGGTCGCCGTCGTCACCGGAGCCGGCAAGGGCATCGGCCTGGCCATCACGCGGACCTTGGCCGACGAGGGCGCCCTCGTCGTGGCCGGCAGCCGCGGCGTGGACAGCCTGACCGGGCTCGAGCGTGTCACGCCGGTCGCGGTGGACCTCGCCGACCCCGGGGGACCGGCCGCGCTGATCGCACGCGCGATCGAGGACCGCGGGCGCGTCGACGTGCTGGTCAACAACGTCGGCGGCGTGCACACGCGCCTGGATGGCTTCCTCAGCCTCACCGACGAGGACTTCGAGGCCTCGCTCCAGCTCAACTTCTTCGCCGCCCTGCGCGCGACCCGCGCAGCGGTGGCCGACATGCGCACGCGGGGCGACGGGGTGATCGTCAACGTCGCGTCGGTCAACGCCTTCTTCGAGCCCGACGGCGCGGTCATCGACTACGGTGCGGCCAAGGCGGCCCTCCTCAATGTGGCCAAGTCGCTCTCCCAGGAGCTCGGCCCGGAGGGGATCCGGATCACCAGCGTGTCCCCCGGTCCCGTGGCCACCGACCTCTGGCTCGGCGACGACGGGGTCGCCGCGACCATCGGCCGCGCCACCGGCGCCGGCTCTGAGGCGATTCGCGCTCAGGCGGTCGCCAGCATGCCGACGGGGCGCTTCACCACCCCTGACGAGGTCGCCGCCATCGTCGCACTGCTCGCCTCGCCCCGAGTGCCGAACGTCACCGGCGCCAGCTGGGTCATCGACGGCGGCCTCGTCAAGACGACCTGACCGGGCACCTTCCGCCCACGACGTCGACCACGTCCAAAGGACACCCCGATCCTGGACTGACACATGTGAGGCGTTAGTCGGGCGGGGGTAGGATCGCCATGTGACCGACCTGGATAGGCCCGGCACCGGGGTGACGACGACGGCGCGCTCGCGCGGACGCAGTCGCCGCTGGCCGGCGGTGATCGGGGGGCTCGTGCTCGCGGCGCTCAAGTCGGAGGGTCTCGCCCGGGTTGCCCTCCATCGCGCCGGGCTCATCGCGGTGGTCGCCATCTTCCTCGCCGGCGCTGTGCTCAGGGTCCGTCCCGTCGGCACCGCCGTCGCCACCGCACTGTTGCTCGCGCTCGTGCTCGGAGCCCACTCGCTCGGTCTGGGACTGGGGCTGGGCTTCGGGGGCTTCGCACTCCTGATGGCCCTGTGCTTCGCGATCTCGACGGTGCTGCTCGCGCGCCAGCGTGGCTCGGGGCGCTAGGCGCGCCCGATCACCCGGGTCCCGGGCCGGTAGCCTCCGCGCCGCCATGGCCTACGACCGACTGCTGCGCGGCTCGGTTGTCGGGGCGGGTCCGTACGTCCCCGGCGCCAGCGCCCAGGAGACCAAGGCGCGGCTCGGCCGCGAGGACCTCATTCGCCTCAACTGGAACGAGAACCTGTTCGGCCCGCTGCCGGGCGTGATCGCCGAGACGGCCGCCGCGCTCGATTGCGCCTGGGCCTACCCCGAGGAGGCCTACGAGGAGTTCCGCCACGCCGTCGCCGCGTGGGCCGGCGCCCGTCCCGCTGAGGTAATCCCCGGCCACGGGATCCAGGCGCTCACCCTGGCCCTCGCCGGCGCCTTCATCGAGACCGGCGACCGCGTCGTCGTCCCGCGTCCCACCTATGGCCTCTACGCCCAGGTGTGCGCCACCGCCGGCGCCGATGTGCGCCGGGTGCCCAACGACGCCGCCCTCGGACTCGACCTGGCGGCGATCGCGCGTCAAGCCGTGACCGCACGCGCCAAGCTCGTCTGGATCTGCGATCCCAACAACCCGACAGGGCGCCGGCTCGACTCCGCCGACTGGTCGGCGTTCCTGGATGCCCTCCCCGACGGTTGCGTGGTGGTGGCCGACGAGGCCTACGTGGATTACATCGCGCCCGAGGAGCGCATCGACCGGCTCGCCGACATCCGGGCCGGCCGTCCGGTGGTCGTGATGCGCACCTTCTCCAAGATCTTCGGCCTGGCGGGGCTGCGACTCGGCTATCTGCTGCTCGACTCCGCGCTGGCCCCGCACGTCAACGCGGTCCAAGAGCCCTTCAACGTCAATGTCGCCGCGCTGGCGGCGGGCATCGCCAGCCTGCGCCGCACCAATCAGTTGCCGGCGCGGCGCGCGCAGGTGACCCGAGCCCGCGAGGCCCTGTGTGGTCCCCTGCGGCCCACCGCGCTGCGCGCCATCCCGTCAGACGCCAACTTCGTGCTGCTGGACCTGGCCGGCGACGATGACGCACGCATCGCCGACGCCCTCGCACGCCAGGGCATCCTCATCCGTGCCGGCGGCGAGTTCGGGCTGCCGGGCTACGCGCGCGTGACCACGGGCGAGGAGGCCCTGATGGACGATGTGGCCCGACGCCTGGCCGCGCTCGCCGGGGCCTAGCCGGCCAGCCCAGAACGCTTCAGCGTGCGGGTCCGTGAACGACCTCGTGCTCCCAGCCGCCACGTTGCTGGGTGTGCAGCCGCCAGTACTGCTCGGCGATCTCATCAGGATCAAACGCGGTGCCCGGCGCCACCTCGCCCATCACGGTCACGCTCGCCGCGTGGACGCCGGCGGCGCCGTAGGCCGCGTCCAGCAGCGTCACGAGCGTCCGGACCCCGGCCTTGCCGAGCGACAGGCTGGTGTAGGCGGGCACCGGCGCGGGCATCCCGCCGGTGATCACGATCGTCCCCCGGCCCCGCTCGGCCATGCCCGGTGCGACGTGCGCGGCGGCGGTGATCGCGCCGACGACGTTGACCGCCCACGCGTCGAGGTGCTGCGCCGCGCTGAGCTCGCCGATCGCGTCCGCGCGGATGAGCGCGGCGTTGTAGACGAGCAGCTCGGGCGGCCCGAGGCGATCTGAGATCTCATCGAGCGCCGCGCGCAGGGCCGTCTCGTCGATCGCGTCGGCGACGACGCCGTGCACCTCGTGGCCGGACAGGGCGTCCGTGGCCGCGGCGACGGTCGGCCCAGCGCGGGCGATCACGCCGACGGGCAGGCCCTCGTGGGCGACCCGTCGGGCCACTGACAGGCCAATGCCCGGACCGGCGCCGATGACGATCGCTGTCCCCACCCACCCAAAGGGTAGGAGAAACCTGAACCTTTGAGAGTGCCAAGGTCCTTGTCGTTCCGCGAGGCTTCAGGTGGTGTCCACCCCGATCGTCACCTGCCCGCCCGAGTCTGCCCGCTTCGAGGTTCTCCCCTTCGCGCGGAGCATGGAGGAGGCCGCCCAACTGCCCGAGAAGGTGCGGCTCACGATCACCTGCTCGCCCAAGCACGGGCCCGACCGCTCGATCGAGGTCGCGGCGAAGCTGGGTGAGATGGGCCATCACGTCACCGTCCACGTCGCGGCGCGCATGGTCACCGACAGCGACCATCTGGACCGCATCCTGTCCGCGATGGCGCAGGCCGGCGCCGATGACATGTTCCTGATCGGCGGCGACGCCGACCCGCCGCTCGGCGCCTACTCCTCCGCGGCCGAGCTGCTCGACGTGGTCGCCACTCACCCGCAGCGGCCGCGGACGATCGGCATCGCCGGGTACCCCGAGGGCCACCCCGCCATCCCCGAGGAGTCGCTCGCGCAGGCGCTGGCCCACAAGAGCCGGCACGCCGACTACGTGGCCACGCAGATGTGCTTTGACCCCGACGCGCTCGTGGCCTGGGTCTCCCGCCAGCGCGCCTGCGGCATGACGCTGCCGGTGCTGATCGGCGTCCCCGGCAAGGTGTCGCGCACCAAGCTGCTGGAGCTGTCGGCGCGGATCGGGGTCGGCCCATCACTCTCTTTTCTGCGCAAGCAGCGTGGGATCCGTGCGCTGCTGTCCAAAGGATCGACAGCCGACAAGCTCTATGAGAAGCTCGCTCCAGCGGTCGACGACCCAGAGCTCAACATCGCGGGCTTCCACATCTTCACGTTCAACCAGCTGCTCGAGACCTGGCGGTGGCAGCGCGCGCACGATGACGCGCGCTCCGTTGCGACAGGCCCCGCCCGTCCAACGGCCCCGCCCGCCCCCCGCGCCTTCGCCGAGGCCGAGCAGGGGCCGGCATAGCCCGGTTGCAGCGCACGGATCACAAAGGAGAGAGACCTCATGACCCCCAGTAACCTCCAGGAGCTGCTCGACGCCTCCGGCAACACCGTCGAGCTGCTGCGCAACTCGCAGATCGGCGCCTACATCTACCCGGTGGTGCCCTACGAGTTCACCAACTGGCGCCGTGAGCAGCGCGCGTGGCGGGAGACCGCGGTCCTCTTCGACCAGACCCACCACATGGCCAACCTGTTCATGCGCGGGCCGGGGGCGATCAAGCTCATCTCCGACACCGGCATCAACAGCGTTGCGAACTTCCCGGTCAACATGGCCAAGCAGTTCGTGCCGTGCACGCCGGCCGGGAACGTGATCGGGGACGGCATCCTCTTCCACCTCGACGACGAGGAGTACGTCTGGGTGGGGCGCGCACCGGTGGCCAACTGGCTGGCCTACCAGGCCGAGAAGGGCGGCTACGACGTCGAGATCGAGAAGGACGACCGCTCGCCCTCGCGCCCCTACGGCAAGGCGGTGACCCGCGCGTTCTGGCGCTTTCAGATCCAGGGACCGAACGCGTGGCAGGTCATCGAGAAGATCAACGGCGGCCCGTTGGAGCAGCTCAAGTTCTTCCGCATGGCCGAGATGAACGTCGGCGGCCAGCAGGTGCGCACGCTGCGCCACGGGATGGCCGGCGCTCCCGGCCTTGAGCTGTGGGGCCCCTACGAGGGTTACGACGAGATCCGCGGCACGATCCTCGAGGCCGGACGCGAGTTCGGGATGGAGCCGTGCGGCGCCCGCGCCTACGCGTCCAACACGCTGGAGTCGGGGTGGATCCCGTCGCCGCTGCCCGCCATCTACACGGGCGAGGAGCTCCGCGGCTACCGCGAGTGGCTCGGCGCCGACAGCTACGAGGCCACCAACGCCCTGGCCGGAAGCTTCGTCTCCGACGACATCGAGGACTACTACAACAACCCGTGGCAGCTCGGCTACGGACAGTTCGTCAAGTTCGACCACGACTTCATCGGCCGCGATGCGCTCGAGCAGATCGCGCGCGACGCCGACTCCCAGCGTCACAAGGTCACGCTCGCCTGGGATGGCGAGGACATGGCCAAGATCTTCGCGTCGCTGTTCGACGTCGACGGCGACTCCTACCAGTTCTTCGACCTGCCGATCGCCAACTACGGCTCCTCGAACTTCGACACCGTGCTCGACCCCGACGGCAACGCGGTGGGGTGCTCGATGTTCAGCGGCTACAGCGCCAACGAGAAGCGCGCGCTGTCGCTGGCCACGATCGACCCGAGCGTCGAGATCGGGACCGAGGTGACGGTCGTGTGGGGCGAGCCCGGCGGCGGGTCTCGCAAGACGACGGTGGAGCCCCACCAGCAGCTCCACGTCCGCGCCGTGGTCAGTCCGGTGCCCTACTCGGTGACCGCTCGGACGGAGTACGCGGAGGGTTGGCGCACCACCGCCGCCCACTGATCGGACTGATCCATGCGCCTTCCCACGTCCGCACCGACGCTCCAGGACATCGCACGCAGCCGCTTCGCCCAGGCGGAGCGGCTCGAGTGCGAGCTCGCCGCGCTGCAGGAGACGTGGGGCCCGGCGAGCCACCCCTTCATCCGCCGGTGGCTCGACGGCGACCTGTCGGCGGACGGCCTGCGCCTGTTCGCCGACGAGCACTATCACGCGATCTGCGCCCTGGCCGACGTCGCGGCCCGGGCCGCGCGCATGGCTGACGGGCTGCTGGCCGAGCAGCTGGCCGCCTACGCCGCGGGCCAGGAGCGCGCGCTGTCACTGTGGCTGCGCTTCGCTGGGGCCGCGGGCTGGTCGGGCTCGGCCTGGTACTTCGGCGAGGACCCGCTTGCCGAGACGGCCGCCTGCGCCGCTGCGTGGCGATCGGAGTCGGCGTCGCTGGCAGAGCACCTCGTCACCATCTGGGCCGTCGAGTCCGCCTTGGCGCCACTCGCCGGTGCCCAGTGCGAGGTGTTGCGCCGGCACTACGGCTTTGACCACGCCGCGACGCGGTACTTCGCGCGGCGGGCCCGGCGCGGCGAGCACGACGCCGCGGTGGCCCAGGCGGGCCTGACCAGCCTGCTGCCGGTTACCTCGCCGCTGGCGCTCGTGTGCCGCGCGGAGCTGGCGTGGCGCAGCTACCTGGAGCTGGTGGACGGCGTCGCGCGCCAGCTGTCCGGGGCGTAGGCGCGCCGGACGCTTTCGACGTAGGGCACGGGCGCGACGATCGCGCGCAGCTCGGTCTGGACGTGGCGCTCGACCGTGGGCTTGCCCGAGCCGCCGTCCTCCTCGCCCCACACGAGCGTCACCTCGGTGCCGGGCTCGGCGTGCTGGGCATCGAGCACCGCGAGCGTGAGCATCTTGCCCTCGCTGGCGCTGTAGCCGATCCAGGTCGAGACCCCGACCGTGCCGCCGTTGACGGTGACCTTGTCAAACGGGTGCATGGCATAGACCGCCGACGGCCAGTCCATGAACTTGGCCCGCTCGCCGGGCCCGAACATCATGCCGATGGTGCGGGCCACATCGTCGTCGTCGAGCGCGAGCGTCACCTTGACGCGGTGCTCGTCGTCGCGCGCCATCTGCTCGAGCGCGTCGCGGCCGATGAAGTCGTGGTCGAACTTGACCAGATGGCCGTAGCCGAGATCCCACGGGGTGAAGTAGTAGTCCTCGATGTCGTCGGAGTAGAAGCTCCCGCCGATCGACGCCGCGCCCTCATAGCCGGCCGCGGGCAGCCAGCGGCGGTACTCGGCCAGGGCCTCGCCGGTGTAGATCGCGGGCAGCGGCGACGGGATCCAGCCCGACTCCAGGGCGTTTGACGAGTACGCGCGACCCCCGACCTGGCGCAGCCCGAACTCCTCGCCGGTGACGACGAGCGCCTCGCGGACGGCCTCGCCGTCGTCCCAGGGCCCGAACAGCTCCCACCCGGCCTGCCCAGCCATGCCGTGACGCAGCGCGCGAACCTCGCAGCCGGCGATGTGGACGGTGGTCATGGAGAAGAACTTCAGCTCGGGCGTGGCTCGGCCGAGCACGGCGTCGATCACCTCCATCGCCCGGGGCCCCTGGACCTGGAAGCGGTACGAGCGCCGCCGGTCGTCTGAGCGCATGGCACTCCGCTCGTCGCGCTCGAGCTCGACGTCGTAGTTGCCGGTGTGGGCGTGGAAGGTCACCCAGTTGAGCACCGGCGCGCGTCCGACCATGTTGAACTCGTCGTCGGCGAGGTGAAAGAGGATGACGTCGCCGATGACGTACCCCTCCGGGGTACACGGAACGAACTGCTTGGCCCTGTCGACCGCGAAGTTGGCAAACGTATTCACACCGAGGTGAGAGAGGAGGGTCACCGCGTCGGGGCCGCGCACCGTGAGCTCCGCCATGTGGTAGGACTGGTTGAACAGCACACACGTGCGCTGCCACGCGAGCTGCTCATCGCGCCAGTTGGTGAACTCGGCCGGGACCCCGGGATAGACATTGGGACCGGCCTGAGAGTTGCGCAGCAGGACCGCCGGACTGACACTCTGCCCCAGCAGGTCATCGAGGCTTCCGGGACTCATGGTTCTCGTTCTCCCTCTGTCATGTTGTTGGGCGGCCCCCGCCACCGCTGAGCCATGGGGTCACACATCAGCTCGCCGGGTCCACCACGACGGCCGCCGCTTCGGCCGCGCTTCCCAGGTAGGCGGCCATCACCGCCGGGTCCCGGCGCACCACGTCAGGCGTGCCGTTGGCGATCACGCGCCCGAACTCCAGGACCACCACCCGGTCGCAGATCCCGAGCACCAGCCCCATGTCATGGTCGATGAGCAGCGTGGACTGGCCCAGGTCGGCCAGCTCGCGCAGTCGCCGCCCCAGGGCCTGACTCTCCCGCGTGTCCATGCCGGCGGCCGGCTCGTCCAGGCACAGCAGCCCCGGGCTGCCGACGACGGCGCGGGCGAGCCCGACGAGCTTGCGCTGGCCCTCGGAGAGCTCGGCGGGCATGGCCTCGGCCACCGGGGCGAGGCCCATCCGCTCAAGGACGGCCTCGATGTCCTCCGGAGCGACGGTGGCGCCGGCGGCCACGGTGAGGTTCTCGCGGACGTCCAGATCGTCGAACAGGTCGGTGCCCTGCCAGGTGCGGGCGCAGCCCAGAGCGGCGATCGCGTAGGGCGTCCGCCCGGCGACGGCATGCCCGCGCAGCTCGACCTCGCCCGAGTGTCGGACGAAGCCCGGTGATGGCGTCGATGAACGTCGTCTTGCCGGCGCCGTTGGGGCCGATGAGCCCGACCAGCTCGCCCTCCCCCACCTCCAGGTCCACGTCGGTGAGGGCCTGCACGCCGCCGAAGGCAACCGAGAGGCCGCGGACGCGGAGCACCGGGCCCGCGCCGGTCGCGGCCACGGCCGCGCGCCGGCGCTCGCGCGCGCCGGCGGCGTCGGCCTCCGGCGGGGGCAGCGCCACCTCGGGCAGGTCAGGGCTGAACGTGGGCCGGCGATGGATCTGACGGTAGAACGCCCCCGCGACGCCCTCCGGGTTCTGGATGAGGGTGACGACGAGGATGACCCCGCCGAAGAGCAGGAACCAGTTGCCGTTGAGCCCGAACCACTTGTCCAGGGCGTAGGGGAACAGCGCCTGCGTGGAGATCAGCCCGGCGAAGGCCGCGCCGGAAATGAGCGTGATCCCGCCCGCGTAGGCGAAGGCGATGAGGCTGAGGGCCACGACGGCGTCGAAGCGATCGCCGCTCACCGAACCGAAGTTGTACGCGTACAGGGACCCGGCGACGCCGGCGATGACCGCGCTGATGGCGAAGGCCGCGAGCTTCACGTTGCGCGGGTTGATCGCCGCCGCCGCCGCGGCGCGCTCGTTGGAGCGCACGGCGAGCATGCGCTGTCCCAGCTTGCCCCGCCGCACGTACCCCACCAGCAGGCACATGGCGATGGTGAAGATGAGCACGACCCATCCGAAGACCGGGCTGGGCTGGTTGCCATCCAGACCGCGAAAGTGGGCCGCGGGCCCCAGGTCGAGTCCGAGCAGGTGCGGCTCGGGCACGGGCGAGCCCGTCTCTCCCCCGCCCCAGGTGGGGTTGGTGAAGCCGAAGTTCTCGATCGCCACCGCGGCGGCGAGCGTCACCACCGCCAGGCTGACGCCACGCACGCGCAGCGCCGACACGGCGGTGACCATGCCCAGCAGCAGCGCGGCCGCCGTCCCGATGATGAGCGCGAAGGGGAAGCCGATGCCGGCGTTGACCGCCAGGTGCGAGATGGTGAAGCCCGACACTCCGGCCAACGACAGCTGCACCACGGAGATCTGGCCGACGAAGCCGGTGAGGACCACCAGCGACAGCGCCATCACCGTCCCGATGAGCGTGTTGATGAGGGCCTCGCGGAAGTCGTAGGGGAGCACGACGAGCGCCACCGCGCAGACGACCCCGACGATGAGCGAGGTGCGCACGAGGTTGTTGGGACGCGGCACCTGCGGGAGGCTGCGCTCCACCAGGTCACCGCGCCTGGGCAGGCTCGCGCCGCGCAGGTACATGACCGCCACCGTGATGAGGAAGATGACGAGCTCGGCGACGCCCGGGATCGCCGACCCGCCGGCCTGCGGGAACCACGACTGCGAGCTGGCGTACTGGATCAGTGACTCGATGATCCCCAGCCCGATCCCCGCGGCGCAGGCGAGGCCGAAGGAGGTGAAGCGCGCGATCAGCGCCGCCGTCAGCGCCGGCACGATCTGGAGCGGGAGCGTCTCCGAGTCAAGCTCGGTGATCGCCGCCGCGAGGATGCCGACCGCACCGGCGATGAACGAGGCCACCAGCGTGTTGCCGAGCGAGAGCAGCCGGGGCGACAGCCCTCCGAGCATCGCCGCCACCTCGTTCTCGGACGCCGCCCGGGTGGCCAGACCGAACCGCGACCACCGGTAGGCTGCGGCCAGCGCCGCCGCCATCGCGATGACGATCCCGGTGAGGATGAACCGGTCCACCGGGATGACCGCGCCGAAGACGTGGACGATGCTCTGGGGCAGGATCGTCGGCTCGGGCTGGGGCGTGTTGCCGAAGGCCAGCAGCACCATCGCCTGGGCGATGAGCAGGACCCCGAGCGAGGACACCAGCTTGGCCAGCGGCGAGGCGTTGCGCAGCGGCCGGAAGGCGATCAGCTCCACCAGCACGCCGAAGATGAGGACGATGACCAGGCTGCAGACCAGCGCCGGGCCGGTGGCCATCTGGACGCCGGCGACCTGTCCGGTCTTCAGCGCCCAGTAGGCATAACCGCCGACCATGGCGACGCCGCCCGTGGCCAGGTTGATCACCCCGGAGCCCCGGAAGGTGAGCACCACCCCCAGCGAGATCGCGGCAATGAGCGCCCCGGGCCCCAGCCCGAGCAGGATGAACAGGAGAATCTGTGTCATGCCCGCTCAGGCAAGGGGATAGGAGCCCGCCCACCCAACCGCCCACCCGGCTGGGGACCGGCTGTGATCACGAGGGCGGCTGCAGCCAGGGCGCCACCTTCACGAAGGCGTGCTTGCCGTGGTACTCGAAGAACTGCGCGCGGTCGTTGCAGACCGCCGGGGCCGACGGGTACTTGCCGCACGCCAACGAGGGCGCACCCAGCGCCACCGGGCCGGTGAACGCCTTGGCCTTGGCCAGGATGCTGGCCGACGTGGCCTTGCCGTACCCGAGCTCGTTGAGGTAGCGCACCGTCGTCAGGAGCTGTGCGAAGGACACGATGTTCCACGGGTCCGGCGCGTTGGCGGGGGTGCTGTACTTGGCCGCCACCTTCATGTACGGCGGCATCCCCGGGTCGGTGGGGTCACCGAACAGGGAGCTGGCGATGGCGTAGGTCCAGATCGGGAAGTCGCCGCCGAGGCCGGCCGCGACCTGGCCGTTGAGGCACAGCGGCGCCGAGACGATCTTCTTGGCGTCGGTGATCCCAAGTTGCTTGAGGCCCTTGGCGAGGTTCACGCAGCCCGACGAGTCGCTGTAGGGGATGACCATGTCGGCCGTAGTGGCTCCAGCGCTGGTCAGCGGGCCGATGAGGTCGGTGGAGGACTCGTCGTAGGCGACCTTCTTGACCGAAACCCCCGCGCTCTTGAGCGAGTTGTAGATCGCGGTCGCTCCGTCGGTGATCCCCGAGATGTTCGGATACACGAGTGCGGCGGTCTTGGCGTGCAGCACCTGCTTGGCGTAGGTCCCGAACGGTCCGAGCACGTGGGTGACGTCGCCGAACATGATCACCGCGTTCTTCTGCACGGAGTCCACCGGGGTGACGGCGACGCCGACGATGACCGGCTTGGCGCCCGCGATCGTCGAGTAGAACGACTGGATGCCGATGGCCACCGCGCCCTCGTCGATCACCTGCACCGACTTGTCGGCCAGGAGCTCCTGGGCGCAGGTCTTGCCCTCCTCCTCGGCGCTGGTGATGAAGCAGGTCTTGAGCTGCACCGGGTGACCGCCCACGCCCCCGAGCTCCGCGTTGATGTACTTGACGGCCATCTGCGCGCCGGCCGTCGCCAGCGGGCCGATCGCCTGCTGGCCGCCCTGCTGGTTGATCCAGCCGATGGTGACCGGCGGAAGCGACGCGTCGGCCTTGCCGGCCTTGCCGTGGACGTAGGACAGGTAGTCGGTCACGGCCTGGGCGCCCGCGCCGCCGGCGGCCCCCGACGTGGAGGTGGTCGCTGCCGCGCTGCTGGTGGCCGCCGCCGAGGTGCTGGTGGCGGCCGCGCTGCTGCTCTGGCTACTGCTGCTGTTACTACTGCTTCCGCAGCCGGCGACGGCCACGGCGGCGACCGCAACGGTGGCCGCCCTGACCAACCAGCGATGAGCTTCCGTGATCACTTTTTCTCCTCTGATGAAAGGTGTCGCGAGCGATGAGCCGATTGGCCGTTCGCTCACACGGCGGCGGTGGCTCCCCAGAGCTCGCGCGAGGCGATCCGGGCCCCCTCGGCGAGCGCGGCGAGCTTTGCCCACTGGATCTCGGGATGCACGCGATGGATGAACGCGCCTTGGGCAAAGCCGCAGTCCGTTCCCGCCAGCACGTTCTCCCGTCCGACGACGTTGGCCAGACGGACGAGCCGCTGGGCAACGAGGTCCGGGTGCTCGACGACGTTGGTGTGATGCGTGACCACCCCCGGGATGAGCTTCTTGCCCTCCGGGAGAGCCACGTCCTCCCACACCCGCCACTCGTGCTCGTGGCGGGAGTTGGCCTGCTCCATGGCGTAGTAGCCGGCGGTGACCTGGAGGATCAGGCCGACGGTGTCCTTCAGTGGCGGGTCATACGCGTGCGGGCCATGCCAGCTGCCCCAGCACACGTGGTAGCGGATCCGGTCCTCGGGCAGCCCACGCAGCGCGTGGTTCAGCGCGTCGACGCGAAGCTGGGCCCACCTGCGGTAGTCGTCGTCGGTCTGGCCGCGTGAGAGCATCGTGTCCCACTCATGCATGAGGACGGCGTCGTCGACCTGGAGCAGGAACCCCGCCTCGACGATCGCCTTGTACTCCTCGTGCAGCGCGTCGGCGAGGGCGTAGACGAACTCCTCCTCCGAGCCGTAGTGCTCGTTGGCGAGCCAGTAGGCGCTCGCCGGCGCCACGACGGGCAGGAAGGCCTCCGTGTCCGGGTGGTCCTCGAGAGCGGCTCTCAGGTTGGCGATGTCGCGATCCAGGGCCGCGCGGTCGTAGGTGATGGGGCCCGTGCAGACCCATTGCACGACCTGGCCCGTGTTCGGACCATCGTCGCGCGCGGTCCCCTCCGGGGCGATGTTGCTCGAGCGGGTGGCGGCCTCGTCAAGGGCGTCGAGCTCGGCATAGGCGCCGGGAAACTCCTGCCGGTCACGGCTGGGCGGCAGCATGCTCGCGCCCTCCAGCGTCACCAGCCGCGCCTCCAGGCCGCTGACGCGCTCGTACAGGTAGGTGATCCAACTCGTCTTGCCCATCTCGCCGTCGTCGACGACGTCGATGCCGGCATCGACCTGCCGGTCGACGATGTCCGTGACGGCGGCGCGCAGGACATGCGCGTACTCCGCCTCGTCATAGCTCTCACCGGCGTCGCGCGCCGCGAGAAATGCGAGCAACTCGGGTGGCCGGATGAGGCTCCCGGTGTGCGTGGCAAGGATCCTGTCCATCGTGCTCTTCCCCTCTCCCCGAGTGGCTGGCGGGCCGTGATCGCCGGCCGATCCTTGCAGCGGCCATGCCGCCTGCCCGGGCGCTCTGAGTCACCGTGCACTCACCGGCAATGACCGTCACATCAGGTGTGCGCTGAGAGTTAACTCCACCGCTTCCAGGGGTTTTGCCGGTGGTAGGATCCGTCGCTCGGCGGTCCGCTTTGGAGAGAGGGGGGACACACGGGCGATCTGCATGGATCGCGTTGCGACGCTATGAGTTTGCTGATCGACACCGCGGCGGTGGCCCCACGGGACCGCGTCGAGTTCTGGGCCAACTCCTCGTATGAGGTCTACCACCCGCTGAACATCCGGACCGACGACTGCGAGCGCTTCCAGGCGCGGATGTGGGGCGAATGGCTGGCCTCCGTGGGACTGTTCCGCGTGGCGGCGCTGCCCAACACGATGAGCCGGACGCGCGGCGAGATCGCCGCCGGGGATCCGGAGTGCCTGCACCTCTCGATCCTGCTGCGCGGGCACCTGCACGGCGCCCAGCATCACCGCGAATGCGTGCTGTCCCCCGGGGACATGACCACGTATGACACCTCCGAGCCGGCCATCTTCCGCGCCCCGGAGCCGTTTGACCTGCTGGTGCTCAAGCTGCCCAAGTCCACGCTGGGCAAGCACGCCGCCAACGTCTCGCGCCAGACCGCGGTCCGCATCCCCGGACAGAGCGGGCTGCCCCGCCTGGCCGTGCGCTTCTTCTGCGGCGCCGCCGCCGGCCTGGCCGACGGGAGCATCGCCCGCAACGACACCGGCCTCGCCGAGCACGTCATCGACCTGGTGCGTCGCCTGTACCTGGACGTGGACGCCACCCAGTCGACCCGCCCGCACTCCCAGGCCGAGCTGCTCCTGCATGCCCAGGCCTACATCGACGCCAACCTGGGCAACCCCAACCTCAATCCCGAGCAGGTGGCCCGCGCCTGCTTCATCTCCACGCGCTACCTGCATCGAGTGTTCGCCGGGCAGGACCTGAGCGTGTGTGACTGGATCCGCTCCGAGCGCCTGGACCGGTGCCGCAACGACCTGGCCGATCCGGCCTACGCGGACCTCTCGATCTCGGCGATCGCCAGCCGCTGGGGACTGCCCAGCGCCCCGCACTTCAGCCGCTTGTTCCGCGATGCCTACGGGTGCTCGCCGCGCGAGTTCCGTCGCGCCGCGACCGACGGTGACACGGTGGTGCCCGACCTGCTGGCGCCCCGCCGGGGTCACGCCCGGTGAGCACGGGCACCGCGGTCGCCACCGCGACGCTCGAGATCACCGGCCTGACCGCGGGTTACGGCGGCGCGCCCGTGCTGCGCGACCTCGGCCTCACGGTGTCCGGAGGCGAGGTGGTGGCCCTGATGGGCGCCAACGGCGCGGGCAAGACGACGACGCTGCGCGCGATCTCCGGTCTCATCAAGCCCGCCGCCGGAACGATCGCGCTTGAGGGGCAGGACCTGGCGGGCTTGTCGGCCACCGCTCGCGTCCGCGCCGGCGTCGTGCAGGTGCCCCAGGACCGCGGCATCTTCTACGGGCTCACCGTGAGCGAGCACTTCCGGCTCGACGGCCACAGCGAGGAGCGCTACGAGGCCGCGTTCGAGCACTTTCCCGCGCTGCGCGACCTGCTCGACCGGCGCGCGGGACTGCTCTCCGGTGGCGAGCAGCAGATGCTGGCCATCGCGCGCGCTCTGCTGCGCCAGCCCAAGGTCCTGCTGCTCGATGAGCTCAGCCTGGGGCTCGCCCCGATCATCGTCGAGCGGCTGCTGCCGGTGGTCCGGGCGGCGGCAGACACCGAGGGGACCGCCGTGCTGCTGGTGGAGCAGCACGTCCACCTGGCGCTGGAGATCGCCGATCGCGGCTATGTGCTCTCCCATGGGGAGCTCGTGGTGAGCGACAGCGCCGAGCGCCTGCGCAGCGATAGCTCGCTGCTGGCCGCCAGCTACCTGGGCGAGCACCGCGCCTGAGGGTGCCGCGGCCGCCCGCGCCGCGCAGCTGACGTCGGTCAGGCGACCCGCGAGCGGGTCGCCCACCGCCGCGCCCGGGTCGCCGGCGCCTCCGTGCGCGTGATGACCTGGCCGCGCGGCGGCCCGGCATGGACCACCAGGACCGGAGCGGGGCTGTGACGGACGAGGTAGTGGCTGAGGCTCCCGAACGCGGAGCGCACGCGGCCCTGCGGGGGGGCGCCCATGACGACCAGGTCGTGGCCGCCCCGCGTGATCTGGGCCATGAGCGCCGGGCGGACCGGCGGGGCGGCGAGCACCGTGGTCACCGGCACGTCGGCCGGTACGCCGGAGAGCGCCTCGCACATGAGCTGGCGGGCCTCGGCCTCGGCGGCGGGGATAACGAGGGGCAGCGCCGCGGCGACCCCGAGGTAGGCGCACGCGGGCAGACGCCGCTCGACGGTGATCAGCGTCAGGCGGCTGCGCTCACGCTGCGCGAGGTCGATCGCCTGGCTCAGGGCCTCCCTGGCGTCAGACGTGGCATCCACCACGACAAGGACGTCGCGAAACATGGCTCTCTCCTCCTTCGACCGCGCCGGTGGCGCCGATGCGCGAAGCCTATATCGACCGTCCAGGCCATGTTGCACTCACCCCTGCGACCTCGGGCTCGCGGGGCTACCTCGGGCTCCTCGTGCGGCCCCGGCCGGGCATGGCCCCCAGTGGGGGTCCCGTGTTGGCGGTGGTGCCGGCGGGGCTGAACGGCTTGGCTCGGAAGAGGGGGGTGATTTGCCCCGCTGGCTCTCATAGTATGGGCGGAGATGCCTCGTGAAAATTGCAGGATATAGCCGTAAAGCCCGCGTGAAGACGGCGAGTCCGGGAGCTCGCCGGGCGGCACGTCTGGGAACATCTCACGTCAGCAGCTGTTCGCGGCCGGTCACTCGGCCGCTCGAGCGATCGAGGCCAGGCTCAAGCAGCGGATCGCTCGTCGCCCGCTACTGGGGCGTCCATGCCCTCGCCCCCGCGCGCCAGGACCCGCAGGCCCTGATCGCCGCCGCCGTCCTCGCCGGCGGCCCGCACGCCGTGCCGCCAGCCACGCCTCCGCCGCCCACCTCTCGGCGAATCCTGCCCGACACGACCCGACCCCCACAGATCACCCTCACCCAAGGGGATCGCCGCCCACGCCACATCCTCACCCATCGATGCCCGTCGTTACAGCCACCTGACATCACCCACCAACGCGCCATCCCCATCACCAGCCCCGCCCGCACCGCCCTTGACCTCGCGCCCCAGCCTCACCGCCACACAACGCCGACGCCCGGTCAACGACGGACGCCTCAACGGCTACCTACGCCTCACCGCCCTCCAAGACGTCATCGAGCGCAACCCCCTCCACCCCGGCACCAAACTCCTCCGCCCCTTCATCGATAACCCCTCACAACCCCACCCGCTCCCCCTTCGAAGACGACTTCCTCGCCTTCATCCAGAAATACAACCTCTCCCCACCCCCCAGATCAACGTCCACGTCAACGGCCGAGAGGTCGACGCCTACTTTCCCCGAAGCCAACCTCATCGTCGAACTCGACGGCTGGGACACCCACCAGGACCACGACGCGTTCGAAGACGACCGCGAACGCGACGCCCACCACCTCGACCACGGCCACAGCACCCTCCGCATCACCAAACCACGCCTCACCACCACCCCCGACCACGAAGCCGCCCGCCTGCACCGAATCGTCAACCAGGCACCGCCCGGGCCGCCTCGATGAGCTCGGCCGGGTAGAAGCAGTACTGCTCGAGGCTGCCCAGCAGCCGCTCGCGCGCGACGACGAAGTCGAGCACCGCCGGGACCCCGTCCGCGTTGGCGTTCAGCGCGCGGTCGATAGCGCCGGCCACGTCGTCGCGGTCGATGACGCGCTCGCCAGTGGCAGCCGCACGCGCGGGCCAGCATCGCCAGGTCGGGCTGGAAGGCGGGCTCGGTCCCGATGATCCGGTCTGAGAAGCGGTACTGCTGGATGTCGCGGATCGAGCCGAGCGCGCCGTCGTCGAGCACGCACCAGGTGACGCCGAGCCCGTGCTCGGCGGCGACGGGCAGGATGGTCATCACCATCTGGAAGGAACCGTCGCCGACGAAGCAGAGCGCCGCCCGGTCGGGGTCGGCACCACGCGCGCGGCCGGGAGCGCCGCCGCGGCGAACCCCATCCCGTAGCAGCTCGAGGGCACGATCGTGCTGCGGGGCTCATAGATCTTGAAATGCGGTGCGGCCCCGGCCATGTGCTGCGCCAGACAGCCGACGTCGAAGGCCACCGTCGCCTCGCGCGGGAGCGCCGCGCGGGCGGCGCGGATCGGGGCCAGCGGATGCATCGGGGTCTGCTCGGCGCGCGCCAGCTCCTCGGACTCGGCGTCGATCTGGGCGATCTCCTCGGCGACCTCGCGGGTCCGCGCCTGCTCGGCGAACGCGCCCGGCGCCAGGCCGCCCCGGGCGCGGAGCCGCCGCCAGGACCTGCTCGAGCACGGCCCGCAGGTCGCCGACGATCCCGATCTGGGCCGGCACGCTGCGCCCGATCTCGGCCGGCTCGATGTCGACCTGGATGTAGGTCGCCTGGGGCGAGGGCACCGCGCTCGGCGTCCAGTTGGTCTCCATCTCCTCAAAGCGGGTGCCCAGGCCGAGGATGACATCGGCCTCCCCCAGCAGCCGCTTGGATAGCCGCGTGCGGTGCGCGCCGAATCCGCCCGCCGAGAGCGGGTGATCGTCGGGGATGCTGCCGCGGCCGGCCAGGCTGGTGAGCACCGGGATGGCCAGCAGCTCGGCGAGCTCGCGGACCTGCGCAGCAGCGGCGGCCGCCAGGACCCCGCCGCCGGCGATGAGCAGCGGGCGCTCGGCGCCGAGCAGCGCCGCCACCGCCTGATCGATCTGCCGCGGGTCCCCACCCGGACGCGCCCGCGGCGCGGCGGGCACGTAGGGACGCCCGCGATCTCGGTGTCCAGCACGTCGCGCGGCAGGTCGATGAGCACCGGCCCCGGCCGCCCGCCCCGGGCGATCGTGAACGCCTGGCGCATCACATCGGGGACGAGGTCGGCCCGGTCGACCCGCACCGCCCACTTGGTGACGGGCGCGAAGATCTGATCGGTGGCGACCTCCTGGGAGGCGCCGCGGTGGGCGGTCGCGGTCGAGCCGCGGCCCGCGAGGATGATGAGCGGCAGCGAGCCGACGAACGCCTCGGCCACGCCGGTGAGCAGGTTGGTGGCGCCGGGCCCGGCGGTGACGAGGCAGACCCCGGGGGTGCCGGTGAGCTGGGCGTGCGCCGCCGCCATGCACGCGGCCGCGTGCTCGTGGCGCACGAGGATGTGGCGGATCGAAGGGCTGGCGTAGAGGCCGTCGTAGATGCTCAGCACGTGACCGCCCGGAAGGCCATAGACATGGCCGACCCCCTCCCCCTCGAGGGCGTCGACGATGACCCGGCCTGGGGTGTGGGTCATGGCGAGGGTGTTCTATCTCAAACGGCGTAGGGTGCCCGGGCGTGAGCGCCTCCGTCACCACAACGCTGCTGAGGACATTCGATCCCACGGCGGTGCTGGTGCTCAACCTGTGCGGGACGTTCGTGTTCGGGATCAGCGGCGGCCTGGCGGGTGTGCGAGCCCGCCTTGACCCGTTCGGGGTCATTGTGCTGGCGGCTGTCGTCGGCCTGGCCGGAGGGATCACTCGCGACGTGCTCATCGGCCGGCCGCCGGCGAACTTCCGCGACTGGCGCTATCTCGCCGTCGTCGGCGCCGCGGGCATCGTCACCTGGATCGCGGCCCCGACGCTTGACCGCATGCAGCGCACGATCGACGTGCTCGACGCCGCCGGGCTGGGACTGTTCAGCGTCACCGGCGCCAGCATCGCGCTGGACTACGGGCTGGGCGTGCCCGAGGCCATCGTCCTGGGCGCGATCAGCGGGATCGGCGGCGGGATCCTGCGCGACCTGATCGTGCGCGAGGTCCCCCACGTGTTGCGCAGCGGGCTCTACGCCATCCCCGCGATCATCGGCGCGACCATCGTCGTCGTCGCGCAGCGGGCCGGGCGCATGGCCTGACCTTCCCGCTCATCGGCGCGGCGGCGTGCTTCGCCGTCCGCATGGCCGGGATCCGCTACGACCTCAACCTGCCGCCGGCGAGTCCGTAGTCACGCCCTGGCGTCACTGTCGGGGTGAATGTCAGGGAGTGTGCCCGACGCGCTCGGGGGCGGCGCGGCGCAGGATGCCGGGCATGCAGCCCCTGCGCGGAGCACCGCTTGACCCTGACCGCCTCGTCGTCCACGCCGACGCGCTCTACCGCGCGGCGTGGGCGCTGTGCGGCACGCCCCACGACGCCGAGGATCTCGTCCAGGAGACCTACGCCCACGTACTGGCGCGCCCACGGCGCGTGCGCGAGAGCGAGCTGGGCTACCTGCTGAGCGCGCTACGCAACACGCACGCCGACCGCCGCCGTACCGCGGCACGCCGGCCGTTCACCGTCGAGCTGCAGGAGACCGACGCGCCCCAGCACGCTGAGCCCCCGGTGGACCCGCGCGCGATCATGGCGGCCATCGCCAGCGCGCCCGCGCCGTTCCGCGACGCGGTCGTCGCCATCGACGTGCTGGGGCTGTCCTACGCGGAGGCGGCGCGCCACCTGAACGTCCCGCAGGCGACGGTGACAAGCCGCCTGTATCGCGGGCGCCGGCACGTCGCTCAGCGGCTCGCCGAGGACCCCGAAACCCCCCTGTCCGATCGAAGTCGTCTGGTAGGCTTGCGCGCAACGAGGGGACGACCGACCGGGGTGTCGTTCCCGTGGCCTGTCGGGTGACGCAGGAACGTGCGGATCGTTGACCTGACCCATCCGTTCGCGGACGGGATGCCGGTCTTTCCAGGCCTTCCAGAGCCGTCGTTTCGACCGATCGCATCGGTGCCCGACGACGGCTATGCGATGACCGAGCTGCACCTGCTCAACCACGTCGGCACGCACGTCGACGCGCCCGCACATCAGATCGCCGGCGGCGACACGCTGGACGACATCCCGCTCGAGCGGCTGGTCACGCACGCCCTCACCATCGACGTCTCCGACCGGCCACCGGGCCCCATCCCGCTCGCGGAGCTCGAGTCACAGATGCACCATCTGCACCCCGGCGACATCCTCTTCCTCTGCTCCGATAACGCTCGTAACTGGGGCACCGCGGCGTACTGGACCGGCTGGAGCTACCCGGACGCGGAGTGCGCCCAGGCGCTCGTGGACTGCGGCATCTCCGCGGTCGGGTTCGACGGCCCGTCGGCGGACCCGGTGGACTCGACCACGTTCGACCTGCACCGGCTGTGGCTCGCCTCCGGGCGGATGATCATCGAGAACCTGACCAACCTGACCGAGCTGCCGACCCGCTCCCAGGTCGTGGTGGCCCCGATCAAGCTGGCCCGCGGCAACGGCGGGCCGGCGCGGATCTTCGCGCTGCTCCCCGACGAGTACTGACGCGGGGCCCACCGAGCGGCGCGATCAGGCGCCGTGCCCGCTCGAACACGCAGATCGCGGGTATCTCCGTCCTGCGTGGAAAGGCGCGCCTCTGATGCGATACGAAGACAACTCCCGACCCGACTGTGACACCACCCTCCAGGCCCTCGCCGACTGTGATCGACGGATCCCTGTCCGGTCTGGCGTACTACCACCTGCTCCGCCAGGAGCTGGACAACATCCGGGCTCTGCCCGAGCGCCGCGAGCGTGAGCGCGTTCCGGCGCCGCCCTCCGACCTGCGCTGACCGCCGGTCAGGCGACTAGCGGGGCGCCGACCAGCACGGTCGGCTGCACCGGCCCGAGCCCGGCCAACTCGCGGCGCAGGCTCTCGAGCAGCGGTGAGCCGGCCAGCGACGTGTCGAGCAGCTCCGCGCAGTGGCGGTAGTGCGTGAGCTTGCGCGAGGCCTTGGTGCCGCGGCGGGGAGGAGGTGGCGGACCTTCGCTGTGCGCCGCGTGGGCCAGGGTCAGACGGAGCTCGCGGGCCTTGGAGACCTTGTCGGCGGCGAACACCATCAGGGCCTCGTTGCCCGCCGCCTCCACCTGGTTGCGCAGGGCGGCCTTGCGGGCGCTGTAACCGGAGATGGCCGGATCCTCGCTGAGGGCGACGACGAGCGCGGCGACGCGGGCGCCGAACCGCTCGTGGAGATCCTGGGCCTCGGTGCTCGTCTTCTCGATCGTGTCATGCAGCAGGCCGGCGGCCACAACGTGCTCGGGCGCGCCCACATCGGCCAGCAGCGTCGCCACCTCGATGGGGTGCAGCACGAACGGCGCGCCGTCCGCGGTCCGCTTCTGCCCGGCGTGCTGCTCGACGGCGTAGGCAAGCGCGGCCAACGTCTGGTGATGATCCGATCCCGCAAATGGGACGTGGCGAGTACGACCCACAGCGAGCGCATCTTAGAACAGGTCGGAAATTGCAGGTAAAAAAATCGTGTTTAGCCTGTGCACGGCGCGCGGTCGGTGTAGGGGGGCACCGTGACCCTGCCGCGACGACCTGTTCGTGCACGTGGAGTAACAGTGCACCTGGAAGCGGAGCGTCAGAGGTCGCGTTCGTCCGCAGCGGCGCACCCGCCGCGTCCGGGCGCTCCACAGCGTGGAACGTTCCACACCTTGGGAAGGTTCGGTGGTGAGGCACGTCTCCCTCACCATGGACCGGGGACATCAGACGCTCGACGTCAAGGACAGCCTGCGCGCATCACGCGTGGGACCGCGGAAGCATCGTGGGGACGTTCTCGCCGTCCTTGCGGGGTGCTTGGCGTGGGCGGTGATCGAGTGGTGCCGGCGCGCGGGTGCGGCGCCCGGCATCGCATCTTTGCTCGCCATCCGGCGCCGACCTTCCTGTTCGCCGACCTCGTGGGGTACGGAGCGCTCACCGAGCAGCACGGCGACGAGGTCGCGATGCGGGTGGCCCGCGAGTTCCGCCGGGTGATGCGCGCACTCAGCCACGAGCACGGCGCATGGCACGTGAAGTCGATGGGCGACGGTGCGATGATCTGCGTGCCCGACGCCAGCCGCGCCGTCGCGCTCGCCGAGCGCACCCTCACCGAGGTGGGCGCCCACCCGGGGCTGCTGCCGGTGCGGATCGGCGCCCACACCGGGCCCGCCGTGCTGCACGACGGAGATTGGTACGGCAGCGCGGTCAATGTCGCCGCGCGGCTGGTCGGGGCCGCCCGCCCAACGAGGCGCTGGTCAGCGACAGCACCCGCGACGCCGCCGGCGCCGGGGTCCGGCGCTTTCTGCCGCGGCGCGACGTCGTCGGACTCCGGGGCGTGGACTCGCCCGTGGGCGTGTGGCCGATGGCCGCCGGCCGGCGGGAGCAGATGGTCTGTCACCACGAGCGCATCTCGAGGTGGACGCTCCGCGGACCGCGTTAGCGCGCGCCCGGTGCATGGCGCGGCCGGATGGGGCGATCACCCCATTGTCACGGCGCGGGGCTTCGGCCAGGATCGTGCCCATGGACTCGTTCGAGACGCGCACGACCGGCGAAGGCCGCCCCGCGGCCCTGCCCCAGCTCCAGGACCGGATGTTCATCACCGACAGCGGGCTGGAGACCACGCTCATCTACCGCCACCACCTGGACCTGCCGGAGTTCGCGGCGTTCGTGCTGCTGGAGACCAACGCGGGCCGCCAGCGCCTTCGCGCCTACTTCGAGCGGCACGCCGCGATCGCCCGCACCCACGGGGCTGGGTTCATCGCCGAGTCACCGACGTGGCGCGCCAACCCGGACTGGGGACGGACGCTGGGCTATGACGCCGACCGCCTGGCGGCGATCAATCGCGCCGCGGTCATGCAGCTGGCCGATCTGCGCGTCCGCGCCGGGCGGAGCGCCGACACCTACCTCATCAGCGGGTGTATCCGGCCGCGCTACGACGGCTATGACGCGAATGTGCGGATGACAGCGCCCGAGGCCGAGCGCTATCACGACGCGCAGATCCAGACCTTCGCCGACACGCCGGTCGACCTCGTCTCCGCGCTCACGATCACCTATGTGGACGAGGCCGTGGGGATTGCGCGCGCCGCGATCCGCACCGGTCTGCCCGTCGTCATCTCCTTCACGGTGGAGACCGACGGCCGCCTGCCCTCGGGGCCGACCATCGAGGACGCCGTGCTCCGGGTCGACGCCGCCACCGAGTGCGGGCCCGTCGACGACATGAAGATCAACTGCGCTACCTGAGCCACTTCAGCGCGGCGCTGGAGGCGGTCCGACGCCTGCCGCTGCGCATCCGTGGCATCGGCGCCAACGCCTTGCGCCGCAGCCACGCCGAGCTCGACGCCGCGACCACGCTCGACGACGGCGATCCGGTCGAGCTCGCCGTCGAATACCGGCGGCTGGTCATGGCGCTGCCCTGGATCACGATCCTGGTGAAGCTGCTGCGGCACCGATCATCGGCACGTCGCGGCCATCGCCTGAGGTCGCGCCGACCTGTTTGAGCCGATCCGCGCCGGCCGGCAGCGCCTGACCGGGTGCTCGGTCCGGTCAGTGGCCTGTGGCTGAGCGTCTCGGGGTCGGCCGGGCCCAGGACCCCGCCGACGAGCTTGTAGGCCCGCTATAGCCCTTGAGCACCTGGATGAGCTGGGCGGGGTCGGCTACGTCTATGGCGCCGCCGGGATACTGGGTCGCTCGTATTGGATTTGCCGGCCGGGGGCGCTGAAGGCGCTGGAGGCGTTGATCGTGGACTGCTGCGGTAGTCGCGATAGCCGCTGGGGACGCTGCCGCTCCAGCCGCGCTGGGAGGCCCAGCCCAGGATCGGCGCGATCCAGCCGGCGATCGGCTTCTGCTCCAGGTTCCACGCCGCCTGGGCTCGCCGCGCCTGGGATGACCGCGGCGGTCGACGTGGAGCCGCGGCGCTCAGGCCGGTCGCGCCCAGGCCGCTTCGGCTCAGGCCGGTCGCCGTCGAGGCCCCTGGGAGCGTGGTGTCCTGGGCCCCAGCCAGCGCGCTCGCAAAGCTGGTGGACGCGGCGGCGCTGTGGCCGCGCCGCCGTTCAGCGTCGCCCTGATCGCGTCGGTGGCGGCCGAGCTGCAGGACCCGATGGGCCACGCGAGTTGCTGCTGCGCTGCGCGACCACGTCGATCCGTGACAGCATGGCCTCGAGCGGATCTCTTCACACATCGGCGCCTGAGCCGCTCATTGTATCCGCGGCTTGGGCGGCGTCGGCGCGACGGCAGGGTCGCTGGAGCCGCGGCGGCGAAGCTCGGCGACGATCGGTGTGACCATTGCTGTGAGACACGGATGAGGTGGGACCATTGGTTCGAGACCTGGCCGCCGCCGTGCGACGACCCGGTCCGCGTGGGCATGGGTTCGCCGCGCGCCTAGTGGCGGTGTGCGACTGCGGCTTGGCCAGCAGGCCGTCGGTGTTGCCGGCCGCGTCGGTGTAGAAGCCGACGAGGTCGCCGCGCGTCGTTCACGCCGTTGATCGTGGTCGTGCCGATGCCGTTCGGGTCGTCGACGCTCCGGAAGCCGCGCCCGGGCGTCCAGGTGAAGCCGTGGGTCTCGCGCTGTGCCCGTGCCGATCGTGTAGGCGCCGACGACCTCGCCGCGGTTGTTGACGCCGAACGCCTGGGTGGCCGATCGCGCCGGGGAAGGTCAGCGTGGTCGCCCGTGCCGTCGGCCGCTAGCAGGAACGCCCGGTGTTGCCGTTCGGCGCGGTGTAGAAGCCGGCGACGTCGCCGGCGTTGTTGATGGCGGCGGCGGTGACGCTGGTCGCGCCGGCGACGTTGATCGTCGCGGAACGGTGCCGGTTGATGCTGTAGGTGTAGCCGTGGTTGTTGCCCTCGCCGTCGGTCTAGAAGCCCACCGCGACGTCGCGTCGTTCACGCCGAGCAGCTGGTTGACCGGCGGGCTGGCGTTGTTGCCGGTCGGGAACGCGACGCTGTGGAAGCGGCCGCCGCCGATCGAGTAGAAGCCGACGTTGTCGTTGATCTGGTTGGCGTTGTTCTGGCGACCAGAAGCCGACCGTCACGCCGCGGTTGTTCAGGCCGGTGACCTGGGTCTGCACCGAGCCGGGCAAGTTCTCGTTGGCGTACTTCGCCTGCCCGTCGTGCGGGACAGCGTGTACCCCTTGTTCGGTGCCCGGGGCGCCGGAGCCGAAGTAGCCGGCGATCTTGTCGTCGTCGTTGATGCCGAGCAGCTGGTTGAAGGTCGGGTCGTTCGGTTGTCCAGCGCAGTGAAGGTGTACGGCCCCAACGCCGGCTGGGGCATCGCCAGGGCGGGCCCGGCCAGCACAGGCCGCGCCCAGCAGGGACACCGTGGCGGCCAGGGCCAGGCGCACCCAGCGGTGGGCGATGCCGAGCATGTGGTCCTTGGTGAACTGCGCCAAGTGAGCGCGCACGCTCGTAGACATGCGTGAGTGACATGTTGCTCTCTCTCCTATGAGGGATGTGAGGTGAACTTTGCGGTGATGTCCCCGGCACCCCGCCGGTCACCACCCTGCCCAACACCCCGATAAGACGCGGCCGGCGGGGCTGCGCATTCCATCGCCGGCGAACATTTTTCGATGAGCAGATTTTCACGGCCGCCGATGGAATACATGCGGCACGAGACGCGTCTGTCCCATTGATGGGCATCGTCCGCCCATCCCCCCACAACCCCCCGCGCGCTCGATGGCAGCCCCCACTGCCACCCGATCACGACCCGGCCCACGGGCGGGTCGCCGATGCGCTGCGCACGGGCGGACCGGCGGCTCCGCCCGAGCTCCTGGCCGCAATCGAACGGCGGGTGCACGACGCCGACGCCCCGCGCCCGCGCGCCGCGCGCGGTCGCGCCCACGCGTCACGGCGTGGCGGCCCGCGCTGGTCGCGCCCGGGCTCGCCGCAGTGTGCGCGGTCATCGCCGTCCTCGTGATCGCGTTGGGCGCGAGCGGCACCGGCACCGAGGGGCCGAGCATCGCGGCCGCGGCCCGGCTCGCCCTGGCGCCCTCGACCGGCGCGGCTCCCGCGGTTCGCAACGCGCGGCTACTCGACGTCGACTACCAGGGCGTCACCTTCCCCAGCTACGCGAGCTTCCGCCACGTGCCCCCGACCGGCGTGCGCAGCGACCGCATCGGGGGCCGCCCGGCGTTCACGGTGTTCTACCGGCTGCCCAACGGCGCGCCCATGAGCTACACGGTGTTCGCGGGCAGGCCGGTGCGCCTCCCCCGCGACGCCAGGCACGTGGTGTTCCAGGGCGTGCCACTCACCACGTTCTCGGCGCGGCCGGGACTGGCGGTCGTGACCCTGGTGCGCTTCGGGCGCACCTGCGTGCTGGCCGGACCCACCACCCGTGACGTCCTGCTGGCGCTGGCGGCGGCGCCGGTGCGCGCGCAGACCGCATAGCCGCCGGCGCCGGGACGCTCGCCGCCTACAGGTTCAACCGCTCAGCGATCTGGCTGCGGCCGCGGTGCAGGCGGCTCATGATCGTGCCCTGCTTGGTGCCGAGGGCGCGCGCGGCCTCCTGTAGGACAGGCCGAGATGTCGACGGCCACCAGCGTCTCGCGCAGCGGGGGCAGAGCTCCCGACGCCTCGTACACCGCCGCGCCCTCGATCGCGGCGATGGTCGCGTCGCGCTGGGGTCGGGGATCGCCTCGTCTCATCGACTTCGACGGTCGATCGTGACGCGGCGCGACGCGGGAGTGATCCAAGTGTTGCGCAGCACCCGCAGCAGGTAGCCGAGGTCGTCATCGTGGCGCACGAAGCGCGGACGCCGCAGGATCCGCTCGTACGTGTCCTGGACGAGATCCTCGGCGTCCTCGCGCGACCCGCACAGCCCGTAGGCGGCTCGGTAGAGCCGCACGACGTGTACCCCGAGCGCTCCGGGTCCGGCGTCGCCCGGCTCCGGTTTCCGGTGGGTCTGGTTTTGCTTTGGCAGCACTCATGGGCCAGCCAGCAGCCTGGCAACGGACAGCGCCAACTCTACGCTGCGCGGAAACGCGCGCCACCGGTCACCGGATCCGGCCCTTATGCGCTCCGACATGTCGCCGCCGTCGGTGCGGCGCTGGCCGCCGCGCACCATCCTCGGGCCCGAGCGGCCAGCTTCTCCCGGGCCCGGCCTAGAGTTATCCCCAGGCCGCGCGGCGGTCATCCCCAGGCCGGCGCGCCACCTCGGCGACGAGCTGGAGCTTGCGCTCCTGGGCGCCCTCGAGATCGCATTGCCGGGACCGGCCGACGAGAACCCGCACTGCGTCGAGAGCGCGAGTTGATCGCGCGGATAGAAGTTGGCGGCCTCGTCGATGCGGTCCAGCAGCTCCTCGGCGGTCTCGAGCTCGTCGAACTTCGACGAGACCAGGCCCAGGACGATGATCTTGTCGTCGGGCAGCCCCTTGAGCGGCTCGAAGATCCCGACCGCGGGTTCTCGTACTCCAGCAGGACCCGCTCGTAGTTGGTGAGACGCGGGAACATCTGCTCCGCCAGCGACTCGTAGCCTCCGGCGCTGATCCACTGGCTGTCGTAGTTGCCCTTGCACAGGTGCACCGGCCGAACGTTACGCCCGGGACCGTCGCCAGCTCGTTGAGCATGTCCACGCCCTCGCGAGCACGCGTTCGAACGGGATACCGCTTTGCGCCCACACCTCCGCTGGGAGGCGTCGACGACTGCCCGAAGTCCGGCGCATCGACCTGGATGTAGGTGCAGCCCATCCGGGCGAGCTCCCCGGCCTCCTCGCGCATAAGCGCCAGCCCGTCGGCGAACAGCTCGAAGGGGTCGGAGTAGGCGTCGCGGGCGCGCTCCGGGGACCACACGAGGAACAGCATCATCGGGGCCGGGCAGCGTCACCTTGAGCGGGCGCCGGGCCACCGCACGCGCGTAGGCGTACTCCTCGGGTCATCATCCGGCGCCGGGTGAGCTTCTCCGTCACCGAGAGCGGGATCTTGAACATGCTCTGCTCGCCGCCGCTCTCGTCGTGGAAGGGCACCGGGATGTGTCGGTCGCCGGGTCGGGCGTCAGGCCCACGACAAGCCTCGACGAGCTGGTCGATGAACGTGTGGCGGCGTAACTCCCCGTCGGAGACGACCTCCAGCCCGTGCCCTCCTGCATCGCGATCGCCTGGTCCACCGCCCGATCCTCGACCTGCTTGTAATCCGAGGCCGACAGCTCCCCCGCTTCGAGCTGCGCGCGGGCGCGACAGAGGTAGTCCGGGCGCAGCAGCGAGCCCACGGTATCGGCGTGGAGCGACATTCGCATCAGATCGTCCTTCCCGGTCAGGCTCGGTTTGAGACGGCGGCCTCGCCAGCAGCCGTGACAAGACCTGCGCATGGTGGTCTCCGAGACCCGCGGCGGCGTCGCGGGCGCGCCACGCGACAAAGCCGTCGGGCCGCACGAGTACCGCGCCGGCCGCGGAGATCCCTTAGGCCGCGGCGAACGCCGCCTCCGGGTCGCGAGCCTCTCCGCCGCCTACGACGTAGGCGTCCAGCGGCACGTCGAGGCCGCCTCGCCGGCGCCCGATGCGGACTCCGTGCCAGGCCTCGCCGTCGGGCCCGGCCAGGAGCACGAAGCTCGCGCCGAACAGATCGAGGGTGGAGAGCGCCGTCCCGGCGCGCTCGATCGGGCACGTGCGGCGCGCGCGAGCCGGGCCGCCCCCGGGACTCCCGCGGGTGCTCGTGGAGCGCCGGCGCCTCCGGGCCCCGAGCGCGACGCCGGCGGAGTTGTAGCGGTAGCCGATCTCCATCGACCAGTCGTCGACGATCTCCTGCATCCCCTCGGTCCCCAGATAGGGCGCCACCCGGGTGACGTAGCGCGTGTAGGCCTGCTCGACGGTCAGCTCCCCGATCGCCCGTCGCTCGGCGTCATAGGTCTCAAGCAGGCCGGGGCCGGCGATGCCCTCGAGGACGAAGGCGAGCTTCCAGGCCAGGTTGTGGGCGTCCTGCACGCCCGTGTTGCCGCCGAAGCCGCCGTTGGGCGGCATCGGTGAGCGGCGTCCCCGGCGAGGAAGACCCGCCCCTGGCAGTAGCGCTCCGCGCTGTCGGCGACGGCGCTGCCAGGTGGCGATGTCCTCGACGGTGACCGGAATCTCCGGGACGCCGATCGCAGCACGCACGAGCTCGAGCGCACGCGCCTCGTCGATGGTCTCGGCGACATTGGCCCACGGCGCCGAGGGGTAAGCCGCGATGATCTCCGGTCGCGCCGTGTCGCCGACCAGGTTGACGACGAGGAAGCCCCGGTTGCCCGGTCCGGTCCAGGCGGAAGAAGCCGCGCAACACCGGGTTGGTGACGTAGTTGACGCCCTGGTCGCGCCCGGCGAGCAGCGGGCCGAGGTCGACGTCGGCGCGGAAGTAGATGGTGATGCTGTTGGACAGCAGCCCGTGGCCGCGCATGGCGATGCCGAGCTGGTCCCGGGTCGGGCTGCGGTTCCCGTCGGCGGCGACGACATACTTGCGCCCGCACCGTCAGCTCGCCGTCCTGCTCGAGGTCCACCAGCGTGGCGGTGACGCCGTCGGGGTCCTGCACGAGCGCGGTGCACTGGGTCCGGTAGCGCAGCCTGCGCGCCCAGCTCCTGGGCCCGCTCACGCAGGATCGGCTCGAGCGCGTCCTGGTCGATGAACATCCTGATCGTCGGACTGAACTCCTCGACCCCGGCGTTGAGGTTGGCGAAGTAGCTGGCGATCTCACGGCCGGCGAGCGACTCGACGTTGTTGATCCCGCCGTTGGGGAGGTACTGCTCCTCCGAGCGGCGCGCGGACCCGCTCCTCCAGCCCGGCCGAGCGCAGGACCTCCGATGTGCGCAGCTGGAAGTGCCCGGCCCGCGGGTGGATCGCCGTGCCGGCGTGGCGCTCCACCGCCAGGGCCCGAATCCCGTGGATCCCGAGGAAAACATCGCGGTGGAGAGCCCGACCAGGCTCACCGCCGATGACTAGGACATCGACCTCTTCGTCAGGGGCGGAGAGCTCGGGTGATGCGCGAGATCATCGATACCCCTTAGCTGCGGTCCGGTCCGATTTCTTACGTCGGGCTCGTCAGCTGCCCTCAGCGTCGGACTCGGGCCCGGCGAGCTGAAGCGGCGTGGCGACGCCGAGAGCACGGGCGCGCAGGCTCCGGCCCGACGTCGGCACCCAGGCGATGAACCCGCCCAGCGCCGGAACCCAGATCGAGATCGCGTGATAGACGAGCACCGCGCCGACGGACGCCGCGGGCGGCAGGCCGTAGAGCACCAGCGCCGCCGCCAGGCCGGTGTCCAGCACGCCGAGACCGGCCGGCATCGGGATGGCGGTCGCCAGATAGCCGATGCAGTAGGCGATCACGATCGCCGGGAAGCCGAGGGGATGCCCGGTGGCGGCGCAGGCGGCCCACAGGGCGGCCATGTCCAGGCAGAGGAAGCCGGCCACGCCCGCCAGCCGCCAGTGGGGGGTCCGGACGGCCCGCCAGGCGCCGTGCAGGCCCGCGGCCACCGCGCGGATGGCACGGGGAGCGGTGGCGCCGAGGCGGCGCCCCGCGTACACGACCAGCGTCGCGCCGCCCAGGACGACGACCGACACGAGGATGGGGATGCCGGTGTGGCTCAGGTCGTGAGGGCCGCCGGGCAGTCCGAGCAGCAGCCACACGCCGGCGAATCCGTTGACGGCGAAGCCGAAGCCGGTGAGCAGGGCCAGCATCGCCGCGCATCGGGTCAGGAGCCGGCGGGTGCCGATGCCGTGCCGGCGCAGCAGCACGCCGGTGGCCGCCGCCGAGGAGATGTTGCCCCCGGGCAGCACGGCGCCCGCGCCCATCGCGATCCAGGCCACCCTGCGGCTGACCGAGCGCGGGGGCTCGGGGAAGAAGCGCCGGAAGATGATCACGTAGCTCAGGCATGAGCCCAGCTCCAGAGCGATGGCCGCCAGCACCCACATCGGGCTCATGTCGCCGATCTGGCGCACGACATCGTCGGGCGGGGCGACCCAGAGCAACAGCCCCGCCGAGACCACGCCGATGATGGCGGTGCCCAGTGCGCGCCGCCCGAGCCGCCGGCGCCGTGAGTGGACCGCTGGCCCACCGCCACGTTGATCGCCGGCCATTGGCGACACATACTGGCGCATCCAGCTGAGAACACCCTGTGCGGGGGTGAAGGTCGCGCTAAGAAGCCTCACGACGCGGCGGGCGCGGCGGGTGGTGGTGGTGCGGCGGCCGACGAGCGCCGGCTCAGGCGACGCGGCTGCCGCCGCCCAGGAACGAATCGACGAACTCGGGACTGGAGGCGAGCTCGGACGGGGTTCCCTCCATCCGCAGCTGACCGCCGCCCATGACATAGGTGCGATCGGAGATCCGCAGCACGGCTTTCGCCCGCTGCTCGACGACCAGCACCGACGCGCCGGTGCGGGCGAGCTGACGGACGTGGGTCTCCAGCACCGTGACGGCGATCTGGGGAGCCAGGTTGGCGGTGGGCTCGTCGAGCACGACCAGCGCCGGCGAGAGCATGAGCACGCGACCCATGGCGAGCATCTTGCGCTCGCCACCGCTGAGCTTGCCCGCGCGCCGGCTCATCATCTCGGCGAGGCGGGGAAAGACGGTGAGCACGTGCTCGATCCGCGGTGCGACCTCGCGGCTCTTGAGCAGGTAGCCGCCCATCTCCAGGTTCTCACGGACGGTGAGCGGGGCGAACACGTCGTCGACCTGAGGCACGTAACCGACGCCCATCCGCGCGATGTCCTCTGACCGCCGGCCGGTGACATCGACCTCGCCGATGACCACGCGCCCCGACAGGGTCTCCACGACGCCGACGATGCTCTTGAGCAGGGTGCTCTTACCCGACCCGTTGGGGCCGACGATGGAGACGACCTCCCCGGGAGCGACCGAGAGCGAGATCCCGTGGATGACCGGGCTCCCGCCGTAGCCGGCGGTGAGGTCGGCGGTCTGGAGCGCCACGCCGGTGACGGAGCGCTCCGGTGCCGCGCCGTCGCTCACCGGGTCAGCCGACAAGGTATGCCTCGACGACTTCCTCGCGGGAGCGCAGAGCGGCCATCGTGCCCTCGGCCAGGACCTGCCCGTCGGCGAGCACGTACACCGGATCGCAGAACTCGTCCATGATCGACAGCTCGTGCTCGACCATGACGATCGTCGTGCCCTCCTCACTGAGCGCGACGAGCCGCATCCCCAGATCATGGGCCAGCCGGGGGTGCACCCCGGCCATCGGCTCGTCGAGCAGGAGCACGTCGGGCGCGGCCATCAGCGCCCGCATGATCTCGACCAGCCGCCGCTGACCGCCGCTGAGGTCGCCGGCGTAACGGTCGGCCAGGCCCAGCAGACCGAACCGCTCGAGCATCGCCTGGGCACGATCGATCGACTCGCGCTCCTCCGCGCCCCAGTGACGGCGGCCGAGCACCGCGCCGCGGAAGCTGTCGCCACGCTGATCGGGGATCGCGGCGAGGAGGTTCTCCAGCACGGTCAGCCGCTTGAACTCGCTGGCGAGCTGGAATGTGCGGACCACGCCGAGGCGCGCCCGCCGGAAGGCAGCCAGGTCTGAGATGTCCTGGCCGCGGAAGAAGATCTGGCCCGAGGTCGGGGCCAGAGTCCCGGCCAGCATCGCCAGCACCGTCGACTTGCCCGCGCCGTTGGGCCCGATGATCCCGGTCACCCGGCCGCGCTGGAAGGCCATCGAGACGCCCTGGACGACGCGCACGCCGTCGAAGCTGCGCACGAGGTCGCGGCACTCCAGGATCACCTCGGGGACCCGCGGCTCCGCCGTGCCGTCCCGGGGCGGCGGCGAGGCGAGCACCGCCAGGTCGGTCGGAGCGGTCGCAGCGTCATCGGGCGTGCGCGTGGCCAGCTTGCGCCGCCGCTCGGGCAGGATGCCCTGAGGCCGGAACCACAGGAAGGCGAGGATGAGGCAGCCGATCGCCACCCACTGCAACGCGGGGACGAGGTTCGGGTTGCCGGGGACCGGTGGGATGTAGCGCGTCGCCTCCTCGAACGCGACGGGGACCAGGACGGCGCCGAGCATCGCCCCGCGATGGTTGCCCAACCCGCCGATGATGACAGCGGCGAACAGCACCACGGTCTCGGCGTAGCCCCAGGCCTGCGGATCCCAGAGGTTGATGAAGCCGACCAGGACCCCGCCCGAAAGGCCGGCGATGGCGCCGCCGATGACCAGGCTGGACGTCCGCAGCGACCGCAGGTTCTTGCCCAGTGAATCGGCGACGAGATCGTTGTCCCGCGCGGCCCGAAGGGTGCGGCCATAGGGTGAGTTGGTGATCCGGCTGACGAACCAGTACACCGCGAAGGCGAGGAGGATGGCGACGGCGCCGTAGACCCACTGATACCCGGCCGACTGGGGATTGAAGGAGCCCTGGATCGGCGAGGGCACCAGCGAGAGGCCGGCGGCGCCGTTGAAGAGCGGCACGTAGTTCGTCACCAGCAGGTTGAACATGACGGCGGTGACGAGCAGCCCGACGGCGGCGAAGTCTCCGCGCAGGCGCCGCCCCACGATCGCCGCGAAGGGGATGGCGAGGAGGCCGCCGACGATCGCGGCTCCGATCCAGGGCAGCGGAAATGGGAGGTTGAGGCCCGCGACGTATGTCTGGAAGGCGCCGTTGGCGCTATCGGGCGGGAGCGAGAGGACACCGGCCGTGTAGGCACCCGCTGCCTGGAAGATGATGAAGCCGAAGTTGGTGACCCCGCCCACCCCGAACTGCTGGCTGAGGCCCAGGCAGGCCATCGCGTCCACGCCCGCGTAGACCAGCAGGTTGGTGATGTAGTAGATCATCGGGCGCTCACCCGTCCACGCCGCCGACCCACGGGGGCCCGCATCAGGCCCGGGCCCCCAGCAGCCCATTCGGGCGCACCGTGAGCATCGCCAGCAGGATCACGAACGCGACCACGTCCTTGTAGGACGAGACGATCACCGAGGCGCTCACCTCCGTGGCCAGGCCGATCACCAGCGCCCCCAGCATCGCCCCGTAGGCCTGGCCCGGCCCGCCCAGGAAGACCGCCGCCAGGATCAGCACGAGGAACACGTCGGTGCTCGTCGCCCCGAATGTGCCCGAGTCGATGGCGAAGGTCACGCCCGCCAGGCCGCACAGGGCGCCGCTGATGAGCCAGGTGGACATGACGACGCGGTCGGTCCGGATGCCGCAGTTGCGCGCCAGAGAGCGGTTGGCCGCCGTGGCCCGCATCGCCTTGCCCAGCCGCGAGTAGCGGATCAGCGCGTGCACCAGCAGCATCACCACGATGCTCAGCGCGATGATCACCAGCTGGACGACGGTGAGCTCGATCGAGCCCACCTTGACCGTCGCGCCCTGGCTCATCGCGTAGGAGACGTTGGTGGGCCCGGCGAGGGCCTGGGTCCCGAAGGTGAGGATCAGCGTCATCCCCAGGGCGACGATCACCATCGCGATCGGCGACGCGCCCCGGCGCTGGAACGGGGTGTAGATGACGGTGTTGAGCACCACCGACACCACCGCGCCCGCGGCGATCCCCACGATCGCCGCCAGCCACACGTTGACGCCGGCGTTGTTGACGGCGTAGGCCGCGTATGCCGCCACGATCATGACTCCCCCGTAGGCGAGGTTGAGCACGTTCGTGACGGCAAACTGCAGCGTGAAGCCCACCGACGCCAGGGCGAGCACGGCCGCGGTGACGAGGCCGAACCCGATCGAGGCGACGAAGACGCTCATCCCGCGTCTCGTGTCATGAGTCCCAACTCATGACACTGGATCAGAGACCGAGTGCGCGCAGCTCGGCCGTCGACAGGTTGCCGGCGACCTTCACCGTTCCGTCGGATGTGTACTTGTCGACCTGGAACAACCCGGCCGAGTCGTGATAGGCGTCGAAGCTGGTCGGACCTCCCGGCCCCTCGTAGCGGATCTGCTTGCCCGCCTTGAGCGCGGCGACGCCCTGGGCGTAGGAGTTGACCACCGTCGCCCCGGCGACGCCATCGCCGATCTTGATGATGTACGGCATGTACTTGGCCGGCGACGTGCTGTGGGCGGCGACCATCGCCAGGGCGGCGAGGTTGATCCCGTCGTACAGGTGCACCGCTCCCGGAGCGGTGAGGTAGGTCGAGAAGTCACCTGTACTGCCGACCTTGCCCTTCTCGGCGTTGATCGCCTTGGAAAACGCTGCGAACGCCGGTCCGCTGCTCTCGGTGACCAGGTTGTCGGCCTGGAAGCCACTGGCCAGCGCGCTCCCGCCGATCGCGTTGGAGACCGATTTGAACCAATCCGGGGAGATCGTCGCCGACGTCCCGATGACCGGGATCATCTTGCCGCCGTTGAGCTGCTTGAGCTCGGTGAGGAACGAGGCCTCGGTCGGGCCCAGAGCCTCGGTGAGGATCACGTCGGGCTTTGACGCAGCGATCTTCGCCGCCTCGGTCCGGAACGTGCTCGCGCTCAGGTCGAGGGTCTGGTTGGACACCAGCTGCAGGCCGGCCTTCTTGATCGCCGCGATCGCCGGGGCGATGAACGTCTGCGAGCCGATGTCGTTGCCGAAGGCCAGCGCCACCTTCTTGTAGCCGTTGTTCTTGGCCATCGCCACCATCGCGTAGGACTCCGAGAGGTCGGGTGGCACCAGGCGGTAGAAGTACGGGAACTTGACGTGGTCGAACTCCGACTGTCCGGTCATGCAGAACGAGACGGTCTTGTTGGACGCGAAGATCGGCACCACCGACGCGGCCTCGTCCGAGGTGCAGCCGATGACGAACGCCAGATTGCCGGTCGACGCGTACATCTGATGGACCGCGGGCACGGCGTCAGCCGGGTCTCCGCGGGTGTCCACCGACTTGCAGTTGAGCTTGTGCCCGAGGACGCCGCCGGCGGTGTCGATCGCGTTGGTGGCGGCATCGCAGGAGACCAGATAGGTCGGCCCGAGCGCCGCGTCGGTACCGGTGAACGGCGCCACGTCGGCGACCGTCAGCGACGAGCCCGCTGACGCCTTCGCGCCCGAGCCGCCACTGGCGCTTCCGGAGCTGGAGCTCGAGCCGCAGCCGGCGGCCAGCACCGCCCCCACTACCACCGTCCCCGCCAGCAGCCGGGCGCGTCGCGTTGATCTGCGTCCCAACATCTCTCCTCCTCGTGTGTGCAACCTGTGGGTGGGTGGAGCGGTTACAGCACTGCCTTGTCGGGGGTGGGCGGAATCCAGGGCCAGCCGTCGCGCGCGCGCTCCTCCGCGGCAACGCGGTTGGCGATCCTCCCCACCCCCTCGATGGTGACCTCGACGAGGTCGCCGGGCTGCAGCCAGACCGGCGGTGTCCGCGCGAACCCCACGCCGCCCGGGGTACCGGTGGCGATCACGTCGCCCGGACGCAGGGTGGTGAACGATGAGAGGTACTCGATCGTCCGCGGGATGTCGAAGATCATCTGCGCTGTGCTGGCCGACTGCATGACCTCGCCGTTGAGCGTCGTGATGAGCTGGATCGCCGACGCGTCCAGCTCGTCGGTGGTGACCACCTCGGGGCCGATCGGCATCGTGCCGTCGAAGTTCTTGCCGGGTGTCCACTGCGAGGCGGCACGCTGCCACTCCCGCGCCGACCCGTCGTTGAGGATCACGTACCCGGCGATCGCCGCGAGGGCATCCTCCGCGCGGATGTACCGGCCGCCCGCGCCGATCACCAGGCCGAGCTCTCCCTCGTAGTCGAAGCTCTCGCTGAGCGCGGGCTTGACGAGCTCACCGTAGGGCGCGGCGACCGAGTCGGCGCCGCGGACGAACGTCTCCGGCCACTTGGTGGGGGGCCGGCCGCCCTCGAGCGCGTGCTCCAGATAGTTGACCCCCAGACACAGGATCCGCCGCGGCGACGGGACCGCGGGCCCGTACTCAGCCTCGGTGAGCTCACGCCCCTCCTGGTCGCAGACGCTGCGCACGATCTCCATCGCCTCAGGGCCGCCGGCCAGCACGGCGTTCAGCTCGGACAGCCGGCTGTCGCCGGTGGCGTGGCCGACGTCCACGTAACCCTCGCGCCCGCGGGCATGAAGGCGCAGCCCCTCCTCCGTGATAACGGTCGCGAGTCTCACAGCTGGTCTCTCTCCTCTCGGCTGAGGTCCGGCGCTCAGACCTTTTGGTCCGATTTGTCGGATTGGTTCAACCTACACCTGGCCTCTTTTTCCGTCAACTCGCAACCGTTGAGAATTCACTTAGAAATGACACGAAGGGTAGGATTGGTTGGTCACACGCACCGGGTCAGGTTGACGAAGCGCCGGTGCCGCCGTCAGCATTGCCCCACGACATGGCCAACTCACCGGCAACCACCCGCCCACCGGCCTACAGCCACGAGCTGGCGCAGCTGATCCTCACGCGCGGCGCCGAGCCCGACTACGCCCCGGGCGGCAGGCTGCCGACCGAGCGGCGCCTGGCCAGCGAGTTCGGCGTGACCCGGACGATGGTCCGCCACGCGCTGGCACTGCTCGAGGCCGACGGGCGCATCTCGCGTGAGGTGGGCCGGGGCACGTTCCTCCTGCCCCACGACGGCCGCGGCGGATCGGCGGGAGACCGCGACCACCCGGGCGCAAGCGAGGTGGGGCCCGCCGACGTCATGGCCGCCCGGCAGCTCATCGAGCCTCAGGTGCTGCCGCTGGTCGTCGCCTATGCCACGCAGCGCGACCTCGACGAGCTGTGGCGCTGCGTCGAGGGCGGCGGCTCGGCCAACAGCGCCGAGGAGTTCGAGGCGTGGGACTTCGCGCTGCACCACGCGATCGTGGCCGCCAGCCGCAACCAGCTCCTGGTCTCCATGTATCGCGTGGTGGAGAGCGCCCGCGAAGGCGAGATCTGGGGCAACCTCAAGCGCCGCAACGACTCACGTGAGCGGCGCGCCGCCTATCAGGCCGATCACGTCGAGCTGGTCGAGGCGCTCTCCAAGCGCGAGCTGGACCATGCCATCCGCGTCATGCGCGCGCACCTGGTCCGCGTCCAGGCCAATCTGCTCGAGAGCGCTACGCCGGTCGGCGGCTGACGGCGCGGGTGCGCTGCGTCCGGGCCAGCCGCCCCCCGGCCGCGGACAGGAGCGTCCCGGCCAGGGCGGTGATCACGACGAGGAACGGCGGGAAGCTGCCCAGCGAGACCTTGGCCTGGTCGTGGATGAGCTGGTGCACCAGCAGCAGGGTGGTGCCGTAGATGACGCCGCCGAAGAAGCCGCGGTCGGCGGCATCCCAGCCGTCGGTGTGCTCGAAGCCGCCGAGGAAGGCGCCCACGCCCGCGAGCAGCGCCACCACCCAGTAGGCGGCCGCCGACACGCCGACGAGAAAGCCGGCGAGCGCGCCGACGAGCGCTGGGATCACGGCGCCGATGATCACCTTCTGACCCTCGGAGCGATCTGCGAACGGAACGGGCCTGAACCTCGCCATACGCCGCGGCACCATGTCACGCACACGGGCGCTGCGCAACCCCGCGGGCTCTAAGATCCGACCATGGACCGCGACGAGCTGGTGGCCGTGCAGGGCCCTCTGAAGGAGCGTTATCGCGACGAGCCCGACGCCGCGCTGGTGACGTTGAGCGCCGAGGGCTCGCTCGGCGACGGCGTCTCGTGCTCGGTGCAGACCGGCCGAGCGCTGGCCGAGGCCGGACTGCATCCCGCCACGGGCGGCGACGGCACGCTGCTGTGCTCGGGCGACATGCTGCTCGAGGCACTGGTGGCGTGTGCCGGGGTGACGCTGCGCGCGGTGGCCACGTCGCTCGAGCTCCCCGTGACGACCGGACGGGTCCGGGCCGAGGGCGAACTGGACTTCCGGGGCACGCTGGGCGTCGACCGCGACGCGCCCGTCGGCTTCAGCGCCATCCGCCTCTCCTTCGAGCTGGACGGCGACCTGGACCCCGAGCAGTTAACGCTGCTCGCAAAGCTCACCGAGCGCTACTGCGTCGTCTACCAGACGCTGGCGAGCGGGCCGAGCCTGTCGGTCAGCTTCGCCTAGGCGCCACCCATCACCGACTCCTGAGCCCAGCCGGTGGCATGGGGGCCAGTCGTCGCCGCCGCCGTGATCACCGTCGTGCCCGACGGGGTGGGCACCGTCGCGCTGAAGTCGCCCTGGGCGTCGGCGAGGGTGGCCACGACCGTGGTGGTGTTAGCCGTCGAGCCCGGCTGCCCGGACGAGACCTCGACGGTGGCGCCCGGGGTCGTCGTCCCGGTCACCGTCGTCGTCGGGCCCGTGGTCATCGCCCCCGAGGACGGCGAGGTGAGCGTCACCCCGACGTCGGACGGCGGGCCAGGGCTCAGGTAGCGGGCCCGGGTGATCGACGGCTGGTCGGACACCTTGCCGTCCTGGAGGTCGAGCACCAGGCGCAGATACTGGGCCTGGCCCCAGATGAGCGGCGCGGCCGATCCGGCGGCCTTGCCGTTGGTGAAGCCGATCGAGGCGGTGGTGGGGTCCGCGCCGAACGGGGACGCGGGCGTGTTGGGGTCCTCCCACACCTGCTCGGGGACATACCCGAGGCCCCAGGTCATGCGCTGGAACGTCGCCGCCAGCCGTGAGGCGGCGGCGGGCGCGCCCGCCTGCAGGTCCTGCTCGGCGCGCTCGCCGTCGAGCAGCGGCCACAGGTGGCCGGAGCCCACGGCGTGCGTGAACCAGCCCTCGCCGGTGGGCGAGCAGCTGGTGGGGTCGGGGACGTAGCAGTCGCCATAGCCGTCGGTGCTCCCCTTGGCCTTGATCCCGTAGCGATGCCACCCGGGGCCGGAGCTCGTCTGGCTCTCGAGGACCGAGTCCACGACCTTCAGCGACGCCCGGACATCCGGATCGGTCGCCGACAGCTCGCCCATCCGCGTCAGCTCGAGGAAGCCGGCGTCGATGATCGAGCGCTGGTCGATGTTGTCGAGGCTGCCGTTGCCCAGGTTGTAGGTCTGGTCGGTGTTGGGATTGCCCGAGACCGACTCGCGGATGAAGTAGCGGGGGCCGTCGGGGCCCGACGTAGTGACCGTCCAGGCCTTGACGTTGCGCTGGTAGTCGTCGGCGGTGGCCAGGTACAGGTGCGCGCGGGCGGTGTCCCCGGCGGCCTGGGCGAGCTGACCGGCCGCCACCAGACCGGCGATCTCGGAGGCGATCGTCGCCGGCGAGTAACCGGGGTGCTCCTCCCAGCGCTCGGCCCCGGTGCTGGGACCGTGGTCGACGATGTAGTCGGCGGCCGGCTGGATGTGATCGCGGTAGAAGGAGGCGTCTCCGGACAGCCCCGCCTCCCACGCCATCAGCAGCGGGTAGGCGACCTCGTCGATCTCCGAGAGCCCGAACGTGTCGGGGGCCACGGAGCCGTCGAGCTCGGAGTCACGCGGGAAGCTGCCGTCAGGCTGCTGGGTCTTGTCGAACATGAACGTGACCATGTCCCGCGCGGAGGCGCGGTCGCCGTCGGCAAGCAGGCCGGTGAAGGTCTCATAGCTGTCGCGCGCGAACACCTCGCGGTAGGTCCAGCCCGCGTGGGTCGTGGACGCCGGCACCGACTGGCCCCACGGATCCGTGGGCGAGGCCACGAAGGCGCCGATGTTGGTCTTGTCCTCGGCGGCCTTGATGACGTTGGCCGACAGCCAGTACGTGCTCTGCATGGCGGCGTCCTGGGCGCGCGAGAAGCCGGTCAGCCCGGCGGGCGGGCGCCGCAGCGACGCGTCGTAGTCCCGCCAGCCCGCCTCGTACTGGGCGAGCGTCCGCGCGAACGGCTGCGTGGCGCTGCCCTGGGCGGCGGCGATGGCGCCCGCCGCGGCCGGAGCGAGGCCGAGCGCGAGCGTGAACGGGCGACCGGGCGTTGTGTCGAGCAGGGCGGTCTGCACGACGTTGCCGTCCGTCGCGGTCTGGTAGTCGTTCACCAGCGCGTGATGGGCGTCGAGCTGGTTCAGTCCGTCGCTGGCCGTGCCGACAAAGCCGCTTGATTCAGACAGGAACGGGTGGTCGGCGACGAGCGCTCCGACCACCTGGGCCGCGAACGGGCCCGTCGGGGCGGTGGTGTCGGAGGAGACAAGAGCGGTGCTCGACGGGTCGACGGTGGCGTCGTTGGCGCCGCCGTTGGTGGTCCCGCCGCCCCCGCTGTTGTCGATCGTGGCGTCATAGCGCACGTAGACCTTGAGCTTGGCGACCGCGCCCGCGTCGCCGTTGAGCGGCTGGAGCGTCGTGTGCACCACGACGCTGGTACGCGCGGGGTCGGTGATGTAGTCGCTGACCAGGCGGAACCCGTGGGCCCGGTCGGTGCTGGTCACCTGGCAGACCATGCCGCTGGGGTCCGGGGAGGACAGCGAGTAGGTCATGTCGCGCTGCTGGAGGTCGGCGAAGGTGTGCCCGTCGGTGACGATGTACTGGACCGTCTTGACGTTGGTGGCCTCGATGTTGGGGCTGAACACGTCTGACAGCACGCCGCCCGCCACCGTGAACCACACCTTGGAGGTGGTGTTGCGCGCGGTCCCGAAGCAGTCCTTGCGAGCCACGTCGAGGTAGGACTGGGCGCCCGGGCCGCCCGGGGCCTGACCCGAGGGCTGAGCGGCGCCGGCCGTGGATGTGGCGAGCGCGCCCGCGGTCAGCACAGCTGCGACGAACCCGCAGCCGAGGGCCCCCAACCCGCGTCGCATCGCCCCCGACACGATGATCTTGCCGGACATCGATCCTCCCTCAATTCGGTGGCAACTAAGGCCTACCCACGGCCGCGCGACCGGCAAACGGAAAGTCGAGAGCTTGGTTTTCGGTGCGTCTGAGATGATCCCGGCGTGGCGGCGAGCCTGGTCAGCCCCGTCCTGGTGGGGCGGCGAACGGAATCTGAAGCTCTCTCGGAGGCGCTGGCGCGCGTCCTGGCCGGCGATGGGGTGACCATGGTCGTCGGCGGCGAGGCCGGCGTGGGCAAGTCGCGGCTCGTCGCCGAGTTGGTGGAGCGCGCGCGCAGCTCGGACGCGCGGGTGCTGAGCGGCGGGTGCGTCGAGCTCGAGGGCGGCGGGATCCCACTGGCGCCGGCGATCGACATGTTCCGGGCGCTGGCGGCCGATGTGAGCGAGGATGAGCTCGACGAGCTCTTGGGGGCCGCGCGGGGCGAGCTCGGGCGACTGGTGCCCGAACTCGACGACGGCCGCTCCCATGCCTTGTCGGGCGAGCGCGACCCGTCGCGCCTGCTCGAGCTGATCGTCGCCGTGATCGGGCGCCTGGCCTCCGAGCGGCCGCTCGTGCTCGTGTTCGAGGACGTCCAGTGGGGCGACCAGGCGACGCTCGACCTGCTCGCGCTGCTCGTCGGCGGTTCGGTCAGGCGGCCGCTGCTCCTCGTGCTCACGGTGCGCTCCGACGAGCTGCATCGCGCCCATCCGTTTCGCCGCATGACCGCGCGCTGGGAGCAGCAGCGCGCGCTCGAGCGCCTGGAGCTCGAGCGCCTGAGCGCGGTCGACGTCGCCGCCCAGATGGAGGCGATCCTCGGCGAGCGGCCCGATCGCGAGCTCGTCGACCTCGTGTTCGAGCGCTCGGAGGGCATCCCACTCTTCGTCGAGGAGCTGCTCGGCGCGGTGCGCGATGGTGGGATCGACCAGAACTACCTGCCTCCGTCGCTGCGTGACGTGGTGCTCGCGCGCGCCGACCTGCTCTCTGACAGCGCGCAGCACCTGCTGCGCGTGGTGTCGGCCGCCGCCCGCTGGGTCCCGGACTGGCTGTTGATGACGGTGGCGCAACTCCCGGCGCCCGAGCTGCACGCCGGTCTGCGCGAGGCCGTCGAGCAGCAGCTGCTCGTGGTGGACGCGTCAGGGCCCGGGTACGCGCTGCGCCATGCGCTGGCGCGGACCGCCATCCACGAGGACCTGCTGCCCCACGAACGCGCCGGGCTGCACCGCGCCTATGCCGAGGCGATCGAGCATCGCGCCGAGAACGAGAACGAGGACGAGCACGATCTCGACACGAGCACCATGCTCGCCCACCACTGGCTCGCCGCCCACGACGTGCCCCGCGCGCTGCCCGCCTCAGTCCGCGCGGGAACGGCGGCCGCCGCCGCCTCGGCACCGGTGACGGCGCGCCGGCATTTCGAGCTGGCGCTGGAGCTCTGGAGTCAGGTGCCAGACGCCGCAGAGCGCGCAGCGATCGACCATGTGGAGCTGCTGGCGCGGGCGGGCAGTGCCGCCCACCGGGCCGGAGACCCCAACCGCGCTCTCGCCCTCCTGGACCAGGCGCTCGCCGAGGCCGGCGAGGCGGCCGCTCCGGAGCGTCGCGCACAGCTGCTCGCCTATCGGGCGGAGCTGCTCGGCGATCTCGGGCGCGAGGAGGAAGGGGTGGCCGGCTTCGAGCAGGCCGTCGGGCTGCTCCCGCTCGACCCTCCCACCGCCATGAGCGCCCACGTCCTCAGCCGCCAGTCCCGGGCGCTTGCGCGCGTCTCGGAGGCGGAGCGAGCCCGGGCGGTCGCGGAGCGCGCTCTGGCCGCCGCGGAGGCGGTCGGGGCCACCGGCGACAGGCTCGAGGCCCAGGAGGTGCTGGCCAGAACGATGATGGTGTCCGGCCAGTTCGAGGACGCGCTCGAACTCGAGCGCCGTACCGCCGACGAAGCGCTGGAGCTCGGGGTCTCATGGCTCGGCCTCAGGGCGCTGGTGAACATGTCGGACATGTACCTGATGGTGTGCCGCTACGACGACGCCATCGCCGCCTGCGACCGAGCGTTGCCGCCCGCCGAGCAGCTCGGACTTGGACGTACGATGGGCGCCTTCCTGCGCGCCAATCGCGCCGAGGCACTGGCGCGCTCGGGACGGCTGGAGCAGGCACTGGAGGAGTTGAGGCCCGGCCTCGAGGCGCCCGGGGTATTTGCCGCATGCGTCTGGCTGCTGCGCGCCGAGTTCAATCTCATCCTCGGCCGGCTGTCTGACACCGACCACGAGCTGCGGGAGGCCCGCCAGCATCTCCGCGCGTCGTCCGCCGCCCAGTTCGTCTACCCGCTGGTTGTGATCGAGGCCGAGCTGGCGCGTTCACGGGGTCAGCTGGAGGCCGCGCACGGGATGCTGATGGAGACGCTGGCGCGCGACGACCTCGGCGACGAGCCCCGCTACCGATGGATGGTTCTGTCGCTCGCGGCCCGCGTTCAGGCCGACCTCGCGCTGGCCGCTCAGGACGAGGGCCGCGCGCTGCCCGCTCAGGTGTTCACCCAGGCCGACGCCGTGCGCTCCGAGGCAGGGTCGCTGCGCATCCTCAGCCCGACCGATCGGGGCCATCGCGCGCTGGCGCTGGCAGAACACGCGCGGCTCCGACGTGAGGGTGAGACCACCGCCTGGCGCGAGGCAGCCGAGCAGTGGCGGGAGACGCACGACCCCGTGCCGCTCGCCTACGCCCTGTTCCGATTCGCCGAGGCCCTGAGTGGCAACGGCGAGGTGGCGGAGGCGGGGGTCGCCGCGAGCGAGGCCCTCGCGCTGGCGCGAGCCGCCGGTGCCGCGCCCCTGGAGGCTGAGGTGGAGGCGCTCATCCGCCGTGCCCGCCTGCCGGCCGGCAGCGCGACCAACGGCACCGCGCCCGCGACACCCGTCGCCCCTGACGTCGAGCCCGATGCGGCCGAGCGACTGGGCCTCACCGCCCGCGAGGAAGAGGTCCTGCGCCTCGTCGCCGACGGGCGCTCCAACAGCCAGATCGCCGAGACGCTGTTCATCTCACGCAAGACCGCCAGCGTTCACGTCTCCAACATCCTCTCCAAGCTGGGCGTCTCGAGCCGCGTGGAGGCCGCGGCGGTGGCGCATCGGCAGGGGATCGTGGATGCTCCGGCAGACAGCGAGGCGTGAGCAGCGCACGCAGTCAGAGACACCACACACCCAAAGGAGAGGTCGATGACCCTCACGCGTCAGACGATGACCGACGAGCAGCGCAAGTCCGTCGCCCTGGAGTACCTCAAGGCGTTCGACAACGGCGGCGTCACCTCCAGCGGCGAGAGCATCCTCGAGCTGTTCGCGGTCGACGCCCAGGTGATGTTCCCGAAGTGGGGGATCGCCAACGGCCGCGAGGAGATCGGCAAGATGTTCGGCGACGTCGGGGCGACGCTCAAGTCAATCCGCCACGACTACGCCAACTTCAACTGGATCTTCTCCGGCTCGGACACGGTGGTGTGCGAGGGCACGAGCTACGGCGAGCACGAGGACGGTCCCTGGCGCACCGGCGTCCCGGAGTGGGGTGCAGGGCGCTGGTGCGACGTGTTCGAGATTCGTGACTGGCACATCCAGCGGTGCTTCATCTACCTCGATCCCGACTACGCCGGCAAGGACACCGCCCGCTATCCGTGGCTCGCCACCGCGGACGAGGCCGTCACAGCCTGATCGGCCCGCGGGGCCGCGGGGCTCGCGGGGGCCGCGGGGGCCGCACGGGCCACGGGGCCACCGGGCCACCGGGCCGCGGGGCCACGGGGCCACGGGGCCACCGGGCCACCGGGCCACCGGGCCACCGGGCCGCGGGGGCGCGGGCCCTCGCCGCCCGTGAAGTCGCGCCACGATATCGTGGCGCGACATGCCCCGCTCAAAAAGCAAGCTCACCGACGCCGACTACGAGCGTCTGGCGGAGTTCCGCTATGGATTGCGCCGCTTCCTGCATTGGAGCGAGCAGCAGGCGCGGCGCGCCGGCATCACGCCCACCCAGCACCAGCTACTGCTCGCCATCCGCTCATCGCAAGACCCGCGCGGCGCGACGGTGGGCGAGGTCGCCGAGGTTCTGATCATCCGCCACCACAGCGCCGTGGGGCTCATCGACCGCACTCAGGAAAAGGGACTGATCACGCGTGAGCGAGATCCCGACACGCAATCGGTCGTCCACCTCAAGCTGACCGACTTCGGCGCGCTGACCCTGAGCGCCCTCTCGGAGGTGCACCTGCGCGAGCTCGCGCAGCTGGCGCCCACGATGCAAGCCCTGATCGGGGAACTGAGCGAGAGCGAAGCCGCAGACCTGCAGCTCATGCGGCTGACGCATTGACCCGGCCCGTCCGGGAGCGCGTCGAGCATCTGGGCGACTTCTCGCTCGGTCCGCGCGTGCTCAGGATCACGGCGTGCGCGGTGCACGTGACGACAGCGGTCGTCCTGTCGCGCGCGGACCCCAGCCAGATCGTGGGGTTGATCACCGTCGAGGACCTGCTCCAGGGCCACCTGCGTGACCTCCTCTATGAGCGTCAGCGCGAGCGGGTGCTCCAGCCGCGCCGGATCTCGCTTCCGCTGCCGGCGAGACGCCCGCGGGTCTCACATATCGTGCTACGATATCGTGGCACGATTCCAAGGAGGCATGAACCATGCCCAACGCAGTAGATCCTCGTCATCACGACGTCCGCCAGGAGAGAGTGGGTGGCTTCGCCGGCCCGGTGATGCCGTCGGCCCCGTTCGGCAAGTACGCGGGGCCTCCCCGCCGCCGCTGGCAGGCCGCCGGCGGCTTTGTTGGGGCGCCCGACCGACAGCGCCAGGGCTCGTACGGCGACATCGAGCTTGATCGTCGCCGCCGAGGGTCGCACGAGTGACCCCGCGCTAGCCGCGAGTCTGCGCAGCCGTGAGGGTTAGGGTCTCAGGACCGATGGCCGACACCTCGCTCACCCTGGCCGACCTCGAACGCTGGGAGCTCTTCGGCGCCACGTGGCGCGTCGTGGAGCTCTCAGACGATCGGGTGCGGCTGGACATGTGCGCCTGCACCGGCCAGCTCGTGGAACGGCGCACGTCCGAGGACCGCGCGCTGATCGACTATGTCCGCATGGCGGGCGCGGACGAGGCGCATCAAGCGTGAGGCCCCAGTGCGAGGGTGAATTGCCTCACTATGCGTCGATTCACCCTCGTCGCGAGATCCCGAGTCGACGTCTGTCCTCAACATCGGCCTAGGCCGGCAGCGCCCGGTCGATCCGGCTCGCCACCAGTTCGGCGGCGTCCTCCTCCTGCTCGAGGATCTGCTGGGCGATGACCTCGGTCTCGTGGTCGTGGAGGCGGCGGGCAAGGCCCCGCAGCGCCTGGTAGACGCCGATCTCGAGGTTCTCGAGGGTGTAGGCGCTGATGGCGAGTTCCGCGGGGGTGCAGGAGGCGCCCGGAGCGAATTCGATCTGCAGGGCGGCGATGCGCACGGCAGCCTCACTCGGCGCCGGCGGGCGGACGTCGTGGGCGCCGAGCCGTTCGTCGATGAGGCGCAGGTGACCCAAGGTCTGCTGGTGGTGTGCGCGGTAGATGTCGGCCGTCGTCTCGTCGGGATCCAGTCGGCAGCCCTCCTCGAGGACGCGCAGGCCGATCTGCTCGAGCGCGTGGGCGTCGCTCAGATACCCGATCAGCGCGCCACCGAGGTCGTGGGACAACATCGCGACCACGACGGTACCCGCCGACGGCCGTCCCGGCTCACGTTTCGGGATGCGGCTGTTCGTCGCCGTACAGCGGGCCCTCGTCGAGGGCCAGCGCCATGCTCTCGGGATGCTTGAGCGTCTCGATGCCGCTGTTGGTGAGCAGCCAGCGGTCCGAGCGCTCGCGGATGAGAAATCCAGCGCGGGTGAGGCGCTGTAGCGCGATGGTCACCGTGGGCCGGTGAGCTCCGATGAGCATCGCCAGCACCTCGTGGGTGAGCGGGAGGGTGACGTACACCCCCTCGGTCCCCACCCTCCCCCACCGCTCAGCCAGCAGCCAGAAGAGGATGAGCAGCCGGACGTAGGCGCGGGGGAGGTGGGTGACGGCCTGGGTCAGCGTCAGGTAGCGCGCACGCTGGGCCACCCGGCTGACCAGGCGGCTGGTGATCGTCGGCCAGCGGGCGATACGGAGGACGAACGCGGTGTCGAGCACCGCCAGCCGCGTGCGCTTGAGGACGAGCCAGTCGATCGAGATCGGCAGCGGGTCGTACTCGCCGTCGGTGTCCCATGGCCGGATGAGGTCCGTCGGGCCGAACAGCTCGCAGGCCGGGCGCTTGCCCACAACCACGCGCCGGAGGAGCAGACCGTCGAGCACGAACAGGCCCAGCCAGCCCGCCTGCGCCCGCGCCCCCAGCGGCGCGGTGTCCCAGCTGGGCGGCTCGAGCTCGATCACCGCCGCGACGGCACGACTGCGGGCCAGCTGCGCCTCGTCGGGGGGAACGCCGATGGCGAGGTCGGGGTCCGCATCGAGCAGGGCGACCGTATGGCGGGGATCCGGCGGTGCAAGCACCACTCAAACCTACCCCCGGCATCAGCTGCGTGTCCGGTGGCGAACACGGACGGTTCGCCGGATGACCGGCGTCGCCGGCGCATGACCGGCCGATCATCGGAGGCGACCGAGGCGCGCAGCCGGAGGTCGAGCCGCCGGTCCAATCCCGATCCGGCCCGGCGCGACCGGTAAAGCGGAGCAAGGCGGGCAAACCGTAGCCCTCACGGGGTCGCGCCGGGACGGCGGGCGACGTCTCTCCCGCTCTCCGAGCCTAAGGCGCGCTATCGCCCGAAAGGCGGCGCGGGCGGGCGACGGTCCTCCCGGTTTCCCGTTCTGTGGATGGCACCTCGCCTAGCTCGCCGGCTGGGCCACCAGCGACTCGAGCGGCGTATCGGCGTCACGTAGCGCGGAGGCGTCGACCTGCCGGCGCGAGCGGATGAGCGCCTGCACGTGCTCGTTGACGTCCCAGACGTTGACGTTCATCCCGCCCACCACCCGCCCGTCGGCGAGCCAGAACGCGACGAACTCGCCGCCCTCCCGGTCGCCGCGGAACACGACCTCGTCCCAGTCGGTGGCGTAGCCGGAGTACTCCATGCCGACGTCGTACTGGTCAGAGAAGAAGTACGGGATGCGGTCGTAGCTCACCGCGTCGCCCAGCATCGCGCGCGCCGCCGCGGGACCCTGGTTGAGCGCGTTGGCCCAGTGCTCCACGCGGATGTGGCGGTCATAGAAGGGGTACCAGGCGTTGGCGACGTCGCCGGCCGCGAAGACGTTGGGCGCCGAGGTCCTGCACGCGGCGTCGACCTGGATGCCGTTCTCCACGGTCAGTCCCGCGGCCTCGGCCAGCGCGACGCGTGGGACGACGCCGACTCCGATGACCGCGAAGTCGCATTCGACGCGCCGGCCGCTGGCGGTGCGCACAGCACTCACCGAGCCATCGCCCTCGAGCGCCTCGACGCCGTCTTCCAGCAGCATCTCCACGCCGTTGCGGACATGGACGTCGCGATAGAACGCGCCGATCTCGGCGCCGAAGATCCGCTCGTTGGGCACCGCCAGCGGGTCGATCACGGTGACGTCGAGACCCGCGCCGCGCGCGGACGCGGCGAACTCCGACCCGATCCAGCCCGCGCCCACGACGGCCACGCGGCCGCTGCCGGCGCCCAGGCGATCGCGCAGCGCGTCGCAGTCGGCGAACGTCCGCAGGTAGTGGACGCCGTCGAGGTCGGCTCCGGGCACCGAGATCCTGCGGGGCTCGGCTCCGGTGGTGAGCAGCAGGCTGTCGTAGGCGAGCTCCTGGCCGCCGTCGAGGGTGACCGTCGAGGCCTGCGGGTCGATCGACTCAGCCGTCGCGCCGAGGCGCAGCTCGATCTCCTGCCGGCCATAGAAGTCCTCGTCGTGGACGTAGGCCTTCTGGCGCTCGGACTTGCCCTGGAGGTAGTCCTTGCTGAGCGGTGGGCGCTCGTAGGGGCGCTCGGTCTCGGCGCCGACGAGGACGATCCGGCCGTCGAAGCCGCGCTCGCGGAGCTCCCCGGCGGCCTTGGCGCCCGCGAGGCTGGCGCCGACGATCACGAATGTCTTCTTGCTCATCTCCTACCTCCCGTCAAGCTGAGGAATTCTCGCGCGTGCGAGGGTCGTCGCGTGCTCACGCATTCCCGGCACCCGCGCGTCAAGCTCACTGTCGACATAGCTGTCGAGCATGTCAGAACACTCACTCGCGCCCTTCCGCGTGGGTACCGCCCCCGGGCGCAGATGGGGGATCGCCCCCATTGCGTGGGCACCCGCGGGCTTGCAACCTGCGAGCCATCACACCACAGGAAGGACCCACGATGACAGCCTCCGTGCAGCAGCCGGCGATCAGCCGCAATGGCACCGGCATCCGCGAGACCGAGCAGACCCCGATCCGCTGCCTGGTCGTCGACGACCACCCGGCGATCCTGGCCGGGCTGCGGGGCCTGCTCGCATCCGAGCCCGACTTCGACGTCGTCGGCGCCGTCGACAGCGCCGAGGCCGCCGCCGAGGCCGCCGAGCAGGTGCGGCTCGACGTCGCCATCGTCGACTATCAGCTACCGGGACACTCCGGGCTGTGGCTCAGCCGCAAGCTCAAGCGGCTCCCGGAGCCGCCGGCGGTTCTCATCTACTCGGCCTTCTCGGACTACATGCTGGCCGCGGCGTGCGTCGTCGCCGAGGCCGACGGGCTGCTGAGCAAGTCCGCGCTGGGCTCGGACCTCTACGTCGCAATCCGGCGGGCCGCCACCGGGATGAGCCGGCTCCCGCCGGTGCCGTCGACATTGGCCGACGGCCTGCGCCGGCGCTTTGACTCCCTTGAGCAGGCGATCTTCGGCCTGCTGCTGGCCGGCATCCCCCGCGACGAGATCGGCCGCACGCTGCACATCGACACCGGCGAGCTGGAGACCCGGCAGTGGGCCATGCTGCGTAAGCTCGAGAGATCGGACTGACTGCCCGCTGAAAGCGTCGTGAGCGAGCCACCTCACCGGAGAAAGTACGTGCCCCTCGTCTACCGGGTCGCCGGCGTCAACGCGCTGGTGCTCGTGGCAGCGGTGGCGGTGACACTCGTCGTTCTCGCCCCGCGCAAGTTCTCCTCGTTCGCCGCTGACGAGGCACTGGTGCTGACCGCGGCGCTGGTGCTGGTGGCGCTCGTGAACCTGGTCGTGTTGCGGCGGATCGTCCGGCCGCTGGAGACGCTGACCTCGCTGGCGCGTCGCGTCGACCTCACGCGACCCGGCGCGCGCATGCCGGGGGCCAGCGCCAGCTCCGAGGCCGGCGAGCTGGCGCTCACATTCAACGAGATGCTGGCCCGCCTGGAGATCGAGCGCCGCGAGGCGACCGGCCGGGTGCTGGAGGCGCAGGAGTCCGAGCGCCTGCGCATCGCGCTGGAGCTGCACGACCAGGTCGGGCAGGAGCTCACCGCGGTGCTGCTCGGCCTCGCCCGGGTGCGCGGCCTGCTCGACGCCCCGCTGCGCACCGACATCGAGGACATCCAGGAGGCCGTGCGCTCCAGCCTGGAGGACGTGCGGCGGATCGCGCTGGAACTGAGGCCCGAGGCGCTGGACGATCTGGGGTTGGTGAGCGCCCTGGCGGTGCTGTGCGAGCGATTCGCGCAGCGGACCGGGATCGGCGTCAGCCAACGTCTCGATGAGCATCTGCCCGAGCTCGGGCACGACGAGGAGCTGGTCGTCTACCGGGTGGCCCAGGAGGCGCTCACCAACGTCGCGCGCCACTCGGGCGCCGACCACGCCGAGCTGCGCCTGGCCGCGCGCAACGGCAACCTCATGGTCACGGTCTCCGATCGCGGGCGCGGCCTGCGTACCGGCGGCGAGCCGGGGACGGGGATCCGCGGCATGCGCGAGCGAGCCGCGCTCATCGGGGCCACGTTGGACGTCGGACCCAACGAGGACGGCGTCGGCTGTGCGGTCACGTTGCTCGTGGAAGGCGTGGCGGCCGAGGCGCACCCATGACCCCCTTGAAGACTCGGATCCTCCTCGCCGACGACCACGCGCTCGTCCGGCGCGGACTGAAGCTCGTCCTCGACGCCGAGCCCGACCTGGAGGTCGTCGCCGAGGCCGGGGACGGCGCCGAGGCGATCCAGCTGGCCCTGGCCGACCACGTCGACCTGGCGATCATCGACATCTCGATGCCCCGCATGACCGGGCTACAGGCGGTGGGCGAGTTGCACCAGCGCCGGCCCGAGCTGCGCCTGCTGATCCTCTCGATGCACGAGAACGAGCGCTACCTCTACGAGGCGCTCAAGGCCGGGGCGTCGGGCTACGTGCTCAAGAGCGCCGCCGACCGGGACCTGGTGGAGGCGTGCCGCGCGGCCATGCGCGGCGAGTCGTTCCTGTACCCGGGGGCGATGACCTCGCTCATCCGCGACTACCTGCGCCAGGCGCACGACAACGAGGACGTCCGCGCCGATCCGCTCACCCCGCGCGAGCAGGAGGTGGTCAAGCTCATCGCCGAGAGCTACAGCACCCGGCAGATCGCCGACACGCTCGTGATCAGCGAGAAGACGGTCGACCGCCACCGGGCCAACATCCTGGAGAAGCTCGGCATGCATGACCGCGTCCAGCTCACGCGCTACGCCATCCGCCAGGGGCTCGTCGAGCCCTAGACCGGCGATGGACAGCCACAGCGCTCGGGGCAAGGCTGCCGATGCGATGGACGAAGGGGCCGCGCGCGGGGTGACGCGCGCGGCCCCCACCCCGGTCCCCGCACCGCGCCCCGAGCGATGTGGTCTGCGCGGTGGAACGCTACCCGCCGGGTCGTCCGCCCTCCAATGGGGTCTAGACCCCATAACTTCGTGAGGCCGCCGCGGCGGCGGACGAGCCGCCGGAGATCCCGCGCTGCCACACGAGCATCGAGCCGTCAGCCGGCCAGGTCTGATTCGGCGACAACCCGCAGCGCCTGAGCGGCGATCGTCAGCGCCGGGTTCATCGCCCCCGAGGAGGGGAAGAAGCCGCCGTCGATCACCCAAAGGTTCTCCAGCTCGTGCGCCTTCGCACCACGGGTCCAGCACGCTCGTGGCGGGGTCAAGCCCGGCCCGGACGGTCCCGCACTGGTGGCTGTTCATGGAGATGTCGAACCACTGGGTCGAGGACCGCGTCGTAGCCGGCGCCGCGCAGGAGCTGCTTGACCCGCTTGTGCAGTTCCCGGTGGGTGGCCTCCCGCGGGCGTGGCGGACCGTGGTGATCCGCCCGGCGCTGTCGACGATCACGCGGTTATCGGGATGCGGGAGGTCCTCGGCCATGACCAGCCACGCGACGCTGCGCGCCGCGACCTGATCGAGCAGGAGGCGAGGGACGCGCGGTGCCTCGAGCGCCATCATCGCGCCCTGCACCTTGCCGATCAGCTGCATCGCGCCCAGCGGGTAGCCGTCACCGCCGTCGAGGTACCAGTCATTGACCGACAGCGTCTTCTGAAAGATGACGTCGTTGCGGCGGTCCACGTCGACGGCGACGACGTGCGCGTTGTTGTGCATCATGAAGTTGCGCCCCACCTGGTCCGAGCGGTTGCCCAGCCCGAGGGGGTGCTTCTCGTCCGCAGAGGCCAGCAGCAGAAGCGGCCGAGTTCACGGCGCCCGCGCACAGCACGAACCGCCCGGCGGTGACCCGCAGCGGTCCATCGGGCCCGTCGGTAAGCAGGTGGGTCACGCAACGGCCGGTGGCATCGGTGGCGATCCGGCGCACGCGGATGCCGGTCTCCAGACGGGCGTTGCCGGTGCGCAGCGCGGGCTCGATGGCGCACGTCTCCGCGTCGCTCTTGGCCCCCAGCGGGCACGGAAAGCCGTCGCAGGTGGCGCAGCGCACGCACTGGCCGCCGGGGCGCAGGTCGACGCCCATCGCGTTGGCCGAAGGCGTGACCCCCTGGGCCCGCAGCCGGCGGGCGAGGTCGGCGATGTAGGGCTCGTGGCCGAGCGCCGGGTAGGGGAACGGCGTCGAGCGCCAGGGCTCGGTCGGGTCCTCGCCGGGGGTCCCGTGCACCCGGTACATCGCCTCGGCCTCGCCGTAGTAGGGCTCGAGCGCCGCGTAGTCGAAGGGCCACGCCGGAGAGGTCCCCTCCCGGTGCTCCAGCCCGCCGAAGTCGCCCTCGCGCAGCCGCGGCAAGCTGGCGCCATAGACCTTGGTGTTGCCCCCGACGACGTAGTGGACACCGGGGGCGAACGGCGTGCCGGCGCCGTCCAGCCAGCGCTCGGCCGGCTTGTAGCGCCGCTCGGTGAACACGGCCCGGGCCGACCAGTTGGCCGGCTCGCGCGGGAGGCGTTGGCCGCGCTCGAGGATGAGGACGTCGGCGCTGCGCCGGGCCAGCGCCAGAGCGGTAGTCGCGCCGCCCATGCCCGACCCGATCAAGACGATGTCGGCGCTCAAGGTGCGCACGGGGTCATCCTCCCGCACGGCGCCATCGTAGTATCGCTCGGTCACGATATCGTGTCACGATACCGGTGCGATATCGTGGCGCGGATGGCTCCGGGCTTTCTGAGCGTGCTGACGGGCTCATTCGCCACCCCAGCGGCTGAGAACCCGACGGTCGCGATGGTGGAGGCCGCCTACCGCCACCACGGGCTCGATGCGCGCTTCATCAACTGCGACGTCGCGCCCGACCGGCTGGCCGACGCGGTCCGCGGTGCCATGGCCATGGGATGGGCCGGCTTCAATTGCTCGTTGCCGCACAAGGTGGCCGTCATCACGCACCTCGACGAGCTCGACGAGTCCGCACAGCTCATCGGCGCCGTCAACTGCGCAATGCGGCGTGCGGACCGCTGGGTGGGGACCAACACCGACGGGCAGGGGTTCGTCGCCTCGCTGCGCACGGTCGTGGACCCCACCGGAGCCTCGATCGTGCTGTTCGGCGCCGGGGGCGCCGCTCGGGCGATCGCCGTGGAGTCGGCCCTGGCGGGCGCGGCGCACATCACCGTCGTCAACCGCAGCGCCGCTCGTGGCGGCAAGCTGGTCTCGCTCCTCCGCGATCGCACCCCAGCGAGCGCCGAGCTGGCCGTGTGGGATCACCGGTACACGGTGCCTGCGGGCACCGAGATCGTCGTCAACGCCACCTCGATCGGCCTGTTCCCCGGCATCGACGCGCGGCTCGAGATCGAGCCCGAGAGCATCGGCCCGGGGATGGTCGTCGCCGACGTCATCCCCAACCGCACCGCGGACCGGCTTGCTGCGCGACGCCGAGCAGCGCGGGGCCACCGTGCTGGATGGGCTGGGCATGCTCGTCAACCAGGGGGTTATCGGCATCCGCTACTGGACGGGGATCGACGCCGACGCCGGGGTCATGCGCCAGACGCTGGAGCGGCTGTTCGCGGCCTGATCGGCGGGCGGTCCCGTCGAAAGCCGACGGGCAGGTTCGCGCCCGACACCGTGCAGGCGGCCGCGGCCACGCGCACCGCTGCGCCCGCGACCTCGGCGAGGGCGTCGAGGTCGCCGAGGTCCTCCCGGCTCAGCCCAGCCTCGCTCCATCCGACCAGGCAGGCGGCCACGAACGCGTCGCCCGCGCCGACGGTGTCGAGGATTGGCACCGGCGGCACGGGCACCGATCGCTCGCCATGGGCGGTGACGATCCGCACCGGCGACGGACCGTCGGTGACGAGCACCGCCGTCGGACCAGACCTCAGGAGGCCCCGTGCGGCCGCGCCGAGCTCCTCCCCCGGCCGCAGCATGGCCAGATCCTCGCTGGAGACCTTGACGACGTCCACCGCCCTGGCGAAGCCATCGATCCGCATGCGATAGGCGAGCGGATCCCGGACGGCGCGCGGGCGGCAGTTGGGATCAAGCAGGGTCAGCAGCGACCGAGGCTTGGCGGCGACCAGTGCCCTCAGTGTCGACGCGATCGGCTCAACCACGAGGCCGAGCCCGCCGACGGCGAGCGCACTGGACCCGTGCAGGAGGTCAGCCGGGACATGCGCGGGCTCCAGGTGCGCCGCCGCGGTGCCGTCGATGTAGAACCGGTAGTCGGCGACTCCCAGGTCGTCGACCTGGGCGATGGCCACGGGGGTGGGCGTGGCCGTGGGCTCCTCAACGACCACTCGCACACCGTCGCGCCTCAGCGCCGCCCGCAACCGCTGGCCGAACGGGTCCTCGGAGAGAGTGCCGAGGAACTGGCACTCTCCCCCCAGGCGCGCGATCGTCCGCGCGACGTTGAACGGGCCGCCGCCGGGCACCGCCCGCATCGACCCGGAGGCGCCGACGACGATGTCGATCAGCGCCTCCCCTGCCACCGTGATCATGGTTCAGGCGTGGGCTCGAGCTGTTTCGCGCCCGTCATGATCGCGACGGCCTCCGCCGCCGTCGTCGTGGCCGGGCTCACCACCCCCGCCCGCCGGCCCAGGCGCTGGATGTGGACCCGGTCGGCGACGTCGAATACGTGCGGCATGTTGTGGCTGATGAGGATGACCGGGATGCCCTGGCGGCGCACCTCGCGGATCATGTCCAGCACCTGGTTGGACTCTCTCACCCCAAGCGCCGCCGTCGGCTCGTCGAGGATGATGACCTTCGACCCGAACGCTGCCGCGCGGGCCACGGCCACCGCCTGGCGCTGACCGCCCGAGAGGGTCTCAACTCTCTGACGCATGTCCTGCAGGGTCGAGATGCCGAGCTTGGTCATCTCCTCCCGGGCGGACTTGACCATGCCGCGCTTGTCGAGCCGCCGCGTGATGAGCCCCAGCGGCCCCGGCATCCGACGCTCGCGGCCGAGGTACATGTTCGAGGCGATGTCCAGCGCAGGCGCAACCGCCAGCGTCTGGTACACGGTCTCGATTCCCGCCTGCCGGCTCTCCAGCGGGCTCTTGAACTCCACCCGCTTGCCCTCGAGCAGGATCTCGCCGCGATCGGGTTGGAGCGCCCCGGTGAGGCACTTGATCAGGGTCGACTTCCCGGCGCCGTTGTCGCCGATGATCCCCAGCACCTCGCCCGCGTCCAAGCGCAGATCGACCTTGGCCAGGCCTATGACGTGTCCCCACGTCTTAACCAGTCCGCGCGCCTCCAGCACCGGAGTGCCCTTGGAGGGTGGCTGTGGGGTCGACCGCTCCACGGTCTGAGTATCCCCGTCGTCCGAGTCCCGCTCGCCCGGCGAGGTTGTGTGTGCCATATCGGTCATACCTTCACCCTCCGGATCCATTGGTCGACGCCGACGGCCGCGATCACCAGAAGCCCCTCGGCGATCGGCTGGTAGAGGTCGTTGACGTTGGCGAGCGTGAGACCCGAGGTGAACACGACCACGATCAGGGCCCCGAACAGAGTGCCGATGACTCCGCCGCGTCCGCCGAACAGGCTGGTGCCTCCGATCACTACGGCGGTGATGCTCTGCAGGTTGGCGTCGACGGCGTTGTTGGGACTCGCCGCTCCGGTGTAGCCAAGCGAGATCCACGCGGCAATCGCGACGATGATGCCGGCTACCGCATAGACGCTGAACAGCACCCGGTTGGTGCGGATACCGGCCAGACGGGCGGCGTCGACATCATCGCCGACGGCGAACACGTGACGTCCCCAAGTGGTCTGAGTAAGCATGTAGTTGACCACGATGTACAGGGCAATCATCAACAGCACGCCGTTGATGAGGTTGAACGGGCCGATCTTCACTGCGTTGCCGGTCCAATTGAGGATGGCCGGCAGCTGTGAGGCCTGGGTCGTCTGGCCTTTGGCGTAGAGAAGGCCGATCGACGTGAAGATGCTCAAGGTCCCGAGCGTGGCGATGAACGGCGGGATCCGGAACCTGGTGACGAGCGCGCCGTTGAGTACGCCCGTCCCCAGCCCCACCACGAGACCGATGAGCAGCGCCAGGACTCCAGGGACATGGTTGTTGGCAGCGACCTGGGCCATGAACAGCTGGGCCAGGATCATCGCCGCCCCAATCGACAGGTCGATCCCGGCGGTGAGGATGATGAGCGTCTGCGCCACACCCAGCGCGGCGATGACGGCCACCTGCTGAAGCATCAGCGAGATGTTCGCCGACGCGTAGAAGCGCGTGTTGATGAAGGAGAAGACGATCGCCGACGCGATCAGCACGATCAGTGGCCCGAGAGCCGGGTGCGCGTGGAGTTGTCGTTGGACACGGACAAGCGGTGTCAGTTTCGGCGCGAGGCTTTCGAAATCAGGCTCGGCCGAGACTGCTGCGGTGTCAGCCACGGTGGATCCTTATCGTCGAGGTTCGGTGAGGTGTGCGGACATCGCGCCGTCGTCACGCCCGCAGGAGTGACGACGGCCGTCGCGATGTCAACGAGTCGGTGACTCGCAGTCGGGCTCGCGGCCCTAGCCCCAGCAGATGGACTTTGCCTGGGCCGACGTGATGCTCGGGACGCCCGTCATCGGGTCGTTCGTGTAGAGCTTGGTGCCGGTGTTGAAGAAGCCCAGCCCCGGGGACGCCGCCGGCTTCGTGTGCTTGGTGGCCAGGTTGTAGATGGCGTCGACTCCGTCAGACGCCATCTTGCCCGGGAACTGCCCGGCCGTCGCTGCGATCTCGCCGTTTGACAGGAACGGGAGGTTCGAGCAGCCACCGTCGATGGCGACGACGATCGCCTTGCTGCCGACGCCCTTGATCGCCTCGGCCGCACCTTCGGCGGCCGGCTCGTTGATGGCGTAGACGAGGTTGATGTTGGGGTCCTTCTGCAGGCAGGTCTGCATCGCGGACTTGCCCGTCGGGATGGCTCCCTGCGTGGGCAGCTGGCAGGCGATCTTGTAGCTGCCGCCCTTACCGCCGCTGTAGTGCCCGCTCGTCGCCTCCTTGCCATTGATGTTCGGGTCGCCGACGGGGATCCCCATGCCTTCCAGGAAGCCGTGGTCACGGTCGACATCGACGGATACGACCTGGTTATTGAACAGGTCGAGCATGGCGATGTCGGCCGGCTTGCCGGCCAGCTTGGCCGCCGCCCACTGGCCGTCGAGCTTGCCCGCCGCGGTGTTGTCGGTGGCATAGGTCAGGTTGACGGCGCTGGCCGGGGTCGGCGCCGTGTCGAGCGCGATTGTGTAGAGGCCGGCGGCGCGCGCCTTGCCCAGCGCCGAGTTCACCGCGTTGCCGTTGGTGGTGATGATGATGCCCTTGTCGCCGGCGGCGATGGCGTTATCGATGGCGGTGATCTGACTGCTCGTGTCACCGTCGGTGGTGCCGGCGGAGACCGTGAGGTTGACGCCCTTCTTGGCGGCGTCCGCCTTGGCGCTCTTCTCCATCGAGACGAAGTACGGGTTGGAGAACGTCTTGAGAATGAGCGCGACCTTGACCGCGCCCGCCTTGGTCGACCCGCCCGAGCTGCCGCTGGACCCGCCAGAGCCCGAGCTGCTGGACCCGCATGCGGCCACGGCCACGGCGGCGACGACGGCGAGCGCCGCGACGCCGATGCGCCGCCGACGGATCGTGGTGATGCGCTGGCTCACGCGTGAGCGCTGACGCTGTCGACATCGAGTAACTCCTCCTCGTGTACTGCGGTCGAAGTGCTGTCCCCGTGCGACCGTGCCTCAAGAGACAACGTTATCCCGAGCACCGTAGCTCGTTGAGACAACGTTGTCAAGGCCGCCACGTTGAGGTATGCTCCTCGCCGACCGCAGCCCCCCTGACCCGAGAGGAAAACGTTGTCGGACGTTTCTGACACTGCCGTGCCGTCTCCCGGGCCGCCCAGCCCGCGCACTCGCCCGACGATGCGCGAGGTCGCCGCTCTGGCCGGCGTCAGCCTCAAGACGGTGTCACGCGTGATCAACGCGGAGCCCTCGGTGGCACCCGAGTTGGTCGCCCGTGTCAACCGCGCGGCGACAGCGCTTGACTACCGGCCCAACCTGACCGCGCGCAGCCTTCGCTCGAGCGACGGGCGAACGCTGACGATCGGCGTGGTGCTCGAGGACATCGCCAACCCCTTCTCCTCCGCCCTGCACCGGGCTGTGGAGGACGTTGCCCGTGCCCGCGGCATCGCCGTGTTCGCCGGCAGCGTCGACGAGGACCCCGATCGCGAGCGGGCGCTCACCTCGGCGCTCATCTCCCGTCGGGTCGACGGCCTCATCGTCATGCCCACCGGCGATGACCAGAGCTACCTCGCCGGCGAGCAGCGGGCGGGCCTCAACCTGGTCTTCGTCGACCGACCGCCACGACTGCTCCGCGCTGACACCGTCCTCTCGGACAACGTGAAGGGCGCCTACGACGGCGTCGCGCACCTGCTGGCGCACGGGCACACGCGAATCGCCTTCCTGGGAGACCTCGAGGAGATCCCCACCGCAACCGAGCGCTTCGCCGGCTATCGGCAGGCGCTGACCGAGGCCGGCATCGCGCTGGAGCGCGAGCTGGTGGTGTTCGGCATCCACGGCGCCGACGCCGCCGAGACAGGGGTGGGCGCCCTGCTGGACGGGGCGCGGCCGACCGCGCTGTTTACGGCCCAGAACCTCATCACCATCGGCGCCGTACGAGGCCTGCGCAACCTGGGCCTGCGCCACCAGATCGCCGTGGTGGGCTTCGACGACTTCGCGCTGTTGGACCTGCTCGAGCCGCCGGTGACGATCGTCGCCCAGGACCCGTGGGCGATCGGCGCCGCGGCGTGCCAGCGGCTGTTCGAGCGCATGGACGGGGACGGAGGCCCCCCCCAGTCGATGGTCATCCCCACGCAACTCGTGGCGCGAGGGTCCGGGGAGATCCGTCCGCACTGAGGCCTGCCGGGGCACCGCCCAGGCATCCCGAACACGAGCGCCGGCGCCGCCAATCAGCGCAGCCCGACCATGCTGTCAGCGCCGTGGGCACGGAGGATCCTTGAGGGCTAAACGTTTGAGCGGTAAATTGCTCCCAGCGACCTGGCTCAGGGCCGCATCCATACCGGGGTGGCGGTCGGGGCCAAGAGGGAGGTTGTGGGATGACCGTCGTACCCATCCGCCAGATTCTCGATCCGGCCTTCGCGGACAGGTACGGCGTGGCGGCGATCAACGTGGTCGACGACCTGACGCTCGAGGCGGTGCTGGCCGCGGCGACCGAGATGGAGTCGCCGCTGATCGTCCAGACGTCGCTCAAGACGGTGAAGTCGATCGGCGCCAAGGCGCTGTACAGCATGTGGCGCGCCCGCGCCGACGAGGTCCCGGTGCCGGTGTCGCTGCACCTGGACCACTGCCCCGACCGGGAGTGGATCACCACCTGCCTGGAGGCGGGGTGGAACTCGGTCCTCTTCGACGCCTCGCAGCTCGACGTGGCTGAGAACACGCGCCAGACGATCGAGGTGGTGGCCGAGGCCGAGCGCCACGGCGCCCATGTGGAGGGGGAGATCGAGAGCGTGCTCGGCGTCGAGGACGGCGTCGGCTCCGATGAGGCGGGGGCGGTGCACCCGGTCGAGGTCTCCGCCCAGTTCATCGAGACGACCGGCGTGTACTGCTTCGCGCCCGCGATCGGGACCGCGCACGGCCTCTATAAGAGCTCTCCGGAGCTGCATCCCGAGCGCGTGACCGAGATCGTCGAGCTGCACCCGATCCCGATGGTGCTCCACGGCGGGACCGGCCTCAGCGCCGACCAGTTCTCCGACCTGATCTCACGTGGGTGCGCCAAGGTCAACATCTCCACCGCGCTGAAGATCGCCTTCGTCGAAGCGCACCGCGAGTACCTCGACGCCAACCCCGGAAAGCACGACCCGCCGTCGATGCTCAAGCACGTCAGAACCGCCGTGCTGGAGATGGCCAAGCACCACATCGGGATGTTCGGCTCCGCCGGCCGCGCCGGCGTCCTGTCCGCGTCAGCCGGCTAGGACCCGATGCCGGCGCTCATCTTCGACTGCGACGGGGTCCTGGCCGACACCGAGCGCGACGGGCACCGGCCGGCGTTCAACGAGACCTTCGCCGAGGTCGGCCTGCCCGTGAGCTGGTCAGAGTCCGAGTACGCCGAGAAGCTCAAGATCGGCGGCGGCAAGGAGCGGATGGCCTCGCTGCTCACGCCGGAGTTCGTGAGCGCCTATGGCCTGCCCGCCGATCCCGAGGGCCAGAAGGCGCTGCTGGCCGACTGGCACAAGCGCAAGACCGCGCGCTACAAGGAGATCGTCCGTGCCGGACGGCTGCCCGGCCGTCCCGGCATCGCGCGGATCGTCGGCGAGGCGATCGGGGCCGGGTGGACGCTGGCCGTCGCCTCGACCTCAGCCGAGGAGTCGGTCCGAGCGGTGCTGGAGCACGCCGTCGGCACCGACCACGCCGCGCACTTCAGCGTGTTCGCCGGCGACGTCGTGCCCGCCAAGAAGCCCGACCCGGCGATCTATGACCTGGCCATCGACGAGCTGGGGATCGAGCGCGGCGACGCGATCGTCATCGAGGATTCGCGCAACGGCCTGCTCGCGGCGGTCGGAGCCGGCCTGCGGTGCGTGGTCACCGTCTCGAGCTACACGGCCGAGGAGGACATGAGCGAGGCGGTGATGGTGGTGACCAGCCTCGGCGATCCCGGCGAGCCGGCGATCGTCCTGGCCAACCGCGGCGGCGCGCAGCCCGGCGAGGTCGTCACGCTCGCCGACCTCGACGCGTGCCGGACCCAACCCATACTGGACAAGGAGGCTGTATGAGCGACACGGCGCTGAGCCGGGGTGAGCTCGTGGTGCGGACGATCGCCCAGACCGCCGTCGACAACGAGACGTACTTCTGCGAGCTCGACGCGGTGGTGGGCGACGGGGACTTCGGCTACTCCCTGGCGCGCGGGTTCGAGATCGTCGTGTCCGACTGGGAGGCGATGGTGTACACCGACATCGGCGGGCTGCTCAAGAAGACCGCGATCACGCTGAGCAAGCGCATCGGCGGGACCTCCGGGCCGATCTGGGGCACCGCGTTCCTGCGGGCCGGCGGGGCGCTGACCGACAAGCCCCAGCCCACGAGCGAGGAGGTCATCGCCGCCTTCCGCGCCGCGATCGAGGGGATCAAGCAACGGGGCAACACTGACCTGGGCGACAAGACCCTGCTCGACGCCCTGGTGCCGGCCGTCGACGTGCTGGAGGCGGAGTTGCCCAATGGGGCCGCGCAGGCGATCGAGAAGGCCGCGGTGCAGGCCCGCGAGAGCGCCGAGGCGACCAAGGGCATGCTCGCCCAGCGCGGCCGCGCGTCATACACGGGCGAGCGCAGCCGCGACTCGGTGGACGCCGGAGCGATCGGCGTCGCCGTGATGTTCGCGGCCGTGAGCAAGGCGTGGCAGGAGGCCGAGCTGGAACTGGCCTGACTGCTCTGGAGGCAGCGAGGGGAAGGGCGCGCGTCACTGGTGACGCGTCGATAACCAGGCAGGCACTCGAGAGGAGAGACGGTGAAGAAGTTCGTCAACGACCCGCAGCAGTTCGTCCCTGAGATGCTCAAGGGGATCCAGCTCGCCAACCCCGGCAAGCTCAAGTACGTGCCCGAGTACAACCTCATCATGCGGGCCGACGCCCCGAACGAGAACAAGGTGTCCATCGTGCAGGGGTCAGGCTCGGGCCACGAGCCGGCGCACGTCATGGTCGTGGGCAAGGGCATGCTGGACGCCGCCTGTCCGGGCGACGTGTTCGCCGCCCCGCCGTCGGACTACGTGTACGAGACGACCAAGCTGATGGCCAGCCCCAAGGGCGTCCTGCACATCATCAACAACTACACAGGCGACCGGATGGCCTTTGACATGGGCCGCGAGCTGGCCGAGGCCGAGGACATCAAGATCGCGACGATCGTCGTCGACGACGACGTGGCCGTGAAGGACTCCACCTACACCGTCGGGCGCCGCGGCGTGGCCGGCAACTTCTTCGTCATCAAGGCGGTCGGCGCGGCCGCGGAGAAAGGCGCGGAGCTCGACGAGCTGGTCAAGCTCGGTGAGCGCGTCAACTCCGTCACCCGCACGATGGGCATGGCGCTCACGTCGTGCACGCCGCCGGCGAAGGGCTCACCGCTGTTCGATCTCGGCGACGACGAGATGGAGATGGGCGTCGGCATTCACGGCGAGCCGGGCCGGCGCCGCGAGAAGCTGACCAACGCCGACGCGATCGTCGACGAGCTGCTGGAGGCCGTGGCCTCCGACCTGCCCTACAGCTCGGGCGACGACGTGGCCCTGATGATCAACGGGCTCGGCGGCACGCCGATCTCCGAGCTCTACATCCTCTACGGCCGTGCCCATGACCAGCTGGCCCAGCGCGGCATCAACGTCACACGCAGCTACGTCGGCGAGTACTGCACATCGCTGGACATGGCCGGTGCGTCGCTGACGCTGGTCAAGCTCGACAACGAGCTCAACGAGTTGTTCGACGCGCCCGCCGACGTGGCGGTCCGCATCTTCTAACCAGACGTCAGGCGCACCGTCTGGCGTCACGCACGACGTCAGACGGTTCTTATGCGGGGCGGTCGTCCGGATTCCAATCCAGGGCGACCGCCTCGCCGTTGCTCAGCGCCCGCTCGGGCGGCACGGGCTCGCCGGCGGCGATGAGGGCGGCGCGGATCGTGCCCGCGTGGGCGACCACCAGCGAGGGCTGGGGCCCCGCGGCGACCACGGCCAGCGCGCGCCGGGTCCGCCGCACCTGGGAGCGGATCGACTCGCCTCCCGGGAACGCGAAGTCCGGGTCGCCCGTCTCAAACGCGGCGAACAGCTCCGGGGAGTGCTGAGCCAGCACCGACTGCGAGGCGCCCTCCCAGTCGCCGCGGGCGGACTCGATGAGGTCGTCGAGGATGGCCGGCTCGACGCCGATGGCATGGCCCACGACTGCGGCCGTCTGGCGGGCACGCAGCAGCGGCGAGCACCAGATCGCCGCCACCCCCCGCGCCCGCGCCCGGACGGCGAGGGCCGCCGCCTGCTGCTCGCCGAGCTCGGACAGCCCCGGGTCCCGGCGGCCGAGGATCAAGCCGCTGGCGTTGTCGGCCGTCTGCCCGTGTCTGGCGAGGAGCAGCGGCGTACCGATCACATGAGAATTGTCGCTCAGGTGCTTGAAGGCGGCGGCGATCGGGAAAACCAGCGGTGTCCCCGACCCGCCCCACGCCATGATCGACCGTGAGATCCGAGCCATGCTGCGCGGCGCCACCGCTGCCAACTTCCTTCACGGCTGGCAGGGCCCGCACCTGGCCGAGCGCACCTACTGCCTCACCCCGAAGCACGCCGAGCCGATGGAACGGCCGCTTGAATACGTGATCGGCTACTGCGAAATGCTCGCCGTGGCCGGCGTCGCGCCGCTGTACCGCGACTCCGATCCCGTGTACTGACCGCGAGCGCGGCCAGACCGGGACGCCGAACCGGCGCACGCATGCCCTCAGATGCATTAAGAACTCGCGGCGTGTCGTGTATCACTATTGGCATCGTCGTCGCCCTGCGATAGCTTGGCCCCCGTGCCGACGGAGGAGGAGACCACCGGCCAGCTCTCAGTGAGCGAGATCTCGGTGTCGTTTGGCGGCATCACCGCGCTGGACGGCGTCTCGCTCGAGGTCTCGCAGGGCGAGGTGCTCGGCGTCATCGGTCCCAACGGCGCCGGCAAGACGACGTTGTTCAACGTCATCTGCGGCTTTGTCACCCCCGCGTCGGGAACGATGCGATGGCGCGGGCAGCCGCTGGACGGCATCCGCCCCCACCGGCTGGCCTCGCTGGGGATCGCCCGGACGCTCCAGGGCGTCGGGCTCTTCGCCGGGCTGACCGTGCGCGAGAACGTGATGGTGGGGGCGCAGCGCTTCCGCCGGGCCGGCCTCGTCGGCGCAATGGTGGCGCGCCCGCGGGCCGACAAGGACGAGCGCGCGTTGAGCGAGCGCGCGCTGGCCGCGCTCGAGCGGGTCGGCTGCGGCGACGTGGCCGAGTCCCGGCCCCAGCAACTGCCCTACGCGGTCCAGAAGCGGGTGGCGCTCGCCCGGGCGCTGGCCTGCGAGCCCGACCTGCTGCTCCTCGACGAGCCCGCCGGCGGCCTGGACAGCGAGGAGCTGTCGGCCCTGGCGCAGACGATCAGCTCGCTGGGCAGCTCGATCGCGGTGATGCTGGTCGACCACCACATGGACCTCGTCACGTCCGTGTGCGACCGAATGGTGGTGCTGGACTTCGGGCGCGTGATCGCCGCGGGTGTGCCGCCGACGGTGCGCCAGGACCCGCGCGTGCTCGAGGCCTACCTGGGGCGCGAGGCCGAGGCGAGCGACACCCCCACGGCGAGCGAGGCAGCCGATGCTCAGGGTTGAGGAGCTGACCACCGACTACGGCCCGGTGCGCGCCGTGGACAACGTGTCGCTGGAGGCGCTCGAGGGCACCGTTACCGCGGTGCTGGGGGCCAACGGCGCGGGCAAGACCTCGCTGCTGCGCACGATCACCGGGCTGGTGGCGCCCCAGTCGGGCCGGGTGAAGCTCGGCGGCGCCGACATCACCGGCATGGCCGTGGAGGAGATCGTGCGTCGCGGCGTCGCCCACGTGCCCGAGGGCCGCGGCGTCATCTCCGAGCTCACCGTGGAGGAGAACCTGCGCCTCGGCGGCCTGTGGCGCCGCGGCGCCGCGGCGCCCCTCACGGAGATCTACGAGCTCTTCCCGCGCCTGCGCGAACGCGAGCATCAGCCGGCCTCGCGGCTGTCGGGCGGCGAGCGCCAGATGCTCTCGATCGGCCGGGCGCTCATGGGCCGACCGCAGGTGCTGCTGCTCGACGAGCCGTCGCTGGGCCTGGCCCCGGTGATCGTCGCGCAGATCATGGCGATGATCCGCTCGCTCGCCGACAACCTCGGGCTGGCGGTGCTGCTGGTCGAGCAGAACGCGCGCAGCGCACTGTCGATCGCCAACCGCGGAATCGTCCTCAACCTGGGACGCGTCGTCGCCGACCGCGAGCCGCGCGAGCTCGCTGCCGACGAACGCCTCCGCCACGCCTACCTGGGGTTCTGACTCGCCCGTGACCAAGTTCATCGATCTCACCCTCAGCGGCATCTCCGACGGCGCGGTCTACGCCGCGGTGGCGCTGGCCCTGGTGCTCATCTGGCGCGCCACCCGGATCGTCAACTTCGCCCAGGGCGCGATGCTGATGATCACGACGTTCATCGCGTCGGCGGTGATCAACTCCTCGGGTCACTACTGGCTGGGCTTCCTCGCGGCGCTCGCCGCCGGCCTGGTGTTCGGGGCGCTGGTGGAGCGCGTGCTCATCCGCCCGGTGGAGTCGGCGCCGCCTCTCAACGCGGTCATCCTCACCCTCGGGCTCTACACGCTGCTGGTGGCCGCCGCCGGGATGATCTGGGGCAACACGCCGCGCTCGTTCCCGCCGGCGTTCTCGCTGCGCGGCTACGAGGTCGGCGGGACCCGGTTGCTGTTCACCCCCAACGACACGTTCATCGTGCTGGTGGTCATCGCCGTCGCCATCGGCCTGGCGGCGCTGTTCCGGTTCACCTCGCTGGGGCTGCAGATGCGAGCGTCGGCCTTCGCGCCCGAGGTGGCGCGCCTGCTCGGCGTGCGGGTGTCGCGGATGTTCACGGTCGGCTGGGCGCTGGCGGCGGTCGCCGGTGCGCTGGCAGGCGTGCTCGTCGCCCCCTCGGTGTTCCTGGGCCCCAACAGCTTTGACCCGATCCTCATCAGCGGGTTCGTGGCCGCAGTCCTCGGCGGGCTGGACAGCCCACCGGGCGCGGTCATCGGCGGAGTGTCACTCGGCGTGGCGCTGTCCTATGTGTCGGGCTATGCGGGGTCGTCGCTGGTCCCGCTGGCGGCGCTGGTGATCCTGGTGGCGGTGCTGATGCTCCGGCCCGGCGGTCTGTTCGCGGCGAGCTCGGAGCGCCGCGTATGACGGCCGTGCGGGGAGCGCTGGCCCGGAGCACGCTGCTGCGCTCGCTCGCGTGGGCGGCTCTCGCCGCGGTGGCGATCGTCCTCGTCTCCGACCTCGTGAGCGCGTACAACGACCTGCAACTGGCCACGGGCGCCTATTACTTCGCTGCGCTGGCCGGGCTCACCGTGCTGGCGGGTCAGAGCGGACAGATCTCGCTGGGCCACGGGGCGCTGATGGCCGTGGGCGCCTATACGGTGGCGCTGCTCATCGGCAACGAGGGGTGGGCACTGGTCCCGGCGATCGCGGCCGCCGTGGTGGTCAGCGTGCTGGTGGGGATCCCCGTCGGGGCCGCCGCCAGCCGGCTGCGCGGCCCGTACCTGGCCGGCGCCACCCTCGCCTTCGCGGTCGGGCTGCCGGCACTGGCCGACAAGTTCCCCGGGCTCTTCGGCGGCGAGAACGGCCTCACCATCAACCCGCCGGTGCCGCCGTCCTGGCTGGGCGCTGACTTCCCGCTCGAGCGCTGGGAGGCGTGGATCGCCGGAGCCGGAGCGGTCGTGGTGCTGTTCGTGCTCTACAACGTCATCGGCAGCGGCGTGGGCCGTTCGCTGCGCGCCGTGCGCGATGACGAGATCTCGGCGTCGCTGTCCGGCCTCTCGGTGGGGCGCACCCAGACGCTCGCGTTCATCATCTCGGCCGGGTGCGCGGGATTGGGGGGAGCGATGCTGGCCGTCGTGCTCCAGCTGGCCCAGCCCGGGGCGTTCCCGCTCCAGCTCTCGCTCTCTCTGCTCACCGGCGTCGTCCTCGGCGGCTTGGGATCGCTGATGGGCGCGGTGTGGGGAGCGGCGCTGCTCACCCTGCTGCCCAATTGGACCAACGACATCGCGAACTCGTTCTCGCTGTCGACCAAGGTCTCGGCCAACCTGCCGCTGGCCATCTACGGGATCGTGCTCATCGTGGCCATGATCCTGTGGCCGAGCGGAATCCAGGGAGGGTTGCGCGCGGTCTTCGGCCGGCTGCGCGCAGCGCGAGGTTCAGCCTGAGCGGGGCGTGGGAGTGGCTCGACGGCGGCGCTTCGGGGGCGCAGACGCGGCGTGGGGAACGCCGAGCAGCGCCGCCTGCACCTCGCGGAGCCGCTCATGATCGCCCCGGATCCCGAACGCCGCGTCGTTGTAGAGAAACGCCTCGCACAGGCGGACGATGGCGTAGGCGAGGGTCTGAGGATCGGCGGGCGGCTCGAAGCGCCCGGCCTCGACCTCGACGTTGATCATGTCGGCGACGAGTGCGACGCCGCGGCACTGGACCGCGCCGGTGCTCGAGGTGAGCAGGCGCAGGGCCGCGGCGCCCTCCTGCTCGACGTATCGGCGCAGCGGCATCGAGCGCGCGAGGCCGCGGTTGATCCGGTCAAACACCTCGAGCAGGCCCTGGACGCCGCGGCGGCGGATCGCGCGGCGGTGGGCGAGGATGAGCACCTCGGACTCGTCGGCGATGACCTCCGAGAGCAGACGCTCCCGCGACCCGAACCAGCGGTAGATCGTGGCGCGGCCCAGCCCGAGGTCCCGGGCCACGATGGTGAGATCCACGCGCTCCCCCGCCATGAATTGAGCCCGCGCGGCCGCAAGCACGTCCTCACGGCTGGCGGTGGCGGGACGCCCGCGGCGCGGTTGACGGGAGCCGGTTGCAGCGCTCATGCCCTCACCTTAGTATTTGAAACGCACGAGGGAAAACGTATCGAATTGTCCCGGGCCCTCCGGATGGGCTCAGGCAGTCGGTGGATGCCCGCTCAGGGGCACCGGCGGAAGGTCACCCACAAGTGGAGGAGGAGTGAGATGGGAGCTGTCAAACGACGGCGGCTGATCGCCGCCGCGGTGACCGCAGGTGTGGCCTTGGCGGCCGTGGGCTGCGGGTCGTCGAGCAGCAGCGGAAGTTCGAGCGCCCCAGGAGTCACGAGCAACAGCATCACGTTCGGGACCCATCAGCCGCTGACCGGGCCGGCGGCGCCGGGCTACAGCGAGATCGCTCCCGCCTCCCAGGCGTTCTTCGACTACGTCAACGCCCACGGCGGGGTGTTCGGGCGCAAGCTGCACCTGATCATCAAGGACGACGCCTACAACCCCGCCAACACCGTCAACGTCGTGCACCAGCTCGTGCTGCAGGACAAGGTGTTCGGCATCTTCGAGGGCCTCGGCACCCCGACCCACACCAAAGTCGTCAGCTTCCTCAACGCGTCCAAGGTCCCTGACCTGTTCGTGGCCTCGGGCTGCCCGTGCTGGGACAACGGCGCCGCCCAGCCCGAGACCTTCGGTTGGCAGCCCAACTACACGATCGAGGGCAAGATCCTCGGCCAGTACCTCAAGCAGCACTTCTCGGGCGCCAAGGTCGGCGTCCTCTACCAGGACGACGACTTCGGCAAGGGCGGCCTACAGGGCATCGAGGACGAGCTGCCCGCCAGCTCGATCGTGGCCAAGGAGCCCTACCAGTCCGGCACCACCACGCTGGCCTCGCAGGTGACCGCGATCAAGTCGGCCAAGGCGACCGTGATGGTGGACTTCACCGTCCCCATCTACACCGCTATCGCCCAGCTGACCTCGTTCACGCTCGGCTTCAAGCCGCAGCTCGTGGTGTCCAACGTCGGGATCGACCCGATCACGGTCGGCGGCCTGCTCAAGGCGGTGTCCAAGGGCAAGGTCTCCGGAACGGCCCTGATCGAGGGTGCCATCACCGACGGCTACCTGCCCTCCAACACCGACACCTCCAACCCGTGGATCCAGCTCTTCCAGAAGATCCACGCCCAGTACGACTCCAAGGCGCCGTTCGACGGGAACGTCGAGTACGGGATGGCCAACGCCTACACGCTCGTGCAGGCGCTCAAGGCTGCCGGCAAGAACCTCACCCGGCAGGACGTGGTCAACGCCATCTCCACGCAGGGCGGCAAGTGGACGGGCCCCGGCCTCGTCCCCTACCGCTACAGCGGGACGCAGCACGGCGGGTTCGGCGGCGCTGAGATGGGCAAGATCGAGAACGGCAAGATCGTGCTCTTCGGCGGGCCGCTGACCACCTCGCCGGCCGCCGGCAGTGCGATCACCCCGTACACGACGGCGCAGCCGGCGCCGCCGAGCAGTGGGGTGCCCAGCAACTAGGACGTTTTCCTCAGGGGGCCCGCTGTCAGCCTGGGTGCTGGTGGCGGGCCCTCTCGTTCGAGGCGTTTGTTGGGGTAAGCAACCCTGGGGTATCAGCGCTGGCCGGGGTGCGCACTGCGGCTGGGGAAGGGTGGATCGCGCGGTTGGCGGATGACGAACCGAGCGCTATATGCAAACTTTGTCATCCACGTCGTGGCCGTCGCGCCGTGGCCGTGACCCACCCCATTCGCGGCTGTCTTTGACGTTCGTCGCGCCCGCCGCAAACGGCCGGCGGACAGCCTAAGCCCGGAGAGCCTCGGTCGGACTCAGGCGCGCCGCCTTGGCCGCCGGATACAGCCCGGCCAGCGCGCCGATGATCAGCCCCGACACGGGCGCCGCGACCAGGGCGTAGAGCGGCACGACGAATGGCTCGTGCTGGGCGATCGAGTAGACCTCGGTGGCGCCGGCCCCCATGCCGAGGCCGACGATGCTCCCCAGTGCCGCCAGCAGCGCGGACTCGGTGAGGAACTGGAGGCTGACGTGGCGCCGGGTGGCACCCAGCGCGCGGCGCAGACCGATCTCGCCACGGCGCTCGAGTACCGAGATGACCATGATGTTGGCGATCCCGATGGCGCCGACGAGCAGCGCCACGGCGCCCAGCCCCAGCAGCAGCGTGGTGAACTGGCCCTTGGCGGCGGCGCGGGCCTCGAGGGCGTCGGACGGGCGGCTGACATCGACGCCCGAGGCATTCTGCGGATCGGCGGTCGCCGCCACCAGGTTGGCCACCGCGGGCACGTGGTTGACGTTCGCGCGCAGGTAGATCTCCGAGGGGTTGGGCGTGACCTGGAAGAGGCGTTGGGCGATAGGCAGGGAGATGAACGCGGTCGAGTCCAGGCTGGAGTCCAGCAGCACCGGCTTGAGGATCCCGACGACGTTGAACCACGTGTGCCCGAGGTAGACCTCGACATGGCCGCCCACGGTCTCCATCTGGAGCACGCTGGCCGCCTGGGCGCCGAGCACCACCTCGGGGTAGCGAGCGCTCACATCATCGAGGAAGTGTCCGGCGGCCAGCGATACCCCCAGCACCTGGGGCAGGTTCTCACCGGCCGCGTCGACGCCGATCCCACCGGTCTGCTGCGCCGGGACGTACGGGCTCCGGAGCACGGTGGCGCCGGAGACCTGGTAGACGGCGACGTCGTTGTTGACGTAGCGCATGCCGTCCACCATCGGGACCGAGCTCGTGGGCAGGATCTCGTTGTTGCCCGAGAACGTCGTCCCGGGCGTGGCCGTGAGCAGGTTGGTGCCCAGCGCATCGATCTCGGCCAGGAGCTGGGCCTGGCTGGAGGCCGAGACGCCGACGACCGCAACCATCGCGCCGATCCCGATGGCGATGCCGAGCGCCGACAGCGCGGCCCGCAGCCGTCGGGTGCGTAGGCCCTGGAGCGCCGCGCCGAACAGCTCGCGCGGGGGCAGCCGCGCCGATTGCAGGCCCGCTCGGGGACGTGGGGGCGGCGCCGGTGACGGAGCGGCGATGCTGGTCATTGCCGCTCGTCGGAGACGATCTCGCCGTCGCGCATCTGGATGCGCCGCTCAAAGGTGGCCGCGATCCCGGGGTCGTGGGTGATGAGCACGAGCGTCGCCCCCTCGGAGGCCAGCTCGTGGAGGAGTTGCACGACCTCGGCGCCGGACTTGGAGTCCAGGTTGCCCGTCGGCTCGTCGGCCAGGATGATCACCGGCTGCTTGGCCAGGGCTCGCGCGATCGCCACCCGTTGGCGCTCACCGCCCGAGAGCTGTCCCGGACGATGATCGAGGCGATGCCCGAGCCCCACGCGGGTCAGGGCGACGCGCGCCGCCTCGCGCCGGTCCCGGCTGCGCGCGCCCGTGTAGAGCATGCCGTTGGCGACGTTGTCGAGCGCGGTCATCCACTCCTGGAGGTGAAAGCTCTGGAACACGAATCCGATCTCGTGCGCGCGCAGTCCGGCCAGCCGGCGGTCCGACGCCGTCACCACGTCGACGCCGGCGACCCGGACCTCGCCGCTGCTGGGCCGCTCCAGGGTCCCGAGGATGGTGAGGAGCGTCGTCTTGCCCGAGCCCGACGGGCCGACGACAGCCACCTGATCGCCGTCGGCGATGTCGACGCTCACGCCCCGCAGCGCGGCGACCCCGCCGGGGTACTCCTTGACGACCGTCTCGAGGGCCAGCGTCGCGCTCATCCCTGGGAATCGGTGACCTGAAGGCCGGTGTAGATCCCCGGGCCCGAGATCTGGACGTACCCGGCGGCGAACAGGCCGACGTTGACGGGGATCAGAGTGTGCGGCGCCGACGCCTCCTGGACCGCGTAGTTGCCGCCCGACACCGCCACCAGCGCCGTCACCGGGACCGAGAGCACGTTCTTGGCGTGCTGCTGGGCGAAGTTCACGCTCACCGCGGCCTCGTCGAGCCCCGCCCCGCTGTGATGGCCCGACAGCGTGACCGTCACCGGGATGGTGGAGGGCGTTCCCGACCCGCCGCCGCTCCCGCCGCTCCCGCCGCCACCGCCACTGCCACCGCTGCCACCGCTGTTGCTGTTGCCGTTGCCGGAGCTGGAGCTCTGCGCCACCGAACTGACCGCGGTCACCTTGCCGTGCACCGTGTTGCCGGCGGGGAGCTGGACCGTCACGCGCTCGCCCACCCTCGCCTCGCTCTGCAGCGACGCGTCGAGGTCGACCGTGACGACGAGATGGGTGGACGTCGTCTCCAGCACGGCCTCGCCGGTGCTGCCGCTGCCACTGCTGCTCGGGCTGTTGCCGCCGCTGTTGCCGCTGCCGCCACTGCTGCCGCCTCCGCCACTGCTGCCGCTGCCGCCACTGCCACTGCCACTGCCACTGCCACTGCCACTGCCGCTGCCGCTGCCGCTGCCGCTGCGGCCGCTGTTTGAGCCGTTCGCGCTCCCCGATGGCGAGTTGCCATGGCCGTTCTGGCTCTGCTCGGCCTTGAGCTGCTCGGCCTCGGCCTTCAGCTGGGCGCTCTCGGCCTTGAGCAGCGCGAGCAACGCGGCCAGCGATGGGGCCTGAGCGCCACCCTTCTTCTTCTTCCTGTGATGGCGGGTGGGCGACGGCTGCGTCGTCGTCGTGGGCGTGGTCGTGGTGGTGGTCGGGGTCGTCGTCGTGGTGGTGGTCGTGGTGGTGGTCTGGGCCGGGGTGGTCAGGCTCACGAACTCCGGAGCCGGGGGATCGGCGGTGTCAGAGGCGGGGGTCTCGGAGCTGCCGCCGTTGGTGGTGTTGCCGACGGTGGCGTCCACCGTGGCGACGAGCTGCGGCCCCGGGAGGAACACCACCTTGCCGAGCGTGAGGCTCCCCGTCGCGGTCTCCCCCAGCGATTCCTGGAGCAGCTCGACCCCGAGGGTCGTGGCCGGCTGCCAGATGTCGTCGACGACGATCCCATTGGCGTTGAAGCCGAGCGCGGCCAGGTTGCGATTGAGCTCGAGCACATCGGCGCCGTCGCTGACGGCTGACGAGAGCGTGCGGTACGCGGGGGTGTCGCCGTCCATCAGGATCACCGGGGCGCCGTTGACCCGGAAGAGCGTCCCGCCCGGCTTGATCAGCTGCCCCACGCCCGGCAGCCAGGTGATCGTCCCGCTGAGGCGGTTGTAGACCGTCTGGGGGTTGGCATAGCTGAGCGTCCCCGCCTCGGTGTCGGTCGACACCAGGTTGCGACGCTGCACGGTGGCGGCTCCGGCCGCCGTCTTGGAGGCTCCCGCGGCGGTGGTCGGCGAGGGCGAGCCGGTGACGAGCACGAGGACCACGACAACGCCCGCGGTCACCGCGAGCGCGAGCGCCCCGAGGAGGCCCCGCCGGTGCCTGGCCACACGACGCAGAACGGTCATCGCTTGTGCGGCCCTCCGCAGACGCTCACCGCATGGCGGAAGGCCGGAGAGCCGGCGGTGGCCGCGCCACGTTTGGGGGCGACCACCCCGCCGACGACGGAGCCGGCGGGATCGGAGAAGCTCGGCACGCCGTGGGACCGCATGCACCTTGCGAACGCCAGCATGCTCGCCCGGTCAGACGCGGTTGGCTGCGGGGGCGGCCCCTTCGCGATCAGATACTGGCTGCACGCCTGCTCGGCCTTCTGGAACGCCGGTCCGCTGAACGTGATCCCCTGGACGGTCAGCGCCGAGCTGCCCGGCGTCGCCGAGATCGACAGGCCCTGCCCGCCCGGGCCCTGGGTGGGGTCTGGGAAATTGGAGATGCCGTTGGCCCGCATGCACTGCGAAAGCCCCAGAGGCGAGGCGTTCCCCGAGCCGGTGGTGGCCCCGACCGCAGCCTGGCCGGCGCCGCCCGAGGAGCCACAGGCGCAGAGAGCCACCGCGCAGCCAGCGGTGGCCAGCGCTGCCGCCGGCCGGAGGGCGGGAGCGCTGCGCCTGTGACCCCCCGGACGGTGCGCCGCGTGCATGTTCATGTGCCGACGACGTTTGTACGGCCCCACCGGTAACGCGGCTGTAACGCTGTTATGCGGCTGTTATGTGCGATGGGGCATCCTCCACAGGGCAGACGCCGGCGCGGGACCTTCCCGCGCCGGCGCACCACGAAGCGAACGGGTGAGGCGTGAGGAGCAACGGATGAGGGTGCTGGTCGTCGAAGACCACGCCCGCCTCGCCGAGACGGTGGCGACCGTTCTGCGCCGGGAGGGCATGGCCGTCGACCTGGCCTTCGACGGGCGCGAAGCCCTTGACCGGGTCGCCCTGACCGCCTATGACGTGGTGGTGCTCGACAGAGATCTCCCGGGCGTGCATGGCGACGACGTGTGCCGTTCGCTGGTGGCCAACGGCGCCCCCGGCAGCGTGCTCATGCTCACCGCGTCCACGACCGTGGCCGACCGCGTCGAGGGTCTGGGCATCGGCGCCGACGACTATCTGTCCAAGCCGTTTCATCTGGCCGAGCTCGTCGCCCGGATCCGCGCGCTGTCACGCCGGTCGCGGGCGGTGCGGCCCCCGACGCTGGTGCACGGAAACCTTGAGCTTGACTCGGCCCGGCGCACGGTCACCCGCGCCGGTCACCTGGTGGGGCTCAGCCCCAAGGAGTTCGCGGTCCTCGAGCTGCTGCTCAGCGCCAACGGCGACGTGGTCTCCACCGAGCAGATCCTCGAGCACGCCTGGGATGACGCGACCGACCCGTTCACCAACGCGGTGCGGATGACGATCAGCCGGCTACGGGGCAAGCTGGGCGACCCGCCGGTCATCGCCACCGTGACGCCGGTCGGCTACCGGATCGGCGAGGCACCGTGAGAGCCGCGCGCCGGCTGGCGACGCTGACGAGCAGGGTGCGCCATCCCCAGACCACCGTGCGATGGCGGCTGACGCTGCTCTACGGCGGCCTGTTCCTCATCTCCGGGGCCGCTCTGCTGGCCATCACCTACACGCTGGTCGACAACGCCGCCGTGTTCCCGCAGGGCCCGCGCTATGTCGTGCAGCCCAGCGGACGGGGCCCAGTGGCGTTCTTCGGGCCGGGAGCGAGCCTTCCTGCGAGGCCGTCCACCTCCGTCCACGCGACCCCCGGGGGCGTCACCAGGAAGGTCCCGCCGCCGATCCAGAAGCTGCTGCGCACCCGCGAAGGTCAGATCGCGCTGGGCCAGGTCGTCTACACCCAGCGCGTTGCCGACCTGCACCAACTGATCATCGAGTCAGCGCTGGCGCTGGCGTTGATGGCGATCATCTCGACCGCGCTCGGCTGGGTGGTGGCCGGACGGGTCCTGCGCCCGCTGCGCACGATGACCACCGCCACCCAGGAGATCTCCGAGGACAACCTCAATCGCCGCCTGTCCATGCGGGGCCCGCGCGACGAGCTCCGTGAGCTGGCCGACACGATCGACGGCCTGCTCGGCCGCCTGGAGGGTGCGTTCGATGCTCAGCGTCGCTTCGTGTCCAACGCCTCTCATGAGCTGCGCACGCCGCTCACCGCGGTCCGGGCGTTGCTGGAGATGGTGCTCTCGGATCCGAAGGCCACCGTCGCCACCTTCCGCGCCACCTGCGAGCAGGTGCTGGAGGAGTCAGAGGAACAGGAGCAGCTCATCGAGGCGCTGCTCACGCTCGCGCAGGGCCAGCGCGGGATCGACCGCGCCGAAACGCTCGACCTCGCCGCGGTCGCCGGCGAGGTGCTCGGCTCGCGAGAGGGTGTGGCGGCCGCGCGCAAGGTGGAGATCGGCCGGGCGCTGGCGCCCGCGACGGTCTCCGGGGACGCGCGCCTGATCGAGCGGCTGATCTCCAACCTGGTGGACAACGCCATCCGCTACAACGTCTCCGGAGGCCGCGTGGACGTGTCGGTGAGGTCCAATGGCCGCGCCACGGTGACCGTCGCCAACACCGGACCCCCGGTGCCCCCCGAGGAGCTGGACCGCCTGCTTCAGCCCTTCCAGCGCCTCTCCAGCGACCGGACATCTCAGCGCGACGGCCTGGGGCTCGGACTGTCGATCGTGGCCGCGATCGCGCGCGCGCACGATGCCGCGCTGGCGGTGCGGGCGCGACCGGAGGGCGGATTGGAGATCGACGTGCACTTCCCGGCTCGTCCCGCACCGGCCCCCGTGCAGTCAGCACCGGTGCCACTCTCCGTACAGGGTGAAACCACCGTCGGCATCCCCTGAGCAACGACCCACACGGGGGGCACCGTCAAGACTCTGTGTGGCGGGCCGAATGAAAGGGAAGCACATGATGATGTGGTTCCTTTCAGCAGTGACGGTTTGTTGAGCATGGACGACGCCGACACCACGCGCATCGTCGGCCTCACCGCCGCCGACGGCCCCGACGCCTACCTGGCCATGCTGCGTGCCGGCGCCTCGGGCCTGCTGGTCAAGGGCGGCTCGGCCGAGCTGCTGGTGGAGATGATCCACCGCGCGCACGAGCACTCGGCCTGACGCGCACGGCGTCTCGGTCCGGTCGGCCCGGCGTCAGCCCCGGCCGACGAAGGGCATGGCCGTGGCCATGATCGTCATGAAGAGCACGTTGGCGTCGAGCGGGAGATTGGCCATCTGCACCACCGCGTCGGCGGCGTGGCCGAGGTCCATCATCGGTTCCGCGGCCGTGCTTCCGTCGGCCTGAACCGTCCCCGTGCCGATGTGCGCCGCGAGCTCGGTGGCGGCGTTGCCGATGTCGATCTGGCCACAGGCGATCTGGAAGGGGCGGCCCTCCAGCGAGATGGCGCGGGTCAGGCCGGTGACCGCGTGCTTGGTGGCGGTGTAGGCGACCGCGTTCGGGCGGGGGACCGCGGCGGAGATCGAACCGTTGTTGATGATGCGACCACCCTGGGGGCGCTGCGCCTTCATCGCCCGGAACGCCTCCTGGGCGCAGTAGAAGCAGCCGCTGAGGTTGGTGTCCACCACCGCGCGCCACTGATCAGGCGCGAACTCGTCCAGCGGCGCGGGCGTGCCGAACACGCCGGCGTTGTTGAAGAGCAGGTCGACGCGGCCCCACTCATCCCGTACCCGCGCGAACAGCGCGTGGACGCCGTCGGCATCGGTGACGTCGGTCGGCACCACGAGCGCCTCGCCCGTGGCCTGCGCCACCGCCGATGCCGTCTCGGACAGGGCCTTCTCCCGGCGGCCGGCAAGCGCCACGCGCCAGCCCTCGCCGATCAGCCGGGTGGCCACGGCGGCCCCGATCCCGGACCCGGCCCCGGTGATGACGGCCACGCGGCCGGCCTCGCTCATGCCCACATGGTGTCACCTGCGCCCAGGACGCCGATGCCCAGGCGTCGTCTTGGCCCGCGGTCGTGCGCCAAGCTATGTCGGTGCGCCGCGCATCCGTCCCATGGCTGCTCGTCGTGGTCGCCCTCGCCGCGGTCGCGCTCTTCGCGGCCCTGACGATCGCTGTGACCGGCAGTCCCTCGCTGGCCCTTGACCCAAGCGCCTTCGACCTCGCCGACGACGTGCGCGTCCCGTGGCTCGACGCCACCGCGAAGGTCATCACGAAGCTGGGCCTGATCGTGATCGTGGGCGCGGCGGTGCTCATCGGCGCCGCCGTCCTGATCAAACGTGGACACCGGGTCCGCGCGGCCGCGCTCGTCGTCGGGGGGGCCCTCGCATGGGTCAGCGTGTGGATCGTCAAAGCGGTCGTCGACCGGCCCCGTCCGCCGGACCCGCTCGTGCACACGTCCGGCCAGAGTTATCCGTCGGCCCACGCTGCCAACTCCGTCGGCTGGCTCGCGCTCGGGATTGCTCTGTCGGTCGTGATCTCGGCCCGCGGCGCCCGGATCGCCGCGATCGCCGCCGGCGCGGGCCTCGCCGTGCTCGTCGGCCTGAGCCGGATCTACCTCCGCGCCCACTACGTGTCCGACGTCCTCGCCGGTGAAGCGCTCGCCGTGTCGATGTACGCACTCGCCGCGATCGGCGCGGTCGCCTGGCGGTCGCGTCACGACGCGGGGTCAGCGGCGGCCCGTTGACATATTCCCATAACAGAATATGATTGGCGCATGGCCCGTGCAGCAACCACAGCCGACGCGTTCAACGCGGTGGCGGAGCCCCAGCGCCGGCGGATCCTCGATCTGCTGACCGGAGGCGAGCGCTCCGTTGGTGAGCTCGTCGAAGAGCTGGGGCTCTCTCAGCCGCAGGTGTCCAAGCACCTGCGGGTCCTGCGCGAGGTCGGAGCCGTGCACGTGCGCGACGACGGACGCCGGCGGCTCTATCGCCTCAACGGACCGGCGCTCAAGCCCATCCACGACTGGGTCAAGGCCTACGAGCGGACCTGGGAGGAGCGCTTCGCGGCGATCGACACGGTGCTCGAGGAACTCAAACGACAGGAGGAAGACGATGGCGGCAACGGCTAAGCATTCCGCGGTGGTGACCCTGCCCACCGAGACGCAGATCCTGATTACGCGGGAGTTCGACGCTCCCCGGCATCTCGTCTACCGGGCGTGGACGACGCCCGAGTTCATCAAGCAGTGGTGGAGCGCGTGCCGCGGCGAGGTGACGGTGGCCGAGGTCGACCTGCGGGTCGGCGGGAAGTGGCGCTACGCGATGATCGCCCACGAGGAGTTCGAGGTCGCCTTCCACGGCGAGTTCCGCGAAGTCGTGGACGACGAGCGGCTCGTCCGCACCGAGATCTACGAGGCGTTCCCCGACGCGCCGGCGCTGAGCACCGAGACGTTCACCGAGTCAGACGGACGCACCACGCTCACCCTGCTCATCGACCACGAGCGCCAGGAGCACCGCGACGCCCACGTGCAGTCGGGGATGGAGGATGGCCTGCAGGATGCGCTCAACCTGCTCGAGGGGATCATCGCCTCCCTGGACTAGGGGCCTGAGCTGGCCGCGGACGGAGCGATCGCGGCCTTCGCGGCCGGCAGCTCCAGCGTGAAGTGTGCGCCGATCTCACAGTCGTCGCAGGTGACGCTCCCGTGGTGCTGGCGGGCGATCGCCCGCACGATGGCGAGTCCGAGGCCGGTGCCGGCGCTGGAGCTGCCGTTGAGGCGGACGAAGCCCTCGAAGATGCGCTGGCGCGCGTCCGGGGGGACGCCGGGGCCGTTGTCCGACACCGTTGCGCGGACATGGGTGGGCGATCGCTGGAGCTTCACCAGGATCCGGCCGTCGTCCCCGCCCGCCCGCACCGCGTTGTCGAGAAGGTTGCGCAGCGCCCGGGTGAGCGCGTCGGGATCGCCGATCACCATCGCGGGACCCGGGTAGGCGACGGAGATGTGAGCGGGCGTGCGGGCCCGCGTCTCGCTCACCACCGACTCGCTCACCTGCGTGAGATCGACGGGCTCGGCGCGCAGCGGCTCGTTGGCCTGCAGGCGGGCGAGATTGAGCAGATCGTCGACGAGCCGGCCCAGCCGCTGGGTCCCGCGCGCGAGCTCGGCCTCGAGCTGATCGCGCCGGGGCCGCGAGGGCTGCTCGCGCAGCAGCGTCTCGGCGGTGGCCTGGAGCGCCGCCACCGGCGTGCGCAGCTCGTGGGAGGCGTCGGCGAGAAACCGGCGCATGGCCGCCTCCGAGTGCGTGGCCTGGGCCACCGCGTCCTCCAGTGAATCGACCATCGCGTCAAACGAGGCCGCCATCTGTCCCAGCTCGGTGTCGCGCCGGCGTGGGAGCAGCCGTTGCCGGCGGTCCCCTGACGCGATCCGCTGCGCCACGGCGGCGACGTGCCGGAGGGGACCCAGCGCTGAGCGCAGGGCCAGGAGCGTCAGCACGCTGGCCACCACGAGCACCGCCGCGCCCGCGAGCAGCTCGATGACGATGAGACGGTCGACGGAGCTGTTGACGTACGCCTCGCTCGTCGACAGTGTCACGGTGCCGTTGCGAGCGCCGAAATTGACCGGCTCGGTGTAGGTGAGCAGATCCCCGGAGCTCGAGAGCACCCCCGGCTTGAGCGGGCCCTTCGCGGAGGCGCCAGGCTTGATGGAGATGTCCCCGCCACCAATGTTCGTGTCGATCCCCTCCAGCGCCAGCGAGGCGATCTGCGGCTTGACCTCGTCGGCGGGCGCGGCCTGGAGCGCAGCGGCGCCGGCGATGAGCTGGCTGCGGGCCCGCGCGCGCAGCCCGTCGCGGTAGCGCACCGTGATCAGGGTGGCGAACCCACCCAGGGCGAGCACGAGCACGCCGAGCGTCGCCACGACGGTCCGGCGTGTGAGCGAGCCGGTCTTCACGGCGCGAACCGGTAGCCGATCCCGCGCACGGTGTGGATCACGCGCGGCCCCACGCGCTCTAGCTTGCGCCGCAGGGCACTGACATGGACCTCGACCAGGTTGGGGTCATACGCGTCATAGCCCCACACCTGAGTGAGGAGCTGATCCTTGGACAGCGCCTGCCCGCGGTGGCGGACCAGGAAGGCGAGCAGCCGCAGCTCCGTGGCGGTCAGCGGAACGTCCTGGCCGCGGCGCGTGACCCAGCCGCCGTGCTCGTCGATGAGCAGATCCCCGACATCGAGCACCGCCGCGAGTCGCCCGGACCTCCGCAGCACGGCCCGGATCCGCGCCAGCAGCTCCTCGAGCGCGAACGGCTTGAGGACGTAGTCGTCGGCCCCGAGCTCGAGCCCTTCCACCCGGTCGGCCACGGTGTCGCGCGCGGTGAGGAAGATGATCGAGACCTCGCTGCGCGCGTGCAGACGACGGGCGAGGGCGAACCCGCTGTCGCTGGGCAGCCGCACGTCCAGGACAGCCAGATCCGGCGCGCATGAGAGGATCACGTCGGCAGCCACGGCGTCGGCGAACCCGCTGGCGGCAAACCCCTCCTGCCGCAGACCGGCCAGGACGGCCTCGCGCACCGCGGTCTCGTCCTCCACCACGACCACACGTCCGAGCGCTCCGTTCATGGTGAGCGCATTCTCTCGCCCGGTGGCTGAAGATCGCCTGAAGAAGTGCCGGGCTTCAGCGCGATTTCAGGACCGCTTCCGATGCTGGGCGGGCCGGGCCGGCGACAAGCGCCGCCCCGTACCGAATTGGAGGGACTCATGTCAGGTTCTGAAGGACAACGACCGTCGTCTGGCCGCCGGTGGCGGGCTCCCCTGGTCGGCGCGGCGACCGGGCTGGTGGTGGCGGCGGCGATCATCGTCCCATCGGCGATCGCCGCCGGCGCGCACAGCGCCGGGCGGAGCGCCGGGCAGTGCCTGGCGAGCAAGAGCGCCCGGGCAATCGCCTCCGCAAACGCCACCGGCGGCAAGGTGGGCGCCCCGGCCGGCCGCGTCCCGGATCAGTTCGCAGCGGCGATCGCCCAGCTGCGAGACAACGGCACCATCACCGCCGCCCAGGCGCTCACACTGGACGCGGCCATCGAGTCGGGCTCGATCAACCCACAGCAGCTGGTGGCCGACGGCGTGGTGAGCGCCGCGCAGATGAAGACGGTGAACGACCGGCTGGTCGCGATCAAGATGGGGCTCGCCGCGCAGGCGCAGACGCAGGCGAGTAGCTCTGCGTCTGCGCCGAAAGCCGGCGGCTGAGGCCCTGCGGCCGGCGCCGAGCTACCCCCGGCTCGGCGCCAGCGCCGTGCGGATCCCGGTCCGCGCAGCACGCCGGCCCGGGACGAGCCACGCCCCGGCCACCCCGGCCGCCAGCGCCAGCGCGCACATGGCGAAGGCCAGCGTGAAGCCCTGGTCGCTGGGCAGGCCGGCGACGCCGTGGCTCGAGGCGATGCAGGTCGCTGCCAGCTGGGCTCCGAACGCCCCGCCCAGCGTCCGCATCACGGTGTTCATCCCGGTGGCCACGCCCGTCTGCTCGGGGCGCACGGCGCGGACGACGAGGTTGGCCAGCGAGCTCAGGCCCAGCCCGAGGCCGAGGCCCAGGATCACCGTCGCGGTCATCAGCTCAGCGGCGGTGGCGTGGCCGGCGACGAGGATGACGTAGGCGGTCAGCGCGCAGGCCATCCCGGCCTGGAGCATCGCCCGCGCGCCGACGCGCCGGTCGACGCGACCGCAGAACGGCCCCAGCAGCAGCTGGACGGCCGCGGTGGGGAGCATGAACAGGCCGGCCGTCACCGCCGAGCCGCCGAACCCGAAGCCGGTGAGCCGCGGGAGCTGGACGAGCGCGGGGACCACCGCGATCGAGGAGTACATCCCGACGCCGAGCAGGAAGGCGGCCAGGTTGGCCGTCCACACGCCGCGCGTGACCATCACGCGCATGTCGACGAGCGGCTCGGTGGCGCGCACCTCGTTGACCACCCATGCGGTCACCAGCAGCACGCCCGCGGTGGCCAGGCCGAGGGTCCGCGGCGAACCCCAGCCCCAGGCGGCGGTCTCCGAGATCGCCACCAGGACGGCCCCCAGGCCGAGGCTCATGAGCAGGGCCGAGATCCAGTTGATCGGCGCGCTCACGGCCGCCCGGGACGGCGGCACGCACCGGGCGGTGAGCACCGTGGTGGGCACGAGCACCATCAGGGGCAGCCAGAACAGCCAGTGGTAGGAGAGGTGCTCGAGGATGAACCCCGGCACGACGAGGCCGAGCCCGGCGCCGATCCCCAGCAGCGAGGAGACGAGGCCGATCCCGCCGGCGACCCGCTCGGGCGGGAGCTCGTCGCGGACGATCCCGAAGGCGAGCGGGTAGACCGCGCCGCCGGCGCCCTGGATCACGCGTCCGAGGAGCATCACCGGCAGCGACGAGGCGAGCGCGGCGATGAGCGTCCCGACGGCGAGCACCGCCATGACGCCGGTGAGCACGCGCGACTTGCCGTGGATGTCCCCGGCGCGCCCGAGGACGGGCGTCAGCACCGCGGTGCTGAGCAGGTTGAGGGTGAGGATCCAGGCCACGTCGCCCGAGCCGGCGCCGAAGGCCCGCTGGATGGTGGGCAGCGCCGGGACGACGATCGCCTGGAGCAGCGCAAAGGTGGTGCCGGCGGCGGCCAGCACGGCCAGGATGAGGGTGGTGTGCCGTGGGTGTGATGATTTGGTCATGCGACCACGATACGGTCACCTAGTGAGACTTTGAATGGCCTATAGGCGCTGATACTTGTCCAATCGTCTTGCCGTCTGTGCGCTAGGGTGGGCGATGATGATGGATCTGGTGGGAGAGGCGATCAGCGCCATGCGCACCGGCCGTCCCAAGGCGGCCAGGGCGCTCCTGACCCCGCCGTGGGGCCTGAGCTTCCCCGCCACCGGCGCCGCCGGCGTGCACGTGATCCTCAAGGGAACCGCGTGGCTTCTGCCCCCTGGCGACGGCGAGCCGATCGCCATGACCGCCGGGGACGTGGCGCTCGTGCGTCGCGGTCGGCCGCACGGACTCGCCGACGACCCCGCCACGCCGCTGTTCGAGCTGAGCGCCGATACGGTCGGCGACGTCCACAGCGACGCCGACCACTGGCCGGCCGACGGCTCGGCGCTGGACGAGCGCACGCCGGGCACGGTGCTCATCGGCGGGACCTACTACCTGAGCGGGGCGCGCCCGCATCCGCTCTTCGAGAGCCTGCCCGACGTCGTGCACCTCCCGGCACGGATCGGCGCCGCGTCGACGGTCCGCACGGTGATCGAGCTGCTCGGGGCCGAGATGGACCGGGAGCGTCCCGGGCTCACCGCGGCCCTGCCGGCGCTGCTCGACCTGCTGCTGCTCTACACGATGCGGACGTGGTTCGAGGGGTCTGAGACCGCGGGCGGCTGGGCGCACGCGTTGCGCGACCCGTCGGTGAGCGCTGCGCTGAGCGCGATCCAGGACCGTCCGGCCGAGCCGTGGACGGTCGCCTCGCTGGCCGCGCAAGCCGGACTGTCACGCGCGGCGTTCGCCCGGCGCTTCACCGAGCTGACCGGCCAGCCGCCGCTCACCTACCTGACGTGGTGGCGGATGACCGTCGCCGCTCGGCTGCTGCAGACCACCGACGCCACCGTCGACACGATCGCGGGGCGCGTCGGCTACAGCTCGGAGTACGCGTTCGGCAAGGCGTTCAAACGCGAGCTCGGCGTGCCGCCGGCGCGCTACCGGCGCGAGCAGCGCGCCGCGGCCGAGGGCACGAGCGAGGGCTAACGGCCGCGGCGGACGACGACGACCCGGACCTTGCCGGTGATCGTCGCGGGGAGCTTGAGCTTGCCCGAGGCGCCGCGGATCGTCACCTGGCGGGTGCACGCGGCGGGGGCGCTGCCGCGCGTGATGGCGGCGGCGCAGACCCAGGCGCGCAGGGGGCCGTGGACCTTCGCGGCGCGGCGGACGGTGATGACGCGGGTGACGACCGCGGGCTTGCGCGCCGCGGCGGCGGCCTGGGCGGCGTGGGCCACGAGGAAGTCGGCCGACGCGTTGGCGCCTGAGCTGAGCTGGGCGGTGGCCAGGGGGTCGCCGTCCTTGTTGCGCAGCACCGCCTGCCCGACGCCCAGGACTACGGAGGCTGATGCCGAGGAGGCCACCGGCCCGACGTACTGCGCCGACCACACGACAGCGGTGCCGCCGGCGTTGGAGGCGGTCTCACGCACGCGCAGGATGGCGCCGATGTCGGCGGTGACGATCGTGTAGCTGGAGGCCGTGCTGATCGGCGTGCAGGCGTTGGTGCAGCGCATGATCTGGGTGACGTCGGAGGTGACCGCCGGACCGGTGAAGACACCGTTGGTGACGCTGAGCACGCCGCCGACATAGCCGTTAGTGGCACTGAGCACCGGCAGGTCGCGCCAGCGCGGCGCGGCGGGCAGGACGACGTCGGAGGGCGCCGAGGCCGAGGCGATCGAGCCGTCGACGTTGGTGGCGGTGACGATCACCGCGAGCGTGTGGCCCACGTCCGCCGCCGTCGGCGTGTAGCTGGCGGTGGTGGCGCCGCTGATCGGAGCGCATGCCGCGCCGGCGCTGTTGCAGCGCTGCCAGACGGTGGTGTACGTGGAGGGACCGGTGGCCTGCCAGGCGCCGTTGGTGACCGTCACCGGCACGCTCTGCTGGACCCCGAGAGTGCTCAGCGCGGGCCGCCCGGTCGAGACGGGCGGCAGCGCGGTGACGACACCCGAGGGGGCGGCCATCGCCGTCGTGGTCCCCGACGTGTTGGTGGCGCTCACCGCGATGGTGATCGTGGAGGCCTCGTCGACGTTGGTGAGCTGGTAGGTCGGCTGAGTGGCGCCGGGGATGGCCAGGCAGTTGTGGCTCGCGGCGTTGCAGCGCTCCCACTGGTAGGTCAGGGTCCGGGGGCTGTTGGTCCACACCCCGCCGCTGGCGCCCATCACGTTGGTGCGCACGGTGGTGCCGGTCACCGTCGGCAGCACGGTGGCCTGGGGCAGCGGCTGGTCCTGGACGACGAGCGGGGCGCTCTGAGCGGTCGCCACGCGACCCGGGGAGGAGACGTTGGCGATGAGGACGATCGTGTGGCCGTCATCGGGGGCGCTCAGGGTGTAGTGCGCGGTGTCGGCGGCGATCAGCGTGCAGTTGGAGACGCCGTCGGCGTCGCAGCGATCCCAGTCGTAGTCCACGCCAGTGGGCGTGACGCTCCAGGTCCCGGGATTGGCGTACAGAGTGTTGGGCGGCTGGGGGTTGCCCGAGATGCTCGGCGGCGTGACCGGGGTGAGCGGCTGGCCGGTGATGAGCGGGGTCAGGGCGCTGGTGGCCGAGGTGGAGCCGCCGATCGAGGTCGCGGTCACGATCACGGCGATCTTGGTGCCGATGTCAGGCACGGTCAGGGCATAGGTGGCCCGCGTGGAGACCGGCGTGCAGGCGGCGGTGACCGAGGTGGCGGTGCCGGGGCAGCGCACCCAGCTGTAGGCGTAGGTGGCGGGGCTGTCCCACGTCCCGTTGTCGGGCGTGAGGATGTAGCCGTTCATGAAGGTGCCGGTAGGCGACGCGGGTGCGATCGTGTTGCCCGGGGGCGGCTGGACGGCCTGGGTGACGGTGCTCGTCGCGCTCACCGAGCCGTCGACGTTGGTGGCCGTGACCACCACCCGGATGCTCTCGCCCACGTCGGCCGAGACCGTCGTGTAGGTCGCTGCGGTGGCCCCGGGGATGGTGGAGTAGCCGTTGATGGCATCGCCGCGCTGCCAGGCGTAGCCGTAGGTGATGTTGTCGCCGATCGGGGTCCAGCTGCCGTTGTCGGTGGAGAGGGTCGCGCCCAGGCTCGGCGTGCCGAGGACGGCCGGCGCGGCCACGCTGATGGGCGGGTCGGCCTGGATCACCGGCGAGGGGGCGCTGGGCGCCGCGACGCTGCCGTCGGCGTTGCTGGCGGTGATCAGCGCGCGGACCACGTCGCCCTCGTCGGCGGCGGCTGCGCTGTAGGCGATCTTGGTCGCCCCGGCGATGTCGGTCCAGGTGGTGCCGCTGTCGGCCGAGCGCTGCCACTGGTAGGCGACGGTGACGCCCGCGCCGTTCCAGGAGCCCGAGCTGGTCGTCAGGGTCGCGGTCCGCTGCGGGGTGCCCGTGACCACCGGCGCCGCGGTGTTGACCGGCGGGGACGCGATCACCGTGGCCGAGGCGGGGCTGGAAGCGCTGGCGCTCCCGTCGGGGTTGGCGGCGGTGACCACGAGCCGCAGGACGTCGCCCTCGTCGGGCGCCTGGATGGCGTAGATGGCGCCGGTGGCGCCGGTGATGTTCGTCCACGTGGTGCCGCTGTCGGCCGAGCGCTGCCATTGGAGCGTGAAGGTGTTGCCGGTGCCCGCCCACGCGCCGGTGGTGGAGGACAGCGTGTTGCCGCGCTGCGCGATGCCGCGGATGGTGGGCAGGCTGTTGTTGGACGGCGCCGAGCCGGCGACGGTCGCGGTGGGGTTGCTGGCGGCGCTGACAGTGGCGTCGGGGTTGGACACGGTGACCAGGATGCGCACGATCGCGCCCTCGTCGCCGGTGCCCAGCGAGTACGTGCTGGAAGTCGCTCCCGCGATGCTCGACCACGTGGTGCCGTTGTTGGTGGAGCGCTGCCACTGGTAGGCGAGGGTGTTGCCGATGCCGCTCCACGTGCCCGAGGTGGCGGTGAGGATGAAGCCACGGAGTGAGGTGCCGCTGACCGTCGGCGCCGTGGTGTTGACGGGTGCGGCAGTGGGGACGGTGGCCGTGGGAGCGCTGGTGGCACTGCTGGTCCCGTCCGCGTTGGTGGCGGTAATGATGACGCGCAACTGGGTGTTCTCGTCGGTCGTGCCCAGCGGGTAGGTCGCGGTGGTGGCGCCGCCGATGTTGCTCCACGTCGTGCCGCCGTCTGAAGAGTGCTGCCACTGATAGGCGTAGCTGTTGCCGATGCCCAGCCACGTGCCAGCGCTGGAGAGAAGCGTCTGGCCGCGCTGGGCTGACCCGCTGATCACCTGCGGCACGGTGTTGACCGGCGGCGTGGCGCCGACGGTCGCACTCGGGGGGCTCGCCGCCGAGCCGGTGCCGTCGGGATTGGTGCCGGTGACGACGATCCGCACGAGGTCGCCCTCGTCGGCGGGCGTCAGCTGGTAGGAGGCGCCGGTGGCACCGGTGATGTTCGTCCAGGTGGTGCCGCTGTCGGCCGAGCGCTGCCATTGGAAGGCGAACGCGTCGCCGACGCCGTTCCACGTCCCCACCGCCGAACTGAGGGTCAGCCCGCGCTGGGGCGCACCGGAGATGCCGGGCGCGGCCGTGTTGACCGGCGGCGTGGCGGTCACCGTCATCGTCACGTTGGTGGGCGCCGAGACCGTCGCGTCGGGGTTGACCGCGGTGATGAGCAGCCGCACCACGTCGCCCACGTCGGCGGTCGTCAGCGTGTAGCTGTCGGAGGTGGCGCCGGTGATGTTCGTCCATGTCGTGCCGCCGTCGGCCGAGCGCTGCCACTGGTCGGAATAGGCGTTGCCGAGCCCGGTCCAGGTGCCCTGGGTGGAGTTGAGCGTGTCGCCGCGCAGCGGGGCGCCGGTCATCACGGGGCTGTTGACCGCGACCGGCGGAGCCGACGAGACGGTCGGCGTGGCGGCGGACGTCTGTGAGGCGCTGCCGTCGGGGTTGACGGCGGTGATCAGCGCGCGGACGGCAAAGCCCTCGTCGGCGACGGCGATCGTGTAGCTGAACCCAGTGGCGCCCGCGATGTTCGTCCACGTCGTGCCGTCGGAGGAGCGCTGCCATTGGACGGTGTAGGTGTTGCCGATGCCGCTCCAGGTTCCCACGGTCGCGCTCACGGTCGCGCTGCGCAACGGCGTGCCGACGATCGTCGGAACCGAGGTGTTGACCGGCGGGGTGGAGACGACGACGTTGGTCGGCGTGCTGGAGGCCGTCGTCGTGCCGTCGGGATTGGTGGCCGTCACGCTGAAGCGCACGAAGTCGGCTTCGTCGGCGGTCTGCGGCGTGTAGGTGAGCGCGGTGGCTCCGGTGATGTTCGTCCACGAGACGCCGTCGGCCGAGCGCTGCCACTGGTACGTGTAGGCGTTGCCGACGGCGGTCCAGGTCCCCTGCATGGCCGTGAGGACGTTGCCTCGCTGGGCGGTGCCCGTGACCGAGGGAGCGGTCGTCGCCGCAGGCGGCGAGCTGGGGACGACGACCGTCGCCGCGCTCGGCGTCGACGCGCTGCCGTCGGGGTTGGTGACCGTGACCATCACCTGCAGGCGGTCGGCCTCGTCGACCTTGTCCACGACGTAGGTGGGGCTGGTGGCTCCGGAGATGTTCGTCCACGAGACGCCGTCGGCCGAGCGCTGCCACTGGTAGGCGTAGGTGTTGCCGATCCCCGCCCAGGTCCCGACCGCGGCGGTGATGGTGTAGCCGCGCTGGATGGTGCCGGTGATCTGTGGCACTGCGGTGTTGACCGGGATGGCGTCGGTGACCGGAGCGGTCGCCGCGCTGGCCTGAGTGATGGTTCCGTCGGGATCGGTGGCGGTGACCAGGACGCGGACCGTCGCGCTCTCGTCGTCGGTGACGAGGGTGTAGGAGGCCGCGGTGGCGCCGGAGATGTTGACGTAGCCCTCGCCGGCGTCGCGCTGCCACTGGTAGGTGTAGATGTTGTCGGGACCGGTCCAGGTGCCGAGGCCGGTGTTGAGGGTCACGCCGCGCTCGGCCACGCCGGTGATGACCGGCGGCGCGGTGTTGGCGGGCGGGAAGGGGGCGATGATCTGCGTCGACGCGGTTGGCGTGCTCGTCACGCCGGACTGGTTCGTGGCGGTGACCAGCGCGCGTACGAAATCGCCCTCGTCCGCGAACTGGGCGGCGTAGCTCGAGGCGATGGCGCCGGCGATGCCCGTCCAGTTGGTCCCGTCGGGCGAGCGCTGCCACTGGTAGGTGATGATGTTGCCCAGGCCCGTCCACGTGCCGGCCGTGGTGGACAGCAGCCCGGTGCGCTGCGGGGTCCCGGTGAGCGCCGGGGCCGCGGTGTTGATGGGCGCGTTGTTGAGGATCGGCCCGACGCCGGTGCTCGTGGCGGTGGCGGTGCCATAGGTGTTGACCGAGGTCACCGCGACGCGCACGAGATTGCCGAGGTCTGACGCCGCGAGGGTGTAGGTGGAGGAGGTGGCGCCGCTGATGTTTGCCCACGTAGCGCCGCTGTCGCTCGAGCTCTGCCACTGGTAGCTGTAGGAGACGCCGGCCGGGTTCCACGTCGAGGTGGCGCTCAGGATCTGACCCTGGGACGCGTGGCCTGCGATGGTGGGCCCGGTCGTGACCGCCGGCGCGCCGGAGCCGATCGTGACCGGTGTGGTGGCGGCGACGCTGGTCCCATACGAGTTGATGGCGCTGACGACGGACCGGATCTGCGCGTTGAGATCGCCGCTGGCCACGCTGTAGCTCGACGTGATGGCGCCGCTGATGTTGTTCCAGGTGGTGCCGCCGTCGGTTGAGCGCTGCCACTGGTAGGTGTAGCTGGTGGGCGTGGGGCTCCAGCCGCCGGTCGAGACGCTCAGGGTCTGGCCCTGGAGTGACTGCCCGGAGACGACGGGCGCGACCGTGTTGACCGGCGCGACGTTGTTGACCGTCGGCGTCGCCATCGTGTAGTCGTAGCCGTAGTCGGTGCCGTCGCTGTTGGTCGCCACCAGGCGATAGTGGTAGGTGACCCCCGGAGTGAGGCCGGTGAGGCTCGCCTGGGCGGTCACCGGGGCGGTGCCCGAGCCGACGTCCCGCGGGGTCGTCTGCTGGCCGTAGGCGGTGGAGGTGCCGTATTGCCAGGAGTAGGTGGTGTCAAGGCCGTTGGGATAGATGCCGCCGATCAGCGACGCGGTGCTCGACCCCACCGTCTGGGCGTAGGTGTTGGTGGTGCCGTCGCCGATGGCCGGGCCGCCGATGCCGGGGGCCCCGGAGACGATGGCCCCCGAGATCGAGCCGATGCCCGTCGGCCCGTCGTAGCCGGTGCCGGCGTTGCAGATGTAGGAGATGGCGGTGGCGCAGCTGCCCGTCGAGCCGCTCACCGGGTCGTTGAGCAGGGCACTGTCGGAATAGGCCCACTGGGCCGTCGCTCCGTTGACGCCGGTCAGCGCCTCGAAGGCGGCGATCAGTGGCGTGGCCAAGCTGGTGCCGCCTTCGACGATCCAGCCGCCATTGCCGGTGTCATAGACCCGCAGGCCCGTGTCGGGGTTGGCGTCGGCCGAGACGTCGGCGTAGGAGCGGCCCGCGCATCCGGTGTCGGCCTGATAGGCGGGCTTGGGCTCGTGGATGTCGCATCCGGAGCCGCCGCCCCAGTTCACCCCGGAGCTGTTGAGCGACCACGCCGATTCGGTGTAGCCGCGTGTGCTGGTGCCGCCGGCGGCGCCGGAGAGCGTGGTGCCCCCGGCGGCGGTGACGCCGGGGAAGGCGGCCGGGTAGTTGTCCACGCCCGCGCCGGGATAGCCGTGGTCGCCGGTGGCGGCGACGATCGCGGCGCTGCCCGAGAAGGTGCCCACGCCGACCGGCGCGCTGGAGGTGCCGGCCCAGCTGTTGGAGACCTGGTTGGCGCCGTGGGCGATGGCCGTGGCGAGCCCGGCGTCCAGGTCGGTGGTCAGCGAGCTGTTGGTCTCGACGAGCAGGATGTGGCAGTTCGGGCACAGCGCCGAGACCGCGTCGAGGTCCAACGAGATCTCCGCCTCCCAGTCTGAGCCCGCCGGGCTGGGCAGCGGTGAGGTGCCGCCGGTCTGGTTGACCTTGGCGAAGCAGCCGTTGCCGGCGGTGCAGGGAGGCAGGCCGTAGGTGCTGCGGTAGGTGGCCAGGTCGCCCTGGGCGCTGAGATCATCGCCGGCGTCGACGATCGCCACCGTGTCCCCGGCCCCGGCGGTCTGCGACAGGTAGGTGAGGTCGTAGGCCTGCTGGAGGTAGGCGGGCGTGCCGGCCGCGGGGGCGCTCAGCGGGTTGGATGACATCGAGCCCTGCGGAGCCGCGGCGGGCGCGCCGGCGGGGCGGTGGCGCGGGAACAGCTGGGTGAAGGTCGGGTGGGGTGAGACGTGCGGGTGCACGAGCCGGTGGCTCGAGCGCAGCACGAGCTGCTGGGCGGCACAGGCCGCGTGGCCGGCCTGAGGTTGGGCGCAGACATTGACGGCCGTGACCTGGGACAGCGAGACCCCGGCGGTCTGCTGCACGGAGGCGGCGAGGTCCTGCGGGGTGGGCGCCTGGGCGCGGACGCCGGCCTGGTGGTGGACGGTGCCGAGGCTGAGGGGCTGGCGCAGATTCAGGCTCGATGGCTGGGCCTGGGCGGCCGCGGCCGTGCCGAGCAGGAGCACCGCCACCAAAACCCAGACGCGCACGGAGATATGCCGCTGACGCAGCCACATACCGTGGTTATCGGGACACAGGCCCAGAACCGCTGGACCCGTAGACGGATGTATGAGGGCGCGACGGTGCTCGCCGACACCCGCATCCTCAGGGTGACGGCGCTACCCGCGGGTGCTCGCGCGTCTACGTGGTCCGCGGCGCGAGCACGAGGTCGTTCTCCACGGAGACCCATTCGGTCGTGACCCCCTCGGGGGTATCGGGGTCGTCGGGCGCGTGGCTCACGAACTCGCGCGTCAGTGACGGCTTGACTGCGAACACGGCATCGGAGTCCAGGTACTGGCTGTCGACGTCGAACACGTGGGTGGTCAGCGTCCGGTAGCCGTCGGCGCGGATGATCATGTGCACGTGGGCGGGGCGCCACGGGTGGCGTCCGGTGAGGTCGAGCATCTTGCCCACCGGCCCGTCGTAGGGAATCGGGTAAGGCGTGGGGCGGACCGCCACGAACGAGTAGCTGCCGTCATCGCGGGTGAGGAAGCGGCCGCGGAGGTGATCCTCCTCCGCCTCGGGGCGCTGCACGGCGTAGAGCTGGTCGGCGCCGTTCTGCCACACGTCGACCTCGGCTCCCGCGATGGGCTGCCCGGCGAGGTCCAGCACGCGGCCATGGACGAGCGCGGGGACACCGGCGTCGGGCTCCTCGGCGATGTTGGCTCCGTACTCGCGCAGCGGCGAGCCCCCGACGTAGAACGGCCCCTGCACGGTCGATTCGGTCGCCCCGGGGGGAACGGTGTTCTCGAGCGCATCGACGAGCATCGATACGCCGAGCGAGTCAGACCACAGGATGAACTCCTGCCGGCGCTCATCGGTGATGTGACCGGTGCGCGTGAGCACGCCGATGGCCGCCTCCCACTCCGAGGGGGTCAACCCCACCTCCTGGACGAAGGCGTGGAGGTGGCGGACCAGCGCCTGCATGATCTCCCGCAGGCGAGGGTCATCCGCCTTGTCGAAGCTCGCCAGCACGTCGGCCGTGATGTCCTCCGGCGTCTTGGGCGAGGTCTGGTCGGCGGTGTCGGACATGTGTCGGTTCTCCCTCGGGTGTCGCGGCTGCGCCGGGCTCCCGGCCGAGCAAGTGGCGGAATCCGGCGAGGGGCTGGGCGTGGATGACGCGGCCCGCTCGCCCCGATCGTACTGGTGGTCCGTGAGGGCGAGCCGGTCGTGTCAGGCGCGTCCAGCCGCCGCTGGAGCCGTCAGTTGCGAAGCTGCGAGCCCGTACCCTATTGGCACGATGGTGCCCTTGCCAGACCCGTACACGACGCTCGGCGTGGCCGCCTCGGCCACCGACGCCGAGCTGCGCGCCGCGTACCGTCGGCTCGTGCAGCTCCATCACCCCGACCACAACGGGGGCTCGCCGGAATCGGCGCGACGCTTCGAGGAGGTGCAGGAGGCCTACGCGGAGGTGCGGCGGCGGCGGGCCACGGGTGGCTCGCCGGCGGGGGCGCATGCGTCGTCAGGCGCGCACGCGTCGTCGGGCGCACATGCGTCGTCGGGGGCACATGCGTCGTCGGGGGCACATGCGCCGGCAGCGAGCCCCGGATCCGGCGGTGAACCCGACATCGACGCCCGGCTGGCCGCGATGGAGCAGGAGCTCAAGGGCGCCCGCGACGCCCGCGAGCGCGCCGCCCGTGAGGCCCGGCGCGCCACTGAGCAGACGCTACGCGACGTGCGGGAGATGGCCGGGAAGCGCCCGTCAGATGAGGAGCTGGGCTACTACACGACGAGCGACAGCTTCTCCCAGATCCTCGACGACGCTGCCGTCGAGCTGTCCGAACGCTTCACCGACGCGCGCGACTCGCCGGCCGGCCATCGCGTCTCGGACATCATCGACGAGCTCGCGCACAAGCTCACCGGAGACCACGACCGCAAGCCCAAGTAGCGGCGGCCGTCAGCGGCCGCGGATCAGCTGCGCAGGGCGAGCGCGAGGACCGAGAGGTCCCCGACGTGCTGCGCCTGGGCAACCCACTGGGGAGTCGTGATCTGTGTCGGGCTACCTCCGGCCAAGGTACGAGCGTGGTCGATCGTGGCCTCGAGGGACTTGGTGGGGCTCTGGTTCTGCGTCATGGGCCTGTTCCGTTTCGGATTGGTGGGTCAGCCCTCTCGTGTCTCTCTCTACGTCTGCATGAACAGTGTCGGCTGCGGCAGTCATAAGCACAAAGACCTATTCACGGTCATTGCGATAGGCAATACTTATAGCGTGAACCTCCGCCAGCTTGAGTACTTCGTGGCCATCGCCGAGCACGGCTCGGTCACCGCCGCCGCCGAGCACCTCCTGGTCTCCCAGCCCTCGCTGTCCCAGCAGGTCCGTGCCCTGGAGCAGGAGCTCGGCGGTGAGCTGCTCGAGCGTCTCCCGCGCGGAGTGCGCCTCACCGCCGCCGGGCAACAGCTCCTCACCGAGGCCCAGGCCACCCTGCTGCACGCCGAACGTGGCCGCCGGTCGGTGCGCCAGGCGCTGGGGCTCGAGCTCGGCCGGCTGGAGGTCGCGGTGACGACGTCGGCAGCGCTCGGCATCCTGCCCGTCGTCCTGCGCAACTGGCAGCGGCGCCACCCCGAGATCGAGGTCAGCCTGCTGGAGTACCCCCACCGCCGCGCGCTCGACGAGGCGGTGCGCGACGGAGCCGGGGACGTGGCGGTCGGTTCTGAGCCCGACGGATGGACCGGCGAGGTGCGCCACTTGGGCTGGGAGGAGTTCGTGCTGGTGCTCCCCGACGCCGACCCGCTGCTGGCGCGTAAGACGATCGATCTGCGCAGGCTGGCTGACCGGCGCTGGGTCCACTTCGCCCCCACCCACGGCCTCGCCGACGTGGTCGACCTCTGCTGCGCCCACGCGGGGTTCACCCCCCGGGTGGCCGTGCGCACCAGCCAGGTGGCCGCCGCCCCGCGATTCGCCGCGGCCGGGATCGGCCCAGCGCTCGTCCCGGAGCACATCGTCCCAGACGCGCTCGCGCACCTTGTGCGCCCGGCTTCGCCGCGGCGCGTTCGGCCGGTGTGCGCCTACACGCGCGGGGACTGGACTCCACTGACGCGGGCCTTCCTGGAGACGTTGCGCGATTTCCCGTGGGGGCCAAAGCCGCGCGGGGCGATGGACCTGGACTGAGTCCCCTCAGTGCCGGCGACCGACCTCCCGCCTGCGTGCTACAGCCCGTGGTCGCGCGCGCTGGCCCGGGCCTGGCGGCGCATCGTGAGCGCCACGTAGTCATCGACGCTGTGGCGCTCCTCGCGCCACGGGTCCCCCCGATGGTGGTAGCCGTTGCGCTCCCAGAACCCGAGCTGATCGTGGTCGAGGAGCTCGAGCCGCTGGATCCACTTGGCCGACTTCCACAGATACAGATGGGGGACGAGCAGCCGCGCCGGGCCGCCGTGATCGGGCTCCAGGGGCGCGCCGTCGGCACGGCACGCGACGAGCGCGGGATGCTCGGTGATGTCGCTGAGTGGCATGTTGGTCGTGTAGCCGCCGTAGCAGTGGGCGAGCAGGTGGGTGGCGTCGGCCTTGGGCTTGGCCCGCTCGACGAGAGCGCGCGCGTCGGCGCCGCGCCACGTCATGCCGAACTTCGACCACCGGGTGACGCAGTGGACGTCGCCGCTCCAGTCGGTCTGGGCGAGCGAGGTGAACCCCTCCCAGTCGAGCACGTAGGGCTCCTCGACGGCGCCGTCCACCGACAGCAGCCACTGGTCGGTGCTCACCCGCGGCGTCTCGCCCACGGTGAGGACGGGCCACTTGACCGTCGGCGACTGGCCGGGCGGCAGGCGGTCGGGATCGATCCCCAGCGAGGCGGCACGGTTGCGCCCGCGCTCGCCGAACATGCGAGGGGTGATCGGCACGCCTCTGATTCAAGCAAGCAGCCCGGGTTATGTTCGTCTCAGGACCACCGGATTGCGACTTTTCTCAGAGAGGCAGGGTTTTCACGTGACGACGATGCGCGCGATGGTGATCAGGGAGGCGGGCGGCGACTTCGAGCTCGAGGAGCGTGAGGTTCCGCAGCCGGGCTTCGATGAGGCGCTGGTGCGCGTCCATGCCTGCGGCGTGTGCCACAGCGACATGTTCGCGAAGGAGGGCGCCTATCCGGGGGTGAGCTTCCCCGTCGTCCCCGGCCACGAGATCGCTGGCGCGATCGAGGCGCTGGGCGTGGGCGTGACGGGCTGGGAGGTCGGCCAGCGCGTCGGGGTCGGATGGTTCGGCGGCAACTGCGGCTACTGCGAGTGGTGCCGCCGCGGCGACCTCATCAACTGCCAGAACATGGAAATTCCCGGGGTGACCATGGATGGCGGGTACGCCGACTACGTGGTGGTGAAGGCCACCGCGTTGGCGTCGATGCCCGACGATCTCGCCGACGAGGAGGCCGGGCCGCTGCTGTGCGCCGGAATCACCACGTTCAACGCGCTGCGCCACAGCGGAGCCACCGCCGGCAACCGCGTCGCGGTCCTGGGGGTCGGGGGGCTCGGACACCTCGGAGTGCAGTTCGCGGCCAAGATGGGCTTTGAGACGGTGGCGATCGCCCGCGGGACCGCTAAGGAGGAACTGGCCGGCAAGCTCGGCGCCCACCACTACATCGACAGCACCGCCGGCGACCCGGCCGAGGCGCTGACCGCCCTTGGTGGCGCCGACGTCATCCTCTCCACGGTGACGTCGGCCGAGGCGATGGCCGCCGTGGCCGGCGGCCTGCGACCGCGCGGGCGCCTCGTGATCGTGGGCGCCTCGATGGACCCCATCGGGATCCCGCCGGCCGCGCTCATCGGAGCCTCCAACGTGATCGCCGGCCACGCCTCCGGCACGGCACGCGACTCCGAGGACACGCTGAACTTCAGCGTCCTCTCCGGAGTGCGACCGATGATCGAGACGATGCCGCTGGAACAGGCCGGGGAGGCCTACGACAAGATGCTCGGCGGCGACGCCCGCTTCCGGATGGTGCTGACCACCGGCGCCTGATCGCAGGGCGTTCACCCCGCGGCTGACTGCGCGAGCGGTCCTGTCTAGAAGACGGGCTGCTCGCGGTAGTCGCCCCAGACCTCCTGGAGCGTCTGCACGATCTCGCCCTCGGAGACGTGCGCGCGTGCGGCGTCGACGAGGAGCGGCATGAGGTTCGTCGGGCCGGCGGCGGCGTCCTTGATGGCGGCCAGGCATGCCGCCACCGCGGCGCCGTCGCGATCGGCGCGGACGGCCTTCACGCGGGCGATCTGCTTGGCCTCGAGCGCCGGGTCGATCCGCAGGATCTCGGTGGCCTGCTCGTCGCCCTCGGTGTAGCGGTTGACGCCGACCACGATGCGCCGGCCCGCGTCGATCTCGGTCTGCAGCTCGAAGGCGGCGTCGGCGATCTCGCGCTGGGGGAAGCCGCGTTTGACCGCCTCGACCATCCCGCCCAGCTCGTCGATCTTGCCGAAGTAGGCGTAGGCGCGCTCCTCCATGAGGTCGGTGAGCGACTCGACGAAGTAGGCGCCGCCGAGCGGGTCGATCGTGTTGGCCGCCCCGGTCTCCTCGGCGATGATCTGCTGGGTGCGCAGCGCGATGCGCACGGCCTGCTCGGTGGGCAGGGCCAGAGCCTCGTCGTAGGAGTTGGTGTGCAGCGACTGGGTGCCGCCGAGCACGCCGGCCAGGGCCTCGATCGCCGTACGGACGATGTTGTTGAGCGGCTGCTGGGCGGTGAGCGAGACGCCCGCGGTCTGCGTGTGAAAGCGCATCCGCCACGACTCGGGCTTGCGCGCCCCGAACGTGTGGCGCAGCTCGCGGGCCCAGATGCGGCGCGCGGCGCGGTACTTGGCGATCTCCTCGAAGAAGTCGATCTGCGCGTTGAAGAAGAAGCTCAGGCGCGGCGCGAAGTCATCGACGTCCAGCCCGCGCGCCACCGCCTGCTCCACGTAGGTGAGCCCGTCCTTGAGCGTGAAGGCCAGCTCCTGGGCGGCGGTGGAGCCGGCCTCGCGGATGTGGTAGCCCGAGATGCTGACCGGGTGCCAGCGCGGCATCGCCTTCGAGCACCACTCGATCATGTCGCCCACCAGGCGCATGGCCGGGTCCACCGGGAAGCACCACTCCTTCTGGGCGATGTACTCCTTGAGGATGTCGGTCTGGATCGTCCCGCCCAGGCGCTCGGGCGCCACGCCCTGGCGCTCGGCGGCCACGACGTAGAAGGCGAGCATGATCGCCGCGGGCGCGTTGATGGTCATCGAGACCGTCACCTGGTCCAGCGGAATCCCCGCGAACAGGGTCTCCATGTCCAGCACGGTGTCGACGGCGACGCCCTCGCGTCCCACCTCGCCCAGCGAGCGGGGGTGATCGGAGTCGTGGCCCATCAGCGAGGGCATGTCGAACGCCGTCGACAGGCCGGTCTGACCGTGCTCGAGCAGATAGCGGAAGCGCTGGTTGGTCTCCTCGGGGGTGCCGAAGCCCGCGAACTGGCGCATCGTCCACAGGCGCCCGCGGTACATCGACGGGTACACCCCGCGCGTGAAGGGATACTGGCCGGGCAGGCCGATCGGATCGTCTGCCCCGCCGACGCCGGGCGGGAGGTCACGCTCGGTGTAGAGCGGCCTGATCTCCTCGCCCGAGAGCGTGGTGAAGGGCGCATCGCGCTCCGGAGTCAGACCGTACGCCGCTCGCCACTCGTCGTAGGAGACCGGAACGTTGTCCAGCACGGTCATGGCAGACATGGTAGCCGCGAGATAGTTTGACGTCCAACTATTTCCGTGCCGACCCCTCGAACGGGGGGTTTGGGTTCCCTCATCTGGTTGGAGGGGGTAGCGTGCCCCGCCATGTCAACGAGCCCTTCAGGACGCGTTGCGCTGGTCACCGGCGGCGCACGAGGGATCGGGGCGGCGATCGCTCGCGGCCTGGCCGAGGACGGCATGCCCGTCGTGATCGCCGACATCCGCACCGAGCAGGCCCAGGCCAACGCACAACGGATCATCGATGCCGGCGGGCGAGCGCTGGCGCTGGACGTGGACGTCCGCAGCGCCGACAGCGTGGCCGCGGGCATCGAGCGCGCGCTCGAGGAATTCGGTCAGGTCGACGTGCTGGTCAACGTCGCCGGCTGGGACGAGCTCAAGCCCTTCGTGGACTCCGACGAGGAGTTCTGGCAGGAGGTCCTGGAGGTCAACTTCAAGGGCGGCCTGCGCTTCACGCGCGCGCTGCTGCCCGCGATGATCGAGCGCCGCTGGGGACGGATCGTGAACATCAGCTCCGACGCCGGCCGCGTCGGCTCCTCGCTGGAGTCCGTCTACGCCGGGGCCAAGGGCGCGATCATCTCGTTCACCAAGACGGTCGCCCGCGAGACGGCCCGCATGGGCGTCACCGCCAACATCGTCTGCCCCGGACCGACGGACACCGAGATGCTCCGCGACGTCGCCCAGGCGCACCCCGACGCCGACAAGGTGCTCGAGCGGCTGGCCCGCGCCGTCCCCATGAAGCGGCTCGGGCGACCCGACGACGTCGCGCACGCGGTGCGCTTCTTCGCCTCCGAGGGCGCCGGCTATATCACCGGCCAGACGCTGTCGGTGAGCGGTGGCCTGACGATGGCCTGAGTAGTCTCCGCGACGTGTCGGACCGTCCGCTCAAGGCGCTGGTCACGGGAGCGGCCCATCCGGGTGGGATCGGTGCGGCGATCGCCCAGCGTCTCAGCGCCGACGGCCTCGAGGTGGTGACGCTCGACCGGGCGCCGGGGTGCACGTTCCAGGTCGACCTGGTCACCGACGAGCTGCCCCCGCTGGACGACATCGACGTCCTCATCTCCAACGCCGGCCTGCCGACGATCGTCGGCGGCGCGCACTCGATGGACCTCGAGCGCTGGCAGCGCGACCTCTCGATCAACCTGACCGGCACCTTCCGGGTCATGCAGGCCTGCCTGCGCGGGATGCGCGAGCGGCGCTTTGGCCGCATCGTCGTCATCTCGAGCTTCGCCGCCCGCTTCGGGATGCCGGCTCAGGTGGCCTACAGCGCCAGCAAGGCCGGCCTGATCGGCATGGTCAAGACCGTGGCCGCCGAGAACGCCGACCTCGGCATCACCGCCAACGCCATCCTGCCGGGGCTGGTGGGCAGCGCCGGTGTCAAGGCGATGCCGCAGGCGATCCTCGACGCCTGGATGGAGCAGATCCCGACGGGCCGGATGGTCGAGCCTGCCGAGATCGCGGCGGCCGCGGCGTACTTCGCCTCACCGGCGGCGGGCAGCGTCACCGGCCAGGAGCTCCTCATCGACGGGGGGATGACGCTCAATCGCTTATCGGTGACCAGAACCAGCAGCGTCACCCGCGGGCGCCGCGACCCACAGTCGTGACCGGCGACGCGCTCCGGGAGCTGCCGGCCCGGGTCCGCGGCGCGGCTCGGCGCCGCTGGCCGGGCGCTGAGGTGGGGACGCTCGATCCGCTGCCCGGCGGCATCTCCAGCCTCACCTATGCGACGACGCTGAGCGGGACGGGCGAGGCCGAGCGGCGCGTTGTGGTCAAGGTGGCGCCGCCGGGCCTCGCGCCCGTGCGCAACCGCGACGTCCTACGCCAGGCGCGAGTGATGGCGGCGGTCCATCGCGCGCCGGGGGTGCTCGTCCCCGAGGTGCTCGCCACCGACGAGGGGTCGCCCCCGTTCTTCGTCATGGCGTTCGTGCCCGGCGAGGCCTACGAGCCCAAGTGGGATGTGAGCGCCGTCCCGCCCGCCCCCGAGGTCGTCGGCGCGCGGGCGCGGGCGGCGGCGCGGATGCTCGCGCGACTGCAGGCGATCGAGCCCGCGGCGGTGGGGATCGAGGATGCGGCGCTGGCGCCGGCCGAGGAGGTGGAGCGCTGGGCGGCGCTGTTCGCCACGGCCGGCGACGACCTGCGCACCAACGAGCCCGAGCTGCGCCAGGCGCTGTCGGCGCGATGCCCGGTACGGGGCGCCGCGCGGATCCTTCATGGCGACTATCGCCTGGGCAACATCCAGTTCGACGGCTCGAAGCCGGGGGCGATCATCGACTGGGAGATCTGGTCGGTCGGCGATCCGCGCACCGACCTGGCGTGGCTGATGGCCTTCACCGACCCGGTGCAGCAGCGCGTCGCCGAGCGCGACGCGTCCAACCAGGCGGCCGCCGACGCGATGCCCTCCGCCGGCGAACTGCTGGCCGAGTACATGCAGGAGGCCGGCCTGGAGGCGGAGCCCGCCGACCTCGACTGGTTTCAGGCCTTCTGTTACTACAAGCTCGGGGCGGCGATGTCCGTGCTGGCCAAGCGCAACCGCCGCCAGCCCGAGCCCGACCCCGGCCTCGAGCTGGCCGCGCGAACGCTCGCGCCGATGCTCGCCCGGGGCCTCGAGCTCGTCAGCTGAACGCGAGGCGGGCCCGGGCGGCGATGGCGGCCGCGTGCGCTCGCGCCGCTGTGACGCCCCGGGCCGCTTCGGCCAGCGGCTTGCGCGCGGTCGCAAAGCTCCACGCCTCGAACACCACCGGCCGCGCGGCGACCAGTGCCTCGAGCCGAGCGAGCTCCTCCGGCTCGGGCGTCACGTGCCGACGGTAGCCATCCACGGCGCGGTCGACCCGCGCGAGGTCCCCGCCGTAGCCCACCGACCAGAGCAGGAACGCCAACGACCACGCCCGGGGGCCCTGACCGGCGCCCGACCAGTCGACCAGGATCATCTTCCCGTCGCCCGGCGCGACCACGTTGGCCATGACGAAGTCCGGGTGCGTGAACGCTGCGGGTAAGCCATCACCGGTGTCCAGGGCCTGCACCGCCCCCCGCAGGGCGTCGTACTGGGGACGGCCTCGGGCCGACACCGACCCGGCTGCGTCCGCCACCATCCCCTGCAGGGCCTGCGCTTCGGCCCGGGGGTGGCCGTCGGCCAGGTGATGCCACGCGCCGCCTGCCCGGCTCGTCACCCCGTCGAGGGTATGCAGGCGACCGAGAAGCCAGCCGAGAGCCCGCAAGCCACCTGCGGCAACGATGGCCTGGCGGCGCTCGGCGCGCGGCACCGGGGTCACGTACTCGGTGACGAGCACCGGTTGGCCTTCGAGCAGGGAGACCGGTTCGGGCGGCGGCAAGGCGCTCGGCCGGGTACTGGAGCTCGGCCAGCGCTCTCAGGACCTCGGCGTCGCCATCGGCGTGCTCGCGCGGCCTGACCGACGGAAACACCCGGGCGACCCAGCTCTCACCGTCGGAGCGATCGACGCGGTAGACCCCAAGGTCGAGCTGGGCGATCTCGGTCACCTCGGTCCCATAGGTGTCGCTCAGATGCGCGGCCAGCTTCGGCACTCCGCGACGGCTTGCGATCCGCTGTGCGGGAGTGTCGTCGGTCATTGCGTCCGGCCGCCGGTGAAGCCGAACAGACGACCGGCGATCCGGCGCAGCTGGAGCTCGTCGGAGCCCTCGGTGATGCGGTAGCGGCGGTGGTGGCGGTAGATGAACTCGAACGGCAGCGCGCGCATGTAGCCCAGGCCGCCATGGACCTGGATGGCACGATCGGCGGCGTCGCAGGCCAGCCGGTTGGCGCGGTAGTTGACCATCGACACCTTGTCCGAGACGCTCGTCTTGGCGCTGGTGGACGCTCCGTCACCGGCCTGGTCCATCTCCCACGCCGTCTTGTAGAGCGTGTTGCGCACGAGCTCGGCCTCGGTCTGAAGCTCGACGAGCTGCCACTGGACACCCTGATAGTCCGCCAGCGGCTTGCCGAAGATGACGCGCTCGCGCGCGTAGGCGATGCTGCGGTCGATGCAGAACTGGGCGGCCCCCAGCGACGAGGCCGCCTGGCGAATGCGGTTCTCGTGCACGAACAGCTGAGCGCAGTCCAGCCCTCGGTCGACCTCGCCGAGGACTGCGTCGTCGCCGACGAGGACCCCGTCGAGCGTGACCTCACCGTGATCGGTGGGCATGTTGAAGGACCAGTGGTAGTAGGGGACGTCGAAGCCGGGGGCGTCGACGTCCACCAGGAACGCGGTGATCCCCTGCGCCTTGCCGTCCTGGCCGGAGGTCCGCGCGAACACGAGGACCGCGTCGGCGACGTCGACCCCGGTGATGAAGCGCTTGACGCCGTGCAGCACCCACCCCTCGCCGTCCTCGGCCGGCCGCGCGGTCGTCTCGAGCCACGTGGCGTCTGAGCCGTGACCCGGCTCGGTGAGCGCGAAGGCGATCGCGATCCGCCCGTCGACGAGCGGCTCCAGATAGCGGCGCTTCTGCTCGGGCGTGCCGTACTCGTGTAACACGAGCACGAGCGGCTCGTTGGCCACGACCGAGGCCTCGTGGGTCAGCTCGGCGTGCAGGCCGGGGCCGCGGTGAGCGAGGTGCTCGCGGATGAGCGCCATCGCCAGGTTGGATCCGTCGCTGCCGCCCAGCGCCGCCGGGAAGGGGTACTGGTAGAAGCCGGAGTCGATGGCCAGCCGCCGGGCCTGGGCCAGCACGTCGCGCCAGCGCTCGGTGGGGATGCCGCCGCGCTCGACGTCGGTGCGGGTGAACTCCCGGCGATGATCGAACAGGTCCGGATTGGCGTCCTGGATGGGCACCAGCTCGCGCTCGATGAACGCGTCGATCGACGCCAGCAGCTCGGTGACGTCGGCGGGGATGGTCAGATCCAAGAGTCGGCACTCCTTTTGGCGGTGGCGGCGGGCCGCCGGGGCGGCCGCGACCGTCGATTATCGTGTGCGGATGAGCGTTCGCGCGATCGGGATCAACCACATCGCCTTCGAGGTGCGCGACCTCGACGAGGCACTGGAGTGGTGGGAGCGGTGGTTCGCCTTCGAGCTGCGCGGCCGCCGTAGGACGATGGCCTTCATCGATCTGGGCGACCAGTTCGTGGCTCTCAGCCAGGTCGGTGCCGGGGCGGCCGGGTCCGGTGACGCCGACGCCGCGCGACACGTCGGCCTGGTGGTCGACGACAAGGAGGCGCTCCGAACCGCCCTGCGCGACGCCGGCGAGACCGTCAATGCCTCGGGGTCGCTGCGCGTCACCGATCCGAGCGGGAACGTGATCGAGATCGTCGACTACCGCGACGTGCAGTTCTCCAAGTCACGTGGCGTGCTGCGGGGGATGGGGCTGGCAGGCCTGGCCAAGTCGCCGTCGGCGATCGAGGAGCTGCGTGCCAAGGGGCTGACCGAGGACTGAGGTGTTACGCCCCAGACAGGGGGTAAGGGGTTGTTTAGGCGGCCGGTGCGACCAACCTGTGCCGGCCGTCTTATACCTTCAGCGGCGGGAGGCAGGAGAAATGATGCGCAGAGCATCGATCATCGGCCTGACGGTGACCGCAGCGGCAGCCCTGGGCGTGTCCGGGGTCGCGGCGGCCGCGGGGAAGGCTCCCCACAAGCGGAGCTTCACCGCGGTCGCCGTCGGCGCACAGATCAGCGCCAGCGGCAACCGGTTCGAGACCGTCTACCGGGTGATCCGCTCACCCGACGGCGGCGGCGCCGGGATACAGGACGGCGTCCTGCTGGGCAGCACGTACCCGGTGACCGGCAACGACGCGATGAAGCTGTTCTACGCCGACGGGGTGCAGCGCACGTCAGACACCTTCACGCGCAGTGCGCCGCACACCGACGGCATCGGCGCGATCACCGGCAAGGGGACGTGCACGACGGGCAGCGGAATCCACGACGGCGAGAAGTGCACCTACACGATCACCGGGACCTATGACCTCAACACCGGCGTGACTAAGCTGCGCTTCGCCGGGACCTTCACTCGCTGAGCGCGGGGCGCGTTCGCGGCGGGCGTTCGCGGCGCGCGTTCAGACCGCGAGCGGCAGCGGCAGCTCGCCGCCGCAGTCCACGAGCGCGCCCACCGCGGCGGCCACGTCCTCGGTCTCGGCCGGATCGAGCTGGTGGGGTCGGCGCGCGAGCCACCCGTCCAGGCGTGACCCGTGGATGAAGACGCAGTGTCCGTCGGTGACGCAGCCGGCCGGGAACTCCGACCAGATCACCACTACCGCCTGAACCCAGAGCCGGCGCCCGGTCAGTCGCTCGACGTCGTGGCGGAAGGCCGAGGCGTCGGAGAGGGCACGGGGCCGCAGCCGCTGAGCCCGCGCGGGGGACTCGGGGGTCGGCCGGCGTTCGGTGACGGGCTCGCCTCCACGCATGGTCACCACGCCGTCGGGGCTGATGCTCTGGAGAACGATCACACCGCCGGGCCCGATGGCGATGTGGTCAAAGGTGGTGTCGAGTCCGCGGACGCCGTGCAGGAAGCGCCATCCGCCGTCACGCACCGGCTCGAGCGCGGCGGCGGTCCGGTGCTCGGCGCGCAGCTCGGCGCCCCGACGCCGGCGAGGACGAGGGGGCGCGCCTCCGCGACGCAGCGCGACCCAGGCGCCGGCGCCGCCGCCGGCGATGACGCCCGCCAGCCAGGAGACCTCGTGACCGTCGAAGATGAGGACGAGGACACCGATCGCGATGACCCCGAGCGGGACGGTCAGCTCGCTCCCCAGGGCACGGGCGCGGGCGCGCCGTCGAGCCCCCTGGTTAGCGTGCAGATCGGCTGGCTGATTGTCCATTCTCATCCACCGGTTAATCGACGGTGCGGCGAAATGCCTGAGTCGTCGTGCCCCTCGTTCTGTGATTGGTGCCAAAGCAACGGTGCGCGGGGCCGCCGACTTGCTGGTGTGGGTCGTATTACGCGGTTCTAATCGATGGCGCCGGGCGTCATACCCGAGCGTGCGGGACGCCAGCCGGGCGCCCTTTCACACGGGCGCGTCTAAGGCACCTCGAGGGCCTGAGCGACGAGATTTGAGGCACCCGCGGGGCGCAGATAGGACCACAGCCCGATGTGCGACCGGGTGCCTTAGGCCCATGCTGCTCCCATGACCAAGATCTCCTCATTCACCTCATCGCGGGCGCTCCTGCTCGCCATCCTCGCCACCGCCGCGGGCGCCGCCACGGCCCCCTCGGCCTGGGCCGACGGCCCGCTCACGCTGTGCGTCCATCAGAGTCAGAGCAGCGCTTCGTGCCCCGCCGGCGCCACCGACGAGGGTGGCGACCTCCAGGGAGCGCTCACCGCCGCGGCGGCGCACCCCGCCTCGCCGGGCAGCCCCAATGTCATCGACATTGAGGCCGGGACCTACACCTCGGGCACCACCGGCTTCAGCTACAACTCGTCAAACCCGCTTCGGATCGACGGCGCCGGTAGCGACAGCACGACCGTGACCGACAACGCCGGCGAAACCCTGAGCCTGGGGAGCTCCTCGGCCGCGAGGACGATCTCGGTCTCGGGGCTCACCGTCACCAACCTCGCCGGCGACGCCCACGCGCTCACGCTCACCGGCGGGACCGCCGATCACCTCGTCGTCTCCACGACGCAGGCGGGCGCGGTCGCGGTCACCCTCACGGGCGCCACTCTGTCTGACTCCACCGTCTACGCCCAGTACTCCTTCGCAGGCGTGGAGGCTCCGAGCGACGCCACGCCCGGCTCGTCCGTCGAGCTTGACGACGACACGATCAACGGCGGGACCGATGCCGTCCAGACCAGTGTGCCCACGACGATCCATCGCGTCACCCTCACGGGTCAGAGCGGACTGTTCGCCGACAGCGCGCCGGTCTCGATCGACGACTCGCTGATCGAGGCCCAGCAGGGGATCACCTCGCTGGCCATCAGCACCCCGGCGTCGATCGAGGCGCTGAACGACACGATCGTCGCCACCCAGCCCGCGACGCAGGGGGTCAGGGCCTCGAGCTACGGCGGCACCACCTCCGACGTGCAGGTCCTCAACTCGATCATCTACGCGTTCCCGACCTCGTTCGCCACCTACGACGACGGCGCGAACGACCACGCGACGATCGAGTCGACCACCAACAGCTACGACGGATCCGCGTCGGGCACGGGGATCACCCGCGGCGCGCCGATCGGGGACTATCCCGGCTTCGTCGCGCCCCTGGCGGGCAACTACCACCTCACCTCCGACTCGGAGCTCATCGATATCAGCGCCACGCAGAGCCTGGGCTCCAACAGCTCGACGACCGACCGTGACGGCAACCCGCGAGTCGTCACCGTCGATCACGCGGCGACGCCGGTCGACCTCGGTGCCTACGAGTACCAGCCGCCGGCGCCGGCCGGAGGGAATCCGGGCAGCGGGGGTGGGAACCCCGGCAGCGGCGGTGGGAACCCGGCCAGCGGCGGTGGGAACCCAGGTGTCGGCGCCAACCCCGGGACCGGGTCGCCGAGCGCGGGCACGCCGTCCAACGGCTCCCGCCCCACGCTTCCCTCGCGTCCCGCCCCCACGGTCAAGCTGACGCCGATCGGTCACCCCTCGGTGACCGGAAAGCGGATCTCGCTGCGGCTGAGCTGCGGCGGCACCGCCGCCTGCTCGCCGGTGAAGGGGACCGCGACCGCGATCAACCGCCATCACCGGGTCACGGTGGGCTCGGTGACCACGCGCCTGTCGGCGGGCCACAGGACCACGCTGACCCTGACGCTCAATCGCGCCGGCCGCGCCCTGCTGGCGAGCACCGGCCGGCTGACGGTGACGCTGACGGTCACCGTCCGCACCGGGGCACGGACGCTCACAGTCGAGACCGCGCACCTGAGGCTCACATAGAATCGCGGCGCAAGCGAGCCAAAGGAGAGGGAGATGGGCGACGCACAGGTCAAGTTCACGCTTGGCGAGCGGGACATCCCGACGCACTGGGTCAACCTGATGGCTGACCTTCCCGGCGATGCCCCTCCCCCGCTGCATCCTGGGACGAAGGAACCGGCCGGGCCGGACGATCTCTCGCCGATCTTCCCGATGTCGCTCATCCTCCAGGAGGTCTCGGCCGAGCCGGAGATCGAGATCCCCGAGCCGGTGCGCGAGGCCTACAAGCTGTGGCGGCCCACCCCGCTGTTCCGGGCCCGCCGGCTGGAGCAGGAGCTCGGGACCCCCGCGCACATCTACTACAAGTACGAGGGCGGCTCACCGCCCGGCTCGCACAAGGCCAACACCGCGGTGGCGCAGGCCTACGAGAACGCCACCGCCGGGATCAAGAAGCTGACGACGGAGACGGGCGCCGGCCAGTGGGGGTCGGCGCTGGCGTTCGCGTGTCAGATGTTCGGGCTGGAGTGCGAAGTGTGGATGGTCGGCTCGAGCTATGACCAGAAGCCCTACCGCCGGTCGATGATGGAGACGTGGGGCGCCACCGTGCACCGCTCGCCGTCAGACCTCACCGAGGCCGGGCGCGGGCAGAGCGCAACACCCCACCGGCTCGCTGGGCATCGCGATCTCCGAGGCGGTCGAGGTGGCCGGGCAGAACCCGGACGCCAACTACTCGCTGGGCTCGGTGCTCAACCACGTGCTCCTGCACCAGACGGTCATCGGGCAGGAGGCGATCGCTCAGATGGAGATGGCCGGCGAGTACCCGGACATCGTGGTCGGGTGCGTGGGCGGCGGCTCGAACTTCGGCGGGCTGACGTTCCCGTTCCTGCGCCGCAACATCCGCGACGGCGCCACCACGAGGTTCGTCGCCGCCGAGCCCGCGGCCTGCCCCACCCTCACTCGGGGCGTGTACGCCTACGACTTCGGCGACACCGCCGGGCTGACGCCGCTGATGCCGATGTACACGCTGGGGCATGACTTCGTCCCGCCGCCCGTCCACGCCGGCGGACTGCGCTACCACGGCGACTCGCCGCTGGTGAGCGCGCTGGTCAAGGCCGGGATGGTGGCGCCGCGGGCCTACCGCCAGAACGAGACGTTCGAGGCGGCGGTCCGCTTCGCGCGGACCGAGGGAATCATCCCGGCGCCCGAGCCCGCGCACGCCATCCGCGCGGTGATCGAGGAGGCCGAGGCAGCGCGCGAGGCCGGCGAGGAACGGGTGATCCTGTTCGGCCTCTGCGGCCACGGCCACTTCGACCTCAGCGCCTACGACGCCTACCTGGCGGGCAAGCTCGAGGACCCGGAGTTCTCTGACTCCGACATGGAGGCCGCGCTGGCGCGGCTGCCCGAGGCGCCCGCGCTCGCCTAGGCTCCCTCCACCTGGCGCAAGTAAACTCATAAGTTTAGTGCGGCCAGGTGGGGGTGCTCGGCGGGCGGCAACGGCGGGCGGGCAGGGCGGGCGCCACGGCGGGCGGGCAGGGCGGGCGCCACGGCGAGCGGGCAGGGCGGGCGGCCACCGCGAGCGGGCAGGGCGGCCGGTCGCTCGGGGTAGGACGAGCCCGCGATTGAACCGACAGATCGCACACCCCCGGTTCCGCGGTGGTGCGATCCGAGGTGTCAGCCGGCTGAACCCACAGATCGCACACCGCATGAAGACCGACTGTGCGATCCAGGAGTTCAAGCGCAACCCCCTCTCGCTTGCCCGCCGTTGACGCGCGGCGATCCCCTCGAACGCCCCACGTGTGCGCGCCGGAGCCGATCGGCGGTTCAGGTGCCGCCGAGGGCGAGGAGGTCGGGCGCGCGCGAGGGTCTCGAGTGCGGCGCCGATGGCGGCGTCCACGCGCCAGCGCCACCCACAGGCGACCACCGTGGCCACCCACGACGCCAGCCACAACCGGACCGAGCCGTGCCAGTCCCGGTCGTGCCGGCCAATGGATCCACCCGCTGGTATCACGTTTCCTCCGTTCGTCGTTCTGACTCCCGGCGCGGAAACGTATGCGTGGGCTGCGGCCCGGTGTTATCCCGGTGTGATCGGGTCCAGGTCCTCAGCACCGGTCTGTGAGCGATCTTGCACCCGCGCGGGGGAACCTTGAGCGCTTTCTCGCCGAACCAGTGCAATATGCCGTTTTCCTGTCAGTCGGCCGGACTTGTGGGAAGTATCGGAACTGCCCCCGAGAAATCCCATGTCCCCGACCGCCACCCCACCCCTCCTGAGCCAGGATCAGTCCTCGCTCATCTCGTTCACCCCGATGCACTCGCTGGGTGAGGAAGGTGAGCTCATCGAGACGATCCAGCAGCTGTCGCTGGCCCGCTCGGTCCAGATGATCCAGGCCATCGTCCGTCACACCGCCCGGCGGCTGACCGGCGCCGATGGCGCGACCTTCGTCCTGCGTGACGGGGACCTCTGCCACTACGCCGACGAGGACGCCATCGAACCGCTGTGGAAGGGACAGCGCTTCCCGATGAGCGCGTGCATCAGCGGCTGGGTGATGCGCCATCGCGAGCCCGCGATGCTCCCCGACATCTACGCCGACGACCGGATCCCCGCGGATGCCTACCGCCCCACCTTCGTCAAGAGCCTGCTGATGGTTCCCATCCGCCGGCTCGATCCGATCGGGGCCATCGGCAACTACTGGGCCGAGCACCACGAGCCGTCGGACCGCCAGGTGATGCTGCTCCAGGCGCTGGCCGACTCGACGGCGGTGGCGATGGAGAACGTGCGCATGATCGCGGAGCTCGAGGCGGCGCGCCGAGACAGCCTGATGCGGCTGGCGATCGCCGCCGAGTACCGCGACGACGGCACCCACCAGCACCCCCAGCGCGTGGGCCGCACCGCGAGGGCGCTCGCACAGGTGCTGGGCATGGACGAGAGCCAGGCGTGGCTCATCGGCCAGGCCGCGGAGCTGCACGACGTCGGCAAGCTGGCCATCCCGGACGCGATCCTGCTCAAGCGCAACCGGCTGGCCGACCACGAGTTCGAGAAGCTCAAGACGCACACGACCGCGGGCGCCGCGATCCTCAGTGGCGGCCAGTCGCCCCTGATGGCACCGGCCGAGCAGATCGCGCTCACCCACCACGAGCGCTGGGACGGCTCGGGGTACCCCAACGGCCTCACCGGCGATGACATCCCCCTCACCGGGCGGATCGTGGCCCTCGCCGACGTCTTCGACGCCCTCACGCATCCGCGCCCCTACAAGCCGGCGTGGAGCATCGACGCCACCGTCTCGGAGATCCGCTCGCTCGAGGGCCGCCAGTTCGACCCCTCGGTGGTGGGCGCGTTCATGGAGCTCGACCCCGCGGGCCTGGTCGACATGCCGCTGGACTCACCGCTCCTCTGAGCGCTGGGTCCCGGGCGCCGCGCCGCAGCTCGGACGCAACCGGCGTGTCGCGTCCGTGATGCCGCGGCGCAGCAGCATCGGGTTGCTCCTCCTCGAGCGCCTGCGATCGTCCGCGCAAGGCGGACTCGTGCCGCGAAGCTTACCGCTATGTGCCGTCCGTCACACTGCCGCCCGTCTCAGCGCCTGCTCAGACCGGCGAGGACGGGCGCGCCAGTCCCTCGGCGAGGTCCCCGAATCCCGGCGCGATGATGGCGCCCGGCTGCGCGACCAGCTCCTCGGCGACCAGCGCCTCGGTCGTCAGCATCAGCGCCGCCACCGAGGCCGCATGCTCGATGGTGAGCCGGGTCACCCGCAGCGGGTCGATGACGCCATCGTCGAACAGATCGCCGAACTCGCCGGTGAGCGCGTTGAGCCCGTGCCCGGGCGGCATCGTGCGGACCTGGTCGACCACCGCCTGGCCGTCGTAGCCGGCGTTGGTGGAGACCCAGTACAGCGGCTCGGCCAGCACCGCCCGGATGACCTCGGCGCCGCGCAGGTAGTCCCCGGCGAGCCCGGTGTCGTCGAGCGCCGTCTCGGTGCGCAGCAGCGCGGTGCCTCCGCCGGCGACGATCCCCTCGCTGACGGCCGCGCGGGTGGCTGACAGCGCCCCCTCGCAGCGGCGCAGCTTCTCCTTGAGCTCCGGGCCGGTGGACGGCGCCGACGTGGATGACCGCCAGGCTGCTCGACAGCCTGGCCAGTCGCTCGCGCAACACCTCGATGTCCGTGTCCTGGGTGGCCCGCTCGAGCTCGACCCGGATCTGAGCGAGGCGCGCCTCGACCTCCTCCGCGGTCCCCGCGCCCTCCACGAGCACGGTGGCGTCCTGGGTGATGACCACGCGCCGGGCGGAGCCGAACGTCTCGGGCTTCACGTGCTGGAGGGTGAGGCCCGCCTCCTCGGCGACGACCTCGCCGCCGGTGAAGGCCGCCAGATCGTGCAGGTGGGCGATCCGGCGATGGCCGAAGCCAGGCGCGCGCACCACCGCCGCCTTCAGCGTGCCGTGCTGGTTGTTCTGGACCAGCAGCCCCAGTGCCGCACCGTCCACCTTCTCGGCGAAGATGATCAGCGGCCGCGGCGACTTCATCACCGCGTCGAGCGTGGGCATCAGGTCCTGGATGTGGGCGATCGGCTTGTTGGTGAGCAGGATGTAGGGGTCGTCGAAGACGGTCTCCATCCGCTGCGTGTCCTGGATCAGGTAGGGCGAGAAGTGGCCGTTCTCGATGTGCATGCCCTCGACGAACTCCACGTCGATCCCGGGCAGATCCGCCTCCTCGATGGTGACCACGCCCTCGGGCCCGACGCGGTCGAGCGCCTGGGCCACCGCGCCGCCGATCCGCTCGTCCTCCTTGGCGGCGATCGTGGCGACGTGCATGAGGTCGTCTCGGCCCGCGACGATCCGCGCGCCGCGCCGCAGCTCGGCCACCACCAGCTCGGTGGCGTCCTCGATGCCGCGGCGCAGCAGCATCGGGTTGGCTCCCTCCTCCAGCGCCTTCATGCCCTCGCGGACGATCGCCTGGGCGAGGAGCGTCGCCGTGGTGGTGCCGTCACCGGTGAGATCCGAGGTCTTGGTGGCGACCTCCCTCACCAGCTGCGCGCCCATGTTCTTGAGCGGGTTGGAGAGCTCGATCTCGCGGGCGATCGAGACGCCGTCGTTGGTGATGATGGGCGCACCGGTCAGCCGCTCCAGGACGACGTTGCGCCCCTTGGGCCCGAGGGTCACGCGGACCGTGTTGGCCAGCTCGTCGACGCCGGCGGCCAGCAGCTGGCGGGCCTCGTGGTTGAAGTAGAGGATCTTGCCCATGCGGTGGCTCCGATCTAGGCGCCGGCGGGGATGAGGATGCCGCGGCCCTGCAGACGCCCGCCATCGAGGTCGGCCATCGCGTCGTTGATGGCATCCAGCGGGTACGTGGACGTGTGGAGCGTGACCTTGCCCTGGGCGGTCAGGGTCATCAGCTCCTGCAGGTCGGCGTAGGTGCCGACGAGGTTGCCGATGAAGGAGATCTCGCGGCTGATGACGTCGATCGTGGGGATGTTGATGTTCTCCCCGTAGCCGATCACGTAGTAGAAGCCGCCGTCGCGGACCATCGCGATGCCGTCCTCGATCGCGCCCTTCTCCCCCACGAAGTCGATGATCGCCTCGGCGCCGAAGCCGTCGGTCATCTCCTTGACGGTGTCGACCTGTGTGCCGTCGACCTTCACGGTCTGGTCGGCTCCCACCTCCCCGGCCAGCGCCAGCGCCTTCTCCGACGGGTCGATGACGATCACCTCGGCCGGGGTGTAGGCCTTCAGGCACTGGATCCCGATGTGCCCGAGCCCGCCGGCGCCGATCACGACCACGCGCGTGCCCGCGCCGAGCACGGGGATCGCCTTCTTGACGGCGTGGATGGCGGTGAGGCCGGCGTCGGCGAGCGCGGCGATGTCCTTGGGCTCGAGGCTCGTGTCGAGCTTGACCACCGAGCGGGCCGATGTCTTGAGCAGGTCGGCGAAGCCCCCGTCGCATGTCGATGCCCGGGAACGAGCCGTTGAGGCAGTGCATGTCGTCGCCGACGCGGCAGGGCAGGCACAGCCCGCAGGAGATGAAGGGATGGACGATGACGGTGTCACCCACCTCGACGTTGGTCACGCCCGAGCCGATCTCGTGCACCCAGCCGGCGTTCTCGTGGCCGGGGGTGTAGGGCAGCGTCACCCCGGACTTCTCGGCCCACTGGCCCTCCTGGATGTGCAGGTCGGTGCGGCACAGGCCGGCGGCGCCGATCCGCACGATCACGTCGAACGGACCGTCGGCCTTGGGCTCGTCGATGCAGTCGAGCTTGAGGGCGTCGTGGTACGCGTGGAGCCTCGCGGCCTTCATCTCCCTACCTCCTGTGTCTCTGGAGTCAAGGTTGTGGCGGAAGTCCAGCAGCGAGCGGCAGATGCCGCCGTTGGCCTCGAGGCTGGTTCGCACCAGCCGAGCGGCGCGCAGCCAGCGGGTCAGCTGGTCGGCGGCCACCGGCTCGCCGTTGGGCAGACGAACGCCGGCGCGTCCTGAGCCGGCTGGGAATCCCGAGCTGCTCGCGCATCTCCAGCGCGCGGCGGCCTCGGCGCTGTCGGAGGGCAGCTGCGCCACCGTCGCCGACACGACACCCTCCCGGCTCCAGCCGTCGGCCAGCATCCCCTCGCAGACCCGCGCCTGACGCGCGATCAGCGCCTTGCGGGTGAACAGCTCGCGCAGCGCCTCCAGGTCATCGTCCTCGGTCTCGCCCGGGAACGCTCCCATGAAGCCCTCGCCGCGGCTCAGCGCGGCGTTGATCTCATCGCCGGTGTAGTGATCCTCCAGCTCGATCGCTGACGTTGCGCACGCCCGGCACGCCGCCCGCGGCCCGCCGCGACGTCGGCGGCCATCAGGAACGCGAAGTTGGGCGCGCACTGCGGCGTGGGCAGCCGCAGCACCACCGCGACGTCACCGTCCGCGCTCACCTCGCACGAGGTGACGAACCGCAACGCGTGATCGGCTCGTCGAGCTCGGGGTCATACACCGAGCCCAGCGCGTCGAGGACCTGTTCGCGTAGCCCCGCGCCATCCGCCGCCGATGGGGCGGCGGAGGCGCGGTCAGGGCGCGATCCGGCCTCCGGTCCGAGGGAGGCCGGGGTGCTCATCCGGCTTCGACCAGCTGCGCGTCGTCCTTGGCCGCGGCGCTCCGGCGTCGCCCAGTCGCCCTCGGGCACCTCGATGCCGTACAGCTTGGCGGCGTTGAGCCCCAGGATCTTGCGCTTGCCGGCGTCGTTGAGCCGCGGGTAGTCCGAGAACTCCTCGTGGTCGGGGTCCGGGTAGTCCCAGTCGAGGAACCCGTCGATCTGCCACTTGGGCTCCCAGATGCCGTAGTCGGAGCCGAACAGCATCTTGTCCTCGCCGACCCAGAACAGCAGCTCGCCCATCACCTTGGCGAAGAACCGCGGGCGGGCGTGCATCAGGCCGCCGATGACGACCGACAGGCCGGCGTAGACGTTGGGCTCCTGCGTCGCCATGAAGCAGAAGTCCTCGATCCGCGGCAGCCCGACGTGCTCGATGATGAAGTTGAGCTCGGGGTTGCTCGTCGCCGCGATGTCGACGTCCCGGGGATCGAACGCGTCCTTGTCCAGGGGCCAGATCGTCGGGCCCTTGTGGACGTGGATGTTCTTGATCCCCAGCTCCTTGCACTTGTCCAGGAACGGCTGGGTCGGCTCGTCATCCAGGCGCCAGCCGCGGGAGCCGTTGTTCCACTCGGCGGTGTAGAGCTTGACGCCCTGGAGGTTCCACCGCTTGGCGTCCTCCTCGAGCTGCTTGAGGCCCGCGTCGCCGTCGCGCGGGTCAAAGCGCCCGTTGACGATCAGCTTGCCGGGATGCTTCTCGGCCATCGCGCCGTTGGCCTCGGCCGTGTTGAATCCGGTCGTGTACCACTCCTTCAGGTACGTGGACTGGAAGATCCCGACGTCGACGCCGCCGTCCTCGAAGACGTCCTTGACGAAGTCCTCCTCGGAGTACTTCATGAACTTCTCGATCGGCCAGTGAGTCTCCGGCCGGGCCGAGGCCCATGTAGGCGTGGAAGCACTCGATCCACCCCTTGGCGTACTGCTCCTGGCCCTTGACCCAGTTCTCAGGACTGGCGTCCCACATGTGGATGTGGGAATCGACGATGAAGTACTTCTCACCGTTCTTCTCGTACATCTCTTCCTCCCTACTTAGGACAGAGCCTGCAGGTCGAAGCTAATGTACTCCGCTGCATCCTCGGGGTTGGCGAACATGATGATGCGGTCGTCGAGCACGACCATGCGCCCGTAATGGGTCGACATGATCTCCTCGAAATCGTCGTTGCCGAAGTCGTCCCAGCCGAGCGCCTCGGCGCACTCCTCGTAGTCGATCTCGAACTTGTTGTCGCCGTCGACGCGGATCATCGAGGGCAGCACCTCGACGGTGACGCCCTTCTTGTGGCGCATCACCTCGGCGACGACATAGCCGACCTGATTGTTCATCAGCGTCACGCCGGCGCGGTTGGACGCGGTGCGGTTGGACTTGAAACGGTCCGTCGTGGTGCTCATCTCAGTCGATTTCCTTTGCGTTGAGATTCAGGTCGGCGAGGACCTCGTCAAAGCGCCGCCGCGAGTGCTCCAGCGAGTCCTCGAAGCGGATCACCTTCTCGCCCGGCTGTGACCAGATCGGCTGCATGGTGCGGCCCGCGGCGATGCTCCGCGGCGTCCACTCCCGGAGCCATCCGTCCATCGTCTTGCGGTTCTGCTCGCCGTGCTCTTCGTCGTTGGCCAGCATCCCGAACAGGGCCCGCGCCACACGTGCGTCCCGGGCGGTGTCGGACTCGCCGGCGCCCATCAGGGTCGGCGTGACGAAGTCGCCCTGCGGCGCCGCGACCTGCATGATGAACTCCGAGCGGAACAGCTCGCCGACGAGCGGCTCGAAGATGACGGCGGCGGCGAAGAAGGCCTCGGCCCAGTCGCGGATGCCGGTGATGCCCTCGACGTTCTCACGCACGCCCTGCCAGATCGGATCGCTGATCCAGGCCTCCTTGTGCGCATCGCCGTCGAAGCCGTCGACCGATTCGGAGAGCTCCAGGTTGTAGAGGATCAGATCCTGGCCGAAGCGCAGCTTGTGCGCCGAGGCGACCGACAGCGCGTTGTTGATCATGTTGGTCGGAGCGTCGCGCTGGGCCGGCAGGTAGACGTGCATCCCGATCCCGTGCTCGACGTGGGCCCACGCGCCGACGTGGCGCTCGACGGTCTTGACCCAGCCGCGGTTCCAGCCGTCGAACGCGCGGGCCGCCTTGGCGTTGGCCAGGTTCTGGCCGATCTGCCGCACCACGTTGGCGTTGTTGCGATAGATCGTCTGCTCCCACTCCTCGTTGGGATCGAGGAACGGGTGCCAGTTGGACGACTTCAGCGCCGTCCACTCCTGCGGGTAGCCACCGGTCCCGTCGGCGAAGCCGTAGATCCAGCCCTGGAGCAGATGGCGATCCGGATCGGGCTGGACGTCGACGGTCACGTCCTCGTAGACAGTGGCCCGTCGCTTGGCCGGCGTGAAGTAGTTGTAGCTGCGGCTGGTCGACGACGGAAATTCACGAGCGCCGGCCTCGGCGTCGGTGAACACCGGCTTGGGAACGCTGCGCTCTTTGACGGGCGCTTCAGTGTCGGTTGCCATCGATTGCCTCTCTCCTCTCCGCGCTCAGGGCGCGGTGGTCGTGAACTTGTCGAAGTAGACCCGTGACTCGGGGACGCCCTTCTGATCCAGCATCGCGATGGCGGCGTCGACCATCGGCGGCGGACCGCACAGGTAGGCGTCCACCTCCCCCAGCTCCTCCTCCAGCCTGCTGACCACGTCGGTGATCAGGCCCCGCTCGCCGTCCCACTCGGCGTCGTCCTCGCAGTCCGAGAGCGCGGGCACGAAGCGGAAGTTGGGCAGCTGCCGCTCGAGCTCGGCCAGCTCGTCGAGGTGGAACAGATCGCTCGGCCCGCGGGCGCCGTAGTAGTAGACGGCCGGGCGCTCGCTGCCCTTCTCGGCCATCGACCGCAGCAGCGCGAGGATCGGCGCCATGCCCGCGCCGCCGCCGATGAACAGCAGCGGCCGCTCGGATTTCTCGCGCAGCGTGAACACCCCGTAGGGCCCGGTGACCTCGACCTCGTCCCCGGCTTGAGCCGTTCGTCGGCGAGCAGGCTCGAGAACTTGCCGTCGGGATAGAGCTTGATCATGAACTCCAGGTGGCCGGGGGTGGGCGGGACGGGGTATTGGCCATCGAGAACGAGCGGACCTCCTCGGTGCCGGGGATCGTGATGTCGACGTACTGCCCGGGCTTGAAGGCCAGTTCCTCATCGCCTGAAGCACCAGGCGCCGGATGTCGTGGGTGAGCTCCTCGACCGCCTCCACGCGCATCGACTGCGTCTGGAGCGCCACGCCGGAGCGCAGCACCTCCTCGTCGTAGTTGATGAGCTCGACCTCGAGGTCGGTCACGGCGTGGGCGCGGCACAGCAGCGTCCACCCCTCCTCCTTCTCGAAGTCGTTGAGCGCGAACGTCGAGTACTTGTCGAGGTCCACCTCGCCGTCGAGCAGGAACGACTTGCACGCTGCGCACTGCCCCTCCTTGCAGCCGTGCATGAGCATCAGCCCCTGCCGGAAGGCACCGCGCAGGACGGTCTCGTCCTCGTCGACCTCGAACTCGATGCCGACCGGCTCGAGCCGGACCTGGAATGTCTCACCCATGGCGTCGTGCCCCAGGAGTGCCGAAGAGGCGACCGGTCATGCGTTTCAGACCGATCGCCTCACGTTCGGCAAATCCTCGGGCTAGCTGGCGGCCTCCGCAGGCTTGCGGCCGGCGGGACCTCCGCGCTTGTACTCGGCCACGTGGGCCTCGCGGTCCTCGGGCGTCATCTCGTTGAGGAGGATGTTGGGGCTCTGGACGGTGTGCCCCTTCATCTCCTTCAGCGTCCACATCTTCTTGGGATCGAGATCCAGGTGCGGCTGCGGGACGAGCGTCTCGCCGTCGTCACGGACGTAGCCGAGATCCGAGATGCACTCGGCCAGGTCGTAGCCGTGGTACATCGTCTCCCACTCGCGCTTGCCGGTGAGCTTGCCCATCGACGGCGTCTGGCGGCCGTTGTACTCGGGCCGGAACGCGACCGCGTCGGTCCAATGACAGGTCTCCGAGCAGTACGTGCGGACCTGGCCGTCGACCTCGTCGACCACCATGTCCTCCCGGATCAGGCACGGGACCATGCAGCTCCAGCACCGGTGCGGATAGACGTAGTCGGTGTCCGCGTCGAAGGGGATCGGCGCGTGGCCGTTCTTCTTCGACAGGTCGCCGTAGCGCTCCCACCACTTGCCGTACTTGTCGTACCAGCCGGGGTACTTGTGCTCGAACCACTCGAAGTCGCGGTCGTCCATGCCGTCGATCCGCCAGTAGTTGAACGGCCAGCCGGTGGCGAAGAACTGGGCGACCTCGTGGATGTAGCCCTTGTTCCAGATGCGGTTCCAGGACTCCTCGATGAGATCGTGGGGAATCACCAGGCCGTACTTCTCCAGCGGGAGCAGGTAGCTGCGGTAGTAGTCGTCATAGATCCACCGCCGCCACGCCTCGGCGTAGCTCTCGCGGTCCTTGCGGCGGTCCTTGGTGCCGTACTCGATGAACGTCCCGATGGCGGCGTCGACGACGGCGTGGTTGTTCCACCAGGCGTAGCGCAGGTCACGCTCGAGCAGCTCGCGGTTGCGCTCGTCGGCCAGCGCCATGAGGATGATCGAGTAGCCGTTGGAGATGTGGCGGCTCTCGTCGGACTGGACCGAGTGGAAGACCGTCGGCAGCAGGTAGTCGCCGTTGGCGGCGGCCTCGCCCGGCATCGCCACGAACAGCACGTTGGTGAACGCGGTCTCGGCGACGATGGTCAGGTAGATGTTGGCGGCGGTGATGGCGTCGCCGGTGATGAACCCCTCGCCGAACTGGCGGCCGATCGTGCCGGCGTAGCAGTTCTGGAAGGCCTTCTCGGTGATGTCGAAGCCGGCCGGATCGATGTAGTGGTTCATGTACAGCCGCTTGAGGTTCATCTGGATCGTCGAGTGACGGACCTCGTCGATCATCTGGATCGCCAGGCCGTTGTGAACCTCGGGGTTGGGCACGGTGCCGATCGTCAGCGGCATGGCCCGCGCGGCCGAGATCTCCGGGAACGGGATGATGGAGAGGAACAGCTTCTGCCACTCCATCCAGCGCTCCTGGACCTGACGGAACATGTTGCCGCGGATGGCCCCGTCCATCGCGCCGAAGACACGGTTGTCCTTCTCCTCCTCCATCGGGAAGTAGGAGCGCAGGACCTGCTTGAGCGGGTCCTTCTTCGGCGCCTTCTCGAAGGTGTAGTCGGTGGAGTACTTCTCGACCGGCGTGACGTATGTCGGCTCCCAGGAGAGCTCCTGAATCTTGTTGTGAGCCTTGGTGATGCTCGCTCTACTCACGCTTCTCTCCTTCGCTGGTTTCCCTCGTCACCGCACACGCCGTTACCGCGTCGCGGCCCTGTTTTATGAAGCTATGCCGCGGGGTTGGCCCTGACAAGAACTCGCGGTTTTTCGCATGTGCTTGCAAGTTCTCCGGTTGTTCACGCGACGGGGGCGAGGCGCGGGTGCTCGCCGGGAGCGGCCGGGGCGGACGCCGGCGCGCCCGCGCGCCGGGCGGCGTGCTGGGCGACGTCGACGACGATCGGCGCCAGCTCGTCGCGGTCGGAGTCGAAGATGTTGGCGGTCATCGAGAGTCCGAGCGCGGCGACGAACCGGCCGCGGGCGTCGAAGACCGGCGCCGCGATGCAGCAGAAGTTCTCGTCGAACTCCTCGCGGTCGACCGCGTAGCCGTCGCGACCGACCTGTGCGAGGTCGGCGGCGAGCTGGTCCGGGCGAGATGATCGTGTGGGGCGTGAACGCGGTCAGCCCCCGGGCGACGTAGCGCGACACCGCACTGGGCGACAGCAGCGAGAGCACGACCTTGCCCATGGCCAGGGCGTGAGCGCTGTCGCGGATCTCCGAGCCCAGGCCGGGCATGCGCGGGACCCCCTGGCGGCCGCAGAAGGCGACGATCTCGATCCGGCCGGCCTTGACCACGCCGAGGTAGGAGCGCTTGCGGGTGCGCAGGAACAGCTCGTCGACGCTGCCGGCCAGGCCCTCGTGGAGGGAGGGGCTGGGGTGGTTGTGCTCGCCGACGGCGGCGGTGAGCTCCTCCAGTCCGCGAGCCCGGCGGTAGACGCCCTTGCTCTCGTGCACGGCGAAGCCCTCCTCGCACAGGCTGGTGAGGAGGTAGTACGCGGTCGACACGCTCTTGCCCAGCTCCTTGGCGACCTCGTCGGCGCGGACGCCGTCGGGGTGTTCCAGCAGGAGCGCGAACACGCGCAGCACCGCTCGCGCGGTGGTGAGGCTGCGGCTGGAGGCAGCGACGGTCGCGGTGGTGAGGCTGCGGCTGGACGCAGCGACGGGCGCGTCCGTGAGGACGCGTGCGGAATCACCCGGCACAGATCCGGCTCCTCTCTCTCCTGATCGGCGGGCTCCCTGACGGCGCCCACTGCGAGTGATTCGACAGTAACCCACCCCTGGCCGGGTGGGCGTTACACAGGCGTTACACGCCGGGCGCGTGCGGAGCTTCGCCGTCGCTCACGGCGTCGGAGCGCAGCTGGGCGATCCGCGATGCGGCGAGGCTGCGGCGGGGATCGGCAAAGGGCAGATTGGCGAGCAGGCGCTGCCAGGCGGGGAGGTCGGTTGTGCCCGAGGTGGTCTGCAGCCACGCCCACAGCGCGTCCTGGTCGCCCGCGCTCATCACCGACTGGCGCATCCAGCGCTCCAGCGCCTCGCGCTCGTGAATCACCCCGGGAGCCCGCGAGCGCGGCAGCAACGGCCCGGGGTACCGCGTCGCGGCGTCACGCACACGGCCGCGGTGCAGCAGGCCGCAGACCTGGGCCACGTCGGAGAGCACGCCCGCGCGCAGCCGGTAGTGCTCGGTCTCGATCACGTCGCCGAGCAGCTTGCGCAGCCGGCTGATCTCCACCCGGATCCCCCCGCCACGGCTGCTGTCGCCGTAGACGCCCTCGGCCAGCTGCTCGCTCGTCATGCCGTCGGGGTTGGCGCACAGCAGGGTGAGGATCTCGGCGTGGCGCGGGCGCAGCGGAACCTGACGGCCTGACAGCTTGGCCTGACCGTCGCGGCCGAGCAGGGTGAGGCTGAGCACTGGGGCGGCAGGGCCGACTGGGGATCGGTTCCGGGGTGGCCCGCACGAGGTAGGCGTCCTCGCAGCCCAGCGCCTCGGCCACCGCCATGCCGCCGCTCAGCTTGACCGGGCCGCCGCCGGGCGGGAGCGTGAGCCGCCCCACCGGGAGCCAGCCGATCGGCTGGCTGCCGATCACGCGGCCGCTCGGCGCCACCAGCGCGCGCGGCCCGGGCCCGGAGGTGAGCTGGTCGCCGTAGCGGCTGAGCAGCCGCCCGTCGCGGTTGAGCATCTCGCAGCGCAGATGGGCCTCCACGGCCTGGGCGGTCGCGGTGGCGACGGCCATGCTGTGCGGGTGCACGGTGGCCATCTCGCCGGTGAGGTCGATCACGCCGATGACCTGGCCGGTGTCGGGGTCGTGCACCGGCGCGGCGGCGCAGGTCCACGACTGGACGATCTCGTTGAAGTGCTCGGAGGCGAACACCTGGACGGCGTGCTCGGCGGCCAGCGCGGTGCCGATCGCGTTGGTGCCCGCGCCGCCCTCGCTCCACAGCGTGCCCTCGGCGAAGTTCATCGAGTCCGCGGCGCGCAGGCGCACGCTGGGATTGCCCTCGACCCACAGGAGGATCCCGTTGGCGTCGGAGACGACGATCAGGTGGCGCGACTCGTCGGCCGAGGCGGCCAGACAGGCCCGGATCAGCGGCGCCGTCTCGGCCAGCGGGTGGATCTCCCAGCGGGCCGTCGCCTCGTCGGCGTCGGCGACGATCGGGGCGATGCGCACGCCGGAGGGGTCCACGCCGGCGGCCGCCGAGCGGCGCCACGAGTCCTCGATGGGCGCGCGCATGGGGACGCCATCGCCGCGCTTCGACCGCTCCCAGCCTCCGCTGACGAATCGCTCCCAGGCTCGCCTGACCTCCCGCGCGCGTTGCGCGGGAGCGGTGGCCACGTCGATGGCCAACCACTGATTCGGCATCTGGTTTTGAGTCTAGGGGCTCGCGACCGCGGCCGCGAGCCCTACAGCCATGAGGTACGGCGAGCCGTCAGGACCACTCCGCCTTGGGTGGATCCTGCGGGGTCACGAAGTCCCCCTCGATGAGCTCGACGCGGTAGCCGTCGGGATCCTGGACGAAGCAGATCAGGGGAAGCTCCTCGCGCCCTCCGGGGTGGTAAGGCGGCTTCTCGGGCTGGATGTCGTTGTCATCGAGCCGCTCCAGGAGCGCGTACAGGTCGTCGACGACGAGCGCCATGTGGTTGTAGCCGTCGCCAAGGTCGTACTGCTCCTCGCGGCCGACGTTGACGGTGAGCTCGAGCACATCGCCGCCACCGGGCAGGCCCAGGTAGACGTTGTAGGCGGAGCCGAAGTTGAGGCGGCCGCGGTGCTCGAAGCCGAGGTGCGAATAGAACCTCAGTGATCTCTCGATCTCTTGAACGCGTATGCAGGTGTGGATGTATCGGGCGGTCATGCGACGCAGAATAACCCCATCCCCATGACGACTTCGAACCTGCGCTATCGATTGCTGGACCACGCCCTCGAGCGGGCGCTGCTCCCCGACTCGGTTTTGCGCGCGGGCTCCCTGTACGGCGCCTGGGCGCGTGAGCGGCGCGAATCGCGCGGCGGTGTGGTGGGACAGCAGGACCGGCTGCGCGCGCTGGTGGCGCGGATGTCTCGCGGACCGATCGCCGAGGTGCCGGAGACTGCCAACGAGCAGCACTACGAGCTGCCGGCCGAGTTCCTGGCGCTCATCCTGGGGCCGCGGATGAAGTACTCGGGGTGTCTGTGGCCGGCGGGCGTAGGTTCCTTGGCGGAGGCCGAGGAGGCGATGCTGGCGTTGACGTGCGCGCGGGCGCAGGTTGCGGATGGGATGCGGATCCTGGACCTCGGTTGCGGCTGGGGCTCGCTGTCCCTGTGGCTGGCCGAGCGGTATCCGGCGGCGTCGGTGGTGGGCGTGTCCAACTCGGCGGGGCAGCGGGCGTGGATCGAGCGGCAATGCGCGCTGCGCGGGCTGGCAAATCTGACGGTGGTCACAGCGGACGTGAACGCGTTCGCGCCTTCGGGTGTCTTTGACCGCGTGATGTCGATCGAGATGTTCGAGCACATGCGCAACTGGCGGGGGTTGCTGGAGCGGGTCGCCGGCTGGCTGGACCCCGACGGCGGTAAGGCCTTCGTCCACGTCTTCAGCCATCGGTCGCTGCCGTATCTGTTCGAGGGGACGTGGGCGGCCGAGCGGTTCTTCACCGCCGGGCTGATGCCCAGCCACGACCTGATGCTGCGGTTTCAGCGCGACCTGGTGGTGGCCGACCAGTGGATCGTCCCGGGAGGTCACTACGCGCGGACCTTGGATGCGTGGTTGGCGAACCTCGATGCGCGTTCGGATGAGGCGCTTTCGGTGCTGCGGGCGTCGGGGCGGTCAGAGCGCGAATCGCGGCGGCTGCTGGGGACCTGGCGGTTGTTCCTGCTCTCCACCGAGGTGATCTGGAGATACCGGGGCGGCAACCGGTGGGGGGTCAGCCACTACCTGCTCGAGCCCCGACCCTCTAGTGCCGGGGTCGGTCAGTCGTCGTTGGGCGGCTTCTTCGGGGGCCGCGGGAAGAACCCCGACGTGCGGCGGATGTAGTCCGTGTACCCGGGCCGCCGCTCCCCGATGTCCTTCTCGAGCAATCCCGCCCCGCTGACCCGGATGAGCAGAAGGCTCATGACCACCGGCCCGACAAACGTCCACCAGGTGCCCCCGGCGGTCAGCGCCACCAGCCACAGCCCCCACCAGACGCAGAAGTCCCCGAAGTAGTTGGGGTGGCGGGTGTAGCGCCACAGCCCGCGGTCCATCACCTGCCCATGGCTGGCTGACCGCGCCTTGAAGCGGCGCAGCTGCTCGTCGCCGATGGACTCGAAGGCGAAGCCCACCAGCCACAGCACCACGCCCGGGATGACCGCCGCGTTCAGGACGCCGCCGCGCCCGGCCGCCACCTGGACGGGGAGGGAGACGATCAGGACGAGCAGCCCCTGGAGCCCGAAGATCATGACCAGGCTCCACGGGATGAAAGCGGCGCCACGGCGCTCGCGCATCGCCGCATAGCGCCGGTCCTCAGAACGGTCGTGCAGCTTGCGCAGCAGCAGATAGGTCCCCAGGCGCAGGCCCCACACCGCGGTCATCCCGAACAGCAGCCAGCGCCGCCCCAGACAGCCGCCGCCCGCCACCGCAGCCACGGCCGCGACGAGCACGAACGCCGGCCCCCACGCCGGGTCCACGATCGACACGTCGCGCAGCGGGATGCTCACCAGCCACAGCGCCAGCATCAGCGCGGCCACCGCGATGGCGGCATAGCCGGTGACCGTCCCGGGCGGGGCGAAGACGGTGGCGAGCGCGGTAATCATGCCGTCACCTGTTAAGAATGGCGCGCGTGGACGACAACCCCTTGGACATCCCCCCACTCGGTCCGCTGCGGATCCTCGACTTCTCGCGGATCCTGGCCGGGCCCTTCGCGACGATGCTGCTGGCCGACCTCGGCGCCGACGTGATCAAGGTCGAGCGACCCGGGACCGGCGACGAGACGCGGAGCTGGGGCCCGCCGTTTGATGCGGAGGGCCGAGCGACCTACTTCCAGTCGGTCAACCGCAACAAGCACAGCGTCGCGCTCGACCTCACCGATGAGCACGACCTCGGCCGCGCGCACGAGCTGGCGGGCGCCGCCGACGTCGTCGTCGAGAACTTCCGCCCCGACGTGATGGACAAGCTCGGCCTGGGCTACGAGCAGCTCTCCGCCGAGAACCCGGGGCTCATCTTCTGCTCCATCACCGGGTTCGGGGCCGGCGCGGGCGCCGAGCTGCCCGGCTATGACCTGCTCGTCCAGGCGCTCGGCGGCCTGATGAGCATCACGGGGTCTCCGGAGGGCGAGCCCCAGAAGGTCGGCGTCGCGCTCGTCGACATCCTGGCCGGGCTGTTCGCCTCGGTCGGGATCCTGGCGGCGCTGCGCCACCGCGACCGCACCGGCGAGGGCCAGCGCGTGGAGGTCAACCTGCTCTCCTCGCTGCTGGCGGGACTCGTCAACCAGGCGTCGGCGTACACCATCGCCGGCAGCGTGCCGGGCCGGATGGGCAACGCCCACCCCAGCATCTCGCCGTATGAGCTGTACGCCACTGGTGACGGAGACCTGGTGCTGGCCGTCGGCAACGAGCGCCAGTTCTCGGCGCTGTGCGACGTGCTCGGCGCGCCGGAGCTGGCCGCCGACCCGCGCTTTGGCTCAAACCGCGATCGCGTCACCCACCGCGCCGCGCTCAAGGAGGAGCTGGTGACGCGGCTCGCCACCGCGCCGGCCTCGGAATGGGCGGCACGGCTCACCGCGGCCCGCGTGCCCGCCGGCGTGGTCAACGACCTCGCCGGGGCGTTCGAGCTGGCGCAGGCGGTGGGTCTGGACCCGATCGTCGACGTCCCGTCTGACCCCGTCGGACCCGGCGCGCCGGTGGCGCTCACGCGCAACCCGATCGGGCTGTCGCGCACGCCACCGACGTACCGCGCCGCACCGCCGGTGCTACCCGGTCACTGACTCAGCTCTCGTCCCACGCCTGAACGATGGTCTGGCCCGCGATCTGCCCGTCGGACAGCCGCAGCACCGTCGCGCACAGCACGTTGGTGCCGTCGGAATAGCGGCAGGCCTCGCTGAACGCGGCGCCACCGGCGTCGCCGACGCTGTCCTGGACGTGGTGGCTCATATCGCGCCCGCAGATGTCCTTCAGCCATGCCGCGATCTCGTCGCGGCCGTGCAGGACCTGCGGCGATCCCGGCTGGTTGATGCGATCGGCGATCGTGACGACCGCGTCAGGCGCGTACATCGAGAGCTGGGTCTCGACATCCCGTCCTTCGGCGGCGGCGCAGAAGCGCGCGAGATCGAAGGTGTCGCTGCTCACCTGTGTGCTCATGGTGTTCCCCCGGTTGGTCAGCGGCCCCCCGGCAGGGAGCCGATGGATTGAGCGCCGACCAACTTACCTACTAGTAGGTAACGAGTCAAGCCGTTTTCCGTTACGATTGCCTAATGGCGGCGACGACCCCCACAACCGAGCCAGGGACGCGAGTGCGCATCCTCGACGCCGCCGAACGTCTCGTGCAGACGCGCGGGTTCAACGGCTTCAGCTACGCCGACGTGGCCGGTGAGCTCGGCGTCACCAAGGCGAGCCTGCACTATCACTTCCCCGGCAAGGCGGAGCTGGGCGAAGCGCTCATCGCCCGCTACACCGAGCGGTTCAGCGCCGAGCTCGAGCGACTCGACGCCGACGGGCTGGCCCCGCCCGCGAAGCTGGCGGCGTACGCCTCGCTCTACGCCGACGTCCTGCGCGAGGACCGCATGTGCCTGTGCGGGATGCTCGCCGCCGAGTACGAGACACTGCCGCCCCCGATGCGCGACGCGATCCTGCGCTTCTTCGACCGCAACCAGGGCTGGCTGGGCGCCGTGATGGAGGAGGGCCGCGCCGACCGGTCGATGAGCTTCGACGGGACCGCCGAGGACGGCGCCCAGACGATCCTCGGGGGCCTGGAGGGCGCGATGCTGGTGGCGCGCCCCTACCGCGACGTGGCCCGCTTCGAGACCACGGCGACCCGGCTCATCGCCGGGGTCACCGGCACGCACTGACCGGCGCGGCCCGCAGTCAGCTCGGCAGTGCCGCCTCGATCGCGTCGATGATCGCCGGATCCTCGGGCTTGACCTTCGTCGGCCAGCGGGCGATGAGCTTGCCGTCGGCGCCGACGAGGTACTTGGTGAAGTTCCACACCGGCGGCCCCGAGTTGGGCTGGCGGCCGAGGTCGCTCCACAGCGGGCTGGGGTCCTCCCGGACCGAGGTGCGCTCGGTGAGCGGAAACTGAACCCCGTAGTTGCGCTGGCAGAACTCGCCGATCTCCTCGCCCGAGTCGTACTCCTGGTCGGCGAAGTCGGCGGACGGGGTCCCGAGCAGCTGCAGGCCCCGGTCGGCGTAGCGCTCGTGCAGCTTCTGGAGCCCCTCGTACTGGGGAGTGAACCCGCACTTGCTGGCGGTGTTGACGATCAGGGTCGGGCGGCCGTGCAGCTCGGCGAGATCGAGCTCGCCGCCGTCGAGCAGGGTGACCTGGTGGGTGTAGAGGTCGGTCGGCTCGCGGAGCTTGGGGGTCCGGCGGAGGTACATGCGTAGCGTGGAGACGATGCTCATGTTTCCAAGGGTAGGGGCATCAGCCGCTCCCGAGGCGCGCCAGATACCAATCGACGAACGACTGGACGTTGTACTCGCGGCGCGGCGAGTAGGGCCCGGGGGTGAAGGCGGGGTTGCGCACCCCGGCGTGGTTGCGCTCGACCAGGCCCCAATCCTGCTCGCTGGTCAGCTGCCAGAACGGCAGGAGGCGATCCAGCTCATAGTCGCGGCCGGGCTGGGCGGCCTCGTCGACCAGCCACATGACCCGGATCGCGGTCCGCTCGGGCCCGGCCGGCAGCAGCCGGGTGACCACGGCGTGATCGGCGCTGGCGTGACACCAGAAGTTGGGGACGGTGCGCACGCGCAGGGTGCCGACGTCGTGGTTCGTGTACTCCCCCATCAGCGGCGCCACCGGGCGGCCGTCGAGCGACTCGGTGACGAACCCCTCGCGCAGCGGGGTGCGGTTGGCCGACCACCACCGTCCCGGCGACGGGAACCGGTACAGGCCCGGCCGGTCATGCTCGTCGGCGGGCGCGGCCAGGGCGGCCAGCGCGGCGGCGTGCTGGGCGGCGCGCTGAGCGGCGGCGTGACGGTGATGCTCAGTGTCAGGAGCCGCATCGAAGTTCGCCTGGACGTACTCGGGATGACCGGCGTGGCAATGCCAGCACTCGCGGTTGTTCTCCCACACGAGCTTCCAGTTGGCACGGACGTCGTAGTCGATGCGATGAGCCACGCGCGCGCGGTCGATCCCCTGAGCGCTGAGGGCCGCGCGCAGCTCGCGCCAGGCGCCGTCGACAGGCCCGGGCTCGACGCCCGACGTGCCCAGCCAGACGAAGACCAGTCCACCGACCTCCGCCACTCCGGCGTGGCGCAGGCCGTACTCCTCGACGTCGAGCTCCTCCCCGCCGCACCCGAGCAGCCGCCCGTCGAGGGCGTAGCTCCACTGGTGATACGGGCACACCCAGCGGCGGGCGTGGCCCTCCTGGTCGGCGCACACCGGCATGCCGCGGTGGCGGCAGGTGTTGTGCAGCGCCCGCAGCTCGCCGTCCTCGCCGCGGGCCACGATCACCGAATCGCCGGCCGCCAGCTGAAGGCTGAAGAAGTCACCGGGCTCGCGCGCCTGGGCGCTCACCCCGGCAAACAGCCAGCTCGCGCGCCAGATGGCATCAAGCTCACGGGCGTGGATGTCCGGGTCCACGGCGAACGCGCGCGGCAGCGCGTGGCCGGGCCGGTGCTCCGCCAGGGCCACGTCGAGGCTGGTCACGCGCGCCCCAGCTGGGCTGACACCACCTGTGACAGCTCCGCCCGGTAATCCTCGAGGCCTGGGACCTCGGCTCCGGGCACCTTGCCCTGATCGTCGATCTCGCGCAGCTTGAGGGCCAGGCGCCAATCGGGCTGGGCGCGGAAGGCGGCGACCTCCTCCTCGGTCATGGGGCCGCCCTGGGCCTGGAGCGTCCGCGCCGACACCTCGGTCAGCTTCGCCTCGTACTCCGGCTCGGTGGCGACGAGGTAGCGCTTGGCGGCGACATGCTGCTCGGCCAGCCAGGCCACGCGCTTGCCAACGCGCGGCTCCAGCCAGCGCGCCGCGCACTGGAGCGCGTGCTCGAGCTGATCCACCGGCTCGCCGTCGTAGGGCAGCCCCACCATCGACTCGCACGCCCACAGGATCTCGTTGACGGTGCAGTTGACGGCCGTCAAGGGCTCCATCTTCGTCTCGCCGTCCATCTCCGTCACCTCCTTCTGAGTCACGCTCACCCCCAGGGCAGCGTGTAGAGCTTTGTGTGAGACACGGCGCGCATCGCCTCCCGCACGCCCTCCTTCACCCCCAGCCCGCTGTCGCCGACGCCGCCGAATGGCGTCAGCTCGGTGCGCCATCCCGGCACCTCCCGGATGTTGACGGTCCCGGCCCGCAGCTCCCGCACGCAGCGGGAGATGGCCCGCCAGTCAAACGTGCACACCCCGCTCGACAGCCCGTACGGCGTGCCGTTGGCGGTGGCGATCGCGTCGTCGAGATCGCGCACACGGATGATGGGCGCCACCGGCCCGAACGTCTCGGTGGCCACGAGCTCCATGTCAGGCAACACGTGGTCGAGCACCGCCGGGGTGAGCAGCGCGCCGTCACGCCGGCCGCCGCACAGCAGCCGCGCGCCCGCCGCCACCGCGTCCTCGATGCGACTGACGATGGTGACCGCGGCCGCCTCGTCGATGACGGTGCCGACGTCGGTCTCCTCGTCGAGCGGATCACCGCACCGCAGCGCCGCGGCCCCCGCGGCGACCCGCTCGGCCAGTTCGTCGGCGACCTCGGGCACGGCGAGGATGCGCTTGACGGCGCTGCAGCGCTGGCCGGAGTTGGCAAAGGCGCCCGAGACCGCGAGCCGGGCCGCCTCCTCAAGGTCGGCGTCGGCCAGGACGATGAGCGGGTCGTTGCCGCCGAGCTCGAGCACGGCACGCCGGTACCCGAGGCGCCGGGCGATCGACTTGCCCACCGCGACACCGCCGGTGAACGAGATGACCTCGACCGCGGGATGGGCGAGGAACGCGTCGAGCACCGCCGCCGGGTCGCCGCACACGATCCGGGCGCGCTCGGCGGGCACGCCCGCGTCGAGCAGAACCTCCTGGAGGCGCAGCGCCGACAGCGGCGTGCGCTCAGACGGCTTGAGGACGATGGGGGCGCCGGCGGCGATCGCCGGGGCCACCTTGTGGGCGACCTGGTTGAGCGGGTGGTTGAACGGCGTGATCCCCGCCACCAGCGACACCGGGACGCGCAGGGTGTGGGCGCGGCGGTCGCGCCCGCGCTCGGAGATGTCGCCGGCGAACGTCTCGCCGTCGTCGCGGAGAGCTTCGATGGCGGCGAAGCGGAACACGTCGACGGCGCGGCCCACCTCGTGGCGGGTGTCCTTGAGGCACAGCCCGGACTCCAGCGAGATGAGCTGGGCCCAGTCGGGGCTCTCGGCGGCGAGGCGGTCGGCCACGGCGTTGAGGACCCGGGCGCGCTCATGGCGCGGCGGCGGCGCTCCGGCGCGCGCCCCGGAGTCGAGGGCCTCGGCGACCTGGGCGGGGCTGCTCACCGGCGCCTCGCCGACGAGCTCGCCGCTGTAGGGCGAGGTGACCGGGAGGGTGGCCAGCGTGCTCATCTCACACCGTCACGGCGTTGAGCAGGATGTCGTGCAGATCGCGGTTGTGGAGCTGGCGCCCGGCCAGCGCGCCCGCGGCCAGCGGGGCGCAGATGATGAGCGGGACGGTGCGCTCGTGCAGGCCGCCGTGGGAGCGGAGGGTCCCGTGCAGCGCGCTGAGGTCATGGGCCTCGCGCGAGCGGCCGAGCACGGTGTGGGCGTCGGCGAGCACGATGAGGTCGCCGATCCGGTCGGCCGGGAGGTCGAAGGCCGCCGCCGCGGCGGCGCGGTCGAGCACCCCCTCCACCCCGGGCAGCGCCGCCAGGGCGCCCCGGGCCCGGTCGAGCTCTGCGAGATCGTCGAGGTGGACCCAGGCCAGCGACCCCAACGCCGCGTGGTGGGCGACATACGGGTCGGTGATCGGGCACAGGGTCCTGCAGCCGGCGACCCCGGCGGCGGCGAGGGCCTCGTCCAGGTAGCGGACGTTGGGCTCGCCGTTGCCGTCGGCCTTGGCGCGCATCCCGTGATCAGCCACCAGCCCGACGGTGAACCCCGCGTCCAGCGCGCGGCCCAGCGCGGCATCGGCGGCGCGGTAGAAATCGTCGGCGAGCGGCTCGCCGGGCGCCGCCGAGTGCTGGACGAAGTCGGTGAGCGACGCGTAGACGAGGCGCGCCTGGAGCCGGTCGGCGAGTGCCAGCGCCAGATCGATCGTGTAGATCGACAGCTCCCAGTCATAGATGCCGGGGTTGGGGCGGCCCACCACGTCGGCGATCGGGGTGCCGTCGTCCAGGCTCTGCTCATGGGCCAGTTCGGCGCTGTAGGCGGGGACCCCTCCGGTGGCCAGCAGCCGGCGCAGCTTGTCCTTGGCGGTCACGCACAGCACGGGCACGCCGGCCCGGGCCGCGGCGGCGTAGATCGTGGTCGAGCGCAGGAAGGACGGATCGGTGACCTGGACCTCCCCGCCGGAGCCGTCGAGGTAGTGGTTGCCGGCCACGCCGTTCTCAGCGGCGCTGACCCCGGTGACGATCGCCACGTTGTTGGGGTTGGTGAACGTCGGCACCTGGGCGCGCGCCAGCTCGTAGGTGCCGCCCGCGGTGAGCGTCTCGGCCAGCCGCGGCATGAGGCGACGCTCCAGCGCGTCGTCGACGTAGTCCGGGTCCCACCCGTCGGCGCACACGGCGAGAACCGGCCGTTCCGGCGCCCGGTAACTCCGTCCGTTGGCCTGGAACGTAAAGGCCATATCCTGACTATACAAGTGACACGATGACGTGGACAGATCCGCAGCGCACGGGTTACCGGATGATCACATTCTTGGCCGTGGGCGTACACTTGTCTTGACAAGTATGCGCCAGGCGGGAGTGATCGAGTCCGACGTCTGCGTGATCGGAGCCGGCATCGTCGGCCTGGCCCACGCGTTCGAGGCGCGCGCCCGCGGGCTCAGCGTCACCGTGCTCGATCGCAGCGCCCACGCCGTCGGCGCGAGCGTGCGCAACTTCGGCCATGTGATCGTCTCGGCCATGGCCGACGGCACGGTGCTGGACTGCGCGCTGGACGCACGCGAGCGGTGGCTGTCCCTGGGCCGGAGGGCCGGCCTGGAGGTGCACCAGTCGGGGACGGTGATCGCAGCGCGTGCGCAGGACGAGCTCGCAGTGATGGAGGGGATCGCCGGCGACGAACGCCGCGGCGCCCGGGTGATCAGCGCGCGGGAGCTGGCCAGGCTGGCGCCCGTTCCGTGCGACGAGCTCGCCGGCGGCCTGTACGCGAGCCTGGACCTCCGCGTCGACCCACGGCGGGCGGTCGCCGCGCTGGCCGCCCTGCTCGACGATGATCCCGCCGCGCGGGTCATCTGGCACGCCCCGGTCCACGAGATCGACCCGGGCCTCGTCCGCTCCGCCGCCGGGGACGTCCGCGCCCCGCTGGTCATCGTCTGCCCCGGGCCCGACCACGACTGGCTGGGCCCGGAGCTGTCCCCGCACCGTGACGGGCTGACGCGCTGCAAGCTGCAGATGCTGCGCGTGGCCGCGCCGGCCGGCGCGCGTTACCGCCCCGCCCTGCTCACCGCGCTCAGCCTCGTGCGCTACCCGGGCTACGGCGATCAGCCCGGCGCCGACGCGCTCCGTGCCCGGATCGAGGCCGAACGGCCCGAGCTGGTGGCGGCCGGGGTGCACCTGATCGTCACCCAGCTTCCCGGCGGCGACCTGCTGCTGGGTGACACCCATGAATACGGGGACACCGTGTCGCCCTTCAGCGATGAGCGGCTCGATGAGCTGGTGCTGGCCGAGGCGCGGCGCCTGCTGGGCACCGACCATCTGGAGGTGCGCGAGCGCTGGCACGGCGTCTACTCCTCGGCGCCCGGCCACCCGTTCCTCATCGCCGAGCCGCTGCCCGGCGTCGCGGTGGTGGAGATCGTCTCCGGCGTGGGGATGACGACCGCGCTGGGGCTCGCGCCCCGCACCCTTGACGCGCTCACCCAGGCCGGGTCAGTGGTCATCGCGGGCTGAAGCGGGCTCGACCGCCGAGCGCAGGGCCACCCCCGCCCGGGGCAGCTGGTGCTGGTTGTGGATGGTGATCTCGAACGCGTCGCCCCGATAGCGATCGCGGGACCATTCCAACGCGGTGCCGTCGGGCCCGAGCGCGCGCCGGCGGACCTCGAGCAGCGGCGTGCGGCGCGGCACGCCCAGCAGGGAGGTGTCCTCCCCGCCACCGGCGATGGCGGCGATCGTCTGGTGGGCCTCGGCGAACTCGATGCCCCGCGCGCCGAGCTGCTCGTAGACCGAGCCCCCATCCAGATCACAGTCGAGCAGGAGCCGCCCCACGGACTCCAGGAACGCCGCCCGCTCGACGAGCACCGGGTCGCCGTCGAGCAGGCGCAGGCGCGTGTAGGAGAAGATCGGCGTGCCGGGCTCGATGGCCAGCTGCTCGGCGGTCTCGGCGTCGGCCGGGCGCTTGGTGAGATCCAGCGTCCGCGCCGACGGCACGCGACCCAGCTGGCGTGCCCACAACGAGAAGGAGACGAGCTGGTCGAAGTTCTGGGCCAGCCCCGCCCGGCGCACGACCGGGACGCGGCCGCGCCCCCCGGCGATCAGCCCCTCGGCCCGCAGCGCCGCGAGGGCCTGGCGCACCGTCCCGCGGGAGACGGCAAAGGTGCTGGTCAGCCGCGCCTCGGACGGCAGCGGAGCGCCCGGGATGAGCTCGCCGGAGCGGATCTGCTCGCGCAGGGCCTGCGCGATCGCCGCATGGCGAGGGAGGGACCGTGTCGACGCCATCGTGCGCGGCGATTCTCCCACCCGCGGTTGTCGGCCGAAGCAGGGCGACCCCTACAGGCGCTTGCGCAGCTCGGTCGAGACGCGCTCGACGATGAGGACGACGACGACCAGCACGATGATGTAGGCCATCACCGCCTTGAAGTCGAAGATGTTGAGCTCGTTGTCGATGAGGAAGCCGATGCCGCCGCCTCCGACAGGTCTCGCCGGTTCTCACAACTTGTCAAGACAAGTTACAAGATGAACACACAAGTTTTGACGACAGGTTCACACGCGGCTCGTCGGGGGTCATGGAGGGCCGTGCCTCATTGGTGAACACGACGCCTCCGGACGGGAAGGATCGATGCCCGGTCGCGTCTAGAAATGCAGAGACGCGGAACGAATCGCGACCGGTCTCTGGGCTCGACGCGCCTGGCGCCTGCCCCTTGCGCCACCAGGAAAGGCGTGTCAGAGGGGGCGTCCGCTCCGACCGAGCGGGCGCCCCACGCTTCGGCGACGCAGCCCGGCGCCCAGGCCCAGGAGCACGAGCCCGGCGCACAGGCCGGCGAGCACGTTGAAGCCGGTGTTGGGCAGCGCCGGGGAGGTCGGAGTCGCGGCCGCGGTCGTGCCCGTGGGCGCCGCGGTGGTGGGCGTCGTGGCCGCGGATGTCGTGGCCGCGGATGTCGTGGCCGCGGAGGTGCTCGTCGATGTCGTGCTGGCGAGCACGACGATCGTCCCGTGCATGAACGGGTGGATCTGGCAGACGTAGGCGTAGGTCCCCGGCTGCGTGAACGTGTGCGAAGCGCTCTGGCCCTTCTTGAGGATGCCGGTGTTGAAGCTGCCGTTGCTCGCGGTGGCGGTGTGGCTGGACGGCCCGCTGTTGCTCCACGTGATGGTGTCGCCGACGTGGATCGTGGTCGACGCCGGCGAGAAGTGGAAGTCGGCGATCGTCACCCCGGGATCTCCGGCCACGTCGGCGGTCACGCGCCCGGTGAGGCCCGCTGCGCGATGGCGGGCATGGCGGGCCGGGCGGCTCCGGCGCGTCCGGCGGGCCCGAGACCCGCGCGACTCCCGCGTCTCCCCCGACGCCCCCAACTCCCGCGTGCCATGAGCGCCCCGAGCCGCGCGCCGGGCCGGGTCGGTCGTCAACCGCGCCGGCGCCCTCGAGCTGTCGGTCCTGCCGATCGAGAGGGTGGCTCCCGGCGAGCTCGCCTGTGCGACGGAGGCGGGCACCGCGGCAACCGCGACGCAGCAGGCCGCGGCCATGATCAGACGGCCTGAGGGGATGCGCATCTGCCATCCCAAGACGTCGGGCCGGGGCAAACCTTCCCCGGCGGTGCCGCGCGCGCCTACCGGGCCGAGGACAGGCTGCCGGGCTCTTCGAAGCGGTCAGGGCGCACGCGGTCCTCGGGCTCCAGGTGCACGAGCACGGTGGTGCCGGGCAGGTGCTCGACGATCGCGTCCTGGAGTTGATGGGAGACGTAGTGCGCCCGTTCCAGGCTCGTGCCGGACGCGAACTGGAGGTGCAGGTCGACCTGGTGGTTGCTGCCCACGTGGCGGGCGCGGAGATCGTGGTAGCCGACGACCTCGTCGCCCACAAAGGCATCGAGCACCTCCTTGAGCGCCGCCAACTCGTCGGCGGGCAGAGCCTCGTCGGCCAGGCGCCGGCTGGCCTCGATGAGGATCCGCACGCCGGTGCGGGTGATCGCCGCCGCCACGACCAGACCCACGACCGGGTCCATCCAGGTGTCGCCGGTGATCTTGACGGCCACCAGGGAGACCATCACGGCCAGCGAGACGAGCGCGTCGGTGCGCAGATCGGCGGCGTTGGCGCGCAGCGCGTTGGAGCGCGTGGCCCGTGAGGCGCGCTCCAGGTACGTGGAGATGACCAGGTTCACGGCGGCCGCAGCGCCGGCGACCGCGATGCCGACCCCGAGCCTCGCCACCTCGCCGCCGTTGACGAGACGGCGGATGGCCTCGACGGCGATGAAGGCAGCGCCGAAGAGCAGGAGCAGGGCCTGGGCTCCGGCGGCGAGGTCCTCCAGCTTCTCGTGCCCGTAGCGATGCGACGCGTCGGCGGGCTCATCGGCCTTGCGCACCGATGCCCACGCGATCAGGGAGGCGATCAGGTCCATGAGCGAGTGGACGGCGTCGCTCAGGATGCCGACCGAACCGGTGATCAGCCCGGCGGCGACCTTGAGGACGATCAGGCAGGAGTTGGAGGCGATCGAGACCGCGGCGGCGCGGGTCTTCAGCTGTGGGGAGTCCGAAGTCACTGCCACTGATGATGCCCCAGTCAGGGGTCGTCTGACCTTAAGACGGCGAGGCGCGCCGCCGGCGTCCGCGCCGGGTCAGGCGGCGGTGTGGTCGACCTCGCGGGCCGACGTGATGACCTCGGTCACCGGCACGCCGAGGGCGCGCACCTTGCGCGGGAGCTCCAGGCGAAACCAGCGCGAGTCGCGCACCGGCAGCATCGAGATGATCACCTCGTCAAAGCCCAGGACGTTAAGCGCGTCCTGCACCGCCGCCAGCGGCTCGTGGGCGCCGACGACGCCGATGACCGCCTCGCCGGCCGCCTCGGAGAGCAGCGGGATGGCCAGCTCCAGGCGCTCCTCAGCCTCGCTGATGCCCTGATCCTGTGGGTCCGTGACGCTGCGCAGGCCGTGGGCCTGGGCGGGCACCAGGAGCGTGAAGGTGCAGGCGCTGTCATCGGCGCGGCGCGCCACGGCCTGGATCAGGTCCGGGCTGTCGGCGGTCTGGTGAGCCACGATCAAGACACGGCTGGGACTAACTGCACGCACGCCTGTCCTCCTGGACTCGTTCACTCGTCATTTCGCTAGCAAAGACGCCCAGCGGCGCGATTGCTTCCCGGCGCGCCGCCAGCCGTGCTTTACCGGACCTTTACGCAAGGTTTGCGGCCGAGTTGGGCGATCGAAGCTCCCACGGAGGCGGGCGAAGGGGGTAGCGCCACGCCAGGCGGGTAGGGTCCCGGGTGATGACCCGGCCCATCCCGGCGACGCTTGCCCATCACCGGACGGGCCACGGATCCCCGCTCGTCCTGCTCCATCCTCTGGGCGCAGATCGCCATGTCTGGGATGGGCTGGTGCCCCTGCTGGCCGCGCGCCGCGAGCTGATCACGATCGACCTGCCCGGCTTCGGAGAGTCGCCCGCGCTGGACGGCCAGGTCCCGACGCCACGGGCGCTGGCGGTCGCGGTGGCGGAGCATCTGGCGGCGATCGGCGTCGAACGTCCCCACGTGGCCGGCAACTCGCTGGGGGGGTGGGTCGCCCTGGAGCTCGGGGTCATGGGGGGCGCGCGCACCGTCAGCGGGATCGCGCCCGCCGGCCTGTGGCCCGAGCCGCTGGTCCCCAAGGCGGCGATCGCCCACCGCCTGGCCCGGGGGCTGCTGCCCGCGGCCCGCTGGTCCGTCGCGACGCGGCCCGGCCGCTCGGTGCTGCTGTCCAGTGCGGCCGCCCACCCGCGCCGAGTGCCGGCGGCCGCCGCCCGGCAGCTCGTGGAGTCCTACGCCCTGGCCCCCGACTTCGTCCGCGTCAACGACGCCATGCGCGCGGGCCGTTTCGAGGGCCTGGAGCGGATCCGCTGCCCCGTGACGCTCGTCTGGCCCGACCATGACCGCCTCATCCGCCGCCCGGTCTGGGTCCCTGACCGGGTCCGCAACGTCGTCCTCTCAGACGCCGGGCACATGCCGATGTGGGACGCACCGGAAGCCCTGGCCGAGATCCTGATCGGAGCCAGCGGGGGTGAGGCTGGAGATCCCGCACCGGCGCCGAGCCTGGAGGAGGAGCTCGCCGGCGAGACCTCGTGATGGAGATCTCCACCCGCAGAACGCTGCCCGTCGGGCCCGAGGAGGCGTTCGCGTTCCTCAGCCGGCCCGACAACCACCGCCGCCTGACCACGGCCCGGGTGGTGCTGCGCGAGCTCGACGTCACCAGTCACGGGGAGCTGCGCGGTGCCGTGATGGTGCTGCGCGGACCGCTCTGGTTGCGCCGGCCGGCCCGGACACGGGTGGTCAGCATGCGACGGCCCGCACACCTCGCGGGCACCGCGCGCGTCGGCTCGGGCACCGAGGTCGAGGTCCGCTGGGAGCTGGTCGGCGCCGGGGCTGGCGCTGGCGCTGGCGCTGGCGCTGGCGCTGGCGCTGAGGCGACGGTCGTGGTCCTGACCGCCATCGTGACGCGGGCGGCCATCGCGGATCGACTGCTGCTGGCGGTCGGGGGCCGGGCCTGGGTGCGGCGCCTCTTTGCGGCGACACTCGAGCGGCTGGCGGCAGAACTGTGCGAGGACCCGGGAAGGATTTGCGAAGCCGAGCGTCGTCAGGGACAGGCTTGGCGCTTGCCAACCTCATCGGCGCTAATCCTCGCTGGCGCCGATGGCCGGGGTGTCGCTGCTCCCGCGAGACGTGGGAGCAGCGGCGCTCCCCTCGCCGCGGGCGGCCGCTCTACCCAATAGCGCGCAGCAGCGCCGTGGCGCCCGCGGCGCACAGCACGACGACGGCCAGCGGCCAGCGGCGCCAGATCGCGAAGGCCGCCACGACCAGCCCGCCGACCCGCGCGTCGATCACGAGCGAGCGGCCCGTGCCGCCCACGGTCTCGGTGACGACGAGCGCGGCCAACAGCGCCGGAGCCAGCAGCGGGATGGCGCGCGCCAGCAGCCCCGGGAGGTCGCGCCCGCCGAACACCACCGGCCCGAACGCCTTGATGGCCGCGGTGGTCACGCACAGGCCCGCCACGGTGATCCAGACCACGGTCATCGGCTGAACCCCGCGGCGACGAAGACCGCGGCCGCGGCCACGATGATCGGGACGCCGGCAGGCGTGAGCGGCGTCAGCACGAGCGCGATCACCGCCCCCAGCGCCGCCACCGGGCGCGCCCTCGGCCGGCGCAGCTCGGCGACGAGCAGGCCGAGGAAGAACGCCGGGAAGATCGCATCCAGGCCCAGCGTGCGCGGGTTGCCGATGAGCCCGCCGGCAAGCACGCCGACCACCGTCCCGCCCACCCAGGCGGGGTACTGGGCCAGGGTCGACCCCAGCAGGAAGTCGACGTCAAAACGCCCGCCGCCCCGGTTGGCCAGAGCCCACGACGCGTCGACCAGCGCCTGGCCCCGGAGCGCGCGGCCCAGCGGCCCGACCCGCAGCGACGGCGCAATGGCGATCCCCATCGGGACGAAGCGCAGGTTGAGCAGCATCCCGGCGACGATCGCGGCGGCGGCTCCACCGCCCGCCGAGAGAACGGCCAGCGCTGCGAACTGGGCCGAGCCGGCGAACACGATCGTCGACATGACGATGGTGGCCAGGGGCCCCATCAGGGGCCGCGCCAGCACGCCGAACGACAGGCCGAGCAGCAGCGAGGCGGCACCGTAGGGCAGTCCCGCGCGGAGCCCCGCGATGACGTGATCGCGTGGTGTCAACTGCGACAGGGCCGCTCCCGGCTCGGGCTCGGCCGGCGGCGACGGCGCCGGCGGCACGTGTGTCGGTGGCACCCGTGCCGGCGGCATGCGCTGAGGTCAGCCGCCCAGGCTGGCCCCGGCGAGCTCCAGCTGCCGCGCGAGACCCTCGCCGCGGGCGTCGGTGTAGGCCGGTCCGGTGCCGTCGATCAACACGAGCTCAAGGATGGCGATTCCGCGCGCGTAGAGGAGGCCGCCTTTGCGCAGCGCGCCGGCGAGCTCCAGCAGCGCGAACCGGTTCGCCTCCAGCGCGCGGCGCCGCGGCATCGCCCCGAAGCGCGTGGGGGGAGCGTCGGCGGCGAGGGCGAGGTGCTCGAGCGCAGACGCCAGCCGGTGGCGGCTGGATCGCCCGACGAGTTGGGCCGCCCGGGCCGCCAGCAGCGGCGAGGACGAAGGGTCGGCGCCCTCGGCCAGCGCACGGTCGAGCCCGAGGCGCGAGGCCCGCGCCCGCAGCCGCGTGATCAGCCTCGGCTCGAACAGTGCCTGGGAGCACTGCAGCCACGGGTTTCTGAGCTGCAATGTATTGCCGGATCCGATGCCGTGCCCTAGCATCTCGTGTAACACCTCCGTAGTCGTTTAGCCGGTGTCATGTAACCTACTAGATTAGTACGCTGGTTTCAAGCCGAGATGTCATCGCCACCACACAACCTTCAGCTCGTCATCGACTTCGTCAACACCCTTGACGTCGAAACCGGCGAGGACCAGACGGGCACGCCCGCGCAGCTCGCGCAGTGGCTGAGCGGGCAGGGGCTCCGCCCCGGCGCTGAACCGGAGCTCGGGGCGGCCGAGCTCGAGCAGGCGATCGGGCTGCGCGAGTCGCTGCGCACGGTGCTGGTGAGCCACAACCATCGCGAGCGGACGGCCGCCGACGCCACCCGCCACCTCGAGGAGATCGCCGAACGCGGGCGGCTGTCGGTGAGCTTCGGACCCGACGGAGCGGTCGAGATCGTCCCGCGCGCCGAGGACTACGCGGGCGTCCTGGCCCGGCTGCTGGTCCCCGTGACCCACGCCGCGATGGACCGCAGCTGGGGGCGCGTGAAGGCGTGCGTCGCCGATGACTGCCAGTGGGCCTTCTATGACTCCAGCCGCAACCGGTCCGGGCGCTGGTGCGACATGGCCGTGTGCGGCAACCGCGAGAAGGTCCGGACCTACCGGTCCAGGCAGTCCGGCGAGTAGTCCGGGCTGACAGTCCGGGCTAGCTAGCTCTGGGCGAGCTAGCTTTGGGCGAGCTCGGCCGCGGGCCGCACGCCGCCGGAGAGGTACATCGACGCCGGGATCCCGACGACGAGGCAGACGAGCGCCCCCAGCAGCAGCGTGTGGTGCACGGTGGTGGCGGTGAGCGTCCCCTCGAGCGCCACCCCGGCGAGCCCCGCCCCGACCGCCGCACCCACCAGGCGGCCGACCGACAGCAGCGCCGAGGTACGGCCGTGCGACGCATTCGGGCTGGCGTTGAGCGCAGCCCGGCTGGTGGGGACGAACAGCATCCCCAGTCCCAACCCGACGGGGATGAGCGGCAGGATCGTGACGACGCCGTCGAGGGTGAAGCCCGAAATGCCCAGGAGGGCCAGGCCGATCCCCGCCGCCGCGAACCCGATGACGGCAGGCAGCCTCTCGCCGTAGCGGTCCGCGAGCTTGCCCGCGAGCGGGGCGGCGGCACCGACCAGGAGGGCGACGAGGACGAGCGCACCCGAAGCGCCGAGCGCGGAGAAGCCCGCCACGCGCTGGAGATACTGCTCTGCGACGTAGAAGGCGCCGATCATCACCGCGAAGGTGAGTGCGGCGATCAGCGTTGCGGCCAGCACGACCCGGTTGAGCGACGGGTTCCCGCCGTCCTCCTCGCCATTCACGATCGGTGGGACCAGCAGGGCGATGCCGACCGCGGCCGCCGCGGTGAGAGGCAGCAGCGCCCACCAGTTGGCACGCCAGCCGAAGGCGACGGTGAGCAGGCCGCCAAGCAGCGGCCCGGCCAGGTTGGACATGCCCGCGCTCGCACCCCAGATCCCGAGGGCGCTCCCGCGCCGCTCGGGCGGGAAGCCCGACACCGCGCCCGCCAGCGCCGCCGGGCTGACCAGCCCCGCCCCGGCTCCCTGGATGACGCGGGCGATGAGCAGCGCGTCGAAGCTCTGGGCCAGCGCCCCGGCGAGCGCGCCGACGGCGAACAGACCCAGCCCACTCAGCGCCAGCCGACGGGCGCCGAACCGGTCCACGAGCTCGCCTGCCGGGAGGAGCACCAGCGCGTAGGCGCCGAAGTAGGCGCTCAGGACGGCCGAGGTCGAGCTGCCCTTGACGTGGAGGCCGTGAGCCACCGAGGGCAGCGCCACCGTGATCAGCGTTCCGTCGAGCTGGAGGAGTGCCGCGGCGGCCGTGCAGGCCGCCAGCCGCGTCCACGCCGAGCGCGGGACCGGAGACTTGGCTGGTGCCGGCTTCACGGTGCGCGGCGCAACGGTCGTATGGGACACGTTCTCCAGTATCACGGCTCGCGATCGCGGCACGCGGCGCCCTATATGAAGCTTCTATGAAACCGCTGGTAATCCACTAGGCATCACCTATCCTGCGCAGCATGTCCTTCTCTCGTCAGGCAGCGCTCCGCGACCAGGCGCTCACCCGGGACCAGACGCGCGGCGTCTTCGGTCAGGTGATGGGCCTCGTGGCCCTCACCGTTGGTTGCACGGCGCTCGGCGCCTACCTCACGCGCAACATGACCGGCGGCACCGGAATCCTCTTCTTCCTCGTCGCCTTCGCCTGCGTGTTCGGGCTGCAGTATCGCGGCCGCTCGCGGCCGCGAGCAGCTGGCGATCGCGCTCCTCTTCGGCCTCGGGCTGTGCTTCGGCCTGGCGCTCGGGCCGGTGCTCGCGGCCTACGCCAAGGCGACCCGGCCGCGCTGTACCAGGCGGCGGGCGCCACGGCGCTGTTCACCGGCGGCTCTGGGCGCCTGTCGGCTACGCCACCCGGCGTGACCTCTCGTCGCTGGTACCGCGACGCTGTTCGTGGGCGCTGCATCGTCCTGATCGTGTTCGGCCTGGTCACGCTCTTCGTCGCCATCCCGGGCGCCAACGTGATCTACGCCGTCCTGGGCCTGGTCGATCTTCGGTGGGTTCACGATCTTCGACTTCAACCGCCTGCGCCGCACGACGATGTCCGGGCGCGGTGCCGATCGCGGCGTCGATCTTCCTGGACATCTTCAACGTCTTCCTGTTCTTCCTCTCGCTGTTCGGCGGAGGCGGCTCTCGCCGCTGACGCGCCGGACCTGACCGCGCTTGACGTCGCCCCCGGGTCCACGCAGCCGGGGGGCGGCGTTCGGTCAGGGCCGCTCCTCGTCAGGGACGTAATGGCGGCCGCCGCCGGCGTCCTCCCACACGCGCATGACCTGGTTGGTACGCGGATCGCGAAAGCGCTCGTTGGTCGGGCGCCAGTGCGCCTGCGGGGCGTCGGCGTCACCGTGACCCCGTCCCCATCGCGGGCGGTCGCGGCTCGGTCCCTGCGCGTCGCCGGGCAGGCCCGGCAGGTCGGCGAGAACGACGGCCGCCTCCTCCCAGGTGGTGGCCCCGTCCACGACGGCCACTCGGCGCTCGAGCTCCTCCAGCTCGAGATGACCCGCGGCGTGATGACTGCCGAGCCGCTCGAACAGCTGCTCCCGATCGCCCTCGCTGAGCTTCACGCGCTCGCGCGGCTAGGACGAGGGACGCACCTTGACCGCGGTCCCGTAGGACACGATCTCGGTGAACTGCTGGCCGATCTCCGAGGAGTCGAAGCGCACGGCGATGATCGCGTCGGCCCCCATCAGCCGGGCGTTGTCGACCATGCGGTCGATGGCATGCCGGCGCGAGTCCTCCAGCAGCTGGGTGTACTCGCTGATCTCGCCGCGCCGCAGCGCCTTGAAGGACGACACGACGCTGCCGGTGAAGCCCATGCTGCGGACGACCAGCCCGTAGACGACGCCCAGGCTCTCGACCACGGTCAGGCCCGGGATCTCCAGGCCGGTGGACATGGGCAGACCGGCGGGCGCGGACTCGTCGGACATGGCCGCACACGCTACCAACGCTTCGCGCACCGTATCCAGCTACCTTTGCGGATCCGATGCGCCCCGTGATCCCCCTCGCGACCGCGTTGCTGTGCGCCGTGGCCCTCGCCGCGTGCGGCGGCTCGAGCTCGAGCTCGAGCTCCGCGGGCACATCGAGTGCGCCGGGCACGGGGACGTCCGGGGCCACCAGCACGAGCTCGGGCACGGCCAGCGCGTCCCAGCCGACGGTCGGCTTCGAGGGCGTGCCGCTCCAGACCGGCCCGGAGGTGGCCCCGGCCAGCACCACCGGCACCGGAAAGGTGGACGGCATCACCTGCGGGCCCACCGAGCAGCTCGTCTACCACATCCATGCGCACCTGGCCGTGTTCAAGAACGGCCAGGCCTACACGCTGCCCGCGGGCGTGGGCATCCCCGGCTCGCACGCGGTGAACACCAACCAGGGACCGATCGCCAGCGGCGGCAGCTGCATCTACTGGCTGCACACCCACACCACCGACGGCGTGATCCACATCGAGTCGCCCAGCAAGAAGATCTACACGCTGGGCAACTTCTTTGACGAGTGGCACCAGCCGCTGAGCGCGAAGCAGGTGGGAACGCTCAGCGGGCCGGTCGAGGCGTTCGTCAACGGCAAGCCGTTCAAGAAGGACCCGCGCGACATTCCGCTGCTCCCCCACGAGGACATCCAGCTCGAGATCGGGGAGCCGGCGCCGCCGATCGTCAGCATCGACTGGTCCCAGACGCAGCTCTGAGGCGCGCTCTCAGCGCTGGGGACGGCTGCGCAGCCGGTGGCGGCGCGCGAGCCCCAGTGCCACGCCCGCCACGATCACGGCGGCGAGGATCACCGAGGTCCCGGTCCCGAAGTCGTCGACGACGTCGGTGACGGCCGGTCCCGCCAGATAGCTGCCGAGGCCGATCCCGGCCGCCCAGACCGCGGCCGCGAGGGCGTTGGTGGGCTGATACACCGTTGACCGCACCCGGTGGATCCCCGCGATCCAGGACGGGGTCAGCAGCACCGCGACCACCGCGTAGCGGTCGAACACCTTCTCGGTGCGCGCGACGGTTCTGAGGCGCAGGCCGTGCAGCGGTCCCCGCGCCGTCAGCAGGCCCCGGCCGGCCTTGAGCCCGATGGCCCAGCCCAGGATCCCGCCCGCCGTGGCCGCCGCCCACGCCACCACGAGCACGGTGGCGATGTCCAGCTTGCCCCTGGAGGCCAGGACGCCGGCCGCGATGAGCACCGGCTCCCCGGGTCCCGGCACGCCGATCCAGCTCGCCGCAGCCGCCGCGGCCAGGCCGTAGTAGTCGACCGCCGGGCCTTCGGCGCGGTGACCGGTGACCGCTCCGAGATGGAGCTGGAGCAGGTCGTGGGCAAGCGCCATCACCGCTGTGGATAGCAGCGCGCCGCGATGATTGTCCACGCGGCCAATGCCGCCGGGCCGTCGCTGGCCCAGGATTCCCGATCGCAATGGCGACCCCGGTCATCGTCTCCTACGACGGCACCACCAACGACGACGACGCGCTCGCGCTCGGCCGGATGCTGGCGGTGGGCGGCGCGACGCTGTCGCTGGCCTACGTCCGCCACTCCCGGGAGTACGACCCCCGGCGGGAGGAGATCGGCGTGTATGACGCCGACCGCCGGTTGGAGCTGGGAGCGATCTGGCTCGAGGAGCCGGAGATCGAGCGCCACGTGGTGATCGACCCGTCCACGGGCGCGGGGCTGGCCCAGCTGGCCGCCACCGAAGGCGCCCGGCTCATCCTGTTCGGATCGGACTACCGCACCCCGCCGGGACGGGTCGAGCCCGGCGGCGCCGCGCAGGGCCTGCTCGAGGGCAGCCCGGTGGCGATCGGCGTCGCGGCGGCAGGGTTGCGGGCCCGAGGCGACGAGAAGATCCAGACGATCTCGGTGGCCGGTGACTCAAACGGAGCCGCCCACGCGAGCGCGGAGTCGCTGGCGCAGGCCCTCGGTGCTCAGATCCTCGAGGGCAGCGGCGACGCCGACCTCATCCTGGTCGACTCTCAGAGCAACGGACCCGAGGGCAGGATCTCCCTCGGCGGGTCCACGCGGGCTCAGCTGGACTCCGCGCGCGGGTCGGTCATCGTGCTGCCGCGCGGCGCGATGCTCTCGTTCTGAGCGGCCCGCCCGCCGGTCTGACGGGTGCTGGTTTGTGACCGCCGGTGCCTCCCCGCGTCGGTTTCCCGGTGATAGCGGGGTCCGTTTATCCCTATGTCCAGGAGGGGGCCTGGTTTGCTGGACGCGAGGCCATGGGTCGGGCCCTCGTGCCCAGCGAGACTGCCGCATGGTTGCCGTCGGGCCGTCCGGCCTGCCGCTGCGGGGCAGTGGCGGCTTCCACAGTGCACATCCCCGTCCCCTGGACAAGGAGATATAGATACATGTGGCTGCCATATCCAACATGGCTTAGCCCCGGAGACAACGCTTGGCAGATGACCGCGGCAACGCTGGTCGGTCTGATGAGCGTCCCCGGCCTCGTCGTGCTCTATGGCGGCGTCATGCAGAAGCGGTGGTCGATCAACAGCATGATGCTGACGTTCGCCGCCTTTGCCGTTGTGCTCGTCGTCTGGGTGTTGTGGGCCTTCAAGATGGGCTTCGGCACCCCGTGGCACGGCATCAGCGGCCATGGGTTCCTCGGGAACTTCATCGGCATCCCCGGTGAAATCCTGGGCCACAAGGCCGAGCAGGGCCAAGCGGCGATCCCATTGGCGACAACGGGTCCGAGCTTCAGGTTCCCGCAGGCGACATTGGCCTACTTCCAATTCGTGTTCGCGGGGATCACACCGATCCTCATGCTCGGCTCGGTGCTGGGCCGGATCAACTTCAAGGCCTGGATCCCGTTCGTGGCCTTGTGGAGCTCGATCGTCTACACCGTGGATGCGTTCTGCATCTGGGGCGGCGGCTTCTTCGCCCAGCACGGCGCGGTCGACTACTCCGGTGGTTACGTGATCCACCTCTCCGCCGGCGTGTCGGGCTTCGTCGCCGCGGCGGTGATCGGGCCACGCCTGCAACGTGATCGAGAAATCGACGCCCCGAACAACGTGGCCATGGTCGCGGTCGGGGCCGGGTTGCTGTGGCTGGGCTGGAACGGCTTCAACGGAGGCGACCCGTACTTCGCGGGGGCCTCGGCGTCGGCCGCGGTGCTGAACACCAACCTGTGTACAGCCGTCGCCTTCCTTGTGTGGGTTGCCTGGGACTACATGACCGGGCGCAAGCCGGGTCTGATCTCCGGGGTCAACGGCATGATCGTGGGTCTGGTGGCGATCACACCTGCGGCCGGTTACGTCAACGGCTGGGGTGCGATCTGCATCGGCGTCATCGCCTCGACGATCGTGTACTTCGCGCTCAACTACATGAGCCGGCTGCGGCCCTTCCGCAACGTCGATGACACCCTCGGCGTGATCTACACACACGGTGTCGCCGGCCTCGCCGGCGGTCTACTGACCGGGGTCTTCGCGGATCCGAACATGACGGTCTATCCGGGCGTGGGCAAGACGCCAAGCATCGCGGCACAGCCGGGAGTGATCCACGGCCACTTCAACCTGTTGAAGTGGCAGTTCCTCACCGCGCTGTTCGTCATCTGCTGGTCGGCGATAGCCACATTCATCCTCCTCAAGTTCGTCGGGCTCTTCATCCCGTTGCGGATGTCGGAGGAGAACATGGAGATCGGGGATACGGCCGAACATGGGCACGAGGTGTACCCATCGGATATCCCATCGCTGGGATACCCGAACGGGGTGGCCGGCGTGGCCAGCGGAGCCGGTCACGCGAGCACGCCGACCGCTGCCCTATGACGCAGCGTTCGGCACTGGGTCAGGCCGGAGTGCGCCGCGAGCATGCAGCGCGCCCGAGCGCTTGATTCAAGCCGACAATCGGTGCCGGACCGGGGAGCGGATGTGTCCGCTCCCCGGTCCACGCCGCTGACGCTCGTCGCCGGCGCCGTCGCCGGTGACACCCTCGAGAGCGTCGCCGCCAGCGTCGCTGATGCCCTGGGCTGTCCGGTGGCGATCGCCATCCCGGCGCACGGGCCGCCGGTGGTCTCACCGCCGGGCTCGCTCACCGACGAGGCCATCGCCGCCATCGACGATGCCGTCCCCGTCCGCATCGGCGAGCAGGTGGTGGGGATCGTCGCCGCCGGCGCCGGAGGGGCCTCGGCGGAACGGCGGGCATGGCTGGACGCGGCCGCCGCGGCGGCGTCGGTCACGGCGCTCATCAAGGACGCACCCGGTCCCGACTCGGGCGCGGCGCTCGTCGCCGAGGTGGCCGCGGGACCCCCGGGTGACCTGCCCGGCCTGCTGGCACGGGCGCGGCGGCTCGGCGTGGACCTCTCGGGCGGAGGCGTCGCGCTCAGTGCCATCGGCGGCACGGCGCACGAGTGGCCGCCCGCCAACGGCCACCAGGCGCTCGTGGCCGAGCTCCGCCCCGGACGCCTGGTGGCGGTATGTCCTGCGGTGGAGGATGAGCTCGCCGGGCTCGCCGCCACGCTCCGCGCGGGCGGGATGACGGTCGCCGTCTCCGCGCCGCGCCGCGACCCTGCGCTCCTGCACGAGGCGATCCGCGAGGCCGAGCTCCTGGTCGAGCTGGGCGATGCCGAGGACGCGCCATCCACCGGCCACGACGAGACCTACCGCCTGCTCATCGGCGTTCTGCTGCGCGACCGTGCCGAGCTCGAGCAGCTGCGCGACAGCACTGTCTCGGCCCTCGCCGACTACGACTCCCGCCACGACACCGAGCTGCTCCCGACGCTGGGGGCCTTCCTGGCCCATGACGGCTCGACGACCGAGACGGCCGAGGCGCTGGCGCTGCACCGCCACACGGTGGGCTACCGCCTGTCCCGCGTGCAGGAGGTGTCGGGCCTGTCCCCGTATGAGTCAGACGGGCGCGAGCGGCTGAGCCTGGGGCTCAAGGCCCATCAGATCCTTGACGTCGAGCGCCGGCTCGACACGCCATAGGGTCCCTAGCCCAGGACGAGCTCGGCGATGGTCCGCAGCGTCGCCGGATCACCGCCGACCAGCATCGTGGTCACGAGCGACTCGCGCCACGCCTCGAGGTCGTGGCGAATCTTGTCGACGGGCCCGATGAGCGTGAGCTGCTCGAGCAGCCGGGTGGGGATGGCGGCGGCCGCCTGGTCCTTGTGGCCGCCGAGGTACAGCTCCTGGATCTTCGCCACCTCGGCCTCGTAGCCCATCCGGATGGCCACGTTGGCGTGGAAGTTGGTCCCGCGCGCGCCCATCCCCCCGAAGTAGAGGGCGTACATCGGGCGCAGCGCGTCGGCTGCCGCCTCGACGTTGTCGGTGATGATCAGCGGCACCGTGGCCGCCACCTCGAACTCCTCGCGCGACCGATGCGCGCCGGGGCGCGCGAGCCCCTCATCCAGAGCCTCGCGGTAGAAGTCGTCGTGGTAGGGCGAGTAGAAGAGCGCGAGCCAGCCGTCGCACAGCTCGCCGGCCATCGCGATGTTCTTGGGGCCCTCGGCCGCGAGGTAGATGGGGATGTCGGCGCGCAGGGGATGGATGCTCGCCTTCAGCGGCTTGCCCAGGCCGGTCCCGTCCGGCAATGGCAGCGGATAGTGGGGGCCGTCGTTGGTGACCGGCCCCTGGCGGGCCCAGATGTCACGCACGATGCCGATGTACTCACGCATCCGCGCGAGCGGCTTGGCGAACGGCTGGCCGTACCAGCCCTCCACCACCTGCGGACCGGAGACCCCCAACCCCAGGATCACGCGCCCGCCGCTGAGATGGTCGAGCGTCATCGCCGCCATCGCCGTCGCGGCGGGAGTCCGCGCCGAGATCTGCACGATCGACGTGCCCAGCTTGATCTGGGTGGTGGCGGCGCCCCACCAGGCCAGCGGCATCAGCGCGTCAGACCCGTAGGCCTCGGCCGTCCAGACCGAGTCAAACCCCAGCCGGTCGGCCTCCTGGATGGCCTCGGCCGCGCCGGGCGGCGGCCCGGCCGCCCAGTAGCCGAGGCTCAGCCCGAGTCGGAGGTCGCGCGCCATGCGCGGACCCTACCGATCGCCGCCTGCGCGGCGCCCGAGGGCAGCGCGCAGGCGGGTCAGCGGACCCGGAGGCCGGGGTGCCTTGGGCTGGGTGGCCTCCCACTCCTCCCGGGTGGGCAGTCCCCCGGCCTTGCGCGCCTTCAGCACGCACGCGCTGTGGGCATGGCGCCGCCGCGCGGAGTCGCCCTCGGGGGTGATGAGCATGTGCTCGCTCAGCGCGGGCAGCAGCTCGCCGCACAGGGGGCACCGGTACGTGGACGGCTTGCGGTTCTGCGCGCGGCGCACGCTGTACCAGCGCGCCTTGAGTCGCCTGGACATCGGTCCAGAGCATGCCACCACGAGCCGATCCGGCCGCTATGGTCCCCGCGCGTGGAGCAGACAACCCAGCGCATCATCATCGAGACCGACCGGCACCGCATCGTCGGCGACCTGTCGCTGCCGGCCGACGGCTACCGCAGCCGCCTGACCGACTATCTCAACGCCGCCGAGCGTGAGTTCCTGGCGCTGACCGACGTCGAGGTCACGAACCTCGAGGGCACGCCGCGAGTGGAGAAACGGGAGTTCATCGCGCTCTCGTTGCGTCACGTGGTGCTGGCGATGCCTGCGGAGGACGCCGAGTCATAGGGTCGCGGGGCCGGTAGAATGGGTTCCCTAATGGCCAGCCACGGCGCCGACGACCTGAAGGACCTCAGCCGCAGCGACGTCCTGCGCGCTTCGCCGCGCATGTTCGACTCGGCCGTGCTGGACAAGCTCTCCCGCGTGCACCCGGCGGTTCCGCCGATCCTGTTCGTCCCGGTGATCACCGTGCTGTTGGTGGAGGGCTTTGTCCGCGGGGCGGGCGCGCTCACCGCGGTGTGGCTGCTGTGCGGCTACCTGTTCTGGACGCTCACCGAATACTGGCTGCACCGGATCGTCTTCCACTTCGAGCCCGAGGACGGGATCGGGGCGCGGCTGCACTGGATCATCCACGGCGTGCACCACGACCACCCCAACGACCCCATGCGGCTCGTCATGCCGCCATCGTTGAGCGTGCCCCTGGCCGCGCTGTTCGTCTACGGCTTCTACCTGGTGCTCGGCAGCCCCACGTTCCTGCCCTTCGGCGCGGGCTTCCTCGCCGGCTATCTGGGCTACGACATGCTCCATTACCACGTGCACCATCACCGGCCCAAGACGCGCCTGGGCCGGCGTCTGCGCGAGCTGCACATGCGCCATCACTTCCAGAACCATGAGCGCGGCTACGGCGTCAGCGCACCGTTCTGGGATCACGTGTTCGGCACCGCGCCGGGCAAGAAGAGCTAACAAGAGCTTCACAAAGCTGTCGCAAGCGGGTAGGCTGCGCGCGGGGCGCAGGCTGAAGGGGCACACCTCAGTTCGCGCGGGGCCGGGCAACAACATCCACTACAAGGGGGACCTCTTGAAGCGCATCACTGCCCTGACCACGGGGATGGTCGTCGCTGCGATCGCAGCGATCAGCGGGGCAACGGCCACGGCGGCGGGCACTCTGCCGACGCTGGCCCTCACGATGAACGGCAAGTCGATCACGGCGACCAGCTCGGTCCCGTCCGGCGCCGTCAACGTCGTCTCCACCGTGTCCGGCGAGGCCGTGGCGTCTCCGACGCTCGTGCGCCTCGATCCCGGCGTCACCTTCCAGCAGGCCTTCGGCGCCGCCGTCTCCCACGGCGGCGACCCGAACGCACTCGACGGCCTGGCCACGATTGTGGCCAACCCGATGGCGCCGAAGGGCACCAGCACCGCCCAGACGGTGCTGACGCCCGGCGACTACGTCGCCCTCGACACCGTCGCCAACAACCCCAACAAGTGGCCGCACGTGAACTTCACGGTGACCGCCAACTCGGCCCCGGCCACCCTGGCCAAGCCGCAGGCCACAGTCGCCGCCGAGGAGTTCCGGTTCACCGGGCCCAGCAAGCTCCATGACGGACAGCTGGTCCGCTTCGAGAACGACGGCTACCTGTACCACATGATCATCGCCCTTCCGGTCAAGAACAAGGCCGGTGCGAAGGCGCTCAACGCCGACCTCCTGGCCGGTAACCAGCGGAAGGCCAACAAGCTCATCGCCGGCGCTCCGCTCCAGTTCCTGGGCAGCGTTGGATCGGGCGGGATGAACCAGCAGGTGCTCAAGGTCAAGCCCGGTTACTACGTGCTCGCGTGCTTCATGAACACGCAGGACGGGCGCGTGCACACCCAACTGGGCATGGAGCGAACGATCCAGGTCGTCAAGTAGGCACGCTCGCGTGACCCTGGCCGCGCGGCCCGCGGTGAGCGCCAGGTGGTGGGCGCACAGGTGGCGCGCGCTCAGGTGGTGAGCAGTCCGCCGTCGACGGGCAGCACGACGCCGGTGACATACGAGGCGGCGTCGCTGGCCAGGAACAGCAGCGCGGACACCAGTTCCTCGGCGCGCCCCGTCCGGCCGGCGGGGACCCGGAACATCATCTGCTCGAGGTAGCCCTCGGGGTACTGCTCGGTCATCTCCGACGGGAAGAACCCGGGGGCCAGTGCGTTGACGCGAATGCCTTTGCGCCCCGTCCACTGCTGGGCGAGGTCGCGGGTGAGGCCGATGATCGCCGCCTTGCTGGACGAGTAGGCGGCCTGGGGCAGCCCGGCCGTGGTCGAGCCCAGCACGCTGCCGATGTTGACGACGCTGCCGCCGTCGGTCATCGCGCGCGCGCAGGCCTGGGCCATCCAGTAGGACCCCATGAGATTGATGTCGATGACCCTGCGGAAGTCGTCGGGCTGCTCACGCGTGGCCGGCACCGCGGTGCCGATGCCTGCGTTGTTGACGAGCACGTCCACGCGGCCGAGCTCGCTCACCGTCTGCTCGACGACGCGGGTGCAGTCCTCGACGATGGAGACGTCGGCCTCGATGGCCGCGCAGCGGCGCCCTTCGGCCTCGACCGCCCCCTTGGTCTGCTGCAGCCGGTCGGCTCGGCGCGCGCAGATGGCCACGTCGGCACCGGCCTGGGCCAGGCCCTTGGCGAAGGCGACGCCCAGCCCCGACGACGCGCCGGTGACGATCGCGACCTTGCCATCCAGGCGGAAGCTGTCCAGCACGCTCATCCAGGGCCTCCAACGGGGCGTTTGCAGCGAAAACGGAGAGGGCGGGATTCGAACCCGCGATAGAGGTTTCCCCCCATACTCGCTTAGCAGGCGAGTGCCTTCAGCCACTCGGCCACCTCTCCCGAGGGACCGCTGAGTGTAAACGGCTTTCGCGCATGCGAGCGTGTCGCATGGCACCATGCAGGGCTGAGATCCGCCGGCCGCACCGTGGAGGGGTGGCAGAGTGGTCGAATGCGCTGGTCTTGAAAACCAGAGTCCGTGCAAGCGGACCGCGGGTTCGAATCCCGCCCCCTCCGCCTCTTCCTCAGCCCTGCGTGTGAGTCGAAGTGCCTGGAATCCCGGCGCCGTGGCCCATAGGATGCGCCCATGACCGAGATCCTGGCGCCGCCCGCCGCCGTCGCCGCACCTCAGCACGAGCACGCCGGCCCGCCCGCACCGCTCGACTTCGAGATCGTCCCGCTCAAGGGCCTGCCGATCGTCGGGGTGATCATGGCGCTGCTCATCGCCGCCATCGCGTCCAACAAGCTGTGGCCGCTGGAGTTCTTCCATGTCGCCGGCGGGGCGGCCTGGACGATCATCGACCTCTTCCTGGGGCTGGTGCTGGGACCGATCATGGGCAAGATGTCCGTCCCCGCCCGGGTCGAGTTCACGACCAAGCTGATGCCCAAGATGGTCCTGATCATGCCCACGGTCGTCACGGCCACGCTCGCCGCCGGCTGGCAGCTGTCCACCTACCTGGGCACCAACCTCAGCTCCAACCCGCTGCACGGCTGGGTCGTCGCCAGCATGATCGTCGTCGGCGTCATGGCCATCCTGGCCCTGGGCCTGCTGGAGCCGGCCAACATCGCCGTCCTCTTCGAGCTCAAGAAGCCCCGCCCCAACCCCGAGGTCATCGAGCGCCTGATGAAGCGCTTCATCTACAGCGCCGGGGTCCTGGGCGTGATGCAGGTGGCGACGCTGCTGATCATGACCAAGCTGGCCTCCGGATGAGCGAGCGCCGCCACCCGCCGTTCACCGAGGTCGGGATGCTCTCCCTCGCGCTGATCGTGATCGGGGGGATCTACCTCTCCTCCCACATCCCCCAGCACGTGCCGCTCGGGCTGCCCACAGCGCTGCTCATCGCCTCGTGCGTGTTGGTGGTCGCCAATCTCGCGGTCCTCAGCCGCGTGCCCCACTTCGCCTGGCCACGCTTCTTCCAGGTGGGCAAGTGGGCGCTGCTCGCCTACCTCTTCACCGCGGCCCTGATCGAGTACGCGTTCCTGCGCAACCACCTCAGGGGCGGGGCGCTGGTCATCCTCACCCTCTCCCTGCTCGTCTACGCGATCCAGGTCCCCGCCATGATCGCCTTCACCGTCGCGCGTTACGAGACGCCGGCGAGCGACGGGGCCGACGGCTCGCTCGTCCACGGCTAAACTCGGCTGCCACGCGCCCGTAGCTCAGCTGGATAGAGCGTCGGTCTACGGAACCGAAGGTCAGAGGTTCGAATCCTCTCGGGCGCGCTTTGGCGGTCGCCCGCCGGGCGCCACCGAGGCCGCGTCCCGCTCCGTCTCGCCGTCGCCTAAGCTCGTGGTGTGAACGCAGCCAGCCCAGGCGACCTCGTGACGGTGACCGACGGCAGCGCGAAGCTCGACGGGCTCGTCTTTGATACCCCGAGCAGTACCAAGGTGATCGTCGCGCTGGTGGACCCCACCCGCGGCCCGGTGTTTCGTACGGTCAATCCGAACGCCCTGACAGAGCGAGAGCAGGAGGGTCCGAACGACCACGCGCTGCGCCTGCTGGTGCGCCGGACACCGCCCCCGCACAGCGCCGGAGCGCGCGGCGCCTCGGGCGGTGGGCAAGGGCGCTCGGGCTTCACGCGCGGAGCGGCACATCGCCCCACCGGCCGGTGATCAGGCTGTGTTGTTCGGGGTAGGGGGAGCTCATGTCTGATCGCAACTGGTTCATAACAGGCGCCTCACGTGGCCTTGGCCGGTCGTTCACCGAGGCCGCGCTGGCCGCGGGCGACCGCGTCGCCGCCACCGCGCGCGACACCTCCTCACTGGACGACCTCGCCGCCGAGCACGGCGACGCGATTCTCCCCATCAAGCTCGACGTCACCGATCGCGACGCCGCCTTCACCGCGGTCCGACAGGCCCACGAGCGCCTGGGGCGTCTCGACGTCGTCGTCAACAACGCGGGCTACGGCCTCTCCGGCGCGGTCGAGGAGGTCACCGAGGAGCAGGCGCGCCGGCAGATCGAGGTCAATGTCTTCGGCGCGCTGTGGGTCACGCAGGCCGCGCTGCCCGTCCTGCGCGAGCAGGGCTCGGGGTGGATCGTCCAGGTCTCCTCGATCGGGGGACTGGCCGCGTTTCCGCTCACCGGCATCTACCACGCGAGCAAGTGGGCCCTGGAGGGCTTCTCCGAGTCGCTGCGCCAGGAGGTCGGGCCGCTGGGGATCAAGGTGCTGATGGTCGAGCCCAGCGGCTTTCGCACCGACTGGGCGGGCTCCTCGATGGACCGCGCCGAGGCGATCGACGCCTACCAGGCGATCGAGGCCATCGCCTCGCGCCGCGCGGCTCAGCAGGAGGAGAACAACGGCTCCCAGCCCGGCAACCCCGACCTGGCCGCCCAGGCGCTGCTCGACACGCTCGACCGTGATGACCCGCCGTTTCGCCTCCTGCTCGGCAACGTCGCCTACGACGTGGCCGTCGATCGCTACGAGTCGCGGCTGGCCGAGTTCCGCGCGGGCGAGCAGGTGGCGCGCGGCGCCGACGATCGCTAGGCCGAGGGCACACGCGCCGGCCGGCGCCTACAACCTGAGCAACTCGGCGCCGTCGCCGTCAGCCGCGGCTCGGCTGGTGGGGATCGCCACCGACAGCTCGAGTCCACCGCCGGAGCGCGGATGGGCGGTGATCGTGGCGTTGTGGGCGTCCGCGATCGCCTGAGCGATCGAGAGCCCGAGACCGACACCGTCCAACGGATTGAGACGCTGCTCGGCGCGGGCGAAGGGCTCGAACAGGGTCGGTAGCTGCTCGGCGGAGACGGTGGGCCCCGTGTTGGCGATCTCGAACACGGCGCTGTCCGCGTGTTGAACGGTGCGGACTCCGATCCAGCCGTCGGGGTGGTTGTGGCGCACGGCGTTCTCGACGAGGTTGGAGATCATGCGCTCGAGCAGCACCCGATCGCCGCGGGCGAGCGCGGGCTGGAGCGTGGCTTGCACCGTGAGGTGGCGCTGATCGATCGCGGCGTTCGTGGCGTCAAGCGCGTCCTCGGCGGCCGTGGCGAGATCCAGCGACTCCGGCGCCGTGGGCCCGAGCTCGCTGGTGGCCAGCGTGAGGAGCGCCTCGATGGTGGCTTCCGCGTGCTCGACCGATCGCTTGACCTTGGCTGCCATCGCCTCCAGCTCAGCGGGCGTCCGCGTCGGCTTGGAGAGCGTCACCTCGATCGCGGTGCGCATCGCGGTCAGCGGCGTGCGCAGCTCGTGTGCCGCGTTGGCGACGAACCGCTTCTGGCTGGTGAACGCGGCATCGAGCCGCTCGAGCATGAGGTCGAAGGTGTCGGCCAGTTGCTTGAACTCGTCGTCGGGTCCGGTGAGCGCGAGGCGCTGACCCAGCCGCAGCTCGGACGCCCGTCTCGCGGCCTCGGTGATCGACCTCACCGGCCTCAGCGCTCGCCCGGAGACCAGCCAGCCGAGGCCGATCGAGGCGATTGCGAGCACGCCGAGGGCGATCACCGACGCGCCCTGGAGGGCGTGCAACGCGGCGTCGCGATCGCTGGGTCCGCCTCCGGTGGCGGCGATCTCGCGCTTGCACTCCTGGAGCAGCGTGGCGGACGCGGGAAGCGGCTTGCACAGCCTCAGCAACTGCAGCGTAGCGCGGTGAGATCGTCTTGGACGCCGTGTCGGGGGCCGGAAGGAGAACGTGGACCACCAACGCGTAGGTCAGCGCCAACAGCACCGCCCCGGCGAGCAGGAACAGGACGGTGTACACGACCGCGAGCCGGGCGCGCACCCGGCGCGGCCACAGCCGCCCGAGCGCGGAGAGGGCCGGCGGCGTCACGGCGCGCGGTAGCCGGCGCCGACCACGGTCTCGATGACCTCGGGCTCGCCGAGCTTGCGCCGCAAACGGGTGAGCGTCACCACCACGGTGCGCGTGAACGGGTCGGCGTTCTCATCCCACACCCGTTCGAGCAGCTCCTCGGCGCTGACCACGGCGCCGTCGGCCGCGAGCAGGACCTCGAGCACACCCAGCTCCTTGCGCGTCAAGGACAGCTCCCGCCCCGCCCGGGTCACCCGGCGGCGCGCCCGGTCGAGCACCACATCCCCTCTGACCAACAGCGGCGCCCCCGCCGGCGCGCGGCGGGCCAGCGCATGCACCCGCGCGACCAGCTCCTCGAAGGCGAAGGGCTTGGGCAGGTAGTCGTCGGCGCCGAGGTTCAGGCCATCGACGCGATCCCCGATCGCCGCCGCCGCGGTCACCATCAGGATCCGCGCCTCCGACCCGCCGTCGCGTAACGCGACGCACACCGCGTCGCCGTGGACACCCGGTAGGTCGCGGTCGAGCACGATCACGTCGTAGCGGTACACCACGCCCTTCTGCAGCGCGGACGCCCCGTCATAGGCGAGGTCGGTCGCGATCCCGCGATCGCGCAATCCCTGGGCGATGTCGCGGGCGAGCTCGACGTGATCCTCGACAACGAGAACGCGCACCCAGACATCGTGCACCACCTCACATAACAACACCATCACACCGGTGCCGCGGCGTTGAGCGCTCTCGGTCAGCGCTCGTGTTGCACTCGTGTGACCGCTCACCAGCTACCACCTGGCTCATGTCCAGAACTGCTTCACGTCTTCCCATGGCCGCCGCCGCGATGGCCGCCGCCATGATGCTCGCCGCCTGCGGCTCGACCTCGCCCACCTCGTCGGGCGCGTCCGGCTCCGGCGGATCATCGCGCCACGCCCAACTGCAGCAGGCACAGCAGGCCGCGGTGAGGTTCGCGGGCTGCGTTCGCTCGCACGGGGTATCCAACTTCCCCGACCCGACCTCCCCTCAGGAGTTCAAGTCGAGCTTCGCGGGTGACAAGTCGCCGGCACTGCAGGCGGCGGCAGGGGCCTGCCGGCACCTCCTGTCCGCCGGCGGGGCGCCCGGCCAGACCGCGGCGCAGCGTCAGGCGCAGACCGTCGCCGCGCTGGCCTTCGCCCGCTGTCTGCGCAGCCACGGCTTTCCGCGGTTCCCCGACCCCACCAACACCGGCGAGTTGACCCACGAGATGCTCGCCAACGCGGGCATCGACCTCCACCAGCCGGCGGTGGTGCAAGCCGCCGACGCGTGCGTCGGCGTCACCCACGGCCTCATCACCAGGGCCGGTGTCGCGCGGTTCGTCGCAGGCGAATAGGACACCGCCACCGCTTGCCTGGCTGGTAGCAAAGTGATATCATCAAGCTATTAGATTTCCAGGCGCTCCCGAAGGAGGGATCATGTTCATCAACTGGTTGGCGACGCTCCGATGGGAGCGCTGGCACCCACGGTTGTTCGCCTGGCTGCGATCGGCCGGGGGTGTGGTCCTGCTCGCGCTCGCCGCGATTCTGGTCGGCTATCGCGTCGGCGGCTGGTGGTGGCCCACCTTGCTCGTGGCCATGGCGGCGCTGGAGTTCTACACCGCGTACCGCCTTCCGCCGGCCGTCGCAGCGAGCAAGGCGTCGATGAACGCGAGATGACCGTCGCGCGGAACGAGTCGCCGGGCTCTGGCACGGCGCTCGTTGCACTGCGCGGCCCTGGTGGTCATTGCGGGGTTGCTGCTGGCGGCGTGTGGTGGGAGTGGGAGCGCGAGCTCCGGCTGCACGACGATCCGCGGGACCGTCACCGGCTCGAGCACGGGGGCGTCGGGCTCGTGGCCGTACTCAAACGTCGACCTCGCGAACACCCGGGACGCCACGGGTTCGACGGTCTCCTCGGCAAACGTGTCCAAGCTCACGCAGGCCTGGACGTTCAGGCTCACCGGGAAGGCCGCGGACGGTGTGCGCCCGTACGGGTCGTTGACCGCGAACCCGATCGTCGAGAACGGCGTCGTGTACCTCCAGGATCTGGACTCGGACGTGTACGCCCTCGCGCTCGCGACCGGGAAGCTCCGCTGGGAGTACCGCTGCAACCAGCCCGAGCGCAGCGGACCGGGACCCAACGGCGTCGCCGTCGCCGACGGGAAGGTCTACGGGCTCACCCCGACCGCGGCCTTCGCCCTGAGCGCCACCACCGGGCACACGATCTGGGTCAAGAGCGGTCTCCTGGGCAAGGGCCAGGGCACCTTCGGCATCCAGCCACAGGTGGCCGACGGGCGGGTGTACCTGGCCAGCCAATACGGCTCGGGGCCCGGCGGCGGGGTGCTGCTCGCGCTCAACGCGTCAAGCGGGAGCGGTGCTCTGGCGGTTCAATACGGTCGTCGGCCCAGAGCCCGGCGTGCAGGCCCTCGGGGTCGGAGCCGGGGGCGCGTGGGAGACGCCGCTGGTCAGCGGCGACGGGTCGGTGACCTACGGGATCGGCAACCCGTATCAGACCCCGGCGGCGGCGATCGCGCATCCCGCGGCGGAGCTCTACACCGACAGCGACGTGACCCTCGATGCCGCGACCGGGAAGCTCCGCTGGTACTACCAGGGCGTGCCCAACGACTTCAAGGACTACGACATGCAGACCTCGCCGATCTCCGCGCGCGTCGGCGGCGTTCCCGTCGTGATCGGCAGCGGCAAGATGGGCACCGTCTACGAGATGAACGCCGGCACCGGCAAGCTGATCTGGAAGGTCCCGGTGGGCGCGCACAACGGGCATGACGACGACTCGCTCCAGGCGCTCGACCACCGCAGCACGCTCAAGGCGCCCCTCACGATCCTCCCGGGGTCGTTGGGCGGCGTCCTGGCCGACCTGGCCGTCGCGAGCAACACCGTGTACGTGGCGACCCTGGACCTGCCACTGACCTACACGACCCTCAATCTCCCGACCCCGACCAAGGGAGCCGGGCCTCCCCACGGTGAGGTGGAGGCACTCAGCCTCGCGACAGGCAAGGTCGAGTGGGACGCAAAGGTACCGCAGTTGCCGCTCGGCGCCGTCACGGTCTCCCACGATCTGGTCTTCACCACCCTCTACAACGGCGTGCTCATCGCGCTGGACCGCCGCACCGGCGCCGTTGTCGATCGCCGTCCGCTGCCCACGTCGGCCAACTCGCCGATCGCGATCGCAGGTCGAACCGTGATCGTGCCGGCGGGCGGGCCCGTCACGAGAGCCGGAGGCGGAGACCCGCAGGTCGTCGCCTACACGGTGCCCTGACTCGACGAAGCCGACGCGCTCCTTCGCGTGGATCAGTGGTGAGCGCGGCTGCGCAGCGTCGTGAGGGGAATCGGCTCGACGGTTGCTACTGGCGTGATCATGACGTAGACTGACGCCATATGCCCGCCACAGCGCTCGACATCCGGCAGCCGGCGATCGTCGCCCGCGAGCTCGCTGAGGCCAACACGCGGCTCTCGAAGGAGCGCGAGACCCCCGCGTCCGTGGTCGGGCTGGTGCAGGACGTGGCCGATGCCATCGCCGCCGGCGACGATGGCGACGCCGCGCTAATCAATCCCTGGCTCTGGATCAAACTCCAGAGCGCCGCGCTCCGGGCCCAGTCCGCGCTGCGTGAAGAGGACCCCGGCCGGCGGCGCCATCTGCGGCTCGCGCTCGAGCAGATGCGGTTTCTGTTCGCGCGGATCGCCGACCGTGAGCCGATCGGCGAAGACCGCTCGCCCCACGAGATCGCGCTGTGGCTCGATGCCAAGCTGGCGTCGGTCAGCCAGCCCAGAAAGGCCGAGCTGCTCCACGTGAGCCCGCGGACCTATCAGCGGTGGGTCTCGGATCGCGAATCGGTGCGTCCGAGCGGCCAGGACGAGCGCCGCCTGCGCATCGTGGCCCGCATCGTCAACCAGCTCCGTCACAGCCTCACCGGTCCGGGCGTCGTGGATTGGTTCGGGCACCCCCGGGCCGACCTCGGGGGCGCAACCCCCGCGGGTGTCCTGGACGACCCAGACAAGCTCGAGCTTCTCGTGATCGCCGCCGCCGCCTCTCGCGGCAGCGTCGCGGCCTAGCGCTCGGCGTGGAGGTCGTCGCCTTTCGCCTGGCGAACTACGAGACGCCGCTCTGGTCAGTCGAGAACTTCGCCGCCGGCCGGTACAACGCCGCCGGCTCGGGCTTCACGCAGTACCTCAGCCTCCACCCGCTCACCCCGTGGGCCGAGTTGCTGCGCAACGAAGACCGGCGCACGCGAGGCCGCGCCGTCCTCATGCGCTATCCGCTGTGGGCGATCCGCGTCCAACTGGCGGAGGCGCCGTTCGACCTCACCTTCGCCAGCGCGGCGGACTTCGGGCTCGATCCGGGCGATCTCGTCGACGACGACCACGGTCCGTGTCGAGGCCTGGCCGACAGCTTCCGCGCTCGTGGGCCCAGGGCCTTCACGGCTCCGTCCGCCGCGCTGGCGGGAACGACGAATCTCGTCGTGCTCGAGCCTCGCGTGCTCGTCTCCTACAACCAGGTGCCGCTCGATGAGATCGACTGGCCCGGGAGCATGACCGCCCAGGACGGCCGCTGTCCGGATGGTCTGTGGGAGTGCGTCCACTACCGGGCAAGCGCAACGGGACACGCGGGGCTCGAGGCGTGGGAGCGAGGCGAGGCGTTCGCCTTCCAGGAGCCCGAGGTGTCAGCCGCCGGACTCGCTCCGTAGCGCGGAGTTGAGCGCGGCCGACACGGGGAGTACGGTTCTCGCCGCATGGCCGATGACGTTCAGCTCAGCGCGGACGAGATCCTCGAGCTCGTCACGCAGAACGCGGAGATGCGGCGACTGCTGGGCGAGCACCAATGGAGCGGCCTGACCCCAGCGAAGTCCGGCGGCGTGTGTCCCGAGTGCTGCGGGTCCAAGCGGCACGGGCATCGGCCCGGGTGTGCGCTGGACGCGGTCCTTAGCGCCGCGGACTTCAGCTGATCGGCCGCTCGGCCACGAACTCCGACATCGCCCCGGACTGGATGAGCGCCACCGTCGTGGCGATATCCGCGTCGAGGTAGCGGTCGCGGTCGACGAAGGGGACGTGCTCGCGGACCCGGCGGAACGCCGCCTGCGTGCGCGGGCTCGCCTGCTCGATACCGCGCAGCTCGAGCGCCTGGCAGCAGGCCATGAGGTGGATGGCGGCGATGTTCTGGGCCAGTTCGACGATCGAGCGGGCGTCGCGGGCCGCGATCGTGCCCATCGAGACCTTGTCCTGGTTGTGGGCCTCGGTCGAGCGCGAGTGGATCGTGGTGGGCGCGCACAGGTGCATGGCCTCCGCGGTCATCGCCGAGGCGCAGAGCTGGAGGCCCTTGAAGCCGTGGTGCAGGCCCGCCTCCGGGTGGGTCGGCTCAAAGCGCGGGATGAGGTTGGCCGTCAACCCGCGGTTGAACTTCTCGTCGACGACGTGGGCAATCTGACGGTCGATGAGATCGCACAGGTTGGCCAGTGCCACCTTGAGCGAGTCCATCGCCTGCCCGATGTGGCCGCCGTAGAAGTTGCCCCCGCTCTCGACGCGGCCGGCGGCGACGTTGAACAGTGGGTTGTCATCGGAGGAGTTGATCTCGACGGAGACCCACCGCTCGACCCAATCGAGCACGTCGCGCAGCGGCCCGATCACGTGCGGCGCGCAGCGGATCGAGTACCGGTCCTGGACCTGACGGTCCAGCTCGAGGAACCCGGCTCCCTCCATGCCGCCGGCGAAGAGCTCGTCGCTGTCGGCGGCCAACCCGGACTCGGCCAGGAGCTCGCGGATGTGGCGGGCACTCGTGACCATCCCCGGGTGGGGCTTGGCCTCATCGAACAGGAACGCGTTGAAGTGTCCGCGGTTGCCCAGCAGCGCCTCGGAGGCCATCGCGGTCATCAGATCCGCCAAGTCGGCGAGCTCACGCGAGGCGCCGACGGCAAGACAGGCGAACGCACTCATGAACGAGGTGCCGTTGGTGAGGGCGAGCCCCTCCTTGGCCTCGAGCAGGAACGGATCGAGGCCAAGCTCGGTCAGGACGTCGGCGGCGTGGCGCGGCACGCCGTCGTAGAGGACGTCGCCGTCACCCGCCAGGGCCCGGCCGACGTAGGAGAGCGGCGCCAGGTCCCCGCTCGCGCCGCACGAGCCGCGCTCCGGGATGAACGGCGTCACGTCGTGGTTGAGGAGGTCCAGGACGTGCTCGATGAGCTCGGGACGCACGCCCGAGTTGCCCTTGGAGAGGCAGTTGGCCCGCAGCAGCATGGTGACGCGCGCGACCTCCGGCGGGGCGATCGCCCCGGTGCCGACGCCCATGAAGCGCAGGATGTTCTGCTGGAGCTTGCCCGTCTTGTCCGGCGAGATCTGGCGATGGGCGCTGTCCCCGAACCCCGTGGTGACGCCGTAGATCGGGATCTCCCGGGCAATCAGCTCCTGCTTGAGGCTGCGGCTGGCGCGGACGGCCTCCGCCGCACGCTCGCCCAACCTGACGGTCCGGTCGCCGCGAGCGACTTCGAGCGCGTCGGAGATGGTGAGCGTGGCGCCGTCGAGGTCGAGCATCGTCCGGCTCGCCTGGTGGTGAGGATGGGCGGTGGCAGTCATGAATGGAATGGTCGCCCAGTGGCGCCGTTCGCGCAACGAGGACGCAGCCAATCGCTGCTTTGCCGCAATGAAACGGTTCTTTTGCCGTCATTTGGCGCAAGATCGTTGCGTCACGTGCGCGCTCGTGCCAGGGACGGCGCATGATGTGATCGGGCCCAGTGCAGAGAGGAGGACGAACCACCATGAGCCCCCTGCTGGAATTGCAGACGTTCTCGCCGCCGGACATCGAGATCGAGCGCCGCGGCGACGGGGCGATCGTGCTCTCCTCGCGCCACACGCCGGCGCCGGTCGAGCGGTCGATCACAGCGGTGCTCAAGCGGCGGGCCGCCGAGCACCCCGACCGCCCGCTCGCCGCCCACAGAGACCGCGAGGACCGCTGGATCACCCTCACCTACGGCGAGGCCGACGCCAGGGCACGGGCGCTGGCGCGGGCCTTCGCTGCACTCGGGCTCGGCCGCGGCAAGCCGCTGATGGTCCTCTCGGGCAACTCGCTGGAGCACCTGCTGGTCAGCCTCGGCGCCTACGCGGCGCAGGTGCCGGTCATGCCGATCAGCGTCGCCTACTCGTTGATGAGCGCCGACCACGCCCGGATCAAGGCGATCGCCGAGCTCACCCAGCCCGGCCTCGTGTTCGCCGACGACGCCGGACCGTTCGGCGCCGCGCTGGACGCCCTCGCTCCCATCGTCTCGCAGGTGCTCGTCGCGCGCGGGGAACGCGAGGGGGTGATGCGCCTCGACGACCTGCTCGCCACCGCCCCGGGCGACGCCACCGGCGCCGCCACCGATCCCGCGCCCGACACCGTGGCCAAGCTCCTCTTCACCTCGGGGTCGACCGGCGTGCCCAAGGGCGTCGTCAACACCCACCGGATGCTCTGCTCCAACCAGGCGATGCTCCAGTCCATCTGGCCGTTCCTGGCCGACGAGCCCCCGCTCATGGTGGATTGGCTCCCGTGGAGCCACACGTTCGGCGCCAACCACAACCTCAACCTGGCGCTGTTCAACGGAGGCACGATCTACATCGACGACGGCAAGCCAGCGCCGGCGCTGTTCGGGCGCACGATCGCCGCGCTCAACGACGTGCCGCCCACGCTCTACTTCAACGTGCCCGCAGGGTACGCGCTGCTCGCACCCGCGCTGGAGAGCGACCCGCGGCTCGCCGAGCGGTTCTTCAGCCGGCTGCGCTTCATGTTCTACGCCGCCGCCGCGCTGCCCGATGCGCTGGCCGCCCGCCTGCGCAAGCTGGCCGCCGAGCACGCCGACCACGCGGTCCCGCTCACCTCGAGCTGGGGCACGACCGAGACCTCTCCCTGCGCCACCAGCATGCACTACCTCGGCGCGCCGACGGGCTGCATCGGCGTGCCCATCCCCGGCTGCACGATCAAGCTCGCGCCGGTGGGCGACCGGCTCGAGATCCGGGTCAAGGGCCCGAACGTTACCCCCGGATACTTCGGCCGGCCCGAGCTCACGCAGGCCGCCTTCGATGAGGACGGGTTCTACCGCTCGGGAGACGCGGTGAGGCTCATCGACGAGCAGGATCCCGACCTGGGCATGCTGTTCGACGGACGGATCGCTGAGAACTTCAAGCTGCTCACCGGGACCTGGGTGGCGGCCGGCGCGCTGCGCACCCGTCTGATCAGCGCCGCCGGCGTGCTCGGCGATGCGGTGATCTGTGGGCAGGACGCCGAGTACGTCGCCGCCATGGCATGGCTCAACCAGGCCGAGGCGCGCCGGCTGACCGGCGCGACCGAGGACGTCGCGCTCGACGACGCCACCCTGCGTGAGCACCTTGGCCACGCGTTGCGCGCACTCAACGGGCAGGCCGGCTCGGCGTCGCGGATCGAGCGGCTGCTGCTGCTGTCCGAGCCGCCGAGCCTCGACGCCGGCGAGATCACCGACAAGGGCTATCTCAACCAGCGCCGCACGCTCGAGTGCCGCTCCGCGGACGTGGCCCGGCTCTTCGCGGAGCCCCCGGACGCCGGGGTGATCCGCGGCTCGGACGCCTGATCAGCGGCCCGCCTGCAGGGGCTCGCCCACCGCGTCCGGGACGCGCGCTTTGATCTCTCGTTCGCGTGATGAGAGTGGTGAGACGAGGCAGAGAATCCGGTGAGGCCCGGCGGTCGCTGGGGAGGGATTTCGGCTGGCTGTGGAGGGCCTACGCGGTGAGCGCCTACGGCACCGGCCTGGGGTTCGGGGCCTTCGCCATCATCGCCATCCGGGTGCTGCACGCGGGACCTGCCCAGGTGTCGATCCTCGCGGCGTCGGGGCTGGGAGTGGGCGCGCTGGTCGCCGTCCCGCTCGGACCGTGGGTGGAGTTCCGGCGCAAGCAGCCGGTGATGATCGCGATGGACCTCATCCGCTTCGTGGCGCTGCTGAGCATCCCCGTCGCCTACGTCCTGGGCCGGCTCACCTTCGTGCAGCTCGTCGTCGTGTCAGTGATCGTCGGCGCGGCCAAGAACGCCTTCCGTGCCGCCAGCGGCGCGTACGTGAAGGCGCTGGTGGCGCGTGAGGACCTGCTTGTCGCCAACGGGCGGTTCGAGTCCACCACGTGGAGCGCCACCGCGGTCGGGCCGCCGCTCGGCGGAGCGGCGATCGGCCTGTTCGGCCCCGTCACGACCGTCGTCGCCGATGCCGTCAGCTACCTCGTCTCCGCCCTCGGGATCGGGGCGATCCGGCACGCCGAGCCACGCCCGACGCGCGCCGGCGGGGCGCGTATGCGCGCCGGCGATCTGCTCGACGGTTGGCGCTACATCCTCGCCGACCCCCAGCTGCGCGCCCTGTTCTTCAACACGATCCTGGTCAGCGGGCTCATCCTGGCCACCGAGCCCCTGCTGTCCGTCCTCATGCTGGCCCGCCTGGGCTTTGCCCCGTGGCAGTTCGGCCTCGCCTTCGCCACGCCCTGCGTGGGCGGGCTGATCGGCGCACGGCTGGCGCGCCGGCTCGTCGCACGCTCCGGGCAGGCGAAGGTCATGTTCATCGGCGGGGCGCTGCGGGCGTGCTGGCCGATCGGCCTGGTCTTCATCCGGCCCGGACTCGCCGGGATCGCGATCGTCATCGCGATCCAGTTCGGCCTGGTCACCAGCATCGGCGTCTTCAACCCGGTGATGGCGACCTACCGGCTCGAGCAGACCGCGCCCGATCGCGTAGCCCGGATGCTCTCGGCATGGTCAGTCTCGACCAGCGCCACGATCGCCGCGCTCACCGCATTGTGGGGGCTGCTGGCCGCCCTCACCAGCCCGCGCGCCGGGATCGGGATCGCCGGGGCACTGCTGCTGGTCACTCCGCTGCTGCTCCCGCGGCCGCGCAGGCTCGCGAGCGTCAGGCCTGCATCAGTGACAGCTGGGTGAAGCCCGGCGCACGCTCGATCTCCAGCATGCGCCGCTTGGTGACGATGCCGCCCGGCGCCGAGAAACCGTGGAGCGCCCCCGTGGAGGACAGCACGCGATGACAGGGCACGACGATCGGGAAGGGGTTCTCGCCGAGCGCATGGCCAACGGCCCGCGGCGCGTCGGGCTTGCCGATCGCGCGGGCGATGTCGCCGTAGCTCGCGGTCGCGCCCGGCGAGATCTCGCGCGCCGCGGCGTAGACGCTGCGCCGGAATGGGTCGATGCCGGCCTCGTCGAGCACCACCCAGCGCAGGTCGGTGCGCTCGCCGTCCATGAGGGCGACGATCGCGGCGGCCACGTCGCGCACCGTCTCCGGAACGGATTCGGGCTCGCGCGCCGCCCGCCCGCTCAGACCACGCATGCCGGGCAGCAGGACCCCGGTGACGCCGGCGTCGCTCCATGTGATCCCGCAGGTCCCCAGAGCCGTCTCGAAGCGCAGCATGGACCGGACGCTACCGCGAGGGCCCGACGGCTCGCGCGGCGTAGGCTTCCGGTTCGTCAGATTGCACGCGAGCGTTGCGAAGCGAGTTGGAGGGAGAGCGCGATGGCACGGTTCCAGATTTCGACGCACGGCCGGCTGCAGGACTGGATCGCGGTCGAGAACGGCTACTTCGAGGACGAGGGCCTGGACTACGAGCTCGACGTCCGGGCACAGCAGAACGCCGACCAGGACATCGAGCCCACCGGGCAGGAGGACGTCCGCACCGGCGCCTATGAGCTCTATCGCGTCGGCGGTGGCGGCAAGAAGGGCATGAGCTGCGCCTGCCACTGGGCGGTCAACCAGGCCGCGGGCGATCAGGCGGGACGGATGTGGGGCCGCTGCTACTCGGTGCTGCCCAGCGGCATCTACGTGCTGCCGGATTCTCACATCCGGCGCCCCGAGGATCTCGCCGGCGTCGACGTTGCGGTCGGCTACCACTCGGGAAGCCACTTCTCGACGCTCCAGGCGCTCGAGGCGATCCTGGATCCGGATGACATCCAGCTGCGCTTCGGCGGCATGCCGTATGACCGCGTCGACGCGCTGCTCTCCGGCGAGGTGCCGGCGGCGGCCATCTGGAGCGCCCCGACCTACCTCGTCGAGCAGCAGGGCGCGCGCAAGATCCTGGACACCACGTTCATGGCGGGGTTCATGTTCGAGTTCGAGACCGACCCGGCCGACGTGGAGAAGTACTTCAACGCGCTCAAGCGCGCGCAGATGGAGCTCGACCTCCAGCCCGAGCCCTACAAGCAGCACTACCTCAAGGAGATCCCGGAGCGCTTCCACGCCATGATTGACGTACGGCGCTTCGGTCCCGGCGAGCGGATCGTGTTCCTCCCCTACACCTCGGACTCCTATGAGCGCTCGCAGCAGTGGATGCGCGAGCGCAGCCTGTTCGAGTCCGGCGAAGCGCCGCCGCCGTTCGAATCGGTCGTCCAGGTCTAGCGTCCCGCGTCGTCCCGCCCGCGTGGCCGCGTGGCCGCGTGGCCGCGTGGGCGCGTGGCCGCGTGGGTGCGTGGGCGCGTGGGCGCGTGGGCGCGTGGGCGCGAATCCTGAACCTGGAGATCGCACACCTGCTTTCCCACCGGAGCGCGATCTGTGGGTTCAACGGGACCCACGTTTGGGATCGCACACCGGCTGAGCCCTCGGTGTGCGATCCAGACGTTCAACCTCCCGCACGCACGAGGATCTCACAGTGCGTGACGATGACGGTGTCGTGACCGCCACCAGTCGCTAGCGTTGGCGATGGTGAGACTGGCGCGCTACGAGGACGCCGACTTCGCGCTGACCGAAGCGCTGGAGACCGACCCTGTCGTGATGCGCGAGCTCGGCGGTCCCGTCGACCCGGCCCGCCTCCCCGGGAGTCACGCGCGGCGGGTCGCAGACCCCTGGTACTTCACGATCGTCCCGGAGCCCCCGGGACCGGCGGTGGGAACGATCGGGGTCTGGGAGAAGGAGCTTGACGAGCTGACCATCCACGAGACCGGCTGGATGGTGCTCCCCGCGTTTCAGGGCCGCGGCATCGCGACCCGTGCTCTGGACCTGCTCATCGCGCGCGTGGGCGAGGCGGCGGAGTTCTCGACCATGCACGCCTTCCCCCCGATCTCAAACGCGCCGTCCAACGCGCTGTGCCGGAAGGCCGGCTTCACCCTGCTCCGGCAGCGGGCCTTCGTCTACGCCGGCCGGACGCTGGAGTGCAACCAATGGATGCTGGACGTCACCCAGCCCGCGGACTAGCCCGTCTGCGGGCGTGCAGCACCGTGTCGCGGATGGTGACCGGGGTGCCCTCGGGTCCGGTCACGCTGCGCTCCGGCGCGCCGGCGGTGACGATCTCCCAGGTCTCGGGCTCCAGGAACGCGCCCAGCTCCTCAGCGGTGCAGAACAGCTCCGGCATGTGGGGGCGCAGCCCGGGGATCTCGAGATCCGACGGGTGATGAGCGGTGACGAGCAGGTCGCCCTGGGGGCCCACGGCCTCGCCCAGGCGCTGCATCGACTGCCCGCGCACCTCGGGCGGGAGATGCAGGTACTGCGAGGTGACGAGCGCGTAGCTGCCGAGCGGCGTCCACTCGTCGGCGAAGAGATCGACCTGGCGCCAGGTGATCCGCTGGGCGATCTCGGGCCCGGCGCCGTCGGCGTTGCCGGCGGCGCGCTCCAGGCCGACCGGTGACACGTCGGCGCCCGTGACCTCCCACCCCTGCTGGGCCAGCCAGATGGCGTCCGCCCCCTCGCCGCAGCCGACGTCGATCGCCCGGCCCGGCGCGAGGCCGGTGAGCTCGGTGAGCAGGTACGGGTTGGGCCGGCCGCTCCACACGTGCCGGTGGCCGGCGTAGCGGTCGTCCCAGTATCTCTGGGTGAACATGTCAAGACGGGTCATGTGTCCGAGGGTGACGGCGCTCCGACAATCTGTCAAGCTGATTTGCTGATATGGCAAGCCAGCCGGAGCGACTCGAGACGCAGGTGCGCCACCGCCTGCGTCAGCTGCGCACCGAGCGAGAGCTCACCCTGGCCGAGGTGGCACGCTCGGCCGGGCTCGATGTGTCCACGCTCAGCCGTCTCGAGTCTGGCAAGCGCCGGCTTGCGCTGGACCATGTCCCCGCCCTCGCCGCCGCGCTGCGCGTGAGCAGCGACGAGCTCCTCGGCGTCACGCCGACTCAGGACCCCCGCGTGCGCTACCGGCCGCGCCGCTTCGAGGGGCTGACCCTCACACCGCTGACCCACCGCGAGACGTCCGGCGGCCTGCGGGCATACAAGCTCGTGGTGAGCGCGGCGCGGCGCACCCCGCCCGACCCGCTCCCGGTGCACGACGGACACGATTGGCTCTACGTGCTGGCCGGCCGATTGCGGCTGCTGCTCGGGGACGCCGAGCACATCATCGAAGCCGGAGAGGCCGCGGAGTTCACCACCTGGACCCCGCATTGGTTCGGCGCCGTCGACGGACCGGTGGAGATGATCCTCATCGTCGGACCTCAGGGACAGGAGCTCCACCTCCACCAGTAGCGCGGCGGCGCCTACGTCACCTCGTAGGCGTCGTAGACGACCGTGCCGGCGAGCCGTACCGCGGAGGCGACGGCGACGATGCGGTTGAGCCAGCCGTACTCCGCCTCCGCCACCTCGTAGCGGATCGACACGCGGAAGTAGTACTCGGCTGGATCCACGAGCTCGCCGGCGGCGATCCGCGCCAGGACCTCCGGGGGCCCGTGGCGCACGCCCTGGGTGGCGACCGAGATGAGCGCGCCGTCGTGGGTCTGGAGCGTGTAGCGGGTGTCGATCGTGGCCGTGCCGTCAGGGTGGACCACCTGCCAGTCCGCCCCGCCGGCCAGCACAGTCCCCCGCAGCCGCGGCCCGTCGAACTCGCCGCCCGCGATCGCGATGACCCGCCGGCGGCCCCACGGCGTCTGGCCGAGCTCGAGTGGTTCGCCGAGCTCTGCCCGGAAGCGCCCGAGCAGCTCCAGCCGGGGTTCGACGGGCGCGATGTGATCCGGTGGCATGACGTGTCCTCGGTGGTGGATCGGGATTGAGCGTCGGTGATGTCTAGAAAAATGGTGCTTCGGGTATTCGTGGGCTGAGATGGCGCGGCTGTCCCCTCGACATGTTCGTCTGCGTGTACGCACTCTCGCGCTGGGCGCCATCGTATGCGCCTGCGCCGGCGTCACGTCCGCCTCGGCGCTCGCCGTCGAGCCATCGCCGCCGCCGGGCGCGCCGGCGGTGGAGTCGGCCCCGTCGAGCCTCGTGGGCCTGAGCCCACAGCTGCCGCCCGACGTCGTCTCGGCAAGCGCCGCCCCGGGCAGCCACTGGGCGCCGGAGCAGGCGGTGTACGGGACGGCGTCGACCAACGACATCGCCGTCAAGGGCGCCGGCGGCACGACGATCCGCGTCAACGAGATCTACCCCACCACCGCGTCCGGCGAGCCGGCCAAGGGGCCCTTCCCGGTGCTGCTCACCATGACCCCCTACGGCAAGGGCCAGGGCGGCTCGAGCGCCCCGGGGTCGGCGGCAACGCCCAGCAGCGGCTCGGCCACCGGTGGCGCGGACAACTACCTGGTCCAGCGCGGCTATATCGAGATCGTCGAGGACGTCCGGGGCACCGGCGACTCCAACGGGAGCTGGGGCCTGTTCGACCCGATCCAGCAGCGCGACGCGATCAAGGTGCTCAAGTGGGCGGCGCACCTGCCGCACTCCAACGGGCGGGTTGGGACCTACGGGCCGTCCTACCTGGGCATCGACCAGCTTCTGCTCGCCGGGGCGGTGGGCCCGCACTCGCCGCTGAAGGCGATCTTCCCGATGGTGCCCGCCAACGACATCTATCGCGACACGTCGTTCATGGGCGGGCTGCTGGACTTCGAGTTCGCCGAGACCTACCTCGGCCTGACCGGCGCGCTGAACACGGTCAACCCGCTCGGCGACACCGCTTCCGATCCCACGCTGCTCTCCGATCTGGCGAGCATCGAGACCGACCACGCCAACGGGCTGGCCACCTACCACGCCGCCCAGACCGAGAACATCCTCAGCGGCGGCCCCGAGGCCTACGACGGCTCCTACTGGCAGGCGCGCAACCCGCAGAACGTGCTCGCGCGCGTTGCCGCCAACCACATCCCGGCCTACATGGTCGGCGGCGAGTTCGACATCTTCCAGAACGGCGAGCCGGTCAACTACGCCGAGCTCCAGAACGCGTGGGCCCATCGCAGCACCACCGCGCCGATGCAGTCCGGGCAGCGCACCACGGGCCGCTACCAGCTCATCGTCGGGCCGTGGGAGCATCTCAACGGCTCCTCGGTCAACGTCGATCCGCTCGAGCTGGAGTGGTTCGACACCTGGCTCAAGGGCGAGAAGACCGGCATGGCGCGGACGCCGACCCCGCTGCACTACTACGACCTGGGGAGCGGCGCGTTCACCGAGACCTCGACGTATCCGTTCTCCGGAGCCACCCCGACGCGCCTGTACTTCGGCGCCGGCGGGACGCTCACCCCCTCGGCGCCGGCCGGCGGCGGCACCTCCTCGTCGCCGATCCCCGGCCTGCCGGTGCCGTCGCTGCCCGCCCCCACCGGCGGGCTGCCTGCCGCCGGCGGCGACACGATCGTGTGGAGCCCGAGCGGAGTGCCCTGCGGCCGGCCGATCGACCAGTGGTCGATGGGCGGCCTCTCGGTCCCCGCGGGTTCCGCCGGCTTCCTGGCCCCGTGCGCCACCGACGACCGGCTCGCCCAGATCGGGCCGTGGGCCACGAGCTACACCTCGACACCCTTCACCCACGCCACCACGCTCGCCGGTCCGGTGACCGCCACCGTCTACGCCAGCGCCACCACCTCCGAGACCCAGCTCGTCGCCGAGCTGGAGGAGGTCACCCCTGACGGAACGTCCTATCCGCTCACCGAGGGCGCGCTCCTCGGCTCGCTGCGCGCGGTGAACGCGGGCCGGTCCTGGACTGCCGGTGGCATGACCGTCTTGCCCTATCACCCGTACACGCAGGCCTCGGCTCAGCCCGTCAGCCCCGGCACGATGACCGAGTACCAGATCCAGATCTTCCCGACGCTGGTGACGATCGCCTCCGGGGACAGCCTGCGGCTCACGCTGTCCACGGCGGACACGCCCCACCTCACCCCGCTGCCCCCGGAGCTCCCCGACCTCCTCGGGGGCGTCTACACCATCGGACGCACTCCGGACGCACCGTCCTCGCTCACGTTCGAGACGCTCGGCTGAACCCGGGCGCCGGGACCGTCCTGGGCGCATGCGGCGCGCGATACCGTACCGCCATGGCAGATGAGAGCACCGAGGCGGCGCTCAGACGGGAGATCTACCTCAAGCAGCTGACGTGCTCGTTCTGCGGCAAGCGGGGCCGCGACGTCGAGTCCATCGTCTGCGGGCCGACCCCGACGGTGGCCATCTGCAACGAGTGCGTCGACCTGTGCCGCGAGATCATGGACGAGGAGCGCGAGGGCTCGAGCCCGGCGACCTAGTCGCGGTCGAGCTGGAGCCGGTAGAGGACGTGGGCCTCGCCGTCGTCGTCGAACGATTTCTCGTAGGTCATGCCCAGCTTGGACATCACGCCGCGCGAGGCGACGTTGTCCTCCCGGGTGTAGGCGACGATGCTGCGCAGCCCCCGCCCCGACACCTCGGTCAGGGCGTGGCGGCCCAGCACCGTGGCGATGCCTCGGCGCCAGTGCGCTCGGGCGACGGTCCAGCCGATCTCGACCTCGCTGAAGCCATCGATGATCCAGTGCTGTGCCACGCCCCACCCCAGGCACTCATCCCCTTCCCACGCCAGCGACCAGCCGAAGCCGTGCGCGGCGCGATGCGCGGCCTTCCTGGCCACCATCTCCTCGGCCTGGGCGAGCGTGCGCGCGCCGCCGGGGCCGAACCAGGCTGCGATCTCCGGATCTGACAACAGGCTGCGGTGCACCGCAGCGCCGTCCGACGGTTGCAGGGGGCGGATCTCCATGCGCCGGCGGAGCGTACCCCGCCCGCCGCGACGACGTGCTCGCTACAGCCCGGCGGCGCGGATGTCCGAGCGCAGCCCGGAGAGCTTGCGCAGCTCGGCCGCGCCGGCGACCGCGACGTAGCGGACCCTGCCGCCGCGTACGCCGTAGACATAGCGCGCGCCGCCGGCGAGCCTGCGCCCCTCCCACAGGCCGGAGGCCAGCCGGGTCGCGCCGCGCTTCAGACGCGCGGCGCTCGCGCCGGCGCCGATCCCGCCGGCCTTGTCGCCCTTGGCCGTGGTCCCGATCAGAGCCACCCTGCCCGCGGCGTTGAACACGCTGACCGTGCGCGCGCCGCGCCCGGAGGCGCCGCTCGCGCAGTAGCGGAAGGAGCGCCCCGGCCGCGAGAGCGGCTGACCGCCGCGGAACAGCGCGGCCTGAGCGGCGTCGCCGAGCCGCAGCGCCCGGCCCAGACCGGACTTGCTGAAGCGCGCCCGGGCGGGGAGACAGCTCGTGGCGGGCACGCCGTCGGCGCGCTCCCACGTCTCGAGGTAGGCCTCGGCGCCCTGGAACATGTCGGCCATCATCTGGTTGCCGCCGACGAGCTGGAGGTCGCGCAGCCAGTCGGCGTACATCCCGTAGTTGGCGAGGCCGTCGCTGTTGAGGTTGAACGTTCGGTCGCCCCACTGCTCCTGGGTGAACGTGACCTTGCCGTCGTAGGACGGGAACGGGTAGGTGATCGGAGTGCCGGACGCCGGCCCGGGCTGGTCGGCCAGGCCGTTCATGTCCGAGCCCCAGCCGAAGCCGAAGTGGTACTTGGGATCGCTCTGCGCCTTGTCGGCCTGCCAGGTCGCGACGAAGGCAGGCGCGGGCTCGGCCGGCGGGCTGATGAACCCGCCCGTGTCGTAGATGCCCTTGAACAGCTGCGCCGAGGAGCAGCAGTGCGCCGAGATGACCCCCGAGTAGTGGTGGGCGGTGGCGATGGCCAGCGCCGAGGTGGCGGTGGAGCTGTCCATGTGGTCGAGCTGGATGAGGAAGTGGTCCTTGATCATCTGATTGATGACGTAGGTGCCGAGCGGCGTGATGCCGCGCGTGTTGCACTGCGGGCCGTCGCCGTATACCGGCAGCGCGCTGCCGTGCAGCAGCGAGGCCAGCGGGCCGTTGACCAGTGACGCCAGCGGGCCGGTGGCCGGCACGTTGATCTGCGCCGCGTCCTGGTCCTCGGCAGGGCAGGATGCGAGGTTCCAGAAGCTGCCGGTCTCGTCGCGGTTGCCGGCGTTGACCACCGTCCCCATCTCGCCGGCGATCATCTTGGTGCCGCCGAAGGCGTTGTCGAACTCGTGGATCGGGAAGAAGGTGCGCACGCCGAGGTCGTGGATCTCCTGGAGCCCCGCGTCGATCTGGGCGTCGTCGCACTGGGGGACGTCGTTGACCTCACCGCAGCCGAAGATGCGCGACACCTCGATCGCCCTCGATGACCGCCAGCTTGCCCTCGTTGATGACCTGGCGCGCCTGGAACGGATCGGTGACGATGCGGAACCAGCCCTTGCCCGGACCGCCCGACTGCGCGTCGATGTAGTCCTGCAGGGCGTACAGGTCCCCGCTCTGGATCTTGACCGCGTCCATGTCGTTGCACGGGTTGTGGCTCGTGGTCATGAGCGAGCAGAGCGCCTCGTTGTCGACGAGGTCGGTGACCATGAGACGCAGGCCGGCCTTCCAGGCACGCTCGATGCCGGTGTAGTAGTCGCCCTCCTCGGCCAGCGCCGTGGGGCTCGGCCAGTCCACGAACGTCGGCCAGCCGTGCATGTCGCTCGGCCGCGTCGCTCCGCCGAAGTCGATGAGCGACTCGAAGGCGCCGTTGGTCCCCTGCTCGTCGGCGGCGCAGCTCGCCGGGAGCGCGTACTCGACGCCGAACGGGCTCCACGGCCGGCCGCAGTGCCAGTCGCCGCCGAGGAACTCAAACGCGGTCACGTGCGCGTGGCCCTCGACCGTGCCGAGCACGTCGGCCTCGGGGCTGGCGCCGCTGAAGGGCGTGCCCACCGCGTCGACCTGCGCCTCGGGATAGGCGGCGCAACCGGTGGCCGGGACGAAGGTCACTGGCACGCGCGTGCCGGTGGCGGCGTTGGTCATGGTGAAGCCCTGCGCCGAGCTGCCGTCCACCGTCCACTCCGTGGCCGCGCTGGGTGTGCTCGCGCCGGCGAAGTTGCCGGTGCCGTCGTCGGTGAGGTAGTCGCCCTGCGGGCCGTAGAGCAGGTACACCCCGAGGGCCGCCGCCTGCATCGTGAACGGGCCGACGGCGGGGGCGATCGCGGTCCCATCCGAGGGCGAGCTCAGCGCGTAGCACCCGTGCACGAGCGAGTAGCGGGTCTGGGGCTGGGGCGTCGTGGCCAGGCGGCGGGCCACGGTGCTCGCCGGCGAGCTCCCGAGCCCGACGATCATCGCCGCCGACACCGCAACCATCACGGCGGCGAAGCGGCCGGCACGGCTGTCGCTCACCCACCGGGCGCGCTTCGCTGCTCGCCGACACCTCGCACCCATCCTGATCTCCTCGGTCGCCATCGCTCAGAAACCCGGAGCATTATGCACGTTCGGGCGTCTGCGACGCCAACTACCCGCGAGGGGGCACGGTCTAAGCGCGTGTCAGCGGCGCGCTGAGGTAGCGCTGGATGGTGGGAGCAATGCCGGCGACGACGTCCTCGCTGGACAGTGAGGCGAGGGGCTCGAGGCGCAGGATGTAGCGGCACAGCCCAACCCCCATGAGCTGGGACCCGATCAGCGCAGCCCGGCGCTCGGCCTCGGGATATTCGAGGGCCACGAGGGGACCGACGACCATGCGGTCAAAGGTCATCTGCAGCTGCCGGGCGACCGACTGGTCGGTCACCGCCGTGCGCAGGAGGAACACCAGCATGTCCTCGGTGGGGTCGCGCTCCCACCGCGCGACGAAATGGCGGACGAGAACCTCGCCACGCCGGCGAGGCGAGGCGGAGGCCAGATCGGGAGGGTCGAGATCGGTGGTCGCCGCGGCGGCGAACAGGCCCGCCTTGGACCCGAAGTAGCGCATCACCATCGATGCGTCGATGCCCGCCTGGGCGGCCACGGCCCGGATCGTGGTCTGCTCGTAGCCTCGCGCGGCGAAGGCGTGGCGGGCGACGTCGAGGATGGTGCGGCGCGTGCCCTCCGAACGCGGGCCACCCACCCCCGGGGCATCCGGTCGCGCGGCGGCTGGGCTGGAACTCGGTGCGCGGCGGGGCATTCGTGTGCATCATACCCGCGCCAACCGGCGTTTGCCAACACTCGTTGACTTTTACGCGGAGTGGGCGTAACCTGCGCGGTGCCAACAAGCGTTGGCATTTGCCATTCGAGAGGACTGAAACGATGCAACCGAGCACTCACATCCTTCATCGCCTACGGATCCCGTTGGGGCTCGTGGCGATCAACGTGCTGTTCGCGGCGGCGTTCATCACCACGGCGCTCAGCGCGTTTCACGCACCCACCCCCCATGCCGTCCCCGTCGGGATCGTGGCCCCGGCGCAGGTCACCGCGGAGGTGCGCGGCGCCCTCCAAGCCCGGGCGCCCGGCGGTTTCGCTCTGCGCTCCTACCCCAGCCAGGCCGGCGCCACGGCGGCGATCACCGGCCGCGAGGTCGACGGCGCGCTCGTCGCCGCCCCGCATCACATGAGGCTGCTGATCGCCCAGGCCGGCGGCTCGGCCCCCGCGCAGCTGCTCACCTCCGCATTCACCGGCCTCGCGGCCAAGACCGGCCGGCGGCTCGACGTGGTCGATGTGGTGCCGCCGCTCAAGAACGACTCCCTCGCCCTCTCCTCGTTCTTCACGATCCTGTGCGTGCTCTTCCCCAGCCTGGCCACCGGCGCGGCGACGGCGCACCTGTTCCGCCACCACCGGACCGCCTGGCGCATCGCCGTGCCCGCCGCGGCCGCGGTCGCCATCGGCCTGAGCGCCGCGGCCATCGCAGCCGGCGTCACCGGCTTTGGCGACTACCTGGCGGTGGCCGGGATCGTCGCCCTGTTCTCGCTGGCCATCTCGGCGCCGACCGCGGCACTGGGCCGGATCAAGTTGCCGCTGATCGCACTGGCGGTCATCACCTTCCTCATCGTCGGCCTCCCGGTGAGCGGCGGCCCGTCCAACCTCGGCCCGTTCGGACCCGGGTTCCTGCGGGCGCTGGACTCCGCGCTGCCGCTGGGCGTCGCCGCCGACGCGGTGCGCAACACCGTGTACTTCCACGGCAGCGACACCGCCGGATACCTCTGGGTCCTCGCCGCCTGGGCCGCGGCGGGCATCGGCACGCTGCTCCTGCATTCGACGCGCCCATGGCTGAGACCCGCGTTGTCGCACTACGGCCTGCGGATCAGCCCGACCAGCCGACCGGCGTGACCGTGGTGGTGCCCGTCAGGAGAAGCTCATCCGGAAGCCCCCGTCGCCGTCGACGATGGTGATCCGGGCGCGCGTCGCGGAGCCGGCGTGGGCCAGCGTGCAACTGAAGGAGTTGCCGATCACCACCGGGACGTGATTGGGGCAGGTGACGCGGGCGCCCGCGGCCGCGCCCGGCGGCGCCCGCCGCCCTCTCGAGCCCTACTGGCTGGCAAAGGTGTGGACGGCCCGCCGGTCGGCGGCGGCCACGAGTGACGGCACCGGCGCGAAGTCCAGCCCCTCGCCGAACTTCTGGCCGCCGCCGATGGCGAAGGCGATCCAGTCGCGCAGGGCCGCCTTGCGCGGCGCCGCGGCCGTCGCGGAGACCACGACGTAGCTGAACGTCGAGATCGGGTAGGCGGCGGGGGCGGACTTGGGCGGGTCGACGATCGCCAGCGCCCCGTTGGCCGGGACCTTCTTGACGGTGGCCCCGGCCGCGATGATGTTGCCGAGGTTGGGGTACGCGTAGCCGCCGGCCGCGTTCTGGATCGCGGCCGCCGGGAGCTTGTGGGCGATCAGGTAGGGCACTCCCACGTAGCCGATGGCGCCGTTGGTGGACTGCAGCAGGGTGGTCATCCCCGAGTTGCCGTTGCTGGTGATGCCGACCGGGAAGCTCACCGTGTCGCCGGTGCCGACCTTGGTGCGCCACGCCGAGCTGACCCTCGACAGGTACTGGGTGAACACCGCGGTGTCACCCGAGGCGCTGGTGTAGACCGGCGTGATCTTCAGCGCGGGCAACTTGACGCCGGGGTTGAGCGAGGTGATGCGGCTGTCGTTCCATCTGGTGATGTGGCCCAGGTAGATGTTGGCCAGCACCGAGGGCGTCAGCCGCAGCTGGTTGCCGGCGCCGTTGACGTGATAGCCGATCCCGATGGCCGTCAGCGTCCATGGGATCTGACCGCAGCTCGGGCAGGCCTGTCTCTGCGAGGTGGTGAGCGGCGAGTCGGTGGCGGCGAAGTCCGTGGCGCCGGAAGCGATCCGGTTGAGGCCCGCCTGGGAGCCGACGCTCGCGTAGTCGATGTTGACGCCGTAGAACACCGGGAACTCCTGGGCCCACTCCGCCACCAGCGGCGCCACCAGAGTCGAGCCGGCGCCCGACAGCGACTTGACCGCCGGCGCGGTGGCGCCGGCGGTGCCCGCGAAGGACAACCCGGCCGCGGCGAGCGCCGCGACGCCGGTGCGCGAGAGATGCCTGATGCGCATGCTGTGGGCTCCGCTGAGGGGAGCCTCGGCCGCGGTGGCCGGGCTCCGCGGCGCGGATCATCTCAGCGAGCCGGCGGCAGGATGTTGCCGAGTTGTGAGTGCGCCGCGCCTACTCGAAGGCGCTGGCGCGCCGGCGCGTCAATGGGCTCACCGCGCCGAGGTGGCCGATCTTGTCGGGGTTGACGATCGAGCGGATCGACTGGACCAGGCCGCCGTCGATGTCGAGGGCGAGAACGGTGACCACGAGCCCGTCGAGGTCGCGGACGACGGCGCCCGGCTGGGCGTTGACCAGCGCCGGCTCAAAGCGCAGGTTCAGCCTCCGGTTCTGGTTGGCGAAGGCCCGGAGCAGGTGCACCACCCGGTCGCGGCCGTGGATGGGCTCGGGCAGCGCGGCGGCCTTGCCCCCTCCGTCGCCGACGAACACGGCGTCCTCGGCGACGAGGTTCAGCAGCGCGTCGATGTCCCCCTCCCGGAACGCGGCGAGGAACTGCTCGGCCACCTCGACGCGCCGGCGCCGGTCGCGATCAAAGCGCGGCCGATCGGGCTCGAGCCGGCGTCGCGCGCGCACCGCGATCTGGCGGCACCCGGCCTCGCTGCGGTCGACCATGGGAGCGATCTCGTCGAAGCGATAGCCGAACACGTCGTGCAGGAGGAAGACGGCGCGTTCCGTCGCCGAGAGCTGGTCCAGGAGCACCATGTAGGCGATCGAGAGCGAGTCGGCGAGCTCGGCGCTCTCGGCCGGCGCCTCGTCGAGGCGCTCCACCACCGGCTCGGGCATCCACGGGCCCGGGTAGGTCTCACGCCGCACCCGTGCCGAGCGCAGGTGATCGATCGCCAGCCGGGTCACCACCGTCGTCAGGTACGCCTTCGGCGATTCCACGGTGGTGCCGACCGCGAGCGCCTGCTGCATCCGGAGGTGCGCCTCCTGGACGAGATCTTCGGCGTCGGAGACGCTCCCCACCATCCGGTAGGCGATCGCGAACATCAGTGGGCGCAGATCCTCACTCATCGCTGTCACGCCTCGCGGTCCTGTCTCGTCTCAGAGCCTGTCACAAGACGCAGACCGGCGAAGGAGAAGACGATGAGCACGCTTTCATCCCTCAGGAACACAAAGACCGTCCTCTTGACGACCTATCGGCGCGACGGCACCCCGATCGACACGGCGGTGAGCATCGCATTCGACGGCGACCGTGCATTCTTCCGCTCCTACGACAAGGCGTGGAAGACCAAGCGACTGCGCCACAACCCTAACGTCAAGGTCGCACCCGCGACACTCAAGGGGACGGCCACCGGGGAGGCCGTCGAGGCCCGGGCCACCCTGCTCGACGGCGAGGACGCGCGGATCGCGGCCCGGGCGCTGGCGCGGCGCCATCGCGTGCTGCACGCGGTGGTGGTCCCGCTCATGCACCGCCTCAGCCGGTACCGGACGATGCACTACGAGCTGACGGCCGGCCCCGGCTAGACGGCTAAAGAGGCTTCGCGAGGCGGACGTCGGCCGCGCGAGCGGGGTCGATCAGCGCCTCGAGCGCCGGCTCGTAGGCCGGGAATGAGAGCACGACGCCGTCGTGCAGCACCATGAGGAAACGGTCCAGCGTGGACAGGAAGGCGCGGTCGTGGGAGACGGCCACGACCGTGCCGACGAAGCCGTCGAGCGCCCTCTCCAGCGCCTCGGATGAGTCGGTGTCGAGGTTGTCGGTCGGCTCGTCGAGCAGGAGCAGGTTGTGGCCCTCGAGCTCCAGGATGAGCACCTCGAGGCGGGCCTTCTCGCCTCCGCTGAGCACGTCGTAGGAGCGGCGCGCGGCCTCGGCGAGCCCGTAGCGGGCCAGGGCCGCCATCGCCGCCTGCAGCTCGCCCCGCTGGGTCATCACGATGTCGAGCACGACCTGACCGGCGAAGTCCGCGCGGGACTGGAGCTGGGTGAAGAAGCCGGTGGAGACCCGGGGTCCGACGCGCAGCTCCCCGCCGTCGGGCTCCCGCACGCCCGCGAGCACGTTCATGAGCGCGCTCTTGCCCGAGCCGTTGGGGCCGGTGATCCCGACCCGCTCGCCGAAGTGGATCTCGTCGGAGAACGCCGAGACGAGGCCGGCGATCTCCAGCGCCCGCATGTCGAGCACGATCCGTGCCGAGTCACTGCCGTGGATGCGCACGGCGATGGCCTGATCGGCGACGGGCGACGGGGGCGGACCGGGAGCGCGGAACCGGTTCCAGCGCGTCTCCATCGCGTCGGCGCGCTTGGCCCAGTCCGGGGCGTAGCGGGCGCGCTCCTTGAACGTCTTCATGAGCCGGAACAGCCGGCGCTCCTCCTCGTGCCAGCGCTTGACCGCGTCGCCGAGTCGCCGCTGACGGTCCTCGCGCGCCTGGGCGTAGGTGGCGTACGACTCGCCGTGCACCCAGGCGCCGTTGCCCTCGAGGGTCACGATCGCGCCGAGGGCGGCGGCCAGGACGGCGCGATCGTGGGAGATCATCACGATCGTCTTCTTGGACGAGCGGATCCGCTGCTCGAGCTCCAGCTTGGCCGGGACGTCGAGGAAGTTGTCGGGCTCGTCGAGCAGCAGCACATCGGCGTCGGACGCGAACAGCACGTCGAGGACGAGCTGCTTGCGCTCGCCGCCCGAGAGCGTGCGGGCGGGCCGCTCGGCGATGTCATCGAAGGACGCGCGCACGATCCGCCGGCACGACGCATCCCAGTGGCCCTCCAGCTCATAGCCGCCGAGCGCCGACCAGTCCGCGATGGCCTCACCGAGCTTGATCCCCGCCGACGGGTCGCCGGCCGCGAGCTGGGCCTCGAGCGCCAGCGTGCTCTCGCCCGCGTGGCGGACGGCCAGCGGCGCCAGCGAGAGCAGCAGTTCGCGGACCGTGCGCTCGTCATCGTCCACGCCGACGTCCTGGGGCATGTACCCGACGGCCCCGCCGACCGCGTACTCGCCCTCGTCGGGAGTGAGGACGCCGGCCAGGATCTTCAGCAGCGTGCTCTTGCCCACACCGTTGCGGCCGACCAAGCCGACGTGCTGGCCGGGCGAGACCCGGAAGGAGACGTCGGAGAACAGCAGGTCTCCCCCCGGATGTGCATAAGCGAGCCCCGACACCGCCACGTGCGCCACGCGCCTATGTTCGCAGCTTGAGGGTGGTGAGCTTGTCGGGGTTGCGCATGACGTCGAGCGAGGTGATGCGCCCGCCGTCGATGGTGACGGCGATCACGCTGGGATCGCGCCCGATCTCCAGCAGCACGCCCGGGGCGCCGTTGACGGTGATGAGGGAGCCGCTGTACCGCTCGCCGTAGTGGCCGGACATCGCCGTGAAGATGCGGGCCACCCGCGCGGCGCCGGCGAACACAGTGCGGGCCGCCGGCACGAGACCGCCGCCGTCGCTGCGGAACGTCACCGACGGGTCCAGCAGCTCCATCAGCGAGGCGAGGTCCCCGTCCTGGGCCGCGCCGAGGAACGCCTCGACGATCTTGCGCTGCTCCTCGGCGCGGGCGGGGTAGCGGGGGCGCCGCGCTTCGACCGCGGAGCGGGCCCGCGCCGCGAGCTTGCGGGTGGCCGCCGGGGTGCGCCCGACGATGCCCGCGACCTCCTCGAACGCGTAGCCGAACACGTCGTGCAAGAGGAACGCGCTGCGCTCGGCGGGAGAGAGCGACTCGAGCACGATGAGCATCGCCATGCTCACGTCCTCGTCGAGGTCGGCGCGGTGCGCCGGGTCAGCGCTCTCGTCGACCTCCTGGACGAGCGGCTCGGGGAGCCACGGTCCCACATAGCGCTCGCGGCGCGCCCGCGCCGAGGTGAGGGCGTCGAGCGCGAGCCGGCTGACGACGGTCGTCAGCCACGCGCGGAGGTCGCGAATCTCGGCGCGGTCGGCGCGCGAGAGCCGAAGCCACGCCTCCTGCACCAGGTCCTCGGCCTCGCTGAGGCTGCCGAGGTGGCTGTAGGCGACCCGCAGCAGGTACGGACGAAGGCGATCGAACTCGGCCGGCGTGCGCTCCGTCGCCGAGCTGCGCCTATCGGCCATTGCCGGCGGCCGCGGGGGTGTCGAACATGCCGGGGTAGTAGTGACCCGGCTCGGCCTGCGTCGTGATCTGCAGCCGGTTCCAGGTGTTGATGACCGCGACCGCGAACACCACCTGGCCGAGCTCGTCATCGCCGAAGACCGTCGCGGCCCGCTCCCAGACGTCGTCGGGCACGCCGGCGCCGGCGATCTCGGTCATCGCCTCGCACAGCTCCAGCGCGGCGCGCTCGCGCTCGCTGTAGAGCGGGCTCTCCCGCCACGTGCGCAGCATGTAGAGCCGCTCCTCGGATTCGCCGGCGGCACGCGCGTCCTTCCAGTGCATGTCGAGGCAGAATGCGCAGCCGTTGATCTGCGAGGCGCGGATCTCGATGAGGAGGCGCAGGCCGTGATCAAGCTCGATCGCGGACGAGAAGCGAAACATCGCTCCGTACTGCCGGGACGCAACCTCGGTGAGCTGGAGCCGGCGGGTGGGAATGGTGGGGGTCATCTGAAGTCGTCTCCTGTGTGATGGGCCTTCACTGGGAGGACGGCGTAGCGGCGGCCGGTGTGACATCCGCCGTCCCGCTACAGGACGCGGAAGATCTCGTACGCGATCGCGAGGGGACCCGCCAGCCGGCCCCGGCCGATGAACAAGCTCTCGCGCAGCCACGCGTAGCGGTCGGCTCCCACTTCGAACTGGGGTGCCATGCGCATGTACTGGTCCTCGAACTCCGTGGCGTCTCCCGTCTCGAGCGCGGCGACGAAGCGATCGGTGGAGCGGATCACCGCCACGTCGTAGCGAAAGAGGACGAGCTCGCCGTCGTCGGTGAGGAGCTGGGCGTGGAGGTCCGGGCGCCGCAGCCCGTCGGGGCCGAGGCGCATGAGATCGACGCCGGGCATCGCCAGCGTCGCCTCGATCCGCGGGCCGTGCAGCCGGCCCGTCTCCACCTTCCAGCACAGACGCTCGCCCAGCGGCGAGCCGCGGGTCGACCCCAGCGGCCCGGCAATCGTCTCCTCGTAGGTCATCTCGTACTGCAGCTCGATCATCGCGTCGCTCCGGAGTCGGAACTTCGGGAGGTGAGTCAGCCGAGCAGCCGCAGGGCGCCGTCGCGCAACTCGCGGACGATGTCGGCCGCCGGCGCGCACGCGCGCGCCAGGCCGACCCCCTGCCCGGCGTACAGTGCCATCTCCTCGACCTCCCCGTCGGTGCCGCCCTGCGGCATCGCCATGTGGTAGCGCGCCAGCGCCGAGCCGTTGGGCGCCGTGGCCACGACATCGCCCTCGCCGGGGCGGCGCCCGGCGGCGGGGCGCCCCGCCACCTCCCATGCGGTGAGGGTGGCATTGCGCAGCACGCGATGGGGCGCGTCGGGCCAGCCGCCGTCAAACGCCTCGGTGTAGACGGCATCACCGGCGGCCGCGACGGCGAGGCGGTCGCGGTAGGCGGCATGGACGTTGGCCTCCGCGGCCAGGAGAAAGCGCGTCCCGATCCACGCGGCCTGCGCCCCCAGGGCCAGCACCGCCACCACGCCGCGCGCGTCGGCGATGCCGCCCGCCGCGATCACCGGGACCGAGCCGACGGCATCGACGACCGCAGGCACGAGCGCGAGCGTCGAGGTCGTACCGCGCACGTGCCCACCGGCCTCGCCGCCCTGGGCGACGATCACGTCGACGCCCGCCTCGACGGCCGCGACGGCCTCGGCCACCGAGCCGACGGTGTGGAGGTGGAGCGCCCCGGCATCGTGGATCACGCCGACGTGGGGCCCGGGGTCACCCCAGAAGGTGGAGATGAGCGGAACGCCCTCGCGGGCGCATATCTCGATCCGCTCGTGGGGATCCCAGTCGAGCACGAGGTTGACCGCGAACGGCCGGTCGGTCAGCGCCCGGGTGCGCCGGATCCGGTCGGCACATCCGTCCGGTGCCGTCCAGGTGAGGGCGAGCGTCCCCAGGCCACCGGCACCGGACACCGCGCCGGCCAGCTCCGGACAGGTGGCGCTGCCGATCGGCGCCTGCACGATCGGCAGCTCGATGCCGAGCAGAGCGCACAGTGGCGTTGACAGTGACAGTGCCACGTTCACGCCACCCGCGGCACCTGGCCGGTGACGGTGAACGCCTGACCCGGATAGGCGCGCTGGGCCCGCGCCGGAACCGCGAATGTCGCCCGGCTCACCACCTCCATGAAGGCGTTGATGCCGTTGTTGGCGCGCAGGCCGACAGCGGAGTGATGATGCGGGCCGTCGGCGGCGTTCATCACCGCTCGCGTGGCGTTGAAGTCCTCCAGGTTGCGCTGGAGTGAGACGAAGTGAGTGCCCGGGATGCCGTCGTCGAAGGTTACGAAATCGCGGCGGTTGATCCGAGGGCGCCCATCCAGCCGGGCCCGCGCGGCGGCCTGGGCGTGGCCGACGACCCCATGCCGGCGTGCGGTCGCGGGGAGATGCTCGAAGTCGGCGGGCGCGTCATCGGCGGACAGCACCGCCTCGAGCGGCGTGATCGTGGGCCCGTACATGAGCGCGGTGCGCCGCCGAGCATCCTGCTCATACCAGGCCTCGAGGTCGAGGTTGATGCGCGAGACATGCATCGTCGTGCCGCCGGCAAGCGGACCGGCCGGGATCGTGATCTCGGCCTCGGTGGCCTGGTTGCGGCGCAGCCCGGAGTGAAAGCCCAGCAGGAGCGGCGAGCCCGCGGGGACCTGCGCGCCGGCCTGGTGCGACGGGACCAGGTGCGACGGGAGTCCGGCCCCGACACAGCCGGTGCGGACCTCGCGCACCTGCAGCGCATCGCCCAAGCGCGGCTCGTCCTCGGACCATAGCGCCGCCACCGCATCATCGAGCCGGTCCTCAGCGTCGGAGGCGAGATGCAGGCAGGCGTCGATGTCCTGGAGCACGGCGCGCTCGCCACGGGCGAGGGCCACGGGCCCGCTGATCGGCGCGGCAGTCTCGGTGTGGCGTGCGAAATATCCCGCCCCCCAGCCCAGCAGCATGAGCAAACCGCCGGGGCCGTGGGGGTGGCGGCCCTCGAGCCGGCGCAGGGCCTGCTCCAGCCGCGCGGCGTCCGCCGGCCCCGGCGTGCGGGTCACATCGAACATGACCAGTCGGTGAAAGCGGGGCGGCAGCGGGCGGCCAAGCCCGTCGCTGGCATAGGTGCCCTCCCAGGCGTGCTGAGCCGCGGAGCGCATCAGGCCGCGTCCCGACGAAGGGTGGAGAACAGCGGCGCCCACGAGCGCGGGGCGGCGCCGGGTTGGGCGAACACCGCGAACGTCGTGCCCCGTGACGCCGGCTCGGTGATCGCGGCCAGGCACACCGCCGCGAGATCGGCGCGGGCGATCATGCCGTCGGAGACCGGGTCCTGGGTGAGCGTGACGGCGTAATGGCCGGGCGGGTCGCTCGTGAGCCAGGTGGGACGCACGATCGTGTAGGGGGCGCCGCTGCGGCGTAGGAGGGCCTCGGCGCGCCGGCGGTCGGTGAGCCGCTCGGGCGTGTTGAGCGCATGCTCGCGGCCGTGCCCGATCGAGAAGCCGGTGACGAGGACGATGTGCGGCCCGGCGGCAGGGTCCCCGATCGCCTCGAGGACCGCCTGGAGCTGTGCCGTCAGTGACGTCACGGTGCGCGCCGGGATGAGGATCGCGGCGCCGGCTCCGTCGAGGGCGGCCCGCAGCTCGCGGCCGTCCTGCGGCTCGTCCACGAGCCGCACTTCGCGGCCCGCGGCGCCGGCCTGACGTGCCAGCTCGCGGCCGGTGGCGAGGCTGCCCCCGGCGACGACGAGGGGCGCGGGTCCCGACCCGGCGGTCATGGCGGTCGTGGCGGTCATGGCGGTCGTGGCGGTCATGGCGGTCGTGGCGGTCGTGGCGGTCGTGGCGGTCATGGCGGCGACCTTAGGCCGCGCGGTGCGCGCTGTGAAATCCCGTTTGGGTCTGAAGTCATGCCAAGCGGGCATTTCCGATCGCCGTCGCGCCGACCTACGCTGCCTCGCCGTCACCTCACCCCGGTACAAGGAGGCCCACCATGAACATGAAGGCTGAGAGCACGGCGGTGGTCGAGCGGTATGCCGCCGCCGCCGCGGACGGGGACGCGCAGACGGTGCGCGAGCTGTTCGCCCCCGCCGCGACCTGGACGCTGGCCGCCGGCGACCTGCCCATCGCGGGGACGTGGGAGGGCCGCGACGCGATCGTCGACGAGTTCCTCGCCACCGCCCTCTCCTACTACGCGCCCGGCTCGATCAGCATCGAGGTCACCGGCATCGTCGCCGAGGGCAACCGCGTCGTCATGCAGTGGACGAGCCGGGCACGCACTCGTGGCGGCCGGTCCTATGAGAACGGCTGCATTGGCGTGTTCACGATCGAGGACGGTCAGATCCAGCACGTCCGCGAGTACATGGACACGCTCTATGCGCGCGACGTCGCCTTCGGGGTGGACGGCGACTACGTCCAGCCGAGCGCGGCCGACACCTCGAGCGCGGACTCGAGCATCCGGTCCACCGCGGCGGGGCGGTTGTAGCGCCGGGCGACGAGGCTCACCTCGAGGGACACCGGCGGACTCAGGGGCACCCACCGGAGCTCGTCGGGCAGGCCCTGGCGCGAGGACTCGCCGATGATCGCCACCGCCTCGCCCTTGACCACCGGCGTGTAGGCGAGATCGAAGCTGAGCCTGCGCAGCGCCACCTGCGGCTCGAAGCCGTGCTCCCGGCACAACGCGACGATCGCGTCATAGTGGCCGGGGTTGGCCTCACGGGGATGGAGGAGGACGGTCTCGTCAGACAGGTCGGCGACGGCGGCCGCCGGTCCTCCGGCCAGGGGATGGTCGCGCCGGACGAGCAGCCCCTGGGGCTCGTGGCGAATCGTGCGGGCGTCCAACCCCGCGCCGGCGGGCGGGCAGCGGATGAGACCGAGGTCGACCGATCCCTCGGTGACGCCGGTCACGATCTCGCCCACGGACTTCACCGCGGTGGCGATCTCCACGCCGGGATGGCGCGAGGCCAGCGCCCCGAGCAACCTCGGGGCGGTCTCGTAACTGGCGCTGGCCCCATAGGCGATCACCACGCTGCCGCGCTCCCCGCTCCCGTAGGTGCGGACGCTGCGCCACAGCTCGTCGACCGCCGCCACCGCCGCCGGGCCACGTTCGAGCAGAAAGGCGCCGGCCTCGGTTAGCTCGAACTCGTGGGTCGTGCGGTGCAGCAGCTCGACGCCGAGCTCCTCCTCCAGCAGCCTCACCTGTCGTGACAAGGCGGGCTGGGCCACGTGCAGCTGCTCGGCGGCCCGCGTGAAGTTGCGTTCGCGTGCGACTGCGAGGAAGTACTGCAGCCGCCGAAGGTCCGTCACGCCTCGATCTTAACCCGCCGTGGGCGCAGGCTCCTCAGTGGGAGCGGCGACCTCGGCCAGGACGGTGGCCGCGTCGGCGAGCGCGGCCGGGTCCGCGGCGACGTTGGTCTCGGTCCACTCGCCCCAGGTCACCAGCGGCAGCGTGATCTGGTAGCGATAGACGGTGCCGTTGTCGTTGACGAGATAGGTGTCCACGGCATCGGCCTGGTGATGCAGGATGAGCTGGCCCGCGCTCTCGGCCAGGCGCACGAGCGCCTTGAAGCTGGTGACATCGACGGGAGGCCAGCCGAGGTCCTCGCCGATCAGGATCGGCACGAGCAGGTGCGCGTAGCGGGCCCGGATGCGGGCGGCCTCGTCGAAGGCCTGGTTGCGCCTGAGCAGGACGGCGAGGAGAATCGAGAGAGCGCCCGTGAGCAGGAAGCCAACGAGCGCGAGCCTCGCGATCGCGGAGTAGCTGAGCGTGTGGCCAGCGAGGCTGAAGGCGTTGGGCACCGACGCGACGGTCGTGACTTTCCCCTGGGCGCTCGGGGCGAGGCCGGTCTCAGCGGCGGGGACGCTGCTCGATGCGGTACCTGCCGCGGCGGGCGGCGCGCCCCCGCCGGGGATGAGCTCCAGCGGCTGAAGCTGGAAGCTCGCGACCGGCGCGAAGGTTGCATCCACCGGCCGGCCCGCGACAGTGCCGTTGACGTGCACCTTCATCACGATCCCGAGGCTCGCCCCCGTGGCCGAGATACCCGTCGCGCTCTGGACCTCATCCAGGAGCGCCTGGACCGCGCGCAGGTCGATCGTGGCCGGGGTGCTGATCACGGCCCCGGTGAAATGACGGAGCGGCGAGAGCGTGATCCGGCGGGTCCAACCGTTCGGACCCGTCAACTGGAGCAACACCTGCTGGGTGCCGTGCACACGCGCAGGCGCGTCAGCCTCAAAGCGGTAGGCGACGTTGATGCCGACCCGGTGGACGAGCTGGAGAAAGATGGGGTCACCGGTGGCGAGTCTCCCGTTGGGGTACACCGGTCCGGCGTGTGCGGTCGCGTGGTAGGTGATGCGCCCGTTCTGCGTGTAGTGAACCTGGTGTGTGACGTTCTTGGCTGCCGGACGCGTCTTCGCGTAAGCCGCGACGACGGCGCACGCCACCGCGAGGGTGGCGACGCCGATCAGCAGCGAGCGGACGCTGACGCCCAGGGGGGCGCCGCGATCGGACGAGGTCACCGCTGAAGGTCCCTGGAGAGCGGATCCATTGCCACGATTCCCCCGGCGCTTACGCCGCCGCTTGGTCTCCCCGGTGCCGACCAGCAGCAGAGCGACGAAACCGCAGAGGACCGCGGCCGTGACCGGCGAGTGCAGCCAGCGCAAGATCGCACCGCCGTTGGGAACGTGGATCCACAGCGCCCCGAGCAGCTCCGAGCGCGTCGGGCGCGTCGGGTCGACGAAGTTGTTGTTGTCCCCTTTGAACACATAGTGGCCGCCGTCGATCGCGATGATGCGGTGGAGGACCACCACGCGCAGCAGCGTGCTGTGGTAGGCGACGATCTCGCCCACTCGGTAGTGGTCGGCCGGCCGAACGAGGCCGAGATCCCCGGCATGAAACGTGGGCTCCATGCTGGTCCCGTGCGTGATCACATAGTTGGTCGAGCCTCCCAACTGCGGGGGCGCGAGGTAGACCCAGCCGACGATCGCGAACAGAAGGATCGCCGCTGTCAGCAGCTTGGAACGCAGTCTGGTTGAGGTCACGATCGCTTTTCATGTGCTTGTACAGGTCCAACAGGCGTGGGAAGAGCGCGACGAGATGTCGCGCTCTTCCCGGCGCTGATACGTCCGCTGGCGCTGTTTACTGTGTGACCGCCACTGAGAAGTTGGCGGCGTTGGACACGAGCTCCGAGCCGGTCGGCTCGGTAACGCCGACGACGGTGCCGCCGGTGCCGTTCGCGATGGCGCAGGTGTACGTGATCTGGTCCGAAGTGGTGCATGAGTCCAGACCTGACTCGTCGCTGAAGCCTGCCGTGACATCCGCGTTGGTGGCCAGGGCGCTGTGCATGACAAGCGTGACCGACGTGATGGCAGCGCCGTCAGCAGTAAGGGTGTCGTGGACCGTGTCCACGGTGGCGCCGCTGACCGTCTCGGTGCCGTAACCGACCGTCTGGGGCGGAAGCGTGTTCGCTGCCGTGAAAGCGGCGCCACCGGCGGCAATCGCGCCGACGACGACCAGCACTGCGACCATCCTCCTGGAAATGCGGTGCATCTTTATCCTCCTTGATAGCCCCCGGTCACACTGTTGGCGGTGGGCGATTGATTGGGCTCCGCCCTGGTGCAAATAGCGGGGTTTCCTGTGGTGGGGTCATCGTCCGGTCTCTCCAGACCCTGATCCGTAGTTTGTGCGGATTTGGGCTTTATTCCGTCCGACGCATGTGCTAGCGGGCCCTTTCACACGGTCGCTCCAGATTCGTTGCCGCTGGGCTGGACAAACGTGTAGGGTGCGCGCGTGACCGGGACCCACAGGCTGCTGACCCTTGCCGCGAGCGTGCTCCTCCTGGCCGTCTGGGGTGTCTCGCTGGCGCAGGCCCAGGACATCACGTTCAAGTTCGACTACGCCGGCTACGGGTCATTCGAGAACAAGAGCTCGGTCGACGACAACGCCGGCTGCCGGCGCCAGGCCGACTGGATCGGCAAGTACGCGTTCCGCCAGGACTGGAAGGTGCACGCGATCACCCGGCCCCACGGCCTCACCATCCACAGGGACGCCGAGTACGCCGGATCACGCGGCCTGGCCGGCTATCCGATGTCACTCGACGTGACCGGGAGCCAGGTGACCCAGCCCAGCGAAGCGTGCGAATGGGCCGGAGGCTCGAACGACACCGGCACCTTCCAGTGCGGCGACGACCACCCCAAGCTGCTCTACGACAAGGTCCTGGACATCAGCCTCACCGGCAAGACGTTTATCTTCAGGGCCCCTGCGTTCATCGCCTTCAACCCCCTGCTGCGCGGCAACAACTCGATCCCATCGCTCAAGACCACAGGCTGCCTGAGCATCGCCGACTCCCCGGGGATGTACTCAGCGGGGCCCGACATCGTCGTGCGCATCCCCATCAAGGGGTCGACCCTGCTGCATCTCAAGAAGGGCCACTACTTCCGCGTGCACACCGGCCTGGGCCACTACACGGTCAAGCCCGACCAGACCGGCAAGAACTGCTTCCTGGTGACCAAGGGCCCGCACGACTTCTGCACGGTGGAGCAGGACAGCTACGCCGGCGAGATCGCGGTCAAGCGGATCCAGTAGCTCGGGGCTCTCCTGGGCCTGTGAGAGGTGTCACCTATCACGCGTCCAGGCCGCCGCGACGGTTGTGGGAGATCTTCATTCCCACAGACGGAGGATCTCCCAAGACCCTCGGCTCAGACCGGGTCTGACGGCGCTTCGCGGCTGAATCTGGGAGGTAAACCCGCGCACAGATGGAAGGGCCGAGCACATCAACCTCCGCGATGTCTTCCACGTGATCGAGGGAGGCGTCGTGATCGAGGGCGGCGTCGTGACTGACATCTGGCCCGTCAACCCGCGGGGCTCGGGGCCGCCGCTGTTCTAGCCGGCGGTCGCTCTCGGGCCACCCCCGTCGCGCGCGACGTCGGCGACGCTCCGGGGGCTGTCGGCGATGATGCCGCGCCGGCGCAGCGAGGCGAAGAGCGGCTCCTGCCCCGGGAAGCTGACGAGCGTGGCGACGTCCTGGCGGAGGGTGATGCGCAGCGTGTCGGGGTCCGTGCCCAGCACCTGGCCGTCGATCTCCAGGCGGGCGCCTCCGATCCCGACCGAGATCTCCAGGGCCAGCTCGGCGGCGGCCGGGATCACGAGCGGCTGGCGCCAGCCGCCGTGGGACGCAAGCGGCATGAGGAGGTAGGCGTCGGTCCCGGGCGCCATCAGCGGGCCCCCGGCCGCCAGCGCGTAGGCGGTCGACCCCAGCGGCGTGCTGACGATGCAGCCGTCGCCGGCCAGGCGCGTGAACAGCACCCCGTCGACCGTGCTGGTGACGCGCACCTGGCCGATGCCGTTGCGTACGACGCAGGCGTCGTTGAAGGCCGTCAGGTCGGGCCCGCCGGGCCGCGCCACGGTGAGCGCGGGCAGGACGCGCGGGGTCCAGTCGCCGCCATAGAAGCGATCGAGCGCCTCCGGGACCGTGGCGCCGGCGACTGCGGTGAGCACGCCGAGACTGCCGCAGGAGACACCGAGCACGGGCAGCCGCACGGCCTCCGCGGCACGGATGGCCGCGAGCATCGTCCCGTCGCCACCGATGGAGACGATGAGATCGCAGTTGCCGGCGTCGCCGGGCTCGGCGACCCTCCGGTTCTGGCCCGCGACCGGGACCTGCACGACGCGGACGCCGTGTGTGTCCGCCCACCCTCCCAGGCGCTCCAGCGGCCCGTCGATGTTGCGCGACGGGTGCACCACGACGCCGACGCACCGCAACGTGGCGGTGCGCGGCGCGGCCTCGCGGTCAGCCACGGTCACGCGCGTATCGGAGAAACAGCGTGCCGTCCTGCTCGAGCGCGCAGACCAGGCGCAGGTCCGCCAACTCAGCCAGCGGCTGGCCGGTGGTGATGGTCATCGAGTCGCCGCCGACCAGCTTGGGTGCGACGGTGAGAAACAGCTCGTCGACGAGGCCATCGAGGAGCAGCGCGCTGAACAGGCTCGGGCCACCCTCGCAGAGCAGGGAGCCGACGCCATGGTCGACGCGCAGCGAGCTCATCACATCCGACAGCGCGGTGTCGCCAGAGCCGAGCTCGTGGACGATCACGTCGGCGGCAGTCTCGGGCACCTCGAGGGCGGGCGGCCCGTAGACGGCGACCCGCGAGTCGCCGTCCGCGAACAGCGGGATGTCGAACGGGATGGTGCCGCTGCGGCTGATCACGACCCCCAGCGGCTGGGGCGCGCGACCCTCGCGCACGCGGATCTCCGACAGACGCGGCTCCTTGGCGAGGGGGCCGTAGTTCTCGATGAACATGGTCCGGTTGCCGGCCAGGACGGCATCGACCTGGGTGCGCAGCAGGTGGAACGCGGCTCGGTCGCCGGGGCTGCCCAACGGCGCGGTACGCCCCTCCGCGGTCGCCTTGCCGTCCACGCTCGAGATGAAGTTGGCGATCACGTAGGGACGCTGGGCCGGCGCGCGGGCGGCCAGGTCAAGGCCGGTGTAGAAGGCCTCGGGCGGCGCGGGCTGGCCGGGCGGGATCGCGGGCTGGAACTCCATCCGCGTCCGAAGGCTAGTGCCCATGGCTGCCTATGCTGGGCGGGTGGCCGACCTGCGCGTTGCGATCATCGGATACGGGCTCTCCGGCCGCGTGTTCCATGCGCAGCTGATCGCGGCAACGCGCGGGCTGACCGTCGCCAGCGTGGTGACCTCAAGCCCGGAGCGCCAGGCCGAGGTGGCCCGCGACCACCCCGAGGCGCGGGCCCTGAGCAGCGCCGACCGGTTGTGGGAGCGCGACGACCACGACCTGGTGGTGATCGCCGCGCCCAACGACGCCCACGTCCCCCTCGCCGCAGCGGCGATCGATCACGGCCTGCCGGTGGTGGTGGATAAGCCGCTGGCGGTGACGGCCGCCAGCGCCGAGCAGCTCGTGCTCCGCGCCCACCGCGCCGGCGTGCTGCTGACGGTGTTCCAGAACCGCCGCTGGGACTCCGATCACCTCACGCTCCGGCGCCTGCTCGACGGTGGTCACCTCGGAGAGGTCATCCGCTACGAGTCGCGCTTCGAGCGCTGGCGCCCGTCGCCCAAAGCGGGGTCCTGGCGCGAGACCCAGTCACCGGGGCAGGGCGGCGGGCTGCTGCTGGACCTCGGCAGCCATCTCGCCGACCAGGCGCTCACGCTGTTCGGCCCCGTCACCCAGGTCTACGCCGAGGTCGACACCCGCCGAGGACTGGCGGCCGACGACGATGTCTTCATCGCCCTACGCCATGCCTCGGGCACGATCAGCCACCTGCGGGCCTCGGCGGTGACCGGCGCTCCCGGGCCGCGGCTGCGGGTGCTCGGCTCCGAGGCGGCCTTCGTGCTCACCCGGCTGGACTCCCAGGAGGACCGGCTGCGCGCCGGGGAGCGACCGGACACCGTCCCGGACTGGGGCGTCGAGCCCGAGGCCCATCGCGGGCGGCTGGTCACCGGCGACGCCAGCGTGCCGGTGCCCGGAGAGCGCGGCGACTGGGGCCGGTTCTACGCCCTGCTCGCCGCCGCCCTGCGCGAGGGCGGCCCGCCGCCGGTCGACCCGGCCGACGCGGTGGCCGCGCTGCGCGTGCTCGAGCAGGCCCGCGAGAGCGCCGCCACCGGGACGACCGTCAGCGTGGTGTGAGCACCATCACGGGGATGGTCCGCCCCGCCTTGGCCTCATACTCGGCGAACTGCGGTGCCCGCTTCACCTGAGTGCTGTACAGCCGGTCGCGCTCATCGCCCTTGGCCTCGTCGGCCTGGACTCCGAGCGTGTCGGTCCCCACCTCGATCGTGGTCTCGGGGGCGGCCTTGAGGTTGTAGTACCAGCCGGGGTTCTCGGGCGCCCCCGCCTTGGAGGCGAAGATGACGAAGCGGTCGCCGTCGCGCAGGTAGGCGAGGGGATTGACGTAGCTCGTGCCCGACTTGGCACCCGTGTGATGGAGCAGGAGCAATGTCATGTTCTCGAACATCCCACCGACGCGCCCGTCGTTGGCGTGGAACTCCTCGATGATCTGAGCGTTGAAATCGGCAGGCGAGGTCGACATGCGGGGCTCCTGACGCTGAGGGTGGCGGCCGGTCGGAGTCTACGAACGCAGCGTCCCTGCGACCATGAGCACCGTGACGATCCGGTTTGCCGTCGCCCCCCAGACCGCGTCGCCCACAGGCGAGAGCATGGTGGAGTTCGCCGAGGCGATCGAGAACAGTGAATTCGACGGCATCTGGCTGTCGGACCTGCCGGTCGCCCCGGCACTCGACCCGTTACTCGGACTGGCCGTGGCCGCCGGCCGCACGCGGCGGCTGCGGCTGGGCGCCAACGTCGTGCCGCTGGGGCGCAATCCGTTTCTGCTGGCCAAGGAACTGGCTCAACTCGACCAGCTCTCCGGCGGTCGTCTGCTGCTCAGCTTCGTCACCGGACTGGGCCAGCCCGGCGAGCGCGAGGCGCTCGGGCTGGACGGAGCGACGCGTGGGGCGGTGCTGGAGGAGGTGCTCGGCCTGGTACGCGCATGGTGGGCGGGTGAGACGGTCACCCATCGTTCGGAGCGCTGGTCGTTCACCGAGCTGGCCAGCCCGGGGCGGCCGGTCCAGGATCCGCTGGAGGTATGGCTGGGCGGGCGCGGCCCGCAGGCCCTTGACCGCGTCGGCCGGGTGGCCGACGGGTGGCTCGGCTCGCAGCTGACCCCGGCCGAGACGGGGATCGCGCGCCGCCGCATCCTCGAGGCCGCCGACCGCGCGGGGCGCGAGGTCGACCTCGAGCATTTCGGGCTGAGCGTCGCCTATGCCCACGGCGAGCCGCCGGCGGAGGTGCTGCGCGCGGTGGCGTCGCGCCGCGGCGACATCGACCCGCGCGAGCTGGTCCCGGCTGGGGCCGCAGGGCTGCGGACGTTCCTGGCCGGCTGCATCGACTCGGGGCTGTCGAAGTTCGTGGTGCGGGCCGCGGGCCCGGTGAGCTCGTGGGTCGAGGAGGCGGCGTGGCTGGCCGAGGCGATCGTGGACCTCCAGACATGAAGCTGCCCAGCCGGGAGTGGAGCGGCGCACTCACGATCAGCCTCGTAGCCGTCGGTCTCGCCGCGCTGGACATCCTCGACGGCTCGGTCCATCGCTGGTGGTCGGAGCACGCGTTCACCACCACGCTGGTGGGAGGGGTCCTCGTGCTGCTGGTGACCGTGCTCGTCGCCGACCGCGTCGTCACCGCGCGCCAGCTGCGCGACCGTTCGCGCGCGATCGCGGCGCAGGCGGCGATCGTGATGTCGCAGGCGGCCCGGACCGCGCAGCTGACGACGGCGATGCTCGAGGGGACCGGTGACCGGGAGAACGTCGGGGACGAGCTGCGCTCCTACGGGACGATGCTGCTCATCAGCGCGCCCGTGCTGATCGACGCCAGCCTCTCGCGCGCGTTCCTGGAGGATGCCCAGCGCCTCGCCGCCGAGGTGGCGCGGGCGCTGCACGCGCACCGGCGGGGGACCGCCGGCGAGGCCGAGCGAGCCCGGGTGGACAAGGCGGTGGAGCAGATGCGGACGACGGCGACGCCGCTGCTGGACATCCTCAACCCCGAGCAGCGCCTCGCGGTCACCGACGACCCGGCGATTCCCGTCACTCACAACGGCGCCGCATAGACTGCCGCCATGCCGGCCGTCGAGACCGTCCGCGGCCCGGTACAGGTGACCGACCTGGGCCGGACGCTCATGCACGAACACATCTTCCTGCTCGAGCCCGAGGCGCTGCAGAACTACGGCCATGCCTTCGGCGAGGCCTACTGGGACGAGGAGGAGCGCGTCGCCGACGCCGTGGCCAAGCTGGGGGCGGTCCGCGAGGCCGGCCTGCGCACCATCGTCGACCCCACCGCGCCCGGGATCGGCCGCTATATCCCGCGGATCCAGCGCATCAACGAGTCGGTGGACCTCCACATCATCGTCGCCACCGGCATCTACACCTTCCTGGGACTGCCCAACTTCCTGGCGGCGCGTGGGACCAAGGACATCGCCCGCCTGTTCGTGCGTGAGCTGGAGACGGGCATCGACGACACCGGCGTCAGGGCGGGCTTTCTCAAGTGCGCGGTCGAGCACTACGGGCTGGCCGGGGATGTGCCGCGGATCCTGGCCGCGATCGCCGCCGCCAGCAACGAGACGGGCGCGCCCGTCATGGTCCACACCAACGCCGAGCACCGCACCGGCCTCCTGGCCCTCGAGACGCTCACCGAGGCCGGCGTGCCGCCCGGCCGGATCGTCATCGCCCACGCCGGCGACAGCAACGACATGGAGTACCTGCGCGCGATCGCCGATACGGGGGCGTGGCTGGGCTGCGACCGCTTCGGGATCGAGCACTTCAACCCGATGGCCGATCGGATCGCGACGCTGACGACGCTGCTCGGCGAGGGGTACGGCGACCGGATCCACCTCTCCCATGACGCCGCGTGCTTCTACGACTTCATGGTCGGCAACCCGTTCTTCGCCGACGAGAACCCGGACTACCTGCTGCTCTCACACACGGTGCTGCCCGAGCTGCTCCAACGCGGCGTTACCCAGGAGCAGATCGACCAGATGATGGTCGCCAACCCCGAGCGGTTCTTCTCGGGCGCCGCCTGATTCACGCGCGCGTCGCCGGTGGCCCGGTCGGGCGGCCGACCTGACTGGAGTCGAGACCTGTCTCGTGGGGTACTCGGAGCCCTGGGAGATCGTCTTAAGTCGCGCTGATGTCATCCAACGGACCGACTACGCCCCCGCCCTCGACGAGGGCGCCGCGCTCATCCCGGGATGTGCTGGTCCGGCCGCGGCCGACAGCCGACGCCGGGAAGGGTGCTGCCCGGCGCCAGACAGGCGATCGTGACCGCCGGGCTCTGGCGCGCCCGGACGGCGAAGCTGTAGTACTTGCCGATGTAGCTGGGGTGCGAGATGAGGATCGTGATCTGCGCACCGACGCCCAGACGGCGTCCAGAGAAGTACTTGGTGAGGAAGAAGTTGTTGGGCGGGCAGCTCAGCGCGGGGACGCTCGGGGAGCAGATCTTGGGCCGGAGCACCGGGAAGTTCTCCGAGCTGAACGGGCAGCCCCTGCCCTGGCAGCCGACGACCACGTCGCTGCCCTCATACAGTCCGCCGACAGTGAGACCGAGAATGCTGGTGTAGGTGGGCGTGAACCTGAAGATCCAGCTGGTGCGGGCGGTGATGTCGCCCTTGACGGGGATCGCCGTGACGTCGAGGGCCGAGCTGGACGACGTCGCCGCGGCGTAGGTGGCATCCCCGCCGTACTGCGCGGAGATCGGGTGCCTGCCGGACACCCAGAACGTCACCGAGCAGGATGCGGTGAGCTTGGTGAGCTTCTGGGGGCGACAGCCTTCGATCGGCTTGCCCCGGTCCGAGAAGGTGACGGTCCCAGTGGGTGCGGGCGTCCTCGGCGTCGTCGCGCCGGCGGCGGGAGTCGGGGTGGACACCGTGGCGCTCATCGTGGTGCGCCGGCCGGCCCTCACCTGCTTGGCGACGCGCAGGGCCAGCGAGGTCTGGGTGGTCCCGGCCGCGGCGGGCGCCTGGCGCGGAGTGGCGGCGAGGGCGACAGCAACGCCGATTGCCGCTGCGAGCGCTGTTGCAAGGAAAAAGCGGAGTGGGCGCCTGCGCGACGAAGTACGGCCCGATGCCCTGTTCCCGCGACGCAGAAAGCCCGCAAAACCGAGGGTTCTAGAATCCTCAGACCGCTTCATGACCGCCCCTGATGTACGGCTCTAGGCCCAATCCCACGGCCGCAGACCCCGGCTCCCTGGCCCAGGTCGATGCCAACGACGCGTTCGACATGGCAATCCAATTCGAACAGCATGACGATTTGCCTGCCGCAGAAGAGGCATATCGCGCGGCCGACCAGCTCGGCCATGGCGCGGCGGCGGTGAGCCTCGGGCTGCTGCTGGAGGAGCGCGACGATCTGGACGGCGCCGAGCAGGCGTTCCGCCGCGCCGACGAGCGCGGCGACGCCAAGGGCGCGTTCCATCTCGCGTGGCTGCTGCAGGAGGGCGGCGACCTGCATGGCGCCGAGGAGGCCTACCGGCGCGCCGAGTTGCGGGGGCATCCGGCCGCGCACGCGAACCTGCGGATGATGCGGGGCGATCACGGCAACGGAAGCGTCGCGTCCAACGGCGCGGCACCACCGCCGCCGCCCGGCGCCCCCGCGGCGATGGCGGCGCCACCGCCCGCGCCGGTGCCGGTGATCGCGCCGGTGCCGGTGGTTGCTCCCGAGCCCGAGCCCGAGGCCATGGAAGAGGAGCCCGAGCCGGAGGTCATCGAGCCGGAGGTCATCGAGCCCGAGCCAGAGCCGGAGCTTCACGACCCGGAGCTCCCCGAGGAGGAGCCCGAGCCGGAGCTCGTCACGGAAGCGCCGAACTACGTCGAGAGCGCGGCGCCGCTCACGACGTCGTTGGCGGCATTCCAGCCCGCGACCGAGGACGAGCCGGCCGAGCCCGACGTCGATCGCGACGGAGCCGATGCCCTGGCCGCGGCCGTCGCCGCGTCGGCGGCTACCGGTCGCAAGGGAGCCCGCCGCCGCGGTGGATCCCGTGGCACCCGGCGCACGCCCGCGGGCCGGCGCACCGACCCCAAGCGCACCGCCCGTGGCACCGCGCAGGCACGCCCGAAGGCAGCGACCCGCAAGGAGCGCAAGGCCGAACGCACGCAGGGCAAGGCGCGCAAGGGCGGGCTGGCCGTCCGAGCGCTGGCCATCGCGATCCCGGTCGCCGCGTTCGCCGCGGCGTTCATCCTCGGTGCCGGCTCACGAGCCCACGACCCGGCGCCGGCGCGGCTGGCGACCGGCTCCGCCCAGCACGGCAGCGCGACCGTGGCCTCGATGGCCACCGTGCCCGCGCCGGCCAAGCTCGTCGTCGTGCACCACCCGGCCAAGAAGACCAAGAGCAAGCCCGCGCACAAGGCAGCGACGGTCACGCACAGCACCGCCACGTCGGCGCCGTCGAGCAGCACGCCGCCGGCTTCGACTCCGCCCGCTTCCACGCACTCGACGGTGACCACCACCCAAGGGTCGGGCGGGTCGTCGGTGACGACCAACGGCAGCGGCACCTCCAGCGGCAGCGGCTGAGCGCCGCGTCGGACCCGCGGGCCCACAGGCCCCACGGCCCCACCGGCCCCACGGGTCAGTGGATGGTGTACCCGAGCTGGCGCAGTTGGGAGTAGGCCGCGTCCAGGCCCGAGCCCGCTGATGCCACCGCCGCCTGCGCGCGCCCGTATTCGGACACGTTCTGCTTGGCCGCCGCGTGCGCCAGGGCCTTGTAGGCGCTCGCGTTCTGGCTCAGCGCCGTCACCAGAGCCTGGTTTGCCGAGCTCACCTGGCCGACGCTGATGTGACCGGCCGCCGAGGCCGCCTGAGCGTGGGCCACGGCCAGCGCGGATGCCGCACGCACGCGCGTCCCGATCTTGCTCGACCGCAGCCCCGGACCGGCCGAGCGGCGCACGTCGTTGAGCTGGCCGAGGATCCGGTTGAGCTCGAGCGCGTATCCGGGGTCGACGCTGATCGAGCGCGCGTCGCCGCTCGTGAGCTTCATGGTGGCCAGGGCGCGCTCGCAGTCGCTGGTGAAGCGCGTGGTGAACGTCGGCGCCGAGCACACCGCGGTGATCGTGCCGGCCGACGTGGGCAGGGTGTAGATCGACTCGGCGGCGTTCTGGCCCCGCGGGGTGAGGTTGAGGTAGCGGTAGAAGCTCGTGTCGCCGAGCGTCACCATCTGCGGCTTGGTGGTGGGAGGTACCGCTGCGGCCAGCCCGGCCGGCAGCGCCCCGGGCGTGCTCGTCTGCTGGGTCCCGATGACGAGCCTGGAGCTCTTGGAGTCGCCGTCAGCCAGCGTGAGCACGTCGCCCATCGGGACGAGCGGCACCGTCGCCGCCGGGGCGACCCGCCAGGTCGACGGGTAGTTGATCTTGAAGTCCGCCACCGAGGCCTGGTGGCTCAGCGGCGGCGGTGAGGCAGCGGTCTTGCCGGCGCCGTATCGCGCCAGCGCGAACCCAACCACCGCGACCGCGAGGGCCCCTGCCAACGTGCGAGGCAGTGTTCGCATTCCGTTGCGAGCATAGAAGCGGCTTCAGGAATTGCCCGCATCGTCCGACAGAAAGGGTGAGGGCACAACCATTTAAGCCTGTTAACCATCACCTTTCCTTTTGAACATGAACGAAGTCATTACCTCCATCTCGATGCTCGCCGTGATGATCGGCGTCACCGGCATCGTTCCGCAGCTGGTGACGATGCTGCGCAACCGCTCGTCGAAGGGTCAGTCCAAGCTCGGCTGGTCGCTCGGTTTCACCGCGAACCTGGCCCTGGCGTTCGTCAACGCCTTCGGCAACCACGCCCCGGTGCTCGCCATCGGCAACGTGCTGAGCTGCACCGGCTGCCTCACGGCGCTTTCGCTCGCCTGGCGTTTTCCCGCCGAGGCTGAGCAGGCCCCGGTCGACGAGCTCGTCACCGACATGCACACCGGCGAGTTCGCCGCGCTGCGCGACGCGGTCATCGCCGAGCATCACCGCCGCACCGGCGATCTCCAGCTCGCCGCGGCCTGACCTCGGCGCGCCCCGTCAGGGGCGCCGCGAGCACCTCAGCCCTGAAGCCTCCGATCGCACGCCGCGCTCGGACGGGTTGCCCCGCACTCCCCGTGGCGCGCCAAGGCGATCGTGCAGGATGTAGCCGTGGACGAAGGCCGCATGGATCGACTGGCGGCGGAGTACCGGCGCTTCTCCCGTGAGGAGACGGCCGGCCGCTCGGCGCTGTACACGGAGCTGACCCGTGAGATCGCGGATGACCGCGAGCTCCTGGCGATCCTGTGCGAGCTCGAGCCGGCCAAGCGCCAGCCCAACCTGCTGCTCGCCGCCGTGCGCCACCTGTACGGAGACTTCGCGGGTGACTGGGCGCAGTTTCGCCAGCGGTTCTTCGACCGCCGGTCAGACGCGCTCGAGCTCATCCGGACACACCGGACGCAGACCAACGAGCCGGCTCGCTGCGCGGCGCTCCTCCCGGTGCTGGCCTCCCTCCCCCAGCCCCTCGCGCTCCTGGAGGTGGGGACGTCGGCCGGGCTGTGCCTGCTCCCCGATCGCTACGGCTATGACTACGTTGACGGCCGTCGGCTGGGCGCGCCCGCCCTCGACGGCGGCGGCCCGGTGTTCCGGTGCGATGTCGACGACGCGACTCCGGTCCCTTCCGCCCTGCCCGAGGTGGCGTGGCGCGCCGGCCTGGACCTGGCGCCGCTCGACGTGACCGACGACGAGAGCGTGTCGTGGCTGGAGTCGCTGGTGTGGCCAGGGGAGCGCGACCGCATCGGGCCGCTGCGGGCGGCGATCGCGGTCGCCCGCGCGGACCCGCCGCGCGTGGTCCAGGGCGACCTGCGCCACGACCTCACCGCCCTGGCACAGCAGGCGCCCCAGGGCGCCACCCTCGTCGTCTTTCACACGGCGGTGCTCGGCTATGTCCGCGACGCCGCGGACCGCCGGCGCTTCGCCGACACCGTGCGGTCCCTGGGCGCGCGCTGGGTCGCCAACGAGGTGCCGGGGGCCGTCGAGCTCGAGCAGCCCCCGCGGCCGGGGCCGGCTCCGGGCGGCGAGGTGCTGCTCAGCCTGGATGCCGAGCCGCTCGCCTGGACCGACCCGCACGGAGCGTGGATGCGATGGCTGCGGTGACCTCACGCCGCCGCTGCCGCCGCGGCCGTGGGCTCAGCGCCCCTCGGGCGGCTCGACGTCGGCCCCGGCGTACTCCAGGGTCCCGCCGGCGGGCACGACCAGGAGCGAGTCGGCCGCGTGCTCATCGACGACCGAGCGACCGCGCCCCCCGCGGCCGAACCACGGCTGGCCCTTGGCCGGGACGAGCGACGCCAGCGCGGCGATCAGGCAGGCGACGAGGCCGAAGGTGAACGCCGAGGTCAGCGCGCTGGAGAACGGGGCGGAGATCACCGAGGGGAAGAACGTGTGCCCCAGCAGCACGTGCTGCTGGTGGGCCGAGACGGCGTGGATGTGGGCGCCCAGCAGCGTCTGGATCGGGTTGTAGCCCAGGAACGCCGCGAACAGGGTGGCCACGGGCGGCAGGTTGGCGGCCTTCTGCGCCACCGACTGGGAGACCCCGTGCGCGGTGAGCCCGTGGTAGAGCGACTGGTGCAGCCCGCCGGACAGGCCGACGATCATCAGGCTGAAGAAGATCCCGATCGACAGCACCATGGCGGAGTTCATGAACGTCGCCGCCATCCCGCCGCCGGCCCCGCGCTGGTTGGCGGGCAGGCTGTTCATGATGCTGGCGCGGTTGGGCGAGAAGAAGATCCCCATCCCCAGGCCGTTGAGGATGATCACCAGCGCGAACACCGGATAGGAGAAGTTCACGGGCAGCAGCGCCAGCAGCAGGAAGGAGAGCGCGGCCAGCGCCATGCCCGCGACGGCGAACGGGCGCGGGCCCATGCGATCCGACAGCGCCCCGGCGATGGGCCCGGCGAACAGCATGCCGGCCACGAGCGGCAGGAGGTAGATGCCGGCCCACAGCGGGGTGTCGGAGAAGCTGTAGCCGTGGCGCGGCAGGTAGATGCCCTGCAGCCAGATGATCAGCACGAACTGGAGACCGCCGCGGCCGATGCCCGACAGCAGCGAGGCGAAGTTGCCGGCGGTGAAGGCGCGGACCTTGAACAGGTCCAGGTGGAACATCGGCTGCTCGACGCGGGTCTCGATGATGCAGAAGGCGATGAGCATCAGGATCCCGCCGCCGATCTCGGCGATCACCTTGGGGCTCGTCCAGCCCATCGTGTGGTGGCCGTAGGGCTGGATGCCGTAGGTGATGCCGATCATCACCGCGACCAGGCCCGACGGCGAAGGTGACGTTGCCCCACCAGTCGATCTTGGCCGGCTTGCGCTCCGAGAGGTCGCGCAGCTTGGCGAAGCCCCAGACCGTGCCGAGGATCCCGAACGGGACGGAGACCAGGAACACGGCGCGCCACGCGACGGGCGCGAGCAGGCCACCCAGGACGAGGCCGATGACGATCCCGCGACGGCGGCGACACCGTTGATGCCGAGCGCCAGCCCGCGCTGATTGGCCGGGAAGGCGTCGGTGATGATCGCGCTGGAATTGGCGAACAGCATCGCGCCGCCGACCCCCTGGAGCGCTCGCATGATGATCAGCCATAGGGCGCCGGAGCTCCCCTTCATCCAGGTGATCGCCAGCATGATGCTGAAGAAGGTGAAGACGGCGAAGCCGAGGTTGAAGGTCCGCGCGCGGCCGTAGATGTCACCGAGGCGGCCGAGGCTGACGACGAGCACCGCTGTGACGACGAGGAACCCGAGGATCAGCCACAGCAGGTAGTTGGTGTTGCTGGGCAGCAGCGGGTTGATGTGGATGCCCGTCGAAGATCGCGGGCAGCGAGATGAGCAGGATCGAGGCGTTGATCGTGGCGATCAGGACGCCGAGCGTCGTGTTCGACAGCGCGATCCACTTGTAGTGGTCGGGCACCGGCTTGCCGTGATGGTCGAGCCGGATCGCGGGCGTCTGGGCGGCAACGGCTCCGTTGTGATCTGCGCCGTTCGTGCTCACGGCTTCCTTTCAGGCTGTGACTCGGGCCGGTCCCGGGAGCGATACGCAAACGCGCTACTTCACGTTTACGTAAAGAATAGCTTACTCGAAGTGAGGGGCCCGGCGTGTGATCCGGCCGTTATCAGCCAGCGCGAATCCCGGCAGGCCGAAGACGGTCTCGAGCAGCTGGGGGATGTCCTCGCGCGCGGGCTCGGAGACGTTCCGCTCGGTGGGCGTGCGCGTGGTGAGCGAGAGCCCGTTCCAATCACTGAGGGCCACGCGAGTGCCGTCGGGGTGGTTGACGGCCACGATCAGGCCCCCCACGAACGGCGACCTGGGGTGGGTGCAGGTGAACCAGTTGCTCATGTCGATGTCTACGAACGGGACGGGCTCGGGCACAAAGCCATAGACGTCGACCCACTCGGCGCCGTCGAGGTTCTGCAGCACGTGCTCGCCGCCGTCCTGGACGATGCGAAACCGCCAGCCCGACTGCTCGTGCTCGGCGCCCGGGCCGAACGGGATCGGCTCCAGCAGCGTCCCGTTGCCGAAGCCGACATCGGCCAGCCAGACGCCATCCTGCGTGTGGACGCGATGGACGAGGTGGGTGCGCGGGCGCGGGACCCCGGGCGGCCGGCCCAGGCGGACGCGCGCGAGCATCGGCTCCGCCCGGAGCCCGAGCGCCTCGAGCGCCGCCGCGAACAGCAGGTTGTGCTCGAAGCAGTAGCCGCCGCGACCGCCGGCCACGAGCTTGCGCTCCAGGTCATCGAGCTCGAGCGAGACCGGCACGCCCTGATGCGAGTCGAGGTTCTCGAACGGGATGGAGGTGACGTGAGCGCGGTGCACCGAGGCCAGCCCGGCGCCGGGGCCGACTCCGATCCGCTCCAGGTACGCGGCCAGATCCATGGCGCCGGAGATAGCACAGACGGGCGTTACCCGGCGGGGATCGTCAGCATCGTCGCGCTGGACGCCGGCACGGTCACGGGGTATCCGCCCCGCGACGCCGCCACCGTGTCGTGCCCCGCCGGCCCCGCGAGGACGCCGGTGCTCGTCTCAGCGCCGAACGTCTGGCCGCCGAGCGTGACCCCGCCGGTGCTGTGGATACTGGCCGCGCGCAGTTGCTCCACCGCGGCCCCGCCGCGAGCGCCGGCGATCCGCAAGCGCAGGAACTGCGACTTGGCCGGTCGCTTGTTGATGACGACGACCCGGACGACGCCATCGCTCGCCCGGGTGGCCCACACCTTGACGCCGGGTGGGGGCGCGGCGCCGAGCTTGAGCAGGTGCGATCCGGCGGGGGCGGCCTGGGCGAACATCATCATCCCGTAGAACTCGGGGTGCACCCGCATGCGCTGCCCGCCGGCGCTGTCGTCGGGCCCAAGGATCTCGTTGATGCCGTTGGGGACGGTGTGGATGTTGACCCCGGTGACGCCGGTGCGAGCCATCTCGAACATCGCGTCGAGCACCCACAGGGCCGAGGCGAACGTGTCGCTGACACCGCGTGTGCCGCCGCACGAGATGCCGTTCATCTCGTCCACCCGCAGCGGATCGTGGTGCGCGGCGGCGAGGGCCACGTACGGCGCCATCGAGGCGGCCAGGCCGCGCGAGGACTGCTCAGAGAGGAGCTGCGGGATGGTGACGACCTTGGACTTCGTGCAGTGTTTGAGCGGATAGGCGTGCACGGTGACAAGCCGGACGCGGGGCTCCGCGTCCAGGAACGAGCCCAGCTTGGCCAGCCACGTCGGCGCGCCGCTGCTGGGCCCGGCCAGCCGGACGTCGGGCAGCCGGGCGGCGAAGCTCGAGTAGTCGCGCTCGAACGCGGCCGGGTCATAGTCGCGGGGGCGGCCTGGGACGGGCTGGCCGCTGGCCGACCTGTACCAGCCGAAGCTGCCGTAGAGCTCGGGCTCGTTGCCCAGCTCGAGCGCCGCCACCGAGCTTCGCCCGATCCGGTCGACCATGGCGTTGGCCTCCGCGGCGGCGACGGTGCGGCTGTCGGCCTCCAGGTCGACGCCCAGGATGAGCCGTGCCCTCACCGCGGTGGCCACGGCGTGGGCCACGTCCAGCCAGTTGGGCGTCAGCGTGAACCTCACCCCGGGCGGACGGGCCACGCTCGACACCGGCCACCACGACCAGTCGGTGCTATCGCCGCCCAGCCGCAGCACGGGGCTCTGCTCGGGCGCGATGTCCTCGATGAGGTGCAGGAGGATCGGGTTGACGGCGCTCGGGTTGGTGCCCGCGTACTCCTCCAGGGACTTGATCTCGATCGAGAGGCCGACGAAGCCCGACGGGATCGGCTGGCCCATCGGCGTGTTGGTGACGCTGAACGTCGGCTGCGCCGAGGCCTGCTTGGCCGTGCTCCCGCAGCCGGCGGCGGCGAGGGCGGCCACCGCGGCCGCCAGAAGCGCAAGGGCGATCCGTGCCGACGGCCACCGGGGGCTGCAAGAGTCCATGGCGGGTCGGAAGGTAGCGGGTCGCGCCCGCGCGGGCGCGGGTCCGGTGGCGTCTCCCGTCCGTGCGGGAGCGACCCCTAGCCGTGGTGCACGGCCTCGATGTTGTGGCCGTCGGGGTCGAGCACGAAGGCGCCGTAGTACCCCTCCGAGTACTCCGGGCGCGGGCCTGGGGGGCCGTTGTCACGGCCGCCGGCGGCCAGCGCCGCGGCATGAAAGGCGTCGACCTGCTCCTGGCTGTCGGCGGCAAAGCACACGTGCACACCCGGACCCACCGGGTAGTGAAGCGAGATCCCGAAGTCGTCGAGCTCCGTCCGCGCCGAAGGACAGCTCGCGGTCGTCCTCGCGCCACGAGCCCATCGGCTCGAACCCCAGTGGAGCCAGCGCGCGCGTGTAGAACTCGACGCTGCGCGGGAGGTCGGACACGCCGATGGCCACGTGATCGATGACGACGCGGCGGACGGGCATGCCGTAGATCTATCAGTCCATGCGGTCGCGGCGCGGTGTTCAGGAATCGGCGCATTGCGCCGATGACCGGTGTACTGATGCCCGCTCGCGTGCTCAAGCTTGCTCTGCCCGTGATCCTCGGCGGCTGGGCTGTGCTCGCCGCGATCCTGCCCTCGGCCGCCAGCGCCCAGGTGACGCTGGCCAACTGGGATACCGCCCAGCAGCGCCAGGTTGTTCATGCCGGGCTGATGAGCAACCTCCACGGCAACGACTTCGGTGGCGCCGAGCGGCTGCCCGGCGCCCAGGCCGACCGCGCCCTGGCCGCCCTCGCCGCGCTGGCGACCCGGGACATCTCGAGCTCCGACGGCGCGCCGGTGACGCTGCCCGCCGTCCATGCCGGCGCCGGACTCGTCACGGTCGACGGCTTTGATCGCCTCGTCGTCGATCAGCTCGGCCTCGCCGACGTCGCCGCCCACGTGCAGCAGGCGACCGCGGCGGTGGGCCTGCGACCCCCCGCCTATTACGGCACCGAGGTGGTCGCGCGCTACCTGGGCCTGCGCTACGACCACCCCGCGGGCACCGACCAGCTCGAGCTCTTCCCCTGGGACCCGATCACGCGCGCCGAGGCCGCCTGGTCGTTGGCGCAGGTGATGGACGACGGCAGCTGGAGCATCCAGTCCGCGCGCCAGACGCTCACGACCTACGCGCTTCCGCGGATGAGCGCCGACCAGCTCACCGCGCTGCGCATCGCGGTGTCCAAGATCGGCTACCCCTACGTCTACGCCGGGACCACGGACAACACCGCGGACGGCCTCGCCCACGGCGGGTTTGACTGCTCCGGGTTCGTGTGGCGCGTGTTCAAAGTGTCAGGACTGCCCTGGGGGCGCGAGATCGGCGGGCGGACCGCGGCGCAGATGGCGCAGGAGATCCCGCACCGCGACCGGCTGCGCTACGACCAGCTGCGCCCGGGCGACCTCCTCTTCTTCGGCACCGCCCACTTCAACAGCACCGCGACCGAGGCCAACGTCATCCACACCGGCATCTACCTGGGCGACAACTGGGTCATCCACTCCTCGGGGCAGGGCGTCTACGTGCTGCCGCTGCGCGGAAGCTGGCTCGGCGATCAGTTCGCCTGGGGCCGGCGGGTCCTGCCCTCCTAGCGCCGGGGCCACAGGCCCGCGGCTTCTGCGGGCGGGACCGCCGGGTGCCGGCGTGCCCCTGATTCCGCAAACCGCGTTTAGCAATTGCGGCTGGGGGCAAACCCTCAATAAAGGAAGGTCTAGTAAGGGTCGGAGTGGTATCGGTGGTATTTACGAGTGTTTGGAGACTTCGCCGTTTGGCCCGCTGGCGATCCCTGGGGCATTTGAGGCTGATCGGGGCAGTCACCGTGGGCGTCCTGGCGCTCGGCGGCCTGTGGGCCGCGGCGAGCGCGGAGGCTGACGGACCCATTCCGGCAAGCGGCGCCGCCCCGGCGGCCATCTCGGCCGTTCCCGCGCCGGCGGCAGCCAACCCGATCGCGTCCGCCACCCAAGCTGCCGCGAACGCTGCGAGCGCAGCCTCGAACAGCGTGGCGCCGGCGGCCCCGCAGACGGCGCCCAAGCCCCCCGCGCCCGCCCCCAGCCAGCGGCCCCGCCGGGCGCGCCCAACACCACCGCCCCGGTCACCACCACCGCCAAGACCACCGCGCCCGTCGTCAACACCGCCGCACCGGTCACCACCACCGCCGCCCCCGTCGTCAAGAGCCGCCGTCCCGGTCGTCACCGCCGCCGCCAACACCACCGCCCCGGTCACCACCACCGCCGCCCCCGTCGTCAAGACCGCCGCCCCGGTCACCGCCACCGCCGCCCCCGTCGTCAAGCGCCGCCGTCCCGGTCGTCACCGCCGCCGCCAACACCGTCGCCCCGGTCACCACCACCGCCACCAGCACCGCCGCCCCCGTCGTCAAGGCCGCCGTCCCGGTCGTCACCGCCGCCGCCAACGCCACCGCCCCGGTCATCAACACCATCGCCAACACCGCCGCCCCGGTCACCACCACCATCGCCAACACCGCCGCCCCGGTCACCACCGCCGCCGCCTCGGTCATCAACACCGCCGCCAACACCGCCGCCCCGGTCATCAACACCGCCGTCAAGGCCGCCGCCCCGCTCACCCACACCGTCGACCCCGTCGTCACCAGCGCGGTCGCCAGCGTCACGGTGCCCGTGACACGGTCGGTCTCCCGAGCCGTGACGGGAATGACAGCCCCCGCATCGACCGCCGTATCGACCGTCGCATCGATCGCGTCCGAGAGCGTGACGCAGTTCACGCACACGACGGCGACGACGCCGAAGCCTCTCCCGACCGCCACGGCGGGCAGCGGCGGCGCTACCTCCCCCACTCCTCTCAGCCCCTCGGGTCGCTCCGACATGCCGACGCCCGGAAGCCCCCTAGTCATCACGACAGGAGCCTCACGGACCTTCGTCCCGTCCGTGCCGAGGCAGACCGGCGCGCCAGCCCATCACGTGACCGACGTGGTCAGCGCGTGGCCGGCAACGGCGCCCATCAGTGGGTCTTCGCCGCGGAGCGGGGCCAGGAGCACGCCCGGGCACGCCGCGCGCGAGCGCCGCGTCACGAGTGGGTCGCCGCTGCCGACCTCGTCGGTGCTGCCCCCCGACGTGACTGTGTCTGCGGGTGGGGGCTCGGCGGCCGGCGGCGGTCTGGGTTTCTCATTCTTCTTTGGTGTTGCGGCGCTGCTCGCGCTCGCGGTTGTGGTCGTGCCTGGCGTGATCTGGGCGCTTGGTACGACGGCACGGCTGGCGCCCCCGCCACCGCTTCTCTCCTTGCTAGAGCGACCTGGCTGAGACCGGTCTCAGTTTTCAGGTCCCTGGGCACCAGGGCGTCTAGCCCCACGAGTGCCCGCGTCTAGCACGTAACAGGAGAACAGACTCGTGTCACGCTCAAACTGGGCGTGGACGAAGAGCAGCTTCGGGTATCTCGCCCGCGCAGTCTCTTCGCTCACGGCCATCGAGCGGGCGGCCACGGTCGTGATGCTGATGTTGGCGTTGTTCCCGGCCACTGCGCTGGGAAAGCCCGGCAATCCGCACCGCCAGGGGTCGGCAGCTTTGACCAGCCGAACATCACGAACCGCCCGCGCCGCCCATTCCAAATCACATAGTTCAGATCCGCGGGGCGCGGTGAGATCCGCCCACCACGCCCGCAATTCCCGAGAGCTCTTGGCGCTTGGCAGCGGCTACGCCGCCGCCCATGGGTCCAAGGCAGTGAAGCTCCTTCAGCGTCGCCTGGTCGTGGCCGGATTCCCACCGGGTCCGATCGACGGACGCTACGGCCTGCTCACCGAGCACGCGGTGATCGGCTTCCAGACCGCTCACGGCCTGCAAGCCGATGGAATCGCCGGCCCGGTCACGCGGTCGGCACTGGCCGACGCCAAGCCGGTTCTCGATCCGGGCACCGGATACGTCCTCGGTGGCTCGGGATCGGTCCGCAGGCTCCAGCGCGAGTTGGCCGCGGTTGGTTACTCCCCGGGCCCGTCCGACGGGCGCTACGGGCCCCGTACCGAACGCGCGGTGATGCACCTTCAGCATGCTCGGCATCTGCCGGTTGACGGAATCGCCGGACCCCAGACCCTCGGTCAGATCCGGGCCATGCTGGTCCGAGGAAGCCGCCACCACCCGCACCGGGTGGTCGCGCGACCAGGCTCCAAACGCCGGACGCGACCGAGGTCCGGCCGTCCCACCGGCGCGCCAACCCCGACGAGATCCGCCGCGCCCCAGCCTGGTGGTGTGACACGTTCGGCAGGATCGGCGCCGATCCTGTGGATCGTCCTCGTCGCATGCCTGCTGGTAGCAATGCTGGCGGGGGTGGTCTGGCGAAAGCATCGAGGTCGCCTGGATCAGACGCCCACTGCCAGGCCCCGGCCGATCGCTGATCCAAGCGGCGCAGAGGACGGACGCGAACAGGCGACGGCAGCGTTCGAGCTCGGCGTAAGGCTGATGCTGGCACGGCATGGCGTCGCTGCCAGAAACGCGTTCCGGCGGCCCGGTCAGGGTCGCCACCCGAACCCGGACCTCAGCCTCGGAGCGCTGCTGCCGCAGGATGAGAGCCGGGTTGCCGCCGAACACGCGTTCCGGCTGGCTGATGACCGAGGCCATGCCGGAGCAGCGTGCAACCTCGGAGTGCTGCTGGAGGGGCGGGGCGACCTGGCCGGTGCCAGAGACGCCTACCGTCGCGCCGACGAACGCGGTCACCCCGTTGGGGCGTACAACCTCGGCGCCCTGCTCGAGCAGCAGGGCGATCTGAGCGGCGCCATGGAGGCCTACCAGCGCGCTGATGACCGAGGGGATTCGATGGCTGCTTACAGCCTCGGTCTGCTCCTCAAGCGGGAAGGCGACCATATCGGGGCGCTGGGCGCCTTCCAACGCGCCCACGGCAACGGCTCTGCGGAGAACACCCACACAGCTCGTGGCGACCTGCCCGAGCTGAGCCCCATCGGCCCACAGCCCCACCCTGATGATCAGGGAGAGACGTCGGCAGTCAGCGAACCAGATCCCGCAGCTCGACCGCCGGCGAGGCGGGGCGACCCCACCTGGTAGGCCCCGCCCGACACGAGTCAGCCGACGGGGCGGCGGCACCCACCGCCGCCTCGTCGGTTTCTGTGCGCTCCCTCGCTGACCGGGAGTACATGCGCGGAAGCCTCCGGGAGGGGCTGGGCCGGGGTCATCTGCTGTTTATATTGAGGTCTGATGGATGTCGGGAGACAGTGGATGTGGCCGCCGGCATTCTTCCCGGACACGGCACCGGCCACCACTCTCACGCGAGGGGCATGGCAGCTTGACCCGCAACGATCCACGGTGGCCTTCGCCGTCCCCTACTGGTGGGGTTTCGGCACCGTCAGGGGGCACTTCCGGCAGTACGCCGGCAGGCTCGAGCTCGGGGCGCGTCCCGCGATCGAGCTGACCATCGACGCGGCCAGCATCGACACCGGCAACGCGCGCCGCGACCGCCACCTGCGCTCCGAGGACTTCTTCGCCGTCGCCCGGGACCCGTACATCCGGTTCGTGTCGCGCACGGCGCGCTTGCAGGACGGCGGCTTGGCCGTCGTCGGCGAGCTGACGGCGCGCGGCTCCAGGATCGAGGTGGAGATCGACGCGTCGGTCACCGCCGCCGCCGCCGACGAGTACGAGCTCACGGCCGAGACGTTCGTCATGCACAGCGGTCTGGGCATGACCTGGAACCCGACCCAGATCACCCGCCCATGGAGCAAGCTCACCGTCGGCGGTCGTCTCGTCCAGGTGCCCGCCACCCCGGGCGAGCCGCGCCCGGGCGCGCCCAGCCGGCGCTTTGCGCGTGCCTGGTGTGACACCGGCGCGCGCGGCACCCGACGGTGCCAGTCCTGACGGCGCCACCGCGGCGGCCGACGCGATGGCCGTGAAAGAATCGCGCCCATGAGCGATTCACTGAACGCGGAGACGATCCGGATCACCGGGCACGACGGCGGCGAGATCGAGGCGTACCTCGCCCGTCCCGCCGGCGACGAGGCCCGAGGTGGCGTGGTCGTCATCCACCACATGCCGGGCTATGACCGGGGGACGAAGGAGATCGTGCGGCGGTTCGCCGAGTTGGGCTACGACGCCATCTGCCCGAACCTCTACTGGCGCGAGGCGCCGGGCGCGGCGCCCGACGACGCGGCGGCAACGGCACGGGCCAACGGCGGCGTGCCCGACGCGCGCCTGGTCGGCGATGTCGGCGGCGCTGCGGAGGCGTTGCGCGCACTGCCGACGTCAAACGGGAAGGTCGGGGTGATCGGCTACTGCTCGGGCGGCCGGCAGTCCGTCCTGGCCGCCTGCAACCTCCCGCTCGACGCGGCCGTCGACTGCTACGGCGCGTTCGTCACCGGCACGCCCGAGGAGGGCTTCCCGCTGAAGGTGACCAACCTCGTGGACCAACTCCCCAACCTGCGCTGCCCGCTGCTCGGCCTCTTCGGCAACGACGACAAGTACCCCAGCCCCGAGCAGGTCGACGAGCTCGACGAGATCCTCACGCGTGAGCACAAGCCCCACGAGTTCCACCGTTACGACAACGCCGGCCACGCGTTCTTCTCCGTGGACCGCCCGGCCTACCGGGTCGAGGCGGCCAACGACGGCTGGGAGCGGATCGAGACCTTCTACACCACCCACCTCGGAGGCTGATCATGTGCACCTACGCGACCGTGAAGACCGAGCTCGTCGGCAGCGCCAAGGGGCCGGACAGCAAGTGGTTTGCCGTCACCGACGGCACGGTGTACTTCGACCACCCGGTGCACGCGATGGCTGAGCACACGCTCAACATCGACTTCACCGACCCGTCCAGGGGACCCGGGGCGCGGGTGGCGGTGGAGCTCACCGCCGCGTCCGCGCGAGAGCTGGTGGACGCCATCGAGGCGGCGCTGGCGTCGGCGCCCGAGGCGCTCAAGGTGTGAATCAGCGGCCGGGCGTGGCATTGTGCGGCCATGCCCGGACCGCTGAGCTTTGACCCCATCGAGGAGGCCGGCCGCCAGTGGCGGGCCCATTGGTCGGCGTCGCCGGTGGCCGCGATGATGGCGGTGACCTCCGTGATGCGCGCCCAGCAGATCCTCCTGGGGCGGCTCAACGAGGCGCTGGAGCCGTTCGGTTTGACCTTCGCCCGGTACGAGGCGCTGATGCTGTTGCACTTCAGCCGGGCGGGGTCACTGCCACTGGGCAAGATGGGCGCGCGCCTGCAGGTCCACCCGGCGAGCGTCACCAACCTCGTCGACGGGCTGGAGCGCGCCGAGTACGTGGCGCGAGCCCCGCACCCCTCGGACCGGCGCACGACGCTGGCCACCATCACCCCGGCGGGCCGGGCGGTGGCGCAGGAGGCGACCGAGGCGCTGCACGACATCCGCTTCGGCACCGAGCCGCTGGGCGACGAGGCGCTGACGGCGGTGACGGAGATCCTGCGCGAGGCCCGGGCCGGCGCCGGGGACTTCGACGCCGGCGCCCCGCGTTAGCGGCGGTGTGGGTCAAAGGACGCACAGGGAGTGGGTCCATGTACGTTTTCGCACACGCGGAAATGGGGGACACTGCGGGGCGTCAATCTCGGATCCACGCGGCACCGGCCGGGCGGGCACATCATTCCGAGGGGGGCATTGACATAGGCGCCAAGCCACCAAACCGGGCCAGATCTCCCAAGGATCGGCAGCGGCAACCGGTCCGCTGGCCTGGACAGTAAAAGGAGGGGTCCCGGGGGCTGCGGGGCTCCTCCTTTCTTCGCGGTATCAGCTCTCGCCGCGAGCCACTTGGCCCACCCAAGCCAGCCCGGCCTCCATGCCCATCCGGGCGGCGCGCCCGCGCCCGGCGGCAAGGGCGTCGTCATCGAGGCTGGCCCGCACGGCGTCATACCAGTCCAGCATGGCGCCGTGGGGTGGAGACGAGAGCTCGTCGAACCCCAGCTCGCACACCGCCCACGCGGCGGCGGCCTCCGCGACGCGCCCCAGATGCAGCAGGGCGACCGCGACGGTCACGGCCTGGATGAGGTCCCCCATCGGGGAGCGCAACGGGGCCAGGATCGCCATCGCCACTCCGTAGTGGGCGAGGGCGTCCGCGGGCCGATGGAGCACGAGCTCGAGATCGGCCAGGCGCGTCGCCAGCCAGAACTGCTTCCAGGAGCCATCGGGAGCGTCGCGAAACAGCGGGAGCAGCGGAGCGATGGCCTCCTCGGGATGACCCGCGAGCCACACCGCCTGGGCGCCCACGACGGCGAGGATCCACGCGGCATCGGGGTCATCGGGAAGGCGGGCCTCGAGCTCGGCGGCGCGCTCCACGAGCTCCATCTGCGCCTCGGGCTCCCGGGCGTGCCCGTAGAGGTTGGCGGCGTAGATCACGCTGTAGAACTCGCCCTCGAGGTCGCCGAGGTCATGCCAGGCATCGGCGGCGTCCAGCAACCCCGTCGGGTCTGAGTCCTTGAGCCCGAGCGCCCCGAGCGCCTGGAGGCAGCGCGCGCGCATCACCGCATCGGTCGAGCGTGCCAGCGCGATCTCCAGGTGGTCGCGGCTGAACTCGACGGCGCTCGAGTAGTTCATCCACCAGCCGGTGGATGCCGCCAGCCGGGTGTGGCGCCCGTAGTCCATCAGCTGGGCCCAGTCGAGCTCGGCGATGATGTTGCCGCCCTCGGGGTTGATCGTCAGCCGGCCCTCGATGGTGCAGACCACCCAGCGCTTCTCGAACGGCTCGGCCAGCGCGATGAGCGCATCGGTGATGGCCGCGTGCGCGGCGTCCTCGGCCTCGGCATCGAGCAGCTCGGCGGCGAACTGCCGCACCGCCGGGCGCACCTCGAACCGGCCGCCCTCCGCGGGGCGGACCAGCCCCGCCCCCAGGAGCGCCTCGAGCTCGTCGACCACGTCGCCGAACGCGGCCTGCGCCAGTGACGTGGTGAACCCCGCGGAGAAGACGGCGAGCGCGAGCAGCAGCGATCGCTCGGCTTCGGACAGCAGGCCGACCGACCACTCCAGCACCGCCCGCAGGCCGCGCTGACGCGGGGGCAGATCAGGACCGCCGCTGCCCAGGGCGTCAAGGCTCTCCTCGAGCTTCTGCGAAAGCGCGCCGGCGTCGAGCACGCGCAGCCGCGGCGCCGCCAGCTCCAGGGCGAGCGGCATGCCCTCAAGCTGCCGGCACAGCCGAGCGACGTCGAACCGGTTCTCCTCGGTCAGCGTCCAGCCCGTCCCGGCCGCCGCCGCCCGCTCGGAGAGCAGCGCCACCGACGCGACCTCGCGCAGGGTCGAGAGCTCGCGCTCGGCGCCGGTCGGCACCGGCAACGGGTCGAGGGCCAGGACGTTCTCGCCCCCGACGCGGAGCGGTAGCTGGCTGGTGACCAGGACCCTGACCTCGGGGCTGGCCCGCGCGACCTGGCCGATCAGCGGCGCCACCTCGATCAGATGCTCGAGGTTGTCGAGAACGAGGAGCGCGCTGCGGGCGCGGAGATGATCGAGGACGCGCTCGTCCGCGTCGACTCCCACGACCTCGGGCAGTCCCATCGCCCGTGACAGCGCGCCCATCACGTCGTTGGGGTCAGGGATGTGCTCCAGCGCCACCCACCACACGGCGTCGAAGTCCGCGGCCGCACGCTGGGCGACCTCGAGCGCCAGCCGCGTCTTGCCCGAGCCACCCGGGCCCGACACGGTGACGAGCCGCGCGGTGGTGAGGAGATCGAGCAGGACCGCCAGCTCGTCCTCGCGCCCGATCAGCCCGGCCACGGGCGATGGCAGGTTGGTGCGAATCGGTTCCAGCGTCCGCGGTGGCGGGAACTCCGAGCGCCCGGTGCCGTCCACGACGAGGTGAAACAGCTCCCGCGGGGCGATGAAGTCCTTGAGGCTGTGCTCGCCGAGCGACTCGAACTCGTGGCGGCCGTCGAGGGCGCGGGTGGCCTGGCTGGCCAGCACCTGGCCGCCGTTGGCGGCAGCCCCGACACGGGCCGCGTAGTGGACATCGGGCCCCCAGTAGTCGCCGTTGTCAAGGCGGGGCTGGCCGGTGTGCAACCCCATTCTCACCCGGACGCCGTCCGCCCCGCCCCCGGAGGGCCACACGTGGCCGGCGAGCGCGCGCTGAGCGGCGATGGCCGCGTCGACGGCCGACTCGACGTCGCTGAAGGCGACGAAGAACGAGTCGCCGTCGGTCCCGACCTCCACCCCCTCGTGCCGGGCCCACACCGCGCGCAGCAGGCGGCGATGGTCGGCGAGCATCGGGCCATAACCGTCGCCCAGCTGGTCCAGCAGTCGGGTGGAGCCCTCGATGTCGGTGAACAGCATCGTCACCGTGCCCGTGGGCAGCGTCCTGGTCACGGGCGAACCGCCCTAGAGACTCTCCAGGGCCGCGTTGAAGGTCGGACTGGGCCGCATGGCCGCCGCCGCCTTCTCCGAATCCGGGTGGTAGTAGCCACCCAGCTCCACCGCCGAGCCCTGCACCTCGGACAGCTCTGACAGGATCGTCTCCTCATCCGCCTCCAGCCGCTCGGCCAGCGGCCCGAAGCGCTCGGCCAGCTCGGCGTCGTCGGTCTGGTCGGCGAGCTCGCGCGCCCAGTACCGCGCGAGGTAGAAGTGGCTCCCCCGGTTGTCCAGTTCGCCGACCTTGCGCAGCGGCGAGCGGTTGTGTTCGAGCACGCCGCCGGTGGCGCGGTCGAGCGTATCGCCGAGGATCTTGGCCCGCGGGTTGTCGGTCTTGTCGGCGAGCATCTGGAGTGACACCGCGAGCGCCAGGAACTCGCCCAGCGAGTCCCAGCGCAGATGGTTCTCGCGCTCGAACTGCTGCACGTGCTTGGGCGCCGATCCGCCGGCCCCGGTCTCGAACAGGCCGCCGCCATCCATCAGCGGGACGATCGAGAGCATCTTGGCGCTCGTGCCCAGCTCGAGGATGGGGAACAGGTCGGTGAGGTAGTCGCGCAGCACGTTGCCGGTGACGCTGATCGTGTTCTCGCCGGCGCGTGCGCGGGCCAGGGTGAACCGGGTGGCCTGGGCAACGTCCAGGATCTCCAGCTGGAGACCGTCGGTATCGAGCTCGGCGAGCTCCGCCTGCACCTTGGCGAGCACCTGCGCGTCGTGGGCGCGCGTCTCGTCCAACCAGAACACCGCCGGCCAGCCGGTGGCCCGGGCGCGGGCGACGGCCAGGTGGACCCAGTCGCGGATGGGGGCGTCCTTGGTCTGGCACATCCGCCAGATGTCCCCGGCCTCGACGTCGTGTGACAGCAGCGTCTCGCCACCACCGTCCACGACCTGGACCGTGCCCGGCGCCGAGATCTCGAACGTCTTGTCATGCGAGCCGTACTCCTCGGCCTTCTGCGCCATGAGGCCGACGTTGGGCGTCGTACCCATCGTCGCCGGATCGAAGGCGCCGTGCTCGCGACAGTCGTTGACGGCCTCGGCGTAGAGGTCGGCGTAGGAGTGGTCCGGGATCACGAACTTGGTGTCCTGGAGCTCGCCGTCGCGGTTCCACATCTGGCCCGAGGTGCGGATGGCGGCGGGCATCGACGCGTCGATGATCACGTCGGAGGGCACGTGGAGGTTGGTGATCCCGCGGTCAGAGTCGACCATGGCCAAACCGGGCCCGTCGCGGTAGGCCGCCTCGACAGCCTCGGTGATGGCGGCACGCTCGTCGTCTGACACACGGTCCAGAGCCTTGAGCAGGGCGCCCATCCCGTCGTTGGCGCTCACGTCGGCGGCGGCGAGGGCGTCCGCGTGATCGGCGAACACCGCCGGGAAGTAGGTGCGCACCGCGTGGCCGAAGATGATGGGGTCTGACACCTTCATCATCGTCGCCTTGAGGTGTACGGAGTAGAGGACTCCCTGCTCCTTGGCCTCGGCCACCTGCCCGGCCAGGAACGCGTCGAGCGCCGCGCGGCGCATGACGGCGGAATCGAGGACCTCCCCGGCGAGCACCGGGAAGTCGGGCTTGAGCACGGTGACCTCGCCGTCGGCGGAGACGTGCTCGATGCGGACGGTCCCCTCATCGGCCACCGTGACGGACTGCTCGGTGGAACGGAAGTCGCCGTCGGTCATGGTCGAGACGTGGGACCGGGAGTCAGCGGACCACGCTCCCATCGAGTGCGGGTGGTTGCGGGCGTAGGCCTTGACCGAGTCCGGTGCGCGGCGGTCCGAATTGCCCTCGCGCAGCACGGGGTTGACGGCGCTGCCCTTGACGCGGTCGTAGCGCTCGCGGATGTCGCGCTGGTCGTCGTCGGAGGGATCGCTCGGGTAGTCGGGGATCTCGTAGCCCTGGGCCTGGAGCTCGGCGATCGCGGCGCGCAGCTGGGGCACCGAGGCGCTGATGTTCGGAAGCTTGATGATGTTGGCCTCGGGCGTCTTGGCCAGCTCGCCGAGCTCGGTGAGGTCATCGGAGATGCGGTGGTCACCGTTGAGGCGGTCGGGGAACTGGGCCAGGATGCGCCCCGCGAGGGAGATGTCACGCAGCTCCACCTTGGCTCCGGCGACCCCGGCGAAGGCCTCCACGATCGGCAGCAGCGACTGGGTGGCCAGCGCCGGCGCCTCGTCGGTCTGGGTGTAGATGATCTTCATTGCAGAATCACCCTACCCACTTCAAGGAGGACTCCATGGCCGACCGACCGCCACTGCCCCCGTTCACCGCCGAGACCGCAGCACAGAAGGTGCAGGCCGCCGAGGACGCCTGGAACACCCGGGACCCCGAGCGCGTGGCCGGTGCCTATACCGAGGACTCGGTGTGGCGCAACCGTGACCGGTTTGTCACTGGCCGGGCCGAGATCGTGGCCTTCCTCACCGACAAGTGGGAACGGGAGCTGGAGTACGCCCTGCGCAAGAGCCTGTGGACGTGTGACGGCAACCGGATCGCCGTGCGCTTCCAGTACGAGAGCCACGACCGTGACGGTCAGTGGTGGCGCAGCTATGGCAATGAGCTGTGGGAGTTCGACGAGCACGGTCTCATGCGCCGGCGCGAGGCCAGCATCAACGACCTGGCCATCGACGAATCCGAGCGCCGCATCTTCGGGCCCCGTCCCGAGGGTGAGCGGGGCGTCGACATCCCGCTGCAGTAACGGGATCAGGGCCAGGTTGCCGGGTACCCTCTCAAGCATGGAACGGCGCATCGTCTATCTCACGAGACTCACCCGGCTGCCGCTCCTGGGTGCCGACGGTGCCGAGGTGGGTCGCATCGCCGACGCGGTCGTCGACCTCGGCTCCAAGCCGCCGCGGGTCAACGGCTTCGTGGTGGCCGTCCAGCGCCGCCGCGTGTTCGTCGGCATCGGCCGCGTGGGTGAGATCGGCTCTGAAGGCGCGCGCCTGCGCCGCGGGTCGGTCAACATGCGCCAGTTCGCGCTGCGCGACGGCGAGCGGCTCCTCGCCGGTGAGCTCATCGGCAAGCGCTTCAAGGGCGAGCGCGTTGTCGACATCGGCCTGATCGACGTTCCCGAGCACACGGGCTGGGAGGTGGCGACGGTCGCGCTGTCGGGCGGCCGCCGGGTCCCGGGCCTGCGCCGCGCGCCCGACGTCCTGGACTGGTCTGAGGCGGGGGAGCTGTTCGCCTCCGAGCGACCGGTCGACCGCCAGGCCGCCGAGCTGGGCGGACTGCACCCCGCGGAGATGGCCGGCGCGATCCGGCGCCTGCCCCTGAGCCGTCGGCGGGTGCTGGCGGCCGAACTCGAGGACGACCGCTTCGCCGACCTGCTGGAGGAGATGTCCGAGGACGAGCAGGTCCGGCTGATCGAGGGCCTGGGGATCGAGCGCCTCGCGCGCGTGCTTGACGAGATGGAGGCCGATGACGCCGCCGACCTGCTCGCTGAGTTCCCGGCCGGCCGCCAGGCCGAGCTGCTGCACGCGATGGATCCCGAGGAGGCCGAGCCCGTCCGCCGCCTGCTCACCTACCAGCCCGACACCGCCGGCGGCCTCATGACCCCCGAGCCGGTGATCCTGGCGCCCGACACCACGGTGGCCGAGGCTCTCGCCCGCGTGCGCGATCCGAACCTGCCGGTGCCGCTCGCCGCTTCCGTGTTCGTCTGCCGGGCCCCGCTGGAGACGCCGACCGGGCGTTACATCGGCAACGTGGGCATCCAGCGACTGCTGCGCGAGGCCCCGTCAAAGCCCCTGGGCCGGTGCATCGACGAGGACGCCGAACCGGTGGAGGAGAGCCTCAGCGACCGCGAGGTGGCGGTGCGGCTCGCCGCCTACGACGTCGTCTCGCTGGCGGTCATCGACGAGGCCCATCGCCTCGTCGGCGCGGTGACGATCGACGACGTGCTCGACCGGCTGCTGCCCGCGGACTGGCGCGCGACTCTCACGGAGAGCGCCTGATGGCGCGCGGCGACAAGCTCTCGACGCCCAAGGGCACGTCGTCGGGCGGCTCCCTGTATGACCCCGATCAGTTCGGGGCGGTCGCCGAACGGCTGGCGCGGTACTTCGGCACCCCGCGCTACCTCATCATGCAGACGGGGATCGTCGTCATCTGGATCGCGTACAACGCCATCGAGGCGGTGAGCTATGGCAAGGGTGCGGCCTTCGATCCGTATCCCTTCATCCTGCTCAACCTGGCCTTCTCCACCCAGGCCGCCTATGCGGCGCCGCTCATCCTGCTGGCCCAGAACCGGCAGGCCGACCGTGACAAGGCAGAGGTCGAGCGTGACCGCGAGACCAACGCCCGGTCACTCGCCGAGACCGAGTACCTCGCTCGCGAGATCGCCGCGGTGCGCCTGGCCGTGGACCAGAAGGCCGACCGAGACGAGATCTTCGAAGTGCTCGAGCGCCTCACCCAGGCGGTGGAGCGCCTGCAGCCCGCCGAGATCGGCGAAGGACCGATCGACGACCTCGACTTCCCGCCCGACGACCCGGATTAGCGGGACGCGCCGAGGAGCGCGCCCCGCATAACCAGGAGAGAGCCTGTGGGTCAGGCGCCGACGCCCGCGCCGACGGCCTGCTCGATCCTCGCGCCGAGATCGGCGTCGATGTTCTTCCAGTACTCGAACGCGCGCGCCAGCACGTCGTCGGACACGCCGTTTGACAGGTGACCGGCCGCGTTTGACACCAGGCGCTCGCGGGCCTCGTCGTCGAGCACCTCGCGGACCATGGTGCCGGCCTGGCCGAAGTCATCATCCTCGGTGCGCTTTGAGTAGGCCGAGCGCACCATGTCCCCGTCGGCCGCCCACAGCCCCGCGTCGTCGGTGCGCGACGGGTCGGCCACCGGCCCGCCGTACGAGTTGGGCGCGTACACCGGGTCCTTGGCGTTGACCGTGCGGCCCACCCCGTCCTTGCTGTAGCTGTGGACCTCGGCCTCCTTGGCCTGATTGACCGGGATCTGCTTGTAGTTGACCCCGAGCCGGGCACGGTGCGCGTCGGCGTAGGAGAACCCGCGCGCGAGCAGCATCTTGTCCGGGCTCAGCCCGATGCCGGGCACCAGATTGTTGGGCTCGAACGAGGCCTGCTCCATCTCCGTGTGGAAGTCGGTGACGTTGCGGTTGAGCGTCATCGTCCCGACCTTGATCAGCGGGTAGTCGCTGTGAGGCCAGACCTTGGTGAGATCGAAGGGGTTGAAGCGGTAGGTCCTGGCCTCCTCGAACGGCATGATCTGCATGTGGAGTGTCCACGTCGGGAAGTCGCCGTCGCGGATCGCCTCGAACAGGTCCTGCCGGTGATAATCGGCGTTCTCGCCCGCGATCCGGTCGGCGTCCTCCTGGGTGAGGAAGTCGATCCCCTGATCGGTCTTGAAGTGGTACTTGACCCAGAACTTGTCGCCGCCGGCGTTGACCCACATGTAGGTGTGGCTCGAGTAGCCGTTCATGTGGCGCCACGTCTTCGGGATGCCGCGGTCGCCCATCAGCCAGGTGACCTGGTGGGCGGACTCGGGTGAGAGCGACCAGAAGTCCCACTGCATGTCGTGGTCGCGCAGGCCGCTGTCGGCGCGACGCTTCTGGCTGCGAATGAAGTGCTGGAACTTCATCGGGTCGCGCAGGAAGAACACCGGGGTGTTGTTGCCGACCATGTCGTAGTTGCCCTCGGGCGTATAGAACTTCAGGGCGAAGCCGCGGGGGTCGCGCCAGGTGTCGGGGCTGCCGCTCTCGCCGGCCACGGTGGAGAAGCGAGCGATCATCTCGGTCCTGACCCCCGGCTGGAACAGGGCGGCGCGGGTGTAGGCGCTCACGTCCTCGGTGGTCTCGAACACGCCGAAGGCGCCGGCGCCCTTGGCGTGGGGCTGGCGCTCGGGGATCCGCTCGCGGTTGAAGTTGGCCATCTGCTCGATCAGGTACTGGTCCTGGAGCAGGATCGGGCCGTCGGGGCCGACGGTCAGCGAGAACTCGTCACTGGTAACCGGGCTACCGCCATCGGTGGTCGTATAGGGGCGCTTCTCGCTCATCTAGCTCTCCTTCATCTCGGGTTCGGGTGCGACTGACTGACAGGTGGGGCACAGGCCCCAGAACGTGATCTCGGCCTCGTCGACGACGAAGCCGCCGGCGTCGGGCGGCGACAGGCAGGGCGGTTCGCCGACCGCACAGTCGACGTCCGCGATGGCGCCGCAGCCGCGACAGACCACGTGGTGATGGTTATCCCCTACGCGCGTCTCGTAACGCGTCGGGCTTCCAGCGGGCTCGATCCGCCGCAGCAGGCCCGATCGCGTGAGCGCGGCGAGGACGTCGTAGACCGCCTGGGTCGAAATCGGCCCCACGCGGGCGCGCACGCCCGCGGCCACCTGGTCCGCGGTCACGTGCTGGCCGGCGCGGACCTCCGACAGGACCGCGACGCGAGGCGCGGTGACGCGCATTCCGGCCACGCGCAGAGTCGCGGCCACATCCGTCCATCCCTCGGTGGTCACCCCGTGAACGTATCAGTTATCTGGAATCGTTCAAGATCTGGATAACATCCGGAACACATCCGTCCACCCTCCTCTGTCAGGGGCGCCAGTACCACGCGAAACGTGACTCGACAGCAGAGCGTGGGCCGTCGCGCCGTCGCGCCGTGGGGCCGTCGGGCCGTCGGACCGTCGCGCGTCAGGCGCTCAGCGCGCTGAGCGCCGCCACCCCGACCGCGACACAGGCGACCCCGGCGAGCTGGACTCGGCTGAGCCGCTCTGAGAACAGCACGTACGACGCTGCGAGCGCGAGCACGGCGAACTGCGAGGAGAGCACCGCGGCAATGGCGAGGCCGTGCCGAGACCCCAGGGTGTAGGAGTAGAACCCGGCCACCTCGGCCACTCCGGAGGCGACGACGAGCGGCGCGGCACGGGAGGTCAGCCGCAGCCGTCCCGCGAGGGCCAGCGGCAGCGCCAGTGCGACGGCTCCGATCAACCGCGCCGACAGCACCACCCACGAAGCGGGCAGCACGGCGCCGGCCCGGCCGGTGGCGTAGAGGCTGACCCCGAAGCAGAGCGCGGTGACGATCGCCAGGAGGACCACCCTCGGGTGGCGACTTGCCTCCTCGACGGCGGCGTCGGGCGAGGGCACCGAGGCCAGGCTCACCCCGAGGACGATCACCAGCAGCGCCGCCGCCACCGACACGGCCAGGGTCGCGCCGGCGATCAGCGAGATGACCGCCGCGATCGCGCCTTCGGTGGAGACGATCGGGGCCACCAGCGACACCTGGCCGATGCGCAGGGCGTAGTAGTTGACGATCAGCCCACCGACGTTCCCGGCGCCGGAGAGGATGAGCCACGCGAGCACTGAGCCGTGCAGGCGAGCCGGCACGCCCGAGCGGGCGGCGAGCGGAGCGGTGATGACCAGGCCGACGAGCATGATCCAGGCCACGACGGCCATCGGCTCGATCAGCCGGCTGGACCGCGACGAGCAAAGCACCGAGACGGCCCATGCGGCCGCGGCCCCCAGCCCGCCGAGGATTGCCAGCACGGGCCCTCAGCCCCGGCCCGCGGTCAACCGCGGGCCACGAGCTCTGAACCGCACCGCCAGGGTCACGTCGGGGTAGCGCTTGCTGACATCCTGGATCTCGATCGCGGCCATGCAGGTCTCCTGTGTGGGTGTCTAGCGGATGAGCTCGGTCCGCCATCGTCAGCCGCCCGTCGCACGACCGGTGGCGTCGGCCGCTGCTCGACGGCACGCACGACTGAGCTGTCGCTCTGCAATCCGGGGTTACAATCTCCCTGGTGAGGAGGGGGAACCGCTGAGGTCGGGGGCCGTATGAGCTGGCCGTCGGTCTTCGCAGCGTTCCTGGTCTGCCACCTCACGGGGGACCTGCTGCTCCAGACCGAGTGGCAGGCACTGACCAAGGTGCGCGGCCTGAGCGACCCCGAGGGGCGCCGCGCGCTGATGGCGCACGTCCTCACCTACATGCTGCCCTTCCTGCCCGCGCTGGTGTGGGTCGCCGCCGAGCGCGGGGTGCCGCGGGCCGTCGCGGTGGCCCTGCTCATCGCCCTGCCCCACGTGGCGATCGACGACGGGCGGTTCGTCAGGGTGTGGCTGCGCCAGGTCAAGCACTCCCCGAATCCCGCCCCCAGCCTGCGGCTGATGGTCGACCAGAGCTTTCACGTCGTCTGCCTGCTCGGCGTCGCGGTGCTCGCGGCGGCCTGAGTGAAGCCGTCTTCACCAGACGCTCACGCGGTCGCCACGCCGGGCGGACTAAGGTTTCGCCCATGCTGGGGCTGCCCGATGGCGTGACCGCGTGCCTGTTCGACCTCGACGGGGTCCTCACCCAGACCGCCAAGGTCCACGACCGCGCCTGGAAGCAGACGTTTGACGAGTACCTGCGGGCCCGGGCCAAGAAGACCGGCGAGGCCTTCAAGGAGTTCGACGCGGATGAGGACTACAACGAGTACGTCGACGGCAAGCCCCGCTACGACGGCGTGCGCTCGTTCCTCCAGTCCCGCGGGATCGAGCTGCCCGAGGGGACGCCCAACGACCCGCCGGACGCCGAGACCATCTGCGGGATCGGCAACCGCAAGAACGAGCTCGTGCTCAAGCTGATCAAGGAGGACGGCGTCGAGCCCTACGAGGGCTCGGTGCGGTTCGCCAAGGCTGCCCGCGACGCCGGCCTGCGGCGTGCCGTCGTCTCCTCCAGCGCCAACTGCAAGGACGTGCTTGTCGCCGCCGGCATCGAGGATCTGTTCGAGGCGCGCGTCGACGGCCACACCGCGGACGAAGAGCACCTCAAGGGCAAGCCGGCGCCCGACATGTTCCTGGCCGGCGCCCGCGCGCTGGCGGTGTCGCCCGCCCACGCGGCGGTGTTCGAGGACGCGGTGGCCGGCGTCCAGGCGGGCCACGACGGGGAGTTCGGGTACGTGGTGGGCGTGGACCGCATCGGCCACGGCCACGCCGACGCGCTCAGCCAGCACGGGGCCAGCGTCGTGGTCAAGGATCTGGCCGAGCTGCTCGACGAGTCGTGATCGAGCACCCGGCGTTCCCCGTCGAGCCGTGGGCGGTCCGCGAGACCGAGCTGCACCTGGACAACCTCGCCCAGACCGAGTCGGTGTTCGCGCTGGCCAACGGCCACATCGGGCTGCGCGGGAACCTCGATGAGGGCGAGCCCTACGGCATTCCCGGCACCTACCTCGGCGGCTTGTACGAGACCCGGCCGCTGCCCTACGCCGAGGCCGGGTTCGGCTACCCCGAGGACGGCCAGACCATGGTCAACGTCACCAACGGGAAGCTCATCCGCCTGCTCGTCGAGGACGAGCCGTTTGACGTCCGCTACGGCGTGGTGCACAAGCACGAGCGCGTGCTCGACTTCCGCGACGGGGTGCTGCGCCGCGAGGTGGAATGGGAGTCCCCCACCGGCCGCGTCGTCCGCGTCCGATCGACGCGGCTGGTGTCCTTCACGCACCGCGCGGTGGCGGCGATCGAGTACGTGGTGGAGGCCGTGGACGGCGGATTCCCGGTGGTCGTGCAGTCGCTGCTGGTGGCCAACGAGGAAGGGCCGGCGGCCAGCTCGGACCCGCGCGCCGCAGCGGCGCTGGCCGCGCCGCTGGAGTCCGACATGTACGCCGCCAGCGACCTGCGGGCGATCCTCGTCCACCACACGCGCACGAGCGGGCTGCGCATGGCGGGGGCGATGGACCATCTCGTGGAGGGGCCCGACGGGACCAGCACCGACTCCGAGGCCTTCCCCGACCACGCGCGGGTCATCGTCTCCGCCGACCTGGCGCCGGGCAAGCCGCTGCGGATCGTCAAGCTCTTCACCTACGGCTGGTCGGCGGAGCGGTCGGTCTCGGCACTGAGCGACCAGGTGTCCGCCGCCGGCCATGGCGCCGTCCACGCCGGCTGGGACGGCCTGTGCAAGGCCCAGCGCGCGTACATGGACGAGTTCTGGGAGCGCTCGGACGTCGAGATCGAGGGCGACGCCGAGCTCCAGCAGGCGATCCGCTTCGGCCTGTTCCACACGCTCCAGGCCGGGGCCCGCGGGGAGCAGCGGGCGATCGCCGCCAAGGGGCTGACCGGGCCCGGCTACGACGGGCACACGTTCTGGGACACCGAGATGTTCGTGCTGCCGGTGCTCACCTACACCGCCCCCAATGCCTGTGCCGACGCCCTGCGCTGGCGCCTGCAGACCATCGACCTGGCGCGCGATCGCGCCAAGACGCTCGGGCTCAAGGGCGCTGCGTTCCCGTGGCGGACGATCCACGGCGAGGAGTGCTCGAGCTACTGGCCGGCGGGGACCGCGGCGTTTCACATCAACGCCGACATCGCCAGCGCGGTCTGCCGCTACCAGGCGGCGAGCGGCGACTCAGGCTTCGAGCAGGACGTCGGCACCGAGCTGCTGGTCGAGACGGCGCGGCTGTGGCGGTCCCTCGGCCACCACGACGCGTCGGGCCACTTCCGCATCGACGGCGTGACCGGCCCCGACGAGTACAGCGCCGTCGCCGACAACAACATCTACACCAACCTGATGGCGCAGCGCAATCTGACCGCCGCCGCCGCCGCGGTGGAACGCCACCCCCACCGCGCCACCGAGCTGGGCGTCGACGAGGAGGAGACCGCGAGCTGGCGCGACGCCGCCGCCAAGATGGTCATCCCCTACGACGAGGCACTCGAGGTCCACCCTCAGTCGGAGCGGTTCACCGACCATCAGCGCTGGAACTTCGAGGCCTGCAAGGACGAGCAGTACCCGCTGCTGCTCAACTTCCCCTACTTCGACCTGTATCGCAAGCAGGTGGTCAAGCAGGCCGACCTGGTGCTCGCCCTGTACGTGTGCGGCGACGCCTTCACCGCCGAGGAGAAGGCCCGCGACTTCGAGTACTACGAGGCGCTCACCGTGCGCGACTCGTCGCTGTCGGCCTGCTGCCAGGCGGTCATGGCAGCGGAGGTGGGCCACCTGGACCTCGCCTATGACTACTTCGCCGAGGCGGCGCTCATGGATCTCGACGACCTGGAGCACAACACCCGCGACGGCATCCACATCGCCTCGGTGGCGGGAACCTGGATCGCCGCCGTCGCCGGGTTCGGCGGCATGCGCGACCACGGCGGCGAGCTGAGCTTCAGCCCGCGGCTGCCCGCGGCGCTGACCCGGCTGAAGTTCCGCCTGATGTACCGGGGCACGAGCCTGCGCGTCGAGGTCGACGCCAGCCACGCCCGTTACTCGGTGGTCGACGGGAAGCCGCTCGAGATCCACCACCATGGCTCTCGCGAGACCATCGAGCCCGGCAAGACGCTCGAGCTGGCGATCCCGCATCTGCATCCGCGGCCCGCCCCGAGCCAACCCGCCGGGCGCGCGCCGGCCAAGCGGCGGCCGCCGCCACGCTAGTGGTTTCCCACGCGCAGGACGACGCGGTGCCGTTTCGCCGGCCGGGCCATGGGTAGGCGTGAGGACATGCCACAGAAACTGAACGTCGCCGATCTCAAGGTCTCCAGCCCCGCGTTCCACCACCACACGGCCATTCCGGAGCGCCACAGCGGCGACGGCGAGGACGTCTCGCCCGAGCTGACGTGGACCGGGGTGCCCGAAGGCACCAAGGCGTTCGCGGTCGTCGTCCACGATCCTGACGCGCCCGCTGGTGGATGGGTTCACCCACTGGGTCGCCTACGGCATCCCCGGCAGCGCCGAGGGGCTGCCCGAAGGCGGCGGCGACGCTGTCCAGGGCGTCAACTCCATGGGCGAGCCCGGCTACATGGGCCCGGCGCCCCCGCCCGATCACGGCAGCCACCACTACTACTTCTGGGTCTACGCGCTGGACACGGACCTTGACCTGGAGCCCGGCCTGGCCCGGCGGACCCTGCTGGAGCGCATCGAGGACCACGTCATCGAGCAGGCGCGGCTGGTGGGCACCTACAAGCGCTGAGCGGTAGGGCCGGCGGCGGCTGCGGTCGAGGGGCCGGGACCCCGTGACCCGGTGACTCCCTGACCCCCGTGACGCAAAATAAGCGCCACTGCGGCGCTTATTCGGACACACGTCAGGCCAGGAGCCGCACGATCGCGGTGATCCCGACCACGACGATCACAGCCCGGAGCGCGGTCGGGGACAGGCGCCGCCCGGTGCGCGCCCCGATGATGCCTCCCAGCAGCGAGCCGCCGGCGATGAGACCGGCGGCCCCCCACGCCACGTGGGCGGCGAAGACGAAGACGATCCCGGAGACGAGGTTGACCAGCCCCGTGAGGACCACCTTCACCGCGTTGAGCCGCTGAAGCTCGTCGTCGAGGCTCAGGGTGAGGATGGCCAGCACCATGATCCCCTGGGCGGCCCCGAAGTAGCCGCCGTACACGCCGCCGAGCAGGACCCCGAGCAGGACGAAGGGACCCGGCTTGTCACGCCCGTGGGGACGATGCTTGGCCAGGAGCTTCGACAGGCGAGGCTGGAGGATGATGAGCACGAGCGCCACGGCGATGAACGCCGGCACGATCGCCTTGAACGCCGAGGCCGGCAGGCTGAGCAGGAGCACCGCCCCGATCACCCCTCCGGTGACCGACGCGCAGGCGAGGGTGATCAGCCGGCCGCGCTGCCCGGCGAGCTCGCGCCGGTAGCCCAGCGCCCCCGTGGCCGAGCCCGGGACCAGCCCGACCGTGTTGGAGACGTTGGCCACCACGGGGGGGTAACCGAACGCCAGCAGCACCGGGAAGGTGAAGAGCGTGCCGCTGCCGACGACCGTGTTGATGGTGCCCGCGACCATCCCGGCGGCGAAGATGGCGATGGCGTGAAGGGGAGGCACCAGATGATGCTCAAGGCAGTGTGAGCTCGGTCGATCCTATTCAGCAATGCTCGCCAACGACTCCCACGCGACGCGCCACACCGCCGCGATCGCCCGTCTGGGCCTGCTCGAGCGCGCCGGCGACCCGGCGCTGACGGGCATCACGCGGCTGGCCTCCTATGTGTCCAGAGCAGCGGCCGCGGCCGTCCACGTCGTCGACGACGCCCACCAGCACCGCGTGGCCGGAACGGGCGATCAGGTCCTGGTGGCCGTCGCCCACGGGCTCATGGCGGCGACGCGCGCCGAGGACACCGTGGCGCGGATCGGCGGCGACGAGTTCGTCGTGGTGGCCGAGGTCGATTCCACCCCGGCCGCGGCCGAGGCGGTCATGTCGCGGATCGAGCGTGCGCCGGCCGAGCCGGTCGCCTACGGCGACCAGCGCGCGACGGTCGGCGTCAGCGTCGGTGGCGTCGTGGCCACCCCGGGCGAGGACATCCGCTCGCTGCTGCGTCGCGCCGACGAGGCGATGTACGCGCGCAAGGCCGCGCTGCGCGCCGCCGCCTAGCCCGAACGACGCTGCTCTCAGCCCTGCGCGGCGCGCAGCGGCGCGAGGGCCCCGTGCATCGTCATCAGCTCGTCGAGCATCGCGGCCGCCGCGTCCACCATCACGTCGTTGCCGACGATCGTGCCGTCGTCGGTGAGGAACTGCTGCACGAACGGGATGTTGACCGCGGCCACGATGGGGACGAGGGCGAGTGCGATGGCCACCGGCTTGAGCGCCTGCATCGCCCGCGTGCCGGCGGCGACCCCGCCGTAGGAGACGAAGCCCAGCGGCTTGTGGTGCCACTCGTTGTGCAGGAAGTCGATCGCGTTCTTGAGCGCGGCGGTGTAGCTGTGGTTGTACTCGGCGGTGACGAACACCACGGCGTCGGCGCCATCGACAGTCTGACTCCAGGCGCGGGTGTGCTCCTTGGTGTACTGGCGCAGTCGCGGATGGTTGGGCTCGTCGAGCAACGGCAGGTCCAGCTCATAGAGGTCGACGAGCTCCAGCTCGAAGCCGCCGTGCGCGGCGGCCTGCTCCATGAACCAGTTGGCCACGGGCAGGCCAATGCGCCCGGGCCGGGTACTGGCGATGATGATCAGCAGCTTGGGCACGGGGCCGGAATATAAACGCGCGGCAGCACACCGTGCCGTAAGGTCGCCGTCGTGCCCGATGCCCCCACCGAGCCGCTTCCGCACCTGACCGCCGCCGACCTACGTGGCACGTTCGCCGGACGGCTGGTCCGCGTCGAGCCGCTGGCGGCCGAGCACGAGCCCGGGCTGATCGAGGCGGCCGGCGATCCAGAGATGTTCGCGTGGATGCCGGTGGACATGGCCTCCTCGCGCGATGCGCTGCACGAGTGGCTGATCAGCACGCTGGCGGCCGCGCGCGAGGGCAGCGCGGTCCCGTATGCCATCGTCGCCGCGGACTCGGCCCAGGTCCTCGGCTCGACGCGCTTCCTGGAGATGCGCTTCGAGCACATGCGCGCCGAGATCGGATGGACGTGGGTGACGCGCAGCGCCTGGTCGACCGGCGCCAACGTCGAGACCAAGCTCCTGCTCCTCGAGCATGCCTTCGAGCGGGTCGGCCTGCGGCGCGTCGAGTTCAAGACCGACGCGCGCAACGAGCGCTCCCGGGGTGCGCTGCTCGCGCTGGGCGCCACCTTCGAGGGAATCCTGCGCAAGCACATGGTCGTCCGGGACAACGGCGCACGCGACTCGGCCTACTACTCCGTGATCGACGACGAGTGGCCCGAGGTCAAGCGCCACCTCGCCGAGCGCCTCGACGCAGCGGTACGCTGAGCGGGCGTATGGCAGGATCGCGAACCGCCCGGCGGCTGGCGTGTGCTCTCACTCTGGCGGTACTCATTCCCGTGGCCGCGGCGCAGGCTGCGACTGTCCGCGTCGGCCACGCGCCGGCGGTGCCCACCGGGGCCAGGTTCGTGGGCATGGTGCCGGCGGCCACCCGGCTGCACATCACGGTGGCGTTGCGCCCCCGCGACCCGGCCGCCCTGGCCGCCTACGCGCGCGCCGTCTCGACGCCCGGGTCGGCCAGCTACCGCGCCTATCTCACCCCAGTGCAGTTCGCGCGGCGCTTCGGCGCCACCGCGGCGCAGATCAGTGCCGTGCGCCGGTCGCTGCGCGCGCAGGGGCTCGCCCCCGGAGCGCTGAGCCGTGGGGCCCTGTCGATCTCCGTGGTGGCCAGCGCGACCCGGCTCGAGCATGCGTTCTCGGTGTCGCTGACACGGATGGCGCTCCGCGACGGGCGGATGGCGATCCGAGCCAGCGCCGCGCCCGCCCTCCCCACGTCGCTGGCGCGGGCGGTCCAGTCGATCGTGGGCCTCAACACCGTCGCGGCGCCGCGGCCACTGCTCGTTCGGGCGCGGCCGGGCTCGCGCTCCGGTCTCGGGCGGAGCCCGAGCAGCCGCGGCCACGTCGTCACCGGCGGCCCGCAGCCGTGCAGCGCCGCCTCGGCCGCCGCACCCGGCCAGCAGGCCTTCACCGCCGACGAGATCGCCTCCGCCTACGGCTTCTCGGGCCTGTACGGCGCGGGCGACAGCGGCGCCGGGGTCACCGTCGCCGTCTACGAGCTCGAGCCCGACGACCCCGCGGACATCGCCGCCTATCAGTCGTGCTACGGCACCCACGCCACGATTTCGTACGTGCCGGTCGATCAGGGGGCCGGAACGGGGCCGGGCAGCGGCGAAGCGGCGCTCGATATCGAGAACCTCGTCGGCCTCGCCCCGAACGTCAACGTGCTCGTCTACCAGGGCCCTAACTCCAACTCGGGCTCCCCCGGCTCGGGCCCCTATGACACCTTCAGCGCGATCATCAACCAGAACCGCGCCCGCGTCGTCACCGTCTCCTGGGGCCAGTGCGAGCGTGCGCTCGGCCAGGCCGACGCCGCTGCCGAGAACATCCTGTTTGAGCAGGCGACGATCCAGGGGCAGTCGATCGTGGCCGCCTCGGGTGACAGCGGCGCGGAGGACTGCGACACCGGGGGCGCGCTGCCCCAGACTCAGGCGGCCGTCGACGACCCCTCCAGCCAGCCGTTCGTGACCGGCGTGGGCGGCACCACCCTGTCGGCGCTGGGACCGCGACCGACCGAGAGCGTCTGGAACAGCGGCGGGACGCCCCTCAGCGGGATGCTCCAGCAGGGCGCCAGCGGCGGGGGTGTCTCATCGCTGTGGCCGATGCCGTCGCCCCAGCTGGAGTCGGCGGCCTCGCTGAACGTCCGCACCGCCCAGGCCGCGGGCTCAGCCTGCGGCAACCCCAGCGGCTTCTGCCGCGAGGTCCCCGACGTGGCCGCCGACGGCGATCCCGCCACCGGCTACCTCATCTACTGGAACGGGCGGGGCGAGGTGACCGGCGAGCCCGCGGGCTGGCAGGGCATCGGCGGGACCAGCGGCGCCTCACCGCTGTGGGCGGCGCTGCTGGCACTGACCGACGGGTCGCGCGCGTGCTCGGGCGCCCCGGTCGGCTACGCCAATCCGGCCCTCTACAAGGCGGCCGACTCCGCGTACGCGACGGACTTCAACGACGTCACGACCGGCAACAACGACTTCACGCAGACCAACGGAGGCCGCTACGCGGCCGGGCCGGGCTATGACCCCGCCAGCGGCCTGGGCACTCCCAACGCCGCGAGCCTGGCCGGCGCCCTGTGCGCCAACACGATCCGGATCACCAACCCGGGCACGCACACGGCAACCGTCGATCAGTCGGTGTCGCTGCGCCTGCGCGCGACGGCCTCCTCGGGCGAGGCTCTGACCTACGCGACCGCGGGGCTGCCGCCGGGGCTGAAGCTCAACGCCTCCACCGGCCTCGTCACCGGGCACCCGACCCGCCCGGGGCGCTACACCGTCCGCGCGAGCGCCCACGACAGCCAGGCCCAGACCGCGGGCACCTCGTTCGTGTGGACGGTCGGCGCGCTGCCGGCGATCTCGCGGCTGTCGCTCCGTCAGACCGCCGGCGGACCCCAGCTGGCCTTCACCGTCACCGCCGGCAGGTACGCGCCCGACCTGCGCACGCTCCAGGTGACCGTGCCGCGCGTCCTGACGATCGCCACCGGCCGGGGAGTCGGCGTCACCACCACCGCCGCACGCCGGCCGGCGCACCTCCGGTTCACCGACGCCGTATCACGCGGGACGGTCCTGACGATCAAGCTGCGCAAGACCGCGCGCAGCGTGGGCATCATCCTCGCCGCACCCAGCCTGGGCGCCCGCGGCGGACGGGTGGCCGACTCCACGTTCCACCAGCGCCAGGTGGTCACGGTCACCGTGGTGGACGCCTCGGCACGCCGGACACGACTGAGCGAGAAGGTCGCGATCACCAACAGATGACGCTGCTGAGCGGCTCGTCGTCGGCCGAGATCGAGGCCCCCATCGACCGGTGCTGGGCGGTGGTGGAGGACGTGGCCGACGCCCCCCGCTGGCAGAGCGGCCTCGACAGCGTCGTCGTGGTCGAGCGCGACGACGCCGGACGGCCGCTCGTCTGCGACATCGTCCACGACGCCAAGTTCACCAAGGTCCGGGCGCGCATCCGCGTGAGCTATGAACCGCCCCGTCGGCTGGGGTTCACCCGCATGGAGTCAGACGATGTCGACGCGCTCGACGCCTCCTGGGAGCTCGAAGAGGCCGGGCCCGGCCGTACGCGAGCCACCTACGCGCTGTCGGTCGACCCCGGGCCGGTCGGGATGCTGGCGCGGCCTCTGGAGCGCGCGCTGCGCCCGATCGTCGTGGGGCGGCGGGCGCAGGAGCTGGCGCGCGCGGTGGCCGAGCGCGGCTGAGCGCCGGGGCGCTCAGGCGGCGGCGGGCGTCTCGGTGTAGCGCCCGGCGACGTCGGTCAGAAGCTCGATCATCGCCTTGGCAGCCGGCGCGACGCCGGGGCCCGACATCGTCGCCACCGTCACCTGGCGCGCGGGGCTCGCCGGCGCGAGCGCCCGCACGACGATCCCGCGGTGCACTCGGGTGAGAGCCAGCCGCGGGATGAGGGCCACCCCCACTCCGGCGGCCACCAGGCCCTGGACCGTGTCGTAGTCGTCTGACTCGAAGGCGACGTAGGGCTCAAAGCCCGCGGCCAGGCACGAGCGGACCACGTGCCGGGCGCACGGGCTCTCCGCCGAGGTCTGAACCCACTGCTGGTCGCGCAGGTCGGCCAGCGTCAGGGCCGGCGTGGAGGCCAGCGGATGGTCGGCCGGGAGGGCCACGTCCATGGGGTCCTCCAGCAGCGTCACCGACCGCAGGCGGGCGCCCGGCCGCTCGCGCCGCGGCTGCACGCCTGGGAACTCGAACAGCAGCGCCAGGTCGAACTCGCCGGCGCGCAGGCGCGGCCCGATCTCCTCGGGCTCGCCCTCGGCAAGGGTGAGCGCGACGTCGGGGTGGGCGCGGCGGAAGGCGGCGACGGCCAGCGGCATCAGCGTCGCGCCGGCCGACGGGAAGGAGGCGACCCGCAGGCGGCCGGCGCGCACGCCGAGGACCGCGGCCAGTTCGGTCTCGGCGGCCTCGACCTGAGCGAAGATCGACTCGGCGTGGGCGACGAGCGTGGTGCCCGCGGCGGTGGGCCGGACCCCGCGCCGGTCGCGGATGACCAGCGCGGCCCCGACCTCGGCCTCCAGCCGCGCGATCGCCTGCGAGACGGCCGACTGCGTATAGGACAGCGCGTCGGCCGCGGCCGAGAACGACCCCCGGTTGACGACCTCGCAGAGCACCTGGAGCCGCCTCAGGTTCAGCATTAGCAAAGCTTATCGAGATCATGAACAACTTCATTGGTCCTGATGAGCATGAGACTGCGACGCTGCGGCCAACTAGACGGCAGATCACGCTGACCAGGGAGAGAAGTCCGGATGACACCCCACGCGATCGTTTCCTACGACGACACCCCGAACGACCGCGACGCGCTCATGCTCGGCCGGACCCTGCGCGATGCCGGCGCCAGGCTGACGCTCGCCTATGTGCGTCACGCCGTCCACCGCTGCCCGGATGCCGAGGAGCTCTGCCACCACGAGGCGCACGCCCTGCTGGAGCGCGGCGCCGGCTGGTTGGAGGAGCCTGACATCCCGCGTCGCGTCGTCGTCAACGCCTCGACGGGCGAGGGCCTGGCGTGGCTCGCCGCGGCCGAGCAGGCCGACATGATCGTCTTCGGATCCGAGTACCGCACGCGCCGCGGCCATGTGTCCATCGGCCGCTCCGCCCAGAGCCTGCTCGAGGGCGGCCTCAGTGCCCTGGCGCTGGCGCCCGCCGACTACGCCGTCGCCGGCCAGCCGGAGATCCACACCGTCGGCGTCCTGCGCGGCACCGCCGACGAGGCCGCGATCGAGACCGCCTTCTCCATCGCCGACCGACTGGACGCCACCGTCGTCGATCGCGACCGCGGCGTCGACCTGCTTGTCGTCGGCTCGCGCCCCGAGGCCCGCGCCGGACGCGTGATGCTCACCTCGCATGCGGCCAACGCGCTGGAGGAAGCGACCTCGCCGGTGCTGATCGTCGCGCGGGGCGTGCCGGTGCACTTCGAGACGCTCGTCACCGCCTAGGTTCATCTCGCCGGGAGCGGGCCGCTCCGGAGGGCGCGGCTATCGTGCGCCGCCGTGCGCACGCTCGTCATCTCCGACCTGCACCTCGGCAATCGCCGCGGCCACGACGTGCTCCGCATGCCCGAGGTCCGGCAGCGGCTGCTCGAGGCCGCCGCCGACACCGACCGCCTCGTCCTGCTCGGTGACACCATCGAGCTCGTGCACCGCCAGCCCCGCCGCACGATGCTGGCGGCCGAGCCCGTGCTCCATGCGCTCGGCCAGGCGCTGGGACCCGATCGCGAGGTGATCGTGGTCCCCGGAAACCACGACGCCCCGTTCCTGCGCGCCTGGGCCCTCGCTCAGGGCGGCCAGCTGCAGGCCTCCCATGCGGTGCCGCCGTCAGCGAGCCCCGCGCTCGAGCGTCTGGTCTCGTGGCTGGCCCCGGCGCGCGTCCGCGTCAGCTACCCGGGGGTGTGGCTCGGCGACCGCATCTGGGCGACGCATGGCCATTACCTGGACCACCACCTGCTCCCTGACTCGGCCTTCGGGCTGCTGCGCCCGGCCAGGCGCGACGTCCGCGCCACGTCGCCCATGGAGTACGAGCGCTTGCACCGTCACGGAACGCGCTCGCGCGAGCCGCTGCCGGTCCGGCTGATGACCCGCCCGGTCGCCACCCTCATCCAGACCATGCTCGAGCAGCTGCGCGTCGTTCCCCGGGTGCTGCTCAACACCGGCATGGCGCCGGTGACGGCCAAGCTGCTCGACGTCCAGATGCGCCGGGCGGCTACGCCGGCCATGGGTCGCGTGGTGCGGCGCCTGGGCATCGACGCCGACTGGGTGCTGTTCGGGCATGTGCACCGGCGCGGACCGATCGGCGACGAGCCGTGGCCTGATGAAAACGCGCCCGCCAGTCCGCCCACGCGCCCGCGGATGATCAACACGGGCGCCTGGCTGTATGAGCCGCTGCTGGTGGACCGCGCCACCGCGCCGCACCCCTACTGGCCGGGTGGAGCGGTCCTGCTCGAGGATGGCCGTCCGCCGCGGTGCGTGGGGCTGCTCGACGATCTCGGGGCGGCGCAGCTCCACGCGTCCGGGCCGACGGCGATCACCGCAGGATGAGGTGGCTGTCGCCGAACTCGTGCCACAGGTAGCCCTGGTCCAGCGCTGCGTGGTAGCAGCGTTCCAGGAACGGCTCGCCGGCGAGCGCGGCCAGCATGCTCAGGTGCGACGCTTCGGGCTCGTGCCAGCCGGTGATGAGGCCGTCGACGGCATGCACGCCACGGTCGGGGTCGATGACGAGGCTCGTCCACCCGGCGCCGGCCGTCACCGAGCCGTCGGCGCGCGCGACGGTCTCAAGCGCCCGCACGACGGTGGTGCCCACCGCGATCACGCGACCGCCGGCCTCGTGAGTCAGGTTGACGAGGCGCGCCGTGGACTCCGGCACCTCGTACTCCTCGGGGAACGGCGGCTCGTGGCGCTCGGGCGAGGAGACGCCGGTGTGCAGGGTGAGCGGCGCCACGGCGATCCCGCGCGTGGCGAGCTCGGAGATGAGCCGGTGGGTGACCGGGCGCCCGGCGCTGGGCATCTCGGCGCTGCCCGGGACCCGCGCGTAGACGTTCTGGTAGGCCTCGAGCGGCCACCGGTGGGTGACGTAGCCGTAGCGGATCGGCTCCCCGTGGTGGAGGAGCAGGTCCTCGACGGTGCCCGCGCCGTCGAGGCGGGCCAGCATCAGCCGCGAGCCGGAGGCGTACGGGGCGACGAGGGCCAGCTCGGCGTGGGTGGGTTCGGGCGGTCGATGGGGTCCGATCGTGATCGTCTCCCCGGCACGCCCGCGGACCGGGTTGGCGCCGTCGGCGGACCGTAGTTCCACCACCCGCCACCGGTCGTCGAGCTTGGGCGCCCGGGTCGCGAAGTGGACGCGGAGCGCGGTGCCGCCGGCACGCGTGGCCGCGACCGCCGCCGGCAGCGTCTGGGACACGTTGACCACGACGAGGTCGCCGGGCCGCAGGAACTCCGGCAGCTCTGAGAAGGCGGCGTGGGTGATGTGGTCCGCTGCTGCGTCGGCCACCATCAGCCGGACGGCGTCGCGCGCGCTGCCCCGCGCCTCAGGCGGCTCGGTGGCCTCGAGGGCGTGGGGCAGCTCGAAGGCGAGAGCCGTCCTCATGACGCCATCCCTGAGGCCAGGACCTCGCGGGCACGGTAGCGCCCGCTCGGCAGCGAGGACTCGATCAGCTCGAGGAGGCCCGGGACGCTCTCCTCCGGGGGCGGGCGGTCGGAGATGTCCTCTCCGGGGAACGCCTCCTGGTGCATCTGGGTGCGCATATCACCCGGGTCGACGGTGTAGACGCGCAGCCGAGGCTGCTCGGCGGCGAGGATCGCGGTGAGCTGCTCGAGCGCCGCCTTTGAGGACCCGTACCCGCCCCAGCCCTCGTAGGGCTCGACGGCGGCGTCGGAGGTGACGTTGATGATGCACGCGCCCGCGGGCATGAGCGGCACCGAGAGCTGGGCCAGGGCGAGGGGCGCGAGGAGGTTGACCTCATAGACCCGCTGGAGCGCGTCCAGCGGGTACTCGGCGAGCGCCGGCTGGGGGCTGGGCCCGAGTGTGGAGGCGTTGTTGACGAGCAGGTCGACCCGTTCGCCGGCGGCGTCGATGAGGGCGCCCCGGTGCCAGTCGTCGGCCACGTCGCCGGGCAGCGCCCGGACGTGGGTGATGGCTTCGAGGTCAGTGGCGACCCGCTGGAGCTCGGGGGCACCGCGGGCGTCGATGATGAGCCTCCAACCGCGGCCCGCGAGCGCCCGGGCGAGCGCCAGTCCGAGGCCGCGGGAGGCTCCGGTGATGATGGCTGTGGACATGCCATCGACGGTACGTCGGGAGCGGTCCCGATTTGTAGCGGTAATTGGTCCTAAGACCCAGGCCCCACCCGCCCCACCCCGCCCAGACCGCTCTGCACGGCCAGCAGCGCGGCCTGGGTGCGATCGGCCACGCCGAGCTTGGCCAGCAGGTGGCCCACGTGCGTCTTGACCGTCTTCTCGGCGACGCCGAGCTCCAGTGCGATCCGCTTGTTGGAGTGGCCGAGCGCGATCAGGTCCAGGACCTCGCGCTCGCGGCGGGTGAGCTGCTCGATGGCGTCGGCGGCGTTGACGAGGCCACCGGCGCCGCGGCGGCCGTCGCGGCTCCGGTCGCCGCTCAGCGTGTGCAGCAGGCGCGCGGCCACCGTCGGATCGATGAGCGCCTCGTCGGCGCAGGCGCTGCGCACGGCGCGGGCGAGCTCCGCGGGCTCGACGTCCTTGAGCAGGTAGCCGGCCGCGCCTGCCTGGAGCGCGGGCATGAGGCGCTCGTCGTCGAGGAAGCTGGTGAGCACGATCACACGGCTGGCCGAGGCGCGCCGGCGCAGCTCGCGCATCGCGCCGATCCCGTCCACGCGAGGCATGACGAGGTCCATGAGGATGACGTCGGGCGTCAGTTCGGTCGCCCGCGCCACGGCCTCCTCGCCGTCGGCGGCCTCGCCGACGACCTCGATGCCGTCCTGGAGCTCGAGGAACGTGCGCAGGCCCTCGCGCACGACCGCGTGGTCGTCGACGACGAGAACGCGGATCGGATCAGGCGCCATTGAGGGGCACCTCCAGGCTGACCACCGTCCCGCGGCCCGGCCGCGTGGTCAGGGTCAGTGTCCCGCCGAGCTCGTGGGCGCGCTCCTCCATCGAGGTGAGGCCCAGGTGGCGCGAGCGCAGCTCCGGGTCGGTGGGGTCAAAGCCGATCCCGTCGTCGGTGACCTCGACCATGAGCGCGTGGTCGGCCCCGTGGAGGTGGACGGTCACGGTGTGGGCAGACGCGTGGCGGACCGCGTTGTGCAGCGCCTCCTCCACGATGCGCAGGATCTCCCCGGCACACGCGGGCTCGACGACGGACGGCCCACCTTCGGCCTCGACGCGGACCTTCACGCCATGGACGCGCTGGAGCATCGTCGCCTCCTTGCGCAGCACGCCCTCCAGCCCGTCGCGCTCGAGCTCGGCCGGGCGCAGCCCGAAGATGAGCGACCGCAGCTCCGCCAGCGCCTCGCGCGCGAGGTCGCGGACGCGCTCGAGCTGCGGACGCGCCTCCTCGGGGCCGCGGTCAAGCAGCGTGGCCGCCGCCTCGGCGGCGAGGTTGAGGCTGAACAGCTTCTGGCTGACGACGTCGTGCAGCTCCAGGGAAAGACGGTTGCGCTCCGACAGGATGGAGAGCTCGCGGCTGCGCTCGTACAGGCGGGCGTTGGTGATGGCGATCGCGGCGTGTGAGGCGAGCAGCTCGATCAGCTCGCGGTCGTGGGCGTCGAAGGTCGGCGCGTGCTCCTTCTCGGTGAGGTAGAAGGCGCCGATCACGCCCTCGGGCGCGACGATCGGCACGCCCAGGAACGACCGCATGTCCGGATGCGCCCGCGGCCACCAGCCGCGAAACCGCGGGTCCTTGTGGATGTCGTCGGTGAGGTAGGCGCCCTCGGTTTCCAGCATGGCGCCGAGCATCCCGTGGGTGCGGGGCAGCGGGCCCATGGCCGCCACCAGCTCATCGCTCATGCCGGCGACGAGGAAGCGTCGGAAGCCGCCGGCGCCGTCGGGGATCCCCAGCGCGGCGTAGCGCGCCTCCACCAGCTCGCGCGCGCAGTCGACCAGCTGCTGGAGGACCTCGTCGACCGAGAGCCGCGACGCGACCGCCAGCACGGCGTCGCTGACCGCCTTGAGAGCGGGACTGACCGGCTCCGGCATGGCCGAGACGATAGCTTTGGTGCGGTATGCAGATGCCGCGCATAGTCCTCTGGACCCAGGTACTGATCGTCGTGTTCGTCGTCGCCGGGATCGTCATCGCGATCACGCGCCTGGCCTGACGCGGCATGTTCGAGTCCATCCTCGTCGGCACAGACGGGTCCGACGCGGCGGGGGCAGCCGTCTCCCGGGCCGTCCGGCTGGCCTCCGCGCTGGGCGCGCGGCTGCAGATCGTGTCGGCCTACGAGCCGGTCCCCGAGCGGCACCTGCGCATCGAGCGGGTGCAGGTCCCCTCCGACGTTCAGGTCAATATGCGCGCGGAGGTCCTGGCCCTCCTGGAGTCCGCGCGGCGCGACGCGGAGACCGCCGGCGTGTCCCGGGTGGAGACATTCGCCCGGGTCGGCGACGCGGCTGACGCCATCCTCGACGTTGCCGAGGAGCAGGCCGCGGACCTCATCGTCGTCGGCAACAAGGGGATGACGGGGGCGACGCGCTTCCTGCTGGGCTCGGTGCCCAACAAGGTGTCGCACCATGCGCCGTGCTCGGTGCTGATCGTGCGCGCGGGGTAACGCTGCCGGTCAGGGCGTGGGCGTCGTGGTGGTCGGCGTCGTCGGTGTGGTGGTCGTCGGCGGGGGCGTCGTCGTGGGCGGCGCGGGCAGCCCCGGGGTGGTTGCGGCCCCGGCGTTGAGCAGCCCGTAGCCGTAGTCGGAGTTGGGCTTGGTCCCGCCGATGGGCAGCGTGGTGGCCGTCTGCTCCAGCCGTTTGAGGATCTGATCGGGCGTCGGATGCGGGCCGATCACCCGGCTGGCGATGATCAGCGCCGCCGCCGCGGCGACCTCGGGCGAGGACATCGAGGTCCCGATGTAGTAGCTGGGATAGCCGAACTGGTCCCAGTGCGGGGGCGAGGTGAGCGTGAGCTGGTAGATCGACGGCAGGCTGCGCTCGGGGTGGCAGTCGGGCTCGCCGGGCATGATCGCGTCGTTGCCGCCGCCGGGGGCCACGATGTCCAGGCCGTTGCCGCCGTTGGAGTAGTCGGCCAGGCAGCGATCCTTGGTGGTGGCGCCGACCGAGATGACGCCGGGGGCGCGGGCGGGATAGGCGATCTGATCGGTCTCGTCGTTGCCGGCGGCGCCGACGACCGTCACCCCGCGCCGGTGGGCGTAGCCGATGGCGCTGACGATCTGCGGGATCTCCGTGCCCGAGTTGACCTGGCTGGGGAGGAACTCGAGGCTGAGGTTGATTACCTGCGCACCGTGGTCGACCGCGTAGCGGATGCCCTGCGCGATGGTCGCCTCGTCGCCCTCGCCGCTGGAGTCCAGCACGCGGATCGGCATGATCGACGCGCCGTAGGCCAGTCCGGTGAGGCCGATCGTGTTGTTGGTGGACTCCGCGACGATCCCGGCGACGAAGGTCCCGTGGCCATTGCGGTCCAGCGGGTACTTGTTGTTGGACACGAAGTCGAACGGCGAGACAAAGTGGGTCCGGCCGAAGTCGGGCGAGCGGTGGAACTGCCGCCAGTTGCGAAAGGCGACTCCCGTGTCCAGCACGGCCACGACGACGCCCTTACCGCCGGCGCGGCGGTCCCCGAGCAGGTTGGCCCAGGCTTCGGGCGCGTTGACGCCGGCGCCCGGGAGCATGTTCCACTGCATCTGCTCCCAGCCGTGGGCGGTGTCGGCGCGGCCGCCGTCGTCGGGGTAGAACTCGCCGGCCAGCTGGGCCTGCGCCGCCTCGGTGGAGCTCCCACGGGACGAGCCGCCCGCAAGGTGTGCGATGTAGTTGGGCAGCGCATAGGCGACGCCGCTCTGGCGTCGCAGCCGCGCGATGGCCGCTGAGACGCTCTCGCCCGAGCGCAGATGCAGGACGCGGCTGCCCGGCGCGGGCGCCGGAGTGCTCGAGCGCACCCCGAACCGGGCCAGCGCCGGGGTCTCCAACGCGCCGGCCCGGTAGCCGACGATGACCTCGTGCGGCACGTAGGCCGCCGCCCGCGCTCGCGCGGTGCCGAAGGTCAGCGCGGCCGCGAGCAGGCTGAAGCCCAGCAGTGCAAGGCGCAGCGACTGCCCGTAGCGATGAGCGACCTGTATCCCCACGCCCCGCTTGCGCCCCAAGCGTGCGTGGTCAGACCTTAAGACATGATTGAACAGCGAACACCCCCGCTCCAAAAGTACACGGATCTTCTTAAAAACGCCAATGTCTGGCTCGCACTTCTTCCCCCGAGACGAGCACTTCATGCGCCTGGCGTTGCGGGAGGCCTCCCGGGCGGTCGAGCACGACGACATCCCGGTGGGCGCGATCGTGGTCCACGACGGCGAGGTGATCGGGGCTGGCCACAACGAGCGAGAGCTCCGCGAGGACCCCACCGCCCACGCCGAGATGATCGCTCTGCGGGCCGCGGCACGTGCCCTGGGGAGCTGGCGAGTGCTCGATTCCGTGCTCTACGTCACGCTCGAGCCGTGCGCGATGTGCGCCGGGGCGATCGTGCTCGCCCGAATCCCGCGGGTGGTGTTCGGAACCACCGATCCCAAGGCCGGGGCCTCCGGCAGTGTGCTCGACGTCCTGGCCGAGCCGCGTCTCAACCACCGGCCCCAGGTCCAGTCGGGGCTGCTGGCTGACCAGTGCGGCGACATGCTGCGCGCGTTCTTCGCCTCCCGGCGCTGAACGCCGGCGCTCCGAACGCACGGCGCCCCATCCGCCAAGGCTGCGCGGAGTGCTCTAACTTGTTCTCCGCCGCACCCCGGAGAGGTGGCAGAGCGGTTGAATGCGCCGGTCTCGAAAACCGGTATGGGCTATCAGTCCATCGGGGGTTCGAATCCCCCCCTCTCCGCTCAGAACCGCTCAGTCGCGCCCGTCCAGCAGGGGCATAGGCCCGGTCCGGAGACGCGGCGCCGGCGCCCGTCCGGCGCTGACATGGGGCACAGGAGGAGTGCGCTGGCGCTGAGGCGCGGGGGCCCATGGAGCCCGGGAGTACCCGCTGCTGCTGGCACCAAGCACTTGCTCGCTGGTGGGGGTGGCGATGCGTCGCGACGAGCGCGAACCTGAGGTTGCGCACGGCGCAGGCGAGGGGGCTAGCCGTGGTTGTGCTGTGCGGCGTGGAGCTGGATCTCGGTGAGGACCGACCCGGCGAGGTTGCACAGGATCTCAACCTGTTCGGGAGTCCAGTGCCTGGGTTCGTGGTCGATCGCGCACAGCGTCCCGAGCACATGGCCGTCGGGGGTGATAAGCGGCGCGCCCGCGTAGGCGATGACGCCGAGGTCGCGGATCCCCAGGTTGTCCCGCAGCAGCGGATGCTCCCGGGCGTCAGACACGACGAGTGGCCGGCGCGATTCGACGACGTGTTGGCAGAAGGAGTGCGACAGCGGGCTCTGGCGCTGCGAGGCCCAGGGCTGCGGCAGGCCGAGGCAGCTCTTGAAGAACTGCCGGTCGCTGTCCACCAGCGACACAAGCGCGACCGGTACGTTGAGCACCGTCGCGGTCAGGCGCGTCAGTCGGTCGAAGTTCTCCTCCGGCGGGCTGTCGAGCAGCCGGGTGCTGCGCAACTCGGTCAACCGCTCGGGAGCGAGGAGCGCCGTGTCGGACTCTCGGCTGTTCTGGTGACGGCGCGCCGCGCGCTCGGCGATCGCCTCGACCGAATGCTCCGATTCCGAGTCGCCGCGGCGACCGGCGAGAAACGCGAGTCGCACGATCGTCGCGTCCCTCACGAATTGCGCCGCGCTGATGCCCTGCCGCGTCGACTCGTCCTCCAGCAGCTGCCAGAGATCCTCGCTGAAACGAACGGTCGTGGCGCGCATCGGCATGATCGGAAGCATATCCCATAATCGATATCGCTAACCGCGTTTCGCCCATCCGTTCAGGGGGTAACGTGGGTTTCAGATAGCTGATCCGCTATCGGATTAGCTGGCTCTCGCCGCCTCGACAAGTCCGCCGGACCCGTATCGCAGGCGCCTACTCAAGCTGAACTCGAAAGATGACTCCTGTTGCAAACCACAGCTATTGACTCCCGCCCGTCCCCCATCAGCAGTGAGGTCGACGCGCACGTCGGTGACCCCCGCACCGCGGCCCACGATGACTTCGCGCGCGGCCAGCGTCGCGAGATCGGTCACGGCTACCACTCCGGGGATTTCGCCACTGGAATGCGTCACGCCGGCCTGCTCCGAGCGACCGGTGACTTCGCCACCGGAATGCGCATCTCAGGCAGGCGGACAACGATCGGTGATTTCGCGACGGGGATGCGGACAGTGACGCCGGGCGCCATCCACCGCCCCACCAGCACTGAACCCGCCCTCCCGTTGGCCGCCTGACGCGCGTGCCAGAGTTGACGCGCGCACGCGCGATCGGGACCGAGCGAACCGGTCCTGGTCAGCGCCCGATGGGTCTGACCGTCGGCACGAGCGAGCTTGTGCGGCGCTGGCAGGACGACCGCGACCAGGCGGCTCGTCAGGAGCTGTGCGAGCGATTTCTGCCGCTGGCGCGCAAGCTCGCCGGTCGCTACCGCAACTCGCACGATGCCTTTGAGGACCTCGTGCAGGTCGCGTCGGTGGGCCTCCTGGGTGCCATCGAGCGGTTCGATCCCGACCGCGAAACCAGCTTTGCGAGCTTTGCCGTGCCGACGATCCTCGGGGAGCTCAAGCGGTATTTCCGCGACACCGGCTGGTCAGCGCATGTTCCGCGCGGGGCGCAGGAGATGGCGCTACGCGTCGATCGGGCGTCGCGGGAGATCGCCGCCGTCACCGGTCGCGCGCCGCGCCTTCACCACCTCTCCGAGTACCTGGAGCTCTCGGCCGATGACGTGCTCGTCGGGCTCGGCGCGAGCACCGCTCACTACGCGGACTCCCTGGACGCACCCGTGGCCGGCCCCGACGTCGAGGACGCGCAGTCGCTGGCCGAAACGCTCGGCGCGGAAGACCCTCTGTTCGGCCTGGTTGAGACCAAGTTGTCGCTGATGGCAGCGATCACGCGGCTGCCCTACCTCGAGCGCCAGGCCGTGCTGCTGCGCGTCGGCGGCAACATGAAGCAGACCGAGATCGCCCACGCGATGGGGTGCTCGCAGATGCAGGTGTCGCGCCTGCTGAGGCGAGCGTCGGTCGCCGTGCGGGAGCTCACCGATCCGGACCCGACGACAATGACCGCCACCGGCTGAGGACCGTGTGGGTGCGACGACTCAGGCCGCCGGTCCGTGGGTCTGCTCGTGAGCGTCCAGCCACTGCCGGCGGACGGCTCCACCGACGAAGGCAGTGGGCGTCTCGGTGCCGCGCCCGACCCGGTGGCAGGGCATGAACACCGGAATGGGATTGCGGCCGAGCAGACGTCCGAGATCTCGGGAGGACAGGCCCTGGTCCAGGGTGCTGTAGGAGCGATGCGTCGCATACGGGATCGCTTCAGTCGCCGTCAGCGCCGCCGCGTCTGAATCGAGCTGGCCCCAGTCGATGCTGCACACCGGAAGCGAAAGCTCACCTGAGAAATACCTCTCCAGGCTCGTGCTCGCCTCCGCCAGATGCCGACGGGCGGCTTGGCTGCCGCGGCGTCGTGAGCCATAGGCGCGCAACGCATGAACATCGCCGTGATCATCGAATGCCAGGCGGGTCAAACCCTGGCTGGTCGCGACCACGATCAGTGGTCCGAGCGGACTGTCGATCTCCGAGACAGCGACGCCAGACGCCGAAAGCGTGTCGCTCGAGGGCCCGGAGCGGCTCATCGCGCTCGCCCCGGCGCGTAGCCCGCGGTCGTAGGCGGTGCATTCGTCGCAGATCCCGTCCGCTCGCGTTTCAACCCGCTCGGCGACGAATCCGGGATCGGGGATATCGCCAGGATCCTGCTGGCCTCCGACGAGATCAAAGATCCGTAGGCAAAGCTGGCAGCGAAGGTGCGCATGAGGCTCGAGGTTGGTCTCATAGCGAACCGGCTCTGGGGACCCGAACGCTGATACGAGCCCCAGCTCGCTGAACTCCGCCAAGGTGGCGTAGACCGTGGCGCGGCTCAGTTCCGAAAGCCCCCGCGAAGCGCGCGCGTAGATCTCATCGGCGGAAAGGTGCTCGGTCCGCCCACCTACGAAGACGCTCAGGATCGCGCGTCGCTGCGGGGTGCTGCGCAGGCCCCGAGCCCGCAGCAGCTCGCCGGCGTCCTCTGGCGTGAGTCTCATCGTCCCATTCTCTCCACTCAAGGACTTGGTTGTGGGGTGCGTCAACGGGCAGTCAATCTAGACAATGTCTTATCAAGGAGCAATTCTGTGACTCTGAGAATCGACCGCCTACAGGCGCCTGAACGAACGACCAGACGGAGTGGAGACACAGATGGCTGAACTCACCACCCTTGATGAGAAGCTCGCCGAGGTTCTGGGGCTCGCTCAGGCGGCACAGACCGCCACCAAGAAGGTCGCGACCCTGGCTCGCAAGGAGAAGGAGACCGAGCTTCTCGAGCTCATGCGGCAGATGGGAGACGAGGCGGCAAAGCTCGAGCAGCGCTGTGACGTCGTCGCAGGCTCACGGGACGGCATGCGCACCGCGATCACCAAGAAGGCGCGCGAAACCAAGACCGAGGTCGTCGGCTTCATGAAGACCTACCTCGAGGACGCTGAGGCCCTCGACGGCTTGGAGTTCCTCAGCATGGCCGAGGCGGGCGAGATGGCCCATTGGGAGATCCTCGCCACACTCAACAAGACCGCCAAGGACAAGGAAGTCGCCGGCGTCGTCAAGTTCGCACTACCGCTTCAGAAGTCCCACGTCAGCTCCGTCCGCCGCCATTCCCTGCGGCTGGCGGCCGCGGAGGATCCGTCAGAAGCTGCGTAGCTGACGCGACCCCCTCTCCCCTCCATGGCCACCAACCATATTCAGATAACAGTCACACCCGACGAGGTGTTCGCCGCATTGGCACATCCTGCCAACTACGGCGATTGGGTTGTCGGCTCCGACGTCATCCGGGACGCGGACCCAGAATGGCCAAAGGTCGGCTCGCGTTTCTATCACCGGGTCGGCGTTGGACCGCTGAAGCTCAACGACCACACCGAGGTCCTCGAAGTGGATCCGCCCCACCGGCTGATCATGCACGCCCGTGCCCGGCCGCTCGGCACCGCCGAGGTCTCGATGCAGCTGGCGGAGCGTGACGGCGGAACGTTCGTGACCATGACCGAGAAGGCCGGTAACCGGCTCTCGCGACTGATGCTCAATCGACTGACCGATCCCCTGATCCGCCTCCGCAACGCCGAGTCGCTGCGCCGCCTCAAGCGCATCGCCGAAACCGGCGTCGTCAAGTCCTGACGCTCTTCAGGCGCGCCACGGGCGCAGGCGGCGGTCGGCGAGCAGCGCGCGCGCCGCAGACCGGCCACCCATGCCCTGGACCGACCCTCCCGGGTGCACGGACGCGCCGGTGATGTAGAGACCGCGCAGCGGGGTCCGATGGCGACAGAGCTCCGGCGCGGGCCGGAAGATGAGTTGCTGGTCAAGCTCGTAGGTTCCGCCCCCGAGATCCCCGTTGACGAGACTGGGATTGTCGGCCTCGGTCTGTTGTGGATTGCGGATCGCTCGTGCCAACACCACCTCTGAGAAACCGGGGGCAAACCGCTCGAGCTGACGCTCGATCAGGTCTGCCACCTCCTCGTCGCTGCAGTCGTAGTGCGGCGGGACGTGCCCGTAGCAGTAGAGAGTGTGCTGGCCCTCGGGGGCACGTGACGGGTCAGACAGGGTGTGCTGGCCAACCACGAGGGCGGGCCGGTCCGGCATCTCGCCCCGCTGTCCGGCGTCGGCCGCCGCGGCCAGGTCGGCCAGTTCCCCGCCGACGTGCACCACCGCCGCCTGCCGCGCTTCCGAGGCCGCCCACGGCACGGGGCGCGAGAGCGCGTAGTCGAGCTTGAACGCCGCGGTCGAGTATCGCCAGATGTGCAGACGGCGCAGCAACCGCTCAGGCAGCGCATCGTCGGGCAGCATTTCCGCCAATGGCCGGGCGCTGATCGTCGTCACCACGTCCCGCGCGGCCAGCTCCTCACCGCTGCGCAGCCGCACGCCGCCGGCGCGCCCGCCACGTACCAGGATGCGGTCCACCGGGGCGCTGCACCGGACCAGCACACCTTCGCGCGTGGCGATCGTCGTCAGCGCGTCGCTGATCCGCCCCTGGCCCCCGGCCGGGAACGGCCACCCGTGGGAATGGGCGAGAAGCTGGAGAAGAAACCCGAACGCACCACTCCCAGCCGTCGACGGCGCAAGACCCGAATGCTGAGCTGACCCGGAGAACCACGCCGTCGGGCGGGTCGCACCCGCAAACACGTCAAGACCAAACGCCTCGATGGATCCGGTCATGCGCCGAGCCAGCAGAAGCGCGTCGCGGCGCAACGACGCGGCCAGCGCGATCGGCAGTCGGACCGGCGGCAACGGCCCGAGGATCGTCTCCACCAGACGCTGCGCCAGCGGGAGATACTGCGTCATCAGATCCCGCCACGGCCGCCCTGCCCCTGGGTGGCCCGCGTCCAACGATGCGACCGTCGCCTCAAGATCGCGATGCAATGCAATCGCGGTCCCATCCTCGAACGGGTGAGCCATGATCGCGCTCGGGCTGATCCAGCGAACACCCTCCGCCTCGAGATCGAGCTCGCGCATGGCCGGCGACGCGACTGTCATGGGATTGAATCCGGCGCAGTGATCGTGGACGAATCCCGGGAGCGTCGCCTCCACGCTGGTGGCGGCGCCGCCGGGCGCGGGAGCGTGTTCGACCACCGTCACCGACAGGCCCGCCCGAGCGAGATGAATCGCACACACCAAGCCCGAAGAGCCGGCGCCCACGACCACCACTCGGCGGTCAGGCGTCACGGCGCGTCCCGGATGCAGCGACTCCGCCGCGCGGCCACCGCACCTGCGCAGATCACTCGACAGTCAGTCCCACTGATCCGATTCATGTCTTCCACTCGACTACCCCGTTACAGAAGCCGGTATCCGCGGTCCCATCAGACCGTCGTCGTCGCTGCTCAGATATCTCTCTGTGCGGCCTGCATGCGGTTGGGTACCTAGTCAGCATCGTATGGCGAGTTAACGCGTCAGCGACCACACAGTGGCAACGCTTTCTGCTTGTGCCTCGCTTGTAGTTAATCGCCTGGTGCGCGCACACGACGTAGCTGGTCGGCACGATGGGGCGCGCCGTGGGAGGCCGTCGGCACTACTACTAACGACAGGCATCCGTCCGTCGGCGTCACGCCGGGGCCCGACTCGTTGCGTCGGCTACGACTCGGTTCCCTGCTCCTCGATCCACCCGTCCAGCCGTTTCCACCACGCGTACAGCCATGCGACCTGCGCATCCGGCTCGCGGGGGCGCTCAGCTGCGGGTGAGAGCCACATCTGCGTGGTGAACGTTCTTCTGAGCGGCGCCGCGCGCCAGATCTCCCGCGGGAACGCGGCGAGACCGAGACCCGAATGGGCGGCGAAGATGACATCGGCGTCCGGGTTGCCTCGCAGGGCGGCCAGCGCCCCGCTGGGTCGAGGCGGAAGTAGGTGTGGCATTCGGTCCGCTTTCGCCGCCTCTCGTCGTCGGCCGGTGCGCCATAGCTTCCGCACTGCTCGGCGACGACGTTCGGGCGTGAAGTTGCCCCCCTCCGGGAACAGCAACAGCACGCCTCGGCTGCCAAGCCCGGCTGCGACCTCCTCGATCCGAGCCTCGCATTCCTCCTTGTCGGCGGTGTCGAGGACCGCATGAGGCAGGCGGTGCGCGATCAGATCGACACACGGATCGATCGTCACGCTCTGCTTGAACACAATGCTCGGCAGGCGATCAAAGCGCGTGAGCAGACGATCGATCAACACGATTGTGTCCCCCGGACCGGCATGCCGACTGAAGAACAACAGCGGCCTGTCGGTCTCCATCGCCGTCAGCGCGTCGTTAGGCTCGTCTGCCGCGACGTCGATCTCGAGCAACGCCAACCAGCGCTGCGCAAAGCCGTGCACGAACCAGCGCAGAAGCCGGTAATGCAGGAGCTGGAAGCGCCGGGTGCCCATCAGCAAGCCTGCGCCGCTGGCCACCCACAGCCCGCCGCAGGCGATGAGCGTCGCCAGTTCGAGCGCGAAATACGCAACAACCAGCCGGGTGAAGATCAGCGGCTGCGGCCGTCCCCAGACAGCAGACGCGACCGCGGCCAGAGCAAGCAGCACCGGCGAGAGGATGAGGCCAACGAGCGATATGACCAGCCATACGGTCACTGTGACCGGACGTCGGATGGCCGCCCGTGGCATCACAGCTGCTGCAGGTAGCGCAGCGAGGCGACGTAGGAGGTTTCGATCTGTTGCGCGACACCGCGGGCGATGCGCCGCACGCGCAGCTGCCCGGCAAGATCGTTGTACGCGGGGGCCGCGGAACCTCCGGTCGGCAGCACGTGGAGCCGCACCCCCTCGGGAAGAGAAGTCAGATCGTTCGCAAACCGATGACGCCGCGCCACTTCAAACGCCACCAATCCGACCTCCCACGGCCAGCGGGGAGGCTGAAGCGGCGTCTCCAACCGGCCGACCTGCAGAACGTAGATCGTCTTCGCGCCGAGTGCGACCGCTCGAGCCACTGGGATGGAGTTGACGATCCCGCCATCGATGAAGTGCTCATCGCCGATCGGTACTGGCGGGAGGATGCCCGGGACCGCGCACGACGCCAGAACGACATCGGCCAGGACTCCACTGTCGAACCAGTGCTCCGCAGCTCGCTCGATCGACGCCGCGACGCACTGGAAGGGAATCTCAAGCTCCTCGACGCGGCCAACGGGCAGAGCATCCGAGAGACGCCGCCGAACCTCCTCGAGCGATTGCAGGTGGGTACCCGTACGAGCGAGCGTGGTGACCCGGCGCAGCAACGCGCCGGCGGACATCCCCACGACGTTTGAGTCACTCCACAGCTCGCCGAGACGCTGGACCCCGGCGACCGTCGGACTGCCCGCAAACATCGCCCCATTCACCGCGCCGATCGAGGTGCCCAGGATGACGTCGGGCTCGATCGACGTCTCGGCAAGCGCACGCAGCATCCCGACCTCGTGTGCCCCCAACATGCCGCCTCCCCCCAGGACGAAGGCGACCTCGTAGGCGCGCTGATCGCCGCTCACGTCAGAGTCCGGGCCGACCGCTGGGCCGCCGATCACCCGGAGGCGGCCAACATGTATTCGTCGGTGGGGAGTGAGCGGGCAAGACGGCGATCGTGCCGCGGACGATACGGGTTGCAACGCCCAGCGGGCGTCGCGCTGACGGCTCCGCTCTCGGCCCGAGTCGGCTCCCCCCGTCCCATCTGAGCAACCTCTAGGATGGGCCCGAGCCTGTCCCAGCCGAGGTGATCTGGCACGTTGCCGGCCACCGCAGCCGGACTCGAGCAACGTCGAGGAGCTGATCATCACGATGACGAGGCGCAGCGATGGATAGACCGGTGTTGTTCTGCTACGACGGCTCTGAGGGATCGAAGGCCGCGCTGACGGTCGCCGTCGAGCTCGTCATGCATCCTGCGGACGCGGTCGTGCTGGCCGTGTGGACGCCGGTGGCGATCCAGCTCGCCAGAGGAGGGTCACTCCTGGTCGGCGTCCCCAATGAGGGTGAGCTCGACGAGTCCGAGATCGCCGCAGCCCAGCGGATCGCCGATGAGGGCGCCGCCGGCGCGCGCCGGCGCGGCTACAACGCCTCTCCGCGGGTCGCCGAGGCGACCGAATCGGTGGCCAAGACGATCCGCGAGGTCGCTCGGGAGATCGACGCGCGACTCATCGTGTGCGGTCAGCGCGGACGGGGCGCGTTCGCCGCGGCGATCCTCGGCAGCGTCTCGCACGAGCTCTCCGGGCACGCGGAACGCCCGGTGCTGATCGCCCCGCAGCACCCCGCTGCGTAGCGACCGCCTCATCGCTCACGCGTTGGTACGAGTGGCGGCCTCCACCCTCGCCTCGAGGTGGTGGGCATAGGCGATCCCACGGGCGAGCGCGGTCCGGAGGCTGCACTCGTGGGCTCCGGCCTTCGCCGGGAGGATCACGACCGCGACGAGGAGGCCGACGGCGAAGATGCCCGCCGCCCACCAGAACCCCGTCGTGTAGCCATGGACGGTGGCCAGTCCGGCCAGCCCGGGTACGCCGACATGAGCTCGCGCATAGTGAGCGGCGGCACTCGCTGAGAGTGTGCTCAACAGCGCGAGTCCGACGGCGCCTCCGACCTGCTGGGAGGTGTTGACCATCGCCGAGGCCACGCCGGTCTCACGGACCTCGACGCCGAGGGTCGCGGTTCCGATCGCGGGCGCGAAGATGCACCCCATCCCGACGCCGATGATGAGCAGCCCTGGGAGGACGTGCGTCGCGTAGGTCCCATCGGGACTGAGCCGCGTGAACACGAGCATCGCGATCACCCCGAGGGTCATCCCGATCATCACCAGCGGCTTGGCGCCGGTGCGAGGCAGCACGCGGGTCTGCGCAGTGACCGATGTCGCGACGAGGAGGGCCGTCATGGGGAGAAAGGCGAGGCCGGTGATCACCGGCGAGAAGCGGAGGTTCAACTGCATGTAGTACGTGAGGAAGAAGAACACCCCGAACAGGCCCGCGGCAGCGAGCAGCACCGAGAGGTACGCGCCCCCACGCGCCCGGTCGCGCACGATGTGCAACGGGAGCAGAGGGTCCTTGACGCGGCTCTCGATGAGGACGAAGGCGCCCAGCAGCACGGGGCTCGCAACGAGCGCGACGATCGTCGCGGTGGCGGTCCACCCCTGGGTCTCCGCGTTCGAGAACCCGTAGACGAGCGCGAACAGTCCCGCGGAGGCGGTGAGCAGACCGGGCACGTCGATACCACCCCGCTTGGGGTCGCGCTGATTGACCAGCAGCCGCATCGCGAAGATCGCCGTCGGCACCGCGATCACCAGGTTGACGTAGAGGCACCAGCGCCAGGACAGCACCTGGGTGAGGACCCCGCCGAGAACCAGACCGACCGACGCCCCGCCACCGGCGATCGCGCCGAAGATCCCGAACGCCTTCGGCCGGTCCGGGGAGTTGGCAAAGGTGACCGTGAGCAGTCCGAGCGCCGACGGTGCCAGCAGCGCGCCGAACGCGCCCTGGAGCGCCCGGGCGGCCACCAGCATGGTGAAACCCTGCGCGAGACCGCCGATCGCGGAGACGATCGCAAAACCAATCAGACCGGTGACGAACGTCAACTTACGCCCGAAGAGATCACCCAACTTGCCACCCAGGAGCAGCAGGCTGCCGAAGGCCAGCGCGTAGGCGGTGACAATCCACTCCCGATCGGCCGTCGAGAAACCAAGCTCCCGTTGCGCCGACGGCAGTGCGATGTTCACGATCGTCGCATCGAGGACCACCATGAGCTGTGCCGTCCCGAGGAGCGCGAGCACCGCCCACCGGTTGGGCTCGGCCACCCGTGGACGCGCGGAGCCGTCTGCGTCCAGGGCCGTCAAGGCCGGGCCGCCACGCGTGACAGAGCCCTCATGGCCTTCACCGTACGGCATCTCCGACCCCCCGCCAAATGAGACGGACTGCGCGATTCCGGGGCGCTGGCCGCGGCCCGAGACTCAGCTCGTCGCTGGCTGCGCGACCCCGGCGTCCACGGTGGAGGCCGCCTTGGCGTGATCGCGGCTGTCCTTGGAGGAGATCATGACCAGCGTCAGGATCGCTCCCAGCACCGCGAAGCCGGCGCCGATCAGGAAGGCGCGGTCAAACCCCTTGGTGAGGGCGATGGCGGTGTTGTGGAGGCCGCCGTTCAGGATGCCCTGGGTGCGGCTGTTGGCGACGGTCGCGAGGATGGCGAGCCCCAGCGCGCCGCCGACCTGCTGAGAGGTGTTGATCAGGCCTGAGGCCAGGCCGGCCTCCTGGGGCTCGGTCCCGGTCACGGCGGCGATCGTCACGGGGACGAAGGCGAAGCCGAGGCCGACGGCGGCGAGCAGCGACGGGCCGAGGATGTCGGAGAGGTAGGCGCCGTGGGGGGCGGGCACCTGGGCGAACCACACCAGGCCGGCGGCGATCAGGAGCATCCCGATCGTCAGCGGGATCTTGAAGCCCACGCGCGTCACGAGCTGCGAGGCGATCCCGGCCGAGACGATGATCCCTCCCGCCAGGGGCAGGTAGGCGATCCCGGTCTTGATCGGCGTGTACCCCATCACGTCCTGGAGGTAGAGCGAGATGAAGAAGAACATGGAGAACAGCGACATGCCGATGAGCAGGCCCACGATGTTGGCGCCGCGCAGTGTGCGCAGGCGGAAGATCGAGAACGGCATGAGCGGGTCGTCCTGGCGCCGTTCGATCACCACGAACGCGATGAGGAGGAGCACGGCGGCGGCCAGGCAGGCGATCGTCCGGGTCGATCCCCAGCCGACGTTGACCGCGTCGACGACGGCGTAGACGAGCAGTGCCAGGCCCGCCGTCACGGTCACCGCGCCGGGGATGTCAAAGGTGCCTCCGGCATCCTCGCGGCGGCTCTCGAGCAGCGTTCGCGGGGCCAACGCTGCGGCGATGAGCCCGATCGGGACGTTGACGAACAACACCCAGCGCCAGCTCAGCCCGCTGGTGAGGATGCCTCCGAGCAGCACGCCGGCGGCGCCGCCGGCGCCGGCGACCGCGCCCCAGATCCCCAGCGCGCGGTTGCGCTCCGCGCCGTCGGCAAACGTGGTGGTGATGATCGACAGGGCCGCCGGCGACACGATGGCGGCACCCAGCCCCTGGACGGCTCGGGCCGCGATCAGCCAGGTCTCGGACTGCGCGAGGCCCCCGGCCAGCGACGCCAGGGAGAAGACGACGAGGCCGAGCATGAACATCCGGCGACGCCCCAACAGGTCGGCCATTCGCCCGCCGAGCAGCAGGAAGCCGCCGAAGGTCAGCGTGTAGGAGTTCACCACCCAGGTGAGGTCGTCGCGCGAGAAGTGCAGGTGCGCGCCGATCGACGGCAGCGCGACGTTGACGATCGACGCGTCGATCACGATCACGAACTGGGTCATCGCGAGCAGCAACAGCGCGAGGTTCTTCGCCCGCTGCGTGGAGAGCGAGGGACTTTCGGTGTGGCTGAGCGTTGACATGGAAGCTGACCTCCGGTTCCGTTTGCATGGCCGACTATAGTGAACCGTGATTCCGTTTGTCAAGGATTCATGTGAAAACCCCGTGACCACGACCCCGGACCAGAGCGAGCGCCCCCTGCGCTCAGACGCGCGCCGCAACCGCGAGAGGATTCTCAGCGGTGCCCGCGCGGTATTCGCCGAGTCCGGCAGCGAAGCGCAGATGGATGACGTCGCCCGCCGCGCCGGAGTGGGCGTCGGCACCGTGTACCGGCACTACCCGACCAAGGAGGCGCTCCTGGTCGCGCTGGTGCGCGAGAAGTTCAAGCTCTTCGCGGCCGAAGCGCGAGAGGCGCTGGAGCGCGACGGCGAGCCGTTTGAGGTGCTGGCCGACCTGATGCGCTCCAACGCCGAAATGCTGGGGCGCGACGCCGGCACCCAACAGGTGCTCGCGGGAGCCGGCGAGCACATCTGGACCCATGCCGCGGCCGAGCAGGCCGAGCTGCTGGATCTGACGTCGCAGCTGATCGAGCGCGCCCGCCGCGCGGGGACCATTCGCGCGGACGCGACGGCGACCGACATCGGCATGGTCATGTGCGGGGTCTCGGCGACGATGGCCCACCCCGCAGCTGGGTTTGACTGGCGCCGACACCTCGATCTGGTGATCGACGCGCTTCGCCCCCGCTAGCCGAGACCGGCGGCCAGCAGCGTCAGCGTGACCCGGCGGCGTGCGGAGCGGTCAGGTCCTGCTCCCCGGCGCCCGCGTGCTCACGCACGATGAATTCCTCGATGTCGGCTTGATCCGCGCGCGAGCGCTCGGCGACCCGGAGCAGGTTGCTCATGGTCGCGACCTCCTCGATCTGCTCGCGGATGAACCACTGCATGAACTGCTCGGACGTGAAGTCACCCGCCTCACGGGCGGCGGCCACGAGAGCGTTGATCTGCTCGGACACCCGCCGCTCCTGCTCGAGCGCCAGCGCGATCGGCGCGACCACGTCTTCGAACCGCGCTCGGGGCGCCTCGACGCCCGGGATCGTGACCTCGCTGTCGGTATCGAGCAGGAACTGGACCATCATCATCGCGTGGTCGCGCTCCTCCAGCGCCTGGCGGTAGAAGAAGCCGGCCAGCTGCGGGAGGGCTTCTGAGTCGTAGTAGACGGCGCACGCGACGTACTGCTGGTGGGCGGCGAACTCGTTGGCGATCTGCTCGTTGAGCTTGGCCGCGAAGGCGGGAGCGGGAGACATGGGCAAGATCCTACGGCTCACGCGAGCCGGTGCTGGGCGACGGCCCGGTCGATCGCATCGCGTTCGTGCTCCCGCAGCGGGAGCTCGCGCACGCGACGCGCGTCGGTCAGCCACGGATCCACGACATCGGTCCTCACCCCCGCCAGCGACTCGATGACCGCAAGCCCGCAGTAGGGGACGTAGGCGCTCGAATACCCGCCTTCGTGGCACATGACCAATCGCCCCCGGCACAGCGAGGCAGCGATGGCGGTGAGGCGGGAGGTCATCATCGCGAAGCATTCACTGGTGAGGTTCATCCGCCCGAGTGGATCGAGCATCCCGGCGTCAAGGCCACAGGCGACGAGGATGAACTCGGGAGCGAACCGCTCCAGCGCCGGCACCACGACGCGGTCCAGGACGTCGAGGTACGCGGCCCGCCCGGCCCCGCCGGCAGCGGGACGTTGATGTTCGCGCCGGCGCCCGCACCGCCGCCCACGTCGCCGGACAAGCCGCTGGCCGGCGGGAAGAGGTCCTCCTGGTGCACGGAGATGGTGAGCACGGTCGGGTCTGACCAGAACGTCTCCTGCGTGCCGTTGCCGTGGTGGACATCCCAGTCGACGATCGCGACCCGCCCGAGGCCGTGCGCCTGCCTGAGGTGCAGCGCGGCGAGCGCCGACGTTGTTGAAGACGCAGTAGCCGCATCCGCCGCCCGGGCCCGCGTGGTGCCCCGGCGGCCGCACGAGGGCGTAGGCATTGTCCACCCGCTCCTCGAGGACGGCGTCGACCGCCGCCAGGCAGCCCCCGGCCGACAGGGCCGCGATCTCATACGTCCACCGCCCAAAGGGCGTCGACCCGCCCGCGTCGCCGCCGAGGCCCGAGCTCGCCGCGCGGACCCGGTCGACGTACCCGCGCGCGTGCACACGCGTCAGCTCGTCGTCGACCGCGGGCCGTGGCTGGATCTCGACCAGGCTCTGCAGCAGGCCGCCGGCGTCGATCAGATTGCGCAACCGACGTTTGGTGTTGCCGCTCTCCAGGCTCGGCTCGGGCTCGAACAGCGCGCTCCGGTCAAACGTGTCCAGCAGCCCGCGCGCATCGTGCCAGGCGTATCGCTCATGCCAGACGAAGCCGGTAGCCATGCGCAACGTGTATCACGTTGACCCGCCCGCGCAGCGACGGGAGGCACTGACAGAGGCGGAGGTCAGCCGAGGCGCCACTCGCGGGCTCGGCGCATACGCGTAGGGGTGGTGCAACGCCGCCAGCGCGTCGTCGCCGTGCACCCCGAACATGAGGACCTCGCCCGTGCGCTCGTCGATCACGGCGATGGAGACACGGTCGGTGTGCGGGTCCCAGAGGAGCGTGACGTCGATGCCGTCGCCGTTGCGGTGGTCGAGCTCGCGGGTGGATGTCTGTGAGGTGATGAGCATGGCTGTCGTCCTCTCGGTTCGGTCGTCTCATACGACCCCGGGAGGAGCGCGAACTCATCGGTGCGATTCGCGGTGGGGTGGGCGCCCCGGCGCGCCCGTGACGGGGCGCTCATCGGGTCACGCCGCGTGGCCGACGGTCTCACGGGCATGAAGCCGGGCCTGTTCCTGCTCGTAGGTGACGACGCCGGCGGGGAGGGTCCACTTGCGGCCCTCGCGGGGCTTGTCCTCGGGCCACTCGCCGTGCTCGTCGAAGTAGGTGCGGGCCCGCTCCTCCTCCTCGCGGTCGGCTTCACTGCTCAGGCCCAGGCGGAACAGCACGTTGAAGAGGACCACGGAGAGCCCGCCCCCGACGGCGAGCGCGAAGCCGTCGAAGCCCATCCCGGCGGGCGAGATGATGAGCACGACCACACCGGCGCTGACCATCAGCGCGCCGACGCCGTAGCGGACGATGAGCACCCCCAGCGGCGTGTCCTGGGGCTGCTCGGTGTGGTGCGCTGTGGCGGGCTCGGTCATGGCGTGTCCTCGGTCCGGTGTCACTGCGTCTCTCTGTCCTGCACAGCATCGCCCGGAATCGACGGCATTTCGACCCGGCGCGCTCCCCGACGGCGGCGGCGGGCCCCACCCTCGATGTCCGGCTGGCCATACCCTCGTCGGCGCACCGGGTAGCGTGCGCCGGGTGACGCCCGTGCGGGTTGTGGTGGCCGAGGACCAGGTGCTCTTGCGCGAGGGGCTCAGCCGCCTGCTCACCGACGCCGGCTTCGAGGTGGTGGCGCAGGCCGGCGATGCCGACGACCTGCGCCGCAAGGTCGCCGCCCACCGCCCGGACGTGGCCATCGTCGACGTGCAGATGCCGCCCGACCAGACCGACGACGGCCTGCGCGCCGCGATCGAGATCCGCCGCAGCGACCCGGGCGTCGGGATCCTGATGCTCTCCCAGTTTCGCGACGAGGCCTACGCGCTGGACCTCATCGGCGAGAACGCCCAGGGCGTGGGCTACCTGCTCAAGGACCGGGTGGCTGACGTGGACTCGTTCGCCGACGCGGTGCGCCGCGTCGCCGAGGGCGGGTCGGCGCTGGACCCGGAGATCGTGGCGCTGATGGTGGGCCGGCGGCGCAAGCAGGACCCGCTCGAGGCCCTCACCCCGCGCGAGCAGCAGGTGCTGGCCCTGATGGCCGAGGGCAAGTCCAACCGCGGCATCGCCGAGTCGCTGGACGTCACCCTCGCCGCCGTCGAGAAGCACGTGGGGCGGATCTTCGCCAAGCTCGGACTCGCCGACGAGCCGCTCGAGCACCGGCGCGTGCTCGCGGTGCTCACCCTGCTGCGGGCGCGCTGACCCCGAGCGGAAGCTCGGCGATCACCGTCGTCCCGGCGCCGGCCGGTGACCGGACCGTCAGCGTCCCGCCCACGGCGGCCACCCGGTCCGTCAGCCCGGCGAGGCCCGAGCCGCCGGCCAGGTCCGCCGCCGCGCCGCCGCGCCCGTCGTCGGTGACGGTGATGACCAGGCGGTCCAGCGTGGCCGCGATCGTCACCGCGGCCTCGGAGGCCTCCGCGTGCTTGGCGACGTTGGCCAGCGCCTCGGAGACGACGAAGTACGCGGTGCTCTCGGTGAGCGGCGCGAACCGCTCGGCGGGGAGTTCGAGCGTCACCGGCACGGGGGTGCGGGCGGTCAGCGACGTGATCGCCGCCGCCAGCCCCCGGTGCGCGAGCACCGACGGATCGAGCCCGGCTCCGATGTCGCGCAGATCCCGGATGGCGAGCTGGGTCTCCTCCAGGGCCTCGGCGATCGACCGCTGCGCCGCCGCGTCGCCGGCGTCGCGGCCCGCGGCCTGGAGGGCGAAGATGACGTTGATCAGCCGCTGCTGGGCCCCATCGTGCAGGTCGCGGCCCAGGCGACGGCGCTCGTCGAGCGTGGCCTGGACGATCCGTGCGCGAGAGGCGTGGATGGCGTCGGCGCGCAGCCGCTCGGCCTCGGCGCGGTTGCGCTCGGAGATGTCGCGGAACACCACCACGGCGCCGCGCCCCTGCCCGATGGCCACCGGCGCCGACGAGTAGGCCACGGGGACGAACGAGCCGTCTCGGCGCACGAACCAGTCCTGGTCAACGCGGACCGGCTCCCCGGTCTGGCGGGGAGCCAGCAGCGGGCAGTCAGCCTCGGGAAACGGCCGGCCGTCCGGATAGCTGTGGTGGATGGTGGCGTGGCTGGGCCGTCCGATCAGCTCGCTCTCGGACGCGTAGCCGAGGATGCCCACCGCGGCCGCGTTGGCGAACAGGACAACCCCCGCGTCGTCGACCGCGTACACGGCGTCGGCCATGCTGGCCATCAGCGCCGAGAGCAGCTCCTCCTCGGTCGAATCCAGCCGCTTGGCGATCGGCGCAGACATGGGGCACCGATGATGCCAGCGCCCGGGCCCTCCGCCAGGAGAACCGACCGGCTCGGCTCGCACAATGGGTTGGTGACCGCCGACCACCGGGACCCGCTGGGGCTCGCCGCCGACGCGCCCCTGCTGCGCGCCTACCTGGACTGCCTGGACCGCCAGGACGCCGGGGAGCTGTCCTTCCACACCCCGGGCCACAAGGGCTCGACCGCACTGACCGGGATCGTGGTCGCGGGAGACCATCCGCTCGCCGGCGGCCTGGACACGATCAAGATGCAGCGCGGCTGGCTGCCCGAGGCCGAGCGGCGCGCCGCCGCGCTCTACGGAGCCGACGTCTGCCGGTTCTCCGCCGGCGGCTCGACGCATTGCAACCAGGCGCTGGCGCTGTCTGTGGGCGCTCCCGGCGACACCGTCGTGGTGTCGCGGACGCTGCACCGCTCACTCCTGCTGGGCCTCGTCCTGGCCGGGCTGGAGCCCGTCTGGGTCGGCCCGGAGGTGAGCGCCACGACGGGGCTCCCGCTCGGCTACGCCCCGGAACGGGTGGCCCGCGCGCTGGCCGAGCACCCCGAGGCCAAGGCGGTGTTCCTCGGCGACCCGTCCTACGTGGGGACGTTCTCGGACATCGGCGCGCACGCCACCGTCGCGCACGACGCCGGGGTGCCCCTCCTCGTCGACGCCGCGTGGGCGGCGCACTTCGGCTTTCACCCGGCGCTCCCACCCCACGCGCTCGGGGCCGGCGCCGACGCGATGATCACCAGCGCCCATAAGACGTTGCCCGCCTATTCACAGGCCGCGCTGTTGCTGGCGCGGACCGACCGGCTCGATCCCAGCCGCCTGGACCGGGCGTTCGATGCCCTGCACACCACGAGCCCCGCCGGGACGATCATGGCCAGCATGGACGCGGCGCGGGCACTGCTGCAACGCGACGGCGAGCGGCTGCTGGCGCGCACGATCGAGGCGGTGGGCGAGGCGCGCGAGGCGCTGCGCGCCGTGCCGGGCGTCATCGTGCTCGAGGGGCCGATGGTCGATGCCGCCAAGGTGACCGTGAGCATCGCGGGCACCGGCGCGCACGGCGTCGGGGTGGAGTCCGATCTCATGGCCGCCGGCGTGCCGGTGGAGCTGGCCGACCGCGACACGATCGTCGCGATCACGACCCTCGCCGATGATGAGAGCACGCTGCGCCGGTACACCGCCGCGCTGATCGAGTCGATCGAGCGCCGGCGCGGGAGCCCGCGGCGAGTGACCACCGCGGCCGGGTGGATCGTGTCCCCGCACCAGCAGGTGGCCCCGCGCGAGGCGTTCTTCGGCGCGACGGAGACCGTGCCGTTCGCCGACTCGGCGGGCCGGGTGAGCGCCGAGCTGGTGGCGCTGTACCCGCCCGGCGTCCCCGTGCTGGCGCCGGGCGAGCTGGTGACCGAGGAGACGCTCGCCGCGCTCACCGATGCCGCCGCGGACGGCGTCCGGGTCGCCTACGCCGCCGATCCGGCGCTGGCCACCATCCAGGTTCTGGTGTAACGCCGTACGGCGGCGCCCGGCCCCGATACACCGGCGCTGAGCCCGCGCGCGGGCGGCGCGCCGTCGTTTGCGATCGGCCACGTCGGGCTAGTGGGAGTGACACCGATGCGTGCGGAATTCGATCCGCGAGTCGCGTACCGAGCGGTGCTCCTCGCGTTGGGGTTGCTTGCCGCCGGTCTGCTGTTCGAAGAACTCGTCCAAATCATCATGCTGGTGACGATCGCCGTCGTCATCGCGGTGCCGCTCGCCGCGACGGCGAGCTGGCTGCGGCGCTGGCACGTGCCCCGGGCCATCGGCGCGGTGCTGGCGCTCGCGGCGGGAGCGACGGTCGCCGGCGTGATGCTGGCGTTCGTGGTGCCGACGTTCGTCACCCAGGTCAACGACTTCATCGCGCAGCTGCCGACCACGGCCGCGCACTTCGAGCGGACCATCAACAGCGTCCTTGGCCTCAAGCGGGGAACGACCACGAAGGCCGTGACGCAGTTCGTCAACCGTTACACGCACCACCCCGCCGTCCTGCTCGGTCCACTGGCGACCATCGGGGTCTCGATCGCCACCGCCGTGGGAGCGATCGTGGTGGTGATGATCAGCGCTCTGTACATGGCGATCAGCCCCGATCCGCTCGTGAACGGGCTCGTGCGCCTGTTCCCGACGGCCCGGCAGCCCGACGTCCGGCGCACGCTGGAGCGCATCCGCGTCGCGTGGCTGGCCTGGCTGCGCGGCGTCGCCTTGGACATGCTCGTGCTCGGGGGCCTGCTCTTCCTGGGCATGGAGATCATCGGGCTCCAGTTCGCCGCCGGCTTCGCGATCTTCTCGGCGCTGATGACGGTGATCCCGAACTACGGCTCGGTGATCAGCGCCATCCCTCCGATCGTCTACGGCCTGACCTCCTCGTTTCACGAGGGCGTGCTGGTGGCGGTGGTCTATGTGGTCGTCAACCAGATCGAGGGCAACGTGGCGCTGCCGCTCATCATGGGCCGGTCGGTGAGCCTGCATCCGGCGGTCATCGCCGTCGGAGTGCTCATCGCCGGGTCGCTGTTCGGGATCATCGGCCTGCTCATCTCGGTGCCGCTCATCTCGTTCACGCTCATCCTCGCCGACGAGCTGTGGATCAAGCCCCACGGATCGGCGCACGGTCCGCTCGGCGAGCCGGGAGCCGAGGGCGCATGAGCCGGACCCATGGCGAGCGCGCGATCTACGGCGCGATCCTGCTGGGCGCGGCGCTGATCGCCGCCGGGCTCGTGGCTCAGCAGCTCGCCTCCCTGATCCTGGCGACGATGCTGACGGTCATCGTCAGCCTGCCGATGTCAGTGACCGCGGAGCGGCTCGCGCCACTGGGCGTCCCCCGCGCTCTGGGCGCGTTCATCGGCCTGCTCGCGGGCGTCGCGGTCGTCGCCGGAGCCCTGGTGCTGCTGCTGCCCCCGCTCATCGACCAGGGCCGGACGCTGATCACCGACGCGCCTCAGCTGATCCGGGCCGCCGAGATCAAGCTGAGCTCGGTGACGGGCGATCGCCCCGGTCACGTCGCCACGCAGCTCCAGCACACCCTCACCACCTTTGTCCGCGACCCGTCGCAGCTGCTGGGGCCGATCACCACCATCGGGGCCAGCGTGGCGACCGTCATCGGCGGCGTGGTCATCGGTGTGATCACCGCGTACTACATCGCGGCGCAGCCCTACCCCCTCACCAACGCGCTCCTCAGCATGTTCAGCGCCGAGGCACGACCGCAGGCCGCGGCGACACTCGGTCGCATCCGCGCCGCCTGGCTGGGCTGGCTGCGCGGGCTCGCCGCGTCGATGGTGCTGATCGGGGTGATGCTCTACGTGGCCCTCGGCCTCGTCGTGGGCCTCCCCTTCGCCCTGGTGTTCGCCGTGCTCAGCGCCTGCGCCGAGGTCGTCCCCTATCTCGGCGCCCTGGCCAGCGGCATCCCCCCGGTGGCCTTCGCGCTGACGATCTCCCCCACGCGAGCGGTGGTGGTCCTGCTCGTCTACGTGCTCGTGCACCAGATCGAGGCCAATGTGATCGGCCCGCTGGTGATGGCGCGCGCCGTGCGGCTGCACCCCGCCGTCATCGCGATCGGCGTGGTCGCCGTCGGCGAGGTCTTCGGCCTGCTCGGCCTGATCGTCGCCGTGCCCATCCTCTCGCTGATCACGATCCTGGTCGACGCCCTGTGGGTCGGGCGCCACGAGCCCGTTCTGATCCTGCCCGACTGAGCTCGCAGCGTCGGTCAGACGGCGAGGTACAAGGTGTGTGCGGGCGTGCAACCTGGGTAGCCCACGTACGCCCTTCTAGGGGCAGGCACGAAATGGAGGGAAGATGGCCGCAGCGGTCGAGGGGCAAGCAGTCGAGGGCCGTCGATTCCGGCCCCAGCAGGAGGGGTGGGTCAGGATCGAACCGGAGCGCGATCGCGTACGCGTGCGCTGCGGAGGCGCGTTGGACGGCTCCGCCGCGTGTCAGCTCCGGGAGGATTGCGAGGGTCTCATCGACCGTGGCTTCACGCGGGTCATCCTGGACGTGAGCCAGGCCACGGCCCTCGCTCCGGCTGTGGTGAGCGCGATCGCCGCGGCCGACCGCCGCGCGCGCACACGCGGGTGCCGGTTCTCCGTCGCGCCCGGCCGCGGCACCGCCGCGGCCACCTTGCGCCGAGCGGGGCTCCTCGGGCAGCTCGAGCTCGAGGGCGCGACCGAGACGTTCCTGGACTGGAGCCGCTGACTCTCCGGCGCTCAGTCGGCGCTGAGCTGCCCGCGGAGGCGATCCCCGGCTCGGCGCAGGAGCCGGGAGACCTGCATCTGCGAGCACCCCATCGCCCTGGCGATCTCACTCTGCTTGAGATCACCCTGCATGCGCAGGGTGAGCGCGGTCCGCTCCAGGTAGGGGAGCTGGCGGATCCCACCGCTCAGGCTGCTCGCGGTCTCGAACAGCGCGTACCCGTCGTCGACCGTCCCGAGCGTGTCGCCCAGCGTCGTCGGCTCGGGCACCCCATCGGCGATGGGGGCGTCGAGCGAGTCCGAGTAGTGCGCCTGGGCTGACTCGAGCCCCTCCAGGACCTCTTCGACGTCGAGCTCGAGGAACTGGGCGAGCTCGGCCACCTCAGGGCTGCGACCGTGCTGCTCGGTGAGCTCGCCGACGGCCCGCTGCACGCGCTGGGCCAGCTCCTGGGCCGCCCGGGGGACGTGAGCCGCCCATCCGGTGTTGCGAAAGTGGCGCTTGAGCTCGCCCAGGATGGTGGGGGTGGCGAAGGCGCCGAAGGGCACCCCGCGCTCGGGGTCATAGCGATCGAGCGCATTGAGCAGGCCGACGTTGGCGACCTGGACGAGGTCCTCGAGAGGCTCGTGCGGGTTGTGGTAGCGGGCGGCCAGCCTGCGCGCCAACGGGAGGTGGCGGCGCACCAGTTCCTCGCGCACCGCCGGATGATCATTCCGGATCCGCCACAGCGCGTCGGTGGGCACGCGCCCCGGGTCGCCCGACATCCCGCGCGCGCTATCAGTAGCTGGATCTATCAAGGACAAGATCCTATCTAGAAATCACTCATACCTGGGACAGCCATGTAAGCTGAGCGCATGACCAGCGACGACGTCGCCGGAGTGCTGCGCAGGCACCGACTGCGGGTGACGCCTCAGCGGCGCGCGATCCTCAATGCCTTCCGAGGCACGGCCGACGAGCACCTGTCGGCCGAGGAGGTGATGTCACGGGCCAGCCGGGCGGTGCCGGAGATCGGGCGCGGCACGGTATATGCGACGCTCGCGGAGTTGGCCGAGCTCGGCCTGCTGGGGTCCGTGGGCAACCCCGAGCCCGTGCGCTACGAGACCAACGTCGCGCCCCACGACCACTTCCGCTGCCGGGTGTGCCTGCGGCTCTTCGACGTCGAGCTGGGCGGCCGCGACCTGGAGACCCGGACGCTGCCGGGCTACTCGATCGAAGCGGTCGCAGTCTACGGCGAGGGGACGTGCGCCGAGTGCCGCGACTACGAGCGCGGTGTCATCGACGGCGCCCTCGGGATCGTCGAGCGACCGACGCTCAGCAACGACGTGATCGGCGAGCTAAGCTGCCTCCGGGTGGAGAGCCCCGTCGGCGAGCTCGCCTTGGGCGCGTCTCCGGACGGCGTCGTCCGTGTCGCGTTCGAGGACCACGCGGACTTCGACGGGCTCAGCGCACGGGCCAGGGCCCGGCGTGGCTCGGTGGCCGGGCGCGATCGTCTCACCGCCCTGAGCACCGGGTTCACCGGGTACTGGGGCGGCGGCCGCGACGCGCTGGCCGATCTCGTCGACTGGCACCTGTTGGCCGACGATGCCGCCGAGCTGCTGCGATCGGTGCAGGCGATCCCCTACGCCGAGCCGCGCTCCTATGACCGGATCATGGCCGGCATGTCGCCGTATGAGTGCGGCGTCGTCGTCGGGGCCAATCCGATGCCACTGCTCATCCCCTGTCACCGGGTGAGCCGAGGCATCAACCGCGTCGAGGCCTACGTGGGCGGCCTCGAGCGGCTGAGCATCCTCCAGGACCTCGAGAGCGGGCCGACCCGGTAGGCGGCGCGAGGCGGCGCGAGTCGCCGCGCGCCGCCGCTACCGGCGCGCCGCTGTCAGCGGCCGTACCAGCGCCGGCGACCGCCGCCGGTGGCATCGGCCACGCCGCCGACGAAGAACCCGACCAACCACAGCACGATCGCGACGATGAGCACGATCCACAGGAGATGTACGGCGAATCCCAGGCCGCCGAAGATGGCGAGAATGAGAAGTAGAGCGATGAGGGCAACCATGAGCTTCCTCCCTTGTTGACGAACCTCCGGCCGGTTGGCTGATACCCGGCCGCCCGGTCCGCAAGCAAACGACGCGATGCTTGCCAAACCCGGCAGCGGGTAGCCAGGGCCCGATGAGATTCGCTGCCCTCGCCGGCTCAGTGGCCGTGTGCATCCTTGCCGCCCTTGCCGCGGCGACCCTCGGCGGCGTCGGCTTCATCGTGGTGGCCGTGATCGCCGGGGCCGTCGTGCTCGTGGGGGTATACGACCTGGCCCAGCGGCGTCATTCGATCCTGCGCAACTATCCGATCCTCGGCCATGCGCGGTTCGCCCTGGAGTCGATCAGGCCCGAGCTCCAGCAGTACTTCATCGAGCGCAACTACGACGGCCGTCCCTATGACCGCGACACGCGGACCTCGATCTACGAGCGCGCCAAGGGCGTCAAGGACGAGCAGGCGTACGGGACCGAGCGCGACGTCAGGGAGCCGGGGTACGAGTGGCTGCTTCAGTCGATCCACTCGTTCGACCCGCCCAAGGAGGTCCCGACGGTCACGATCGGCGGGCCCGATTGCACGCAGCCGTATGAGATGGCCCTGCTCAATGTGTCGGCGATGTCGTTCGGCGCCCTCTCCGGCGCGGCCCTGACGGCGCTCAACCAAGGCGCGGCCAAAGGCGGGTTCGCCCACGACACCGGCGAAGGCGGCCTGACCCGCTACCACCTCAACGGCGCCGACGTGGTCTGGGAGATCGGCACCGGGTACTTCGGAGCGCGGACCAAGGACGGCGGGTTCGACCACAAGCTCTTCCGCGAGAAGGCGGCGCACGACGCCGTCAAGTGTGTCTCCCTGAAGCTCAGCCAGGGGGCCAAGCCCGGCATCGGCGGCGTCCTCCCCGGCGCCAAGGTGACCAAGGAGATCGCCGACGCGCGCAGCGTCCCTAAGGGCCAGACGTGCGTGAGCCCATCCGGCCACAAGGTGTTCAGCACGCCACGGGAACTCATCCGTTTCATCGCCGAGATGCGCGAGCTGGCCGGCGGCAAGCCCACCGGCTTCAAGCTGTGCATCGGCTCCCGCCATGAGCTGCTGGCCATCTGCAAGGCGATGGTCGAGGAGGGCACGGCCCCGGACTTCATCACCGTCGACGGGTCCGAGGGCGGGACCGGCGCCGCGCCCTCCGAGTACGAGGACCACATGGGCACGCCGCTCACCGAAGGGCTGATGATGCTCCACAACGCCCTGGTCGGCTGCGGGCTGCGCGACCGCGTGCGAATCGGCTGCAGCGGCAAGATCGCGACCGGCTCGGACATCGTCAAGCGACTGGCGATGGGCGCCGACTACACCAACGCCGCCCGGGCGATGATGATGGCCGTCGGCTGCCTCCAGTCCCAGCGCTGCCACACCAACCAGTGCCCGGTGGGCGTCGCCACCCAGGACCCCAAGCGCTCCCGCGCGCTCGACGTCGTCGACAAGACCGAGCGCGTGTACCGCTACCAGCACGCTGCGGTGGCCGAGGCCCAGCGGCTGATCGCGTCGATGGGCCTGCACTCGCCGGCTGAGGTCGGCCCGCATCACCTCGTGCGCCGGGTGGACCACGTCACCTCGCGCAGCTACGCGGAGCTCTACGAGTGGCTCGAGCCGGGCCAGCTGCTGCACGAGCCGCCGGAATCCTGGCAGGCCGACTGGGCGCGCGCGGATCCGGACTCCTTCGCGCCGCGCCAGGTCTCCATGCGGAGCGCGTGATGGCGACGGTGGCCGAGATGATCGTCCAGGCGATCGCCGACCTGGGCGTGCGCTCCGTGTGGGGCGTGGTCGGGGACGCGCTGAACCCAATCACCGACGCCATCCGCCAGGAGGATCGCCTGGAGTGGATCGGCGTGCGCCACGAGGAGAGCGGCGCCTTCGCCGCGGGGGCCCAGGCCCAGCTCGGCGGGACTCTGGGAGTCTGCATGGGAACGGTGGGCCCGGGCTCCCTGCACCTGCTCAACGGCCTGTACGACGCCAAGAAGTCACATGCTCCGGTGCTGGCCATCTGCGGCCAGGTGCCGCTGGCCGAGCTGGGCTCGGACTTCTTTCAGGAGGTGGACAACGACGCGGTGTTCCGCGACGTGTCGGTGTTCTGCCGCACTGTCACCAGTCCCGGGCAGCTGCCCGGCCTGCTCGAGCAGGCGATCCAGCGCGCCCTCGACGGCCCCGGAGTCGCCGTGCTCACCGTTCCCGGCGACGTCGCCGCGCTCGATGTCGATGGACCGCCGGCGCGGATTGCCCATGCTGAGATGCCCATCGTTCCCGAGCCCGGCGCCGTTGCGCAGGCGGCCGAGCGGATCGATGGCGCGCAGCACGTCACCCTGCTCGTCGGGCACGGCGCGCGCCACGCTCGGAGCGAGGTCCTGGAGCTCGCCGACCGCCTGGCGGCGCCGATGGTGCTCACGCTCAAGGCCAAGGCAGGCCTCGAGGCCGACAACCCGTACGCGGTGGGGCAGAGCGGCCTGATCGGTAATCCCGCGGCCCAGCACGCGTTTGACCGCTGCGACCTGCTCCTGATGCTCGGCACCGACTTCCCCTACACCGACTGGTATCCGAAGGGCAAGGAGGTCATCCAGGTCGACCACCGCTCAGGTCACATCGGACGGCGGACGGCCGTGGATCACGCGATCGTCGGCGATACGCGCCTCACCGCCGCGGCGCTGCTCGAGCGCGTCCAGGCCAAGACCGACCGCGCGCACCTGGAGGACGCCACGGGGCGCTATCGCGAGTGGCTGGAGCGCCAGATGCATCTGGCCGACCCCGATTACGACACTCGCGGGGTCGTGGAGAAGGTGCGGGCGAAGTTCGACAACCCCGACGAGCGGATCCGTCCCGAGGCCGTCGCGGTGGCCGTCGACCGTCATGCCACCTCCGATGCGATCTTCACCAGTGACACCGGTATGTCGACCGTGTGGCTGTCGCGCTTCGTGCCGATGCGTGGCGACCGCCTTCTCATCGGCTCCTACAACCTGGGCTCGATGGCCAACGCGATGCCCCAGGCGCTCGGCGCGCAGGCGCTGCACCGCGACCGCCAGGTCATCGCCTTCTGCGGCGACGGCGGCCTGACCATGCTGCTGGGGGACATCATCACGGCGGTCACCCACCAGCTTCCCGTGCGCCTCGTGGTCTTCAACAACGGCCGCCTGGGGATGGTCAAGCTCGAACAGGAGCAGGCGGGTCTGCCCGAGTTCGGCACGAAGCTCTCGAATGTCAACCTCGCCGCGATCGCGACGGCCGCGGGCCTGCACGCCGTCCGGGTGGAACGGCCCGGCGAGCTCGACGATGCGATCGCGACCGCGTTCGCCCATCCCGGCCCTGTGCTCGTCGACGTCGTCACCAACCCCGACGAGATCTCCCTCCCCCCAAGACCAAGCCCGCGCAGGCCTGGGGGTTCGCGATCGCCAAGCTCACCGAGACGCTCGAAAGCAGGTCCTGAGATCACCCAGACTGGGTGATGCCGTGGCGTCCTCGCCGGGCGAGGATGTCGGCCATGGGGAGGGCACGGGTACACCGTCGACTGCTGGGCGGGGCCGCAATGACGGTGGTCGCATCCGCCATCGCCTGGGGATCGCTGGGTCCCAGCCCGGCGTCGGGGGCCGGCGAATGCGCCTCGCTGGGTGAGGCGGCTCACTTCGTGGCCTTCTCGCACGGGGTGTTCAACGCCTCCCCACCCGGAGGCGAGAACATCAGCGGGCGGATCGCCGCTGCCGGGGACGTCACGCTCGGCGGGCCCGGAAGCGGTGGCATCTACGTCACGGGGGCGACTGGCGACGTCTCGCCGACGGTCATCGCCGGGCACAATCTGCGCGCGGGCCAATCCGGGTCGGGCGGGACGCTCAGCGGTGGAGCGACGTACGGCGACGCCGCGACCATCGCCCCGAACTTCTACGTGACGCCCGCGGCGCAGCGGGGGCCGGTGCCATTCTCGTTCGACGACGAGTTCGCGTCATTGCGCACGCTCAGCGCCTCTCTGTACGACCTCAGCGCGGACGGGACGGCGGCGGGGATCGTCAGCGTCAACCCGTACACCAAGGCGCTCGAGATGACCGGCAGCGCCTCGGGGATCAACGTTTTCACGGTGAGCGCCTCCCAGCTGACCCAAGCGCCCGGAGTGACCATCACCCTCACCCAGCCGGGCGCGACGGCGCTCATCAACGTCACCACCGACACCGACCTGACGGTCTCGCTCCAGTACATGAACCTGTCGGGCGTGGATGCGGCCCACGTCGCCTGGAACCTCCCGCTGGCCACCAGCTTCAAGATCAGCGGCTCGGTGCCGTGGCAGGGCCTCGTGCTCGCTCCCAACGCGAACGTGACGATGGACTCCAACGGCCAGTTCAACGGCCAGGTGATCGCCGCGAGCGTTCCGTCGGCCAACCGCACGCTGAACAGGGTCGCCTTCGCGGGCTGCCTGCCTCCGCCGCAGCCCATCTCGCCGCCCGACGAGTCGCTGACGCTCACCGCGCTGTGCGTGGATATCAACGGCGACCTCGATATGCGGCTGCGCAACACGGGGGACGAGGCACGGTCGGGCGAGTGGGTGGATCAGGGCGGGACCGACTTCGGCCACTTCGACGTGCCGGCGCAGCACGATCTGTTCTTCGACGTCCGGCACCCAACCGCGAGCAGCGTCATCGCCGCCACCTCGGGCGACACCACGGTCACGGCGCCGGGCACGACCGCGCCGTGCCGCGGCCAGATCACCGTCCGGCTCATCACCGCCGGGCCCGCGCCGGCGGGTGCGACCTGGGACGTGAGGCTGGACGCGGGAGTCGATCCGGTACCGGTGACCACCCTTGGGTCCGGCGAACAGAGCACGCGGACCGTGCCCGGCGGCTATCTGCCGGGCTCGGTGCCGATCGACCAGGTGGTCGGGGGCGTCGCCTACACGGTCTCGGTGCCCGACACCCTGGGCGGCAGTGCCTTCGTCAGCCTCAACCCGATCGAGATCCTCGATGGCCAGGACGAGATCGTGACCGTGGTGATCACGTTTGAGGAGTCAGGCGGCGGCGAGCCCGAGAAGCCCAACGTGGTGGAGCCGGGGCAGCCCACGCTGCCACCCGGGGCTCCCGACCCGCTCCCCGGACCGGACCTGGGCAGCTCCGCCTCGGGAACCGACCTGTCGATCACCAACCAGATCACGCCGAGGCGGATTCCGGTCGACGGAACGGTCAGCACCGTCACCCAGGTGCGCAACGTCGGCAAGCTGCCCGCTGTCGGCGTCATCGCGCGGGAGATCCCGCAGTATCAGCCGGCCAAGGCCAATACCGTCGCGCACGTGCTCAGCCTCACCACGACCCGCGGCCACTGCACGAGCCACCGGCCGGTCCACTGCGATCTCGGCACCCTGGCCCCAGGGACCACGGTGACGATCCGCACCAGGACCCGGGTGCTGGTCGCCGCTCCGCTGCGCAGCATCGTGGCGGTCTCGTCCGACACCACGGAGACCAACACGACCAACAACATGGCCATCGCGCTGGTGACGAGCTTCGTCCCCACAGCGACGATCCGCGCCGGCATCAGCGCGCCACCGCTCGTTCACGTCGGCCAGAGGCTGCGCTACCGAGTGACCGTGACGAGCGGCACCACCGGCGCGCACGCCGTGCGGCTGTGCACCAAGACCCCCGCCACCCTCATCGCGGTCCACGCTCCGGGGACGTTCGCCTACCACGGCCGGCGATGCACCACCGCAGCCCACCTCGGGGCCGGGCGGTCGTTGAGCTTCACCGTCTCGGGCCTGGCCTCGGCGCGAGGGCACGTGTTCCCGTCCACGACCGCCACGGCGGTGGACGCGGCGCGCCCCGTGGGTGCGTCGACCCACGTCGTCGTGCTGGGTCCGGTGGTGGCGTGCACCGCGACCGCCCGTCGCGCGATGACGGCCAGGCCTCCCCGCGCGCGGGCGGCCTGCTGAGCGGGCGGCCCACGACTGCAAACGTTTGCGGTATTGTGCGCTCACCATGCTCGAGGTCGTCATGCCGCGCCTCTCTGACTCCATGACGGAGGGGACGATCGTCCGCTGGCTCAAGGCCGAGGGCGACGAGGTGGAGCGCGGCGAGGAGATCGTCGAGGTCGAGACCGACAAGGCGACCGTCGGCTACGAGGCCGAGGTGTCCGGCCGGCTCTCGATCCGCCAGCCCGAGGGCGCCGTGGTGGCGGTCGGGGCGCTGATCGCCGAGATCGCCGCGGGAGCGCGGGCCGCAGCGCGGGTCAAGGCGTCCCCGCTGGCTCGGCGCCTGGCCAGTGACCTGGGCGTGGAACTGTCCGGGCTCTCGGGATCCGGGCCGCACGGAAGGGTGATCAAGAGCGACGTCATGGCCGCGGCCGGCAATGGCGGGCGGGCGCAACCCGAGCCCGACGCCGCCACCCCCGAGCCGACCCCGGCGGGCGACGAGGTCCGTGAGCTGAGCCGGACGGAGAGCCTGATCGCGCGGCGGATGGCCGAGTCGCGCAGCACGGTGCCCGAGTTCGCGCTCGAGGTGGACGTCGACATGAGCGGCGCGCTGGAGATGCGCCGCGAGCTCACGGCCGTCGCCGAGCCGGGGCCGTCACTCAACGACATCATCGTCAAGGCGTGTGGGCTGGCGCTGCGCCGCCACCCTCGTGCCAACGGAAGCTTCGCAGCCGGCCGCTTCCTGTTGCATCCGCGGGTCAATGTCGCCGTGGCCGTCGCGGTCGAGGGGTCGCTGCTGACCCCCGTGGTGCCCGGCGCCGACGTCAAGTCGGTGGGCGAGATCGCCCGGGAGACCCGGCGCCTGATCGAGCGGGCTCGGGCCGGCCAGATCAGCCCGGCCGAGCTTGACGGCGGCACCTTCACGGTGTCCAACCTCGGCATGTTCGGGATCGATCGCTTCGAGGGGATCATCAACGCCCCGCAGTCGGCGATCCTGTGCGTCGGCGCGGTCCGGGACCGGCCCGTCGCCATCGACGGCGAGGTCGTCATCAGGCCGATGGCTTCGATGACGCTGGCCGCCGACCACCGGATCCTCTACGGCGCCGACGCCGCGGCCTTTCTCGTCGATGTGCGGCGGTTTCTCGAGCATCCGCTGGCGATGGCCCTGTAGACCGCCGGAGCGCCCGTGCGGTGAAGATGGGGTGTAGACCCCATACGCGGGGTCGTCGCTTGGGCCGATGTCGAGGGTGGCGATGTCCACCTCTTCGATCACCAGCAGCTCGGCCAGCACGAGCGCGAGCGTCACCTCCTCGGGCGCCAACACCCCGATCCAGGTCACGGGCCTGGCGTCGGGCCTCGACACGGCCAAGATCGTGTCGCAGATGATGGACATCCAGAAGCGACCGGCGACCATCCTGCAGAACCAGTCGAAGGGCCTGGAGGCGCGGAACACCCAACTCACGAGCATCCAGGCCGCGCTCAAGAAGGTCAACGCCGACGCGCTGGCGCTGCTGGACCCGCGGGTCTACCGCGGCACCCAGAAGGCCAGCTCGAGCGACACGACGCGGGTGGCGGCCACCACGACCTCCGGGGCCGGCGTGGGCGGCTACCAGATCTCGGTCGGCCAGCTCGCCAACGCCGCCCAGCGCACCTTCTCCTTCACCGCGCCCGCGAGCGCCGGGACGATCACCATCGACGGCCACGACACGAGCGTCGCGGCCGACGCGTCGATCTACGACGTCGCCGACGCGATCAACAACGACCAGACGGCCACCGTGTACGCCGCGGCCACCGACGCGGGCACGCTGGTCCTCTCCAACCGCAACACGGGCGATACCGGCCCCGGCTTCATCGCCATCAGCGGCGCCGACGGCGTCCTGTCCGAGCAGGCCGCCCACGCCAAGCAGGGCCAGAACGCCACGTACTCGATCGACGGAGTCCCCGGATCGTCGGCCTCCAACTCCGTCGCCGGGGCCATCCCGGGCGTGACGCTCACCCTCACGGGGGTCACGACGACGTCCGGGCCGGTCACCGTCAACGTGGGCGCCCCCGCCGCGGACTCCTCCAAGGTGGAGTCCGCGATCAACCAGTTCATCACCGACTACAACTCGGCGATCTCGACCATCCACACCCAGCTCTCCCAGAAGCCCACCGCGAGCGATCCGACGCAGGGCACCCTCTACGGCGACAACCAGCTCAGGGGCCTGCTCGCCTCGATGCGCTCGCTGATGATCAAGGGCGGCGACGGCCTCCCCTCGGGGATGGCGACCATGCTCGACCTCGGCGTCAGCACCGGCGCCGCCAGCAGCGGCGGTCCCACCGCCGCGGAGCTGGCCGGCAACCTCACGCTCAACGCGAGCACGCTGGAGGCGGCGCTCAGGAGCAGCTCCGGCGCGGTACAGAAGGTCGTCGGCGCGTGGGCCAACAACATGGCGTCCGCCGTCAACAGCTACTCCGGCCTCGGGGGAACCATCGCGGTCCGCCTCTCCGGTGACAGCCGCCAGGTGGCGTCGCTCACCCGCCGGATCGGGACGATGCAGTCGGCGCTCGACGACAAGCAGAACCAGCTCACCAAGCAGTTCGCGATGCTCGAGGCCGCCCTGTCGGGCAACCAGTCCACGAGCAGCTGGCTCACCAGTCAGATCAACGCCCTGCCCGGCGTCACCCGGAAGTAGCCGAGGCGCCGCGGACGCCGCGGACCGCTCAGATCGTCTCCGTCATGTACACGTTGCCGTCGTCGTCGACGTGGGACACGTGAAGCGTGTCGCCCACCATGTCGACGACGGCGAACCCGTGCTTTCCCCAGTGCTCGGTGGGGTCGTCGTCGCCCTCGCGGTAGTCGCGGTATTCCCACTTCACCGCGTTCAGCGCGGGCACGCTGGCCGCCGTGGGCGAGGGGTTGGGCTTGACCACGAACGCGGGTGCGCCGGGCACCGCCTCGCCGGGTGGATCGGTGCGGACGAGGTCCGGCACCGCACCATGCCCGATCACGCGGGCCGCGCGAACCCCCTCGAACTCGTCGTACGCCAGGCAGTCGTGCTCGTGGCCCCAGAACCACGCGTCGACACCCGGCCCCGCGAGGGTGGGTTGCAGCTTGGTCTTGATCGGGGTCTCGTTGGTCGCAGCCTCGTCGTAGGCACTGAAGAGCTGATGGTGGCTGAGCAACAACAGCCGCCGGCGCCGCGGCGCACCGAGGCCGTTGACGTAATCCGCCTGTGACCCGTAGAGGTAGCCAAGTGCTCCGAAGAGGAAGAAGTCCCCGCCGCGCAGGTCGACGAGCGGGTCGCGATAGGCGCTGTCGAGGCCGACGACATCCCACTGGTCAGACTGAAGGTGAAACCAGCTGGTGGGGCCGGCGGCGGTGCTCTGACGCTTGAACCGCGGATCGCGCAGCGTGGTCTCAAACAGGCCCTCGCCCCCCGAGTACATGTCATGGTTACCGTTGAGCACCCACGAACCGACGTCATCGGCCTGGTCAACCGACACTGGCCATGGTGTCAGGATGTGCCTCTTGGCCTCAAACGGCGTTCCGGAGTAGTACGTGTCACCCAGGTGCATGACGTGCACCGGCACCTCGCTGTCCCGGATGAAGGTGGCAGCGTGCTCGGCCACCTGGTCGGCTCCCTCCAGGCCCGTGCCCCAATCGGAGAACAGGATCAGCCGCGCGTTCTCCTCCAACGTCGCCGTGGCGGGCGCGTCCTGGAACCTGTGGCGTCCATGCAGGAAGCGCCAGATGAGCGAGAGCCCTACCTCGACGACCCAGCCGGCGAGATCCCATTTGGTGAAGGCGTCCCCCATCTGCTCGTCGGTGTACTGGAGGGCCTGGACTCCCTCTTTCTCCACGAGTTGCTGATGCGCCGCTGACTGCACGAGACTGATCAACGGATCCCGTGCGTAATAGTGACCACCCGGATGGTGGCGATCGTTCTCCATCCCCTGGCGCAGCGCTTGGCGGACGCGTGCAATCTCCCCGACACCGAAGTGCTGTTCCACGCCGGGGACCGTGTGCTCGTTCTCGAACCGCGCCAGGTGATCGTGCAGAGCCTTCACCTGTCGGTGGACGAAGTCATGATCGTGCAGCAGGCTCATTCCGTACCCCTGGTGTGAGATGCCCCTGTTCGACGTGTGCGAGCGTGACATACGCCGGGTATGCCGTCAAGACGCCGGGCCGGGCGGGCCGCGGCGAGGCGGTGGACACCACCCGCGCGGTCGGGGATGATGCGTCATGGCCGGGGGCAACGCTTCACTTACCGGTGGGCTATGGCGTGTTCTGAGGATCACTGGGTGGGCGCTCGTCGTGGCCGTCGGACTGTTGGTGGTCGGGTGGGTGCTCGAGCTCGTCCGGTTCGCCGCCGCGCAGCTGCCCGCCGTCGATGGTGTCGAGGCGATGAGCCTCGGGCAGGTTCTGAGTCACGGGGCCCTGTGGACCGGGGAGATCGTCGTCGTCAGCGCGGTGCTCGGCGTCGTGGCCTGGCTGGCGGCCCGCCGCAACTGGGACAGGCACGGCAAGACGTGGCAGGCGATCGGCATCGACGGCGTCGCGAAGGCCAGCCAGACCAGGGACACGAGGCCGCCGGGCGACTGGCCGCTTCAGGTGGTCGCCGGATTCAACATCCTCATCGTCGCCGGGTTGATCGCGATCGGTGCCGGCCGCCTCGCCTCGCTGTTCGTCACCAGGGCCTACCAGACCGGGGCGGACTGGCTGGCGGTGGTGGTCGGCGTGCTCGTGTTCGCCATCGCGTGGTTCGTGCTCACGAAGGTCGGCCCGTTGCTGAAGCCCGGCGTGCACTGGCTCGTCTGGGGCGCCGTGGTGGTGGCGGCGCTGTTCGCCTCCGCCCCGGTCGGGGTGCTGCTCCTCACCGGCGCGGTGGTGGCCACCGTCGGGCGACAGATCGCGAAATGGCAACGCCCGCAGACGCTGGCCGGCTTCGCTCGGTCCAAGGTGGTGTGGGTGGTGCTCGGGATCTGCGGCCTGCTCGGGGTGGCCTACAGCGGCACCGGGCCCGTCGGCTTCCCTCGCGCAGTTGTCACCACGGCCGCCGGCGACGTCACCGGCGGCTACGTGGGACGCGGCAACGACGGGGTCGACGTGGCCACCTGCACAGCGCTCGCCGATGCGACGTCGACCGACACGCGCCTGCGGCTGGTGCCCACCCGCACCGTCGAGTCGGTGCTGGTGGGAGGTGGCACGGCGTATCTGGACACCGGAGCGCGGCCGTCGCTCGCCCGCCTCGCGCTGCACGCTCTCGGCATCGACGCCGACCCGCCGACGCTGTTCAGCGCGACATTGCGCTCCCCCCAGCCGACCTGCGCGGGCACCGGTCCGCCGGCCACGCCGCCCGGGATCGCAGAGCCGCAACTCGGCCCCGGAGTGGTGGCCGGACCGGCGCCACCACACGATCAGGCGCTTGACGGTGAGACGCCGGTCGGACCGGACACGTACCTGACCGGGGCCATGGCGGCGCTGGGCCGCCGCTACCAGCCCACCCTGCTCGTCACCGCCGCCGACCGCAACTGGCCCGTGTCCGTCAACGCGGTCCTGGCCGAGCGCGGGGCCAACGACCAGCCCGTCTGCCTGCATCCCCCGCTCGGGACGGCGGGCGCGCCGCTCTGCCATCCCACGGCCGCCCAGCTCACCTCCCAGCCGCGGGGCTACCTCCAGCTTCCCGCGACGCTTGGCAGCCATCCCGGGCCCGACGACCAGTTCCGGCCCTTCCTGGCCGGCCTGGGCCAGGCGCTGCCGCCCCGGCGACAGTGGCTGTCGGATCCGAGCTCCCTGGACCCGTGGAAGTCGGCCCAGCTGTACTTCTACTACGCGCCGGGAATCCCCCGGACGGCGTTCCCCAAGAAGGCGTTGATCCCCGCCGGCGTCACCAGCGGGCTGATCGGCCTCGAGTACTGGTTCTTCTACCCGTTCAACTACTACCCGACGGTGATCGACGACGGCCTGATGAACCAGGCCCCGGTGGCCGGGGACCGGGCCAACGTCGACCTGCACCAGGGCGATTGGGAGCACGTCGACGTCCTCCTGGACCCGACGACCATGCAACCGGAGTGGCTGTACCTGGCGCGCCACGACTTCGAGGGCGCATTCGTCCCGTGGAACAGCCCGATGATGCGGTTCGATGATCGCCATCCGGTGGTGCAGGCTGCGTTCGGAGGGCATCCGAGCTACCTGCCGGGCTGCGGGCCGGGCCCGCGGGCGGTGGCGCGGGATGTGACGGCCGACTGGCTCTCCTGCGGTTCGGGGCGGTTCGCCTTCCGAGCGGCCACCACCCCGCTCGTCGACGTGCAGGCCCAGCCGTGGGCGTGCTGGCCGGGGTACTTCGGTGAGAACGGCGCTCGGCAGGCCAGCCCGACCGCCAAGTCCGACTACCTGGCGTCCCTGCACCACACGCTGTACGCCACGCCGCCGAGGGGACCGCTGGTCCAGGCCGAGAACACCGGCGTGTGCCAGAACGGCCAGCCGACCGGCACGCCGTAGACGGGCGCCGGCCGGTTCCTGTCACATCACGCGCCGTTGGCGGGTCTCGTGGTTGTATGACCCGCAGCGACACGAGGACGTGACGATGGACGACCAGGACTGGCTGGCACAACGATTTGAGGAGCACCGCTCCCGCCTGCGCGCGGTGGCCTACCGGATGCTGGGCTCGCTCAGCGAGGCCGACGATGCGGTGCAGGACACGTGGCTACGGCTCAGCCGCACCGACGCCGACGAGGTCGAGAACCTGGGAGGGTGGCTGACGACCGTCGTCGCGCGCGTCTGCCTGAACATGCTGCGCTCGCGCCGGACCCGGCGCGAGGAGCCGTTCGGCCCCCATGTGCCCGAGCCGATCATCGATCCGGTGACCGGCGTCGACCCTGAGCACGAGGCCCTGCTGGCCGACTCGGTGGGGCTGGCGCTGCTCGTCGTGCTGGAGATGCTGGCCCCCGCCGAGCGGCTGGCCTTCGTCCTGCACGACATGTTCGCGGTCCCGTTCGACCAGATCGCGCCGATCGTGGACCGCTCACCCGAGGCGACCCGGCAGCTCGCCAGCCGGGCGCGGCGCCGCGTCCAGGGCAGCGCGCCCGTCGGCGACGCCGACCCCGACCAGCAGCGCCAGGTGGTCGACGCCTTCCTCGCCGCCGCCCGCGAGGGGGACTTCGACGGGCTCCTCGCGGTGCTCGATCCCGACGTCGTGCTCCGCGCCGACTCCGGCCCCGGGCTCCCCGGCGCGACCATCGTGGTCCGAGGGGCGGCCGAGGTGGCCAGCCGAGCACTCGTCTACGCCCGGCTTCAGCTCCTCAACCGTCCGGTGCTCGTCAACGGCATGCCGGGCATGATGGCCTACCGCAACGGTCAGCCGTTCTCGGTCGGCGCGATCACCGTCCGGGGCGGGCGGATCGTCGAGATGGACATCCTGGCCGACCCCGAGCGCCTCCGCCAGCTCGATCTGACCGCCGTGGACGAGTGAGATCGCAGGCCGCCCCGGCGGCGGTCCGCTGCGAGTGCTGCGCCTTACCGTTCCGGGTCGTGGCCGACAACCTCATCCTCCAGATCCCCGCCGGCGGTGCCCTTGACCAGCAGTTGGCCGCCGACGCGCCGGCGAGCGTGGCGGCCGGGGACGTCGTGGTGCAGCGCGGCCCGACCGACGAGGAGGGCGTGCTCGAGCCGTTGGGTGGCCAGGTCGTGCTGTCGGTGCCCTCGCCGGAGGCCCTGCGCCGCCAGGCCGACGAGCTGCATCAGCTCATCGACGCCGCCGGGACCGGCACGGAGCCGATCGTGGTGGTCGTCGAGGCCGCCGACGCGCTACGCGAGGACGAGCTCAGCGCAGTCGTGGCCGCCGCTCAGCGCGCCCGGCGGGCGGTCATCCTGCGCGTCATCCGCAACGGCTGACCGGCGTCACCACCACTTGCGCTCACGCGCCTGATCGGTGCCGTGGCTCTGGTCCAGGCCGTCGAGCAGCGCCATGTCCTCGTCGGAGAGCGCGAAGTCGAAGACCTGGAAGTTGGCATCGATGCGGTCCTGGTGGGTGGACTTGGGCAGCACGATCGTGTCCCGCTGCAGGCACCAGCGGATGAGGACCTGCGCCGGGGTCCGGCCCACGCGCTCGGCCACCTGGGCGACCGTTGTGTCATCCAGGTGCCGGCCCGTCCCCAGCGGGCTGTAGGCCTCGACCGCCACGCCGTGGCTGGTGCACGCCTCGAGCAGCTCGCGGCGGTACTCGAAGGGGCTGAACTGGACCTGGTTGACGACCGGCGGCGTGTTGGCGACGCCGATGACCTGCTCGAGCTCGGCGACGCTGAAGTTCGATACTCCGATCGAGCGGGCGTGGCCGCGCTCACGGGCGGCCTCCATCCCCGGCCATGCCCAGGTCGCGCCCTTCTGGGGCCAGTGGATGATGTACAGGTCGATCTGCTCGATACCGAGCCGCTCGAGGCTCTTCTCGGCCTCGGCTGCCGGGTCGGTGCGCGCGGGATAGAACTTCGTGGTGATGAAGACCTCCTCGCGCGGGACGCCGCTGTCACGCAGCGCGCGGCCGACGCTCGCCTCGTTGCCGTAGGCCTGCGCGGTGTCGATGTGCCGGTAGCCCGCCTCGAGGGCCCAGAGCACCGCCTTCTCGCAGTTGCGCCCGTCCTGGACCTGCCACACGCCGAGCCCGACGCTGGGGATCGAGTTGCCATCGGACAGGGCCCGCTGCCGGCCGTCTTCGCTCACGTCGCCTCCCTCGTTGCCTGGTGCTGCGGACCTTAGCGTCGCGGTGTTGAGGGGCGGCCGCGTGTCGGGCAGCTCACATTCCAGCGGGCGGCCGACTGAGCCGGGCGGGGGCCCTGCCCTCCCAGGCGTCGGTGAGCAACTCGGAGAGCAGCCCGGGATCGGCGCGCTCGAGGTCCACCTGGACGGCGGCCAGACGCTTGCCCCACCAACGCTCCGCGCAGGTGTCGGGGTGGGCCTGGACGGCGGTGCGGATCCCGGGCTCGTCGAGCATCACGTTCATGTGGGCTGGGTCCGGAAGGGTGGCGAAGATCTTGCCGTTGACGCGGAAGGAGGGGCGCCCGTGGTGGTCGGCCTGCGCCGTCTCCGGGAGGGCGAGCGCCAGCGCCGCGGCCTGGGCCGGTGTGATCGCGCTCACCGCGCGGCCGGCAGCGACGACGGCGTGAACAGCCGCGGGTCAGCGGTGGTGATGCCGTGGACTCCGAGCCCGCTCAGCGACTGAATCGCCGCGCGCTCGTTGACGGTCCAGGCGTAGAGACGGCCGCCGCGGGTGACGACGTGCTCGAGCAGCCGCGCATCGACCAGGCGGTGCTGGGCCATGAGCGCCTCCCAGCGGCGCGAGGCCAGTCCGCTGAGCACCTGCTCGCGCCAGTCGCCCCAGCGGCGGCTGAGGCGGGCCATCCGCCCGCCGACCGAGATGCCGAGCCGTGCGCGGGGCTCGCGTTCGCGCAGCCGGTCCAGCACCGCCGGGACCTGGGAGGAGAGCAGCGAGCGGTCGAGCAGGCGAGTGCGCCGCAGCCCGTCGAGCAGCACCGCCTCGCAGCCGACATGCTTGACGTCCACGTTGAGGCCGACGTCGGCGAAGCGCCGTCCGGCCAGGTGCTCCAGGGCGTCCTGGAGGCGGACGCTGCCGCCCCGGCGGGCGTGCAGGACGGTGTGGGCCAGGACCAGCTCGCCGCGCCACTCGCGCACGTCGAACTCCACCATGTCGACGCCGACCTCCAGCGCCGCGTCAAAGGAGGCAAGCGTGTTGGCCGGCGCCAGGGCGCTGGCTCCGCCATGCCCGATCCGCTCACACCCGCTGCGCCCCATGGGGTTAACCATGCCAGGTCCGAGGCCCGGCGACGGCAGGTGAGCTAGCGGCGGGGGCGGAGGCCGACGAGGCGCTGGGTCGGCTGGTGGGCTGCCACCGCGGCGTCGAGGCGGGGACCCTGGCCCGCGTCGATCGCCGCCACCAGGTCGCGGTGGACGGCCAGCATCGCCTCCCCGTCGAAGGCGGGGAACTCGGCGTGCTCGACGGTCTCCTGGAGGAAGTCGATCATCGAGACGTAGATCCCCCGGACCGGGGTGTTGCCGCACAGCGTGGCGATCCGCCGGTGCAGAGCCCAGTTGGCCTCGAAGAACCCGGGCGGGTCGTCGGTGCAGCGGCCCATCTGATCCAGGACCTTGTTGAGCGCGCGGATGTCGGCCGCGCGGTGATAGAGGGCGGCGTAGCGATCGACGAGGGGCTCGAGGGCGTCGCGCAGCTCCAGGCACTCCTCGTAGGTGCTCGTCTCCGAGGCGAAGCCCAGGACGGCATGGGCCATCGCCAGGCGCGCTCCCGGCGCGGAGACGAAGACGCCTCCGCCGGGACCGGGCCGCGCCTCGACCAGGCCCCGGGTCTCGAGCAGGCGCACGGCCTCGTTGATCGTCGCCACCGCGACGCCGAAGCGCCGCCGCAGATCCTCCTTGGTGCCCAGCCGATCCCCGGCCTGGAGCTCGTCGGCGATCTCGCGCTCGAGCTCCCGGGCGACGAGCTCCGCCCGCGACACGCGCGCCCCCAGCGGTGACTGGTTGCGGGCGGCCATACCTCGGATGATAGGTCCGCCGGCACCCGCGCCGGCGGCGCACGCCCGGCATCCGTATGCACTGAAATCACCATGATGATTAGGTGTAGAGGAGGCTGCGAGTCGCGGTGCGCCAAAAGAGCACCGATTCGGTGGAATAGACTCGGAGGCCATGCGCGAGCTGTTCTCCTTCCCCAACCCGGTCAACGAGAAGGCGGCGCGCACGGTCGCCGGCGTGGTGCTCGTCACGGTGGTCGTCATTCTGGCCACCGGCTGGTATTGGCTGCTCGTTCCCCTGGCCTACGGCTTCTGGGCGCGGGTGCTCACCGGCCCCACGCTCAGCCCCCTCGGGTGGACCGCGCAGAACGTCATCGCCCCCCGGCTGGGCGAGCGCCGGCCCGTCCCCGGACCGCCCAAGCGCTTCGCCCAGTTCATGGGCGCGGTGATGTCCACGGGCGCGCTCGTGCTCGCGCTCATCGCGGGCGATCACACCGCGGCCGACGTGGTCCTCATCCTCTTCCTGCCCGCCGCCGGGCTGGAGTCGATCGTCGGCTACTGCGTCGGCTGCAAGGCGTTCGGACTGCTCATGCGCGCCGGAGTGATCCCTGAGGACGTCTGCGCCGAGTGCGGCGACATCCGGCCTCGCCTCAGAGCTGCGGCCGAGAACAGCTGACGCATCGCGGCGCCAGTTAGGGTAGCCTAATTAGGGCCACCTAACAGTGTGGCCGGCCGGCCCCCTGAACGGCTGCCTCGCCCGATGAAAAGGAGCATCACCGATGCAGCTGTCGCCAAGGCCCCTGCCCGGCAGGCAGAGAGGTTCGGGGCTCTCGCGCGTGCTGTGCGCCGCGCTGATGACCGGCGCCGCGTGCGTCGCCCTCGCCGGATGTGGAGGTTCGTCGGGCGCGGGCGGGAAGGGAACGCTCGTCGTCTACAGCGCCCAGCATCCCGAGACGACGGCGTCGCTGGTGGCCGCGTTCACCAAGCAGACCGGCATCACGGTGGCGCTCAAGAACGACGACGAGGACGTGCTCACCGCCCAGCTCGAGCAGGAGGGCAGCCGCTCCCCCGCCGACGTGTTCTTCACCGAGAACTCCAACTGGCTTCAGCAGCTCGACGACAAGGGCCTGCTCGCCAACGTCGATGCCTCCACGCTGGCCCGTGTGCCGAGCCGTGACAGCGCCGCCAACGGCAAGTGGCTGGGCGTATCGGGGCGCTACAGCGTGCTCATCTACAACCCCAGCAAGATCTCGGCGTCACAGCTGCCGACCTCCGCGATGGACCTGGCCGACCCGCGCTATAAGGGCAAGCTGGAGCTCGCGCCGGCCGAGACCGACTTCTGGCCGATCATCAGCTCGATCATCCGCGCCCACGGCCGGCAGGCCGCGCTGACATGGCTCGAGGGACTCAAGGCCAACGCCGGCTCCAACGACCACACGCCCGACAACGAGACGCTCGTCGGCGACGTCAACAAGGGCGATGCCGACATGGGCCTGATCAACCACTACTACTACTTCCGCATCCGCTCGGAGAACGGCCCCGGGTCCTTCCACGCCAAGCTGGCGTGGTTCGCGCTGCGCGACCCCGGCTTCGTCGAGGACATCTCGGCCGCCGGGATCCTGAAGTCAGCCCCCCACCCGGGGGCGGCCCAGAAGTTCCTGGCCTTCCTGGCCAGCGCCGCCGGCCAGCAGGTGATCGCGCACAGCGCGAGCTTCGAGTACCCCCTGGTCAGCGGAGTGGCCGCCAATCCGGCGCTGCCGCCGGCGAGCACCCTGAAGCCCAACCCGATCACACCGGCCGAGATCGGGACCGGCACCGACGCCCGTGACCTGCTGCGCCAGGCGGGCCTGATCTGAGCATGGCGACGCTGTCGCCCCCGAGGGCCGGCAGGTGGGTGACCCGCAGGCGTAGGCCCGCCCGGGAGGTCCCGCTGCTGGTCGGAGCGGGGCTCATCGCGCTCGCGCTGCTCTCGCCCCTGGTGCTGGTGGCGCTCGACGCCCACAGCGCCGGCTGGGGCGAGATCCACCGCACGCTGTTTCGCGCGCGCTCGGTGATGCTGCTGCGCCACACCGTCGTGCTGGCGGTCGTGGTGTCGGTGCTGGCGGCGGTCATCGGCACGGCGATGGCGTGGCTGACCGAGCGCACCGCGCTGCCGGCGCGGCGGCTGTGGACCGTGCTGCTGGTGCTGCCGGTGGCGATCCCCGACTTCGTCGTCGGCTTCGCCTGGCACTCCTTCGCGCCCCGGCTGGCGCCGCTGGTGGGGGCGAGCATCGTGATGACGCTCGGGACCTACCCGCTCGTCTACCTGCCGGTGGCGGCCGCGCTGCGCCGCGCGGACCCGAGCATGGAGGAGGCCGCGCACAGCCTCGGCGTCGGACGCGCCGCCACCTTCTTCCGCGTCACGCTGCCGCTCGTACGCACGGCGATCTTCGGCGGCTGCGTACTCGTCGTGCTCACCGTCATCTCCGAGTACGGGGCCTTCGAGATCCTCGGCTATCAGACGTTCACCACCGAGATCTTCACCGAGTTCCAGTTCGATTCTCGAGCCGCCGGGGCGCTGGCCATCCCGCTCGTCCTTCTGGGGCTGCTCGTGCTCCTCACCGAGGGGCTGATCCCCCGGCGCACGGTCACCGTTTCGGCGCCACGGCGCGCGGTGCGCCCGGCGCACCTGCGCCGGCTCACGGTGCCGGCGATGCTGACCATGGCGGCGCTGGTGGCCCTCGGAGTCGGGGTGCCGGTGGGAACGATCGTCTACTGGATGGCCACGAGCCAGCACACGACGCTCCCGGCGACGGCGACGGTGGCCACGGCGACGTGGACGACGCTGTCCTACAGCGCCGCGGGGGCGGCGGTCGCGGTGGTGCTCGCCCTCCCTGTCGCACTCGTCTCGTTCCGGCGCTCCAGCGTCCCCCGCTCGGTGCTCGAGCGCAGCACGTACGTCACCAAGGCGCTGCCCGGGGTGGTGATCGCCCTCAGCCTGGTGTTCTTCGCCACCCGCTACGTCTTCGGGCTCTATGAGACGAGCACGCTGCTCGTCGCCGCCTACGTGATCCTCAACTTCCCGCTCGCGCTCGTGTGCGTGAAGGCATCGGTGGCCCATGTCCCGCCCAGGCTCACCGACGTGGGGCGCTCGCTCGGCCGCGGGCCCGTCGCGGTCTTCATGCGCGTGACCCTCCCGCTGCTCGCGCCGGGGCTGTTGGCGGGGTTCTGCCTGGTTTTCCTCACCGCGGTGACCGAGCTCACGGCGACGCTCGTGCTGGCCCCGATCGGCGTCCAGACACTCGCCACTCAGTTCTGGGCGTTTCAGCAGAACATCGCCTACAGCGCTGCCGCTCCCTACGCGCTGGTGATGGTCGCGCTCGCGATCATCCCCGGCACGCTGCTGGGACTGTGGTTTGACCGTGAGCGGTAATGCACACTGCTCAGCATGAGTGCCATCGAGCTCCGCCACGCCCGCAAGGCCTTCGGCGCCACCCGGGTGCTGGCGGGCGTCGATCTGGACGTTCCCGAGCGGTCGATCACCGCGGTCCTGGGGGCTTCGGGCAGCGGCAAGACGACGCTGCTGCGGCTCATCGCCGGCTTTGAGGCGCTTGACGGCGGCAGCCTGAACATCGGCGGCCGGCTGGTCGACGACGGGAGCCGCTCGGTCCCCGCCCAGCATCGCGGGGTGGGCTACGTGCCCCAAGAGGGCGCGCTGTTCCCACATCTCACCGTGCGCGGCAACGTCGCCTTCGGGCTGCAGCGCAACGATCGCGCGCGGGTGGGTGAGCTGCTGGACCTGGTGGGGCTGCGCGAGCTGGAGAAGCGCTATCCCCACCAGCTCTCGGGCGGCCAGCAGCAGCGCGTCGCGCTCGCGCGGGCGCTGGCGATCGGGCCCTCGGTGGTGCTGCTCGACGAACCGTTCAGCGCGCTGGATGCGTCGCTGCGCTCAGAGCTGCGGCGCGACGTGGCCCGCATCCTGTCCGAGACCGCGACGACGACCGTGCTCGTGACCCACGATCAGGGGGAGGCGCTGGCCATGGCCGACCAGATCGCGCTGCTGGCGGGCGGCACCGTGATCGCCGCCGACGCGCCGCGGCGGCTGTATCAGGATCCGCCCGGCCTCGACGCCGCGGCGTCGATCGGGGAGTTCAACCTCCTCGCCGCCCAGGCCGACGGTGAGACGGCCCGCACCGTGCTGGGCGAGATCCCGATCGTCGGCCCCGGAGCGGGGCGGGAGCCGGTGTCCATGCAGGGCAGCTGCCAGGTCATGCTCCGTCCCGAGCAGCTTGGAATCAGGCTCGCCGCCGGCAACGCCGACACCGCGGCACGGGTGCTGGAGGTGCAGTACCTCGGCCACGACGCGCTCGCCCACCTGCGCGTGGATGACGCGTCAGCGCCGGTCTTGCTGGCGCGGATTCCCGGCGAACTGCGGCTCGAGGCCGGTCAGGCGGTGTGGATCGAGGTGACGAGCGCGGGCCGGGCGTGGCCGGCGAGCTAGCCTGACCGGCGCAATGCCACCCGCCGCCGCCGCTCGCCTCGCCGGTCTGGGAACGACCATCTTCACCGAGATGACCGCGCTCGCCGTGCGCACCGGCGCGATCAACCTCGGCCAGGGGTTCCCCGACACCGACGGGCCCGCGGCGGTGATCGAGGCGGCCGTGGCCGCGCTGCGCGGCGGCGAGAACCAATACGCGCCCCTGCCGGGGGTCCCCGCCCTGCGCGAGGCGATCTTCGCGCATCAGCGCCAGTGGTACGGCCTGGAGCCCGACGAGGTGCTTGTCACCTTCGGGGCCACCGAGGCGATCGCATCCGCGGTGATGGGCCTGTGCGATCCCGGTAACGAGGTGGTGGTGTTCGAGCCCTCCTATGACTCCTACACGGCCTGCGTCGCCTTCGCCGGAGCCACCTGCCGGTTCGTGACCATGCGCCCGCCGGACTTCGCGCTGGATCCCGGCGAGCTGCGGGCCGCCATCGAGGGCGGCCGCGGACGGGTGCGGGCGGTGCTGCTCAACACGCCGCACAACCCGACCGGCCGGGTGCTGAGCCGAGCGGAGCTCCAGACGGTGGCCGACGCCTGCATCGAGCACGACCTGGTCTGCATCTCCGACGAGGTCTACGAGCACCTCGTCTTCGACGGCGAGCACATCCCGCCGGCGACGCTACCCGGGATGGCCGAGCGGACGCTGACCATCTCCAGCGTGGGCAAGTCCTTCTCGGTCACCGGCTGGAAGATCGGCTGGTGCAGCGGCCCGGCCTCGCTGGTGGCGGCGGCCCGCACGGTCAAGCAGTTCCTCACCTTCGCCGGCGGGACGCCGCTCCAGCATGCCGCCGCGGCGGCGCTGGGCCTCCCCCGCTCAGAGCTCGACGCGCTGCGCGATGACCTGCGCGCCAAGCGCGACCAGCTCTGCGAGGGTCTCGCCGCCGCGGGCCTTGCGCCGATCGTCCCCGCCGGCACGTACTTCATCAACGCCGACGTGGGGACCGACGCCGCCGAGTGGTGCGCCACCCTGCCCGAGCGCTGCGGCATCGTCGCCATCCCCACCTCGGTCTTCTACGACGACAAGAGCGCCGCGCCGACGCTGGTGCGCTTCGCCTTCTGCAAGCGGCCCGAGGTCATCGCCGAGGCCGCCCGCCGGCTGGCCGCGCTCAGCGCCTGAACCGCCCGTCCAGGATGCTGGCATCGGGTCAGATGCCCGTGCTGGCGGCCCGCGAGGCCCAAGATCTCGGGGTCGAGGCGGATATTGAAGCTATTTCCTTCACTATCCGCCACTACCTATCAAGAGCCTCGAGCGCGGGAAAATCACCCCCTGTTCCTCAGCCAAGCCGTTCAGCCACGCCGGCACCGATGCCAACAGGGGACCCCTCCCGCGCGGCCGGCGCCCCGCCTACGACCCGCCGAGCGCCTGGCGCAGATCGGCGACGAGGTCTTCGGGCGCCTCGATCCCGCAGCTCAGCCGCACCAGATCGGGCGGGACGGCGGCGGCGGAGCCCTCGACGGACTGGTGGGTCATCGCCTGGGGCACCTCGATGAGCGACTCGACGCCGCCCAGCGACTCGGCCAGCGTGAACAGGCGGGTGCGGGCGGCGATCGCCGTGGCCTCGGGATGGCGGAAGCTCACCATCCCGCTGAAGCCGGGCCAGCGCACGTCCTGGACGCCCGGGCTGTCGCGGAGCAGCTCGACCACGGCGGCGGCGCTGCGGGCGTGGGCCTCCATGCGCAGGTGCAGCGTGCGCAGGCCGCGGTGCACGAGGAAGCAGTCGAACGGGCCCGGCACGGCGCCGACCGCGTTCTGGACGAAGCGCAGCCGCTCGTACCACTCCGGGTCGCGGGTGACCACGACGCCGCCGACGACGTCCGAGTGACCGCCCAGGTACTTGGTGGTGGAGTGCACGACGAAGTCGGCGCCGAGCTCCAGCGGACGCTGGTTGGCCGGCGTGGCGAACGTGTTGTCGACCGCGACCAGGGCGTTGCGCCGGCGCGCCACCACCTGCTCGATGTCGACGACGTTGAGCAACGGGTTGGTGGGGCTCTCGACCCAGATGAGCCGCGTGTCCTCGCGCACCGCCGCGTCGAGGGCGTCGAGGTCGGTCTGCCCGACGAGGTCGTAACGCAGGCCCCAGCGGCTCAGGACCTTGTCGACGAGCCGGTAGGTGCCGCCGTAGAGGTCATCGGGGAGCACCATGTGAGCGCCGGCCTCGCAGGCCACGGTGATGAGCGCGTGCTCGGCGGCCAGGCCTGAGGAGAACGCCACCGCCCGCCCGCCCTCGAGCTCGCCGAGCGCCTGCTCCAGCGCGGCCCGGGTCGGGTTGGCCGAGCGCGAGTAGTCGTAGTCGCCGACGAACTCGCCGGGCTTGGCCTGAGCGTAGGTGGAGGTCTGGTGGATGGCCGGGATGACCGAGCGGAAGGACGGGTCGGGGGTGAGCCCGGCGTGGACCGCCCGGGTGGCGAACGCGTCCTGGGGGTGTTCTGTGCTCATGTCGCCAGCGCCTCGAGCAGGTCGGTCCGCGTGACCAGGCCCTCGGCGTGGCCCTCGTGGGTGACCAGCAGCGCCTGCGTGTCACCCGCAAGGAGCTCGACGGCCTCGCGGACCGGATCCTCGCTGGACACCGCGGGGAAGGGCGGCTCCATCACCTCCGTGATCTCGGCGTCCAGCAGCGCCGGGTCCTGGGCGGCGTGCCTGAGCAGGCCCCGCTCGCCGATCGCGCCCACCACCGCAGCGGGGTCGTGGGCCGAGACGACAGGGAGCTGGGAGACGCGATGCTCGTGCAGCAGCGCGACCGCCTCGCGGACCTTGAAGTGGGGCTGCACGGTGACGAGCGTCGGGAACTCGCCGGCCGCGCTCTTGCGCCGCAGCACGTCGCCCACGGTGAGGTTGCCATCGCGCTCGAGGAACCCGTACTGACGCATCCAGGCGTCGGAGAAGATCTTGGACAGGTAGGAGCGGCCACCGTCGGGGAGGATCACCACCACCATGGCGTCGGGGTCGTCGATCTCGGCCGCGACCACCAGCGCCGCGTGCAGCGCCAGCCCGCCCGAGCCGCCGGCCAGGATCCCCTCGACGTGGGCCAGGCGGCGCGTGGTGAGGAAGGCGTCGCGGTCGGACACCGTGACCCACCGGTCGACCGACGCGGGGTCGAAGGTCTGGGGCCAGAAGTCCTCGCCCACGCCCTCGACCAGGTACGGGCGCACGTTCTCCTCGCCGCCGGAGTAGATCGAGCCCTCGGGATCGGCGCCGACGACGACCAGATCAGGGCGCCGCTCACGCAGGTAGCGCGCGGCGCCCGAGACGGTGCCGCCGGTGCCCACGCCGACGACGAGATGGGTGAGGCGGCCTTCGGTCTGCTCCCAGAGCTCGGGTCCGGTGGACTCGTAGTGGGCGCGGGGGTTGGCCTCGTTGGCGTACTGGTTGGGCTGGAAGGCCCCGGGGATCTCCTCGGTCAGCCGGTCGGCGACGCGGTAGTAGGAGCGGGGTGAGTCGGGCGGGACGTCGGTGGGAGCCAGAACCACCTCGGCGCCATAGGCGCGCAGCAGGTCGATCTTCTCGCGCGACATCTTGTCGGGCATCACCGCCATGACGCGGTAGCCCTTCAGCCGCGCGGCGATGGCCAGGCCCGTGCCGGTGTTGCCCGAGGTGGGCTCCACGATCGTGCCGCCGGGGCGCAGCCGGCCGTCGCGCTCGGCGGCCTCGATGAGGGCCACGGCAACGCGATCCTTGATCGAGCCGCCGGGGTTGAACACCTCGAGCTTGCCCACCAGCTGCGGGCGCAGCCCTGCGCCGATTCGGGACAGCCTGACCAGCGGGGTGTCGCCGATGGTGTCCAGGATCGAGTCCCCGATCCGAGCAGATGCGGTGTGAAGAGTCATCCCCTGATTCTGACCGCTCGCCGCCGGATCGCGACTTGTCCTCGTCGGAGCGGTCCGATGGTCATAATCTCGATTGAATTAGTCCAGCTTTGGAGATCACATGACCATCGCCCTTCATTGGTACCTGCCCACCCACGGCGACGGCCGCACCCTGGTGCAGGCGGGCGCGGCCGCGCAGCTCCTCGCGGAGACGCGCCGCCCCGACAGCGCCGGGACCGGCCGCGAGGCCACGATCGACTACCTCGCCCAGGTCGCGCGCGCGGCCGAGGAGGCGGGCTTCGATGCCGCGCTCACGCCGACGGGCACGACCTGCCACGACGCGTGGATCACCTGCGCCGCGCTGAGCCAGGTGGTGGACCGCCTCCGTTTCCTGGTCGCGTTCCGGCCGGGATCGATCTCGCCGACGCTGGCGGCCCAGCAGGCCGCGACGTTCCAGCGCCACACCGGCGGCCGGCTCGCGCTCAACATCGTCACGGGGGGTGATGACGAGGAGCAGCGCCGTTTCGGCGACGGCCTGAGCAAGGACGAGCGCTACGCCCGGACCGCTGAGTTCCTCACGATCCTCCGCGGGGCCTGGAGCGGTGCGCCGTTTCGACTTCCACGGCGACCACCTGTGGACCGAGGGCGCCATGGCTCTCGGGATGGTCCAGGCGCCCGAGATCTATTTCGGCGGCGCATCAGACGCAGCCCTGCGGGTGGCCGCGCGGCACGCCGACGTGGCCCTCACCTGGGGCGACCCTCCGCCGCGCCTCGCGCCGCATCTGGACAAGGTGCGCGAGCTCGCCGACGAGGCGGGCCGGGAGGTGCGGCTCGGCATTCGCCTGCACGTGATCGCGCGCGAGACTTCTGACGAGGCCTGGGCCGCGGCCGACGCGCTCATTGCCGACGCCGACGAAGCCACCATCGCCGCCGTCCAGGAGCGCCTGGAGAGAACGGCCTCGGAGGGCCAGCGCCGGATGCGCGCGCTGCACAACGGCCGGCGTCAGAGCCTCGAGGTCTATCCCAATCTCTGGGCGGGCATCGGCCTGTTGCGGACCGGCGCCGGGACCGCCCTGGTCGGTTCCCACGAGGAGATCGCCGACCTCATGGCCGAGTACCACGATCTCGGCATCTCCGAGTTCATCCTCTCGGGCTATCCGCACGTGGAGGAGGCCTATGCCTTCGGCGAGGGCGTGGTGCCGGTGCTGCGCCGGCGCGGGCTCCTGGGCGAGCCGGTCGCCGCCGCAGCCTAATATGATAAAGTCAATAGACATTGTGTAGATGAAGTCGATCGGCGATTCCAGGGCAGTGGAGTCGCCGGTATCGCGGGATCGCCGAGCGGTCCCGGGCAGGCGGTGATCTGCACAGTCTCTCCTCGAGACAGTGGTCGGACCGGCGATTCCGGCCCGACCACTGCGAGGACTCGCTGACCACCCGAAAGGGGTTGGGGCATGGTGTGACGGCGGCGGCACGTCATCCGGGGCCCGGTCGGGCACACTGTCAAAGCCATGCTCTTCCCGGCACTCGCGGACCCCGATTCCGACCGCACGGCGCTCAGCTTCCCCGACAGGTCCCTGTCGTACGCGGAGCTCGCCCGCGCGGCGCGCGTCTGCGCCGGCGAGCTTGACGGAGTGGCGCGGGTGGCGGTGCTCGCCGAGCCGCGGATCGAGACCGCAGTGGCGGTCATCGGGGCGCTCGTGGCCGGTGTCCCGGTGATCCCGATCAACCCGAAGTCGGGCTCCAGCGAACTCGCCCACATCGTCAGCGACGCCGAGCCCGAGGCGGTCGCGGTCGCGCCGGGCAGCGAGGTGCCCGAGGCGTTCCAGGGCCGCCGGCGCGTGGAGGTCGATCTCGACGGTGACCTCCCGTGCGATGGCGTCAGCCTCCCGCACCTACGCGACGAGAACCCTGCCCTCATCGTCTACACCTCGGGCACCACCGGGCGGCCCAAGGGCGCGGTCCTGCCCCGCCGCTCGATCGCCTCCAACCTCGACGCGCTCGCCGAGGTGTGGGGCTGGACCGGCGCCGACGTCGTCGCCCATGGGCTGCCGCTCTTTCACGTGCACGGCCTGGTGATCGGGATCCTCGGCCCGGTTCGCCGCGGCGGGACGGCGCTCCACATCGGCCGCTTCTCGCCCGAAGGCGTGCAGGCGGCCCTCGAGGGAGCCGGGACGATGCTGTTCGGGGTGCCGACGATGTACCGGCGCCTCGCCGACGCGGCGGCCGACTCGCCGGAGCTGGCCAGAGCGCTGGGCGGCGCGCGGTTGCTCGTGTCGGGGTCCGCGGCGCTGCCCGCCTCCGAGCATGCCCGCATCGAGGAGCTGACCGGTCGCGGCGTGGTGGAACGCTATGGGATGACCGAGACGCTCATGAACACGGCCATCCACGCCGATGCGGCGGCGGCGCCGGGGACCGTGGGGCCGCCGCTGCCCGGGGTCGATCTCCGGCTCGTCGACGACGAGGGCGCCGTGCTGGAGGGCGCCGACGACGAGACGATCGGCGAGATCCAGGTCCGCGGGCCCAACCTGTTCCTGGAGTACCTCAACCGCCCCGACGCCACCGCCGAGGCGATGCGCGACGGCTGGTTTGCCACCGGCGACATGGCCACCCGCACCGCCGACGGCTACATCCGCATCGTCGGGCGCCGCGCCACCGACCTCATCAAGAGCGGCGGCTACAAGATCGGCGCGGGAGAGATCGAGGGCTGCCTGCGCGAGCATCCCGCCGTCGAGGACGCCGCCGTCACCGGCGAGGCCGACGACGACCTGGGCGAGCGCGTCGTGGCCTGGATCGTCCTGCGCGACGGGGCCACGGTGCCGGAGTCAGAGCTCGTCGACCACGTGGCCGGGCTGCTCGCCCCCCACAAGCGCCCGCGCGACGTGCGCTTCCTGGACGAGCTGCCGCGCAACGACATGGGCAAGGTCCAGAAGGCCCGGCTCGGCACGGCATAGACGACCTTGGAGCCGGGTTCGCCGCCCAACCGCGAGGGTTTGCGGCCCAGATGCCAGGGGTACGCCAATCAACGTCTGCGTCAAGGGAGGTTGGGATGCGTGTGTTGAAGCTGGCCTGCGTCACAGGGGCGGTGATGGCGCTGGCAGCGTCGTCCGCCGCGGCGAACGGGAGCTTCGTGCTCACCGCCACCAATCCGGCCGCCACCTCCGGGTACGCGCCCACGTTCACGGGCAACGGGCTGCTCGGCGTCCGCGTGCCCGCGACCGGGCAGGGGTACGCCGGCGGGACGGTCCCCGCCCAGTCCGAGCTGGCCGGCTTCTATGCCCAGCCCACGACGCCAGCGACGGCCGGCGACGCGGTCCAGCAGCGCGCCAACATCCCCACCTGGTCGACGCTCACCTTCGCCGACGGCGGACAGCCGTTCTCGCTGAGCGCCGGCACCACCACCGGCTGGCGCCAGTCTCTGGACCTGCACACCGGCGTGATCACGACGAGCGCGACGTGGAAAGCCCCCGACGGCCACATCACCAAGCTCGGCTATCAGGTGTTCACCGACCGGGGCAACGCGCACCTGGGCCTCGTGCAGCTGACGCTGACCCCGCAGTGGTCGGGCACGGCGACGGTCACCGACGAGATCGACGGTGCGCCGGCGACGCTCAGCGACGAGGCCGGCAAGGGCTTTGACCCCGCCACGCACCAGACGTTCGTGGACGTCAAGAGCCAGACGCTGGGCGTCGAGGCGGCCATCGCCAGCCAGCTCGAGACGAGCGCCAACGTCACCGCCGCTCCGACCGAGGTCGACGCGAGCCAAGCTCAGACGATCGGCCAGCAGATGAGCTTCCCCGTGACCTCCGGCCAGACGTACACGTTCACCAAATTCGTCGGGATCGACGATTCCCAGGACACGGCGGCACCGGTCGGCGCCGCACAGGCCGAGGCCGCGACGGCCGCCATGAACGGCTACGACGCCGCGCTGACCGCCAACCAGGTCGCTTGGGCCGCGCTGTGGAACGGCCGCATCGACGTGCTCGGCAACAACACCGTGGCCACGGATGTCAACGCCAGCGAGTTCTACCTGTGGTCGGACACACGCGACGGCGTGGACTGGAGCATCTCCCCCGCCGGCCTGTCCTCCAACGGGTACGACGGGCACATCTTCTGGGACGCCGAGACGTGGATGTACCCGTCGCTGCTGGCCCAGCACCCCGATCTCGCCGCCGGGATGGACGCCTACCGCTTTGACCGTCTCACCCCGGCCCAGCAGCACGCCACCGCAACCGGGTGGACGGGCGCACGCTTCCCCTGGGAGAGCGCCCTGGACGGGACCGAGCAGATCCCGCCTCCGGTGTCGGTCAACAGCGAGGGCCTGTTCGAGCAGCACATCACCGCCGACATCGCGTTGGCGCAGTGGCAGTACTACCTGGTCACCGGCGACAAGACGTGGCTGGCCAACCGGGGTTGGCCGGTGATCTCGGGCGCCGCGGCATTCTGGGCCTCGCGCGCCACACGCGCTGCCGACGGCAGCTACCACATCGACAACGTCACCGATCCCGACGAGGAGAACCCTGACGTCAACGACGCGGCGTTCACCACCGCCGGCGCCAAGACCACGCTCCAGGACGCCGTCGCCGCAGCCGCCGCGCTGGGACAGACCCCACCGGCGTCGTGGTCGCAGATCGCCGCCGGGCTCACGGTGCCGACCGCGGTCACGGGCGGCACGCGGGTCCACCCGGAGTACTCCGGTTATGGCGGGCAACTGGTCAAGCAGGCCGACGTGACGCTGCTCCAGTACCCCTGGCAGCTCCCGATGTCGCGCTCGGTGGCCCAGAACGACATCAACTACTACGTGCCGCGCACCGACCCGGGCGGCCCGTCGATGAGCGACGCGGTCAACGAGATCGACAGCCTGACCCTGGGCACGCCGGGATGTTCGGCGTTCGTCTACACCCAGCGCAGCTACGAGCCGTTCATACGCGATGTCTTCCACCAGTTCTCGGAGACGAGGACCGGTGGGGCCTTCACCTTCATGACCGGCATCGGCGGCTTCCTCCAGGAGTTCCTCTACGGCTACTCCGGCCTGCGCTGGGACGCGGGCGACGTCCGGCTCGCCCCGAGCCTGGATCGCCGGATCGCGGGCGTCGTGCTGCACAACCTCACCTGGCGCGGGCGCACGTTCGAGGTCTTCATCGCCTCGCACAGCACAAGGGTGACCCTGCTCAGCGGCGCACCCCTCCCGCTGAGCACCCCCTCGGGGACGCGCACGGTGTCAGTGGGCAAGAGCGTCAGCATCCCCACCGCGCGCCCGGACCTCGAGGCCACCGGCGACGCCGTCCGCTGCCAGACGGCCAAGAGCTCGAGTGCCCAGCCTGGCGCGCCGGGGCTGGCCGCCGTGGATGGCAGCCCCGCCACCGGATGGCAACCCGCATCGATCCCCGCGACGTTGTCGGTGCCGACCCGGCCCGGTCACCGGACGATCGGCCGCGTCGTGGTGCAGTGGGGGCGGCTGTGGCCGGCGCAGTCCAAGCCCAACGTGCATCCCCCGGCTCGCCCGGTGAAGATTCTGCGCCCCGGCGCCTACGTGCTCCAGGTGTCCGCCAACGGCCGTCGGTGGCTCACCGTCGGCGCGGTCACCGACCACCGCAACCGCATCGGCGACACGCTGACCTTCCCCAAGGTCATCGCCCGCTTCGTGCGCGTCAAGATGACCAAGGGCACCGGGATCTCCGTGAAGCAGACCATCAACAACAAGGTCACGACCGTCGTGCAGATGCCGATGCTCGAGGAAATGACCGCCACCCCCTGAGCCTCGCCCTCAGCGCCAGCGCCAGACGCGCCCGCACTACACCTTCGCGTCGACGTACATCTCGCGCAAGGTCGTCTTCTTGAACTTGCCGGTCGCGGTCCGGGGGATCTCGTCGATGAACTCGAAGCGGTCGGGGATCTGCCACTTGGCGTACTGCTGGGCGAGATGGGCCTTGAGGTCATCGGGCTCGACGGTGTGGGACTCGCGCACGACGATCACGGCGAGCGGGCGCTCGCCCCACCGGTCATCGGGGATGGCGATGACGGCGGCCTCGGACACGCCCTCGTGGGCCATGAGCAGGTTCTCCAGATCGACCGAGGAGATCCACTCGCCGCCGGACTTGACCAGATCCTTGGACCGGTCACAGATCTTCAGATTCCCCGTGGCGTCGATCGTGACCACATCGCCGGTGGAGAACCACCCGTCATCGGAGAACTTCTCCCCGCCGGCGCCCTGATGGTAGGCACGCGCGACCCACGGCCCGCGGACCTCGAGCTCGCCCATCGCCGTGTCGTCCCAGGGGATCAGCTCGCCGTCGTCGCCGCGAGCCCGGATCTCGATGAACGGGAGGGGGACGCCCTGACGAGCGCGGTAGTCGTACTGCTCGTCCTTGGGGGCATCGTCGAGCTCGACCGGGAGCCGGCCGGCGCTCCCCACCGGCGAGGTCTCGGTCATGCCCCACGCCTGGACGATGGTGAGCCCGTGACGATCGAAGCCGACGAGCATGCTGCGTGGGACCGCCGAGCCGCCCACCAGCAGCATGCGCAGCTTGCTCAGGTCCCAGCGACCGGGCTCGGCATCGAGCGCCTGGAGCATCGTCATCCACACCGTCGGGACGCCGGCGGTCGCGGTGACCTGCTCCTCGGCCAGAAGGTCGAGGATGCTCTCGGCGTCCAGCCGTGGCCCCGGCAGGACCAGTGCGGCGCCAACCAGCGCGGAGGTGAAGATGAGGCCCCACGCGTTGGCGTGGAACATGGGCACGACCGGTAGGACGGTATCCCGACCGGACAGGTCGTTGGCGTCCGGCAGCGCGGTGGCAAGTGAGTGCAGCGCCAGCGAGCGGTGGGAGTAGACGACCCCCTTGGGCCGGCCGGTGGTGCCCGACGTGTAACACATGGCGGCGGCGGCGCGCTCGTCGGCCTCCGGCCACTCCATCGGCTCGGCGCCCACGATGAGCGCCTCGTAGTCGTGGTAGCCGTCGGGGACCGGCCCGTCGCGGGTGACGACGATCACGTGCTCGAAGTCGCGCGCGCCGTGGAAGGCCTCGAAGACCTCGACCAGTGACTCGTCGACGATGATTGCCCGGTCCTCGGCATCGTTGACGATGAAGCTGAGCTCGTCGGGGTGCAGCCGCGGGTTGAGCGTGTGCAGCACCGCGCCCATCGACGGCAGGGCGAAGTAGACCTCCACGTGCTCGGGCTGGTTCCACATCAGCGTGGCGACGGGATCGCCGGGCGCGATCCCGAGCCCGCTGAGCGCGGTCGCCAGGCGGCGGGCGCGCGCCGCGCAGTCGCCGAATGTGGTGCGCCCGACCGACCCATCCGGGCGGCGGAAGACGACCTTGCGCTGGGGACTGAGCCGCTCCGCGCGTTCAACGATCCCCGTCAGCGAGAGGGGGTAGTCGTCCATCATCAGTCCTTCACGCATGTCTCTCTCCCGTGACTGGCGTTCTCCGTCGCCCGGGAGCCTACGCGGCGGCTAGGAGAAACGCCAATCCGGTCCGTCGGGACCTCAGGCGGCCATCGCGAGCTCCGGCTCGGGCGCGGCCGTTCCCGCAGGCGCCGACTCCGAGCCGGGCGCCGGACGACGGCCGGGCACGGCCAGCCGGACGATCTTCTTGACCACCGAGCCGAACTGGCGGTGCAGCGGACCGGCGTTGTAGGGCAGCGCGTAGCGCTCGCAGATCTCCCGCACCTCGGTGGCGATCTCGGCGTAGCGGTGGGCCGGGATGTCCGGGAACAGGTGATGCTCGATCTGGTGCGACAGGTTGCCGCTGAGGATGTGGAACAGGCGGCTGCCGGTGAGGTTGGCCGAGCCCATCATCTGGCGCAGGTACCAGCCGCCCCGCGTCTCGCCCTCCACCTCCTCCTCGGAGAACTCCTGGGTGCCCTCGGGGAAGTGGCCGCAGAAGATGATCATGAACGACCACACGTTGCGCGCCAGATTGGCGGTGAGGTTGCCCGTGAGCACGAACGGCGCCGACGGTCCCGCCAGCACCGGGAAGACCACGTAGTCCTTGAGCACCTGGCGCCGGCCCTTGTGCCACACCGCCCGGAGGATGTCGCGCTTGTCGGCCAGCGTGATCTCGCCGGACTCGATGCGCTCGATCTCCAGGTCGTGGACGGCGACGCCCCACTGGAACAGCAGCGCCAGCAGCGTCGCGTACACGGGATTGCCGAGGTCGCGCCGGCGCCACGGCTGGTCCTCGGACATCCGCAGGATCCCGTAGCCGATGTCGCGGTCCTTGCCGAGCACGTTGGTGTGCGTGTGGTGCATGTAGTTGTGGGAATGGCGCCACTGGTCGCCCGGGCAGGCGGTGTCCCACTCAAAGCGCTTGGAGTCCAGGGCCGGGTCCTTCATCCAGTCGTACTGGCCGTGCATCACGTTGTGGCCGATCTCCATGTTGTCCAGGATCTTGGAGAGAGCCAGGGCGGTCGTGCCGCCGATCCACGCCGGCGGCAGGAACCCGGCGAACAGGAGCCCGCGCCCCGTGATCTCCAGGGCGCGCTGGGCCTTGATCATGTTGCGGATGTAGGCGGCGTCGCGCTCGCCGAGGTCGGCGATCGTCCGCCCGCGCAGCTCGTCGAGCTCGTCGCCGAGCGCTTCGATCTGCTCCGGGGTGAGGGTGGGGGCTGGGGTGGTCATGTGGCAGTTCCTCCGGTGTCAGGTGCGTTCAGGGGCGCGGTGCGCGCTAGAGCTCCAGCGCGACGTCACCGGCCGGCGCTGAGATGCACAGCTGGATGTCTTCGTCGCATTCGTCTGAGACCTCGCCGGTGCGCAGGTTGCGCACCGCGCCGGCGGCCTTGCGGCAGGTGCACGTGTGGCAGATGCCCATCCGGCAGCCGAAATCAGGGATGAGCCCGGCGGCCTCGGCCTGCTCGAGCAGCGTGCCCTCGGCGATCTGCGCGGTGCGATCGCTGCGCAGGAAGCGCAGGGTCCCGGCGGCGGCGTCGCCGGTGACGAGCACCCGCGGCGGCGTGAACGTCTCGCTCAGCAGCCGGTCGGGGTCGCCGCCGAGGTCCGTCCATACCGCCGGGGCGGCGTCGACCAGCCCGGGTGGCCCGCAGACAGCGGCGGTGGCATCGCTCGCGTCGCCGACGAGCGCGCGCAGCAGGGGGACGTCGAGCCGCTGGGGCTCGGGGCCTCGGGTGGCCCGGTACTCCACCCGCAGCCCGGGATGGCGAGTCGCCAGGGCACGGACCTCGGGCTCGTAGAGCCAGTCGGCCTTCGTGCGAGCGAAGTGCAGGAAGCAGATCTCGCCGTCGTGGCCCTCGTCGGCGAGCGTGCGTAGCATCGAGAGCACGGGCGTGATCCCGCTGCCGCCGCTGATCAGGACGATCCGCTCGGGGCGCGGCGAGGGCAGGGCGAACATACCCTGGGCGTCGGCGAGGTGCACGATCGAGCCGGCGCGCGCGGCGCGCAGCAGATGGCCCGAGACCAGGCCGCCGGGGTGCTCGGTGACGGTCAGCTCCAGCTCGCGGCGGTCCCATGCCGACCCCGCGGGGGAGTACGTCCGGGTGCGCCGCACGCCGTCGATCTCGACGCCGACAGCGACGTATTGGCCGGCCTCGAAGCCGGCCCAGGCCCGGTTGGGGCGGAGGGTCAGGGTGACGCTGCGGGCCGTCTGGCGGCGAACCGCAACGACCTGGGCGCGGGCGTCACCGACGGTGAGCGTCGGGCTGATGAGCTCCAGATAGCGATCGACCCCGTGCGGGCCGAGCAGGAGATCGACGACCGGCGAGCCGAGCAGGCGACGGGCCAGGCCGGCCCGCAGCGGTGGGGGTGCAGTGGGTGTCATCGTCTCGTTTGATCCTCTTAGTGTACGAGTGTTCACAATCTGTATAGAGGGTATGCTCGGTGTAATGCAAGGGCAAACACGGGATCTGTGATCACCCCCACATGGGTAGCGTGAACAGGCGTACTCGCAGCAGCACGGCGCGGCGACCGCATCCGTCGCGCGCCTCGACGCACCGTTCTGTGGAGCGGCGCTCCCAGGCCGAACGGCGCCGGCAGACGCGCCGAGCGCTGCTCGACGCCGCGCTGGAGCAGATGGACGGCGGCTACGGCTTTGACTCGCTGAGCCTGCGCCGCGTCACGCGCTCGGCGGGCGTGGTGCCCACCGCGTTCTACCGCCACTTCGACAGCATGGACGAGCTCGGGCTCGCGCTGGTGGAGGAGTCGGTGGCGACGCTCCGGGCGATGCTGCGCGAGGCACGGGAGGGTGGCGCCGAGGAGGCTGGGTCCGGACTCATCGCGCGGTCGGTGGAGATCCTCGTCGCCCACGTGCGCGAGCACCGGCGCCACTTCGCCTTCATGGCGCACGCCCGGGCGTCGGGCAACGCCGTCCTGCGCCACGCCATCCGCTCGGAGACCAGGCTCTTCGCCTCCGAGCTGGCGACCGACCTCGCCCGCTTCCCCATCCTGCGCGAGTGGACCACCGCCGACCTGCACATGCTGGCCGGCCTGTTCGTGGACGCGATGATCGCCACGATCGACGCGATCCTCGATGCCTCGAGCTCGGGCGCGGGGTCCGAGGCGCTCTCCCCCGACGCCGAGGCGCGGATCGCCAAGCAGGCCGAGAAGCAGCTGCGGCTGATTGCGCTGGCGATCCCGCAATGGCGCAGTAGTCCCTGAGCCCGCCAGCGGGTACGGTCAGCCCGATGGCGACGCGACCCGACGAGCCCCGGCCCGAGATCTCATGGTCGGGGTGGGGCGACCCGGCGCTGGCGGCCCCCCTGCCCGAGGCGCTCGAGGCGGTGCTGCGCGATGCCCTGCGGATCGGTCAGCGCGGAGCCGCGCCCCCAGCGCTCGAGGCCCTGGAGCTCACTCCCACGCGCCTACCCGATGCCACTGTGGCCGCGCTGGCGCTCATCGTCGGCGCCGAGTACGCCCGGAGCGACCACGACGCGCGCGCGCGTCACGCGCGCGGCAAGTCGACCATCGACCTACTCGAGCTGCGGGGCGGCGGGCCGGTCAGCGCGCCCGACCTCGTCGTCAGTCCGGCGTCCCACGACGAGGTCCAGGCAGTGCTCGAGTGCTGCGGCGAGCACCGCGTGGCCGTCGTCCCCTTCGGCGGCGGAACCTCGGTGGTCGGTGGGCTGCGCCCCGAGGCGGATGGCTTCGCCGGAGTGGTGGCGCTCGACGTGCGGCGGATGGACGCCCTGGTGGCGCTGGATGAGGAGTCGCGGCTGGCCGTGCTCGAGCCTGGACTCCGGGGGCCCGAGGCCGAGGCGCTGCTGGGCGCGCGGGGCTACACGCTGGGGCACTTCCCCCAGTCCTTCGAGTACGCGACGCTCGGCGGCTTCGCCGCGGCGCGCTCGAGCGGCCAGAGCTCGGCGGGCTACGGGCGCTTTGATGAGCGAGTGCTGGCCCTGCGCCTGGCCACCCCCGCGGGGACCCTCGAGCTGGGCCGCGCTCCCAAGTCGGCCGCCGGCCCGGACCTGCGCGAGCTGGTGCTCGGGTCCGAGGGAACGCTGGGCGTGATCACGTCGCTGACGTTGGCGCTGGACCCGGCGCCGGAGCATCGCGTCTACGAAGGCTGGATGCTGCCGTCGTTCGCGCAGGGGACCGCGCTCGTGCGGCGGCTGGCCCAGGACGGCCCCCGCCCGACCGTGCTGCGGCTCTCCGACGAGGCCGAGACGGCGATGGGCCTCGCGCGGCCGTTGGACTTCGGCGGCGGCGGGAGCGGCGGGAGCGGCGGCCAGGCCGGGGGGTGTCTGGCGATCGTGGGGTGGGAGGGCCGGTTTGAGGAGGTCGAGCGCCGCCGGCGGGCCACCGCGGAGCAGCTGCTGGGCGCGGGCGGCGAGGCCGTGCCGGGGGCCGGTGACGGATGGGCGGCGGGGCGCTACCGCGGCCCCTACCTGCGCGACGCGCTGCTCGACGCCGGCGCGCTGGTGGAGACGCTGGAGACGGTGGCGTTCTGGGCGGCTCTGCCGGGGCTCTATGCGGCGGTCGCCGGAGCGCTGCGCGACACGCTCGCCGGGCTGGGGACCCCGCCCGCGGTCCTCTGCCACATCTCGCACGTGTATCCGACGGGGGCGTCGCTGTACTTCACCGTCGCGTGCGCCCAGCTGGGGGATCCGATCGCCCAGTGGGAGGCGGCCAAGGCCGCCGCCGGGGAGGCGATCCTGGCCGCGGGCGGCTCGATCACCCACCATCACGGCGTCGGTGCCGACCACCGCGAGCTCTACCCGCGGGAGGTGGGCGCGCTGGGCGTCGAGATGCTGCGCGCGGTCAAGCGCACCCTGGACCCGGCCGGGATCCTCAACCCCGGGATCCTCTTGGCGCGCGCGGATGGCAGAGCCGCCCCCGGGGCGGATCGGGAATGATGTGGCGATGACTGAATCCGAGCGCTTTACCACGGAAATGGCGACGCTCGCGGTCCGCCTGGGCGCCAACGTCCAGCGCGGCCAGATCGTCGCGGTGTCCTCGGAACCGGGCAAAGAGGCGATGGCGCGCGCGGTGGCGGAGGCCGCATACGCCGCCGGAGCCAAGTTCGTCGATCTCACCGTGTTCGACGTGTACTTCAAGCGCGCGCGGGCACTGAACGCCGACCGCGACACGCTGGGCTACGTGCCGCCCTGGCTGGGTGAGCGGATCCTCGCGCTGGGCGAGCACCGAGCGGCGCGGATCTCGCTGTCAGGGCCGGTGGCGCCATACGCACTCGACGACGTCGACCCCGAGCTGATCAGCCTGGACCGCCTGCCGCGGGTCCCCGAGGCGATGCAGGTCCTCAACGACGCCAGCACCAACTGGACGATTGTGCCCTGCCCGACCCCGGCGTGGGCGTCGCTCGTCTACCCGCGGCTGGAGCCGCCGGCCGCGCTGGAGCGGCTGTGGAGCGAGATCGCGCACGTGACCCGGCTGGACGAGCCCGATCCGGTGGCGGAGTGGGAGAGCCGGCTGCGCGAGCTCAGGCGCGTCAGCGCCGCGCTGGACGAGCTCAGGCTCGACCGGGTGCGGTTCGAGGGGCCCGGCACCAACCTCAGCATCGGGCTGCTCCCGTCCAGCACGTGGCTGGCGGCCAAGTTCGAGACCGCCGGGGGCATCGAGCATCAGCCCAACATCCCCACCGAGGAGGTGTTCACGACCCCCGACCCCGAGCGCGTGGAGGGCGTGGTGACCTCGACCAAGCCGCTGTTCACCTCCGGGACCACCGTCACGGGGCTGAAGATCCGGTTCGAAGGCGGTCGGGCGGTCCAGGTCGAGGCTGAGCAGGGCGCCGACGTGATCCGCGGGATGATCGCCGCCGATGACGGCGCGGCCCGGCTCGGCGAGGTGGCGCTGGTGGACCGCGCGGGGCGGATCGGGCCGCTGGGGACGGTGTTCTTCGACACCCTCCTGGATGAGAACGCGGCCAGCCACATCGCCCTCGGCCACGGCTATGTGGCGGGCGTGGCCGACGCCGCTGACACCCAGCGCGCCAACAAGAGCGTCATTCACACCGACTTCATGATCGGGAGCAACGAGGTCGCCGTCACCGGATTTCTGCCCAACGGCGATGAGGTCCCGTTGCTGCGCGACGGGAGATGGCAGATCTAGAGGGCATCCGGGGCCCGCGAAAGCGCTCGGAAACCGCCCGCCACGCTACGCTCATTCCCTGGCCTGGAGAGGTGCCGGAGCGGCTGAACGGGCGCGACTGGAAATCGCGTAACGGGGGTTAACCTCGTTCGGGGGTTCGAATCCCCCCCTCTCCGTTGGATCGTTGGTCCAAAAAGCGAAGAACCGATAAAGAGTTCTTGCGCTCATCCGATCCCTTTCGTAGACTTCCTCCGTAAGGGAGGGAGGATGCAGGGGGACGGCGAAGGCCGTTTGATCCTCGTTTACGTCCATGATCCAAAGACCGGCACTGAAACTTGTAGAAGGTGGGCTCGACTCCACCGCTAGTTGGCTTTGGTTCTGCGGGCATTGCGCAGCACCCTCACCCAACGGCGCCCCGCCGCCCCCGACGGCCCGCGTCTGCACCTCGTGCGGGCTCGGATTGCTGCTCGAGGCCCGGGAAGACGCCGTCCCGTCCGCCAAGGACGCCTTCCTCGTCGTCGATTGGTCGCTGTCGGTCCAGGCCATGTCCCGCGAGGCCCAGTCACTGCTCGGCGTCACCGAAGAGGCCGCGATCGACCGTCCCGTCGCCGAGCTGCTCGTCCCGGCCGACGCGGAGTCCCAGGGGCGTACCGGCTTCGCCGCCGCGATCGCCCAGGCCTCGGCCGGCGATGACCCGGACACCTCGCGCAGCTTCGTGCGCCCGTGGAACACCTTCGGTGTCCGTCTCCGGGCGCGGATCGCCACCTGTGGGCCGCCGCGAGCCGCTCTCGTAGTCCTCGAGAATGGCCGCCCGCCCGCGTTGCGGGCCGTCACCAACCCGCGCTGAGTCCGGCGCCGCGGTGCGGCGCCTTTTTTGTGGGCTTTCCGGGGAAGGGTGGCGGGCGAGGTATCGGCCGCGCGGCGGGCCTTCGAGCGACCGTTCGGTGACAAACGCGGATACGAGCTGCCAGTTTGGAACGGAATGGTCGCTATGCGTGCTCCAGCGGACAAACTAGGCGGCGCGATCGCGGTTTGTCACGAAATGGCTGTTGCCACGGCCGCGGCCGAACCGCTACTAGGACAACCCCGGCGCGGCCGGCAGCACCTCAGGCGCGCCCCACCGCGACAAGACGGCCGGCAACCCCACCGACCCGTCCTCGCGCTGCCCGTTCTCCAGCAGCGCGATGATCGTCCGCCCCACCGCCACCGCGGTCCCGTTGAGGGTGGCCAGGTGCGCCGGCTTGCCGTCGGCGGGCCGGTAGCGGATGTCAAGGCGGCGTGCCTGATAGTCGGTGGTGTTGGAGGTCGAGGTGAGCTCGCGGTAGCGGCCCTGGCCGGGCAGCCAGGCCTCGATGTCGAACTTGGAGGCCGCCGAGGCGCCGAGGTCGTCGACGGCGATCGCCACCACCCGGTAGGGGATCTCGAGGTCCTGCATGATCGACTCCTCGATGGCGAGCAGGCGCTCATGCTCGGCGCCGGCGGTGTCGGGCTCGACGAAGCAGAACATCTCGACCTTGTCGAACTGGTGCACGCGGAAGATGCCGCGGGTGTCCTTGCCCGCCGCGCCCGCCTCTCGCCTGAAGCAGCTGGAGAACCCCGCGTAGCGCAGCGGCAGCTCGTCGGCGGCCAGGATCTCGTCGCGGTGCATCGAGGCCAGCGCGACCTCGGAGGTCCCGACCAGGTACAGGTCGTCCTCGGGCAGCGAGTAGATCTGCTGCTCGGTGTCAGGGAGAAACCCGGTGCCGTAGAGCGCCTGCTCGCGCACGAGGACCGGCGGGATCACCGGCTCAAAGCCCTCGCCGCCGAGCTTCTCCATCGCGTAGCGCACGAGGGCGAGCTCGAGCAGGACCAGGTCCCCGCGCAGGTAGGCAAAGCGCGAGCCCGACAGTCGCGCGCCGCGCTCCATGTCGATGCGCGGCCCGGCGAGCTCGAGGTGGTCGCGCCCGGTCGGCTTGCCCTCGCCGACCTCCTTGAGGACCGTGTCCTGGTCAGGCGCGTCGTCGGAGGGCAGGTTGGGCAGCGAGGTGAGCGCCGTGTCACGTTCGGAGCGCAACCGCGTCTCGTCATCGGACAGGGCGCGCCCCCGGGCTGACAGCTGCGCCAGCTGCTCGCGCTGCTCGGGGCTGGGGGCGCCCTTCAGCGCCTTGCTGGCCGCGTTCTGCTCGGAGCGCAGCTGCTCGAGCTCGGTGGTGAGCGCCCGCCACTGCTCGTCGAGCTCCAGGACGCGGTCGATCGCCTCCACTGCACCCGGACCACGCCGGGACAGGGCCGTCCGCACGGCATCGGGGTCGCGGCGGATCAGCCTGATGTCGAGAACGGCCGGGCCTCCGCTACTGGCTGCCGGCCGGCAGGGTCCCGATCGGCTTCTGCTCGCAGGTGGCGACGCCGGTCTCCCGCGGCGCCTGGCGGCCCGCGTAGGTGGCGACGAACTTGGCCACGTCGAGGGCGTCCTGGCCCACCACGACGTTCTGGGGCATGTACGCGCCGGAGAAGCCGCCGTTCTCGATGGCGTAGAGCACGCGGTCGACGGGCCGTTCGCAGCGTTGATTGAAGTTCGGGCCGCTGGTGGCCTGGGCGGTGCGGATGTTCGGCGCCGAGCCGTTGGCGGCGGCGTAGGAGAGCGTGTGGCAGCCCGAGCAGCGCTGCTGGAACAGCTCCGCGCCGCTGTGCAGCTGCACCTCGGATTTGGGGACCGCGATCTTCTGGGTCCCGCAGGCGGCGGTGACGGCGGCCACCGCAATCGCAGCCGTGCCGAGCGCCAGGATCTTCGCCAACCGGCTCATCGGGCAGGGATCATAATCGGGACGCCGTGCGTACGAAGCGCCCTCCCCTCCCGCTGCTCGCCGTCGCACTGGTGTCGCTGGCCGTGGCCGCGTGCGGCCGGACGACGAGGGTCGGAAACGGGCGCACGCTGCAGATCGCGCTCAATGAGTACCGGGTCACGCCCCAGGACGTCCGGGCCCAGACGGGCCTGCTGACGATCTTCGTGCACAACTACGGACGGCTGACCCACGACCTCGTGATCACCCTCGACGGCCAGACCGAGGCGTCGACGACGCCGATCGCACCGGGCCAGACCCAGGAGCTGGACGCGGCGCTGGGCCCCGGCCACTACGTCATGTCCTCCTCGATCCTCTCCGACCAGGCCCTCGGCGCATACGGCACGCTGACCGTGCACTGAAGGTTGCAGGACCCGAGGGCGACGCACCGAACCTATGGCCACCCCCGGCGCCGGCTTGTGCGACGTTCGCCACCGCAGTACCCAAACAACAGCGCGATCGTCCTCCTACGGCGGCAACCAGAGGTGCTGACGCCGGGGGACTCCACACACGCTCGCGCACACGCGGGCGCCCGCGTGAGCCAGGTTCAGCCGCCCGTCCCGGCCGCCCTGATCAGCAGCACCAGGATCACGAGCGCGGCGAGCACCATCACCCCGAGCTCGCGCTGCACGATCGACACCACCACGACGCGCTGCTCGGCCTCCGGCAGCTCGCCGACGGCGGCGTTGGAGTCAAAGCCGCGGCTGTCGAGCACCATCTGGGCCGAGGCGATCCGCAGCTGCTCGGCGACGAACGAGATGCCCAGCGGCAGCAGTCCGTAGATGAGATGCAGGCTTGACTCCTTGAAGCCCATGAGCACCAGCACCCCGCCGAGTGCCGCTTCGAGGACCACCGCCGCCTGCCCGGCGCGCAACATGCGCCAGAACCAGGCGCTCTGCTTGACGCGGTACCAGCACCACGCGCCCCACACGCCCGCGCCCCCCATCAGGGCGATGCAGAGCACCCCGAGGACCAGATGAACAAGCTTCACCGGACCCTCACGCGGGTATCCGGGTTATCGCGTACCTTGCGGTATCACCAGGGATGGCGAGAAACGCACGGAGTAGATAGCCGCATTTCGCACTAAGTAACACTGTGTTACAAGCTTCCCTACGTCGGTGATATAAGAGGTTCTGTGCTTCGAAGCTACCTGCCGGCGATCGTCTTCCTCCTGCTCGGCGCCGCCGTAGGCGGCCTCTTCGGAGTCCTCAACATCTTCACCGGGGTGCGCGGGACGCACCGCCAGCAAAGCAAGACCACTCCGTACGAGTGCGGTCTACCTTCGGAGATCCAGCGGGGGTTCCGCTTCGGGATCAGCTTCTACCTGATCGCGATGCTGTTCATCCTGTTCGACATCGAGGTCATCTTCCTGTATCCGATCGCGGTGCAGCTGCGCGCATTCGGCACCTTTGCGCTGAGCGAGACGATCGTGTTCGTCGCGCTGCTCATGGTGGCGTTCGTGTATGTCTGGCGCCGAGGAGCCCTGGAATGGAAATAAAGCGAGAGCCACTCGATGCCGTCAACCCCGGCGCGCCGCTGGACTTCCGCGCGCGTCAGCTGCAGGCCCGGGACATGCTGCGCGGAGATCTGGAGGGCGAGGCGCTGGAGCGCTTCGTCAGGGAATCGGTCCTCACCACCACCGTCGACAAGGCCGTGGCGTGGTCACAGGGCAACTCGATCTGGCCGCTGACCTTCGGCCTGGCCTGCTGCGCCATCGAGATGATGTCGATCGTCGGCGCCCGCGTCGACGTGGCCCGCTTCGGCTGGGAGGCCTTCTGGGCCTCGCCGCGCCAGGCGGACCTCCTCATCCTCTCGGGCCGGGTGTCGGTGAAGATGGCGCCGGTCATCCGCCGCATCTATGACCAGATGCTCGAGCCGCGCTGGGCGATCTCGATGGGGGCGTGCTGCTCCTCGATGGGCGTCTTCAACAACTACGCGCTCGTCCCGGCCGACAAGTTCCTGCCGATCGACGTGCACGTGCCGGGCTGCCCGCCACGGCCCGAGGCGCTGCTGCACGGCATCCTGCGGCTGCGCGAGAAGATCCACGGCACCGAGCGCGACGGGTGGCGGGAGCGCTACCACGCGGTCGGCACCGAGGAGATCGTCGTCCCCAACGGCTCGAGCGCGAGCGATGCGGCGATCAATGTGTTCCCCGGAGGGGACACAGCCGGTGCCTGACGCGACCGGGCTCGAGCAGACGGCCAACGCGCTCCGCGACCGCAACGCAGAGTCGATTCTGGGCACCGACTTCGGGCGGGGCGACCGCGCCGTGCTGCTGGTCAACCCGGCGCACGTGATCGACATCCTCACCTCCTTGATCGCCGACGGCTACACGTTCCTGGCCAGCCTGCACGGCGTCGACTACTACCCCGACGAGCCCCGGCTGGGCGTGCTCTACGAGCTGCTCGACATGACCGAGGTGGACCGGATCACCGTCAAGGCCCGCGTCCACACCGACGCCCCGCGGATCGCGACCGCGACGGGCCTGTTCCCGGGCGCCAACTTCCCGGAGCGCGAGGTCTACGACATGTTCGGCGTCGTCTTCGAGGGCCACCCGGACATGCGGCGGATCCTCATGCCCGAGGACTTCGAGGGCTTCCCCCAGCGTCGCGACTTCCCGGTCGGTGGCGAGCCCGTGCTCTTCACCTACAACGAAGAGAACTCCTACGGGAAGTGGAGCTGATGGCGCTCGACACCGCGGATTACCGCAGGCGCGAGGAGTCGATCACCTACTCGGCCGAGCCGGCCGGCCAGGGCGAGACCCATGAGCTGCTGACGCTCAACATCGGCCCGCACCATCCCGCCACCCATGGCGTCTTGCGCCTGCTGGCCACGCTCGAGGGCGAGGTCGTACGTGACATCAAGCCGATCATCGGCTACGTGCACACCGGGATCGAGAAGACGGCCGAGGACAAGGCCTACTGGAAGGTCATCCCCGTGGTCGAGCGGATGGACTACCTGGCCTACTACTTCAACTCGCTGGCGTTCTGCGGCGCTGTCGAGACGCTGCTCGACGTCGAGGTGCCTCCGCGGGCGCAGTACCTGCGGGTCATCCACCTCGAGCTCAATCGGATCATGTCTCACCTGGTGTGGCTGGGGACGAGCGCGCTGGACCTCGGCGCGATCTCGATGTTCTGGTACTGCTTCCGCGAGCGCGAGAAGATCCTCGACCTGTTCGAGATGTCCTCGGGCCAGCGCATGCACACCCGCTACTTCCAGGTGGGCGGCGTGATGGAGGACATCCCGCGCGGGTTCACCGCCAAGCTGCGGACGTTCCTCGCCGACATGCCCAACCGCGCCGACCAGTACGCGGACCTGCTGGAGAAGAACCAGATCGTGTTCGAGCGGCTGCACAACGTCTGCCCGCTCGACGCCGAGACGCTGCTCTCCCTCGGCGTCACCGGCCCGCTGCTGCGCGCCGCCGGCAACCCGTGGGACCTGCGCAAGGCCGCGCCGTACTGCAGCTATGACCACTTCGACTTCAAGATCCCGGTCGGGACCGTCGGCGACAACTACGACCGATACCGCGTGCGCCACGCCGAGATCTATGAGTCGGTGAAGATCATCAGCCAGGCGCTCGACGGACTGCCCGAGGGGCCCTTCATCACCACCGACCGCAAGATCGCGCTGCCCCCGCGCCACGAGCTGGCCACCTCGATGGAGGCGCTCATCCATCACTTCAAGCTCGTCACCGAGGGCTTCCGGGTGCCACCGGGCGAGTCCTACTATGCGATCGAGGGCCCGCGCGGGGAGCTGGGCTGCTTCGTGCGCTCCGACGGCTCCGCCAAGCCGGCCCGGGTCCACATGCGCGACTCGAGCTTCGTCAACCTGCAGGCGCTGACGCCGATGGTGCAGGACTCCTACCTGGCCGATCTCATCGCCACGCTGGCGATGCTCGATCCGATCCTGGGCGGCATCGACCGATGAGCTTCCGCCGGGCCGATGTGAACGACGAGCTGTCGCTGCGCCACGCCGAGCATCGCGACGCGCCCGGCTCGCTGGCTCGCAGCGTGCCGCGCTTCGCCCACGGCTCCCGCGTGCCCGGCTGGGATGATGCCGTCGACCTCACCAAGGATCCCGCGGTCATCCCCGATCCGGCCACGACGCCGGTCCCCGAAGAGCTCCGCCGCGAGATCGAGGCGTCGATGGCCAAGTACCCCGACCGGCGCTCGGCGGCGATCCCGGCGCTGCACGCCGCTCAGGCCGTGCACGGCTGGTGCTCACCGGAGGCGATCGACCAGGTCGCCGCGGTGATGCGCCTCACCCCGGCCTACCTCACCTCGGTGGCGAGCTTCTACGACATGTTCGAGCTGCACCCCAAGCACACCCACGACGTGTTCGTGTGCACGAACATCACGTGCTCGATCCTCGGCGCCGACGAGTTCTATGACGCGATGGCCGCCGCCGCCGAGGGCCAGGACGTCGACGTGCGGTCGTTCGAGTGCCTCGGCGCCTGCGACATCGCACCGATGGCGTCAGTCGACGGCGAGTATGTCGGCCCGCTGGAGCTCGCCGACGCCGAGCGGATCGTCGAGGACCTCGCGGCCGGCCGCCCGGTGCTCGCCGCCAAGCAGCTGCGGTACCGCCGCTCGGTGGACCCCAATGCGGAACCGGATCCCGACACCCAGCCCCGCGGCGCCTCTCCCGAGTTCTCAGAGCCCGATCATCCCCACCGCGCCGACGCGGCCGGCCTCACCAAGGCCGATGAAACCGCCGATCGGCCGGGGCCGAGCGCGCCGCTGGAGATTCCCCCCCAAGACCAGAGCGAGACATGAAGCCGATCCTCTTCGACCGCATCGACGAGCCGGGACTGAACACGCTGGAGGTGTACGAGCGCCGCGGCGGTTACGAGATGCTGCGCCAGGCGCTGAGCATGTCCCCCGAGGACGTCCTGGCCCAGATCATGGACTCGGGCATCCGCGGCCGCGGCGGCGCCGGGTTCCAGATGGGGCGCAAGATCTCCTTCCTGCCCCACGGCGACATGGCCAAGTACCTGGTCTGCAACGCCGACGAGTCAGAGCCGGGGACGTTCAAGGACCGCGAGCTGATGCAGAAATGCCCGCACGCGCTCATCGAGGGGATCGCGATCGCCGCCTACGCCGGTGGCATCAACAAGTCGTTCATCTACATCCGCGGCGAGTACCAGCTCCAGGCCGACATCCTGGAGGCGGCGATCGCCGAGGCTGCCAACGCCGGCTTTCTGGGCGAGCGGATCCTGGGCTCGGACTTCACGATGTCGCTGGTGCTGCACCGCGGCGCCGGCGCCTACATCTGCGGCGAGGAGACCGGCCTGCTGGACTCGCTGGAGGGCAAGCGCGGCAACCCGCGCCTCAAGCCACCCTTCCCGGCGATCGAAGGGCTCTACGCCGGCCCGACGCTCATCAACAACGTCGAGACGCTGTCCACCGTCCCATACATCCTGCGGATGGGCGGTGGCGAGTACGCCAAGATCGGCACCGAGACCTCGACGGGCACAAAGCTCGTCTCCATCTCCGGTGACGTCAAGCGTCCGGGCAACTACGAGATCGAGCTCGGCATCCCGTCGCGGGAGATCATCTACGGGCTCGCCGGTGGCCCGCCCAGCGGCAAGAAGGTCAAGTTCTGGTTCCCGGGCGGCTCGAGCTCACCGGTGCTCACCGGCGAGGATCTGGACATCCCCTATGACTTCGACTCGATGGCCAAGGCGGGCACGATGCTCGGCTCCGGCGCCATCATCATCGCCGACGAGTCGCGGCGGATCCTGGACACCATGCTGAAGGTCGCCAAGTTCTACGCCCACGAGTCGTGTGGCAAATGCGTGCCGTGCCGTGAGGGGACCAACTGGACCCACAAGATGGTCCAGCGGATCTACACCGGCGAGGCGACGCCGATGGACCTTGACATCATGGCCTCGGTCCAGGAGCAGATCATCGGCAACTGCCTGTGCGTGCTGGGCGACGCCATGGCGATGCCGATCGGTTCGATGGTCGCCAAGTTCCGCCCGGAGCTCGAGGCCGAGATCGAGGCCGCGCGCGAGCGCGCGGACGGCGCGGCACTGGAAGACGTCGTCGCGCTCGGGGTGGCCGACGAACACGCCGGTCCCATCCCCGTCCACTGACCCCACCCCCCATGCCACGTCCAGAGCGCAAGACCATTCAGCTGACGATTGACGGCCGCGAGGTGCAGGCCGTCGAGGGCGCCATGCTCGTCGACGCCGCCAAGCAGGGCGACGTCGAGATCCCCTACTTCTGTTACGAGCCCAAGCTGGGCGAGCCCGTGGGCGCCTGCCGCATGTGCCTGGTCGAGGTTGAGGGCATCCCGAAGCTGCAGACGAGCTGCTCGACCCCGGTCAAGGACGGCATGGTGGTCCACACCCAGACCGAGCGGGTGCGCAAGGCCCAGAACGCGGTGGTGGAGTTCCTGCTGGTCAATCACCCGCTCGACTGCCCGGTGTGTGACAAGGGCGGCGAGTGCCCGCTGCAGGACATCACCTTCGGCTGGGGCCTGGGGCGCAGCCGCTTCATCGAGCCCAAGCGCCACTTCGAGAAACCGCTGGCCCTCTCGCCCCTGATCGCCATCGACCGCGAGCGCTGCATCCTCTGCTACCGCTGTGTGCGCTTCTCGCAGGAGATCGCCGAGGACTACCAGCTCATCTTCACCGAGCGCGGCGCCCACACGTTCGTGGGCACGCACGACGGCCACCCCTACGTCGCCCCGTTCAGCGGCAACATCATCGAGCTGTGCCCCGTGGGGGCGCTCACCTCGCAGCCCTACCGCTTCCGTGCGCGGCCGTGGGACATCGAGGGCGGCGCCGGGGTCTGCACGCTGTGCTCGTCCCAGTGCAACGTCACCTTCACCGTCCGCGACGAGCGCGTGGTGCGCGTGCTCGCCCGCGACGCCAACGGCAACCCGGGCGTCGACGACGGCTGGCTGTGTGACAAGGGCCGCTTCGCCTACCAGGCCATCCACGTCGACGAGCGCATCACCCGGCCGCTCGTGCGCGACGGCGGCGAGCTGCGCGAGGTCTCCTGGGAGCGGGCGCTGGAGACGGCCGCGGGCCTGGCGCGCCATGCGGGCCGCGTCGGCACGCTGGTCGGCGGTCAGGCCTCCAACGAGGAGGGCTTCCTGCTCCAGCGGCTCAGCCGCGAGGCGCTTCAGACCTCGGACATCGACTCGCGTGGACCCAATCCGCTGCCCGCGGATCTGGCCCGAGCGCTGGCCGCGCCCGCGCTCCAGGCCTCGGTGCCCGACATCGAGTTCGCCCACACCGTGCTGGTGTTCGGCTGCGACCCGCGCGACGACTCTCCCATCCTGGACCTGCGCGTCCGTAAGGGCGTGCGCCGCAACCGCGTGAAGCTGGCGATCGCCACCGCCCGGCCGACGACCCTGGAGGCCAACGCCAGCGCGGCGGTTCGCTACCCCCCCGGCGCCGATGCCCAGTTCGCCGCGGCGCTGGAGCGCGCCCTGGACGGCGCCACCGACGTCGGCGAGGAGATCGCGGCGCTGGCCACGCTGCTGCGCGACGGCGGCGAGGACGTGGTGATCATCTTCGGCGAGCGCATCGGCGCGGCCGCGGCGGCGGCCCTGGCTCGCATCGCCCGCCGTCTGGGTCTGGACGGGCGCGAGGGCGCTGGGCTGCTGGCCCTGCCCGCCGGCGCCAACGGGCGCGGCCTGCGCGAGGCCGGTGCCGTCCCCGACGCGGGGCCGGGCTATGCCGCCACCGGGAACCCCGGACGCGCCGCCACCGAGATCGGTGCCGCGGCCGCGGCCGGTGAGATCACCGCGCTGCACCTGTTCGGCACCGACCCGATGCGCGACGAGCCCGACCGCGGGCTGTGGGAGCGCGCCATGCATTCCGCCGCGCTCGTGGTCGCCCACGCGTCGGTCCTCACCGAGGGACTGGCCGAGCACGCCACCGTCATCTTCCCGGCTGAGTCCCATGCCGAGAAGGAGGGCACGCTGGTGCACCCCGACGGCCGGCTCCAGCGCCAGCGGATCGCCATCGCCTACCCCGGCGAGGTGCGCGCGGGCTGGTGGGTCCTCACCGAGATCGCGGCCGCGTGCGGGCTGGACACCGGCGTGGAGCGAGCCGGCGACGCCTTCGCCCAGCTGGTGGCGGCGGTCCCCTTCTACGAGGGGCTGACGCTCGAGGAAATCGGCGGCCATGGCGTGCGCTGGCCCGAGCGGCCGCAGGCCCAGTCGATGTCGGCCGGCGACGACCATCCGCTTCCCGACGGTCCGGCGCCCGCCGAGCCCGCCGCCTCCTCCAACGGCCACCTGCGCCTGGGGACCTACCGGCCGATCTGGGCCGCCCCCGAGTGCGAGATCTCGCCCGCGCTGAAGTTCCTCATCCCCGAGCAACAGGTCGAGCTCTCGCCCGATGACGCCCAGCGGCTGGGCATCCTGCACGGCGAGGAGGTCGTCGTCGCTCAGAACGGGACGCGCCTGGCCGCCAAGGCGTTTGTGCGCTCGGCCATCCCGGCGGGCAGCGCCTTCCTTGCTGACGGCCTCGCCGCCAACTCGGCCAACATCCTCACCGAGTCGCTCATCGAGGTGATCAAGCCGTGAGCCTCGTCCTGGCGGACGTCAACCTGATCGAGCCCTGGTGGATCCAGATCGTCAAGGCGCTCGTCATCTTCGGCGTGATCTTCGCCGTGCTGCCGATGATCATCGTCTACGAGCGCAAGCTGCTGGGACGCTTCCAGGGCCGCTACGGGCCCAACCGGGTCGGCCCCTTCGGGCTCATCCAGCCGCTGGCCGAGGCGGTCAAGCTGGCTCGCAAGGAGTCGTTCCGCCCCGCCACGGCGGTCGGCTACCTGTACCGGGTCGCCCCCATGGTGGCGATCCTCACCGCCGTGGCCTCGATGGCGCTGCTGCCGTTCGGCGACGTCCAGAACATCTTCGGGCAACCGATCGGCCTCTACGGCATCGACGTCTCGATTGGGCCGCTCTACGTGTTCGCCTTCGGCGGCATCTCCTTCTACGGGATCATGCTCGGCGGCTGGGCCTCGGGCTCCAAGTACTCCTTCCTGGGCGCGATGCGCGGCGCCGCCCAGCTCATCTCCTACGAGGTCTCCCAGGGCCTGTCCCTGGTCGGCGTGCTCATCACCGCGGGCACGCTGTCGCTGACCGGGATCGTCCACGCCCAGGAGGGCATGTGGTTCTTCATCCCGCAGTTCGCCGGCTTCCTCATCTTCATGACGGCGTCGTTCGCCGAGACCAACCGCGCCCCGTTCGACGTCGTCATCGCCGACGCCGAGCTGGTCGGCAGCTACTTCACCGAGTACGGCGGCCTGGCCTTCGTCGCCTACCAGTTCGCCGAGTACGCCAACGTCATCGTGGTCTCCGGGCTGGCCACCACGCTGTTCCTCGGCGGCTGGCTGATGCCGTTCGGGATCGATCCGCCCGGTTGGGTCGACCCGATCGTCGTCATCGTGAAGATGATGCTGGTCATCACCTTCTTCATCTGGATCCGGGCCACGCTGCCGCGCCTGCGCTACGACCAGCTGATGTCCTTCGGCTGGAAGGTCCTGCTGCCGCTGGCGACCCTCAACCTGCTGGTCACGGCCATCGTCGTGGTGTCATGACCATTTCGCGCTTCGAGAACGGGAGGCTCATATGACCCCCTACAACCCCGGGGCCGACGTCGTCGAGGTCATCCGCGGGCCGGGCGCCGGTCCGGCGCGCGGCGCCTACCGCATCTTCGGCGAGACGCTGCGCGGCCTCAAGACGACGTTCGCGCGGATCGTCGAGGGCCCGGTCACCATCCAGTACCCCGAGGAGAAGACCCCGGTCTACCCGCGCTTCCGTGGGCGCCACAAGCTCCACCGCTTCGAGGACAGCGGACTGGAGAAATGCGTCGGCTGCTCGCTGTGCGCCGCCGCCTGCCCAGCCGACTGCATTCGCGTCGTCGCCGCGGAGAACACGCCGGAGAACCGGGTGTCCGCGGGCGAGCGCTACGCCGCCGTCTACGAGATCAATCTGAGCCGCTGCATCTTCTGCGGCTACTGCGAGGTGGCGTGCCCGTTTGACGCCATCACCATGGGCCACGACTACGAGATGTCCGACTACACGCGCTCGGACCTCATCTTCACCAAGGAGATGCTGCTGGCCGAGGCGGTCGAGCGGACCCCGCTGAGGAGAGAGGGCGAATGAGCGCGGTCCTCTTCTTCATCGCGGCCATCGGCGCCCTGGCCGGCGCCGTCGGCGTCGTCGTCATCCGCAACCCGTTCTACAGCGTGCTCGCGCTCGTCTGCCACCTGATCGCGCTGGCCGCGCTGTTCCTGCTGCTGCGCGCCGAGTTCGTGGCTGCCGCCCAGGTCGTCGTCTACGCGGGCGCGGTGATGGTCCTCTACGTCTTCGTCGTCGCTTACATCGGCGGCGCCGACAACCCCCTGCACAGGCCCGGCGGCGCGCTCAAGATCCTGGCGCCGCTGTTCGGGCTGGCCGTGGCCATCGAGCTGTGTATCGCCATGCTCGGCACGGCGCTGAAGGGCGTCTCCTCCGAGGGCGCTCCCTACGTGCCCGGCTTCGGCACCCCCGAGCACATCGGCAAGCTGTTCCTGACCACGTACCTGTTCCCGTTCGAGGTGGCCTCGCTGCTGCTCCTGGTGGCGGCGATCGGGGCCGTGGTCCTGGCCCGGCGCCGACGTGGCCTTGAGCCCGACGAGGCGTACGAGACGCGGCTTCACCTGCCCCGCCCGGTGTTCACCGGCACCATGGCCGAGGCCGCGGGCTTCCGCGAGGGCGCCGGGACCACGACGGACGCCCACACGCAGACCGAGCCGATCGGCGCACAGACCTCCCCACCTGCGGGCGTGGGCAGCTCCGGCGACCAGGGCGAGGGGGGCTGGTAGATGGCCATCGGCTGGTACCTGACCGTCTCGGCCCTCATCTTCTGCATCGGCGCCGTCGGCGTCGTCACCCGCCCCAACCCGCTGGTCATCCTGCTCTGCCTGGAGCTGATGCTCAACGCCGGCAACCTGGCGCTCGTCGCCTTCTCCCGGATGTGGGGCCACGAGGACGGCCAGGTCTTCGCGCTCATCGTGATGGTGGTGGCCGCCTGCGAGGTGACGGTCGGGCTGGGCCTGATCGTGGCCATCTACCGGCGCCAGCTACCGGTCAACGTCGACGACCTCAGCGAGCTCAGCGGGTGACGCGGGCGTGAGCGCAACGACGTTCGGCTGGCTGGTCCTGCTCTTCCCCCTGCTGGGGACGATCGTCATCGGCCTGGCCTACAAGCGCCTGCCCGGCGCCACCGCCGGGTGGCTGGCGACGCTCGCGATCGCGCTCGCCTTCGCCGCGGCGATCTGTGCGCTGATCTCGATCCTGGGGGACCCCACCACCCACCGGGAGCTGACCTCGAAGCTGTGGAGCTATGACTCCACCGTCGGCGTCGACGCCCAGCTCTCGATCCTGGTCGACCCGCTGTCGATCTTCATGGCGCTCGTGGTCTCGGGGGTCTCGACCCTCATCCACATGTACTCGATCGCCTACCTGAAGTCAGACCGCGGCTACAGCCGGTACTTCGCCTATCTCAACTTCTTCGTGTTCTCGATGCTGGTGCTGGTGCTGGCGGGCAACTTCCTGCTGCTCATCGTCGGCTGGGCCTTCGTCGGCGCGGCGTCCTACCTGCTCATCTCCTTCTGGTACCGGCGCACGACGGCGACCAAGGCGGGCATCAAGGCGTTCGTCATCAACGTGCTCGGGGATGTCGGCCTGGTGCTGGGGACCTTCTTCATCTTCCGCCACACCCACACCCTCGACTTCCAGAAGACCTTCGCCGCCGCCCCGCATGTGTTCAGCCACAACAGCACAGACCTCGTGGCCGGCTGCCTGCTGCTGCTCGTCGGGGCCTTCGCCAAGTCCGCCCAGGTCCCGCTGCACACGTGGTTGCCCGACGCCATGGAGGGCCCCACCCCGGTCTCCGCACTGATCCACGCCGCCACCATGGTGACCGCGGGCGTGTACCTGATCGCGCGCATGCACCCGCTGTTCGAGATCGCCACCACCGCCGCCGACGTGGGCGCGATCGTCGGCTGCGCCACGCTGCTCATCGCCGCCACGATCGCCCTCGTCCAGACCGACCTCAAACGCGTCATCGCCTACTCGACGATGTCGCAGATCGGCTACATGATCATGGGCGTCTCGGTGGGCGCGTACTCCGCGGGCCTCTTCCATCTCATGACCCACGCCTTCTTCAAGGCGCTGCTGTTCATGGCGGCCGGATCGCTGATCAGCGCCATGGGCGGCGAGCAGTCGCTGGACAAGATGCGCGGCTTCCGCAAGGCGATGCCGTTCACCTTCATCTGCTTCATCATCGGCGGCCTCGCCCTGTCGGGGCTGCCGCCGTTCAGCGGCTGGCTGTCCAAGGACGACATCATCGGCTACCTGGACAATCGCGGCGGTGGCTTCGCGATTCTCGGGATCCTCGGCTACGTCGGCGCGCTGATGACCGGGATCTACACCTTCCGGATGATCTTCCGCGCCTTCTGGGGCGAGCCCGTGGAGGAGGCGCGCGAGCTCGAGCACGGCCACCTCGTGCATCACGACGTCCCCACCAACCCGCAGACCGGCGAGGCCGAGGACACCGACGTCGGCTTCCCCGGCCCCGAGCACCACATCGCCGAGCGCGACTGGCCGATGCGGTTCGCCATGGGCGGCCTGATGGTGCTCGCGGTGATCGGCGGTGCGCTTCAGATCCCCGGCGTCGACGACGCGCTCACCAAGTTCCTCGAGCCGACGTTTGCCACCTCGTCGCTGTACAACCTGGAGGCCGGCACGGGCACCGAGTGGGTGGGCCTGATCATCGGCGCGCTCATCGCCGTCGCCGGCATCTCGATCGCCTACCGCATCTGGGTACTCAAGCCCGGCACGTCGGCGGCGCTCGAGGCGCGCCTGCCCCGGCTGCACACCTTCCTCTACAACAAGTGGTACTTCGACGAGGTCATCGACATGCTCATCGTCCGGCCCGCACAGTGGCTGGGCCGCTTCAATGACACGGTGCTGGAGCGCGGCGTGATCGCCGGCGGCATCACCGGGGGCACCACCGGGATCGTCGGTGCCATCTCGGCAGCGGTGCGGCGCGCCCAGACCGGCTACCTGCGCTACTACGCCGCGGTCGTGGTCGTCGGCATCTCGGGCATGGCCCTCTACTTCCTCATCTCCGCATCATGAGCCTGAGCATCCTCATCTGGGCCCCCCTCGCGCTGTCGCTGGTGGCGGCGCTGCTGCCGGCCAGGTTCGCCGGGCGCGCCGCCGTGGTGTGGAGCGCGATCACGTTGGGGCTGGCGATCAGCTTCCTGGCCCGATTCAAGACGGGCGGCGGCGGCCTGCAGTTCGTCACCGACAAGGTGTGGATCTCCGCGCTGGGGATTCACTACAAGCTCGGGCTCGACGGGCTCAACGTCGCGCTGGTGATGACCACGACGATCATCTTCACCGCCGCTCTGCTGTGGTCCTCGACCCATGAGTGGGACCGGCCGCGGGCCTTCTACTTCCATTTCGGGCTGGCCGAGAGCGCCGTGCTCGGCGCCTTCTGCGCCCAGGACCTGGCGCTGTTCGTGGCCTTCTTTGACCTGATGCTCATCCCGTTCTACTTCCTCTCGGGGATCTGGGGCGGCCCCGACCGGGTCAGGGCGACGACCCGGCTGGTCATCTACACCCTGGTCGGCTCTTTCTTCATGCTCGTCGCCGCGGTCGCCACCGGCGTGCTGGCCTCCAGCCAGAACCACGCCCCGCTCACCTTCGTGATCAGCCAGCTGCAGGGCCTGCCGCTCTCACACACCACGCAGACCTGGGTCTTCCTGGCCTTCGCCGTCGCCTTCCTGGTCAAGATGCCGCTCATCCCGTTCCACGGCTGGCTGCCCGACGGCTACAAGGCGATGCCGATCCCGGCCGTCGCGGTGTTCTCCGCGATCCTGTCCAAGGTCGCCGCCTACGGCTTCCTGCGCATCGTCCTGCCGCTGTTCCCCTACGCCGCCGCGCATTTCCAGACGCTGATGCTGATCATCGCGCTGGTCTCGATCCTGTGGGCGACGCTGGTGGCCATGACCACGCCCGACGCCCGCCTGGTGGTGGCCTACTCCAGCGTGGCGCAGCTGGGCTTCATCATGCTCGGCATCTTCTCGCTGCGCCCCGAGGGCGACCAGGGCGCGCTGCTGCAGATGGTCAACCACGCTCTGGTGACCGCGCCGCTGTTCTTCATCGTCGCCGCGCTCGCGGCCCGCGCGGGCGGATCGGAGAAGCTCGCGGACATGGGCGGAGAGGCCTTCCGCGCCCCGATCCTGGCCACCCTCTTCCTCATCGTGACGTTCGTGTGGCTGGCGATGCCGGGCTCGGCCAACTTCGTCGGGGAGTTCATGATCCTGCTCGGCGTGTTCAACGCCAAGCTGCCGATCGCGGTGGTGGCCTCACTCGGCGTCGTCGGCGCGGCGGCCTACGCGCTGCGCGCCTTCATCACGTCCATGCACAACCGCGTGGGCCCGCGCGTGACCTCGTTTGACATCTCGATCGGCGACGCGCTGCCCGTGATCGGATTGCTGGCCGTGATCCTCGTCCTCGCCTTCTATCCCCAGTTCGGGCTGCGACGCTCCCAGGCCTCGGTGAAGGCGACCGTCGCGCCCGCCCAGGCGCAGCTGGCCCAGATCGCGGGTGGCGCGCGCAAGGTGGCCGAGGTCCCATGACCACGCTGATCCTCGCCGCCGCGCAGATCCCGCACCCGCATATCGACTGGGCGTCGTTCATGCCGTTCCTCATCCTCGGCGTGGGCGCGCTCGCGGTGCTGCTGATCGGCCTGTTCGGCACGGTCGCGCGCACCACCGTGGTGCCGCTGGTCACGGTGGCCACGCTGCTGGCCTCGATCGTCATCGAGGTCACCCGGCTGGATCACCCGGCCTCGATCATCGCCGGAGCGCTCCGAGTCGACGGCCTGGCCCTTGTCCTCGACATGATCTTCGCGGTGGCGGCGATCGCCGCCGTCATCCTCTCGCTGCGCCATCAGGCGCCCCGCAGCGCCGGCCAGGGCGAGTACAACTCGCTCATCCTGTTCAGCGTGCTGGGCATGGCGGTGCTCGTCTCCGCCCAGAACCTGGTGACGCTGTTCGTCGGGTTCGAGCTGCTCTCGATCCCGCTCTATGTCCTGTGCGCCTCGGAGTTCCTGCGCGAGGGATCGCTGGAGTCAGGGCTGAAGTACCTGGTCATCGGGTCGGTGGGCTCGGCGACGCTCGTCTACGGGCTGGCCCTCGTCTACGGCTCGACCGGCTCCACCCAGTTCTCCGGGATCGCCACCGCGATCGGGGGCGGCGGCGTCGCCCAGGGCCTGCTCGGCGACCCGATGCTTCTCACCGGACTGGCGCTCGTGATCGTGGGCTTCGCCTTCAAGGCCTCCGTGGCCCCATTTCACCAGTGGACGCCCGACGTCTACGAGGGCGCGCCCACTCCCGTCACCGCCTTCATGGCCACCGCGACCAAGGCGGCGGCGCTGGGCGTGCTGCTGCGCTTCTTCGACGTCGCCGCCCTGCCCGCCCACGACACCTGGGCCCCGGCCCTGGCCGCGATCGCCGCGATCACGATCATTGTGGGCAACGCGGGCGCGCTCAGCCAGTCCTCGCTCAAGCGCATGCTCGGCTACTCGAGCGTCGCCCAGGCCGGCTACATGCTGTCGGGTGTCATCGTGGCCACCGAGCTCGGGGTCAACGCCACCGTCCTGTACCTGGGCCTGTACCTGTTCATGAACCTGACGGCGTTCGCGGTGATCATCGCCGTCCAGCACGAGCGCGACGACGGCGATGAGCTTTCGGGCCTGGCGGGCCTGGGCAGGCGCAACCCGTGGCTGGCCTGGCCGATGACGATCGCCATGCTGGCCCTGGCCGGGATCCCCGGAACGGTGGGCTTCATCGGCAAGTTCCAGCTCATCCACGCGCTGGTCGACGGCGGCTACACGTGGCTGGCGGTCGTACTGGTCATCGGCTCGATGATCTCGCTGGGTTACTACCTGCGGGTGGTCGCCACGCTGTGGATGCGCGACGAGGTCCCCGCCCCCGGGCCGGGTCTCCGGACCGCCCTCATGGGTCGTGGCGGCCTGGCGCCGATCGCCGGCGGCTCGCCCGAGGCCGACGAGGAGAGCGGCGGCTTTGTCACGGCACCGCGGGCGAGCAGCGTGGCGGCGGCCGGGCCCGCGCCGGAGATCACCGCGGTGGCGGTGCTCTTCGCCACCGCCTGCGTGGTCTTCGGGATCTTCCCGTCGGTCCTGTTCAACTTCGCCGCCCATGCCGGGCGGGCGCTGGGCCTGGGCTAGGCGCTCGCGCCGGGCTGGACGCTCGGGCCCGAGGGCCGGCACACCCCGCATACGCGTTCCACAGGGCGGAAACCGGCGGACTCGTAGATCCCCGCGGCGTGGTAGTCGGGGTCGGCGACGATCACCAGGTGCGTGGCGCCGTACGTGGCGACCGCGTGGCGGGCGGCGTCGACGAGCAGCCGGGAGCAGATGCCGCGCCGCCGGTGGGTGGCGGCGGTGTCGACGGTCTGATAGCGGCCCCTCCCGCCGGTGACGACGATCCCCATCGAGCCGACGACCTCGCCGCCGTCGAGGGCCACGTACCACGCTCCGGCCCCGGCCCGGAACATCGCGCGCAGCTCGGCCTGGCGCGCGCGGCTGAAGTTGCGGTGGGCCTCCTCGGTCTCCGAGCTGGCCGGGTCCCGGCCGGCCGCCTGGAGTTCGAGCACCTGCTCCCAGTGGCGCTCGTCGTCGCCGCCCGGCGCGGGATCGAGCACCTTGACGACGACGTCGGCGCTGGCCCGCGGATGCGGCTGGATCTCAGCGGGGGTCGCGATCATCCCGACGCTGAGTTCGACGTCATACCCGTGCGCGCGGAACTCGCTGTCCATCGCGCCGCGGGCGTCGTCGGTCCGGTCCCAGGCGAAGGTACGGTGCCTCACCCGCAGGTCATCGGCGAACTCCGCGGCGAACGCCGCCTCCCAGCGCTCACCGTCCCCCGGGCCCGGCGGATCGTCGAAGACCAGCAGATTGCCCCAGAAGTGCGTGGGGTTGGTCGGCGAGCGCACGGCCAGATAGCCCCCGCGGCGGCTCACCAGTCGCTCGGGTGGCAGGACGTCGATGCTCGTCGCCAATACCAGCGAGCGGGGCACGAGGCTCTCCTCCACGGGGCCAGCGTACCGGTCGTTTTCGGGACCCGGCGGCGGGTAGCCCAACGCTATGAGCGATGAACGCGACCGCAAGGACCACCCGCTGCCCGGCTCCGTCTCAGACCAGAACGGCGAGGAAGCCGAGCCCGGTCACGGGGGCGGCGAGCACGCACGGCGCAAGGGCGCCCACGGCGGCGGCCCGGACTCAGGCGGAGACCCGGGGTCAGGCGGAGACCCGGCGTCAGGCGGTGACGCGGGGTCAGGCGGGGAGGCCGGAGAGGGCTCCCAGTCGACCGGTCACCCCGACAGCGCCGGCTGAGCCTCCGCAGCCGTTCACCCCGACAGCGCCGGCTGAGCCGCCGCCACCGGAGGGGGTGACGCGGCGCCGGCGCGCGCAAAGCGCATGACCCCGTCGTCGACCCCGCCGAGCTTGAAGTCCAGCACGTCGAGGGCGTAGTTCTGGCGCACCCGCCACGGGCGCTTGGACCCCTGGGAGGGAAAGTCCTGCACTGAGCGCAGGACGTACCCGGAGTTGAGATTGAGCAGCGGCTCGCGGATGAGGGCCGGATCCTCGTCGGCGGGCATGCACCGGGCGTAGCCGTGACGGCGCATGTGGGTGAGCAGACGGCACACGTAGGCGGCGGTGAGGTCCGCCTTGAGCGTCCACGACGCGTTGGTATAGCCGACGGTGAAGGCGAAGTTCGGCACGCCACTCAGCATCATGCCCTTGTAGACCACCTGGTCGGGCAGGTGAACCGGCTCGCCGTCGACGACGAGGCTCACGCCGCCGATCGCGACCATCTGCAGGCCGGTGGCGGTGACGATCACGTCGGCATCGATCTCGGCTCCGCTGCGCAGGCTCACCCCGCGCTCGGTGAACGTCTCGACCTGGTCGGTGACGATCGAGGCCCGGCCGGCGCTGATGGCGGCGAACAGGTCCCCGTCGGGGACAACACACAGGCGCTGGTCCCACGGGTTGTAGTCGGGCCGGAAATGGGTGTCGACGTCATAACCGTCGGGCAGTTGGCGCCGCGCGCCCTGGCGGATCATCGACTTCATGAGGTTGGGCCGGCGGCGGGAGAGCTGGTAGGAGAGCGTCATCAGCGCCACGTTCTTGGCGCGCACGAGCCGGTAGGCAGCCTTCCTGGGCAGCCGGCGGCGCAGCCACTCGGCCACCCCATCGCGCGAGGGCAGGGACACGACGTAGGTCGGCGAGCGCTGGAGCATGGTCACGTGCCCGGCCGTCTCCGCCATCGCGGGCACGAGGGTGACGGCGGTGGCGCCGCTGCCGATCACCACCACCCGCTTGCCGGCGTAGTCGAGGTCATCGGGCCAGTGCTGGGGATGGACCACCGGCCCGGGGAAGCGATCGAGGCCCGCGAAGTCCGGCGTGTAGCCCGCGTCGTAGCGGTAATAGCCGCCGCAGCAGAAAAGGAAGGCGCAGGTGAACGTCTGGGTCTCCCCGCTCCCGGCCCGCCGGACGTGGACGGTCCACCGCGCATCGGCGCTCGAGTACTCGGCGCGCTCGACCGCGTGGCCGGTGCGGATCCTGTCCATGACGCCGTGGCGCTGCGCGGTCTGGGTGACGTAGCTCAGGATCGAGGGACCGTCGGCGATCGCCCGGGCGTCCTCCCACGGGCTGAAGGAATACCCGAGGGTGTGCATGTCCGAGTCCGAACGCACGCCCGGATAGCGGAACAGGTCCCAGGTCCCGCCGATCCGTTCGCGCGCCTCCAGGATCACGTAGGAGCGGTCGGGACACTCGCGCTGCAGATGGCACGCCGCGCCGATTCCCGACAGGCCCGCGCCGACCACGAGGACGTCGAAGTGCTCGGGGGCGGTGCCCGTCGTGGCGGTGGTGGTACGCATGCGTATCGCCCAGCTTAGAGCGCCGGACCATCGGGCGGGAAGAGATTCAGGAAGTGGCGGAGATCGCCGAGAACGCCGCGCGGCTCATGCTCGACGCGGAAGTCGGTGAAGCGCAGTGGGGTCAAGCCGCGCCTTTGCAGCGCGATGTCCTTGCGGCGATCGCGCTCCAGGTCTGCCACGGCGATGTGGTACGGGCGGCCGTCGAGCTCGACCGCAAGTTTGTGCTGGGCCCAGAACCGGTCGAGCTCCCAGACATCGAGGTGGACGTTGTGCTGCGGTGCGGGGATGTCCGGGTGCTCGGCGAGCATGCGATCGAACGCCAGCTCGAGCTGGGACTTGTGGTCCTCGGTCCGGAGGTAGGTGGCGAGCACCGCTCGCAACCGCTTCATTCCGCTCCGACCGTGGTGCCGGACCAGCGCTGCCTCGATCGTCGCCCGCCCGTCACGGGCATCCGGTCGCAGCAGCCGCTTTCGCACCGCCAAAGTCACCAGACGCTCGAGTTCCCGTGGCGTCTCACGCGGGGCGAGCTCGATCAACATGCGGGGAACCGAACTCACCCGCAAATCGACGTGGAGCCGGACATCATCGCTGTCGGGCTCGTCCTCGCAGCGATGCAATGTGAGGTGCGGACGCCTGCGGCCGCCGGAACCGGGGACGGTCAGCTCGAGGGCGCGGAGGTTGACCGCCCGCAGTCCCCAGACCGCGGCCGCCGTGCGGTGGCTGAGGAAGGCGCTCGGCCCGAGGCTGAGCAGCGCCGCGAGCAGATAGGCGCGATCGGTGATCCGGCGGTGGCCGACCGCGTAGACCCGATGGAAGAGCCGGTGCAGTCGGCCCTGCGCCACACGGCGCGCAACCTGCCCTTTGGTGAAACCTAACGCGTCCAGTTGCGCCCGGGAGACAACACCGAGTTGCCGTCCCGCCAGGCGAGCCAGGGCCGCTTCGCGGCGAGGGTGTTCCGCATCACTATGAGGCCATTCACCCTCGGACATGTCGCCGAGGGTGACAGGCGAGAGCGCGTTTGCGGGGCATCTGTGACGGAAGATTTACTCTTGTACAAACGGAGACCTGGGACGAGGAGAGGACCATCAATGGAGACCTGGGACGCGATCACGAGCCGCCGCAACGTCCGCGAGTTCACGGACCGCTCGATCGCCGACGACGACCTGGACCGGATCCTGGAGGCCGGGCGGCGCTCGCCCTCCTCGCGCAACTGGCAGCCGTGGGATTTCATCGCGGTCACCGACCGCGCTCAGCTCATCGAGCTGGCGCAGGTGTGGCGCGGCGGAGGGCACATCGCCCACTCGGCGGCGACCGTGGTGGTCGTGCTGCCCGACGACGATGACGCCTCGCGGCGCGAGCGCGCCGCCTACGACGTGGGCCAGGCGACGCTGCAGATGATGGTGGCGGCGGCCGACCTGGGGATCGGCTCGGGCCATTCCGCCGTCGGCGACCAGGACGCGGCGCGGGCGATCCTGGGCGTGCCGGAGGACCGCTACGCCTACATCATGATCGACTTCGGCTACCCGGCCGGCCGGCCGCTGCGGCCGATCAAGAACCCTGACCGGCGGCCGTTCGAGGAGGTTGTGCACCGCGGGCGGTGGTGAGCCGCCGCGGATCCCGCCCCCATCCACCCCGCCGGAGCCGTCGCTACGATCGACCGCCCGTGGATTACCCGGTCGAGAGCTTCACCGAGGACGAGCGTGCCCGCCTGCGCGCGCATTGCACGAACCTCGACCGGCCGGTGTTCGCGCTGGTCAACCTGCCCGAGACGGTCAAGGGCGCGCTGTTCGCGCGGTACTCGCGCTACCAGGGCACGCTGCGACGGCTGCTGCTCGACGAGTTCGCCGAGGACCTGCCCGAGCAGGTCGACACGGTGGCGGGCGCCGGGGACTCGTCGCGGGCTGCGGAGCTCTACGAGCGGATCTTCCTGGGCTACGGGGACGACTCGGTGGCTCAGCTCGGGGGCGCCCACGTCGCTTGCGAGTGGGTCTCCAACGTGCTCACCAAGGTCCTCCAGCGCCCCCGTCTGGGCGCCTACCTGGAGCAGTCCACGCGCTACATCGCCTACGACGCGCCGATGCCGCCCGGGTCCGGGTCGAGGTCGTCGGGGGCGGTCTCCGGGTCCGGGTCCGGGGGCGCCCTGCCGAGGTACCGCTACTACCGCGACGCCGAGCTCGGCCCCGGGTACACACGCGCGATGGACGAGCTGTTCGCCACCTACTCGGCCGCGCTCCCGCAGGTCCTCGCCTGGGCCGAGGACGAGTTCCCGCGCTCTGAGGCCGACGCGCCGGCCGCCCACGCCCGCGCGCTGAAGGCCAAGGCCCTGGATCTGCTGCGCGGGCTGCTGCCCGCCAGCTCGCTGTCGCACATGGGCATCTTCGCCACCGGGCAGACCTATGAGCAGCTCATCCTTCACCTGCTGGCCCACCCGCTGCCCGAGGCCCGCAACTACGGCGCGATGATCCTCCAGGAGATCCAGGCCGTGATGCCGAGCTTCGTGGCGCGCGTAGAGCGCCCCGACCGCGGCGGCCAGTGGGTCGGCTACCTGCAGTCGCGCGCGGAGGCCGGCGCGCGCTGGGCGCGGCGGCTGGGCCTCGACGAGGAGAGCGAGGCCACCGCCGGCCCCTCGGTGCGCCTCACCCACGTCGACGGCAACGAGGACGACCTGCTCACGGCGCTGATGTTCGAGGCCAGCACCACCTCTGAGGACGCCATCCGGAGGTCGATCGAGGCCATGTCCGAGCCCGAGCGGGCCCAGCTCCTGTCCGACCTCGTTGGCGAGCGCGCCAACCGCCGCCACCGTCCCGGGCGCGGCTTTGAGGCGCTGCGCTACCGCTTTGAGATCGTCGCCGACTACGGCGCGTTCCGCGACCTACAGCGCCATCGGATGCTCACCGTGCAATGGCAGGCCCTCACCCCCGACCTCGGGGCGGGCGTGCCCGGGCAGGTGGACGTGGCGGGCGCCGGGGACGCGTACCGCCGCGCGCTCGAGGTGTCCCGCGCCGAGTACGAGCGCCTGGTCGACGCCGGGCTGGCCAGCGCCGCCCCCTACGCGCTGTGCCTGGGCTACCGGATCCGGTTCGTCCTGGACCTCAACGCACGAGAGGCGATGCAGCTCATCGAGCTGCGCTCCGGCCGTGAAGGCCACCCCAGCTACCGCGCCGTCGCCCACGAGATGCACGCCCAGATCGCAGCGGTCCACCCCGCGGTCGCCGCGGCGATGACGCACGTGGACGCCGACACCGAGCCCCGGCTGGAGCGGATCCTGTCCGAGATGCGCTCGCACGCACGGGCGCAGGCGGGGTAGCGGGAACCCCGCGCGGACAGGACCCAGCGCAGGCGGTGCCCTGCGCGCGCCCCCCACCAGCGAGGGCGCGCGCAGGCCGCGAGGGCGCTAGGTCAGACGCAGCGTCTGCCTGAGCGTGACCGGCTTGCCGCCGGTCTGGGTCATGACGACGGTCAGTGAGTACCGACCGCGAACGACCCGGTGCAGCTCCCGCATCTTCACGGTCGCCTTGCCCGCCTTGACCGAGGCGTGGCCCAGCGCCGTCACCCGCTTGCCGTGGGCGATCCGCACTTGGACCTTGCCGCGCATCTTGGAGGACTTCTTGAACGTCACCGTGCACTTGATCATGTCGTGGCGTTGCACCCGGCACCGGATGACCAGCGTCAGGCGCGAACCCGAGCTGGACCCGCCGGGTCCGTGGCCGCCGGACGGACCGGAGCCGGACTGCTCCACGAACCGCGTCATCACGGTGCGGGTGTCCCCGTTGAGATCGGTGATCACCCAGGTGGCGTTGTAGCTGCCCGGCTTGAGCGCCGGCACGGGCGTGCCGTTGTCCGAGTTCACGTTGGGAGTCGTGAACACGGCGCCACCGCCGCTCGCCGGAGCGACGGTGAACGAGATCCGGCTCGTCGCGTCCGGCGTCACCGAGTTGTTGGGCCCGGGGAGCCCCGACTGGCCGATGGCGGGGAAGCCGCCGGCCACGATCTCGCCGTCCAGAGGCGTGGTGTTCTCCAGGTCGGGCACCTCGGTCGCCGTCTGGCCGCCGCTGAGCTCGTCGGTCTGGACGATCGGGCTCGACGGCAGGCCGGCCGCGCTGCCGCCCATCGGGCAGATCTCACCCGTCAGGGCGGCCCCGCCCGCGATCGCGGACGGGAAACCGGCCGACGCATTGGTCGGTGCCGCGCTGAGCGGCGGGCCGTAGTACTGGCCCGGCGCGCACGTCCCGCCGGCCAGCACGGTCTGCTCGCCGTCGATGTCGGCCCGCAGGTTGGCGACGTGGAGCGTCGTCACGCTGCGGGCTCCATTGGACAGCGAGACCACGTCGCCGCCGCTGACCGCCAGCGGGACGGTCAGGGTCCCGTGGCTGTCAGCGGTACCGGACGCGTGGGCGCCGCCGTCGGCGGCCGTGTAGTTGCCGCCGGCGACCAGGCCGGCACAGCTGAGGCTCTGGCCCTCGAGATCGGCGCTACACGTGGGGAAGCCACTGGGCGTGAAGAACGCCATCGGGCTGGTGAACAGCGACACCGCGTCGGCCTCGCCGACCGGGACGGTCAGCTTCACCAGGCCCCCGACCCCATTGGGCGTCGGCCCGTCGGGAGGCGAGAACGCCCGGTTGTCGTTGGAGCTGTCGGCGACGACGTCGCCCGCCGCGGCGTTGCGCGGCAGCGGGAGCGATGCGATGCCGGTCTGCGTATTGCAGGTGTCGGTCATCCCCTCGCCGTTGGGCCCCACCAGGGTGGCTCCGTCGAATGTCCCGGCCAGCACGCCCGTCTGGAAGCACGGCGACATCGACAGCGAGGGCCCACCCAGCGAGGGATCGTTGGTGAGGGAGCTCCCGTTGTCCAGCGCCGTCCACCCGGTCCACCCGGACTCCGTGAACGGGTTGCCGCCGTTGCCGGTGAGGATCACCTGGTGACCGGGCGCCGGCGCGCCGTTGTGGCTGTAGTCGACGTCGATCTCGTCACGGTCGTCGCCGACGGCATGCGGGGCCAGCGACACCGACCAACTGCCGTCGGCCGCGGTGGTTGTCGTCGCCTGGGCGACGGACACCGGGTTCCCGCCTGCGTCAGCCCGCAGCAGCGTGACCTTCACACCGACACCCGGAGTGCTCGACTCGATGTTGCCGCTGACCACCGGGCTGAACTGCGTGAAGTTGACCTGCGGCAGCGGCAGCGGGTTGCTCGTCAGGCTCGTGCGCTGGACACAGGAGTTGTCGTCGTTTGACCACATCTGCTGAAACAGGTAGTCGTGGCCGTTGATGACCTGGTTGAACGGCGATCCGTCCGGGGCAAAGCCGAGCGGGTTACCCCGTTGGGGACCGAACTCGCATTTGTCGGCGACCTCGAACCCGTTGGGGTCCATCCAGCCGATGCCCTCTGGATCGGTCATGGCCTCGACCGTCTCGTGCACGTCGGCGTCCATCGCCGCCTCCGCGTCGGGATACCCCTGTGGGTCCGCGCCGGGGGCCACGCTCGTCTCGATGATCGGATCGATCGAGACGGCGTAGATCGTCGGGCCGTGGCCGACGTCCGAGACCGAGTGGTAGGCGCCGAAGGCGTTGGTCCCACACACGCCGGCGGTGATGCATTCGTCGACCCCGGCGGGCAGGATCATGAACCAGATGTTGTGCAGCCCACGGCCATCGCCGTGCGTCGAGACGATGTGATCCACCTCTGTCTGCACCTGGCCGTCGGTGATGCAGATGGCCGTGTTGTTGGGCGACGCGCACTGGTCGGCCACCGCCGGGTACGGATCGCTGTCCATGATCACGTCGTTGGCGCTGGCCGCGTTTGAAGGCGATGCTGTAGTCGCCCGGGGTGATGGCGCCGGGGGCCGTCCCCTGCGCGAACTGGGGCAGCACGGAGAAGATGTTGGCCATGCTGCCACTGTCATGTGACACATCCGTGAACAGGCGCTCCACCATGCCGGCATAGTCGGCCGGGGCGCCCGGAGGCTGCCCCTGGAACGGATTGGTGCCCCCGGTCCAGAAGATCAGGTGCATCGTGATGCCACCGGCCATCACGGCGCCGCCGTGATAGGTGACCGGTGTGGGCGCCCCGCTGGCGACGTCGGCCTGGGCGGCGAACTTGCCCTGGCTGTTGGCCGGCGGGACGAGACCGAGCGCATTCCGCTGCGCCCAGCAGGGTGCAACAGGCACCCGGCCCCGATCCCCCGTGTTTACTGGGGATGCGTGTTAAGGCTTGGTTTGCTCGCGCTGGCGCAGCTCGATCCGGCGGATCTTGCCGGTGAGCGTCTTGGGCAGATCGGGCACGAACTCGATCAGCCGCGGGTAGGCGTAGGCCGACAGGTGGTCGCGCACGAACGCCTTGATCTCGTCGGCCAGCGAGTCCGACGGGTCGTGGCCGGCGCTGAGCACGACAAACGCCTTGACCACGTTGCCGCGGCGCTCGTCGGGGACCGCCACCGCCGCCGCCTCGGCCACCGCGGGGTGCTCCAGGCACGCCGACTCCACCTCGAAGGGCCCGATGCGGTATCCCGCCGAGATGATCACGTCATCAGCGCGTCCCTCATACCAGTAGTAGCCGTCCTCGTCGGTCGAGGCCGCGTCCTTGGTGTGAAACCACTCACCGCCGAAGACCTCGTCGGAGTCCGCCTGCGGGCGGTTCCAGTAGCCGAGCGGATAGTGCGGGTTCGAGCGGGCGCGCAGGCAGATCTCACCGCGCTCGCCGGCGGCCACCGGGCGCTCGTCCTCGTCGAGGATGGCCACGTCCCACCCGGGCATCGGCTTGCCCATCGAGCCGGCACGGACCTCCATGAACGGGAAGTTGGCGCACAGCGGATAGGACTCGGTGAGCCCGTAGAAGTCGAGCACGGTGATCCCGTACTGCTCGCGCACCCACTTGATCGCCTCGGGGTTCAACGGCTCCCCGGCCGAGCACATGATCCGGATCGTCTGCGGGTACCGGGTGCCGGCGTCGGTGATCGACATCATCGAGCGGATCGCCGTCGGCGTCCCGAAGACGTTGGTGACCTCGTGGCGCGAGAGGAAGTCCAGCTGCTTGGCGGGGTCGAAGCCGCCCTCGCGCTGGTAGACGCACTGGACGGCGCCGTAGCGCCAGGGCCCCAGCAGGGGGGCGATCCCGGCCGCCCACGCCCACTCCCCCATCCCGTGGAACAACTCCCCGTCCTGCACGTCGTGGCAGTAGACGAACTCCTCGTGGGCGAGGACGTAGCGATGGGCATGCAGGATGCCCTTGGCCAGGCCCGTCGTGCCCGAGGAGTAGTAGAGCTGCGCCGGGTCGTCGGCGGCGGTGTCGACGGTCGTGAAGGTGTCCGAGCCCGTGCTGAGCAGCGCGTCATCGAGGATGAGCACGTGCTCCACGAGCGAGCGCTCCATGCGGTCGGCGTTGGCCTGGTTGGTCACCAGCACCTTGGGCTGGGAGTCGGTGAGGCGGTGGCGGATGCCCTCGTCGCCGTAGAGCACCGACATCGAGAGCAGGATCGCCCCGACCTTCCAGGTGCCGAAGAACGCCGCCGCGGTCTCGGGCGTCGGCGGCAGCAGCATGGCCACGCGATCACCGCGTTGCACGCCGTGGGCCACCAGCACGTTGGCGAAGCGGTTGGCGCTGTCCTGGAGCTCACCCCAGTCCAGACGGCGCACGTTGCCCTCGAAGTCCTCATGGATCATCGCCGGCTTGTCGCGGGGGTGGCGGTCACAGACGTCGGCGGCGATGTTGTAGCGCTCGGGCACCTCCCAGCTGTGCTCGGCGCAGACCTGTTGGTATGAGAGGGTGGAGCTCATCGCTCAATCATTACCGATGCGGGCGCCACCGGGGCATCGAGGTCGTCCTCGGCCAGGCGCAGGCCCAGCCCCTCGGGCGCGTGCAGCGCCAGCATCTCCGCCGAGGCGCCCCTGCGCGAGTCGCGCAGCGAGACCGCGATCATGACCAGGAACGCGACCGGCACCGTGACGATCGCCGGCTGAGCGAGCAGGGCCCCCGCCACGCTGACCGATTCGTCGCCGCGGGCCAGCCCCACGAAGATGGCCGCGGTGGCCGTGACCGCTCCGCTGAGCATGCCGGCGGCGGCCCCGCGTGCCGACAGGCGAGTCCACCACACCCCGAGCAGGAACATCGGGCAGAACGTGCTGGCGGCGATCGCGAACGCCCACCCGACGAGGATGGAGATGTCGATCTGCTGCGCCAGCAGGGCCAGGAGCGCCGGCACGACCATCGCCCCCAAGGCGGCCACGCGAAAGCGCGTGCGCCGGATCGCCACGCCGCTCGCCGGCTCGCGCTGCAGCCGCGGCCAGATGTCGTGGCTGATCGTGCCGGCCAGGGACACGAGCAGGCCGGAGGACGTGGACAGGAAGGCCGCGAACGCCCCCGCCGCAGTGAGCGCGCCGAGCATCGTGCCCACGGTGCCGGGCCAAGCCGCGCTGGGCAGCGTGAGGACGACCGTGTCGGTTGCGCCGGTGGTGTAGAGCTCGGGCGTGAGCGCCCGGCCCATCGCCCCGTAGACGGCGGGGAAGGCGTAGAACAGCCCCAGGAGCGTGAGAACGTGAACCGTGGTGCGCCGCGCCGCGTGACCGTCGGGATTGGTGTAGAAGCGCACGAGGATGTGCGGTAAGCCCATCGTGCCGAGGAACGTCGCCACGAGCAGCGAGTAGACGAGCAGCGGCGAGCTCTCGTCGGTCCCGCCGACCGGACGCGACCACTCCGTTCCGCGTTGCGGCACCGTCCCCTCGGCCATGGGCACCACGGTGCCGGCGGGCAGCCGGACGGCGACGTGAGCGGGCAGCGTGCGATGCGCGCCCGCGGGCACCGAGACCCGCCGCCCGGCGATGGTGAACGTGGCCGCCTCGGGGAACTGGACCGGCTGGGGCCCTGACAGCCGGATCGTCAGCGCGTGGGGCGCGCTCGGGTACTCGCGCCCGAACAGCGCGGCACGTCCGGGCAGACCGCCGAAGTGGATGATGAGCAGGCAGGCCGGGACCGAGATCGCGAACACCTTGATCCAGAACTGGAACGCCTGGACGTAGGTGATGCCGCGCATGCCGCCGATGGCGACATTGACGGCGACGATCGCCGCCACCAGCACCACGCCGACCCAGTAGGGCGCCCCGGTGACCACGTTCAGCGCCAGCCCGGCGCCCTTGAGCTGGGGCAGCAGGTAGAACCCGCCGATGAGCAGCACGATCGCCGCGGCCAGTGGACGGATGCGGGGGCTGCGCAGCCGCGCCTCGGCGAAGTCGGGGATGGTGTAGGAGCCAAAGCGCCGCAGCGGCGCCGCCACGAACAGAAGCAGCGCCAGATACCCGGCGGTGAAGCCCAGCGACTGCCACAGGGCGCTGGCCCCGAGCTTCATCTCCAGACCGGCGATCCCCAGGAAGCTCGCCGCCGACAGGTATTCGCCTGAGATCGCGGCCGCGTTCCACCATGCCGTGACCGAGCGCGACGCCACCAGCAGGTCCGATGTCGTGCGGACGAAGCGCACGCCCCACGCCCCCAGGCCCAGCGTGCCGACGGTCACCGCGCCGATCGCCAGCAGGGCGGTCACTTCTCCACCAGGTCCCGGAAGGCGGCGTCCAGAGCGTCGGCGCGGCGAGCGTAGAGCCACCCGATCGCGATGAACAGCGGCCACAGGGGCACGAGCATGATCCAGATCCCCAGCGGGATACCCAGCAGGTGCACGCGGTCGAGCGCCGGCAGCAGGTACAGCGCCAGCGGCAGGACGCCGAAGACGGCGCCGAAGGCGACCAGGGCGAGCAACGAGAGCTGGAGCTGGGCGTGGCGCAGGCGCCGCAGGTAGACGTCGCCGTGGGCGGTGGAGTCGGCCAGCTCCTGGCGAGGTGATCGCAGCGGCGGCGTCGTCCGGTCGCCGTCGGCGGCGCTCACGCCGCCCGCACCCCGGCGCGGAACTTGGGCAGCGTCATCGTCACCGTGGTGCCGCGGCCCAGCGCGGACTCGATCTCCAGGCCGTAGGCGGGGCCGAAGGCCGCCTGGAGCCTCGCCTGGACGTTCATCAATCCCACCCCCTTGCCCTGGCCCGCGAGGATCTCCGCCGCCCGCGTGCCGTCCATGCCCACCCCGTCGTCGGTGACGCGCAGCTCCACGTCGGCGTCGATGTCGCGGCCGACGATCTCCACTCGGCCGCGCCCGCGCCGCTCCACCCCGTGGCGCACGGCGTTCTCCACCAGCGGCTGGAGCGAGAGCATGGGAACGACGGCCGGAAGGACCTCCGGCGCGACCTGGAGACGGACCTCGAGCCGGTCGCCGAAGCGCGCGCGCTCCAGGCGCAGGTACTTCTCGACGTAGCTGAGCTCGTCGGCGAGGGTCACGTAGGGGCTGCGCCCGCGGAAGGCGTAGCGGGTGAACTCGGCGAATTCGGTGAGCAGCTCGCGGGCCTCCTCGGGGTTGGAGTGGATGTAGCCGGCGATCGCGGCCAGCGCGTTGTAGACGAAGTGCGGGGAGATCTGGGCCCGCAGCGCGTGCAGCTCCGCCCGAGCCAGACGCTCTGACTGCGCCTCGAACTCGGCGAGGGCCAGCTCGGCCGAGACGAGGCTGGCCGCGTCGCCGACGGTCCGCGTCTCCTCGGGGGTCAGGCGCCACCCGCGCGAGAACAGCGCCAGGAACGTCCCCACGCGCTCCTCGCGGACCACGAGCGGCGCCAGCACCGCGCTGCCGACGGGGCAGTTCGGATCCGAGCACCGGATGCGGTTCTCGACGTGCAGGCGGTCATCGCGGCCGGCGTGCGCGGCCAGGGCCATCCACTCCGACGGGTCATGATGGTCCACCCCCGCGCCGGCGAGGGCCAGCACGCGGTCGGCGTCAAGCAGCGCGACCGCGCGCGCCTGGGTGAGCGTGAGGAGGTGGCCGACGGTCTTGGAGGCGCTCTCGGCGGACAGGCCGCGGCGCAGGTGGGGCAGAGTGGCGGTGGCGGCGTGCAGCGCCTCCTGCATCGCGCGCTGCTCGTTGGAGATCACCCGCGGCGGCCGGATCAGGCGAAAGCCCGCGATCACCGACGCGGCGATCGCCCATCCAAGGAGAACACCGAGGATCACCTCCACTGTGGCCGGTGAGCATATTGCCCGCGTCCGGTCCGATGTGCGGTTCGGGGCCGTACCGGAGAACCTGGCCGCGGCCGCCGGTATGGTTAGAACTCACCCATGAGCCTCGTTGTAGGCGTGCTGCTGGGGGCCGGGCTTGCCACCCTGATCGGAGTCGGTTGGGCGCTGGTGCGCGCGCCACGGGCTGCCCGCACGCCGGCGGCGATCGGCATGCAGTCCGCGCTGCACGCCGCCACCGCAACCCTGCCTCATCTCCGGCGCGGCCTCGGCCCCAGCTCGGCGGCCCTGGCGGTCCCGCACCTGCGCAAGCTCACGGGAGCGGCGTCCGTGGCGCTGGCCGACACCCGCACCGTGCTCGCCATCGACGGCGAGGGCGGTGATCAGGTTCGCCCCGGCGACATGCTCAGCCAGCTCCTGGCGCGCACCCGCGACGACCGCGCGCGCATCGAGCCCCGGCTCACGTCCTCTGACCCGCGCTGCCCGCTGCGCTCCGCGGTCCTGGCGCCGCTGCTCGTCCAGGGCCATCGCGCGGGGACGCTGATCGCGTTCTACCGGCGGCCGGGCCGTCCGCCGGCCAGCGAGGTGCGCGTGGTCATGGAGGCCGCCAGCCTCGTCTCCGCTCAGCTGGAGCTGTCGGTGGTGGCCGACCAGGAGGAGCGCCTGGCCCGGGCCGAGCTGCGTGCGCTGCGCGCCGAGATCTCGCCGCACTTCATCTACAACGCGCTGGCCGCCGTTGCCGGTGACATCCACACGCGTCCCGACGATGCGCGCGAGCTGCTCATCGACTTCGCCGAGTTCACCCGCTACCTGTTCCGCGACGGCCGCTCGTACGTGACGCTGGCCGAGGAGCTCGAGCATGTCGGGCGCTATCTGCGCCTCGAGCAGGCCCGGTTTCACTCGCTGCGGGTGACGGTCGACGTGGCGCCCGAGACGCTGGGGGCGGTCGTACCGGCGATGTCGGTGCAGCCGCTGGTGGAGAATGCCGTCCGTCATGGCATCGAACGACGCGCGGGCACAGGACGGGTGGCGGTGAGCGCCCGCGTCGTGGGCGAGGACATCGAGCTACGGGTCACCGATGACGGCAGCGGCATCGACCCCGACCGGCTGTCCGGGCTCCTGGCCGGCGCGGGCGGCGGCATCGGCCTGGCCAACGTCGACGGCCGCCTGCGAGCGACGTTCGGCGAGCGCTACGCGCTCCAGCTCGAGTCCGAGCTGGGGCGGGGCACGACGGCGGTCATGACCGTCCCCAACCTCATCGGCGAGCACGGCGTGCGCGTGCCCGCGCCGGCGGCGGCGGCGGCGGGAGCAGCCCGATGAGCGGCGATCAGCTCACCATCCTCGCCGTCGACGACGAGCGCACTCAGCTCGAGGACCTGGCGCGCCTGCTGCGTAACTCCCCGAGCGTGAAGGAGGTCGAGTGCGCCTACGACGGCCACGACGCGCTGGTCAAGGCCTCGACCCAGGCCTACGACGCGATCTTCCTCGACGTCCGCATGCCCAACCTCGACGGGCTCGAGCTCGGCCGGGTGCTGCGCCGCTTCGCCGCGCCGCCCCAGCTGGTGTTCGTCTCAGCCTATGACAACGCGGCGGTGGACGCATTCGAGCTGCACGCCCTCGACTACCTGCGCAAGCCGGTGGGGCGGCGGCGGGTGGAGGAGGCGATCGAGCGCGTCGCGGCCGCCGTCGAGTCAGGCGCGGGCGTCCCCCGCCCGGGCGCCGCCGGCTCGCTGTCGACCGGCGGGCGGGGGGCGGGTGGGACCGATTCAGAGGACCACGAGATGATCGCCGTGGCCAACCTGCACGGCGGCTCCACCCGCCTGCTCGGGCGCCGCCAGATCCTCTACGTCCAGTCCTACGGCGACTTCGTCCGGATCGTCACCGCCGAGGGGCGCTACCTGCTGCGATCGACGCTGGCCGACATCGAGCGCCGCTGGGAGCCCCACGGCTTCGTCCGCGTCCACCGCCAGTACGTCGCCAACCTGCGCAACGCGGTGGAGCTGGCGCCGATGCTCGGCGGCACCGCCGAGCTGACCTTCTCCGACGGTCAGACGATTCCGGTGGCCAGACGGCACACGGGCGAGCTGGGCCGGCGGCTCAGCGTCTGAGCCGCCGGCGTCGCGGGTCAGGCGGCCGCCCTAGGACTCGGCGGCCTGCTCCTCCTTGATCTTGTCCTCGAGCTGCGACATAACGGTGGGGTCGCGCAGCGTCGTCACATCGCCCAGAGCACGTCCCTCGGCGATGTCACGCAGCAGCCGCCGCATGATCTTGCCCGAGCGGGTCTTGGGCAGATCGTCCGCCCAGATGATCCGCTTGGGCCGCGCGAACTTGCCGATCCGGTCGGCCACGCGCGCCCGGATCTCCTCGATCAGCTCGTCGGAGCCGGCGAGATCGCCCTCGAGCGTCACGAACGCGCAGATCGCCTGCCCGCTGTCCTCGTCGGTCTGGCCGATCACCGCCGATTCGGCAACCTTGCCGTGCGACACGATCGCTGACTCCACCTCCGCGGTTGACAGACGGTGGCCCGAGACGTTGACCACGTCGTCGATGCGCCCGATGACCCAGAAATAGCCGTCCTTGTCCTTGCGAGCGGCGTCCCCGACGACGTAGGTCTCCTTGTCGAACTTGGAGAAGTAGGTCTCGATGAACCGGTCATCCTCCTTGTAGAGGGTGCGCAGCATCGACGGCCACGGCCGCTGGAGCACGAGCAGTCCCTGGCCCTCATCGAGCGGCTTGCCCTCACGCTCGTCGACGACATCGGCCTTGATCCCCGGAAACGGACGCGTGGCTGACCCCGGCTTGGTGGCCACGATCCCCGGCAGCGGCGTGATCATGATCGCACCCGTCTCCGTCTGCCACCACGTGTCGACGATCGGGCAACGCTCGCCGCCGACGATCTTGTGGTACCAGAGCCAGGCCTTGGGATTGATCGGCTCGCCCACCGTGCCCAGCAGGCGCAGCTTGCTGAGGTCCGCCTTCTCAACGTATTCGGCGCCCCACTTCATGCAGGCGCGGATAGCGGTCGGAGCGGTATAGAAGATGGTCACGCCGTAGCGCTCGGCGATCTCCCACCAGATCCCCTTGTGCGGGTAGTCGGGCGCGCCCTCCCACATCACCGACGTGGCGCCGTTGCACAGCGGCCCGTAGATGATGTAGGAGTGGCCGGTGACCCAGCCCACGTCGGCGGCGCACCAGTACACGTCCTCCTCGGGCTTGAGATCGAAGACGTACTTGTGCGTCGCGCTCACGCCGGTCAGGTAGCCGCCGGTGGTGTGCAGGATCCCCTTGGGCTTGGCCGTGGAGCCGCTGGTGTAGAGGATGTACAGCGGGTGCTCGGCGTCGAGCTCCTCCGCCGGGCACTCGGGATCGGCGGCGTCGCAGATCTCGTGGTACCAGACGTCCCGCCCCTCCTGCATCTCGCAGTCGGCGTCGGTCGACTTGATGACCACGATGTGCTCGAGCGACTTCACGTCGCCGATCACCTTGTCCACCGCCTCCTTGATCGGAGCGGTCTTGCCCTTGCGCCGCGCGCCGTCGACGGTGATCAGCGCCTTCGCCTCCGCGAACTCCATCCGCTCCTTGACCGAGTCCGGCGAGAAGCCGCCGAAGACGACGTTGTGGGGAGCGCCGATGCGAGCACAGGCGAGCATCGCCACGGCGACCTCGGGGATCATCGGCAGGTAGATCCCGACGACGTCGCCCTTCTCGATCCCCAGGTCCTTCAGCGCGTTGGCGAGCTTCTGGACGTCACGGAGCAGGTCAGCGTAGGTGACGTCTCGCTCCTCGCCCTCCTCGCCGCGCCAGTGGTAGGCGACCTTGTCACCCTTGCCCGCTTCGACGTGGCGATCCAGGCAGTTGTAGGAAGCGTTGATCTTGCCGTCCTCGAACCACTTGTAGAACGGCGGATTTGACTCGTCGACGTCGGTGGTCGGCTCCTTGAACCAGTGCAGATTCTTGGCCTGCTCGGTCCACCAGCCCTTCCAGTCCGCGTCAGCCGTGTCGTACACCGCCGGATCGCTGAGGAGTGCGTGTTCGCGGAAGGCCTCCGGCGGGTCGAACTTCTCGATCTCCAGCATCTCCTCGAGCTGCTGCTCGAGGTTGCCCTCACTGGTCGATGCCGTGTCTGCCATGCAAGCCTCTCCTTGTAAATCCCTGGCTTTCACGCATGACGCGTCAGCAGCGGGCGCCGGCAGTGGCTGCCGGCGCCCGGGCTGGCCGCGACACGCGCGGCTCTCTGATCTCTAGTTGTACCCGACCGATCCGCTGGGCGGTAGGGGTCCGGCGTCAGCGGCTGAGCGGGAAGACCGGCGCGATGACTCGACTAAAGGTCGCGTTGATCACCCCGGCAAACGATGCGTACCAGGCGGCGACCGCCGTGACGATCCCGATGTAGCCGCCGAGCTTGATCGTTCCGTTGGTGGCGTGCAACGTCCCGGCCAGCGCGGAGTTGCCAATGCCGAGCACGATGAACGTGATCGCCAGCAGCAGGAACACGAGGGCGACGGCACCCGTGGTGCGCAGCGAGGCGATGAACATGTATGCCGTGAAGATGCCCCACATCCACAGGTACAGGCCAAGCCCGCTGAAGACCTCAGTCGGGACGTTCTTCCCGACCGACTGGACGATGAAGAAGAACGAGATCCAGAACGCTCCGTACGAGCAGAACGCGACTGCGCCGAACGTGTTGCCGGTCCGGAACTCCCAGAGCCCGGCGACCAGCTGTGCGATGCCGCCGTAAGCGAGCGCCAGCGCGGCGACCATCGGCAGCAGGCCGCCTCCCGGCGCCTTTTGAGTGCCCACCAGCCCGGCGTTGATCAGGCTGAGCATGAATGTCGTCCCAGCAAATGCGGCGAGACCCAGTGGCCCTGGGTCGGCCGGGCTCCATGCGATTCCCCGGCCAGACGTCGGGTCCGACTCGGGGACGATATCTGCCTCCCGGGACGGCAGGTTGCCTGCTTCCATCTCTCCTCCTACGTCAGTTGACGAGACGGACGCAAAAGCTCGCAAAGGCTGCGCCGCGTGCAAAGGAGAGATCGGTGGACGGTCGCGCGACACCGCCGAACGGTCGCAACGAGCCGACGAACGGCGACCGTCCGGGGTCAGGCGGGCCCCGCGCAGACCGGTCCGGCTAGGTGCGGCGCTTGCGCTTGCGCTTGGGCGTCGCGGCCCGCGTGCGCTCGTTGACCGGCGCGGCGGCGGCGGCCTCGGGCGCCTCGACGGCGGCGGCCTGCGGCTTCCTGCGGCCGCCGCGCTGGGGCCGGTCGCCCGTGTCGGCGGCGCGCCGGGCGCGCATCTCCGCTGAGGACGGCCACGGCTCGGCTCGGCCCGACCGCCACGCCAGCGGCACGCCGGTGGGCCAGCGACCCGAGATGAGGTAGGCGATGGCCAGCAGCCAGTAGGTCTGCACCACGGGCACCTGGGTGATCTGGAAGAGCACCAGGGCCCCGGCGAACATGCCCAGGTAGCCCATGAAGCGCGAGAGCAGACCCTGGTTCATGGCCTGCAGGGAGACGAGCACGAAGGCGACGGCCACCAGCAGCGCGGCCGCCTGGCCGATGAGCTGCAGGCCGAGCAGGCCGGCCCCGCTGGTCAGGTGGTTGGCCTCGGTGTAGGTCTGGGAGCCCGTGGTGGCGAACTCGTGGACCTTGAGCGCCACGACGATCGCATAGACGACGCCGGCCACGGCCGCCAACCCGCCGCCGATGAGCGTGAGGATCCTCACGTACGGGCGGACTTTCGCCGGGTTGCGGGCGCGGGCGGCGCGGAAGAGGAAGAGCAGCGTCCAGGCGATGCCCAGCGATGCGATCGCATTGACCACCGACGAGATCAGGTCCAGCGGGAATCGCTGGTTGGCCACCAGCAGATCGAGGGTGAGCTCGTCGACCTTGGTGTGCGGGCCGCTCAGCTGGATGACCGAGGCGAGAATCAGGCACAGGCCCGCGACGACCGCGACCGCGACCTGCCGCGAGCGCACGCGTGATTCGTAGAGCAGGGCCTCGTCGGGGCTCATGAGGCGCCCAATGCTAGTGGGAGATGGAGGGGTTGCCGCGGCCGGGGTCGCGAGTGCGGGGCCACGACCGTGCGCGGTCACAGCCATTTGGCGACAAAGTCGATTGCGCGCGGCCAGATTGTCCGCTGGAGGTCGCCTGGCGACCGATTCGCTCCACACTGGAGGCCTCGATGCGGTTTGTCATCGATCGGTCGTTGAGCGGGCCGGGGTACCCCGGGGGGCCCGCGCCGGCGCCCGGACCGCCAGGCCTACACTGCCGCCGGTGACCTGCCCGGCGTGCGGAGGGACCCTGGCCCCGTGGCGCACGGTCTCCGGCTCCGAGCCGGGGCTGGTCCACCTCCGGTACGAGCTGCGGCGCTGCACCGTGTGTGGCACGGGTGTGACGATCACACCGGGCGGGCCCGGCGCGTCCGGCGGGGCAGGCGACCCGCACGAGTCCGGCGCCTACCGCCCCGGCACCCCTCGCGGGTACCGCGCTGCCCTCCCGCTGCTGCGCGCGTTCGACCGCCGGCGTCTGGCCCTGCTCAGGCGGATCGCCGTCCCGCCGGCCAGGGTGCTGGACGCCGGCGCCGGGCAGGGCCGGTTCGTGGCCGCCGCCCGGGCAGCGGGCTATGACGCGTTCGGGATCGAGCCGGCACAACGCGGGCTCCAGCGCGCGGCCGCTCTGAGCGTTCCCGTCCTCCCCGTCACGATCGAGGCGGCCGAGATCCCGGCCGGGTCGCTGGACGCGGTCACGCTGTGGCACGTGCTCGAGCACGTCACCGACCCGGGCGTGGCGCTCGAGCGGATCGCCGGGTGGCTGGTGCCCGGCGGGGGCCTGCTGGTGGGCGTGCCCAATCTCGCCTCCCTCCAGGCCCAGGTCGGCGGTGAACGGTGGTACCACCTCGACGTGCCGCGCCATCGCACCCACTTCACCCCCGCTGGCCTGACGCGGCTGCTGGAGCGCAGCGGGCTGGCGCCGGTGGCCGTCCATCACCTCCTGCTCGAGCACAACCCCTACGGGATGTGGCAGTCGGCGGTCAACCGGCTCACCCGCGATCCCTCCTACGTCTACAACGTGCTCAAGCGCAACGCCCCGCCGGTGTCGCGTGACCTGGCCGTCTCGGCGCTGGCGCTGCCCCTGGCGCCGCTGGCGGCAGCCGCCGAGCTCGCCGCCGGCGCCTCACGCCGCGGCGGCACCATCGCCGTGCTGGCCCGCCGGCCGCCACGCCCGTAAGAGTCTCCAAAGGTGACCTCGGGGGCCAGCTACCATGGATGTCATGGAAGGAAGTGGAGGATTCGGCGGTCTGTTCGGAGACCCGGACGACCTGCAGCGCCGGCTCGGTGAGTTCGCCGAGCAGATGCAGGGCGCGCAGCGTCTCGCCTGGGCCGACAACGCCATCAAGCTCGCCGTCGATCTGACGGTGGCCGCGATGAACCGCGCCAACATTCAGGGGACCACCGAACAGCAGGCCGAGCAGCTTCGGTCCGTGATGGCGGTCATCTTCCCCGAGGCCGTGACGCTCGTGCGCGAGGCGCGCGAGGGCCTGCAGTAGCCGGCCACCGGGCACGGCCACTGATCTCAGCGGGCGCGGCGCGGTGACGCCGGCGCTTACGACTGGCCGATGGCGGCGAGCACGAGATCGTCGTGCTGGGCGGGCTTGACCTTGTGCAGGATGTCCTTGACGGTGCCGTCGGGCGCGACCACGAACGTCGTGCGCTCGTTGCCCATGTACTCGCGGCCGTACATGGACTTCTTGACCCACACGCCGTAGGCCTCGGCGACCGAGTGGTTCTCGTCACCCAGCAGGGTGAAGCCGAGGTCGTACTTGTCGGCGAACTTGGCGATCTTCTTGGGCGCGTCGGGCGAGATGCCCAGGACGGTTGCCCCGGCCGCGTCGTAGTCGGCGCGATGGTCGCGGACGCCGCAGGCCTGGGTGGTGCAGCCCGGGGTGTCGGCCTTGGGATAGAAGTAGACGACGACGGTCTTGCCGCGCAGGCCCGAGAGCGAGACGGGGTTGCCGTCCTGGTCGGGGAGCGTGAAGTCGGGGGCTTGATCTCCTGGGTTGAGCATGGCGCGATCCTATAGGCCGACCGCGGCCGGGCTCAGATGGCGGCGCGGTGAGTCGATCAGGCGCCCGGGCCGGAGTCCTGCCCGCCGCCCTGCGCGGCCGTGGCAACCGCGGCATCCGACTGGGCGTAGACCCGCGCGGCCCCCTGCATCGCGGCCTGGAGGTGATCTCCCGACTCGGCGAACCGGGGGAGCGCCGTCGCCCAGCGCGCCATCAACCCGCTCATGGCCGCGTCCGCCGGCGTGTTCGCCGCCGCCGGCGCATGCGTGCTGGCCTGTCCGTGCAGCTCGCTGGTCTCCGGCCCGATGCCGCTCAGGCGCCCGGCCATCTCCTCGAGAGCTGCGGTGACGACCTCGATCTGTGACACACGACAAGCATCCGCCTGTTGCGTGCCTGAGGGAACCGGCCGAGGGTGCTGACCGGGCAATACCCCCGCGGTCGCTGCGCTGACAAAGTATCTTGACAGAAAGCTATCAGTCGAGATATACACCCTCGCGGACCTGAGGGGAGCTTTGTGACCACGCCGTCATTCGAACTGGGCTGCCACAGCGAATACGGTCGCCTCGACGCCGTGGTCGTCGGCCGGACCGACGGGCTGCGCTATCCCGCCTTCAACCGCAACATCCGGTATCTGTCGGGCGAGATCGCCGAACTGCTGTCCAGCGCCCCGCCCGGCAGCTCGGTGGACGTGCGCGAGACGGCCCCGCATCTCTGGGAGCAGCTCACCGAGGCGGTGGAGCGAGTGGCGGACACCTTCACCCAGCACGGTGTCACAGTCCTGCGCCCGCGTCCCTTCGCGCCCGAGGAGCGCGCCTACCTCGGCGAGTTGCAGGAGGGCGCGAGCCTCCTGTATCCCGCCGATCCGGTCTACGTGCTGGGCAAGCACGTCATCGAGACGTGCATCCGCCGGCCGTTTCGCCGCAAGGAGGCGTGGGCGACCCGCACCGTTCTGCAGCAGTTCATCGACGCCGACCCCGAGGTCCGGCATGTCGCCAGCCCGCGGGCGGAGCTGGGGCCGGCCGGCCACGAGGGAGCCGGGCCGTTCCTGGAGGGCGGCGACATCGTCATCGTCGGCCAGGACGTGCTCTGCGGCAACACCGACCTCACCTCCAACGCCGCCGGGTCGGCGTGGCTGCGCCGGTACCTGGAGCCATTCGGCTACCGCGTGCACCCGGTCCCGGTCACGGGCACGTGGCTGCACCTGCTGGGCGTCATGTGCGTGCTGCGCGAAGGCCTGGCGATGGCCTACCTGCCCGCCCTGGGCGGTGCCCTCCCCGCCCCCATCGCGGACTGGGAGGTGATCGAGCTCACCGAGGAGGAGACGCGGATGCTCGCCACCGTCGGGATGAACCTCGACGCTCGCCGGCACCTCATCGACGCGCGGCTGGAGCGCGTCATCGGCGAGCTCGAGCGCCACGGGATGGACCCCCTGCCCATCGACGTCGAGCATCTCAGCGCGTGGGGCGGCGCCGTGCGCTGCGTCACCCTCCCGATCTCACGGGCGGCGGCATGAGCTCAGCGCCGATGCCCGGCGAGGATCACGTCGACCGGATCGTCCGCGAGTGGGCCGAGGAGTACCCCTCGCTCGACACCGAGGCGATGGCGGTCATCGGCCGCATCCTGCGGATCGCCCGCTACCTCGAGCGCGACGTCGAGCTTGAGCTCGGCCGCTTCGGGCTGAGCATCTCGGAATTCAACGCGCTGTCGGCGCTCCGGCGCCGCGGCGAGCCCCACGCGCTGTCCCCGACGGAGCTCAGCCGTGGTCTGATGCTGAGCTCCGGCGGCCTGAGCAAGCTGGTCGAGCGGCTCGAGGCCCGAGGGCTGGTGGTCCGCACGCCCGACCAGACCGACGGGCGCGGCGTCGTGGTCGCCCTCACCGCGGAGGGCCGCGCGATGCAGGAGGCCGCGATCGAGGCCCACGTGGCCAACGAGACCGAGCTGCTGGGCCCACTGGACTCCGATGTGCGCGAGGAGCTCACGCGCATCCTGCGGACGCTGCTGGTCGCCTTCGAGGGCAATGTCGGCCGGATGCGGCCCGGCGGGGTGAGGTCCTGAGCATGGGCGTGCCCGCCGACCTGTTCAACGAGCGCGAGATGCTCGAGGGCATCACCCGCTGGGTCGAGATCGACAGCCCCACGCACGATCGCGACGCCGTCAACCGCATGATGGATGCCGCGGCCGCCAGCATGTACGGGCTGGGCGCGACGATCACCCGCCACCCGGGCCGCGACGGCCTCGGCGACGCGGTGGTGGCGCGGATCGGCCCCGACGAGCCGGGGATCCTGGTGCTGGCGCACCTGGACACGGTCCACCCGGTGGGGTCAGCCGCCGAGCGGATCCGCCGCGAAGGCGACCGGTTCTTCGGTCCCGGCGCCTATGACATGAAGGGCGGGGCGTTCCTGGCCACCTATGCCCTCGGCGCGCTGCTCGACGACGGGCAGGCGCCGCGCCTGCCGGTCACGTTCCTGTTCGTCGGAGACGAGGAGATCGGCAGCCCCACGACGCGCTCGCTGATCGAGGCCGAGGCGTGCCGTCACCACTACGTGCTCGTCCCCGAGCCCGCGCAGGACAGCGGCAACCTCATCACCGGACGCTGGGCGTTTCAGAGGTTCGTGGTCGAGGCCCGCGGCGCTCCGGGCCACGCCGGTGCGGCCGGCGCGGCCGGCACATCCGCCATCCGGGAGATCGCGGCCCAGATCCCGGCGATCGAGTCCATCTCGGACGCCGAGCGCGACGTCACCGTGAGCGTCGGCGTGGTCAGCGGCGGGACGTTCGTCAACGTAGTGCCGGACCGCTGTCGCGCCGAGGTGCTCGCCGTCACCGCCAGCGACGAGGACTTCGACCGGGTGCGGGGCCGGATCCATGGGCTGAGGCCGCTCAGCCCCGGGATCCGGCTGGAGGTCACTCCGGGGCCGGTCCGTCCGCTGTTCGCCCCCACCCCGGAGAGCCTGGCACTGTACGAGCGCGCCCGCACCCTGGCGCGGCGCATCGGGTTCGATCCAGGGCACGGCACCGTCGGCGGAGGCAGCGACGGGAACTTCACCGGGGCGCTCGGCGTCCCGACACTCGATGGCATCGGCGTCTGTGGCGACGCATTTCACACCGCGCAGGAGCACCTCCTGGTGTCGAGCCTGGTCCCCCGGGCACGCCTCATCGCGGAGCTGCTGGGCAGCCTCGACGCGGGGTCACTGCAGGTCGCAGCGCTGCGAAGGTGGCGCCGCGCGAAGGGCAGCAGCAGGCCGGTGAACGTCACCGGAACCCTTGCGGCCACTGGCCGCGGCGAGCAATCGCAAATCCGAGGAGACGAGGCAGATGTCGACGAGCGGTGTGGCTGAGCGGGGCGAGTTCGAGAAGGCGCTTTCGGTGGATCAGCACGGCATCGAGCCGATCCCCGAGAGCGACCGTGACTCGACGTCGTGGCAGCAGTTCTGGATCTGGTTCGGCGCCAACATCACCCCCACCAGCTGGGTCGTCGGGGCGATCGGGCCGGAGCTGGGCCTCAGCCTGGTGCAGTCGACCGTCCTCATGGGAGTCGGCCAGGCAGCGGGCGCGCTGATCTTCGGCTTGTTCACGCTGATGGGCAAGCGGACCGGCGTCTCCCAGCTCGCGCTCGGCCGCATGGCGTTCGGGCGCCGGGGCAACAACGCCCCGGCCATCCTGCAGGCGCTGATCACGCTGTCCTGGATCGGGCTGAACACCTACGTCGTGCTCAGCCTGGCCACCTACTGCCTGCACAAGCTGGGCCTCCCGGACAACCACGCGGTCGAGTACACGGTTGCCGCGGTCATCATGATCGCCCAGCTCATCGTCGGCACCCTCGGCTTCTACGCCATCCGCACCTTCGAGAAGTGGACCGTGCCAGTGCTGGCAGTGATCATGGCGGTGATGACGGTGCTGGCCTTCGTCAAGGGCCACGTCACGTGGAACCACTCGACCGTCCACGGCTCGACCCTGCTGACCGCCGGCACCGAGTTCATGACGGCCGTCGGCATCGGGTGGGGCTTCTCCTGGGTCGCGTGGGCCTCGGACTACTCGCGCTTCACCCGCCCGGCGGTCACGGAGCGCAGGCTCTACTGGGCCTCCGCGATCGGCACCTACATCCCCATGATCTGGCTGGGGATCCTGGGCGCGGCGATGGCGAGCTCCGCCACCAACTCCGATCCCGCCGAGCTGGTGGCCTCGCTGTTCGGCGTGATGACCATCCCGGTCCTCATCGTGATCATCCACGGCGCGGTCGCGGTCAACATCGAGTCGGTCTACTCGGCGCCGCTATGCATGCTGGCGGGCGGCATCAAGCTCAAGCGCTGGGTGGGCAGCGTGGTCACCGGCATCATCGCCAGCGGCGTGCTCATCGCCTTCCTGGCCTCCAGTACGTTCGCCACGTCGTTCACCAACTACATGAACTCGTTCGTGATCTGGACGGCCGCCTGGGGCGCGATCATCCTCATCGACTACTTCGTCATCAACCGCGGGCGCGTGGACCTGGAGGCGCTCTATGACGATCCGCGGACGTCGCGCTACGGCGACATCCGGTGGCCCGCGCTGTTCGCGCTCGTCGTGGGGCTGGTCGCCGGGTGGGCCTTCGAGTACGGCAGCGCGAGCCTGTTCCAAGGGCCGCTCTCCCGGGCCACCAACGGGGTCGACTTCTCATGGCTGGCGGCGATCGTCGCCAGCGGGGCGGTCTACTACGTGCTGGCGAGGGCGCGGCAGAGGCCGCTCACGGCTGGCGCCGCCGTCGAGGAGCAGCCGCGGGCCGGGATCGCGCAGCCATGAGCGCGGGCGAGGCGACGTCGACGTCCGCGACCGCCCGGACGTTCGGGATCGACAACCAGAGCGGGGTCCTCACCGACGTGCTGCTGGGACGGCCGGATCACTTCCGCTGGGTGCCGCTCAACTCCATCTCGGCGGTGACGTTCGCCAACATGGAGCGCTCCGGGCACCACTTTGACCAGGAGCGGGCGCTCACCCAGCACCGGGAGATGGTGGACGTCTACCGCCAGGCCGGCGTGCAGTGCCACTTCCTCGATGCCGACGAGGGGCTGCCGTCGAGCGTCTACGCCCGCGACTCCAGCTTCGTGACCCCATGGGGACCGGTGGTGGCGAGCATCCAGACCCCGCCACGGCGCCGGGACTACGCGGTGGTGGCGTCGTTCTTTGCACGCGAGGGGATCCCGATCTGGAAGTGGGTCACCGCGGGGCACTTCGAGGGCGGCGACTTCGGGATCATCGAGCCGGGCGTGGTGGTGCTGGGGTATGCGGGCAACCGGTCGACCAAGGAAGGGGCTGAGCAGGTAGCGGGCTGGATGGCGGCCGAGGGCTGGGAGACGCTGACGGTCCCGCTGGCCCCGCAGTTCGTCCACCTCGACGCCACCCTGGTCATGCTGGCCGAGAAGTACGCGCTGGTGTGCGAGGACGCGCTCGAGGACTACGTGCTCGACTTCCTGCGGGCCCATGGCGTGAGCTGGATCCCGGTCGCCTACCGCGACTGCGTCAAGCTCGGCGGCAATCTCGTCAACCTGGGCGGCGGACGGATCCTCTCGATGGCCCACAACACCACGGTCAATGCCCAGCTCGAGGCCGAGGGATTCGACGTGACCGCGATCGAGTACGACCAGTTCGCGCTGGCCGGCGGCGGGGTGCACTGCTCCTGTCACGAGCTGCGTCGCGAGCCGGTGGCCGTGGGATGACGACCCCGCCGCGCTTTTCGTGGCCTGACGGGAGCCGCTGCGCCTGCGTCGTCTGCTTCGACGTCGACGCCGAGTCGGCGATCCTCCAGGTCGACGCCAAGTACGCCACCCACGCCACGACGATGAGCCACCAGGCCTACGGACCGCGCGTGGGCGTCCCGCGGCTGCTCGAGCAGCTGCGCCAGGCCGACATCCCGGCGACGTTCTTCGTCCCCGGCTTCACCGCCGACTGCTACCCCGACACGATCCGCCGCATCGCCGCCGACGGCCACGAGGTCGGCTGGCACGGGTATATGCATGAGCTGCCAGGAGATCTCCCCCGCGACGAGCAGCGGGCGATCATCGAGCGCGCCGCCGAGGTGCTCGAGCCGCTCACCGGCACCCGACCGGTGGGGTATCGCGCGCCCTGGTGGCAGCTCAGCCTGGAGTCACCGGAGTTGCTGGCGGCCGCCGGCTTCCGCTACGACTCGAGCCTCATGGACGACGACGTCCCCTATCTGCTGGGATCCGACGCCGGGACGCTGGTCGAGCTGCCGGTGCACTGGTCCTTCGATGACTGGGAGCAGTACGGCTTCTTCATGGATCCTCCCCTCGGCGACAGCCTGGAGCCGCCGGGCAAGCTGCTCGAGATCTGGCAGGGCGAGCTCGAGGCCTTCCGGGAGGAGGGCTGTCTGCAGGTCCTCACCATGCACCCTTTCCTGTCCGGGCGCCCGGCGCGGTCACGGACGATCGGGCGCTTCGTGACGTTTGCCCGCGAACTGGGCGGCGTCTGGTTCGCCACCGCGCGCGAGGTCGCCGAGCACGCCCGCGGCGTCCTGGACGACTCGGGGGCGCGGCGGCTGCTCTCGGCGCTCGATCCCGCCTACGGGATGCGAGACGACGCCGCTACTTGAGCAGGCGCGAGAGCCGCCGGTCCTTGAGCAGCTTGCCGTCGGTCTGGCACGTGGGGCAGTAACACATCACGTAGTCCTCGTAGAAGACGGCTTCGAGCTGGTCGCCGCAGCGAGGGCACGGCTCGCCGTTGCGGCGGTGGACGCGAAGCGGCATCGGCAGCTTGTCGGGGATCGGGAGCGTCAGGTGCTCCTCGTAGTGGGCGAGGGCGCGGCCGAGCTCGGACACGATCGCCTCGCGCAGCCGCCCGGCCTCCTCATCGGACAGCTCCGAGCCGCGCTTGAACGGGGAGAGCTTGGCCTCATGGAGGATCTCGTCGACCCACGAGCGGCCGATGCCGGCGATCACCCGCTGGTCACGCAAGAGCCCGTGCAGCGGGCGCGGAGCGTCCAGCAGCGGTCCGAGCTCAGGCGGGTCGGGGTAGGCCTCGGGGCCGAGGGTGGCGATGTGGTCCTCGGCCTCGACGCCCTCGGGCGTGAGCACCTTGACCCAGGCCGCCTGCTTGGTGCCGAACTCCCGCAGGCGCAACTCGCGCCCGTCATCGAGGCGCACGAGCAGCCGGGAGGTCTTGTCACGCAGGGACGCACGCGTATCGAACAGCTGCAACCGCCCCGCCGACATGAGGTGAATGACGAGCGAGAGGTCGTCCTCGACGCCGACCACGAACAGCTTCCCGCGGCGGGTGATCTGGGTCAGCTTGCGCCCCTCGATCGCGTTCAGCGGCGGGTCGAAGGAGCGCAGCGCGTTGATCCCAGGGGTCAGCGCCGACTCGATCCGGGCGCCGGCGACGGCGGCGCCGATGAGGCGGGCGGTGATCTCAACTTCCGGTAGCTCTGGCATGCCCTTTAAGAGGCTAGTGAGGCGGACCGAACGCTCTGAAACAAGGTCTTAGACAGAAGACTCGAATTGTTCACGCCCCTTCAGTTTCGCTTTACGCACGATGAGAAGACTGATTGCCATGAGTGACTTCCTTGCCATCTTCGGGCCCTCGGACAGCGATTCAGACCTGATCAGCGAGATCTCGCGCCTGCATCCGACCCGGGTCACGGTGCTGATAGAGGATGTCGACGCCAACTGGGCGTACGACGACTCTGCAGCCGGCGTGGAGCTCCGCAACCGACTGGCGGCCCTGATGGCCGCCATCGAGCGGGGCACCGGCGCCATCGTGACCGGGCTGGCGGGCTCCCGGGACCAGCTGATCGGCTGGCGTTTTGACCGCGAGGTCAGCGCCCGCACCCCGATCGCCGCCTGATCACTTGCCACCGCCGGTGACGGCGGGTACCGGTCTGACCGGTACCCTCCGGCACCGATGAGCGCAACGCTCGCCCCAGACGACATCGTCGCCACGCACGCCGAGGGCGCGGCCAACGACCGTGAGCCCTTGCTCGTGCTGGAGCCGTTACGTGACTTCCTGCGCGCCAACGGCCTCCAAGCGCCACGCGACCTGAGCGCCGTGCCGGTCGGCGACGGGCACTCCAACGTCACCTTCGGGCTCTCCACCGACGTCATCCTGCGCCGGCCGCCGCGAGGGCCCCTGCCGCCCAGCGCCCACGACGTCCTGCGCGAGGCGCGCCTGCTCACCGCCCTGGAGCCGACCTCGGTCCGCACGCCGCGGGTCCTGGCGACCTGCGCCGACCCCGCGGTGATCGGCGCGCCGTTCTACGTCATGGAGCGCGTCCGCGGGGGGGTCATCACCGAAGAGCTCCCCGCGCCGCTGGACACCCCCGAGCACCATGCCCGCATCGCCGATGAGCTCATCGACGCCCTGGTGGAGCTGCACCGGACCGATTGGACGACGCTGGGGCTGGAGGGGTTCGGTAAGCCGACCGGCTACCTCGAGCGCCAGTTGCGGCGGTTCAACGGGCTGTGGGAGGTCAACCGGACCCGGGAGATCGAAGGGCTCGAGGAGGTCGGAGCCTGGCTGGCCGACAACATGCCCGAGTCACTCCCGGCGACCATCGTCCATGGCGACTACCGGCTCGGCAACACCATGTTCGCCGACGGGACCCCGCCGCGGCTGACCGCGATCCTGGACTGGGAGATGGCGACGATCGGCGATCCGCTCGCCGACATCGGCTACCTGATGGTCCACTGGGTCCAGTCCACCGATGTCAAGAGCCGCTTTGCCATGCACACCGTCACCGATCGCCCCGGGTTCCCGACCCGGCAGGAGATGGTGGCGCGTTACGAGCAGCGCTCGGGGCGCTCCGTGCAGTCGCTCAACTGGTACGTGACGCTGGCCATGTGGAAGGCCTCGGTGTTCATGGAGGGCAACTACAAGCGCGCGGTCATGGGCACCACGGACGACCCGTATCTGAAGACATTCGGCGAGGGCGTCGTCGAGCTGGCCCAGCGCGCGCTCGACGTGACGCGAAACGGCTTCTAGTGGCTCCCTGCGCGAGGGGCAACTGACGGTGGCGCACAAGCAGGGCCTCCTCGTCGACTGGGGCGGGGTCATGACCACCGACGTGTTCGCGTCCTTCAGCGCGTTCTGCGAGCAGGAGGGCCTGGCCGTCGACACGGTGCGCGACCTGTTCCGCGGCGACGAGGCCAGCCGTGAGCTGCTCGTCGGGCTGGAGACGGGCACATTGCCGGACGCGGAATTCGAGCGGCGGTTCGCCCAGATCCTGGGAGTCGCGCCCGAGCGGCTGATCGAGAGGATGTTCGCGGGCGGTGCCCTGGACGAGGCGATGCTGGACGCGGTGCGACGCGCCCGCGCCGGCGGGATCCGCACCGGCCTGATCTCCAACTCATGGGGCGCCGGCACGTATGACCGCACGCTGCTGGCGGAGCTGTTCGACGGGGTCGTGATCTCCGGCGACGTCGGCGTCCGCAAGCCCACGCCGGAGATCTACGCGCTGGGAGCGAGCGCCATCGACCTGCCACCGGCCGACTGCGTGTTCGTCGACGACCTGCCCTTCAACCTCAAGCCGGCCCGGGAGATGGGGATGGCGACGGTGCGCCACATCGGGGCCGCCCAGACCATCGGGGAGCTGGAGGAGCTGCTGGGGATCTCGCTCGCGTGACCGCGCGCCGGGCCTGCGCGCCGATGCTGGCCCTGGCGCTGGCGGCCGCGGGATGCGGCGGCTCGAGTTCCATGTCGACGCGTCAGCTGCGCACCGACGCGGGCCGCGTCTGCACGGTGGCGACCCAGCGCCTCAACGCCATTCCCACCCCCCAGGTCCCCTCCGAGGGCTCCTCCTTCCTGCGCCGCGGCATCGCAGCGCTCAAGCCGGAGATCGGCGCCCTGGCGACGCTGCACCCCACCGGCGGCGAGATGGCGACTCATCTCCAGCGGGCTCAGGAGGCGACCGAACAGGAGCTCAAAGTGCTGCAGTCCACGCTCAAGGGGCTGACGGCCGGCAACGACCCGATCGTGGCGTTCAAGACGCTCGAGACCGAGCTGGCTCCGCTGGAGAAGCAGGCCGGCGCGGCCTGGCGGGCGCTCGGCGTGACCGCCTGCGCCGGCACGTGACCCACCCGGGCCGCCGCTGACAAAAAAGCGGCCCGGCCGGCGGCTGTATCGCCGCCTGACCGGGCCAGATGCTCCGCGTGTGCTCAGAGCCGCGTCTGTATGGCGTGCGCCTAGAGGCGGCCCGCCGCTGCCTTGTCAGCGTTGACCACGACCTTCGGAAGCGGAGCGAAGTCCAGGTTCGCTCCGAAGGAGTGACCGGCGCCGAGTGCGTACTGGACGAACGACTTCAGCAGGGCACCCTGCGGAGCCGTCGTCGGGGCAATCACGTACGTGAACGTGGAGATCGGGTACGCGATCTTCGCGCTCTTGGGCGGCGCAACGATGCTCAGCGCGCCGCTGGCCGGAACGTGCTTGACCTGGCCCGCCGCGTTCTCGATGTTCGACAGGTTCGGGTACTCGAACTTGCCCGCGGCGTTCTGGATCGCCACGGCGGGGAGCTGGTGGGCGATCAGGTACGACACGGCGATGTAGGCCACCGAGCCGGGGGTGCCCTGGAGCACCGCCGTGACGCCGGAGTTGCCCTTGCCCGACGCACCGTGGGGGAAGCTCACCGACGTCCCGGTACCGATGTTGCGGGCCCACGACGGACTGATGTGGGTGAGATAGTTGGTGAACGCGTAGGTGTCACCCGAGCCGTCGGAGCGGAACACCGGTGTGATCGCCAGATTGGGCAGGTGCACGCCCTTGTTGACGCGGGCGATGGCCGGGCTGCTCCAGTTCGTGATGGAACCCTGATAGATCTGAGACAACAGGGAACCGGTCAGATGCAGCTTGCGGCCGGCACCGGGGACGTTGTAGCCGATGCCGGTGGCCGAGAGGGCCCACGGGATCTGGATGCAGCTGTGACAACCGGCGGCCTGCGTGGGGCTCAGCGGAGCATCGGAGGCACCGAAGTCCACCGTGCCGGAGGAGATATCGGCGATGCCGGTACCGGAGCCCACCGGGTTGTAGTTGACCGTGTTGCCGGTCTTGCTGTTGAACGCAGAGGCCCATTCGGCCTCGAGCGGAGCGACGAGCGTCGACCCGGCGCCGTTCAACGTGCCGCTGGTCGCGGACGCGACCGCGGTCGAGATGAAGCCGGTCGATGCCCCGACGGCCAGGACCGCGGCGGACACCGACACGAGCTTCCTGCGCTGGAAGGCGAAGCCTTTCAAGTTGAGGCCCTTTCGATTTGGAGACAACAGTGCGCCCGTCGTGGCCCGGCCGACCTTACGAGCAGCACTAGCATGCGGATCGCGCGAGCCCCGCTTGTTGCCGGATTGTTACCAGCGTTTTGAGATGTTGTGATGCCGGGTATGGTCGCGGCTCGCATTTGGGCCTGTTCTTTACGCTGCGCCGTCGATGTCGGCGAGATCCGCTGCCCCGAAAAACCGACTGATGAGGTTCGTCGCCGACCGGCGCGCCACCGAGCGCAGCCGCGGCGACCAGATCATGCGCGCGCTGTGCCTCGCCGCCGGCCTGCTCGCCGCGCTCATCCTGGTCGAGGTGGCCTATCAGGTGATCTCCGGCGCGCAGCCGGCGATCTCCAAGTTCGGGCTGGGCTTCCTGGGCCACATCGACTGGGCGCCGAACTTCAGCCGCTTCGGGGCCGCGGTCCCGCTCTACGGCACCGCGGTCACCTCGGTGATGGCGATGATCCTCGCGGTCCCGCTGTCGATCGCCATCGCGCTGTACCTGGCGTTGCTCGCACCGCGTTCGGTGCGGACCGTCGTCGGGCCGCTGGTCGAGATGCTCGCGGCGATCCCCAGCGTGATCCTCGGGTTCTTCGGTCTCATCTTCCTGGCGCCGTTCGTGCACACCACCATCGAGCCGTTCCTGCACGACACCTTCGGGTTCCTCGGGATCTTCGGGGCGCCGCAGACGACGGGCCTCAGCCTCTTCACCGCCGGGCTGATCCTGAGCGTGATGGTGGTGCCGATCATCTCATCGCTGAGCCGAGACCTGTTCCTCACGGTGCCCAACGAGCTCAAGGAAGGCGCTGAGGCGCTCGGCGCCACCCAATGGGAGGTGATCCGGGGGGTGGTGCTGCCTTCGACGATCTCCGGGGTCGTGGCCGCCACCATGCTGGGCCTGGGGCGCGCGTTGGGCGAGTCGATCGCGGTGCTGTCGGTGGTGGGAACGGGCGCGGTCATCCACGGATCGCTGTTCGAGACCGGCAACACCTTGGCCGCCCGGATCGCGAATGACATCCAGTACCCGACCAACGAGCTCCAGATCCACTCGATCTTCTACCTCGCGCTGATCCTGCTCGTGTTCGGCGTCGTCACCAACCTCTCCGCGCGGTTCATCGCGCGCCACTATGACGTCCACCGCGCGATCTGAGCAGCTTCCCTACGACCCGACGGCACCGTTGACGCCGTCGGGCAACCTGCGCCGGCGCCTGATCGTCAGCCGCATCACCCAGGGCATGGCCGTCGCGGCCGCGTTCGTCGCCGTGGCCGTGCTGGCCATCGTCGTCTTCGACGTCATCAAGTCGGGCGCCTCGGCGCTGAACCTCAACTTCCTCATCCAGGATCCGCCGGCGTTCGGCGGCCCGGGGGGTGGCATCCGCTCCGCCATCATCGGATCGGCGATCATCGTCGCGCTGGCGGGAGTGATCGCCGTCCCGATCGGCGTCCTCATCGCCATCTACATGACGGAGTTCGCCAGCCCGGGGTCGCGCCTCGCCGGGACGCTGGGCGTGGGACTTGACCTCCTCCAGGGCGTCCCCTCGATCGTGATCGGCATCTTCATCCTGGGCCTGATCACGCAGCCGCTGCACAAGGACACCGGTTTCGCGGGATCGATGGCACTGGCGATCATCATGCTGCCGTTGGTGGCACGCTCCACCCAGGAGGTGCTCCGCCTCGTTCCGCCCGCACTGCGCGAGGCGTCGGACGCGCTGGGCGTCGACCGCTGGCGGTCGATCGTCACCGTCGTCCTGCCGGCGGCGCTGGGTGGCATCGTCACCGGCTCGATCCTGGCCGTCGCGCGCGCCGCCGGCGAGACCGCGCCGCTGCTGGTCAACAACTCCACCTTCGGCCCACACGTCACCTTCAACTGGTTCGGGCCGATGCCGAACATCCCGGTGCTCATCCTCACCGCATCGGACTCGCTCAACCCCGCCGGCTTCCCGCGGGCCTGGGGCGCCGCGCTGGTCCTGCTGGTGCTTATCCTGATCGCCAACATCGGGGCCAGGTTCCTTCTGGCCCGCAGCAAACGCAAGCTCACCGGATGACCGAAGCGGACCCAGACGTGACCAGCGCCTTTCCCAACGAGGACGTCGTGCCGCGCCAGCGCATCCGGACGACGGCCGACGTGCCGGTGCCGGTGCCGCCGCCGCAGATCGACGGCCCGCGGCGCGAGCCTGGCCGGGCAACGGTCTTCGACATCCACGACATGTCGGTCACCTATGGCACCAAGAAGGCGCTGGACTGGACGACGCTGGAGATCTACCGCAACCTCGTGACAGCGGTGATCGGCCCATCGGGCTGCGGCAAGTCGACGTTCATCCGCAGCCTCAACCGGATGAACGACTCGATCCCGGGGTTCCAGCTCGGGGGCCAGGTGCTCTACCACGGCCACGACATCTATGCGCGGGCGACCAACCGCGTCGAGGTGCGGCGGCGGATCGGCATGGTGTTCCAGCGGCCCAACCCGTTTCCCAAGTCGATCTACGACAACGTCGCGTGGGCCCCCCGCAACCTGGGGATGAAGAAGAACCTCGACGAGCGTGTCGAGCGCGCGCTGCGGGGCGCGGCGCTGTGGGGTGAGGTCAAGGACCGCCTCAAGGTCAGCGCGCTGAGCCTGTCGGGTGGCCAGCAGCAGCGGCTGTGCATCGCGCGGGCGATCGCCGTCGAGCCCGACGTGCTCCTGCTCGACGAGCCGGCCTCGGCACTGGATCCGGTGGCCACCGCGTCGATCGAGGATCTCATGCACGAGCTCAAGCATCGCTACACGATCGTGATCGTCACTCACAACATGCAGCAGGCCGCCCGGGTGGCGGACCGCACGGCGTTCTTCTCGCTGGATCCCGACGAACGCGTGGGCACGCTGGTCGAGTACAACGACACCAACGTGATCTTCAGCAACCCCGTGGACACGCGGACGCGCGACTACGTCACGGGCCGCTTCGGCTAGTGCACGTGTACTAGGAGCCGATCGCGCCCGGGCTGACCTGGGCCAGCAGCGGCTGCCCGCACTGCCAGCAGAAGGACGCTCCCACGCTGTGTGGGGCGCCGCAGTTGCCGCACGCACCGGCCATGCCGGTCTCCTCGAGGCGGAGGATGCGCTCGACCTCGCCCAGCTCGGCGTCGGCCTCCTGGAGCACTGCGGCGCGCTGGACCAGCACTTCGACGCGAATCCGGTTGCGGATGGCCATCTCGTAGACGAGCCCGCCGAGGTCCCACTGGAGCTCGGCGACACGGGCGTTGAGCTGGTCGCGGCGGCGCTTGAGATCGAAGGTGCGGTCGTCGCCGATCTTCGTCTTGGACGTCAGCGGCGGCGCCGGGGGCTGCGCGGCGGGAGCAGAACCCACCCGCCCGGCGGGGCGCAGGACCGCGGTCTCGGCGGTATCCCCGTTGGACGACGAGCTGGTCACTGACCGAAGTAGTTGCCGGTGAGCTTGCCGTTCTGGCAGCCGGCCGTCCCAGCGGTGCACGCACTGCCCTGGGTGGCCGTGGCACCCGCGGTCTTGGCGCTGCCGCCCGTGACCTTGCTGGCGGCCGCTGCCGCCTTCTGGATGACCACCTTCGGCGGCGCCTTGCTGGCGCTCTTGGCCGAAGCGCTGTGCTTGGACTTGCCGGTGCTGGCGGTTCTGCCACCGGAGCCCGAGCTGCTCGGGGTTGTCGCCGCCGCGGACCCGTTTCCGGTCCCGGCGCCGTTGATGGTGATCGCGGGCGTCGCCGCCGATCCCTTGCCGCTGGTGTTGCTGGAGCTGTTGTGGCCGATGAGGACACCGACGCCCATGGCCAGCAGCAGGGTCGCCACTCCGGCGATGAGGTTGAAGCCGGCCGAGGTGCGCGGCCGGCGTGGCCGGGACGCCGAGGCCGTCGTCACGACCTCCTGGACGGGCTCCTCGTGGGGCCCGGCGAGAGCGAACCGCGGCTTGCCGCGGCGCTCACCGCAGGTGACGCAGTAACGCTGGTCTGAGGCGAGCGGAGCCCCGCAGTTGACGCAGTGGTCGCTGGTCCCGGCCACCGACAGCTGGCGGGTCGGCTCATCGGAAACCGGGCCCGGCCGCCCGGCCGGTGCGGCGACGTCGGATCGTTCGGGACCGAGGCTCATCGCGCTCGTCGGGTTGGCGGCATGTACGCCAGCTAGCGTATGGCCGACACCCCGGGCAAGTTGTGAACAACTCGTGACCACGTCTGCAAGTCACGAGTGCCGGATGAGAGCATGTGCGGTTCTGAGATGTTCACATCCCGCCGCGGCTGACCGGACACACTCAGACTCAGACATGGACACGGACGACCCCAGGGGCGCGCGCCCGCGCGCGGATATCGGCAGGGCGTGCGCCCACTGCGGAGCGCCCCTCGCCACCGATCAGCGCTACTGCGTGAGCTGCGGCACCCGCCGCGGGCCGCTGCCCGCGCCGGTGCAATCGACCCTGCGGGAGATGCGCGTGCCGCCGGCACCGGTGATCGAGAAGCTCCCGCCGCCGCCCGAGCCTCGCCCCCCCTTGGGCAGCGTGCTCCCCACGCCCCGGGTGGCCTCGCTGGCGGTCATGGCGATGCTGTCCTTCGGGGTCGTCGCCGGGTCGTTGACCGGCCCCGGAGGGGTCGAATCGCTGGCCCGTTCGATCGTGGTGTCCGTCAATCCGCTCACGCCGGCCGCCCCAGCGCCGACCGACACCGGCGGCGGCGGCGGTGGCGGTGGCGGTGGCGGTGGTGGCGGCGGCGGCGGCGGCGCGCAGGCGGCCGTCACCGAGACGATCACCGAGCCCGCCCCGTCCGGTGGCGGGGGAGGCGCGACGCCGACCACGCCGGCCGACACCACGGGTACAGGGACGGGGACGGGCGACAACTCGGGGTCGGCCGCGGTGGCGCTCCCGCCGATCAAGCACGTCTTCCTGGTCATGCTCTCCGGACAGGGGTTCAACCAGTCCTTCGGCACGACCAAGGGCCACCCGTACCTGTCGACCACGCTGCGCAAACAGGGTGAGCTGATCACCCAGTACTACGGCGTGGCGGCGTCGTCACTGGCCAGCGAGATCGCGTTGCTCAGCGGGCAGGGCCCGACCCAGGACACCGCTGCCAACTGCCCGGTGTTCACCACCATCGCGCCCACCGGCAACGCTGCCAGCTCGCAGCTCATCGGCAACGGCTGTGTCTACCCGCAGACGACCCAATCGCTGCCGACCGAGCTCTCGGACAACGGCAACACCTGGCGCGCCTACGTCCAGGGAATCGATCAGGGACCCGCGGGCCAGCCCACGAGCTGCCGCTTTCCGAGCCCGGGCGCCGCGGACCCCAACCAGGCGGCGACCACGACCGACCCGTACGTGACCTACCTCAACCCGTTCGTGTACTTCAACGCCCTGACCACGGGGACCCAGTGCACGCAGGACGACGTCGGCCTGGACAAGCTCGCCAACGACCTCAAGCAGGAGAAGACCACGGCCAACTTCTCCTACATCGCCCCCGACGCCTGCGACAACGGCTCTGATACCCCGTGCACCACGGGAGCGCCGGCCGGCCTGGCGCAGTCCGACAAGTTCCTCAAGACGGTGATCCCGGAGATCACCGCCTCCCCCGCCTACAAGCACGACGGGATGATCATCGTGACCTTCGACCAGGCGCCGCAGACCGGTACCGACGCCGACTCCAGCAGCTGCTGCGATCAGCCCACGTTCCCCAACCTCTCGGGGTCGGCCGCGACGACCACCACCGGCACGACCACCACCGGCACGACCACGACCGGCACGACGTCGGGCACCACCACCCCGGGCGCGCCCACGACCGGGACGACGGACCCCGGCGCGACCACCACCGCCCCCGCGACGACGACGCCAGCCGACACCACCACCGCGGCGACGACGCCGCCCGCGGCGGGCACGACGACTCCGGTGACGACCGCTCCGGTGACGACGACCGACACGACCACGACCGAGACCACCACCACGACCAGCACGACGACGACGGGAACCACCTCATGCCCGACGACCACCACCGCGCCCGTGACGACGACCACGCCGCCCGTGACCACGACGACCAGCGCGACCACGACGACCAGCGCGACCACCACCCCCAGTACCGGTACGACCACCACCACCCCGACGACGGGGATGACCGGCGACTGCACGAGCGCCGGCACCCCGCCGGGGGGCGGTCAGGTCGGCGCCGTGGTGATCTCACGTTACGTCAAGGCCGACTCCGCGGACGCCGCGGACACCTTCAACCACTTCTCGCTGCTCAAGACGATCGAGGACCTGTTCAGCGTCCCCAAGCTGGGCTACTCCAAGGACACGTCACTACCGGAATTCGACACGGTGGTGTTCAACAACTACAGCTCCGGCTGAAGCCACGGCACTCGGCGCGGCGGGCGCACACCACGAGCCGAAACGCCCGGTTTACCAAATATTCACCTCCATGCCCTCGCGCGACCGAGAGAATCCCGCGCCGCATAGGTTCATCCGTCTCACAACGAATCAGGAGATAGCGTGAAGCGCATCTGCCTCCTCGGCGCGACCATCGCCGCCGTTCTCATCATCGGTGTCGCGTCCGCCCTGGCCGCGACTTCCTCCGCCTCGAAGGGAGGCAAGAAGAGCAAGACGCCGTCCACGGTCACGACCAAGGTGTCCTGCGCCTCGTCGCTGCTCCTTCAGGTGCCCGCCGGCGCCACCGACGTCTCGCCCGCCTCTCTGGACGGGACCGAGATGGGCTCAACGACATGTGCCCCGGTCGGTAAGGGCATCGAGGTTGAGTCATTCACCACAGAGGACTCGGGCGACCTCAGCGGAAAGTGGCAGGCGTGGTTCAACAGCGGCACCGTCTTCGGGACGTTCATCCTGACGCCCGATGACAACTCGCCTCCGACGACGACCACGTCCTTCAGCCAGGCCAGCTACACCGGCACCTTCATGGTCAAGGGCGGCGCCGGCACGTTCGCCAAGGCGACCGGGACCGGGACGCTGACCTGCGCGACCCAGGACTCGGTCCACTTCAGCTGCAAGCAGAAGGGGACGGTGATCCTGCCGGCCCCGAAGACGACGGCCAAGAAGTAGCGGCCCCGCGCGCGTGCGGCGGCCGGCTCACGGCCGCCGCCCGCTGCCTCGGTCGCGCGTCCGGCTTCCTCGAGTCGCCCGTGCGCTGCCTCAGTCGCGCGTGCCGCGCCCGTAGAGCAGCTTGTAGAAGCGCCGCAGCAGCATCGTCTGGCGCGGCTTGTAGGGGAACATGAACGGCTCGCGCTTGAACGGCGCGCGCCGTGTCACCATCAGCGACTGGGTCTTGGTGTACTTGCGGATCCCATTGGCGCCGTGCCGGGTCCCCACGCCCGACGTCTTCCACCCGCCCATCGGCAGGTTGAGCGCCGAGTAGTTGATCTGGGCGTCGTTGACGCAGACGACGCCGGCTTCGATGCGCCGGGCCATCGCCTCCCCGCGATCCGCGTCGCGCGTCCACACGCTCGCCTGGAGACCGTAGGCCGAATCGTTGGCCAGCCGCACACCCTCCTCGGGGTTGGCGATCTTCATGATCGGCAAGGTGGGGCCGAACGTCTCCTCCTGCATGAGCCGCATGGAATGATCGACGTCGACGAGCACCGTGGGCTCGTAGTAGCGGCCGCGCTCTGAGTGCGGGTGCCCGCCGGTGAGGACCTTGGCGCCCTTGGCGACCGCGTCACGGACATGGTCGTCGACGATGTCGAGCTGCGGCGGGAAGATGACGGCGCCGACGTCGACGGTGCCGATGCCGGTGGGCTCGCCCTGGCGCAGGGCGCGCACCTTGTCGGTCACCCGCGCCACGAACTCGTCGTAGATGGGCTCCTCGACGTAGCAGCGCTCGACCGAGATGCACACCTGCCCGCCGTTGTTCATCGAGTAGAACGTCGCGGCGTTGGCGGCGCGCTCGATGTCGGCGTCGGCGCACACGATCATCGGGTCGTTGCCCCCGAGCTCCAGGTAGCAGGGCACCAGCGCGTCGGCGGCGGCCCGCATCACCGCCTTGCCGGTGCGGCTCGACCCGGTGAACATGACGCAGTCCACCTGGCCGATGAGCGCGGCGCCGGTGCTCCCGTCGCCGGTGGCGACCTGGAAGACGTCGTCGGGCAGGCCGCACTCGCGCATCATGTCGGCCATCAGCATCGAGCTCAGCGGCGTGACCTCGCTGGGCTTGAGGATCACGGCGTTGCCGGCCATCAGCGCCGGGATGCAGTCACCGAAGGAGTTGGCGATGGGGTAGTTCCAGGGCCCGATCACCCCGACGACGCCGAGCGGCACATAGCGGATGACCAGTTTCTTGCCCGCGGCCACCGGGTTGTTCCACGACTTCACCCGCTCGTCGGCGAGGTACTTGGCCGCCTCCTTGGCCCAGAAGCCCAGCGCGGTGACGGTGTAGCCCAGATCGGCGAGCTGGGCGTCCTCGTAGGTCTTGCCCGATTCGCGGACGACGGAGTCCAGGACCCGGTCGGCGTTGTCGAGCATCCACTTCTGGGCCCGGCGCATGATCCGCGCACGGCCGTCGAAGCCGATCGCCTCCCACTGGGGCTGGGCCTGGCGGGCGCGCCGGGCCATCGCCTCGAGCTCCTCGGCGCCCAGCACCGGGACGGTGGTGATGAGCTGCCCGGTGGCCGGGTTCTCGACTGCGATCGTGTGCGCCGCCGCGCCGTTGGTCTCGGCCGTAGTGGTCTGATCGACGCTTGCCATGCCTGCTCCTCGTGCCGCTCTCAGGGGGTCGGCGCTCAAGGCTAGACGGTTGATTCAACGACCATCTAGCGGGCGGCCATTTCCGGGCGCGGCCGATACACCCGCGCCCAGAGCGGCCGCAGGAGCTGCACGGCGAGGGGCAGCGCGAGCACCAGGTAGAAGGCCGACAGGACGGTCCACACCAGCGCGGGCGGGGCCAGCTTGGCCAGAATGGGGTAGTAGCGCAGCGACAGCACGACGGCGAAGACGACGGTGAACACCGACCACACCAGCGAGGCGATCGCGTAGACGAGCAGGCGCCGAGAGTCCGGCGGTCCGTGCCCGGAGAGGACCTCGTGCAGGTGCCGGGTGGCACGCCGGCGCAGCCCGGGCTCCCTGAGCAGGTCGACGAGCACGTGGTAGCCGTCGCGCTCCATCAGCGGGTTGAGATTGAACAGCGCGCCGACATAGCCGCCGAAGGCGACCTGGAAGAGGATGTCCCGCACGCTGCCGGGCGCCGTGACCAGGCAGGCCAGCGCGAACGCGCCCCCCAGGATGACATCCGAGGCGGGGCCGGCCAGGCTGATCATCATGCGGCGATGGCGGGATTCGAACCACGCGTCGGTGGTGTCCACGAAGACGTAAGGGAAGACGAGAGCCACCTTGATCCCTGCGCGCGAGATGGGGCGCCCGAACGACTCGGCAATCAGGCCGTGGGCGAGCTCGTGGCAGACGACCAGGGCAAAGCGGCCCACGACGAACACGAGCGCCCCGAGCCCAACCCGCTGCGCCACCACGAACGGGGTCCCATAGCGCCCGATGATCAGGGCGGCAAAGGCCACCAGGCCCCCGAGGGCGATCACGGCCAGGACCCCGACCGCGGCCGGTGTGAACAGCAGCCAACCGCCGCGGCGGTACACCGCGGCCATCGCCTGGGGCACGCCGGGTAGTTCGCGCTCGCGGGGCCGGACGAGCCGGGCCAGCCAGGGGAGCGCGCCGCCCGGGTGGGTGGGGTCCGTCTCGGACTCGACCCCGGCGAGCATGCCCTTGTCGGCCAACTCCGCCAGCAGCCGGGCCAGGCGGGCGGGCCCCTCCGCGCCCCACCGCGCCGCGGCCTCACCGAGCAGCGACACGAGGTCGTGGTCGCCGTCGAGCAACTGGGCCATCTCGGCCTCCTCGGTGGCGAGCCGGACCATCGCCGACGAACGATGGTCCTTGAGCACGAAGCGCGCCCCGCCCACGGCCTCGGACTGCTCCAGGCGCTTGAGCGACCAGCCCGAGCGCAGCTTCGGCTTGCGGTTCTGCTGACCGCGCAGGCGGGCGCGGCGCACCGACGGCTGCTCGACGATGAGGCTGATCCCCGCCGGGACCGACACCGTCATGCCCGCCGCGGCCCGATCGACGCGTTCGGCCACCTCCAGCCGGCAATCGCCCAGCTCGATGTGCATCCCGTTCGTCAGCGCGACCGGCGCCGAGAGCTGCCGCCCGTCGACGAACGTCCCATAGCTTGACCCCACATCCTGGAGCGTTGCGCCGTCGGCGTCGACAACGATCTCCGCATGCGCACGCGAGACACTGGGATCGTCCAGAAGGAGATCCGACGCCGGGGCACGGCCGATCGCCAGCCGCCGGTCCAGCGGCACCCGCGCACCCCCTGGCAGCACCAGATCGAGGTGCACCTCGCCGTCGCGCGGGGTCCCGCACGAGCGGCAGCGGGCGTCGGTCCGCGGCACCTGGCGGTGACAGACCGTGCATAGCATCGAGCTAACGGTGGCAGACTCCTAAGCGCAATGCAGGATGTGCTCAAGCGGGTGGGTCGCTTTGACCTGCTCGAGGTCATCGGGCGCGGGGGCGCAGCCGTCGTCTACCTCGCCATGCAGAGGGATCTGCAGCGACATGTCGCGCTCAAAGAGCTCGCGCCATTTCACCTGGCCGACACGAGCTTCGCCGAGCGCTTCGTCGAGGAATCCCGCCTGGCGGGATCGATGAACCACGCCAACATCGTCACCGTCCATGAGTTCTTCGAGGACGGTTCGGTGCCGTACATCGCGATGGAGTACCTGCCCCACGGCTCGCTGCGCCAGTACATCGGCCGCCTGTCGACGGCGCAGATCGCCGGGGTGCTGGAGGGTGTGCTGGCGGGGCTGGCCCACGGCGAGGCGCACCAGATCGTGCACCGCGATCTGAAGCCCGAGAACCTCCTCGTCGCCGTCGACGGCCGCGTGAAGATCGCCGACTTCGGCGTCGCCCGCGCCTACAGCAAGGCCGCCACCCGCGCGGTGGTGACCGTGGCGGGCACGACGATCGGCACCCCGGCGTACATGTCACCTGAGCAGGCGCTCGGCACTGACCTCACCCCGGCCACGGACCTGTACTCGCTGGGCGTCGTGGCCTGGGAGCTGCTCACCGGCCAGGTCCCGTTCGACGAGACCGACACCCCTGTGGCCGTGCTGTACCGCCACGTCCACGAGCCGGTGCCGTCGGTGCGGTCGGTGGCGCCCGAGGTCGACGAGGGCATCGCGGAGTGGCTGGAGAAGATGCTGGCCAAGCGCCCCGAGGACCGCTTCCAGTCCGCCGACGAGGCGTGGGTGGCCCTCGAGGACCTCGTGCTGGATCTGCTGGGCCCCCGCTGGCGCCGCGAAGCTCGCCTGACCCTCGACGATGCGGCCCCGCGCGCCCGTCGCACGCTCACCCCCGCCTCCTTTTACTCGGGCACGCTCGACACCCCGGCCTCGGAGGCCGACGAGCCCGCCGGCGACGAGTCTTTCGTGCGACGGACGCCCGTGCCTGAGACGATCTCCGGCCCCGCCGCGCCGACCCCGCCACCGACGGTCGCGCCCGCCAGGCGCCGGGAGCGACACAACACCACGATGTTCCGGCTGGCCCGGCGCCATCGTGACGTCGGCGAGGACGAGGGTCCGGTCTCCCCGGACGTGGTGCGACGCCGCCTCATCGCGGCGGCGATCGTCGTGGCCATGATCATCGCCGCCGTGGTCGGCGTGGTGCTGGCCAGCCCCGGCAAGCCCATCAAACACGGGCCGACGAGGGCCCAGATCCACGCCGCGCAGCAGCGCGCCGCCGCGGCCCGGGAGAAGGCCGCCGCGACCGCCGCCGCCAACACGCAGATCGACGGCATCCTCACGAGCCTGGTGCTGACGCGCAACCGCAACCGCACCCGCCTGCTCAACGACGGCACGCCGACGAAGCAGATCCGTGATGCCGTCACGGTCCAGAAGGCCTACGTCACCGCTGTGCACAAGATCACGCCGCTGGAGCCAAAGACGACCTCGGCCGCGCCCCTGGCCACGACGATGACGAAGATCGCCAACGACTACGGGCGACTCATCTCCGCCGGACGCGCCAACATGCCGGTGACCTGGACGCGCGTCTTTAACACGATCGAGCGCGACGAGACGGCCCTCCAGGGCGAGGTCGCCAAGCTCTAGGCACCCGATCCCCACTGGCTTTCCGGGGATCGACGGGGCGTGCCGGGGTATGGCGGGGTTCATACCCTGGGCCACTTTTCGGCCCCATCGACGCGGGTGATACTGCTGGTGCGTCGTGTCCTACGCCGCTTTCCAACCAGCACGGAGGGTGTTTCACATGAGTCTTATCAAGGTCACCGCGGAGGAACTGCACAGCCTCTCCTCCAACGTCGCGACGGGGTCCAACAGCATCCAGGACCAGCTCAGCCGCATGCAGGGCGAAGTCCTCGGCGTCGTCGGCGGCGAGTGGCAGGGTGCCGCCTCGGGTCAGTTCCACGCGCTGTGGGACGAGTGGCAGCGTTCGGCCGCCGGCCTCAAGGACGCCTTGGACGGCATCAGCCGCCTGCTCTCCAACGCCGGCACCCAGTACCAGTCGACCGAGGACGCCATCCGCTCCTCGATGAGCTGACATCGGCGAGCGCCCGCAGACGCAGTGACTCAGCTCGCGGCGCGGGCGTCCGGGACGGCGACCTGGACGAGCTCAAACCCGCCGGGGTCCACGCGGTAGCCACAGCCCGGGCGGACGGGCGGCGTGGGCCGGCGCGGGAGGGTGACGCCCAGCAGCGGTCCGTCGATCTGGACGTCGGGCTGGAGCAGCAGGCCGGTGCGCGCGCGCCGGACGCCAACGCTCCAGTGCCCCAGCGTCTTGAGCGCATCGGTGCGCCCGGCGACGATCGCATGCAGGTTGGCGCGCGGCGCGGCGAACAGGTCGGAGAGCACGCGGGTGGGATCGTCGACCACGTCGGCGTCGTCGACGAGCAGCACGTGCAGCCGCTCAGCCTCGCGCAGCTCGGTGACGAGCTCCCCCAGCCCCTCGGCGGCGGTGATCACCCTGGTCAGCGCCGCGCACTCGCGCAGCGCCGAGCGGCGGGTGGCGACGCCGACGAGCGGGATGTCCGGATACAGCCGCGAGAGCACCTCGGCCACCACGAGCAGCGCCGTGGTGCGCCCCGTCCGGGCGGGCCCGGCGATCATCGCGTGGTCCCCCTCGTAGAGCTCGAAGCCCGCCGGCTCCAGGGTCTCGTCGCCGATCCCGAACGGGATGAAGATGTCCCCGCCCGCCCCGCGCTCAGGCCGCCCGGCGCCGAGCAGCGCGTCGATCCCGACGCTCTCGGGCAGGACGCCCACGGGCGGCGGCCCGCCCTCGGCCGGAGTGGCGCCGGCGACACGCGCCGCGCGGGCGGCGACCTCCGCGGGCAGCGCTCCGGAGACCCGAGCCACCTGGATGACCTGGGCCGAGCCGCCGACAACGGCGCGGCCAGGGACGAAGTGGGGAATGGCGCGGCGCATCAGGCCGAACTGGGCATAGTCGGCCACGTCGGCGAGCTGGAAGGCAAGCCGCTGCTGGGCCAGTGACGCCAGCGCGGTGGGAACCGCCCCGAGGCGGTCGGCGGCGATGGCCACGTGGATGCCGAGCTCCGCGCCGTCGGCCCACACGCGGGCGAGCGCCTCACGCAGGGCGTCGCCCCCGATGTCGCCGTGCTCTGAGGCAAAGCCCCCGTAGCCGTCGAGGAGCACGACGATCCGGGGCGCCGAGGCCCGCGCCGTCGGGTCCATCGAACGCCGCACGCCCAGCTCGCCGCGCAGCCGGCGCAGGAGGCGCCGCTGGCGCTCGTGCTCCGCGGCCCCGATCACGGCGCCCACGTGCGGCAGGCCCGCGAGCGCGCCCAGTTCGCCCGCGCCGAAGTCCAGCACGTACATGTGCAGGCGGGCGGGATCCGCTGTCTCGGCCAGCGAGAGCGCGAGCGTGCCCAGCGCCGTGGTCGTGCCGCTGCCACCGATCCCGTACAGCAGCAGGTTCCCCGCGTTGACGTTCCACCCGATCGGATACTGGGCCTGAGCCTCGGGGTCGTCGGCGAGGGCGAGCGGGACGACGAGGCCGGTCTCGCCGCCGAGCGCGCGCGGCGGCCCCATCGCCAGCAGCTCGTCGAGCCCCACGTTCCCGGGGAGGGGCGGCAGCCAGGGCCGGCGCAGGGCGTGCGCGCCGGCGAAGGCCTCGCCGGCGGCGGCGACGAGGCGCTGGAGATCGGATGCCGCCGAGGACTCGGCCTCGCTGCCGTTCCGGCGCGCGCCATCGCCGGTGACGACGAACGGCTCGGTGGACACGGCGGCGGCAGCCGGGCCGGCGGTGATGCCGGACACGAGCGCCGTCTGGACGGGGATGAGCTCCGAGGGGCCCAGCCGGACCTGGGCGCGGCCCGGCTGGTTGCGCGGGATCTTGGCCGCCGCGGGCGAGTCGATCACGTCGCTCGAGTCCTGCGATGTCTGCACACGCAGGCAGACGCGGAGGTTGGTGTTGGCGCGGATGTTCTCATTGACCGCGCCCGACGGACGCTGCGTGGCCAGCAGCATGTGCACGCCGAGGCTGCGCCCGCGCTGGGCGATCCCCACGAGCGAGGGGACGAAGTCGGGAAGCTCAGACGCGAGCGTGGCGAACTCGTCGATGACCACCAGCAGGCGGGGAAGCGGCCCGGGCGGCCCCGTGTCCCCCTGCGCGACCAAGCGGTCGTATTCGATGAGGTCGGTGGCGCGGTGCTCGCGCAGGACGCGCTCGCGGTAGCGCAGCTCCGCCTCCAGGGAGAGCAGGGCGCGCTCGCCCAGCTGCTCGTCGAGGTCGGTGACCATGCCGACCGTGTGCGGCAGCTCGGCGCACTCGCCGAACGCCGACCCGCCTTTGTAATCCACGAGGACGAAGTTGATGCGCAGCGGGGAGTGCGTGGCCGCCAGTGCAGCGACCAGGCTGCGCAGCAGCTCGCTCTTACCGGCGCCCGTGGTGCCCGCCACCAGCCCGTGCGGCCCGTCGCCCACGAGGTCGATGTCGAGCGGGCCGTCCTCGGAGAGCGCGAAGCGCGCCACCAGGCCGGTCTCCCCGGTGGTGGAGGCCCAGCGCCGGCGCAGGTCCTCGCCGTCGGGCTCGCCGATCCCGAGCAGGGAGAGGAGCCCGACGTAGGCCGGGAGGGCGCCTCCCGCGAGCTGGAGGTCGGCGTCCTCGAAGCGCGCCAGAGCGATCGCGCACTCGCGGGCGGCCTCGGGCGACATCCCGGCCACGAGCAGAGGGTCGATCCGCTGGCCGGTCTGGGGGCGCAGGAGCCTGGACTCGCCCGCCTCGTCGGCCAGCTCGATCACGGTCGTGCACGCGGCAGGCAGGCGTTCGCTGGTCCGCGCGACGACGATCCCGGAGACCTTCTCACCGGCACGCAGCAGCGCTCGGCCGGCGGCGCCGCGACCCTCGATCAGGGCTGGGCTGTCGAGGACGGCCAGCACCTGGCGCGGGTCGTCGGCATCGCGATCGGCGAGCTCGCCCGCCAAGGTCGCGCCCGCCGTGGTGCCCACCGCGAGCTGGCGCCCGGCGGCGCCACCGGCGTCGCGAGCGTGCGGCAGCCACTTGACCCAGTCCCAGTCCTCGCGGCCCTCGGGCTCGGTGAGGACGGCCACGGTGAGGTCGGCGGGACCGTGGAGCACGGCAGCCTGGCACAGCAGCGCCCGCGCCAGACTAAGCGCCTGGCCGCGCTCGCCGACGATCCCGACGACGCCACCCTTGGCCAGTGGCACCTCGACCGGCGCCAGCTGGAGCCAGCCGTGCTCGGCGAGCACGACCTCCGCCTCGGACCCGGGCGTGTGGCGCTCGGCCAGCCGCGGCCGGAACGGCACCTCGCCGTAGCCGGCGGAGAGGGCCAGGAAGTCGTTGTCGAAGGGGCGCCGCTCCCACAGCCGCGGATCGGGCGCGGTGGCACGGCGGGTGATCTCGGCCAGGTCCGGGAACGCCTCCCGGCGGCGCGTGAGCTCCTCCTCCTGACGGGCGGCAACGTCGCGCCGGAATGTCCTCATCTTGTCCTCGTAGTCACGGCGGTCGCCGCGGGAGCTGCGAGTCGCCTGCCGGCGCTGCTCCAGCCAGCTGCCGATCACCATCACCGGGCTGAGGAGGCAGAACAGCGCGAACAGGATGTTCTTGAGCACGAGCACCATCACAACCCCGAGGATGAGCGGTCCGAACGCCGAGGCGAAGCTGAAGCGCGGCCGGGAGGCCTCCTTGGGCTCCTCAGGCGCGGTGAGGACGTCGTCACCCGCCAGCGCCCGGTTGCGTGGCGGGCGGTTGAACGGGATGGTCCCCGCCAGGTTCGCCTGGCGCACCGGGTCCACGGGCAGGCCGGGAATCCGCGGCGCGATGATGAAGGCCACGTCGCCGGCCTCGAACACCGCCTCGGGCTCGACGTCGGTGGGCTGGCGGATGCGCTTGCCCTCCACCCACGTGCCGTTGACCGATTCCAGGTCGGTGACGGTGGCGCGCAGGCCGCCGGGGCTGGGCTGGACGCGCAGATGGCGGCGCGAGACGCCCTCGTCGCTGAGGGTGAGATCGCAGTCGCCATCGCGGCCCACGACGACGCCGCCCGGAGTCAGCGGCAGCGACTGGCCGGCGTCAAAGCCGGCGATGACTCGCAGCTCGAGGACGGCCGCCGCGGGCTCGAGCGCCTCGGGGGCGCGATCGGCGGGATGGATGCGCGCTCCCTCGTACAGGCCGATCTCGGTCAGGGCGAGGTCGACGTGACAGAAGCGGCCGTCGACCACGATGCCCCGGGCCTGGGCGGCATCGGGCAGGGCGTCGAGCAGGTCGCCGACGGTGGCGTCCTCGCGTCCGAGCCGGAGCTCCAGATCCTCTGGCCCGCCGGCGTGATTGTCGAGTACGACGCGCATCTACGCGGGGTGAGCGTACCGACGGGGTGGGCGCACCGGGTACTGCCCGGTCCATACCCCGGGCCACTTCCGGGCCCCCGTGGGCCGACTGATACTCCTTGCCATGTCCGGCTTTGTCGTCGATTCGCGCACGCTCGTCGCGGTGCGCGACACCCTGGGTCGCCTCAACGACCAGCTCCTGGGCATGCACACGGTCGTCTGGCACGAGTCGGGCACGGTCGGCGGCCAGGCGCTCGAGTCAGAGCTCGAGCACTTCTGCGGCACATGGCACTACGGGGTCACCGAGCTCGGCGGCCAGCTCCAGGACCTGACGCGGCGCCTCGGCGAGGCGGCCAACGCCTACGAGCGGATCGAGCAGCGGATCACCCACGCGACCGGCGGGTCAGGCACCTCCGGCGGCGGGACGTCGGCCGCTCCGACCGGATCTGGGCACCCGAGCGCGAGCACCCATCACGCGCCCGCCAAGCACTCGAGCGCCGGACATCACACCGCCAAGCATTCGCCGGCCCACCACCACTCGGATCCCACCATGCCCGGTGGCACGCACTATTCGGGCGGCGCGGGGTTGGGCCCGGCCCCTGCCGGGTCGGGCGGCTCCGGTCACTCGGGCGACAAGCACGACGGCGGTGGCAAGCACCGCGGTGGTGACCAGCATCCGGGGGTCGGCTCCGGGACGACGGTGATCGGGGGCGGTGGCGCTTCCGGCGGCTCGCGTCATCAGGGCCGCCATCACCCGAGCAACGGCTCGGGCTCGGGGACGACGATCATCGGCGGTGGGTCGACGCAGAGCAGCAGCGCGGGCTCCGGGTCGGGAACGACCACCATCGACGCGAAGGTCCATCGGGCCGAGGAGCGCCAGCGCGCCGACCTGGCCTCGGTGCTCAAGATGGTCAGGGACTGACCCACGCTGCACCGATGCAGGTCTAGAATTCGGCGCGCTTGAGCAGGAAAGTCATCGGACGACGGGGCATCATCGGGCCGGGGCCGGCCGCACTGGTCGTGCTGGCCGCGCTCGTCGTAGTGGCCGCGCTGAGCGTGGCGGCGGGGCCGGCACGCGCCGGGACGTGGATGCAGGTGTCGTGCGTCAATCCCGACGGTTCGGCTGCCCCGTCAGAGGGGTGGACACTGAGCGCCTCGAGCCCAGCAGACCCGGGCGCCATCGCGAGCACACAGTGCTCTCCGGGAACACCGATGGTGGCGGAGTTGAGCGATCTCGCGGCGGCGCCGCCCAATGCGGCGGAGTACCTCACCTATCAGCCGCCGGCGGGATCCACACTGACCGGAGGCTCGGTTGACGTCAACATGTCAGCGGACGGGTTCGGCAACACGGGGGGCGGGAGCGCCGTGGGCGAGTCGCTGCTGTCCGAGCCGTCGCTCGGCAACGTGTTCTTCCACTGCGTGGCCTTCTTTCAGGTGTGCGGCCCAGCCCCGGACTTCAGCGGAGTGGTGAGCCTGCCCAACGACGCCCAGGGCAACCTCATCGCGGCGGCGAATTGCACCTCCAGCACCGGCACGTCATGCGACCAGAATGCGAAGAACGATGCCTGGGCGCTCATGCAGGTGATGTGGGCCCATCTCCTTCTCTCCAGCAGTGAGTCACCGACCGGGTCGGGGTTCACCGGTAGCGCGCTGCAACCCGGCATCCGCGGCACGGCCCACGTCGTCTTCACCGCCGCCGAGCCGGCGGGGCCCGGTATCTACGCCGATTCGGTCGCGGTCGACGGGCAGACCGTCTTCAGCGGCACCCCGAGCACCAACGGGGGTAAGTGTGTCCCCGTGGGGACCGATCCGAGCACCGGAGCGCTCATGTTCGACTACCAGCAGCCGTGCCTGACCAGCGAGGTGGTCGACGTCCCGGTTCCCACGACGGGGCTGCCGGACGGCCCCCACGAGCTCGCGGTGACCGTGACCGACGCGGCGGGCAACAGCTCCACCGTGCTCGACCAGAACATCACGACCTCCAACCCGCAGACGACGCCGAACCCATCGGGGCGCCGGGCACTGCACGCCCGCTTCGTCATCTCCTGGCGCTGGAACGGGACGACCACGCTCCTTCGCTCGATCCGCGTCACGCATCTGCCGCGCAACGCCAGGGTCGCCGTCCGCTGCGCCGGCAAGCACTGCCCGAAGCTGCGCGCCGCCGCCAGAGGCCCGCGCAAGGTGACGACGATGCTGCGCAAGCTGAGGGGCCGGCGGCTGCGAGCCGGCCAGTCGCTGTTCATCACCGTGACCGCCCCGCGCCACACCGCCGAGCGGATCGCGGTCCAGATCCGCGACGGCCTCAAGCCCAGCGCGCGCCTGGTGCCGTGACTGCCACGCGCGCACCCTGGCTGCCCCTCAGCCGAGCGGCGGCCGCGATGTTGGTCGCCGCCGTGGCGTGCGCCGTCCTCCTCCTTGGCGCCGGCCCCGCACGTGCCGGCACCTGGATGCAGGTGTCGTGCGTGAACCCGGATGGCTCGGCCGCGCCCAGCGACGGGTGGTCCGGGTTCGCCCAGGGGCAGGTCACGATCGGTGACGGCAACAACACACGCTGCGCGCCGGGGGTGCCGCTGGCGGCGGAGCTCGGTAACCAGGCGATCGCCGTCAACGGGCAGAGCCAGGTGCTCCAATTCACGCCGCCGGCCGGCTCGACCCTGATCGGCGGGACGCTGAACGTTCACCTCAGCGCCTATGGCGGCCACAACGAGGCGGCCGCCGCGCAGGCCGACATCCTCGAGCCGCAGGACACGATCGATGCCGGCGATGCGGTGCTCCTGTGCGTGGACCAGAGCGGCTGCGGGAGCGCCAACGCCGCGAACGCCACGTTCACGGGCCCGGTGACCCTGCCGGCCACCCGGGGCGGCAATCTGTACGTCACAGCGATCTGCACGGCGCTGAGCGGCTCGAGCTGCGACGAGAACGTCGAGGGCAATGACGGCTTCTGGGCCCTGGCTCAGATCACCTCCGCGCACCTGTTGCTCTCCAACCCCGCCGCTCCGCAGGGCGCCGCCTTCAGTGGCAGCGCGCTACAGCGCAATGCCCGCGGCCTGGCCCACGTCGTCTTCACCGCCACCGACCCCGGCGGGCCGGGGATCTACTCAGTCACCGCCGCCGTCGACGGGACGCCGGTGTTCAGCGGCACGCCCAACCCCAACGGCGGGGCATGCGTGCCCGTCGGCACCGACGCCTCGGGCGCGCTCATGTTCGACTCCGCGCAGCCATGCCCGGCGACCGAGGTGGTGGACGTCCCCATCCCGACCGCCGGCCTCGCCGACGGCTCCCACGAGCTCGCGCTGACCGTCACCGACGCCGCCGGCAACAGCTCCACGGTGCTCGACCAGACGATCACCACGTCCAACCCCAAGGCGACGCCGGTACCGCGGGGACGGCGCACCCCTCGAGCCCAGTTCGTGATCAGCTGGCGCTGGAACGGGGCCCGGACCCTCCTGCGCTCGATCACCGTGCACCGCCTGCCCCGCCACGGACACATCGCGGTGCGGTGCACCGGGCGCCGCTGCCCGAGGCTCGAGCTCCGTTCAGTCACCATCGGCCACCGCGCCCGCCTGCTGCGCGAGCTGACCGGCCGACGGTTCGCCGCCGGCAACCGGCTTTCCATCACCGTCAGCGCCCCTCACCTCGCCCCCGAGCGCATCCAGCTGCAGATCCGCAGCGGACGCGTCCCACAGGGCCGCCTGCTCAGGCCCTGACGGCCGGCACGGGTATCGCTCAGTCGATACCTCGGGCCACTTTCCGCAACGGCGGGGGCGCCTGATACTGGAGCGGTGATCGATCCGCTCACCGACCCCCGGGCTGAAGACCTGCTCGCGGCGGTGCCCGCTGACGTCAGCACGCTCGCCTCTGCGTTTCACACCGCGGCCCAGGAAGCGGCGATGACCGCCACCGGCCTGCTCGCGGCCCGGGAGGACGGGACCTGGACGGGACATGCCGCCGACTCGTTCCGCGACGCGATCGGCCAGGTGCCATCCGAGCTCGAGCACATCAAGCGCGGCTACTCCGCCGTCGCCACCGCGCTCAGCGACTACGAGGTGACACTCGCGCTGGTGCAGAGTGACTTCGTCAAGGTCGTGGGCCAGCTCAACGATCTCGCCACCCAGATCGGCACGGCGCGCACGACCGCGACCAACGCGCAGAACGGCATGATCCCCGGGCATCCGATGTCGTTGGACCAGCTACGGCAGGCCGAGCTTGCCGTCGCCCAGGCACGCCGGGCGCTGGAGGGCTACCACGCCGAGGCCGACGGGCTCCGCACGCGCGCGTTCACCCTGCTGGAGGAGTTCGACACCGCGCGCAGCCTGTGCCGTGCCACCGTTGAGGCCGCGCAGCGCACGGCCCCGGTGCGCTCGCAGTCCGGCCAGGGCAAGCACGTCAACGGTCCCAGCGGGACGCTGTCAGGGGTCAAGGGCGCGGTGTGGCAGATGACGCCGCTCGGTGGCCCCGGCGACAATGGATTGGCGCCCGAGGAGCGCCAGCGCATCCAGGCGATGATCCGCGCGGCCGATGGCCTGCTCGGCACGCCGTACGTCTACGGAGGCGGGCACGGCGCCGGCGGCGGCCTGGACTGCTCCGGGTTCGTGTCCGCCGTGCTGCGCTCCGGCGGCTACCTCAACGGCGCGGTGACCACGGAGGGCTTTGCCAGCCAGCCCGGGATCGCGTCCGGCGCCGGCCGGTACGTCACGATCTACGACCGCACCGGGTGCGGCGCCAACGAGCACGTGATCATCAACATCAGCGGCCGCTTCTACGAGTCAGGCGGCGGGAGCGCCAGCGGCGGGGCGCCGTTCGTGCACCAGTTCACCCCCAGCTCGTCCTACCTGGCGTCGTTCAACACGGTTCTGCATCCAGCCGGGCTATGAGCCCCGCACGGCCGGATCCGCGCCGGCCCGTCAGGCCGGCGCGCGGTGCATTGGAGCAGTCCCCCGGTCCGTCGCGCCCGCATCACCTTGTACGCTGGCCAGGTGCCGGCTCAGGAAAGGGCGGTCTTGGGAGCCGCCGTCAGTGCCACCGAGTTACAGACCCTGATTCACGCAGCGCGGCGCGGCGCTCCCTTTCTGTTCCTCCGCGACGACAGCGGCGATCAGGTGGTGGTGACCCTCGATGGGGACCGCCTCGTGCTGGGGCGCGCCCCTGGCAGCGACCTGGAGATCGGCTGGGATCCGCGCGTCTCGGGCGTCCACGCCCAACTCGAGCGGCGCGGCGCGCGCTGGACGATCGAGGACGACGGCCTGTCGCGCAATGGGACCTTCATCAACGGCGAACGGCTGCGGGGGCAGCGCACGCTGCGCGACGGCGACGTGATCGGGGTCGGGGACACGGTCCTGGGCTTCCGGCATCCCGAGCCCGAACCGGTGCTGGCCACGATCTCGGTGCCCACGCTGTCCGCACCGTCGGTCTCAGAGGCCCAGCGCCGAGTCCTGGTGGAGCTGTGCCGGCCGCTGGCCGCGGCGGACTCCGCGGCACCCGCGACCAACGAGCAGATCGCCGCCGGGCTGGTGCTGAGCCTGTCGGCGGTTAAGGGTCATCTCCGCGTCCTGTTCACCCGCTTCGGCCTTGAGGAAGCGCCGCAGAACCAGAAGCGGCTGCTGCTCGCCGAACGGGCGCTGTCGAGTGGCGCCGTACGGACCGACGAGCTGTAGTCGCCCCCGCGGGCGAGCCGGCGTCAGCCGCCGATCGTCGTGGTGCCTGAGCCGCCGCTGCTGCCGCCGCTCTTCTTGTGATGCGTCGTCGTCGACCCGCTCGAGCTATGAGTGGGCGGGGGCGGCGGGGTGTAGCTCGGGGCCGTGTACGTCGGGGTGGTGCTGGGCGTCGCCGGGCTGCTGGTGGACGAGGCCGGTGCGACGTACGCCTGCGGCTTGGGCTTGGCCTTCCTGTGCTTGGGCTTCGGCTTGGGACGCGGCTTGAGCTTCGATCCCCTGATCGGCGAGAACTGCGACTGGAGCTCGAGGTTGTCCTTCTGGGGGGTCGTCACAGTCGCCGCGACGCGGGTCGTCTTCGCGGGGGGCGTAGCGGCGCGTGCGGGCGATGCGTGGTTGACCGAACGGGCGACCAGGAACGCCGCACCAAACGCCGCCACGATGCAGATGATGGCTGTCCCTGCCAATCGCACAGTCCAATGGTACCCGCGGTGAGCGCCGTTTCACCGGATGTCGCGCCGGGATCGGCGGGCGTACGGTGCAAAACCGGTGGATTGAGGGGATACTTGTCCATGATGCGAAGTGCAGGAGCGGGATGGAGCGGCAGGATGCCGGCAGGTGCTATGAGCCGTCCCATGCTCAGACCCGCGACCCCGGACGGCCACCGTGTCTGACGAGACCGAGCGCAGCGTCGAGCTGCTGGAACGTCTTCTGGGCGACCCGCACCTGCGGCGGCGGTTTCGCAACGACGCCGCCGCGGTGCTGACAGAGGCGGGCCTGCCGGAGCTCGCCGCCGGTCTGGGGCATGGCGGCCGGGCGCTGATGACGCTGGAGATGCGCGAGTCGCGCTCGAGCCTCGCCGGGGTGATGGTGGCCGCCGCCGCCGAAGGCGTGGATCTGGCCCAGTTCGCCGAGCACGCCGCTCCGGCGCTTGCCCGGGATGCGGGCGCGGCGATCCATCAGCTTATCCAGCACCCCCACCAGGCAGCTCCCAAGCCGGTCCACGACGCGGCCCCACAGCAGCCGGCCACACCCGATCTCACGCCCCCGGCCGGGACCCCGGCGCTGGCCCAGCCCCAGCCGAAGGCGCCTACCCCGGCGGATGCGTCGCTGCCCCATAGCCAGCCGGCGACCGCGACGCCGACCGGCACCCCACAGCCCCAGGCGGCCTCGGCCGCCCAGCCCGCGGCGATGCAGACGCCTTCGCAGGGAGCACAGCTGGTGACGGCGTCCGAGGGAGCCGGGAGCCGGCAGGCCGGCGGCGGCCAGCACACCGGGGGCGGGTCCGGAGGCCGCGGATCGGGCGGGGCGGCCGTCTCCCAGAACCCGGGCCGGCAGGCCGCAGGTCACCACTCCGCGGGGTCAGCCCCGGCGCCCGTCGCGCTCGAGCCGGCCGACGGCGGTCCCGTGTACCCCGGCGACCAGGCCACCTCGCAGCAGATCGCCGCCTGGATGGGCGCCCGGGCGGAGAAGGCCGGGCTGCCCCCGGAGCTCCCGGTGATGGCCGCGCTCACCGAGTCGGGCCTGCGCAACCTGTCCTATGGGGACCGTGACTCCGTCGGCTTCTTCCAGATGCGGCTGGGCATCTGGGATCAGGGTGCCTACGCCGGGTACCCGAGCAACCCGGAGCTTCAGATCCAGTGGTTCATCGACCACGCCGCCGCGGTCAAGAGCCAGTACCCGGAGCTTGCCAACAACCCCAACAGCTGGGGTGACTGGGTGGCCGACGTCGAGCAGCCGGCGGCGCAGTACCGCTATCGCTACCAACTACAGCTCTCGACCGCACAGGCGCTGTTGCGCGGCGCCGACCTGACCTCGGGCGCGCCGGCGCCGGTCGCCGCCCCGGCGCCGCCCCCGGTGCCCATCGGACAGGCGGCGCTCAAGGTGGCAATGCACTTCACCGGTGGCGGGCAGCCCGGATCCAGCCTGGACACGGGACCGACCTCGGCGGAGATGGTCCAGTACGCGTACTCCCAGCAGGGCGTGCAGGTGCCCAAGGTGGCCGCCCAGCAATTCGACATCGGCATCCCGGTCTCCGAACCGGACCTGAAGCCAGGCGACGCGGTCTTCTTCGCCGAGCGCGACGGCTACGTCGACCACGTGGGGCTGTACGTCGGCAACGGCCGGTTCGTCAGCTCCGCGCCGGGCGGCGGCAGCGTCAGGCTCGCCTCGATCGCCAACCCGCCGTTCCAGGGCCACTACATCGGCGCCCGGCGCTTCACGCCCGAGGCGCTCGGCGATCCCAGCCGCTACGCCCGCCCCCTGCCCACGATCAAGGGCTGATCAGCGCAGCAGCCGGGCGTTGGGCTTGCGGCCCCAGCGAATGTCGAGCTCGGCCCGCTCCTGTCGGTATCCGGGGGCCCGGAGGGTGAGGATGACCTTGTTGCCGGCCCGATAGCGCCGGCCGACCAACGCGTGCAGCAGCTTGTGCACGCCACGGATGCCCGTGGCGATGTCCCTGCCGCGGTGGCGCGGGCAGCCGTGGCCCTTGCACTGGACCTCGAGCCTGGTCCGCCCTGGGAAGGTGCCGACCTTCACCTTGCGCAGGCGTGTGGTGGCGCGGTCGAAGGTCCAGCTGATCGTCAGCCTGATGCGCAGGGTGCGGGGGCGCGGCCTGGGCGTCGGGATCGGGACGGGCACCGGCACGGTGACCACCGGGGCCGTCGTCGTCGTGGTCGTGGTGACCGGCGGCGCGGGCGGCTGGGGCGCGGGACAGGTCACCGGCGCGGGCGCCTTCGGCGCCAGCGACACCCCGGAGCCCGCGTGGTAGGTCTTGCTGCGCCACAGCACCGTGCCGCCGGGGGCGATCAGGTCGACGTTGCCGTCGCCGAGCATCTCCAGGTAGGAGCCGGCGTGGCCGTTGGTGGCGCTTGACCACAGGACGTGCCCCGTAGCGTCGTAGACGACGAGGTTGCCGTCCGTCTGCATCGAGGCGTAGGCGCCGGCATGGCCGTAGGTCTTCGTCGACCACAGCTCCGTGCCCGACCCGTCGAACAGCGCCAGGTTCCCGTCGGCGAGCATCGTCAGCCGGTAGGCCTCCGGTGCCCGGGAATACAGACTCCAGCCGGACTTCAGCAGGTCTCCCGCGACCATCTTGTTGACGGGCGCGCCATCTGACCAGCTCGCCTTGGTACTGCCGTAGATGACGAGGTTGCCGTCGTTCTGGAGGACGAGACGCGGGCACCCGACCGTGGGGCTGTTGGAGCTCCACACGGCGGTGTTGGTGGGGTCATAGATGACGAGGCTGCCGTTGACCTGCATCACCGCGCGGGCGCCCGGGTACTTGGACGTGCCCGTCGACCAGAGCGTGCGGATCCCGGCGATGGTCTCCGCCAAGCTGCCGTTCTTGGGCATCACCAGGTGGAAGTGGCCGTCGGGCGACTGGAGGTAATTCGGGTAACTGAGCACGCCGTTGGCGCTCAACGTGCTCGGCGGCGGCGGCGTCGCCGCGGTCGCCGACATCACCGCCGCGGTGAGCAGCCCAACCACGCCCGGCACGAGGATGACGACGCGGCGCACCCCCCTGCGGACCAAGTGCTCTCTGGCTGTGATCCAAACCCGCCGCATCGCTCTCCGACCTTCCTATACCCGGGAAGGGGGCCGAGTTGCGCCGCGCTCAGATCACAGCGCCGAGCGTCAAGCGGGGTCCAGCTCGATCGACTCGATCGTCGGCGGGTCCAGCGGGCGATCCGCATTGCCGGTGGGGGTCGCCTCGATGGCGTCGACGGCGTCCATCCCGGCCGTGACCTTGCCGAACACGGTGTGCTTGCCGTCCAGCCACGGCGCGGCGTCGATGGTGACGATGAAGAACTGCGAGCCGTTGGTGTTGGGGCCCGCGTTGGCCATCGCCAGCGCGCCGCGGACGACCTTGTGCTCGTTGAACTCGTCCTCGAAGGTGTAGCCGGGGCCGCCGGTGCCGATGCCGTCCGGGCACCCGCCCTGGATCATGAAGTCCGGGATCACCCGGTGAAAGATGATCCCGTCATAGAAGCCGTCGGAGGCGAGCTTCCGGAAGTTTTCAACCGTCTTGGGGGCGTCGTCGTCGAAGAACTCGAGCGCGATCGTGCCCAGGCTTGTGTTCATGTTCGCTGTGCTCATGGCCCCGAGACTAGTGGGCGGGCGCCCCCCACGGCCGCCCGCCCACCTCGCCCGGCCGTACCGCTAGCTGTTGCTGGCGGTCTGGATGGCGTTGATCGCCGAGGTCACCGACGTGGCCGGAGCCGTGCCCGCCGGGACCGAGTTGGTGCAGCTGACCGAGCCGGTGCCCGAGGGGCCCGTCGCCTGGAGCGGGATCGACGCGGTGCTGTCCTGACCGATGGTGCCGGTCGTGTCGATGATCGCCGCACGCGTCGCGGTGTTCGAGCCGACGGTCAGGGTGCAGGTCACGGTGACCCGCTGGGTGGTCGCGCCGCTGGTGACCGTCGCCGTCGGGTTGGCGAAGGCCAGGTACGACGGGCCCGCGGGCAGCGCCACGCTGGTCACCGTCGCCGCGGTCGAGGTGATCGTCGCCGAATTGTTGGTGGTCCCGAACTCCGACGGCAGGGCGTTGTTGCACGTGACCTTGCCGACCTGGTTGATGGTCCCGATGGCCATCCCGGTCGCGCACGTGCCGCTGACGCGCGCCTGGAGCTGGCCGGTGTTCGCGCGCACGAGGCCGACGGCGCCCGGCTGGATCTTCTTGTAGGAGACGGCGCCGTTGTTGATCTTGCTGTTGGTGACGGCGTTGTTCTTGAGCTGCGCCGGGCCGACGCTGTTGTTGGGGATCGAGATCGCGGCGTAGCCGACGCCGCCGAGCGACAGGAACAGGGCCGCCGATGAGATGACGATCGCCGCAGACGGACGACGGCTCATGAGGGACTTCAAAGGCAAGGAATTACCTCCCGTGGGTGGGTCGGTTGGGGTCTTACACCTCCACAACACACCCCGCGCGCGTGAAGTCGCGGCCGGGGCCCCATGCGCTGACGCAGGGCTTACGCCGGCGCCCGTTTGGGCGGGAACTTGCAGGCCGGCACGGCGCGGGGCGGCCGGCGCGGCGCGGGCGGCGCGGCGGGCGCGGGCGGTGACTCAGGTGCGCGCGAGCTCCAGGCGCAGCACGTGCCCCCGGATCTCGGTGCCGCCGGTCTGCTCGACCACGCGCTCGGCGTCCTTCTCGGGCACTTCGGCGAAGGCGAAGCGCTCCAGCACGCGGACGTTGCGCACCGACTCGCCGTCGAGGTGGGTGGCGGCGGTGATCGCGTGGATGATGTCCGACGGCTCCAGGCCGGCCGCGCGGCCACCGCTCACGATCACCTTGCGCGACGGCGCGTCGCCGTTGGCCGACACCCGCGGCTTGGAATGGCGCCGCGGCGGCGCCTTGATCGGGGTCGGCGCGACGTGTGCGTCCTTGACCCAGGGCGAGAGCGTGACCCCCGCGTGGCGCTCGATCGCCTGGATGTCACGCGCCTGCCGGCTCTCATAGAAGGTGATGGCGCGGCCACTGCGCCCGACCCGGCCGGTGCGCCCGATGCGATGCACGTAGACGTCCGGGGACGTGGGCACGTCGTAGTTGATGACGTGGGAGATGCCGGAGATGTCCAGGCCCCGCGCCGCCACGTCGGTGGCCACGAGTAGTGGAACGCTCCCGCCCTTGAAGCTGATCATCACGCCGTCGCGGGCGCCCTGGGTCATGTCACCGTGCAGCGCGCGGACGTTCATGCCGCGGTCGCGCAGGGTGCGGTAGAGCTGATCGGCGCGGATCTTGGTGCGCACGAACACGAGCGCCTGGTCCGGACGCTCGGCCTCGAGCACGTTGATGAGCGCCTCGGTCTTGTCCCGGGCGGCCACCTCGAGCGCGAACTGCTCGACCGTGTCGACGGTGAGCGTCGCGGTCTTGACCTTGATCGTCACCGGGTCATAGAGGTACTGGTCGGCCAGGCGGCGGATCTCCGGGGGCATCGTGGCCGAGAACAACGCGGTCTGCCGGCTCGACGGCGTCAGCGAGAGGATCCGCTCCACGTCCTCCAGGAAACCGAGATCGAGCATCTCATCGGCCTCGTCGAGCACGACGAAGCGGCACGTGTGCAGCACCAGCGAGTGCCGGCTGATGAGGTCCTTGACCCGCCCGACGGTGCCCACCACCACCTGACCGCCCGCACGGAGCTGGGCCTGCTGGCTGCGGATGGGGGCGCCCCCGAACACCGCCACCACGTCGACGCCCTTGCGCTTGCCGTAGGCCCGCAGGGCCTGGGTGACCTGGATGCACAGCTCGCGGGTCGGCGTGAGCACCAGGCCCTGAACGTCAGCCTCGTCGGGATCGACGTACTGGAGCATGGGCAGCCCGAACGCCGCGGTCTTGCCCGAGCCCGTCTGCGCCTGGCCGATCACGTCCATCCCCTCGAGCAGCGGCGGGATCGCCTGCTCCTGGATGGGACTGGGTGCGTCGTAGCCGACGTCCTTGAGCGCGGCGAGGATCGCATCGGACAGGCCGAGGTCGGCAAAGGTGGGCATCTGGACCCGGACGATAGCTTCACCGCGGTGCTGTGGGGGTTTCGCGGCGGCTCAAGCGGTCCACTGACCCTGGCTGTGGGAGATCTTCCGTCCCTGCGACGGAAGATCTCCCACGACTCCCGACGAGGGGCCTCCCCCCGCCCGCGAACGCCGCCGCCAGCCCCTCGCCAGCCGCAGGCGCTCCCTCGGAGCATGCGGACAGGCCCCACGCCCCCGCCGCGCTTGACGGGAGATGCTTCGGTGGCTAAACTTCGGTTCCGAAACTTTAGGAACCGACTATTTGTGACGACAACCCCTCATATGGCTCCCTCAGAAAATTCCAATCGCATTGACGCTTATGTGTGGCGCATCAGCGCCGTGGTGGTCCTTGGCTCGATCATGTCGATCCTCGACACCACGATCGTCAACGTCGCGCTCGACACCCTTTCCCGCGACCTTCACGCCACGATCGACAACATCCAGTGGGTGGCGACCGGCTATCTGCTCGCGCTCGCCGCGGTCATCCCGGTCACCGGCTGGGCTGCCCGCCGCTTCGGCGCCAAGCCGGTCTACCTGACCTCCCTCATCCTCTTCACGCTCGGCTCGGCCCTGTGCGGCCTGGCCACCTCGACCACGGAGCTGATCTTCTTCCGCGTGCTCCAGGGCATCGGCGGCGGCATGATCCTGCCGGTCGGCCAGCTGATGATGGCCGAGGCCGCCGGCCCCAAGCGCATGGGCCGCGTCATGAGCGTCGTCGCCGTCCCCGCGATGCTCGCCCCGATCCTCGGCCCCACCATCGGCGGCCTGATCCTCGAGAACGCCTCCTGGCGCTGGATCTTCTACGTGAACGTGCCGATCGGCATCATCGCCGTCACCGCTGCCGCGCGCATCCTGCCCAAGGTGGCCCGCCAGCCGACCGAGGCTCTGGACTACAAGGGCCTGGCCATGATCGCCACGGGCCTGCCCCTGATCACCTACGGCCTGGCCGAGGTCGGCTCCACCGGCAGCTTCACTGCCACCAAGGTCCTCGGCCCCCTGCTGGTCGGTCTGGCCCTGGTCGCGGCGTTCGCGGTCTACGCGCTGCACGTCAAGCGGCCGTTGCTCAATCTGCGCCTCTACTCCCGCCCGACGTTCTCCACCGCATCGGTCGCGATGTTCTGCATCGGCGCCGCGCTGTTCGGCGGCATGATCCTGCTGCCGCTGTACTGGCAGACGATTCGTCACGAGACCGTGGTGGTCACCGGTCTGCTCACCGCGCCCCAGGGGCTCGGCGCCGCGCTCGTGATGCCGCTCGCCGGCAAGCTCACCGACCGCTTCGGCGGCGGCCCTCTCGCCCTGTTCGGCGTGGTGCTCACCGCGGCGGCGACGATCCCGTTCGCCCTCATCGGCGCCCACACTCCCATCCCGGTCCTGTGCGTTGCCATGTTCGTGCGCGGCATCGGCATCGGCTTCGCGTTCATGCCGGCCATGACGGCAGCCTTCGCCTCGCTCAAGCGCAACGAGCTGTCAGACGCAACGCCCCAGCTCAACGTGCTCCAGCGGGTCGGCGGCTCGATCGGCATCGCGGTCCTGTCCGTGGTGCTGACGCGTCACCTGGCCGATGCGCACACCCTGGCCGCCGGTGCCGCGGCGTACGGCGCGGCCTTCTGGTGGGCAACCGGCTTGACCTCGCTGGCCATCATCCCGTGCGTCATCCTCGTCCGCGCCGAGCGCGCCGCCCGGCGCGCTCGCGTCGCGCCGGAGGTGCCCGAGGAGACGCTGGCCGAGGCGGTCGCGGCATGAGCTCGACGTCCGCCAAGACGCCCCTCGCCTCCGCGCTCGATGCGGACATGCGTCCGCCCGCCCGTGAGCTCGGCCAGGCGTTCAAGAGCTGTCTGAGTGCAGTGCGGCGGCTGCGTGGGCGCGAGAACCGCGCCCACGGCGAGCTGTCAGACGCCCAGTATGGGCTGCTGTTCAACCTCGTCGACCACGAGGCGCTGCCGACGAGTGAGCTGGCCTGCCTGGCCAACCTCTCGCCGGCGACCGCCACGGGCATGCTCGACGGACTGGTCGCGGCGGGCCTCGTCTCGCGCACGCGCTCCGAGCGCGACCGCCGCGTGGTGCTCACCTCGCTCACCACGCACGGCCGGGCGCTGGTGGACGCGCGTCACGCCGAGTTCGCCCCGCGCTTCAATGCGGCGCTGGCGGAGTTCTCAGACGACGAGCTGCGCACCGCGGCGGCCGTGTTCGGCCGCCTCGGTGCGATGTTCGACGAGATCGCCCCGCCGACTGACTAGCTCGTGATCGTCACGGTGCGGGTGACCGTGGGTGGGCGCGTAAAACGACGCTATGGGGCGGGTGCGACGAGGCCGTCCAGGTGGACGGTGTCCCGCTTGGCATCGCGCACCCCGAATGCGACGGATCCCGCGCCCGGCCCGGCGACCTCGGCGAAGGCGACCGTCGCCGGGAGCAGGATGGGCTTGCGGAACGCCACCTGCGCGGTATAAGCCTGTCCCCGCCCACCCAGTTGCGATCCGAGCGCGGCCAGGCAGCGCGCCTTGGTCCACATGCCGTGGGCGATGGCACTGGGAAATCCGAACGCTCGCGCGCTCAGCGCATGGACGTGAATGGGGTTGAGGTCACCCGAGACCGCGCCGTAGCGGCGCCCGAGGTCGCCCGGGCAGCGCCACGTGGCCGTCACGGGAAGGTCGGCGCTGGAGGGGATATCGGGCGCTGACCCCGCGCCGCCGCCCTCGCCCGCGCTCTTGCCGCGACTGAGGTTGGTCGAGGACTCCTCCCACACCACCTCGTCTCCGACCCGCGCCTCGGTGCGGATGGTGAACTGGCGCCCGCGTGGGTGGGGCTCCAGCGGGCTCGCCCACACGCGCAGCGACAATCGCTCGGAGGCGCGCAGCGGGCGGTGCACCGTGATCGCGTTGGCGATGTGCACGAGGCCCATCGCCGCCAGCGGGAAGCGGCCGTCGGTGATGAGGGCCAGGTGCATTCCGAACGCCAGCATGTGCGGGTAGGTCGGCGGCAGCGTGTCCGAGAGGTCAAAGCCGCAGACGCGGTCATAGGCGGCCAGGCGGTCGGGGTCGACGGCCACATCGGCGCGGGTCAGCGCCTGGTCGGGGACCTCACCGCCGCCTCCCCCGACCCACGGCAGCTTGCCCGCGCCGGGGATGACGGCGAGGCTCGCCCGCGCGAACAGGGGCAGCATCGACGGCGAGCCCCGCAGCTCCTTGTCGGCCATGGCGGGGCTCACGCTCCGATCAGGCTCTGGCCGCAGACTCGCACGATGTTGCCCGTGACCCCTGCCGATCCCGGGGCCGCGAACCACGCCACTGTCTCGGCGACGTCCACGGGCAGCCCGCCCTGGGAGAGGCTGTTCATGCGCCGGCCCGCCTCGCGGATGGCGATCGGCATGGCCGCGGTCATCTGGGTCTCGATGAACCCGGGGGCGACGGCGTTGATCGTGACGCCGCGCTTGGCCAGGGCCGGGGCGTAGGCCTGGACGAACCCGATCACACCCGCCTTGGAGGTCGAGTAGTTGGTCTGGCCGGCGTTGCCGGCGATCCCGCTGATCGACGAGACGCCGACGATCCGTCCGTTGCGGCGGACGGCGTCGCGCGCGAGCAGCTCCTCAGTGATGCGCTGGGGCGCGGTGAGGTTGATGGCGATCACCTTGCTCCACTGCTCCTCGGTCATGCGCCCAAGCGTCTTGTCCCGGGTGATGCCGGCGTTGTGCACAACCACGTCGACTCCCTCGTGGTGGCCGAGCAGGTGATCGGCGATCACCGAAGGGGCGTCGTCGTCGGTGATGTCGGCGGCCAGGAACGAGCCGCCGAGCCCGCCGAGCACCGACGAGAGCTCGTCGGCCATCGGCGCCACGTCGAGACCGACGACGTGCGCGCCGTCGCGGGCCAGCACCTCGGCGATGGCGGCGCCGATCCCGCGGGCCGCGCCGGTGACGAGCGCGACCTTGCCGGCCAGCGGCGCCTCCCAGTTGAACTTGCCTGCGGGGGCGGCGGCCGAGCCGACCCGGACGACCTGGCCGGAGACGAACGCCGACCGGGGCGAGAGCAGGAAGCGCAGCGTCGACTCGAGCTGGCCCTCGGCCTTGGGCTTGACGTAGACCAGCTGCGACGTCGCGCCCTTCTTGACCTCCTTGCCGATGGCACGCTCCAGGCCCTCAAGCGCCCGCTGGGCGATCGCCAGCGGCGGCGTGGCGCAGTCCTCGGGCGGCGTGCCCAGGATGATCACGCGCCCCGAGGGGAGCACCCGCCGGATGGCGGGTCCGACGAAGGCCCACGCGCGGTCGAGTTCCTCGCTTGACTCGATGCCGCTGGCGTCGAAGACGAGCGCCTTGAAGCGCTGGTCCGCCGGCGCGGCCTCGGGGTTGAAGATGCCGGCGTCGAGCTTGGCCTCCGCGGCCGCCGTGCGCAGACCATCGTCCATCGACGTGACGACGTCGGCGTCGATGGCCTTGAGCACCTTGGCCACGGGCGCGGCCAGCCGCGAGGCACCGGCCCCGCCCGAGGAACCGGCCCCGCCCGAGGAACCGATCGCGGCAGCACTGCCGAGGAGCACGGACCCGGTGATGACCGGCTGAGCGGGGTCATAGCGCTCCAGCCGCGGGGGCTGGGGCAGGCCGATCTGCTTGGTGACGAGCTTGCCGATCGGGGTGTTGACGAGCTGGGCGTAGCGGTCAGTCATTGGCAGCCTCCATGATCGCGGTGACACCGAGCCCGCCGGCGGCGCAGATCGAGATCACGCCGCGGGCGGGCCGGGCGGGGTCGGTCTCGCTGAGAGCCTTGGCCATGGCGGCGACGATGCGGCCGCCGGTCGCTCCGAACGGGTGGCCGGCGCCCAGCGAGCCGCCGTGGACGTTGAGCTTGTCGCGGTCGATCGCTCCCAGGGGCGCGTCGAGGCCGAGGCGCTCGGAGCAGAACACCGGGTCCTCCCACGCCTTGAGCGTGCACAGCACCTGGGCCGCGAAGGCCTCGTGAATCTCATAGAGGTCGAAGTCCTGCAGCGCGGCGCCGTCGCGCGCCAGCATCCTGGGCATGGCGTAGGCGGGCGCCATGAGCAGGCCCTCGCGCTTGTGGACATAGTCCACGCCGGCGGTCTGGGCCTCGGTGAAGTAGGCCTGGACCGGGATGTCGTGGGCCTTGGCCCACTCCTCGGAGGCGAGCAGCACCGTCGAGGCGCCGTCGGAGAGGGGGGTGGAGTTGCCGGCGGTCATCGTCCCCTCCGGACCTCCGAACACGGGCTTGAGCTTGGCCAGCTTCTCCACGCTGGAGTCCGCGCGGAGGTTCTGATCGCGCTCCTGGCCCAAAAACGGCGTGACGAGATCGTCCATCCAGCCGGAGTCGTAGGCCGCGGCGAGATGCCGGTGGCTGGCGACGGCCAGCTCGTCCTGCTCCTCGCGCCCGATCCCCCACTCCGAGGCCATGATCGCCGTGTGCTCGCCCATGGACAGGCCGGTGCGAGGCTCGGAGTTGCGCGGGATCGCGGGGACGAGCTGCTGCGGGCGCAGCTTGGTGAGCGTCTTCAGCCGCCCCGCGTTGGACTTGGTGCGGTTGAGCTCGAGCAGCACCTCGCGCAGGTCCTCGTTGATGGCGATCGGGGCGTCGGAGGTGGTGTCCACGCCGCCGGCGATGCCGCAGTCGATCTGCCCGAGCGCGATCTTGTTGGCGACGAGCACCGTCGCCTCCAGGCCCGTACCGCACGCCTGCTGGACGTCGTACGCGGGCGTCTCGGGCGCGAGCTTGGATCCGAGCACGGACTCGCGTGTGAGGTTGAAGTCGCGGCTGTGCTTGAGGACGGCGCCGGCGGCGACCTCGCCGAGGACTTCGCCTTCGAGGCCGAAGCGCGTCACCAGGGCGTCGAGCGTCGCGGTGAGCATGTCCTGGTTCGAAGCACGCGCATACGGGCCGTTCTGGCGGGCGAAGGGGATCCGGATCCCTCCGAGGACCGCCACGCGGCGGGCGGTTGCGTTCATCTCTGGCTGCTCCTCGATCGTGGAGTTACGCCCCCGTAGCTTACCCGTAAGTTACGGTTCTGTAGCTTGAGTTTCGAGACGCCTCCCGCAGCCCCCGGGGGGCGTGGGCTCTCAGTTGTGCCCGGTCGTGGTGGTGAAGGCGCCGCCGCCGGTGGCGCGGCGCACCAGGCGTGGCGCCAGAACCCGGAGCGCGGCGACGATCCAGTAGAAGCGCGGCACGTAGCGCTCGGGCCGCCCGCCGGGGCCGGCCTCGACGATCGCCTCGGCCACCGCCTCCGGCGTGGACACCATCCACCGCGTGGCCGCGCGTGAGAGCAGTTCGGTGGTGGGGAAGCCCTCGGTCTTGACGAAGCCGGGGAGCACGAGCCCGACGTGGATGCCGTGCTCGCGCTCCTCGAGGTGGAGCCCGTCCGTCCACCCGGCGAGCGCGAACTTCGCCGCCGAGTAGGCGGCGGCGCCCGGCCGGGCCACCCGGCCGGACGTGCTGGCGACGTTGACGATGCTCACCGCCGCGCGATGGCCCGCGGCGGCGGGTGGCGCGGACGCCGCGGTGGCCCGCAGCAGCGGGAGCAGCGCCTCGGTGAGGCGGACCGGTGCCTCGAAGTCAAGCCTCATGTGGCGCTCCACGTTGGGCCACCCGGCGTCGCCGAAGCGCCCGCGCCACGAGGCGCCGGCGTTGTTGACCAGCATGTGCAGCTCGCCGTGCTCGGCTTTCACCGCCTCGCGAACGCGCCCGGGGGCGGCGGGATCGGTGAGATCGGCGGCGATCACGGTCGCCCCGCCGAGCTCCTCGGCGAGCGCCTCCAGGCGGTCCGACCGGCGGGCGACAAGGATGAGATGGGCGCCCGGCTCGCGTGCCAGCCGCCGCGCGGTCGCCGCGCCGATGCCGGCCGATGCGCCGGTCACCAGGGCCACGAACGCCATCGACTGCAGCCTACGCGACGCTTGAACGCACCGGTTGCCGGGGTATCCCCCGCGCAGTGAGTCACAGCACCCTCGCCCTCCTCACCGTCCCGATCGTCACCGGGGTGATCGGCTACGTCACCAACTGGACCGGTGTCCTGATGCTGTTCTACCCGGTGCGCTTCCGGGGCTGGCGCGTGCCGGGCGTTCAGGGCCTGGTCCGGATGCTGCCCCACAAGCTCCAGCAGATCCCCGGGGTCATGGTCGGCGGGATCGGCTGGCAGGGGATCGTGCCCTCCCGGGCGGCCAAGATGGGCAGCCTCGCGGTGGACAGCGGGATCGCCAAGATCGGACGCCCGAGCGAGTTCTTCGAGCAGCTCGAGCCCGACAAGATCGCCGAGCAGATCATCGTCTCCGCCCGCCAGGAGCTGCCCGCGATCGTCGAGGGGATCATGGCGCGCGAGCAGCCGCGGCTATGGCAGGAGCTGCCGCCGCAGATCAAGGAGATGATCGAAGGACGCGTACTCGCCCAGCTTCCCGAGGTCGTGCACGAGCTCACCGACGAGATCGGGACCCACATAGAGCAGCTCGTCGACATCAAGCTGATGGTGATCAAGCGGTTCGATCCCGAACTGGCCAACCGGGTCTTCCTGGATATGGGCCAACGCGAGCTGACCTTCATCAAGAACTTCGGGTTCGTCTTCGGCTTCGCGCTCGGGATCCCAGTCGCCGTCCTCACCCATTTCGTGACGTTCTGGTGGCTGCTGCCGATCCTCGGCGTGGTCATCGGGTACGTCACCAACTGGATGGCGCTGTGGATGATCTACGAGCCGGCCGAGCCGCGGCAGTGGGGACCGGTGCGCGTCCACGGGCTGTTCATCCGCCGCCAGCACGATGTCGCCGAGGTGTACGCCACGATCGTCGCCGACGAGATCCTCACGGTGTCGGAGTTCGGATCAGAGCTCCTCAGCGGGCCGCAGTCCGATCGCACGCGGGCGCTGGTGGAGGACGCGTTGCGCCCGGCGATCGACCGCGCCGTCGGTCCGGCCCGGCGCGCGGTGCAGGTCGCCCTCGGCGCCGGTCGCTACGAATCGATTCGCGATTCGTTCGCCACCGAGCCGATCGATCAGATGATGGAGCCGCTCACGGACCCGGCCTTCAGCCGGGAGCAGTCGGCCACGATGCGCAAGCTCATCACCGATCGCATCCGCGAGATGTCGCCTTCTGACTTCGGCGAGCTGCTGCGCACGGCCACCCGGGAGGACGAGTGGCTCCTGCTCGTCCACGGCGCGGTGCTGGGGCTGGCCGGCGGGCTGATCCACCTGGCGGTGTTCGGGTGAGCCTGGAGCGCCAGCCGCCGCCGCGCGACGCCGACCTGCTGGGCAACGCCCCGGCGCTCGCGCGGATGGCCGCCGGGCTGTGGTGGCAGGCGACCCGGTGGGGCCTCGCCCAGTCGGTGCACGCGGGCGGCCGCCTGGCCCGGGCCGCCGCGGATCCGTCCCGGTCGGCCCACGTCCTCGACGAGCTGGGCCGCGAGCTGCGCGGCTACGCGCGCGATCTGCTGGGCATCACCGAGCTCGACGAGCGCGTCGCCCGCCTCATGCCGCCCCCCGACGGCGGGTCGCCCGACGGGGCGGTCTCGGAGCGGCAGGGACTGCGCATCCGCGGCGCCGAGCTCCTGCGCCAGGCCGCGCGCATCGACTCCGACGACCGGGCCCATCCCGCCTACGCGCGGATCCTCACCGAACTGGCCCCCGACGAGGGTCGGATCCTGCGGCTGCTCGCGGGCAAGGGTGCGCAGCCGTCGGTCGACGTGCGCGCCTCCAACCTCATCGGGATGGCCTCCGAGCTCGTGGCCGGCGGGATCAGCATGATCGGCGCCCAGGCCGGATGCCAGCACCGCACCCGCGTGCCCGCCTACCTCAACAACCTCGAGCGGCTCGGGCTGGTCTGGTTCTCACGCGAGCCGGTCGGCGACCCCGTCGCCTACCAGGTGCTCGAGGCCCAGCCCGAGGTGCTCGACGCGATGCGCAGCGTGTCGCGAGCCAAGACCGTGCAGCGCAGCATCCTCCTCACGCCATTCGGGGAGGACTTCTGCGCGGTGTGCCTGCCGCTGGACATCGCCGAGACCAACGCGCTCGCCGAGCCCGACGCCTGAGGCTCACTTCCCGGACGCGCTGATCCGCAGCGCCAGGCCCAACTCGAACCGCCCGTCGCCGGTGTCCATCGCGTCACCGAGGAGCTGCCGGAGCTTGGCGATGCGGTAGCGGACGGTCTGAGCGTGGACGTGGAGCTCCTGGGCGATGGCCGGGGTGTGGCGCTGGTGCGCGAGCCACGCCGCCAGCGTCTCGATGAGGCGGTCGCGCTCGCCCGCGGGCAGGTCGTCGAGCGCCGCCAGGCGGGTCCGGGCGAGGAGCCCGGCGAGCTCGCGGTCCTGGAGCAGGATGAGCTCGGCCAGATGGTCGACGGCGCGGACGGGACCGTCGCGCTCGGCGACGACCTCGAGCGCGAGCCGCGCCCAGCGCAGCGACCGGTGCGCCTCGGCGAGCTCCACGGCAGGACCGACGGCCGCGGGCTCCCCAGCGAGCGCGTGGTCGACGGCGGCGCGGCGGCCGGGGGCGTCGGGGTCGGGAAGCACGAGCCAGGGGCCGTCGCCGTCGGCTCCGCTGAGGACGTCGAGGTCGAGCCGGCGCGCGAGCGCGGCCGGGTCATCACCCGCGACGGCGACCACGGCAACCCGGCGCGGGAGGGGCCAATGCGCGAGGTCAGCGGCACGGGCGACGCTCTCGGGATCGTGGCCGGCGGGATCGAGCAGCGCGGAGGCCAGGCGGCGCCGGCGCCGCTCGCGCTCGCCGGCATGGTCGGATTGGATGCGCAGATAGCCCTCGACGACGTCGGTGGCCAGCTCGTCGCCGTAGACGAAGATCGCCTCGGCCAGCGAGATCGTGGCCGGGGCCGAGACGCCCGCCCGGGTGGCCACCTCGGCGGCCCCGCGCCAGGCGGCCCGGATGCCGCTGCGAAAGGCCGCCCGCAGGTCCTCCAGGCTCCGGCCCGCCTGGTACTCCGCCTCGCCGAGCATCCGCCACAGCTCGTCTGTCTCACCGGCCGGTCGCTCCCCGCGCTCGACCGCATCCAGGAACGCCCGGATGGCCTGCTCGACGCCGAGGCGCAGCGCCATCCCCTCGGGCGAGCCGAACACCTCGCCGTAGATCGGGCTCGCCGTCCGCACCGCCTCGATGATCCCGTCGGCGAGCGGGCCCAGCTCGCCGCGGACGGCCGCGATCGTCTCCGGCGGGAGCGACTCTGCCATCCACTGGCTCATTGTCATATTGTGACAAAGCAGCACTCATAGGACGTTGTCCGAGGCCGCAGACACGTACCAGGGCACACGACTACGTTTTTCGGCATGCCCAGGCGCAGCATCACCCAGACGCACGAGCGGATCTCCCAGCTCGGCTGGGAGCCCGAGTACCACCAGCCCGTCGTGCGCTACCCGACGCGCTACCGGTTCCCGCACAAGGCCAAGGACCCGATGCGCCACATCATGCGGGAGTACCTGCCGATGGAGCTGGAGAAGGACGAGCGCGTCTACGGCGGCCACGACGCGGCCGTGCGCGCCGACATGCCCCACAAGGCCCACGAGCGCTGGCTGGAGATCCTCAAGCCGTTCATCGTCATCACCAACTACGCCGAGGTGGCCGCCGGGCGGTGCATGTCAATGCTGATGAGCGCGGTGCCCAACAACGAGCTGCGCAACGGCTACCACGTCCAGTTCGTTGATGAGATCCGCCACACCGGCATGCAGATGGCCCTCGCCCGCTGGTACGCCCAGAACGTCCCCGACCCGGCGGGCTGGAACCTGGGGCCGAAGGCGTTCTCGGGCTCGGTGCTCACCAACCCGGCGCTCAACATGCTGTCGCACTTCATCGTCGGCGACCCGATCCAGTGCGCGTTCACCCTCCAGGTGGTGGCCGAGACGGCGTTCACCAACGTGGTCTTCGTCGCCACCCCCGACGTCGCCGCCCGCAACGGGGACTTCACCCTCCCGACGACGTACCTGAGCGTCCAGTCAGACGAGGCGCGCCACATCTCCAACGGCTACGCCACGCTCCTCACCGTCCTCCAGGACGACCACAACGCGCCGCTGATCGAGCGCGACCTGCAGCAGGCGTTCTGGATCAACCACGCGTTCATCGACGTCTTCAGCGCGGTGGTGATCGAGTACTTCTCCCGCGACCGCTCGGACCCGGAGAGCTTCCTGGACAAATGGGACCGGTGGGTGCGCGACGACTGGCACCGCGCCTACATCATGAAGCTGGGCAAGCTGGGCCTCAACATCCCGCCCGACATGTTCGAGCGCGCCCGCGAGCGGCTGGTGGCCGGCCTGCACCACCGCCACGCCATCCTGGCCTTCGCCGGCTGGCCACTGAGCTTCTGGCGCTTCGATCCCCTCGACGAGCGCGACTTCGAATGGTTCGAGTCCAAATACCCCGGTTGGTACGCGCAGTACGGAGGGTTCTGGGAGGCGTTCCGTCAGGGTGCCGACCCGCGCAACGGCTTCCTGCCGCTGGACTTCATCAACATGGCCCCGCCGTTCTGCTGGACGTGCCAGGGGCTGTGCGTCAACGAGGCCGACCGGGTGCACCGGATCGTCGCGCACCGCACCCGGTTCTACTGCTCCAAGGAGTGCCGCTGGCTGGACGAGTCAAACCCCGGCCGCTACACCGGCGATCGCAACTACCTGGACCGCTACCACGGCTGGGAGGCGTCGGAGGTGATCCAGGACCTCGGGTTCGTGCGCTCCGACGGCGAGACGCTCATCGGCCAGCCCCATCTGCGCGACGAGCACCGCTGGACGCTGTCGGACATCCGCGCTCACGACCTCAAGCTGATCAGCCCCAACATCCGGGTGGCGCGCGAGCTCGGCCTGCCCACCGGGGATTGGTCCGACGTTCCGCGCTCAGACGGCGCGGTGCCACTCGAGCGCGCCGCCACGATCCTGTGAGCACACGCGTCCGCTTCGAGCCCCTGGGCGAGGAGATCGAGTGCGACGCGGGCGAGACCGTGCTCGACGCCGCCTTCCGCCACGGCTACAACCTCGCCTACGGGTGTCGCGAGGGCCAGTGCTCGGCCTGTAAGTGCTACGTGCTCGACGGCGAGGTCGAGCTCGAGCGCTATTCGAACTTCGCGCTGTCAGACGCCGAGCGCGGCAACGGCTATGCCCTCATGTGCCGCGCGATGCCCGAATCCGACGTCACCGTCGAGCTCCTCCACTACGACCCCGACAACTACCGGCTGGAGAACGCGATCAGCACGGTGGCGGCCACCGTGGCCGAGGTCCGCGAGCTGACCACCGAGATCGTCGCGGTGACGCTCACCGTGCCTGGCGACTTCACCTGGGCGCCCGGCCAGTTCGTCGACCTGCACGCCGCCGGCGCGACGCGGTCCTATTCGATCGCCAACCTGCCGGGAGGCGACGAGGTGGAGCTGATCGTGCGCCGCTATCCGGGGGGGCGGCTCTCCGGACGGCTCGGCACCGAGATCGGTCCCGGCACCGAGGTCGGCCTCACCGGCCCGTACGGCACCATGCGCCTGCGCGACCCCGACCGGCCGATGGCGATGATCGCCGGCGGCTCTGGCCTCGGACCGATCCTGAGCCTCCTGCGCGCGCTCGCGGCACACGGGGGCGCGCCCCCGCCGGTGTGGTTCGCGACCCGCGAGCCGTTCCTGCTTGAGGAGCTCGCCGCCGTCGGCGTTGAGCCCGTCATCGTCTCCGGGCGCGAGATCGATGCCGTCCTCGGCGATGTGGGCGCGGGGCATGACGTCTACATGTGCGGCCCGCCCGGGCTGCTCGACGCCGCCGAGTCGGCGTTGACGGCACAGGGCGTCGACCCCGGCCGCATCGTCACCGACCGCTTCACGACCGCGGCCGATGCGTCAGAGCCGGCGGCGGCGGCGGCCGCGGCGCGCGAGGCCTCCGAACGGGAGTTCCAGTGGTTCACCCCCGCCGGCCGGCGCGCCACCCTCTATGAGGACGTCACGATCGACACCCAGCCCTCGATCCACCGCCACCTCAACCGCGGGTGGCCGCTGAGCTTCGCCGACGGCCGCGGGACCTGGAACGACGCGTCGACCGCGCTGCGTTGCCGTGACTGGTTTGCCTTCCGCGACCCCGGCCGGCAGTGGGAGCGGCCCTTCTATCAGGCCGGTGCGGCGGTCGAGCGGCAGCTCGACGACGCTCTCGCCTCGGCGGCCGAGCAGGGATTGATCGAGGACTTCGCGCCCGACTGGGTGGACTTCCTGCGCACGTCCCTGCAGATCCCCGCCTTCGTGGAGCACGGGCTCTGGTTCGCGCTGGCCACCGCCGCGCGCGACTGCCTGTCTGACTCGGTGGCCACGTGCGTGTGCCTGCAGGCCGCCCACAAGCAGCGTTCGGCGCAGGCGATCGTGCTCTATGCCATGGACCTCGAGCCCCACCTGGGGTGCGAGCTGCCGATCGCCGCCGCACGCGACGCGTTCCTGCACGACTCCGCGTGGCAGCCGACCCGGCGCTATCTCGAGCGGCTGGCCGCCACGGCCGACTGGGGCGAGGTGATCGTCGCGGCCAACCTGTGCTTCGAGCCGACCGTGGGAACGCTCATCCGCCGCGAGCTGGGCACCCGCGCCGCCGCCGCCAGCGGTGACACCGTCACCCCGGTGCTGGCCCGCGTGGCCACCCAGGAGTGGGAATGGGCCCGGGCGTGGACCGTTGCGCTGGTGCGCCTCCTGGTGGCCGACGAGGGGCACGGGGCGCACAACCGGTCGGTCGTCGACGGGTGGCTGGACGACTGGATGGCGCTCGCGCGCGAGGCCGCGGAGGCAGTGTCAGACGCAGCGGGCAAGGTGGGCGACTACGCGCAGCGCACCGTGCGCGACGCGCTCACCGTGCCGGCCGCCTCAGACGCTCGCGGCAACGGCGCGAGCCCCGCCCCGGGGGGCAACGCCTCGCCCGCGGCTCGCGACGAGCCGTCGACAGACGGCTCCCACGACCACGTCGGGATCGTGATGGCCAAGAGCGCCGAGGGCGACGCTGTGGCCCGGTTCTTCGCCGGGCGTGCCGAGGTGATCGAGCAGCCGGCGTTCTGGGAGATCCGCGCGGTCCACCGTCTGGTCATCCCCTATGCCGACGTGTCCGAGGAGTTGGGCTACGAGATCGATGCCTACTCGATCCAGCACGAGATGTCGACCCACTACGGCCGGATGGTCGCCACCGACGACGCACTCATGCTCTTCGCAGATCCCACCGAGGCGATGGAGCATCTGCTGTCGTGAAACGGCGCGCGGCACGGTGGCTGGCCCGTCGGGACCGTGGGCGCATGGCGCACCAGCTCATCCTCACGCTGCTTCCCGGGGCGATCGTGCGGCGCTTCGACGCCGCGGCGGCCGACGGCCTCGACGCCACCCTGGAGCTGTCCATCCGCCACAACTCCCGGCCGGCCAGTTACGCGCTGATGATCGCCGGCGCGAGTTGCGCGGTGCGCTCCGGCGCCCCGGGCCGCGCCCACGCCCGAGCCACGATCGGCGCCGACGATCTCATCCTGTTGGCCGGCGGGGCGGTGACGTGGCCGCAACTGCTCTCGAGCGGCCGCTTCCAGCTCACCGGCGACCCCTTCCTCGCGCTGCGCTTCGCCAGCCTGTTTCGCCTGCCGGTGCTACTCGAGCCGGTCGAGTCCAGTGGTCGCTCCCTTGCGGGAGAGGCGACTAGTTGACGCCCTCGGCGAAGAGCCAGTTGGGCTCGTAGCCGGCGAACACGACGCTGCGCGCCAACGGCAGGAGAGGCTTGACGATCACGCAGTAGGAGCGCTTCCCGTCCTGGCTGAGGGCACACGTGCGGTAGATCGCGCCGGCCTGGATCGTGAACGTATCCGTCCGCTGCGCGTTGACCCGGAACGTCTGCGGGGCGTGGTCGCCGATATAGGCGACGGCGCGGACGGTGGCGTCGCGCAGCGCATGCTGGTTGGCGACGATCCCCCCGTGGCGCGCGAGTCCGACCGCCAGCAACCCGGCGCTGACCAACGCCACTGCGACCGTCCCGCCGTAGTTGCGCGCGACGCCCACCGGCATATCGCCGCGCCGGCGGCGCAGGAGGAGGCCGAGCGCCCGCGCGCAGAACAGCACGGCGAGCAGGTTGAGCACCAGGCCTGCGAGCACCCCACCGGGGAAGCTCTGGCGATCACCGACGAACGGGCGGACGGTCGCGATCACGCCGTCGAGGATCGCGGCGACGACGAACGTGGGCCACAGCAGGGCGCCACGCCATCGCCAGCGGGCGCGGGCGATCCAGGCGGCCTCCATCGGCCAAACAGTACCCGCCGTCGCGCCCCGGCCCCGCGGGCCCCGGACGCACCTCCCGAGGGTCCTCGGCCCGGGCCATTGTCACTTTGTAAACATCCTCATCACCCACCGGGTTGACAGGGTACGGTAGGGTTAAACATGCGCAAAGTTCATCATGCGCTCAATACTGCGACTTGGGGAACGGGTCGCACGCGAAGTGGGGGAACGCTTTGTGTCGCTCTACGAGCCGGTTGCGCCAGGCGGCAGCCACTCGATGGTGAGATCTGATCACCGATCAGGTCTCACGACGACTGCCACCGACGAAGTTGATCCTGCCAGTCACCCGGTGCGGGTGGCGGTCGCCGATCATCGACGACTGATCGCCGAGGCGCTGGCGGCCCTGATCGCCAACCGCGAGGGCTTCTCGGTGACGGGTGCGATCGTGGCCGACGGCGCGGCCAACGCGATCGTCGAGCAGCGGCCCGACGTCCTGGTCGTCGGCGCGGGTGCCGACTCGCGCCCGGCGATGGCGCTCGTCCGCGAGCTGCGCCGGCGGGTGCCGGGGCTGGAGATCGTGATCGTGGCCGATGCGCTGGAGCCGGCGCTCGTCAGTTTCGTCCTCGACCAGGGCATCGCTGGCCTGCTGCTCAGTGATGCGGCCGCACGCGACGTCGCCGCCTGCCTTGAGCATGTCGCGCACGGGCGGGCCGTCCTGCCTGCCGGGTGGCAGAGCGCGCTTTCGGCCGATCGCAACGATCCGCTCGACGCGCTCTCCGAGCGTCAGATGGAGGTCCTGCGGCTCCTTGCCGACGGCTGCTCATATGACGAGATCGGCGTGAGACTCTTCATCTCGCTGAACACCGTCAAGTTCCACGTGCGGTCGATCTTCCTCCGCCTCGGCGTGCGTAATCGCATGGCCGCCGCCCGGCTGCTGACAAGCAGGGGCTCAGTCGCACAGACCCACCACTGACGCAGGCAACCGACGGTCCACGGGCATCGCGCTAGACCAAGCCGCCCCGGACCGCTCGCACAGCGGCCTGAATCCGATTCTCCACCTGCAACTTGCTGAAGATGGTGGAGACATGGTTCTTAACGGTGTGCTGGCTCAGGTAGAGGGCTTGCGCGATCTCGGAGTTGTCGAGCCCCCGGGTGAGGAGATCCAACACCTGCAGTTCGCGTGGGGTCAGCGGCTCCTCCATGACCGGGGGCTCGATCTCGCCAGGCTCGCGGAGGCGGTGCACCAAGCGACTCGCGATGCGCGGCGAGATAGTCGATTCCCCCCGCGCGGCTGCCCGGATGCCCTCGATGATCTGCTCGATTGGGGCGTCCTTGAGCACGTAGCCACACGCCCCGGCCAGCAGCGCGTCGATGACGTGTTGATCATCGACGAAGACCGTCAGCACCAGGACTCGTGCGAGCGGCGCGGTAGCAGTGAGCCGGTGGGTCGCCTCAACCCCCGACATCCCAGGGAGGTTCAGATCCATCAACACCACGCACGGTCCAATCGCAGCCGCCTGCCGGATCCCGTCTGCGGCGAGGCCTGCCTCGCCGACGACCTCGATCCCACGCTCCTGGAGAAGTCCGATGACCCCACCCCGAAACAACTCGTGATCGTCGACGACGATGACCTTGGGGTCGTCGGCTCGCGCCGCGCCGTTGCGAGTCGTCACGGCGAGCCGCTCAAGCTGGACGCCGCAGCTTGGCTCGAAGCGGGCGTTCCCAGGACAGTCGGGATCCGCCGAGGGCCTGGGGCCTCCACTGCGCCGAGCCACCAGCCCGCGTCTGGGGTGCTGCGTAGGTGGCGCCGGACACGCGCACGACCAGAGTGCCTGCCCGGCGCACCAACGCGACATCGACGTGCCGGGCGTCGCCCCGGAGAGCCGCTTCGACAATGGCTTGACGCGTCGCGCGGATGAGGTTGTCACGCGGGGTCAGATCGAGCCCGCTCTCCATCGTGGGCGCGGGGTCTGCGTCAGACCGCACGTTGACCTGCACGTCAAAACGATGGCCGACCTCGTGCGCGATCAGGCGCACCGCCGCCTCCGAGGTGGGGGCGGTCGACGCGGTGAGGTCCGCGATCGTCCCCCGCAACTGGGCGAGGGCGTCACGGGTGGCGAGCATGAGCGGATCATCAGGTCCCAGCCTGCAGTCGAGGCGTTGCCCCTCCGTCGTGATGCAGGCCAGGTCCTGGGCCAGGCCGTCGTGGAGGTCGCGCGCGATCCGCTCGCGCTCCGAGCAGACGACCGTAAAGGCGTGGCGGCGCTGCACCTTCGCATACCGGAGGCACACGCCTCCCAGGAGAAGGGCAAAGGCGAGGAGACGCGCGCCTTCGCGGGGCGTGACCCAGTTGGCGGGCACCGTCGGGACGGTCACGAACTGGACGCCGGCGACGGCGAGCAGCAGAGAGGCCGCGACCAAAAGTTCAGTCCCTCGCTCTGCGCGCCAGGATCTGGCGACGAATGCGAAACCGGCAACGGCCAGGAGGACCGCCGAAGCCAGCTGTGCGCCAAGCGTCAGGAAGGGTGCGGCAGCCTTCGCCGGGACCGTGGCCGGGTGCACCGCGATGACCGACGCCAACAGCGTCACGACCGCGATCACGCTGAGCCCAAGCACGGCGCCGGCTTTCGCGAGTCTGCGAAATGGCGCGACGATGGCAGTGCGCGGGGCGAGTGCCGCGGCCGCCACGGCGAGCGCGCCGAGTAACTCGCAGCCCAGGCGGACGGCCCCACCGGACGCGGGACCTCGCACGCCGGCGACCACGGGACCGGCCCAGTACGAGAAGCCAGCGACCGAGAGGGCGAGGATCCCGAGAGCGAGCAGAAGCTCTCGGAGCTGCCGAGTGCGGTCGAAGATCTCGATCAGGAGGCGGAAGGTGAGGATGGCGGCGAGGGCGATCGCAGTCTCGACCGCAGCCCGTGCGGCCGCGTCGATACCGTGGACCGGACGGAAGAGCTCCAGTGCGACGAGGACGCCGCTGACCACGGCGGCCGCGAGCAGCCAAGGCGCGATCGGCTGCGTCCGCCCCCGCTCAGGTGCGCCGAGATCGAAATTATCTGTCTCCACCGGCACGACTCCCACGCCGCTCTCGATAACGACGGGGAGTCGAAGTCGAAGTCGAAGCCGGCGTTGGCGCCACGTGCTTCTCATGACCGACTCCCATGACCGCCCCGTCGTGGTGGTGGTGGTGGTACGCGTGTCACCCGAACCTACCTTTACTTCATGAAATTGTAGCATTCTTGTAAAGATTGTGTGACCGGGATCGTCGGCGGGTTCAGCGACGTTCCGCGTCCGGGGGTCCGATCGGTTTCCGCCGTCAGGTGGATGGACTTGTGCAGCCCACTCCGGGCCTGAGGCTGCCCGGCGCGAGGCACGCCGTCCTGACCGTCGGCGCACGCCCCGCGCGGATCGTGAACGAGTAGTACTTGCCGACCCAGCGCCGCCGCATCAGACGCACCGTGATCCGCGTCCCGGCCCGTAGACGGTGGTGACGGAAGCGCGGCAGGAGATTGATCGTGCGGGCCTCTTTGGTGGAATGCCACTTCGTGAACGGACAGCCCTTCCCCGTGCACTCAACGAGGATGGTCGTCCCCTTGGCAACGGCGAACGCCTCAAGCCCGATCAGCTCCGAGTAACGCGGATGGAAGCTGATTTTCCATCCCAGCGTGGAGCCCAGGGGGGCCTGCACGCGCGGCGCCTCGGCGGCGCCCTCGACGATCTGGACGCTGCTGGCAGGCGAGCCGGAGCCGGTGAAATTGGCGTCGCCCTCGTAGAGCGCGGAGATGTTGTGGGTACCGGGCGACGGGTAGCTCGCCGAGCAAGTCGCGGTGAGGTTGCTCAAAGCCTGGCTGGCACAGCCGCCGATCGGCTGGCCGCCGTCGAGGAACTCGATCGAGCCGCCCGGCAGGGTGGGCCCGGCATCGCTGGCCGGCACCCCGAGCGTCGCGACATACGTCGCCTGGCCGCCGGGCGCGACCTTCGGCGTCACGGCAATCGAGACCGAGGTTGGGCCCTTGCCGATGCTGACCGAAGTGGTGTCACTGCTCGAGCCGGCCACGAGCGACGTCGGATCGGCCAGATATGCAGCCGAAATCTGGGCGACGCCCGCCGGGAACGCGGCCTGGCAGACGATCGTGATGGTCCCGCCTCCGTTGACCCCCTTGCCCGCGCAGCCCGGGACCGCGTTCGAGCCATTGAAGAACGACAGCGACCCGTGGGGATTGGCGTTGGAAGAGCTCGAGCTGACGGTCGCCACCAGCGTCACGCCCTGGTTGGTCGTCGGAGTGTTCTGGGAGAACGCCACCACCGAGGTGGCGCTGGTGGCCGACGCCGTCGCCGTACGGGCGGAGGTTGCGGCCACGCCCCCGCCGCCCGACGGCAAAGGCGGGGCCGCCGCGTTGAAGGCGGTCTGACGACCTCGATCGTGTGCCCGACGTCACCGGGGCCACCGTGTAGCTGGTCCCGGTCTGGCCGAGGATGGGGGTACAGATAAGGGCGGCGCAGCCCTCCCATTGCTCGGTGAACGAGGTGGGGTTGTTGAGCCACGTCCCGGGCGTCATCGTCAGGACCTGGCCCTGCTGGGGCGTGCCCGAGATCGCGGCGAGCACGGTGTTGACCGGGGGCAGGGGCAGGACCGGCCCGTCCGCCGCGACGGGCACCGTTCACCGGTCCGCCGCCCGGTTGGTGGCGGTGACCGCGACCGCGATCAGCTTCCCGACGTCCACAATGGTCAGGGGTATGTCGGCGCGAGCTGACGCCGATCGAGGGAGGTCCGCCGCTCGTCCAAGCGTAGGAGTATGCGATGGGCGTCGTCCCCGTCCACGCTCCCACGTTCGCCGTCAGCAGCTGTCCCTGCTGGACGACGGCTCCCGTAATCGTACGGCGCAGCCACGCCGCGGCGTTCGCGGGTGGCGCGGGGCACCAGTCCCGCTGACAGGGATCAAAGTAGGACTGGGGGTGACGGGGCGTGTCGGTCGCGTGACTGGCGACCTCGTTGCCCGACGTCCGCTGGGGCCACGTGTAGCTCGGCTGTTCGTGCCGACCGGGCGCGCCGCTGCTAGCTCTCCCATTGGTCCTGGATGTCGCGTTCCCGTCGTGTCCTGCCACTGCCCCTGCGTCCCGGTGAGGGCTCGCCCTGCTGCGGCGTGCCCGCAGGCGTGATCGTGGGCAAAGACCTATTGGTGGGTCCCGCCAGCGCGCTCCGGCCATCGCCCAGAAGGACACGCCGTGGCCAGCACGCACGCCGCCGAGCACGGCGACTCTGCGTACTTCTAAGAACTTACTCATAAACCCGTTGTTCATTTGCCCCTGTAACCCCCGCGGCACGCGTCCACTGAGCGATGACTGTCATCAGTCGCTCGCGCCATGCGCAGCCACGCTCCGCCGCTGTCTAAGTTTTCTTTCACTTAACAGCGCGCGCAGCAGCGTACCGCACTTTCTAAGAATCTTTTCACCCAGCGGGATCACGCGCCCGCTTTTCGACTCGTGAGAGTGTGGTGACCCGAGGCCAGCTCGCCAAGGGGCTTACTCTCCCCTCCTGCGTTCACGACTGAACGGTGACTCAGTGACGTTTAACCGTGCTAGGTTGTGCGATCTGAGCTAGAGGAGCAGTCGGGTGCACGCATCGCAGGGTCGGAAGGAACCGCGAATCGAGGCGGACTGGATCGGTCTTGCGGCGCCCGCTCCCGACGAACTCCGGATCATGGTGGCCGACGACCAGGTCGCGATTCGCGCGGGAATCAAGCGGGCCATCGAACCTCACGGCATGCTCGTCGTGGCTCAAGCCTCCAACGCTGCCGATGCCGTGCGCCTCTCCGCGGAGCACCGGCCGGACGTCTGCATCATCGCCGTCGACCTGCCGGGCAGCGGGGTCGAGGTCACGCGTCTGATCAAACAGTCGCTCCCCGACACGAAGGTCGTGATGATGACCCGGACGGCTCGTGATGAGGACCTGCTCGAGGCGCTGCGGGCCGGTGCCGACGGATATCTGCTGATGAGCACCGGGGCAGGCCGCCTTCCGCACGCAATCCGCGGGGTCACGCAAGGCGAGGCCGCCCTGCCTCGCACCATGACCGCGCGCCTCATCCTGGAGTTTCGCGAGCGCGGGATGAGACGTCGCGTCCTCGTCCACCCGGGCGAGGCAGAGGTCGAGCTGACAGGTCGCGAGTTCGAGGTCTTCCAACGTCTACGTAGACGCGAGCCCACCGCCCAGATCGCATCCGGTCTCGGAATCTCACAGGTAACCGTGCGCCGGCATGTTGCCTCGGTGCTGCATAAGCTCGGTGCGCCGAATCGTCGCCGAGCGATCGAGATGGTCGAGCAGACTGACCAGCACGAGGCCGGCGTCGACTGACCGCCCGCGCCGGCCGAAGGCCGGTCCGTGACATCGCCCTGGCGGCGCGCCGGCGCAGTCGGGCTCCGGCGGCCATGATCGTCGTCTGTAACTAACCGCCGCCCCTCACGCCTCGGCTCCTCCAGCGCTGGGGCAACACAGCTGGTGACGCTCTGAGCGACGCACACCTTTGACGTAACCGGTGCGTCACGTCATCGCCGACCTCCCTTGCGACGGCGTGATTGGAGTTCATAATCGAAAACGCGATCACACGATGATCACAATTCATATCTGGGGGGCGTGACCATGTTGCAGTGGAACGAGGATCGGATGTCTTCGACGGGGCTCGAGGTACTTGAGGACACGCGCGTCGAGAGTCGATTTGACACTGCTGCGCGTACCGGCGGTGCGCGGCAGTCAGTGGCCACATTGGCGCCCGCCGGGCCGCGGGTGAGTGTCGTGATTCCGGCGATGAACGAGGCGGAGAACCTGCCGTACACCTTCTCGCGCCTGCCCGAAGGAATTCACGAGCTGGTCCTGGTGGACGGCCATTCGCATGACGGCACGGTCGACGTTGCCAAGAGGCTTCGGCCCGACGTCCGCATCGTCACCCAATCGGGCAAGGGCAAGGGCAACGCGATGGCGGACGGATTCGCCGCGTGCACGGGCGACATCATCGTGATGCTCGATGCCGACGGGTCCACCGACCCGGCGGAGATCCCTCGGTTCGTCTCCGCGCTGTGCAACGGCGCGGATTTCGTCAAGGGCTCACGGTTCGCGCAGGGCGGCTCGAGCGCCGACATCACTCGCGCTCGCGGCTTGGGCAATCACGTGCTGCGGACGATCGTCAACACGCTCTACGGAACGAGCTACACCGACCTGTGCTACGGCTACAACGCCTTCTGGGCGCGGTGCCTCCCGTACATGCGAGTCGACTGCGACGGGTTCGAGGTCGAGACCCTCATCAACGTCCGGATCGCGAAGGCGGGCCTGATCGTTCACGAGGTCCCCAGCTACGAGAACGTTCGCCTGCACGGGACCAGCAACCTCCGCGCACTGCCGGATGGATCTCGCGTCCTGCGCACGATCATGCGCGAGCTTCCCGTCTCGGCGTCGCGGCGATCGCTCCTGCCGCGCCTTGCGTCCCGGCTGGTGGGGTCATGAAGATCGCGCTTGTCGCCTCGAGCTTCCTGCCCGAGTCCGGACGGCTGGAGCGCCGTGTGGATCAGTTGGCGCGTGGGCTCGCGCACCGCGGAGCGCAGGTGGAGGTCTTAACCCAGGGCCCGGTCCGCGCCTCGGTCGTGCACCGCGACCCGGTGACCATACGCACGTTTCCGGTGGTGGCAGGCCCTCTCCGCTTTGCGGTATCGCCGCGTCTCCGTGAACACCTGCGCGTGGCCTCGCACGAGTTCGACGTCATCGACGTCCACACCCGGCAGGCACCGGTGGCCCTGGCGGTGGCGAGCGCGCGGGTGCGCCGACTCGTCCTCACGCCTGGTGCATCCGCCGACGTCTTCCTGGGCTGGCCACACACGCGGGCCGCACGAGCCATGCTCGCGGCGGCACCGCGAATCGTCTGCCGATCGGAGATCGAGCGGGACCTGCTGTGCAGCAGCGTCCCGCAGGCGGCGAGCCGGACGGCGGTCGTGCCGGACGGCGTCGACCCGGACGCGATCCGAGCCGCCGAGCCGTTCGGTGTCCCCGGCACCGTGGTGCTGACAGTGGACCGACTCGACCGCGACACCGGCGTGGGACGGGCGATTGCCGCAATGGCCAGTCTGGACCCGGAGTTCCGGCTCGTGGTGGTCGGTGACGGCCCTGGGCGCGAACGTCTCCAGGCATTTGCGGACGACCTTCGCGTGTCCTCGCGCGTGCACTTCACCGGACCGGTCGCCGACGCGACGCTTCACAGGTGGCTGCGCACGGCGCGCGTCGTGGTGTCGCTCCCGGCCACGCAGAGCTCCGGAACGGCGGTGAGCGAGGCGTGCGCGGCGGGCGTCTCAGTGGTGGCATCCGACCTCCCCATCCAACGGCATGCCGCCGAGCGGGTGGGCGGTGGCGTGATCTTCGTCGCGCCGAGAAGCTCACCGCTGGACGTGGCGGACGCGATCGAAGAGGCCTCTCGCCTCTCGATCATCCCGAATCCGGACCTGCTCACCTCTTCGACGATCTCCTGGGATGCCGCCATCGATGCCACCTGGGATCTCTATGAAGAAATGCTAGCCGCGCCACACCCGTCTGCGCTGGGTGATGGAGCGAGAGACCCGGTTGGCCTCTCCTCGCAACTCGATGCCGGACGCCCGCCCACCCGGACCTCGCTCGGATATGCGCGAAGCGCGCCTAGCGAGCCATCGTGGTGGCCGACTCGCGGTCGGGCAGCGCATCGGGTTAGCGGGGAGCGCAGATGGCGGTAGCACCCGGCGGCATCCGAGCCGTCGCCGGCAAGTGGCTGCCGGACACGGTGGAGGCCGCATCCATGGAGCACACCGACACCCCCCGGACGGTGAGCGTCATCGTCACGACGTGCGGCAACGTACCGACGCTGCCGCGCTGCCTGCGTTCAGTTCTGGACTCCGACTACGACGACTTCGAGGTGATCATCGTCGATCACGGGCCTCCCACGCCGGACACTGCGCGGATGCTGGTCACGCAGTTTCCAGACGAACTGAGGCTGCGTTACATGGAGGAACCGTGGTCATCGGCGTCGATGGCGCGGAACACGGGGCTGGCCCGGGCCGAGGGGGTCATGCTGGGCTTCATCGACGCCGACGTCGTCGTCGACGCGGAGTGGATCCGAAACTGCGTAAGCGCCCTGCTCGCCGAACCCGACACCGTATGCGTGACGAGTCGGAGCGCATCACCGCAGGCATGCGACGGGATGCGATTCGCGCCGGCGCTCACCGGTGACAGCATCACGCGACGGACATACCGTCGGTCTGACACCGACAACGGCCACCCCCTCCTCGCCTATACGGTGGGCGGCCTCGGGTCTGGTGCCGGAATCGTCATGCTCACCGACGTCGGGCGCGAGATCGGCGGCTTCGACGTCGCGTTGGGCCCGGCGACCCCCGCATGCGGCGGCGAGCACATCGACCTCCTCGCCCGGCTGCTTCGGTGTGGCTACACGATCTCATACGAACCCAACGCGATCGTCTGGCGTGAGCATCCCGCCGATGCCGGAGCCCGCCGGGGCCAGATCTACCGCTACGGCCTCGGGCTCGGTGCGATCATCACCAAACGGCTGATCGCCGGCCCGGAACGCCGAGCCTGGCTACACGCGATGGCGGCCGCGGTCTACTACTCGCGCGATCCCGCGCCGCGACAGCTGGGCGACACCTGCGTCCGCTATCCGTATCGCCTCACGTGGCTGATGCGGCTCGGGATGCTGCTTGGCCCGTTTGCCTATCTCTGGAGCGCGTTCCTGGCACGAGCCCGCCGGTTGCGGGGCGGCCGGCCCTCGAGCTCGCACCCGCTTCGCGTCGTGCGGCGTCTGGTCGTGGGCGGGGAGACGGTCAACATCGTCTGGTTCGACGATGCCACACAGGCCAGGACTCGGTTCTCCTGGCGCACGACCGGCAACGCCGGCGAAGACGCCCAGGACTCCGAGCTCGTCGCGGCCGCCGCCATCGAGTTCGCCCTTCCGGCCACAAGCGACGCCGGCGCGCCGCGCATCAGCGCGGTCGTTCCGGCCCGCAATGCCGAGCACTGGATTGAGTCGTGTCTGGCCGCGATCCGCGCAAACGCTCCGGCCGAGATCATCCTGGTGGACGGCGGCTCCACGGATCGTACGGTTGAGCTCGCCCGGCCCTGGGTCGACAAGGTGATCGATGACGGGGGGACCGGTGTCGCGGCCGCAAGGATGATGGGCGTCGCCTCGGCCTCCCAGCCGTGGGTGGCGCTGGTTGACGCCGATGTCGTCCTCCCGCCGAACGCGCTTCGTGACCTGGACCAGGAGCGCCGTGATCGCCACCTGGTCGCGCTTCAGGCGGGCCTCCGCAGCGTCGGCGCCGGCGACTACTGGAGCCAGTCGCTGGCCGATCACCACAACCAAGGGCAGAGCAAGGGGTGGTTCGGGGTCTGCGCCAGTCTCGTGTCACGAGATTTGCTGCTGGCCAACCCGCTCGACGGCGACCTGCGCTCGGGTGAGGACATCGACCTCCGGATCCGGCTGATGACGGCAGGCTTCCCGGTCGGCGTCTCGGAGACGATGATCGGGCAGCATCGCTTCGCCAACGGGTTCACCTTCGCCGGGAAGCAGTGGCTCGCCGATGGCGCCGGTTTGGGTCGCATGGTGCGCAAGCACGGCCGCGCAGCGCTGGTCAACGCAATGATCATCCCGTTTGCCGCCGCCGCGCTGGGCCTCGTTCGCGGGACCAGGCAGGCGCTGCGTCCGTGGCCGTACTTCGCCGGGTTTGCCGTGGGTAACTACATCGGCCTGTGGCGGGGGCTGACTGACCGTAGCGTCCGCGCACCTGGGCCCGTGCGCCGGTTGCTGGTTGGCGGGACGGTGGCATGGCTGCTGGCGCTCCCGGTCCTACTGGGGCTCGCCATCGCCGCGCTGGCGTGGTTGCTGTTCCAGGCGGGGCATGCCGCCTACGACGGACATCTCCTCCTCGTGACCTTGGCGACGCTGGCCGTCGCGATCCCTCTTGAAGTGGGGAAAGGGGCCGGCACCGGGCGCTTCCCCTCCATCGCGAGATCTCTCGCGCCGCTTGCCGCGTGGGCGATGCTGCTGGCACTTCTGCTCAGCGCGGCAAGGCTCGCCAAGGTGGTCGGGCTATGACACACACCGCAGTACTGACGCACTCACCAACCAAAGGGGCTACATCAATGCCACAGGTACCACTCACGACAGGGGGCAGTATCCATGCATCGTAGGCGTAACCATCTGGCACGACTGCTCACACCGCTGCTCGGCGTTCTGGTCGCCGCGCTCGTCCCGGCTACGGCAGGAGCGGCTCCGCTGGCCACACCGCTGGCACCGCCAACGAACACCGCAGCGCCCCAGATCCAACAACCGCCTGGCGCGAAGCGCCAGAACGAGGTGGCCGCGCCGATGGTGGGCGAGTACCTCCTCGGCAACAAGGGTACGTGGAGCGGGGCGAGCTACTACAAGGTGCAGTGGGAGGACTGCGACAGCGTTGCGGGGGTGCCCCCCGCCCCGCCGACCATGAACTGCACCGCGGCCGCCGGGACCCCGTCCACGAACACGACCTACCAGGTCGCGGCGGGCGACGTTGGACACATGCTGGTCTTTCTCGTGACGGCCTTCAGCTCGCCGGGAAGCAGCACCCCCGTGAGCTCGGCGGCGTCCGGCGCCGTCGCATTCGGCGCGCCGCTCGACCGCCTCGCGCCGGTAATCTCGGGCGTCACCCAGGATGGTCAAACGCTGAGCGTCACCTCGGGCACCTGGGACACGGGCGGAACCAACTCTCCGCCGGCGTTCGCCTACCAGTGGCAGCGGTGCGACGGCGCGGGCCTGAACTGCGGCAAGGCACTCCCCGTCCCGCCGGGCACCTCGCCTAACTACGCCCTCACGGACGGCGACCTCGGCCACATCATGGTGGCGTACGTCACGGCCACGAGTACATGGCCAGGCGGCTCCGCATCCGACGCGACGCACTCACACCTGACGACGACCGTCGTCACGCCCGGCAACACCGCGGCCCCCAGCATCTCCGGGACCGCACAGGCGGGGCAGAAGCTGACCGAGTCGCACGGCTCCTGGATCCCCAAGAGCCCGACGGGCTATTCGTATCAGTGGCAGGACTGCGACGCGTCCGGGGCCAACTGCTCGGCAATAGCCGGGGCGACCGCACAGAGCTACATGCCGGCCAACGCTGATGTCGGACACACCCTGCGGGTCCTGGAATCCGCAACGGCGTCCGGTGTCACCAGCAGCCCGGCGACCTCCTCGGCGACGGGAGTCGTGAAGCCCGGCTCGACCAACGGCGGCGGCGGCAACGGCGGAAGCGGCGGCAGCACCGGCGGAAGCGGCGGCGGGACGACCGGCGGTGGGACGACCGGCGGCCAGGGAAGCTCAGGCGGCACCGTCACTCTGAGCGCCTCTAAGATCCGCGGCCTGCTGCGCAACGTGCTCGCGGTGCATGGCAAGGCAGGGACGATCCGGGGCGTGCTCAACCACGCCGGCTACTCGTTCTCCTTCGCCGCACCGTCGCCCGGGCGTCTCGTCGTGGCCTGGTACTTCGCACCCAAGCATGGGGCGAAGGTCCTGGTCGCCACGGTTACGCTGGTGTTCCACAGCAGCGGTAAGGCGACAGCGAAGATCGAGCTCACCAGCAAGGGCCGGCGGGTGCTCAGCGGTACGCGGAGGATGAAGCTCACCGCGAAGGGCAGCTTCACGCCTTCCGGCCATGGTGCGGTCAGCACCTCGAGGCCGATCACGCTGAAGGCGTAGGAGGGGAGCAGTGGTACGCCGGCGGCTGGCCACCAGCCGCTGGCGTCCCACCCCGTGGTGCCGGCGGCGAGGGCCCGCCGCCGGCACCACGAGTCGTGCCGAGACGGGACGCCGTACGCGGTCTGCGCTCACTGGCTCCGGTCGCGCACGGGAGGGCAAAGAAAGGCAATGGGCCATGAACCGGGTTGTGGCACTTAATCTCATTTGGTCACGCGACGCGACAGTCACCGCACGCGCCAGGGCGGCGATCCTTCGAGCACGTGAACAGACTGCCTCTCGTCGTCCAGGGTGGATTCACGTCCCTCGCGCCGGGCACCACCTGGACCGGCAAGACGATCAGGCTCATCCGGTAGGTGACCGGAGGAGACGTCGGTGGCGGCCCCTGCCGCCGACGTTGCGTCAGCAAGAGCGCCGGCGGTCAGCCAGATGCCGTCGGCGCTCTTCGCTGCCCCGCCTGCGCTCGTGTCGCCCGCGGGCTAGCGCAGAGGCCGGACGCGTAGCAGATCGGTCATCGGCCGTGTGGAGGGAAGCGCGGCCCCCCCGAGTCTCGGAAGCCCCAAGAGATCCTCGATCGTACGGAGCAACGAGTAGTGGTCGTAGGGCGTCAGCGACCGGACGCCCGCTCGCGCGCCTGGTCCGGCGATCAAGGTGAGAATGTGCCCTCCTTTGGCGACCCCGCAGCAGGCCGAGTTCGTCTCCCCCTCGTCGAACGTCAGAAAGAGCACGCCTGAGGGACCGAGCTCCGCCAGCAGCCGAGGCACCATCGCGCGCAGGTATCGATCGCCTGTGTACGTAGAGCACGAGTGCATGTCGTGACAGATATTGGGCACCAACCACATGAACCTGGGAAGGGAGTGGTCCGCCAGGTCACGCATCAGTGTGGTGGTCGGCACGATCGCCCGACACCGCGCGGGGTTGTCGCTCACATCGCGGTAGTACATAAACGGGTCATGCCGCCGGACGTACGCTCCCGCGGTCGCTGTGGACGCACACGGTGAGGGCAGATCCTCCACATACACCTTCCAGGAGATCCCGGCCGCGTCGAGCTGGTCGACGAGGTTGCGATGCGAGACCGAACACGTCCCGCAGTCGCTCCCGCTGTACCCGAACGTAGAGCCGCCGGTCAGAGCAAGATAGTTGGGGAGCGATGGGTGTGTGATGGCGTGGTAGTTGGCGGCGACGGCGCTCTGGCGGGCGAGGGCGTTGAGGTAGGGAGCCGCCGGCCGCCCGATGATCTCGTTGTACTCCTTATTCTCGAGCACGATCACGGCAATCCGCGACACCGGGCCGGCGATGGTCGCTGCAGACGAGGACGCGACGGTGGAGGACACCGGGCTCCGAGCCGGCGCGGCGGAGGAACGGGTCGTCGGCGCTCCACCACCGCACCCAGCCACCCCCATTGCCATGAGCGCGATCGTGACCATCCGTGTCACACCGTGACGGTGGCACTGAACGCGACCGGCGCCTCGCAGCATCCGGTCTGATGCTATAGGATCTCGGTGGGGCAAACGAAGTGTTAACCGTTCGTACTCGAGCGCGAGCCAGCGGTCAATTGGATACACACACTCACAGCCTGGAGACACGCCCACCGGCCACCGCGACACAGGCCACGGTGGTGATTTGTGCCTTTGCATCAGCCAGGCTCGAGCAGACCGTCGCCTGTGTCGGATCGGTCCTGCGTCAGGAGCCTTCCCCAGGCCAGGTGGTCATCGTGGTCGACCACAACGACGCCCTCGCGGCGGATCTCCGGTCACGACTACCCGAGGAAGTGGAGATCGTCGCCAACGAGGACGCGCGGGGGCTTTCCTCGGCTCGCAACACGGCCATCGCCCGCAGCCGAGGTGACTTCATCGTGTTCATTGATGACGACGCCGTCGCTCACGAGAAGTGGCTCGCCCACCTCCTGTCCGCGTTCGATGATCCGGCCGTGATCGGCGCCGGCGGTCACGCACATCCCCTCTGGGCCGAGTCCGCACCCGCGTGGTTCCCACCCGAGTTCCTCTGGGTGGTCGGGTGCTCATATACAGGTCTTCCCGAATCCGGCTCGGTGCGTAACCCCCTTGGCTGCAACATGGCATTTCGCGCTGAGCTGTTCAGGAGGGTGGGGACCTTCAACCCCGCGATCGGACGTCTGGGCAGCCTGCCCCTCGGCTGCGAGGAGACCGAATTCTGTCTGCGCGCGTCCCGTGCAGCGCCCAGTGGCCGGATCGCGTTGGTCAAGGGCGCCGAGATCGACCACCACGTACCCGCCGCTCGAGCCACCGTCGGGTACCTCCTGCGCCGCTGCTACTTCGAGGGAATCTCCAAGGCGCTCGTCCGACGCCTGGGAGATCGACGATCACTGGACACGGAGCGCACCTACCTCCGCCACGCCCTGCCCGCCCGCGTGAAGGCCAGCGTCAGGCGTGCCCTGGGCGGGCACGTCGAGGAGGGTCTCGGTGTTGTCGGCGCCATGGTGGGATCGGTGGGCGCCGCGGCGGCGGGCTACCTCGTCGGCTTGATCGTCTTTCGCGTGCGCCCGCCTGCGGTCGTCACGCCACCGCCTGACGGCCGGCCCGCGGAGGCCACCCTGGCGTAGGCTGCGGACCGCCGCCGCGACCGCCTCTCGGCGGGCGGCAACCAGTGGTAGATCGAGTAGTCAGGTGTGAGGTACACAGGCCTGAACTGCGGATCATGGGCGACGAGGCGCTGCATCGTCGGGATCAGATCCGGCTTGTTGTAGAACAGCGTCGCCGCCGCGACATCGCCGCGGCCGAAGGCCACGTACACGCCTCCGGGCACGCGCCCCCAATGGTGCGCGTTGGGTTCCAGGAAATCGGCAGCGGTCGGCACGTGGCTGCCCCCGGGAACTGAACTGTTGCGCCACCGCAGGCTCACTGACTTCAGGAACCCGCCGCCCGGGAAGCCGCCGTAGATCTTCGCCGGAGCCAGCCGATCTGCGATGAAGCGGAACCCCGCCAGCTCGCCCGGCGAGACGTAGTCATAGAGCTCGTTCCCGTAGTGGGTGAGGATGTGGAGCGGTGCCATCACCGTGAGCGTGCCGGCCACCACCGCGAGGATGCGGCGCCGATTCACGGTCGCGGCGACGATGATGGCGAGCGGAGGGAGGCTGAACAGCTCGGTGCGGATGAGCATCTCACCGCCGTAGGCCGAGACCGGACCGACGAGCACCGTGGAGATCAGCCAGGCGAGCGCGAATTGTTGTTCGTGGGGCAATGAGTCCCAGAGCACACGGGGCCTGCGCCGCCGGTCACCGCGCCCCGACCACAGGTGCGCGGCCAGCGCGAGCAGGCCCAGGGCGAACACGATGGCGGTCACGACGACGCGCGCGCGGCTCACGGTCAGGTGCTCTCCGCTGCCGCTGATTCGACCGGAGACGTTCGTCTGCAGGAAATCGCCGGCGGCAAACACCGTCTCCAGGAGGCGATGGCCGTAGAACTGGTAGAAGGGCGCCGCGGGATACGCCTGCCATGCGACGAACACGAGCAGGCAGAGAAGAAGGAGGGTCGGCCGGCGCAGCTGTTTCGTCAATGTCAGTCCCGCGATGACGAACAGTGCGATGAGCCCGCTGAGGACGTGGGTCGCGACGATCAGCGTGAACAGAATCACAGTCGCGCCACCGCTGGCCGCGTTGAAGGTGCCGTCCCGTCGCAGAGACGTGTGGGCCAGCACCACCATCAGACCGAGGTAGAACAGAAACGCCAGCGCCTGCGGACTGAAGTAGTCCTGGTTGGTCCATTGGAAGACCACGAATATCCACAGGCCGACCACCCATCGGGCATCAGCCCCAAGCACCCCGCTTAAGGAGCGCCACCGCTTTGCGGGCCCGGGCCAGGTCCGGTCGGTCGTCATCAATAGGAGCGCGGAGAGCGGTACCAGATAGAGCGCCATGATGACGGTCGGGAAGAACGCCATCAGCGTCAGCGGCGAGAGCGCGAAAGCGTTCTTCAGCGCGGCCATGGCGATCGAGAAAAGCGGCCAGTTGTGGTAGACGAACAAGCGCGGGAACAGACCCTGGCCTCGGGCGACCGGATCGACATACCCGTAGCTCAGGTACGAGGTCCGGAACCTGGGCGTGCCCTCGAGCACGTACGGTGTGAGCCAGACCAACAGCAGGAACGCGAGCACGTAGACGAGCACGAGAGCCGGGCGCGACGATTCGCGGCGCCATTCGACCGCCGACGCCAACACGAGCCCCGCCAGGCCCGCGTAGTAGGGCAGCGGCAAGCTGTTCAGCAGTCCGTAACCGTCAAGCTTCAGGTGAGCTTGCGCGAGGAGGACGACGCTGAGCGCCAACGCGATCACCGCGATCACGGGTGACGTCGCACGATCCCCCACCTTGCGGGCTTTTCCCGGTACCTTCGTCACAGCTGGCTGAGTCTCAGTCAGCATGGTGAGAAACTACTTATTCTGATGGCACGCATATTTGATCTGCACGGGCTGGTGAAGCTCGCAATTAACGATGACCGAGAGCAGATCTTTCGGCAACTTGACGCGCAACTCGATCCATACGAGCCGAGCGTCGCACCAGTCCCGACTCATGCCGACATCGTGCTTAGCCCCAACACGGACATCCTAGCTCGCAGCCTCTCCGATGTCCATGGGCCGGCGGGGGACGGCCGGCGCACCGGATCGGACGGTCGCGGCTGTTACCTGTTGCGGGGAACCTCCCGCTTCGAGCTGCCCCGCGTGTACCCCCAGAACGGCCAGGTCAGCCTTTCATATGACCCTAACTTTCCACTGTGGGAGGCGATGTCGGAATTGGTGCGTCCGCTCCTTCAACTTGGTACACTTGAGCACGGGGCAATTACTGTGCACGGAGCCACGGTGGAAGTGGAACGGGGCGGACTCTTGGTCTGTGGTTGGTCAGAGAGCGGTAAGACTGAAACGGCGCTTGCCCTTGCTGAGCAAGGCGGGCGTTTTATCTCGGACAAATGGACGATTCTCGACAGCAGCGGGCGCCTGCACGCCTTTCCGGTGTCCGTGGGCATCCGCGACTGGGTACTCGAGTATCTGCCGCGTCTGCGGACTCACCTCCGGGCGTCACAGCGCACACGCCTGCGGGTCGCTCGTACGGCACGTCGCCCGGTCCCGCTGCTCACGCGGCGGCCGACTCGGGTCGGTCTTGCCCTCGAGTCACAGCTGGACCGCGCCGTCACACTGGCGAGCCGCCTCTCGCTCCGTCAGACAGAGGTGGCGGCAATCTACGGGTCGTCGCTGGACACGGGCCGCACGCCCCCGTTGGCGACACTCGCGATGCTCACGACCGTGTCAACTGACGAGATCACGGTCCGGCCCGCTGAGGTGGGATGGGCAGCGGAACGGCTGGCGCACAGCGGTGCCTACGAGCGCCGCACGCTGTACGAGCTCGACGCGCGCGTTCGGTATGCCGACGCGAACCCCGGCCAGTCTGCGCTCGCCGCCGTGCGAGGTCGCGAGACCGAGCGGCTTCGCAACCTGCTCGAAGGCGTGCAGGTCCTCGAGGTCACGGCTCCCTTCCCCACGGACCCTCGGAGGGTCGCCGATGCTCTGGCCCAATGCTGGTGACGAGGATCCGGCGGCCGCGGACCTCTACCGCTTCGGCCCAGGCTTGACCGTCTCCATCCGGGGAGAGCGCCGAGCCAGGGCGTACTTTCGCGCCGAGTACGGCTCTGCGGCCCTCGCCACGCGCTCGGAAGCGCCCGCCGTGGAGGCGGTGATCGGAACCAGAGTCCGCCCGACCGCCGGCGCCGCCGCCAATGACCCTGAGCTGTTGGGCAGCCACAAACTGGCACGCTGGCACGCATCGGTCCCGGTGAGACCCGGGGTGGACACGATGCGCGTCGCGGTCGCGGTGCGCGGGCCGCTCGGCCTCGCGCTCGTGCAGAGCCAGGTGATCGAGCCACTCGTCTCCCTTGCCGCGATACGCGCGGGCTTCGTGCTGCTACCGAGCGCGGCCATTGCCCAGGGAGACCGAACCCTCCTGCTGCTCGGCCGGTCGCGCAGCGGAAAGACGAGTCTCGCGGCACGCGCCCTCGCGGCCGGCCTGCGTGTGCTCGGCGACGACCAGGTCATCATCAACGCAGACCGCGAATGCCTCCCGTTCCCCCGGCGTTTGCGTCTGTATCCCGATCTGTCGCTGACAGCGCCGGCTGCGTTCGCCGCACTACGGCCGTCCGTGCAGACCAGGCTCGCGACGCTGGGGCGTGTCAAGGCGCTCACGCGCGGCTTCGTGGCTCCACCGGTCAGCGTGAGCCCGTCCGCGATCGGCACGGATGCGGTCCGCGCGGATGCCATCGACACGAATGCGGTCGGGACGGAGTCGCCCAGTCCGGTTCGCGTGCTCATCGGCGACGTCGTCGTCGTCCGGCGTGCTCGGGTCGATGCGCTCACCCTCGAGCAACTGACCGCGGTGGAGCTCGCTGCCGAAGCCGACGATGTCCTGATGGGGCAACGGTCGGAGATCTTCAGGGTGCCCGGCGTACGGGCCGCATACGAGACGCTCCTGACTCACGAACGAGCCATCATCTCCTGCGCCTTGGCCGCCGCCCCCGCACGACGTGTGCTCGTGCCGGAGTCCTGGACCTCCGAACGGGCCGTGGGCGCACTCGCCCGCGAGTTGGAGCTCGCTTGATTATGAGTTACGTCGCACGCCTCAACAACGTCCGGCAGGTGCCGCTGTACCGCAGCTCGTTCGCACTGATGCTGACCACGGGGCTGAATGGCATCCTCGGCTTCGCGTACTGGGTGCTGGCGGCGCGCCTCTACCCGGCCAAGGCCGTCGGGATCGGGGCGGGGGCGATCAGCGCGATGACGCTCGTCTCGAGCCTGGGATGGGTTGGGCTCCAGTATGTGCTGCTGCGTTACGTGCCGGTGGCGGGCCGCGCTCAAAGGCGCCTGGTCCGACTCAGTTACGCCGCGGCAATCGCGATCTCGCTCGTCGCCACGGGTATCTTCCTCGCCGGCTTTGCACGTCTGGCCGGCCTCGGCATCCTCACCCAGAGCCCACTGACCGTCATGCTGTTTGCCGCATCGATCGTCTTTTGGGTCATCTTCTCACTCCAGGACCCGGTGCTGATCGGTCTGCGCCGGGCCGGATGGGTGCCGATCGAGAACGCCACGTTCGGTGCCATCAAGGCTGTTCTGCTCGTGGCGCTGGCTGCGTCCGCCAGCGCGTGGGCGATCCTCGGCGCCTGGGTGCTCGGCCTAGTCGGACTCGTGCTGGTCATCAACGTCGCTCTGTTCGGGCGGCTGCTGAAAAGGGAGCAGGCCGTCCCGTCACGGCTTCCCAGTGAACGACAACTGGTCCGCTTCGCCACCGGCCATCACTTCGTCGCCGTCACCGCGGCCATCCCGGATTCGCTCGTCTCGTTGCTGGTGCTGGCCTTCATGCCAGGCGCGGCGAACGCCTATTACTACTCGGCCTGGGCGGTGAGCTTCTCGTTCAGGCTGCTGGCGGTCAACATGTCCAATGCCCTCATCGTCGAGGGTGCGCTCGCGGAGGACAAGGTTCGCTCGCTGGTCAGGCAGGTGAGCCGGCTGGCGTTCGTCGTGGTGATCCCGCTCGTGGTGGTGGTGGTGGCATTTGCCGACCAGATCATGGCCGCGTTCGGCCCGCAGTACACGCAGGCGGCCGACCTCCTGCGGCTGTTCGCGGTCGCGCTCATCCCGTTCACGCTCGTCAACTTCGTCATCGCCGTGGAGCGCATCCAGGAACGCGCGGGACGAGCGCTGCTCATCGCCGGCGCCTCCACCCTCTTCACCATCGGGCTGGATCTGTGGCTGATCCCGATCGTCGGCCTTACCGGCGCCGGGTGGGGTTGGCTGATCGGTCAGATGGTCGGCGCGGCGATCGCGCTCGGGCTCGTCCTGCGCGGCAGCCCGCGGTCATGACGTCGGGGTCCCGATCCACACCCACCCGATGAAGACGTCGCCGGAATCGCCGTCGTTCGTACCCGACGGTTCCACCTGCAGCTGCCAGCGCTCCGGTCCGGACCACACCTGGTGGGTGCTCGTGCCCACGAGCTGGCCGTCCACGAAGTAGGACCGGAACCCCGGCCCCCACTCCTGCGTGTAGACATGCCACTGCGTGGCGGCAAACGTCGGCATCACGGCGCGGATGGAGAAGTAGTCCTGCGCACCGGATCCCCCGTAGTGCGAAAAGCCATTGAAGTCGGGACCGGCCAGGTTGCCCTCTGGGAAGTCTGACTCCGATGACGGCGAGTCGGCGTCGTTTGACGGCCAGAGCAGGGGCGCCTGATAGAAGTCGTCGAGGTTGTGCGCGTCACCCGGCGCCATCTTCTCGCAGAAGGACCACACCCCGTAGGTCTGGTAACGGTTCCCACCGGGGAGCGGCGACGGATTGGCCCCCACCGGGTTGCCGTTGGAGTCGTTGTGCAGGTGGAAGTCCAGCATGCCGTCGTGGACCGACAGCACGGTCGACGGCTGATAACCCTCCTTGCCACCGGTGTACGTCGAGCTCCAACCGTCCCCGTACCCGGTCCAGCTCATCCCGTGGTCACCGACGTAGACGATCTGGTTGTTCGAGCTTTGCGCGAACGAACCGAGCGGGGCGGCCTTGGTGAACGTGTCCATGCCCTCCAGCGCGTACATCCTGCCTCCGAGCGCCAGCGCGCTTGCGGGCGGAGCGGTCGGGCACGGCCCGGCGTAAGCAGGCGCCGCGAGCACCGGGGCGGCGGGCGGCGGCGCTGGCGTGGGGTGCGGGGTGGTCTTCGGGGGGTTCTTGTGCCGATGACGGCGGTGTCGCTTGTGCTTGTGATGCCGCTTGTGCTTGTCATGGCGAGCGCGCTTGTGGTGCTGGGTGCGCCGGTGGGCGCGGCGCGGATGTGCTGATTGATCCTGCCGTGACGCGGCGATGGCCGTGTATGGACCGGAGAGCAGCACCGCGAGCAGCAGGCCGGCAACTATCCAGATTCGTCGCATGGGTTCAGCTCCCGGCGGCATGAGGCGTGCGTTCAACCGGCATCGTCTAAAAGCCGAACTTGCCGAGCATCGAGGTAGCGGACCGCGCGTGACCCAGGAGGGGGAGCCCGAGCAGGGCCTCGGTGGTCCGGAGCAGCGAATAGTGGGTGTAGTGAGTGCCGTCCCTCACCGCATGCGTGAACGGCGAGATCACGATGCACGGGACCTGATTTCCACCCCCACCCTCATTCTCGTCCCATGTGATGAAGATCGCAGTGGTGCGGGACCGGTATTGCGGGGTCGCCATGAGCGCCGGCAGGTAGCTCTGCAGGAACCTGTCTCCGTCCCCGATCGATCCGTCGTGCATGTCGTTGATCAGGTTCGGCGTCACGAATGTGAAGCGTGCGCTCACGTCCGGCCTTGCGCCAAAAGGCACGTCATATCGGCGGCATTCCTGGCCGAGATTCGTGTAGTACGTCTCGGGGTTGTGCCGGACCGCGTACTCGCCGGAGTCGCCGTTGGCGCAGTTGGACGGCATCCCCTGCTCCAGCGATCGCGACGCCCCGCCCGGCAGTTGGCTGAATATGCTCGGGACGTTCAACCGGTGGCTGGACGGGTCTGAGTCGTCGCTGATGCCCTGATCGCTCCCGCTCGTCAGCGCGATGTAGTTGGGCAGACTCGGATGCGAGATCGCGGAATAGTTGGTCGCCAGGCCGTAGGTGCGTGCCAGACGGTTGATGAACGGAGCCGAGCCCGGACCGATCACCGAGGCGTAGTCCTTGTTCTCCATGAGGATCCACACCACGTGGCCGATCGTGTGTCTGTGACGCGCGGCGGGTTGCCGTTGCTCCTGCCCTTCGCTGCGCGTACCGGCCCCGGCCCGGTGGTCGCGAGCCACCACGGGACTCGCCGCTCCGAGGCATAGGAGCGCCGCCAACACCGCACTGGCTGTCGCCATTCTTCGCACGCTTGTACTCCCGATCACGTCGGGGCGTCGCCGGGTGCGCATGCTCAGAACCCGAACTTGCCGAGCATCGAGGTGGCGGATGCCGCGTTCCCCAGCAGCGGGAGCCCGAGCAACTCCTCCGTCGTGCGCAGCAACGAGTAGTGGGTGTACGGAGTGGGGTCCTTCACACCATGCGTGTACGGCGAGATGACGATGCACGGCACCTGGTTACCGTTCGTGCCTGAGTTCTCATCCCAGGTGACGAAGATCACCGTGCTCCCCGACTGGTATTGCGGCGTAGCCACGAGCGCCGGCAGATAACTCTGCAGGAACATGTCACCGTCAGCAATCGTCCCGTCGTGCATGTCGTTGATCAGGTTCGGCGTCACGAACGTGAAGCGGGCGCTGAGGTCCGGCGTCGCGCCGAAAGGAACGTCGTACGTGCTGCACTCGGCGCCGAGATTCGTGTAGTACGTCTCCGGGTTGTGCCGGACCGCGTACTCACCGGAATTGCCCGTGGCACAATTCGATGGCATGTCCTGCTCCAGCGACCGTGATGCGCCGGCCGGCAGCTGACTGAAGATGCTCGGGACGTTCAGCGGGTGGCTCGAGGGATCGGAGTCATCGGCGATCCCCTGATCGCTGCCGCTGGTCAACGCGATGTAGTTGGGCAGACTCGGATGAGAGATCGCGGAATAGTTGGTCGCCAGCCCGTAGGTGTTGGCCAGGCTGTTGATGAACGGCGCCGACCCAGAACCGATGATCGACCCGAAGTTCTCGTTTTCCATGAGAATCCACACAACATGTTGAATCTTGGCGGTGTTTGACGCCGTCGGGACCGCCGGCGGGGTGGGTGGGGGCGCTACAGGTTTCCGGTGGGTCGGCTGCTTGTGCTTGCGGTGGTGGACATGCCGACGGTGACGATGGCGGCGGTGGTGGTGGCGCGCGCGTGACGGACGACGGCGCCGGTGGTGGACGCGAGGGCGACGGTGATGCGCGCGGGTCGCAGCGGGCGACGTGCTCGCCCAAGTAGTGGCTACGGCCGCAAAAACGCCCGAAAGGACTAGACATACGAGAATCAGGAAGCGTCTCACGGGATGGATCCCTCCTTGTGGCCGTGCGGGGCGCGCGTGCCGTCCTTGTGGCCGGACCTGTTACCGGCCGGACTCGGATGCCAGAGCGGGGCGGGGACCGAGACGCGTCCGCCGACGACCCGGAGAGAGTTAATTAACGCCCTCTTAGAATCGACACGACGGTGGCCGTTTGTCGCGGGGCGGGCACATTACCACCCGTCGCCGTGGACGCGTTCGCGACCTGCTCCACCATCGATCCTTCCGGTTGCGCGTGCGCCGCGCGTGGGGGCGATGAAGAGCAGGCTCCTGCTACCCGGCTGCGAGGATTCCTAGTCGCCCGCGATGAGGTCGCGCCTCGACGTCAACGACGGGCGTGATCTGCCGACCGTGCTGGCCGGCCCCGCCCCCGAGGATCAGTGCAGCGGGCCCCTTCCGATCCACACCCACTTCATGTAGACGTGGCCTGAATCGCCGTCGTTGGGAACGGGGCCCATCGAGCCCAGTGGCTCGATCTGCAACTGCCAACGTTCCGGTCCAGACCACACCTGTCGCGTCGTGGTTCCCACCAGCCGGCCGTCCACGTAGTAGGAGCGGAACCCCGGGCCCCAGGTCTGTGTATAGACATGCCATTGCCTGGCGTCGAAACGCGGCGTCATGGCCTTGATGTCGAAGATGTCCTGGGCCCCCGCCCCGCCGTAGTGTGAATAACCGGCGAAGTCGAACGTGTTGAGGTTCTGCTCGGGATAGTCGGATTCCGCCCGGAGCCAGTCACGGAAGTTGCGCGGCCACAACAGCACAGCCTGTTTGAAGTCCGCGAGTTTGTGGGCGTCAGCCGGCGCCACTCGTTCACACAGTGACCACGCACCGTATGTCTGATAGCGGTGCCCGTCGGGCAGCGGTGACGGGTCCGCCCCGACGGGGTTGCCCTGAGCGTCGTTGTGCAGATGGTAATCAAGCATGCCGTTGTGTACCGACAAGACCGTTGACGGCTGATACCCCTCCGCGTGACCGGAGTATGTGGAGGGCCAGCCGTCGGGATATCCCGTCCACCGCATCCCATGATCGCCGGTGTAGACGATCGCGTTGGCCCTGCGCTGGTGAAACGACCCCAGCGGCGCGGACTTGGTGAAGGTATCCATGCCCTCGCGGGCGTAGCTCTTGTGACCGAGGGTCAAGGTCTGACCCGGGACGGCGCTGGGGCACCGACCCACGCCGGTGGCCCCGTGTCGCCCCGCCGCGGCGTGGACCCGAGCGCCCGGCAGCCGGTGACCTGCCTCTGTGCGCGTCGTGCGGGCAGGGCCGGCGAATGTCGTGCCGGCAACCACGAGCGCAGCCACGATCAGACTGAGTGCCGCGAGTACCGCGCCGAGTCGCGACCGGCCGGTTGAGCGAGCCCTCATGTCACGGACCAACTCCCATCATGCGCCGCGCTGGTCGCCGGCGGCGAGTGGTCGGCTCATGACGGCCTCGCGCCCCGATCGCTCACCGCGGCGGTAGCCGGCAGCGGCCTGGACGCTCGAATGGCGCCATTTGGCCCCGCCGCGGACGGTCGGGACGCCCTCTTCGTTGAGCTGGTTGGCGATCGCCTGCAGGGTCATCCCTTCAGCGCGCATCGCCGCAATCCGCTGGCTGAGATCAGGGTTGTCGGCGACCGCAGGACGACCGACGGCGCGACCGTTCAGACGCGCCACCTGCAGGCCATGACGGGTCCGCTCGCTGATCCTGCTCCGCTCCCACCCGGACACGTGGACCAGCAGGCCGGCGGCGAGCCGTCCGCTCTGGGTATCGGTGTCAAGCGAATCGACGGACGCAATGAGGCGCACATCGCGATCAAGCAACCATTGAATGGTCCTGCCGAGCTCGGTCACCGAGTGAGTGAGACGAGAGAGCTCGACAACCACCAGCCCGGTCGCCGCGCCGCGGTCCAGTCGGTCCAGCGCGTACTCGAGGCCCGGCCGGCTGGTCGCCCTGCCGCCTTTCGGACTGTGCTCTCCCACCACCTCGAGCAGCTCGATCCCGCGACGCTTGCACTCGCGCGTGATCACCTCCGCCTGCTGCTTGAGCTCGAGCGCCGCGGCACTGCCGGGGAGAGCGCAGCTCGCGTAGCCGATCGCCTTCGCCGGCGGCGAACTGCGCCGTAATTCCTCCCCGCCTCTGCAGTCCAACTGTGTGTTCTCGTCCATCCTCTTGCCCCTCGTGTGAAGTAACCCGGATCGATCGCGATGTGTCCGATTCGCTTTCGCTCGCGATCGAGATGCTCTGCCCCGGCTCCGAGCCGGGGCCCGCGTGCGTGACGGCTGAAAGCCGTCCGCCGGGTTATCCAGGCCGCTCCAGCCGATGGGTCACCGGGAACTGCAGATGAATCGCCTCGCCGGTCACACCGGCGAGCCAACTCGCCGCCACCCGGGCGAATCCAACCCTGACCATCAGGGAGCTTGGCGCGCCCGATCCTCCGGGCGCTACCACTCCGACGCCCCGGGTCGGTCGCCCTCCGTGAGCAGCCGGGAAGACGTCGGGCTGTGGAGCCGCGAAAACCGCGGGCGATGAGCCTTCATGGCTTCGCCGCACGCCATGAGGCGAGACCTCGAGCGATGAGGCCGCCGACGGCTCGCGCAACGTCGGATCGTGCGCCGACGCGGGCGCGGGACTCCTCGGCGCGCTCGCACCGGCGACACGAGCGGCACCAGCGGATTCCCGGCGGCGGCGGTCCCGCCCCCGGCCGGTGCGGAGACGTGCGCGGCCGATGACGCGCTGGCGGGCTCGTCTGCGTCGCTTTGCGCCGCGACCCGGCGCGACGATGCGCGGCGCGCGGGGCCGGCATTGCGAGCCGGGAACCTCGTCAGCAGGCGCACGCCAGACCCGGCTGCCGCGGGAGGTGCCCGGTGGCGTCTGCGTCCGTGCCGGGTGCGCCGGGTCGCTGCCGGTCGAGGGTGGTGCCGGCGTCGCCGCCGGAGCGGCCGCGCCGCCCCCCATGTTGGGTGCCTGGGAGGGCTGTGACGGGGCCGGGCTGGTCTGGCCAGCGGCATCCCCGGTGACGACGGCGCCGGTGGTCATCGTCGCACCCGCGCCGGGACGGCCGGTCGCCGGCGTTCCGCACGAGGAGGTCGCCCCCGGCCGGCGGCGACGCCTGAGGTCGCCGTCGACGGTGACGACGCCCCCGCCGCTCCGCTCGTTGCGTGCTCCGAGGCCCCCTCGCCACACCCGTGCATGGCTGGGTGACGGGCGGCGTCGTCGGCGTTGGGGTCGGAGTGGGGGCAGCGGGCTCGCCGGAGTGGCGTTCCTGCCGGCGCGGGTGGCGCAGCCGGCGGTTGTGCCGGCGGGCGTGGGAGCTCGCCGTTGGGCGGGTTGTCCTCGGACCGGCAGCGGCGGCGCGGCGGTAGGTCGTGCTCGGCGGGGGTGGGCGATGTGCCGGAGTCCTCGCGAGCCGGCGGCGGCCTGGCAGGCGTCGTCGCGGCGCTGCGGTGGCGGTGGTGGTGGCGGGCGCAGGCGCCGCGGACACCGTCACGGTGGCGCCCGACGGCGGCCGTGGCCGATGCCGCCACGCAGAGACCGGCGAGCAGCACGCAACAGCACTCACCGTCGACGGCACGCATGACGCCGGACGAATCCGGCCGAGGATCCGCTCGTGTCCCGGAGCGCATGCGGTAGGACACCATCCGTCTACCCGAGGCGCACGGTCCGCGTCACCGTGTGTCGATGTCCGGCCCCGTCCTCGGCGGCGAACCGCAGGACGAGCGTGCCGGCGCTCATGCCGTCCAGCCGGCGGCTGGGTAGATGCAGCGTGATCACGCTGTGTGGTTTGGTGATCTGCGACTCGGTCTCGTAGAACGACGCGAGCCGTGTCAACCGATGCCCGTGACGCAGCCACGCCGTCACGACGACATCAACCGCGCGGGAGGCGAGGATCGCGACTCGGAGGCCGCTTCGCGTCGCCGACACCAGCGAGCTCCGCAGCGGGCTCGCGTCAAAGACGAGGGCACGCTCTTCCAGCCGCGCAACGCCGGTGCGCGCAGGGTGGCGCACCGTGCCGGCGATCGCCGCGCTCGCGCCGGCGCCGTGACACTGCGTCGTGCCGCTGTCGATGACCGCGCCGCTGGTATTAACAAACTTCCACGTGTAGCTGCTGGAGTGCAGGGTGAGCACAAGCACCCCGAAGTCACTTGTGTCCCAGGCCTGCAGGCTCGACGGCGGCGGGAAGTTGAGCCCGTTCAGGCTCTCCCCGCCGGTCCCGACCACGAACTCGCGGATGCCGGCCGTCGTCGCGTTGCCGGATCCATCCAGCTGCGCGAAGCGCTCATACAGGTGATCGTGTCCATTGAGCACGACGTCCGCATGCGCGGCGTACAACGCGTTGTACAGCGGCGCCACGTTCGGCGCCCCCGACGTCCATCCTGCGGAGAACAGGGGGTGGTGCCACATCGCAAGAACGCACGCGTTGGGGTTGGCGGCTCGCTCCGCGGCCAGATCAGACTGAAGCCACGCTGTTTGGGCCGATGTCGTTCCTCCGTCGACCGCGTCCGCGCACCCTTGGTCGGTGCAATCGGAGTTGAGCGCGACGATGTGCCAGCTGCCCAGGTTGAATGAGTAGTAGCCGTTCGTTCCGGCGGGGTTGGCGATGCTCGCTCCGAAGTAGTGCGAAGTAGCCGGCCGCGCCGGGCGTGCCGTACTCGTGGTTGCCCGGCACCGGGTGCACGATCGGATTGAAGAAGCCCCAGGTGCTGTTATAGGCCCCAGCCCCGTTGTATTCGCTCAGCGAGCCGTCGTCGTACTGGTTGTCTCCGAGCACGAACACCGCGTTCGGGTTCTGCTTCTGTGCGATGGCCTCGGTGGCGCTCTGCTTACAGGCATGAATCGTGTCACCGGCCGGGCACGCGATGTCCCCCACCGCGACGACCACCGGGTCGCCGCTTGACGCGGAGACGGGCCCGGCGGCCGCAGATGTCGCGGGCGCCGAGGCGGTCCCGTTGCTGGCCGTCACGGCCACGCGGAGGGTCGAGCCGACGTCCCCGGAGCCGAGGAGGTAGCTCGACCTCGTCTCGCCCGCGACAGTCGCGCACGCGGCGCCGCTGGTGCTGCACCGCTGCCACTGGTAGGCGTAGCTTGTGGGCTGGTTCGTCCACGTGCCCGCCGCGGCGGTGAGCAGCGCCGCCCTCCGTCGCCGTGCCGCTGATCTTCGGCAGCGCGGTGTTCACCGGCGGAGGCAGGGCGGCGGTGGTGGTGTGGTGGTGGTGGTGGTCGTCGTGGTGGTGGTGGTCGTCGTGGTGGCCGGGACGGTTGGGGTCACCGGAGGCTGCGACGTCGTCGGAGTGGTGGGGGTGCCGGCCGGGGGCGGGACGGGAGACGACGGCTTCAGCGTGGGCGTCTTGACGCAGCGTCGGACCTTGACGCGGACGATCCGTCCGTCCCGGCGCATGATCCGGCCGTGGATGCGCTTCGGGACCCAGACGGCACGACGGGCGTACCCCGCCTTGCACTTCAACGGCTGATGCTTGGGCTTCGCTTGGGCTCCAGGACCAAACGCGAGCCCAGCCCAGAGCACCAGCGCGATTGCCCCGATGCGCCTCATACTGCAGTACCGCCAATTCGTGTCTGATTCAGTCCGTACGTGAAATGCCCTGAGCTCTGCAACAGCAGGCTCCTTCGCCGCCGATTCCCCACGCGGGAAGTGTGTTGCGTTGTCGGCCGTCCGCCAATGGGCCTCCTCTCCCGTCCTGCGTTCATTGGTGAACGGTGGCCGGGCCAGGCGATAGCCGTCAGTCTGTGAAGCCGTTCACACCCGTGAACTCTTTATCCCGTACTGACCCATTTACCTTGCTCGGCGAGGCAGTCACACTCACGCCACTGCGATGAGGGCGCCGCGCGCTCGCAAGCATGGCCACCAATACCGACTTTCACCACGATCCGGGACGGAGACGTCGTCGCACAAAGCGTCACCCCGACGCATGGGGCGAGGACGCCGGCAAGCGGGCTGACGACGCGATCACCAACCTGAGCGCGTACGCACTCAAGCTGGACTTCGAGTATCACCGGCAGGAGGATCGGCTGCTCGAGCTGGTCAGGGGTGAAGGGGCGGCGGCCGACGATCTCCGCACAGCGCTGCGTGAGCGTGACGAACTGGGGGCGGCGCGCGACGCGTTTCGGCGGTCGGTTGCGGCGCTGCAAGACCTGGCTCGGCGCGACCGGCAGCCGGCGCGATCTGATCAAGTATGAACGCCGGATGGCTCGTCCATCCCGTTGACATGGCGACGGCACTCGTGGGGTAATTGCGCGGACACGCGGTTTCTTGGAAAGGGCGAGGGGACAGCCTTGGCAGAACACGGACGATCGAAGGACGAGGTTGTGGCGCTTGGGGGCGGTCGCGGGCTCGCCTGCGTGCTATCCGCACTACGCGATGCTGCGACGCGCCTGACGGTGATCACGAGCATCGCCGACGAGGGGGATTCGGTTGACGATGCGCAACCGCGCCTCACGGGTCCGGTCGGAGACCTGCGACGGTCGCTGGAGGCGTTGAGCGACGAGGATGCGGCGCTCCTGCACGCCATCCGGCGGCCACTGACCGTCGATGGCGTGGGAGAGCATCCGCTGGGGGACCTCACACTCACCGCCGCCGCCGACGCGTTGGGGGGCTACGGGCGCGCAAGCATGTGGCTCGGGGATCAGCTCGGTATCGACGGAGCGGTCCTGCCCGCAACCATCGAACCGACGAGGCGCCACATCGAGGAGATCGGCCTGACGGCACCGGCCCCGGACACGGGGCAACCGGCTCCCCCCGTTAGGCGGCTCCGGTTCGTGGACGGCCGTACCGACTCTCCGGAGGCCGCGGTCGCTGCCATCCGGAGGGCACGGTGGGTGCTCCTCACCCCGGGGGGTCTGTACCAACACATCCTTTCGACGTGCGCGGTGCCCGACCTTGCGGCTGCGCTCACCGACACGTCCGCACGCGTGGTCTGGATCGCAAACCTCGAGCCGGACCCGCGTGACGCGCCGGACTTGACCGCGACCGATCATCTGCTCGCGCTGCGTGTGCACGGCGTCCGCGTCGACGCCGTCCTGTACGACCCGTCGGCCACGCTCTCATTCAATGCCTCCAAGCTGGCGGCGATCGGCGTCGAGTCCGTTCCGCGCACGGTTCGAAGCGCGTCCGACCCAGGGGCGCACGACTCCGAGCGCCTCCGCGCGGCGCTGAACGAGCTGCTCGCGCCACGACCGCTGGAACAGCCGGCGACCGGCGTAGTTCTAGCCGCTCGCGGCGCCGGTGCCGCTGCCCGCGGTCCCGCTACCCGAGCTGCCCGCGGTCCCGCTGCCCGAGCTGCTGCTGGGCGGCGGACCTCCGCCGGTGGCGACGCCGCTGCCCGAGCTGCCGCTGCTGGGCGGGCCACCGCCACTGGCAACCCCGTTCCCCGATCCTCCGCCATTTGAATGAGTCGGCGGCGGCGTCGAGTGGGTTGGAGTGACCGGAGGTGGCGTCGCGTGAGTCGGGGTAGGCGTGACCGGCGCGGTGTGCGTGACCGGCGCGGTGTGCGTGACCGTCGGCACCGAGGTGCCCGTCGAGCCCGAGCCGGTGCTCGGAGGCGAGACGGTGGTGGCCGGAGCTCGAGTGGGTGGTGACCGGACTGGAGACATGCGTCGTTGCGCGCACGGGCGCCTTGGCGCGCGTGTGCGCGCGCACCGGATGCGATGCGCGAGCCCGGACGCGCGCCGGCTTTGCCTTGGACGTGGCCACGGTGCGGCGTGAGGTGCTGTGCGTGGCCGACGACGCGGAGCTCGCACCCGAGCCCGTCGCCGGCTGTGCCGGCTGCCGCGCGTTGTTGGCAAGCGCCGCGGCAGGCGGCGGAGCCGTCCCGGCGGGGCTTGGGATGGAGCGCGCGACGAGCGTGCCAACGACGACGGCCGCCGACGTGGCAAGGACCAGCACGGCGCGCCTGCGTGCGGCCCACGGCGCAGCGCCGCTGGCGGACGGGCGAGCTTGAGGCGAGCCCGGCGCCCCGACGACGTCGCCACGCTCCTGCGCCCGCCGTCGCGCGGCCCGGGCACCGTCAGCGTCGCCGGTCGCCGCGAGGACGGCGGCGAGCCGGCCCGCCGCGCCAGCGTGACCGGCCGCATCCGCGAGCCCGTACGCGCGCTTTGCGCCGGCCAGGTCACCGCGCTCTTCAAGCACCGCCCCCAGGTTGAAAACGCCGTTCTCGTCGCCCCGCTTGTGGGCACGCCTGTAGCACGCCTGAGCCGCCCGAAGGTCTCCGCGGGCTTCGTGGAGGACGCCAAGGTTCAGCGCCGCGCCCGCGTGGCCGAGCGCATCGGCTTGGCGGTAGGCGAGTTCGGCGCTGGCCAGGTCCCCCCGCTCTTCGAGGAGCACGCCCAAGCTGAACCGCTCAACGGCAGCACGGGTGCCATCGACCAGTGTGCTCATGCCCCTCGACATCTGCCCGCCTTCCCAACCATCCTTAGCGATCAATCAACTTCGACCAATCGGTCGAGGCCTCAGTTTAGACCCCTTTGTGGCCGAATTGTGAACTCTGGTCGCGGATTTTGCGAACTTGACGTGAGATCGGGCCAGACATCGTGGCTCGCAACTGGCCCACCGCGAGGAGTAAGCTCGGCCGGGCCCATCGGCGGGCCGAACGGCGATCCCGTACGGCCCGAGAGAGTGGAGCGCAGCGGCGATCCCGCGGCTCCTTTACGAAAGGGAAGCAACCGAGAATGGCGACCGAAACGGCTCAGGCCGCAGGCAGCACGACGCCGGCCAACGCGCCCGCCCACCCCGGGCACCTATTGCTCGAGGATCGGATCGGGCTGCTACGCGCGATGCTCCTCATGCGCGGCATCGAGGAGCGCGCGATGAGCCTCTACCGCCAGGGCAAGGTCCCTGGCTCCTTCTACGACGGCTACGGCCAGGAAGCGGTCTCGGCCGGCGCGGCATTCGCGATGGCGCCCGAGGACCGGCTCTGCATCCTGCATCGCGACCTCGCGGCTCACCTCATCCGCGGCGTCACCCCCAGTCGGATCCTGGCTCAGTACATGGGCCGGGCGGCAGGGATCACACGCGGGCGCGACGGCAACGTGCATTTCGGTGACCGCCACCTCGGCTGCGTCGGGATGGTCTCGATGCTCCCCGACATGATGCTCGTGGCCACCGGCATGGCGATGGCCTTCAAGCTGCGCGGCGAGCGCCGCTGCGCGCTCACCTGGTTCGGCGATGGCTCGACCTCGCGCGGAGACTTCCACGAGGCGATGAACTGGGCCGGCGTCCAGAAGCTGCCCGTGGTGTTCGTGCTGGAGAACAACCAGTACGCCTACTCGACACCACTGGACAAGCAGTTCGCCGTGGACCCGGTCGAGCGAGCCGCCGCCTACGGCTTCACCGGTGTCACCGTCGACGGCAACGACGCCGAGGCGATGTTCGAGGCGACGCTGGCGGCGCGCCGGCGCGCGGTCGACGGCGAGGGACCCACGTTGATCGAGGCGGTGACCATGCGCATGCACGGCCACGCCGCCCACGACGACATGAAGTACGTGCCCAAGGAGCAGGTGGAGGAGTGGCGCCGGCGCGACCCGATCGAGCGCCAGGAGCGCGTGCTGCGCGAGCTCGACGTCGACGTCGACGCGCTGCGCGCCGAGGTGACCGCCGAGATCGACGCCGCCACCACCGAGGCGCTGGCGGGGCCGATGCCAACGGCCGACGATGTACTCGACGGCGTCTTCGCCACCGAGGCCGAGCCGCTCGGCGACGGCCGGGCGCCATGGAGCGGCTACGCGAAGACCGAGGCCGCCGGGGCCGACGGAGGCGATGGCTGATGGCGCCCCTGACCTACCTCCAGGCCATCTCCGCCGCGCTGCGTGACGAGCTGCGCGCCGACGAGCGCGTGCTGATGATGGGCGAGGACATCGGCGTGTTCGGCGGGGCCTTCAAGGTGACCGACGGGTTCGTGGCCGAGTTCGGTACCGACCGCGTGATGGACACGCCGCTGGCCGAGTCCGCGATCATCGGCTGCGCCATCGGCGCCGCGGTGGTCGGCATGCGTCCCGTCTGCGAGATGCAGTTCGCTGACTTCATCTCCTGCGGCTTTGACCAGCTCGTCAACGTCGCGGGCAGGATGCACTACCGCCAGGACCTCGCGGTCCCGATCACAGTGCGGCTGCCGTCGGGCGGAGGCTTCTCGGGCGGGCCCTTCCACTCCCAGAACCCCGAGGCGCTGTTCATGCACTCCCCCGGGATCAAGGTGGTGGCGCCGTCCACCGCCGAGGACGCCAAGGGGCTGTTGCACGCCGCCATCCGCGACCCCAACCCGGTGTGCTTCATGGAGCACAAGCACCTGTACCGGCGGGTCAAGGGCGAGGTGCCCGAGGGCATCTACGAGACGCCGTTCACCGCCCGCGTGGCGCGCGAGGGCTCGGACCTCGTCGTCATCGCCTACGGCGCGATGGTGGAGGTGGCGTTGGAAGCCACCGCCGACCTCGACGGCGCCTCGGTCGAGGTGCTGGACCTCCGCTCCCTGGTCCCACTTGACGAGGACGCCATCCTCGACTCGGTGGCGCGCTGCTCCAAGGTGGTGATCGTCGACGAGGCCAACCTGACCTGCGCGGCGGGCGCCCAGGTGGCCGCGCTCATCGCCGAGAAGGGCTTTGAGGATCTCGACGGCCCGGTCGTACGGGTGGCCACGCCCGACGTCCCCATCCCGTTCTCGCCGCCGCTGGAGCAGGCCGTGCTCCCCGGCGTCGACCGCGTGAAGGAGGCGTGCCGTGACCTCCTCGCGTACTGAATCGGATCCCACCACGACGACCGTCGATGTGACGATGCCCCAGATGGGGGTGTCGGTGGCCGAGGGCACCGTGGTGGGCTGGCGCGTCGGCGTCGGCGACGCCATCGAGGCCGACCAGACGATCTGCGACATCTCCACCGACAAGATCGACACCGAGGTGCCGGCGCCGGTGAGCGGCGTCGTGGCCGAGATCCTGGTCGACGTCGACCAGACGGTGGACGTCGGGACCGTGATGGCACGTATCGCCGTGGAGGGCGCAGCGGAGCCCCAGGCGCCCGCGGCGGAGCCGGACGCGGCGGCGGCGCCGGCGGCGCCCGCACAGACGCCCGCGGAGCCTGGCCCGGCGCGGACGACGACACGCGGCGGCCGGTACTCGCCGGTGGTGGCACGGATCGCCGCCGAGCATGACATCGACCTCTCCACGGTGGAGGGCACCGGCCGCGGCGGCCGGGTGCGCAAGCAGGATGTCCTGGCTGTGGTCAACGGCAACGGCCATGCCGGCCCCGCGGAAGAGCCCCCGCTGCACATCGAGAGCCCATACCGGCCCGACCCGCCGGCGCCCGCCCCATCCGGTGGGGCCGTGGCGGTCGACGGCGGGCTGTCGCGCATGCGCCGCATGATCGGCGAGCGCATGAAGCAGTCCCTGGACACCGCGGCGACGTGCACCACGTGGATCGAGGTGGACATGAGCCGCGTCGAGGCCGCGCGGGCCAAGCTGGGCGTCACCGCGCTCGCCTTCGTCGCGCGGGCGACGGTCGACGCGCTGCGCGAGCACCCGGCGCTCAACGCCTGGCTCAACGGCGAGGACTACGCGCGACCGGAGGACGTCAACCTCGGGATCGCGGTCTCGCTGGGCGAGGACGGCCTCATCGTCCCGGTCATCCACAAGGCCCAGGAGCTGTCGGTGGAGGGCCTGGCGGCGCGGATCAGGGACATCGCCCGGCGCGCCCGGGCACGCGAGCTCACCGCCGACGACGTGCTGGGCGGGACGTTCACGATCACCAACCCGGGCCAGTTCGGCTCGATCATGGCCACGCCGATCATCAACCAGCCGCAGGTCGGCATCCTCGACCTCGAGGCGGTGGTCAAGCGCCCCGTGGTCATCACCGATCAGGACGGCAACGACTCGATCGCCATCCGGCCGATGACGATCCTCGGACTGAGCTGGGATCACCGCGCGCTGGACGGCGCACTGTCGGCCCAGTTCCTGGCCACGGTGAAGCGCCGCCTGGAGAGCCTGCCCTCCTAGTGGCCGATCGCCCCATGGACGAGCTCTGGGTCTGCCACCTCGGCACGATCGACTACCGGGAGGCACTCGACCTCCAGGAGCGCGTGCGGACGGCGCGCCAGGCCGACGAGGTGCCCGACGTGATGCTCGTGCTCGAGCACTGGCCCGTGTACACGCGCGGTCGGCGCTCGGGCGCGGGCGAGCTGCCGATGGGCGAGGACTGGTACCGGGCCCAGGGGATCGACATCGTCGACGTCGACCGCGGCGGCAAGATCACCTACCACGGCCCCGGCCAGCTCGTGGGCTACCCGATCGTGCGGGTCGACGACGTCGTCGCCTACCTGCGCACGCTGGAGGATGCCCTGGCGGCGGCACTGCACCAGGAGGGGATCCCCGACGCGCGGGGCCGCCCGGAGGACGGGCCCGACTACACCGGCGTCTGGGTCGGGGAGCGCAAGCTCGCCTCGCTCGGGGTCCACCTGGCCAAGGGCGTGACCACCCACGGGTGGGCCGTCAACGTGGAGAACGACCTCCAGCCGTTCTCCTGGGTGGTGGCCTGCGGCCTGCCCGACGTCCAGATGACCTCGCTGATCAAGGAGACCGGACGGGGAGCGGGCCAGATGCCCTGCTTCCGCAAGCGCGCCGCCTACGAGGTGGCCCGGGCGCTCGGGCGGCGCCAGCGGTTGATGTCGCTGGCGCGGCTGGAGGCGGCTCTGGGGTCCGCGGTGCCCGTGGTGTCGCCGGCGCTCGCGGTTGCGGTTGCGCCTTCAGCGTGAATCACGGTATCGGCGCACCTCAACAGCGGGCTTAGGAAGGGCAGCCCGCCGGTTGCCGGGTCCCGGGGAGGAGCCTTGGTAGATAACCCCTATGTCGTGGGGCTTATCTACCAGAACCCCGGCCGAAGGCCCCGCTCTGCGGTCCATCCCGCCTTTCCCAAGTCCGCCGTTGACGTACGCCCATACCCAGGGCAGATGACCCGGTGTCAACCCCGTACACCTTGGTGCGGCGTAGCTCGCACCCCGCGCGCAGTAGCCTTGGAAACGCAGTGACTCAGCGTGAGCACCAGACCCGATCGCGCGCCAACCCTGGCGGGATGGCCGACGTGCTCACGGTGCTCCAGGCGACCGAGGCCGAGGTGCAGCCCTACCGCGGGCGCAAGCCGCCGTGGTTCAAGGTGCCCGCGCCCGGAGGCGAGCGCTACCGGCAGCTGCAGGAGATGATCGAGTCAGAGAACCTGCACACGGTGTGCCGGGAGGCGGCGTGCCCCAATATCGGGGAGTGCTGGCAGCGGGGCACGGCCACCTTCATGATCCTCGGCGATACGTGCACGCGCCGGTGCGGGTTCTGCAACATCAAGACGGGCAAGCCGACGTGGAACGATCCGCTGGAGCCCGCCCGGGTGGCGCGGAGCGTCGCGCGGATGGGCCTGCGCCACGCGGTCATCACCTCCGTGGACCGCGATGACCTGCCCGACTACGGGGCGAGCGCGTTCGTGGGGGTCATCCGCCAGATCCGCCGCCAGTCTCCCGCCACCAAGATCGAGGTGCTCACCCCGGACTTCCGCGGCTCGGAGATGCCGCTGGCCAAGGTCATCGCCGAGCGCCCCGAGGTCTTCAACCACAACGTCGAGGTGGTCCCGCGGCTCTACCCGGTGGCCCGCCGGGGCTCCACGTGGGAGCGCTCCAAGCGGGTCCTGCGCAACGCCAAGGAGTACGGCGGCGACGCGGTGACCACCAAGTCCGGGCTGATGGTCGGTCTGGGCGAGTCCTTCGACGAGATGGTGGACGCGCTGGGCCAGCTGCGCGAGAACGACGTCCAGGTCCTCACCGTCGGCCAGTACCTGCGCCCGACCGAGCGCCACCTGCCGATCGTGCGCTACTGGCATCCGGACGAGTTCGCGGCGCTTGAGACGGCCGCCTACGAGCTCGGCTTCGACCACGTGGCCGCCGGCCCGCTGGTGCGCTCCAGCTACCACGCCGACCAACACATCGTCCAGTCTGAGCCGGGCATCGGGCCGCTGCGGGAGTCCGCCGCATGAGCCGGCGCCGTCGCCTCGCACTGGTCGCGCTGGCCGCCCTGGCGGTGGCGCTGATCGTCGCGCCGGCCGCGCTGGCCGCCGCCGGCGGCGGCTCCTCGGGCTTCAGCGGAGGCGGCGAGGGCGGAGGCGGAGGCGGTGGAGGAGGCAGCGGCTTTGCCCTCTTCATCCTCTTCCGCCTGCTCATCGACATCGCCGTGCTCGGCCACGGCCTTGGCCTGCTCTTCCTGATCGGCCTCGCGCTCCTGTACTGGTTTTTCAGGAGCGGGATGCCCAAGCTCCAGGCGTGGATGGCCGAGCGCGCCGCCCAGCGCACCGGCGGACACCGCAAGACCTCCGAGCGCGAGCGCCGGGTGGAGCTGGCAGCCGCCGAGGCCGCCGACGAGGACCCGGATTTCGCCCCCGACCGCGTCCGCGCGGCGGGCGCCAAGCTGTTCATGGACATCGAGAAGGCGTGGGACGCCGGCGATCGCTTCGCGATGCGCGCCCTCGTCAGCCCCGACCTGCTGGTCGAGTGGGAGCGGCGCCTGGACGACTTCGAAGGCCGGGGGTGGCACAACCACGTGGAGCCGATCGGCGAGCCGTCGGTCGAGTACGTCGGCCTGCGGCGCACCGGCGATGCCGACACCGACCACGTGGTGGTCAAGATCGACGCACGGGTCAAGGACTACGTCACAGACCGCTCCGGCCGCCACCTCAAGCGCACCGGCAGCATGAGCGAGATCACCCGCATTCGCGAGTTTTGGACGCTCCAGAAGCGCAACGGCCACTGGATCCTCGCCTCGATCGAGCAGGGCGGCGAGGGCAAGCACGCGCTCGACGAGGAGATCGTGGCGACCGCGTGGGGCGATGAGAAGGCGATGCGCGACGAGGCCCTCATCCAGGGCGCCGTGGCCGACCAGGTGCCCGAGGGCACGAGCGTGGCTGAGGTCGCCGACCTGCAATACGAGGGCGACGCCCACGCGGCGGCGATGGACCTGAGCCTGGCCGACGGGCGGTTTGCCCCCGACGTGCTCGAGGTCGCCGCCCGGCGCGCGGTGAGCGCGTGGGCGCAGGCGATCGATGGCGATGACGCGCTGCTGGACACGATCGCGACTCCGGCGGCCAAGCGCGAGCTCCTCTACGCCGGGGACACCAGCGGCGCGGTGCGCATGGTCGTCCGCGGCCCGGTGGTCAACCGGATCCGCATCGTCACGCTCGATGCGGGCGCGGAGCCGCCCACGATGACGGTGGAGGTCGACCTGACCGGCCGGCGCTATGTCGAGAACCGCGACACCGCGGCCGTGGTCGCCGGCAGCCGGACGCGTAAGACGAGCTTCACCGAGCGCTGGACGCTGAGCCTGACCGGCGACGAGGCGCAGCCATGGCGGATCACCGCCGTCGGCGACCCCGTCGGCCTCGCCTAGCGAGCCACGGACCACAGCGCCCGGGCTGTACGTCGCGCGCGGCGCGGGTCCACCGGACCGGTCCATAAGCTCCCCGACCGCATGATCCCGATCAAGGACAACATCCCGAACGATCGGTTCCCGTTGGTGACGGTGGCGCTGATCCTCGCCAATGTGATCGTCTACCTGCTCGCCGTCCGTCACGGAGGGTCGGTGATCAGCGGCCCCGACGCGCAGGAGCTCGCCAAGTACGGCGCCTCGCCGTATGCGCTCACCCACTCGGGCGTGCACTGCGGACTGGTCGGTGCGACCGACCTGGGCTGCGGCCCCGGGGTGAGCGGTCCTTCAGCGTGGGAGACGGTGTTCACCGCGATGTTCCTGCACGCGTCGATCCTGCACCTCGGCGGCAACATGCTGTTCCTGTGGATCTTCGGCAACACCGTCGAGGATTCCATGGGCCCGCTCCGCTTCCTCGCCTTCTACCTGCTCGGCGGCGTCGCCGCGCTCGCGCTCCAGGTGGCGATCGGACCGAACACCGTCGCTCCCACGGTCGGTGCCGCGGGGGCGATCGCGGCGGTGCTGGGCGGCTACATGGTGCTCTATCCCCACGGGCGGGTCCTGACCCTGGTCTTCCTCATCTTCTTCTTCGGCGTGATCGAACTGCCGGCGCTGGTCATGCTGGGGATCTGGTTCGTCCAGCAGGCCGTGTTCGCCGCCGCGGGCCTCACGTCACCGGGCAACGCCGGCGACGGGGTGGCCTACTTCGCCCATGTCGGCGGCTTGGTGTTCGGGCTGCTCACCATCCGGCTGGTGGCCACGCGCCGAAAGCCCACACCCCCGACCGCCGCGGCCTATCGATGAGATTCGTTCTCCTCGTCGTGGTGGTGGTGTTCGCGACGCTCATCGGCGTGCTCACCGTGCTGGACATGGTCCATCAGCACAGCGTGAGCTGGCTCGACGTCCTGTCGATCCTCATCGTGATCCTGTTCGGCACCGGGATCGTCGGTGCGCTGCTGCACAAGCCCCCGCGGTGAGGCGAACCGGCCAAGACGGGAGGTCGATGTCGTATATAGTGGAGCAATGGATGCGCCGGAGCTTCCGGGGTTCCGCACCGAGGAAGTCGCCATCGGATCCGCCACGATGGTCAGCCTGCACGGGGAGCTGGACATCCTCTACGAGTCGCACGTGACCGCCGGCTTTGAACGTGCCCTGGATCGCAATCCGTCGGCGCTCGCCGCCGACCTCCGAGACCTCAGCTTCATGGACTCGACCGGGGTCCACGCGCTCATCGACGCCGAGCGCCGGTGTCAGACCCAGAGCGCACGCTTCTTCGTGATCCGCGGGTCGGTCGCCGTTGACCGGGTGATGTCGGCACTGGGCCTGGAGCGTCTGTTCGAGATCATCGCCGGCCCCGAGCACCTTCCCGGCGACGCCGCCGTCCTCGTCGGCGCCGGCTAGCGCGGTGGCCCGGGATTCCCCGGGCGGACCACGGGCGGCTGGTAGATTCGCCGTGTGACGGTGGTACGGGAGCGGCTGGTGACGGCTGCGTATGAGTTGTTCGCGCGCAATGGCGTCCAGGCGGTGGGCGTCGACGCCATCATCGAGCGCTCCGGCGTGGCGCGGCAGACGTTGTATCGCCATTTCGGGTCAAAGCAGGAGCTCGTCCTCGCCTTCCTGGAGCGGCGCGAGGAGGTGTGGACCTACGGCTGGCTGGCCGCTGAGGTGCAGCGCCGGGAGCCCGACCCGCGGCGGCGGCTGCTGGCCATCTTCGACGTCTTCGACGAGTGGTTTCGCCGCCCCGACTTCGAGGGCTGCTCGTTCATCAACGTGATGCTCGAGCACCCTGCCGCCGACCACCCGCTGCACGTCGCCGCTGCCGGCTATCTGGCCCGGATCCGCGCCTTCCTGGAGGAGCTGGCCGGTGACGCCGGCATCGCCGATCCGGCGTCGTTCGCCCGGGAGTGGCACATCCTCATGAAGGGGTCTATCGTGGCCGCGGGCGAGGGCGATCTCGATGCGGCGAGGCGAGCCAAGCGGATCGGGCGCGTGCTGCTGACGCAGGCGCGGCCGGCGGCGCGGGGCGCGAGAGCGGGCGCGAGCTCAGACGGAGCGGATGAGGTAGTGCACCGAGCGGGTGGGATCCCGGCTTAGCGGAGCCACCTCGCCGGTGCGCACGAACCCGAGGCGCTCGTAGAACGGAGTGGCGTCGCCGTCGGCGGCGATGACGCCGAGGCGAAGGGAGCGACCGCCCGAGGCCGCGACCCAGCGCAGGACCGCGTCGACGAGCTGCGCGCCGACGCCCGTCCCGCGCGCCCGCGGATCGACCCACATGCCCCAGAGATGGGCGACGCCTCCCTCGCGCTCATACCAGCGGCCCGCCGCCATCCCCAGCCAGCGCTCACCGTCGATGGCGGCGTAGACGACCATCTCCTCGGCGCGCTCGCTGTCGCGGACGAGGTCCTCCCAGTCGGAGTCCGGCCGGCTCGTCTCCTCGTCGGCCGCGACGGCGAAGGCGCCGGGCGCGTCGGCCACGGCCCGGAGCCGCAGCGCGCGCAGCTCCGCACTCTCGGCCGCGCGAACCGCCCTGATCTCCAGCGCTCAGCCCTTCAGCACGACGTCGATCGGCTCGAAGTGGGCGAACCCGTACAGGTCGTCGACCCGCGCGCGGACCGCCTTGGCGTCGACTGACTCGAGGCCCTCGGTCCCGAACTGCTCGACGTTGAAGGACGCGATCGCGGTGCCGTAGGCCATCGCGTTGCGCAGCACCGGGGTAGTGACCCCGACGTCGATCTGGCTGGCGATGAAGCCGACGAACCCGCCGGCGAACGTGTCACCGGCGCCGGTGGGGTCGATGACCTGGTGCAGCGGGTAAGCGGGCAGGGCGAAGAAGTCGTCCTTGGTGATGAGCGCCGAGCCGTACTCGCCCTGCTTGGCCACCACGACCGAGGGTCCCCACCCGAGGATCTCGTGGGCCGCGGAGATGAGGTTGGGCTTGCCGGTCAGCTGGCGCACCTCCTCGTCGTTGAGCATCAGGCAGTCGACCTTGCCGATGATCTCCAGGAGCTCGTCGCGGGCGATGTCGATCCAGAGGTTCATCGAGTCCAGCGCGACGAAGCGCGCGGCCGCGCACTGCTCGCGGACCTGCAGCTGCAGGCCCGGCTGGATGTTGGCCAGGAAGAGCACCTCGCTGTCCCGAGAGGCCTGCGAGAGCTTGGGGGCGAAGTGCTCGAACACGTTGAGCTGGGTGTCGAGCGTCTCGCGCGTGTTGAGATCCCAGCCGTACTTGCCCTTCCAGAAGAACGTCTTGCCGCCGGCGACCCGCTCGACGTCATCGATGTTGGAACCGCGGATCTGCAGCGCAGCGAGCTCGGCCTCGCCAAAGTCATCGCCGACGGGTCCCACGATCCGCACGTCGTCCAGCAGGGAGGCGGCCAGCGCGAAGTGCGTGGCCGCGCCCCCGAGCATTCGCTCGCGCACGCCGAACGGCGTCTCGACCGCGTCGTAGGCGATCGAGCCGACGACCGTGATGCTCACGCGGCGACCTCCTCGGCCAGGCCGGCCGCGTCGCGCAGGGCCTGGGCCTCATCGGTCCGCTCCCAGGTGAAGTCCGCCTCGTCGCGGCCGAAGTGGCCGTAGGCGGCGGTCTTCTGATAGATCGGCCGATGCAGGTCCAGCCGCTGGCGGAACGCGGCCGGGCGCAGATCGAAGCGATCGGAGATGAGCGCCTCGATGCGCTCGGGCGACAGGCCCGGGGCCTCGGTTCCGAACGTCTCGACCATGATCGAGACCGGCCGGGCGACGCCGATGGCGTAGGCCACCTGGACCTCGGCGCGTTCGGCCAGACCGGCGGCGACGATGTTCTTGGCCACCCAGCGCGCGGCGTACGCCGCGGAACGGTCGACCTTGGAGGGATCCTTGCCCGAGAAGGCGCCGCCGCCATGGCGGGCCATGCCGCCGTAGGTGTCGACGATGATCTTGCGTCCGGTGAGCCCGCAGTCACCCACCGGGCCGCCGATGACGAAGCGGCCGGTCGGGTTGACGAGGAAGTCAGCGCGCAGAGCCGCCGCGTCGTAGAGCTCGGCGGGCAGCTCGGGCACGACGACGTGCTCCCAGAGATCGTCGCGCAGGCGGGCCTCGGTGCCCTCGGCGTGCTGGGTGGAGATGAGCAGCTTCTCGATTCCCACCGGCACCCCGTCGGCGTAGCGGACGCTCACCTGGGTCTTGCCGTCCGGGCGCAGGTACTCCAGCGTGCGGTCCTTGCGCACCTGGGCGAGCCGACGCGCCAGGCGGTGGGCCAGGGCGATCGGGACCGGCATGAGCTCGGGCGTCTCGTTGGTGGCGTAGCCGAACATCATGCCCTGGTCGCCTGCGCCAGCCGCGTCGAACTCATCGTCGGCGGCGGCATCCTGGCGCGTCTCATAGGCCGCGTCGACCCCCTGGGCGATGTCGGCGGACTGCTTGTCCACGGCGTTGAGCACGGCGCAGGAGTCCGCGCTGAATCCCAGGGAGGCATCGGTGTAGCCGATGTGCCTGATCGTCTCCCGCGCGATGTCCTGGACATCGAACGTCGCGGTCGTGGAGATCTCACCGGAGACCACCACCAGACCGGTGTTGACCAGCGTCTCGCAGGCGACCCGGCCATGGGGATCCTGGGCCATCACGGCGTCGAGGACGCCGTCGGAGATCTGGTCCGCGATCTTGTCTGGGTGGCCCTCGGTGACCGATTCGGAAGTGAACAGATACTGCCTCGTGGGTGCGGCCATCCGGAGGCCTCGCTTTCTTGAACGTGTCTCGTTTCGCGCGGCCGCGCAGGTTAGCGGCACTCGATAACACGCAGCTCAGGGCGCCCGGAGACCGAGGCGCCGCGGCCGTCTTGACTGGCGTGGGTGGCGGGGAGTATGTTGGCGCGAGGGAGACCGGTCGGTCTCACCCACAATCCTCAGCAGGAGAGGACGCACGTGCCCATACCCACGGAGCTGGTCGGGTCGCTACCGCGCCCGATGTCGTTGCAGCAGGCCTACGCCGACTACGACGAGGGCAAGATCTCATTCGATGATCTCCAGGCGGCACAGGATGCCGCGGCGGAGGACTCGATCAAACGGCTGGAGGCGACGGGCGAGCCGATCGTCACCGACGGCGAGCAGCGCGAGTCGAGCTTTGCCACCTACAACATCACCGACACGCTCGCCGGCACCGGCCTCGCCGACGGGCTGGCCGGCGACGGCCAGTTCTTCGCCATCTTCGACGACGGCCACAACCGCCAGCTGCCGAGGATCACGAGCGGCCCGTTCCGCTACAAGACCTACGCGTCGGACTTCGTGGCCAAGAACAAGAAGATCGCCTCCCACCCCGTCAAGCAGGCGGTCATCTCACCGTCGATGATGATGCTGCTCTATCCCCTGGACGGGGAGATCGACGGCTACTCGCGCGACCAGTTCCTGATGGATTGCGTGGACGAAGCCGAGAAGGACATCCGCCAGTGCTTCGACGCGGGCGCGGTGCGCGTGTCGGTGGACTTCACCGAGGGCCGGCTGGCCAACAAGAACGACTCACGCAACCCCTGGACCGGCCGGAACATGCTCCAGGAGTTCATCGATCTCAACAACCAGCTGTTCGCCCGCTTCAGCCCCGAGGAGCGGATGAACATCGGCGTCCACACCTGTCCCGGCGGCGACTGCGATTCGGTGCACTCCAAGGAGGTCCCGTACGGGATGCTCCTGGAGCACATGTTCGACATGAACGCGGGCTACTTCCTCATCCAATGCGCGTCGGAGGAGGACCGCGAGAGCGTCTATGAGATGTGCGGCAAGTACCGCCGCGATGACGCCGACGGCGTCTCGCAGATGTGCTTCATGGGCGTCATCAACCCGCTCAGTCCCGAGGTCGAGACGGCGGAGCACGTGCGCGACGAGCTGATGATGGCGGCCAAGCACATCCCGATGAACATGCTCGGCGCCACGGACGACTGCGGCTTCTCGCCGTTCAGCCGTGACGTCAAGCCGAAGCACGGCTCGCCGGACTTCGCACGCGACGTGGCGATGCAGAAGATCTCGGCGCGGCTCGAGGGCGCGCGCATGGCCTCGGAGGCCATGGGCATGTGACGTAGCGCCCGGCCTGTGGCGCCCGGTCGGAGTGATCGGGCGCCCAAGGTCTGACAGCGTGGAGCCCACCTGGGCTGTAGGGTCACGTGCGTGTCCACTGGATCGTCCCCAAACGGAGACTCGGCGCCGGACACGCGCTTCTGGCATCCGTTCTCCGACATGAGCGCGGTGAACGGCCACGAGTTGGTCATGGAACGCGCCGAGGGGATCTGGGTCTACGACTCCGAGGGGCGCCGCTACCTGGACGGCACGGCGAGCCTCTGGTACGCGAACGTCGGCCACGGGCGGGCGGAGATCGCCGATCGCGTCCGTGAGCAGATGGGCACGCTCGAGGCCTACTCGACTTTCGGCGACTACGCCAACGCGCCCGCGCTCGAGCTCGCCGCCCGGCTGTCCGAGCACGCGCCCATGCCCGACGCGCGGGTGTTCTTCACCACCGGCGGGGGCGAATCGATCGACACCGCCGCCAAGCTCGCGCGCCAATACTGGTCGGTCGAGGGCCGGCCCGACAAGGTGCACATGATCACCCGGTCCGCGGCCTACCACGGCACCAACGCCTTCGGGACCTCGCTGGGCGGCATCGAGCCCAATCGCGTCGGGTTCGGCCCGCTCGTCCTGGACACCTCCACCATCCCCTATGACTCGGTGGCGGCCTTGGAGGAGGAGATCCACCGCGTCGGCGCCGACCGAGTCGGGGCGTTCTTCGCCGAGCCGGTGATCGGCGCGGGCGGGGTCTACCCGCCGCCCGACGGCTATCTGGAGGGCGTGGCCGCCGTCTGCGCCGAGTACGACGTCCTGTTCGTCGCCGACTCGGTGATCTGCGGGTTCGGGCGGCTGGGGAGCTGGTTCGGCGTGGAGCGCTGGTCGCTCGCGCCCGACATGATCGTGTTCGCCAAGGGCGTGACCAGCGGCTACCTCCCGCTCGGCGGCGTGGTGGCATCGGCACGTGTGGCCGAGCCCTTCTGGTCGCAGTCGGGCCACGTCTTCCGTCACGGCGCGACCTACGCGGGGCACCCCGTGTGCTGCGCCGCCGCCCTGGCCAACCTCGACATCCTCGAGAACGAGAACCTCATCCCGCGCGGCGCCGAACTCGAGGGCGTCCTCTTCGATGCCCTGTCGCGCCTGCGCGACCACGAGCTGGTGACCGAGATCCGCGGGGGGACCGGGCTGATGGGCGCCGTCGGGATCGACCTCGACGCGGGACCCGGCATCGTGGCCGATGTCTTCGCCGCGACCCGGGATCGCGGGGTGCTCACCCGGCCGCTCGGCGCCGGCCTGGCAATGTCACCGCCCCTGACGATCGCCGCCGCTGAGATCGAGCAGATGGCCACGGCCATCGGCGAGGCGCTCGACGCAGTCATCACTGCCCGCGCCCGCTGAGCGCCCACCCCCCGGCGCCAAGTACACCTATAGGTTTAGTGCGGCCGGCTGAGCGGTGCTATCACTGACGCCGTGCCGCTGCGCGCGATGCCAGAGGTCGGTCGATCGGTCCTCATCGACTACCTGGGCTCGACGGTCCACGGCACCGTCAAGGAGGTGGCCGGGGACGGCCGGCGGCTGGAGGTGCTGACCGAGGACGGGGCGACGCTCACCTTCGAGCTCAACCGCGCGACGGCGATGTTCACGGCCGGCGGCGGCCAGACGGCGCCGCGGCTGCGCTTCGAACCGCGCTAACCGTTGACCAACGAACCAGGATGTAGGATCCTGCGGCGCTCCGGGGCCCCGACTGGGGGCGCGGCGTCGCTTCAAAGCGGGATCGAAGAGAAGGGGATGGGGTATGTGGCGTGAACTCCGGTGCGCGGCCATCTGGCGGCGGGCGTGCCTCACTTGTGGACTGGCGGCGATGCTGGGGCTGGCGCTGTGCGCGAGCGCCCTGGCCGCCGGCAAGGCGGTCAACATCGCGACGCCGTTCGACATCCAGCCGTACGGCCCGTCGGTGGCCGTCGACTCGGGCGGCGACGCGATCATCGCGTGGGCCAACCAGAAGGACCTCGCGGGCGCACCGGACCTCGTGCAGTACTGCGTGGTCCCGGCCGGCGGCTCGACCTGCGCGCACTCGGGCAGCCTCACCGCCGCCGACTCGGCCGGCCACGTCGACGGCGTGCGGGTCCTCGACGACTCCGGAACGCTGGTCATCCTCGCCGACGTGTTCGGCGCGGCGGGCAACAACGCCGGCGACTACACGCCCGAGCAGGAGTGGCAGTCCACCGACGACGGCGCCAGCTGGACCCAGCAGGCCACCGGCCTGTCGGTCAGCAGCGGCATCGTCAGCGCCGACACGGTGCCGATCGACGCGGTCGTCGTGCCCGGCACCGGGGTGCTCGGCTACGGGTGGGACACGGCCGAGGGCGCGCCGACGTTCAACGCGTTCCCGCTGACCGGAGCGCCCGAGTGCTCGGTGGCGACGTGCCCAGCCGGCTTCGCGACGCTCGAGCCCGCCACGAACCCCGATCAGCTCGGCAACGAACCGGGGCATTTCGCGTCGATCTCCACCGGCCCGCTCGCCGGGGTGATGGGCGCGTTCGACAGCCTGGACACCAACGGCCCGCTGGGGTGCGCCCAGAGCTTCGGGACCGCGTTCGTGTTCGGCGCGGGAGCCCAGTCGGCCACCAACAACTACAACATCTCACCGGGCCAGCCCAACAGCGCGTGGCGGGTCCCGGTGACCCAGGCCGACTGCAACGTCGAATACTCGGCCGTGGGTGGCGGTCCCAGCGGTTTCGGGATCCTGGAGGACGACCTCGGCACGAGCAGCGTCGTCTACCACCGCTTCGACGCCGCGACCGACAAGTTCGACACGCCGCTGGCGACCGTCAATGGCACGGCGGGCGAGCTGTACCCCGCCGTCAACCAGGACAACACGGGCGGCGTCTATGCCACCTACCTGCTGGGCGGATCGCTGGGCAAGGTGGAGCTGTCCTACAGCGCCGACGGCGGCAAGACGTGGGCCGGGGCACCGCTGGACTCAGACACCAACGGAACGATCAGCTACATCAACAGCTCGGTCAACGCCAAGGGCAAGGGTTGGGTGGCCTGGTTCTCCAACGGCTCGGTGTTCGCCCAGTCCTTCGAGGCGGGTGACGCGGTCACGCCGGCGTCGGTCGGCGGCGGCGCCACGACCGACGGCTCGACGGTCAGCCTCGATGTCACGTGCGCCTCGTTCCCGTGCACGATCACGATCACCCTCACCGCGCCCGAGACGGTGGTGGTCGACGCCCACACGGCGCGCCTGGCCGCCAAGAAGGGCAAGAGGAAGCCCAAGATCGTCACCCTGGGCAAGGGCAAGTTCACGATCACCAAGACGGGCGCCAAGAAGCTCTCGGTCAAGCTGTCAGGGGCCGGGAAGAAGTTCCTGGCCTCCAGGAAGGGTCACGTCAAGGTCACCGGGCTCTTCGCCGAGACCCTGCAGAAGCAGACGACTCAGACCAAGCGCACCCTGACCCTGGCGATCAAGCCGAGGAAGGGCAGGAAGTAGCCAACCGCCCGAAGGCGGTGAACATCGGGCGCGCCGCGGCCATCTGGGTGACCAGGTGACGGCGGCTCTCGGTGCGGAAGTCGTCGATGGGGTGGCCGGCGCCCTCGATCTCGGCGATGTCAGCGGGGGCGACGGTCCAGCCCTCGATCAGCATCGACGGGGTCAGCTCGAGGTGGGCCTGGCTGCCCCAGGCGCACTCACCGACGCGGAACAGCGCGGCGCCGGGGCCGGGAGTGGTGCCCAGCTCGGTGGCCAGCGGCGGCATCTCGATGATGTCCTCGTGCCACTTGAGCACGGGCATGCGGGCGGGGAAGGGGCCGAACAGGGGGTCGTCGGCGGCGGCGGGCAGGACGCTGAGCTCGGGCCAGCCCGCGTTCATGTGGCCGGCATAGGACACCGCGCCGCCCGCGGCGACGGCGAGCAGCTGAGCACCGAGGCACATCCCCAGCACCGGCACGCGCTGCTCGAGCGCCTGCTGGAGGAGGTCGACCTCGGCGACGAGGAAGGGGTCCTGGGCCACCCGGGTCGCGCTCTGGCGCCCGCCGAGCGTGACCACGCCGGCGATGTCCTGGGCCGAGGGGAGCGCCGCGCTGTCGCCCGGGTTGCGCTCGATCACCGAGCAGCCCGCCGCCTCCAGCGCCTCGCGCACGATCCCGTCCTGACGGTCGGGGAGATGGGTGATGATGAGCGCCGGCTTCACGAGGCCGCAGGATAGATGCGGCCGGACATGCCACGCTGTAGCAATGCTCAGGTGGCTGATGGCAGTCGTGGCAGTCGTGGCGATCGCGACGGGAGCGGTGGGGACGCACCCGGCGGCGGTGGCGGCGGCGAACACCCCGGCCAAGCCCCGCATCGTGTGGGACCCGATCCCGTTCGGCGCGGTGCGCAAGGCGCAGATGACCGCCTACGTGCGTCGCCACTACGGGAGCTTCATGAAGCCGACGTGGCGGTTGGTCGACCCTCACGTGATCGTCATCCACTACACCGACGCGAGCTACTCGTCCACTTTCAACACGTTCGCCAACGACGTCCCGGACTCCGAGCTGCACGAGCTGCCGGCGACCTGCGCGCACTTCGTGATCGACTCCGACGGCGTCATCCATCAGCTCGTCTCGCTGCAGACGATGTGCCGGCACACGGTGGGTCTGAACTGGACGGCGATCGGGATCGAGCACGTCGGCTTCAGCGACGCCCAGGTGCTCGGCGACGCGAGCCAGATGCGCTCGAGCCTGCGGCTCGTCCACTGGCTGCAGTGCCGCTTCAATATCCAGACCCGCAACGTGATCGGCCACGCGGAAAGCCTGTCCAGCCCCTACCACCACGAGGACGTGCCCTCCTTGCGTACCCAGACCCACTCGGACTTCGTCCACCGCGACATGCAGACCTACCGCGCGCGCCTGCGCAAGCTGGGAGGCTGTTGATGGCCGCGGCGAGCGTGTCCCGAGTGGGAGTGGTGGGAGCCGGCTTCATGGGCTCGGGCATCGCCGAGTCCGCGGCCTCGGCGGGGATCGACGTCACCGTGTTCGAGCCCGAGGCCGCGCCGCTGAAGCGCTCGCGCGAGCGGCTGGCCGTATCGGTGGAGCGGGCGCTCTCACGCGGCAAGCTCACCGCCGAGGACGCCGAGCGGCTCACCGGCCGGATCGCCTTCACCAGCGACTTCGATGACCTCGAAGGGGTGGACGCGGTGCTCGAGGCGGTCACCGAGGATCCGCGGGTCAAGGGCAAGCTCTTCCAGCGGCTGGACGAGGCGCTACCCGAGGCGCGGTTCTTGGCCTCCAACACCTCGTCGATCCCGATCGCCGAGCTGGCAGCGTGGACGCAGCGCCCGGAGCGGGTGATCGGGCTGCACTTCTTCTCACCGGTGCCGGTGATGAAGCTCGTGGAGGTGGTGGTGGCGCTCGACACCGCCGACGAGACGGTCTCGGTGGCCGAGGGCTTTGCCTCGGTGATGGGCAAGCAACCCATCCGGACCAAGGACCGCTCGGGGTTCATCGTCAACATGCTGCTCGTCCCCTACCTGATGGCGGCGGTGCGCATGTACGAGGACGGCTTCGCCACCCGCGAGGACATCGACGACGGCATGCGGCTGGGCTGCGGGCATCCGATGGGGCCGCTGACGCTGTGCGACTTCATCGGGCTCGACGTGCTCTACGCCATCTGCGATTCGCTCTATGAGGAGTTCAAGCGCCCCGAGTACGCGCCGACGCCGCTGCTCAAGCGGATGGTGGTGTCAGGACACCACGGCCGCAAGACCGGCAAGGGGTTCTACGACTACCCGTCGTAGAACCTCCGCTTAGGCGGCGACGGCGGTGAACAGCTGCTCGTCCGCGGCGAGGCGGGCGCGCAGCGTCTTGAGGATCTGGGCGTGCAGCTGGCAGACCCGGCTCTCGGTGACCCCGAGGATCTCGCCGATCTCGCGCAGCGTGAGGTTGTAGACGTAGAGCAGGACCGCGATCTTGCGCTCACGCGGGGCCAGGCACTCAAAGGCCTCGCGGAACCGCTCCTTGGCCTCGCCGGTGACGGCGAACTGCTCGGGATCGGCGTCGATGTCATCAGAGATGAGGGTGTCGATCCGCTCGGTGGCCTGGTCCTCCTCGCCGTTGACCAGCGTGTTGAGCGAGCCCACGGAGGCCTGCTTGAGCTCATCCTGGTGGCGGATGAGGTCGCGCACGCCGATGCCGAGGGCGTCGGCCAGCTCCTCGCGAGTGGGACGGCGGCCGTAGAGGCGGAAGAAGTTGTCACGGGCCTTGCCGATCTCGCGGTCCCAGCGGCGCAGGGAGCGCGGCGCCCAGTCGTTGCGGCGCAGCTCGTCGAGCACCGCGCCATGGATCCGGGTCCACGCGAACTGCTCGAGCGTGGCGCCCTTGTCCGGGTCATAGCGGTCGATCGACTTGATCAGGGCCTCCAGGCCGCACGAGATGAAGTCATCCACCTCGCAGCGCGCCGGCATCTCACGGATCTTGCGGTAGACGATGTACTTCACCATCGGGGCGAAGGTCAGCACGAGGCGGTCACGCAGACGGGAGTCGCCGGTCCGCTGGTACTGACGCCACAGCTCAAGCGCCTGCTCAGCCGACAACCGTCCGGCTCGATCCGTTGTAGCCATCTCACCCACTTTTAGTCCGAATGCACGAGGGAGTACCGGCGCCCATCCGCTGGGCTTCCGGCTCGGGGTGAAGGTCGCTTAACACCCCGGATTTATGTCGACCACATGGGGGGTTTCGCCCATCCCCATTTTGCGGTAGATATGTAGGTACGCACGTCAGGAGGAGGCGTCATGGAGGCCAAGCAGCCAGAGGTGCTCATCGTCGACGACCGCCTCGCCGTCGGACGCGGGCTGGAGTTGCTGCTCCGCGACGCCGGCTTTGCCGTCGCGGTGTGCTCCGATAACGCTGAGCAGGCATGCGCAGAGCTCGCCAACGGCGGCCATGACGTGGCCCTGGTGGAGATCCGCCGACGTACCGGCGACGGCGTCGCGCTCGCCCGCGAGGCGCTGCGGGCCAGGGCCGCGGTGCCGCTGGTGCTCTGCACGGGCTACGCGTGGCCCAGAGCGCCGCTCCTGGCCGCAGCGGGGCTCGGGGCCCCGGGCCTGGTGCTCACGTCCTCCCCGGTCGGCACGCTGGTCGAGGCGCTGCGTGCGGTGGCGGGCGGTGGCAGCTTCATCGACCCGGAGGTGGCCCCGCTCCTGGCCGAGACCTCAGCGTCCCAGCGCGTGGCGAAGCTCACCCCGCGCGAGCGGGAGGTCCTGGGCCTGCTCGCCGACGGCTACCAGGGCCCGCAGATCGCCGAGCAGCTGTTCCTGTCGCTCGAGACGGTTCGCACGCATGTCCGCAACGGCGTGGGGAAGCTGGGGGCGCGGACGCGGGTGCAGGCGGCCGCGATGGTGGCGTGTGCGCGGGAGGACAGGCGCGCGGGCTAAGTAGCCGGCCTGCCGTGTGGCGTTTCGGCACGGTATCGGCGCACATCAACGACCTGCTTAGGAGAGCGGGCCGAGCGGCTGGCGACTGCCCGCGGGACGCGGTTGGCAAAAAGTCGAGGCGGATAGTGAAGGAAATAGCTCCAAGATCCGCCCCAACCCTTCTGAAAGCAGCCGGAATGCGCTGAGCAACGAGCAGGCTCCGCTTCGTTGCCGTCGTTGACGTTCGCCCGTGCCCCGCTCAGACGCTGGGGTTCGACGCGGCGAAGCGCGCGGGCTAGGACTGCTGCGTCGGCTTGACGACGTTGGAGCGCGTCGCGTCGCCGTCGGCGCGTCTTGAGCGGCGCGGGCAGGTCGGCGGGCAGCGAGGCGCCCGTGGCGTGGGCCGCGGCCTCGTTCTCGCGCTTGACCTCGAGCCAGATCTCCTCGCGGTAGACGCGCACCGAGCGTGGGGCGTCGATCCCGAGGCGGACGGTCTGGCCGGAGACCTCGAGGACGGAGATGAAGACGTCGTCGCCGAGGACGACGCGCTCGCCGCGCCGGCGAGTGATGTTGAGCATTAGGAGGGGTCCCCGGCCGAGTCGGACGAATTGCCCATGACCTCGGCGAACAGGGGCGCGCGCAGATCGCAGCCGGGCGCCTGATTGATGATCTGGTGACCCTGGCCGTTCCAGATGAGGATCGGCGCCCTCTGGTTGGCGGTGAACTCGGCGAGCTCGGCGCTGGCGACGACCGTGACGTAGACGTCGACCGGCGTGGCGTCGTCGAGCGCAAGACGCTCCCCGTCGTCGTCGGTGAGCTCCACCTGGTAGTCGGCGAAGAACCGGTGCGGATCGGTCACGGGCAGCGAGAGGCTGGGGTCATCGATGCAATGCAACCACAAGAACGGGCTGGTGGGGTCGCTCGTCAGCAGCGCGTAGCGCGAGCCGCCGAGGCCGATGAGGCCGTCGGGGAATTCGATGACCGTCTCCGGGTCGATCTCGACGTGTCCGAAGCGGGTGCTCTCAATCGCGAGTGCCACAGTGGCGGCTCCTCTACCTGGGGATGACGTTGAGGCCGTGGATCTGCGTAAGGGTACTTGCGAGCGAGGCCAAGCGGCCTCTGGGGTCAGCTCAGGAGCTCAGGAAGTCCATCAACGACGACTGGACGATATTCGCGCCCGCCTTCAGCGCGGCGGTGAAGGCCGCCTGCTGATTGGAGAAGGTGGTCATGGCCTGGGCCATGTTGACGTCCTCGTCGTTGGAGAGAGCCGCGGTGTCGCTGTTCTGAAGCCCCTGGATGCGGTCGCCGGCCAGCGTGAGGCGGTTCTGGGTGGCGCCGACGTTGGCCTGAACCTGCGTGAGGCTGTTCAGGCTGTTCTGAAGGTTGGTGAGCTGGTTGGTCGACAGGTCCGCGACGCCGGCGCTGTTGCCGCTGCGCATGTCGGCGGAGATGGAGCGCAACGTGTCCAGCAGCTTGCCGTCGTTGGCGCTCGTCCCGCTGCCCAGCACACTCGAGATGTCGACGTTGACCTGCAGCGTGGAGCCCGGGCCGATCTGGCGCGTCACCGCAGCCGTGTTGCCCTGGTAGGTGTCGCCGGTGGACGTGGAGTAGGGCTGGGTGGTGGAGGCCGTGCCCGAGAAGATGTACTGGCCGTTGTACTGGGTGTTGGCCTCCTGCTTGATGGCGTCGGCCAGCTGGTCGATCTCGTCGGCGGTGGACGAGAGGTCCGTGGCGGACTCGTCGCCGTTGGAGGCCTGCACCGTCAGCTCCTGGGCGCGCTGGAGCATGCTCATGACGTTGGTGAGCGACGTGTCGGCGGCCGAGGCCCACGCGGTGCCGTCGGTGATGCTGGAGTTGTAGTTGCTGAGCCCCTGGAGGCCGTTCTTGAGCTGGATGGCCAGGCTGGCCCCGTAGGGGTTGTCCGACGGCTGGTTGATGCTCAGACCGGTCGAGAGCTGCTGCTGGGTGGTGGCCAGCTGATCCTGGACGTTGGTGATGCTCGAGAGCACCGACGCGGTGGTCATCTGGGTGGTGATGCGACCGGAGATCATGGCCTAGAGCCCTCCACCCACGGTGTTGATGAGGGTGTCCAGCGTGGTGTTGATGGCGTTCATGACGCGCGCGGACGCCTGGTAGGCCTGCTGGTACTGGATCAGGTTGGTCATCTCCTCATCCAGCGAGACGCCCGAGACGCTCTGGCGCTGGTTGGAGACCGCGGTGAGCACCGCCTGCTGGGTGGCCTGCGTGCTCTGTGCGGCCTGGACGCCGCTGCCGACCTGGGAGACGAAGGCGGAGTAGGCCTGGTCGGCGGAACCGTTGGCGAGGTTGCCGATGGCCTGGGCCAGGTCGGCGCCCGAGGTGCTCGAGCTCGAGGTCTGGATCGTCGACGTGTTGGCGGAGACCGCGATCGTCGAGGCCGAGGTCCCGGTGAAGAAGGGGCTGGAGGGCTGCAGGGCGTTGACCGAGCTGATGACCTGGTTGGCCACGCCGTCGAGCGAGGAGATGTACTGGCCGACTGGGCCCGTGCTGGACGACATGTTGAGCAGCGAGCCGAGCTGGCCGCCGGCGGCGGTGGTCAGCGTCTGGGGCCAGGTGACGGTCGTGCCGCTCACCAGCGGGCTCGAGGCGTCGCCGAAGTTGACCGTGACCGCGCCGTCCGAGCCGGTGCTCACCGAGATCTGGGCCAGGCTGGAGAGGTCGTCGAGCGCGCTGTCGCGCTGGTCCATCAGCGTGTTGGGCGAGATGCCCGCCTGGGTGGCCTGGCTGATCTGGGCGTTGAGCGTCGCGATCTGCTGGGCGTCCTGGGCCACTTGGCCGTTGGCGCTGGTGAGCGCCGTGTACTGCTGGGAGGCCTGGCTCTGCACCGTCTGCATCTGCTGCGCGACGGCGTTGAAGGTGGAGGCGAGGGTCTGGCCGGCGCCGACGACCCCCTGCAGCGTCGCGGGGCTCTGGTCGTTGCCCAGCGCGCTCCAGGCGCTCCAGAAGCCCGCCATCACGCTCTGAAGGCCGCTCGACGAGGAGTCGGTCATCGCGGTCTGGACCTGGCCCAGCTCGGTGGCGTTGGAGTTGGCGTTGCTGGTGGCGCTGTTCTGCGCGCGGTACTGCACGTCCAGGAACTGGTTGCGGATGCGGCTGATGTCCGTGATCGAGACGCCGGTGCCGAGCTGGGTGCCGCCGTTGGGGCCGGCGATCGTCAGCGGCGCGGTCGCGGCCGTCTGGACGGTCTGGCGCGTGTAGCCGGCCGTGTTGGCGTTGGCGATGTTCTCGCCCGTGGTCGTGATCGCGGCCTGGGCGGCCTCGAGGCCGGTCAGCGCGGTCTGCAACCCGGTGAAGGACGGGATCGTCACGGCGCTAGACCTCCAGGTCCAGGACGCGGTGGCGGCTGGACAGGCGCGGGGCGGTCACGCGGTTGTGATCGCCGGCGGAGTCGTAGCCGAGGTGACGGTCGGCGTCGGTGAGGCGCAGCAGGTGATCCAGGAACGCCAGCTCCTGGCTCATCAGCGCCCGGTTGACGTGGTGCTCGCGCTGGACCTCCTCCAGGATGCCGCGCAGCTCGGCGCTGCGGGCATGGGCCAGCGGGGCGCGGCCGGGATCCATGACCGCGTCGAGCAGGCTCATCGACACGGCGGTGGGCGCCACGCCCAGGTGGGCGCCGGCGCGGTCGAGCAGGCGCGCCCGGTCGCGCTCGATGAGCGCGCGGCGCTGGAGCTCGGCCTGGAGCATGCCGGTGAGGGAGACGACCTGCTGGACGTCGCGGGCGCGGATCGCCGCGCTCTGCTCGAGCACGATCTGCAGCAGACGGCGGGCCGACACCAGCTGGGCGTCGAGGTGGGCGATCACATCGGTGGTGAGGACCGCATCGAACTGCTCTGCGGCGGGGACCGTGAGGCTCATTTCTTGGGTGCTCCCAGCGCGGGATCGATGGACTTGGCGATCTGCATGGCGATCCCCGTTCCGCCACCGGACATGATGCTCGTGGCCAGCGTCTGGGGCAGCAGCGAGGAGTAGGCGCCGAGGCCGCCGCTGCTGGACGAGTCGCCGCTGGAGCCGCCGAGGCCGTCATCGCTGGAGCCGCCCAGGCCGTCGTCGGAGCCGCTGGAGCCGTCGAGCCCGGGCACGGTCGCGGTGAGCTGCTGGGCCAGCTGGCTGACGAGCACGTTCTCGAAGGAAAGGCCGGTCTCGTAGGCGTTCTTGGCCTTCTGGTCGCCGTTGCGGACGGCAGCCGGCTCTGTCGACGGGTCCATCAGCGGCAGCGTGCTGGTCGGCATCGAGGCGCTGGTGGTCGGCAGCGCGGCGGTGGTGGGGAGGATCGCGCCCATGACTACTTCTTGATCCCGTTGGCGATCTGCATCATCTGGTCCTGGTACTGGATCGCCTGGCTGGCCATCTGGTAGCTGCGCTCGGCGCTGATCATCTGGGTCATGTCCTGGGCGACGTCCACATTGGAGCCCTCCAGAGCGCCCTGCTGAAGGGTCGAGCCGGTGGCCGGGCGAACGGCGCCGCTGCCCGCGGTGACGCTGAACGTGCTGTTGCCGTTGGGCTGAAGCTGGCTGGGCGCCGGCACGTTGACCAGGGAGATCTTGCCGATGGTCTTGCTCCCGGAGATGACCTGGCCGTCGGTCTCGATCTTGATGTTGTCGGCGTCGGTGCCCTTGGGAAGCTTGAGCGGCGGCACGAGCGGGTTGCCCTCGGTGTTGGTGACCTCACCCTGAGCGTTGACCTGCAGTGCGCCGTTGCGGGTGAGGCCGACCGAGCCGTCGTTCTGACGTACCTGGAGATAGCCGGGGCCCTGGATGGCGACATCGAGCGAGCGCCCGGTGTTCTGGATCGCGCCCTGGGCGTCGCTGCGGCCGACGATCTGGGCGGACGCGCCGGCGCCGGTGGCGATCGAGGGACTGCCGCTGGCGCTGCCGCCGCTGCTGTAGAGCAGGTCCTGGAAGCCGACCTCGGTGGCCTGGTAGCCGGTCGTGTTGAGGTTGGCCATGTCGTTGGAGATGGCGTTGAGCTGGTTCTGCGTGGCCTCCATGCCGGAGGCAGCGGCGTACAAACCCTGCAGCATCTAGATCACCCTTGGATTGAGCCGACGCTGGACGCGTCTTCCTGCATTGTCTGGTCGATCGTCTGAATCGCGCTCTGGCCGGCCTGGTAGGCCCGCAGCGACGAGATCATGTCGGTCATGGTCTGGACGGGGTCCACACCGGAGTTCTCGAGCTCGCCCTGCTGGACGGTGCCGCTGGCCTTGCCCGTGGAGGCCCCGGAGAAATAGTTCTCACCCAGCTTGGTGACGTTGGGCACGTTGAAGACGCCGAGAGCGGAAGCGGGCACGGTGCCCTTGCTGCTCACCGTGATCGGCTGGCCGTTCTGCCCGAGGACCACGTTGCCCTGCTGGTCGACGAGCTGGCTCTTGCTGTTGGACTCGAACTGCCCGTCGCGGGTGTAGCGAATGCCCGAGGACGAGCGGACGGCGAAGTAGCCGGTGCCGGAGACGGCGAAGTCGAGCGGCTGGCCGGTCTGGTTGAGCGACGACGGGGAGGTGTCGGTGACGACCTTGTCGATGCGGACGCCGGTGTTGATCGTGCCGATCTGCTGCCCGGTGGACGTGTTGGCCAGCAGGAGTGAGCCGAAGCTCTGCTGCTCGGCCATATCCGGCTTGTAGCCCGGGGTCGAGGCGTTGGCGAGGTCGTTGGAGAGCTGGTTCTGCCGCACCTGCTCAGCGAGCATTCCGGACGCGGCGATATAGAGACCTGGATCCATCGTACGGAGATGATCGACAGGTGATGCACACTTCTTTAGGCCATGACTGCACCATTGGCCATCAACCCCCAGGCGTTGCGTGTTCTCGTCGGCCCCGACATCAAGATCGTGCCCGGCCGCGCCGTGATGGCGCGGGTGGTCCAGGCGCCGGCCGGACAGAAGGGGTCCCTGAGCATCGCCGGGTACCTGCTTGACGCCGAGTTGCCCGAGGACGTGCAGGCAGGCCAGGACCTGCGGCTGGTGGTCAAGGACGTCAACGCCGAGCGGGTGCTGCTGTCGATCTCAGACCCCCACGAGCCTGACCAGACCACCCCGCCCGCCCAGCAGGCACAGCAGACCCAGGCCCAGCCCGTGCACACCCAGCCGGGCGGGGCGTTGCCGGATCCGTCGCTGGCCGCGCAGGGTGGGTGGGGTCCGATTCCCTTGCCCGGGGGCGGCAACGTGCAGGTCACCGAGCGCGACGCGGGTGGCGCCGGCGGACGCGCCGCCGACCGCCAGAACGTCCTCCTGCGCTACGACGCACCGGCGCTGGGCGCGGTCGACCTGCGCTTTCAGATGGACGCGGGGGCCCTGAGCCTCACCGTGACGCTGCCCCAGGGGCAGCCGCTCGAGCTCGCGCAGGCCGGCGCCGAGAGCCTGCGCCAGGCGCTCATCCGGTCGACCCCCGGCCGCGCCGTGTCGGTGACCGTCGCCCCTCGCCGGGAGCCCCTGGACCTGTATGCCTGACCAGCCGCCACGCCGGCGCGCCACCGCGCTGCACTACACGCCCGGCGAGGTCGCGCCCACGGTGACGGCGACGGGCGCGGGCCTGTTCGCCGAGCGCATGATCGCTGCCGCGCGCGAGGCGGGCGTGCCCGTCCGTGAGGACCCCGCCCTGGTGGAGGCGCTCGCCGCGCTCAACCTCGGCGCCCACGTGCCCGAGGCGCTGTGGAAGGCGGTGGCCGAGACGCTGGCGTGGGCCTACCGGCTCGATGCCGGCGCGGCTCGCGGCCGCGGCTGAGCCTTGAGCAACACCGGCTCCGCCTGGACTTAAGTCTGGGCGCCCGGGCGCCGATGATGGGAGTGCTCCCTCGGTTAAGGATCTCTCTATGGCTCTTCGCCTCACTGGCAAAACCCTGCAGTCCTCGACGCCCGCGGCCGGCTCCGGCCAGCCTGCGGTCACCTCGGAAAGCCTTGCCGTCCAGGCTCGCACCGCCCTGGGCGCGGGCGACGTCGCCGCCTTCAGCGCCCTCTTTGCGACCGCCACCGAGCTGACTGACCCGCAGCGCCGCTTCCACGCCAAGCTGGCCCTGATCGACGCCGGCATGGGCGCGACCACGCAGGCCTCCGAGGGCGTGGCGGCGCGCGTGTACGTCGCCATCGCAGGCGCCGCGCTGGACATGCTCGAGGATGCCCCCAGTGAGCCGACCATCCTCAACCTCGCCGGTGTGGCCCTGTATGAGCTGTGGAGCCTCGACGCCGCGCAGGCGCTGTTCCGCGCCGCCCGCCGCCTGGACTCGAGCCTCCCCAACGTCGAGGCCAACCTCGACGAGGTGGCCCGCCGCAAGCGCGCCGGCCGCCGCACCCGCCCGCTGCATGCCGCCGTGCCCGGCATGGCCCGCCGTGCCACCAGCGTCGCCAACCGCGCCAAGCCGGCCAGCGGCCTGACCCTCAGCCTCTGCATGATCGTGCGCGACGAGGAGCAGATGCTCCCGCGCTGCCTGGCCGCCGTGGCCCCCGCGGTGGACGAGATCGTGATCGTCGACACCGGCTCCACCGACGCCACCGTCGAGATCGCCAAGTCCTTCGGCGCCAAGGTCATCGAGTTCCCCTGGACCGGGTCCTTCTCCGAGGCCCGCAACGTCTCCTTCGAAGCCGCCACCGGCGACTGGGTCATGTACCTGGACGCAGACGAGGTGCTCGTGGCCGAGGACGTCGCGCAGCTGCGCGCGCTCACCGGCCGCACCTGGCGCGAGGCCTTCTACCTGGTCGAGACCAGCTACACCGGCGAGTTGGGCGACGGCGGCGCGATGGTCAACAACGCGCTGCGCGTCTTCCGCAACCGGCCCGAGTACCGCTTCAAGGACCGCCTGCACGAGCAGATCGCCCACACGCTGCCCACCGACATCCCGGGCCGCGTCGAGCAGACGCCCGTGCGCGTCACCCACTACGGCTACCTCGGCTCCGTGCGTGACGCCAAGGAGAAGTCTCAGCGCAACGTCGAGCTCCTGCGCAAGCAGGCCGCCGAGTCGCCCAAGACCCCGTTCCTGCACTTCAACCTCGGCTCCGAGTACATCGTCGTCGGCAAGCTCGACGACGCGATCGAGGAGCTGAAGACCGCCCGCTCGCTGGTGACGGCCGAGGGCAACCTCCTGCGCGCCGAGTACGTGCCGGCGCTGTTCACGCGCCTGGTCATGGTGCTGCGCATGTCCGGCAAGCTGATCGAGGCCAACACCGTCGCCGCGGAGGGCCTGGAGCTGTTTCCGCAGTTCACCGACCTCGTCCTGGCGCAGGCCCGCATCGCCCAGATGCAGGGCGACACCGACACAGCGGTGGCGTTGTTCCACAGCGCCATCGAGATGGGCGACGCCCCGGCGCGCTACGGCCCGATGATGGGGAGCGGCACCTTCCTGGCTCGCCTGGCGCTGGCCGAGCTGCACCTGGAGCTCGGCGAGGCCGCCGCAGCGCGTGCCGCGCTTCAGTGGTGCGTCGAGAACCACCCCGACTTCCCCGCGGTCGCCGGCCCGTACGCGTCGGCGCTGCTGCGCGACGGCGTCGCCCCCGGCGAGGTGGCCGCCGAGCTGGAGAAGCTCGACACGCTGCCCGCCGGCATCCGCCTGACGGTGGCCACGATCCTGCGGCAGGCGGGCGCGCCCGGCGAGGCCGAGGCGCAGTACCGCCTGGCCCTCGACGCCGCCCCGGCCGACACGCGGGCCCGCACGGGCCTGGCCGAGCTCCTGCTGGGCCGCGGTGCCTGGGACGAGGCCGCTGAGGTTGCCTCCGGGGTGTCGGCCGCCGACCCCTACGCGGGTCTCGCGGTGAGGATCGAGCTGTGCGGCCTCATCGGCCGCGCGGACGTCGACACCGTGCAGGCAGCGCTGCGGCGCGCCTCGAGCGCCGGGCTCTCGGTCGCCGAGGGCGCCGTGTTCGAGACCTGGGCGGCGATCGCCCAGGGCGCCACGGACACCAGGCCGGTGCCCGTCGCCGGCGTGCCGCTGCTGGCCGTGATCCTGGAGACGCTGCTCGCCGGTGCCGACGGCGAACGCTTCGTCGCACTGCTCCCGGCGCTCGAGCAGTCCCAACTGGGCCGCCGCGAACAGCGGGAGCTGCTCGCCCAGATGTACCTCAAGCACGGCCTCATCGACCGCGCCGCGCAGGAATGGATCGCGGCGGCGTCAGAAGCTCCGGACGTCCGGTCGATGGTGGGGCTGGCCCAGGTCGCCGTGGCCCAGGGCATGATCGAGGACGCGGGCAACTTCGCCACCGCCGCGCTGGAGCTCGACCCCGCCTCAGCCCAGGCCAAGGCGCTGCTCAGCTCGCTGCCGGCCCCGATCGCGGCGTAGCCGATGGCACGCCGCTCCCGCGCTCCGGACCCGCCGCTCGCGGCCTAGCGGATTGGTGGACATCTGGCCGATGAGGCTCAAGTTGCCGGGGGCTGCGCTCGATTACTCCGAGCAGCATGTCTTCTCGGTTCACCCGCTTCTCACCGCGCGTCCGCCCGGACGACATCCCCGCCTCCCCGCCCCCGGAGGTGCTGGATGCGATCGCCCGTGCGCACGAGGCCTACGAGCGGCTGGCAGCGTCCGGCCGGCACGTGCGCTTCGACTTCAACGAGGCCTCCGGGCGGCTCGCACTCGAGCTGACCGACGCCTCGGGCACCCCGCTGCGCGGCCTGTCCCCGCGCGCGGTGCTCGAACTTGCCGCAGGCGCCACGCTCGACTGACGCACTGAAAAAGGATCACCCATGTCCACCAGCTCTGTCTCATCATCGTCCGCCGCGTCCACCGCAGCGTCCACCGGCCTGTCGGTGTCGTCACTGTCGGGCTCGAGCGCGCTCCAGATCACCGGCCTCGCCTCCGGCCTGAACACCAACCAGATCATCTCCGAGGAGATGTCGATCTACCAGCAGCCGGTGACCAACCTGCAGAATCAGCAGACCGGTCTGACGACGATGAACAAGGAGCTCACGAGCATCCAGTCAGAGGTGCAGACGCTGTCAGCCGACGCGCTGGCGGTGGGCGACCCGACGCTGTTTGAGACCCAGCAGTCCGTGACCTCGTCGGACCCCACGCGCGTCACCGCCACGAGCGCCACCGGCGCCGGCGTGGGCGGGTACCAGGTCTCGGTCAGCCAGCTGGCGAACTCAGCGCAGGCCACCTACGGGTTCACCGCCCCCACGAGCGGCAGCGACAGCATCACGATCAACGGCAGCGCCTACACGATCGGCTCCGGCGAGTCGATCCAGGACTTCGTCGACTCGGTCAACGGTGACCAGACCGGCAGCGTCTACGCCGCCGCCACCAACTCGGGCACCGTGGTGTTCTCCTCCCGCCAGACGGGTGCGAGCTCGAGCGTGTCGGTCAGCGACAGCGGCAGCTCGCTGGCCCTGCAGTCCTCAAAGGCGGGCCAGGACGCGCTGTTCAGCGTCGACGGCACGAGCGGCAGCTCGTCCTCCAACTCGGTCACCAACGCGATCGGCGGCGTGACCCTCACGCTGACGGGCGTCACCACCACGAGCGGCCCGATCACCGTCAACGTCGGCGCCCCCGCCCCGAACTCGACCAACATCTCCAACGCGATCAGCACCTTCGTGACGCAGTACAACAAGGTGATCTCCGACATCCAGACGCAGCTGTCGCAGGCGCCCTCGAGCACCGATCCGACGCAGGGCACGCTGTACGGCGACCCGGAGCTCCAGGACCTGCTCACCTCGATGCGCTCGATGATGTACTCGTCGGGCTCGGGCCTGCCGGCGGGCGCGGCCACGATGGACGACATCGGCGTCAGCACCGGCGCCACCACGGGCAACGGTGCCGAGGCGGCGTCGGCGCTGGCCGGCAACCTGACGCTGGACCCGACCGTGCTGAGCAACATGCTGTCGTCCAACGCCAGCGGCGTGCAGGCGATCATGAAGAACTGGTCCTCCAGCTTCGTCAGCCTGGCCGACAACGCGTCGGACCCGGGCGGCACGATCGCGTCGCGCATCACCGGCGACAACTCCCAGATCTCGAACCTGGGCAACCAGATCTCGTCGATGCAGTCAGCCCTGACCGACAAGCAGAACTTCCTGGTGCAGGAGTACGCGCAGCTCGAGGCCGCGCTCTCCTCCAACCAGTCGCAGAGCAGCTGGCTGACCAGCCAGATCGCGTCCCTGCCGGGCGTCTGATCCGCGGGCCTGAAACGGCTCCCGACCGTCCTCTGCCGCGGATCCCGATCATCTCGGTTCTTGTTCAATTTTCGGCCGCCTCGGCCGATCACATGGGTAGCGAATGGATCGCTTCTGGACCGGCGTCACGTGCGGCACCGGACCCTCACGGAGTAACCACTCAATTCGACCTGGTGTGAGAGAACACAAATGAGCACATACGCCGCGACCTACTCCCCCAACGCCTACCGCGCCAGCGCGGTCCTGACCGCCTCGCCCGGACAGCTCGTCGTCATGCTGTACGACGGCGCCCGCCGTTTCCTGAACCAGGCCGCCGTGGCGATGGGCGACCGCGACATCCCGGCCGCGCACAACAAGCTCACGCGCGCCGAGGACATCATCCGCCACCTGCGCAACACGCTCGACATGGACCAGGGCGAGCTGCCCGCCCGCCTGCAGTCGATCTACACCTTCTCGCTCTCGCACCTGCGCCAGGCCCGCCTGGACCAGGACCCCTCGAAGATCCTCGAGATCGACGAGATCCTGGGCAAGCTGCGTGAGTCCTGGGCGGCGATCGCCGACCAGCCCGTCGATGAGCGCTGATTCCGCTCAGCCCTACGAGGCGCTCGCCGCGCTCATCGAGCGCGAGCTGCAGCTTGTCTCCCTGCGCAGCTTCGACGAGCTCCAGGCGCTGAGGGAGGTGCGGGCCGAGCTGCAGAGCTCACTCCCGTCCACGCCGCCGGAGGCCGCCCGGGCCACGCTCGAGCGTTGCCGACAGCTCCAGAAGCGGGTCGAGATCGAGCTCCTGCGCGTGCGCGAGGTGCTCCTGCTGGAGCTGGGCCGCGTCCGCCAGGCCCAGCGCACCGCCGACGGCTATGCCCCGGCCCGCCGGCGGATCCCCGTGGTCACCGCCACGGCCTGAGTTCTTTCGTCCCACCGGGACGACCAACGTGCGCAGTTCCCTCGGTCGGCCGGTCTCAGCGTTACTCGCTGGGGCCGGCCGGTCCGCGCCCTCAGCCGACGCAAAGTTTTTTGGGGCGTCCTAACAAATCGGGTCTAAAGAGTTTCTCCCAGACGCCGACATTAGATGTGACCGCACGGAGTGGTCATGAAGAGCCCAAGGAGGGCCAGTGCAAAGCGACCTGAACCTATGTCCCTCCTTGACACCACTCAGCTTGCCCTCGAGGCAGCCATGCGCGGCTCAATGCTGCGCCAGACGCTCCTGACCAACAACCTGGCCAACGCCGATACCCCCGGCTACCAGCGCGAGGACGTCAACTTCCAGAGCACCCTGGCCAACGCCATGCAGAGCGGCCAGTCACCGAGCTCGGTGAACTTCAGCCCGACCACGCAGTCCGGCACCGTGGGTGCCGACGGAAACGGCGTCGGCGGCGAGCAGGACTCGGCTGACCTGGCCGAGAACGGCCTCCTCTACGAGGACCTGACGGCCGTTGCCGCGCAGCGTGAATCGATCCTCAAGACCGCGATGGGCGCGCCGGGCTCGTGAGCTTCTTCGACGCAATCGACCTGGCCGCCTCCGGCCTCACCGCCGAGCGCACGCGGATGGACGTCACGTCCGAGAACCTTGCCAACGCCCAGACCACCCAGGGCGCCAACGGCCAGCCCTATCAGCGCCAGGAGGTCGTGCTCCAGCAGGTGGGCGGCGGCTTCGGCGCCCAGCTCGCCGGCGCGTTGGGCCAGTCCGGGGCGACGCCGGGCGGCGTGGAGGTGGCGGGCATCGTCAACGACCCGACGCCCGACCAGCTCGTCTACGACCCGGGTCACCCGGGCGCCAACGCGCAGGGCTACGTGAAGATGCCGAACGTCAACCCCGTGACCGAGATGACCGACCTCATCTCCGAGTCCAACTCATACCAGGCCGACGTCACCGCGATGAGCACGGCCAAGACCATGTACTCCAAGACGCTGGACATCCTCAAATGATTCCGGCGATCTCAGGAGCACTCGGCCAGCTGAACCCGAGCGAGTGGGGCGTCGGCTCCATCGGCGGCATCGGCGGGACGGGCGGGAACAGTGTCAACTCCGCCGGCCAGGCCGGCGCGGGGAGCTTCAGTGGCGCGCTGAGCAACGCGCTCAGCTCGCTGGAGACGACCCAGGCCAACGCCACTCAGGCGTCGCAGGGGCTGGCCACCGGCCAGCTGTCGGACCCGACTCAAGCGATTACCGCGGTCGAGAACGCGTCGCTGTCGATGGATCTGGCTTCCCAGATCCGCGACAAGCTCGTCTCGGCTGAATCCACGATCTTCCAGACCCAGGTTTAAGCATGCCCAACTTCGGAGAGATGGCCAAGAAGATGTCGCCCAAGGGCTGGGTGATGCTCGGCGGTTCCCTCGTGCTCGGCGTCGCCTTCCTGATGATCGTCATGTCGATGGCGTCCAAGCCCAGCTACTCGACCCTCGAGGCCGGCATCGATCCCGCCCAGACGGGCAAGATCACCAGCACCCTCGCCGCCCAGGGCATCAGCTACCAGCTGCAGAACAGCGGCACGGCCATCGCGGTCAACTCCAGCCAGACCGCTCAGGCGCGCGTCGCGCTGGCCACCGCGGGCCTGCTCACCACCCAGCAGCCGGGCTTCTCCCTGCTCAACTCGCAGCAGCTCGGCCAGAGCAACTTCCAGCAGCAGGTGACCTACCAGCGTGCCCTGGAGGGCCAGCTCGCCCAGACGATCGAGACGATCGACGGCGTCACCTCGGCCACCGTCAACCTGGTCATCCCCAACAGCCAGGATCAGCTCTTCTCCGACCAGAGCCAGCCGGCCACCGCTTCGGTGCTGCTGGGCGGCAGCCAGCTGGCCGCCAGCTCGGTGCGCGGCATCGCGCAGCTGGTCGCCTCCAGCGTCCCGAGTCTGTCGATCAACAAGGTCACGGTCACCGGCTCTGACGGCTCCCTGCTGTGGCCCTCGGCCGACGGCAGCAGCGGCGGGACGACCCAGCAGCAGGCCGACCAGAAGTACGACGCCTCGATGACCAACCAGGTCAACGCGATGCTCGCCCAGACGCTGGGCGCGGGCAAGGCCCAGGTCGTCGTCAACGCCAACGTCAACGCCAACCAGGCCACCCAGGACGCCCTCGTCTACGCCAAGAAGGGCACCCCGCTGACCCAGACGACGTCCAACGAGACGCTCAAGGGCGGCAACGCCTCGGCGGCGGGCGTCTCGGGCACGGCCGGCAACATCCCCGCCTACGCGGCGGGCGCAACCGGCAGCGGCACCGGCTCCAACTACTCCAACAAGACCACCAACACCAACTACGGCGTCGACAAGACGATCACCCACACGGTGGTCGCCCCGGGCAACGTCCTCAACCAGACCGTCTCGGTGCTCGTCGACAAGTCGGTCCCGGCAGCGTCGCTGCCCGCGATCAAGCAGGCCGTGGCCAACGCGGTGGGCTTGAACTCCAAGCGCGGCGACACGCTGTCAGTCGGCCAGCTGGCCTTCGCCAAGGCCCCGGTCGTCACGCCCCCCGCGGCGGGAGCCGCCTCGATGATGAAGTACGCCAAGTACGGCGCGGCCGGGCTGGGCTCCCTCATCTTCCTGGTCTTCGCCGGGCGCATGATGCGCCGCCGCGAGCGTGAGGCCTTCGCCGGCCAGCCCACGTGGCTGCGCGAGCTCGAGACCCCCCGCAGCCTGGCCTCGCTGGAGGCCGGCCAGAACGGCGGCGCCGTCATGAACGGCGGCCCCACCGAGGTGATGGCCCTTCAGTCGCCGGTCAACGTCGCCCGCCGACAGGTCGAGGATCTGGTGGAGCGTGATCCCGAGCGTGTCGCCCAGCAGGTCCGCGCCTGGATGGGCGAGGAGGACTAGGTCGTGGGAGCGGTCGAAGTCTTCCAGCCGCCGGCGGTGCCGGCGACGCAGAGCCCCGCGACCTCGGCGGCCCTGGCCAAGATCAAGGGGCGCCAGAAGGCGGCGGTGCTGCTCGTCTCGATCGGCACCGAGCGCGCGGCGCAGGTGTTCGAGCGGCTCAAGGATGAGGAGATCGAGGCCCTGTCGCTCGAGATGGCCAAGCTCCAGTTCCTGGAGCCCGGCCTGGCCGACGGCGTCCTCTCCGAGATGGCCGCGATCGTGCAGGCCTACGACTCGCTCAACGCCGGCGGCGTCGACTACGCCCGCGAGGTGCTCGAGAAGGCGCTCGGCCCCGAGCGCGCCAACGAGATCATCGGGCGGCTGTCCAGCGTCATCGAGAAGCGCCCGTTCGAGTTCCTGCGCAAGACCCCGCCCGAGCAGGTGGTGACGTTCCTGCGCAACGAGTCGCCGCAGACCACGGCGCTGGTCATCGCCAACCTGCACACCACGCTGGCCGCGCAGGTCCTCTCCAACCTTCCCGAGAGCGAGCAGCCGGAGATCGCATTGCGGATCGCCCGGATGTCCGAGACCAGCCCCGACGTGGTCAAGCAGGTCGAAGCGGTGATGAAGGCCAAGCTGGCCAACGTCGTCCAGCAGGAGTACTCGGCCGCGGGCGGCATCAAGTCGCTGGCCGACATCCTCAACAACGCCGACCGCTCGACCGAGCGCAACGTGCTGGACAAGATCACCGAGACCGACGAGAGCCTCGGCGCCGAGGTCCGGCGACTGCTGTTCATCTTCGAGGACATCACCAAGCTCGACGACCGCTCGATCCAGCTCATCCTGCGCGAGGCCGACCAGAAGGACCTGGCCCTGGCTCTGCGCGGCGTCGCCGACGACGTCAAGGAGCGCATCCTGGCCAACATGTCCGAGCGCGGCGCGCAGATGCTCGTCGAGGAGATGCAGTTCCAGCCGCCGCAGCGCAAGCGGGACATCGAGGAGGCTCAGGGACGCATCGTCGCCATCGTGCGCAAGCTCGAGGAGGCCGGCGCCGTCGTCCTGTCGCGATCGGAAGAAGACGTTGTCTTCTGAGACCGCGGCCGCCACGATCGCGGCCTACACCTTCCGCCAGCTGGAGGCCCCAGCCGGCTCCGTGCGCGATGTCGCCGACGTCCTGTCCGCGGCTCACGCCGACGCCGACCAGATCCGCGCGCACGCCCGTGCCCAGGGCGAGGCCGAGGGGCGCGCCGCCGGCCTGGCGGCCGCCCGCGCCGAGATCGAGCCGTCGCTGCTCGCCGTGGGCGGTGCGGCCCAGGCGCTGGAGGCGGCGCGCGACCAGGTCATCGCCGAGCTCGAGCACGACGCCGTCGCCCTGGCGCTGCGGCTGGCCGAGCAGATCGTCGCCGGCGCCATCGACGTCGCGCCGGAGCGCATCGTCGACCTCGCCGCAGTCGCGCTGCGCCGCATCCGCGACCGCCAGCACGTGACGCTCGTCGTCAACCCGGCGGACCTCGAACTGATGTCCGACTCGGTCACGCGACTCCAGTACGAGCTGGGCGGGATCGAGCACCTCAACGTCCAGTCTGACCGCCGCGTGGGACGCGGTGGCGTACTGGCTCGCACCGACGAGGGCGAGATCGACGCCTCCATCGAGACCCAACTGGCCCGTGCGCGCGAAGTCGTCGCCGCCGAGCTCGGCCCCCGGGACGGAGTTCCCGAGGATGAGGTCTGAGAGCTTTGCGCGTCCGACCCTGGGTCGGGTGGCGCGAGTCATGCAGGACGAGGATCTGGCACGCCGCCGCGGCCGCGTGCGCGATCTGATCGGTCTGATCATCGAGGCGACCGGCCTCCAGGTGGAAATGGGTGAGATCTGCCTGGTTGGTGACGGTCGCGACCGCCCGCGGGTGCCCACTGAGGTGGTCGGGTTCCGCGGCGGGCGGACTCTGCTGATGCCGCTGGGCGAGCTCGCCGGCATCGGCCCGGGGACCTCCGTGCACCCCACCGGCAACCCCTTCAAGGTGGCGGTCGGCGACGGCCTGCTCGGACGCGTCATCGACGGCCTGGGCAAGCCGCTGGACGAGTTCGGCGACCTGGATGGCGGGAAGGCCCGCTCGGCCAACGCCACGCCCCCGGACGCCCTGACCCGGCCGCGCATCTCCGAGCGCGTGGACCTGGGCGTCCGCGCGCTGGACACCCTCGTCCCCTGCGGCCTGGGCCAGCGCCTCGGCATCTTCGCCGGCTCCGGCGTCGGCAAGTCGTCGCTGCTGGGCATGATCGCCCGGTCCACCACGGCCGACGTCAACGTGATCGCCCTCGTCGGCGAGCGAGGTCGAGAGGTCCGCGAGTTCATCGAGCGCGACCTGGGCGACGCCCTGGCCCACTCCGTCGTCGTCGTGGCCACCTCCGATCAGCCGGCCCTGGTCCGTATCCAGGCGGCGTTCACGGCCACCGCGATCGCCGAGCACTTCCGCGACCAGGGCAAGAACGTGATGCTCATGATGGACTCGGTCACCCGCTTTGCCATGGCGCAGCGCGAGGTCGGCCTGGCCATCGGCGAGCCCCCGGCCACGCGCGGCTACACGCCCAGCGTGTTCGCTCTGCTGCCGCGGCTGCTCGAGCGCGCGGGCACGAGCCCCGAGGGGTCGATCACGGGCCTCTACACCGTGCTCGTCGATGGTGACGACATGAACGAGCCGATCGCCGACGCTGTCCGGTCGATCCTCGACGGCCACATCGTGCTCACCCGCTCGCTCGCGCATTCGGGCCACTACCCGGCCATCGACGTGCTGCAGAGCGTCAGCCGACTCGTCGGCGAGATCGTCGCCCCCGAGATCCGCGAGGCCGGCACCCGGCTGCGCTCAGCGCTGGCGTCCTACCGCGAGAAGGAGGATCTGATCTCGATCGGCGCCTACCAGCCCGGCACCGATCCGCTGCTGGACGCGGCGATCGCGCTGCGCCCGGCGATGGACGGGTTCCTGCGCCAGAGCATCGAGGACCACACCACGGCCCTGGACGCCGACAATGCCCTGCTGGCGCTCGCTGCGCAGCTCCCGGGCACCGGCGACCTGACGCCCGTCGTGGACGTGGCGGTGGCTCAGCCGCCCGCCATTCCCACGCCTCAGGTCCCGGTGGGCGCGCCCGGTGGCGCCCCCGCCGCCATCCCGTCGCTGATCCTCGCGTCATGAGCACAGGCGGATGTGGCGCCGTGGCTCGGATAACCGTCCAAACGGGATTGAAGTCTCGCCGGAATCGGCCGAATAACTGACCATGGCCGGTCCCTCGTTCCGATTCCGCCTCGAGCGTGTGCGCGCATTGCGCGAGCGCGCCGAAGATGAGGCCAAAGAAGCCTTCGCCGGCGCGATGATGGACCGCGTCCGCTCCGAGCAGGAGATGGAGGACGCCGCCCAGCGCGTCGCCCAGGCCCGCGAGGCCCAGCTCGACGCCACCGCGACGCCGATGAGCGCCGTCGACCTCATGGCTCGCCAGGCCTACCTGGAGCGCTCCGAGCGTGCCCACCAGGCCAGCCGCGACGATCTCAACCGTCGCGACCAGGCTGTGGAGGAGCGCCGCGAGGAGCTGACCGAGGCCGCCCGCGACCGTCAGGCCCTTGAGCGCCTGAAGGAGAACCGGCGCATCGAGTTTGTCCGTGAGCAGGCACGCATCGAGGCCGCCGACCTCGACGAGATCGCGCTCAATGGCTTCCGCCGGAGGGCAGCATGAGCCCCGGCATCGGATCGGCGTCGCTGATGCCGGTCGTCACCGCCGAGGCGCCCTCCGCCGGCGCAGCCTCGAGCGCGCCCGGTGCGGGCAGTCCCGCCGGGAGCGCGATGGGCGCGGCCGGCACACCGCTCGCCGGGGTCTCTCCGCCTCCCGCCGACGGCCAGGGGACAAGTCCGCCGACAGGCGGCGCCCCGCCGACAGACGCGTTTGCCAGCGTCCTGTCAAACCAGGTGGCCCGGACCGCACTTGCGGAAGGCCAGAGCAAGCAGACCTCCACGAAGGCAGGGAAGCAGAGCGGGACGGACGCCGACGCGTCCAGCTTCGGTTCCAGCTCCAACGACTCCGACGGCAGCGCCGCCGATGGCTCCGTTGCGGGGCTGGGCGGGTCCGTCTCTGATCCCACCTCACTGATCGCCGCCGCGCTCGGACTTGCCGTGCCCGCGGCGCAGCCCGCCGCCGCTCCGGCGTCCGCCGGCGCGGGGGCGCCGGCGACCGACGCCCGCACCTCCACGCCCCTCGGCGGAGCCTCGCTCGCGACGGCCCCGGCCACCGGTGCGCCGGCCGCGCCCTCGCCCTCGCCCTCGGGCGCGAGTGACGTGCGCGCCGCGCTGACCCAGTACCCCGCCGGAACAACCGCGTCCGGTTCCGCGGGCACCGTCGGTGCCCCAGCCGCTCCGGCCAACGCGTCGGCCACGAACCTTCCGGCCTTGGGCGGGCGCAACGTCTCGACCACGACGGGCACGCTGTCCACCACACCGGCCCCCGCGGCTCCGGTCGCCCCGGCGGCCGCCGCGCCCGCCACGGCCACGAGCGCGCCCGCCACGCCCGCCACGGTGGCCCCGTCGGGCAGCGCTGCCGGCCTGGGTACGCCCTCCGGGCCGGTCACGGCCACAGCCACGTCCACGGCCACGGCCACGGCCACGACGACGCCCGCCACGGCGACGCCCGCGGCGACGCCCGCTTCGACTCCTGCTCAGACGACCCTCGCCGGCGCGACGGCCACTGCCGCCGCCTCCGCGTTGGGCGCCACCGCCCCGCCGGCCACCACGACAGCTACGAGCACGACCGCGCCGGTCGCCCCGGCCAGCGGCGCCGCCGCGGTCAGCCCCGCCGGCGCGACCGCGAGCTCCGGCGGCCACACCTCGACTGCCAAGGACAGCTCCGACGGCGACAGCGCCGCGCACAACCCGGCTCCGGCGACCGCCCCGGCTCCCGCCGCCGGCTCCACCGGTTCCGCCGCCGCCACGACGGCCACCGTGACCGCGCCGGCACCGGCGACGGCGTCCACCGCGAGCGCGACGACCGCGCCGACGGCCTACGGCGTGCGCCTGGCCGAGGCGGCCGAGAAGGTCTCCAACACGATCGCCATGGGCGCCCGCGACGGGATGTCGATGGCGCGCATCGAACTCTCGCCGGAGAACCTCGGCGCCATCCAGATCCACCTTCAGCACACGCCGGACGGCATCGTGGCCCGCGTGGTCACCGAGCATCCGGAGGCGGCGCAGACCCTCTCGCAGGGCGGGGATGACCTCAAGCGCCAGCTCCAGCAGAACGGCACCGCGCTGCTGCGCCTGGACATCGAGTCCTCCGGCCAGCGCGCCGGCAGTGACGGCCAGGCGGGCGCGAATGACACCGACCCCACCCGTACCAACGATTCGAGCTCGGGCTCGAACGGCAGCTCGGCCGACGAGGACGACGCCGTGGCCCAGGCCTCCGCTGACACCCCCCTCCAGAACCTTTCGGGCTCCGCGCTCGTGAACGTGCTCGCCTGAGGCGTGCCCCCCAGAAACCAAGGACCACTGACATGACCGACGTCACCAGCACCACAGGCACCACCGGCACCCAGCTCGCGCCGACGGGCACGTCCGGCACGACCTTCACCAACCCCAGCGACAGCCTGGGCGAGAACGACTTCCTGAAGCTGATGATGGACCAGCTCCAGAACCAGGATCCACTCAACCCGAGCGATCCGACCCAGTACATGTCCGAGCTCGCCAGCTTCTCAAGCCTCGAGCAGGAGACCCAGATCGCCGGCTCGACGGCCTCGGCCGCGACCCAGCAGGCCACGTCCTCGGCACTCGGGCTCCTCGGCCACACGGTCAGCTACCAGGATTCCAACGGCGTGGCGCAGAGCGGCGTGGTGTCGAAGGTTGACTTCACCTCCAATGGCCCGTCGTTGACGATCGGTACGACGCCCGGCATCGCCCTCGGGTCCATCACGGAGGCGACGTGACGTCACCGGTCCCCAACGTGGCGCTCGTGCCGCCTGGGCTGGGTCCGACCGAAGCGGCGCCCGCGGTTTCCACCGCGGCACAGACCGCGACGTTCAACCTTCCGGCGGGCACACCGACGTTCGCCTCGGTGCTGGCCCACAGCACCACGGCGGCGCAAGCGCCCACATTTTCTCGCCACGCGCTTGAGCGCGTGAACCGGCGAGGAATCCAGCTCGACCAGTCGACCTTGCAGCGACTGGCGGGTGGTGTGTCACGAGCCGCGACCAAGGGGTCGAAGGCTGCAGTGGTCTTTGTGGACAACACCGCGTTTGTGGTGTCGGTCCCCAACAACACCGTCGTCACGGCGGTGGGTTCCGAGCACATGCGCGAGCACGTGTTCACAAACATCGACAGTGCCGTCATCGCCTAGGCGAGAACGGATTCAACCCCCGGCTGGCCCTCCCAGTAGGAAGCCGAGAAAGGAAGTACCTCAAATGATGCGAGGAATGGACTCCGCGATCAGCGGACTCGAAGCTCACCAGACGATGCTCGACGTGACCGCCAACAACCTGGCCAACGTCGACACCATCGGCTACAAGGCGCAGCGCACCACGTTCGTGGACCAGCTGTCCGAGACCCTCAGCGCCCCCACCGGCCCCAACGGGTTCAACGGCGGCTCCAACGCCAAGCAGGTCGGCCTCGGCGTCAGCGTCGGGTCCATCGACAACCTGATGGGCGGCGGCTCGCAGCAGACCACGGGCAACGCGCTGGACGTCTACATCCAGGGCGACGGCTTCCTGCAGGTCGGCAACGGCGCCCCCGGCAGCACCGCTCCCTACACCAGCAACCTGCCCAGCACGGTCGACTACACCCGCGCCGGCAACCTGACCCTCAACTCCGCCGGCTTCCTGACCAACCAGAGCGGTCAGTACGTCGTCGGCTCGACGGCGCCGTCGAGCTCCAGCTCGGCCGCCCCGACCTACATCAACGTCCCGCCCGGATCGGCCAACCTCGCGATCGGCCAGGACGGCAGCGTCAGCTACACCGACGAGGACTCGACGAGCCCGACGTTCGGCCAGACCAAGACCGCCGGCTACATCTCGCTGGCCACGTTCCCCAACGAGGCCGGCCTCGCGCGTGACGGTGGCTCGAACTGGAGCGCCACCGCGAGCTCCGGCCCGGCCACCACCGGGACCCCGAGCGTCGGCGGCTTCGGCGCGACGATCTCCGGCTCGCTGGAGATGTCCAACGTCGACCTCGCCACCGAGTTCACCAACATGATCACCGCCGAGCGTGGCTATCAGGCCAACTCGAAGGTCATCACTACGGCCGACACGATGCTGTCGACCGTCGTGAACATGGTCCAGGGCTAGGCCTGAGCCTGACCTGAGCTGAGGGGGCGGCGCTTCGAGGGAAGCGCCGCCCCCTTCTTCTCGCTTTCCCTCACCAACCCCTGTTTGAGGAGCACACCTCCATGATCACCCTGCACCGCCTGGGACACGCGGTGGACACGTTCCAGATCAACCCCGACGCGATTACGACCATCGAGGCGACGCCCGACACCGTGATCACGATCCTCAACGGCCAGAAGATCGTCGTTGCCGAGCCGCCCGCGCGGGTCGCCGACCTGATCGCCACCTACCGCGCCACCGTGCTCGCCGAGGCCCTCATCCTGCGCCACGAGCTGCGCGCCGAGCGCAACGAGCTGCGTCGTGTGACCCCCCTTCGCAAGCCCTCCACGTTGACCGCCGTGCACGACGCCGCCCTCGAGGCGCGCCACCACCACGGCTGACCCCAACCATCTCGCGCCTCCCCGCTCCCAACCCTGCACCGACCCCGCCTCACCCCGCAGACCGACTCAGGATTTACCGCCTCAGACCCTTGATTTTTTTGCTCCCCTGTCGATCTAAGAGAATGAAATGAAGCCCGCAACCGCAATCGGAATCGTCGTCGCCACCATCGGCATCCTCATGGCCGGGATCATGGGCGGCACGAGCCCCGCCGCCTTCATGGACATTCCGGCGCTGCTGATCATCATCGGCGGCACCGGCGGCGTCACGATGGCCAGTTGCGGCATGGAAGCGATGAAGAAGATCCCGGCGCTGTACAAGATCGTGTTCGGGCCGCCGGAGATCGACCTCAACGCCCGTGTACAGCAGCTCGTCGGCTTCGCCGAGCAGGCGCGACGCGAGGGCCTGCTCGCGCTCGACGGCCAGACCGCCGAGATCGAGGACGAGTTCACCCGCAAGGGCCTGCAGCTCGTCGTCGACGGCTCCGATCCCGAGCTGGTCCGCGAGGTCCTCGAGGCCGAGATCGACGGCATGATGGCCCGCCACCACGAGGGCGCGGCGCCGTTCGAGAAGGCGGGCGGCTTCGCCCCGACGATGGGCATCATCGGCACCGTCATGGGCCTGGTGCACGTGCTCCAGAACCTGTCGGCGCCGGCGACGCTGGGGCCTGCCATCTCTTCAGCTTTTATCGCGACGCTCATGGGCGTCGGCTCCGCCAACGTCCTGTACCTCCCGATCGCCAACCGCCTCAAGGCTCTCTCCAAGCAGGAGGTCGAGCTCCGGACCCTGACCCTCGAGGGCATCCTGGCCGTCCAGGCCGGTGACAACCCGCGCGTCGTGGCCGAGAAGCTGGGCTCGTTCGTCCCCCCGGCCGAGCGCAAGTCCGACGACGAGGGCGGTTCGGTATCACAGATGCCGCAGGCCGAGGCGGCCTGATCCGATGGCCGGTCGTCGCGGCAGACGCGGTCACGCGGCCGAGTTCGAGAACGAGGAGCGCTGGCTCCTGACCTACGCGGACATGCTCACGCTCATGTTCGCGCTGTTCATGGTCCTGTACTCGATCTCGTCGGTGAACATCTCGAAGTACGAGAGCCTCCAGCAGTCGCTGAAGGCGGCCTTCTCCGGCTCGATCCTCTCGGGCGGCAAGGCGATCATGCAGTCGGGGTCGGAGTCGACCAAGGCGCACACGCCGGCGACCGCCGAGGTCCCGTCGATCGTCCCCCTGACGCCCAACATCCCCAAGCCCACGGACACGTCGGCGCAGCAGATCACCAAGGCGATGCTCGCCGCCAGCGCCGCTCAGGCTGAGCAGGAGAGCTTCAAGAAGCTCCAGCGGGAGCTGAACGCCTACTCCAAGGCGCACGGCTTCGGCAACGATGTGCAGACGGTGATCACCCGCCAGGGGCTCGTTGTGCACGTCCTCACCGACAAGCTGCTCTTCGACTCAGGAGCAGACACGCTGCAGCCTGCTGGATTGCCATTGCTTGAAGAGATCTCGCACTTGCTCAATGTTGACCAGAAGCATCCGATAACGGTGGAAGGAAACACCGACAACCAGCCGATTCAGAGCTCTCAGTTCCCCAGTAACTGGGAGTTGTCGACTGACCGGGCCACCACCGTCGTTCGCTACCTGATCGCCCACGGCGTGCAGGACCAACGACTATCGGCGGCGGGTTATGCCGACTTGCATCCGCTGGCCTCGAACGCCACAGCGACCGGTCGCGCTCGCAACCGCCGCGTGGACATCGTGCTTGACCGCATGTACCCCGACCTGAACCCCTAGGACCACCCGACAATGAAAAAGAAGCTGATCATCATCCTCCTGGTCGTCGTGGCCGGTGGGGGCTTTGCCGCCAAGACCTTCCTGCTGCCCAAGCCTGCCGTCGCCAAGCCCAAGATCGATGGCGAGATCTACGTGCTGCCCAAGGGCTTCACGCTGAACCTCACCGACGGTCGCTACGCGACGATGACCATCGGCCTGATCCTGGCCCCGGGCCAGAGCGACGGTGCGACGGCCGCGGGCGCCACGACGACGCCTGCGGGCATCGGCACGCTGCCCGAAGAGCCGGCCGTCCGGGCGATCATCACCAATGTCATCACCAACGACCCGTCGTCGGCGCTGCTCACCGACACCGGCCGCGCCAAGCTCAAATCCGAAATCCTCGGCCAGATCAAGAGCACCACGGACGTGAAGGTGACCGACATTCTCTTCACCGACGTCGCGGTGCAGTAAGGAGACACCATGAGCCACGACGTGGACTTCGAACCCCTCAACGGCGACGGCGGTACCGTTCGCGCCGGCGGCGAGTCGATGGCGGACCTTCGCCGCCTCTCGGCCGTCCCGGTCGACCTCAGCGTCGAGATCGGCCGCGCCCGCATGTCCGTGGGCGAGACGCTGGAGCTGCGCGAGGGATCAGTCGTGACGCTGGACCGGATGGCGGGCGAGCCCGTCGATCTGCTCGTCAATGGGACGCCCATCGCCCGCGGCGAAGTCGTGGTGATCGACGAGCAGTTCGGTCTGCGCCTGACGCAGGTGCTCTCGGCCCCGGTCGGCTCAGAGCCGAGCGAAGTCGCCGAGTCAGACCGCGCTGCGGCGGGAATCACTGAATCCGTGACCGGTTAGCCGGTCATGGCCCTCGTGGCCTTGGCCGGATAACGGACACAAACCTCAAGCTGGCGCCTCAGGCGCCGAATATCTCGATAGAAGGCCGAGCGCAGGGATGCGCGAGACGGCTCGTTACGGAAACAAGGAGTAGGACACGATGTCAGAGCAAGCCAATCATCAGCAGCTGGTGGTGTTCACGCTGGGTGCTGAGCACTACGCCCTGCCGATCCAAGCGGTCAACGAGATCATTCGGTACGCCGAGCCGCGCTCGGTGGCCTCCCGGACCACCTGGGTCCGCGGCGTGATCAGCCTCCGCGGCCGGATCGTCCCCGTCTATGACGTGGCGGCCCGTCTGGGGATCACCTCCGAGCTCACCGAGCAGTCCAAGATCGTGATCGTCGAGGCCGGCGCCGAGACGGCCGGTGTGATCGTGGACACCGTCGAGGAGGTTCTCACCGTCTCCGACGATCAGATCGAGGAGGCGCCCGGCGCTGACTCGACCATGATCGAGTCGATCGTCCGGATCGACGAGCGCCTGATTGTGCTGCTCACGCTGAGCACGATCTTCGAGGCCACGACCGAGTTGCCGGTCGCCGCCTGAGCTGTCTGATCTGACCGATGTAGAGCAGATCGCATGACCACCACCACCAAGCCCCGCGTCGTCGTCGCGGACGACAGCGCGCTCATGCGCCGGATCGTCACCAACGTGCTGACCAAGGGCGGGATCGATGTCATCGGTGCCGCCAAGAACGGTGACGAGGCGCTCGCCCTGTGCGAGCGCGAACAGCCCGACGCGATGACGCTGGACCTCGCGATGCCAGGTCTGGGCGGGATCGACGTGCTCAAGGCGCTCAGGCAGCGCGGCGGCCCGTCGATCCCGGTGGTGGTGGTCTCCGCTTTCTCACCGGCCCACGGCGCCTACGCCGTCGACGCGCTCGCGGAGGGCGCGTTTGAGCTGGTGCCCAAGCCGACCGGCCAGGCGGACGTCAACACGTTCGAGCAGAACCTGCTCACCAAGATCCTCGTCGCCACCAAGACGCGCCGCCTCGGCGGTCACCTCCGGTCCGCACGCCCGTTCCGAAACGGCAACGGGGCGAACGCCGTCGCGGCCGGACTGGTGGGGTCCGCTTCCACCAACGGCCACGCTCCGGCCCCGCCGCGGGTGGGTGGGATCCGTATCCGCAGCGCTGTCTCCCGCGCCCTGCTGATCGCCACCTCCACCGGCGGCCCGCGCGCGCTGGCCGAGGTCGTCCCCGGCCTGCCCTCTCCGCTGGGGCTGGGCACGATGATCGTGCAGCACATGCCCGCCGGCTTCACCGCGTCGCTGGCCGCCCGCCTGGATCGCTCGAGCCCGCTCAGCGTCCGTGAAGCCCAGGGCGGCGAGTCGCTGGAGCCGGACGTGGCGCTGATCGCCCCCGGCGGTCGCCACCTGCGGCTGGGACCGACCGGCCAGATGACCCTCAGCGACGAGGCCCCGCTCGGCGGCCTGCGGCCGCGCGCCGACCTGCTGATCGAGGACGCCGCCGCCAAGTGGGGCGACCGGCTCACGCTCGTCGTGCTCACCGGAATGGGCAACGACGGCCTGCGCGGCGCGAAGGAAGTCCGGCGCAATGGCGGACGAATCCTCGTCGAAGCTGAGCAAACCTGCACCGTCTACGGGATGCCGCGTGCCATCGTTGAGGCAGGCCTGGCCGACGAGGTGCTACCCCTTGATCAAATGCCTGCCGCAATCGCGGCGGAGGTGAACTGATGAGCGCCATCGGTGCCCCGGCCGACGACTACGTGGCCTTCTGCGAGGGCCTGCGCCAGATCTGCGGCGTCGACCTCAGCCAGTACAAGCGCCCGCAGATGGAGCGCCGGCTGCGCTCGTTCTTCGCCCGCAAGGGCATCACCCTCCTCACGGACTGCCTGGATGCACTGCGCAAGGACAAGACCGAGCTCGACGCGCTGCTGGACCGCGTGACGATCAACGTCTCCCAGCTGTGGCGCCATCCCGAGCAGTGGGTCCGCCTCGAGCGTGACGTGCTGCCCGAGCTGGCCGCGACGGGCCAGGTGCGCGCGTGGAGCGCCGGCTGCTCCTACGGCGCCGAGGCCACGACCCTGGCCGCGGTCTGCCACAAGGCGATCCCGACCGCCCGCGTCACGATCACCGGCACCGACATCGACAAGCGCATGATCGAGCGCGCCCGCGCCGGCGTGTTCAGCGCCGAGGATGCTCGCGGCGTCGACATCAAGGACATGGAGCGCGCCTTCGAGCGCGTCCCGGAGGGCTGGCGCGCCAAGGACGCGCTTCAGCGCATGATGAGCTTCGAGATCGGGGACCTGCTGCGGCTGCGCCCGCCGACAGCCGGCAAGGACCTGATCATGTGCCGCAACACCGTCATCTACTTCGCGGAGCCGATCCGCGACGACCTGCACGCGCGCCTGGCCCAGGCGCTGCGTCCCGGCGGCTTCCTGGTCGTCGGTGCCACCGAACGAGTCTCCAAGCCGGCCGATCTGGGTCTCCAGATGGCCCACCCCTTCATCTACCGGAAAGCGTAATGGACACCTCCGAATACATGCCCATGTTCCTGGCCGAGGCGCAGGAGCACCTGCAGGAACTGAACCTGGCGATCGTCCGCCTGGAGGAGGACCCCCGCGACCGCGAGACGGTGGACGAGATCTTCCGCGCCGCCCACTCGCTCAAGGGCATGAGCGCGACCATGGGCTTCGCCCAGATCGCCGAAGCTCACACACGAGATGGAGGACGTCTTCGAGCTGCTGCGCCAGCGCGGCGAGGGACTCACCCGCGAGGCCATCGACACCGTCCTGGCCTGCCTCGACGCGCTCACCGGGTCCTTTGACTCGATCGAGGCCGACGGCGAGGAGGCCCTGGACCCCACCCCGCTGGTCGAGCGGCTGCACGGCCTGGTGCGCGCCCGCACCGCCGAGCAGGAGCTCGAACGCGTCGCCACCAAGCCGGTTCCCGACATCGTGCTCGACATCGCTGCCCGCCAGCGCGTGCTCCACGTCGTGGCCGTCCTCGACGATCAGGTCCTGATGCCCGCCGTCCGCGCACACATGGCGTTCGCTGCCATGAGCGAGCACGGCGAGCTGATCGCCAGCGCCCCGCCGGTGGACGACATCGAGCAGTTCTCCGGCCAGCGCGTCGAGGCATGGGTGGCCTCCGAGCACGAGGAGGAGGCCGTGACCAAGACGATCTCCGCCGTCTCGGACGTGGTCGCGGTCGAGATCGACGAGGTCGGCGCTGCGCCGGACGTCCCGGTCCCCGCCGCGGTCGCGGTGCCGGTCGCCGAGCCCGAGATCGTGGCGGCGCCGGTGGCCGCTTCGGCCGTTGACGCCGACGCCCCGGCTGAGGCCGCGGCGCCCGTCGACGCCGCTCCGATCGCCGAGGCCGCCGCGCCCGCCAAGGCCGCCGCGCCCAAGGCCTCCGGGGCCGCCCGCACCGTCCGCGTCGACGCCGAGCGCCTCGATGCCCTCATGCACTCGATGGGCGAGCTGGTCATCCACCGCACCGCCGTCGAGGCCCTCACCGGCTCGCTCGACGTGCCCGGCCTCCAGCAGGCCATGCAGGAGCTCACGCGCAGCTCCCAGGCGCTGCAGTCGATGGTCATGCAGGTCCGCATGATCCCGGTGGACGTCGTCTTCCTGCGCTTCCCGCGTCTGGTCCGCGACCTGTCGGGCAAGCTGGGCAAGGAGGTCAAGCTCAACCTCGTCGGCTCCGAGACCGAGCTGGACCGCACCGTCGTCGACGCGCTCGGCGACCCGCTGGTCCACCTCGTCCGCAACTCGCTCGACCACGGCCTCGAGGGCGTGGAGGAGCGCGTCGCCGCCGGCAAGCCGGAGGTCGGCACGCTGGAGATCTCCGCCCGCCACGCCGGGGGCAGCGTCGTCATCGAGGTCCGCGACGACGGTCGCGGCATCAACCCCGAGGCGGTGGCCCGCAAGGCCGTCGAGCGGGGGCTGATCGATGCTGCGGCCGCCGCTGAGATCACCATGAAGTCCGCCGTCGAGCTGCTGTTCGCGGCCGGCTTCTCCACCGCCGAGACCACCAGCGACATCTCCGGTCGCGGCGTCGGTATGGATGTGGTGCGGTCGAAGATCCGTGAGCTGGGCGGCGAGGTCATCCTCGACTCGGTCCACGGTGAGGGCACGACCGCCCAGATCCGCCTGCCGCTGACGCTGGCGATCGTCTCCGCCCTGCACGTCGACGTGGCCGGTGCCCCCTACGCGATCCCGCTGGACCGCGTGGAGCGCACGCTGCGCCTGGCCGAGCAGACGGTCCGCTCGGTGGCCGGCCGCAGGATGCTGGTCCTTGATGACGGCGTGCTCCAGCTCCTGGACGGCGCCGACGTGTTTGGACGCCAGTCGACCGGTGAACATGAGTTTGTGGTCATCGTGCGCGCGCAGGAGCAGCGCTTGGCGCTGTCGGTCGACGACCTGATCGGCCAGCGGGAGCTCGTCACGCGCCCGCTGCCGTCCGCCGTCAGCGGCGAGCCCGTCTCGGGCGGCGCCGCGCTGGCCGACGGCCGCATCGCCCTCATCGTCGATTGCGACGCTCTCGACGCGCGCCCTCCCAAAGCTGAGAGCCGCGACCGCGGCGCCCGCTCCGCTGAAGCCTCGACCGTCACCGGAAATGGACGGGTGGCGGCATGACCCAACATCAATACCAGGAGAAGACCCCAGTGAACCCGTCCTTGTCCGAGATGCAGCTCGACGCGCTGCGTGAGCTGGCCAACATCGCATCGGGCACCGCCGCCACGGCGCTGTCGCAGATGCTCGCCCGCGAGGTGGAGATCAACGTGCCCCGCGCGCTGGCGCTGCCGCCGGCCGACGCCGTGGACGAGTGCGGCGACCCGGAGCAGCACGTCGCGGGCGTGGTCGTCCCCATCCAGGGCGACATCGACGGCATGGTCCTCCTGCTGATCCCCTACGAGCAGGCCGAGATCCTGTGCGGCCTGCTGGGCGTCGAGGCCCACACCGAGGTCGGCGACTCCGCTCTGCGTGAGATCGGCAACATCCTTGCCACCTCCTACCTCAACGGCCTGGGGTCGATGACCGGTCTCGAGCTGGAGCCCTCGCCGCCCCAGCTGCATACAGACATGCTGGCCGCAATCGTGTCCTCGCTGCTCATCGGGACCGCCGGTTCCGACGACCTGGCGCTGGTGTTGGACTCCGAGCTCGACGTGTCCGGGGACCCGTGCTCGATTTCGTTCCTTCTACTGCCGACCTCCGGGCAGATCTCGGATCTGCTGGCGCCGCTCGGTCTTGCTGACCCGTCGGCGTAGCCATGGCGTCGGCTCGCATGGGTGAGATGGTGGTGTCCAGCGACCCGAACGAAGAGCTCGTCGCCCTTGGCCTGGGCTCTTGCATCGGACTGGCGATCGTTGACCGCACGGCCGGCGTCGCCGGCCTGGCGCACATCGTCCTGCCCGAATCCAATGACCGGGTCGATCAGGTGGGCAAGTTTGCCGACACCGCCGTGCCCGAGCTGATCGAGAAGATGTGCAAGGCCGGCGCCGTCCAGCGGCGGTTGGAGACAGCGATCGCGGGAGGCGCGCGGATGTTTGAGATGAGTGGCGGCCTGGACATCGGCTCGCGCAATGAGGCGGCCGTCCGGGCTGCCCTAGCCAAGCAGCGGGTCACGGTCAAGGCGGCACAGACGGGCGGGAACACCGGCCGCACGGTGAAGATCGCCGTCGGCGAGTTGCTGGTCACCGTTCGCTGCGCCGGCCAGCAGCCCGAAACGCTGCTGGAGGGCCGCACGCCACGGGCCACCGCGGGAGCGGGGGCAGCGCGATGAGCGAGCTCCTCACCCCGGACAAGATCGCCGCGCTCGTCGACGCTGCCAAGCAGGGCCAGCTGCCGGACTCCGGCGGCCCCCAGCGGGCGTCCCGGCGGGGGCACCGGCTGCGCACGGTCGACTTCTCGCGTCCGACCAAGTTCTCCGCCGACCAGGCGCGCCGGATCATGCGCGCCACCGAGACCTTCTGCCAGACGGCCAACACCCGGCTGTCCACCGAGCTGCGCGTGCCGGTGGAGCTCGAGCTGCTCAACACGGTGCAGCTCACCTGGGCCGCGGCGCAGGCGCAGCTTCCGCCGAACTCACTGTCGCTGATCCTCGATGTCGCGCCGATCGGCACCCGCATGCTGCTGACCGCCGAGCAGTCGTTCGTCCTGGCCGGCCTCGAGTCGCTGCTGGGTGGCTCGCCGGAGCGCACGCCCAAGGACCGCCGCCTTTCGGAGATCGACTGGAGCCTGACCCGCCGCCTGTTCGAATCGCTCGTCCATCAGCTCTCGATGGTCTGGCAGGAGCTCGGCGGCGTCACGTTGAGCGCCGGCGAGATCGATCCGCACGACGCCGGCCAGGTGGCCTCGGTGTCAGAGCCGACCTTCACGATCCTGCTCGAATGCCGGATGGCCAAGCAGTCGTTCGCCCTGGCCATGCTCATTCCGTGGGCCGCGATCGAGCCCGTCGAGGACGCCATCTCTGGACGCGACGCCAGCCACGACGACCAGGTGCTCACCACGTCACCGATGCAGAAGGCGATGTCCGACGTGCCGGTGACCCTGCGTGCCGAGGTGGCCTCGATCGACCTCGAGGTGTCCGAGATCCTGTCGCTGGTTCCAGGAAGCATTGTCAAGTTTGGCGTTCCTGCCGATGACGGGGTCATGCTCTACGCGGAGAACGTCAAGCTGGCCCGCGCGCAGCCCGGCTCACATGGGCCCCGTCGCGCGGTGCAGATCTGCGGGCCCGAGGGCTCGGCCTGATGAGCGCGTCTGACATGACCCCGCGCGAGGCGCTGATGCGTCTCGGCGCGTCGACGGCCGAGGCGATCGCCCAGGTCCTGGAGATGTTCGCGCCGGGCACCATCGAGCGCGGCGACGTGAGCGTCATGGGCGAGGGTCAGTCCCCGTTCAACGGCATCGTGACCGGCTCCGTGGCCGCCAGCGTGTCCTACGTGGATGGCGTGACGGGCGCGAACATCTTCGTCCTCACCGCCGCCGGCGTGCGCAACATGGCCCAGGCGATGGGCATGCCCTTCGAGGAGGGCGATTCCGAAGAGCTCTCAGAGCTGGAGCTCTCGGCCGTCGGGGAGGCCTCCAACCAGATGATGGCGGCCGCCGCCTCGGCGATCGGCGTCGTCCTGGGCCAGGAGATCGAGATCTCCGTCCCGGACATCCGCGTGCTCGAAGACCCCCAGGCCGCGGCCGAGATCTACGGGTCCTCCCCGCACGCCACCTCCACCACCTTTCTCATCGGCGGCGAGTCCTGCCGGCTGATCCAGCTTGTCCCCCGGTCCTTCGTCGTCCGCATGGCCCGCGCCCTGGACGAGCTCGATGAGACCGTCGACGAGGACGCCTCCGCGTCCAGCGAGGCCGGCGGTGCAGGCGGGACCGCCCGCAGCATGGCCCTGGTGGACGCGCTGACGGGCATCAAGGTGCGCGTCTGGGCCGAGCTGGGCCGCACCGAGCTGGGGCTGTCCCGGGCGCTCGGCCTGCCCCTGGGCTCGGTCGTCGAGCTCGATCGCCCCGCCGACGCGCCCATCGATCTGTACGTCAACGGACTGCGCTTCGCTCAAGGTCATCTCGTCATCACCGATGACGGAGAGTGGGCGTTCCAGTGCGACACCGTGGGGGGCCGTGCGGTCCCTGACGCGTCGTCGCGCGAGGCGCCCACCGCCGAGGTCTTCGACGAGGCCCTCATAGGCCCGGAGGTCGTCGAGACCGTCGACGAGGCCCCTGAGGTCGTGGAGGCTGTCGACGAGGCCCCTGAGGCCGCCGACGAGGCCCCCGAGGCTGTCGACGAGGCCGACGAGGTTGTCGACGCCGAGGCCGGGGCCGACGAGGCCTCTGAGACGGAGGCCGCCGACGAACCCGAAGACGTCATTGACGCGGAGACCCCCGCGGACACCCCCGAAGCACCCTCAACCCCGAACCCGAACCAAGAAGGAGCTGTTGACTGATGGCCCGTGTACTCGTAGTCGACGACGCCGCTTTCATGCGAAAGGTCGTGAGCGACGCGCTCGCCTCCGGAGGCCATGAAGTGATCGGCGAAGCAGGAAATGGCAATGAGGCGGTCGCCCGCTTCCAGGAGCTCAAGCCGGAGCTGACGATGCTCGACATCACCATGCCCGAGAAGACCGGTCTCGAGGCGCTGGCCGAGATCATGACCATCGATCCCGGCGCCCGCGTGCTGATGTGCTCGGCGCTCGGCCAGGAGTCCAAGGTGATCGAGTCGATCAAGCTTGGCGCGAAGGACTTCGTCGTGAAGCCGTTCCAGCCCGATCGCCTGCTCGAGGCTGTCGGCAAGGCTCTGGCCTAAGCCTCTTCAGCCCCCCGCCGCCGCCCTCTGCGCGGCGGGGAGGCCAGCCGCGGAGACCGGACCAAAAATCCGGCCCGTTGGCCTAAAGCCCTCGGCGAAATGAGCCGACATAGAGAGTGACTCTTCCCTCGGAGTCTTCCCTCGATGCGGTTCTCCACGTTCACACGTGGCGCTGGCTTGATCGGCGCCCTCACGCTCTCGTACGCCCAGATGGCGCAAGCCGCCACTGGTGCGACCGGCGAGCAGACGCCCCTGCACCTGTCCACCAGCGGCACGGCGCACGTCGCGTCGGCCGGTGGCAGCGGATCGGGCATCCTGCGCACGGTCATCGCCCTGATCGTGGTGATCGGGATCATCTTCGTGGTCTCGAAGATCCTCAAGGCCGTCAAGGGCCGCGACGCGGTCCGCGCCAGCGGCAACGGCCTGGAGCAGATCGCCACGCTGCCGATCGGCCCCGGCAAGTCGGTCGCGCTGCTGCGCTCGGGCACGGACATCATCCTGCTCGGCGTCGGCGACCACGGCGTCACGCCGATCAAGACCTACACCGAGGATGAGGCCATCGCCGCCGGGATCGATCTCCCGGAGGACATGGACGAATTCGATCCCGCCTACAAGCCCCTCGACCGTGTGATCAACGGCCTGCGCCGGATGACGGTCCGGGACTGACGCGCTGATGAAGATCGACTCCTCGAACGCGCTTCAGATCCTGCTGCTCATGGGCGGGCTCTCGCTGATTCCAGCGATCCTGTTCACCGTCACCGGCTTCACCCGGATCCTCATCGTCCTGGGCTTCATCCGCTCGGCGATCGGGACCACGACCACGCCGCCCAACCAGGTGCTGGTCGGAATCGCGCTGTTCCTCACGCTGTTCGTGATGTCGCCGACGATCAGCGCGATCAAGAAGGACGCCTGGGAGCCCCTCCAGCATCACCAGATCTCGACGGCGACCGCGATCAAGCGCGGCGAGGAGCCGCTGCGGGAGTTCATGTTCCGCCAGACGCGCAACCAGGACATCTCGCTGTTCGTGAGCCTCGCGCGCATCAAGACGCCGCAGACGCGGGCCCAGGTCCCCACCTACGTCCTGATCCCCGCCTTCATCATGAGCGAGCTGAAGACGTCATTCGAGATCGGGTTCTTGATCTTCCTCCCGTTCCTGATCATCGACCTGATCATCTCCTCGACATTGATGAGCGTCGGCATGGTGATGCTGCCACCGAGCTTCATCTCGCTGCCTTTCAAGATCCTGCTGTTCATCTTGGTGGACGGCTGGGACGTCATCACGCACTCGCTCATCGCGAGCTTCCACTAAGCCCCGACCAGGACCCGCCGCCATGAATCAGGACACCGTCGTAAGCCTTGCCACTCAGGCTATGAAGCTGGCCATCGAGATCGGCGGCCCGATGATGCTCGTCGGGCTCGTCATCGGACTGGTCGTCTCCATCTTCCAGGCCGTCACCTCCATCCAGGAGCAGAGCCTGACCTTCATCCCCAAGATCGTGGGGCTCGCGGCCCTCATCGTGATCCTGGGCCCGTGGATGCTCGACCAGCTGGTCACCTACGCCCAGAACCTCTACACGTCGATCCCCTCGCTGATCTCGTAGAGGGTGGCCGCTCCCGTGAATACGCCCGCATTCGAGGCGCGCCCGGCGGCGCCAGGCTCTGTCCTCGGGCCCTCGTGTAGCGCTGCTACACGTCGGGTCCAGCGTCCTCGCCTGGCATCCACCAGTCACACCTCTCGGTGCGACCGTACCCACGCGAGCGACCACTGATGAGCCAGCTGACGCTCAGCACGCTGCTGCATCAGATCGGCAGCGACAAGGTCACGGGGTTCTTCCTCGTCCTGGCTCGGGTCAGCCCGCTCTTCGTCTTGGCGCCCCTGTTCTCGTCCAAGATGGTGCCGGCGCGAGTCAAGGGCATCGTCGCCGTCGGCCTGTCGATCGGACTCACGCCGCTCGCCGTCCACGGCCAGAACATCCCGACTGACCCCATGGCGGTCGCCGGCATGCTCGTCATCCAGGTGCTGGTCGGCCTGGCCTTCGCCTTCGCCGTCGGCATGGTCCTCACCGCCGTCGAGGCCGCTGGCGCCCTCACCGACATGGTGGCCGGGTTCTCGTTCGGGTCGGTGGTCGATCCGGTCAACGGCAACCAGGGCGGCACCATGACCAACCTCTACAGCCTCGTCGGCCTGGCGATGTTCATCGCCATCGGCGGCGACGCTTGGACCCTGCGCGGCCTCCAAAGGACCTTCGATCTGGTGCCGCTGACCAAGGCACCGCAGATCGCCACCCTCACCACCGGTGTCGAGCAGGCCTTCGCCACGATCTTCGTCTCCGCCGTCGAGGTGGCCGCCCCGGTGATCCTGGCGCTGATGATCACCGACATGGCCTTCGGGATGATCGCCAAGGTCGTCCCCCAGGTGAACATCTTCGGCGTCGGCTTCCCCATGAAGGTGGGCGTGGCCATGCTCGTCGTCGCCGCCTCCCTCCCCTTCCTCGGCTCGTTCATGAGCGACCAGGTCGCCAACGCCGTCACCGGCGCTCTGCACTTCATCTAGAGCCATGGCCAACGACGACAAGACAGAAAAGCCAACCGGCAAACGCAAGGGCGAGGCGCGTAAGAAGGGCCAGGTCGCCAAGAGCACCGAGCTCAACGGCGCGCTCGTCCTGGTGGCGGGCCTGGTCGCGATCTCGATGCAGGGCCCGGCGGTCGTCAACGCGATGGCCGGTGCCATGCGCTCCCTCTTCGGCATGGTCTCCCGCCCCAACGAGGTGTCCTCGGCGGCGGGCCTGCACGGCATCGTCGGGCTGATCGTCCACACCATGGAGACGACCGCGCTGCCGATCGGCATCATCTGCATGGCCGGCGGCGTGCTGGCCAACGTCGCCCAGGTGGGCCTGCGCCCGACGCCCTACCTGCTGCGCCCGAACTTCAAGAAGCTCAACCCGATGCAGGGTGCCAAGCAGATCTTCGGCAAGCGCGTGGGCTTCGAGCTGGGCAAGGTCCTGGCCAAGGTGGCGATCGTCGGCGGGGCCGCCGCCATGAGCCTCGTCCCGCTGATCACCAACCTGGGCGCCAGCATGGGCACCACGCCGATGGCGCTGGGGAGCCTGCTCAACAGCGGCGCCCACTCGATCATCGAGCGGATCGTGATCGTGTACCTGCTGATCGCCATCGTCGACCTCATCCATCAGCGCCGCACGCATTCCAAGGGGCTGAAGATGACCAAGCAGGAGGTCAAGGACGAGGGCCGGCAGACCGACCTTCCCCCCGAGATCAAAGGGGCGATCCGCCGCCGCCAGATGATGGCGGCGCGGGCCCGGATGATGGCCGCGATCCCCACCGCGGACGTGGTCGTCACCAACCCCACGCACTACGCCGTCGCACTCAAGTACGACGGCAACCTGCCCGCCCCCATCGTGGTGGCCAAGGGCAAGAACCTGGTGGCCGCGCAGATTCGGCGGATCGCCACTGAAAACAACATCCCCATCGTGCCCGATCCGCCGTTGGCGAGGTCACTGCACGCGATGGTCCAGATCGACCGGATGATCCCGGCCGAGCTGTTCGCCGCCGTGGCGCAGGTGCTGGCATTCGTCTACAAGATGGCTGGTCGAAGGAGGATCGCCGCATGACCGAGCAATCGGTACGCAAGCTGCTGAAGCACACCGATCTGCTCGCGGCGATCGGTGTCGTGATGATCGTCGCGATGCTCGTGATCCCGCTGCCGTCGATGGTGCTGGACCTCTGCATCACGCTGAACATCTCGGCCGCCCTGGCGATCGTGGTGGCGACGATGTACATCAACAAGGCGCTGGAGTTCTCCGCCTTCCCGACGCTGCTGCTGCTCACCACGATGTTCCGGCTGGCCATCAACGTGTCGGTGACGCGCCTGGTGCTCACCACCGGCAACGCCGGCTCGGTCGTGGCCGACTTCGGCCAGTTCGTGGTCGGCGGCAACGTCGTGGTCGGCCTCGTCATCTTCATGATCCTCATCGTCATCCAGTTCACGGTCGTCACCAACGGCGCCGGCCGCGTCGCCGAGGTGTCCGCCCGCTTCACCCTGGACGCCATGCCCGGTAAGCAGATGGCGATCGACGCCGACCTCAACGCCGGCCTCATCACCGACCAGGAGGCGCGCGCCCGCCGCCTCGAGATCGCCCGCGAGGCGGACTTCTACGGGGCGATGGACGGTGCCTCGAAGTTCGTCAAGGGCGATGCCATGGCCGCCGTGATCATCACCGGCATCAACCTGGTCGGCGGCATCGTGGTCGGCATGCTCCAGCACCACCTGGGGTTCGGAGCCGCCACCAAGCACTACTCATTGCTCACCGTCGGTGACGGTCTGGCCGCCCAGATCCCGGCGCTGCTGATCTCCGTCGCCACCGGCATCATCGTCACCCGCTCGGGCTCCGAGCGCGACCTCGGCTCCGAGATCGCGACCCAGATCCTGGGCCAGAAGAAGGCGCCGCTGGTGGCCGGCGGTGCGATCCTCGCTTTCGCCCTGGTGCCGGGCCTGCCCAAGATCCCGTTCATCCTCATCGGCGGGATGCTCTTCTCCATCGGCTGGGCGCTGCGCAAGAACGAGGGCGGCATCGCCGGCCTCATGGCCGCCCCGGCCGTCGCCGGCGCCGCCGCGGGCGAGCTCCCCGCCGCCAAGGAGGACACGAAGGCCGCGCCGCGCGACGAGGTGATGAAGGAGCTGCCGATCGATCCGCTCGAGCTGGGCATCGGCTTCGGCCTGGTGCCGATGGTGGACCGCGGGTCCGGCGGCACCCTGGTGCGCCGCATCTCGCTGATCCGCCGCCAGATCGCCGGCGAGCTCGGCATGGTCATCCCGCCGGTGCGCATCCACGACGAGGTCGACCTGGACTCCCACGAGTACGTCTGCAAGGTCCGTGGCACCGAGGTGGCGCGCGGCCGGGTGATGGCCGGCCACAAGCTGGCCATGGATCCGGGCGACGCCGTCGGCAACCTGTCCGGCATCCCCACCACGGAGCCCGCGTTCGGCCTGCCGGCGGTGTGGATCGCCGACGCCCAGCATTCCGAGGCCGAGGCCCTGGGCTACACCGTGGTCGACGCCGAGTCGGTGATCGTCACGCACCTGACCGAGACGATCCGCGCGCACGCCGCGCAGCTGCTCACGCGTCAGGACGTCCGGCAGCTGCTCGACCAGCTCAAGGAGTCCAACGAGGCCGTCGTCAACGAGGTCGTGCCCGACATCCTGTCGCTCGGCGAGATCCAGCGCGTCCTGCAAACGTTGTTGTCAGAGGCAGTCTCGATCAGGGATCTCGGCGCTATTGTCGAAGCAGTGGGTGACAAGGCGCGGATCACGCGCGACACCGGACTCCTTGCGGAGTACGCGCGTCAGGCGCTCGGCCGAGCCATTACCGCCCCCCACCTCGGTGCAGACCAGACATTGCGCGCGATTACCCTCGATCCATCGATTGAGCAGGAAGTGGCGACGTCGATCACGGCCACGACCGATGGCGAGTTCCTCGCCCTCGAGCCCTCTCGTGCCCAGGCCCTGCTCGGCGCCGTCCGTGCGCAGTCCGATCACGCCGCCGCCCGCGGCGGGATGCGCCCCGTGCTGCTGTGCTCGGCTCGCGTCCGTCGCCACATCCGGCGCCTCGTGGAGTCGGCCGTGCCGCACCTGGCCGTCTGCTCCTACAACGAGATCGCGTCGGGCATCAGCGTCGAGACGATCGGAGTGATTAGCGCGTGACCGACCCCTCCTCGCCGCCATCGGCAACGTCCGGCGATCCGGACGGGGTGCGCACCTACCGTGGGCGCACGATCGAGGAACTGATTCCGCGGATCCGCGCCGACCTGGGCCCGGACGCCATCATCCTGCGTGAGCGCGAGGGGCTCATGGGTGGGATCGGCGGCTTCTTCGCCCAGAAGTGCGTGGAGATCGACGCGCAGGCGGCTCCGCGGGTCAACGTCTACGCCGACGATTTCGAGGATGAGTACGACGACGATCTTCCGGGCGCGACCCAGGACTTCGATGAGTTCTCGGCCGAACCGCCCCCAGGCTATGTGCCCGTGCCGTTGCCCGACGCTCCGCCGCCGGACTACGACGCCCCGCAGACGCCCGCGGTTGAGGGACCGCCGGCGTCCGCGCCTTCACCAGCGCCGGCTGCCGAGGAGCTTCCAGCTCTTCCGGCGCCGGTCGCTGATCCCCCTCCCGCTCGCCGGCCGCCCGCGCCGGAGCCCGTAGCCGCTGCGCCTGTCGCGGCTGAGCCTGTCGCGGCTGAGCCGCCGATCCCCGTGCCCCCGGCTCCCCAGGCACCGGCGCCCGTGCCCCCGGCGCCGGCGCCGCCGGTGTCCGAGGTGCCCGCCGTGGTCCCGCCCGCCCCCGAGCCGCCCACGCCCGCCCCGCCCGCTCCCCTGACACCGTTCCTCGACGAGGCCTCGTTCGCCGCGCGCCTGGAGGAGGCGAGCTTCGAGACCGAGGCCCGCCTGGCGGAGCTCGCGCCGGAGCCGGAGCCCGAGCCCGAGCCGGCTCCCCCGCGCCACCGGCCCCGTCGTTCATCGCCTTTGACGAGCTGGACGACGAGCCTGAGGTCCCCGCGGCGGTCGAGCAGGAGCTGCTGTTCGTGGAGCCCGAGCCGGAGCCGGAGCCCGAGCCCGAGCTCGCGGAACCGGAACCCGAGTTCGCGGAGCCCGAACCGGTGCCCGAGGAGCCCGAGTTCGCGGAGCCCGAGCCCGAGCCGGTCGCGGTCGAGCCCGAGCCGGTCGCGGCCGAGCCCGAACCGCGCCGCGTGCCGAAGGAGCTCGACCCCGCGCCATGGCTCGCGTTCGCCGCCGAGTCCCCGGTGAGCGAACCTGAACCTGAACCTGAGCCTGAGGCCTCTCCGGAACCGGTCGCCGAAGAGCCCGAGCCGGTCGCCATCGAACCGGAGCCCGAGCCGGAGCCCGAGCCGGTCGCCTCGAGCCCGAACCGGAGCCCGAGCCCGAACCGGAGCCCGAGCCGATCCCCGAGCCCATCACCCCCGCTGCCGCCGCCCAGGCGCCCCCGCCCCCGCCGGCGCCCGCACCCCCGGCTCCCGAGTACGGCTACTCCACCCGCCGCCGCGGCGGCCTGCTGCCCGCGGCCGAGCGGATGCTGCGGGCCGCCCTCGACGCGACCTCGGCGGCCAACGAACGGCGCGAGCGCGAGTACCACGCCCGTGTCGCGCGGCCCGCTCCCTCGGCGCCCCCCTTTCCCGGCGCCGCGACGCCCGCCCCGGCGGTCCCCACGCCCACGCCCGCGCCCGCGCCCGACGCCGCGCGCGAGGAGGAGGAGCGCGCCCGCGAGCGCCAGGAGCTGCATCGCCGCGAGACCGACCTCGAGCGCCGGCTCGTCGCCTCCGGGCTCACGCCCGGCCGGGCCGCCGGCCTCGTCGGGGCCGCCATCTCACGCCGCGGCCCGTTCAGCGCCGGCGGCAGCCTCAGCGAGGACGTGCGGGCGATGATCGCGGCCTCGCTCCCGACGCCGGTGTCACTGCCGCAGGCGCACGGCGCGGTCGCGCTGGTCGGCGCCGGCGGGTCGGGCAAGACCCGCAGCGTGGCCGCCCTGGCGGCGGCCCAGGCCCGCGCCGGCGCGCTGGTGAGCGTCGCCAGCCTGGGCACGCCCGGCCGTGAGGACGAGCTGGGCGCGCTGTTGCACGGCGAGGCGGTCAACATCATCCCGGCGATGCGCACGAGGGCCACCGCGCGCGCCGTCAGCTCGGCGCGCGAACGCGGCCTGGTCATCATCGACACCGCCGCCGCGGCTCCCCGCGACGACTCGACGATCGACGTGATGGCCGAGGCGCTGCACAGCTTCGGGCTTGACGGCATCTATCTGACGGTTCCGGCCACGCTCAGCGCGGGGGCAGCGGTCCGGCTGGTGGACAGCTTCTCGGCCTTCGACCTCACCGGAATGGTCGCCACGCACGTCGATGAGACCGACGAACTGGGCCAGATCGCCGAGCTGGCGATGCAGACCGGAATCCCGCTGGCGTACACATTGAACGGATTTGCCCTTCAGGAGGCGGTCGCATCTGCCGATCCTGGTCTCATCGCAGCTGAGTTGCTGAGATGACCAAGCACACCGAGATCGCAGCCGACAACGTCACGCTCTTCCCCGGAAGCGGGCAGGGCACCCTCACCACGCCGACCGGCGAGGAGGTGCCGGTGCGCACGTTCGAGCGCGGCGAGGAGGTCGTCCTGGTGGTGCTCGTCAACCTCGACGACGAGCGTGAGAGCGACTCGGTCGAGGCCGCCAAGCTCGAGTACACCTCGCGGCGCGGGCTCATCAAGCTGCGCGGCGATGCCGTGTTCGAGGATCCGAGCCTCATCCGGTTCCATCCCGACGGCGACGCCGAGGTCCTGCAGCGCCGCGACTTCGTGCGCGTGCACACCCCCCACCCCGTGACGGTCGAGTCCGTCGAGGACGGCAGGCGCCACGTGCACACCGTCGATCTGAGCGGTGGCGGCATGTTGGTGGCCGACGAGACGCTGATGGTGGATCAGACGATCCGCTTCACCATCTCGATCGTCACCACCGAGCTTCCGATCGAGGGGATCGCCCGCGTCGTCCGCATCCGCGAGGACGGCAAGCGGGCGCTCATGTTCGAGGAGATTGCCGAGCACGACCGCCAGCGTCTCATCCGATTCGTGTTCGAGTGCATGCGTACGGCCCGGGCGCGGACCCGGGGCGACTGGATCTAGTAGGGCCCGTCCCCACCAGCGACCGAGGACACCACGATGGCCAAGAACAAGAGCGACGCCAAGGGCAAGACCAAGGGCGACAAGAAGGGCAAGAAGGGCAAGGGCGCGGCCGACGGCATCAGCGTCGCCGGCCACCCCCGCGCCGCCGCTCAGGTCAGGCGCGCCAAGGGCTTCGGTGGGGTCGCCTTCTTCCTCATCACCGCCTATTTCTCCTACAAGGCCCAGGTCCCGCCCGATCAGGTGGCCGTGCGTGCCCTCATCGCCGGCGTGGGCGGCTACATGCTGGCGTGGATGTGCTCCGTGACCGTGTGGCGCCACCTGGTGCTGGCCGAGCTGCGGGCCGCGATCGAGAGCGGCCGGGCCCGGATGGAGCCCGCCACGCCCGCCATCGAGGGCGCCCCTGCGCCTGACAGCGGGGCCAAGTAGCGCGTCGCCCCTCGCGCACGCGACGCACTAGGACCAGGCCATGGACCCGATTCATCCGATCGTCCCGACGGCCCCCAACATTCCTCCCATCGCGCCGACCACGGCGCTGACGCCGACCGATCGCCACGTCGAACGCAGGCGCCAGGAGGAGGAGCGCGAGCGCCGGCGGCGCCGGCAGCAGCACCAGGACTCCTACAACGACCAGGAGTCCCCGTCCGACGACGACGCAGGCGAGGACGACGGCCGCCTGCACGTCGACGTCATCGTCTGAGTCAGCAGGCGACCCGCGGGGCCAGGCGGCTGCGACGCGCGTGGTGCGATGGCGGCACGGCTTGTCTGAGAGCCCCGTAAGCCGGGTTCCTCAAGAAAAGTGTCCAGAGGTTTCTGGACAGACCTAAAGTCGACCCGCCTGGCGTCGATAACTCGGGATGTAACCGGCTGCAAGGAGCGGCCGGGGGACTAAAAACCCAATCACACCACGGAGGTGTACTCACCATGTCCCTGTCTATTCTGACGAACATCTCGGCGATGAACACTCAGCAGAACCTGCTGAAGTCTTCTAACGCCGTGTCGACGTCGATGGCCCGCCTTTCTTCGGGTCTTCGCATCAACAGCGCCGCCGATGACGCCGCTGGTTACGCGATCTCGCAGGGCCTGACCTCTCAGGTCAACGGCCTGAACCAGGCGAGCAGCAACACCAACGACGCCGTTTCGATGGTGCAGACCGCATCAAGTTCTCTGAATGACGTGCAGAACATGCTTCAGCGTGTCTACGAGCTGGGCGTCCAGTACAACAACGGCTCGAACTCGAGCACGGACAAGTCGGACATCCAGGCCGAGGTCAACCAGCTGACGCAGGAAATCGACCGCCAGCAGAGCTCCTCGAACTTCAACGGGCTCAACCTGCTGAACGGCACCGCCGGCAGCAGCGGCACGGTCACCTTCCAGGTCGGCGCGAACAGCGGCGACACCCTGACCGCCACGTTCTCGAACGTCGAGGGCTCAAGCGGACTGGGCGGCCTTGGCTTCAGCTGGACCAGCGCGTCAACGGGCGGGACGGTCATCGACCTGTCCAGCGCGTCGGCTCTGTCCAGCCTGACCAGCGCCATCAACAACATCTCCAGCATGGCGGCGACGCTGGGCGCGGTGCAGAACCGTCTCCAGTACACCTCCGACTCGATCGCTTCGACCGAGCAGAACCTGTCGGCGTCCAACAGCCAGATCAAGGACGTCAACATGGCTCAGGAGATGACGAACATGACCCAGGAGCAGATCCTGGAGCAGGCCGGTACTTCGATGTTGGCTCAGGCCAACTCGCAGCCCCAGCTGATCCTGAAGCTCCTCGGCTAGTTCGAGCTGAAGTTTGTTTGACCGGGCGGCGCCTTCGGGCGTCGCCTGGCCAGACACCTCATCTATAGATCTTCATCAGGCAGGCAGGCGACACCCAGGCGCCGCCGGTCCGATGTCCCAAGCTCGATCTGCGGCAGCTCGGCTGACCGCCTCGAGAACAACAACGCCTCGCTCACCCAGGTCGCTAACCACGCGAGGCCTATATCAGATCCGATCCATCGAGGGAACGGTTGGAGAGGGGCGGACTTCGGTCCGCCCCTCTCTGTTTAAGTTCCCGGCCGCAGGCGTCGATGATCTGAGGAGAAGATGAGCATCTCTGACGTCACCGCTCGGGTCGCCATGATCAACTCCGAGCTCTCCAGCCTGTCGACCGCGTTCACGCCGCCGGCCAGTACCGCTGCTGCGAGCACCACCAGCTCGGCAGGGTCGACCGGTGCGTCGATGTCGTTCTCATCGCAGCTCTCCAACGCCATCACCGGCACCACCGCCACCACGGGCGCGGGCCTGCCGTCCAACGCCTCCACGATGCTGACCTCCGCCCAGCAGACGTTCGCCAACCGCCTGGCCACCGACACCGGGCTTGACGGCGGCGTCGTCTCCGCCTGGCTGCTGGCCGAGGAGTCGGGCGGCGCCGCCGTCTCGCGCCAGGCCTCCAACAACAACGACTGGCTCAACATCGGCTACACCGACAGCGGCACCTATGGCTCTGCGGACAACATCTGGGCCGATCCCACCGCCGCCGCGGACGCCACCGCCGGCTGGCTCAAGGGCCAGAACACGATTCCCGGCTACGGCACGGCCAGCTCCGGGATCCAATCGATCGCGGCCACCGCGGGCCAGCCCCCGCAGGCGCAGATCTCCGCGCTGCAGAACTCCGGCTGGGCCTCCAGCGGGTATCCGAGCCTCCCCTCGCTGTACCAGCAGGTCGCGGGCTGAGCTGAGCCTTAAGCACCGGTTGACGACTGCCGATAACGAGGGTATGCCCCTCGATGGAGCGTCTCCGCGTGTCACGCTGGGGATCGCGACGTACAACCGCCACGACTACCTGGCCGCGGCGATTCGCAGTGCCCTGGACCAGGATTTCTCCGACCTGGAGGTGCTCGTGGTGCTCGACGGCACCACCAACCCCCAGACCGACGAGGTGCTCCGGTCCTTCGCCGGCGAGCCGCGCCTGCGTGCCGTCCGCCACGAGACCAACCGCGGCATCGCCGCCGCCTACAACACCTTCGTCTCGGAGGGCCGCGGCGAGCTGATCGCCATGATCGGCGACGACGATCTGTGCCTGCCGGGCCGGATCCGCCGCCAGGTCGAGATCTTCGACCGCCACCCCGAGACCGGCGTGGTCCACGGCGACGCGATCGTGATCGACTCCGACGGGCGCCAGACCGGGGTGTGGCCGAGCGCCGAGTTCACGCCGTCGGCCGCTCGTCCAGTCGTTCTTCCGCAGCCACAACCATCTCGTCGACCCGTCACGCATGGTGCACCGCCGCGTGTACGAGGCGGTGGGCGGCTACGACGACCGCTACCCGCTGGCCAACGACTTCGACTTCTTCCTGCGCGCCGGACGCCAGTTCCGCTTCCGCCACGTCCCCGGGGGCCCGCTCGTGGCCATCCGCCGCCATGGCGCCAACACCTCCGACGAGTCCGCGCGGGCGCGCGAGCTCGCCGACGTCGAGGGGGCGCTCGAGGCCGCGGTCGACCTCTATCCGCTGCGCGAGCTGGTGCCCGAGCTCGACTGGGCCGTGCTCGACCCCACCGATGCCGAGCGCCAGGCGCTTGAGCGTCTGGCCGATGCCCTGGAGCAGCGGCTGCTGCCGGTGCCGGGGCTGGCGGCGAAGCTGCGTGAGCGCGCGGGCGCACTGCCGGCTGCGGCGCATCCTCGCCCCGGCGCGGGCAGCGCCGCCGACGCCGGCGGGCGGCCCCGGCGGCTGCTCATGACCGCGTTCGGCTGGAACGACAGCGGCGGCGGCACGACCGTCCCCCGCCTGGCCGCCAAGGAGCTGGCCCGGCGCGGCTGGGAGGTCACCGTGTTTCACGCCGCGGTCAAGCCGACCGAGTCCAAGCAGCCGTATGAGATCGTCGAATGGGTCGAGGACGGGGTCCGCCTGATCGGCGTGCACAACCGCCCCCACGGGCTCTTTGACCTCGGCAACCCCGACCGCGAGATCGACGACCCGGCCATCTCGGCGGCGTTCGAGGACGCGCTGGAGCAGGTGCGGCCCGACGTCGTGCACTTCCACAACCTCCACAACCTCGGCGCGTCGCTGATCGACCAGGTCGCCGCCCGCGGGGTGCCGGCGTACTTCACGACGCACAACTACTGGCTCGTCTGCCCCCGTGTCTACCTGCTCAACGACAGGGGCGCGATCTGCGCCGGGCCCGGGGACGGCAGCGCCTGCGCCGCGTGCGTGGGCAGCGCCGACGCGGACGGATACCGGCGCCGGCTGGCCGAGATCCGCTCCCGGGCCGAGCGCGGCCTCACCACGATCCTGTCGGTGTCCGACGCCGTCCGGCGCACGCTGCATCAACGCCGGCTACCCGGCCGACCTCATCGACACGGTCCGCCAGGCGATGCCCCACGACGCCGAGATCTGGGAGCAGGTCGGTCGCGACCGCCGGCCCGGCCGTGTCGCCAAGGACCTCACCGTCGCCTTCCTGGGCTCGGCCTATCCGCACAAGGGGCCGCAGCTGCTCATCGAGGCGGCGCAGCGGACCCAGGCGCGGCTGAACATCAAGATCCTCGGCGAGGTGCCCGACCGCTTCGCCGAGCAGCTCAAGTCCCTCGATCGCCGCGGAGTCGTCGAGCTGTGCGGCTCCTTCTCGCCCTCCGAGATCGGCGGGCTGCTGCGCGGCGTCGACGCGGTCGCGCTGCCCTCGATGTGGTGGGACTGCGCGCCGCTGGCCGCCGCCGAGTGCCTGGCCGCGCGGACCCCGGTGCTCGTCCCGCGCCTGGGCGGCCTGCCCGAGGCCATCCGCGACGGGGTCGACGGGCTCACCTTCGACGGCCTCGACGTCGACGACCTCGCGCGCACGCTCGATCGCCTCGCCTCCGAGCCGGGCCTGCTCGAGCAGCTCCAGGCCGGCATCTCCGAGCCCCGCGCCTTCTCCGCCTACGTCGACGAGCTCGAGGCCTACTACGGGGGCGCCCGCCCGTCGCGCGTGAACGGCGACCCGTCCGCCGAGGACATCGCCGTGCGCTGGCAGGGCGACCACGGCCTGCCGACCAGCCTGTCCATCATCAACGACCGGGTCTCCAGCCGACTGCGCAGCTCGGTGCAGCGCATCAACCGGGATGCCACCGAGATCCCCGGACCGCCGCTGGTCCACACCGCCGACGTCGAGGTGCGCCACCAGTGGCCGCCGGACCTCACCCCTGCCCGCGCGGGCCGCCTGGCGATCATCCAGCCATGGGAGTTCGGAGCGATCCCGGAGGACTGGCTTGCCCCGCTGCACGCCAACGTCGACGAGCTGTGGGTGCCCAGCGAGTTCGTGCGCCGGATGTACCTCGACGCCGGCGTCGAGGCCGACCGCGTGGTGACGATCCCCAACGGGGTCGACCTGGAGGTCTTCCGTCCTGACGGCCCCGAGCGCGAGCTGCCCGAGGCGAGCGAGGGCACGCGCTTTCTCTTCGTGGGCGGGCTGATCGGGCGCAAGGGCGCCGACCTGCTCTTCGACGCCTGGCGCGAGGCGTTCGCCGGCCGCGACGACGTCACCCTCGTGCTCAAGGACTTCGGCGCCAACGGCATCTACCGCAACTCCGGGCGCGAGCCGATCCGCGAGCACATCGCCGCCGGCGCGCTGCCTCGCATCGTGCTCATCGACGAGGACCTCTCCACCGACGAGGTGGCCGCGCTGTATCGCGCCTGCGACGTGCTCGTCCATCCCTACCGCGGCGAGGGCTTCGCCATGCCGGTGCTCGAGGCGATGGCCTGCGGCCTGCCCGCGATCGTCACCGCCGGCGGCCCCACCGACGAGTTCCTGCCCGGCGACGCCGGCTGGCGGATCGACGCGCGCCACGTCCACTTCGCAGAGGACCGCATCGACACGCTGGAGACCCACGGGCGACCGTGGGTCCTGGAGCCCGACCGGGCACATCTGGTGGCGCTGCTGCGCCAGGCCGATGCCGCCGAGGACGACGAGCTCGAGGCCCGGGGACGCGCCGGCCGCGCCGCCGCCCAGAGCCTCTCCTGGGACGCGGTGGCCGCGCGCTACCAGGAGCGAATCACCGCTCTGGCCGCGCGCCGTCCCCGGCCGGCAAGCGCCGCCGTGCACGACCCCTTCCCGCTCGAGGAGGAGGTCGCCCTGGGCGTGCTCGCCACGCCCGCCTGGCGCCGCTCGGATCGTCTCGGCGAGCTGCTGGCCGAATGGGTGGCGGCGACCACCCGCGAGACGCCCGCCTGTCTGTACCTGCTGGCCGATCCCGGCGTCGACGGTGAGCCCGAGGATCTCGAGGCCCACATCCTGTCGGCGGCCGAGGCCGCAGGGGTCGACATCGAGGGCGGAGCGGACATCAACGTGCTGATGGAGCCGGCCGTGGCCGAGCGCGACGTCCGCCTCCATGCCGCCGTGCGATGCCTACGTTCCGCTGCACGACGCCTGCACGGGCCACGAGCGCCTGGCTCGCGAGGCCGGCAATGCCGTGCTGCATCTCGGCGCGGGCGAGCTGGCCGACCGGCTCACCGGAATCGCCGGGATCGCCGGGTTCGCCGGGATGGCCACCGCTGCGGAGACGGTCGGGACACGGTCCTGAATCCAGTGTCCGTTCAAGCGATGCCCCACCTCGCCGACTACTCAGACATGTCCGCGCGCCCACGCGTGTCGGTGATCGTCACCGCCTACAACCTGGCCCACTACCTGCCGGCCGCGCTGGACTCCGCGCTGGCCCAGGAGTCGCCCGGCGGCCCGATCCAGATCATCGTCGTCGACGACGGCTCCACGGACAACACGCAGGAGGTACTGGCCGCCTACGCCGACCGCGTCGAGGTGATCCGCCAGGAGAACGGCGGCCTGGTCAAGGCCGTCGACACCGGACTGAGCGCCGTCCGCGGCGACTACGTGGCCCTGCTCGACGCCGACGACGAGTGGCCGCATGACCGCCTGCGCCGCCACGCCGAGATCCTGGACGCCAACCCGCAGGTCGGCCTCGTCCACGGCGACATGGAGGTCATCGACGCCGACGGCCACACCCTCCACCCCTCGTTCTTCACCTGGAAGCAGGACACCCCGACCAACGGCCGCGTCCTGGCGCGCCTGGTCAAGGACAATTTCGTATCGGGCGGCGCCAGCACCTTCCGGGCCTCGCTGATGCCGGCGATCTGGCCGATCCCGACTGATGCGGCGTACCCCGACTGGTGGATCGCCTCGAACATCGCGGCGGTCGCCGAGATCCTCTACGACCCGGCCAACGCCAACCGCTATCGCTACCACGGCGGCAACATGGGCCTCGGCGCGGACCGCACCGCGGTGCTGGCGATCGAGCGCCGGGAGCTTCCCTATCGGCGCTGGGCGATGCGCAACCTCACATCGGATGAGACGATCGACCTGCGCTCCCTGAGTGAGATCGTGATGCGCTGGCGCGCCACGGTCGGCCACGCCGCCATCTCCGCCGGCGGGAGCATCCGCGAGGTCATGCCGCGCGACGAGGTTGCCGCCGCCACCGAGCAGCAGACCGCGGCGGCGCACCCCGTGGGGCTCGAGCGCTGCCGGGCCCTGGCGCGCGCTCTGTCCCATGATCCCCTTGACGGTGCCACCACGGTCGACATCGACGTCGCCTTCCTGCAGGCGTCCGAGCTCAACGCGCCGCCGGCGCCGCTCGGACAGCCGCTGATCTCGCTGGAGACACGCCCCACGCTCGTGCTCGCGTGGCTCCACGATCTGGTCAGCCGCCCCGCGCTCCTGCGCGACTTTGCCGCCGAGTCCCTCACCCGCGACGACCTGACGCTGGCGATCCTCGCCCCCGACGGCGCCGACCTGAGCGGCCTCATCGCGCTCGTCGAGTCAGATCCGGCGCTCAGCGACGAGCGCTGTGACCTGCGCGTCATCTCCGAGCCGGCGACCTGGCCGGCCCGCCGCCTGCTCGCCGCGCGCGCCAGCGCCACGCTGACCGCGGCCGGAGCGCCCGGCGACTACGCCGAGCTGCCCGCCTACGCGGCGGCGGCTGCGGCCCTCGCCGCCTGAGTCCGCCTCGCGGCACCCCGCGCCCGCACCGGCGCACGCTGCGCGCATGCAAAATAAGCGCCACTACGGCGCTTATTCGGACACACGTCGCGCGCGCCGCGGTGACTCAGGCCCGGCGGGCGACGTGCGCGAGCGTGCCCACCGCGGCGGCGTCCACGCGGGCCAGGGCGGCGAAGGGCGGCCGCGGGGCGCGGGCGGTGAGCACAGCGCTCGCGCCGCGGGCCAGGGAGGCCTCGAGGGCGACGGTGGCGGGAGTGGCCAGCGCCAGCAGGTCGGCGGCGTCGTCGCCGTCGAGTCCGGCCTGGGCCACGACCGGTCCCAGGCTCTCGCCCGCGCGCTCCGCAGACCAGTCCGGCGCATAGATGACAAGGGTGACGTCGTCGGAGCCGTCGAACGCGGCAGACCAGGCGGCGAGCAGCGACGGATCGGCCACGAGCTCATCGGCGAACGCGAGCACCGCCCGGCCGCGTGCGCCCTCGATGGTGTGCGACGTCGGCTCGGCGACGATCTCGGCGAGCCCGCTCGCGGTCTGCGCGATCTCCTCGGGGCTGGCTGCGATCTCCTCGGGGCTGGCGGCGATCTCCTCGGCCGGCGCCGGCAGCGGGTCTACGCCGCGCTGGGTCATGAGACGGCCATAGGCGTCCAGCAGCCGGCGGGTGACCACCTCGGGAGCGAAGCGCTCCCGGATCGTCGCCGCGGCCCGGTCGCCGGTGGCCATCCATTCGGGATCGGCGATCGCGGCGGCCGCCCGCGCGCCGAACTCGGCGGGGTCGTCGATGGGCAGGGCCAGCAGTCCGTTCTCGGGCTCGATCCAGGAGGAGGTGCCGACCTGATCGGAGGTGATGACCGGCACGCCCGAGGACAGGGCTTCGAAGATCGTCATCGGCGAGTTGTCAAACCGGGACGGAAGGATCACGACATCTGACTGCACGAGGATCGCGCGGAGGCCGTCGAGATCGGTGTGCGGGATGTAGCTGACGTTGGTGAGCCCGAGCTGCGCCTCCAGCGGAGCCATGACGCGCTCGCGGTGGTTGGCGTTGTTGCGGCCGACCATCGTCACCTGCACGTCCAGACCCTGCGCCCGCGCCGCGGCGATCGCGTGGAGCACCAGCTCCGGGTTCTTGCGGGCCTCGAGTCTGCCGAAGAAGAGCACGCGGATCGGGCCGCCGGCTCGCGGGCGCCGCTGGGCCGGGAACTGCCCGGCGTCGAACAGGAGCGGCATCAGCTCCGCGGGCCGCATCCGGTCGCCCAGGAATGTCGCGGTGGTGTCGAGGAGAAGCTGGCTGGGAGCGAGCAGGAGATCGGCGCGCTCGAGCGCGGCCATCTCCAGGGCGTGCCAGGCGTCGTCGGTCGGGTTACGGACGTAGCCGGGCTCGACGTCCCACACGACCTTCATCGTCGAGTGCAGCCACACGACGAGCGCCGTCTCAGGTCGCGGGGCGAGGTGCAGCGCCTCGCCGCGGTAGTCCGGCGCCTCGACGATGTCAAAGCGGACGGTGGCGTCCAGCTCGGCGAACTTGCCGGCCGCGACGAAACTCCAGATGGGGATCTCGAGGTAGTGCAGCCCGCCGGGCACGGCGATGGCAGGATCGGAGATCTCGTGGACGACGACGCCGGCGTCCTCGCGCACCCCTGCGGCCCCGGCGGGGGACTTGGTGATGACGTGGACCTCGACGCCGGCCGCCGCGAGGCGGTGGGCCTGCATCTGCACCGCGCGAGGGATGCCGCCGGGGACCGACGGCGGGTAGTCCTTGGTGATCAGGCAGACGCTGCGAACGGGAAGGCCGGCAGTCGGGGCGGTGGCCGCGACCGCCCGTCGCACCTCGCGGAAGGGCGGGATGGCGCCCTGCTGAGTCCCCTCGGCCAGCGCCCGCGGGTCGTTGGAGCGGATGCCGTGCGCCCACTCGCGCTGACGGTCGTTGTAGAGGCCGGGATGCTTGAGGACGATCTCGGCCTTGATCTCCTGGTCGCGCTGGGTGTGCTGGGCGAACACGCCGCTGCCGTGCTTGCGGTAGTACCAGAGCGCGCCGGGCGCCTTGACGCCGGTGAAGCCGTGCTCGATGACGGCGATCCAGAAGTCCCAGTCCTCATAGCCGATGCCGGTGTCGTAGCCGCCCACCTCGGCCCAGACGCTGCGCCGGAACATCGAGACGACGTCGAGGAAGTTGCAGTCCAGCTCCACGCGCGTGTCCCACTCGGGCGGCACGTGCAGGGTGTCGTCGTCGCCGAACATCTGGAGGTCGCCGTAGGCGATGGCGGCGTCGGCGTGGGCGTCGAGCGCCGAGGCGCAGCGGGCGAGGTACTCCGGGTGCAGCCGGTCATCGGCGTCGAGGCAGACGATGTACCGGCCGCGCGCGGCGTCGATCCCGACGTTGCGCGTCTGGCCGGGCGAGCCGCAGTTGGGCTGGGCGATGAGTCGAATGGCGGCCTCGGGGTGCGCGTCGATCAGCGCCTGGGCCACCGTCCGCGAATCGTCGGTGCTGCCGTCGTCGACGACGATGACCTCGACGTCGCGCAAGGACTGGGCGAGCACGCTCTCGGTGGCCTCGGCGAGGTACCGTCCGTAGTTGAAGCAGGGGATGACGACCGAGACGCGTACAGACTGTCCGGAGGGGTCGCTCACGTCTTGTTTATCGGCCCGGACGCTGCGGATCTTGACCTCAAAAGCCCTGGACGACCTGGAGAAACACGATCAATGAGCGTTTCCGCCCCTCGCGTCGCCGTGGTCATCCCGTGCTACGGGCAGGCCCACTTCCTCCGGGAGGCGGTCGAGAGCGTCTGCGCCCAGACGTTCGGCGATCTTGAGGTGGTCATCGTCGACGACGGCTCCCCCGACGACACCGCGGACGTGGCGAGCCGGCTGGCCGCCGAATACCCGGAGCGACGGATCCAGGTACTCCGCCAGGCCAATCAGGGCCTGCCGGCGAGCCGCAACAACGCGATCGCGAGCACCGGAGGTGAGTTCGTCGTGCCGCTCGACGCCGACGACAAGCTCCCGCCCGACTACGTGGAGCTCAAGGTGGCCGTGCTCGATGCCCACCCCGAGGCGTCGATCGCCGATGGCGACCATCACACCTTCGGGGCCGACCGGGCGCTCATCCCGCACCCTCCCTACGACTTCGTCGACCTGGCGCGCACCAACCGGATCGGGGTGGCGGCGATGTTCCGGCGCCGCGCCTGGGAGGAGGTGGGCGGCTACAACGAGTCGATGTGCACGCGCAACGGCTTCGCCTACGAGGACTGGGACTTCTGGCTGGGATGCGCCGAACGCGGCCATTTCGGCATGCACGTCCCACGCGCCCTCTTCTACTACCGCGTCCGCCCCGACAGCATGTTCCAGAACGTCAACGATCAGCGGACCAAGGCCCGGATCGTGCTCAACCATCCGGTGCTCTACTCGGCCGAGCAGGCGACGTGGGCCCAGGGCGTGCTGGACGGCGATCCCGTGGCGCTCCAGATCGCCGGCCCGGCCTACGAGATGCCGATGATGGGCGCGCCGGCGGCGATGCACGTGCGTGCGGCCGGGGCGCTTGAGGGGGCGCGCGCCCACGCCACCCTGGCCCTCGCCGACGAGCTGCTGGAGCAGCCCTCGCTGCTGAGCGCCTACTGCGCCGCGATCGACGGTGCGGCGGACGCGACGCTCGTGGTGCTCGGTTCCCAGGAACAGCTCGTCGCGTTGCAGACGCTGCTCGGCGATCTGGATCTCGGCGGCACGGCCGACGCCGATGTCATCGGCGTCGCGGTGCCCGATCCCGCGGCCGAGCTGCCCGGCACCGCCGCGGCGGTCGACGCGATGCTCACCGAGCGCGTGATCGCCCTCCCGGTCCCGCTGCCGCGGGTCAGTGGCGCGCAGATCTCCGCGGCGGCGCAGCGGATCCCCGCCCGCGCGCGCGCTGCCCCGGGAGGGGGCGCCGATGGCACCGGCGTCGCTTCGGGCGAGGGCGCGGCCGCCGATCTGTGGGCCGAGCGCCTCGACGATGAGACCGCGTTCTGGTACGGGTGGCTGCGCGACCGGGGCGGGCAGTGGCCCGAGGACTACGCCCAGCGCATGGATCCGGAGTTCGAGCTCCAGCCCGAGATCCGCGCCTACCTGGACCCCACCCCCGGGCGGCGTTTGCGCATCCTCGACGTCGGGTCCGGGCCGCTGACGATCCTCGGCAAGCGCTGGGGCGACCGAACGCTTGAGATCACCGCCACCGATCCGCTCGCCGAGCAGTACGCGATGTTGTTCGAGCGCGTCGGCACCACACCGCCGGTGATGCCCGTCCACAGCGTCGCCGAGCAGCTCACGGACACGTTTGACGAGAGCTCCTTCGATCTCGTCTACGCCCGCAACTGCCTCGATCACGGCTACGACCCGCTCCAGGCGATCCTCGAGATGATCAAGGTGACCAAGCCGGGGTGCGTGGTGCTGCTGCAGCACGCGATCAACGAGGGCGAGCACGAGGGCTACGGCGGCCTTCACCAGTGGAACTTCTGCGTGCGTGAGGGGCGGTTCACCATCTGGCAGCCCGATCGGACGATCGACGCGCACTCGGCTCTCGAGCGCGAGGCCGAGGTCGAGCTCTACGTCTCCGATGACGGCTCCCGCTACCTCCGCGTCGCCCTGCGCAGGAACGCATGAGCACCGAGCCGCCGACGCGCCGCCGGATCTGGGTGGAGATCGACTGGGATGCGCCCGGCCCTGCCGTCGCGCTCGTCGGCGAGTTCGTGCGGGCGGCGCGCCCGTCCGACGGCGTGGAGCTGGGCCTGGCCACGGGGTCTCTGTCGGAGGCCGACGCGGCCGCACGGCTCGTGGCGGGGCTCAACGACCTGCCGGGCTTCGCTGAGCGCGGGGCCTCGCTGCCCGAGGTGGCGGTCCACGCAGGAGCGGCCCCACCGGACGCCGAGATCCTGGGCACAGCGACGTCCGCGGCGTTCGCCGAATCTCGCCTGCGCCTGCACGAGCTCCGGCGCGAGCTCGCCACCATCGCGGCCGTCACGCCCGTCCTGGATCGCGCCGAGTGGGCGCGAGGGTGGCAGACCGAGCCGGGCTTTCATCACCTGGTGATCGACAACGCGTCGAGCGATGACACGGCGGCCCTCGCCGCGGCCGCGGGCGCCGAGGTGGTGATCCAGCCGGCCACGGTGGGTCGCGTCGCCAACTGGGTCTCGGCGATGCATCACTTCCGCGAGCGCACCTCGCTGCCTTGGCTGAAGTGGCTGTTCGCCGGAGACGAGCTGCTCCCGGGCGCGGCCGACCTGCTCGACGCCGCCATCGCCGAGTATCCCCAGGCCCGCCTGATCGTGGCCGAGTACCTGATCCGCGCCGCCGACGGCACGATGACGCAGTGGCGCCAGCTGCCCGAGACCCGGATCGTGATGCCGGGAGAGTCGCTGGAGCGCTCGGCGCGCAACGGCAACTGGTTCGGCGCTCCCATCGCCCATGCCTTTCATCGCGACGTCGTCGGCGAGGTGGAGTTCGGCAGCCAGCCGTGGGTCGCCGACTGGCAGGCGGCGCTGACCATCGCGCGCGCACATCCGGTGCTCTACATCGCCGAGCCCATCGGCATCTTCGACCTGCGCAGCCGGCGCTTCTTCAAGACCCAGGAGCTCACCGTGCACAGCCTCGTGCAGGAGCTCTCGCTGCGCCAGCAGAGCGTCCAGGCGCTCACGGACCGGGCACCGGACGATCCCGGCATCCAGCATCTGGAGCTCGAGGTCGATCGCCACGCCGCCGAGACGCTCGCGGCGCGCGTGCGCGATCGCGTCACGCAGGTGGCGGTCCTGGGCGAGCGCCGGGCGGCCGCCGGTGACGGCGGGGTGGGCGGGACTGGTGTCCGGGGCCCGGTCTTTGCCGTCCACGCGCCCCGCATCGCGGACGGCTCCGGTCGCGACATCATGGGCTACGCGCCCGAGTTCGCGGCAACCTACGCCACCTACGCGTACATGCCCGAGCTCGACGCTCATCACGAGGTGCGCCGCCGGCGCGCCGCGGGTGAGCCGGTCGTCGGCGCCTACGGGCTGGAGGTGGTGACCAACCCGACGGAGCTCAACCAGGTCGCCGACGTGCTGGTCTGCTTCGAGGGGCGCGCCTACCTGCCCGACATGGCCCCGCCACGGGAGTTCACCGGACTGAAGGCCTACCACACATGGGAGTTCGTCTTCTACGCCCCGGAGACCAATCGCGCTCTCGTCGACGGCGGTGTCGACCTCGTGCTCGGCTACTGCCGCCACGACGAGTACTCACCGTTCTTCCGCGCGATGTTCCCGTCGTTCAGCGGGCGCACGATCGCGGTGCCCTTCGGCTTCCAGTCCCGCTTCACTCCGCGCGTCGCGTTCGGGGAGCGCGTTCGCAAGGTCGTCGGGCTGGGGTCGGTCAACCCCGTCGACGACCCGCTGTGCCCCCCGGGTGAGCTCGACGCCTACGTCGCCTTCCACGCCGGCGAGCGCTGGACGCACCGCTGGCGCCGCGCGCTGCTCGAACACGCCGATGAGCTGCTCGACGTCCTGGACGCTCGGTTCCCGGTCTTCCCGGAGACCAAGGACTTCTCCTACGACGCCGTCGAGGTCCTCAACTCCTACGCCATGTTCGCCAACGACCCCGGAGTCATGGCCTTCCCGCCCGCTCGCACCTACGAGGGCGCCGCCTGCGGCACGCTGCTCGTGGGCGAGGACAGCGCCGTGCACCGCGATCTCGGATTCGCGCACGGCGAGAACGCGCTCCTCCACGCGCCCGACGACACCGAGGACTTCGCCCGGGTCGTCCGCGAGGCGCTCGCCGAGCCGGAGCACCTCGCCGGGATGGCCGAGGCGGGGCAGCGGATGATGCACGAGCGCTACACCCACCCTGCTATCGCGCGGACGCTCCACGAGCAGCTGTGCCGGGTGTTCGCCGGACGGCAGCCCTAGCCGCCGTCACGGCGTCGAGTCACGCGGCGTCGGCGGGCTTGCGGGCCTTGACGAAGATCCACAGAGGGTGGCCGTCGCTGTATGAGGGCCGGATCACGTGGCTGACATCCTCGAAACCCAGCGCTTCGAGGTCGTCGCGGATCTGGGCCGGATCGCTCACGGTCGTGTCGTGATCTGAGTTGGTGCCCTGCGCGTCGTAATGATCGTCGTGGTAGGCAGCCCGGCCGTAGCCCTCACCGAATCCCATCTGGAAGGACAGCAAGCCAGAGGGCCGCATGACCCGGAAGAACTCACGCAGGTAGTTGAGCCGGATCTCGTACACGGCGATGTGCTGGAGCACGATCGTCGACATGACGAAGTCGTACTCATCGCTCGGGACCTCACGAAGGTCGGTGCCGTTACACGCATAGAGATGAAACGCGTCCGCCGGAGCGCCGGCGGCCAGGATGTTGCGGCGGGCATGCACGAGGTTCCCGAATGAGAGGTCGACGCCGTCCATGCGCTGGAAGCGGTGCCACAGGTTCATCACGTTGCGTCCGCAGCCACACCCGAAGTCCAAGCCGACCTTGTCCCGGAAGCCGGTGAGCGTGTCCGCCAGCAGGATGTCCCAGTAGTCGCGGTTGCCGTTGTGGCCCATGTGGTTCTCTTGGTTCATGAGATCCGCGGTGCTCTCGTAGTAGCCGCGTTGCATGGCCGTGTAGGGGTTGCTCAGATCGAGCGCGTAGCCATTAGGGGTGTCGAGCATGGGGGTGTTCTCCTCTGCCGCTGGTGCGGCGGGTAGTGCAGATGTGATTGGGACAAGTGCAGGCGCGGTGCTCACGGACGAGGGGTCCGCGCTGAGGCGCTCACGAACGAAGCGGGCCGCCACGACTCCGACCGCGCGGAGAGAAAAGTGAAGGATCGCCGTCCCTCGATCGCGGGCGGCTCCGCGCCCGGATCGAAGTGGACGCCATCGATGATCGACACGGGCAGGCCCGACAGCATCGAGGAGGGCATGTCATGGGTACTCGGCCGCTCCGCCACAAGATTGAGCTCTTGGCCAGACAAGCCGCCGTGAGTTGCTCAAGTTCCGGGGTGGGATGCCGACGATGAGAGCAATGGGAGTTAGCGTCCTGGCCCATCGCGGATACTGGCGTGCGCCGTCCGAGCGTAACTCGCTGGACGCGTTTCGACGTGCCTTTGAGTGCGGCTACGGCGCCGAGATCGACGTCCGCGACCTGGACGGCGACCTCGTCGTCAGCCACGACCCGCCGCGGTTCGGCGCGCTGGCACTCGAGGATGTGCGCGACGCTCTGACGGCCTCCGGCTCCGCCGGCGTGCTGGCCGTCAACATCAAGGCCGACGGGCTTCAGGCGCCGCTCGCCCGCGCGCTCGCCGGCCTCGACAGCGCGCAGTGGTTCGCCTTTGACATGTCCGTGCCCGACGCGCTCGGCTACGTGCGCGCGGGCCTGCCCACCTTCACCCGCCACAGCGACGTCGAGCCCGACCCGGTCCTCCTGGAGGACGCGCACGGCGTGTGGTTGGACGACTTCGGCGGCGGATGGCTCGGCGAGGACCAGATCGCGGCGCACCTGGCCGCCGGTCGGCGCGTGGCCGTCGTCTCTCCCGAGTTGCATGGTCGCGACCACCAGGCGGCGTGGGCGCAGTGGCGCTCCTGGCCGGTATGGGCGCATCCCGGCGTGTCGCTGTGCACAGATCACCCCGTCGAGGCACAAGAGGTATTTGCATGAACCAGATCAAGGCCGTCCTGTTCGACATGGACGGCGTGCTCATCGACGCTCGGGAATGGCACTACGAGGCCCTGAACCGAGCGCTGGCCCTGCTGGGGTATGAGATCAGCCGCTACGAGCACCTGACGACGTTTGACGGGCTGCCGACCGCCCGCAAGCTGCAGATGCTCACCGTGGAGCGCGGCCTGCCCGCCGAGCTGCACGCGTTCATCAACTCGCTCAAGCAGCAGTACACCCTCGAGCTCGTCGCGACGAGCTGCAAGCCGGTGTTCCACCATGAGTTCGCGCTGGCTCGCCTCAAGGAGGCCGGCTACCGAATGGGCGTCGCCTCCAACTCGGTGCGGCGCACGGTGGAGGAGATGATGCAGCGCAGCAACCTGCTCACGTATCTCGACTTCATGATCTCCAACGAGGACGTCAGCCTCCCCAAACCCGATCCGGAGATGTACCTCCTCGGGATGTCGCGGCTCGGGGTCACACCTGAGGAGACCCTCATCGTCGAGGACAACGAGAACGGCGTGCGCGCCGCTCGCGCATCCGGAGCCCACGTGATGGTCGTGGAGGGCCCCGACGACGTGACGCTGGACGCGATCCACCACCACATCGAGCGAGCACGGTCCGCCGACCGGGTGGCGGCATGAGGCTCCTGGTGCTCATGGCCGGCGACAGTGGCCTCTTCGAGGTCGGAGGCGCCCGCTATCCCAAGAACCTGGTCGAGATCGACGGCGAGCCGCTCGTGCAGCGCGTGATCGAGGGCCTGCAGCCGCTCATCGACGTTGCCGACCAGTCGATCTTCATGATCCGCGAGGAGGAGCAGCGCCGCCACCACACCGGCGACGTCATCCGCCTGCTGCTCCCCAACGCCGACGTCATCACCGTCCCCACGCTGGAGAGCGGCGCCGCCTGCACCGCCCTTCACGCCATCGGGCACATCGTGCGCGACGAGTCGCTGCTGGTCGTCAACGGCGACCAGGTCGTCGAGGCTGACCTGGCCGGGATCGTCGCCGATTTCGCGCGCCGCGGTCACGACGCCGGTGTGGTGACCTTCGACGCGGTGCATCCGCGCTGGTCCTACGTCCGGACCGGCGAGGACGGGCTGGTCGTCGAGGCGGCCGAGAAGCGCCCGATCAGCCGCCTGGCCACCGCAGGCGTGTACTGGTTCGCGCGCGGCGGCCAGTTCATCGACGGCGCGATGTCCATGATCCGCAAGGACGCCTCGGTCGAGGGCGCCTTCTACATCTGCCCGGTCTTCAACGAGCTCGTCCTGGGCGGCGCCCGCGTCGGCACGCACCACATCGAGCGCGACCGCTACCACTCACTCGCCTCGATGCACGGCGTGGACGGCTACGAGCAACACCTGGCGCAGCGCCGCCGGGCGGTCGCGGCATGATCCAGCACCAGCTCGACGACATGGTGCGCGGCTGGTTCATCGGCGATTTCGACCCGGTGGCCCACCGCAGCGGCGAGGTCGAGATTGCGATCAAGCACTACCTCGCCGGTGATGCCGAGCCGCGCCACGTCCACAAGATCTCGACCGAGCTCACCGCAGTCATCTCCGGGAGCATCCGCATGAACGACCGTGAGCTGGGGGCTGGGGACATCCTCACGCTCGAACCCGGCGAGCCGTGTGACTTCCTGGCCGTGTCCGACGCCGTCGTGGTGGCGGTGAAGGTCCCCGCGGCCAAAGACGACAAATACCCGGTGGAGGCTGACTGATGCTCAACGTGGTGATTCCGATGGCCGGCCGCGGGAGCCGCTTCGCCGACGCCGGCTACGAGATTCCCAAGCCGCTGCTGCCGATCCACGGCATCCCCATGATCGAGCTCGTCGTCCGCAACCTCACCCCACACGAGCCGGCCCGCTTCGTCTTCGTGTGCCGAGCCGAGCACGAGGCGGAGTACGGGTTCGTTCCCGCGCTGCGCGAGATCGCGCCGGGCTGTGAGATCGTGACCATCGACTCGGTCACGGAGGGTGCCGCGTGCACCGTCCTGCTCGCCGAGGGCGCGGTGGATCCGGACGCGCCGCTGATCATCGCCAACAGCGACCAGTGGGTCGACACCGACATCAACGCGCACGTGGCGCAGCTGCGCCGCGACCGGCTCGACGGCCTCATCATGACCATGACCGCCGATGACCCGAAGTGGTCGTTCGTCGAGCTTGACGGTGACCTCGTCACCAATGTGGTGGAGAAGGAAGTCGTCTCCACCGAGGCCACGGTCGGCATCTACACCTTCGCGCGGGCGTCGGAGTACTTCGACGGCACCCGGGCCATGATCGCCGCCGACAAGCGCGTCAACGGCGAGTTCTACGTCGCTCCCGTCTACAACGAGCTCATCGCGGCCGGGGCGCGGATCGGCATCGACAACGTCGGCGTCGATGGCGGCGGCATGTACGGCCTAGGGACTCCGGCCGACTACGAGACCTTCCTGCGCCTGCCCGTCTCGCACCGCGCTGCGGGCGAGCGCCTCGCTGCGGCGTAGCCGCGCCGGTTGTCCGGCTTCTCCTTGTCCGCGTAGCGTCCGCGGCGACACCGGCGCACGTCAACGGCGGCTTTCGAGTGGCGGCACGGGCGGCGGCGGCGGACCTCGGGCGGACCCTTGGTAGATAGTCCGTCTGTGAGCGGGAATATCTACCAAAAGTCCCCTGCAAAGGCCCTCATTTGCGCCCGGACCGCCTCTTCCTAAGCCGGCCGTTGACGTGCGCCGATACCCCGCCCGAACGCTCCGGCGGAGCCCCAGCCCCAGCCCAGCCCGGCGAGCTAGAGACCTTCGGGGTGCAGGACCGTCGGGAAGGTGGCCAGGTAGGCGGCCGACGGCGTGGCGATCTTCTCCACGCCCCCGCCGCCGCCCCAGGCGCCGTGCATGCCGCCCGACTCGTAGAACTGGCCGTTGATCTGGATGATCACGTGGCCGTTCTGGCCGGAGAGGGCGCGGTCATAGACGGTGACGTACTGGCCGGGTCCCGACACCATGCCGGGCTGGCTGGGCAGCGCGGTGGTGTCCACCGGCGAGGTGAGATAGCCGCCGGCGTGGAGCACGGCGGAGACGAAGCCCGAGCAGTCATAGCCCGTCTGCGGGCCCCAGCCGGAGTGGCCGCCGCCGTAGACGTAGGGCTTGCCGACGAGCGAGTTGGCCTCGTTGACCATCGCCGACACGCGCGGGTCGCCGACGCCGACGCCGCCGCTGGTGCCCACGAGGCCCGACGCGGTCGTGCCGACGACGCCCGAGGCGCTCGAGGCGAGCGGCGACGTGGCCGCCTGCGCGCTGGCCAGCTGGCTGGCGAAATCGCTGGAGGTCCCAGTGCCGGTGGCAGCGGTGCCCGTGGAGAACGAGGCGCCGGTCGACGCGGACGCGGACGCGGACGCGGAAGAGCTGCCGGCGAGCGACGCCGGGTCAAGAATCTGCTGCTGCAGTTGGATGATCTGGTCGATGCGGCCGACCACTGCGCTGATACTCACTCCCCATGACATCGGCCGCGCGCACGCTGATCTTGAGCGCGATGTCGTCCGGGCCGCGGCGTTCGCGCTGGTCTAGAGTCGCGCCCGTGCCGCTGACCCGAGCCGATATCGCCCGCGAGGCCCACCAGTTGCTGGCCGAGGGCTACGGCCTGTATCTGGCCTCCAACGGCGCCGTGCTGGCCCAGCTGAACACCACGCCGCTCGGGGTGCCGGTGACCCCTGTCGATTTCCTGGGCGGGCCGGGGACCGTCTCGGGGGCATGGAGCGTCGCCGACCTCATGCGGGTCTACAACGTGCTCAACGCCACCTCGTTCGGGGACAAGGGCATCCCGCTGCAGAATTGGGTGATGATCGACCTCGGCCTGCTGCCCTCGGCGTTCCTGCTCGTGACCCTGGCGCCCGAGCGCGCCCGCGCGGCGGCGGCCGAGGAGCGCGGCTACGCCGCCGAGCGGGCTCGCACCGGCCAGGTCCTGAGCGCAGTGCTGGCCGAGGCCGAGCGGCTCGGCTACGACGGGCCCATCCCCGTCGCCGGCTACTGCGCGGCGCCGACCCCGGTGCCCGGCGGCTGGGTCGGCTGGTCGCTGTGCTCCTCGATTCCCGGGCTGGGCACCACCACCAAGGGGCTGGGCCTTGAGGTCTACCGCGCCAAGACGCTCATGGGCGTGGCCCAGTTCACCGACCAGGCGATCCGCGTGCACCGCAAGTTCGGGCGCATGGAGGTCGTCTCCGCCGTGCTCGACCTGCATCCGGTGGCGCACACGCTCGTCTACCGCACCGACGTCCACGAGGATGACGCCGAGAGCGCGCCGACCACGTGGATGGACTCCCGGGACCTGGAGTCCCAGCGCGAGATGCAGGCCAAGATCGACGCCGGCACCAGCCGCTACTACGTTCTGTCGCCCGGTTTCGTCGATCACCGGGTCCCGATCCTGGAGGTCACTGAGAACTGATGCCCGGTCGTCACTACGTGCTCGCCTTCTCCGGCGGGCTGGACACCTCATTTGCGCTGGCGGTGCTCGTGGACCGCGGCGAGCGGGTCACCACCGTCACCGTCAACACCGGCGGCTTCCCGCCCGAGGAGCTGCGCGAGATCGAGCAGCGCTCCCAGGAGCTCGGGGGCGACGAGCACGTCGTCATCGACGGGCGCGCCCGTCTCTATGACCAGTTCGTCTCCTACATCCTCAAGGCCAACTACCTGCGCAACGGCGTCTATCCGTCCTGCGTCGGGGTCGAGCGGATGCTCCAGGCCGAGGAGGTCACGCGGGTGGCGCTCGCGCGCGGCGCCGACGTCATCGCCCACGGCTCGACCGGGGCGGGCAATGACCACGTCCGCTTCGACGCCGTGACCAAGGCGCTGGCGCCCAACCTCGAGATCGCCGGGCTCATCCGCGACGAGCAGCACACGCGCGAGGAGGAACGTGACTTCCTGCGCGAGCGCGGCCACGCGGTGTCCGACATCACCGCCAAGTACTCGTTCAACTTCGGGATCCTCGGCACCACCATCGGCGGCGAGGAGACCTACGGGTCCTGGGAGTACCTCCCCGAGGAGGCGTGGCCCACTACGCGCTCGATCGCCGACGCGCCCGACGAGCCGGCCGAGCTGCTGCTGCGCTTCGAGCGGGGGCTGCCGGTGGCGTGCGAGACCGTCAGCGGCGTCGCCGACGCCGACGCGGTGATCGGCGAGCTGGGCATCGGCGTCCCCGGCTACGACACGCTGGCGCTGCTCAACCGCATCGGCGCCGCCCATGGCGTGGGCCGCGGCATCCACACGGGACAGACGATCATGGGCATCGTCGGCCGCCTCGGCTTCGAGGCGCCGGGCATGCTCATCCTCATCGCCGCCCACCGCGAGCTCGAGCGCCTCGTCCTCACCAACGCCCAGCAGACGATGAAGGCGTCGCTGGGCACGACGTTCGGCGACATGCTCCACGAGGGCCGCTACTACGACCCGCTCCTCACCGACATCCGCGCCTTCCTGGACAGCTCCCAGGAGCGCGTCACCGGAGACGTGCGGGTGCGCCTGCACAAGGGCAACATCGTGCCGCTGGGGACGCGCAGTCCGTACAGCCTGCTTGACGCCGGGCGGCGCCTGGGCTCCACCTACGGCCACGGTTCGTCGCTGTGGACCGGAGACGAGGCCCGCGCATTCGCGCACATCTACGCCACCGCGGGCGTGCTGGCCCGGGCCGTCACGCCGGAGGGCGAGAGCTAGCGCCTACGCCCGCGTCGCGTCCGCGGTGAGGATGGCCACCAGCAGCGCCTCGAGGCGCTCGAGCTCGGCCACCGGGATGGACTCCGAGACCTGGTGCGGATCGCGGCCGCCGCTGGCCAAAGCCACGACGTCGGTGCTCGCCGCCAGGTAGTTGGCCTCAAGCGTGGCCTGGCGTTCCTCCAGGACGAGCTCCAGCTCGGGGACCTGCGTGGCGGCGGCCTGGACGAGCGCCCGCGCCCGGGAGTCCTCGGCGGGCGGGAACGGCGGCACCATCCGCTCGCGATCGCGAATCCAGTCATGGCGGGCGCCGCGCGCAGCGCAGACGCGGGCGACCGTCTGGGCGATGGCGTCGATCGTCGTCTCGATCTCCTCGACGGTGTAGCCGCGGACCTCGCCGCGCACGATGGCGCGGTCGGGGATGGAGTTCGTGAGGGCGCCGGTGAGCGCGGCCTCAACGCTCGCGTCCCCCAGCACCTCAGGGGTGAGGCGGTCGATGACCGAGCCGCCGACGATCGCAGCGACGTTGACGCTGCCCCCGCCCGGCTGGCGGCCGAGTGACAGCGCGGCGACGATCTCCGAGGCCACCGCGATCGCGTTGATCCCCGCCTCGGGGTTGGCGGCGGCGTGGGCGGCGCGCCCATGGATGACGAACACGAACGACGTCTGACCCAAGGCGCGCGTGATCACGGTACCGACGGGCTTGGCGCCGTCGATCGAGAAGGCGCAGTCGACACGTCGCAGCAGATCGTCCGCGAGCAGGCCCGCGCCCATCCTGCCGCTCTCCTCACAACAGGTGAAGGCGGCATGCACCGTCGGCCGTTGTGCCTCGGGGAGGGCGGCGGCCGCGGCGCACACGCGCATGACGGCGGCGGCGGCGGCCTTGTTGTCGGCGCCCAGGATCGTCTCACCGTCTGAGAGGACCACCCCGTCGTCATCGATGTGAGGCGTGATCGGAGGCGTGCCGGACTCGACCGTGTCGATGTGGGAGACGAACAGGTAGGCGGGCGCGCCCGGCGCGCCGGCCACGGTGGCGATGAGGTTTCCGCAATCTGACCCGTTGACCCGGCCGGCGTCGTCGTAGGCCGATGGGACCCCGTGCCCGGCGAGCCACTCCCGGATGAGCTCGCCGACGACGCGCTCGCGCCGGCTGGGAGACGGGACCGCGACCAGCTCGAGGAAGAGCTGGGTGACGGACGCGTCCGGGGTCAGAGGCACGCGGGGCAGGTTACTTGCGGGCAGGCGCCTCCAGCAGTGCCTTGAGCTCGGCCAGTCGCTCGCGCCACCACCGCTTCATCTCCTCGGCCGTGTCGGCGTCGGGCAGGCGCGCATGGCTGAGCGCGATCGTGCTGCTCGTCTCCGACTTGGCGGTGAAGCCCACGTTGACCCGGGTGGCGCCGTCCTCCCAGTCGTAGCGTGCGCTGCGTGACGCGGTGGCCGTGCGCAGCGTCAGCGTCGCGCCCGGGAGCCATTGCGCACGGTGGGCCTCATCGGTGAACGCGGTGAACAGATCGGCCAGCGGCACCGCAATCGTCTTGGAGGCGGTGATCGTGAACCCGTCGGGCCGCTGGTGAGGCACCCGGCGGCCGCGCGCCTGCTCGTAGGCGACGGTGAGCATCTGCGACCACCAGCTCGAGACGCCGGGCTGCCTGGCCAGCCAGCGCGCGATCTCGGTGTGGGTGCGCTCGGGGGCGCCCCACTCGTCGAGCAGGGCGAACCACTCAGCGTTGGTACGCCCAGTGGCGGTCTGGGTGGCCTGCGACTCGCCCGGCTCGGCGGACTCGGCGGGCTCGGCAGGGAGGAGCACGCGGCGAGCGGCCGTATAGCTCTCGCCGGTCTTCTCCATGCGCGAACGCACCCGGCGCTTGAACGTCTTCTGCTTCGTCATCGGATCTCCTGACACCGGCGGGTGGCGCCGCAACTCACGCCCACGGTGCCCCGCCGAGGAGGGGCGACGAAACGATCTCCCGATGACTCGAGGTCACCTTTACCTTCTCGAGACCGGCGGCGTGAGCGCCAGGCGAAGGTCACGCGCGGGAACGCGCGGCCACAAGCCTACGCCCGCGACCGCCGGTCATCAAGGGCGCGGCTACGTGGTGACGGGGGCGGCGCCCAGCTCGCCGGCGAGCGAGTCGGAGGTCATCACGTCGGAGAACATCGGGTAGTCGAACTTGATCGCGTTCTCGTGCTCCTCGGAGGAGGTGGCGGCGACGCAGTCAGACAGGGTGATGACCTTGTAGCCCTTCTCGTAGCCGGTGCGCATCGTCGACTCGACGCAGCAGTTGGTGAGAAAGCCCCCGAGTGCGATCGTGGTGATCTCGCGGGCACGCAGGATGAAGTCGAGGTTGGTGGTGGCGAAGGTGTCAAGTCCACGCTTGCCCTCGACCACCACGTCGCCGGCCTGCGGGGCGAGCGCGTCGACGATCTCAGACCCCCACTCCCCCTTGACGAACGCGGTCGAGTCCACCACGCCCTTGAGGATCCCGTACGGATGCTCGGAGATCTCGTTGTAGCCGGGCGCGAAGGTGATCGGCGCGTGCACGATGGTGGCTCCCGCCTGGCGCGCCGCGTCGACCAGCCTGCGGGTGTTATCGAGCATTCCGGTGTCCTCCATGACGCCGGACACGGCGCCGTGCAGGGCGCCGCCTTCGGAGGTGAAGTCGTTCTGGTACTCGATCAGGACGATCGCGGTGTGCTTGGGGTCCAGAGCCATGCGGTTCTCCCTTTCAGTGTGGACGGCGGCTACGGCAATCGTAGACCGGCGCACTCAGCCCAGGGTGCGGATCGGCTCGCCCTTGAGAAACGCGGCGATGTCCTCCACCACCTGCACGTACATGTGGCGCATTCCGGGCTCCGAGACGTAGCCGAGATGGGGCAGCAGGACGACGTTGGGCAGCATCGTTAGCGGGTGATCGGACGGGAGCGGCTCGCGGTCATAGACGTCAAGCCCGGCCGCCGCGATGACACCGACGCGCAGCGCCGCGACGAGCGCCGCCTCGTCGACGATCGGCCCGCGCGAGGTGTTGATGAGCGCGGCAGTCGGCTTCATCTGCAGCAGCTCGGGGCCGCCGATGAGGCCGCGGCTGCGGTCTGAGAGAACGAGGTGGATGGAGAGGAAGTCGGCGCCGGCCAGCAGCTCCTTCTTGGAGACGCGGCGCACCCCGACCTCGTCGGCGCGTTCGTCGCTGAGGTTCTGGCTCCACGCCACCACCTGCATGCCGAACGCCCGCGCCGGGCCGACCATGGCGGCGCCGAGGTTGCCGAGGCCGACCAGGCCCAGCGTGGCACCCGCGAGGTTCACCGGGAGGTCGAGCTGCCAGCGCCCGGAGCGCAGCGCGCGGTCCTCCTGAGTGACACGCTTGGCCACCGCGAGGATGAGCGCCCAGGCCACCTCGACCGTGCTGGGGACGCCCGCGGCCGGCGTCACTCCGGTGCCCTGGGTGCCGCACACCGTGACGCCGCGCTCGAGCAGGTAGTCGACGTCGAGCGAGGCGTTGCGCATGCCGGTGGTGATGACGAGGCGGAGGTTGGGGAGCTGTGAGAGCACCTCGCGGTCCAGGCGCGTCCGTTCGCGCATCAGTACGAGCACGTCGAAGGGGGTCAGGCGGTGCGGCAGCTCGTCGTGGGCGATGGACTCGGAGAAGAACTCGACGTCGACACCATCGCCGAGCGACTCCCACCTGGCGTAGCTATGGGCGCGGCGCTGGTAGTCGTCGAGCACCGCGACGCGAGTGTTAGGGGATCGTGATGAGGGCGGCATTTGGCCTCAGGGCCATGGCGATCTCGCTGGTACAGGAGCAACCTATCTGCTCCCGGGTCACGAAGTGGCCTGACTGAGAACGTCCACATGAGCGCAAGGAGGAAGCTTTGCCTCGAGAACTGAACATCCTCGTTGTCGCGAACCGCACTGCGATGTCCCACACCCTGGAGGAGGCGATGCGTGCGCGCGTCGAGGAGTGCCCCGCGCGGTTCACGCTCGTTATCCCGGCGGGCCGCGGCCTGGAGGGACGCCGGGCGGTTGAGCAGATGGACGCGCACATGCGCGAGATCGGGCTGGAGGTGCGCGCGATCGCCGGCGACCCCGATCCCCTGCGCGCCGTCCTGGAGGTCTACAGCCCGGCCGAGTTCGACGAGATCATCGTCTCCACGCTGCCCTCGTGGGGCTCGCGGTGGATGAGGTCGGGGCTGCCCCAGCGGATCGAGCGCCACACCGGAGCGCTGGTGCGCCACGTCGAGGCGCGCGAGATGCCGCGGGGCCGAGACCGAAAGCCGGTGGCCGCAGGGAGCCGCTTGCGCTAGACGGGCGGGCCGGGGGCGAGCCGTAGAATCCCCGGGGCTGCCGGCCGAGTACGCCACCTACTTCTCACCCCCCGGCCTGACCGGGATCGAGGCCCTGCACGCGCGCTTCGTGCACCACGCCTACCGGCCGCATTCGCACCGGACGTGGACGATCGCCGTCGTCCAGCGCGGGGCGGCCCGCTTCACCGTCGAGAGCACCCGCCAGCGCGCCAACGCCGGCGAGCTGTTCGTGCTCGAGCCCGAGGCGGTCCACACGGGGATGGCCGCCGTCCCCGAGGGGTGGGCCTACAAGGTCCTCTACGTCGAGCCCTCCGTGCTGCACGATTGGGCGCAGCACGACGGTCCGGCCCCTCGGGCGGCCCGCTGGGTGGTGTTCCGCGACCACGCGCTGCGCGCCGCCCTGCTGCGCGCGCACGCCGCGCTGGCGCTCGAGGCGCCGGCCCTGGCCGTGGAGGAGACGGTCCTGGAGGCGATCGCCGGCCTGACGCCGCACCTGCGCGGTGCGTCGGCGGCCGTCCCCGCCCGCCAGCGCGAGCGCGGTGAGCACGCCGCCGTGCGCCGGGCCCGCGTGCATCTCCAGGAACGCTGGGCCGAGCCGGTGTCGCTGGCCGAGCTGGCCGTGGTGGCTGGGTTGTCGCGCTTTGAGCTCATCCGGCGCTTTCGTGAGCAGAACGGCCTCACCCCGCACGCGTTCCAGCGGGACCTGCGCATCGACCGGGCGCGGTCGATGCTCGGTGAGGGCCTGCCGGCAGCGGCGGTGGCGGCCGAATGCGGGTTTGCCGACCAGCCGCACCTCTCCCGGGTGTTCAAGCGGCTGGTGGGGGTCACGCCCGGGGCGTACGCGCGGGCCATGCGTCGCTGAGACGGCTCTGAAGCCGCGAAAGAGCGCAACATCGTTCAAGACAGCGGCGCGCGGTCGCGGCGATGATCGGTGGCAGATGACCGTCGCCGAGTTCGACACCAAGATCGCGATCGTGGTTCGCGACGATCTGGCCGCCTGGCAGCGCCTCAACGTCACGGCCTTTCTCATGAGCGGGCTGGCGGCGTCCGCGGGGGCGGCGGCGATCGGCGAGGACTACGTTGACGGGGACGGCGTCCGCTACCTGCCGCTCCTGGTGCAGCCGGTGCTGGTGTTCGAGACCGGGGGCGAGAAGCTGCGTACGCTGCGCGAACGCGCGGCTCGGCGCGAGGTCCCGGTGGCGATCTACACCGCCGACATGTTCACCACCGGCAACGACACCGACAATCGCGCCGCGGTGCGCGCGGTCGGGACCGAGCAGCTGGACCTGGTGGGGCTCGGAGTGCGGGCCGGGCACCGGGACGTCGACGCGATCGTGCGCGGCGTCCAGCGCCACCCGTGACGCGCCGCCCGTAACACGCCGGCGTCACGCGCCGGCCCTGACGCGCGTCTCACGCGGGGCATCGACAGTCCTTCGGCGCTTAAGACGCTCGGCTTACGGGGCTCGCCGAACCTGCTGGCATGAACATGAGCACTGGCCTTCTCCGACGTCCTGCCCCCGCGCGGAAGGGCGGGCGGGACCGTTTCCTGCGTGAGCCCGCGCCCGCCGCCTCCACGTGGCTGGCCGCCAACTGGCAGCGCCTGGCGCTGCCGACCCTGCTGCTGGTCACCGCCGTGGCGTACCTCTGGGACCTCAGCGCCTCCGGCTACGCCAACAGCTTCTACGCCGCCGCCGTCCAGGCCGGCACCAAGAGCTGGAAGGCGTTCTTCTTCGGCTCGATCGACTCATCGAACTTCATCACCGTCGACAAACCGCCCGCGTCGCTGTGGGTGATGGCGCTCAGCGGGCGCATCTTCGGCTTCAGCAGCTGGAGCATGCTGGCCCCCCAGGCGCTCGAGGGCGTCGCCGCGGTCGCCCTGCTCTACGCGGCGATCAAGCGCTGGTTCGGGACGGGCGCGGGCCTGGCGGCGGGCGCGCTGCTGGCAGCCACCCCGGTGGCGGCGCTCATGTTCCGCTTCAACAACCCCGACGCGCTGCTCGTGCTCCTGCTCGTCGCCGCCGCCTATTGCCTCACCCGGGCGCTGGAGCGCGCCGGCACGCGCTGGGTGGTGGCGGCCGGGACGATGATCGGGTTCGCCTTCCTGGCCAAGATGATGCAGGCCTTCCTGGTCGTGCCGGCCTTCGCGCTCGTCTACCTGGTGGCGGCGCCGACGGGCCTGCGCCGGCGCGTGACCCAGATGCTCGCCGGCGGTCTGGCGATCGTGGTCAGCGCCGGCTGGTGGGTGGCGATCGTCGCGCTGTGGCCCGCGAGCTCGCGGCCGATGATCGACGGCTCGTCTGACAACAGCATCCTCAACCTCATCACCGGCTACAACGGGCTGGGGCGCATCTTCGGCAGCAGCGGTCCGGGCGGCGGCGGTGGCGCGGGTGGCGGTGGCGCGGGCGCAAACTTCAGCGGGGCCACCGGTGTCCTGCGGCTGTTCAACTCGCTGATGGGCGGGCAGGCGTCGTGGCTGCTGCCCGCCGCGCTGCTGGCCCTCGGGGCCGGCCTGGTCGCCACGCGCCGGGCGCCGCGCACCGACCGCACGCGCGCCGCGCTGCTGCTGTGGGGCGGCTGGCTGATCGTCAGCGGCCTCGTCTTCAGCCTGTCCAGCGGGATCATCCACACCTACTACACGGTGGCGCTCGCCCCGGCGATCGCCGCGCTGGTGGCCATCGGGGGCCGCATGCTCTGGGCCCGGCGCGACACGGCGCGGGCTCGGGTGACCGCCGCTGTCGCGGTGGCCGTGAGCGCCGGTTGGTCGTGGGAGCTGCTGGACCGCACGCCCACCTGGGAGCCGTGGCTGCGCACGCTCATCCTCGTGGCCGGCGTGGGCGCGGTGGCCGGCCTGATCGCCTCGGCGCTGTGGCGCCCGCTGCGAGCGCGGTTGGGCGTGGTGGCGGTGGTGCTGGGCGTGATGGCCTCCGTCGCGGGGCCCGTGGCCTACGCCGCGCAGACGATCTCCACGGCGCACACGGGCTCGATCCCGTCGGCGGGGCCGGCGAGCGCCGGCGGGATGGGTGGGGGGATGGGTCGCAGTTTTAGCGGGGGCGGGATGCACTTCAGCGGCGCGCCCACCGGCGCGCGGGGTGCAGCCCCGAGCGGGACGCGGCCGAGCGGCAGCGCGCCCACTGGCACGCGTGCGGGCGGGTTCGGCGGTGGGACGATGGGCGGGGGCATGCCGGGCGGGCAGACATCCGTGAGCGCGGCGCTCACGCAGGCGCTGAAGGCCGACGCCGGGCACTACCGGTGGGTCGCCGCGACGTCGGGCTCACAGTCCGCGGCGTCGCTGGAGCTGGCCACGGGCGGCGAGCCGGTGATGGCGATCGGCGGCTTCAGCGGGGAGGGCGGCCAGCTCACCCTCGCCCAGTTCGAGAGCTACGTGAAGGCCGGCGACATCCACTACTACCTCGCCTCCGGCGGCGGTGGCGGACCGGGCGGCGGCGCGGCCTCCTCCAACGCCATCACCACCTGGGTCAAGGCTCACTACAAGGCGGTGACGGTCGGCGGCCAGACGCTCTATGACCTGACCGCGGCGGTGAGCTAGCCGTAGTTGGGAGGGGGGGTGGAAATGCAGGCGCTGGAGGCTCTTAATGGATCTCGGAGATCTTCGTGCTCAGAGACGGAAGATCTCCCAAGAGTCCCGTGAGACGGCGATCCGGGAGCTGGCGTGGCGCCAGTCAGGCAACGTCTCGCGGGCGCAGCTGTTGGAGCTGGGCCTCAGCTCTGGGGGTGTCGATCGCCGCCTGCGTAACGGGTCGCTGGTCACCCGGTACACCGGCGTGTACTGCCAGGCCCCGGCGCGCCAGGACCCCCAGGCCCTGATCGCCGCCGCCGTCCTCGCCGGCGGCCCGCACGCCGTCGCCAGCCACGCGTCGGCCGCCTGGCTCTGGGGGTTCCTCACCCGCTACGACCCGACCCCGGAGATCACCCTCACCACCGGGGACCGCCGTCCACGCCACATCCTCACCCATCGATGCCCGTCGTTACAGCCACGTGACATCACCCACCAACGCGGCGTCCCCTCCACCAGCCCCGCCCGCACCGCCCTGGACCTCGCGCCCCGCCTCACCGCCACACAACGCCGCCGCCTGGTCAACGAAGGACGCCTCAACGGCTACCTCCGCCTCACCGCCCTCCAAGACGTCATCGAGCGCAACCCCCTCCACCCCGGGACCACGCTGCTCAGGCCATTCGTCGAGACCCCCCGCAACCCCACCCGCTCCCCCTTCGAGGACGACTTCCTCGCCTTCATCCAGAAATACAACCTCCCCACCCCACAGATCAACGTCGACGTCAACGGCCGAGAGGTCGACGCCTACTTTCCGGAGGCCAACCTCATCGTCGAACTCGACGGCTGGGACACCCACCAGGACCACGACGCGTTCGAGGACGACCGCGAACCCGACGCCGACCACCTCGACCACGGCCACAGCACCCTCCGCATCACCAAACAGCGCCTCACCACCACGCCCGACCACGAAGCCGCACGCCTGCACCGAATCGTCAACCGGAGCTAGTCCCCGCGCAGCCGCTCCGCATCCGTGCGCCGCATGTGCGGGCCTCCTAATGTGTGCGTGAGCGATGACCCACCGGGAGATCCACTCGTGGCTGATGGACATGGATGGCGTGCTCGTGCACGAGGAGCTCGCCATCCCGGGCGCCGACGAGTTCGTGGGACGCCTGCGCGCAAACGGGACGCGCTTCCTGGTCCTCACCAACAACTCGATCTACACGCCGCGTGATCTCGCCGCGCGGCTGCGCAACAGCGGTATCGACGTACCCGAGGAGAGGATCTGGACCTCGGCGCTGGCCACCGCGCGCTTCCTCCAGGACCAGCGTCCGGGAGGCTCGGCGTTCGTCATCGGCGAGGCCGGGCTGACGACGGCCCTGCACAGCGCGGGCTACACGCTGACCGAGCGCAGCCCCGACTACGTCGTCCTGGGCGAGACGCGCACGTACAGCTTCGAGCGCATCACACAGGCCATCCGCCTCATCGAGACCGGCTCGCGCTTCATCGCCACCAATCCGGATGCGACGGGCCCGTCGGTGGACGGGCCGCTGCCGGCCACCGGCTCGGTGGCGGCGCTCATCACGCGGGCGACCGGGATCGATCCCTACTACGTCGGCAAGCCCAACCCGCTGATGATGCGCTCGGCGCTGAACGCCATCGACGCCCACTCCGAGACGGCCGCGATGATCGGCGACCGGATGGACACGGACGTCGTCTCCGGACTGGAGGCGGGCATGGAGACGATCCTGGTCCTCAGCGGGCTGACAACGCGCGAGGACGCCGAGCGTCACCCCTACCGGGCAGGCCGGATCGTGGACTCGATCGCGGACCTCCTGCCGGAACTCGACGGTTAGAGCTACCCTGCGCCGAGCGCCGCGTGCGTCCGGGCCGGCCGAGCTGCGGCATGCCGAGCGTCGAATTTGCGACATCCCTGGCATCTTCAGCAAGCTTTGAGGTCCGGCACGCGTGACACTGTGTCACCTGTCCGCACCGGTCCGCCTGCCTTTACGGCTACTCTGCCCACCGCAAAACAACGTTTCACGCTAGGAGACAGGATGAACAAGACGGAACTCATCGACGCGATCGCCAAGGACAGCGGGCTGTCCAAGGCCGACTCGTCGCGTGCGCTGGACTCGCTGCTCACCACGGTGACCAAGACCCTCAAGAAGGGTGACGAGGTTGCCATCACCGGTTTTGGAAAGTTTTCCGTGGCCAAGCGCGGGGCGCGCACGGGCCGCAATCCTCAGACCGGCGCGCCGGTGAAGATCAAGGCGTCCAAGAACGCCAAGTTCACCGCCGGAGCCACGCTCAAGAACGCAGTCGCGAATCGGCGCGCCCCTGCCAAGTAGCCACCGGCGACGCCGGCCGGACGCAGCACAACCTGCGCTGCGGCTGAGAAATCGGTTTCGGCGGCCCGGGCGCTGCGCCCCGGCCGCCGATTACACCGGCCGTTACTCCGCGGCGAGTTCGTCGTCGGCAGCGAGGCCGGGCTCGTCTTCGGCAGCGTGAATCGCGCAGAGCGTCGGACCGCCGGACTCGAGCACCGCCTCGAGTTCTGACGGGGTCAGCCGGGCCCCGCACTCCTCGCATCGCTCGCCTGCCGTCTCGATGCTGTGCTCCTCCAGGCTCATGAGGCGAGTCTACGCCGATGCCGCGCCGTCAACGGCCTCCGGACCACCCGCTCCGAGGTACGCCAACACCGCCAGGACGCGGCGATGATCGTCGTCGGTGGCAGGGAGGTTGAGCTTTCCGAAGATATTGGTGACGTGCTTCTCGACGGCACCGAGCGTGATCACCAGCTCGCGGGCGATGGCGGCGTTGGTCCGGCCCTGCGCGATGAGCGAAAGCGTCTCTCGCTCGCGGGGTGTCAGCTGGGCGAGCGCGCCCTGCCCGCTGTCGGACTGGGCACGCACGAGCGAGGCGATGACCTCGCGGTCCAGGGCAGTGCCGCCGCCGGCGACCCGGTGCACCGCATCCAGGAAGCTGCGCACCTCCCCGACGCGCTCCTTGAGCAGGTAGCCGACCCCGCTCTCCCCTGACGCGAGCAGCTCGCCGGTGTAGACCGGCTCCACGTACTGGGAGAGGACGAGCACCGACAGGTCGGGCTGGCGGCGGCGCGCCTCGAGCGCGGCGCGGATCCCCTCGTCGGTGAACGTCGGCGGCAGGCGCACGTCGACGATCGCCAGGTCTGGCTTGTGTCCGGCGACGATCCGCAGCAGACCATCGCCGTCGTCGGCCTGGGCCACCACCTCGATGTCGTACTCCTGGAGCAGCGCGACGATGCCCTCGCGCAGCAGCACCGAGTCCTCGGCGATCACGACTCGCATGGCAACACCGCCCGGATGGTCGTGCCGATGCCCTCGGGCGAGTCGACGTCGAGCGTGCCGTCCAGCGCCTCGACCCGCTGGCGCAGGCCGCTCAGCCCGCCACCGCGGGGATCGGCACCGCCGGGGCCGTTGTCGGCGATCTCCACCACGAGGCGCGACCCGGCCCGGCGGATGGCGATCCGGACCGATGCACCCGGAGCGTGCTTGACGGCGTTGGTCAGCGCCTCGGCGGTGACGAAGTAGGCCGCGGACTCCACGACCGGCGCCAGGCGCTCGGTCAGCTTGCTCTCCACCGTGGTGTCGATCCCCGAGCGCTGCGCCAGGGCCTCAACGGCGGCGACGAGACCGCGGTCGGCGAGCACCGGAGGGGCGATGCCGCGCGCAAGGTCGCGCAACTCGGCCACCGCGGCGGTGGCCTCCTCGCGCGCCTGGCGGATGAGCTCGGCCGTCTCGGGCCGATCCTCGAGACGGGCCTCGGCCCGCCCGAGATGCATCGTCAGCGCCACCAGCCGCGCCTGGGCGCCATCGTGGAGGTCGCGCTCGATCCGGCGCAGCTCCGCCGACTGGACGTCCAGCACGCCGCGCCGGGTCCGGGTCAGCTCGTCGACACGCGCGCTGAGATCGGTCTGGCGCGGTGAGTAGAACACCGCGTGGAGGGCGAAAGCCATGGCCAGACCGACCGCCGGGAACACCGGCCAGAAGTAGCCGAACCCCGACATCGCCCATACCAGCACGTCGAAGGCGGCGAGCACGACCGAGATCGAGCCCTGGATGGCCAGCCGGCGGCGCGGTCCTCGGGGCTGCGCCCAGGCCCGCCGCCACGCCACCTGCAGCGCGATCGGCAGGCCCAGACCCGCCCACACCCACATGGGCCAGAACGGGCCCCCGGTGGCCGCCCAGATGATGGTGACGGCCAGGCAGCACACCACTGACAGGGTGAGTTCCCCTGCCAGCAGCGCGCTGCCACTGCGTTGTCCGACGTGAGCCTCGTGCCGTGCCATTGCTTGTAACTCACCGAACATCATCGCAGCGCCGAGGGCTCCATCGCCGGGGCGAAGGACTCCCGGCGCCGTGCCGTCCGCCGCCCCAGGAGGGTGATGGCGGCTGGCAGGGCGACGGCCCGGACGATGGTGGCATCGAGCAGGATGGCGACGGCGAGGCCGAAGCCGAGCTGCTTGAACTCCAGGAGGTGCAGGGTGGCGAAGATCGAGAACACCGCCGATCATCACCGCGGCTGCGCTCGTCACCGTCCCCGCGGTCGCCCCCAGGGCCCGCACCGATGCGGTCCTGGCGTCGGCACCGCGGTTGCGCTCCTCGCGCACCCGCTCGAGGATGAGCACCGTGTAGTCCATCGACAGCCCGAACAGCAGGACGAAGGCGAACAGCGGGAGCCACTCGACGATCGCCCCGTCGGAGGTGAAGCCCAGCAGCTTCTCTCCGACGCCGTGCTGGAAGACCTCCACCAGGATTCCGAACGAGGCTCCCACCGAGAGGAGGTTCAGGCCGATCACCGAGGCCGCCAGCGCCGGCGAGCCGAACGCGGCGATCAGCAGTAGGAACGCGAGGCCCAGCACCCCGGCGATCACCAGGGGCGTGACCGTGGTCAGGCGCCCGGAGAAGTCGGCGTTGCCCGCGGCGTCGCCGGTGAGCATGACCTTGGTTCCGGGGAGCGCAAGGGTGCCGTCCACGGTCTGGCGGAGCTTGTCTACCGCGTCCTGCTGTGCGGGCAGCGGGACGTTGGGGAACGGCACCGAGACCACAGCGGCGGAGGTGTCACGGGCCACGTCGACGGTGACCGACCCGTGACCACCGGTGACGTGCTCGGCCCGCCGGCCCAGCGCTTCCATTGCGCGACGAGCCGCCGGCCGCCCCAGATCGTGTCCGGTGACGACGAGCTGAGCGTCGGTGGGGGTGCCCGGGAAGGCCCGATCGATGGCTTCGTCGGCGACCCGGACCGGATTGCTGGCGGGCAGGTCGCGCACACCGGGATCGCCGGTCCGCATGCCCAGCACGGGAACCGAGAGTGCGCCCAACACGACCACGGTCACCAGCAGCGATGCCGCCGGGCGGGCGGTGATGACCGTCACCACACGCTGCCACACGCCGGGCGCGCCAGGGTGGCGACGCCGGCGGCGCGGCCACAGCCGCCCGCGGTCGATCCGGTCACCGAGGAGCGCCAGCACGGCCGGCAGCACCGTCACCGAGCCGACGGCGGCGATGGCCACGACGAGGATCGCGCCGAGCGCCATCGAGGTGAACACGCCCAGGCCGGTGAACGTCAGACCGGCCAGGCCGACCATGACCGTCAGCGCGGCCACGATGATGGCACGGCCGACACTGGCCGTCGCCGCCGTGAGAGCGGCCTCGCCGTCGCGGCCCGCCCGGCGCTCCTCGCGCTCGCGGCGGATGTAGAACAGCGAGTAGTCGACGCCGACGGCCAGCCCGATGAGGACGACGACCGAGGCGGTGGACTGCCCCTCTGGGGCGATCTGCGAGATGACGCCGAGGGCTCCGAGCGCGCCCGCGACCGAGGTCAGGCCGAGCAGGAGCGGCACCACGGCCGCCACCAACGCACCGAAGGCGACGATGAGGATGATCAGCGTGATCGGCAGCGAGACGATCTCGGCGTGACTGAGATCGTTGTTGACGACCTGATTGACGGCATGGCCGCCCGACGCCTCACCGGCCTCCTGGAGCGTGGTGCCCGGATGCGAGGCCGCAACCGAGGCCGCGACCCCCTGCAGTGGCCCTACGTGCTTGTCGGAATTGTCGGGGTCGCCGCGCAACTGCACCTGCACGAGCTGCTGCCGCCCGCCGGCGCGCGACAGGGCCGGCATGTCGCGCGGCCCCTGGACGGAGGCGACGCTGGGCAGGTGGCGGGCCCGGATCTCGAGCGCCGTGACCGCCGCGCCGGTGCTCCGGGCGTTGCCGGAGCTGACCAGCACGCTCTCGATCGCCGGCGACTTGAGGTGGGCGGCGGACAGGGCGGCATCGGCCCGAGCCGATTCACCGGTGCCCGAGCCCGCGTTGGAGAGGGTCTTGGTACCGGCAGAGGCGCCGGCGAAGATGCAGCCGGCGATCAGGACCAGCCACAGGGCGACGACGGTCCGCGGATGGCGGGCCGAAGCGCCGGAGATCGAGCTCACCGTCCGGGCCAGACGCCCCGACGGCTCAGTCGAAGAGTGGGATATGACGCGTGGATTTCTCATGCTCGCCAGCCTGCCGACGGGCCGATCCGCTGTCGCTGGGGTGCGGAGGCGGATGCGGCGCAGAACACCCCCGAGTCGCCGGTGGGGTTAACCCCACCCCGCCCGCCGAGCTGGCATCGTGCGTCGCGTGACTGACACCGCTGACCGCCCTGTGCTGGCGCTGCGCCCGCTCGAGCCCGCCGACTGCGACCGCGTTCTCACGTGGATCGATAGCGCCGACGCGCTGTGGCAATGGTCCGGAGCGCGAGCGTTCACCTGGCCGCTCGACCGCGGGCAGCTGGTGCGCGACCTCGCCGCGCGCGCCGGCTCCGGAGGGCTGCTCGCCGGCACCGACGAAAGCGGCGAGATGGTGGGCCACGTGCTGATCGAGGCCCAGCACCATCACGGCCTCGGTCACATCGGTCGCGTGGCCGTCGCGCCCGATCGGCGCGACCAGGGGCTGGGCGCGGCGCTGATGCGCGCGACCGCCCGCCACTCCTTCGACGACCTCGGCCTCCATCGGCTCCAGCTCATGGTCTACACGTTCAACGCGCCGGCGATCGCCGCGTACCGCTCGGTCGGGTTCGTCGTCGAGGGGGTGGCGCTCGACTGCACCCGCGGCTCCGACGGCCGCTGGGACGGGGTGATGATGAGCCTGCTGGAGCCCGACTACCGGCGCCCCGCGGTCTACGGCGAGGGCATCCGCATCGCTGGTCCGCGCGACGCCGATCGGATCGCCGCGCTGCTCACGCAGCTCGGCTACCCGCACGATCGCGACCAGGCCTCGGCACGGCTGCTGGCGTGGGCGGCCGAGCCCCAGGGCGAGGTGCTGGTCGCCGAGACCGACGGCGCCGCCGCGGGCTTCGCCGCGGTCCACCGCATCCCCTCCTTCGAGCGGCCGGGAGCCTTCGCCCGCGTCGTCGCCCTCAGCGTCGACGCCGGCTGTCGTCGGACCGGCGTCGGGCGGCGCCTCATGGACGCCGTCGAGCGCTGGGCCGTAGGGCACGGCTGCGTGGACGTCGAGGTCACCAGCCGGCGCTCCCGCGACGACGCCCACCGGTTCTACGCCGCGCTGGGCTACGAGGACCGGTGCGCGGAGTCGGGCCGGTTCAGGCGGGCGTTGGCGCCCGGGCCTGGAGCCTGACCCACACCGCGGTCACCAGCGCGAGTCCTGCGGTGATGAGCAGCAGCGTCGCGTAACCGGTGAGGTGGGCCGCAAGCGCCAACACGAAGGGCACGGCGAACCCGATGTAGGTGAGGACGTAGTAGATGGCGGTGAGCCCGGCCAGCGCCTCGGGGTGGGCCAGGCGCTGGACCTCGACCAGGCCCGCCACCAGGCACACCCCGTAGCCCATCCCCAGCACGATCGCGCTGGGCACCAGCAGCCACGTGCGGTGCTCGTGGACCGTGAAGGCGCTGAGGACCAGGCCCACCACCACGACCGCCAGGCCGAGCGTGGCGGCGCGGTGGCCCGCGGCCTGGGCGTCCAGGCGCCGCGCGACCGGCTGGATGAGGACCCCCGCCATCGCGGTGACCGTGGCCACCACCGCGGTGAGAGCGACGCCGTCGGTGGCGTGAGTCGCGACGACAACGCTCGGCAGAAGCGCGAAGGCGACCGCCGGAGCGGCGAACACCCAGGGCGCCATCGGCGCCACGACCTTGTAGAAGCGCGGGTGGCGCAGGCTCGGCAGCGCGCGCCCGATCGCACCGGCCCCGCCGCCGCGAACCACGGTCTCCGGCGCGCCGGACACCAGCGCGAGCACGCCGAGCATGAGCAGCGCGTGAGGCAGATAGGGGACGACGCTCGGGTCGGGCGCCCACTGGGCAAGCACCCCGGCGACGAGCGGCCCCACGGCGAAGCCGATCGTCATCGTGACCGCCGCCCGCCGAGCCGCGGTGTGGTCGCCGGCGTCACCGAAGGGCGGTCGCGAGAGCTCACGCAGCCACGCCGTCCCCGCACCGAAGGCCGCGCCGCTGCCCAAGCCGGTGAGGAAGCGGCCGACGAACAGAGGTGCCAGGGTGTGGTCGGCGACGACCAACGACAGCGTGCCTGCGAGCGAGAGCGCGGCGGAGGCCACGATCACCGGCCGGCGCCCGCGGGAGTCAGACAGGGGTCCGGCGATCAGCAGCCCGGGGATGAGCCCGAGGGCGTAGACGCCGAACAGGGCCTCGAGCGTGCCCGTGGACAGCCCGAGCTGTTGGCGGTAGACGAGCAGCATCGGCGTGAACTGGTTGGACCCCCACGCCGCCCCGAACAGCGCCGCGCCGGCGCGGACCCAGTTCGTACGCGCCGCGGCGCCAACTGCACTGCCTCTCACCTGTATCCGAGCTGCGCTCATGAGTGCTCCTTCCTCAGAGGAGAAGTTCGATGACTGAACCCGGACCGTAGCATAGAGTTCAATGAACAGACCTGTGCGCTAGAATGGCTTTCATGCTCGGAAAGGACTACGCAGGACAGGACTGCTCGATCGCCGGTGCGCTGGAGGCGATCGGCGAGCGGTGGACGCTCCTGGTCGTGCGCGATGCCTTCTACGGCGTGCGGCGCTTCAACGACTTCCAGGCCCACCTGGATATTCCCAAGGCCGTTCTCTCAGACCGGCTCAACGGGCTGGTCGAGGACGGAATCCTCGCCCGCGTGCCAGACCCCGCGCACGCGGGACGCCACCTCTACGAGCTGACGCAGAGCGGCCGCGAGCTCTGGCCGGTCATCCACGCGCTGCTCGTCTGGGGCGGCAACCACCGGCGCCAGAACAGCCGCGTGTTCCGCCACATGAGCTGCGGGACACGGCTGTCCGAGAGCGGGCTGTGCGAGGCCTGCGGAGTGAGGCCGGGACCGGAGGATCTCATCACCGAGCGCCGGCGCGGCTACCAGCCGACGCGCGACGATCCCGTGACGCAGGTGCTGCGCAAGCCGCACCGGCTCCTGGAGCCCCTCGAGACCTGACGGGTACCACGACGAGGGTGAATTGCATCACTATGAGGCAATTCACCCTCGTCGACGGATCTGCGCCCGCCCGCGCCGCTTCTGAGCGCCAGGCCACCTCAGCCTGACGGCGGGTCGTCGCCGGTCGGCGTGACGCCCGCCGCCTCGACCATGAGGATCACGGTGCGACCCGGCGCGCTCGTGCGGTGCATGACCGTGCGCGGCACGGTGTAGCTCTGATGGCGCGACAGGCGGACCGAGTCGCGATCCTCCAGGTCGATCACCAGCTCGCCGTCGAGCACCATGAAGAACTCGTCGGTGTCGTCGTGCTTGTGCCAGTGGAAGTCGCCCTCCACGACGCCGAGGCGGATGACGGAGTCGTTGACCGAGGTCAGCGTCTGGTTGAACCACGGGTCGTGCGCCGCGGCCTCGGCATCGATGTCGATCCTCGCCAGGTGCCCGAACTTGTCGTCGAGGCGGATGTCGTAGTCGCCCTCGGAGAACTCCGTCGTCACCGTGCACCTCCGGATCCGAGCACTAAACTCATAAGTTTACTTTTGCAGGGTGGGGGTGCAGGGTGGGCTGCGGGGTGGGCTGCGGGGTGCCGGCGGGGACGCCAACGCGCGCGCGGGCGGGTGGGGGGGCCGGTGCCGCGACCGTGGTCAGCAGCTCGATGTAGCGCGCGGCGGAGCGCTGCACGACGGCCTTGCCGTCGCGGCGGACGGCGGGGCTCCACCAGCCGCCGTAGATGCGGTCGAAGTTGTAGGGCGCGAGCGCGCGGACGATGCCGGTCACCGCCGGCTCGGCCAGCGGCAGGCGGACCGGGGCGCTGTAGACGAACGAGACCCGGTCCTCGCCCGGCGTGACCATGATCGTGTCACCGGCCAGGATGGCGCCGCGGCCCTCCGCGCCGCCCGCCCAGTGCGCCACCGAGCTGCCGGGAAAGTGGCCGCCGCACTGCACGAGCGTGACGCCGGGCAGCACCTCCAGCGCGCCCGACCATGTCCGCACCGCGGGGTCGGGGCGCATCAGCCACGCAGCGTCGACGTCGACCAGCAGGAGCTTGGCGTCGAAGGCGTGGCTCCACTCCACCGCGGCTCCGTACATGTGGGGATGGCTGGCGCTCACGGCACGCAGGCCCCCGGCGGCGCGGACGGCCTCGATCGCGGCGTCGTCGACGAACGGCGCCGGATCCCACAGCAGGTTGCCCTCGGCCGTCTGCATCACCAGCCCGCGCTGGCCGACTCCGACGCCAGGCTCGGAACCGACGCCGATCAGGCCCGGCTCGACCTCGCGGATCACCGAGTGGCAGCCGTCGGCAGCCAGCTGCGCCATCGACGTCCAGCGCTGCCCGGTGGGTGGGACCCACTGGCGCTCGTCGGCACACAACGGGCATCGGTCCGGAGCGGAATCGGCCGGCGGATAGTTGGCGCCACAGGCAGGACAGATCCAGATGTCAGCTGAGCTCACGGGCTCAGCGAGACACTACCGACCGGGCGGGGCCGGCGGAGCGGGCCCGAGCTCGCCCCAGGCGGCGGCGACCCCGCCGTAGCGGCGGCGCAACGTGGCCGCGTGCGGGCCGCGCCAGTGACCCCCGATGAGGTCCTCGCCCGTCGGCGGCCGCCCGTGCGCCACCCAGAAGTCGGCGAGCGCCGAGCGCACCGAGTCATCGCTCCAGCGCCGCAGGTGCACGTCGGCGCCGGCATCGCGCAGCGCGGCGTTCCACGGGTCCGGCCGTTCGGCGTACAGGTCACACACGACGGCGGCGCTGGGCCAGCGCGGGTTCTCGTCCTCCCAGCGTCCCGGATTGCGGCGCGAGGGCGTCCACTCGCGATGCGTCGGCGGTCGCCCGTGCTCGTCCTGCCAGTCACGGATGGCGGCCCGGACCTCCGCCTGGGTCCACGTCCGCGCCACGGCGGGACGCGACGCGGTGCAGGCGGCGCACCGCTCGGCGCTGGGATTGGTGACCGGGCCACCGCACTCGGGGCAGTGGCGCGCCTGAAGATAGTTGTGGACGCTTGACCGCGACACGCCGAGCGCGCGGGCGATGGCGCGCACGCTCATGCCCCCAGCGGCGAGCCGGCGGGCGCTGGTGACCCGGTCGGCGACCGAGGTCTTGAAGGTGAGCTTGCGCGCGGGCAGACCCGCGGCGTCGAGCGCCGAGCTCCACGAGCCGAAGTGCGCGGCCACGCACGAGCTGCTCGGCCACCGCGGATGCTCGTGCATCCATTTGCGCTGCGCACCGCCTGCCTGGTCGGCGCGTTCGCCGCACCAGTCGTTGCGCCGGGGCACCTGTCCGGTCTGCGCGTGCCATTCGCGCAGGGCCTCCTGGATCGTGGCCTGGTCCCAGCGCCGGGGCGCGCCCGGGTGGGCCATCGGTTGGTACCGGGAACCCGCCCCCGCCCCCCGACTACCGGCCGCCCGACTCGAGGTGGGGAGGCATGTCACCTGAGCCGGACGGACGGGAGCCATGATGCTCAGCCGCTCTCTAGAGAGCGGTGACGACCGACTTCGTCTCCAGGTAGTTGTTCAGCACCTGGCTGCCCATCTCACGTCCCCACCCCGACTCCTTGTAGCCGCCGAACGGCATCGCGGCGTCGAAGACGTGGTAGGTGTTGATCCACACGGTGCCGGCGCGCAGGCGCTTGGCGGTCCGGTGGGCCTTGGAGATGTCGCGCGTGAACACCCCGGCGGCGAGGCCGTAGTTGGTGTCGTTGGCGACGGGGACGATCTCGTTCGGGTCGTCGAACGGGATGGCGCACACGACGGGCCCGAAGATCTCCTCGCGGACCACGTTCATGTCGTTGCTGGTGTTGGTGAGGATCGTCGGCTGCACGAAGTAGCCGCGGTCCGATGCCTTGCCACCGCCGACGACGGCCTCGGCGCCGGCGCTCTGGCCGGAGTCCAGGTAGCCGAGCACCTTCTGGAACTGCTCGTCGGAGATGAGCGGCCCCATCTGGGACTCGGGATCGGTGCCGGGAGCGACCTTGATCTGCTTGGCGGCCTCGGCGACGCCGGACACGACGTCATCGAACGCGCCCTTCTGCACGTACAGGCGAGAGCCCGCGTTGCAGCACTGGCCGTGGTTGAAGAAGATGGCGTTCGCCGCGCCGGCGATCGCACCCTCCATATCGGCGTCGGCGAACACCACGTTGGGCGACTTGCCGCCGAGCTCCAGCGAGACCTTCTTGAGGTTGCCGGCCGCCGCCTTGACGATCAGCTTGCCGACCTCGGTCGAGCCGGTGAAGGCCACCTTGTCGACGTCGTCGTGCTCGGCCAGCGCCGCGCCGGCGTCACCAAAACCGGTGACGATGTTGACCACGCCGTCGGGCAGTCCGGCCTCCTGGAGCAGCTCGCCCAGGCGCAGCGCCGAGAGCGGCGTCTGCTCGGCCGGCTTGAGCACCACGGTGCAGGCGCAGGCCAGGACCGGCCCGAGCTTCCACGCCGCCATCAGCAGCGGGAAGTTCCACGGGATGATCTGGCCGACGACGCCCACGGGCTCGCGCAGCGTGTAGGCGAGGTACTCGCCCGGCGCCGGCAGCGCCGAGATCGGGACCGTCGTGCCCTCGATCTTCGTCGGCCAGCCCGCCATGTAGCGGAACAGGTCGGCAGCGAGCGCCACGTCCGCGGCCTTCGCGATGTGGTAGGGCTTGCCGTTGTCCAGCGACTCCAACATCGCCAGCTCGTCGGCGTTCTCCTCGATCAGCTCGGCGATCTTCCAGATGAGCCGGCCGCGGTCAGACGCGTTCATGCGCCGCCACGGGGAGTCGTCGGCAAACGCCCTGCGGGCGGCCTTCACCGCCTTGTTGATGTCCTCGGCCTGCCCATAGGCCACGTCGGCGAGAACTTCCTCTGTGGCGGGGTTGAGAGTCTCGAAAGTCTTGCCGGAAGCTGCCTCGACCCAATCGCCGTCGATCAGCAGCTTGTGCGGCGAATGGATAAAGCTGTCGGCCTGCTGCTCTACCGATTCGGCAACCGCCATGGCCCGTCTCCTTCCCGCGCGAGCAGCGCCCGCGCGCCTCGTGTGATGGCGTCCACGCTAGTCCATTTTTGAATACCTGGCAAGGCGCAGGCGGGGGTAGCGTGTCGAGCCATGCCACGTCAGCGCAACCAGCTCACCGCCGGCGAGTGGGCGATCCTCGCCCTGCTCGACGAGGAGCCCGCCCACGGCTTCGCGCTCGCGCGCGCGATGGCGACGGGCGGCGAGGTCGGACGGGTCTGGGACATGCGCCGGCCCCTCGTCTACCGGGCGCTGGACACGCTCCAGCGCCTCGCGCTCATCCGGCCGGTGGCGACGCTGCCCAGCGACTCCGGGCCACAGCGCACGATCTTCGAGCCCACGGCGGAGGGCCGCCGGCTGCTGGGTCAGTGGCTGCACCAACCGGTCGAGCACGTGCGCGACGCCCGCTCGCTGCTGATGCTCAAGCTCCTGTTCCTCAGCCGGCGCGCCGCCGACCCGGCGCCATTGCTGCGCGCCCAACGCGCGCACTTCGGGGTGCTGGCCGAGCGTCTCACCGCCGCCGCCGACGCCGCCGAGGGCTTCGAGCGCGGGCTGCTGCTGTGGCGCCTGTACAGCACCACCGCGGCCGTTCAGTTCACCGAGGCGATGCTCTCAGACCCGACGCTCACCGAGCCGTGAACTCGCCCAGCCAGGCGATGAGCTCGCCGCCCGGGATCGGGCGGCTCATGAGATAGCCCTGGGCGACATCGCACCCGAGCCGGCGCAGCTCCTCGAGCACCTCGGGGTCCTCCACTCCCTCCGCCACCACGCCAAGGCCGAGGTTGCGCCCCAGATCGATGGTGGAGCGCACGATCACCGCGTCCTCCTCGGAGGTGGCCATCTGCGAGACGAACGAGCGGTCGATCTTCAGCTCCGAGATGGGCAGGCGCCGCAGATAGCCGAGCGACGTGTAGCCGGTGCCGAAATCGTCGACCGAGAGACGCAGGCCCATGTCGCCCAGACGCTCGAGCACACTGCGCATCCGGAACATGTCGGCCACGATCGCCGACTCGGTGATCTCGAGCTCGAGCAGCTCGGGGCCGACCTCCCACTTGCCCAGGAGCGCGGCGACCTGCTCGGGGAAGTCGAGGTCGATCAGGTTCCGCGTCGAGACGTTGACCGCGACCGCCAGGGTGTGACCCTCATCCGCCCAGGCGCGGCACTGGCGCAGCGCCTCGTCGATCACGTAGAGCGTGAGGGGCCTGATCAGGCTCGTCTCCTGGGCGACATCGATGAACTCGTTGGGCCCGACGAGCCCGCGCGTGGGGTGCTGCCAGCGCACGAGCGCCTCCACCGCCAGGACCTGGCCGGAGCGCAGCTCGAGCTTGGGCTGGTAGTGGAGCACCAGTTCGCGCTCGTCAATCGCCCGGCGCAGCTCTGAGATGAGCGACAGCCGCTGCGGCTGGTTGCGGTCCTGGCCGCGGTCGTAGAGCTCCCAGCCGGAGTTGTCGCGCTTGGCCACGTACATCGCGATGTCGGCGCGCTGGATGAGGCCCTCGACGTCATCGGCGTGCTCGGGGTAGGTGGCCGCACCGATGCTCGCCTCGATCTGGAGCGGCAGCCCCTCGAGCGAGAACGGGGCGGCAAACGCGTCCCGAATGCGCCCGGCCGCGCCGGCGACGCCCGTTGGCGAGCCGTCATGAAGCAGGATCCCGAACTCGTCCCCGCCCAGACGCGCGATCGAGTCCGCGCCCCTCAGCGTCGTGCGCAGGCGTCGCGCCGCCTCCACCAGGAGCTGGTCGCCGCTGGCGTGTCCGAGGGTGTCGTTGATCTCCTTGAAGCGGTCGAGGTCCATGACCAGCACGGCCACCCCTCCGCCCTCGCGCTGCGCGCTGCGGATCACCTGCCGGACCCGGTCCTGGAAGAGGACGCGGTTGGGCAGCCCGGTCAGGGAGTCGTGCAGCGCCTGGTGGCGGTTGACCTCGGCCTGCCGGCGGACCGCCGCCTCCGCACGATCGCGGTCCTGCTCGGCCAGGACCTGCTCGGTGACGTCGAGCAGGACGCCGTCGAGCCACAGGCGCTCGCCCGCCTCGCCCAGGATCGCCCGGCCCCGCTCGGAGATCCAGCGCAGGCTGCCGTCGGCGTGCAGGACGCGGTACTGAAGGGCATAGGGCGCTCCGACCTCCAGCGCCCGGTCGATCTCCTCGGCCACGTGGGGACGGTCGTGCGGATGGATGATGGACCCGTAGGTGCGGGCGGCGTTGTCGACGAAGTCGGCCGCCGGGTAGCCACAGAGCAGCTCGATGTAGTCGCTGATGAAGCGGATCGGCCAGTCGTCCTGGCAGGCGCAGCGGTACACCGCGCCGGGGATATTGGCGACGACGGCCCAGAACTGATCCTCGATGATCTGCGCACGGGCGTCCGTGGCTGACTGCACACCCATGCCGTGGTGTTCGACAGATCGGCCTGCGGCTTAAATACCGGAACGCGGTAATCCGTGCTCAGGCGGCTACTTGCAGCTGGGGTCGGGGTCGAAGGTGGCGGTCGACTGCGCCAGCGATAGCGGGCCGCTGGAGGGGATCAGCTGGACGTGGTTGACCTCGGTGTTGCCCGGGTCGTCAGAGGGGTCAAACGGCCGATAGAGGCCGTACCGGCCCAACTGGGCCTCTGAGATCTGGGCGGCGCTCGAGCGCAGGAGGCTGTTGACGCCGATGTCCTCCGCCTCGCCCTTGGTGTGCGGGTCGTTGGCGAATCCGCCGACCGCGACGCTGTGGGCCGGCGTGCGGTAGCCGCTGATGCCGTAGATCACGACCCCCAGCGACCTGGCCAGCTGGTCGAGGCGGGCGGTGAGCACGGGGAGCTGGCCCACCGTCTGGATGGTGCCCGGGTCGGCGACGAAGCCGGGGGCCGATGCGCTGACGACCGGCGCGGCGTCGGCGCTGGAGAGCGCGCCGCCGCACAGGTTCAGCTGCTTGAGCTCCCGCTTGACCTCCGCGAGGGACGGAGCGTGGGCGTTGGGATCGCCCACGAGCACATCGCCGCCGGCGGAGGCCGCCGCGTGGGCGCCGGCCGCGGGCTCGATCGCCTGTGGGTGGCCCTGGGGCAGGGCACCGACCCCGCCGGGCGTCGTCCCGCCGGGCGTCGTCCCGCCGGGCGTCGTGGAGTCAGCGCCGGGCTGGGCGCCGCCGCATGCGGCGACGACAGCGGACGTGGCGAGCACCGCGACCAGCGTACGAAGCGGCGCGTCGCCGCGGAGCCTGGGGCCGCCGATAATGGGCGGAGTCTCGGCGTCGGGGGCCGAGCTAGACGTCATCGGCGGAGCACCATGAGGGTGGTCCCCTATGAGCGACGCCGATGACGTATAGCGACGGCCATCCGGCGGCGAGGCGACCCCAGGATCGGGGGGTCCGGGCTTAGTTGCATACCGCGCAGCGGCCGCTCACGCACGAGCAGACCGGCAGCGTGGCTTCGTTCTGCTGGGGACGCCAGTGGCGAAGCCACGCCCGGGCGGCCGGATTGGAACGGTCCTGGTGCCCGCCCGGCCAGCAGACCGAGACGATGCGTGAGGTCAGCCCGCGCAGGGCGGCCGGCTCGGAGGCCGTCACCGATGTGGCGATATGGAGGCGCAGCTCGTCATGGGTCATCGGGCAGGCGGCGCGCGGGTGGGAGGGAGTCGCGCCTGCGGTGCAGATACCCGGATCCATGCTGGCCCTCACCACCCTGATCGTAGAGACCAGGATGTGCGGGGTGGAGAGCGCCCCGTGACGCTCACGCCGCGGGGCGCCCCGGCGGGGGTCTCAGCGCTGCGGCACGCCGGCGACGGCCTCCTGGAAGATGCCCATCGCTTCGGCGACGCCCTCATTGCAGAACCCGTCGGCCATCCGCAGGTCGTCGACGATCATGCCAGCGTCGACCAGAATCCGGCGGAACACCACGTCCTCGCGCACCGCGGCCAGCTGGGCGGCGGTGCCGCGCAACTCGATGTATCCGTTCAGGCGGCCGTTGGGCGCCAGGAGGACCACCTCGAACGCCTCGATCCGGCCGTCCTGTTGCAGCCGGCCGTAGTACCCGAGCGCCTCGTTGAACACCTCGACGCTGCGCTCCTCCATGCCACGGACCGGACTGCCCCAACTGAGGAACAGCAGGCGATCGGCCATTGTCAGGCCCCCTTCCTGTCGTGACCCGGCCCAAAGCCGGGCCTTGCAGGGCTCACTATCTCAGCGCGCTGGGCGCAGTGCAACGGCGGACCCGGTGTAGATTGTGCGGCTTGCTCCGGGCGCGCCGTCTCTCCACCCTCCTGTTGCCGGCCCTCGCCGCCGTGTTGATCGCCGCATGCGGCAGCTCGAACTCCAGTTCGAGCAGCTCCGCGGGAGCGAGCTCCTCGGCCGCCGCGGCACCGGGCACGTCATCCTCGTCGGCGGCCGGCGCCTGCACCAAGTCCACCCTGGCGCTGCACAGCCCGGGCGTGCTGACCGTGGCCACCGACTCCCCGGCGTACCCACCGTACTTCGAGGACAACAAGCCGTCCAACGGCAAGGGCTTCGAGAGCGCCGTGGCCTACGCCATCGGGAAAAAGCTCGGGTTCAGCCCCAGCGAGGTGAAGTGGGTCACCGAGCCGTTTGACTCGTCCTATGCCCCGGGCCCGAAGTCGTTTGACTTCGACATCAACGAGATCTCGATCACCAAGCCGCGCGAGAAGGCGGTGGAGTTCTCCGCCCCGTACTACACCAACCCCCAGGGGATCATCGTCAGCTCCGGGTCCAAGTACGCGCACGTCACCTCGCTGGCGGCCCTACGGGACGCCAAGATCGGCGTGCAGATCGGCTCGACCAGCCTCGATGCCACGAACTCGGTGATCAAGCCCAGCTCCCAGCCCGACGTGTTCAACACGTCCAACGACGTCGTCGCCGCGTTCAAGATCCACCGCGTCGATGCGATCGTGGTGGATCTCGCCACCGCGTTCGAGCTGACCAGCGAGCTCAAGAACAGCACCATCGCCGGCCAGTTCACCGCCCCGGGCGGCGACAACTGGGGCGTGTTGCTGGGCAAGGGCTCGAAGCTGACCCCGTGCGTGAGCCAGGCGGTCAACGCGCTGCAGGCCGACGGCACGCTGACGGCGCTCAACAAGCGCTGGATCGCGTCGGCGGCCAACGTTCCCGAGCTGCACTAGCTCACGCTCAGGCTTCGACGGCCGAGTGAGCGCGCTCCCCCCTCTCACCACCAAGGAGGACCGCGCGCGCGACCACCGGCGACGCGCGCGCCGCTCCATCACCATCTCCGCGATCTCGACGATCGTGGTCATCGGCGGGCTGGCCACCTATGTGCTGACAAGTCCCGGATGGCCGGACGTGCGGGCGCAGTTCTTCTCCGCCACATATTTCAGGTCGTCATTCGGCAGCGTGCTCAGGGGCTTCTGGCTGGACGTGCGCATGTTCCTCATCATCGAGGTGGGGGTCCTCGTGCTCGGGCTGGTCATCGCGCTCATCCGCACGGTGCAGGCTCCCGTCCTGTTCCCGCTCCGCCTGCTCGCGATCGTCTTCGTCGACGTCATGCGCGGAATCCCGACGCTCCTACTCGTCTACATCATCGGGTTCGCGGTGCCGGGGCTCGACCTCAAGGGAGTCCCCACCAGCCCCGTCGTGCTCAGCGGGATCGCGCTGGCCATGTGCTACTCGGCGTACGTGTCCGAGGTGTTCCGCGCCGGGCTGGAGTCGATCCACCCCAGCCAGTTCGCCGCCGCGCTGGCGCTCGGGCTCACGCCGGTACAGGCGCTGCGCCATGTGGTGGTGCCCCAGGCGGTGCGCCGGGTCACTCCGCCGCTGCTCAACGACTTCATCGCGCTGCAGAAGGACGTCGCCCTTGTGTCCATCGTCGGTCCCCAGGAGGCGTTCCGGGTGGCTCAGATCTTCGCCGCCTCGCAGTTCAACTACACGCCGCTGATGGCCGCGGCCGCGCTGTATCTGTGCGTGACGATCCCGTTGACACGGGTCGTCGACCACCTCCAGGCGCGCAGCCGGCGCGAGCGCGGCGCGGTCCTCGCCCTCGGGCCCCGATGAGCACTGTCCTGGAGCTGCGCGGAGTGACCAAGGCCTACGGGCCCAACCAGGTCCTGCGCGGCATCGACCTGGCGGTCGGCGAGCACGAGGCGATCGCGCTCATCGGTGCGTCGGGGTCGGGCAAGTCGACCTTGCTGCGCTGCATCGACCTGCTGGAGGAGATCGACGACGGCGACATCCTGCTCGACGGAGAGCCGATCACGGCCCCCGGCCTGGACCCGGTGCCGGCCCGGCGTCGACTGGGGCTCGTGTTCCAGGCCTACAACCTGTTTCCCCACCGAAGCGTGATCGAGAACGTGATCATGGGCGCGGTCCGGGCCCAGGCCATGCCCCGCGCCGAGGCCATGTCCGCCGGGGAGGCGATGCTCCAGCGCTTTGGGCTGGCCGGCCGCGGCGCCGACTACCCCGACCGGCTCTCCGGAGGCCAGCAGCAGCGCGTGGCCATCGCCCGGGCTCTGCTCACCAGACCGCGCGCACTGCTGCTCGACGAGGTCACGAGCGCCCTGGACCCCGAGTTGGTGGGCGAGGTACTCGAGGTCATCCGCGAGCTCAAGGCCGACGGCATGACGATGCTCATCGCCACCCACGAGATGGGCTTTGCCCGCGACGTCGCCGACCAAGTGTGTTTCCTGGAGAGCGGGCGCATCGTGGAGCGCGGCACGCCGGAGCAGATCTTCACCGCGCCCGAACGCGAGGAGACCCAGCGATTCCTGGCCCGCCTGCTGGCCGGCGACCGCTTCGGCTGAGCCGCGCCGCCAGGGTGGGAGCCGCCGCGCGCCATACTGTGCAGCGATGACGGCGTTCGAGGAACGCGCTCCGGAGACGGATGTCCCCTACTGGCGGCGGCCGCTGGTGCGCTCCCGGCCCGACGACCGGACCTCGAACACCCCGCAGACTCCCGGGATGCGCCGGTACGCGGCGATCTCCGGCAGCCTCACCGGGTCCCAGCACCTGTGGATGGGCGGCAACACCGTGCGCCCCGGCCAGAAATCCTCCGACCACCACCACGGCGAGGCCGACAGCGGGATCTACGTGGTCTCCGGCCACCCGCGCTTCGTCTTCCTGGTGGACGGCTCCGAGCAGCACATCGACGCCGCCCCGGGCGACTTCGTGTACGTGCCCGCCTGGGTCCCGCACCGCGAGGAGAACCCGTCTGACTATGAGGACGCGGTGGTGGTCCTGGCCCGGAGCACCCCGGAGGAGATCGTCATCAATCTCCCGAGCCTGTGGTCGGTCGACGGCATTCCGGGCGCATCTGAGTCCTAGCCGGTCCACGCCCCCCGGGCGGTGAGGTAGGCGGCCCGGGAATCTGAGGTAGGCCGGGCCACGAAGACCGGGCGCGCGCCCGATGTGCGGAGTGGGGGCTTAGACGCATGCTTGACCGCATGCTCATCACCACCACATCCAGCCACCGCCGCCGCCTCCCCGGCGGCCGCCCCTTCCACCTCCTGCTCCTGGGCCTGGCCACGTCCGCACTGGGCGATTGGCTGTACAACGTCGCGCTGCTGGCGCTCGTCTTCGGCCGGACCGGCTCGGCCACTTGGGTGGCCCTCACCACCGCCGCCCGGGTCCTCCCGATCGTCGTGCTCGGCCCGCTGGGCGGCGTCCTCGCCGACCGGCATGACCGCCGGACGCTGATGATCGGCGCCGACGTCGTCCGCATGGCGCTGATGGTCGCGCTGGCCGTCGTCGCCGCCACCGGCCTGCCGCTCCTCCTCGCACCGGTGCTGGCCGCGCTCGCGACCGCCGCCAGCACGGTCACGTCGCCATCGGTGGCCGCCAGCACGGCCCGGCTGGTGGAGGATGAGGAGCTGCAGCCCGCCAACGCGCTGCGCGCGGCGATCGGCCAGGGCGCGATCGTCGCCGGCCCCGCCGTGGGAGCCGCGGTGCTCGCGCTCGCCGATCCCGCCGTGGCAATCCTGCTCAACGCCACCACCTTCGCCGTCTCGGCCGCGGCCGTCCTGGCGATCGGCCGCAACGATGCCTTCCAGCCGCGCGCCCGGGCCGAGCGGGGACCTGCCGAGCTTCCTGACCGATCTCCGCGCCGGCGCCCGGGCCCTGCGCGGCGCGCCCACCGCGATCCGGCTGGTCGCGGCCGACGTGTTGTGCAGCGGCGTGTACGGGCTGCTCACCGTGCTCCTGGTTCTCATCGGCCGCCAGGTGGGGGCCGGCGCCGGCGGCTACGGGATCCTGCTCGGCGGCTTCGGCGCCGGCGGTCTGGTGGGCGCGGCGATCCTCAGCCGCGCCGACGCCCCGGCGACCTGGCGGCGCACCCTGGCGGTGGCGCTCCTGCTGGTGGCGGCCTCGATGGCGGCGCTGGGCCAGAGCACCAGCCTCGTCCAGGCCCTGGTGCTCGCGGTCCTCGGTGGTGGCGGGATGATCGCCGGCGAGGTCCTGTCCGAGACGGCGCTGCCGCGCCTGCTCGACGATGAGGTCCTCGGGCGCGCCTACGGCCTGGCGGTGCCGGTCTCCCTGGGCGGGATCGTGGTCGGTTCGCTGGCGGCCGGTCCGCTGGTCTCACTGCTCGGCCTCCACGGCGCCTTCGCCGCGGCCGGCGCCTTCGTCGCGCTCAGTGCGGCTCTGCTCCTGCGCCGTCCCCTGGCCGTCGTCCCCGCCACCGCTCCGGTGGCGCCGGCGCACTGACGCCCCGCCCCCGCCGCCGCCCCCGCCCGCCGCCGCGAGCGATGAATTTCGCTCGCGGCGGCGTTAAGACCCGTGTCACGCAATCGAGCACGAGGAGGACACGCGATGGGAACCGTGGTGGCGGACATGACGATGTCGGTGGACGGCTTCATCGCCGATCCGGAGGACGGTGTGGGGCCGCTGTTTGACTGGTACAGCGAGGGGCCCATCGAGTTCACCTTCCCCGGCGATGGCCGGCAGGCGCACGTCTCGGAGGCGAGCGCCGGTCATCTGAACCGATGGTGAGCGAGCTGGGGGCGCTGGTGACGGGGCGGCGGCTGTACGAGGTCGCGCATGCGTGGGTCGGCAGCCACCCGGCGGGCGTGCCGGTCTTCGTCGTCACGCACGACGCGCCCGCTCAGGCGCCCGCCGGGACGACTCCGTTCACCTTCGTCACCGACGGCGTGGCCAGCGCGATCGCCCAGGCCCAAGCGGTGGCGGGCGATCGCACGGTTGTGATCGCCAGCGCGACCATCGCTCGGCAGTGCCTGGATGAGGGGCTGCTCGACGTCATCAATGTCAGCCTGGCTCCCGTCATGATGGGGCGGGGGATCCCGTTCTTCAGCGGGCTGGAGCGCTACCCGGTGATGCTGGAGGACCCGGTCATAGTGCCGGGGTCGCGGGTGACTCATATGTACTTCCGGGTGCGCCGGTAGTGGCCGTCTCGGCCGCCCACTCGCGCAGGCGGAAGCGCTGCACCTTGCCGGTCAGCGTGCGCGGGAGGTCGTCGACGAACGTGCACCAGGTGCGGGTACTCGTAGCGGCGCATCCGCTCCTTGCACCACGCGCGCAACTCGTCGGCGAGCGCGTCGTCGCCCGGCTCGCCCGGCGCACTCGACGTAGGCGGCGATCGCGGCTGGCCTCGTCGACGCGTGACGCCGACGACGCCGACCCCGCCGACGCGGGGGTGCTCCATCAGCGCGTGCTCCATGTCGACCGGCGACACCCACAGGCCGCCCACCTTGAGCATGTCGTCGACCCGGCCCGACGTAGGCGTAGGTGCCGTCCGCGGCGCGCTCATAGCGGTCGCCGGTGGCGAACCAGTCGCCGAGCATCGAGGCCTTGGTCTTCTCGTGCTGATGCCAGTAGAAGGCCGCGCACGAGTCTCCGCGCACCTGGAGCGCGCCGATCCCCGGGCCCTCCACGGGCTCGCCGCGTCGTCGACGAGCCGCAGCTCGTAGCCCGGGACCGGCCAGCCGGTGGTTCCCGGGCTCGATCTGACCGGGCCGGTTGGAGCAGTAGATGTGCAGCATCTCGGTGGAACCGATGCCGTCGACGATGTCCAGCCCGAAGCGCTCGCGCCAGCGGTGCGATCGTCGTCGGGGGCAGCGGCTCCGCCGCCGAGACGCAGAACCGGACCGAGTCCAGCGCGTCGTCGGCTGCCGGGCTCTCGGCACGAGCGCGCCGAACAGCGCCGGGACCGAGAAGAACACGGTCGGCCGGTGGCGGCGCAGCGTGTCCAGGATCGGCGCCGGCTTGGTGGGGCCGCGCATCAGCACCGAGGTGGCGCCGACCACAGCGGGAACGACAGGCCGTTGCCGAGCCCGTAGGCGTGAAACAGCTTGGTCGTGGAGAACGTGATGTCGTCGGGGCGCAGTCCGAGCACCCGGCCGGCGTAGTTCTCGCAGGTCACCTCGATGTCGTGCTGGAGATGCACGACGCCCTTGGGCTTGCCGGTCGATCCCGAGCTGTAGAGCCAGAAGGCCATGTCGTCACGATGGGTGGCGACCGCGTCGAGCTCGTCGGCCTGCGCGGCCATGGCCTCGTCGAACTCCACCACGCCGGCGCCGTCGCGGCCGCGCACCAGCCAGCGCACCGGCCGCGTCGCCCAGCGCCGCGCGCAGCCGGTCCAGCACGCCCGCGTCGGTCGACGACCAGCTCGGCGTAGGAGTCGTCGACGAAGTGGCGGAAGTTGTCGTCCTTGTCCAGGTGGCTGACCGGGACCGGAACGGCGCCGATCCGCATCGCGCCGAGGAACACGATCGGGAACACCGTGGTGTCGTCGAGCACGAGCAGCACCCGCTGCTCGCGGCGGACGCCGAGCTCGCGCAGGAGATGGCCGGCGCGGTTGACCTGGCGCCGGAGCTCGCTCGTAGGTGAGGCGTCGCGTCCTCGGCGATCAGCGCCCGCGCCTCGCCGCGGCCGGCCGCGCACCTGCCGCTCGACGATGTCGCTGGCGTTGCAGCGCTCGTTTGTCGCCACCTCGTCCTCCTCCTCGATCCGTCGATCGGAGAGCCTACGCCGCCCGCTCCTCGGCGGCCTGCGGCTCGCCCGCCAGCTCCTCGAAGTACTCCACCGCCCTGGTCCGCCAGCGCTCGTGGCGGCCGACGAACAGATCGTGGGCGCGCTCGGCGCGGCCAGCCGCGCCGGGAGCAGCGCGGCGGGCAGGTCCGGGTCCAGGAACGGGAACTTCCGCCAGGCGTGCACGAGCAGCGTCTGCTGGCGAAAGCACGCCTCGGGCGTCAGCGGTCGCACGCGGGAGAAGTCCTCGATGAACGCCTCGTACTGCTCGCGGACCGGTCGAGGTCCCAGGCGTCGGCGACCAGCGCCTGCGGGTCCCCCATGCTCGCCCGAGCTCGGCCACGAACGACCGCGCCTCGGCCGCCGGCTCGTCGTTGATCGCGGCGGCCAGCTCGTCCTCGCGCTCGACGTGGGGCGTGAGCCAGACTCCGCCGCCCAGCGAGCCCAGGCCCGGTCCACGCCAGGCGGGAGCGCAGCTGGTGGCGCACCGCGCGGCGCTCCTCGGGCACCCGGAGCACGACCAGCAGCCAGCGGCCGTCCCACTGCCACGGCCGCCCGAAGGAGTAGATCCGCTCGGCGCCGGTGCGCAGCAGCTCGGCGGTGCCGTCCGCGAGCGTCATCCGCGCCCGGCGCCCGCGGCGCTCGGTGATCAGCCAGCCGTCACGGGTGCTGCGCGCCAGCGCCTGGCGCGCCGCCTGCTGGGTGTAGCCCAGCGAGCACAGCGCGGCGACCAGCGTCTCCTGCCAGACGCCGCTCCGGCCGCGGCAGCACGTACTCGCCCAGCACGGTCAGCAGCAGCGACCGAGCCGCCGGCGCGCCGACCGACCGCCGTCTCAGCTGCTCGTCCATCGGCTGGCGTCTCAGCCGGCGCGGTCGAAGTCGGACGCGCAGCGCCTCGAAGTGCGTGTTGCAGGCTGCGGCAGCGCAGCTGGCTGGTGATCAGCTGGCCGCCCCACGCGCGACACCAGCTCGATCGTCCGGCGAGTCGCAGAACGGGCAGGTGATCGGCGTGACTCGCTCATCGCCGGTGCGCTCGTCCCAGTCCGACCAGTCGGTCGGGTCGTCGAGCGTCACCTCGCGCCCTCGCGCGTCCAGACAGCTCGGACAGCCAGTCGCGGACGCGCTCACGGATCGGCCTCGGGCCCGTCGCTGACCATTCCGCTGCGCCACCGCGTCGCCGGTAGCCGGGATGGTCCGCCGGCCCGGGCCAGCGGGCCGCCTGCGCCCACATCTCCCGATGCGCCGCGCGCAGCAGCTCCGCGGTCGGCGCCGCCGGTGCGGCAGATCCGCTTGACCCACGCCTCGGCGTGGACGCCGGTGCGCGCCCTCCTCCTGCAGGATCTTGCGCGCGCGCTGCGCCAGGGGCTCGATCGAGCTGTCGCGGGCGCTGGCCACGAACGTGGTGAGGATGCCGTCGACGACGAGGTTGGCGGCGATCACCGACGCCCAGTCGGGCAGCTCGTGCGGCGATGCACCGGGAGCGGATGGCCGTGTCGCAGGCCCTCGTCCTCGCGCTGGACGCCGAGCTTGGCCAGCACCGGATAGGTGGAGCGCGCGTGGCCGAGCTCGTCCTGGGCCATCGCCGCGGCGGCCGACGGCGGACTCGATCGTCGGCGCGCTCACCGCCCATTCGCCGTAGCGGCGGCCCAGCGCGCTCTTGTTGTCGGCCAGCGAGCCGATCAGCGAGATCATCGTGGCCGTGGCGGCGTCGACCGCCGGCGGAGTCGGTGCTCATGCGCGGATCGCCTCCCGGATCTCGGTGCGCGGGACGAGGATCATGTGGATCCACGGCTGCTCGTCGTAGATCGCCCGCGCGCGACACCAGCGCCAGCTCCTCGTCGGACTCGGTGACGGTGCCGACGTGGTGCAGCGGCTCCTCGTACGCCTTGCGCGCGAACACCTCCCAGACCGTCTCGTCGGCGCGGCTCATACCACGATCCCCAGCCGCGCATCGTCTGGCGCGCGTCGGCGCGGATCCGGTCCTTGGTCCAGACCGGGTCCCACACCACCTCGATGTCGCACGGCGTCGATCTCGGGGTCGGCGAGCAGCGCGTCGCGGATGTCCTCCTCGATGAACTCGGTCGCCGGGCAGCCCATGGCGGTGAACGTGATCTGCAGGTCGGCGCGGCGCGTCGCCGCGCCCGGTAGGCGACCGAGACGATCAGCCCCATGCCGACGACCGAGACCGGGATCTCCGGATCCTCGACGTGGCGCAGCGCCTCCCAGATGCGCGCCTCGACCGCCTCGGCGGCGCGTCAGCGCCGCGACGCTCATGCCGCCCGCCTCAGCGAGGTCGTCTGATAGCCGCGCTGCAGGGTGCGTGACGTAGTCGCGGTTCATCGGCCCGCGCCCGCGCCACCGGGCCATCACCGTCGTCCCAGTCGATCGGCCCGTCGTCGAGCAGCCACTCGCCGCTTCTCCTCGTCGAACCGCGGCCGGGAAGGGGCAGTCGATCACGTAGCGCGTCGAGCTCCGAGTCGAAGTGGGCGGGGACGTCGATGCCGATCTCCTCCATGAACGGGACCACCTCGCGCATCCACGCCTGGCGCAGCTGGTCGTTGGACTTGCCCTTGAAGCCGTAGTCCAGCTGCTCGGAGTGCTTCTTGCGATCATCGGGCAGCCCGAACCACTCGAGCGTGAGGATGAACATCCAGTCGACCGCCGCCTGGACCTCCGCCTTGCCCGTCGGGGTCCTTGCACAGCTTCTTGCAGCCAGGTGCGGCCGTGGCGCAGATGGAAGGTCTCCTCCTTGTCGACCTTGGCCAGCGCCCGCTTCCACGGCCCGAACGTGCTGCGACTGGAACACGTCGGAGAGCAGGACGAACCCGGCCTGGTCATACATGGCGTTGGCGCACACCAGCTCGACCCAGGAGTTCAGCGGCACGTCGAAGGCGTAGGGGTACTTGAACTGCTCGGCGGGCCGCTCGTAGATCAGCCAGTCCATGTCGACCCCGAGGTCGCCGAGCAGCCGGTAGCCGATGTGGGCGTGGGCCAGCTCGTCCTGGATGATCGACATCGCCGAGCCGAAGTTGTTCAGCGCCGGCGCGTGCTGGGCGGCGCGCAGGTACGACGGGCGCGCTGACGAACTCGGTGTCGGCCGAGACGGTGAGGATCCGGCGCATGCCCTCCAGGTACTTGGGCGACATGTGCTGCAGCCCCTCCACCAGCTTGCCGGCGGCGAGATGCTCCTGAACCTGCTCCTCGGTCGAGCGGCGCGAGCTCTTCGACGGCTGTGGCGGCCACGGCATCCCTCCTCGCAGGTATGACACTTGACTTACGTTCGCCAGCGTATAGTCTCTTGACACCGAGGTCAAGCGAAGAGGAGAACCCGTGCCTGAGATGCTGATCGGAGGAGAGTGGCGGCAAGCGGCGGCACACGAGGAGATCGAGGTCGTCAACCCGGCCACCGAGGATGTCGTCGACAGCGTGCCGGCCGGCGCGCCCGAGGACGTCGAGCTGGCGGTGGCCACGGCCAAGCGGGCGTTCGGCGAGTGGTCGCGGACCGACGTGGAGAAGCGCGCGGCGATCCTGTCCAAGGCCGCCGACCTGATCCACGAGCACGCCAAGGAGCTGGCGGCGACGCTGACCTCCGAGCAGGGCAAGCCGCTGGCCGAGGCGATGGGCGAGGTCACCCACCTCGCGCACGGCGTTCGCTACTACGCCGAGGCCGCGACCAAGGTGCGCGGCTCCTACCAGGACCTGCCCTCCACGCTCGGCCCGGCCTACGGGATGGTCATCCGCCGTCCCGATGGGCGTGTGCGCCGCCATCACGCCCTACAACTTCCCGCTCACGCTGCTGGGGACCAAGGTCGCGCCGGCGCTGGCGGCGGGCAACACCGTGGTGGCCAAGCCGGCCGCCACCACGCCGCTGGCCACGCTCGAGGTGGCGCGGCTGTTCTCCGAGGCCGGCGTCCCCGACGGCGTGCTGAACGTGGTCACCGGCCGCGGCTCGGTCATCGGCGACGCGCTCGTCGGCCACCCGGATGTCCGCCGGGTGGCGTTCACGGGCTCCACCGCGGTCGGGCGCCACGTCGCCGAGCTGGCCGCGCCCGACCTCAAGCGGCTGTCGCTGGAGCTCGGCGGCTCGGACCCGGTGATCGTGTGCGCCGACGCCGACGTCGACGCCGCGGTCAAGGCGGTCATCATCGGCCGCTACTGGAACGCCGGCCAGGCCTGCCTGGGCTGCAAGCGGGTGTTCGTCCACGACAGCGTCTACGACGCCTTCGTCTCCCAGCTGGTGGATCGCGTCGGGCGCTACGAGCCCGGCGACGGCACCGTCAAGGCCGAGAAGCCGCAAGCTGCGCATGGGCCCGATCCACACCCGCGCCGGGCGCGACGAGCTGCTCGAGCAGATCGAGAGCGGCGTGTCGTCCGGCGGCGAGCTGCTCATCGGCGGCGGCACCGGCGGCGGCGAGCAAGGGCTGGTTCCTGGAGCCGGCGGTGATCGCCGAGCCCGCGCGCCGACTCGCGCCTGATGACCGAGGAGGTGTTCGGCCCGGTGCTGCCGGTGCTGCGCTTCACCGAGTTCGATGACGCGATCGCTCGCGCCAACGACACGCCCTACGGGCTGGGCTCCTCGATCTGGACCCACGACGCGCGGCTGATCCACCGCGCGGCGCAGGAGATCGACTCCGGCATGACCTGGGTCAACCAGATCCACTACGGCTATGACGAGCTGCCCTTCGGCGGCGTCAAGGCGTCGGGCTTCGGCAAGGAGCACGGCCTGGAGTCGCTGGACTCCTATGTCGAGCTCAAGTCCGTCGTGGTGGGAGGGCTGGCCTGATGGCGCGTCACCTACGAGGGCGGGCACGATCACGCTCGACAAGCCGCCGGCCAACTCCTACGACATCGACTACATGCGCGAGCTGGGCGCGGCCATCGAGGCCGCCGGCGCGGACGCCGCGGTCCGTGTCGTGGTCGTCCGCTCGGCCAGCGAGAAGTTCTTCTGCGCGGGCGCGGACATCAAGGCGTTCGCGGCCAAGGGGGTCGACGCCAACATGGACATGATCCGCCTGGCCCATGAGGCGCTGTCGTCGATCGCGCGCTCGCCGAAGCTGTTCATCGCCTGCGTCGCCGGCCACGCGCTCGGCGGCGGCCTGGAGATCGCGCTGGCCTGCGACGTGCGCTACGCGATCGAGGGCCGCTACCGGCTCGGGCACCCCCGAGGTGACGCTGGGCCTGCTGCCCGGCAACGGCGGCACCCAGCGGCTCGCCGCGCCTGATCGGCGCCGGTCCCGGCGCTGGAGCTGCTGCTCACCGGCCGGACGTTCTCGCCCGAGGAGGCGCAGGCGATCGGGCTCGTCGTCCAAGGTGTTCGCCGACCAGGCCGGCGTTCGACGCCCACGTGGAGGGGCTGAGCGCACTGCCCCCGCTGCTCGCTTCGCCAACATCAAGCGCGCGGTGTTCGAGGGCATGGAGATGCCGCTGGCCGACGGGCTGGCGCTCGAGCGCGACCTCATGGAGGAGCTGTTCCGCACCGACGACGCCCGCGAGGGCCTCACCGCGTTCAGCGAGAAGCGCAACGCCGGAGTTCACCGGCTCATGAGCACCGAGACGATCACCACCTACGCCGGCGCGTTCGTCGACGGCGCCGAGCACGCCAACAGCGGCGATCCGCTGCCCGATCACCAACCCCGGCACCGGCGAGGTGTTCGCCGAGGTGCCCGGCGGCGACGGCGGCTGACGTCGACGCCGCGGTGAGCGCGGCGGCCCGCGCCCAGGCGAGACTGGTCGGCGCTGGCGGTCTCCAAGCGCGGCGAGATCCTCGGAGCGGCGGCCCACCACGTCGAGTCCCACCTCGACGAGCTGGTCCCGCTGCTCACGCGCGAGCAGGGCAAGACGCTGCGCGACTCGCGGATCGAGCTGACCAAGGCCGTCGACACGCTCATGCACTACGTCGGCCTGGCCAAGACGCTGCGCGGCGCGCACACCCCGGGGCTCGATCCCGGGCGTGGACGGGATCGTGCTGCGCCGTCCGCTGGGCGTGGTCGGCGCGATCGTGCCGTGGAACTTCCCGACGACGCTGCTGTGCAACAAGCTCGCCCCCGCGCTGGTGGCCGGCAACACGGTGGTGGCCAAGCCCGCCGGGACGACGCCGCTGACGACGCTGCGCTTCGCCGAGCTGCTGGCCGAGGGCGGCCTGCCCGCCGGCGTGTTCAACGTGGTGACCGGCAGCGGCTCGGTCACCGGGACCGCGCTCGTCCGCCACCCGCTGGTGCGCAAGATCGCCTTCACCGGCTCCACCCCGGTCGGCGAGCAGATCATGGCGCTGGCCGCGCCCGGCATGAAGCGGGTCACGCTGGAGCTGGGCGGCTCGGATCCGATGATCATCTGCGACGACGCCGATCTGGACGCGGCCGCGAGCGCCGCCTCGATGGGCCGCTTCTACAACTGCGGCCAGGCCTGCCTGGCGATCAAGCGGGTGTACGTGTTCGACTCGGTCGCCGACGAGGTCATCGAGCAGATCACCGCCAAGGCCAAGCGGCTGAAGGTGGGCCGCGGCGACGTCAAGGGCTCCCAGATGGGACCGCTGCACACCGCCGCCCAGCGCGACGAGGTCGCCGGGCAGGTCACGCGGACGCTGGAGCGCGGCGGGACTCTGCTCACCGGCGGCGGACCCCCCGAGGACGCCGAGCTCGAGGGCGGCTTCTTCTACGCGCCGACCGTCGTCGCCGACCCGCCCCACGACGCGCCGATGGCCACCGAGGAGGTGTTCGGCCCGGCGCTGCCGATCTGGCGCGTCGCCGATCTCGACGAGGCGATCGCCCGCGCCAACGCGTCGCCGTTCGGGCTGGGCTCCTCGGTGTGGACCCGCGACCTGGGCCGCGCCCGTCAGGCGGCCGAGCGGATCGAGGCCGGCTACACCTGGATCAACTCCCGCACCAAGGTCTACGACGAGCTCCCGTTCGGCGGCTGGAAGTCCAGCGGCTACGGCAAGGAGCACGGCTCAGAGGCCTTCGACTACTACACGGAGACCAAGTCCGTTGTCTTCGGCAGCCAGTCCTGAGGACCGCCCCCAGGGCTGGTCGCTGCGCGACTCGCCCTGGGACCTCACCGACTTCCCGGCCCCGCTCATCGACCTGTCCCGGACGTTCGAGGGGTTCCTGGACCTGGAGTGGCTCGAGCTCACCCCCGAGGTGGCGCGCGTGCGCTTCGAGGTCCGCGAGAACCTCAAGCAGCCGCTCGGCCTGCTGCACGGCGGCATCTACTCGGCGGTGGCCGAGACGGTGGCGTCGGTGGCGACGGTCCGCGCCGTGTGGGAGGAGGGCAAGATCGGCTCGGGGCTGAGCAACTCCGCCAGCTTCCTGCGGCCGGTCACCGCGGGCACCGTCCACGTCTCGGCGCGCTGCCGGGGCCACGACGATCGCGAATGGCTGTGGGGCCACGAGTTTCGCGACGACCAGGACCGCCTGTGCGCGCTGGTCGACGTGACGATCGCCGTGCGCCCGCTGCCGGGAAGGTGAGCGCGACCGCGGTGCAGATCGGCGGGCTGCCGATCGAGATCCTCGACCTGCCGGGGACCTCGGACGGCGCGCCGCTCGTCCTGCTGCACGAGGGGCTGGGCTCGGTGGGGCTCTGGCGTGAGTTCCCCGCCCAGCTGCAGGCCACCACCGGACGCCGGCTGATCGCGTTCTCGCGCTACGGGCACGGGCATTCGGCAAGGCCGCCGCGGCAGCGCACGCCGGCGTTCTTCCACGACGAGGCGCTGGAGGTCCTGCCCGAGTTGCTCGCGGCGCTCGAGGTCTCTGACCCCGTGCTCGTCGGCCACAGCGACGGGGCGTCGATCGGCCTCATCTACGCCGCGCACCATCCGGTCACCGCGCTCGTGCTCCTCGCGCCGCACGTGTTCGTGGAGAACATCTGCGTGACTGCGATCCGGGGCACGCGTGAGACGTTCGTCTCAGGTGAGCTGCGCGAACGGATGGCGCGCCACCACGCTGACCCCGACGCCGCCTTCTGGGGCTGGTGCGACGTGTGGCTCGACCCCGCATTTGCCCACTGGAGCCTGGAGCAGGAGGCGAGCAGGCTGCGCGCGCCGACGCTCCTCATCCAGGGCGCCCAGGACCCCTACGGGACGCTGGCCCAGATCGATCGAGATCGAGGCCCGCGCCCGCGGGCCCGTGCAGCGGCTCGTGCTGGCGGGTGGCCACAGCCCCCATCTGGAGCACGGGCCCGCGGTCGCGGACGCGATCGCCGGCTTCCTGGCCTGACCCGCGGCGGACCCGTCGTTGCGCATAGGATGCGCACATGGCCCGGGGCCTGCTCATCATCGACATCCAGCGTGACTACTTCCCGGGCGGCGCCTACCCGCTGGTGGAGCCCGAGGCGGCGGCGGAGAAGGCACGGGGGCTGCTCGACGCCTTCCGCGCCGGCGGAGAGCCGATCATCCACCTCAAGCACATCTGGGACGCGCCCGACGCCCCGTTCATGCGCCCGGGCACCGACGGCGTGGAGATCCATCCGCTGGTCGCGCCCGCCGACGGGGAGCCGGTGATCGAGAAAGCGCAGCCCAACGGCTTCATCGGGACGGGCCTCGCCGATGAGCTCAAGGCCCGCGACGTCGACACGCTCGTCGTCGCCGGGATGATGAGCAGCATGTGCGTCGACGCGACCGTGCGAGCCGCCGTCGACCAGGGGCTCACCGCGACCGTGGTGCACGACGCCTGCGCCGCCCCCAACCTCGAGTTCGGTGGCGCGACCATTCCCGGCGCCACGGTCCACGGCGCCTTCATGGCAGCACTGGCCGGAGGCTATGCCGCCGTCGTGGACGCCGACAGCGTCCTGTCCGAGCCCTAGCGGCGCTGGGGCAACGGCCCGGCGGTGGCCGCTACTGGAACAGGATCAGCTCGTAGGCCGTGAAGGCGAAGGCGACGGCCAGCAGGCTCCAGGTGACCGGCCAGGTGAGCGTCGCGATGAACGCCTTCTTCCACTCCCCGAGCAGGAGCACATAGCCGAAGATGGCGGCCAGCATCACGGCGTAGATGATCACCGCCACCAGAGGGGACGGCGCGAGACCGACGATCGGCGCGACGATCAGTCCCAGCACGATCCAAGCGGCGATGGCGAGGATGTCCACCGAGAGGCTCGTGCGCTCGCGGCCGACGATCGTCATGAAGCCACCGGCGCCGACCAGCGCGGCGAGCAGGAAGACGCCCAGCGGCCAGTGCGTGCCGAAGCCGAAGATCGCCCCCATGATCTTTCCGCCCGCCCACAGCAGGAGCGGATCGAAGAACGCGACCGCGAAGTAGCAGGCGAACATGTCCTCGGTCGAGTCCCACGGATTGGCGAAGACGGGCCGCTGCGGGACCAGCGCGGCGCGGAGAGCAGCGGGATCAAGCGCGGCGCTGATGGAGCGGGGGTGTTCTGGATCGCTCGTCGACAAGGGACCTCCTGGGCACACATATTAAGGGGCGCACGCCCCGGGCGCGTCCGTGGTTAGTCTCCCGGCATGTCGCGGGCCCCGGGACGCGTGTTCGTGGTGGGGTCCACCAACGTGGACCGCACGATCCAGGTGCCGCGGCTGCCGCGTCCTGGCGAGACCGCCCTGGGCGGCGCGCTCGCGATCAGCCCCGGGGGCAAGGGCGCGAACGCGGCCGCCGCCGCGGCGCGAGCCGGCGCCACGGTCGTGTTCGTCTCGGCGGTCGGGGACGACGCGGACGGTGAGGCCGCGATCGCCACGTTGCGCGCCGAGGGCGTCGACGTCGACGCCGTGATGGTGCGCGCCGACGCGCCGACGGGCGCCGCGCTGATCGTCACCGACGCCGAGGGCGCCAACCTCATCGCGGTCGCGGCCGGCGCCAACGGCCGGGTCGATCCCGAGCACGTGGCTCGCTCACTCGCACAGCTGGCGGCCACCGACGTGGTCCTGGTGAGCGCCGAGATCCCGGACGCAGCCATCGCGGCCGCCGTGCGTGCGGGCGCCCAGGCGGGCGCAGCGCCCGTGCTCGACCCCGCTCCCGCTCGTCCCTCGCTGCTCGAGGCGGCGCGGATCGGGGCCATCCTCACCCCCAACGAGTCCGAGGCGCTCGAGCTCAGCGGAGCCACCGATGTGGAGGCGGCGGCGCGGCAGCTGGCCGCGCTGACGGGGCGCGCGGCGGTGGTGACTCTCGGCGCGGCCGGCTGTCTGGTGGCCGAGTCGGGCGCGGTGACCCGGCTGGCGGCCACGCCGGCGCCGTCGATCGTGGACACGGTGGGGGCGGGCGATGCGTTCGCCGGGGGACTGGCGGCGGCGCTGGCGCGCGGCGAGCGCCTGAAGGAGGCGGTGACGGCAGCGCTGCGGGCGGCCGCGGCGTCGTTGGGATATGCGGGGGCGCGGCCACCGGCGTCACCCGCATGACGATCCGCGCCTAGATGACCTGTGGCCGGCGGGCGGTCATGACCGAGAGCACGTACTCGGCGGCCGCCTCCACGTCCCCCCGCGGCGCGCGGATGCGCATGTCGGCCTTGCGGTAGGTCTCCTGGCGGCGCAGGAACAGCTCGTGGATCTCGCCCTCGGTGCGGTCCTTGAGGAGCGGCCGGGTCCGCATGAGGGCGGGCAGCTCGGCCTGGACGTCGCGCCACGAGACCTCGAGATTGACCACGAAGGCGCGCTCGAACAGGGCAGTCTGCGTGTCGGCGTCCTCCAGCGCACCCCCGCCGAGGGACAGCACCGCCGCCTCGCCGACGAGCAGCTCGGCGATGACCTGCTTCTCCAGGGCCCGGAAGTGGTCCTGCTCGCCGGCGGCGAACAGCTCCGGGATCGAGCGCCCGCAGCGCTCGACGATGACCTGGTCGGTGTCAAACCAGGTGCGGCCGAGCCGCCGGGCGGTGAGCTCCCCCATCGTCGACTTGCCGGCGCCCATGAAGCCGACGAACGCGATGTGGCGGCTCAGCCGGTCGGCATGGGCGCTCACCTCCTCGACGGTGGACCTCGCAGGCACCCCCCGAGCCTAGCGGAGCCATTCCCCTGCACGGAGCGGCGTTTCGCGGCAGAGATACGATGGGCCGGTGACGGACCCCACCGCGTTTGTCGACGAGGTTGCCAACGAGCTCGACAGCTGGCCGGGCGTGCGCATCGAACCGCGCCCGGACGGTGTGACCGTCGTGCGCTACCACCACGCCGAGCTGGGGCTCCTGTACCCCGACCGCGGCATCGCCGAGCTCCCGTTCCTGAGCGTCGAGCACGACGAGCTGATCGAGCACGGCGAGGCTGAGCCGGCGGCGGCCACGCCGGACTCGGTGGGCGTCAGCCACGCTCTGCACGGCCCGTCGGACGTCACCGAGGTCCTGGCGCTGTTTGACCGCCGCTACCGCGAGGTGCGCGGAGAGGACCCGCCGTACAGCTCCCAGGACTCAGCCTGAGCGACACCCCCGCGATCGCCACCCACGGGCTGTCGAAGGACTTCGGCGGCGGGCGCGGACTGTTCGAGCTGGACCTGGAGGTGCAGCGCGGCGAGGTGTTCGGCTTCCTCGGACCCAACGGCGCCGGGAAGTCGACGACGATGCGGCTGCTGCTGGACCTCATCCGCCCGACGTCGGGCTCGGCGTCGCTGCTCGGCCTCGACGCTCACGCCGACAGCCTGGCGATCCGCCGGCGCATCGGGTTCCTCGCCGGCGACTTCGGCCTGTACCCCAAGTTCACCGGCGCGGCCGTCCTCGACTACCTGGCCGAGCTGCGCGGCGGCGTGGACCGCCGGCGCCGCGACGCCCTCGCCGAGCGGTTCGACGCCGAGCTGCACCGGCCCATCCGCGAGCTCTCCACCGGCAACCGCCAGAAGCTCGGCCTCATTCAGGCGTTCATGCACGACCCGGAGCTGCTCATCCTCGACGAGCCGATCGCCGGACTGGACCCCTTGGTGCAGCAGAGCTTTCACGCGCTGCTGGCCGAGTGCACCGCCCAGGGCGGCACGGTCTTCCTCTCCTCGCACACCCTCTCCGAGGTGGAGCGGGTCACCCACCGACTGGCCATCCTGCGCCAGGGACGGCTCGTCGTCGTCGACTCACTGGAGAACCTGCGCCGTGTCGCCGTGCAGCGGCTGGAGATCGAGTTCGCCGATCCGCCGCCGCCGGCGGCAGCCTTCGAGACGCTGCCCGGCGTACGCGAGGTGACGGCGACCGGCGCGACCCTGACGGTGGCCTTCGAGGGGTCCGCCGACGCGGTGGTCAAGGCCGCCGCGGCCCACGAGGTGCGCGCGATCCGGTCGCGCGACGACGACCTGGAGGAGATCTTCCTGCGCTACTACCGGGCGGAGCCGTCCGCGTGACACGCGCGCCGCTGGCGATGGCGGTGCGCCTGCGGCTGGCCTCCACCGGCTCTGCCGCGTTCGGGCTGGTGGCCGTGCTCGTGATCGTGGGTGCGCTGTTTCCGGCGGTCGGGCACACCTTCGGGAAGCTCAACCTCCCGCGCGGCGTGTCCGAGCTGCTGGGCGGCGCTGACTACGCCACGATCACCGGCTGGTTTCGCAGTGAGATCGGCTCCGTCTACGGCCCGCTGCTGATGGGGGCCGTGGCCATCACCGCAGCCGCGGCCCTCACCGCGGGCGAGGAGGAGGACCGGATCCTCGCGCTCGTGCTCGCCCACCCCATCACGCGTGCGCGACTTGTGGTCGCGAAGGCCGGGGGGATCGCGATCCTCGTGGTGATCATCGCGGTGCCGGCATGGGCGGGGCTGCTGGCCGGCGTGGCGCTCGGCGGCGGCGGGATCGGCATCGGTCACATCACCGCGTTCGCGGTGCACCTGGCCTTCTTCGGGCTGGCCATCGGCGCCGTGGCCCTGGCCGTCGGGGCCGGCACCGGGCGGCGCACCCTCACCACGGGCGTCGCCGCCGGCGTCGGGATCGTCGGCTGGCTCATCAACGGCTTCGCCCCGCTCGTCGGCGGGATCGCGTGGCTGAAGTACCTCTCCCTCTTCTACTACTACGCCGGCCACGACCCGCTCACGCGCGGGATCGACGCGATCGACCTCGTCGTCATGGGCGCAGTCGCCGTCGTATTGACCGCGCTCGCGATGGTCGCCTTCGACCGCCGCGACCTGCGCGGCTAGCTCGCGCCCACGCGCGAGCCAGCCGATCTCAGTTGTCGCCCAGGAACGCCGCCGGCAGGTCTCGGCCGGGCACCTGGTCGGGGGCGAAGATCCTGGAGTCGCCCGGATAGGCGACCGTCCAGTTGTGCGAGGAGTACCAGTCGAGCCGGTTGAGCATCGCCGGCTTGGCCGTGTCAGGCGCCGCGCGCAGGCCGTTGAAGCGCTGGCTCCTGCTCCACGCCACCCACTGCGTCGTACACCTTCGCCTCCGACGCCGGCACCGCGCCCGTCCCGGCGAGCGCGCCGTGGACGATCTTGGAGGGGAAGCCGGGTGCGCCCAGGGTCAGCGGGATCTTCTCCGCCAGCGTGTTGAACGGGGTGAAGCTGGGCGTGGCCGTGAATGCGTTGTACATCGGGATGGCCGAGTGGTCCATCTGATTCATCGGCTGGATGCCCAGGAGCTGCTCGACCGTCCGCACCACGTTGATCTGGGTGTAGTACTGGTTGTCGACGCCCTTCTTGGCGTACGGGCTGATCGTCCACAGCACGCTGTGGTGACCGTCGACGTGGTCGACGCCGTTCTGGGGGTCGTCCTCGAGCACGAAGATCGCCGTGCTCTTCCAGAACTTGCTGTGGGAGATCTGGTCCACGACCCGGCCGACGGCGAGGTCGTTGTCGGCGTTCTCGGCCACCGGGTCGGGATCACCGGAGCCCACGCCCGCGGTGTGGTCGGTCATCAGCCACATGAACGTGAGGTTGGGGAGCTTGCCGGCCTTCTCCTGCTGCTTGAAGATCGGCTGCCACATATCGACGCGGTACTGGTCGGGGATGTTGAGCTGGAAGTTCGGGAACCATGGATCGAGGATCCTGTTCAGCGAGGGGACATCGCTGGTGGTCCTGAACTTGTGGGTGGGCACCGGGAGCTTGCCCTTGACGCTGCCCTCCAGGATCTGCGAGTCCTTGTACCACTCGTCCCATGACGGCGGGGGCTGGGCGAACGGGTTGTGGGCGTACTCGCCGAACACCTGAACGGACTTGCCGGCCTTCTCGGCGGCGTTCCAGAGGAAGCCGTCGCGCTGGTAGGCGAGTGCGTCGCCTCCCTGTGACGGGTAGGAGCGGTAGAAGGCGCCGAACTCCTTCTCGTTGTAGTCGTTGGCCTCGGCCTGGACGATCCAGTTGTGGCCGTCGGCCGAGAGCGTGCCCTCGTCGTAGAAGTTGTCCAGGTCGCCGTAGCGCCTGGCCAGCGCGTGCAGGTTGGGCGTGACGTTCTTGCCGAACTGGGCCAGGGCCGGATCACCGTTGCCCTCGCCGAGATCGCCGAGGACCTGGTCGTAGGTCCGGTTCTCCTTGACGATCACCACGACATGCTTGATCGGGGAGCTGCCACCGATCTTCTTGGGGATCACCGACGGCACCGTGTCCGCCGAGCCCCCGTTGATCGCCGGGATCATGTTCCAGGCGTTGTCGGTGAACACCGTCTGGGTGTCGGTCTTCAGCGCACCGGCAGACGGCAGCGTGAACATCGTCACGCTCCCGGTGTCGTCATACGTGTTGTGGGCCTTGGCCGGGCTTGGTCTTGGGGCCCTTGTCGATCGTCGAGGCCGGGCCGCGCGCGCCGATGCCCTTGTCGTTGGTGACGATGATCTGGTTGCCCAGGGCCGGGTCGGCCTGTACCTGGACGGGGTAGAAGTCGGTGGGCATCAGGCCCTGGTACTTCAGTGGCGTGGACAGCCCGCTGTAGCGGTACTGGGCGATCGCGTTGTCGCGGCCGATGCTGACCAGCACGTGGCTGGGGTTGGGCATGGTGATCGCGTTGGCGTAGCTGCCGACGCTCGCGCCCGGCACCGGGTTGGTGCTGACGGTCTGGGCCACCTTGTTGGTGGCGGTGTTGATGACCGACATGCTGTCGTCGTTGGAGTTGGCGACGAACAGTGCGGTCCCGTCGAGCAACAGGGCGGAGGGCTCCAGACCGACCGGGATCTCCTGGCTCTCCTTGCCGGTGGCGAGGTTGACCACCGACACCGTGCCGCTCGTCGCGCCGCCGGTCACCTTGCTGGAGACGATCGGCGTCCCGTCGGACATGTTCGTGAACTGGCCGGGTCGCGCGGGCGCGCCGCCCTCGTTGGAGACGTAAGCGACCGCACCGTCATCGGCGAGCACGACCTGACGGGGAGCGTTGCCCACCGGGATCTTCGCGACCAGCGTGTTGGTGGCGGTGTCGATGACGCCCAGCGCGTTGGCGCCGTTGAGCGCCACGTAGAGCTTGCGTGCCGTCGGGTGACAGCGCCATGCCCGCGGGCAGCTCGGAGCCGTCGGCGGCGCCGGCCTCGGCGTTGGCGTTGCACGCCGTCGAGGTGACATCGCCGTTGCCGCAGAGCGCGATGGCGGCGGCCTCGGTCGCCGCGCCGGTGGCGGGATCGATGGTGAAGCGCAGCAGGTAGGTGGACTGCGGGACCCATAGCGTGGTGCCGTCAGGCGAGTACAGCGGACCGTCGGGCCCGACGGTGGAGTCCGTCGGCTTGGCTGCCGGCGTGTTGAGCGGAGTCTGCTGGACGATCTGCTTGGTCTTCAGATCGATGATCGTCAAGAAGCCGGAGAAATCGTTCCAGCCCAGCGCGGCCACGTCGGTGCCGCTGGGGCTCAAGGTGCTGGAGACCAGGCGCGCGTTCTTGTCCAGGATCCGCGTGCCCAGCGGCGAGATCCACTGGTTGGTCGGCAGCAGGATGGCGCCGCTCGTCGTCTGACCCACGCGATGGGTCCCGAACGGATTGGAGCCCGAGACGGTGGCCACCGCGACACCGATCGCGGCGGTCGCCATGACGGCGAGCGCGGCGAGGAAGAGAGCGGCGCGCATGCGCAGGCCTCGGCGACGAGCAACGACGTTCATGGCTACCTCCCGAATAGCTCCGCCGGCCCCGGTATCCGACGAGTCCGCTCCAACTCAACGCGGCAATATGTGTGAGTCCAGCGGTGAAATTGATATCAAGCGGTGTCGTACGTGGCAACCCTTGATCACCACGATCGCGCCGACCCTTATATTGGCCGAGGTGGAGGCCGTCACCGCCAGTGGCCTGGTCAAGCGCTTCGAGGCGACGACGGCGGTCGACGAGCTGGACCTCGTGGTCGCCACCGGGCAGGTCCACGGCCTGCTGGGCGCCAACGGCGCCGGCAAGACGACGCTGCTGCGTCTGCTGTTCGGCCTGATCGCACCCGACGCCGGCTCGATCAGTCTGCTGGGACGCCCGCTCGGCGGTCCGGGATCAGCGGCGCTGGATCGCGTCGCCGGGTTCGTGGAGGAGCCGAGCTTCTACCCCTACCTGTCGGGTCGCAGCAACCTGGCACTGCTGGCCAAGCTCGACGGCGAGGTGCCGCCGGGCCTCATCGACGAGGTGCTGGAACGCGTGGGCCTCAGCGAGCGAGCCGGCAATCGGGTGGGTGGCTATTCCACCGGCATGCGTCAGCGGCTGGGCATCGCCGCCGCCCTGCTGCGCGCTCCGCGTCTGCTGCTGTTCGACGAGCCGACGAGCGGCCTTGACCCCGCCGGCGCCCGCGCCGTCGCCACGCTGATGCGCGAGCTCGCCGACCAGGGCGTCGCAGTCCTGCTCTCCAGCCACCAGATCGGCGAGCTGGAGAAGGTGTGCGACGCCTACACGGTGATCCGCGAGGGGCGGGTCGTGTGGGACGGCAGCGCGGCGCAGCTCGTCGCCCAGGCGCCCGCCTCCGCCTACGGGCTTCAGACCAGCGACGACGATCGCGCGCTGGAGATCGCCACCGCCATCCGCGGGGTCCGCGCCGGCCGCTCACCTCGGGGCCAGCTGGCCATCGCCGTCCAGGGGGGCAGCCTCGACGCGCTCGTCCTGGCGCTCGGCGACGCGCGCGTCGCGGTGCGGCGGCTGGAGCTCCTGGTGAGCCCGCTGGAGAGCATGTTCTTCGCGCTCAGCGGCGATGAAAAGGTGGACGAGCTCGAGCCCTACGACCTGGCCGAGCGGGTGTTCGCCGGCGCCGGGGCGGACGCGTGAGCGCGGGCAGCGTTGCCGTGCCGGGCGACGCCGCACGGCGGCCGCGCGGCCGGTCGCTTGACCAGCGTGTCCTCGCCGCCTACCAGACCGAGCTGCTGAAGCTGAGCTCCCAACTGGCGGTCCGCCTGCTGGTACTCGTCTGCGCCATCGGCCCGTTCGCGTTCTCGGCGCTGCTCAAGGTGCAGAGCGGCACCCCGGCCGACGCGCTGTTCGGCGCCTACGTGCACTCATCGGGCTTCGCCGTCTCCCTCGTGGTCATGGGCTTTGCCGGCGCGTGGGGCTTTCCGCTGATCGCGGGGCTCGTCGCCGGTGATCAGTTCGCCTCCGAGGATCGCCACAACACCTGGAAGACCATCCTCACGAGATCGTGCTCGCTGGGCGAGCTGTTCGCCGGCAAGCTGCTCGCGGCCGCCACCTTCGCGGTCGCCATGCTCATCCTGGCCATGGCGTCGAGCCTGCTCGCCGGTCTGATCCTGGTCGGCGGACACGGGCTCGTGGACCTCAGCGGCAACCTCGAGGCGTCGGGGCGGTCACTGGCGCTGACGCTCGTGAGCTGGGCGCTGTGCGTGCTGCCCCTCCTGGCCTACGTCAGCCTGGCCGCGCTGTTCTCGGTCGCCAGCCGCAACGGGATCGTCGGCGTGGTCGGGCCCATCGTGGTCGCGCTGGCCACGACGCTCATCGACCTCATCGGCAAGGGCGTGTGGGTGCATCTGCTGCTCATCGGCTCGGCCTTCGGCGGCATGTACGGACTGTTCACTGCCCATCCCTTCCTGGGGCCGCTGGTGGTCACGAGCCTGGTCAGCCTCGTGTGGATCGCCGGCTGCGTCGGCGCCGCCTGGCTCATCCTGCGCCGGCGCGACTTCCTGGCCGGCTCGTCCGTCCGCGCCCCGAGCTGGCACGCCCCGCTGCGCGTCGTGGCCGCCACGACGGTGGTCATCGCCGTGCTGGCGGTGGCCAGCAACTTCGGGCCGATCGGGATCACCTCCCACCGCGTCAACACGGCGATCGGTGCGGCGTTCAACAACGTGAGCCTGCTCCAGCAGCGGCTCATCGGCCGCAACGCGCCCGCCGGGGCCCAGCTCGACGTCCAGCCCTTCTGCAACCGCCGCGGCGCCAAGTCAGAGGGGCCCGGGGACTGGCTGTGCAACGTCTACGTCTATCTGCCCCAGCTCAAGGCCGTGCCCTTCCAGCGCACCAACGTCGAGTACGACGTGAGCGTCCGCTACGACGGGTGCTACAAGGCCCAGTCGCCGCCGACATTCATCGGCGGCCCGACGATGACCGACAACCACGGACGCAGCGTGGTCAACCCGCTGTTCGTCGTCTACGGCTGCTTCAACACGCTGTGAGCGGGCGCCGCCCGGGCCACCGTCACAGGCGCTCGCCCGCCTGCACCGCGTAGCCGATCGTGTTGCCGGCGGGAGCGAGCGGGCATTGCCAGTCCGCGTTGTAGCGGCAGGACGGGTGATAGAGGAAGTTGAGGTCGACGACCACGCGCCCGTCCTGGCTGCCGAGGTCGGCGCCCTTGGCCGTGTCGAGGAGGTAGCGCCCGCCGCCGTAGCTGGTGTCCCCGGCGGTCCCGTCGCGCAGCGGGATGAACAGGCCGCCCGCGTACTGCTCCATCCACCAGACGTCGAGCGTGGCGTCCACCGGCGCGGGGAGCGAGAGCCGGCCGAGGCGGCGCAGTCGACGTCTTCTCGCTCGCCGCCGGTCTGCAGGGTCAGCCTCGCCGGTTCGGGGTCGGTCGAGTCCTGAAGCTCGAGCGCGAAGCGCAGCTCCGGGTCATAGGGCCAGTACGGGCACACCGCTGCGTCGCAGCTCGTCATCGGGGAGCAGCGGGCTCTCGGGGTGCTCGCGCATGAGCTCGTCGCGCCCGCGCCGCCACAGGGCGTGCCCCTCCTTCGGCTCGGTCTCCGCGCGCACCGCCGCGTAGAGCACCGCGACCCGGCGCCGCCAGTCGGCCAGGTCGAGCTCGGCGGTGACTGTGGCGATCTTCGGTTCCATCGGCGCCCGCGTGGCCTGATTATCGCGGTCTCCCCTGAGATACTGCGCCGGATGGGACCGAGCGCGGGGCACGAGCACTCCGAGGACACCTCGACCGCCGAGCGGGGTGCGCCGCCTCAGGTCGCCCCCGCGGCCGCGCCCGGTCTGTCCTCAGCGGAACGCGTGCTCGCGCTGCAACGGACCGCGGGCAATCGCGCGGTGGCGGGGCTGGTGGCCCAATCCACTGCGCAGGAGGCTCCGGCTCCCCAGCTGACCCAGCGGCCGCTGCAGCGCAGCTTCTTCGGCAAGCTCTGGGGCGGCATCAAGAAGGCCGCGTCCACCGTCTGGTCGGGCGTCAGCGGCGCGGCCGACTGGGTGTGGGAGGGCGCCAAGAAGCTCGGCGGCGACGTCGTGGACTGGCTCAAGAGCGCCGGGTCCGCGGTGGTGGACGCGATCAGGTGGATGGGCGACAAGGCGTGGGAGGGCATCAAGGCGGTCGGGCGCTTCACCTTCGAGAAGCTCGCGCTCCTCGGCTCGCTGGCGTGGGACTTCATCCGCTTCCTGCCGGTGCGCGTGTGGCGCGTGGTGATCGACGGGTGGAATGGGATCTCGGGGCTCCTCTCCTGGCTCTGGAAAGGGGTCACCGGCCAGGCGACGTGGGCCGAGGCGTGGGAGGCCTTCAAGCAGTGGGGCATCCAGACGCTGGTCCAGTCGCTGGAGCTGTTCGGCGTCGGAGAGGCGCTCCAGTTCGCATGGGGGCTGGTCTTCCATACCCGGCCACTCACCAAGGACGAGCGCGACGCCTCGCTCTCGGTCCACCCGGCGGGCCTGATCCCCTACGACGAGGTGCGGGTCGACGTGAACTCCTGGATGGTCTCGCTGGGGCAGTGGATCAACAAGCGCTCTGACCCGACGGCCACCAAGCGCCCGATGACGACGATGCACATCATCCAGGCCGCGGAGAGCCTCGACCTGCCGACCGCCGTGCATGAGCTCACGCACGTCGCCCAGTACGAGAAGATCGGCGCCGCCTACATGCCCCAGGCGCTGCACGCCCAGTTCACCGCCATGGGCTACAACTACGGCGATCTCACCCAGGCGCGGACCGACGGCAAGCACTTCTCGGATTTCAACCGCGAGCAGCAGGCCCAGATCTGCGAGGACTACTACGCCATCAAGACCGGCGGCAAGCCCGACTTCGCGGGCACCGAGGCCAACCTCGCGCCGTTCATCGAGGACATGCGCACAGGGGCGTTCTGAGCCGGCGCGGCCGCAAACCCTCCTCAACGCTCTGCCGCGCTCAAGTTTCCTGACTGTCTTGTCGATGATGGGGGCATGGAGTCCTCGATGCTCGGATGTGATCCGATGCGCTCTGCCCACCCCACGCTGCTCATCGCCGACGACGACGCCGTCGTGCGGTCGATGCTGAGCCTCACGCTCGAGCGTCAGTTCGACATCGTCGGCGTGGCGCGTGACAGCGATCAGGCGATCGCGCTGGCCCAGGCGGCCCAGCCCGACGTGGCTCTGATCGACGTCCAGATGCCGGGCGGTGGCGGACTGCGCGCCATCCAGGGCATCTCCGAGGTCTCCCCCGAGACCGCAGCAGTGGTCCTCTCGGCCGACGAGTTCGAGCCGCTGGTGCGCGAGCTCATGATCGCCGGGGCCATGACGTACGTGCGCAAGGGCATCGCCCCGGCCAAGCTGACCGAGGTGCTGCACCGGGCCATCCGGGCGCGCCCCGTCTGCGCCGCCTAGGCCTTCGCGCCTCCCCGCTGCCCAGCTACCACTAGACCTTTGGTGCGCGCCCTGCCGGGAAGCGGGCCAAACATCGCCCGCTGCGGGGCCCGTCGGTGAGGGCGCGACATTTGTCCCGCGGCTACGCGAGCAGCAGCCGTAGAGCCGTCACCGTCATGACCACTGCGACGAAGCAGTCCAGCGCTCGCCACGCCCGCGGGCGCGTGAGCAGCCCGTGCGCCAGCCGCGCGGCGCCGGCCAGCGCGCAGAACCACAGGACGCTCCCGATCGCCGCGCCCCCGCCGAACCACCACTGGCGCGGCGACTGAGTGTGGGCGACCGAGCCCAGGAGCACGATCGTGTCGAGGTAGACGGCCGGGTTGAGCCAGGTGAAGGCCAGGCAGGCCGCGATCGCCGCCGTACGGCCGGCGCGCGCGGGCCCGGTGGCTCGCTCGATGGCCGAGGCGTCGAGGGCGCGCCGCGCCGCCAGCGCGGCGTAGGCGAGCAGCACCGCGGCACCTCCCGCGCGCGTGACCGTGAGCAGCCATGGACGGCCGGCGAGCGCGGCCCCCGCGCCCGCCACCCCGGCGGCGATGAGCAGGACGTCGGAGACGGCGCAGATCGCCACCACGATCGCGACGTGGCGGCGCAAGGCGCCCTGGCGGACGACGAACGCGTTCTGAGGCCCGATGGCCACGATCAACGAGAGGCCGAAGAGCAGTCCCGAGAACAGCGCGCTGGGTGCGGGAGCGGCGAGCACGCGCCCACCGTAGGGCGGACATCCCTCCAACGCCACTTATGTTTCTTTCATACCATTAGCACGACTAATGGCAGAGACGATCGACCAGGGACAGCTCGACGCCCTCCTGGCGGCCGTGACCGAGGGCACGTTCGACGCCGCGGCGCGCACGCTTCACGTCACGCCCTCGGCGGTGAGCCAGCGCATCAAGGCGCTGGAGACGCGGGTGGGACGGGTGCTCGTGACGCGCTCCAAGCCCGTGGCGCCGACCCCGTCGGGCGAGGTGCTGCTGCGCGCGGCGCGCCAGATGCAGGCCATCGCGGCCGATGCACTGGACGAGCTGGGCGATGCAGCGTCGGGGCAGGCGGTCACGGTGCCGCTCGCGGTGAACGCCGACAGCCTCGCCACGTGGTTCGTGCGGGCCCTCGCCGGCGCCGGCCCGGGACTGACCTTCGACGTCCGGCGCGCCGACCAGACGCGGACGGCCGAGCTCCTGCGCGACGGGACGGTGATGGCGGCGGTGACCGCGTCGCGGCAGACGGTCTCCGGATGCACGGTGCACCGCCTGGGCCAGATGCGCTACCGCCCGCGCGCCTCGGCGGCGTTCGTGGCGCGATGGTTCGGCGATGGAGTCACGGCACAGGCGCTCTCGGTGGCCCCGGTCGTGCTCTTTGACCGCGAGGACCCACTCCAGGACCAGTACCTGCGACGCCGCTCGCGTCGGCCGGCTCTCCCCGCCGCGCTGCTACGTCCCCGGCTCGGGCGCGTTCGTCGAGGCCGTCCGGCGCGGTCTGGGCTGGGGCATGATCCCCGACCTCCAGGCCTCGGGCGACGACCCCGCGGCGCTGGTGGAGTTCGACCCGCGCGCGGTGATCGACGTGCCGCTGTACTGGCAGCAGTGGCGGCGCAGCTCGGCGGCGCTGGAGCGCGTGAGCGCGGCCGTGGGTGCCTACGCTGCTGGTGAACTCCGCTAGTCGCTGAGCGCTGGGGGTTGTGCGGGTGATCTGTTGGAGGTCAGCCCTGGTATCAGCGAACGTCAACGACAGGCTGGGGAAGGAGTGGCCGGAGCGCAACTGGTCGGCTTTGCAGGGGCTTTTGGTAGATATCCCGTTGGGCGGCCATCTCCTTGCCCTGATCCCAGGTCAACGAGGTGACCAGGTGCGCCGGCAGCGTCTGAATCAGACCGCTGAGCACGGCGATGACGTGGTCGGTGCTGTGATCGTGCCCGAGGTATCCCAGCAGCACATAGCGGGTGTGGCGCTCGACCAGGGTCGCGACCGCCGAGCGGCTGCGCGAGCCCATGATCAAGTCCCCTTCCCAGGCGCCGGGCAGCGCGCGATCAGCGACCTCCGCGGGACGCTCAGAGATCATCAGCATCTCCGGGATCCGTCCCCGCCGCGGCGGGCGGCCTTGGAACTTGTCGTTTGGTGCGCCCCGTGCGCAGCTGCGCGGTCAGCTGCCGGCGCAGCTCCCCGCGCGACTGCACATACAACGACAGATTAGATCGTCTCGTGACTCATGCGCATCTCCCCATCATCTGGATAGTCACGCTTGAGTCTGGCCGAGATCTGCTGCGGCGACCAACCCTCACCCAGCCCCGCCGCCACCACCGCCAACCTGTGAGGCGGAATATCTCCCACGACGCCCGACGCGGCGCCTCGCGCCAGCCGCCAACGCCGCAGCCAGCCAGCCCTTCCCCAGGTCAGTTGACGTTCGCGCTACCGTTCCCGGAAACATGTTGCCGAAGCTCCAGCCGCTCGCGTCCGCGCGGCGCTGAGAAGAGGGAGAGCGATGCCACGCACAGCCAGCGCCCCGACGTTCGTCGGCGACGGGAAGATCGTCTTTGCCGATCGCGAGTATCCGGATCCCGGCCCGGGCCAGCTGCTGCTCTCCGTCGAGGCCAACGCGATCTGCGGGACCGATCGCGAGCAGTACTACGAGGGCTCGGAATGCGTCCCAGGTCACGAGGCGGCGGGGACGGTGCTCGCCGCGGGCGGAGGGACCGGTACCGCGGTGGGCACGAGGGGCGCGGTCTTCCTCATGGACTATTGCGGCGCCTGCCGCAGCTGCCTGGCCGGCCACACCAACCAGTGCCTGGCCAAGCGCAATGACATGGGCTTCACCGCCGACGGCGGCTATGGGCCCTTCGAGGTGGTGCACGAGACCAACTTCTTCCCGGTACCCGACGACCTGAGCGGGGCCGAGGCCACCCTGCTCCTGGACGTGATGGGCACCGGCGGCCACGCGCTGGGGCGGATCACGCGCATGCGCGAGGACGTGGAGAGCCTCTTCTGCTCCGGCGCGGGCCCCATCGGCCTCGGGGTGTTGGCGATGGCCAAGGCGCGCTTCGGTCAGGACTTCCCCGTCTACATCTCCGACGTGTCGCCGTGGCGGCTGAAGTTCGCCGAGTCACTGGGAGGCGTGCCGGTGGACGTTCGCGAGCCCAAGGCGATGTCGCAGCTGGGCGACATCGACGCCGCCATCGACTCGACGGGCAAGACCGCGGTGCGCGAGTCCATCATCGAGGTCCTGGGCAAGCGCGGGGTGCTGGCCTGCGTCGGCCACGGCGAGGGGCTCAGCCTCAGCGTCTCACCGGACCTCATCGCCACCGAGCGGACGGTGATGGGCTCCGAGTACTTCCGCTACGGCGAGATGCGCGACAACCTGGATCTCCTCCTGGCCAACCGCGACTACTTCGGGACGATCATCACCCACCAGCTGCCGCGCAGCCAGATCAGCGAGGGCTTTGAGCTGTTCCTGGCCGGCGAGACCGGCAAGGTCGTGATCGTGGGTGAGCCGTCATGAGCGCCGAGCGTCTGCGCGTCGCCGTGGTCGGCGCCGGCACGTGGGGGGCCCAGCACGCACGCATCTTCGCCGGGCGCCCCGACACCGAGCTGGTGGCGATCGTGGGCCGGACCCCCGAGCGCGCGCAGGCCCGCGCCGCGGCGTATGAGACGACGGCCTACACGAACATCGAGGAGATGGTCGAGCAGGCGCGCCCCGACCTGGTCACCACCAGCCTGCCCAACGAGGAGCACTTCGCCCCGACGCTCGAGCTCATCCGCCACGGCGTCCCGCTGCTGGTGGAGAAGCCGCTCGTGTTCAGCCTCGCGGAGGCCGACCAGCTTGTCGCCGAGGCGCAGGAGCGCGGGCTGTTCTTCGCCATCAACTTCAACCATCGCTATGCCGAGGCGGTCCAGCGGGCCCACGCCGCGATCGAGGCCGGTGAGCTGGGCGAGATCGTTCACGTCACCTGGCGCTTCGGCGGCGAGGCCAACCCGGGCCAGAGCCCCCACCGCAATCTCATCGAGACCCAGTGCCACGGGTTCGACATGCTCGAGCACCTCGCCGGGCCGATCTCATCGGTGATGGCCCAGATGACCAACAAGACCGACGAGACGGTCTACAACACGATGGCCATCGCCGTCTCGTTCGCCAATCACGCGGTCGGCAGCCTGGTCGGCACCTACGACTCGTCCTACGCCTACCCCGATACGCAGTACATCGAGATCAACGGCACCCGCGGGCACGCGCTCATCCGCGACACCGTCCAGGAGCTGGTCCTGTCCACCGCCGGCGACGAGACGCACCGGGTGTGGCGGCCCGGCTACTTCAACGACGAGGGGCGCACCTTCACCCACACCTTCGACAGGCACGTCGAGGATCTGCTGACCGCGCTGCGCGCCAGCGCCGACCCGCCGATTCACGCCCGGGCCGGCCGGCGGGCGGTGGAGCTGGCCGAAGCGTCGGTGCGTTCGTTTGAGGATGGCGTCCGCGTCCAAACGTGACGTGACGTGAGCGCCCCCGCGCGAGATCCGCAGCGCCCGGCGAGCATCCGCGACGTGGCGGAGCTCGCCGGCGTCTCCCCGGGCACCGTCTCCAAGGCGCTCAACCATCGGGGCACGCTGCGGCCCGAGACCGTCCAGCGGGTGATGGCGGCCAGCGAGCAGCTCGCCTACCGGCCCAACGAGCTCGTGCGCGGGATCTTCGGACCCCGCAGCTTCACCGTCGGGCTGGTCACCTCTGACAGCTTCGGCCGGTTCAGCGGCCCCGTGATGGCCGGCGCCGAGGACGCGCTGGGCTCGGGCGAGCTCTCGGTGATCATGTGCGACAGCCGCGGCGACGCCGAGCGCGAGCAGCGCCAGCTCGCCACCTTGCTGGGCCGGCGGATCGACGGGCTGATCGTGACGGGCCGGTGCTCCAACCCGCGACCGCCGATCTCGACGTCCCTCCCGTTCCCGGTGGTGTACGCGCACACGCCGTCCACGGATCCGCGCGACTGCTCGGTGATGGTCGACGACCACGGCGCAGGCCGGCTGGCCGCCGAGCACCTCGTGGCGGTCGGCCGTCGGCGCGTCGCCCATGTCACGGGCCCGCCCGACTTCGACGCGGTGACCCGCCGTGCCGCCGGCCTGGCGCAGGGACTGGCCGAGCACGGCCTGGCGATCGTGGGCGGGACGCGCATGGGTGACTGGAGCGAGGCGTGGGGGCGCCGGGGCGCGAGCGACCTGCGGGCCGCTCATCCTGGGCCCGAGCTTGATGCCATCTACTGCGGCAGCGACCTCATCGCCCGCGGGGTGACCGACGCGCTCACCCAGGCCGGGGTCTCGGTCCCCGACGACATCGCCGTGGTCGGCACCGACAACTGGGCGCTGATCGCCCGGGCCGCGCGCCCGCCGCTCACCACCGTGGATATGCGCCTGGGCGAGGTCGGCCGCCGGGCGGCCCATTTCCTCATCGCCGCCATCGACGGACAGAGCATCTCGGGCCGCCACGTGGCGCCGGCCGAGCTGGTGATCCGCGCGTCAAGCGGGCTGCCGTACCTCGACCCGGACGCCGACGCGCCCGCGCAGCTACCACGACTTCTGCATCCACGAGCCGCCGGTCACCACTCGGGGAAGTCGGCCTCCGACACGGTGACGGGCTCGAGCTTGCGGCGGGGGGCGTCGGCGGAGTCCAGCGTCGCGGTTGCCACCTCCAGCGCGTTGCGGAACTCGACGTCCCCGCGCTCCAGCCCGGCCTCGATGAGGATGCGCAGCGCCTCGACGCGCCCCGCGCGCCCGGAGAGGAACGGGTGGCAGGTGAGCATGAACATGGCGCCGTGGCGGCGCATGGCGTCGAGCTCGTGAACCCACGCCTCCGCCACCACGAGCGGGGAGCGGACCTGATCGCCGATCGCGGGGCGGGGCAGGAACGCGTACTGCTCCCAGTCGTCCAGGCCCCAGAACGGCGGCAGCTCCGCGATCGCCCCGCGGGAGGTCTCCAGCACATAGGGGGCGTCTGAGTCCATCAGGCTCGAGTCGTAGGCCAGGCCGTACTCGGCGACGAGGTCGGCCGTCCGCCAGCTCGCCTCCCACATCGCCGCGCGGTGGCCCTTGACCTCCACGCCCAGCGCCTGGAGCGTCTTGAGCGCCCGTTCGAAGTCGGCCCGCTCGCCCGCGGCGTCGAGGTCGACGGCCGAGCGGTGTGACCAGGAGTGGTGAGCGACCTCGTGGCCGGCCTCGAGCACGTCGGCGACCGTCTGCGGATAGCGCTCGGCGGTGAGGCCGGGGATGAAGAACGTCGCCGGGAGTTGGTACTCGGCGAGCAGCGCCAGGATGCGGGGGACGCCGACCCGCGGGCCGAACGCCTGGTGGGTCATGGCCATGGCGTGGTCGGCATAGCGCCGTCCGACGGCCAGGATCGCCGATTCCGCGTCGACGTCGAATGAGAGCACGGCGGTGGTCGTCATCGTTGTCCTGTCTCTCGCAGGGGATGGGTCAGCCGGTCGCGCCGCGGGCGGCGATCGCCGTCAGGGCCAGCATCTCGAAGGCGACGGTGGCGGCGTTGAGCGCGGTCACCTGACCGGCGCTGTCGTAGGGCGGTGACACTTCGACGACGTCGTAGCCGACGAACGCCCGGCCGGCGAGCGCGCGCAGGAAGGCCAGCGCCTCGTGGGGCAGGAGCCCGGCGGTCTCCGGCGTGCCCGTGCCGGGGGCGAAGGCCGGGTCGAGCACGTCGACGTCGAACGACATGTAGGCGGGACCGTCGCCCAGCCGGCGGGCCACCTCGCCGGCGTAGCGCTCCGGCGTCCAGGTCCGCAGCTCCTCGCACGGCACGATGGCAAAGCCCCACTCGCGCGGCTCCTCGTAGTCCGCGGCGGCGTAGAGCGACCCGCGCATCCCCGCCAGCAGCGAACGGTGGGGGTCGATGAGGCCCTCGTCCAGCGCGCGGCGAAACGGCGTGCCATGCGTGTAGCGCTCCCCCCAATAGGAGTCCCACGTGTCGGCGTGGGCGTCGAGCAGCACCACCCCGACCGGGCCGTGCTGAGCGGCGTGGGCGCGCAGCTCACCCAGCACGATCGAGTGATCCCCGCCGATGACCAGCGGCACGGCGCCCGCCTCGAGCACCGGGGCCAGCGCCTGGGCGATCTGGCCGGCGGTCCGCTCGGCGTTGCCCGGGGTGGTCGTGATGTCGCCGCCGTCGATGACCGACAGGGCGTCGAACACATCCACCTCGAGCGCCGGGTGCCAGCGGCGCATCATCAGGCTCATCTCGCGCACGGCGGCCGGGCCATAGCGAGCGCCGGGGCGAAAGCTCACCGCCGAGTCGAAGGGAACGCCCAGGACGGCGACGTCGGCACCGGCCCAGTCGTCGGAGAGAGGACACCGCGCGTAGGTCCGCACACCCGTGAAGCGCGGGCTCTCCGACGAGTCGGTCGGCTGGTAGCGCGGAGGCACGGCGCGATCCTAGACCGGCAGGCCCGGGGATCTGACTTGGTCACTTGCCCAGGCACTCACCCCGCCATTTGGTGCTTGACCCAATGGCAGCATCCCGGGGTTCTTTTTACGGTCGCCCCGCAGGCGTACGCACCGCACTGAGGAGAGAGAGGGTCGATGTCATCGGGTACTGATCCGGGTCAGAAGGCCGACCCCAGCGGGGCCGCGGCCGCGCTCAGGGAGGACCTCGAGCACGAACGCCTCGAGGAGCTGCACGGAGGGGCACCGACGCGGGACTTCAAGTTCTCGTCGGCGTTCGCCCTCGCCTTCTCTGACATCTCGCCGATCGTCGGCATCTACTCGGTGTTCGCGATCAGCTTCGCCCTGGCCGGCCCGGGCTGGTTCTGGGCGCTGCCCATCGTGCTCATCGGGCAGCTGCTCGTCACCGGCGTGTTCGGCGACCTCGTCTCCAAGTGGCCCTTCCAGGGCAGCGTCTACGCCTGGTCCAAGGAGCTGGTCGGCCCGCGCTTCGGCTGGATGACCGCATGGGCCTACATGTGGGGCCTCACGCTGACCCTGTCGGTTCTGTCGCTCGCCGCCGCTCAGTATCTGCTGGCCGCGCTGAACGTGACCAGCTTCAGCAAGGAGGCCACCGCCGCCGTGTCGTTGGGCGTGATCCTGCTCTGCACCACGGCGAACATGATCGGTGGCAGCCTGCTCAAGCGGCTGCTCTACATCACGCTCACCTGCGAGCTGCTGGCGTCGGGTGGGATCGGCATCGTGCTGTTCTTCTTTCACCGCACCAACTCGTTCTCGACCCTGTTCCACGGCGCGGGGAGCGGACACTCGCCGCCGCTGCTGCTCGGGCCGTTCCTGGGCGCCGTCGCCTTCGTCGGCTACTCGTTCGTGGGGTTCGAGGCGGCCGGCTCGATCGCCGAGGAGGTCAAGGAGTCGCGCAAGGTGCTCCCCAAGGCGATGGTCCTCTCATTGGCCGTGGCCGGCTGCCTGGTCATCTTCGCCTGCCTGGGCATCAGCCTCTCCATCCCGAACATCGGCGCGGTGCTGTCGGGCAGCGTCGCGGACCCGATCACCTCGACACTGGAGACACGACTGGGCTCCGCCGCGGGCCGGATCGTGCTCATCGTGCTCACGATCGGCTTCAGCGCAAGCCTGATCGCCGTCCAGGCGGCGGTGAGCCGGGCGATCTGGGCCGCGGCGCGCGACCGGGTGCTGCCCGCCGCCGACGCCTTGGGGTCCCTGTCAGGCCGCCACCGGATGCCGCGCCGCGCCATCGCGCTCACTGTCTGCATCGCGGCGCCGCTGCCGTTCATCAGCTTCTCGAAGATCTACACGCTGCTGCTCTCGTTCTCCACCGCCGGCTTCTACATCTCCTACGCGATGCCGATCCTGGCTCTGGCGGTCCTGCGCGTGCGCAAGCGATGGGTGCCCGGCCCGGTGTCGATGGGCCGCTGGAGCGGGCCGGTGACCTTCATCGCCGCCGTCTGGATCGTCTTCGAGACGGTCAACGTGGCCTGGCCGCGCGATTTCAACCCCCAGTGGTGGCTGAATTGGGGGTTGATCATCATGACTGCCGTGCTCGGGATCATCGGGCTGGTGATGTGCAACCGCATCTTCCGTAACCGCGCCAGCGCGGCAAACGCCGCTGAACGCGGCACGCCTGTCGAATACCCAGGAGAGGCGTGATGTACGAGCCCTGGAACGCACTCGACGCCCCGCGCTTCACCGGTCCGCGGACCTACGCGCGCCTGCCCTACATCAAGGACCTCGCCGGCGTGGACGCCGCGGTGTTCGGGATGCCGTGGGACGGCGGCGCCTCGTTTCGCTCAGGCGCGCGCTTCGGCCCCGAGGCGGTCCGCTCGGCCTCGGGAATGATCCGCACGTACAACGCGGTCCAGAAGGTGCAGGTGTTCGGGGCGCTGTCGACGATCGACTACGGCGACACCCCCACCGTGCCCGGCTACATCGAGGACACGCTCGAGCGGATCAGCGCGTTCGTGACCCCGCTGGCGCAGGCCGGGGTGGTGAGCGTCGGCATCGGGGGCGACCACTCGGTCACCCTCGGCGAGCTGCGCGCGCTGGCCGCCGTCCACGGCCCGCTGGGCCTCGTCCATCTCGACTCCCACACCGACCTGTGGGATGAGTACAACGGCCATCCCTACTCGCACGGCACGATGTTCCGCCGCGCTCTGGAGGAGGGCATCGTCGAGCCCTCGCGGATGCTCCAGGCGGGCATCCGCGGTCCGCTCTACGGCGAGGACGACGAGGAGATCCCGGCGACGCTGGGCGTGGACACCATCCCGTGGATCGAACTGGCCGAGATGACGCCCGCCGATCTGGCCGCGCGGGCCCGCAGCCGGCTCGGGGACGGCCCCGCGTTCCTCTCCCTCGACGTCGACTTCGTGGACGCGGCCTTCTGCCCGGGCACGGGGACCCCCGAGGTGGGCGGCCCGACGAGCTTCCAGGCGCTCTCGTTCCTGCGCGCCCTCGCCGGGCTGCCGTTCGTCGGCTATGACGTCGTCGAGGTGGCGCCCGCCTACGACGGGCCCGGCCAGGTGACCGCGCTGTTCGCGGCCAACGTGGTCTTCGAGATGCTGAGCATGGTGACGCTGCAGCGGCGGGCCGCCGCGGGCGCGGGCGAGGCGGGCGGCGCGGGCGGGGGCGGACTCAGGCAGCGCTGACCGGCGCCGGCGCGCGCGGGATCGCGAGCGCCAGGGCCAGATCGATCCGGCTTGTCACCGACTCGATCGGGCGCCCGGTGAGACGCGAGACCCGCTCGAGCCGGTAGTGCAGGGTGTTGTGATGAATGTGGAGCTGCGCCGCCGTCTGGCGCCAGTGGCCGTCGTTGGCCAGGAACGCCGCCAGCGTCTCCAGCAGCTCTGAGTTGTGCTCCTCGTCCCAGCGCTCAACGGGACCGAGCACCGTGTCGCGAAACGCGCGCAGCACGTGGGGCTCCAGGAAGTCCAGCAGCTGTCGGTGGGCCCCCACCTCGAGACGGCGGACGACCCGCTCCCCCTCGGGGCGAGCCAGCGCGAGCTGGTGCGCGCTCATTGCCTCGGCCAGGGCGCGCCGCAGGCCGCCGGCGCCCGTGGGAGAGCGCCCGATGCCGAGCACCGGGTCGGCGCCGCCGTCGCGGATGAGGTCGGCGATCTCGTCGACGATGTCCTCGCCGCCCGACTGGACGAGGAGAACGCGGGCCCCGCGGTGCGCCGCCCCCAGGCAGTGGTCCCGGCAGGCCATCGCGGCGTAGGTGACGTCCCGCGTGGAGTTGGAGGAGATGACGGTGGTGATCGGCTGGTCGGCCACGATGTCCAGCGCCTCCAGGCGGGCGCTGAGCGAGCGCATCCCCAGCTCTCCGTCCCAGAGCCGGGTGAGCAGCTCCTCGACCAGCTCGGAGCGGACGTTCTCGTGCTCGCGGCGGCGGGCGTCCTCGAGCACCAGGTACGCGCTGGCCTGCTCGATCACGAGCCGCGCATCGTCTGAGACCTCGGCCAGCGGGCTGCCCACGATGACCGCCGTCGAGGACAGGGCGTCCGCCACGCCGAAGGCGCTGAGCGCCGGCGCGACCGCGCACGGGAGGTCCCCGCGGCGGGCCGCGCGAGCGGCGATGCGCGCCGCATCCCCCTCCGGCGGGGCATCGCCGGTGAGGCTGTGGCCCCCGGGCCCGACCAGCCACACCTGCAGCCGCGTCTCCCGGCGCAGCAGCTCGACGACGGCGCCGTAGCCCTCGCCGCGGGCCAGCTCCTCCAGCAGGCGGCGCAGCCGCATGAGCTGGAGGCGGACCGTCGCGTCCGACGCGCGGTTGCGTTCCATGACGCACTCGCCGATCGCGCTGAAGGGCAGGTCCGCCGGCACCTCGACCAGCGGCAGGTCGGCCTCGCGGCAGGCATCGACCACGGCCGCAGGAGTGACGGTGCCCATCTCACCCACGCCGTAGCCGATGGCCACGACCCCGGCCGCGCGGGCCTCCTGGACCCAGTCGCGGGGATCGGTGGTGGTCAGCCACAGCCCGTTGGTGAGCAGCAGCTCTCCCGGGAAGGCGTACTGGGCGGGATGATCGAGGTCGGAGACGTGGACGCCGCGCAGCAGACGATCGTCGTTGCCGGCGTCGACGAGCACGCGCAGTCGTAGCGACGAATCGGCGGCAAGGGCGGCAACCGTGCAGGAGCTCATGTGCCTCGCTGTACGCTATCCCAACCAAACGGCCGTAGTCTCGGTCGTTGTCCCAATGGTTGCGGCGAGCGGCGCTGCCTAGGCTCGCGCCACCTTGTCCGCCGCGCTCATCACCGGAGGCAGTTCGGGGATCGGCGCTGCGTGTGCCGCGCGCCTGGTCGCGCACGGACACCAGGTGGCCGTCGTCGATCTCGCGCCCGCGAAGGCGGACGCCGTGTCCCTGAGCCTGGCGCTCGATGTCCGCGACGGACCGGCGGTGGCCGACGCCGTGGACCGGGTGGAGACCGAGCTCGGACCGATCGACTACCTGGTGACCGCGGCCGGCCACTACCGGGCGGCCGCCATCGCCGAGCCCGACGAGGCCGAATGGCGCCGGATGCTCGAGGTCCACGTCGGAGGTACCGCCAACGCCTGGCGTGCCGTGGTGCCGCGGATGCGCGCACGAGGGCGCGGCGCGATCTGCGCCATCGGCTCAGAGCTCGGGATCATCGGCGACCCGTCCGCGCCGCACTACGCGGCCGCCAAGGGCGCCATCCACGCGATGACCAAGAGCCTGGCGGTCGAGCTCGCGCCGGAGGGCATCCGCGTCAACTGCGTCGCCCCCGGCCCCACCGATACGCCCCTGCTGGGCGACGACCCCAATATCGCCGGCTACGCCGAGGCCCTCCCGCTGGGACGTGTCCTGGCGCCCGACGAGATCGCGGCCGTCGTCGCGTTCCTGCTGCTGGAGGAGACGAACTTCGCCGGCCAGGTCGTCTCGCCCAACGCGGGAGCGGTGCTGTGACGGGGGCGCCCGGCCTGGAGGGGCTGGAGGGTCGCGTCGCGCTGGTCACCGGAGCCGGCCAGGGCATCGGCCGGGCGACGGCGCTGCGCCTGGCGCGCGAGGGCGCACAGGTCTGCGTCAACGACATCGACCCGGAGACCGCCGGCGCCGTGGCCGAGGAGGTGAGTGGCTTCAGCGCGCCGTGTGACGTGAGCGACCTCGGCGCCCTGCGCGAGCAGATCGCCCGCTGTGAGCGCGAGCGCGGCCCGATCGACCTGCTCGTCGCCAACCACGCGTTCATGGTGATGGCGCCGTTCGTCGATCACGGCGAGGCCGAGTTCGCGCGCACGCTCGAGGTCAACCTGCTGGGGACGGCATGGCTGCTGTCGCTCTGCGCGCCCGCGATGGCCGCCCGCGGCTACGGCCGGATCGTCGCCATCGCCTCGGAATGGGGGCAGATCGGCTGGCCCAACGCCACCGCCTACGCCGCCACCAAGGGTGGCATCGTCGCGCTGGTCAAGAGCGTGGCGCGCGTACTACGCGCGTGAGGGCGTCGCGGTGAACGCCGTCGCCCCCGGCGTGACCGACACCCCCCAGCTCGACGTCGATGCCGCCGACGCCGGCCTCACGCACGAGGAGATGGTGGAGGCCTACGGACGCGATGTTCCGCTCGGCCGGATCGGGCGGCCCGAGGACATCGCCGCGACGGTGGCGTTCCTCCTGTCGGCGCCCGCGGCAGCGTTCGTGGGCCACGTCCTGGGGCCCAACGGCGGCTCCACCCGGATCTGACCGTGACGCCGGGGGGGCGTGACTCCATGCACGATGTGATCGTCATCGGCGGCGGCCTGTCGGGCGGGCTACCGGCGGCCGCCTACCTCCAGAAGGCCGGTCTGGACGTGCTCATCGTCGAGGCCAACTCGGAGCTCGGCTGCTTCTGCTGCACCCACGAGACCTGGCCGCAGACGCTGGACAGCCCGCACGTCGGAGTCTCGTTCGCCGGCAACTCGCCAGTGATCGCCGACCTGGACCTCGAGTCCTACGGGTTCCGGTTCCGCGCCAGTCCGGTGATCCTGGGCACCACGTATCTCGACGGCACCAACTGCCTCATCTGCCAGGACCCTGTGCGTACGGCAGAGAACTTCGCCAAGCACTCGGCACATGACGGCGAGCGCATGCTGGGCATCCAGGAGAGGGTGCACGAGACGATGGTGGAGTTCAACGAGCTCAGCTCGTTCTCGCCCCATCCCGACCCTTCCAAGCTCGATCGGGTGTTCGGGCTGTGCGCCTACGCGCTGGGCTACTCGGTCGACGAGATGTCCGAGATGACCGGGCCGGAACTGTGCGAGCGCACCTTCGAGTCGGACGCCTGCCGCCAGATCCTCATGACGCCGGTGGCGTTCTGGGAGCACGGCGCGCCGTTCGCCCGCGGCCAGGGGGCCTATGGGGTGGCGTTCGCGCTCTACTACACCACGGGGATCGGCCTGGGCGGTAATGAGGCGCTGGTGGACGCGCTCACCCACTGCTTCCTGGAGCACGGCGGTTCGATCCTCACCAACTCTGTAGTCGACCGGGTCGTGGTGCAGGGCGGGCGGGCCACGGGCGTCGTCCTCTCGGAACGGTCGCTACGCCCCGGGGCTCAGATCGACGCGCGGGTCGGCGTCATCTCAAACGCCGGCGTGCCGGAGACCCTGCGCCTGGTGGGCGAGCAGGCCGTCTCGGCGGCCGACGCGCGGCTCGGCGCCAAGATGCGACATTGGAAGATGGGGCTGCGAGGCTCCCACGTCACCTCGTGGCTGTTGGACGGGCGCGTCCACTGGGGCTCGGAGGACTTCGACCCGCTCGTCCACGAGGCGATCCTGCTTTACCGCGCGTTCGACTCGTGGGAGGGCACCAAACAGTACATGGTTGACATGCTCGGCAACGACACCTGGAAGGCGTCGGGGCAACTCATGGAGTTCACCTACTACGCACCGGCGGACCCAACCAGCGTGTCGCCCGAAGGTCACACGATCCTGCGTGCCGAGGAGTGCTTCCCGTACGCCCTCCACGGCCTCGGGGGCCCGGAGGCGTGGGACGGCCCGATCCGCTACGAGCTGCTAGCGGCGCGCAACGCGATGATGGCCCGCTTGGTCCCTGGCTGGGACGACCTCGTGCTCGACCAATATGAATGGACGCCGCTTGACAACTGGCGGCTCAACCGCGCCGCCAAGTTCGGTCAGGTCGTCGGGGGTGACTTCTCCGAGGATCAGTGGATCCTGGACCGGATGCCCTACCGGATGCCGTTCCGCGGGCTATACATGAGCAACGGCGTCTGGCCAGTGGGCCTGAGCTGGATGGCGGCCGGCTACAACGCCGCACAGGTCGTAGCCGAGGACGCCGGAGTGCGTCACCAACGCTGGTGGCGGTCGCGGCCGGTCGAGTGGTATGTGGAGAACCTCGACCGCCTCACGGCCCCGCTGGAGTTCGATCGCGATCGCCACGGCGCCGCCGGCCGGTGAGGGTCATGGACGACAGCTACGACGTCGCGATTGTGGGCGCCGGACCCAACGGGCTCACGGCCGCCGCGTACCTCGCCCGCGCCGGCGCGCGCGTGATCGTGCTCGAGGCGCGGTTCGAGCGCGGTGGCACCCTGGCCTCCGACGATTACTCCACTCCTTTCACCTACAACCTGGCTCAGTTTCTGCTGCCTGCGGGCGAGGACTGCCCGCCCTACCGCGACCTGGGCCTGTCAGACCACGCGGTGGCTTTTGTCACTCCCGAGTTGGCGTTCGCGACCACGATCGACGGTCAGACGCTCACCGTCACGCGCGGCGGTGAGGGCCTCGGCGCCGAGCTCGAGGGCCTGTTCGCCGAGGCCGTCACGGCTGTCGCCCCTCTGCTGTACCGCCCCGCCGCCGATGCCGAGAGCGCGCTCGGCGACGGACCGCATCTGGGGTCGCTGACGCCCGAGGCGCTCTGCGGCCTAGCCGCCGACGAGCGGAGTGCGATCATCTTGCGCTACGCCTGCGCCATGGCGGGCTTCACTCAGGGCGACATGCCCCTCGGCCCGATCGGAGCGCTGTGCCTGGCGCGCCTGTTCGAGCCCACCCTGGCCGTGGGCGGGAGCAAGTCGGTTGCCAACGGCCTGTTCCGCGCGGCGGCCCGAGCAGGCGCACGGTGCCTGGTCTCGACCCGTGTGGTCGCGCTGGAGCCGGTCGGGGAGACCTGGACACTGCGCCTGGCCGACCGTCGGCGCGTGCGCGCCAGGGCGGTGGTGTCCACGCTGGACCCGGTCAGCACGTTCGGCGAGCTGCTTGGCCCCGACGCAGCGGGGCCGGTGCTGACGACGATTGCGGACACGTGGAAGCTCGATCCGAGCGGCCCATTCACTGCGCACTTCGGGATCCGCGGCGCGGCGCCGCGCGCCGCAGACGGCGCGGGCGCATGACGCCGTCGTCCGGATCGTGGGGTTCGACTCCGCGGGGGACGTGGCCGCCCACCTATCGGCTGTCGCCGCGGGCGAACTGCCCGAGCTGCCTGGCCGGCCACCTCACGGTGACCAGCCGTCATGACCCGCTCCAGGCGTCGCCCGGGCCGGTCGGGCCTCTGCACACGCTGCGCTACGAGACTCCGGCCCCGTACCAGCACCCGACCCTCCCGTGGGATCGCGCTCGAGTCGCCTACCGCGAGTGCGTGCTGGGAGCTGATCGCGGACGCTGTCCACGGCGTGACTGACGCTCAGCGGCTCTTCGCCTTCTGCGACGCACCGCGGGACCTCGAGCGGCGCTTCGGGACCGCGCGCCACGGGTCCGTGCGCCAGGGGTCGCTGCGGCGCGAGCAGACGTTCACCGGTCGCCCGCACCCCGATTGCGTCGACGGCCGGACACCCCTCAACGGGCTCTACCTTGGGGGCGGGGCCACGCATCCGGGGGTGCCGGGCTCGCTCGCCGGCGGCTACAACGTCGCGGCGACGCTGTGTGAAGACCTCGGCCTGGAGCGGTGGTGGTCGGCGGCCGGCGCACCACGATCGCCGAGTCACGCGGGGACGCCATGACCGCACCGTTGCACCCCGCCCTGGCCCGCACCGGCACCGGCATCTGCGCCTCGAGCACGTTCTGGATGCCGACGCGGGTGCAGTTCGCGCGCGGGTGGCGGGCGATCGGCTGGGTGCGCAGGCGCGGGCGCTCGGGGTGGGCGGGGCATCGGTGGACCGCGCGCTGCTCGTCACCGATCCCGGCCTGCAGCGCCGCGGGCGTGTGCGAGGCGCTGCTCGACGGACTGGCGGACGCGGGCCTGAGCACGGAGGTGTTCGACCACGTCCAGGGCAATCCGCGCGACGTGCACTGCCTGGAGGGCGCCGAGCTCGGCCGCGCCGTCGGCGCGGAGTTGGTCATCGGCGTCGGCGGCGGGTCGGCGATCGACACCGCCAAGTGCATCGCGCTGCTCATCACCAACGGTGGCCACCCGCGCGACTGGGAGGACTTCGGGACGCTGCAGGCCGCACCCCTGCCCGTCCTGGCCGTGCCCACCACCGCGGGGACCGGCAGCGAGGTCTCCCCATCGGCCATCATCACCGACACCGAGCGGCGCAAGAAGATGAACCTGTTTGACCCGCGGATCTGCCCACGGGTGGCCCTGGTCGACCCCGACCTCACGCTGTCGATGCCGCCTGCGCTCACCGCCGCCACCGGCATGGACGCGCTCTCGCACGCGGTCGACTCGCTGCACTGCGCGCTGGCCAACCCCGCCTCGGATGCGATGGCGCTGGAAGGGCGCGGCTCGTCGCGCTGTACCTGCGCCGGGCTGTCGCCGACGGCGCCGACGTCGAGGCCCGCTGCGGGATGATGCAGGCCAGCCTCACCGCGGGACTGGCCGTCGGCATCACCGACGTCGTCGGGCTGCCACTGCCTGGCCGAGTCGATCGGCGCTGTCTATGACCACCCCCACGGCGTCTGCTGCGCCGCGACGATGCCGGCCATCATGGAGTTCAACCTGCCCGACCCGGCCACCTCTGAGCGCTACGCCAGGCTGGCGGGAGCCTTCGGCATCGCGACGGAGGGCCTGCTCACCGAGACCGCCGCGCGTCTCGCCATCGACTACGTGGCGGCGCTCAACGTCGACCTCGGCATCCCGCCGCTGGCCGAGCTCATCCGCGCCGAGGACCTGGACCTGCTCGCAGAGAAGGCCGCCGCCAACACCTCGGCGCCCTCGAACCCGCGCCGGGCCAGCGTCTCGGACTTCCGGGACATGTTCGCGCGCGGGCTGCGCGCCGCCGGCTGATCAGGGTCCGGAATCGGCTCGGGTTGTTAGGCGCAGATTAACCGGCGAGGTTGCGGGGTTGGGCCCAAGCATTTAAGGACGGCTTGCTATACCTTCGCGCTTTCCGGACTGAGAGGAGTCTGTCGTGAGGTGGAAGACCGGTCATCTGGGGATGTGGACCGTGGGGATCGTGGCGGCCCTGTCGCTCGCCGCGTGCGGGAGCAGCAACTCATCGAGCTCGAGCGCGGCGGGCGGGGGTTCGAGCTCGTCCAGCGCGCCGGCGGCGACGTCGTCGAGCGCCGCCGCCACGTCGGGCAGCGGGACGACAAACCCGAAGGACTTCAAGGTGGGGGTGGTGACCGACATCGGTGGTCTGAACGACCACGGGTTCAACCACCTCGCATACATGGGGCTGCTGCAGGCTGAGAAGCAGCTGCACATCACGGGGCGGGTGCTGCCGTCCAGCTCGGGCGCCGACTACACGCCGAACCTGACCACGCTGGCCCAGCAGGGCTACAACCTGGTCATTCCCGTCGGCTTCCTGATGGCCGACGCCACTGACGCGGTGGCCAAGCAGTTCCCGAAGGTCAAGTTCGCGATGGTGGACTCCGACGCCACCGCCGAGAAGGGCGACCCCAAGAACATCGAGGGCCTGCTCTTCGAGGAGCAGCAGGCCGGCTACCTGGCCGGCTACCTGGCGGGCCTGTATGCCAAGGAGAAGGGGTACAAGACCATCTCCAGCGTCGGCGGGCAGAAGATCCCGCCGGTCGACCACTACATCGCGGGCTATCAGGCCGGCGCCAAGAAGGCCGACCCGGGCATCCAGACGCTCAACGGGTACTCGCAGGACTTCGTCGACCAGTCCAAGTGCAAGCAGATCGCGCTCAACCAGATCCAGCAGGGCTCCAAGGTCGTCTTCCAGGTGGCCGGCGCCTGCGGGCTCGGAGCGCTGTCGGCCGCCCAGCAGTCGGGCGACCAGGGCATCGGGGTCGACGCCGACCAGGCCTACCTGGGGTCCTACATCCTCACCTCGGCCGAGAAGAAGGTCGACGTCGCGGTGTTCAACGCGATCAAGGCCCTGATGGCAGGCAAGTTCGCGGCCGGGACCAACGTCACCAACAACGTCGCCAACGGCGGCATCGGCTACGGCAAGATCGGCCCGGCCGGGCTGAAGTTCGCGCCGCAGATCGCCAAGATCTACAGCGAGATCAAGGCTGGGCAGCTCAACAACATCCCGAACACGGTTCCGTAGACGCGGTTTGAATGACAGATAGCCCAGTGCCGGCGAGCTCGGGCGCTCCGGTGCTCGAGCTGAAGGGCATCACGAAGAGGTTCGGCTCGGTCGTGGCCAACGACCGAGTCGACTTCGACGTTCGTGCCGGCGAGGTCCATGCGCTGCTCGGTGAGAACGGCGCCGGCAAGTCGACACTGATGTCGGTCCTGTACGGCCTCTACAAGCCGACCGAAGGCGAGATCCTCGTCGACGGCAAGGTGGTGGAGATCGAGTCGCCGTCCGCCGCGATCAAGCTCGGCATCGGGATGGTCCACCAGCACTTCATGCTGGTGCCAGTGATGACCGTAGCCGAGAACATCGTGCTCGGCCAGGAGCCCCAGCGTGCGGGCGGGCGGCTCGATTTCGCGGCCGCGCGGGCCCGCGTGCACGAGCTGTCGGACCGCTACGGTCTCGCCGTCGATCCCGATGCGACGATCGAGGACGTCACCGTGGGCGCCCAGCAGCGCGTCGAGATCCTGCGCGCCCTGTACCGGGGCGCCCGCATCCTCGTCCTCGACGAGCCCACCGCCGTGCTCACCGCACAGGAGGTCACCGAACTGATGGGGGTGATCCAGCGCCTCAAGGCCGACGGCACGGCGATCGTCTTCATCAGCCACAAGCTCCACGAGGTGCTCGAGGTGGCCGATCGGATCACCGTGCTGCGCCGCGGCAAGCGGATGGACACGGTCCCGCGGGAGGGCGCCACCGAGCGCAGCCTGGCCCAGCTCGTCGTCGGCCGCGACGTGCTGCTGGCCGTCGAGAAGGAGGGATCCTCGAAGTCCGGGGAGCCCCTGCTGCACGTCGAGGACCTCCACGTCCGCGACGACCGGGAACTTCCCGCCGTTGACGGGCTGTCCCTGTCGGTGCGCGCGGGCGAGATCGTCGCTCTTGCCGGCGTCGAGGGCAACGGCCAGCAGGAGCTCGTCGAGGCGATCACGGGGCTGCGCATCCCGGAGTCCGGCGCGGTCGTCGTCGACGGGCAGGACATCGCGGGGCACGGGGTGCGCACGGCCACCGAGGCCGGCATCGCCCATATCGCCGAGGACCGCCACCGCCGGGGCCTCGTCCTCCCCTTCACCCTCACGGAGAACATGGCCCTGCGCGAGTACCGGCGACCGCTGTTCAGCGCCCGCGGCTGGCTGCGCCTACGCCGCATGCGCGAGCGCGCGGGCCGGCTCCTGCGCGAGTTCGACGTCCGCGGCGGGGGTCCGGAGGCCTTCGCCGTCTCCCTTTCGGGCGGCAACCAGCAGAAGGTGTGCGTCGCGCGTGAGATCGCGTCGGATCCGAAGGTGCTCATCGCCCATCAGCCCACGCGCGGCCTGGACGTGGGCGCGATCGAATTCGTGCACCGCCGGCTCATCACCGAGCGCGACAAGGGCCGAGCCGTCCTCCTCGTCTCGCTCGAGTACGAGGAGGTGCGGGCGCTGGCCGATCGTATCCTCGTCATCTACGAGGGCCAGATCGCCGGCGAGTTCGGACCCGACGTCACCGAGGAGACGCTGGGCATCGCCATGACCGGCGGCCACGCGGAGCCCGATGCGGACGCGGCGGTGACGGTATGAGCGCCAACGAGCCCGACGCCGAGCAGATCGTCGAGGGCGGCGCCGAGCCCGGCGAGGAGGAAGCGCTCGAGGCCTCGCTCACCTCGCCCGCGCGGCTGACCGCCTACCTGCGCCGTGGCGGGGTGGTCGTGCCGATCCTGACGACCCTGATCGCGTTCCTGGTCGCCGGTCTCGTGGTGCTGCTCACGGGCCATAACCCCCTCAGCACCTACCGGGCGATCTTCAACGGCACCGGCCTGAACTGGCTGTTCCCCTGGGTCGGGGGGGCCGAGCGCGCGTCGGCGGCGCTCGCGCTCCAGCAGACGCTCATCCAGACGACGACGCTGATCCTCGTCGGGTTGGCCGTGGCCTTCGCCTTCCGCGCCGGCCTGTTCAACATCGGCGGCCAGGGCCAGTACACGCTCGGGGCGATCGTGGCGGTCTGGGTCGGCTCGTCCTTCAGCGGGATGCCGGCCTTCCTGCACATCGTCCTGGCCATCGCGCTGGCCGCGCTGGCCGGAGCCGCCTGGGCCGGGATCGCGGGCATCCTCAAGGCCACCGTCGGTGTCCACGAGGTGATCTCCACGATCATGCTCAACTGGATCGCGATCTGGCTCGGCGTGTACCTGTTCCAGCTCGGCGGGCCGCTCCAGGACCCGTCCCAATCCTCGGTTCCGGTGTCCAAGACGATCGCGGCCTCGGCCAAGCTGCCCGTGTTCTGGGGCTCGGCGCAGCTCCAGGGCCTGGACATCGGGATCTTCATCGCGCTCGCGGCCGTCGTGGTGTTCGCGATCATCATCAACCGGACGCGGCTGGGCTATGAGGTGCGCGCCGTCGGCTTCAACCCCGACGCGGCGAGCTACGCCGGCATGAACGTCGGGCGCAACTACGTCCGCGTGATGCTCATCTGCGGCGCGTTCGCCGGCGTGGCCGCGTCGATGGACATCCTCGGCTGGAAGTTCTCGCTGTTCACCAACGACATCCAGACCTCCCAGATCGGCTTCCTGGGGATTGCCGTCGCGCTGCTGGGGCGCAACACCGCAGGCGGGGTGGTGGCGGCGGCGCTGCTGTTCGGCGCGCTGCTCACGGGGACGTCGCAGCGCAACCTCGACCCGACGGTGTTTGACCCCAACCTGGCCCAGTACCTCACCTACATGATCCAGGGGCTGATCGTGCTGCTGGTGTCCACCGACGTGATCGCCCTGCGCGTGCTGCGCGGGGGGCGGGGCATCGCGGTCGGCTTGAGACGCAAACCGGGCGAGCCCGAGACGGCGGGCACCAAGGAAGGCGCCGCGTGAGCCCGGGCACCATGGAAGGCGCGGCGTGAGCGCGGGCACGATCGCCGCTTCGCCGTCCCGGCTGGCGTCGGCCAGGCACGTCGGCATCGCCGGCGTCGTCCTCGCCGTGCTCACGTGGGTCATCACGCTGCCGCCCCTCCTCGTCCGGACTCCGGTCCCGTCGGTCGTTCTCGGGCTCGCCGCGATGCTGGCCGGGGCGATCGCGCTTCAAGCCGGAGAACGCCGGCTCGGCTACATCGATCTCGGCCTGTCGGTGCTGGCCATCGCGGGCGCGATCGCGTCGACCAAGTCCGGGCTTGGCCACCTCAACACGGTGTTCGTCTGGTCGGCGCTCGTCGCGGCCATGCTGCGCTATGCCACCCCGCTGCTGTTCGCTGCGCTCGGCGGCATCGTCTCCGAGCGCAGCGGCGTCATCAACATCGGCCTCGAGGGCATGATGCTGATGGGCTGCTATTTCGGGATCTACGGGGCCGACGTGCTCGGCTCCTGGGTGCTGGGGCTGGTCGTCGCCGCCGCCGCGGGGGCGCTGCTGGCGCTCGTGCACGCGGTTTTCTCGGTCCACCTGCGCGCCAACCAGGTGGTGAGCGGAACCGGCATCAACTTCCTCGCCCTCGGGATCACGGGCTATTTCTTCACCGCCCACTACGGGACCAACGGCACCCCCAACAACATCTCCCAGGTCCCCAACATCAAGATCCCGCTCATCCAACACGTCGGGTTCTTCGGCCAGGCGATCGGCGACGCCAACCTGATGACGTGGCTCGGGCTCCTGCTCGTGCCCGCGCTGGCCTTCTTCCTGTTCCGCACCCGCTGGGGCCTGCGCCTGCGCGCCGTCGGCGAGAAGCCGCGCGCCGCTGACACCGTCGGCCTGCCGGTGCTGCGCATCCGCTACGTGGCCGTCGTGGTCTCGGGGATGTTCGCCGCGCTCGGCGGCGCCTACCTCTCGGTCGCCTTCGTGGGCTCCTTCACCCCGAACATGACCGAGGGGAAGGGGTTCATCGCGCTGGCCGCGGTCATCTTCGGGCGCTGGCGTCCCGGCCTGGCACTGGTGGCCACGCTGCTGTTCGGCTTCTCCGAGGCGATGGCCGACCGGCTGCCGACGTTCTCGGGGACACTTGCGACACTGTTTCAGGCGTTGCCCTACCTGCTCACCCTCATCGCCGTGGCTGGTCTGATCGGCGCGAGCCGTCCGCCGGCGGCGAGCGGCATTCCCTACGTGAAGGAGTAGCCGATGGCCGTCGCCCGCCTCGCCCTCGACCGACGATCTGAGGGAGCCGTCGGTCTCAGTGACGAGATCGAGCTCTACCAGCGGACGTACAACACGCTGCTGCGCTCCAGCGGCGAGACCCACCTCCGGGTGCTCGAGCCTTCGCACCGAGCGATCGGCTCCAGCCTGCATCCGCTGGCCGCCAGCGACGACATCGACCTCGGCGCCTTCATCTACGCGATCCGCCGTCTCCCCGAGGGGATCGTCGGCGCCCAGCTCGTCGCCATGGCCCAGCAGTTCGAGGCGCTGGTCACCGCCGGTCTCCCGGTGGAGACGTGGGACGAGGCCGAGGCGCCCGCCCGGCGGCGGCGCTGGTATGACGACGGGGCGGGCACGCTCGCCGTGCTCCTGGCCAGCGCATCGGACCTCGACGACCTGCTGCCGACGCTCGTCGCCTTCCAGATCGAGTGGAACAAGATCCGCGTCCGCCAGCGCGCGGCCGGCTGGCAGGAGATCGTCGGCGACGGCGAGCCGACCGCTGAGGAGTGCGCGCGGCTGCTGGGCGGCAGCGCCGAGGACTGGGGCCGCCTGGAGGAGTCCTGGGGCGAGCGCTTTGCCGAGCACCTGAGGCTGATCGCCTCAGAGCGGATGGCCCTGCGCATGCGGATGTTCGGCGGGTCGAACACCGGCTACGCACGCATGACCCGCCGCTGGTGGGCGCCGGTCAGCGCCGAGCTCAACCGCGAGGGCCTCACCACCGAGCGACCGCTGTATTTCGTCAGCTCCAACACCCACAGCCTGGTGAACATCGCCACCTCGGTGGCGCGCGACCGCGAGCAGGAGCTGGTGGCCTTCGTCGAGACCATGCCCGCGGACGACATCCTGCGCCACGAGCTGGCGGCCTTCCGCGAGGGGCGCGCCGAGGGGTCGTGGGAGAACTTCCTCTACTTCGTCGCCCGCATCTACTTCGCCACCAAGGGCCGGGCGGGTAAGGCCGAGCGCCGCGACGCGGAGAAGGCCGGCGGCGTCACCCACATGCGCAGCACCACCGCGCTCCGGGTGCCGGCGCAGATCCTGCCCCTGGCGGCGCTGCGCTGCGACGGGCTGGACCCGCGCATCGGCGAGGTCGACGCGGACGCCCTCGCGGCCTCGGAGGCGGTGATCGTGAACATCGACTATCCGCTGGGCCTGGGCGCCTACAACATCCTGCGCGAGGTGGCCGTCGACCGCGCGGCGCTGCGCGGCGTGTACGTGCTGGGCAAGGCGGCGACGCTCAACGCCGACGTCGGCGACGTGATGATCTCGAGCGTCGTCCACGACGAGCACTCCAATTCGACCTATTGGCTGGACAACGCCTTCGGGGTCAACGACCTGGCCGGCGACCTGCGCTTCGGAACCGGGCTGGACAACCAGCGCGCGGTGACGGTCAAGAGCACCTTCCTCCAGAACCGCTCCTACCTCGACTTCTACTACCGCGAGGCCTACACGGTGGTCGAGATGGAGGCGGGCCCGTTCTGCAACGCCGTCTACGAGATCGCCGACGCCGACCGATATCCCGTGGGAGAGGCCGTCAACTTCTCCAAGCTGCCGATCGACCTGGGGATCATCCACTATGCCTCTGATACGCCCTACACGCAGGCGCGCACGCTGGGCGCCCGCGGTCTGAGCTACTACGGCATGGACTCCACCTACGCCGGGTCGCTGGCGATCATGCGGCGGGTGCTCATGCTGGAGGGCGTGCTGAACGGCCGGGGCCGCCGCGTCTCGGACCGGACGGCGGCTACGCGCCCACAGGATGCCATGCCGTCTTCAGCTCAGTGAGCGCGTCGATGCGCTCCAGCGCGTCGACGACGGCAGTCTCGTAGCTGGCCACGGCGTCGCCGTGGCGCGCGCGCTTGATCGTCTCGGCGGCCAGCCGGTCGAGCTCGGCGCCGAGGTCGGGGTCGCCGCCGGCGTCGACGATCGCGTTGAGGTCGCGGTGGGCGCCCAGCGCGGTGGCGAGCTCGGTGCGCCGGCCCGAGAGGAGGTTGACCACCCCGCCCGGGATGTCGGAGACGCCCAGCACCTCGGCCAGGTCCAGCCCGGCCAGGGGCTGTGCCTCTGACAGGATCGCCACCACCGTGTTGCCGGCGGCGAGCGCGGGGGCGATCTCGGCCACCAGGCCGAGCAGCTCGGGCGCGTCGGGCGCGACCACGCCGACCACGCCGGTCGGCTCGGGCATCGAGAAGGACAAAAACGGGGCGGCGACGGGGTTGATCCCGCCAAGGACCGCCTGGAACTTGTCGGTCCAGCCGGCGTAGTGGACGAGAACGTCGACGGACGCGTCGACCTGTGCGGCATCGGCGATGGCGGCGAGCTGGTCGCGCCGGGACTCGAGCGCCTCGGCGGCTCGGTAGAGGATCTGGCCGCGGTTATAGGCGGTGCGCGCCGACCACGGCCCGAACGCCTTGCGGGCCGCGGCGACAGCGTCGCGCACGTCCTTGCGCGATGCGCGGGGGATGTTGACCTGGCTCTCGCCGCCGCCGTCGGCGCGCGCCGCGTGGTCGTAGCGGCCGGATTCCGAGCGCACGAAGGCCCCGCCGATCCACAGCTTGTAGGTCTTGCGCACCGCGATACGTCCCGGCCGCCCACCCCCGGCCGCCGCGCTCATCGAAGCACCTTCAGGTAGGGACGCAGGCCGGCCGGGCCGCCCTCGCGGCCGAACCCGGACTCCTTGTAGCCGCCGAACGCCGCCGTGGGGTCGAAGTGGTTGTAGGTGTTCTGCCAGACGACGCCCGCGCGCAGGGCGGCGGCCACCTCGAACGCCTTGGCGCCCTTGTCGGTCCAGATCCCGGCGGCCAGCCCGTAGCGGGAGTTGTTGGCCTTCTCGATGGCCTCGGCCTGGGTCCGGAAGCTCAGCACCGACACGACCGGACCGAAGATCTCCTCCACGGCGATGCGATGCGCGGGCGAGACGTCGGTGAATAGCGTCGGCGCGAACCAGTAGCCGTGCTCGGGCAGGTCGCAGACGATCGTGCGCCGCCGGGCGCCCTCGTCTTCACCGGCTGCGACGAGGGTCTCGATCCGCTGGAGCTGCTCGGCGGAGTTGATGGCGCCGACGTCGGTGTTCTTGTCCAGCGGGTCGCCCACGCGCAGGCGGCCCATCCGCCGCCACAGCCTGGCGATCACGTCGTCCAGCACGCTCTCCTGGATGAGCAGCCGCGAACCCGCGCAGCACACGTGGCCCTGGTTGAAGAAGATCCCGTTGACGATCCCCTCGATGGCCTGGTCCAGAGCGGCGTCCTCGAAGACGATGTTCGCCGACTTGCCGCCGAGCTCGAGCGTGAGGCTCGTGGGGCGCCCGGCGAGGGCGGCCTGGATGTCGCGGCCGACGGCGGTCGATCCGGTGAAGGCGATCTTGTCGACGCCCGGGGCGCGTACGAGCGCTGCACCGGCCTCGCCGTCGCCGGGCAGGATCGACACGACGCCGTCGGGCAGCTCGGCCTCCTGGCAGATCTCGGCCAGCAGCAGCGCGGTGAGCGGGGTCGTCTCCGCGGGCTTGAGGATCGCCGTGTTGCCGCAGGCCAGCGCGGGCGCGAGCTTCCACGCCGCCATCAGCAGCGGGAAGTTCCAGGGGACGATCTGGCCGACGACACCGAGGGGCGCCACCTCACGGGCGCTGACGCCGTAGCGCAGCTTGTCGGCCCAGCCGGCGTAGTGGAAGAAGTGCGCGGCGGCGAGCGGGATGTCGATGTCGCGTGATTCACGTAGCGGCTTGCCCCCGTCGAGGGTCTCGACCACCGCCAGTTCGCGGGCGCGCTCCTGGATGAGCCGAGCGATGCGGAACAGGTACTTGGCCCGCTCGCGGTCGGGCAGCGCGGCCCATCGGGGCTGGGCGGCGCGCGCCGACTCGACGGCCGCGGTGATGTCGGCGGGGCCGGCCCACGCGATCTCGGCGATCGGCTGCTCGGTGGCGGGGTTCAGCGTTTTTTCGTAGCGCGACTCCGCGGGCTCGCGGAAGGCGCCGTCGATGAACAGGCCGTAGCGGTCGGCCAGCCGGACGTGATCGGTCGCCTCCGGTGCGGGGGCGTAGTCCCAGACGATCGACGTGCGTTGCTCGGTGGTCATTCCTTGGAGAAGTCCTCGGAGCGCCCGTAGCGCCCGGTCTCGGTCTTGGCGTACTGGAGCAGAAGGTCGTTGAGCAGGCTCGACGCCCCGATCCGGATCCGCTCCGGGGTCAGCCACTCGTCGCCGAGGGTCTCCTTGACCAGGACCAGCCGCTTGAGGGCCTCCCTGCTGGTGGACACGCCGCCGGCGGCCTTGAAGCCCACGATCCGCCCGGTGCGCTCGGCGTAGTCACGGATGGCCTCGAGCATCACCAGGCAGACGCCGGGGGTGGCCCCGCTCGCCGCCTTACCCGTCGAGGTCTTGATGAAGTCCGCGCCGGCCTCCATGGCCAGCATCGACGCGTGGCGCACGTGGTCATAGGAGCCCAGCTCGGCCGTCTCCAGGATGACCTTCAGCTGCGCGTCGCCGCAGGCGTCCTTGATCCGCGCGATCTCCCGCTGCACGCGCGCGTCGTCGCCGGCGAGGAAGGCCTCGCGCGAGATGACCATGTCGATCTCGTCGGCGCCCGCCGCCACCGCGTCCTCGGTGTCGCGCAGCTTGGCCTCGATTGACACCTGGCCGGCCGGGAAGCCGGTCGCCACCGAGGCCGTGTGCACGTCGGAGCCCTCCAGCGCGGCCCGGGCGACGCCGACCAGCGCCGGGTACACGCAGATCGCGGCGACCGACGGGATCTCGGGCATCGACGGCGCGGGGCACACCGCCTTGGCGCAGAGGGTGCGCACCTTGCCGGGCGTGTCGGCGCCCTCCAGCGTGGTGAGGTCCACCATCGACACGGCCAGGCGGATGCCCTGCTGCTTGGCGGTCGTCTTGATCGAGCGCGTGCCGAGCTGGGCGACCCGCTCCTCCACGCCCACCCGGTCGACGTGTGCGAGGCGACGGCTCATGGATGGTGAGGCTATCGCTCCACTGATATCCATTCCACATGCGACGCGCCGCTGTCATCGTGATGGACGCCTGCGGAGTGGGGGCCCTGCCCGACGCCGCCTCGTACGGCGACGAGGGGACCAACACGCTCGGGCATCTCGCCGAGCTCGCCGGGGGTCTGGACCTGCCCGTCCTGGGCTCGCTCGGGCTCGGGTCGATCGTGGCGCTCGAGGGCGTGCCGCCTTCTGCGTCGCCGGCGCTGCACGGCCGGGTGGGCGCCGTGGGGCCGGGCAAGGAGTCGACCACCGGCCACTGGGAGCTGATGGGGGTGAAGGTGGAGCACGCGCTCCCGACCTATCCGGAGGGGTTTCCCGATGACGTGATCGCCGCCCTGGAGGATGCGACCGGGCAGCGCTTCTGCTGCAACCGTCCCTTCAGCGGAACCGCGGTGCTCGACGCGTTCGGTGAGCACCACCTGGCGACCGGCGAGCTGATCCTGTACACCTCGGCCGACTCGGTGCTGCAGATCGCCGCGCACGTCGATGTGCTCCCCGAGCCCGAGTTGTATCGCGTGTGCGAGGCGGCGCGCGCGGTGATGGACGGCGAGCACGCGGTGGGGCGAGTGATCGCCCGCCCGTTCGACGGTTCCGCGGGCGCCTGGCACCGGCGGGAGGGGCGCCGCGACTTCGCGCTGCCGCCGCCGTCGCGCTCGTATCTGGAGGAGCTGCAGGCGGCCGGGGTGCCGGTGCACGGCGTCGGCAAGATCCGCGACCTGTTCGCCGGGGTCGGGGTGGACGTCAAGCATCCGGGGGCGACGAATGCCGAGGGGATCGCCGCCACCACGGAGCTCCTGCGCTCGCTGTCCGGCGGGCTCGTCTTCGTCAACCTCGTGGAGACCGACCAGGTCTACGGCCACCGCCACGACGTGCCCGGCTTCGCGCGGGCATTGCGCGCGATCGATGATGCGGTGGGCGAGTGGCTGGGGCTACTGCGCGAGGACGATCTGCTGGTGCTCACCGCCGACCACGGGGTGGACCCCACGACCGATCACACCGACCACACCCGTGAGTACGCCCCGCTGCTGGCGCGCTTCAGGGGTGACGGCGGACGCCGATGGGAGGGGCCGCTCGCCGACGTCGGCGCGAGCGTGATGCGCTGGCTCACCGGCCGCGACGTCCCGGAACTCCCGGGCAGCTCGTTCGTCTGATCCGGGCCATAGCCTGGCCACTGTGATCGCGCGCGTCCTCGTCTTCTGTGGGTCCAGCCCGGGCGCGCGACCTGAGTACGCGGCCGCCGCGGATGAGCTCGGTCGGCTCATCGCGCAGCGGGGTCTGGGATTGGTGTACGGGGGCGCCCGGGTGGGTCTGATGGGCGCCGTCGCGGACGGCGCACTGGCAGCCGGCGGCGAGGTGATCGGCGTCATCCCGCGCCAGCTCGTCGAGCACGAGATCGCCCACACCGGCCTCACCGACCTGCGCGAGGTGACGACCATGCACGAGCGCAAGGCGCTGATGGCCGACCTCTCCGACGCGGTGATCGCGCTGCCCGGCGGGACGGGGACCCTGGATGAGCTGTTCGAGCTCTTCACCTGGAGCCAGCTCGGCTTGATTCGGATGCCGATCGGCCTGCTCGACGTCGCCGGCTACTGGCAGCCGCTGCTGGCGATGCTCGACCACATGGTGGCCGAGCGGCTGCTGCGAGCCGAGCACCGCGAGACGCTGCTCGTCTCCACCGACGCCTCCGCGCTTCTCGACCAGCTCGCCGGGTACGAGCATCGCGCCAGCGACAAGTGGCTCGATCGGCGGGGCGCCGGGGCTTAGCCGGAATCCAGCCTCGGCGGGCGCTCAGAGGGTGCCGAAGACCCGGTCGCCGGCGTCGCCGAGGCCGGGGCGGATGTAGGCGTTCTCGTCGAGCTCGCGATCGATCGCGGCGGTCCACACGGTGACGTCGGAGTGCTCGGCCTCGAGCGCGGCCAGCCCCTCCGGGGCGGCCACGAGGCAGACGAGCTCCAGGTGGCGCGCCCCCGCCCGCTTGAGGTGATGCAGGGCTCGAACCGCGCTGCCCCCGGTGGCGAGCATCGGATCCAGCAGGTAGACGGGGACGTCGGGCAGCCCCGGCGGCAGCCGCTCGTAGTAGTCGATGGGCGCGTGGTCCTCGTGGTCGCGCTGGATGCCCAGGTGCCCGACGCGGGCATCGGGGAGCAGGCGCAGGAAGCCCTCGACCATCCCCAGGCCGGCGCGCAGGACGGGGACCACCGCGATCTCGTCGCGCAGCCGCAGGCCGCGGGTCGTCTCAAGCGGCGTCTCGATGTCGACCTCCCTCACCGGGAGCGCACGGGCGACCTCGACCGCCATGATCGCGGAGGCCTCGTAGAGGGCCTGGCGGAACACGCTGTACGGGGTCGACCGATCGCGCATCACCGAGAGGCGATCGGCCAGGACGGCGTGCTGGACGCAATTCACACGCTGGGGCACGGGGGCGATCCTACCCGGGTGCGCTCGATACGCTCACGGCCGCCCATGGTGTCCGTCAACGTCGAGATCAAAGCCCGCGATCCCGACCCTGTCGCGACCGCCGCCCGCTGTCAGGCGCTCGGCGCGGTCGATGAGGGCGTGCTGGAGCAGCGCGACACGTATTTCGCGGGCCGTCACGGCCGGCTCAAGCTCCGCGAGGAGACGGGATCCGGCGCCGAGCTCATCGCCTACCGGCGGCCTGACACCACCGAGGCGCAGCAGAGCTCGTTCGTCCGGGCCGCGGCCAAGGATCCGGCGACTCTGCGCGAGGCGCTCGACGCCGCGCTGGGCGAGACGGTGGTCGTCGTCAAGCGACGGCGGCTGTTCGTGTGGGAGCACGTCCGCATCCACCTCGACGACGTCGAGGGGCTGGGCACGTTCATCGAGCTTGAGGCGATGGTCGGTCCCGGGCTCAACGCGCCCGACGAGGCCGGGGAGAAGGTGGCGCGGCTGCGCTCCGAGCTGGCGATCGCCGACGACGCGCTGGTGGCGGTCGGCTACTCCGACCTGCTCCTCGACGGCGTGCAGACGCTCCTGCGCGCCGCCGACGCTGTCATGCGCAGCGCCTACGCGCCGTACTCGGAGTTCAAGGTGGGCGCGGCGGTCCGGGCGCGCACTGGTGCCATCTACACCGGCGCGAACGTGGAGAACGTCGCCTACCCGCAGGGACAGTGCGCCGAGGCGTCGGCGATCGGCGCACTCGTGGCGGCCGGCGAGACGGCGATCACCGCGGTGGCCGTCGTCGCCGAGAAGGCGGAGGTGTGCCCGCCGTGCGGCGGCTGCCGCCAGCGGCTGGCCGAGTTCGGGTCCGCGGACACGCCGGTGTACCTCGGGCGGCCGGGCTCCGCTCCGCAGACGACGACCCTCGCGGAGCTGCTGCCGCTGTCGTTCGGGCGCAGCGAGCTGGGGCGATGACCGACGCGGCCGAGGTGCTGGTGCAGCGGTTCGGCTCGCGCCCGCGAGTGGGGGTGGTGCTCGGCTCCGGCCTGGGAGCGGTGGCCGACGCCGTGTCTGACCCGGTGGTCGTCGGCTACGAGGATCTGCCCGGGTTCCCGCGCCCGACGGTGGCCGGGCACGCGGGACGGGCGGTGCTGGGACAGATCTCGGGCGTCCCCGTGGCGGTGCTCCAGGGTCGCGCCCACCTCTACGAAGGCGGGCCGGTGGACGCCCTGCGCGTCCCGGTGCGGGCGCTGCGCGCCGCCGGCGCCGAGATCCTGGTGCTCACCAACGCCGCCGGGTCGCTGCGGCCCGAGGTCGGACCGGGGCGGCTGATGGCGATCACCGACCACATCAACCTCACCGGGACCAATGTCCTCATCGGCCCTAACGACGATGCGGTGGGACCGCGGTTCCCGCCCCTGGGCGACGCCTATGACCCGGCCCTGCTCTCTGAGCTGCGCCATGTGGCTCGGGAGCTGGACGTGGATCTCGCCGAAGGCGTCTACCTGGCGGTGAGCGGGCCGAGCTTTGAGACCCCGGCCGAGATCCGCGCCTTCGCCCGGCTGGGCGCCGACGCCGTCGGTATGTCGACCGTGCACGAGACGACCGTGGCGCGGCACTGCGGCCTGCGCGTCGTCGCCGTCTCGGCGATCACCAACCTCGCCGAGGGGATGTCCGACGTGCCGCTCAGCCACGAGCAGACCCTCCGCGACGGCGAGCGCGCCGCCGGCGACCTCAGCCGCCTGCTGCTGGGGTTCCTGGCGCGGATCGGGGGCGGCGATGCTGACCGCTGAGCTCATCCGCCGCAAGCGCGACGGCGAGGAGCTGTCGCCCGGCGAGGTGTCCGAGCTCGTGGCCGGCATCGCCGACGGCTCGGTCAGCGACGCGCAGGTGGGCGCGCTGGCGATGGCGATCTTCCTGCGGGGGATGACCTCGGCTGAGCGCGTCGCACTCACGGGGGCGATGACGCGCTCGGGCGATGTGCTGGAGTGGGGCGATGCCGGGCTGGCGGGCCCGGTGCTCGACAAGCACTCGACCGGCGGGGTCGGGGACAAGGTGAGCCTGCTGCTCGCGCCGATCGTCGCCGCGTGCGGGGCGGCCGTGCCGATGATCTCCGGCCGCGGGCTCGGCCACACGGGCGGGACGCTGGACAAGCTCGAGTCGATCCCGGGCTATGACGTCGCCCCCGCGTCCGACCGACTGCGTGACGTGGTCGTGGCGGTGGGGTGCGCGATCGTCGGCCAGACCGCCCGCCTGGCCCCGGCCGACCGGCGGCTGTACGCGATCCGCGACGCCACCGGGACCGTCGAGTCGATCCCGCTCATCGTCGGCTCGATCCTGTCCAAGAAGCTGGCCGCAGGCCTGGATGCGCTGGTGATGGACGTCAAGGTCGGGTCGGGGGCGTTTCTGCCCGACCTCGAGAGCGCCCGGGAGCTCGCGCGCGCGATCGTCGACGTGGCCCGCGGCAACGGGCTGCCCACGGCGGCGCTGCTCACCGACATGAACCAGGTCCTGGGGCGCACCGCCGGCAACGCCGTGGAGGTGCGCGAGTCGATCGATCACCTCACCGGCGCCGCACGCGACGAGCGCCTGACCGAGGTCACGCTCGCGTTGAGCGCGGAGCTCCTCGTGCTGGGGGGCGTGTTCGCCGACGTGGCGGATGCCCGCGCGGCGGCCGAGCGGGCGCTTGATGGCGGAGCGGCGGCGGAGCGCTTCGGCGCGATGGCGGCCGAGCTGGGCGGGCCGGCCGATCTGATGGAGGCGCCCGACCGGCATCTGCGGGCGGCGTCCGTGGTCCGCGCCGTGGAGGCGGCGGGATCCGGGACGGTGGCCGCGGTCGACGTGCGCGCCGTCGGGATGGCGGTCGTCGGCCTCGGCGGGGGCCGGGCCCGCGAGAGCGACCCAGTGGACCACAGCGTCGGCTTCACCGAGGTGGCGGCGCTGGGCGAGCGGGTCGGGCCCGGGGAGCGTCCCCTGGCGATGGTGCACGCGCGTGATGAGGCGAGCGCCGAGCAGGCCGCCGCTGCGCTGCGCGCCGCGTTTGAGCTCGGGGACGGCCCCGAGCGGTCCGTGCCGATCGTGATGGAGGTGCTGAGATGACCGTCGACTCCCTGCCCAAGGTCGAGCTCCACGTCCACCTCGAGGGGACGGCGACACCGGAGCTCGTGCAGCGGCTGGCCGATCGCAACGCGATGCCGCTGCCCGAGCGCCTGCTCAATGAGCACGGCCGCTTCCACTACGGGGACTTCCTGGACTTCCTGCGCACCTATGACATGGCGGCGAGCGTCATCCGCACCGCCGAGGACTACCGCGACATCACCTATGAGTACCTGCGCGACTGCGCCGCGGAGGGGGCCATCTACGTCGAGCTCACCGCCTCGCCCGATCATGCGCGCCTGGTGGGGCTGACCGACGAGGAGCACCTCGACGGGATCGCCCGCGGGATCGACGACGCCCGGAGGCTGCACGGCATCGAGGGGCGGATCCTCATCTCGGCCGTCCGGAACTTCGGAGTGGAGCGTGCGCTGGCCGTGGCCGCCTATGCGGCGCAGGAGACCCACCCCTATGTCGTCGGCTTCTCGATGGCCGGCGATGAGGCCAACTTCCCGATCGGTGACTTTGCGCAGGCCTATGCCATCGCCGCCGAGGCGGGCCTCGGGTGCACCGTCCACGCCGGCGAGTGGGCCGGCCCCGACAGCGTCCGCGCCGCGCTCACCCTGCCGGTCACCCGCATCGACCATGGGGTCCGGGCCATCGAGGATCCTGCGCTGGTGGGAGAGCTCGCGGTCCGCGAGATGGTGCTCAACACGTGCCCCACGAGCAACGTGGTGCTCGGGGTGTTCCCAGGCTTCGACGAGCATCCGCTCCCCCAGCTGCGCGACGCGGGGGTGCGTCTCACCCTGGGCTCCGACGATCCCCCCTACTTCGGGGCGACGATCGGCGGCGAGTACCAGGTGTGCTTCGAGCGCCTCGGCTTCAGCAAGGAGGATCTGTCGGCGGTCACGCTCACCGCCATCGACGCCGCCTTCTGCGACGACGAGCTGAAGTCCGCGCTGCGCACCCGGGTGTCCGGGGGGCGTGGGTGAGGATCCTCGTCACCGGGAGCGCCGGGCACCTGGGCGAGGCGCTCGTCAGGGTCCTGGGCGAGACGACCGACCATGACGTGGTGGGCCTGGATGTGCTCGCCTCGGAGTTCACGCGCGTCGTCGGCTCGATCGCCGACCGGGAGTGCGTGCGCAGCGCCATGGCGGGGGTCGACGCCGTGATCCACTCAGCCACTCTGCACAAGCCACACGTCGCATCGCACGGACGCGGCGAGTTCGTGGACACCAATGTCACCGGAACCCTCAATCTGCTCGAGGAGGCGGTGGCGGCGGGAGTGAGCCGCTTCCTGTTCACCAGCACGACGAGCACCTTCGGCCGGGCGCTGACGCCGGGGGCGGGCGCGCCGGCGGCCTGGATCACCGAGCAGGTCCAGCCGGTTCCGCGCAACATCTACGGCGTCACCAAGACCGCCGCCGAGAACCTGTGCGAGCTCGTGTGGCGCGACCATCGCCTGCCCTGCCTCATCCTGCGCACCTCCCGCTTCTTCCCCGAGGACGACGACCGCGACGATGCGCGGGCGGCGTACGACGACCTCAATCTCAAGGTCAACGAGCTGCTGTATCGCCGCGTGGATCTCCAGGACGCGGTCGACGCGCACCTGCTGGCGCTCGAGCGCGCACCCGAGATCGGCTTCGGCCGCTACATCATCAGCGCCACCACGCCGTTCGGGTTCGGTGATCTCGACGATCTGCACCGCGACGCGCCGGCGGTGGTCCGGAGGCTGTTCCCGGATTGTGACGAGGTGTACGCGCGTCGCCGCTGGACGATGCTCCCGGTGATCGACCGCGTCTACGTCAACGCCCACGCCCGGGAGGAGCTGGGCTGGGCACCCGCGTACGACTTTCGGCGCGCGCTGGATGCGCTGGCGGCCGGCCAGGACCCGCGCAGCCCGCTGGCACTCGCGGTCGGGGCCAAGGGCTACCACGCGCAGCCCACCGGGGTCTATACCACCCGGGCGCGCGACTCGGCGCGCTGAGCGTCAGCGCGGCGGGTGGGTCGGGCGCGTGGGGTGGGTGGGGCCTGGGTTGGCGGCGGGTGGGTGGGATCCGGTATTGGTGCCGGCAGGGCTGGGGTACGGGACGCCGAGCTCGATCGCGCCGAGCTGGCGCCAGAACTCGTCGCGGAGCTGGGTGTTGCGGTGCGCCGCGGAGGTGGCCAGGTCACGGAACAGGCGCTCGAAGCGCTGGCCGCTCTTGATGGCGCTGGCCCCGATGGTGCGGAACAGGTGCTGCTCGACGGCCTCCCAGCACTGGACCATGACCTCGCGGGCGATCGCCGCCAGCCGGGCATCGACGGCCCAGGTGTAGGGCTCGCTGCCGTCGGCGTTGCGGCGGCAGGCCTCCATGTGCATCTCGGCGATGCGCATCATCGCCGCCTCCGCGGTCTGGAGCTTGACGAAGGCGCCGCCGTACCAGCGCTGGAAGTCGGCGTTCTCAAAGCGCGGGCCGAACGGGGGCAGCGGAGTCGGCTTGTCCAGCGCCCAGTTGCGGTACTCGTCCAGCGCGTTGTAACCACCGCCGACCATGGTGCAGGCGAGTGACAGGGTGAAGATGACCAGCGCCCGGCCGCCGTACATCGGGTTGCCGTGCAGAGCCAGCCCGGGCGTGCCGTTCTCCACGGCGACGTCGACCATGTTGACGTCCTCGATGACGTAGTGGGCGGGCAGGTCGGCGCCGTCGAAGCGGATCGTGTGCGAGCCGGTGCCCTTGAGCCCCAGGGTGTCGCCCCAGTCGTCGAGCTGGGTGAAGGCCGAGCGCGGCGCCACGAACAGGGCCATCCGCGGCGTGCCGTTGGCGTCGGGCTCGGGCAGCATCGCCTGGCCCATGTAGTAGGTGGAGTACGGGATCCCCGAGCAGTAGGCGACGGCACCCTCCAGCCGGTATCCGCCCTCGTGCGGCGTCGCCCGGATCGTGGGGGCGGCGACCGAGGCGGCGCGGAAGTCCCCGGCGCCGAAGACCTCGTCCTGGGTGCGCTCGGGAAACCAGGATCCGACCTGGAGGGCGTGGTTGGCCGACAGGCACGCCCCCCACGCCGCGCCCATGTCACCGCGCGCCAGCTCGACGCCGACGCGCATGAAGGTCGGCACGTCCACCTCGAGGCCGCCGTAGCGCCGCGGGACATACATGCGATAGAAGCCCGCCTCCAGCAGCGCCTCGTGGATCTCCGGCGAGTAGGTGGCGCGCTCCTCGGTCTCAGCCTGCTCGGCGATCAGCTGCTCGCGCAGCGCCCGGGCCGCGGCCACGAGCTGATCGCCGACGCGCTCCATCTCCCGTCCCTCCTCGAGGGTGCTCATCGCTGCATCCTAGGGTCTGGGCGCATCGGCGAGGCCGTGCCCCGGCGAACTAACCGCTGGCGACCGCGGCCCGATCGATCCGCTGCGTGCGGACAGCGACCCGGGCGCGGCGCAGCAGGACCAGGGACAGCACCTCGCGCGGATGGAGCTCGAGCTCCAGGGCGCCCGGGAGCCGGCCCATGCCGAGCGGATGACCAAGGCCGCGCAGGTCTTCTGGGACATGTGCGCGGCCATCGCCGAGGGCTTGGGCTCCGAGGACCCCGCCAACGACGGCCGCGCGATGGCGGTGATGCTCGACGGCGTCCTGCTCGACCGCCTCGCTCACCCGCCCCAGGATCACGAGGTGGTCGTCGCGTCGCTGCGCTGGATGCTCGCCGGTCCGCCTGGAGCCGCGCGGGACGCCGGCGCGACCTAGTGGTTCGCCGGGGCCGGCACGGAGGACCCGTAGCCGGCCGTCGCGGCGGTTCGCCTACTGCAGTGACGCGTCCAAGGTGATCTCAGGAACGCCGGCCAATGCCCGGCTCACCGGACAACCGGCCTTGGCGCCCGCGGCCGCCTCCTTGAAGGCCGCCTCGTCGATCCCGGGGACGTCGCCCACCGTGGTCAGCGCGATCGACGTGATCGTCGGCGCGCCGTCCACGAACCGGAGGGTCACCGTCGCATCGGTCTTGACCGAGTTGACCGGGGTTCCCGCCTCGGCCAGCGCGTTCGCCAGCGCCATCGAGAAGCACGACGCGTGCGCCGCGGCGATCAACTGCTCGGGGTTCGCGCCGGGGCCGTCCTCGAACCGCGACCGAAACGAGTAGTCCCCCGAGATGCTGTCCCCCGCGGTGAAGGTGCCGGCGCCGCCCTTGAGGTCGCCCTTCCACTCTGCATTGCCCTTCGCTGGCATGGTGCTCCTTTGCTGTCAGAGGGTCTAGCCGCGATCCTAGTTGTAGTTCGTGAGCAGGTTGGTCGATGCGGGCACTAGAACTGGGGGACGTCGACCTGGCCGCCGGCCACCAGCGTGCGCAGCGACTCGCGGAGCGCGTCGAGCGAGCTGTAGCGCGGTCGATACCCGAGGACTTCGCGGGCGCGGTCGATGCTGGCGGCGATGCTGCGGGCGACGTGCTCACGGGTGACACCGGCATGCTCGGTGCCGACGCGCCGCGCGAACTCCGGCCACTCGACGAGCTCGATCACCGGCTCGCGACCGAACCATCCCGCGACACCCGCCGCCAGGCCCTGGAGCGTCATCGCCTGCTCGGAGACCACGTGGAAGCTCGACCCGATGGCGGCCGGGCGAGCCAGCGCACGTTCGAAGGCCTGGGCGACGTCGTCGCCGTGGACGTGGTGCAGGACGCCCAGCCCGAGCCCAGGCAGCGCCACCGGCTCACCGGTGGCCAGTCGCCGCCAGACGTCCAGGTCAAGGTTGCCCGCGGGGGTGATCGACGGCCAGGGGCCACTGATGTGCCCGGGATGCAACACCACGCTCGGAACGCCCCCGGCGATCGTCTCGCGGTGCAGCAGCGCCTCGATCGCCGCCTTCCCGGTCCCGTAGTCCCCGTACGCGGTCCGCGGCTCGTCCTCGGTGATCGGTACGCGATGGGCCGCGCCGTGCACCCAGATGCTGCCGCAGTGCACGAGCAGCGGCCGTGTCGGTCGCAACGCCTCCACGAGCTGCTGCGCGGACTCCGGGGTGAAGCAGAGCATGTCGACCACGGCATCGGCGCCCAGCGCGGCCACGCGCTCCCCGAAGACGCCGTCTGCGTCCTCTGCCTCCCTGTCCACGGTGACCCGCTGGACCCTGCGCCACTCCGCCGCGGGCACGTAGGGGTCGCGCTCGCCCCGGCTGAGCGCCACGACCTCGTGGCCGGCTCGCACCAGGCGCGGAACCAGGTAGGTTCCGACGTGCCCCGTGGCGCCGATGACGACGATGCGGCTCACGCCGCGCGACCCTAGCGCACGCGGGATATGAGATCCTCGGGCACCTCGTGCCCACCGTGTCCGAGCAGACCGTCCTGACCGTGCTCGAGCTCGCGCAGGCCGGGCGCTTCGCCGAGATCCCGCCGCTGTTCGCGCCACAGCTGCAAGCGCTCGTCGCCCCCGAGGCGCTCGAGACCGCCTGGACGGCCGAGCTGGCCAAGCAGGGGCCGGTCACGTCGGTCGGGCCGGCACTGAGCGAGCCGGGTCCCGCGGGTGCGGTCGTGGTCAAGGTGCCCGTGACCTGTGAGCGGGGCGGGTTCGCATTGATCGCGGCGGTCAGCGACGAGGACAAGCTCGGCGGCCTGCAGATCGCGCCGCTCAGCGCGGCCGCACCGATCGCGCCGTGGGAGCCGCCCCGCTACACCGATCCGGCCGGGTTCGAGGAGCACGAGGTCACGGTGGGGCCGGACCCGGTCGCTGTACCTGGGACGGTGGCCGTCCCGCACGGGGCGGGCCCATGGCCCGGCGTCGTGCTGGTGGCCGGCTCGGGCTCGCTCGACCGCGACGAGACGATCGGGCGCAACAAGCCGTTCAAGGACATCGCGTGGGGACTGGCCAGCCGGGGAGTGGCCGTGCTCCGGTTCGACAAGGTCACCTTCACGCACGCGGCGCAGTTCGCGGAGGCTCGCGAGTTCACCTTGAGCGACGAGTACCTGCCGCAGGCCACCGCGGCGATCACGACTCTGCGCGAGCACCCCGGCGTGGACCCGGCTCGCGTGTTCATCCTCGGCCACAGCCTCGGGGGCACGGTGGCCCCGCGGGTGGCAGCGGCCGACCCGTCGGTGGCCGGGATGATCCTCATGGCCGGGGGTGCACAGCCGCTGCACTGGGTCATCGTCAGGCAGACCCGCTACCTCGCCTCCCTGAACCCCGGCACCGCGGCGTCATCCCAGCCGGTGATCGACGCGCTCACCGAGAAGGCCCGAATGGTCGACAGCCCCGGCCTCTCCCCCGCGACGCCGACCACCGAACTACCGCTCGGGGCTCCGGCGACGTACTGGCTGGACATCCGCGGCTATGACCCGGCCGCGCTCGCCGCGAGCCTCGACACCCCCATGCTCATCCTCCAGGGCGGCCGCGACTATCAGGTCACCGTCGACGATGATCTGGCTCGCTGGCGGGCGGCCCTCGACGGGCGCCCCGACGTGACCATCCGGGTCTACCCGGACTTCAACCACCTGTTCGTCGCCGGCAGCGGCCCCTCCACCCCCGCCGAGTACGAGCCCGCCCAGCACGTCGACCCGGCGGTGATCACCGATATCGCCGCGTGGCGCAGGCAATCGCGCCGCCGGGGTGACCCGGGCCGCGCCCGAGGCGCCACATCAGCGATGATGCAGGCATGGCCGACAACCCCTCCGCTCGCAGCGTCAAGATCGGTGCCGACGAACGGACGGGCTGGTCGTCGGAGCGCCCCCGCCGCGACGGTGGACCGCCCCGCCCGGTGGACATCTCGGTGCGCAGCCGCGTGCTCGCTCCGACCGACCGGATGCGCTACTCGCCCGGAAGCCTCGTCGTCGTGGTCGGCGCGCCGGCCTCCGAGGCCGCCAAGTTCGCCGACCGGGTCATCCAGGAGCGCGGCGCCGTGCTCTCGCTCGCGCGGGTCCGCCAGCTCCTGGCCGGCCGCGTGCCCGACGACCAGATCGAAGAGCGCGCTCACGAACTGCTCGGCGCCGCGGTGCGCAAGCGACTCCAGGCCGGCCAGTCCGTGGTCGTGCCCGTCGAGACGCTCGACCCCGCCGAACGCGAGACGTACGTCCGCCTCGCCCACAGCCTGCAGCGCCCGCGGCACCTCATCCTCGTCGAGGGCGCACGCGAGCGGGTCGAGGAGGAGGAGCGCACGCTCGACGAGCTCCGCCGCGCCTTGAACGCCGCCGAGCTCGGGCAGGAGGGCTTCCAGACCGCCCTGCGCCTCAGCGGGCCGGCGCTCACCGAGCTCAAGCGCGTCGTCTTCGCCCGCCGGCCGCCCGAAGACTGAGCCGTCACGAGCTCCGGTGCGCCTCGATCTGCCGGAGCACCCCGGCCGTGTCGAACCACGCCTGCTCGCGCGCGATCAGGCCGTCACGAAGATCGAACACGTGCAGCATCCGGAACCTGACCGGAGCGCCGCCGCCGTCGACGCCGAGAAACGACCCCTCCACGTGACCGGTCGCGATCGCTTCGTCGACGACGTGATCGCCGTCACCGAAGCGCAGCACCGAGGCGATGTGCAGGTCGGGGATCGCGTCCATGATCCCCTCGTACATCTCGCCGGTCGCGCTCTTGCCCTGTACCGGGCAGGCCGGATGCCCGACGTCGTCCCAGATCACGTCGTCGGTGTAGGTGGCGAGCGTCGCACTCACGTCGTGCGCGTTTTCCGCGGCGAAGTGCCGCTCGATGATGTCCATTCCGCTCCTTGGTGTGTTGGTGCCGATCTCGCCCGCCGCTCCCCCGAAGCGCCGTAAAGCGGCAGATTAGCTCAGCACCAACTCACCTCATCGCTCATCTACCTCGCGCGGAGCCTCGTCCGGGCTGGTGAGCGCCTCCTTGACGCAGTGGATGGCTGCCGAGGTCACGCCCGATCTCAGGAAGCCGTTTGGCGCCGAACACAGCAGCACGACAAGGAACACCAGCAAGAGATGGGTTGGGCTTTCGAAACCGCCGAACATGTGAGTCACCTTTCGAGGGCCTCGGAGGGCACGACGGCCTGGGCAGGACTGTTGACCGTGCACCGCCCGACGGCCCGTGACCTCGACAGGAAGCTCAAGCAGCCGGGATCGCACCGGCGACCTCCTGCTTGCTGAGTATGCCCGCGCGGGCCGCGATGCGCCGCTAGCCGGAGCAGGGTACGTGCCCGAAGGCAGCGTCCAGTGCCGCGCTAGGCGGCAAGTGGGTCTGGAGAAAGCGCTGCAACTCGCTGCTGGCTGACCCGCGGGGTCCACCGGTCTTCGTCGTCGGCCCAGAGGTCCCGCAGGCGTGGCATCACCTGCGTCGCGAAGAGGTGGTTGTTCTTGACGGTCACCTCCTCGGACAGGTCGCCGACGTGCATGCAGGTGATCAACTGCCCGACACGCAGATCGGTGGTGAGCTTGCGGACCTTCTGCTCCACGCGCTCAGGTGTCCCGGCGATGATGAAGCCGAGCTCGTCGTACTCCCAGAAGTCGAGCTCGCCAGTCTGGGCCCGCGCCCGCACATCAGCCGGGATCAGCCGCTGGCGGTTGAGGCCGGCGCGCAGCGATGCGGTCGTCAGGTATCCGGGCGGACTAGCGAACTCTGGCGCAATCACGTTGTTGCGGAAGAAGTACCGGACGGCGTCCGCGTAGTCCCGCTCGGCCTCGCGATCGGAGTCGGCGCAACAGATGATCTGCGTGAACGCCATGCGATGGGGGCTCTGACTACCACCATGCGCGTCGCAGTAGGCCCAGAACCCGTCAACGATCGGCTGCGCGCTCATCGAGCCCATGAACGACAGGTAGCCGTAGCAGTAGTCAGCCTCGGTGACCGCCTCCCACGTCTCGACGCTACCCGTCCCGGGCACCCAGATCGGGATCTGCTCCTGGACCGGACGCGGCCAGGGGTTCACGTATCGCAGCTGGGTGTACTTGCCGTTGAACGCGAACGGCTCCGCGGCAGCCCAGGCCCTCAGGATCAGCTCACGTGCCTCGTGGTAGCGCTCGCGCAGCTCGACGGGCGGGATCCCGTAGGAGAACGCGGTGTCCATCGGCGTCCCGAAGACCATCCCGGCGATCAGCCGTCCCTCCGACAGGCAATCGAGCATCGCCATCTCCTCGGCGACCCGGATCGGCGGGTTGTAGAGCGCGAGCGAGTTGCCGCAGAGGTTGATTGCCGCATTCTTGGTCGTCGCGGCAAGGATGGCCGCCAGCAGGTTAGGAGACGGCGACATCGCATGCGACGTCTGATGGTGCTCGTTGACGAGCAGCCCGTCCCATCCGAGTTCGTCGGCCTGCTGCATGAGCCGCAGGTACATGTGATAGTCGCGCCCGATCTGAAGGGGATCCATCATGGATGCATCCGGAGTGACCCAGGCGCTGCGAACGTGATCGCGGTAGTCCGCCGGCAGGCGGGTGCCCTCCACCTGCGCGAACCAATGGAACCTCATCTCCACTCCTTCGTCGACGTTTCCGCGGCCCGGAGCGTCCGTGACGGTGTCCGATCTCGGCTCGCGGCACTCATGGCTCGGCCAGGAACCGCTCGACAGCGCTGACAAACTCGTCCTCGCGCTCGATCATCGGGTGGTGACCGGCGGACTGGATCTTCGTCAGTCGCGCGTCCGGGATGAGCCGCGCGAACTCCTCCGCGTACGAAAGTGGCACGAGCCGATCGGACACCCCCTGAACGACGAGCGTCCGAGCGTGGATCAACGGCAGGCGGCGTCGGAGCCCGCGGTCGGCGATCGGCCACATGAACTTTGTTGCTGTGGCGAGATTGCGGGCCCGAAGCAGGGTCGGCGCCTGCGGATCGTCGGGGTCGGGCGCAACGATCGCCGGCTCGCAGTCAACGGCGGACGCCGGGTCGTGCCAGGCTGCAGTGAGGAGGTCCTCAGCCGAGCCAAATGGATCGGGGGCCGGGTCGGCGTCGAGCCAGAGCCCGAAGGCGTTGACGAGGATGAGACGCCGGACGAGCTCGGGACAGATCGCGGCGAGATCTCCCGCGATCATGCCGCCCAGAGAGTGGCCCACGACGTCGACCGCACCCAAATCGCGCGACTCGATCAGCTCCCGATACGCGAGCACCAGGTCGAGCATGTCGTGGATCTGTTCGAGGCCGTCGGAGGTCCCGTAACCCGGATGCTCGGGCGCCACCACGTGGTGACCCTCGGCCAGGCGCCTGAGGAAACCGGCTGCTCCGGGATGCCCCTCGAACCCATGTAGGTAGACGAGCGGCGGTCCGCTTCCGTCGACCCACAGGTTGAACGTACGGCCGGCGACTCGTTGCAATTCGAGCGTAGGCATCCTAGTGACCTCCCCCACCGTCGCTCATTGGACCTTCTTGCTGGACTCGATCACCGCAGTCAACTGCCCAGCCGAAGACCTGCGAACCGATCGCGCAGATCCTTCTTGGAAAACTTCCCGACGCTGGTCTTCGGGATCTCGTCAAGGAAGACGACGTCATCGGGCACCTGCCAGCGGGCGATCCGCTCAGCCAGGAACTCGAGCACCTCCTCGGCGGTCAGCTCGCATCCGTCGCGGGGCACGACGCACGCCAGGGGCCGCTCCATCCACTTCGGATCGGGAACGGCGATCACCGCCGCCTCGAGAACGCTCGGATGGGTCATGATCAGGTTCTCGAGATCGATGCTGCTGATCCACTCTCCACCGGACTTGATCAGATCCTTGGTGCGGTCGACCAGGCGAACGTATCCCATCGGGGAGATGGCGGCGACGTCGCCGGTGCGCAGCCAGCCGTCCTCAGTGAATTGCTCCCCCGGCTCCGCGGAGCCGTAGTACTGGCGCGCGACCCACGGACCGTGGGTCTGCAGCTCCCCGGTGGCCGTGTCATCCCAGGGCAGAGCCTCCCCGGTGCTCGGGTCGACGATTCGTGCCTCGATTCCAACAAGGGGCATGCCCTGGGTGGCCCCGACGCGCGCCTGCAGGTCGGCATCGCCCTCGGCAACCTCCCGACGAAAGGTCGCGACCGCTCCGACCGGCGAGCTCTCGGTCATGCCCCATCCCTGCGTGATCGGCATACCGGTGGACTCCTCCCAAGCCTCGTTGAGAGCCGGCGGCACCGCTGAGCCCCCTCCCAGGATCCGCCCCAACGACGAGACGTCGCGGCCCCCCAACAGGGGCAGCATCCCCATCCAGATCGTCGGCACGCCGGCCGTGTACGTGACGCGTTCGGACTCGATGAGGTCGAGCAACCCCGCCGGCGACAGGTCGCTCCCCGGCATTGCGAGTGAGGCGCCGGCGAGCACTGACGAGTACGGCAGGCCCCACGCCATCGCGTGGAACATCGGCACGACGGGCATCACGATGTCGGCGTCGGTAATCCGCATGCCGGCCGCCGAGAGGTGAGCGTTGGCATGTAGCCACGTCGAACGATGGGAGTACAGAACACCCTTGGGATCACCGGTCGTGCCGGTCGTGTAGCACAGCCCCGACGCCTGGTTCTCGTCTCGGACCCGGTCGCGGAGCTCGATCCCGCCACGCCCGGACACGAGCTCATCGAAGTCGAGCACGCGCGAATCGGCCGGGATCTCCGCATCCGAGCCATCCGGCATCACCACGATGTGCCGGACCGTCGGCATCTCCGCAAGCAGCGGCACGAGCACCGGGCACAGCGAGCGATCCACGAAGATGGCCTCGTCCTCGGCGTGGTTCACGCAGTACCCGATCTGATCGGCGAAGTACCGGATATTGATCGTGTGCAGCACGCGCCCGGTGCCAGGCACGGCGAAATACAACTGCAGGTGGTGCTCGGTGTTCCATCCGAACGTCCCCACCCTCGCATCCGGACTGAGCCGGAGCGCGTCCAGCGCCTCCGCGAGGCGCTGGACGCGGGCTCCGAACTCGGCGAAGGTGACGCGCTCCTTGCCGGTTGCGGTCACCGTCACGATGGTGCGCTCGCCCCAGAACCGGACGGCGCGATCGAAGATCGCCGACGTGGTGAGCGGGACGTCCTGCATCAGGCCAAGCATCCGTCGTCAGCCTCCGCCGCCGCTCGCCAACCGTCAGCCACCGTCACTCCTTGGCCGCGCCAACCGCCACTCCGCTCTCCGCTCCAGCCGCCGACTCGAGGTCCAGCCGCCGGGTGCGGTTGCGGAACAGGTAGGAGTAGGCCGAATGCAGCGCCATGGTGTCCACATGCTCGAGCAGCGGCACCTCGCCGAGCACCCGAACGATCTTCGCCGAGTACGGCGCCTCCGTGTCGGTCGGCGTCCCGAAGACCGCCGTGCCCTCACCACGTGACGCGCGGTCGTAGTTAAAGCGCATGTACAGCGCCGTCGGGTAGCTGATGTCAGGCTCCCCGTCAAAACCGGGGATGTATTTCCAGTTGAGCCCGACGACCTCCTGGCCAGCCTCAACGATCGGCGCCAACTGCTCCTCGGTCAAAGGCTGCATGTTGCGAACGCTGCCTTGGACCAGGGGGGCGTCGTACTCCGCGCAGGTGAACGAGAACGCTTCCTGAAAGACGTCGACGTCGGGGATGTTGGCCATCAGCTTCGGCGAGCCCATGTACTCGCGGCCGGCCAGGATCGGCGCGGCGTCGGACTCCCAGATCGCGAGCGTGTATTTACCCGCGAACGGCTCAGCGCCGGCGACACAGACGACGTTGCAGCCGACGTTGACGATGTTGTAGTTGCGACCGCCCATCCACTCCATGTTGACCATGCGCGTGTAGGTCACGGTCACGAGCTGCTGGTCGGCCGGCTCGAACCACCGAGGCAGGAGCCGGGCGATCGCGTCCTTCGTCGTCCGATACGTGATCGCGGCCGTGTCGGTCTCGAAGCCCTCCGAGACCGGCGGCGCAATCGAGGGGCCGAACGCGACCGGCATGTCGTAGCGCTCGTGCGGGTCAGGCGTGAACGTCATGAGCTCTTTCCTCCAATCGGTTGGTGGAGCAGTCGATTCCCGACCTCCTCGCCGGCGCTGCGGAGAGCGGCCGCGCAGGCGTCGACCGCCCTCGCGAACCCGAAGACCGCGTGGACCTGCCCGGGCAGGCGCTCGATCCGCGTCGCGACTCCGGCGTCCTGCAGTCGCCGGCCGTACGCCTCGGCCTCATCGCGCAGCGGGTCGTACTCCGAGGAGATGATGATGGTCTCCGGAAGCCGGGCAAGGTCGCGTTCGAGCGTGAGGTTGACCAGCGGCTCCTCGGATCGCACCGCGGGCGAGCCGGCGTAGAGGTCCCACATCCACGACATCTGCCGGCTGACCGGAAGCATGTCATCTCCGAACTCCCGCCATGAGGCGGTATCCATCCCAGGGTCAATCACCGGGTTCACGAGCAGCTGGAGCGCGATCGGGAGCCCCCGATCGCGCGCGCTGAGCACCGTCGATGCGGCAAGGTGCCCGCCCGAGCTCTCTCCCGCCACGCAGATCGCGTCGCTGTCGAACCCGAGCTCATCCCCGTCCTCGACGACCCACCGCAGCGCCGTGACACAGTCCTCGAGCGGGCCCGGATATTGCACCTCGGGTGACAGCCGGTAGTCAACGCTAACGACCACCACGCCCGACGCCGCGGCCAGTTCGCGGCATGCGAAGTCCGCACTCTCCAGATCGCCAAGGACCCAGCCACCGCCGTGGATGAACAGGATCACCGGCAGGCGCGAGGTCTCCACTGGCCGGTACACGCGAACTCCGACGCCTCGGGCATCGTGATCTTCGATGTCCAATCGCGGATCTGGGCCGCCCGGCGGTGCCGCCATCTCCTGCGACCACGCTCGGGCGCCGTCGACGCCACGCTGATCGAGCGACGGACCCGACGTCATCACGTCGTGCACCGCCTTGGCTTGTGGATCGATCATCCTCGCCACCTCAGGCCGCCGCGCCGACCGCTTCGCGCCACTCCGCAAACGGAATCGCATGCGGGACGTCGACCGGGATCTCCTTGATGACCGGCAGGACCTCCTTGGCGAAGAGCCTCATGCTGCGCTCCGTCTCCTCCACCGGCATATCGCCGAAGCTGACCTGGGCGATCATGTGGCCGACGTTGCCCGCCTGCTGCGTTTCCCGGATCCTCTCGATGCAGTGCTCGGGCGTCCCGAAGATGGCGGCCGCCACCTGACTCTCGTAGCCCTTGTTGATCAGCGCCTCACGCTCCTCGGGCGTCGCGTCAGCCATCCAGTCAGCTCGTCCGAGGTGGTCGTAGTGCCACACCGTCTGGCCGCTCATCTTGCGCCAGTACTTCGTCGCGTACTCGTGGGCGTAGTCCTGATCCTCGTGGCAGAACACGGTGATCCCCACCGTCGCCGTTGACGGCGCCCATCCGCGCTCGTGGCGGATGTTGTTGAACGTCGTGATGCCATTCGTCAGCTGGTCTGGCCCCACGAAGTTCGTGTACAGCGGCGCCAGCCCCGCGTTCGCGGCGAGCGCCAGCGAGTCCTCAGACGCCCACGCCATCATCATCTGTTCCGTCAGATCGGCCGTGCGAGGCCGCGGCCGGATCATCGTTCTCGGGATATGGAAGAACTCGCCGTCGAAGGAGAAGTACTCCTGGGTGAGCGCGGTCCGTACCACCTCGAGAACCTCGAGCAACCGCTCACGCGAGGTCCCGTAGTCGATGTTCATCGTGTTGTACTCACGCGGCGCGAAACCGCGGCCCATGCCGAGGTTCAGACGCCGGCCGCCCATCATGTTGTCCAGGAGCGAGATGCTCTCCGCCAATTTGAGCGGGTCCCACCACGGCAGGACGAGCACCATCGTGCCGAGCTCGATGCGTTTGGTCCGAGCCGCGACGTAGGTGAGCAGCTGCGCAGGATTCGCGGTCATCCCGTATGGGCTGAAGTGATGCTCGATCGTCCAGAACGAGTCGAAGCCGAGTGGCTCCACCAGGTCAGCGAGGTACAGCTCGCGCTCCAGCTGCTGGGTGTCAGTGATGGGATACGGCTTGTCGAAGTCGCCGGGCTGGATGCGCTCGGTCCACTCGGCGACGTTGCAAAACCACGATGTCACTCCAACCTTCATGATGTTCCCCCTTTGCGGGCGATGTCGTCGTTCATTGCGCGCATCACTTGGTCTTCGGTGCGACACACATCCCGTACGTGCACGGGTACTGCGGGTCATAGACCGTGACCGTCGACAGCGACGTGCCGATGCGCTGGGCGCCGTCGGGGCCGAACTTCTGCGGTCCCTCGGCGGTCTGGATCGTGTGCCCGGCGGTGATCCAGGCGAGCATCTTTTCGGGATCCGTCGAGCCCGTGGCCTTGATCGCCGCAGCCAGCATGACCACGTAGTCGAAGTCATACGAGGCAACCGTGGACAGACCCGAGTAGGGCTGATTGCCGTTGGCCTTCTGATACCCGTCAAAGTAGATCTTGTTCAGGCCGGTGGCGTGCGCGCCCACCTGCGTCGAGACCTGCGACGTGGCGATGCCGCCGGCGATCGCCTTGCCCTTCAGCTTGGCCGGAATGGCCTTGACCACCGCTGGGTCGCCGACACCGAGGGGTCCGACGACCCACGGGTACCAGCCCATTTGGTTGAGGCTCTGCATCACCATCACCAGCGGGGTGCCGTAAGTCCACACGAGGAGCGAGGTGGCGCCCTCGCTCTTGAGCTTGGTCAGCTGCGACACGACGCTGGTCGCGGTGAGGGGGAATTCCTCGCTGACCATGTGAACCTTCGGGAACTGTTTGACGAGCGGGGCGACGAACTCGTGGGTCCCCGTTCCGTAGGGGTCGTTCCCGTATAGCTCCCCGATCGTCCCGGTCGGATCGACCTCGGTGAGGAACTTGATCTCCGGTAGAACGGTCGAGGCCCCGCAGGCAGTACTGGGGCAGAACGCCCACTTGAACTCCTTGTTGTTGCCCACCTTGTCCTGGATCCCGGTGAAGCCGCCACCGTCCGCGGTGAACATCTTGTACTGATTGGCGACCGGCTGGACCGCGGCGAACTCAGTCGTTCCGGTCAGGAGCGCGTTGACGTGACTCTGTCCATCCTGACGAGCGATGTTGACCGCCTTGCTTGCGTCGCCGCCCGTGTCGGAGGTGATGTACTTGAAGTGCGCGACGCCGAGCGTATTCGCATAGGTGACGGCCGATTTCAGTCCCGCCAGTGCGATGGAGCCGGCCCCTCCATACGGGCCAGAGAGAGGTCCGTCGTAGGCGATCGTGTAGGTCGGAAGGTTCTTGGAGCCCGACGACCCTCCGCTCGCGGAGCTGCTGCTACCAGCCGAACTACCGCCGCTGCCACTTGAACCACTCGTGGAACTACTCCCGCACGCTGCGACCATCGCAGCCGCCAGGACCGCCGTCACAACGATTGTCACCTCTCTGCGCCAACGCCTGCTTCTACCTGTCATGTCTCCTCCTCGCTCATCACTCTGTTGCCAGCACTCATCCGACGCTCTCCCTCGATACCTGTTTCGCGTCGGGCGGCGCCCGACCATCGGCTCGCGCGCCAATCACGCGAGGTACGCTTCGTGAATCCGGCTCTCCAGGTCCTCCTCGGTGCCCGAGCCCGTCCCGACGACCTCGCCCCGCTGCAGAATGAGGATCTCGGTCTCTAGGGCGCGGGCGACATCGAGGCGCTGCTCGACCAGGAGCACCGCGACGCCGAGCGCCGAGATCTGACGAATGACGTCAATCGTGCGATTGACCAGGATGGGAGCGAGACCGTTGGTCGGCTCGTCCAGGAGCAGTACGGACGGATTGCCGGCCACGGCTCGCACGATGGCGAGCATCTGCTGCTGACCGCCGCTCAACCGACCGGCCTTCTGGCCGCTCATGCCGTGCAGCTCTGGGAAGAGCGCGAGGGCGCGGTCGCGAGCCTCCTCCGGATGCGCCGCCAGCAAGGACCCGAGGCGGATGTTCTCGGCCACGCTCAGATCAGGGAAGACGTGACGTCCTTCGAGCACGTGCCCGAGTCCGGCCCGAGCCCGGTCAGCGCCGGCAAGCGAAGAGACCTCGGTGCCATTGAGCACCACGGTGCCGGTCGCCCCAATCAGCCCGCTGATGCCCCGCAGAAGCGACGTCTTGCCCGCGCCGTTCGCGCCCAGCACCGTGAGCACAGCTCCCGTGGACACCGACAGCGAAACGCCGCGCACCGCTACGACGGCGCCGTAACGGACCCGGAGGTCCTCGACGTGGAGGGCTGGCTGGGTCACACCGAACCTCCGAGATACGCCGTCTTGACCGATTCCGACTGCAAGAGCCCAGCCGGCGTGCCGTCCCAGATCACTCGCCCGAGGTCGAGAACCGTGACACGGTCCGCCAAGCGGTTGACGAGGTCCAGGTGGTGCTCGACGATCATCACTCCAACGCCGATCCCGGCCAGCTCGCGGGTCACGTCCTCGAGCCCGGCCATCTCAACGTGCGACAGGCCGGCCGCCGGCTCGTCGAGCAGCAAGATGCGAGGGGCGTGGCGGATCGCCATCGCGATCTCGAGAAACCGCAGTTGCCCATGGCCCAGATCTCTGGTGAGCCGGTTCATCTTCGCGTTGTCGTCGGGATCGATGCCGCCGAGCGCGAGCAGGCGTCGTACCCAGGGGTCGGGATTGCGGAGTGCACCGATGGCGCTCGGGCGCTGGAGCCGCTTGGCGAGATCGAGATGCTCCGCGACGCTCAAACCGGGAAACGTCTTCGGCGTCTGGAACGTACGGGCCACACCGCCCTCGGCGATTTGACGTGGGCGGTGCCTCGTCAGTTCCTCACCATCGAGCACGATCGATCCCGAGTCGGCGCGATACATGCCCGTGATCACATTGATCGCCGTCGTCTTACCCGAACCGTTCGGGCCGATCAGCGCGAGCACCTCGCCACCGGTCACCGACAGCGACACGTCATCGAGCGCCTTCAGGCCGCCGAACGAGCGTGAGATCCCGCTCGCTTCCAGCCGCGTCACCTCGCCTGATGCTCGGCCCGGCGCCGGGCCGGGCGCCGCGCTCGCCTGGGGCTGGATCATGTCGTCGGAGGTGGTGGCCAGTACATCTCGCACCCGCACCGACGATCGCCGGATGAGCCCCTCGGGCCGCAGGAGCATGGTCAGGATGAGGATGCCGCCGTACACGAAGTTGTTGACGTGCGGGTAGGACGCCAACTCCTGCGGCAGCCACACCAGGATCGCGGCGCCGACGATCGGCCCCACCAGTGTGCCGCTGCCGCCGAGCACGATCATGGCGAGCAGGATCACGCTGATCTGCGGCCCGAAAGCATCGGGCGAGATGTACTGCTCCATGATCGCGAACAGGCCGCCGGCCACGGCGCCGAAGGCAGATCCGATCGCGAACGCGGTGACCTTGATCCCGTAGTTGGAGATGCCGACGGTCATCGCTCCGATCGGCTCGTCGCGTGTTGCGATCGCCGCTCGCCCGATGATCGAGGCGCGCACGAGGTAGTGCAAGAGGTACGCGAGCAGAGTCACGGCGGCGATGATTGCCGGCAGCACCCACGCCGACGTCACCGGCTGACCACCGAAGTTCGTGACGACCGCGATCGGCGACAGACCGTCAGGTCCGCCTGTCACCTTCGACAGCGCCAGGATCATGTCCCCTGTGACGAGGACAGCACCGAGTGACACGAGAGCCAGGCCGAGGTCTCCGAAGCGCCCGGCCGGCGCGCCGAGCAGGATCCCGAACGCCAGTCCCATCAGCGCTGCGCATGGCACGGTCGCCCAGAACGGCCAACCGTGGCTCACAGTCAGTGCGCCAACTGTGTACGCGCCGATCGTGAACGCGGCTCCCTGACCGAGCGACAGGGCGCCGCCGAATCCTCCGGGGATGTTCAGACCCAGCGCCGCGATCGCGTAGACGAGGATGGTCATCAGCGTGAAGCTCGTCGCCGAGCCCGGGCCCGACAGCGCCAGGATCAGAACCACAATGCCAAGCCCTATCGGTCCGTTGATGAGAGGACTCCGCAGCGGGCTGGCGGCGATCGCCTGCACGCCTCGCCGTCCGGGTGCCACCCCCGGCAGACGCTCGGCGCGAGTCGTGGCCGCGCGCACCCCGTCGCCCAGGCGATCACCGTAGTGCCGGATTCTCGTCATACCGCGCGCACGCTCAGGCGTCCGAAGAGCCCATACGGCCTGACGATGAACACGAGCAGGAGCACGCCGAACAGCAGCGCCTGAACCCAGTTGCCGCCCACATATGTCGACGCGACCTGCCCGACGATGCCAACCGTCATCCCGCCCACCACCGTCCCCGGCAGGCTGTCGAAACCGCCCACCGCCGCCGCGATGAAGCCCGAGAAGAGAACGCTCAGACCGATGTTGGGGTCAACAAGCTGGGTGGATCCGATGAGCACTCCGGTGATGGCCGCGAGCGCGCCGGCGATGAGCATGGCCACACGCGATGCGGTCTTGGGTGCGATTCCGAGAGCCGCGGCTCCAAGGCGATCCTGGCTTACGGCTCGAAGCTGCAGGCCGAGCACCGTGCGACTGTCGAATGCCATAAGCGCGGCGACCAGCACGAGGAAGACCACGAGGGTCACGATGTAGGCCGGCGACACGCTGACGCCACCGATGCTGTGGAAACGTGCGGACACTCCCCACGGAAACGTGATCGGCTCGTTGCGGTAGGGGATCGACATCAGCTCGGTGAGCACCACCGAGAAGCCGAGCGTGGAGAGGATCCATGGCAGTGCCTGCCCTCCCTGCATGAACGGCCGGATCGCGATCCGCTCTTCCAGTAGCGAAACAAACAAGACCAACAGGAGCGCGAGCACGAAGCCGGGAACGACTCCTAGCCCCCACTTCTGACCGATCACGACCGCGGCCAGGGGCATCAACATCACGAGCTGCCCGTGCGCGAAGTTCAGGACGCCCGTCGCCCGGTAGAGCACGACGAACGCCAGCGCAAACAAGCCGGACACAGCGCCGCCGGCGATTCCGGGTACCACGACCTGGTTGACGAAAGTCATGCCCGGGCTCCTCTACAGCTCGCGTATCGTGTACGCACTGCCTCTCACAATCTCTCGCCTCCACTCCACAACGCCGGTCTCACAGATGCGATTCCGACCTCTCCCGCAGAAGCATACCTACGCGACGGTATGCTTGACAACTATGATCCGAAATCGACCCGATTGGTTGCCATGGCTGCCACCGGAACCCGCGTAGCCAGCGGCCGGGCGACCCGCTCCCGGATCGTGGAGACTGCGATCGAGCGCTTCGCGGAGGCGGGGCCGGACGCGTCCTTCGACGATATAGCGAGCCACGTGGGCGTGACGAAGGGCGCGCTGTATCACCACTTCCCGTCCAAGCAGAACCTTGTCGAGGAGGTCTACCGGGAAGTGGTGCGCCGGCACGCAGCGCGAGTCGTGGCCGCAAGCTCGTCGGGCACCGGCCGCGAGCGACTGCACGGGCTGGTTTCGGAGTCGGCACGGGCATATGGCTCCGGCTCGCCCGTCTATCGGCTCCTACTCCGCCTGCACGTCGAGGCCGGCACTCTTCGTCCCTACCTGGCGCCGATAGCGCGGCGTGTTCAGAAACGACAGCGCGAATATATGACGGCGCTCGTGGTGGCGGGACAGGAGGATGGCTCACTCCGCGACGACATTGATGCCGACACCGTGGGCCAGACGATCAACGCGGCGCTGCAGGGTTTCCTTGTCCAGCAGATCGAGCCCCCCGACTCTCAGATGCTCGCCGCAGAGGCGTTCGGTGAGCTGCTGGAGATCCTGCTCTGACGGCTGATTGACGGACCCTCACTTTTGAGTAAAGCCGGCGTCGACGGGGAGAGCCACAGCGGTGACGAAGCGGGCCGCGTCTGAGACGAGCCATAGGACCGCGTCGCTGATGTCGGACGGCTCCATCAGTTCGACAGGGAGCATGTTCGACGTGTCGGCAGCGGGACCCAGCGTCGCGGCCGTCGCGGCCGCCAACATCATCTCGTTCTGAACCATCGGGGTGGCGACTCCGTTGGGATGCACCGTGTTGACCCTGATGCTGTGTGGCGCGAGTTCCTGGGCGAGGGTCCGCATCAGACCGACGAGGCCATGCTTGGTGGACGCGTAGTCGCAGAGGCTGGCCCACCCTTTCAAGCCGGCCGTGGACGAGGTGATAACGATCGAGCCGCCGCGTCCGCCGCTGATGATCGCGGGGATGGTCGCGCGGAGCGTGTGCCACGCGCCCGTGAGGTTGATGTCGATCAGCGCGCGCCAGCGCTCCTGCGACACCTCCCACCCCGGGACGCCGGCCTCTAGGATGACGATGCCGGCGTTCGCCACAACGATGTCCAGTCTGCCCAGCTCGTCGACACCACGGTCAACCGCGGCCTGCACCGCGGCAAGGTCACGCACGTCGGCGACCGCAGCGACAGCACGCCGACCCACCGCCTGCACAAGGCCTACCGTCTCGTCGAGTTCTTCGACTGTGGCCATGTCGTAGGGAACGAGGTCGATGTTCGCGCAGACGTCGACGGCGATGATGTCTGCGCCTTCGCGTGCCAGCGCAACAGCATGCGATCGACCCTGGCCTCGGCCGGCCCCGGTGATCAGCGCTACCTTCCCGTCCAGCGTTCCCATGGAATGCTCCCCTTCCGAGCTTCGTCACTCGTCGTGTTGTCTGGTGGCCGTGTTGTCACCCGGAATGACCAGCGGGGCCGGGACCCCACCTTCGGTAAAAGTTCCGTACCGCCCGCGATAGAACACGAGCGGCGCGGAGTCCTCGGCGACCTCGGTGGCGAGCACGTCGGCGATAGCGACCGTATGGTCACCGCCATCGTGTTCGGCGCGCAGGCGACACTCAAGCCACGCGACCGCACTCGCGATTCCCGGCCCCGACGGCCGCTGGAGGACCGGGACGTCCGCGAACCTGTCGACACCCCTCATCGCGAACCCGCGCGCGATGGCCTCGTCGCCATGCGCCATGACGCTCACACAGAACTCCTGAGCGGAGCGGATCGCAGGCCACGTCTCCGACGATCTTGCGGGGCAGAGGAGGATAAGCGCCGGGTCAAGCGACAGTGAAGTGATTGAGTTCACCGCCATTCCGACTGGCCCGTCGCCGGCATACGCGGCAACTACCACCACCCCGGTGGGAAGGTGGCCGAGCACTTGTCGGAAGCGCTCAGCGGTGATCTGCATGACCATTCGGGTCCACCGCATAGGCGGGGTCCGCTGCGGCGCGCCGCACGGTCACTGTCTCCTCAGGATCCAGGACGAGATACTCGCGCGCTGAGGGCCGGGCCGCATCGACACATCGAACCCCGACCAGGAGCTGGAACTCGTCGAACAGTCCCAGGCCCCGGTGGATCGTCTCCGGCTCGTCGAGGACGCGCATGCAGCGATCGTCGAACCGGATGATGTCGTTCCTCGCCAGCTCGAGCGCCCGGAGCCGGTAGTGCCGTAGCCGCATCGCTCAATCTCCCCGGGGCCCACGCGACCCGTTCGCGACCCACACGCCTGCAGGCTGCGCACACGTCGCGCGTGGCGCCTCTCGAGTGAGGTGCTCCATCTCGGTCCGTCTCCTCAGGTCGATCGTGCCAAACATACCTACGGGAAGGTATGATTACACGCTCTGCAAACTTGTCGCACGAGGGGAGATGAGGGGCCGCCTGCATTCGACGCCGCGCTGCACGATGCCGTGGGGAGGTTTCGTCCGGCCCCGAGATCGCGGCCGAGGACTCGGACACCGGCCATACGCCATGAGCTTCGACTTCGACCCCGGGCCTGAGCTGCGTCGGCTCCGCGACCGCACCGCGGTGTTCATCCGCGATGTGGTCATCCCCGCGGAACCGCGCGACCGCGGCGAGCATGGACTCGACGGCGCGCTACGCGCCGAGCTGCAAAACGCGGCCAAGGCAGCGGGGCTGTTCGCGCCGCATGTCCGGGTCGATCTAGGTGGACTCGGGCTCGACGTGCGTGGCCAGGCTGTCGTCTTCGAGGAGGCGGGGTACAGCATCCTGGGACCGCAGGCGCTGAACTGTGCGGCTCCCGATGAGGGCAACATGCACTTGCTGTCGGTGATCGCCACGCCCGAGCAGCGCGAGCGTTACCTTGCGCCTCTAGCGGCCGGTGACGTGCGGTCCTGCTTTGCGATGACCGAGCCCGCACCCGGGGCGGGCTCAGATCCCTCGATGCTGGAGACCACCGCAACCCGCGTCGATGGTGGCTGGTCGATCAGCGGCCGGAAATGGTTCATCACCGGTGCCGACGGGGCCGGGTTCGCGATTTGTATGGCTCGCACCGATGACCGGATCAGCACCGGCCGTGGCGCGACGATGTTCCTCGTTGACGCCGAGAACCCGGGTTGGCGGATCGAGCGAATCGTCGACGCCATCGATCGCAGCTTCCCCGGCGGCCACGCGGAGGTCGTCTTCAACGACTGCAGGGTTGCCGACGATGCTGTCCTGGGCGCAGTCGGCGAGGGCTACCGCTACGCGCAGGTTCGCCTCGCCCCGGCGCGCCTGACGCATTGCATGCGCTGGCTCGGGACCGCACGCCGCGCCCTGGACATCGCCCTTGACCGCGCCAACGAGCGCGAGGCATTCGGTGTCACGCTCGGCGAGCTCGGCATGGTGCAGGCGATGATCGCCGATTCGGTCATCGATCTCGAGACCAGCCGCAGGCTGATCTGGCACTGTGCCTGGACGCTCGATAACGGCCACAGCGCGAGCCGTGAGTCCTCCATCGCCAAGGCTCACGTGGCCGAGGCCGTCGGCCGAGTCGTCGACCGCGCCGTGCAGATCTGCGGGAGCCTCGGGGTTTCCGGCGACATGCCGCTGGCTCGGATCCTCAACGAGGTCCGGCCATTTCGGATCTATGACGGCCCTACCGAAACGCACAAGTGGGCGATCGCGCGACGCGCGCTGCGCCAGCGCGCCGCAACGTGAGCCAAGACATCGTCTACTCGGCGGCCGAGGCGGCCGACCTCGAGCAGCCGCCGCTGATCGTCCTCGATCCACTCGAGGCGCTGCTCGACGAGCTGGCGATCGGCGAGGGTCCGGTGAGCGCCACGCCGCTCGGCGAGGGACATTCGAATGTCACCTACTTGATCACACGGGGCGATGAGCGCGTCGTGATGCGTCGTCCCCCCCGCCCGCCGTACGCCGCGTCGGCGCACGACGTCGTGCGCGAAGCCCGACTGCTGCAACTCCTGTACATCGCCGGCGTGCGCGTTCCGCGCGTGCTTGCCACGGTCCGCGATACCGACGCTCTCGGCGTCCCGTTTGTCGTCATGGAGTACGTCAGCGGCTATGCAATCTCGGCGACCGTGCCGCCTGAGCTCGATGATCTGACCGAGCATGCGCGCATCGCCGACCAACTGGTCGGCACCCTTGCCGAGCTCCACGCCGTCGACGTCAGCGAAGGGCCACTGGCTCAGATTGGACGGCCCAGCGGATACGTCGAGCGTCAGCTGCGGCGGTTCGACGCCATCCGCAGCCAAGTCGTGACGCGGCTGATCCCTGACCTCGACGACGTCACCGATTGGCTGACAAGGCATCGCCCGCCGACCACCGAGCGCGCGACGCTCGTCCACGGCGACTACCGACTCGGGAACGTTCTCTTCGCACGGAGCGCACCGGCACGTCTGGTGGCGGTACTCGACTGGGAGATGGCCACGCTGGGCGATCCCCTCGCCGACCTCGGCTACCTGTGCGCTACCTGGGCCGAGCGCGATGATGGTGATAACCCGATGCTTGCGCTGTCCGCCGCGAGCCGCGGCGGCGGGTTCCCGACGCGTGCCCAGTTGCGCGAGCGCTACGCCGACCTCACCGGTCGCGACGTGAGCGATCACTGTTGGTACGAGGTCTTCGCCCTATGGAAGGCCGCGATCTTCCTCGAAGCCAGCTACCGGCGCTACCTCCTTGGCCAGACAAGCGATCCGTACTTCGCCACCCTGCGCGACGGGATCCCTGCCCTCGCCGCAGACGCCCTCGCTCGGACGCGCTAAGAACAGTCCGCCAGCACCGGCGACCACCTGCCGCGCCAATGGTCGCCTCCTGGCACGGCGATCGCCATCAGATCACGCGAGAGTGCGGCGACTGGTGGCGAGCAATCTCCCATCGACCCAGTCGCTTTACCCTGCTTTCGCCCTTGACGTCTGGGTCGCCTCGCTGGAACCCCTTAGGACCGCTTGGTTTCCAGAATGTTCGTCGCATGGAGCCAGCCGGGATCGAACCGGCGACCTCCTGCTTGCAAAGCAGGCGCTCTCCCAACTGAGCTATGGCCCCTTCGCGGGATGAGTCTAACGCCCGCCCGGGGCCGGTCAGGCCCGCGCCTCCTCGGGCTCCTCATACCACTTGACCCGCTCGCCGACCCTGGCCCGCATCTTCCATTTCGCACTCTTGGACGCGGCGTTGAGTGCCGCCGACAGCTCGCCGATACCATCGGTCCCGGCCTGGACCTGAGCGGTCTCGAGCCCGAAGCCGCCGATCATCTCTCCGAGCGTGTCCAGGCTGCGGTGCATGGTGTGCTCGAGACCCCAGTCGTTGCGCGTCACGTCCAGGATGCGCGCCATGTCGATGTCGTCGTCGGCGAACTGATGATCCACCAGCAGCGCGGTGAGATCGCGGACGTCCTTCTCATTGATGCTGACCACCTGGAGCTTGGTCATGAGCAGATCGGCCAGCGAGATGGTGAGCCCGTCCGGCGAGACGCTCTCGCGCAGGTCGAGCTCGTGCGCCATCACGAAGCGATCGAGCAGGACATCGGCGGGTCGCTCGCGCGCCGGGTCGTGGAAGTTCAATCGGGTCGCGCCGTGCAGGGCGTTGAACATCCGATCGGCCTCGTAGCCATGTTGCTCCATGAACGCGCTGATCCGCTTGCCCTCCCGCCCGCGCCCGACGAAGTCCGCGTCTCCATACGTGCGCGAGAGCGGCGGCGTCCGCGCGCTGGGACAGTGGTGCCACACCGCCACACCACCAAGCAGGCGCAGGCTCAGCCCGGAGTCCCGGGCGGCGGTGGCGAGGCGAACGCCCTCGTCAGCGACGCTCTCCTGCGTCTGCAGGGAGTCGCTCACGACGGGCCGGCTCCGGTGGATGTGGCGGGATGCGTGCTCAACGCCTCGCGCCAGTACAGCACGCTCTCCCGGAGCTCGCTCAGGACCGACCCGTCGCCGGCCTCGAACGGCGGCACCACCTCCAACACGAGCGTCAACTCATCGGTGCCTGAGGAGGCGAGGGCGTCGAGGACCGCGTCGGCGCGGATACGCCCACGCTCGTTGTAGTCGGCGGTGAAGGGCCAGTGGTGGTCGGCCTCGGCGTCGCTCTGCTGGAGATGAACCACGGTCGTCTGAGCGCCCAGCCGCCGCAACCATGCGTACGGATCGGCCTCCTCGCCCTCGATGCCCGGAACGCACTGGTGGCCGACATCGAGGCACAACGTGACCGGGGCGTGACCCGGGTCGCCGTCCGAGAGCAGCGACTCGATGTCGGGGATCCGGCACGGCTCGCGGTCGCACGCCATGTTCTCGACCAGGAGCGCGCCGAGGCCCAGCTGAGACGCGAAGGCGCTGAGCTCGGCCAGCCGAACGCGCAGCTCGCTCCAGCGCAGCTCGCGGCGCTGGGGATCATCGGCGTCGGGGCGCGAGAGGCTCCCGACGTGCCCGCCGGCGCTCACCGCTCCCAGGCGTGCCGCGAACGTGATCCCCCGAGACCACAGCTCAAAGCCGCGCCGGCGCTCGGCATCGTCGGGAGCCAGCATGAGGTTGGCCGAGTACGCCACCAGGCCGGTGAACACCGAGTGGACCCTCAGACCGGCATCCGCGCACGCCGCCCTGACGGCGCCGGCCTCGGCGTCCAGATCGACGTCACCGCCTAGGTCGGTGAGGTCGAGGCAATGCTGCACGACGTCGAGTCCGAGCTCCTCACGCACCACCTGCGCCCACTCGGCGGGCTGCGGCCAGCGCTTGACGGCGAAGCAGTTGTTGATCCCGAGAGTCACCCTCATGTGCGCAACCTCACCGCGTCGGAGTCCCGTACCTCGAGGAACCAGCAGTAGCGTGCGCGCACCGGCTCCGCGGACCGACCCCCGGGCTCGAAGCTGCGCGCACGCTGCACGTTGCCGGCGAGCGCGGCGGCCGCCTCGTCCAAGTAGCCCGCGCCGGTGGCGGCGAGTAGCGCCACGCCGACGGGCGCTGAGTCGGTGGCCAGGTGGCGCACGGAGCGTTCGAGAACGTCGGCCTTGATCTGGCCGAGGGTGGCCAGGCGCCCGCCCCCTCCGCCACCCGCAGCTCGTCCAGCGGAGATCCCGCGGCGCGCAGCACCGACACGGTCTCGGCGATCCCGAAGGCGAGCCCCTCGAGCAGCGCGTACGCCAGCTCGTCGCGGCCGTGGCGATCCGAGAGCCCGATGAACCCGGCGCGCAGCGTGGGATCGTCGCGTTCGCCGTCGCCGAGGTAGGGCAGAAACAACGGGGCCACCGCCCGCGGATCCGTCGTCTCGCCCGCCGCGAGCGCCGCCTGGACGCGCTCGGCACGCGACTCCAACTCGTCGAAGTCCGCCATCCCCAGGGCGCCGACCGCCCAGGTGAGCGCGGCGCCGCTCACGTTGACGCCGAGCTCCGTGCAGTACCACCCCGGGACCACGTGGCTGTAGTGCGTGATGCGCAGGTCGTCGCTCGGCTGAGCGATCACCGAATTCAGGCACGACGAGGCGCCGGCCATCTCGCTGACCGGCCCGGGGCCCGACACACCGCTGCCGTAGGCCGCGCACTGGCTGTCGGCGGCGCCGATGACGACGGGGCACCCGGGCACCAGGCCAACGCGGGCGGCGGCATCGCGGCTGAGCGGCGCCACCTCGGCCCACGGCGCCACCACGTCCGGGAACACCGAGGCGTCGAGGGCCACCGCGTCAAGCAGCTCGTCGGACCACGACCGCTCGCGCAAGTCGAACAGGACCGTCGAGTTGGCGTGGGTCTCGTCAGTCGCGGTCACGCCCGTCAGCGCGTGGAGGACCACGTCGCGCGGTTGCATGAAGCAATCGGCAGCGGCGAACGTGTCGGGTTGATGGCGGCGCAGCCACATCACCTTGGGACCGACGTGGAAGGCGGTCGGCACGTGACCGGTCCGGCGATGCAGCACCGCGTCGCTGATCAGTTCGCGCATCTCGTCGGCTTCGGCGGTGGCGCGGTTGTCGCGGTAGAGCAGGCCCGGACCGACCGGCTCGCGGTCGCGGCCGACCGGCGCCACGGTCGGGCACTGGCCGGTGAGCCCGATCGCACGTACGGCCCCGGCGTCGACGTCCCCGGCGCCGGCCAGCTCCCCCAGCGCCGCGAGCGCGGCCTCACGCCAGCGCCGCGGGTCCTGCTCGGCCCAACCAGGCTGCGGAGTCTGGGTGGGATAGGGATGACGCGTCTCGTGGCACACGCGACCATCGAGGTCGACCGCAGACGCGCGCGCGCCCGTGGTCCCCACGTCGATCGCTAGGAACAGGGCATCGCCGGTCATCACCCACGGACCAGCTGGTGCGCTTTGAGCTTGTCGCCGGTCAGCGTCACCAGCACACCGTTGAGCGAGCCGGTGCCGTAGTCGCTGCCGGGGTTGAACGCGATCGTGTTGCCGATCCGGCGAAAGCCGGCGGACTCGTGCACGTGGCCGTGCAGGCTGGCGACCGGCTGGTGGCGCTCGATCGCCGCACGGACGGCAGTGCTCCCCACCGGACCGAGCTTCACCTGGCCCGCCTGTTGGGTGACGGTGAGGTTGGCGTCGAGCACGGGCGCGTCATCGAGGCCGGTGTCGTAGGGAGGCACGTGAGCGTTGAAGACGACTCGGTGCTCGTCCGAGGCCTGGCCGAAGAGCTCCTCGAAGTGACCGGTCAGATCCTCCTCGCTCATCTCGCGAAAGCTTTGCCACGGCGTCGGGTTCGACCAGCCCCAGGAGACGAGCTGGTGCTCGTCATCGAGCTGGAGGACCCGGCCCTCGGCATGCTCGCCCCACGGCGCGCTGGAAAGCGGCTCCACCAGCGAGGGCGGATCGTCGTTGCCGAGCATCCAGAACACCGGCTTGCCCTGCGGGCGCAGCCGCTCGTCGGCCATCTCCATCCACCGCTCCAGGCGCTGGCGCATCAGGTCCAGCAGAAGGTCATCGACGGTGCCGTCGGTGATTCGCCCGTCGAGCTCGCCGGGCTCTGAGCGCCAGGGGTAGTACCCGACGTCCGAGATCGTCCGCTCCACGCGCGCCAGCTCGTCGGCGTCCTCGATGTCGTAGCGATGGCCGCGGAAGGTCGTGGTGAAACGGCCGCCGCCGAGGTTCTCCACCGCCTGCACCGCCTTGCCGGCGATGTCGCCGCCCAGCACCATCACGTCGGGGCGGTAGGCGACGCCCGCGTTGAGAAACTTGCGAAAGCACATCTCCGAACCGTGGACGTCGGTAGCGAAGAAGAGCTTGGTCTTCTTGGCCACGGCGCGCTCAGCCCGCCACCAGCGAGCCGCGGACCTCGCGCACCCGCCGCATCATGTCCACGACTCGTTCGGGGTCGACCCGGTTCCATGTGTAGCCGTCGACCTTGAGGCTGGTGCCGACGATCGCGCCGTCGGCGACTGACAGCACGTCCTCGATCGTCTCGTGCTTGACGCCGGTGTTCGCGAGGACCGGGATGTCAACAGCCTCCTTCGCCTCGCGCAGGTCCGAGATACTGGCGTCCACCCCGGCGGCCGGGCCCGAGATGAGCAGCGCGTCGACGCCCAGGTAGGCGGCGCTTGCGGCACGGTCGGCGACCGTGCGCCCTCCCACGGACTTGCTGAACTCGGGCGTGATATTGGCAAACAGGGCGACGTGATCGGCGCCGATCGCGTGCCGGTAGCCGGCGAGGACCCCGAGGTCGGGCGCCAGCAGACCCATGTCGCTGTCGTACACCCCGGTGAGGACCTCGCGGATGAACGTCGCGCCGCTGGCCACCGCCGCGGCGACGCTCGCCGTCGGCATCCCACAGCAGGTTGGTGCCATACGGCACCCGCAGCTCATCATGCAGGCGGCCGATGACGTACGTCATCGTCGCCACCACCTCGCAGCCCACCGCCGGGGAATAGGGGATGTCGTTCTCGTTGCAGAACAGGATCGCGTCGACCCCGCCGTCCTGGAGCGCCTCGACCTCGCGCGCCGCCGAGGCGACGATCGCCTCGATTCCGCCCGCCGCGTCGTAGCGGGGCCGGCCCGGCAGCCCCTCGAGATGGCACATCGCGATCAGCGGCTTCTGCACGCCGAAGAGATCCTTCAGGGTCTGCATCAGTCACTTCTCCCTTGATCGACGGGCAACAGATTTCTCACGGGGGCCGCCTCGGGGGACGAGCACGATCTCCACGCCGATCGCCTCGAGCTCCACCAGTTCCTGGGTGGGGGCGGCATCGTCGGTGATCAGCGTGGCGATCCGGTCAGCCGGGGCGACGCTGGCCATCGTCACTTCGCCGAGCTTGGAGCCGTCGGCCACGATCACCAGGCGGTCGGTGTGCTCGATCATCAGACGCTGGATCTCGGCGGCCTCGTCGCTGAGCTCGGTGATGCCGTGCCGCGCGCTGATCCCGGCGGCGCCCAGCACCGCCAGATCGGCGTGGTAGCGCCGCACCGTGGCCGCAGCAACCGGGCCGACGCAGGCCAGCTCGTCGGTGAGGACCGAGCCGCCGAGCACGACGACGCGGCCCTTGCGTGTCCCGAGCAGGCTGGCCACGGGCAGCGATCCGGTGACGACCGTCAGATCCTCGCGTGCGGGGAGGAACATCGCGAACTGCTCGGTGGTGCTGCCGATCCCGATGAACACCGTCCGGTCCGGGGCCAGCGTCTGCGCCGCGTGCATACCGATCAGCCGCTTCGCCGGCGCGTTCTCGAGGGCCCGGGCGTTGAACAGGAGCTCCATGGAGCGGGTGATGTGAGCGGTGGCGCCCGCCGTAGGTGCGACGCAGGAACCCGTCGCGCTCCAGGCGGGTGATGTCGCGGCGGATCGTCATCTCGGACACGCCCAGCTCGGCGGCGAGCTCGGCGATGTGGATCGTCTGACGTTCGGCGACCTGCTCGAGGATGCGGTGGCGTCGGTCTACGGCGAGCACGGCGGCATCTTCTCAGACGGACCAGTACCAGGAACGGACGTACATGGTGCCAATATATATCGCGATTTTGTTGTGCACGATGTTCGATGTTGTTATATACATCCGCACAGGCAGCCGCTGCCCCGAGGAAGAGATCTCAGAGCCTTAGCCGGAGGAGAAAGCCATGGCAGACGTGGAAGCAGCAAGCCCGGATGTGCCCAGCCGTCAGTCCAGCCAGCTGTTCGTGCGGCGGAGCACCGGCCTCGTGCGCGAGGCCTCGGCGCTGGACGCCACGATCTTCAACGCCGTCTTCTCGGCGCCGGTGGGCGCCACCCTGGCCTGGGGTGTCTTCTTCGCGCTGACCGCGTTCCCCGGCTCCGACCTGGTCGCCGCCACGCTGTGGTCGTTCGTCCTGAACATCCCGATCCTGATCATGATGTCGTTGCTGGCATCGGCGATGCCGAAGACCGGCGGCGACTACGTGTGGGTGAGCCGGATCCTCAGCCCGCCGGCGGCGCTGGTCTCCAACTTCGGCGCCGCGTTCTCAGCGGTGATCGGCGCGACCTTCTGGGCCCGCTACTTCCCGGTGTTCGCGCTCGGGCCGGTGCTGGTCACGCTGGGGACGATCTTCAACAGCCACGCGCTCATCACCGCCGGCACCCACATCCAGACCGACAAGGGATGGATCTTCCTGGGCGGCCTGCTGATGATCGTGTGGATGACGCTCGATCCTGATCAGCGGCACCAAGGCGACCTTCCGGTGGCAGAACGCGTTCTGGTTCATCGCCAGCGCCGGCACGCTGCTGGCGTTCGTGGTCCTGCTGTTCTCCTCCAAGGGCAGCTTCCAGAACCACTTCAACAGCATCTCCCACACCTTCGGCGCCAAGGGCGACGCCTACCACGGCGTGATCAACGACCGCCAAGGCCCAGAACACCCATCCCAAGGCGTTCGGCTCGGCGACGGCGCCCGCCATCTTCGTGGTCATGACGTTCATGATCTGGAACTGGTGGAGCGTCTACCTGTCCGGCGAGCTCAAGAGCGCGTCGAACCGCAACCGGCAGATGTCGATCATGTTCGGCGCCCTGAGCTGGAACGTGATCGGGCTGATCGTCGGCGTGCTGCTGCTCTACAAGGTGACCAGCTACCAGTTCATCGTCGGCGCCAACACCGTGCCCAACGCCGCCTACGTGCTGCCGACCGGGCCCTTCTACCACTTCTTCGCCGGCCTGGCGGTGAACAGCAACGTCCTGACCACGATCATCGTGGCGTCGTTCCTGTTCTGGAGCCTGCCCGCGATGGTCGGCAACACGTTCATGCCGATCCGCAGCGTGTTCGCCTGGTCGTTTGATCGCGTCCTGCCCGAGCGCTTCTCCAACGTCAACGAGCGCTTCCACTCACCGGTCGCGGCGATCCTGCTGGTGATGACGCTCGTGACGCTGATGCTCGCCTGGAGCGTCACCGCCACCACCTTCCAGACGCTGCTGGCGCTCGGCGTGCTCGCCGGCGTCGTCTGCGTGGTGATCGTCGGGGTGGCCGCGTTCGCCTTCCCGATCCGGCGGCCCGAGCTGTACGGCAGCTCGCCGGCGAACGTCAAGTTCCTCGGCATGCCCGTGCTGCAGATCGTGGCCCCGCTGTCGATCGCCGTGGTGGCGTTCCTCACCTGGGAGGCGTGGCACTACCCGGCGCTGGCGCTCAGCGGCAACACCGGCAACCGCTGGCAGATCCTCGGCGTTCATGGGCGGCATCGTCGATCGTCGGCCTGCTCATCTACTACATCGCCCGCGCCGTCCGGCGTTCGCAGGGCGATCGACCTCGACCTCGTCTACCAGGAGCTTCCCCCTGACTGAGCCGGAGACCGGATCCGCGCACCGGACCCCTGGCGGCGGCCTCGACGGCGCCGTCGCGCTGGTCACCGGCGGCACGAGCGGGATCGGCCTGGCGATCGCCCAGCGGCTTGCTCGCAGAGGGCGCTCGGGTGGTCGATCACCGGCCGCGACCGCGAGCGCGGCGCCGACGCGCTGGCACAGCTCGCACCGCTCGGCGACGCCGCATGTTCGTCACCGCCGACGCGGCGGATGCCGAGGCGGTCCAGTCGCTCGGTCACGCAGGCGCTCGACCGGTTCGGGGCCATCGACGTCCTCGTCAACAACGCGGGCATCGCCCTGACCGAGCGACTGGTCGACACGCCCGTCGATGCCTTTGACCGGCTGATGGCGGCCAACGTCCGGGGCCCGTTCCTCTACGCCCGGGCGTGCTTCGACGCGCTCTGCGCCAGTCGCGGATCGCATGGTCCACATCGGGTCCGACGCCGGCCTGCGCGCCGAGCAGCCGATCGGCGCCTACTCGGTCAGCAAGGCGGCGCTGGTCATGATGTCCCAGGTGCTGGCGCTCGACGGGGCGCCGCACGGCGTCCGCTCCAACTGCGTCTGCCCCGGGGCCACCGCGCCCGGCATGCGGCACATCGGGCCCGCCGCCGATCCCGAGCGAGGCGATGACGCCGCGCGACTGGCCGCCCGCTCCGCTGGGTCGCGTCGGCACGGCGGACGACGTCGCGGGCGCGGTCGTCTATCTCGCCGGTCCGCAGGCGAGCTTCATCTCCGGAGCGGTGCTCCTGATCGACGGGGGCAACGCCGCCGGGCTGGCCCTCTGACGCC
>CAVWWN010000008.1:0-414360 GCA_963758705.1 uncultured Actinomycetota bacterium | reverse complement strand
ATTTGCCGCAGTGCGGGCGCCGGTCGACGGCCAGCAGGTGCTGGAACTGCGCGTAGCTGGAGGCGAACACGGTCTGGTTCGAGCACGGCTTGGCGAAGAAGTACAGGTACGGCGTGCGCGCCGGGTGAGCGGCCGCGGCGATCGATGCGAGGCCGGGGCTGTCGATCGGCGTCGGCGGCAGCCCGAAATGGGTGTGGGTGTTGTAGGGCGAGTTCGACTTCAGCTGGGACACCGTCAGCGGCCTGGTGTAGTTGCCGGTGGCGTACTCGGTGGTCGAATCGAACTGGAGCATCATGTGGTCGGCCAGCCGGTTGTAGATGACCGACGCGATCAGCGGACGTGCCTTCTGCGAGGCCGCCTCGGCCTCGATCAGGGAGGCCACCGTGAGAACGTCGTACGCGGACAGGTGCTTGGAACGCGCGTAGCTGAGGTTGACGTGGGCGAACCGCCGCTTGAAGTCCTTGAGCTGGTCGGCGACCAGGGCCGAGACCTTCGCCGGCTTGACCAGGGTGAACGTGTCGGGGAAGAGGAAGCCCTCCAGCGATGCGACGTTGCGCGGGGCGCCGTAGGTGTGGGGGTCGAGCAGCGGCGAGTGGCGTGTCGCGGCGAGGTAGTTGCCCTTGATCTTCTGCTTGTGCAGCAGCGCGGCGACGTAGGCGCGCGTGTGGCCCTCGCTGATCGTCAGCTGCGTCGTCGGGGCCGCGTGCGGGGGCTTTGACAGGGCGCTGAGCACTGCCGCGTAGCTCATGCCGAGCTGGAGGTGGTAGGTGCCGGACCGCAGGTCCCCCCGCTCGCCGCCCAGCGTCGCGCGCAGCTCGAAGAAGAAGCCGTGGGCGATGACGCCGTCGCGCTGGAGCAGCGCGCCGATCTCCTTGGTGCTCGAGCTGGGCGGGATGACGACGGTGACGTTGCCGTGCGGAGACGTTCCCAGGGGCTGGAACAGCTCGACCAGGAACCAGATCAGCGCCCCGGCCAGGATGAGCGCGATGAGCGAGCCGATCCGTCCCCGCCAGCGTCCGCGGCGACGGCTCTGGGGCGGCCGGCGGCGCACGCTCCGCGCCTTGTGCGGGCGGATGCCGCGCTGCTCCAGGCGGCTGATCCGGCGGGTTCCCGACGGGGCCTCGCCAGTCGCCGCCCCCAGGCCGGCGTCGTTGCCGTCGTGAAACCCGGCCTCGTCGTCGTCATAGAGGTGATCCGCTTGGTCGTGGCCGTCGCCGGCGTCCTCGCTCCAGTCCGTGAACGGCGCGTGGCCGCCGTCGGCCTGCGGCTGGTCGGTCGCCAGGGCGGGATCGGCCTCCTGCTGGTGAAAGACGCCGGTCTGGGCGCGTCGGGCGGCCTCACGCTCGCGCCGGGCAGCCTCGCGCTCCTCGGCGCTGCGATCGCCGTCAGCCATGGGCGATCTCCTCGGTGCGCGGGCTGGCCAGCCAGCTCTCCAGCAGGTGGGCGGCCGCGCGTGAGTCCTCGCTGGCGCGGCCCGGCGTGCGCTCGGCCAGCCGCGTGGTGAACCGCTCGTCGTAGAGCTCCACCGGGACCGCCAGCGCGCGGCTGAGCCCGGCGGCGAACTCACGGGCCTCGGCCGTCTGGGCGGAGTCCGCGCCCGATAGCGAGAGGGGCAGACCGACCACCACGCGCTCGGCGCCCACCTCCGTGACCAGCTCCCGCAGCCGCGCACGGCCGCGGCGCGAGGTGACGTCGGTCACGGGCGCCAGCGGCGTCGCCAGCGTCCCGGTGGGATCGCTCACCGCGCAGCCGCACCGGGCCCTGCCGTAATCAAGCGCTAGGACGCGCACTGCCTCAGGCGTTGAGAGCGGCTTCGATTGCAGTCCGTGCAGCATTGATGGCGGCCGGGAGCTGTGCGGGGTCCTTGCCGCCGGCGCGCGCCATAGTGTCACGTCCGCCCCCACCGCCGCCAACTTCTGCCGCGGCGAGCTTGATGATCTCGCCGGCGCGGACCCCCCGCGCGACGAGCGCCGGCGCGACGGAGGCCACCAGATCCACCCGGCCCTCGCCGGCGGTCCCCAGCACGATCGCGGCATCGCCGAGCTTGCCCTTGAGGCGATCGGCCAGCTCGAGCAGCGCCTGGCCGTCGGAGACCTCGACTACCTCGGCGAGGATGCTCGCGCCGTCTGACTGGGTGGCGGCGGCGATCAGCTTGTCGACGTCGGCGGCGCCGTTGCCGGCCCCTCCGCGCCTGGCGGCGCGCTCGAGCTCGCGCACTCGCTCGGACAGCCTCTGAACCGAGTCGACGACCCGTCCGGTCGGGACCCGCAACGTCTCGGCCACCGCACTCAGCTCACGGTCGCGCTCGCGGAACAGGTCGATTGCCTCTGGGCCGGTGATCGCCTCGATGCGCCGGACGTTGGCCGCGCTCGAGGTCTCGGTGATGATGCGAAAGACGCCGACCTCGGCGGTGTTGTGGACGTGGGTGCCGCCGCACAGCTCGCGCGAGACCAATCCATCGCCGACCTCGACCATCCGCACGACTTCGCCGTACTTCTCGTTGAACAGGGCCATCGCGCCCAGGCGCTTGGCCTCGTCGAGCGAGGTGCTGACGGCGCGGACCGGATGGCTCTCGACGATCCAGCGGTTGACGTCGTCCTCCACCAGGCGCAGGTCCTCGGCGCTCAACGCGCTGGAGTGGGTGAAGTCAAAGCGCAGCTTGTCGGGCCCGACGTAGGAGCCGGCCTGGTGCACGTGGCTCCCCAGACGCTCGCGCAGGGACGCGTGGAGCAGATGGGTCGCGGTGTGGTTGCACGCGGTGGCGTGGCGCGCGGCGCGGTCTACGTGGGCGCGCACCCGCTCGCCGGGCTCGAAGGTCCCGTGCTCGGGGGCGATGCGGATGACCTGGTCGGTGCCGAGGCGGATGACGTCGGTCACCGTCGCGCGGCAGGTCCCGCTCTCACATTCCAGGACCCCCGAGTCCGCGACCTGGCCGCCCCCGGTGGCATAGAACGGGGACTCGACGAGCTTGATGAGGACGTCGCCACCGTCGGAGACCGCGGCCCCAATCGTCGTGTCGGCGTCGGTCGTCTCGTAGCCAACGAACTCGGTGGCAAAGCCGGCGGTGCCTGACAACGCGGCCGCCTTTTCGCGCTGGCCGTCGCCGGCGCGCTCGCCGCGGGAGCCCTCGCGGGCCCGCGTGCGCTGATCGTCCATCAGCGCCTCAAAGCCCTCCTCGTCCACGCCCAGGCCGTGCTCGGTGACGATCTCGAGGGTGAGGTCGATGGGGAAGCCGTAGGTGTCGTGCAGGAGGAAGGCGTCGGAGGCGGCGATGCCCTCCTCGTCGTTGTCGCGCGCCCGCGCGATCAGCTCGTCCAGGCGCTTGAGCCCCTGCTCCAATGTCCGTCCGAAGCTCTCCTCCTCCGCGACCATCCACCGGCGGATCGTGTCGCGCTGCGCGCTGAGCTCCGGGTACTCCGAGCCCATCAGCTCGGTCACGACGTCGGCGTAGCGCTGCAGAAAGCCCGGTTCCAGGCCCAACCCGCGGCCCTGCTGGATGGCGCGGCGCATGATGCGGCGCAGGACGTAGCCGCGGTCCTCGTTGGACGGCACCACGCCGTCACCGAGCAGGAAGGTCATCGACCGGCTGTGGTCGGCGAGCACCCGCAGCGCCCGGTCGGTGGCGAAGTCCTCTTCGTAGCGGCGGCCGGACAGCTCCTCTCCGAGCTCGATGAGCGGGGCGAACTGGTCGGTCTCGAACACGGTCGCCTTGCCCTGGAGGATGCAGGCCAGGCGGTTGAGCCCCAGTCCGGTGTCGATGTTCTTGGCCGGGAGCGGCGTGAGCACGTTGGTGGGGTTCTGGTCCATCTCCATGAACACGAGGTTCCAGTACTCCATGAAGCGCTCGTTCTCACCCCCGGGAAGGTCGTCGGGCTTGCCGTGGTCGACCCCGCGGTCCAGATAGAGCTCCGAGCACGGCCCGCACGGTCCCAGCGGCCCCGACTGCCAGAAGTTCTCCGAACGGGGGCACTCGACGATGCGCTCGCGCGGAATCCCGATCTCCAGCCAGGCGTCGATCGCCTCCTGGTCGGGCCCCAGGCCCAGCTCCTCATCGCCGGCGAACACGGTGATCCAGATGTCGCCGGGGTTGAAGCCAAAGCCCTCGGTCGAGAGCGCCCAGGCGAAGCGGGCGGCCTCGCGCTTGAAGTAGTCGCCGAAGCTGAAGTTGCCGAGCATCTCGAAGAAGGTGAGATGGCGGGTGGTGGTCCCGATGATCTCGATGTCCCCGGTGCGAAACGTCTTCTGGCAGGTGGTCACCCGCGGGTGCGGGGGCGGCTCGATACCGGCGAAATACGCCTTGAGCGGGTGCATCCCCGCGATCGTGAACAGCGCCGAGGGGTCGAGTGCGGATGGCACCAGCGACGCCGAGGGCAGTCGCAGGTGATCCTGGGACTCGAAGTACTCGAGGAACGCGCGGCGGATCTCGTCAGAGGTCATGGGGCCATGAGTTTAGGTATGACCCCGGCCCGCCCGTCGATCGTCCCCCACCCCACCACCAGGTCCCCGTCCATCAGGCAGGCGAGCTGGCCGGGCGCCGCCCCGTCGAAGGGCTCGGCGAGCTCGAGCGACAGCGAGCGGTGGCGGCCCTCGCCCGGGTCCCCCGCGACGCTGGCGGTGAGCGGACGCTGGCGATAGCGGAGCTTGACGCTGTTGACGCGCGTTCCGTCCCGGTGCAGGCGCGCCGCACGGATCGCGACGCGATCGGTGCGCAACTCCTCCCGAGTGCCCACCGTGACCCGCCCGCTCGGGGCGTCCTTGCGGATCACGAACAGGGGCTCGGCGGCGTGGATGCCGATCCCGCGCCGCTGGCCGACGGTGAAGCGATGCTGGCCGTCGTGGCGTCCGAGGACCGCTCCGCGGCTGTCGACGATCTCCCCGGGGCGGCCGTCGATGCCGCCGTGGCGCTCCATGAACCGGGCGCGGCTGGTCCCGGCCAGGAAACAGAGGTCCTGGGAGTCGACCTTGGCGGCCACCGGCAGACCGGCCCGCGATGCGATCTCGCGAACCTCCGGCTTGCGCAGCTCGCCCAGCGGGAAGCGCATCCTCGCCAGCGACTCGGGCTTGAGCGCCGCCAGCATGTAGGTCTGGTCCTTGGCCTCGTCGATGGCCGCGCGCAGCAGCGGCCCGCGCGCGTCGTCTGACTCCGCGGTGCGCGCGTAGTGGCCCGTGGCCAGCGTCGCGCAGCCGAGGCGGTCGGCCAGCTCGAGCATGGCATCGAGCCGGACATGGCCGTTGCAGCCGACGCACGGGTTGGGGGTCTCCCCCTCCGCGTAGCCGGCGATGAACGGGTCCACGACGCCGGCGCGGAACTCCTCACGCAGGTCGATCGTGAAGTGCGCGATCCCCATCCGGTGGGCCAGCGAGCGCGCCTGGGCGACCGCCGTGGCCGAGCAGCAGCTGCTCTCGGCGTCGTTCTCGGCATCGGCCCACAGCTCGAGCGTCACGGCCAGGGTCGTGCCCGTCTGCGCGCACAGATGCGCCGCGACCGCGCTGTCGACGCCGCCGCTCATGGCCACGAGCGTGGCCGGATTTGAGGAACTGCGCGGAATGCATGCATCGGCCGAGACCGCTCCGCCCAGGGCACGGGCCAGCGCGTCGGCGGCCAGGTCGGCGGCATGAAACTTGCCGGGGCTGAGCCCGCCGAGCTCGTCTGCGATCTCGTGGGCGCCGACGCGCGCTGCGTCGAGGAGCGGGGCGCCACGGACGAGGCTCACGGCCGCGCTGGCGGCGGCGGTCGAGGCGCCGCACCCCCTGGCGGTGAACCCTGCGTCGGCGACGCGGTCACCCTCGACGGCGATGGTCATGGTGATCTCATCGCCGCAGGCGTAGCCGCCGACGGTGGCGGAGTGGCCCTGGGGTGGGCGGTGGCCCTGGCCCTGGGGCGAGGTCAGGTGGTGCTCGAAGGCCAGTGCATCCATGGCCTGTCTAGCTTACGAGCGTCGCGGCGTTCGGTTACCTCAGCCTGAGTCCGAGCTCGCGGAGCTGGATGTCATCCACGGGCGCGGGGGCGCCGGTGAGCGGGTCGGCGCCGCTGGTGGACTTGGGGAAGGCGATGACCTCGCGGATGTTGTCGCGGCCGGCCAGGATGGCCACGATCCGGTCGATCCCGAAGGCGACCCCGCCGTGTGGCGGCGCGCCGTACTTCAGGGCGTCCAGGAGGAAGCCGAAGCGCGCCTGGGCCTCCTCCTCGTTGATCCCGATGAGATCGAAGATGCGCGACTGCACGTCGGTCCGGTGGTTACGGACCGAGCCGCCGCCGATCTCGTTGCCGTCGAGCACGAGGTCATAGGAGCGCGAGAGCAGCGTTGCGGGGTCGTCCATGTCGGCCACGGCGGCGGGCGCCCCGGTGGCGGTCGCGGGTGCGGTGAACGGGTGGTGCTCCGCATCCCAGCGCTGCTCGTCGGGCTTGAAGGTGAACATCGGGAACTGGACGACCCAGCGGATGTCGTGGACGCCCTCGGGCACCAGATCAAAACGGCGCGCCATCTCCAGGCGCAGCGCGCCGAGGACCTGGTTGACGGTGGCGCTCTCGTCGGCGACGATGAACAGGACGTCGCCGGGCTCGCCGCCCAAGGTTGTGGTGATGGCGCTGATCTCCGCGGGCGCGAGGAACTTGGCGATCGGCGAGCGCCACGGTCCGTCGGCACTGGGGTCTTGTACGAACGCCCACACCAGCCCCTTGGCCCCGTACTGCTTGGCCAGCTCGGTGAGCGTGTCGAGGTCCGACCGGGTCAGCTCGCGGGCCCCGGCGTTGATGCCGCGCACCACTCCGCCGGATGCGAGCGCACCCGAGAACACCTTGAACTCGCTCTCGGCCACCGCGGCGCCCAGGTCCTTGAGCTCGAGGCCGAAGCGGGTGTCGGGACGATCGGAGCCGAAGCGGCCCATCGCCTCGGCGTGGGTCATCCGCGGCCACGGCGGGGCGGGAACGTCGAAGCCGGCCTGCGTGAACACCGCGCCGATCGCGGCCTCGCTGGTGGAGAGGACGTCCTCCTCGTCCACGAACGCCATCTCGATGTCGAGCTGGGTGAACTCCGGGAGGCGGTCGGCGCGCGCGTCCTCGTCGCGGAAGCAGCGCACGATCTGGTAGTAGCGCTCAAAGCCGCCGATCATCAGGAGCTGCTTGAACAGCTGCGGGGACTGGGGCAGGGCGTAGAAGGCGCCTGCCGCGATGCGGGCCGGGACGAGGAAGTCCCGGGCGCCCTCGGGGGTGGAGCGCGTGAGGAACGGGGTCTCGATCTCCAGGAAATCGCGCTCGTCCAGGACCTCACGGATCGTCTTGACCACGCGGTGGCGCAGCGCGAGCGCGTCCTGCATCGGCGCGCGGCGCAGGTCCAGCGAGCGGTGGCGCAGGCGCAGGTTCTCGTCGACGGCGCCGTCCTCGTCGACGGGAAACGGAGGCGTCTCGGAGTCGGCGAGGATCTCCATGTCGGCGACGGCGATCTCGATCTCACCGGTGGCCAGATTGGGGTTGACGTTCTCCGGCGCGCGCCGGTTGACCGTACCCGCCGCCGTGATGACGTCCTCGGAGCGCAGCTTGTGGGCCTCGGCGTGGGCCGCGGCGGCGGTGGCGGGATTGAAGACGAGCTGCACGATCCCCGATCGCTCGCGCAGGTCAATGAAGATGAGGCCGCCGTGGTCCCGGCGGCGGTGCACCCAGCCCGACACGCGGGCCGTGCTACCCGCCCGCGCGGCGTCAAGGTCGCCGGCCCAGCTATCGCGGAACGTGTTGGCGCGAGGCGCGTGCTTCACGCGACGCGGCTCCCGCGCAGGACCGTGGGGATGACCGCCGAGGCGTCGACCTCGGTCTGATCGCCCGCCTCCATGTCCTTCAGGTTGATCCGCATCTGGTCGTCGATGATCGCAACGTATCGTGCCCCGAGGCGGTCTGCGTGCTTGAGCTGGCCCTTGAGCCCGCGGCCGGCCAACTCGAGCTGGGCGCTCAGTCCCGCCCGCCGGGCATCGTTGGCGAGCTTGAAGCCGACCTGATGCGCCGCGGCGGAGTCACGCTCGGCGATGGCGACGAACAGGTCGACGACGCCGACCGGGGTCGGCTGCTCCCCGGCCGCCAGCAGCATCCGCTCCACCCCCGCGGCCCACCCGACGCCGGGCGTGGGCTGACCACCGAGCTGCTCGATGAGCCCGTCATAGCGGCCTCCGCCGCCGACGGCCGACTGGGCCCCGAGGGCATCGGAGGTGAACTCCCACAGCGTCCGGGCGTAGTAGTCCAGGCCGCGCACCAGCGTGGGATCGAGCTGGTAGGTGATGCCGGCCTCGTCGAGCAGCGCCTTGACGCGCTCGAAGTGCTCGGCGTCCTCGGGCGCGAGCCGGTCGAGCAGGATCGGCGCGTCGCGCATCGTCTCCTGGGTGCGACGGTCGTTGGCGTCGAAGGCACGCATCGGGTTGAGGTCGATGCGCGCGACGACCTCGGGGGCCAGGCCGTCCTCATGGTCGTGCAGGTATGCGGCCAGCTCCTCGCGATACTCGCGGCGCGTCTCGGCGGTGCCGAGGCTGGACAGGCGCAGATGCAGGTTCTTGACGCCGACCGTGCGCAGGAGGTCGAAGAGCAGGACGATGAGCTCGGCGTCTGTCTCCGGCCCCGCGGCGCCGATCGCCTCGGCGCCCACCTGCCAGAACTGGCGGTAGCGCCCCTTCTGGGGCGCCTCGGCGCGGAAGAAGCTCGACAGGTACCAGAGCTTCACCGGCTGGGGCTGCTTGTGCATCCCGTGCTCGAGGTAGGCGCGGGCAACCGGAGCGGTGCCCTCGGGCCGCAAGGTCATCGAGCGCCCGCCGCCGTCGTCGAAGCTATACATCTCCTTCTGGACGATGTCGGTGGCCTCCCCTACCCCGCGCGCGAACAGCTCCGTCGCCTCGTAGGTGGGGGTCTCGATCCGGCCGTAGCCGGCAGCGCCGAGGATCCGCCGGGCCTGCTCCTCGAGCACGGTGCGGCGCGCCGCGTCGGCTGGGAGCACATCAAACGTGCCTCTGGGGGCCTGGAGCGAGCTCATGGCTGCTCTGTGAGGCTAGTTCTGATGCGCGAGTTCGCGCAGGAACGGATTGGTGTCGCGCTCGACGCCCAGCGAGGTGAGGCCCATGTGGCCGGGGTAGACGGTCGTCTCGGCCGGATAGGCCTTCATCAGCGAGTCGATCGAGCTCAGCAGCGTCGGCCAGTCCCCGCCGGGAAGGTCGACGCGGCCGACGGAGCCCTGGAAGAGGACGTCGCCGGAGAACAGGGCGTCATGGTCTTTGAGCGCGTAGGCGACGTGACCGGGGCTGTGACCGGGGACGAACGAGACCTCGAACTGGAGGCCGGCGAGGTCGAGCGTCTCCCCGCCACCGACGGTCTCGTCGGCGTCATAGCTCTCGAAGGGACCAAAGCCGGGAAGGCGCACGTGGCCGTCGATGTCGGCCAGGATGTGGGTCTCGAGCTCCGGGCAGTACACCGGCGCCCCCGTGGCCCGGGCCACCGGCGCCACCGCGCCGACGTGGTCGAAGTGCGTGTGGGTGAGCAGGATCGCCTCGACCGTGGTGATCCCCAGCGCCTGGAGGGCGCCGATGAGGCGCTCGGCCTCGTCGCCGGGGTCGATCATCACAGCCCGGTCAGCGTTCGGGAGCCGGACGATGTAGGCGTTCTCCTGCACCGGCCCGACGGTGAACATGCGGGCGTCGATCACTGCTTCTGCAGCTGCTTTCGCTGGTAGCGCCGGTACAGGTAGCTGTCGAGGTAGTAGCCCGACGGGATGTAGAGCAGCATCGCCAGGACGGCGAACACGAGCGCCGGAACGACCTTGAACTTGTTGGTGATGAGCAGGAAGACGAAGATGAAGCCGGTCGCCAGCAGGGCCTTCTTCATGGCGGACTTCCACGTCGGCGGCTTGGGCGTCCGGGCCTGGGCCCGCTTGGCGCGCTCCTGCTTCTTGCGCTCGTCGGGCGTCGGCGGACGGCCGGTGCGGCCGCGGACCTCGACCGTCCCCGCAGCGTTGCCGCGGTGCTTGGTCCGGCGCTTGCGCTTCGTCTGTGCCATCGGTGACTGAGAGCTTACGCGCTGCGAGCGTGCCGGTGAAGGGTTTGTTCAATCGTCGCGTACCCACGGAGCGGGATGTCCTGGGGAAATCGCTCGAACGCCGCCTCCGGAGCGAGGCCGACCAGCTCCGCTCCCTGGACGGGCGCGTGGCGGGCGACGGCTTCGACGACGGCGCGCAGCGGGGTGGCGCGATGGTCCTCGACGTTGGTGGAGACCTGAGCCAGGCCGCTTTCGGCCAGCCACAGACCGATGGCGCGCAGCCCGGTGAGGCCCTCGTCGCCTGACTCCCGGATGTGCGCGGCGATCTGCCTTGCGTCCTCGACGGTCGCGGGCGGCTTGAGCTCAACGTTGAAGGCGACGAGGGGCGGGCGGGCGGCGACGAGGACTGCGCCGGCGGTGGGATGCAGGTGCGGCGGCCCGAAGTCGGGCTTGAGCTCGCCGGCGTCGATGCGGCGCTGGAGCTCGACGGGGCCACCTCGTCTGAGGTCGGCGCGCGTGCGGCCATTCGCGAGCGCGCCGTAGAGGAACACGGGCAGCTCGAGGTCGGTGCCGAGTGCGTCCGCCAGAACGAGGGCTTCGGCTACCGCGGCGCCTCGGTCCTGTTCGTGGAGGTAGATGATCGGCGCGACGTCGACGGCCCCCACGCGCGGGTGCACGCCCTCGTGCGCGTCGAGCTGGATGGTGGCGACGGCCTCCCGCGCCCCGTTGACCACCGCGCGGGCCAGCTCGCCGGGGGCACCCGCCAGCGTGTAGGCGCTGCGGTGGTGGTCGACGTCGGAGTGGACGTCGAGCAGAGCGTCCCCGAAGGCCCGTCCGATCCGGTCGATCGCGGCCCGGTCCTTGCCTTCGGAGACGTTCGGGTAGGCCAGGAGCGTCGTGGGGGTCACGGGCGCCGGATCATAGGCGGGGTCGGGGGACGTACGGACCCGCGATTCGCGCGATAAAGGACTCATAGCGGCCCTTATCGCGCACCTCACCCATGGTCCCCAGCGCTCAAGACGCAGGGAACCGCGACGCCCAGGGCTCCGGTGGGATGCGCGCAGCGTTGATGACGTAGGCCAGGGTGCGGTACCAGCCGGCGGTGACGATGAGCTCCAGCAGCTGCTGGTCGGTGTAGCGCGCGCTGAGTTGGGCCCAGAGCCCGTCGGAGATCGTGTTGGTGTCGTGCAGCTCGTCGGCGAGGCGGATGAGCTGGGCGTCGCCGTCTGACCAGCATGCGTCGTCGGCGTTGCCGGTGGCGGTGGACGCGAGCTGATCAGCGGTGAGGCCGACGCTTTCCGCGAACGCGACGGCGTGGACGCCCCACTCGTACTCCGCGCCCGCGCGGGCGCACGTGCGATGCAGGACGATCTCACGGTCGCGCGGCGGCACCTGACCGTGGTTGAGGATGCCCGAGCCGAGCGGTCGCATCCGCGACATCAGGTCGGGATGGACGGCCAGGGTCCGGAAGAGCGCCAGCGGCTCCACGGCCGCGCCGGGCGGCATCCAGCGCTTCAGCATCTCCCCCGTCTCCGGGTCATACGGCGGCTCAAGCGGCGTGATCCGAGCTGTCATCTCCATCGCGTATGCTCCTCTCGGCTTCGAAAATCAAAGCGGTGTGAGCACTGATGATAGCTTCGAATTCCAAAGCACGCAAGGGTAGCCCGTCCCCCGGTCAGGCCGTCCGCGGCTCCACCACCGGGCGCCCGATCATGGCCCTGCTCGACCTCCTCGGCCGGCGCTGGGCCCTGCGCGTCCTGTGGGAGCTGCGCACCGGAGAGAGCCTCACCTTCCGCGATCTCCAGGCCCGCTGCTCCGAGGTCTCCTCCAGCGTCCTCAACGATCGGCTGCGCGAACTCCGCGAGGCCGGCATCGTCACCGCCCAGCCCGGCCACGGCTACTCGCTCACCCCCGAGGGGCTGCGCCTGATCCATGACCTCGCACCCCTGGACGGCTGGGCCAAGCGGTGGGCGCGCCGCACCGCCCGCGCCGAGGCCACGTCCGCAGCTCGCCGATAAACTCCGCCGCTCCCCGCCGGAGTAGCTCAGTCGGTTAGAGCAGCGGAATCATAATCCGCGTGTCGGGGGTTCGAGTCCCTCCTCCGGCATCCCACCAAAGCCCTGCTCAGCAGGGCTTTTCTTCTTGACCGCAGGTCGCGGGGTTCGATGCTCAAACAGGCGCGAGCGGCTTGTGCCGGAGGATCGGCCGGAAGAACGCCGCGAGCGCCTCGGTTGCGCTCAGCGGGAGCACGTGCGCCACGTACTGGTCCGGTCGCACGACCACGATGGCGCCGGCCCGGTCGATGCCTCGGACCTCGAAGATGTCCTCACCGGTCCCGTCCGGCCCCGGGCCGGCCGCGTAAACCTTCTGGTAGTCGACGAGCCCGAGCGCGCCGGTCTTGGGCAGGAAGACCGTGGGCACGTGGCGCAGATCGACGGCGTCGAAGCGCTGCTGGTAGATCACCTTGGCGTCGAACCACGCGTCGAGATCCGCGCCGGCAGGGGTATGAGCGAGAACCGGGGAATCGGGCGCGTGCTCGAGCCACTCGGCGAGATCAGAGACGGGCGAAGCTACGCCGGGCCCGTCCGGACCGGCGAACACGTAGATGCGCCAGCGGCCGTCGGCACGGGCGTGGTGGCCCAGGTGCATCGGAGTGGCGTCGCTGACGCGCACGACGTGCGCTGACCTGAAGCGTTTGCCGAGCGGGAACCCGGTGGCGAGCGCCTGGTGGTCGGGCTCTCCGATCAGCAGCGAGGGCGGGTACTGGGTCATGAAGCCGGCAGGAAACTCAAATGTCTCGAGATAGAAGTCCTCGACCGCCGAGGGACCCTCGAGCTCCGCGGGCTTGGCCGCCATCAGGCTTGACCATTTCTTGTCGAAGTCGATGAGGTTCTTGGCCACGACCTGCCGCTCGGCGGAGTAGGTGTCGAGCAGTGCCTCCGGCGCGCGGCGGTCCAGGACATGACCGAGCTTCCAGGCGATGTTGAACCCGTCCTGGAGGGACACGTTCATGCCCTGCCCGGCCTTGGCGCTGTGGGTGTGGCAGGCGTCGCCGGCGATGAACACGCGCGGCGTACGGTTGCCAACCAGCTCAGCTGGCACGTCGTCGAACCTGTCGGTGAGGCGGTGTGCGACCTCGTAGACGCTGTGCCACACGACTGTCTTGACCTCGAGCGTGTAGGGGGACAGGATCGTGTTGGCCCGGGCGATGATGTCGTGAAGCGGGGTTTGGCGGACAGCGCCGCGGTCATCCCCGGCCACGTCTCCAAGGTCGACGTACATGCGGAACAGGTGCCCGCCCTCGCGCGGGATGAGCAGGATGCTCCCGCCGTCGCGCGACTGGATCGCGCACTTGGTGCGGATGTCGGGAAAGTCGGTCACCGCGAGCACGTCGATCACGCCCCAGGCGTGCATGGCCTGATCTCCGACGAGCCGGCGCCCGATGCAGTCGCGCACCTTGCTGCGAGCGCCGTCAGCGCCCAGGACATACCTCGCGTTCACCGTTCGCTCCTCCCCCGCCCGCGGGCCGGCGAGGTGATGCACCCGGACCGCGACCGGGTACTCGCTGCCGCGGTCGCTGATCTCGAGGTGGAGGAACTCGACGCCGTAGTCGGGCGTGACGCGGGCCGGCGCGTTGGCCATCGCCTCGGCAAAGTAGTCCTGCACGCGCGCCTGGTTGACGATGAGGTGAGGGAACTCGCTCACGCCGCCCGGGTCGTCGGGCGGGAAGCCCTTGCGGACGATGCGGCGGGGGTCATCCGAGTCTGGGCCCCAGAACGCCATCGCCGTGATCCGGTAGGCCTCCTCCATGATCCGGTTCGCGAATCCGAACGCCTGGAAGGTCTCGACGCTGCGGGCCTGGATGCCGTCAGCCTGCCCCAGTTCGAGGCGACCAGGGCGCCGCTCGATCAGGCGAGTCGTGACGGTGGGGAACTGAGCAAGCTGCGCCGCGGCGATGTGGCCGGCGGGTCCGGCACCGACGATCAGGACGTCGACCTCATCGGGGAGCTCGGCGGGCCGATCGATACCAACGCCGGCAGCAGGCTGGATCCGCGGGTCCCCGGACACGTAGCCGTGATGGTGAAACTGCACGAACCCTCCTCACTCCCGCAATCCCCCGGCGAACAGGCCGGTGGACAACGTCGGACTGATGCTCGATAATCGAACAGACAGTTCTGATTTAGAATCCAAGGCGAGACTACCGCGGTGGTCGCTGAGGCGCAAGCCTGCTCGAGCAAGGATCAGCCGATGACAGATACGAGGCGAGGAACGGGGTCACAGACCCTGTCGCGCGGGCTGACGGCGCTCGAGGTCCTGGCTGACGCCGAGAAGCCGCTGACGATCGACGAACTGTCCCGTCGACTCCAGTTGCACCGCTCGATCGTCTATCGCATCGTGCGCACGCTTGAGGACCACCGGCTGGTGGTCCGAAATGCCAGGGGCGAGCTCGAACTCGGTGCGCGCCTCGCGGGCCTTGCTCGCAACGTGGCACGCGACCTCCAGTCCGCCGCGCTTCCGGAGCTCACCACCATCTCCAGCGAACTCGGCATGACGACGTTCGTCGCCACCTTCGAGAGCGACACCGGAGACGCGGTGACGCTCGCCAGCGTCGAACCGAGGCATGCCGACGCTGTCGTCGCCCAGCGACCGGGTAACAGACATCCAGTTGACCAAGGGGCGCCCGGGCGGGCGATCACCCGGCAGCTGACGGCAGAGCCCGCCGCGGTGCCGTACGAGACAAGCCACGACGAGGTCATCCCGGGTCTCTCCTGCGTGGCCGTCCCACTCGCAATTGACGGCCAGCACCCCGCGGCGCTCGCGGTTGTCTACCTGACCCAGCCTGTCGATGTCGATGCGATCGGCGCCAGACTGGAGCGCGCCGCGAAGGCAATCCGCGAACACCTCAGCTGAAACCGGTCCGTCGCTGTGGAAGCTAGGCCGGGTGACGACCGAGCATGAACTCGCTGTCGGGGTCGTCGGTGACCGGCAGGCCCGCCGCCTGCAGGCCAGCGCGCAGCGATCGCATGAAGCGGTCCGGGATGCGCATGGCGGGCGCGCGCAGCGGCCCACCGTTGTAGCCGGCGAGCCAGTCCTGGTACTTCCACATCGTCCGGTTGAGCACCGTCGTGCCACCAATGTAGGCCTGGGTCGCCGCGCCGGCGGCCTGACGAGCCGGCTGAACTGACCAGAAGCGCCCCATCGCCTCCTCCCAGCGGCCGGTCCGCGCCAGCTCAAACGTCGTGGGGTACCAGTCGCTCATCCACTGGGTGTTGCTCGTTCCCGAGAACTGAAGGTCCATGACGCTCATCAGCGGGATTGCGTCGGCCTCGATGGGACAGCTGATGACGACCTCGTCGCGGAAGTGGTGGTACATCTCGCAGACCCCTGCCACCAGTGGAAACCCCTGTTCGGCCTTGATGGCCACGATGTTGGGCACCGTGTCGAGCACGTGGCGCACGAACGGCACAGGCATGCCGGCGGGGTGCACGCGCTCAAAGCCCCAGGCGGGCAGTCCGAAGAGCATCACGCCCAGGTCTGTGGCCTCGCACACCGTGCGGGTCCAGTCGTAGATCTCATCCGTCGTCGTCGGCCAGAACTGCGGCGGGTAGGCCAGCAGGACGAGGTCGGCGCCCTCGCGCTGCGCGAGCCGCAGCGCCTCGACGTTGTCCTGAAGGGTCCCGAACGCCGCGTGCGCGAACAGCCGCAGGCGCCCGGCCGCAGTCTCTCGTGCGATCGCGGTGAACCGTCCGGCCTCCTCGAGCGAGATCGCGGTCTCGGTCATGAGCAGGGTGTAGGTGAAGCCGTGTTCGATCACGCGTTCGATGTCGTGGCGGATGGCGTCCTCGTTGAGGCGCTTGAGGTCGGCGGTGAAGGTGGGGATGGTCACCGCCGAGCAACCGGTGAGGTTCTCCTGCGCCCACCCGCGGGCTTCTCGCTTGGTGTAGTCGGCCATGACGCTCCTGGTGCTCCTAGTGCTTGGTGTCAAAGGCGATGGGAAGAGGGACGGTCAGGCCCGCCTCGAGCGCGCGCCGCACGATCACCTCTGCCACGACGACGTCCTGCAGGCCGCCGCCCACGGATTTGAACAGCCGCCGGCGAGTGCTCGCCAGGCCTTCGTCGAGCTTGCCGCTGAGCAGCTCGTGCAAGGAGAATGTCCGTTCGGCGAACGCGAGCCCCGCCCGAGCCGCTTCCAGCATGTCGCCAGTCTGCGTGACGACCTCGTCGACGGTGTCGCACACGATCACGTCGCAGGCCTCGACGACGCTGACGTCGATCTCCCGCTGGAAGGGCACCGTCGACCCGATCGAGACGACGGTCACCGTCGGGTCCAGCCACTGGCCATAGAGGATGGGCACCTCGCCTCGCGAGCGGGCGGCGGCCAGGACCACCGAGGCATCGGTGACCGCGGCTTCGGCGGCGTCGACCGCGACCGCCGCGCACCCCAGGTCTGCGGCGGCCGCGTCCGCAAACGCCTCGCGGCGCTCGGGCGTCGGGCTGAAGACCCACAGACGCTCGATGGGGCGCACGGCGGCAAAGGCGCGCACGTGCTGGGTTGCCTCCAGGCCGCTGCCGAGGACCCCCAGCCGCAGCGGCCCGGCCGCGGCCAGCCGGTCCAGAGCGGCGGCCGAGGTCGCCGCCGTCCGCAAGGCGGTGACCTCGTGGCCGTCGACAAACGCCGCGATGCGGCTCGTCTCCCGGTCCCAGAGGACGATCACGTACTCCACGCCGGGCTTGGCCGCGGACGGCGCCATCGCCATGAGCTTGGCGCCGAAATAGCGACCGCAGCTCGGCAGCGCCGGCAGCGAGCGCAGCCACGCGCCGTCGTCGTGGGCGACGGTACGTGGAGGGGTCGCCGCCGGCGCCGGCCCGGCCGCGTAGGCCGCGGCGATGGCCTGAATCGCCTCAGGCCACGAGAAGACGCGCGACACGACCTCCGAGGAGACGAAGAACGGCGGCGGGGTCATGCGCGCCGCAGCTTATGGGGTGCTCGCCAACGAGCCTCGAGCGCGGCGAAGCGATCCTCGATGGCCTGTCGTGGCAGGACGAACTGCTCGGTCCGGCCTTCGCCGATGACGTCTCCGAGCTCGCTGCGCGCCACACAGCGCGCGGCCACGCGCCGGCCGTCGCTGCCTTCAGGGTCATACGTCGATGACACGGTCACACGCATCCCCACGAGCGCAGAGCTCAGGTGCCTGGTTTCGACGAGGTGGCCGATCCCCTCCTCCCCGTCCTCCAGGCGCGGCAGCAGCAGCTTGCGGCTTGCCTCCTCCATGTGCTTGGCCAGCCAGTACGTCGCGTAGACCGGATGCCCCGGCCCCAGTTCGTCGAAGCGGACCGTCATCTCGGGCGAGACGATCACGTCCAGCTCCGCGCTCATCCCCTCGCTGAGCGGCTTCACCGCCGGCTCATCCGTGCCGCCGCGTGCGCCATCAGGCGGCGACGCACCGATTGCGCTGCGTGCCGAGGCCGGTGATCTCCGCCTCGATCTGATCGCCGTCGCGCAGGAAGCGCCCGTAGTGGGTTCCGTTGCCGGCGGGCGAGCCGGTGAGGAGAAGGTCGCCGGGCAACAGCTCGGCCTGGTCGGAGGCATAGGCGACGAGGCTGGCCACGTCGAAGACCATGTCGCGCGTGGACTCGTTCTGGAACGTCTCGCCGTTCAGTCGCAGTGTGATCTGGAGATCCTGCGGGTCCTCGACGAAGGCAGCGGGGACGACATACGGTCCCACCGGCTTATACGTCGGCGACATCTTCGCACGCAGGAAATCGACGCCCATGGGACCAGAGTCGGTCCGGCGGATGAGGTCGCGACACGTGAGATCGTTGACGATCGTCCAGCCGGCGACGTGCTCGAGCGCCTGCTCGCGTGACACGTTGCGGGCGTGACGGCCGATGACGGCCGCCAGCTCGAGCTCCCAATCGCTCTGCTGGCTGTCCCGGCGCAGGCGGATCTCATCGTCGGGTCCGCAGACCGACGACAGCAGGCCGGTGAAGACAAAGGGAACCCCGGACGCGGCCCGCGCGTCCATCATCGCCGCCGTCTCCTCGCGGATCTCGTCCTCGGTCATGTCCGGCCGCGACCCGGTGCCCTGGTCGACCATCAGTTGAATGACGTGGCTGCGGTAGTTCATGCCGGCCAAAAACATCTGCCGAGGCTGGACCGGCGCGAGTCGCTTGAGCCCGTTCTCCGGGGGGGCGTCGGCGTCAGCTCCGGCGCTCAGCGCGGACGAGATCGCCTCGACATGACCGTCCCAATCGGCGAACAGCTGCGCCAGGTCACCGCCTTCATCGATCCCCGCGACAAGTGCGCCGAGCCGGTAGACCTTGCCGGCCTGCACCACGGCCAGGAACGGCCGCGCGCCATCGCGCAGGCGGGCGAGCGCAAACGGAGCGCCGCTCACCGGGCGACCGCCGGACGCAGGTGCGCAGTCCAACGCCCGATGAGCGCATCGAGCTCGCCGGCATCGCCGGCCACGCCCAGGATGTAGCGGTCCGGGCGCACGACCAGCGCCTCGACATCGCCGTACCGGCCGCGCAGGTCGCCGCCGACCCTCGATTGCGGGTCCAGAACGTGAAACCACCGCTCGTCGGCCAGCGTGCGGCGTGACTCATCGGACAGCGACACCGCCAGCGCCGGCGACATCGCGACCAGGAAACGCCAGCCGGTCTCGTCGTCGAGGCGCCCTCCATCTTCGAGCATCCCCTGCTCGGAGAGCACGCCCGCCGGCGGTGGCGCGTCACCGTGGAGCCCAGACCCCAGCGGCGGCGTCTCATCGGTGTAGGGGATCGGCTGCGCCAGCATGTGGGCGTCGCGGCCGGCCGCGACCTGTGGATCGGTCGTGTTGATGACGTTTGACAGCTCGGTTGCGATGTTGATCCACGCGCGCGCGTGCTGCCTGCGCTCGCTCTCATACGTGTCGAGCAGGGAGTCGTCGGCGCCGCCGGAGATGACGGCGGCGAGCTTCCAGGAGAGGTTGATCGCGTCGCGGACCCCCGAGCACAACCCTTGGGCGCGTAGCGGCGGTTGCAGGTGTGCGGCATCCCCGGCCAGGAACACGCGGCCTGACCGCCAGCGCTCGGCCAATGAGGACCGGAACTTGTAGACGGCAGCGCGGTCGATGCGCACGTCATCGCGCGTGGCGAAGCGCGTGATCAGGTCATACGCGCCGTCCGGCGTCCCGATGCGCTCGCGGTCGTCGTCTGCAAGCACCATCATCTCCCACCGCAGACGAGGCTCGCGCATCGGGACGTACAGGTGCGGGCGACTCGGCCAGCAGTAACCGATCATGGTGTCCGGGAGGTCAAGCTCGCGCAGCTTGACGGCATCCACGACCACCCAGTCCTGGGTGGGTCCGAGGGTCTCGAAGGTCGAGTCGATGGCGTGGCGCGTGAACGACGGGCCGCCATCACAGCCGACGGCGAAGGCGGCGGTCACCGAGCGTTGCGACTCATCGCCCAGGTTCCTGACAGTGAGGGTTACGTGGTGCTCATCCTGATCCAGCGACGCCACCTCGTGCCCATCCCACAGCTCCACAGCGGGCAGCGAGGCCATCGCGTCGCGCATGAGCCGCTCCACGTCGGGCTGATGGAACATGTAGGCGGCACCCCAGCCCTGGCTGCCCGCCTTGTCGTAGGGAAGGGGCCAGTCGATGAGCGCCTGGCCGAGCTCGTTCTCATAGCGGAATCCATGCATCGGAGCCGAGACCTCGGCGATCCCGTCGGCGAGGCCGAGGGTCTGGTACATGCGCAGGATCTCACCGTCAAAGCAGACCGCTCGCGGCAGGTGGTGTACGGAGGTCTCGCGTTCGATGGCGAGGACACGGACGCCTTGCTGGCCCAGCGCGATGGCGAGGGTCGCACCGACAGGCCCACAGCCGACGATCGCCACGTCGAAGTCGGTTTCCATCCTCGAGGTCACCTCTCTCTCCTTCAGCCGGAACCACCGGTTGGCTTGGGCATCCGCTACGCGGCGTAGCGTATCAGTTTGGATCGACACCGCAGTCAGACACGATCGCGCAAGCGTTGGCTCCGGCCGTAGCCGGCGACGACGACCAGGATGATGAAGCCGAACAGCATCTGCGTGTCGGCGCTGTCAAAGCCCTTGCCGACCAGGATCGTGGTCAGCGCGGTCAGGATGAGCGCGCCCAGGACGGTGCGCCAGTAATCCCCGTGGGCGGTGCCGATTACGGTGCCGCCCACGATGACCGCCGCCAGGCCTTGGAAGAGATACGGATCGCCCATCGCCGGCGAGGCACCGCTCGAGTAGCCGGCGAGGAGGATCCCGGTCAGTCCCGAGAGCACGGCAGAGATCGCGAACACGCCCGTCCAGATGCGACCGGTGTGTACGAGGGCCAGCCGAGCGGCCCGGATGTTGGTCCCGGTGGCGTACAGGCGCCGTCCGGCAGTGGTCCGGGCGAGTACGACGCCGGCGATGACCGCCACCACGCCCCAGATCACCACCACCGGGGGAATGCTGACGCCGAGGGTGGTCCCGATCGCCGACGACAGGTTGGTCAATGACGTGGGCGGGATGGCCGAGATGTTCCCCTTGGTCCAGACGAGGATGGCGCCCTGGACCACGGCGTACATGCCCAACGTGATGATCAGCGGGTTGGCGGCGAAACGCTGGCACAGGAATCCGCTGAGGCCCCCGAGCAGCCCGCACACGATGATGATGGCGACGACGATCGTGACCATGGACCAGTGATGGGCGCCCGAGAGCTCAACCGTCATGACGCCGCCAGCGGAGATGAAACCGGGGACGGAGAGGTCAAGGCCGCCGACGAGCACGACGAGCGTCTGGGGCAACGCGGACAGGCCGAGCAGGGCGGCCAGAACGAGCATGGACTTCAGCGAGGTGCCGCTGTCGTAGCCATCGATGGTGGCCGCGCCCCAGAGGAAGACGAGGACGAGCGCCAGCACCTGCACGAGCGGGTAGCGCGACTGCCAGTTGCGCGCGGTCTGCAGCGCAGTCGGGGAGCCTGGGGACGGTTCGGCCGCAGTCTCCGGCGCGATCGGCACGGGCTCGGTGGCCGTGGAGTCAGGCATGATCACGCGGCGACCCGTCTGCCGATGCTGCGGTAGCGCGTGCTGAGCACGATCCCGACGACGAGGACCACGCCGTAGACCAGTTGCAGGTAGTCGCTGGACACACCGGCCGACGACAGGAACTGTTGGAGCATGAAGATGCACACGGCGCCCAGCAGCGACCCGATCATGCCGCCGCGGCCGCCACCGATCGGCGTGCCGCCCAAGGCGACACCGGCCAGGGCGATGAGCGCGTACTCGGTGCTGAGCGCCGCCGACGAGGTCTGCAGGAGCGCGGTCAGCGCCATACCCCCGGCCGCGGCGAAGAGGCCGCCCAGCGCGTAGGCGACGATGCGAATCCGGGCGACATCGACCCCGGCGGAGAACGCCGCGGCGTCGTCGCCCCCGACGGCCATCAGGAGCCGATGAAACGCCGTGCGCCGCAGCAGTGCCCACACGAGAATCGGAAAGGCGATGGTGAGCAGAGCGCCTGGAATCGGTCCTACATCGCCGCCCAGATGCGCAGTCCAGTTGGCCGCCGCGGGGGTCGGCGTTGGCGCGATCTTCTCGGCGAGACCGGCGAGGATGAAGAACACGCACAGCGTCGCGATCACCGGCTGGTAGCGCAGCACGGCTACCAGCACGCCGTTGACCGCACCGATCCCGGCGCCGATGGCAAGGACGATGGGAATCGACACTGCCCCGCCGAGACCGTGCGGGAGCAGCCAGGTGACGAAGATGCAGTTGATCAGCGTGGCCAGCGGGCCGATGGAGAGATCCAGCCCGCCGCCCCCGGACAGGATCGCCGGCGTGCTGGCCATCGCGACGATGGCGAACGGCGCCAGCGTCGCCAGTTCCTGGGCGGCGTTGCCCGGATCAAAGAACGACGGCTGCTCGATCGCCTCCGCGATGAGGAGCACGACCGCCAGGGTGAGGGCGAACGCGAACGTCTTCTGGCTGAGGAACCTACGCAGGCTGTCGGGCAACGGAGCCTCCGAAGAAGGCAGCGATCAGTCCCTGACGGTCGAACCCGGTGCGGTCGAGCTGGCAGAACACTGCGTGCTCGCGAAACACCAGCACCCGGTCCATGAGCTCGACGTGCTCATCGACTTCGCTTGAGAGCATGACAACGGCCATACCACCGTTGACCAGATCCGCGAGCAGCGCGTACAGATCACGCTTGGCGCCCAGGTCGATGCCGCGGGTGGGGTCGTTGAGCAGCAGCACCCGTGGGTCGGCCGCCAGCACGCGGGAGATGATGACCTTCTGCTGATTGCCGCCCGAGAGTGTCTGGATCGTCTGACCGGGGTGGTCGAAGGCGATGCCCAGCCGACCGGTGTACTCACGCAACCGGCGCGCTGACCTCGCCGGCCACAGGAGCCCCCACGCCGTGTCGCGGCCCATCGTCGGCAGGGCGAAGTTCTCGCGCACGCTCATGCCGGCAAACAGCGCCTCGGCGCGACGCTCGCGCGGGAGGTAGCGGATCCCCTGCTCGGCGGCCCGCCACGTCGAGTCCAAAATCGTCTCCTCACCGTCGTGCATGGCCGCGACCACCCCGGATGTCGCCCCCCCGGCCAGCGCGTGGAGAAACGCCTCCTGCCCATGTCCCTCCAGGCCGGCCAGACCCACGAGTTCGCCTGCGTGCACGTCGAGGTCGATCGGCTCGGCGTCCGGGTGCAGCGCCAGCCCTCGGGTGCGCAGGACCACGTCGCCGCTCCGTCTTCGCTCCAGCACCGCGTCCGACAGCGAGACGAGGCGGTCTGCGCCGGTCATGAGGCGGACCAACTCCTCGGTTGAGGCTGCGCGGCGTTCCAGCCCAGCCGCGACGGTGGCCCCTGAGCGCATGACGGTCACTCGGTCGGCGATCTGCGCCACCTCGTCCATGCGATGGGAGATGAAGACGGCGCTCATCCCCTCCGACGCGCGACGACGAACGACGGCAAACAGACGCTCCCGGGTCTCGACATCAAGCGCGGAGGTCGCCTCATCGAGGATCAGCACGCGTGGGTCGTGAATGAGCGCCCGGGCGATGCAGCAGGTCTGACGGAGACTGAGGGTCAGTTCCTCCACCGGGCGATCCAGCTCGAGGTCGCCGTCGATGAGTTCGCCGAGGACGGCCCGCACCCGCTCGCGGCGCTCGGTGAGGCCCCGGGGCCTGGTGGTCAACTGCTCGACGCCAAGCCACACGTTGTCCAGCGCGGACAGGGGCCCGATGGTGAGGACCTCCTGGAACACGGTGGCGATCCCGCGCTCATGCGCGGCGCGTGGGGAGGCGAGCCCGGTCAACTCGTCGCCGCCGACGCGTAGCGCCCCGGTGTCAGGCCGGTGCACGCCGCTGAGGATCTTGACCAGGGTGCTCTTGCCCGAGCCGTTTTCCCCCACGATGGCGTGAACTTCGCCGCGTTGCAGGTCAAACGAGCAGTCGGTCAGCGCCCGGGTGGCGCCGAACGCCTTGCGGAGATGGCTGACTGCCAGCGGCGCGGGTTCCCCCGAGGGCGGTCTCGGTTCCGAACCCGTGGCGCTGGCGATGTCAGTCATTGAACGCTGCCTGAGGCAGGAGAGCGCGCAGGCGCCTCACGCCTAGGGTGTGGCCCCGTGGTTGAAGAAACCGTTCAGGTATGAGTCGGGCATGAACGTCCCGTCCGGGCCGTAGGCATCCAGGAGGCTGTTCTGCGCGAACGAGGGCTTGTACACCGTGCCGACGTTCGAGCTGGTGATCACATACGGCTTGGCCAGGATCGTGTTGACCTTCGGTCCCTGACCCTCGAGCATCCGCAGGGCGACGCTGCCGGCAGCGGCACCGATCTGCGGGTCAGGGGTCGCCGTCGAGGTCGCCTGGAAGCTGGGATGACTGTGCCAGTAGGCGATCACGCCCTGCGAAGTGCCTGGGTCGGCCATCGGAGGCGGGGTGTGCCCGGTCTGCTGGAAGGCGCCCAGCACCCCGATGCCCATCGTGCCGGCATGGAAGACACCCTGCACTCCTGACGGGTGAGTGGCCAGGAACTGCTGGACGAGGCCCTTGGCCACCGGTCCCACGAACTGGCCGTTGACGGTCCCGGCGACCTTGACGTTGGGGCACTGCGCCAGCGCGGCCTTCCACGCCGCGGCCGCCTCGGCGTCGGTCGAGGTGCCGGGGATCCCCTGCACCTCCAGGACGCTGCCCTTGCCACCCATGGCCTTGAGCGCGCCGGCGGCGGGCTGACCCTCGTTGAGATACGGGTTGAGATCGAGGCTGACCGCGTACTTGCTCGGGGTCAGCGTCCAGGGCGACACAGTCGGGATCCCCGCCGCCGCTGCCTTGGCGATGAGCGGCACCGCGGGCGCCGGAGCCAGGGCAAAGACGATCAACAGGTCGGGCTTGCGCTGGATCGCGGTGCCGATCTCCTGGAGTTGCTGAGGAACGTCGGTGTACGCGGCCGGGGCCTGCACCTGGATCGTCGACACCTTGCCGCTGGCCTTCAGGCGCTGCTTGAGCGCGTTCAGGGTCGTGTTGGTGAACGGGTTGGTGAGGGGCGTCCACACGATCTGCACGTTCCACCCGGACTTTTTGGCGGGCTTCCAGTTGGCCCATGCCGACTTGGTCACGGGGTAGTCGCTGAATCCTGCGTAGTCACTGGCGTGGCTGCCGCCCAGCGACGCGATCGCGCCCGTGGGGTCGTTGACCTTTCCGGCCGGCAGCGTGCCGCAGCCGCCAGACGCCGACGTTGCGGCCTGCGTGGACGCGGCGGACGTCGTCGGTGCCGAGGACGATGCCCCGCCACCGGAGCCCGTCGACGAGGCCGACCCTGAGCTTCCGCAGGCCGCCAGCAACACCACGCTCGCGACCGCGGCGAGCAACCCCGATGCGCCGCGCATCGCGGCACGGTCTCTCCGGAACATCTTCAGCTCCTCTCCCTGGGCTCTCCGAGCCCCGGCTCTCAGTCGCCTGCCCTGCGAGCGCAGGGCAGGTACCGCTCCCTCTCTCTATACGACACGGATCGTATCATATGACGGCGCGATCAACACGCAACATCGCGTCGAACTTCAGGCGTGAGGCAGCGCGTCGCTGCCGCTCGTCCATACGCCATGGGCCGTCAGCGATCCAAACCGCCACCCGTCCGGGGTGCGGCGCAAGGTCCCGTCATACCAGCCGGCCATATCGGCGTGGTCCGCGAGATCGTCCCTGAGCCGGTGCACGCCGATGACGTAGCTGCGCGTCCGCGCTTCGTCCCCCGTGATGTCGATGGCGTGGTTGGCGCTCAGATGCCACACGGCTCCGTATCCGCCCAGGGCGTCGTGCACGCCGGCCGCCAGCTCGGCTCTCCCCTCCTGGGATGCGCCCGGCAGCCTGAGAACCCCGTCCTCGGTGAACAGCGCGGCGTAGGCGGCTCCGTCGCGAGCATCGAGCGCGCGCGCCATCTCCACCAGCAGGTCGGCAATCTGCGCGCGGTCCACCAGCCAGCGCAGCTGCGCTGCGGCGTCGGCAGGCGGTGGTGACGCCGTCACGGTCCGTACTCAGCCCCGGGCAACGCGGCCCTCGAGCATCCCCGCGCCGGCGCCGACGAGCCCGGGCGGGATGGCCACCATGTGCACGGCGGGCATGCCGACCTCAGTGCGGAAGGTGTTGTTGGGGCCGTCCTCGAAGCGCCAGATCGCAGGCTCCCAATCGGGAACGTAGTTGCGATAGCCGCCGGAGTTCAGCTCGTAGCGCAGGCCGGCCGGGTCGCGGAAGTAGAGGAAGTTCTGCTCGCCGATCCCGTGCTGTCCGGGCCCGTAGTCGAGGCTATGGCCGTGCTCGATGAGGAAGCGCGCACCCTCGCTCAGCTCGTGCTCGGTCTCGACCCAGAAGGCCACGTGATGCAGGCGCCCCGGGATGCCGTCTGGGTCCATGATGAAGCCATAGTCGTGAGACTTCTCGTTGTTGGTGGCGACGCCGAAGAACCAGGGCGATCCCGGCTCCCCCTCGACCGCGGCCATGAGACGGAAGTCCAGCGCGTCACGATGCCAGTACATCGTCTGCCTGACATCCGGCGTCGTGACGGTCATATGGTCGAGCAGCCGCACGTGGATGCCGTGCGAGCCCGTGCGTTGCGGCCGCTCGGGGTAAGGCGACTCCTCGCCGGCGGGCGCCACGGCGCGGTCGACGTCCCAGAACAGCTCCGTCGGATGTCCGCCCGGGCCAGTGAAGCGGTAGGCCCGTCCGTGGCCGAGCGATGACTCGATCCAGTGTCCGGTGATGCCCGACGCCTCGACCGAGGCGACCGCGATATCGAGCTGCTCGGCGTTCCACGTCCGCCAGGCGCCGTGCCCGAGGCCGGGCTCCGGAGCCTCGGTGAGGATCAGGCTGTAGGCGTAGTAGTCACCCCAGCAGCGCAGGTACACCGAATCCCCTTGCTCGGCGACGACGAAGAGTCCCAGCATGTCGCGGGCGAAGGCGACGGACTCCTCGAGCTTCGGCGTGAGCAGCTCAACGTGCGAGAGGACGGACAGTGGTCGGTGAGGCATCTTTTCTCCCGTGGTGGTCGGCGTCAGTGCCGGATGGGCACGTCGACATCGTGGTGGATCTGCAAGGTGGGCACCACCTCCGCGCGCGGGACGCGGCCCAGCCCGCATTCCCCGGCGACGCCGAACCCGGCCACGTAGCCAGATGCCGTCTCGATCCGGCGCTGAGTTCCGGCGACGCCGTCCTCGAAGTGGACCAGGCCGAGATAGAGCTCGGTGTCCTCGGGCAGACGCAGGTCGGCGAGCGGCTCGAAATAGGCGTCGTCGGCGCGCTCGATGGGCACCGGCATGTGCACCCAGCCGACGGGTCGGGTGATGTGGTCGAGCATGGCATTGGTGAGGCGCACCATCGCGCTCGCATCCTTGGGCTCCATCCAGTGCTTGCCGTGCCCGCTCGCTTCGTCGGGCGGGTCGCCGTAGCAATGGTGATAGCCCAGCTCGACCTCGGCGGGCAGCAGCGCCGCCATCCGGCCGAGCTCCGCGGCAACGTCGTCGAGAGTCCACGTGTTGGGCGGGCCGACCTGCTCGGTGATGCCCACCTCGCACGGGCAGTCCCATTGGATCGCCAGCCGATGGGCCGGGATGCTGTCGACGATCCGGGATACCTCGCGGCCCAGGGCCCGTTCGTATGCCGGCGTCAGCGCGTCCCGATGCTCGAGCTCGATGTAGGCCATGAGCGCCATGTACGCGGTGGGGAGGCTGACCTGAAAGCGCATGTCGTCGGCGAGGATGCCGCCCTCCACTGCGGCGGCGAAGCGCGCGTATGAGGCGATCGCCTCGTCGGCGTAGCCGAGGTTGGCGAAGGTGATGTCATCGGCGCGGACGTCGGGTGCGGGGCCGAACAGAGAGAAGCTGTGCCGGGTCTCGGTCTCGCCCCAGGTCTGCGGCGTGCGCTCCAGGCCTTCGGTGGCCGCGATCCTCGGCTCCAGCGCGGCGATCCATCCCAGCCGATCTCCGGTCTCCCCGTCGGGCACGCGGGTGACGTCGCCGGCGAGGATCTCGCCGACGGCTTCGAAGACGGCGTCAGCGGATTCGAGGTTGAGACTTCCGACAAGCAGGGAACGAGCCACGGCATCCTCTCCTCAGGGACCGGTCATATAGCGAAACGGACCGTAGCGTATCAGATTCGGGCTTCGCTCTGGCATCCGCGAAGACGCCCGGGGTGACCGTCAGCCCCAGATCTGCTCCGCGGTCGAGACCAGGAGCTCCAGCTTGCGCCACTGCGCCTCCTCGTCGATGAGGTTGCCGTCGGGGCGGCCGTCGTCACCGGTGGTGAGCGCCGAGGCGAACCCGCACTGGGGTGAGAGGGCCAGCTGCTCGAGCGGGATGTGCTGCGCCGCCCGCTCCACGGTGGCCTTGATCTGATCCGTGGTCTCGAGGACCGGGTGCCGCGTGCTGACGACGCCGAGCACCACCACCGGCCCTCCGCGTGGCACCCGCTCGAGCGCCGCGTAGTCGGCGTCGCTGCGCTCGACGTGGCCGTCCCACTCCAGCGTGAAGCGGTCATACGGCAGCGAGAAGAACGTCTCCCCCAGCTCGCCGAGGCCGTCGTGATGCGCCAGGTAGCGCGACGCGTAGTTGCCCCGGCACTGGTGCAGGCAGGTGGTCACGTGGTCGGGTATACCGTCGACCACGCGGCGATCGGCGTCGAGCATCCGCCCCAGCAGATCGTCGAGATCGAGGCCCTTCGCCGTCACAAGCGCGCCCAGCGGCGATGCCGAGAGCATCATGTATCCCGACACGTCGAACTGCACATACGTCGCACCCGCCTCGATGGCGTCGTCGACGAGGTCGCGCAGCAGGCCGACGAGCTCATCTGCTGCCTCCTCCGCGGACCCGTAGGCGCCCGTGGTGATCGCCGGCCCCAGCACGCACTGCGCCACCAGGAACGACGCGGTCGGGAAGGTGACCTTGATCGCGCGATCGGTCAGCCCGGAGACGAATGCCGCCTCCCGCGCAGCGGGGCTGTCGATCTTGCGCAGGCGCTCGACGATAGCCACCGACCCCTCGTGCTCCACCACGCTGCCGTCGTCATCGCGGAACTGCAGCTTGGTCTGGCTCGGCTGGGTGCCCTCGACGGCATCGAAGAACGAGTTGAAGTACATGAGCCGGCGAAACTCGCCATCGGTCACCACGGCCAAGCCAAGTTCCTCCTGCTTGGCGACCGCCCGCCGTATCGCCTCGTCCTCGAGGAGGTGCAACTGCTCGCGGTCCTTGGCGCGCTCCTCGGCGAGCAGGCTCGTGTGACCGGCCTCGTAGATGCGATGCACCTCGTCGAGGAGCGCCCGCGGGCGCTGGAGGCTTCCGATGTGCTCGGCGCGGATCATCAGCACGCCTCCTCAGCCCAGTGGTCCCGATTGCGACAGGTTGGTCACGCCGAGAACTCGTCTCCCCCGCGTGCCGCCGCGGGCACGAGGTTGACCGGTACCTCCGCGGCGATCACCGGTGCCGGCACCAGACCGGCCGAGCGCCCTCGCGTGCCGAGAATCTCCCGGGCCTGCGCGGGACTGGCCGGCTCGAGCTGCAGCTCGCGGGCGATGCGTACCGCTCGCTGCACCAGCTGGCCGTTGTCGCGGGCCATCTCGGTGCGGCTGTAGCGGACGTTGTCCTCGAGCCCGACGCGGATGTTGAGACCCATCGCCAGGCCCATCGTGGTCAGCGGCAGTTGGGCCCGGCCGATTGCGATCACGTTGACGTTGGTCTGATCGGGGATGCGCTCGACAGCATGGGCGAGGTTCTGCCACGTGCCGGCAGCGGCGCCTTGGCCGTGGGCGCCAAGTACGAGCCCGATGTTGACCGGCGGGGTCAGCAGTCCGCCGGCGATCAGCCGCTCAACCTCCTCGAGCATGGTCGGGTTGTAGACCTCCAGCTCGGGCTTGACGCCGCGATCGAGCATCTCCTTGGCAAACCATTCGATCTGGGCCTCGGGGGTTGTCGAGCATGAGCGCGCGGCCGTCCGGGGTGAAGAACAGGACGAACCCCATATTCAGCGAGCACATCTCGGGATTGAGCAATGCGGTGCTCAGGCGCTGCTCGTAGGTCTGGGTCAGACCCGCGCCCGTCGTCAGCTGGACGATCGCGTCGGTGTGCTCGCACAGGCGCGCATGGATGTCGCGGTAGATCTCCGGGTCGGTGGTGTTGCGTCCATCGGGATCGCGCGCGTGGATATGCAGCACGGCGGCTCCCGCCTGCCAGGCGGCGATGCCCTGCGCGACGATCTCGTCCGGCTGCTCGGGCAGCGCCGGGGTGGCGGCCTTGCTGTGGTAACCGCCGGTGAGGGCGCAGGTGATGATGGGGCGGTGCTCAACCGCCATTGGGCGACGCATCGATGAGCACGAATGCGACACGACAGGCTCGGTCGCTGCGGTTGGCCCAGGCATGGTTGGTGCCGCGCTGGATGAGGACGTCGCCCGGCCCCAGGCAGCACTCGCCTTCGTCCATCAGGGCCCAGATCTCCCCCTCCAGGACGATTGCGTAGTCCAGCGTCTCCGTCTTGTGAAACCAGAAATGGCGAGGATCTCCCGCCGCCTGTCCAGCCGCGTGAGCCCCCGCGCCCCCGATCTCCTCGAACATCTGTGCGATGTCGACATCCTCGTACCGGCTGTCGGGCGGGAAGTCGGCGACGCGCAGGATGGTCCCGCCGGCCGGCGGATGGATCGGCGGCACCCAGCCCGGACGCACCGGGTCCTCGTTGCCGTCGTTGGAGGCGGGCGTGGCGTCGGTGGTCCAGAGGACCCGCGCGACCAACTCGGGCATCACCGACGGCGCGTTGCTATGGGGCGAGGGGCCATCGCTGATGATCACCGATCGCCCCTGCTCGTCGTGTCCGGTGACCACGCGGCGCACCGGACCCAACTGGGCGTCGGCAGTCCCGGACCGGGCCAGCCGGTTGCCGTTTGCCTCGTCGTCGGCCATTACGCAGCCGCCTCCACCTCGAACGGGTTGACCCGGGGTTCGGGCCACCAGGGGTAGGCGTCGGGCTCGCTGCTGAAGCGGTTGCGCAGCACCCCCACGCCGTCGACCTCGAGCTCCACCACGTCTCCGGGCGAGAGGTGCTTGCCGAGCTCGAGCGCCGAGCCGTTGCCGACGGTGCCCGATCCGATGATGTCGCCCGGCTGGACGACATCACCGATTGAGACGTAGGCGATGAGCTCGGCGGCGCTGTAGATCATTCCTTCGCTCACCCCGGTGGCCCACTCCTCACCGTTGACCGAGACGCGCATGGTCAGCGCGTCGAGCGATGGCAGGTCGGGGTCGTCGATCGTGGTGATCCACGGTCCGATGCCGTAGGCGAAGTCCTTGCACTTCTGCGGGCCCATGCCGACGCCCATCTCGCGCGCCTGGATGTCCCGGGCCGAGAAGTCGTTGAAGATCGTCAACCCGAAGAGCAGCTCCTGTGCGCGCTCGGGGGTGAGGTTGCGACCTTGACCCCCGACGACGAAGCCGAGCTCGAGTTCGTAGTCGATCTCGCTGGCAAAGCCCGGGAAGGGGATCTCCTCGTCGTGTCCATAGACCACCCCGGTGGAGCCTTTGAAGTAGCCCGGGGTCTTGAATAGCTGGGGGTTGGGCGCGCCGACCCCCAGCCGCTCTCCGTACTGCTTCATGTGCAGCGGGAAGGTCAGCGAGTCGCGGATGACAGGCGGGTCCAGCGCCGCCACCCAGCGGACGTCGTCGATCGGCAGCGAAGCCTCGTCGGCGTGCTCGCCGGTCTGCGCCTCGGCCGCCAGCGCGCGGAACGCCTGTCCCAGGGCGATGGCCTGCGACATGCTCGAAGGGAAGATCGCCGCGGCCAGGCGGCGGGCGGCCTCAGCGGTGGCCCCCGAGCGCACGCGCCTGATCTGCTCGGCGCGGGCCAGATCGACGACCAGCGAGCGCTCAGGATGGACCGCGACGAGCCGCACAACCGGGCCGTCGGGGCCTGTCATCAATATCCGTCCCAGCTTCATCCGGCCTCCCTTCGATGTGTGACGCATCGTATCGTATCGAATTAGTTGCGCAGGTGCCGCACCGTTGCGTATCGTGTGACTCATGGCATCTCGGAGTGAAACCAGCCGGTCGGCAATCCTTCAGGCCACGATCAAGCTCCTGCACGACACGACCGTGCAGAGGCTCTCGATCGAAGCCATCGCCAAAGAGGCCGGGGTCGGCAAGACCACGATCTACCGCTGGTGGCCGAGCAAGGCGGCGGTCGTCATCGACGCCTTCATGGAGCACCACCTGGTCAAGACGCCGATCCCGCAGGACGTGCCGGTGCGCGACGCGCTTGTCACTCACCTGCGGTCTCTGATCCGCCAGTACCGCGGCCCGACCGGTCGGCTCGTCGCCCAGATCATCGCCGAGAGCCAATACGACGCACAGACGCTTGACGATTTCCGCACCCGGTTCTGGGACGGCCGGCGCGAGGCGGTCACGGCGCTGGTCAAACGCGGGATCGAGTCGGGCGAGATTCGCGATGATGTCGACGCGGAGCTGGTTACCGAGATGCTCTACTCCCCCGTCTACCTGCGCCTGCTCTTCGGCCACCGACCGCTGAGCGAGAAGTACGCAGACCAGGCCGTCACCCTCGCCTTCCAGGGCCTGGCCGCCGCCGTCACCGTCTAGCGCCTCCGCAGCATCTACCCCGGAGTCGGCGCCACCGATATCTGATACGCTGCGTATCGCATGTCCGAGCGCATGCGTGTCATGGAGTTCGTCCCGGCGGCGGTGCAGGCGCTCGCCGCCGACCTCGGCTACCTGGACGAGGGCGTCGAGTTCGTGCGGACCCGCTCCTCCACCGAGCAGCGCGAGCGTGTCATGTCCGATGACTGCGACGTCGCACTCACGGCTATCGACAACCTCATCGCCTGGGACGCCGACGGCGACGACCTGCGACTCGTCGCCCAGGTCGAGCGGACCACGGTGCTCGATCTGATCGCCGCCCCTGAGATCCGCTCGATCGCCCAGTTGCGGGGACAGGCACTCGCCGTCGACGCGCCCGACAACGGCTTCGCCATCGTGTTGCGAAAGGTCCTCGCCGACCAGGGCCTCTCTGACGGTGACTACCGGCTGAGCAGTGAAGGCGGGATCGCCCAGCGTTTCGCGGCATTGGTCGAGGGACGCGCCGCAGCCGGGCTGCTCGGCCCCCCGTGGAGCTACCAGGCCCTCGAGGCCGGACTGGTCAAGCTCGCCGGTGTGCACGAGGTGCTTCCCGCGCTGCCTGGGATCGGCGTAGCCGTGCGTCAGGCCCGCCTCGAAGAACTTGAGGCCCCGCTCACCCACTACCTCGCGGCGCTGGGCCGCGCGATCGCCTGGCTCGCCTCGGCCTCGCATGAGGAGGCACTCGCGCGCCTCGCTGCCGCGGGATTCGCGGGTCGGGGCGCGGAGGACCTCCTCGCGGTCTCGCCGACGACATTGGCGTCGTCGCGTGAGGGACTCGAACTGCTCTTCGACATGCGCCGCGAACTGGGACTGCTCCCCGACGGCGCCCCGTCGCCCGAGACGCTGCTCGCCGGGTTGGCCATCCCTCCGGTGGGCGTCGCCTGAGGTCACGGGCATGCTCGTCACGCGGTCGCTGCATGGGCGAGACGTCGACCGCGTCGATCACGTCGCTCACCCCGTGGAGGCAGCCTGAGCGCCGACGACCGCCTCGACGACCCGGCGGTGCTCGCGCATCGTCTCCATTCCGTCAGCGCCCGGCTGGCGGCCGAACCCGCAGTACATCGCCACTCCAAAGTCGTCCAGATACTTCGACGCTGTGGCGTGGCGGCGCCTGAGTCCGTCGGCCCCGTCGACGGGGAGCACGATCCCGAGGTACACGCGCGTGTCGGCGGTCTTGAGGCCGGTGAGCGGCGCGAAGAAGCGGCTGTCCGCGCTGCGCAGATCCTTGGGCCCGGCAAGGTGCAGCCAATCGACCGGGCGACCAGAGTTCTCCACGGCGTAGTTGGCCATCTTGACCAGGAGCTCCATGTCGCGCGCCTCATACATCGGCCACGACGGGAAGGTGCCGTAGCACAGGTGATAGCCGACGAACGTGTCCTCGGGAATGTGCCGGGTGATCCGGGACACCGGACCGGCAAACCGCTCCCACGCGTCGTCCTCGGTCCAGTCGACCACGCCCTCGAGGTCGAGCACCTCCCAGCAGACATCCCACTGGATGGCGAGGTCGGAGGCCGGTATCGCACTCGTCAGTCGCGCAATCTCGCGCCCCACGAGGTCCTCCCACGCCGCGGACACGATCGGGAAGTCGTGCCCGAAGTGCGCCTTGAAGCCGATCAGCGTGCTGGTCCGGAACGGCAAGCTCACCTGGAAGCGCACGTGGGCGGGGATGACGCCCTCCTCGCGCAGTGACCTGAACACGCCATAGGACTCGATGGCGTCGTCGATACGCGGCCACGTCGCGAACCGGAGCTCCTCCACCCCATCGGGCAGACCCAGGACGGTCGTCTGGCGGACGTGCCTGGGGGGCCGCCCGCTGGGCTGCAGCACCTCGATCTGCGGGTGGGGGTCGAGGAGGCTGAGATGGTCGTAGGCGACCCACAGCGCTCGCGGGCCTGTTTCCCCGTCTGGCAGTGCGAACACAAGATCGCCGAACAGCTCACCGCCAGCCCGCAGCGCCTCCTCGGTCGAGGACGCCGGCAGGCTCCCCACGAGCAACAACTCACTGCTAACCCTGGCAGGCATGATCGCTTCCTCCGCGTGCTGTTAAATACGAAACGGCTCGTATCATACGGTGTGAGACCGCACACGTTGTCACACTGCCGGATCTAAAGGACGCATGACACGACCGCAGTCGCCACTCTCCCCGCCCGAGGTCACAGTCGCCGAGCTCGTCGACGATCCGTACCCGGTCTACCGGCGCCCCCGCGACGCGGGTCCGTGCGTCTGGCTGAGCCCGGCCAACCGCTATGTGGTCACGCGCTGGGACGACGTGTTCGCGCTCGACGAAAACCCGGCGCTGACGGCCGCCGAGCCTGCTTCGCTCATGACGCGGGCGATGGGGCTGAGCATGCTCCGCACCGACGGCGAGACCCACCCGCGCCAGCGCGTCCCCGCTCACCGCGGCTTGCGAGCCATCGAGTTCCGCTCCCGCTGGGCCGGCATGCTCGATCAGGTCGCCGACGAACTGCTCGACGGGCTGGAAGGCGACGGCGGCGGCGTCCGGACCGCGGCGGTGCATAGGTAGTGGTCGGTCGCCCACGACCGACGGCTGCTCGAATCCGGCAGACCATCACGCACCCGCAGCGACCGGTGCATCCGCCACGCCCGGGGCGGGCCAGGCAGCGGGAGTGTGGTCATTCTTTTCGCTACGGCTCGTTGGTCGGCCTGACGCCACTACGTCGTGTGGCGCTCGGCGCGAATCTGCCGTTGGACGACGTCCCACGTTCCGGCCAGATGCTCGCGCAGGACCACCTCGGCGTGCTGGGCATCGCCGAGCCGAACCCGTCGCAGGATCTCACGGTGCTGCTGCTGAGCCGACCGCAAGCTGTCAACCGCGGTCACATAAATCCGGAGGTAGGGCTCACTCGCCACCCATAGCGAGCCGACGAGAGACTCGAGGCGCGGCATGTCTGCGGCGGCGTAGATCAGTGAGTGGAAATCGCGGTTGGTGTTTCGCCATGCGCCCGAGTCGGCTTCTTGGGTGTCCATGAGTGCGATCAGATCATCTAACTCGGCGAGCTTGGCTCGGTCATTGGAGAGGTGGGGAACGGCGGTCTTGAGAGCCAGCGACTCCAGGTCGGCTCTGATCAGGAACAGTTCGTCGAGCTCCTTCTCATTGAGCGCGTTGATCAGGATCCGTCGTTTGCCATCGAACGACACGAGCCCTTCGGCCTCGAGTCTCCGGAGAGCCTCGCGCACCGGAATGATGCTGACGTTGAAGCGCTCCGACAGCGGCTTGAGATGGATCAGACCGGGCTGATAGACCCCCTGCGAGATGTCGTGACGCAACTGCTTGTAGATCACATCGGTCACCGACGGGAGCGAGATGTGGGCGGGCTTTGGCTCAGTCATGCGTTGCGGACAGGAGTGCCGGCAATTGACTCGTAACGCTCCACATCGCGTCCCGTCACGTGCTCGCCGAGCGTTCCGCGGGCGTAGCGGGCGAAGTGTTCGGTCTCCTGATGGCGGCGATAGGCCGCCTCATCGACGTACATCTCGTGTAGGTACAGCCTTGTCGGATCGTTCGGGTCGCGATGTGGCTCGTAGGCCAGACAGCCTGGCTCGGCGAGGGTGTGTCCGCGAAGCAGACACAACACCTCTTCGGCTTGAACCGCGTGACCGGGGCGGACTTCATACACGACGCGCGCGATGTATGCCATGTCAATCCGTGGTCGCCATCTGACGCGAGAACGTACTCGCATCCCAGTAGTCCGAGGACGAGACGATCTGGTCGCAGCGAATCTCGAACAGGTGCATGCCCTCCAGGTCCAGCCGGGCGCCGACCTCTCGGAACGGGCCCATCGGAGCAGCGAGCGTTCCCGTCAGCCGGTAGGCAACGGCAACGGCGTCGGGTGCGACGACCCGGCGTTGTTCCAGCCAATGGGCGTCGGGGAAAGACGCCAGGAACGTGCTCAATCCAGCGCCGATCGTTTCGCGTCCGCGAATATGGCGACCCTGCGCCACCTCGTGGTGCTCGGCCTGGGTCGCATACAGCGCGATCGCGTCGGCGACCAGATGACGGTTGTAGGCGTCGTAGAAGGAGTCGATGAGCGCGGTTGGCGTCATGCTGACGCCCCGTCGCCGATCGCCCGGCGTCGAGCTTCGACGGCCAGCTGGCCCACCAGCTCATCGAGCCAGTCGGCGAAATCATCCCGGTCCATTCCGAGCAGGGCGCCGCGTCGCTCCGCGATCCGCTCGCCGAGCAGCCGTAACGCCGGATCGTCGCTACCGGCATCGGCGACGCGGGCGGCGGCCTCGATCATTCTCCGAGGTCCGAACAGGGGCGGCTCATCGAGGCAGTCCCGCGCACAGGCGATCAGGTACGTCGCGATGTCGAACATGGCTACGCAATCTCCTTCCACGGCCGGCCGTAGGCGTCGCGGTAAATATCAGGGCGCCGGCTGACCGCGGCCGACCCCGGACGCGATGAGGGATGTCCAACGGCGATCAGAATGTCGGGCCGCACCTGAGCGGGGAGCAGTAGCACCGGTCGGAGCGCCGCCTCGTTCGCCGAACGGATGAAACTGACGCCCAGCTGCACAGCGGCGGCGGCCAGCGCCACGTTCTCGGCGGCAGCGCCGGCGTCGATCAACGAGATCAGATCGCGCCCGAGCGTTCCCATCCGTTCCTCGGCCACGATGAGATCGGTGCAGAGCACGATCACGGCCGCGGCGCCCCTGGCTCCAAAGCTCGGTGTCACCAACTGCAGCAGCTCGATCAGCTGCTGGTCGGTGACGATCAGGATGCGCCGCATCAACTGGTTGCCACCCATCGGCGCCCGGGATGCGGCCCAGGCCAACTGCTCGAGTTGAGCCTCGGCAACGGGCGCCCCGCTGAACATGCGGTGCATCCGCCGCCGGCGCAGGAGGCCGAACAGCTCCCCGTCGGTGAGTGATTCGTCCAACGCGGTCATCCCGTGACCGCCGGGATCACGCGGTCGGCGAACAGGCGCAGCGAGCGACACGTGAGCTCGTGGGGCATCCCGCCGAAACTCGAGAACACGATCAGGTCATCGACCCCCCAGCCCGCCAGTGTTCGTACCTTGGCGGCGACGGTCTCCGGCGAGCCGATCAGCGCCCGGTTCTTCCTGAGGTCGTCCCAGTCCAGCGTCGCGGTGCGCTGAGCCAACCCGCGCCAGTGATCGTATTCGTCCGGCAGTCCAGCGCTGGCGTCGTCGTGCCCCTTCCAGGTCTCTCCGGCGGAGCGGCTGTATGACAAGCCACTCGTCCGGGCGTCCCGCTCGGCCTGCACGTCGGTCTCGGCGACGTACACAAGCTCGTTGTGAGCCAGCTGCTGCCGGGCGGGTTCACCGTTCGGCCACGAACGATGCACCCGCCAGCGCTCCAGATCGTCGTGCACCTCGTCAAGCGTGTTCATGTACGTGCCGATCAGGCCGTTGTGGCCACTCGCGGCCGCCCGCTCAATCGAGCCGGGACTGATCCCCACCTGCCAGATGGGCGGGTGCGGATCCTGGAGGGGGCGCGGCAGCACCGTCAGCTCCGGGACGCTCCAGAACCGGCCCTGGTGCGAGAAGCGCTCCTGCGTCCATGCCTTCTGGAGAATCTCCAGCGCCTCCCAGTGGCGCGCGGTGGCGTCCTGCATCGGAACGTCGAACCCCTGGAATGCCTCGGGCTGGATCCCGCGCCCGACGCCGAGGTCGACGCGTCCGTCACTCAGGTGATCGAGCACCGCCGCGTCCTCGGCGACCCGGACGGGATGCTCGAGCGGGAGAACGACAACCCCAAGCCCCAGCCGAATGCGAGTCGTCTTCGCGGCCAGATAGGACAGCATGAGCATGCTCGACGGACGACTGAACGAGGTGAAGTGATGGCAGGTCAACCAGACGCGGTGATAGCCGAGCGACTCGGCGAGGAGCACCTGCTCCACGATCTCGTCGTAGCGCTCGGGACCTTCGTCGGGAGTCGTCTGGACGATCATGGTGCTGAAGCGCATCGCTAGCCCGCCGGGACCGCGGCGATGGCGTTGATCTCCACGCTCAGACCCGGCACGACCAGCTCGCGGACCGCGATCAAGCTCATTGCCGGCGGCCGCGAACCACCGAAGGCGGCGCCGAGCTGCCGCGCCACCTGGTCCTGAAAGCTCATGTCGGTGATGAACGCGTCCAGACGCACCACGTCGCGCAGGGTCCCCCCGGCCCCACCGAGGACTTCGCCCATCGCCTCCAAGACGATCCGCGTCTGTTCCCCGGGATCCCCGGGGAACTCGAGATCTTCCAACCGATGTGGATGGTCGTGATAGAGCGGCAACGCGTTCAAGCCGGCGACGAACACCAGGTCATGACCGGCCGGGACCCGCAGGCCCACCGAGTAGGGCATCCGGAACTGATGCTCGCGGGTGACGATCGCCTCGATCACGCCACCACCTTCCCCGTGATGCTCTCAACGGTGGCGAGAACCTCGTCCAGCTTGAGCACGTCCGCGTACTTGGAATCGATGTCGAAGAGATTCCATTCGTGAGGACCTGAGGCGCGATCGGCCACGCACTCGAATGGAACGATCGTGCGATACCCCCACGACACCGCATCGATGGTGGTGGCGCGGACGCAACCGCTGGTGACGCACCCGGCGACGATGACGGTGTCAACTCGCGCCGCGGTCAGGAACGGGATCAGGGGTGTCCCGAAGAACGCCGACGAGGCCCGCTTGATCCAGACCGGCTCCCCCGGATCGGGGGCGACCCGTTCGTCGATCTCACACCACGAGGTCCCTTCGACCAGCGCCCCGAGTCCCGGCATCTTCCGCAGCCAGGTGGCGCCGTCGTTCAGTCCGGGAGCGAAGCCGACCGCCGTATAGGCGACCGGAAGATGGGCCGCCCGCGCGGCCCGCAGCAGCCGGGCGGTCGCCGCCACCGCATCCGACACATCACCGCCGACGGGCGACTCGGGGTCGGTGAACCCGTTCTGGAAATCGACGACGACGACGGCGGGTGACGCGCCAAACCCGACACGCATACCGATCCCACTGCGGTGGTATACGTCCTGAGCACCGGCGATGAGGTCAGGGGTGGTCATCGGAGGTCCTCCGGGATGATCTGCCCGCTGTCGGCGATCAACTCGTCATCGAGATAGAACCGGTGGTGGCGAAGCGCAAAATCCTGATGGCAGCCGGTTGTCTGCTTGCCGCCGAAGGTGGCGTTCTCCCCAAGTGCGAACAGCGTGGTGCCGTACGCGGTGCGGCCGTCCTGGCCGATGATGTCCAGCGGCTCCTGAAAGGCCACGGCATTCCAGAGCGCTCGCGGATGCGATCCCCACCCGGTGTGCGAGATGGCAAAGCCCTCCGGATCGCGCCAGCCTTCGATGTAGTCGCGGATCATGAACGCGTCATATCCGCCCTCGATCGCGACGACGACGCCCCGCTCGAAGCGCAGCGTCACCGGCGTGGTGATGTGGCGCTTCGTCGGGTACCAAATATCGCCGGGATCCAGGACGATCGTGCCTTCTCCGGCTCCGTCACTGGGAATTGTGTACTGGAAGGCCGAGGGCCAATGATCCCAGCGCCCCGGCTCATCGGTGTAGCCATATTGGCCGAACACCGGACGGTCGGCCTTGTCGAACCACACGTCGGTGCCGTTGTCTGATTCGAGGCGAATGCGCGTGGCGCTCTTCAATCGCTCGATGCCCCGCTCGACGCGCCGGCGGTCTTCGTCGGTGGGGAACATCCGCTCGAGCGCCTCGACCGGATCGTGGACCATCAACATGCGCGTGCCGGCGTCAAGGATCTCCTTTTGCTGGGTCGAGTGCAGCAGACCGCCCATTGACAGATCGATCACCATGTCGGCGCGCTTGAGCGTGTCAACGGCCAGCCGCGAGCCGTTGAGGATCGCCGAGGACACGTTTCCGGTGCGGATCACCGGGACCTGCTCGGGCGGCGCCGACGGGACCATCAGGGTCACCGACTCGGCGCCGATCCCCCGCACCGCTCCGTACATGGCGGCGGCGTACTCCTGATTGGACTCCGGCTCCATGAGGATCACGAGCGATTCGCCGGCCTGCAGCTTGCACAGCTCGAGCATGCGCGCGAACAGCGGCACCAGCTCGGCCGTCTTATAGGCCGTCGCGGTAGCTACGGTCATCCGTTCTCTCCGTTCCTCGAGGCCAGCGCCTCGCCTGCTTGCACAAATAGATCCGCTGGTAGTCGGACGACGCCGGCGCCGACCATGCCGACACCGGGGTCCCGGTGAGCGAAGCCGCCGTTGACCAGCGGCGTGACTCCGGTCTGCAGGACGCGAGCGACGTCGATCCCGACCGGCGATCCGCGGTAGTTCTCGAACGGGACCAGGAACCGGGTGCTGGTGCCGGCGCAGATCGTGCGCATCTCGGCCACCTTGGCCGCTCCGTCGCCGGGCTCCGCCCCCAGGAAGGAGGCGAGAGCCGGTGCCGCCGATGACGCCAGCGCGCCGAGCCCGATCACCTCCGTGACGAACGAATCCCCCATCAGGGCGCAGGCATCGGCGAGCGTATACCCGTCGAACACGCGAGGCGTACCCAGCGGGGCCTCCGTGGTGAACCACCGGTCACCACAGCCCGAGACCCGGATGCCGACCCGTCGCCCATTGGCGGCAATGGTGGTCACGATGCCCGGCTCCGCGCGCTCATGCACCGTGTCGGCGACGACCTTGGCGGCGATCATCGAGAAGCTGAGGAACAGCTGATTGTTCTGCGCCATGTCGGTCAGGAGCTCGGCGGCGAGCTCGGGCCGTTGGCGCACCAGGCCCGGGGCCAAGGCGAGCGCCAGTGCCGCGGATGTCGCCGCGTTGCGGTTGTGGCACTCATCGCCGCGGCGCAACCCCTCGGCCTGCATCGCGCTCAGATCGATCGGCGGCCCGTCGCTGATGGCGGCATCGAGGGCCGGAGCGACGACGCGTCCGAGCCAACGCAGGCGCTCGATGGTCTCAGGGCCATAGGCGCCATAGCGCAGAGTTGCGCCGTTCCCCTCGTGCAGGGGGGCGAACGCCTCCCGGCCCTCCGAGGAACGCGCGACGACCACCGGGATGCTCGGGGACACGATCCCGGTCGCCAGTCCGGTTGCTCCGGCCTCGTTGCACGGGCGCAGCTCCGCCTCTCCAGCATCGATGATCTCGGCGGCGGCCTCGAGGTCGGCGGCTTCCTCCTCGAGGACGAGCGCCCCCATCACGGCCGCTCGCATCGGACCGGTCAGCTCGTCCAGCGCGATCGGCGGTCCCGCGTGCAGGAACCGCCGCGGGCCCACGGCGTCTGTGACGTCGCCCGCCAGCCGTGCGCCGATCAGCTCGGCACGGGTGTCGTTGAGCGCCGTCAGCGCCCGATCGCGCGGATGGGTGTGCATCAGCTCGGCCATCTAGTGCACCAGTGTCGAGTCGATCTGGGTCGCCGTGACCGGCGGGCTTGTCTCTGGGTCGGCGCTGAGCGGCGCCGGGACGCCGATCAGGAGATAGAGCGTTCCGCCGATGACCGCGGCACTGATGAAGCTGAGGTCGACGCCGTTGGCGCTGGTGGCGAGCGGCCCGACCAGCAGACTGGTGTTGGTGAACATCAGCCCCACGACGACACCGGCGACCCACGCGATCACCGCGCGGACGCTGAACCCGTTCTTGTACCAGTAGACGCCGCGCTGTGAGGGATCGGCGAACGCCTGCAGATGGTGAGGAAGGAAGCGTCCGTGACAGCGGAGGTAGCCGATGATGTTGATGGCCATCCAAGGCGTCACCAACACGGTAACGATTGAGACCAGGGCATTGATGGAGTTGATCGCGTTGAAGACGATCACCCCGAGATAGGCGACGGCGAGGCCGGCAACCCCGAAGATCAGACCGACCGACAGGCGCCGCAGTCGCCACAGGATGGCCTGGAGGTCCAGTGTGCCGTTGTACACGCACATCGCCCCGTTGGTGGCGTTTCCGATGAATCCAAGCGCGACGACGGGGATGAGCAGAATCACGCTGGGGATCGACACGATGCCCGACACGGGATCGCTCGGATTCGTGATCGAGAGGCCGATGAACGCCCCCGCCAGCAGGGCGACGATGTTGCCGGTGAACATCCCGGACAGGGCGCCGCGGAACACATCGCGCGGCGGGGTCGCGGCGGGGATGTACCGGGAGTAGTCGCTCGCGAATGGCCCGAACGAGGTGGCATTCGCGATCGCGACGGTCACCGCGAGAAACCAGGTGGCGCTGAAGCTGCCGAGCGCATACTGCGCGTGCGCCTGATGCGCGGTGAAGTGCTTGGTGGCGAGCGCGACGACCAGGACCATGATGAGCAGGTTGCTGACCGAGATGAACTTCTCGTAGGCGACCAGGGTCGCGTGGCCGAGGATGCCGATGAACAGCGTCACCGCCGCCACGAGTGCCATCGCGATCGCCAGCGGACCGTTGCCGGTGCCGATAGCGAACCACCGATGGCCCGCCGACAGCAACGCCTCGGCGCCGGCCCACGTCGTGAGCGCGAAGAATCCGAGGTCGATGATCTGGGCGATGAACGAACCGACGTAGCGGCCGCGGATGCCAAAGAACGCGGCGCTGGAGACGGTTCCGTTGGTCCCCGTCTTCGGGCCCATCACCGCCATGCCGGCGAAGGCACCGGCGCCCACGACCGAACCGACGAGGATGGCCGTGAACGCCGACCACCAGTTGAGCCCGAACACGATCGGGAGCGCTCCGAGAATGAACGCGGCGTACGTGAACTGCGCGCCGAAGAACACCCACGCCAGATCGCGCGGGCTCGAGTGGCGCTCCGCCTCGGGAATGAAATCGATTCCCCTGGTCTCCAGGTGGCCGACCCGGTCTACACCGTGTTTCGGCCCCGCAACGACATCGGTGACGTCGGTCGCCTGCATGCAACGCTCTCCTTTAGAAACAGCACGAACAGTCCTACAGCGGTCCTTGCTCACTCACCACGGCGGGTAGAGCAGCCCCTCCATTCCCTGAACCGACTCGTCATGGAGCCGGTGAAAGTCGCGGGCATAGAACACGAGGGGTCGAGCCTCGCCCGGGCGCAGTACTACGCGCTCGACCTCCCCGACGAAGAGCACGTGGTCGGCAACGTCGACGCGCCGGCTCACCGTACAGTCGAGGTGGGCAAGCGCTCCGGCCACCGCCGGCGATTGACACTCGGCGGTGGAGTCGCAGTACTCGGCGACGAACTTCGGTGCGCCCGGCCGCGAGCCGACCCGAGCGACATGCTGCTGGGCCTCGCCAAGCATGCTGACGCCGAACCGCTCCGCTGCCGTGATCGCACCCGCGCTGGCGGTGTGGGCGCCGAGTGAGACGAGCAGGGACGGCGGCGACATGGACACCGAACAGCACGCGCTGACGGTCAACCCCCACGGACGCTCATCGAGGTGGGTAGTGACCATCACCACCGAGCTCGCCAGGCGGCGCATCGCCTCGCGGAAGTCATCCACCAGACCAGTGGGCAGTGACGCTGTCGCTTGCATCGCCTACAGACCCGCGGCGTCCCGGGCGATTCCGACGACGCGCTCGCGCGGGTATTCGCGATAGAGCCGGTCGCGCAGGAAGTTCGCCGGAGTGGCGTTGACGTTCTCGAACAGCTCCGTGCGCCCAGCGTGAGAGTCCGTCGTCAGGTCCCAGATGAAATTCATCAGCCGGTTCTTGTCCTGCGACGTGAGGCCCTTGCCGGGCAGCAGCTCGTCGAGCAGCGGGCCGATCTCGGCGTTGGCAAAGTCGGCGCGACCAAAGCGCATGACCAACCCCTGCCCGCAGAGCTCCTGAATCGTGTGGATGATCCGCGGGTACTCATCGATCGAGTGCAGCCGTCCCGCGGTGAGCATGTTCACGTCCGGGGCAAGGACGCCCCCCTCCGACATCGTCGCGAGGTTCTCAGCCGCCAGAACGAAGGCCTTGAGGGTCTGGGCGTAACGGATCAGGTCCGCCATATACGCGCGCACCTGAGGAAATGCGCCAGTCCCGAGCGTGTCGACGACGGCCTGTCCAACCCCCACGAATAGCTCGGCCTTGTACCACAACCGAGTCAATACATGCCAGTGAGCCCAGACGGTGACCGGCCCGTACAGCTTCAGCAGTTCCGGATCACCGACGTTGAACAGGCGGTCGTTGGCCACGAAGACGTCATCGAAGATCAGCAGCTGGTCTGACTCCTCGCCCCGGCTGGCGATGGGATGATCGAATGCGTCCGCGCCGGGGCGGGAGATCGGCTCCCGGCACACGAGCTTCAGCCCTTCGGTCGCGACGGGGATCGCGCCCCAGATGCACGCCTCCGGCGGAAAGTCGGGACGGAGCAGGTTGGTGAAGATGATCTCGTCGGCCTGCGCGGCCAGCGAGCCGACCGACTTGGCGCCCCTCAGCCTGACGCCACCCGCGTCCTCGGCGACGACCCGGAGCAGACCGGCCGATGCCGCCGATCCGGCGGAGCGGTCGGCCTGGGGATCCGCCAGCACCTCTCCGGCGATCAGGTTGTGAGAGCGGCCGAACTCGAAGTACCGGTCGATGTTCTCGGCGAAGTCCACGTTGCGACCCGAGCCGGTGCCGCGCGTGAAGCTCGGCTTGCGGGCCAGGAGCCCAAGCACGATGAGCGGGCCGAAATCGGGCGGACGGCCATAGGTTCCAGCGGTGAGCAGCGTCGTGTACTCGATCAACCGCCGTCGAGCCTGGAGGTCCTCGACGGTCGTCGGAATCTGCCACGACCGGCTGACCCGACGGCCCTCAGGGTCGACGAAGGTCATGACATCCCGCAGCTCGTCGTCGAACTGCGCGTCAAACGTCTCGGCGACCAGGTCGATGCCCGCGCCCAGCGCCGGGTCCTCGGTGACGTCATCGATCCGCGCTCCCTGGCTCCAAACCGCCCTCCCGTCACGGAGGGACGCGCGATACGCGTCGCCGTCACGCAGGCAAACATCCTCTCGCGCCGCCGTCGATGACTCCATCCGACCCTCCTCGTCTCAGCCAGTCATAAGTAGTTGAAATAACATATATCTATTTGGTGAGCCCTGTCAAGCCTTCTCGCCTTCCTGCTCGCACGAGCCCAGTTTGAGCGTGCGCTTCGGGGACGAGGCACCGGCGCTGGGCCCCGAAGGCATCACGGCCAACGCCGTGCATCCGGGCGCGATCTTCGCAACATGGGCAAGGAAGAGAACCCGGCGCGGTTTGCGCGTGCCCTGCATCCGGCGAGCCGAAGGGCATTGAGGGCGAGGATTGGCGGGTCTGATGACGCGCTCCGCTAGGAGGCCAAGATGCAATCCGTTCTCCATGACGCGGCCGGTCATACGCAAGGCCGCTGGCAGCCCGAAGGGGCATCCGGCTGCGCGCATTGATCGTCATCCTCTGGCGTGCAGGGGCTGCGGATCGGGGAGGCGCTCGATCTCGCCGAGACCGACCTCGATGTTTCGCGCGCTGCGGTGCTGGTGCGGCGCGGCAAGGGCGGTCGGCGTCGCGAGGTCGGGATGGATCGCTGGGCGTGGTCCAGCTGGATGCGTGGCTGGCGTTGCGGCAACAGTTGCCCGTGGGTGCGCTGTTATGCGTGGTCCGCGGCGTGACCGCCGGGCGGCACTGGGACGTGTCCTCAGCCCGCAAACAACTCGGGCGTACCGCGGCCCGCGGAGGCGTGCGCCGGCGGTTTGCGCCCCTTCAACTGCGTCACGCCCACGCGGTCGAGATGGCGCACGAGGGCGTACCGCTTGTCGTGATCCAGCGCCAACTCCTCTAAGCCCAACGAGGCGGGCCGCTCATGCGGCTCGCCTCGCTTTCCGCGCGGAGGAGGGCCGCGACGGGAGCCGGCCGCGGGCTTGCCCGGTGTATGTTGAAAGCGGAACTCCGGGCTCGGCTGCGGCGGTGCGTGCGTGGTGTCGCTCCTATCCGGTAACCGCGTATAGCTGCCATTCGTCGGGGACGCCCTTGAGGGAGCGGGTGCCGCGGTCCTCGAAGCGGAGGCCGGAGCCGGCAACGAGGTCTTTCACGGTCCGGGAGACGAGTACTTCTCCACCAGCCGCGAGCGCGGCGACCCGTGCGCCCGTGTGGACGGCGATCCCGCTGATGTCGCCGTCTCGGCGCTCGCACTCGCCGGTGTGTAGCCCGGCTCTGAGGCTGAGACCGGTCTCTCGACTGGCCTCGACCGTCGCGAGCGCGCAGCGGATCGCTCGGGCAGGGCCGTCGAAGGTAGCGAGAAAGCCGTCTCCGATCGTCTTTATCTCCTGCCCGCCGAAGCGCCGCAGCTGCTGGCGCACGAGCTGGTGGTGGCCCTCGAGCAGCGCGGCCCACCGCCGGTCGCCGATTGCGGCAGCCTGGACTGTCGAGTCGACGATGTCAGTGAACATGACTGTCGCGAGTACCCGGTCGGGCTCGCGCTCGCCGCGTCGGCCGGTTACGAACTCCTCTAAGTGGTCGAGAATCGTTTCTGTGTCCCCGGTGAGTGGCGAGTGCTCGCCCTCCAGTTCGATGAGCTGCGCACCCGGGATCTGGTTGGCCATGTAGCGCGCCCCCTCGATCGGGGCGATCGCGTCGCGATCGCGGTGGATGATCGAAGTCGGCACCGCAATCGAGGGCAGAACCGCGCGGACGTCAATCTCGGCGACCATGCGAATTAGTGCGATCACTGCTCCGGGGCTCCCGCCCTCCCGCTCGAGCCGGGCGAAATATGGGAGGCGTCCGGGCATCTCGCTGGGTGCGACCAGGTTGCCGCTGAACGTTCCGTCTCCCCATGAGCGCTCGGCGAGCTCGAGCAAAGGCCCGACCTGCTCAGGGGCGAATCCCCAGGGATAGTCCTCGCTGCTGGTGATGCGCGGGAAGCTGCCGTACAGCACCATGCCCCGTGTGCGCTCTGGGTAGCTGGCGGCGAACAGGATGCTCATCGGGCCGCCCTCGGAGACGCCGAACACGAACGCCCGGCTGGAGCCGACCGCGTACATCACCGCCCGCACGTCGTCCATGCGCTCCTCTAGCGTCGGCATGTCCCGGATGGACACGCGATCTGACAGACCTGTGCCCCGCTTGTCGAACAAGATCAGCCGCGAGAACGAGGCCAGCCGCCGACAGAACGCGCTCCAGCCAGGGTCCTCCCACATCAACTCCAGGTTGGTGACCCAGCCGTTCACCATCACCAGGTCGAGCTGACCCTCGCCGGCCACCTGGTACGCGATGTGAACATCGGCGCTCTTGGCGTAGCGAGTCTGGGTCGTCGACATGCCAGTGGCTCCTGTCTACAAGTCTCTCAGGCTCCGGGCCTGACTCTCACGCCGGTCACGCGTACGTGAGAGGATCGGGCGTGGCTGGAGTTCGGGTGGGCACCTTCGCCCCGGTGGGTCCATTCGCCGGAGACGCACGACAGCGCAGAGCAACGCTGACGCAGATCTCCGACGCCGGGATCGATCACGTCTGTGTCGGCGATCACGTGAGCTTCTTCGTCGGCGCCGGGGCAGACGCGCGATAAACGCGACGGCCCTGTTGACCCGCTGCCCGGAGCTTCCGTGCTAGGTCGCGCTGTATCTGCTCCCGCTGCGTCACCCGGTGGCGCCGGCAGAGACCCCAACGGGTTCGAGCACGCGCTCAACGTCTGGTGTGGCTTTGGCGCCGGCCGCGACGACGCGCGCGAGCAGCGCCACGGTCCGCGCGTCGGCCCAGGCCTAAGCTCGTTCTCTACGGCCGCAACGCGCTTCTCAGTCACCCGTTCGACGATTCCAGATTCCTCCCGACGCTCCGCGCGCGGCTCCGCCCGCTCTCCTGTGTCAGGAACAGCCCGAGCGGGAGCATCGGGTCAGCCCCGCCTCCGCGCTATGCATCCGCCGCAGCGCCGCCTGGTAATCCGTGCGGCGGTGATCGACGGTCGCGCCGGGATGCTGGGCCTGAAGCGACAGCAGTTCGGGCGAGGCCGCGGACCCGGCGAGCACCCGCACGATCGGGTAGCGGTCGGTCCCCACGCCGCCCTGGCCGTCGGGCAGCGAGTCGCGGCGGTCCACGGACTGCAGCGGCTGATAGGTGCTCGGCGAGATCCAGTAGGTGAAACGACCGCCGACGAAGGTGAGCTTGATCGCAGGCTTACCGTCGAGCCGTGCGTGGGGGTTGATCGTCACGTGCGGTTGCCTGAGCAGGTACTGGACCTCCGACAGCGCCGAGGTCGATTGGGGCGTATCGGACACTTGACCCGGCGCGACCCTCGGTGCCAGGTAGACCGTGTTGGTTGCCGGGTCATACAGGTCCAGCCGGCCGTTGACGAACGCCTGCTCCCACTGCACCTTGCCGTTCCAACTCCTGACGAGCCGGTTGTCGTATGGGGGGCTGGTGCTCAGCCACTCATGATCCTCAGTAGCGAATCTTGCGCCGTCGCGCGCCGTGACCGTACCGACGGTGTCCTCTTCGTAGATCGCATGCGGCGGCCACGCCAGGGCATCACGGACGTGCTTGAGGATCGTCTTGGCCTGCGCCGCGGTGACAGCGGGGCCGTTCCCGGTTGAGGCGACGTTGGCCACCACGAATATGGCGGCCGCGATCGCGCCGGTGAGGACCGCGGCGCGCAGCGCCGCGCGGCGCCACCGACGGGCGTGCCGGGGCGCGGGCGGGTGATCGAGCTGGGACCCGAGCCGGCGCAGCGCCGACTCGGTGTCCAGGCCGGCGTTCGACTGCACCCGTGGGTCAAGCATCGGGTCGGCGCCGCGGACGAGGTCGAGCAGTTCGGGATCAGGGTCGGGGCGGATGATCATGAGGGGCCTCCCGTGGGGGCGTGATCGTGACGGAGTGGCGCGGGCTCCTCGCGGCCGGGCGCGGCGTCGAGCTGGTCCCGCAGCCGGCGGCTGGCGCGGTGCAGCCGCTGGCGGAAGCGGACCGACGGCTCGCCGAGCACGGCGGCAGCCTGCGCGGGGGTGAGTCCGTCCCAGGCGACCAGCGTGAGCGCCTCGCGATCACGCTCGTTCAGGCGCGCGAGTGCACCCAAGACGCGTCCGTCCACCGTCTCCAGCTCGCCAGGGTCAGAGCCCTCGGAGTGCCGGCTCTGGGCCTTGAGCCAGAGCTGCTGGCGGCGCGCGGCGCCTCGTCGCTCGGTTCCGGCGACGTTGCGCGCGACGGTGAGCAGCCACGGCAGCGGAGGCTCGGGCACGTCGTCGAGCCGCCGCCAGACGACCAGGAACGTCTCGGACACAATGTCGTCAACGGCCTCTGGCGGCGCCCGGCGCCGGGCATAGGCCCGGACCGCGGGATGGAGGTCGCGAAACAGCGCCTCAAAGCGCGCCCGCCGGGACTCAGGATCAGCCATACAACCCTATTGCCGGCAGCGGCCGGTGCGTGACACCACGACCGGCCAGGGACCGGCGGGCGCTCGCCTGGATAATCGACTCGTGGCTGAGTCGGGTGTGCGGCAGAGCGTGGAGGTTGAGGAAGCCGCCTGGATCGGCGACCGCCTCTCGCCGTTTGACTCCTGTGTGGTCACCTCCGTCGTCCCGAGCGGCTTTGAGGCCTATACACGCGTACTGCATCCACTCGGCCCGCGAGCGCCTGGTCAGCGGCCGGGTCGATGGGTAGACGTCGCCTCATGGAGCGGCATTGAGCTGGTGCCGGGCATCGACTTCTCCGAGATCGCGCTGCCCGAGCACGAGCCGAGCGGCGTGGAGCCATGGCCGGGCCAGGTGCCGCAGGTCGGGACCCTGCACTGCGCATCCAGCGCAGACCGTCCAACGGATTTGCAGGCAGCAGCCGGAGCCTGATCAATGAGCACGATCCCGCTCGTCTGCGAGACAACGTGACGACCGCCCTCACCTCGGCGGTCATCGAACTCCTGTGAGCAGCAACGTCACTGGGGTCGCATCGTCGCTAGCCGGCCGGGCCACCGCGAGCAAGCAGGTCGGCCTGCTCGGGTCGTGGTGGCCGCATCGCATCAGATCGTCCAGCCGAGTGGGTAGTTGACGATCGGGGTGAACGTCACGCCGACCGCCTCCGCCTCCCCGCGCGCACGGACCGTCATCTCAGTCAGGTGGTCCAGCTGCGTCGCATGCTCGTCGGTGTCCCAGAGGCTGATCTGGACAGCCGAGCCCTCCCGCGAGACCCCGGCGTAAAAGTGGATGAGTCCCGGTAGCCGCGTGATCGCCGGGATCAGATACTCCGAGATCTTCATGTTCATGGCGTCGACCTCGGCGAACCGGCTCGGGTCAAAGGTGGCGCGCGAGACGCGGACGACGGCGGCAGCTGGCAACGATTGAGTCACGGCATTCCCCTTCGGCGGCATTTTACATTACGATATGCAATCAGAATATAATTTCCTCCCCGGCCGACGCAGCCCGGACCGGCCGCGATGACCGGCTTGCTACAGGTCCAGAACCCGAGCTCCTTACCATTGCGAACGCCGCTCATAATGGAAAGCCACGAGCGGCATCAGAGTCATCGACGATCGACCGGGAGGTCACCTGAGACAAACGCCACCCCAGGGGGGACCGTCTCGCGGGCGCCCACGGGACCCGAGACTGGATCCGGCGATCCTCCACGCCGCCGAGCAGCAGCTCCGCGAACGCGGCTACGGCGGAACGACCCTGGAATCCGTGGCCGCCGCCGCAGGAACGACGGTGCCAGCCGTCCGTCGACGGTATCGCGACAAGAGCGCATTGGTCACGGCGGTCATCGACTCGCTACGGATCGACCCCCTCCCCGCCCCGAAGGGCCCACCACGGGCACAAGCGGGCGCGATCCTGGACAACTTCGATCGCAATCTGCGTCGTCCCGACTCGATGGCGCTGCTGGGCACCCTCCTGAGCGAAGAGGCCAGGCAGCCAGCGCTGATCGAGCGCTTTCGCGAGCGACTGGCAAGACCGCGGCGGCAAGCCCTGCGTGAAGCGCTTCAGCTCGGGATCGCCGCCGGAGAGCTTGCCGATGACCTCGACCTTGACGTTGCCGTCAACATGCTCATCGGCTCCTTCTACGCGCGCTATGTCAGCCAGGGAACGATCCCGGCAAACTGGTCCCGCAGGGCCCTCGCGCAACTGTGGCCAAGAACGTAGGGCGTAGTCCCGCAGATTGAGGTGACCGAAGTAAATCCTCCGGGGGCCTTCAAACGAGTTAAGATCGCGTCTTGACGGGTCGCTGACCGCAGACGATTCGCTAGGAAGGGACCCGCTCGCCGAACCACCGTTCTACAGGGTCACATAGCGAACGAGGAGTGAGCGTATGCAGCGGGCACGTCTCTTCCTGGCCACGCTGGTTATCGGTGTCGCGTGGTTGACGGCAGCCGTCGCACACGCGGCGACATTCTCGTACACCGGCGCCGAGCAGAGCTACACCGTTCCCGCTGGTGTCAGCAGCCTGTCGATCACCGCGGTCGGCGCACCGGGCGGCGGCCCGCAGAGCGGAGGCCTCGCGGCCGGCCGCGGTGCTGACGTGTCGGGAGTGGTCGACGTCACCGCGGGACAGGTCCTGTATGTCGAAGTCGGGGGTATTGGGGGTTTCCCGGCCGGCGGTTTCAATGGAGGCGGTGATTCTGTGACCAACAGCCTCACGAGCGTGTACGGAGGCGGCGGTGCGTCCGATGTCCGTACGCTGCCGATGAGCGCCGGCGCGATCTCACTGAACTCGAGGCTGATCGTTGCCGCGGGCGGCGGTGGCTCAGGGTCCCCGGCGGCCCGGGGCGGTGACGCCGGAGCGGCTGGCGGCAGCTCCCCCGGCGGCTCTGTGGGAGGTGGGGCGGGCACCCAGACTGCTGGGGGCACGGGCGGATGTGATGCCTTTCAGACGGGCTGCGGAACGGCCGGCACGCTCGGTGTGGGCGGGACCGGTGGGAGCTCCGGTGCCGGGATGAACGCCAGGGAGGGCGCCGGTGGCGGCGGTGGCCTGTACGGCGGCGGTGGCGGCGGCGGGGTCTCACAAGACGGTGCGGTCGGCGGTGGCGGCGGCGGTTCGTCGTTGGTGCCTACGGACCTGGGCGCGCTCACACTCGCCAGCTTCACGATGACGCCAACCGTCGAGATCGCACCGGTCCCCCCGCCGGCGTGCCACAACGTGACGTCACGCACTCCGTACGGCGAGGCCGTGAGTGTGCAGCTCGCGTGCACCGAGTTCGCGAGCCAGCCGCTCACCTACACGATCGTCGGAGCACCGGCACACGGGACATTGAGCGCCGCCACGGCGGCGGGTCAGATCACGTACACGCCGGCCGCCGGCTTCCAGGGCAACGACAGCTTCACCTACGACGCATCGAGCACGAACGGCACCTCGAACGTCGCCTCGGTGGCAATCGTGGTCAGCGCCCCGAGCGTGGCCCACGCAGGACACGCGCGCACGAAGGGAGCCGGCGCGGAGGTCCCAGTCACCTGCGATTACTCTGGCGTCGGCGTGGGCCCAAGCTGCGATGTCACGGTCACTCTGTACGTGACCGAGGTTCTGCGCGCACACAGGCTCGTGGCGGTTACCAGCCGGCACTCCAAGCGGCCGAAGGAGACCAGGAAGCTCGTCACCGTCGGTCGAGTCTCAGCGGTGGTAGCGGCTCGAAGGACCCGGCTCGTCGATATCCGGCTCAACGGCAGAGGCAACCGTCTGCTCTCGGCTCGCGGCAAGCTCCCCGTCTCGATCGTCGTGACGCAGACCGTGAGCGCTGCCACCGAGGTCGTCTCACACCAAAGATTGACCCTCAAGTCAGGCAGCCCGAAGCACAAAAAGACGCGCTGAGCCCGCGGTCGCCGAACACTTGCCCGTTGCGCTCGGGCTGACGAAGCGGTCCGCGCCGGATCCTGAGCGGGCGGGGCTTCCGCCCAGGGTGTAGATCTTCACCCGGATCGGACGATGCGCGGGTGCGCCCCAGCGCGATCCTCAACCCTCGTGCCCGGATCAACCTTCCCGCGCAGACGCTGGACGTTGAGGGCGGCCCTCGCCGCCACTTGCGCGGTCCTCTGCGCGGCGTGTGGATCAGGCGCTGCATCGAGCCTCAGCAGCAGCCTCAGCGGGAGCATCACGCGGACCAAGACCGCGGCCCTGGCCACGCCGTCACAGTCAAAGTCGCGCACGACCTCGTCCGCGACCTCCCAGGAGGCGAAGGCCGCAACCTCCACCAGCACGACCAAGACCAGCACCACCAAGGCCAAGACCAGCACGAGCAAGACCAGTACGAGCAAGACCAGCACGAGTAAGACGTCCTCGCAGACGAAGACGGTGACCACCACGAAATCCCCGACGACCTCGACGGGGACCACGACCGTCATCAAGGCGCACACCAAAACCGTGACCACCTCCACATCCGCGCCCGTGACGACGACGACAACCTCGACCAATCACGCGGCCGCGGCCGCGGCCGCCGCCGCGGCAGCCGTCAAGGCCGCGAAGAAGGGCTCCTCAGGATCCAGCTCCACAACGTCGAGCTCCGCGCCACCCAGTTCCACGACGACCAGCGCCACCACGCCGAACTCCTCGGGAGGCGGGGGCCTTCCGGGCTGGGCATGGGCGCTGATCGGCGCTGCCGTGGCGGCTCTTGTCGCCTGGGGCATCATCGCGTTCCGCCGGCGCCAACAGCACGCTCGGCCCTCTCCCACATCGGACGCGCCCCCGGCAGAAGGCGGCCCGCCGCACGAGGACGCAGATCCCCCCAGCTCAGATCCCCCCAGCTCAGATCGGGGGGGCTCGCCGCCCCCATAGGACGGCGTCCGCCGACAGCGCGTCGCTGGGCAGGTACCGCCAGCCAGCACGTGGTCGGTGGCTTGACATGAAGGCTCGCCCGATGTCTAGTCCCTCGGGTGCCTGGCCACTCTGGATCGCTTCAGCGGTCGACGGCTGTCTGTGCGGTCATCGCTGCGCTCGTTGGCCTGGCCGCGCTCGCGGTGGTGCTGCCGTCCTCGCATGCCGCGTCACGACCGCGTGCGAGGGCGACTCGGCTGAGCTGCGCCGACGGGTCGGTAACGCAGTTTGGTCTGGCGAGCCACGCGAAGCTGATCTCGGAGACCGATGTCCCGGTGTGCGTGACCGGGCGCGTGACCGTGACGTTCGCCGGAGATCAGGCGACGGGCTGCGCTGCGCACGGGTTGTGTTCCTACAGTGGGACCGAGACGTGGGAGCCGCAGGGGGTTGGGGACCTCGGCGTCACGACCGTCGCACAAGGCGGGCACCGCTCAACGGGCACGACGCTGGTGATAGGCGCGTTTAACACTCCGGGCCTGTCGTCGGTGCATCGGGCGGGCGTCGGGACCTCGACGGCGGCGTGCAGCGATCATGCCGAGGCCCAGGGGGCCTTCTTTGATCTGCCGGTGCACGGCCAGCGAGTCGATGTCGGCCTGGACCACGCTCAGTTGCCGATCTTCGGCACCCGCTGCGCGGGTCCGCTCAACACCGACGTGGCCGGAGCTATGCCGCACGAGACGGTGAGCCTGTGCCGGCTGCTCCGCGGGCGGCTGACCATCGATCTGTCGGGGTCGACGCCATTTGCCGCCGACGGCTTCTCTGGGACCGTTCATTCGACGGTCGCGCTCGCTCTCGGCCGTCCGCGCCGCCAATCCGGGCACGTGACCACGCCACCAGGCAGCACTCCCACCCGGTTCACGACCGTCAGCTATCGGATCTCCCGCCTGGCCGGCGAGGCGACCGCGACCGTGGGTGCGTCCGGTGTCGCGGCGGTCTGCGACCCGTTTGATTCATGTGGCCTGCACGGGACGATCTCCATGACGCCGCGAGCCGGCTCACACGGCACCGCGTTTCTGACCGCGAGCGCGCCGAAGCGCCGGTCCGAGCGTGATCTGCTCACCGCGCTCGGGATCGAGATCGGTGGTGACCCGTCGGGCATCTCCGTCGGGGGCGGCGGCGCAGCGATGGGTGGCACGCTGACCGCGGGCCTCACCCAGGACGGCGGTGCCTGCGCCGATCAGGTCGCCCTGGGACAGACCGCGATCGTGTTGCGCGAGCATGCCCGCAGGCTGATGATCTCAGTGTCACCGAGCGTCACGCGCGCGGCCGATCCGCTGCGCACGCGGTGCCCAGGACCCGCGCTGGGCAGCCACCCGCTCACCAGCGCGTCGCTGCCGCTGAACGTCTTGCGACGCTCGCGTTTCACGGTCAACCTGCACGGCGACTCGTTTCGCGATGGCCCCTACACCGTGACAACCCGCTCCACGCTCACCATCAGCCTGCAACGACGCGGCGTCAAAACGCAGATCCTGCCGTTCTGACTTTGAGACGGCCACTCGGCGCCGCCGAGCAGCGTCTCAGCCGGCTCAGCGGCCGCCCAGCCGCTGCCGGTTCACTCCCAGGCTCACCACCTGGCCGAGAATCGCCAAGATCATGGTGACGACGACCAACCAGTCGCCGAGGATTACCGCTACGACACCAAGGACGATTGCGATCGCGATCACGATCACCGCCACCCGGATCCTCGTCTGAGGCTTCACCGGCCCCAAGCTACACGACTCCCGAGTCGGTGGGACTGAACCACGGCCTGTGAGCGAGGGCGGCAGGGGAGCGCGATCGATGCTCCGCCTCGACGCCCGCAGGCATCACGATCGTGACCGGCGCCCTCGGCTGGCCTTTGGTCCCGGAGCCGTGGGGGTGGACGGCGACTGCGGTTGACTCTCGCGCCCGTCATCGCTGGCCTTGAGTGCGAACGTCGCGTCGATCGTCGCTCGGACTTCGTACTCCTCGACGTCGATCTCCTCGTCACGGTCCCCTGCAGCGGCTGAGACCCGGGCGCCGCCCGGGCGCTCCGCGGGGATGGGCTCGACGAGGCGGATCAGACCGTCGAGGGTCACGCCGACGCCGGCAGCGTACGCCTGGGCTTTGTTTCGGGCATCCGCGGCCGCCTGTCTGGCGGCCTCCAACCGAGCCGGGTTACCTGCCGTGACGAACCAATGCGGGCCGTCGATGGTGGCCCGGAGGTCCTCGCTGGCTCGCGAGATCGCTGTGGCGATCGCCTCGGGATCGGCGAGCTGCACCGCGATCCGTGCCGTCGCCCGATGACCCAGCCCGCGGTTTCCGCGCGTAGGAGGATCGTACTCCTCCGCAACTGACACGCCCGCGCTCGAGCGATCTGCCTCCCGCACACCGAGCTCGTCCAACAGCGTGCCGAGCGCCTCGGCCCGCTGGGCGACATCGCTCAGTGCCTGGCCCGGCGACTCCTTAAACGCAGTCAACGTGATCCACAAGATCGCCGCATCGGGCTCGGTACGAACGATGGCCTCACCACGGACGGCGACCGTCGCCTGCGCTGGGCCGCCCTCTCGATCGAGCGAAACGTGCGACACGATCTCCATCGTCGCAGACGCCACCACACTGACCCAAGCACGACTGGCTGACCCGATCAGCCGTAGAGGCGCGCGCGAAGCTCGCTGGGCGAGATGTTCAGCGCGTCGAGCGCGATCAGCCCCTCCCCCACGCCCACGTGCGCCGCAGCCGACAAGATGTGTGCCGGCGAGACCTTCGGCGCCTGTTCCTCGGCCGCCTCGTACGCAGCCTGCTCCAAGACTTGCCTCGCGCGCGGCGTGAGCTCGATGACTCTCGCTTCGGGGTCCGGCTCCGCACCGGCCCCGACCCGCTGAGCGACGACCTCGCGTACACGCTCCACAAGATCGCTGGACGCGTCAGACGTCCCGACCCTCTCGTTGGCCTCGAGCACCAGCCCCATCAGCAGCGACTCGGTGCCGACATGTCCGAACCGACGATCGCGAGCCTCGATTCCGGCGAGCACCACCGCTCGATACGCCCGGTCGTCAAAGCGCTCAAAGATCCAAGAAGGATCGCACCACAGCATCCAGGAGCGCTCAGCGAATAGGGGTAGGCTTGCGGGACATGCTCGAGTTCTTCACACGGCCGATCCGATCGGTGCTCGGCGTGACCGAGCGCGACGTGGTCGACTCGCTGAACGAGACGCGCGACGTCGAGGCGAACCTGCTCGGCGCGGTTCATGCGATCGAGAGCGCCACCGAGTCGATCGAGCGACACGTCGAGGTCATCGAGACGCTCGCGACGTCGGTCGATCCGCTGCGGGCCTCAGTGGACCGCCTCACCGACACGATGCAGGATCTGGTGGCACTGATGGCTCCGATCGCAGGGGCCGAACACGAGATGCAACGCGCCGGGCGCTTCTTTGGTCGACACCGCCACGCCGATCAGCCGGCGGACGAAGGCTCAGCGTCGACCTAAAATGGCGGCCGTGTCGGCCGAGCAGATCGACGACTACCTGCGCGGCGTCGAGGAGCCGAAACGGAGCACGCTTGGGGCCCTACGTCGAGCGGTCCTCGACGTCATTCCTGACGCGGCTCAAGGGATCTCGTATGGCATGCCGGCGTTCCGTGTGCACGGCAAGACCGTCGCCGGCTTCGCGGCCTTCAAGGACCACCTGAGCTACCTACCGCACAGCGGCACGGTCCTTGGGCAACTCGCTGACGAGCTCTCCGGCTACACGATGACCAAGGGGTCGCTGCACTTCCCCGTCGACCAGCCGCTACCGAACGAGCTCGTGGAGCGGCTCATCGCCGCACGCCTCAGCGAGGCCGAGCGACGCTCGAAGTAACACCCTCGCGACTGCCACCCGAACGGCGTCAGATGCGCGCTGCCGCGCCGGTTTAGAACTGCTCACCGGTGGTAGGTTGAGTGCGCCGGGGCCGGACGGATCAACGGAATGACTTCGAGGGGAGGGCGCTGGTGGTGGCCAGACGCAGGAACGGTGCAGGTGCGCTCACGGTCTGCGTGGTCGCGATGTTGTGGAGCTGCGCCTCGGCTCTGGCGACGGTGACCAGGGCGCAGATCACTGCCGTCTCGCCGACGTCGGCCTATCCGCTCGACGATCAGATGGCGGTGCCCGACCACTGGAATGAGGGCAACCCGCTCACGATCTCCGGGACCAGCGACGGGACGACCGGCGACAAGATCGCGGTGGGCTGCTACTCGGCGGCGGCCTCGACTCCACTGGCCGGTGACGTGCCGGTGAACGCGGACGGGTCGTTCACCATCACGACAGACCTCTACTACATCGCCGGAGGGACCTGCACGATCAAGGCGGTGCCCGATACGGGTGGGGACGTCGATCCGCCACCCGACCCGGAGAACGGCCGGTTCAACGGGCCCACGGTCGCGGTCAGCCAGCGCGAGCCCGACTGGTCCGAGAACGGCCACCTCAATTCGTTCTTCATCAACGGCGCTCAGATGCAGGGAGGGTTCAACTTCTCCTCGCTCGGCTGGTGCGGCATCGGCGGCTACATCATCGGGCCCGAGCTCAGCCGCTGGGACGTGGAGGGCTGCAGCGCGACCTTCCGCGTCACCAACGGCGGGATCAACTACGCGAATAGCACCGGCGCCCCGGCGACGCGTTCCGAGCTCCAGGTCGACGGTGAGGACGCCTACCTCCCAGGCAACATCCCCCAGTTGAACGGGATCAACGGCGACTGGCTCCCGGGCGTCCCCGCCGCGAGCTACCAGTTCAGCCACGACCCCTCCACCGGCGACACGGCAGTCGACGAGACCGAGCAGGTCGTCACCTGCTCGCCGGGCGGAGTCTTCCCGGCCACGACCGATAGCTGCACCAGCTTCGCCCCGACCGGGATCACGGTGCGCGCGCACTACAGCCAGACCGACGACGGCCGCGTGGCAGCGGTGACCCAGACGTTCAGCAGCACCGATGGCCGCGACCACACCATCGACCTGCTCGAGAGCAACTCGCTCAACGCCGCCAACTACAACGGCCAGTACGCCTTCCCGTGGCTCGATGACGGGGCCGTGAACTACTCGAGCTATGACACGCCTGACCAGAGGCTCGCCGGGCCCGCCGACAACGGTCCCGGATCGTTCTTCGAGCAGATCGAAAACGACAGCCCCGCGGTGTCCAAGATTCCTCAGGCCGCGGTCACGTTCTCCAATGCGCCCTCGCAGGTGAGGATCGTCGTCCCCTCCGACGACCCGGGGGGCTACTCGAGCATCGAACTGCACTACGTCCGCGACGTCCCCGCCGACAGGTCGGTGTCGCTCGGCTTTGACTACTCCAACGGGTTCACCCTTGCCGAGGTGCAGGCCGATGCCAGCGCCGCCGAGGCCGCCTTCGCGCAGGGCGGGGGTACCGACCCAGCCCCGACAAGCACTCAGCCGCAGCCGGGCACACAGCCGCAGCCGGGCACACAGCCGCAGCCGGGCACACAGCCGCAGCCGGGCACACAGCCGCAGCCGGGCACCCAACCACCGACGACCATCCAGCCGCCGACGTCCTCGCCGCCGACGGGCGCGGCCGGTGCACCCGTCCCGGCATCGGCGCCATCGTCCGCGCTGGGCGCGTCATCGCACCACGCGACCGCGGCCGTGGCGATCACCCGCTTCGTGCAGTCGCACGCGACGTGGCGGCAGACCCGGCGGGGAAACCCCCGCCTGCCGTTGGGAACGAGGTTCGGGTTCACGCTGGCCCACCCGGAACAGGTTGTGCTCGAGTTCAGGAGGCGAGCCGGGCGAGGATTTCGCCTCGTGGGGCGGCTCAGCCTGGCTGGGCACGGCGGACGCAACGAGCTCTTCTTCGACGGGCGCACGTCGTCGATGACGACGCTGCGGACTGGTGTCTACGCCGTCAGGATCGAGCCGGAGGGATCGGCCGTCGGACCCCCGCCGCTCACGTTCCGAACGGTCGGCTGAGCCGGCGCCACGGTTCCCGGTAGACGAGTTTGCCCACGCGCGCCCGTGGCCAGCGTATGCTCGCCGGAGAGTGTCTCGCGAGAGTAAGCGCCCAGGTGCGCATCGCTGATGAGCATCGGCGACGGCCAATTCCACAAGGGTCAGCCCGTCTGGGTGATGGGACCGGACGGCTCCCAGCGGGCCGCGGACTTCGTCGGCGAGGGCGAGCTGAGCGCGTGGTTCGGCGGCTCACCCACGATCATCGTCGTCTATCTCGACACGCGTGACGGCGAGGCGGTCGAAGCCGACCGCGTCATCCCACGCGACGCCTGACGACGCGCCTCTCGTCGCGGCCTAGCGATCCCGCTCCGCGTGCGACCAGCGCGTCGCTCGCCGCCTGAGAGCATCGGCCGTGACCCCTGTCCGCCACGGCCGCCGATGCTCCGTATAGGCTGCGCGTTGCGCATGGCAGGCGAGGTTGAGACACCGGATCCTGGTTACACCAACCGGCGACTCATGTATCCCCAGGCGCCGTGGCGAGCCCGTCTTGACAACCACGCGGGGCGACAAGCGACGGGCCGCGCGGTTGACCGCATGCGGCTAGCCCTTTGGGCCTACGAACAGCGCGCACTGCGAAGAGCGGCACTTCACCGCTGGCTCGCCTCCCGCACAGCGCTCACCAGCACGAAGTAGTCCGGCGCCGTCGCTCACGCGGGCGACGGAGACGCCTGGCGGCTCTGCGAGCTCCGCTACCGCTGCTGACCCGATGCCGATGCCGATGCCGATCCGGACCGGGCTGGGCCCCTCCTGGCGTGGTGTCGAGGTGGCGTTCCGCCGACCGATTCGATGTCCTGCACCGAGCCGTTGGCCGACTCGGCGTCCTTGAGCTGGTTGACCGCCCAGATGCCGGATTGGATGTGCTGTGTCATTGCGCGGCGCGCGCGGGTCGCGGCGCGTGCCTCAATTGCGTCGGCGATCTCGTCGTGCTGGCCGAGCGCGATCTCGACGGCGGCGGGAAGCGTGCCGGTTGCTCGGCGAGCGTTGTTGAGCAGATCGGAGACCGGGGCCAGGACCTTGGCGAGCACGGCATTTCCGCTGGCCTCGGCGATCGCCTGGTGGAATTCGATGTCCGCCTCCCACACCGACGTCCCCATCTCGTAGGCGACCCGGTAGTGGGTCCGAGCGCGCCTCATGGCCATGAGGTCATCATCGGTGCGGCGTTTGGCCGCGATCGCGGCGGCGGCGGGTTCGAGGATGAGGCGAACCTCGTAGAGCTCGCGGACGGTTTCGTCGCCGATGAGCATGGATACGGCCGAGTTGGCGAGGCTGTTGGGAGCCGTCTGGCCGAGGACCCGTGCGCCCAAGCGGGGCCTGATGTCGACGAGCCCGAGCGTTCGGAGGCTCTGCATCGCCTCTCGGACCGTGTTTCGCCCGACGCCATACTGGGCCATCAGCTGCTGTTCGGACGGAAGCTGATCGCCGGGTCTGTACTCGCCGTTGGTGATACGTGCGAGCAGCTCATCCGCGACCGTCTTGCTCAGGCGCTCCGCCATCACCGGCTCCCAGCCGCTGGTAACAGGATGTTCATAGGTGGGCTTGACATCGTCGCATCGACTGTAGTCTAATTCTATTTGTAGGATGAATGGGACCAAGATGATGCAAGCCTTCGCCACCTCTCCGGGCGCTGCCGGTGGCATGCGTGCCGCTAGCCCGTCCGCGCTCATCGACGCAGGGGAGCTCGTGCTCCTGCTGGCGTTGGAGAACGCCAAGCTCAGTGCGGCTCGGGCGGACGCGCTTCGTGAGCTGGCCGATACGCGTGAACGAGTCATCCAAGCCGGTGACCTGGCGCGCCAGCGACTGGAGCGAGATCTCCATGACGGTGCCCAGCAGCGGCTCACAGCGATCCAGATCAAGCTGCAGCTCGCCCAGGAGGCCACCGACGGGCAGGACCTGGCGAGACAGCTCCAGGCGATCGGCGCGGATGCTGCCAAAGCGGTCGACGAGCTCCGCTCCCTGGCGCGGGGGATCTATCCGGCAGTGCTTCGGCACAACGGCCTCGGCGATGCGCTCCGCTCGGTGGCCAGAGAGGCGCCGATTTCGGTCGAGGTCATCGACGGCGGGATCGGGCGGTGCGCGGAAGCAGTCGAGAACGCGATCTACTTCTGCGCGCTCGAAGCGCTCCAGAACACGATCAAACATGCGGGCGCCGGCGCGACCATCACGCTGCGGCTCACGCGCGACCGCCGGCTCCTCCGCTTCGAGTTCACCGACGACGGCGTGGGCGTGAGCGTGGCCGCGGCACCGACGGGCGACGGGATCGGCATGACCAGCATGCGCGACCGGATCGGCGCGGTCGGTGGAGATCTCGAGGTCATCTCGTCCCCGGGCCGGGGAACGACGGTTCGGGGAGCGGTTCCCGACCACCTTGGTGTCAGCGTCCTCCCGCTCGCACCCACGCCGCATCGCTGCGACCACCCCGCCGCCGCATAGACGCGAACGAGCGAAGCCGTCCGGGAAACCAACTCCGTGGCAAGCGCGATCGGCGCCACCGGTCGCGGAGCACCCGCCGTCGTGATCTGCGAGCGTTGCGGTCGGCACACTCGCTGACGACGCGTGCGGCGCGCGCAGGAGCGATGATGAACCTAGGGCTGGGCCTGTATCACCACATGCTCACCGAGGAGAACCTCAGGTTCGCCCGGCAGGCCGGTGCCACCCATATCGTCGCGCATCTGGTCGACTACTTCAGCGCGGGACCGCGTATCCCGTCGTCGGTGTCGGCCGCCTCTGGCTGGGGGCCGTCGCGACGCGTCGGAAAACCGTGGACGCTCGAGGAGATCGAGGACGTCAAGACGAAGGTCAGCACTGCCGGCCTGACACTGCACGCGATCGAGAATCTCGATCCAGGGCACTGGCATGACGTCCTGCTGGACGGTCCCAAACGCGACGAGCAGCTCGAACAGGTCCTCGAGAGCATCCGACTCCTGGGCCAGGCGGGGGTGCCGTGCCTTGGATACAACTTCTCCATTGCGGGCGTGTGGGGGCACCACACGGGGCCGTTCGCCCGCGGCGGCGCGGAGTCGATCGCGTTCGACGCGGGCCGGCTCGGTCCCGAGCCAGAGATCCCGGTCGGGCAGGTGTGGAATATGGACTTCGCTGACGGGTCCGCCGACGGCATCATCGGGGCCGTCGACGCCGACACGATGTGGTCGCGGCTGGAGGCGTTCCTCGCTGCCGCCGTCCCGGTCGCCGAGGCCGCCGGCGTTCGGCTGTGCGCCCATCCCGACGACCCACCAGTGCCCGCGCTGCGCCACACCGCCCGAGTGCTGACCAACCCGGCGGCAATGCAGCGCCTGCTCGACTGTGTGCCCAGCCGAGCGAACAGCCTCGAGTTCTGCCAGGGCACGGTCTCGGAGATGCCCGACGTTGACGTGTACGACGCGATCGAGCATTTCGCGCGTCAGGACCGAATCGGCTATGTCCATTTCCGCAACGTCGTCGGCCGCGTACCGAAGTACCACGAGGTCTTCGTCGACGAGGGCGACATCGACATGCGCAAGGCGCTCCGCACCTACGCGACCAACGGCTATGACGGCGTATTCATCCCTGACCATACGCCTCAGATGAGCTGCGCCGCGCCGTGGCACGCGGGGATGGCGTATGCGCTCGGATACATGAGGGCGGCGATCCAGGCCGTCGAGGAATCGTGACCGACGAACCATCCACGCCGACGTGGCCGGAGCGTCTTTCGAGCAGGCCTCTGGGCCGGGTCGAGGTTCTCCCTGCGCCCGACGTGCTGATCCCGGCTGACGCGCAGGTCGGAGAGGGACCAGTGATCGACGAGCGGACCGGCCGATTGTGCTGGGTGGACATCGTCGAGGGGATGATCTACGAGCACGATCTCCAGGAGTCGCGGCAGGTGACCGCGGCAGCCGTGGCGACAATGGTCGGCGCGATCGCCCCGTGCGCCGATAGACCCGGCTTTGCCGCCGCCGTCGCCGATGGTTTCGGCTACTACGCCGCAGGCCGGTTGACGATCGTCGACCGCGTGCTGCCCGAGCCGCATCGCCGGATGAACGATGCCAAGTGCGACTCCGCCGGTCGCCTGTGGGCGGGGAGCACTCACATGGAGTTCGTCCCCGGCGTCGGCTGCCTCCACCGGTGGGACGGGAGCTCGCCCAGCGTCACCGTCGCCGGCGGATTCACCCTTCCCAACGGCCTGGGCTGGAATCACGACGACACCACGATGTATCTCATCGACAGCATGACGAACTGCCTGCTGAGCGCCGCCTATGACGCCGACGAGGGGTTGATCGGCGAGTTCGCGCCTCTCTGCAGAATCGAACCGGGGCTGCCCGACGGGCTCGCTGTCGACATCGATGGCTGCATCTGGGTGGCGGCGTGGTCTGGTGCCGAGATACGCCGTTTCGACCGGACCGGCACTCTCACCGGGATCGTTCCGATGCCGGTGAGTCAACCGTCCAGTTGCGCGTTCGGACCTGACGGAACGCTCTACATCACGAGCGCCCGGGCGGGCCTCAGCCCCGAGCAACTCGCAGCCCAGCCGCACGCCGGATCGGTGTTCGCGCTTTCCACCAATACGCACGGCGTCCGCATTCGACCGTTTGCGCAGTGATCCGGCGAAAAGGGCAGCGAGCGCCGGCTCGCGAACCTTTCCAGCCCCTGCGGGAGATCAGTGGCCGGCTCCCCCGCCCGGGGCGTCCGGCGCGCGGCGTGGGACGCGGTCAGAACGCGCCGGCGTAGGCGTTGAGCGCCGGCTGGCCGCCGAGATGCGCGTAGAGGACCGTCGAGCCGGGAGCGATCTCGCCGGAGCCGATCAGGTCGATCAGCGCGGCCATCGATTTGCCTTCGTAGACGGGGTCGGTAAGCATGCCCTCGAGCCGGGCGCAGAGCCGGATCGCCTCGAGCGTCTTGGCATCGGGGATCCCGTAGCAGCCCGCGTGCCATCCATCGAGCAGGATGACCTCGTCATCGCCGAGCGTGCGTGAGAGGCCGATCGCGTCCGCGGTCCGCTGCGCGATCCGGGTGATCTGCTCGCGTGTCTGCTGCACCGTCGCGGAGCCGTCGATCCCGAGCACGCGGCGCGGCCGTGCCTGCGTCGCAAACCCGGCGAGCATTCCCGCCTGCGTCGAGCCGGTGACAGAGCACACGACGATGGTGTCGAAGAAGACGCCGAGCTCCTGTTCCTGCTCCTGGACCTCCTGGGCCCAGCGAGCGAAACCGAGCCCACCGAGCGGATGGTCCGAAGCGCCGGCCGGAATCGCGTAGGGCGTGCCGCCCCGGTCCTTGACCGACTCCAGCGCCGCCTCCCAACTGGGGCGAAAGCCGATGTCGAAGCCGGCGGGGTCCAGGCGGACATCGGCCCCCATGATCCGTGAGAGGAGGATGTTGCCGACCTTGTCGTAGACCGCGTCGGGCCAGTCGACCCAGCGCTCCTGTACGAGCACGCAGCCAAGACCGAGTCGCGCGGCCACTGCGGCCACCTGACGGGTGTGATTGGACTGGACGCCGCCGATCGAGACCAGCGTGTCGCAGCCCGTGCTCAGCGCGTCGGCCGCGAGATACTCGAGCTTGCGCACCTTGTTGCCGCCGTAGGCCAGGCCCGAGTTGCAGTCCTCGCGCTTGGCCCAGATCTCGACACCGCCGCCAAGGTGCTGGCCAAGACGCTCGAGCCGGTGGATGGGCGAGGGACCGAAGAGCAGCTCCACACGTTCAAATGCGTCCAGGCTCACGCGCTCTCCCCGTCCCGGTCGCCGACCATCGACTGCTCGATCTGCTGGGCCAGCGACGCCCAGTTCAGCCGGGTGGCCTCCGCGGCGGCCTCGGTGTCCCCCCGCCGCGCGGCCGCGATGATGCTGCGGTGCGCGGCGATCGATCGCCGTCCCGGCAGGGTGCCGAAGCGCAGCGCTTCGGCTCGCCGCAGCAACGGCATAAAGCGGACGATCGTCTCGCGCAGCGGCCCGTTCTCGGCAACGCCCACGAACACATCGTGAAATTCATCGTCGGCGTCGATCGCGCGCTCATCATCTCCCCCTTTCACCGCCTCCTCAAAGCGCTGCGCGGCCTGCGCCAGTTGGGCGAGATGCCGCTCCTGCAACCGCGGCACGGCGCTGCGCACCGCCAGTTCATGCATCGCGCTGATGACGTCGAGCGCCTGGCGTGCCTCGTCGAGGCGTAACGGTGAGACCCGTGTGCCCGAACGCGGCCGCGTCTGCACGAGTCCCTCGTCGCGCAACCTCGCCAGCGCCTCCCGCACGGGCGTTCTGGAGAGAGCCAGCTCCCCCGCGAGCTCATCGATCCGCAGCGGATCCCCGGGAGCGAGCGCACCGCTCAGGATCGCGCCCCGCAACCTGCGGTAGGCCAGATCACGCAGCAGTGGTGACTGCACCGGAGCGAGCACTAAAATCTAAAATATCAGATGCCCGGGAGCACTCACCGGTAGGATCTGCGCCCACCACAACGACCCTGGTGAGGCTGGTGCTGATGGGCTTTCTCGGGACGGCAGAGCAGCAAGGCCTGGTGACCGATCGCGCCGAGCTGGAGGCGATGGCCTCCGAGGCGGATCCGCTGACGCCGCTGCAGTGCATGGAGCGAGCCGAACGCGCGGCGATGGCGTTGGATCTGTCGACGCTTGACCGCGCCAGCGCGGGTGATGCGCTGCTGCTCTGGCGCGGCGACGGCTCCGAGGCGTGGTTGAACCTGTGGTGGCAGGCACGGGACACCGGGTATCACGACCACGACGGGTCGTGCGTCGGGGTGTATGTCATCGAGGGCGTGGCTCGCAACGAGTCGCTGGTGATCGGTCGGCGGCGATCGGTGCACGAGTACCGGGCCGGCGATCGCTTCGCGTTTCCCGGCACCGGGATTCACCGGATGGAGCACGAGCCCGGCGCGATCACGGTCCACGTCTATTCGCCCCCGATCCGGTCGATCGGCGAGTACGAGCTCGAGGACGGCGAGCTGCGGCGACGGCCCGTGGCCCCGGACGAGCCATCCGCGGCGAGTCCGCGCCTCCTGGCCACGCTGAGGGCAGACGCCCACCAGCCGGCCTAGGCAGGCGCTGGGACAAACCGCGCGGCGATGAGGATCTCGACGAGATCCGCGACGCGGTGCAGATCGCAGCCGGTGCGCTCGGCGATCTTGCCCAGCCGGTAGTGGGCGGTGTTGACGTGGATGTGCAGGCGTTCGGCGGCGCGGCGGGCGTTGAGGTCGGAGGCGACGTACTCGCGCAGCGTGGCGATGAGCACCCCGCCGTGGCGCACGTCGTCGTCCACGAACGCCTGGATCGGACCCGGGATAAGGCGGCGTGCGGTGGAATCGCGCCGGAGCGTGAGGTAATCGAAGGCGCTCATCCCGGTGAGCGCGACAACGCCGGGCGATGACTCAAGCGACGCCCGCGCGAGCTCCGCCTCGCGATAGGCGTCGGCGATCTGGTCAGGTCCGCTGACCACGGTGCTCACACCGATCGCCAGCGGCAGACCTCCATCCTCGAGCCGCCGCTGGGCCCGCTCGAGGCGCTGGCGCACTCCGTCCGCGCCTCGATCCGGAGCCCGGGCGACCAGGTCGACCTTGCCGTGCCGGACCACCGTCAGCGGGGCGAGCACCCCGCCGACGGCGCGCGCGAGCGCCGTGGCCGCGCTGCGAAGGAGCGACTCGTCGTCAGGAGCCGGCGTGGCCGCCGCCGACACCACGAGGCATGGGGCTCCGGGCTCCAGACCCGCCGCCCGCGCGGCGTCCATGCGGGGCCCAGCCAACACCGGGATACCGGCGACCAGGTCCTCGAGCAGGTCACGGCGGATCCGCTCGCCGGTGGCCGCGAGCCGCTCCTCGGCCTCGATGTAGACCTCGGCGGCATGCGTGGTGGCCACTTCGAAGTAGCGCGGGAGGTGTGACGCGAACACGAGAGCGGCACGGCGGGAGTCGTCGTCGCGCGCCGAGCCGAGTGCCGCTTCCCACAGGACGCGCTCTCCGACGTAGAAGGCGTTGACGAACTCGGCGATCGGGATCTGGCCGACGCGGCGGGCGGCGTGGCCGCGGACGAAGAGGAGCTCCTCACGGGTGACCGGCCGTGCCTCGCTGAACGTGCTCAGGCTGATGCGCAGGTGCGAGAGCACGTGCGCCCTCACGTCGTTGCGCAGCGCGGGCGTCGCGTCGCGGTAGGCGGGGATCTCGGTGAGGATGAGCTCGGTCGCGGCGTCAGCGAGCTCGTCCAGACGTGCGTCGAGCATGTCGCGCAGCGCGGCGATGGCGGCCGGCGGCGCGTCCGGGACGGCGCCGACTGGGCTGTGCGGGGTCTGTGCCCGGATCACGGTCACTGGGGGCCTCTCCGCCGCGGATTGTATGCCGCTCACAAAGACCAGCCGCGAAGTTGGTGCGCAGATCCGATGTGGTGCGAACCCCGCCGCGGGACGCTGTACCGGCAGCGTGACCCCACACACCACACCGGGACGGAAGCGATGAGCGAGAACCTTGCCCTCAACCTGATCGATAGCGCGCGGCGCGGCACCCAACTGCCGGCGGTGCGCCTTGATGACACGGTGCTGTCATATGGAGCCCTGGACGACCTGACCGCCCAGCTCGCCGGCCTCCTGCGCGAGCACGGCGTGGAGCCGGGAGATCGCGTCGGGGTGATGCTTCCCAACGTCCCGCAGTTCGCCATCGCCTACTACGGCGTCCTGCGCGCGGGCGGGATCGTGGTGCCGATGAACGTGCTGCTCAAGCGCCGTGAGGTCGCCTTCTACCTCGGTGACCCGGACGCACGCGTCGTGCTCGCCTGGCACAAGTTCGCCGACGAGGCGAGGGCCGGAGCCCAGGAGGCGGACACCGAGTGCATCATCGTGCGACCCGGCGAGTTCGAGCAGATGCTCGCCGCCGCGACCCCGGTGCGCGACGTCGCCACCAAGTCCGGAAGCGACACCGCGGTGATCCTCTACACCTCGGGGACGACCGGCCGGCCCAAGGGCGCGGAGCTGACTCATGCCAACCTGCGCCGCAACGTCGAGGCGATGACCGGCATCTTCTCGCTCGGTCCCGACGACGTGCTCCTCGGGGCGCTGCCGCTGTTCCACGCGTTCGGGCAGACGTGCGGCCTCAACGCGGCGATCGCGGCCGGCGCCTGCCTGTCGCTCATCGCGCGCTTTGACGCGGGCGCCGCGCTTGGGATCATCGCTCGCGACCGGGTCAACGTGTTCGAGGGCGTCCCCACGATGTACTCGGCCCTGCTCGCCCACCCCGACGCCGGTGAGACCGACGTGAGCTCCCTGCGGCTGTGCGTGTCGGGCGGCGCCGCCCTCCCGGTGGAGGTCCTGCGTGGCTTTGAGGGGACGTTCGGGTGCATCGTGCTCGAGGGCTACGGGCTGTCGGAGACCTCGCCGGTGGCCTCCTTCAACCATCCCGACCGTGACCGCAGGCCGGGGTCGATCGGGACCCCCATCGCCGGCGTTGAGATGAAGCTCGTCGACGAGAATCGAGCGGATGTCGCGGCTGGAGAGGTCGGCGAGATCGCCATCCGCGGGCACAACGTCATGAAGGGCTACTGGCAGCGCCCGGACGCGACGGCGGAGGCGATCTCGGCCGACGGGTGGTTTCACAGCGGCGACCTGGCGCGCGTGGACGACGATGGCTACTACTTCATCGTCGACCGCAAGAAGGAGCTGATCATCCGCGGCGGCTACAACGTCTATCCGCGGGAGATTGAGGAGGTCCTCTACGAGCACCCCGCCGTGCACGAGTGCGCGGTGATCGGTCTCTCCCACGCCTCGCTGGGCGAGGAGGTCGGCGCCGCGGTGGCGCTGAAGCCGGGCGCGGATACGACGCCCGAGGAGCTGCGGGCGTACGTCAAGAGCCAGGTGGCCGCATACAAATACCCCCGGCACGTCTGGCTCGTGAGCTCGTTGCCCAAGGGCGCCACGGGCAAGATCCTCAAGCGCGAGATCGTGCCGCCGGCTGAGCTGGCCACGGCCGAGGGGAGGGCGTGATGACCGCCGACGTCAAGCAACAGGCTCACCGCGGCGAGGAGGCGATCCGCTCTGGGCTGGACGTGATGCTTGCCGACGCCGTCGCGGGTACCCCCCGCTTCTTCGCTCCCGGGCCGGCCGTCAAGGTGGCGGCCGCCCTCGCCCGCCGTCCGAGGGGCATCGCCCGGCGCGCCGCCGGACTGACCACGGAGCTGGCGCGCGCGGCCACCGGCCGCTCGCAGCTCGCGCCGGGAGGCGGGGACCGCCGGTTCGCCGATCCCGCGTGGCAGGAGAACTGGCTGCTGCGTGATCTGCTCCAGGCCTACCTCGCCGTCGGCGAAACGGTCGACGAACTCATCGACGATGCCGCGGTGGATTGGCGCACCGAGCGCCAGGCCCGACTGGCCGCCGGGAACGTCATGGACGCGCTGGCGCCCACCAACTTCCCGTGGTCAAACCCGGCCGTGCTGCGCGAGATCGTCAACACCGGCGGAGCCAACCTGGCGAAGGGCCTGCGCCGGCTCGCCCGCGACCTGTCCACGCCGCCACGGCTGCCGGCAACCGTGGACACGAGCCGCTTCGAGGTCGGCGGCAACTTGGCCGTCAGCCCGGGCGCGGTTGTCCTGCGCAACGAGGTGCTCGAGCTCATCCACTACCAGCCGCCGACCGACCAGGTGCGCGAGACGCCGCTGCTGGTCATCCCTCCGACGATCAACAAGTACTACATCCTGGACCTGGCGCCCGATCGCAGCCTCATCGAGTACCTCGTGGCCCAGGGCCAGCAGGTGTTCGCGGTCTCGTGGCGCAACCCGGAGCGGGAGCAGGGGCACTTCGATCTGCGACACCTACGCTCGCGCGATCAGCGAAGCGCGGGACGCGGTGGCGGAGATCTCCCAGGCCGACGCCGTCCACGTCGCGGCCGCGTGCTCGGGCGGGATCGTCACGGCGGGGCTCGTCGGGCACCTCGCCGCCTCCGGTCACCTGGGGGACGTCGCCAGCCTGACGCTGATGGTGTGCGCCCTGGACAACGCCCAGGCCGGAACGGTCTCGGCGCTCGCCACCCGCGATCTCGCCGCCGCAGCCGTCGCCGAGTCCGCGCGCAAGGGCTACGTCGACGGACAGGCGTTGGCCGGCGTGTTCACGTGGCTTCGCCCCAACGACCTCGTCTGGTCCTACGTCGTCAACAACTACCTGCTCGGCAAGGAGCCGCCCGCGTTCGACATCCTGTACTGGAACCAGGACACGGTGCGGATGGCGGCCGGCCTGCACCGGGACTTCATCCACATCGGGCTGGAGAACTCCTTCACCCGGCCCGGTGCGCTCGAAGTGCTGGGCACGCCGGTCGACATGGCCGCGATCGACATCGACGTCTACGCGGTCGCCGGTCTCTCTGACCACATCGTCCCGTGGGAGAACGCGTACCGCAGCGTCCAGCTGTTCGGCGGCACGCAGCGCTTCGTGCTCGCCCGCAGCGGCCACATTCAGGCACTCGTCAACCCGCCGGCGCGCGATGGGGCCGAGACCCGGGCCAGCTACCGGGTCGCGGACGACGCCTCCGTCGACGCGGACACGTTCCTCGCCCAGACGCCGAAGGTCCCCGGGAGTTGGTGGCCGGATTGGAATGCGTGGCTGGCGGCACGCTCCGGCGCGATGCGCCGCGCGCCGCGCAGCCTCGGCAACCGGCGCTTCCGCGCCCAGGCGAAGGCCCCGGGAAGCTATGTCCTCGCCAACTGAGATCCCGCCGATTCCCGACGATGCCCGATGGTGGGGCCGGCCCCTGGCCGAGACCCGCTGGCAGCTGGAGCTCGTGCGGCTCATGGTCGACCCGGTGCTGTGGGGGCGTGACGTGCCCCGCGGAGACGGTCGCCCGGTCGTGCTCGTGCCCGGCTTCGGCGCCGGCGATCAGACCCTGCTCGTCCTCGGGGCATGGCTCTGGCGCATCGGCTACCGGCCTTTCATCTGCGGGTTCGTCGCCAACGTCGAGTGCTCCGACCGCGCCGTTGAACGAGTCGAGCGCCGCCTGGAGCACCTGCACCGACGCCACGGGCGCCGCGCGGCCCTGATCGGCCACAGCCGTGGCGGGCACTATGCCCGCGCGCTGGGCAGCCGGCGCCCGGACCTCGTGTCCCACGCCGTGTCCGTGGGCGCGGGGCTGCGCGAGATGCTGGCCGTGAGCTACCCGACCGAGGCCGCGGTGGCCGCTGCGCGCAGCGCCGCGCACCGGAGAGGCCAAGCCCGGTCACCGAGATGCCTGACCGAAGGCTGTGACTGCTCGTTCGCCCGCGACTTCGCCGAGCCCTTCCCAACCGAGCTGGTGCGCCTCACCAGCATCTACTCCAAGGGCGATGGAGTCATCCGCTGGCAGTCGGCGCTCACGCCCGGCGCCGACTGCGTCGAGGTGACCGGCAGCCACGTCGGGCTCATCTTCAACCGCAAGACCTACCGCGCCATCGCGGCCGCGCTCGCCGTCCCCGAGCCGGCTGCTCGCTAACCGATCAGGAGAGGAACGATTGCCATGTCGAGCACCACCACCCCCACCCCTCCGCTGTTCGAGAATCTCGGACACGCGCTGTCCACCGATTACTTCTTCCTGCGCGAGCAGCTCAGCCAGGACGAGCTCTCGGTGCTGCGCCGCGTCAGGCGGTTCGTCGACGACGAGGTCCTGCCGGTGATCGGCGGCTACTGGGAACGCGCCGAGCTGCCGTGGCCCCTCATCCGCAGGCTCGGCGAGCTGGGCATCGTCGGGGAGGAGGTCACCGGCTACGGGTGCCCGGGCCTCAGCCCGATCGCCTGCGGGCTCATGCACATGGAGCTCAACCGCGGCGACGGGAGCCTCGGGACGCTGCTCGGCGTGCAGTCCGGCCTGGCCATGAAATCGATCGCGATGCTGGGCTCTGAGGACCAGAAGCAGCGCTGGCTGCCCGAGATGGCCCGGCTGGAGAAGCTCGGAGCGTTCGCGCTGACCGAGCCCGACCACGGATCCGACTCGGTGGCGCTCGATGCCTCGGCGCGCCGTGAAGGCGACCAATTCGTGCTCAACGGGACCAAGCGCTGGATCGGCAACGGCAGCATCGCCGACGTCATCGTCGTGTGGGCCCGGGGCGAGGATGGCCAGGTCCAGGGGTTCCTGGTGGAGACGTCCCACCCGCCCACGCCCGGCTTCGACGCCAGGGTGATCGAGGGCAAGGGGTCCCTGCGCGCCGTGTGGCAGGCCCACATCGAGCTGACCGATGTGGTCGTGCCGGCGGAGAACCGCCTGCCCGGCGCCCGGACGTTCAAGGACACCGCGCGCGTGCTGGCGGGAACGCGGAGCACGTGCGCATGGGCGGCGCTCGGCCACGCCGTGGCCGCCTACGAGACAGCACTGACCTACGCCAAGCGGCGCACCCAGTTCGGCAAGCCGCTGGTGAGCTTCCAGATCATCCAGGACCGCCTCGTCAGGATGCTGGCGGAGGTGACCGCGATGCAGCTGTACTGCCTGCAGATCGGCCGTCTCGCGGAGCGCGGCCAGCTCACCGACACCATCGCGGGCCTGGCCAAGCTCAACAACACCCGGAAGGCCCGCCAGATCTGCGCCGAGGCGCGCGACATGCTCGGCGGCAACGGCATCCTGCTGGAGAACCACGTCATCCGGCACATGGCCGACATCGAGGCCATCCACACCTACGAGGGCACAGAGACCATGCAGACGCTCATCGTGGGCCGCGACATCACCGGAATCGGGGCGTTTGCCTAGATGAGCGGGAGGCGGTGTCCGGGGACCGCATCACCCTCTGCGGGTGATGCCCGCGGACCCTGGAGCGGCCAACAATGTCGCAGTTCTCAGAAAACCCAAAAATGGCGTCGCGAGCGGGACCTCCCGCGCCACGGACGCCGACGAACTAGGAGGCGCAAGTGACTCTCATAGCCGCTTCGAATTACCCGTTTCTCAACATCTTCTGGACCATCCTCATCTTCTTCGCCTGGGTGGCCTGGATCTGGATCGCCATCACCGTGCTGATCGACCTGTTTCGCCGGCGTGATATCGGCGGCTGGGCGAAAGCGCTCTGGGTGGTGTTCGTGATCGTGCTGCCGTTCATCGGCGTCCTGGCGTACCTGCTCTTCTACCACGACGGGATGGCTGAGCGCAGCGGCAAAGAAGCCGCGGCCTCCCAGGCCCAGTTCGACGACTACGTGCGCAAGACCGCCGGCACCGGCGGCGCCGCGAGCGAGATCGAGAAGGCCAAGCAGCTGCTGGATAGCGGCGCCATCAACCAGGCCGAGTTTGACGCGCTCAAGGCCAAGGCCCTCGGGACCCCGGCCGCGGCAGCGTAGGGAGCCGATGGCGCGGCGAACCCGCGCCATCGGTGTGATGTCGAAACCGCCGTCACGGCTCCGACTAGTGGTCACTCCCGTACTTGCGGGAGGGGCCACTAGGGTCCACAACGATCCGAAAGGAGCCTGACGATGAAGTACATGATCCTGCTCTACGACAACGCCGACATGCGTGACCTCTTCTCCGGCCGTAGCGACCTGATCGAGGAGATGAACGTGTTGCTCGGAGAGATCACGCAGTCGGGCGAGCTGGTCTCCACCGAGCCGCTCGCCGACCCGGTGCAGACCAAGACCGTCCGCCGTGCCGACGGCCTGCCCGTGATCACCGACGGACCCCTCGCCGAAGCCAAGGAGCACTTCGGCGGCTACCTGATCGTCGACTGTGAGACGAGCGAGCGGGCAGTCGAAATCGCGGCGCGGTGGCCGAGCGTCCAGTTCGCGCCGATCGAGGTCCGGCCGATCCTCGATGTCGGCGGGGCCGATCTCTGAAAGCCCCGAGCATCTGCTGCGCCCGTTGGCGCCGCAGGTGCTCGGCATTCTCGTCCGCCGGTACGGCGCGTTTGACGCCTGCGAGGACGCCGTCCAGGAGTCTCTGCTCGCGGCGGTCAGGCATTGGCCGGAGACCGGTGTCCCGGAGAACCCGCGCGCGTGGCTTCTCACCGCGGCGTCACGCAGGCTGATCGACGAGTTCCGCAGCGACGCTGCCCGCCGCCGACGCGAGGAGAAGGAGGCCCTTCAGGCATCGCCGCTCCAGGCGCCGGCACACGACGACTCGCTGGCGCTGCTGTTCCTCTGCTGCCACGAGACGCTCTCCCCCGCATCACAGATCGCGCTGACGCTGCGGGCGGTCGGCGGCCTCACCACGGCCGAGATCGCGAGCGCGTTCCTGGTGCCGGAGGCGACCATGGCGCAGCGGATCACCCGCGCGAAGCGAACCATCGCCGAGGCGGGGGCGCGGTTCGAGCTACCGGCGCCGGGCCCCGATGACGGCCGCGTTGCCGCCGTCCGGCAGACCCTCTACCTGATCTTCAACGAGGGCTACACCGCCAGCTCCGGCGCGGACATTCAGCGTCGCGAGCTCGCGCACGAGGCGATCCGGCTGACGCGGATGCTCCATCGGCTCCTGCCCGATGATGACGAGGTCACCGGCCTGCTCGCGCTCATGCTGCTCACCGACGCCCGGCACCGCGCGCGCACCGGGCCCTCCGGCGAGCTCATCCCGCTCGCTGAGCAGGACCGCAGCCGTTGGGATTCCAGGCAGATCGCGGCGGGCGTGGCGCTGACCGAGGGCGCGCTCAGGGCGGGGCCGGTCGGGCCCTTCCAGCTCCAGGCCGCGATCGCCGCCGTCCACGCCGAGGCGCCGACCGCGGACGACACGGACTGGCAGCAGATCACGGGCTTGTACGAGCTCCTCGAGCGCATCGCTCCGAACCCGGTGTTCACGCTCAACCGCGCTGTCGCACTGGCGATGTGCAAGGGCCCGCACGCCGGGCTCGAACTACTGGCCGAGCTCGAGAAGGAGCCGCTGCTGGCCACCACTCACCGTGTCCACGCGGTCCGCGGTCACCTGCTCGAGCTCGCCGGCGACCGCGGCGCGGCCGCCGACGCCTACCAGGCCGCGGCCCGGCTCACGAGCAGCCTGCCAGAGCGCGACTACCTCGCGCGCAAGGCAGCCGCGGCGGCGGCGTCAAACTGATGCCGGAGCCACGGGCGCTGCCCGACGAGCTCCGGCGGTGCTGTCCTCAGGCCCGCGTGGCGGGGCGCCGGCGGCGACGAGGCGGACGACGCGATGAACGGTCACCGGGCGCAGCCGCATGGGCTCCGCGATCGGGCGCACCGCCGCGGGCTCCGCGGTCGGGCGCGCCCCCGCGGGCTGAGTGATCGGGCGCACCTGCGCGAGCTTCGTGCTCAGGCAGGGCGGCCCGGCGGTTCTTGCCCTGAAGGCCGTGGTCCAGCCCGAGCTGGGTGGCGAGCTTCCTCACGTCACCGTGCTGGTCGGGCGAAAGCAGCGTGATGCCGATGCCGGTCCGGCCGGCACGACCGGTGCGGCCGATGCGGTGGACGTAGGTCTCGCTGTCGGCGGGCGGGTCGAAGTTGATGACGTGCGAGATCCCGTCGACGTCGATCCCGCGGGCGGCGACATCGGTGGCGACGAGGGTGTCGACCGCGCCGGACTCAAAGCGGGCAAGCGCCTGCTCGCGCTGGCGCTGTGACTTGTTGCCGTGCATCGCCAATGCCTTGACGCCGTGCGCGGCCAGCCGCTTGACGAGCCGGTCGGCGCCCCGCTTGGTGCGCACGAACACGAGGGTGAGGTCACGATCGCGGCGCAGCTCGCCGACAAGCGCCTCGACGCGGTGCTCGTGGGCGACCTGGACGAACCGGTGCTCGATCTCCGCGTTGGCGCGCCGCTCCACCGGGCCCGACTGGTGCGTGGCGGGATCGCGGGCGTAGCGTGCGGCGAGCTTGCCGGCCTCGCCGTCGAGGGTGGCGGAGAAGAAGAGGGTCTGGCGGGACGCCGGACATGCGGCGACGATCCGGTCGATCGCCGGGCGAAAGCCCATGTCGAGCATCCGGTCGGCCTCGTCGAGGACGAGCATCCGGATCCGATCGAGGCTGAAGGCGTTGCGGGCCAGCAGGTCCTCGAGGCGCCCGGGGGTCGCCACGAGCACGTGGGAGGTGGCGGCCTCCTTGGCCTGCTTGACGAGACCGACGCCGCCGTAGACCGCCGTGACGCGCAGGGCGCGCGAGTGTGCGATCCCGCGGATCTCCTCGACGATCTGGGTGGCGAGCTCACGGGTCGGAGCGAGGATGAGCGCCGTCGGGCGCCGGTCCTCGGCGGCGATGCGCTCGACCAACGGGATCCCGAAGGCGAGCGTCTTGCCCGAACCGGTGGGTGACTTGGCGATCACGTCGCGCCCGGCGATCGCGTCGCCGATGACGGCGCGCTGGATCGCGAAGGGCTCGGTGATCCCCGCTGTGGAAAGAGAGCCGACGACGGCGCGCGAGACACCGAGATCAGCGAACGATGCTGAAGACATGTACTACTCCTTGGCGGCTCAACTGGGCCGCTGACGATTTGGGATGAGACGGCTGACCCAAACCGCTGCGAGCGGGACCCAAGCAAGCTGCCTCGCGGCCGACGAACCGTCGACCACACCTTGAACCTAGCAGGTCGCTGCGAGGCTCCGGCGGGCCTGGGCGAACGTCACCAGGCGGCCGGCCTGCTCATCCCACAGCTTCAGCCTGACGCTGCGCAGCCCGTCCCACATTGAGAGCGTGGGCACCGCGTCGAACGCCGGACTGGCCTTGTGGGCGCGCGGGAGGTTGTAGTTGGGGATCCGCGCGTTGAGGTGATGGACGTGGTGAAGACCGATGTTGCCGGTGAAGAACTGCAACACCGGCGGGAGCTTCAGGTACGAGCTTCCGCGCAGGGCCGCGTCGTCGTAGCTCCACTCTTCGCTGCTCTGCCAGTAGGCATCCTCGAACTGGTGTTGGACGTAGAACAGCCAGATTCCGATCGAGCCCGCCAGCAGGGCGGCGGGAGCCCACACGATGAGGAAGGCCTGCCAGCCGATCAGCCAGCACGCCCCGCCGACGATCACGACGAGGGCCACGTCGGTTCCGAGAACGCTGTTGCGCATGCGCCGCCGCGCCCCGCGCGCCACGATCCGTGGTCCGATGACCATCGCGATGATCGGCCCTAAACCGAACATCACCAGCGGATTGCGGATCATGCGATATGCAGCCCGACCCCGGCGCGAGCGCTCCTGGTACTCGGTGATGGTGAGCGTGATGACGTCGCCGACTCCGCGCCGGTCGAGGTCTCCCGACGTCGCGTGATGAATGGCGTGGTCATGGCGCCAACGGCGAAACGGCGACAGCACGAAGACCCCGAGCACGCTGCCGACAACGTTGTTGGCGCGCTTGGAGGGCAGTAGTGAGCCATGCGCGCAGTCGTGGAAGACGACGAACACCCTGACCAGGAACCCGGCAGTCGGAATCGCCAATGCCAGCGTCAGCAAAGGAGAGACGCTCAACGTCAGATACATCAGCACGCACAGCGCCAGGTAGGGCAACGCCGATGTCGCTACGGCGAGAAGGCCGCGGCGGAGGCACGGCACGGCGAACGGCGCGAGTACCTCGCGGCACGGCGAGGGGTTCGGGGTCATAAGCGCTCCGATTGGAGGGGTCGAGGATGGAGTAGGTGCGGGAGCCCGCGGCGCGGGGGCACGGCGTGATGATGAAGGTGGGTCAAGGCACGGACCCAGCCTTCGCCCGCCGGTGTGGGCTATAGCCGCTGACCAGCATACCCGCGGCCGCGGGCGACGTACACCCAAGATGATAAGAATCGCTGAAGGTGCCCGAGCGCGCCCGGGCGGTGCGAGGGTCTACCAGTCGCGGCCGAACCAGCGCTTGATGCGGCTGGAGCCGAACTCGGCCTTGTCCGCCGCCAACGCCGCCGAGGGCCCGATGAGCTCGCCGGATCGCTGGTCGCCGAAGAAGGTGACGTCCACCAGCCCGACCTGACCGGCTCCGAACTCCAGGTAGCAGATGCCACGTCCCCCGTACTGAGCCGAGCTGGTCGTGCCCCGGATGCGCGCGGCGATGTGCTCGGCGGCAATGGCGGCATGGCCCTCGGCGAAGACGCCGGCGCGCGGAGTGCCGACGGCGGCCACGTCACCCAGCGCGTAGACGCCCGGGAACGAGGTCTCAAACGTCTGCGCGTCCACTCCGATCCACCCGTCAGTGGTCAACCCCGCCTCGGTGACGACCGCCGGGGCATGATGGACCGGAACGGCCAGGAAGAGGTCGTACGGCATCTCGCCGCCGTCGCGCAGGATCGCGACGTTGCGCGCGGGGTCCAACTCGCAGACCTCACGGCTGGCGTGCCACTCGATGCCTCGCTCGGCGAAGGCCTCCACCAGCGCGGCGGAGGCCGCCGGCGACGGTGGGATCGGCCGGCCGAAGTCGATCACCAGCGCGATCTCCGACTGCTCGCGGATCCCACGCGTGACCAGATGCTCGTGCAGCAGCAGCGCCGTCTCGCTCGGGGCCGGCGGGCACTTGTACGGCGTCGAGAGGACGCCGATCACCACACGGCCGCCCTGGAACCGACCGAGCACCTCACGCGCGGCGAACCCTCCTGCGACGGTATAGAACTCGTGGCCGCCCTCGATGAGCCCGGGCGTCGCGGCCGGAACGAGGTCGGCTCCGAGCGCCACCACCAGCACGTCGGCCTCGAACGCACCCGCGTCGGTCTGGACGGTCCGGCCGGCGGGGTCGATGGACCGGATCGCCGCCTGGACGAAGCGGACCCCCGGCTTGACGATGTCGGCGTACGGGTGCCGGACCTCGTCGGGCACCGCGCGCCCGAACATGACGTCCAGCTTGGAGAAGCCGAACACGAACGCGTCGCTGCGATCGATCAGGACGATGTCGATGTCCTGCCCGAACTCCTCTGAGAGCCTCGTGATGAGCTCGAGCCCTGCGAATCCGGCCCCGAGGACGACGACGCGGGTGAGGCCCTCCGCGCGCCCAGAGCTCATCGACACACCCCGCGTCGCGTCATCTCGTCACACCTCTCTCCTGCATCAGCTGGTCCCGTGTCAAGCCGCCCCGGTCGGTCTGGCGGTCCCACACTGTAACCGCCGCCGTGCCGTTGAAGTAGAAGTCGAGCAGCCACTCGCCAGACCCATCCGACTGATCGAGACAGGACCGTGACCGAGATGCGCAAGATCCAGAGCCAGGGCGTCCACCACATCACGCTGGTCGGCGCCGGCCGCAAGACATCGATCGACTTCTGGGAGGGCGTGCTGGGGATGCCGTTCGTGTTCGAGCAGCCCAACCTCGACAACGCCGGCGAGAGCCACCTCTACTTCGACCCGGGCGACGGTCGCCTCATCACCGTGTTCACCAACGAGGCCCGCACCCCGGACCCCGAGCGCACCCCCACCGACCCCGGGTGCGTCCACCACCTCGCCTTCGCGCTCTCGCAGGCGACGTTCGCGCAGACCGTCGAGCGCCTGGACGAGCGCGGGATCCGCCACAGCGGCGTCAAGGACCGCGGGTTCATGGACTCGATCTACTTCACCGACCCCCTGGGGCTGCTCATCGAGCTGGCCTCCTACCGCTTCGAGCCCCCGGCCGGGCACACCCACGCCGAGGTCCTGCTGGCCGCCCACCGGCTTCGCGTGGAGCGAGGCGACTACAACATCGCCCCCATCCATCTCGCCGACGCGATCGAGCAGCTCAGCGACGAGCGCGGCTCGCTGTCTGACGATCGCTCGCCCAAGGACCCCTACACGCACGCGCGGCCGGCCGAGCCCGAGACCCCCGACGAATAAGCTCACGGCCCGTGTCACTGTCGGTCACCGTCACCACCAGGCTCGCCACCGAGGACGATCTCGAGGACGTCGTCGCGGCCTATAACGCGGGAATCAGCGAGCGCATCGCGACCCTCGAGACGCGGCTGCGGGCGCCCGCCGACATCGCCGGCTGGCTGTCCGACGGCCGCCCCTTCGTCGTCGCCGAGCGCAACGGGCGGGTCCTGGGCTGGGCGCGCGCCGGGTTCTACTCCGACCGCTGCGTCTATGAGGGTGTGGGCGAGCACGCCGTCTACGTCCACCCCGACGGCCGGGGGCAGGGCCTCGGCCGCCAGCTCCTCGCCGCGCTGTGCGCCGAGTCCGAGCGACGCGGCCTCTACAAGCTCACGAGCCGGATCTTCGCGGACAACCACCCCAGTCGCGCGGCGCACCGGGCCGCCGGGTTCGACGAGGTGGGCATCCAGCGCCGCCACGGCCGGCTCGACGGCGAGTGGAAGGACTGCGTGCTGGTGGAGCGGCTGCTCGGCGAGGCCGCTCGATAACTCCGGGAGCGCGTCACCGGCGCCTCACCCACCCGCCCGCTCGCCCGTGAGGGCGCCCAGGACCGCCGACAGCAGCCGGTCGCGTTCCACGGCCACGCTCTCCCGCTCCGGGTAGTCGTAGAACCCCGCTCCGCTGGCCACGCCCAGGCGCCCCTGCTCCAGCAGCGCGGTCAGCGCCGGCTGGGGCCGATCGGCATTGGACAGCCTGGGGAACAGCTCCGCGGCTACTGCCGCGGCGGTCCCGATGCCCGCGAGGTCGCTGCTGCGCATTGGCCCGATGACGGCCCACCGCGGACCCAGGCAATCGGTGATCACGGCGTCGATCTGCTCGGGAGTCGCCGCCCCGTCCTGCACCAGCGCGAGCGCCTCGCGGATGAGCGCGTACTGGAGCCGATTGGCCAAGAACCCCTCGATCGGCCTCGACAGCGCGAGGGGTCGTTTGCCCAGCTCCTGGAGCCTCGCCACCGACCAGCCAACGATGTCCGGATCGGTAGCGGACGCCGGGACGACCTCCACCAGCGGGATCAGGTGTGCCGGGTTGAACCAGTGCCAGCCGAGGAACCGCTGGGGCCGGTGCAGGACGCCGGCCAGCCGGTCCAGCGGGAGCGACGACGTGTTGGTGGCGATCACCGCCCCGTCGGGGGCCGCGCGCTCGATGTCCTTCAGCAACCCGAGCTTGAGAGGGAGCGACTCGGGGACCGACTCCAGCACCAGGTCAGCGCCGCCGACGGCATCGCCCACGGCGGTCACGTACGCCGCGGGACTGTTGGCGTCGGCCTGCAGGGCCTCCTGCGCCGAGCGCAGCGTCTCGGCGCTGCGCGAGAAAATCACCACCTCGGCGCCCCCGCGCGCCAGCACCCGGGCGATGTTGCGCCCCATCACGCCGGCGCCCAGGACCGCCGCCCTCACGGCCGCGCACTCCCAACGGCCCGCAGCGTGTCGGCGCCCCAGGAGCCGCTGACATCGCCGGGCGTGATCACGACGCCGCACGCCGCCGCCGGCCACGCGCCGCCACTCGAGATGACCGCCAGCGGCGTCCCGTCCTGATCCCAGCCCCGGGTGTCGTTCCCGGCGAGGCAGACGCCAAGGACCGCGCGACCGTACAGCTTGCCCAGCTCCGCGGCGCGCGTCACGCCGGCGGCGACCGTCTCCGGGTCTGAGCCGGTGACCGCGAGCGCGTCGGCGCCGCTCCGCAGATAGGCGGAGGCAAGGTCTGAGAACGCGTCCTCGGCCACCTCGATCTGCTCGCCTCCCAGCTCGGACAGCAGTTCCGCCGGGGCGGGCACCGCGGCGATCGTCGCATGCCGGGCGACGTCGCTCAGGCACTGCACGAGCGCGACGCCCTGGACCGCCGCCGGCGTCCCGGCCAGCGCGTCGAGGGCAGCGTCACCGCGCGAGCCTTGTGACGCCGCGCTCCTGACCGCCTCGGCCGCAAGGAACACGAACATCGCGTCGGCCAGCGCCATCGCCGCCGCATCCGCGATGAGCCGCTGACCCGTGGCGGGGTCCCGCCACCAGTCGGCCCGGTCCTGACGGACGAGGGACGGCAGCCGCTTCCAGAGGAGGGGCGCGAACGCGAGGCCGTCGCGCTCGAGCGCCGTCCGGAAGCGACCGCGCGACGTCATATGCGGACGACGTCTCGGTTGGGCGCTCCCGACGGCCACTCGCCGAAGTACTTGAGCGCGTCGTCGGGGGGGACTCGCCGCTCCCAGTCGGCCATGAACTCGGCGTACGGCCGCCCGCGCTCCAGCCGCCTGGCACGGTGCGCCTGACGCGTGGCGCGCGTCGCGTCCTCATCGACGATGAGGGACTCTGGGTCATAGAGGACGCCGAACACCTCGCGAGCCGTCCAGTCGCTGATGCGATCAGCACGGATGTCCTCGACCACCGCAGCCGGATCGCGGTCCAGCACGTCACCGTAGCCGCCGCTGCCCTGCGTGCTGGCGGCGATGATGTCGCCCTCGGCCACGACGCGGATCCCGCGGGTCTGGTGCTCGACGATGATCTCACCGCCCAGCGCGGAGTCTCCGCTGGCGAGCATGTAGTCGTCGGTGGGCAGCCGTGGCTCGCCGGCCGCCATCAGCTCGAGGATGTCGGCGCCGCGCACCCTGATGCCGGGGATCACGGTCATGGAGTATCCGCCGTAGAGCCCGTTGTGGGCGGGGAAGAGCGACTCCTTCTGGCTGGAGGTGAAAGCGAGGTGCGGCGTCTGATAGACGACGTAGCCGACGGCGGCACCGAGGCCGCCGCGATACTTCCCAAACCCGCACGTGTCGCGCTGCTGCTTCTGGTAGAGGTGCAGGAGGGGGAACTCGGACTCGATGTCCTCGACGTCGGGCGCCTTGCCCCATGGGCCGTGAGGGAAACCCCACACATCGATGCCGTCGCGGTCCGAGCGAGCGGCCAGGCCGTAGGCGTTGAGCGGATAGCCCATGAAGTCGGTCACACGGACGCCGTGCTGATTGGTCCCGGCGACCATGACCGCCGACGCACTCGACGACGTGAACCCACACACCAGCGAGCGCTGCTCGGAGGCGAACATCGCCTTGGACATCGCCACGCCCAGGAGCGGGAACACCATCGCGCCGACCAGCGGCGAGCAGCTGATCGCGGCCTCTGGATCGGCGTCGAAGAACGAACCGTGTGGGACGCGGATGTCGATGTGGTCAGACATCCCCGACGAGATCGGGAAGTCGTGGAACGGGAACTGGTACAGGTTCACAGCGCAGTGCCCGCGGATCACGTTGGTGAACGCGTTGTAGGACCCCTCGTGCTCAGGGGAGGTGCCGGCGAAGTCAATCGTGAGCCGATCGCCCCGCACCTGCACCGCGACCGAGGCGCGCAGCAGGCCGTCCTCGTGGCCGGTCGTGTCCATGAAGACGTTGTGGCGGTAGATACCGTCGGGCCAGCCCTCGATGCGGGCGCGCACGCCCGCCGACGTCTGCTGGATCATGCGCCGGAACAGACCCCGGACGAGTCCGTTGCCTCTGCGGGCGGCAAGCCCTTGGAGACGGACGCGGACGCGATCGCAGGCCGCCACGCGCGCCTTGACGTCGGTCACCTGCATGCGCGGCGCCCGGGAGATGAAGTTCTCCATCATCAGCAGCAGGTCGTTGCGCAGCCGGTAGTTCTCGCCGATCTTGATCGGGGTCAACTTCATGCCCTCGTCGTGGCGGGTGTGGGCCTGGGTTACCTCGCCGCCGGGCTCTGAGCCACCCGTCTCTGATTGGTGGGCGCCCGACACGACCCAGCCAATCAGCTCGCCCGCGCTGAACACGGGCATGAGCGCGAACTGATCCGGGTTGTGGATACCGCCGTAGAGCGCCTCGTTGCAGTAGTAGATGTCGCCCTCGCCGACGCCGACCGACGGGTCGTCGGCGAAGCGGTCCAGGATGAACTTGATCGGGACCTGGCCTGTCACCGAGTGCAGGTAGGTCCCGAGCACTGCCGACACAAGATCGCCGCGCGCGGTGTAGATGGCGACGAGCGTGTCGCCGGAGTGGAGCATGCTCGAGATCCCCATCTTCGTCATGACCTCCTTGCCCTCCTGGAGCATGAGGTTGAGGTTCTCGGAGTAGATCTCGTAGTCACCGGCCAGCAGCGCCTCTGCGTCCTCGAGCTCCTGGTCTGTCGCGAGCTCGAGCGCCATCGCGCGGGTGACCATCGATGCGTCAAACATGCGCGGACTCCTCGGCGTGGGTGAGGACGATGCCCAACCGCTCGTCGACCAGGCACGCCCAGCCGGGCGAGACGACGACTGTGGTGTCGTCGGATTCGATCAACGCGGGCCCCTCGAACGCGTTGCCGGGAGCCAGGCGCGACATCTCATAGACGGGGGTGCTCACCACTCCGTCGCGGTCGGAGAACATCGCGGGGCGGTGGGCCGTCCTCGCGGCGGCCGGGTCCCGGGTCACGGCCGCCTGCGTCGGACGCTCCGGATGGGGCTGTGGGAGCGACGCTTTGAGGACGAAGGCCTCGATCTCCACGCCGGCGTCGGGATTGAGACCCAGCGGGCTGTAGGCCTCGCTGAACTCCTTCTCGAAGGCGGCGTAGATCGTCCTCATGTCCTCCTCGCCGGCCACCTGCAGCAGCGGGGAGGCGACGCGCTTGACGTTGAGCTGGCCCCCGAACTTCATGTCGAGCTCGAGCGTGTACTCCACGCGCTCGGGATCAAAGCCCTCGCCCGCGAAGTCCCGGCGGGCTGCCTCGCGCAGGGTCGCGACCACCGAGTTGAACCCCTGGTAGTCATCCAGCCACGAGCCGGTGCTCGCCGTCAGCAGAGGCAGCCGCCGCGAGCGCTCGTAGACATGCAGCACGTCCATCGTCGACGACCCGTAGGCGCAGAACGCGGAGGAGAACGGGAAGATGACGACCTGGCCCATCCCCGCCGCCTCGGCGTAGCCGCAGCAGTGCACCGGACCTGCCCCGCCCGCCGCGAAGATGACGAAGTCGCGCGGGTCATAGCCCTTGAGCACAGTCTCCTTGTAGATCTCGGCTCCCATCTTGGCGTCGATGATCCGCTTGATGAGCAGCGCCGCCGCGGGCAGGTCGATGCCGAGTGGTACGGCCACCCGCTCACGGATCGCCCGCTCGGCGCGCCGTTGGTGGAGGGTGAGCTGTCCACCGTGAAAGCGCTCCGGGCTCAGATAGCCGAGCACGAGGTCGGCGTCGGTGACGGTCGGCTCGCGCCCGCCCTGGTCATACGCTGCGGGCCCCGGGATCGACCCGGCGCTCTCGGGCCCCACCGAGAGCCGGTTGCCCAGCAGTTCGTCGACCCGCGCGATCGAGCCACCGCCGGATCCGATCGACTTCGAGTCAAGGATCGTTGCGTCGATCGTCCAGCGATCGATGGTCGGCGCGAACTGGTAAAAGCGGGTGCTCCCCTCCACCACCATGGCGATGTCGAAGCTCGTTCCGCCCATGTCGGTGACGACCACGTTCTTGTAGCCGTAGGCGCGCCCCAGCGCGGCGCTGCCCATGAGTCCCGCCACCGGGCCGCCGTTGTAGGTGTGCACCGCCGCCGAGCGGAACACGCTGGCCATCCCTCCCGTGTTGTGCACCATCATCAGCGGGTTGCGATAGCCGCCGCGGCGCAGCTCCTGGCCGATCCCGATCAGCTCCTCGTACATGGACTGGTGCAGATACGCGTTGAGGATCGTCATCGTCGTCCGCGTGTACTCGAACTTGCGCGGGGACACCTCGCTGGAGAGGAACACCGGCATGCTGCCGAGGTAGGTCTCGTTGTACTCGCGCTCGATCAGCTCCCGGATCCGCTGTTCGTGCACGGGGTTCATGAACGACCAGAGAAGCGACACGACGAATCCGCGCACGCCGGCGTCGACGAGCGCGTCCAACTGGGCCAGGAAGTGGTCCTCGTTGAGTGGGCGCAGGACCCGGCCCTCCGCGTCGACGCGCTCCTTGACGCCCACTGTCAGGTCCTTGGGGATGACCGGCTGGGGCTTGTCCGCGCCGGCGATGTTGCGCTGCTCCTTGAACGAGATGCCGTCCGACCACTGACTGGCGCGTCCGATGAGGACCGTGTCCTCGAACCCCTCGGTCATGATCAGCCCGAGCTTGGGGCCCTTGCGCTCGATGAGCTTGTTCATGGCCAGCGTGGTGGAGTAGCGGAGGATCTCGGCACGGGACAGCAGCTCGGGGGTGTCCATGCCGAGGCGCTGGGCGGCGTCGTCGATGGCGCGTGACAGCCCCTGGGAGAGGTCGAACGGCGTGGTGCGCGCCTTGCACCACACCTCCCGCTCGTCGAGGCGGACGTAGCAGTCGGTGAACGTGCCGCCGATGTCGATCTCGACCGATGAGTTCATGCCGTCTCCCCGAGCGCTCGGGTCTGTTCCCGGAGCGCGTCGATGTCGAGCTCGATGTCGTGGGTGACCGGATGGCCCGGCGGGAGGTACTCCACCTCGATCAGGCCGCCGCAGCCGGGACAGATGAACTCCAGGATGCGGCACCACCGCGGGTTTGGGGAGAAGGTGTACTCACCTCCGACGATCGGACGGTGCACCTCGCTGGGGTCGCGCTCCCACACCAGGCAACCCTCCTTGTAGTTCTCGCGCGCGCTGCCGAGCGGGTGAGCGCAGGTGACACAGTGCCACTGCTCGGTGTCGAGATCGATCTCGAGGTACTCGGTGATCTGCCGTCTCACGATTCCCCGTCCTTGTTGAGGATCCCGTAGCCCTGCTCGGTGAAACGCACCGACCAGTCACTGGGCACGAAGATGGTGGTGTCCGGCGCGTCCAGGAACGCAGGCCCGGTCACCCGCGCCGCCGACGGATCGCCGAGGCCGCCCACCACCGGCACGCGGACCGGCCCGGAGGCGGTGACGATCTCCCGCTCGCCGCGGCTCCTCGCCGCCCCCGGCGTGGCGATCATCTGCACGTTGGCCTCGCGGGGAACCGAGACTCGCAGGCGACACCGCACCGCCGCGGACGACGACCCGTTGAGCTCGGGCATCGCGTCCGACCCCTCGAGCATCGCGGCCAGGCTTTGTTCAGGGGCGTCGTGGGATCCCACGCGCAGAGCGGCGCGGACGGCGTCGAGCTCACGCACGCCCTCGGCGCGCAGATCGCGGCGGGCGTTGTCGGCCAGCCGCGCGGCGGCGGTGGTCACCCTGCCGTCGCCGTTCCCGGCCGGAATGACCGTCTCATAGGAATGGGCGATCGGGAGCAGCCCGGCCCCGAAGGCCGAGAACACCGAACTGTTCGGGAAGACGACGACGTTGGGGATGCCGAGGATGTCCGCGGCATCGGCGCACAGCAGCCCGCCTCCGCCCCCGTAGGAGAACAGCCACCGATCCGCCGGCGGCGACGACGTCAGCCCGGGATGGCGCCGGGCCCAAAGCAGCAGATGCTCGGACAGCGCACGGCTGATCGCGTCCTTGGCCTGCCGGAGCGCGCCCTCCGAGGTGGTCCCCAGCTGCCGGGCGAGCTCCACGACGGCGGTCTCGGCGGGCGACACGTCGAGCCGGCGGCGTCCGCCGAGGAACTCGCCCGGCTCCAGGTAGCCGAGCAGCAACCAGACATCGGTCGGAGTGAGTGACTGGCCGCCCAGACCGAAGCAGACGGGGCCCGGCGATGCCCCGGCGCTCTCAGGGCCGACGCGGATCCCTCCAGACGCATCGACGGAGATGATCGAGCCACCTCCGATCCCGAAGGAGCTGAGTGTGACCGCCGGGTGGGGAATGCTGACGTCGCCGACCTCGGTGTGCTCGTCGGTCGGGACCTCGGCTCCGGTGAGGTAGGCCACGTCCGAGGTCGTCCCGCCGACGTCGAACGTGCAGACGTGCTCGGCCCCCAGCGCGCGGGCCACGTAGCTGGCTCCGAGCACGCCGGCGCTCGGCCCCGAGTCATAGGTATCGATCGCGCGCGTCTTGGCCACCCGGCTCGTGGCCCCGTCGCTGTTCACGATCAACAGCGGCCGCACCAGGCCGCGTTCCCGGGTCTTGTCTTCGGCGCGGTACAGCGAGCTGACGAGGTTGGGATGCAGGTAGGCGTTGACCACCGCACACGCGGTCCGGCCATGGTCGTCGTCGGCGAGCGACACGCGGGAGGCGATCAGGAGTGGCACGGCCCCCAGGTAGTGGCGAGGGTAGGAGCGACCGACGAGCTCGCGGGCCCGCAGTTCGTTGGCCTGGTTGCGGTGGGCGTTGGCGAAGCTCACCACCAGCAGCCGCACGCCGCGCTCGAGCAGCTCCCGGACCGCGAGGTCGACGTCGGCCTCGCCGGGCTCGGCCACCACGGCGCCGGCAGCGTCCGTCTGCTCGGCGACCCCGCGGACCAGGTCGGGGTCGAGGAACCCGTGCAGAGCCGTCGCCTGGGGGCCGGTGCCGTAGACCAGCTCTTCGGCGCCGCGGGTCACGATCAGGCCCACGCGGGCGCCGCGGCGCTCGACGATCGTGTTGGTGGCGATCGTGGAGCTGAAGTGGATCGTGCTCAGCGCCCCGAGGAAGGCCGGGAGCTTCTCGCCGACAGCGTTCGCGGCGGCCTCGATGCACGCCTCGAACCCGATGGTGAGGTCCTGTGGGGTGGTGTCGACCTTGACCTGGACGGTGTGCGCGCCGTCAGAGACGAAGCCATCGGTGAACGTCCCTCCGGTGTCGATGCTCATCGCGTAGGACCGCACCGTCAGATCGCTCCGGTCTGGATCGGGATCTTCACCCGGCTACGCCGTGCCTGCGTGATCGCCGCCTCATACCCGGCGTCCGCGTAACGGGCGACGCCCAGCGCGGGGTCTGACCAGAAGACGCGTGCGATCTTGCGCTCGGCCAGCTCGGTGCCGTCGGCGACCACCACCATGCCACTGTGGATGCTGCGGCCGACCCCGACGCCTCCGCCGTTGCCGACGGCGACCCAGCTCGCACCCTGCGCGGCGTTGACCAACGCACACAGGATCGGCCAGTCGGCTATCGCGTCGCTCCCGTCGCGCATGGCCTCGGTCTCGCGTCCGGGCGACGCCACCGACGCCGGATCCATGTGGTCGCGGCCGAGGGCGAGCGGGCCGATCCTCCCGTTGCGGACGAGCTCGTTGAGTCGCAGGCCGACCGCGTCGCGCTCGCCGAGCCCCAGCCAGCAGATCCGGGCCGGGAGGCCCTGATGTCCCAGCCGCCGGCGCGCGACCGAGATCCACCGCGCCAGCGTCGGAGTGCCGATCACGTCCATCAGCGCATCCTCGGACCGGCGCAGGTCCTCCGGGTCACCCGACAGCGCGATCCACCGGTACGGGCCGATCCCCTGGGCGAGCATCGGCCGGATGTAGGCAGCCACGAACCCGGGGATGTCCATCGCGGCCGCTACGCCGGCGTCACGTGCCTGCGCACGCAGGTTGTTGCCGTATTCGAAGGCGACCGCTCCGCGTGCGCGGAGCTCGAGCAGACCCTCGACGTGCCTGGCCAGCGAGCCCCGGACATCATCTAGGTAGCTGCCGTCCGTGGACTGCGCCTGCTCGGCGGCCTCGCTGGTGTAGCCGGCCGGCACATAGCCGCGCAGCAGATCGTGGGCCGCGGTCTGGTCGGTGACCACATCGAAGGGGACGCCGTCACGCACGAGCCGGGGAACGACCTCGGCGGCGTTCCCGACGAGGCCGATCGAGCTCGGACCGTCCGGGTCGTCGAGGCTGGCGATCGCGTGGCGGTAGTCGTCGGTGACCAGATCGATCCAGCCCGCATCGGCCCGGCGGCGGGCTCGCCGAGGGTCGACCTCGACGATCAGGGCGCGGCCGCCGTTGAGCGTGATGCCAAGCCCTTGAGCGCCGCCCATGCCGCCGAGCCCGGCGCTGAGCACTCGGCGCCCGTCGAGCGTTCCGCTGAAGTGCGAGCGCGCGACGGCCCGAAACGTCTCGTAGGTGAAGCCGAGGACCCCCTGCGTCCCGATGTAGAACCAGCCGCCCGCGGTCATCTGGCCGTACATCGTGAGGCCCGCAGCGTCGAGCGCCCAGAAGTCCTCCGGGGTGGACCACGCCGGGACGAGCATCGCGCTGGAGATGAGGACCCGGGGCGCGTCCGGGTGGGTCGGCAGCACCGCGACGGGCTTGCCGGACTGGACGATCAGGGTCTCGCCATCGTCGAGCTCGCGAAGCGAGCGGACGATCGCCTCCACGCACTCCCAGTTGCGTGCCGCCTTACCCGCGCCGCCGTAGACGACGAGCTCGTCGGGACGCTCGGCGACCTCGGGGTCGAGGTTGTTGAGAAAGCAGCGCAGCGCCCCCTCCTGCTCCCAGCCGCGGCACGCGCGGGACCGGCCCCTGGGAGTGGTCCACGAGCTCGGGCGGGGCGGAAGGGAGGTGCTCACCGGGCCGAATGTATCCATAGATCCATGGACGTGTCAATCCACATGTGGATCCTTGGATAAGATCGCTCTATGGCGGTTCCCGCTCGTGATCACGTTCTCGTGACCAGCCTCACCGACGAGATCGCGTTTCGGATCCAAACGGCGATTCTCGGTGGCGACTATCCGCCTGGGACGCACCTCCAGCAGGACGAGCTCTGTGCACGCTTCGGCGTGAGCCGCACCCCCATTCGAGAGGCGCTGCGCAAGCTCCAGGCCCAGAACCTCGTCGATCTCGTCCCCAACAAGGGCGCGACGGTGAGGGTGAGGACCCGGCGCGAACTGCTCGAGGTCTATGCGCTGCGAGCCGAGCTGGAGGGGTTTGCCTCCGCCCTGGCTGCGGCCAACGCCCAGCCTGCCGCCATCGCGGAGCTCCAGGCAGCCCAGGACGAGATGAGCCGCGCCATGGACGAGCTCGAGCAGGGCCGCATCCGGCCTGAAGACGAGGCCGCCTTCAACGCTCGCATCACCGCAGCCAACGAACGCTTCCACGCCGTCATCCACCGGCTTGCCGACAACTCCCGGCTGACGCGGATGCTCGAAGAGCTCCAGGCGTACTTCCCCAAGGACTACGTGTGGAGGGCGATCGGCGACTCAGCCGAGGGCCACGTGCTGAGCATCGTCGAGCACGAGCAGATCCGCGATGCGCTCGCCGCGCGCAACGAGTCGTCCGCGCGGGTGGCGATGGCGGCTCACATCGAGCACGCCGGGCGGCTGCTGGTGGACTACCTCGACCGCCACCGCTTCTGGTCGAGCTAGGCGGGCGCGGACCGCAGCGGCTACTTGGCCGCGAGCACGTCCGCGGGCAGGATCTCCGGGGGCGAGGCGAGCAGCTCGCCAGCCTTGGCCATGAGCGCGGCGGCGATCTCACCGTTGATGTGGGCCTGGCGCGCGTCCTCGCTGCCGAAGGTATCGACGATCCAGAAGGTGGTCTCCGAGGTGCGCATGGCATACCACGCGACCGTCCCCTCCTCCGCCTGAGCCAGGGGCAGCGCGCCCGCGAGCAGCTGTGACACCTCTTCGGCCTTGTCCGGCTTGGCCTCGATACGGACGACGAATGCGTACGGCGTGCTCATGTCGGCTCCCTCAGGTCGTGGCTGCCATCTCCGTTTCGACGGTAGCCGGTCAGAGCGGGCTCGCGTTGCGGTTGCGCCCCCGGGGTCACGGCGCCCTCAGATATTGCGCCCGGCCGCCTGCCAGTAGGGCTCCCGGATGCGGCGCTTGAAGATCTTGCCCGACTCCTCGCGGGGCAGGTCGGTGTCGAAGACGACCACCTGCGGCACCTTGTAGCTCGCCAGCCGGGAACGGACGTGCTCACGCACGGCGCTCTCGGTGAGGCCGGCCGACGGCTCGGCGTCGACGTGGGCGGCCAGGGCCTCGCCGAAGGAGTCGTCGGGGATGCCGAAGACGGCGACGTCGCGGACGCCGCCGAGCTCCAGCAGGCAGGCCTCGATCTCGGCCGGGTAGATGTTCACGCCGCCCGAGATGACCATGTCGCGCGCGCGATCGGACAGGTAGAGGTAGCCGTCGGCGTCGACGCTCCCGACATCGCCGATCGAGATGTAGCCGTCGCGCTCGATCTCGCGGCGCTTGTCGTCCTGGCCCAGGTAGGTGAACCCGGGCCAGTAGTCGGGCGGGCGGATGAAGATCTCGCCGGTCTCCCCCGTGCCCAGCAACCGGCCGTCGGCGGCGTGGACGTGAATGTCGGAGCCGGCGAAGCTGTGGCCGACGGTCCCCTCATGCGCCAGCCACTCCTCGCTGTCGCAGACGATCACGACGCCGATCTCGGTGGCGCCGTAGTACTCGCGGATGACCGGTCCGAACCAGTCGATGATGCGGCGCTTGACGTGCGCGGGGCACGGCGCGGCGGCGTGGACCACGCACTCCAGCGACCCGAGGTCGTAGCGCGCGCGGACCTCACCGGGGAGCTCGAGCAGCCGCACGAACATCGTCGGGACGGTCTGGGCGTGGGTGATGGCCTGTTCTGAGACCAGCCGCAGGAACTCCTCGGGCTCGAACCGGGGCATGACGGTCAGCTCGATCCCCAGGGCGAGCGCGAACAGGGCCTGGGCGTTCGGCGCCGAGTGATACATGGGCGCCGTGACGAGCGTGTGCATGTCTGGGCGCAACCCCATCGCCCGCAGGGTCGCGCCCGCGACGTCGCGCGATTGCTCGGGTGTCATCGCATCGCGGATCACGCCCTTGGGCAGCCCGGTCGTGCCCGAGGTGTAGATGACGCTCATCGGCGCCGCGTCCAGCGGCTCGGCGTAGGGCTCGTGCGCGCCGATCCAGTCGGCGAAGAGCGGCCGGCGCCCGGTGACCGGCGCCGCGCCGTATTGGGCGATCAGCTCGCCGGGTACCGGCACCTCGACGAGCGGGACCCCCTCGGGCAAGATCTCCTCGACGTTGGCCACGAAGTCGGAGTGCGCGAACACCACCCGCGACTGCGAGTGGGTGATCACGTGGCGCAGCTCCACGCCGTGCCAGTGCCAGTTGACCGGGACCGGAACGGCCCCGATCAGCCCGCACGCGGCGCTGAGCGACAGGAACGTCGGCTCGTTGCGCAGGACCAGAGCCACGCGGTCACCGTGCTGAACGCCGGCCTCGACGAGCCCAGCGGCGGTCCGCGCGGCCTCGGTGCGCAGCTGCGCGTGGGGAATCTCGCGGTCCCCGTAGGTCACCATCGGTCCGTCCATGCCGGGTCTCCTCCATTCCCCCCGTGACGTTGCGCGCATTTCACCACACCGCGGCGGTGGCGTTGGCGCGCTGGTCCTAGGATCGGCGGGATGACGGTCGCACGGGTGATGGCCCTCACCGTGGCGGCGGCCCTCGCCGCCGCGACCCATGCCGCCGCGGCACGGACGCTGCAGGTGGGCCCCGCCCAGAGATTCGCGACGCCCTGTCGGGCGATCGCCCGGGCGCACGCGGGCGACACGATCCAGATCGACGCCCGGGGCAACCGCTCCTATCGCGGCGATGTGTGCGCGTGGTCGACCAGCCACCTCACGATCGTCGGCGTGCACGGCCGAGCCCACATCGACGCCGCCGGAGCCAACAGCGAGGGCAAGGCGATCTGGGTGATCGCCGGCGATGACACGACGATCAGGAACGTCGAGCTCTCCGGCGCCCGCGTCCCGGACGACAACGGCGCCGGCATCCGTCAGGAGGGCGCCGGGCTGACGATCGTGCACTGCCTGTTTGATCACAACCAGGAGGGCATCCTCGCCGCCGACAACCCGGCCAGCAACATCGTCATCGACTCGAGCGTGTTCACCGCCAACGGCGCCGGCGACGGCTACTCGCACAACATCTACATCAACCACGTCCGCAGCTTCACGCTGCGCTACAGCTACTCCACCGACGCCGACGTCGGGCACCTGGTCAAGTCGCGCGCGGCGCGCAACTACATCCTCTATGACCGCCTCACCGGCGGGCGCGGGACCGACAGCTACGAGCTCGACCTGCCCAACGGCGGCCTCTCCTACGTGGTCGGCACCGTGCTCCAACAGGGCCGCGCCACCCAGAACCCCAACATGCTCGCCTACGGCGAGGAGGGCGAGCTGCAGCCCGACTCCCACCTCTACGTCGTCAACGACACGTTCGTCAATGACCTGGGCCGCGGCGCCGCGATGCTCATCGGCTCCGAGGTGCGGACCCCGCTGCTGGCCGAGAACGACATCAGCACCGGCAGCCCCGTGTTCGCCGCCCAGCGCGGCGCGCGACTGCGCCATAACTGCGTGACGGGCGACGCGCGCTTCGTCAACGCGTCGCGGTACGACTACACCCTGCGGGCGTCCTCGCCCTGCCGGCGCGTGGGCCGGCCGCCCGGTTCTGCGCAGGGCTTCTCGCTCGTCCCGCGGTTCCAATATGCGGGGGTTGCCGGTCACGTGCGCCGGACCGACGGCGGCGCGATCGCGGGTGCCTTCGGCACGTAGGCTCCCCGCACCGGTAGCCTAACCGGCAAGCCCATGGTGACCGGTGAGAGGCGCGATGTCGACGGGAACGCGGTGCAGCCGGGCGGGCGCTCGCCCGCACCCGGTGAGCTGGCGCTCGTCCAGGCGTTCATCAACTCCTTCTTCGATCTGGAGGTCGAGCGTGGCTCGGACCTGTTCGCCACTCCGGACCGCCTGGCCGCCTGGCTGGCCGCGCGGGGCCTGCTGCCGGCGCGCACGACGCTGCGCCCCCGCGATCGGACGCGCGCGATCACCGTCCGCGAGGGCCTGCGCGGACTGGCCGCCGGCAACAACGACGCGTCAGAGGTGATCCCCGCGGCCAGCCTGGCCCAGCTCAACCGCGCCGCGGAGGGCGCCCGGGTGGAGGTACGGCTGGACCCTGACGGCCCACGGTTCGCTCCCACCGGCGCGGGCATTGATCGCGCGCTGGGCGTGGTGCTGGCGATCACCGCGACGGCGATGCTCGATGGGACCTGGCAGCGACTGAAGGCGTGCCCCGGCCACGACTGCGGGTGGGCGTTCTATGACCACTCGCGCAACCAGACCAGCCGGTGGTGTTCGATGGCGGTGTGCGGCGGCCGGGCCAAGGCGCGAGCGCACTATCACCGCCAACGCGAGGAGGACGGACGCAGGTGAGCTCGTCGCGGTCGCGCCGCCAGGAACGGCGCTGGTGAGGACGGTGGGCCCGGCGCTGACGCTGGCTCTGGCACGAGCCCGGCGTCGCCCGTGGCGTGCGCTGGCCCCCGCGCTCGGCATCGCGCTCGCGGCCGCGTTCATCGGCGCCGTGTGGGCCGAGGGCACGATCGCCGGGGAGCAGGCGGCGCGCTCGACGCTCGCGGGCCTGACGCCGGCCCAGCGCGCGGTGACGATCACGTGGCAGGGAGCCGCCGGCCCCGGCGTGGATCGGCAGGCGCGCGCGGCGCTCACCGGTCTGGGACTCGGCCCCACCACCACCGCCGCGTTGCTCAGCCCGGTCCGCCTCGACGGTCGGGTCGTGCGACCGGCCGCGGTCGCCCCGCTCGCCCCGTGGACGAGCGCCGGCGTCCGGGTTCCCGGGCCGTGCCGGGCCACGACGTGCCCGATGCTGCTCGACGGCACCGGCGTCCGGCCGGGCCACACACTGAGCGCGCCCGGTGTGCATCTCCGGGTCATCGCCGCGGCCGCCCTGCGCTCCGCGGCGCCGCTGGGGTTCGTGCCTGGTCAGACCCCGGGGCCGCCGGTGCTGCTGGGCAGCGACCCGGCCGGACTCGAGCGCCTGCCAGGTCTGAGCTCCTTCTATCGCACGGAGAGCTGGCTGGCGCTGTTGCCGGTGAGCGCGCTGCACTCCTGGCAGCTGCCGGGCCTGCGGGCACGCCTGCAGCGCGACCAGGCGACGCTGCTCTCACGGGAGAGCGGCTTCAGCATGGCCGCGCCGTTCGGCGGGCTGGACGCAGCCTTGGGCGAGGCCGACGGAGCCCCGCGGCGTCTGCTGCTCGTGGCCGGCGGAGGGATCGCCGCGCTGGCCCTGTTTCTCATGCTCGTCGTCGGCGGGATGCGCCACGAGGCCCGCGAGGAGCTCGAGCGCCTGCGCACGGTCGGGGCGCGCTCCGATCAGGTCGCGACCTTCGTCCTCGCCGACTGCGCCGTCGTCTGCGGCGCGGCGCTCATCGCGGGTGCGCTGGCGGCGGTCGGGGTCGCCGCGCTCCTGGCCGGTGCCGCCCACGAGCCCGTCGGCGGCATCCTGGCTCACAGCCTGCTCACCTGGCGCGGGCTGGCGGCCCTGGCGGGTGGCTGGCTGGTGACCACAGTGCTCGTCGCGGCGCTGGTGGCGGTCCCCGCTGGCGCCCGGATCGCCGACATCGCTGCAGTGGCAGCGGTGGCCGCGCTCGCGCTCGTGCTGGCGGGCGACAGCACCGGCACCACCGCGCAGACGATCCTGCTGGCGCCCCTGTGCGCGCTGGCCGCCGGCGTGGTGGTGCTGCGGCTCTCGGAGCTGCTGTTGAGGGCCGGTGAGCGAGCCGCGCGCCGCGGGCCCGTCGCCGTGCGGGTCGCGTTCGTGGATCTCGCGCGCCAGCCCGCGCTGCCGTCACTCTGGGTGGCCTTCGTCGCGGTGGCCGTCGGCCTCGGCGGCTTTGCCCTCTGCTACCGGGCGACGCTCGAGCGCAGCGCCTCTGACCAGGCGGCAGCCGCGGTCCCGCTCGACGCCATCGTGTCCCCCGGCCCCAGCTTCGCCACCCCGCTGACCCTGGCGTCCGCGCGCCGCTGGGACGCGCTGGCGCACGGCGTCGCCTGGCCCGTGCGCCGGACCCAGGCCACCTTCGTGAGCGGCGAAGCGTCGGTCACGGTTCCCGCCCTCGGCGTGCCGGCGGAGGCGCTGGCACATGCCCACGGCTGGCGTGCGTCTGACGCCTCGGCGCCGCTGGCGACGCTCGCCCGGCGCATCGCGCCCGCCGGGCCGGTGCGCACCCCCGGCCCGCGGATCCCGACGCGGGCGCGGTGGTTGTCGGTGAGCGCCGGCCCGTCTCAGATCGCCGCCACCGTCACCGCCGATCTGCGCGACGCCGGCGACGACATCCGGCAGGTGACCCTCGGGGAGATCGGTGCCTCGGCGGCCCGCGCCGGCACTCTGCGCGCGCGGCTGCCCGCGCTGCGGAGCGGGACCTGGGAGCTCGCCGCGCTCGAGCTCGACGAGCCGGCCGGGCTGGAGGCCACCAACGGCCACCAGAATGGTGAGAACGTCGCCGCGGGGACGCAGGCCGCCGGCACGGTGATGCTCGGGACGGTGACGTTCCTCGACGCGGCCGGCGGGGTGATCTCCCGGACCAGCCCGGCGGGCTGGCACGCGGCCGGGGCCGCGTCGGGATCGCGCCCGACCGGCGGCGCCGACAGCGGTGGCGGGGGCGAGGTGGGCGTGCATTTCACCGACTCCGGCGAGCCCGGCATCGTGCGCCCGGCACAGCCCAGCGACACGCGACCGGTCCCCGTGCTCGTGGATCCCGCCACCGCGGCCGCCGCCGGGCAGGGCCGGGCGCTCGCGCTCACCGTCGACGGCGAGCCGGTGACCGCTCGCGTTGCGGGCGTCCTGCGGCGGTTCCCGACCGTGCCCGCCGGCTCGGCCGGCTTCGTCGTGGCCGACGAGCAGACGCTGGCGGCGGCGCTCGACGCTCAGTTGCCCGGGCAGGGCCGCCCCGACGAGTTGTGGATCGCATCCCGGAACCTGGCGCCGCTGCGCGCGGCCCTGGCCACGCCGGCCCTGGCGAGCCTTCAGGCCCAGTACCGCCAGACGATCGAGCGCGGGCTGCGCGACGCCCCGGTCACGCACGCCGTGCTCGGCACGCTGATCGCCGCCGCGGCGCTGTCGGCCGCGCTGGCGATCGTGGGGCTGCTCGCGGCCCTGCTGGGGCCGGCGCGCGACCGGCGCATGGAGAGCGATCTCATCGACCAGGGCGCCAGCCCCCGCACCGTCCGCGCTCAGCTCCGGCTCGAGGCGGTCATCGCCAGCTCCCTCGGCGTGGTGGCCGGCGCGGTCATCGCCGTCCTCCTGGCGCGGTTGGCGGCGACGACCATCGGCGCGGTGGCGGCTCTGACGGGCGGAGCACCGCCGCTGGTGACCGTCGACCCGGCGGCCGAGCTCGTCCTGTGGAGCGCCGCCGGGCTCGTCGCGCTGGCGGTGGTCACATGGCTCGGCACCGCCCGTGGAGCACGATCGTGACCGATGTGGTGGCCGTGCGCGACGTGTTCAGCGTGCACCGCACCAACGAGGGCGACGCCGCGGCGCTGCAGGGCGCCACGCTGACGGTGACCTCGGGCGAGAGCGTCTGCGTGCTGGGCCCCAGCGGGGCCGGCAAGACCACGCTGCTGAGCGTCATCGCCGGGCTTCAGACACCGTCGGCGGGCGCCGTGCGGGTGCTCGGGCGCGACATCGGTCGCGCGGGGGCACGCACGCGCGCGCGCATCCGCCACCAGTCCCTGGGGCTCCTCGGCCAGCACTCGGGCTCGTCGCTGTGTCCCGATCTGTCGCTGCGCGACTGCGTCGCCCTCCCGCTCGCGCTGCGCGGCGCGGGTCGCGGCGAGCGCCGGCGCCGTGCCGAGGCGCTGCTCGACGCCGCGGGGCTCAGCGACCGCGGCGCCGCCCTGCCGGGCGCTCTCTCGGGCGGCGAGCGCCAGCGGGCCGCCCTGTGCCTGGCCATCGCCCACCGCCCCGCGCTCCTGCTCGCCGACGAGCCCACCGGCGAGCTTGACGCGGTCAACGGCCAGGCCGTGCTGAGGCTGATCGCCGAGCTGGCCCGGGCCGAGGGCACCACCGTGATCGTCGTCTCCCACGATCCGGCCGCCGCTTCGGCCGCCGACCGCAGCGTCCGGATGCGCGACGGGCGCATCGTGGAGGAGCTTGGCGACGCTTGCGGCGGCGGCATCGTGGTGGGGCGCACCGGCTGGCTGTCGCTCCCGCCGGGGCTGCTGCGCGAGGCGGGGATCGACGAGCGGGCCCGCGTGCGCCTCGCCGACGGCGGCCTGCTGGTGAGCGCCGCCGGCACCCCGCCCGCTCCCGGGGCTGCCGATGCGCCGTCCGCCGTACGCACCCACGCATCCCCGACGTGGACCCCGGCGGCGATCGAACTGCGCGACGTGGTCCGCACGCGCGGGCACGGCGGGGCGCGGCGGACGGTGTTGCACGGGCTCAGCCACTGCCTGGCCGCCGGACGCATGAACGCGGTGGCCGGCGCGTCGGGATCCGGCAAGACGACGTTGCTGCGGCTCGTCGCCGGGCTGGATCGTCCCGACAGCGGAATGGTCCTCCTCGACGCGCACGACCTGGCCGCCGATGACGCCGAGTCACTGGCCGCGCTGCGGAGACGGCGGATCGGCTATCTGGCCCAGGAGCCGACGCCGGTGGGGTTCCTCAGCGCCGAGGAGAACATCGTGCTGACGCTCCGGTCGCGCGGGTGGGACGAGGCCGAGGCCCGAGCGCAGGCGGCCGACGTGCTGGCGCGCGTAGGGCTGACGGAGCGGGCACGTCAGCGGGCGGGCCGGCTGTCGGCGGGCGAGGCGCAGCGGCTGGCCCTCGCCCGTGCTCTGGCCAGCGCCCGCGGTCTGCTCATCGTCGACGAGCCCACCTCGCGCCTGGATGAGGCCAACGCCACCATGACCGCCGAGCTGCTCAGCACCGCCGCGCGCGAGGACGGCCAGACCGTTCTGTGCGCCACCCATGACGAGCGCCTCCTGGCCCTCGCCGACAACGTCGTCGACCTCACCAACGGGTCCTGACGACGTCTCCACCCGTGGGTGGAGAGCGAGGGCGATCTCCACCCGCAAATCGACCCGGGAGCCGATGTGCGCGCGGGCGTCCTGACCGACCATGCTCGTATGACCACTACCGATTACCTCATCGACTCAGCGCTCGTCCTCCTCGTCCTCCTCCAGATCAAGGAGCGCAAGCTCACCACCCAGGCCATCGTCCGTCCGATCATCATCGTCGGCGTCGCCTTCGCCAGCTACTTCCACAGCATCCCCACCGCCGGCAACGACCTCGTCCTCATCGCCGCCCTGGCCCTCACCGGCCTGACCATCGGCGTGGCCAGCGCCGTCGCCGTCGTGATGCGGCGCGGCGGCGAGGGCGAGGTCCTCGCCCGCGCCGGCTGGGCCTCGGCCTTCTTCTGGGTCCTCGGGATGGGCTCGCGCTTCGCCTTCCTGGTCTGGATCACGCATGGCGGCTCCCCGGCGATCGCCAGCTTCAGCGCCTCGCACTCGATCACCAGCGGGGCCGCCTGGACCGACGCCCTGCTCGCCATGGCCGTCCTCGAGGTCCTCGGCCGGTCGCTGACCATGGCTCTGCGCCGCCGTCAGCTCCAGGCCGTCGGGACTCCCGAGCTGGCGTGATCGCAGGCAGCCACCAACCTCCGGCCGAAAGCGAGCGGGATCCGCGTGACGCGGATCCCGCTTCGGCGTGTCGCGGCCGGCTTGAGTTCCCGCTCCCCGTGCCCGTACCGTGTTCTCCGTGCTCCTGACCCGACTGAACCGCCGCACCGCGACGTTCGTCCGCCTGGCGGCGCTGGTCCTCATCTGCTGGTCGGTCATCAATGCCGAGCACCACCCGGGCGCTCACGGTCGCGGCCTGGTCATCAGCGTGCTCCTTGCCGCCGCCGTCATCTCGTGGCTGCGCTGGACGGCCCGACCCCTCGGCGAAGGGGACATCCCTCCGGAGCTGTGGGTGATGGCGGGCGCGGGTGGCCTGCTCTGCAGTGCATCGCCGGGCAGTGCCGCCAGCGCGTTCGTGTTCATTGCCGTCGTCGCCGCCGGCGTCCAAACCGAGCTGCGCCGAGCATGGCCTGTGGCCGCGCTGGGCGCGGGGACCCTGGCCGTGGGCGACCTCATCTACGGTAACTCCGGCCTGGGGCTGCTCGCCTATTCGCTCGGCTTCGCCGCGTCCTGTCTGGCTGCGTCCAACAGCCGCCAGTCGGTCCAGCGCGCAGAGCAGGCCGAGCTGCTGCTGGCCCAGACCCAACGCTCACACGAGGAGCAGCTCCGGGTGGCGCGGCTGGAGGAGTCCACCCGCATCGCCCGCGACATCCACGATGTTCTGGCCCACGCGCTGGCGGGCCTCACCATCCAGCTCGAGGCGACGAGCGCGCTGATCGAGCAGGGCGCCGACCGGACCGATGTGTTGGCGCGCGTCCAGCGCGCACACGAGCTGGCCAAGGAGGGACTGCGCGAGACGCGCCTGGCCGTCGGGGCCCTGCGCGGGGACGCAGTGGCGGCGCCGGCGGCCGTCGAGGCGCTGGTCGCCGAGTACCGCGCCGAGGGCGACGCCTCGGCCGAGCTGACCATCGACGGCGACCGCGACAGGCTTGCCGGCCCGACCGGCCCGGCGGTGCTTCGCGTCGTCCAGGAGGCCCTCACCAACGTGCGCAAGCACGCGCCGGGCGCGGCCGTCTCCGTGACCGTCCATGCAGGCGAGCACACCGGCGACGAGATCGTCGTGGTGGTCCAGGATCGCCCCGCCGTGCCCAGCCTGGCACGCGGGCGGGCGGAGTCGAGCTCCCTGGCGGAGAGCGGCGGCGGGTACGGCGTGGAGGGCATGCGGGAGCGGGCCCGCGGGCTGGGCGGCACGCTGACGGCGGGCGCCGACGGCGATGGCTGGCGCGTGGAGCTCCGCCTGCCGGGGCCGGCGGAGGGCGGGGCGTGAACGGGCCGGTCCGCGTGATGGTGGTCGATGACCAGGCGCTCGTGCGCGAGGGCCTCATGACGCTGCTCGGCGCCGCGCCCGGTATCGCGCCGGTGGCGGCGGCAGCCAACGGCGAGGAGGCCGTCCGGCTGGCCGCCCGCCACCGGCCCGACGTCGTGCTCATGGATCTGCGCATGCCGGTGGTGGATGGGGTCGAGGCCACGCGGCAGATCCGCGCGGCTCAGCCGGAGACCGAGATCGTCGTGCTCACCACGCACGCGGACGAGGACTCGATCCTCGACGCGCTGCGCGCCGGAGCGCGTGGCTACCTGACCAAGGACGCGGGCATCGCCGAGATCTCACGCGCCGTCCACGCCGCCGCCGCCCACCAGGCGGTGCTCGACCCGGTGGCCCAGAGCGCCCTGATCCAGGCCGCCAGCGCCGGGGCACGGCCGCAGCCATCGCCCGCGCCGGCGAGCCTGCCCGACGAGCTCACCCCTCGGGAGGCCGAGGTCCTCTCGCTCATCGCCAACGGTCTGTCCAACGGCGAGATCGCATCGACGCTCGTCGTCTCCGAGGCGACGGTCAAGACCCACATCAACCATGTGTTCGCCAAGATCGGTGCCCGCGACCGCGCCCAGGCGGTCCACTACGCCTACACCCACGGGCTCGCCGGATGACCGATCACGCTCTCTTTGACCATGCCGGCGACGGACCCGCCGTGATGCTCGTCCACGCCGGCATCGCCGACCGCCGGATGTGGCGCCCGCACCTGCCATGGCTGGCCGACGCCGGCTGGCTCGCCATCGCACCCGATCTCCCCGGCTTCGGCGCGCACGCACCGTCCCTGGACCCTCCGGCGCCGTGGGACTTCCTGCGCGACGTGCTCGACGAGCTGGCTGTGGACCGGGCCGTGATCGTCGGCAACTCGTTCGGCGGCGCGGTCGCCCTGCGCCTCGCCGTCACCGCGCCGGAGCGCGTCCGCGGCCTGGTCATGATCTCGTCGCCCGCACCCGGAATGGAGCCCTCGCCGCAGCTCGAGCAGGCCTGGACCGCCGAGTCAGAGGCGATGGAACGGGGCGACATCGACGGCGCCGTGGACGCGGTGGTGGCGGCGTGGCTGGCCCCCGACGCGCCCGCGGAGCTGCGCGAACTCGTCGCCGCCATGCAGCGGCGGGCGTTCGAGCTCGATCCGGAGGGCACGATGCCCCAGCCGCCCGATCCGGTAAAGGAGCATCCCGAGCGGGTGGGCGAGATCGTCGTGCCGGCGCTCGTCGCGGCCGGCGAGTCAGACATGCCCGACTTCACGTGGAGCGCGCGGGCGCTGGCCGATGCCCTCCCTGATGCCTCCCATCACACCATCGCCGGCGCCGGCCATCTGGCGCCGCTCGAGGCGCCCGATGCGTTCCGCGCGCTTCTCACCGGCTTCCTCGCGGGGCTCGACGGCTGAACGCGGGCGCGGGGGCCTCGGGGCGCGGGGCGCGGGGCGAGTCATTGCAGCGGGTCGACGTGGATCTTGGGGCCCGGACCGGCACCGGCCGGACGCCGGCCCGCCAGCACGTCGCCCACCTCGCCGAGCCCGACGGTCGCGGCGACCAGCGGACGCGGATCGACCAGCCCCTTCGCGTAGGCCTCCACGACACCCGCCAGCGCCGGCGAGCCCGAGAGGACGCCGACCGCGGTCACGTCCTTGAGCAACATCGCACGGGTGTCGATCATGCTCGGGGTGCCGGAGATGCCGATGTAGACGACGCGCTTGCCGGGCTCCACCAGCTCCAGCGCCAGCGCCGGCAGCGACGCCGCGGTCGAGGCGTCGATCACGGCGTCAAAGGCCAGCGGCGGCAGATCCGCGGCGGTCCAGACCCCGTCGAGCCCGAGCGACCGCGCGAAGCTCAGCGATGGCTCGCGCTCGCCCAGGACATGTACCTCGGCACCGGCGGCGCGGGCGAACTGGGCGGCGAGCGTGCCGATCGTCCCCGGCCCCAGCACGAGGACGCGGTCCCCCGGATCCAGGTCGGCGCCCCAGACGGCGCGCAGGGCGTTGCCGCCGGGCTCGACCATCGCCCCGGCGGTGTCGTCGACGGCGTCGGGCAGCTCGACCAGCGATGCGGCGGGAACGGCGAGCTGCTCGGCCAGGGCGCCCGCCTTGCCGCCTCGGATCCCGACCTCGAACCGGTCCTCACAGAGGTGCTGGCGCCCCGAGCGGCAGCGATGGCAGCGGCCGCAGCCGAGCATCGTGTCCCCGGCGACGCGACGCCCGAGCCACGCCTCCTCCACCCCGCTGCCCACGGCGGTGACGACGCCGCACCATTCGTGGCCGAGCCGCATCGGGTAGGCGGCGTGCCCGTCGTGGAGGTAGGTCATCTCGCCGGTGAAGAACTCCACGTCGGTCCCGCACACGCCGACGCGGGCCACGTCGACGACGACCTCGCCTGAGCCCGCCGAGGGCGGCTGCACGTCCTGGACCGAGCACTCGCCCGGCCCGGTGACGACGAACGCCCTCACCGCGCCGCCCACGGGGCGACGGGCAGGCCGACCGCGCCCACGTGTGCGGTGAACAGGCGTCCGGACAGCGGGTGCGCGTCGAGCTGGGCCGCGCTGAGCTGGTCGGTGGCGGTGGTGATCAGCAGCAGATCGCGGTCGGGGCCGACGAAGGCGACGCTCGTCGTGTGGGGCGCCGGCACGCTGACCGTGGCCAGCCGCTCTCCCGCCGGCGTGTAGCAGCGGACCTCGCCGCCACCCCAGATCGCGATCCACAGGTTGCCGTCGGTGTCGACGCACAGGCCATCGGGCCAGCCGCCGTGGTCCAGGCGGACCACCTGTGTGCGCTCGCCCCACTCGCCGCCGGCCGGGTCATACGGCCTTGACCACACGATCCCGGGGAGCGTGTCGACGCTGTAAAGCACGTCGCCGGCGGGCGACCACGCCAGCCCGTTGGAGATCGTGAGGTCGTCGTCGAGCACGCTCACAGTGCCGTCGGCCTCCAGCCGGTACAGGCACTCCTCGGCCTGGCGGCCGTCGAGCGCCATGCTGCCGACGACGAAGCGCCCGGCCGGATCGCAGGCGCCGTCGTTGAGCCGGCTGGCCTTGGACGCGGGGACCAGGTCAGCATGGACGGCCACGCGTGAGTCTCCGATGACGCGATAGAGCCGCCGCGCTCCCGCCACCAGCAGCTCCCCGTCGGCGTCGCACACCACCGTCCCGACCGTCTCGCCGAAGCGCATCTCCAGCTCCGGGGTGATGAAGTCGCCGTCGAGCTGGCCGCCGTGCACGGTCCCGGCGTTGATGTCGACCCACAGCACCCGCTCGCGGGCCGCGTCCCACACCGGGCCCTCGCCCAGTTGGTATTGGCGGTCTGAGGCGACCGTGGCACCGAACACCCTCATCGCGTATGTGATCGTATGTGAGGCCGTCTCAGACAACCCTTCGCCAAAGGTGCCGATGCCGACCCACCGCAGCTCACACTGGTACTCCGGGACCGATCGCAACGCGTACATCCATCGCGCTTGGATGCGGCGCGGACTGCCGGACCACGCCTTCGATGGCCGCCCGCACATCGCGATCGCCAACACCGCCTCTGACCTGACCCCCTGCAACGCCCACCTCAACGAGGTGGCCGAGAGCGTCAAGCAGGGCGTCTATGAGGCCGGTGGGATCCCGATGAACCTGCCGGTGGTGTCCCTGGGCGAGACCATCGTCCGCCCCACGGCGATGCTGTGGCGCAACATGGCGGCCATGGCCGCGGAGGAGATGTTCCGCGCCAACCCGATCGACGGCCTGGTCCTGCTCGGCGGCTGTGACAAGACGATCCCGGCGCTGCTCATGGCCGCGGCATCGGTCGATCTCCCGGCGATCGTCGTCCCGGGGGGCCCGATGCTCAGCGGCACCTTCCGCGGCGTCGCCCTGGGCTGCGGCACCGACGTGTTCAGGCTGTCCGAGGAGGTCCGCGCCGGGACCCTGACGCGCGAGGACTTCCTGCGCTCGGAGTCCTCGATGATCCGCAGCCGCGGCCATTGCAACACGATGGGCACCGCCTCGACGATGGCGGTGATGGCCGAGTCCCTGGGGACGACGATCCCCGGCCTGGCCGGGACCCCGGCCGCCGACAGCCGGCTGCTGCAGGCCGCCCACGCGGCGGGCAATGAGGTCATCGACATGGTGCGTGAGGACCGCCGGCCCAGCGGGCTGCTCAGCCGCGGCTCGTTTGAGAACGCGATCGTCGCGCTGGCGGCGGTGGGCGGCTCCACCAACGCCGTGATCCACCTTCTGGCCATCGCCGGGCGATTGGGGATCGAGCTCACGCTGGACGACTTCGACCGCGTCGGGTCCTCCGTGCCCCTGCTCGTCGATCTGCAGCCGGCCGGTCGCTTCCTCATGGAGGACTTCCATCGCGCCGGCGGCGTGCTGGCGGTGCTGCGCGAGGTCTCGGACCTGCTCGATCCCGAGGCGCTGACGGTCACCGGCCGGCCCCTGGTGGAGTATCTGGACGCCGCGTCGATCTGGGATCCCGAGGTCATCCGGACGCGGTCGGCGCCGCTCCAGGGCGAGGCCGGCATCGCCGTCCTGCGCGGCAGCCTGGCGCCGACCGGCGCGGTCATCAAGCCGGCGGCGGCTTCGCCGCGGCTGCTGCGCCACCGCGGCCCGGCCGTGGTGTTCGACTCGATCGAGGACTTCAACGCGCGCATCGATGATCCCGACCTCGAGGTCGAGGCCGATTCGGTGCTCGTGCTCCGCGGATGCGGCCCCAAGGGCTATCCGGGGATGCCCGAGGTGGCGAACATGCCGCTGCCGGCCAAGCTGCTGGAGCAGGGCGTGCGCGACATGGTGCGGATCTGCGATGGGCGCATGAGCGGCACCGCCTACGGCACCGTCGTTCTGCACGTCTCCCCGGAGGCGGCCGCGGGCGGCCCGCTGGCGCTGATCCGCAGCGGCGATCCGGTGATCCTCGACGTGCCGGCCCGCCGTCTGGAGATCGACATCCCGCAAGCCGAGCTGGCCGGCCGATCCCCCGCCCCGGCGGCGACGGCGGCCTACGCCAGTCCCGTGCGGGGATGGCAGAGCCTGTACGTGGACACGGTGCAGCAGGCCGACACCGGCGCCGACCTCAGCTTCCTGGTCGGGGCCAGCGGCGCCGAGGTGACCCGTGAGTCCCACTGATTCGGCCCCCGCCCGCCCCCGTCGCGCCCTGGTCACGGGCGGGGCCAGCGGCCTGGGGCGCGCCTGCGCCCGGCGCCTGCGCGACGACCACCACGAGGTCATCACCGCCGACCTCGCCGAGGGCGCCGACGTGCGCCTCGACGTTACCGACGACGAGGCGGTGAGCCGGCTCGTGAGCCAGCTCGGGCCGATCGACATCCTGCTCAACAGCGCCGGCGTCATCGGGCCCAACAAGCCGCTGTGGGAGACCACCCGTGCGGAGTGGGACGCGACGTTCGCGGTCAACGTCCACGGCACCGCGGCCCTCTGCCGAGCCATGATCCCCGAGATGGTGCAGCGGGGCTGGGGCCGGATCGTCAACTTCGCCAGCATCGCGGGCAAGGACGGCAACCCCAACCTCAGCGCCTACTCGGCGACCAAGGCCGCGGTGATCGGCCTCACCAAGTCGCTGGGCAAGGAGCTGGCCACCACCGGGGTCCTCGTCAACGCGATCGCGCCCGCGGTCATCAACACCGAGATGAACGCCGCCACGGCGCCAGACGTCCTGGCCCACATCACGAGCCTCATCCCGATGAAGCGCGTCGGTCAGCCCGAGGAGGTGGCCGAACTCGTCGCCTGGCTCGTCTCAGACCGGTGCACGTTCTCCACCGGCGCGGTGTATGACATCAGCGGGGGCCGCGCCACGTATTAGGCCTGGTAGCGCAGGTCGATCGAGTCGGTGTGGTGCGCCCACCGCAGCGTCACGTGCCAGCAGCCCGCGCGCGGCACGTTGACGTAGGAGGGATAGATCTCACCCGGCTCGGAGTCCGCCGGGAAGGTGGCGTGGACCGTCTGACCACCACCGCTCACCGGGGTGGCGCGGATGATGAGCGGCGATCCGTGCCGAGGCAGCCGCATGATCCACAGCACCTTGTTGAACGGGTTGCGCGGATGGCCCGCGCGCAGCGGGTGCGCGAACAGCACCGCGACGGCGTTGCCATGGTCGGCCACGCTGTAGGGCACATCGAACCCTTCGCTGCCACCGCTGTCGGCGAAGGCGGGCTTGGTCCAAGCCGGTATCCCACCGCGGCGCACCGCGGTGGTACCGCACCCACCGGCGACCGCGGTCGGCGCGGGCGTGGCGCGGTGGATCACGGAGTGACGCGTGGAGTGCGTCGAACCGCACGCCACAATCCCCAGACAGGTCAGCGCAGGCACAAGCCACCGCCGCATCGTGTTCACGGTAACGCGCGCCGCGCTGACCGTCCAGGGTGTGTGGGTATCAGCCGACGGGCGGCGTCCTCAGACGCCGACCAGCACTGGATCGCCCACCAGTGCCGGCTCTGCCTCGTCGGCCTCGAACCCCACCCACGCTTCGATCGGCTCATGGAGCCAGTCCATGTCCGGAAGGTCCGAAAGCTCGTCACGCACGGCGTGCTCGCGTGCGATCACCAGTTTCCAATAGAGCAGCTGTGCGATCGCCACCGTGACGATCAACAGCAGCGTGATGTAGATAGCCAGCGCGTCCCTCACCAATGCCCCCCATCGGTCGGGTCGTAGTTGCCCCTGAGCTGCGTCGCCCTGACGCCCGCTCGCGTAATTCCATTGCCCATTTTTTCTTACCCCGCGCCCGTCGTCATCCTGCGGCGCTCCAGACTTCGCTATCCGAGCGAAAACCTGATTGATGCGACGGTAGTCGCGCGCCCGGCGAAAGTCAAGGTCGCCAGGGGGTAAAGCGACACACCTTGGTGTGCCGTTGGTCACTGTACCGACGTCCCTACTGGGCGCAGCACCAGCCGTCGAGCCGCAACGGTCCGGAGCGCCCCCCGAGCTTGGCCGCCACGCGGGACTCGGCGATGATGCGGGCCCGGCCGGTCGCGCGGACGAACCACCACTGGCCGGCGGCCGACCAGGTCACGAGCAGCCACCGCGAGTCCGGCGCCCAGGTCGGCTGGCTGACCCCGATCCCTGCCAGGACGGTGCGGGCCGCCCGCGCCGGCGCCGTCAGATCGGCGATCTGGAGCTGCGGACTGGTGGCGGCACCCGGGTGGCCTGAGGTGGGCATCCCGCGCACCAGCGCCAGCCACCGGCCGTCGGGCGAGGCGCTCGCGTCCAGCACGGGCCCGTGGACGGGCAGTCTGATGTGCAGGGGCGGAGCCTGCCCGGGGAGGTAGAGCCAGGCGCCGGCCGAGGTGACGAGCACGAGCCGCGTCCCCGTCGGCGACCAGCTCAGCGCGAGCGGGCGTCCCGGGTGCGGCCCGCTGCGCCACACCGTGACCCCCGTATCGCCGCCCCGGACCACGGCGGCGCCGCGGCGGGTCATGTAGGCGACCTGGAAGTCGTGACCGGGCCGCCACGCCGGCGCGACCGGGGCCACCTGCGTGGCCAGGAGGTGGTCGCCGCGCCCGTCGCCGGCGACCTCGCGCAGATCGGGGCCCGACCGGTAGGCGACCCGATACCCGCTGGGCGAGTACCACTGCGGGTCGCCGGCCGCGCGCTCGGGCAACCGCCAGGCAAGCGCTCCCGTGGGATCGATCGCGGCCAGCGCGCCGCCAGCGACCACGGCCAGATACTTCCCGCGCGGCGACCAGCTCGCCTGCGTCCACGCGCCCAGGCGCTTCACCGAGCCGTTCGCGGAGATGACCCAGGTTCCCTGGGCGCTGGAGACCAGCAGCTTGCCCGGCGCGGGCAGCGACAGGGCCGGAGCGCGCGAGATGTGCGGCGTCGACAGAGCCCGGTTGATGATCCGCTTGACCGTGGCCCCCGCGGGCGAGAGCGCGATGGCACCGACCAGGACCGCCGCGACCGGCACGAGCGCCACCCGGCGCCGTGAGCGGGCAGGAGCGGGAGCGGGGCGATCCCGGTAGGCGGCGCGCACCGTCGTCCACGCGCGGTCCTCCGCGGCGGCCTCCCCGGGTGCGCGCACCCCCGCCAGCGCCCGCCGGGCGGTCGTCTCGAGCCCGTCGCTCATCGCGGAGCCTCTTCGGCCAGCTGCGCCTTGAGCGTGTCGAGCCCCCGGCGCAGGCGGGAGTTGACCGTCCCGCGCGGGAGGTCGAGCGCACGAGCGATCTCCCCAGGGGTGTACTCGAGCACGTAGCGGAGCACGACCACCGCGCGGTGCTCGGGGGTCAGCGTGGACAGCGCCGCCATCACTTCCTCCGAGTAGCGGCCCGACGGCGCGTCGGGCGCCGCCACCGGCTCGGGCGGCTCGTGCTCTGACTCCCTGCGCGCGGCCCGGGCCCGGGTCCAGTCGATCGCCCGGTTGGCGACGATCGCCCCCAGCCACGGGGCAAAGCGCCGCCGCCGGTCAAACCGGTCCAGCCGGCGGATGGCCTGGACGAAGGCCTCCTGGGCGATGTCCTCCGCGGCGGCGTGGTCATGGGCGATGAGAAAGGCGATCCGGTAGGCGCGCGGCCAGAAGCGGTGAAACAGCTGCTCCAGGTCCTCCTCGGAGCCGGCCATCGCGCCGCGGATGAGCGCCGGCTCGCTCCGGCCGCGCGCGGAACCCACGCGCGAGCGGCGACCGGGCGCCATGACGCTTTCGACCGGACCTGCCAGCGCTTCAGAGGCAGGGGACATGGGCTGTGCGCATCGTCCCTGGTACGGGTGGCGGTTGGCAAGAGGTCCCCCGCCGCTGCCCGCGGCGTGATACTTGTTGCGTGGAGCGCACGGAGCTGTTGCGGACACTCGATGCCTACCTGGACACCGCGCCTCGCGTGGCCAGCCGGGCGGAGTCGCTAGGGCCGTTCACGGTGTTCGTCGGCACCGGGCCGTGGCCGTACTACGCCCGGCCGATGCCCGGGCGGGGCCTGGCGGTGACCGCCGATGCAGTCGCGGCCGTCCGCGACCGGCAGCGAGAGCTGGGCACGGCGGTGGCCTTCGAGTGGATGGTGGAGCTCGCGCCGGGCCTCGGGGACGCGGCCGCGGCGGCGGGCCTCGACTGGAACGCGATGCCGTTGCTGGTGCTCGAGCACGCGGTGCCGGCCGCGCCGGTGCCCGGAGTCCGCACCCGGGTGCTCGGGGCCGACGACCCCGCGCTGCCGGCGGCGGTGGCCGTGGTTGAGGTCGCCTTCGGCACGCCGGGCACTGCGCCCAGCGCCGCGGGCGTGGCTGAGCGTGACGGCGCCATCACCGGGGTCCTCGACGGGATGGCGTTTCGCCGCGGGCTCATCCGGGACGGCCATCTGCTGGTGGTGGCCGCCGAGACCGATGAGGGACCAATCGCCGGCGGAGGGGCGGTGCCGCGCGGTTCGGTGGCCGAGCTGACGGGGATCGCGACATTGCCTGCGTGGCGGCAACGCGGCGTGGGCGCCATGGTGACCTCCGCGCTCACGCAGGCCGTGGCGGCGCTGGGGGTCCGAACCGTGTTTCTCTCCGCGGGCGACGAGGACGTCGCTCGCGTCTATGAGCGCGTGGGCTTCCGCCGCGTCGCGTCGGTGGGCGAGGCTGCTCAGGCCAGCGCGCCGTAGTCGCCCGGGTCCCAGGCGAGCAGCGCGTAGATCTGGACCATGGCGCTCTGGTCAAGCAGCGTCGGGCCGCCGCGGCCGAAGCGAAAGCGGTCGTGGCGGTCGCGGCGCGCGATCCACGCCGCCTCGGCGTAGGCGCTCATCGCGCCACGGATCCGCCGGCGCAGGCCGGTGTCGCCGGTGGCGGCGTGAAGCTGGAGCAGGTTGCGAAACAGGATCGCGTTGAAGGCCGGCGGCTGGCTCCCGTACGCGCGGTCGTAGTGGCACAGCGCCCGGGCGGCGATCGCTTCGGCGCGGGCGAGATACGGCGCGCCTGCGTCGCCTCCGGCGTGACGCGCGAGCAGCACGTTGGCGCCGATCATGCTGCCCTGGTTGTAGGTCCACAGCGTCTCGTCGACGGTGCCGTCCCCGCGCACCTTGTCGTAGAACAGGCCGGTCCCGCGCGCTCCGCCGTCTCGCCCGGCGTCGAGGGTGACGTTGACCCAGGCGTACATGTCGTGGGCTCGCGCGTACCGGGGCGCGTCGCTGCACTCGGCCGCCAGCTCGGCCAGGTGCCATCCAAGCTGTGCGTTGGGAGCGTTGGACACGGTGTTGCGGTCATGGTTGGTCAGGCCCGTGCCGCGGGCGGGCGGGTTCTGCTCCACCCAGAAGACGCCGCCGGGGCTGGGAACGTCGGGGCGGACGTCCCACCCGGCTACGGCGAAGTCGAACAGCATCTGGCCGCGCTGGGCGTGGCCGCGGCCCGGCCGCAGCCGCTCGAGCTGCACGAGCGCGAGGCCGACCCAGGCGTTGTCGTCGTAGTAGCGGTCCCCGCCGAAGCGGCTGCCGATGACGTCAGACGCGTATGACGGCAGCTCCGCCGCGTCGTTCCAGTAGGCCTCCAGCGCGCCGAGGTGGGCGGTGACCGCCGACTCGGCGTCGAAGCCGATACGCAGCTCGCGGGGGATGCCGAGCAGGTCGACCGCGCCGGCCAGCGCGCGCGCCGTCGGCCACAGGTGGGCGGCGACTCCGGGGAGCCGCTGGCGGCCGTCGCGTCGGTAGAGCCCGTCGCGGCGCCGGAAATGGCGGCGCATGGCGGCATAGGCGCGAACCGCCCGGGCGGCATGAGCCTGACGATTCACGGCCGCGCCCGACGACGCGGCATGTTGGCCTGGGCACGCTGGCGCCGGTGACCCTCCTGGACCAGTTCCAGCACCTCGGCGGGGCGGTCGGCTCGCAGCAGCAGGCCCATATCGTCGGCGTTGATCCGGCCGTCGGCCAGGGCCCGGTGGCGCAGCCACTCCAGCAGGCCGTCCCACTCCCCCGCCCCCTCCCCCAGGAGGATCACCGGGAAGTCCCGGATCGTTCGGGTCTGAATGAGCGTCAGCGCCTCGAACAGCTCGTCCAGCGTGCCGAAGCCGCCGGGACAGATGACGAAGGCGCACGCGTAGCGGACGAACATCACCTTGCGCGCGAAGAAGTGGCGGAACTCGAGGCCGATGTCGACATAGGCGTTGAGACCCTGCTCGCGGGGCAGCTCGATGTTGCAGCCGACCGAGAGCGCGCCGGCGTCCCGGGCGCCGCGGTTGGCGGCCTCCATCAGGCCGGGGCCGCCGCCGGTGATGATCGCGAAGCCCGCGCGACCCAGCGTGGCGGCGACCTCGCGCGTCAGGGCATAGTTCGGGTGCTCCGGAGCCGTGCGGGCCGAGCCGAACATGGTGACCGCGCGGGTGATGCCGGAGAGGGCGGCGAAGCCCTTGGCGAACTCGGCGGCGATGTCACGCACGCGCTCGGCGTCGGCCGCGCGCACCGCCGCGGGCTCGTCCCCGAGCCACAGCAGCAGCTCCTGGTCAAAGGCGGGCGCGGCGGTGTCGCCGGGACCCTCAGGGCTCATCATCGAACAGGTGGCGGAGGTAGCGGTCGGGGGCCTGCATGAACTCGCTGGTGAGGCGCACGGCGTCGGCGTCCTCGGCCTCGATGCGCTCCAGCCCGCGCTCGGAGGCCTCATAGACGGCGGCTCCCGGATAGCGCAGGAGGATCGGGGAATGAGTGGAGACGATGAACTGGGAGCCCACGGCCGCGCTGCGGCGCATGACGGCGATGAAGGCGAGCTGGCTGGTCACGGACAGCGCGGCCTCGGGCTCGTCGAGTAGGAACAGGCTCTCGGGGCCGAACCGGTTGGTCGCCAGCGCCAGGAAGGACTCGCCGTGCGACTGCTGGTTGAGCGCCCGACCGCCGTACACCTCGGTGAGGTCGCGGGCATCGATGATGCCGGCCACGTTGAAGAAGCTCTCGGCCCGCAGGAAGAAGCCCGCCCGCGGCTTGTGCGGTCCGGTCTCGATCACGATCACGTCGGCGAGGTCGCTCTCCGAGTCCCGGATAGTCCACCCCAGCTCGCCGTTGAGCGGTCCGCCCTGGGGACTGAACCCCGAGGCGATCGCCAGAGCCTCGAGGAGCGTTGACTTGCCCGACCCGTTCTCGCCGACGATGAAGGTGACGTCGGCGGCGGGGCGCAGCGCCGCCAGGTCATGGATCGCCGGGAGGAACGGATAGGCCTGCGGCGGCGGTCGCCGCGACGGGTGCACGCCCGCGCCCAGCAGGTAGGGACCGGGCCCGAACGGCCTGCGATCGGGTCGGCCGGGCATGCCGCGTGGACTCAGCGGTGACTCACCTTTGCGAGAGGCCCACTAGCGCACGGCGACGAGATCGACGACGAACACCAGCGTCTCGTCGGGGCCGATCACGCCACCGGCGCCGCGCTTGCCGTAGGCGAGTGACGGCGGGATCGTGATCCGCCGCCGGCCGCCGACCTTCATCCCCTGGACGCCCTGATCCCAGCCGGCGATGACCTGGCGCTTGCCGAGCTTGAACTTGAACGTGTCCCCGCGGTTCCACGATGCGTCGAACTCCTTGCCGGTCTGCCAGGACACGCCGACGTAGTGGACCTCGACGACCTTGCCCGAGACCGCCTCGTCGCCCTCGCCGAGCTCGATGTCGTCGAGCTCGAGCTGATAGGACGGCGCCTGGTCGGTGGGGACCTCGACGATGGGTTTCTCGTTGGCAGCCATATCAGCTAAAACGCGTTGATGCCGGTGATGGCCTGGCCGACGACCAGCGCGTGCACGTCCGCGGTGCCCTCGTAGGTGACCACCGACTCGAGGTTGTTCATGTGGCGGATGACCGGATACTCGAGCGTGATGCCGTTGGCCCCCAGCACCTGCCGGGCGCTGCGCGCCACCTCGAGCGCCGCGTTGACGTTGGCGAGCTTGCCCATGCTCACATGCTCGGGGCGCAGCCGGCCGTCGTCCTTCATCCGCCCCAGATGCAGGGCCAGCAGGGCGCCGCGGTTGACCTCGAGCGCCATCATGGCCAGCTTGTGCTGCTGGATCTGGGTGGCGGCGATCGGCCGCCCGAAGGCCATCCTCTCCTTGGCGTAGGCCAGCGCCGACTCATAGCAGGCGCGGGCGGCGCCGATCGCCCCCCACACGATTCCGTAGCGCGCCTCGTTCAGACATGACAGCGGCCCGCGCAGCGAGGTCGCCTCGGGCAGCATCGCCGAAGCGGGCAGGCGCACGTCGTCGAGCAGGAGCTCCGAGGTCACCGAGGCCCGCAGCGACACCTTCTTGTGGATGTCCTGGGTGGTGAAGCCCTTGGTGCCGCGCGGGACCAGGAAGCCGCGGATGCCATCATCCGTGCGCGCCCACACCACCGCGACCTCCGACGCCGAGCCGTTGGTGATCCACATCTTGGAGCCGTGCAGGATCCAGTCCTCGCCATCGCGGCGCGCGCGGGTGCGCATCGCCCCCGGGTCTGACCCCGCGTCGGGCTCGGTCAGCCCGAAGCAGCCCAGGGCCTCGCCCGCCGCCATCCGCGGCAGCCACTCGAGCTTCTGCTCCTCAGAGCCCCAGCGATGGATCGCGAACATCGCCAGCGACCCCTGGACCGACACCAGGCTGCGCAGCCCGCTGTCGCCCGCCTCGAGCTCCAGGCACGCCAGTCCGTACGCGGTCGCGCTGGCCCCGGCGCAGCCGTAGCCCTCCAGGTGCATACCCAGCACGCCGATCTTGCCGAGCGCCGTCGCAAGCTCCAGTGGGATGCGCGCCTCCTCGAACCAGTCGCCGACGTACGGCAGCACCTGATCGGTGACGAACGCGCGCACCGTGTCACGGATCATCCGCTCCTCGTCGTCGAGAAGGTCATCGATGCCGAGGAAGTCATGGGGGCGAATCTCCCGCGGGGTGGTGGCGGTCATCTCACGTTGCTCCTTTGCTGTGTCCACGTAGCATCCAAGCAGACCGTGGGCGGGAAGGAAACGATGTGCGCGGCGTCGTTGCTCGCGCAAGCCCAAACCGGCTGTGACCGATTCCTGAACGCCCTCCGCGGCAGACACCGAACACATAAGGAGTTCCGCCATGTTCAAGCAAACTGCCCTGCTCTTGAGTGCCGCCGCGCTCGCGCTGGGCGTCGCCGCGTGCGGCGGGAGTTCGAGCTCCAGCTCCTCGAGCTCGAGCAGCGCCGCACCGGCTGCGACGTCCTCCGCCGCCAGCACCGGCAGCGGAACGAGCAGCGCCACCAACGCGACGACCTCGAGCTCGTCGGCAGCGGCGGCCGGCGGTGGCGGCTCCAGCTCCCTGGCGATCGCCGCCAATTCGAGCGGATCGCTGTCCTATGACAAGAAGACCCTGAGCGCGAAGGCCGGCAAGGTCACGATCACCATGACCAACATGTCCCCCATCGGCCACAACATCACGATCCAGCAGGGAACCAGTGGGGCCGTCCTCGGCTCGACGCCCACGTTCCAGGGCGGCACCAAGAGCGTGAGCCTGACCCTCAAGGCGGGGACCTACACCTTCTACTGCAGCGTCCCCGGCCACCGCGCCGGCGGCATGGTGGGCACGCTCACCGTCTCCTGACGTCCGGCAAGCGCGCGCCGCGTGTCAGGCGCGGCGCGCCGCCAGCCCGTCCAGCCACGCCAGGACGTCGAAGTAACGCGTGGGCGCCAGGCGGGCTAGCGCATCGAACACGTAGGCGTCGGGCCCGACCAGGATCCGGCTGCGCCCGGCCTTGACGCCCTCGTGGATGGTCTTGGCCGCGCGCTCGGGCGTGGTGAAGGCCATCGCGTCGAACTGCTTGGCCGCCTGCTCGTGGGACAGATCAGGACGCGTCGGATGCGCGTGATAGCGGGCGTTGCGCGCGATGTTGGTCTTGACGCCGCCGGGGTGGATGGTGACGGCGTGTACCCCGGTCCCGCGCAGCTCATGGCGCAGCGACTCGGTGAAGCCGCGGACCGCGAACTTCGAGGTGCAGTACGCGCTCTGAAACGGGATGCCGACGAGCCCGAACACGCTCGAGGTGTTGACGATCACCCCGGAGTCCTGGCGCAGGAGGATCGGCAGGAAGGCACGGGTGCCGTTGATCACGCCGCCCAGGTTGATGTCCAGGACCCACTCGTCGTCCTCCAGCGATCCGTCGGCGACGCTCTGGGAGGTGGCGACACCAGCGTTGTTGAGGACCATGCCCAGAGGCGTGGGCGCCCAGTCGGCCACCTCGGCGGCGAAGGCCATCTGCGCCTGGCGATCACGGACATCGAGCTTGCGGGCCAGCACCGGGCCTCCGATCAGGTCCGCGGTCTCACGCAGCCCGTCCTCGTCCTGGTCGACGATGGCGACCGGACAGCCATGGGCCGCGAGCCGCAGCGCCACGGCGCGACCCATCCCGGACGCCGCGCCCGACACGAACGCGGTACGGCCGTCGACCTGAACCTTCTGCTTGCTCATGAGCTCTCCTGTGCCTCAGACGAACGCCGGCTCGCGCGCTGGGAGGTGGCGCGGGAGCTGGGCGTCATAGTCGCCGATCTCAAATTGGGCGAGACGGCGCTGGTAGGCACGGACGCTACCCGGCCACAGCGTGGAGTTGCGTCCCGTCGCGTCGACGTACCAGCTCAGGCAGCCGCCGGCGGTCCACACGCTGCCCTCAGTCCCCTGGTCGACCGCCCCGATGTAGGCGGCCTGCGCCTGAGCCGTCGGCTCCAGCGTGCCCAGGCCATGCTCGCGGCGATAGCGCAGCGCCCGGCGCAGGTAGGCGATCTGCGCCTCGATCATGAGCAGCACCGAGTTGTGCCCGAGGCCGGTGTTGGGCCCGAGGAGCATGAACAGGTTGGGATAGCCCGAGACGGCGAGGCCCAGATGCGCCGTGGGGCTGCCCTGCCAGCGGTCGGCGAGGAGCTCACCGCCGCGGCCGCGGATGCGGTGGCTCACCGGCACGTCTGAGACGTGAAAGCCGGTGCCGAAGATGATGGTGTCCACCGGGTGGTGGGTGCCGTCGGCATCAACGATGCCATCGGGCGTGACCTGTGCGATCCCGGCGGTGATGACGTCGACGTTGTCCTGGGTGAGCGCGGGATACCACGTGTTGGAGCCCAGCACCCGCTTGCAGCCGAGGCGGTAGTCGGGGATGAGCTTGGACCGCAGCTGCGGGTCGGCCACCTGGCGCTCGATCTGCGCCCGGGCCCGTCGCTCGGCCAGCTTCATCAGCGCGGGGTGCTGGAAGGCGAAGTGGAACGACTCATAGAGGGAGAACACCGTCCGGCGCATCGAGGCCATCAGGCGGGGATGGCGCGCGAGCCGGCGCCGCCAGCCCTCGGGGATGACGGGGTTGCCGCGCGGGAGGACCCACGGCGGGGTGCGCTGGAAGAGGTCAAGGTGGCCCACCTGGGGCTGGATCTCTGGCACGAACTGGATCGCCGAGGCGCCGGTGCCGACAACCGCGACGCGGCGACCGGCCAGATCGTGTCCGTGCTCCCAGCGCGCGGAGTGAAACACCGTGCCCTCGAAGGTGTCCAGGCCCGGGAGGTCGGGGATCGACGGATCGGCGAGGGCGCCGACCGCTGAGATGAGGATCTCAGCGGTGAAGTCCCCTTCGCTGGTCCGGATCTGCCAGCGCTCGGCGTCCTCGTCCCAGCCGGCCTCCAGCACCTCGTGGCCGTAGCGCATGTGGCGGGTGACGTCGTGGCGCCGGGCCACGTCGTGGATATAGGCCTGGATCTCCGGCTGGTGGGCGAAGGCGCGGGTCCAGGCCGGGTTCTGCTCGTCCGAATAGGAGTAGAGGACGCTGGCGATGTCGCACGCGCAGCCGGGATAGCTGTTGTCGCGCCAGGTGCCGCCCAGGTCGTCGGCCCGCTCGAGCACGACGAAGTCCTCGATGCCGTCCCGGCGCAGGGCGATCGCCATCCCGAGCCCCGAGAGGCCGGCGCCGGCGATTGCGATCTGGACCTCACGTGTCTCGGTGTCTGGCATGCCGTCTCCTGGTCGTATGCGCGTGTGCCGTACGCGGTTGCGGTACGTTTCCGTACCGCTTTGGTACGTGAACATACCACGACGCGGCGACGGCCAAACCCCCGTTCAGAGGACGGCGCCGCCCAGGATCGCCTTGATCGTCTCCTGCGCGCTCGCGCGCAGCTCCCGCATGTCGCGCCCGCGCTGGAGCGCGATCACCAGCAGCTCCCGCAGGCCACCGACGATGATGATCGCCGTGTCCATCTTGAGCGGTCGCAGGTCGAGCTCGGGCTGGGCCTGGCGTCCGGACTCGACGAAGCCGACGAGCAACTCGGCAAACCGCTCCAAGGTGGCCAGGCCGCGGTCGGCGCCCGTCTGACCGAGTCCGGGCAGTTCGCGGACGAAGCTGCGGTACAGCGCCGGGGTCGCCGCCACGTTGTGGATGTAGGCGTCAACGGCGCGGTCGACCTGCTCATCGAGCGGGCGGTCGGGCCGTACGGCGTCGGCGATCTCGCGCATCATCGCCTCGTTAGTGGCATCGAACAGCGCCAGGAAGCAGGCGTCGCGATCGGCGAAGTGCTCATAGAAGTTGCGTCGCGAGGTGCGGGCAATCCGGACGACGTCGGCGACGGTGGTGTCGCGGTAGCCCTTCTCCTCGATCGACGCCGCCATCGCGGCGATGAGCCGCTCGCGGTGGCCGGCGGGCTCGGCGGCGAGCGCCTGTGCATCCGAGACGGACATCAGGGGGACCATAGACCGAGCGTGGGCGCGGGGAGGGTCACTGATCCGGATAGCGGTGTGCAACGCGGACCACACACCCGCCCCGGGGGATCATCGTCACGTTGCGCATCCGCGGGGGCTCGGGGACCGGGTCCGGCGCGACCAGATCGGTCCGGCGGGCGATCGCCTCCAGCACGACGCGCTGCTCGGCCATCGCCAGCGTCGCCCCGAGGCAGCGGCGGATCCCGCCGCCGAACGGGATCCACGTGTAGGTCCCGGGCTTGACGCCGAGGAAGCGCTCCGGCGCGAAGGCGTGCGGGTCGGGATAGACGTCGGGGCGGTGGTGCAGCGCGATGATGCTGACCCCGACCGGAGTGCGGGCGGGCACGACGTACTCGCCGAACCCCCAGGGGCGCATCACCAGCCGGGCGATCATCGGGATCACCGGGCGGTTGCGCATCCCCTCGTGGATGGTCGCCTCGACGTACTCCTGGGCGCGAGCGCGATCGCCGGAGCGGACCCGCTCGCGCAGCTGAGCGTAGGCGCGCGGCGTGCGCAGAAGACGCTCGAACGTCCAGGCCAGCGAGTTGGCGGTCGTCTCGTGGCCGGCGAGCACCAGGGACATGAGCTCGTCGCGCAGCTCATGGTCGGTGAGCGGCTCGCCCTGCTCGTCGCGCGCGGCGAGCAGCAGCGAAAGAACGTCGCCGCGCCGATCGCGGTCCGCCGCCGCCCGGCGCTCGCGAATGACCGCGTACATCTGGCGGTCGACCATCGCCATCACGGCGGCGAGCACGCCCTTGGGCTCGAGGTGGCGCGCGTTGCGCAGCTCCACGAGCAGGTACAGCGGCGACATCGAGGCGGCCAGCATGCGCCGCAGCGCCTGGCGCATCCGGCGCTCGGACGGGGTCGTGTCCGAGGCCACGCCGACGCCGAAGACACCGCGCATGATCACCTCCATCGTCACCGCCTGCATCCGCGGTGCGAGCGCGAACGCCTCGCCGACCGGCCAGTGGTCGATCTCCTGCCGCGCGACGTCGGCGATCATCTCCACGTAGCGCTGGACGGCCTCTCCGTGAAACGGCGGCAGCAGCAGCTTGCGCTGGCGCATGTGGCGCGCGCCGACCGAGGTGAGCACCGAGTTGGGGCCCAGGATCGGGCGCAGCGGCGACTCGCCGGTCAGCGACGGCGCGTCGGCGGGGTCGGCCTTGAGCAGCGAGCGCAGATGGTCGGGGTGGCAGGTGACGACGAAGGCCTCGCTGCGAGTGGGCACGCGGACCTGCCACACGTCGCCGAACCGGCGCTGGGCCGACAGCGCGAAGGTCATCGGCCGGCGAGCGAAGCGCAGGCCCTGGAGCGCGGCGGGCGCCCCTGGCGCGGGCGGCATGTGGACCGGTGCGCTCGGGTCCACGGGACCGGCCGGCGAGGGCGGCGCTCCCTGGTGCTCGGGGACCGGGGCGGGTTCCCGCGTCTGCGCGACGGCCGTCACGGTACAGAACTGTACCGCAGGGCGCGGTGATGCCCGGTGGTCCCTGGAGAGCGCTCGCGCGAGGTGATGGCCAGTGGTCGCCGGAGACCGCTAGCGGGACGTGCTGCCCGACGTCGGGGCCAGCGGCGCCGCGGGGCGCGCGGCGTAGGCATCGGCTTCGCTGTGCACCACCGAGACGAGGTTGCCGAGCGCGACGTTGGCGTCCAGGAGGTGCAGCCCCCAGGTGGCATCCGGCGCGGGCTGTGGCGTCTGGGCGCCGCCCAGGGCATGGATCGCCAGGACATTGGCGCCGCCGGCCGACGAGCATTGCGCGCGATATGCCCCCGGCTCTGAGACCCACGTCGTCGAGGCCGTGGGCTGGGTGAGCTTGAGGGCGGTGATCGACGAGCCGGTCTGGGTCCCGCTGGCGAAGTGCTGCGCGGGGAAGACCGGATCGACGTCGGCCGCGCCACCGCCCAGAGCCGCCGGGTTCGTGCACAGGACCTGTTCCCCGGCGACGTTCGTGCGGCCGAAGAGGCTGTTGGCCGGCGGGATCTGGTCAAACGTCGAGAACGCGATCACACAGCCCAGTTGCGTCGCCGACCGGCACGCGGGCACGTGCTGGAAGGTGCCGCCGATGCCCTTCCCGCGCTTTACCAGCACGTTGCCGCCGAACAGCAGCGCGGAGACAAGCCGCTTGCGGACCGCCGGCTTGCGATCGATGTCCTTGGCGATCAGCTGCTCGAGGACGAACGACCCCTGGGAGTGGCCGATGAGCACGAACCCGCGCCCATGGTTGTACTTGCGCAGGTAGGTGGCGAACGCGGCGCGGACGTCGCTGAGCGGGATCTGCTCCTGTTGGCCGTGACCTTGCCGGAGAACAGACCCGAGAGCGTCACCTGCCGGTACATCGGCGCGAAGACCCGGCAGTACTGGGAGTAGCGGGCCGCCTGATAGAGCGCGACCGAGCGCTCCTCGGGATCGATCTGGAGGTTGGCCAGCGGCGTGCTCTGGTCAGACACCGTCGGGTAGACGTAGAAGCAGTCGATGGCCGGCTTCTTCACGCGCGCGGGATCAATGACCTTGAGCTTGTGCAGCGTCGGCGAGAACACGGTCGTGGACAAGCCCACGTTGCACGGGTCGGGCGAGTGGCCGGGCTGGCACAGCCACACCGTCCTGGCCGATGCGGCGCCCGCCACCACGGCGGCCGCAATCACAAGTGCGACGCAGGCGAGCAAAAGGCGGAGGGCGCGTGTCATGACAGCTGTGGACGGCGCTGGGCCCACGGCGCCGCCGCTTCGATCTGGCCGGCGAGCGAGTACAGCGTGTCCTCGCCCCCGACCCTACCGACGAGCTGCACCGCGAGCGGCAGTCCGTCGTTGCCGACGCCGGCCGGGATCGAGATCGCGGGCTGGCCGGTGACGTTGAAGATCGGCGTGAACGGCGCAAAGCGGCCGGCGATGTCGATGGCAACCGGCGCCGGTTTGCCGTAGCCACCCTCGGCGGCGATCGCCGTCTTGGCCAGCGTGGGGATCACCAGCACGTCGAACTCCTCCCACAGGGCGGTGATGCGCGCTGTGGTCCGGGCGCGTGACCCCAGAATCGCCTCGCGCCGGCGCGTGGGTACGAGATAGCGGCCCATGGCGGCCATCTGCCGCGTGCTGCGCTCCAGCGTCGTGCGGTCCGGGACCGTGAGGGACTCCTCGTAGACGCCGCGCAGCCACGTCTGGACGAACTCGAGCTGGGCCATCCCGTAGGCCGGGTCGCGCGGGACGACATCGTGCCCGAGCGCGCTGAGCAGCGCGCCGGTGCGCTCCCAGGCGCCCCGCTGATCGCCCGACACGCGCCCCACTTGCCCGGGAGGAAGCTTGCGCGACACCGCGATCTTCAGCCGCGGGGGCGGCGTCGCGACGGCGTCGGCATAGCTGCCGGTGAAGGCCGGAGCGTGGTGGGGGTCCATGGGCCCCGGCCCGTGCATGACGTCGAGCAGCAGGGCGCTGTCGGCGACCGTGCGCGCCAGCGCACCATACGTCGACAGTCCCAGCCAGCCGCCGCCGCTGGGCACCCGGCCGCGCGTCGGCTTCATGCCCACCAACCCGCAGGCGGCGGCGGGGATGCGGATCGAGCCGCCGCCATCAGACGCGGTCGCGGCCGCCACCAGCCCGGCGGCCACCGCCGCCGCCGACCCTCCCGAAGACCCGCCGGTCGTGCGCGAGGGGTCCCACGGGTTACGCGTCACGCCGTTGGCGGTCGTCGCCGTCCACGGGAAGATCATGAGCTCCGGCACGTTCGTCACCCCGACGGGGATCGCACCGGCGGCGCGCAGGCGTCGGATCGGCTCGGCGTCGGCCGTCGCCGCGGGGCCGTAGCTGCGGGTGCCGCGGGTGGCGATCTCCCCGGCGAGGTCGATGTCGTCCTTGACGGCGATCGGGACCCCGGCCAGTGGACCGGACCGATCGACCTGGTCGGCCTCGGCCAGAGCCTCCTCGGCGCGGAGCACGCGGAAGGCGTTGAGCTGGGGATCGAGCGACTCGATCCGGCCCAGATAGAGCTCGACCAGTTCGCGCGGGGACGCCTCCCCGGCGCGGACCATGGCGGCCAGCGCCGAAGGCCCGGCGAAGGCGAGATCGGTGTGGGCGGTGTCGGTCACGGCTCGCGAAGCGACAGCACCAGCTGCCGGATCGCGCCAGGGTACCGGTAGGAGATGCCTCCGTGCTTGCCGTCGAACAGCTCGAGGGTGTGGGCGATGTCCAGCCGCGTGAGCTCATCGGAGAACGCCTGCGCCCCGAGGTCGAGGAAGAACTCGTCCTGGCGCCCGGCGTCGAGGTAGATCCGCCGCATGCTGCGCAGGGCCTCCGCATGGGGCTCGGCCATCCGCACGGGATCGAGCGCCAGCCACCGCCGCCAGATGTCCTCGTCCAGACGCCCGGTGGCCGGGTCGAAGGGCAGCAGCGGCTTGCCGGGGCGGGCGGGGTCAGGCGTGTACGCGCACGCGTACGCGTACATGGAGAATGCGTCCCCGAACCGCCCCCAGTCGAACGTCGGCGCGTCTCGCATCCGGGTCAGCAGCTCGTCGAACGAGCCGCCGAAGTCGTCGCGCAACCGGCGGGCGATGGCGGGGAACTCGGGCAGATAGCAGTACTCGAAGAGCGCGTCGCCCGCGTGAGACGCAAGCGCGCCGAACACCTCGGGACGCAGCATCGGCACCACCATCGCCCCATAGCCCCCCGAGGACTTGCCGGCCACTCCGCGGTGCTCGCGGCCGGGCATGGTCGGGTAGCGCTCGTCGACGAAGGGCACGACCTCGTCGCACAGGTAGTCCAGATAGCGGCCCGTGCTCGAGGAGTTGAGGAACTGGGAGCCGCCCAGCGAGGTCCAGGCGTCGACGAACACGACGATCGCGTCCGGGCACTCCCCGGCGGCGAACATGGCATCGAGCCGCTCGACGTTGGTGGGCTCGAACGCGGATCGCCCGAGCCACATGTCGAGCTGGCCGGAGTAGCCCTGCAGGACGTAGACCGACGGGAAGCGCTCACGACCCGGCGCGATCGCTCCCGGGGAGCGGTAGACGTAGAGCGGCCTGCGCGCCGGATCGCCGAGTGGGTTGTCCTCCAGCACCTCGGAATACACCGTTATCCGGTCCAGCATGCCGGCCAGCGGACGATCCCACGGGGCGCCCGGAAGGCCCTCCACCTTGTGCAAGGTCATGCCTCCACGCTACGCCAAACCGGCATGCCAAGCCGCGCCCGTAGCGGTGCGATCCACGGAGGTATAGTCGAGCACCTGACCCCTACTCCCCATAGGCCATGACTGATCGAGTCCAGACGAAGACGCCGAACACGAATGGCAACGGAGCCGAGCCTGAGGCCGTCGATCCCGACGCGGTAGAGACGACCGAGTGGCTTGAGGCGCTGGATGCGGTCGTCACCCATGACGGACCGGACCGTGCGCGGGACCTGCTCATGCGGGTCATCGAGCGCGCCCAGCACGCCGGGACCGGCCCGATCGCCAGCCTCAACACCGCGTACGTCAACACGATCCCGCGGGCGCTGGAGCCGCCCTTCCCCGGGGATCCGATGCTCGAGCGGCGCGTGCGCTCGATCGTGCGCTGGAACGCCATCTGCATGGTCCTGCGCGCCAACAAGATCTCCTCTGAGCTGGGCGGCCATATCGCCACCTACCAGTCGCTGGCCACGCTCATGGAGGTCGGCTTCAATCACTTCTGGCACGGACCGACCGCCGAGCACGGTGGTGACCTCGTCTACTTCCAGGGCCACTCCTCGCCGGGCAACTACGCCCGCGCCTACCTGGAAGGCCGGCTCACCGAGGCGCAGCTCGACGGCTTCCGGCAGGAGGTCTCGGTCGCGGGCGGACTCAGCTCCTACCCCCACCCATGGCTGATGCCCGAGTTCTGGCAGTTCCCGACGGTCTCGCTGGGCATCGGAGCCATCACCTCGATCTATCAGGCGCGCTTCATGAAGTACCTGGAGGCGCGCGGGATGGCCGACACCACCCAGCGCAAGGTATGGACCTTCCTCGGCGACGGCGAGATGGACGAGCCCGAGTCGATGGGGGCGACCGCCCTGGCCGGGCGCGAGCAACTGGACAACCTCATCTGGGTGGTCAACTGCAACCTCCAGCGCCTCGACGGGCCGGTGCGCGGCAACGGCAAGATCATCCAGGAGCTGGAGTCGGACTTCCGCGGCGCCGGCTGGAACGTCATCAAGGTCATCTGGGGCACGCGGTGGGACCCGCTGCTCGAGGCCGACGTCGACGGCGCTCTGGTCAAGGTGATGGAGGACTGCGTCGACGGCGACTACCAGACGTTCAAGTCCCGTGACGGCGCCTACGTCCGGGAGCACTTCTTCGGACGGGACCCGCGGCTGCTCAAGCGCGTCGAGCACATGTCAGACGACGAGATCTGGCTGCTCAACCGCGGCGGGCACGACCAGCAGAAGGTCTATGCGGCCTACGACGCCGCAGTCCGGCACACCGGCCAGCCGACGGTCATCCTGGCCAAGACGATCAAGGGCTACGGCATGGGGGTCTCGGGCGAGGGCCAGATGATCACCCACCAGGCCAAGAAGATGACCGAGGCCGCGCTGCTTGCCTTCCGTGACCGCTTCGAGCTGCCGCTCACCGATCAGCAGGTCCACGACGCCGAGTACTACAAGCCGCCCGAGGGCTCACCGGAGATGCAGTTCCTGCGCGAGCGCCGCGAGGCGCTGGGCGGTTCGCTGCCGACCCGCCGGCCGAAGTCGTCCTCGATCACGGCGCCGCCGCTGGAGACCTTCAAGTCGCAGCTGGAGGGCACGGGCGAGCGCGAGATCTCGACGACGATGGCGTTCGTGCGCATCCTGGCGGCGCTCCTGCGCGACAAGGAGCTCGGTCGCCACATCGTCCCCATCGTCCCCGACGAGTCGCGCACCTTCGGCATGGAGGGCCTGTTCCGCCAGGTCGGGATCTACTCCCCCTTCGGCCAGCGCTACAGCCCTCAGGACTCCGAGCAGCTCATGTTCTACAAGGAGGACGCGCACGGCCAGATCCTGGAGGAGGGGATCACCGAGGCGGGCTCGATCTCGTCCTTCATCGCCGCGGGCACGTCCTACAGCGCCCACGACGTGCCGATGGTCCCGTTCTACATCTACTACTCGATGTTCGGCTACCAGCGGGTGGGCGACCTCGTGTGGGCCGCGGGCGACAGCCGCACCCGGGGCTTCATGCTGGGCGGCACCGCCGGGCGAACCACCTTGAACGGAGAGGGTCTCCAGCACGAGGACGGCCACAGCCACCTGCTCTTCTCCGTGGTGCCCAACTGCCGCGCCTATGACCCGGCGTTCGGCTCCGAGCTGGCGGTGATCATCCAGGACGGCCTGCGCCGCATGATCCAGGAGCAGGAGGACGTCTTCTACTACGTCACCCTGATGAACGAGAACTACGTGCATCCGGCGATGCCGGAAGGCGCCGAGGAGGGGATCCTGCGCGGCATGTACCGGCTGCGGGAGGCCCCGAAGCGCTCACGCAAGCCGGTCGTCCAGCTGCTGGGCTCGGGCACCATCCTGCGCGAGGTGCTCGCGGCCGCCGACCTGCTCGAGGAGGACTTCGGGGTGTTGGCGGACGTGTGGAGCGTGACCTCGTTCTCCGAGCTGCGCCGCGACGGCCTGGAGGTCGAGCGCTGGAACATGCTGCACCCCGCTTCCAAGGCCCGGGCGGCGTACGTGAGCGAGCAGCTTTCGGATCGCCGCGGGCCGGTCATCGCCTCCACCGACTACCTGCGCGCGGTGCCCGACCAGATCCGCCAGTGGGTGCCGGGGCCCTACCGGACCCTGGGTACCGACGGTTACGGGCGCAGCGACTTCCGCACCGCGCTGCGGCGCTTCTTCGAGGTCGACCGCCACTACGTCGCGGTGGCCGCTCTCAAGGAGCTCGCCGACGCCGGCGCGGTTGACCGCCAGCTGGTGGCCAAGGCCATCAAGCAGTACGAGATCGACGCCGACGCCCCGCTGCCCACGACGGTATGAGCGCGACATTGACGAAGGTGGAAGTCCCGGACATCGGGGACTTCGACGACGTACCGGTCATCGAGATCCTCGTCTCCATCGGAGATTCCGTGGCGGTCGAGGATCCGCTGGTCACGCTCGAGTCAGACAAGGCCACGATGGACGTCCCCGCGCCGCTGGCCGGCGTGGTGCGCGAGATCAGCGTGTCCGTGGGCGACCGCGTGGCCCAGGGCTCGGTCCTGATGAGCGTCGAGAGCGCTGACGGTGGCTCGACCGGTTCCGGCGATGGGGATGCCGGGGGTGGCGAGCCCGCCGAGCAGGCCGCGGCCGCCGGTGCGGCCAGCGCTCCGACGACGACGCCCGCCGAGTCCGTCGAGGCGCCTTCGCAGCCGGCCGAAGCGCCCGCGCAGCCGGCCGAGGCGCCCGCGCAACCGCAAGCCCCGGCGCGCGCGCGCACCAACGGCGGCGGCCCGATCTACGCCAGCCCGTCCGCGCGGCGGCTGGCCCGTGAGCTGGGCGTCGACCTGCGCTCGGTGAGCGGCAGCGGCCGCAAGGGGCGGATCACCAAGGAGGACGTCCAGAGCCTCGCCGACGGCAAGGGCACCGCGGGGGCTCCCGGTTCGCCGGCCCCCGGTGGCGGCGGTGTGGCCGGCCTGGACCTGCTCCCGTGGCCGCAGGTGGACTTCGAGAAGTTCGGCCCGATCGAGCGCGTCGAGCGTTCGCGGATCCAGCGCATCTCCGCGCCGAACCTCGCGCGCAACTGGGTGATGATCCCCCACGTCACCCACAACGACGAGGCCGACATCACCGACCTGGAGGCCTGGCGCAAGCGGCTCAACGAGGAGCACGCGCGCGAGGGCGTCAAGTTCACGATGGTGTCCTTCCTGGTGGCGGCGTGCGTGACCGCGCTCAAGGAGTTCCCCAACTTCAACTCGTCGCTGGACGGTGACGAGCTCGTCCTCAAGCGCTACTACAACATCGGCTTTGCCGCCGACACGCCGGGCGGCCTGCTCGTACCGGTGATCAAGGACGCCGACAAGAAGGGCCTCAAGGAGATCGCCGGCGACCTCACCGAGTTGTCAGGGCTGGCCCGGGAGGGCAAGCTCTCGCTGGACCAGATGCGCGGTGCCACGTTCACGATCTCCTCGCTCGGCGGGATCGGCGGGACGTCGTTCACGCCGATCATCAACGCTCCGGAGGTCGCGATCCTCGGCGTCACCCGAGCCGCCATGAAGCCGGTGTGGAACGGCTCGGAGTTCGTGCCGCGGCTGATGGTGCCGCTGTCGCTCTCCTACGATCACCGCGTGATCGACGGCGCCGCCGCGGCGAGGTTCGTGGCGTACCTGGTCGGCGTGCTGTCCGATCTGCGCCGGGCCCTGCTGTGAGGGAAGCGCGCGGATGAGCTCCGAGGTGCGCGTCCCCGACATCGGGGACTTCGACGACGTACCGGTCATCGAGATCCTCGTCTCCGTCGGAGATTCCGTGGCGGTCGAGGATCCGCTGGTCACGCTCGAGTCAGACAAGGCCACGATGGACGTCCCCGCCCCGTTCGCGGGCGTGGTGTCCGAGCTGTCGGTGGCCGTGGGCGACCGGGTGTCCGAGGGGTCGGTCCTGCTGAAGCTCGAGGGCGCCGCCTCGGCTGACGGCGCCTCTGCCGCGGAGTCGGACAACGGCGCATCGAAGGAGGGCGACACCGAGGTTGCCGTCATCTCCGAGCCGCCCCCTCCCCCCTCCCCCGCTGACGGCGACCACGACTTCCAGGTGGTGGTGCTCGGATCGGGCCCCGGCGGCTACACGGCCGCGTTCCGGGCCGCCGACCTGGGGTTGCGCACCGCGCTGATCGAGCGCCACGAGCGCCTCGGCGGGGTCTGCCTCAACGTCGGTTGCATCCCGAGCAAGGCGCTGCTGCACGCGGCACGGGTGATCGCCGAGACCGAGGAGATGGCCGCCCACGGCGTCTCCTTCGGCAAGCCCAAGGTGGACCTCCCGAAGCTCCTGGACTGGAAGCAGTCCGTCGTCGGCAAGCTCACCGGCGGGCTCGTCGGCCTGGCCAAGCGGCGCGAGGTCGAGGTGATCCACGGTGAGGGCACGCTCACCGGCGCCAACTCGATCGCCGTTGGCGACCGCGAGATCACCTTCGACAACCTCATCATCGCCGCCGGGTCCCAGGCGGCGACCATCCCGGGGCTGCCCGAGGACGAGCGGATCATCGACTCCACCGGAGCGCTCTCGCCGTCGTCGATCCCGGGGCGGCTGCTCGTGATCGGCGGCGGGATCATCGGTTTGGAGATGGCGTGCGTCTACGACGCCCTCGGCGCCAAGGTGACCGTCGTGGAGATGCTCGACCACCTGCTCACGGGCTGCGACTCCGACCTCGTGCGCGTTCTGTCCAAGCGGATCGGCGGGCGCTACCAGGACGTGCTCCTGTCCAGCCGGGCGGAGAGCATCAAGGCCCAGAAGAACGGGCTGAAGGTGGAGATCTCGGGAGCCGGTTCGCGGATGTTCGACCGCGTGCTCGTCGCCGTCGGGCGGGTGCCCAACGGCCGGGCCATCGAGGCGGAGGCCGCGGGGGTCAAGCTCGACGATCGCGGCTTCATCCCCGTCGACTCCAAGATGCGCACCAACGTACCCGGGATCTACGCCATCGGCGACATCGTCGGGGAGCCGCAGCTGGCCCACAAGGCCATGCACGAGGCCAAGGTGGCGGCGGAGGTCATCTCCGGGCTCGACGTCGAGTTCGACGCCAAGACGATCCCGTCGGTGGCCTACACCGATCCCGAGGTGGCATGGATGGGCCTCACCGAGACGCGGGCCAAGGCCGACGGCATCGAGTACGAGAAGGCGATCTTCCCCTGGAGCGCCTCGGGCCGGGCCCTGGGCCTGGGCCGCGACGAGGGCATGACCAAGCTGCTCTTCGAGCCCGAGACCCATCGGCTGCTGGGCGCGGGGATCGTCGGGGTCAACGCCGGCGACCTGATCGCCGAGGCCGTGCACGCCCTGGAGATGGGCGCCAACGCCGAGGACATCGCGCTCACCGTCCATCCGCACCCGACGCTGTCAGAGACGATCGCACTGGCCGCCGAGCTCGAGGACGGGTCGATCACGGACCTGATCTCGCCGGCGGTGGCCAAGGCTCGTCGCTCAGCAGGTCGCTGAGCTCGGCGCCGACGTCGTCCGGGTGGAACATCACCTGGGCGTCGGTGAAGCGCGCAAGGCGCCAGTGGGCCCGGAGCAGCTTGTTGCCCCGGCGCCGATCGTCCTCGAACGGACGCTTGCCACGGTGAAAGCCCCAGCTGTCGATCTCGACGACCAGACGGCGCTCGCGCCACACGACGTCCACCAGCTCCTCTTCGACGTAGACGTTGAACTGCGGCTCGGGAAGGTGGTGGCTGCGGATGATCTCCCGGAACGCCTGCTCCAGGGGCGACTGGATGAGGGGTGGTTCGTCGGTGAGCTCCGCCATGGCGGCGCGCAGCGCGATGATGCCGTGGCGGCCCGGGTTACGGGCGACGACGGCGTGCATCGCGGCGACGTCGAGCTTGTTCTGGCGCTCGCCGGCCTCGAGGAGATCGATGAGGCGGGCGTGGTTGAGGACCTCGGCGAGGTCGAGGTAGGTGCGGGCGACGGTGGTGACGGGGATGCCGTCGATGGTGGAGGTGTCGTTCACGTGCAGCGTCCGGGCCCAGTGGCAGCGGATCCCCTTCAACTCATGCCTGCGGGCCGCCGTCACGTTGACGGGGCCGCCACCGATCTGTCGCAGGTCGTGGAGGGCCGCGGCCTCGCGGTGGCTGAGCACGGCGCCGGGCCCGCAGGCCAGGACCGCCGCCATCCACCGACCCTTGGCGGTGAGGCGCTTGTGGCCGACGGCGTAGACGCCTCGGTGGATACGCAGCAGCCGCCGCCGCTCTACACGCCGCGCGATGCTGCTGCGCGAGCACCCCAGGTCATACAACTGCCTCCGCGACACCACGCCGTGCTGGCGTTACCGCCAGCTTCGCCAGACGTGAGTCATCTGGTGCACCGTATGCGGGCTTATTTTGCGTCACGGGGGCCAGGGTGGCGCCCCGGGCCGTGACGAAACAAGACGCGTCTGGGACTTAAGTGCGACGTTTGCGCAACAACAACGTTGCAAGCAAGGCCAGCGCGGCGGCGGCCAGCAGCGCCCGGCGGGAGCCCAGGCCGGGCTGCGGACCCCAGACGCTCACCTCGCCATGGCCCGCGGGCAGGGCGAACTCCTCGGCGGCGAGGACGTCGTGGGGCTCGGCGATTCCGGTGGGATCGTCGGGGAGGGTCACGGGACCGTGATAGCGGAGGACCGGATCGGGGTCGGGCATGCCGAACTCCTCGGCGGCCAGGACGTCGTGGGCCGGCTCGCGATGGAGCGCGGGGTCCGGGGCGGGCATGCCGAACTCCTCGGCGGCCAGGACGTCGTGGGCCGGGTCTGACGGGCGTGGGGGTTCGTGTGCCATGGCCACCGATGATCCCAGATCTCGGGCAATGGCAGGGCGGACACGTGCCCATGAGGCGAAGTGCTGTTGATAATCTCAGTGAGAAGGACTGAGATCTATTTGGGTTCGGCTGGCCCCGGTGGTATCCTCCACTTATGATTCGTAAGCACCTAATGAAAGTGAAGACTTGATGAGTCGCCTTCTTCTGGTCCCGTTGGAGGACGTCGTCGTCTTCCCGGGCATGTCGCTCACGCTGGCGATCGACGCCGGCGACGAAGAGCGCGTCCTGCTGGTGCCCCGTCACGAGCATGATTTCGCGGCCGTGGGCACGGTCGCCGAGGTGAGCAATCGCGTGCGCCTGCCTGGTGGCGGCCGCGCCTTTGAGCTCCAGGGCCTGCACCGCGGTGTCGCGGGTGCCGCCCAGACGCTGCCCGACGGCCGGCTGTTCGTGGAGGTCAACGAGCAGCCCGACGCCGTCCCTGTTGATGGCAAGACCCGCAACCTGGAGCGCGAGTACCGCGCCGTGGTCGAGGAGATCCTCGAGCTCCGCGGCGATGACGGCCGGATCGCCGGCTTCATGCGCTCGATCAGCGAGCCCGGCACCCTCGCCGACACCTCGGGCTACTCCCCCGACCTCAATTACGACCAGAAGGTCAAGCTGCTGCTGACGCTCGACGTCACCGAGCGGCTGGAGCTTGCGCTGGGCTACCAACGCGAGCGGCTGGCCGAGCTGCAGGTGCGCAAGCGCATCCGCGACGACGTGGAGTCCGGCGCCGAGAAGCAGCAGCGCGAGTACTTCCTGCGCAAGCAGATGGAGTCGATCCGCAAGGAGCTCGACGAGGACGACGCCTCGATCGTGGAGGAGTACCGCACCAAGATCGAAGAGGCCGGCATGCCCGACCACGCTCGCGAGCAGGCCGAGAAGGAGCTTGGCCGGCTGGAGAAGATGGGCGAGCAGTCGGCGGAGTCCAGCATCATCCGCACGTACCTGGACTGGCTGATCGCGGTGCCGTGGTCCGAGAACTCCGAGGAGAAGCTCGACCCGGTGCACGCCCGCACGGTCCTCGACGAGGACCACGCCGGCCTGGAGGACGTCAAGGACCGGATCGTCGAGTACATCGCCGTCAAGAAGCTGCGCGTCGATCGTGGGATCACCGAGGACAAGCGCTCCGGCGCGATCCTCACCCTGATCGGCCCGCCCGGCACCGGCAAGACCTCGATCGGCGAGTCGATCGCCCGCGCCACGGGCCGCAAGTTCGTGCGCATGTCGCTGGGCGGCGTCCGTGACGAGGCCGAGATCCGCGGTCACCGGCGGACATACATCGGCGCGCTGCCGGGACGGCTGGTCCGTGCCCTGCGCGACGCCGGGACGATGAACCCGGTGATCATGCTCGACGAAGTCGACAAGGTCGGCGCCGACTGGCGCGGCGATCCGTCGGCGGCCCTGCTGGAGGTCCTGGACCCGGCGCAGAACCACTCGTTCCGCGACCACTACCTCGACCTGGAGCTGGACCTGTCCGGCGTCATGTTCATCGCCACCGCCAACGTGGCCGACACCATCCCCGGTCCGCTGCTGGACCGCATGGAGGTCATCCGCTTCGACGGCTACACCACCTCTGAGAAGGTGGCGATCGCCCGCGGGTACCTGTGGCCGCGTCAGCTGGAGCGCAATGGCCTGCGAGCGGAGGAGGTGGAGATCTCAGACGAGGTGCTCACCACCGTGACCACCGAGTACACGCGTGAGGCCGGCGTTCGCCAGCTCGAGCGCGACCTCGGCACGCTGCTTCGCAAGACGGCGACTCAAATCGCGTCGGAGAAGGTCGTCGCGCCGGTGACGATCGACACCGAGCAGATCCGTGACGCCCTCGGGCGTCAGCGCCACTTCCAGGAGTCCGCCGTCCGTACGGCGGTCCCCGGTGTGGCCACCGGCCTGGCGGTCACCGGCGCCGGCGGCGACGTCCTGTTCGTCGAGGCGACCGGGATGCCGGGCAAGCCGGGGCTGACGCTGACCGGGCAGCTGGGTGACGTGATGAAGGAGTCGGCGCAGATCGCGCTCTCCTACGTCCGTGGCCACGCCGCCGACCTCAACATCAACCCCGCCCAGTTCGAGGACGAGGCGTTCCACGTCCACGTCCCGGCCGGCGCCATCCCCAAGGACGGCCCGAGCGCCGGCGTGACGATGGTGACCGCGCTCACCTCGCTGCTCTCCGAGCGGCCGGTGAAGCACACCGTCGGGATGACCGGCGAGGTGACGCTGCAGGGCCGGGTGCTGCCGATCGGTGGCCTCAAGCAGAAGGTGCTCGCGGCGCACGCGGCCGGCCTGACCGACGTCGTGCTCCCGGAGCGCAACCGCGGCGACCTGGACGACGTGCCACAGGAGGTGCGCGACCAGATGACATTCCACTTCGCGATGACCATCGACGAGGTGCTCAACGTGGCGCTGGAGCCGGCGCCGCACCACGCGGCCGCGTAACCCGCCCAGCCGCAGACAACGCATAGCCGGATAAAGGGCGTCGACCGCATAGGGTCGGCGCCCTTTGCCGTCTCACGGGACCGGCTGTCGCCGCAGTAGTAGGTTGAGGCCCATGACCACGATCACCGCCTCTCAAGAACAGCAGGTCGTCGACCAGGTCCCCAAGCAGCTCTACATCGCCGGCGAGTGGCGCGACGGTGCCAAGGGCACGCTCAGCGTCGAGGACCCGTCCACCGAGGAGCCGCTGTGCGACGTCGCCGACGCGTCGGTGGACGACGCCAAGGCCGCGCTGGACGCCGCCGTCGACGCCGGGCCCGAGTTTGCCGCCATGGCGCCGCGCGAGCGCGGCGAGATCCTGCGCCGCGCCTTCGAGATGATCACCGAGCGCAAGGATGAGCTGGCCCTCCTCATGACCCTGGAGATGGGCAAGACGATCAAGGAGTCGCTGGGCGAGATCGCCTACGCGGCCGAGTTCTTCCGCTGGTTCTCGGAGGAGGCGGTCCGCATCGACGGCCGCTACGCGGTCGCCTCCAACGGCGCGGGCCGCATCCTGACGATGAAGCAGCCCGTCGGGCCGTGCCTGATGATCACCCCCTGGAACTTCCCGCTGGCGATGGGCACGCGGAAGATCGGCCCCGCGGTCGCCGCCGGCTGCACGATGGTCGTCAAGCCCGCCCAGCAGACGCCGCTCTCGATGCTGGCGCTGGCCAAGATCCTGGAGGAGGCCGGGCTGCCCGGGGGCGTGCTCAACCTCATCACCGCGTCATCGTCGGGCGAGACGATGAGCCCGCTGATCGCCGACCAGCGCTTGCGCAAGATGTCCTTCACCGGCTCCACCGAGGTCGGCCGGCGGCTCATGGCGCAGGCCTCGGACACGCTGCTGCGCCTCTCGATGGAGCTCGGCGGTAACGCGCCGTTCATCGTCTTCGAGGACGCCGACATCGATGCCGCGGTGGCCGGGGCGATGCTGGCCAAGATGCGCAACATGGGCGAGGCGTGCACCTCGGCCAACCGCTTCCACGTCGCCGGCGCCGTCGCCGATCAGTTCGCCTCCAAGCTCGCGGAGAAGATGGGCGCTCTCACGCTCGGCCGCGGCGTGGACGAGGGCACCGACGTAGGCCCGCTCATCGATGACAGCCAGCGGGGCAAGGTGTCAGACCTCGTCGAGGACGCGATCGGCCGGGGGGCCACCGCGGTGGTCGGCGGCCACAAGCGCGACGGCGCGGGCTACTTCTACCAGCCGACCGTCCTCACCGACATCCCCGACGACGCCGAGCTCCTACAGGAGGAGATCTTCGGTCCCGTGGCCCCAGTCAAGGGCTTCACCGACGAGGACGAGGCGATCGCCGCCGCCAACAACACCGAGTACGGCCTGGTGGCCTATGTCTTCACCAACGACCTCAAGCGGGCCCTGCGGGTGTGCGAGAGGCTCGAGACCGGGATGATCGGCCTCAATCAGGGGATCGTCTCCAACGCCCAGGCGCCGTTCGGCGGCGTCAAGCAGTCGGGCTTCGGGCGCGAGGGCGGCTACGAGGGGATCGAGGAGTACCTCGAGACGAAGTACGTGGCCGTCAACCTGTGATGGGCCAAGGGCGCGGTCAGCTGACGGCGCACGGGCGTACGGTCAGCTGACGGCCCACGGGCGCGCGGTCAGCTGAGGGCGTCGCGCGCCCGATCTACCCTATGGGCATGAGCGCTCGCGCGGCGTCTGACCGGTGGCGGCTGTCGGTTCGGCTGAGCGTCGCCGCGCTCGTGTGGTCGCTCGGGCTGTTGCTGGCGGCGCTGATCGCGCCGGTGTACTCGACGTCCTCCGCGTCGGATGTCAACGGCGTGACCCTCGGCAGCGCGACCCTCGTCCAGCAGAACGGCGCGTGGGTGCTGATCCTGGTCGGGATCCCCGCCGCGGTGTCCGCCGTCGTCATCGTTGCCCTGCGCGCGCGGCGGTCCGGCGCACGCTGGGGGACGACGGTGGCCTGGACGGCGATCGCCCTGCTGACGGCGGAAGCGCTGGTGGGCGTCATGACGATCGGGCTGTTCATCGCGCCCGCGATCGTCCTCTTGGTCGTCGCGACGCGCCGCGCACCGGGTGCGGGAACGAGGGGATCGCGGAGTCCCGCCGCGACCCCAGGCACGTCGCCGCCAACCCCTGAGGCCCGATAGCCCGCGGGGCCGGCGGCGAGGGCCGGACGCGTCAAACACAACGCGTCCGGCACATCGCTCGTCTTGCTCAGTGCCCGCTGAGGGCCCGCACGAAGTTGGCGCCCGGCGAACCGAGCCCCGTCATGTTGTCGTAGCCGCGCGTGGCGTGGAGCGCCACCTGCCGCGTCGTGCAGACGCCCTTGGGGGTGCAGAACTGCTCAGGGCCCTCGTAACCGATGATCCGGTGCGTGTACAGCAGTCCGTCCGTGTTGTCGACCGAGTTGGCGAAGTCCGAACGGGACTGATCCTGGTTCCCGGCCGGCCCGATGTCGAACAGAGCCGACGGCCTGCCGGACAGGGAGTACAGCGCCGGGTTGATGAACCCGAGCGAGGAGCCGTGAGCCTGATCGGCTCGGGCCACCACGCCGGCCAGCAGTGGTGAGGCCACGCTCGTGCCGCCGATCCGGTACTGGTCATAGAAGACGCCGTTGGGGAACTGCTGCGTCTGCCCGACCAGCATGCCCGTGCCGGGATCGCCCTCCATCGAGATGTCGGGCACCACGCGCATCGGCGTGTTGCCGTTGACCTCGGACAGCGAGTTCGGAACGACGCCCTGCTGGTAGAACGGCTGCGGGTAGACGACGCTGGTGCCGCCGCCGGACCCGCCATCCAGCGCGAGGTCGATCGGGAGCCACTGGCCCTCCTGGGACGCCGTGCAGCCGCCCTCGGACACGAGTGTGTCGTTGCAGAGGAAGCTGCGCGCTGTGGACCAGCCGTACTCACCGAGCCGCTGACCGGACTGGCCGATCTGGAGGGTCGTGCCGCCGACGGCGGTGGCGTAGGGGCTGGAGGCGGGGTAGTCAGCCGCCACCTGTCCGATGGTGGTGAACTCGTCGCCGTTGTCGCCGCTGGAGAACGTCACGGTGACGCCGGTGGCCGCCGCCATCAACAGGATGGAGTCGGTCGCCTGGCGATCGCCAGCCGTGTCGAGCGCGTCGCCGCCATCGTCACCGTAGGAGTTGCTCACGACCTGGGCCGAGTGCTGGTCGATCACGTTGCGCAGCGCCTTGTTGAGCGCCGTGGAGTCACAGTTCTTGGCCGCCGCGGCCAGGACCGTGGCGCTCGGTGCCACGTTGTGCACGGCCTCCACGTCGAGGGTCTGCTCCCCGAACCAGTCGGAAGCGTCGCACTTGTTGGGGCCGCCCTTGTTGAAGCTGGCCGGGGCCTGCGTCTCGAACTGACCCGCGGTGAAGGGGTTTCCCGGGTCGTTGGTCTGCGCGAACCGGTGCGCATCGGCAAACAGCGTCGGCGACAGGTACGCGTCGACCACCGCCACGGTGACCCCGCGTCCGGTGTTGGAGTCGTTCAGGCCATACGCGCTGCGGAACTGCGGCCCGGTGTAGCCACAGACCACCCACGGCGGGTTGGCCTGACCCCCGGGGAACTGGGGCAGCGTCGTGTCGAAGATCTGGTTGTAGTACTGACCGCACGGGGGCGCGGCCCGGAAGCCGGCCTCGGGCGGGAACGGCGGCTGGTTGGGATTCCCCGCGGCCGGCGCTGTGCTGGTTGTGGTGCTCGGGCCCCCGACGGTGCTGTCGGGCTTCTCCAGGGTGTCGCTCACGCCTGACACGCCGCCGACGATGCCGGCGATGTTGGACGGGACCGACAGGTTCTGGTCGGCGAGCACGAGCGACTGGCCGTCCACCTGGTGCGTCGACAGCGAGGTCCCGAATGCCTGCTCGACCTGCGCCGCGGTGCCCGAGGCCTCGACGGCCATCCGGTCGCCCGACACGCCGTTGACCGTGAATCCGCTCTGGGACAGGAACTGCTTGACCTGGCCGACATCAGCGGCCGACGGCGAGTACTGCGCTTCCCACTGCGCGGGCGTCAGGAACTTGCCGTAGGAGGCGCTGCCTGGAGTGGAGACCGCGCGGGCGAAGGACTCGGCGCCGGCCTCATCGGCCAGCTTGAGCTCCACCTCGAAGTTCATCTGGGTCCCGGAGGCAACGGACCCGGTTCGCGGGGTTGTGGCCGCGGCCGGCGATTCGGAGTTGCGCAGCGTCACCTTGGCCGGCGTGGCGGCCGAGGCCACAGATGCGCTCGCCACAGCCAGAGCAGCAGCTCCGGCGGCGGCGAAAACAGGTAGCCGTACTCGGTTCATGTTCCCTCCCCAGGGGCGTGGTTTGTCCGGTTCCGACGGTCGAACCTAGCGGACCAGTCAACCCACTCGCGCCGGGTGCGCCGCGGCGATAGCCCACCCCCTCGCACCCGGCGCGCCGGCCGCGGCGATTGTGGGTGCTCTGACAACGAGCGTTCGCATGGCGCACAAATGTTCGAATTTGTGAGTTTTGGGTAAGTGGGGGCTTAGAGGTGTGGGATCCCCGGCCGGGGTGAACGGCGCGTGCTCGAGTGGCGGAGAGCGGACGAGGGGCCGTCCCAGCCTGAGCGCGACAGGACCCGAATAGCTGCCCCGTACGCGTTCCTCGCCCTGTACCCTCAAGCAAACGCATGGCCTATGCACAAGAGAGACCGGGGATGTCGGGGGTCAACGAGCACGCGTCCGCACTCGCCTCGGAGTGGCGACGGCTGACACGAGCGGCGACGTTCGTGGCGCTGCTGACCGCGCCCGCGTTCTTCCTCGTCCTCTTTGACTCCAACCACTGGAGCCTCGCTGTCTCACTGATCGTCACGGCCATCGCCGTGGTGTCGTTCCGTGGCCTGGTCGAGGTGCTGGCGCGCAAGCTCATCCCCTCCCCCGCCCTGTACGGCGCGGACATGTCACTCAAGCAGGACGACATCGTCGCGCGGCGCCGCTACTGGTACTGGCGCGGGAAGTTCCGGCGGCTGCCGATCTACGTGCTGATCATCCTCGCGCTGCTGGCCCTGTGCCAGGTGTTCTTCGCCTTCGCCGGCGTCAGCGCCCCGTTCTTCAACCCGTTCGACGGGCTGCGCCAGATCTTCCCACCCGACACGCTGCCCCAGCTCGGGCTCGTCTTCGTGCAGCTGCCGCTGCTGTTCTTCGTCAACTTCGCGATCTTCTTCGGGCCGTTCCTGTTCTTCGCGGTGCGCCAGATCCGCGGCTACGAGCCCGGCGACGCGAGCTGGGGCGTAAAGATCGACGACGTCCGCGGCCAGGCCGAGGCCAAGGAGGAGATCACGCGCGTCATCTCCCTCTGGCAGTCAGGCGAGGCGTTTGAGAAGGCCGGCGGCAAGCGCGAGCGCGGCCTCCTGTTCCTGGGCGCGCCGGGCACCGGCAAGACGATGATCTCCAAGGCCATTGCCACCAACTTCAACTGCCCGTTCGTGACCATCCCGGGGTCGGGCTTCGCCGGGATGTTCATCGGGATGGACGCCATCACCGTCCAGTTCCTCGCGCGCAAGGCACGCAAGCTGGCCGCCAAGTGGGGCGGCCAGTGCATCGTCTTCATCGACGAGATCGATGCCGTGGGCATGCGCCGCCAGGCGCTGGGCAGCGGCATGGCTCCGCCGGCCGCGGCGGGGTCGGCGGCCGCCTCGATCCACGACCACTGCTTCTTCGGGCCCAACGGCGCCATCACCGCGTCGGGCGACGTGATCATCGAGTCGCGCGAGTGGCGCGAGCGGCTGTTCACGGCCCGCGCCGAGCAGACGACCGGGCCGACGACCGTCGCCCAGCGCATCAACGAACGGATCCTCCGCTACTACCCGGGCTTCGGCATGGGCGGCGGCCAGGGCGGCGGCCAAGCGCTCAACCAGCTGCTGGTGGTGATGGACGGCATCGACGAGCCGCCGCTGATGCGCAAGTTCTTCACCAACCGTCTCAACACGTTCCTCGACGCGATGTTCGTGGTCCCGAGCAAGATCGGGAAGCTGCGGCTGCGGCTCTCCCCGCCCAAGCCGCGCTCGGAGCAGATCTACTTCATCGGCGCCTGCAACGTCCCGATCGAGGTCCTGGATCCCGCGCTCACCCGCCCGGGGCGCATGGGACGCCACATCTGGTTCCGGACGCCAACCAAGGACGACCGGCTGGACATCCTGGACCTGTACCTGGGCAAGGTCGACCACGAGCCCGACCTGGACACCGACCGCCGTCGCGATGAGCTGGCGCGCATCACCAACGGCTACTCGCCCTCGATGATCGAGCAGTGCTGCTCGATGGCCCTCACCATCGCCCACACCGAGGGCCGCCGCGAGTTCGCGTGGCGCGACATCGTCGAGGCGATGACCACGGTGGAGACCGGCACCGCCCAGAACATCGAGTACATCCAGGACGAGACGCGCGCCGTCGCCATTCACGAGGCCGGGCACGCAGCGGCGAGCCACGTCTACCTCGGCAAGGACGTGGAGTCGACGCGCCTCTCCATCCGCAAGCGGGGCGGCTCGCTGGGCCACCACATGAGCCTCGAGAAGGAGGAGCGCTTCAGCCACTTCCGCAGCTACTTCCTGGGCCGCCTGATCGTGGTCCTCGGCGCGATGGCGGCGGAGCACGTCTTCTACAAGGAGAACTCGGCGGGCGTCGCGGGCGACGTGCAGTCGGCCACGGCGATGGCCGCCGTGATGGTGGGCCAGCTGGCGATGGGGCCCGACGCCGTGACGCTGGGCCTCGGTCCCGGGCCCAAGCGCGGACCGAACGCCGAGGACACCGACGAGGACCTCGTCCGCCGGCGGCTAGAGCGCATCGGCACGCAGATCATGAACCGGGCCTCCGGCGGGGGCGCGTTCAACGAGAACCCGATGGGGTCGGTGCTGGGCGACGGCGCCAAGCGCGCGGCCGCGGCTCAGCTGCTGGGCCAGGCCTACGTCACCGCCTATGCGCTGATGGCCTCCAACCGTGACGCGCTGGATGCGATCGCCGATGCGTTGGTGGAGCGCAAGGAGCTTCACGGCGACGAGGTGGGAGAGCTTCTGGACAGCGTCCGCCTCAACAAGCCCGAGCTTGACCTCATGAACACCGCCACCTGGCCCGAGCTGTGACCGAGCCCTCCGGAGCCGACCACTCCGCCGACGACGGTGCGGTCGGCGCGGGCGTCGCGCGGTCGGCGCGCAGCGAGGCGCACCGCAGCCGCGAGCACTCGGACTCGTCCCCCCATTCCGGGCGCTTTCGCACCGTAACCGCGGTGCTGGTGGCCCTGGGCATCGGCGCGATCGTCGTCGCCGTGTCGGTCGCCGTCGGCGGCAGGCGGTCAGGCCCGACGGCGGCGAAGTGGTCAGAGTGGCAGCCGCCCGACAGCGGCACCCTCGGCGCCCGGGACATCGCCGACTTCGTGGCGCCCTTCTACCGCATCGACAGCGTCAACCAGCTCGCGGTCGTCACCGTGGTCAACCTCGAGAGCGCGGCCGCCGCGGCCGCCGCCCAGCAGGCCGCCGCCAGTGGCACCACCTCAAACGCCACCGGCAGCGGGCTCCAGGTGGCGGTACGGCCCAGCCCCACCTCCAGCCAGGTGTCCCTGCTGAGCGGCAACACCATCGCCTACAACCTCTGCGGCATCGGCGGCAAGGACTGCGCCATCGGTGTCGGCCAGCCGTCGACCAACCGGCTCCTGCTGCTGCGCCGCGAGGCGCTCGAGCTTGCGCTCTACACCTTCAGGTACATCGCCGGCACTCAGAACGTCGTCGCCATTCTGCCGCCGGGTCACACGCAGACGTCGGCCACGCTGAGCAAGAAGCCGCCCAGCTCCTCGCGCACGGTGACGACCAAGCCCGTCGACATCGCGGTGTTGTTCGTGCGCCAGGAGCTCTCCCCCCTGCTCAAGCAGCCGCTGGCCCAGATCCTGCCCGAGCAGACGCCGCCGTCGGTGGCCGAGATGGCCCACGCGCCCGAGGCCGGGCTCGTGGATCAGCTCACCGCGCGCGGCCTGTTCTCCGAGCAGCTCCAGCAGGCTCAGGACGGATCGAACCTGATCGTCCTCAATCCGCTTCCGCCTCAGTAGTCCGCTCGTAGCCGGGGCACTGGGCCACCGGCAGGCGCGGGTAGCGGGGGAAGCGATCGGGCTCGTTCTTCGAGCGCCGGCACAGCGAGAACACCGAGCCACGCGTGTTGCGCACGATCTGCTGATGACGGCAGCTGTCGCACAGCCCCGCGGGCGGTGACGGCGGGCCGTCGGCACTCATGAGCGCGTGAGCGCCTCCAGGGTGAACACGAGCGACTCGTAGGCGCGCCCGGTGACCTGCTGCAGGGCGATCTCGCACGTGCGGTTGCTCGACAGACAGGCATCGAAGGTCCGGCCGTCGAGCTCGGCGGCCGTGTCGGCCACCGCGGCGGCGGGGAGCTCGGGATGAAGCCAGCCCCGGTCGCCGGCCATGCCACAGCAGCGCGTCGCGGCCGGTACCACGACCTCTTCGGCGAGACGGCCGGCGACGGCCGCCAGCTTGCCCGACGCGCCGAGATGCCCGGTGGCGCAGGTGGGATGGATCACGACCGAGCCGAGCCGCTCGGTGATCTCGAGGCGCTCGAGCAGGTGATCGTGGACCCAGCTCACGGAGTCGATCACCTCCACGCCGTCGAGCGCGAGGTTCTCGCGCAGGCCGAGGCTGCACGAGCTGGCATCCATGACCACGGGCAGCTCTCCCTCGCCGGTCCATCGGCGCAGCGCGGCCCCGGTCCGGGTTGCCATCTCGGCGAGGCCGTCGGCGTAGCCCTTGGAGCTCCAGGGCGTGCCGCAGCAGTGGCCCGCCACGTCCGGCGGAATCCACAGCGGCCGCTGCGCCCGCGCCGAGATCGCCACCAGGGCCTCGGGCAGGCTGTGCCGGACGGAGTTCGGGACCGCGCCGTCGGGCCGGCCGAAGATCCGGTTCAGGCACGACGGCAGGTAGACCGCGGCCGCGCCGTCGCGCTGGGTTCGCGGCAGGCGCGCCGGGGCGGGCGCCGGCATCGTCCGGCCGCGCGCTTGCGCCACCCGCCGCGCCAGCGGCACGCCCGCACGGGCGGCACGCTCGGCCAGGCCGTAGCGGCGCGCCAGCTCGAGGGCGATCCGTTCGGCGTGTGGGCTGTGCTCGCGCTGTCGCAGGTCCTTGATCAGGCTCCCGGTGTCGATTGCCACCGGGCAGGCGGTCATGCAGGAGCCGTCGGCAGCACAGGTCTCGATCCCGTCGTACTCGTACTGCTCGCCCAGCGCGACGCGCACGGGCGAGCCGGGCGGCTGGCGCGCCATCTCGCGGCGGAGCACGATCCGCTGACGGGGCGTCGTGGTCACGTTCTGTGAGGGGCACACCGCCTCGCAGAAGCCGCACTCGATGCACTTGGTGACGCTCTCCTCCACCTCGGGGACGGTCTTGAGGTTGCGCAGGTGCACGGCTGGGTCGCGGTTGAGGACCACGCCGGGAGCGAGGATCCCGGCCGGGTCGGCGAGCCGCTTGACCTCCCACATCAACTCGGTCGCCTCCGGGCCCCATTCGCGCTCGACGAACGGGGCCATGTTGAGCCCGGTGCCGTGCTCGGCCTTGAGCGAGCCGTCGTACTTGTCGACGATGAGCTCGACCATGTCGGCGATGAACGCGTCGTAGCGCTCGTGCTCGCCCTCCTTGCCGAACTCGGCGGTGAGGATGAAATGCAGGTTGCCCGCGGAGGCGTGACCGGCCAGGCCCTGGAGGAACCCGTGCTTGCCCAGCAGCGCTTGGAGGTCCTTGGCCGCCTCGGCCACGCGCTCCGGAGGGACGCAGACGTCCTCGATCATCATGGTGATGCCGGGCGGGCGCACGGCGGCCAGCAGGCCCTGCATGCCCTCGCGTACGCGCCAGAGCATCTCGATGTCCTCCGCCTGCCGGGAGAACTGGGGCGGGGCGGCCGCGTCGACCGGGCTGTGACCACCGCGCTCACGCAGGATCTCTCCGGCCGCCTCCTCCAGCGGAGCGAGCGCGTCCGGCGTGTCGGCGCGGAATTCGATGAGCAGCGCCGCGGAGGTCGGTGGGATCTCTCTCCACGCCTCCGGGATCCCGGGCATGTTCCAGCCGGCAGCAATCAGCGTCGGTGCCACCATCAGCTCCGTGGCGGTCGCGCCGCAGGCGACCAGGTCGCCGACCGCCGCCGCCGCGGCGTCGAGGTCCTCGAAGCCGACCAGGGCCAGCGTGGTGTGGCGCCCGAGCGGGACGGTCTCGAACACCGCCTCGGCCACGAAGGCCAGCGTCCCCTCGGAGCCGACGACCAGCCTCCGGAAGATCTCGAGCGGCGTATCTGCGTCCAGGAAGGCGCAGAGGCGATATCCGGTCGTGTTCTTGATCTGGAACTTGCGGGCGATGCGCTCCGCGAGCACGTCGTCTGAGCGGATCCGGTCGCGGATCTGCGCCAGGCCCGCGGCGAGGGCCGGTGCGGCGGCCGCGAACTGCGCCTCCGCGTCGGCGTCGGCCGTATTGATCACGGAGCCGTTGGCCAGCACCAGCGTCATCGCGCTCACGGTGCGGTAGGAGTCGGCGATGACGCCGCAGCGCATCCCGCCCGAGTTGTTGGCGACCACCCCACCGACGCAGGCGATGTTGGTGGAGGCGGGATCGGGTCCGATGCGTCGGCCCCGGCGGGCGAGCAGGCGGTTGGCGTGGCCAAGCACCACGCCGGGCTGGGCCCGCAGGCGGGCCCCGTCGTCCTCCACCCGGACCCGGCGCCAGTGGCGGCGGACGTCGACGAGGATCGCGTCGGTCTGGCTCTGACCGTTGAGGCTGGTCCCCCCGGCGCGGAAGGTGACCGGCACCCCGAGCTCGGTGGCGCAGCGCAGGAGCTTGGCCATGTCCTGCACGTCGCGGGGGACGGCCACCGCCTGCGGAATGAGGCGGTAGGCGCTCGCGTCCGAGGCGTAGCGGATGAGGTCGAGCGCCCGGCTGAGGACCCGGTCGGCGCCGAGAGCGGCGACCAATTGGGAACGCAGCGGCTCGGGCGTGCCCGCCGCCACCCAGTCGGGTGCCCGGTCGGGCGCCGGGCCGGGCGGCTCGGGGACGATCGTGGCCGGATCGACGGCGGTGGCGGTCACTACTCCAGCCACATCCCGGACGCCACCGGGACCTGGATGACGCGGGGGCCGTCACCGGCGGCGATCGACGCGCGCAGCGCCTCCGTGAGCTCCTCGCGCCCGCTGACGTCCTGGGCGGGGACCCCGTAGCCGCGCGCCACCGCGGCGACATCGAGACCGGGGAGGTCCAGCCCGGGCGCGCCGGTGACCTGCTCGAGCATGGCGAACCACTTGAGGATCATGTACTCGTCGTTGCGCAGGATGAGGAACGTGACGGGCGCCTTGTAGGCCAGGGCGCTCCACAGCGCGGTGATCCCATACTGAGCCGAGCCCTCGCCCAGCACGCACACGACCGGCCGCGCCGGCTGGGCGAGCTGGACGCCGACGGCCGCGGCGATCCCGAAGCCGAGGCCGCCGCTGGCGCAGAAGTAGTAGCTGCCCGGCGTCGAGATGCGCAGGCGGTTGCGCAGCGACAGCGTGGACGACGGCGACTCCAACACGATGATGCCGTCGTCGCTGAAGGCGTCGGCCAGGGCGGCCATCGCCTCCGAGCCGCTCAGGCGATCGGGCGGGTCGGCGGCCGGCGGATCGCCCAGATCGGGGCGCGCGTCGGGCGCGTCGCGGGTGGCCTCGGGCACCAGCGCCACCAGCCGCTCGAGCGCGAGCCCGACATCGCCGACGATGGCGTCCCCCATCGGCGCCCGGGCGGCCTCGCCGGGATCGCTGGTGAGCGCCACCAGCTGAGTGGTCTCGCCCAGCAGCGGGCCGGGAATGTAGGGGTAGTACGGGAACACCGAGGAGCCGACGACGAGCACGAGGTCGTGGCCCTTCAGGGTCTCTGAGACCGCGCCGATCGCGGGAGGGAGCACGCCGACGAAGTTCGGATGACGCTCGGGGAAGCCCAGCCGGGACCCGCCGGTGGCGGGGCTGGCCCAGACCGGCAGGCGCTGCTTCTCGGCCAGGGCGATGGCGGCGTGCCAACCGCCGGCGGCATCGATGTCGGGCCCCGCGACCAGGACCGGGGAGAGGGCGCCGGCCAGGCGCTCGGCCAGATCACTGAGAGCGGCCTCGTCGGGAGCCGTGCGGCCGACCACGCGCCGCGCGATGGCGGCGGCGCTGCGATCTGCGTCGGCCTCGGCGTTCCAGTCATCCATCGGGATCGACACGAACGCCGGGCCCTTGGGCGGCAGCATGGCGTGATGGATCGCGCGAGCGATCGCGCCGGGGACGTCCTGGGCCCGCGGCGGCTCGTGGCTCCACTTCACATACGGCTGCGGTCCGACGGTGGCGTCGCGGTTGGTGAGGTTGGCCTCGATCGTGATCTGAGGCCGGACCTGCTGGCCGGCGGTGATCACCAGCGGTGACTTGTTGGCCTGGGCGTTGAAGATCCCGCCGACCGCGTTGCCCACGCCCGGGGCGGTGTGGAGGTTGACGTGCGTGGGGCGGCCGCTGGCCTGCGCGAACCCGTCGGCCATGCCCATCACCACCAGCTCCTGAAGGCCGAGCACGTAGGTGAAGTCCTCGGGGAAGTCGGCGAGCATCGGCAGCTCGGTCGAGCCGGGATTGCCGAAGATCGTCGTCATGCCGTGGGCCCGGAACAGGTCGAATGTGGCTTCACGAACGCTCGTCATCGCACCTCCTCGTGGTGATCGGGGGGGACAGTATGGAGGCTCAGAGCCGCGCGAGCGCCTCGCTCGCGGCGCGCTTGCCGGCCTGCACGGCGCCGTCCATGTAGCCGGTCCAGACCGTGGCCGTCTCGGTCCCGGCCCAGTGGATGCGCTCCACGGGGGCCCGCAGCGCCTGGCCGTACTCGATCATGACCCCGGGCGGCATGAGCCCGACCGGGCAACCGCCGGTGTAGATCTCCTTGTCCCACACCTGGTCGAAGTACATGCGCGGGTTGGCCGCCTGCTGGCCGAAGTACGTCGCGTAGGACTTCAGCGCCGCGGTCGCCCGCGCCGAGTCAGACTGGTCGGAGAGCGCGCGGGCGTCATCGCCGTCGATGAACCCCAGCAGCACGCCGGGCGTCCCGCTGGCCGGGGAGGCGTCGAACATCACCGTCACCGGCCCGGTGTCGCTCGTGACCTGGCCGTTGAGGCCCTGGGCGCGCCAGAACGGGCTGTCATATACCGCGATCGTCTTGATCAGCGACCCGATCGGCATCCGCTGGGTGAGCTGATCGCGCACCGCGGGCACCCCGGGCTCGTAGACGATCCGCCCGGCGAGGTGGGGCGGGATGGCGACGATGACCTGCTCGGCCTTGACCGTGGCCTTGTCCGCGTAGACGTAGACGCTCTTGGGGCCCTGGGAGATGCGACGCACCGGCTGTGAGAGCAGGATGTGCTTGCGGCCGAGCTGGTCGGCCACCTTGATCGCGATCCCCTGGGTACCACCGGAGACGCGGAAGTCCTGGGCGCTGCCCTGGCCGGCGTTGTTGACGAGCGGCTCGATGCCTCCGGCGGCGTGGACGTAGAACAGGAAGTACAGGAACGAGACGTCGCGCGGGAGCACGGAGAGCACGGCGTTGACGGCCAGCGTGAAGAGCTTCTGGCCGTCGGCGGTCTTGATGTTGTCCGCGGCCCAGCTGTCGGCGGTGATCGAGTCCCACGGCAGCGCGTTGGGTGCCGTCCACGGTGCATCGAGCGGGACCGTCTGGGCCATCTGGTCGATCTCGGGCAGGACGACCTCCCCGAGCTCGATGGCCGCCGCGGGATTGCTGGCCGGGGGGATGAGCCCCGTGTAGGGGGTGAGCTTGCCGTCCTCGTACCAGAGGAGGTTCCCGGTCGAGTACACGGGGAACTTGGAGATGCCCAGCTCGCCCATCAGTCCGAGGATCTGGGTCTGGGTGGGTCCCACGAAGGTCGCGCCCATGTTGGCCACGTCGCTGGCGCCAGCGCCGATCGAGCGGCTGAAGCACCGGCCCCCGACCCGGCCGCGGGCCTCGAGCACGATCACGGACTTGCCCGCGGCCGCGATCTGGCGAGCGGCCGTCAGCCCCGAGAGCCCGGCGCCGACGACGGCGACGTCGGCCTGGTGCACCGTCGACTTGGGCTTGGCCGGCTTGTGCGTGGGCTTTGGCTTGTGCTTGGCCTTCGCGTCGGCGATGCCGGGCACGGCGACGCCGGCGCCCGTCACGAGCGAGCCCGCCACAAACCGGCGGCGGGTGATGGGGCTCTGGCCTGAATCGGTGTCTGGGGTCATGACGCGACGGTGCTCCTGGTCGGGGTCTGTGCGGCGAAGGCGTCGGCGGCGGCCAGGTCGAAGGCTCCGTGGTCGGAGCCCAGGCCGGTCGCCACGAGGGCAGCGCAGGCGCAGCCGAGACCCGCGGCCTGCACGCGGTCCCGGCCGAGGCTGAGGCCGCGCAGGAAGCCGGCGGAGAAGGCGTCGCCGCACCCGGTGGTGTCGACGACGTCGACCTCGAGGGCGGGCACGGCCCGCTCGCCGTCGGCGTCGATCACCACGGCGCCCTCGGCGCCTCGGGTGGCGGCCACGCAGCCCACGCCCCGCTCGAGCAGCGCGTGGCAGCCGGCGAGGAGATCGTCGGTGCCGGTCAGGCCGAGCACCTGCTCATCGTTGGGCAGTAGGTAGTCGAGGTGGTCGAACACGGGCGCGATCCAGTCCAGGATGGCCCCCGCCTGCTCGCCCGGGGCGAGGATGTCAGCGGAGGTGGTGACGCCGTGCTCGCGGGCGAAGGAGAGGATCTGCGCCGCCTGCTCACCGCCCATGAACTCGGGGGCGCCGAGGTGCAGGTGAGTCGCCGCCGCGATCGCGTCCCATGGGGCGTCGGCGGCGGTGTAGGTGGCGTTGGCGCCGATGACGTGGAAGGCAGGGCGCGAGCCGTCGGGACGGATGGGCAGCACGCTGGCCGACGTCTGCACGTCCGGGCGCCGGATGAGGAGACCCGGATCGACGCCGGCCCGGGCGAGCAGGTCCACGAGCACGTCGCCAAGGGCGTCGCCGCCGATCGCGCCCGCGCTGCGGACCTCGGCCCCCAGCTTGGCCAGCGTCAGTGCGGTGCCTCCGGCGGGGCCGGCCGCGGTGATGCGGATGCTGTCCACGAGCTGGCCGCCCTGGCCCTCGGGGATGACCTCGACCGGGCGCACCAGCACGTCCACGACATGGACGCCGAGGGTGATCACCCGCATCGGGGCGCTCACGAGTCGCGCTCCTGGAGCGAGCCGTAGCCGCGAGCGGTGATGGCGTCGATGAAGTCCTGGGCCTGGCCGGCATCGAGCGTGCGCGGGCGGCCGATGGCGGCGGCGCGCCAGTACAGGTCGCTGGCCCATTCGAGCAGAAGGGCGTTGTCGACCGCGGCATCGAGGTCGGGCCCGATGGCGATCATCCCGTGGTTGGCCATGAGCGCGGCGGCGCGGCCCTCGAGCGCGTCGAGCGTGAGCTCCGCCAGCTCCGGGGTCCCGAAGGTGGCGTAGGGCGCCACGCGGATCGGGCCCCCAAGCGCGAGCATCTGGTAGTGGACGAGCGGCAGCTCGTCCAGCACGCACGCCAGCGCCGTGCCGACCGGGCTGTGGGCATGGACGACGGCACCGGCCTGATGGCGGCGGTAGGCGCCGAGGTGCAGCTCGATCTCCGACGTCGGCTTCAAGGCACCGTGGACTGTCTCGCCCTGGAGGTCGACGATCACGATCTGGCCGGCCTCCAGCTCGGCCAGGACCGCACCGGTGGGCGTCACGGCGACGAGCTCGCCGGCTCGCGCCGACACGTTGCCGGCGGTGCCCAGCACCAGCCCCTCCGAGGCCAGGCGGCGGGCCGCGGCGGCGACTGCCTCGCGCGCGGCGTCAAGCGTTTGCTCGCTCACCGCACCCACGCTAACATGAAGCTGTATTCACTTTCAACTTCTATGGCTCCCCAACTTGACACCCGCCTGCGCAACGTGCCCACCCAGGCCCGCAGCCGCGAGCGGCTGCGCCGGGTGCTCGACGCCGCTGACCAGGTCCTCGCCCGCGACGGCGCCGACGCGTTCACCACTACCCGGATCGCCCGTGTGGCAGGCGTCCCGGTGGGGTCGGTGTACCGCTATTTCCCTGACAAGGAGGCGATCGTCGAGGCCCTGGCCACCCGGTACTGGAGCGAGTTTGCCGACCTCGTGGCCGCAGCGGCCGAGCTCGACGAGCGCTCCCCCATGTCCGACCCCGCCGGCGGCGTGCTCGAGGCGCTGGCGGCGGCCTTCCGCGGGCGGCCTGGCTTCCTCGCGCTGTGGTACGGGGGCCTGCGCTCCGAGCGCATCCGCGACGCCACCCGGCCGACCCGCGAGGCGATCGCCGCCTCGGTGCAGCGAATCCTCGCCGTGCACTGGCCGCGGGCATCGGCCCGCGATCGTGCCGCGGCCGCTCGCATGGTGGTGGTGGCCGGCGACGGGCTCCTGCGCGAGGCGTTTCGGACCTCGCGCCGCGGCGACGATCAGCTGCTGGCCGAGAGCCGCGTGATGCTCGGCGCCTACGTGCGCGCCCGGCTGGGCGACGAGCAGGCGTAGACCACCGCCGCCCCTGGCGAGCCCGCGCGGGACGCGCGGACGCCTTACTACAGTAAATGAAGTATGTCTACTTTCTGGCGGCTGCTCGGATTTCTACGCCCCTACCGCAAGGGGGTCATCTGGTCATTCGTGCTCGCCTTCGGCGCGCTGGGGGCGACCGTCCTCATCCCCGCGCTCACCGGCGTCGCCATCAACGCGATCGACCACCACGACCGTCATGAGCTGGTGCTGCTGGCGCTGGCGATCGCCGCCGCCGGCCTCGGGCGGCTGGTGCTGAGCGTGTACCGGCGTCTCATCGCCGGCGACGTGTCGCTGCGGGTCGAGGTCGACCTGCGCGAGGCGCTCTACGGCCAGCTCCAGCGGCTCGAGCTGGGGTTCTTCGATCGCCAGCAGACGGGCCAGCTCATGTCGCGCGCGACGGTCGACCTGCAGTCGGTCCGCTTCTTCCTGGGCTACGGGTTGGTGTTCATCGCGCAGGCGGTGGTCACGATCCTGCTCGCCGCGGTCGCCATGTTCATCCTCCAGCCCGACCTGGCCGCGATCTCGCTGGCGCCGGTGCCGTTCGTGATCCTCATCGCCAACCGTTACGGCCACCGGTCGCGCCCGGCGATGCAGGAGGCCCAGCAGCGGATCGCCGAGCTGACCGCCGACGCCGAGGAGAACGTCTCCGGTGTGCGCGTCGTCAAGGCGTTCGCCCAGGAGGAGCGCCAGCTCGAGCGCTTCCGTCACACCGTCCAGCGCGTCTTTGACCAGCAGATGATCGCCACGCGCATCCAGGCGCTCTTCAACCCGCTGCTCAGCTTCCTGCCCAACCTCGGCCTCGCGGCGATCCTCCTGTTCGGCGGCCGCCGCGTGATCGACGGCTCGCTCTCGCTGGGCGCGTTCACCGCGTTCTACGCCTACCTGCTCATGCTCATCTCCCCCATGCGCACCCTCGGGTACATGCTCGGCGCCTCCCAGCGCTCGACGGCCTCGGGCGCGCGCATCTTCCAGGTGCTCGACCGCGAGCCCCGGATCGAGTCCGCCCCCGGCGCCCCGGCCCTGCCCGACGGCGGCGGCCATGTGTCACTGCGCGGCGTCGGGCTCACGTTCGAGGGCGCGATGCAGCCGGCGCTGAGCCACATCGACCTCGACGTCCCCGCCGGCCAGGTGGTGGCGCTCGTCGGTGCGATGGGATCGGGCAAGTCGGCGCTGGTGTCGCTGCTGCCCCGCCTCTACGACGTCAGTACCGGCGCGGTCGAGATCGACGGCGCGGACGTGCGCTCGGTCGAGGTGCACAGCCTGCGCCGCGCCATCGCCGTCGTCAACGACGACCCCTTCCTGTTCAGCGCCACGATCCACGACAACATCGCCTACGCCCGTGCCGACGCCACGCGCGATGAGGTCGAGCGCGCGGCCGTCGCGGCGCAGGCCGACGGGTTCATCTCACGTCTGCCCGACGGCTACGACACTCGCGTCGGCGAGCGCGGCCTCACCCTGTCGGGCGGCCAGCGCCAGCGGATCGCGATCGCCCGCGCGATCCTGGCCGATCCTCGCATCCTCATCCTCGACGACGCGACCTCGTCGGTGGACACCTCCACCGAGGGCGCGATCAAGCGCGCCCTGGGCGACGTGCTCGACGGGCGCACGACGTTCGTCATCGCCCACCGGCTGTCGACGATCTCGCTGGCCGACCGCATCGTCGTGCTCGAAGCCGGGCGAGTCGTGGCCGACGGCGCCCACGACGAGCTGCTGACACAGTCCGAGCTGTACCGCGAGATCGTCGAGAAGGGCCTTCCGGACCAGGTCTTCCTCACCCGCAAGCCCGCCGAGCCCGAGGTGGCGGGACTGTGAGCGCCGCCGCCAACCGCCGCACCGAGCTGCGCCGCCGCCTGCAGGAGACCGGCGGGCGCGGACGCAAGCTGCGCGGGCTGGCCGAGATCCTGGCCCCGTACCGCTGGAGGGTCCTGGCGATGTTCATCGCCCTGGTCGCGGCCACGGCCGCGGCGCTGGCCCCGGCCCCGCTGGCCAAGCTCGCCATCGACCAGGGCATCCGCCGCCACGACACGGGGACGCTGGACCTGATCGTGATCGTGTTCCTGGCCTCCGCGGTCATCTACGGCGTGGCCACCTACGCCCAGACCTATCTCGTCGGCTGGGTGGGCCAGCGCGCGCTCCAGGACCTCCGGCTCAAGCTGTTCGCCCACATGCAGTCGCTGTCGATCGCCTTCTACTCGCGCAACCGGGCGGGCGTGCTCATCAGCCGCATGACCAACGACGTCGAGGCGCTCGATCAGCTCGTCGAGGACGGCCTGGCCACGCTCATCCAGTCAAGCCTCACCCTGCTGGGCGTCGTGGTGATCCTGCTCATACTCGACTTCCACCTCGCCCTGCTCACCTTTATCGCCCTGCCCATCCTCGGGCTCGGCGCGCTGGCCTTCCGGATCGCGTCGGCCGACGCCTACCGGCTCACGCGCGAGAAGATCGCGGGGATCACCGGCTACCTGCAGGAGACCCTGTCAGGGATGCGCGTGGTCCGCGCCTTCGGGCAGGAGCGCCGCCACATCGCCCAGTTCAAGGCGCTCAACGAGGAGAACCGGCGCGCCAACTGGACCACGGTCAAGCTCAACGCCGCGTACTTCCCCGGCGTGGAGCTCCTCTCGGCCCTGGTCACGGTGGAGATCCTGCTCATCGGCGGCATCGAGGCGCTCAACGGCAACACCTCGACCGGCGTCGTCTTCGGGTTCATCGCCGCGCTCAACAACTTCTTCGACCCGATCCAGCAGCTCTCCCAGCTCTACACGACCTACCAGTCCGGGATGGCGGCTCTGGACAAGATCTTCACGCTGCTGGACGAGAAGCCCGAGCTCGTCGATGCCCCCGACGCCACCGAGCTCGGCCAGATCCGCGGCGAGCTGACCTTCGACCAGGTCTCCTTCCGCTACGGGTCAGACAAGGACGGCGCGTACGCGCTGCGCGACATCGACCTGGCGATCGCCCCCGGCCAGACGGTGGCGCTCGTGGGCGAGACCGGTGCTGGCAAGTCGACCTTCGCCAAGCTGGTGGCCCGCTTCTATGACCCGACCGACGGCGCCGTGCTCGTCGACGGCCACGACCTGCGCAGCGTCACCTCGCACTCGCTGCGCTCCCAGATGGGGATGGTGCCCCAGGAGGGCTTCCTGTTCAGCGGCACCGTGCGGGAGAACCTGTCCTTCGGCCGCCTGGACGCCACCGAGGAGCAGCTGCGCGACGCGGCCCGCGCCGTCGGCGCCGACGACTTCATCATGGCGCTGCCGCAGGGTTATGACACCCAGGTGGGCGAGCGAGGAGTCCAGCTCTCCGCCGGCCAGCGCCAGCTCGTCGCCTTCGCGCGGGCCCTGGTGGCCGACCCGCGGATCCTCGTCCTCGACGAGGCCACGGCCAACGTCGACGTGCACACCGAGGGCCTCATCGAGGAGGGCCTGCGGCGCCTGGTGGCCGGGCGTACGTCGATCGTCATCGCCCACCGCCTGTCGACGATCCAGCACGCCGACCGGATCCTGGTGATGGAGTACGGCGGCATCGTCGAGCAGGGCACCCACGACGAGCTGCTGGCCGCGGAGGGGCGCTACTGGCAGCTCTATCGCGACTGGGCCGAGCACGCCGCCGCCTGACGCGGTGAGCTTGGCGCCCGACCACACGACGCGGCACACTGGAGAGATGGCGATCACCGTCACCGCCCTCGCCCTCACCCCGGTCAAGGGGATGCGCCTGCGTGCCGTCGACGCGGTGGAGCTCAGCGAGATGGGCGCGCGCGGGAACCGCGCCTTCTATGTGATCGACGAGAAGCGGCGGCTCATGAACGGCAAGGGAGCCGGGAACATGCAGGCCGTCGTCCCCGAGTACGACGTCGACGCCGGCGAGCTCACCTTCGCCTTCCCGTCGGGCGAGGTGGTGGGCGGACACGTCGAGCTCGGCGACGAGATCCAGACCAACTTCTTCGGCTCCATCCACTTCGCCAAGGAGCTCGTGGGGCCGTGGTCCGATGCGCTCTCTGAGTTCATGGGCCGACCGGTGCGCCTGGTGGCTGCGCCCGGGGTCGGCGCCGATCGTGGGCGCGCCGGATCGGTGTCGCTGATGTCCCGCGCCTCGCTGCGCCAGCTCGCCGAGGTGGCCGGGTCAGAGCCCGTGGACGGACGCAGGTTTCGCATGCTGATCGAAGTCGAAGGGGTCGACGCCCACGCCGAGGACGAGTGGGTCCGCCACAAGGTCCGCATCGGCTCGGCCCTGGTGGAGTGGCACGGTCACGTGGGACGGTGCGCCACCACGACGCGTGACCCGGACAGCGGCGAGGTCACCTTCCCCACGCTGCACGTGCTCGCCGCCTACCGCAAGGAGCACCCCAGCGAGGAGCCGCTCCCGTTCGGGATCTACGGCGAGGTGCTGGAGGGCGGCCGGGTCCAGGTGGGCGACGAGGTCGCGGTGCACAGCCGATGAGCTCCTCCGAGCAGCGCGTGGCCGTGGAGGTCTCCGACCACGTTGCGGTGGTCACGCTGACGCGACCGGACAAGCACAACGCGCTCGACGTGGCGATGTTCGAGCAGATCACCGGCGCCGCCGACCGCCTGGCCTCTGAGGCGGGCGTGCGAGCGATCGTGCTCCACGGCGAGGGCCCGAGCTTCTGCAGTGGCCTGGACGTGGTCAGCATCATGGCCGCCGGCAACGGCCTCGACGGCCTGGTGGACCGCGTGCGCGGTGGCGTGCCCAACTGGTTTCAGCGGGCCGCGCACGCGTGGCTCGAGGCTCCGATGCCGGTGATCGCCGCCCTGCACGGCAACTGCTTCGGCGGAGGCCTGCAGATCGCCCTGGGCGCCGACATCCGGATCGCCGCGCCCAGCACCCGCCTGTCGGTGATGGAGGTCAAGTGGGGCCTGGTCCCCGACATGTCGATCACGCGCACGCTGCCGCGGCTGGTGAGCATCGACGTGGCCAAGGAGCTGACCTTCACCGGCCGCGTGTTCGACGGAGCCGAGGCGGCACGGCTGGGCGTCGTCACCCGGGTGGCCGACGATCCACTGGCCGCTGCGCGCGAACTGGCCGCGGAGATCGCCGCGCGCTCGCCGGACGCCGTGCGGGCGGCCAAGCGCCTCTATGACGAGTCATGGACCGGCGACCCTCAGCGGACGCTGGCACTCGAGGCCGAGCTTCAGCTCGGACTGATCGGCTCGCCCAATCAGCTCGCGGCCGTGGCCGCCGGGTTCTCCAAGGAGCCGGCGGAGTTCGTCGACCCGTCCTGAGCGCCGCTCTCGGCGCGCGGGCGGTCCAGGATCGTGCGGAGCACGGCCTCGAGTTCGGCGGCCGGGTCGCCTGCCATCGTCGCGGCGCGCCAGGCGACGTGGGCGTCGGGGCGGACCAGCACGCAGCCGTCCTCGCCGACCTCGCGCAGGCGAGCCCAGTCGTCGTAGAGGTCGATGTACCGGCGTCCGGGACCGATCACGTGCGCGGCGATCTCGACTCCGAGAGTGGCGGCGACCGCCTGCGCCGCGTCGGCCCAGGGTCCCCCGGAGACCCCGGTGAGCAGGGAGAAGCGGCCCTTGCCGACGAGGTCGTGGGTGGACACCTTGTGGCCGTCGTCGTCCCCCAGCCAGCAGTGGGGCAGCCGGGCCCCGGGCCACGTGGTCGGGTGGTAGTAGAGCTCGGGATCCCGGGTGTACCCGGGCTCCGGGGTCCCGTCGCTGACGACGGCTCCGGAGCGGTAGCGCTGCCCCATCTCGACGCCATGGGCGTTGAACTCGTAGTCCTTGAGCTCGAGCGCCGCCTTGAGCTTCTCGCGCCGGGCCGCCCCCTCGGCGCTGTCGTCGGCGCGCGCCCGCATCCGTTCGTTCATCACGTCGGGGTCGCTGGTGTCGGTGATGCCCAGCGCCTCGAAGATCGGGCCGAACTCCTCGATCGACTTGTTGGCACGCAGCACGATCTGCCTGCCGATCGGCGAGCGCTCCGGGTCGTAGCTGTCCAGCAGGGCCGGGCCGGCCTGACCGCGCAGCACGAAGGCGAGCTTCCAGCACAGGTTGTAGGCGTCCTGGGCCGAGGTATTCGAGCCCAGCCCGTTCGAGGGCGGATGGCGGTGGACCGCATCGCCCATGCAGAAGACCCGGCCCGCGCGGTAGCGGGTCGCGTACCACTTGTTGTTGCCCCACAGCGACGTGGAGCGGATTGTGATCGGCACCGTGTCGTCGCCGATGAGGTTGTGGGCGATCGCGGTGGCGGCCTCGTCGTCGAGCTCCGGCGGGGGCTCTGAGATGTCATAGCCCCACACGATCAGCCACTCGTTCCAGGTCCGCACCATGCGCACCAGCCCCAGGCCGATGCCCCCGATGTCAGAGCCGGGCTGGAGGACCCAGTAGAGGACGCTCGGCCGGTGGGCCACCTTGGCACTCAGATCGGCGGAGAAGACGATGTTCATCGATCCGGCCACGTCCATCTGGCCCTCGGAGGGCAGGTCGACGTCGCGCGCGATCTGGCTTCGGCCGCCATCGGCGCCGATCACGTACTTGGCGACGATCGTGTACTCGCCGCCAGAGATGCGATCGCGCACGCGCACCTCGACGTCGTCGTCGCGCTGGGTCAGAGCCAGGTACTCGGTGTCGAAGCGGATCCGCGAGCCGCGCTCGGCGGCGTGCCCCACGAGGATCGGCTCCAGCAGCGTCTGGGGCAGGTCGCAGTGCGTGCACGGGCTGGCCAGCGTGTAGTCGGCCTGCCGGGCCGGGTGGGTCCCCCATGTCCGCACCCGGCCGATCTCGTCGCCGGACAGGCTGGTGCAGAAGACGGTGTCGCCCATCAGATGCTGCGGGGTCCCGTTGGCCTTGATCTCGTCCTCGATCCCCAGATCCCGGAAGACCTCGACCGTGCGCTGGTTGGTGATGTGGGCGCGCGGAGTGTTGGCGGTCCAGCGATATTTCGTCACCACGATGTGCTCGACGCCGAGCGTGGCCAGCGCGAGCGCGGCGGTGGCCCCCGCCGGCCCAGTGCCCACGACGAGCACGTCGGTGTGGATCGCATCGGTCATCGGCTGCTCCTCTCGTCGGCGCACAACCTTTCATACGGGAGACCGGTGCCGCAAGCTGATAAGAATCGTGCCGACATCGCTCGGCCCCCGTCGGAAAGGACAGCGCCTGATGGCCACCGGAATCGGACAACGGATTCGCCGCCGGGAGGACCCGCGCTTCCTCCTGGGACGAGGTCGGTACGTCGACGACACCCGCGTCGAGAACGCCCTCCATGTGACCTTCGTGCGCTCCTACGTGGCCCACGGAACGATCACCTCGATAGACGTCGAGGAGGCGCGCGCGCTCCCGGGAGTCCAGGTCTTCACCGCCGCGGACCTGGGGCTGCACCCCAGCCCGCCGCCGCCGATGATCCAGGTCCACGAGAGCATGAACCGGGCCCCGATGGCGGTTGACCGGGTGCGGTACGTCGGTGAGATCGTGGCCGCGGTGGCCGCCGAGTCGCGCGAGGCGTCGGTCGACGCCGCCGCGCTGGTGGCCGTCGACTACGACGCCCTCCCCGCGGTCACCGATATCCGCGAGGTGGTCAAGGACGAGGTCCTGCTCTTCGAGCCATCGGGCTCCAACACGTGCCTGCGCATCCCGGGCGCCGGCGACGAAAACCTGTTCGACGGGTGCGACGTGATCATCACCGGCGCCAATGAGAGCCCCCGCCTGCTCGCCCTGCCGATCGAGCCGCGCTCGACCGTCGCCGAGTTCGAGGACGGCAAGCTCACCATCCGGCTCTCGACCCAGACGCCGCATCAGGACAAGGCCGGCATCGCCGCCACCCTCGGGCTGGAGCCCGAGCAGGTGCGCGTGATCGCCCCCGACGTCGGCGGCGGCTTCGGCGGCAAGGGCTTCGACGTCGAGGACATCCTCATGGGCGCCCTGGCGCGCGCGACCGACCGGCCCTGCCGCTGGACCGAGACGCGTTCGGAGCACATGGTGGCCATGCACCACGGCCGCGCGCAGTGGGCCGACTTCGAGCTCGGCGGCACCACGGACGGGACGTTCAAGGCGCTCCGGGTCAAGCTGCTCCAGGACGCGGGCGCCTATCCCGGCATCGGCGCCTTCCTGGCCGTGCTCACCCAGATGATGTCCAGCGGCGTCTACGACATCCCCAAGATCGAGGTCGACATCACCTCGGTCGTCTCCAACTCCACCCCGATCGGCCCCGTGCGCGGCGCCGGCCGGCCGGAGGCGACCCAGATGATCGAGCGGGCGGTCGACATGTACGCCGCGGAGATCGGGATGGATCCCGCCGAGCTGCGGCGGCGCAACTTCATCCCCAACGAGAAGTTCCCCATCCAGACCGCCGCGGGCGCGACCTACGACGTCGGCGACTACGCCGGCGCCCTGGAGCGCGCGCTCGAGCAGGCCGGCTACGAGGAGCTGCGCCGCGACCAGGCGGAGCGGCGGGCCAATGATTCCCAGACGCTGCTCGGCATCGGCATCGCGGTCTACGTCGAGATCACCAACGGCATCAGCGAGGGCGAGTTCGGCGCCGTCGAGATCACCGAGGACGGCGGCGCCATCGTCCGCACCGGGTCGTTCTCCCACGGCCAGGGCCATGAGACCACGTTCGCCCAGATCGTGTCCGAGCGGACCGGCATCGACCTGGACAAGATCCAGGTGCTCGCCGGCGACACCGACCGGGTGCCGCGCGGCACCGGCACCTACGGCTCCAAGTCCACCCAGATCGGAGGGGCCGCCGCCGGCCAGGCCTCCGAGATCCTCGTCGACCGCGCCAAGGAGCTCGCCGCCGACGCGTTGGAGGCCAACCCGGAGGACATGGTGCTCGATCTGGACAACGGTTCCTTCCACGTTGCCGGGTCCTCCCAGCCGTCGCTGGGGTGGGACGAGCTGGCCGGGCGGTTGCAGGAGGATGGCCGACTTGCCGAGCTCAGCGCCGAGACCGACTTCAAGCCCGACCAGCCGACGTTCCCCTTCGGCGCCCACGTGGCGGTGGTCGAGGTCGACGCCGAGACCGGCGCCGTCCGCCTGATCCGCATGATCGCCTGCGACGACGCCGGCCGGATCATCAACCCGCTCGTCGCCGACGGCCAGGTCCACGGCGGGCTGGCCGCCGGCATCGCCCAGGCGTTGTACGAGGAGGTCCGCTACGACTCCGAGGGCAACCCGCAGCACACCAACCTGGTGACTTATTGCATCCCGTCGGCGGCCGAGCTGCCGTCGTTCGAGCGCATCCAGATGGAGACCCCCACCCCCGTCAACCCGCTCGGGGCCAAGGGCATCGGCGAGTCGGGCACGATCGGCGCCACCCCGGCGGTGCACAACGCCGTCGTCGACGCGCTCTCCCACCTCGGCGTGCGTCACCTCCCGATGCCGGCCAACGGCGAGACGGTGTGGCGGGCCATCCAGGACGCGAAGGTCGCCGGCGCTCAAGTGCGCACCTGACGCCGGAGCCGGTCTAGAGGAGATCGAGAAGATCCGCGACGCCGTCGATGGCGGCGTCGGGACGGCGCTTGGGTGTCACCGTCTGCAGGTCGATCCCGGCGCTGATCCCGCTGCGGACGAGGATCGTCTGCGAGCCGCCCATCTTGCCCAGGGCGACGTCCATGCCGAGGTCGTCGCCGGTGACCACGATGTGTTTGGCGGGGACGCCGAGGCGGTCCTCGAGCGCCGTGACGGCGGCGCGCGACGGCTTGCCCAGCACGCGGGGGCGGACGCCGGAGACCTTGGCGATGGCGGCGGTGATCATCGCGCCCCGGCTGAAGATGATCCCGTTGGCGCCGGCGTAGCCGCGGACGTAGCTGGAGGTGAACAGGGGCGCGCCGCGCGTGGTGATGGCGCGCGCGGCCCGCTCCACCTCGGCCAGCGGCACGTCCTGGAGGTGGGCAACGAACACCGCGCCGGCGTCCTCGCCGTCGGTGAGCGCGACACCGCTGGCTCGCATGTACTCCTGGACCGACTCCGTGGCGAACGCGTGCACCGGGTGGCGCTGGGGGTGGCGCTTCAGCCAGGCGGTCGCGCTGTCGACGGGAGTGAGCACTTCCTCGTCGGCGACGTGGAGGCCGTCGTTGCGCAGTCCCTCGGCGATCTGGGGTGATGGGACGTGGCTGCCGTTAGTGAAGAGAACGAGCCTGCGGCCCGAGGCGCGGATGCGCTCCAGCACCTCCACGGCACCGGGCTGGGGGCGCCCGCGGCCGTCGGGGCCGCGGTGCAGCAGCGTGCCGTCGATGTCGAACATGAAGGCGCGCGCGTCGCGCAGGCTCAGCCGTCCGTTGTCAGCCACGGCGCCACACCACCTGCTCCGTGTCGGTGCGAATCTCGACGCTGGTCAGCGACGGACGGCGCTCGAGCTCCTTGAGCAGCGTGACCAGTGGCGCCCGACCGGGCCGCGCGGCCGGAAGCGGTCCGTGCGGGCGGCCGTCAGCCGCGTCGCGCGCGGCGACCATGGCATCGACCTGCTCGGCGGGCATCGTCAGCCGCAGGAGCAGGTCCTCCTCGGAGATGCGGTGGCCGAACTTCTCGCGCGCGCCCTCCAGGGTGATCGGCTGGAGCTCCGAGAGCTTCTTGGCCTGCGGCCGCGCCAGGACCTTGTCGGCGATCGTCTGGTCCACGGGGGCCGGCGGGTCCCCGTAATGGCCGAGGAAGAATCGGACGGTCTCGTCGGACACGTTGGCCCAGCGCTCGCCGTCGATGACGTTGCGCGCCGCCTGGCTGGCGATGAACTGAGAGACGGGCGTGACGATGATCGGATAACCCATCTCGGCGCGCACGCGGGTCACCTCCTCCAGGACCTGGTCAAAGAGCTCGGCCCGCCGCAGCTCGGCGAGCATCCGCCGCGTTGTGGTGACCATGCCGCCCGGGAGCTGGTGGCGGTAATAGGCGGCGTCGAACTCTCGCGGGGCGCCCGCGGGCAGGCCCTTGGCGGCGGCGATCTGCGCGAAATGCTCGGCGACCCGCTCCTGTTGTGAGAGGTCGAGCGCGTGTGCGTAGCCGGCGGCCTCGAGGTTGCGGGCGGTGCTGAGCGCCTCGGGCTGCGAGGTGCCTCGACCCAGCGGCCCGGCGGCCGTGTGCACGGTGTCAAAGCCGGCTCTCACCCCCTCCACGTAGACCTGCGGGGCCAGGCCGATCGTGCAGTGGCTGTGGAGCTCGAGCGGGCGCTCGCCGGCGGCTTGGCGCAAGGGCGCCGCGAGCTCGCGCACCGCGTCGACCGTGAGCAGACCGCCCGGGTCCTTGAGATAGAGGACATCCATGTCGGAGCACGCGGCCAGGGCGGACGCGATCTCGGCGTAGTACTGGTGGGTGTGGACCTCGCTGATGGAGTAGGTGAGCCCGATCACCACCTCCTCCACCCCCTCGGCCTTGGCCATCGCCGCGATGCGCTGCACGCGCTCGGGGTGGTTGGACGGGTCGGCGATCTGGACCCGGCGCAGCCCGTTGCGCACCGCAAGCCGGTAGGAGAGGCGCATCACCTCCTCGTCGGCCGGCACCCACGAGATGAAGCGCATCCCGGTGGTGATCATCCCCAGCGGCGTGCGCGGCATCGCCGCTGACACGAGGCGGATCCGCTCCCACGGATCCTCCTGGTGAAAGCGCACCGACACGGCCATGTGCGTGCTCGAGGTGAAGTCCAGCGCGTGGTAGCCGACGCCGTCGAGCACCGGCGCGATGGCCAGCACGTCGGGCGTGGTCAGCCCGGTCGCGCTCCAAAGGCTCTGGTTGCCGTCACGCGTGGTCGTATCCACGAAATCGATGGTCTTGGTCATCGCAGCGCTCGCTCCAGCCAGTCCGTGGTGACAGGGCCGGCCCGGAAGTCGGGATGGCCCAGGATGCCGATCAACAGCGTCCGATTGGTTTCCACGCCGTCAACGTCGAGGTCCTCCAGAGCCTCGATGAGGATCTCGATCGCGTGCTCGCGGTCGGCACCGTGCCCGATGAACTTGGCCAGCAGGGAGTCGTAGAAGGGCGGGACGGCGGTTCCCGCCTGGCAGTGCGTGTCCACGCGAAGGCCGTCGCGCCGGGGCACCGCGAACAGCGACAGGGTGCCGGGGCTGGGGCGATAGCCATGGCTCGGGTCCTCCGCGTTGAGCCGGCATTCGATCGCGTGGCCGTGGTAGGAGACGTCGTCCTGCCCGATCTCGAGCGGCCGGCCCGTGGCGATCTGGAGCTGCATCTGGACGAGGTCAAGGTAGGTGATCGCCTCGGTGACCGGGTGCTCGACCTGGATTCGGCAGTTCATCTCCAGAAAGTAGGGATCGCCGGTGGCGGCGTCGATCACGAACTCGGCGGTGCCAAGGTTGAGGTAGCCGATCCGCTCGGCGAAGGCGACCGCGGCCTGCTGCAGTCGGCGGCGGGTGGCGTCGGAGAGCTGAGGGGCGAGAGCCTCCTCCACCACCTTCTGAAACCGGCGCTGCACCGTGCAGTCGCGCTCGCCCAGGTGGAGCACGGCCCTGTGCTCGTCGGCCGCGATCTGCACCTCGACGTGGCGGGCGGCTTCGATCAGCTTCTCCAGGTAGACCCGGTCGTCGCCAAAGGCGGAGCCCGCCTCGCTGCGCGCGAGGCTGATGAGGCTGTCGAGCTCGTCGTCGTCCTCGACGCGCTTGATCCCCCGGCCCCCTCCCCCGCCCGCCGCCTTGACGAGCAGCGGGTAGCCGATCTGCTTGGCGAGAGCGCGCGCCTGTTCGGGGTCCGTCACCTCGCCGCCGGGAAGGACGGGCGCCCCCGCCTGGGCGGCCTCCCGGCGGGCGGCCAGCTTGTCGCCGGCGAGCTTCATCGTCTTGGCGGACGGGCCCACGAAGGTCACGCCGTGCTCCCGCGCGCGCTCGGCCAGCGCCGGGCTCTCGGAGAGGAACCCGTAGCCGGGGTGGATGGCATCACAGCGGGTGCTCAGCGCCGCGTGCACGACGGCGTCGACCTTGAGGTAGCTCTGGGTCGCAGGCCCCGGACCGATGCACACCGCTCGGTCGGCGGTGCGCGCTGCGAGCCCGTCCATGTCGGGCTCCGACGCCCCAACGACGCATTCGAGCCCGAGGCCATGGCAGGCGTTGACGATGCGGACGGCGATCTCGCCCCGATTGGGGATGAAGACGCGCCTCATCCTTCGGGCGTGATGCGGAACAACGGGTCGCCGTACTCGACGAGCTGACCGTTCTCAGTACAGATCTCGGCGATCGTCCCGCTGACCCCGGCGGGCACCGAGTTCATCATCTTCATGACCTCGATGATGCAGACGGTCGTCTCAGGCCCAACCTCCGCACCGACCTCCACGAACGGGGCGGCTCCGGGGGCCTCGGCCCGGTAGAAGGTGCCGAGCATCGGGGACGCGATCGTCTCCAACCCGTCAGTCTGGGGCGTTGGTGGTTGCGCGGCCGGCGGAGGAGCACGCTCTGGGAGGGGTCCTTGGCGACCACTCCCAGAGCGCGCATCCTCCACCGCCGCGGCACCTTTGCTGACGTGAAGTGAAAAGCCGTCCGTCTCGATGCGTAGCTCGTCGAGGTCCGATTCGTCGATGATGCGGAGGATCTCGCGGACATCGTCGTCGGTGAGTGGCATCAGCCGGTGGCTCCGAACTTGTTGAAGATCAGGGACATCGCCGACGTGGGAGCGGGCGCCTGCGTTTCCTTCTTGGCCAGGCCGGTGACCGGGCGGGATTGGAGGATGAACAGCTCGCCACTGTGGTCAAACGCCCACTCGATGTCCTGTGGGGAGCCGAAGTGGCGCTCAACGCGTTTGGCCGTGTCGACCAGGGTGGTGACGGCGTCGGCGTCGAGACACGGCGCTGTGCGTCGCGCCTCGTCGACATCGACGCGCTCCGTCCCATTGGCGGCGGGGATGTACTCGACCGCCTTGTCGTTGACCGTCTGCTTGACGATCTCGCCGGTGACCTTGGAGACGAGGTAGTCGTCGGGGGTGACCTCGCCTCCGACGACGGCGAGCCCGAGGCCCCAGCTGGCGTTGATCGCGATCATGCTGCGGTCCCCGCTGACCGGGTTGCACGTGAACATCACGCCGGAGACGGCGGCGTCGACCATGAGCTGGATGGTGACCCCCATGGCAGGATTCTCGACGCCGAAGCGCTCGCGGTAGCTGACCGCCTCGGCGCTGTAGAGGCTGGCCCAGCACTTGGTGACGGCATCGCAGACCGCGTCGATCCCCCGCACCCACAGGTAGGTGTCCTGCTGGCCGGCGAAGGTGGCCTCGGCGCTGTCCTCGCCCAGCGCGCTCGAGCGGACCGCGACCGCCACCTCGTCCCCCAGCCCGGCATATCGTGCCGCGATATCGTGCCGCAACGTGTCGGTCAGCTCCTCTGCCGCCTCTGTGCTGATGGCAAAGCCCGGCGGCACCGGGATGCCGGCCTGGAGAAGCTCGCCCAGGCTGGCGCTCTTGCCGCCGAACCGGTCCGCGTCATGCGCCCGAAGCTCCTCCAGCCCACGGGTGTGGAGAGCCCTAGCCGCGCTCATGGCATCAATCCTTCCCGACCAGGGTCACCACGCCCGCCGAGCCGTCCACCCGGATGATCTGGCCGGTGTGGATGAGCGCCGTGGCCCGGCCGGTGCCGACCACCGCGGGCACCCCATACTCGCGGCACACGATCGCGGCGTGGGACATGACCCCGCCGACGTCGGTGACGGTGCCCCGGATCTTGGAGAAGATCGGGGCCCAGGCCGGTGAGGTGCTGCCGCACACGAGGATCTCGCCGTCACGGACGTCGGCGATCTCGGTGACCGAGCGGACGACGCGCGCCGGCCCCTCGACCGTGCCCGGCGACGCCGGCGCGCCGTTGAGCTCCGATCCGCCCTCCGTCTGGCGGGCCCACTCGCGCACGCGCTCGGTGGTGACGCCCCACAGCATGATCGTCATCGGGTCGGTGATCTCCGCGGGCGCGACGCCAAGGGCCGGCGGCGGGGTCCACTTGGCCAGGCGCTCGAGCAGCTCCTTGCGGCGAGCCACGATCGGCGGCCAGTGCTTGGGCCCGAGCGGCTGCCCGCCGGTGGCCCAGCACAGGACGAGCTCGTCGAGCGCGACCGACACCTCGTGGCGTCCCAGCTGGAAGATGTCCTCGGGGTCCTCGAAGAAGCCGCCGTCGGCCAGCAGCCCACCGAACTCGCGCACCTTGTTCCACCAGCGAGTGAGGAACCAGTAGTCACAGAAGAACTTGTGCTCTTCGACGTAGGGGAACACCGTGCGCGAGAGGTTGAGCAGGTCGTTCCAGGGCCCGCGAATCTCCTCGGGCAGCAGAGCGCCGTACTCGTCGGTCAGGCGGTCGCGCTCGCGCTCGACCTCCTCCTTGGGCCGCTCCGCCGGCGCGCCGGCGCGCTGGGCGGCGATGTGGCCGATGATCGACGCGTACGGGATGCTGGGGTCGTCCAGCCAGCTGCGGTAGTAGTGGGTGAGCCCATCGCCCGTGGCCATGTTGAACCACGGGTCCTTGACCTTCTCCAGCTCGGCCAGCCACTCGCGTCCGGCGTCGCTGCCCGACAACTCGGCCTCGATCTCCTGGTGCGTGCGGCCCTCGGCGAAGGCGCCGTCGACGCCCTTGGCGATCGCCACGCCGGCCAGCCGGCGCAGCTCGGCATCGGGCCGGAACAACAGGACGTCGATCCCCGCGACCATCTGGGCGATGTGCTGGTCGGGGATGTCGGGCAGATTGTCCTTGCACAGCTCGGCGAAGGTGGCGTAGGCGCCGTAGCCGAGCAGGAGGAACTCGAAGTGGTTCTGCCACATGAGGTCGCCGAGGCGCAGGCATCGACCGTAGGCGTCGAGCACCTCGTAGAACGCGGTGTTGCGGTCCGCGTCGAAGGCGACCTCGTCGGGCTCGTACTCGGGCAGGCCGGGCACTTCGAGCGCGTCGAGCTCGGCGATGAGCGCGCGCATCTTGTCCTTCCAGTTGCTGTAGAGCTCGCCCCAGTTGGCGAAGTAGTGGCCGGCGCGCTTCTGGAAGTAGCCCGCCCGCTCGGCGATCTTCGCCGGGTCGGTCACCGGGTTGCTGGAGATGTAGACGTAGCCGTTGACGACCCGGTAGTCGATCCCCATCGCCGGTGGGACCGCGAAGACGCGGTTCTGCCAGGAGCCCACCGCCTGGTAGGGCGAATCGATGCAGATGACGTCGAACGCGGGATGCGGGATCGGGAAATGCATCGAGTTCCAGAACCAGAAGCGGTTGTCGTCCGCCTCGCGCCGCCGCTCGTCAAACAGCGCGTAGTAGGGGTACATCTCCTCCCAGCCCTCGCACCCCTCCGGGGTCGCGATCTCGTACGGGCTGGGGAATGAGCCGGTCTGTGCCGTCGTGGTCGTCATGCGTGGAATCCCTCCTCGGCCGCGCTCTTGCAGACACGGCATCGACTTGCCTTATACGGGACCGCGTCCGGGCAAGTCAAACCGGCTTGCCCGTCAGCGCATCGGGGCTTGCGAGCCGGCGCGCGATTTCCCCGGCGGGGCGCGGCGCGCGATAGGGTGCGCGCCGCCATGGCGAACTTCCTGCTCATTCACGGCGCGATGGGCGGCGCGTGGTGCTGGGAGCGCGTCATCCCGGGTCTGCAGGCGGCGGGCCACGACGCGACGGCCATCGACCTCCCGGGCCAAGGGGCGGACACGACCCCCCTTCCCGAGATCACGCTGTACCGCTACGCCGACGCCGTCAGCGACGCGCTGGAGCGCATGGACGGGCCGGTGCTGCTCACCGGCCACAGCATGGGCGGCATGGTCATCACCCAGGCGGCATCCCAGCACCCCGAGAAGCTCGCGGGGCTCATCTACGTCGCCGCCTTCCTCCCCCAGCCCGGGCAGTCGCTGATCGACATCACCCACCTGCCCGAGGCCGCCGGTGACTCGGTCCAGGCCAACCTCGTGGTCGAGGGCGACCCGCCGGTGTCCACGATGCCGCCGGAGGCCGCCCCCGAGGCCCTCTATCACTGCTGCACCCGGGAGCAGATCGACTGGGTCCTGCCGCGGCGGGCCAGCCAGCCCGTGATCCCGTTCACGCAGCCGTTCACGCCGGGTGGCGGCGACACGGCGGGGTTCGATGCGTTGCCGCGGGCCTATGTGACGTGCCTGCAGGACCGGGCGATCAAGCCTGCCCTGCAGAAGCTGATGTTCACGAACGCCGGCTGTGACCCGGTGGTGGAAATCGATACGGATCACTCGCCGTGGCTGTCGCGGACCGATGAGCTCGTGGGCGGGCTGGACGGGATCGCTGGGGTGTTAGCCGCGTAGTGGGGGTCCCGTGTTGGTGAGGCACCGACGCGGCTTGAACGACTTGGCTTAGGAAGAGGGGGTGATTTCCGCCCCGCTGCAGGCTCTCAATAGGTAGTGGGAGATCAGCATCACCACGTAACGCCTATCTCCCAGGACCCTCGGGAAATGGCGATTCGCGCGCTCGGCGGACGGCAGTCGGGGAACATCTCCCGAACGCAACTGCGGGCGCTCGGTCTCAGCAGAGGAGCGATCGATGCACGGCTGCGAACCGGAGCGCTGGTCTACCGCTACCCAGGCGTCTACGCGCTGGCCCCCGCTCGCATGGACCCCCAAGCCCTCATCGCCGCCGCCGTCCTCGCCGGCGGCCCCGACGCCGTCGCCAGCCACGCGTCGGCCGCGTGGCTCTGGGGGTTTCTGCCCCGCTACGAACCGACCCCGGAGATCACCCTCACCACCGGGGATCGCCGTCCACGCCACATCCTCACCCATCGTTGCCCGTCGTTACAGCCACGCGACATCACCCGCCAACGCGGCGTCCCCACCACCAGCCCCGCCCGCACCGCACTGGACCTCGCGCCCCGCCTGACCAAGAAAGCGCTGAGCCGGCTGGTCAACGACGCGCGCGACGATGGCAACCTACGCCCCAACGCCCTGCAGGACATGATCGAACGCAACCCCCTTCACCCCGGCGCCAAGCTCCTCAGACCCTTCGTGGAGACGTCGACCCGGCCGACGAAATCCCCTTTCGAGGACGACTTCCTCGCGTTCGTCGACAAGTACGACCTCCCGAAACCAGAGATCAACTTCCCGTTCAACGGACGAAAGCTCGACGTGTTCTTCCCAGAGCACGGAGTGATCGTCGAGCTGGACGGCTGGGACTTCCACAAGAACCGAGAGGCGTTCGAGGACGACCGCGAACGCGACGCCGACCACCTCGATCACGGCCTGAGCACCCTCCGCATCACCAAGCCGCGCTTCGACGGCACGCCGGACCACGAGGCCGCCCGGCTGCACCGCATCCTCAGCCGACAGCGCTAGCCGTCGCGCATCGACCGCGGCCAGATCCCCTGCTTGCCCGGCGACAGGATCCCGTTGGGATCCAGGGCGTCCTTGATGGTCTCGCAGAAGCGCCGGTAGGCGTGATCGCCGAACGAGTACTGCTCGGCGGCGAGGTCCATGAAGTCCAGGTGGGCCCGGTATTCGCCGTACCCGAGCTTGGCCGCCTCGACGACGAGCCGGCGGCTGACGTCGTAGGCAGCGCGGGACTGGGCCTCGTCCTTGGTGTCGAAGATGACCATCGTGATGTGGATGAAGCTGCGCGCGTTGATGGGCAGCAGGCCGGCGATGTAGTCCAGGCCCGCGCCCTCGACCATCCCGCGCAGGAGGTCGCGCAGCGCGAGGGAGTCGGGACCCGTCAGCGGGGCCACGGGCGAGAAGCCGATGTGGCCGCCCTCCTCGCCGCCGTACCAGGCCGTCATCGCGTTCCAGTCCAGGTTGGGGATGCCGCCCTGGATCTTCTCGGCGGGGTTCTCGATGGACGGGATGTCCTCGGGGGCGTACTTGGTCCCCCACACCTCGGCGCCGGGGATCGCCGACTCGAAGGCGCGCTTGATCTTGGCGAACTTCAGGTCGGCCACCGCCTCGTCCTCATAGAGAGCGAAGCGCATGAGCCAGCGGCCGATGTCCAGCTCGCGAGCCATGCGGTCAAGCACGTCATCGGGGATCGGGCCCTCCCCGGTCCAGAAGTCCGCGCGCTTGGCCACGACGGCGCCGTAGAGCACCGTGTTCATCACCTGCGGGACCATGCGGATCGTCCCGTCGAGCATGAGCTTGCGCAGCGTCTCGAACATCGGCGCCAGGTCATCGTCTGACCACACCCGCAGCCACAGCGGCATGTAGGTCTCCGGCATCGGCATCAGCCACACGCCCATCTTGGTGACGATCCCGAAGTTGGACTGCATGAAGAGCTGGTCGGGCGTCGGGCCCAGGCCACGCTTGTAGAGGTGCCAGGAGCGGTTGCCGGGCATCGCGCCCATCCCGGTGCGCATTACCGAGCCGTCGGCCAGCACCACCTCCATCCCGCACTGCATGCCCATGTCCACCCCGTAGGGCAGATAGGTCACCCCGTGGTCCAGGGTGTTGCCGACCACGCTCCCCCACCCCAGGTCGGCAATCGACAGCATCAGCCGGTGCCCGCCCGCCCGGATGGCCTCATAGAGGTCAAACCAGCGCACGCCCGGCTCGACCACGGCGTAGGCGAGGTCGCCGTCGATCTCCAGCACGCGGTTCATCTCGCGCAGCGAGACGATCACCGACCCGCTCACTCGCGGCGCCGGACCGCCGTAGCCGTTGTTGCGGCCCTGCCCGTGGGTCCACAGCGGCACGCGGTGACGGTTGGCGATCCGGACGATCTCCTGGATCTCCTCGACGGTGGTCGGCGAGAGCACCGCGGAGGCGGCGTTGTCCTCCCAGGTCGCGAACTGGAACGGATCGCGGAAGGCGCGCAGGCCCTCCGCATCGGCAACGACCCGAGCGGCGCCGAGGGCCTCGGAGAACTCGGCCAGCGCGGCATCGAGCGCTTGGGGCGAGACGGGAGAGCGGATCTCGGTCGCCACGGGGAAACCCTACCCGGCCGCCGTCCCGGGACGGAAGGGTTCGCGCGCTCATCGGCAAGACACCCTGCGCGCTGGCACTGGACGCGCCCGGACCCCGGCGGTAGCTTGGCTTCGGCCCGGCAACGAGGAATAGGAGAGCCGGTGGGCGAGATCGAGGTGATGGTCACCTACTGGACCGTGAGCGGTCCCGTGGTGGTCCATTTCGGACGGGAATGGAGCACGTTCAGCTGGGAGGACCGCTGCGCCCACGCCCAGCGGGTCGGTTTCACGGGCCTGGGCCTGTGGCACGCGGACGTCGAACATCAGCTGGAGACGACGACGCTCGAACGGATGGCCGAGGTCTTCCGCGACCACGGGCTGAAGTACCTGGAGGTCGAGTTCCTGGCCGACTTCTTCACCCCCGAAGGCAGCGACGCGCGCAAGGCGTCAGACACGCAGCGCAGGAAGCTGTTCGAGACCGCGGCGGCGTTCGACGCCCATCACATCAAGGTGGGCAACATCCCCGAGACCCCCTGCGAGCTTGACCGGGTGATCGAGGAGTACGCGGCCCTCTGCGACGACGCGGCCAACCACACCGATGCCAAGGTGGCGTACGAGATCATCCCGTTCGACCCCAACGTCGGCACGCTCGAGACCGGGCTGCGGCTGGTCAGCGAGGCGTCACGGCCCAACGGCGGCTTGGCCATCGACACCTGGCACATGGGCAAGCTCCAGGTCGACCCCGCGGAGCTGGCCACAATCCCGGCGGAGCACATCGCCTGGGTGGAGCTGTCTGACGGCCAGGTCCAGTACATGGAGGACAAGCTCGACGAGGTGATCAACCGTCGCGAGCTGCCGGGCGAGGGCGAGTTCGACATCCCCGGGTACGTCGCGGCGCTGCACCAGGCGGGCTACCCCGGGCCGTGGGGCGCCGAGATCCTGTCCGAGAAGCTGCGCAACCTGCCGATCGAGCAGGAATTCGACCGTGCCTATGAGACGACGCTCGCGCAGGTCCGCGCCGGCGTCGAGTGAGAGGAGACCGAGGATGAGCACCGCCGAACTGAGCGACGAGCGCCTGATCTGGATGTTCACCCAGATGCTGCGCATCCGGGAGTTCGAGGAGCGCGTCAAGCGCACGTTCGAGGACCACCCCGGGGTGATCCGCGGCCACACCCACCTCGCCGACGGTGCCGAGGCGTCGATCGTGGGCTCGCTGGCGACGCTCAACGACTCAGACCAGCTGCTCGCGACCTATCGCTGCCACGGCTACCCGATCGTGCTGGGCACCGACACCAAGGCGATGATGGCCGAGATCTACGGTCGCAAGGACGGCCTGTGCGGCGGTTACGGCGGCTCGATGCACCTGTGCGACCCGGGCCGGGGCTTCTTGGGCACGAGCGGCATTGTCGGCCAGGGCATCCCCCACGCCACCGGCGTCGCCTTCGCCGCCCAGATCCGCAAGGAAGGACAGGTCGTCCTCTGCTTCTTCGGCGACGGCGCCTCCAAGCAGGGCGCGTTCCACGAGTCGCTCAACCTGGCCTCGCTGTGGAAGCTGCCCGTCGTCTACATCATGGAGAACAACGGCTACAACGTGGCCACCCACTCCGAGCAGGAGGACGCCAACGCCGCCAACGGCGAGCCGCTCTCGGTGAAGGCCAAGGCCTACAGCATGCCCGGCGTCACCGTCGACGGCACCGACCCGCTGGCGGTGTACGAGGCGGTGACCACGGCCGTGGAGCGCGCTCGCGGCGGCAACGGTCCGACGCTGGTGGAATCCAAGGTCTACCGCCTGTCGGCGCACGGCAACCTGATCGCCCCGCCGGGGGTGCCGCTGCACTACCCCGAGCACGAGGCGATCACGGTCTTCGGCAACCGCGAGGAGTACGAGGCCGCCCTGCGCGGCGACCCGGTCCCCCGCTTCCGCGCCCGCCTGATCGAGCAGGGCACGCTGGACGCCCCCCGTGCCGACGAGATCGCCAAGCAGGTCACGGACGAGATGGACGCGGCCGTGCAGTTCGGGCTCGACAGCCCCTTCCCCGAGCCCGAAGCGGCCACCAACTTCGTCTACGCCTAGAGCGGAGGACCAGGAGAGAGCAATGGCACGAGAGATTCCCTACATCGCCGCCGTCAACGAGGCGATCCAGCTGGAAATGACCCGGGACGAGACCGTCGTGTTCTACGGCCAGGACGTCGCCCCCTCAGACGAGGACCCGCTGGTCCAGGCCTTCGGGCGCGACCGAGTCCGGGTCAGTCCCATCTCAGAGACGGCGGAGATCGGCATGGCCGTTGGGCTTGCGCTGGCCGGCTATCGCCCGATCGTGGAGCTGCTCATGGCCGAGTTCATGCTGGTGGCCATGAACCAGGTGACCAACGAGGCGCCGCGGATGCGCTACATGAGCGGCGGGCAGGTCAAGGTCCCGCTCGTACTGAAGGCCGGCTACGGGTTCACCGCCGGGTGGGCCGGACAGCACACAGGCTCGATCTACACCATGTTCGCCGGCATCCCGGGGCTGAAGGTCGTGCTGCCCTCGACGCCCGCGGACGCCAAGGGCCTGATGGCCGCCGCCGTGCGCGATGACAACCCCGTCGTCTACCTCATGCACTACCTGCTGGTGCTCGAGCACGGCGACGTGCCCGAGGGCGAGTACGTCGTCCCCATCGGCGAGGCGGCCATCCGCCGGCCCGGCAACGACGTCACGATCGTCGCCACGGGCTGGACGGTCGGCAAGGCGCTGCAGGCGGCCGAGGCGCTCGCGGGCGAGGGTATCGACGCCGAGGTCATCGACCCACGTTCGCTGCAGCCGCTCGACATGCCCGCGATCCTCACCTCCGTCGAGAAGACCGGCCACCTCGTGGTGGCCGACCAGGCCACGCGGCACGCGTCCGCCGCCTCGATCATCGCCGCTGAGGTGGCCGAGCACGGGTTCTCCTCCCTCAAGGCGCCGATCAAGCTGGTGACGGCCCTGGACGCCACGATCCCCTACAGCGAGCCGATGGAGGCGTTCGTCCTGCCTGACGAGCACAAGATCGCCGGCGCGGTCCGGGAGGCCCTCGGCACGGCATCCGCCGTGGCCTGACGTGGGGAGAGCGACCCCGCCCACCCGCCTGGACGCGGAGCTCACGCTCGACCTCCTGCGGACGATGTGGCGGATCCGCTGCTTCGAGGAGCGCGTGGCCAAGCTGCACCACAGCCTCCAGGTCCACGGGCTGGTCCACCTCAGCATCGGCTCGGAGGGCGTGGCCGCCGGGGTCTGCCGCCAGTTGCGCGACGACGACGCCGTCTACAGCGGCCATCGCGCCCACGGCCACGCGCTGGCCAAGGGCGCACCGATGGACCGCGTGATGGCGGAGCTGATGGGCCGCTCGGCGGGGCTGTGCCAGGGCCTCGGCGGCTCGATGCACCTCGTGGACATCGAGCACGGCCTGATGGGCGCCACCGGCGTGGTGGGCGGCAACCTCCCGATGGCCGCGGGCGACGCACTGGCCGCCCGGCTGCGCGGTGAGGACCGGGTCACCGTCGTGTTCTTCGGCGACGGCGCCGTCCAGGCGGGCCATTTCTCAGAGACGGTCAACCTCGCGTCGCTGTGGGAGCTCCCCCTCATCTTCGTCTGCGAGAACAACGGCATGGCCGAGTTCACCCCCCGGTCGGCCCACACCAAGGTGGCCAGCGTCGCCGACGTGGTGGCGCCCTACGAGTTCGAGCGCCAGACCGTCGAGGGAGCCGACGTCGGTGCGGTCTGGCCCGCGTTCGGCGGCTACCTGAAGCAGGCGCGATCGGGACGTGGGCCGTTCCTGCTGGAGTGCTCCACCCACCGACGCAGCGGCCACTACGAGGGCGACCAGCAGAGCTACCGCGATGCCGTGGCCGACGCCGAGTGGGCGCAACTGGACCCGATCGCGCGGCTCGAAGCGGTGGCGAAGGACGCGGGCTGGATCGACGAGGAGGCCGCCCGGGCGCTCACCGCCGAGGCCGACGCGGAGGTCGACCGGGCGGTGCGCTTCGGCCGTGACAGCTCGCCGATCTCGCCGGAGCAGGCGGCGGAGTTGGTGTACGCCACATGAGCGAGACCACCTACGTCAAGGCCATCAACGCCGCCCTGGCGCATGCGATGCGTGAGGACGAGCGGGTGATCGTGATCGGCGAGGACGTCGCCGAGGGCGGCCCCTACCTGGCCACCGAGGGCCTGTCCGAGGAGTTCGGCCGCGAGCGCGTGCGCAACACGCCCATCAGCGAGGGCGCCGTCTGCGGGGTCGCCGTCGGCGCCGCCCAGGCGGGCCTGCGCCCGGTGGTCGAGATCATGTTCATCGACTTCATCACGCTGGCGCTCGACCAGCTCGTCAACCAGGCCGCCAAGGCCCACTTCATGTCCGGCGGCCAGCTGTCGGTGCCGATGGTCCTGCGCACCCAGGGGGGCTCGGGCGGCCGCGCCGGGGCCCAGCACTCCCAGAGCCTGGAGGCGTGGCTGACTCACATCCCGGGGCTCAAGGTCGTCATGCCCGCCACCGCCGCCGACGCCGCCGGACTGCTGCACTCCGCCATCGCCGACCCCAACCCGGTGGTGTTCGTCGAGAACAAGTCGCTGTACTTCCGGCGGGAGCCCGTGCCCGACGCGCCCGAGCCGGTGCCGTTGGGACGCGCCCAGGTCCGGCGCCGTGGCCGTGACGTGACGATCGTCGCCCTGTCACGGCTCGTCGGCGAAGCGCTGACCGCCGCCGAGCGGCTGGCCGCGGACGGGATCGAGGCCGAGGTCATCGATCCGCGCAGCCTGGTGCCGCTGGACCTGGAGACGATCGCCGCCTCGGTGCGGCGGACCGGGCGGGCCGTGGTGGCCCATGAGGCGGTGCGGACCGGCGGCTTCGGAGCCGAGCTGGCGGCCGAGGTCCAGGCGGCGGCATTCGACTACCTGGACGCCCCGGTCCAGCGGGTGGGCGCGCCGTTCATGCCCGTGCCACTCAGCCCGCCCCTGGAGGACGGCTATCGCCCGCAGAGCGATGACATCTACGCCGCCGCGCGCCACGCGGTGCGATGGGCTCAGATCGAGGATCCCGTCCCGGTCAGCGAGGCCGGCGTGGGTGGGCCGCCATGAGCGACCCCACGTCAGGCCGGCTCGTGCTCCGGTGCCGTCGCCCCATCGGGCTCGGGCTCCAGCGTGATCAGGTTCGCCCCCGGCAGACGGTCCAGGACCTCGCGGTTCTCAACCACGATCTCGAGGTTGGCCAGCGCAAGCCGTGCATGCTCGCGCGCCAGGCTCTCGGCGCGGGCCCCCTGCCGGCGCTCGATCGCGTCGATCAGGCCGGTGTGATGGCGGTAGGCGATAACGAGGATGTCGCGCGAGGCGGGCAGTTCGGCCTGTGCGAAGACGAGCGCGCTCGGCCCCGCGAAGGGCAGCGACACGATCCCCTCCAGAGAGCGGACCAGCAGCGGGCTGCGGGCCATCTTCAGCAACCGCGCGTGAAAATCCTCGTTGAGGCGCAGATAGCGCTCGAAGGACTCGTAGTCGGAGCGGTGCACGAGCGTCTTGATCGTCTCGTTGGTGGCGCGCAGCGCCGCCAGGTCGCGCGCTGGTGTGCCGCGCTCGGCAGCGAACCGCGCCGCGGTGCCCTCCAGCACGCCGCGGAGCTCGATGGCGTCGCGCACGTCGCCCTGCGTGAACTCGCGCACGACGTAGCCGCCGGTGGGCAGGCCGCGCAGGAGGCCCTCGTGCTCGAGCTCGGCCAGCGCCAGGCGCAGCGGCGTCCGGCTCACGCCCAGCAGCTCGACCAGGGGGAGCTCCGACATGCGTTCACCGGGCGAGAACCGGCCATTGAAGATCAGCTCGCGCAGGCGGAGGACCGCCTTCGTGATTTGGGTTCGGTGAGCTGGCCTGGCCAATGCGATCGCCGTGCCCGGCAGGGCCTGTCAGAGAGGGCGGATATGCCCGGCAGACCGTCGGAGGCGGGGGCAGTCTAATGCGGGAGAGTCGTTGCATGCAAGAAATGGCAAAAACCCGGTCAAAAGCGAGGATTGCGGGTCTGTTAGCCGCTTCTTGCATGCAGGCGGATGCACAACTAGTATGCGCGCAGCCTCGAGCGGATCTCGAGGCCGGCGAGACACCCTGAGGAGAGGAGAGCCGTGAGGAGTTATCACCTCATGCCACGGATGCGGATCGGACTCGCATCGGTGGCTGCCGTCGCGCTGCTTGCGCTGGCGGGATGTGGAAGCAGTGGCAGCAGCTCGAGTAGCTCCGCAGCAAGCAGCAGCGGGGCCACATCGAGCGCAGCAGCAACGTCGAGCGCTGCCGGCAACACCGGCACGAGCAGTAGCAGCGCCAGCGCGGGTGGCGGCACGACGACCGCCGATGTGACCTCGTGCGGGTCCAAGCCGGGCGTGAAGGCAACCGGCTCGCCGATCAACATCGGCACGATCGACACCCACCAGCCGGGCACGGACTTCACCGACGGCCCGAACATGATCCAGGCGTACTTCAACTGCGTCAACGACAACGGCGGCGTCAACGGCCATCCGCTGAAGCTGTTCGTCCAGCTTGACCAGACGCAGCCCGCCCAGATCACGGCGGCCGCCCACAAGTTGATCCAGTCCGATCACGTCGTCGCCATCGACGGCGTCTTCGATCTGCTGGAGTGCACGCTGGACCAGGCGTATTGGAAGCAGCTCGGCATCTACGAGATGGACGCCGGGATCGCCCCCGAGTGCTGGTCGACCCCGAACAGCGCCGCGGTCAACATGGGACCGCGCTACAGCTCTGACGGCGCGGTGCAGTACGCGCTCGACGTCGTCGGCGCCAAGAAGATCGTGTTCGTCCAGTCGAACGTCCCGGGCACCGGCTACATCGCCGCGGGTCCGGCATCGATCGCGAAGTCCAAGGGCGTGCCGATCACATCGCTCACCGAGAACGTGCCGATCAACGACGCGAGCTCGGTCGCGCTCAACCTGGTCAACTCCGCCGGCTCCAACGGCTCCGTGATCCTCAACTTCACGCCGCCGGAGGCGCTGGTCATCCTCCAGGCCGCACAGAAGCTGGGGATCGAGGACCGGGTCAAGTCCTGGGGCTGCTCGACGCCGTGTGACACCGACTTCCTGGCCAAGGCGCTGGGACCGAAGTGGAACAAGAAGCTGTTCGTCAACGCCGAAGCGGTGAGCGTGGACGACCACAACGGGCCGGAGATCCAGAACTACAAGGCGATCCTCGCCAAGTACGGCCAGAACGTGGCCGGCGGGATCGGCTCGTTCAGCCAGTTCGGATACCTGCTGGCCAAGTTCCTGGTCCAGGCGCTGGACACGGTGAAGGGCGACTACAACATGAAGAGCGTCAACGCCGCGATCCTGGGCATCAAGGACTACCAGTCCGAGCAGCTCTGCCTGCCGTGGACCTACGGCAAGCTGGCGCTGCACATCCCGAACAACTCCGACTACACCGTGACGCCCGATAATGGGAAGATGGTGACGGCCCAGGGCTGCACGCCAATCTCCGCAGCCGATCCGCAGATCGCGCAGTACCGATCCGCGGCAAAGGCGGCCGGGATCTCGTGAGCCAAGGGAAGATCTGAAGACGACCATGCGATTGGGGCGCTGAACGTGCATCCACTGATCCACCTGGCACTGTCGCTTCCCAGCTGGCAGGACGAGCAGCCGTTTCTCGTCACCGGCTTGGCGCTCGGAGGGGTCTACGCCCTCTCCGGCGTGGGAATGATCGTGCTGTTTAGGACCACAGGGGTGCTCAACCTCTCCTTCGGAGCGGTGGGAGCGTTCGGTGCCCTGATCGCATGGCAATTGATCAACCAGTCGGGAATGAATCAATGGCTGGCGTACCTGGTGTGCGTCCTCTTCGGGGGCGTCATCACGCTGGCCTACGGGATGGTGTTCGGCCGGGCGCTGGCGGGTCGCGACGCACTGGTCAAGACCACGGCAACGCTCGGCCTGACGCTCATCCTGTTGGGGGCGATGGACCTGCTGTGGACGTCCAACGGCGGCGCGTCGCGCTCGATCTCGCTGCCGACCGACAACCACGGCTTCATGGTGGGTCAGATCCAGGTGACGACGACCGACGTCATCGCGCTCGCGGTGGGCATCGCGATCACCGTCTTCACGACGTTGTTCCTGCGCTACTCGAGGCTCGGGACCGCGATGAGGGCGATGGCCAACGATCGCGAGATCACGGCCACGCTCGGGGTCCCGGTTCGCCGCGTCGAGGCCTCGGCCTGGTTTGGATGCGGCATCATCGCCGGGCTCTCCGGCATCCTGCTCGCCGACCTGGTGGCGCTCGACGCGACCACGCTGACGTTCCTCGTGATCTCGTCGCTGGCGGCGGCGCTGATCGCGCGGCTGTCCTCGATCTGGATCACCTTCGTCGCCGCCATCGTGATCGGCGTCGTCGACGCGGCCGTGACCCCGATCACGTCGCTCACCAATTACCGTGACATGACCCCGTTCGTGCTGGCGGCCGTCGCGCTGCTGTTCCTCAACCGCAAGCGCACGCTGTCGCTGGCGCGGCAGGAGTTCTAGACCGTGAGCACCACCGAGCTCGCCACCGAGGCCAAGCCCGCGTCTCCGTCACCGCCGCCGCGGTTCGAGCGCGGCTTCTACACGCGGGCCGTGGTGATCACGGTGGCGGTGCTGCTGGTCCTCATCCTCCTGCCCCAGATCCTCAGCCTGTACTACATCGACGCGATGACCCAGGTGGCGGTCTACGCGATCGTCGCCCTCGGGCTCGGCGTCCTCGTCGGCCGCGTCGGCCTGATCTCCCTGGGTCAGGCGGCGGTCCTCGCGATCGGCGCGTGGGTGGCCGCCCGGCTGCTCTTCGCCACGTCGCTGCCCTTCGAGTTTGTCCTCCTCGCGTCCGGTCTCATCACGATGGCCTTGGGCACCCTCGTCGGCCTGCCGGCCCTGCGCATGCGCGGGCTCTACCTGGCCCTCATCACCCTGATGCTGGCGGGCGCGATCACGGTCGTGCTGGCATCACTCAACTTCCCCAACGGCGGCCACGGCTTCAGCGGCTACAACGGCGCGCTGCTGCACATCCCACCGATCCGCCGCCCCGGCATCGCCCAGACCGACCCGGCGTTCTTCCGCTACTCGGTCGTCGTGGCGGTGATCATGTTCCTGATCGTGCTCGTGCACGTCCGCACCAAGCCCGGCCGGGCGTGGGCCGCGATCCGCCAGTCCGAGCCCGCAGCGCTGGCCGCCGGGATCAACACGACCCTGTACAAGCTGTGGGCCTTCGCCCTCGCGTCGTTCGTGACCGGCGTCGCCGGCGGCGTCCTGGCCGGCGCGGTCCGCTACCTCTACTCCATCGACTTCCAGACCCAGGACTCGATCACGCTGCTGGCGGTGGTGCTGATGGGCGGCGCCTACAGCATCTGGGGCGCGATCGTCGCCGGCCTGCTGCTCCAGCTGCTTCCCGCGATCCTCAACGACGTCGGCGTCTCGCCGGACTGGCTGGTCATCCTCTTCGGCATCGGGGTGCTCCAGGTGCTCACCACCGCCCCGACGGGCATCGTGGACCAGCTGCCGAGGGACATCGCCCGGCTGGCGAGGTTCATCACCGGCTCGAGCCGCCGCTCGGCGGCCACCCAGGAATCGGCCCCATGATCGAGGTCTCCGGTCTCACCGTCCGCTTCGGCGGCGTCACATCGCTGGACGGCATGAGCGTCACCTTCGAATCGGGCACCTGCGGGCTGATCGGTCCCAACGGCGCGGGCAAGACCACGTTCTTCAACGTCCTCTCGGGCTTCGTGCGCCCCGCCTCGGGCAGCGTCACGGCGTTCGGCGAGGACCTGTTCTCGATGCCCCATTTCCGCCGTGCCCGCTGGGGCGTGCGCCGCACCTTCCAGACCGAGCAGGCGATCGAGAGCCTGTCCGTCTACCACAACGTCGCGATGATCCACGAGCACTCCAGGTTGAGCGGTTCCACCCGGCAGGAGGACGTGCTGGGCGCCATCGAGATCGTTGGGCTGGATTCGGTCGCCTACGCCAAGGTGCGGACGCTGGGCGCCGGCCAGCGGCGGCTGGTGGAGGTCGCGCGTGCGATCGTCGGCAAGCCGAAACTGGTGCTGCTCGACGAGCCGGCCGCCGGGCTGCCCGAGGCCGAGACGGCGCACCTCGGCGAGGTCATCCGCGGCATCCCCGAGCACACGGGCGCGTTGACCATCCTCGTCGACCACGACATGAGCCTCGTCTCCTCCTGCTGCGCGAACACCGCGGTGCTCGACTTCGGCAAGATGATCGCCTCCGGCCCGACCGCCGAGGTGCTGCGCAACGAACAGGTCGTCCGTGCCTATCTGGGAGCAGACGAGGAGGCGGCAGCGTGAGCGGCGAGACCCTGAAACTGACCGGGCTGACCGTGGCCCGCGGCGGCCGCGACGTCGTCCGTGACGTCTCGCTGGAGATCCCGCCCGGCGAGGTCACCGCGCTGCTGGGCCCCAACGGCGCCGGCAAGTCCAGCATGGTGCTGGCGGTCGGCGGCATCCTGCCGATGAAGGCGGGCTCGGTCACCATCGGCGACCGCGAGCTGGCCGGCCGGCGCCCCGAGAAGATCCGCCACGCGGGCCTGGCCATCGTGCCCGAGGGCCGGCGGCTGCTCCCGAGTCTGACCGTGGAGGAGAACCTCTCGGTCGCCACCTACGCGCTGAAGGGCAAGGCGGCCGCGGAGGGCCGAGCGCATGCGCTGGAGCTGTTCCCCGAACTACAGAAGCGCCTGACCACGCAGACACGGTCGCTGTCGGGCGGCGAGCAGCAGATGGTGGTGCTGGCCCAGGCGATCGTCTCCAAGCCCCGGTTCGTGATCATCGACGAGCTGTCGCTCGGGCTGGCCCCCGTGGTCGTCCAGCGCCTCATCCCCACCATCCGCAACGTCGCGGACTCCGGAGCCGGGGTGCTGCTGATCGAGCAGTTCGCCACCGTCGCGCTTGGCCTCTCCAATGGCGCCTACGTCATGGAGGGCGGGCGGATCCAGTACTCGGGCAGCGCCAAGGAGCTGCGCGACGATCCCAGCCGGCTGCACTCGGCCTACCTGCTGCGCACGGTCGCCGGCGAGTCGGTGCCGAAGTCGACCGAGAGCCTGCCCGCCGGCGGATGAGCGCCGGTGTGTCCGAGCTGGAGCACGTGCTCGTGCTCTCGGACGACATCGACGCCGCCCGCCTGTTCTACGAGAGCGCGCTGGGCCTGCGCGCCGGAGACCGTCCGCCCCTTCAGTTCGACGGCTACTGGCTCTACGCCGGCAGCGTGCCGTGCCTGCACATCGCCGACCGCGCCGCCTATCGCGCGCACGCGGCGACGCTGGGGCTGACCGTCGGCGAGCGCGCGGCGCAGGCCGGAACCGGGCCCGTCGACCACATCGCCTTCAGCGCATCGGACTACGCGGCCGTGACCGCCCGTCTGGCCGCCGCCGGGATCGAGCCCGTGCGCAACGACGTCCCCGGCGGCGGCCCGCGCCAGCTGTTCTTCAGCGACCCGGACGGGCTGCGGGTCGAGATCAACGTGAAGTGAGGTAATCCGATGGCCAACCCCACCGAGACCACGGTCGCGTCCGGACGGCGCACCACTCCCCCGTTCCGCGCCGATCACGTCGGCAGCCTGCTGCGTCCCCGGCGCCTGCTCGACGCCCGCGAGGACCTGGTCAAGGGCACCATCACCGCCCAGGAGCTGCGCACGATCGAGGACGAGGAGATCACCAAGCTCGTCCAGATGCAGCGCGACGTCGGACTGCAGTCAGCCACCGACGGTGAGCTGCGCCGAGGGTCCTGGCACATGGACTTCATCTACCAGCTGGGTGGGATCGAGAAGATCGAGGGCGACATCGAGGTCCATTTCCGCAACGCCGACGGCACGGTCGACTTCAAGCCCGCCGCCATCGCCGTCAACGAGCAAGGTGCAGCTGGACCACACGATCTTCGAGGAGGACTTCGGGTTCCTCCAGGGCATCGCCGGCGAGGGCGTCACCCCCAAGCTGACCATCCCGTCGCCCAACATGGTCCACTACCGCAGCGGGCGCGCCGCGCTGAACCCGGACGTGTATCCGGACATCGAGCCGTTCTGGACCGATCTGCAGGCCGCTTACGCCGAGCAGATCGCCGCGCTCGCCGCGCTCGGCTGCACCTACCTCCAGCTCGACGACACGAGCCTGGCCTACCTCAACGACCCGGCCCAGCGCGAGTACCTGTCCGACCGGGGCGAGGACACCGCGCACCTGCACGAGACCTACGTGCGCAACATCAACAACGCGCTCGCGGGCCGGCCGGAGGGCCTCACCGTCACCACCCACCTCTGCCGCGGCAACTTCCGCTCCTCGTGGGCGGCCGAGGGCGGCTACGAATATGTCGCCGAGACGCTGTTCGGCCAGCTCGATGTCGACGGCTTCTTCCTGGAGTACGACGACGAGCGTTCGGGAGGCTTCGAGCCGCTGCGTTTCGTGCCGCCCGGGAAGATGGTCGTCCTGGGGCTGGTGACGACCAAGCGTCCGCAACTGGAGAGCAAGGACGATCTGCGCCGGCGCATCGAGGAGGCGTCGCGGTACGTTCCGCTGGAGCAGCTCTGCCTCTCGCCCCAGTGCGGCTTCTCGTCGACGCTGGAGGGCAACGCGCTCACCTATGACGACCAGAAGGCCAAGCTCGAGCTCGTGGTCGAGACCGCCGCTGACGTCTGGGGGACGTGAGCGGTATGCGCGCCGCGGTGGCAGAGCGTATCGGCGTGATGACCGTGCTCGACCGGCCCGAGCCCGGCGAGCCCGGCCCCGGCCAGGTGCTCGTGCACCCCGAGGCGGTGGGCATCTGCGGCTCGGACTATCACCTGTTCTCCGGCCACATGTCCGAGGCCGCCGGCGGCTCGCAGTTCCCCCGCGTGCTCGGCCACGAGGTCGGCGCGACGATCGCCGCCGTGGGCCCGGATTGCCGGGCGGACCTGAGCTCCGGCCAGCGCGTGGCGATGCTCCCGATCAGCGCCTGTGGGGCGTGCTACCCGTGCAGCGTCGGGCGGCCCAACGCCTGCGACAACTTCTCGCTGGTGGGCATCCACACCGACGGAGGCCTTCAGGAGCTGCTCGTCCTCCCCCAGGAGCAGGTGTTCCCGATCGCCGCCTCCGACGGCGCGCTGGCGGCACTGGCCGAGCCCGTCTCGGTGGCGGTCCACGCCGTGCATCGCGGGCGGATTCAGTCCGGGGAGCGCATCGTCGTGCTCGGAGCCGGGCCGATCGGCCAGTGCGTGGCCGTGGTGGCGCGCGAGCTCGGCGCCGAGGTGCTGCTCGTCGATCTTCAGGACAGCCGGCTCGAGCTGGGCCGGGCGCTGGGCGCCGAGACGCTGCGCTGGACGACGGCGGCCGAGGTGGTGGCCTACAGCCGCGAGTGGGGCGGCACCGAGGGGGCGGGCGGCCCTCCGGCCTGCATCGACGCCACCGGCGTCCCTGCCGCGGTGCGGGCCATGGTCGACATGGTGGCTTCGGCCGGCCGCGCCGTGCAGGTGGGCATGGCCAACGACGACGCGCCCATTCGCATCGGCAGCCTGACCGAGAAGGAGCTGGACGTCCTGGGGGCGAGCTGCTGCACGAGTGACGATTTCGCGGAGGCGGTGGGCGTCGTGGAGCGCAACGCCGACGCGCTGGCGCGGCTGGTCAGCCACGAGTTCGCGCTCGGCCAGGCCCCCGAGGCGATCCGCTTTGCCATGAGCAATCCGACAGAGGTGATGAAGGTGGTGATCCGAGATGAGTGAGGCGTTCGACTACGTGATCGTCGGCGCGGGCTCGGCCGGGTGCGTGCTGGCCGCCCGCCTGAGCGAGGACCCGGACGTGACCGTGGCGCTGCTGGAGGCCGGCGGCGAGGACACCGCGCCGGAGATCCGCATCCCGGCGCTCTTCCCGATCATGTTCAAGACCGAGCTGGACTGGGACCTGTTCGGCGATCCGGAGCCCGGGATGGACAACCGCCGCCTCTACCTGCCGCGCGGGCGGATGCTCGGCGGCTGCAGTTCGATCAACGCGATGATCTACGTCCGCGGCAACCGGCTGGACTACGACGGCTGGGCCGCCGCCGGCTGCGATGGCTGGGGCTATGACGACGTGCTGCCCTACTTCAAGCGCTCCGAGGACAACGAGCGCGGCGAGAGCCAGTTCCACGGCGCCGGCGGACCGCTCACCGTGTCCGAGAGCCGCTCGATGCACCCGCTGGTCGACGCGATGATCGACGCGGGCCGCGAGGCCGGCCACGAGTACAACCCGGACTTCAACGGCGCCCGTCAGGAGGGCGTCGGCCGCTTCCAGCTCACCCAGCGCAACGGCCGTCGGTTGAGCACCTCCGACGCCTTCCTGCACCCCGTCCGCGATCGACCCAACCTCACCGTGATCACGCACGCCTACGCGACCCGGCTGCTGTTCGAGGGCCGGCGCGCGAGCGGCGTCGAGTACGCCCGGCTCGATGAGACGCTCCAGATCGCGGCCACGCGCGAGGTCATCCTCTCGGCCGGCGCCTACTACTCGCCCCAGATCCTGATGCTCTCGGGCATCGGCCCCGAAGCGGATCTCGCCCCGATGGGAATCGAGGTGCGCGAGGCGCTGCCGGTGGGCGAGAACCTCCAGGACCACTGCATGTGCAACCTCAACTTCACGACGACCGGGCCGTCGCTGTTCGACGCCGTGGCGCCGGAGAACTTCGCGCTGTTCGAGTCCGAGGGCCGCGGGCCGTTGACCTCGAACATCCCCGAGGGCGCGGGCTTCTTCCGGGCGCGCAGCGGCGTGGACGCCCCCGACGTGGAGTTCCACTTCGCCCCCGGCGTTGCTCTACGACGGAGGGACTGACGGCTCCCGAGGCGCCCGGGATGGCCTACGGCCCGGTGGTGATCAAGCCCACCAGCCGCGGGAAGGTCATGCTCCGCTCCCCCATGCCCCTGGCCAAGCCGCGGGTGCTGTGCAACTTCCTCACCACCGAGGAGGACCGCGCCAGCATGGTGGCCGGCCTGCGGATGGCTCTGGAGATGGCCGAGCAGCCCGCGCTGCGGGCGGTCATCGACCAGCCGTTCCGGGTCCCGGACGGCGACTCCGACGAGGAGCTGCTGGCCTTTGCCCGGCGCGAGGGGATGACGGTCTTCCACCCCACCTCGTCGTGCTCGATGGGCTCGGTGGTCGATGCGGAGTTGAAGGTGTACGGCGTCGAGGGGCTGCGCGTCGCCGACGCCTCGGTGATGCCGGAGATCACGCGCGCCAACACCAACGCGGCGACGATCATGATCGCCGAGAAGGCCGCCGACCTGATCCGGTCGGGCCGTCCCGCCCCGGCGACCGCGGGGGTGGTGTGATGCAGGTGCTCGATGAAGCTCAGGCGGGGCTGGTGCGGTCCCTGTGCGAGCTGGTCGTGCCCGGGTGCGAGCGCGCGGGGGCCGAGGTCTACGTCGACGCGCTGCTGGCCCGGATGCCCGACGGCGACCGAGCCGGCGTGATCGCGTGCTTCGAGGCACTCGCCGACTGCGTCGACGGCGGCGAGGAGGCGCTGCGCGAGCGCCAGTTCACCGCCGAGTTCGGGGCCGTGCGCGCGTTCGCGTGCGAGGCGTTCTACAGCGACTTCGTGGCGCCCGGTGCCGCCGGGCCCGGGGCGTGGGAGGAGATCGACTTCCGCTTCCCGATGGCCGATCGCATCAACAAGGACTGGTCGTATCTGGGGGTGAAGTCATGAGCGCCGACGAAAGGTTTGACGTCGTGGTGGTCGGATCCGGGGCCGGCGGCGGCCTCGTGGCCGGCGAGGTGGCGGACTCGGGCGCCAGCGTGCTGCTCCTGGAGACCGGGCCGCATCGCACCGCCGCGGACTTCACGCGATGGGAGGCCCACGCCAACCACGACATCTGGTTCGCGCCCACCCTGGTGGAGCCCCGGGCCGAGGGCGCGCCGCCGCTCGCGGTGATCCGCGGCCGCTGCGTCGGCGGGACGAGCACGGTCAACACGAAGGTGGCGCTCCGCCCCGCTGACCAGGACTACGAGAAGTGGCACGCCGCCGCCGGGCTGGTCGGCGACGGCGGCGATCCGTTCTGCGCCGCCGACATGGCGCCCCACTTCGAGCGCGTCGAGACGCGCCTCGGCGTGCGCGAGCGATCGGACTGGCAGACGTGCATCCACACGGTGGCCCCCGGCTTTGAGGCCATGGGCGCCGAGCTCGAGCCGGTCATGTCCTACACGGACGCCAACTGCATGCGCTGCGGCTCCTGCCTGCAGGGCTGCCCGACCAACGCCGGCAAGAACTCGATGAATGTCTACATCCATCCGCCGTGGGCGGATGGGCGGCTGACGCTGCGCGCCGAATGCACGGTGACGCGGGTGGTCATCGAGGATCGCGGGTCGGGGCTCGAGGCGACCGGCGTGGAGTACGTCGACGCCGGCGGGCAGTCTCACACCGTGCAGGCCGGCGTGGTCGTCGTGGCCGCCGGCGCCATGGGCAGCTCGCACCTGTTGTTGCGCTCGGGCATCCGCGAGGCGGCCGGCGGCTCGCCCAGCTCACAGCTCATCGGGCGCAACATCGGCTGGCATCCGGCGCGGATCATCTGCGGCCTGTTCGCGGAGCCGCAGGACGCGCATCGTGTCTATCCGATCAGCGCCCACTGCATGAAGTTCCAGAATGACCGCGACGGCGGCTTCATCGTCGAGGCCGCGACGATCCAGGACCCGATCGGCTTCTCGGTCATGCTGTGCGACGAGGACGGGGTGCCGATGTGGGGCCGTCAGCTGAGCGAGACCGTGCGCAGATACCGGTACTTCAGCGGACTGCTGGCCATGGTGACCGATGAGAACAACGGCATCGCCTGGATCGACGAGGACGGCCGCGACCGCTACTCGTATGAGTTCAACGAGTGCGAGCGCGAGCGCGACCAGGCCTCGTGGCGGTTTGCCCGCGAGGCGCTGCTCGCCGCCGGGGCCCAGCGGGTGCTTCCCTCGAGCCAGTGCAGCACCCACGTCCAGGGCGGCTGCCGCATGGGCTCAGACCCGGAGCGCTCCGTGGTCAACGCCCACGCGGAGTCCCATGACGTGCGGCGGCTGTTCCTCGGCGACAGCTCGGTCGTGCCGACGACGCTGTCAGTCAACCCGTCGCTGACGATCATGTCGCTGGCGAGCCGGCTGGCCGCGTATCTGGCCGGCGGCGAGCACGGCTACTTCGAGGCCGGCGGCCGGGTCTCGGTGTCCGCCGCCTAGAGGCCCCGGCATGAGGGTGGTGATCGCCGGCGCCGGTGGCGGCGTCGGCGCCTCGCTGGCGTTCAACCTGCTGCTCTCAGGGCTCGAGGGCGAGGTGGTGATGGTCGACGCGCGGCAGAACATGGTCCATTCGCACCTGTGGGACCTCGAGCAGGTGCTCGAACAGACCGGACCCAGCCCCGCCCACCTCGTGCGCTCAGGCTCGGTGGATGACATCGGGGCCGCCGACGTGCTGGTCATCACCGCCGCGGCGCCACTCACCGTCAACCACTCGCGCATGGTGTACCTGCGCGACAACGCGGCGATCGTGGCGCCCCTGCTCGACGCCCTTCCGCAGGGGTGGCCGGGCACGGTGATCCTGGTCACCAACCCGGTGGATCCGCTCGGCACGTGGGCGCAGCGGCGCACGGGGCTGGAGCGCACCCGGCTGCTGGGCTACACGCTCAACGACTCCCTGCGCCTGCGCACGGGCATCGGGCGCGTCCTGGGCGTGGCACCAGGGCGCGTGCAGGCGTGGATGGTCGGCGAGCACGGCGATCTGGCCGTGCCGCTGTGGGACCGTGTGGTCCTGGACGGCGCGCCCGTCGCGCTGGACGAAACCCAGCGGGCCACGGTGATGGAGTTCGTGAGCGGCTGGTACGTGCGTCATGTGGCCCTGGACTCTGCGCGCTCGTCGACCTGGACCTCCGGGCTGGGGATCGCGCGGATGGTCCGGGCATGCCTGGATCCCGACGGAAACGAGCTGTGGCCGGCCTCGATCATGCTCCGCGGGGAGTACGGGAGCGACGACGTCAGCCTCAGCGTCCCGGTGAGGCTCGGTGGTGGGGGCGCCCGGAGGATCGAGAAGTGGGACCTCGGCACCGAGGATCTGGGCCGGCTGCACGACGCCGCACGGTTCGTGCGCGAGGCGGCCGACGGGCTCAGCTAGGTTGAGCCCGCGCTGACGGGGACGGGGACGCCCCGCGGCGCGAAGACGAGATCGACGAGCAGCGCAGCGGTCCCCGCCACCGCGATCACGATCGCCATCGGCAGGGCATCCCGGCTCCCGCCCACCCCCACCAGCGGCGCCACCAGCGCGCCGAGCCCGAACTGCCCGAGGCCGAGCAGCGCCGAGGCCGCGCCCAGCGACCCGGTCTGGGCGGCCATCGCCGAGGCCGTCCCGTTGGGCAGGACCACCCCGTTGGCGCACAGCAGCAGGAAGAAGAAGGCGAGCAGCGGCCACAGGCCGGCGTGGGTCACGGTGACCACCAGCGCCCCGACCGACGCCACGGCGGTGCCCACGAGCCCGCGCCGCAGCAGCCACGCCGAGCCCCGCCGGCCCACGGCGCGGCTGCCGAGCAGCGACAGGGTGATCAGCCCGGCCGAGTTGACGGCGAAGATGACGCTGAACAGCTGCGGGGAGATTCCGAAGATGTTCTCGAGCACATACGACGAGCCCGCGATGTAGCCGAACATCGCCGCGAACGAGAGCGAGAAGGCCAGTGCGTACGGGATGTAGCGCCGGTCACGCAGCAACGCCCCGAACCGCCCGAGCACGGCGCCCAGCCCGCCCGCGTGGCGCTGGTGGGCGGGCAGAGACTCGGGCAGCATGACCGCAGTGGCCGCCAGCAACGGCACCCCGACCGCCGCCAGTACGACGAACACCCCGCGCCACGAGGTGACGAGCAGCACCTGGCCGCCGATGAGCGGCGCGGCCACCGGCACCACGCCGGTGATCCCCATCAGCACCCCGAACAGGCGCGCCGCCACGGCCCCGCCGCTGAGGTCACGGACGATCGCCCGGGCGATGACGATGCCGACGCTCCCCGCCATCCCCTGGATGAGCCGCATCACCACCAACACGCCGACGGTCGGCGAGACCGCGCACGCCACCGACGAGGCGATGTAGCCGACGATCCCGGCCAGCAGCGGGCGCCGCCGCCCGCGGGCGTCGCTCAGTGGCCCGGCGATCACCTGCCCGACGCCGAGGCCGACCATGCACGCGGTGATCGTGAGCTGGGCGGCCGACGCGGTCGTGTGCAGGTCCCGGGTCAGCGGCGGCAGGCCGGGCAGGTACATATCCAGCGACAGCGGGCCGAACGCCGACAGCGCCGCCAGCAGCACGATCTGCCCACGCGTCGGACGCCCGGGCTCGCGGGTCACGATTCAGCGCCCTAGGCGAGGGCGATTTCGATGAGGAGCGGCTCCCGGCGCTTGGCCAGATCCGGGAGGACCTCGTCGAACGTCGCGATGAGCTCGTCGTGCGTGGTGATATTGACCGCCGGACAGCCGAGGCAGCGGGCCATACCGGCGATGTCGATGGAGCCGAACGCGGGCCAGGCCGCCGGCGCGCCCGCGGCGCGGGCCAGATTGTCCATGACGGCATAGCGGCCGTTGGCCATCACGAGCAGCAGCACGCCGACCTCGTAGTGGGCGGCGCTCCACAGGGCCTGGATCGCGTACATCGAGGAGCCGTCGCCGACCACGCCGATCACCGGACGGTCGGGGTTGCCCATGCGCAGCCCGACGGACCCGGCGACGCCGAAGCCCAGCCCGCCGTTGCCGCAGGCCACGTAGCCGCGGGGATTGCGCACCGGCAGGCGCTGGTAGAGCTCGGGCTGGCTGGAGGGCGTCTCCTCCACCACGACCGTCTCGCGGGGCAGCCGTTCGGCCAGCGCCGCGTAGACGTGGCCGGGCAGAAGCGGGTCGCCGGCGGCCGGTGGCGGGGGCGCGTCGGGGCGCTTGAGCGGCGGCGGGGGTGCGCTGTCGCGCTGGTCCACCTCGTCTGAGAGGGCGGCGCAGGCAGAGGCGACCGGGGCGACGATCGCGAGCGCGCACGGGCTGCGGTGAGCCTCGGCCTGATCGTCGGTGAGGACGGCCACGGCCGTGTCCTCGTAGACCATGGGGCCCGGGTCGTCGAGGATGTAGAGACGGAACGCGCTCGTGCCGATGGCGAGCACGAGGTCGTGGGGCGCCAGCGTCTCCCTCAGCTGGCGCCGGCGCCAGGGCAAGTGGCCCGCGAACTGCGGATGGTCCTGGGGAAAGCCCGCCGCGCGGGCGAAGGACTCCTGCCACACCGGGCAGCGCAGCCTCTCGGCCAGGCCGATCACGGCCTCCCACGACTCGCAATCGTCGCTGCGGCCTACCACCAGCGCCGGTGACTCGGCGCGGTTGATCATGTCGGCCAGCTCGCCGATCTCCCCCGGCGTGGCCACCGCGCTGCGCAGCGTGCGCTCGGGCCAGCCCGCCGCGTGCTCGTCGGCCGGCTCGGTCCAGTCCCCCATGGGGACGACGACGAGCGAGGGGCCCTGGGATGCGACCGCCTCGTTGTAGGCGCGTGCGATGGCGCCGGGCACGTCCTGGGCGCGCACCGGGAAGTTCGACCACACGGGGTACTCGCCGGCGAGCTTCTCCAGCGCCCGGCCGGTGAGGAAGGGCTCATAGGCGAGCTGGCGCCGGTCCTGCTGGCCCACCACGACGACCAATGGCGCGTGCATGTCGCGCGCGTTGGCGATGGCGTTGATCGCGTTGCCCAGCCCCGGGGCGGTGTGCAGGTTGACCAGCGCCGGCTCGCGGCGGGCCACGGCATAGCCGGTGGCCATCCCCACCACGGACCCCTCGTGCAGGCCCAGCACGAAGTGGATGTCGGGCGGCAGGCCGGTGAGGAACGGAATCTCGGTGGAGCCCGGATTGCCAAAGATGGTGGTCATCCCGAACCGCCGCATAACGTCGAACACCGCATCGCGGACTGTTCTGGTGGCTGCGCCCGGCTCTCGTGGATCGTCTGCTGCGGGCATGGCGGTGCGTTGCGCTTCTTCGATCATGCCTTGCTCGATTCTCTGCCGGGCGCCAACGCTATCACGTACGCTTTGAGAACAATCGGTCACAGTGCGTACGTCGCGCCCTTTGGGAGAGGCGCGACGGGCCACATGTTGCGCGAGAGTCAAGGAGAGAGTCTGTGTCGCTGAAGGGACTGAAGGACCGTGTCGTGATCGTCACCGGTGGCGCCTCGGGCATCGGCCGCGCCACCGCCACGCGGCTCGTGGAGGAGGGCGCGCGCGTCGCGCTCGTCGACATCGACGGCGAGGCCGCGTCGGCTGTGGCCGAGGAGCTGGGCTCCGACGTGCTCCCGCTGACCGCCGACGTCTCCTCCGAGCAGGACGTCCAGGGCTATTTCGCGGCCGCCGCCGAGCACTTCGGCCGGGTGGACTCGCTGCACAACAATGCGGGGATCGAGGGGCCCCTGGCCCCCCTTGCGGATTTCGAGACCAACGCGTTCGAGCGGCTCGTGCGGGTCAACTACTTCGGCATCTTCTTCAACCTGCGCCAGATGCTCCGGACCGCGCGGCGGTCGGGAACGCGCGCGACGATCGTCAACACCTCATCGGGCACCGCCCTGCACGGGGTCCCCCAGCTCGGCGCCTACGGCTCGACCAAGGCGGCGATCATCGGGCTCACCCGGGCGGCGGCACTCGAGAACGCGGCCGCGGGCGTGCGCGTCAACGCGGTCGCCCCGGGGCCGGTGGATACGCCGCTGTTCGACCGCTTCGACAGCGAGTTCCGCGACGCCGCGGGCGAGGTGCTCCCGATGGGACGCATCGGCACCGCCGCAGAGGTCGCCGCCCTGGTGGCGTTCCTGCTCTCAGACGAGGCGCCGTTCATCACCGGCGCGGTGTTCCCCATCGACGGAGGCGAGACGGCATGACCACGACCGACCGCATCCGTTCCGCGACCGACCCGGCCGACCTGGGCGTGCTCGAGGCCTCGGAGCTGCTGCGCGAACGCGCGCTGTCCTCGGCGGAGCTGACCGAGGCGTGCCTGGCCCGGATCGAGGCCCGCAACGGCGGCGCCCCGACGTTCGAGGGCTCCCCGGACGCCGTCAACGCCTGGGTGCGGCTGTACCCCGAGCTCGCGCGCGAGTCCGCGCGCGCAGCCGACGAGCGGCTGGCCGCCGGCGACGCGCCCGCGCTCTGCGGGATCCCGCTGGGCCTCAAGGACCTCTACGGAATGGAGGGCCTGCCGCTCACCGCCTCCAGCCGGGTGCTCGAGGGCAACGTGTCCAGCCAGGACGCCGAGGTGTGGGCGCGGCTGCGCCGCCAGGGCATGGTGCCGCTCGGCCACACCCATACCCACGAGTTCGCCGCGGGGGGCACCACGGACCAGGTGGGCAATCCGTGGGCGCTTGACCGCGTCGCCGGGGGCTCGAGCGGCGGCAGCGCCGCGGCGCTGGCCGCGGGCATGACCCCGGCCGCGCTGGGCTCTGACACGTGCGGCTCGCTGCGGATCCCGTCGTCGTGCTGCGGCACGAGCGCGATCAAGCCCACCCACGGCCTGCTCTCGCTCGACGGGATCATCCCCCTGGCCCCCACGCTCGACCACCCGGGGCCGATGGCGCGCACGATCGCCGACTGCGCGGCGCTGCTGGCGGCAATGGCGGTCGGCGGATCGCCGGTCAACCCCACGGTGCCCCCGCCGGCCAGGCTCGGCGAGCTGGCGCTGGGGCCGTCGGGCGGGCCGCGACCCCTCGAGGGACTGACGGTCGCGCTGACCGACCGCACCGACCGGACGCCGCTCGACGCCGAGGTGGCCGCGGCGCTCGACACGGCCCGCCGCGCCTGCGAGCAGCTCGGGGCCCGCGTGGTCGCCGCCCCCGCCCCATGGCACCTGGACTGGGACGACCTCAGCTGCCTGCTCCTCACCGACGTGTGGGCCTACCACGGCCAGCACGCCGGACGGGCGGACCTCTACCGCCCGGCCATCGCCGAGTTCGTCGAGGCCGCCGAGTACTTCACCAGCGCGGCCGCCTATCTCGCCGCCCAGCAGCGCCGGGCCGCCGGCGCCGCGGTGTGGGAGCGGTGGTTTGCCGGGGGCGGGATCGACCTGCTGCTGGAGCCGACGCTCCCGATCGTGCCGTACGGCCGGGGGCCCGGCTATGACCGCGGCCATGCCGGCGGCCCCGGTGACCCGATGATCGCGCTCACCGCGATCTGGGACCTGACCGGCATGCCGGTGGCGGCCCTGCCGGTCACCTGGGAGGCGGGAGTCTCGCTGGTCGCGCCCCGCGGCCACGAATCGCAGCTGGTGTCGGCGGCCATCGACTTGCAGGAGAGCGCCCTCCCCGCCCCGCGCTGGGTCCCCGCCGCCGACGGCTCTGGCCGGGATGCGAGAATCGCGGCAGAGTCACCAGACGGTACGGAGGAGAGATGATCGGGGAGATCCTGTGGGAGCCGCCGGCCGACCTGCGCCAGACCACGCAGATCGGCCGCTTCATGGAGTTCGCGGAGCGCCGCTGCGACCAGCGGTTCGCGGGCTACGACGACCTGTGGCGATGGTCGGTCCAGGATCTCGAGGGCTTCTGGGGGTCGATCTGGGACTTCTTCGAGCTGCGCACGCACGCCCCGTTCGAGCGGGTGCTGGCGTCGCGCGAGATGCCGGGAGCGGTGTGGTTCCCGGGCGCCCGGCTCAACTACGCCGAGCACTTGGTCGGCCGCGACGAGGACACCGACTCGGTGGCGGTGATCGCCCACTCGCAGACTCGGCCGGAGTTCGAGGTCACCTTCGGTGAGCTGCGCGAGCAGGTGGCGCGGGCGCGCGCCGGCTTACAGCGGCTGGGGGTCGGCCCCGGCGACCGCGTCGTCGCCTACATGCCGAACATCCCCGAGACGCTGGTGGCCTTCATCGCCACCGCATCGCTGGGGGCCATCTGGGCCGCCTGCGCTCCGGAGTTCGGGGCGCGCAGCGTCATCGACCGCTTCGCTCAGATCGAGCCCAAGGTGATGCTGACCGTCGGTGGCTACGGCTTCCGCGACCGCTATGTGAGCCGGCTGGCGGAGGTCGAGGCGATCCGGGGACGCCTGACGACCCTTGAGCATGTGGTGGCCGTGCCCTACGGCGAGGCCTCGGTGCCCGACGCGCTGGCGTGGTCGGATCTGCTCAGCGCGCCCGCGGCCCTCGAGTTCGAGCCTGTCGCGTTCGAGCACCCGCTCTACGTGCTGTTCTCCTCGGGGACGACCGGGCTGCCCAAGGCCATCGTCCACGGCCACGGCGGCCAGCTCGTGGAGCACCACAAGAACCAGGGCCTGGGCTGGGACCTCGCGCCCGGCAAGCGCCTGCAATGGTTCTCGACCACGGCGTGGATGATGTGGAACGCGCTGGTGAGCGCGCTGCTGCTGCGGACCTCGATCGTGATGCTCGACGGCGACCCCGCGTGGCCGGACCTGGCCGAGCAGTGGCGGCTGGCCGAGCGCTACCGGCCGACGGTCATGGGCGTCTCCCCGCCCTATCTGATGGCGTGCCGCAAGGCGGGGATCAATCTGCGCGACGACTTCGACCTGGACTCGATCGAGGTCCTGTGCACCGCCGGCTCGCCGTTGCCCGCTGAGGGGTACCGGTGGGTGTACGAGCAGCTCGGGCCCGATGTCTGCCTGGTCAACGGCTCGGGCGGCACCGATGTGTGCACCGGGATCGTCTCGGGCTGCCCGGGCGCGCCGGTCTACGAGGGCGAGATCTCGTGTGCGTCTCTCGCCGTTGACGCCAAGGCCTTTGACGAGGACGGCAATCCGGTGGTGGGCGAGCTGGGCGAGCTGGTCATCACCTCACCGATGCCGTCGATGCCGGTCGCCCTGTGGGGCGACGAGGACGGCGAGCGCTACCGTTCGTCCTACTTTGACCGCTACCCGGGGGTGTGGCGCCAGGGGGACTGGATCAAGTTCACCCCGCGCGGCAGCTGCGTGCTCACCGGGCGCTCTGACGCGACACTCAACCGCGGCGGGGTCCGGTTGGGCACTGGCGAGTTCTACTCGGTGGTGGAGGAGTTTCCCGAGCTCGCCGACGCGCTGGTGGTGCATCTGGAGGACGACGAGGGCGGGATGGGCGAGCTCCTGCTCTTCGTGGTGCCCTCCCCGGGGGCCACGGTGGACGACTCGGTCCTGGGGCGAGTCCGTGCGGCGCTGCGCAGCGAGCTCTCGCCCCGCCACGTGCCCGACGACATCATCGTCGTGAGCGGGATCCCGCGGACGCTCACGGGCAAGAAGCTCGAGGCGCCGGTCAAGCGCATCCTGCGCGGCGAGGCCGCCGAGAAGGTCGCCAGCCGTGACGCCCTGGCCGATCCCGCGGCGCTTGACGCCTTTGTCGCGCTGGCCGCGCAACGCACGGCTCAAGCTCCCTTAAAATGAGTGGACGAGAGAGGCTGACGGCGATGGCCATGGAGCGAGACAGGACGTGACGAGATGGCGTTAGTGCAAGTGCCGCCGCACGAGACGCCGCTGGAGAAGTGGAGCCCGCGCGGGAGCGATGCGGCCGCACGGCTGCGCTCCTGGTCAGACATCCTGGCCACGACCCACCTCGCCTTCGAGATCAAGCCGACCTGGCGCACGCCCGCCCGATTCCAGGCCGCGGTCACCCGGCGCACGATCGGCGACCTGATGCTGGTCGACTGCGCCGCCTCCCCCTTCCTGGGCCAGCGTGACGGCGCTGTGATCGGCTCCGGCGCCGAGTCGGGCCACGAGAACGTCCTGGGGTTCCAGTTCGTCTTTCGGGGCATGGAGCTGGTGCGCGAGGGCGACCGCCAGCTTGCGCTCAAGCCCGGCGACATGGTGCTGTGGGACGGCCTGCAGCCGACTGAGATCGAGATCGCCGAGGCCTTCTACAAGCGCACCCTGCTCTTCCCGCGCGACCGCGTCCTGGCCGTCTGCCCCCGGCTCGGCGCCCTCGATGCCTTGCCATCGCTGCAGGGCAGTGCCTCCGCCCGCCTGCTCGTGCGCTTCATGAACGCGCTGGCCGTGGAGATGCCCGCGCTGGACGCGACGGCCGGCGCGGCCGCGGCCAACGCCGCGCTCGAGCTGCTGCGCGCGGCGGTGGAGCCCGCGCTGCCCAGCGACCGGGCGGCCACCCGGGCGGCGATGCGGGCCGAGATCGGCCGCTACGTGCGGACCCGCCTCCAGGACCCCCAGCTCGGGCCGGCCTCGATCGCCCGCGCCTATGCGATGTCCGTGCGCACGCTGCACGCGCTGTTCGAGGACGTGGACGCCTCGGTGGCCGGGCTGGTGCGCCGCGAGCGCCTCGCCCGGTGCCTTGAGGACCTCCAGCAGCCCAACGGCGGGTCGGTCACGGAGATCGCCTTCCGCTGGGGCTTCTGCGACGCCGCGCACTTCTCCCGCGTGTTCAAGCGCGAGTACGGGGCGACCCCGTCCGATATCCGCCACGCCGCGCTGGCCGCCGCGTAGCTGTACGCCGCACGCCGCACGCCGCACCTGGCTGCGAACATGTGTTCGCACGTGGGGCGGATGAAATCGGCTGCATTTGGCTATGCTCTAACCCCAGTGCGGGGTCGTCTAATGGCAAGACGCCAGCCTCTGGAGCTGGTTATCAAGGTTCGAGTCCTTGCCCCGCAGTGAAGAGCTAGAGCGTCTCGAGGTCCGTGGAGAGGTCGCCGAGCGCGTCGGCGCGCTCGCCGATCTCTGTGTGGTCGGCGATGAACCGCCGGGCGTGCTGGAGGTCCTCGGAGCGGCCCACCGACAGCGCACCCTCGACCCGGCCGTCGCGCAGGTAGAAGACCGAGAAGTCGCCCTCGTCGACCGAGCCGCGGATGACCTCGCGGTCCCAGTCGTAGGCCGGGCCGACGTACTCGATCGCCGCCCAGTCTGAGAGGTCGGAGAAGAAGTACGGCACGACGTCGTGGGCGACGTCCTTGCCGAGCATGTTGAGGGCCACCGTCTTGCCGTGGTTCAAGGCGACGTCCCAGTGCTCGACGCGGATGCGCCGGCCGCCGTGGACGACGCTCTCATACTCGGCCATGTCGCCGGCGGCGTAGACCCCCGGGGTCCCGGACTCCAGACGGGTGTCGACGCGCACGCCACCGCTCTCGCCCAGCTCCAAGCCGGCGCTGCGGGCGAGCATGACGTCAGGATTGACGCCCGCGCCGATGACGACGGCATCGGCGGCGATCTCGCGGCCGTTCTTGGTCACCACCTTGGTCACGCGCCCGTCGGCGCCCTCGAAGCGCTCGAGCTCGTCCTCGCCATGCAGGGTGATCCCATGGCCGGCCAGCAGGTCGTGGAAATAGGTGGCCGCCTCCCGTCCGAAGGAGCGGATCAGGGCGCGCTCCTCGAGCATCACCATCGTGCACTGGCTGTCAAGCTCGGTGAGGGTGGCTGCGACCTCGGAGGCGATGTAGGAGCCGCCGATCAGGACCACGCGCTTGCCCGCAGCGTCCTCGCGGATGGCGTCGCTGTTGCCGAACGTGCGCAGGTAGTGGATGCCCTCAAGCTCTGACCCGTCGACGTTCAGGCGCCGGACGTTGGCCCCGGTGGCGATCAGTGCCTTGCCGAAGCCCACCTCCTCCTTGGTGGAGAGCTTGACCGTGCGCTCGGAGAGGTCAAGCTTCATCGCCGAGGTACGAGTCAGCACCTCGATCTGCTGCTCGGCGTACCAGTCGGCGGTCTGGAACAACGCGTCTGCGCGCGAGTCCGTGCCCTTGAGGTAGCTCTTGGACAGCGGTGGCCGGTCATAGGGCAGATCGGGCTCGCGCCCGACGAGCAGGATCGAGCCGTCGGCTCCGGAGCGGCGCAGCCAGCGCGCGCAGTTGCCCGCGGCCAGGCCACCGCCGATGAGCACGAAGTCGACGTTGCGGTCGGCCATCTCGAGAGGTCGGCGGCTAGCGGGCGGAGAGCTCTGAGCCCTCGGGCGCGAAGCGTGGCGTGATCTCGCCTTCCAGACCCGGGTCGAGGATGAGCAGCACCTGGTCGCCGGCCTGGATGACCGAGTCGGCCTTGGGCACGAACCCCGCCCCGTTGCGCAGAACCGAGATGATGAGGGACCCCTCGGGCAGGGGGACCTCCTGGACGCGACGACCTGCCGCCGTCGAGCCCTGGCCCACCTCGAGCTCGATGATCTCCAGGTGCTCCTCCTCCAGCGCCAGGAGCTGGACGAGGCCGTATTCCGGGACCTCGTGCTCGATCAGACGGAGGATGAGGTCGGTGGCCGAGACGGCGGGCTGGATGCCGAGCGTCTTGAAATGGACCATGTTGCGCGGGTTGTTCACCCGGGCGACGATCCGCTCGACGCCGTACTTCTCCTTGGCCACCTGGCAGATGAGGATGTTGTCCTCGTCGTCGCCGGTGACCGCGATGACGAGGTCGGCGCGCTGGATGCCCGCGCGCTCGAGCACCCACAGCTCGGTGGCGTCGCCGTACTGGACCGCGTGCTCGAGCTCCTCCTCCACCACGCGAAAGCGGCGATGGTCAGACTCGATCAGCGTGACTTCCCTGTCCTTGGCGGTCAGCTCCCGGGCGAGGTTCCACCCCACCTTGCCCGCTCCCGCAATGATCACGTACATGTGGCCAATGGCTCCCTTCCGCTAGGCCTCGAGAACGACGTGCTCGGCTTGGTCGATGGCGTGCTGCGTCGGGCAGATCGTGAGCAGCCCCTGCTCGCCGTACCAGGCGGCCCGGGCCGGATCCGCCACGCGCACGACCACGCGCGGCACGTTGAAGCGCCGCTGGGCGAGCTGAGCGATGACCAGGTTGGTGTTGTCACCGCGGGTGGCGGCCATGAACACGTCGGCCTGCTCGATCCCGGCCTCGACGAGGCCATCGACCTCCAACGCCGCGCCGACGGTGAAACGGCCGCCGGCGTCCTCCCAGCTGATCGACTGGTCCTTGTCCAGCCGTTCATGCGACAGCGGGTCGCTGTCAAGCACGGAAACGTCGTGTCCGGCGTCCAACGCGCGCTTGGCTACCGCCGACCCGACACGGCCGGCACCGACGATCAGAATGAACATGGGCGGGACTCTAGGTCCTTACGGCGATAAATGGAGTCACATAGAGACCAATACCCGCCGAGGGGCTTGGACCAAGCGGAGGTGGTCACACAGCGTTCACGCCGTCGGCCCGCGGCGGCGGGGTGAGCGCGGCGGCCACGATCACAAGCGCGAACGCGAGCACCCGGACCACCACCCCCAGCCGGCTGGACGGCATCGGCTCCCCGAACACGATTGGCCCGGCGGCGATCGTCGTCAGGTTGGCGGCGGCGCTGGTGAGGGCGATCATCGGGACGGCGTCGCCCAGCTGGAGGCTGCGCGCCGAGATGAGCAGGCCGACGAGCGAGGCGACGAGGATCACCAACGCCAGTGGATGGATCACGACGCCCACGCCCAGGGCGTCCAGGTGCGAGCTCAGCGCCTTGATCGACGTGTCCGACGTGGCCCACAGCAGGCCGGCCGAGACCGCCAGCATCCCGGGCCGCCGCGGCCGCAGGGCCAGTAACAGGCCGACGGCTCCGGTGGCGCAGAGGAAGACGGCCAGGGTCCCGGGGTCATATCGGGAGTGCGCGCTCGACGCGTCTCCGTCGAGGGTGGCGGCCAGGAAGGCCAGGCCGGCCGCGGTCAGCCCGACGCCCACCCACTCGCGGCGCGTCACCTCGATCCCGAAGAGCTTGTCGGCAACCACGGTCAGCAGGACCAGGCCGCCGGCGATGACCGATTGCACGAGGGAGATCGGAGCGAGCGCCAGCGCGCCGACATGAAAGCCCCACGATCCCAGGGCGATGGCGATGCCCAGCGAGTACAGAGGAGAGCGAAACAGCTCGACCGTGCTGTGCCACGGGTGCGTCAGCTCGACCGACGGCGCCTCGCGGGCGCCGCGGAACTTGTAGAGGAACCCGGCCACCGACCCGAAGGCGGTGAGCACCGCCAGCACCAACCCGATGTCAACAGACCCGGACATCGTCGCTGGAGCTTACGCGGCGCGGGTGGGCGAGCCCAGATCCGCGCCGCGATGCCCCATCAGATCAGGTGATCAGCGGGATGATCAGGAGCGCCACGATGTTGGCGACCTTGATCATCGGGTTGATGGCCGGGCCGGCGGTGTCCTTGTAGGGGTCGCCGACCGTGTCGCCGGTCACCGCGGCCGCGTGGGCCTCGGAGCCCTTGCCGCCGAAGGCGCCGTCCTCGATGAGCTTCTTGGCGTTGTCCCACGCGCCACCGCCGGCGGTCATCGAAATGGCCATGAAGAGGCCGACGACGATCACGCCGATGAGCAGCCCTCCGAGCGCCTGGACTGAGATGAGGCCGACGATCACGGGGATCACGATCGGGATCAGCGCCGGCAGGATCATCTCCCGCTGGGCGGCCGCGGTCACGATGCTCACGCACTGGCCGTACTCCGGCTGCTCGGTCCCGTCCATGATCCCGGGCTTCTCCCGGAACTGGCGGCGGACCTCCTCCACCACGGCGCCGCCGGCGCGTCCGACGGCCTCCATCGCGAGGGCGACGAACAGGTAGACCATCAGCCCGCCGACGAGCAGGCCGATGAGCACCGGCGGGTTGGAGAGGTCAAAGCGCGTCGCCTGGCCGAGCTCCTGCTTGAAGGCATCGAACAGGACCAGGGCGGCCAGGGCGGCGGAGCCGATGGCGTACCCCTTGGTCACGGCCTTGGTGGTGTTGCCAACCGCGTCGAGCGGATCTGTGACGTTGCGGACCTCTTCGGGCAGTTCGGCCATCTCGGCGATACCACCCGCGTTGTCAGTGATGGGGCCGAAGGCGTCGAGCGCCACGATGAGGCCGGTGAGCGAGAGCTGCGCCATCACGGCGACGCCGATGCCGTAGATGCCGTGGCCCAGCTTCCACGCGCCGAAGATGCCCAGAGCGATCACGATCGCGGGCAGCGCGGTGGCCTGGTAGCCCTGGGCGAGGCCCTGGATGATGTTGGTCGCATGACCGGTCTGCGACGCGCGCGCCGTGCTCTTCACCGGCGAGAACCGGGTCGAGGTGTAGTAGTCCGTGATCACGAACAGGGCCGCGGTGATGACGAGGCCGATGAGCGCGCACAGGTAGAAGTGCCACCACTTGGTCGCGGCGACGCCGGCGGTGGTGGTCAGGCCGTGCATGAGCCAGTAGGTGACCGGGATGAACGCCAGCGCGGCGAGGCCACCTGACACGATCAGGCCCTGATACAGGGCCCGCTCGACGTTGCCCGCGCGCGACTTCACCGCGAAGGTGCCGATGATGGACGCGATGATCGAGACCCCGCCAAGGACCAGCGGATACATGGCCACGGCGGAGTCCTGACTGAAGGTGAGGACCCCGAGCAGCATGACGGCGACCGCGGTGACCGCGTAGGTCTCGAACAGGTCGGCCGCCATACCCGCGCAGTCACCCACGTTGTCGCCCACGTTGTCGGCGATCACCGCCGGGTTGCGCGGGTCGTCCTCGGGGATGCCGGCCTCGATCTTGCCCACGATGTCGGCGCCGACGTCGGCGCCCTTGGTGAAGATGCCGCCGCCCAGACGGGCGAACACCGAGATGAGCGAGCCGCCGAAGCTCAGCCCGATGAGCGCATTGACCGCCTGGTGGGGGGTCTCGCCGACGATCCAGGTGAGGATCCCGTAGTACCCCGCCACGCCGATGAGCGCGAGTCCGACGACCAGCATGCCGGTGACCGCGCCGCCGCGGAACGCCACCTTCAGGGCGGGCGGCACGCCGCCGCGGGCCGCCTCGGCCACCCGGGCGTTGGCGCGCACGGAGACGTTCATGCCCACGAATCCCGCGGTCGCCGACAGAGCGGCGCCGATGAGGAACCCGATCGCCACGCGGATGTTCTGAAGCGGGATCAGCAGGACGAACACGACGACGCCGACGACGGCGATGATCGTGTACTGGCGCGTGAGGTATGCGGAGGCGCCCTCCTGGACCGCCGCCGAGATCGCGCGCATGCGCTCGTTGCCAGGTGACAGCGCCAGCAGCGACCGTGAGGTGACAACTCCGTAGCCAATGGCGCACGCCGCGCAGACAAGCGCGATCACGACGCCATGGTCCGTTAGAAAGCTAGACAAGAAGGTCCTCCGGGGAAGCTCTTAATTCGGGAACCGCGACGGATCGCGAGCACAACGTCAAAAAGGGCCTTCCGCGCTCACAAAGTGCGGAGGCCCCGGCATAAGCCCGGCGCGAGTCTAGCGTGCAGCCGGGCGGAACGTCGTCTCGAAATGCCCCGGTCGCTGAGGAAAACGCCGACACACGGCCCTACTGGCCGGGCACCCACAGGCGCCCGCTGCGCTGAGCTGGGCCCGGCTCACCTGGTTTTGGAGCCTCACCCTCCGGCGGCGGGGGCGGAGCCTCGCCTCCGGGGCCGCCGGGACCACCCGGACCGCTGGGCCCACCGCCACCGGGACCACCCGGGCCGCCGGGACCACTCGGGCCGCCGGGGCCACCCGGGCCGCCGGGCCCTCCGCCGCCGGGACCACCCGGCCCGCCGGGACCACCGCCGGCGGGATCGCCGCCCATGGGATCGCCGCCCATGGGATCGCCGCCGGGCTGACCGGCCCCGCCCAGGCGCACGAACGCCATCTGCAACTGGGACAGCGCGTCGCGGATCGGGGCGGCCTGCGGCGGCGCGCTCAGCTCGATCAGCGGCAGCAGCGCGCGCACCGCCTCGATCGACAGCCGGACCTGGCCCAGATCGCGCTCATCCTCGGTCCCCGGGGACAGCCCGGTGCGCCGCATGCCCAGGTTGATGAGCGACACGACCTGGTCCAGGAGGATCTGCTCGACCCGGATCTTCTTGATCTCGGCCTCGTAGGCGGCGCGAAGCTCTTCTTCGGTTGGCTGGTCGCTGGTGCTCATGGGCTGTGCTCCCCTTTGACGTGGCTACTCACCGGCAGTGGGGCTCCAACACGCCGGAGTATGTCTCCCGGGTCTCGGCCTGCACTGCGGCGTAGACCTCGGCCAGGCTCATCCCTGATTCCAGCATCCGCCGCTGACGTTGCGCGCCGTTGGCCGCGGGCAGGCTCACGTCGAGCCCCAGCTCGGCCCGGACCGGAGCCGTCCACTCCAGCAGCCGGTCCAGGGCGCCGGCGGCGGCGTAGGGCTCGCGCCGCTCGAGATCGAGGAGGTCGCCGTCGAGGCCGTAGCGCAGCGCCCGCCACATGTTCTCCTCGATCAGCCGGTTGGGCAGATCGGTGAATGGGACGCCCTCGTCGATGTCGCGCGCGGCCTGGGCCACGCAGGCCACGATCAGCGCCGCCAGCCCGTCGGACTCGGCCGCGGTCGCCTGGGCGTCACAGATGCGGACCTCGACCGTCCCGAAGGTGAAATGCGGGCGGATCGACCACCACACCTGGGTGTACTCGACGATCGAACGGGTCCGGATGAGAAAGTCGATGTAGTCGCCGAAGGCCCCCCAGTCACCGAACGTGTCCGGAACCCCGCAGCGCGGGAAGCTCTTGGTGAAGATCTGGGTCCGAGCGCTGTGCAGCCCGGAGTCCCGGCCGTCAAGGAACGGGGAGTTGGCCGAGATCGCCAGCAGCACGGGCAACACCGGGCGCAGGCGGTCACACACCCGTACTGCTCGGTCGGCGCCGCGGACCCCCACATGGACGTGCAGCGAGAACGTGTTGTTGCGCCACGCGACGTACTTCAGGCCGTCCTCGACGCGGTGGTAGTGGTCGGTCTCGATGATGTGCTGCTGGCGGTAGTCCGAGAACGGATGGGTCCCCGTGGCCCCGAGCGCGACGGCCTGCCCGCCCGCCAGCGCGAACAGCCGGCGGCGCAGCTCGCGCTGGGCGGACCGCGCGGCGGCGAGGTCCTCACCACGGCCTGACCGGATCTCGATCTCGGACGAGATCAGCTCCCCGGCGATGGCGTCGCTCAGCAGCGGGTCGTCGGCCGCGGCGTCGCGCAGCCGCTCGAAGAGGCCGGCGAGCTCGAGGCTCTCGGGATCGAGCACCGCGAACTCCTCCTCCAGACCGACGGTGAAGTCGGTGGATGCCTCAAATGCGGCACGCGCAGTGTCGATGTCAAGCTCCACGGCAACCAGAACAGACGTACAGCTAGGTCAGATAGAAGTACAGCGCGTAGAGCAGATCGACCGCGGGGCTCGACGTGTGCACGGTCACCTCGGGCGGGACCTGGAGCAGAGCCTCGGAGTAGTTGAAGATGATCTTCACCCCGGCATCGACGAGCTCGTCGGCGATGCTCTGGGCCGCCGCCGGCGGGACCGCCAGGACCGCCACGACGATGTCCTGCTCGTCCACCACCGTCCGCAGCTCGGAGTTGTGGCGAACGGTCATGGGACCGATGCGCGTCCCCACGCGGCCGTGGTCGATGTCGAAGATCGCCACCACGCGGAAGCCGTGGTCGGCGAAGATGTCCGACGTCGCGATCGCGGTGCCGAGATGGCCGGCCCCGAACAGCGCGATGTTGTGCTGGCCGGCGGTCCGCAGGATCTTGCGGATCTGGCTGACCAGCGACTCGACGTTGTAGCCGACGCCGCGCTTGCCGAACTTCCCGAACCCGGACAGGTCGCGGCGGATCTGCGTCGAGTTGACGTGCGTGTAGTCGGCGAGCTCCTGAGAGGAGATCGTCTCCTTGCCGATCTTTCGCGCTTGCGTGAGTACCTGCAGGTACCGCGACAGTCGCGCCGCAACCCCGAGCGAGAGCTTCTCGCTCGGTTTGTCGAGGCCCGGGCCCGCCGGTTCGGTACCGCGGCCGACCGTGTAGCTCATCCGTGATCCACTCTAGTGGGTTCGCCGGAGCCGATCAGGCGCCGCTCCAGCTCGGACTCCTCCACGAACAGCTCGAACACGTCCACCCCGTCGATGGCGACCACCGGGATGCGCTCCAGGTAGGCCCGGAGCAGGGCCTCGTCGGCGTCGATGTCACGTTCGACGAGCGCGAACGGCCGCCGGACGCGGACCCGTTCGAGGACCTTGCGGGCCTCGTCGCACAGGCAGCACCCGTCGCGGCCGTAGAGCACCACCTCAGTCATGAGACGAGCGCCCGTTCGCCGGTGGCGTAGACGTCGACGTCCAGGTACTCGGGGAAGGGCTGGGCCCGCACATAGCGCGCGGCGCTGGCGATCATCGCGGCGTTGTCGGTGCAGAGCTCGCGCGGGGGGATGTCGACCGGCACCCCAAGCGCCGACAGCCGTTCGCGCAGCGGGCCGTTGGCGGCCACCCCGCCTCCCACCGCCAGCTGCTCGGCCCCGGTCTGCGCCAGAGCGCGCTCCACGCGCAACGCCAGCGCCTCGACGATGGCCCGCTGATAGGAGGCCGCGAGATCGACGCGGCGGCGCTCTGACTCCGCCTCTCCCAGGTCGCGCACGCGGTACAGCAGCGCGGTCTTCAGCCCGGCGAACGAGAAATCGAGCCCCGGCATCCGCGCGCCGGTGGGAAAGTCGAAGGCGTCCGGGTCGCCGTCGCGGGCCAGCCGCTCCAGGGCCGCCCCGCCTGGGTAGCCCAGCCCGAGCAGGCGCGCGCCCTTGTCGAAGGCCTCCCCGGCGGCATCGTCGAGCGTCTGGCCCAGCACCTCGTAGACGGGACCATGATCGGTCACTCGGGCCAGGAAGGTGTGGCCACCGGAGGCGATGAGGCCGAGGAACGGGGGCTCGAGGGGGGACGGCTCCAGGAAGCCGGCGGCGATATGGCCGTGGAGGTGGTCGACCGGCGCCAGCGGCAGCTCGTGGGCGGCGGCGATCGCCTTGGCCGTCGCCAGCCCCACGAGCAGCGCGGCGACCAGGCCCGGCCCCCGCGTGACGGCCACGAGCTCGATGTCGGCCAGCTCCGCGCCGGCCTGGTGCAGGGCATCCTCGACCGCCGCGCCGACCAGCTCGAGGTGGTGGCGGCTGGCGATCTCCGGGACGACGCCGCCATAGCGGTCGTGGATCCCCTGGGACGAGATGACGTTGGAACGGATCTCGCCGGTGCCTGTGACGACTGCCGCACAGGTGTCGTCGCAGGAGGTCTCAAGAGCGAGGATCACCCCGCCGCGCCCGACTGGGAGGTCGTCTCCAGGGTGCGCCACATGATCACCGCATCCTCGCCGTTGTCACGGTAGTAGCGAGGGCGCGTGCCCGCCGAGCGGAACCCGAACCGCTCATAGAGGGCGATCGCCGGGGCGTTGGAGGTCCGCACCTCCAGCGTGTACTCGCGGTCAGCGCCGGCACGCTCGATCATCTGCTCGAGCATCGTGCGGGCGATGCCGCGCCGTCGCAGCGCCGGGTCGACCGCGATGTTCATGAGATGCCACACGGTGTCGTAGCGGGCACAGACCAGGTAGCCGAGCAGCGTGTCCTGGTCATCCACGGCGGCCAGGCACAGCCCTGACGGCTTGGACAGCTCGAGCACGAACATGGCCAGCGACCACGGGGTCGTGAACGCGCGCCGCTCGATGGCGATGACCTGCGGGAGGTCGGAATAGCCGAGAGGCCGGATCGTGACGCTGTTCGTTGTGGTCATTGCTGCCGGGCGGTGCGGAGGCTGATCTCGGCGTCCGGCAGACGCAGATACTCCGGCTGGATGGCCTCCGGAGGCTCAGGCCGCAGACCAAGGGCCAGCCGACAATGCTCGACGGCGCTGACCCGGTTGAGCCCTGAGTCCGGCTCAGGAATCCGCGCTCCCGCATGCTCGAGAGCCTGCCTGAATTCTACCGCCCCGTCACCCACGGCCAGCCACGCGCGACCGTCTGACCCCATCGCCTCGGCGAGAGCCTCGGGGGCCAGCGCGCGTGGACTGAGCAGGGGCGCGGCGCCGGCCCGTCCCGCGTCGGAGACCGCCCAGCCGGCGGCGAAGACCTCGCCGCGGCGGGCGTCGATGACCGCCATCACGGCGTCGTGGGAGCCGGCCCCGCCCGCCGGGACGGCGGTTGATCCGCGCACCAGGGAGTGCAGCGTCGAGACGCCGACGAGATCGATCCCGCGCGCCCGTGCGAGCGCGCGCGCGGTGGCGACGCCGATGCGCAGGCCCGTGAAGGTGCCCGGGCCCACCCCGACGGCGATCCGATCGACCTCGGACCACTCGGCGCCCGCCGCGCCCAGCACGTCCACCACGAGCGCCAACAGCCGGGTGGTGTGGCGCGGGCGCGCGCCCGCGGGCGGATCGTCGCGGCGCTCGACGACCTCAGTGCTATCGGTGTCCACAAGCGCCACCGTGGTGGCGCGCGTCGCCGTGTCGAACCCCAGAACCTTCACCGAATCACAACCTGGCGCTCATCGCCGCCGGCGTGCTCGAGCCCGACGCGCGCGGACACGTGTCCGAGCGCCGCCAACTCCTGCTCCCCGGCGGCCGGCCACTCGACGAACGCGATCGTGTCCGGACCCACGTAGTCGGCGAGCAGGTCGGGATCCTCGCCGGCCAGCGAGGCCAGGCGGTACAGGTCGATGTGGGCCACCGCCGCCCGTCCGTCCACGCGATAGAGGTGGCCGATGGTGAAGGTGGGACTGGTCACCGGGACGGTCACGCCCAGGGCCCGGGCGGCGCCCCGCACGAACGTCGTCTTGCCGGCGCCCAGCTCCCCCTCGACGAGAACGACGTCGCCCGCGGCCAACTCGGCCGCCAGCCGGCCTCCGAGCGCTTCGGTCTCGGCCGCGTCATGTGACTGAAACCGGCCTTGCACAGGCCGAGACTGTAGGACCTCGGCTTCCGCTACCGTCAGGGCAACATGGCCGACGGTTCGTCCAGTTCCCGGGGGCGCATCGCCCTGCTCATACAGCGCGTCGTCGGGGATCGCGCCGACGGTGCGATGTCGCTCGACGACCTGCGCGCCTCGGAGACCGCCAAGGCGATGGGCCTCGCCATCGCCATGATCGGCAACAACATCGTCGCCCTGGTCTCGACGGTGGTGTTCACCCACCTGCTCTCAGACAAGAAGGGCGGGGGCTACGGCTCACTCGCCGCGCTGATCAGCTACTTCCTGATCCTGTCGGTCGTCGGCCAGGCGATGCAGGTGGCGACGGCCCGCGAGGGCGTGCTCGGACACCTCGGCGTCGGCGCCGGCCTCATGGCCACCGTCCGCCGCTGGACCCGCAGCCTGCTGCTGTTCACTCTGGCGCTGACCGTCGTCTCCGTGCTGCTCCGCGACCCCATCGCCAACGCCGTGGGCGTCAAGCACGACGAGTGGGCGGCGGCGCTCGGCCTGCCCGCCGCCGGGCTGTGGATCCTGCTGTCGATGTTCCGCGGGGTGCTCCAGGGCGTCGGCGACTACAAGGCCGTCGGCGTCAGCCTCGTCGCCGAGCAGAGCGCGCGGCTCGTCACCGGCGCGATCCTGGCCGCCGCCGGCCTGGGCGTGACCGGGGCCTACCTGGGGACGCCGCTGTCCTTCATCGCCATCAGCGTGTACTGCTGGTACCAGCTGCGCCGGCACGTCGGTGACACCGAAGGCGAGTCGCTGACCGTCGTCGCCGAGACCCCGCCGGCCGCATTCAGCCTGTGGAGCCACGTCAGGCGCGCCTGGGCGCCGATCGCCGGGCTGATCATCATCGCCGTCCTGCAGAACATCGACATCATCGCCGCCAAACACCGGTTCAGCACGGGCGTCGCGAGCTCCTACAGCGCGGTCGCGGTCGCCGCCAAGGTCCTCATCTGGGTGGCGATGGGCGCTGGCTTCTACCTCGTGCCCGAGGTCTCGCGCCTTCGCGCCGAGGGCAAGGACCCACGGCCGATCCTGGCCCGGGCCCTGGGAATCGTCGCGGTGTGCGCGATCCCGGTCCTGCTCATCTTCGCCTTCGCGTCACACCTGCTCATCAAGTCGGTGTTCGGCGCCTCCAAGACGTCTGCGTCGGGCTCGCTCATCTTCCTGGGCCTCGCCTTCGCCGTGCTCGCCTGTACGTATCTGGCCATCCAGTACATGCTGGCCTTGCGCCGGACGTGGTTCCTGGTGGTGCTCGCCGCCGTGGCGGTGGCCGAGCCCATCCTGCTGCTCAACGCGTCACATCAGCCCAAGAGCTTTGCCGCGGTGGTCCTGGCGATCCAGGCGGTCGGAGCCCTTGTGGCCTTCGGCTTCGCGCTGCGCCCGGATCGCACGCCGGCGCCGCCTCCCGGCCCACCCCGGCGGGTGGCCGAGGAGCGCGTGCCCGAGCCCGTCTGATCAGAGCGCGGCGGCCGCCGGGACCTCGAGCAGCCGCTCGGGAGGCGCCGTCATGAACGCCCGCACGAACGCCTCGACGACGCCGGGATCGAACTGGCCGCCGGCGCACCGGCGCAGCTCGTCCAGGGCCTGGACGTGGCCGACAGCGTCCCGGTAGGGGCGCTCGCTCCTCATCGCGTGGTAGGCGTCGCAGACCGCGATGATCCGGGCCTCGAGCGGGATCTCGTCGCCCGCGAGGCGATCGGGATAGCCGGCGCCGTCATAGCGCTCATGGGTGGAGCGGACGATCCGAGCGGAGCCCGCGAGCGCCGGCGCGGCCGCGAGGATCCGCTCGCCGATCACGGGATGGCGCTCGACGAACTCCCACTCCTCGGCCGTGAGCGCACCGGGCTTACTGAGAATCGACGCCGGCACCGCCACCTTGCCAATGTCGTGCAGGTCGGCGGCGTGGCCGAGGTCCTGCAACCACATGCCCGTCAGCCCCAGCTCCTCCCCCACCCGCTCCGCGGCGGCCGCGATGCCGCCGACGTGCTCGTCGAGGTCATCCTGGAGGACGGCGAGCGTTGCCACCAGCACGTCGCGCGTCTGGGCGGCGGCGGTGGCGCGGCGGCTGTGCTTGCGGGCGTACATGCGGCGGTCACAGAGCCGCAGCGCCTCGGAGGGGTCGGTGGCCTCCTCCGGGATCAGCGCCACGCCGCTGGAGGCCGTGATGGTGAAGCCCTCGCCCTGCTCGCTGAAGCAGCCGGTCCATTCCGCCAGCCGCAGATCCAGCGCGCTGCCGCCCGCCCCGGCGGCAAGGACGCAGAACTCGTCGCCACCGAGGCGGTATGCGGTCCCGATCCCAGCCACGGACTCCGCCAACGCCGACGTCAGGCGCACGAGCAGCGCGTCGCCCGCGGGGTGGCCGAAGCGGTCGTTGTACTCCTTGAAGCCGTCGAGGTCGAAGATCGCCAGTGCGGCCGGCCGGCCGTCGTCGAGCAGCCGCTGCACGTCGCCCATGAGCTGGCGGCGGTTGCCCAGGCCGGTCAGGGCATCGGTGAGCCCGAGGTGCTCGAGCTGGCGCTGGACCTCGCGCATGCGGTCGCGGACGCGCTCGTTGAGTCCCCAGGCGGTCACGCCGGCGACGCCCGCCAGGGCCACGAACAGCGCGTGCAGGCCGGCGTAGGCCCATGGGTCCTCCTGGGCGGCGCGCGTGTCGAACACCGCGCTGGGGTCGAGCGTCCCCATGACCCCATGGTGGATGAGCACGAAGGCCACCGCGACCAGGAACGGGACCCAGTCCTCGTAGAGGGTGAGGACGACGATCACGACGAAGAAACTGAAGTGCAGCTCGGTCAGCCCGCCGGAGATGTCCACGAGCGCCGCCGAGCCGGTGAGCAGGCCCATCGACGCCGACACCGAGCGCCACTTGCGCGAGGCGGACCTCCACCCGGCCAGCGACGCGAACGCGAGCATCGCCAGAACCTCCGGGATGTACCGGACGGCTGCGCTGCCGTGCTCGGCGACCGCATACACGGCGACAACGACGATGTTGAGCCCGAGCAGGACCCCGATCACCTGGTGGCGGCCGCGCCAGTCCTCGTCGGGCAGGGAGCCGCCGTGGGGCAGCAGAGCGCGCATGCCCGCCAGGACCCGGCGCAGCCCGCGCGGCGTCACGTCGGTCCGGCGGTCTTGTGCGGCGCTCATGTCAGCGGCTTCGCTTTCAGGACAAATGACTGCGCATGACCACTGTCGAGGCGGTGCAGCGGGCAGATGAACAGCAACGCTGCCGGCGGCCTGGCCCCGGCCACGGAGTACCCCAGCATGAGCAGATGCGGGCCCAGGGACGCCAGCGTGGCCACGACGAAGACCACGGCGACGACAACATTGGGATGGCGACGAAGGCTCATCGCCGTGGTATCGACCCTGAATCCCCCGCGCTTGAGCCTTAATCGGCCTGTGCGGCATGCGTCCAGGATCCCTGGACGCAGGCCCCTTTCGGGGCGCGAAAACGGGCCGGTCAGGAGCTAGAAGAGGCCCAGCTGGACCGTCTCGGGCGACGTCTCATCGCCAGCACCTGATTCCGGTGCTTTGGCCTCGGGATCCGTTTCGCCGCCGAGCCCGTCTGACCCGACGTCGGCCGGCTCCGGGACGTCGTCGGGCGGTTGCGGAACCTCCTCCTCGGCGGGCTCGGGCTGCTCGGGCGCGCCTTGGGCCAGAAGGTCAGGGATCCGGTGAAAATCGGCCCGCAGAACCTCAAGCGTCGAGGGCGTGTAGAGCGCCGCGGCGGGGTGATACAGCGGGTACAGGCGGATGGCGCGAGCGCCGATCGTGCGCACCTCGGCCTGCCCGTGCAGCCGGGAGATGCCGGTGGTGTCGCCGCGCAGGAGCTTGGTGGAGAAGTTGCCCAGCGTGCAGATCACCGTGGGCTGGATGAGCTCCACCTGGCGGCGCAGATACTCGTTGCAGGACTCGATCTCGTTGGGATGCGGGTCGCGATTGTTGGGCGGGCGGCACTTGACGGTGTTGCAGATGAACACCTCGCCGCGGTCCAGCCCGATCTCTGAGAGGAGCTTGGTCAGCAGCTTGCCGGCCTGGCCGACGAACGGGATGCCCTGCTTGTCCTCGTTGGCGCCGGGAGCCTCGCCGACGAACATGAGGTCCGCGTCGGCGTTGCCGGAGCCGAACACAACGGTCGTCCGGGTCTGGTGCAAAGGGCAGCGTGTGCAGCTCTTTGCCTCCTCGTAGACCGCCTTGAGCTGCTCGCGCCGCTCTGTGGGGCTTGTCACGGATCTCCATGCTAGAGAGGCCATCAGACGGGGTATCCTGAGCCTCGTGGCCGGCACCGACAAGGGCCGGGCCCGATGAAAACGACGTTTTTCCCCCAATCTCCGACCGGTATCTCACATGCGGGAACTGGACCGGCTACCTCAGCCCTCACCTGCGTCTCCCCTGACCGTCCCTGAGCGGGTGGCCATCATCGGCAACGGCCGTCTCGGCAATGCCCTGGCCCGCGCTCTGCGCGCCGCCGGCGTCGAGGTGAGCGGCCCGCTCGGGCGCAACGCGACCCTCGGCGAGACCGACGCCGTGCTCCTGTGCGTCCCCGACGGCGAGATTCGGGCGGCCGCCGAGGCCGTCCCGGCCGGGCTCGCGGTGGGCCACTGCTCGGGCGCGACCGGCCTCGAGGTGCTCGCCGGTTCGGGGCGCGATGCCTTCTCCATGCACCCGCTCATGACCGTCACCGCGGAGTCCCAGCCCGCGGCGTTTGCCGGCGCCGGAGCCGCGGTGGCCGGCAGCAGCCCGGCGATGCTCGATCTGGCCCGGGCGCTCGCCCAGCGGCTGGGCATGCGCCCCATCGAGATCGCCCCCGGCGACCGCACCGCCTACCACGCCGCCGCCTCGATGGCCTCCAACTTCCTCGTCACGCTGGAGGCGGCTGCCGAGCGGCTGGCCGCGACCGTGGGCATGGAACGCGAGGACCTGCTTCCCCTGATCCGGGCGACGGTCGACAACTGGTCGCGGCTGGGCGGCGAGCGCGCGCTGACCGGGCCCGTCGCCCGCGGCGACGAGCGGACGGTGGCGGGCCAGCGTCAGGCCATCGCCGAGCGCGCGCCGGATCTGCTCGCGCTGTTCGACACGATGGTGGACGCCACGCGAGCCCTTGCCACCGCCGAGGCGCTGGTGCGATGAGAACCGTCCGGACCGTCTCCGAGCTGCGTGGGCAGCTGGCCGATGCCCGGCGCGCCGGACGCTCGATCGGGCTGGTCCCGACGATGGGTGCCTTCCACGAGGGCCATCTCTCCCTCATGCGCCGCGCGCGGGAGGCCTGCGACGTGGTGGTGGTGTCCCTGTTCGTCAACCCGGCGCAGTTCAACGAGGCGACCGACCTCGACGTCTATCCCCGCGACGAGGAGCGAGATGCCGGCCTGGCCGCGAGCCTGGGCGTGGACTACCTGTTCGCCCCCGAGGTGGCGGAGGTGTACGTGGACGGCTTCGCCACCTCCGTAGCCGTCCGCGGCCTCACCGACGGCCTGGAGGGCGCACACCGGGGCCACGGCCACTTCGACGGCGTGACCACGGTGGTGAGCAAGCTCCTGAACATGGTCGGCCCGGATGTCGCCTACTTCGGCCAGAAGGACGCCCAGCAGGCCGCCGTCGTGCGGCGGCTCGTCCGCGACCTCAATTTCCCGGTGCGGATCGAGGTCTGCCCCACTGTCCGCGCTGATGACGGCCTCGCGCTCTCGAGCCGCAACGTGCTGCTGGCCGATGGCGAGCGCGATCAGGCGGCCGCGCTGTACCGCGCGCTCCGCGCCGTCCAGGACGCGGTGGCCGCCGGCGAGCACGACCCGGACAGCGCCACCGCCGCCGGCTACGCCGCGCTGGCCGCCGCGCGCGTCGAGCCCGAGTACCTGGCGATCGTCGCGGCGGACACGATGGAGCCGGTCCCGACCATCGAGGGCGACGTCCTGGTGGCTGTGGCCGCCCGCGTCGGCAGTGTCCGCCTGATCGACAACGTGCCGATAACCGTCATGGAGTCAGCCCTGAGCAGGACTGACACCGACACCACGGTGGCGACCCCACACGGGGCGCCAACCACCTAAAGGAGGCGAAAGCCATGTCTGCGACCCCTCAAACCCCCGTTCCCCAGAGCCTCGACGGCCCGGTGCCGATGACGCTCCCGCGTCTGGTGGAGAAGAAGCGCCTCGGCGAGGCCATCGTGATGGTCACCGCCTACGACTACCCATCGGCCCAGGTGGCCCAGGAGGCCGGCGTGGACATGGTGCTCGTCGGCGACTCCGGCGCGATGACCGTCCTCGGGTACCCGTCGACGATCCCGGTGTCGGTCGACGAGATGTTGATGCTGGCCGCCGCCGTGCGGCGAGGCCTGCGAACGCCCTTCCTCGTCGGCGACCTCCCCTTCGGCTCCTACGAGGCGTCTGACGAGCAGGCGATCGCCACCGCCCAGCGCTTCGTCAAGGAGGCCGGCTGCGATGCCGTCAAGCTCGAGCGCGGCGGCACGAGCGTGCAACGCGCGCGGGCGATCATCGCCGCGGGCATCCCCGTGATGGGCCATGTCGGGCTCACGCCCCAGACCGCGACCGTGCTGGGCGGGTACCGCGCCCAGGGGCGGACCGCCGATCAGGCGATCGCCGTCGCGCGTGACGCGATCGCCCTGGAGGAGGCCGGCTGCTTCTCGATCGTTCTGGAGGCCATCCCCGCCGCGGTGGCGGAGGAGATCATGGCCCGCGTGGAGATCCCCGTGATCGGGATCGGCGCCGGCCCGGCGACCGACGGCCAGGTGCTGGTCTTCCACGATCTGCTGGGGATCTACGACGGCCACGTCGCCCGCTTCGCCAAGCGCTTTGCCGACGTGCGCGCTCACATGGTGGCGGGCGTGGCCGAGTATGCCGCCGAGGTGCGAAGCCGAGCGTTTCCCGCCCCTGAGCACTGCTACTCGATCGATGATGACCAGCTTGCGAGGTTCCGGGCCGGTCTGACGTAGAACGGCCCCTGCGATCCCGTAGGATCAGGGCGAATGGCACGGTTCGCGCAGGTGTTCGCCCCGAGGGATCGCGTTTACTTCGAGCTGTTCGAGGAGGCGGGGCAGAACATGCTGCGCTCGTCCACGCTGCTCTACGACCTGCTCAGCGATTATCCGGACAACAAGCAGCTGGCCGGCGAGATCCTGGACCTCGAGCACGAGGGCGACCGGATCACTCACGACATCATCGATCGGCTCAACCACACGTTCGTGACCCCGATCGACCGCGAGGACATCCTCGCGCTGGCCTCGGCGCTCGACGACATCGTCGACTACACCGAGGAGGTCGCCGACTACCTCGGCCTGTACAAGATCGAGGCCCCGATGGACCAGGCGATCTGGCTGGCCCGGGTACTCAAGGAGGCCTCGAGCCAGATCGCCGAGGCCATCCCCAACCTGCGCGGGTTCCGCGACATCAGCCGTTACACCGTCGAGGTCAACCGCCTCGAGAACGAGGGCGACCGCATCACGCGGGAGGCGGTGGCCTCGCTGTTCGACGGCGGGATCGACCCCATGGTCGTGATCCGCTGGAAGGACATCTTCGAGCGCCTCGAGGCCGCGATCGATGCCGCCGAGAGCGCGGCCAACATCATCGAGGGCATCGTCATCAAGAACTCCTGACGGAGCTCGGTGGACGTAGCTCCGAAAAACGGATTGGGTTCTGGGATGCGCGGGAAGCATAAGGCCGCAATGTTGCGACGGATCGCTCTGTGTGCAGCCGTGGTGGGCGCGATGGGAGCCATGGCTCCCGCGGCCGCTTGGGCCTCGATCAACCCCGTGTCGGTGGCGCTCACCCCGAGCTCGGCCACCGCCGGCTCGACGGGCAACCTCGGGACCGACATCAAGTTCACCCCCACCAGCGGGGACAGCACCAAAGACCTCACGCTCGAGCTGCCGCCCGGCCTGCTTGCCAATGCGGCGATCGATGGCGGCGCCTGCCTGAAGGCAAGCACGCCCGTCGCCGCCTGTCAGGTGGGGAGCGGGACGGTCACGGCCGCGGTGGACGCGCTGGGCCTACTGCCCCTGGGCCCTATCCAGCTCAGCGCGTCGTTCTACCTCGTCGCCCCGGCCAGCCAGGCCGACCTTGCGGGCCTTGCCGTGGTTGTAAACGACCCGATCAGCGGTCAGCCGACGCAGCTCGGGGCCCCGGCGGCCGTCACCATCCGGCCTCCCACCGATCCCGACGGGCTCGGCCTGAACATCGCCTTCGCCAACATCCCCAACTCCTTCGACGGCCAGACCATCGACCTCGACGAGATCAACAGCACCTTCGACGGCCTGCGTTTCCCGGACACCTGCCCCGCCACCCCGGCGAAGGTCATGGTCACCGCGGACTCCTACAGCGACGCGACCCCCACCACCGGGAGCGCGCCGCTCACGGTCACCGGTTGCGGCTCTGAGCCCTTCGCCCCCGGGTTCGCGGTCTCGATCACCAAGGATTCCGCTGACCAGGGCGCCGCGGTCGTCACCGATGTGACCCAGACCGCCGCTCAGGCGCCGGCCCGCTCCGTGTCTCTCGCCTTCCCGACCGACGCCCTCGCCCCCAACATCCTCGTGGCGAGCCTGCAGTGCGCGAATCCGGCCTCGGGCACGTGCACGCCGGTGGGCGCGGCGGCGGCGGTGTCGCCGCTGTACCCCTCGCCGCTGTTCGCTAACGCCTACCTCACCGGATCGCTCACCGCGCCCACGCTCACGCTGGTGTTCGGCGCGCCGTTCTCCCTCACGCTGGTGGGCCAGGTCGACCTCGCGCACAACTCCACGACGTTCAGCGGCATCCCGGACTTCCCCCTCACCGACCTCAAGGTGGCGCTCAACGGTGGGAGCAAGTCGGTCTTCAACGCGACGTGCGTGCCCGCCTCGGGCACGGCGACCGCGACGATCACCTCCCAGAACGGCGACCAGAGCAAGCACGTGACGGCGCCGTTCACCATCTCACCGTGCACGGGCGCCGGCGCGCCCGGGTCCAGCAGCGGGACCGGGTCCAAGGGCGGCAAGCCGCGCGTCGACGGAACCTCCGCGTCCGGGCTGACGACGGGCAAGCCCTCACTGGTCTTCCAGGTCGTGTCCGGCCAGGGCGCGGGCAAGCTCAGCGCGCTCACCGTCGAGCTCCCACGCGGCCTGCGGTTCGTCCGCCACCGCGTCCACGGCAAGCTGGCGGTGCAGGGAGTGTCGCTGGCGGGAGCCAAGCTCAAGTCCGCCGTGCTCCAGCACGGTCATCTGGTGATCACGCTACGGGGCGCCGTGTCCAACGTGATCGTGAGCCTGTCCGGCCGTGCGCTGGCCGAGTCCGGGAGCCTGAAGTCACAGGCCCGCCGCCACAAGCTCAAGAGCCTGAAGCTGACGGTGCTGGTCAAGGACTCCCGGGGGACTCAGACCACGGTCGGGGCCGTCATCCGGAGCCTGCACCTGCCCAAGAAGTAGCGGCGGTCACGGGCGCCGCGGGTGGGGCGGTGCGCCGTCAGGCCGGCGCGTTGGCGGGGCACCGTCAGGCCGGCGCGTTGGTCGGGCGCCGTCAGCCCGGCGCGTAGGTGACCTGCTTGATCACCCGGGCGGGCGCGCCCACCGCGATCGAGTGGGGCGGCAGGTCGCGGTTGACGACCGAGTTGGCGCCGATCACGCAGCGCTCCCCCACCGTCACCCCGCTGGTGATGACCACGTTGGCCCCGCACCACACGTTGTCACCGATGCGCGTCGGCCCCTTGCTCCGAAAGCCCTGCCACGTGATCGGGCGATCGGGGTCATCGAGCCGGTGGTCGGCGTCGGTGACGAAGCAGCCGTTGGCGAACATGCAGTGGTCGCCGATCTCCACCAGATCCATCGCCGCCACCATCACCCCGAGGTTGAGGAACGTCCCGGAGCCGATGCGGACCCGCGCCGGCGCGGGCGCCGTGATCCACACCCCGGGCTCGAGCAGCGTGTCGGACCCGATCTCCAGGCGGCCCTCCCGCAGCGCCTCGAGCACGTTGCCGTGCACCGGCCAGCGGGCGAACGCGCCCCGCCGCATCAGCTCCCAGTGGATCCGCGCACGGTTCCACGGCAGCGTGTTGCGCTCATACCAGCGCCACTTCTGCGCCCACAGCTTCAGCTCGGCCCGTGATGGCACCCGCGGCGGGGGCTCGGGGGTCACGCTCAGCGCTTGCCCGCGCTCGCGCGGCGCCGGGTGCCCGATCCGTTGCCGGACCCGTTCGCCGGTGTCCTACCGTTCTTCAATCCGTTTGCGGGCGCCTTGGTGGTCTTCGCTCCGTTGGCGGAGCCCTTGGCGGTCGTCGATCCGTTGGCCCGCGCCGCCCCACGCCCCGCCGGCTTGCGCCCGCGCTTGGCCTTGACCTCAAGCAGGCCGGACAGGAACTGCCCGGTGTAGGAGCGCGGCTCGGCCGCCACCTCCTCGGGCGTCCCGGTGACGATCACCTGCCCGCCCTCGTCGCCGCCCTCCGGCCCCAGGTCGATCAACCAATCCGAGACCTTGATGACGTCAAGGTTGTGCTCGATCACCACCACCGAGTTGCCGGCCTGCACAAGGCGGTCGAGCACCTCGAGCAGCCGCTGGATGTCGGCGAAATGCAGGCCGGTCGTCGGCTCGTCCAGGATGTACATCGTCCGCCCGGTCGCCACCTTGCTCAGCTCGGCGGCCAGCTTGACCCGCTGCGCCTCGCCGCCCGACAGCGTCGTCGCGGGCTGGCCGAGCCGCATGTACCCGAGCCCCACCTCGACCAGCGCGTCCACCCGGCGCCTGATCTTGGGGATGTGCGCGAAGAAGTCCAGGGCCTCCGCGATCGGCATCTCCAGCACGTCGGCGATCGTCTTGCCCTTGAAGCGCACCTCGAGCGTCTCGCGGTTGTAGCGCTTGCCGTGGCACTGCTCGCACGGCACGTACACATCGGGCAGGAAGTGCATCTCGATCTTGATCTGGCCGTCGCCTCGGCAGACCTCGCAGCGCCCGCCCTTGACGTTGAAGGAGAAGCGACCCGGCTTGTACCCGCGCGCCCGCGCCTCCTGCGTCTTGGAGAACAGATCCCTGATCTGGTCGAACAGGCCGATGTAGGTCGCCGGATTGGACCGCGGCGTGCGCCCGATCGGCGACTGGTCGACGGAGATGATCTTGTCCAGCTGGTCGAGCCCCGTGATCCGTTTGTGCGTACCCGCGCGCTGCCGGCTGCGGTGCAGGTGGTTGGAGACCGCCTTGAGCAGGACCTCGTTGACGAGCGTCGACTTGCCCGACCCCGACACCCCGGTGACGCTGCACAGCACCCCGAGCGGGAACCGGACGTTGATCTTCTGCAGGTTGTTCTCCGCGGCACCCTCGACGCCGACATAGCCCGACGGCTTGCGCCGGCGCGCCGGCACCTCGATGCGCCGGGTCCCGGCCAGGAACTGCCCGGTCAGCGACTCCGCCACCTTGCCGACCTCCTCCGCGGTCCCCTCCGCCACCACGTGCCCGCCGTGCTCACCGGCCGCGGGGCCCATGTCGACGATGTGGTCGGCGGCGCGCATCGTCCCCTCGTCGTGCTCGACGACGAGCACGGTGTTGCCGAGGTTGCGCAGCCGCTCCAGGGTGGCGATCAGCTTGTCGTTATCGCGCTGGTGCAGGCCGATCGACGGCTCGTCGAGGATGTAGAGCACGCCGACCAGCGACGAGCCGATCTGGGTGGCCAGCCGGATCCGCTGCGCCTCACCTCCCGACAGCGTGGCCGAGGCGCGATTCATCGAGAGGTACCCGATGCCGACGTTCTCCAGGAACTGGAGGCGCTCCTCGATCTCACGCAGCACGAGGCGGGCGATCCGCCGGTCATGCTCGGACCACTCCTGGTCACGGATCCACTCCAGCGCCCGTCGCGCGGGCAGCGCCGTGAACTCATGGATCGCGGTTCCCCCGACCAGCACGGCCCGTGACTCGGGGCGCAGCCGGGCGCCCTTGCAGTCCGGGCACGGGCGCAGCGTCATGTACTCCTCGATCTTCTCCCGCGAGTAGTCCGAATCGGTCTCCCGGTAGCGGCGCTCCAGGCTGGGGACGATGCCCTCGAACTGCGTCGCATATGAGCGCCGGCGGCCGAAGCGGTTGCGATAGGAGACCTGGATGCGCTCGCCGTTGGTGCCGTACAGGAAGAACTCCTGCGCGTCGGCCGGCAGGTCCTCCCACGGCGTGTCGAGGTCGACGTCGTAGCGCTCCGCGATCGCCTGGGTGAGCTGGTCGTAATAGTTGGAGGCGCTGGCCGCCCACGGGGCGATGGCGCCCTCGCCGATCGAGAGCGTCGGGTCGGGGACGACGAGCTCCGGATCGATCTCCATCTGCGAGCCCAGCCCGGTGCACCGCGGGCACGCGCCGTGGGGCGCGTTGAACGAGAAGATCCGCGGCTCGAGCTCGACGAGGCTGGGCCCATGGACCGGGCAGGCGAACTTCTCCGAGAACGTCAGCACCTTGCTCTGCTCGTCCACGAGCTCGATCTCGACGAGCCCGTCGGCGAGCGTCACCGCGGTCTCGATCGAGTCCGCCAGCCGCTTGCGCAGGTCGGTCTTCATCACCAGCCGGTCGACGACGACGGCGATGTCGTGCTTGTACTTCTTGTCGAGCACGATCTCCTCGTCGAGCCGGCGCAGCTCGCCGTTGACCTTGACCCGGCCGAAGCCCTCGGCCCGCAGCTCCTCGAACTGCTTGCCGTACTCGCCCTTGCGTCCGCGCACGATCGGGGCCATGACCATGAAGCGGGTCCCGTCGGGCAGCTCCATCACCTGATCGATGATCTGCTCCGCCGACTGCCCGGTGATGGGGCGGCCGCACACGTGGCAGTGGGGGTGACCGACGCGCGCCCACAGCAGGCGCAGGTAGTCATAGATCTCCGTGACCGTGCCGACCGTGGAGCGCGGGTTGCGCGACGTCGTCTTCTGGTCGATCGAGATCGCCGGGGACAGCCCCTCGATCGAGTCGACGTCGGGCTTGTCCATCTGCCCCAGGAACTGCCGGGCGTAGGCGGACAGCGACTCGACGTAGCGACGCTGGCCCTCGGCGTAGATCGTGTCGAACGCCAGCGACGACTTCCCGGACCCCGACAGCCCGGTGATCACGGTCAGCGAGTCCCGCGGAATCGCGACCGTCACGTCCTTCAGATTGTGCTCGCGCGCACCCGAGACGATGAGTTTCTCCATGCTCATCCGAGTCTAGTTGACCGAACAGACGTTCCCATCGGAAATCCGCCCCCGTCTGACCCCGTCCGCCCCCATCTCGCCTACAGTTGTCGCAATGAGCGAGGAAGAAATCTCGCCGGGACCCGGCGGACGACCCTCGCGAGGCGTCCGCGCGTCCGATGAGGACCGCGAGCAGCTCATTTCCGAGCTCAACGAGCACTTGGTGGCGGGCCGCCTCGACACCGACGAGCTCGAGCGCCGCGTCCAGGCGGCCTACTCCGCGCGCACCACCGGCGAGCTCGACGCGCTGCGAAGCGACCTGCCCGTGCCCAGCCGGCAGGTGGCCCGCCAGCACGCGGAGCGGCGCCGTCAGCTCACGCGGCGGATGATCCAGGAGAGCGGCGGCTCGCTCGGCGCGTTTGCGGTGTGCTCCGTGATCTGGGTGGCGTCAGGCGCCCAGGGGCAGTTCTGGCCCGTGTGGGTGCTGCTGGTGTTCCTGCTCAGTGTGGTCCGCAACGGCTGGGCGCTCTACGGGCCGGCGCCGGACCTCGACGCCGTGGAGGCGCAGCTCGACGCGCGCCGCGCGCAGCGCGGCTCACGCGACGCGCACCGCGGCGGCCGGCGGGGCCACCACCGTCGCTAGCTCTCAGCTCTCGACGCTGGCGTAGACCTCGTCCAACAGCCCGCCGGCGTCGGAGAGGTGGAAGTTCTCACTCAGGTAGCGAGCGGTCTCCTCGCGCGGGGTGCCGTTGAGCGCCATGTTGAGGGCGATCAGCCTCGCGCCCTCCGCGTCACCGCCCTGCTGGACGGGCTGGGGCTGGTCAAAGCCGTTGCTGTGGCCGCTGTCCGCGGCCACGCCCTGGAACTCCCCTGCGACGGTCTCATACTGAGCAGCCTCCGGCTCGGGCGGCGCCTCGGCGGCGGGCTCCTCGCCCACCGGCTCGGCGGGCTGGAAGCCCTCCGCGAATTGCGGCTCCTGCAGCTCGCCGGACTGAGGCTGATGCTCGTCGGGGGCGTCGCCATGGAGCGGCGCCGGTTCATGCAGGCCGGTCGCGGATGACGCGAACGTGTCGGCGGCGGGCGCGTCGGGGACGAACTCGGGCCGCGGGGCGATCGCGCTCGAGACGTCGCTCAGACCACTCTCGAGCTGCTGCAGGTCGGCGTTGAGGCGATTGGAGCCGGTGCGGACCGACTCGATCATCGCGTTCATCTCCTGCTCCATCGCGCTGACGCGCTCCAGCATCGCGGTGGTGGACGCCGAGACCTTGTCCAGGTACTCGCGGGCCTCACGCTGGGCGTTCTCCCGCGTGGAGTGGGCCTCGCTGGTGGCCTCCTCGCGGATCTCGCGCGCGTCGTCCTCGGCGGTGCGGTGGATCTCCGACGCGGAATGCTCCGCGGCCTCGACGATCGTGCGCACGCGGTCCGACGCCGAGGACGCGACGGTGTCGCTACGACGCCGGGCCTCCTCCTTGAACGAGGCGATCTCGTCCGCAAGACCGGAAAGATGGGCATCGACGGCCTCCGGATCGTATCCCCGCCTCCCGAGCGGGAAGTCCTTCTTCTCGATGTTGTGCCTGTCCAGAGCCACGCCTGTACCTCCGAGGGATCACGACGATGAAGTGAAGGAGCACGGCGAGCGTAGCGAACGTCTGCAACGCGGGCGCGCTCTTGCAACGGTTTAAAGCTCAGGGAACCGGAGCATGTCTACCGTCAGCTATCGCCTGATCTAGCTCACGCTTGAGGTCCCGGATCTCATCGCGCAATTTCGCTGCATATTCGAAGCGCAGATCCTCCGCGGCAGCGAGCATCTCCTCCTCCAGCTCGACGATTGCACGCTCGATTTCAGCGGGCGGCATCGACGAGCCTGCGCGCTGCCGGCGGCGTCGCGACTTGGGCACCTTGGAGTCCGACATGAGGAATTCGGCGATGTCGGAGATGCCCTTGACGATCGTCTCCGGGGTGATCCCGTGCTCCACGTTGTAAGCCCGCTGGATCGTCCGCCGGCGGTCGGTCTCGTCGAGCGCGGTGCGCATCGCCGCGGTCTCCTTATCGGCGTACATGAGCACCTTGCCGTCGACGTTGCGCGCGGCACGGCCGATCGTCTGGATGAGCGAGGTGGCGCCGCGCAGGAAGCCCTCCTTGTCGGCGTCGAGGATCGCCACCAGCGAGACCTCGGGCAGATCGAGGCCCTCGCGCAGCAGGTTGACGCCCACCAGCACGTCGTACTCGCCCAGGCGCAGCTCGCGGATGATCTGGATCCGCTCCAGCGTGTCGATCTCGGAGTGCAGGTACCGGACCTTGAACCCCATCTCCAGGAGGTAGTCGGTGAGGTCCTCGGACATCTTCTTGGTCAGGGTCGTCACCAGCGTGCGCTCGTCACGATCGACCCGGACGCGGATCTCATTCATGAGGTCATCGATCTGGTTGCGCGTCTCGCGCACCTCCACGTCGGGATCGATGATCCCCGTCGGCCGCACGATCTGCTCCACGATCCGCGGTGAGTGCGTGCGCTCGTACTCGCCCGGCGTCGCCGACACGAACACCATCTGCGGCGTGATCGAGAGGAACTCCGCGAACGTCTGCGGCCGGTTGTCCAGCGCGCTGGGGAGCCGGAAGCCGTAGTCCACGAGCGTCTGCTTGCGGGAGCGGTCGCCCTCGTACATACCGCCGATCTGCGGCACGGTCTGGTGTGACTCGTCGATGAAGCAGACGAAGTCATCCGGGAAGTAGTCCAGGAGGCAGTAGGGCCGATCGCCGGCTTTGCGACCGTCGAGGATGCGCGAGTAGTTCTCGATGCCCGAGCAGAAGCCCAGCTCGCGGAGCATCTCCATGTCGTACTGGGTGCGCTGGCGCAGGCGGTGGGACTCCAGCAGCTTGCCCGACTGCTCGAGCTCGGCGCAGCGGGCGTTGAGCTCGCGGCCGATCTCGGCGACCGCGTCCTCGATCATCCCCTCGCGGACGTTGTAGTGCGACGCGGGCCAGATGGCGACGTGCTCCAGGTCATCCTCGATTAGCTCGCCGGTGACCGGGTCGAAGTGCTGGAGGTGCTCCACCTCGTCACCGAACAGCACGATCCGGTACGCGGTCTCCGCGTAGGCGGGGAAGACCTCGAGCGTCTCCCCCCGGACACGGAACGTCCCCCGCGAGAGCGCGGTGTCGTTGCGGGAGTACTGGATCGAGACGAGCTTGCGCAGCAGCTTCTCGCGGTCGATCATCTCGCCCTTGTTGAGCGTCTGGAGGTTCTCGTCGTAGACCTCCGGCGAGCCCAGGCCGAAGATGCACGACACGCTGGCCACGATGACGACGTCGCGCCGCGCGAACAGCCCCGCCGTGGCGGCGTGGCGCAGGCGGTCGATCTCCTGGTTGATGGCCGAGTCCTTCTCGATGTAGAGGTCCTTGGACGGGACGTAGGCCTCGGGCTGGTAGTAGTCGTAGTAGGAGACGAAGTACTCGACCGAGTTGGACGGGAAGTAGGTCCGGAACTCGTTGCAGAGCTGGGCGGCGAGGGTCTTGTTGTGGGCGATGATCAGGGACGGTCTCTGGATCGCCTCGATCGTCGCCGCCATCGTCATCGTCTTGCCGGTCCCGGTGGCGCCGAGCAGCGTCTGGAAACGCGCGCCCTCCTCGACCCCACGGGCCAGCGCCTCGATCGCGGCGGGCTGATCGGCGGTGGGCGAGAAGGCGCTGTCGAGCTCGAACTTGGGCATGGCTCCACCTATGAATCTAGCGGTCGCCCAGGACCGCCCGAACCGGTCTGCGGCCAGAAGCTGACCGCATTCCGGCTACCCGTAGCCGAGCGCGGAGGCGTACGTCCTGCGGTACTGGCCCCGCGCGGTCAGCACCCGCTGCACGTAAGCGCGCGTCTCCGGAAACGGGATGTCGACCACGCGGAAGCGCTCACGTTCCCGGTGCGCTGAGCGGACCCAGTTGTCGACGTTCGTCTCCCCGCCGTTGTAGGCGGCCAGCGCCAGGACGGTGTTGCCGTGGTACACGTTGAGCAGGTAGCGCAGGTAGTAGCTGCCGTAGGCGATGTTGACCTGTGGGCTCGAGAGGTCGGCCGTGGTGAACGTCGTCGCGCCCGAGCGCTTGGCCAGGAAGGTCGCCGTCTCGGGCATGAGCTGCATCAGCCCGACCGCTCCGGCGGGCGAGGTGCGGGCGTCGAACTTCGTCTCGGCGTAGATGACGGCGGCGACCAGGGCCGGATCCAGGTGCTTGGCCGCCGCCTCCTGGCGGATGACCGACGAGTACTGCAGCGGCAGGCCGAGTGCGTTGACGGCACGCTTGGCCAGCGGCAGCGCCAGAAGCAGCGCGACGACGGCCGCGGTCACCAGGGCCACGCCGAGCACCATGCGGCGCCGGCGCCTTGCCGTCGCGCGCTTGCGGGCAGCGGCGCTGGGGCGCGAAGTCCGTCGGTGTGCGGATGCGGTCACGGTCACGAGGCTGACGAGGGGTCCGAGGGCAGCATGTCAAGGATCGCCGACAGCCGATCCTGCAACTCGCGCTCAGTGCCGTCGTTGACAACGGTGTACGTCGCACGCTGCGACTTTTCCTGCTGGCTGAGCTGCCGGGCGGAGCGCTCGGAGAGCGCCTCGTGGCCTCGGGCCGCCGCCCGCTGCTCCCGGAGCGACTCGTCGGCGATGACGGCGATGGTGGCGTCAAAGCCGTGGTCGGAGCCCGACTCGAAGAGCAGCGGGATCTCGACCACGGCCGCCCGCGGCGGCGGCTGCGCCGCGTCGGCCTGCACCCGGAACGCCGCGATCCTCTCCCCCACCCGTGGCCACAGCAGCTGCTCGAGCCAGCCGCGACCCTCCTGGGTGGCGAACGCCGCCCGGGCCAGAGCCGGGCGGTCGACGCGCCCGTCGACGATCACATCCGGGCCGAAGCGCTCAGCGACGGCGTCGCGGATCTCCGGCGACTTGTAGAGCTCGTGGACGACCTTGTCCGTGGACAGGCACACGGCGCCCAGCCGCTGCAGCGCCTGGAGCGCAGTCGACTTGCCCGCGCCGATCCCGCCCGTGAGCCCGATCCAAGGGATCACGGGCTCAGGTCTGTAGCTCTGCTGTCAGCTCTCTGATGCGTCGCCGTCGGCGTCATCGGCCGCGGGCGCCGCGGGCTCAGCCTCGGCCTCCGCTGCCGGAGCCTCGGTGGCCTCGGCGGCCGGAGCTTCGGTGGCCTCGGCGGCCGGAGCTTCGGTGACCTCGGCGGCCGGAGCTTCGGTGGCCTCGGCGGCCGGAGCCTCAACCTCAGCGGCGGGCGCCTCAGCCTCGGCGGCCGGAGCCTCAGCCTCGGCGGCGGGAGCCTCAGCGACCGGTGCGTCAGCCTCAACCTCGGCGGCCGGAGCCTCAACCTCGGCGGCCGGCGCCTCGTCAACGGCTGCCTCGGCCTCCGGCGCGGGCGCTTCGGCCACGTCGGCGTCAGGGTCGGCCGTGATCTCGCCCTCAGCGATCTCAGTGGCGTCGTACACCTCGGCGCTCGCCGCGGGACGGTCGTCCTCGCTGGAGGCGAACACGTCCTCGGACAGGCCCAGCTCCGGCACGTCGTCGTAGCTGTCGCCCGACGTGGGCGGCTCGATCGGCCGCACCGGGAGCACCTGGCCCTCGACGCGCTTGATCGACAGCGACAGGCGCCGGCGCTCGGAATCGATCTCGAGGATCTTGACGCGCACCGGGTCGCCCGGCTGGATGATCTCCCGTGGGTTGTCCACGTGGTGCTGGGCCAGTTCGGAGATGTGGACCAGGCCCTCGACGCCGTCGAGGATCTCGACGAACGCGCCGAACGTGACGACCTTGGTGACGTTGCCCTCGAGCTCGTCGCCGATGTTGTACGTGTCGACCACCCGCTGCCACGGGTCCTCCTGGGTCTGCTTGAGACCCAGCGAGATCCGCTGACGCTGGCGGTCGATGTCCAGCACCTTGACGCTGACGGTGTCCCCGATGCTCAGGAGCTCCGACGGGTGGTTGACATGCGACCACGACAGCTCGGAGATGTGAATGAGGCCGTCGATCCCGTCGAGGTCGACGAAGGCGCCGAAGTCGACGATGTTGGAGATCGTGCCCTCGACGATCTGACCCGGCTGAAGCCGGTCCAGGATCCGCTCGCGATCTTCCTTGCGCTGCTCCTCGAGCACGGCGCGCCGCGACAACACGACGTTGTTGCGGCTGCGGTTGAGCTCGATGACCTTGCACTCGATCGTCTGGCCCATGTACTCGTCGAGGTTGGGCACGCGCCGGATGTCGACCAGCGACGCCGGCAGGAAGCCGCGCACGCCCAGGTCGATGATGAGGCCGCCCTTGACGACCTCGATCACGCCACCTTCCACCGGCTCGCCCGACTCGGCCGCGGCCTCGATGCGCCGCCAGGCCTTCTCGAAGCGCGCCCGCTTCTTGGAAAGGATGAGGCGGCCGTCCTGATCCTCCTTGGTGAGGACCAGCGCGTCGACCTCCTCGCCCAGCGAGACCTCGTCGGACGGGTCTACGGACTTGCGGATCGACAGCTCGCCCGCGGGGATGACCCCTTCGGACTTGTAGCCGATGTCGACCAGAACCTCGTCGTTGTCGATCCGGACGACATGGCCGGTGACGACATCACCCTCCTGGAAGGGGTGGATGGTGGCGTCATAGTTGGGGACGATCTGACCATCGATCTCGAGCAGAAGGCCATCTGAGCCTTCGACGACCTTCGCGTTGGCGAGGGTTAGATCAGGATCGGTGGGGGGCGTCAAGGTAGAAGTTGAAGACATGGATTCTGGTGAGGATAGCCGCCTTGTGGACCATGTGCGGCCTGTAGGCGGCCCCAGCTTGGCGATCGGGCGGGCCGCGCGGATCTATCATCGGCGCGGTCATGCCCACACGCGCGACCAAACGCGGAGACGACCGGACACCCCTGGACCGCGACTGCGACGTCCTCATCTGCGGCGCCAGCTTCGCCGGCCTGGCGGTGGCGCGCGAGCTGGCGCACACCGGCGCCGACGTGATGGTGATCGATCGGTACGAGATCGGCGAGCGCCAGACCTCGGCGTGTGGCATCCCCACGACGTGGCTGACCGCACTGGATCTGGAGGACTCCCTCCGGCAGACGTTCCCGGAGCTCGTCATCCACACGCCGCATACGACGGTCCGCTACGCCCTGCCGTGGACGTTCTCGACCTTTGACTACCGGACACTGTGCGGCCTGCTGTGGGATCAGCTCCCACCCGCCCAGTTCGCCTTCGAGACCGCCAAGGTGCAGCGCCGCGAGGGCCTGGATGCGGTGGTGACCGATCGGGGCACGATCCGGGCCGGCGTGATCGTCGACGCGCTCGGCTGGCGGCGCGTGCTGGGCTCCGGCGCCAACGTGCAGCCGCCGGACGCGCTGCTGTCGCGCGGGCTCGAGGTCCATCCCTTCGGCGCCGGCACCGACCTCGAGGTGTGGATCGACCGCGGCTACGTCCCCGCCGGGTACGGCTGGAGCTTCCCCGCCGGCGACGAGGTGCGGATCGGCGTCGGCTCGTTTGATCCGCGCTTCCACGTCAAGGAACCCACCAACCGGCTGGCGGTCGACCTCAACGCCGAGACGGTCCGTTACCAGGGCAACTGGATCCCCCACGCGCTGCGGCCGGCCACCGACGACGGCGTGTTCTTCGTCGGCGACTCCGCCGGGCACTGCCTGCCGCTGACCGCCGAGGGCATCCGCACCGCCCTGTACTTCGGGCTGGCCTGCGGACGCGAACTGGCCCGGGTCGTGCGCGGCGAGCAGACCCGCGGGCAGGCACTGGCCCGCTACCACCAGTTCTCGGCCGGCCACGCGACGGCGTTTGCCTGGATGCTGCGCGTCCAGCGACTGGTGCCCCGCGTGGCACCGCGGCTGCTGGCGCCGGCCCTGCACGGGATGGGCGCCAAGCGCTTTGTCGACTGGTCATTCGGCCATTACCTGAACATCGCGCACCCGTCGTTTGCCGCAGCGGACATGGACGCGGTGTCCGTCCCGGCGTAGGATCGGCCGCTTTCTCACCCCTACGAGGAGGGTTCTCCATGCCGCAACGGATGGCACACATCCGGCTGAGCGCGATGGTCGCCGCCGTCATCGCGTCCCTGGCGCTGATTGCGCTCGTGACCGCCGCACCGACCTACGCCAAGACGGCGCATGCGTCGGGCAAGACCGTGCACGTGATCGAGCACGCCATCACCGACACCGAGGTCCCGGGAGTCGGGGGCAAGGACGTCAAGGGCAACATCCTGACCTTCAACAACCCGGTGTTCGACACCGCCAACAAGACGCAGGTCGGCCACGACGAGGGCTTCTGCACGCGCCTCCAGGTCAAGCTCGGCATCTGGGAGTGCCTGTGGACGACGTTCCTCAAGGGCGGCCAGATCACCGTCCAGGGCCCGTACTACGACACCCGTAACAGTGAGCTCTCGATCACCGGCGGGACCGGTGCCTACGAGGGCGCGCGGGGACAGATGGATCTCAAGTCGCGCAACGGCGGCAAGGAGTACGACTTCATCTTCCACCTGATGTAGAGCAGTCGGTTTCCCGCCCGCGTGCGCGTACGTGCGTGCGCGGGCGCGGAGGCCCCGCCCTCGGGCGCGGAGACCCTCCGCGGTGCGCGGGCGCGCAGGCCCCGCCCCGAGCTACTTGGCCGACAGCCAGTCTGAGCCGATGCCGGCGTCGACGGCCAACGGCGGGTCGAGCTCGTAGGCGTTGGCCATCTCCCGTACCGCGATGGCCTCGACACGCTCGGCCTCGTCGGCCGGGCCCTCGAAGAGCAGCTCGTCGTGTATCTGCAGGACGAGCTTGGACTCCAGCCCGGCCTCGCTGAGCGCCTGATCGCAGCGGACCATGGCCATCTTCATGATGTCCGCAGCCGTCCCCTGGATGACCATGTTGACCGCGAAGCGCTCGCCCTGCTTGCGCAGGTCCCAGCGCCGCGAGCGCAGCTCCGGCACCTGGCGGCGACGGCCGAACAGGGTCGAAACGTAACCGTGCTCGGTCCCCTGCTCGATCGTCTCCTCGATGAACTGCCGGACGGCGGGGAAGCCGGACATATAGCGCTCGATGAACTCGGCGGCCTCCTCCTGGGGGATGTCGAGGCGGTCGGCCATCCCGTAGGCCGACAGCCCGTAGACGATCCCGTAGTTGATCATCTTGGACTTGGAGCGCATCCCGGGGTCGATCTGCTCAGGGGTGACGTTGAACACGCGGCAGGCGGTGGCGGTGTGGACATCCTCGCCGCGGCGGAAGATCTCCTTGAGCACGTCCTCTCCCGCGATGTGGGCGAGCAGGCGCAGCTCGACCTGCGAGTAGTCGGCGGAGACCAGCAGGTTCCCCTCGTCGGCCACGAAGCACGCCCGGATCTCGCGTCCCAGCGGGGTGCGGATCGGGATGTTCTGGAGGTTGGGGTTGTTGGACGAGAGTCGGCCGGTGGTGGCGGCGGTCTGGTTGAACGTGGTGTGCAGGCGGCTGCGGTCGTCGACCAGCAGCGGGAGGGCGTCGAGATAGGTCTGGGCGAGCTTCGTGAGCTCCCGCCAGCGCTCGATCTTGGGGATGATGTCGTGCTCGGCGCGGATCGCCTGGAGCACGCGGGCGTCGGTCGAGTACCCGGTCTTGCCCCGGCGCCCGCGCGACAGGCCGAGCTTGCCGAACAGGATCTCCTCCAGTTGCTTGGGAGAACCGAGCGTGAACTCCTCCCCCGCGAGCTCGAAGATCTCCGACTCCAGCCCGTCGGCCTCGGCCTTGACGCGCTCGGAGATCTCCTTGATCTGCGCGGTGTCGAGCTTGACCCCAACCTGCTCCATGTCCCGCAGGATCCGCACGATCGGCAACTCGACGTCGTTGAGCAGATCGGTCAGGCCGCGGGCGCGGATCTCGTCGCGCTGCCAGGCGGCCAGCGCCTGGCACAGGACGGCGTCGCCGCCGGTCTCGTCGTCGACGTGGGCGGCGAGGCCGCGATCCTCGCAGAGCTCGCGGAACGGGTAGGCGCGGGCGGCTGGCTCCAGCAGGTAGGCGGCGACCTCCGTGTCGTGGACGAGGTTCACCGGGACCAGGCCCAGCGACTTGGCGTCGTGCGCGATGACGGCCCGATCGCCGAGAGCGGTGACGAGCGCCACCGGGTCAGGGACGGTGCCGACGACGACCTCCTTGGTCTCGTCGACGTAGACGCCAAAGCGCCACTCGTTGTCGTTCTCGGCGAAGAGGGCGCCCTCGGGCACGATCGGCGGGCGCACGGCGACGGCGACCTCGGCCTGCGGCAGGCGCTCGATGTCCCGGAGCGAGCCCTTGCGCAGCTTGGCGCCGATCGTGTGCTCGGCCGTCGGGGCAGGGGCGGCGGCGGCAGCCGAGCCCAGGGCCTCCTCGAGGCGGCGCAGCGGCTCGCGCAGCTCGAACTCGCGGAAGACCTCGCGCAGCCGGGAACGGTCCGGCGGCTGGGAGACGAACTCCGCCACGTCGAGGCCGTCAAGCGGGATGTCGCGCTTGGCGGTGGCCAGGTGCTTGGAGACCCGGGCGTCGTCGGCGTGGTTGGTGAGGTTCTCCTTGCGCTTGGCGCCGCTGATCTCGTCGATGCTGTCGAGCACGTTCTCCAGCGAGCCGAAGCGCTGGAGCAGGTCGGCGGCGGTCTTGTCGCCGATGCCGGGGACGCCGGGGATGTTGTCCGAGGTGTCCCCCTTGAGCCCGATGAAATCCGGCACGAGCTCCGGCGGGATCCCGTAGCGGTCGATCACACCCTGGCGGTCGTAGACCTTGGTGTCGGTGATGCCGCGGGAGGTGGTCATGATCTGCACCTGCTCGTCGACCAGCTGGTAGGCGTCTCGGTCGCCGGTGACGACCATGACCTCGATCGGCGGGTCCTGGGTCTTGGCCACCTCGGCCAGGGAGGCGATGACATCGTCGGCCTCGTAGCCGTCGACCTTGATGTTGCGGTACCCGAACGCGTCGACCAGCGGCTCGAAGTGCGGCCACTGCTCCTTGAGCAGGTCCGGGCGGCTGGAGCGCTGGGCCTTGTACTCCGAGTACACCTCCTTGCGCCCGCTCGACCCGGCGTCCCACACGACGACGGTGGACTTGGGGCCGTAGTCGGTGAGGATCTTCACCAGCATGGAGGCGAAGCCGAAGATGGCGTTCGTGGGCACGCCCGTGGAGGTGGCGATCGACTCGGGCAGGGCGAAGAACGCCCGGTAGGCAAGGCTGTTGCCGTCGATCAGGAAGAGCTCGTCTGCCATCAATACTCAGGCTATCTCTCCGCCCGGTGGGAGCACGCGCCGGCGTGGCGCGAGATGACGCGCCCGTGTGGGGCGAGATGGCGCGCCGGGGTCGAGCGGGATGACGCGCCGGGGTCGAGTGCGATGACGCCCCGGTGGGGGGTGAGATCGTCTGCCCCAGGCGGCGTTCCGGGGCATAAGATGCGGCGATCATGACGTCCCCCGGCGACGAGCTCGCGGCCTCCACCCCCAGCGCGCAGTACAGCCTCACCCTCCGCGTCGAGATCGATCACCTGCCGGGGATGCTCGGCAAGGTCGCCTCGGCCATCGGCGACGCCGGGGGGACGATCGGCGCCGTCGACCTCGTCACCGTATTGCCCCCGCCCACCCCGCACACGATCCGCGACATCACGGTCGAGACCGGCGACGCGGCCGATTGGCCCCGGCTGACCGACGCCGTCAACGCGGTGCCCGGGGCCCGGGTCCTGGACGCCACCGACCGCACCTTCATGATGCACATGGGCGGGAAGATCGAGGTGGCCAACAAGCACCCGCTCAAGACCCGCGACGACCTCTCGATGGCGTACACCCCCGGCGTGGCACGGGTGTGCTCGGCCATCCGCGACGACCCTGACAAGGCCTTCCAGTACACGATCAAGCGCAATTCGGTGGCGGTCGTCTCCGACGGCACCGCCGTGCTCGGCCTGGGCGACATCGGCCCCCGCGCGGCGATGCCGGTCATGGAGGGCAAGGCGATGCTGTTCAAGGAGTTCGCCGGGGTCGACGCCTTCCCCATCTGCCTGGACACCACCGACGTGGACGAGATCGTGGCCGTGGTCAAGGCGATCGCGCCCGGCTTCGGCGGAATCAACCTGGAGGACATCTCGGCGCCGCGGTGCTTCGAGATCGAGTCCCGGCTCCAGGCCGAGCTCGACATCCCGGTGTTCCACGATGACCAGCACGGGACCGCGGTGGTGGTCCTGGCGGCGCTGCTCAACGCGCTGACTCTCACCCAGCAGCGGATCGGGGACATCCGGGTCGTGGTGGTGGGGCTCGGTGCCGCCGGCGTGGCGGTGTCCGACATCCTCTTGGCCGCCGGGGTCCGCCACCTGATCGGCTGTGACTCACACGGGGCCGTCCACACCGAGCGCGAGGACTACCTGGACGGGACCATGACCCCGGTGAAGCGCGAGCTGGCCCAGCGCACCAACCTGGAACGGCGATCCGGCGGGCCGGCGGACGTGGTCGAGGGCGCGGACCTGTTCATCGGGCTGAGCGGCGGGCGCGTCCTGCCCACCTCCGCCCTGGCCAAGATGAACCCCGACCCGATCGTGTTCGCGATGGCCAACCCGGATCCCGAGGTCTCGCCGGAGGAGGCGTTGCCCCACGTGCGGATCCTGGCCACCGGCCGCTCGGACTATCCCAACCAGATCAACAACGTGCTCTGCTTCCCCGGGATCTTCCGGGGCGCCCTGGACGTCCGGGCCGCGCACATCACCGAGACGATGAAGACCGCCGCCGCCCGGGCCATCGCCGACATCGTGTCCGGCGACGAACTGCGCGAGGACTACATCATCCCCTCGGTGTTCAACCGTGAGGTGGCGCCGGCGGTGGCCGCCGCCGTGGCCGACGAGGCGCGCGACAGCGGGTTGGCCGACACCCACGCCGAGCACGGGTTCGCGGCGACCGAGGAGCTGCTGCAGGGGCGGTAGGGATGCGCGTGGCGGATCTGGCGCGGGAGGTTCAGCCGGCCGGCGGCGAGTCGTTCCCGGGCTGAGGCGCGTCCTCACCCGCAGGCGGGGTGGGCGGGGCAGTATCCGCAGGCGGGGTGGGCGGGGCCGTGTCCGCAGGCGGGGTGTCGCTCAGCGCGGGCCCGAGGGTCGCGCCGGACTCGGGGGCGGCGGTCACGAGGTCCGGCACGCCGAGCGGGCGCCGGGCGCCCGGGTTGGGGAACGGGCCCTCGCGCTTCCAGGTCGACCCCGGCCGCGCCGGCAGCAGGAGCACGATCACCAGCCCCACCGCCGAGAGGATGAGGCCGAACATCAGGCCGACCCGCTCGGTGTAGCCCTTGCGCTCGGCCAGCCAGGCGGAGGAGGCGGCCGAGACCAGCCAGATGAAGAGCAGGTAGAGCGCGGACGCGCCGATGGTGGCGAGGACGAACATCAGGTTCCCAGGTAGGCGCGCTGGACCTCGGGGTCGTCGCGCAACAGGTCGGAGTCGTTGGCGAGCACGATGCGGCCGGTCTCCAGCACGTAGCCGCGCTTGGAGACATCCAGCGCGTAGTTGGCGTTCTGCTCCACCAGCAGGATCGTCACGCCGGCCTTGTTGATCTCGCCGATCGTCTCGTAGATGCGCTGGACGAGGATCGGCGCGATGCCCATGGACGGCTCGTCGAGCATCAGGAGCTTGGGGCGGGCCATCAACGCCCGGCCGATGGCCAGCATCTGCTGCTCGCCGCCCGACATCGTGCCCGCCTTCTGCTTCTCGCGCTCGTGCAGGCGAGGGAACAACGCGAAGATCCGGTCCAGATCGGCGGTGACCTCCGACCCGCGGCGGTGGTAGGCGCCGAGATCGAGGTTCTCGCGGACGGTCATGCGGGGGAAGCAGTGGCGGCCCTCGGGGGCGAGCGCGATGCCGTGGCTGACGATCTCGTGCGCGGGCACGCGGGTGATGTCCTGGCCGGCGAAGCTGACGCTGCCCGAGCTGGCCGGGGTGAGGCCGGAGATGGAGCGCAACGTGGTGGACTTGCCGGCGCCGTTGGAGCCGATCAGGGTGACGATCTCGCCCTCCTCAACGGCGAGCGACACGCCCTTGAGCGCCTCGATCGAGCCGTAGTGGGTGCGGATGTCTGAGACCTCGAGCAGCGCCATGATCAGGTCGGCTTGCCCAGGTAGGCCTCGATCACCCGTGAGTCCTCGCGCACCTCGGCGGGCTCCCCCTCGGCGATCTTCTCGCCGTGGTCGAGGACCCAGACGCGCTCGGATACGCCCATCACGACCTTCATGTCGTGCTCGATGAGCAGGATCGTCAAGTTGAGGTCGTCGCGGAGCTTGCGCATGAAATCGGTGAGCTGAGCCGACTCCTGCGGGTTCATGCCCGCCGTGGGCTCGTCGAGCAGCAGCAGCGTCGGATCGGAGGCCAGGGCGCGGGCGATCTCGACGCGCCGCTGATCCCCGTAGGCGAGATGGGCGGAGAGCCGCTCCATGACGTTGGGGCGCAGGCCCACGTACTCGAGCAGCTCGCGAGCACGCTCCCGGGCCTCGCGCTCCTCGCGGCGCACCCGCGGCGGGCGGAAGATGGAGCCGACCACCCCGGCCCGCATGCGGGAATGGCGGCCGATCATCACGTTCTCCACCGCGGTCATGGCACCGAAGAGGCGGATGTTCTGGAAGGTGCGCGCGACGCCCAGGCCGGTGATCCGGTCAGGGCGCGTGCCGGTGATATCCCGCTCGCCGAGCAGGATCCGTCCCGTGGTGGGCTTGTAGAGACCCGTGAGCATGTTGAACAGCGTCGTCTTGCCGGCGCCGTTGGGCCCGATGAGCGACACGATCGAGCGGAGGGGGACCGCGAGCGAGACGTCGTTGACGGCCACGAGGCCGCCGAACACCTTGCTGACGCGATCGACGCTGAGGGCCGTCGAGACCGCGTGCGGCGGGCTGGTGGAGGTGGCGGTCATGCCCCGGGGCTCTCCACAAGCTGGGCGTCCTCGGCGGCGATCTCGGAGGTGAGCTCGAGCTTGCGCCGGCGCTCCGGGATGAGACCCTGGGGCCGCAGCAGCATCACCAGGACGAGCAGGAAGCCGAAGATGCCGTACTCGATCTCCGTCATCGAGAAGTTGAGCCCGAACTTCTGGGGCAGGTCATTGAGGACGTCGGGGATGAGCCAGTTGTTGATGTAGCCCAGGAGCATCCCCCCGAGCAGGGCGCCCCAGATCGAGCCCAGCCCACCGATGATCACCATGGCCAGGATGAAGATCGAGAAGCCGAACTGGAACTGTCCCGCGTTGACCGTTGTGTAGTAGGTGCCCAGGTACGCCCCGGAGACGCCGCCGAACATGGCGCCGATGGCGTACGCCGAGAGCTTGGTGCGCACCGACGGGATCCCCATCGACACGGCGGCCACCTCGTCCTCGCGCAGGGCCACCCAGGCGCGGCCGAGGCGGGAGTCGCGCAGGCGCACGTTGACGGCCAGCACGATGAGCAGGATGGCGAAGATGAGCCAGTACCAGGGTCTGAGGTTGAGCAGGCCGAACTGGCCGATCCCCGGGAAATAGGGCGCGTCGACGGCGCTGATCCCGAGGTTGCCCGCGGTCAGCGTCATGCCGCCGCCGATCTGGACGCTCTGGCCGTTGACGGCGACCACACCGATGATCTCCCCGAAGGCCAGCGTCACGATCGCGATGTAGTCACCGCGCAGGCGCAGCGTCGGGAGGCCGATGATCATTCCCGCGATCGCGCAGATGAGCGCCGCGCAGATGAGGATCAGGATGAAGTTGAGATGGATGCCCTGCTCGGTGGCCGCGACACCATGCACCCCGACGTGCACCCTGGCCTTGAAGAAGAAGTCCGAGCCGAACCAGCCCAGCGAATACGCCCCCAGGGCGTAGAACGCCACATAGCCGAGGTCGAGCAGTCCGGCGAATCCGACGACGATGTTGAGCCCCAGTGACATGACGGCGAACGCGAGCGCGATGATCGTCGCGTTCATGAAGCCGCTGTTGTTGGAGAAGAGGAACGGCAGCAGGATCCCGATGACGAGCAGCGCACCGGCCAGCCCGCGCGTCCACCACGGCGGCAGCCGGCTCTCGATTCCCGCGCGCCATTCGCGGATCTGCGCGCGAACGGCGGCGAAGCCGTCGACCGGCGGGGGCGCGGGCGGCTCGGGCCGGCTGGGCGGGGTGGGAGTCCCGGGCGGGGTCGGAGTCTCGGGCGTACTCATCCGGCCTCCCTCGTCTCCTCGCCGAGCAGGCCGCGCGGCCGCAGGATCATGATCACGATGAGGTACCCGAAGACGACCGCCTCCGTCCATTGCGGGCCCAGGCGGGCATCCGAGAGCGCCTGGATCACCCCGATGATCAGGCCGCCGAGGACCGCGCCGCGGACGTTGCCGATGCCGCCCATCACCGCGGCGGTGAACGCGATCAGCCCGGCCTTGAAGCCCTGGAAGTACCAGACGTTGGTCTCATACAGCGCGTAGACGAGGCCTGCGGCGCCGGCCAGCATCCCGCCGAGCAGGAACGTCAGGGAGATCGTCTGGTTGACGTTGATCCCCATCAGCCGCGCCGCCTCGGGGTCCTGGGCGGTGGCCCGCATGGCGCGCCCCGCTCGGGTCTTGTTGATGAACCATCCCAGCCCGAACACCAGCGGGATCATCACCGCCAGCGCCAGCAGGTAGCCACGGACGATCGGCACGCCGGAGATGTTGAACACGGTCTGGCCCTGGTGGATCAGGTCGTTGACGCCGAACGGCGAGCCGCCGTTCCACAGCAGGCCGACGTTCTGGAGGATGAACGAGAAGCCCACCGCGGTGATCAGCGGGGCTAACTTGGGCGCTCCCCGCAGAGGCCGGTAGGCGACACGCTCGATGAGCACGTTGAGCGCGCCGCACACGAACATCGACACAACGAGCGTCGCCAGCAGGCCCAGGATCAGCCCCAGCGGGCCGGTGGCGAGGCCCAGCCCGAGCGTCCCCCAGAGCCCGACCGAGGTCATCGACCCGATCATGAACACGTCGCCGTGGGCGAAGTTGATCAGCTCGATGATCCCGTAGACGAGGGTGTAGCCGATCGCGATCAGGGCCCAGATCGCACCGTTGGACAGGCCCTGGGCGAAGTTGAAGCCCAGCCGCGAGAGATCGTGGTGAATGACCGGGTGACCCGCGATGAGCCCTGCCTGATAGCCGTGCGTGAGGTCCCGGATGCCGTAATAGAGCGGCAGCGCCAGCAGCGCGACGATCAGACCCCAGCGGCCCGAGGCCCGCCGGATCGCGGCCAGCGGGCGCTCTGCCGGTGCCGGCAGGCTCGGCGTGACGGAATGCGCTTCCACGTGGGAGTGGCGAAGCATATGGAGAGAGGGCGCCGGAAGCGCCCTCTCTCACACCTTGCTTGCTTACTTCGCGCTGACCGTCTTGGTCGGCGTGATCGTCTTCACGAACACCGGGTCGCCGGTGGATCCGACCTTGTAGAGGCCGTAGCTCTTCAGCGTCGTGTCTCCGTTCTTGTCGAACCCGTAGGTGCCCAGCACCGAGCTGCGGCTCGTCGTGGCGAACAGGGCGGCCAGGACGGCGGCCTTATCGTTGCCCTTGGCGCCCAGCTTGGCGATCGTGTCCAGCCCCAGCTTCATGTCCTCGTAGCCGTAGATGGCGTACGGGTCGGGGTTGGCCGACCCGTACTTGGCCTTGTAGGCCGCCAGGAAGTCCTTGCCGCCCGGGTAGGCGGCCAGGTCCTGAGTGGCCACGGTGCACTGCATCAGCGGGTCGATGGCGGCTGGCACGCCGCCCGCCTTCTGGGACGTGTAGGAGCTGGTGCAGACGCCGTCGCCGCCGAAGATCTTGGCCTTCGGCAGCGCCGCGTGGACGTCCTTGGTGATCTGCACCGCGCCGTTGGAGACGATGCCCGCGAAGAAGAAGCAGTCCGCGCCCTGGCCCTGGATGGTCGAGGCGTAGGAGCGGAAGTTCGGCGCCGTCGGGTCGATGCCGGTATTGGAGGTGATCGTCACGCCGTAGTCCCCCTTCTCCAGGCCCAGCAGCGTGGCCAAACCCTGGCCGTAGGCCTCCTTGTCGTTGGCGACGGCCACCTTGGTGCAGCCCGCCTGCTTCATCGCGATGAGATCGGCGGCCGCCTGGATGGAGTCGATCGGCACGATGCGCAGGTAGTTGCGCTTGCCCGTCGGGTAGTACTTCTGCGGCTCACCGGGAGCCGAGCCGGGCAGGTTGGTGGTCAGGCCGACGTAGGTGTTGGCGGGGCTGACCATCGGAACCCCGGCCTGGTTGAGGATCGGGATCGAGACCTCCGACGCTCCCGAGTTGAACTCGCCGATGTAGTACACGGCCTTCGGGTCGCCCGCCACCTTGCGCGCGTTGGCAGCCGTCTGGCCCGGATCCCACTTGCCGGCCGCGGCCGTCGAGTCGTCGAGCGACTGGTAGTTGACGGTGAAGCTGCCCGCCTTGTTGCCCGCCTGGGAGAGCGCGAGCTTGATGCCGTTGACCAATGGGCCGGTCTGGGCGGTCGAGGCGCCCTGCAGCGGCAGGCTGGAATAGATGTCGACGGTGTTGCCTCCGCTTCCGCCGGACGCCGACGAGCTACTGCTCGCTGGGGCTCCGGCGGCGGCGCTGCTGCTGCTGCTGGAGCTGTTACTGCTGCCGCATGCGGCCAGCAGGAGCAGCGATCCTACGATCAGGCATACGCTGATCGCCTTTGCGCGAACACTCATAAAAGTCGTCCTCCTCAATGGTCGACCGGGGCTGTCTGTGCCCTCGAATGCGGGAGAGTAGTCGCGCGTTCGGATCGCAACAACCTCGAGATCGCTGTTTGGCGACCGCGCGCTGCCCCTCTTAACAGAAAGTAAACCCCTCGGCGGGACGGCGCAACACGCTCCTGCGTCGCCGCGCTGCTCCGTTGCCGCGCCGCCGCGTTGCCGCATCGCGGCGCCGCCGCGTCAGCTCGGGGCGCCCGCGACGAGCCGGCCGCCGCGCGGGCGGCCGAAGACGAACGGGGCGAGGCTGGTGTCACCCGACGAGATCGAATAGGTCCCCAGCACGGACTGGCGGTTGTGCAGCGCGCGGAAGTCGCTGACGACGACGGCGCGGCTGGCCGCGTCCACGCCCGCCTGCTTGAGGACGGCGAGGACGGCGGACATCGCCTCGTAGCCGAAGATGGCCTGCGGCACGGGCACGCGGCCGTAGGCGCCGTGGAAGGCGGTGACGAACTGCTGGCCGGCCGGGCTGAGCGTGGCCGGGGTGAAGCCGGGAGACGAGACGTACAGGTTCTTCTGGGCCGCGGCGCTCAGACGGGCGACGAAGGCGTCGTCATACAGCGCGGAGGGCGCGAAGAGCTTGGCCGTGCCGGCCGCGGCGGCCGCCTGGTCAAGCGCCCTGGTGGCCCTCGCGGTGTTGTTGCCCCCGTAGAACACGGCGTCGGCGCTCGCGGCGGCCGAGACGAGGCTCAGCCCCTGCTTGCCGGCATCGGCGCGGACCTCGGAGACGATCGTCGCGCCGTAGGAGCTCCCGTCGTCGGCGACGTAGAGCTTGGTCAGGCCCAGCGAGTGCATCTCGGCGGTGATCGCCTTGGCCTCCTGGGTGGTGCTCGGCACCACCCGGGCGAACGTCTCGTGGTAAGTGGAGCTCGAGGGATAGAACATCGGTCGGCGAGCCGCTGACCACCGGCACCGCCTGGGTGAGGTAGGCCGCGGTGTCGGTGGGGCTGACCTGGAGCAGTCCGAGCTCGTTGGTGATCTGGACCGAGTCCTGCGAGGTCCCGGGCTCGATCTCGCCCAGGTAGGCGATCGCCGACGAGTTCTGGACCGCGCTGCGGGCGTTGTCGGAGATCTCCTTGCCGTGCAGGGTGACGAGCCGAACGGTGTACTTGCCGACGGTGGTGCCCGCCTGCTTGAGCGCGAGCTGCTCGGCGTCGAGCACGTCGGCGGCGGTCTGGCCGCCCGCGGCGCCCGGGGGCTGGCTGGCGTAGATCGTCAGCGTCTTGCCCGAGACGATGACCGCCGAGTTGGTCTTGGTGGCGCAGCCGGCGAGCGCCAAGGCGGCCAGCAGCCCGCATGCGGTCGCCGCACGCGGCCGGACGAGCGACGCGCCCAGCATCGGTCCCGGGGTTAGTCCCGCCGGCCGGGCAGGTACGGGAGCAGGTTGCGAATGCCGACGGCGATCAGCACCATGACGATCGCGATCATGATCGCGTCCAGGCCGCTGACGTTGAGCGACCAGATGACGATCCAGATGCAGAGGCCGGCGGTGGCGGTGAGGATCAAGCCCATGGGATCGCAGATGCTAACCGAGCGGGCTGGCGGACAGCGCTGCCGAGAAGGCCGCCACCAGCTCGCCCACCGCGGCGGCGGGGTCTGAGGCCTCGCCGGCGGCCCGCACCAGACGGCTGCCGACGATGACCCCGTCGGCGCCGGCGTCGGCCGCGGCCGACGCCTGCTCAGGGGTGGAGATGCCGAAGCCGACGGCCACGGGGACGTCGGTGTGGGCCGCGGCGCGTGAGATCACGGTGGCCAGTCCGCCGGCCACCTCGGTGCGCTCGCCGGTGGTTCCGGTCACCGACACCGTGTACAGGAAGCCGCTGGCCCCGGCGCCGATCCGCTCCAGCCGCTCGGCCGGGGTGGTCGGGGCGACAAGCGGTACGAGGGCCAGGCCGCGCCGGCGGCAGGCCGAGCGCAGATCGGTGGCCTCCTCGAGCGGCAGGTCGGGCACGATCAGGCCGCTGACGCGGGCGGCGACGAGCAGGTCCAGGAACCGCTCCAGCCCCAGCGAGAGGATCGGGTTGGCGTAGCACATGAGCACCACCGGGACGTGGGCGGCGATGTCGCGCGCCACCTCCAGCACCGCGGGGAGCGTGGCTCCGCCGCGCAGGGCCACCGTGCCGGCGGCATGGATCACCGGCCCGTCGGCCAGCGGGTCGGAGAACGGCACCCCCAGCTCGACGAGATCGGCGCCAGCCTCGGCGTAGGCGAGACCGATCGCCCGGGAGGTCTCGAGGTCCGGGTAGCCGCCCATCAGGTAGGGCATCAGCGCCGCGCGGTGGCCGTTGGCACGGGCTCGGGCGAACGCCTCGGCGATCGTCTCGATCCCGGTGGGGGCACCCATCACGGTCATAGGACCGCCTCCGCGGTCTGCGGCGCCTCCGCGGTCTGCGGCGCCTCCGCGGTCACCGGCGCCTGCGCAGTCACGCACGCTCCCGCAGCGCCTGGAGCGCCTCGGCCAGGTCCTTGTCGCCACGACCCGACAGGCAGATGAGATCGAGCTCGGAGTCCGGGTTGTCCAGCGCCCACGCGATCGCGTGGGAGCTCTCCAGCGCGGGGATGATCCCCTCCAGGCGTGCGGTGCGCTCGAAGGCGCCGAGCGCCTGCGCGTCGGTGATCGCCTCATAGCGGGCGCGGCCCTGGTCGCGCAGCCAGGCGTGCTCGGGCCCCGAGCCGGGGTAGTCCAGGCCGGCCGAGATCGAGTGGGCCTCGAGAATCTGACCGTCCTCGTCCTGCATGATCGCCGAGAAGGCGCCGTGCAGAACCCCCGGCAGCCCGGCGGCGGTGAGCGGCGCGCCGTGGCGCCCGGTCTCGATCCCCTCCCCCGCCGCCTCGACGCCGATCAGGCGCACGTCCTCATCGGCGACGAACGGGATGAAGATGCCGATCGAGTTCGAGCCGCCACCGACGCAGGCGATCACGCGGTCGGGCAGGCGCCCTGCCGCCTGGAGGATCTGGGCGCGCGCCTCGTCGCCGATGACGCGCTGGAGATCGCGCACCAGCGCGGGGTACGGCGCCGGGCCGACGCAGGAGCCGATGATGTAGTGCGTCGTCTCGACATTGGTGACCCAGTCGCGGATCGCCGCCGAGACTGCCTCCTTGAGCGTGCGAGCGCCGTCCTCGACCGGCTCCACGCGCGCGCCGAGCAGCCCCATCCGCTCCACGTTGGGCTTCTGGCGGCGCATGTCCTCGGTGCCCATGTAGACGATGCACTCCAGGTCGAGCAGCGCACAGGCGGTGGCGGTGGCGACCCCGTGCTGGCCGGCGCCGGTCTCGGCGATGATCCGCCGCTTGCCCATCCGGCTGGCCAGCAGCGCCTGGCCCAGGGCGTTGTTGATCTTGTGCGCGCCGGTGTGGTTGAGGTCCTCGCGCTTGAGGTAGATCGGATGGCCGGCGACCTCGGAGAGGCGGCGGGCGAGATACAGGGGCGACGGCCGCCCGACGTAGTCACGCAGCAGCCCGTCGAGCTCCTCGCCGAACGACGGGTCCTCGCGCGCGGCCACCCAGGCCAGCTCGAGCTCGGCCAAGGCCGGCATCAGCGTCTCGGGGACGTACTGGCCGCCGTAGGGGCCGAAGCGGTGCTCGACCACGCTCATACGGGGGCAGGCGGGGTCGAGGGCATCGTCGCGGCGCTCACGGCGGCGGCGAACGCCTGGAGCTTGTCGTGGTCCTTGCGGCCGGGCGAGCTCTCGACGCCGCTGGCGACGTCGACCGCGTAGGGCCGCACGGCGGCGATGGCGTCGCCCACGTTGTCAGGAGTCAGGCCGCCCGAGAGGATCAGCGGCACCCTGGTCGGGTGGGACCCCGCCAGCTCCCAGGCGAACGTCTCGCCGGTGCCGCCCGGGATGCCCTTGCGGTAGCTGTCGAGCAGATGGAAGTCGGTGTGGAAGGCGCTGAGGGCCTGGATGTCGGCGCCGCTGCGCACGCGGGCGGCCTTGATCACCCGGCAGCCGGTGCGCCGCGCGGCCTCGTTGCAGAACGCGGGGCCCTCATCGCCGTGGAGCTGGAGCATGCTCAGCCCGATGTCGTCAGCCGCCCGGGCGACCTCATCCAGGGTGGCGTTGACGAATACGCCGGCGATCTGGGCGTGGCGGCGATGGGCGGCCGCGATCTCGGCGGCGACGCCGGGGCGGCAGCGACGCGGCGAGCCCGGCCACAGGATCACGCCCAGCGCCCAGGCGCCGGCCGCGATCGCGGCGTCAGCGTCGGCCGGGTCGGTGAGGCCGCAGAACTTGATCTTGGTGATGTAGGGCTCCACACCCCACATCGTACGAACGGCGGAGACGCTACTTCTCCGAGGGCGGCGTCACGGTCCGGCTGCCCAGGGTCACCTGGACGGTGTGCAGGTGGTGCGCGCGCCGGAACTGCACGTCGAGCACCTGACCCGGGCTGCGGGTCGAGACGATGGCCAGCACGTCCGCGACGGAGTGCACCGGCACCGAGTCGACCTTGACGATCGCGTCGCCCTCCTCGAGTCCGAATTGCTCGGCCGGACTGCCCTTGGTGACGATGCCGACGACCGCCCCCGCGCCGGCGCTCGGCCGGGACTTCTGCTTCGTGGGCGTGGCGATCCCCAGATACGCCACCTTCGGCGTCTCGTCCCGGTTGACCTTGGAGAGGATCGCGTCCGCGGTGTCGATGGGGATGGCGAAGGCGAGGCGCTGGGAGAACTCGCCGCCGCCGGTGACCAACTGGGAGTTGATCCCGATGACCCGGCCGTTGGCGTCGATCAGCGGCGCCCCGGAGTTACCCGCGTCCGGGGCCTGATCGACCTGGATGACATTGTTGATGCTGCTCCCATCCGCGGCCTCGATCGTGTGCTGGAGCGCGGACACGATCCCGCTGGTCAGGGTCCGGTCGACCCCGAACGGGTTCCCGATCGTCAGCGTCGGGTCGCCCACGCGGACCGAGGTCGAGTCCCCGCGCGCCAACGGGACGATCGAGGCGATGCCATGCATGTCCGAGCGCAGCACGGCCAGGTCGTTGCGCTGGTCGACGGCGACGACGCTGGCGTTGCGGACGAGCGAGTTCTCGAACTCGACGGTGATCCCCTTGGAGCGGTCGGCGCCATCGATGACGTGGTAGTTGGTGAGGATGTCCCCGAGACGATCGACCAGGAAGCCGGTGCCGGTCGAGGTCTGGCTCTCCCGAGCGTGGAACATGTTGAACGGGCTGTCGACCTGCTCCAGGAGCTTGGCGCGGACGAACACCACCCCGGGGGCGTAGCGGTCGTAGATCTGAAGCGGGGTCTGGCCGCTGCGCGGGTCGGTCGTCTTCTGGGCCACCAGGGGCGCCTGGTCGACGATCGTCTCGGTCTGGCTGTGGCCGGCCACGCCTGAGAGCAGCAGCGCGCCGCCGACCACGAGGCCGCCCAGAACCGCCGAGACGAAGTGCGACTTGAGCAGTCGACCCATGGGCACGAGTGTCGCGCCACCGCCTAACCGCAGCTAAACGCGACCGACCGGACCGGGCTCGGCCAGCGTCCGGCAGGCGGCTTGCACATCCGCCGAGCGCATCAGCGCCTCGCCGACGAGCACCGCGTCGACGCCCGCAGCCGCGAGCCGGTCGAGCTCGGCGCGCGTCCGCCAGCCCGACTCCGAGACCACGACGGTTCCGGCCGGCATCGCGTCGAGCAGCTCGAAGGTCCGCTCGGTGTCGACCACGAGCGTGGTCAGGTCCCGGTTGTTGACGCCGATGACGGCGGCCCCGATCCCGCGCGCCACCTCGAGCTCGGCGCCGTCGTGGACCTCGACGAGCACATCGAGGCCCGCGGTCACCGCCTCGGTGTACAGCCGCTCAAGGTCGGCGGGGGCCAGCGCGGCCACGATGAGCAGGATCGCGTCGGCGCCGCCGGCCAGCGACTCCACCACCTGGTAGGAGCCGACGACGAAGTCCTTGCGCAGGATCGGCAGCGCGGCCGCCGAGCGGGCCGCCGCCAGGTCCTCGAGGCTGCCCGAGAAGCTGTGCTCCTCGGTGAGGATCGAGAGCGCCGCCGCGCCGCCGCGCTCGTAGGCGCCCACGACGTCCTGGAGGACGAGATCGTCGCGGATCACCCCGGCCGAAGGCGAGCTGCGCTTGTGCTCGGCGATGATCGAGATCCCGGGGCCGCGCAGCGCGGCGGCGAACCCGCGCGGTGGGTCGGCGGCCATACGCGCCTCGGCGGCGCGGCGCAGCTGGTCCAGTGGCGTGTCCTCGAGCCGCGCCGCGACGTCCTGGCGCGTGCGTTCGATGATCGGGGTCAGCGCGTTCACGCCGTCGTGCTCCGCGGCGGAGCCAGGCGCTGGGTGGCGGCCACGAAGCGCTCGAGCGCCGCCGCCGCCGCGCCCGAGTCGACCGCGGTCTGCGCCGCCCCGACACCCTCGGCGAGGGTCGCCGCACCACCACCGGCGTAGATCGCCGCCCCGGCGTTGAGCACGGCCAGATCGCGGGCGGCGCGGCCGGGGTGGGCGGGTCCGTCTCCCCGGCGAAGATGCGCTGGGCCGTGTCCGCGTTCTCCCGTGGGTCGCCGCCGGGGACCGACTCGGCCGGCGCCACCTCCAGGCCGACGTCGGCCGGCGCCACGTCGTAGGTCGAGATCTCACCGTTGTGGACCTCGACGACGCGGGTGGGCGCCGAGATGCTCAGCTCGTCCAGGCCGTCGTGGCTTGACACCAGCAGCGCGTGCTCGGTGCCCAGGATGGCCAGCGCGCCCGCCATCTTCTCCAGGTAGGCGGGGTCCGAGACGCCGATGAGCTGCCGGGTCGCGCCCGCCGGGTTGGTGAGCGGGCCGAGGAAGTTGAAGATCGTGCGGACCGCCAGCTGGGATCGCACCGGGATCACGTAGCGCGTCGCCTGGTGATGGGCGGGAGCGAACATGAAGCCGAAGCCGACCTCGTCGATGCACTGGGCGACCGCCGCCGGGGTCAGGTCGATCCGCGCTCCCAGCGCCTCGAGCACGTCGGCCGAGCCGGACAGCCCGGTGGCCGAGCGGTTGCCGTGCTTGGCCACCGTGCAGCCCGCGCCGGCAGCGATCAGCGCCGCCGTCGTCGAGACGTTGAACGTCCGGCGCCCACCGCCGGTGCCGGCGGTGTCGAGCAGATCGCGGCGCCGGACGGTCACGGCAGCGGCGAAGCCGCGCATGGTGCGGGCCAGGCCGGCGAGCTCGTCGACGGTCTCCCCCTTGGTCCGCAGCGCGATCAGGAAGGCGGCGATCTGCACGTCGGAGGCGTTGCCGGACATGATCTCGGCCAGCACGTCGGCGGTCTGATCGGCGCTGAGATCGCGGCCGTTGGCCAGCTCGTCGATCGATCGGGTCAGCAGGTCAGAGGTCATCTTCACCATGGCAGGGTGGGGTCGGCGGGCTCCAGGTCAGGCCACGGCTCCGGGGCCGCGCCCGAGGGCGGAGCCTGCGGGGACAGGAAGTTGGCGAGAAGCCGGCGTCCCTGCGGGGTGAGGATCGACTCAGGATGGAACTGGACGCCCTCGGCGGGCAGCTCGCGGTGGCGCACCGCCATCACCACGCCGTCGGCGCTGGCGCTCTGCTCCAGCGCCGCAGGCAGCGTCGGCTCTGCGATGAGCGAGTGATAGCGGCCGACCTCCAGCGGCGAGGGCAGCCCCCGGAAGATCGTGCGGCCGTCATGATCGATCTGGGCGGTCTTGCCGTGCACCGGGTGGTGGGTGACGACCCTCCCGCCCCACGCCTGGACGAGCGCCTGGTGGCCGAGGCACACGCCCAGCGTCGCGATCCCGGCCTCCGGGAAGCGGCGCACCGCCTCCAGCGAGATGCCGGCCTCGTCGGGCGTGCACGGCCCGGGCGACACGATCACGCGGTCATAGCCGCGGATGAGCAGCTCGTCGACGGTGGCGCGGTCATTGCGCACCACCTCGATCTCGTGCGGTGGGTGCGACAGCATCCCGACGTACTGGACGAGGTTGTAGGTGAAGCTGTCGTAGTTATCGACGATCAGCACCCGCATCATGGGCAACCGTACCTCAGTGTCGCGTGCTGACCGGGCTCAACGATGGGGGCCAAGCGGTTGGGGCGAGCCGCTCGACGGGGTTGTGGTCGATAGTGAAGGAAATAGCGCCAAGATCGACCACAACCTCGTCCGGGGCGACGTCGTGGGAGATCACCATCACGTCGTAACGCCTATCTCCCAAAACGCCCGCCGAAAGGCCACGGTCACGCCGCGTGCCTCTTCGAAAGCCGGTCGTTGAGCCACGCTCGCGCCTCTGCAACACGCCGACCCCGACCGCAACGGGCGCGCCCCCCGGGTCACGGCCACTCGGGCTGTGCCACCGCCAGCGCGATGGCCTCGAGCACGGCGCGCGACTTGGCCTCGGACTCGCGGAACTCATAGTCGGGCTTGGCATCCGCCACGGTGCCGCCGCCGGCCTGGATGTGGGCGACCCCGTCCTTGACCACGACCGTGCGGATGTGGATGCAGGTGTCCAGCTCGCCGGTGTAGCTGGCCCAGCCGATCGCCCCGCCGTACCCGCCGCGCTTGACCGGCTCGAGCTCGTCGATGATCTGCATAGCCCTCACCTTGGGGGCGCCCGACAGCGTCCCCGCGGGCAGCACCGAGCGCAGCGCGGCCAGGGCATCGACGCCGGGGCGCAGCGTGCCGATGACGCTGGAGACGATGTGCATCACGTGGCTGTAGTTCTCGACCGCCATGAAGCTCTCGACCTGCACGGAGCCGTACTCGCACACCCGCCCCAGGTCGTTGCGCCCCAGGTCGACGAGCATGACGTGCTCGGCCCGCTCCTTCTCGTCGGCCAGCAGGTCCTTGGCCATGGCGGCATCGGCCTCCGGGGAGTCCTGGCGGGGGCGCGTACCGGCGATCGGCCGCGTCGACACCCGGCGGCCGGCCACGGTGATGAGCGGCTCGGGGCTGGCTCCGGCGATCTCGAAGTCGCCGAAGTCCAGGAAGTACATGTAGGGGCTGGGGTTGACGGCGCGCAGTCCCCGGTAGATCGAGAACGCCTCGACCGGCACGGCCGCCGACCAGCGTTGGGAGGGCACGACCTGGAAGGCGTCGCCGGCATAGATGTACTCGATGATCCTCGACACCATCGCCTCAAAGCCCTCGCGCGGCATGTTGGAGACAAACCGGGGGGCCGCCCGCGCGTCGGCGTGGATCGGCATCGGCAGCGGGCGCGCCAGGCGCCAGCGGACCTCGGCGATCGTCTCCGTGGCCTGGCGGTATGACCCTTCGAGGTCCTCGTCGGCGTACACGTTGGCCACGACCGTGGTGGTGCGCTTGAGGTGGTCGAAGACCACCACGGCATCGGTGAGCATCAGGGCCAGGTCGGGCACTCCGACGGGATCGGGGTTGGGCTCGCCCAGCGGCTCGACCGTGCGCACGAGGTCATAGGCGAACATGCCGACGGCGCCGCCCGCGAACGGCGGCAGGTCGGGGAGCGGGGCCACGCGGAAGCGGCGCAGCTCCTCGGCGGCCAGCGCGTAGGGATCGCCGTCGTCACCCAGCGACCAGCGCAGCACCTTGCGCGGACGGAAACCGATGAACGAGTAGCGGCCGACGCGACCCTGCTCGGCGGACTCCAGCAGGAACGACGGGTGCGTGGGATCGCGGAGCTTCAGGTACGCCGAGACCGGCGTCTGGCAGTCGTCGATGAACGTCTGGTGCAGCGGGATGAGGTTGTGATCGTGCGCCAGCTCGCGCACCCGCGCCAGCGAGGGACTCGGCCCCGCCCGCCCCGGCGGGTTCCGGTTCTCAGCCTCAGCGCCGGCGACGGCCATCGAGGACCCGCTCGGCATCGGCGAGGCTCAGATTGCGCCCGCGCATGAGCACGGCGAGGTGGTACAGGACGTCGGCGCCCTCCTCGGCGACGCGCTCGTCGGACTCCTCCCGCACGGCTCGGACGACCTCCTCGGCCTCCTCCTGGACCTTGGCTCCGGCCAGTGCCGGATCGTCGAGGAGGGTCACGGTGTAGGAGCCCTCGGGGCGGGTGCGGGCGCGGGCATCGATCGTCCGTTCGAGCGCGCCCAGGACCTCACCGGGCGCCTGGGGCTCGAGGTCACCGCGGTGAAAGCAGGTGCGCTCGCCCGTGTGACAGGCCGGCCCGGCGGGCTCGACGAGCGCCAGCAGCGCGTCGCCGTCGCAGTCGTACCGGATCGCGCGCATCGCCATCGTGTTGCCCGAGGTGGCGCCCTTGTGCCACAGCTCCTGGCGGCTGCGGCTGTAGAAGTGGATCTCGCCCGTCTGCCGCGTGAGCGCGAGCGACTCGGCGTTCATCCAGGCCAGCGTGAGGACCTCGCCGGTACGCCAGTCCTGCACGATGCACGGGACGAGCCCGCGCTCATCGAATGCCACGTCGGCGTCGTCCACGCCGCGGATTTTAGGCGTGATGGGCCGGCGACCCGGCGCCGCTCAGGCCGCAGTGAACAGCGCGGCGATCTCGGCCGCGTTCCAGCGGGCGAGCAGGGCGGCCATGTCGCCGGCACTCAGGGCCGGTGAGAACAAGTGCCCCTGCCCGAAATCACAGCCCAGTGCGCGCAGCCGCCGCAGCTGGGAGGGCACTTCGATCCCCTCCGCGATCACCGGCAGCCCCAGGCTGTGGGCCATGGCCACGGTGCTGCGGATGATCACCTCGCCGCCCTCGTCCTCGGCGCCCAGCTCGGCCACGAAGCTGCGGTCGATCTTCAGCGCGTCGACCGGGAAGCGATGGAGCGCCGACAGCGACGAGTAGCCGGTCCCGAAGTCGTCGAGGTGCAGCCCCACCCCGCCCGAGCAGACCTGGGCGAACACGTCGCGGGTGTGCTCGGGCTCGGCGATCAGGGTGCTCTCGGTGATCTCGAGCTTCAGCGCCGCCGGCGGCACCTGGGTGTGCTCGATGGCCGCATGGAGCTGGGCCGCCAGGTCCGGATCGTCGAGCTGCCGGCCGGAGAGGTTGACGCTCATGCACACCTCGTCGCTGATGAGCCCGGCGCGACGCCAGCCCGCGAGCGCTCCCAGCGCCGTCCGCAGCACGTGCCCCCACAGGTTCCCGATCATGCCGGTGTCCTCCGCGATGGGGATGAACTCCGAGGGCGACACCTTCCCCCACCCCGCGGGCCAGCGCGCGAGCGCTTCCATCCCGCAGATGTCGCCGGTGGCGACGCTGACGATCGGCTGATAGTGGATGTCCAGCAGCGCGCACTCCACCGCCTGGCGCAGCTCGTTCTCACGCGCCAGCCGGTCCACGACACGGCGGCGCATGGCGTCGTCGAACACCGCCGCGCGGCCGCGACCGCGGCGCTTGGCGTGGTACATGGCGATGTCGGCGTTGGCCAGCAGGTCCGCGGAAGTGAATCCGGCGGTGTTGAGCGCGATCCCGATGGAGACGCTGGAGAACAGGTCATGGCCGTCGATGTCGATCGACGGCCGCAGGGCGTCGAGGATCCGGTCGGCCACCAGCGTCGCCTCGGCGGGGTCATCGATCTCCTGCAGCAGCACGGCGAACTCGTCGCCACCGAGCCGCGAGACGGTGTCTCCGGGCCGCACGGCGGTGGCCAGCCGGGCCGCGAGCGCGACCAGGAGCTTGTCCCCCACCGCGTGGCTGAGGCTGTCGTTGACCAGCTTGAAGCGGTCGACGTCCATGAACAGCACCGCGCAGGCCGCGCCCGGATCTCGCTGGAGCCGCTGCAGCGTCTGGTGCACGCGGTCCATGAACAGGGTGCGGTTGGGCAGGCCGGTGAGGCTGTCGTGCAGCGCGTCGTGCTGAAGGCGCAGCTGGGCCAGCCGGCGGTCGGTGACGTCGGACATCGACCCCGCCATCCGGGTGGGGCGGCCGTCGGCCCCGCGCGTGGCCAGCCCGCGGGTGAGCACCCAGCGCCAGCCCCCGTCGGCGTGGCGGATGCGGTGCTCGGCGCGCAGCTGCGGGGACCGCCCCTCGAGGTGCTCGTGGACGGCGGCGCGCAGGCGCTCCGAGTCCGCCGGGTGCACGAGGTCAAACCAGGCCTCAGGCTGCAGGTCGCCATCGGGGTGGGGGCGGCCCAGGATCGCGTGCCAGCGGGGCGAGAGGTAGAGCGTGTCCGCGACCAGGTCCCAGTCCCAGATGCCGTCGTTGGCGGCGCGGACGGCGAGCGCGTAGCGTTCCTCGCTGCGGGCCAGCTCGGCGACCGCGCGGTGGTGGCTGAGCGCCTGGCGGATCGAGCGCTCGAGGCTGGGGCGGCCCACCCGGTCCATGGCGACCTGCTCGCTGATGCCCAGTTCCCCGGGGTCCACCCCGATGTCGCGGCCACCGTCGCCGGTGAGCAGGATGATCGGCGCCGAGGGCCGGCCGCCGAAGGCCTCGCGCACCAGCTCGACGCCGCTCTGGGCCCCGAGGCGGCAGTCGACCAGATAGACGTCGTGGCGGCGCTCCCTGATCGCCACCAGGCCGTCGTCGTAGCGCTCGCGCCAGTCGACGACGAGCCTGCCGCTGGCCCGGCCGGCCAGGAGCTCCCGGGCCGTGAGGAGCTGGTTGCGCCCGCCGGAGACCAGCAGGACGCGAAGCGGCTGGCTGGCCGCCTCCGATGACTGCGGCGCCCGTGCGGTGGGCGCCTGCGCTTGATCGGTCGCGAGTCCCATACGAGGGGTGGGTCGACCCCAAAATCGGTCTTTCACGGCACAAGCTGACCCATGGCTCCAGCTTTGCGCGAAAAGTTCCGCAAATGTGGAGCCCGAACCTCTACTTCCGGGCGCTTTGTTGCGCCGCCGCCCGGGCTATTTGATGCCGGAGCGGCTCAGCTACTCGATGCCGAGGCGGTCGAGCACGCGCTCGTCGGCACGCCAATGGCGGCGCACACGCACCGACAGCTCGAGGTGCACGTGGCTGTCGAGCTCGCGCTCGATGGCGCGACGGGCGGCGGTGCCGATCGCCTTGATCATCCGCCCGCCGGAGCCGATGAGGATTCCCTTCTGGGACTCCGTCTCCGACAGGACGACGGCCTGGATCCGCACCAGATCGGGACGGGGATGGGTGATCTCCTCCACCTCGACCTCGACCGCGTGAGGGAGCTCCTCCCGCGTTCGCGCCAGGATCTGCTCTCGCACCAACTCGGCGAGGAGCACGGAGGGCGACTGGTCCGAGCGCTGGGCGGCCGAGAAGTACAGCGGCCCCTCGGGGAGCAGAGCGATGAGGTGGTCCATCAGCGCTGGGACGCCGTCGCCGGTGCGGGCGCTCACGGGGAAGATCTCGGTGGCGAGGTCGAGCGCCTCCGCGTCGTGCAGGGTCGCGGCCACGCGTCCCTTCTCGGCGCGGTCGACCTTGTTGACGGCCACCGTCACGGGGACGTTCGCGCCCCTAAGCAGCGCCGCGATGAAGCGATCGCCGGGACCGAGGCCCTGCTGCGCGTTGATGACGAGCAGACAGCCGTCGGCGTCGGCCAGCTCGTGCTCGACGCGGTGCTGCATCCGCTCGGTGAGGGCGTCGCGCGGACGCTGCACCCCCGGCAGATCGACGAGGATGAGCTGCCAGTCGGGGCCGGTGGCGACGCCGCGGATGGCGCGCCGGGTCGTCTGGGGCTTGTCGGAGACGATCGCCACCTTGGCGCCGACGATCGCGTTGGCCAGCGTGGACTTGCCGACGTTGGGGCGCCCGGCCAGCGCCACGAAGCCCGAGCGGGTCGCCGGCGGCCGGGTCAGATCGGGCGGGGTCAGATCGGGCGGTGTCAGATCGGGTGGGGTCAGCTCACCCATCGCATCAGCTCCGCCTGGAGGGCCAGCATCTCACCATCGTCGGTCTCATGGTCCATGCCGCTGAGGTGCAGCGCTCCGTGAACGACGGCCTCGCGCAGGTCCTCGGTCTGCGGCGGGCAGATGACGATGTCCCCCAGCTCCCGCGGCCCGGCGCTCACGCCGTCCTCGTCGACGCCGAAGGAGAGCACGTCCGTGGGCGCGTCGATCTGCCGGAACTGGAGGTTGAGCTCGCGGCTGCGGTCCTCGTCGACGAACTCGATCGCCACGTGCCCCTCCTCGATCCCGGCCGAGGCCAGCGCCAGCGCGCAGAGCTCCTCGAGCTCCACCGCCGTGGGCGGGTGGCTGGTCAGCCCCGCGGGATCGGGGTCCACGGCCTCGATCCCGATCACCTCGACGTCGAGCACGACGGCCTCGCCCTACGCTCGCCTGCGCGGGCGCAGCTCCGGCGCGGCCCGCTGGGAGTGCTCGTTGTAGGCGGCCACGATCCGCCGCACCAGCTTGTGGCGCACGACGTCCTCGTCCCCGAAGCGCACGAACTCGATCCCCTCGACCTCCTCGAGGATGTCCGAGACGACGATCAGGCCCGAGTCCTGCTCGCGGGGCAGGTCGACCTGGGTGATGTCCCCCGTGACGACCATCTTGGAGTTGAAGCCCAGGCGGGTGAGGAACATCTTCATCTGCTCGGGCGTCGTGTTCTGGGCCTCGTCGAGGATGATGAAACTGTCGTTGAGGGTCCGGCCCCGCATGAACGCGAGCGGCGCCACCTCGATGACCCCGCGCTCCAGATGCTGGCTGACGCGCTCGGGGTCGAGCATGTCGTGCAGGGCGTCGAACAGCGGGCGCAGGTACGGGTCCACCTTGGCCATGAGGTCGCCCGGCAGGAAGCCCAGGCGCTCGCCGGCCTCGACGGCGGGACGGGTGAGGATGATGCGGTTGACCTCGCGCCGGCTCAGGGCCGCCGCGGCCAGCGCAACGGCGAGGAAGGTCTTGCCGGTGCCGGCCGGGCCGATGCCGAAGGTGATGGTGTTGGAGCGGATCGAGTCGACGTAGCGCTTCTGGTTGACCGTCTTGGGCGCGACCCGAGTGGCGCGGTGGCGCCAGACGACGTCCTCCAGGATCTCCGAGGGGGACTCGTGCTCGTCCAGGGCGCGCGCCACCGCCTCGACCGTGCCCGGGGCGATGTCATGCCCCTGGGTGATGAGGTCCGAGAGCTCGCGCACGACGGCGGCGCCGGCCTCGACGGCCGCCTCGTCGCCCTCGAGCGTGAGCACGTTGCCGCGCAGGAACACGTCGGCATCGAGATGGCTCTCGAGCGTCCGCAGCACGGCGTCCTGGCTTCCGGCCAGCTCGGCCGCCACCGCGTTGTCGAGCTCGATCGTGCGACGCACTATCGCTGGGCCGCTCCCCGGACCACTAGGCACCCAGAGCCTCGCGTACCCGCGCCGAGGCCCGCTTGCCATCGGCACGGCCCCCCGACGCGGCCATCACCGCCTTCATCACCTGGCCCATGTCCTTTGGGCTCGCGGCGCCGGTCTCGGAGATCGCCGCGGCGATCATCCGGTCCAGCTCGTCGTCGGGAAGCTCGGCGGGCAGGTACCCCGCGATCAGCTGGGCTTCTGACTCCTCCTGGTCGGCCAGCTCGGGACGGCCGCCGTCGCGGAACTGCGAGGCGGCGTCGAGGCGGCGCTTGCGCTCGCGGCGCAGCACGGTCAGCTCGTCGTCACCGCCCTCCTTCTCGGCCTTCTGGAGCTCGGAGAGCACGAGACGGAGCGCGCCGACGCGCTGCTTCTCGCCCGCCTTCATGGCGCCGGTGATGTCGCTGCGAAGCTGTTCGGTGACAGTCATATGTCCACCTATGAGGATAGCCCTCAGCGCCCACGGACCCGGCACGCAAGCCCATCCGCGTGCAGGTCCAGGCACTCCACGTCGACCAGCGCCCCGCGCGGCCCGGCACCGGGCGGCAGGTAGCAGCGCGTGTAGTCGGCGGTGTAGCCCGAGCATTGGGTCTCGGCGACCTTGTCGATGAGCACTCGCTCCGGTGTGCCCAGCCGGGCCGAGCGATGCAGCCGGGAGCGCAGCTCCGAACGGCCGCGCAGCACCTGGGAGCGGCGCTTCTTCTCGGCCGGGTCGACGCGGTCCCCCAGGTCGGCCGCGACGGTTCCGGGCCGGGGCGAGTAGGGGAAGACATGCACGCGGGTGATCCCGGCGGCGTCGACGGCATCCAGGGTGCGCTGGAAGGCGGCCTGGTCCTCGGTGGGGAAGCCGACGATCACGTCGGTGGTGACGTTGATCTGACCCCGCTCGCTCGCGGCGGCGCGCACGCGGCGGATGTGCTCCAGGTACTCGTCGGAGCTGTAGTGGCGCCCCATCGCGCGCAGCACGTCGTCGTCGCCGGACTGCATCGGGACGTGCAGGTGCGGGCAGACCTTGGGCTCGCTGGCCAGCGCCTGCAGCAGCGTGTCCTTGACATGGATGACCTCGATGCTGGAGAGCCGGACCCGCTCGACCCCGGGCACGCGCGCCACCGCCATCATCAGCTCGCCCAGCTCGAGCCCCTGCTCGGGGTCGCGGTAGTCCCCCACGCTGATCCCGGTCATCACCATCTCGGGCTGGCCGCCGCGCACGCGCTCAGCGGCTTCGGCGAGGATCGCGCTCGCCGGGCGTGAGCGGGCGGGGCCGCGCACGGTGGGAATGATGCAGTACGCGCACTGGCCGTCGCAGCCGTCCTGGACCTTGACGAAGCCGCGGGTGCGGGTGGCCCCGGGGTCCGTGCCACGCGCCCGCTCGCGGGCCAGCACGTCGTGCTCGAGGTCGGCGCAGCCGAGGCCGTCGTGGGCGCCCATGGCGGCGGCGACGTCGTCGGCGGTGCCGACGAACGGCGTCACCCGCTCATCGATCTCCCCGAACTGTCCCGCGTTGAGATTGACGGCACAGCCGCCGACGAACACCTGCTGCGCGCTGCGCAGCGACCGCCGGACCGACTGGCGCGACTTGGCCTCGGCCTCGGCGGTGATGCAGCACGTGTTGATGACGTGCAGCTCCGCCTCTGACTCGGACCCCTCCGTGTGACCCGCGGCGAGCAGGGCACGGCGGGCGAGCATCGCATCCGCCTGGGAGACCTTGCAACCGAGGAACTTGACCGCGAACGAGGCCACGCGCCGGAGAAGGTAGCGCGTGGCCCCGTGCTCGGTTCAGCTGCGATAGCCGCTCGCGACCGGAAGACCTTCGTACTCCTCGACAGCGATGTCATGCCGTGGTGTCCTCGAGACAGCGCGCGTCGAGAGGAGAGAGGGCTCTTGCGATAAGCCAGCTCGAGGCTTGGGCCGTGGCGCGACGATGTCGAGGAGTAGGCCACCGAGTGTCACTCCCATCGCGAGTGGGTTTGGCAACTGTTCACCTCCTTTGAGTCCAGTTCAGAATCACAATCGACGCTGACAAGGATGCGCCACGGGTGCCCGACCGGCATGGGCCGCGTGTACAGGATTCGCCGCGAGGCGGTTGTCCATCCGGGCGTCAGCCGGCCTCTGAGGCGCGCGTGAGCAGCAGCGCCGCCCAGTCGCCCGAGACCCGCCGCTCGCGCTCGCCATGGCCGCGCTTGGCGTACGCCTCGGCGACGCGGTCGGCCTCGGTGGCCAGCAGACCGCTGAGGATCAGGGTCGGCGGCAGCTCACGCTGGGACGCGGCCCAGGTGACCAGTGGACCGCCGAGAACGTTTGCCGCCCCAAAATCGGCACTTGGGGCCTGCGCGTCGCGCATGTCGAAGTCGCGCACGTCGAGGTCGACGCCGTTGCGCGCCGCGTTCTCGCGCGTGGCGGCGGTGGCGGCGCGGTCGTAGTCCAGCGCGATCACCGGCGAGAACCCGAGCTTGGCGGCGACGATGGCCAGCACGCCCGAGCCACAGCCGACGTCCACGAATGAACCGTGGCTCGCGTCCAGGTCGAGCATGAGCTCCAGGCACAGGCGGGTGGTGGCGTGGGAACCGGTCCCAAACGCCTGCCCCGGGTCGATGACCACATCCAGCGCGCGGTCGCCGGGCGGCTCCCAAGGCGGCCGGACGGTCAGCCGGCTGCCGATGACCAGCGGGCGGTGGAAGCTGCGCCAGCGCTCCGCCCAATCGTCGGCGATCTCCTGGGTGGAGACGTCCACGTAGGCCTCGCCGGCGGCGGCGCGTAGATCCGGCACGGCCGGGAGCTCACCGGGCGCACCGTAGACCGCGTACTCGATGACGTCAGGCGAGATCTCCACCTCCTCCACCCCGCTCGGCGCCAGCTCGAGCAGCTCGGCCAGGACCAGCTCGGCCTGGCGGCGGTGGACGCGAACGGCGAGGCGGAGCACCTCTGTGCGAGCCCGCCCTCAGCCGCCGAAGGCGCGCTTGAGCTTGCCCAGCACGCCCTCGTCGGTGCGCAGGTTGTGCTCGGTGAGGCTGTCGGCCAGCTGCTGCAGGAGCTCTTTCTGCTCCTTCTTCAGATGGCGCGGGGTGACGACGTTGACGATCACGCGCAGGTTGCCGCGGTGACGGCCCCGCAGCGCGGGCATCCCTTCGCCCCGGACGTTGATCGACTCGTGCGGCTGGACGCCGGCGGGAATCTCGAGCTCAGTGGTCCCGTCGAGCGTCGGCACCTCGACGGTCGTGCCCAACGCCGCCAGTGGCGCCGCGACGTCGACCACGGTGACGAGCTCGTCGTCGTGGCGGACGAAGCGCGGGTCCTCCTTGACGCGGATCTGGACGTACAGGTCACCCGCCGGGCCGCCGCGCTCGCCGGCGTGGCCGCGGCCCGTGATCCGGATCCGCTGGCCGTCGTCGATCCCGGCGGGGACGTCGACGGACACCTTGACGCGCTCGACCTTGCGCCCGCGCCCGCCACACTCGTGGCACGGGCTCTGGGGCACCTTGCCCTCGCCGTGGCAGACGTCGCACGCGGCGGCGCGGACCACCTGACCGAACGGCGTGCGCGAGATGACGCGGAGCTGCCCGGTCCCGTCGCAGTTGGTGCAGGTCTCGATCGGCGTCCCGGGCTCGGCGCCGTTGCCGCGGCAGTGCTCGCAGGTCGAGACGGCGTCGTAGGAGACCTCGACCGGGGCCCCGTGGGCGGCCTCCACGAGCGTGATCTCGGCCCCGACGGCGACGTCGCCGCCCTGGACCGCGCCGCCGGCCCGGCCGCCCCCGAAGATCCCGCTGCCGAACGCCCCGCCGCCGAAGCCACCGCCCCCGAAGAACGCCTCGAAGATGTCCGCGACCGACCCGAACCCCTCGAAGTTGGGGGCGTAGCCGCCCTGGCGCAGGCCCTCGTGGCCGTAGCGGTCATAGGTGGCGCGGCGGTCGGAGTCCGAGAGCACCTCGTAGGCCTCGGCCGCCTCCTTGAAGCGCTCCTCGGCGTCGGGCTCCTTGTTGACGTCGGGGTGCAGCTCGCGGGCCAGACGGCGAAACGCCTTCTTGATCTCGGTGTCGTCGGCGCCCCGGTCAACGCCGAGGACCTCGTAGTAGTCGCGTGGCATCTTGGTCCCGCTCATCGCTCGTCGTACACGTCGGCGACGAAGGTAGAGAGCTGCGCGGCGGCCTCACGGACTGTGCGGATGGCGTGGCCGTAGTCCATGCGCAGGGGCCCGATCACCGACACCGCTCCGAGGGTGCGCTGGGGCAGGCCGTAGCTCGCCGCGACCAGGGCCAGCGAGCGCAGGGCCGGCACCCCACTCTCGGCGCCGATGCGAACCGCCAGGGGATGGCCCGCCCCGAGTGCCGAGCGCAGGATGCCCAGCAGGGTCACGCGGCGCTCGAGCATCTCCATGAGCAGGTTGAGCTCAGACACGTCGCCCACGCGGCCCAGCGTCAGTAGCTTGCCCGCCCCCTCGACGTACAGCGTCGCCACGGCGGACTCCTCGAGGTCGGTGAACACCGGCGAGAGCGCCTCCAGGAACGCCGCCTCGGTGGCCGAGAGCTCGGGATCGTGCAGGCGCTGGTGCAGCATCCGCGCGCCCAGCCCCAGCCCGACCAGGCGCTCGTTGAGGTAGCTGGCGGCCCAGTCGGCCAGGCCGGTGTCGACCGAGCGCTGGAAGGTGAACATCCGCTTGGTCACGCCGCCGGTGGAGGTGATCACCACCACCATCAGCACCTGGGGCTGCAGGGCCAGCACCTCGACATGGCGGATCGTGGAGGTCTCGATCGGCGGCGCGGTGACGATCGCCAGCAGGTTGGTCACCTGGGACAGAGCCTCGGTGGTGACGCGCATCGCCTCGTCGAGCTCCCGGCGCACCAGGGTCAGCGACAGCGGCGGCCCTGACGGCGTGTCGGGGAGCAGGCGGTCGACGAAGTAGCGGTAGCCGGCCTCGGTGGGGACGCGGCCGGCACTCGTGTACGGGTGCGCCAGCAGCCCCAACTCCTCGAGATTGGCCAGCTCGTGGCGGATCGTCGACGGTCCCCATTCGAACGCGGCGCTCAGCGCCTTGGAGCCCACGGGGGCCCCGGCGTCGAGGTATTCCTGGACCAGGCGGCTCAGGACGAGCTCTTGGCGTTCGGTCAGCATGCTTCGAGATTGTAGGTAGGGGCCCGCAGGTTTCCTGAGGGACGCCGTGAGCCCATGTGATCGCGCCGTTATCGCGCGTCAGCCGCGGGTTATCGGCCCGGCCGACAGTCGGCGCCCATGGCGCCCATCCCTGCCGGAAGCCCGTCCCACCGCCGACGCCTGCGCCGTCGGCTGACGACGTCGGTCGTCACGCTCCTGTGCGCCGGGCCGATCGCTGCGTGCGTCGCCGCGTCCCCGGCGACCGCAGCGCCGCCGCTGCCGTCGCCCGCTTTGTCGCCGTCGCCGTCGCCGATCGGGGTGCATTCCATGCTCTACCTCGATCATCCCTTCAGCGCCAAGGAGGCGATGTTCCGGGCCGCGGCGGCCCTCGGCGCGTCCACGATCCGGCTCGACATCGCGCTCTCGGGCGTCTTCCCCACCCCGGGCGGCCCCCCGGACTGGAGCGGCGTGGACCAGTACATGCTGCTCGCCCGCCGCTACCGGCTCCGCGTCCTCGCGGACCTGCTCGCCACACCGGCGTACATGGCCCACTGCGCGACCACCGCCGAGGAGGCGATCAGCTACCGGTGCGCGCCGGCCGATCCGGGGATGTGGGGGCACGATGCCGGTCTGATCGCCGGCCACACTCGCGGGGTGATCGACGAGTTCGAGATCATCAACGAGCCGGACGGCAGCTGGTTCTACGGCACTCCCCAGCAGTACGCGCGGATCCTCTCCGCCTCCTACCACGCGATCCACGCCGCGGACCCGAACGCCGTCGTCGTGCTCGGCGGCCTCATGGACATCGCCGGCCATGGCTGGCTCGAGCAGGTGCTCGCCACGCCGGGCGCCCGGGCGCTGCACAGCTTCGACATCGCCAACATCCACGTGCGCACCGCGGCCGCCCAGGCGGCGCCGACCGTCCTCGCCTGGCGGCGCTACCTGGCCCGGAGGGGGTTCAGGGGCCCCCTGTGGGTGACCGAGACCGGCTACCCCGCCGACCCGGCCTGGCAGACCGAGCCCGGCTACCGCGACGGACCGGATAGCCAGGCACGATGGATGACGACCGTGATCCCCGCGATGCTGCGCGCCGGCGCCGCGATGGTGTTCGTCACCGAGCGCGACTCGCTGGGCGGCCGTTACGCCAGTGAGGGTGTCCTCCAGACCCCGGATCCGCTGCCCGCCGACCCCAGCTACACCCCCCGCCCCAGCTACTACGCGGTCAGAGCGCTCATCCAGGAGCTCGCGGGGCGCGCCGGCTACAGGCGGATCGTGGCCTCGCCGTTGCGGATGATGCGCTTGCCGTTCTGAGTGGCCTGAGAGTCGACGATGGCGCGGTCCCCATTGACCTCGCGCACGGTGCCGGTGACGACCACCTCCTCCTCCATCACGCCCATGCCGCGGAACTGCACCGAGAGCCGCTCCAGAGATGCCGGCCCACTCACCCCGCCGATGGCCTCGGTGTGGGCGCGGGCCACCTGGGCCATCGTCCACAGCCCGTGGAGGATGCGGCTGGGGAGGCCCACCTGCTTGGCGAACGCCTCGTCGATGTGGATCGGGTTGAAGTCACCGGAGGCGCCGGCGTAACGGACGGTGAGGTAACGGTCGGGGGTGACCTTGAGCTGGAAGGTGTCGCCGGCGTTCATGGTCCTCAGCCCGTGCGCACGATGTTGGTCCAGGTGCCGACGCATACGGTCTCGCCGTCCTGGTTGCGGCTGTCGGTCTCAAAGACATAGAAGCCCATCCCGCCGCGCTCGGAGACGTCCGTGAGCGTCCCGGTGGTGGTGATCTCGTCGCCGGCGACGACGAGCGGGCCCCAGCGGAACTCCTGGGAGCCGTGGACCATATGGGCGAAGTCGATGCCGACCTCGGGGTCGAACAGGCCGGGCAGGATCGCCGCGTTCGAGTAGACGACGGCGAACATCGGGGGCGCCACGACGTCGGCGTAGCCCGCGGCGCGGGCGGCCTCGTGATCGAGGTGGAGGGGGTTGCTCTCGCCCACGGCGAACGCGTACTCCCTGATCTTCTCCCGGCCGACGGCGTAGAGCGTCGGGGGGTAGGTCTTGCCGATCGCGTCGGTGTTGACGGCCATCGCGGCGGAGTCTAGGCGGGTCAGATGATGACCGGGACCGCGCCGCCATCCACCGACCACGCGGCGCCGGCGACGTCGGAGGCCTGCTCCGAGCACAGGAACACGATCACCGACGCGATCTCCTCGGGGCCGGCCAGGCGGCGGATGGGCAGCCCGGCCGCCGCGGCGTCGAGCACCTCCTTGCGCGTGCCGCCGCGGGCGGCGACGGTCTGGTCCACGAGGCCGCCCGGCTCCAGCCAGAGCTCGCTGGCCACCGGACCGGGGGTGACGGCATTGATGAGCACGCCCAGTTGCGCATACGCGTCGGCGTAGGCGCGTGACAGTGAGAGTTCGGCGGCCTTGGTCACCGAGTAGGCGACGTTGCGCGCGCCCGGCCGCTTGCCCGACGAGGAGGAGACGTTGACGATCCGGCCCCACCCCCGGTCGGCCATCTCGGGGATCGCCGCGCGCATGAGGCGCATCGGGGCCATGACGTGGATCTCCCACATCGCCTGCCACTCCTCGTCAGTGAGGGCCTCGATCGAGCGCACCTGGCTCATGCCGGCACTGTTGATGAGCACGTCGACAGTCTCGAAGCGCTCCCGGCAGGCGACCACGGCGCGCTCGCCGGCGTCGGGCTCGGTGATGTCGAGCGCCAGCCACGAGACGGTGCGCGCGTCGCCCTCGCAGTGCTCGGCGGCCTGCTTGAGCGCGTCCTCGCCACGGCCGACCAGGAGGACGCGGGCGCCTTCGGCGACGAGCTGGCGCGCCACCTGAAGGCCGATGCCACGGGAGCCGCCGGTGACGATGCAGGCGCGGTCTGTGAGGCCGAGGTCCATCTCGAGCTCAGATTCTTCCAGTCGCGGCCGTGATGAGTCGGTAGGTGAATCCGTCTTGGTCTCGCGGCCCGTGGCCGGGTACCGTGGGGAGCTGCCATGAACACCCTGGCGGCGGCCCTGTCTCCGGTGCATCAGCAGTATCTGCTGCAGGCCCGGCAGATGCAGGCACTGTCCTTTGCCGTGCACATCCCGCTGGTGTGCTTCGGGATCGCCTTCCCGGCGATGGTCCTGTTCGCGGAGTGGATGGGAATGCGCACCGGGGACCCGGTCTACCGCACGGTGGCCCGGCGCTGGAGCCGCATCGTGCTAGCGCTGTTCGCCGTCGGTGTCATCACCGGCACGATCCTCAGCTTCGAGATGGGCCTGCTGTGGCCCAACTTCACGGCCACCTTCGGCAGCGTGTTCGGCCTGGGCTTCGCGATCGAGGGGTTCTCCTTCTTCATGGAGGCGATCTTCGTCGGGATCTACGCCTACGGCTGGGATCGCCTGTCGCCGCGGCTGCACTTCCTCAGCGGCATCCCGATCGTCATCACGGGCTTCACCGGGTCGCTCACGGTCATCGCGGTCAACGCCTGGATGAACCACCCCGGCGGCTTCCGGCTCGTCGGCGGCAAGGTCGTCGACGTCGACCCGTGGTCGGCCCTGTTCGGCAACTCGATGCTGTGGTCAGAGCTCATCCACATGTACATCGCCGGCTACATGGTCACCGGCTTCTGCATGGCCGGCGCCTACGCCGTGTGCCGGCTGCGTGGCCGCTGGACCCGTTACGAGCGGGTGGCGATGACCATCCCCCTCACGATCGCCTGCCTGGCGGCGCCGGTGCAGTTCCTGGTCGGCGACTGGCTCGCACGGGTGATCGCCATTCAGCAGCCGATCAAGCTGGCCGCCATCGAGGGTCTGGCCAGGACCACGCGCGGGGCTTCGGAGCACGTGCTCGGCTGGTACACCAACGGCCAGATCAAGTTCGGGATCGGCATCCCCCACCTGCTCTCGCTGCTGGCCTTCCACAGCTGGAACGCGAAGGTCATCGGTCTGGACACCGTGCCGCCGGCCGACCGGCCGCCGATCAACGTCACCCGCCTCTCCTTCCAGACGATGGTGGGGATCGGGACGCTGCTGGCGCTGCTTGGGGTCATCTATCTCTTCGTGCGCATCCGCGACCGCTCGCTGCCCAGGTGGCGGTGGTTCTACTGGGCGCTCGTGGTCTCCGGACCGGCAGCCACGGTCGCCCTCATCGCCGGATGGGTGACCGCCGAGGTCGGCCGCCAGCCGTGGGTGGTCTACCGCGTGATGACCACCGCCCAGTCGGTCACCGGCGCCGGCGGCATCCCGGTGGGCTACGCGGCGCTGGTGGTCACCTACATCGCGGTGGCGGGCGCCGTCGTGTGGATCCTGCGGCGGCTGGCGCGCACGCCGCTCGATGTTCCCGGCGCCGATGCCCCGCCTCACTCGACCGCGCAACCGGCCTGATGTTCCTCCAGACCCTGCCCCTCGTGTTCGTGCTCGCCGGCGTGGTGCTCTACACGGTGCTGGCCGGCGCCGACTTCGGGGCGGGTATGTGGCGTCTGCTGGCCGGCACCGGCGAGCGGGGCGAGCGCATCCGCGACCACGCCCACCACTCGATGGGACCGGTGTGGGAGGCCAACCACGTGTGGCTCATCTTCGTCATCACGGTGGCGTGGACGGCCTACCCCACGTTCCTCGCCTCGGTCGCCTCCACGCTGGCGGTGCCCTTCTTCATCGCCGCGCTGGGAATCATCCTGCGCGGAGCCAGCTATGCCCTGCGCTCGGCCGCCAGCACCAGCCGCGAGTCCCGGATGGTGGACAGCGCGTTTGCGGTGGGGTCGCTGGTCACCCCGTTCGCGCTCGGGACCATGGCGGGAGCGATCGCCGCCGAGCGCGTGCCGGTGGGCAACGCCGCCGGGGGCCTCTTCTCCAGTTGGACGGGCGCGGTCCCGATCCTCGTCGGCGTGCTGGCGGTGGCCTTCTCGGCTTATCTGGCCGCGGTGTACCTCGCCGCCGACGCCGCCCGCCACGGTGACCCCGAGCTCGAGGAGGCTTATCGCGTGCGGGCGCTGGGCGCCGGCGCGGTGGCGGGGGTGCTGGCGATCGTGGGTCTCGTCGTCGTGCACGCGGATGCGCACTCCCTCTACACGGAGCTGGTCCACGGCGCCGCGCTGGCGGTGCTGATCGTGTCCCTGCTCGCGGGGACGGCCGCGCTGGGGCTCGTCGCCACCCGACGGTTCGAGCCCGCCCGCTACGCGGCGGCCTTGGCGGTGGCGGCCGTCGTCGCCGGGTGGGCGTTCGCCCGCTACCCGGTGCTGCTCCCCGGGCTGACCGTGAGCCAGGCGGCCGCTCCGCACGACACGCTCGTCGCGGTGGTGATCGCCGTGCTGGCCGGCGGCGCCATCCTCTTCCCGGCCCTGGGGCTGCTCTTCGGGCTCCTGCTGCGCGGCCGGCTGGGTGGCCATGGCGGGAGCGGCGCCGCGGCGGACGCAGCCGTCCCCGGCGCGGGGGCGGGCGCTCTCGGCGCGGGGGCGGGCGCTCTCCGGCCCCCACCGCGCTCGACGCCGCTGCAGGCCCGGCTGGCGGTGGCGCTCCTCATCGTGGGGGTCGGGTTCCTCAACGCCGCAGACGCCGGATGGGCGCACGCGATCGGCGTCATCGCCCTGTTCGGGTTCATGATCATCGCCTTCGCCGCGATCGTCCCGCGAGCCATCGCCGAGGATCCCGATGAGGTCACCCCGCCCGCGGGTGGGAGTGTGTGACCAGTCGTCAGAATCCCCGCTCCGACCTCATGGACAGCCTTCCCGACAGCCCCGGCCAGACCGCGTTCCTGTTCGACCTCGACGGGACGCTCATCGACAGCGTCTACCAGCACGTGCTGGCGTGGCGAGAGGCGCTGCAGAGCGTTGGGGTGAGCCTGGCCGTATGGAAGATCCACCGCCGGATCGGGATGAGCGGCGGCCTGTTCGTCAACGCGCTGGCGCGCGAGCTCGAGACGCCGCTGGACGCCGAGACGCTGGCCGCGCTGCCGGGGCTGCACGCGGACGCGTTCATCCGCCGCTATGACTCGGTCCAGGCGCTGCCGGGCGCACGCGAGCTGCTGAGCACGCTGTCCGAGCACGAGGTGCCGTGGGCGATCGCCACCAGCGGCCCAGAGCGCTACGCCGGACTGGCCCGTGAGCTCCTCGCCCTCCCCGACGAGACGCCGATGATCACGCGCGACCAGGTGCGCTATGCCAAGCCCGACCCCGACCTGTTCCTCACCGCGGCGCGCCAGATCGGCGTGGACATCCGCCAGAGCAATGTGGTGGGCGACAGCGTGTGGGACCTGCTCGCGGCCCAGCGCGCGCGGGCGCTCGGGATCGGTCTGCTGTCCGGCGGCTACGGCCGCGAGGAGCTCTTCTACTCCGGCGCCTACCGGGTATTCGAGGATCCGGCCGACCTGCTGGCTCACCTCGACGAGGTGGGCGTGCGCCGCACATCACGATGATCCATTAGGCCCATTGCGGCCGACCTTTGCGCCCTGTACCCTCCATTGCGTGGAAAAGCGTGCAAATCTGAGGGCATCGGACGCCGACCGTGACCACGTGGTCTCGCGCCTGCACAAGGCCGCGACCGAGGGACGGATCGCCTCCGAGGAGCTCGAGCAGCGCGTGGCCCACGCGCTGAAGGCCCAGACGTACGGGGACCTGGAGAAGACGGTCTCCGACCTACCCGGTCCCCGCCCGCGCTCCCGGCGCCCGCCGGTGCGCCGCACGCCCCTTGGCTGGGGAGTGGCCGCGGTGCGCGCCAACCCCATGCTGATCCTCTTCGCCATCCCCGTCGTCGCGGTCACGCTGGCCATGATGCTGGCGGCGGCGATCATCTGGATGGTGCTGATGGTCGTCGTGATGGTGCTCGGCGGGGGCCGCCGGGGACCGATGGGCCCGCGCGGCCCCTGGATGTACACGCGCCGCGGGCGCGCCTTCGGGCCGCCGAGAACCGGCACTCACTCGCCGTCGCGCAGCTACTGGGCCTGAGCGCTCAGCCGGCTCGCCGCAGCCGCCACACGACGCCGTCCATCTCAAACGGCGCCCCGTTGACCGTGTAGCGGTGCACGTAGCGACGGCGCTCGAGCTCCTGCGCCTGGATACCGGACCCCACCCACCCCCACGCATCCGCCGTGACGGCGTCAGGGACGCCTCGGTTCGGATCGTGCATATAGACCACGAGCGCGTCGGGCGCGAGCAGACCGGCGGCGGCCACGAGCGCCTCGGGCGGTAGTTCGGACCCCTGCACGCCCACGGGGGCGACGCAGCACAGCGCATTGGCGTGCAGCGCCGTCACCGCGGCGCGCTCACCGTCGGTCAGGGCCAGCAGGTCGAGGATCAGGTACTGGTCATAGACGCCGGGGCGGTCGCGGAGGGCCGCCTCGCGGGCCGAGGGCACGATGTCGGTGCCCAGCACGGGCCGTAGCCCGGCCGCGGCTAGCGCCTCGCCCGAGACGCCGTTGCCGGCGGCGATGTCGAGCACCCGCAGGGCGTCGCGCTCCCAGTCCAGGGAGTCGGCGGCGTGCGCCAGCATGCCGGCGAGCTCCGCCGGCGAGCGGCAGCCGAGGCGGTCGTGGACGATCTGCTCGTAGACCCCCGGCAGCGCGTAGAGCCGCTCGTAATCGTGCAGGCGCAGCTCCTCGGTGCGGCCGTCATCGTGGCGGACGCGGATGAGCTCGTGGCCGATCTCGGGGTCGGCCTGCTCGGCGAGCTCGGCGGTGAAGGACGCCATCGGGCTAGCTCTTGTCCCCGAGCTCGAGCACGGCCAGGAACGCCTCCTGGGGCACCTCGATGCGGCCCACCTGCTTCATGCGCTGCTTGCCCTTCTTCTGGGCCTCCAGAAGCTTGCGCTTGCGGGAGATGTCGCCGCCGTAGCACTTGGCGATCACGTCCTTGCGGTAGGCCTTGATCGTCTCGCGGGCGACGATGCGGCTGCCGATCGCCGCCTGAATGGGCACGTCGTACTGCTGGCGCGGGATCTTCTCGCGCAGCTTCTCGGTGAGCATCCGCCCGGCGCTCTGCGCCTTGGAGCGGTGCACCAGCATCGAGAGCGCGTCGATCGGGTCGCCGGCGAGCAGGATGTCGAGCTTGACCAGGTCCGAGTCGCGCAGCCCGATGAGGTCGTAGTCGAGCGACGCGTAGCCGCGGGTCCGCGACTTGAGCTGATCGAAGAAGTCGAGCACGATCTCCGCCAGCGGCAGGTCGTAAGTGAGCTGCACGCGCTCAGCCGAGAGGTAGTGCATGCCGGCGTGCTCGCCACGGCGCTCCTGACAAAGCTCCATGATCTGCCCCACGAACTCCTTGGGGCTGAGGATGGAGGCGCGGATGAACGGCTCACGCACCTCGGCGACGCGCGCCGGATCCGGGAAGTCGTTGGGGCTGTGGATGGGGAGCACGGTGCCGTCGGTGAGCGTGACCTCGTACTCCACGCTCGGCATGGTGGTGAGCAGCTCGAGGTCGTACTCGCGCTCCAGGCGCTCGCGCACGATGTCCATGTGCAGCAGGCCGAGGAAGCCGCAACGGAAGCCGAAGCCCAGGGCCTCGGAGGTCTCGGGCTCCCAGCTCAGCGCGGCGTCGTTGAGGGTCAGCTTCTCCAGCGCGTCGCGCAGGTCCGGATAGGCGTCGGAGTCGATCGGGAACAGGCCGCAGAACACCATCGGCTTGACCTCCCGGTAGCCGGGCAGCGGCTCGGTGGCGGCATCGCGCTTGGTCGTCAGCGTGTCGCCGACCCGGAGCGCGCTCACGTCCTTGATGCCGGTGATGAGGAAGCCCACCTCGCCTGCGTGCAGCGCCTTGGCCGGGGTCATCTGGGGCGTGAAGAAGCCGATGTCATCGATCTCGGCCTCGGTCCCCGCCTGCATGGCCAGGATCGCCTCGCCCTTGGTGAAGGTCCCGTCGACGACGCGGATGTAGGCGATCACGCCGCGGTATTGGTCGAACTCCGAATCGAAGATGAGCGCGCGCGGCGGCGCGTCGGGATCGCCGGCGGGCGGCGGGACCCGGGCGATGAGCTCGTCGAGGACATCGGTGATGCCCTCCCCCGTCTTGGCGCTGATCCGCCGCACCTGGTCGGCGGGCTCGCCCAACAGGTCGGCGACCTCCTCGGCCACTCGCTCGGGCTCGGCGCCGGGCAGGTCGACCTTGTTCAGGCACGGGATGAGCTCCAGCCCTGACTCCACGGCGAGATAGGTGTTGGCCACCGTCTGCGCCTCGACGCCCTGGGACGCGTCGACGACGAGCAGCGCTCCCTCGCACGCCGCCAGCGATCGCGACACCTCGTAGGTGAAGTCGACGTGGCCAGGGGTGTCGATGAGCTGCAGCTGGTAGGTCTGCCCGTCATGGGGCGACTCGTAGAAGACGCGCACGGCCTGGGCCTTGATCGTGATGCCGCGCTCACGCTCGAGATCCATGGAGTCGAGCAGCTGGGCGCGCATCGCGCGGGGGTCGACGGTGTGGGTCAACTCCAGGATGCGATCGGCCAGCGTCGACTTGCCGTGGTCGATGTGGGCGATGATCGAGAAGTTGCGGATGTGGGCCTGGTCAGCCATGTACCGCAATGAAGGGTACGAAGCGCCGGACTATCGCCCGGGCAGACGGCTCGTGACGAGCTGCTGCACCTGGCGCGCCTCGGGGATCCGCATCAGCAGCACAAGCCGGGCGTAGACCACGCCGGACACGACGAACCCGGTCCCGAGCGACACGATCTGGGCGATCAGCGACACCCCGAGGAGGGCGTCCAGCCCCTTCCAGACGAAGTAGCCGAGTGCGGCCATCACCGCGGTGGCCAGGCAGACGCGGATCGTGATCATCGTCGTCTGGGCCATCTCGAGGTGGCCGTTGAAGCCGATCCGCAGCCGGCGCACCTGGAGCGCCGTCATCACGATGTTGGCCGCGACCGTGCCGAGCACCAGCCCCGCGATCCCGAGGGGCTTGTACAGCGCGACGGACACGATGATGTCGACGACCACGTTGATCGCCGCCAGCTTGGTGGGGATCCATGGCCGCTGGAGCGCGAAGAACGTCCGGCTGAGCAGCAGGTTGACGCCCGCGAAGGGGAGGCTGAAGGCGAACCAGAACAACGCCTCCGAGACGTAGTGCGTGGACAGCGGGCCGAATGAGCCGTGCTGATAGACGAGGCGCACGATCGGGGTCGCGAGCGCGGCCATCAGCGCCGCCGACGGGATCAGCATGAGGTTGATCTGGCGGATCCCGTTGCCGAGCGTGCGCCGCATCCCACTGGCGTTGCGCGCCGACGCCATCCGGCTCAGCGTCGGGAACAGGACGGTCGCGACGGCGACGCTGAAGATCCCCTGGGGCAGCATGTAGAGCCGGAACGCGTCGTTGATGGCGGCGGGGGCGTAGCTGCCGACCAGCGCTCCGAAGCCGGCGTTGATGAAGATGTCCAGGTTGATGATCCCGACCGTCAACGTCACGGGAAGGAAGAGGATCAGGACCTGATGGACCCGGCGGTCGCGCCAGTCGAACGCGAAGGAGAGCGAGTACTCGACGCGCCGCAGAGCCCAGGCGATCATGAGGAACTGGACGATCGTCGCCACCAGCCACGCGATCGCATAGGCGTAGACGCTGTCCTGGTGGCTCTTGAAGCGCCCGTGCAGGATCACCAGGAGGACGACGATCACGATGTTCCAGACGGCCGGAGCGAGGGCCGGAATCGAGAACTCGTCGTAGGACTGAAGGATCGCGACGAACAGGCCGGTGAGGCTGAGCAGCAGCACGACGGGGAACAGCACGCGCGACAGCCCGGTGGCCAGCGCGGTGGGGATGCTGGACCCGGTGAACAGCGGCATCACGATGCCGGCGATCCCCATGTAGACGAGCGTCAGCGCGCCGAGCGAGAGGAGGATGAGCCAGAACAGCGAGGAGGCAAGGCGGAAGGCCTCGCGCTTGCGCCCGGCCTGCAGCAGCTCGGTGAAGATCGGCACGAAGGCCGCGCCGAGGGCCGCCTGCGAGAAGAGGTTGGAGAACAGGTTCGGGATCTGCGACGCGATCTGGAAGGCCGAGATCGAGCCGCTGGTGCCGAAGAAGCTCGCCTGCACGACCTCACGTGCGAGCCCCGCGATCCGCGACAGCGCGGTGGCCAGCGCGAAGATGGCGCTGTTGACCGCGAGCCGACGGCGTCCGGGTGACTGCGGCGGCGGGTCGCTCGGCGGCCCCGGGGGCGGCGGCCCGGGCGTGTTCGCGTCTCCGATCTCCGAGCTCTCCAACGTCACGAGCGCGCTATAGTACGCGCCGTCGCTGCGGTTACCCGCGCCTCTTTGTCATGGCCAACATTCACTCACAGAAGAAGCGAATCCTGCGCGCGGAGCGTGAGCGGCTGGAGAACCGCCGCTACACCTCCACGATCAAGACCTACTTCCGCCGGCTCGAGACAGCCGTCGCCGAGGGCCAGGACGACGTCGCCGAGTCCGAGCATCGCGTGCTGGTCAGGACGATCGACAAGGCCGTCAAGCGAGGGGCGATCCACCGCAACAATGGCGCCCGGAAGAAGTCTCGCGCAGCTCGACTGCGCCGCGGCGCGTAGCCGGCGGGCGTCACCCAGCCCCCCGCGCCTCTGTCTGCACAACCCGACCGCATCAGCTTCGAAGTCGAGCGGATCGACGCCTCCGCTGAAGGACGCGTCGAGGTCGCTGGTCGCTGGTTCGGCGTGCGCGGCCGCCGGTTCGTCCGGCCGACGCTGACCCTCAACCGTAAGGGCGCCGAGGTCCGCGCCCTCGCCGATCTGGAACACAAGCCATGGGCGGCCGAGGATGGCGAGGTCTGGATGGCCGTCTTCACCGTGGACGAGGGGCTGGACGCGGCGCGGGAGATCGAGCTGTCGGTGGCGCCCGATATCGCCGTCGACCTGCGACGCAAGGGCAGGAAGCTGGCGCGACCCGGTGACACGCTGGCGGTCGGAACGGGCAGTCGCGCGCCGCGATTCAAGCGCGAGCGTGAGCGCCTGGCGCGTTTGGGTGCCTCTGATGAACCGTCGGCCCCGCCCGAGACTGACGTGGCGACCGCCCCTGAGCCGCCCGCGGAGCCCCCTCCCCCGCCGCGCCGCCGTCCGTCGACCTCCGCCGAGCTCGAACGCCTCGGCGCGCGCCTCGCATCGGCCAATAACGCCCTCGAGCAGGAACGCGAGCGTCGTGCCGCCCTCGCCAAGTCCGTCGAGGACGAGCGCACGACCAGCCGCCAGCTGCGGACCGAGCTGGGCCAGGCACGGGTCGAGCTCGAGGTCATCGCGACCCTCCGGGCCGAAGCCGCCGCCATGGAGGCCGAACTGGACGACGCCCGCCGGCAGCTGCGCGAGGCCCAGCAGGGGCACGAGGCCGACACGGAGGCGCTCACCCGCCGCCACGAGGAGGCCGCTCGGGCGCTGACCCAGCGCCATGAGGAGGCCACCCAGGCGCTCTCCGGCGACCACGACCAGGTCACCCAGGCCTACGCCGCCCTCCAGGCCGAGCTGGCGGAGAACACCGCGGCCCTGGAGTCCACGCGCGAGGCGCTGGCGACCGAGCGCGCCGAGGCCGGGCGGGTGCGCAACCGGCTCGCCCAGCTCCAGGAGGCGCGGCAGCGCGGCGCCACCCCGGCCGCCGAGACATCCCGGGCTTCCCGCGCGTCCGGGGCTTCCGGGGCTTCTGGGGCTTCCGGGGCTTTAGCCGGGTCCGAGGGGTCCGAGCCATATGAGCCCCGCGTCTCGCGCCGGTCACGGTCGCGCAGCGCGACCGAACCACGCGAGCCCGACCCGACCGAGACCCAGCGCTTCGACACACTCGGCTTTCATGAGGAGCTCGAGACCGAGACGCCGGGACGGGCGGGGGCGGCCTCCTCGCGCCACGCGCCGCGCCGCGCCACACATCAGACTCCGGACCCTCCCGCATGGAGCCCCCCGGCGGCCGAGCGCCTGCGCCCCGTCAATCCGTCGCTTCGCCACCGCACGTGGTGGTTCGGCCGGCTCCTGGTCCTTCTCGTGCTCTGCGGTGTGATCGCCGCGGTCTGGATCGTGCTGCACTCGACCGTGCTGCACTGAGCCTGAGGCCGCCGCCCGACGGCGAGCGGCTCGGGTCAGGCGGTGAGCCGGCCCAGCCCGATGAGGGCCGCGGTGTCCTCGCCGCGGACACCGCCCCCGCCCGTCCCTCCGCCGCGGGAGGCGAGCTCGAGGTCCGCGATCTCGCAGATGGCCTCGGCCAGGCGGTCAGAGCCGGTCCGCCGAGCGTCCGCGATGAGCCGGTCGGCGGCGCGGGAGGGCATGCGCAGCCGTCGCTTGACCTGCGCCGGCGGCTCACCGGCGTCCAGCGCGGCGGCGATCTCGTGCGCGGTGCGAACGCGCTGTGAGATCCAGTAGAGCAGCCCCGGCAGGCGCTCGCCCTGCTGGCGCAACCCGAGATACGCGGTCACGGCGGCACGGGTCTCACCGGCGACGACGGCGTCGGCCACCGCCCACGCGCGCCGCTCCGACGACGAGGCGGTCAGCCGCTCCACCGTGTCGGCGTCGAGCGGCTCCGCGGGGTTGGCCGGATCGGGGTCCTCGGTGCCGAGGGCGAGCTTCTCGAGCTCGCGCAGCAGGCGCTGCTGGCGATCGCCGACGTGACGCACGAGCGCGCGGGCTCCGTCGGGGTCGAGCTCAAGGCCCAGCTCCCGAGCACGCGCGATCGCCCACTTGGGCAGCTCCCAGGGTTTGACGCTGTTCTCCGGGCGGATGTCGCCGCCGGCGTCGCGGACCGCGTCGTGGAGCCGGTCGGGCGCCTTGTAACGGCTCTCCTCCCGGGCGAAGAACGCGATCGTCGTCTCCGGCGGCATGACGCCCAGTGACGCGGCCAGCGCATCGAGCTCCTTGTCCTTCCAGCGCTCGACGCCGTCGACGATGATGAACCGCCGGCTCAGGGTCAGCGTCATCGCATCCAGCGCGGCCGCGGCCCGCTCGGCAGTCGCGTCGTCGCCCTCCAGCAGCTCGACGCCCTCGGCGCCGCTGATCGACTCGGCCAGCTCGCGCAGGCGCGCACGGCGCTCGGCGATGCGCCCGTGGTCATCTCCGTGGATCAGGTATGCGGGCTTGAACGACGGCGCCATCGACGCCGAGTCTACGGGCGGGCGAGGCGGCTCACGCGGCCTCGGCGTCGGCGGCGAGCTCCAGAGCGCGCGCCACCGCGGCGGCAGGGGTATCGGCCGTCTCGATGCCCTCGATCGGCCACGTGTCGTAGCCGACGACCCCGATCCCGGCATTGAGCGCCAGGGCGATCTCCGACAGCGTCCCGTAGGCGCCGCCGACGGCGACGACCGCGTCCGCGGTCCGCGCCACAAGGGCATTGCGCAGATCGCCCAGGCCGGTGGGAAGCGCGAGCCCCACCCACTCGTTCGCCTCGCGGCGATCGGTGCCGGGAAGGATCCCGATGACGGTGGCGCCCGCCTCGTGCGCGCCGCGGCTGGCGGCGGCCATCACCCCGCCGCGCCCGCCGGTGATGACGACGCAGCCGGCGGCTCCGAGCCCGCGGCCGACGTCCTCGGCGGCCTGCTCCTGCTCGGGCGAGGGCTGGGAGGCGCCGATGACCGCGATGTACGGGCCGGCGGGCATCGTGCTACCCGCGGACGACGATGTTGACGAGCTTGTCAGGCACGACGACCACCTTGACCACCTGGTGGCCGTTGAGGTGCGCCTGGACGCCGCGGGCGGCCATCGCCAGCTTCTCGAGCTCCTCGCGCGGGGCGCCGGTCGGAGCCTGGACCCGGTCGCGGACCTTGCCGTTGACCTGGCAGACGAGCATGAACGTGGGCGCGATCAGCATCTCCGGGTCCGCGCTGGGCCATGGCTCCTCCCACACGCGCGCGCCGGTGAGCATCTCGTAGACCTCGGAGCCCAGATGGGGCGCGAAGGGGAACACCAGCGAGGCCGCCGTGGCCACCGCGAAGCGACGGGCCTGGAGGTCGGCGTCGAGGTGGAGGTAGATCTCGTTGACCAGCTCCATGACCGCGGAGATAGCGGTGTTGAAGGAGTAGCGCCCGCCGATGTCGCGGGTGACCTTGTCGATGGCCCAGTTGGCCTTGCGCACGATCGCGAGCGCCCCGCCCTCGAGATCCGGACCCCACCCACCCTGCGCGACGGGGCGGCCCTCGCCCTCGTTGGCCAGGTCCGCGCCGAGGCGCCACAGCCGCGCGAGGAACTTGTAGACGCCCGCCACTCCGCTGTCTGACCAGGCGGCGTCCTGCTCCAGCGGCCCCATGAAAAGGACGTAGCAGCGCGCGGCATCGGCGCCGAAGCGCTCGACGATCAGGCTGGGGGCGACCACGTTGCCCTTGGAGGACGACATCTTGTTGCCGTCGGAGCCGAGGATCATGCCCTGGGTGAAGAGCGCCTGGAAGGGCTCCTGGAAGTCGAGCAGGTCCATGTCGGCCAGCGCCTTGACGAAGAAGCGGCTGTAGAGGAGGTGAAGGATCGCGTGCTCGACCCCGCCGATGTAGTTGTTGACCGGCATCCACGACGCCAGCACGCGACGGTCCCACGGCGCGGTGTCGTTGCGCGCGTCGCAGTAGCGCATGTAGTACCAGCTGGAGTCCACGAAGGTGTCCATCGTGTCGGTCTCCCGGCGCGCCGGACCGCCGCAGCTCGGGCAGGTGGTGTTCACCCAGTCGTCGGCCGCGGCCAGCGGCGATTTGCCGCGCGGCTGATAGTCCTCGATCTCGGGCAGCCTCACCGGCAGGTCGGACTCGGGGACCGGCACCAGTCCGCAGTCCTCGCAGTAGACGATGGGGATCGGGCAACCCCAGTAGCGCTGGCGTGAGATCAGCCAGTCGCGCAGGCGATAGTTGACCGACCGATGTCCCCTGCCCTCCTCCGCGAGGCGCGCGACGATGGCGTCGCGTCCCGCCACCGCGTCCATACCGCTGAACTCGCCGGAGTTGATCAGCTGCTCGTCCTGGGTGTGGGCGGTGAACGCCTCGGTGGAGACGTCCGGGTCCTCGGCGCCGGCGGGCGCCACGACGGGGCGGATCGGCAGCTCGAACGCCGTCGCGAAGTCGTAGTCGCGCTGATCGTGGGCGGGCACGCCCATCACGGCTCCGGTCCCGTATTCCATCAGGACGTAGTCGGCGACGAACATCGGCAGCTCTTCCCCGTTGACGGGGTTGGTGACGGTGCGGCCCAACGGCACGCCGGTCTTGGGCTTGTCCGCGTCCCCGCGCGTCTCGACGGACTCGGTGAGGGCCCGGTTGACGTACTCGTGGACAGCGGCCTCGTGCTCGGTGCCCGCCGCCAGCTTGAGTACGTCAGGGTGCTCGGGCGCCATGACGAAGAAGGTGGCGCCGAACAGCGTGTCCGGCCGCGTGGTGAACACGGTGTAGTCGGTGTCGAAGGTCTCGCAGTGGAAGGTGACCTCGGCGCCCTCGGAGCGGCCGATCCAGTTGCGCTGCATCGCCTTGACGTGCTCGGGCCAGTCGATCGTGTCCAGGTCGCTCAGGAGCCGGTCGGCGTAGTCGGTGATGCGGAAGAACCACTGCTCCAGCTGGCGCAGCTCGACCTCGTGGCCGCAGCGCTCGCAGCGCCCGTCGATCACCTGCTCGTTGGCAAGCACCGTCTGGTCAAACGGGCACCAGTTGACCGCGGACTCCTTGCGGTAGGCCAGGCCCCGCTCGTAGAGCTTGAGGAAGATCCACTGGGTCCAGCGGTAGTAGGTGGGCTCATGGGTGGCGAGCTCCCGCGACCAGTCGATCGAGATACCCCACCGGTGAAACCAGTGCCGGTAGGAGGCGATCGACTTGTCCGTGGCGACCCGCGGGTGGACCCCGGTCTTGATCGCATTGTTCTCCGCCGGAAGGCCGAAGGCGTCGTAGCCCATCGGATGCAGCACCCGGTGGCCGGTGCGCCGGCTGTAGTGGGCGATGGCGTCGCCCAGGGCGTAGTTCTTGAGGTGGCCGACGTGGGGCTCGCCGCTGGGGTACGGGAGCATCTCCAGCACATAGGAGTGCTCGGCGCCGTCATCGGGGTCGTTGGCGACCTCCCACGTGTGCTCGCGCGCCCACAGCTCCTGCCACTTGGGCTCGATCTCTGCGGGGATGTAGCGACGCTCTGGGACCACAAGCGCGGAGGTTACTTCGCGCGTCGGGGTCCGCGTTCAGTCGCGAGCCACCGCGCGGGCCAGCCCGATCGCCGCGACGACCTCGACCACGGCCCAGGCCTGGGAGGCCCCGTGGGCCGACGCCGGCGCCAGCGAGCGGCAGCACGACCAGCGCCGCCGCCAGGGCCGGCCACATCAGCACCCAGCCCAGCAACAGGACCCCACCGCCCGAAGGATCGCTCGACATGGCGGTCATCAGCACTTCCTGCGGCACGCGCCCGCCCCGCCGCGCGGACATGGCGGCGCACCCGACGACGGCCGGCCCGGCGAGGAGGAGATCGATCGCCGCCACGGCGGTGTGGCCGCCCAGCGCGCCTCCGACGGCCAGCCCGGCGATGGTGAGGCCCATGACCGCGACGATGAGCACCGCCGGCAGGATGGCGTGCGCGACGCACGCCCGGCCGAACCGCGCCGCGAGGAACACCCGGCTGCGTCCCGGCGCGTCGTTCTCGATGCGCAGCGGCTCGAGGAGGCGAGTGGCAGCCAGGTAGAGCAGGACGCCCCCTGCCGCGACGGCGAGGATCCGGCCGGCGTCCAGCAGCGCCACGGCGGTTCCGGCAGCGCCGGCCACGAGCACCTGCGCGAGGACCGCCGGGCGCTCGACGGCGACCAGGACGTCGCGCCAGAGCACCGCCGCCACTGCCCCGGATGCGGGCTGCGAGCCCGGCCTCGACGCGAGCCGGTCACGCAGCCACCGCAGTTCACGGGCGCGCCGCAGGCGGTGCCGCCCCGCGACCTCGGCGAGATCACGGCGCGCGGTCCGCGCGTTGAGGTCCATCAGTGATGCCTGCAGCCCGGCGTGCCCCTGCGAACGGAGCACGTAGCGCTCCGCCTCCCCGCTTCCGCGCCGGCGCCAGACGAGCGCGGTGGTGACGGCGACCAGAGCGGCGAGCCCGGCGGTGGCCGCGATGTACCGTGCCGTGCTCGAGCCTGCGCCCGCCTGGAGCGCCCATCCCCACGGGCCCGACCACGCGTCGATCTCGCGGCCGGTCCGCCCCGCCAGCGCCCCCGCCAGCGCGAGCGCGGCCGCCGCGATCAGGACCGGGCCGGTGAGCGCCCTGAGCACGTGCTCGCAGCGCCGGTGGGTCGAGACGGCGTACGCCACCACCGCGGCGAGGATGCCGACCAGCGCGATCCCGGCCACCAGGTCGACCACGCGAGCGGCCCCCATCGTGTGTCCGCGACCGCTCAGGCCGACCGCCACCACGCCTGCGGCCACCGCACCGGTCAGGGCGGCGGCGGCGAGCGCGCGCACGAGCGGCGCGGCCACGAGCGCGCGCCGAGGAAGGGGCGATCCGAGGACGAGATGGCCCACATCCGCGACCGAGAACACGACCGGGCCCTGGACGGTGCCCCAGTGCCCTGCCGCCAGCAACACGAGGAGCACGAGCGATGGCCCCCAGCGTCCGACCTCGCCCTGGCCGATGACCTGAGCGAGCGCCGAGTGCGCCGCGTTGTAGACGAGGGTCCCCGCGATCAGCGTGACGACGACCGCGATGTAGATCCCCTGGATCCGCTGGCCCCTGCCGGGCCCGTGCCGCGAGGCGGCCTGGAACCGTCGCACCGCCCCCACCGTCGCCGGCCGGGGTGGCGTCTCGGTCAGTGGGACTGCCATCCGCGCCGTCCGGCGCGGGCGGCGAGCTCAGCCCAGGGCCCGTCGTCGATGACCTTCCCCTCCTCCAGCACCACCCCGCGGTCGGCAATCCCATCGGCGAAGGCGAGCTGGTGCGTCGTGAACAGGACGGCCACGCCTTCCCCCTTGGCCGCGACGAGCAGCTCCGCCAGCAGCCTCTGGGAGGGAGGATCGAGCCCCACCACGGGCTCGTCGAGCACCAGCAGGGACATCGGCCGGATGAGCGCGCAGGCGAGCTGCGTCTTCTGGCGCATCCCGCGCGAGAGCTCGTGCGGGAGGTAGTCGGCCCGCGCTGACAGGCTGAGCCCGTCGAGTAGCTGGTCGATCCGTGCGTCCAGCTCGTCGTCCGCGCAATCGTGAGCCAGCGCCACCAGCTCGAGGTGCTGGCGCACCGACAGGTCCTCGTAGAGCAGGGGCGAGTCGGGGACGACGGCCACCGACGCCCGCGCCCGCTGCGCCTCGGGCTCCTGGTGCGGGTCGGCTCCACAGATCCTCACGCTGCCGTCGGTCGGGGTCAGGCTCCCCGTGATCAGGCCCACCGCCGTCGACTTTCCGCTCCCGTTGGCGCCGATCAGAGCCACGCACTCGCCCGGGGCGAGGACCAGGCTCAAGCCGTCCACCGCGGTGAGCCGTCCGTAGGTGCGGACCAGCCCCCTCGCCTCCAACGGTGGCTCCATCGGCGGGATGAAAGCAGACCGCCTGCGGGCGTCCGCGCCCTCGCCGTGCATGTACTAACCTCTGGCCGAGACCCAACGGGGCTATAGCTCAGCTGGGAGAGCGCCTGCATGGCATGCAGGAGGTCGCCGGTTCGAGCCCGGCTAGCTCCACCTCAGGACGCCGCCCCTAGTGGCGGCGTTCGGCGTTTTGGGGGTCCGCCCGCGCTAGGCCGCTTCGGCCTCGGGCGCCGCCGCCGGGCGCGCCTTGAGCCAGGAGGTGAGCTCGTCGGCCGAGACCGGCTTGGAGAGGAAGTAGCCCTGGGCGGTGTTGCAGCCCAGCTCGCGCAGCGTGTTCCACAGGTCCAGCGTCTCGACGCCCTCGGCGACGACCTCGAGGCCGAGGTTGCGGCCCAGGTCGACGGTGGAGCGCACGATCACCGCGTCTCCGGCCTCCTCGCCCATCCCCATCACGAACGAGCGGTCGATCTTGATCTCGTCCACGGGGAGCTGGCGCAGGTAGCTCAGCGACGAGTAGCCGGTGCCGAAGTCGTCGATCGAGAGGCGCAGGCCGAGCTCGGACAGCTCGTTGAGCACCACCTTGGCGCGGGTCGGGTTGGCGAGCATGGAGGACTCGGTGACCTCCAGCTCCAGCCACTCGGGGCCCATCCCCCACCGCTTGAGCAGCGCGGCCACCTGGTTGGGGAAGTCGCGGTCCAGCAGATTGCGGGTGGAGAGGTTGACCGAGATCGACAGGTCAAGGCCCGAGTCGCGCCACTGGCGGCCCTGGCGCAGTGCCTCCTCGATCACGTACAGGGTCAGCGGCCCGATGAGCCCGGTCTCCTGGGCGATGGGGATGAAGGAGTCCGGGAAGACCATGCCGCGCTCGGGGTGCACCCAGCGCAGCAGCGCCTCCACCGAGCGAACCGCGCCGCTCTCGAGCGCCGCCTTGGGCTGATAGTGGAGGATCAGCTCGCGCGCGGCGATGGCGCGGCGCAGCTCGGCCACCAGGGTCAGACGCGTCACGTCGTACTCGTGGGACCCCTCGTCATAGAAGGTGTGCGAGGCGTTGTCGCGCTTGGAGTCGTACATGGCGACGTCGGCCTTCTGGATGAGCGACTGCGCGTCCGTGCCGTGGTCGGGATAGATGGCGATGCCGATCGAGGCCTCGACGGCCAGCGGCAGCGAGTGGACGTAGACGGGGCGTTCCAGCGCCGCCCGGATGCGGGTGATGACCGGCAGCGCGCCGTCGCCGTCGCCCAACTCGGGCAGCAGCAGGCCGAACTCGTCGCCTCCCAGGCGCGCGACGGTATCCGAGGCGCGGACGGCGTCGCGCATGCGCTCCCCGACCTTGGCCAGGAGGTGGTCGCCGGCGGAGTGCCCGAGTGAGTCGTTGACCTCCTTGAACCGGTCGAGGTCCATGAGCACCACGGCAAGCTTGCTGTTGTTGCGCTCGGCGTGGCGGATGGCCTGGCCGATGCGCTCGCCGAACAGCAGCCGGTTGGGGAGCCCGGTGAGCGGGTCGTGCAGCGCCTGGTGCTCGTTGAGCTGGGACTGGCGGATGAGCTCCTGCTCGGCGCGCTTGCGCTCCGTGATGTTCTCGATCATGGCCACGACGCGCAGCGGGGCATCCCCGTCGCGCTGCTCGGCGACCGCGCGTACGTGGGCCCACAGCGCGCCGCCCGCCTTGGTGGTGCAGCGTGCCTCCAGGGCAAAGGACTCGCGATTGCCCGCCACCGTCTCGGCCAGCAGCTCGTCGACGGTCTGGCGGTGCTCGGCGATCAGGTGGGCGCTGAAGCGCGACCCGATCAGCTCCTCCGCGCTCGCGCCCAGCATCTGCCCGAGCGCGGGGTTGACCTCGACGGCCACGCCGTCGGCGTCGAGCCGCAGGATGCCCAGCGACGCGCCGTCAAACAGGGTTCGGAAGCGGGCGATGGCCTGGGCCTGGGCGCGGCGCGCGTCGAACTCGGCGACGCGGCTGACGGCCGCCGACAGGACCACGGAGAGCATCTCGAGCGTCTGGCGGTCCTCCTCGTTGAGCCGCTCGGTCTCGGAGTTGCTCATCACGTTGAGCGTGCCGATGACGTCGCTGCCCGAGAACAGCGGGACGCAGATCAGCGAGGTGTCGCCGACCTTGCTGCGCAGCTCCTGGTTGATGCGGTGATCGGTGCGGGTGTCCTCCACCAGCAGCGGCTGGCCGCTCTCGATGGCGTAACGGGCGATGGAGCTGGCGATCGGTCGCCGCGCACCACGCACCTCGGCGGCGGTGCCGCTTGCCGCGCGGGTGTGGAGCATGTCGTCCTCGATCAGGTTGACCATCGCCCCGTCGGCCCCGATGATCGCCGTCGAGCGCTCGGCGACGATCTGCGTCACGCTCTCCAGGTCGTCACCCGCGGCGGCGATCGCCTGCTGGGTCTCCAGGATCAGGGAGAGGCGCTGCTCACTATCGAAATGTGTGCCAGGCACCGGCGCTTCTCACATCAGCGGACAGCGCAGCCGGGGACCGTGACGACGTCAATCATCATGCCGCCACTATCGGCCGGAATCCGGTCACCTTTAGGTCATTCGGCGAAATGCTTATAGGTTTTTCGCCGCTTCGAGAGCGGCCGGCGGGTCCAGCGCGGCGTCGCCGCGGGTCAGCTCCAGGGCGCGGTCGGCGAGCTCGGCCGCCTCGGCGCCCGAGACGCTCTCGTCGCGGAGGGCCAACGCCAGCAGCACCTGGCGCAGCAGCTCCGGGTTCTGGAGGTCCGGTGGGGCCCCCGCGGGCGGCAGGGACCGCACGCCCGCCAGCAGCTTGGCGGCGCTGTTGCCCCCGCCAAACAGCCCGCCCGGGTGCTTGTCCGGGATCGTGGCCACGATCGCGCCCGTCGCCGGATTGAGCACCCCGACCTTGCTGCGCAGCCCGTGGCGCTCGAGCGTCAGCCGGTACCCCGACAGGCGCAGGTAGCCGAGCTGGGCGGCGAGCTGGGTGAACGGCGCCACACCGGCCTCGTCCTTGAGCCGGGACTGGTGCAGGGCGATCTGGGTCCCCGCGTCCGGGAGCGTGGGATCGGGGTCGGGGGCGACGAGGAGGAACACCTGCGGTCCGATCCGGCCCGCCCCCACCCCGGCGACGTCGACGAGCAGCTGGTAGCCGCCGATGCCGAGCGCGCCGACGATTCCCGGCGGCAGGGGGTGGGCCTGGAGGTAGCCTGGCTCGTGGGGCATGGTGGCGGCCTTCAGTTGTCCAGCAGGCCGCCGACGATCCCGCCGAGCAGCCCGCCGCCGCCCTCGCGCTGCGCGTTGCCGCCCGCGCCCTCGGTCACCGGCGGGTGGAAGTAGGCGCTCTGGAGCCCGACCCGGCCGGGTCCGGTGAAGCGGTTGAAGATGAGGTTGCCGCCCCCACCGAGGAAACCCGTCTTGAAGCCGTAGACCTCCTGGGTCATGGAGACGGAGTGGTCACGGTAGACCCAGCCCCCGGGCTCGATGTCGATCGTCTCACCGGCGTCGAGCTGCTTCTCGAACACGTTGCCGTAGCCGTGGACCCAGACCACGCCCTCATGGTCGGCGGCGTAGAACTCGTCGATGAAGAAGCCGCCGCCGTACATCATGTTGGCGAAGCCCTTGATCCGGCTGTAGTCGTACTGGACGTTGCCGGTGGCGGCCAGGAACTGGTGCTCGCGCACGACGATCCCGTCGCCGGGCGGGAGGTGCAGCGCCGCGATGTGCCCCGGAGCGTCACGGCTGAAGGCCAGCTCACCGCCGGACTGGGCCTCGAGCAGCAGCAGCGGCATGCCGCCGAAGGCCCGGCGCTTGAGGCCCTTCTTGAGGGGGTGCAGCCCGATCTGCATGGCCGGGTATTTCCACAGCAGGACGTGGTGTTCGAAGTAGATGGGGACCCGGCCGTCGAGCGCCATGTGCAGCACCGGCACGAGCTCGCCCTCGAGCCGATATTTCAGCCCGGGAGCGCTCCCCTCGGTGATCTGGGTCGGAAGGATGGTTGGTGCGGTCGGCATCGCCTCTCCTGGTTGGATGACGGCCGGGGGACGGGCAGGCGCCGCGGTGCGCCCCGGGTTTCGGACGGGACGGTATCGCGCCCGCGATAATCGCCGTGTGAGGCCCATCTACATCACCGGTCACCGCAACCCCGACACCGATTCGATCGCCTCGGCGATCGGCTACGCGGAGCTCAAGGCGCGCCTGGACCCCAACAACGACTACGTCGCGGTGCGGCTGGGCGACCTCAACTCGCAGACGCGCTGGCTGCTCGCGCGCAGCGCCGCCCCCGCGCCGCGCTATCTCCCCCACGTGATGCTGCGTGCAGCCGACGTGATGCAGGAGAACTTCCCCATCAGCCGCCAGGACGAGCCGGTCCGCGAGGCCGGCCGGGCGATGGCCAAGGCCGATCTGGAGCTGGTGCCGATCGTCGACGACAAGGGCGCGCTGACCGGCGTGCTCACCGAGCGCGCCCTGGCTCGCCGTTACGTCCGCGACTCGCTGCGGACCTCCACGCTGGAGGAGGCGCCGACGTACCTGAGTGCCGTCGTCGCCGTCCTGGAGGGCGAGCTCGTCTGCGGCGAGGAGCGCCAGCTGTCGGGGCGGGTGTGGGTGTACGCGATGGACCCGGCCTCCGAGAGCGGCATCTCGGACGGTGACGCTGTGGTGGTCGGCAACCGGCCGGACGCGCAGACGCGGGTCATCGAGTTGGGCGCGGCGCTCATGGTGCTCTCCAACGGCGCGCGGCCAGGGCCCGAGGCGCTCGCCGCGGCGCGCGAGCGGGGCGCCGCCATCATCGTCTCGCCGCTGGACAGCTATGTCGCGGGGCGCATGATCACGCTCGCCGCCCCGTGCGGCGCGCTGATGGAGAAGGACCCGCTCACGGTCAACACCGATTTCCTGGTCGACGACATCTCCGAGCAGATCAAGGAGAGCCACTACGGTGCCGCGGTCGCGGTGGACGCCGACAACCAGCCGGTGGGCCTGGTGACCCGCTCAGACCTGGTGGCCCCGGCGCGCCGTCGCGTGGTGCTGGTCGATCACGCCGAGCAGGCGCAGAGCGCGGTGGGCATCGACGAGGCCGAGATCGTCGAGATCCTCGATCACCACCACATCGGGTCGATCGAGACGCGGATCCCGGTGACCGCGACCTTTGACCCGGTGGGCTCCACGGCCACCCTCGTCGTCGAGCGCTTCCGCCACGCCGGTATGGAGCCCAGCCGGCCGACGGCGCTGATGCTGCTCGGAGCCGTGCTCTCGGACACGGTCATCCTCAACTCGGCCACCACGACCCGCCGCGACCACGCCGTGGTCGAGTACCTGGAGCGCGTGCTGGCCGTCGATGGCGCCGCGCTGGGCCGGGAGATGTTCGAGGCGACCTCCGACGTCTCCGGCCTGAGCGCCGAGGAGATCGTCACCCGTGACGCCAAGCGCTACCAGGTGCGCGGCGGCCAGGAGATCTGCATCGCCCAGGTCGAGGTGGTGGGCGCCGCGCTGATGGAGCGCACCGACGAGCTGCTCGAGGCGCTGCGGCGCGAGCGCGAGGACCGCGACCTCGCCCTCTACGCGCTGATGGTCACCGACGTGATGGACAAGGGGACCGAGATGCTCGTCGCCGGCGATGTCGCCGCGGTGGCCCGCAGCTTCGGCGTGGATGCCTCAGACAGCGTGATCGAGCTGCCCGGCGTGATGAGCCGCAAGAAGGAAGTGGCGCCCAAGCTGATGACCGCGCTGTAGGCGGCCGGGGCGGGTCGGGTCAGGCGACCTCGACGGCGACCGACGGCGCTTCGCCCCACAGCTGCTCGAGCCGGTAGTACTCGCGCGTGTCGGGCGTGAACACATGGACGACCACGTCGAGGTAGTCCATGAGAATCCACTTGGACTCGGGAACCCCCTCGATGCGTCGAGGCAGGACGCCGCGGGCCTTCATGCCCTCCTGGATGGCGTCGTGGATCGCCCGTGTCTGGCGGTCGGTGCGCCCGGTGCAGATCAGGAAGTAATCCGCGTACCCGATCATCCCCCGCAGGTCGAGCTGGACGATGTCCAGCGCCTTGCGATCGGCGGCGAAGTCCGCCATCACAGCCACCATGTCCTCCGGGGTCAGCTGGGTGGGAGCGTCTTGCGTGGTGTTGGCTGGGGTCATTTTCCTCCTGGTGAACGATAGAGACCATGGGTCTCGATGTAGTGCATGACGCCGTCGGGGACGAAGTAGCGGATGGGCTGACCGGCGCGGACCCGGCGGCGGACCATCGTTGACGAGATCCCGATCCGGGGCATCTGGAAGAACCGCGCCCGCTCACCGCCCTTGAGCTGGGCCAGCGCCTGGTCGACCGCCGCCTTGGCCGTCCCGCGCCGTTTGGCGATCGCCACCGTCGCGAGCTCCAACACCCGCTCAGGCTCATGCCATTTCGGGAGCCCGGCAGCGATGTCGCCGCCGAGGATCAGGAACAGGTCGTCTGAGGGCGATTGCGATTTCAGTACCTCCAGGGTATCGACCGTGAAGGACGGGCCATCGCGGCGCAGCTCCAGATCAGAGACGGTGAAGCGGTCGTCGTCGCCGACGGCCAGCCGGCAGAGCTCGAGCCGGTGCTCGGCCCCGGGCTCGTCCTCGACGGGCTTGTGCGGAGGAACGCCGGCGGGGATGAGCATCACCTGGTCCAAGTCGAGCTCACGGTATGCCTCCTGCGCGGCGACGAGGTGACCGAGATGTGGCGGGTTGAAGGTTCCGCCGAGGATCCCTATGCGCATCGTCGTCGCTGGTGGTGGCCGCGGCCGGTGGGACGGGCCGGGTCAGGCGCGGACGTGCCCGGCGCCCTCGACCAGATACTTGAACGTGCACAGCTCGCGCAGACCGATGGGCCCGCGCGCGTGCAGTTTCTGCGTGGAGTTGCCGATCTCGGCGCCCATCCCGAACTCCCCGCCGTCGGTGAAGCGCGTCGACGCGTTGACGTAGACGCAGGCAGCGTCGACGCCGAGCTGGAAGGCCCGCGCGGCGGCCGTCGACGGCGTGACGATGGCCTCGGAGTGGCCGCTGCCGTGGGCGTTGACATGGGTGATGGCGTCCTCGACGGAGTCGACGACGGCGACCGCCATCTCCAGCGCGAGGTACTCGGTGTCCCAGTCCTCGTCGGTGGCGGCATCGATGGGCAGGCTGGGCGCGGCATGGCGAGCGCGCTCGTCGCCGTGCAGCGTGACGCCCGCTTCGTCGAGCGCGCTGAGGATGTCGGGGAGGAACTGATCGGCCTCACCGGCGTGGACGAGCAGCTTCTCGGCGGCATTACAGGTTCCGGGGCGTTGAAGCTTGGCGTTGAGGACGATCGCGCGGGCGGCGTCGAGATCGGCTCCGGCGTCGACGTACACGTGGTTGTTGCCCGAGGCGGCATAGATCACCGGGACGGTGGCCACGCCCTTGAGCGCCGCCTTCAGGCCCTCGCCGCCACGGGGGATGATGAGGTCCACCACGCCGGTCTGGGTAGCCAGCTCGGCCAGTTCCTCCCGTCCGCCGCCGGCGACCAGCGACATCGCGCCCGGCGGAAGCCCCGCGGCGGTGGCGGCGTCAGAGGCGACGGCCGCGAGCACGGCGTTTGAGTGAGCGGCCGAGCTCGAGCCGCGCAGCACCACCGCGTTGCCGGACTTCAGGCACAGAGCGGCGGCGTCGATGGTGACGTTGGGACGGGCCTCGTAGACGACGGCGATGACGCCCAGGGGGACGCGCACGCGCCGCATCTGCAGGCCGTTGGGCAGCGTCGAGCCGTCGATGACCTCTCCCACCGGGTCGGGGAGGGCGGCGATCTTGCGCACGCCCGCCGCCATGCCGGCGATCCGGGCCGGATCGAGGGCCAGACGGTCCAGGAGCGCCGCCGACAGGCCGTTCTCCTCCCCGGCCTCCAGGTCGCGCGCGTTGGCTTCGAGGATCTGCTCGGTCGACTCCTCGAGCGCGACGGCCATCGCCTCCAGCGCGTCGTCCTTGACCCCGGAGCCGAGCGTGGCCAGCGCGCGCGAGGCGCGCTTGGCGGTCTGGCAGATCTCGGCGATCGAGAGCGCGGTGCTGGCCATGGGGTGAAAGGTTATCGAGTGCCCTCACGCCCGCCGGATCGGCCGTCTCAGGGCACGGTCTTCCACGGAGTCAGCCCGTTCTTGACCGGGTCGAGGATCCTCACGTCATACGCGCCGCCGGTGCCGGCGGCCAGGTAGTAGGACCGGTACTTCTTGGGGATGCCCTTGGCCGAGTAGATGTCGAGCGCCAGGTCCAGCAGCTCCGGTCTGGCTGCCGCCTCGGTGGTGGCGGTGAACGCCTTGACATAGAAGTCGCTGACGCCGGCGAAGCTCGATGTGCCGCCGCTGTCGTGCCGGACGAGCACCACGGCATGGGCAGCCCGGTCGGTGGACGGATCCGTCGGATCCTTCTCGTCGGGCACGATGCTCAGGTACGCCACCGTCGTCCACCCGATCGCTCGGAACAGCCGCGCGCCGTAGGTGGCCCACACGTCGCAGTCGGCAATGATCTCGCCGCTGCTCGCATCAACGCCCAGGCTGGCGAGGCGGCCCAGCGGGTCGGGCTTGATGTCGCCCTCGGCGTCGGTGGCGGCGCGGAAGAAGACCGTGAGCATCTGGCCGATGACCTCCTGCTCCAGGTCGGTCTGCTTGAAACCGGTGACCCCCTGGCCCTGGAGCTTGACCAGGGCCTGCCCGATCTTGTCGGTGTTGGCGTCCAGCCAGGCCGTGACCTTCTGATTGGCACCGGGCGCGGCGACGGGGATGCCGGCCAGGCGCCCCATCTTCACCAGGTAGTTCTCCATGCCGGCGATCGAGCTGTTGCCCAGCTGGGCCAGCGCGGATCGCTCCACCGCACCGTCCTTGGTGGCAGCGGCGACATCGATGCCCGCGTCCTGGGCGTTGTTGTTCATCAGCGCGCCGACGATCTTCCTGACCTGCCCGCGCGCCGGCTCGGCGTCGGTGGCGTTGTTGGCCCAGCACTTGGCGGCCAGCGCCTTGGCCTCCTGCTTGAGCGCATCTCCGACGGTGGAAGCGGCGGAGATCTTGGCCTGCAGGTCGGCGACCTGGTCATCGAGGCTCTTGTCGCGGGCCAGAATGCGCCGGGTCATGCGGTTGCCCACCGTGCGCTGGAGGGCCAGCGCACCGGCGGGGCTGAGGTCGCCCGCATCCATGGTGCGGCCCGCGGGCCGCAGGTCCGCCGTCACTGCCGTCTGCGTCTCGGCCGACTCCTCGGTCCGCATCCCCGGCATCCAGGCGGGACTGTATCCGCAGGCTGGTGCGCCTGGCCGGAACGGGACGCGTGGACTTCCGCTAGGCCAGGACGAAATAGTCGCGGTGGATGGCCTCTTCGCTGGCGCGGGGCAGGACCGCGCGCACCGCGCCGGACTGCAGTCCCCTCACCTGGCGCAGCTCGGCCGCCGAGTAGTTGCTGATCCCCTTGCCGACGGTCGCATCCTCGTGGGCGATCTCGACCGCGTCCCCCGCCTCGAAGATGCCGGTGACGTCGACGACGCCCACCGGCAGCAGGCTGGCCCCGCCGCCGCGCAACGCCCGGGCCGCCCCGGCGTCGACCAGCACCCGCCCACGGACGGGCTTGGCGTACTTGAGCCACAGCTTGAAGCTCGAGTACCGGCCCTCGCGCGCGGGGAACCCGGTGCCGGTCGTGGCGCCGCCGGCGGCCGCGGCGATCGTGCCGGGCTCCAGGCCGCTGGCGATCACCGTGGGAATCCCGGCCGCGGTGGCCATCTCAGCGGCCACCACCTTGGAGCGCATCCCGCCCGAGCCCAGGGGCGAGGCGGTGTGCCCGATGTCCAGGGGGTCCAGGGCGCTGAAGTCCGTGACCTCGGTGACCAGCTGCGCCGAGGGATCGTGATGCGGGTCGGCGGTGAACACCCCACCGGCGTCGGTGAGCAGGAGGAGCCGCTCGGCGCCGAGCAGGATCGCCACCTGGGCGGCGAGGAAGTCGTTGTTGCCGAACGAGATCTCGTCGGTGGTGGTGGTGTCGTTCTCGTTGATCACCGGGACGACCCGCCACTCCAGCAGCTTGCGCAGCGTCTGGCGCGCGTTGAGGTAATGCGTGCGCGCGCTCATGTCAAAGAACGTGAGCAGGACCTGCGCCGTCGGCACGCCCCGCGCGCGCAGCAGCTCGTCGTAGACCTGGTAGAGCTTGCCCTGGCCCACCGCGCTGGCCGCCTGGAGCTCGTCGATCGTGCGCGGGCGGACCGGCAGCTCCATCACCCCCATCCCCCGGGCGATCGCGCCGCTGGTGACGATGATCAGCGCGCGCCCGGTCGCGTGCAGCTCTGCGACCTCGTCGCAGATCCGGCCCAGGACGTCGGTGCGCACCTCGCCCTCGTCAGTGGCGACGATGCTGGAGCCGAGCTTGACGACCAGGGGTCCCATGGCTGTGTGGCAAGGGTACGGGCGGTGAGAGCCATCGGCGTTTGAGCGGCTGGGACCTGGGCGTCTGAGCGCGGCACGGAACGAACGTCAACAGCGGGCTTGGGAGGGGTGGGCCTGGGCGAAATTGGGGGGCTTTGCAGGGGGGTTTGGTAGATATATCCCGTCTCTGAGACGGAAGATCTACCAAAGGTCCGCCGCACACGCCTCGCGGCGGCCCGCAACCCTGCAACCTGCCCTTCCCAAGTCCGCCGTTGACGTTCGCCACGTACCCAGGCCAGACCCGCCGTCGTCAGCAGCGCCCGGGCAACGCAGCGACGCGGCGGCTCAGCCGCCCACCTTGCACCACGGGTTCGACGGCACCCCGGCGCACGGGTTCGGCATGGACTTCAGGCTCTTGGGCAGCGGGTGCATGACGATCTTGGTCACCCGCGGGTAGCTGCCGCTGGGGCAACTGGCGGGGGTGCCGGGGACGATCTGCACCTGGGAGTCGCAGAGGACCTCGCCCAGGAACCGGTTGTCGCTGCTGCCCGACGGGGTCGTGGTGGTGGCGCACTTGGGCATCGCGGTCTGCACGGCCGCGGCGCTCGCGGGCTGGACGGCGCCACCGCCGGCCTCGTGGTTGCCGCTGTAGCAGTCAGAGCCCGGGTCGGTGAGGAAGTTGACCTGGGCGAAGTCGCCGTTGGTGGGATGGCCGTAGGAGCCGTTGTGGGAGAAGGTGTTGCCGACCAGGGCGTCGCCGTAGTCGTCCCACAGGCAACTCTGGGCGCCGAGCGCGCCGCCGAACACGCCGCCGTCGCAGGGCTTGCCGCTGTCCAGGTACGGCACGAAGATGACGCCCCAGGCGTTGTTGTCAGAGAAGGTGTTGTCCATGACCGTGTCGTTGCGCCCGCCGGACACCGACATGCCGGTGCCGACCGGGCCGGCCGCCGCCGAGCCCGCCGCCGGGACGTTGGGGTTGTTGTTGTCATGCACGTCGTTGTGGATGAACACCCAGCAGGAGTGGGCGCCCTTCACCGGCGGTGAGACGCCTGCGGGGCAGGCACCGTTCTGGGGCGCCGGGTTGTCGCCGTTCTGGCTGTTGGTGTCGAAGCCGTCCTCGTTGTTGTCGAACTGCGAGTTCTCGATGAGCATCCGCCCACCGGAGTTGGAGCCTGAGTAGCCCAGCGCGTTGAACTCGGCCCAGCCGTGGTTGACGGTCTGGTCGCAGACCTGGCGGCAGGCGCCGATGTAGAAGCCCGAGTCATTGAAGTTGGAGGCGTAGATCTCATTCCACGTTCCCCCGCTCCAGTTGCTCGAGAAGACTCCGTACTGGGCGGCGCTGACCTCGCCCGAAGCGGACTGGTTCTTGAGGTAGGTGCTCGTCGTGGTGAGGTACTGCCCGATGAAGCGGTGGCCGCCGACCTTGCCGCTGTCGGCGCCGCCGTTCCACCAGATCTCGTTGCCGGCATCGCGCGAGCCACCCAGGAAGTTGCAGGCGGTGAGGTTCTCGATGGAGACGTTGGCGGCCTTCCACACCATCAGCCCGTTGACGCCCGAGGCGCCGGCGGCGGCCTTGACCGCATAGGGGCTCGCGCTCGACGACGCCGAGCCGCCCAGGCCGAAGTTCTGGGCCGAGCCCTTGTTGCTGCAGACCGCCGACCCGGGCTTGGTCCCATCGATGATGACCGTCTTGCGGTTCATGCCGCGGATGTGCAGGTTCGGCGTGGTGATGAGCACCGCGGCGGGGAACTGCGAGGCCCCCTTGGGCGTCGAGACGTGCGACGTCTTGTAGTCGCCGGGCCCGACGAGGATCCAGTCCCCGGGCTTGGCGACCTTCAGCGCCGCCGGGATCGAGGTGAACTGGCCCTTGACCCCGTGGAAGGACCCGACCCGCAGCACCTTCGCTCCGGCCACGGCCGCCAGCGCGAGGCAAGCACCCAGGACGGCACTGACGACGACGACACGACGCATGGCGCACCTCTCCTTTGCAGCAACGACCGGACCCGACGGCGGCGGATCCTACACACCGCGTTCACACCTGAGCGTCGCTTGGTGTTAGCGGTTTGTGAGCCCTCACGCGTCGGGGTCGAGGTCGAACGCCACCCCGGCGATCTCCACGTCGTCTCCGGGCTCGAACCCCTTGGCCGCGAGCGCGCTCAGCACCCCGATGCCGCGCAGGCGCCGCTCCAGGTGGGCCAGCGCCTCCTCGTTGTCGAGGTCGTAGCGGGCGAGCAGCCGCTCGACGCCGGCGCCGGTGACGCTGAAGCTCCCGTCCCCGGTGCGCCGCACCTCGTAGGCGCGGGGCGCGGCCGGGCGGAAGACCTGGTGCTCGGCGAGGTCGGCCTCGAGCGCGGGCTCCACGAGCCCGTCGGCGCCGTCGCCGGCGTCGGCCACCGTCTCGGGCACCCGCCGCACGAGCTCGGCGGCGAGCTCGCCCAGCCCCGCCCGGGTCACCGACGAGGTCACCAGCACCGGCACCCCCTCCCCCAGCCGTTGTTCCCACGCGGTGCGCGCCGCCGCCGCGGTCTCGGCGTCGACCAGGTCCGCCTTGGAGAGGGCGAGGATCCGAGGCAGCCCGGCGAGGCGGGGATCGTGGCTGGCCAGCTCGTGCTCCACCGTCGCGTGGTTGGCCACCGGATCGGAGCCGTCGAGCGGGTTGAGGTCGAGCACGTGCACGAGCAGACGGGTCCGCTCGACGTGGGCGAGGAACTCGTGGCCGAGGCCGGCGCCGCCGCTGGCGCCCTCGATCAGCCCCGGGATGTCGGCCAGCACGAGCTGGCGCGTGTCGGTCTGCAGCGTCCCCAGGACCGGCGAGAGCGTCGTGAACGGATAGTCCGCGACCTTGGGGTGGGCGCGGGTGAGCCGAGCCAGCAGCGAGGACTTCCCGGCGTTGGGCAGCCCGATCAGCCCGATGTCGGCCAGCAGCTTGAGCCGCAGCTCCAGCCACGTCTCCTCGCCGGGCAGGCCGCGCTCGGCAAAGCGCGGGGTCTGATGGGTGGGACCGGCGAAGCGCTTGTTGCCGCGGCCGCCCGAGCCTCCGCGCGCCACGACGGCGCGCTGGCCGCTGCGCACGAGGTCATAGCGGGTGCCCGCGGCCTCGACGAGCACCTCCGTGCCGGGCGGGACGGCCAGCTCCAGCGTCGCGCCGTCGGCGCCGTGGCGCAGCGAGCCCTCCCCGTGGCCGCCGCGGCCAGCCTTGAAGTGCGAGCGACGCCGGAACGACTCCAGATCGCGCAGCGAGTCCGAGCACACCAGCACGACGTCGCCGCCCCGGCCGCCGTCGCCGCCGTCGGGGCCGCCCTTGGGCACGTGGGCCTCGCGGCGGAAGCTGAGAGCTCCATCGCCCCCTCCGCCGGCCTGAACGTGGATTCGTGCGCGATCGTGCATCCTGTGCACCTCAGCTTATGGCCGATCCCGTATTCCTCATCACCGGCGCCTCCTCGGGCATCGGCGCCGCCACGGCGCGCGCCGCGGCGCAGGCCGGCTACCGCCTCGCGCTCGCCGCGCGGTCCGTCGACAAGCTCCGGGAGCTGGCGGACGAGCTCGGCGGCGACGAACGCGCGGTGGCGATCAAGTGCGACGTGACCGAATGGTCAGACCAGGAGAGCATGGTGGGCGAGGTCCTGGAGCGGTTCGGCCGCCTCGACGTGGCGTTCGCCAACGCGGGGTTCGGCGCCAAGCGCGGCTTTCTCGCTGAGAGCCCCGAGTTCTGGCGCGAGATGGTGCTCACCAACGTCTACGGCGCGGCGCTCACCATCCGGGCGACCATCGAGGCGCTCAAGGACACCCAGGGCCACCTGCTGCTCACCGGGTCGGTCGCGGGCCGCAGGGCGCTGCCCGGGTCGCTCTACTCCGCCACCAAGTGGGCGGTGACGGCGATGGGCGAGGGCGCCCGCCAGGAGCTCAACGGAACCGGCGTGCGGGTGACGCTGATCGAGCCCGGCGCCGTCGACACCCCGTTCTTCGAGAACCAGCCCAAGACGGCGCTGGTCCCCGACGACGTGGCCCGGGCGATCATGTACGCGGTCTCCCAGCCAGCGTCGGTCGACGTCAACGAGATCCTCATCCGGGCCACCACGCAGGAGGGATAACCACCCCGGGGTCAAACATCGCCTTGACGTGACCCTGGTCCAAGACTTCAAGACGTTCCTGATGCGGGGGAACCTCGTCGAACTGGCGGTGGCCTTCGTCATGGGCGCCGTGTTCGCCGCGCTGCTGAAGGCGTTCATCGCGGACCTGATCACTCCGATCATCGCCCTGGTCTTCGGCCAGCCCGACTTCTCCGCGCTGTCGTTCACGATCAACGGCAGCCACTTCCTCTACGGCGACTTCCTCAACGCGCTCTTCACCTTCCTGACGACGGCGGCCGTGATCTTCTTCTTCGTCGTGCGGCCGTACAACGCGCTGATGGCGCAGCGCAGCAAAGAGGATCCCACGACCAAGCCGTGCCCTGAATGCACGAGCGCCGTCCCGCTGGCGGCACGGCGCTGTCCCCTCTGCACGTCGCCGATCGCCGAAGCGACCGCCTGAACGGCGCTACTCGGCGGAGGCCTCGGCCTGGGTGACCGAGATCACCCGGCCGCGGCGGCCCATGGTGAACTGCACGGTCCCGGCCGAACGGGCGTAGATCGTGTCATCTCTGCCGATCCCGACGCCCTCGCCGGGCTTGAAGCGGGTTCCGCGCTGACGGACGATGATCTCCCCGCCGGTGACGGCCTGGCCGGCGAACACCTTCACGCCGAGCCGCTTGGCGTTGGAGTCGCGGCCGTTGCGGCTGGACCCCAGACCTTTCTTATGCGCCATCGGTTGCCTCCACGGTCTCTGGCTCAGCGGATGATGCGGACGCCGCCTTGGCCTTGGACCGGCTGCCACCCGATCCCAGCTTCAGCGCGGTGATCTGGATCCGGGTGAGATCCTGGCGATGGCCGTTGCGGCGGCGGTACCCGCGCTTGGGCTTGAACTTGACCACCCGCAGCTTGGGGCCGCGCTCGTGGGCAAGCACCGTGGCCTCGACCGTGACCTTGGCCAGGTCATCGCCGTCCACCACGTTGTCACCGTCGACGTAGAGCAGCGGATCGAGCGTGATCGCGGCCCCGTCCTCGACGGGCAGGCGCTCCACGAGCAGCCACTGGCCCTCCTGGACGCGGTACTGCTTGCCGCCTGTCTTGATGATCGCGTACATGGTCACTCCGAATCGGATGAGCTCGCGGCCGAACCGGCCTTGGCGCCCGAACGGCGTCGCCCGCCTCTGCGGCCACGACGCCGAGGCTTCGATTCTAGTTCATCGCCAGAAGCACCGTTTTCACCCGCCGGCACGTCGAGCAGCGAGGCCACGGCGGCGGTCCTCCCCACCTCGTCGATGCGCACGAGGTGCTTCTCGCCCACGTACTTGGTCCCGCCGGTGATCGAGATGATGTAGCCGTCGATCTTGGCCACGGCGTCGCCGGGGCTGTACATGTGGGGCTCGACGATCTCGACGTGGACCTCCTCGCCCTCGCGGAAGGGCAGCGCGCGCTCCAGCACCTCTTCGCGATCGCCCTCCAGCAGCACCCGGAAATGGTCGAGCGGCAGGCCCTCGGAGCCCTCGAAGTGAAACCACTTGCCGGTCTCCTCCTCGACGGCGTGCAGCGCGCGGGCCTCGTTGCCGGTGAACTCGGCGCTCACCCGGGGGTTCATCTGGAGGAGGATCGCCTCGGCGTCGGTCTCCTTGGCCAGGTCGCGCATGCGGCGCTCGAACTCGATCGCGATCGTCTCCTCGGACTTGATCACGCCCTCGCCGTCACAGGTGGGGCACGGCCGGGTCATGATCTCGCGGACCCCGTCGGTGACGTTCTGGCGCGTCATCTCGACGAGCCCGAGCGGCGAGATCTCAACGACGAAGGTCTTCGTCCGGTCCTCGTCCAACGCCTTGCGCAGCGTCTTGAGGACGGCGTCGCGGTTGCGCGCCCGCGCCATATCGATGAAGTCGATGACGATGATCCCGCCGATGTCGCGCAGCCGCAGCTGGCGCACCACCTCGTCGGCGGCCTCGAGGTTGGTCTTGGTGATCGTGTCCTCCAGGCGCGCGCCCTTGCCGCGCCCGATGAACGAGCCGGAGTTCACGTCGATCACCGTGAGCGCCTCGGCGTAGTCGATCATCAGATAGCCGCCGCTGGGCAGGTCCACCCGCCGCGACAGCGTCGAGTCCAGCACCTGCTCGACCCCATAGGCCTCGAACAGCGGCGTGTCGTCCTCCCACAGCTCGACCTGCTCGACGAGCTCGGGCGCCGTCCGGCTGAAGAAGGACACGAGCCGGTGATGCTGCTTGGGGTCGTCGACCACGGCGCGCTCGAAGTCGGCCGAGAAGATGTCGCGCACGACGCGAACCGAGAGATCGGCCTCCTGGAAGACGAGCGCGGGCGCCTGGGTCTCGGCGACGCGCTTCTCCAGCACCTCTCCGAGCTTGAACAGGTAGACGAGCTCGCGCTCCAGGTCGGCGCGCTTGGCCCCCTGGGCGGCCGTGCGGATGATGGCGCCGGCGCCCTTGAGATCGAGCTTGGCGGCCTCCTTGCGCAGCCGCTCGCGCTCCTTGTCGTCGAGCCGGCGCGACACGCCGACCCCCTCGCCGTAGGGCGCGTAGACCATGTAGCGCCCGGCGATCGTCAGATCCATGGACAGGCGCGCGCCCTTGGTCTTGAGCGGGTCCTTGACGACCTGGACGACGATCTCCTGACCCGGCTTGAGCATGTCGGTGATGTTGCGGCCGTCGCGGCCCGCGCCCCGGCCGCGCCGCGGCGCCTCGACGCCCGGCAGCACGATCTCGTCGACGTGCAGGAAGCCGTTCTTCTCCAGCCCGATGTCGACGAAGGCGGCCTCCAGGCCGGCGAGCACGTTGTCGACGCGCCCCTTGTAGATGTTGCCGACGATCGAGCGGCTGCCCCGTCGCTCCAGATAGAGCTCGGCGACCTTGTACTCGCTCGATGCGGCGGGCTTGCGCCGGCGCCGCGCGGTGGTCGAGGCCGGCTTGCGAGGCGTGACCGTTCCGGCCGCCTCCAGTAGCGCCACACGGGTTTCCCCGCGATCAACGCTGACCAATACTTGCTTCTTCAATTGTTTTCAGTCCTTTGCTAACTAAGGCCGCTGCGGATCTGGTCGCGCGGCGTTACGAAATCAGGGTGCGGGCTTTCCCACTGGCCGCCATTCGGGCCTGAACGTAGATCGATTGCAGGAGCCCGACAGCGATGAAGGTCACGATGACCGAGGACCCTCCGTAGCTGAGGAGGGGCAGCGGGACGCCGGTGATAGGCATGATTCCTATTGTCATACCCACGTTCACGAAGATCTGGAACATGAGCATCGCCAGGATGCCCGCAGCGATGAGCGTCCCGAAGAGGTTTTTGCTCATCGTGAGGATCCGCAGAGCACGCCAGATCAGCAGTGCGTACAGCGACAGCACGACGACCGCTCCGACGAATCCGTAGGTCTCTCCCACGGCCGCGAACACGAAGTCGGTGTCGTTGGCGGGGAGGAAATTCAATTTGGTCTGGGTCGCATTGTTCCCGCGACCGGTCTTCTGTCCCGAGCCGATGGCGATCTGCGACTGCTGTAGCTGATAGCACGGGTCCGGGACGTCAGGGCTCGGCTTGCCACATCCGTTCGGGTGCAGGAAGGCCGTCAACCGCTGAACCTGGTAGGGCTTGAGCAGGTGCACCCCGGCCGCGGGCGCCCCGGCGAGCACGATCGCGATCGAGGCGACGAAGATCGTCACGAGCGCGAGCAACTGCTTGAACGAGGTGCCGGCGAAGAACAGGATGCTGAAGCCGACCGCCACGTAGACCATCCCGGTGCCCAGGTCGGGCTGAGGGATGACGAGCAGCGCGGCGAGGATCGCAAGCAGCATGATTCGCACCGTGGTGCGCCACTCGTGAATCCGCCGCGCGCGGTCGACGGCGAAGCCGGCCAGCGCCACGATCAGCAGCACCTTGCCGAACTCCGAAGACTGGAACTGCAGGAACGGCAGTGGGATCCACCGCCGCGCCCCCTGGATCGGCGCCATCCCGTAGACGACGAGGTTGAGCGCCACCATGATCCCGAACAGCGCGTACTTGAACTCGCGCAGCCGGGAGTAGTCGATCCGGCTGAGCACGAGCGCGAGGAAGAGGCCGATACCGCCGAACAGCGCCTGGCGCTGGACATAGAACAGGGGATGGCCCGACACCGCGTGTGAGGTGGCGCCCTTGAGCGTCTCCAGCGAGCAGAGCATCAGACCGATCGCCGCCAGCAGCAGCATCGGGTCGATCAGCGGCAGCGTCCGCGTGCGGGGGACGATCGTCTCGTCGGCGGGCGTGAGCGGCGTGGCGCTCATAGGGAGGAGTTGGTCCCCGCGACGTACTTGCCGGGCTTGCCGAAGAACCACTGCGACAGGATCTGACGGGCCACCGGGGCGGCGGCGACGTCGCCGAAGCCGCCCTTCTCGACGTGGACGACCACGACGATCGGCTTGTTGGTGTTGTCGATCACGAAGCAGGCGTACCAGGCGTAGTCAGGCTGGTTGGTGTACTGCGCGGTGCCGGTCTTGCCGTAGACCTTCATCGGGAAGTTGCCCATCACGTCAACCGAGGTGCCGCCGGCCGTCTGAGCGGCGTCGTTGAGACCCTGGAGGATCGTCGAGCGGTAGAACGGGTTGATCCCGATCGGCCGCGAGTTCGGCGGGTTGATCGCCTGGAGCACGGTCCCGTCCTGGTCCTGGACGTCGACGCCGAAGTGGGGGCGCACGACCGCGCGGCCGTTGGCGAGCGCCGAGTAGGCCACCGCGAGCTGGAGCGGGGTCACCTGGACGTCGCCCTGGCCGACCGCGAGGCTCTCGTTGTCACCGATCGACCACGGCCGGTTGGTGCCGTCGGCGATCCCGCACCCGCCGGGCGCGTGCTTCTTGGTCCGAACCCAGCCCTTGTGGTGATGGGCGCTGGTGGCGTGCCCGTTGGTCCACTTGAATGGCCCGGTGGCGTTGTCGCACTCGGCCTCGAGCCGGTTGCGGCTCTCGCGCCACAGCGGGCTGGGCAGCGTCCCGATGGCCTCGTTGGGCAGATCGACGTCGGTGGGACGTCCGATCCCGAACTGCCTGGCCCAGGTGTCGAGCGGGCCGCCCTGGGGCGCCTTGCTGGGGTCGACGTTGAGCCGGGCTCCGAGGTTGTAGAAGAAGTCGTCGGACGAGACGCGCAGGGCGTTGACCAGGTCCAGCGACCCGTCCACGGCGTGCCCCGCGTTGTGGCGGCACTGCTGAGCGGCGCCGGTGCCCACGCAGAACTGGCCGCTGTCGTCGAACGTGTCGCTCGTCGTCCACTCGCCGCTCGACAGCGCGGCGACGCTGGTGATCGGCTTGAACGTCGAGCCGGTCGGCCCCGCGCTCTGGGTCGCGCGGTTGAGCAGCGCGTCGCCGCCGTTGGGGTTGGTGAGCTGGTCGTACTTGGCCTGGCTGAGGTTGCCGGTGAAGATCGACGGGTCAAAGCTCGGCAGCGACCCCATCGCGTAGACCGCGCCCGTGTCGGGGTTCATGGCCACGAACGAGCCGCCGGGCGAGTTGTTGGCGCTCATCGACTGCGCCAGCGCCTGCTCACCCACCCGCTGCAGCTGGGCATTGAGCGACAGCTTGAGGTTGTGGCCGGTGACGGGCTGGACGCTCCCCAGGTCCCCGGTCGGCTGGTTGAGCGCGTTGACCTGGACCCGCTGGTAGCCGTCCTTGCCGCGCAGGAAGCTGTCGTATTCGGCCTCCACGCCGCTCTGGCCGACGATGTCGGTGCGTGCTGCGCCGGGATAGGACTTGGCCCCGATCTCGCCCGCGGTGATCGGGCCCACCGTCCCCAGGACCTGAGCGGCCAGCGACTTGTCGGGGTAGTGGGTGACGTAGACCTTCTGGACCTGGACGCCGGGGAACAGCCGTTGGTTCTCGGCCAGGTAGTACTGCATGTCGCGCGTCACCACCGAGCCCGAGCGCACGGTGACGTCGGCATAGGACTGGAGCGTCACCTGCTGGGCCACGGCGCAGCCGACCGGCGACAGCCGGAACACGTTGGGCGTGGGCATATGCAGCCGGCACCGGGTCCGCTTGGTGGGCAGGCTCAGCACGTGGGCGAGGCGGTTGTAGACAATCGCATCGGCCTTGGGCGGGTGCTCGAGGGTATCCAGCTTGTCCAGTGTCACCGGGACCGTGAGATCCTCGGGCGAGATCTGGACCGCCAGCGTCTTGACGCTGTCCACGAGCGCCGCCCCGCTGGCGTCGAGGACCTCCCCACGGGGCGCCGCGACGTCGATCTTGCGCACCCGGTTGACGGTGGCCGCCTTGACGTACTGGTCACCCGAGAGCACCTGCAGGAACCACAGGCGAAAGAAGATGATCGCGAACAGCCCCAACGCGAAGCTGCCGACGACGGCAACGCGCAGCGCCAGCTGCGGCGTCATCGTGGGGCGCCGCTCCTCGGGCGGAATGGTCATCCGCCACCACCTCGGTTGAGCTGGCCCAACCGCTTGGACGGGCTCTGGAGCGGGCTGAGGCCGCCGGTGGTGTAGGCGCGCCGCCGCCGGCGCCGCGGGTCGTCGGGCAGGGCCGGGTGGATGATCCTGCGCACCACCGCGTAGACGGGCAACGAGATGAGCGTGTTGACGAGGATCGTGATGAGCACCTGCTGGAAGAGCAGCACGCTCACCGGCGCGTCGACGCCGAGCAGAAACTGGATGAGCGTCATGCCGATCCCGGCCACCGCGGTCGCCGCCGCGCCCGCCGCCAGCGGGACGAGCCCGTGAGCGGGGTCACGCAGCTCACGCAGGCGCCCGGCCCAGTAGCCGATGGCGATGAACAGCAGGGACGAGATGCCAAGGGTCTGGACGAGCACGGTGTCGACGAGCAGCCCGGTGGCAAAGCCCATCACCGCGCCGGTGAGCGAGCCCGCCAGCAGCCCCACCGACATCACCATCAGCGGCGTGATGTCGGCGCTGATGCCGAAGATGGAGATCTGGGATACCGCCGCCTCCTGGATGACCACTGTGCCCACGGCCAGCAGCACCAGGCGCACGACGAGTCGCAGCGACGGGCTACTCACGGCACCTGGGCCCGGACGTTGGCGGGGTGTGGCTTGGTCAGGATCTGGACCGAGCTGAAGTGGCGCAGGTCGGCCGTGGGCGAGACCGGCACCTCGTTGTTGTTGAACAGCTGGTTCGGGTTGACGGTGCCGACGGTGCCGATCGGGAGCCCGGGCGGGTACAGCGACGTCAGCGAGCCGGCTTTGAACCCGGTCGTGACCACCAGGTCGCCCTGGGAGATCTGGGCGCGCCCGGGCAGATCCTGGAGCAGGAGCTGGTTGGGGTTGCCCACCGAGGGGGCGAGGATTCCCTGGTCCCCGGCGTTGTCGGTGACCTGCGCGGCGGCCGCGTAGCTGGCATCGGTGATCAGGGTCACGATCGACACCGAGGCATCGACCGTGGTCACGTCGCCGACCAGGCCACCGTCGGCCAGCACCGGGTCGCCCTGCGCCACGCCCGCGTCAGAGCCGGCGTCGACCTCGACCTGCTGGAACCAGAGGCTGGGGTCGCGCTCGATGACGTTGGCGCCGACCGGGTGGTAGTTGTGCACGCCGATCGTCTGATCGACGCCGACCTCGGCGGTGAGCTGCTGGTTCTGCAGCGCAGCGGTCTTCAGCGTCGCCAGCTGCGCGGTCAGCTCCCGATTCGCCTTGCGCAGCTTGTCGACGTTCGACTTGGCCCGGAGCGTGTCCGAGACCCAGTTGGCGACGTCGCGCACCGGGGACAGGACCTTGCTCGCACCGGCCTGGACCGGTGAGAAGACCTGGACGATGCCCCGCTGCACGCTGTGCAGCGGGCTCTGCGGCGACTCGCCGAAATAGGCTGTGAGGAGGATCAGGGAGACGACGACAAGCAGCGCGAGCACCGCTCTGCGCCGTCGAACCTGTTTGTCATGCACGGTGTCCGTGTCTCCAAAGTTTTGCTCCGCAACGCGCCGCAGTGAGAAAGCTAATACCGACGGTGACGGTTACGCGAATTCTTGCTTGACCGGTGGATCGCTTCGAACTCCTCCAGGGAACGCCCTGATCCGACGGCGACGCACGTCAGCGGGGACTCCGCCAGGTGCGCGGGCATCTGCGTCTCATGGCGCAGGCGCTCCTCCATACCCTGAAGCAAAGATCCCCCTCCCGCCAGCATAATGCCACGATCCATGATGTCGGAGGCGAGCTCGGGCGGCGTCCGGTCCAAAGTCTGCTTGACGGCGTCGATGATCTGCGACACCGGCTCCTCGAGCGCGCCCCGGATCTCCTCGCTGGTGAGGATGACCGTCTTGGGCAGCCCGGAGACCATGTCACGGCCTCGGATCTCGGCCTGGACCTCCTCGGGCATCTTGTGCGCCGAGCCGATCTCGAGCTTGACCTCCTCGGCCGTCTGCTGGCCGATCAACAGCTTGTACTCCCGTTTGACGTAGTTGATGATCGCCTCGTCGAGCTCGTCGCCGCCGACGCGGATCGACTGGGATACGACGATCCCGCCCAACGAGATGACCGCGACCTCGCTCGTGCCGCCCCCGATGTCGACGACCATCGAGCCGGTCGGCTCGCCCACGGGCAGCCCGGCCCCGATCGCCGCGGCCATCGGCTCCTCGATGAGATAGGCCTGGCGGGCGCCGGCACTGAGGCACGCCTCCTCGACCGCCCGCTTCTCGACGCCGGTGACCCCGGAGGGGACGCAGACGACGACCCGCGGGTGGGCCCACCGGTTCTGGTGGACCTTCTGGATGAAGTGGCGCAGCATCTCCTCGGTGACCTCGAAGTCGGCGATCACGCCGTCCTTCAGCGGCCGGATGGCCGAGATCGTCCCGGGGGTGCGGCCCAGCATCCGCTTGGCCTCGATGCCGACTGCATGGACCTCGCCGGTGCGTGAGTCGACGGCGACCACACTCGGCTCAGAGAGCACGATGCCGCGGCCGCGGACGTAGACGAGCGTGTTGGCGGTGCCGAGATCGACTGCCATGTCACGACCGCCGAAACCGGTCAGATACGTAAAGAAGCCCATGTATTAGAGGTAGCGGGGAGCGATGGGCGAAGCGGCGAGTGCCGACGGTCCCTCACCGAATTGCCAGCTTCGTCCACTGTCGAGTGTATCGAAGAGCCAGCCGCCGACGAGGCCCCCGAAGCCCGTAACTCCAGAAAAAACCCTGGAAATTCAATTCCTGCTCGTGCGGCCGTCTCTGGGCGGAAACCTGCAGGCGTGCCCTGCCCCGGTGGGCCGGTGCGCGCCGGTTTTCAGTGGTGGGGCGTTTCCTCGGGCACTTCGTACCAGCGCTTGCGCTCGCCGACGCGGTCGCGCAGCTTCCAGCGGCGGCTCTTGGGCGTCTGTTCGAGGGCCTCTGACAGGGTCTGGACGGCCTCGGCGGGGTCACGGCGGCCGCCGTCGGGGACGGCCACCGAGCCGTCTGCCAGCGCAGCGCGGATCCGCTCCAGATTGAGTGAGATCGTCTTCCACCAGCCCCAGTCGTCGCCGACGAGCGCCCGGATGACGCGCAGGTCGATGACGTCCGGATCGTCGGAGTCGCTCAGCGCGAAGCTGACGAGCAGGCGCAGGCAGTCATCGAGGTCCTTGGCGTTGAGCTCGACGATCTGGAGCTTGGAGAGCAGCAGGTCGGTCGGCGACAGCGTGTACGGCTTGACCGTCGCCCGTTCGGCGAACTCGACCGTGTGGCACATGTGCAGCCGGTCGATCATCACGTCGATGGCGAGGCCGCTCTCGGCGTGGGTGAAGTAGAGCTGCTTATCTCCGTAGAGGGCGTTGAAGTTGCGGTCGCCCACGTAGCCCTCCTCGGCGAGCAGCTCGATGAGCGCCTTGCGGCTGGAGCGGACCGAGCCGAAGTCCAGATCCTGCCCGGCCCGGGTGCGCGGCGGCAGCTCGGGCGTGAGCATCTGGATAGCCAGGCCGCCGAGGAGGCGCAGCACGATGCCGCGATCGCCGGCCAGGTCGATCAGGCGGCGGGCCTCACTGACGAGGCCGATCTCGGCGGAGGTCTCGGTCATCTCATGAATACGGTAAACGACGGCCATCTGCGGGTTGTTAGGGTGCCGCAACCGTGCCCCTGTCCGACCTCGAACGCAGCGTCTGCGACGCCATCGCCGACGGCCGGGAGGAGCTCGTGGAGCTCGCCTCGGCGCTGATCGCATTTGACACCACCGCCCGCGAGGTCGGCGACCCGCCGCGCCAGGAGGCGGCGCTGCAGGCCTACCTGGCCGAGGGCCTGCGCGCCTACGGCGCCGAGATCGAGCTGTTCGAGCCCGACGCCGCGACCATGGCGGGCGCCCCGCTGGTACCCGAGGGGCTGGACTTCGCCGGGCGTCCGCAGCTCATCGCAACCCTGCGCGGCTCCGGCGGCGGTCAGAGCCTGCTCTTCAACGGGCACATCGACGTCGTCTCGGGCGAGCCCAAGGCCCAGTGGACGAGCGACCCCTTCACCCCCCGGGTCCGCGACGGCAAGCTGTTCGGGCGCGGCGCCTGCGACATGAAGGGCGGCGTGGCGGCGATGTCCTACGCAGCCCAGGCCATCGCGGCGGCCAACATCACCCTGGCCGGCGACCTGATCGTGGCCACCAACACCGACGAGGAGTCCTCGGGCGCGGGCGGCAGCGCGCTGGTGGTGCACGGGCTGCGCGCAGACGCCGGGATCGTCACCGAGCCCACCGACTTCCGCACCTGGGTCGCCTGCCGCGGCTCGGAGTACGGGGTCATCCGCGTGCCCGGCCGCCCGGGCCACGCCGAGGTGCGCCACCCCGACTGGCGCCGCGGCGGCGCCGTCAACGCGATCGAGAAGGCGGGCGTCGTCCTGGACGCGATCGCCTCCCTGCGCGCGAGGTGGGCCGCGCAGGCGCGCTTCCGTCATCCCGTCCTGTCGGCGCCCTCCCTGCTGCCCACGGTGGTGAGCGGCGGCGAGTGGCCGGTCACCTACCCCTCCTCATGCGACCTCACGATCGCCGTCATGTACCTCCCGGTGCAGGCCGACGGCGAGGGCTGGGGCTCGAAGGTCCGCGCCGAGGTCGAGGAGTGGATCACCGGCGAGTGCGCGCGCGACGACTGGCTGGCCGCGCACCCGCCCACGTTCGAGTGGTGGAGCAACGGCGTCATGCCGATGGAGATCGCCGAGTCATCGCCGATCGTGGGCGCGATGAGGGAGGCGAGCGCGGACCTGGGGCTGCGACGCGAGCTCGGCGGCCTTGACTCCTGGTATGACGGGGCCACCTACACCCAGCTGGCCGGAATCCCCTCGATCGGCTACGGCCCGCCCGGCTTCGACCCCGACGGGGCTACGGTGGCCCACACGATCGACGAGTACGTCCCGGTGGACGGGCTGGTGGCGTGCGCGCAGGCGCTGGCGGTGGTGGCGCTGCGGTTCTGTGGGGTGGCTTCTTAGGCTGGGAGGAGGGGGTTCGGGGCGTAAATGGTGGGCTTTACAGGGGGTTGGGGCGGATCTTGGAGCTATTTCCTCCACTATCCGCCACGACCCCGCCGAGGGACGCCCGGAGCGCAGATGCCGCCCACGCTCTCCACTCGTTAGCCGCAGTTGACGTTCGCCGAAATCCCAGGGCAGACGCCGGCAGGGCACCACGACCGAACGGCTACCCCTCCACCCGCTGGGTCAGCTCCACGCCCTTCTTGCCGATGTCCACCAGGTACCCCCGCAGGATCCCGTGGTTGGCCTCCGAGCCGGGGTTGATGCAGACGGTGTTGCCGATCTTGCGCTCGCCGCCGGACTCGTGGATGTGGCCGTGGATGGCCAGGACGGGCTGGTAGGCCTCGATGATGCGCCGCACCGCGGTGGAGCCCACGGGCCCGCGCAGGACGTCGCCGGCGGAGATCGTGGGCCGGAGGTTCTCGTCGAGGATCGGCGCGGTGTCCAGGCCGGAGTCGTGGGGCGGCACGTGGATCATGAACACGGCGCGGCGGGGGTCCGAGACCTGCTTGGCCAGCGCGTCCAGGCGGGCGTAGAGCTCGTCCTCTGACTCCTCGCGGGGGGTCTGCCACGGGGTGTGATTGGACCAGCCGCAGGCCAGGAGCTGGAGGCCGCCGGGCATGTCCACGACCTTGCCGTCGGCGTTGACAGGGGTGTGGCCGGGGGCATCGAGGATCTCGTCGATCCCGAACTCGTCGTCGTTGCCGGGGATGAGGTAGAGGGGGACCGGGCTGCCGTCCAGGCGCTCGGTGGCGAGCTCCAGCCACTCCTGCACCCGCTCGCTCATCAGGCGGTGAAGCAGCTCGTCCCGACCGGGCTCGTCACCCGACAGGCGCTCGGCCTCCTGCGCCGTGGTGACAAACGAGTAGTAGCCCACGTCGGCGATGTCTCGCTGGAGCGCGGCGAGCTCCTCGTCCCCACGGGCGGTGCGGTGCACCCCGAACAGATCGGTCCCATAACGGCCGTCGCTGTTCTGGACGATGGGGACGATCGCCTTGCCGGTGAGGTCGCCCGCCAGCAGGGCCACGTCGGCCTTGTAGACGTTGAGCTTGATCGCGTTGACGAACTTGCGCCAGGCCTTCTCGGCGGCGTGGAGGTCCGAGGCGATGTAGAGGCGGGTGGCCACGATGGGTGTTGAGGGTCGGTGGGGCCTAATCCGGCGGCAGCTCGGTGAACAGCATCTTCTCGTCGACGCCGGCCGCGCGGGCGCGGTAGCGCATGATGAAGAAGATGATGATCCCGATCACGTAGAAGCAGGCAGCGTCGATGATCCCGTTGGACTCCAGGTAGGTGAGGGCACCCCCCGCCTTGAGCGCGTTCACGATGGGCTTGATCACGGCGAAGACGTAGATCCACACCGGGAACACCAGCCAGGCCAGGCCGATCCAGGGCAGCTTGGAGCCGAACGGCGCGTTGCGCACGAGGTCGGGCCGGCGCCAGCGCACGAGAATCGCGTTGAAGCCGGGCAGGCACCAGGTGAAGAGCGCCATCACGATCGAGAACCAGGCCGTGCCCGCCAGGTTGAGCTTGTGGTCGCTCGTGGCCAGGAACGTCGGCAGATCCTTGTAGCTCTGGAAGAACAGGAACAGGGCGGTGAGGCCCAGCGTCGCCAGGATCGCGTTCAGCGGGGCCCGCAGGCGCTCGTTGACGCGCCCGAACCACTCCGGCATCTGGCGGTCAAGGCTCCAAGCCAGCTGCATGCGGCTGATGAAGTTGATGTAGACCGGGCAGAGCAGGAACGGGAAGACCACGCCGCCGAGGCTGATGAGCGCCCAGATCGGCCACAGGCTCTTGTTGGCCACCGTGGCCAGCAGCGGCATCGCGTTGGGCTGTCCGAGCGGCAGCGGGGAGATCGAGTGCGGCCAGCCCCAGTAGCCCGCGCCCCAGGACACGTTGGTGTCAAAGCCGAAGTGGCTGGAGATGGCGTCGACGTAGACCGAGTTGGCCAGCACGCCGATGAGCAGCGCGCCGAGCAGGGCGATGAGCACGCCGCGGCGCACGTTGCCGCGGACCTCACCGGCGATGTAGGCCGAGTACTGGAAGCCGATGAACTGGAAGAGCAGCACCGAGAGCACGATCGGGAACGCCCCGGTGTCGAAGATCCGCGAGATGAAGCTCTGGCTGGGACCCCCCAGCACTCCGGCGGCATGTCCGGAAGCGGCGATCTTGGCCGCGGTCACCCCGCCCGTGTAGTGGGGCAGGTTGGCGACGAAGCTCGCCCTTGTGGGTGAAGAGCAGGCCGAAGACGAACATCGCCACGAAGCAGGCCACGCCGAACCCGGCCAGCGCCGTCACCACGCGATGGAAGGTGCGCGTCGGCAGCACGCAGATACCCCCGATGGCGAGCAGGACCACGATGGAGCCGATGAAGCCGGGGGTGCCGGTGATGGCGCCCGTGGCGTCGGTGAACCAGCTGTTGGCGCCGCCGAACCCGCCGGCCCCGATCCCGATGATCCGGGCGGTGATCTGGAGGTTGCGCAGCACCAGCGGGACCTCGAAGGCGATGATCAGCACCGACGCGATGACCAGCGTCCATGACTCCAGCCACCCCAGCGCCGGGTGCAGGATGCGGCTGGTGAACACGTAGTCGCCGCCAGAGCGCGGCATCACCGAGGTGAGCGAGGCGAAGATGAGCGCGAGGAGGATGCAGAACAGCCCGGCGATGATCGACGCCCAACCGTAGGCCGAGAAGGGGCCGGCCTTCCACATCGGCACCAGCGGAAGCGAGTAGAAGATCGGATACAGCGTCAGGCCGACGCCGACGAACGCCGCGACGTTGAAGAACAGCGCGTTGGTGACACTGACGTTGCGGACCAGGCCTGACGACTGACGAACGAAGAGTTTCGGCGTCGTGCTGGCCGCGGCCGCTGATGGCGGAATGCTCGATTCAGACACTTCCCCCTCCTCCTCCAAAAGGTCGGGACCGCTGCAAAGGCGCGGGCACAGTACCACCCGACTCAGTCAGCGATCAACCCCGGGGCCATGTCGATCAGCGTCGACACCGGCAGGCCGACCACGTTGAGATAGTCGCCCTCGATCCGCGCGACGAGCGTGGCGCCGCGCCCCTGGATGGCATACGCCCCGGCACGGCCCTGCCACTCGTCCGTGCGCACGTAGGCGTCGATGGCCGCGCGGTCCAGCGCGCGGAACTCCACCGTGGTGTGCGCGGCGGCGGTCTGCACCCGGTCGCCATCGATCAGGCACACGCCGCTGATGACGACGTGACGCCGGCCCGCCAGCGCCTCGAGCATGTCCGCGGCGTGCTCGGCGTCGCGGGGCTTGCCGAAGATCTCGCGCCCGAGGCTGACGACGGTGTCCACGCCGAGCACCGGCAGCTCGGCGGGCGCGATCGATGACGCCTTGCGATAGGCGTTCTCCAGCGCCACCTCGGCGGCCGGCCCCGCCGAGAGCTCGTCGACGGCCGGGACGCGGATCTCGAAGGCGACCCCGATCTGCTCGAGGATCGCGCGGCGCTGGGGCGACGCGGAGGCGAGGATCAGGCTCGCCGCCGGCACCGCCGGCTAGGCCAGATCTCCGAAGAAGAGCCCGACCTCGCGCGCGGCCGACTCGGGCGCGTCGGAGCCGTGGACCATGTTCTGGCCCACCGAGGTCGCGTAGTCGCCGCGGATCGACCCGGTGGTCGCCTCGAGCGGGTTGGTGGCGCCGATCACCTGGCGGGCGGCGCGGATCGCCGACTCCCCCTCGAGCACCATCGCCACCAGCGGGCCCGAGGTGATGAAGTCCACGAGCTCGTCATAGAAACCCTTGCCCTCATGCTCAGCGTAATGCTGCGCCGCCAGCTCACGCGTCATCGTCATCAGCTGAAGCGCCACCAGGCGCAGGCCCTTGCGCTCGAACCGGGCGATGATCTCCCCGGTCAGGTTGCGGGCAAAGGCATCGGGCTTGACAAGGATGAGCGTTCGCTCCACGGCGGCGGGCCTCCTTTGAGGGGTCCAGAGGTTCGGGTCGTCGACAGGCTACGCGGTCGCCGCGGAGGACGGTCGACCCGTCAGGTGGTCGACGGCTGCTCGGCGGCGGACTGCTCGGCGCTCTCGGCGCGCCGGCGCTGTCGCCGGGGAGTCGGACCCCGCCCACCCGCTCCGCTCGGTCCTCCGGGCACGCCGATCTCGGCCTCGCAGAACGGGCAGACCTTCCACATCGGGTCCAGGGGCCGGCCGCATGCGTGGCACGGGTCCTTGAGCTTGCGCATGCAGTTGGGGCAACGCAGGAAGTCCTTTTCCACCTCAAAGTCACAGTGCGGGCACAGGTGGTATCCGAGCTCGGCCAGACGGGCCTCGGCGGCCTGCATCTCCAGCTCGCGCTCGCGCACGTCATCGAGATACTCGGGCGGCCGCACGATCATGTACACGATGGTGCCGACGTAGGGGAAGCCGGAAGCCAGGGTGGCGCACCCGATCAGCAGCGGATCGGCGATGCGGCGGCGGGCGTCGGCATACGTCCAATAGATGAGCGCCAGCCAGATGACGACCAGGAAGAGGATCACCAGCTCCACAGCCAGGCGCAGGGCGCTGTTGTGGATGCCGAAGATTGCGAATGGCAGCATTGAGGGGGCGAGTGTAGTGGGCACCGGGATTGTGCGGCTCATATCAATACGCCGTCAACTACCCGGTTCCTTTTCCCCAATCGTGGGAATCGCTACAGAAACGCGCGCCCGAACAGATATCCGACGCCGAAGAAGACGAGGATCACGACCGCGACGATCAGCGCCACGAGCCCGATCATGGCCAGGAACTTGGGCTGATCGTCGTCGTTCATCGCCGTTTCGTCCATGCCCGGGTCAGAGGCTGGAAGCGCGCTCGCGGCGTCCGCCGGCCAGCAGGTCGCCGATCAGGTACTGGGACCCGGTCACCACCACCAGCCCACCGGGCGCGGCCAGTTCTCGCGCGCGGGCCAGGGCACGCCACGGGTCGCCGACGACCTCGACCGGCGGCCCGTCGAGCTGCGCTGCCAGTGACTTGAGCGTCGCCGGCGGCAGTACCCGCGGGTTCTGGGTCGCCGTGAGCACCAGCCGATCGCACGCCGGCATCAGCTCGGCCAGCATTCCGGCCGCGTCCTTGTCGTCGAGCACCGAGACCACGGCGACGATCGGCGTACGCCCACGTGCGAGCTCCGGCAGCGACTCGGTCAGCGCACGCATCCCCTCCGGGTTGTGGGCGACGTCGACCAGGGTCAGCGGGTCGGAGTCGATCTGCTCCAGACGCCCGGGGACTCGCACCTCGGCCGCGGCCGCGGCCACGGCCGCCGGATCCAGCGCCCGGGACGGCTCGAGATAGACCTCCGCCGCCGCCCGCGCCAGCGCGAAGTTGCGGCGCTGGTAGGCGCCGGGGGCGCCGACCACGGCCACGCCCGGATCCGTGCCCGCCTGCACGATGCGCGCCCCGCGCTCGGCGCAGACGCGCTCGGCGACGGCCAGCACCTCGGGCGCGAGCCCACTGCCGAGGACCAGGGTCCCCGACGGCTGCACCACATCGAGCTTCTCCCCCGCGATGGCCGTCAGCGTCGGCCCCAGCCAGCGCGTGTGCTCCAGGCCGACGCTGGTCAGGACCTGGACGGTTGACGGGATGACGTTGGTGGCGTCATAGCGGCCGCCCAGCCCCGCCTCGATCACCGCGCACTCCACGCCCTGGCGCGCCATCTCCGAGTAGGCAGCGGCGGTGAGCACCTCGAATTGGGTCACGCGGTCGTCCGCGTCCAGAGCACGATTGACGAGATCCGCAGCCCGGGCAGCCCGCGTGACGGCGGCCGCGAACTCGGTGGCGGTCAGGTCACGGTCGCCGATGCGGATGCGCTCCCCGAAGGAGACCAGGTGCGGGGACAGGTAGGTGCCGGTGCGCAGCCCGTGATGGCCGAGGATGGACGCGATCATCCGCGTCGTGGAGGACTTGCCGTTGGTGCCGACGACGTGGATGGACTGGAAGGCCCGTTCTGGGTGACCGAGCGCGGTCATCAGCCGCCGCATGCGGTCCAGCTCGAAGCGCATCCCGAAGCGCTCCAGCGAGAGGACGTAGCGCTCGGCCTCCTCCGGCGTGAAGGCGTGGGCGGGCCAGGGGTGCGCGCGGGTCACAGTGCCTCCAACTCCCCCGTGAGGCGCGCCAGCTTGTCACGCTCTGCCTGGACCACCTCCGGGCGCGCCTTGGCCACGAACCCCGGGTTGGCGAGCTTGCCCTCGGAGCGTGTGATCTCGGCTTCGAGCTTGGAGCGATGCGCCGCCTTGCGCGCCTCCGTGGCCTCGGCGTTGACCTCGTCACCGGCGAAGATCTGCACCTGACCGCCGGGGATGGGCACCGATGCGACCGGGTCGGCGCCGTTGCCGGTCGCGGCGCCGTCAAGAGTGAGCCGCGCGAGACGGCTGACGTGCTCGATCGTGTCCTCGTACCCCGGCGCCTCGAGCCGGGCGTCGAGCACGGCGCCGGCCTTGACGCCGGCCAGGTCGCGCCACCGCCGCAGCTCCTGGACGGCGGCGATCGCATGCTGCACGGCGGCCTCGGCGGACTCGTCCACCTCGGTCACCGCGCCGCTGGACACGCGGGCCGCCAGCAGCCCCTCGGACCCGGGGATGTGGGAGTAGATCTCCTCGGTCTCGAACGGAATGAGCGGATGCGCGATCGCGACCGTCTCCGTGAGGACGTGCAGGAGCGTCGCGGACAGCTCGGGCTCGCCGGCGCGCAGCCGAGGTTTGACGAGCTCCAGGTACCAGTCGCACAGCTCGCCGTAGACGAAGTCGTAGAGGCCGAGCGCCGCGTGCGAGAAGTCAAAGCGCTCGATGTCGGCCGACAGCTCGGCGCGGGCGCGCTCCAGCCGCGACAGGATCCAGCGGTCCTCGACGGCCGTGGGCATCGCCGCCGCGCGTACCGCGGCGCCCCCGCCGTTCACGCCGGTCAGGATGAGCCGCGCCGCGTTCCACAGCTTGTTGGTGAGCTGTTGGCCCTGGGCCACCTTGTCCTCGGAGAACCGGACGTCCTGGCCGCTGGACATGGCCAGCAGGCCCCAGCGCACCGCGTCGGCGCCGTAGGCCGGGAAGTCCCCGGGGGGCTGGTTGCCCTGGGCGAACACGGGCGGGCGGGGGCCGCCCTCGATGAGGTCGATCGGGTCGATCCCGGTCCCCAGCGACTTGGACATGCGCCGGCCGTCGGGGGCCTGGATGATCGAGGTGATGTGGACGTCGGAGAACGGCTCGGTGCCGGTGAACTCCAGGCCCATCATGATCATGCGCGCCACCCACAGGAAGATGATGTCGCGCCCGGTGACCAGGGCGTCGGTGGGATAGAACGCCCGTAGCTCCGGCGTGTCCTGGGGCCAGCCGAGTGTGGCGAACGGCCACAGGGCGCTCGAGAACCAGGTGTCCAGGACGTCGGGATCGCGATGCCAGCCCTCGCCCTTGGGCGGCTCCATGCCCACGTAGGTGTCGAGGTCGCGATACCAGACCGGGAGCTGGTGGCCCCACCACAGCTGGCGCGAGATGCACCAGGGCCGGATGTTCTGCATCCAGTCGAGGTAGACCTTGGCCTGATTGGCGGGGTGGAAGCGCACCCGGCCGCTGGTCACGGCCTCGATGGCGGGCTTGGCCAGGTCGTCCATGGCCATGAACCACTGCAGGGAGATGAGCGGCTCGATCCGCTGCCCCGAGCGGTGCGAGAACGGCACCGTGTGCTCGTAGGGCTCGGTGTGGTCGATGAGCCCTTGCTCAGTGAGCTCGGCCACGACGGCCTTCTGGGCGTCAGCGGAGGTCATGCCGCGGAAGCGCTCGGGGGCCTCATCGGTGATGCGGCCGTCCTCGCCGATGACCGACGGCTGGGCCAGGCCGTGGCGGCGGCCGATCTCGAAGTCGTTGGGATCGTGAGCGGGTGTGATCTTCAGCGCCCCGGTCCCGAAATCGGGCCGGACGTACTCGTCGGCGATGATCTTGAGCTTGCGCCCCACCAGCGGCAGGATCGCCTTCTCGCCGATGAGCCGGCGGTAGCGCTCGTCCTCGGGATGTACGGCGATGGCGGAGTCGGCCAGGATCGTCTCGGGCCGCACCGTGGCCACCGTGATGGCGCCGGAGCCGGAGTCCAGCGGGTAGTCGATGTAGTACAGGGTGTCCTTGACCTCGCGCTGCTCGACCTCCAGATCCGAGATCGCCGAGCCCGTTCCCGGATCCCAGTTGACCATGTAGCGGTCGCGGTAGATGTAGCCCTTCTCGTAGAGCGAGACGAAGACCTTGAGGACCGCCCGGACGTAGTCGTCGTCGAGCGTGAAGCGCTCGGTCTCGTAGTCCGCCGAGGCCCCGAGTCGCTTGAGCTGCTCGATGATGGTCCCGCCGTACTGCGCCCGCCACTCCCACACGCGCTCGACGAACGCATCGCGCCCGAGGTCGCGCCGGTGGGTCCCCTCGGCGACGAGCGCGCGCTCCACCTGGGTCTGGGTGGCGATGCCGGCGTGGTCGGTGCCCAGGATCCATTTCGTGCGCCGCCCGCGCATGCGGTGATAGCGAGCCAGGCAGTCCTGGATCGAGTTGTTGAGGGCATGGCCCATGTGGAGCACGCCGGTCACGTTCGGCGGCGGAATGGCGATCGAGTAGTTCTCCTCCGCGGTGCCCTCCGGGGCGGGATGGAACAGTCCGGATTGCAGCCATTTCTCCACGATCCGCGGCTCCACCTCGGTGGGGTCGTAACGGGTGGTGGATTGGAGGTCGGACATGACCTGGCGAGTGTAGATCCAACTGACGATCATCGTCTTTTTCCGTTGGGGACGGTGATATCGTCTTTTTACGATGTCCCCCGGACAGCTCATACGTGAGGCCCGTCGCTCCGCCGGCCTCAGCCAGCAGGCGCTCGCCTCGCGCATGGGCACCACTCAGTCCGCGGTCGCCGGCCTGGAGTCCGATCGCTCCAGCCCCCGCGTGGCCACGGTGGAGCGGGCGCTGCGTGCGTGTGGCCGCGAGCTGACGCTGATGGCGCCACCCAAGAAGTCAAGCATCGACGAGACCCTGGTCGCGGCGAACCTGCGGTTCACGCCCGAGCAGCGTCTGCTCGGCTTTGAGCGCAGCTACGCCAACGTCCGGGAGCTGGCGCTCGCGGGGGCACGGGCACGTGGACAACTGGCCTGAGTTCAGGCCGACCCCGCTCCTGCATCGCCTCGTCGCTCACGGCGTGGATTTCGTCGTGGTGGGTGGTATTGCCATGGTGCTCCATGGATCGTCTCGGAACACGAACGATCTGGACATCGTCTACGCGACGGACGCGGCCAACCTCGAGGCCCTGGGCGAAGCGATGGTCGAGCTCGGCGCGAAGCTCCGCGACGTTCCCGACGACGTGCCGTTCGTGCCGGACGCCAGGACACTTCGGCAGATGTCCATCCTGACCCTCGACAGTGACGACGGCCGCATCGATCTGCTCGTGGCGCCCGCCGGGTCGCCGTCATACGGGCGCCTGCGCGAGAGGGCCGAGCGGATCGCTGTCGGCGGTGCGGCGTTTCTCATCGCGTCGCTGGAGGACCTGGAGTCGATGAAGCGCGCGGCCGGGCGGCCCAAGGACCTGATCGACCTCGAGGAGATCGAAGTCATCCGCCGGCTCCGCCGGCAGCTCGGGACCTCTTAGGCGGCGGCTTCGTCCTCGTCGGGCGCGGCGACCGTGACGAGCGTCGGCGAGACGCCCTTCTCGATCGTCTCCCGGGTCACGACGCACTTCTGCACGTCGCGGCGCGAGGGCAGCTCGAACTGGACCTCGAGGAGGACCTCCTCGATGATCGAGCGCAGGCCGCGGGCTCCGGTCTCACGCTCGAGCGCCTTGTCGGCGACCGAGGACAGGGCCTCGTCGGCGAAGACGAGCTCGATGCCGTCGAACTGGAAGAAGCGCTGGAACTGCCGGACGAGCGCGTTGCGCGGCTCGGTGAGGATCTTCATCAGCTCGTGGCGGTCGAGCTGGTGGATCGCCGACATGACCGGCAGGCGGCCGATGAACTCGGGGATGAGGCCGTATTGGATGAGGTCCTCGGGCAGGCAGTGCTCGAAGATCTGTCCCGTGTCGCGCTGCTCCTTGGACTGGATGGCGGCGCCGAAGCCCACGCCCTGGTGGCCGATGCGCCGCTCGATCACCCGATCGAGGTTGGCGAAGGCCCCGCCGCAGATGAACAGGACGTTGGTCGTGTCGATCGAGAGGAACTCCTGGTGGGGGTGCTTGCGGCCCCCCTGGGGCGGCACGCTGGCGGTGGTGCCCTCCAGGATCTTCAGCAGCGCCTGCTGGACGCCCTCGCCGGAAACATCGCGGGTGATCGACGGGTTATCGGCCTTGCGGGCGATCTTGTCGACCTCGTCGATGTAGATGATCCCGGTCTCGGCCTTCTTGACGTCGTAGTCGGCGGCCTGGATGAGCTTGAGGAGGATGTTCTCGACGTCCTCGCCGACGTAGCCGGCCTCGGTGAGCGCGGTGGCGTCCGCGATCGCGAACGGGACGTTGAGGATCTTGGCCAGGGTCTGGGCCAGCAGCGTCTTGCCGCACCCGGTCGGCCCGAGCAGGAGGATGTTGGACTTCTGCAGCTCGATGTCGTGTTCATCGGACTGCATCATCTGCACGCGCTTGTAGTGGTTGTAGACCGCCACCGAGAGCGATCGCTTGGCCTGCTCCTGGCCCACCACGTATTCGTTGAGGACGTCGTAGATCTCCCGCGGCTTGGGGAGGTTCTCGATGTCGAAGCTCGGCGGAGCGGTCAGCTCCTCATCGATGATCTCGTTGCAGAGATCGATGCACTCGTCGCAGATGTAGACGCCCGGGCCGGCGATCAGCTTCTTGACCTGCCGCTGTGACTTTCCGCAGAAACTGCAGAGAAGCTGTTCGTTGGAGTCGGTCGGACGTGCCATAGATCCCCTCCCGGAGTGACGACTCGGTCAGCGTTCTCCAGCCCTAGAGCCTAAAGCACTAGTGCTGCGAGATCACGCGATCGATGATTCCGTACTCCTTGGCCTCCTCTGAGCTCATGAAGTAATCACGTTCGGTATCACGCCGAACTTCCTCAAGGTCTTTACCCGTGTGCTTGGCAATGATCTCATCCAGCCTGCGCCGGACGTCGATGATCTCCCGGGCGTGGATCTCGATATCCGTCGCCTGGCCCTGGAAGCTCGAGGAAACCTGGTGGATCAGGATCTTCGCGTTGGGCAGCGCCATCCGCTTGCCCTCGGCGCCTCCGGCGAGCAGCAGCGCGCCCATCGACATGGCGATGCCGACGCAGATCGTCGAGACGTCGGGCTTGATGAACTGCATCGTGTCGTAGATCGCCAGGCCCGCATACACCGACCCGCCGGGCGAGTTGACGTAGATCGAGATGTCCTTGTCGGGATCCTCGGACTCCAGGTGCAGGAGTTGCGCGACGATCAGGTTCGCGATCTGGTCGTCGACGGGCGTGCCGAGGAAGACGATCCGCTCATTGAGCAGACGGCTGTAGATGTCGAAGGCGCGCTCCCCGCGGGAGGTCTGCTCGACGACCATTGGTACGAGTGGGCTCATCGTCCTCGTTTCACGGTTTCGGAACGGCACACAACTTTCGCATCGTGCGCCGGAATCCTGCCGACTGTAGCAATCGGCGGTTGCCGCTCAGCGCAGCCGTCGTGGACATTTGCGGGAGGCCGCCTTGGCCGCCGCGGACAACGCCTGCGAGCGTCAGCTACCCGGGGTCCAGAGTTGGCTCGAGGAGCCGCCGGACGGGCGGGTGGGATCGTTTTCCCCGTCGTCCTTGCCCGGCGTCCAGAGCTTTTGGCGCGCCTTGGCCTGCTCCACGGTGATGGGGGTGGCCTCGCGCACGAGCAACTCGGCCGCCTGGGTCGTGGCCACGTCCTGGCGCAGTTCCTCCAGGCGCCCAGCCTTGCGCAAGCGCTCCATGAGATCGGCAGGGTCAGAGCCGTCGCGCTCGGCGGCCGACGTGAGCGCCGTGAGCAGCTCCTCGTCAGAGGGCTCGATCTGCTCGGCGGCAACGACGGCGGCGAGCACGGCCTCGCGCCGGAGCGCCGCGGCGGCGTCGGGCTCAGCCTCGTGAGCGAGCTCCTCTTCGTCCTTGCCCGCGATCTTCAGGTAGGTGTCCTTGCCGATCCCCTGGCGCCCCAGCGCCGAGAAGGTCTGCTCGAGCATCTCGTGGGCGCGGGCATGAATCAGCTGGTCGGGCAGCTCGACGTCGGCCTCGTTAGCCGCGGCCTCCAGCACCGCCTGCTCGAACTCGCGCTCGACGGCGTGCTCGTCGGTGTGGCGCAGCTTGGAGGCGATGTCCTCGCGCAGCTCGGCGAGCGTGTCGAACTCCGAGGCCTCGGAGGCGAAGTCGTCGTCGAGGTCGGGCAGCCGCTTGGCCTTGATCTCGGAGACCTTGACGTCGAAGGTCGCATCCTTGCCGGCGAGCTCCGGGACGTAGTCCTCCGGGAAGCTGACGTTGACGGTGCGCTCCTCGCCCGCCGAGGCGCCGATGAGCTGGGTCTCGAAGCCTTCGATGAGCCGGCCCGACCCGAGCTCGATGAGCTGGTCGCGCCCCTCGCCGCCGGGGAACGGCTCGCCGTCGACCTTGCCCAGGTAATCGACCACGACATGGTCGCCTTGCTGCGCCGGGCGCTCGACGGTGTCGAGCGTGGCCAGCCGGTCGCGCAGGCGCTCGACCTCGGCGTCGATGTCAGCGTCGGCCACCGTGGGCTCGCGCCGGCCAACCTCCAGGCCCTTGTAGGTGCCGAGCGTGGCCGTGGGGCGCACGCCGATCTCGATCGAGAAGGCCAGCGGCTCACCCTGGCCCGGGACCTCCTCGGCGAAGTTGATGTCCGGCTCGCCGATGGGGGCGATCCCGGCCGTGTCGATGGCGTCGATGTACCACTCGCTCAGCGACGAGCGCAGCGCCTCGTCGAAGACCGCTTCGCGGCCGAGGCGGCGGATGACGACGGGCGGCGGCACCTTACCCTTGCGGAAGCCGGGGATGCGAAGTTGGCCGCCGAGCTTGCGGGCGGCCTGCTGGACTTTGCGCTCGACCTCTTCGGCGGGGACCTCGGCGTCCACGCGCACGCGTGACTCGGGGAGCTCGGTGACGCTTGTCTTCAGGGTGGACATGGTCGCGCAGACGATAGCTTGGAACCGTGCTTGGACGGATTGCAGCGCGCGCCGTCACCGGGCCGGCGGCCTTCCTGCTCGGCGGCGTGATCGACGTGCTGGCCTACGCGGCAGCCTCGGCGCGGGGCGAGTGGGGTCGGGTCCGCGGGGCGGCCCGCGGGTCGGGTGCGCAGGACCGGCCGCAGGGCGGGACGCGGATGAAACCGCCGCGGACGGGGTAGGCCTGCGGCGATGTCGGTCCGTGCCCTGCTCACCGCCCTGACGACGATCGTCGCGTTCGCGCTCGGCGGCGCCCCCACGGCGCTCGCCTCCCACAGCCAGACCACGACGCTCCAGGACGACCAGCTGCTCATCTACTCGCCCCCCGCGCAGGTGGCCTCCACGTTGCAGACGCTCAAGGGCATGGGGATCGACCGCATCCGGGTCTCGGTGGTGTGGTCGCTGATCGCGCCCAAGCCCAACGCGGCCAAGAAGCCCAAGTTCAACGCCACCAACCCCAACGCGTATCCGGGCGGGGCGTGGGCCCGCTATGACCTGCTCGACGTGCTCGCCGCGCGTGACGGCCTTCAGGTGTATTTCCAGCCCACCGCGCCCGCGCCGACCTGGGCGACCCCCCCGCGCCAGCTCGACCAGGGCTATCGCTGGTCTCATGACCCCAACGCCACCGACTTCGGACAGTTCGTGCAGGCCGTGGGCAAGCGCTACAACGGCAGCTCCACCACCACCGCCGTCAACGGGACGCCGACGCAGCTGCCGCCCGTCCGCGCCTGGGGCATCTGGAACGAGCCGAACATCGGCGGCTGGATGACGCCGCAGTGGACCAAGGTGCACGGCCAGTTCGTCCCGACCTCCGCCGCCATCTATCGCGGGATGCTCGATGCGGCGTGGAACGGACTGGCCCGGACCGGACACCGGCACGACACGATCATGATCGGCGAGACCGCCGCCTACGGGGCCAGCCACCAGGGCTACGGCGCGAGCATGGACCCGCTCGTCTTCCTGCGGGGGCTGTACTGCGTGGGCGCCGGCTACCGGCCGCTCACGGGTTCCGCCGCGACCGCGATCGGCTGCCCGGCCTCGGACGGACGCGCCGCCTTCGTCAAGGCCCACCCAGCGCTGTTCGACGCCCAGGGCTGGGCCCATCACCCGTATGACTTCCAGCACCCGCCCAACTTCGTCCGCACCGACCCCAACTCCGCCTCGCTCTCCTCGCTGACACGGATCGAGCGCGCGCTTGACCGCGCCCAGCGCGCCCACGGCGGCCGGGGCGGGATGCCGATCGACATCACCGAGTGGGGCGTCCAGAGCCGTGGCCCCAGCCCGTACCAGCCCTTCAGCCAGGCCCAGCAGGCCGAGTTCCTCAACGAGGGCGAGTACATGGCGTGGACCAACCCGCGGGTGCCCGCGTTCTCCCAGTTCCTGCTCGTGGACGCCGCGCCCAACACCAAGTACAAGAAGGGCTCCAAGCCCTACTGGGCCACCTTCCAGTCCGGCCTGCTGTTCAACCCCTCGGGCGCGGCCAAGCCGGCCTACAACGCCTTCGAGCTCCCGCTGTGGCTCCCCAAGCCCCAGCACGGCTCCCACGTCCTCATCTGGGGTCAGATCCGCCCCACCGACGCCCCCAAGGTGGCGCAGCTGGAGTTCGAGCCCCAGGGAGCCAACACGTGGACGACGGTGGCCACCATCCGCCCGTCCGACGCCGAGGGCTTCTTCACCACCCACGTCAGCCTCCCCTCCGCCGGGGGCGTGCGGCTGGCCTGGACCGCGCCCAGCGGCCAGCCGTTCTACAGCCGCACCGCTGCGGTCAGCTGAGCGGGCCCGCCCGCGGGCCCGAGCGTCTGAGCGGGGTTTGAGGCGAACGTCAAAGGCGGGCTGGGGAAGGGCGGCTGGAGCGTCGCCGGCGAAATCCTGAACGCACAGATCGCGCACCGCCGATCCCGACGGCGTGCGATCTCACGATTCAGCCCGCTGAACCCTCAGATCGCACACAGCGCAACGAGGGCGTGTGCGATCTGAGCGTTCAAGATTCGCGCGAATCTCGCAGCGACGCCTCAGCCCGCCCTTCCAAAGCCGCCGTTGACGTTCGCCGATACCCCGAGTCACGTCCCAGCGAACACAGGGGCCGCGCCGCGGGGCAGCCGCGTCAGGTGAGCTGACCCGCGTCGGCGACGAGGCTGCGGAGCTCGCGCAGGACGACCGGGAGCGTGGTGGTGTCGTACTCCCGCGAGGCCTTGACGTCGGCCAGGACCTCGTCGGCGCGCGCGACCGCCGTCGCGTTGCGCTCCAGCCAGTCATCGAGCGGGAGCTGCGCCTCGAACTCGACGGCGGAGAGGAGGATCTCCCGCGTGAGCGAGCGGTGCAGCCGGTAGAGGTCGTCGCGCAGCGCGGCGCGGGCCAGGGACTGCCAGCGGTCGGTGCGCGGGAGCTCGAGGATGCGGTCGCGCAGCCAGTCGAGGCCCAGCCGCGCGCCGATGCCGAAGTAGGCGTCGGTCACCACCGGCTGCTCCGAGCCGGTCAGCTCGGCATCGACGACGATGTCGAATACCGAGAGCAGCGACTGCATGCTGGCCACCCGGTGGGCGAGCTCGGCGGGCACGCCGCCCGCCTCCAGGTCAGAGCGCCGCTCGGCGAACTGATCGCGGTCCAGGCCGCGCAGGACGTCGGGCAGGTCCGCGGCGAGAACCTGCGCCGCGGGGGCGAAGCGATCGGTCATCGCGGTCACGTCGATGCCCGCTCGAGGCCCGGCGCGCACGACCCAGCGCGCGGCGCGCTCGACCAGGCGCCGGCCCTCGATCAGCATCGAGAGCTGGGTCCCGGCCTCGATCTGGTTGTCCAGCGCCTCGACCGCCTGCCAGAAGCTGCGCATGTCGAACACGTCGCGGGCGACCGCATAGGCCCGGGCCAGCTGGGGCGCCTCGGCCCCGGTCTCCTCGACCAGGCGGAAGGCGAAGGTCATCCCGGCGCGGTCGACGAGCTGGTTGGCCACGATGGTGGCGATCAGCTCCCGGCGCAGCCGGTGGTGGCCGATGTGCTCGGCGAAGCGCTCAGGCAGCGGAGCGGGGAAGTAGCGCTCGAGGTCGCGGACGAGGTACGGGTCGTCGGGGAGGTCTGACTCGACGAGCTGTGTGTAGAGGAAGATCTTGCCGTAGGCCATCAGGGTCGCCAGCTCGGGCGAGACGAGCCCACGTCTGTCGTTGCGGCGCGCGGCGATCGTCTTCTCGGAGGGCAGGAACTCGATCTCGCGGTCCAGGCCGATGACCTGCTCGAGCCGGCGCAGCAGGCGAGCGTGGACGTCCACCATGCCCACCGCCTGGGCCCCGGCCAGGCTCAGCGCCTGAGTCTGCGTGTAGCTGCCGTAGAGGACCTGGGCGCTCACCGCGTCGGTCATCTGGACGAGCAGCGCGTTGCGCTCGTCGTCGGTCATCTCGGCCTCGGCGATGATCTCGCCCAGGAGGATCTTGATGTTGACCTCGTGGTCTGAGCAGTTGACGCCGGCGACGTTGTCGATGGCGTCGGTGTTGATCCGGCCCCCGGCGCCGTCCGGGCCGCCGCTGAGGGCGTATTCGATCCGGCCACGCTGGGTGAAGCCGAGGTTGCCGCCCTCGCCGACCACGCGGCAGCGCAGCTGCCCACCGTCGATGCGCAGCCCATCGTTGGCGCGGTCCCCGACCTCGGAGTTGGTCTCGGTGGCCGCCTTGACGTAGGTGCCGATGCCGCCGTTGAAGACCAGGTCCACGGGCGCCCGCAGGATCTCGTGGATGAGCTCGGTGGGCGATAGGCGGTCGGCCTCGATCCCGAGGGCCGCCTTGACCTCCGGGGTGATCGGGATCGACTTCATGGTCCGGGCGTGGACCCCGCCGCCGGGCGAGATCAGCGCCAGGTCATAGTCGCTCCACGATGACCGCCCGAGCGCGAACAGCCGTCGGCGCTCGGCGAAGCTGGCGGCCGGGTCCGGGTCGGGGTCCAGGAATACATGGGCGTGGTTGAACGCCGCCAGCAGGCGGGTGTGCTCCGAGCACAGCATCCCGTTGCCGAAGCACGTCGCCCGACATGTCCCCGATCGCCACAACCGTGAACTCCTCGCTCTGCACGTCGGTGCCGAGCTCGCGGAAATGGCGCTTGACCGATTCCCACGTGCCGCGCGCGGTGATGCCCATCGCCTTGTGGTCATAGCCGTGGGAGCCGCCTGAGGCGAACGCGTCGCCCAGCCAGAACCCGTACTGGGCCGAGACCTCGTTGGCGATGTCCGAGAACGTCGCGGTCCCCTTGTCGGCGGCCACCACCAGGTAGGGATCGTCGTCGTCGTAGCGCACGACGCGCTCGGGCGGGATGACCTCCGAGCCGGCGTAGTTGTCGGTCAGGTCCAGCAATCCCGACAGGAAGGTGCGGTAGCAGGCGATGCCCTCCTCGCGCAGCGCGTCGGCCCCTCCCCCCTCGGCGGTCGTTTGACGACGAAGCCGCCCTTGGAGCCGACGGGGACGATCAGCGCGTTCTTGACCATCTGCGCCTTCATCAGCCCCAGCACCTCGGTGCGGAAGTCCTCACGGCGGTCAGACCAGCGGATGCCACCGCGAGCGACCTTGCCTCCGCGCAGGTGGATCCCCTCGACGCGGGGCGAGTACACGAAGATCTCAAAGCGCGGGCGGGGCCGCGGCAGCATGTCCAGCCGGGCGGGGTCCAGCTTGAACGACAGGTAGCCGAGCGGCTTGGGCGGGTCGCTGCCTGGGGCGACGCGGAAGTAGTTGGTGCGCAGCATGGCCAGCACCACGGCGAGGAAGCTGCGCAGGATCCGGTCCTCGTCGAGGCTCTGGACCTCGTCGATCTCGGCCTCGATCTCCGCGGTGAGCGCCTCGCTCTGCACCGAGTCCGCGCTCTCGGGATCAAAGCGCGCGTCGAACAGCCGCACGAGCCCCACCGCGATGGTGGGATGGCGCAGCAGCGTCTCGGTCATGTACGCATCCGAGAAGGCGACCGTCGCCTGGCGCAGGTAGCGCAGGACCGAGCGGATGATCGTGATCTCCCGGCCGGTGAGCCCGGCGCCCATGACCAGGCCGTTGAGCCGGTCGTCCTCCAGCCAGCCCGACCAGACGGCGATGATCACGTCGGCGAATGACGTGCCGGCGCGGGCCAGGCCCTGCGGGTCGCAGGTCAGGCCGAAGTCGTAGATCCACACCGGGCTGGTCCCCGAAGGGCTGACCTCGTAGGGGCGCTCGTCGACGACCTTCACCCCCATGTGCTCGAACGTGGGGACCACGTCTGACAGTGACACGCGCTTGGCGCTGAGCAGCTGGCAGCGGATCATGTTCTCGCTCTCGGCGGGACGGCGATAGATGTCGATGATCGGGTGGCCAGCCTCGATCAGCTCCTCGATGCGGTCGACGTCCAGGAGCGCCGTCTCGGCGCTGCGGTCGGCGCGATAGCCCGGCGGGAAGGCCTGTCCGTAGCGGGCGAAGAGCTCGCCTCCGCCCTGCTCGCCGTGAGCGGCGATGAGCACGGCACGCAGCTGATCGGTCCAGGCCCGGGTGGACTCGGCGATCCGCGCCTCGATCTCGGCGACGTCGTAGGTGTCGGGCACCCCGCCCGGGGTGCGCACCACGTAGTCGACGCGGACGATCAGCGATTCTCCGAGCTGGAGGCGCCAGTCGACGTGGTCGCCGCGAAAGGCGTCGGCCAGGATCCGCCCCGCCCGCTGGCGGTTCTCGGTGTTGAAGCGGTCGCGCGGGAGGCACAGCGTGCAGGCGACGAACCGGTCCAGCTGGTCGGCGGTGACGAACAGGCGCACGCGCTGGCGCTCGCCGAGCCCGAGGATCCCGATGGCGATCTCGAACAGGTCGTCGGCGTCGATCTGCACGAGCAGGTCGCGCGGCAGGGACTCCAGGATGTCGATGAGCCCCTTGGCGTCGTGGCTGTCAGGCGGAAAGGCGGCGTGGTTGAGCACGCGCTCGACCTTGTCGCGCAGGAGCGGGATGTCGCGCGGGCTGGTCTTGTACGCCGTCGTCGTGTACAGGCCGAGGAAGCGCCGCTCGCCCAGGACGGTGCCGTCGGGGGCGAACTGCTTGACGCCGACGTAGTCCAGGTAGGACGGCCGATGCACGGTGGCGCGCGAGTTGGCCTTGGTGAGCACCAGCGGATGCGCCGAGCGGGCCAGGGCGAGGGCCTTGCCGGCGAGGGTCTGGGACGGCGTCCGCGACGCTCCGCGCAGGATGCCCAGGCCCGACCCCTCGACGACACTCAGCTCGGCCGACTCCTCCCCCGGGCCCAGCACGTACTCGCGGTAGCCGAGGAAGGTGAAGTTCTCGTCGGCCAGCCACGTGAGGAAGGCCTGGGTCTCTCCAAGCTCGTGCGGCCCGGCGGGCGGCGCCTGGCGGCGCAGCTCGGTCGCCAGCGCGGTGGTCTTGGCGCGCATCTCGGCCCAGTCCTCGACGGCGGCGCGCACCTCCTCGAGGACGAGCTCGACGCCGGCGCGGAGCACCGAGAGGCGCTCGGGATCGGACTCGTAGGCGACCTCGGCGTGGATCACCGATTCGGTGAGGAAGCCGAAGGCCACGCCACCGGGCTCGAGCACCTGGGTCAGCTCCCCCTCCTGGTCGCGGACGACACGCATCACCGGGTGGACGATGAGCTCGATGTTGGCGCCCTGACGGCTCAGCTCCATCGTCACCGAGTCGACGATGAACGGCATGTCGTCGGACACGATCTCGACGACCGTGTAGGGCGAGGTCCAGCCGTCGCGCTCGCGCTGGGGGTTGTAGACGTTGACCTTGGCCTCGCCCCGCGCCCGGCGGCGGGCAGTGCGCCAGTGGGCGACGACCGCGCCGCACAGGTCGGCCTGGTCACGGTCGGCGAGGTCCTTGGCCGGGACCCAGTGGTAGTACTGGCGGACGAACTCCCGGTAGGACTCCGGGGCCGCATCGGCCAGCTGGCGGCCCACCGTCTGGCCCAGCGATTCGATCAGGTCGTGTTCGAGGTCACCCGCCTTGACCGCCATCTGCACCTCTCCTCAGACGTTTGCGGCTACGTGGTGCACAACGGTTTCACAACGTACTCGCCTCGGCGGATCACGTGTGGGTCAACGCGCGGACGGCGTCCACGGTGCTCTGTGCGTCGTCGACCGTGACCACGATCCGGCCAAACGGCGCGCCCGGCGTGAGATCGACCCGCACCGCGGGCCCGCAGCCATGGACGGCCGCGAAGTCCGGCGCCCCGCCCGTGATGCGCCTCACGCCGTAGGCGGCGACGCCGGGAATTCCGGTGCCGGGAGCCCGGATCCCGCGCAACGCGCCCCAGGGGTCGGGCTCGGCGCACACGCTGGCGACGCTCGCCAGCGGGACACGCACTTCGCGGCGCATCGCCGCGGCCCGCTCCATCCCGCTGAGCCGCACGATCAGCTCGCCGGATTCCACTTCCAGGCTGGCCACGGTCCAAGCCTACCCCCCGTCCTCAAGCAATCCACAAGAGGTGCCGATGCGCTGGTGATGCTGTACCCGTCCGCCCCGACAGCTCGTCGCGTCGCCGTGCCCGCCGGCACGGCCGCGGTCCTGCTCACCGGCGCGGCGTTCGCGGCGGGGCTCGACGCCCGTCGCGGCGGTCCGGAGGCGTGGCTGGTCGTCGGGCTCGTCGCCCTGCTGGGCGCGCTGTTCGCCGGCGTCGCCGTGGCCGCCGCGCGCAGCCTGGTCGGCCGCGAGCGCTCCCTTGACGACGCGGGGCGCGAGCTCGACGAGCTGCTGCAGTCATCGAGCTCGTCTGAGGAGTCCCAGCGACTGCTGATCGACAACGCCGAGCGGGTCCTCCCCGGCGCCGGCTGCGGCGTCCTGCTCGTCGCCGATGGCGGCGAGCGCCTGGCGCCCACCCTGGGCACGGCGGTGGATCACACCCCGCTGCACGGCATCCGCACCGACGGGCTGGGCGCTCGCTCCTGCCTGGCCATGCGGCTGGGCCGCAGCCACGAGCGCAGCAAGGACCGCAGCCCGCTGGCGCCCTGCGGCGTGTGCGGAGCGATCGACGCCGACGTGGCCTGCGAGCCGCTGGTGTCAGGAAGCGAGATCATCGGCACGTTGCTCGTCGCCCATGCGGGGCGCATCAGCGACCGTGAGCACGCCGCCCTGCGCGACTCCGCCCGTCGTGCCGCGCCCATCCTGGCCAGTCAGCGGGAGCTGGCGCGCGCCGAGGAGCGGTCGGTCACCGATGCGCTCACCGGGCTTCCCAACCGCCGTGCCGCCGAGGAGGCGATCCGGCGCATGGTGGCCCAGGCGGGGCGCTCGCTCAGCCCCCTGGGCGTGGTGCTGCTCGACCTCGACCGCTTCCGCGTGCTCAACGACCTGCACGGGCACAGCCACGGCGACAAGGCACTGGCCGCCGTGGGCCGGCTGCTCTCGGCCACGATCCGCGCCAGCGACTTCGCCGCCCGGTTCGGCGGCGAGGAGTTCATCCTCCTGCTCCCCGAGACCGACCGGCAGGGCTCGATCGAGCTGGCCGAGAAGATCCGCAAGCAGATCGAGCGCACCGAGCTGGTCCAGACTGGCCCGATCACCGCCAGCTTCGGCGTCGCGGGCCTGCCCGAGGACGCCGTCAATCCTGACGAGCTGGTCCGCAAGGCCGACCGCGCGCTGTACATGGCCAAGGCGCAGGGGCGCAACCGGGTGGAGTCCGCCGATCACAGCGGGCACAGCGCCGGCCCGCTCGGCTGACCCCGAGCCCCGACGTTCCCCAGAGGACCACGCCGGACCCCGCGGGGCGTCGGCCCGCCCCGCTCGGTCAGGGCGTGGCTCGGGGCGCGAACGAACGGCAACGACGGACCTGGGAAGAGCGGCTGGAGCGTCGTCGGCGAAATCCTGAACGCACAGATCGCGCCCGGCCGATCTCGACGGAGCGCGATCTCAGGGTTCAGCCCGCTGAACTCTCAGATCGCACGCCGCGCGCGAAGGGGGTGTGCGATCTGAGCTTCAGGAACTCGCACGGGACGACGCTAACGCCGGTACCGACCCCCTTCCCCAGTCTGCCGTTGACGTGCGCCGATATCTCGGGTCACCCCTCGCCCGCGACCGGCTACTACACCCCCGGTGGGAAGTGATAGGCCGGGTGCGGCGGGACGTGCGGTCCCACCTCCAGGACGATCTCGGCGTGTCGGGTGAGCGCGATGCTGCCGGGCGGCCCGGTGCGCCGACGGCCGTCGACGAACACGGTGACCGGGCCCGTGAACGAGAGCAGCCGGCGCGCGGAGAGCGGCCGGCCCCAGCCGCGGAACAGGTCGGCCAGCGTCAGGCGCACGCCCGGCCGGGTCAGCACCACGCCGGTCGGCTCCAGCGTGACGAGGTCGCCGTAGCAGCGCGCCCCGGTGATCCGGCCGGCCGAGCGTGTCACCGGGCCGCGGACCCCGATCCCCGCGGCGACGAGCACGACGCGGTTGGCGGCAAAGAGCTCGACGTGCACGCCGTCCCGCCGGCCCAGCGGCGCCCGGCAGGTCCCGGAACCCGTCCCCACCCACCCCGGCGCGGGCGGGTGAAACGCGGCGCCGTGCCCGATGGGGCGCGCCTGGGCGATCAGCGCCGCCGGAATCGCCTGCTCGCGGGGCGGCGACGTCGCCGACGCGCCGCAGCCGCCCAGCACGAGTGCGACCAGCGCGCCGGTCAACGCGGTGGCGGCGAGGCGGCGGGGGCGCTCAGCGAGCGCGAACACGATCGGCAACAGGGCCACGCCGGCGCTGAGGCAGGCCACCACGGCCACCCGCGCCAGCACCGGTGGCAGGGCGAGCAGCACGTAGCCGTCGAGCAGCACCGCGATGAGCGACGCCCCTTCCCAGATCGCCACGGCGGCGATGATGAAGAAGGTGAACCACCCGTGGCGCCGGCGGACCAGGCGCCAGGCGCCCCAGGCGGCAAAGGCCAGTGCGACCGCCAGGATGATCACCTGCCCCACCGAGACCGAAGGGCGGCCGTGCAGCTGCTGGCCGGTCACCGCGACGGCGAACCCCGCCAGCGCCGTCGCGGCGAGCCCGCGGGCGACGCGCTCGTCGAGCTCGGGCCGGCGCAGCCGGCGCGCCGCCAGCACGCAGAGCAGCGCCACCACGATCGGCCAGAACCAGACGATCGAGGGGCTGGCCGCGAAATAGAGGCCGCCGGCGATCGCAGCCGGCGTGCCATCGACGCGTAGCCCGACGGTCCACCGGCCGAGGTACGTGGCGCCGGGAGCAAGCGCGGCCGTGGCCAGGGCGTGCAGGCGGCCGTCGTGCCAGCCGTAGGAGTGGCCGGCGCTGACCGACGACCATCGCGGCGGGACGTGGGGCCCGGTGTGCAGGGGCGGGAGCTGGGCCGGAACCTGGTTGAGGTAGTACATGGCCGAGGCCTCGTTGGCCTGCACGCCAGCCCGAGAGAAGCGCAGGTAGGGAGCTCCCTGATAGTCCAGAACGATGACCGTCCTGCGAGGGTCGGCACGCATCCACAGGCGCTGATCGCCGTCGACGACCTTGACGGTCACGCCCTCAGGGACCCGGGTGACCCGGGCCAGGTAGCTCGATGCCGCCGGGTCGACAGGGCCATGGGCAGCTGCCGTGGCCGGCATGCCCAGAACCGCCACAATCACCAGGAGCGCCCCCGCCCATCGCCCGCGCTGACGCCACACGCTCATATCCGTTGCCAGACTCTACGCGCCGTCCTCCCTCCTGCCGCCGACCCCACGGGGCGAGGCTGGCGGCGTGGCTGTGCGCGGTGATGGCAGCGGCTCTGCTGGCGCCCGGCATCGTCCTCGCCGACGGCGACCCGGCCAGCGACGTGCTCGCCTCCCAGGCGGTGTACGTGCCCGGCGACGGGGGCTTTGCGCCGTCCCAGACCGCGCAACTCAGCGCCCTGGTGGCCGAGGCCCAGCGCGCCGGCGTCCCGATCCGTGTGGCGCTGATCGCCACGCAGGCCGACCTCGGGTCCGTCACCGAGCTATGGCGCCAGCCACGGAACTACGCCCGCTTCCTGGGCCAGGAGCTCTCGCTGGTCTACCGGGGGACGCTCGTCGTCGCGATGCCCGCCGGCTTCGGTGTCGTGAGCGTGGGCGGGGCGCCCGCCCGCGGGCACGTGGGGGTCGCCACCGACCACGGACCGTTGGTCCCGGCGACCATGAGGGTGGTCCAGGCAGTGGCCGCCGCTGAGGGACATCGCCTGGCACTGCCGCGCGCGGCAGTCGCGCCGGGGTCGGCCTCGGCGCTCGGGTCAGTGGACCTCGGGTCGTGGCTGGCGCTGGCTGCGGGCGTGGCGTTGATCGTCGCGGCCTGGACCGCCAGCCTGCGCGCCCGAGGACTCAGCGGCCGCCCGCCCGGCCTGCGACGGGCGCGGTGAACGGGTAGGCTCCCCGGCCATGGACCCCGAACGAGCCCGTGAGCTTCTCGCGCGTGAGCGCGATCGCATCGAGCAGGCGCTCGGCCTTCACAGCGGCGGCGCCCTGGAGTCAGACGAGAACGTGGAGCCCGGTGATGTGGACTCCGAGGACCTCTACCAGGACGAGCTGGATGCCGGCCGCCGCGCCGACCTCCAGGCGGATCTGGCCGCGGTCGAGCGCGCCGAGTCCCGCCTCAAGGACGGGACCTACGGGCTGTCGATCCTCAGCGGGGAGCCGATCCCCGACGGCCGGCTCGAGGCCCGCCCGACGGCCGAGCTGACCGTCGAAGAGCAGCAGCGCCAGTAGCGCCGGGTGCGCCCGGCGATCAGCCGAGGCCCAGCGCCGACGCCAGCGCGGTCCACTCGGCCCGCGGGACACCCCTGACCCCGACGGGCTGGAGGCACACGTGATCGGCGCCGGCGTCGAGGTGCGCCTGCGCGGCGGCGGCGATCTGTGCGGCGGTCCCGTGGGGGACGATCGTGTCGATCAGGCGGTCCGAGCCGCCGCCTGAGACGTCATCCTCGGTGAAGCCGCACCGGAGGAGGTTGCGGGTGTAGTTGCCCAGGCCGAGGTACATCTCGGCGTAGCGGCGAGCGGTGGTCCGCGCCGACTCCGGATCGGTGTCCAGGACACAGGCGAGCTCAGCCGCGATGAGCGCCTCCTCGCCGAGGCGGGCACGGGCTGCGCGCGTGTGCTCGGGCGGCACGAAGTAGGTGAGGGTGCCCCGCGAGCGCTCGCGGCACAGGTCGAGCATCTTGGGCCCGAGCGCGGCGAGCGCACGGCGATCGGGCGGGATTGCACCCCGGCCGCCCGGCGCGGCGTCGATCCCGTCCAGGAAGGCACGCGTCGAGGCCAGCGGGCGCGTGTAGTCGCTGGTGGCCTCCGGGTGCCCGATCCCGATCCCCACCAGGAGGCGATCGCCGAACTCCGGGCTGAGCTCCGCGTACTCGCGCGTGAGCTCCGAAGGCTGGTAGGCCCAGACGTTGACGATCCCCGTGCCCACGGTCAGCGAGTCATCGGCCTCGAGCAGCGGGCGCACGCTGGACAGGCGCGGCGATCCGCCCAGCCAGAACGTCCCGAAGCCGAGCCCGGCCACGAGCGACGCCGCCTCGGCGGCATTCTCCTCGCCGATCGCGCGGTACGCGGTCCACACGCCGAAGGTGCCCAGATCCATCCCGACAGCGTTGCACACGCCGACGTATGATCAGGCCGTGGATTTCTGGCGCCTGGACGCCGAGCAGGTAGAACCGCGCTCGCCGCGCATCCTGCACTCAGACGACGAGGCCAACCGGGTGATCCTGCTCGCCCTGCCGGCGGGCGAGCGCCTCTCGGAGCATCAGGTCCACGAGCACGCCCTTGTCATCGTCCTCGATGGGGAGGTGGCGATTCGCGCCGGCGCCGAGGAGCAGCGGCTCGGAGCCCAGGGACTCGTCCACTTCAACCCGGCGGAGCGCCACGAGGTGGAGGCGATCACCGACTCACGCCTGCTGCTGTGCCTCGCTCCGTGGCCCGGGCCCGGCCACCCCAGCCGAACTGACTAGGAGAGGGCCGATTCCGCGGTCGCCGTGGAATCAGCGCCCGCGCGCCGCATCCCCACCGCCAGCTCATCAAGCGCCTGGAGCGTGGGCGCCACCAGCGGGTGGCGGCGACCGGGCGGCAGCAGCGCGTAGACGTCGCGCGCGACGGTCATCCCGGCGATGGGCCGCAGGGCCAGGTCCTTGAACGGGTCGGCGAGCAGCTCGGCGACGAGCGTCACCGCCAGCCCGCGGATGACCAGGCCGCGGATCGCGAGCTGGTCGTGGGTGATGGAGACCAGCCGGGGCTCGAAGCCGGCGGCTCGGCAGGCCCGCACGATGACGCCGTCGGTGAGCGCGGCGGTCCAGTCGTCGTCGCGCAGATCGGCGAGGTCGACCTCGTGCTGGGCGGCCCGCGGGTGGTCGGGGGCCATGGCGACCAGGAACTCCTCGTGCAGGAGGTGGTGGCGCTTGACCCCGGGAGGCTCTGCGCGGGGCCATGTCGTGTCCTGGTAGGCGATGGCCAGATCGAGCTCGCCGGAGGCCAGGCGGCCGGCCAGCTCCTCGCTCGTCCCCTCGTCGAAGGTCACCCGGGTATCGGGATGCTCCTCGCGCACCCGCGCGATCGCGGCCGGCACGAACCCGGCCAGGGCGCTGGGCAGCGCGCCGATCCGCAGCCGGGTGCGCTGGCGCTCGGCGGCGCCGGACAGCTGCGTCTCGGCCAGGCCGAAGCGGTCGGCGATGGCATCGGCGTGCTCGAGCAGGATCTCGCCCTCGGGGGTGAGGCGCAGGCCCCCCGGACGGCGCTCGAGCAGTTGCACGCCCACCTCGCGCTCCAGCGCCGCCACCTGGTTGGACACCGATGGCTGCGACAGGGCGAGCCGGCGAGCCGCACGTGAGAACGAGCGCTCGTGAGCCACGGCGCGGAACGTGAGCACCCGACGTGGGTCCATAGCTTCAGACTATCGAACTACGCAAATCATCATTTGAAGTTATGGCCGCCCCCGGTCAGACTGGGATACCCACCCCCAACCGCACAGGAGGATCGACACCGTGAGCACCGTCTCCACCGTTCCCACCCTCACGCTCAACGACGGCAGCGAGATCCCGCAGCTCGGCTTCGGGGTCTTCCAGATCCCGCCCCCGGACACCGCCGAGGCCGTCCGCAGGGCCCTGGACGTCGGCTACCGCCACATCGACACCGCCGAGATGTATCGCAACGAGGCCGGTGTCGGCGAGGCGATCCGCGACTCGGGTCTGAGCCGCGACGAGGTCTTCATCACCAGCAAGCTGTCCAACGCCTGCCACCACCCCGATGACGCCCGCAAGGCCTTCGAGCACACCCTTACGACGCTGGGCTCGGAGTACGTGGACCTGTTCCTCGTCCACTGGCCGCTGCCCACGCTCTACGACGGCGACTACGTCTCGACGTGGAAGGTCATGGAGGAGTTCAAGGCACAGGGCCGGGCGCGCTCGATCGGCGTCTCCAACTTCCAGGTCGCGCACCTGAAGCGGCTGGCGGCCGAGACCGAGGTCACCCCCGCGGTCAACCAGATCGAGCTCCACCCGTACCTGCTCAACGACGAGGTCCGCCGCTACGGCGAGGACCAGGGCATCCTCACCGAGGCCTGGTCCCCGATCGCCCAGGGCGGCGTGCTCGACGACCGCGTGATCACCGAGATCGCCGGCCGCGTGGAGCGCACCCCGGCGCAGGTGGTCCTGCGCTGGCACCTGCAGCGCGGCAGCATCGTCTTCCCCAAGTCCACGACGCCGTCGCGGATCGAGGAGAACTTCGACCTGTTCGACTTCGAGCTCACGGACGCCGACGTCCACGCGATCACGGCGCTCGACAAGGGCGAGGACGGCCGCACGGGCCCCAACCCCGACACATTCGCCTACATCCCCGACTAGCCTCCGCGGGCATCACGCGGTAGCCTCGGTCCGTGCTCGCTCGCAGGCACGCCAAAGCCGAAACGACTGGCTTTCGCGCCGTCGGCGCTCACGTGACCGGGGCCCGGCTCATCGGCCCGACGAGCATGGGCCCCCTGGCGATCGCCGTGACGGCGGTCGGGGCGGTGGCCATCGGCCGGATCGCGATCGGCCGCGCCGTGATCCGCACGCTCCGGGCGGGCGAGGTGGAGATCGGCACGCTCAAGGTCGGCCAGCTCGAGGTCGCCGGCCGGCGGTGGCCTGAGCCGCCGGCTCCGCCGCTTTAGTCTCACGCCTCCGAGGGGGAGCCGCCGCGCTCACGCTCGGCGCTGCGCTCGTGGCGCGGCAGGCCGTCGTCGGGCAGCCGGTCGTAGTCGGCCGCCTGCGACACGAACCAGTGCGCGGCGATGCGCAGCCCCGTCGGCTGATCCAGCGTGCCCGCCGCGATGCTGATCGTGTCGCGACGCGGCGCGCTCCCAGAACAGGCTCGAGCCGCACTCGCCGCAGAAGCCGCGTCGCGCATGGGCGTCGCTGTGCGGGCTCTGCACCCAGCGCAGCCCGCGGCCCTCGGTCAACGCGAGATCCTCGCGCCGCGCCGCCGTGCACGCCGAAACGTGCCCGTGCCATCGCCGGCACTCCTCGCAATGGCAGATGAGGACATCGCGCAGCGGTCCGCGAACCTCGTAGGCGACGGCGCCGCACAGACAGCGACCCGTGGCCTCAGGACCGGGTCGGATCGTCACGCTCTCAACATCAATTGGCCTCCACTCGGACTTTCGTCCAGCGCAGAAGCTGTCACGGCGGAGACGCGTTGATCAAATGTTCCTCCAGGTACACGCCGCTCCTCCAGGTACACGCCGCAAATGTTGAATCGCATCTCATTGTTCGCTGCCGCGCTGCTGTGCGCCGCGCTTGTGGCCTCCCCCGCCCTTGGCGCCACCGGCCCCCGTCGGCGTCTGGAAGCTCGACGAGGGCAGCGGAACCGTCGTGGCCGACAGCTCGGACAACGGCAACAACGGCATCCTCTCGGGCGGGGTGTCATGGGTGCCGGGGGCGGCGGGGTCAGCGCTGCTCCTTCGACGGCTCCGGACAGGTACTTGTGGCCGACAACAACGCGCTGGAACCGACGACATCGGTGACGGTAAGCGCATGGGTCCGCCAGGACGGGACCCCGGGGGCGTACCGATACATCCTCGCCAAGGGCGCCAACGGCTGCATCGCAGCATCGTACGGCCTGTACTCCGGACCGAACGGGGGCCTGGAGTTCTACGTCTCCAGGGGACGCGGCTCCGCGTTCGCGCGCTCGCCTGACGCGGGTCAGGACGTGTGGGACGGCGGGTGGCATCTCGCTGTCGGGACGTATGACGGCAACACCATCCGCCTCTACGTGGATGGCCAGGAGATCGGGTCCGGCACCGCATGGACGGGCTCGCTCGAATATCTGCTGCCCGACAGCAATGACTTCTACATCGGCAACTACCCCGGCTGCTCGGACCACAACTTCGTCGGGGACATCGACGACGTGATGGTCTGGGGCCGCGCGCTCGGCCTGAACGACATCCAAGGTCTCCTCACCGACGTCGCGCCGATCGCGCCAGGCCAGCCCAACCCGCCGCCGTCGGGCGGAGGGGCCGGAAACGGTGGCGGGACGAGCCCGGGTGGCGGTGGCACAACCCCAAACAAGACCAACAACGCCCCGTCCGTTTCCGGCGTGAAGCTCTCCAGCCCAACCGTCACCGTCGACGCCCGCGGCCACGTGGTCCCCGCCGGCGTGTCCGGGCCGTCGCTCACCTACACCGAATCGGAGGCCGCCAAGCTGACGGTGACGCTGCTGCGCTCCGAGAAGGGCACCCGGCGCGGCAAGCGCTGCGTCGCAGTTACCGGGCACGGGCGCGCTCGCAGGTGCACGCACTTCGTGGTGATCTCGAGCGTGATGCACACAGACCGAGCGGGAAGCCTCACCCTCCGCCTCAACCAGTTGCTCAAGCGCCATCTGAGCCCCGGCACCTACCGACTCGACGTGACCCCGCGGGCGGGCGGCAAGGTCGGCAAGACGGTGAGCGTGCGGTTCGTCGTGCGCCAAGCGCACGAGCACCGCTGAGCGGTTCGCCAGCCCGGGCGTCACGGCACCGGGGGCCGGCGATACCACCGCGGCGAGGTGGTCGGCGGAGGCTTCAGCCGCGCCTTGACGACGATCAGCGACGGAGCCGGCGTGGTCACGCTGTGGCGCAGGGTGGCCTCGAAGTCGGCGCCGAAGCCCTCCACGGTGCTCGCCCCGATCCCGAACGAGCGGGCCAGCGCGGCGAAGTCCGGGCCGACGAGGTCGACGCCGAACGGCGCGTCGCCGGCCAGTTCCTGGTCAAAGCGCAACATTCCGTAGCCGCCGTCGTCGACGAGGACCACCGTGAGCGGGAGCTCCGCCTCCGCGACGGTGGCCAGTTCGCCGCAGGCGAAGAGAAAGCCGCCGTCGCCGCACACGCACACGGCCGGCCCGGCATCGGCGAGAGCGGCGCCCAGTGAGGCGGGGAACGCGAATCCCAGAGTCCCCCACCCCATCGGATAGGCGAACGCGCGCGGCCGGGGTACCCGGCGGTAGCCGGCCAGCCAGTAGCCCGGGATGCACATGTCGGCGACCACCACGGCCTCGGGCGGGAGCGCTCGATCCATCGCCGCCAGAAAGCCGGCCGCGTCGGCGTCGTCGGCCAGCACCGCCGCCGCCACGCCGGCCCGCACCTGCTCGAGCCGAGCCAGCATGACCTCGCCGTGGTCACGCGCGGCGACCGTGGCGGCGAGCTGCTGTGTGACCTCGCGCGCATCGCCGACCAGCGTCACGTCGGCGGGATAGTTCTTGGACGCGTCGGCGGGGTCGACGTTGACGCAGATGAGCCGCGGCGGCTGGGGCATGAGCCAGTTCTGGGTCATGACGCCGTCGAAGTCGGTCCCGATCCCGATCACGAGGTCCGCCTCGTCCCACAGCGCACCGACCTCGGGGGCGTGCACCGGGCCCGGCGCGACCCATGGGTCATCGGGCGACACCAGGCCCCGGCTCATGTAGGTGGTGATGAGGGGCGCGCACAGCTTGTGCGCCAGCGCGCGGACCGCGTCCCCGGCATCGGCGCGCAGCGCGCCGCCACCGGCCCAGATGAGCGGGCGCCGAGCCGCGGCGACGAGGCGCACCGCCTCCTCCAGGCCGTCGCCGTCAAAGGCGCGCGGGCGCGGGACGCCGGGCAGCTCCGCGGGGAGCTCGGGCGCGGGGCGGCGCAGCAGGTCGGTGGGGACGCCGAGGTACACGGGCCCGCTGGGCGCCGCGAGCGCCGTATGGGCACTCGTCACGACCGCGTCCCCGATCTGAGCCGCGGTCTCGACCAGCGTGGCCGCCTTGGTCACCGGCGCGAACATCGCGGTCTGGTCACGGGTCTCGTGCAGGCTGCCGCGATACGTGTCGGGGCGCCGGATGGCGGCGGGGATGTCGGTGGCGATGACGAGCACGGGCGAGCCGGAGGCCATCGCCTCGCCGGTCGCCCCCAGGGTGTTGGCCGCGCCCGGGCCGGTGGTCACGACGGCCACGCCAAGGCGACCCGTGGCGCGCGCGTACCCGTCGGCGGCGTACACGGCCGCCTGCTCGTGGCGGACGCCGACGAGGCGGATCGGGGACGCCGAGAGCGCTTTCCAGATCGCCAGGTTGTGAACGCCGGGGAGCCCGAAGGCGACCGACACCCCGAGGCGCTCGAGCGCCTCGACGACGCGGACCGCGGCGGTGGCCGCCCCGGCGTCCTGCGGGGCACGCGCGGTCGTGGAGCCGGGGACCGTCTCGATGCGGGGGTCGGCGCTAGACAATGTTGTACTCGGGACGCAGCATGGCATCGCTGAAGCGGTTGACGCTGAGCGGTCCGATGTCGACGAAGGGCGAGCGCCCGAGGACGAGGTCGCGCAGGATCTCCCCCACCGCCGGGCCCTGCAGGAACCCGTGGCCCGAGAAGCCGGTGGCGTAGAGGAAGCGGTTGACGCGCTCGGACTCGCCGATGATCGCGTTGTGGTCGGGCGTCACCTCGTACAGCCCGGCCCAGCCGCCCTTGATGCCGGCCTCGGCGATGCGAGGCGCCCGGCGAGAGGCGACGTCGAGTAGGTCCGGGACCCAGTCGTCGGTCGTCTCCAGCGAGAACCCCGGCCGTTCCTGAGCGTGGGACATCCCCATGAGCAGCCCCGGCCCCTCGCGATGGAAGTAGAAGCTCGACGAGAAGTCGATGGTGAAGGGCAGATCCGGCGCCAGATCGTCCATCGGCTCGGTGAAGAGGATCTGGCGGCGCAACGGGGTGACCGGGAGCGCCTCCCCCACCATCTCACCGCAGGCGCGCGACCAGGCGCCGGCGGCACAGATGACCACGTTGGTGGCGATCGTCCCGTGGCGCGTCCGGACGGCGATGATCTGCTCGCCGTCGGTCTCGATGCCGGTGACCTCGCACCCGACCCTCACGTGGGCACCGAGAGCCCGCGCGGCGACCGCATAGCCCTGCACCACGGCCTCCGGGGTGACGTGGCCGTCCTCGGGCGAGAAGGACGCCGCCAGGATGTCATCCCCGGCCAGCAGCGGGCACAGCGCGCGCGCCTCGTCTGAGCTGAGCATCCGCGACGGCACACCGTGCCGGTTCTGGAGCGCGACGCCTGACCTCGAACTCCGAGACGTCGGCCTCGCGACTGAGCACGAACAGGTAGCCGCTGCGCTTGAAGTCGATCTCCCAGCCCGGCCGGGTGCCGAAGCGGCGGAACGCCTCCAGGCTGCGCTGCGCGATCTGGATGTTGAGGGCGTCGGAGAACTGCGCGCGCACCCCGCCCGCCGCGCGCGAGGTGGAGCCGCTGCCCAGCTCGGCGCGTTCGATGAGCACCACGTCGACGCCCGCCTCGGCGAGATGAAAGGCGGCGCTGGTCCCGATGACCCCGCCGCCGACGATCACCACCGATGCGGACCCGGGCAGCGGCGCAGGCTGTCTCGGCATGTCCCTGTCATATCACCCCGCGCCCCGGCCGGATCCATCGCCCCTCCAGGTAAGGCCCCCTCCCCTTCCAGCTAAGGGGGTAGGGCCTCAAACCGGCTGCATTTGCCCGATGTATGGAGGGGCTCTTAGGCGCACCATGACATCACGCCAAATCTTCGAAGGAGTCCTGATGAACGCCCCCCTCACCGCAGTAATCGCCAAAGAGCATGTGTCTGACCTGACTCGGGCGGCGGCTCGCTACAACGATGTCCCGAGCCGGCCGCTCTGGCGCGCGGGGCCGGCCGTGGAGCTGCGCCCGGCGCGCGCCGACGACGACGCCGCCGTCCGCGAGCTGGCCGCGCTCGACGACGCCCGCCCGCTCGAGGGCCCGGTCCTGGTCGCGGTGATCGGCGGCCGGCCCGTGGCCGCGATCGCCCTCGACGACGAGCGCGTGGTGGCCAACCCGTTCGTGCCCACCGCCCACGCCGTGACCCTTCTGCGGATGCGCGCGCGCCATCTCTCGGACGTGTCGCCGCGTCGCCGTCGCCGGATTCGCCTGCCTCGGCTGCGGCTGGCCTGAAGTCGGGCGCCAGGAGCAACGGTGCCGACGGTGGGGTCGTCAACAATGGTGGGCGTGGACGTCGACGACCTGTACGGGCTGGCGCTTGACCGCTTCATCCCGGAGCGAGCGTCGCTCGTGCGGGAGCTGCGGTCAGGTGGCGAGCGCGAGCAGGCGGCGGCGGCGGCCGCCCTGCGCAAGCCGTCGGTGTCGGCGTGGGCGGTCAACCAGCTGACGCGCACCCGGCGGCGCGAGGTCGACGCGTTGTTCGCCGCCGGCGACGCCCTGCGCGACGTCCAGGCCGGGGTGCTGAGTGGCCGCGCCGACGCCCGCGAATTGCGAGCGGCCGCCGAGCGGGAGCGTGCCGCGGTGGACGCGCTGGTCCAGATCGCGCAAGGGCTGCTCAGCTCCAGCGGGCACGAGCTCAGCGCCGCCACCGTCGAGCGAGTGGCCGAGACGCTGCACGCGGCGGCCCTCGACGACGACGCGCGCGGACAGGTCAGCGAGGGGCGGCTCGTGCGCGAACTGCGCCACGTCGGGCTAGGCGCCGGCCTCGGTGCCGCGGGCGCCCCGGCAGAGCGTCAGGCCCTCAAGGACCGCAATACCGTCAAGGACCGCAAGGCCGTCAAGGAGCGCAAGGCCGTCAAGGACCGCAAGGCCGAGGACGCGCAGCGACGCGAGCGCGAGAAGGCCCGTCAGCGAGCGCGCGCGGTCGAGCGCGACGCCGCCCGGGAGATCGATCGCGCCGAGCGCGCGCTGCGTAGTGCGCAGGATCGCGAGACGCGCGCCGCCGAGGCGCTGCGCCAGGCGCAGGCCGCGGTGCAGGAGGCCGAGGCCGGGGTCGAGGCCGCGGCTGCTGCCCACCGCCAGGCCAAGGAGCGGCTGGACGGCGTGTGACCGCCGAGAAGGAAACGCACTCCGCAACGTCTCACCCCTCATGGACCGGAAACATCAGACGTCTGACATCTTGGCCGCGGCTGCGCCCGCGACCGTCCTCGCGCCCTGCGCTCAGGCGGGGATCGAGCTGCTCCCCGATGGGACGCTCATCCGTATCGAGCCGCTCCGGCGAGGCGACCGCGCCACCGTGATCGGGCTTTTCGCGCGCCTGGGCCCGGAGTCGCGCCTGCGCCGCTTCCTCTCCCCCAAGTCGTCGCTGAGCGATCGCGAGGTCACCTTCCTCGCCGACGTCGGGCGCCTCGAACGCGCGGCGATGAGGGCGGTCGACGTCCTCGATGGCTCGGTCCTGGGCATTGCCCGCTACGCCGAGCATCAGGGGCACCCGGGAGTGGCCGATACCGCCGTCGCGGTCGCCGACGAGGTCCAGCGGCGGGGCATCGGCACCGCGCTGATGCTCCGGTTGATCGCCTGCGCACGCTCCAACGGTTTTCATCAGCTCACCGCGACGACGCTCTGGGAGAACCGGCCGGCCCGGGCGTTGATGCGGACCACCGGGTTTCAGGCCCGCGGGAGCTCGGGGGCCGAGATCGAGCTCGCGCTCGAGCTTGCTCCGGTGATCGGGCGCGCCCACGGGCCGGTGGGGTGCTGAGCGCATGCTCGCGCTCGAGGCACTCGGGATCGAGGTGATCGCCGGATCCGTGGCCGGTGCGCTCATCGCGCGTGCCCATCGCATGAGCCTGGCCCAGCGCCGTCACCGGATGGCTCGCCACCCATCGCCCACGTTCGTGTTCGCAGACCTCGTGGGTTACACATCGCTGACCGAGCAGGAGGGTGACCAAGCCGCGGCCGACGTGGCCCGCGAGTTCCGCAGGGCCATGTTGCTGCTCAGCCGCCAGCATGGCGCCTGGCACGTCAAGTCGATGGGCGACGGCGCCATGATCTGGGTCCCCGACGCCGGGTCGGCGGTCAGGCTCGCGGAGCGCACGCTCATCGAGGTCGGGACGCGCACGGACCTCCTCCCCGTCCGCGTCGGCGCCCACAGCGGCCCTGCCGTGATGCGCGACGGCGACTGGTACGGGAGCGCTGTCAACGTGGCCGCCCGACTGGCGGACCTGGCCGAGCCCAACGAGGCGGTGGTGAGCGACGCCACCCAGGCGATCGCCGACGACGACGCCCGGAGCGTCCTGTGCTGCCGCGGCGAAGTGGGGCTGCGCGGCGTCGCCGAGCCGATTGTGGTGTGGCGCATGGGCGAACGGGCGACGGCGCGACCGGCGAACCTCTCAGAGAATCAGGTGCTCAGTCGGGCCGTCCTCGGCGCAGGACGCGACTGTCGTCCGGGCGCCGTCGCGTGAGGCGATCGGCGTCGAGGTGCTCGAGCAGCGCGTGGGCGAACCGGCGCGAGGTGTGGAGCTCGTCGCGCAGACGAGCGAGCGTGATCGCCCCCTCGGCGCGAATGATGTCGCTGACCCGCTCGCGCACCTCGCCGATGGTGTCGACGTGGGCATACATGTCGCGCCCGACCCGCACCGCGAGCCCGGCTGCGCGCAACGCCTCGAGGTGTCGCGCGTCATCGCCCAGCTGGGCGCGGCTCGGGGGCTCGTGGCCGGCGGCGCGCAGGCGCTCGGCCACGGCGCGGGCGTCGGCGTCGAGCGCCGGCGGGAGCGCGGGTCGCGCCGCGGCCGCCCGCGCCGCCTGGGCCGTGGTCGCGGTCTCGGCCTCGTCCGCGCCCGGGCGCCCCGCTCCTGAGTCGAGCACGATCCCCCCGCCGAGCGTGTCGGGAGGCGCGATCCGGCGGATGACGACACGGTCGCCGTCGGCGACGAGCAGGGGCCGCTCGAGCCGGAGCTGCCAATGGCGGCCGGTCAGCGCGATGAGCCGCCCCGCGACGGCGCGCGTGCCGTGGTGGACCTGCACACGCCGGGCGGGTGGGCCGGCGGTCTGCTCCAGGGCGAGCGCGGCGTCCAGGACGCGGGTCGGGCGCACCGGAGCGTCGTGACTCACCACGGCGTCCCCACGGGCGACCGAGGTGACGGCCACGCCGGCGAGGTTGATCGCGACGCGTTGTCCGGCGACGGCCCGCTCGACGGGCTCGCCGTGGACCTGCACGCCGCGCACCCTGGCGTCGCGGCCCGCCGGTAACAGGCAGACGATGTCCCCGCGGCCGATCGTGCCGCTCCACAGCGTGCCGGTGAGCACCGTGCCCGCCCCGTGGATCGTGAGCACGCGATCGACGTGCAGCACGACCGGTGCGGCGATCGACGCCCTGGGGCGCACCCGTGCGGCCACGCGTGCGAGCGCGGCCACGACGTCCGTGACGCCCTGCCCCGTCCGGGCCGAGCAGGTCACCACCTCGGCGCCGGGAAGGAGCCGCCGGGCGGCGGCGACCGCCTCGGCCGGGGCGCGCGCGTCGCTCTTGGTGATCGCCACCACCCCCTCCCGAACGCTGAGGGCGTCGAGGACGGCCGCGTGCTCGCGCGTCTGGGGCATCACCCCGTCGTCGGCGGCGATCGCCATCAGGTAGAGGTCGATCCCGGTCGCACCGGCGACCATGGTGCGCACGAAACGCTCGTGACCGGGGACGTCGACGACCGACAAGCGTCGCCCGTCCGGGAGCGCGAGCGGGGCGTAGCCGAGCTCGATCGTCATCCCGCGCGCGCGCTCAGCGGGCAGGCGGTCGGTGTCGACGCCGGTGAGTGCCCTGACCAGCGACGTCTTGCCGTGGTCGATGTGCCCGGCGGTGCCGAGCGTGAGGGGGGCAGCGGTGCCGCTCACGTCCGAGCGGCCACCACCATCCGGGCCGCCCATCGGGCCTCCTCGTCGGTGAGCGTCCGCGGGTCCAGCAGCAGCTCGCCCGCGTGGACGCGTCCCACCAATGCCGGGTCGCCGGCGCGCAGCGCGGCCGCGAGAGCGTCGGCGCCGGCCGCTCCCGGGTCGATCGCGACGACGGGGCCCGACAGCTCCAGCAGCGGTAGCGCACCCCCGCCCACCCGCGCGGTGGCCTCGATGACGCGTCCGCCGGTCGCCTCGGCCAGCCGCCGGGCCCGGGCCCCCAGCTCGTCGCCTGAGGCCTCGAGCATGGCGAGCACGGGGAGGGCGCGCCGGGCCGCCGCCGGGTCGCGATACAGCCCCAGCGTCGCCTCCAGTGCCGCCAGCGAGAGCTTGTCGATCCGCAGCGCGCGCGCGAGCGGGTGGGCGCGGCACGCGTCGATCTCGTCGCGCCTGCCGACGAGCACTCCCGCCTGGGGCCCACCGAGGAGCTTGTCGCCGCTGAACGCCACCGTCGCCGCTCCGGCGGCGACAGACCGGCGGACCCGGGGCTCGTCGGCCAACAGTGGCGACATCCTCCACGAGCACCCCGGAGCCGATGTCGTCGATCACGGGCAGCCCGAGTCCGCACAGCGCCTCGATCGATACCTCCTCCACGAATCCGAGCATGCGGAAGTTCGACGGGTGCGCACGCAGGATGGCGCCGGTGCGCTCGCCGATCGCCCGCGCGTAATCGGCGACGCGGGTGCGGTTCGTCGTACCCACCTCGACCAGGGTCGTGCCGGCCTGCGCCAGCAGCTCCGGGATGCGGAACCCGCCCCCGATCTCGATCAGCTGCCCGCGTGAGACGATCGTCTCACGGCCGGCGCCCAGCGCCGCCGCCGCCAGCAGCACCGCGGCGGCGCAGTTGTTCACCACGATCCCGGCTTGCGCTCCGGTCAGTTCGATCAGCAGGCCCTCGACGTGGTCGTGACGAGAGCCGCGCCGCCCGGTGGCCAGGTCCAGCTCCAGGTTGCACGAGCCGGCGGCCGCCCGGGCAACCGCCGCCTGCGCCTGCGTCGCGAGCGGAGCGCGCCCCAGATTGGTGTGGACGATGACGCCCGTGGCGTTGAGCACGCGACGCAGCCGCGGGGTCAGCCGCGCGCGAGCCCGCCCGACGAGGTCGGCGGTGTCGAGGTCGTCAGTGGCGCCGGAGAGCAGCTCGGCCCGTCGGGCCTCGAGCTCGGCGCGCGCCACCGCGATGGCCAGCCTGTCCACCGAGGGCAGCGCGCGCACGCGCGCCCGGCTCGCCTCGTCGCTCATACGGAGCGGCGAAGGAGTCGAACCTTCCAGCGCGGACGACCGCGCTCCCCCCGGTTTTGAAGACCGGGTGGGCCACCGGGCCCCGGCCGCTCCACGTACTCGTTCACTGCACGAGGATTGTGCCGGGCGGCCCCGCCACCACCCGTCCCACGACCCGGCCGGGCACCCGGGCGGCGCGGTCCTCGGCGACCGCCACCAGCAACCCCCCCGAGGTGGTGGCGTCGCACAACAGGCGCACCCGCCTCCCCGGGACGCGGTCGGCGAAGGTGGTGAACGTGGCGGCGTGCTCGCGGTTGTGCCGGCTGCCACCCGACACCGCCCTCTCCTCGGGGTCATCGAGGAGGTCCAGTGCGCCGTCGATCGCCGGCACGCGCTCCGCGTCGATCACGGCGGCGACGGCGCTGGCCCGGCAGAGGTTGTGCAGGTGGCCCAGGAGGCCAAAGCCGGTCACATCGGTGACCGCGTGAGCACTGGCGTCGCGGGCGGCGCTCGCCGCGGGCGCGTTGAGCGCGGCCATGACCTCGACCGCGCGGTCCAGTAGGTCGTCATCGCGGGTAAGCCCACGCTTGCGCGCCGTCACGATCGCGCCGACGCCTAGCGGCTTGGTCAAGACCAGGACGTCGCCCGCCGCGGCGCCGGCGTTGCTCAACACCTCGTCGGGGTGCACGACCCCGGTCACCGCCAGCCCGTACTTCGGCTCGGGATCGTCGATCGAGTGGCCCCCGGCCACGGTGGCCCCCGCGGCGCTCACGACATCGCCTCCGCCGCGGAGGATCGCGCCCAGCACGTCCACGCCGAGGCGCTCGAGCGGGAACGCGACGACGTTCAGCGCGATGAGCGGCGTCGCGCCCATCGCGTATACGTCCGACAGCGCGTTGGCGGCGGCGATGCGGCCGAAGTCATAGGGATCGTCGACGATGGGGGTGAAGAAATCGATGGTCTGCACCAGCGCCAGATCGTCGCTGAGCTGAAACACCGCCGCATCGTCAGCCGTCGCGGAGCCGACCAGCAGCCGCGTGTCGGCCGCCACGTCGAGCCGGCGCACGATCGGCAGCAGGGCGGCGGCGGGCAGCTTGCACCCACAGCCCGCGCCGTGGCTTAGCGAGGTCAGCGCGTCGGTCGCCGTCGGCACGATCGCCAGCCTATCTCCCTCACCACAGGCGTGGTGCCGACACGGCGCCCGCCCGGGTGCCCACCCTCTTGTCCGGCGCCAAGCGGCGCACGAGACTTCCGTCACCGCGCCATCCGACTCACGATCCTGCGCTCAACCGACAAGGAGCGGCCGGTGTCGACCTTCCTGTGGTTCCTGTGTGCCGCGATATACCTGACCGCGCTCGTGCTCCTCGGCGTCGCCACGTTGCGCAAGGGCCACGTGGTGCTGTTCGTCATCGGCATCTTTCTGCCGATCCTGTGGCTCGTCGGAGCGCTGATCCCGCCCGACCGGCAATACCGGCGGGCCTGAGCGACCGCCGGTCTCCGTCCCTCCCAGGTGAGCATGGCCGGGCCGGCCTGGGGCTCGCCACGGCTTGATTTTGCAGGCCGCGCGCGCCAACATCTCCACACCATCGCTGCACGAGGGCACCACTCGGGCACGCCCGCACCCGTCATGACACGCCTCGCCTGGAGTTGGCAGGTGGCCTCGCCCAGGTTGCACCCTCGGGCCGTCAGCGCGCGGGGCCGGACGTGGTTGCGTGAGGTGGGCGTACGGCGTGGCGATGTTCCCACGTTCGTCCTTCTGATCGTCGCCTACTACGCGGCCGCGCACCTCGGGTTCGCGTTCGAATTCTCCGGCCCGGTGGCGGCGATCGTGTGGCTGCCCGTCGGAGTCGGCATCGCCGGTCTCTATCTGTTCGGACTCCGATTCCTGCCCGCGGTGGTGATCGGCGATCTGCTGGTCAACAATTATTCGGCCCTGCCGGTCGGCGCCGCCGTCGGGCAGACGTTCGGAAACGCGCTCGAGGTCATCATCGCCGCCGCGTTGCTGCGTCGCCTGGCGTGGCGAGGCGGACCACTCGTGAGCGTCGCGGGCGTCAGCGGCCTGTTCGCCGCGCTCCTCGCCGGGACACTCGTGAGCGCGACCATCGGGACGCTGTCGCTGTTGCTGGGAGGCGTGATCACGAGCGGCTCGGTCGGCCACGTGTGGCGCACCTGGTGGCTGGGCGACTTCTGCGGCGCGATCGTGGTGGTGCCGCTGGCCCTCGCCTCCGTTCCCGGGACGCCGCTCTCCGGGCTGCGGGGGCGGGCCACCGAGGCGGCGCTGGTGCTTGCCACGCTGGTCCTCCTCAGCCTCATCGCCATGCACAGCGGGCCGCCCTTGAGCTATCTCGCGTTTCCGGCACTGATCTGGGCCGCGCTTCGCTTCGGTCCACGGGGCGCGGCCGTGACGCTGGCGATCAGCGCTGCCTTCACCATCTGGGACACGACGCATTCGCGCGGGCCGTTCCTCGTGTCGTCGATCAACCACAGTCTGCTCGAGGCCCAGATCTACCTGGCCATCGCGGCCCTGACCTCGCTCGGAGTGGCCGGCCTCGCCTGCGAGCGCGAGCAGCTCGCGAGGAGCGTACGCGCGTCGCGACGCCGGATCGTGGGAGCCGCGGACGCGGAACGGCGGCGGCTCGAGCGCGACCTGCACGACGGCGCTCAGGGACGCCTCGTCGCCCTGGCCGTCCGGCTCGCGCTGGCGGCAGAAGAGTCGCGCCGCGCCCCCGAAACGGCCGCGGCGTCGTTCGAGGCCGTCCGCGCCGACGTGCAGGTGGCGATCGATGAGCTCCGCGAGATCGTCCATGGGATGCATCCACCCTCGTTGTGGGAGTTCGGGCTGGCGTTCGCGGTGGCGCCGCTGGCGCGGCTGCCGGGCACTCCCGTCGAGTTGATCGACCTCCCTCGGGCCCGGCTGGACGAGGCCGCCGAGATCGCCGCCTACTACCTCATCCTCGAGGCGGTGACCAACGCGCAGCGGCACGCCCGGGCCTCCCGGGTGCGCGTGACGGGGTCGCTCACGCCGCAGGCTCTGACCCTCCGGATCGCCGACGACGGCGTCGGTGGCGCGGTGGAGCGAGACGGCGGCGGCATCCAGGGGCTGCGAGACAGAATCGAGTCGATGGGCGGGAGCTTGGACATCGCGAGCCGGGCGGGACACGGCACGCGCATCACGGCTCGGATTCCGGTGAGTGCCGGGGACAGCGCGAGCCCGGCCGGAGAGGCTCGGCCGCTCCGCCTCAGACGTCAGTCCTGAGACTCGTCCTGGACGGTGGCGAGAAACATCAACGCGGCTTTCACGCGCCGGCTGATGTCGTCCGGGTTGTCCAGCCCGAGCTTCGTGAAGATCGCGTTGATGTGCTTTTCGACGGCGCGCTTGGTGAGGACCAGTGACGTGGCGATCGCCGCGTTGCTCTTTCCCTGAGCCAGTTGGGCCAGCACATCGCGCTCCCGCGGCGTGAGCTCGGCCAGGGGTGACCTGGCGTCCAGGCCCTGGGCCTGGACCAGGACCTCGACGACCTTGGGATCGACCACCGATTCCCCCCTGACGACGGCGCGGATCGCCGCCGCCAATTCGTGCAGAGCGCTCACGCGCTCCTTGAGCAGGTACGCCCGCCCCGCGCTACCGGATTCGAGCAGCGCGAGGACGTAGCGCGCCTCGACGAACTGGCTGAGGACGACGACCCCGATCTCTGGGTGCGTTACGCGCAGCGTCCGCGCGACCTGAATGCCCTCGTCCGTCCCGGTCGGCGGCATCCGGATGTCGGTCACAACCGCGTCAGGGCGCTCCCGCTCGACGGCAGCGAGCAGCGAGTCCAGGTCGCGGTAGAAGCCGACCGCCTCGATACCCGGAAGACCGGCCACGACGCTCTCGAGCGCCGCGCGCATCAGGAACGTGTCGTCCGCGATCGCCACCCGGATGACGCCTGAGCGCGCGGGTTCGGGCGCGGCCTGGACGAAAGGCACTGTCACTCCATGGGTCACGCCCATCAAACCCCCCTGGGATGGTCCGTCAGGACATCGTACCGCGGGGAGCTGACCGGCTCAGGAGGCGTCCGTCTCTTCCTCTGAGAGGAAGATCAGCGTCGCCTTCACCCGGCGGCTGACATCTTGGGTCTCGGGGAGATTGAGCTTGGAGAAGATCGAGTTCACGTGCTTCTCGACCGCGCGCTTGGTGAGCACGAGTGACTCGGCGATGGCCCCGTTGCTCTTCCCGGCAGCGATCTCGGCCAAGAGCTCGCGCTCTCGCGGGGTCAGCTCGGCCAGCTTGGAGTTCGCCGCCCGCGAGCGGGCCTCGATCAGAGCGTCGACGATGAGCGGGTCGATCACCGACCCGCCGCGCGCGACGGCCTCTACCGCCGCGATGAGCTCATCCTTGTCGCGGATCCTCTCCTTGAGGAGGTACGCCCGCCTGGACGTCCCCTGATCGAGGAGCGTGACCGCATAGGCCGGCTCGGCGTACTGGCTGAGAACGACGACGCCGACGTCGGGATGCGTCTCTCGCAACTCCTTCGCGATGCGCACTCCCTCGTGCTCGCCGGAGGGCGGCATGCGGATGTCGGTGAGGACGACATCCGGGTTCCAGATCTCGATCGCCTGCTGGAGCTCCTTGCCATTCGAGCAGACGGCGACGAGCTCCACGGTCGGCGCCCTGCTCAGCGTCGCCGTGAGAAACTCACGGATCACATACGAGTCCTCCGCCACTGCCACCGTGATGCGCCGGGGACCGTCATCGGCTTGTGCGCGCGGCGATAAGGCCGGGCCAGAGGCCGCGATCGTGCCCAGCGGCTCTATGGCGCTTGCCGCCCCTGCGCTGGGCGCCCTCTTTAGGTCGACGCTGGTGGCCATACGGCCTCCTTCGCGGTCGCCACCGTTAACAACTTGTCAACGGGTGATCCTGTCGGCCGGGCGACCAATAGGCAAGGGCGCATGCTTCCCGAGCCACGGGAGGCACACACCACACTCCACGAACTGTCGGCGACGATATCGGATCCTCACCCCGATCAGACGATGAGGAACCGAGGCGCGCACGCTTCGATGCGGTCCGGATGGACGCAAACGCCCCAGACCAGCCCGTCAGGAGCGCTGCGACGTCCGAGCTGGCCATCACGTGGCTGGGGCATGCCACCGTGCTGATCGAGATCGACGGCGTGCGCGTGCTGACGGATCCGGTCCTGTCCAAACGGATTGGCCCGCTGGTGCGGTACGCCCCGAGCGTGGACGTGGACGCCGTCGGGGCCGTCGACTGTGTGCTGCTCTCGCACCTGCACGCCGATCACACGGACCTTCGGACGCTGCGCAGCCTCGCTCGCTGCGGCCCGGTCCTGGCCCCGCACGGCGCGCGAGCCTGGCTGGTGGCCAAGGGCCTCCACGACGTCCGGGAGCTGCGGCACGGTCAGCAGACGGCGGTCGGCAACGTGAGCGTCACGGCGACGGAGGCCACACACGAACCGCGGCGCCACCCGTTCGGCCCGCAGGCCGAGCCGGTGGGGTACGTGATCCAGGGATCGCGCTCGGTGTACTTCGCCGGCGACACCGACCTCTTCCTGGCCATGGGTGAGCTGCGCGGCACGGTCGACGTTGCCCTGTTGCCGGTGTGGGGCTGGGGGCCGCGGGTCGGAGCCGGCCATCTCGACCCCGACCGGGCGGCGGCGGCAACAGCGCTGATCGCTCCCCACCTGACGATCCCGATCCATTGGGGTACGTACGCGCTTGGGCTCCGGCCGAAGCCAACGTTGCATCCGGACCGGCCCGCGCGCGAGTTCGCCGAGCTCGCCAAGCAGTACGCGCCCGACGTCGAGGTTCGGGTGCTGGCCCCCGGTGAGCGCACCACCCTCCCCAGCGGCTGGACCGGGGGTGCAGCGGCGTGAACGGTCTTCTCATCCGATCTGGACGATGCGGGGCCGGTACCGGAGGCCCATGGTCGCTGCTTGAGCGAAGGCCCATGGACCAGAGCGTGAACCCGCCGGCGACGACAGGCCCGACGCCGGGGCCTGATGCCCCGGTGGCGGACACGGGTGAGAGCGCTTCGCTGGCGCAGCGCCGGCGAGAGCGATATGGCGTGCTGCTGATTGCGATCCTCGCCGCATTCGCGCTCCAGGGGATCGCCAACCCGGGGCCGTGGGAGCAGGTGATCGTGTCCGCGCTGCTCGGGGCCACGCTGCTCCTGGCCCTGTGGGCCGCGGAGTCCAAACCGCGCGTGATGCGGCCGGCGCTCGTGGTCGCCGTGCTGGTGGTGATCCTGAGCGTCGTGGAGGCAACCAACGGGAAGGTCGACGGCGCTGCGCCGCGGCTCGCGAACCTGCTGCTGATCCTGCTCGCACCAGGAGCGATCGTCGTCGGCGTCGTGCGCAGCCTGCGCGCCCGGGGCAGCGTGACGGTCGAGGCGGTCTTCGGCGTGCTCTGTCTCTATCTCCTGGCGGGCATGGCGTTCGCCCTCATATACGGAGCAATCGCCACGATCAGCGGCACATTCTTCGCCGACGGGATCACGGCCACCGGGGCACGATGCCTCTATTTCAGCTTCACGACGCTGACGACGGTCGGCTACGGGGACCTCACGGCGGTGTCGAACCTGGGCCACACGCTGTCGGTCACCGAGGCACTGCTGGGACAGATCTATCTGGTCACGATCGTGTCCGTGATCGTCAGCAACCTGCGCCCGCGCCGGCGGGGTCAGTCCGGAGCGTGACGGCCGCGATGCCCTCTCAGGCGGCCTCCCAGGCGAACGCCCTACTGTCCGAGGCCGAGCGGATCGACCAGGCGGTGTACGCCGCGATCGCCGGCACCGATACGCCGCTGCTCGACCGGGCGATGCGGCAGCTCTCGCATGCCGCCGACTACTCGCGCCTCTCCATTGCTGCCGGCGCGCTGCTGGCCTTGGGCGCGGGGCCGCGCGGCCGGCGAGCGGCCCTGTCCGGGCTGGCCTCGGTGGCGGCCACGGCCACGATCGTCAATGTGGTCGTGAAACCCCTCGGGCGACGCCGCCGACCCGACCGCGCCGCGACGGAGGTCCCGGCGGCGCGGCATGTTCGGATGCCGGCGTCGCGCTCGTTCCCCTCCGGGCACACCGCCGCCGCGGTCGCGTTCGCCACCGGCGTGGCGCGGGAGATCCCGGCGGTCGGGGGGCCGTTGCACACCCTCGCGGCGCTCGTCGCCTACTCGCGCGTCCACACCGGCGTCCACTACCCCGGCGACGTCCTCGCCGGTGCTCTGCTCGGTTCGATGATCGGCGACGTGACCGCCGGGGCGCTCGCCGCGCCGCGCCGGGGCGGCGCCACGTAGCGTCGTGACGTCTCGTCGGGGCGGGTCCGCGGCGGCGTCAGCGCGGGCCGGCGACGCCGCCCTGCACCGGGCTCGGAGGGGTCCGGACCTCGGGTCTGACGCTGCGGAGCCCCAGGCCCAGAACGATCGCGCTGATGCCGTTGACGATCAGCCAGATCCCGGACAGCACGGCGAGCGTCGCATAGCCGATGTGAGGGTCAGCGATGATCACGATGCCAACGGCGATCTTCAGCACCGCGATCAGGAGCCACAGGAGGCCCCATGAGCCCGTCGCGATCGCTCGTGCGAGGCTCACGGCGCCGGTGGCCACCAGCCAGATCCCGATCAGCAGCCCGATCGCCGTCACCGCGTGGGTCGGATGCCGGATGAGGATGATCCCGATGATGATCCCGAGGATCCCGATGACGGCCGCCAGCCCGCGGTTCTCGACCGAGTGGCCGAACGACTCGATCAGCTCGATGATGCCGTCGATCAACAGGAAGATCCCGAACACGACCGCGAGCGTGGCGAGGCTGTTGCTGGGCTTGGCCACGAGAATCGCACCGGCCACCAGGCTGGACACGCCGATAATGATGAGCAGCCACCAGCCCTGGCTGACCTCGAGCGCTTCTCTCTGTTCGGTGTCGATCAGGGTCTCCGCCTCCTCACTCACTCATCCGCCTCGAGGTCGTAGCCGATCGCCGTCGCCAGTCGTGGCGCGGTCGACACGACGCGGGCAAGTCCCACCGCTGGCGCCACGGCGATCAGCACACCGACGATCTCAGCCTCAGTGGCGCCGGCCTCGATCGCATGCTCGACAGCACTGCGCAATGAGCTCGTGGCGGCGCCAAGAGCCAGCAGCGCACCAAGCTGGACGAGCATGTCAACCTTAGGGCGCAGCGAGCCGCCACCGGCGGTGTCCTGCCGACCGGCGAGCACCATCCCGACCGACTCTTCGTCGTTGAGTGCGAGCCGGCGCAGGAGATTCTCGACGTCGTCCACGTTGGGCCAAGCTAAAGGCCACGACGCCCGGTGCATCCCCCGAACCGGGTGATACGGCCGCCCCGGTGGGTGGCATAACCCACCGGTCAATGTGCGTAATCGCGAACCCCGGATGTGGTGCGGACCCCCTCGAACACAGAGGCGCGCCCCCTTGATTGGCCTCCGTACGTGGGGGACAACTGTGATGGCCGTTACCCCCGGCCCGGTCCCCGCACGAAACCATGCCTCCCGCCGCGACAGCCCCAGCCCTGCTCAACCGCTCGGCGTCTCACGCCGAGGGTGCCCGTACGGCCATCATGCCGGAGCCCGAGGGGAGCACCGAGGGCCCTGACCAGGACTTCGTCAGCCGCGGTGCAGTGGTCCAACGGCTGACCCGCACCTCTGGCGGGAAGCTCGCGGTGATCGTCGCGCCCCCCGGATACGGGAAGTCGGGCCTTCTGCGCGAATGGTCGCGGTGCGACCGACGCCGGTTCCTCTGGCTGACCCCTGCCGAGGTCGAGATGGACGGCCTCGGATCACCGGTAGCGGCAGATCCGTTGGCGGCGGCCATCCGCTCCCCGCGGGCTCGCCGGTTCGTCGTGGCTATCGACGATGCCCATCTCGTCGCCCCCGAGGTCCTGCGCAAGGTGGTGGATCTCGCAATGAGGGAGCTACCCGCGGGTTCGACGGTCGCTCTGGCCTCGCGGACGGAACCCGTGCTGCCGTTGGGCAGGTGGCGCGCGCAACGGAGCCTCGTCGAAGTCCGCGTCGACGATCTGGCGATGACGCCGGCCGAAGCATCGATCTTGCTGCGCCGCGCGGGCTTGGAGCTCGGCTTCGGCGCGGTGCAAACGCTTGTCCGGCGGACGGAGGGCTGGCCCGCGGCTCTGTACCTGGCCGCACTCTCGGTCCGCGAGCAGCCGGAGGTCGCCGAAGCCGTCTCTGACCTCCGGGGAGACGATCACCGGCTGGCGGAGTACTTCCGCGATGAGGTGCTGTCCGGTCTGTCCCCCAGCCTGATGGACTTCGCGATCCGGACATCGGTGCTGGACGAGCTGTCCGGCCCGCTGTGCGACGCCGTCCTGGATCGCCAGCGGTCGGGCCGGACCCTCACCGAGCTGGAGCGGCGCGGTGTGCTGCTGCGCCCGCTTGACCCCGCCCACGATCGCTACCGCTGGCACGGCCTGTTCAGAGACGCCCTCAACTTCGAGCTGTGCCTGACCGACCCGGACCTCCCACGAGCGCTGCATCTTCGCGCAAGCGCCTGGTATCAAACGCGGGGCGATCGAGACCGCGCGATTTCCCATGCGGTCTGCGCGCACGATCCGATTCTCACCGGGGACCTGCTGTGGGCTGACATCGTCGCCTACGTGAGCCAGGGGCGCAACGACCTGGTCCAGCGCTGGCTCGCTGGCTTTTCCCACGAGGAGCTCGCCGCCCATGCCCCGCTCGCGATCTCAGCCGCGTACAGCTTCCTGGCGGCAGGCAACCTGGCGCGCGCACGCCATTGCACGGTGGCGGCGGCATCGGCGATGGAAAGCTGGCCGGACGATGCGATGCGGACCTCACTCGCAGCCGGCCTGGCGGGCATCGAGGCGATGGTGTCCCCGGCGGGAGTCGCCGGGATGGCGGACGCGGCTGCGAGCGCCTGCAAGCTCGAGCCAGGAGACAGTCCCTGGCGCCCCATCCATCTGTTTCTCCAGGGCACCGGCCTGCACCTGGGCGGTGATCGCGCCGCCGCCGAGCCGCTCCTCGCGAAAGCGGCTGATCTCAGCGCTGCGACCGCACCGAGCGTGATGTCGATGTGCCTGGCGCAGGGGGCGATGATCGCCATCGAGCAACGCGACTGGGACGCAGCAGCGGATCTGACGGACCGGGCCGAGGCCGTGCTCGCTCAGCACGGCCTCGCGGAGTGCCCTCTGTCAGCGCTGGCCTACGCGGCGTGCGCAGCCGTGCGCGCTCACCACGGACAGGCCGACGAAGCCAAACGCGATCTCCGCCGGGGGATCGACCTCCTGGCCGCGCTCGGCGACTTCATCCCGTGGTACGGCGCCGAGGCGCGCATCCTGCTTGCCCACGCGTCCCTCTGGCTGGCGGATGTCGTCGGGGCCCGGACGCTGCTGGCCGAGGCATCGCGCCTGGCGCGCCGCGCCCACGGCGCGGTGATCTTCCAGCAGTGGTTCGACGACGCCTGGTCGCATATGGACGGGCTGGCCGAGACCAGCCTGGCCGGACCCTCCTCACTGACCATCGCGGAGCTGAGGGTCCTGCGATTCCTCCCGAGCCACCGCTCGTTCCGGGAGATCGCCGGTCAGCTTGGCGTATCGGCCAACACCGTCAAGACGCAGGCACACGCGGTGTACCGAAAGCTCGGGGCCGCGTCGAGGTCGGAGGCCGTCGCGCGCGCGTCGGAGGCCGGCCTACTGGGCCAATAGGGCCAGTAGAGAAAGCGTCCTCCACCGGCTCCAGCTCCACTCCCAGGGCGAGCGCCAGCCGGGGCGCGCTCTCCACGAGTTGTGCCGAGCCGGCCGCCAGGCCGGCGGCGATAAGCACCGATGTGACCGCCTCGTCATCGGCACCGGACGCGGATGCAAGGTCGACCGCCCAGCGCAACGACTCGGTGGACGCCCCGATGGCCAGCAGCGCGGCAAGCCGGACGAGCCCCCGGGTCGTCCTGTCCAGAGACTGGGCGGTTCGCGCGTCCCCGTCCGCGAACGCTGCGTCTGCGAACTCCGGCCCTGGGGCCAGGACAGTCCGCAGCGAACGCTCGTCGTGTCTGGCCAGCCGGCGCAGTAGATCCTGACCTTCCCTCGGCACGTCGTGCTCGCTCATGGCTCTCGTGTGCATGGTCGCCGGCACACGAGCCCGGGGCATCCTCCGAATGGGATGAGGGCGTTCATGCGGGGGTCGCGAGCGCCCCCGGGACGGTGGTGCAGGCCTGCCGCCACGACACATGGTCGCCGGGTTGTTGGCCTCGTCCACCGGTGGGACGCTCCGCACCGTGGTCGGTCTTCCGCACGTCCGAATCCTGGCTCTGATCGCCGCAACGGCGCTGGGCGCAACGGCGGCAACCTGTGGCTCGAGCGCCGCGGAGACGGTGTCCACAGCGGCTCCGACGTTCGTGGCTGACACCGGTACGGTCATCACCCGCACGACGACCGAGGAGCGCACCACCACCGCCCCGCCGCGGAGCACGACCGTCACGACCACCAAGACCGCGGCCGCTCTTCCTGGCACCGTGACCAACAACACGACCCGCAACAACGCGGCGGTCGTGAAGGTGGGGCAGACCTCGGCGACGACGGCAGCTTCGGATCAGAGCGCGCCGGCGTGGGCGTGGGTGCTGATCGCCCTGGCAGTGGTGGCGATCGCGGTCGGAATCTTCTTCATCGGGCGAGGCCAGAGGCACCGTGGCTCGGGTGGCGCCGGTGGCGCGCCGGTGGCCGATCCTCCCCCGCAGCAGAGTCCCCCGGGACCGACCGTCCGGTGACGGAGAGCCCGCGCGGCCTCAGAAACCGAGCGGGTGCTCGACCTCGGGGAGACGGTCGAGGGTCCGCACAAGCGCGTCCAGCGCCTTGCGGCGCCCACGGTCGGCCCTTACCCAGGCGACCGCGCCCGGAACTTCCCAGCCGGCGAACATCGGAGCGCCGACGCATATCGCCACGACCAGCGGCACCACCGCAGCCGGCGCCGGGGCGAGGATCGCCACCGCGCAGACGGCCATGCTCATGAGCATGGTCACGACCGCCACCGCGAGGACGAGATGCGGGTGCGCTCGCGTGCTGAGGTGCGGCGGTCGCGCGAACGGCGGAAGGCCTTCGAGACGCAGCTCGTCATGCATGCGAGTCGAGTCTACCCGCGTCGCGGGCACTCAAAGCGAAGATCTGGATCAGAATCGGAGCCCGTCCGGCGTGCTCACAAGCCGGCTGCGCTTGACCGCGCGGCCCCGATCGGCGTGGTCCCGGTCAGGCGTCGCCGATGCGCCGGCCGTGGGCAATGAGCCCGTACATCCCGAGGATCGTGTTGTGGACGAAGAAGTGCGCGTCGCCTCACCCCAATCAGGTGATGCGGGCGTTCCGGTCTGACCCCAGCATCCAGCCGGTGAGCGCGGCGCGCGACACGTGCGCAGTCACTGGACTGGGGTTGGCGGGATGACCGCTCGCAGAGTCTGGTCGGCCGCCGCTCTCGCGTTGATCGTCGCCGCGCTCGCTCTGGCGATCGCCACCGCGGTGGCGCACTTCCCCGCAGGGTTGACCGTGCTGGCGTGTGTCGTCCTGGCCCTCTGCGCCGTCTGGTACGGGATCCGCCGGCGCGGCCCGGCTCGTCTCCTGGGCATCGGCGCCGCGGCGCTGCTCCTGTGCGGCGCCGTCGTCCTTGTGATCGTCGAGGGCCACGCGCTTGACGACCTGCTGGTGGTCGCGGCGGTCGCGGGCGCCCTGGCGGCGGCCCGCGAGGCGTTCAAGGTGCACGTGAACCTACCCCCCGCGCCGCGACCGGCAAGGCCCGTCCTGTTCTACAACCCCCTCTCAGGCGGTGGTAAGGCGCAGCGGTTCCACCTGGCCGACGAAGCTCGGCGGCGGGGTATCGAGCCGATCGAGCTGCGCCGCGGCACCGATCTCGAGACGCTCGTCCGCGATGCCGTGAAGCGAGGCGCGGACGCGCTGGCGATGGCCGGCGGTGACGGCTCGCAGGCGATCGTCGCGATGGTCGCGGCCGAGCTCGACCTCCCCTATGCGTGCATCCCGGCGGGAACGCGTAACCATTTCGCGCTCGACCTCGGGGTCGACCGCGACGACGTCGTCGGCGCGCTCGACGCCTTCGTCGAGGGCGGTGAACGCCGTGTCGACCTGGCCGAGGTCAACGGCCGGGTGTTCGTGAACAACGTCTCGCTCGGGTTGTACGCCGACGCGGTGCAGCGCCCCGGATACCGGGACGCCAAGCTGCACACCCTGCTCGACACGGTGCCCGACGTGCTCGGACCGGACATCGAGCGGCCGAACCTGATCTGCCACAGCGCCGCCGGGGACGAGTCCGCGGTGGCGATCCTGGTCTCCAACAACCCCTATCGCCTCGGGCGCGCGCTCGGATCGGGGACCCGGCCCCGTCTCGACGGAGCCGAGCTCGGCGTCACCGTCCTGGCACCTGCTCTCTCGAACGGCGAGGGACGGACCTCGTGGAAGCTGGCCATGCAGCAATGGGGAACCCCGGACTTCGGAATCTCAGCCGACTCGGCGGTGGCGGCGGGGATCGACGGCGAGGCCACGCATCTCGATCCGCCCCTGCGGTTCCGGATAAGGCCCGGAGCGCTGCGCGTCAGGATCGCCCCGCAGCATCCCGGCGCGTCACCGTCGGCGCTCGAGCCCGACACGCCGTGGCGCACGATTCAGTCGCTCGCGACGTTCGTCCTCCACGGTGGACCGTCCGACTTACCCGGCGATCACTGAGCATCCGACCTGTGTGAGCCGGGGACCGCAAGGGTTGTGCGCGCCTCCCCGGGGTCCACGTGTGTGCCTCCTTGCGCGCAGCCAGGCGACGAGCGACTCTCACCGTGATGCTCGATTCGTCTTTCGCGCCGTCATTGGTTGCGCCGATGGCCGGACGGGCCGCCCCCCTGTGGGCGCGTTGGAACGGCGAGCTCGATCAGCGCTACACGCTCGGGGTCGAGGAAGAGCTCATGCTGCTGGCGCCGGGTAGCTGGTCATTGGCCGAGTCGAGCGACGACGTTGTCGCGCGGCTTCCCGACGACCTCGCTCTGCACACCTCGACCGAGACCCACGCGGCGGTCCTGGAGCTGATCACCGGGGTACATCCCGACGTGAACGGGGTGATGGGCGAGCTGCAGACGCTCCGGCACCGGCTCTCGCGGGCGCTACGGCCCATGGGGGTGACGGCAGCCGCGGCGGGCACACCCCCACTCACCGACGGGACACCCACCAAGGTCTCGGGCGCGGCGCGCTACCGCCTGCTCGAAGAGTCGATGCGGGTTCTGGCGCGGCGCGAGCCGACGATGGCCCTGCACCTGCACGTCGGCGTACCTCATCCCGACGATGCCGTTCGGCTGCTCAACGCGCTGCGCCGCAGCGCGCCGATCCTGCTCGCCCTGTCGGCGAACTCGCCCTTCTCCCAGGGTCGTGACGGCGGGTTTGCGTCCGCCCGAACCCTGATCTTCCAGGCTTTCCCGCGGACCGGGTTGCCGCGGGTCTACACGGATTACGCGGACTACGTCGACGCGGTCGATGCCGTGATCTCATCCGGCGCCATTCCCGACCCCAGCTTTCTGTGGTGGGACATGCGACTACAGCCGGCGCTCGGCACCGTCGAGGTGCGCATCATGGACGCCCAGACGACGCTCGGCGACACCGCGGCTCTCGTCGCGCTCGTCCAGTCACTGGCCCGCCTCGAGCTCGAGGGCGACATCTCGACCGCCGAGCCCGGCGCCGAGGTGCTGGCGGAGAATCGCTTCCTTGCCGCGCGCGACGGGATGGACGCTCGGCTGATCGATCCCGCCGCTCATCGCCTGGTACCGGTGCGCGACCTCCTCGAGGCCATGCTGGAGCACTGCCGCCCGCACGCGCGCGCGCTCGGATGTGGGCCGGAGCTCGAGCGGGTGAGGCACCTCGCGGCCAGCAACGGCGCCGATCGTCAACGGGCGCTCGCCGCCCGCGATGGCACCCTCGACCACCTTCCCGCCCGCCTCGCGTACCGGTTTCTGACGCCGTACGTGCGCGAGGGCAAGCCGGGCCGAGACGGGCTCAGCGCCAGACCTGTGCGCGAGGGCGTGCGATGAGTCCCCAGACGGTCTGCGTTGATCACAACGCCCGCACCGATTGGGAGATCGCGCTCGACTGATCGGGACTGAAAATCGACGCGGACGCGCTCATCCTTTTTGGGTGATGCGGGGGTGCGGGCCGGATCGGATGCTTGACCGAGGCGTGAACCTCACGCTCGGACCGTCCGGGCGCGCATAACGGTACACGCCAGGTCACGCCCACCGTCGAAAGGAGACACTCCGCATGGCCACACTGGTCGCGATCGGCTACCCGGACCAGACGATCGCCGAAGAAGCAATGCAAACCGTCAGCCAACTCGAAGCCGAGCTGATCATCCAAGCCGACCAGGTCGCCGCCATCTCACGCGACCTCGAAGGCAAATACCACGTCCACACCAACCACGGCGGCGCCGGCGCCGGCGCCGGAGCCTGGTGGGGCGGCTTCTGGGGCTTTCTCTTCGGACTGCTGTTCTTCATCCCCTTCGCCGGCATCGCCATCGGCGCCGGGATGGGCGCACTCTTCGGCCACATGGGCAAACAAGGCATCGACAAAGCCTTCCAACAACAAGTCCGCGACTACCTCAAACCCGGAACCTCCGCCCTCTTCATGGTCATCGAAAAAGCCACCCCCGACAAGGCCATCGCCGCCCTCCAACAATACGGCGGCACCGTCATCAGAACCTCACTCTCCGACGACGACACCAAACGGCTCCAGGACGCCCTCCAGCCACCCACCCCCGTCAGCTAACACACACCGGCAGTACGGACAACCGGAAGCGAAGGAGATCAACATGCCTGTAGTTGGAGCCGACACTCACCAGACGTTCTCGGGACTGTCGTCCGGGGATGTGGACATGCTCGAAAAGGGAATCGGCCTGCGCGAGATCAATCGCGAGGTCAGTGGGCTCGACCCGCGAGAGTTCGCGCTCGTCAAGATCGCGGCCCTGGTGGCGCTCGACGCACCGCCGGCCTCCTACGCGTGGCAGGTCGGCAACGCCCTTGCCGACAACGTCACTCCCGAGGACATTCTCGGAGTGCTGCGCGCGGTGGCGCCGCAGGTCGGTGGGCCGAGAGTGGTCGCCGCCGCATCCGAGGTCATGGCTGCCCTCGGACTGGACTTCGGCGTGCACGGTTAGCCATGGCCGCGCATCATCAGTCATGACAGCGACAGCGACACGAGCGCGGCCCCCAGCGGTCCCGCACCTCACCGTGGACGAGCGCATCGCGCGCGGCAAGGCGGCGCGCGCGGAAATACCCCGATCCCGACACGCGGAATTCGAGGCGGCGCCGGACCGTGCGGACCCCATCGAGCTGCTCGAGGCCCAGGCCCAGACACGCGTACCCGAGCTGGTCCCGATCCGGTACGGCCGGATGCTCGTCTCCCCGTTCACGTTCTACCGCGGCGCGGCGAAGATCATGGCCCACGACCTAGCCGGGACGCCCCGGTCGGGTCTCACGGTGCAGTGCTGCGGAGACGCGCATCTGTCGAACTTCGGCGTGTTCGCCTCCCCCGAGCGCCGGCTCGTCTTCGACATCAACGATTTCGACGAGACGCTTCCAGGCCCGTGGGAATGGGACGTCAAGCGGCTTGCGGTCAGCATGCTGATCGCGGCGCGAGACAACGGTTACAGCACCAAGGACCAACAGCGGATCGTGCTCGACACCGTCACCTCGTACCGCGAGACGATGCGCCTGTTCGCCGGGATGGCGAACCTGGAGGTCTGGTACGCCCATCTGGAGATCGAGCCGCTGCTGCGAGAGCACGCCGCGGAGCTCGCGGGCCGGATGATCAAGCGAACCGAGAAGAACATTGCCAAGGCACGGACCCGTGACAGCATGTTCGCGTTCTCGAAGCTGACCAGGCGCGTGAACGGCGGCGTCGAGATCGTCGACCAGTCGCCGCTGATCGTGCCGATCGGCGTGCTGGCCCCCGGCACCGAGCGCGACGAGCTGTTTGGCCACCTGCACGAGCTGCTGCGGGCCTACCGTCAGACGCTCGACTACGACCGGCGCGTGCTGCTCGAGCAGTTCGAGTTGATGGACTTCGCGCGGAAGGTGGTCGGAGTGGGCAGCGTCGGCACCCGCGCCTGGATCGGACTGATGTTCGGCCGCGACGGCTCAGACCCGCTGTTCCTTCAGATGAAGGAAGCCGAGGCATCGGTGCTCGAGGAGCACGTCGGCAAGAGCCAGTTCAAGAACCACGGCCAGCGCGTCGTCGTCGGGCAGCGCCTGATGCAGGCCACGACCGACATCTTCCTCGGCTGGGTGCACCAGCCGTCCGGGCTCGACGGCCAGCCCCGCGATTTCTATGGCCGCCAGCTCAAGGACTGGAAGGGCTCGGCGGAGATCGAGCAGATGGTCCCTGATGGCATGGCGGTGTACGGCAAGCTGTGCGGCTGGACGCTCGCACGGGCGCACGCTCGCAGCGGCGACCGGATCGCGATCGCCTCCTACCTCGGAGGGGGTCACACCTTCGACCGGGCCATCCTCGAGTTCTCGATGGCCTACTGCGAACAGAACGACCGCGATTACCAGACGCTCGTCGGAGCGGTCAAGGACGGCCGCATCGTGTCTCAGACCGGTCTCTGAGAGACCGGTCTCCCACCGCGCCCGCGGGCCCCAGGGGCGCCCGCGGGCGCCGGCCGCGCCTCTCTCTGTCTTGGGGCCGCCACCCGCGCCCGCGGAGGCCCAGCCCTAGTGATGCAGGAGCTGGTCCTTGGCGCTCTGGTACTCGGCGCTCGTGAGCTCGCCGTGGTCACGGAGCTCGACGAGCCGCTGGAGCTGCTCCGCTGCGGTGGCCGGTGGCGCAGATGCCACGACGCCGGGCTGGCGGCGGCGCTCGCGCGCGCTCCTCCAGCGGGCCTGGATCGCCTCCGTGGCGGCCCCGGAATGGGCCTCCGGGAACTCCTGTGCCGTCTGGCGAATCAAGACGTAGGTGCCCAGCAGCGCCAGCAGCGTGAACACGATGATCCCGCCCGGCTTCCCGGTAGCCGGGAGCGGGTTCCAGATGAAGATCAGTGCCATCACCGCGAGGGTGATCGCATAACTCGCCCCCGGGCGCTCGCGCAGGAACGGCGCGATCGCATGGCGCGAGGCGCGGGGGACTCGACCTGGACCGGCGAACCACGCGGCGACGACGAGCGCCAGGCCACCGACGATGACCGCCCCGGAGACGTCGGCCAGGATCGAGCTGGCGATCACGTAGACCCTCTTGATCGTTACCTGGAGCCCAGCGTCGCTGGTGAGCGAGGCGGCGATCTGGTTTTCGAGGATCGAGCGACCGAGCAGGACGGCCACCCCGGCAAAGGCGCCCGCGAAGCCGATGGTCATGAGCGTCCGGCGGCGGTGCCCAGCCACCAGGAAGAGCGCCAGCGCAAACAGCAGGGGAATGAGAATGGTGAGCCACAGCGCCAGGTTCCTCACGGCGTTGCCCCAGTCCTGGACGTACTTGAGCTGGTCAGACTTGAAGACGGTGAGGTTGGCGATCTGGGGTGGCAGCTTCGCGCTCAGGCCCGACGGCAGGCCGAGGCGTGCGGCCACGTTCTCGAGGATCGCCCCCAAATTGAGTGTGACGGCGCCCTCCTTGACCCCGACCGGTCCCTTGCCCCCGTTGACCACCGCGATGAAGACCTGGTCGGCGGCGCGATTGGACTGGGCCCAGAGGTTCTGGACGACGGGGCGGGTGAGGGCAAGCTCGGTCCCCTGGACCGCGGCGTTGCGGAGCGCTCCGGCAGCCGGCGCGGCGAGTGGCTGCAGCTGCGGAGGCAGCCCCGACTTGATCAGCCCGGCCACGTCGACGTTGGCATAGAGCTGATCGACGAGGTAGTTCGCCGTCGTCGCGCGCACGGTGGGGTCCTGCAGGAGCTCCGTGCTGGTTTGCGCCCAGTTGTCCGGGTTGAACAGCAGGCGGTTGGCCCACGTCGCGAAGATCCCGACGATCAACAGGACGGTGGTCAGGCCGATCAGGACGTTGACCCAGGCCAGCCGGGAACGGGAGATCGTCCGTTGCCCCGGGCCCGGCCCCGCGCCCGCCTCTGGCCCCGAGGCCGCGCTCACGGCGCCCTGCGGTGCGGGCCCGTCGCCGCGGGTCTCGGCTGCGCCTGCGTCGCCGTCGTGATCGTCAGGTTCCACCATGGACCCCAGTCTTTGGCTCACCGGTGATTGCCGCATCGTCCTGGGTGGGTCGCGGTCGGGCATCGTCTGTTTCGGGTGATGCCGTCGCTGCACGCCACCGCGAGCATGCGGCGATGGCGAACTCCACCAACCACAGGGGCAGCGCCGGACTACGCGTCCTCCGGCCGCTGGCCGACATCGGCAGCCGCGCGGCCGCGACCACTCTCAGACCGCTCGGCGGCGTGGTGGAGGCAGCCGCCGGGGCAGGGATCAGCCTCGAGCGGCGAGCGGTCGACCGCGTCCTGGAGAGCGACGAGCTCGAGCGGATCCTCACCGCCGCGATCAACAGCGGCCGGCTTCAACTCGCGCTGCGGCGAACGCTGGCCAGCGACGGAGCGACGCAGCTCGTCGACAGCCTGTTCGAAAGCGGTCTGATCGACCGGTTTCTCGAGCGCCTGCTCGCCAGCGACAGCCTCTGGCACCTGATCGACGAGATCGCCGCGAGCCCCGCGGTGACCGCCGCGATCTCCCAGCAGGGACTCGGATTCGCCGATCAGGTCGGCGGCGAGGTGCGCGATCGCGCCCGCAAGGCCGATGACTGGATGGAACGCGCCGCCCGGCGGCTCGTCCATCGCACGCCGAGGGCCATGCCGGCGGGGCCGGACGCGAGCATGTAATGAGCACGCCACCGGGGTCCGCGATCGGCGCGGCACCGGCCCCGGCGGTGTCCGCTGAGGAAATCGCCTACGTCGGTCTCGTGACGCGAGCCATCGCGTTCGCCCTCGACGGGGCGGTGGTCAACCTGGTCGCGACGGTCGTCGGCGTGGGCGCCGCCCTGATCCTCTCGCTGCTGCACCTTCCGCACCCCCTCAAGGAGATCCTGGTCGCCATCGGCGGCGCCGCCTACATCGCCTGGGTCTTCGGCTACTTCGTGGTGTTCTGGTCGACGACCGGGCAAACCCCCGGAGCACGGGTCATGCAGTTCCGGGTGCTGACGTCTGACCGCGCTCGACTCAAGCCGCGTCGGGCCGTTGTGCGTTGTGCCGGAGTCCTGGCGGCGGCGCTGCCGCTGTTCGCTCGGGTTCTTACCGATCGTGTTCGACGCCAAGCGCCGGGGGCTCCAGGACTACCTCGCGCGCACGATCGTTGTCGAGGCGCCGGCGCTCTCCGTCGCCGATACCCGCCGCGCCAGGAAGCGGGCGGAGTATCTCGCCTCGCGCCAGCCGCCGGCGAGTCCGGCGCCATAAGACAACGCTCATCCTTTTTGGGTGATGCGGGGGTGCGGGCCGGATCGGATGCTTGACCGAGGCGTGAACCTCACGCTCGGACCGTCCGGGCGCGCATAACGGTACACGCCAGGTCACGCCCACCGTCGAAAGGAGACACTCCGCATGGCCACACTGGTCGCGATCGGCTACCCGGACCAGACGATCGCCGAAGAAGCAATGCAAACCGTCAGCCAACTCGAAGCCGAGCTGATCATCCAAGCCGACCAGGTCGCCGCCATCTCACGCGACCTCGAAGGCAAATACCACGTCCACACCAACCACGGCGGCGCCGGCGCCGGCGCCGGAGCCTGGTGGGGCGGCTTCTGGGGCTTTCTCTTCGGACTGCTGTTCTTCATCCCCTTCGCCGGCATCGCCATCGGCGCCGGGATGGGCGCACTCTTCGGCCACATGGGCAAACAAGGCATCGACAAAGCCTTCCAACAACAAGTCCGCGACTACCTCAAACCCGGAACCTCCGCCCTCTTCATGGTCATCGAAAAAGCCACCCCCGACAAGGCCATCGCCGCCCTCCAACAATACGGCGGCACCGTCATCAGAACCTCACTCTCCGACGACGACACCAAACGGCTCCAGGACGCCCTCCAGCCACCCACCCCCGTCAGCTAACACACACCGCAACAGCTGGGACGCGACTGCCGGCGGTATTCCACCGGCAGTTTTCGCGTGTATGGGGGTTCTGGTCTTGAATTGAAGCGGATCGTGTGCACCGCTTCCCGGAGCAACGCACGCCGTGAGCATCACCCGACCCGGAGCGGTCCCGCCGATCACAGCGACTCCGCAATCTCCACAGTGGTTGGCGGTACAGTGGGTGTCGCCGGGGAGTTACAAAGCAACCCGGCGTTCGTCAGCGGGGGGCGGCGAGGGTCGCCTCCACAGGTATGAGTGCGATCGTGACGTCCGGGACCGACGACCAACCCACATCCGGCAGACCAGGACCGAGCGCTTGACCGCGCCCGTGGAATCCAGGCGCGCATGGTCGGCGCGCGCGCCGAGCGGCTCGCAGCTTCGGTGTCCCCAGCCTGGCGGCAGTTCGCGATTGCGGCGGTGGGCGCGCTCGCGGCCGCCGCGGTGGGCTACGCGGCCTCGGGGAACGACGCTGCGTCGCCGGCGCATGGCGCGGTGCTCGTGCGGGTCACGATCATCGCCGTCCTCGTTCTGGCGGGGCTCTACGTGCAGCGCAGCGAGGTCGATGCGCGCATGGGATGGCTGCTCGTGGCGGTCGGTCTGTACTCGTCGCTGTGGCTGCTCAATGGCTCGAGTCATGATTTCCTGTTCAGCGTGGGCGTCCTCTGCACCGGCGTGATGCCGTTGCTGGCGGCCTATCTGATGCTCGCGCATCCGACTGGGCACCTCGGCTCCCGCACCGAGCAGCGCTTCCTGTGGATCGCAGGCGGGGCGACGACGGCGATCTGGATCGCCATCGTCGCGATGACACCGCAGCCGCCGCTGCACCCGTTGGTCGACTGCGCTCCGCGCTGCCCGGCCAACGTCTTCTCGGTGGCGTCCGATCCCGGCGCGGTCGACGTCCTGAAGGTGGCCATGGCGACGGCCTTGGTCGCGCTCCTCGTCGGCACCGCCGTACTGCTCGGCCGGCGCGCTCGCTCAGCGTCCGCTCCCATGCGCCGCTCGCTCACGCCGGTGCGGCTGGCCGCCATCGCTGCCGCGGTGCTGCTGGTCGCGTATCTGTTGCTGAACCTGACCGGGCGGCAGGTGGGCACCACCGCGGGCGCCGCCTATCTCGCCGTGAGCGTGTCGATCCCGCTGGCGGTCATTGTCGGCCTGAGTCGGGAACGCCTGTTCATGGGGCAGGCGCTGGCCGATTTCATGAATCAGCTCGCGCGCGCGCCTGAGACGAATCCGGAAGCCCTCATGGCCGCGGCTCTCCGTGACCCCTCACTGAAGATCCGCTATCGCAGGCCGGGGCTGACCTCCTACGTGGACTCCTCGGGCAGGCCGGTCGACGACCTTCCGGGCGAGAGTGCAGTCACGTGGATCGAGCGCGATCACGAGCCGGTGGCCGCCGTCATGTACAGCTCCGACCTCTCCGATCAGGAACGGTTCGTCCGGGCAGCGGGTGCGGCGGCGCTGTGCCAGCTGGAGAGGGCCCAGCTCGAAGCTGATCTCAAGGCCTCCACGGGAGACTTCGTGGCCTCTCGGACCCGTCTGATGAGGATGGCCCACGCCGACCGGCGCCGGCTCGAGCAGGACCTCCACGACGGCGTCCAGCAACACCTGGTCGGACTGCGGATCAAGCTCGACATGGCGGCGGAGACGGTCAAGGAGGATCCGGCGGAGGGCGAGAGAGCACTCGCCTGGGTCGGTCGGGAGATGGACGACGTGCTCCAGGAGTTGCGCTCGCTCGCCCGCGGCATCTATCCGACGCTGCTGCGTGAGCACGGCCTGAGGGAGGCGCTCAAGTCCGCGGCGCGCATCTCCCCCATCCCGGTCAAGATTCGTGTCGGGAGGATCGGCCGATACCCCGGGGATGTCGAGATCGCCGTGTATTTCTGTTGCCTCGAGGCGCTCCAGAACGTCGTCAAGCACGGCGGTCGCAACGCGACGGCCACGGTGGACGTGTGGCTGGCCGACTCGCGGCTGGAGTTCATGGTCCGCAACCCTGGGATGGGGTTTGACCCCGATCACGTCCAGTCGGGCAGCGGGCTGACCAACATGCGCGACCGCATCGAGTCGGTCAGCGGCACGTTGCGGGTCATCACCGCGAGGGGTCGCGGCGTTTCGGTTCGCGGGAGCGTCCCCGTCGAGGAGGCAATCATCCCGATCGGGTGATGCCGCCCCCGATCCGGCGGCGAGGCTGTGCGTGTGAGCCTCGTGTGAAATGGGACCTTGTGATCGTGGCGGCGGCCGTGATGGCAGTCGCCGCGGTCTCGCGCCGGCTCACGGGCACATCGATCACGCCGGCGATGGCCTTCGTGCTGATCGGATTGATCGCCGGACCGCTCGTCACCGACGAGATCAAGCTTTCGCCGAGCAGCGAACTCGTGCGCACCCTGGCGGAGGGCACCCTCGCGATCGTCCTGTTCTCCGATGCGTCGCGGATCAAGCTCCGGACGCTGCGCCGTGAGTACAGCGTCCCCCTGCGCCTGCTCGCGATCGGCCTGCCGCTGACGATCGTGGCCGGGGCGCTGGCGGGCGCGCTGATCCTCCACGAGCTGAGCCTCATCGAGGCCCTGGTATTGGCGATCGTGCTGGCACCCACCGACGCCGCGCTCGGCCAGGCGGTGGTGAGCGAGCCGAGTCTGCCGTCGCGGATTCGGCAGGGGCTCAACGTCGAGAGTGGACTCAACGACGGTATCTGCGTGCCCCTGCTGCTCCTGGCGCTGACGGCCGCCGACATCGAGGCGAACTCATCCGCGTCTCATCACGCGATCACGGTCGTGACCGAGCAGATCGGTTACGGGGTCCTCGCCGGCGTCGTTGCCGGCCTGGTGAGCACGGCGGTGGTGAAGATCGGGCGGGAGCGGGACCTGATCAGCGGACCCTGGCTTCAGGTCATTCCGGTGTCAGGGGCGGCGCTCGCCTACGGGCTGGCGGCGGCCCTGGGCGGGTCTGGGTTCATCGCGGCCTTTCTGGCGGGGGGCCTGTTCGGTTATCTCGCCGGCCGCGAGTCCGAGGAGGCATCGCGGCTGGGTGAGGAGCTCGGCGATCTGCTCGGCGGCGTGACCTTCCTGATCTTCGGGGCGGTTCTCCTGGGCCCGGCGCTTCAGCACCTCAGCGGGGCCGCCGCCGCCTACGGCGTGCTCAGCCTGACCCTGGTGCGCATGCTGCCGGTGGCCATCGCGATGGCCGGGAGCTCCGCCAGCTGGCAGACCGTGGGCTTTCTCGGATGGTTCGGACCGCGGGGCCTGGCTTCGATCGTGTTCGCCGTGATCGTCCTCGACGAGGCGAATCTGCCGGCCACGAACACCATCCTGGTCGCCACCTACGCCACGATCGGATTCTCGGTGTTCGCGCACGGGATCACCGCGGCGCCGCTCGCGCAGCGATACGCCGACTGGTACGCGACCAGCGCTCGCGGGCCGCGGCGGCTGATGGAGGGCGTGCCGGTGGCGGCGCACCGGCCCCGCGGCGCAGCCGGAATCCAGAGGTCGTCTACGGCGGTCCCGGAGCCATCGGTGATGGCCGGCGCCAGCACCGTCGTCACGCCGCGACGGTCTCCGCCCTCGTGACACCCGGCATCGCCGCGACCGGCTGAGCGGCGAGGGCCAGGAAATGCGAGCTCCAGGGCTCAAGCGACACGTACAGGCCGTCGCTGGCCAGCTCGTCACCGTCGCGCTCGAATTGATCTCCGTTCAGCGCGTCCTCCATCCGCCAGGCCTTCCCTCCCAGGTCGGCCCACGGCACGCTGACCCGGGCCTGTGCCGGCGCGTCTGAGTAATTGACCACCACCAGGCGGCGTGAGGCGGGCGTCGACCAGCACCACGCCAGCAGCTCGCGATGCGATTGGTTGTCGGGCCAGCCGGCGCACTCACAGAGCCGCCACTCGCCCTCCCTCAGATCTGATCGCGCCAGCGCCCCCAGCAACCGCTGATAGAACGCGCGCAGTCCCTCGTCGGGTGCCTCGACCGGGCCGCGCCCCAGGAACACCGGGATGTGGGTCCGCGAGCCTTCGAGCTGGCCGTCGTGGTAGAGCCGAGCTCCCTGCAGGGTCGAGATCACGATGGCCGCCGCGCGCGCCTGCTCAGGACCGAAGGTCGCCGCCGCGCGCGGTTCGTCGTGGTTCTCGATGAACCGGATCAAACCCTCCTGATAGCCCGAATCGGCCTGCAGGTGCCCCCGCACCGACTCGGCCGACTCATGCGCCAGGCGGTCATAGAGGCGCTTGTCGTAGCACAGATCGAAGCCTTGGCGCTGGAGCGTCCATTCCATGTCCCAGTAGGCCTCGGCCATGAACAGCAGGTCGGGATGGACGTCCTTGACGCGCCGGATCTGAGTCGGCCAATACTCCTCGGCGGGCGCGGGACCGGCGCGCTCACCCCAGGTCCGGGCGAAGACCTCGTTGGTCATCAGCATCGCCATGTCGCACCGGAGCCCGTCGCATTGGCCGCCGATGGTGATCAGTGTCTCGGCCACCGCGTCGCGCAGCGCGCCCGAGAACGCGTTGAGCTGCACCACGTCTGGCCAGGGCGCGAAGTACGGGTCGCGTCCCTTGGCGGCGATCACGCCTGCCGTGGCCAGGAACGCCTCCGGGTGCAGCGCGAGGTCCTCCTCGGTGCCGGCGAGCAGGCACTCCGGGTGGTCATAGGTCCAGGGGTGATCGGGCGCCACGTGATTGGGGACGTAGTCGAGGATCAGGCCGAGCCCGCGGCGAGCGAGCTGCCGGCGAGCGCCGGCAAGCGCCTCCGTCCCGCCGAAGCGCTCGTCGACCACGTAGTCGCGGACGCAATACGGGGACCCGATCACGTCCTCGGGTGCGAGATCGGGGAGGGCGGCCCGGTTGCCGGCCGTGATCCCCGGATCGCTGAGCGCGATGGCGAGGCCGGCCGGGCTGCGCTCCCACACTCCCATCAACCACACCGCGTCGACCGGCAGGCCCGCCAGCGCGTCCCACTCCACATCGGGGACCTCGTCGAGCGTCAGCGCTCGCCCCTTTTCCCGGCCAAGCCGCTCGAGCCAGACCGCGGTGTTGATCTCGTAGACCGTCGGCCGAGGTGGCAGGCGCATCGCGGGGGCCGCCTCAGTCACCGGCCGCCTGCACGAGATCCAGCTCCGAGAGCCGGGTGCCGGCGAGGCCGAAGAGCAGCGCCACCGTTGCCGTCCACCCCGTCTGGTGGCTGGCGCCGAGCCCTGCGCCGTTGTCCCCGTGGAAATACTCGTGGAAGAGCAGAAGGTCGTGCCAGTGCGGATCGGTCTGGAACCTCTCGGTGCCGCCGAACACCGGTCGCCGGCCGTGCTCGTCCTCGGTGAACGTCGTCACCAGGCGTGTCGCGATCTCTGCGGCCACCTCGAGCAGGTTCATCTCGGTCCCCGAACCGGTGGGACACTCGACCTTGAGGCGATCTCCGTAGTAACGGTGAAGCTGCGTCAGGGCGCGCAGGATGACGAGGTTCATCGGGAACCAGACCGGTCCGCGCCAATTCGAGTTGCCGCCGAACATGCCGGTGTCGGACTCGGCCGGCAGGTAGTGGACGTCGTACTCCTGCCCGCCCCACTCAAACCGCACGGGTTGCGCGGAGTGCCGCCGGGAGATCGCGCGGATCCCGTGGGCCCCCAGGAACTCCTCCTCATCGAGCATCGCGGCCAGGATCCGCCGCAGACGGGGCTCGTCGACGAGCGAGAGGATGCGACGGCCCTCGGGGTTCGGGCCGGGCAGGTTGGCCAGACCCGGCACGGCGTCGCTGAATACGCCCGCGAACTGCTCGATCAACTGGAGCATCGCCGGGTAGCGCTCCGCCACCTCACCGTCAAACACCGTAGCCGCGCACACCGGCATGAGACCGACGAGCGAGCGAACCTTGAGCTTGATCTCAGCCCCGTCGGGCATCCGCATGGCGTCGTAGTAGAAGCCGTCCTCCTCGTCGTACAGGCCGCCCTCGCTGCCAGGAGGGTTGAGCGCGGCCGAGATCCACACGAAATGGGAGATGAACTTGAGCGCCATGTCGAGGTACGCGGGATCGTCCTTGGCCAGCTCCATCGCGATCTGGAGCATCCACTGCGAGTACAGGGCCATCCAGGCAGTGCCGTCGGCCTGCTCGAGCGTGCCGCCTCCGGGCAGTGGCGCCGAGCGATCGAAGATCCCGATGTTGTCAAGGCCCAGGAAGCCGCCCTGGAACAGGTTGCGGTCGTCGGGGTCCTTCCGGTTGACCCACCAGGTGAAGTTGGTCAGCAGCCTGGCGAAGACGCGGGCCAGGAACTGGCGGTCGCCCCGGCCGCGGATCTCCGTCTCGCGCTCGTAGACGTACAGGGCCGCCCACGCGGTCACCGGCGGATTGACGTCGCTGAAGTTCCATTCATACGCCGGGATCTGACCGTTGGGGTGCATGTACCGCGTCTTGAGCAGCAACTCGATCTGGTCCTTGGCGAAGTCGACGTCGACCAATGACAGTGGCGCGCAGTGGAAGGCCAGGTCCCACGCCGCGAACCACGGGTACTCCCACTTGTCGGGCATCGAGACCACATCGCCGGCGACCATGTGAAACCACGGCACATTGCGCACCGAGCTCGCCGGGGCGTCGCGATCCCACGGACTCACACCATGCTCGCGTAGCCAGCGGTGCACGTCATATTCGTAGTACTGCTTGCCCCACAGCAGCCCGGCCAGGGCCTGGCGCATCACCATCGCCGCGTCGGGCGTGAGTGCCGGTGGGATGACCGTCTCGTAGAACTGGTCTGCCTCTGCCCGCCGGGTGCTCATCAAACGCCGGAAGCTCCCACCGAGCGGCTTGCCCCGCTTACCGTCGGCGGCGCCACTGGGACCGATGAGGCGGAGCCGCACCTCAGCACTCTCACCCGCGGCGACCTCGAGCACGTGCTGAGCGGCCATCTTCGTCCCCGTCCGCTCGGGGTTGACGGCGTCCTGGCGGCCGCCCACGACGAAGTCGTTCACCCCGTCCTTGACATAGGGCGAGGCGTTCGGCGTCCCGAACAGCCGCTGGTTGTTCGTCTCGTTCTCGCAGAACAGCAGCGGCGCCGACGGCTCCACGTACACCCGCCAATCCCCGAGCTGATCGTGGGCCACCGCCACCGAGCCGTCGGCCTGGGCGGTCATGGCCGGCCTCGCCACGTCATCGCCCCACGACCATGTGTTGCGGAACCACAGGGTGGGGAGCACATGCAGCGTCGCTGTGTCCGGACCCCGGTTGTGCGCCGTGACCAACATGAGGATGTCGTCGTGGTCGGCCTTGGCGTACTCCACGACGACGTCGAAGTAGCGGTCCTCGTCGAAGATCCCGGTGTCGATCAGCTCGTACTCCATGTCCTGCTTGCCGCGCTGCCCATTGGTCGAGACCAGGTCCCAGTAGGGAAAGGCTCGCTGGGGGTACTTGTATTGACACTTCATGTACGAGTGCGTCGGCGTGCTGTCCAGGTAGAACCAATACTCCTTGACGTCCTCGCCGTGGTTGCCCTGGCCGTTGGTCAACCCGAACATCCGCTCCTTGAGGATCGGGTCCGCGCCGTTCCAGAGCGCGAGGGCCAGGCACAGCCCCTGGTGTTCGTCGCAGATCCCGGCGATGCCATCCTCGCCCCATCGGTAGGCCCGGGATCGCGCCTGATCGTGGGTGAAGTAGTTCCAGGCCTCCCCGTCCGCGCTGTAGTCCTCGCGCACCGTCCCCCATTGGCGCTCGCTCAGGTATGGCCCCCACGCCTTCCACGGAGCCTTGCCCGTCCGGGCCTGCTCCAGCCGCCGGTGCTCCGGTGTCTTCGCCGAGGTCCGGGGGGCAGCCACGAGCCGGAGTCTGACATCGGCGGCCCCGCGGACAACGGTGCCCGCACCCGAACGGTGTGGATGCTCACCCGTGTCAGGTCCGACGCAGACGCCGGTCCGCGAATCGTGGTGCGAGCCTCCCGTTCTGAGGGAGGTCGGCGCCCTTGCCCGGGCCCTCACGCGGTGCCAGACTGCGCCGCGTGAAAGAGCTCACGAGCGAGCGGGTGGGCTTCGCGTTGCGCCAGCTCGCGGAAGACGTGGTCACCGAGCGGCGACGCGTCCGGAAGCTCGAACGCGAGAACCGGGAGCTACGGGCGCAGCTGGAGCTGCTCACCGGCTTGCTCGCGGAGACCTCGCCCCGCTCCATGGACCCGGATGAGAGCTGCGCCGTGGGCACGGCGGCGTAGTCGGGACCGTCGGCGCCTGGCCGGGGGCGACCCGGTCGAGCTCAGTCGGGCAGGTCAGAGTGGAGCGGATGCATCTCGACCGAACCGCCGTCAATGCCCGCGCCCTGCATGACGGCGAACATGCTGTCGCGGTGCGCGTCGAAGTCCTCCGGTGAGCGCCAGACCTCGAACATATGCACCTCGTCCTCGCCGTAGGCGGCGTGGGAGATGCGGCCCTCCGGCTCGGAGAGGCCTGAGGCCTCGAGCTCGTCGACGATCTTCGCGTAGTCGTCCTTCGACATGTGCTGTGGACTGATACGCACCGCCACGGGCATGTGATCGAGGCTACGTGAGCCGTCAGCGCGGGCATCACCCGGATCGGGTGAGCCGCCATAGGGATGCGGACCTCCGCCGGGCCCACATGCGTGCCTCCTTGCCACCGGACTGGCGCAGCGCGACGCTCAATTGGGCATGGTCAGCCTCGGACGGCGGCTCGATTCCCTCTCCTCGCGCATCCGCGCGCTGCTTCGGGCCATCGAGGAGAACGACGAAGCCAAGATCGAGGAGGCGGTGCTTCGCCTCAGCCGCTCGCGACGGATATTCGCCCCGCTCGCGCTGGCCGTCGGGGGGTTCTCACTCCTCTTTCACGGGGTGCGGCTGCTCGCCTCAAACTGGCGGCTGACGCTGGTGCAGGCGCTGCCGGCGATGTGGATCTGGCTGGCGATGTTCGACCTGAAGGTCCACGTGCTGCACGGGAAATCGTTCCACGTCCTGCGCGGCCCGATCCTCATCCCCATCGGGTTGACGATCGTCTCGGTGACCGTCCTCTGTTTCGCGCTGAACGCGGTGTTCGCGTTCGCGATCGCCGAACCCGGCGTCCCGGAGATCCGCCCGGCCTTCACCAGAGCACGTGGTCATTGGGTGCCGATCGCGACCTCGGGCGCCGTCCTGGGCCTTGCTCTGGCCTTCGCGACCACGATCGTGACGCGATGGGGCCATCCCTGGTTCGCCCTCTCGCTCGGCGTCGTCGTCGGCGTGATGATGGTCTGCTACGTGGCGGTGCCGGCGAGGCTGATCGGGGGAAAGCCGGCCCGGTCCAGCCGGGACAAGCTCGCCACGACCGCCGTCGGTGCCGCGTTGGGCGCGGCGATCTGCACCCCGCCCTACCTGCTCGGCCGCGTGGCCCTACTGATGCTCGGCTCAAAGGTGCTGCTGATCCCGGGGATCCTCGTGCTCGGAGTTGCCGTGACCTTGCAGGCGGGAGCCACCGGGGCGGTCAGCGCGATCAAGATGAGCGCGAGCCTTGCCGTCGGCCGGCGCTCTGCCTCGGACCTCGTCGCCTGAGCTCCAGAAAGGGGTTTCACATTCACCTGGGTGAACGGATGCCGTCGACTGTGAGTCCGGCGCGAGCCCCCGTAGCCTCGAAATCGAGCCGGATCGACCGGCTGAAATCGGCAACCGAACTCGGGAGTGCTTTATGGCGACGCTAGTTGCGATCGGATACCCAGAACAGGGAACCGCCGAGCAGGCGCTGGACACTGTTCACCAACTGCAGGGAGACCTGATCATCCAGACGCACCAGGTTGCGGCCATCTCCCGCGATCAGGAGGGCCACCTCCACACGAACACCGGCAGCGGAGGCGCCACGACCGCCGGCGGCGCGGCCATGGGTGGGTTCTGGGGGTTCATGTTCGGCCTGTTGTTCTTCGTCCCGTTCGCAGGCCTGGCGCTCGGCGCCGGCATGGGGGCTTTGTTCGGCCACTTCGGAGAGAAGGGGATCGACAAGGCGTTCCAGCAGCAGGTCCGCGATTACCTCAAGCCGGGCACCTCGGCGCTGTTCATGGTGATCGACCAGGTGACGCCCGACAAGGCGATCGCCGCCCTCCAGCAGTACGGCGGCACCGTCATCCGGACATCGCTGTCAGATGACGACACCAAGCAGCTGCAGGACGCACTGGAGACGCCCACCACGGCCTAGCCGGCGCGACCTCGCAGCCAGATGCGGCGCCCCTGGCCGGCGGCGCGATCAGTGCAACGGAAAGGAAGATCACATGGCTGTTGTCGGATCGGAAACTCATCAGACGCTGTCGGCGCTCTCGGCCGGCGACCTCGAGGCGCTCGAGACGGCGGTCGGCCTGCGCGAGCGCAATCGCGAGAGCAGTGGCCTGGACGCCCGCACCTTCGCGCTCGTCAAGATCGCCACGCTGATCGCCCTTGACGCGCCGCCCGCCTCCTACGCGTGGCAGATCGCCAATGCGTTGGAGGAGAACGTGACGGCGGAGGACTTCATCGGCGTGCTGCGGGCGATCGGTCCGCAGGTCGGGGGTCCGAGGATCATTGCCGCGGCCCCGGAGATCATGCTCGCGATGGGGCTCGCGCTCGACGAGGAAGAGCAGGCATAGCGATGCCACTGCTCAGACGACGCCGGCCCCTCCTCCGTGCCGCGGCGGTGGGCGGCGGAGCATACGCGTTCGGCAAGCACCGGGAACGCAGGCAGGAGGAGCAGCAGCAGGACGCCTACGACGCGGGTCAGCAATCGGGGTATGCCGCCGCCGCTCCGGCCCCGCCCGCTCGAACCGGGCTCACCTCCGAGGACACCCAGCGCCTGAGCGAGCTCGGGAAGCTGCACGATCAGGGAGTTCTCACCGACGAGGAGTTCGCGCAACAGAAGTCGCAGATCCTCGGCCGGATCTGAGCTTCTCACTCGAAGCGGGGGGAGGCGAGTCATGTCATCGCCCCCGCTTCCCGGAGTGCGGGCGCTCGCGGCGTACAAGCGCTCGTGGTTGCGGCGCGACGTCGTCGCCGGCGTCGTCCTGAGCACGCTCCTGGTGCCGCAGGGGATGGCGTACGCCGAGCTTGCGGGGCTGCCGGCGATCACGGGCCTCTACACGTCGATCCTGTGCCTGCTCGGCTACGCCGTGTTCGGCCCGTCGCGCGTTCTGGTCCTGGGCCCGGACTCGTCGCTCGGCCCGATGATCGCGGCGACGATCCTGCCCATCGTCGGCTCGGGGGGCAGCCCGGAGCGCGCGATCGCGCTGGCATCGATGATGGCGCTGATCGTCGGGGCGATGATGATCGCCGCCGGAATCGCCAAGCTCGGGTTCGTGGCCGATCTGCTCTCCAAGCCCACGCAGATCGGCTACATGAACGGGCTGGCCCTGACGATCCTGATCGGGCAGCTACCCAAGCTGTTCGGGTTCTCGACCGACGCCAACGGGCTGATCGACGAGGCACGCGCGTTCGTGCACGGGGTGAGCTCGGGCAAGGTGGTCGGTGGCGCCGTCGCGATCGGGCTGGTCAGCCTCGCCTTGATCATGGCGCTCGGCCGGTGGCTTCCGCGCGTCCCCGCCGTCCTCGTCGCAGTCGTCGCCGCGATCGCGGCATCGGCAGTGTTCGGTCTGGCCGACCACGGGGTTGCGCTCGTCGGCAGCCTGCCCCAGGGCTTTCCGCCGCTGACCGTGCCAAGCCCGATCTCGGACCTCCCGTTGCTGATCGCCGGGGCGTTGGGGATCACGGTCGTCGCGCTCACGGACACGATCTCCACCGCCTCTGCGTTCGCCAGGCGGACCGGGCAGGAGGTCGACGGCAACGGCGAGATGATCGGGATCGGGGCCGCCAACGTCGCCGCGGGGTTCTTCCAGGGCTTCCCGGTCAGCACCAGCGGTTCGCGGACCGCGGTCGCGGAGCAGGCCGGGGCCAAGACACAGCTCACGGGAGTGGTCGGGGCCGCGGTGATCGTGCTGATGCTCGTGCTCGTGCCCGGACTGCTCAAGAACCTCCCCAACCCGACACTGGCGGCGGTCGTGATCGCCGCGTCGCTGTCGCTGGCCGACGTGCCCGGGGTCGTCCGGCTGTGGCACCAACGCCGCGTCGAGTTCCTGTTGACGATCACGGCGTTCCTGGGCGTGGCGCTGCTCGGCGTCCTGGAGGGCATTGCCGTCGCGGTCGCGCTGTCGATCCTCAACGTCTTCCGCCGTGCCTGGATGCCCTACCAGACCACCCTGGGACGGGTTCCCGGAATGCCGGGACAGCACGACCGCCGGATGCATCCTGAGGCCGAGCAGCTGCCCGGCCTCGTCATCTTCCGCTTCGACGGGCCCCTGTTCTTCGCCAACGCCAGAACCTTCCGTGAGCAGCTCCGCCGCCTGGCGGCCGCCGAGCCGCGTCCGCGCTGGATCGTGATCGCTGCCGAGCCGATCACCGACGTCGACACGACCGCCGCCGACATGCTCGCCGACCTCGACACCGAGCTCAACGCCGACGGCACGTCGCTCGTGTTCGCCGAGCTGAAGCATCAGGTCCGTGCCAAGCTCGACCGCTACGAGCTCATCGGCCCTCTGAACCCCGACCACTTCTTCCCGACCCTCGACTCAGCCCTCGACGCCTACCAGACGAAGACCGGGGCCAACTGGGGCGAAGGAACCGCCGCAGCCCAAATCACCCCTTTCGGGTGAAGACGATGGGGCGCTGAACCCCGACATTGGACCGGCATCGATCGCGATGCGGGTCTGTGACAATGCTTCCGGAGGACCACATGCGCTTGATCAGCGGCGGAGCGGGCGGCAGTGCCGGGTTCTCTCTCGGTTGAGCTGCGTCCGGCGGCGGAGCTGCCGCCTCTCGCCGAGGCGAAGCTGGCGGCGCCGCGGCAGCGACACGGAGCGTTGCACCGCGAGCGTATCGAGCACGCACTCGAGGCTGGCAGCGACGCCGCGCTGACCCTCGTCGCGGCCCCGGTCGGGTACGGGAAGACCACCGCGGTCCGAGCCTGGTGTGAGAGCAGCGGCGCTCCGTTTGCGTGGGTCACGCTCGACGCCATGGACAACGATCTCGTGCGGCTGTGGACATACGCCGCGACGGCGGTCGATCGCATCCGCGACGGGCTCGGCCGCAGAGCGCTGAACCGTCTCCGGACGCCCGGGGTGCCGATCGAGGCCACGGTGGACGAGCTCATGAACGGCATCGCGGGATTCGGACGGGAGTTGACGATCGTCCTGGATGACCTTCACACGGTGACGGATCCAGAGTGCCTCGCCTCGCTCGAATACGCGATCGAGCGGCTGCCGCCGACGGCTCGACTCATCGTGATCACCCGCGCCCATCCCGCCTTCGGATTGGCGCGGTTGCGCGCCCGAGGCGCGCTGGAGGAGCTGACCGCGAGCGACCTGGCCTTCACCGCGGAGGAGACGACCGAGCTGCTCGTCGACCGCGGCGGTCTCGACTTGGACGAGGAACAGATCGCCACCCTGCGCCGGCGGACCGACGGCTGGCCCGCGGCGCTGTACCTCGCCGCCCTCTGGCTGCGCACCGTGGATGATCAGAGTCGGGCCGTGCTCGAGTTCGGCGGCGATCATCGCTACGTCGCCGAGTACCTCAGCCAGGAGGTGCTCGCCGCGCTTGATCCCGACCGCCGCTCGTTCCTGCTCCGCGTGGCGATCCTGGGCGGCTTCACCGTGGAGCTCTGCGATGACGTGCTCGGGCGCACGGATTCGGCGGCGCGGCTCGCCGAGCTCGAGGAGTCCAACATGTTCCTGCTCAGTCTCGAGCGGAGCGAGTGGTTCCGCGTGCATCCGCTGTTTGCGGAGTTCGCCGCCGCCCAGCTGGCGCTTGGATGATCCCGGCGCCGTGGTGGCGATCCATCGGCGCGCGGCCGGGTGGCTCCGCGCCAGAGGTCACGTACGTCGAGGCGATCATGCACGCGTCCGCGGCCGGCGACCACGACGCCGCCGCGGAGATCTTGAGCGCCCACCACGTGGAGATGATCGCCAACGGGCGCGCCGGCACGCTGCTGCGCTGGGCGCGCACGCTGCCCCACGACTGCCTGCTCAGGTATCCGGAGCTGGCCGGCGCCGCCGCAACGGCCGCGACCATGCTCGGTCACCGGGCCCTCGAGCGACGGCGGCTGATGGCGCTGGCCAGCCGAGCGCAAGGCCGAGCATCCCGAGCAGTTTGGGCTCCACGCCGACGCGCTGTTGGCTACGGTGCGCGCCGCCGGCATCGATCGCGGGGTCGGCGAGGCGGTGCGCGCGGGCCGTCGCGCGGTGGACCTTGCCGAACGCGGCGCTGACGACGTGCTCGTCGCCGCGCTGGCCACCCTCGCCCACGCTCTGTACTTCGCGGGAGAGCTCGACGAGGCCTGGTCGGCGGCGCTGCGCGCGGTCGAGCGCCCGGATGCGGCGGACCGGGCGCCCGGACATGCCCTGGCCCGGTCGACCCTCGCCCTCGTCGCAGCCGATCGCGGCCGAGTGACGTCGGCTCGCAACCACGCGGAGCAGGCGCGGACGATCATCGGCAGGATCACCAGCAGCAGGAGCTGGCTGGGTGCCAATGCCGCGGTGGCGAGCGGCGCCGTGCTGGCAGTCGAGGGTGATCTCGCCGGCGCCGAACGCGAGTTCTCCTACGCCGAGCAGTTCCTCCGGGACGAGGTCGCCACGATTCATCACGCCAGCGTGCTGGTCCGGCTCGCCGACGTACGCTGCCGGCGTGGCCGCCTCGACGATGCCGAGGCCGCGCTGCAGCAAGCCCGTGATGCGCTGTCGGAGCTCCGCGACAGCGGAACCGTTCCGGAGCTGGCGGCCGAGGTCGGAACGCGACTGGAGTGGAGCCGACGCCAAGCGAGCAACGGGACCGTCCTACAGCCGCCCAGCGAGGCGGAGTTCGCGGTGCTGCGCCTCCTGACGACCGACCTCTCGGCCCGCGAGATCGGTGGCGAGCTGTTTCTCTCGGCGAACACGGTCCGGTCCCACACGCGCGCGATCTATCGGAAGCTCGGCGTCGGCTCGCGCGAGTCGGCCGTCGCACGCGCGAGCGCGCTCGGGATGCTGGAGAAAACCGCTCTCACCTAGGTGAACACGGCGCCCCTGGGTCCACACCAGACCTGGTGTGCGAAAGTCTCGGGATGCGAGGTCGTACGTACCGGCTCGAGGTGGAAGGTGAGCTGGGGGAACTCGCCGGCTCGGCCATCACCGGCATGAGCATGAGTCACCACCATGGCAACACGGTGCTCGTCGGCCCCGTCCAGGATCAGGCCGAGCTCAACGGCCTGGTGCAGCGGCTTTCCGATCTTGGAGTCACCCTCATCAGCATCAACGCGGTCACCCGCGAGCCGCTGTAGTGACCCGTTCACATTCCTAAGGCGCCGGCGGCGCCGGAGGCGGTCCCGGCGGTGCCGGGGGCCCTCCCGGTCCAGACGGACCGTCAGCGCGTCCGTCCGCTCCCGCGCTCGCGGGCTGGCTACCGCGATGACGCCCGAACAGGAACGTCGCGATCGCAACCGTGATCGCGCCCAGGGCGATCAGCACCCACCCCCACCATGGCAGGCCTTCGTCGGATCCAGTGGTCGTCGACGTCGGGTGGAGTGCGACGTGAGCCGAGTTGTTGACCGTGCTGTTGTTGACCGACGTCGTCGGGGAGGGCGCTGACTCCGTCTTTGTCTTGGTGAAGGTGGAGGTCTTGCCGGGTTCCGTGCGCGTCTCGGTCTCCGTCTTGGTCGTGGCGGTTGTCTTCCCGGGCTGCGCACTCGAGGTGTCGCGCGATGTCGTCGCGGTCTTCGTATCCGCCGCGTCGGTCGCGGTCGTCGTGTCAGCCGCCGCGGTCGCGGTCTTCGTGCCGGCCGCCTTGGTCGTGATGTCCTTGAGCTTGCCCTCGGCCTGGCTCGCAGCACTGGAAGCAATGCTCTGCGCCTGCTGCGCCACGGTCCCGGTCACTGAGCCCCCGCAGGCGCTCAGCATCATTGTCAGCACCGCCGCGCTCGCCAGCCACGTCGCACACCTCATGCGCAGAGCACTCATTCGTCGACCTCCGCTGACTCGAGACGGGAACCGCGCCCAACTTGTCCGGCTTGGGCGCCCGGACCAGCGGCGCCATGTGGGTGAGCGACGAGCAGCTCGAGCTCGGCCGCGGCGCGTTCCTCCGCCGCCGCGGCGGCGGTGTAGCGCTTGTAGAGGCCATCGCGGTCAAAGGGGTCGGCCGCCGACCACTCGTTCCACGCGCGCCGCACCGTCTGCGCCGCCCGTCGCCACGCGAGCCACTGCGGTGACCGTCGCTCACCCTCACCATGTTCGCCGGCGCAGGCACCCCGCGTGCGCCTGCGCGCGGGGCCCGGTTCACCGGCTCGATGCGGGCGTCGCCCCGGTCCGGCCACTCGGTCTGCCATCGCCGATTGTCTGCCGCTCACGATCACCGTGGCCAGGGCGATCACGTCGAATGTGATCACCGCCAATGCCCATCCGGTGCCTGCCGGGATGAGCACCAGCACGGCCACGACGACGACGGACACGACCGCACCGCTCCAGCGCCTCGCCGGTCGCCTGATCATCGCCGCGCGGCCGACGAGCACCGAGACCGCGCCAACGTAGATGAGGACCCAACCCCAGGCAGTGGGGCTTCCGGTCGTGGTTGCCAAGAAGGTCAGTGGCTCCGTTCGGGACACGCCACCGCGGGCTCACCGCTCGAGGCGCTTGCCATGGACGATCAACCCGAAAATGGCCAGGATGTCCACCGCGAAGAGCGTCAGCGACCAGAACGGGTACGCCGGGATCATCAGCATCTGCACGATCGCGTTGACGCTCAGCACGACCACGCCGGTCCAGCGCGCGAACTGGTTCTGGACGAACACGCCGACGCCGACCGCCAGCTGCAACACACCAACGCAGAGTGCGACCCAGCCCCAGGTGTTGAGGCTCCCGAACACGTAGTTGGTGTTGTGAACGAAGAAGTGCGCGTTACCGATCGCGGCGATGCCCTCGATGCAGTTCATCGTCCCCACCAGCAGCAGCAACGAACCGGCGAACGCGACCCATCCGGACGAGCGCTCCTCGTCCCAGTAGCCCTGCGTCTCCGGCCTCTGCGTCTCGGGCGTTATGTAAGTGGACATTTATCCCTCCGGTCCTGGTCGCATGCGGATAGCGACTGTGGGGTCAGCTGCATTTAGAACTGGTGGAGTCGGTGAAGCTCTTCACGGAGGTCACGACGCTGCTCGCCTGACTGGCGAGCGCCGCGATGTTCGCCGCCGACGGACTCGACGGGAACGACTTGACTGTGCTCTCGAGCGCACTGATCGACGACGTGATGGCCGTGGTCTCGCTCGGGAAGTCACTCTTGGCCGAACTGACGAGCGCGGTCGCCTCACTCTGGATCTTCGTCAGCTGTGTTCGCAGCGCGCTGACCACTCCGCCACTGGTGTCGAGGCTCGTCAGCCCCTTGACGGAGTTCTCGAGGCTGGTCCGCTTGCCGCAATACGCCGGCTTGCTGCTCCCGCAGGCACTGAGCGCGGCGATCAGGATGATGGTCGCGCAGGCCGCGAGCACGCGTCTGAACGTCTGCCTGCCTACGGTGAACATGACCTCAGGCTAAGCCGCTCCCGGGGGCAGCGACAGCGGCCACTGCCCAATCACCCAGGTGAACGTGAACTCGCTCCACGGTCAGCTCACCAGTTCGATCAGGCCCTTGAGGAGCAACAGCGCCCCGATCACGGTGAGGGCGGAGACGGCGACCCTCCGGGCTCGCGGCCGGATCCAGGCCTTGGCCCGCTCGATCGCCATGGGGGTCCAGTCCGGGGCAACCACGAAGCAGATGAGTGGCACCTCCAGCAGCGCCATCATGATCAGGTTGAAGGCGAGGACCCACAGGACGGTCGGCGCCGTCGCGGCGTTCAGCCTGTCGATGCGGACCAGACCGGCGAGGTAGGACGCCCCCGGCAGGGTGAGCATGGCCCCGACCAGGAACGTGACCCGCGGCGACCCGCGGCCAAGCGCTCGCTGCCATCGCGGCGGCCCCTTGTCCTTCTTCGGTTTCCTGCTCTCCGCGGCGTGGTCACGACGATGGCCTCCCAGCACTGACGCCCCAACGAGAGCAAGCGCGCCCAGCACCATCGTTGCCACCGGGCTCAGGGTTCTCTTCGTGGTGCCGACGGCGCTCGAGCCCTCGAACTCGAACACGATCACCAGACCGAGGGTGACGCTCGTCATGAGCGCGCCGAGCAGATAGCCGACCATCAGCTTCCGCGGGTTTGGCAGCACCATCATCAACGTCGACGCCGCGACCAGCGTTGGGTTCAACGCGGCGGCCAGTGCGAGGAGGAAGATGTCGGCCATCGCCGCGCGATGCTCACGGAGCGCTGCGGCGGTGGCACCCCCACGGCGCCTCGGGGTCCCGCCGATAGGGGCTCTCCCTGTCGGTGATCCTGTCACCGTAGGCGACCAGTCCGAAGATGGCGAGGATGTCGACCGCGAAGATGGACAGCGACCAGAACGGATACGCGGGCATCATCAGCAACTGGGCGATCGCGTTCAGGCTCAGGAGGACGACGCCGGTCCACCGCGCGAACTGGTTCTTGGCGAACACGCCGAGGCCGACGAGCAACTGAAGCGCGCCGAGGCAGAGAGCCACCCATCCCCACGTCTTGAGGTCGCCGAACACGTAGTGCGCATTGGCGACGTAGAAATGCGCCTTGCCGATCGCGGCGATCCCGTCGATGACGTTGAGCGTTCCGAGCATGAGCAGGAGTACGCCGCCGAAGACGACCCACCCGTGGCCGGTGTCCTCGAACGGCTCAACGTAGGTCGCCGGGACCTGACGCTCAGCTTTGACAGACATGACACGCCTCCACTGTTGTTGTTACCGCGCCCGCGACCGACCGCGGGCGTCAGCGTCATCGCTCGACTGTGGCACCGCTGGCGGGTCGCTCATCACCCCATTGGGGTGATTCGTCCACCGGCGATCGATGAGCTTCCCGAGCTCGAGGAGCGCGAGCAGCGCGATCGGGCCAAACAGGCAGATTCCCCACTGCCGACTCGTGAGCGACACGGTCCCGAAGATCCGCTCCAGGGGCTCGAGGGCGGTCACGAGGAAGGTCAGCAGGACAGCGGCACCGATCATCTGCAGGAACCGGGCGTTCTCGATGGTGTAGCGCGCAAACACCGTCCCCTTCGGCTCCCGTGCTTCGAGTGCCGCGACCACATGCATCAGCGACAGGGTGGTCAGGCCCATCGTGGTGGCAATGATGAGGGTGTAGCGAGCCTCTCCCCAGGCCACGACGCCGAGGGCGAGTCCGGCCATCATGATGCTGGCCAGGGTCAGCCGGACAGCGAGATCGCGGGAGACGATCCGCGCGGCCGCGTCGCGGGGCCGGCGGTGCATCAGGCCGGGGACGGGCGCGTCGAACCCGAGCCCGACGGCGAGGAACAGGTCGATGGCGAAGTTGACCCAGAGGATCTGCAGAGGGGTCAGGGGGGCGCCGTGCGCGATGTCGAAGATCGCCGCGCCGAGGAAGGTCAGGATGAACCCGCCGAGCATCACCAGCTGGACGCGGACGTACTTCATGAGGTTGTCATAGAGGCCACGACCGCCGTCGACGGCCGCGACGACCGTCGCGAAGTTGTCGTCGGTGAGCACCATGTCGCCCGCCTCCTTGGTGACCTCGGTCCCTGTGATGCCCATCGCAACGCCGATGTCGGCGCGCCGGAGGGCGGGGGCGTCGTTGACCCCGTCTCCGGTCATGGCGACGATGTTGCCCTCGCGCTTGAGAACGTCGACGAGCCGTACCTTGTCCTCAGGCGCCACGCGTGCGATGACGCCGATGTCGTCGAGCCGCTCCTCGAGCTCGGCGTCGCTGAGCCCGGCGAATTCGGCGCCGGTGAGGGCGTCGCCCTCGATGCCCAGCTGAGTTCCGATGGCGGCCGCGGTCGTCGCATGGTCGCCGGTGATCATCCGGACGCGGATACCGGCCTCCTTGCAACGGGCAATGGCGTCGCGCGCCTCCTTGCGCGGCGGATCCACGATCCCCACGAGGGCCAGGAGCGTCAGATCGCGGACGTCGTCGAGATGATCCGCGCCCGCGTTGAATGTCGCCGGATCGATGTCGCGGGCGGCCACCGCGAGCACGCGCAGCCCCTCGCGCGCGAGACGGTCGTTGGCGGCCAGGATGCGCTCCCGGCCGAGCTCGATGGGGATCGGCTGCCCGTCCGCCCCGCGCGCCACGGCAGAGCGAGCCAGGAGCACGTCGGGCGCCCCCTTGACCAGGCAGCGGATCACGTCCCGCCCGTCCTCCTGCATCTCGTGGAAGGTCGCCATGAACTTGTACTCGGAGTCGAAGGGCACCTCGGCCACGCGGGGATAGAGGCGCCTGGTGCCGTCGACGTCGATCCCACCCTTGGCCGCGAGGACGACCAGTGCGGCCTCCGTCGGGTCTCCCACGATCTCGCCCTCCGCGACGCTCGCGTCGTTGGCAAGCGCCATCGGGAGCAGGAACGGTTCCAGCGCCGTCTCGCCCTCGCCGGCCACGTGGAGGATCTGCCCGGCCGTGGAGTAGCCCTCCCCGTCGACGCTATACCGCCGCCCGACGATGATCAGCTCGCGGGCAGTCATCTGGTTGAGGGTCAACGTGCCCGTCTTGTCGGTGCAGATGGCCGACGTGGAGCCGAGCGTCTCGACCGACCGCAGCCGCTTGACGATCGCCCCCTTCTCGGCCAATGAGCGAGTGCCGAGCGACAGCATCGAGGTGACGACGGCCGGCAACTCGGTGGGGATCGCCGCCACGGCGACGCTGATCCCGATCACAAACAGCTGGTCGAGGTCGTCGCCGTGGGCAAGCCCGAGCACGATCACCAGGGCCAGCGCGACCCCGGCGATCGTCGCGACGACAAGCGTCAGCTGGTCAAGCTGACGGGTCAGTGGCGTCTTCTCCTGCTGGACCGTCTGCAGCATCCCGGAGATGCGCCCCACCTCGGTGCCCATACCCGTGGCGGTGACGACCATCTCGCCCCTGCCGCGCGTCACCGTCGAGTTCATATAGGCCATATCCACGCGATCGCTGAGCGCTACCGCTTCGCCCTCGACCGGCTCGGCCGTCTTCGGCACCGGCGTGCTCTCGCCGGTCAGCGCGGCCTCCTCGATCTCAAGGGTCGCCGCGATCAGCAACCGGCCGTCGGCGGGGACCTTGTCGCCCGCCTCAAATAAGGCGACGTCGCCGGGAACGAGCTCCTCCGCCGGGATGTCGGTCACCGCCCCGGCTCGCCGCACGTGGGCCTTGACGACCAGCATCTTCTGCAGCGCGGCGACGCTCTCAGCAGCCTTGCCCTCCTGATTCAGGCCCAGGATCGCGTTCAGCAGTGTGACGGCCAACACGACGATCGCGGTGTGCCACTCCTGCAGCGCCACCACGCTCACGACCGCCGCACCGACCAGAACGAGCTGCATCGGGTCGCGGTACTGGCGCAGGAAGGCCTGCCAGCCCGGCTCCTTCTTCGCCTCCGCCAGCTTGTTCGCGCCGTACTGACCGCGACGGCGCTCGACCTCGGAGGGTGGGAGCCCGGTGTCCGGCTCCACGCCGAGCCCCCGGCATGCGGCTTGCACAGAGATGGCGTGCCACGACGTCGCCGGGGCGGTCGGCAAGGACTCCGTCTTGGCCGTCGTCGTGCTCATCTCAGTCGCGGCGCGATGTTCAGGGAGCGTTCGGGCGGCGGCATCGTCCATAACGGGTGAGGCGCCATCTCCGCACCGAACTGCAGCGCTTCACCCGGATTGGGCGATGCGCTTCCGCGCTCGAAGCGCGACTGTCCGGCGCGCGATAGCTCCACACAGTTGGCAACCCCTCTGGAGACCGAGATGACGACGATCGAGCAGCCCAAGCCCCAGGCGGTCCCGTACAGCCAATCGGCTGACGATGTGGCAGCCGCCCTGGGCGTCGATCCCGATCATGGGCTGGACGCCGCGGAGGTCAAGCGGCGGCTGGAGCAGTACGGACCCAACGAGCTGCCGCAAGAGCCGCCCCCGAGCGTGTGGGAGGTGGCGCGCGGCCAGGCGTCCAACCCGATGAACATCATGCTGCTGATCGTCGCCGTGGCGAGCTTCGTCGTCGGGCAGATCCCGACCGGGATCTTCGTGGTGGGCCTGGTGACGTTCAACGTGGTGATGGGGTCGGCGCAGGAGCTCAAGGCCCGAGCCAGCGTCGAGGCACTCGCGCACTTGCAGGTGCCGCATGCACGGGTGCGCCGCGACAGCGCGGTCCAGGAGGCCGAGTCGACGCAGCTGGTACCGGGCGATATCGCCCTGCTCGAGGCCGGTGACGTCGTCCCGGCGGACGGGAGAATCGTGACGTCCGCCACCCTGGAGCTCCAAGAGGCGGCGCTCACCGGTGAGAGCGCGCCGGTGGCGAAAGATGGGACGAGCGTGCTCGATCCCGAGACCTCGCTCGGCGATCGCACCAACCTCGTCTTCCAGAACACGCAGGTGACGCGTGGGACCGCCGCCGTCGTGGTGACGGCGACGGGGTCGGCGACCGAGATGGGGCGGATCGCGGACATGGTCACCTCCACCCAGCGGCAGCGGTCGCCGCTGCAGAAAGAGCTGGACGGGATGACGAAGGTGTTCGGGCTGGTGGCGTGGCTGGCGGTGGCGGTGATCGGGATCTTCGGGATCGCTCGCGGTCAGTCGTTCGACACCGTGGTGCTCTTGTGCATCTCAACCGCGATCGCCTCGATCCCGGTGGGCCTGCCGACATTCGTGCAGGCGATGCTGTCCTCGGGCGCGCAGCGGCTGGCCGAGCACAAGGCCGTCGTGAAATCGCTCGCCGACGTGGAGACGCTCGGCGGCACGACCGTGATCAACAGCGACAAGACCGGGACGCTCACGCTGAACCAGATGACCGCGACGACGATGCTGGCCGGCGGAGATTGGTTTCAGGTGGAGGGCGGCGGCTACCGCAAGTCCGGCGCGATCCTCGGCGTGGCCGGCGCGGAGCTCCCCGATTTCCGGCGCCTGGCGCTGGGCCTCACGCTGTGCAGCGACGCCACGGTGGCCGACGACGAGTCGATCATCGGAGACCCCACGGAGGCCGCCCTGGTCGTCCTCGCGGCGAAGATGAGCTCCGACGCGGAGCGGACACGGGGTTCGCTCGAGCGGCGCGCCGAGGTGCCCTTCGACTCCGAGTACAAGTTCATGGCGACCTTCCACGACCGTCCGGACTGGCTCGCCGGCGGGATCCTCAAGGACAAGCACTTCATGACCGTGAAGGGGGCGCCCGACGTGGTCATCGGGCTGTGCAGCCATGCCCTCTGGCACGGTCGGGAGATCCCGATGGACGAGGCCCGCAAGGATCTGCTGGACGCCAACCAGCAGCTGTCTGAGAAGGGGCTGCGCGTCCTCGCCTTCGCCGCCCGCGATCTTGACGATCAAGCGATGTCGGCGGCGATCGACGATCCGATGGCGGCCGTGCACGACCTCATCTTCGTCGCGCTGGTCGGCATCATCGACCCCCTGCGCTCCGAGGCCGTGGACGCCGTCCGCAAGGCGCTCAGCGCCGGGATCGACGTCCGCATGATCACCGGCGACCACACCGTCACCGCCCGTGCCATCGCCGACGAGCTCGGCCTCGGCCCCGGCGTGCTCACCGGTACCGAGCTGCAGCATCTCCCCGACGAGGAGCTGGTGCGCCGGCTCCCCGACCTGCATGTGTTCGGCCGCGTCGCGCCGGAGGACAAGCTGAGGCTGGCGAAGCTGATGCAGCAGTCGGGCGATGTCGTGGCGATGACCGGCGACGCCGTGAACGACGCCGCGGCCCTCAAGCAGGCCGACATCGGCGTCGCGATGGGAAGCGGCTCCGAGGTCTCCAAGCAAGCCGCCAAGATCGTCCTCACCGACGACAACTTCGCCACGCTCGTACGGGCGGTCGACCTCGGCCGCGACATCTACCGCAGGATCACCTCCTACGTGAAGCTCCAGCTGACGATCCTGTCCTCCGTGCTGCAGCTCATGGTGCTGGCCACGATCTTCAACATCAACCACGGTGTGGCGCTGTTCCCCATGCAGCTGCTGTTCTGCAAGTTCTTCGTGGTCGTCACGGTGGTGGTCGGGTTCATCGTCGACGTCCCCGATCCAGGCGTGATGCAACGACCGCCCCGCAAGCCGGGCACGCGGATCGTCAACCAGCCCCAGATCATCCGGTGGGTGCTCAGCGGACTGGTGGTCGCCGTCACCGCGCTGCTCGTCCTCGACCTCGGGCCCGACCAGCCGAGCACCACGCATGCGTCGGTATCGATGACGATGGCGTTCGCCATCGTGGCCTTCTCCGCCGTGAACCTGGGCTTCGTGATGCGGCGCGAGCGCGAGGCGCCGTGGTCTTCGCCGCTGTTCCCTTACATGGGCTGGATCATCCTCGGCTGGTTCCTCACGTGGGCGGGCGTCGAGCTCCACATGCTCCAGCGCCTGCTCGACACGGAGTCGCTGGCCGGCGCCAGTGGGCCCTCGTGCTCGGCCTCTCGCTGATCGCGCCGGCGCTCGTGTGGGCCGACAAGGCGATCCAGCTCCGCCGCCAGGAGAAGGCCGGCGGCAGCCTGCAGGAGACCCACGGTTGAGCGTCGCCGTGAATGCCCCCCGGGCACTTCGCCTGGGCGAGGACGATCGCCACGCCGGTTGGGTGATGTTCGCGGGGGTGATGCTCCTCGTGCTGGGATGCACGAACACCGTGGAGGGTGTGGCGGCAGTCAGCGGCTCCGATTTCTTCGTCACCCGGGCCCACTATCTGTTCGGCGACCTGAGCAGCTGGGGCTGGGTGATCTGGATCGCTCGGCGTCGCCCAGGGGCTCACCGGCGTGGGGATCCTCCTGAACAACCAGTTCGCGCGATGGCTTGGAGTGGCGTTCGTCGCAGGCAACACGCTGGCTCAGATGCTCATGATCCAGGCGTATCCGTTCTGGTCCCTGGCACTCGTGGGCCTGGACATCCTCGTGCATGTACGCACTGTGGTTCACGGCGGCCGCTCGTATCGCCCGGCGTGACCTCGGCCGACGTCACCCGAATTGGACGATGCGCGCGTTGCTGCGGAGTGGACACTGAGCGCGAGTCCCACTTGACTTGCTCGTGAGCAAAGGAGAACGCAGATGGCAGCCGTAACCGCACCGGCGATCGGGGCCCACTCAGAGGTCGGGACCCTGCGGACGGTGATCGTCCACCGTCCCGACTTGGCGCACGCGCGCCTATCGCCCCACAACTGCCAGGAGCTCCTGTTCGACGATGTCATCTGGGTGCGCCGCGCACAGGAGGAGTTCGACGCGTTCGTGGCGGTGATGAGGGGTCGTGGGGCCGAGGTTCTGCTCTTCCACGATCTGCTGGCCGAGACACTGGAGCACGGCGATGCCCGTGATTGGGTGCTTGAGCGGCGGCTGCGCCCCGAGGAGGTGACCGCCCTGTTCGCGCGCGAGATGACGGAGTGGATGCGCGCGATGCCCGGCGACGAGCTCGCGACGCGGTTGACCGGCGGCGTCATGGTCCAGGAGCTGCCCGACGACATGGTCAAGACGATCGGCAAGGCGATGCGCCCGACCGATTTCGTGCTCCCGCCGCTGCCCAATCAACTTTTCACCCGCGATACGAGCGCGTGGATCTACGGCGGGGTGTCACTGAACCGCATGTACTGGCCGGCGCGCCAGCACGAGTCGTTGAACGTCGAGGCGGTATATCGGTTTCACCCGCGCTTTCGTGATGCGGGCTTCAAGATCTGGTACGGGGGCTATGACCATGACTGGGGCACGGCGTCGCTGGAGGGCGGCGACATCATGCCGGTCGGCGACGGGGTGCTGTTGGTGGGTCAGGGGGAGCGGAGCACCGCCAAGGCGGTGAGCATCCTCGCCCAGAACCTGTTCGCCGCCGGCGCCGCCCGATTGGTGATCGGGGCCTTGATGCCGCGCGAGCGCGCCGCGATGCATCTTGACACCGTGTTCACATTCTGTGACCGGAGTCTGGTTACCGTGTACGAGCCCGTTGTGTCACAGATCCTGCCGATCCTGTACCGCCCCGACGGGGACGGCGGAGTGAAGGGGGAGCTCTCGGAGCGCTCGTTCCTCGACGAGGTCCGCGGAGAACTCGGGATCTCCGAGCTCAAGGTGGTCACCACCGGCGGCGACGAGTTCGAGGCCGAGCGCAACCAGTGGGACGACGGCAACAACGTGGTCGCGCTGGCCCCGGGCGAGGTCGTGTGCTACGAGCGCAACGAGGCCACCAACGCCAAGCTCGCCGGCGCCGGAATCGAGCTTCATCCGATCGCCGGCCAGGAACTCGGCCGTGGCCGCGGCGGTGGCCACTGCATGACCTGCCCCGTCATCCGCGACGCCTAACAGGGAGACCCCTTCATGAGCACCACCGTTGATCTACACGGCCGCCACCTGCTGGCGCTCAAGGACTTCTCGCGCGAGGAGATCGTCTATCTGCTCGACCTCGCCGCGGAGCTCAAAGCCGCCAAGCGCGAAGGCCGCGAGGAGCAGCGGCTGACCGGTAAGGAGATCGCCCTGATCTTCGAGAAGGACTCCACGCGGACGCGATGTGCGTTTGAGGTCGCCTCCCACGACCAGGGCGCGCACGTCACCTTCATCGGACCGTCGGGTTCGCACATGGGCCACAAGGAGACCGTCAAGGACACCGCCCGCGTCCTGGGCCGCATGTATGACGCGATCGAGTACCGCGGGTTTGGCGAGACGATCGCCGAGGAGCTCGCCCAGTGGGCCGGCGTGCCGGTCTACAACGGCCTCACCGACGAATGGCACCCCACCCAGATCCTCGCCGACTTCCTCACCTTCGAGGAACACGTCCCCAAGCCACTGGACGACGTGATCTTCTGCTACCTGGGCGACGCGCGCTTCAACATGGCCGACAGCTACCTCGTCGGCGCCGCGAAGCTCGGCATGGATCTGCGCATCGCGAGTCCGGAGGTGCTGTGGCCGCGGCAGGAGATCGTCGCGCTGGCGCACAGCATCGCCGAGAAGAGCGGCGCCCAGATCACCATCACCGAGGATGTCGAGACCGCCGTCAAGGGCGCCGACGTACTCCTCACCGACGTGTGGGTGTCGATGGGCGAGCCGGCCGACGTGTGGAAGGAGCGGATCGATCTCCTGCTCCCCTACCAGATCAACGCCCACACCATGGCGCTCACCGGCAACCCCAATGTCAAGTTCATGCACTGCCTTCCCGCGTTCCATAACAGCGACACCAGTCTCGGCAAGGATCTATATGAGAAGTACGGCCTCGACGCTCTCGAGGTGACCGAAGAGGTCTTCGAGTCACCGGCGTCGATCGTGTTCGACGAGGCGGAGAACAGGATGCACACGATCAAGGCTGTGCTCGTCGCGACCCTCGGGAGCTGATCATGCGCGTGGTGGCTGCCTTGGGAGGAAACGCGCTCCTGCGGCGCGGACAGCCCATGACCGCCGAGAACCAGCGCGAGAACGTGGAGCGAGCCTGCGCGGCGCTCGCTCCGATCGCACTCGAGCATGAGCTGGTCATCTCCCATGGGAACGGTCCCCAGGTGGGGCTCCTCGCCCTCCAGGGCGCGGCCTACGGCAAGGTCGACACCTACCCGCTCGACGTACTTGACGCTCAGACCGAGGGGATGATCGGGTATCTGGTCATGCAGGCGCTCGGCAACCTGCTGCCATTCGACAAGCCGTTGGCCACGCTGCTGACGATGATCGAGGTCGACCCCGCCGACCCCGCGTTCCAGAACCCGACGAAGCCGATCGGGCCGGTGTACACCGATGACGAGGCGCGGGCGCTCGCCGCCGAGAAGGGCTGGGCGTTCAAGGCCGACGGAGAGCACCTGCGCCGCGTGGTCGCCTCACCCAAGCCGAAGCAGATCTTCGGCATCGAGCCCGTGCAGTGGCTGCTCGAGCATGGCTCGGTGGTGATCTGCGCCGGAGGCGGCGGGATCCCCACCATCTACACCGATGACACCGTGGCGGCCGGGCGGCGCCTGACCGGCGTCGAGGCGGTGATCGACAAGGATCTCGCGAGCGCGGTGCTCGCCGCCGATCTGCACGCCGACGCGCTGCTGATCATCACCGACGTCGACGCGGTGTACTCGGACTGGGGCACGCCCCAGCAGAGCGCGATCAGGCTCACCACGCCGGCGCAGCTCACAGACACCCCGTTTGCCGAGGGGTCGATGGGGCCGAAGGTCCGGGCAGCCTGTCAGTTCGTCGAGCAGGGCGGCCACGCGGCCGCGATCGGCTCGATCGACGACGCCTCGGCGCTGCTCGCCGGCACCGCGGGCACCACCATCGTGCCCACTCTCACCGATGTCCCCGGAGCCGTGGCTCCGGGTCAGCAGACGAGGCACTGATCCGCTCGGAGCGAACGTGGCCGAACCAGTCGCCGATAGCAACAAGCAGGTCGGCGGGCCCGCGGGCCCCAAGGCCGGTCCGCAGCCGGTGGTGACGCCCGGCGCCGCAGACACGCCTGGTGCGGTGACGACCCCAGAGGGCGAGGCGGCGAAGTCAACGGGGTTCGGCCTCACCACGGCGACCGCCCTGATCATCGGGAGCATCATCGGGGTCGGCATCTTCAACCTGCCGACCTCGTTGGCCGCCTATGGCCCGATCAGTCTCGTGTCGATGGGGCTGACGACGATCGGTGCGCTCTCCCTCGCGATGCTGTTCGCGGCGCTCTCGCGGCGCCTGCCGGCTGATGGAGGGCCGTACGCCTACGCCCGCGTCGCCTATGGGAACCGATGGGGCTTTGCCAACGCGTGGTCGTATTGGATCACCGCGTGGGCGGGCAATGCCGCGATCGCCGTCGGCTGGGTCTTGTACGTCGAGCAGTTCGTCAACACCGGTCACAAGAAGGTGTTCTCGATCCTGCTCGTCTTGCTCGGGCTCTGGGTGTCAGCGGCCGTGAACCTGTCGGGGGTCAAGAACATGGGCGTGATCCAGGTGGTCACCACGATCCTCAAGTTCTTCGCCGTCGGGTTCATCGCCATCGTGGGCCTGTTCTACATCTCCAGCGCCAACTACCACCCGTTCAACGTCAGCGGCTCCAGCACGGTCAGCGCGATCGGCGGCGGGATGGCGATCGCCCTGTTCAGCTATCTCGGCGTCGAATGCGCCTCCGTGGCGGCGGGCAAGGTGCGCGATCCGGACCGCAACATCCCCCGGTCGACGATTCTCGGCACGCTGGCGACCGCGGTCGTCTACATGCTCTCGCTCGTCGCCGTGTTCGGCATCCTCCCGAACACCAAGCTCGCCGAGTCGACGGCGCCGTTCTCGGACGCCGTCAACTCGATGTTCGGCGGCACCTGGGCCGGCGATGTGATGTCGGTGTTGGTGATCATCTCCGGCATCGGAGCCCTGACCGGGTGGACGATGATCTGCGCCGAGATGCCGCTCGCCGCGGCCCAGGACGGGCTCTTCCCCGAGCGGTTCAGGCGCCTGTCGAAAGCCGGCGTTCCCGCGTTCGGCATCATCGCCTCGACGGCGCTGGCGTCGATCGCGATGGTCGTCAACTATCTCGGCTCGAGCGGCGCCAACGCCTTCACCACGCTGGTCCTGATGACGGGATCACCGCCGCCATCCCCTACGGCTTCTCGGCCCTGGCCCAGATCAAATGGCGGCGCGCCGATCAGCGCCTGCTAAAGACGCCGCGCTTCCTCCGCGACGTGACCGTCGCGATCGTGGCGCTGGTGTTCTCCGTGCTTTTCATCTTCTACTCGCGCAACACGGGTCAGAGCTTCTGGCTCTACTGGGCGCCGTTCTTCCTGGCAGCCGGCGCGTTGGCGCTCGGCATCCCGGTCTACAACAAGCAACGCGCCCACATGACGGAGCCCGCACCGGTGCCGCCCTACCGGCGGCCCGGGGAGGGTCCCGACCCGAAGCTGGCTGCCGGGCCGGAGCCCGACCGCGGCGACGAGGGCGGCACGTCGTGAGACGGGTTGCCTGCGCAGGTGTCCTGGTGGTGGCCGTGACGGCCGCGGCGGGCTGCGGACGCCTGACCCGCACCGCCACGATCAATCAGGTCAGCGTGGCCCCCGGCGCGGCGACGGCGGCGGCGCTGCGACAGCAGCTGGCCAAGCAGGGCGTCCCGGACGCCCGGGTGAGCTGTGTCAAGAGCATGATCGTCAACGTGGGAACGCGGACCTCCTGCGCTCTCGCCGGCGCCGGAGCGAAGGACACGGTCAGCTTCACCTTCCGCAGCTCTGACGGCGCCATCGCTCCGTCTTCGGTGAGATGACGGATTCCACCTCCGCTCCGGAGCCGGGCCCCGAGGGTGCGAGTGGCGAGGCACGTGCGCTGACGGTGCGCGGTGCGAGCGTCCTGGGGATCGGCTCGATGATCGGGGCCGGCATCTTCGCGCTGCTCGGAGAGGCCGGCGCGGTCGCCGGCGCGGCGGTATGGATCTCGTTTCTGATCGGTGGAGGCGTCGCCGGCCTGCTGGGCTACGTGTGCGCGAAGATGGGCATGCGCTTTCCCTCCTCGGGCGGCCTGATCACCTATCTCATGGAAGGGTTCGGGAAAGGGCGCCTCGTCGGGGTCGCGTGCTGGCTGGGGTACATCGGGGCCATCGTGATCGTCGGCGCCATGGTCGCGGTCTCGTTCGGCGGCTACGCGACCGCGCTGTTCGTCGGCGAGCATGCCGGGGGTGCCTGGGACAACATCTTCGTTACCGCGTTGATCCTCGCGATGCTCGGAGTCAACCTTGTCGGCGCCACCTTCGTGGCCAAGGCGCAGTCGGTGATCGTCGCCGGGGTGCTCGCCGTGTTCGCGGTCTTCATCTGCGTGACCGTCGTCAACCTCAACCCGCACCTGCTGGCCTTCAGCGGCTATCCATCCTTCTCGAAGATCCTTGCCAGCGTCGCGCTGACCTTCTTCGCCTACCTCGGCTTCAACGTCATCACCTTCACCGCGGGCGATCTGCGCAATCCCTCTCGCGATCTACCGCGGGCGATGACCTATGCCCTCGGAATCACCTCACTGACCTACGTGCTCGTCGCCGTCGGCGTGTTCGGCACGCTCACCACCTCTCAGGTCATCGGGTACGGCGAGACGGCGATCGCCGAAGCTGCGCGCCCCACGCTGGGGGACGCCGGCTTCACGATCATGGCGATCGTGGCGCTGCTGTCGACCGCCGGGTGCACCAACGCGACCCTCTATGCCTCGGGCAACCTGACCAGCCAGTTGGCCAAGGTCCACCTCTTCCCTGACGCGTTCGGCGAGACCTCGCGCCTCGGACGTCACGCGGGGCTCGTGATCACCTCCGGACTCGTTCTCATCGTCGCCAACCTCGTCGACCTGTCGGCGATCGCCTCGGTCGGAAGTGCCGTCTCGCTCATGGTCTTCCTGCTCGTCGGCCTCGCGGGCTGGCGGCGCCGGGCCGACACGAACAGCAACCCCGTCATCGTCGGGCTCGCGATCGCCACAACCGCGATCGTTCTCGGATTCTTCGCGGTTGACACCCTCCAGAACGCACCCGAGACCTTCACCGCGATCATCCTCCTCGCCCTCGCCGCCGTCGCCCTCGATGCCATGGTCCGGCGGCACCGTGGCGCACCCCACCCCCCGGAAGGCCAACCCGCCGCGTCTCCATCCCCGAGCGTCTGACTCGACTGCCGGAGGGACCGCGACGGGGGCGGCGCCCCTGTGACCACGTCCAAGGCGGTCGTGGTGACGGGCAAGCCAGCTCAGCTGAAGGTCGCGCGGATCGTCGTTCACCGTGATGGGTCGATCACGGTGCACGCCACGGTGAGCGCGCCCGGTCATATGGAGGTCCTGGTGACCGCCTGGAACGACAACGTCGCCCTCTACACCAGCGCTCTGGCGCCGACGCGCCACCGGTTCGTGGTGGCCCGCACCAGGACGAACGTGACCACGGCCGGAAAGGTCACTCTCCAGCTGCGTCCTGATGCGAACGGGCGCCGGCTGATCAACCACCCGAGGTACCCGGTCACGCTGCAGCTGTGGGTGAGCTACCAGCCACCGTATGCCCAGGTGAAGGCCGGCTTCTACGGCCTGCACCTCTGATCTGAGACTACGCGGACCTAGGCGAGCGCGCCGGCAGGTCGCTGCCGGCGCGCATTCGCCGTAGGTCAGAACTGCCCGTTGGCGCTCAGATCCCAGCCGGCGCTCACGCTGCCGACGGTCTCCTGGATCTTCTGGAAGGCGAACGTCGCCGTCTCGACCGGCCCTCCGTCAGCGGTGCCGTCATCAGACAGGGTGTCGGAAGTGACGAGAGCATTCTGGAGCGCGAGCCCTGACGCCGACGTCGTCACACCCAGGGTCGGGAGCAGCTGCCCAGCCACGAGGTCTTGGAGCAACGTGGGAGACTCCGGATCCAGCGCCTTGGTGACGCTGACATCGCTGAACGTCGGCTTGCCAGCGCCTCCTCCGCTGGACCCGCCCACAGAGGATGGTGTGGCAGCCGACCAGTCCAGAGCGGTCAACGGAGCCGTGGTCTGGTCCGGCAGCGCCAGTTGGCCGACGACGGGGCCCGCGCCGGCATCAGAGAAGCTCGGGTCGACATTGAAGTTCACCGACGAAACCGCGAGCTTCACGGTCTCGAGCGCCGGGTTGCCGCCGGACGCGGGCGCCGTCTGCTCGACGCTGGTGACGATCTCGTGATTGAACGCGAGGGTCGCCGTCTTGCCGCCGGGGTCGGTGATGGTCAGCGTCGCCGGGTCAAGCGTCGTGCCTTGGACCGCATCGAGGAAGAGTGCCGGCGAGGCGGCGTCGACCTTCTTGACCAGTTCAAGCGTCGACAGTGTCACCTTGCCCGCCCCGGCCCCGCTGCCGGCGCTGCCGGCGTCAGTGGCGTTCTTCGCGCCCCAGGAGAATCCGAGCACGTCGAACGTCGTCGCACTGGTCGAGTCGGCTGTCGCGCTCATGCTGAAGGAACCCACCACCCGCACGTTCTCCGGTGGCGGGCCGCCGGCGGGCCCCGCCGGCCCTCTGTCGCCCTGGGGACCCTGTGCGCCCACGGCCCCCTGGGGACCCTGCGGACCCGGAGCTCCCTGCTGACCCGCCTGGCCCGTCTGACCCGTCTGACCCGTCTGCCCCTGCTGCCCCTGCTGCCCTTGCTGCCCTTGCGGACCGGGGCTTCCCTGTGGCCCAGCAGGCCCGACCGGACCCTGCGTGTTCCAACTGAGCGGCGCCTCGGTGAACAGGCAGTTGGAGAAGGGAGGGACGACCACCCTCAGCACACCAAGCAGCCTCGAGTAGCAGGCATTGATCACGGTTGGCGCCGTGGCCGCGCCAGCCGGCGCAGCACCGCCAAGAGCACCCACGGCGATCAACACAGCCGTGGCCGACACCAACATGCGACGCGATCTCATCGCGGCTCCTTTTTCGACCCCCCGACCCCCACGGCCGAGCAGAGCGCGACCGTACCCGACGGTCTCCTCCACGAGAGCGCGGACGCTGATATCTGACAGGTTCGCTGTGCCAAGCGTGCCGGTACGCCGCAGCTGCGGCCGTTCCGAGCAGCATTTCCTCGTGAGTGGCCGCGCGGGAGGGGCCGCGGAGGCCTTCGGTGATGGATCCCGGGCGTGAGACGATCCAGGTTGTGCCGGCAATGGGAAGAGCTGAGCGGCCGCACGCCAAGCGCCGACTGATCGCCACGATCGCGGGAGGTGTGGTGGTGCTCGACGCTGCCACTAAGGCGATCGCATCCCGAGCCCTGGCCGGCCGGGGCGTGGTCGACGTCCTCGGCGGAGCCTTCCATCTCGAGCTGTACCGCAACTTCGCGGGGCCAGGCAACATCCTCACGGGCCACCCGGTCCTGGTATCGCTGCTGGGCCTGATCGCGGTCGTGCTCATCGCCTTCGTCGCATGGTCGGTCAAGACGACCAGCTATGCGGTGGCGATCGGCCTGCTGCTCGGCGGTGGGATCGGCAACCTCTTGGATCGCCTGCTCCGAGCTCCCGGCCCGCTGCGCGGCGGGGTCGTTGACTGGATCAAGCCGACGCTGTCGTCCGGCAGCCTCAATGTCGCCGACCTTGCGATCAACGCCGCGGTCGTCGCGATGCTGCTCGCACTCGTCCTGGACTCCTTACGACGACGCCGCACAACCGCCTGCTGAACGTCGCCGGAGCGAGGGACTCGAACCCCCGACCGCCTGGACCACAAACGCCGGATCGAGCGGATGCTGAGCACCCGGATCGTCAATGTATCGCTCGCCCCCTGGGCCGCCGGTCGGATGTTCCTCGCGGAAGCAACCGTCCGTTGGGGCGCCGTCAGCGCGTGATCGCCGGGCCGAGCAAGCTTGGTTGCGCTCGTGGGTCTGCGGCCCTGCGATCACGCCGGCGCCGCGCCTTGCCACGAACGACAGCCTCGAAGAAGCGGGCCCAGTCCCGAGCGCAGCCGCGGTCCGCGCGTCAGAGACCGCCGCCTGGCGCCGGCTCCCGCTAGCGACCTCGCTGACGCTCGGTCAGGGTCACGCGGCCACCACGGTGCCCAGTCCGGCCCCCAACACTTCGACGCCAAGGCAAACCCCGCGTGCAGTGGCAACGGTGCCGGCGCAAGGCCGGCCCATATCGATGGGCTCGCGCTCCGCTGGCCCTCGAGCGGGGCCATCCCTAACGTGGCCAAGCACTCGTCCGCTCGGACGTGGCTGGGCACAAGAAAGCGATCGCGGGCGCCGGCCCAGCGGAGACGTGCTTGTCGGCACGGGCCAGTGACCGCGGCGATGCGTAGGCAACATCACCGTGCGCGGCCCAGTGGCGGTCCCAGCGACCGTTTGCCCGGCACGTGTGTCGCTCCACGCCTAAGCCGGTCATGCGGCGCCGATGACCAGTCCGCTCGACCCTGGGTAATGCGCGCGGGACCGGACAACAACGATCGCGCGTTGATGGCGTAGGCTCGCCGCTGCGGCGTGGCCTAGCCCTGGCCAGAGGCGAGCGTGCCGTCCGGGCGGGTTCGGTAGTCATGCGGTTCGCGCGGGGTGAGGATCGCGCGGTTCCACGCGGCCACCTGGGCGTCTTCGATCCGCTCGAAAATCCGTTTGCGCCCGCTGCCCATCTGAATGAAGCGACCGTCTTCAAAGGTCGCGATCTCGATCCAGTCAGCGAACGGTGGGCGGATGTACAGCGCCTCGCCGCGGCATTCGGCGGCGAGGCGGTAGAAGTCGTCGTCAGATTTCCATTGTCCGGCATGCCGGTTGGTTAGCCGCAGGACGACGGTCTCGCCATCAAACGCGAAGATGTAGGTGTCAAGCGCGAGACGGCCGGCGTCGTCGTCCACTTGAACGTCCTCCTTGACTTGCCACAGCCCGGCCGCCTGCGTGCATCCGCTCCGGTCGTTCATCGCTAGTTGGTCGGGTTGCCGGGGTACTTGGCGAGCAGCGCCGTCCGGTGATCGGCCTGCAACCTCGTCACCGGCCCGGCGAAGCCGAGCCGATACTGGATTGAGCTAGCCGTACCGGCGGCGATGTTGACGGCGGTACTGCCCGACCAGTCGACCCGGTACCCGGGGTGGGTGCCTTTCACCAGATAGGTGGAGAACCCGTCGCGTTCGGTGACGGTTGGCGACCCGGCGGCCGGTCCGGCGGCCGCGAACGCCTGGGCCTGGCCGATGATGCTGGCGCCGCTCGGCTGGTCGAGCATCACCCGGCTGCGGTTGGCCGAGCTGGTGCTGGCAAAGCCACTGACGTCGTAGAACGGGCTCGGGCTCGCTGCCGGCGAGTTCTGGACCGAGTCGACGACCCAGTTCTGGGGGCTCCCCGCGCTCGACCAGGGAGCCGGCCCGTTGCTTGTCAGGACCGACCCGGTGGCGAACACCGGAGCGGCGGCACCCGGCGGCGTGCCGAACTCCTGACTGGCGTTGAACTGCAGCCAATGAACCTGGTTGGCGTCCTCGCCGGTGTACTCGAGCGAGATCCAGTTGCCGGAGCCGCTGAACGTATCGTCGGCACGGACGGTGACGCAGCCGTCGGGGTTGTCGTCCGGCCCGACGAACCCCTGGTGGAGATAGCTGCCGAGCGTGCGCGTCACCATCGCCCGGAGGTGGAGTCGACGCGCCGTCCGTCGCAGGCGCCCGCCGATCGGCGGCTGGGACAGCGCGTCCGACTCCGCGGTGAACTCCTGGGCGAGGCGGCCGGAGGTGATCGGGCCGATCTTGCCGTCGGCCTTCAGGCCGTAGGAGGCCTGGTAGGCGGCGACGGCGTTCGACAGGTCGTCGTCGGCAACCGCCGGATCCGGGGAGATCCCGAGCACATCGCGGATCGCCCGGAGTTCGGCTGCGTCAGCGAACAGCACCCTGTTCATCGCGCGGGCCCCCTGCAGATCGCGCGGGCTCAGCGTGACCGGCGCGGCGCCGGGAACAGTCGGCGCGATCGCCAGGTCCCGGGCCAGCACCTGCCGCGCGACCCGATTCCCGGCCGACCGCTGGAGCGCGAGGATCGCGTTGGCGCGGGCTCGGCCGACGCCGTGGGCCGGGCTCAGCAGGGATCGGAAGAGGACCGGCGAGTAGAGGTTGCCCCTGGCCTCCCCGGCGGCCTCACGGACCGTAATCACACGCGACGAGCTCACGGTCGTATCCGACGCCTCGTCGATCCCGGTACGCACTCGCTCGTCGCCCACTGGGATGTAGACCTTACGACCTTTGCGGCTTCGGGCCTAGTCGTTATCCGGGGCCAGACACTTCGGCGACGTTCTGCGCCCCTGCACAAGCTCCATAGGGACGACCGCCCGACGAGCGGAAGAGTCACGTTTGTCGAAACCAACGCCGTTTCGAACGCTGTCGCTCTCGGACAAACTCGGTCACGCCGTGCCCGTCGCTCTGAACCATCAGACTCGCGTCAGTCGCCGTAACCAGGGCTCCCGATGCGGGGGCCGCTTGGGACTGGTACCTCGGTGAAACCCAGGCACTGGAGTAGCGCAGTCGGCGTCTGGCCACTGACACGATGCGAGTACGACGCTCGGAGCCCGTGGAAGGCCAGCAAACGGCCGGGCTGGCCTCGACGATCCAGATCGTCGCGGGGCAATCATCCGGCGTTGGCGTGCCGACGAGTCCACGCCAACTCAATCGTGAGGGCAGGGGCCGTCGGGACGAATAACGCAATTGTTGCGGCCGAAGGTCGTCGTCCATTGGGCCCTGTACATCTTCCTCCAGCACGCGTCAGCGCCCATCAGGATCCGCTCACATTGACTGGCTCTTCAGAGCGTCCCCTGGGGGGTTCGATCACTGGGGTGACTCGATGGCCTACACCCGTGACCGCCCGACGACAGTGCCTCCACCCCAGCGCCGCGCTCGCCCCTCGGCCGTCGATTCCGCGACGGTCAGGATCCTTGCGAAGAAGGCGGTGACTGCGTCGTGCTCGTCCAGGGGGACGATGTGCGCGACGTACTGATCGGGGCGGACGACGACTACGCATCCGCTTGCGCGGTCGACGCGTCGCAGGTCAAAGATGTCTCCGGCCGTCGGGTCCGGGCAATACATCTTCTCGTAGTCGGTCAGGCCGAATTTGCCCTTTCTGGGCAGCAGGACCGGCGGCATTTTCTCGATGTCCAGGTCGCGGTGGCCCTGCTGGAAGATCGCGCGGACGTCGATCACCGAATCAGGCTCGGCGTCTGAAGGGGTAAACCGGCTGATCGGTGACGCGCCCGACGCCAGGAACTCACACAGTTCTCGGGCCCGCGACTCCTCACCGGCAGGAGCGAGCTGGTCGGCGAAGACGTAGATGCGCCACGCCCCGTCGGCGCCGGCGACGTGGCCAAGGTGGAGCGATTTGGCGTCAGCAAGGCGTAGGACCGGAGCGGAGTGGAATCGCATCCCGATCGGGAAGCCCTCGGCCAGGTGCTGAAAGGCGGGCTCTGCGGTGATCATCGAGGGGGCGTATCGCGTGGCGACGCCGGCCGTAAAGCGGCCCTGCGCGACGAAATATTGCTGGAACTGCTCCGGGTCGGCAGGTGCGCTTGCGTTCCTTGCGCGGGCGCTGAACAGGCTGGAGAATTCCGGTCGAAATCGATCAGCTCGCGGGCGACGGCCTGACGCTCCTCGGAGTAGGTGTGCAGCAGCTCGGGCTTGGCCATTCCTCTGAGCACCGACGCCAGCTTCCAGCCAAGGTTCCAGGCGTCGGCCATCGACACGTTCATCCCCTGTCCGGCCTTCGCGCTGTGGGTGTGGCAGGCGTCACCGGCGATGAACACCCTCGGCAGACGAGTCGGCATCTCGTCAGTGCGCACATCGTCGAACTTCTCGCACAGACGCTGGCCAATCTCGTACACCGACCACCAGCCGACGTGTCTGATGTCAACCGTGTACGGGTGCATGATGCGATTCGCGACCTCGGTCAGCTTCTCCGGAGTGACACTCGGGCCCACGTGCATCGCCTGCTCGGAGGCCTCGTCGAGCTCAATGTAGAAACGGACGAGGTATCCGCCTTCCCGCGGGATGATCAGGACGTTGCCCTCGGTCGCGGAGTTGATCGCGCATTTGAGGCGTATGTCTGGGAAGTCGGTGACCGCCAGGACATCCATCACGCCCCAGGTCTCGTTCGTCACGTCGCCGACCAGCTCACGGCCGATCGCCGCACGGGTGCGGCTACGCGCGCCGTCGCACCCGACGACATACTTGGCCCGGATCGTGGAGGTCTGCCCGGTCGACTCCTGGTCCTTTACGTGCTGGAGCGTGACGCTCACCGGGTACTGCGACGAGCTCCCGATGTCGACCTCGATCTCGCTCGCGTACAGCCCGTAGAACGGGACAAGCCGACTCGGAGAGCGCTCCATACGCTCCCGGAGGTAGGCGAGCATCCGGGCCTGGTTGACGATCACGTGCGGGAACTCCGACAGGCCCTCCTCGGTGTCCTGAACGCGCCCGACCCGCGTGATCCGGGCCGGCTCCTCCGGATCCGGGCGCCAGAACGCAACCTCGTTGACCCAATAGGCCTCGCGCAGCAGACCGTCAGCCAGCCCGAACGCCTCGAACATCTCCACCGTGCGGCAGGCGACGCCGTCAGCCTGACCCACCTGAAGCGGACCATCCCTTCGATCAACGATCGCGGTCCGAATATCGGGGAAATTGGCCATCTGCGCAGCCAGCACCAGGCCGGCCGGACCGCATCCGATGATGAGTACGTCCACCTCCTCAGCCAGCCCTCCCCCCTGCTCCGCGACCGACGGATGCGGCTCCTGGATCAGAGGATCGCCGGGCCGGTATCCGTTGAGATAGAACTGCATTCGCTCATCCACCTGCCCACCGGCGCTGTCAGGCGGGCTCGATCTCCAGTACGGGCAGCGTGTGATAGCTGCGGGTCGAATTGCCGAGGCGACGGGTTGGGCCGCCGATCCTCAGGCGACGCACCCGTCTGGCCAGCGCGTCCAGGACAGCGTAGATCTCGAGCTTGGCGAGGCCCCGACCCGCACAGACGTGCGGCCCGTGGCCAAACGAAAGGTGATCCGACGGGTTGCGTTCGATCTGGAACACGTCCGGGTCCTCATAATGGCGCGCATCCCGGTTGGCAGAGCCATAGAGCAGGACGGCCTGGGCGCCGGCCGGGATCACCGTTCCCTCGATCTCGACGTCCTCCATCACGAGCCGGCCGAACGCGTGGATCGGCGACTCATAGCGCATGATCTCGTTGAAGGCTGCGGAGATCAATGAGCGGTCCCGGCGCATCAGGTCGAATTGGTCTGGATGCGTGGCGAGCAGGTAGATGGCGTTCCCGAGCGCCGTGATCGTCGAATCCATCCCCGCCGCCACGTACTGGTGGATGATCATGCCGCATGTCTCATGGGCAATCTCGCCGCGCTCCGCAGCGTCGAAGATCGCCTGCCCCACGCTGCCGTCGATCAGGTCTTCGGCCCTGCACTTGACCGACCACTGAAACAGTTCGCCGGCGACCGGGAAGCTCTGAGCGGTGCGCTCGTTCATCGGACCGAGACAGTTGAAGGCCGCCTCGCCCCACATGAGCATGTTCTCGCGGACCGTCCCCTGGACGCCGATGAGATCCGCGACGACCGTGAGCGGCAGCGCGCGGGCCAGATCATCCATGGCGTCGAATGCGCCGCGCTCCACCAAGTCCGCGACCATTCGGTCAGCGACCGCGTCGATGTCGGCCGTGACGCCGCGAAGTGCCCGCGGCGACAGCCGCTCCATGAGGACCTTGCGCAGAGGGCGGTGGTCTGGGGGGTCGGTGGCGAGGCTCGTGCCCATCAGGACCTGGTTCATGGTGTCATTGAAGGCGACGGACCTGGAGGAGAACACCTTCCAGTTCGCCATCGCTGCCCGATTGTGCTCGTAGCGTGTCAGCGCCCAGAGGTTCGGCGTCTCCAGATAGACGGCTGCGCCCAACTCACGAAGGTCCGCCAGATACGGATACGGGTCGAGCATGACCTCGTCTGAAAAGAGATCCAGATCGGATCTTGCGTAGGTAGCTACGGCCATGGTCTTCTCCTGTGTCGTGGATCAGCCGCCGGCCAGCTTGCGGTACTGGGCGATCTCCGGATCGGCTGACGAGATCGGCGTGCAGCCCTGGACGGTGCGCATCTGGCCGCCCTCCGGCGTCGTGGTGTAGTCGACACTGTTGGGGATGTGCAGTGGATAGTCGCCGTAGGTCCACGGCCGGCACAGCATGTCCGAGCGGTAGTCGGAGATCCCCTTGAACGCCGCGTTGACGGAGCTGACCGTGTACGGAGGCTTGGCGCGCTCGAGCGCCTTGACCGCGAACTCGGCCATCACGAACCCCATCTGGCTGAAGGACCCGACGCCGCCACTGACGTTGTGGCCGTACTTGGCCAGGACCGCGCCGTAGCGCTGGAATTCCGGCGTGTTGGCACCGTCTGGCGGGGCCAGCTCGGTGTTGACGAACAGCTTGTGCTCCCACTTCGGCCCCAGGGCCTTGGCCAGGAAGTCGGTGGCGCACGGAGATGAGCAGCCCCACTCCTTGACGCGGTCCTCCAGCCCCAGCTTCTGCGCCGCCTGCAGGATCGACAGCGCCTCGGGCGGAGTGAACCCCAGCACCACCGCGCCGTTTGGCCCGGCCTGGTTGACAAGGTGGAGCGCGACCGAGTTGGCGTCGGTGATTGGCACGTTCTCGACCTCAGTCGTGATTGGCACGTGCGCCGCATGCGCGAGCTCGATTGCCCCCGCGGAGAAGTAGCCGTTCCCGGGCGTGTTGGCGGTGTCGAACACAACCTTGTCGGCGTGCTGCGCGAGCGCGTATTGCACCGCGCCGTCGATGCTGAAGCGGGCTCCCAGGTTGATCGGCGCACTGTTGGCCGTCGACCAGCACTCGGGCGCCGTCCCGGCGTCCATCTCATACATCCCCAGGTGCTTCCACAGCCGCTGGTCAATCGTGCACTCCAGCAGGTCGAATGCGCCGACGATCCCCACCACGTGATCAGTGCTGGTCAGCTGGTGGGCGGCGGCGGCGATCTGCGCCGGCTGCGTCTGGTCGAACTGCACGAAGAGCTTCAGCGGATGACCGTTGATCCCGCCGTTGTCGTTGACGCAGTTGAAGTACGCCGAGACCATGTTGGGGATGTCGGTGAAGTCGGTGCCCGGCTGTTTGGTGGCGATCGCGCCGATGCTGATCGGCGTGCCCGTCGCCTTGACTCCCGCTTTGGGACCGCACGAGGACGTGCCTGCCGCGACCGCGGTGGAACCGCTCCCGGAGCTGGTTGAGCCGCTGCTTAGCGCCGACGCCGAGGACGTCGGCGATGCCGTCGAGCCGGGAGACGAGCCGCTGGTGCTCCCGCAGGCCGCGAGCGTGGCCGCCGCGAGCAGCGAGCAAAGGACAGTGGGCCACCCGCGGCGCCCCAAGTGCGTCCGACACAGGTCGCCGGTGCCCATCAGGGTCGTCTTGCGGTGCGATGCCCGTGGTTGCGCATCCCTCATCTGTGAGCTCTCCTCTAATCCGCACGCGGCTGCGACAGCCAGGTCAGTCGCTCCAACGGCGGGGTCGCTTGTTCTCCGATTCCATCCGGCGGCCTGGACGGGGGCCGTCCGTCACGCCCAGATGGTGTACAGCATGCATGATTGCTATACGCTATGTCAAGTTAAAGGTCTGCTCGACTACCCACGGGCCGGGCGGTCTCACGTCCGGCTACTCCGTACATTGATGTAATGGCCACGCTCCGCGCCGCCCAGAAGGCGATGACCCGAAAGCTGTTGCTCGACGCCGCGCTCGATCTGTTCGTCGAGCTCGGATACGCGGCAACCACGGTCGACCTGATCGCCAACCGGGCGGGCACCACGCGCGTGACCTTCTACGCGCACTTCCCGTCTCGCAGCGAGCTGATGCGCACGCTCATCGACGAGAACCTCAACGCGGAGCTGGCACGCACCAGGTCAAGCTCGCACGGCTCAACGGCCCAGGAGCTCGTTGACGTAGTCCGTGACGGCGGCGCCGAGCGGATCGGCCGCTGGATCGCCGAGACGTCCGAGCATTGGCCCGTGGTCGCGCCGATCCTCAGGGCCGCGCGCGAGGCGGCCGTGGTCGACCCCGAGCTCTCGACCTTGGTCGACCGCTGGATGGAGGAGGCGATCAGCGACATCGCCGATGGGCTGGAGCAGGCCAGCCGCTTCGAGCCGAGGACGCGCCACTACCGCGGGGTGCTGGCGATGGCGCAGTTCGACTACACCGCCCTGCATTGGCCCGCGCCGGCGTGGAAGATCGATCAGGAGCACATGCTCGAGATCCTGACGAACAGTTGGGTCGCGCTGCTCGGCGGCTGACCGGCCCCGGCGTCCCACCACGCTCGCGTGCGTGCCTGACCTGGGATCGCTGAGAAGCCGTCGCCCGAGATCGATCTTGATCGGCGGGATCGCGGTCCCGACCGGCGGTTACTCTTGCCTGAGACTTGACGCGGTGTAAGGTCATCTGGCATACTGCCAACCGTACGGTGCGCGCTTGAGGGCCCTCGGGCCCGGAGGCACCGTCGTCATTTCCGAGCGGATGCCCACCGCGACACTCCAACCCTCGAAGGGAGGCTCCATGGCGGGAGCACAGGCTGCCGTTCGCACCAGCGTCCACACCGTCCTTGGACCCGTCCCTGCTGAGGATCTGGGCGTGGCGTTCGTCCATGAGGCGCTGCTGTCGGTCCTGCCAGGAGCGCAATACGCATACGACGTCACGATCGATCGTGCCCAGATATTCGAAACCCTCGCCGAGAAGCTGGCCCGCTTCAAGCAGGCGGGTGGCGGAGCCATCGTGGACAGCTCGGGCATGTTCCACGGCCGCGACCTGACGCTGTTTGAGGCTCTGTCGCGCACGACCGGAGTGCACATCGTGGCATCGACCGGATTGGGGCCGGAGGAGATGCTCGGCGGCTACTTCCTCACGCCACAGACCAACCCGCCGACCCCGTGGCCCGCCGAGAAGTTCGCTGATCTCTTCGCCAAGGAAGTCGTCGAGGGAATGGTCGTGCCCCGGGTCGAGCGCCGCGGACGCGCGGGGATCGTCACCGTCACCGCCACACCCCAGGGCATGACGGCCACCGACGAGAGCCTGTTCCGCGGGGCGGCCCGTGCTGCACTGGCCACCGGAGTACCGGCTTCGATCCGCTTCGGCGCGGACGCCATCCACGACCTGGAGATCGTGCTGGACGAGGGGCTTCCGGCCCAACGCGTCCTCGTCGGCGGCCTGGACCGCAAGGACGCAGTGGCTTCCGGTGCGGCGCTCGAGGTCGTCCGCCGCGGCGCTCATGCGGCGATCGACCACATCGGATCTGCAGGCGACGCTTACGTCTCCGACGGGGAGCGTGCCGGCCTGGTGTCAGAGCTGGTCGAGTCGGGCTACGCGGGCAGCATCCTCCTGTCGAGCGATGCGATCGGCTACGCCGTCGGTCAGCCGGCCCGCGACGTGCCGTACGACCACCTGCTCGCGCGCTTCGTCCCGCTCCTGGAGGAGCGAGGGATCGGCGGGGATGACGTCCAGCGCATTCTGATTGACAACCCGCGTGACCTGCTGACCTCCGGCGAGGCGCCGGAGGCCACCCGCGGTTCTACTCGAGCGTGAGGTGAGTGTGATGTCGCGGGTGAACAGCGTCCTGGGACCGATAGCGACCGAGGAACTGGGATTCGTCGCGGTCCACGAGCACATCGGCTATGGCATGCCGGGCTGCGAGCTGGACACGCAATGGTGGAAGAGCCCCGAGCAGCGCTATGAGGAGACCATCCCGAAGCTCCGCAGGTTTCACGAGCACGGGGGCGGCACGTTCGTGGATGCGACTGGCATCTGCAACGGCCGGGACATCGACTACTACAAGTCCCTCTCGGCCAAGACCGGGGTGCACATCGTCGCCTGCACCGGATTCGTCGGCGGTGACACCGCCCTGCCGTTCTTTGCGCGCGCGAGCGTCGAGTATCTGACGCGACAGTTCATTCACGAGATCACGGTTGGCATCGGGGACACCGGCAGCAAGGCCGGCATCATCAAGGTCGGCGTGAGCCGCGGCTTCCGCATGACGGGCCTCGACAAGCGCATATACCGGGCGGCCGCCCGCACCGCCGTCACCACGGGCGTACCGATCTTCACGCACCTCGCCGTCGACGCGCAGCCCGCAATCGACATCTTCCACGAGGAGGGACTGCCACTGGACCGGGTGCTCTTCGGGCACGCCGACGACGGCGTGAGCCAGGGCAAGGTGCGCGACACCTGGATCGCCGATCAGGGAGGCCGGATCGGGTTCGACACGTTTGGCTATGACCTCGAGCTGCCGAACCCGCCGTTCTGGGGGCGCTCCCGCAAGGAGCGCCTCGACCACTTCCTGCGCTTCATCCGGGGCGGATATGTCGACCGGGTCCTTGCCTCGGCCGACGCCAACTGCAGTCCCCTCGGCTGGCCCGGCGTCAAGGGGCACACCGTCAACTACCTCTTTGAGGACCTCATCCCGGACCTGCATGACGCGGGGGTCGACGACGCCACGATCACCAAGATCTTCGTCGACAACCCCGGTGACTTTCTGACCATCAAGAACTGACAGAGGGAGCCGTAACCATGCAGGCCTCAGACCTCAGCAACCTCAACGTCGCGATCATCGGCGCGGGCTACGCCGGCGCGGCGGCCGGCAAGGCGCTCAGCCTCCTCGGCTGCAACGTCCAGGTCTACGAGCAGGCCGGTCAGATCCGGGAGGTCGGCGCCGGGATCGGCCTCCGGCCTTCGACGATGGACCGCTTCCGCGATTGGGGGGTCCTCGATGCCATCACAAATGTGAGCTCGCCCAGCGAGTACTTCGAGATCCTCACAGCCGCTGGCGACCACATCATCCAGGAGTCGTGGCCGGAGATCGACAGCTACGGCCTCACGACGCACCTCATTCACCGCGGGGACTTCATCGATGCGCTGCTCAGAGTGTTGCCCGCGGACATGGTGCAGCTCGGCCACGCGGCCACGGCCGTCGACGACCAGGGTGAGCATGCGACCGTCACCTTCAGCAACGGTGCCCGGATCACGGCCGATCTGGTGATCGGCGCCGATGGCATCAAGTCGGTCGTCCGCAAGCAGCGCTTCAGCGAGAAGGACCCGGTGTTCTCCGGCGAGCATGCTTATCGCACGGTGATCCCGGTTGATGACTGCTACGGGACAGTCACCGATGACAACCTTCGGATGTACCTCGGCCGCGGCACCAAGGTCTACCTGCTGCCGCTGCGCCACCGCAACGAGGTGTCGTTCGACATCACCTGCCTCTGTCCGGACAGCGCCTGGGCACCGGTGGTCACCAAGGAGGACATTCTCGCCGCGGTGGCGGGCTTCACCCAGCCGATCGTGAGCATGACCCGCGATCTGGACATGCACGCGGTCAACGTCCGCGCGGTCTACGACATCGACCCCATCGACCAATGGCACTCAGACTGTGTCGCGCTTGTCGGTGACGCCGCCCATGCGATGCTCCACCACCAGGGCCAGGGGGCGAACTCGGCGATCCTCGACGTCGCGGCGCTGGCCGATGCGCTCCGTGATGCGGATTCGGTCAAGCAGGCGCTTGCGGATTATCAAGCGACGCGCAAGCCGGTGACAGATGAGCTTCAGCACATCTCTCGTCAGGGCTGGAGCGAGGACGAGGTCAACGACGTGTTCCCGGGCCAGAAGCCGGCCACGATGAGCGCTCGGGCCTGAGGCCATGCCACTCCATCCCGAGATCGCCAAGGTGCTCGCAGGCGGTCCCGCCCCACCGGAGGGCCAGCTCGAGCCGTCCGCGTTGCGGGCTGCCGACGAGGCGATGGTCCCACCCGTGGCCGAGCGGCTGCCTCTCCACCTTGTCCAAGACGCCGTCGTGCCCACGGACGCCGGTGGCGTGCCCGTCCGGATCTACACGCCCGGTGAGGCGGAGACGTACGCGCTGATCGTGTACCTGCATGGGGGCGCGTTCTTCCTCGGCAGCCTCGACACCCATGACCACGTCGCGCGGGCGCTGGCCAGTGAGACCGGATGCAAGGTCGTCTCCGTCGGCTACCGGCTCGCGCCCGAGCACGCGTTCCCCGCTGGCCTGGAGGACTGCCACGCAGTTGTCCGGTGGGCCGTGGGCAACGGCGACGGCCTCTCCTGGGACCACACGACGCTGGCGGTCGCCGGCGACAGCTCCGGTGCAAACTTCGCGTCCGCCATCGCCGCGCTGGCTCGCGACGAGGGCCTTGACGCCGTCACCCATCAGGTTCTCTACTACCCGTCGCTCGACCTCGACTTCGACGTCGATCGCTACCCGTCACTGCGTGAGAACGCCGTCGGCTACGGGCTCGAGACCGCGGGGCTGAAGCCGTTCAATGCGTTCTACCTCGACTCCGGCGCCGACGCGGACGACCCGCGGGTCTCCCCCGTCAAGCGCGCCGACCTGAGCGGGCTTCCGCCTGCCCTCATCCTCACCGGCGAGTTCGATCCGCTGCGTGACGAGGGAGAGCGCTACGGGGAGCGACTGAGGCAGGCCGGAGTGAACGCGACGGTCACGCGTTACGAGGGCGCTGGACACGGGTTCGTACAGCACTTCTCGTGGCTTCCGGAATACCACCGCGCGTTCACCGAGACCAGGGACTTCCTGCAATGAGCGTGCCGATCCACACCCTGTTTTCGCCATGGGGTCGGTTCGGGCTGTACAGCTACTTCATCGATGCGCCAGAGCCGACGATCGTCGACACCGGCATCGCCTCCTCTCCTGCCGAGGGCATCGTGCCGGCGCTGGAGGCAATCGGCCGCCGCGTCGAGGACGTCCGCTGGATCCTGCTCACCCATGGGCACATCGACCACGTCGGTGGCGCCTACTCCCTGTGGGAGCTCACCCGACGCAACGCCACGGTCGTCATCCATGAGGCCGACGCGCCGATGCTGCGCGCTCGGCGTGCGCACGTGCAGGAGTATCTGGATGGCCGGGGCCGCTACCTGCGCGATCCCGATGGTGAGGCCAAGCAAGTCGAAGTGACCAGGGCCGCCATCTCCGGGGAGATGGAGCCGACGATGGTCCTGCGCGGTGGTGAGACGCTCTCGCTCGGCGGGAACGTCACCGTCTCCGTCCACCCGATCCCGGGTCACCGTCCCGGGGCGGTCGCCTACGTCGTGGAGGGCCAGAACGACGTCTTCGTCGGCGACTCCGTCGAGATGTACGGCGCGGCCAGCGGTTTCCCGGCGTACGACGATCCGGATGCGTATCGGGCGAGCCTGATCCACCTACGTGACCGGATCCGGCCGAGCAGGATCTTCCTCGGCCACGCGTACCGCCATGCAGACGGTGAGAGCGACGGCGTCGAGCTGGGTCGCGACCAGGCCCAGGCGGCCATTGAAGAGAGCCTGGACAACGAGGCCCGGATCCGGCAGGCCGCTGAGCGATATCTGGCCGATGGCCTGGTGGCGACCGACTCCCCGTACTCGCCGTTTCAAACGGTCGCTGCAGATCTCGGGTACACGGGCGACCCCACCCTCGAGCCGTCGCCGTTCTTCACCACCATGCACGCTTACCGCAACGGCAACGAGCACTGATGGCTGACGTCAGGGCGATCGCGTCCGGGCGGACGACCATCGCCGTTCGTAAGGACCTCCGGGTGCCGATGCGTGACGGCGTCAGCCTCGTCGCCGACGCGTATCACGCGACCGACGACGCGCCGCGCCCCGCGCTCGTGGCGCTGAGCCCGTACGGCAAGGAACTGCAGGCGCTGGCACTCACGATGCCGCCGCAGCGGCGCCCCAGCCCGTTGTGGGACGGCTGCATCGAGGCGGGCGACATCGCCCGGATCGTCGAGCAGGGGTATGTCCACGTGATCGGTGACGTCCGTGGCTCGGGCGGCTCCGAGGGCGAGCACATCGGCAACTACAACGCCGGCGGCGTGCCGCTCGGCCAGGACGCCTACGACTTCATCGAGTGGGTCGCGGCTCAGCCGTGGTGTGACGGCAACGTGGGGATGAGCGGCATCTCCTACTTTGGCTCGATGCAGGTCCTGGCCGCCGCCGAGCGCCCGCCGCACCTGAAGGCGATCTTTGTCTCAGGCGGTCACTACGACTTCTACGAAACCACCTACCACGGCGGCGTGATGTGGTTCATGCCTCGCGCCGCTCGCGAAGGCCGCGGCGGCGACTCTGGGTGGGCCTTCACCGACAACGTCAAGTCGCGCGTGCTCGAGACGCTCTCACCCACGGAGATCAAGTCACGCGTCGCGGAGCGCCTGCAGGACCCGGACGTGGCGGCGTGGCCGAACCTGGTTCATGTACTGCACTATCCCAAGCACCATGAGGCGTGGTTCGACATCGTGTTGAACGCGCTCGACGGCGACTGGTACGAGGAGCGCAACCCGATCACGCTGGCCGAGCACATCGAGGTACCGGTGTGGCTTCAGATCAATCGGGGGCGCGGGTGGACGGTCGACGGCACGATCGAGCTCTTCCACACGCTCAAGGGCCCCAAGAAGCTCGACATCGGCCCCTACCCGCCCATGCAGTCGCGCCCATGGGTCGAGGAGCACGACAAGATGTTCCGGTGGTATGACCACTGGCTCAAGGAGATCGACAACGGGGTCATGGACGAGCCCGCGGTCACCGTCTTCGTCGAGGGTTCACGCCAGCAGGTGACCGGCGCGAAGTGGCCGCCGAAAGACATCGAGCACACCGCTCTGTACCTGCGACCGCACCACAGATTGTCATCTGAGCCTGAGCCGATGGGAGTGGAGCACGTCGGATGCGATGGCTTCTTCCAGCCGCCGCTGACCACCACGGACAAGGTGGAGCTCCTCAGCTGGAGCACGGAACCGTTCCGAGTGCCGACGGAGATGATCGGTACCGGTGCAGCTCACATCTTCGCGGCAATCGACCAGGACGACACCAACTTCATCGCGCGGATGTGGGACGAGTCCCCGAATGGCCAGCGCCTGCTGATCACGACTGGCTACCTGAAGGCCTCTCACCGAGAGCTCGACGACCGCACCACCGAGGGCAACCCCTACCACCCGCACACCCGCGCGGTTCCGGTGGAGCCAGACAGGATCGAGGAGTACGTCCTACGCCTCTACCCGTTCGCGGCGACCTTCGTCAGCGGCCACAAGCTGGTGGTTGAGCTCTCCAACGACGAGCCGCTCGTGGACGAGCACAACTCCCTACTGCCGCCGGACGCCTTTCATCTCCCGGTCGGGCGACCGGTGACGCACAAGATCTACCGCGACGCGGCGCACCCCTCCAGGCTCGTGCTGCCGTTCACGACCTGACCGGCATGGGGGCTGCGGGGATGGGTCACCGACGGCAGCCGGCGAGGCCGACCGCGGCGACCGGTCCTCTCGCATCAGGTGCTCGCGCATCGCCGGATTGACGGCAATTGGACCACTCGCGACCACCTAACGTGATGACGGCTCGCAGCGGCTCGGCGTAGCAACGTGCCAGACCACTCCCGGCGGGACCAACGGTAACACTCGTCGCTGCCACGGCGGCATTGTCCTGCTCGTCGCCGAATGCGGGGCCCCGAGAGCGGGCTCTACATCAGTCCTCGTGCCTGGGTGAAACCCAGGTACTGGAGTAGCGGATTTGGCGAATCTCGGGATTGCGTGTGCCGCCGCGCTTGCGTACTGCTGTT
>CAVWWN010000007.1:0-20880 GCA_963758705.1 uncultured Actinomycetota bacterium | reverse complement strand
AGAGGTTCATGACCGCAACGTTACGGAGCCGGCGGCCCGACGGCGGTCCGCTCCGGCTCGGCCGGCGGATCGGGCGGGTGACCTCCTTGGCGACGCAGCCCGAGACGTTCATGAGCGCGCTGTGATCACGGGCTCGATAGGCCGTCGGCGTCTCGCCGACGAGCTCGGTGAAGCGAGCGCTGAACGACCCCAGCGACGTACATCCGACCTCCAGGCAGACCTCGGTGACCGACAGGTCGCCCCGGCGCAGCAGTGCCTTCGCGCGCTCGATGCGGCGCGTCATGAGGTAGGCGTAGGGCGTCTCGCCGTAGGTCGCGTTGAACTGCCGCGAGAAGTGCGCCGTCGACATCAGCGCGGTGCGGGCGAGCGTGCCGACGCGGAGCTGGGTCGCATACTCGCGGTCGATGAGATCGCGGGCGCGGCGCAGATGCGCGAGGTTGGCCAGCTCCTCCGGCGTCACGTCACGGCGTTCCCAGTTCGGGGGCGGGGGAGAAGCCCTGCGACCCGATCACCGACAGTAGCTCGAGGCGCTGAGCATCTTCGGAGTCCGGGGCCGCGGTGAACACGACGAGCCGCTCGGTGACGTTGTGCTCGGAGATGAGGATCTGACAGTGGAGGGTGAGTCCACCGACAAGCGGGTGCACGAACCGCTTGAGCTTGCCGTCCGGCCTGGCGACCTCGTGGCGCTCCCACAGTGCGGCGAACTCGTCGCTCTCGCGCAGCAGATGGTCGACGAGCTCGCGCGCCTCCGCGTCCTCGGGAGCCCGTCCGTGCACGGCACGGAGCGATGCGACCCAGATGCGTGAGTGCAGCGGCTGATCGTCCTCGGGGTGGATGCGGCGCTCCGCCGGGTCGGTGAACCATCGGTAGATGAGGCTGCGCCGCAGCCCCGTGTGCTGGGTCTGCACGCCGACGAGCGCCTCGGCCAGAGGGTTCTGCGCGAGCGTCACCCCCAGGTCGGAGGTGATCTGCGCCGGGGTGGCGAGTTGCTCGAGCACGCGGAGGAGCTCCGGGCTGGCGTGGTCGCTCCGCCAGGTGCGCGCCGGCGGGGTGTGCCCGGCGAGCTCGAACAGGTGGTCGCGCTCGTCCTGGGTCAGCCGCAGCGCCCTCGCCAGCGCAGCGACGGTCTGCTCGGAGGGCCGGGAGCCGCGACGTTGCTCCAGGCGGGCATAGAAGTCGGTCGACATGTGAGCGAGGGACGCCACCTCCTCGCGACGCAGTCCACGGGTCCGCCGCCGCCGTCCGGCGTGCAAGCCGACGTCCCCGGGCTCGAGAGCCTCGCGGCGGCGCCTGAGGAAATCCGCCAGACCGTCTCGATCCATGGCTCTGAGGATAGAGGCGCGCCTACCCACATCCAGGGACAGCGTGTCCGTGGATACACCCGCCTCTGGTAGCGCGCGCGCCCCGGGCGCACGATGTCGTCGTACGACCTCGAACCACAGGAGCCTCGATGACAACCACCACTCTGCCCGGCGGAACCTTCGCGATTACCGACGACCTCACCGTCACCCGATTGGGCTACGGCGCCATGCAGCTCGCCGGCCCGCACGTGTTCGGCCCGCCCGCCGACCCCGACGCTGCCCTGGCCGTGCTCCGCGAGGCGATGGCGCTGGGCATCTCGCACATCGACACGGCCGACTTCTACGGCCCGCACGTCACCAACCAGCTCATCCGGCAGGCGCTGCACCCCTACCCGGACGGCCTGCACATCGTCACCAAGGTGGGGGCGGAGCGCGACGCCGAGGGGGGCTGGCCCCACGCGCGCGCGCCCGAGCAGCTGCGCGCGCAGATCCACGGCAACCTCCGCAATCTCGGGCTCGACGTCCTTGACGTCGTCAACCTGCGCGTCGGCGGCTTGGACAGTCCCGAGCCCGGCTCGATCGCCGAACCGTTCGAGGCGCTCGCCGAGATGCAGCGCGAGGGCCTCATCCGCCATCTGGGCCTGAGCACCGTCAGCGCCGAGCAGGTCGCCGAGGCCCAGTCGATCGCGCCCGTGGTGTGCGTGCAGAACTTCTACAACATCGCCAACCGCCGGGATGACGAGCTGATCGACGCCCTCGCCGAGCAGGGGATCGCCTACGTGCCGTATTTCCCGCTCGGAGGGTTCTCGCCGCTGCAATCCGACACGCTGGACGCCGTCGCGGTTCGCCTCGAGGCCACCCCGATGGCGGTCGCCCTTGCCTGGCTGCTGCATCGCTCGCCCAACATCCTGCTCATCCCCGGCACCTCGTCGGTGGCGCACCTGCATGACAACGTCACCGGGGCCGCGCTCGGAATCCCCGACGACGCGCTGGCAGCGCTCAGCGAGATCTCGTCCGAAGGTCAGGCGGGATCGACCAGCGCGGCCGGTTGAGAAAGTGGACGCTCAGCAGGCCGAGCCCGCCCGCGAAGAAGAGCCCGCCGAAGACATAGATCCCCACCGCTGCGGCCCCGTGCTTGCCCGAGATGCGATCGATGGTCAGCGCCACCATCCCCGCGGTCAGCGCGATCGCGGACATGCAGGCCTTCTGGCGGGCGTTGCGCAGGAAGTCGCCGCGATCCGTGCTTTCGCGCGGAAACGGCCCCCGCCAGCCGCGCCACGTTCCGTAGCCGCCGGCCGCGGCGAGCGCCCAGCCGGCGATGAGGATGCCGGTCGAGGGACGCGCGGCGCCGAAGTCCAGCAACACGCCGACAGCCTAACCGAGCCCTAGCCCACCAAGCTGCCGATGGCGCCGCCGACCTTGTCTCCGATCCACCCGCCGACGGCCCCACCGAGAGCGCCGCAGACCGGTACGAGCGGCTCGGCGCCCACGGCGGCACAGGCACCGCCACCCGCAGCCGCGCCGACGTAGCCGCCTCCCGCGGACCCGACCGCGGCGCCTGCCGACTTCGTGGGGCTGTCGCCCTCGGCAAGGTGAACGGCGCCGTCCACGACGCCACCGACGCCGAACCCGAGCCCGCTGTCGGCCAGCCCGCTCTTGAGATGGTCGCCGAGGTTGGCGATCCGGCTGCCGAGCCCGCGCGCGTCCCCGGTGAGCGCGTCGGCTCGCCCGAGCAGCGTGCTGCGCTCCGCGTCGGTGAGGCTCGGATCATCGATGGCCTGCTCGCGCAGGCGTCGTGCCTCATCCATGAGTGAGGTGCGTCGGGTGCCGAGCGTTTCCATCTCCTTTGCCGCCCAGCTGGAGATCCCGCCCGAGGTCCCGCCGATGCCGACGAACGTCCAGTCGAGGGGAGACTGCGGCAGCAGTCCCTCGGACCCCGTCGGCATCTCCGGGGCGTTGCGCGGCACGACGACCGCCAGCGGGGGCGGGGCCAGGGCGAGGGGCTCGAGCGACCCGGTGGCGTTGACGGCGGCCATCCTCGCCTCGCCGAAGATGTCGGCGCCGCGCGTCTCCCACCGGGCGAGCTCGCGGCGGAAGTTCGTGACCTGTTGGTGGGCGGTGCGCTCCTGGCCCTGCGCGGTATGGAGCGCGTCCTGGGCGGCGGATATCGCCTGGCGCGCCGTGCCCGCGGCAGCGGCGCCGCGTGGCCCCTGTGACGCCGCCCCGGCCAGTGCCTGCTGAGCGCCCTGAAGGTCGTCGCTGGCCCGCTTGACCGCCTGCCGGGCCGCGGTCAGCCGCTTCGTCCACTCCTGCGCCTCCTGCAGCGCCTTCTCGGCCATCCGCAGCGCATGCAGGCCTTCCTGCTGGCAACGATCGAGCTCCCCGGCATACCGATGCAGCGTGTTGGCCGCCGAGCGGGAGTGCGTCGCCGCGGTCTGGAAGTGGTTGGTGATGAACCCCGAGAGCGCCTGGTACTCGGCCGCCGCCTCGCCGTTCCACGTCGCGTCGAGCGAGCTCGCCGCGCCCGACACCGCCTGCGCGTGACCCTCGAAGCTCTGGGCGAGGTCGCTGTGGAAGGTGCCGGCGGCGTCCAGGGCGCCCGGGTCGCCCGTGGCGACCTGGACGTCGGGCTCGGACGGAAGCGGGGCGTCCGGATCCTCGGAGGTCATCGACGCCCCTGCGGCCGGCTGGCCTGCGCCACCACCGCGTCGGTCTGGTGATACTCGCCGGCGGCCTGTTCAAGCGCGGCGTGCAGCCGCGCGGCGGAGAGCCCGTAGAGCGGCAGCTGCCGCGACCAACGCGCCGTCAGCGCGTCGATCGCTCCGGCCGCGGGAGTCCCTGCGCCGGCGCCGGCGTGACCGCCCAGGCGCATCTGCATGTCGATCACCTGGCTGGAGATGGTCCGCAACCCGTCCGCCGCCTGACCGACGTGCCCCGGGACGACGCTGAACGTTGACATACCGAGATCATTCCCCAGCTGGCCCGAGGTGCCTATGACCCAAGGTATGGAGTCGCCGATACCCAGGGGGCTGACGACGGCGTGCTCCTGGCTGCTCAGGGCTGGGCGTTCGAGCTGTAGTAGCACTCCTCGCCGTCGGGGACGCCGCTGTCGGCGCGATCGGCGATCCAGGCGCCGTCGTGCGGGGGGCATTGCTGGGGCATGGGCTCCCACCAGTCCGCCCAGTGCGCGTTGGCGTAGTCGTCTGACTGGCCCGGGCAGCTCGAGGCGGGCTGGCCGACCAGCGCGCAGAAGCTCGCGCGTGGCCGCCCCGCGGAGTCCACCAGCGCCGAGTCCCAGCTGTGCAGGATGGGGAGGCTCTGCCCGCTCGCGTACACGACCCCATTGGCGAGCTGACACGGGGTGGCGGAGGTGCAAGCCTCCGCGGTCAGCGCGAACTGGTACCAGAACAGCTGGCTGACGCGCACCGCTCCATGGCCGGTGGACGCGGTGACGTCAGCGAGCTGGCGCCATACCTGCCCGCCCCGGGCCTGGGCCGCCGGGTTTCCATCGACGAGGCAGCCGAGCGTGTCATCGGCGCCCGCCGCCGCGTGACAGGTGACCCCCTCGGGATGGTTGGCGTCCTGTCGCGTGCCGGAGTCCAGGTGCACTCCGGACTCGGTCACCCAGACGTTGGCGGCGGCCCCGCCGGCGTACTGGTCGTTGAGCTGAGCCAGCGCGGTGACGAACTCGCGCAGGTCGGCGGTGCCCTGAGCGGTCGGGTCGGTGTAATCGTGGACCGCCCAGTCGGTCGGCATCGTCGTCGGGTTGGCGCCGGGCTGCCGGCAGCCTCCGTACCCCTGGGCGCAATGGACGATCTCGTAGAGCGCCTGGTAGTAGCCCGGGTACAGCGATCCGTCGGGACTCGTGAGGCTGGTGTGCCCGGCGTCCAGGTAGGAGAGCTTCTCCGGAGCGCCCAGGGTCAGCGCCGCCACCGTCACCACCGGGAACCCGGGCGTGGCCCGGTGCAGCGCGTTGGCGTCGGTTTGGGCGAGGTACCAGAGCATCGCGCCGCGCCGCGGGTTGCTCCGGTAGCCCGCCATGTCCGGTTCGTTCCACGCCTCGACGTCCACCGGCATCCCGGTCGTCTGCCGCGATACCCACAGGGCCTGCAACGCCATCTCGACGCCGCACGAGTAGTCGCTGGCCTGTGCGCCATCGTCGGGGTCCGGCATCGCGGGCGTGCCGCCGATGCCCGTCCCGGGGCTGAAGACGATCTGCGGGGTCAGCCCGTCGGCCCGAGCCTGCGCGAATTGCGTGACCAACGTGTCCCAGGCGGCCGCGCCCTGGCTGTAGGCGGGTGACGGCGCGCACGCGGTCCCGTCGAAGAACCCGCGGGCGTCGTAGGGGACGAAGAACCGCGCGCGGCCGCGCGGCCCGAGGACATCCGACGCAAACTGCCGTCCCGCGGGCGTGGCGGCCTCGGCCAGATAGTCACCCGAGACCCCGAACCGCGACGGGCTCGGCGCCGGAGCCGGGGCCTGCTGAGCCTCGAGTGGGCGCTCGCGCACGGGATGGCCGCCGCCGGCGATTGGGGCCACCCGCAGCGCGGCGGCGGTGACCAGCGCGGCCACGAGGCACCAGCGCAGTGCCCGAGCGGGCGCGGTGAGGCGGCGACCGTTCGTCATCCGGATGGACGCTACCGGGTGCTTTTCAGGCCCCCTTTCACATACAACTAGACATAAGCCCGATTATCGAGCATTAACCCGCTCAATTTTCCGGCCACAGATCCGGTGTTCGAGAACCCCTCCGAACGCGGCTCCTCTGCCCTACCGTCGCGCTGGCTGCAGGTACAGCCCAACCAAGTAGCAGGACAGGGAGCCCAGCGCCAGCAGCGCCATGAGCAGCGAACTGATGTCGTTGTTGAAGTCGAGGAAGCTGGCTCCGTTGAAGCCTGCGCCGATCGCGAGCAGCGCTCCAAGCACTGCGGTGAACGCCACCCAGCCCGGCCGGAGCTTGACCGCCCGGAGAGCAACCCAGACCGCGATCGCGACGAGCGCCAGGCCGAGAGTCGCATGGATCGCGAGGGCGGCAGCACCGTGGCCAAGGGCCCAAGCGACGCTCTGGAGAGAGCCCGTGACGTAGTTCGCCGGATGCGCCCCGGAGTGGTGGGCCGGAACCGTCACGTAGAGATTCACGACCATCCCGATCGCAGTCTGCGCAACCACCAGGACCGCGACCAGTAGCGTCATACGTCGCAGCGCCAACGCGCCCTGTGCGAAGGCTGGTATCGAGGCGTTCGACGCGGGCATGTTGCCGTCCGGATCTCACGCGTGTTTGCGTCGCAGCCGCGCGAGTGGCCACATCGTGAGGCGCTGGACCGCGAGCGGCGGGAACGCCATCACGGTCGTGTCTGCGTAGCGGACCATCAGATCGGCGAGCTCCACGATCGCTCCCGGTCGTCGCGGTAGGCCATGGCGCGTGTATCGGCCGGCCCGGGCGAGCGCCGCTGCCTCCTCGAGGAAGCCCTGGAGCTCCAGTGCCGGCTCGACCTCAACCAACAGGTGCGCCTCGGTCTCGCCGGTGTTGCGAAACGAGTGCCTGGCGCCGACCGGTGCGACCACGCGTGTGCCTGGCCCCGCATTGATTCGCTTGCCGTTGATCGTGAAGCGCATCGTGCCGGCGAGCACCTCGAAGCGCTCCTCTTGGGCGGGGTGGTAATGCGCCGGGACGTCGCCCTTGGGTGCGGCCCAGACCTCGGCGTGCAGGACGTCGCCGTCGCGGTGGAAGCCGAGTCGCTGCCGACGGACGGGATCGTGGACAAGCTCGGCCATGACACTCCTCGGTTGGGTCCAACCACTAAGTCACCGGAGAGTAACATAGCTGGGGTGACCCAACGACGGCTTCCGAAAGACCAGCGCCGCGCAACGCTCGTGGCCGCCGCGACCGAGCTGTTTGCGCAGCGCGGCTACGACCACGCCTCACTCGACGAGCTCGCCACGCAGGTCGGCGTCACCAAGGCAATCGTCTACCGACACTTTGCCTCCAAGAAGGCCCTCTACCTCGAGCTGCTCGGCACCCATCGCGACGAGCTCCTGCACACCCTCGCCGAGGGCATGACAGGCACGGCACCACTCGCCGAACGGATTCCCGCGGTCACCGACAGCTGGTTCGCCTACGTCGAAGCCAACCCGTTCGCCTGGACGATGCTGTTTGCCGATGTCACAGGCGATCCCGAGATCCGCGCCTTCCACGCAACGATGCGCGACACGGCCCGCGCCGCCATCGCAGGCCTGCTCAACGCCGAGCCGGGACTGACGCTTGCGCCCGAGCAGATCATGCCCGTCGCTGAGCTGCTGCGCTCGGCGATGACCGGGCTCGCTCTATGGTGGCTCGAGCACCCTGACGTCCCCCACGCCACGCTCGTCGAGGCGATCACTCAAACCACCTGGCACGGACTTGCCCACTCGACCGACCGGAGCAACGTGGATTCCCGGGATGATGCCGGCCCGCTTGTGTAGGGGCTCCCGAAGAACCTCGAAGAACCGTCCGGACTTGACGCGGAGCCGACAGTCGTGTCCATAGCGTCGACTGTCGGCATGATCAACCTCAAGGCTCCGGCTCTCATCGCGCTCGCGCTCGCCGCGCTGGCGCTGCCCGCGACCGCGCTGGCGCTCAGCCTGCGCGCCTCCGCCGAGAAGACGCCGTCGGCGGCCAAGCGCATCCCGGTGTCGAGCACATCCACCGGAGTGGCGGAGATCGGCGCCCTGTACGCCAACGCGAGCGCGACCACCCACGGGTGCACCGCCAGCGTCGTCCACAGTGCGCACGGCGACACGCTGATCACCGCGGCGCACTGCGTGACCGGCAGCGGCGCCGGAATGGTGTTCGTTCCCGGCCAGCGCGGCGCCCGGGCGACCTACGGCCGTTGGACGGTCACGGCCGTCCACCTCGCCGCGCGCTGGACCTCCCGGCAGGATCCCGACGACGACGTCGCCTTCCTCACCGTCGCCCCGCGGACGATCGCCGGCGTACGGACCGAGATCGAGCACGTCACGGGCGCCTTCGCGCTCGGCGCCACCCCCGGGCGCGGCGTGCGTGTCGCCGTCACCGGCTACCCCGCCGGCGCGGCCAACGATCCGATCACCTGCTCCACCACGACCTACCTCACGCACACGTTCCCGTCGTTTGACTGCCGGGGCTACGTCGCGGGCACCAGTGGCTCGCCGTGGCTCCGGACCACAAAGACGGGCACCGAGATCGTGGGCGTCATCGGCGGGCTCAATCAGGGCGGATGTTATGACTACACGTCCTACAGCTCTCCTCTCGCCCGGGACGCCGATGACTCGTACCGCCGCGCCTCCAGGCACGCGCCGGCGGACGTCGCGCCGCAGCCCGGCGGCGACGGCTGCTGATCTCAGCCTCAGTCCAGCAGGCATCACGAGCAAGACCCCTCGGGTAGCATCTGCGGCGCGAGCCGGCCACATCCCTGCGGCTCATCGGGGGGTTGATAGATGGACAGCGCAATCGATCGTGACGCCGACCTGCGGGCTCGGATCCAGGAGCACTGGGACGCCTCCGAAAGCGGCGACATCGTCACTGAGCACGCGATCTACGCCGAGGACGGGATCTTGGACTACCCGCAGTCCGGCGAGCGCTTCAGAGGCCGGTCAAAGATCCAAGCGCAACGTGGCGGGCACCCGGCCGAACGGCACTTCACCGTCCGCCGGATTCAGGGCAGCGGCGACCTCTGGGTGAGCGAGTGCGTGATCACCTATGACGGCGCTCCCACGTACTCGGTCAGCGTCATGGAGATCACCGACGGCTTCGTCACCCACGAGACCCAGTACTTCGCCGACCCCTTCGACGCCGCGCCCGGGCGCGCCGCGCTCGCCGAGGCGATCCCCGCCCCCGACCAGTAAGGCGGCGGCCCCGCTCCACGAGCGCTGACTGGTGAGCTGGGGCCGCGTGACGGTTTCCCCGACCGCGCGATGTGGAAGGATCTTCGCAATGGCGGCCCCCCACGGGCCGCAGCCTCGCATCGAGGGAGCTGAGGGTTGGGGTTCTTCAACCACGGAGATGGCGAGGACCGGGAACAGGACGAGTCGCTCGAGCGGATCGAGAGCGGAGGGATCCCGCTCGGCGCCGAGCAACGGCTGCGGGACCTGGGCGCGGAGGGCTCGATGTTCACCAGCAGCCTGTCGGTCAAGGAGTTCGCCCTGCTGCGCCAGATGGGACCCCAGCCCATCGCCCAGGTGATGGGCGCCAGCGTCGTCCGCACGGGCTACCAGTACCTGCCCGCGCTGCCGGCCGGGGAGCTCGTCTCCGGAGGGAGCGGGAGGTCGTACTACAACACTCAGCCGGGCGGCTACGTCAACAAGTTCACGGAGCCATCGGTGTGGCAGATCCGCAATTACAAATGGCACACCACGGAGATCTGCGAGCTCGACGTTCTCAGTCAGGCCTGGAGAACGGCGCGGCGCCGCGCGTTGGACCGGCTGAGCGAGGAGGCGATGCACGTCAATGCCGATGTCGTCGTGGGCGTCCGGCTGCATCGCAGCGACCACGATCTCGGCCGGGGAACGATCGAGTACGTCGTGACCGGCACGGCGGTACGGCTTCCCGGCTCCACCGCGAGCAACATGCCGGTCCTCACCGACCTGTCCGTGCAGGATTACTGGCGGCTGAACCAAGCGGGCCAGGAACCGGTCGGCTTCCTGGCGACCACGGCCGTGATCTTCGCTTCGCCCCCTGTCGACGTCCGTCTCCGGCGCCGCCGGACACGCTGGCGCAACCAGGAGCTCGAGGAGCTCAGCAAGGCGTTCCGCATCGCGCGTGAGACCGTCCGGACGCAGCTCGCGGGCCAGGTCTCCGATGCTCGCGGCGCGGGCGCGGTGGGTGTGACGCTCTCGCACTCCGTCCACCGGGACAAGCTGTCAGTGGCCTCGTCGCTGCAGACCGCCGGCTACCGCGGATGGAACCGCGGCCGCCTGGGCCTCCCCTACTACGTCTCCGGCCGCGGCGACGCCGAACGACGCGGCTGGGTCATCACCATGCACGCCGCCGGCACCGCCGTCCGGCCACGCTCGGGGCCGTCGCAGTTCCACGTCAAACCGGCCGTCCGAATGGGAGCCACGTGAGCGAATACGAAGCAGGGTCACTTGAGGGCATCCCCGAATCCGGGCGCGAGCGGCTGGAGCAGAACCGCCAGGGGCTGTACACCTCGGACCTCAGCGTGAACGAGTTCCTGCTCGTCACGGAGGCGGGCTTTGACCCTGTCGGACTGGTCGTGGGCAGCTCGATCTTCCACATCGGCTTCCAGGTCGCGGGGCCGACCACGAGCCGCGAGCTCGACGTGCTGTCGCAGGCGATGTACAGCGCCCGCCACCTGGCCATGACCCGGATGGAGGAGGAAGCCGACCAGCTGGGAGCGGATGGCATCGTCGGCGTCCACCTCGACATCGGTCGCTACGAGTGGGGAGCCAACATGGCGGAGTTCATCGCCATCGGCACCGCGGTCAAGCACCGCGACGGGGCCCTGCATCGAGCGCCGAACGGGCGGCCGTTCCAGAGCGACCTCTCCGGGCAGGAGTTCTGGACCCTGCTGCGGACCGGCCACCGACCGGTGGGGATGGTGATGGGCAACTGCGTCTACCACGTCGGCCGGCGCAGCCCGCTGCGCACGATCTCCCAGACGGGCCGCAACGTCGAGCTGCCCAACTACACCCAGGCTCTCTACAACGCGCGGGAACTGGCCATGCAGCGCATGCAGACCGAGGCCCAGGAGCTCCAGGCGGAGGGCATCGTCGGTGTCACGCTCACGGAGAAGAGCCACGGCTGGGGAAGCCACGTCATCGAGTTCTTCGCGATCGGGACCGCTATCGTGGCCACGGAGGGCGGCTCGACCGTCGAGCCTCCGATCTCCGTACTCGACCTCAACGACCGCTGATCACGCCGCCTCGCGGGGCGCTCGTCACGCTAGCTCGCGCGGGCCCCTAGACGACGGGCGGCCCCGAATCGAGTCGCGGCGCCCGGGCAGCCGCGAGGGCCAGCGCCGGCAGGTCGCCCAGGAGCATGGCTTCGACGTGCCAGGCCAACGGGCGCCCGCCCTCTGATCGCGGCGTGTCGACGAGCGCCTGAGCGCGCGCGAGCATCGCGTCAACGCCACGCGTGGCGCCTGCACCCCCTGCGGAGCCACCCCCGGACGAAAGGTCTGAACCGAACATGGTGTACCTCCTTTGAGGCCTGACCTTCGCAAAACCAGCTTTGCTCAAGGAATTCTAACCATCGCCCGCTGCCTCATGGAGCGAATGGATACGGTTCTCACCGTGTTTGACGGTTTCGAGGTCCGAGACCTGCCCACCGAGCGCGGCACCATCCACGCGCTGGTCGGCGGCGAGGGTCCTCCCCTGCTGCTGCTCCACGGCTATCCGCAGACGCACCTCATGTGGCACGCCAGCGCTCCGCTGCTGGCCGAGCACTTCACGGTCGTCGTCGCGGACCTGAGCGGTTACGGAGGGTCGTTCCGGCCCCGTCCCACCAGCGACCATGTCCCCCACTCCAAGCGCGCCATGGCGCTGGATCAGGTGCAGGCGATGGCGTCACTGGGCCACGAGCGCTTCGCCGTCGCCGGCCACGACCGAGGCGGGCGCGTCGGCTACCGCATGGCGCTCGATCACCCTGAGCGGGTGAGCGCACTGGCGGTCCTGGACATCGTGCCGACCGCGGAGGTGTGGGCGCGGGCCGACGACAAGCTTGCGCTCGGCTATTGGCACTGGGGCTTCCTGGCCCAGCCCAGCCCGCTGCCGGAGCGGCTCATCGGCGGAGACCCCGATGCCTACTTCGACTACCACCTGCTGATGATCGGCCTGGGCACCGATCCGGAGGCCTACCCCGACGAGGTGATGGCCGCCTACCGCCGCCAACTGGACGACGTGACCGCGGTCAACGCCATCTGTGAGGACTATCGCGCCGGCGCCACGATCGACCGCCAACTCGACGAGGCCGACCGGGGCCGCGAGCTCGCCTGTCCCGTGCTCTGCCTGTGGGGCGCACGGGGCGCCCTCCCCGTCTTCTACGGCGACGTGCTCGACGTCTGGCGCCCGTGGGCTCCCGGGGTCACCGGACGTGCCGTCGATGCCTCGCACTTCCTGGTGGAGGACCAGCCAGCCGAGGTGGCGGCGGAGCTGACCGGCTTCTTCCGGTCCGCCTGACCCGCAGCCCGCAGGCCGCTGAACCCGCCGCGCCCAAGCCCCCAGGAACGGAAGGAGTGGCGGCCCGGCACGCCGGACCGCCACCCTGTCCTCCCCGGTGCGGGTCGGCCATCCCCCGGCCCCGATGCGCGCGAGGTTCCCGGGTGTGGGGGCGGGGCGAGATGCCCACCCGGGAGTGCGGCGCAATCGGGGTCCGCGGAAGCCAGACCCGCCCGACTGGGACTACGACTGCGTCGGGCTGGTGCTGGCGCTGATCAGCTCGACCTCGTCCCAGAACGCGCCGTCGCCGGTGAGCCGCAACTCGGCGTTGCGGACGACCATGCCCGGCGTGATGGTGCACATGTTGTCGTTGCCGTTGTCGTCACCGCGGTCACCGTTGTCGCCGTTGTCGCCGTTGTCGCCGCCGCCGGGGCCGTGGTCGCTGGCGAGGTCGCCGTGCTCGACGTCGTTGTCGCCGTTGTCGTTCGCGTCCGCGGGGTTCTCGCACTTGACCTCGGTGCCGTTGGTCACGAGGCCGCTGACCGTGTTGCCGTTGGTCAGCGTGATCGTGAGCATGTTGTTGGCAAACGAGGTCACCGTCCCGGCCGCCGGCTCGTTGGCCGGGATGCCGTTGTGGTCGCCGTCGTGTCGGTGGGCGACGAACGACTCGTGGCGCACGCGTGCGTGGTGATGGCGCTTGTGATGATGGGCGCTGTGGCCGTCATGGGCCAAGGCCACCGTCGGCACTGCCGCGCCGAGCGCGGTACAGGCAAGGATGGTGAACAGGATCCTGCGCATCGAGGGGTTCCTCCTTTTCGCCGCCCGCGTCCTGGCGGCGACACATTCGGGGGTTACGAGGAGGAAGAGTCGAGCGAGCCGGAAACGTCACGCGACCCGCTGGAATTTTCTTTGCCGCCGTTGCCCGACCCGCCGCCTGACCCACCGCCGTCGGAGCTCGAGGCGGCCGTCGCGTCGCTTTCGGCTGAGCTCAGGCTCCCGCTGTCGCCCCCCGAGCTCCCGGACCGTTGCCCGCCGCCAGACGAACCGGCGCCATCGCCCGAGCCCGAGCCCGAGCCCGAGCCAGATCCCGATCCGGAGCCGGCTGAGCCGGCAGAGCCGCCAGACCCCTGGGGTCCGCTCGTCGAGCCCGATCCGCTGCGCCCACTGCCTGACCCGCTGGGTCCGCCGCCCGAGCCGTTTCCGTCATCGCCCGAACCCGAACCCGAACCCTGAGCCGAACTCGAACCCGAGCCCGAGCCCGACGGCGAGCCCGACCCGCCGCCCTGAGGGTCACGCCCGGAGGTGCCGCCCGGGGAGCGCCCCGAACCGTCGCCACCTCGTCCCGCCGCCGCCCCGCCCTGCCCGCGGCCCTCCTGCCGGCCCCGGCCGGACTGGGCGCCGGAGAGGCGCGCGGCCCCGCCGCGGGAGCGCCCGTCCGCGCGCACGCCCGCGGGCCCATGCTCAGACGGTCGCAGGCTGCGCGTGATGGACGCGGGATCGCTCGGCGCGACCGACGCAGCCGCCGCCGACCCCGGGCCATGGGCAGTCTGGCGCGCCTGCACGACGTGATGCCGGGCCCCGCGCGCGGGCGCGCCGACGTGCTGTCGGGCCGGGAAGGTGTCGGTCACGGCGATGCCGGTGGCGACGACGCCCGAGGCGAGCAGCGCGCCGACCTTGATCACGAGGCCGCCCGACACGGCGGTGCCGGCACCGAGGGCCGCGTCGGGCGCGGCGTCCACGCCGGAGCGGGCGGCCCCGAACAGCTTGACCAGCGGGAACGGGATGAGCGCGGTCGCCGCCTGGCGGAGTCGTAGGCGCGCCCGGTGCACCAACTGGCGCACCGCGCCCTCGGACAGCCCCATGGTGCGCGCGACGTGCTCGCGCGGGAATCCGAGCACCGCGGTGTTCACGAGGGCATCGCGCTGACGGTCGGGCAGCGCGCTGAGCTGGGCCAGCATGGCGTGAGCGGTGGCGCGCCGCTGCACCGTGTCCTCCAGTGGCTCGCCGTAGGCCGCCGCCGCCTCGAGCGGCACGTCGACGGGGACGCGCGCCCGTGTGACCTCGTGGCGAAGGATCTGATGCAGCCAGCCGCGCAGGTGGCGCACCTCCGCCCCGCGCCGGAGCGCGGTGAACGCGTTGAGAAACGCCTGCTGGACCGCGTCCTCTCCCCTCCCGTCCGATGTCAGCCGGCGCGCCTGGGCCTGGAGCTCACGCTCGTAGCGCCGCACGATGGCGGCGAACGCAGCCTCGTGGCCGGCGTGGACCAGGGTGACGAGCTGTTCGTCGGGCTCGGCGTCGAGCAGCCGGTCGCTGCCCTCGAGCAGGCGGTCAGAGATCACCACGGCCATGTACAGCCTCCCGACGCCCGCATCGCCGCAAACCTTCCCGTCGACCGCCCACACCGATCGAACCGCTCAGCTGTTGCACCACTTCCGGGCGCAACGCGCGGCGGCCCGGCTACTCGGTCGGCCGGGCCATCCGGAAGGTGCCCTCGACCACCGTGTAGTCGGCCGGTCCACCCAACCTCGCCACCGGGCGGAGCCGGGCGGTGTCCACCGAACCGTCGACGATCGCCGACTCGTCGAGATGGACGCCCACCACCTGCCCGATGACCAGGTGCTGATCGACGCTGCGCCCGTCCACGTCACGCAGCTCGAGGGTGTGGACCACCTGGCATTCCATGGCGCACCGTGCCGCCGCGACGCGTGGTGGCGCCACCAGCGTCGAGGGAGCCATCTCCAGCCCGGCGCGCTCGAACTCGCTGCGGCCGCGCGGCAGCGGAGCGGAGGTCTCGTTCATCTGCTCGCGGAGGTCGAAGGTGACGAGATTCCAGACGAACTCCCGCAGCTCACCCGCGAACGTCGCCGAGTCCTTGGCCCCGTTGCTGGAGAAGGCCAGCATCGGGGGCCCCTCCCCGATGGCGTTGAAGAAGCTGTACGGAGCCAGGTTGACCGATCCGTCGGCTGCCATCGTCGAGACCCAGCCGATGGGCCGCGGCGCGACCAGCGCCTTGAACGGGTCGTGGGCGAGCACGGTCCGGTCGCGCTTGCCGGGTTCATAGAAGATCACCGGCGACAAGCTATCGACTGCGGGCCCGATGGCCGCCCTGCGCGCAACTTCCGACCGCCCGGCGGTATAGAAAGCGCAGGTAACTGCGAGGAGGCATGAATGCGGCGCATTTTGCAGGTGTTTGTCCTGTCCATGGTCATAGCGGCGTCGGTGGCGGGCGTCGCGTCCGCGGCCGGCTCCCCGGCGGTGGCGACCGGAGGCGCGACCAAGATCGGCAACGCGAGCGCAGTGCTCAACGGCACGGTCAACCCCAACGGCCACGCCACCCAATACGACTTCACGTACGGTCCGACCACCGCCTATGGGGTGACGACCACGTTGCACACCGTCAAGGCGGGCACCAAGGCGGTTGCCGTCGCGACCACGATCACCGGCCTGACGCCGGGGACGCCATACCACTACCGAATCACCGCGATCAACCCCGGTGGCGCCGTGGTCGGCGCCGATCGCACCTTCACCACCACGGGCCCCCCGCCGGCCGCCGTCGTCACTGGTGGCGCCGTCAACGTCGGTAAGACCGTGGCCACCCCCACCGGCGTCATCAACCCCGAGGGCGCGACGACCACGTGGGTCGTCCAGTACGGCCTCACAGCGGCGTACGGGCTCCAGAGCTTCGCCAACACGCTCGTCGGCGTGAACTCGCCCTTGTCGGTGTCGACAACGCTGACCGGGCTGGCCCCGGCGACCCTGTTCCACTACCGGATCGTCGCCTACCACGGGGCGAGCGTCGTCTCGGCCGGCGCCGACGCCACGTTCTTCACCGAGCCGTCCAAGCGACCGCCCCCGAAGCTGACCGCGCACACCTCGCCCGGCCGTGACAAGCGCTCGCCCTACTCGTTCACCACCTCCGGCTCCCTGGGCGGTGCAGGGTTCATCCCCGCCGCGCAGCGTTGCACGGGCAACGTCGGCGTCCGCTTCTACAACGGCCGCCGCCAGCTGGCGTTCGTGGTGGCGCCGATCCAGCCCAACTGCAGGTTCTCGGTCTCCGCGAGCTTCCGGCGCCTGCGCGGCAAGGGGCCCGTGGGGCTCAAGGTCACGGTCGACTACCGCGGCAACGGTTACATCGCGCCGGTCAACCGCGTTGACCACGTGACCGCCGGCTGATTCCGGACAGCGGGCGCCGGGCTCACCGGCCAGGCGCCCGCTGCACCCGCCGCCGGCACATGGCCCGCTCACGCCCTCACGCGAGCGACCATTAGTCTTGCCCGCCATGCCGCAGAGAGGGCCGCGTGTCTCACCGGTGGAGACGGTGCTGCTGGCGGGCCTGGCAGCGTGGGCGCTGTTCCCGCTCGTGCTGCTGATCGTGCACGCCGGGCAGCTCCATGCCCGGTTCACCGGCGCCGACGGGCTGATCGGCGCCGACGGCGTCCTGGGCGCCGACCAGCTTCAGTACCTGGCCTGGGCCCGCGACGCCAGCGCCCACGGCGGCCTAGCCTCGGACCTGTTCAGCTTCTCCCAGGGCGGCCACGTCTACCTCCAGCCGCTGTTCGCCATCACCGGCGCGCTGTACCGGCTCGGGTTGTCGCTCCCGCTGGCCTACCTGTTGTGGAAGCCGGCGGGAATCCTCGCCCTCGGCCTGGCGGCGGTGGCGTGGGCGCGGCGCTTCTTCGGCGATCAGCTGGCGGCGCGAGCGGCCGTCGTGACGATCTCGCTGTTTCTCTTCACACCCCTGGCGGCGCTCTACAGCTGGACTCAGTGGGCGTCAGGATCGTTTCGCTTCTCGCTGTATCTGCTCAGTGACGAGCTGCTGGCCGCCGACAAGCTGTGGGGCTACGTGCCCAGCGCGATCGGCCTCGCCCTCGTCCCCGTCGCGCTGTTGGCCACCGAGCGCGCCCTCGATCCCGATCCCGGGCCGGGCGGCATGGCGGTCCACTCGCGCCGCCCGCATGTGGCGCTACGGCCGCTCATCGTGGCGGCGCTGGCCGCGCTGGTGGCCTCGTGGCTGCATCCGTGGCAGGGGATCACGCTGGGCCTGATCTTCGTCGGGCTCGCGGTCCTGCGGCGCCTGCGCGGCTGGGCTGCGCTGGCGGTGCCGGCGATCGGCGCCGGGCTGCCACTGCTCTACTACTACGTGCTCTCCCACCACGATGCGGCGTGGAAGCTGGCGGCCACGTACGAGGTGATCGGGCGCCTGCCCGCGATCGTGCTCCTCGTCGGCTTTGGGCCGCTGGCGCTGATCGCCGCCTTCGGGGTGAGGCGGCCGGACGGCGAGCTCATCGAGCAGGCGCTGCTGTTGTGGGTGGGGGCGTGCGTGGTCACCTACTTCGTCAACGACTCCTTCTCACCGCACGCGCTCCAGGGCCTCAGCCTCCCGTTCGCGGTGCTGGCGGTACGCGGCTGGCGCCGTCTGCGCCTCCCCGCGGCGCTCGGCGTCGCCGCGGTGGCGCTCATCACCATCCCGGGCCTGGCCTACAACGCCCGCAAGTTCGTCCGCACCACCAAGAGCAGCAAGCTCGTGCAGTACTACCTCCCACAGTCCGACGCCCAGGCGCTGGACTGGGTCGCCCAGCACGGCCCGGCCGGCGGCATCCTGGCCCCCACGCCGTTCGCCGCCGTTGTCCCCTCTCAGACCGGGCGGCCCGTCTGGGTCGGCCACGGGTACTGGAGCCAGGACTACACCGTCCAGGCCCGTGAGGTGGACCGCCTGTTCGGCGGCCGGATGTCCAAGACGGCCTCGCGCGCCTTCGTGACCTCCACCCACGCCACCATCCTCGTCTCCGACTGCCGCCACACGGCCGACCTCGCCCGCAAGCTGGGGTCAGCGGTCGGCGCCGTGCATCAGTTCGGCTGCGCCCGCGTGTACGTGATGAAGCCGGCCTGACCGGTGCGGTCGGCCACCCCTAAGCGGTGCGGTCGGCCACCCGGTAGACGAAGCGCAGCCCCGACCACGTGGCATCGATCGCGCACACCTTGTTGTCGACCAGGCCGCTGGCGAGGCCCAGCTCACGCACGGCCGCGTCCCCCAGGTCGGTGGCGACGCCGGAGCTGCGCTTGGGCCACGCCACCCACAGCCCGCCGGCCTGGGTCAGCGCCTGCTTGAGCGCCGGCAGCCGTCGCTCGAGCTCCGAGCGCTTCTGCACGAAGACCACGAGGACGTCGAAGCTGCCCCGCAGGCGCCGGTGCACGGTGACGCCCGGCGGCAACTCGCCCAGCACCTCATCGAAGTCGTGCGGCGCTCCGATCAGGCCCAAGCGCGCCTCGGGTTTGATGCCGAGCTTGCGCGGCAGCGGAGTGCCGGAATAGCCCGCTGAGGTGGCGCTCGCCATGGACGGGGAGCCTATGCGCTCGCCCCATGTCCCGCGCCCGAGCAAAAAGTTGCAAAAAGCGAGGAGATCGTGGCGTGTGTGACGAATGATTGACGATGATTTCGGGTAGATAGGCCTCGCCGATGATCAGATCCGCCACAGCGCCCACCGAACTCGTCCCCCGGATCGACCCGCCGGCGACGCCGCAGGCGCGCTTCGCCGCCGCGACGCTCCTCGCCATCCCGCCCGACGTCCGCCAGGCACTGCGCGACGCCGTCGCTGGCAGCCTCGGCATTCCGATCGACCGCTACGGCCCCGACGTCGACGCGGTGGATCCGGCGCTCCAGTCGGCGTACGACGCGGACGTCGACGATCTCTTTGACTGCTGGGTGCGCAAGCACGTCTTCGACTCAGCCGACGACCGTCTGTTCCGCCGCGCGCTCCGGCTCGCGCCGCTGCAGGCCGTCCCCCACTGACCCAGCCCCACTAACCCGGCGCGGGTCACAGGCCCGCCTCCACCACCACCTCGGCGATCAGCTTGGACAGCTGGCTGCCCTGCCACGCCACCGGCGAGCGGCCCGGCTCATCGGTGACCAGGCGGGCGCCCGGGATGGCTTCGGCGTAGGCGTCCCCCACCGCCTGCGGGTGCTCAGGATCGGCCTCGTCGCTGGAGACGACCACCACGGTCGGGACCGCGATCGCGGCGAGGTCGTCCAGGGAGCCGAACGGGCGGGAGCGCGGGACCGCGCGCAGCGCGTCGGCCAGGGCATCGGGATGCTCGTGCAGCGCCAGGCGCTGGCGGATGACCTTGATCACCGTGTCACGCCAGCGCTCGGGTACCTCCGGCTCACCGTAGGCGGCGACGAAGCCGTCGATCCCGCCGTAACGCAGGCCGTCCGAGAGGGCGTCCCACCGGGCCAGACGCTGCGGGTCTGAGTCCTCGGCCCCGCTGAACGCCGGCGTGATGATGACCAGGCCGGCGACGCGATCGGGTCGCCGCAGGGCCAGCCACGCGAGCGTGTGGGCGCCCATCGACGCGCCCGCCAGAACCGCTCGCTGCGCCCCGGCGTGATCGAGCACCGCCTCCAGGTCGGCGCCCGAGATCCTCGTAGCGATACGCACGGGGCTCTCGGCCGGCGAGGAGGTACCGTGGCCGCGCGCGTCGTAGGCGACCACACGGTGGCCGGAGCGCTCGAGCGCCGACGAGCCCATCACGACGTAGCGGCGCGTCGCCGTCAGGCCATGAGCGAGCACGACGGGGCCCCTCGCCGGCATCGCTGCCGGCCAGGGTCACGCCGTCACGCTCGATCACGGCGAAATCAGCCACGCCCCCGTATCGAGCAGCCACGAGGCGACCCGAGGCTGGTGGCTACCATCGAGGCGACCATGGACGTCACCGACAGCACCTTCCAATCAGCGGTTATCGACCGCTCGCACACCGTCCCCGTCGTCGTCGACTTCTGGGCCGAGTGGTGCGGCCCGTGCCGCCAGCTCGGGCCGGTGATCGAGCACGCCGTCGACGCCCGTGAGGGCACGGTCGAGCTGGCCAAGCTCGACGTCGACTCGAACCCTCGCTGGCCCGCGACCTTCGGGATCCAGAGCATCCCGGCGGTCAAGGCCTTCCGCGACGGCGAGCGTCGTGGCCGAGTTCGTCGGCGCCCAGCCCCCGGCGGCGGTCAACCGCTTCCTGGACTCCCTCCTCCCCTCCGAGGCCGACCTCCTCGTCGCCCAGGGCGACGAGGACTCGCTGCGCCGCGCGGTCGAGCTCGAGCCCACCCGGGCCGATGCCGCCGTGCCGCTGGCCCGCATCCTGCTCGGTCGCGACGACACCGACGGTGCGCTCGCGATCCTCGAGGCGTGCCCGGCAGCTTTGCCGCCGACGGGCTCGCGGCCCGGATCAAGCTCGAGCGGCGCGAGCCGGCGCCTCGACCTCGCCGACGCCTTCGCGGCGCTCGACGAGGGCGATCACGAGCGCGGGCTTGACCTCCTCTCGGCGCCCTGCCGAGCGCCGACGGCGCCAAGGACGACATCCGCCGCGTCGTGGTCGGGATCCTCGACGAGCTCGGCGTCGACAGCCAACTGGCTCGCGAGTCGCGCCGTCGGCTGGCCAGCGCCCTCTACTAGGTAGACCGCCA
>CAVWWN010000006.1:0-37508 GCA_963758705.1 uncultured Actinomycetota bacterium | reverse complement strand
CGACGTGCGTGCGGCGCTGCGGCGACTGCCATGGTGTTGCGGACCAGAGCATGGAGCCTCGCGCTGGGCGCGGCGGCGATCGGGCTAGGCTCCGCGCCGATCGCACGAAGGCCTGCCATCACACCGCTCGGGATCCCCGACCACGTTGCTGCCCCCCGGGGCTCGCCCGGGAAGACGACACCAATGGGGGGGCTTGACATGACGGGCGACTCGGATTCATCCTCGTTGCCGTCCGGGATCGCGACAGAGCTGGAGCTCATCGCGCCGGCGGCCGGCGACTGGTCTGATCCTTCCATCCCTACTTGCATGTCATCTCCTTAGGATCCGCGCGCGCCCGCCAGCGCTGGATCGGACTGGACTTGGCCGGTTCCGACCACCCCCGGCTCGTCGTCGACCTGGGGGAACGGCACGGGAGCTGGAGTCCCCACGACCACGGGATCAGGCAGGGTCGCCCGGCGTCGACGCCGGATCCAAGCCGCGGGCCAGGCCCTCAGCCTCTCCGGCGCCAGGCGAGTGAGCAATGTCGCCAAGTCGGCGTAGGCTTGAGGGAAGAACCAACGAAGGACGAGTGCGTAGACGATCAGGCCTGTCGCGCCGGCCACCGTGGCGATCACGACGGCCGGGAGCGATACGAGAGCCGTGCGCAGGGCTAGGTCGATGGCGACCAGCGCCGCGCAGCCGGTCAATGCGGGAGCGAGCTCCTGCCCCAGACGCACGATCGAGAGTCCAAGTGCGGGCTTGAGGTTGATCTGGTACGAGGCGAGCAGAAGCAGCAGGTAGGCCCCGCACACGCTGAACGCGATCACGACCAATCCGTGGCTGGAGGCGACGAAGACCACCCCTCCATACAGGATCACCGACGCGACGCTCATCCACAGCAGGGCACCCGCTTTGTTGAGAGCGAGCATCAACTGCGGGTAGCCGGTACGGACCGCCTGGCACGCGCCGGCGACCGCGAGAATCTCGGTGGCGGGAACGGCCGCCACGCCACTGAGGGCCGAACACCAGCGGGACAAGCACCGGTGCGAGTACGGCGCCGCTGGCCAGAAACGGAAAGATCACCACCGCGTGCAGCCGAGCGACGCGCTCGTGAAGCTCCGCGAGCGCCTTTCTGTCCGCGGTCCGCGAGTACATCGGAAGGGCGATCTGGGACATGATCCGGCTCAGCTTGTCCTGGTAGACAACGCTGACGTTAAACGCCCTGTAGTAGATGCCGACGGTGCTGGCTGGCAGACGCGCCGCCAAGATCGCGTAGTCGATGTTGCGGAACACCACACCGGCCATGCCCGAGAAGGCCGCCGGGATTCCAAACGTCGTGATGTCACGCTGCGACGCACGTGACCACCGCGGCATCGGCGGCGGCGAGGCGATCATGAACAACGCCGCCGAGACCACGACGCCGGCGAGACCGCCGAGGATGATCGCTCTGTCCCCAGGGCCGATGATCGCGAAACCGATTGACGCCACGGCGACCACGAAAATTCCCAGCGCGTCGACGATGCTGGTGACCCGGAAGTCCAGCTGACGCCAGAGCGTCGAGCGAGACACGCCGGCCAGCGACATGACGAAAATCGACGGCGAGACGAGCTTGATCAAGTACGCGGTTCGGGCTCCGAACAGGGGCTTCCAGACTGGGCCGGCCAGGAGGAAGACGACCAGAGCGATGAGCGCCCCGCCGATCATGCTCATCAACATCGCCCCGCGGCGATCATCCTCAGTGATCGATTCGCGGCGGACGAGCGCCGACGAGAACCCCTCAAAACAGAGGATGTCGCCGAGCATGATGAAGATCAGGGCGATGGCTGCGTGCCCGAACTCCGCGGGCGAGACCAAACGCGCGATGACGATCGAAGCCGCGAACCCGACGGTCTCTGAGACGACCCGCATGATCGCCAGCCAGCGAACGCCCCGCACGGTCGCCTCATGAAGGCTATCCGGATCAGTTGCCATAGCAGCGTGGCGCGCCCTAGCGTCCGGCCCAGCTCAACTTCGCACGGGTCCGGTCGCGTCCCTCCGTCGCGAAACGCCGGGCAGCGGCGCGCAGGCTGGGGAACGGTGGCCGCACGCAGTGTGGGTTGAGGGCGTGGTCGACAACCAGATCCACTTGACCCGGACGCTCGGCGAGCACTCGCACGCGGGGGTCTCCGGTGTCCGGCTCGGACAGGCTGGCCCCCGTGACGCTGATTCGGCGCGACGGCGACTCGCGAATCGCCTCCACGTCCACCAGCAGTTCCGTGACCCCGTCAGGCACATCGACTGAGATCCTTCGTCCGAGCATGCGGACCTCGAGCGTCGCTCCACGTCGACGCATGAGGTACGAACCACGAGCGATCTCCGCGAGTGACTGCCACTGCACCTCGCCAAGCTGCCAGATGCCAGCGGCCGCTCGCTCGAACTCGCCGGGACCGCCCCGGAGCAGGTCGTCGTGGCCGTACATGATCACGGGCTGACCGAGAAACGCCCGGAACACCAACTCATCCCGGGGTTGACCGAAGTCGCTCCGCAGCAACACCGGCAGACCGTCGACGATCTCAGCGCTCTCCCAGCCGGCCAATGGGCCTGCGTCGGCTGGTCGGGACAACCAACCCACATCGTGGCCAAAGTCGTGCCACGAGGTACGGCCGAGTTCCCGAGAAGGCCTCAAAGCCGCACGCCAGGAGCCCCTGTGCGCCGGCCTCGCTGAGCCACTCGTGCGGTGGCACCATGACGCGGTCGACGGGCAGTCCCGTACGGAACTCGAACCTCTCCGTGCGGCGGATGGCCTGGGCTGCGGGGACGCTGCTCTCGGCCAGCGAACGCGGGCGCGCCAGCTCATCGGGGATGTGATCATTTCCGTGGACGCAGAGCGACAGGTAACGCTGCTCTCGCCGGAACAGCCGGACGACGTCGCGGTGAAACCAGCGTCCATCGAACGGCACCATCGCGATCGAGACATGGTAACCGTGCGCCCGCGCACTGGCCGCCAGGTCTGCGTAACTGATGTGCCCGTAGGTCGGGCGGCGGAGGTTGGGATCGTCGATGACGTAAGCGGCTCGAATCCCCGGCGTCTCCCACGCTAGGTCGGGTATCGCGTTTCGAACGAACTGCGCAAGCGCCAAGAGGGCCAGTGACCTGCGCGGCGTCAACCTGGATCGCAGCGCATCTCGGACGCCGAGCTCGGGCGGCGCGATGGCGACCTCGTGGTGGGCCACGTCTCCCGAGACCTCGACACGCCACCCCGGCCGTCCAGCGACGGTAGCCAACACCTCTCCGTCGTCGTCTTCGGGCAACGATGCGCCGCCGCCGTACGCCTCTGTCAGTCGAGCCCGCCGAAGGGGACGCGCGAGGAGGTGATGGTCCGCGAGCAGGACCTGCTCCGACGTCCCGGCGTCGCTCTCCTCCGCGCGATACCGAATGGACGGCAGGCCCGCTGGAGGGGCCTGGTCGCCGGTGGCAGGGAAGAGGATGACCCCATCCAGGCCGGCCAGCGCGTCGGGCTCTCGGCCCTCGAACACGACTGGATAGGCGCGCTGGAGCGCCTCGAGCAGTCGGGCACGAGCGCGACGCTCCCGCGCGGGAACGACGCCGATGACGGCGCACTCGCGGGGGGGCGGCATCGCTACGCGACGCCCTTGCGACCGAGGACGACCGGAATCGTTTTGATCAGAATCCGCAGGTCAAGCCACAGCGATCGCTGCGCCGCATAGTCGAGATCGAGTCGAACCATCTCGTGATAGGTCCGCTGGCTCCGTCCGCTCACCTGCCACAGGCCGGTCAGTCCTGGCTTGACCGAGAAACGCCGAAGGTAGGGCTCCGGGTACATCTCGGCCTCGTAGCCGATCACCGGGCGTGGCCCGACCAGGGACATCTCGCCGCGGAGCACGTTGACCAACTGGGGAACCTCGTCGAGGCTCCACGAGCGCAGGAAACGGCCGATCGGCGTGATGCGGTCGTCGACGACGAGCTTGAAGAGGTTCCCCTTCCTCGCGTTGTGGTCCAACGACATCAGGGCTTGGATATACGTGCGATGGGGCGCGTCGATGGCGTCTGGGCGCATCGTGCGAAACTTGTACAGCAAGAAGGTCCTCATGTCCTTGCCCAGCCGCTCCTGCCGGAAGAGCGCCGGGCCACTCGATGTGGCCCGGACCGCCAGCGCGATCATCAGTAGCACGGGCGAGAGGATGATCAACGTCGCGGTGGCGACAGCCACGTCTAGGATGCGGACGACGGCCGCCTCGACCCACCTGCCCTGACTTCCCCGACGCCCAGCGAGGACTGCCGGGGGTGGAGTCTCGGCCGCCAGCCGTCCGCCCTTACTCGGCGTGGGTCCGGGCGCACCGACGCCCCGCGGGGCGGAATCTCGTAGCTCCATGGCCATAAAACGGGCCGGGCGGCCTAGATCTTGCGCTCGAAAGACGGCCGAGACGGCCGTTCGCCGGCGATTTTCACCCGCTCGCACTGCATCTGACCGCGCCTCGGTTGTCGTCCCAGAAATTGCCGGTCCACTTCTGGCGCGTGATGGGCGGGCAAAAGACGAAATCGGTGATGCCGTAGTAGCCGCCGTAGGGCCAATACCCATTGCCGTCGGCGCCCTGCTGGTCAGCCGAGCCGCAGGTGCTGCCCCCAGTCGACGGCTGGTACGTCGCGATCCCCCCGCAGCGAGCGATGCGATTGCCAATGAACGTCAACGTCGAATTGCCCGGCGAGGATGCGTCCGAGCATGAATAGAGGACGAACCCGCCCCCCGCCATCAGATTGTTGGTGATCGACAACCGGTTGGCGCACGGCTCGCTCGCTCCCCCGTTGTTGGTGTTGCAGAACACCACCGCAGTCTGGCCGTGGGGATTGAGCAGCGTGTTGTGATTGACCGTCTCCGAGCCTGTATCGCAGTAGATGTCCTCGAAATGATCGTCGCCGCCCTCGCACGTCGAGCCCGAGTAGCCGCTCTGACACGGAGTCCCGTTGGTGATCACATAGCTGTTCTCAAGCGTCGTGCCATCGCTGTGCACACACTCGCCGCAGTTATAGAAATAATCGTGATCGGCCGTCAACTGCACACCTGACTGAAGCGCCACCTCAGTGCTCTGATTCGTCGCGTTGGCCCCCGCCACCACCGAGTTCTCGATCGTCCCCCCCGCAGCGCGGAACTGGACCGCCGCCACCCCACTATTGACCTGCCCCCCACCATTGAAACTCACGCACACATTATCGATCGTCACATCCGGCGCCTCGACCAGGATTCGACCCCGCACGCGCAGGTTCTGGATGCGGGCGCCGGGCCTCGTCACGATCAGCGAGCCCGACCGCCGCAACGATGAGCAGGCGATGGAAGCTCGGCGGTTGTGTGGGCCGACGTAGCCCGGCCGTGGATATCCCGCGCGCGGATCTGGATAACCACATGCCCGGGGCGATGCGAAGCAGTGGAGCTTCCGCCTCGCCCGGCTCCCGCTAACGGCGGGGGGCGCGGGCGCGGAGCCCGCCACGAACCCCTCCCGTGTCTCCGTCCGCGTGACGGCGGAGGTTTTCGCAGGCGCGGAACTCCCCACGACATGAGTTGCGGTGGCGCAGCCGGCACAGCCGACGATGGCCAGCGCAACGATGGCGTACGCCAACCTCACGTACGAGGAACGCCGCGTCGACGCCGAAACATCCGCGAAGGACCAAATACTCCGACGCCGACCTGTGCTGTGGTGGTGGTTTCAGGTGCTGCAGTTGACCGCTTGGCTGTTCTCGTCCCAGACGTTGCCTGACCACGTGACGCCCGCGGTCCCGGGGCAGTAGGTCAGGTCGTCGACTCCGTAGTAGCCGCCGTAGGGCCAATACCCATTGCCGTCGGCGCCCTGCTGGTCAGCCGAGCCGCAGGTGCTGCCCCCAGTCGACGGCTGGTACGTCGCGATCCCCCCGCAGCGAGCGATGCGATTGCCAATGAACGTCAACGTCGAATTGCCCGGCGAGGATGCGTCCGAGCATGAATAGAGGACGAACCCGCCCCCCGCCATCAGATTGTTGGTGATCGACAACCGGTTGGCGCACGGCTCGCTCGCTCCCCCGTTGTTGGTGTTGCAGAACACCACCGCAGTCTGGCCGTGGGGATTGAGCAGCGTGTTGTGATTGACCGTCTCCGAGCCTGTATCGCAGTAGATGTCCTCGAAATGATCGTCGCCGCCCTCGCACGTCGAGCCCGAGTAGCCGCTCTGACACGGAGTCCCGTTGGTGATCACATAGCTGTTCTCAAGCGTCGTGCCATCGCTGTGCACACACTCGCCGCAGTTATAGAAATAATCGTGATCGGCCGTCAACTGCACACCTGACTGAAGCGCCACCTCAGTGCTCTGATTCGTCGCGTTGGCCCCCGCCACCACCGAGTTCTCGATCGTCCCCCCGCAGCGCGGAACTGGACCGCCGCCACCCCACTATTGACCTGCCCCCCACCATTGAAACTCACGCACACATTATCGATCGTCACATTGGCCGCGGTCACCACGATCCGGCCCGTCAGATCCACATTGGAGTACGTCGCGCCAGTAGTCGACAGCGTGACCGTCCCCGACGCCGGCGTCAACGAGGAGCATGCCACCGATGCACTCCCGTTCTGCGGCCCGACATAACTCGAGGACGGATAACCCGCATGCGGATCCGGAAAACCGCACGCCGCCGGCGACGCGAAACAGTTCGCACTCTGCGTCGGCCCCGCCGCCGTCACCACCGCACTCGGCCCACTATCCGCCGCAGTCGAACCAAACCCATTCACCGCCGTCACCACCACACGCACCTCATGACCGACCTCCCCACCCGCCAACACATAAGTCGCACGCGTCGCTCCGCCGATACTCGCACAACCCGTCCCCGAACTACTGCAATCCTGCCACTGATACGCATACGACGACAGACTCCCCGTCCACGACCCCGACGACGCCGTCAACGTATCACCCTGCACCGCCGACCCACTCACGCTCGGGGCGGTCGTGTTGTGCGGCGCCAGGATCGGGACGCCCGGCGGATTTGGCACCGTGACGGGAGGATTGGGCAACGAGGTGCCGCCCGGATTGGTCGACAGCACGCCGCCCGTGCCTCCACCGCTCGTGCCCGTGGCCGTCGGCCCTCCGCTGCTCGCGCGCCCAATCACATAGCCCGAGACCGAACAGTCCTTGGGCGTGCTGCGGCCGTTCCACGACGAGGGGAGCGCACCCAGTCCGTGCGCGGACCCACTATCCGCGCCGCACGAGCCGCGTCTGCCCTCATGCACGACGAGCGCCCCGCCTCGGCCGAGCACCGCCAACCAGTATTCGCGGCCCCGTCGTAGGCGCGTCGGCGCGATGTCTACCGTATTCCATGCCCCTTGTCGGATCTGGGAGGTGGATCCCGATGTCAGGCGCTGCGCTGGGCGCCCTTGCTTGGTTGAGTAGAGCGCCACCATGATGCGTGTCGCCCGACTGCGGGTACCGACGTATACCCTAATCGCCGAAGCCGTCCCTGTCGATCCCGCCACGAGACGAGACACCTCCGGGTGACCTGGAGCCAGCCGCGCTGTTGCCGGTGCCAGCGCCGCCTGTCCGAGCAAGATCCGGTGAAGCGTGCTATGCGTCTCGCCAGCCGCAGCTGGGGCTGCCCCCACGAGACCCGCTGCCAGCCATGGCAGGAGCATCGGCGCAAACCGTCTCATCGCTCCCTTCCGGGGGTGTGGTGACTCAGCGCGCCATGAGCCCACGCGTCGTGAGTGCATTCTGTGATGGTCATGTGTCATGGGGTTTGGTAGATGACGCCGAGCCGTGCGGCTGCTCCGCTTCTGCGCCGTTAGGTGCAGGTGACAGTGGAGCTGTTGTTGTCCCAGGTGTTGCCGGTCCAGGTCACGCCGCTGGTGCCGGGGCAGTAGGTGTCGGCGTCGATGCCGTAAAACCCGCCGTGGGGCCAGTACCCGTGCGTGTCGGCCCCGGAGCCCGTCGCGTCCCCGCCGGTCGGCTGGCTGGTCCCGCAGTAGCTGCCTCCGGCATAACCGCTGGTGCTGCCCATGCACCGCGCGATGTCGTTGTTGCTGAAGTTCAGAGTCGAGGACCCGCGCCGGCGCTCCCGCCCGAGCAGGCGTAGATGACGTAGCCGCCGCCCGCGAGGAGGTTGTTGGTGACGGTGAGATGGTTATCGCAGCTCGACGACGACGATGCCGCGAAGATCTCCGCGGTCTGAGTCTGTGGGTTGAGCAACGTGTTGTGGTTGATGGTCACGCTCACGTCCTCCATATACAGCGGTTCGGTGTGTGCGCCCTGGGCGTTGGCGTTGGAGATGACGTAGCTGTTCTCGATCGTGCTGCCGTTGCCGAGGCTGACCGAGTCGGTAGTGTTGTAGATGTAGTCGTTGTCTAGCAGCGCGCCGACGCCGGCGGCGATCCCGTTGGCCGACAGGTTGGTCGGGTTGGTCGAGAAGATGGTGCTGTTCTCGATCGTCATCCCGGTGTCCCCGACGGCCTCGTTGATGATGTACTGCTGCGCGTTGCCGGTGCCGGAGAAGCTCACGCAATCGTGGTTGAGGGTGAGATTGCCGTTCCCCGCTCCGGCGTAGATCTGCCAGTCAGCGAAGTTGAGGTTCTGCCACGTCACGTGGCTACCGACGACCTCCAGCAGATTCCCCGACCCCGAGTAGTAGTAGCTCCCGCGCGGCAGCACCGACGCCAGATCCCCCCCCGTGACCGTCGTCAACGCCGAACAATTCGCCACCCCAACATTCCCACCCTGAAAGCCCGGATCCGGATACCCACACGCACCCGGCGACCCAAAGCACCCAGACGACGACGACCCACCCGAACCACCGCCCGAACCACCGCCCGAACCACCGCCCGAACCACCAAGCGGAGGCACCGGGACGGGGGGGATTGGAAGCCCCCCCGGCGGAAGCTGACCAGTCACCGGCGTGAAGCCGCCGCCCGTCGTCGGATCTGCGCCGCTCGAGCCTCCGTTCCCACCTGTGGGGACCGGGTCGAGACTGGCGCTCGTGGCGACATTCCCGGCTCCGTTGATCGAGACCGCGGAGCCCCTGCTCCTGCGAGCACCCTTCCACGCGATCGGCAGGGACTTGACGTTCACGCGAGACTCCATCCTCTGGGTCGTCCGCTCGCGAGCGGCTCGTACATAGAGCGGGCCCCCGTGCCCGAGAAAGGACAGCCAGTAGGTGGTGCCCGGACGCACCGTCACCGGCCTCACCCGGACGACTGCCCACTTGCCATCCGCAGGCGCGAACAGCGAGCCGACGGTGAGGCGGCGGTAGGGGCGGCCACCCTTCTCGGAGTAGAGGCCCACGACCAAGCCGGTCACGTGGCTGGGCGAATCGACGTAGACCCTGAGAGACGAGACGGTCCCGTACGTGCGCGCGGTGTAGGCCACCGCCTCGGCCACACCGTCGGAGAGTTTCGCCTTGGCGACTCCGATCGTCTGGGCGCCGATCAGCGGGGTCAGACCGCTATCCGACCGTTTAGCGGCACGAGGTGTCGCAGCCTGGGCGATCCCGGTCAGGAGCGCCAGGGACACCACGAAGACCAACGCAAACCGGTGCATGCGATCTCTCCAGATGGTGGACTTGGTTATCGACCGCCCCCTTGTGTGCCCCAACCTGGGTGCTCTGAGGGGCCGTTGAGGCTCGCTATCACGAGGCTCTCCGGGAATCCCCTACCAATCGGACTCTCTGAGACTGGCCCTTAAGTTCCCCAACCGCGATTCGATCAAACGTCGAGACGAACGCAAACGCCGGCCGGACGTGGACGACGCGTGGGGCAGCACGATACGGAAGCGAACGACGCGGGTTGCGGCGGCTCCTCAGGCCCGCCGGGTTGGACGAGTTGCGAGAACAGACTCGTAATCGGCAACCCGCGCCGAATCCTTAGCGTTTGTCGAAATCGGCGAACCGGTGTTGATCCGTTCCGCGATTGAACAGGTCGGTAACCTGTGTGCGGTCTCGTTGGCATCGGACGATGCCGTCTCGTCGACACCGGGCGTCGTGACGCCGGAGGGCTCCCACGCATAATCATCTAGGTACTGCTCCGCCGCCGTCAGGCAAGGGAAGGAGGCGCCGGCTTCCCCCCGGGTGCTTGCCGTCGTCTGTCTGCTCGTCACTGCGTGCGCCAGTCAGTACGGCCATTCCAAGCCCACGCCGGCTCATCACCCGCGCGTCCCGGCAGCGCATCGCCGCGCGAGCGTCCCGAATCAGTCGCGCAACTGCTTCAGCGCTCCGGGCGCCTGCGGCTTTCCCGATCCGGCCTCCCACAACGTCGGCGTAGCCAATTGTTCGGCGTTGACGACGGTCACGGGGGGGGATCTGGCGTCGGTGCTGCCGCGCGGGAGCTACTACTACTCGGGGTCGGGGAATCTGCTGGAGGTCGTCGGTAGCCACGTGACGTGGCAGAACCTCAACTTCGCTGACTGGCAGATCTACGCCGGAGCGGGGAACGGCAATCTCACCCTCAACCACGATTGCGTGAGCTTCTCCGGCACCGGCAACGCGCAGCAGTACATCATCAACGAGGCCGTCGGGGACACCGGGATGACGATCGAGAACAGCACCATCTTCTCGACCAACCCGACCAACCTGTCGGCCAACGGGATCGCCGCCGGCGTCGGCGCGCTGCTAGACAACGACTACATCTACAACACTACCGACTCGGTCAGCCTCGGCAACGGCAGCACGATCGAGAACAGCTACGTCATCTCCAACGCCAACGCCCAGGGCGCACACACCGAACCGCTGCTATATGGAGGACGTGAGCGTGACCATCAACCACAACACGTTGCTCAACCCACAGACTCAGACCCGCGGAGATACTTCGCGGCATCGTCGTCGTCGAGCTGCGATAACCATCTCACCGTCACCAACAACCTCCTCGCGGGCGGCGGCTACGTCATCTACGCCTGCTCCGGCATCGGCGGCATTGGCTCGTCCACGCTGACGTTCACGGGCAACGACTTCGCTCGTTGCGGCGGCACGTTCCACCACGGCTCCGATGGCGGTAGCTACTGCGGAAGCACCGACCGTCGTCATCAGGGACCGCGACCGGCAACGGCGCCGACACGCACGGATATTGGCCCCTGGGCGGTCATTTTGGGATTGAGTCCCACACGTACTGCACCGGGCCCGGACAGACGTGGGCCGACAACTATTGGGACGACACGGGCGAGCGTCAGGTGTGGGACTCGCCGCGCCCGCCGCGCCGAGCCGCGCCGCCCCGGCGCTCTCTGACGTCACGCAGTCGCACCGCACATGGCGTTCGTCGGACGGCAAGGGCAAGCACCGCCGCCCGGTCGGCACCCGCTTCGGCTTCACCCTCAGCGAAGCCGCGAAGGTGAGGCTCACGTTCACCGTCCAACTGCCGGGCCGCAGGCTGGGCCGTGGCTGCGTCAGGGTCACCCGCCGCAACCGGCGCCACCACGCGTGCACGCGCCGCGGTTCGTCGAACTCGCTGACGAAGGCCGGGGTCGCAGGCGTTAACTCGATCGAGTTCGCCGGCCGGACCAGCGCATCGGCGCGCTTGGCGCCCGGGAAGTACACGCTCGTGATCACCGCGACCGCCAACGGCCTGTCGACCCGCGCTCCGCGCCACTCCGCTTCAGGATCGTGTAGCGGCGAAGTGATACTGCTGGATCCGTGCTACGCCGGGATCGACCGCTCGGCGTATTTTCTCGCGCCCACCGGGTGCCCATGACCCGGGACGAACCGCCGGCTCTGGTCAAGCGCGGCGCCGCCACGCCCCGGACCCATCCCGCCCCACGATCCAGCGGCGTTGCTCGCTTGAATGGCCCGGCGCGAAGGCCTGTGCATGGCGACCAGCATCGCACCGACGAAGAAGAGCAGGTATGAGACATGCCCGAACGAGATCGAATCAAACAGGGCGCTGCACACCGCGACCATCACGACCATCGTGTGGATCGCCAGCGCCGGGTTGGCGCGGTACTCGTCCGGGCCCCGAATCAGCGGTTGACTCAGCGTGAGGAGGGATCCGAAGATTGCCAGCAGGCCAAGCATTCCGAGGATCCCCGTATTGATCAGGAGACCGAGATACTCGTTGTCCAGGAATCGAAACTTGAGCGGGTCGTAGCTGTCATAGCCCTCCCCGAGCACCAAGTGGCTCATGACGTCCGGACGGACGGCGTCATAGCGTTCGACGCGCTGCTTGTCGGTGTTCACTGCGGTGGCGTGTGACGGCTCGAGTTCGCTGATCACGGAGCCCAACTGGCCCGCGGCTACCACGTGGATCATCAGGAACAGCGGCACGCACGCGAACAGGAGCCCCCGCAACATGATGCGCGGCCGGTAGATGATCAGCACGATCAGGCCGGCCAACGGCGCGACGACGCTCGTCTTGCGCGATGTCGCGACCGCCCCCGCCAACACGAGTCCCACCGCGAGCAGCCACATGATCCGCTGCCGTCGGACCTTGGACTCAATCGCAAAGATGATCGCTGGGGGCAGTACCAGCGACAGCAGCGTCGCCAACTCGAGGGGCTGGCTGGTGGGGCCGACGACGCCGAGCCTTCCGATGTCGTCGTAGACGTCCATCTCCGGTGGCTTGGTCAGTGGGACGTGGAAGGTCGTCCAGAAGGCGTAGAACATGTTCCAATGCGTCTGGCGCTCCACCAGCGTGCCCAACGAGCAGATGACGCCCAAGACGACCATCAGCTTAAGAGCGGGCGCACCTCGGCCGGCCTGATCGCCGATGCTGCGAACACGAAGAACGTCCCGAACGTGACGAGCACGAGCAGCTTCTTGATGGCCGGCATCAGCTCTTGGGAGATGGTCAGGTACTGGCCGTTGACGCCGACGCTGAGGAAGGCAATCCCGATGAACACGATCAGGACGGCGTGTATCCGAGTAAACCGGAGACGAGGCCGAGCCACACTGCTTTTGGGCCGTCCCAGGGAGAGCAGCCAGCCGATCGCGATCGCGACGAGCAGGATCCGGTCGATTGTGGGCGAAAGCGGCATCCCCGATGAGCCATTGGAGGCCAGGATGGCATCTATCGGGACCAGGAAGATGATGCCCATGAAGACCGCCATGCTCCACGGGAGAAACCGGCGGGTGTGCGGCCACACGTCCGTGTCGTCGTCCAGTTCTCCGGGCGGTGCGGCCACGAGAGGCCGCGGACGACCACGGCGTTGCGACCGGCCCTGCAGGAAGATCAACAGCCCACCGCCCAGCAGAAAGACCACCGCGAAGGCAATTCCCATGAGCTGTTCCGTCGCGCCGGGGTCGACCACGCCTCCGGTGGTGGCGCCGAGCGGCCTGATGACGAACGGCTCATAGCCATTCGGCAGCCCTCGCGCTCCGCGTCTCTGAGCCGCGACGTATGAGATCAGCTGGCTACGAGCACTGTCGACGATGGCGATGGCCTCGCGCTCGGTGGGCGCCTGGCCATAGAGCGTGAGCATCGGGTGGACCCCGTCGACGTCAACCAGCAGCCGGTAGTTTTTGGCAATCTGCACGAGATGCGCTTCGTTGTCGTTCACCCAATCGGTGAACGGCCCGGACGCAGACACCAGCTTGCCTGGTACCCCGGCGGCGCCCGCCATTCGCTCCAGCGGTCCCTGGGTCTGCAGATACTCCGCGAGCGTCAGCGCCTCCGGCACATTCTGAGTCTGGTACTGCGTGGTTCGGTACCGGTTGCTCCCATCGTAGTCGAGATCCGAGCTGGTGCTGTCGACGAATACCTCGGCTTTGGCGACGGAGAAGACGACCTCACGGGGATGCAGACCCGGCGGGCTGGCCGACACCCGATAGACGACCAGAATCGCCACCGCAGCCGCAACCGCTGCGACAGCGATCCATGGAAGTAGCCGGCCGGCAACGGCGCGCGGGGACGGCCGTCGTTTGGGATCTGCGCCGTGCTCGCCCTTGTGCGCGCCAGACGATGGGCGGGTCGGCGTCGGGACTGTGGGCGCTGACCGGACAGCCCTCGCCGCCGGCTCGCCCGAGGACGAACCGCGGTTAGCGCGACTCCGCCTCAATGATCTGACGAGTCGGTCGACGGGGATCCGCCGTTGAGGAGCGATCCGGCAACTGCGGCGCGACGGCCGGTGATGAGCCTGCTATCGGCCACGTAGGGACTGGCCTGACCATTGAGGGACAACGAGCCTTCCTCAGAGCTCGGCAGTCCGTGTCCGCTCGGCAGACCGGCCCCCTCCGAATCGAACCCGAAGGCGTGCTCCAGCTCACCGAGCATGCGGTGTGTGCGCCGCGGCCCAAACCTGTCGAACAGCACGACCGCCAAGAAGCCGATCAGTATGATCGCGATCGCCCCAACGGCGGCGAGCTCCTTGGCGGCGCTCGAGTTCATGTAAGCCGCCTCGGCGTCTCCCAGTTGTCGGAGCACGATGCGATGCTTGGTGTTCAGCTGGTCTTGCGCCGCAATGGTGCCTAGCCACGCTTGGGTGCCCGGGAGTATTGCGTCGGCCAGCCGGCCCGCGGACTCAGGGTTGGGACCCGTCGCCGTGACCGTAATGATGGGCAGAGTCTGCTGCGCGAGGAACGAAAGGTGGAACTTCGGCGTGATCGCGCCGAGCTGCATGCCTCGCGCCTCGGAGGGCGTGGGCACATCGAGCACATCAGCGGCGCCGCTGTACGGCCCCTCCGCGGTCACCTCGGCGGCGGGCACCCTCGCGGTGTGCGAAATCGAGGTCAGGACAGCGTTCGAGGTCATCGCCTGGGCCAGGACGCCGGCTTGAGCTGCGAGGCCGGCAGAGTTCGCATCGACGTTGACCAGCGACGACGAAGGTGAATCGACCAGGATCTGGACGGTCGCAGTTCCGGTGAGGTTCTTGGACGCCCCGCTATGGATCATGTACGCGACGCCGACGGCAGCAATCAGCACGGTCAGAGACAGGTACCAACGGCGCCTCAGCGCCCCCCGGATCTCTGATGTCGTCATACGTCGGCTCCTAACTCCAGCTTTGTGACCGCGGGAGGATGCCGGATACGCCGGTGTCCCGCTCGAATTCTGCACGCGTTCTGGGCGTTCTACCGGAGAAACGGCGGTCGGCGGCTCCTACTTTCGTCGCACACGCGGTCTTAAGAAAGGTCTCAGGGAGGTCGCTCGGCACCCATCCCTGGGTTCGACGCGAATATGTCCGAGGGGGCGGGATGCCTGGTGGATCGCGCCTTGCGGACTGGACCTGACCCAGGAACGACGCGGAGTGGCAGGTTCTTACGACTCTTGGCTCCGGTGAGCCGCGAGTTCGATCGCGTTGGTCGCGTTCATGGGGCGAGAATGGAGTGCAAGATCGTGATAGTCGCGGCGGTGCGAAATGAGGCCCGCCACATTGAGCGGGTCGTCCGGTCAGTCGCCGGGCAGACGCTCCCCCCCGCGCAAATGGTCGTCATCGACGACGGGTCAACCGATGGCACGCTGGAGCTTCTCAAGGTGCTCGAGGCGGAAATCCCCTTTCTCACGGTGACCCAGGCCGCTCCGCGCGTTGGCGGGCCTGACCGCCTTGCCCTGGCGATCGAGGCCTCGAACTTCAATGCCGCCTTGCGGCTGGTCGACCTCGATCAATTTACCCACCTCATGAAGCTCGATGGTGACATCGAGCTCCCGGCGCACTATCTGCAGTCGGTGCTGTCGAGGTTCGAGGCTGAGCCACGCCTCGGGCTCGCCGGCGGTGTCCTTGTCGAGCCCACCGCGGATGGCCAACTGCGCGAGATCATCATCCCCCGCCGTCACGTCCACGGAGCTCTCAAGCTCTACTCCCGGATGTGCTTTGAGTCGATCGGGGGCATTCAGGAGCGCCTGGGCTGGGACACCATCGATGAGACGTACGCTCGTATGAAGGGCTTTTCGACCCGGAGCTTCACGGACATCGTGGCGGTCCACCACAAACCGCTCGCGACCGCCGATGGCGTCCTGCGGGGTCGGGCGCGTCACGGCGAATGCGCGTGGATCCTGCACTACAGCCCGCTCTGGGTCCTCCTCCGATCGTTGAAAGTGGCGGTGGTGTATCGCCCGGCGTGCGTTTCGGGCCTGGCGTTCTTGTACGGCTATCTGCGCGCCGCCGTCACACGAACCGAGCAGGTGCCCGATCCGGAATTCCGCCGCTTCACCCGCAACGAGCTTCGCCGACGCCTGTGGTCAGGCGTCCTCTTCGGCGGACGTGGACGCGCAGCAATCGCCGGAACGTCTGCCGGTGGGCGAGCACGACGCGTTAGAAGCCTTCGTAGCGGATCGTGAAGAACTGACAACAGCCGAGGCCGGCGCATGGCCGGCTCCTACAGGGATGCGAAACGTGGACCGACTGGAAGGTGGGCGCTCGAGCGTGAGCATGAGGCGCTATGACGCTCGCACCCCACTGGCCGCTCTCGGCCTCCTTGCCGCGTCCGCCCTGGCGTTTTCACTCCTCCGTCGCTACGCGGGTTCCACGGCGCTGCAGCCACTCGATGAGACGCGGCTGCTGCCGTGTGGCGCGTCGGCAGCAGTCGACGACGTAGCCGAGCGCGCCGGCCTCCCTATATGTACTGGCGTCGATGAGGACGCCCCGGGTTGGCCGGCGACCGAGGGCGGCGATGACTCTCCGGATCGAGTCGGTGTGGAGAGGGTCGATGCGAGCGCTGAGCGCTCGGTCCAGAGCGTCGACGCGCTCGCAGCGCTGACTCTCGGGCAACGTCTGGCGGAAGAGGGGGATCTGGCCGGAGCCGCCGCCGCCAATCAGCGAGCCGAGCCGCAAAAAGCTCCCGCGGGCGCCTCGAACCTCGGAGTGCTACTCGAGAACCAGGGGGACATCCAGCGCGCACTTGAGGTGTATGCCTGGGCCGGCCGGCTCGGCGACCCCGGCGGGGCATTCACCCTCGGTGGCCTGTTGGCAGGGCACGGTGACCTCGTCGGCGCCCTCGCGGCCTTCCAGCGCGCCGACCAACGAGGCGATGCGCGCAGTACATTGAATGTGGGAGTCGTGCTCGCGAACCAAGGTCACCTTGCCGGGGCTAAGCAGGCGTATCGCCGAGCCGCCGGGCGCGGCGATCCGGCCCTGGTGGAGGGCGCAATCGCGGCTCTTGCCGTTGAGGGCCCAGAGCTAGCCAACTGGGTAGGGAATCTGGGCGACGCCCGTGGTAGAACCCCACACGATGGCTGACCTATCGGTGATCATCGTCTCGTTCAATAGCAAGCACTGGCTTGGGCCGTGCCTGACATCCGTCTACGCCCATGCCGGCACCGCGTCGATCGAGGTGCTCGTGGTCGACAATGCATCCACCGACGGGTCGCCCGAGTTCGTCGAGCGTGAGTTTCCCCAAGCGCGCGTGATTCGCGGCGAGAATCGCAGGCTTCTCGTACGCCAACAACCGCGGGTTCGCGGAGTCCGAGTCGCCGTTCGTTCTCTTCTTGAACCCTGATGTCGAGATCGTCTCGGGCACCTTCGGGGAGTTGGTTGAGCTTCTCGCGCGGCGGCCCGGGGTCGGGCTAGCTGGGTGCCGGCAACTCGTTCCTGATGGGACGGTGTATCCGACGATTCGGCGGTTTCCCACGCCGGTGCGCAAGTTGTGCGAAAGCGTAGGCTCAGAGCGCCTCCCGGCGCGGGCCACCTGGATGGGAGAGCGTGAGCTCCGAGCCGCAGCGTACGAGCAGGAGACAGTGTGCGATTGGGTAACAGGCTCATTCATGGTCGCACGGCGCGAGGCCGTACAACAAGCCGGGCTCATGGACGAACGCTACTTCCTCTACTGCGAAGAGCCCGATCTCTGCAAGCGCCTTAAAGCTGCCGACTGGGAGGTGCGCTACCTCCCGGCGATGACGATCCTTCACTACTTCGGCAAGGACGCACACAACGCGCGGCTCGTCGCACAGGAGGCCTACGCTCGACTTCAGTACATGTTCAAGCATCATGGACCGATTGCTCGAACGCTCCTGAGGTTCGCGCTTGCGGTTGCCCATGGTCGGCTTGCCATCACTCCAGGGCGCGGTCCGAAAGCCCGCGCGCGACGAACGGCCTCAAAGTCAGCGCTCAGGATCGTGTTCGGTCTCGCGCCCCCTCCCTTTGGGCAACTGTCCGGCACGCTGCGAAGCGAACGTCCGTCGGCCTGGCCACGCGCGGTGTGCTAGAGCTGGGACCCGCCGTTGCCCACGAGCCCGGTGACGTGCGCGTACCGGCTGGCCTCCGTGCGATTCGACACGTCTAGCTTTCGGTAGACGTTCGAGAGGTGGAACTTCACCGTCTGTTCGGTGACCCACAGCTTGCGCGCAATCTCACTGTTGGTTGAGCCCGCCGCTACCAGTCGTAGCACCTCCAGCTCTCGCGCGGTGAGGAGCCGATGTGCCCCGATCGACCGTCGGGCCGTCGCCGCATCTGATCCCGCCGGTGTGTGCCGATTCAACACGCGCCCGTTGATCGTCTCGCGGAGGAGGGTCGTGAGCGCGGCGGGCTGCGTGTCCTTCGAGACAGCCGCGGCCGCCCCCGCCGCAAAGATCGCGTCCAACCACCCAGATGCACGCGACAACGTGAGCACGAGAACCACGACATCGGGAAGCTCTTGCTTGAGCTCCCGGACCAGCGCGAGCAGGCGCTCACTGTCCTCCAGGTCGTCGACCATCACCACGTCGGGAAGCAGCTCAACGATCGCGTGAACTGTCGCGGTCCGGCCGTCGATCCGGCCTAACAGGCGGAACTCGCCGCTGCTGCGCAGGGCGATCGCAATCGCCTCGACGATCAGTGAGTCTTCGGCGACGAGGAGCAGCCGCTTCGTGGGAACGCCCATTCTTCGCCGAAACTCTACCGGCGTGCTGGCGAACCCTCGTCCGGTCCGGGCCAGTGCTGCCGGACGCGCGCAAGTGCCAGGGGTGGGGCCCGTTATTGGAGCAGGACACAAGAGTCGGAGGGCCGGGATGGCCGGACGAGTCAGACCCGATCCACCGGGGCAATGAAGCCCTGAAAGGCAGTCATGAAGCAAGCAGACAGCGCGGCTGCTAACGCCGGCGTTGCGACGCAAGGGGTGAAGCGGGCCGTCGTCGTCGCCGACAATCAGCTGATCGTTGCCACCATCCGGGCCGGAGCCCGGGAGAGTGGCGCAATTCGACTGCTGGGTTACGTGGACCCCCGGCGGGCCACCGCCGCGCGGATCGCTCAGGTCGGTGCGCAGGTCGTCCTGGTCGACGACGCCGAGGAGAACTCAGAGATATCGATCGCGCTCATCCGGTCAATCAAGGAACGCGACCCGGGCATCACTGTCCTGGTCCTGACGCGCGACATGGAAGGAGAGCGGCTCCATCGAGCGTTCCAGGCTGGTGCGAACGGAGCGATGTCGAAGACCCTCCATCCCGCGGCGCTCACGACTCTCGTTCGAGAGGCGGTCAGCGGCCACATCATCCATGCGCCCACGGCGCCGCGTCGCGTAGGCCGGACACCGCTGGCACGGGTCGCCGAGCACGACGCGCTCACCACACGAGAACTCGAGACCCTCCAGCTTCTTGCCTCTGGCGCAAGGAACAGCGACATCGCGCGGCGGCTTTGGGTGACCCAGCAAACCGTGAAGTTCCACGTCTCGAACATCTACCGAAAGCTCGGCGTCGCGAATCGCACGGAGGCTTGCCACTACGTTCACGTCAATGGGCTGACTACGGGCGCCGACACGCGGCGCCCCACGCCACGTGGCCCGCTGGTCATCACGTAGTAAGGCCGTACGGCCACACGTGGACGGCTCGCGGCTCCCGCGAGAGCCCGTGGCGCATGGACACCGCTAGCGCTGGACGCGTCTGAGGAGGTGGCTCAAGGCCGACCGAGCTCGCCGGGCGATCTCGCGATCCCCCAGCTGACCGGCTCGGCGATACGCCTGTTGGGCGCCCGCATCATCACCGTTGCTCTCCAGCAGCGCGCCGAGATTGAACGCCCCTTGTGCATCGCCACGCTCGCTGGCGCGGGCGTACGCGGCGATCGCTCTCTCGATGTGCCCGCTCCGCTCCAGCAGAACGCCGACGTTTGACGCATCAACGGCGTCGCCCCGCTGATCGGCACGGCTGAACGCGCCGAACGCGCCTGGAAGATCACCCTGCTCCGCTAGCAGGCCACCGAGGTTGAACGCACCGTTGGGGTCGCCGCGCTCGTCGGCGCGACGGTACGCGGCGATCGCGCCGTCGAAGTCGCCCTGTTGCTCGAGGAGCACTCCGAGGTTCACCGCGCCCACGGGTCACCCCGTTCGTCGGCACGCCGGTACGCATCGATTGCGCCGCTGAGATCGCCCTGCGCGAGCAACCGGTCCAGCTTGGCCGCAGCATCGGTCTCGGCCTGTCCACCCACCGGCCGGTGGGCGGCTGGCCGTCCGCCGGTGGGATCCGCGGACCGCGCGTGCTCGCGGGTGGTCGTGCGGGTTTCGGGCCTCTGCGCGAACTGGGGCCGGGGCTGTCGCGGATGGCGCGTCGGCGGGCGATCTCGACAAGGCCGGACCGAACGCTGCACCAGCCGATGGCGACCCAGCCCGCGCTTGCCGCGAATCCGGCGATCGCAGCTTCGACCCCAAAGCGGCGAGCAACAGCAGCACGCCCAGGGCGACGAGCAGGCTGAGGATCAGCGAGCTGTTGGACTGACCGTGGGTACGCACCCGAAGTCCGCTGTTGGAGATGCTGACGCGCGGGGTTCCAGTGCCTTTTCTCGCCCACCGGTGCGGAGCCAGATGTGCGGGGCCAGGCGCGCTCGACGAGCCGAGCGGTGCGACGGAACCCGGTTGCGTGGTGGTGGGCCTGACCACATCACGCACGTCAAACAATCGCGCCGCGGACACCAGTCGATCGACCGGCAGCGAAGCGCGGCTGGCGCAACTGCCGGCGACGTGTGCCAATCGCAGTTCGCCTGCAGCTCTCTGCTCTAGGCCGCGCTCGCGAGCAACGGTCGTGCGGAGCCACTTGGCGACCCGACGCTGGCTTTCTGCCGCTTTGCCGCCCAGCCCGGTCCGCCAGACGAGGATTCGCCGGGCGCCGACAGGGAGACCTGAAAGGCATCCGCCCAAGCGGCTGACAAGGCGATGGAGATACCGGTTCCAGGCCACAGGGCTGGCACGCCGACCCGCCGGGCGCACATCCCTCCTCACCACGGCGGCCCGTCGGGCGTTTGGTCATCCTCGCCGAGGGGCTCGCGGCAGCTTGTTGAGCGGCCGGATGCGCACCGGCGGACCCGGTCACCGCTGACACCGGCCCTCGGTCGGTCGATGGCATCGTCGATCCCGCGTCCGCTGAGCCCGGAGCCGAGTTGACGGACCGGGGCGGCAGCGATCCACTGGACGCGGACAGACGCGGCGCGGATGGAACCGGGGAGCGGGCGAGCGCAAGGGAGCCGTCGCATTGGCCGACGGCGTCTCAAGGCTCGGCGCAGCGACCGTCGGCACGCTGACACCGCGGGTGGTCACGGACGACGTTGTGGCTGCGGGTGTGGTCACCGACGGCGTGCTGAGGGTCGGGGTCGTGACACTGGGCGTCGTACGCGTCTCGACGGTGAGCGTCGGCGGGTGGACCGTCGGGACAGTGAGCGTCGGCGGGTGGACCGTCGGAAGGTGACGGCCGGGGTCGAGATCGACGGCGGCAAGAGGGACGGCCGCGCCAGCGAGGTGAACAAGGCCGGCACGCCCCCCAGGACGAGGAGCGTCGTTATCGCCAGCAGCGCCGCAACGACTGCGTTCGGGGAGCCATTGCTCAACGGAGCCCCACTCGTCTACTACGCGCCCTCGCTCCCGGCATTGTGGCCGCCTCTGTTGTCAGCCCGCTGCAGACCCTGATCTAACGGCATCCACTCAATGCAGTCTCATCTTTTTCCTACCCATTGGTGCTCATCTCAATCGCATCCAGGCAGGCAGGCTCATATGGGCGAGCCACGACGCGCGGGCTGCCCAGGTCGCGCGTGGATCGATCAGCAGAGCCGGGGGAGGATGCCCGCGGCGGCGGTCGGCGCCACAAGACCGAACGTGGCCGTAACGGCGACGACCACGGCGGCCAAGCGGCGGCGTCGCGGAGTCGTCGGATCCGCCACGACCGGCATCACATGTCGCAGCTCATAACCGAGCAGATGCTGGTAGTGCTGCAGGCTCCCCGTGAAGCCGAGGGCACCGAACGGGCCACCGCCCTCCGCCATGAGGTACGCGACCCGCCGGGCGATCAGCAGTCGAACCAGGTGGTCATGAAGCGCCCACCTCGCCTCGTGGTCGCTCGCGATCGCGAACCTGACGACGGCCACCGCTTCATCGATGAATACGCCTGCGATCGCGAGTGGGCGACCGTCTTTTCCGCGCGCCGCAAAGAGCGTCATCTCCGGTAACGCAAGCGACGCTCGCCAACGCTCCGGCTCGCCTTCGGCGGGCGTCGCGCCTGCGGCGCCCATGACCTCGAAGACTTCATCCGTCAGGCGGGAGCGATCGCTCACCACCTCGCAGGTGACACCGGCGCTCGCGGCTCTTCGAAGATTCGTCCGCAGCGCCTGCCGACGGCGGCCTCGCGCATAGTCGGCGTGATCCGACGGCAGGACCAACACGCCTCGGCACAGCTGATTCTGTGGAAAGACCCCCAGGGCACGCGCCTCGAAGAAGGTGCGGAGAGCCTGCCCAACCAATGAGTCTGAGAGGCAGACGTACTCAGACCGCGTGCGCAGGAGGAGCAGGATCAGTGCTGCACCCCGCCTCGGTCGGCGCAGGGCCGATGCGATGACCGGTACCAGCCGCCGACCGCGGACCAGACCTCTGTCGAGCGGAAGGGCGCTCGCAGCCGAGAACAGCGGCCCTCCGTATCGGAGCCGACGGTCAGATTCGTTCGCCGAGGCTTGGAGTTCCTGCTCCCTGCGATGACGCAGCACGTGGATGTCCCTCAAGAACGCTTTCCCCCCACTACCACCACGGGAATAGAACGAGCCGTGCCACCATTTCCTTTCGCGGTCCCCCTTGAAACCCCGCGACCCCCGTGCCGATGCTCAAGGTGCGTCGAGCCGCGTTCGATACTCTGCCGAGAATTAGGAGGCCCGGTTGGCAGGAACGGTAGTGCGGCGCTTTTGCCGCGAGGATGTCTGGGTGCGCGCCGGCGAACTGGTCGACCGGGCGCCGTCGCTGGATGCGCTGCGCGTCCATCGGGTTCAGCTGCTCGCCGCCTGGCTGTGGCGCGCCCGCGGGCGCACGGTACCGACGGCGCTGAGCAACGAGGTGCGCCTCGCTGCGGTGATGACCGTTGCGGCCCCGCTCCTGCTCCAGCGCGCTCGAGCAGCCTACGAAGGCCGGGTGATGCTCATGAAGGGCCTGGAGGTGGGGATGCATTATCCCGACCCGGGCTGTCGCTACTTCCAGGATCTCGATCTCCTCGTCGACGAGCCCGAGTCTGCGCACCGGGCACTGATCGGCGCCGGCTTCACCGAACTCCAGACGGGCCGCGGGTATTCGGCCGCCCAGCATCTGAGCCCCCTGATGTGGCCAGGGGTGCCGCTGGTGGTGGAGCTCCATCGACGCCCGAACTGCCCCGTGTACCTGAGCGCGCCGCCGACCAACGACCTGCTGGCGGTGGCTGTTCCCAGCGCTACCGGCATCGACGGGCTGCTCGCGCCGGCGCCGGCTGCTCACGCATTGCTGCTGGTCGCGCACGCGTGGACACACCTTCCGCTCGGCCGCCTGGGCGATCTGATCGACCTCGCTGTGATCCTGCCGCCGGGCGAACGGGCGGAGGCCGACGCACTGGCGAGCCGGTGGGGCTGGGAGCGTATGTGGCGGACCACGCTCTCGGTTGCCGACACCGTCCTCGCCAACGGTCCCCGTTCGCTGGCGCTGCGCACGTGGGCACGGCATCTGTCGGAGGTCAGGGAACTGTCCGTGCTCGAGAACCACACCACACGTCTGGTGGCACCGACATTCGCGCTACCGCCCAGGCAGGCGGCGGACGGAGTGGCCCTGGCGGTGCGCTACACGATGGCGCGGGATCCCGGCGAGCGCTGGTCCCGCAAGCTGCGCCGGTCCGTCATGGCCGCGCGCGATGCGTTCAAGGACAAGTCACACCACGACCGCCGCGCCGGCGTGAACCCGTGGAGTCGGTGAGTGCCGTCAGGAACGGCGGATAGACTGCCGGTTATGGCGACGGGCGTGCTGCGCGTGCTCCGATGGGCGGGACTGCCGACATGAGCTCGGACCTTCCCGCCACCGTGACGATCCCCGAGGGCGTCGCGTGGCAGCAGGTCGGTGACGAGGTCGTGCTTCTTAGCGTCGACAGCAGCGAGTACCACAACCTCAACGACGTCGGCAGCCGCATGTGGCAGGCCCTGGAGGAGACCTCTGACGTGGCAAGTGCGTATGCGGTCCTGTGCGACGCCTATGAGGTCGACGAGAGAACGCTGCGGACGACCTCGGTGCGTTCATCCAAGAGCTGATGGAGAAGGGGCTCCTCACCACGCCGTGAGCGTCGTCGTCGCCGCGGTCGCAGCAACGGAGCTTGACCCCGTCACGCGAGGGTGGGTCTCAGCGGCCACCGCCTACGCGCGATTCGCCGGTCCCGACGGCGATGGCGTCACGGTTAAGGATCGGTGGGGCGTCGGGCACGCGCTCCTGCGCCTCGGCCACGCACGCGCCGCCCAGCCGCTGACGCTGGGCAATGGGGTTTGGCTCAGCGCGGACGCGCGGCTCGACGACCGGGCCGGACTGCGCTCCGCGCTCCGAGCTGCCGGGCAGGCCGTGCATGATGGGGCCGACGACGCCGAACTCCTCCTCGTCGCCTACGCCGCCTGGGACGAGCGGTTCCTGGACCGAGTGGCCGGTGACTTCGCGCTCGTCATATGGGACACCAGGCGCGCCCACCTGCTGTGCGCCTGCGACCAGATCGGCGTCGTGCCGCTGCACTACGTCCAGCTCGGCGATCGACTGCTCGTCGCTGCCTCCCCCGAGCTGCTCCTCCTGCACCCGGAGGTCTCAGACACCCTTGACGAGGAGGCCGTCGCCGACTTCCTGCTCACCGGCCAGGCGGGCAGTTTCGGGACGACCGCGTTCGCCGCCATCCGGCGGCTTCCAGCGGCCCACACACTGCGGTGGTCCGACGGCCGTCTTGCGCTCCGTCGCTACTGGGAGGCGCCGGAGTTCGAGCCGCTCCTGCGCCTGCGAGCGCCGGCGGAGTATGTCGAGAGTTTTCGCCAGCTGCTCGAGCAGGCCGTCGCCGACCGGATCGACCCCGGGCCGCTGACCACCCACCTCAGCGGCGGGATGGACTCGACCTCGGTCGCCGCGGTGGCCCACCACGTCCGGGCCGGCGGGACGGCCTTGGGGGGCGAGCTGCGGGCGATCACCGCGGTGCTGGGAGGCGAGAGCGGCGACCGGGAGGGCGAGTACGCCGCGCTGGTCGCCGACGCACTCGGCATCGAGGTCGACCTGATCGACGAATCGACGCTCGAGTCCAACGACCCGTTCGCCGCACCGAGGCTGCTCACCCCGGAGCCGAGCGCGTATCAATGGAGTGAGTTCCAATACCGGCAGGTCGCGCTCGCAGCCCGGCACGCGCGAACGTGTCTGTCGGGCCTCGGCGGTGATCCACTCCTCGGGTTCGTCCCCTGGTACTGGGGCGAGTGGCTTGCTACGGGTCACCTCCGGCGACTCGCGGCGACCTCCGTGGATCAAGCGCGCTTGTTCGGCGAACGCCCACAGCCCCATCTGCGCGCCGCCGCGCGTCACTTCGCCGCGGCGCGGCGGGCGCCCGATCCGGTTGTCCCGGCGTGGATGAACGGCGAGTTCGCCGCCTCGATCGATGCGACCGCTCGGCTGCGCCGCCTCGCGACGCCGCCGGGCTGGACCTGGGACAAGCGATCTCTGACGCGCCTTCCGATCTGGCAGACCTGGTTCACGTGGGGGGACCCGACGTACACGAGGCTCCCCGTGCGCATGCGCCACCCGTTCGTGGACCTCCGACTGCTCCAGTTCGCCGCCCGCATCCCTCCGTACCCGTGGCTGGTCGGCAAGCGGATCCTGCGCGAGGCCACAGACGGCCTGTTGCCGACCGCGGTCCGACAGCGCCGCAAAGCGCTGCTCGTGAACGCTCGGAGCGCGCGCGCCACCCCAGCCCTACGCCGGGCGCTGGCCGAGCTCGTGACGGCCGTTCCGGCGGCGGAGCGCTTTCTCGACGCCGCGTCGTTGCGCGAAGCGGTCCTCGCCCCGGACGCGACAACGTGGCAGGATTGGGTTTTGGGGCGCCCGCTTGGTCTGGTACACTGGCTTGCGCATTGGAAGCGTCCGCGAGTTCGCGCGGATGGGGCAACACGACTGAAGAACGGGGCTCATGTATGAAGGACTCCCTGACTCGCGCTGACGAGCGGCTTACGTACCGGACGCCGGAGGTTCACTCGCTCGGAACGATCGCTGACATCACCGCTGCCGGCCATGGCGACACGGCTGACAGCCAGTCGGGCTACTCGAGCGAATCGCCTCACCACCCCGGGGGTTCGTGAGGCGGCACGCCTTCCGCCACTACGGCCTAACTCTCGGCGTCAACCAGGACCTACCGAGACTGGCGCGAGCCGGCTCAGAGGTATCGGACATCGACATCGATTTCCTGGAGCCCGGTCAGCTGCCGCCGACCGAGCTTCCATGGGTGATGTTTCGTCCTCCCGCCGCCATCTGGCGGTGTGAGACCGACGCCGGTAGCTGGCTGCGGTTGCGGTACGCTCTCGAAGATGTGTGGGCCGAGTTCGTCGTTGACGGGCGCGGCCAGACCGTCTGGGTTTCACGCAGCGAGAACGTCCTGCTCACCGAAGTGACCGAGTTGTTGCTCGGCCCGGTGTTCTCATGCATCGCCGCGCAGCGCGGGCTCTCCTGCCTTCACGCGTCCGTGGTCCGTCTTGACGACCGGGTGGTCGCGGTGCTCGGTCCGTCCGGGGCCGGGAAATCGACCACCGCTCTCGCCCTCGTGCAAGCAACCGACGGCGCGCTCGTCTCCGACGACGTTGCGGTCCTCTCAGAGCAGGACGAACGGCTGACGGTGGCATCAGGCGCGCCGCGCATGCGGATGCGACCGGACCCCGCCATGTCACTCCTCGGTCGCTTCGACTCCCTGCAGCCGATCTGGGCCGAGGGCCGCCCCACCGAGCCGAAGCGGTACCTGGCGATGGAGGGCAGCGCGGCGATCCTCGAGGAGAGCAGCTTCCCTCTGGACGCGTTGTACTTCCTGCTCCCCTGGACCGACGCCGTCACCGAGACCGCAGTGCAGCCGTTGACGCCCGCGTCGGCGCTGACCAAGCTCATGGGGCACCGGCACATGGCGCAGGTTCTAGAGGCGCGCTCTGATCGGCGCGATTTCGAGCGGCTGGCCCGTCTCGCGCAGACCGTCCCGGCCCGGGAGCTGATCCGACCCCCCGGCCTCGAGACGACGGGGCAGACCGTGGCGGCGATCATCTCCGATGTCCGCAGCCTCGTCTGAGTGCGCGACACCACCCCTGGGGAGCCTGCGGGACTCGCTCGAACTGGTGCTGCCCGCGCTCCCTGCCGAGCTGGTCGGGGCTGACGCGATCCCGTGGCTGAGGGCGATCGCCGGCGTCCTGCCGCCGGTGCACCGCGCAGGGTTCGAGTGCCGGCTGGCGGACGCCGAGGATGAGGTAGACCTGCAGCAGGGCATCTTCGCCGACCACGGCGAACCGGAGCGACTGGCGCGATTTCTCGCCGAGGCCGGCCCCGCGAACGACGCCTGGGCGGGCGTCCGCCGGGTCGCCCAGCGGTGGTCGGCGCTGGACCACCCAATACATGAGGCCATCGATGAGCTGTGGCTGGAACTCGACGCTGCGCCGGGCGGCGCGCACGCCCCGGCGCTCGACGACGCCCGTCCGTCGGTGTTCGCGGTACTCGAGCGCGCGCGCGCCGACGCGTGCCCATCGCCCGGGCGCTCGTGCGCATGCTCGTCGGCGACGACCAGGCGGCCACGCTCGACCGCGCTCTCACACGCTGCGCTCTCGCCTGCCCCGAGCCGGCTCGGATCAGTCACGTGGGAGTCATGCTCGGGCGCGCGCTTCCCGCGATGCGTGTTCACGTCAGAGGGCTGCCCCTGCGAGAGCTGGCCGGCTATCTCGACCGCGTCGGCTGGGTCGCAGACCCCGCGGAGATCGGATTCCTCGGGCAGGCCCTGCTCGACTACGCGGACTGGGTGGTCGTGTGCCTGGACATCCTGCGGGATCAAGTCGTTCGTGTCGGGCTCGAATGCTTCTTTGCGAACAAGCGGGGCCTGGATCCCCGGTGGCGACCGCTGCTCGAGCGCCTCACCGCCCTGGACCTGAGCTCGGCCGACAAGGCCGCAGCGCTCCTCCGCTGGCCGGCGACGTTCACGCCGCTGGATAGCCCGGGACCGTGGCCGGACGATCTGATCGCACAGAGCCTTACCGAGCCCGAGGACACCCTCGGCGTGTTCGACCGCAGGCTCAGCCACGTCAAGCTGACCTTCGTCCCCGGTCAAGCCGTTAGCGCGAAGGTCTACTTCGGCTACGGACACGTCTGGACGCGCCCGCAACCGGCCGCCGATGCGACGACGCGGCCCGCCCGACGGCGGGCCTCAAGCACCGCCGATGCGGTCGACGCAGCCGCCGATTGGCTGTTGGCGGCGCGGCACCAAGGCGGGTGGTGGCGTGACTTCGCGGCCATGCCGGCCGTCGGCTTCAGCGACGAATGGGTCACGGCCTACGTCGGGGATGCGCTGGCGGGAATGCCGCTGCCCCGGGCGCAGGGCGCGGCGACCGATGCGCTCAAGTTGCTGCTGACCCGACATCGCGGCGGAGACGGGTGGGGCTTCAACGTGCAGCTTCCCGCTGATGGCGACGCGACCGCGTGGGCGCTCAGGCTGGCCCAGTCGCTGGGAATCACCGGGCTGGAGCAACTCGCGGCTGCGCGCCGAGTGCTCTCTGAGCTCACCACACCCGCCGGGGGCGTCACCAGTTATCTGGCGAGCGCGGCTCCGGAGGTCGATCGGATCATGCTCGTCGGCGGGTCCTACGACGGGCTGGATCAACGCTCACCTCTGCATCACCGCTCCTGCGGCACGACTCGGCCTTGGCTCGTCCACCACCGCGTACCTCCGGGGGTCGCAGAACGGTGACGGCTCCTGGTCGAGCTACTGGTGGCCGGACGACGAGTACGCGACGGCGTGGGCGGTGGACGCGCTGGCCAGGTCAGCCGATGACGATCCCGCCATCGCCGCAGGCCTCGCCTGGTGCGCCGGCCGGATCGACGACGACGGCGCGGCGCGGTCAACGGTCGACGAGCAGCCCGCAGTGTTCCCGACCGCGCTTGCCCTCCTCGCGATGCGCGTCGGCGGGCCGGGGGCCGGGACCGGATGCTGGGTCGAGGCGGCTGAGCGCGCCGAGCGGTGGCTGCTCGAGCATCAGCTTAAGAACGGCTCCTGGGAGGCCTCGGCGCTGTTGCGCGTCCCGGCGCCGTCGGTCCACGATCCGTCAGCGCGGCCGCAGGACATCCTGCGTTACGTCGGTGACTCTGGCGCCTGGACCACAGCCACGGTCGTGGCTGCGCTATCCGCCGGTTCGCGTTCGCTGAGGTAGCGTGCCCGGCGCAATCCCCAGTCCAGGGCGAATGCGGCGCGTAGGGCCTCGGCGCTGAGGGCAAAGCCAGCCTCGCCGGCCACCTTGGCGACGGCGTCCAGACCCTGCTTCTCCTGAGCTGCCAATCGCTCGTGCAACGCCGGATCCCGTCGGGCGGCTGCGATGAAGCGCAGCGCCACCCCGACTCCACTCGGGCCTCCCGACGCCGCGCTCATCGCCAGCCGAGCGGACTGACCGGTTCGCGCGGTGGCGTGCGCGCCCCGGGCTCGCGGCCGCGGAACTGGAGCTCGTACAGGCTGGCGTACATGCCGCCCAGCTCGATCAGTTCGGAATGCGTGCCCTGCTCGAGGACCCGGCCACGGTCCAGCACGACGATCATGTCAGCTGCCAGCACGGTCGAGAGCCGGTGCGCGATCACGAACGAGGTGCGTCCGGCGAACAGCCGTGACAGGGCGGCCTGCACGAACTGCTCCGACGCGGAGTCCAGGTGCGAGGTCGCCTCGTCGAGGATGAGGATCGGCGCGTCTTTGAGAATCACCCGCGCGATCGCCACCCGCTGCTTCTCCCCCCCGCTCAGCCGGTGGCCGCGCTCGCCGACGATCGTATCGAGCCCGTCGGGAAGCTCGGCCAGGACCGTGTCGAGGTATGCGTCGCGGCAGGCCGCCGCGAGCCTCGCCTCATCGGCATCGGGCTTCGCGTACAAAAGGTTCTCGCGGAGGCTCCCGTGGAATAGATAGGTGTCCTGGAGGACGAGCCCGATCGTCTCGGCGACCGCCTGCAACCTGAGCTCGCGCAGGTCATGGCCGTCGATCTGAACGCTGCCCTGATGGGGGTCGTAGAAACGGGCCAGCGACATTGGTGAGCGTCGTCTTACCGGCCCCGCTGGGACCGACCAGCGCGATCAGCTGCCCGGGGGCGACGTCGAGCGACATGTCGTCGATCGCCGGGCGCGGCTGGCGCGGGTAGGTGTAGCTCATGTGCTCAAATCTCACCGCCCCGCAGGGATGCTCGAGGGTGCGGGCATCGGGGAGCTCGCGGATCTCGACGTGGGCATCAAGGACTGCGAAGAGACGGTCCCATGCCGGCAGGGCGCCGATCACCGACACCGCCCCGTTGCCGGCGCCCGCCAGCGCTGCGCCGAAGCGCAGTGCCAGGACGGCCACGAATGCGATCACGGTGCTGAGGCCGGCGTCGCGGTGCTCGATCAACCAAGCCCCCACCAGGAGCAGCGCGAGTGGGGCCAGAGCCTGTGCGAGCTGAAAGCCAAGCCCGATCCAGCGCGCGGTCATCCCGGCGCGAATGTCGCTACGCCGCAGGTCCTCCGCCAAGCCATAGCTGCGCTCGAGCTCGGCGGCCTCGCGCCCGAACGACTTCACGAGCATGATGCCCGACAGGCTCAAGACCTCTTGAGCATGGATGGTGAACGCGCCCAGCCGCTCCTGAAGGTCCCGACGAGTCCGGTACACCGGGCGGCCCGCGCGCCGCATCGAGAACACCAGCAGCGGTAGGAGCGCGATCGTCACCACAGCCAACTGCCACTGCACGACGACCATCGCGATGATGAAGACGACGGCCGTGAGGACGTTGCCCAAGAACGAGAGCGCGCTGTCGCCGAGCGCGTTCTCGACGACGTTGACGTCGTTGAGCAGCCGCGACATGAGGTCGCCGCCGCGTTCAGCGGTGAAGTAGCTGATCGACTGGCCGAGGAGCCGCTGGACGAGCTGGCGGCGAATGCCCGCGACGATGCCTGTCGTGATGCGGAGCACGATCCAGCTCCGCAGTACGTAGACGAGCCCGGCGAGGAGCACCAGTCCCAGCCCTGCGAGGACGAGCACAAGGATGGTCGAGAACGATCCGCCCGGATGCTGTAGGTCGACGATCAGGCGCCGGACGATCACGAACGGGATCAGCGCGAGCAGCGACTGCGCGATCAGGCACGCCAGAGCCGCCACCACCGCAAACCGGTGCGGCCGCAGATAGCCAATGACGCGGTGGATCGTGGCCCCGCGTATCTCACCGCCGCCCCGGCCCGCGATTGTGCGCTCCACTCCGTTGGGCACCTGACCAGCATACGCCACCACATCCCATACTTCTGGCTGGTTTTTTCCTGGAAAGCGGCGATCCGCTCCTAGAATCGGTCCGTGCCATACGTCCCGCTCAGACGACTACCGCTGGCCGGGGAGGCTACGCTCGCGCTGACCGTCGCCAGTCTTCGGCTGTTGTGGCATCCGCGCTCCAAGACGAGCTCCCTGCTCGGCGAAGCGGAGCCTTTGGTCGCAGCGGGGCCGGTCTGGCGCGATGTGTCAGCCGAGACCATGCGTATTGGACGCGCGGTCGAGCGGGTCGCTTCAGTCCTGCCATGGCGACCCGTGTGCCTGCCCCGCGCATTGGCCGTGGCATCGATGCTGCGCCGACGTGGCGTCGAGTGCCGCGCCCACCTCGGCGTGACCAGCACCTCGCCCCCGGAGGCGCACGCATGGGTCACCGTGGGCGACACCGTGGTGCAGGGTGCTCCTCTGGACCACGTCACCGAGCTCGCATCGTTCGTCTGAGACCTCGGCCGAGCTCCTCGGCGAGGTGGCCCGAGGGTCAGCCCATTCGCACGCCGTGGTGCGCCAGGGCGTCGCGCGCCCTTTGTGTCACTTCAGCGTCTCCGAGCTCATAGGCCCGACGGAGCGCGGCAACCGCGCCGTGGATATCGCCCTGCTCTTCAAGCAGCAGGGCATGGTTGAAAGTCCCCACCGGATCGCCGCGCCGGTCTGCGCGCTCGAAGGCATCGATCGCCCCGGTGCGACTGCCGCGCCCCGCGAGCAGCACCCCGAGGAACACCGATCCCTCCGAATCGCCTCGCTCGTCGGCGCGGGCATAGGCTGCGATAGCACCCTCAACGTCGCCCTGGCGCTCGAGGAGATGACCGACGCCGCACGCACCCTGCGGTTCGCCCGCCGCATCCGCTTGACGATACGCAGCCATCGCGCCCGCCAGATCCCCGTCTGCTTCGAGTTGCCGGCCACGTTCGACCGGAGTGGCGGGGCGCTCCGCCTCACCGGCGTTCACCCAGTCGGCCAAGGCCTCGAGGGGACCGGCCCCAGGGAGCGGATCAATCGCATCGGGCGAGCTGGCTCGGGCTTCCGTTCCGGTCTTCTTCGAACTGGCCGTACGTCGCCTGCGGCGTGCGCCGGTCGCGCTCCCAGCGGCCACGCCCCCGGCAGCTCCGGTGGCTCCAGCGGCCGCTGCCTCCTCACCGGCATCAGGCGAGCCGGTAGCGGCAGTCGTCTCGGTTTTTCTCGCCCGGGCTGGGCGGCCTCGCCTACCGCTCTCGGCGGCCGTGCCGCCGGCAGCCCCGGCCGCAGTCGACTGCTCGCCGGCATCGGGCGAACCGGCACCAGCGTCCGTCGTGTTCTTCCTCGGGCTGGGCTGACGGCGCCGGCGACCCGCTGCGGTTCCGGCGGCCGCGGCCCCGGCTGCCTTCTCGCCGGAATTGGGCGAACCGACGCGGGCGTCCGTCGTGGTCTTCCTCGGGCTGGGCTGACGGCGCCGACGACCCGCTCCGGCTGTGGCTCCCTCGGCCGCGGCGGGCGCTGCCTCGTCGCCGCTTTCTGCTGGCGGGGTGGCGGCTTTCCGGCCGTTCCTAGTTGAGCCGGTCGGGCGCTCTTCCCGGCCGCCTCCGATGTAGCTGAGCATCATCGACCTGCGCGAGACTACCAACATTAGGGCGCCGACAACCAGTGCGGCGAGGAGGAGCAGCAGCCATGGGAAGCCCGATCCAGCAGTGGGCAGTGTCGGCACCGAGCTCTTCTGGATCGTGATCGCCGGAGTCGTGCCGGACTTCGAACCCCGTGAGTCCGCCGCCTTCGGCTGGCTCAGCTGCCCGGAGACAGGCGACGATGTTCCGATCTGCGTCCCTGGACTCCCCTCGGTCCGACGGGTGAGGTCACGGAGAGCGTCGGCTGGGGCGCCGGCGAGGAGGCCGGAGCTGACGGAGACCGGCACGGGCACCCGGCCACAGCGACCGGCCGCCGCCGCTACCCGCAGAGCCCGTGCCGCCTGGGACTCGAGCTTCCGCTCCCTGCGCAGGTTCGTTCCCAGCCGCCGTGCGACCTGCGCCTCGCTCTCGCCCCGCCCGGGACCGTGGCCGGTGCGCCACATGATGATCCGCTGGGCCTGCGGCGCCAGGGACGACACGCAAGCGCCGAGGACGCGGACGAGCCGACGCAGATATCGGTTCCAAGCCTTCGCCGAAGCGTTCTTTTTGGGGGGCTTTAAGAACCCCTTGCCGGAGACAGCACTCCGCTCGGCACGCGATAGCCGCGCGCTCATTGCGGATGGTGTCGCGCTTGGAGCCGACCCTGACGATCCCGAGGCCAAAGCTGATCCTGAAGTCGATCCCAAGGCTGCGGCCGCCGCCGTTCCGGCGGCACCTGCAGCGGTCGACGTACCCGCTTGGCTCGCGCGGCTCAGGACCGAACCAACGACGGAGGGGATCGAGGAGTTCCCGTGCGTTGCTCCGCCGGTCGGCGATGAGGACGTCGCGGTCCCGCGCCCAGAGACAACCGACGATGGTGCCCGCGTCGCGGAGACGGGGACACTCGGGGCCGACACGGTGCGACTCGCGGCTGACGGCACCGTCGCCGAGGGCAAGGTTACGGACCGAACGGTGGCCACGGGCGTCGTGACCTTCGGCGTCGTCACCGTCGGCGTGGTGACCTTCGGCGTCGTCACGGTCAGCGTCGTCACCTTCGGCGTCGTCACCGTCGGCGTCGTCACCGTCGGCGTCGTCACCGTCGGCGTCGTCACCGTCGGCGTCGTCACCGTCGGCGTCGTCACCGTCGGCGTCGTGACCTTCGGCGTCTTGGCCACCGACGTCGAGACACTCGGCGTCGACACCGATGGGACCGCCACCTTGGGGACGCTCACCTGGGGCGTGCTCACCGAGGGAGCCTTGACGGCCGGGACGGCTACCGCCGGCGCGCTCACCACAGGAGCCTTGACGGCCGCAGCGGCTACCGCCGGCGCGCTCACCACAGGAGCCTTGACGGCCGCAGCGGCTACCGCCGGCGCGCTCACCACAGGAGCGCTTAGCGCGGGGACCTTCACCGACGAAGTGGCCGGCTGCGACTGGTCAGCCGACGCGACGGCGGCCAAGATCAGCGCCAAACCGATAATCGTCGCAGCCAGGAAAGCCCGCCGCCGTGTTTGCCTTGCCCGCCTTGATCCTGGTACCACCCGCATCGTTTCCCCTGATTCGCCGCTTACTAGAGGACTACCCATTGCTCACTAAACCGAACAAAGACCACCTGATCGGGTGGGCACGTCGTCGCAGTCCAGTCGGCAACTCGCGCGCTCTCGATCGCGATCTTCGGTGAGCCCGACCTCGTAGAAAAGGGATGCTGGCGACCCCGACCAGCCCCGATGCCCACCAGTGCGAAGCCGCCGCGCAGGCAGCGTCGGCTGCACCGCTCAGCCGTCGGCGCCTCGACGCGGGCGTCCCGTGGCCGACAGGCGATCAAGCACCCACGCCACACCGGGTCCGGCCAGACCCGCAGACAACCCTTAGACCTCCTCGACGTCACGGCGGTACAGATCGGTCTCGGTCCGGCCGCGGACGGCGAGCAGCTAGGTGTAGGGCCCGAGGAGGTTGTTCAGTTCGTTGAGGCGGGCGATGGGTGGCTTGTGGCTGAGGGCGCCGTGTGGTCGGCGGTGATTGTAGAAGTCGATCCAGCCGGCGAGGGCGGCGTTACGCTCGGCGCTGGAGCGGTAGATCGCGCCGTAGGCCCAGCCGCCCAGGAGGGTGCGGATGAAGCGTTCGATTCTCCTATGTCAAGTTTTTTGTGGTGGGAGCGTCGTTTCTGACCAGGCGAGGAGCCGGCGGTAGAGGACGTTGGCGAGGTGGCGTTTGAGGGAGCGTCTGGCTTCGCGTGGGGTTTTGCCTTCGGCGATCTTTTTGGCGAGGTAGGTCTTGGCTTGGGGGTGGTGGCGTTGTTGGACGATGGCGATGCGGTAGAGCGCGGCGTTGAGTTGGCGGTTGCCGCCGCGGTGCAGGCGGTGACGGCCGCTGGTTTGGCCTGATCCGGCGGGGATGGGTGCGGCGCCGCAGAATCGCGCGAAGGCGCTGGCGTTGCGGAAGCGGCGCACGTCGCCGGCTTGGGCGATGATGGTGGCGGTGAGGTTGGTCCCGGCCCCGTGGAGGTCCTCGAGCGGGTTGCCGTAGTCGGCGAGGAGGTCGGCGATCTCGATGTCCAGGGCGTGGATGCGGTGGTTGAGGTCGTCGATGTCTGAGGCGAACTCGCGGATGCAGCGCGCGGCGGTGCGTTGAGCGAGGCTGTCGCCGAGATCGATGCGTTTGAGCTTGCGCAGCTCACGCTGGCGATCGCAGCGCAGGGTCCCGGCTTCGGCGACGGGGTCGTGCTGGGTCCAGTCAGAGCGCAGGCGTTGGATGGCTTGGGTGCGGTCACGGACAAAGCGGCGGCGTTGCAGCTCCAGCATGCCCAGCGCACGGACGATCTCGGGCTCCTCGGCCGGCCCGAGCTCGTCGCGGGCGATCAGGACGACGTGCGCGATCGATAGCGCATCGCCGGGATCGGTCTTGCCCGGTCCGCGGCGGTGACGCTCGCGATGGGTGCGCCACGCCGGGACCGCCAGCACCTCAAACCCGGCCGCGATCAGCGCCGCGACCAGGCAGCGTCCATAGCTGCCCGGGCTCTCCACGCCGATCACAGCGCCGCGGGCGTCGTGATCGACCAGCCAGTCGATCAAGCCTCGATAGCCAGTCGGGCTGTTCGACAGCGTGAGCGCGTCGAGCCTGCGGCCCTGGGCGTCGATGAGCGCCGCCGCGTGGGACTGTTTGTGAACGTCGATGCCGACGATCAACGATGGCCTCCTGACCTCGGGATAGATTGAGGCCGGGCCGGCGAGCGACGCTTCTGTGTCGATGCAGCCACATCGGCGCGAATCTCCTATCAAGTCAGCTCCGCCGGCCCGCCCGCATCCCGCCAGTCGACGAATCGAACGCAGGCCACGGCCGCTCGAGGGTGCCGAGCGATCACTCACTCACCATTGAACAGACGGGCATGCCTTTTGCCTGAGTCAGACCAGCGGGTGCGGGGAGCCTCGCCGCCCCATCGGACGGCACCAGGACGCTAAGACACAGGCCTTGCCGTTGGTCTGGGTCGGTAGGGCCGGGTGCGGAGATGGCGGATCCCGAGCGCGCGGCAGGCGATCGCGCGCACGGTGGATCGGTAGGCGCCGCCGTTGTCGGTGATCAGTCGCTGGGTGGTGATGCCGTAGTTGGAGAAGTGCTGAACGGCGCGGCGCAGAAAGGCGACGGCGGTGGGCGCTTTCTCGTTGGCGAGAACTTCGACGTAGGCCAGGCGGGTGGCGTCGTCGATGGCGATGTGCACGTACTCCCAGCCGCTGCGGCTGCGGCGGATACCTTCGGCGTCGGTGCGGCTGCCCGCGGCCCTGCGCTGCCCGGGATGGCCGGTGAAGCGGTGTCCGGCGCCGTTGTGGATGCGGCCGAGCTTCTTGACGTCGATGTGGATCAGCTCCCCGGATCGAGCTCACTCGTAGCGCTGGGCGGGCTCCAAGCCCAGCCGACCCAGCCGACCCAGCCCGATCCGGGTCAGGATCCCCGACACGGTCGAGAGCGCCATATCGAGGCACTCGGCGATCTCGGCGCCGGTCAGACGCAGCCGGCGCAGCGCCGCGATGACCTCGACTCGGTGCTCCTCGGTGCGGTTGGCGACAACCGTCGGGGCTGAGGAGCGTTCCAGCAGCCCTTCGGGCCCTCAGCCCGGTGGCGCGCCACCCACGTGCGCGCGGTGCGATCGCTGATCCCGGCCGCCGCGGCGGCCGACATCAACGACCACCCCGCGTTCTCCACCCGATCGACCAGCAGCTCACGGCCCTTCAGACTGAGCCGAGCGTCAGCGTGCATCTTCATCCGGTGTCCTCCTTGGGACTGACTGGCTTGAGCACCTGTCAGCCTCCAAGGAGCACCGGATGGCTTACCCCTCAGACCAGAACAACGTGATCAGGAACTACACCTAGTTCCCC
>CAVWWN010000005.1:0-13032 GCA_963758705.1 uncultured Actinomycetota bacterium | reverse complement strand
CATCTGAGTCCTAGCCGGCCTTCTGGCCGCAGCGCTCCACATCTGGGAGGATCGGCGCTGTGACCACAGCCAGTCTCGTCAGTCCGGTGGTGGTGGGACGCCAGGCGGAGGCCGCGGCATTGTCGGATGCACTGGCCCGGGCGCTCGCCGGAGAGCCGGTCACGGTGCTCCTGGGTGGTGAGGCCGGGGTGGGCAAGTCCAGGCTGGTGCACGAGCTCATCGCCGAAGCCGGCGAGCAGGGCGCCCGATCGTTGTCGGGGGGCTGCGTCGAGCTGGACGGAGGCGGGATCCCGTTTGCGCCCGTGGTGGAGATGCTGAGGGCGCTGGCCCGGGACCTCCCCGACGACGAGCTCGATGACCTCCTGGGGCCCGCTCGGGCCGAGATCGGGCGGCTCGTCCCCGAGCTCGACGACGGCACCGGCGGCCGGTCGCCGGGCGAGCGCGATCCCTCGCGGGTGCTGGAGCTCATCCTGGGCGTGATCAACCGGCTGGCGGACGAGCGTCCGCTGATGATCGTGTTCGAGGACGTGCAATGGGCCGACCGGGCGACGCTGGACCTCGTCGGCCTCCTCGTCTCCGGCCGGGCGCAGCGGCTGCTGGTGGTGTTCACCGTCCGCTCGGACGAGCTGCATCGCTCTCACCCGTTCCGGCGGATGGCGGCGCGCTGGGAACAGCAGCGGCTGACTGAGCGGCTCGAGCTTGAGCGCCTCGACGCCCCGGCCGTGGCGGCTCAGATCGAGGCGATCCTCGGCGAGCGCCCCGACGGCGAGCTCGTCGAGTTCGTGTTCGAACGTTCGGAGGGGATCCCGCTGTTCGTCGAGGAGCTGCTCGGCGCCGTGCGCGCCGGCGGGATCCAGCGTGACTACCTCCCGCCGTCGCTCCGTGACGTGCTGCTCGCCCGCGCGGAGAACCTCTCGCCCAACGCCCACCACCTCCTGCGCGTGGCCTCGGCGGCATCCGGATGGGTGCCCGAACGCCTGCTGGCGCTCGTGGCGAGGCTCCCTGAGGCCGAGCTGTTCCCCGCGCTGCGTGAGACCGTCGGCCAGCAGCTTCTCGTCGTCGACCCCTCGGGGCGGGGGTACGGGTTCCGTCATGCCCTCGCCAGGGCGGCCATCCACGAGGATCTGCTGCCGGGTGAGCGCCGCCAGCTGCACCAGACCTATGCCCAGGCGCTGGAGGCCAACCCCGATCTCGCCGGAAGCGGGATCGATGCGCTCACCGGACTCGCCCATCACTGGCTCGCTGCCCACGATCTGCCCCGCGCGCTCGCGGCGTCGATCCAGGCCGGCAACGCCGTGGCGGCGGCGGCCGCGCCGTCGGCGGCGCAGCGCCACTTCGAGCTGGCGCTCGAGCTGTGGGAACAGGTGCCCGGTGCCGCGGAGGAGGTGGGCATCGACCATGCCCAGTTGCTCGAGAACGCTGCCGTGGCCGCCTCCGCGGCGGGCGCGCCCGATCGGGCGCTGGCGCTCGTCGAGCAGTCACAGGCCGAGCTCGGCGCCCAGGCCGGCCCCGAGCGGACGGCGACGCTCCAGGCGCGGCGCGCTCAGTGTCTGCTCGACGTCGGCCGCGAGGCGGAGGGCATCTCCGTCGTGGAGCAGGTTCTGTCGCTGCTGCCCGAGCAGCTGTCCAGCCATGCTGCGGCGCACGTTCTCACGTCCCTGGCGCGAGCCATGCTGCGCCTGGACCAACTCGGCCGCGCCGGGGAGCTCGCCCGGCGCGCGCTGGCTGCCGCCCAAGCCGCTGGAGCCGTCGAGGACCAGCTCGATGCGCAGATGACGCTGGGCCACTCGCTGGTCTACGCCGGTGACGTCGAGCGGGGGCTGGCCCTCACGGTGCAGACACGCGACGCGGCGCGGACTGCCGGCCTATCCCTCGTAGCGGCCCGGGCGTGCATCAACCTCTCCGACCTGCTGCTCATGCTCGGCCGCTATGACCAGGCGGTCGACACCGCCGACGAAGGGTTGGTGGTGGCCGAGCGGGCGGGAATCTCCCGCACGGTCGGCGCCTTCCTGAGGGGCAACAAAGGAGAGGCGCTGCTGCGCTCAGGGCGCTGGGACGACGCGCTGGTCGCCACCACGCCGAGCGCCGAAGCCAGCGGCATATTCACGGCGACGCTGCTGCTGCTGCGCGCCGAGCTTCACGCGCATCGGGGCAACCGCGGTGAGGCCGAGACCGACCTCAAGGCGGCGCGGCGGCATCTGCGCAACACCGGGGGTGCGCAATGGGCTCTGCCACTGGCGGCCGTCGAGGCGGAGCTCGCCCGTTCCGGGGGGCAGCTGGAGCAGGCCTACGAGATTGCCGACCATGCGCTGACGCGGGAGCGTCCCGACGAGGAGCTGCGTTATCGCTGGCCGGTGATGTCGCTCGCGGCGCGCATCGCGACTGACGAGAGCGAAGCCGCGGGTGACGAGGATCGTCCGGCACACGGCGTCGCCGCCCAGCGGGTGGGAGCGCTGCGCGAGACCGCCGAGGGGATGCCCGCTCAGACTCCGGCCGACCGCGCGCATCTGGCCTTCATCCGCGCCGAGCACGCCCGGCTGCAGTCCGATCGCCCGCTGGTCGCCTGGGAGGACGCCGCATCCGCGGCGCGCGCGATGAACGAGCCGCTCCCGCTCGCCTACGCGGTGTTTCGCCACGCCCAGGCACTGGCCGCGGCGGGCGACCGTGATGCAGCCACTGCGCGCGCCCAGGAAGCCGCCTCGCTCGCGCGTCGGTTGGGCGCGCAGCCGTTGCAGGCTGAGATCGACGCGCTGGCGCGCCGCGCCCGCCTGCGGATCCACGACGACCAAGGATCGGGCGCACCCGCCAAGGCCCAGACCGAGGCCGAACGGCTGGGCCTCACGGCGCGCGAAGCGGAGGTTCTGACGCTGGTCGCCGCCGGCCGCTCCAACGGCGAGATCGCCCAGGAGCTCTTCATCTCCCGCAAGACCGCCAGTGTGCACGTCTCCAACATCCTGGGGAAGCTGGGCGTGTCGACGCGGGTCAAGGCGGCGGCGTTCGCCCACGAGCACGGGCTCACCCGCATCGACGCCGACGTCTAGGGCGCGCCCGAGCGGTGAGGTAGGCGGGCGGGAAATCTGAGGTAGGCCGGCCACGAAGACCGGGCGCGCGCCCGATGTGCGGGGTGGGGGCTTAGACGCATGCTTGACCGCATGCTCATCACCACCACATCCAGCCACCGCCGCCGCCTCCCGGGCGGCCGCCCCTTCCACCTCCTGCTCCTGGCCCTGGCCACGTCCGCACTGGGCGATTGGCTCTACAACGTCGCGCTGTTGGCCCTCGTCTTCGGCCGGACCGGCTCGGCCACGTGGGTGGCCCTCACCACCGCCGCCCGGGTCCTGCCGGTCGTCGTGCTCGGCCCGCTGGGCGGCGTGCTCGCCGACCGGCATGACCGCCGGGCCCTGATGATCGGCGCCGACGTCGTCCGCGTGGCGCTGATGGTCGCGCTGGCCGTCGTCGCCGCCACCGGGCTGCCGATCCTCCTGGCACCGGTGCTGGCCGCGCTCGCGACCGCCGCCAGCACGGTCACGTCGCCATCGGTGGGCGCCAGCACGGCCCGGCTGGTGGAGGATGAGGAGTTGCAGCGCGCCAACGCGCTGCGGGCGGCGATCGGCCAGGGCGCGATCGTCGCCGGGCCGGCCCTGGGCGCTGTGGTGCTCGCGCTCGCCGGCCCCGCCGCGGCAATCCTGCTCAACGCCACCACCTTCGCCGTCTCGGCCGCGGCGGTCCTGGCGATCGGCCGCAACGATGCCTTCCAGCCACGTGCCCGGGCCGAGGGGGACCTGCCGAGCTTCCTCTCAGAGATCAGGGCCGGCGCCCGGGCCCTGCGCGGCGCTCCCACCGCCATCCGGCTGGTCGCGGCCGACGTGTTGTGCAGCGGCGTGTACGGGCTGCTCACCGTGCTGCTGGTACTGGTCGGCCGCCAGGTGGGAGCCGGCGCCGGCGGCTACGGGATCCTGCTCGGCGGCTTCGGCGCCGGCGGTCTGGTGGGCGCGGCGATCCTCAGCCGCGCCGACGCACCGGCGACCTGGCGGCGCACCCTGGCGGTGGCACTCCTGCTGGTGGCGGCCTCGATGGCGGCGCTGGGCCAGAGCACCAGCCTCCTCCAGGCCCTGGTGCTCGCGGTCCTCGGCGGTGGCGGGATGATCGCCGGCGAGGTCCTGTCCGAGACGGCGCTGCCGCGCCTGGTCGACGATGAGGTCCTCGGGCGCGCCTACGGCCTGGCGGTGCCCGTCTCGCTGGGCGGGATCGTGGTCGGCTCGCTGGCGGCCGGCCCGCTGGTCTCGCTGCTCGGCCTCCACGGTGCGTTCGCCGCGGCCGGCGCCTTCGTCGCGCTCGGTGCCGCGCTGCTCCTGCGCCGTCCCCTGGCCGTCGCCCCCGCCACCGCTCCGGTGGCGACGGCGCACTGACGCGGGCGCACGGACCCAGCGCCGCCGCGAGCGATGAATTACCGTCGCGGCGGCGTTAAGACCCGTGTCACGCAATCGAGCACGAGGAGGACACGCGATGGGAACCGTGGTGGCGGACATGACGATGTCGGTGGACGGCTTCATCGCCGAGCCGGATGACGGTGTGGGGCCGCTGTTTGACTGGTATAGCGAGGGCTCATCCGAGTTCATCTTCCCCGGCGATGGCCGGGAGGCGCACGTCTCAGAGGCGAGCGCCGGTCACCTGCAACGGATGGTGAGCGAGCTGGGAGCGCTGGTGACGGGGCGGCGGCTGTACGAGGTGGCGCATGCGTGGGGCGGCAGCCATCCCGCGGGCGTGCCGGTGTTCGTCGTCACGCACGACGCGCCTCAGACGGCGCCGGCCGGGACGACTCCGTTCACGTTCGTCACCGACGGCGTGGCCAACGCGATCGCCCAGGCGCAGGCGGTGGCGGGCGAACGCACGGTGGTGATCGCCAGCGCGACCATCGCTCGGCAGTGCCTGGATGAGGGGCTGCTCGACGTCATCAACGTCAGCCTGGCTCCCGTCATGCTGGGGCGGGGGATCCCGTTCTTCAGCGGGCTCGAGCGCTACCCGGTGATGCTCGAGGACCCGGTCATAGTGCCGGGGTCGCGGGTGACGCATATGTACTTCCGGGTGCGCCGGTAGCGGCCGTCTCGGCCGCCCACTCGCGCAGGCGGAAACGCTGCACCTTGCCGGTGAGGGTGCGCGGCAGGTCATCGACGAAATGGACGAGGTGGGGGTACTCGTAGCGGCGCATCCGCTCCTTGCACCACGCGCGCAGCTCATCGGCGAGAGCGTCGTCGCCGGCGTCGTCGCCGGCGCACTGGATGTAGGCGGCGATGCGGCTGGCGTCCTCGATGCGCACCCCCACCACGCCGACGCCGGCCACGCGCGGGTGCTCCATCAGCGCGTGTTCCATGTCCACCGGCGAGACCCACAGGCCGCCGACCTTGAGCATGTCGTCGACCCGGCCCACGTAGGCGTAGGTGCCATCCTCGGCGCGCTCATAGCGGTCCCCGGTGGCAAACCAGTCGCCCAGCATCGAGGCCTTGGTCTTCTCGTGCTGATGCCAGTAGAAGGCCGCGCACGAGTCACCACGCACGAACAGCGCGCCGATGCCCGGGCCCTCCACGCTCACCCCCGCATCGTCGACGAGCTTGAGCTCATAGCCGGGGACCGGCGAGCCGGTGGTTCCCGGGCGCACGTCGCCGGGGCGGTTGGAGCAGTAGATGTGCAGCATCTCGGTCGAGCCGATGCCGTCGACGATGTCGATGCCGAAGCGCTCGCGCCAGCGGATGCTCGTCGTCGGGGGCAGTGGCTCGGCGGCGGACACGCAGAAGCGGACGGAGTCCGTCGCCCCGTCGGCATCGGGATCACGCACCAGCAACCCGAACAGCGCCGGGACGCTGAAGAACACCGTCGGCCGGTGGCGGCGCAGCGTGTCCAGGATGGCCGGGGGCTTGGGCGGCCCCGACATCAGCACCGAGGTGCCGCCGAACCACAGCGGGAAGGTGAGTCCGTTACCGAGCCCGTAGGCGTGAAACAGCTTGGTGGTGGAGAAGTGGATGTCGTCGGGGCCCAGGCCCAGGACCCCGCCGGCGTATTGCTCGCAGGTCACGCCGATGTCGTGCTGGAGGTGCACGACCCCCTTGGGCTTGCCGGTGGATCCCGAGCTGTAGAGCCAGAACGCCATGTCGTCACGATGGGACCGAGCGGCATCGAGCTCGTCAGGCTGGGCCGCCATGGCCGCGTCGAGCTCGGTCACGCCGGCGTCGTCGCGGCCTCGCACGAGCCAGCGCACCGGCCGGTCGCCCAGGGCCCCGCGCAGCCGGTCGAGCACGCCCGCGTCGGTGACGATCACCTCGGCGTAGGAGTCGTCGACGAAGTGGCGGAAGTTGTCGTCCTTGTCGAGGTGGCTGACCGGGACGGGGACGGCGCCGATCCGGATGGCGCCGAGAAAGGCGATCGGGAACACCGTGGTGTCGTCGAGCACGAGCAGCACCCGCTGCTCGCGGCGCACGCCAAGCTCGCGCAGGAGGTGGCCGGCGCGGTTGACCTGCCGGCGCAGCTCGTCATAGGTGAGGGTCGCGTCCTGCGCGATGAACGCGGCGGTGTCGCCCCGGCCGGCGCTCACCTGCCGCGCCACGATCTCACTGACGTTGGTCTGCTCCTCAGCGTGCCCCATCTCTCCTCCTCTCCTGGCGGCCGATCTACGCCGCCCGTTCCTCCAACGGCTGCAGGTCCCCCTCCAACTGCGCGAAGTACTCCACCGCCCGCTCCTGCCAGCGCTCGTGGCGGCCGGCGAACAGCTCGTGGGCGCGCCGTCGGGGCCAGCCCTCTGGCAGCAGTCCGGCGGGCAGGTCCGGATCGAGGAACGGGAACTTGCGCCACGCATGCACGAGCAGCGTCTGCTGGCGAAAGCACGCCTCGGGCGTGAGCGCCCGGACGCGGGCGAAGTCGTCGATGAAGGCCTCGTACTGGGTGCGCACGGCGTCGAGGTCCCAGGCCTCGGCGACGAGCGACTGCGGGTCCCCCATGCTCCCCAGCTCGGCCACGAACGACCGCGCCTCGGCCGCCGGCTCGTCGTTGATGGCGGCGGCCAGCTCGTCCTCACGCTCGACGTGCGGCGTCAGCCACACCCCGCCCCCCAGCGACCCCAGCCCGGTCCACGCCAGGCGCGAGCGCACCTGATGACGCACGGCGCGGCGCTCCTCGGGCACCCGGAGGACAACCACCAGCCAGCGGCCGTCCCACTGCCAGGGCTGCCCGAACGAGTAGATGCGCTCGGCCCCGGTGCGCAGCAGCTCCGCGGTCCGCCCGCCCAGCGTCATCCGCGCCCGTCGCCCGCGGCGCTCCGCGGTGAGCCAGCCGTCGCGGGTGCTGCGCGCCAGCGCCTGGCGCGCCGCCTGCTGGCTGTAGCCCACCGACACGAGGGCGGCGACGAGCGTCTCCTGCCAGACGCCCTCCCGGCGCGGCAGCACGTACTCGCCCAGCACGGTCAGCAGCAGCGACCGCGCCGCCGGGGCTCCGACCGACCGCCGTCTCAGCTGCTCGTCGATGACTCGTCCTCCGGAGCGTCGAACTCGGAGCGCAGCGCCTCGAAGTGCGTGTTGCAGCTGCGGCAGCGCAGCTGGCGCGTGATGAGCTGGCCGCCCCACGGCGCCACCACCTCGATCTCGGGCGAGTCGCAGAACGGGCAGGTGATCGGAGTGACCGTCATCGCCGGGTCCGCTCGTCCCAGTCAGACCAGTCCTCGGGGTCGGCGAGCGTGGCCTGCGCGCCGGCGGCACCCAGCCGGCCGGTCAGCCAGTCGCGCACCCGCGCACGGATCTCCTCCGGGCCCTCGCTGACCATGTCGTGCGACACGGCGGCTCGGTAGCCGGGATGGTCCGCCGGCCCGGGCCAGCGGGCCGCCTGCGCCCACATCTCAGCGATGCGCACGAGGAGCAGCTCGCGGTCGGCGCCACCGGTGGCGCAGATGCGCTTGAGCCACGCCTCAGCGTGGACGCGGTGCGCGCCCTCCTCCTGGAGGATCTTGCGCGCGCGCTGGGCCAGGGGCTCGAGCGAGCTGTCGCGCGCGCTGGCCACCCACGTGGTGAGGATCCCGTCGACGACGAGGTTGGCGGCGATGACCGAGGCCCAGTCGGGCAGCTCGGCGACGATGACGCTGAGCGGGTGGCCGGTGTCCAGGCCCTCGTCGGTGCGCTGGACCCCGAGCTTGGCCAGCACCGGATAGGTGGAGCGGGCGTGACCGAGCTCGTCCTGGGCCATCGCCGCAGCGGCGACGGCGGATTCGATCGTCGGCGCGCTCACCGCCCATTCGCCGTAGCGGCGCCCGAGTGCGCTCTTGTTGTCGGCCAGCGAGCCGATCAGCGACACCATCGTGGCGGTGGCGGCGTCGACCGTCGAGCCAGTCCCCAAGCCCACCTCATTGCTCAGGCTCATGCGCGGATCGCCTCCCGGATCTCGGAGCGCGGGACCAGGATCATGTGCACCCACGGCTGCTCGTCGTAGATGGCCCGCGCGCACACCAGGGCCAGGTCCTCGTCTGATTCGGTGACCGTGCCCACGTGGTGCAGCGGCTCCTGGTACTCCTTACGCGCGAACACCTCCCAGACCGTCTCGCCCGCGCGGCTCATACCACGATCCCCAGCTCGCGCATCGTCTGGCGCGCGTCGGCGCGGATGCGGTCCTTGGTCCAGATCGGGTCCCACACCACCTCGATCTCGACGGCGTCGATCTCGGGATCGGCGAGCAGCGCGTCGCGGATGTCCGATTCGATGAACTCGGTGGCCGGGCACCCCATCGAGGTGAACGTGATCTGAAGGTCGGCGCGGCGCGCGTGCGCAACGTAGGCGACCGACACGATCAGCCCCATGCCCAGCACCGACACCGGGATCTCCGGATCCTCGACGTGGCGCAGCGCCTCCCAGATGCGGGCCTCGACCGCCTCGGCGGCGCTCGGCGACACGACGCTCATGCAGCCGCCCGCCTCAGCGAGGTCGTCTGATACCCGCGCTGGAGGGTGGTGACGTAGTCGCGGTTCATGGGCCCGCGCCCCCGCCAGCGCACGATGACCTCGTCCCAGTCAATGGGGCCGTCGTCGAGCAGCCACTCGCGCTTCTCCTCGTCGAACCTGGCCGGGAAGGGGCAGTCGATGACGTAGCGCTCGAGCTCTGAGTCGTAGTGGGCGGGGACGTCGATGCCGATCTCCTCCATGAAGGGGACGACCTCGCTCATCCACCACTGGCGCAGCTGGTCGTTGGACTTGCCCTTGAAGCCGTAGTCGAGCTGCTCGGAGTGCTTCTTGCGATCATCGGGGAGCCCGAACCACTCGAGCGTGAGGATGAACATCCAGTCGACGGCCTCCTGGACCTCCGCGCGCCCGTCGGGGTCCTTGCACAGCTTCTTCAGCCAGGTGCGGCCGTGGCGGAGATGGAAGGTCTCCTCCTTGTCGACCTTGGCCAGCGCCCTCTTCCACGGGCCGAACGTGCTGGACTGGAAAACATCGGAGAGCAGGACGAACCCGGCCTGGTCATACATGGCGTTGGCGCACACCAGCTCGACCCAGGAGTTGAGCGGCACGTCGAAGGCGTAGGGGTACTTGAACTGCTCCGCTGGCCGCTCGTAGATGAGCCAGTCCATCTCGACCCCGAGGTCGCCGAGCAGCCGGTAGCCGATGTGGGCGTGGGCCAGCTCGTCCTGGATGATGCTCATCGCCGACCCGAAGTTGTTGAGCGCCGGCGCGTGGCTCGCCGCGCGCAGGTACGCGGGCGCGGAGACGAACTCGGTGTCGGCCGAGACGGTGAGGATCCGGCGCATCCCCTCCAGGTACTTGGGCGACATGTGCCGCAGCCCCTCCACCAGCTTGCCGGCGGCAAGATGCTCCTGAACCTGCTCCTCGGTGAGCGGCGCGAGCTCTTCGATCGGTGTGGCGGACACGGCACCCTTCCTCGCAGGTATGACACTTGACTTACGGTCGCCAGCGTATAGTCTCTCAACCGTGTCGTCAAGCCTCAAGGCTCCGCTGGTGAGAGCGGAGGTCTCAGACCACCTGCTGACGCTGACCCTGGACCGGCCCGAGCGCCGCAACGCCCTCGATCCCGAGATGCGCGACGAGCTGGCGGCGGCGATCGACGACGCCGCGCGGTCGGCCTCGGTCTCCGCCGTGGTCATCACCGGTGCGGGCGGGTCGTTCTGCGCCGGGGGCGACCTGGGCGCGTTCGAGGACCTTCACGACGCTCGCCTGTATCGCCACGTCAGCCACGAGCTGACCGCGGTGCTCGACGCGGTGGAGCGCCTGGAGAAGCCCGTGGTCGCCGCGATCGACGGGGTGGCCACCGGCGCGGGGCTGACGCTCGCACTGTGCTGTGATTGGCGCACCGCCGGCGCCGGCGCGCGGCTGATGTTCCGCGAGGGCCGCCTGGGCCTGGTCCCCACCCACGGCGGCGTGACCCGGCTGGTCAAGCTCGTCGGCCTGGCCCGCGCCAAGGAGGCGCTGCTGGGCGGAGACGACCTCGACGCCGCGGACGCGCTGCGGCTCGGGCTCGTCTCCGAGGTCGTGCCGGGCGACCCCCTGGCGGCGGCTCAGGAGCGCGGCCGCCGGATGCTGCGACGGGCACCGCTGTCCTTCGGCGCGGCCAAGCGCCTGGCCCACGTGGCCGCGGACGCCGACCTGCGCAGCGGCATGCTGGCGGAGAGCCTGGCGCAGACGGCGCTACTGGGCTCCGAGGACCATCGTGAGGGACTGGCGGCGGCGCGAGAGAAGCGCGAGCCGGAGTTCGTGGGGCGCTGATTGGATCTGTCACAACGACGTATGACCGAGAGGACAACCTGTGCCTGAGATGCTGATCGGAGGAGAGTGGCGCCAGGCGGCGGCGCACGAGGAGATCGAGGTGGTCAACCCGGCCACCGAGGATGTCGTCGACAGCGTGCCGTCCAGTGCGCCCGAGGACGTCGAGCTGGCAGTGGCCACGGCCAAGCGAGCGTTCGGCGAGTGGTCGCGGACCGACGTGGAGAAGCGCGCCGCGATCCTGTCCAAGGCCGCCGACCTCATCCATGACCACGCCACGGAGCTGGCGGCGACCCTGACCTCAGAGCAGGGCAAGCCGGTGGCCGAGTCGATGGGCGAGGTCACCCACCTCGCGCATGGCGTCCGCTACTACGCCGAGGCCGCGACCAAGGTGCGCGGCACCTACCAGGACCTGCCCTCCACGCTGGGCCCGGCCTACGGGATGGTCATCCGGCGTCCCATGGGCGTGTGCGCCGCCATCACTCCCTACAACTTCCCGCTCACGCTGCTGGGGACCAAGGTCGCCCCCGCGCTGGCGATGGGCAACACCGTGGTGGCCAAGCCGGCCGCCACCACCCCGCTGGCCACGCTCGAGGTCGCGCGCCTCTTCTCCGAGGCCGGCGTCCCCGACGGCGTGTTGAACGTGGTGACCGGGCGTGGCTCGGTCATCGGTGACGCGCTCGTCGGCCACCCTGATGTCCGCCGGGTGGCGTTCACGGGCTCGACGGAGGTCGGGCGCCACGTCGCCGAGCTGGCCGCCCCCGACCTCAAGCGTCTGTCACTCGAGCTCGGCGGCTCTGACCCCGTGATCGTGTGCGCCGACGCCGACGTCGACGCCGCGGTCAAGGCCGTCATCATCGGGCGCTACTGGAATGCGGGCCAGGCCTGCCTGGGCTGCAAGCGGGTGTTCGTGCACGACAGCGTGTACGACGCCTTCGTCTCCCAGCTCGTGGAGCGCGTCGGCCGTTACGAGCCCGGCGACGGGACGGTCAAGGCCGAGAAGCCCAAGCTGCGCATGGGCCCGATCCACACCCGGGCCGGGCGCGACGAGCTGCTCGAGCAGATCGAGAGCGGTGTGTCCTCCGGCGGAGAGCTCCTCATCGGGGGCGGTGCCGGCGGTGCCGACAAGGGATGGTTCCTGGAGCCCGCCGTGATCTCCGAGCCTGCGGCCGACTCGCGCGTGATGACCGAGGAGGTGTTCGGGCCGGTGCTGCCGGTCCTGCGCTTCACCGAGTTCGATGACGCGATCGCGCGCGCCAACGACACGCCCTACGGGCTGGGCTCCTCGATCTGGACCCACGACGCGCGGCTCATTCACCGGGCGGCGCAGGAGATCGACTCGGGCATGACCTGGGTCAACCAGATCCACTACGGCTATGACGAGCTGCCCTTCGGCGGGGTCAAGGCATCGGGTTTCGGCAAGGAGCATGGCCTGGAGTCGCTGGACTCCTATGTCGAGCTCAAGTCCGTCGTGGTGGGAGGGCTGGCCTGATGGCGGTCACCTACGAGAGCGGGACGATCACGCTCGACAAGCCGCCGGCCAACTCCTACGACATCGACTACATGCGCGAGCTGGGCGCGGCCATCGAGGCCGCCGGCGCGGACGCCGCGGTTCGTGTCGTGGTCGTCCGCTCGGCCAGCGAGAAGTTCTTCTGCGCGGGCGCGGACATCAAGGCCTTTGCGGCCAAGGGGGTCGACGCCAACATGGACATGATCCGCCTGGCCCATGAGGCGCTGTCGTCGATCGCGCGCTCGCCGAAGCTGTTCGTGGCCTGCGTGGCCGGCCACGCGCTCGGTGGCGGCCTGGAGATCGCGCTGGCCTGCGACGTGCGCTACGCGATCGAGGGTCGCTACCGGCTCGGGACCCCCGAGGTGACGCTCGGCCTGCTGCCGGGCAACGGCGGCACCCAGCGGCTCCCGCGCCTGATCGGCGCCGGTCCCGCGCTGGAGCTGCTGGCCACCGGCCGTACGCTCTCCCCCGAGGAGGCGCAGGCGATCGGGCTCGTCTCCAAGGTGTTCGCCGACCAGGCGGCGTTCGACGCCCACGTGGAGGGGCTGAAGGCACTGCCCCCGCGCTCGTTTGCCAACATCAAGCGCGCGGTGTTCGAGGGCATCGAGATGCCGCTGGCCGACGGGCTGGCCCTCGAACGTGACCTCATGGAGGAGCTGTTCCGGACCGACGACGCCCGCGAGGGCCTCACCGCGTTCAGCGAGAAGCGCAAGGCGGAGTTCACCGGCTCATGAGCACCGAGACGATCACCACCTCGGCCGGCGCGTTCGTGGACGGC
>CAVWWN010000004.1:0-575509 GCA_963758705.1 uncultured Actinomycetota bacterium | reverse complement strand
CGGGCTGATCGCGCCGGCCGACGGCGCGGGCCCACACAACCAGAGCCGGCCCACCCGGCGTTAGACTCATCCCGCGAAGGGGCCATAGCTCAGTTGGGAGAGCGCCTGCTTTGCAAGCAGGAGGTCGCCGGTTCGATCCCGGCTGGCTCCATTCCGCGAAATCCCTTGTAAATCAAGCAGTTTGTGTGCCGGTCGTCGACACGGAAGTGGTACGAGTTTACGGAAGAGGGGCCATGGCGGGGGCATCAGCTCGACACGCCAGACCATCCGACCTGATTCGTCTGAGAGAACACTGAGGGCAACGGGGGCGACTGAGAGATGCTCGGTTTCCGCGCAAGGCTGGGCGGTAGTGACACCGTGGCAGATGCTCGTCGCCGAGCGAAAGCAGGGGCCGGGCTTCGGCATGCTCTGCGGACGAGGGGGTGCCGAGATCAGCGCGATGCCGTCGTCTGCTCGTGCTTCATGCACGCCCAGACACCGCGAAGGTTGATGGCCACAACGCGGATCTGGTTCTTCGGCCGCGCCGGCGAGCGGGAGCATCATCCCGGCGTTGTTGAACGCCATGTCGAGCCGGCCGAACTCTTCGACGGTGCGATCGACCAACGCGGCGACCTGCGCCTCGTCGGCGACGTCACAGGTGACGCCGAGCGCCCCGTGACCTGCGGCGGTCAGCTCGTCGGTCGCGGCGCGCAGCGCTTGCTCGTTGACGTCGGAGAGCACGACGGCCGCGCCTGACGCCGCGAACGCGCGGGCCGCGTCGAGCCCCATGCCGGCCCCTTGCGATGTGTCAAAGGAGTTCGACGATCGACGATGCGGCGCGCCTAGCCGCGCCCGGTTCGGGCGGACGATACTGCGTGGTGTCCGAGCCTAGTGTCTCGAGCGCGAGCTCCGCGATGGTTTCGGCGCTGCACCGCGCGTAATCGATCCGTCGTCCAGCGCCGCGGGTCTCGAGGCGATGCGCAACGTGGTAGATCTGCTCGAAGTGATCGATGAGTGGGCAGTACAGAAACGGGCGGCGGGTCAGGGTCAGCTCCATCGTCGTGCCCAGGCCGCCCTGCACGATCGCTAGGTCCGCCACGGCGAGATGCTCGTGGAGTTGGTGCACGTAGCCGCGCACCTCGAGGCCAGGGTGCTGCGGGAGGCCGGCGGAATCCAGGCGAGGACCGGCAACGACCACGCAGTGCGCATCAGGGCGCTCGGCATGGATCAGCGGCCAAGCTGCGATCGCCTTGCGCAACAGGTACTCGCCGACCGCGGTGCCGCCCACGGTGCAGATGACCAGCGGACAATCTGGTTCGTATCCGAGCCGTGCGCGGACTGCGCTCACGTCGGCGTAGTCGCCGGCGTCGAACGCGTCGATGTACCCGGTGGTCGTGAAATGCTCGGACGTCCAGTCGCGGATGAGCGGGAGGCCCGGACCGAATCGGTCGGGAACGATGTCGTCCGGGTCACCGATGTAGAGCGCGCGGTCGCGCACACGTGGCTGCCGGGTGACCTGCTCGATCATCTCGGCGTTGTAGTCGCTCGTCAGGCGACTCTCGGGCGATTCCTCACGCGAGTCGATCGGCAGATAGCCCACGAAGTCGGTCAGGAACACGAACGGCGCCGCCTTCAGCTCGGGGTTCTCATGCAGCTGGTAGTCCACCTCCCACGCCTCGTCACCCACCCACAGGTCGTAGGCGCCGTCGCGGACGACGTCGAGGAACACCATGAAGTTGGCCAGGAAGATCTCGTCCATCTCCCTGAGGGCCTGGAACGCGTGTAGTTCGTGCTCGCCCGACGCTCCCTCCCAGTGGGCCGACTCGCTGGCCAGCGCGCGGCTGAGGGGATGGATCGTCTCGCCCGCGTCCTCGAGTACGCGCGTTACTGGATGCTGGGCTAGCCACTCGATCTCGAGCTCGCCGACCAGCTGACGGAGCTCCCGGGCGATTGAGAGGTCGCGTTGCGCGTGGCCGAGGCCGATTGGACTAGAGATGAACAGCGCCCGTGGTGCTCGCCGCGCCATCGCGCGCCGGAGTATCCGGCGCTTTGGCGCGCGCGCGCCGAGAAAGCAGGAGATCTCGAGGTTCACCCGCACCGCGTTGCGGATGTTCACGCCGTGTCCGCCGGCATCGAACTCGATCATCTCCCAGTACGGCCTGGCGTCGGCGAGGGCACGGCTGGTCGCGATGTCGGCGATCCGGTCGTCGCGGGCGTGCATCAGGAGCACGGGGCACTTGATCTGTCGCACGATCTGATCGAGCGGGACGCCAGGCATCAGCGCGGGGTTGACCACGCTGCTGATCAGGATGTCCGGCGTGGTCTGCATGGCCCACCCCACGGCATCCTCGATCGCCTTGGTGCAATGCGGCTCGCTGAACACCTGCTCCATGAAGAACGTGACCCATTCCATGTAGTGCTCGCGCCAGTAGTGAGCGTTCTTCTTCTCCCACCCGTCGTAGGACTCACGCCGCTCCCAAAACGCCGGATCCTCCCCGAACGCCCATTCCGGTGGGACGGTCGCGATCGCCATCAGTCGGGTGACGCGCTCCGGATAGCATCCCGCCATCCACAAGCCGTGGGCCCCGCCCATCGACAGGCCGACGACGCTGGTCGCGGCGACGCCGAGGTGGTCGAGTAGCGCGATGCCGTAGTCGACGACTCGGTCAAGCTCGAACGCGGCCGGATCCTCCGTGCGCTCGCCGCCGCCGATTCCCGGCGGGTCGTAGGTGATGACCCGGAAGGAGCGCGCCAGATGGGGGAGCTGCATCTTCCAGATCAAGCTCGGCGCGATCTGCCATGTCGGGAGCAGCAGGACGGGCGGCCGGTCGCCCGCGCCGAACACCTCGTAGGAGATCTCGAACCCCTTCACCCGAAGGCGGCCTGACTCCACTGGGGCAACGGCGCGCATGACCTCAAACGTCTCCTCGCCCATCCTAGGGCGAGCGATTCCCCTGATGCAAGCGCCCCCGCCCCCTGGGTCTGACTAGGTGCCACCCGGACGCGAACCCGGTACCCGCAGACGTAGCCTCGTGCTCACACGAAGCTCAAAGGAGTCCACATGAGCACACCACTTCTCGAGCGCCCGACCGTACTCGACGTGCACGACGTTCTGTGCCCGGACCCGCAATGCGCGAGCCCGGCCTACATAGAGGATCGCTGGACCTGGCAATCGACCGATGGCCCGGTCGACGCGGTCAAGGTCCGCTGCTCGGCCGGCTGCTGGTACACGGTCCTGGCCGAAGACCTCTCACCCGCAACCGATCGCTAGAGACAACCGATCGGCAAAGGAGGAGCGCACTCCATCAACGTCAAGCTCATCGGGGACGTGTTCACGTCCAAGCAGAACATGCGAGGCGTCACCTGGGTCGTCGTGAAGAGGCAAACAGCGGCGACTGGGGTATCGGCGCAGCCCCTTGGCCACCGCCGACGTCAAACCCCTGGCGGCGGGAGGCCCGCGTAACCAGACAACGCCAAGGCCCGCGCGAGAACGAAAGCGGGTATCGACCGCGCCGGTGGCTGCGCACCTGCTCATCACCAACCGAAGGTATGGGCCTGGGTCGGCCAACAAACGCCGACCGACCCAGCCGCTGCTGATACCGCCTGATCCGCAGGCCCGCGCTGGCGGAGATCGTCGGTGACGGGCGTCCGTGGACCGTGCTGATGATCTCGCTGCTATCGATTCCCTGGAGGTAGATACTGGTGATGCCGAGGTTGGCGTGTCCGAGCTGGCGCTGGATGACGACGAGCGGGACACCTTCGTGCGCCATCTCGACCGCGTGAGCGTGCCGGAGCTGATGCGGTGCAAACCGGCGCCTGACGCCGGCTTCGGCCGCCGCGTGATGCAGCTGCTTGCGCGCCGCTGATGCCTCCCAGCGCCGTCCGGCGGTCGGCCCATGGATGACGCACAACAGCGCGCCGATCGGAAGTTCGCGCCGAATCTCGAGCCACGGGTCGAGCTGCTCCCAGGCCCAGCGGTCCATCCCCACCTCACGGCGCTTGCCTCCCTTCCCACGGCGGATAAGGACGGCGCCGCGGGAGCAGTCCAGATCGCTCTCCTGAAGCGCGAGAGCTTCGCTGATTCTCAGGCCCGCTCTCCAGAGCAGCACGATCAGCGCACGGAGGCGATTCCCCTCGGCCCGGTCGCCCACCACCCCCATCGCGGCGACGATCTCGTCGACCGTCGGCGGGTCGGCCGGATACTGCTCGCCCTTGTTGCGCGGCGGGCGGCCTCGGTGATAGCCAGGCATCGTCGCTGGCGAGCGGCGGTGCCCTGCGGCGTCCAGCAGCACGGATTCCACGAATCCTCCCTTGGTGGTTGGTTGAACGTGCGCTGCTATTCGAACCCAGCCGCCACTCCTCGTCCGAGGTGTGCGGCAGCCTGCCCCTGATGGCGAGCGAGAGGGCTGCTGGTGCCACCGTCACCGACCCCGATGGCCGGGAAGTCGTGCTGCTTGCCCGGATCTGGGAAGACAAGATCTCGCGCGACCACCCCGAGCTGGTCGATCATCTCGAAGCCGTGGTGGAGACCGTCGCGGAGCCGGATCACGTCGAGCCGGACGCGCTTGCCGACCGAACGCGGTTCTACCGGCGTGGCGTCGGGCCAAGCCGCTGGCTGATGGCGGTCGTAAGCTATGAGCAGGAGCCGGCGCGGATCATCACGGCGCTGGCCAACCGGAAGGATCCCAAGCGATGGAAGCCGTGAACATCCGCATCGGACCGCTGACCTTCGACCACGCCGACTATGACGCCGACGGCGACGTCCTCTACCTGCATGTCGGCGAGCCGCAGCCCGGCGAAGGCGAAGAAACCCCCGAAGGACACGTCCTTCGCTTCGCGCCGGGCACCCAGGAGATCGTCGGCCTGACCGTCATCAACGCGCGTCAGGTCTTGAATCGAGACGGACGGCTCATCGTGACCGTACCCGAGACCGTCGAGGCGACCGCCGAGGATCTAGCCCCGGCGCTCCAAGCCGCCTGACGCCCGCCGCCTGAACAGCAAGCCCAAGTCCTGCAGACCGCGCAACTCAGGTGCGTCGCCCGCGCGGCAATGAAGCGCGACGCGCCGCGAAAGCAGGTCTGCGCCCTCGTCCGGGACACGACTCGGTCGCAAACAGCTCTTCTGCATCCATATGGCAAAGGAGCCGCCTGCGACCGACGAGGGGTCGCTCTTGCTGGTCGGCTAACTCGGCACTCTCGGTGTCGCCCTTCGAGGCGCTCGCGTTCGTGGCGATCTGGTAATCGGCTCCTCTGACGGCGCGCGCGTTGGGCACTGTCGCATTGCCTGGTGGAGGATGACTATCGCCAGCGCTCACCTCCCGAGTGCCGGACTTCGTCGCATGCAAGACGCACGGAGCCCGCTCGTCAGCGCTTTGCCTTCGAGCTGCGCTCACGCAGCGAGGCCCTCGATCACGCCATATGGAAACGCGACGGGGAGGACGGTCCCGAGCTTCAGGCCCGCGCTCGCAAGCAGCTCGCCGTACTCGGCGTTGGTGCGCTCCCGCCCGCCCGTCAAGACGAGCATGTTGATGTCGCTAAGGAGCGTGGGTACGGGGTCGCCACCGTCGTCGGGGATCAGCCGTTCGACGATGAGTACCCTTCCGCCCGTCGCGATCGAGCGCCTGCAGTTGCTCAGGATCTCGATCGCGTGCGCGTCGTCCCAGTCGTGGATCACGTTTGCCAGCACGTAGCAGTCGGCGCCTTCGGGAATGCGCTCGAAGAAGTCGCCTGCGAGCACTTCGCAGCGGTCCGCGATGTCGGTCGCGTCGAGGATCGCGTCGGCGTGCGCCGCTACGGCCGGGATCTCGAGCAGCACCCCGGTCAGGTGGGCGTTTCGTCGGAGGATCTCGACCAGCAGGGTCCCGTTGCCGCCACCGACGTCGATGACTCTGCGTGCGTCTGCGAAGTCGTATCGGTCTGCGACGCTGGGGGCGTACGCTGCGGTCCGCTCTGACATTGCGGCGTTGAAGATCGCCTGGGCGTTCGGGTCCTTTGAGATGGACGCGAACAGCTCGACTCCGAACTCGATCTCCCGACCGGACCTCCCGGTCTTGAGCGTCTGCAGGATGTGGGCGAACGGGCGAACGCCGCCGAGTACCTCCAGGAAGGTCGCCCATGAGCGCATTCCAGCGGGCGCGGCGGTGCGCAGGCGCTCTCCGACTATCGTCGCGCTGAATGAGTGTTCGGCGTGCTCCTCGAGCACCCCGAGCGCCGCGAGCAGGCGGAGCACTCGGTACAGCGACGGCTCGTGTGTGCCGGTGGCTCGCGCGAGCTCTGTCGAGCTGACTGGACCGTCCGCGAGGAGGTCGGCGATCCCAAGCTCAGCTACCGCGTACACCGCGCGCGAGGTGTGGATTCCCCAGATCATCCGCAGCAGCGTGGATCCGGCGGCCCGCTCGGCGTCGGTCGGTTGCGTCGTGACGGTTGAATCAGTCATGGACATGAATGGCTCCGTTTCGGGTTACCGGCGTCCCCACGCCTGAAAGAACAGAGGGTGGATCACGAACGTGTCAGGGCGCGCGAGGTGCTGCTCGACCTCGGCTACGAGCCGGTTGAGGCGGGCCTCGCTGAGGATTGCACTCTGGATGATCCGCTCGCGCAGGACGCCCATGAAGTGGAGCAAGAGCGCCTGATACGGGTGCCCTGAATGCCACACGTGGGCTTGGGCGTCGAACTCGATGTCGCTTAGCCCTGCGGCACGTAGCAGCGCCGGCAGGCGACGGCCCACGAACGGGTCCCGGCCGGCCGCGGTGAAGGCGTCCACGAATGTCGCAAGCAGCTGGTCGAACGCCGGATGCCGCGGCTCGCACGCCCAGGACAGCGCGTCGACCTCTTGCAGCGCGACCCATCCTCCCGGACGCACGACGCGAGCCATCTCGGCCACGACCCGTTCAGGCTCGGGATGGTTGATCAGGACGAGCCGTTCGTGCGCGAGATCGATCGCGTCGCCCGCCAGCCCTGTCTCGTCTGCCTCGCCGAGGGCGAGCCGGACGTTCGTGAGGCCGAGCTCGGCGATCGATCGCTGCGCGTGGGCGATCATCCGCGGCTCGTTGTCGAGCCCGATCGCCTCACCGTCCGCGCCAGCGGCTGCGCTGAGCAGATCGAGCACTCCCAGAGGCCCGCAGCCGACGTCCAGCACCCGCCCGCCGCGTGCGACGCTCAACCGCCCAAACAAGCGCTGAGCTTGCGCGCGGTGGATCTCGCCCTGCAACAGCAGCCGCGTGCGCTCGTTCTCATCAGCGCCTAGGAGGTACTCCGGCGCGGTAGTCAGCTCGATTGTGCTCACAGTTGCCTCCTTCTTTGGATGCGCAGCATCGTGACTTGGCCGCATTTCCCCGAACCCACGCGTCAATTACCGTCGAATTACCGACGCTCGGATACGCTCTTGACGTCATTGAGCAGTGCCTGAAGCGGGCTCGTCGCGAAGGGAGGCCGCACAGTGCAGTTCCACGTCCTTGGTCCTCTCGAGGCGACGTACCGCGGACAGTCGCTGGAAGTCGGCGGTGCGCGGAGCCGGGCGGTGCTGGCACTGTTGCTCCTGAACGCCAACAGCGTTGTGTCGGCCGACCGCCTCGCGGACGAACTGTGGCCGAAGCTTGCGCCAGACCGCGCGGCGGCCAACTTGCAGGTCCGCCTCTCGGAGCTGCGCAAGGCGCTACGGTCGATTGGCGAGTCTGATCGGCTCCAGACCCGGTCTCCCGGATACATCCTTCGGATCGAGTCCGACGAGCTCGACGTCCTGCGGTTCGAGCAGCTCGCCGCCAATGGGCGTGACGCGTTGGCCGATGGAGACGCGCACACCGCCGTGCGGCTATTCGATGAGGGGTTGGCCCTGTGGCGGGGGCCGGCGCTGGCAGACCTCGACGACCTGCAGTTCGCGGCCGCGGAGCAGGCGCGGCTGGAGGAGGAACGCCTCGGCATGCTCGAGTCGAGGATGGAGGCGCAGCTCGCATGCGGCCGCCACCGGGAGACGATCGCCGAGCTCGAGACGCTGACCACGAACCATCCGCTGCGTGAGCGGTTCTGGTATCAGCGGCTGCTCGCCCTGTACCGCTCCGGACGCCAGGCCGACGCGCTGCGCGCGTATCGCGAGCTGCGCGCGACGCTGGTCGACCAGCTCGGGATCGAGCCCGGGCACCGAGCTGCGTGAACTCGAGGCGCAGATCCTGCGGCAGGACCCGACGCTCGCATACCTCGCGCTCGGCAGTCGCACGGCGGTGGCGATGCACCGCCGGAGACGCGTTACGTCGAGAGCGGCGACGTGCACATCGCCTACCAAGTTGTCGGCGACGGCGAGCGTGACGTCTTGTTCGTGCCGGGATTGATGAGCCACGTCGAGCTGGCCTGGGAGGACCCGGGCACGGTCGCGTTTTATCGCCGCCTCGCGTCGCTCGGGCGGCTGATCCTGTTCGACAAGCGCGATACCGGGCTCTCAGACCGAGCGCCGCGCGACTCCTCGCTCGAGGAGCGCATGGAGGACGTGCAGGCCGTGATGAACGCCGTCGGCTCGGATCGGGCCGTTGTGTTCGGCTACTCGGAAGGCGCCCCGATGAGCATTCTGTTCACCGCCACCTACCCCGAGAAGGTGAGCTCACTGATCCTCGGGTCGGCCTTCGCTCGCTGGTTTCCCGCGCCCGACTACCCGTGCGGTCCCGGCGCGGAGGAGGTGTATGCCGCGATGGAGGAGATCGCCACGCACCGCTGGGGCCAGGGCGCGACGATCGACTGGTTCCTCCCCAGCCGCTCAAACTCGCCCCAAACACGGCAAGCGCTCGCTCGGTTTGAGCGCATGGCGATTAGCCCGAGCGCTTACCTGCGCATGATCCGGATGATCCGCGAAATCGACGTACGAGCCGCGCTGCCCGCGATCCACGTGCCAACACTCGTGATCCAGCGCCTCGGAGACCGGATCAACCCCCCCTTCTACGGACGCTACCTCGCGTCGCACATCGCCGGCGCCCGCTACTTCGAGCAGCCCGGCGACCACGTTCTACGGTTCGCCGAAGGCGAAGAGCTCGACGCGCTGTTCGCGGAGATCGAAGACTTCCTCGCAGCCACACCGCCCGCGAGCGAGCACGCCCGCGTCCTCACCACGATCCTGCTCGCGGAACGCGGTCGGAGACATTAGGACCTCGCACCACGTGCGCTCCCATCGCGGCCGCTTGCGCAAGAGCACCGCAGACAGCATCCTCGCCACCTTCGACGCCCCCGGCCAAGCAATTCGGTGCGCAGTAGCGATCCGTGACGATGCTGCCGCCCATGGCATCCAATTGCGCGCCGGGATCCACACCGGCGAAGTCGACCCCGTAGGCGAGACCATCGCGGGCATCTCCGTGAACATCGCCGAAAGCGTCGCGGCACGCGCGCACGCCGGCGAGATCCTGGTCTCGCGCACGGTCAAGGACCTGGTCGTCGGATCCGGAATCTCCTTTACGCACCGCGGCTCCTATCAGCTGACCACAACCGATCACTGGCCCCTGTTCGCGGTAAACGCAGCTTGACCACTCGATCGAGATTGTCACCGCATGGCCGTCGCTTTGGGCAACAGCTCCGAGTCCATTCTCGACGAACAGGAATGAGGTCCCGCGTTACTGAAGGCCCGAGCGTCGCGAGTCGCCCCCGGCGGCGTCGACGAGCGCGCGCGGCTTCCCGCCGGCCGAGCGAGCCCTGCCCTCCTCGCCGCGCAAAGCGGGGGTGCGCCGACCCGGGTCGGTTGCGTCTCTTCACCGCTGTAAATTCGTTGCGGCTTTGAGGTTCCCGGGGGTGAGTCTATGCGGCGGTGACCTCCTCGTCGAGGGTGTCTGGGTCGGTTTGTCGGTATTTGATTCGGTAGAGGTGTTGGCGGTCGAGCTCGGTGAACGTCGCGCCGTTTGAGGCGTGCGCGATGAACAGGTCGAGGACGGCGAAGACGAGTGAGAGGCAGCTGCTCTCGCCGGGGAAGCGGCCCATCACTTTGGTGCGCCGGCGGACCTCACCGAGCGAGCGCTCCAGCAGGTTGGTTGACCGCCACCGCTCGCGGTGCCTGAGCGGGTAGCGCAGGTGCACGACCAAGGCGTCGAGGTCCTCTGCCAGGCACCGGGCGGCGGCCTCGTAGCCGCGGTGCTCGAGCTCGGAGATCAGGACTTGCAGACGCAGCTTGCCGTCCTTGACTGATGTGGCGTCGGTGAGCGCTGCCCAGTAGTTGAAGCGGACCCGGTCATGCTCGGCCTTGGGGAGCTTCGCGACCAGGTTGCGCAGGCGATGAACGCAGCAGTGTTGACGGTCAGCACGGGGCCAGAGCTCACCGACGGCGCTGATCAGCCCCGGGGCGCCATCGGCGACCACCAGGCGTGGTGCGCCTAGCCCGCGGGCCGTGAGGTCACGCCCGAGCTCGAGCCAGTCTTCCTTTGACTCGCGTGATCCCAACTGCACCGAAACCAGTTGCCTGCGGCCGTTCTCATCGATTCCCCAGGCGCAGATCACGCCCTCCTTCGGGCCGCTGGGGCGGACCGGGAGATAGATCGCGTCGAGGAACAGCACGACGAGATCGGTGTCATAGAGCGAGCGGCGTTTGAACGCTTCGAAGCGCTCGTGCAGCTCCGCGCAGATCCTCGCGGCTGTTGAGCGCGACAGCTTCCCGACCCCGGCCTCCTCGCACAACGACTCGATGTCACGCATCGACAGGCCCCTGACGAACCCGCCGATCACCAGCGTCTTCAAAGGATCGGTCCGGAACAGCCGTTTGCAATGCCACTTCGGGAACAGCTTGGACACGAACGGCACAGTGGTGTGGCGCGCCTGCGGGATCTGGATCTCAAGCTCGCCCTCGCCGGTCTGCAGATGCCGGGGACGGAACCCGTTGCGCAGCCCCGCCTCGAAGTTCTTCAGGCCGCGCTCGCGCTCGGGTCGACGCTCGTAGCGGGCGCGACCCAGCCAGCCATCGAACTCCTCCTCAACAGCCCGCTGGATGATCAACCGGGCGCCGAGCCGCGCGAGCTCGGACAGCATCTTCTGCGGATCATCGACCAGCCCCTTGCCGAGCAACTTGTCGATCTCGGCTTGTATCTCCGCTGATGGCGGTACGGTGCGTCTCACGGCGTAGGCCTCCTTCATCGTCTGGCAGGACTTGAGGGAACCTACGCCGTCGCTCTGACAGCACCCGGCGCGTATTTACAGCAGTTCTGAGACGCGACCCCGGGTCTGAGGTGCACGTCACGGGACAAAAGCAGGTCGCGATGGTGGCCGGCCCGCACCGCGGTTTGCCCGGGGCCCCCGTCGGGGACCCTCCCCGCGTGTCACGAGCTGGAGGTTGTCTGGCCAGGGGTGACGATTCCTGTCTCGTAGGCGAGCACGACGGCCTGCACGCGGTCACGCAGCGCGAGTTTCATCAGGATTCGGGTGACGTGTGTCTTGATCGTGGTCTCACCGACGATCAGCTCGGCGGCGATCTCGCGGTTGGTCTTGCCGGTTGCGAGCAGGCGGAAGACCTCCAGCTCGCGTGGGGTGAGCTCGTCGATGCCGGGCGTGGGCTTGGCGGGCGCTCGGGGGGTGGCGAACTGCTCGATCAGCCGCCGTGTGATGCTGGGGGAGAGCAGCGCGTCGCCTTCGCCGACGGTACGTACGGCGGTGGCGAGTTGGTATGCGGGTACGTCTTTGAGCAGGAAGCCGCTCGCGCCGGCGCGGAGCGCGTCGTAGACGTATTCGTCGAGGTCGAAGGTGGTCAGGATCAGTACCTTGGTCGGGGGCGCTTGATCGTCGGCGAGGATGCGGCGGGTGGCTTCGATCCCGTCGAGGTCGGGCATGCGGATGTCCATCAGCACCACATCGGGTCGCAGCTGGTCGGTGATCGTGACGGCTTGGGTGCCGGTTGCGGCCTCCCCGACGACCTCGATGTCTGGCTCTGCGGCGAGGATGAGCCGGAAGCCCGTCCTGATCAGCTCCTGGTCGTCGGCGATCACGACGCGCACGCTCATGGTTCCTGTTCCTGTGGCGCGCCCGGTAGCTGGGCGTCGAAGCGCCAGCCGTCATCGCCGCTGGGCTGAGGGTCGAGCTGTCCACCGCACAGCAGCAGGCGTTCGCGCATCGCATCGGTCGGCCACCCGTTCGGGCCATCCCTGCCGGCGGCGGTGAGGTGAAGGTCGAGGCCCTCGGCGCCGAAACGCAGGCGCATGGTGACCGGCGCCTGATCGTAGGGGCGGATGTCATGCAGCGCGCTCTCGAGGATCCGGTAGAGCCCGAGCTCGATGCCCGGGGACAGCGTTCCGGGGTCGCCCTCCACGGTCAGCTCGACGTGCTGACCGTGCTCCCGGGCGCGCTCGAGGAGGCCGTAGATCTGATCGACCCCGGGCTGCGGACGCAGCTCGCCGCCGTGCTCGCCGTGGCGCAGGACGCCGAGGATGCGGCGCATATCGGCCAGCGCAACGCGACCGGTGCGCTCGACAGCGTCCATCGACCGCTCGGCTGCTGCGGGATCGGAGTCCAGCTGGCGCAGCGCCGCTTCTGTCACCACGACCATCGAGGCGACCTGACCGGCAACTGCCGCGTGCAGCCCTCGGGCGATCCGCGAGCGCTCGGCGGCGACCGCCAGTCGCGCGCGGTCCTCGCGCTCGACCGCCAGCCGCGCCGTGGTACGTGCCAGCTCCGAAGTCAAGAGCCGGTAGGAGCGGACGGCGCGGCCGGCGGCCCACGCGCCGGTCACCGCGAACGCCGCGCCGACGAAGTCGCCTGCCTGTCCGCGCCGCGTGGCCAACGCGGAGATCGCAGCGCCACCGAGCATGAACGCGAGCCCGAACGCCGCCTCTCTGCTCTCGGCCCAGGCGGCGACCGTATAGCTGGGAACAAGTACGAAGTACGCGCCGATCACCGGCGAGTTCTTGAGCTCCACGAGATACGTGTTCATCACCGAGCCGAGCACTCCGACCACGATCAGGAATCCCAATGGGAATCGCCGGCGCCACACCGCGGCGAGGGCGATCACTGCCGCGACGATCAGGTCAACGGCGAGCGGTCCGTGCCGGTGGGAGGCGGCCAGTACCCCGAGCTCCAGCGCGGCCAGGGACGCGAGCGCGATCACCCCGTCCAGCCCCGGCCACCGCAAACCCGCCTCCTCGCTCCCGATCACCCGCGCCTGGGCGCCGGGCTCGTGGCCGCGTGAACGCGGCGCGCTGAAGGCCGTCCCGAAGGGAATCCGGGCGCCCACCTCAAACCCGCCGCCGGCTGGAGCCCCGGCACGTAGCGTGCCCCCATACAGCTCGACACGCTCTGCCATTCCGACCAGCCCATGACCGGATCCATTCGACGCAGCGTGCTCGCGCTCTGCCCCGCCGCTCGGTCCGCGCCCGCTGTCAAGGACCCGGAGCTCCAGCGCGTCCGCGCCAACCACGACTGTGACGCGCGCGCGCGCGGGGCCAGCGTGCTTGATCGTGTTCGTTAGCGCCTCCTGCACGACCCGGTAGGCCACCAGATCGACCTCCGGCGGCACCCCCGCCGGCTGGCCTTCGACCCGGACATCGACCGGCAGCCCCGCTTCGCGCGCCCTCCCCGCCAGCGCCTCGAGCTGCCCCAGGCCAAGCGGGCCACCGACAGGATCGTCGCTGTCGCGGCGCCGCGCGCCGACCATTCGGCGCAGCTCGACGAGCGCCTCGCGCCCGGATCGCTCCACGGCCCAAAGCGCGTCGCGTCCAGCGTCGATGTCGGTGGGGGCGATGCGGCGGGCGGCTTGCGTCTGGACCACCATGACGCTCATGCAGTGGGCGATCACGTCGTGCAGCTCGCGCGCCATTCGGTTGCGCTCCTCGACGACCGCACGCCGAGCGCCAAGCTCCTGCTCGCCGCGCAGCTCGGCTGCTCGGACCCTCAGTTCGCGCGCTAAGGCGTGCCGGCGCTCGAGCAGCCAGCCAACCGCAAACGGCAGTACGCCGACCAGTGCCCAGCCTCCGAGGAAGCTTCCGAGCGTCCCCCGCGGCGGCACGTATGTGACTATCGCCGCCCCGGCCAGCCAGTACGTGAGCAGCGCCGCCGAGCGACGCAGGCTCGAGTGCTCCGGAGTGCAGCGCCCGAGTGTGTAGAAGTTCAGCGCCATCGCGGCGACCTCGAACGAGCCATCGCCGTGGTAGCCGCTGGCGACCGTGAACACAATCAGCGCGGACACCGCGGCAAGCGTCGTCGCGGCCGGGTCGGCGCGTCGCCACGCGATGCTGCCCATCAGCACGATCAACGACGCGACCGCGACAACACCCAGGGACCGGTGCGGTTGCGAGCCGGCGTCGAGGATCGCCCCCACCGTGAACACCCCAGCCGCCGCGCGATCGACCCACGCCAGATCGATCCGGCGGATCCGCTCGATCCAGGTTTCCACAGCGCCCACGAGCGCACGCTAGCGCCCGAGATCTTCCGGCGCGTCCTCCCACGCGCCGATCCAGTGTCCTCCCCAAGTACGACCCCGATCACCGAATAGTCCACGAGAGATCCGTCGCGCCGACGACGACAGCCGCCCTCGACCGTGACAGCGTCAGCCGCGCACCAACCAGGCCGTCCGAGCCAACCAACCACGGAGGCAAGCGCAGTGTCACTCAACCCAACCCGCGTCGCGATCAGCCGCACCGGCTGGATCCTCTACGCGATCGTCGAAATCGCCCTGTTCGTCACCGCCAACCTGACCGCCAAGAACTCAAGCCACCCCGGGACCCTGAGCAACCTCTTCTTCATCACCTTCATCGTCGGTCTCGCGGTGGCGCTCCTGGTGGGAGCCGCAACGCTGATCCGGCAGCGCCGGACCGCGCACTGAGCAGACCTAGCCGACCCATAGCGACCGAGAGCCAATCGAGGAGACCAACGTGACCATTTTCAAGCTCGATTCAGGTGGATGGCGAGCAGGCAAGATCGCGCTCGGGGCACTCTGTGCCGTCGCGATCCCGGCAAGCTCGGCAAGCGCCGCCACGCTTCAACTGTTCGCGAAAACCACGCAGAACACATTCACCGATCCATCCGGTCATCCGATCCTGGGCCACGTCCCCCCACCCCCCGCCGGATCCGTCCTCACGAACACCGGCATCGAATACCTCGGGAGCCTCAAGCACCACGCCGACACGCCGACCGCCTCGACGAACATCATCTGCTTCGTCACCAAGGCCCCCATGGCCCTGTGCTACGGGCAGATCGCGATCGGCGGATCGATGCTGCTCGCGAACCGCTTCACTGCGAACCTCGCCCACAGCAACCCGTTCGTATCCATGCCGATCAACACCGGCACCAACAAATTCGCAGGCGCGCACGGCACGATCCGTACCCGGTCCGTGGGCAGCGGCAACAGCCTCAACCTAACCATCACCTACTCGACCTGACCCCCACGCCCTCGCCCGGTCGCCGCCAATCTCCGTGACCAGCAGACAGCCGCCGCGATCGGCGCCATGCTCAATCCCCAACTGAGCATCGGCACGACGTCGACGGGCGACCCCGTGCGCACAAGGCAAGCAGCCAGAACTCGGCCCGCCAATTTGGCACCGTGATGGGCGTGGTCGGAGCGAAGCAGTGTGCGCGTCGCGACGCCAAAGCAGGGCAGAGCCGCCAACACGGTGCCAGCCCTCGCTAATCGCCAAATCCGCTACACCAGTGTCTGGGTCTCTCCCAGGCACGACGACCGATGGATCCCCCTGCACTCGGAGCCCTGGTTTTCAGTGAGAAGCTGCGTGGGCGTCGCGCTGTTGGCGCGCGTGGTGGATTGTCCTCGGCCGCTTCGCGCTGACTCTCCCTGCTTTGGTCGCGTCGTGGCTGACCTTCGCCGATGGTGTCGCCCGTTGCCGTCAAGGACGTCCGGCGTGACCTGATGCCGCTGCGTAGCTGTGCTGCCGCAATGGCACCGGAGGAGGTGCCGATCGCCCACGCATTTCCCGCGGCGCCACCGCCACCAAGAACCAGAGCAACGTCGTGCAGAGTGTGTGTGGGCGTGACAGTGTTCACCGAAATTTGCCGCCCGGGCCGGGCTCGCGCTTGTGCTGGATGGCTGCGCGCTCCATGGTTGTCTCCTCCGCTGATTGTCGTGTTAGCTGCCGAGCAGCGGCGGATAGCCGGGCGGTGTCTGATCAGACGGTCGGCGCTTGCGTACGTCGCTCCTCTCTGTAGTTGGGGGTGTATGTGTGAATGACTGAGCCATTGGTGAACTCGCGGACGTGGGTGAGCGTGAACGCAACCGAGGAGGTGTCAACGTCTTCGAACAGCCGCTGGCCAGCGCCGACCACGACGGGCATGAACCACACTTGAAGCTCGTCGATGAGCGCCGCGCGCAGGAGCGTGTCGTCGAGCCGGCTGAGGCCCCACTTGATCAGGTCCTTCCCCGGCTGTGCCTTGAGCTGTTCGATGGCGCCGACGAGGTCCGGCCCGAGGAGGGTGGCGTTCCACGTCGCGTCGCTCAGTGTCCGGGACGCGACGTACTTGGGCATCGCATTGATCCGCTCGCTGAGAGGGCCCCCAGTGGCGGATCCCCAGCTATTCCGGAAGAACTCGTAGGTCACGCGACCCATGAGAAACGCCTCGTAGTTGTCCAGCTCCTGCAGGGTCCAGCGGCTGGACTCCTCGTCAAAGAGCGACCAGCGGTCGGGCGACCCGATTACGCCGTCGAGGGATACGAGTGCGGATTCGACGAGCTTGCGCATGACTTGTGTCCTCCTGTGGTCTTATGGGGCTACTGCGTTGAACCGGCGGGGCCGGAGGTCAGTCCCCGGAGGCAGGATGGACGGGTCGTCGAATGTGCGGTAATCGCCGATGAGTTCGGGCTGGGTGAATGTGGCCGGCTGCTCGTGGCGATCCTCCGCTCCGGCCACGAAGGCCTTGAACGAGTCCAGCGCTTGTACGCCGGTGGTGCTGCCCTCATCGGTGTATAGGTGTACGAATTGGCGCTGGTCGGACAGATAGAACGCCGCGTACCGGAAACCGGCCGGTCGCGTCTCTGCGAGCTCCTCGAACATCGCGCGCACGAGCGCTGCGTTCTCCCCCGCACGCCCAGGTTTGACGGTGTAGGTGACGATCGTGTGTTGCATCGTTGACTCCTGGTTCGTTGGCGAGCCGTGGCTCGTTGAATCGCTCTGTCTGCCGCACGTCAGATGGCAGGCTCAGGCTCCGGACCCCGGATTGCGACCGCGGCGACCGCCGTTGCCATCTCGTCCCTGCGGATCAGGAGGAACGTGACTGGTATCGCGAGCAGCGCGATCGCGCCGGACACCCAGAGAGCGGAGTGAAATCCGCCGGTGAGCGCCGCTTGCACGGTGTCTCCGCCGCGCAGAAGGGTGTCGTAGTGGCTGGCGGAGATGCTCGAGGCGATCGCGATGCCGAGCGCGCCGCCCAGCTCCTGGGAGGTGTAGATCAGCCCGGATGCGACGCCGGCTTCGTGTTCGACGACGCCGGCGAGCGCGCCGATCGATACCGGAATGAAGGCAAAGGCGCTTCCCATCCCGACAGCCACTAGGAATGGCCCGAACAGGTTCGCCCAGTAGTGCCCGTGCACTGGCGCTTGGGTGGTCCAGAGGATGCCGATGCCGATGACCGTCATTCCGAACGCCATCACCAGCTTCGCGGACCCCTTCGTGACAAGCAGCTGCGAGACGCCGGCGAAGAGCATCGAGGTGATCCCTGCCGCAGCCCACGCAAAGCCGCCTTGCAAAGCTGAGAAGCCGAGCACCTGCTGCATGTAGAGGGTGCCGATGAAGATGAACGAGTAGAAGCTCGCGCCGAGCAGGACGCCGACAGCGTTCGCTCCGGCGAGCGTTCTCAGCCGGAAGATTCGCAGCGGCATCAGCGGTGCCTCGCCGCGACTCTCGATTACCAGAAACGCTGCGACCAGCGCGACGGCGATCGCTAGCTCGGCGATCGTACGAGCCGCCCCCCAACCGACCTGCGGGGCTTGCGCGATTGCATAGGCGAGCAGCACGAGCGCGCCGGTCACCGTCACGGCACCGAACGGGTCATAGCGTCGCCGCGCGGTGTGGACGCGAGTCTCTGGGACAACCCGCCGGATCAGCAGTAGCGCGACCAAGCCGACCGGGACGTTGAGCAGAAAGACGTACTGCCATCCGGCAAACCGCGTCAGCAGGCCGCCGAACACGACCCCGAAGGTCGCACCCATGGCGGCGAGACCTCCCCAGATACCGAGCGCCTTGTTGCGCTCGGCGCCCTCGGTGAACATGTTTCGAACAGTCGACAATGCGGCTGGGAGGAACAGCGCGGCGCCAAGACCCTGGACGGCGCGCATCGCGATCAGGACCGCCTCGCTGGCCGCCAGCGACGCTCCCAGCGAAGCGGCCGTGAACACGGCCAGGCCGACGATGATCATGCGGCGGCGCCCGAGCAGATCGGCGGCCCGGCCGCCGAGCAGCAGAAAGCCGCCGTATGCGAGCCCGTATGCGGTCACGACCCACAGCAGGCTTGTTTGAGGGAAGTGGAGCTTTCGCCCGATCGTCGGCAGCGCGGTGTTGACGATCGTGAGATCCATGACAGTCATAAACGCGGCAACGGCAAGCAGCGAGAACGCTCGCCAGCGATGAATATTCGGGGTTGGAGACGTCATCTGACCTCCTGTGACTCGGAGTTCACCGCCTCCCAGAGGCGGCCTCACTACTCCGACGCACCGCGAGCGGCGTTTTGGACAGGCCCGTCAAAGATCCTTCAGGCGCCGCTCGAGTTCCGCACGCTCGATGAGGTTGGCACTCAGCTCGATCGCCGTCTCGTAGGCGCGCTTGGCGGCCGATGGGTCGCCGGCTCTCCGGAGCAGGTCGGCGTGCGCTGCATACAGCGGCTGATAGCGCGCGAGTGCAGGGTCGCCGAGCAGTGGTTTGAGCAGCTCGAGCCCGGCCTGCGGTCCAACGGCGAACCCGACCGCCGCCGCGCGGTTCAGCTCGACGACCGCCGAGGGCGCGATCTGACCGAGCGCGCGGTACAGCTCCGCGATCTGCTCCCAGTCCGTCGTACCCGTGTCCGCCCCACGGACGTGGACGGCTGTGATCGCGGCTTGGAGCTGATACTGGCCCGGGTGTCGGAACCGCAACGCTCGGTCGAGCGCCTCCAGCCCCTCACCGAGCCGCTGATGATCCCACTGTGACCGGTCCTGCTGGTCGAGCGCGATGTAGCGACCGTCAGGCGCCACGCGCGCATCACGACGAGAGTCGTGCAAGAGCATCAACGCCACCAGCCCCCAAACCTCGGCTTCGTCCGGCATAAGCTCGCACAGCAGCCGCGCGAGGCGGATCGCCTCCCCGCACAGCTCGGCTCGCACCAGGCGCTCGCCCTCGGTCGCCGAGTAGCCCTCGTTAAAGATCAAATACAGCACCCGGAGAACACCGCGCAGGCGGTCGGGCAGCTCCTCATCCTCTGGGACTCGGTAAGGGATTCGCGCCTCGGCGATCTTGCGCTTTGCGCGAACGATCCGCTTACCCATCGTCGCCTCCGCCACCAACAACGCGCGCGCGATCTCGCCGGTCGTCAGTCCGCCAACGGCGCGCAGCGTCAAACCCACTCGCGCCGGCATGTCAAGCGCCGGATGGCAGCATGTAAAGATGAGCCGCAGGCGGTCATCAACGATTGCGCTGTCCTCGTCCGGGTCCGGGTGCGCCTGGCGATCAAGCCGCATCAGCTCAGCCATCCGATCCGCTCGATCTGCCACCGACTGGTTGCGGCGCATACGGTCGATCGCTCGACGCCGCGCGGCGACCATGAGCCACGCCCCCGGCCGGGCTGGGACGCCGTCGCGCCGCCACCCGCTGACCGCGTCAGCGAACGCGTCCTGCACGGCATCCTCCGCCAACTGAAAGTCGCCCACATGTCGAATCAACGTCGCCAGCACCGCCGCGTGCTCCGTACGGAACGCCGTCGCGATCGCGGCGCCGACGGGATCCGGGCCCGCTCGGCGTGGCGGCTCAGCAGAGCTCACGGCCCGCCGGCGCTCCGATCGCGTAGCGGGATCTCGTCATCGGCCACGATGGGCCGCACTTCGACCGACCCGTACCGGGCCCATGGCAACCTCGCGGCGTGCTTGATCGCCTCATCCAGATCGGCGCAATCCAGTACGTAGTAGCCGGCCAGCACCTCCTTGGTCACCGCGAACGGACCATCGGTCAACTCCGTTTCATCACCCCGAACGCGCACCGTGGTCGCGGTCTCGACCGAATGAAGCGGCGCGTGCGCAACCAAAACGCCGGCTTCGCGCAGACTCGCGTTCACCTGATCCCATAACGGCATCTGCGCCCACCGCTGCGCCCGCTCAGCCTCATCCACAGACTCCGACCCATAGAGCAACAACATGTACTGCGGCACGGTCGCCTCCTATCGATACGGCCGCACGATACGCAGCCACTACCCCTACGTCGCCGCACGCCGGCCGGTTTGGACAGTGCCGACGAGTTGGTCGCGCCGGTCCGGCCGGCGGCCTCCCGGGCGAAGCAGCGAGCATGACGCCTCCACCAGCACCAACACAGGATGCGCACCCGGAACGGGATCCCAGCACCGCTCCTCGCCGATTGCCAGGCCGCCGCGCCGCACGGGCTGTATGCGGTTGGTAGGACGTCCAGCCAGATGTGACGCTCCGAGCGCGCCCCTCCAGCATCTGAACCGACCGGGCCGCCACCGGCCAGTGACTTTGCGAGCGCGCGGACTCTAGTTGGCCACAAACGCCACCTTCCGGTAGAGGTCCGTCCGGCCGATGGCGTCGAGCATCGCCGTCCCGAGGTCCGCGTAGGTGATCTTTCGACCGCGAGGAAGTGGCTCGGTGCTCAGACGGTAGGCACCGGTAGCCGCGCGGCTGACGAGCCGGGGCGGGCGGACCGAGATCCAGTCGACGTCGCTCCCCTGCAACACGCCTTCCATCCGACGCATGTCCTCGTAGGTCGCATGTAGGAACGACTCCAGGATCGGCATAACGATGCACCGGTCGACGAACGGATGCTCCGGGCGCGGGCCGACCGGGGTTGCGGAGATCACGACAAGCACTTTGGGGCCGCTCCGCCCCGTGAGCCTGACGATGTTCTTGATCCCGTCCGAATAGACGACCGTCGCCGCCCTGGAAGTCCCGATCCCGAGCGCCGAGACGACGGCATCGACGCCAGCGAGGGCCGGCGCCAGCGCGACCGGGTCCAACACGTCGGCGGCATGGATTTTGAAGTTTTCGTGCTCCACCCTGACCGCAGCGGGCCGTCGCGCGATCGCACTTACCTCATGACCCCGCTTCAGCCCCTGCTTGACGACCTCAAGTCCCGCCCGCCCGTTTGCCCCGACCACCGCGATCCGCATGACTCGCGCTCCTTTACGCCCCTTCGATGATTGTGGTGGCGTTCGGGGTCTTGAGCAACCTGGCAGTCACCTCGAGCCAGACCCAGCAGCAGCTGGCCGACGCCCTCGGGATCCATCGCAACAACATGGTTGGCCCGATCGACGACCTGGAGGCGGCCGGCTGGGTCCGGCGTCACCGCAGCACGACCGACCGGCGGGCATTCGACGTGCGACTAACGAGATCCGGCTCGGCGACGGTCACCCGCGTGACCCGCCTGATCCCAACGCTCGACCAGGAATTGGGTCAAGGGCTCAGCGTCACCGAACAAGCGACGGTCGTAGCGTTGCTGCAACGACTCGTTGGTACACACGAGCTGAGCCGGGGTGCGCACCCTCGTCTCGCCTCCTGAAGCGCCTGAGCGCGACAATGTTCCAGACAGACCCCTCCGCGCCCTGCTATCGAACTGGACGGGCATCTCGGCGTTGCTGGGCGACTTGCCCGCTGTGGGCGGAAAGCAGGACTCGTCGCAGATGCCGATCGACCAACGGACCCGCCTTCGACCGACCGTCCAATCCACGGGTCAGATGGCCGGCGTGTCGCACATAGGATGTCCGCACATCTTTCGCACGCACGGGGGCTAGTCGAACCAGTCGGCGGAGCAGCCGGCACACAGATCCACGGCCTGGCGCGAGAGGGCGCGCCGACAGTGGTCCATGCTGAACGCGGCGTCGAGCCGGCGGGGCTCTGCGTGAGCAGATCGAGGATTCCGCACGGCGCATTGAACGCCCCGCTTACGACGAGGTCAGGACATCCTTTTGTGGTCTAAGGAGGCGTCCTGGGTCAATGCGGCGCCGCTTCAAGCTGGGCGGTAACCGATGCCTGATTCGCCTCGAGCTGGGCTCGTCTGCGGTCAGATCGCGTTGCCAGGATCAGTCGTTGATGTCGATGACCGGGGTGATATCCGGGAGTTGCTGCCCTGGATCGGCATGCTCATTGGGAACGACCGCGGTGCCGAGGGCAAAGAACTCGATGACGTGGCTTCCCCAACCGTGGTTGTTCTCGTGCAACTTGACCTCGACTATTCCGAGCACGCCGTCACCAATGTCCTCGGCCTCTTTCTGCATGCGCTCCATGGCGAGCTCGCGCGCGTCGTAGAGGGCTTGGGTGTACTGCTCGAGCTCGACGTTCTGACCGGTCTGGCGCATCGATTGGAGCATCCCGCGGTGAGCGACGTGATAGACGCAGTTTCCCATGACAAGGCCCACAGGTCGCTTGCCGGTCTGCATCAGTGTCCAAAACGCCTGACCACTGAGATCGGATGTGAACGGGCGTCCGTTGGGCGCGCGGTGCACCTTGCCGCCCTTGTGCTTGATTGCGGTGCCGATGGCGATGAACTCCGCCATGTCTGCACCCCATTCGTAGCGCCCGACGTCCAGGCGGACTCCGACGATGCCGTCGGCGCCCAGTTGATCGGCCTCCTCCTCCATCCGTGTCATCGCACGCTCTCGTGCCGAGTACATCGCTTGGGTGAGGACAGCCATCTCCTGACTGGCCTTCCAGCTCGACTGCTGAAAGCCGATGTGGTAGATGCTCGAGCCGACCACCAGACCGACCGGCTCGAAGCCAGCCTTCTCCACACACAGATACTCGTTCACCGAGAGGTCGGACGTGAACAGTCCACGCGCGTTCATCTGCAGTCGCTCACTGGCGTGCTCGGCGAGGCCTTCGGTACTGGTGGGGTCGTAGGTCGACATGGGTGCTCTCCTGAAGTTAGGCGCCGAGGTTGATCGACATGACGGGCTCGCCCAGAGGGGCGGGATGGGGCTCATGTGCGCCGAACGCGATAGCGGTGCCAAGCACGTGCATCGAGACGATAAAGACATGCTGCGTGTAACCGCCGCGGTCATATTCGGTGTGATCGATCTGGTGGGTCAGGGTCGAGATGACCATCTCGTTGGCGCCGACGGCGCTCGCCTGACGGCGCACCTCGTCCATCGCGAGCCGGCGAGCGACGTAGACCCCCTGGGTGACCTCGCCGAGCTCCTGGTTGCCCCACCACGAGCGCATCATCTGATTTGCTGCCCCGCTGAGCGCCACGCACACCACGGCCGTGTGGCCGATGACGCCGACTGTCGCGGCGCCGATGCGGCGCAGCATGACGACGTCCTGACCGGAGAGCGCGCACATCCGCGGTCGCGAGGCTGTCCGCGGTGCGGAGGTGTTCTCCCGTACTGCCGTGCCGAAGACGGCGTATTCCACGTTGCCCGGGTCCCCCATGAAGGGCTTGGCGGTCATCTCGATGCCGATGACCGCGTCGGCGCCTGCCAGCTGCGCCTCTTGGCTCAGACGGTCGAAGGAGCGCTGGCGCGAGAGGTTCCACGGCGCAGCAAACGACGGCATCTCAGCGATCCCGCCTCCATACCCGGCCCAACCGTAGTTCTGCCATCCGTGCTGGACGACCGAGGAGCCCATGATCTGTGCAATCGGGATTAGACCGGACGCCTGCGCAACCGCGTACTCCTTGGCGCTCAGATCGCTGGTAAACACCGCCGACTCACCCGCCGCGACCCGCTGCAGGCGCTGCTCGGCACCCAGCGGGATACCTCCCCGTCCGATGCGCTCCAGGTCAACAGCCGCCGCCTGGCGCTCCTCTTCGCTGATTGGCGTGGTGCGTTTTCCGAACAGTGGCAAAGCTTCTCGATGGTGACAGAAGCACATTACGGGCACCAAAACGCCGCGCTAATGCTCCATGAGCGCCTCCACCTCAGCGCGCTGGCACCTAGGACCCCACCGGTCGTCGAACAGTTCATCCTCGCGCCTGTCGAGGGTGTCGATCACGACCCGTGCGTAATCCTCGAAACTGGCGTGAGCGCGCTCGAGCGGCAGGGCCGGGGTCACACATTCGTGACCCCCGGCGCGCGAGCTCGACGACGAGTGGTCGTCAGCAGGCGTCGTCGTGCCAGGCGCCGTGGACCGCCCGAACGTGAGCACGGCTCGTGAGCGATCATCCATGCGTCGTGCCCTGCCGCCCTAGGCGCCTGCTGGGCGACCGCCGCTGCAGCTTCCGCAACCTCCCTCGCCTCAACGCGCTGCTCAAGCTCGTGCTGCTGGACCTCCGCGGCGAAGCCGACGAGGCCGAATGGGCACGCATCCTGCGCGAGAACCACCGCCGCCACGTCAGCAATGCCGGCTGGGATGCCAGCGAGCGTCTGCCTGAGGCGAACGGCTTCGTGAACTTTTTCATTTTCGACCCGAGCCCGGTCATGCATCTCAACGGTTCGGCGGGCAACGCGGTGACCTACATAACGGGCAACATCGTCAAGGCGGAGCCTGGTTTTCGTAAGCGACCCGGATGTCTCCTCTACATCCCTCTGCGCGTTGTGATCTCCGCCGGTCACGACGAGGAAGCGCAGTTGACGATCGACCATCCCGCAGACTTGCTCGCCGCCTACGGCGATCCCACCCTGGACCATGTCGCAGCCGAGACATGCATGGACTTCGCGCGCCTGCTCCGGCAACTGGGTGCCCCCGTCCCGTCCGCGCTGACCAACCTCTGACGGATCCGCCGACGCGGCGCCTGGGGGCCGCCGGCTCACAGGCGGTCCGCTGACCGCGTCAAGTGATGCGCCCGCCGGCCGAGGCTCAATTGCGGATGCCAGAAGCACCCGGTCAAGTGATGAACGACGGACGAGCCGCTGCCAGCCTGCGGGAACCACGACCCATAGCCCTTCTGCACATCACTCATCGCCTGGGTCCCCAGGCAGACAGGACTCGTGTTAATGACCGCATCATCCACACCCGTCGTCTTCATCCACGGCCTCTGGCTGCACGCCACCAGCTGGGACCCCTGGCTCGACCTTTACCGCGACGCCGGCTACGAGCCGATCGCGCCGGGCTGGCCGGGCGAGCCGGAGACCGTCCAGGCGGCGCGCGAGACCCCCGACCTCGTCGCGAACACCAGCATCGACGATGCCGCGGCGCACTTCGCGGAGATCATTGGCGCGCTCGATGCCAAGCCGATCCTCATCGGACACTCATTCGGTGGTCTGCTAGCCGAGAAGCTCCTCGGTCAGGACCTCGCCGCGGCCGCCGTGGCGATCGACCCCGCCCAGATCAAAACCGTGCGCCGCTACCCCTGGCCCAGATCCGCGCCGCGCTCGCCGTCCTGGGTAACCCGGCCAACCTCCACAAGGCGATCTCCCTGACGGCGAAACAGTTTCGCTTCGGCTTCGGCAACGAGCTCACCCAGGAGGAGTCAGACGGACCTCTGCGATCGATGGTCGATCCCGGCTCCCGCCCGCCCACTGTTCCAGGCAGCTGCCGCGAACTTCGTCGTGCACTCCCAGGCGAAGGTCAACACCGGCAACGAGCAGCGCGGCCCGCTGCTGCTGATCTCCGGCAAACAGGACCACACCGTCCCGGACGTGACGACGCGCTCCACGCTGAAGCAGTACCGGGACTCTGCGGCCGTCACCGAGCTCAAGCAGTTCGAAGGCCGCGGGCACTCGCTCACGATCGACAGCGGGTGGCGGGAAGTCGCCGACGCGACCCTTCAGTGGCTGCAGTCGGTGACCGGCGAATCGGTCCCCGTCGAAACGACCGTCGCCTGACCGACACGCTACTGCCGGACCAACTCGCTGTCGCTCCGGCTCCGGCCCATGGCCGCCTCCGGTACTCACGCGATCTCATTCCCGATCGCGTCACCTCATCACCGTCTCACCCACCCCTGCAGTGTCAGAAAGGCTCGACCATGACCCACCGAAGAATCACAACGCGCGCTGCCCGTCCAGCGCTCCTGATGCTCCTCAGCGCCGCCGTTCTCCTGCTCTCGTCCGCGTCATTCGCGCACGCGTCGGCCAAGAACTGGACCGCCGCGGCCAAGCCAACCGTGGTGCTCGTCCACGGAGCTTGGGCCGACGGATCAAGCGGGGACGGCGTCGTCGCGCTCCTCCAGCACGACGGGTACACCGTCGATGTCCCTCCGAACCCGCTGCGCGGGGTCGCGAGCGATTCTGCCTATCTGGCCAGCTACCTCAAGACCGTGACCGGCCCGATCATTCTCGCCGGCCACTCCTACGGCGGCATGGTCATCACTAATGCGGCGACCGGGAACCCCGCGGTCAAGGGGCTTGTCTACATCGACGCATTCATCCCCGCCCAGAGCGACACTCGCCTGGGGCTCAGCGGCGCAAAGCCCGGATCGAGCCTCGCTGACCCAACCAAGGCGTTCAATACCGTCCCCTTCAGCGGGACGGCCGGGCCTGACGCCGACCTCTATGTCAAACCGAGCGTATATCGCCAGGACTTCGGCGCCGACCTCAGTGTGCAGCAGGCCGCGGTCCTCGCCGCCACCCAGGAGCCGCTCGCTGCCAGCGCGCTGCAGGAACCTTCAGGCCCACCGGCGTGGAAGACGATCCGGTCGTTCGCGCTGATCGGGACCGAGGACATGGTGCTGCTGCCGGCTGAGCAGGTGTTCATGGCGCCCGGGCGCACGCGACCGTCGTCAAGATCAAGGCCTCGCACCTAGGGCTGATCTCCCACCCCAACGCCGTCGCGCGGCCGCGTCACATGGTCGACCTACAGCACTGGCTCGACGCACAGCGGTTCTGCCGAGTCCAGCCACTAGACGGAACGCCGACGGGCGCCGCGCCGATGAGGCCGAGCTTCGTGTCTTGCGTAGGCATGGAGGGGACTCGGCGCCGGTTCGCGCGCGCCCTGCTTGCGGCGACGTGCGCGTCTCACGCACCAACGCTCTACGAACAACGGCTCGTGACGCGCCGGGCCCTGAGATTGGCGAATCTCAGGTGCGTCGGTCGGTTGGCCGAAACACCTACTGCGAGCGCGATGCAGGGCACTGGCGCATGTGCCTGCTCGACGGTCGCACCAGCGTCCGCCCATCAGCCCGGCTGGTTCACGGCTGGTTCACGACCGTCGCGCCTGGATGAGCGCCGGTGACGGCGAGCAGGGCGTCGTTGGCCGGGGTTGCGGGGAGGTACTGGTAGGCCGAGAACACGGCCTTCCCGCCGGGATGCGCGGCGGAGTCGAGCTCGAGCGGGTGGTAGTCGCTCCGGGCGACGTACGCGGTGCCGTTCAGGAGCGTGTCGCTTGACGAGTGCACGCTGAGCCTGTACGCCGGGGTCCCGTTGTACGTGGTCGGTGTCGCGGTGGCCTGGCCCGACTCGACCATCCGCTTCAGTTCGGCCGCCGGGTCGCCCCCCTTTGAGACCTCGAGCTGGTGGATCGCCGGCGGGAGCGGCGAGATAGTGACCGTGTTCGTCGACGCGTCGTAGATCTCGTTCTTGGTGTCCGAGAGGCTGACCTCTTGCCCGAACTTGATCACGCGGTAGACGCCCGTCCCGGCCCGCGTCCAGAGCTCGAACGGCGTCGAGGAACCATCGGGGAGCGTGACGATGGCGGACTCGTGCAGGATCTGGCCGGGCGGGGCGGTCAGCTCGGCACGGACGTGGCGGATGATCGCGGCGCTCGCCGAGCTCGGCCCGGAGGCACCGCCGGCGGTCAGGAGCACGGTCGCGGTGGTGGCGGCCGCCGCTGTGGCCGGGACGCTCAGCGCCAGCGCCCGGCGCTTCATGCGGCCGGTGCGGGTGCCGCGGGCGAGATCGCGCTCGATCGCGGCGTGGAGTTGGTTGCGGTAAGCGACGAGGGTGTCGGGGATATCGGTTCTCACTGGTTTCCTCCGATGGCGATGTTCAGACGGCGTAGTGCGCGTGAGACCCGCAGGCGCGCGGCGACCTGGGTGCAGCTCAGCTGCACCGCTATCTCGCGGTAGGGCCGTCCCTCGACGACGCGCAGGTCGAGCACCTGGCGGTCGGCCTCGGGCAGGTCGGCGATCGCCTTCAGCGCAGCCTGGGGCAGCGACAGCCGCTCCTCCACGAGCTCGTAGCCCGCATCGGTCGCAAGCTCTCGCGGCAGCCCGAGCCGCGCCCTCGCCCTGTCCTGGATCCGCTGTCTGCGCAGCGAGTCGCGCAGCAGGTTTTGCGCGATGCCCAGCAGCCACGGAAACGCGGAGCCCTCGGCGCCGTCCCTGAACGAGCCGCGGGAAAGCCAGGCGCGGGCGAACGTCTCGGCGGTGAGATCGGCGGCGTGGTCACCGACCCTCGACCGGGCCCAGTTGTAGATCGCCGCGGCATGCCGGTCGTAGACCACCGCGAACGCGTCAGCGCGGCCTGCGCCGATCAGCTCTGCGTCGGGTGCGTTGGCGTAATTGGGTCCCACTGCTGATAAATCGCACTCCCGGGCGAAAGTGTGTCAACGGACTGAGCGACGCCAAGAACGGCCTCGCGCTGACGCTTCGGCGCCGCGCCACGCTTCGCCGGCAAACCGCGTCTTTCGCTCGGGACGACGGAGACCTACCTTGGTACTTCCGCGAGTACGGGCGCTTTTGCCGATACGGACCCTGACTGATAACTCTGAGAGCTCAGGCTTGACCGTTTAGTACACGCGTACTAAACTATCGGCATGCGTACTAATCGTGGCGCGGGTCGGGACGCGAGCACGTTCATCCAGCGCAAGCGGCGCGAGCAGTTGCTGGGTTGCGTGATCGACACGATCGTCGATCTCGGATTCCAGGGCATGTCGGTGAGCGAGGTCGCCCGACGCGCCGGTGTGAGCAAGGGCGTTGTCACCTATCACTTCGCGGCCAAGGACGACCTGATTTATGAGGTTGTCGCGCAGATCTTCGACTCGATTACAGAGTTCTTGGAATCCCGCTTGGGGCGAACAACACCGGAGACGTTCGTCGCGGATTACATCACCGCCTGGGTCGAGTACTACAGAACGCACACGCGGGACATGCTCGCCATCGGCGAGATCTGGTCCAACTTCCGAGACGAGACCGGGCACCGCCGCTTTGGAGATCAGGCGATCACGGGTGAGTTGTCCAACGTCCAGCGTGCGCTGGAGCTTGGCCAGGCCGACGGCAGCCGCGGACAATTCTCGGCCCGGGTGATGGCGGTGACGATGAAGGCTGCGCTCGACGCCCTGCTAGGTCAGTTGGCGGGCGACCCCGAGCTCGATCTCGAGGCCTATCGCGACGAGCTCGTCGCGTTGTTTGAACGCGCGACTCGTGCAGAACCTGACGGTGTGGCGAGGCGGGCGTCCCAAGCATCAGCATCGTCACCCCAAAAGGAGCCGGCATGACTGCCTTGATCCGAGGGCATGGTCGCCATCCGTGTCGCGGTTGCTTGGTGGCGCGATGAAGCCCTACTACCAGACCCATTCTGCAGGGTGGCTGTTCCTGCTCCTGGTGATCGCGTTCTTTGGCGTGGAGATCATCCAGTTCTTCCGTCAGCGCGGGTGGCGGAAGAACGCTACCCGCGTCGCGACGCCCGTCTTTTGGGTCGGGGTAGCGGTGTGGGCGGTCGTCGCCACCGTGATGCTGCATGGGGGATCGCGGCTCGCGCCAGGAGCATCGATGGGCAACGGCGTCGTCGTATTCATCGTCGGGATGGTGCTACTCACCGCTGGCGCCGCGTTGCGCTGGGGGTCCTTCTGGGCGCTCGGGCAGTACTTCACCTTTACCGTCAACGTGAGTATCGACCAGGACGTTGTGACGAGGGGCCCCTACCGCGTCTTGCGCCACCCGGGCTACACGGGCGGTCTGCTGGCAATAATTGGCATTGGGGTCATATATGCCAATTGGGTGGGACTCGCCGGCTGGATCCTGCCTTGTCTTGTAATCATCATCTGGCGCATCCGGATCGAGGAGGCCGCACTCTTCAAAACAGCAGGCGCCGGCTACCGAGCGTACGCCGCGCACCACAAGCGTCTCGTCCCGCTCGTCTGGTAGCAGGTGCGGCGGCCCCGCTCGTTCCTCGCCGAGTAGCCAGCCCTGCATGCGTGCTGGCGCAGACAGTCGGGAACGGCCAACGGCAGTCTCGCCTTACGCGGATTGCAGGGCTCGTCGCAGATGCCCATCGCGCAACGGTACGCGCGCGCGACTTCGCAAAGCCGCCTCAATCCGGGGATCGTCGGAGTCATCCGGTTTCGCAATCGAGTAGCGGTCCGATCTCTTCGATCGGCTTCGCGTAAGCCGAGGCGGTTGCGGGGTCGGCCGCTGTAGCTCGGAGCCGGCGCCCAGTCCTCGATGGCTCGAGCGCGCTGTGGACGGAGAGCGTCGGTGCCGCTTGGGGAAGTACTGGCGTCGCAGTCCGTTGAGTGTTTTGGCGCTGGTCGCGCGTTGCCAGGGCGACCGCCGGGGTCGCAGAAGTAGATGTCGATGTCGGCGGCGAATGACACTTGTTGCCAGTCGCGCATCTCGATGCCCGCGTCCGAGGTGAGTGACGCGCGGAGAATGTCGGGGATCGTTTTGATCTTCTCGGTGAGCGCGTCACGGACTTGCTCGCAGCGGCGTAGCCGGCGGGGAGGATGCGCGCAGATCGTTCGCCGGTGGTGCGCACCCGCTTGACGATCAGCCGTGAGGTTCTTGCCGAGTCAGTCGCCCTCGGAGTGGCGGGTATAGCGCGTATCGGCCGCGCAGGCGCTCGGCGCTGTCGATCATGCCGGTCCGATTTCAGCCAGCCGACCTGGCGGTCAACCAGCAGCTCGCCCAGTGCGCAGGCACTTGGTCAGATCGCGGCGCAACGCCCCGCGCGACTGGACATCGAGCGATTGATCGTCGTCTCGGCCGACGCCGCGCATTCCGGCTCGTCAGCCGGAATTGGCGGGCGCAGCCGACCGACGATCTGTCTCGGGCGATGTAGTCGCCGTCTGGGATCTTCCTCCGCCCGCGGCCAGCCGCTGGTTGACCGCCACTTGGCTGAGCTTGGGCGGCCGGCCGCCGTGATCGGCAGAGCGCGATGCGCGGTCGTCGCGCATACCCACCATCACCGATCGGCCTTGCGGGCCGAGCTCGCGGCTGATCCCCGAAGGGCTGCGCCCCAGCCGGCGACCGATCATCGCGCATCGACTCCCCGCACCGCGACGGGCCGCTGCGAGCTCCTCGCGCCAGCAAACGATCTAGTCACCTCCCCTTGACGATTGCGCCGCTCGGCGCAAGCGTATCCCGTTCTCGAGCGATCAACCAACGATCGCCTTTCTCCGCGCGATACTACCTGCGCCGCAGCCGCATCGGTGCGCGAACTCGCAACACGCGTCGATCGCCGCCGACATCGACATCTACTTCTGCGACCCCCACTCTCCCGGCACCGTCCGGTCAGAAAACACCGACGCCATCAACGCCTCCTTCACCCAGGCCACCGCTCTCCATCAACAGCGCGCTTCGCGACCCCGGCTCCGGGTCGCCACCGCGCTCAATCGACCGCTCCCGCCTCGCCCTACGGGCTTCCGACGTCGCGACGACCGGCGCGCTACTTCGATAACCACCTGAGCTCCGCCCATCGCTCAAGAAAACGCCCTCGATTTCGGCGAGTGTCGCGATCACCGCGCGAACCCGCGGAACGCTGAGCGGACGCCCGGGGCGCGAATCCACGAGATGCCGAAGCGACGGCTGGCGACTCCGGCAAGCACTTCGCCCTGTCGGTCGAGGTGACCTGCGGAGCGAGAGGATTGGCTAGGAGTGCCGCTGGGCAGGTGAAAGATCGTCGGGCAGCGGGACGTCCCGGGGGGCCTGCCCTGACTCTTGATCCCACGCGCGAAACGCCTCAGCATCACGACCGTCGTGCTCTCCAGCCCCGCCCAAGGCGATCAGCAGCACTCGATCAGGGCCGTAGTTGATCAGTTGGCGCCGCACCTCGGGTGCGACGCGCATCAGCTCGCCGACTGCAAGCTCGGTCTCGTCACCGTCGATCGCCAGCGTCAGGACTCCCTCGAGCACGAGGTAGACCTCCTCCTGGTGGCGATGACGATGAATGCGCATCCGCTGCCCAGGCTGCAGAATCATCTGGTTGATCCCGAAGCTGGTCACGCCCAGCGTCCGCCGCAGCGACAGAAAGCGCTCGTCGTGGTCTGGGTGCACCGAGGCGCGGGTCGTTCCGTTCTCCACGGGCGAGATCATCGCACGCCACGGTCAACCAACAGTCGCGCCGATGCGCGCGTCTCACCGACCAAGGATCAGTGGACAGTCGACGAACTCGGGCTGGCGGCTGCATCTCGATCCTTGCGATCTTCTCGGCAGCGCGGCTAAGACTGGCGTTTTCGCGTCGGTTGGTGCTTGCGTGTCGCGTGGAGACAGCTAACCGTACGTGCAATTGTCCGAGTATCGCCGCGCCGTTTGGCGCACCTAGAGGATGCTGGACAAGGTGAACCCGCTTGTGCAGTGATGAATGCGTGATGAGTGGCGATCAGCTCGACCGGCGGCTGGCTTTTTGCTCAGTTGCTCGGCTCGGCAAGCTGCTTGAGCCGCTTGATCGCCGACTCGACGTGCGTGAGATAGCGCTCAACCGCCACCTGCACGGACGGCTGTGCGGCGTGATCAGGAAGAGCCTGCAGCAGGTTGAGCCGGCTTGCGGCCACCCACGCTGAGACGTCTGGCTCGCTCAACCACCGCCCCTCCGTGCTCCACGTGCGGCTCATCATCCGGGGCCAGTCCTCGATAGTGCTCGCATAGGGGTTAGGTGGGCAGAGTCGATTCTTGTCGGTGTCGTCGGCTCGATGGGCCTCGACGAAGCCGACGAGGGCTGCGTTGAATGACGGCGAGAGGTGCCGGACCTGCTGGAGGATGATCCGGCCGGGCTGGAAGATCGGCGTGCTGGGGGCGTCGTTCAGGCCGACCGCGGTGCAGTCCACATGCAGGACGTCCGTGGAAGTGTCTTGCTCTCCGCACTCGAGCACGATCCGACCGAGCTCGACGCGGCGCACGCGGCCGAGCCTGACGACGTCGCGGATCTGCCGCAGGCCCTCCAGCTCGCGGCCACTGAGCATCGTGCCGCGGTACATCGTCGCCGGCCACGAGGGGTCGATCCGCACCAGCCGCCCCGACGCCTCAAGCCGCTCGAAGAGGTCCTCGACGTTCGCCGCGCGAGCGCCGGCCTCAGCATCGAGCGAGATCCCGTCCATAATCGCGCCGACCTGCTCCAGCGGCTGAAAATGGCTGCGATCGTAGAACCACGCGTCGCGCGGCCGGATCCAGCAGATCCGGTCCGGCTCAACATCGTTGTCCAAGAGCCAAGTACACGCGTCCGCGGCCGTCTTGCCGGACCCTAATACGGCATAAGTGGAAGCCGATCCCGCCGCCACCGGCAGATCGTTGACAGGTACGACCCGTGCTCCCGGTGCAACATCGAAGGGGAGGGCGTGGGTGGCCGGGATCGACGCCTCCAGATAACGAGCGTCGACGACCTTGCGACGCACGACGACATCGTGAAGCTCACCGGTGGTCAAGTCTCGGACCTGTTCACCCCTGCTCCCCCGGCCCAGATGCTCGTGGCCGGTGAGCAACCGGACCCGCCCCGTCTGCACAAGCCGCGCAGCCGCCTCGGCGAAGTACTCCAGGACTTCATCGCCCGTCGCCCGTTCGTAGTACCCGGCGTTCTCGCCCGCCCGGTCGATCCGGTCCTTGCCAAGCGCCAGCGAGTTCACCCCGTAATACGCGGAGGGCGTATGCAGGCGAACGAACGGATAGGCATGCAGCCAATGACCTCCCGGCACGGGTTGGCGGTCGATCACGATCACCTGGACATCCGCCTCAGCGACCAGCGAGTCGACGAAGGCAAGTCCCGTCGCACCCGCCCCCACAACCAGATAATCGGTATCGCCAAGCACGTCTCGCTCCCGTCGCCTGTCTATCTCACGAGCCTCACCCCCTCTACCCTAAACCGGTCGTCGTGCCGACGACAAAGTGCCGCGCCAGCCGCAGACCAGGTTTTCTCGCCGGACAACGCGACGGCCCCGATCCTCGCTCACCAGCAGGACCCCGTCGCTCCGCGCTCCACGCCGGTCGAACTCACCCCCCGTGCCAGCCAGCGGACCAGCGGACAGCTACCGCCCGGGTCTCGAAACCAGCCGCGTTCCGACAATGGACCGAGACGGCTGCGTCGGCTAATTCCGACACCGAGCGCCCGAAGTGGGATCGGCGGAGCAGCCTGCACACAGATCCAGTGCTTGGCGCGACAGGGCGCGCGGGCAGTGGTCCTCACCGATTCGCGGCACTGCCACCGAGGATCTGCCTACGCACCAGAACAGATGACGAGTCCGTCCTAGTGGCCCTGCAACCGGCGAGGAAGACGCCCCACCTCACGATCGGCGCCTCGCCAGAGCAACCGTCGGAGCGGAGCCCGGCGAGATCGTGAGAGTAGTCGCCCGCGAGGTGCGGCCTTCTCTGCGCACAGCGGGCGCGTGTCCAACACCGGTCAAGGAGCCACGACCTGTCGGAGATGACGGACCGACGCCCTGGCCAGTAGTTGCGGACCGCGTCGTGGCCGACAAGCCCGGCGAGGCTGCTGCTAGCGGGGGCAACGCCGCGTCGCGGCGGGCCGCCTCGAGGCACCGCCCGCAGGGTTGACAAAGGCCGTCCAATCGATAACTCTTGACGGGTGCGGCTGCGGCCCACTGTTGGTTGCAGCGCCAGACAAAGGGGGTCTGGTCGATGAGTTCGCTTTCGGTGCATTGGGTAACGGGCGAGTTGTAGGCGACCGTGCGGGGAGAGTCCCGCTGGCGGCGCGAGGGTGCCGGCGCCTGGGTGTTGCGTGACGCTGCATTAGCGATGTTCGCAGCGGCGGTGATGCTCGCGTGCGCGTGCGCTGGACGCGCGGCTGCCGCACGGGTCGGCAATGGCCGCGTCGCGGTGCAGGTGTCGGCGGCCCACACGCCGTTCATCAAGACCATCACTCCTGCTGGATCAGACACCGGTAAGCCCCTCCTGACGGCTATGCCGGGCGTGCCGCGAAACAGCGGCGATCCGGTGTGGAGCGCCAACGGGATGCTCCTCCTATTCGTCAGCCCGCTCGCAGGGCTCTCGCAGATCTGGGCGATCAATGCCGCTGGACAAGCGCGTGAGCGCCTCACCCATGGGAATGTCCCGGCGACAGCTCCGGCGTGGTCGCCTAATGACACGGCGGTCGTCTTCTGCCGGGTGCACAAGCACGTCTCGAACATCTACGTCCTGCAGCTCATCCCGCACCGCCGGTTGGTGCGGCTGACGCATCGTCATGAGGTCGATTTGCAGCCGCGATGGTCCCCGGACGGTAAGGCGATTGTCTTCGCGAGCAATCGGACCGGCAGCTTCCAGATCTTCGCTATGAACGCCGACGGCAGAGACCAACGGCAGCTGACACACCAGCAAGGACCGAGCACAGATCCCACTTGGGCGCCGGGCGGGATGCAGATCGCCTACACCAACCGCCTGGACGGCGTGAACAACGTGTACGCGATGAGGTGGCCGGGCGGCGCGTCACGTCAGGTCACGACGCTGGGGGGCACCCACCCGTCGTGGTCGCCGGACGGGAAGCTGATCGCCTTCACCCGACCAGGTGGCGTCTGGTCGGTACTCGCGAGTGGCGAGGCCGCCGCAGCCCCGGCGACGTTGCTGGCGGCGACGGGAACGGCGCCGTCCTGGGGGCCACTGCTCAACGCGGTCGGTGCGGTCGCACAGGGCACAGCCACCGTCAAGCTTCCCACTGGCCAGACGATCCTGATCGGAACCCCGCCGCCCGCGCCTCCGGGAGGCGGAACATCTCCTGCCGGTGCTGGGGGTGGGGGCGGCGCCTCAGGCGGTGGCGGGCCGACGCCGGCCCCGACCCAGTCAACCACCGGGCAGCCCAGCGTCCTGAACGCTACCGCCGGCGGGGTGATCACGCCGCCCAAGCCAGCGCCGGCCACCACAGGCCCAAGCGTCTCGGGGACAGGCCAGACAGGCGGCACCACGAGCAACGGCAGTGGTACCACCAGCGGCGCGGGATCCAGCAGCGGTGGGACTGGGAGCACCAGTGGCGGCGGCGGCTCAAACACCACCACCACCACCACACCCCAAGCCACCCCGAGTCCGAGCGGCGCGCCGAGCACGGGCACGGCCACCGTTCCCGTGCTGCCCGCTGCACCGCTGCCAGTCGACACCGTCGTCGCGGCACCGGATACATCCATTCAGGTCACGTTCAAGCCGCAGGCCGAGCCCCTGACTGCCCCGCCGAGCACCGCGCTCGTGAGCCACGGAACCTTCACCATCGCGAGCCGGACGCCGAGCCTTCTGTCACTCAACCTGCGGCCGCCGGCCAGGTGCCGGGCGGCGCGGACGGCGTCGCCGAATCGCGAGGGGGAGGCAACCGTCCATGTCAGGCACGGACACACCGGCGTCCGCACGCGGCAGATCTTCGCCGACTCGCATCTGACCACATGGACGCTCACCTACAGCTGCCAGGGCACGAAGGTGAAGGTCACGGCAGGCCTGGTTTTCGTGACGCTTCTGCATGGCCACCACCGCCTGGTCAAGGTTCCGCGCGGTCATTCGTTCTTCGCCAAGGCATGAGCCACCCCGGCGCACCGACGGATGAGGCGATGCGCGAGCACCTGAGCTTCGTCGCGAGCGCGATGCTGGACGGCAGTGTCGTGCCGGTGCTCGGCGCCGGCGCGAACCTTTGCGATCGAGCCGCCGACGAGCAGTGGCGGTTCGGCTCCAACCTCCCAAATGGATCGGAGCTCGCCGTCTGGCTCGCCCACAAGCTCCAGTGCGACCTCACCGACACAGCAGACCTATTGCGTGTCACTCAGTATGCCGGGGTGACGCGTGGCTCCGGACCGCTGTACAAGCAGCTCCGGGAGCTGTTCAACCACGACGATTATCCGATCCCGACCCTCCATCGGTTCCTGGCCGAGCTGCCGGGTCGCGCAGAGAAGAAGGGGCTTGGCCGCCGTCATCAGCTCATCGTCACAACCAACTACGACACCCTGATGGAGCGGGCGCTGGAGGAGGCTGACGAGCCGTTCGAAGTTGTCCGCTACCTCGCCAGCGGCGACGACCGCGGTCTATTCATCCATGAGCCGAGCGACGCGAACGGCGCTCCCCGCGCCGACGGTGGCCGTGGGCATGTCATCAGACGGCCGCGGAAGTACAGCGGGCTCTCTCCCGACGAGCGAACGGTCGTGCTCAAGATCCACGGCGGGATCGACCGCCGCGGCCTTGCGCCCGATTCCTATGTCATCACCGAGGACGACTACATCGACTTTCTGACGCGAACGTCGCCCAACGAGCTCATCCCGGCCGTGCTGCTCGAGAAGCTACTCAACAGTCACTTCCTGTTCCTCGGGTACGCGATGCGCGACTGGAACCTGCGCGTGCTGCTGCACCGCATCTGGGGAGAGCGGGATCTGTCGTGGGAATCGTGGGCGATCCAGCGAGAGGTGGGGACGTTCGACGAGAAGATGTGGGCGCGGCAGTCGGTGGAACTGCTCGAAGCGCTCCTCTCCGACTACACGACAGGGCTGTCGGCCCACGTCGAGCAAGCGATCGTCAGTCTGCTCGAGGACCAGCGCCAAGAGGCCAGTGGCGCCGTCGGCTGAGCGAGGCGGTGGCCCGCTGGTCGGCACCCGAGCGCCGCCTTATCTGGGCCTCGCCAGCTTTGGCGACACCGACGACGATGCAGCACGATTCTTCGGTCGTGAAGCCGAGCGCGACCTTGTCATCGCCAACCTGCGATCGGCGACGGTCACCGTCCTCTACGGGCCGAGCGGCGTCGGCAAGAGTTCGCTCCTGCACGCGGGCGTCGTGCACCGGCTGCGAGCGACGCAGGCGCAGCCGGGGGTCATCGTGCTGGACGACTGGAGCCGGGATCCGACTGCGGCACTGACCGCTGGCGTGGCCGCAGCTGCCGGTGTGCACTCGGACGGCGGCGATTCCGACCTCACGTTGACCGCCGCTCTCGACGCGCTGCGGGAGCAGCGCACGCGAGCTCTCCACATCATCCTCGACCGGTTCGAGGACTACCTGCGCCTCTATTCCGCGGGTCACGGAGACCAGTTCGCCGCTGCGCTGGCCATGCTGCTGGCGCCAGGCAATGTCCGGGTCCGAGTCCTCATTGCCCTCCGCCAGGATCGCCTGGCCGAGTTGGATCACCTGGACGGCCTTCTCCCGGCCCGGTTCGGGAACGTCCTCCGTCTAGAACCACTGTCGCCGGAGCAGGCGCGGGAGGCGATCGTCGGCCCGCTCGAGTTCTACAACGCCTCCCGGCACGCCATGGACGGTAACGGCGCGGTCACCCTCGAGCCAGGACTTGTCGACATGGTCCTGGCCGAGCTCATCGATCTCAGCCGCCGAGATCCGGGCCGCTCCAGCGCGGACGGACAGGGCGACGGATCGGCCGACTCGATCGACCCCTCGTTCCTGTCGCTGACGATGCGGCGTATCTGGGACGCCGACGTCGGCGCGGGCGCCGGCGAGCTGCGGTCGTCCACGCTGCGCTCGCTCGGTGGTGCCGCTCGCATCTTCGACAACCACCTCAGCTCGACGATGAATGCGCTGTCGACATCTGAGCGGCGGCTCGCCGCCGACGTCCTCCATTTCCTCGTGACCCCCTCCGGTGCGATCCAGCGCTGGACCGCCTTGGATCTTGCGGACTACGTACACCGGTCCAACGCCGAGGTTGAGGCGCTCACCGAGAAGCTGAGCCGGTCGCCGGCCCGGATCCTGCGCTCCGTCGAGACGGTCCACGACGACACGACGCACGTCGAATACGAGCCGACGCACCAGGTGCTCGCCCGTCCGATCCTCGAGTGGCGGCGGCGGTACGAGACGGCACGCCTCGAGCATCGGCTGCGGCGACTGCTGCTCTCGCTCGCTGCGGTGGTCGCCGTGGCGCTGCCGGTAATCGGCTACGCCGTCCAGCCCGGACCGCTGGCCCGCCTCGAGTTGCGCACGGTGGACGCGCGTTTCGCCATCCGGGGGGCACAGTCGCCCGACCGGGACATCATCCTCGTCACCATCGGCGCGGACGCCTACCGCAAGCTCCTCGCCCCCGGCGCACCCCCGCCGCGCGCGGTCGTGGCGCAGGCGCTGGACGAGATGGCGGCGGCGCGACCCCGCGTGATCGCCTCCGACATCGTCTTCACGGGGAGCAAGAGCCGCGCTGGCGACGAGGCGCTGATCGCAGCGATCCATCGTCACGCCGCGCTCGTCGTCCTGGCCACGGACTCGCTCGTCGCACCGAGCGAGACCTCCTTGTCCGCTGGCACACCGTCACGCACGGTGCTCTTCGGGCGCGCCGCTGAGACGTTCACCGATAGCACGGTGCCGGCGGCGGCGTGGGCCGGCTTCCCGCCAGACGGAAACGACACGGGCGTCATACGGAGGATGGAGCGGGCCTTTGGACTGCCGGCGTCTCAGGTCGGCGGGGCGTTGGAGCCAATGAAGACGCTCGCTCTCGTCGCCAGCCGCGTTGCCGGCGACGGGGCGGCCGTCCGCGACGCCCCGGCCGAGACCTGGGTCGACTACCGCGGCGGCGCGGGGACGTTTCCGGCCGTCGCGTTCGACGACGTTCTCGCCGGGCGTCCGGCGGCGCTGGCGCAACTGCACGGACGTATCGTCGTCCTCGGGATCACGGCGCCGGCGATGGGCGATTCACACGACACGTCGGCGCCCGGTCGGAGCGTGATGTCCGGTACCGAGGTGCAGGCCAATGCCATCTCGACCGCCATGCGAGGGTTCCCGCTGCGCGACGCCTCGCATGGGATCGACGTCGTGCTCATCGTCATCCTCGGCCTCCTCCCGTTGGCCCTCGTGCAATGGCTGGGGGCGCTCCGAGGCGTCCTCTGCGCCGTTGTTGTGGCGCTGGCGTTCTGCGGCGCCGCTCAGTTGTTGTTCGATGCCGGCCGGGTCGTCAACGTTGTCTTTCCACTGATCGGTGTCGTGTTGGGAACGGTGATCGTCCTCGTTGTCGACATCGCCCGTCGTCGAGCTTCGACGTCTTCCGCTGGACCCGCGACGGCGAGCGGGTGAGTCATGGCCGCGGCCTGGATCGGTTTCGCCGGCGGCGTCCTCGCCGCCATCATCAGCGCGATCGTCGCGGTTCGCCAGCGGCGGTCAGACGAGCGGCTGGCCCAACTCAACGCCGATCTGGAAACCGCGGTGCACGAGCGCAACGCGCTCCTCGACCAACGGATCACCGCCGAGGCGGTGCTGGCGCGGTACAGCGAACCTCTCGCCGCTGCCGCATATGACCTCCAGAGCCGGCTGTTCAACATCCTCAGCATGGGCTTCTTCGCCAGACACGGCGACGGAACCCCTCGCGCGGAGGAGGCACTGCGGACGACGGTGTTCCGTTTCGCCCAGTACCTCGGATGGACCGAGATCCTGCGCCGCGACGTCCAGTTCCTCAGCTTTCCGAAGCGTGAGGAGACCAGGGAGGTGGCGGGCCTCCAGCTCAGCATCGCGCGATGCCTCCTGTCCGACGAGGGCGGGCACGCGATGATGATCTGGAGCGACCAGCAACGCGCCATCGGCGAGCAGATGATCGTCGAGGAACACGGCAAGGTCCTCTGCATGGGCTACGCACGGTTCACCGGCTGCTGCGACGAGGTCTTCGGTGACTGGAAGGAGCGCATTCGTATCGAGATCGTCTCGCCAGAGGCCCAGCCCCGCCTGCGCGACCTCCAGCACCTGCTGTGCCAGCTGGTGAGCCGGCTCGACCCCGACGGACTGAGGTACCCCCGCCTTGACCTCGCGGGATGACTGGTGTCGCACTACCGGTTGACGATCTCGGCGGCTGCGGTGAGCGGGTCGATATTTGCTGCGTCCGCGATGCCGGCGCGGTACTCGTCGGTGTTGGTGAGCGGTGGGGTCAGGTTCCGCTCGTAGCGGACTCGCTCGGCGGCGATCATCCGGAAGCCGATCTCGTGCTCGAGCCGCTCGGCGAGAGTCCACAGGCAGCCGGCCGCAGATGCGTCCTCGTTTCGCGCGGCGACGCAGGCGAGGCCCGCGAGGCAGTACGCCCCCAGGCGCACGTCTCCCTGTTGCAGGCCGAGTGCGAGCGCCTCACGGTAGTAGCGCTCGGCGGTGGGCATATCGCCCGTGTCGAGATAGAGATCGCCGAGGCTGTGCACCGTGGCCGCACTACTACCAACTCCGTCTGCGTGCCGAATCTCGATGGAACGGGCGAACAGCTCGGCGGACCGCTCGAAATCGCCGAGGTCCCGGAGAGCCTCAGCGATGTAGTGCAAGGCGCGGGCGATCCCCAGCGTATCGTCGAGGCGCTCGTAGATCGGAAGCGCCTCCTCCGCCCATGCGAGGGCGCTCTCCGGCGCGCCGGCGATGAACTCGGCGGCGCCGAGGCGAAGCAGCACGAGGGTCTCGCCGCGTTCATCGCCGGCGTCCCGGTAGAGCGTGAGGGCCTCTATCAGTGCCGCCCGCGCCGGCTCGAGGCGCTCGAGATACACCAGCGCGTAGCCAAGCCCGGCGAGGGCCTTGGCGCGGTCTCCCGGCGACAATGCGGTCGGATCGGCCAGCGCCCGCTCGTACCAGCGCATGAGCTCACGGATGCGTCCGGCCCCTAACCAGGGCACGAAGAGGGCATCGGCGAGTGGCAGTGCCGCGGCGATGTCGTGGTCAAGCGCCCAGGCGAGCGCGAGCCCGGCATTGGCAGCGTCCTGGCGCAGCCGAATCAGGTCATCGGTGCCCTCCCGGCGGTGACCATCGTCAGCGACGCCGAGCCTGAAGTACCAGCGCGCGTGGCGGGCGTGGATCTCGTCGCGCTCGTCGCTTGAGTCGAACTGCTCGAGTGCGTATTCGCGCGTGGTCTGCAGCAGGAAGAGCCGGCCGTTGTCGGCGTGGCGCACAAGGCTCTTGTCGATCAGTGACCGCATGCCGTCGAGATCGGCGTCGCAGATCTGTTCGGCCGCCTCGAGCTCGAAGCTGCCGACGAACACCGCCAGTCGTGTGAACAGTCGCTGTTCGGGCTCACTCAGCAGGTCATAGCTCCAGCCGATCGTCGCCCGCATCGTGCTATGGCGTTTGGGGAGGTCGCGGCGGCCACCGGCCAGGAGCGGGAGCCGCTGCTCCAGCCGGGTGAGCAGCTGCTGCTCGGAGAGCAGCTTGACCCGCGTGGCCGCTAGCTCCAGCGCGAGCGGAAGTCGATCGAGTCGCTCGCAGATCGCGTCGATCTCAGCGCCAGGCTCGTAGCCCGGCTCCACCTGCCGCGCCCGCGCAGTGAACAGCTCGATGGCGGCGCGGGGCGACAACGGCGCCACTGGGTACTCCTGCTCGGCAGCCACCCCGAGCCGCTCGCGGCTCGTCACGATCACCCCGCAACCCGGAGCGCCGGAGAGCAGTTCGGCGACCGCGCGAGCTGCCTCGATCACCTGCTCGAAGTTGTCAAGCACGAGCAACAGGGCTCGCCCGCGCAGATACATCGGCAGATCCGCGATGTCACCGAGCACCCCCGCGATCGCGGCTGGTACCAGACGCGCCTCGCTGACCATGGCAAGCGGAACCCACCACACACCGTCCGGATAGCGGTCGGCGAGACCCGCCGCGAACGCCATCCCGAGCCGGGTCTTTCCCGTCCCACCGGTTCCGGTCAGGGTGATCAGCCGGCGCGAATCAGCGAGTGTCATCAGCTCGGCAAGTTCGCGCTCGCGGCCGATGAGGGGTGTCGCCTGCACGGGCAGATGGACATGGCCCGGCGCTCGCCCGTCCGTCGTGGCGGCGGCGGGCGGGGCCGGCTGGCCTGGGTCGGTTTGGAGCAGCGCCCGGTCCTGAGCGAGGATCGCTTCGTGCAGTTGCCGAAGCTCGACCGAAGGCTCAATCCCCAGTTCGTCGACCAGCGCCGACCGTGCGGCACGGTAGGCGGCCAGCGCTTCCGCCTGCCGTCCGGTCCGGTACAGAGCCAGCATCAGCTGGCCCCGCAGACGCTCGCGGTACGGGTAGTCGCGCACGAGACGCTCGAGCTCGCCCAGCACCTGCGCCTCCCGGCCCAGCAGCATTTCGACCACGATCCGCTCCTCCAGCACGGCGGCGCGCAGCTCGCCGAGCCGTGCGATCTCCCCCTGCGCGAACGCGTCGTATTGAAAGTCGGCCAAGACGTCGCCGCGCCACAGCTCGGCTGCGCCGCTCAGCGCGGCGAGTGCCTGATCTGGTCGTCCCGCCGCCAGCAGCGATCGGCCCTCCCCGATCAGCCGCTCGCATTGCTGCACATCGAGCTCCTCGGGCCCGACTCTCAAGACGTAGCCACCGGCAGTACTGACCAGCCGCTCCCCGTCTGGGTCTGAGTGGCCGGCGGCAAGGGCCCGGCGCAGCCGCGATACGTGCACGTGCAGCGCCTTCGCGCCGCTCGCCGGCGGCGCACCCGCCCACAGCTCCTCAACCAGCTGATCGGTCGACACGATCTCGTTCGCCCGCAGCAGCAGCAAAGCAAGCACGGCTCGCGGCATCCGCCCGCCCAGGGCGAGCTCGAGCCCATCGTCACCGACTGCCTGCAAAGGACCCAGGATCCCGAAACGCATTCGCCCTCGCGACCGTACTGATCCCGGTCTCTCGCCGCCGACCGAGCACCGCCGACGGCACCCGACCCGCGGTTGCAATGACCGGGCCGGGGCGTTTACCGGACTGCAAGCCGGCTGCAACCCATGCGGATCACAGTGCCCGCACCACAACCCAACACGAGGTCAGCCATGCATCCCCAACTCGCCCTCGTCGCCGCCCAACAGCAAATCGCCGACCTGCACCGAGCCGCCGACCACAACCGCCTCGCGCACACCGCGTCCACCGCCATCAGCAGCCACGCCATCTCCGCACCCCGCCGCGCCGCCGCCCCGCCAGTCCCGTTCCTGCGCTGGCTCCGTCGCCTGGCTTAAACGCACCCGTTGCTCGGGAGCGCTAACTCGAGGGCGGCCAGCGGCAAGCACATAAGCGGTCACGGTAGGCGGGCCGCGAACGCGGCCTGCCTTGCAATCCGCGCGGAGGAGGTTCGTCGACGCAGTCGGGCAAGAGGCCCGTCCGGAACGGGAGCAGGTCCGTGCCGCGAGCGGTCAGTCGTGGTGCAGCGGTCTGGAGGGAGACTTCGCTCGCCGGCGCGGTTACGAGCCCGCGGAACTGATGCAGCCCCTGACTCGGCGTGCTGGACGGCCAGGTGGCGCGATGCGGAACGGAGGTTGCGAAATCAGCCGTTCCGGCGCATCGGCTTTATGTCCACTCGGACGCTAGACATGGTCGAAGCGTCCTCGGGAGGTCAGCGGCGTGCTCTGGGCTACCTCGGGGAGGTACTCATCGAGGAATACCCGGGCGACGAGTTCCTGGCGCGAAGCGACGCCGACCTTGTTGTAGAGGCTCTTGGTGTGGTCCTCGACCGTGTGCGGAGAGAGGACCAGCGACTCGGCGATCTCGACGCGCGACAGCCCGCGTGCGAGGAGCGTGGCGACCTCACGCTCGCGGGGGGTCGCGCCGAACGCCTCCAGGCGGACGGTCGCTGAGCGGGCTGCGCTGGCGCGCTCGATCACGATCGCCACGCGACCGTCGGACGCCGAGCCCGGGCGGGACGCGTGGAGGGTCACCCAGCCGTCATCGGCCGGCACGGTGACGACGTTCGCGCCGGCCTGGGCGGCGTGGGGTGCGCTGCGCACGAACCCTGCCAGGGAGAGCACCGCGGCGGGCATGTCGTCGTCGGCGTAGGGGATGTCGCTGGGGGCGATCGAGGCGAGCAGCTCGCGGGCCGGCGGGGTGATCAGCTCCACCTCGTCGCCGGGGCCAAGGACGACGAGGCCGGGCGCCTCGAGCCCGTTGATGCGCCGGGCCGCGTCAAAGCGCAGCGACGTGCGGATCCCACGCGCGACCGCGCCGGTGATCGCGGCCAGCGCGTCGGCGTCCTGCTGCTGGAACGGGCCGCTCGACCCGCGGCGGGCGATGTGGACAGCGCCCCACACGCGCCCGCGGATGACGAATGCGGCACGGAGCTCGTGCGGGATGTCGGACGGCCGGAGCAGATCGCGGTAGCGCGGGCTGCTCTCGGGATTGCCGCGGGTGGCGTGGTCGAGGATCCCGACCGGCACCCGCTTGGCGGCGAGCTCGGCGAACGTGTTGACGTCGTCGATCATGTATTCGCTGCGGATGATCAGCTCGCCGGCGCCGGGGGTCTGCTCCGGGGTGAAGATCCCGCGGCCGATCAGCTCCGCCGGGTCGTCGCTCGTCAGCAGACGCGTGTGCGGGTCAAGCGTATGCCAGCAGCTCGCGTCGTTGTCGATGACCGTGCGGACCCTCGGAGCGAGCTCGGCGAAGAACTCCCTGCGTGGCAGTCCCCTGGACGCGAGGAGATCGATCTCATCAATCAGCGCTGCGACGGACCGTGCCATCGCCCCAGTCTCTCACCGCGGGCAAGAAAGATCCCCGCGCGCGAGGGATGGTCGCGCACAGCCGCGCGGAGCATGCTGCGCACATGACAACTCTCACCCCCATCGCACAGCAGCCCGGCACCGGCGAGCACCTCTGGTTCTTCGGCGGGCTGACGACGATCAAGGCGGCCGGCGACGGCGCCCTGGTCACCGAGCAGACGGCCCCACGCGGAAGCGGCTCGCCGCTCCACATCCACCACAACGAGGACGAATGGTTCTACGTCCTCGAAGGTGAGCTCACCATCTGGGTCGACGGCGAGACCCACGTCGCACCGGCTGGCTCGTTCGTCCTCGGGCCGCGCGACGTCCCGCACACGTTCATCGTGAGCTCTGAGATGGCGCGGTTCCTCCTGGTCACCGAACCGGGTGACTTCGCGGGCTTCGTCCGCGCGCTGGCCGAGCCCGCCCCCGGGCCGGAGCTCCCGCCCGGTCCCGCAACGCCGCCCGACATGGAGCTGGTGATGAAGACGGCCACCGAGTACGGCCTGGAGATCCTCGGCCCTCCCGGCATTCCGGCCTGACACTCATCAAGGAGCCGCGATGAGCACCGAGACAATCAGCACGCCGGCATCGGCCGGGGACAACAGGCTGGCCGCGCGCCAGTGGATCAACGCGTTCAACGCGCGTGACGACGAGGCGAGGCCGGCGCGCGAACCGCCGGCTACACCGCGCACGCTCCCGAGAGCATGCAGCTGCCGGCACTCGACAGCGACGCGTGGGTTGAGTTCCTCGGCACCTTTCTCAAGGGCTTCCCGACCTACAGCTCGAGGTGCAGGACGCCGTAGCCGACGAGGGGATGACCGCGCAGCGGATCCTCTTCACCAGAACTCACCCGGGCCCTTCCGCGGGCTTCCACCGACCGGCCGCGAGGTCCGTTTCTCCGGCATCGAGATCAACCGGATGGCCGGAGGGAAGATCACCGAGCACTGGTTCCAACTGGATACGCTCACGCTCTTCGAGCAGCTCGGCCTGCGCGTTGGCCCGGACCCGCGATTGCTGCCACGGCTCATAACCGCGCCTCTTATGAGGCTCTCGGCGAAGTGGCGGCGGTTGACCTGGTCAACTGCCGGTTTGAGCCCGCGCTAGAGCACCCGATCGGACGATTGAGCCGCCCCTGCGACAAGCAAGCTTCCCTGGCGGGCACTGCCGCGGTGTCGACGACGACGCCCGGCGACGTCACTCCTCTGGATGGCGCTCCTCCCAGCGGAGCGCAGCTGCGTCGGCGCTCGCCGAATGTCGCGTTTGTGTCTGGGCCGCTCTGGCGGTCAGCCTAGTGAGCGTGTCGAGGGTCCCGGAGGCCTGCCACTCCTCGAACGCCTGCCCATCCCGGAAGCGCAGCCAGGCGATGCCCTCGAGGTTCGTGGTATCGCCGGTGCGCGGGGCGCCGTAGAAGTCGGTCGCCTGCATGCCTGTCAGGCGATAGCGAGCGGCGATCTGGTCGTCTGAGCCGATCACCTCTTCGACAGCGAGGCGCGCGTCTGGAAATGCCTCCCAGAGCTGGGAGTAGAAGCTCCTCGCCCCGTCGATCCCGGCGAGCCCCCGCGGATAGCCGTGCAGCACCACATCATCCGAGTAGAGCCTGAGGTACCCCTCCCGGGCCTGCGGATCGTTGAAAGCGGCGACGGCGGCTCGCAACGCCGCTTGATTTGTCTCGAACACGTTCCTCCCTCCGGTCGGCTAGGACGTTTCGTCCGATCCCGCAGACTAGCCCTCGCGGCCGGATGCGCGACGCCCCGCACGGGTGCCGGTGACCGCTGACCCTATGCTTGGCGGGTGTCTGACTCCCCGTCGTCGCTGGGTGAGTTCATCCGCCGTCAGCGCGAGCTGTCGGAGATGTCAATGCGCGAGTTCGCCCGGCTGGCCGGCATCTCCAACCCCTACCTGTCGCAGATCGAGCGCGGCCTGCGCGCCCCGTCCGAACAGGTGGTGAACGCCATCGCCGAAACGCTGAAGGTCTCGGCCGAGACTCTTTACGAGGAGGCGGGTGTCCCGGTCGACGAGCCCGAGCCGTCAAAGGTGGTGAAGGCCATCCGGGAGGATCCGCGGCTGACCGGCCGCCAGCGCCAGGCGCTGACCCAGGTTTACGAGGCCTTTGTCAGAGTGGGCGCCCAGCCCCGGCGCTCCGCTCCAGGATCGTGACGGGACGCGGACGCACGGGGCGCCGCGTGCCCGTCACAGGTGCGGCCTCGGCTAGAGAGCGACGAGCTCGCGCGCAGCGGACACGGTCGCGCTCGTGACATCCTCGGTCAGCTTCGCGTGCGCATTGAAGAGGCCGGTGACCGCCTCCACCTGCGACTGGGCGCCGACCTTGCGCTCGAACTGCGCCAGACCGTTGACGTAGCGCTCGAGTCCGTCGAGGTACGCGCCGGTCACCTTGCGCCCGGCTTCGATGAAACGCTCGTTGGCCTCGCGGACGCGCTCGCCGGCGGCCTCGAGATCCGGGTACAGGTTGTGCTCCTGCTTGCTTGATGTTGCTGCTGCCATGTCGTAACTCCTCAAGGTCGTGGGTCTCAGATGTTCAGTGGCCGGTCTGCGCCAACCGCCGATCGGCAAGCGCAGACTGCGCAAACGTCTGCTTGCAGATTAGCAGGTGTGAAGCTAATGCGCAAATCGCCCGTGGCTGTGCTGGCGCTTGCCGGTTAGCGAACCTCCATGCTAACGGCAAGCAGTGGTCCTCTTTTGTTGATAGGGTCAGCGACCCCCCAGATGGGGGGCGCCGTCGTTCGCAAAGGAGTCCCATGGCCACCGGATGTGCCCCGACTTTTGAGGAAATCGCGCTCACCGACTCTCTGACCGCCTGGACGGCGGCCGTGGAAGGGGCGTGCGCATGGTGGGCCGGGGCGGTCCGCCGTCGCGCAACGCCGATGGACCTCACGCTCGACTACGTGAGCTGGTGGGGGGCGATGGCCGACCGTCGGCTCCCGAGTTGGAGCTCGCCGCATCAGATCCTGTTCGACAGTCCCGTAGCGCGTCTGCGCGATTTCTCCACCACGGGTCCGCGCAGCAAGCTCGTTCCCACGCTGGTGCTCCCTCCGCAGGCCGGCCACGACTCGTGCATCGTCGACTTCTCCCCGGAGCAGAGCCAGATGCGCACAATCCTGGAGACCGGCCTGACGCGGGCGTTCACGTTGGACTGGATCGGCGCCACCGAGGCGACCAAGGACGCCACCATCGACGACTATCTGACCGTCATCGACCGCGCGCTGGACCACATGGGCGGCCGAGCCAACCTGATCGGTGACTGCCAGGGCGGCTGGCTGGCGACCATCTACGCCGCGCTTCATCCCGAGCGTGTCAACACGCTGACGATCGCCGGCGCGCCAATCGACTTCCACAGTGGCGAGCCGGTCATCCATGCCGCGCTCCAGGCGTTCGCGCCCAACGGCAACCTTGACTTCTACCGAAGGCTTGTCAGTGCCGGTGGCGGGATGCTCAGCGGTGAGCACATGCTCGCGGGGTTCATCCTGATCAAGCCCGACAACGAGATCGGCCGCCAGCTCCAGCTGCTGGCCAACCTCGACGATGCCCAGCATGTCGAGCGCTACCGGGAGTTCGAGGACTGGTTCAAGCACACCCAGCCAATCCCGGGCGGGTTCTACCTGTGGATCGTCGAGCACCTTTTCCGGGACAACGAGCTCATCGCCGGCAAGCTTGAGGTCGGTGGCGAACGCGTCGACCTGGGTCGCATCGACTGCCCGCTGAACTTGCTGGCGGGGGCGACGGACCACATCACCCCGCCCGACCAGGTGTTCGCGCTGGCCGACTACGTCGCGACCGACGAGCCCGACATCCTGCGCGACACCGGCCCCGGGGGGCATCTCGGCCTGTTCATGGGCCACGACGCGCTGGACAACCACTGGCCGCCGCTGCTCGCAGCGGTCCTCGAGCGCTCACGCTAACGACACGCTGCGCCGATTCGGCGTTCCCCTTGCCACTGCCGACAGTGCTCCCCGGTGCGCAACGGGGAGAGTCAACGGCGTGGCCGCCGCTTACATATCCATGCCGCCGTTGACCGCAAAGATGGTGCCGGTGATGTAGGAGGACTGATCGGCCGCCAGGAAGTGCACCACGCGTGCCACCTCGTCCGGCCGGCCCAGCCGCCCCAGCGGGATCTGGGATTTGATCCGGTCCAGCGCCTTCTCCGGAACCGCCTCGACCATCTCGGTGGCGATGTAGCCGGGCGCGACGGTGTTCACGGTGATGCCGATCCCATCGTCGTCGAGCTTGTCGGCCTTCTTGAGCTGGAAGGCGGCCTCGCGCGCCAGCGTCTTGGTCAGCCCGAACAGCCCGGACTTCGACGCGGCGTAGTTGGCTTGGCCGATGTTCCCCATCTCACCGATGATCGATGAGATGTTGATGATGCGCCCGGAGCCACGGTCGATCATGTGCGGCAAGACCGCCTGGCTCATGAAGAACGCCCCGGAAAGGTTGACGGCGAGCACCTTGTACCAGTCCTCGTCGCTCATCTTCAGCACGGTCTTGTCGATCGTGATCCCGGCGTTGTTGACGAGAATGTCCAGGCGGCCATGCTGCTCGATCACCTCGTTGACAGTCCGGCGGCAGTCGTCGGCGGACCCGACGTTCCCCTGGTGGATTGAGGTGGTCATTCCGTCCTTGGCGAGGGTGGCGACGAATGACTGGGCGGTCTCCTGGTCTCGGCTATAGCCGGCCGCGACCTGCGCGCCCTGCTCGGCGAGGCTGCGACCGATGGCGGCGCCGATGCCGCGGGTCCCGCCGGTGACGAACGCGACGCGTCCGTGCAGACGCGGGCGATGGACGCTCGTCTCGCCGCCGGCGGCGGCGGGGGTGGTGGTGGCCATGTCGTGTCTCTCCTTTGCTCAACGACCCGAGCGCTCACCGAGCCAGTCGGCGAGCTCAGGCCAGATTTCGCGCTTGGCGCTGGATCCCGCCATCAGACCGATGTGACCGCCCGGGCGATCCAGGTGCGTCACGTCCTCGCTGGCGACGAGATCGAGCAGCGGGACAGTGCCCCCGGGCGGCGCGATGTGATCGGCCCCCGCGGTGACGACCAGCAGGTTCTGTTCGATCTGCGACAGATCGACCCGGCGGTCGCGCAGGCGCAGGCGCCCGGACACCAGCCGGTTCTCCTTGTACATCCACGTGATCCACTCGCGGTAGGCGCGCCCCGGGAACGGCGGATTGTCGGCCACCCACTTGGCCATCGCCTGATAGCTCTCACGCGAATCGCGCCCCTCCAGGATCCCCTGAAACAGACGCCGATAGGTGGTGACGTAGTTGGTCACCGGCTTCATCAGCTTGTTGGCCCAGTCGATCCCCGCCCCGGGAATCGCCGGATAGCTGTCGGCAATCAGATCGACGTCGAACTGGTCGCCGCCGACCCACCGCGCGTACAAAGAGTCGCTTGGATCGATCGGGGTCGTGAGCAGCAGCGCATTGCGCACCGGGTCAGCCGGGTTCAGGGCGCAGTACATCGCGGTCAGCGTGCCGCCGATGCACCACCCCAGCATCGTCAGCTCGTCCTCGCCCGCCGAACGCAGCGCCTCTCGCACGGCCCAGTGCAGCTCGTCACAGACGAAGTCAGCGAGCCCCATGTCGGCGTCCTCATCGTCCGGCTCACCCCAGTCCACGAGGAATACGTCATAGCCCTCGTCGAGCAGGAACTCGACGAACGAGTTGCCGGGGCGGAGGTCGAAGATCTCCGGGCGGTTGATCAACGCAAAGACCAGCAGGACCGGCAGCGCATGCGAGCGGCGTCCGGAGCGATAGCGATAGAGCGTCGTCTGGCGATGGGTCCAGACGACGTCGCGCGGCGTGCGGCCAATCGCCGCATCCGGCGTGGTCAGGATCACATTGGCGAACTCCACGCTAGCGCGCGGAAGCCGACTCAACGTGACCAGAGCGCTCATGACCCCGGGGGCTCTCCGCTCTGACTGCCACCACCGCTGCGGGGTGTTCCGGACTGGCCCCTACGTTTCGCGGGGGACCGATCGGCCGGGGCGCCGTTACCAGTGGCGCCGCCGGATCGCGCTCGGCGGGAGGCGCGAACGGAACTCGCGCCCGGGGCCTGCTTATCGCGGTCGCGCAACTCGTCGCGAACCCCTTCGAGCTCCTGCAGCACGCGCTCGAGCTTGTCCTCGGTGCGGGCAAGCTGACGAGCCAAGCGAATGACATCGCGCCGGCCGGCGAGGCGCAGGTTGCGAATGACCAGATCCATGGCGTCGTTGCCGAGCTTGGTCAGCGCGGCAGTGTTCTCGGCCAGTTGACCGAGCACCGAGGCAAAGCCCCCCGAGCCGACAAGCCGTTCACCGGCGCTCGCCGCCTGTGACTCAGCCTGCTCGTAGAGCCGGGCGACCTGTTCAGCCGGCGTGGGAAATCCGCGATCGTCAGCCATCAGGCAACCGCATGCTCCTAGGGCTCTGCCTTGCCGGGCTCACGTGCGCACCCCACGTGATCCCCGCTTGCAGAGCTGCGGGATCTGGCCAGAGCCTCTCACCTCGATGTCCAATGTACCCCGCTTGCTGTCCGAGAGCCACTTTGTTCGCCGCTATCCGACCACGGCAACGGACGCCCCGCGACGCCGGAGAGTGCGGACTCCCAGATCGCCTGGAGCGGTCCGCCTTGTGCTTCGACCGGACCCAGCGCTGAAATGGCCGCTGCGGCTGAGCACGCCCATCCAATCTGAACCGACCGCTCGCGCGCGTCTGCGAACCGGCCGGCTCGCGCGATCGCGTTGCCCCGCCGGCGGGCGCCCAAGCGCACCCGTCCTACGACGACAAAGCCACGGTGCGAGGTCTGCGCCCTCAGGTGTCGCTCAGGCCTGGACCCGCCATCAGCGTGTTGGGTGGCTGGTGGCTGCTGTGGCGGTCGAGCAGAAAGGCGCGGAGCATGGCGGCTGGCTGGGCCATTCGTGGCGCTCGTTGAGGTCGCAGCCGTCGGTGATGCATGCCAGGCACGGTGGTCGACGAAACGCGTGTCGAGTTCGCTGTCGCTCGTTCGACGCCAGGGTATAAGCGAGCTCTCGGGCTCACATCCTCGCGACCGAAAGGCCCCCTTGTGTCTACCACTGTTCTCTCCATGTCGATGTCCCTCGACGGTTTCATCGCCGGGCCGAATGAGACACCGGATAACGGTCTGGGCGACGGCGGGCAGCGCCTCCACGATTGGCTCATCGCCGACAGCGGGCCTGAGGCGGGCCGTGGCGATGAACAGCTTCGGCAAGCCATCGGAGGGAGGGTCTCAGGGGTCAATCGCCAGGTCGTCGACGAGTTCATGGCCACCGGGGCGGTCGTCGCCGGCCGGGGGACGGTCGAGCCCGCGGGCTACTGGGACGGTGATCACCACGACGGCGTCCCGATCTTCATCGTCAGCCGCCGCGAGCCTCCGGCCCAAGTGCGTACGATGCCGCTAGTCACGTTTGTCGACGACGTCGCGACGGCGATGGCCGAGGCCAAGCGAGCGGCGGGCGACAAGGGCGTACTGGTCCACGGCGCCGGGGTCACCCAGCTCGCGCTGGCCGCCCGCGTCCTGGACGAGCTTGAGATCAGCGTCGTCCCGGTGCTGCTGGGCCAGGGACGACGGCTCTTTGACAACCTCCCTGCGCAGCACGTCGAGCTTGAGCGCACCCGCGTCCTCCAGGGCGACGCAGGGGTCACCCACCTGCACTATCGCGTCAAACGGTAAGCGGCCAACCCGCGCGGCCGAGCCACGAGGCCCGACGTCTGACCCAGCGCGACCCCGCGCGCGGCTCACACCACGCTTCAGTCCACGATGCACTCGGTCCGGCGCGCCGCTCGCCCGTGATGCGCACAGCATCACTCCCGCCGCGACGGGCAGCGTGACGGCAGGGGTCGGGGACAACCGCGGCCGCGGCACAGCACGATCGCGATGTTGCGATTCGCTTGATCAGTCTCTGAGCGTCCGCTCGGGTTCGCGCTCGGGGACTGTGGTCGTGGCCAGCAGGGCGAGCGCCCGCTCGCTCGGGCTGCCCGGCGCGGCGTGGTAGATCGAGAGGGTCTGGCGGTCCGTGTCCGGGATCGGAAGCTTGGTGTAGGACAGTTCGAGGCGGCCTACCTGCGGGTGGTGCATCACCGACGTGCCGCTGCCTTTGGGCCGGGCGTCGTGGCGCGCCCACAGCTGCCGGAACGCCTCGCTGCGCAGTGAGAGCTCGCCGACGAGCGTGGTCAGCCGCGGATCGTCGATGTCGGGGCCGACGTTGGCACGCAGAGCAGCGACGGTGCCGGTGAGCGATCGCTCCCAGTCGGGCCTCAGCTCGCGCCGCCGCGGATCGAGGAACGCGCCCTTGACGAGGTTCTCGCCGACGGTGAACCACGGCGCGAGCGCTGTCGCCAGCGGGTTGGCCGCGAGCACGTCAAGGTAGCGACCGAAGACGTAAGCCGGAGTGGCTGGCCAGGACATGATCAGCTGCGTGATCGCATTCGGAGCGCGCTCTGGGCGGCCGCCCCGACGTCGTCGCTGCGTCGGCGGCTGGGCGAGACCGTGCAGATGAGCGGTGCCGTCCTCGTCGAGCCGGAGGGCTCGCGCGAGGGCATCGAGCACCTGCGGCGAGGGATGCTGGTCACGGCCCTGCTCGAGACGGATGTAGTAGTCGGCGCTGACGCCGGCCAGCATCGCCACCTCTTCGCGCCGCAGGCCGGGCGTGCGGCGGCGCCCGAGGTCCCGAAAGCCGACGTCCTCGGGCCGGACGAGTTCGCGGCGTGCCCGAAGATACTCGCCGATCACGTTCCTCATAGGCATGCCGTACCAACGATACGACGCCTGAGCCCGGCCAGCCTGGGGGTGTCATTACCAGGATCAGGAGATCTCTGGTGGGCGCTGTCGATCGATCGCACACTGCTGGCATGACTGAGAACACCATGATTCACACCGGCTTCAGCGCGGAGTCCACGATCTGGGACGTCGCGGAGGGCGTCGATCTCTCCGGCCGGCGCGCGATTGTGACCGGCGCATCATCAGGCATCGGCATCGAGACCGCGCGAGCGCTCGCCGCCAACGGCGCAGAGGTGATGCTCGCCGTACGCGACACGGCCGCCGGCGAGCGGACCGCTGTCGATATCCGCGCCACTACCGGCAACCAGGCCGTCGGCGTCGGCAAACTTGACCTCGCCGACCTCGACTCCGTGCACGCTTTCGTCGCCGCCTGGGAGGGCCCTCTGCACTTGCTCATCAACAACGCCGGAGTGATGGCGCTGCCATCGCGTGAGGTGACCGACCGGGGCTGGGAGCTTCAGCTCGCGACCAACCACGCCGGGCACTTCGCCCTGACCAGCGGGCTCCACGACGCGCTCGCCGCCGGTGCGCACCGCGACGCCGAGGCACGGATCGTGTCACTGAGCTCTCGTGGTCACCTGCGCTCACCGATCGTGTTCGACGACCTCCACTTCGACGAACGGCCGTATGACCCGTGGCTCGCCTACGGACAGTCAAAGACGGCCAACATTCTGTTCGCGGTCGAGGCCCATCGGCGCTGGGGCCCCGAAGGCATCACGGCCAACGCCGTGCATCCGGGCGCGATCTTCGAGACGAACCTCAGCAGACACATGAGCCCGGACGTGCTCAAGCGAGTGTGGGCCCAGGTCCGCAACCGGCAAGAGCAGTCCGGCGCCTTCGGACTCAAGACCCGGGAACAGGGCGCAGCGACATCAGTACTCGTCGCCACTTCGCATCAGCTCGATGGCATCGGCGGCCGCTACTTCGAGGACTGCAACCAGGCGCCGTTCCTGCCGTCCGACTTCTCGCCCGAAGCAGCGAGCGGGGTCGCGCCCTACGCGCTCGACCCCAAGAACGCCGCCCGCCTGTGGGAACTCTCAGAGCGCCTGATCACCAACACCCGCTAACCACCACTACACGCCTCCTCGGTGGGTCGCGCTCGCAAGCTGTGGATGAATCCTTGCATCGCCAAGGCACGCGGCCGCAGAAATCCATGTCGCTCGGGCGGGGAGGCGACGAGCGTTGGGGCGCGTCGCCTCGCCCGAGGGAGCTCAGCCCGTGGGGTTGAGCAGATAGATCACCACGCCACCGCCGGCCCACCCGTAGATGGGGCCCGAGGACGGCTGACCGCCGATGCTGGCGGTGCGACCCATCGTGTAGGTCACGCCGTTGACGTGGACCTTCTTGCCCAGGCCGAAGGGATAGGCGTGGTAGTCGGCTTTGCCCGCCTTGGCCACTGCGTTGGCATTGCTGCAGCTCAACAGGGCCTTGGCGGGGTGCTTGTTGGTCTGGGTGGCAAACGCGGCATGGACCGGCAGCCGGCGCGCGAGCCGACGAGCGGTTCGGCGAACACGCGCGCGTGGGCGGGAACCAGGGTCGCTTCTCAGGCCGCGGCTGCGAGCACGGGCAGCACCCGACTCGACGGCACGGCTCCGACCACCTCAGGCCAGGTGATCTTCAGTTCGCCAACACGCTCGGCAAGCCACTTGACGTTGACAAGCGTCAGGGCGGTCACGCGCCCGGACTCGTCGTAGTGCTCGAACACGATGCCAGCGAGGCGTACCGGTCATCGCTTCAGTCGCGGGTCGCCGCCGGACTGCCGTCACTAGCGAGAGTCGGTTTTCCGACCGAGGGCTACAGGCGAACCCTGGACATGCCGAAAATACGATCGACACAGTCGATCACTACCGCACTCAAGAGGCGTCTTTGAACGAAATTTGGACGCTATCGTCAGAAGCGGAAAGCCAACCGGAGGTCCGAGAAATGCATCCCTCAACCGCAAAAGTCACCATCAACGCCCACGTCCGCGATCTCGGGCGCCTGATGCACGCTGGGTCGCGCACGCGCCGGCGCGCGCGCCTGGCCTGGATCCGCAAGAGCCGCTAACAGCCTGGGTCAGCTCGTCGCCTCAGTCGGTGACCAGTCGGGGTTCGCGGTGCCGTCTTCGAAGATCAACCGCCCAGCGCCTTCGGTGAAGTAAATGACCGATTGCGCCGCGCCCAGCTCCTCAGCGCAGTCAGCGACCAGACCGGTCAACGCGACTGCGAAGGCCTCGCGTTGCGCGTCCGGGCGGCCGCTACGGATATCGCAACGGATCGCGACGACGGGACGCCCGTCGCGCAGCACGCGGCGTGGTCCGAGCTCACGGACCGCAACGGTGACTCCGCTGGGTGTGGTCTGCATCACCTCTGCGTAGAGGTTGGCAACCCGCTTCGCCACCGCATCGAAGACTTCTTTACTGGGGTCCCGCGGCAAGTCAAACTGGATGTAGGGCATTGGATCCTCCTGGTCGCGATTCCCATCCGGGCGTGGCGGACCATTTCCGGCTGGTGGGGTCCCTCATGGGCGCACCACGGCTGCGAAGAGGTCGAGGTTCCCGGTGCGGGTGTCGTTCCACACCAGATGGAAGGCTCCGGCGCTACTGGTGATGCCTTGCCAGTCGCCGAGCCACCAGGCGCCGTATTTGCCGCGGAACGCCGTCGTCTGGTTGAGTGGATCGAACGGGCGGGAGGTCACCCGCAGCGGTGGCCCGAAGCCGAGCTCCCGAGGTCGGGAGACGAGCAGGACTTCGTCGATGCGGCCGTGCGCCAGCGCGAAGACGGAGATTGCCACCCGCCCGGCATCGTCGACCGCCAGGTTCGGCTGGAAGTAGATCACGTCGTCGTCGGGAGTCGCGGCCACCGGCGGTGACCACGTCCGACCGCGGTTGTGCGACGCGGTCACCACGATGTCCGAGTGCGCGGCTCCAGGTGTGTGCGTGGGGAACGCGACGTACAGGGCATCGCCTCGGGGCGAGACCGCGACCGTGGGCCCGCTGTTGGGCCTGACGTCGCCGGGCAACGCGATGACCGCTGATTCGGCCCCCAGATGGACGGGCCCGGTGAAACTGTGTCCGGCGTCGGTCGAGCAGACGGCGACGACCTGGCCGACCGTGTCTCCCGACGAGTCCTGCCGGCTCGTCCAGTCACAGACCGCGCACACCAGGCCGTTCGATCCAGCCCCGAGTTGGGGGCCCGCGCTGACCGACGACGGGATCGGGGCCTCCGCCAGGATCCCGCGCGGCGCCTCGAAGCTCTGTCCGCCGTCGGCGGAGTGGGTGAGCTCCACAGCCGTGTGCGAAGCGCCCGCGCCCCAGGCGACGTAGACGTCCTGCGCGCCCGAGGTCCTTCCTTGGCCGGTGGCGATCCAGGGGTGATCGCAGTATTGGCCCTCCACCAGGGTTACGGGCAGCGAGAAGCTGCGCCCGCCGTCATCGGTGCGCCACACGTATATCGCGCGGGTAGCGTCGAGGTTGGCAGGATTGACAGTGGGCCCGTGACCGGAGCGCGTGGCGCAGACATAGCCACGGTCGTGCGAGTCGAACGCGACGGTCACGTCGTCCCCGGCCGGCCCGGCCTCAGGCTCCGGTGGCACGCCGCCACTGCGCCAGCTCGCGCCCGCGTCAAACGACAGATACGTCACGATCCGCTCCGGGATCACGGGCGAGGCCTGACACGCGACGAGCAGGTGGCGAGGGTGCCGGGGGTTCGCCGCGACCGACGGCCCGACATGCTCTCGATATCCGTCGTGAGTGACGCGGACGTTCGCGCCCACTCGCGATGCGACCCTCGCCGACGTAGACGAGAGGGCGGCCGAGATCGGTGACACGGCGCTGTCACACGCCGAGACTGCCGCCAGCGCCCCCAGGGATATCCCGCCACGGAGCAGGCTCCGGCGGGAAATTGGATCTTTGTGCATACCTGGACGATTGCTCAGAGAGTTCGACGACGTGCGGACCGACTGCGAAGAAACCGCGAAAATTGCCCAGTGGCGTGACGTCCGTGGGCGACACTGTGCCGGTGTGCGCCGTCTCGGATCCCGCCGCGCCCCTGGTGCTTGTCGTCGAGGACGAGCCTGAGATCGCTGCGCTGATGCGCGACTTCCTTGAGGCAGACGGCTTCCGCGTCCGGGTCGCAGCCGACGCCAGGGAGACGGCCGGAGCGCTGGAGGTGGAGCCGGACTGTGTACTGCTGGACGTGATGCTGCCCGGGGCTTCTGGGTTCGAACTGTGCCGCGACATCCGGGCCGAGTCAGACGTCCCGATCCTGTTTCTCAGCGCGCGGGACGGCGACGCCGACAAGATCCGCGGCCTCGGGCTCGGCGCCGACGACTACATCGTGAAGTCGGCGACCCCGGCGGAGGTCGTCGCCCGCATCAAGGCAGTCCTGCGCCGCTCCGGCGCGAGCCGGCCCTCGGGGCGGCTTCGCTTCGGGCGCCTCGCGGTCGATCTCCTCGCGCACGAGGTGCGCGTTGGCGGCCGGGCGGTGCGGCTGACCGCCCGCGAGTTCGAATTGCTGCGAGTGCTGGTCGAGCATCCGCGGCAGGTGTTCAGTCGCGAGCATCTGTTCGAGCTCGTCTGGGGAAGCTACGGCGACCGCAGTGCGGTGTCGGTCTACGTCAGCCGGCTGCGCGAGAAGATCGAGACCGATCCGACCGATCCCCGCTACATCGTCACTGTCTGGGGCGCCGGCTACCGGTTCGACGGTCGCCTCACGCGCCACAACGCCGCTCAGTGAGCCGATTCCACGCTTCCGCCCGCGTCGCTCTCGCCGTCTCGCTGCTCGCGCTGCTCGCGCTGACCGCCGGGGCGAGCACCACCGGCTACCTGATCGCAGCCCACAAGCAGCGCGCTGACCGCGCCGACCAACTCGCCGACGCGGCGGCGTATATCAAGCACGACGCCGCGCGGGCCGAGACGACCCAGTGGCAGCAGACCCTGACCCGCACTCTCACCGCGGCCGGCCTCAGCGCGCAGCTCACGATGGTTTCGTCGGCAAGCCGGCATACCTTCTACGCGACGACTGGCCTCCTTCCGATGACGACGCCAACCCCGTCGGGATCGGCCGCCCAGCCCACCGCGACCTACCTGTTCCCGCTCTCGGGCAGCGTTCTGCGGCTTGATCTCTACGCTCCTTCGCTCGATCGGTCGCGCCCGCTGCTCGTCGCGCTCGCCTCCGGGCTCGCTGCGCTGCTCGTCGGCGGGACGCTGATGATGTGGGCCGCAAGCCGCTGGCTCGTCGACCCCCTTCGCCGCCTGAGTACTCAGGTCGACGCGATCGCGGGCGGCGACCCGATCCGGACCCCCGCCGCGTCGCCGATCCGGGAAGTCGAGAACGTTGCCCGAGCGATCGTAGGCATGGGCACCAGGCTCGCGCAGACAGCCGAGCACAACGCGCGACTGGAGACCGAGCGGCGCCTGCTCGTGAGCTCCATCGCTCATGACCTGCGCACCCCGTTGTTCTCGCTGCGCGGCTACCTCGACGCAATCGCGACCGGCATCGGCAGCCCCGGCGAGCGGCTCGAGCAAGCGCGGGCGAAGGCCCAGCAGATCGATCGGCTCGTCACCGGCCTGTTCGACTACGCGAGGGCGGACTTTGACCAGCGGCCCCGGCTCCAGGCGACAGACCTCGCGGAGGCCGTCATGGACGCGACCGCTGCGTTCGAGCTCGCAGCCGATCAGCGCGAAGTCAAGCTCCAAGTGACAGCCCACACGGGCCACGAGGTAAGGATCGACCGCGACGGCTTCGAACGCGCCCTCGCCAACATCATCGACAACGCGCTGCGCTACACCCCCCAAGGAGGCACAGTCCAGATCACCTGCGGCGAAGACACGGACAACGCCTTCGTTCGCGTCGCCGACGACGGCCCGGGTATCTCGCCCGACATTCTCCCCAACGTGCTCGAGCCGATGGTCCGCGCCGACAGCGCCCGCAGCAGCGGTGCGGACGGTGCCGGCCTTGGACTCACCATCGCGGCCCGCCTGCTCCAAAACCAAGGCGGCACGATTCAGGCGGCAAATGCGCACCCGAACGGCGCGGTCGTCACCCTCCGGCTGCCGCGGAGCGTCACCTAGACGCTGGATAGGTGGTGCCAGCTCACGGCGATGCTCCCGTGGAACCCGGCGATTGCGGCCGGAGCTTCGCGGCCGGGTCACAAGAAAGGGCCCCGCGCTGTCTCAGTTCAGCGGATCACCCTGATCAATCTGAAGGCGGTGGGCAAGAATCCAAAGAAGCCCGTCAAGAAGAAGGGCAAGTAACCGCCGAGGCCTCTCACCCCCTGAGTCAGCTGTTGACGTGCGGTGGCGCGGCGGGTAGTTGCACTGTGACGCAGAGCCCCCCAGCGCTGCGGGGGGTGAGGGTGAGGGTGCCGTCGTGCGCCTGGGTGATGTTGTTGACGATGGCGAGGCCGAGGCCGACACCTGCGTGGTCGTTGCGTATGCGCGTAGAGCCGCGCTGAAACGGCTCGGCAAGCGTGGATGCCAACTGGGGGGTGAGCTGCTGGCCGGTGTTCTCGACGGTGAGCACCACGCCGTTGGGGTCAGCGCTGGTCGTGACCCACACGGTGCCCTGCTCGGGCAGGTTGTGGACGATCGCGTTGTGCACGAGGTTCGTCGTCAGCTGCAGCAGGAGCGCCGGTGAGCCGATGGTGGGGGTCGTGTCGCCTGACGTCTCGATGGTGACGGCGCGACTTTCTGCGAAGGGGAGGAGCGTCTCGGTGGCCTCCTCTGCCGTGAGGGACAGATCGACCTGCTCCTGCGTGAAGGACCGCTGGTCGGCGCGGCTAAGCATGAGCAACGCTTCGGTGAGGTCGATCGCTCGGGTGTTGACCTCGTGAAGGCGGTCGACGAGGTCGCCGGCGTCGCGGTTGGGATCGTTGCGGGCGACGTCGAGAAGTGTTTGGGTGATCGCCAGCGGGGTGCGCAGCTCGTGGGAGGCGTTGGCCGCGAATCTCTGCTGTTCGGCGACGTGTGCCTCGAGCCGGGCGAGAAGGCCGTCGATTGTGTCCGCGAGGTCCTTCAGCTCGTCAGGGGGTCCCTGGAGCGCGAGGCGCTCGTTCAGGTTGCGCTCGGAGATCTGCCGCGTAGTCGCCGTCATCGCGCGCAGCGGTCGCAGGATCCGGCCCGCGACCAGCCAACCGAGCGCGATGGAGATGACGGTCATGATCGCGAGCGCGATCCCGGACTGGAGGAGCCCCTGGTGGAGACCGTGGGAGTGACGTTCGACGGACTCGACGTACATTCGGCGCACCTGGCGGAGGACCTCTGGGTTGTTCGAGATCCCGTGGACGCCGCCCCGGTTCAGGGTCGGGACGATCAGGTCGACCCCGCTGTTGCGGCGGAAGATCAGGTAGGTGGCTGCGAGCAGCGCTACTCCCGAGACCAGGAATAGTCCGCTGTAGAGGAGCGTCAGGCGCAGACGCACGGTCCGTGACGGCAGGCGGAGCACTCTATCCACGGTCTCCTCCTTCGTACCCGGTGTCCGGGTGGGTGGCGATGCAGTACCCCGCACCGGCGACGGTGGTGATGATCGGGGGTTCCCCGAGGCGTTTGCGCAGTGCCGAGACGGTGATGCGCACGGCGTTGGTGAACGGGTCGGCGTTCTCATCCCACGCTCGCTTCAGCAGCTCTTCGGCGCTGACGACGCCGCCTTCGGCGGCGATGAGCACTTCGAGCACGGCGAACTGCTTGCGGGTGAGCGTGACATAGCGGCCGTCGCGGTGAACCTCGCGGCGGAAGGGATCCAGTCGCAGGCCTGCGATCTCGCGCACGGGTGGCCTGCTGTGGCCACGCCTGCGGTCGAGTGCTCTGAGACGCAGCACGAGCTCCTGGAGCTCGAAGGGCTTTGTGAGGTAGTCGTCTGCTCCGAGTCCGAACCCGGAGGCCTTGTCGTCGATCCGGTCGGCAGCGGTGAGCATGAGGATCGGCATGCCGCTGCCTGAGGCGATGATGCGTTTGGCGATCTCGTCCCCGGACGGACCGGGGATGTCGCGGTCGAGGACCGCGACGTCGTAGGCGTTGACGGTGAGCAGCCCCAGAGCGGCGTCGCCGTCACCGGCGATGTCTGCCGCGATCGCCTCCAGGCGAAGGCCGTCGCGAATCGCTTCGGCCATCAGGGGCTCGTCCTCGACGATCAACACGCGCATGCGGTCCGATGCTGTCAGTCCGGACATATCGTCGGCATATCAAAAAACGGATACGTCCTGGCAACACCCCGCCACCTTCACTGGCGGCGTGGCCTACCGCCAACCAGCACGAGCGACAGCCCGCTGGAGCCGACCGACCGTGTACCGCGCGCGTCGCCGGCGCCTACTGCTCGGCCTCGCCCTGGTCCTGCTTCTCGCCGACGCGGCCGGCCACCTCCTGAACGACACCGGCGACGTGGGTTTGCCCGCCGCCCAGACGCGCTACGACTCCGGCCGCATCGACGTCTCGACGATCAGGTGGCCGCTGCAGGGGCAGGCGGCGTTGGTCCTTGGCAACGGCCGGCCGGCGGCGAGCCCGGGGGAGCAGCCGGTCCCGATCGCCAGTCTGGCGAAGGTGATGACCGCCTACCTGACCTTGAAGCGCTACCCGCTGAGCGGCACACAGGACGGGTTCGCGGTCACGATCACCGCGGCCCAGGCCCAGGCTGCGGCCGAGGACGCTCGGGACGGCCAGTCGATCGTGGCGGTGCAGGCGGGCGAGCAGTTGACCGAGCGCCAGTTGCTGGAGGCGCTGCTGATCCCGTCGGGCAACAACATCGCCGAGATGCTCGCCGCGCAGGTCGGCGGCGGCCAGACCGGCTTTGTCGCTGAGATGAACGCCGAGGCTCGCGCGCTCGGGATGGGGCACACGATCTATACCGGTCCCAGCGGGTTTGATCCGGGCACGGTCTCCACCGCGGGCGACCAGCTGCGCGTCTTCCGGGAGGCGATGCGCTTCCAGGCGTTCCGCCAGATCGTCTCCATGGCCAGCGTGAGCCTGCCCGTCGCGGGCACGCTCACCACCTACAACCCGCTGATCGCCGAGGGCTACGCCGGCAAGACCGGGTCTGACTCGGCGGCCGGGGGATGCCTGGCGTTCTTCACTCACGTGAGGGCCGATGGGCGTCGGCTGCTCGTGGTCGGGGCGGTGCTGGGACAGGGTGAGGGCCGCGACACGTCGGCGATCCTCGCCGCCGCCGGGCAGGCCGCGGAGCAGTTGGTCGACTCGCTCCCGGTGCCCCGGGCTTGAACTGATGTCAACGCACATGACCACCGCTAGGAGAGCGCATGAATAAGAGACGACGGTCGGTGGCCACCTTTGCCCTGATCGCGATGGCTGCCGCGATCAGCGCGTGCGGTTCGAGCGCGCCGGCCGCGACCGGTGGCGCCAGTCGCCCCAATACTGCCGCCCATGCTCAGAAGGCGGTGAAGTTCTCCGAGTGCATGCGCAGCAACGGGGTCAGCGCGTTCCCGGACCCGGGCGCGTCGGGCAACTTCACCATCGACCAGGTGGCAAACGGCTCGTCGCTGGACACGAGCACCCCCGCGTTCAGGCAGGCCATGAGCGCGTGCAAGAACCTGGAGCCGGCTGGATTCACGGGCGGCAAGCGGAGCCCCGTGCAGCAGTCGGCGGCCCTCAAGTTCGCGGCGTGCATTCGCCACCACGGCGTGAAGGACTTTCCGGACCCCGAGAACGGCCAGCCGCTCGTCGACACGAATCGGATCCCATCCTCCAAGCTCCCCGGTGGGATGGCCGTTCTCAACACGGCGATGCGGAACTGCCGCAGTGTTGCGGCAGCAGCAATGACGGGCCAGTAATGGGACGGAAGAGGTGGATGCTGACTGCCGCGGCCGTCCTGGCTGCCGTGGCCGTCATCGGCGGCGTGCTCATCACATTCCGCCCGCGACAACAGGCCCTGGCCGCACAGAAGCCGTCGGTGAATACGGCGAGCGTGCAGAAGAGGACGCTCTCGGCGATCGTCTCCGAGGACGGGACCCTGACCTATCGGGCGCGAACGGACGGCTCGCCGTACTCAGTGATCAATCACGCGCGCGGGACCTACACCCAGCTGCCCGGGCTCGGTCGGGTGGTCGCACAAGGTCATGTCCTCTATCGGGTGAATGATCATCCGGTGGTGTTGCTCCAAGGGTCGACACCGACATACCGGACCCTCTCAGAAGGGGCGACGGGACCTGATGTCGCCGAGCTCAACCGGGACCTGGTCGCGCTCGGGTATGCCACCCGAGCTCAACTCAGCCGCATGTCCGCCGCGTTCGGGGCGGCCACCACCACGGCGGTGAGAAAGCTCCAGGCCGCCCTGGGGGCCACCCAGACCGGCGCGCTGGCGCTTGGCCAGGCTGTGTTCGAACCCACGGCAGTCCGGGTGACGAGCGTGCCAGCTCAGCTCGGGGGGCGCACCCAGCCCGGGCAGACGGTGATGCAGGCCACGTCGACCGCCCGTCAGGTCCAGGTGGCGTTGGGCGCCTCGATGCAGACTGAGGTGGCGGTCGGCGACAAGGTAACGATCACCCTGCCCAACAACCAGACCACGCCGGGTGTCGTGTCCTCGGTGGGGACGGTCGCGATCTGCCCATCGAGCTCGGGGTCCGGTGGCTCGAACGCCAGCTCGTCGTCGCCGGGGCCGGGCACGTGCCCCTCGAGCGGTTCGGGCGGTTCGGGCGGTAGCACACCGACCATCAGCGTGGCAGTCACCCCGTCTCACCCGGCCGCCACCGCCAAATGGGATGAGGCCCCGGTGCAGGTGGGGATCACGACGGCCAAGGTGCCGAATGCGCTTGTGGTCCCAGTGAACGCGCTGCTGGCCCAGTCCGGGGGAAGCTACGCGGTCGAGGTCGTTGGCACAGGAGAGCGGAACCATCTGGTCACCGTGTCGCTGGGAATGTTCGACGATGCCGACGGGCTGGTCCAGGTAACAGGCTCGGGGCTGGCCGCCGGCCGGAAAGTCGTGGTCCCGTCGACATGACCTCCGGGCTGCCCGTGCTCGAACTCCAGGCCGTCAGTAAGAGCTACCCAGGCGAGCCGCCCGTCGAGGCCCTGCGCGGCGTCAGCCTCACGATCGGCCCAGGGGAGCTGGTGGGGATCGTTGGCCCGTCGGGATCGGGCAAGACCACCCTGTTGCAACTGATGGGGACGCTTGACCGGCCCAGCAGCGGCCGCGTGCGGATCACCGGGGTGGATGTGGCCACGATGCCCGACGACGAGGTGACCTACCTGCGGGCGACCCGGATCGGGTTCATCTTCCAGCAGTTCTTCCTGGCCGAGCACTCCACAGTGCTCGATAACGTCGCCGACGGACTCCTCTACGCCGGCGTCCCCCTCAGGGAGCGCCGCCAGCGCGCCCTCACCGCGTTGGAGCTGGTCGGCCTGGCCGGGCGTCCACGCGCCCGTCCGACCCAGCTCTCGGGCGGGCAGCGCCAGCGCGTCGCGATCGCCCGGGCATTGGTCGGTGAGCCCGCGATCGTGCTGGCCGACGAGCCGACCGGCAATCTCGATCAGGCGACCGGCCGCGCCATCCTCGCGCTGATCGACCAGCTCAACCGAGCCGGTTCGACGATCGTGCTGATCACCCACGACCACGCGATCGCCGAGCGCATGGACCGGAAGGTCGAGATCCTCGACGGCCACATCGTCGCTGACACCGACCTCGCCGCCTCGTGACGGCGATCGCCTCCCCCAACCGGCGTCGCCTGCCGGTCGCCGACATGACCCGGCTCTCCACCGTCGGGCTGCGCGCGCGGAAGTTGAGGGCGGCACTGTCCGCGCTCGGGATCGCTATCGGTGTGGCCGCGATCGTCGCCGTCCTTGGCCTATCGGCGTCCTCTCAGGCCGGTCTGCTGGCTGAGATCAACCGGCTCGGCACCAACCTGCTCACCGTCAGCAACGGCCAGAGCTTGACGGGTGGCACCGTGGAACTGCCCACCATCGCCCCGGGCATGATCAGCCGGATCGGCGGTGTGCAGCAGGTGGAGAGCACCGGGGAGGTCATTGGCGTCAACGCATATCGCACCCCCTACATCCCGCCGGTTGACACCAACGGCCTGACCGTCCAAGCCGCATCTCTCGACCTCCTCCAGGTGCTCGCCACCACCGTGGCCCAGGGCCACTATCTCAACGCGGCGAGCGCCCAGGAGCCTGTCGTCGTGCTCGGGGCCACAGCCGCCCAGCTGCTCGGGATCGATCGCGTGTATCCCCGCGAACGGATCTGGGTCGGCGGCCAGTGGTTCTACCTCGCAGGGATCCTCAAACCCGCCGCGCTCGCCTCTGACATTGACACCTCCGTCCTGGTTGGCGCGCCCGCGGCACGGAAGTACCTGGGGTTCGACGGCCACCCGTCCACGATCTACCTCCGCGCCGACACCGGCCGGGTCACCGCAGTGGACAACCTCCTGGCCGCGACCGCCAACCCGGAGAACCCCGGCGAGGTCAACGTCAGCCAGCCCTCCGACGCCCTCGTCGCCCAGGCGGACGCCAAGAGCGCGCTGAACGGCCTGTTCCTCGGCCTCGGCGCCGTCGCCCTGTTGGTCGGCGCGGTCGGCGTCGCGAACATCATGATCATCTCCGTGCTCGAGCGCCGCTCAGAGATCGGACTCCGCCGCGCCCTCGGCGCCACCAGGGGCCATATCCGCACCCAGTTCCTCTCCGAAGCCGTCCTCCTCGGACTGCTCGGCGGAACCGTCGGGGTGGGGCTGGGCGTCGCGGCGACGGCCGTCTACGCACACATCAAACACTGGGCGACCATCGTCCCCGCCGAAGCGTGGGCGGGCGGCATCGGCGCCTCCGTCCTCATCGGCGCGGTCGCCGGGCTCATCCCCGCCCTCCGAGCCGCACGCCTCTCACCCACCCAAGCCCTCTGGTCGGTCTGACACCGGCCTCTATAGCATTGCTCCATGCGCGAGGTGGAGCGAGGCGTCTGGCACTGGGCGGCGCCGCACCCCGACTGGTCAGGGCCCGAGAACGAGACGCTTCGGCAACGTCTTGCGGCGATGGCGGACACGCCGAATGAGGCGGCACGCGGCTTGGTCTCCTGCTACGCGATCGACGATGGCGCCCGCCTCCTCCTCGTGGACCCTTTGGCCGTGCCGCGCGAGATCGAGGAGCTCGCTGCCGCCCGCGAACCGGTGGTCGTGCTGACCTCGCCGTGGCACGAGCGCGATACACGGAGCCTCGTGGAGCGAATCGACGCGCCCGTGTTCACGCCACCGCCCGACGAAGGCTCTCCTGACGTCGCCTGGCTCCTGGGCGAAGCGAGCAGCACCGCGCACCTGTACTCGGCGGGCGATCGGCTGCCCATCGGAGCCGAGGCGTTCCCCGGGAGGTTGCCCAACGACGTCGTGCTGTGGATCGAGAGCCGGCGCGCGGTCATCGCCGGCGACACGCTCGTCGACTTCGGCCAGGGGCTCGAAATCCTGGTCGAATGGCTACCCGCGGGCGTGACACGCGAGCAGGTCGCGGGTGGCTTGCGGGCGCTCCTCGACCTGCCGGTCGAGGTCGTCCTCGCGACACACGGCGGCCCGACCGACAGGGCCGCACTGTCTCGCGCGCTCGCCTGACGAAGCTGCGCGGCCGGCAACCGCCGCGGCGACGGCCAGGGCCTGCGCTGAGGCCCTGGCCATGCCGTGGTTGCCGGTGCCGGCCGCTACAGCTAGCTGCCCACCGTGTACGCGTACGCGAAATCGTGGAAGTCGGAGGACGAGGCCGGGAACCCGATGGGGTCACCAGCTCCGGGGTCCGTCGAATCCACAACGCTGACGATGCCGTTGACCGCAGTGCCCGCTGCCGCCGTGGGCGACAGCGTCGCCGTCAGTGTCCCCGTGGCTCCGGGCGCCAGTTGCACAGGGGTGACGGTGCTACCGCCGGTGATGTCGTCGCCCGACGGTTGCAGCTCGAAGAGCCCGACATGGTTCGTCGTGTTCTTCACTGTCACCGTGATCGGGACGCTCGCGCCAGGAGCGATGGTCGTCGACGTCGACGTCGGGAGACCGGTCTCCCTGACGGGTGCGAGCCGGTTGTAGGCGACGACCCCCGTGACGGTCTGGGAGAACTCCGTCCCGTCGGTCGTGGCGCCCTGCATCACGTCGATCTCCCACAGACCTGGCTGGGGATCGGGGGCGATCAGCGATGCGTTTCCGGTCGGGTTGTCTGGCGTCGGCGTGGTGTCGATGGCTGTGGCATCGATGTTTCCTGACTCGGTGACAGCAGGATCGAGGTCGGCCGGCGACAACAGGTAGTAGTGCACCTGATCGTCGGCGGCGTGGTCCGGCGCGTTCAACGACACGTCAAGGTCGTTCTGACCCGCCGGCACGTCCACGTAGAACGTCTTGATCTGTCCGGGACCGCGAGATACCGAGCTCGTCAACGTGGCGCTGAAGAAGCCGTCCCGCGGCTGGATCAGCGTACGCCGTGCGATCGGCACCGAGCTCTCGAGGCCGTCTGACCCCGTGAACTGGACCGACTCGGGAGAATCGCCGGCAGCCCGAGGGAGTGCGATCCGGAGCGGCACGTTCACCGAGCTGTGAGGCCGGATCGTGACGGGCTCCGACGCCGGGCTTGTCGTGAAGTTCTGGCCGCTGGCCTGGAATGTCACGGCTCCGTTATAGGGCCCGGGGGTGTTCGGCGGGCTCTGCACGTGGCCGCGACCATCGGCCCAGACGATCTGCGCCGTCCAGGTTCCGGCCATCGGATGCTCCACGGTGCTGTGCTGGATATCAGGGCTCGAGTTCGGCCCGTTGGCGGCGCCGTAGTCGTAGGAGAACTGAGCCAGCTTCCCGGCCGGGTCGGTCAGGATGAACGTCAGGATGTTGTCATCACTGTTGGTCGGGTCCGGCCACCGCATGTCGGCATCGAGGACATCGACGCCCCGAGGCACCGTGAACTTGACCGGTGCAGCCGCGGTCGCCCCCTGGGCGGGAATCGGGGCGCCCGCCGGCGGGGCGCTGACGCGCTCGGTGACGGGCCGGCCAAAGCTCGACTCGCTTCCGAGGACACGGTAGGTGCCGAAGACCCTCTGCGTGGCAGAGGAGGCGTTGAACAGCGTGACCGAGCTCTGGACAGCCGAGCCGCCCGCACCCTGCACGTCAAGCTGGGTGGGGCTGTCCACCAATTCGGGAGCGCTGAAATGCGACGCCGCCGCACTGCTCGTACTGCCCGGCATCTGGCGGGCCGCCTGAACGGCCGCGTACACGTTGAGCAGGCCAGCGCCCTGCTGGTCTGCCTCAGCGCCCATGTCGGTTGCCGTGCTGGTGAGGATCTGCTTCACCTGGGCCGGCGTCGGGGTGGTGCCTCCGTGGGTGTCGCGGTAGGCCTGGATCACGTCGGCGGCGGCGCCGGAGATGAAGGGGGCCGACTGGCTGGTGCCGCCAAAGGCCTCAGTCGGAAGCGGCGGATCCCCGCCGGCACCGGCGACGGCGAGCCCCAGATAACCGGGGGCGACGAGGTCGACGACAGCGCCGTTGGGAGCGGTGCCGCCTGACGACAGGGTCGTCATGTTGTCGTCCTCCCAGCCCTTGGTGTAGCCAAAGGCCTGGGCGGAGAGCCTGAGGTCGTTTGACCCGGCGGCGTCGATGACGTTGGGGTCATCGGCGGGGGCCTCGACCGTGCCTGACGAGCCGCTGTCGCCCGCGCTCTCGACGACGACGACGCCCGCTGCCACCATGGCGTCGTTCGTCGGCTCGAGCAGGTCGTCGTTGGCGCCGGGGAGAGCACCGAAGCCGTATGACTCCGACACGACGTTGACGCCGTTGTTCACGGCCTGCTGCAGCCCCGCGATGACCTGCGACTCGGGAGCCACGATCTGACCCGACGAGTTCGTGTCTGTGAAGAAACCGGTGGTGAGAAGGGAGGCGCCGGGGGCGTCACCCTGGATGCGGAAGGTGCAGTTCGAGGGGAAGTTCGCGAAGGGGAGCTGAGACGCGTACGTGTAAGTGACCGTGCCCTGGGCGGCGATCGTGGAGACGTCTCCGTTGAATTCGTCGCTGAAGACGTTCTCGGTCGGGTCCGGGGCGTCGATGATCACGTGCTCCCCGTCCGGCCGGATCAGGTTGGGGTTCCCGGCCAGCGTGTCGGCGTCGACGTTCCCGACGATGACACCCTGACCCGTCGCGATCGAGTTCGCTTCGTCTGGAGCGTTCGGATCGTCGGATGCGGCGTGGATGCTGGTCAGGGCCTCGGGCTCCAGCAATGGCTTGCCGGGGGATCTACTGCACAACTGCTGCCCGTTGGCCGCAGTCCCCGGCAGCGTCGATTTCGCCACCCCGGAGGCGGCGACGGTCGGCGTGCTCGACCTGGCATCGCCGATGACGATCGTCCCGTCGGGGACGACAGCCTTGACGCCCGGGTTGTTGGCGAGTGCCCCTGCCTCAGCCGCCGGCATCGTCGCCGCGACCGCGTTGAGGAGCGAGAGCCTCGTCAGGTGCGTGGCTCCGACCTGGTTGAGCTGGGTGACCAGTGGAGCCTGCATCGAGGCGGCCGCTGCTGCTCGGGCCTGCCGGTGGACCCGGTTCGCCGGGAGGTTGGCGAGCTGGTTGTTGAACACGACCACGACGCGCTCGTCGCTGCCGGCCGAGCGGGCTCTGACCTGGCTCACGCTCAACTTGGAAAAGCTGGGTTTCATCACATCGGCTCGGCTGCGCGAACCGGCAGCCGAGGCGGCGCCCGTGATCACCACAGCACCGAGGGTGGCTGCGCCGACCAACGACGCAACCTTACGACTGGTCAAGGACATTCCGCTGCCTCCATATCGGCACTCTCCCGGACTCCCTGGCTCGACCCTACTCCTCACCGCCGGTGCTCGTCAACGCGGGATCGATCGGCCGGGCCGCCGTCTGTGGGGAGCTGCTCGTTACGACCGGATTAACCTGCGATCCTGGGCAGAAGGGGCGCAGGACTTTTTCGACTCGTCAACCCGCAGAGGAGCTACGCAAATGACTGGGAAGACTGACTTCACGCAGGATGAGTGGAAGCTCGTACTCGAGGCGCCCCCGAGCGCCGGTCTGATCGTCCTCACCGCCCAGAAGGGCGGGACGTTCCGCGAGACGATGGCGATCGCCAAGGCCTACACCGAAGCGCGCCAGGAGCACGGCGAGAGCGAACTGCTCGACGAGATCACCGCCGCCAAGCCCGAGCGTGACCACACCCACTACCACTCGCCCGAGGAGCTCAAGCAGGGCGGTCTCCAGCACTTGCGCGACGCCGTCGCTCTGCTCGAGACGAAGGCCACTCCGGACGAGGTCGGCGACTACCGGCGCTTCATCGTCACACTGGCCGGCAAGGTCGCCAACGCCCACCGCGAGCACGGTCAGAGCGTCAGCGACGCCGAGCAGCAGGCGATCGACGAGATCACCGCGGCGCTGGGCGGAGACGGCGGTTAGAAGCTGTGGTCGCTGAGCTGCACCCTGCCTAGCCCCGCGCGATCGTCAGCAGCGCAGCGCTCGCTCCCGGCATCGTGAGGCGGTAGGCGCCGTGCGAAGGTGCCACATGCTCGATCTCGGCGTGCCCGGACGGGACGCTGGCGCCACTCGTCGCCGTGAAGCTCTGCCCACCGATGGTGACGCCAGTCCGAGCGTCAAGGCTTGGCGCGAGCAACCGTTCGACGGTTGCGCCGGCGCCCCTGCGAACGCGTATCGCCACCGTGCGCCCGCGCGGACCGGCATTGATCAGGACGACACGGACCCGCCCCCCGGGTGCGCGGGTGGCCCAGGCTTGCACTCTTGCTCGGCGAGCGCCGGCGACTGACAGAAGTCGTGATCCAGCCGGGGCCGCCTGGGCGAACATGCGCATCCCGTAGTACTCGGGGTAGGCGACGGCGCTCCAAGCGCCGTGGTCATCGTGGAACTTGAACAGCGCGTAGGGCGAGCCGGCGTAGGTGTGAATGTTGACGCCGTCGGCGCCCGTACGGGCGAATGCGAACAGTGTCTGCAGGACCCACAGCGCCGAGGCGAATGACTCGTCCACCGCAGGTGCTCGACCACAGGAGATCGTGTTGACCTCGTCAACCCGGACCTTGAGGCCATGCGCGTGCGCAAGGGCGATATCCGCTGCGACGCTGTCGGCCAGACCACTCGTGGAGGCCGGTGTGAGCAGATGCCCGATCGTCGGGTAGCGGCGGGCGCCGGGTGCCACGTAACAGCTCTGGAGTGGATAGCGGTGAAGCGTGACGACCCTGACCCGTGGTTCGGCGGCGATGAACCGGCCGACGTACCCCATCCACTTCGGCGAGCCTGCCGCGGGACCGGCGAGGGGCACTGGAGGGAGCGCTCTGGCGATCCTCGAGAACTCCCGCAGGTAGTCGGCGATATTCCAGCCTCGTGGGCGTCCGGGCATCTTGCGCCCGTGGACGTGGTACCAGGTGAAGGCGCTGTAGAGCTCGGGCTCATTGCCGAGCTCGAGCGCCTGCACCCAATGGCGTCCGATCGCCGAGACCAGCCGCGTGGCCTCAACGCGTGCCGGCGCGCCGCTGTCGGCCTCGAGGTTGATGCCGAGCGTGACGCGCGCTCCGGCCGAGCGCACCAAGTCCCTCGCGACGGCCCCCCACTCGGCATTGAGCCGGATGTAGGCCCCGAGGGGCTTGTGAACCCCGCGGGCCGGCCACCACGCGCGGTCGGTGCTGTCGCCTCCGATCCGCAGCTGCGGAGGCGCGCCGGGAGACAGGTCCCTCACCAGACGCACGAAGAGGGGATTGATCGTTCTCGGATCGTGCCCGCCGTACTCCTCGATAGCGCGATACTCGAGCGAGAGCCCCATGAAGCCGCTGGCCAGCGGGCGCGCATGAATCGGGGCGCCTACCGTCAGTACCGCGGAGCGACCGAAGGACGCGGCGCGAGCGCGATCGGCGGGCGCCAGGCGCCCTGAGCCGATCGCGCCGAGGAGCGTCGCAGCCGTCGCCGCCAACGCGACCGTGACCGCGAGCCGCACTGGCCGGCGCCACATCTGAGCGCCGGAGCGGCGCGGTGAAGGAACCACTCGACGCGTCAACGCGAAGCCTCTGAGATCCAAGGTGCCACGAACGGCCCAGGGGCGTGCGCGCCCGCGGGTGGCTCGAACATAGCCCGAACCAGCGCCCCGAAAACCGCTCAGCGACGGGGCTAACCAAGTGGACACAGGATGTCAGCAAGATCTCAGCCGAGACCGACCCTCCCAGCAGGCGGCGTGGGGACCGTGAGCGAGACCCCGGCCCCAGAGGCAGTCGTCAGCCAGGCTCGGCGCCCGCGGCACTCAGACCGTCGAAGGCGGCGAGCTCGGCGCGGGCCGATCGCGACTGACCGTCGCTCTGAATGTAGGACCGCAGTTCGGCGATCAGCGGTGAACCGCTCACCGACGGATGGCAGGGCAGCCAGCTCGGCGATTGGAACGCGGTCGTCAGGTCCGGCTTGGCCTCCCTCGGACGACCGGCGATCACCAGCTCCAGGGCGCCCATGCCACGCCCGGTATGCACGTTGACGGTCGTGATCTCGGTCAACGGAAACGTCGTCGCCTTGGGTCCAAGCCACGCCCCCGCCAGGAGCCCGGGCTTGACGATGATGATCCGCCGGCCGGTCACGATCATCGCCTGCTTGGAGCGACCCCGGATAACGGCGACGAGCTCTTCGTCGGCCTCAAGAGTGCGCTCACCCAGCTTTCGAGCCTTCTTGTCAAGTTCCGCGAGCGTCGGCGTCATAGTCCGCAGCGACTCTACCCCGGGCAAGACGATCGCCGGGTGCGCAGACCGGCCCGAGGGCATGTGCCACGATCGGCGAGATGCCCGCGCCTGAGCCGGAGCCGTTGCTCTCCTCGCCCGCGAGCGGTGCCCGGCTTGGTCACGACCTCATCTCGGCGCCGGATGAGCGGGTCAGCCGCAATCGCGTGACGAGGCGGGTTGCGATCCTCACCGGGGTCACGTTCATCTTCGCCGGGCTCGTGAAATTCGTCTTTCACCATTGGGAGCTGCACGCGTTCCGCAGCTTCGGCCTTCCCTGGCCGTCGGCGCTCGAGATCTTCGCAGGAGCCCTCGAGATGGTCGCAGGACTCATGCTCGTTCTGCGCCGAGCGGTGGTGCCGGCGCTCACTCTGCTGAGCGTCACCATGGTCGTCGCGATCATCTCCTCGGGCATCGGACACGGCGACGTGATTCCCAGCCTGACCCTCGCCCCGGCCCTGCTTCTGGCCACGTTGTTCCTGCTGGTGCGCGGCCTCGGGCTCACGGGCGCAGACCAGGCGTAGCGCCCCGGTCGTCCCGGTCATTCCGGTCGCCGCCGGCCCACGTCGGGTAAAATCGGAGGCATCCTCCGCTTCACGGCGCGGAGACGACACGGGACGAGTCAGATGAAGACAAGGACGCTGGGCGGCACCGGGATTCCAGTGAGCGAAATGGCCCTGGGAGCGATGATGCTCGGGCCGATGGGCAACACCGAACGGGACGAGTCGGTCGCGATCATCCACGCGGCACTGGACGCCGGCATCACGTTGATCGATACCGCCGACGTCTACTCCGGCGGAGTCAGCGAGGAGATCGTCGGCGCCGCGATCAAAGGGCGTCGCGACGATGTGGTGCTTGCCACGAAGGTCGGGTTCCCGTTTCCAGGGCGCGGCGCGTTGGAGCGCGGCGGCTCACCGCGCTGGATCAAGGCCGCGGTCGAGGCCAGCCTGCGACGGTTGGGCACCGAGTACATCGACCTCTACCAGTTGCACCGTCCGGACTACACGACGTCGATTGAGGAGACCCTCGGCGCGTTCGATGATCTCATCCGTGCCGGGAAGATCCGCGCGGCCGGGGCCTCGATGTACCCCGCGGAGCTGATCACCGAGGCGCAGTGGGTTGCCGAGCGCCGCGGCCTGCACCGGTTCTGGACCGAGCAACCACGCTATTCCATTCTCAACCGGACCCCTGAGACCGCCGTGTTCCCGACGACCGAGCGATTCGGGATGGGCGTGCTGACCTTCGGCCCGCTGGGCTCGGGCTGGCTCTCGGGGCGGGCAGACCTTTCCTCCGGGCACCGCGCCACCTTGGCCCCACAGGGGTTTGATCTCTCGATACCGGGCAACCAGGCGAAGGCCTCAGCCGTGGAGGGTCTTGCCGCGCTGTCGCATGACCTCGGTGTCTCGATGCCAAATCTCGCGACCGCCTTCGTCCGCGCTCACCCCGCGGTGACTGCGGTGATCCTCGGGCCTCGCACCCGCGCGCAGCTGGACGATCTGCTCACCGGCGCCGACGTCGAACTCGACGACGCGGCTCTGGACCGGATCGACGAGCTCGTTCCCCCCGGCACCGAGCTGAACCCGCAGGACAACTATCTCACCGACCACCCTGCCCTCGCCGACAAGCAACTCCGTCGCCGCCGCTAGGGAGGCGTGAGGGACGCCGTTCGGCCCGGCGGGACGGACGGGACGGACGGGACGGTCTCTATTGGGCGGGCCGGCGGTTGTAGAGATACCTGGCCCACAGATAGCTGGCGGCGGTGATGACGAGGCACCACACGATCGCCTTGACGCCGACGCTGCCGACGTGGTGGTGGGCGAGCAGGCTGCGCACGGTGTTGGTGATCGGGGTGAAGGGCTGATTCTCGGCGAACCAGCGCAGGCCGGCGGGCATTGAGGCGACGGGCACGAAGGCGCTGCTGAGGAATGGCAGGAGGGTGAGGAACATCGGGAGGTTGCTCGCCGTCTCGACGCTCTTCGCGACCAGGCCAAGAGCGACCGACAGCCAGATCAGCGCAACGGCTAGGAGCACGAGGATCCCGAGGGCGGCCAGCCACCGCAGCGGGCCGCCGGCGGCGTGATAGCCGATCAGCACCGCGACCGTGATGGTGGCGGCAAGGCTGACCAGAGTGAGGACCAGGCTGCTGAAGACATGCCCGGCGAGCACGGCGGGTCGCCAGATGCGCATCGTCTTGAAGCGGGCGATGATGCCCTCGGTCATGTCCTTGGCCACCGAGATGGCGGTGATCTGAGCGGCGCCGACCACGGTGAACAGCAGCATCCCCGGGGTGAGGAAGTTGATGTACGCGCCGCGGCCGCCGCCGACCGCGATTCCGTTGCCGAGCGTGCCGCCGAAGACGTACACGAACGTCAGCAGCAAGATGACCGGCATGAGGATCGGAAACATCGACAGCCCGGGGTATCGCTGGAGGTGGCGCAGGTCGCGCCGCAGCATGGTGGTCGAGTCGCGCAGGGCGTATGTGCTGCTCATCGGTAGGCCTCCTCTTCTGTCCTCGACTCCACGGCGCGAGCGTCTCGGCCTGTGAGGGCGAAGAACACGTCGTCGAGATCGGGGGTGTGAATCGCGAGATCGACGACGTCGACACCGGCATCATCAAGGTCGCGGAGCACACGACGCAGGGTGGCGACGTTGCCGTCGGTGGGGATTTGCAAGCTCGGCGAGTCTCCGTCGTTGACCGGCAGTCCCAAGGCGTCCCCGGCCACGAGTTGGGCCTCGGCGTCGGCGAAGTGGACATCGATGCGGCCGCCGGGGATGCGCTGCTTGAGTTCCTGCGCGGTGCCCTCGGCGACCAGTCGTCCGCGGTCGAGGATCGCCACCCGGTCGGCGAGCTTGTCGGCCTCGTCGAGGTACTGCGTGGTGAGGAACACCGTCGTGCCGTCGTCGACCAGGCTCTCCACGATGTCCCATACCGTCCGACGGCTGCGTGGATCAAGGCCGGTGGTCGGCTCGTCGAGGAAGATGACCTGGGGCGCGCCGATCAAGGTCATCGCCAGGTCGAGGCGGCGGCGCATCCCGCCCGAGTAGGTCATGGCGATCCGGTCGGCGGCATCGCCCAGTTCGAACCGCTCGAGCAGTTGGTCGATGCGCTCCCGCGCGGGCGCGCGCGGGAGATGGTGCAGGTCGGCCATCAGAGCCAGGTTCTCCCGACCCGTCAGCAGCCCGTCGACCGCCGAGAACTGTCCGGTCACGCCAATCGCGTCGCGGACCGCGTCGGCCTCGCGCCTGACGTCGTGCCCGGCGACGTGGATCGTTCCCTGATCTGCCTCGAGCAGCGTGGCGAGGATCCGCACCATCGTTGTCTTGCCCGCCCCGTTGGGTCCCAACAGCGCGAACACGCTGCCCTGCTCAACGGCGAGATCGAGCCCGTCGAGGACGACGTTGTCGCCGAAGGACTTGCGCACATCGACGGCGGTGATGGCCGGTGAGGATGGATCTGTCATGGCTTTCATTCCGATCAAAGTGTGTGGTTGACCCGGTGACCGGGTCGAAGCTCAAGAGGGCAGCTCGCCCGAGGCACGGAGAGCGTCACGACGCGCCTCCCACTGCTGTCGAAGCACCTCGGTGCTCTCGACCAGGAACTCCGCGAACGCCGCGAGTTCGAGCAGCTCCGTCCGGCGCTCCGGGGGCGCATCACTCAGCACCTCGAGGCCCTCCCGGGCCAGATCGCCGAGCTCCTGATACTCCGTTACGTCAAACCCCCGGGCTTCCGCAGAGGAGAAGTCAATCCGGACGCGGTCCATCCGATCGCCGGCAGCCCGCGAGCGCCGGATCGCCGCCGTCCGCTCCAGCACGCTCAGCGCGCCGGTGATCGCGCTGCGGCTCGCCAGCAGCGCCTCGCTCAGCTCGGCGATCGTCTGGTCGCGTGGCTCGCAGACCAGCAGGTAGCCCAGCACCCGTCCGGCCATCGGCGGAAAGGCGTAGCGGCGGGCGTAGAAGCGGCCCATGTGGTCGGCGTATGTGATCTGTTCATCGCGTGGCATGCGCCAGTTATACCACATATCACGCTGATAACACAAATTTGTGTCATCAGCGGCGTGTGGCGTCCGGCGATGATCGCCCGCGCGTTAGGCTGCGCGGATGCTCTCCGACCGTTTCCGGGCCGCCGTCGAACGAGGGGATGTCGATCAGGCGGCGGAGCTGTTCCGTGAGGACGCGACGTTCCGCAGCCCGGTTCTGTTCAAGCCCTATGAAGGCCGGGATCAGATCGCGAAGATCCTCCACGCGGCCGAGCGAGTGCTCGGGGTTGGCGACCAGTTTCGCTACGTCCATCAGCTCGAGGATCCCGTCGCTCGCGTCGCGATCCTTGAATTCGCGACCGTTGTCGACGGACGGGACGTCGAGGGGATCGACAAGCTCACCTTCGACGACGCCGGGATGATCACCGAGCTCAAGGTGATGATCCGGCCCGCCTCGGCGCTGCAGCAGGTCGGTGCGAAGATGGCCGAGGAGTTCCCGAAGGTCGGGCTCGGCCTACCGGGCTGAGTCCGGACCGGCGCACCCCGCCTGCTTGACTGGGGTGTGGGATGACCGACAAGGCCGAGGAACCGCCGCCGCAGCGCGAAAGCTGCCGACCGAAGCGCGAAAGCTGCCGACCGAAGCGCGAAAGCTGCCGACCGGGCGGATCGCGCGGACGGCCCGGGTCGGTGGCCTGGTGACGAGCCAGGGCGCACGGTGGGCGGGCATGCGGACGGCCAATCGAGTCCGCTCGCCGGAACGCGCCGCCGCTGCGCAGAGTGAGCGCACCGCTGCGCTCGTCAAGGAGCTCGTCGACCAGCTCGGGCAGATGCGCGGAGCGGCGATGAAGGTCGGGCAGGTGCTCTCGATGGTCGAGTTCGACGGCCTGCCCGAGGACGAGCGTGACGCGTTGCAGACAAAGCTGGCCGAGCTTCGTGACGATGTTCCCCCGGTCCCCTTCTCAAAGCTCGAGCGGCTGCTGCGAGACGAGTTCGGGGGGCCGCTCAACCGCGTCTTCTCCGAGTTTGACGAGCGCGCCTTCGCGGCCGCTTCGATCGGTCAGGTGCACCGAGCGACGACGCTTGATGGCGACGAGGTCGTGGTCAAGGTCCAGTATCCGGGGGTCGCGGAAGCGGTCGAGACCGACCTGCGTAACGCGATGCTGCTCTTGCCGTTGGTCAAGCGGCTCGCGCCCGGCCTGGATGCGAGGGCGCTCGCCTCTGAGCTGCGCGAGCGGATCGTCGAGGAGCTGGACTATGAGCTGGAGGCGCAGAACCAGCGGAGGATCGGGCGACTGCGTCGCGGCCACCCCTTCATCTCGGTGCCCAAGGTCAACACCGAGCTCTCAACCCGCCGGGCGCTCGTGTCGGAGTACATCGAGGGGGAGCGGTTCGAGGTGGTCCGCCGGCTCGAGGAGCCGCAGCGCGACAGCTATGGGGAAATGGTCTTCCGCTTCTACTTCGGTCTGCTGTACCGCGACCGGATCGCGCTGGGCGACCCGCATCCCGGCAACTACCTCCTACGCCCGGATGGGCGCGTTGGCTTCCTGGACTACGGGCTGCTGCGCGATGTCGACACCGCGCGTGTCGCCGCCGAGCGGGGGATCGCCGCGGCCGTCCGTGCCGGCGATGCCGCGGCGCTGAAGGCCGCGCTCATCGCGGGCGGATATCTGCGGTCTGACCGGGCGGACCTGGTGGACGAGGAGCTCGCGCTGAAGCTGATGCGTCGCGCGACGCGGTGGTACGCCGTTCCCGGTCAGCGGCGCTTCTCCGGCGAGCACGGCCGGCGCGACCGCGACCGCGACCGCGACCGCGACTGGGGTCCGGCCGACGAGCAGCGCCAAGCCCAGGCGAGAGACCAGCTCAGCCAATTCACCCTGCCGGCCGAGACCGCCCTGATCCGGCGCATGCACGCGATCGTCGGGGTGGTGCTCGGTCAGCTTCGCGCCGGCGCGGATTGGGGTGCGATCGCCGCCGAGTACCTCCACGGCGAACCGCCGGCCACACCGCTCGGGGAAGCCGAGGCCGAGTACTTCACGACGGTCCGCCAATGAGAATGAACTCAGACATGTCCACCGGCGTGGAGTCTGTGCGGGGCGGGGTCGATGAGGTACGGGACACACCATCGACAAGGAAGTGGATGATGAACATCAGCAGTGTCTCTCATACCCCGCCGGTCACCACCCCGGCACGACTCACCACCAGCAACGTCTCCGCGTCGGCCCTGAAGGCTGCGACGGGCGACGGTGACGGCCGTACCGGCGCCGCTGCACTCAACGACGGTGACGCGGCAGCGCAGAGCGCCCATCGCGGGGCCGTCGACATCAAGGCCTGACACACGGTCCGCGCTCGCGCCGCGGGTCCGCCGGTAACGCGTACCAGTGACGCGTTGCTGCGACCTCGCGGCTGCGCGCGCTGATTGACGGCCCTGGATCGCAGGGCTACGATCGACCGCGATGGCGCCGATCGTCAGCAGCATCGAGGTCGCGCGACCGGCAGCGGAGGCGTTCGCCTACGTCATCGACCCGAGGACGATGTCCGAGTGGCAGGAGGGCTGTGTGAGCGGGCACATGGACGGCGCCCCGACGAGCGTCGGATCCAAGTGCACGACGGTTCGGAGGATCGGTGGCCGTGAGCGCGAGGTGACCACCGAGATCACCGAATACGATCCCCCGCGCCGGTGGGCCGACCGTGGCACCAGCGGTCCCATCAGGGCCATCGTCGAGGTCACGGTGCAGCCCCTCGCCGACACCTCACGGTCGCGGGTGACGATCCACCTGGACTTCACCGGGCACGGGATCGGAAGGCTGCTCGTCCCACTGGTCGTCCGTCGGCAGGCGGCCGGCGAGATGCCGCGCAACATGGAGCGGCTCAAGCAGCGTCTCGAGGCCCGCGGCTAGATCGGTGGTCCCGAGGCCGGGCGCGCAGCTCCGTGCTGACGCGAGCAGTTGCGCGGCAGTGTCGAGAAATTGCCGCCGGCTCCGACCATGGGGCAAGTGAGACCCAACGACACGGAGGATGCCGATGCTCACTCTGTACGAGCACCCGTTCGCGCTCTATTGCCAGAAGGTCCTGATCGCGCTTCACGAGCTGGACGTCGTCTGCGAGTTGCGCGAGGAGCAGCGCGACTTTGACCGCGCCGAGCTGGCCGAGCTGTGGCCTCCGGCCTCGATCCCGGTCCTGCGCGACGGCGACGAGGTGATCGCCGAGTCCTCGATCATCATCGAGTACGTCGCCGGAGCTCGGCTGGTCCCTTCGCTTCAGGCTCGCGCCTGGGACCGTGTCTGTGACCAGTACGTCTCAAACGCCGTGCAGGCGATCGTGGCCGACGCGATCGAGCAGCGCGGCGATGAACGCGCGCTCGCCCGCGCGCGCGGCCACCTCGACATGGCCTACGACATGCTCGAGGCACAGTTGACCGTGAGCGAGTTCCTCGCCGGCGACACCTTCACGATCGCCGAGTGCGCCGCTGCGCCGGGCCTGTTCTACGCCCTGGCGATCCACCCATGGGACGAGGGCACCCACCCGGAGCTGACGCGGTACTACCGCGCACTCGCCCGGCGGCCGTCGTTTGCCAAGGTCATCGCCGACGCGCGGGCCTACCGGCACCTGTTCCCCCTGCCGTGGCCACCCGACTTCGACCGCTACCACTGACCCGGGCAACGTCTCACCGGAGGCGTTTCGCGGCAGTGAGGTCCCGCGGTCCGGGGGCAGACACCTGAGGGTCTGCCCTACCGGAGGCCCCCGTCAATCGGGTATGTTTGCGCGTGAGTGCCGCGCCCGCGGTGCTGTCGGCTCCACCGGTCAACCAGGAGGGCCTGGACGAGGGGGCAGCTCTTGACGCCAGATGAACGCCTAGCCCAGCTTGGCCTGGTCCTGCCGCCACCACCACAGCCACCGCCCGGGGCGGAGTATGTGCAGTACCGGCGGATCGGCAAGATGCTGTACCTCGCCGGCCACGGTCCGATCGACGGCGACCAGGTCACCACCGGACAGGTCGGCGGGAGCCTGTCGCTCGAACAGGGCGTAGCGGCCGCCGAGCTGACCGGGCTGTCGCTGCTGTCGACGATGCGCGCGGCCGTCGGGCTCGATGCGATCGACGAGCTGGTCAGCGTCCTCGGCTTCGTCTACGCGGTGCCAGGCTTCACGCAGCAACCGACGGTGATCGACGGCTGCTCGAGCCTGTTCGTCGAGGTGTTCGGAAAGAAGAAGGGAACGCACACGCGCTCGGCGATCGGCGTCGCCTCGCTGCCGTTCGGCATTCCGGTCGAGATCGAATGTGTCGCCCGGCTCAAGGAGAAGGAATGACCGCCACCGAGTCGCCGCCGCCCCCATCGCCCGCCTCGGGCGCGACGACGTCGCGCACGGTCCAGCTGGCCAACGTCACCCCGGCTCAGCTCCTCCTCCGGTACCTGGCGATGGAAGGCGCGACCACGCTCTTCGGCGTCCCCGGCGCCGCGATCATGCAGATCCTCTACGAGCTGCGGGTCCAGTCCGACACCTTCCGTTACGTGGTGACCCGGCAGGAGACCGGCGCGGCCTACATCGCTGACGGCTACGCCCGCGTGAGTGACGGGCTCGGGGTCGTGCTCGTCACCTCCGGCCCGGGCGCGACGAACGCCCTGACCGGCACGGTCAACGCCGACACCTGCGGCACCGCGCTGCTGACGATCTCCGGCGAGATCAAGGAGATGTTCTTCGGGATGGCCTACCTGCAGGAGGGCGCCGACCTCAGCCTGGACGTCAACGAGGTGTACGCCGCGGCCTGCGCCTACAGCGTGATGGTCGACAACCCAGCGAACTTCTGCACGCTGTTCGAGCAAGCGCTGCGAGACGCTCGCTCGGTGCCCCGCCGGGCGGTGCACTTGAGTCTCCCACTCGATGTGTCACAGCAGCTGATGGCGACCGTCACCGTCCCCGCACAACCCGCCAACTACCGTGCCGCGCCCAAGGCCGGCCCGGACGAGAACACCACAGACCAGATCCTCTCTGCGCTGCTCGAGGCCCAGCAGCCGGTGATCATGCTCGGCAACGGCGCCCGCCGGGCACTCCGCGGCTCCCGGAGTCAGCACCTCGCGGATTTCGTGGAGAAGTTCGAGATCCCGGTGATGACCACCCCGGGCGCCAAGGGCATCTTCCCCGAGAGCCATCGGCTGTCGCTGCGCAACTACGGGCTCGCCGGCTGCCGCTGGACCACGTCCTACCTCAGTGGCCCTGACGGCGGGCACCAGTTCGATGCGCTGCTGGTGATCGGCTCGAACCTCGGGGAGCTGGCCACGACGGTGACGGTCCCCTACACCTACAGCCCCGCGCTGCTCCCGCACGGCCCGTTCATCCATGTCGACGCCGACCCCGAAGTGATCGGGCGCACGTTCCCCGTCGACCTCGGGATCGTCGCCGACGCGGGCGCGACGATGGACGCGCTGCTGCACGCCGCCAAAGGCAAGCCGGTGCCGAACTCCGCGGCGGCGCGCAAGCGGCTGATCGAAGCGATCAAGAAGGACGTCGCGCCGGCGCCGCCACCACCCCCCGCGCCGACGGCCGGCACCGTGCACCCGATCGCGCTGATGTACGCGCTCAACCGGTGGCTGCCGTCCGGCTCGCAGGTGTTCTTCGACTGCGGCAACTGCGTGGGATGGTCGCTGGCGTACCTGGAGGTCGATCCGCCGAGCGAGCTTCACTCCGCGCTCTCGATGGGGCCGATGGGCTTTGCCGTCGGCGCCGTGATCGGCGCCAAGCTGGCCCTGCCCGAGAGCCCCTGCGTGGCGATCTGTGGGGACGGAGCGTTCGTGATGCACGCCGGCGAGGTCGCCACGGCCGCGCAGTACGGAGCCAACGCGATCTGGGTGGTCCTGGCCGACGCCAACCTGGCCATGGTGAGCCAGGGCATGGGGCAGTTCTTCCCCGGGATGAACTGGACCGACTACTACCAGAGCGGTGCGCCGGATCTCGTCGGCCTGGCCACGTCACTCGGTGCCAAGGCCACGTTGGTCACCGACGGGGCGGCGCTCGGCACCGCGCTGACCGCCGCCCTCGCCGGCGCCGCGAGCGCCCCGCAGGTCGTGGTCGTGACCGTGGACCCGGCGGCAGAGCCTCCCTACTACGTTCCCGCGCAACCGAAGCCGGGTGCCCCGACGTGACGACACTCGAGGCGGGTCACGATTCGCTGATCGGGTACGTCCCGCCGAACGTACGCAGGCGGCTTGCCAACGGTCTGCCGGAGCTGCCGTTCGAGGAGCGTTTCAGTGGCGCGGTGCTGATCGCCGACATCTCCGGGTTCACGCGGATGACCGAGCAGGTGATGAACCGCGGCCCGGAGGGCGCGGAGACACTGTCGGACCTGCTCAACGGGTACTTCGGGCGCCTGATCGGCTGCGTGGATGATCGCGGCGGCGAGGTGGTGTCATTCGCCGGCGATGGACTGATCGCCGCCTGGCCCCAGCGGTCCGGGGAGGCGCTCGCCGATGTCCTGCATCAGGCGACGGAGTGCGCGCTCGTCCTCGCCCGCACCATCGCAGACCATCCGGCCCTCGCAGACCAGCCGGCCGTCGGAGACCACCCCGCCGATGACCACCCGAGCGTCGACGACATCACGCTGACCGTCCGCCTGGGCGTCGGCGCCGGTCCGCTGCGGGCGCTCGAGCTCGGCGGCGTCGGGCGGCGACGGTTCAGCGTGCTCGGCGGTGAGCCGCTCGAAGCCGCCTCGCGGGCCAGCGAGCTAGCGGACGCCGGGCAGGTCCTCGTGGACGCGCGCGGACGGGAGCTGCTCGGCTCGCGGGCGACCGGTGAGCACGTGGACGCGGGTTACGTGAGGATCCGGATGATCGAGCCGACGCCTGCGCCGCGCCGTCGCGCCGAGCCCGTCACGATCGATGCCGCGTTACTGGCGCCGTTCATCCCAGCCCCGGTCGTGAGCCGCGAGGGGATCGGTCAAGGCGGGTGGCTCGCCGAGCTGCGGCCCGTGACGGTGGTGTTCGTGAACCTCCCGAGGATCGACCACCAGGCAGAACCACAGCTCGTCCAACGAGCCGTGGCCGAGCTGCAGCGCGAGTTCGACCGCTGCGAGGCGACGATCAGTGACTTCTCGGTCGACGCCAAGGGCACGAGCATGCTCGCGGCCACGGGGCTCCCGCCGCTCTCGCACGACGACGATCCGCTCCGCGCGGTGCGCGCGGCGATGGCGGTGGCGCGCGTCCTGACCAGGGATGGGTGGGAGGCCGGAATCGGCGTCGCGACCGGCCGAGCCCTGTGCGGTCCGATCGGCAACCGCACCCGGCGCGAGTACACGATGATGGGATCGGTGGTCAATACCGCGTCACGGCTGATGGTGCGCGCGGTCACGTCCGGCTCCGGCCCGGTGGCGGTGCTGTGCGATGCCGCGACCGAGCGGGCCACCCGGCAACGGATCGATTGGGGCCCGCGCCTCGACGTCGAGCTCAAGGGGCGGGTGGGCCCGATCGCCGTGTTTGAGCCTGTCCGCCGGCGCACGGGCGCGACACCGGTCGGACGTGACACCGTGGGGCGCGGCCGGGAGCGCGACGCGCTGGCCGAGGCCGTTGAGCTGGGGGCCGCGGACCAATCGCAGCTGGTCGTCCTCGAGGGCGACGCGGGGATGGGCAAGTCGCGCCTGCTGCTGGAGACGCTCCGCGAGGCCCAGGCCTCGGGCCGGCGCTGCGTCAGCGGTGCCGGCGATCCGATCGAGCGGGTCGCCCCGTATCACGCCTGGCGCAGTGTGTTCGCGTCGCTGCTCGACGCCGACGAGAGCGCGGAGCCGGCGGAGCGCGCCCAGCGTGCCGTCGACGCCCTCCCCGAGACGTTGCGCCCGCTCGCGCCGCTGCTCAACCTGGTCCTCGGGATCGAGCTGCCCGATTCGGAACAGAGCAGCGCGCTTCAGGGAGAGCGGCGGACGCTGTCGCGCCGGCGCTTCCTCCTCCAGGTGCTGGCCGCGGCCGCCTCCGAGCCGCTCCTGATCGGTATCGACGACGGTCACTGGCTCGATTCGGCGTCCTGGGCGCTGATCCAGGAACTGGCCGGGCGGCAGCTGCCCATCTGCATCCTGCTGGCGACGCGCCCCGGCGCGGGGCTGGCCCCGGAGTTCGACGAGCTCCTGGCCGAGCCGACGACCCAGCGGATCTCGCTGGCCCCGCTTGACCCGGCGCAGTCGGTCGAGATCGCCCGCGAGCGGCTCGCGGTCGCCGACCTGCCCCCACCCGTCGCCGAGCTGATCACCGAGAAGGCCGGTGGAAACCCGCTCTTCACCGAAGAGCTCGCCTACGCGCTGCGCGACAGCGGGATGATCGAGATCGACTCCGGGCGCTGCAGGATCGCGGCCGGACAGGACCTGGCCACCCTCGCCCTACCGGACACGATCGAGGGCATCATCGGGAGTCGCATCGATCGCCTCGAGCCACAGCCCGAGCTGGTGCTCAAGATCGCGAGCGCGGTCGGGCTGACCTTTGCCCCTGAGGTGATCCACGACGTCTATCCGCTGAGCGAGGAACGCGGTCAGATCGACTACAGCCTCGACACGCTGGTGCGGCGCGACCTGACGGTCCGCGTGCCGCCCCAGCCGGGCGTGACCTACTCGTTCCGCCATCCGCTGACCCGCGAGGTCGCCTACAACCGGATGCTGTTCTCCCAGCGACGCGAGCTGCACCGGGAGCTCGCGGGCTGGTTCGAGACCCGCTTCGCCGACCACCTCGAGCCGGTGTTCGCGACGCTCGCCCACCACTGGTCACGAGCGGGCGACGCCGACAAGGGCTGCCACTACCTCGAGCTCGCCTCGCAGCAGGCGCTCAACAATGGGTTGAGCCGCGAGGCCGCCAACCTCGGGCTGCGCGCCGCCGAGCTCCTGGGCGAGCAGCTCCCGCGCGAGCCCGAGTCGGTGCGGGCGATGATCGGGCAGACGATGGGGTCGATCGCGGAGCTGATGGCCGGCCGCGGCGTCCAGAGCATCGCCGAGCTCCCGCCGGCCACCGATCCGCGCAAGGCGTCCGCGATCGAGGCGCTGCTCCGTGTCGGCCCGGCCCTGTTCGTCAACCAGCAGCCCGAGCTGTTCGTCCTGGTCGGGCTGCGCAATTTCCTGCTCACGCTCGAGCACGGGGCGACGCCGTCCACGCCCGGCGTCGTCGCGATCTACGCGATGATCCTGCGGGCCCTGGATGCCGACGCGCGCCAGGCATTCGAGCTGGCGAGCCTCGCCGAGCGGCTGGCCGAGCGCGACAGTCCGGCGCTGCGCGCCTACGCGGGGTTCGTCAACCACTGGTTCGTCAAGCACTGGTCGGAGCCGATCGGTCCCGACCTCGAGCGGATGCGTGAGAACGCCGTCCACGGGTTCAGGCACGACGACGTGATGTTCGGGTGCTTCAACAGCGCCGGCCACGTCGTCCAGATGGAGGCGAGTGGGGCGCCGCTCGCAGAGGTGATCGCGGCGGGGTCCGCCGCGACCGAGGAGATCGCCGGCCGCGTCAGGTCGGCGGGCTGGCACGCCGTGCACGAGACCCAGCTGGCGAAGGCGCTGGCAGGCCGGACGCTCGACCGCTGCTCGTTCACCGACCGCCCCGAGGAGGGCACGGTGGAGGAGGAGCGCGACCTCGCCTCGATCATGCAGACCGACCTCTATGACCAGATCGGCTACTACACGAGCTCGAAGCTGCGGCTGCACTTCCTCTACCGCGAGTACCGCCGTGCGGTCGCCTTCGGCGAGCGCGCCGAGCGCGTGCTGCCGTCGTTCGCCGGCCAGGAGCACGAGGCCGAGTTCACCTTCCTGTTCGCCCTCGCGCTGATCGCGCGCTACTCGGAGACGGGCGAGCCGGAGACGCTCGAGCGCGCGCGGGCCCTCGCGGAGAGGATCAACGGCTGGGAGCAGCACGCGCCGCGCGTGTTCGCCCACAAGCGGCTCGCGCTCGAGGCCGCCGAGGTTCGCGTGAGCGGTGATGGCGCCCGCGCGGCCGAGTTGTTCGCTGCAGGCGGCGGCGGCGGCGGACGAGATCGGCTTCACCCACCACGTCGCGCTCGGCTATGAGCTTGCCGGCCGCTCGCTCGTCGACGCGGGCGACATGCCCGGCGCCCGGGAGATGCTCGGCGCCGCGCGCGGCGCCTACCAGCGCTGGGGCGCGCACGCCAAGGTCGCCGACGTCGATCAGCAGCTCACGGACCTCGGCGACTGATCAGCTGATCGGCAGGCTGCCGTCGCGCGCGAACAGGAGCGCTCCCGCGTGGAGCTGTACGCCGAGGCCGAGGGTGACGAGGTAGTCGGTCGCGATCTGGGACCCGAGCAGGTCGAGATTCGCGGGGATCGTGGCGAGCACTAGGTTCGCGTAGTTGGCAATCGTCTGGAGGATGGTGATGCCGGGCAACGCCTGCTGCCAGACCGAGATGATCTTCATCGAGGCCTGGTGGCAGATCATCGTCACCTCCTCGGGCGTCACTCCGTTGCGGCGGAGCAGCGTCCGTACCGGGTCTGTCGCTTGCTGCTCGCCGAAGGCCACATAATCCTTGAACCCCTTGGGGGTGAGATGCATGTACACGGGGCCGAAGCTCCCGCCCGGCAGTGAGTCGGCGGCCATGAACATGTCGCCGTAATCCTCACTGACTGTGAGCCACTCGCGGTCGAGCAGGCGCCACTGGCTGTCCGACGTCGCCGGACCGACGACGGTGGCGCCGGCGCCGTCGCCCGCGCTGATCGCCTGGGGGGTGTGGTAGCTGACGTGCTGCGTCCAGTTGCCGCCGCAGACGATCAGCGCCCGCTGGATCCTGCCCGCCCTGATCATGGCGTCGGCGATCACCACCGCCGAGGCCCAGTTGGTCATGTCGTTGGCCAGCGGCAGAACCTCCGTGCTCGCCGGCAGTCCGAGCTCCTCGTGAACCTGGGCGAGCGTGTTCGGCGTGACGTACTGGCCGACCGAGCCGAACCCGAGGAGGAGGTCGATCTGCGCCGGGCTGACCGCGCCCTGGACGAGCGCGGCGCGCGCAGCGGCAACCATGATCGACGTCACGCTCTCACCGGGCCCGAGGACGCGCCGCTGGGAGTAGCCGCTGAAGAGCTCCCCGCCGTACTGGGGGTTGTCGCGCAGCCAGTCGAAGATCGGGTCGTCGTTGGTCCGGATCTGGGCCGGGAAAGCGCTGCCGGTCCCGATCACCGCCGGCGTCGTCACGACGGCAGCCAGGTCGGTGGCGGGACGCCGAGGTGCGTGGTGAGTACGAGCTCCGCCGTCTCGAGCGCGCCCTCGACCCATCCCTGGCCGTTGGAGTAGGCCTCGCCGCAGACATAGGCCGGCACGTCACGCACGGGGTTGATCATCTTCTGGATGACATCCGAGCTGCGGGCGTGAATGTTCCAGAAGTTGACGCCGCCCCCGAACGGGTCCGCTCCCCAGTCCTTGTACGCCGCGGCGTACGGGGGTGGGCTGACCCGCAGGCCGTGCATCTCACGCAGCTGCCGGTCGGCCTCGGCGACCATCGGCGCGGTCGGGACGTACTGGCTCCACTCGTCGGAGCCGGGATCGGCGTCGGTGCGAGCGTCGGTGAGGGCCACGAAGTCCTCGTGCTGTTGGCGATCCGCGTACCCGTTCCAGAAGCCGACGTTGGCTCCGTCGTCGTAGGTGGCGAGGAGCACTGACTTGCGGTTGTCAGGATCGTGCTGCCGCGCGCGGCCGGTCGCCCAGTAGTAGCACTGGCGAATCGGAAGGTCGGTCTGGCTCCGTCCCTGGGTGACGCCGACGCTCTCCCACCACGGATAGTTGTAGGCGATGCAGAGCTTGAACAGCGGGATCGGCGTGACGGATTCGATCAGCGATCGCACGTCACCGTTCTCGCGTCCCGGGATCGGGCTGCGCGGGTCGATCAACTCGAGCGATCGCCGCGGCATCGCCAACACCAGCGCATCCGCCTGGACCTTCTGCTTACGGTTCTTCTTCTTCTCCTCGTCTTTCAGGTAGAGGACGACCTTGCCATCGGAGTCAACCTTGAACCGCTCGAGGCTCTGGCCAAGCTCGATCGTGCCGCCCAACTCCCGGAACTGGTGCGCCAGCGTGAGCGGCAGTGACTGGTAGCCCCCTGACAGCGCGCTGTAGGTGACCCCCACCGCCAGGTCGAAGTTGAGGCTGATGGTGTCCAGCGCATTCCAGTTGAGCAGCGGCGTGTCATAGCCACCCGTGGCGCGGGCGAGCTCATACCCCTCGTGGCTGAGGCCACGCGCCAGCAGGTTCCAGAACCCCCAGTCGTACAGGTGACGCCCACCGAGCTTGTACTTCTCGAGGAACGGGCGCAGGCGCTTGCTCTCCATCTTCGTGGCACCCGGGATCACCTGGTCGATCGCCCAGCCCAGCAGGCTGTCGGGATCCATCCCCTGCTCGGCCCAGGCGAGGTTGTACGGAAGTGACACCTTCGGATCGGCGAACTGCTCCTGGCGGACCGCCTTTCCGCGGAGATAGTTGATGTTCGGACCCTCGGAGACCGGGAACGGATGCGTCGCCAGCTCGAGCTGCTGGATCAGCCCGCACACCAGTGGCTGGTTGGACGTGAACCGCATCCCACCGAGCTCACACCACACGCCGGGAAGGCCCGGCGGCTGCAGTGACAGCAGTCGCCCTCCGATCCGCTCACTCTGCTCGTAGATCGTGACCGACCTGGCCGCTCTGGCACGAAGCAACCGCCAGCCGACGTAGACCCCCGAGACGCCGGCGCCGACGATTGCGACGTCCCGTGCTTCCGGCTCGCCCCCAGCTCCGCTCATCGCTGAACCTCACCTTCAGGTCGCTGACATTCCGGCCAGGCCCATCATATGCCCCCGTCATACTCAAGACACTCAATGAGCGAGCCGGGCATCGACATCCTGCAGCGCATCCTCGCCACACGCGGCGGCTTCGGGCACAGAGAGCACCTGGAGCTGGCGTGGACGTGCCTGGACCACTACGACCTCGCCACCGCGCACGAAGCCGTCAGCACGGCGGTCCGGCACGTGGCGCAACTGCACGGCATGCCGGAGCGCTACCACGAGACGATCACGCGGTCATGGGTTCACGTCGTGGCGCTGCACCGCGCGCTCGCCCCCGGCGAGTCCTTCGACGCGTTCATCGCCGCCCACCCCCGCCTGCTCACCAAGGACCTCCTCAGCCGGCACTACAGCCAACCCGTCCTCCAGAGCGGCGCGGCGCGGGCGCATTGGGCCGAGCCTGACCTGCGCGCCTTCCCCGCGCTCGCGTAGGGTCAGCTCGGCGCGCCAGCCCGTGCGACGAGCGCCGGGTCCGCGCCAATCCGGTCCAGGATCGCCGGGTCACCCACGTAGCTGACGCCGACGGCCTTGGCTTCGCGCACCCCCAGGATGCCGAGCAGCAGCCCCATCACCGGCCGCGGCTCGCCGGTGATCGTCGCGTCGGCACCGCCGTCACTCGCCGACCCGAGCCGGGTCACGAGCTTCCCGTCGCGCGTTTCGAGCACGAACGGCTGATCGCCGGCCCGTACCTCGATCGTCACCGGCGCCGCATCGGGCTGGCGGTCGGTGAGGAGCAGTTCGATCGCCCACGCCAGCCAATGGCTGCGCACGGCGTCGCCGGCGTTCTCCTCGGTCATGAAGGGCATGCCCCAGCGGACGAGGCTCTCGAGCACCGGCCGTAGCTCCGCCCCCCGGGGGGTCAGCCGGAAGAGCGTGCTCGCGATCGGTGGAGGGGCCTCCTCGCGCGCCACCAACCCCTCGCTCTCCAGGTCGCGGAGGCGGTCGGCGAGCAGGTTGGTGGCGATCCCGGGCAGGCCGTTGCGCAGGTCGGTGTAGCGACAGGCCCCGCGCAGCTCGAGCTCGCGGACGATCAGGAGCGTCCACCGGTCGCCCACCACGTCGAGGGATTTCGCCAGAGCGCAGTACTCGTCATAGGACCTCATCGCTGGATGAACTCTAGCACTAAGTTGAGTTTGTCAATCTTTAACTTGATTTTCTTGTCTAGACGGTTTATAAACTCGTCGAATACCGAGTCCGATCCGCCCTCGCAAGGAGGAGCGATGAAACACAAGCCTCTGATCCTCACCTCGCTGCTGCTGGCCGCGTTTGTCATCAACGTCGATACGACGATCGTCAACGTCGCGCTGCCCACCCTCGTACGCGAGCTGCACGCCTCCAACTCACAGCTGCAGTGGGTCGTGGACGCGTACAACCTGCTCTTCGCCGGATCGGTGCTGGCCGCCGGCAGCCTCTCTGACCGGTTCGGGCGCAAGGGGATGCTCCTCGCGGGGCTCTCCGTGTTCGGCCTGGCCAGCCTGGCCGGCGGCCTCACCGCCAATCCGGGCCAGCTCATCCTCGCCCGCGCCGTGATGGGCGTCGGCTCGGCGATGGTGTTCCCCTCCACCCTCTCCCTGATCTCCAACGTGTTCACCGAGCGGGGCGAGCGCGCCCGTGCCATCGGCCTGTGGGGCGCCATCACCGGCGCCGCGATCGCACTCGGGCCCATCGTCGGCGGCTGGCTGCTTCAGCTCTCTGACTGGCGCAGCATCTTCTTCGCCATGACGCCGGTCGCCGGCCTCGCCGGCATTCTCGTCGCCCGCTACGTCCCCACCTCGCGTGATCCGCACGCCCCGCGCATCGACCGCCCCGGGTTCGCCCTCTCCACCGCCGCCATCGCCCTGCTCGTCTACACGATCATCGAAGCCCCGAGCCACGGCTGGGGCAGCCCGCGCACGCTCGCCAGCTTCGGGGCCACCGCCGTGCTGACCACCGCCTTCGTGACATGGGAGCGGCGCACCGCCGAGCCGATGCTCGACCTCAGCCTGTTCGGCAACCTCCGCTTCACCGCGGCGAGTGCATCGGTGGCGATCTCGTTCTTCGCCCTGTCCGGGTTCATCTTCCTGGTCACCCAGTACTTCCAGTTCCTCAAGGGCTACGGCCCGCTGTCCACCGGTGTCCGGCTCCTGCCGGTCGCGTCGTTCGTGGCCATCTCCTCCATCCTCGGGGCCAAGCTCGCCGTCCGAGTCGGGACCAAGCTGATCGTCGCGGTCGGCCTGTTCTCGATGGGCGCGTTCTACCTGTGGGTGACCTCCACCTCGACGACCACCAGCTACGGGACGATCGCGGCCCAGATGGTCATCCTCGGCGCCGGGATGGGACTGACCAGCGCGCCCGCGACCGAGGCGATCATGGGTGTGGTCCCCAAGGCCAAGGCCGGGGTCGGCTCCGCCATCAACGACACGATGCGCTTGCTCGGCGGGACCCTCGGGGTGGCGGTGATCGGCAGCGTCTATGCATCGCTCTACGCCAGCCGCCTCACCGACGCACTCCCTGCGGGGCTCCCGGCCACCGTCGCCCGGACCGCCCACGCGTCCCTCGGCGCCGCGCTCGCCGTCGCCGGCCAGGTCGGCCGCGCCGGCCATCCGGCCACCGCCGCCGCCATTCACGACGCGGCCCGCTCGGCCTTCTTCCACGGCTTCAGCACGGCCAACTACCTCGCCGCCGGCGTTGCCTTCGCGGGTGGCCTAATGGCGCTGGCGCTGCTCCCCGCCCAGCCCACAGTGAGCACCGACGAGGACGCGCCCGGCCTCCCCGCGCTCGGCTCGGCCCAGACCGCGCCCGCCCGCGGCTGACCTAGGACAACCACGCAAAGGACCATCATGAGCTATCAGATCCTCACCGCCGACGCCGCCACCGCGGCACCCATCGCCAACATCGACACGGCGCTCGAGCGCAACCGGGCCTTCGCCGCCGCCGGCGGCCATCAGGGCGCGGTCGTCTTCCCCGCTCTGCGCCTGTTCGTGGTCGCGTGCCTGGACCCGCGCGTCGACCCTGCGCACGTCCTCGGCCTCGGCCTGAGCGACGCCATCGTCGTGCGCAACGTCGGTGGGCGGGTCACCCCGGAGGTGATCAACGACGTCGCGTTCATCGGCCAGCTCACCGAGGGCGTTCTGCCCGACGGGCCGCTGTTCGAGGTGGCCGTCATCCACCACACCCAGTGCGGGACGGGCGCTTTCGCCGACGATGATTTCCGCCGCCGCTACTCCGAGCGCATCGGCGCCGACGAGAAGACCCTGCGCGAGCACGCCGTGCTGGACCCGGCGGCCACCGTGGCCCGCGACGTTGAGCGCGTCCGGACAGCGCCGCAGGTCTCGCCGCGGATCGCCGTCTCCGGCCACGTCTACGACGTCCTCACCGGGCTCGTCGAGACAGTCGTTCCCAGCGATCAGAGAGCAGCGTGACCCGTGGAGAAATCACTCGTCACGACGCTCCGCGTGGGCATCGTCTCCGCGCTGGCGCTCCCGTTCTGCCTGGCCGGCCTCGCGGCCGCCTTCACCAACCATGAGCCGCCCCTCGATGCAATCGTGCCGATCGCCGCGTTGGCCGCGCTCGTCTCGATCGCGTGCTGGTCGCGCGTTCTCGTCCACTGGCGCGATCCGAATGGCCCTGATGACGACGATCCGTGGCGGCGCGGCGGCGGGCGCGACGACATCAGTCCCCCTGGTGGGAGCTCCGATGGCCCGTCGATCGACTGGACGGCCTTCGAGCGGGACTTCGGCGCCTACGTGGCGGCCTGCGAGAGGCTGCGCGAGGGGGTCCTCGTGGCCCTCTCGGCCGCGTTGCGCCCGGCCACCCATGCGATCGCCTCGGCGTGAGCCGTCACGTGGTCAAGGGGCGGCGTGGACTCCAGCAGCGGCCCGAGATCGGTGACACCCAGCACCTCGAGCGCCTCGTCGCGCAGCACGCGCTCGGGCCAGAGCTGGGAGTCGATCGCGGCGACGATCCGGTCCGAGTGTGCCAGCCACCGGCCCGCCGTCTCGGGCGCGACGTCCGCCGCGTAGCGCGCGACCAGCCACAGCGCGAAGGCGGCCAGCGGCTGCACGCTGGGCGGTCGCATCAGCTCCAGGGCCTCCACCAGGGCCGGCTGGGTGATGACGCCATCACGAGCGGACTGGCTGAGCAGGAGCGTTCCGACGGCGCTCGCCAGCATCACCTCGTGGCCGATCTCGTTGGCCAACTCGACGCTGAGCGCGGCATGCTCGCACGCTGACTCGAGCGTCCCGTCGACGTAGGCGTCAAGCGCGAGGAAGTAGTGGACCCACCCGCGCGCGCGTGCGCTCGCCTCGGGCGTGAGCAGGGCCAGCATGTCGGGACGCAGCCGTCGCATCTCCGCGGTGTCGCGCGCGTTCAGCGCCTGCGCGAACAGGTTGCCGGTGGCCATTGCCAGGGCCTCGTGATCGCCGATCCGCGCCGCCACCGAGGCCAGCCGCTGATGCCAGGCCTTCGCCGTGGGGCTGTAGTCCAGGTACGCCACGGCCCGCACGAGTGCCACCTCGCGGTCCCCCGGGAGCTCGAAGCGGTCGAGCAGCCGTTCGGCGAGCTCCTGGGCCTCCTGGCGCAGCATGCCCGCCAGCCACATCGGACGCGAGCCCAGAGCGAGGGCGACGGCAGACTCCTGGTCGCCCGCGGCGATCGCGTCCTCGGCGGCCTCGCGCACGTTGGCGTGATCGGCCAGCATGGACGCGGCGAGCTCGCCGGGCGCCTCGCCGCCGTCGAACGCCGCGATGGCCGGCGCCACCAGGGCCGCGAAGTAGCGGCGATGCCGCGCCCGCGCCGCATCGTCCTCGCCGCCGGCGCGCAGCTCATCCGATGCGAACGCCCGCACCAGCTCGAGTAGCTCGCCGCGGCCCTCGGCCTGCCGGCGGACAAGGTTGGCCTCGAGCAGCTCGTTGATCTCGGCGCGGACCGGGCTGTCCGTGACGGCCTCGAGCGCGGCCGCGGTGAAGCCGCCCCGGAACACCGACGCGTGGCGGAGCGCCTGGCGCGCCGCGGGGGTGAGCAGGTCATAGCTCCAGCGGATCGCCGCCTGCAGTGATTGCTGGCGGTCGGGGAGATCGCGCAGCGCATGCTCGCCGATGACCAGCGGCTGGGCCAGCTGCTCGGCGATCTGGGCCGGGCCCAGCGAATGGGAGCGCGACGCGGCGAGCTCGATCGCCAGCGGCAGCCCGTCGAGCGCCTGGCAGATCCGGGCCACGATCCGGGTCGCCTCGGCGTCGACCTGGAGCTTGCGGTTGGCCGCGGTCGCCCGCTGGAGGAAGAGCTGCACCGCGGGACTGCCGGCGAGGTCGCGATCACTGTCGCCGGTCGGCAGCTCCAGCGGCTCCACCTCGAAGGTCTGCTCGCCGCGGATCCGCATCGGCGTGCGGCTGGAGATGAGCACGCGCAGGCGCGGCGCGAGCTCCAGCAACTCCGCCACGAGGGCGGCTGCCGCCAGCAGGTGCTCGAAGTTGTCGATGGCCAGCAGCAGCTCGCGGTCGCGCAGGTAACCCGACAGGCCGTCGGCGCCGAGCCCGTCGGTCCCGTCGCGCTGCCCCAGCGCGGTGGCGATCTCGGCGGCCACGAGGGCCGGGTCGGTGAGCTGTTCCAGGCGCACGAACACGGCGCCGTCGGCGTGCTCGGGCTCGGCGCGCCGGGCGAGCTCGAGCAGGAGCCGCGTCTTGCCCACGCCGCCGGGACCGGTGAGGGTGATGAGCCGCAGCTCGGGGTCGGCCAACAGCTCATCGAGCGCGGCGAGGTCGTGCTCGCGCCCGATGAGCCGCGACAGCGGGCGCGGCAGCGCCGACCGTGGCCGCGGGGGCACCTCGGCGTCGGCCGCGGCGGGGGCAGCGGCAGCGGGCGCGGACGCGGCGGACGCGGCGGCGGCGGACGCGGACGCGGCGGTCGCGGGTCTCTCGACCACCGAGGGCGACGTGGCCGGATCGCGATCGAGGATCTGCTGCTGGAGGCGTGCGAGGGGCTCCCCCGGATCCAGGCCGAGCTCCGCGGCGAACAGGCGCCGCGCCCGCTGGTAGGCCTCGAGGGCGTCCGCCTGGCGCCCCGCGCGCGAGAGCGCGAGCATGAGCTGGCCCCACACCCGCTCCTCATAGGGGTGCTCGGCGGTGAGTTGCTCGAGTTCGGCCACGAGCTCGCCCGCCTGGCCGGCGGCCAGGTCGGTGTCGACCCGCAGCCCGATGGCCTGTAGGCGCTTCTCCTCCAGCGAGCGCCGCCACTGCGCGACGCTCCCCTCCGACTCGACGTCGCACAGGGGCTCGCCGCGGAACATGGCCAGGGCTTCGCGCAGCGTGGCCCCGGCGGTCTCGGGCTCGGAGCGCGCCTGCCCCAGCAGCGCCTCGAACTGCCACAGATCGAGCTCGTACTCGCCGCGGACGAGCGCATACCCGGCCGGCTCGAGCACGAGCAGCCCGCCCAGCAGCGAGCGCACCTTGGAGAGATGCACGTGCAACGCCGAGACCGCGCTGGCCGGCGGACGCTCTCCCCATAGCTCGTCGATGAGCCGGTCGCGCGAGAGCGGCGTGCCGCCGCTGAGGGCCAGCAGCGCCAACAGCGACCGCTGACGGCCGCTGGGCAGCGGAACGAGCCGTCCGTCGCGCTCGAGCACGAGCGGCCCCAACACCCCGAAACGACACAGCCCACCGGTCACCGCGCGACACAGTAGTCCCCTGCCCAGGCCAGGACAAGCGGCCGCCGCCAAGACCGGGCCCCCGGGCCTTTGGCGCCCCTTTGGTGGCGCTTCGGTGGGGCCCCTCAAGCTGCCTGACATCGCAACCACGGTGTAGGAGAGAGAAGGGGCAGATGGGACTTATCGGCAAGATGCGCGACCAGACCGGCTCGGTGGCGCGGATCCTGGAGCTGGGCACGGCGTGCCAGGTGGTGATCGTGCAGAGCCAGCCGCTGGGGATGCGCAATCACAAGGGCGACGACATGTACGCCCTCCTGGTCACGGTCATGGCCGAGGGGCGGGCTCCGTACGAGGTCCAGATCGGTAATGCGGTGCCGGCGGCGGCGCTGCCTCTCCTGTACCCGGGCAACACCGTGCCGGCCAAGCGGATGCCCGACGGCGACGACCACGAGCTCGTGATCGATTGGGAGGGGGCGCTGGCGCAACTCGCACACTCGGCCGCCTGATGGGGGCGGATTCACACGGGGTCGCGGTGGCCGGATGCCGCCCCGACCCCAGCAGGCACTGAGACACCAATCACTTCCTTCAAGGAGCACATCATGGTTCTAGTCACTAGCAACTGGCGTCTGTGGGCCGTCGGCATGGTCACGTCGCTCGCGATCTTCCTGCTCGTCTACTTCACGGTCATCCAGCCCTCCACGAACACCGCCAACCAGGCGTTCAAGACGGGCATGCAGCAGACCCAGCAGGTCATCAACCAGGCCAAGAAGCAGCTCGACAGCAGCGGCGCGACCGGCGCCGTCTCCAGCCAGGCCAACCAGCAGCTCAACAAGGCCTCGAAGCTGACCTCCTGCGTGGCCGCAGCCGGCACCGACCCGTCCAAGCTGGCGAACTGCCAGAGCCAGTACGGGGGCTGATCCAGACCTCGGCCCGGTGACGATCAGGCTCCCTGTCATCTGATCGGCGGCAACGCCGGGCCGTTCCGGGGGCGATGGGCGGTACGCACACCGGGGCACTTCCCCAGCCCGGGTGCGGGGGCACCGCAACCAACCGGGGGGTTAGGTAGGCAGCGGCTCGCACGGCACTTCACGCTGTGCGGGCCGCCCGCCGTTAAGCGCCGTCGCCGGGGTCGGGCGGCGCGACGTTGGCGGCGAGCCGGCTGAGCACATCTTCGAACCCCGCCAGCTCCGTGGCCGCGATGCCATGACGCAGGCGCCGGTCGAAGGCCAGCGCGGCGTCGCGCAGCCGGGCGAACGCCGCCTCGCCGGTCTCGGTGAGCTCCACCAGATGCACGCGCCGGTTGTCGGGGTCGCGGCGGCGGGTGAGCAATCCGTCGGCCTCCATCGCGTTGAGGTGATGGGTGAGCGTCGCCTCGCGGATGCCGACCGCCGTGGCCAGCTCGCGCTGGTTGGCGACCTGCCGGCGCATCTTGAGGTTGAGCAGCACGAGCCACACCGGCAGCGAGCCGCCGGCCTCGCCCAGCGCGTCGTCGAACGCACGGGTCACCACGCGCGTCGCGGCGGACAGGTGCAGTCCGATGGGTGGGGTGCGCGGAGCGGGCACGAGCACGCCAGCGTATCAGCGTGATCAAAGGATTTGACATCTAAGCATTAGATATCTATCCTTCGTCCACGCATCGCCTCACGGCACCCGACCCCACGCAAGGAGGGCTCATGTCCACCCACGCCAGTTCGCTTGAGGAGCTCGCCGAACTCGATCGCGACGCCACCCGCGCCGAGGTCGACGGCGACGTCGCCACGCTCGATCTCCTCGCCACCGACGACTTCATGCTCGTCGGGCCCGTCGGCTTCGTCCTGGACAAGCAGCAGTGGCTCGAGCGCTATCGCGGCGGCACCCTGCGCACGACGGCCCTCGCCTTCGAGGACGCCGTCACGCGGGTTCACGGCGATTGCGCGATTCGCATCGGACGCCACGTCCAGGAGGCGGAGTTCCAGGGCCGCCCGGTCAACGGAGAGTTCCGTGCCACCCACATCGCCGTGCGCGACGGCGACCGCTGGCGGCTCGCCGGCGTCCATCTCAGCCCGATCGGCGGTCCGCCGCCCTTTGCCGAGTGAGCGCGCCGCCGACATCCGGCACTCCCCCGGCCGCGACCGGGTCCTATCCGGACCTTGCCGGCCGCGTGGCCGTGATCACCGGGGGCTCGCGCGGGATCGGGGCGCAGACCGCCCTCGCGCTGGCCGCCAACGGCGCCCGAGTCGCGGTCATCGGCCGCGACGAGCAGGCGCTCGCGGGCGTGGCCGGCTCGATCGCGGCCGACGGCGGGCAGGCGGTGGCCGTGCGCGCCGACTGCACCATCGAGTCCGAGGTGGAGCGCGCAGCGGCGGCGATCGCCGGGCAGCTCGGCCCGGTCGACATCCTCGCCGCGTTCGCGGGCGGCAACGGCATGCCCGTGCCGACCGCAGAGGAGACCGTGGCGCACTGGAGGGAGGTGGTGGAGTCAGACCTGACGGCCACGTTCACCTGCGTCCACGCCTTCCTCCCCGTCATGATCGAGCGCCGGCGTGGGTCGATCGTCACGATGTCGTCGGCGGCGGGCCGCCAGGCCGCTCGCTCCAACGCCGCCTACGCCGCGGCCAAGGCGGGGGTGATCGCGTTCACCCGGCACCTCGCCGCCGAGATGGGGCCCGACGGGATACGCGTCAACTGCGTCGCGCCGTCGGCCGTGGAGAACGAGCGCATGCGGGCCTGGACGAGCGAGGAGCAACGCCGGGAGCTGGGGGCGTCGTTCCCGCTGCGGCGGATCGGTCAGCCCGAGGACGTGGCCGCAGCGACGCTGTTTCTGGCCTCCGACGCCTCCGCGTGGATCACCGGCGTCACGCTGGACGTCGCCGGCGGCAAGATCATGGTGTGACGCGAGCCTGGCGCGGACGCCGGCGGCGATTTCGCGGGGGCGGACCTCAGCATTCCGTCCGCGGTTTAGGCTGCCGTCGGTGGCCACCTTCCTCGTCCTCCAGCACATCGCCTGCGAGCCGCCCGCGGCCTTCGAGGACGAGCTCCTGGCCTGGGGCGCGGCGCTGGATCGCATCGAGGTCGACGAGGGCGACCCGCTTCCCGATTGGCGCGGCTACGCCGGCATCATCGCCATGGGCGGCCCGATGGGCGCCTATGAGGACGACCGGCTCCTCTGGCTGGCCGCGGAGAAGCGGCTGATCGGCGAGGCGGTGCGGGCCGGCACGCCCTACTGGGGCGTCTGCCTCGGAGCCCAACTGCTGGCCGCCAGCCTCGGCGCCCGGGCGTTCGCGGGGCCGGCCGCCGAGGTCGGCGTGCTGCCCGTGCGCCTCACCGACGCGGGGCGGACCGACCCGGTGTTCGGGACGCTGCCCGGCGAATTCATCGCCTTGCAGTGGCATGCCGACACCTTCGACCTGCCCGAGGGGGCAGTCCGGCTGGCCGGCTCAGACGCCTATGCCCAGCAGGCCTTCGCCGTCCATAACGCCTACGCCATGCAGTTCCATCTCGAGATCGACGCGGCGCTGGCGACGACGTGGGGCGAGGTCCCCGCCTACGCCCAGAGCCTCGATCAGCTCCTCGGGCCCGGCGCGCTGCCCCGTCTCATCGCGCAGGTGCGCGAGCATCAGGCGCAGACGACCGAGCAGGCCCGGCGGATGTTCGCCGCCTGGCTCGAGCACGTGGTGGGCCTGCAGCCCGCAGCGGCCCCGGCCGCCGCTCAGAGCCCCCGGTAGACCGCGTCCCAGAAATCGACGAAGGCCGCGGCCACGTAGCCCGGCAGCGCCCCGGAGTCCAGGTGCGGCTGCAGCGTCGTCTCGACCGCGTCGATGCACGCGCTGACGCTCATCGCCCCGGGGAGGCTATCCGCCGCCGGCGATCACCCGATCCCGCGCGCGAGGCACAGCCGCTGGAGCTGCTCCATGGCCTCGGCCGTCCGTGTCGGCAGCGCCTCGAGGGCCGCCGCCGCCACGCGCAGGTCGGGGATCGTGGCGGCGCGGGCCTCGAGAGCGAAGCGGCCGAGCCAGCGCACGGCCGCGCGCTCGTAGCGATCGGCGTCGCCGTCACGGAGCACCAGGCAGATGCGCAGCGCGTCGTCGAGCGCGATCTGCGGCAGCTCCCGAGCCGCCCCGAGGACCAGCATCTCGTTGCCCGTCTCGAGCGCCCGGCGAAACCGGGCGTAGGGACTGCCGTCGCTTGTCACGAACGTATGTTCGCATAGCCGTCAACCCTCGGTTGGGCCCACAAAGGGTTGGGTAGGACCTTGGCGAAGGTGAGCAAACCGTCACGTCCGGCGCCGGTAGGGAACTTGCGCGTCGGGCCACACGTGGCGACCAACCACCGGAGGGAGAAAGAATGATCACAGGACTCATCGGAGTTCTGGTGGTAGTTGCGATCGTGCTCGTGTTGCTGAAGGTCGCCCTGTTCGGCGGCCTGCTCGGCCTCGTGGCACTGGTCCTGCTCGTGCTGCTCGTGCTGGGCAGGATCTGACCGCGGCCGTCCGCGGCACACGCCCGGATGGTCAGGCCGCGGCACACGCCCGGATGGTCAGGCCGCGGTACGGCCCCGGGTGGTCAGGCCGCCGGCGGGAGGTCCGGATCGTCGTCGGCGTCGCGCTCGGCGCGCTGGCGCTGCTCGAGCTTGCGCTGCAGGTAGGCGGCCTTATCGGCGCGGCGGCGATGACCAGCGGCCTCGGCCCCGGTGTCGGCATCGGCGATCTGGTCGCGCTCGACGCGCTCCTGCTCGCGCTGTCGGCGCCGCAGATCCTCAGCCGACGGATCGTCGCTGCTCATGGCCGGAAAAGATAGACCGCAACGCGGCTGCTGACCCGTTGGTCGGTGCGATACCGTGCCGCGCGTGATCTCAGGGAGGCTCGTCTGCGCGGTGGCGATGGTGGTGACCATGGCCGTCGCCGGGTGCGGGTCGGGCAAGTCGTCGTCGTCGACGACGACCAGCCAGGTCGACTTCAAGGCCGGGCTCGCCACCAGCCAGAAGGCCTTCCGCAAGCTCGGCACCAACATCGCCAAGGACATCACCGGCGCCGGCACCAAGACCGACACCGAGCTGGCCAAGGAGTTCGGCGCGCTGGCCGCGCGCGCCGGCCAGCAGGCCACCCAGCTTGCGGCCCTCAAGGCGCCGGCCCAGTACACGAAGCGGATGACCAACCTCGTCGCGGGCTTTCACGCGATCAAGATCGACCTGGCCAAGATCTCGACCGCCGCCACCCAGCACGACGCGACCAGCGCCGAGACCGCGACCCGCTCGCTCCTCGTCGACGCCGCCAAGATCAAGACCGCCGACACCTCGCTGTCCAAGGACCTGGGGCTGCCGCCCGCCGGAGGGGCGTCGAGCAGCACCAGCAGGTCCAGCAGCGCGAGCACCACCTCCACCACCAGCACCGGCGGCTGACACCGTGCCGGCCGGTCCCCGTCCCTCGCCGGCGCGGCACCCCGCCCCGGGCGAGTCATCGCCTCCGCAACCTAATCTTGATAAAGCTGATGGAGTTAGTTATCTTGATTTCATGATCGTCGACCTGCACCAGCACGTCTGGACCACTCCGCTCCTCGACGCCCTCGCCGGGCGCGACCGTCTCCCCTTCGTCCGCCGCACCGACGGCCTCACCGTCCTGCAGAGCGGCGGCGAGCTGCCCTACGTGATCGACGTCGCCGCGGAGTCGGCTGACCGGCGCGCCCAGCTGCTGAAGGCCGACGGCCTCGAGCGCGCGGTGGTGGCCCTGTCGAGCCCGATCGGCATCGAGGAGCTCCCCCACGACGCGGCGGCCGAGATCATCTCCGCCCACCTCGACGGAGTGCTGGCGCTGGGCGACGGCTTCTGCGCCTGGGGCCCGATCCCAGTCGACGGCGCCGCCCCCGGCGACGTCGACGATGTGCTGCGCCGCGGCTGCGTCGGCGTCTCGGTGCCGGCCTGCGCGCTGGCCGGGCGCGACGCGCTGGATGCGATGGGCCCGGTGCTGGAGCGCGTCCAATCCCACGGGGTCCCGCTCTTCGTGCACCCGGGGGGCGTCGGCGGCCCGCTGTGCCACGAGGCGCCGCTCACCGACCCGCTGTGGTGGCGGGCCCTCACCGACTATGTCTCCCAGATGCAGGCGGCATGGCTGACCTTCGCCACCCATGGGCGCCGCGAGCTGCCCCGGCTCACCGTGGTCTTCGCCATGCTGGCGGGCGCCGGGCCGTTGCAGTCAGAGCGGCTGGCCACGCGCGGCGGCCCCGCCGTCGACCTGCGCGATCCGCTCACCTTCTATGACACCTCCAGCTATGGCCCCGGGCTGGTCGAGGCGATGGCGGACTGGGTCGGGCCCACCCAACTCGTCTATGGCTCAGACCGTCCCGTCATCGAGCCGGCCCGCACGAGCCGCGACCGCGCCCTGATGGCGAACGCCGGGCGCGTCCTGGGCGCCACGCGCGTCACCGGCACGGTGGGAGCGCCGGTATGAGCCTGTCGGTCGAGGAGCTGCGGAACTTCGCCACGGCGCTGGCCGAGTCGCCCGAGCGCTGGCGCCACCTCGTGCGCCACGCCGACGACGCCCGCGTCTACGAGCAGATCTGGGACGACGAGGACGTCAACGCCTGGGTGATCTGCTGGAGCGAGGACCAGGACACGGGTTTTCACGACCACGACGAGTCCGCGGCCGGGATCGCCGTCGTCGCCGGGCGCGTCCGCGAGGATCGCCTGGCGCTGGCGGGTAAGCCCGTGTCACGTGAGATCGGGCCGGGCACGACGTTCACGCTGCCACCGGTGGCCATCCACCGCGTGCTGCACGCCGGCACCGGGCCCGCCGTGACCATCCACTGCTACTCCCCGCCCCTGCGGCGCACCGGCGCCTACCGCACCGCCCCCGACGGGACGCTCGAGCGCGAGTCCCTGAGCTTCGAGGTGGAGCTGAGCGGCGAGCTCGCCGCGGCCTGACCGGTCCGTAGGTCGGGGCCCCCGCGGGACCCCGGCGCCACCAGGCCCTGGGACCCATCGGCTAGCGTCCCTGGCGTGTACAAGACGATGACGCACGACGGCGTCGAGGACGCGGTCGCGATCGAGGAGCCGCTCGAGATCCGCGTCGACGGCGCGGCGCTCGCCGTCACGATGCGCACCCCCGGCCACGACGAGGAGCTCGCGCTGGGCTTCCTCTACGGCGAGGGGCTGATCGACGGCCCGCGCGAGGCGGGCCTCACCGAGGATCTCGCCAACAACACCATCGAGGTCGTCGGCCCGCTCACCCGCGATCCCGGCGTGCGCCGCTTCTACACCACCTCCTCGTGCGGGGTGTGTGGCAAGGGCGCGCTGGAGGAGGTGGCGGTGCTGAGCGCACCCGTGTCCGCCGCGCCCACCATCCCGCGCTCGCTTGCCGCCGAGCTCCCCAACCGGCTCGACCAGCCGGGCTTTCGCCGCACCGGCGGGCTGCACGCCACCGGCCTCTTCGACCCCGACGGCGAGCTGCTCTACACGCGCGAGGACGTCGGCCGCCACAACGCCATGGACAAGGTCATCGGCCGCGCGCTGCTGGACGGGCGGCTGCCCCTGAGCGGCCGGGTGCTCTGCGTGAGCGGCCGCCTCTCCTTCGAGCTCGTGCAGAAGGCGGCGGTGGCCGGCGCGCCCATCCTGATCGGGGTCGGCGCGCCGAGCTCGCTGGCGGTCGAGCTGGCCGACGACCGCGGCCTGACGCTGTGCGGGTTCGCGCGCCGCGGCACGGTCAACGTCTACACGCAGCCGCAGCGGATCGCGGACGACTAGTCGGCCGCCGGCACTACGGGGTCTAGGCGACCGCGGCGTCCACCAGCGCGGCCAGCTCCTCCTCGGAGGACCAGGCCCCCACCGAGGCGCGGATGAGCCCATGCGAGGGGATGCTGCGCACCACGAAGCCGGCCTCGGCCAGTCGTGTCACCTCGGCGTCGAGGTCCTCGGCGCGGGGCTTCCAGGCCACCAGCGTCGAGCGCCCGCGGGGCCCGACCTCCACGCCGCGCTCGGCCAGGCTGGCCGCCAGGCCGGCGGCCAACTCGGCGGCGCGGCCCTGCACCCACTCAAGACCCGCGTCCTCCAACACGCTCAGCGAGGCCAGCGCCCACGCGCTGCGCATCCCCGGCGGGAAGCCGTGGTCCAAGCGGGCGGCGTTCTCGGCGGGGCCGGAGTCCAGCGCCTGCGAGGCGTCGGCCACCGAGGCGTAGCCGGGCCACGGCGCGGTGACCTCGTCGAGGTGCTCCCGGTTCACCCACAGCGCACCGCTGCCCTCAGGACCGCACAGCCATTTCTGGCCCGAGCCGGCGTAGAAGGCGCACCCCAGCGCGTGCACGTCGACCGTCACGGCGCCGATCCCCTGGGCGGCATCGAGCAGCACCGGGACCCCGGTGGCGGTCAGCGCGGGGCTGTCGATGACCTGGCCGCTCACCCAGGACACGTGCGAGCACGCCACCAGCCGCGTCGACGACGTCACCGCCTCGGCAAGCTCGCGCGAACGGCGCGACCGTCACCTTCACGCCGCCCACCCTGCTTGAGCCGCCCCAGCGGAGCGAGCAGGCCCGGATGCTCCTCGTCACTGGTGACGATCTCATCGCCGGGGCGCAGCGCCAGTCCGGCCAGGATGGTGTTGACGCCGTCGGTGGTGGAGCCGGTGAGCGCTACGTCGGCGGGGTCAGCGCCGAGCACGCGGGCATACCCGGCGCGCAGGTCGCCGGCCAGGCCCCGCAGCACGTCCATGTATGCCTTGCCGGCGCGGCCGCCGGTGAGCTCAGCCTCGATGCGATCACGCACGGCATCGGCGGCGCGCTGGGGCAGCGGCCCCTCGGTGCCGGCGTTCAGATAGGAGACGCGCTCGAGGATCGGGAACTGAGCGCGGAACGCGGCGGGGTCGGTCACGGCCCCCATCTTATGCAGGCCGCGGGTTCTGCCGGCACGTAGCCGGGCGGGACGCCAGCCCGCTCAGCCGCAGGGAGCCCGGCGGGACGCCAGCCCGCTCAGCCGACCGGCAACCCGGCCTTGCGGCAGGCGGCAGCCACCGTCTGGGCGGGCACGCCGGTGATCCCGCCGGCATGGCCGACTCCCTGGCACAGCGACTTGGCCCCCTGCCCGCAGCGGGTGATGTGGTCACCACCGGTGGAGTAGGCCAGGCTCACCGAGACGCAGCCCTTACCGGATGTCGTCTCCCCGGTGGCCAGCGAGATCACGAGCACCACCGCCAGGGCGGCCACCACGGCCACGACGCCGCGGATCAGCCACCGCTCGCGCGGGGCGAGGGACCGGCGGCGCGCAATCTCCTCGGCGTGGCCGGGCGGCAGGATCATCATCGCCGCCGAGTCTACGAGCACAGGACCCGCCCACCATGGGGCGGATCCTGTATTCGTCAACTCCGTTTAGAAGGCGCCCGTGCCGTTCGGCGTGCCCAGACCGGTCGGGCCGTCATAGCCCGCTCCGGCGGTGCACAGGTACGAGCCGCCACAGCTCCCGTTCGAGCCGCTGGTCACGTCGAACAGCGAGCTCGTGTGGCTGTAGGGGTAGCTGCCGTAGGTGACCGAGGCGGTGTTGCCCGCCAGGGCGTACACGGACGCGATGAGCGGTGAGCTCAGGCTCGTGCCGCCCACCTGGGCCCAGCCGTCGAGGCCCTGGGCGACGCCCTCCTCGATCAGCACGTCACACGAGCTGCTCGAGCCGCAGTTGTTGTACGTGTCATAGACGCCGAGGCCCGAGTTGGGATCGGCGTCGGCGGACACGTCCGCAACGGTGCGCTTGGCGCAGCCGGTGTCCTTCTGCCAGGCCGGCTTGGCCTCATACGACGAGCAGCCGCTCCCGGCGCCCGACCAGGCGCTCTCCGTCCAGCCGCGGGAGTTCGACGCCTGCGTCAGCGTCGTGCCGCCCACGGCGGTCACGTACCGAGACGCCGCCGGGTACTCCACGCCGTAGCCACCGTCACCGGAGCTGACGGTGATGGCGATGCCGGGGTGGTTGTAGGCACTGTCGGTGGAGGTCTCCGAGGAAGCCTCCGAGCCGCCGTAGCTGTTGGAGATGGCCGCCACGCCGGCCGCCTTGGCCGCGCTGTTCTCGGCCTTGGAGAGCGCCGAGGTGCTGGCCGAGTTGGCCTCCACGAGCAGGATGTGGCACGTGGGGCAGGCCGACGAGACCGCGTCGAGGTCCAGGCTCTCCTCCTCGGCCCAGCCATAGTCGCCCGAGGGCAAGGGACTGGTGGCGCCGTTCTGGTTGACCTTCTTGAAGCAGCCGTTGGCCGTCGTGCACGCCGGGAGGCTGTAGGCCTGGCGGAACGTGTTGAGGTCAGAGGCCGCGTTGGGATCGTCATAGGCGTCGACGATCGCGACCGTCCGGCCGGAGGCATTGAGGCCCGTCAGCTTGTAGGCCGACTGGATCTGAGCCGGGCCCAACCCGGTCGGGCCGGCCATGAGCTCGGGGCCGTTCTGCTTGGCGGGGCGGATCGCCTGCGCGAAGCACTGCACCCCGCCCGACAGCGGGTCGGCGCAGCCGAGGCTCACCGTCGGCCCGTGGACCGGCAGCCGGGCCGGACGTCCGAGCCCCGGCCGAGCGATCGCGCCCGACACGCCGAAGGTGGCGCAGGCACCGGCGACAAACAGCAGTACCGCTGACCGCCGCGCCCAGCGCGCAGCAACCTTCGTCTCCATCACTTCTACCTCCCGCGGTAAGAAATGGCTTGACTCCACAGTCTAACCGGAAAACAGTGCATAGACATACCGGCCGGACCAGGTGGAGGGATCGACCCTTACATACCCATCTGGTCCGAGCCGCACCCCCTGTTTTTTGGTGAGACGCCCGCGTGCGGGTCCGCGTCCCGCGTGGGTCCGCGTGAGCGCCCGCGTGAGGCGCCCGCGTGCGACGTCCGCGCCCGCGCTCAGCAGGCGTCTTCGCGCGCGAGCATCCCGGGGTGAAGCTGGCCCGGGCTGGTGTGGCCGCTGAGCCCGATGGTAAGGTCGACCTCGGCCAGCAGCGCCCGCAGGACGGCCACGACGCCCGCCTCGCCGCCCACCGCCAGGCCCCAGATGTAGGGACGGCCCACGAGCACCGCGTCAGCGCCCAGCGCGAGCGCCTTGACCACGTCGGCGCCGCACCGCACCCCGCTGTCGAGCAGCACGTCGAGGTCGTCCCCGACCGCGTCGACGATGGCCGGCAGGGCATCCAGCGAGGCGATCGCGCCGTCCACCTGGCGCCCGCCGTGGTTGGAGACCACGACCGCGTCCATTCCGTGCTCACGGGCGGCGCGCGCGTCGTCGGGGTGGAGGATCCCCTTGAGCGCGATCGGCAGCGTCGTGTGGCTGCGCAGGAACTCCAGGTCCTCCCAGGTCAGGCGCGGGTTGGTGAACACCCCCACGAACTCGCCCACCGCCGCCTGGGGGTCCTCCTCGGGAGGCTTGGCCAGCCGCGCCCGGAAGACCGGATCGGACAGGTAGTTGGCGATCCCGACGCCCTGGAGAAACGGCTGCCAGGCGCGCTGGAGATCGCGCGGCTTCCAGCCGGGGAGGAAGGTGTCGAGGGTGACGATGATCGCCCGGTAGCCAGCCGCCTCGGCCCGGTTCAGGAAGCTGGCGGCGAGGTCGCGGTCGGTGGGCCAGTAGAGCTGAAACCACTTCGGGCCGTCCCCCGCGGCCGCGATCTCCTCCATGGTCGTGGTGGACATCGTGCTCACGGTCATCGGCAGCCCGACCGCCGCGGCCGCCCGGGCCGACGCCTGCTCGCCGTCGTCGTGCACGACCGTCTGAACCCCGATGGGGGCCAGGCCGACGGGCGCGGGGCATTCGGTGCCGAGCACCGTCACCGAAAGGTCGCGCGCCGAGACGTCGCGCAGCATCCGCGGCACGATCCGCCAGCGGCGAAAGGCCGCCTCGTTGGCGCGGATGGTGTCCGCGGTTCCGGCCCCGCCCGCGACGTAGTCCCAGCCCTGCGGGTCGGCGACGCGCTCCGCCTCCGCCGCCAGCTCGGCCCAGGCCAGCGGCTGACCCGGGTGCTCCCCGGCCAGCCCGCGGAGGAAGATCTCCCCCTGGTAGGAGGCGAACGGCGGCCCGTATGTGGGTGGCACGGTCAGGCTTCCTGGAGCTCGCGCTTGAGCACCTTGCCGGTCTGGTTGCGCGGCAGCTCGTCCATGAACACGACCTCGCGCGGGCTCTTGTACCGGGCGAGGTTGTCCTTGACGAAGTCCTTGACCTCGTCCTCGGAGAGCTGCTTGCCGTCGCGCACCACGACGAACGCCTTCAGCCGCTGGCCGAACTTCTCATCGTCGACCCCGATGACCGCGGCCTCTGCGATCGCCTCGTGACCGGCGAGCAGATCCTCCACCTCGGCCGGGAAGACGTTCTCGCCGCCGGACACGATCATCTCGTCGTCGCGCCCGTCGATGAACAGACGGCCCTTGGCATCGAAGTGCCCCACGTCACCGGAGGACATCAGCCCCTTGATCTGCTCCTTGGTCTCGCCGCCGGTGTAGCCCTCGAACTGGGCGCTGTTGCCGACGAAGATCCGGCCGCTGACCCCGGACTTCACCTCCTCGCCGTCGTCGTCGAGGATCTTGACCACCACGCCGCGCACCACCTTGCCGACACTGCCGGGCTCGTCGCCCAGGTCCTTGGGCGTGGCGATCGTGGCGTAGGCGATCTCGGTGGAGCCGTACATGTTGTAGACGACGGGCCCGAACGCCTTCATCGACCGCTTGACCAGGTCGACGCTCAGGGCCGAGCCGGACACGAAGATGACCTTGAGGTGCGACGTGTCACGGGCGGCGACCTCGTTGTCGGGCAGCTCGAGCATGCGCTGGAGCATCACCGGGACGACGACGAGCGCGGTGGCCTCGTTCTCCTGGAGGCTGTCGAGCGTGGCCTCGGGATCGAAGTGGCGGCGCACCACGAGCGTCGAGCCCAGCGCCAGGCCGAGCGCCATGCTGGCGAAGCCCAGGGCGTGGAACATCGGCACGGGCAGCTCGGTCGTCTCGCGGGCGTGGAAGGGCACCTTGCTGAGCAGCCCGCCGATGATGCCCAGCGACTTGGGCTCGTCGCGCGGGGCGCCCTTGGGGGTGCCGGTCGTCCCGCTGGTGAGGATGACGATCTTCGGTGCGCGGCCCGCCCGCGGTGGCGGCGCGGTGTTCCCGTCGACGATGAGCGACTCGAGTGAGTCGCCGGCCCTCTCGGGGTGCTGGGCATCGTCCTCGACCCAGGCGCGCCAGCGGCCGTGGGGTGGATCGACGCCCTCGAGCACCTCGGCGTACTCGTCGTCGTAGACGAGCAGGTCGGTGCCCTCGCGCTCGGCCACCTCGCGGATCTGGGGGCCCGCGAAGGATGTGTTGAGCAGGATGATCTTGGCGCCCAGCTTGGCCGCCGCGAACACGGACTCGAGGAAGCCCCGGTGGTTGCGCACGAGGATGGCCACACCGTCGCCGGGCGCCAGGCCCTCGTCGCGCCACGCGTTGGCCAGCGCGTTGGTGCGCTCGTCAAGCTCCTTGTAGGTGACGTCGCCGCGCTCGTCGCGGATGACCACACGGTCGCCGTGGCGGATCGCGCCGATGGTGACCGCGCCGGCCAGCAGCCCGTGGCGCTCGAAGGCCAGGAGCATCTGGGCCAGCTTGTGGGGCAGCTCGGGACCGACCATCCCGCTGCGGATGCAGACGGCTGCAAAGTAGGCCTCATCGCCGAAGCGCTCGACGAGCTTCAGCCCGCCGCCGACCAGCGTCCTCGGGTCGAGCAGAGCCTTCAGATCCACTTCTACCATTGGGTTCTCCTCACCTGCGGGGCGCAGCCTACGTGATCGGGGACAGGATGGGGTAGCGCGGGCAATTGCTTACGGTCCGGGGGGCTCGGGTAGCGAGGCACTCGTGCTCGGCTCCATCCTTACCCGCCAGTACAGGTTCGCCACACGCGGGATTGCCAAGACCCTTCAGACCGCCCACCAGGCGATCGACATCGCGGGCGGGCTCGTCGGCGAGGTCGCGCAACATGTAGGTGTGCACAACGGGCACGGCGAGCCCGACGTCGTCAGCGGCGAGGTGGTCCCCGAGCCCGAGGCCGTCGCGTCACCGCCGCCGCCCCCGTCAAGCGCGCCCGCCCCACCCCCGGCGCCCGCCCCACCCCCGGCGGCCACGCCCGCCCCGGCCCCCGAGCCTCCCGAGCCGCCCCACGTCTCCACCGAGCCCGAGCTCGTCGAGGCGTTCTCAGAGCCCGGCGCCGAGGACGGCGCAGGTGCCCAGGTCCGCGTGGCGGAGCCCTGGCCGGGCTACCGGCACCTCAAGGCACGCGACGTCATCGCCCGCCTGCCCTCCGCCACGCGCGAGGAGGTGGCCACCGTGGAGCTGTTCGAGCTCGCCGGCGCCAACCGCAAGTCAGTGGTGGTCGCGGCGCAGCGGGCCCTCAAGAAGGCCTCGCCGCCCCGCTGACTCACCGTCCGTCAGTAGCTGTAGCTGAAGGCCCCCGGCACGTACGCGTAGCCGTAGCCGCTGTCGCCGCCCCAGCCACCGTCGTCTCCGTAGCCGCCGGAGTAGCCGCCGCCCCCGTAGGAGCCGTAGCCACCGGTGGGGTCGCCGTAGCCGCCGTAGCCGCCGTAGCCGCCGTAGCCGCCATAGCCGCCGTCACCGCCGTAGCCGCCGGTGGGATCGCCGTACCCGCTCGAGCCGTCACCCCCGGTCGACGTCGACGTCGAGGTCGACCCGGAGCCCGCGTCGGCGGAGTAGGCCACCGAGAACGAGGACCCGTCACTCGACAGCGAGGACGGAGTCGCCCCCGCCGAGCCGGAGTCATAGGACGTGAACTGCGAGCCGAAGCCCTGCTGTGAAGCGTCGGGGCTCAGCGTGACCGCCGCCGCCTGCCAGTCGGAGTCCGAGATGGTTCCGGTGTGACCGTCGGTGGTGGTGGCGCTGGCGCCCGAGAACTGCGCGGTACCGAAATCGGCCAGCGTCAGCGGCGTGCAGTCAGACAGGCCCTGCTGGCACGTCGAGGGCGCCTCGGCGATCCACTCGGCGCTGGACACGTCGGGGCTGCTCGCCGGGAGGGTCTTCTCGAACGAGCCGCCGGTCGTCGCGTTGGTGAGCTGGATGGTCACGCTGGAGCCGTCCACGGTGACCTTGCTCGTGATGTGGTCGCCGGGATGAACCGTCATGCCGACCTTGACGGGCGGCGAGGGGACGAGCTCATACCAGGCGGAGTAGGCGGCCGAGCCGTCGGTGTTGCAGTCGGCCTCGGTGCCCGCCTGCTCCAGGCTGGTCGACGAGCTCGAGCCAGTGCCGGAGCTCGGATCGGACATCGAGCTCGAGTCTGAGCTCGCACCCGAACCACCGAGCCCGACCCAGAACGAGGAGTAGCCCTGACCGCTGGTGCACTTCACGGTCGGGGCCACCCAGCTTCCGGAGACGCTCTTGTATTGAGTGGCGGAGGATGAGCCCCCGACCACGTAACCGGCCCAGTTTGCGCTGGACGCGGTCTGCACGTCGGCCGAGGCCGACGCGACCGGGACGGCGCCAAAGCGCACAGGCAACCGTCGCGGCCAGGGTGGGAATCACACGCTTTGCAGTCATGCCCCGCAGCGTCGGCTGCCGGGCGAAGAGGGCTTTACGAAGACGCGAAGAGCGCCTTACGAGAACACGAAGAGGATGGTGAGGACCGCTAGGCGGTGATCGCGGCCCGCACCCGCGCCAACCGCACCGCCTTGGACAGCGTGTCGATGTCGTAGGCGTCCTGGTGGCGGTGGCCGTTGATGAAGAACGACGGCGTCCCCGACACGCCGCTCATGTCGGCGGACTCGACGTCCTCGGCGATGCGCGGCGCGCCCTTGCGCTTGCGCAGGTGCTCCTTGAACTTGTCCATATCCAGCTCCAGCTCCTGGGCGTGACCCATGATCTGCCGCAGCGTGAGCTCATCCTGGTGGGCGAGCATCATGTCGTGCATCTCCCAGAACTTGCCCTGGGCGGCCGCCGCCTCCGACGCCTCGGCGGCGAGCTGCGCGTGGGGGTGCACGTCGTTGAGCGGCAGGTGGCGCCACACGTAGCGCAGGTCCCCGAAGTCCGACAGGAGCTCGCGGATGACGTTCTCGGCCTGGCCGCAGTACGGGCACTCGAGATCGCCGTACTCGACGAGCGTCACCGCCGCCTCGGCCGGCCCGCGGATGTGGTCGCGCTCGGGGTCCACCGGCGGGGTGAGATCGACGATCGTCTCCCCCCGGCCGATGAGCAGCCGCAGCTTGACCTTCTTGGGCAGCCGGTAGGTGACGCAGATGATCGCCCAGCTCATCGCCGGTCCCACCACCAGCGTCGTCAGTACGCCCAGCTTGGCCTCGGCCAGGTGCTCGCCGCTGAACGCCAGCGACGCGATCAGCAGCGAGACGGTGAAGCCGATGCCGGCCACCGCGCCGCCGCCCAGCACCGACACCCACCCCACCGGCGGGCGAATCCGGTCGCGCGAGAGCTTTGTCACCAGCGCCGCCGCGCCCGTCACCCCGATCGGCTTGCCGAGGGCGTAGGCGGCGATGATCCCCAGGGTGATCGCCGACCCGTAGGCGTGGCTCAGGAACGAGCCGCTCACCACGAAGCCCGCGTTGGCCAGCGCGAACAGGGGCACGACCACGTAGCTGGTGAAGGGATGGAACATCTGCTGCCAGCGCTCGTTGGGCGAGATCGCCGAGCGCAGCCCCGCCCGCGCGGATTGCTGCAGCTCCGAGGTGGGCTGCTCGCGGAAGACGCGGAACAGGTCGGTGGCCCGCTCCAGGTCCTCGCGCGCGGCTGGGTAGGCGATCGTCAGCAGGCCCATGGCGAGGCCGACGACGATCGGGTCGATCCCCGACTCCAGGAACGCGACCCAGGCGACGATGCCCAGCGCGAGGTAGGGCCCGCCGTTGTGCACGCCGCGGTTGCGCAGCACGAGGATGAGGATGAATACGGTGATCCCCACCGCCAGCGCCACCGCGTGCACGGTGGTGGTGAAGGCGATCGCGATCACCACCAGCGCCACCAGGTCGTCGACGACGGCCACGGTGAGGATGAAGGCCCGCAGGCTGTGGGGTAGCGCGCGCCGACGATCGCGAGCATGCCCAGGGCGAACGCCGTGTCGGTGGACATCGCCGTCCCCCAGGCGCCGTGCGGGGCCGCGCCGCCGTTGATCGCCAGGAAGATGACGATCGGGACGATCATCCCGCCCAGTCCGGCCACGAAGGGCAGCGCCAGCCGACGGCGGTCGCGCAGGTCGCCGAGATCGAACTCGCGCCGGGCCTCGAGCCCGACGACGAAGAAGAACAGTGTCATCAGGCCGTTGTTGACCCAATGGCGCAGGTCCTGGCTGACCCCGGTGCCGCCGATGCGGACGCTCAGCACCGTGTTCCAGACCTTGTTGTAGGAGGCCGCGTCGACGTTGATCCACACCATCGCCGCCACGGCGCCGATGAACAGGATCGCGGCCGAACCGGTCTCGGTGCGCAGGAAATCGCGCAGCGGCGCCTCCAGGTTGCGCGCCCACGCGGTCCGGCCCGCGAACGGACCTGACCGGACCTCGGTTTCGACCTCGGCCTCGCCCTCGCCCGGCTCGATGGGGAAGTCAGCAGCGCTCACCAACGCTCACGATAGATACACGCGCAAAGCTTGAGAAGATCCGCCGGTAGTGAGCGACTAGTGCATACCACCGGGCTGCGCAGCGAGGAGTTTCAGATCACGGTCGCCGGCCGCCCGGCGGACATCGATGACGTGTTCCCGGGCTTCGATGAGCACGACCGCCTCGGCATCGTCATCCACGACGATCTCGGCGCCGCGGGCGCGGGCAGCCTCATCCTGGCCGCGGTCACCGCCTTCTACGACCGCCTCCGCGCGAGGCATGAGACCTTCTTCGCCTACGCCGACTACTTCGCCTTTCACGTCGGCGCCGATCGCGGGACCCTGCGCAAGCTCGACGTCTACCCGGCCCACAAGGAGGTGGTCGTGCCCAACGATGCCGAGCGGATCCTCGAGGCGGTCAATGACCGCGCCATCACCCGCCTGCTCGTCCCGGACGCATCACCCGGGACTGGGCCCCCCGACGCCGACCTGGAGCGCGAGACCCTCCATAGCGCGCAGCGGCGCATCCGCACCGCGCTTGTCTACTCCGCCACCGGCCGCACCGCCGATGCCGACGTCCTTGTGAGAGGTAGCGCACACAGCGACGCCTACCTACACGCGATGCTTGGCGGCCCCGCGGGTCAAAACGCAGACGAGCCGGGGCCGGCGCAGAGCTTCCGGCGGATGGCTCCACGGCAGGCGCTGGGCTTGCTGCTCGCGACCTGAGGGTAACATTGCAGGCAGGATTTCCGAACACCGTGTCCAGTGCGACGACACCGCTGACACCTCCAAGGAGCTGACCCATGGCCGCTACCGAACCGCTCATCTTCGACGCCATCCGCACGCCGCGGGGGAAGGGCAAGGTCAACGGGTCGTTGCACTCCACCAAGCCCGTGGACCTCGTCGTCGGCCTCATGCACGAGACGCTGAGCCGCAACCCCGAGCTTGACCCCAACCGCGTCGATGACGTGGTGCTGGGGTGTGTGACGCCGATCGGTGATCAGGGCGCGGATATCGCCAAGACGGCGGCGATCAAGGCGGGGCTGCCCGACACGGTCGCCGGCGTCCAGCTCAACCGCTTCTGCGCCTCGGGCCTCGAGGCGGTCAACATCGCCGCCCAGAAGGTCGCCTCCGGCTGGGAGGACCTGGTGTTCGCCGGCGGTGTCGAGTCGATGTCGCGGGTGCCGATGGGCTCCGACGGCGGCGCGTGGGCGATGGACCCCGAGACCGCCTATGACACGTCGTTCGTCCCGCAGGGGATCAGCGCTGACCTGATCGCCACCGTCGAGGATTTCAGCCGCGATGACGTCGACGCCTACGCCGTGCGCTCCCAGGAGCGCGCCGCCGCCGCTCAGGCCGACGGGCGCTTCTCCAAGTCCGTGGTCCCGGTGCTGGATATCAACGACCAGGTGGTGCTCGATCACGACGAGTTCATCCGCCCGGGCACCACGGTGGAGACGCTGGGCGGGCTGAAGCCGTCGTTCGCGGCGATCGGCGACATGGGCGGCTTTGACGCGGTGGCGCTGCAGAAGTACCACTGGGTGGAGAAGATCAACCACGTCCACACCCCGGGCAACTCCTCGGGGATCGTCGACGGCGCGTCGCTGGTCGTCGTCGGGAACGAGAAGACCGGCTCAGAGCTCGGGCTGCGCGCGCGGGCCAAGATCCTGGCCACCGCGGTATCGGGCGCGGATCCGACGATCATGCTCACCGGCCCCGCGCCGGCCAGCCGCAAGGCGCTGGCCAAGGCCGGCCTGACCGCCGATGACATCGATCTGGTGGAGATCAACGAGGCGTTCGCCGCGGTGGTCCTGCGCTACGTCAAGGACATGGGCTTTGACATGGACCGGGTCAACGTCAACGGCGGCGCCATCGCCATGGGCCACCCGCTCGGCGCGACCGGCGGGATGATCCTGGGCACCCTGGTCGACGAGCTCGAGCGCCAGAACAAGCGCTATGGGCTGGCCACGCTGTGCATCGGCGGCGGCATGGGCATCGCGACCGTTGTCGAGCGTGTCTGAGATGGCCGCTGAGAGCACCACCATCCGCTGGGACAAGGATTCAGACGGCGTCGTCATCCTCACGCTGGACGACCCCAACCAGTCCGCCAACACGATGAACGCCGCCTACGCGGCGTCGATCCTGGCCACCGTCGAGCGCCTGGAGGCCGAGCGCGACGACATCACCGGGGTGATCATCACCTCGGCCAAGAAGACGTTCTTCGCCGGCGGGGACCTCAACGACCTCAAGCAGGCCACCAAGGAGAACGGTGACGAGATCGCCGGCTTCGTGCGTGACGGCAAGGCCGTCCTGCGCCGGCTGGAGACGCTCGGCAAGCCGGTGGTCGCCGCCATCAACGGCGCGGCCTTGGGCGGCGGTCTGGAGATCGCGCTGGCCTGCCACTACCGCATCGTCGTCGACGACCCCAAGGCCGTCGTCGGCTTTCCCGAGGTCCAGCTCGGACTGCTCCCCGGCGCCGGCGGCGTCGTGCGCACCGTGCGGATGCTCGGCATCGTCAACGCGCTCATGGGGCTGCTGCTCCAGGGCCAGCGGCTGCGCCCGGCCAAGGCGCTGGAGGTCGGCGTCGTCAACGAGGTCGTCCCCACGCGCGAGGACCTGATCGGAGCGGCTAAGCAGTGGATCGCCGCCAATCCCGAGGCTCAGCAGCCGTGGGACGCCGACAAGAAGTACAAGATCCCCGGCGGCACCCCGTCGACCCCGGCGCTGGCCGCCAACCTCCCCGCGTTCCCGGCCAACCTGCGCAAGCAGATCAAGGGCGCCAACTACCCCGCGCCGCACCACATCATGGCCGCCGCCGTCGAGGGCGCCCAGGTCGACTTCGACAACGCCTCGGACATCGAGGGGCGCTACTTCGTGGACCTGGTCACCGGTCAGGTGTCCAAGAACATGATCCAGGCGTTCTTCTTCGACCTCCAGCGCGCCACCGGTGATCGCGGGCGCCCGGCGGAGATCGAGACGTTCACGCCGACCAAGGTCGTGGTCCTCGGCGCCGGCATGATGGGCGCCGCCATCGCCTACGTGTGCGCCAAGGCGGGCCTCGAGGTCGTGCTCAAGGACGTCGACCAGGCCGCCGCCGACAAGGGCAAGAGCTACTCCGAGAAGCTCGTGGCCAAGGCCGTCGAGCGCGGCCGCCAAACCCAGGAGGACGGCGACGCGCTGCTGGCCAAGATCACCGCCACCACCGACCCGGCCGCGGCTGAGGGCGCGCAGCTGGTCATCGAGGCGGTCTTCGAGGACCCCAAGGTCAAGGCGCAGGTGTTCTCGGAGATCGAGCCGCACCTGGCCCCCGACGCGCTACTGGGCTCCAACACCTCCACGCTGCCGATCACCGAGCTCGCCGGCAACGTCAGCCGCCCCGCGGATTTCATCGGGCTGCACTTCTTCAGCCCGGTGGACAAGATGCCGCTGCTGGAGATCATCCGCGGCGACCAGACCTCCGACGAGACGCTCTACCGCGCGCTCGACGTGGCCAAGCTGATCAAGAAGACCCCGATCGTCGTCAACGACAGCCGCGGCTTCTTCACCAGCCGCGTCATCGGCACCTTCATCAACGAGGGCATCGCGATGCTCACCGAGGGCGTCCCCGCGCCGACGATCGAACAGGCCTCGTCCCAGGCCGGCTACCCCGCCCCGGTGCTCCAGCTCTCCGATGAGCTGAACATGAAGCTCATGCGCAAGATCCGCAACGCCGCCAAGGAGGCGGCGCAGGGCTCGTCAAGCGGCTGGGATTCGCACCCCTCCGAGCAGGTCATCGACCGCATGCTCGACGAGTTCCAGCGGCCCGGCCGCCTGGAGGGCGCGGGCTTCTACGAGTACGAGGACGGCAAGCGCACCCGCCTCTGGCCCGGTCTCAAAGACGCCTTCCCGGTCAGCGGCGACCCGTCGCAGATCAACCTCAAGGACCTCGAAGAGCGGATGCTCATCATCGAATCCCTCGAGACGATCAAATGCGTGGACGAGGGCGTCATCGAATCCGTCGCCGACGCCAACATCGGCTCGATCATGGGCATCGGCTTCCCCGGCTGGACCGGCGGCGTGCTCCAGTACATCAACGGATACGAGGGCGGCCTCGCCGGCTTCGTCGCCCGCGCCCGCGAGCTCGCCGAGCGCTACGGCGAGCGCTTTGAGCCGCCCGCGTCCCTGGTCGAAAAAGCCGAACGCGGCGAGATCTACTCAGACGTTGAGGCGCTGGTCACCACCGGGTGACCAGATAGCTGGAGGGCCGGTCGCATGCGACCGGCCCCCGGTGGCCGCATGCGGCCACCGGCGAGGGCGCGCATGCGCGCCCTCGAACATCCCTACTCCGCGACCGGCGGCGGGTACACCTCGGCGACGTACTCGTCGACCTTCGCGGCGGGCAGCCGGCGCGACATGGCGACGTAGTAGATGATCAGGCTCCAGGCCGCCGACACCAGCAACCCGCCGTACAGGCCGAGTTCGTTCTTGCCGCCGACCAGCACCGTCTTGAACACGCCGACACCGCCGATGATGCCGCCGGGGCCGCCCGTCGGTGCGCCGAACGTGCCGAAGTACGAGATGACCCCCATCCCGATCAGGTAGGGGAAGATCCAGACCGCCGCGCCCCAGTCGACACGCGGCTGGTTGGGGTTGAGGTGCAACGCCGCCGAGGCCAGCATCAGCGCATAGCCGATCAGCAACGCCACCATCAGCGTCGTGTAGGTGCTCCATCCGGCCCAGTAGACGATGAAGGTCGCCAGGACGAAACCCAACGGCGCCACGATGTGCGCGGCGGGCAGCCGGTAGGGACGGGGGAGGTCCGGCTTCTGCCGGCGCAGCGCGCCGAGCGCCAGCGGGGCTCCGGCGTACATGAGCACCGAGGCGCTGGTGACGACCCCCACCAGCTTGCTCCAGCTCGGGAACGGGAGCAGGAACAGCAACCCGATGAGCGCCGAGACGACGATGCCGAACACCGGAACACGGCGACGTGACGAGTTCTGCTCAAAGGTCTCCGGGATGTAGCCGTTCTTGCTCAGGCCGAAGCTGATCCTCGACGCCGAGGTGAGATAGATCAGCCCGGTCCCGACGGGAGAGATGAACGCGTCGAGGCGCAGGATGAACGCCAACCAGGCCAGGCCGGCGACCTTGGCCACCGAGTAGAACGGAGCGGCATCCAGGGCCTTGATCGCCGAACTGTGCGCGGTGGTGGGCATCAGGCCCGACCAGGTGCCGGCCCTGGCCAGCAGGGCCGGGTCCAGCGCCCCGATGAAGGCGATCTGGACCAGGATGTAGATCGTGGAGCCGATCAGGATCGAGAGGATCACCGCGCGCGGCAGGTCCTTCTTGGGGTTCCTGGCCTCTCCGCCCAACTGGACCGCCTGCTCGAAGCCGAGCAGCGAGAACACGATGCCTCCGGTGGGGATCGCGATCAGGATGCTCTTGACCGCGGCGCCATGGATGAAGAACCCGCCGCCGGCGCTGAAGTTGGAGCCATGGAACTTGAAGACGACGAGAATGATGATCGTCAGGATCGGGATCAGCACCTTCCACGACGTCAGCACGTTGTTGACCCGGGCCAGCCACTGGATCCCGATCAGGTTCACGCAGACGAAGAAGAACATCAGCACGATCGCCACGAGGATCCCGACCCCGCTCAGCGTTCCGGTGCTGCTGTACCAGCTGGAGGCCCAGCTGAAGCTGGACAGGTATTGCACCGCGGCCAGCACCTCGATCGGCGCGACGCTGGCGGCCTGCAGATAGGAGAACCACCCGAACGTGCCACCGGCCAGGCTGCCGAACGCGTAATGCGGGAACCGGCTCGTCCCGCCGGAGACCGGGAAGAGGCCGCCCAGCTCGGCGTGCACCAGCGCTAGCACGATCACGATCAGGGACGCGGCAAACCAGGCGATGATCGCCGAGGGGCCGGCGATCGAAGCCGCCGTCAGGGCGCCGAACAGCCAGCCCGAGCCGATGATCGACCCCTCCGAGGCCCACAGCAGCCCGAGGAATCCAACTCCCCGCTCCATACCTTCGGCGTTCAGCTCCGCCTCCGGCGATGCTGTGCGTTGCGGATCGGCGACCTCAGCCATTCAACCCTCCCCTGTTGGTGTGAGGAGGATCCTGCCCGTCGTCGGTCCTGTCAAACCTCCACGATCGTCTGCAACCGCTCGGCCAGCCGCTCCATCGCGCGCTCGTTGGCGCGGCGCAGCATGCCGCGGACGACCGGCGACATCATCCGCTCTGACAGCGGGATCTGCTGCCAGCTGTACTCGAACTGGACGTGCGTGCCGCCGCTGGGCAGCTCGGACAGCGTGTAGGTGCCGTTGGCGACGCGCTTGCCGCCGGCGCCGATGTTGCGTTCCACGATGCGGGTCGGGCGCTCGGCGGCGACGACCTCGATGTCGACGGTGTCCGTGCGACCGGCGGCGCTCACGTGGACGCGCGCCTTGCTGCCGACGCCGCGATCGGGGCCGGCGTACTCCCAGTCCTTGAGGATGTGGTTGGTGAACGGCTCGTGGTTGGCCATGACATCGAGAAAGTCGTAGACCTCGTCGATCGGCTGTGGGACGTCGATGGTGACTTGTACGGGTTCCATGTACCAGATGGTACACTAACCCTCACGTGACTGACAAGAGCCCGCGCGAGAGATTGCTTGAGGGCGCCATCGAGTACGTGGCGGCCAACGGCATCACGGACCTCAGCCTGCGCCAGCTGGCCGCCGCGCTGGGCACGAGCCACCGCATGCTCATCCACCACTTCGGCTCCAAGGAGGCCTTGTGGGTGGCGATTGTCGGAGAGGTGGAGGGCCGCCAGCGGGCCATCCTCGCCGACCTGATCCCGGCGGCCGATGTGCCGATCGACGAGGCAATGCGGGCCTGGTGGCGCCACATCTCAGACCCGTCCCTGTGGCCCAACGAGCGCCTGTTCTTCGAGCTCTACGGCCAGGCGATCCAGGGTCGCCCGCACACCGTGGAGATGCTGGACGGGATCGTCGAGGACTGGCTGGAGCCGGCGGCCGAGATCAACATGGCCTACGGGCTCTCACGCGAGGATGCGCGCGCCCACGCGCGGCTGGGCATCGCCGTCACCCGAGGGCTGCTCCTGGACCTCGTCGCGACCCGCGACGCCGAAGCCGTCGACGCCGCCATGGACGCGTTCATCGACGTCTACGTCGCCTGGCTGCGAGCGCGCGGAGGGGGTTAGTAGAGCCCTTCGCGGCGCTTGTAGCGGACGTCGCGCTCGCGGTCGTACTCGTCGGCGTCGAAGCTCGGTTCGTTGAGCGAGCGGAAGATCGCGCCGCTGGAGGGCAGCACCGAGCGGTCGACATGGCGCTCGGGGTTCCACAGCTCGGAGCGGATGATCGCCTTGGGGCACTGCGTGTAGCACTCCTCGATGGCGACGAGGAGGCCGAGGCGGGGCGGCTTGCCGTCAACGGTGCTGTCGGCCAGCAGGTCGGGGTCGTCGATGATCTCGGCGGTCCCGTTGACGCGGAAGGTGTCGCCCACCCCGGGGATCAGGAACAGCAGCGCGATCCGGGGGTCCTGGAGCAGGTTGGTGAGCGTGTCGGCGATGCGGTTCCCGGGCCGGTCGGGCAGCAGCAGCGTCCGCTCGTCCAGGATGCGCACGAAGCCGGCCGGATCCCCGCGCGGCGAGACGTCGAGGCCGCCGTCGGGGGTGGCGGTCCCCACGCACACGAATGGCGAGTGCTCGATGAACTGCCGGGTCAGGTCGTTGAGCCGCTCGGCGATCTTGGTCACGACCAGCGCCGTGGGCTCCCCGATGATCTCTCGCAGCTGTGCCTCGTCGGTGATCGCGCGCGTGGTGGCCATGCTCGGGAGTGTACGGGGGGCGGTCTCGGGGTGGCCGTGCGTGTTGCTAGGTTCCGGTGCGCCCAATGGCCGACGACACGGTCCTCACCGAGCAGCTCGACTACTACCGCGCTCGCGCGCTGGAGTACGACAAGTGGTGGATGCGCGAAGGCCGCTTTGATCGTGGCCCGGAGGCCAACACCCGCTGGTTCGCCGAGACGACCGAGCTCGAGCGCGTGCTCGAGCGCTTCGATCCCCGCGGCGACGTGCTCGAGCTGGCCTGCGGGACAGGCCTGTGGACGCGCCACCTCGTCGAATCGGCCGACACGGTGACCGCGGTCGACGCCGCCCCCGAGGTGCTGGCCATCAACCGTGCCCGCGTCGGCGACGCGAACGTCCGCTACGTGCAGGCCGACCTGTTCGACTGGTCGCCCGACCAGCGCTACGACGCCTGCGTGTTCGCCTTCTGGCTCTCCCACGTACCGGCCGAACGCTTCGCGGACTTCTGGGAGATGGTGGCGGGCTGCTTGAAGCCCGGCGGGCGCGTGCTCTTCATCGACAGCGCCCGGACGGAGAAGTCCACGGCGGCCGACCACGTGCTGCCCTCGGACGACGAGGACACCATGACGCGGCGGCTGGACGACGGGCGCGAGTTCCAGATCATCAAGCGCTTCTACGACCCCGCGGGGTTGACCGAGGCGCTGGGGGAGTTGGGCTGGAGCGCTTCGGTGGATGCGACGCCTGAGTTCTTCATCTACGGCACCGCCGAACCGCAGCCTCGCCGATAGCGCGCGGCGAACGTCAACTGCGGCAACGAGGAGCGCGTGCGCGTTGCTCGGTTGCGGTTGCGGAGGCCTTCCGTCGGGGTTCCGGGAGATTCGGCTCTGTGAGAGCCATTTTATCCCAAAACTCCCTGCAAAGACCCTGTTTACGGGGCTCACGCCCGCACGGCCCGCCCGTAGATCGTCCCGACAAATAGTTGCGTGAGCGGCTCCACGACGGTCTCAGCGTCCGCCAGCGTGGGGTGATCGCCACCCACCGCCACGTGGAATGAGCGCTCGGCGGTCCACACCAGTGACGCCGCCAGCGCCCGTGGATCGGCCCCCGCAGGCGCTGCGCCGGCCGCCCGCTCGGACTCGATCATGCGCGCCAGCCGGGTGGTGAAGTCGCCGAGCATGCCGAACCAGATCTCCTTGAGCTCGGGGATGGCGGGCCACTCCTCGGAGACCGCGACCACCAGCGGCGCGTAGCGCGAGGCGGCGTTCACGAGGTTGCCCAGGCCGAGGGCGAAGGCCTCGTCGGGCGAGCGCTCGCCCCGCTCGAACATCGGCGTCAGCTCCTCGGCGACCTCGTCGGAGAGGCTCTCCATCAGCTTGACCACGACGTCGTCCTTGGAGCTGAAGTGCTCGTAGAACGAGGTGCGCCCGACATCGGCGGCGGCGAGGATCTGGGCGACGCTGAGATCGGCCAGAGCGGTGGTCTCCAGCAGCTGGGCGGTGGCCTCCAGGACGGCGCCGTAGGTCCGGGGGCGGCGGCCGCGGCGAGGAGGGTCGGGGGTGGCGTGAGACGACACCGGCGCGGCGGGCCTCACACGCCGAGGGAGCGCCCGATGATCTCCTTCATGATCTCGGTGGTGCCGCCGTAGATCCGGGTGACGCGGGCGTCGACGAAGGCGCGGGCGATGGGGTACTCCAGCATGTAGCCGTAGCCGCCGTGCAGCTGCACGCAGCGGTCGATCACCCGTCCCTGCAGCTCGGTCGCCCACCACTTGGCCATGGCCGCGTCCGACGGGGAGAGGTCGCCGCGGTTGAGCGCCAGCACCGCCTGATCGCAGAACGCCGTGGCCACCTCGATCTCCGTGGCCATCTCGGCCAGCGCGAAGCGCGAGCTCTGAAACGAGCCGATCGTCTGTCCGAACGCCGTGCGCTGCTTGACGTATTCGAGCGTCGCGTCCAGCGCGCCCCGGGCCGCGCCCAGCGCCGACAGGCCGATGCTCAGCCGCTCCTGAGCCAGGTTCGCGGTCATGTAACGAAAGCCCTGGCCCTCCTCACCCAGCCGGTTCTCGACGGGCACGTGCACGTCCTCGAAGAACAGCTCGGCCGTGTCCTGGGCGTGCTGGCCGACCTTCTCCAGGTTGCGCCCGCGCTCGAAGCCCTCCATCCCCCGCTCCAGGATGAGCAGCGAGATGCCGGCGTGGCGCTGGGTGGGGTCGGTCTTGACCGCGGTGATGATGAGGTCTGAGTTGATCCCGTTGGTGATGAACGTCTTGGAGCCGTTGACGACGTAGGCGTCCCCCTCGCGGCGCGCGGTGGTGCGCAGCCCGGCCAGGTCGGAGCCCATCTCGGGCTCGGTCATGGCCACGGCGGTGATGAGTGACCCGTCGGCGATGCCGGGGAGCCACCGCTGCTTCTGCTCCTCGTCGCACAGGTCCATGAAGTAGGGCAGGCAGATGTCGTTGTGGAGCGTGAGACCGAGCCCGCTGCCGCCCGAGCCGGCGACGCCCAGCTCCTCGCCGACGATCTGGTTGAAGCGGAAGTCGTCGACCCCCGCCCCGCCGTACTCTTCGGGGACCTGCATGGCCAGCATGCCCTTGGCCGCCGCCCTGGCGAAGAGCTCGCGGTCCACGATGCCGTCAGCCTCCCACCGCGCCTGATGGGGGGTCACTTCCTCGGCGACGAAACGGCGGACGGACTCGCGGAAGTCGATGTGCTCGGGCTCGAACAGGCAGCGGCGCATGGTGGGAACGGTAGCCTGACGGAGGTGTCGGTTGCTACCCAGGCCCGCGCCCACACCGCGATTCTCGATGCCACCGAGCAGCTCCTGCGCGAGCGCCCGCTGCACCAGCTGAGCGTGGCCGACATCATCGACGCCGCCGGCGTCTCGCGGACCAGCTTCTATTCGTACTTCGCCTCCAAGACCGCGGTCATCGCCGAGTGCCTGCGCGAGGTGATGGACCAGGTCATGGTGGCGGTGCGGCCGTTTCACTCGCAGTCGGGCGGCGATGCCGAGGCCGCCATCCGCGTCAGCCTCCAGCAGTGGGTGGAGGTGTGCAAGACCCATGGGGCCCTGCTGCGCACCGTCAGCGAGGAGTGGCCCCATGACACCGAGATCCGCGCGCTGTGGTTCGAGACGCTCGAGACGGTCACGGCGGGCACCGCCCGGGTGATCCGAGGCGCCCGGGCCAGCGGCCAGGCGCCTGACGGGGCCGACGCCCGCGCGCTGGCGGCGTGCCTGATGTGGGGGTACGAGCGAGTCCTGCACGTCGCGCTGGTGGGCGACGCGGTGGGATTGCGGGACCCCGACGCCATCGTCGAGCCGCTGGCCCAGATGATGGTGGGCGGCCTCTACGGCCGTAGCATGCGCTGATGGTGCGCCGCCTGGACCCTCAGTCCCTTGGCCAGCACCTGGACGCGCTCTACCGCGCCGCCTGGGCGCTGTGCGGATCCCGGGAGGACGCGGAGGACCTCGTGCAGGAGACGTTCGCGCGGGTCCTGGCCCGGCCGCGCGTGATCCGCGGCGACGAGCGCGGGTATCTCATGCGCGCCCTGCGCAACACCTTCTACTCCCGGCTGCGCACCGCGTCGCGCCGGCCGCAGACGGGGCCGACGCTGGATGACGTGCAGCCGGCCGATCCGCGCGGGACCCGGCAGCCCGAGCGCGCGGTGGAGGTGGGCGAGATCCTGGAGGCCGTCGCGGCGCTGCCCGAGGACTTCCGGATGGCGCTCGTGGCCGTCGATATCCTCGGTCTCTCCTACGGCGAGGCGGCCAAGGCGCTGGATGCGCGAGAGGCGACGATCACCACGCGGCTCTACCGCGCCCGCCAGAGGATCGCCCGGCAACTTTCGGACGAGCCGGCGTCAGCCGGCAACGACGCCCGGGAAGGATCTGGGCCCAAGCGGAGTCTTGCGTGATGGACGACGACATGACAGATGAGCTCAAAGGACCCGAAGGTGAGCTGGCGCGTCTCGCCGACGGCTCGCTGCCGGCCGACCGGCAGGCGGATCTCCTCGCCCAGATACGGCAGTCGCCAGAGCTGACGGCCGCCCTCACCGAGCAGAAGCGCGCGGTGACGATGCTGCGCGGCCTCGACGAGCCGGCACCGGCCGCCCTCCGGATGCGCGTCGAAGAGCTCACCGGCGGCGCTCCGTCGCGCCGCGCCCCCCGCTGGCGGCGGGCGTTCGTCGTGCCCGGAGCCACCGCCCTCGCGGCCGCCGTGGCGGTCGTCGTGGTCCTCATCAGCGCGGGCGGCTCAACTCCCACGGTGCCCGTCGCGGCCCGGCTGGCCCTGGCCTCGGCGACGCTCCCGGCACCGCCGGTCAACCCCAACGAGGCCCAGAATCTCACGTTGAGCGCAGCGGGCATCCCGTTCCCAGCGTGGGGCCCGCAGAAGGGCTGGACCGCCGACGGCGCCCGCACCGACAAGGTCGACGGGCGCACCATCACCACGGTCTTCTACACGGGCCGCACCGGCAAACGGATCGGATACGCGATCACGGACGGCGCGCCCCTGTCCGGGGTGCACGGCGAGAGCGTCACCCGCTACGGCGTGCGCTTCACCCTCCAGCAGTCCGGCCCGGCGCGGGTCATCAGCTGGGTGCGCTCCGGCCACACCTGCGTGATCGCGGGCCGCGCGGTGAGCTACCGCGCGCTGCTGGCCCTGGCCACCGAGGACGAGCGCCAGGAGGGCGTCAGCTCGCAGGCCAGCACGGACAGCCGCACCGCCTATCTGTAGCCCGCGCGGGCGGTTTGCGAGCGCGGCCGGAGCCGATTCCGCGAGACTAGGCGCCATGAGCGCCGAGCGCGACCGCCTCAACGAGGACCCAGCGGGCCAGTCACCGTGGCGGCACTGGGGCCCGTACGTCTCAGAGCGGGCCTGGGGCACGGTGCGCGAGGACTACAGCGCCGACGGCAACGCGTGGGACTTCTTCCCCCACGACCACGCCCGGTCACGGGCCTACCGGTGGAACGAGGACGGGCTGGCCGGGATCTGCGACGACCGTCAGCTCCTCTGCTTCGCCCTGGCCTTCTGGAACGGCCGCGACGCGATCCTCAAGGAGCGCGCGTTTGGGCTGTCGGGCCCGCAGGGCAACCACGGCGAGGACGTCAAGGAGTACTGGTGGTACCTGGACAGCACGCCCACGCACTCTTGGATGCGCTGGCGCTACATGTATCCGCAGGCGGAGTTCCCCTACGACCGGCTCGTCGAGGAGAACCGGCGCCGGACCAAGGACGAGCCGGAGTTCGAGCTGCTCGACACCGGGATCTTCGACGACGCGCGCTACTGGGAGATCACCGCCGATTACGCCAAGGCCACGCCCGAGGACCTGCTCATCCGCATCACGGCCCGCAACGCCGGACCGGACCCCGCCACGCTGCACGTGCTGCCGACGCTGTGGTTTCGCAACACCTGGTCCTGGGAGGCCCAGGCGTCGCGGCCTCAGATCACGCCGGACGGCGGGGCACTGGTGGCCGACCATGCGGAGTTGGGGCCGCGCACCCTCACCAGCTCCGGGGACCCCACCCCCCTGTTCTGTGACAACGAGACCAACGCCGCCCGGCTCTTCGGCGACGACCCGACCCACTCGCCCCGGTATCCCAAGGACGGGATCAACGATCACGTCGACCCGTGGGGCGGCGACGGTCAACCCGGCACAGCGGGGGACCAAGGCAGCGCTGCACCATCGCCTCACGGTGCCCGCGGGGGAGTCGGCCACGATCGAGTTGCGCTTGCGGGCGCCGAGCCCCACCGCGGGCCTGGGCGAGGACTTCGCGGACACCATGACCCTCCGCGCGCAGGAGGCCGACGCCTTCTACGCGGAGCTGACGCCGGCCACCGCATCGGAGGACGAGGCCCTCATCCTGCGCCAGGCCTACGCCGGGATGCTCTGGTCCAAGCAGTTCTTCCACTTCGACGTGCGGCGCTGGCTGGAGGGCGACCCGGCCTACCCCCCGCCCCCGCCCGAGCGGCTCTCCGGGCGCAACCACGAGTGGACGCACCTCAACAATCGCGACGTCATCTCGATGCCCGACAAGTGGGAGTACCCGTGGTACGCCGCCTGGGACCTGGCCTTCCACTGCGTGGCGCTGGCTCACGTCGACCCCGAGTTCGCCAAGTCCCAGCTCATCCTGCTCTGCCGCGAGTGGTACGTGCACCCCAACGGCCAGCTCCCCGCGTACGAGTGGAACTTCTCCGACGTCAACCCGCCGGTCCAGGCCTGGGCCGCGCTGCGCGTGTACGAGATCGCCGGCGACGACGACAACGACTTCCTGGCCCGGGTGCTGCACAAGCTGCTGCTCAACTTCAACTGGTGGGTCAACCGTAAGGACGTCGAGGGCGACAACCTGTTCGAGGGCGGCTTCCTGGGCCTGGACAACATCGGCCCCTTCGACCGCTCCCGGCTCCCCGTCGACGGCGTGCTCGAGCAGTCCGACGGCACGGCGTGGATGGCCATGTACTGCCAGGACCTCCTGGAGATGGCGCTGGCCCTCAGCCGTCACCAGGGGGTCTACGAGGACCTGGCCACGAAGTTCTTCGAGCACTTCGCGCTCATCGGCTCGGCGCTCAACGAGAAGGGCCTGTGGAACGAGCAGGACGGCTTCTACTACGACGTCCTGCGCACCGGTGGCGACTCGATCCCCCTGCGCGCGCGCTCGGTGGTGGGGCTGCTGCCGCTGGCCGCGGTGACGACGATCGGCCCCGACACGATGGCCGCGCTCCCGGACTTCGCCGCCCGCGTGCAGTGGTTCGTGGAGCACATGCCGCTCGGCGACGTCGTCTCTCACCTGGAGTCCCCGTCACATGCAGGCTGGCGGATGCTCTCCATCGTGGACGAGGCCAAGCTGCGGCGGCTGCTCGGAGCCATGCTCGATCCCGACGAGTTCCTCTCCGATCACGGCCTGCGCGGGCTGTCGCGCCGGCACCTCGCACAGCCGCTGACGATCGAGGTCGGTGGCGTCACCGACACCCTGGACTACGAGCCGGGCGAGTCGCGCACCGGCCTCTTCGGCGGCAACTCCAACTGGCGCGGCCCGGTGTGGTTCCCCATCAACTTCCTGCTCATCGAGACCCTCCGCGTCTACCACCGCTTCCTGGGCGACGCCTTCACCGTCGAGTTCCCCACTGGCGACGGCGACCAGCTCACCCTGGCCGAGGTCGCCGACGAGCTCGCCGACCGGCTCATCGCCATCTTCCGCAAGGGCCCCGACGGCCGCCGCCCCGTGCTCGCCGGCTACCGCCTGCCGCCAAACGACCCCGCCTGGCAGGACCTCATCCCGTTTCACGAGTACTTCCACGGCGACACCGGCGCGGGACTGGGCGCCTCGCATCAGACCGGGTGGACCGGGCTGGTGGCCAACCTCATCATCGGTCGAGGGCAGACGTGAGGCGGGGCCGGCGTGCCGGGGCGGACGTGAGACGCGTTGCGCCCGCGACGGTCGCCGCCGCCTGCCTCGTCATCGCCGTCACGGCGTGCGGCGGCCACACCGCGACCAAGAAGGACGTCATCGCCCGCGCCAATGGCATCTGCGTCAACACCGCTGCGCGCAGGTCCGCAACGTGCCGCCACCTTCGGGGAGCTCGCTGACGGCCGCTGGCCACCTACCTGGGCCAGGTGGTGCCGATCGTCGACAAGGGAGGCGGGCGACACCCGCGCGCTGCCCCGCCCGGTCCAGGACCGCGCCATCCTGAACCGCTACGTGGCCGCCGTGAGCGCCGGCGCCGCCCAGTACCGCGCCGCGGCAGCCGCCGCCAAGAACGGCGACTCAGCGGGCGTGGCGCAGGCGCTGGCGGCCCTGCGCGACAACCGCGGCACCCGCGCTGGCGACGCAGTACGGACTGAGCCGAGTGCAGCGCTTCAGCCGGGACCAAGGCGCCCTGACGCAGCGTTTTCGTGTCCGCTCGCGAACCTAGGCATTACGTAGGCAGCCTCTATATGCTGGCCCAATGAACCAACCTGTTTCCCCTGATCGGCGACCGCTTCCCGCCGATCTTCCGGGCCGCCCCGGCTCACGCCGCCTGCTGGCCCTCCCCATCCTCGGCCTCGTGGCCGCCTTCGTGCTGATGATCGCGCCGGCGCTCGCCAGCGCCGACTCGGCATCAACGCGTCACCATCGTCGGCACCAGCGACGTCAGCGACTCCGGCCTGATCCACCAACCTGATCAAGCCGGGTTCCAGGCCGCCTTCCCGCAGTACACGTTCAATTACATCCCCTCGGCGACGGGCGCCGCGATTCAGGCCGCCGAGAACGGCACCGGAAGCCCGAGCGTCCTGATCGTCCATGCCGCATCCCTGGAGAACCAGTTCGTGGCCGGCGGGTTCTCGTATCAAAACCAGTTCGGCAACGCGATCTTCACCAACGACTTCGTCCTCGCCGGGACCACCGGCGATCGCGGCCGGCATCGGAGCCGGCGGCGCCACACAACATCGCCCAGGCGTTCGCCGACGTGGCCGCCGGCGGGCGTGGCCAACACCATCACCTTCGACTCCCGCGGCGGGGTCGAACAACGCTCCGGGGACCACCGTCGAGGAGCATCAGCTCTGGCGCTGATGAACAGCTCGGCCCTGACGCCCGGCCGGCGTGGCGCTGTGCACCGTCTCGCCCGGCGACGGCGGGGGCATGACGCCGATCACCGCCGGCCGACCTTCCGGCATCGGGCCTGTGTCCCGACTCGGGCACCGTCGACGGGACCGGCCGATCTGCCCACTTGGTACAAGATCGTCAACGGCAACCAGGCCAACAACGTCACGGCCACCAACGCGTGCACCACTCCCGACGAACGGTTCGAACCACTGCTACGCACTGACCGACCGCGGGACGTATGACTTCCTGTCAGCGGGCGGCCAGGGCGGCGGACCCAGCCAGGTATCGAACCTCCAGATCGTACGCGCGCGACAACAGCGCCTCGGCCCCCGGCGGCGCGAACGCGCTGCTCAACTACTTCCACGTCTACATCATCAATCCCAACAAGCCCAACGAATCCGTCAACGTCGCGGGCGCCCAGGCGCTGGTGAGCTTCTTGACCTCACCGTCGTTCCAGGCCTCGCTGCGCAAGCTACCTCGCCTAGCACGGGCGATCCAGGTGGCGCGCCGTTCATCGGCGGACGCGTCGCCGGCGATCACGGCCTCGGCATTCCCGAGCACGGTGCCGCCAACTCGCCGGTGACCGTCACCGGAACCGTCGCGCAGCCCCAGCCGGGCTTCCCGGCGCTCAGCGGACAGACGGTGTCGGTTGACCAGGTCGTCGGCGGGATCCCCGTTGCCGTTGCCAGCGCCAACACGAACTCCGTGGGCGGGTACAGCATCACGTTCGTCCCGAAGTCCAGCGGGTCCTACCAGGTGGCGACGGGCTCGCTCTCGCAGGTCGAGAACGGCTCGCTGTCCCCGGTGTACGGCGACATCCTGTCGCCCAGCGCGACCTCGGCGTCCTCGATGTCCGTCAAGGGCACCAACACGCTCTCCACGGCTCAGGCGACCAGCGGCGGCGTGTCCGTCGCCGGCAGCGATGGGGCCGTCGGCGCCCGACAAGAACGCCACGGTCGGCGATCATGGCCCGCAAGCAGGGGTCCAAGGGCGCGTTCAAGAGCGTCGGCACGAGCAAGCTGGCCTCGGGCCAGAGCATCTACGCGTTCAGCGGAAAGCTCGCCGGGGGCAAGTGGCAGGTCGAGACCGTCTACAAGGACGGCAGCCAGTTCGTCTCCGCCACCAGCGCCAGCAAGAAGATCACGGTCAAGCAGGGCACCACGAACGTGAGCTTCAAGAAGACCACGCTCAAGAAGGGCAAGATCACCGTCAACGGGGCGCTCAGCCTGGCCCCCGCGGTGACCAAGGCCAAGGTGGTCCTGCTCGCCCTGCAGACGAACAAGGCGGGCGCCGCCAAGTTCAAGCAGATCGGCAAGACCTCGGTCGGCACCGGCAAGAAGAAGTTCACGGTCAAGGGCAAGCTCAAGCCCGGCAGCTACGTGCTGGAGCTCGAGTACGTGCACTCGGGTCAGCCGACGACCGTCTCCAAGCTGAAGTCGATCACAGTTCACTAGGCCGGTGACGCGGAGCTTCCGCACCGCACCACCACAGCCTGGCCGCCGCCGCCCCGGGATCGTCCCGGGGCGGCGGTGTGCTTTTGTCGCCCTTGCCGCGGCGGCGGTGATGGCGTGTGGCAGCGATGTTGCGCTGGGCAACCCCTCGGACCTGATCGTCAACGCGACGATCTACCGATCGGGCGCCCAGCCAGATCAGGAGTCGATCACCTCTGAGTCCCTCGAGTCTCGCCCACAACAGTGCCCGCCGTACGGGAAGACCTCGATGGCGATGGTCAGCCTGCAGGGACCGCAACCTCCGGATCAGCTGGGCCCTGACACCTGGTCGCTGGGAACCGTGCTCAGCTGCCTGGCGCAACCGGTGCAGGCCCCCGATGTCACCGCCGGGATCACCGTGTTTCAGCCAAACGGCGAGCCCGAGTCAGGCGACAACTCGGCGCTCAACGCGCAGGACCTCGCCACCCACAGCAGCGACTTCCAGGATCCCACCGACAACCCCGTGGTGACCGATCTCGGAACGTCGATGAAGTACGACCGGCCGTGGCGCGGAGGCGGCGACGTCAACGCGCCAGACCAGGTGACCGAAAGCGCGCCGATCGCAGATCTCCGTGTTCGAGGGCCAACAGATCCCCGTCAGCATCTCGGGGCCGCCCAGCGTCGCTGCGGGCGCCACCGCGTCGCTCTCGGCTGTGGCGAGCGGCACGGGCCTCTCCTACCAGTGGACCCTCGCCAACGGCTCAGCGCCGTCCTCGACCGTGCAGGACCCGCAGGTGACCTTCCCCGACTCCGGCACCTACACGGTGACGGTGCTCGTCCGCGACGACAACGGAGACGTCGGCCACGCCCAGCAGACCATCCAGGTCGGGCCGCCCAGCCCGGCCACCTCGACGAGCCCGCAGACGGTGACCACGGGACCGAACAAGAGCACCGGAACCACCCCTGGCGGGACACGAGGGGGCAAGCACGGGGGCCACGGGTCGCCTACCAAGCCGACGCAACCGGCGGGCGGGACGCACGCTCCCTCGGGCACGCCGACCAAGCAACACAAGACCAGCACTCATGGCACGACGTCGCAGACGAGCACCACCCAGACCAGCACGACGCCGGCCGGAGGCTCGGGCAGCGGTAACGGCTCCTCGGGGTCCGGCTCCTCGGGCACCAACGGCGGCTCGGGCACCCCAGGCTCGACCGGGGCGGCGACGTCAACCGCGCCCACGCACTCGCCGACCTCGCCCCACCGGGCGCCAACCCACTCACCACGGCCGTCGCCGCCGGTGTCCGGTGCCTCCCGGCTGGTGGCCGGCGAGCTGATCTCAGACGTGGTGGCGATCCCGGAGGGCGCCAGCCCGCTGGTGCACGCGGTGGCCACGGCGACGCCGGCGACGGCCCCGGCGCTGCATCCGCCGTCTCGGCCCTCGGTGCTGCCGATCGTCGCCGCCGTGCTCGCCGTGCTGGTGCTGCTCGGCGCCGGCGCTCAGCGCGAGCTGGGGCTGCTCGGACGCTGGCTGCCGCCGCACGCCCGCGCCTGAGGGCCTGGGCGTGACACCATCGCCGTCGTGCCCGTGACCTTTGCCCTCAGCACCCATGGCATCGACGAGGCGATCTTCCGCGTCGCCAGCGTGCTTCAGATCCCGGTCCTCATCCTGGCGCTGCTGGCGCTGGCCGCCGTGATCTACGAGCTGGGAAGCTACGCGGTCGAGCTGCGCAGACGGCGCAAGCGCCGGTTCGCGACGCTCTCGCAGGGAGCGGAGAAGGCACGCGAGGCGCTCCTGACCGGCGACCGTGCCAAGGCGGCAGAGGCCGTCAGCGCAATTCCCCGCAGCCCCTCGATGGCGGCTACTTTGAGCTTCATCATCGAGCACGCTCGCACGGCCGGCGGCGACCATCAGCTCAACAAGGCGCTCGCCGATTTCGACTTCGACGCCCAGCGCCGCCTGGCGCGCACGCGACTGCTCGTGCGCGCCGGCCCGGCCCTCGGGCTCATGGGCACCTTGATCCCGCTCTCCCCCGCGCTGACCGGCCTGGCCAACGGCAACACGACGGCACTGAGCGAGAACCTCCGTGTTGCGTTCAGCGTCACAGTGGTCGGCCTGCTGATTGGAGCGGTGGCGTTCGGCCTGTCGCTCTCGCGTGACCGTATGTACGGCCAGGATCTCTCCGACCTCGAGTACCTCGCCGCGATCGTCTCAGATCCCCAACCCGTCGGAGGTGACACGTGATCTCGGTCAATCCCCGCGCACGCAGCCGCGAGGACCGCGCCGGCGACCCGCTGGACGGCCTCGTGAACCTCTTCGACCTCGGCATCGTCCTCTCGGTCGCGTTCCTGCTCGCGGCCCTCTCATCGCTGCATCTGGGAGGGACGCTCACCAAGCACGGCCTCAAGGCCACCACGGCCAAGGAGATCCTCATCCAGAAGGGCCAGAGCGTGGCCCCGCTGCCCACGCGCGGTCAGCGCACGATCGGCCGCGGCGTCCAGGCCGGCGTCGTGTACCGCCTCGCCAACGGACAGCTCGTCTACGTCCAGCAGGCGCCGCCAAGCAAGAGCCCGTAGCCGTGCACGCGGTGTGGGAGCAGCTGCGTGCCGGAATCTCCCTGATCTTCAACGCGAACGGGTACATCCTCAGCCTGACCTGGGTGACGATCCGGGTGGCCTTCGTCTCGACGGCCATCGCCCTCGTGGTCGGCCTACCGATCGGAGTGGCCATCGGGATCGGGCGCTTCCGCGGTCGCCGCATCCTCCAGCTCCTGGCCAACGCGAGCCTGGCGCTGCCCCCAGTGGTGGTGGGGGTGTTCGCGCTTGTCCTGTTCGTGCCCCACAGCGTGTTCGGCTCGCTGCGGATCGAGTTCACGCTGACGGCGGTGTACATCGTCCAGGCGATCCTCGCGCTGCCCTACATCGTGGCGTTCACGCCCGCCGCCATCCAGAGCCTTCCGCCGGGGCTGCTGGCCCAGGCACGGGCGCTCGGTGCGGGGCGCGGTCAGCTCTCCGTCCTGGCCGTGCGCGAGGCCCGCATCGGCATCCTGGCGGCGGTCATCGCCGCGATGGCGGCGACTGTCGCCGAGGTGGGCGCCGTGGTCATCGTCGGCGGCAACATCACGGGCCAGGACCAGACGCTGGCCAGCGGACTGCTTGACAGCTTCCTGCTCACGGCGGGCAATCCCCAGCTGATCGCCATCACGATCATGCTGGTCCTCCTGCTGCTCATCCTGCTCGGGACGCTGACCGTGCTTCAGCAGCGCTCGGGAGGCGTCCAGCTCCGCTTCCGGACGGCGGCCTGACGATGCACTTCTTCTGGCAGGAGCTGAGCGCGGCGGTCCGGCTCATGACCCACGGCAGCCCGGAGCTGACCGGGGTGATCGGGTTCACGCTCCAGGTGGCAGCGATCGCCACGGCCGCCGCGAGTGTGATCGGGATCCCCATCGGCCTGGCCCTGGCACTGGGGCGATTCCGCGGGCGCGGCGCCCTGCGCGCTCTCGCCAATGTCAGCCTCGGGCTGCCGCCGGTCCTGGTCGGCTCGATCCTGTTCATCTTCCTGGCGGGCAACGCCCCGGGGGGCGCGCTGCACCTCATCTTCACGCGCCGGGTGGTCTTCATTGCCCAGACGATCCTGGCCCTCCCCTTCACCGTGGCCCTCACCGCCGCCGCCGTGGAGGGGCTGCCCGCAGGCCTGCTCGGGCAGGCCCGTCTGCTCGGGGCCGGCCGCCTCCAGCTGGCGGTCCTGGCCACGCGAGAGGCCCGCGTCGGGATCATGGCCGCGGTCATCGCTGCGCTCGGGTCGGCGCTCTCGGAGGTGGCGGCGGTGGCCATCCTCGGGGGCAACATCTACGGGTACAACCAGACGCTGGCCAGCGCGACCCTGTACGAGGTCAACGGCGGGCACTACCCCGACGCCATCGCTATCGCCATCGTGCTCATCGGGATGATCCTGGTCCTCATGTGCGGCCTCGGCCTGCTCCAGCAGCAGGGCGGCGGATTCCAGCTCCGGTTCCGGTTCCGATCGACGTGAAGGACGCTCCGACCGCCGGAACGGTGCTGCTCCGCGCCACCCAGCTGAAGGTGGTGCGTGAGAAGCGCGAGGTCGTTCACGACGTCAGCCTCCAGTTGCACGCCGGGGAGATCGTGGCCCTCCTCGGCCCGAACGGCGCCGGCAAGAGCACCCTGCTCGACGCACTCGCGGGTGGGCTGGCGCCGTCGGCCGGTTCGGTGGAGAGCGACGGCAGGATCTCGCTCGCGCTCCAGGCCCCGGACCTGGCGCGGCGCAGCGTCATGGCCAACGTCACGGCGGCGCTGGGTTGGTGGGGCGTCCCGCGCTCCGAGCGCCCGGCCCGCGCGCGGCGGGCGCTCGAGCGGATGGGGGTCGCCCACCTCGCCGGCCGTCAGGCCATCACGCTCTCGGGAGGCGAGCGCCGCCGGGTCCATCTCGCGCGGGTGCTGGCCGTCGAGCCCGACATCCTCCTGCTCGACGAGCCGTTCGCGGGCCTCGATGCCGAGGTCCGGGCCGCGCTGCTCGAGGACGCGCTCTCGGCGCTGCGCTCGGACACGCGGGCCACGCTCGTGGTCGTGCACGACCGCGCCGAGGCGTGGGCGCTGGCCGACCGGCTGCTCATCCTCATCGACGGCCGGCTCGTCGCCGACGGGTCGCCGCGGGACCTGCTCGAGCACCCGCCGAGCCCCGGGGTGGCTCGCTTCCTCGGCTACGACGGGGCGATCCGCGACGGGGACGCGACCGTGCTCACGCGGCCGCCCCACGTCGTGCTGGACGCCGCCGGGCCGCTGCAGGGCACCGTCACGCGCGCCACGGCGCTGGAGGACGGCTTCCGGCTCGAGCTCAAGCTGGACACCGGGCGGCTGTACGCGGTAGCGGGGTTGCCGGCCCCGCGCACCGGCGACACGGTGCGCCTGCGCCTCGACGGCGGGGTCCGGTTTCCGGGCGCCGCGGCCGACCCACTTGACGAGTTTGCGATGCTCAGGACATGAGCCACCGGGAACCTGCCTGCACCCACCTGAACACCGTCCACGTGACCGAACTGCCCGAGGCCGTCGACGGCTGCGAGGACTGCCTGCGCGAAGGCGGCGTCTGGCTGCACCTGCGGATCTGCCTCGAGTGCGGGCACGTCGGCTGCTGCGACGACTCGCCCAACCGCCACGCCAGCCGCCACGCCGCTGACGACTCGCATCCGATCATCCGCTCGCTGGAACCCGGCGAGGAGTGGTGCTGGTGCTTCGTCGACGAGCTGGGCATGCTCATCCCCGAAGTCACCGGCACGACGCGGATCCCGCCGTCGCCGATGCTGACTTAGGCCGTCCCATGTCTGAGACCGAGCCTCGCCGCGCGACGATCCTCGCCGTCGATGATGAGCCGACCGTGCTCGCGGCCGTCGCCCGCGACCTGCGGCGCGGCTTCGGCGAGCACTACCGGATCCTGCGCGCCGGCTCGGGCCCCGACGCGCTCGAGCTGCTCAACGAGATGCGCCGGCGCGGCGAGAACCTGGCGATGATCGTCGCCGACCAGCGGATGCCGGGGATGGAGGGCACCGAGCTGCTGGTCAAGGCCCGCCAGATCTACCCCGACGCCAAGCGCGCCCTGCTCACCGCCTATGCCGACACCTCGGCGGCGATCGCCGCCATCAACGAGGTGTCGCTCGACTACTACCTGCTCAAGCCGTGGGACCCGCCCGAGGAGGAGCTGTTCCCGGTGGTGGCGGACCTGCTCGCCGCCTGGGAGGCGGGCGCGGCGCTCGAGGCCGGGGGCGTGCGCGTCATCGGCCACCGGTTCTCCAAGGACACCCACGACCTGCGCGACTTCCTGGCGCGCAACCGCGTTCCCGGCCGGTGGCTCGATGTCGAGCGCGAGAGCGAGGCCCGCGAGCTGCTCACCGTCGCCGGGGTCCCCGAGGACCGCCTCCCTGTGGTCCTGCTCGAGGACGGCGACGTCCTGGAGCGCCCGACGGTGCTCGAGCTCGCCGAGCGCCTGGGCGTCGCCGTGGCCCCCATCTCTGACCACTATGACCTGGTCATCGTCGGCGGCGGCCCCGCCGGTCTGGCCGCGGCGGTGTACGGCGCCTCGGAGGGGCTGCGCACGGTGATGGTGGAGCGCGAGGCGCCCGGCGGGCAGGCCGGGCAATCCAGCCGGATCGAGAACTACCTGGGCTTTCCCAACGGGCTGTCGGGCTCTGAGCTGGCCCAGCGCGCCACCACGCAGGCGCGCCGCCTCGGCGCCGAGCTGCTCTCGGTCTCAGACGTCGTCTCGCTCAAGGTGGAGGGCGCCGGGCGCATCGTGGAGCTGGCCGGCGGCGTGCAGCTCTCGGCCAACACGGTGCTCGTCGCCTCGGGCGTCTCCTACCGGATGATGCCGGCCCCCGGCTTTGCCGATTTCACCGGCGCCGGCGTCTACTACGGCGCCGCGCTCACCGAGGCCCGTTCATGCGAAGAGCAGCACGTGGTGGTCATCGGCGCCGCCAACTCCGCGGGCCAGGCGGCGGTTCACTTCGCCGGTTACGCCAGCCGGGTGACGATGCTCGTGCGTGGCGCCTCGCTGGAGCGGTCGATGTCGGCCTACCTGATCGACCAGATCGAACGGCTGAAGAACATCGAGGTCCTGACGCGCACCGAGGCGGTCCAAGCCGAGGGCGACAACGGCCGGCTGAAACGCCTGCGACTGCGCGGGCCCGAGGGTGACGAGCGCGTCGAGGACGTCGACGCGTGCTTCGTCTTCATCGGCGCCGCGCCGCGCACCGACTGGCTCGATGGCGTCGTCGCCCGCGACGAGCGCGGCTTCATCCTCGCCGGGTCCGAGGCCCGCGAGCACGGCTGGCCGCTCCAGCGCGAGCCGCGCACCCTGGAGACGAGCGTTCCGGGCGTGTTCGTGGCCGGCGACGTGCGCGCCCGCTCGATCAAACGCGTCGCCTCCGCCGTCGGTGAGGGCTCGATGGCCGTCTCGCTCATCCACGAATATCTGGCGGAGGCATGAGCCACCCCACCGTCGCCGATCTGCGCCCCATCGACCTCTTCGCCGACCTCACCGACGAGGAGCTGCAGACGTGGTGTGACGCGGCGGAGCTCCACGACCTCCCCGCGGGAGCGGTGTACGCCAGGCAGGACGAGACCAAGACCGGGCTCGTGCTCATCCTGGAGGGCACGATCGAGGCCCTGGTCCAGGACGGGATCGGCGACGAGCCGATCGGCGATCACGTGGCGCCGACGTGGATGGGCGCGATCCCGACGCTGGTGGGCGGCCCGTCGGCGGTGCGGATGGTCACCCGCGGCGAGGTGCGGGTGGCGGTCGTCCCCTCCGACGCCTTCATCGACCTCGTGCGCGCCCACCGGCCGGTGTTCATGCGCGTGATGGCCAAGGTCCGCCCGGTGACGCGCCGGATCACCCAGCGCGAGTCAAACCGCGAGCGCCTGACCGCACTGGGGACGATGTCGGCCGGTCTGGCCCACGAGCTCAACAACCCAGCCTCGGCGGCCAGGCGCGCTGCCTCGGACCTCGCCGATGCCCTCGACGTGCTCACCAGCACCGTGGGGCTGCTGGTGGAGGCGGGCGTCGAGCGCGCGCAGGCGGCGGAACTGGTGACGCTCCAGCGCGAGGCGGCGGCCACGTGCATGGCCTCTCAGACGCTATCGGCGCTCGACGCCGCCGATGCCGAGGACGCGCTCACCGACGCCCTCACCGCTGCCGGCATCGAGGATCCGTGGCGCCTCACCGACACTCTGGTGACGGCCGGCATCGACCCGGCGTTCGTCGCCCGCGTCGCCGACCGGGCCGGCCCGGCCGCCGTCGCCACCCTGCGCTGGATCGCCGCCTCGCTGGGCGCCCGTCAGCTCTCGGCCGAGCTGCGCGAGTCCACGGACCGCATGAGCCAGCTGGTCAAGGCGATCAAGACCTACGCCTACATGGACCGGGGTGAGCTGGTCCAGGTGGACGTCCGTGAGGGTCTGGACTCCACCCTGATCCTGCTCAAGCACAAGCTCAAGCACACCGAGATCGAGGTGGATCGCAACTACGACCCGGCTCTGGGCAAGCTCACCGTCCACGGCGCCGAGCTCAACCAGGTGTGGACCAACATCCTCGACAACGCCATCGACGCGCTCGGGGCCAGCGGCCACATCACCATCACCACCCGGGCCGACGGGGACTGCGCGGAGATCGACATCGCCGACGACGGGCCCGGCATCCCCGCCGAGATCCGCGACCGCGTGTTCGACCCGTTCTTCACCACCAAGGACGTCGGCAGCGGCACCGGCCTCGGCCTGGACACGGCCCGCCGCATTCTCGTCGAACGTCACCACGGCAGCCTCACGCTGGAGTCGCGACCGGGCCAGACGGTGTTCCGGGCCCGCCTCCCGCTCAACGGCGCCCGGCGCTGATGGCCGGGCCGGCGAGCCCCCGCACCAAGCAACTCGCGCTCATCACGGCGATCCTCGCCTCGGCGATCGCCGCGGTCGACTCCACGGCCGTCAACGTGGCACTGCCCGCCATCAGCCGCGACCTCGGCGGCGGATTCGCCGCCCAGCAGTGGGTCTCCAACTCCTATCTGCTGACGCTGAGCGCGCTCATCCTGCTGGCCGGCTCGCTGACCGACCGCCTCGGCGAGCGGCGGGTGTTCAGGGCGGGCGTCGCCGGGTTCGGGATCGGCTCTGCCCTGTGCGCGGCGTCGCCGACGATCGGGGTGCTCATCGTCGCGCGGTCGCTGCAGGGGGTCTCCGGGGCGCTGCTCACGCCGGCGGCTCTGGCCATCATCGTGTCGGTGTTCCCCAAGGAGGAGCGCGGCGGAGCGATCGGGACGTGGACGGCGTGGGGCGGCATCGGGATCCTTGCGGGCCCGATCATCGGCGGCCAGATCGTCGACTCGGCGTCGTGGCGGTGGATCTTCATCATCAACGTGCCGCTGGTCATCATCGCCCTCGTGCTGTCACGGATAGCCGTGCCGGGCCGCGCCCACGGCATGCCCGACACCCGCATCGACTGGACGGGGGCCGGGCTCGCCGCTCTGGGGCTGGCCGGAATCTCGTTCGGGCTCATCGAGCAGCCCGTGCTGGGGTGGTCGGACCCCGGAGTGTGGGGTGCGCTGCTGGCCGGCTTCGCCCTCTTCGGCGCCTTCATCTGGCATGAGGCCCACACCAAGATGCCGATGCTGCCGCTCGAGCTGTTTCGCCATCGCAACTTCGCCGTGGCCAATGCGCAGACGTTCGTCATGTACGGCGGGATCGGCCTGCTGGGGTTCTTCGTCACCATCTACCTCCAGCAGGTGGCGGGCTGGAGCGCGCTTCAGTCGGGAGTGACCGGGCTCATCCCCACCGTGGTGATGTTCTTCCTCTCGGGGCGCATGGGCCGCCTTGCAGACAGATACGGGCCGCGACCGTTCCTGACGGTCGGACCGCTGTTCGTGGCGGCGGGGTTCGCACTCATGGAGCGTTATGGGACGACGGTGTCGTTCCTGACCGACGTGCTCCCGGCGCTGCTGGTCTTCTCATTCGGCCTGTCGCTCACCGTGGCCCCGCTCACCGCCACCGTGCTCGCCGATGCCAGTGAGATGGACGCGGGCATCGCCTCGGCGGTCAACAACGCGATCGCGCGCACCGGGAGCCTGGTCGCAGTGGCCGCCGTCGGCGCCGTCGTCGCGTCGTTCTACGGCGCGCAGCTCGATCACCGCCTCGGCCATCGCCTGCCCGCGTCAAGCCAGGCGGCGCTGCGCGAGGCCGCGCGCCGGACGTTCGGCAGCATCGACGCCGCCGCGGTGCCGTCGCCGCAACGCGCCTTCGTCCGCCACGAGACGGGCGCCGCCGGCGAGGCGGCGTTCCACGTCGCGATGGGCGTCGCCAGTGTGCTGCTCACGCTCGCGGGTCTGAGCGGCCTGGCGATCCGCGGCAAGCCCCGGACCGTGGTGGCCGCCGGCGACTGCGCGGGCGGTCAGCTCGCCGGTCAGCCGCTGTCGGTGGCGGCCGACCTCCCCACCGCCGAGCCTGCGGTCATGCCAGCAGGTCTCGGTAGCCCTCGTGCGTCTCGATGAACCACTGGACGAACGGGCACACGGGACGCACGGCCAGGCCGCGGGCGCGGGCGTCGTCCAGGGCCCCGCGCACCAGCTGTGACCCGAGCCCGCGACGCTCCTGGGCGGGGTCGACCTCGGCGTGCAGGAACGTGATGACGCCGGGCGACTGGCGGTAGGTGACGAAGCCCGCTCGCTCGCCGTCGACGGTGAGCTCGTAGCGGGCGGCCTCAGGGTGGTCGGCGACCGTGATCTCCATGGCCGTCAGGCTCTCCGATCAAGGCCCGCCTCAATCATCCCCACCAGTGTGGCGAAGCTCTCGTCCAGCGAGAGCGGGATCCCGAAGCCGCCCTCGCGCTCGAGGGTCACGAACCCATGAAGCGCCGAGCGGACCGCCCGCACGGCGTGGATCGCCGCCTCGCCGGCGATGCCGTAGCCGTCGAGTACCGCGACGAAGACTCCCACCGCCGCCGCGGCAGCGGTCTGGTTGTCCTCGCGGTCGGAGGCCACCTGCATGGCCGCGTAGGTCCCGGGATGGGCGTGGGCGTAGGCCCGGTAGGCCGTGGCCACAGCACGCAGGGCGTCGGCGCCGGAGCGGCCCGCCGCGGCCGTCTGGAGCGCCGACGCGATCTCGCGGGCGCCGCGGGCGCCCAGCCGGGCGCGCAGGTCGCCGAGGCCGTCGACGTGGGCATAGAGCGACGGCGTGCGGATCCCCAGCGCCGCCGCCAGCCGCGCCAGGGTGAGCTCCGCCAGCCCATCCTCATCGGCGAGGGCGGCGGCCGCCGCGACGACGGCGTCGGCGTCCAGTCCCGCCCGCGGCATCAGCTCGCCGCGCGGGTGATCGCGGCGTCCATCGCCGCCGCCGGTGCCGGGACGGCGCGGCCATGGCCGACGACGAGCAGCGCCGGATCGAGCGCCCGCAGCGCCCGGGCCGAGGCGAGGTCCTGGGCCTTGTCGAAGGTCGCCATCGCCGCTAGCGGGAAGCGCCAGTAGAAGTGGTTGGACACCGCGGTGGTGCCGAACGTGGTGAACACGTCGCCGGCGATGAGGGTGCGATCGCGCGTGTCGAGGAAGGCGACGTGGCCCGGGGAGTGGCCGGGGCTCGGGATGACCTCGAGGCTGCCGACGGTGTCGCCTGCCTGCAGGCGCACGTCCGGGGTGGTGGCCAGCTTGGGCCAGCTGCCGGTGAGCTTGCCCTCCACGACCTTCTCACCCGCGTGGATGCGGGCGTCGAGCTCAGGCATGAGCACCTGAACCTCGGCGCCGAGCTTGCCCTTGAGCTCGTCGACCGAGCCGACGTGGTCCCCGTGACCGTGGGTGAGGGCGACGCGACGGATGGGGGCGCCGGCCGCGGCCGCGGCGGCGATGAGCGCGTCGCCGGTGCGGGGCATGGTCGTGTCCACCAGCGTGAAGCCGTCATCCTCGCGCACGAGGTAGGCGTTGACGAAGCCGTAGCGGGTGAGCTGGATGAGGTGGTCGTTGAGCTGGGTGGTCTTCATGGTGGCCTCCGGTGCGAGTGGATTCCTAAGGTGATTAGGAATATACCTAATGGCATTAGTCATGTCAAGGGGGATGGGTATTCTCGATCCGTGTTGCATCGGCGCCTCACCGCGACCGTGGCCGCGGTGGTGGCGGTCGTCGTGCTGGCCGCGTGCGGCGGCTCCTCGTCAACGCCACAGGCCACGCTGCGCAACTACCTGGCCGCATGGAGCCACGGCGATTGGGCGACGATGCGCAGGCTCGTGGCCACCCCGCCCGCGACGTTCACCGCGGCCAACGCCGGCGCGTTCACCGCACTCGGGGTCAAGACCGCGACCTTCAGCGCCGGACGCGTGAGCGAGAAGGGATCCAAGGCCCAGGCGCGCGTCACGCAGAGCTACGCCCTCCCCCGGGTCGGCGCCTGGACGACCGCCACCACCGTCCACCTCGTGCAGCGCAACGGCATCTGGAAGGTGGCGTGGACACCCGCGACGATCAACCCCGCGCTGCAGGGCACCGGACGCCTGGCCATCATCGAGGACTGGCCGACGCGCGCCGGCATCACCGGGGCCGGCGGGGCGCCGCTCATCGCCGCCCAGCACCTGGTCGAGGTCGGCCTCGTCGGCTCCCGCATCAAGAACGCCCAGGAGGTGGGCGCCGACCTCATCGGCGCCGGCGCCACCGCCGCCGAAGTCAAGGCCGCGCTGGCCCAGGCCAAGGCCCACCCGACGTTCTTCGAGCCCGTCTTTCAGATCTCACAGACGCGCTTTGAGCAACTCAAGGCCGCGCCGGGGTCCCACAACGTCTACGCCGTCCCCGGCACCCAGTTTCAGCAGGCCACCGCCCGCAGCGCCATCACGCCGCAGCTCGCCGGGCACCTGATCGGGACCGTGGGGCCCATCACCGCCCAGCAGCTGAAGGCGCTCGGGCCGCCCTACGACGCCACCAGCGAGGTCGGACAGACCGGCCTGGAGTACGCAGCCGAGCGGCGGCTCGCCGGCACGCCCACCACCAAGGTGATCGCCGAGACGGCCGCCGGCAGCCTCGTGAAGACGCTCGCCTCCTTCCCGGGCAAGCCGGGGCGCCCTCTGAGCACCAGCATCGACCCCAGGGTGCAGCGCGCCGCCGAGGCGGCGCTGGCCGGCGTGCACAAGACCGTGGCCATGGTGGCGATCCGAGCCTCGACCGGCCAGGTCCTGGCCGTCGTCTCAGACCCCGTCTCGGTCGGCTACAACACGGCGCTGCAGGGCGCATACCCGCCCGGCTCCACCTTCAAGGTGCTCACCTCGGCCGCACTTATCCAGAAGGGCCTGTCGCCGACGTCGGCGGCAAGCTGCCCGCCGAGCCTCACCGTGGACGGAGAGGTGTTCCACAACGCCGAGGGCGACCAGCCGGTGAGCACGCTGGACGGCGCGTTCACCGAGTCCTGCAACACCGCGTTCATCGCCCTGGCCACCTCCCACCTGCAACCGAGCGACCTCCCCGCGGTCGCCAACCTCTTCGGCCTCGGCCGCACGCCCCAGCTGGGCCTCACCGCGTTCGACGCCAACGTGCCCGCGCCCAGCGGCCAGTCAGACCTGGCGGCATCCGCGATCGGCCAGGGCCGCGTCACCTTCTCGCCGCTGGGGATGGCCACGGTGGCGGCGGCCGTGGACAGCGGCAGCGTCCGCGCCCCGCGGCTGGTCACCGGAGCGCCCGACGACCAGATCGCGCCCTCGCCCCTGCCCGGCGCGGTGGCGGACGACCTGCGGCTGATGATGGGCCACGTGGCGGCGAGCGGGACCGCCGCGGGCACCGGGCTGCCCAGCGGCACCCATGCCAAGACCGGCACCGCCCAGTACGAGGCGGGCGGCAAGCTCAAACTCGATGCCTGGCTGATGGGCTACGACGGCGACGTGGCCTTCGCGATCGTCGTCCAGGACAGCGGGGGCGTCAACGGGGGGCCGCTGGACGGTCCGATCATGGCCAAGTTCCTCAACGGGCTGGGCGGCGCGGCCTGACCGCGCGGCCTGACGCCCGCTACAGCTCGCGCTCGTAGAAGAAGCTCGGCGTCTCCACCCCGCCCGGGCCGTGCTCGGTGTGGGTGAAGCCAAGGCTCTCGTACAGGCCGCGGGCGCTCACGTCGGCCTCGCCGGTGCCGAGCTCCATCGTGTCGGCGCCCTGCGCGCGGGCTGCCGCCATCGTCTCCTCCATCAGCGCGCGGCCGATGCCCTGGCCGCGCCGATCGGGCACGACGTAGAGCTCGGCCAGGTAGGACTCGAGCTTGGGACTCCACAGGCCCGGCCGAAAGCGCGTCACCGACACGGCGCACGGCGGTTCCCCGGCGAGCAGGATGATCGTGTCGCCGTGCGCGAGCAGCGCGCGGATGCGCTCGGCCATGGGCTCCTGCGCCAGCGCCGGCTCGTCGTACTCGATGTTGAAGTCACGCAGGAGCCGCGCCACGACCTCGGCGTCCCGCGCGGTGGCGCGTCGGACCGGCTCCGTCACGGCGATACGGCGGCGGTGATGGCCGCCGCGAACTCGGCCGGGGCCTCGAGCGGCGAGAAGTGGCCGGCCTCGGGCAGCGAGCGGACCGTCGCCGCGCTGAAGAACTCCCCGACGCGGTCGCTCCACTGCACCGGGAACAGGGGGTCGTGGCCGGGCCATAGCACCGTGGTGGGGGCGGCGATCCGATCCTCGGGCGCCGGCGCCCGCTCGGCGAGGCTGCGCGCCACCGTGCCCGAGCCCGCCCGGTACCAGCCGATCGACGCCGTGAACGCGCCGGGCGCGCCGTAGCGCTCGGCCAGGCGGTCCAGCTCGGCAGGGTCCGGCGTGTAGCCCGGACCGGACCAGTGCGCCCAGAAGTGCTCGAGGTAGGCCCGCGCCGCCACCGGGTTGCCGTCGATCAGGCGCTCGGCGAGCTCGAGGCGGTGAAAGCTCTGGTACCAGAACTCGCGCACGGCGCGCTCGGAGAGCACCCGTGAGCCCGCGCCCGGGAGCGGCGGCGCGAGCACGAGGGCGCGCACGGTCTCGGGCGTGTCCCGCGCGATCTGCTGCGCGACCCGGCTGCCGACGTCATAGCCGGCCAGCACCACCGGGCCGAGGTTCAGCTCGCGCATGAGGCCCAACACGGCGGCCGCCTGCCCCGGGGCGGCGTAGGCCTCGGTCGGGTCCGCGGGATGCTTGTCCGATGCGCCGAACCCGCGCAGGTCGGGCACCACCACGGTCGCCTGCGCATCGGCACTGAGACGCGGCACGACCTCTCGCCAGTCGCGGTGGTCGCCCGGCCAGCCGTGGAGCAGGACCACCGCCGGGCCGGAGCCCGGGTCCGCGCCGTAGCGCTCGTAGGCCAGTGAGAACCCGTCGATGGGGGCGGATCGCTCCACAGCGCCATCAGCCTACCCCGGACGCCCCCTGGCGCCCCTTCACGCCGTGGCTCGGTCCGCCTTCGCCGGGCGCGCGGTGGCGCGCGCCCGGCGAAGTGGTGGCGAACCGGCTCGTCGTGCCGCTAGTGCACGCCCGGCAGGACCGGCGTGCCCTGGATCCGAACCGCCTGCAGGGCGTAGGGGTTGAGCCCCAGCAACCGCATGATGGTCGGGGCGATCGACGTCGTCTCCAGCTGCTGATCGAAGACACCGGGACTCACTGCCCTCGGCGCGAACAGCAGGATGGGAACGTCGCGATCGTCGGGGTCTGCGCCCCCATGTTCGGCGATCTTGCCCTTGCCGCCGGTGTAGACGACCCCGTGCTGGACGATGCCCCAGATGTCGGGATGGCGCGGGTCGGACACCGGCACGCCGAAGTACCGGGCCGCTGAGGCGCCTGCGTACACCTTGCGCAGCCCGGACTGGCCGAGCGTGCGCGAGCCACCGTCGACCGTGTTACCGGTGGCCGAGTGGGTCAGCAGGTAGGTGCGGACGAAGTCGGCCGCCTGCTGGGTCTTGGGGTTGAGCCACATCATCACGGCATCGTCATCGGTGCCGGCGGCCACGACGTTGGGCGCACCGGGGTGCGCCGCCTGCCAGGCGGCATTGATGCCGTCGATGATCGGCCCGTCGTCGATCCGCGTCAGGTCGTTGGGGTCCTGCGGGGACTGGCCGTGCTTGGCCGAGACGATGATCGCCGTCTCGTCCAGCAGCCCCTGCGAGCGCAGCTCTGAGACCATCAGCCCCAGCTGCTGGTCCACGTAGGCCAACGCGCGCTGGAGCAGCGGCCCGGGGATGTTGGTGCCGGGCTCGTACCCGCCGGTCAGCCCATCGGAGGTCGGCAGCTTCTCGGCGGTGGACACCGTCTGGAAGTTCATGCCGAACAGCGACGGCACGCCCACCTTCTCGGTGCGGCTGTGGTTGTAGCCGTCGATCCAGTTCAGGACCGCCTGGACCTTGTAGGAGTCGTACTGCATCGTGGCGGCGTTGTCGCCCGTCCACGCGATGTTCCCCGGGTAGGGGGTGCCGTCGGGCTCCAGCGCCGTCGAGTCGATCTCGGGATCGAAGGAATCGGTGATCCCGTTGCCCTCGGGCCCGTTGAATGACGTGTACACCGGGTGCTTGTCGGACCATGCGGTGAGCAGGCCGGAGTCGTGGGCGACGTTGAAGATCGTGTTGACCTTCAGGTAGGAGCTGGGCGAGATCGGCTGGCAGGTCTGCGGATCCACCGGGAACGTCGCCGGATTGAGCAGGTCCTGCGGCGTCTGGGTCATCTGGAGGATCGTCCCGGGCAGCCCCGCGAGGCCCTGGCCGGCATCCAGCCTGGTGACGTCCATGTCGTCCGGCGAGTCATAGATGACATCGGCACCCGTCGCCTGACCGTGGCAGGAGGTGGTTCCCGCCTCCAGGAGGGCGTGGTTGTACTCGACGTCGTAGTAGACGCCGGTCGTGCGCGGGTCCCCGCCCGTCATCTGGGCGGTCATGCCGGGATCCGAGTCGGACGGCACCGGCGTCTGCGCGCGGGAGTACTCGGCGCCGCGCGCGGACAGGGCCGCCAGCGTTGAGTTCGGGTTGTGGCGCACGAACCAGCGCAGGTCTGACTGGTGCAGACCATCGACGGAGATCAGCAGCACGTGGCGGATCGCCCCGTGCCCGTGGTGGTCACGCCCGTCGCCGTCGTGGTGGCCTGGCCGGTCACCGTCGTGGTGGCCGCTGGGATGGGCCGAGCTGGCCGCCACGGGCAGCGCAACCGCTGCCACTGCCGCCGCGGCCATTGCTACACCGGCGATCCTGGAGCGTCTGGACAAGTCACGGCTCCCTTCAGAGTCAAAGAAATCGGGTCGCCGTGTTCTATGGGCGCGCCGGGCGCCGCAGGTGTCCCCCGTGTGCCCCCTTGATCAACGTTTTCTTAGGATTCGGCCCCCGCATCGGCCTCACGGGCGGCTCTCTCAGCTGCATCCTCCTCCTGGCGCGCGGCGCCGCCGTGCTCGGCCGCGGCCCGCTTGTGCTCGGATTCGTCGGACCCCTCCGCGGCCTCGGCCTTGACCGATTCGCGCTGCATCTGACGTCGCTCCTCGATGGATCGGGCGGCGTGGGCAGCGGCCTCCTCGACCTTCGCGTCCTGGTGTTCGTCTTCGGACACGCCTGCTCCTTTCGCTGCATATGGCGGGACAATGGTTCCAGCGTCGCGCGTCTGACACCCCCCGCTTCCACGGGGACTGCCCGCTGTGTCAGACTTTGAACCAATTGGTGTAGAGAGAGGGACGATTTGTCGCGCAACCTAGTTGAGCTGATCCGACGTCATCACACGGTGCACGCGCCGACGGCGCTGGACGTTCTCAAGGCCGCCGTCGACGATCACGGCGAGGTGACCGACGAGGATCGCAAGCATGCCGCGGAGGTCTCGGGGCTCCCCGAGGCGACCGTCTACGGCATCTCGAGCTTCTATGACGACCTGCTCGCGCCGCGCGGCGCCCGGCACGTGCGCGTGTGCACGGGGACGGCCTGCTGGGCCGCCACCGGCGGCGCGCACGTCGACGCCGTCAAGGAGGGTCTGGGGCTCGACCTCGGGGAGAAGCGCGCGGACGGTGCGGTGTCGCTGGCGGAGACCGTGTGCCTGGGCTTCTGCCACTCCTCGCCCGCGGTGCGCGACGGCGACGTCATCGACGCGGGCCCCGACGCCCCCGCGCGGGCCATCACGGGCGCGACGGTCGCGGCGACCGAGCCCGAGTGGAAGAGCCTGTTGTCCGAGCCGGTGCTCACCGAGCCCGCCGACTGGTCGGGGCTGGGACGCGCGCTGAGCGAGTTGGGGCCCGAGAAGCTGCTGGACGACGTGGAGGAGGCCAAGGTCCGCGGCCGCGGCGGCGCCGGGTTCCCGGCCGGGACGAAGTGGCGCTTCACCCGTGGCGCCAAGGGCGACGAGAAGTTCATCGTCGCCAACGGCGACGAGGGCGACCCGGGCTCCTACATCGACAAGTACCTGATGGAGCAGAACCCGGTGCGCGTGCTGGAAGGTCTGGCCCTCGCCGGTTTCGCCGTCGGCGCCGGGCACGGCTTCGTGCTCACGCGCTCGGAGTATCCGCTGTCCAAGCCGGCGCTGGAGGCGGCGGCGGAGCAGGCCCGGCAGGAGGGCTGGCTGGGCACCGACATCCAGGGCTCGGGCTTTGACTTCGACGTGACCATCGTCGAGGGCGCGGGCTCCTACGTGGTCGGTGAGGAGACCGCGCTGCTGGCCTGCCTGCAGGGACTGCGCGGCACGGTGTCGGCCCGGCCGCCGTTCCCGGCCGAGCGCGGTGTGCACGGCCTCCCCACCGTGGTCAACAACACCGAGACGCTGGCCAACATGCCGTTCATCGCGCTCCATGGTGCCGAGGCCTACAAGGCTTTGAGCCCTGACAGCGAGTCCAACGGGTCGAAGCTGGTGTGCTTTAACGAGCGCTTCACGCGGCCGAGCGTCTACGAGGTCCCGTTCGGGATGACGATGCGCGAGCTGTGCGAGGACGTCGCCGGGGGCCTCAAGGATGGCCGGTCGATCAAGGCGGTCCAGCTCGGCGGTCCGCTGGGCGGGATCCTGCCCGCGTCAAAGCTCGACACGCCGTTTGACTTCGATGCGCTGGCCGCCGAGGGCTGCATGGTCGGCCATGGCTCGATCTGCGCCTTTGATGACCAGACCGACATTCGGGCGCTGGCCGTGCACCTGCTCCGCTTCGGCGCGCACGAGAGCTGCGGCAAGTGCTTCCCCTGCCGGATCGGGCTCCGCCGCGCCCACGACATGTTCGCCGCCCCGGCGCCGGTCGACCGCGTCAACTTCGAGCAGCTCCTGGAGGCGCTCGAGCTCGGCAGCCTCTGCGCCCACGGGTCAGGGATGCCCGCCCCGCTGCGCAGCCTCCTCGCCCACTTCCCCGACGAGATGGGGCTCGCATGATCACCGTCACCGTCAACGGCACCCAGCTCGAGGTCGCGGAGGGCACCACCATCCTCAGCGCGGCCACACAGGCCGGTGCGTGGGTGCCGACGCTGTGCTTCGACGACCGCCAGGCGCCGTTCGGCGCATGCCGGGTCTGCCTGGTGGGTGTATCTGTCCCCACCCAGCCCTCCACTAAGCCGCTGCCCGCCTGCACCACCCCGTGCCGCGACGGCATGGAGATCGACACCACCGATGAGCGGTCGCGGCGCGTGGCCACCGCCGTCGTCGAGCTTGTGCTCTCCGAGCTGCCGCAGGCGCCCGCGCCCCACACCGAGCTGGCCCAGGTCGCCGAGCGGCTCGAGGTGTCGATGGTGCACCCGCCCCGCTGGCCCGGCGCCACCCACACCACCGACCACGACGTGCGCCATCCCTACCTCGCCTTCCAGCACGAGCTGTGCATCAGCTGTGGACGCTGCGTGCGCGCCTGCGACGAGGTCCAGGGGGCGTTTGCCCTCACCGCCACCGGCCGGGGCTTCCAAGCGAACATCACGGCCGGGCTGGACAGCGGTTTCACCGACTCCAGCTGCGTCTCGTGCGGCGCGTGCGCCGACACCTGCCCGACCGACGCGATCACGGAGATCAGACTGCTGGTGCTGGACGGCGACCCGATCGGCCGTCTACCGTTGAGTGACGACCATCGACCCCGCGTCAAACGGCGGCTACCCTCCGAACGGACCACAGAGAGGTGAGGAGCCATGAGCAGTGATCGGTTTGATCGCACCGTCACCACGACGTGCGGATATTGCGGGGTCGGCTGCCGCCTGGACGCCCACGTGATCGGCGGACGGATCCAGACGATCTCGCCCGCGATGGACGGCCCCGCCAACGAGGGCCACACCTGCCTGAAGGGCCGCTTCGCCCACCAGTTCACGCGCAGCCGCGACCGGCTCACCTCGCCGCTCATCCGTGAGGGCGACCACTTCCGCGTGGCCAGCTGGGACGAGGCGCTGCAGCGCATCGTCTCCGAGCTGACCCGCATCAAGGATCAGTACGGCCCCGATGCGATCGCCGGCCTGGCCTCCTCGCGCGCGACCAATGAGGACTGCTACGCGATGGCCCGGCTGATGCGCGCCGCGGTCGGCACCAACAACATCGATAACTGCTCGCGGGTCTGCCACTCGCCGACGTCGTTCGCGCTGCGCAAGTCCTTCGGCTTGTCGGGCGCCACCGGCTCCTTCACCGATATCGACCATGCCGACGTGGCGATGCTGATCGGCGTGAACCCCACCCAGGGGCACCCCGTGGTCGGCGCGCGGATCAAGCAGGCCGCGCTGCGCGGCTGCAAGCTGATCACCATCGACCCGCGCCGGATCGAGCTGGCCGACTACGGCGTCATCCACCTCGCCCCGCGGCCGGGCACCAACGCCGCCGTGGCCCTGGGCCTGGCGCACGTCGTGCGCCGCGACGGGCTCACCGACTCGGACTTCATCGCTCAGCGGACCGAAGGCTATGAGGCCGTCGAGGAGCTGATCGACACCTACGACCCCGACGCGGTGGAGGAGATCACGGGCATCCCCGCCGACGACCTCGTCGCGGCCGCCCACATCTACGGGGAGTCGGGCGCCGGCTCGATCCTGTGGGGCCTGGGCGTCACCGAGCACAAGTACGGCTCCGAGGTCGTCCAGCTGCTCTGCAACCTGGCCATGATGACCGGCAACGTCGGCAAGCCCGGCGCGGCCCTACTGCCGCTGCGCGGCCAGAACAACGTCCAGGGCTCGTCGGACATGGGCGCGCTCCCGGACACCTACACCGCCTACCGCCGGGTCGATCACGAGGAGACCGCCCAGCTCTTCGAGGAGGCCTGGGGCGTCCCGCTGTCACGCGAGGTCGGCTACAAGATCCCGGAGATGTTCGACGCCGCGATCGCCGGCGACCTGAAGGCGATGTACATCTTCGGCGAGGACATCGCCCAGACCGACCCCGACACCGCCCACGTGATCAAGGCGATGGAGAGCCTGGAGTTCGTCGTCTGCCAGGAGATCTTCGAGAACGAGACCACCAAGTACGCGGACGTCATCCTGCCCGCGTCGGCGTTTTTGGAGAAGGACGGGACGTTCATCAACGCCGAGCGTCGCTTCCAGCTCGTCGAAGCCGCGATCGACCCGCCCGGCGGCGCGCGGACCGACTTCGACATCATCACCACGGTCTCGCGCATGCTCGGCCACGAGATGGGCTTCCAGACGCCGTGGGACGCGCTGGATGAGATCTCGCGGCTCACCCCGCACTACCGCGGCGTGAGCAAGGAGCGGATCGGGCGCAAGGGCGCCCAGTGGCCGATGCACCCCGACGGCGCCGACTCCCCGACGCTCTACGACACGTCGTTCGATAACCCGACGGGCCGGGGCCAGTTCGCCGTCCTGCCCTACAAGGCGCCCGGTGACGCGGCCGACCAGGAGTTCCCGCTGGTGCTCGTCACCGGCCGGGTGCTCCAGCACTACAACGCCGGCACGATGACCCGCCGCACCCACAACGTCGACATCGTCGACCGCGACTGGCTCGAGGTCCATCCCATCGATGCCGCCAAGCTGTGGATCTCCGACGGCGAGAAGGTGTCGGTGCGCAGCCGCGTCGGGCAGACCGAGCTCTACGCCAAGGTCACCGACCGCATCGAGCCCGGTCACGTGTTCACGTCCTTTCACTTCCCCGAGGCCCGCACCAACCTCCTCATCGGGCAGTCCGCCGACGTCAACACCTCCTGCCCGGAGTACAAGGTGGTCGCCGTCGACGTGCGGCCGATGGCCGAGCAGCCGGCGTTCACGCCGGTCCTCACCGCCGCCGACTGACGACATCCTGGTGTGATTGCGGGGCCGGGTCTCCCGGTCCCGCGGCGTTCTCTGACGTCATCCGGTCGCATAGCTCCGCAAACCTCTTAAACGGCGGTGTGCAGGGTGTTTTGCCGGCGGGCGGACGGGCAATACACCTTTTGACGGTGGACAAGCCACCGCTCCGACACGGGAGAGAACACAAATGACCAGCAGACTCGCACGAGGGCTGGCCAGTTGTGCGACCGTTACCGCCCTGGCCCTCGGGAGCTCCGCTCCCGCCCTGGCTCACGGCGACGGGCATAACTGCCACGGCCCCAACCAGAACGGCCAGAGCAGCCAGAGCAGCCAGAGCTCCAACGTCGGCTCCATGCCGGCCCAGAAGACCGACCTGACCGGCTCGACCCTCGACTCCGCGTCGCAGGCGGCGATCGCCGCCGTCCCCGGCGGGACAGTCACCAAGGCGACCACCGACCCGGACTCTCGGATCACCGACGCGGCCTACAAGGTCCACGTCATCAAGTCCGACGGATCCCACGCGTTCGTGGTCGAGGACTCGAACTTCAACGTCCTGGCGGTCGAGTCGGGCCATCGCTTCTGTCATCACAAGTTCGGTGAGCACAGTCACGGTGACCACGTCCGCCACGACGGTCTTCACGCGCACAGCCAGTAGCAACGTGCGTCTGACCTGGTGAGACGGATCTCACCCCAGCGCTGAGTCGGCCCGGTCCCTCCCTCCCTCCTCGACCGGGCCGGTTCAGTGCCTCATCTGGTGGCGCAGTCTCCGCGCGGTCCTCTCGGGCCGCGCGGCGCAGTTAAGCGGCCCGTGGGAGCTACGCCGCGACGCGCTTCGTCGAGCGCCCCGTGCCGGCCGGACGGCGGCGCTTGGCCTCCAACAGCCGCTCGTCGGCGGCGTGCATGAGCTCGGCGGCGCTCGTCCCATCCACCGGGAACAGCGCGACCCCGACGCTGCCCGCCACCGTCTCCATCCCCACGCTGACGTCCCGCACCGCTTGGGCGACCTTGGCCGCCAGGCGTGCCGTGCCGTGGTCGTCGGTCTCCGGGGCGAGCACGCAGAACTCGTCACCCCCGAACCGGGCGACGGTGTCCTGGGCGCGCATGGCCCGCCGCAGGGCGCCGGCGACGTCGCGCAGCAGGTCGTCGCCGGCGGCGTGACCGAAGCGGTCGTTGAGCTGCTTGAAGCCGTCGAGGTCCAGCATCACCAGAGCGAAGGTCTGCCCCGCCCGCCGGTGGCGGGCGATCTCGTAGTCGGCGCGCGCCAGCAGCGACCGGCGGTTGGCCACGCCGGTCACGGGATCAGAGAGCGCATCGCGGCGCAGCGTGTCGCGCTCGCGTTCCAGGAGCGCCAGGCGCTGGCGGAGGGCGACTGCGCAGGCCAGTGAGAGCGCCAGGCAAAGCCACGCGACCTCACCGCCGGCCGCGGCCGCCGCCACGGCCGCGATCACGACACCGATCAGCGCCACCGCGGGAGCACGCCGGGTGGGAGGCGTCCGAGTCCTCCTCGATTCACGCGCTGGCATCGGCGCGTACATGTTCGTCGCCCGAGCGGACGGCCCTGCGTGAGGAATGGTCAGCGTTGACGCAGGACTGGTGAGCTTTGTTCAGGACGCCGGCCGCGCTGCCGGAACCGGCGCCCGTGCCAGGCTGAGGATGGCGATGTCGTCGGCCTGATCGGAGTGGCGGAACCCGTCGAGGGCGCCGAGGATGCGGTGCGCGGCGGCGACGCCGTCGCCCAGCGAGCGCACCGTCTCCAGCAGCCGCGTCTCACCGAAGCGCCCGTTGGCCCCGACCGCGTCCAGCACGCCGTCGGTGTAGAGGATGAGCTGGTCTCCCGGGTCGACGTGGACGGGCGTGGTCAGCAGTTGGATGTCGTCGACGAAGCCGAGCATCGGGCTGGGCCGTCCCACGGGCCACGCCGCCACGCCGCGCCGGAGCAACGGCAACGGGTGGCCGGCCGAGAGGATCGTGGCCTGGTCGTCGTGGGTCACGACCGCGCCGGCCACCGTGCACAGGCTGCGGTAGTCGTCGCTGCGCTCGCGCAGGCGGCGGTTGAGCACCTGCATCGCGTAGGCGAGGTCGCCTGTCGCCGCCACGATCGCCGCCAACGTGTGGCGGGCGAGCGCGGTGAGCGCGGCGGCCTCGGCGCCCTTGCCCACGACGTCGCCGATGACCGCCGCCCAGCCTCCGTCGAACGACAGCAGGTCATAGAAGTCGCCCCCGACCTCGAGGCCGCGGCCCGCGGCGCGGTAGGCGCTGGACAGGTCCCACCCCTGCACGGCCGGCAGCGACCTCGGGATGAGCCCGGCCTGGAGGGTCTGCGCGATGTGGCTCTGGGCCGCCTGGAGCTCAGCGCTGTCGACGATCACCCCGGCCTGGCGCCCGAGGTCGGAGGCCAGCTCGAGGTCGCGCTCGTCAAAGCGCCGCGACGTGCACGAGATGAAGCTGAGCGCGCCGAGGATGCGCTCGCCGCTGCGGATGGGGGCGATCATGGCCGAGTTGAGGCCAACCTCGCGCAGGATCGCCAGATGCTCTGGGTCCTGGGCGCGGCGGGCGAGCATCTCCTCGGTGATCTCATGGATGAGCAGCGGCTCCCCGGTGCGGATGACCGATCCGAGCCCGCCTGACTCGTCGTGGTCATCGGGCCAGCGCTGGTTGAGGTACCAGCCCTGCCGCACCTTCTCCGGGTCGCGGTGGGCGATCGCCAGCGTCTTGATCGCGCCCGACTCCTCCACCATGTTGACCGAGGCCCAGTCCGCGAGGCTCGGGACCGCGGCGTCCGCGATCGCCTGCAGCGTGCTCGTCACGTCGGGCGTCTCGGCCAGCGTGCGCAACGTCTCGGCCATCAGCCGCTGCGCGATCTCGTGGCGCTTGGTCTCGGTGATGTCCTCGATGAGGTTCACCGCCATGAGGATCTCGCCCTCGGGACCGACGACGGCGGTCGCCTTGTTGAGCAACCACCGCTCCTCGCCGGTCGCCTTGACGACATTGCGGACCACCATCGGCTCTGGCGCGGTCTCGCCCAGCAGGAGCCGCGTGCCGGCCAGGCCGGTGATGTCGACGGGCTGGCCGTCCTCGGTGTAGACGTCAAAGCGCGCCATGAGGCCGCCCGGGGCGTGCGCGAGCACGGCGGCGGGATCCGGGAGCTTGAGCAGGTTGGCCGCCGCCTGGTTGGCGTAGACCATCCGCCCGTGGCGGTCGCGGACGGTGACGGCGGCATCGACGGAGCCGAGGATCACTTGGAGCTGCTGCTCGGCCGTCGAGAGCTCCGCCGAGAGAACCGCGTTGTCGAGCGCCAGGCCGACGCGTCCGGCGAGATTCTCGGCGTACTCGACGTCATCGGCGTGAGACAGCCGCGGGTGCGGCGACCGCGTTCCCAGCACCAGGGCTCCCAGCGGCTCGCCGCGAGGCGCGAGCGGAACCGTGATCGCGGACTCGATCCCCAGCTCGCCGAGCAGCCGTCGCTCGTCCTCGTCGCGCCCGAGCCGGCGCGCGTCGCCGGCGCTCAGCATGGGACGGTGCTCGGTGCTCGACGGCAGCTTCACGTCGGCCTCCGCCGGCAGCGTGCGGCTCAGCAGTTCTCGCGCCGGGCCGGGGACGCCGGCCACGGCGCCCGCCAGTCGGCTGAGCCTGCCGCCCGGGCCCACGATGTCGATCGTGCAGAGGTCCACCACGCGCGGGACCAGGACGTCGACGACGGCCCGGGCGATCTCGTCCACCGGCTGTCCGCCGTGGGCGATCTCGGCGACGTCGGCGAGCACGCGCATGCGCCACGCGTCGCGCTCGGCCCGTCCCCGGTACCGGGCCATCACCACGGCGAAGACCGAGCCGACGGCGACCACGCCCAGCGGGATCCAGTACCGCGAGGTCGACACGTTGGGGCCCCAGATGAAGGCGACGGCGGCGGCGACGACGGAGAGCGCGCCGATGCGCAGTGTTGTCGTCTCCGAGGCGGTGATTCCGCACAGCAGCGGCGCCGCGATCATCAGGCTGGTCACCGCGACCCGGTCGGCGGCGATGAGGATGTCGACCACCACGACTGCCGCGATGATGGCCAGAGCCACGAGCACCGGGGCCCGTCCACGCAGGATGGGCAGCGAGGAGGCGCGCGCCATCGGCGCATTCTGCCCGACCGCGCGGCTCAAGGTCTGCCGCGGCAGCGCCGATGACCTGCTGTGAGCCGGTACGGGCGGCACCCCCCAGCCCTCCGGGACTAAACGAGCTTTTTGAAGGACGGCACATGCGTCTCATCACCTCTTCCCTGCGTAGCCAGCTGTTCGCGGCGTTCGCCGCTGTCATCGTCGTGTTCGGCATTGGCGTCGTCGTGTCCATCAGCAGCGTCTCCGGCCTGACCAGCAGTCTCCGGACCGACACGGCACGCGTGAAGATGGCCGACACCCTCAGCAAGGACACCTACAACATGCAGGGATCCCAGCTGATGGCGACGCTGAACAACGGCGCCTCGGCCAAGGACCATGAGGGCGACGTGAACAACTTCGCCAGCGAGCTGACCGCCCTGAAGCCTCACATGACGAGCGCGGCGGACCGCAGCGCCTACGCCGCCATCCAGCAGGCGTTTGCCCGGTGGCAGGGTCTCGACCGCCAGGCCGTCGGCTTCGCCCAGGCCCACAACCGGGCCAAGGCCACCGCACTGGTCACCGGCGCCGCCAACGACGCCACCGACGAGCTGTCGACCGACGCCACCCACCTGGCCACGCTCATCTCCACTGAGGGCGACCACGACGCCAGCTCGAGCGAGAACTCCGTGACCGTCATCACGATCCTCCTCGGTCTGCTCGGCGTGGCCCTGGCCATCGGAATCGTCCTGGTGCTCTCGCGCCGGATCGTCGGCGGCATCCGCCAGATGCTCCAGGCCGCCCAGGCGCTGGCCGAGGGCGACGTCGATCAGCACGTCGACGTCAAGGGCCGCGACGAGATCGCCGAGATGGGCCAGGCCTTCGGCGATGTCATCGACTACCTGCATGAGACGGCAGCGGCCGCGGGCGAGATGGGCTCGGGCAACTTCGCCGTCGAGATCACCCCGCGCTCCGACCGCGACGCCCTGCGCAACGCCTTCATCGAGATGCGCGACCGTGTCGCCTCCGTCGTGCGCTCCATCTCCGGCACGTCGCACACCCTGAACGCCTCCAGCGCCCAGATGGCCGCCACCACCGTAGAAGTCGGCCGCGCCATCGGTGAGATCGCCGAGTCCGTCAGCCAGGTTGCCGGCGGCGCCGAGGAGCAGGTCCGCGCCGTCGACCAGATGCGTGCCATGAGCGAGGAGGTCGCGCTGGCCAGCCGTGCTTCGGCCGAGACCGCGTCCGAGACCGCTCAGGTCGCGGCCGAGGCCCGCGCCTCCGCCGAGGTCGGCGAGCAGGCCGTTGCCAAGGTCGACGAGGCCATGCGCGGTGTCCAGGGCTCCTCCGCTGACGTCAGCGCCGCCATCCGCGAGCTGGGCGACAAGTCCACCCGGATCGGCGGGATCGTCGACACCATCACCGCGATCTCCGAGCAGACCAACCTGCTGGCTTTGAATGCGGCCATCGAGGCCGCCCGCGCCGGCGAGCAGGGCAAGGGCTTCGCCGTCGTCGCCGAGGAGGTCCGCAAGCTCGCCGAGGAGTCCCAGCAGGCCGCCGCCTCGATCGCCGACCTGGTGTCGGAGATCCGCTCCGAGACCGAGCGTGCCGTGACCGTCGTCGAGCACGGCGTTCGCCAGACCGACGAGGGCGCCCAGACCGTCATCGCGGCCCGCGAGGCCTTCCAGCAGATCCGCCAGAACGTCGAATCGATGACCGAGCGCATCGAGCAGATCGCCGCCTCGTCGACCCAGATCGTCGACAGCGCGACCCGGATGGCCGAGAACGTCAGCTCCGTGGCCAACGTCGCCGAGGAGTCCTCGGCCTCCACCGAGCAGGTCTCGGCGGCCACCGAGGAGACCAGCGCCTCCACGCAGCAGATCGCCTCCTCCGCCCAGGAGCTGTCGGCCACCGCCGACGAGCTGCAGCGGCTGGTCTCGCAGTTCACCCTTTCCTAAACCCGCAGGGGCACACTCGCCGCGGCGCCCGTCCTCAGTGGCGGGCGTCGGGCGTTAGCCGCCCGGGTCGGGGGGACGTGCGTCGTCTGGTGCACCCTATGCGGGCTTATTTTGCGTCACCCCCGAGCGATGGCCCCGGCCGAGCTCCTCCGCGGCCGCCCGTGACGTGCGCCCCGCCACCACCGCCGCCGCGTCCCGCTGAGCTGCGCCGCCCGCGCCCGCAGCAGCTCCACGGCCCCGCCCGTCAGCACGAACGGGTCGGCGATCACGCGGTCGCTTGAGAGCGAGAGCGCCGCGGTCAGGCGGCCCGAGACCTCGGCGACCAGGATCGGGTCCGAGAGCGGCTCGGCGCTGTCGAGCTGCGCCAGCCGCAGCAGGTCCGGGGCGTCGTCGAAGACGGCGAACCGCAGCGTCACCGTCGCGTCCGCCTCCCTCATGCCGCACGATCCTTGGCCGCCTGCACCAGCGCCTCGGCGATCCGGTCGCCCGGGCCGCCCGGGTCGCGCTCGGGATGCCACTGCAGGCCCAGGGCAAAACGGCGATCGGTCCGCTCGATCGACTCGACCACCCCATCCGGGGAGATCGCGGTCGCGCTCAGGCCGCGGCCCAGCCGCCGGATGGCCTGGTGGTGCTCGCTGTCGACGTACGCCGAGCGCCCCAGCAGGCTGCGCATCGCGGCGCCGGCGTGGGTGCGCACCGGATGCGCCCCGGTGCCGTGCTCCACGGTGGTGGCGCCGTCGCTGACCACGTCCTGGTAGAGGTCACCGCCGGAGGCGATGTTGAGCAACTGGTGGCCGCGGCACACGCCCAGCACGGGCAGATCCATGGCCAGCGCCGCCGTGAGCACGCCCAGGTCGATGCGGTCGCGCTCGAAGTCCGGCTCGCCCCGGGCGATCCGCGGGACCTCGCCGTATAGCCCGGCGTGCAGGTCCGTGAAGGCGCCGGTGAGCACCATCCCGTCTGACAATGCGAGCTCGCGCTGAGACGGCGTCTGGGTGAGGTGGCGCACGCGGGCCCCGGCGTTGTCCAGCCAGCGCACGTAGGGCGCGGTCGGGTCGTCACGGGAGATGAGCAGGATGAGGGGGCTCGACTCCTCCCGCGTCCGCCGGTAGGCGCGCAGGAACGCGGCCTTGGCCCGGGAGACCCGCTTGCGCACCGCCTCCTCTGTGGTGTCGAGCAGCCGGGCGATCTCGCCGTGGCTGAAGCCGGCGTCGAAGTGCAACAGGAGCACGAAGCGCTGATGTGCGGGCAGCCCGGCGAGGGCCTCGCGCGCGGCGTCGGGCGCCGCCGCGTCCTGAACGGTGCGCCCGATGGCGTCGTCGTCCAGGGCAACGGTCGGGCGGCGCGCTCGGCGGCGCAGCTCGTCGACGGCCAGGTTGCGGCTGGTCCGCCGCAGCCAGGCCCGCTGGCGCTCGGGGCTGAGGCCGTCGGGGAGGCTCCGCCATGCGCGCGTGAAGGCCTCCTGGGCGAGGTCCTCGGCGGCGTGGCGGTCCCCGGACAGGGCGAACGAGAGCCGCGAGGTCAGCTCGTCGTGGTGGGAGCGTATGAGGGCTTCGAGATCCATCACCTCATGAGACGATGACGGATCCCGAAACCGGACACCGCGGCTCAGCTCAACTGGGCCAGCGCCTTGCCGACGTACTCCATCAGCCCGGGATCCACCATCCCGCGCGAAGCGGTCTGCACGCCCTCCTCGCGGTACATCCGCGTCAGCGACTGGCGGATGCCCTCGTCACCGCCGGTGAACTGCTCGATCAGGTCTCGCCAGCGCCGCGCGAGCTCGAGCATCCGCGGGTCCGACGGGTCGGTGCCGGCCGCCTGCTCGTCCCGCACGGCGTCGATCAGCTGCGCCCAGCTCCGCTCGGCGGCGGCCATCTCCTCCTCGCCCAGCGCCCGGCGGCGCTCGGCGAGCTGCTCCTGCTGCTCGGCCGTGTAGTAGGTCTCAGTCATGATCATCACTCCGATCGCATCGATGAATTCATCCCGGCCGGGGTCGTGCCCGCTCTCGAGCAGCCCCAGGATCCGGGTGAGCGTGACGCGCAGCCTTCGGCTCAGCTCGAGCTGGTGCTCGACCAGGTCCAGATGCCCGCGCACCGCCTGCGCCAGGTCGGGGCTGGCATCGAGCAGGCCGCCGATCTCCGCCAGCCCCAGGCCGAGCCGCCGCAGCGCGACGATCCGGTACAGCCGCCGTACGTCCTCGGGCGAGTACAGGCGCCGGCCCGACTGCGACCGCTGCGCGGGCACGAGCAGCCCGATGGCGTCGTAGTGGTGCAGGGTGCGGACGGTCAAGCCAACCGCCGCCGCCAGCTCGCCGATCTGGATAGGAGCCCACCCGCCCGCGTCATCGCTCATGACGGCCAAGGTAGATCCTCACGCTACGTAAGGATCAAGGGGTCGTGACGAAAAGTCTGCGACGGGCTACGCGAGCGCCGGAGTGGCGCGTTGGAGCCCGGCGAGGAGACCGGCGATGCGCAGCTGGTCGGCTTCCTGCACGTTGATGAAGCGGACCCCGAGATGGGTCGGAGTCTCGCGCGCCAGCACCGCCTCGCAGTGGACGTGCTCGGAGACGCCGGGGAGGAAGACCTCCATCTGCCACTTGGAGACCTCGCCAAGACCGGGGCGCTTGAGCAGCAGAGCGCCGCCCATGCTCAGGTTGGAAGTGACGGTCGACACCGTCTGGCCCGCGTTGCCGTCGGCCCGGATCGGGGTCGCCTTGACGGCGGTGACGAGCGGGGTGCGCTCGGCGCTGCGGCGCTCGGCGACCTGGATCCCGTCGACGACGACAAACTCGAGCTCGTCGCGGCCGGCCTCCTTGAGCGCGACGCCGCGGAGCGCAACCGGTGCGCGCCCGTGCTCGAAGGTCAAGAAGCACAGCGAGCCTGAGGTCAGGCGCGTCTGCACCTCCTCGGGGACCTCGCCCTCCGGGATCAGCGTCGCGACCGGGCCCTGAACGGATTGGACCCGGCACTCGATGCAGTTGACCTCCCAGTCGACCTTCGCATCGAGATCGACCCGGACGGCCTGGTTCTTGACCAATCGTCGCATTACATGGACGTAATCGGCAGGGGACCCCTTTCTGTTTAGCACAAAGGGCACAATTGCCCCGGCCGAACTCGGAGCCCCGCAGCCGTCAGGCGCTGACGCTCGCCAACTCGCGGGTGCGCTGGCGCCAGAGGTCGAGCCGCGGTCGCAGTCCCAGGCGATCGAGGAGCTCGAGATCCAAGCCGGCCACCGGTGCGTCGTCCTCGGTGACCGGGATGAGCTCGTTGGCCAGCCCGTTGGCGATGTGCACCGCGGCGACCCCATCGAAGGCCAACCCGTCGACCTCGGAGGGATCGTGGTGATGGGCCACGGCCTCGACGATCGGGTCGGGCAGCCCCCACAGGGACAGCAGGTGCGCGCCGATGTGCGCGTGGGTGACTCCGTCCGCCTCTTGTTCGACCACATGGACGGGGACGTGGCGCTTGCGCGCCTGATCGTTGAGCTGGGTCCAGCGGCGTTCGTCGTCGGAGACGAGGACCAGCTTGCCGATGTCGTGCAGCAGCGCGGCAGTGACCGCCTCCTGCTGGGTGCGGCCGGCGGGGAGGATCGAGCCGGTGATCCGCGCCACCAGCATGGCGTGAGCCTGGAAGTCGTCGAGCGAGAATTCGGCGCTGCCGCGCGGGGCGACCTTGCCGAAGGCCTCGGCCGTGAGTGCCAGAGACCGGATGGTGTCCACGCCGAGGTACATGACCGCGTCGCGCACCGACGTCACGGTGGACGTGAGGCCGAACAGGGCGGAGTTCGCAAGCTGGAGCACCTTGGCGCTCATCGCCACATCGCGCTCCAGCACCGCCGACACCTGATAGGGCTGCCAGTCCGCGTCCGAGAGAACCTGGTTGAGCTCCATGTACACGCCGGGCCGCGAGGGCAGCGCCGTGGTCGCCATCGTCTTGCGGAAGGCCTCGACCTCGCCGGTGCGCGCATGCAGCGCGGACGATCGCTTGATCAGGACGCTGAGCTCGTCCACGTGGCACGGCTTGGAGAGGAGGCGGTGCGAGACGATCGTTGCCAGGCCGGGCCTGGTCGTCCCCGACACGATCATGCGGATCGTGGTCGGGTGCTGATCGCGCACGCGGGTGAGCAGCGTGACGCCGTCCATGGGGGCCATCTGCTCCTCGGCAACCAGGACGTCGGCGGGCCCTTGGGCCAGCGCCGCCAGTGCCGCCTCGCCACCGGCGGCGTACTCCACCTGCCAGGAGCCCGCATCCGTGTGCAGCGCCTCCTGCAGGGCACCGGACATGTCCGGCTTGTTGTCGACGAACAGAATCCGCTTGGGCGCCGCCTCAGCGGACGTGCCCAAGGTGCTCTGCGGGTCGCGCGTGGCAGCCAGACTCATCGTGCTGGCAGTATCGTCGGCTGCTCAGGCGTCCTTGACCGCGCACACCGGCGCCGCGGGGCCCACAGGGCGTCCGGTATGGCCGCGCACCGCGCCGGTGCTGGCACGTGGGCCCGTTGGGGGTTCTTTTCGCCCCTTGGACGGTTGATGGATCCCCGGCGAACGCCGGCGCGTCCTCTCCGATCCGCCTGCGCGTGCCGATCTCCTCGGACGCCGGCGCTGCCGCCGTGGCCGTCGCCGCGGGCATCGTGAACCACACGGTCTTGCCCGACGGGTTCTCGGGCTCCACGCCCCAGCTGTCGGAGAGCATGTCGACGATCTGCAACCCACGGCCACTCGGCTCGTCGGGGCCCGGCGAGCGCATGGTCGGCGTGCCCGATCCTGAATCGGTGACCTCGATGCGGATCTCCTGGGTGGAGCCCAGGATCGTGATGTGGAAGCTCGTCCGCTCGTGCCGGATGCAGTTCGTCGCCAGCTCGGAGACCATCAGCTCCACCGCCTCCACCGTCGAGGCGGGGCTGGTGCTCAGCGTGTCGGTGGCGAACCGGCGTGCTGCGTGCACGGATTGCGGGATCGCCGGGAACGTCCGCATTCGTCTCATGTTGTCGCCCCCAACTTCTCGGCCAGGCCCATGGCACCGATCACCCTCCGGAGCAGCGGTGGCGGCTCGCGTAGTTCGAATTCATCCACCGCGCTGGCCCACCGCACCCACAGCGCGATCGCGGAGCTGTCGGCGAAGCGCACCCCGCCGACATCCACAGTCAGTCGGGTCACGCCGTTGCCCAGCACCTCGTCCACCCGGGCCGCGAGCGGATCGATGCCGCTCATGTCCAGTTCTCCGTCGATGCTGACGGTGGCGTGATGATCTCCGTCGACGACCACATCAAAACTGATCAGCTGGTCAGGCTGCCCCTCTAGCTCGTCCATCTCACCCCTACTATCGCAATGTCATCCTCAGAGCGGCCGTTCGCCATGTCGCTCACCAGCCCCCCCAAAAGCTCCGGTAGTCCTACATCATGGCCGGTCGCGGCCGTGCGCAGCCGCTCGAGGCCCTGGTCGAGGCTTTCCCCGCGCCTTTCGACCAGTCCATCGGTGAAGGCGACGACCGTCGCCTCGGGCGGAACGCCCACCGTCGTGGAGTGGTAGACCGTACCCTCCTCCACTCCGATCGGGAGACCGATCTCCATGTCCAGGTAGCGGCTGTCGCCGTTGGCCACCAGCAGCAGTGGCAGGTGGCCGGCGCTGGTGATGCTGAGCTGCCGAGCCTCCAGGTCGACGGTGGCGCAGAGCACCGTGGCCAGCTGTCCGCTTTCCGCGACGCTGACCAGCCGGCTGATCTTGGTGAGGATCTCCGCCGGGCTGTCGTTCTGGGCGGCGTAGGCGCGGATGGCGTAGCGCAGTTCCGCCATCGTGGTCGCGGCGCGCAGCCCCCTCCCGGAGACGTCGCCGACCACGAGCAGCAGCCGCCGGTCGTCGAGGTCGATCACGTCGTACCAGTCGCCGCCGATCTCGATGCCCTCCACGCCGGCCTCGTAGAGGGCGCTGGCTTGGATGCCCGGGAGCTGCGGGAGGGTGTCGGGCAAAAGTGCGTGCTGCAGCGTCTGCGCGATGCTCCGCTGCTCGGCGTAGAGCCGTTCATTCTCGTTGGCCGTGACCTCCAGCTGCCCGGCCAGCTTCTCGGCGCCGCGCCGACGCTGGCTGAGGCGCAGCGTCATGAACGCCGCCGCGATCGTCAGCAACACCCCGAGCACGGCACTGATCCACGGCAGGTTCTTGGGCAGCGAGCCCGCCAGCGGCACCCTCGAGGACATCGCCAGCGTGAGCGCGCTGTTGCCGTAGGGAACTGTCTGTGCGTAGGACGGCGACCGGAGCGGAAGATGGGCGGCGTCGGTGACCAGCAGTGCCTTGGGGGTCTGCTTGGCGCCAAGGTAGATGGCGTAGTCCAGACCGGCGAACTGGCTCGTGCTCTGCAGTTTCGAGCGCCGATTGGCCGGCAGCGGCTTCTCCCCATAGACGACGTAGCCGCCGGACTCGGTCGAATTGGCATAGGCGTAGCCCAGGCGCGCGCCCGGAGCCTTGAGCAGTGCGACCACGTTCAAGACGGGCTTGCGACCGGCCGCGCTCAGCATCGCCGTGGCGCCGGCAGGCGACGCGGCCAATTTCGGCGGCGTCCCGACCACGGCCACCGGGCCCTTGTTCAGAGCTCCGAGCTTCCACAGCGAGAGCGACAGCCACTGCCCGGCCCCCGACCCGACGTCAGGGCCGACGAGACGCTCGAACCGCGGGACGCTGCCGTTGGTGAAGTTGGCCTGCTCGACCGCCGCGGCGAGCGTGGCCGTGGTGCTGGGTACCGACTCGCCCAGCAGCGCCGCGGCATCGCGGACCCTGAGGTTGAGCAGGCGCTTCTCGTTGGAGACGTATTGGGAGTGCGAGACGAGCACGAGCGCGCCGGTCACGAGCAGGCCGATGATCAGCGTGGCCACGGGCAGCCAGTAGATCTGGGGCGAGCGTTCTCGCGACGCCACGGCGGCGCCGACCGGCTCGGCCGCCTCACCCCCGCGACTGATCGCTGGCGGCCGCTGTACTGACTCGACTGAATTCAACAGCTGCCTCTCTGGCTTTGTTCGGCGTGACGAAGGAACGCCTCCCGCAGCGCGGCCACAGTCTGGCATACACCCGCTTTCCGGGGAAGTAGTGAGAGCTTTCCGGCGCGGTTGCGGCTTTCAACCGCTCGGGACCCGTCAGGGCCGATTCCACACGAACGTGGCCGTCGCCCCGGGCGCCAGTGCGGAGGTCAGCGCCCGCCCTCGCCACCGGACCGCGAAGTGGACGGTGAACGGCGCGTTGTCATAGGCCACCAGGACGATGCTTCCGTCGGGGTTGCGGACCGCGACATCGTCGAGCCCGGGGGTGACGACGTTGACCCCGGACCGCGGATAGACGTAGGAGACGAAGTGCGTCGCGGCGATCCGCTGGGCGCCGGGGGCGATGAACGCGCTCGCCTGCCCCAGTTGGTAGTAGGAGCGCGTCAGCGACACCGCACCGGAGCCCTCGTCGATGCGGGCCAGCCCGACACATCCGGGACAGCCATGGTTGGGGACCTGTACCGGACCGCCGTGCGGATCGAGCGCCAGGTTCCACAGCGCCACGGTGCTGGCCCAATTGCGCAGCGAGGCGATCACGATCTCCGAGGTCGGCGTCGGCGTGATGAGCCCGGGAGAGCATTCGTCGACGATCTCGTCCAGACTCGGGGCGGCCTGGCGCAATGTGCTCATCACTCCGGGGGCCCCGAAGTAACAGTGCCATGAGATGCCCGAGAGCGCGCGCCCAGCCGGGCCGAAGATGTCGGTGCGCATGTACCCCTCGTGGTTCGGGCCCCAGCCCAGGTCACCGGCGTAGAGCTTGGGATGCAGCCCGGCGGCGGCCAGCGCGGGCGCCAGGTCGTGAGCGATCCACCCGGCCTCGGTGTCCGCCGGCAGGTTGACACCCGGATACAGCGTCGCGGTCCCCGGCTCGTTCTGGGGGGTGATCGCCGCGATCGGGATGCCGGCGGCGGCGTAGGCCTTCAGGAAGGAGACGAAGTAGCGCGCCCAGGGACGGTAGGCCGACGGGAGCAGCGTGCCGGTGTTGTCCGCGTTGCCCAGCGAGTGGTTGGCCTTCATCCATGCCGGCGGACTCCATGGGCTGGCCAGAAACTCGGTCTGCGGGTCCTCGGCCAGCACTTGGCCCAGAGCGGGCAGGATGTAGGCCCGGTCATGGGCGATCGAGAAGTGGCTCAGGGACGGGTCCGATGCCCCCGGGGGCATGTCGTCGTAGGTGTAGGGACGCCCGTCGTGCGTGAAGTCCGACGCGCCCATCGGGATGCGCACGAAGCTCAGATGGATGCCCGTGCCGGCGGCGCCGAAGAGCTCGTCCATCAACGCCTGGCGGCCGGCCGCCGATGTCCGGCGCTCGATGAGCCACGCCGACGTGTCGGTCATGGCGGCGCCGAACCCGTTGACGTGCTGGTAGCGCACCCCGGCGTTGACGTTGATCACGGGCTCGCCGCTCACGGTCGGGGAGCCGAACTCGACGTCGGGCAGGCGCGTGAGCCGCTGCCCGAGGTTGGCGCTCGTGAGCACGACCTCGGTGTCGTAGGGGTCGGCCGTTGATGCGCGGGCGTTCGCGGCGCCGAGGCTGAGCGGCAGGACGATGGCCAGCAGCGCGACCATGGCCGACAGTGCGGCGATGGCCAGCAGCGCGGCGCCACGCCGCCGCGCCCGGGTCATGGACGGATGAAGGTGCGACGCGCCTCGGCGGCCGGACCCTGGGCGTGGCAGCCGTCGAGATGGTCGTTGACCAGACCCATGGCCTGCATGAACGCGTACACGGTGGTGGGGCCGACGAACCGCCAGCCGCGTTTCTTGAGGTCCTTGGCCAGCGCCTTGGAGTCCTCGGTCATCGCCAGTTCCCTGAGCGCGGCGTGATCCAGCCCGCCGTGACGCTGCGCCGGCTCGAAGCTCCAGATGTAATGGGCCAGCGAGCCCTCGGCGGCGACAAGCTCGATGGCCCGCTGGGCGTTGTTGATGACCGCCTCGATCTTGCCCCGGTGGCGCACGATGGCCGCGTCATCCAGAAGCCTGGCGACGTCTCCGTCCCCGAACCGCGCCACTTTGGTGAAGTCAAACCCGGCGAACGCCTTGCGGAAGGCCTCGCGCTTGCGCAGGATCGTCAGCCACGACAGGCCGGCTTGGAACCCCTCGAGGCTGAGCTTCTCGAACAGCCGCACGTCGTCGGCCACCGGGAAGCCCCACTCGGTGTCGTGGTAGGGGCGGTACTCGGGCGCCGAGTCGCCCCACGAGCAGCGGGCGACGCCGTCGTCGCCGATCGCGATGCCTTCGGGAGCCATGTCCCTAAGTCTGATCGGTGGCGCGGCGGTCGGAGCCGGGGCCGCTTCTAGACTGGGTGGGGTGAGCTTTCTCCGCGGCATCGACGGCTCCGCGCACAACACGGCCGGCACCCCCGCGCGCTGGGTCCGGCCCGGCGCCCACCGCCCCCGCGACACGCGCTCGGCCCGCCTGTGCGACGCGACGCTCGCCTGCGCCCGCTGCGATGCCCCGATCGCGGCCGGTCCCCAGGGCCTGTCGCTGACCCAGCCGCTCGTCTGCCCGTTCTGTGATCACCGCGCACCGGTCCGCGACTTCCTGTCGCTGGCGATGCCGACGCGGCCCGCGCGCGTCGTGGTGCGCATCAGCCACCCCGGCTGACCCCGCGCGCGTCGCGCCACCCAGGAGATCGCCACGTGCGGGCAGTCGCGCCCGTCGCTTGCAGTATTCAGGATTCTGGTGCGGCGGCCGATGCCCTAGGGCATGCCCTTCTTCTCGCTGCGCGCCGCGCGCGCCCTGCTCACCGCCGCCACACTGGCCGGCGTACTCCTCGCCGGTGCCGCGGGCGCCCGTGCGGCCACGCCCTACCAGAACCCGTTCAACGGAGAACAGCCCTACGTCGGGCGCACCGACATGGGCGTCGATCTCTGTCTCTCCCCCGGGGACCCGATCCGCGCGCTTGGCGACGGCGTGGTGACCGGCATCATCCGCAACTGGGACGGGCGCGAGCCCTACGTGTGGTACGAGTTGACCAGCGGCCCCTCCGCGGGGCACTACGTCTACGTCGCCGAGCAGATCACGGGGCTACCCCAGATCGGGCAGACCCTGCATACCGGTGATGTCATCGCCCGCTACGCCAAGAAGGGCACCTGCATCGAGACCGGCTGGAGCGCCGCCGACGGGGAGACCCAGGCCCAGGCGAGCACCGGCTACACCGAGGGCGAGGTCACGGTCGCGGGCGTGTCGTTTGCCCGGCTGCTCATCTCCCTCGGGGTCCAGGGCGTCTTCGATCTCGTCCCGGCCCACGCCACCCGCGTGAAGCCCGCCAAGAAGCACCCGGCGCACGCTCCGCGGCATTAGTGGGTCTCCCGGGAACGTTGCGCCTGAAAAGGGCGAGGTCCGGGGGCCGTCAGGCAAGGACGCAGGATCGAAGGTGTGGCCCTGCCACATCGAGATCCGAGGACACAGCATGACGGTCATCCGGAGCCGCCATTTCGGGTGCAACGTTTGCGGGAGGCCCACTAGCTGCGCGCGGCCGCGGGCAACAGGGTCACCGTGGCGCGCCGGCGCGGCATGGTGATCAGGGTGCGGCGCTGGGAGGGCTCGCCCGTGGAGTCCTCGCGCGCGAAGGAGAGGTGGCGCAGGATGGTCTGGAGGATGAGGCGCGCCTCGGTGAGCGCGAACCCAGCCCCGATACAGCGGTGCACGCCGCCGCCGAACGGGATCCAGGTGTACGTGCCCGGCCGGCTCTCGAGGAAGCGCTCGGGCCGGAAGACCCGCGGCTCCGGATACAGGTCGGGCCGGTGGTGCATCCGCTCGATGTCGGCGGCGATCATCGTCCCGCGGGGCACGCGCAGGTCGCCGAGGGTGAAGTCGCGCGCCACGTAGCGCAGCGTCACCGGCACCGGCGGGCGCATCCGCAGCGTCTCCTGCACCGCGGCGACGAGGTAGCGCGTGCCGCCGTCGCGCACATCCTGCTCACAGCCGGCCAGCGCCGCGGGATGACGAGCCAGACGCTCGGCCAGCCAAGCGAGCGTGGTCGCCGTCGTGGCCACCGCCATCGCCAGCATCATCGCCCAGCAGGAGCGCACGCAGGCGGTGCCGTTGCGCGCCGCGAAGCGGACCACGCCGGCGGTGGCCCGGCGGCCCGTCGGCGGCAGCGGCGACGGCCGATGACAGTCACGCACGGCACGGCGCTTGGGGGCGGAGAGCTGCCAGGCGGCGGCCACAGCGAGCGCGCCCGCGGCCACCGCGGTCCGGTCAAGCCCCGCCCATGCCGGCGACGCCGCCAGCACCAGCACGCCGAAGGCCACCCAGATGAGCGCATACACCGCGGCGAAGGTGGCCATCGCGCGCGGGCGGCGCCTGCGCAGGCTGTTGGCGGCGACATGTCGGACCGCAGGGAGCGCGGTGGGCAGCATCATCGCGGCGGCCATCAACGTCCACATCGCCACCGCGACGATCGCGCCGCCGCCCAGCAGGATGGAGTGGTGGGCCGAGGACGCGCCCGCGCGGGCCGACGACGACATCCCCGCCATCCCGGGCATCCCCGCCATTCCATCCATCCCGGACATCCCGCCCGCCATTCCGCCGTCCGCCATCCCGGCCATCCGCCGCCCATCCCGCACGTCCCGCCGCCCGACCCCGCACCCACCGAGATCGCCACCAGCGCGATCCAGGCGCCGGCGATCGCCGCCAGCAGTCCCGCCATCACCGCCCGTTCACGCGGGCACGCCGCCGGCCGCCACCACAGGCAGCCGGCGGCTGCGCGGAGCTGCGGCATCACTCGTAGAAGATGGCGACGCGCCCGATCGTCACCGGCGGGTCAGCATCGGTCACCGTGTCGGGCAGCGCGTGCGCGAGCTCCGGCTGATCTGGGGGGATCAACCCGAGCGGGCGGAACGTGACCTCCACGTGGTGGCCGTCCCACTCGCCCTGGGCGGCGAGGCTCTGCGTCAGCTCGGTGATGTCGTGCACCAGCCGCAGGCCGTGCGCATGCTCATCGCCGCGCGGATTGCGGGCGCGCTCCACCCCGAAGAACGAGACGTTGCCGGCATGGTGGCTCTCGGCCACGTCGGCCGAGGCGTCAGCGGGCAGGTTGACGTAGATCCCGTACACCGTCCCCGGGTTCTGCGCGGCCTCGATGTCCTCGACGCTGAGCAGGATGCGCTGCGGGGCGGTGGCCCCGGTCGCGGCCAGCGCGGCCTGGTGGGCCTGCTGATCGATCTGGAGCGCCACCGACGCCGGGGCGCCGACGAGGCGGACGGGCGTCTCTGACGCACCGACGAGCTCGGGCTCGCCCTCGGGGGGCTCGGGTCCGGTCACGACATCCTCCGCAGTTGGTTGAACCGGAGTCCCGCCCACCCCGGCCGGACCGGCCGGGGGCGCCAGCTCGTACGTGTAACCCAGTTGGCCGACGATGTCCAGGACGTCAGCCGGTGTCTTGGAAACGCGCTGACCGTGGGCGTCGAAGAACGAGAACGTCTGGCCGGTCCAGTGCGGGTCACTGGGGACGAGGTGGCGCGGGCCGGTCCAGATGAACCACAGGCGGTCGATGTTGGCGTGGTGGACCCAGAAGATGGGGTCTGCCGCCGCGGCGTCAGGGTCGGCCATGAGGCCGCCGTTGCCTCCCACCGCATCGTGGATGACGTTGTGGGGCTGATTCTCCACCTGTCCGGTGCCGTTGGAGAACTGGGCCACCCCGGTGACACCGCCTCCGAATTGGCTGGTGCCGACAAAGCGCGCGGCCCGCAGCGCCCGGGTCGCCGACGCCACCGCCGGCGAAAGGGCAAGGCCGCGGTTGATGCCCGGCGCCCGCGCGGACTCGAACAGGGGATTCGGAGCCCCGTTGACGGTCTGACTGCGAAACGCGGCCGGCAGCGTGGCCTGCTGCCCACCCGCGCCGTAGTCCCAGAACGGCAGCGACCAGTCAGCCGAGCCCCCTGCCTGCACGACCGCCGCGCGGACGATCTGCTCGAAGTAGTAGATGAACATCCGATGCCAGGCCAGGAAGAACCATGTCCCGTGCTGGCAGCCGTTCCACAGCGGCTGCACCGACTGTGCGTGCGTGCCGTGCATCGCCGCCTGGTAGGTCCAGCTCGTCGGGTCCTGCGCCGGCCGTCCCTGCATGATCGCGACGGCCTGCGCGTATTCCTCCACCGTCTGGTCGCCGCCGGGCAGCATCCAGATGTTCCTGCGTACGAGCGGCGCTGTGGCCGTGCTCGCCTGCGGCGCCGTGGCCGCGCTTGGCACACCCATGTCCCCTGATCCCTCCGATCCCGTGCCGGGTGTTGTTCCCGTCGCGTCTAGCTATACCACGCAGCCACCGGGGCCGCCAAACGACCGGTCACTTGTGCATCGAAAAGTGTTCACACACTGAAACACACATCCCGTCACACCTCTCCTTCCTCACAGCAGCGGGGTGTCCGCCCTCGACACTCTGCACAGCTACTAAGGGCTCTGAGGCGGCGCCGCGCCGCCCAGCCGAGCGAAGCTGACGGTGACCGCCAGACCGCCGGCGGGCTGCGGCACCGCATCGATCGTGGCGTCGTGGGCCACGGCGATCGCCCGTACGATCGAGAGCCCGAGGCCGTGATGGCCGTCGGCGCCCGCCGCCCGGCCGCCGCCCAACCGCTGGAAGGGCTCGAACATCCTGTCGGTCTCGTCCAGGCGCACCACCGGCCCGGTATTGGTCACCGACAGCACAGCGTGCCCATTGACGGCGGCAGTGCGGATGGCGACCCGGCCGCCGGGGCAGTTGTAGCGCACGGCGTTGTCGACCAGGTTGGCCATCAGGCGCTCGATCAGGGCCCGGTCCCCGGCGACCGCGGCCGGCTCCAGCGCCGTGTCGAGCTCGAGGCCGTTGCGCTGCATGTCGGGGCGCGGAGTGAGCAGCACATTGCCGGCCACGCGTGCCAGGTCGACCGGGTCGCGGCGGTTGAGACCGCGTTCGCTCGAGGCCAGCGTGAGCAGCGACTCGAGCAGGCGCTCATGCTCGCGGCCGCACGCCAGCAACTCCTCGCACGTCGCCCGCAGGCTCGCCTCGGTGGCGTTGGGATCCGCCAGCGCCACCTGGAGCAACGTCCGCTCGACGGTGAGTGGCGTACGCAACTCGTGCGAGGCGTTGGCGACAAACCGTCGCTGCGCGTCGAACGACGTCTCGAGCCGTGCCAGCAGCTCGTCCAGGGTGTCGCCGAGGCGCTTGAACTCGTCGTCGGGCCCGGTGAGCGCGAGGCGCCGTCCGAGGTTGCCGGCGGAGATCGTGCGCGCGGCGTCGGTCATCTCCCGCAGCGGTCGGAGGACCCTCCCCGCGGCAAACCAGCCCAACAGGGCCGAGACGATCGCGGTGACCACCAGTAGCCCCCACGTCGTGGCCAGCAGCCCTGCCAAGTCAGTGGAAGGGCCGCTGACGACGTTAAGGACCCCGCCGTGGGGCTGGGGGAGAACCAGCCCGGGAGCATTGGGCGGCACCGGTGTGATCGTCGTCGATGTCGGAGTCACGCGGATGGCCTCGGCGTGCGCGCTGATGCCGCTGCTGCCCGAGGCAGAGAGCAGAAAGATGCCGACGACGAGCGCCGTCCCCAAGCCCAGGAACATCCCGGTATAGAGAAGAGTGAGACGCAACCTGGCCGTCCGGCGGGACGCGCGCAGCCACGCACGCGGCGACAGTGCTCTCAGCAGCCGGGTCATCAGATCCGGTAGCCGCCCTCACGCACGGTGTGGATCACCGGTGGCTCTCCCAACTTGGCCCGCAGGCGGCTCATCGTCGTCTTGACGGTGCCGGTGAAGGGGTTGGTCGTCTCGTCCCACACGCGCTCAAGCAGTTCCTCGGTGGAGACCACGCGCCCATCGGCGGACAGCAGGCACTCGAGCACCGCGAACTCCTTGGGGCTGAGGTCCAACGGCCGCCCCTGACGCGACGCCGCGCGGCGAGAGGGATCGAGGCTCACGTCACCGCAGGACAGAGTCGGAGGCACGGGTGCGACGGCGCGCCGGGCCAGCGCTCGGATGCGCGCCACCAGCTCACCGAAGTCAAACGGCTTGGGCAGGTAGTCGTCGGCTCCCAGCTCCAGCCCCTCCACCCTGTCCCGGATCGTGCTGGCGGCGGTGAGCATCAGGACGCGGGTCTCGCTGCGCTGGTCCACCAGCGCTCGACAGACCTGATCGCCATGGACTCCGGGGAGGTCGCGGTCGAGCACCACGACGTCGTAGCGGTTGATCGCCACGCGTGACAGCGCCTCGTTGCCGTCGAAGGCCAGGTCGATCGCCATGCCCTCGCGACGCAGCCCTTCGGCGAGCGCGGTCGCCAACCTCGGGTGATCTTCCACAACCAGCACCCTCATCGTTTCACTCCCAGAGGATGTCTGAGGCCGCGTAACAGCGGGGTCACAGTCGCCGTGACCGTGGTGTCACCACCTCATCTCTACAACTGGCGGGGTACACACTGGCTCGCAAAGGACGCCTACCATGACATCAACGCCATTCGACTGCCCACGCCCCTCTCGCGGCCTCGTGCTCGTGGCCGCTGTCGTCGTGGCGGTGATCGCCGCGGGCTGCGGCGGCAATTCGCCCTCGTCAACGTCCTCGTCGGGCGCGGCGGCGGGGGCGAAGGGAGGACCCGGCGCGGCCGCGTACCAGTTCTCTGCGTGCATGCGCAACCACGGGGTCAGCAACTTCCCCGATCCGGTGGTGAGGAGCTCCGCCAACGGCAACTCGGTGAGCATCGGCATCAACCCGTCGATCTCGGGCCAGCCCGCGTTCAAGTCGGCCCAGGCCGCCTGCCAGCACATCATCGGCAACCCCGGCAATAGCTCTGACGGCAACCCCGCCCAGCAACGCGCCAGGACGCAGGCGCTGATCGCGTTCGCGCGGTGCCTGCGCGCGCACGGCTTCCCCAACTTCCCCGATCCGAGCTCCACTGGAGACCTCTCAGCTCAGGCGATCACCAAGGCGGGCATCAACTTCCAGACCCCGGCTCTGCTGACGGCCGGCCAGAACTGCGCCTCGGTCACCCACGGTGCGATCACGCCCGCCCAGGTGGCGCAGGCGATCGCCCACGCGAAGACCCAGGGCACCCAGAACGGCGGCACCGGGACGCAGGCCAGCGCCTCGCCGTGACGCCGTGATTCCTTGCCGCCCCTCGCGGTGGCACCATTACGCCATCTGCGCCTCTGGCGCATCAGCGAGGAATTCATGGTTGGCGGAGGAGAAGCGAGAGCGGGTACACGCCCGGCACGCCTGGGCGGTGCCCTGCGGCAAGCGTGGGTGGGCTACCGGCGCCAGCTTGACCAGGAGCTGGCCGCAGCGGGCTTCGGCGACCGCGGCTTCCCCGATGGTCGCGTGCTGCGACTGGTGGGCGCCGCCTCCGACGTGACCATCTCCCACATCGGCCGCGAGCTTGGCATCACCCGCCAGGGCGCCAGCAAGATCGTCGCCAGTCTGCGCGACCGCGGCTACGTGACCCTCTCGCCCTCACCCACCGACGGCCGGGAGAAGATCGTCACGCCGACCCGGCGCGCGGTCGAGTTCCTGGCCGCCCAGCGGGACGCGGCGCGGCGGATCGAGGCGAGGATCCGCAGCGAGATGGGACCCGAGGCCTTCGACGGCCTCTACCGGCTGCTGGACGCTCTGGTCACGGAGGACGAGCCGCGGCTGGCCGACGATCTGCGGAGCTCCACGGGGATGAGCGCGCTCTGGGAATAGCTCGCGTCGGCCGCGGCGCGCTCTCGGTCGCGGTCACGCGAGATTGAGCGCGAACTGCTCCAGGAAGCCCCGGCGGCCGTCGTCGGTCACGCGAAGCGCGCGGGTGCCGGGCACGAAGGTCACCCATCGCTGCGCCAGGGCGTGCTCGGCAATCGCGGCGCCGACCGCACCGGCCAGATGCGGGCGGCGCTCGGTCCAGTCTAAACAGGGTCGAGTGAACGCGCGGCGCTGCAGGCGGAGCGGCTCCACCTCGATCCCCAGCGACTCCAGACGACGCTCGCCCGCGGTGGTCAGGGCGTAGGAGCCGTCCCCGGTGTCGATGAGATGCTGGCGCTCGAGGCTGTCTGTGAGCGCGACCCCGAGCTCGCCGGCAAGATGGTCGTAGCAGGTCCGCGCCCCCCGCAGTGCCGCACCGCGTGTCGATTCGCGCAGGCCGGCGGCCGCCCGGTCGGGGGCGATCGTCAGCATCGCCTCGATCACCTCGGCCACGCGGGGGCCGGCCAGTCGGTAGTGGCGCCGGCGGCCCTTCTGCTCGACCGCGACGAGGCCCCCGTCGAGCAGTTTTGACAGATGCGAGCTCGCCAGCGACGGCGAGATGCCCGCGCGCGTGGCCAGCTCGCCCGCGCTGAGCGGCCGCCCGCCGAGCAGCGCCAGCAGGATCGTGGCGCGGTGCGCGGTCATGAGATCGGCGACCGTCGAGAGGTCTGCGTCGGCGAGCATCTCACACAGCGTACCCTCCGAACGTTTCAACCAGGGTTGAACAGTTCTGCTCCTAGGGTCATGTCGATGCACTCCACCCACCCGCATCGCCGCAGCCTGACGCTCATCGCCACCAGCCTTGGGTTTGCGGTCGTCCAGCTCGACGTCAGCGTCGTCAATGTCGCCATCCGGCCGATCGGCGCGGCGCTGGGCGGTGACATCAGCGCGCTGCAGTGGGTCGTCAGCGCCTACACGGTGGCGTTCGCCGCGCTCATCCTCAGCGCAGGCGCGCTAGGGGACCGGATCGGCGCCAAGCGGGTGTTCATCGCCGGGTTCTCGGTGTTCACCGTGGCCTCGGCGATCTGCGGGCTCGCCCCGTCGCTCGCCGCACTCATCGCCGCGCGGGCGCTCCAAGGCGCGGGCGCGGCCCTGCTGGTGCCGTGCTCGCTGACCCTGCTCAACCACACCTTCTCAGAGCCGCGTGAACGCAGCCGCGCGATCGGTCGCTGGGCCGTCGGCGCCAGCGCTGCCCTGTCAGCGGGGCCGCTGGTTGGCGGCGTGCTCACCGCGACCCTTGGGTGGCGCGCGATCTTCTTCATCAACGCCCCCATCGGGCTGACCGGCATCCTCCTCACCGCCCGCTTCGCGCCCGAGACGAGCCGGTCGCCCGAGCGCGGGGTCGATACCTGGGGTCAGCTCACGGCGATCGTGTGCCTCACCCTGCTGGCGGCAGCGACGATCCGGGGCGGCACCGCCGGCTTCGGCTCAGCCACCGTTCTGGCCGGGTACGTGGGCGCAGCCGCCGCCGGGGTGGCGTTCCTCATCATCGAGGCCCGTCGCGCCCGGCCGATGGTGCCGCTGCGGCTCTTCCGCTGCCCGGCCTTCGGGGCCAACACGGCGATCGGACTGTTCGTCAACGTCGCCTTCTACGGCCTGATCTTCGTCTTCAGCCTGTTCTTCCAACGTGCGCAGCACTTCTCGGCGCTCCAGGCCGGGCTGGCCTTCGCCCCCATGACCGCGGCGATCATGGCCGCCAACGCGGTGGCCGGCAGCCTGCAGGAGCGTCTCGGCCCGCGCGTGGTGATCGCCGGGGGCGCGCTGCTGATGGCCGGCGGCGCGGTCGCCCTGGAGGGCATCGGCCCCGAGAGCGCGTTCGTGACGCTGGTCGCCCAGCTCACCGCGGTGGGTTTCGGGCTGGGGCTGATCGTGCCGGTGATGACCGCTTCGCTGCTGGGCAGCGTCGAGCGCTCCCGCTCGGGCATCGCCTCGGGGACCCTCAACACCGCGCGCCAGACGGGCAGCGTCATCGGGGTGGCGTTGTTCGGCTCGCTGATCGCGGGTGGCCGCCTGGTGGGCGGGCTTCACGTGGCGCTCGTGGTCGCCGCCGTCCTGAGCCTCCTCGTCGCCGCGCTCGGCGCGCGCACGCGCGCGCCCGAAACGTGATTTGCTCACCGACGTGCACGAGACCGCCGACGATCTACAGGCGCTCCAGGCCCTCATCGAGGCGAGCTACGCGGCCGCCGGGCCCCACCTGCTCTCCATCCATGAGCCGGAGCGCCGGCTCAGCGCCGAGCAGGTCTCAGAGCGGCTGACCGGGATGTGCCTGCTGGCGCTGGCCACCGTCACGCGCGATTGCCGGCCCATCGTCGGGCCGGTCGACGGCATCTTCTTCCGCGGCGCCTTTCACTTCGGCTCGGCGGCGGACTCGGTGCGCTTCCGCCACATCCGCACCCGGCCGCAGGTCTCGGCCACGTACCTGCCGGGAGAGGAGCTGGCCGTCACCGTGCACGGGCGTGCGGTGACGATCGACATCGCCGCTCCGGAGCACGCCGCGTTCCGCCAGGCGGTCCTGGACGTATATATCCCGATCTACGGCGAGAGCTGGGAGGAGGAGTTCCTGGAGGCCGTCTCACCGATGTACGCGCGGATCGACGCCGACCGGATGTTCACCTTCCACATGCCGGCGTCCTGACGGCGGCCATGCCACGGGTGGTCCTCATCGACGAGGTCGGCGACGCCGAGGCGGCGCGTGGCGCGCTCGCCGGTCATCCCGGCGTCGAGGTCCAGCGCGCGGAGGCGCTGCCGACGGGCGAGGACGTGGTCGGCCTGCTCGTCGGCACCGAGGTCCCAGTCGGCGCGCCCGAGCTGGCGGCGCTGCCCTCGGTCCGGATCGTCGCCGCCACCGCCACCGGCTATGACCACCTCGATCTCGAGGCCATCGCGGCGGCCGGCGCGTGGGCCACGCACTGCCCCGGCTACTGCGACGACGAGGTCGCCGAGACCGCGATCGCGTTTGCCGTCGACCTGTTGCGCGGGGTGACGCTCCTGGATCGCTCTGTCCACGCCGGCCGCTACGACCACCTCGATGCTCCGGGCCGCCGGATCACGGGCTCGGTCCTGGGCATCGTCGGCCTGGGACGCATCGGTCGCGCCGTCGCCTGGCGGGCCCACGCGCTGGGGATGCGCGTGCTGGCCGCCGACCCCGTCCTCGATGCCGACGCCGCGGCCCCGGCCCAGCTGGTGGAGCTCGATGAGCTGCTCGCCGCCGCCGACGTGGTGACGTTGCATGCGCTGCTCACGCCGGAGACGCACGGCCTGATCGGTGCCGAGCGGCTGGCCCTCATGCGCCCGGACGCGTACCTGGTCAACTGCGCGCGCTCGGCGCTCGTCGACCACGCGGCGTTGGGCGAGGCGCTGCGCGCGGGACGGCTGGGCGGCTGCGCCCTGGACGTGCTGCCTCAGGAGCCGCCGGCGGCGGACGAACCGGCGCTGGAGTGGCCGCGCACGCTCATCAACCCCCATTCCGCGTGGTACTCGCCGGAGTCGAGCGGCGCGCCCTACCGGATGGCTGCCGAAGCGGTCGCCGCGGTGCTCGAGGGGCGCGAGCCCGCGTTCGCTCTGGCCCGCCCGGCCGCCTAGTCCTTCACGCGAAACGGCCCCCGCCGAGCGCCGCTCGACGGGGGCCAGATCGCCGGTCAGGGTGTCAGCGCGTCAGCGCGGGTCAGTGACCCCCGTGCGTGACCCGATGCTTCGGCGCCTTGAACGTCACCTTCTGGGTGGAGAGCGTCCGGTTGTGACCGGAGATCCGCTGCGTCACCGTCAGCTTGGCGGTGACCTTGTGGCGCGCCGCCAGCAGCTTGCGGCCGGCGCGGTTGAGGCTGATCCGCACCGTTGCGGTGCGGCCGGCCCTGATCGTCGCCGACGCGGTGCCCAGAACCACGGTCTTGTGTGTGACCTTGGCCTTGCGGGCACTGATCGCGACGAGCTTGTGCCCGTGGAACGTCTCGGTCACCGTGAGCTTCAGCGACACCGTGCAGCTCGTGTCGCCCTTGCAGGTGATCGGCACCGACACGGTCTTCCCCGAGACCCGGGCATGCCCGACCGACGCCTTGCCCGGCACGACCGGCGGCGGGGGCGACTGCGTGGTCAGCGTCTGGTCGGCGCCCACCTGGGTGCCGAAGTCGCTCGTGGCCACCGCTCGGTAGTGGATGGTCGTCCCGACCGGCAGCCCGGTCAGGGCGGCGCTGAACGCGTCAGCGGCGTTGTCCGGTCCCGTCGTCTGGACCGCCGTCGACTGCCCGTAGGCGGTCGTGGTCCCGAACTGGAATGACACGCTCGCCCGCGCGCCCTCCGGGTTGACGGTGGCCGAGACGGTCGCGGTCGTCTGGGTCACCGCGGTCGCCCCGCCGGTCACCGGGGCGTCGGGCTGGTAGGCGCTGGCGAACAGGCTGCGCGTGCTCGTCCCGTTGGTGAACAGGAAGAACGGCGTCCCGATCGCTGCGCCCTGGCACGTCGCGCCGTCCGCGTTGAACGGATTGGCGGTGCACCCGGACGAGATCGGCTCACGCACGTCGGCCTGAGCCAGCGGACTCACCGCGATGTTGCTGTTGTCCAGCACGAACGTCGGATTGGCCGCGTTGACAAAGTGCCCGGACGACGCCGTCGCGGTGCCGCCTGAGTCGGTGCGCCACGTCACGTATGGCGTGTTGCCCGAGAACGTGATGTCGGGGCGGGTGGACTCGCTGCTCCCGGTCGAGATCGGCTGCCCGTTGTTGACGGGCACGAACCGCGCCGCCGTGCCGGTGCCGACCAGGCGGCTGACGAACACCTGATGGTGCCCGCTGATGTCCTCGTCCCACGCGACCCACGGCACCGTCGGGTTGGCCGGGTTCATCGTGCCGGAGGCGACGCGCGGATCCTCGGCGTCGGCGGTCGGGCTGATGTTGAGCGAGCAGCCGGCCTCGTCAGCGAGCGTGTCAGAACATGAACCCAGGCCGCCCGCGGACGTGTCAAGCACCCCGGTCCCGCCATTGCCGAAGGCCTGCCACTCGAAGCCGCCATTCGCGGAAGCGTCGGTGACCGCCTTGGCGGCGAACACCATCCCATTGGTTTGCTGCAGGCCCATGGTGCTCGGGCCCGTCTCATACCAAACGACCCACGGCACGGCGTCGTTTGCGCCGGTGAAGGCGATGTCGGGCTCGATGCCCTGACGGGTCGGATCGATGTTGAGGCTCGGGTCGAGAGTCGGGTTGCCGACACGCGGGACGCCGGTCTGCTGGAAGCAGAAGCCGCCGAGTGGCGCGGTCGCGGTTCCGCCGGGGGTGACCCCGGTGCAGCTCGTCGATCCCGGCCCGATCGGCCGCTCGACGAAGATCTGGTCGGGGTTTCCGCTCGCCGTCGAGGTCTCCTGCCATGTGATCCACGGGCCAGGCTTGGTGGGGTCGGCGGTGCTACCGCCCGCCACCGATGGATTCTCGGCGTTCTGGTCGGTGTGGATGTTCAGCGACGGGACGGGCACAGTGCCGGTGCCGGTGCCCCGGCCTTGGCCGGAGAAGATCCATTTGCCCTGGTTGGCGTCTCCACTGTTGTCGAACCGGCTTGCGAAGACCTGCTGCTTGCCGGCGAACGCGGCCGTGTTCTCGTACCAGGTCGCCCATGGCACGGTCCGTCCCGCGCCGGCGAAGTCGATCGCCGGTGCCTCGCCGTCCTCACCCTGGTCGAAGTTCAGCGAACCGCTGAACGTCGGCGCCGCACTCGAGCTCCCGCCGACCGTCCCGACCCCGCGTGTCGTCCACGCGCCGCCCGCGAACGAGCGTGAGAAGACCTGGTCGTGGCCGCTCGCCGTCGCCTGGCGGAACACCGACCACGGGACGGCCACCTTGCCGGCGGTCAGCGCGCCGCCCACGACGTCGGCGTTGGCCGGATCCTCGCCGCTCACGCTCAACGCCGGGTTGATCCCGGCCGCCGGGTCGTTGTTGACCTGCACCCCGGGTGGCAGCCCCTGCAGCGCGAACGCCGAGCCGGCACTGGCCAACGCCACCACGGTCCCTGCGACGGCGATACGCGATCGCCGAAACCTTTGTCCCTGGATCCCCATGTGTTTGGTCCCCTCCGTTGATGTGGTTCGAGTGTGGTCTCAAACCCCCGTACGGACGAACGCCCCGAACGGTTCGAAACGTTCTCCGCCGGTCAGCGGATGGTGCCGGTGAGGACCTTGCGCCCCGATGACTTGGGGTCGCCGTTGGCCAGCTGCTGGGTGACGGTGAGGCTGCGGAACTTGGTCACTGGCACTCCGGACCACAGGGTGACCTTGCGCGCGTCGTTGAACGTGCCCACCGGGACCAGGATCCCGGCGGCGTTCTTCAGCCACGCCTCGTAGTACTTCTTGCCGTCGCGGCGCGGGAGCCCGGTCGCGGCGAGCTGGATCCGCCACCCCGACGTCGTCTTGGTCAGCGTCGCCGAGCCGTGCGCGGCGGGCGCCAGCGACGTCCCCTGCACGACCATCGCGAACTGGAGCGGGGGGGTGATGGTGTCCGAGCTGGTCACGAGCACGATCGCAACAGCGGCGGCGGCCGCCACCGAGAGCGACAGTGACAGCGCGAGCACCGGGCGGCGCACCGGCAGGCGCGCCCGCAGCCGACTCCACCGGGAGGGGGCGGGGGCGCGCTCGGGACCGCGCTCCTGCGCGGCGGCGCGTGACACCGCCATCACGACCTGGTCCTCCAGGTCGCCGGGCGGCTCGTCCCAGGTCGCAGCCGCGCCCAGCTCGGTGCGCAGGGCGTCGAGCGCCGCCCGCTCATCGGCAGGCAGCGACGCGACGTCCTCGCCGGCGAGGTACGCGATCCTGTCGTCGTTGCTTGGAGTCACGGCCGCTCCTTGTCCCTACTGCATACGCAAGGGAACACGATTCGGTTCGGCTGCGCTGCACCCAGTCTCATCCGCTCTCACCCTTGAGATGCCCGAGCGCGGTCGCCAGGCGCCGGTGGGCGCGGAACGACCGGGATTTCACCGTGCCCAGCGCCACGCCGAGCTGGTCGGCGATCTGTCCGTGCGTCATGCCCGCGAAATGCTGAAGGCGCACCACCTCTCGCTCGTCCCCGGGCAGCTCCTCCACGGCTTGGCGCACCTCCCAGGTCTCGTACAGCGTCTCCGCCGAGACCGGGGCGGTGACCATCGCCGGATTGTCGGCCGACACCGCCTCCAGCGGCGCGCCGGCGCGCAGCGACTCGCGCCGGTACACGTCGATGGCGGTACGGCGGGCGATCGCCACCAGCCATGGGCCCAGCTCCCGGTCCTCGTCGAGCCCGGCCGACGCTCGCCATGCCTTGACAAAGCACTGCTGCGTGACCTCCTCGGCCAGGCCACGCTCGCCCAGCGCACGGAGCGCCACCGCGAACACCAGCCGGCCGTACTCGCGGTAGACCGCGCGCACCGCCTCGGGGTCGCCATCACGAAATCGCCTTCTCGTGGCCCGGTCCACCACGAACTTGGACGCTACACGGCCGGCAGGCCTCCGGCCACCCGGATTCAGCCGCTGGAGGCGAGCGGCAGCCAGTCGGCCGGCAGGACGGCCGGGATCGCGGGGTAGTCGGGCACGACGCGGCGAGCGAACGCCTCCGCCGGACGACCGGCCACAAGCCGGCCGACATCCTCCATCGCCAGCAGCATCCGCACCGAGGAGCCGATCTGGAAGTCGGCGGCCCCGAGCTCCGCGCCGCCGATCACGCCGGCGCCGAGCAGCCTGTCGACCTCGTCGAGCAGCTCTGGGATCCGCGCCAGGTCGCCGCGCACCCGGTCGTCGCTGGCCCCCACCAGCGCCGCGAACACCGGGGCCATCGGCGTGAGGACCCAGCCCGTCACCCCCGGCGCGGGAAAGGGCGTGCCGACCTCGGCGAACCACCGGCGCTGGCGCAGACTGGAGCGCAGGCCCCAGCGAATGAGCCGGCGCGGGATCGGCTGGAGCGCCGCCTCACCCCAGCGCTCGGCCTCCTGAGCGGCGGCTCGCGCCTCCGGCTGTGACGGGTACAGCGACGGGTCGGGCGCGAACTGCTCGAGCGCCTGGGCGATCGCCAGCGACCCCTGGACGCGCCGGCCGTCGGCCAGCCTCATCGCCGGTACCGTCATCCGCCGGAAGCCGAGAGCCCACAGGCTCGGCGGATGCGGTCCGGCCAGCAGCTCGACGTAGTGGTAGTCAAGGCCCTTGCGCTCGAGCATTCCGCGCGCTGCCAGCACCGGGTGCGACAGCGGGATCCCGTACAGCCGGATCCGCGAGTCAGGCATCGGACCCGTCCGCGCGCATCGCGCAAGCAGGCTCCGCCACGGCCGCCCCTGCCTCCTCGAGGCGGTCATCGCCGAAGAACAGGCGCTCGCGGTAGCGCAGCGTGGGCACGCCCTGCACACCGGTCTGCCACGCGCGCTCGGTGGCGGCGCGCAGTTGCTCCTTGAGCTCGGGGGCCTGGATGGCCTCGCGCATCGCGGTCGCGTCGAGGCCGGCCTCGGCGGCGCAGGCGGCGAGGACGTCGAAATCGGCGATGTCGGCGGCCTGGGTCCATTGGCGGCGGCCCACGAGCTGCGCGAACTCCGACAGGCGGCGCTGACGCGCGGCCCACGTGGCACACCGCATCGCGCTCAGCGCGTTGGCCGGCCATTCCGGCGGCCAGGCCATGGGAGGCAGTCCGTACTCGGCCGCTCGGCGCTCGATCTCGGCCATACCCGCGGCCCGCTCGGCGGTGAGGGCCCACGAGCCCCGCCCACGCCAGCCGAAGATGGCGCCGACCAGGACGGGGACGAGCGTCACCCGCCGCCCCAGCACTGACTCCGCACGCTCGACGGCCAGGTACGCGTAGGGGGAGCCGAGATCGAAGTAGAGCTCTGGGTCAGCCGCCGTCATCGTGACGGAATCCTAAGCGGCCCTTGACCTTGGCCCTGGGACAAGCCGCACACTGCGCGCGTAACCATAGGTCCACGAAGGAGATGACCCGTTGGAGCTGATGAGCATCGGAGAGTTCGCCGGCCGGTCGCGCCTGTCGCCGAAGGCACTGCGCCTCTACGACGAGCTGGGACTGCTGCCGCCGGCCCGGGTGGACGAGAGCTCCGGCTATCGCTTCTACTCGGCCGACCAGCTGGAGCGCGCCCAGCTGATCGCGGCTCTGCGGCAGCTGCAGATCCCACTGGCCCCGATCAAGACGATCGTCGGTCTGGAGCCGGCGGGCGTCGCCGAGCGGATCAGCGAGTTCTGGGCCGGCGCGGAGACAGAGCACTCCGTCCGGCGCCGGCTCGCCGCCGCCCTCGTGGACCGACTCAGTGGAAAGAGGTCGATCATGTATGACGTCACCACCCGCACGATGCCCGAGCGCCGGATCCTGTGCCTGAAGCGCCACGTCAACGGCGAGGACGGGGCGTGGGCGCTGGGCAAGGAGTTCATCGCCGTGCTCCGGCGCCACGACCTTCCCCGGATCGACGGCCGCGAGGGCGCGGCCTTCTGCATCTACTGGGGCGAGGTCTCAGAGGACAGCGACGGGCCCCTCGAATGGTGCCGTCCCCTTCCCGCCGAACAGGCCGAGGGGCTCGCCGCCGCAGTCCCCGAGTTGAGCCTCCGGACCGAGGCCGCGCACGAGGAGGCATTCGTCCACCTCGGGCCCGGTGGTGAGACCACTGCGGCCGAGTGGCAGCTGTGCTCCGAGTCGCTGCGCGCGTGGGCCGACGAGCATGCCGCCCGGCCCGCGGACCTCGGGGTCCGCGTCACCTACCTGGCCAGCCCGCCGCCCATCACCGAGACGAGCCGGCCCGATTGTGACTTCGCGGTCCCCATCGCCGCCCCGAGGACCGCCGGTTAGCCTCCGGCCATGGCGCTGTGGCTGGGGGTCGACGTCGGCGGGGAACGCAAGGGCTTCGACGTGGCGGTGATCGACGAACGCTCGCTGATCGAGCTGCGGGGCGGGATGTCGATGGCCTCGGTGGTCGAGCTCGCGGTCGCTCAGGCACCGGTGCTGGTGGCGGTCGACGGCCCGCATGCGTGCGCGCCCGACGGCCACACCGCCCGTGCCGACGAGCGCGAGCTCCGGCGCCGGGTCTGCGGCATTCGCTGGACTCCCGACCTCGCCCACGTGCAGAGGGGCGGCTACTACGGCTGGGTGCGCCACGGCCTGGCCCTGTTCGCAGCGCTGGCGGCACACGACGTGGCTGCGATCGAGGTGTTCCCGACGGCGTCGTGGACCCGGTGGCACGGCCCGCGCGGGACTCGCAGCCGGGCGCGGTGGAGCCGCGATGGCATGGCTGGTCTGCGCCTCGCCGGGATGCCGGAGCGCACCAACCAGGACGAGCGCGACGCCGTCGCCGCCGCGGTCACCGCTCGGGAGCACACGCTCGGGCTCACCGAGGCGATCGGGGAGATCATCGTGCCTGCCGTCCGCGCGATTGAGGACGCATACCGGCCTAAATCGCGCAATCCGCCTACCTGAGGTGGGCCCTCCAGCGCTCCTCGATCCCGGCAAAGCGCCACACCAGCAGCGCGATCGCCCACGTCGCCACGAACAGGCCGACGATCACGTATCCGAGCGTGTTGATGTTCACCGCTGCCACGGCGCTCCAGAACCCGCCCTTGAGCCCGAGCTCGCCGGTCGCCAGCGCGAGCAGCTCCGCGGTCCCGACGATCAGCGCCACCGCCACCGACAGGCCGGTGATCGTGAGGTTGTAGAAGACCTTCCGGACCGGCTCGGAGAAGGCCCAGCCGTAGGCGAAGTTCATGAACGAGCCGTCGATCGTGTCCAGCAGCGACATGCCGGCCGCAAACAAGATGGGCAGGCAGAGGATGGCGTAGAAGGGCAGCCCGGCCCCCGCGGCGCCGGCGGCCAGGAAGAGCAGCGCCACCTCGGTCGCGGTGTCAAAGCCCAACCCGAACAGCAGCCCCAGCGGGTACATATGCCACGGACGGCGGACCATCCGCGTAAAGCGGCCGTAGACGCGGTTCATGAGGCCGCGGGAGTCGAGTCGGCGCTCGAGCTCGGCCTCGTCGAAGCGGCCGTGCCGCATCTCGCGGAACACGCGCAGGATCCCGAGGAGCACGACAAGATTGAGCGCTGCGATCACGTAGAGAAACCCGCCGGAGACGCCGGTCCCGATGAGGCCGGTGACGTGGTGCAGCGCCGACCCGCCATCGCGGACGGGCCCACTGAGTGCGCGGATGCCCACGGCGAACAGCACCGCCAGCCCGAAGACGACCGAGGAGTGCCCCAGCGAGAACCAGAACCCGACGCTGAGCGGTCGCTCGCGCTCGGCCATGAGCTTGCGCGTGGTGTTGTCGATCGCGGCGATGTGATCCGCGTCGAAGGCATGGCGCAGGCCCAGCGTGTAGGCGGTGAGGCCGAGGCCGACCGTGAACGCGCCCGATGACCCCAGCGCGTAGTGGTGAGGCGCCACGACGGCGATCAGGATCACGAACCCGGCGACGTGCAGGCCGAGGACGACTGCGCCCATGCCCGCCAGCGAGCGCCATTCCCGTCGTGTCAGCGGGGCGCGCCGTGCGCCCGATGTGCTTCGTTGCATGTCGCCCTCCGGTCTCCGGGCGGGGCGCCCGCCTGACGACGAGCGCCCCGCGCCGTGGATGTGGTCAGATCAGGAACAGCTCGGTGACCGCGGCCTCGGACACCATGACCGTCGTCCGCGCCGTCGTCGCATCGGCCCAGACGATGTACTCACCCGCCTCCAGGCTGCCGAAGATCGCGGTGAGCTTCGGTCCGGCCTCGGTGGAACGCTCGTGCACGCCCGTGTGGACGCGGCGACCGTCGCCCTCGACGCGGCTGATCTCGATCTCCGCGCCGCGGTAGCCCTCGCTGGGGTAGATGATGAGGGCTCCGCGCCCCTCGCCGATGTCCAGCGCCACACTGGCGCTGGCGGCATGCTGGGACCCGAGGGCCTCGGTGGGGTGTTCGTGGACGTGCCCGTTGGTCGCGGTCGTCATCGCTGTCACTCCCTTCACGCCGCCAGCGGCGTCGTCGCGAAGCCGCTCTGCGGTGTCCCCAGATACGGGAACTGCGAGAGGTAGCTCGTGCTGGCGGACGTCAGCCCGTCGGTGATGGCGTTGACGGCGGCGTCGGGCGTGTAGCTGGGGTTGACCAGCGGGTAGGTGAGCCCGGCGATCGCCCGCAGCTCGATCGTGACGACGTCGTCGAACACCCGCCGGCCGTTGGGGAAGCCGGCCAGGTCACCCGCGACGACCCCGAGCGCGTTCACCATCGCGCTCGGCGTCGGTGCGATGGCGACGTTGAGGCGCAACTGGTCGGCGTACGTGCTCCCGGTGAAGTTCTGGAAGCCCGGGACGATGCCGGCGGGAAGCCCCGTCAACAGGATGGCCACCAGATCCGCCCGCGCCGCCTTGAGCCCCGCGAGGTTGGGGAAGGCCCCGGGGTAGAGCACCGGGAGCAGCCCGGCCAGCTCCGGGTGCTGGACGTACTTGAGGAACTGCTTGTCCTCAGACGCCGGCACCGCGTTCCAGCGGTCCTTGTCGCCCATCGGCACGATGACCTCGTTGAACAGCGGGTTGCCCAGGCGTGACACCTGGACCCAGGGCCCGGCCTCGAACGCGAAGCCCGGCTCGCGGACCACGGCGCGCCGCCGCTTGGCCGCCGCCCAGACGCCGATCACCGCCTTCTGGGACATCGGGTTGGTCGGCGTCGACCCATCCTTGGTGAGCTCGGAGATCGGGATCTTGAGCGCGATCGCGTGCACGCCGAAGCCGTGGGTGGCGTCCACCCCGGCGGCCGGCGGGACCATCGAGGCCAGGTGCAGGTTCTGCAGCGGCCGCAGGTCCCCGAGGTCGAAGATCGCCCCGAGATCGACATAGAACCCCTCGAGCCGCTGGCCGGCGAACACGGTGTGGCCGCCGCCCACGCCATGGACCGCCTGTGAGGCCAGCGCCGCGTAGTTGGGCGTCGACGACGGGCCGATGTTGCACGGCGGGCACGCCAGCCCGGTGGCCAGCACGCGCGAGCGCCACCGGTCCACGCGCGTCACCGAGTAGAACTGGCGACGGTTCCAGTTGGGGCTGTCGATCGCGGTGATCGGGCCCGTGTTGTAGAGGAACGTGTCCGGATTGCCGACCTGTGTGGTGAACTCGAACTGGTAGGTGATGTCCGGTCGCCCGTCGGCGTCGTTGTCGATGTGGATCTCGTACAGGACGTCGTCGCCGAACTCGAAGAAGTTCGGTCCCCCGAACGGCGCCTCGAGCGGCAGGTAGTTGGAGATGATCGTGACGGTGCCCGGGTCGTCCGGGCTGACGAATGCGTATGTGTCGGTGTTGTCGGCGACCGGGTCTTTGCTGATCGCCGGCGCCTCACGATGAGACGACATGCTCTACCTCCGATTGATGTTGTGAGAAACGAGTGCTGCGCGCTGCGGTGCGGCGGCTCAGCCCGCGGCGCGCGCGATCGCAGCAGCGAGCTTGCGATCGTGGACGTGCACTTCGCGGTCGCCGGACAGGACCGAGATGTCGCCCTTGCGGGGATCGCGGACGTAGGCCACGACCGCCTGGGAGCCCGGGTCGCCCGGGTGGGCGCCCGCCTGGTCTGCGAGCAGCGCACCGATCACCGTGATGCCGGCCGTCGCCGCCGCGGAGTTCTTGACGAACCCGCGCCTGGTGAGGTCACTCATTGAGTCCTCCTATTGGGTTGTGCGCCGAGCGACCGGTCCATCGCCTCGTTCGCCTCCCACAGCGCCGCGTCGTCGCGGCCCGGGCCAGGTCCTCAGCTCTCTCTCACTCGGCCCTACGGAGCGCGCGCGTCGGCGGATCACCGCGTTCACGGAAAAATCACGAGCGGCACCGGTCGTCGCGCGGCACGGCGCTTCGCGCGGCCCGCCCGCGCGCGGCACGGCCCGCCGCCACCATCGCTTATGGTCCAGCACGCAATGACCGCGATGAAATGGTGGGGCTGGGGGCACGAGGGCGTCGAGTTCACGCACGAGGACAAGCCCGACCTCGCGCCCTTCATCGAGCGCGTGCTCGGGGTCCGGGTGGGCCCGCCGACGGCCGTGCCGGTGCGCTTCGAGGACCTGCCCGTCCCCGAGCCCGACCTGCCCGACGGCCTGCGCCGGGCGCTGGAGGAGGCCGTCGGTCCCGACGCCGTGTCGGTGGAGCGCATGGACCGCGTCGTCCACACGCGCGGGAAGTCCTTGCGCGACCTCATCCTCCAGCGGCGCGGGCAGCTGACCCGGGTCCCTGACGTCGTGGTCCGGCCGAGCAGCGAGCATCAGGTCTCAGACGTCATGCGGGCGGCGCTCGAGCACGACGCAGTGCTCATCCCCTTCGGCGGCGGCTCGTCGATCTCGGGCTCGCTCGAGGCGCCCGCCGATGAGATGCGGCCGGTCATCTCGGTCGACCTGGCGCGGCTGGACCGGCTGCTCGAGATCGACGGGCCCTCCCGGCTGGCCCGCGTCCAGGCCGGCGTCCTGGGCCCCGACGTGGAGGCACAGCTGGCGGCCCGCGGCTACACGCTGGGCCACTTCCCCGACTCGTTCCCGCACTCGACGCTCGGCGGCTGGATCGCCACACGCTCCTCGGGGATGCAGTCCGACCGCTACGGCGACATCGCCGACCTGGCCAAGGGGCTGCGCGTCGTCACGCCCTCGGGGACGCTCGTCGCCCGCCCGGTGCCGGCCATGTCGACGGGTCCCAGCGTGCGCCAGATGATCCTTGGCTCAGAGGGCCGCCTCGGCATCATCACCGAGGCCACCGTCGAGGTGCGGCGGCTGCCGGACAAGCGGGTCATCCTCGGGTACCTGTTCCCCACCTTCGCCGCGGGCCTGGCGGCGATGCGCGCCATCGCCGAGAGCGAGTGCAGCGTCTCGGTGACGCGGGTCTCCGACGCTCGCGAGACCCAGTTCTCCTTCGCCACCCGCAAGCGGCCGACGCTGCTGGACAAGCTCCAGTCTCGGGCGCTGCGCGAGTTCCTGGTGCGCCGGCTGGGGTTCGACGTCGAGGCGATGGCGCTCTCGTTCATCGGCTACGAGGGCAGCGAGGCCCACGTCGCCCGCGAGCGCAAGGCCGTGGGCCGGATCGTCAAGGCCCACGGCGGCCTGTGCATCGGCTCGGGCCCCGGCGCGCTGTATGACCAGAAGAAGTTCGACACCCCTTACATCCGTGACTTCCTGCTCGACCGCGGGGTGGCCGGCGACGTGTCGGAGACGGCGATGCCATGGAGCCGGCTCACCCCGGTCTACGACGCCGTCATCGCCGCCGCCGAGCGCGCCTTCGCCGAGCTGGGCGTCATGGGCTACATCATGTGCCACCTCTCGCACAGCTACCACGCGGGTGCGTGCCTGTACTTCACCTTCGCCTTCCCGCCCTCGCCGGGGGGCGACATGCTGGCCGAGTACGACGTGGTGAAGTCCGCGATCCAGCAGACCTTCGTCGACAACGGCGCGACGCTCTCACACCACCACGCCGTCGGGACCGAGCACGCCCGCTGGCTGGGGCAGGACATCTCTGAGCCGGGCGTCGAGATGCTCAAGGCGCTGTTCGCGGGCACCGACCCGGGGCGGCACCTCAACCCCGGCAAGATCGTCTGAGCGCCTCGCCGGTCGGCCGCGGCAGCGCTGCCCGGGGGTGAGTACAAACTAAGCGTGCATACCACGCTTCAGATGACACACGTCCCGGGCACCCGGTCGCATCGCCGCGCGACGAGGCACTCGCCGACCCGTCGGCAGCATTGTGTCGGGGATCGGACAGCCGCCGCCAATTGCAGGTTTAGGTCACACCCTCAGGGGTACCCAAGAGCCACCTGATTTGTTAGCGCTCACATGGCGCGGCCAGGTGGGCGGAGAGAGGGAGACCCAAGATGACCGTGTCCACGCCGCGGCGCCGCCCGGGCCGAGTCCTGCTGCGCCTTCTCACCCTCGTCGTCGCGACCACTGCGGTGCTGGCCCTGCCCACGCTAGCGGTCCCGCCGCTCGCGGCGGCCGCTCCGACCCTCACCGGCCACTGGACGTTTGACGAGGGCACCGGGACGACCGCGGCCGACAGTTCCGGCAACAACGATCCGCTGACGCTCGAGAACAGGGCGTCGTGGGGACCGGGCATCGTCGGTCCGCACTCACTGGCGGTCAGTACCCCCAGTCAGCAGTACGCGCAGAGCGCGGGGCCGGTGATCGACACCACCCAGAGCTTCACCGTGTCAGCGTGGGTGTACCTCACCAGCACGAGCGGCTATCAGACGTTCGTCAGCCAGGACGGCACCCAGATCAGCGGCTTCTTCCTGCAGCTGCGCGCCGACACGGGACGCTTTGCCTTCACGCGGCCGGCGTATGACTCTCCCAAGGCCCTCGGCATCATCGCCAGCGCGCCCAACATCATCCCCCAGCCCAACGAGTGGTACCACCTGGCCGGGGTCTATGACGAGGCCCGGCAGACCATCTCCCTGTACGTCAACGGCGCGCTCCAGCAGACCGTGTCCTACGTCCCCAACTGGGGAGCGACCGGCCCGCTGGCCGTCGGGCGCGGGTTCTTCAATTCGGGCATGGTCGACTTCGTCTCCGGCAACATCGACGACGTCCGGACGTACGCGGGCGCCCTCGGCGCCGGCGCCATCTCTCAGCTGGCGGGTCCCGGGCAGCTGTCCGTCGACGCCTCCCAGCGCGGGCCGGCGATCAACCCCACGCAGTTCGGGGAGTTCCTGGAGGAGATCAACCACTCCGGTGATGGCGGCCTCTACGCCGAGCTCATCCGCAACCGCGACCTCAAGGAGAGCTCCTCGAGTCCGGTGGCGTGGTCGGAGGTCGGCTCGCCCGGCACCGACGCCAGCATCTCACTGGACTCCAGCCAGCCTCTGAACTCGGCCAACCCGGTGAGCCTCAAGCTGGCCGTGGGTGGCGGCACCTCCAACGGCCGGGTGGGTGTGGCCAACGCCGGCTACTGGGGCATCCCGGTCAAGCCGTCGACCACCTACAACGTGTCCTTCTTCGCCCGCGGCGACGCGGCGAGTCCGGGCCCGCTCACGGTGGACCTGGAGAGCAACTCCGGCCACGTGTGGGCCTCGAGCACGGTCACGGGCGTCACCGGGTCCTGGCAGCAGTTCACCACGACCCTCCACACCAACGCCGGGGCGCCGCCCTCGCTGGAGAACCGGCTTGTGATCTCCACACCGGCGGCCTCGGCGGCGGGGAGCAACCTGTGGTTCACCATCGTCTCGCTGTTCCCGCCCACCTATGACAACACGGCCAACGGGCTGCGGATCGACCTCATGCAGGAGCTGGCCGGGCTGGACCCCGGCTACATGCGGATCCCGGGCGGCAACTACCTCGAAGGCGACACCATCGACACCCGCTTTAACTGGGAGGACACCGTCGGGCCCATCCAGGATCGTCCCGGCCACTTCAACAGCGCCTGGGGCTACTGGTCCCAGGACGGGATGGGGCTGCTCGAATACCTCGAGCTCGCCGAGGAGGTGCACGCCTCCCCGGTGCTCGCGGTGTGGGCGGGGTACACGCTCACCGGCACGGTCGTGCCCCAGAGCCAGTTGGAGCCCTACGTCCAGTCGGCGCTGGATGAGATCCAGTACGCGATCGGGCCGACGACGACGTACTGGGGCGCGCAGCGCGCCGCCGACGGCCACCCGGCGCCGTTTGACCTGAGCATGGTCGAGATCGGCAACGAGGACTTCTTCGACGGGTCGGGGAGCTACAACGCCTACCGCTATCCGATGTTCGCCAATGCGATCCGAGCGGCCTACCCGCAGCTGAAGCTGATCGCGACCACGCCGGTCACCAACGGACCGGTCGACATCGTCGACGAGCACTACTACAACAACGACCCCCAGTACTTCGCCGAGAACGCCCACCTCTTCGACAGCGTCAGCCGCACCGGCCCGAAGGTCATCGTGGGCGAGTACGCCACCACCAACGGCACCCCGACCGGGACGCTGGCCAACGCCGTGGGCGAGGCGGCCTTCCTCACCGGCACCGAGCGCAACTCCGACCTGGTGCTGGGCGCGTCCTACGCCCCGTTGCTGGTCAACGTGAACGTGCCCAGCTGGCCGACCAACCTGATCGGCTACAACGCGCTGAAGAGCTACGTGTCACCGTCGTATTGGGCACAGGAGATGCTCTCAACCCAACACGGTGACCATGTCATCGGCTCACAGCTCGTGTCGGGCAGTGGCACGCTGTTCGATGTGGCCTCCCAGGGCAACGGTCACACCTACCTCGCGGTCGTCAACGACGGCAGCGCACCGGCGCTGACCACGGTCTCCCTGGCCGGCCTCGGCAACGGGGCCAGCGGCGGCACCGCGACCACCCTCACCGGCAACCCCGACGCGATGAACTCGCTCAACGACCCCAACGCGGTCTCGCCGACGACCCGTCGGCTCGGCTCCGTGGGCACGAGCTTCGCCTACCGCTTCCCCGCCAACTCGGTGACGGTGCTCAACCTGAGCACCGGGGCGGCGTCGGCGACCACCGCGATGCGGCGAGCGGTCCGCCAGGCTCAGTTCAGGTTCACGTTCTCGCCGGCGGCGCCGAAGCTGCGACCGACCAAGCGGGAGCGGCGCTGGCGGCAGTCACGGTCATGAGTGACCCCGTCCATCGAGACGGACCGTCCAGGGCTCCACCGACTCGACTCGTAGGTGCGTCTCGCTCCACGGGTCGCGGGCCAGCGTCTCGCGAACCGCGCCCTCGGACGCGGCGTCCACGGCGTGCACCACCCGGCGCTCGTCACCCAAGGGGCCGCCGAGCACGACGAACCCGGAATCCACCAGGCCATCCATGAACGCCGCGTGCTCGGTCCACCCGGTCTGCTCCTCCAGCGGCCGTCCCGCCAGCCAGTTCGGCCCGGTGCGCGTCACGACAACGTGGAACATGGCCATGCCGGATGTTCTACCAGTAAGGTCACGGCCGATGATCGAGCTCCCCTGCGAGGCCGAGATCGGCTGCTTGGCGGAGACGATCTTCGACCTCATCGTCGACTTCGGCGGCCAGGAGCGCTGGCTGGGCAAGTCCTCGTCGTTCCGCGGCACGCACGAGATCTCCTCGGACCCGGTGGTGCTGGGGACGACGTACCGTGAGCCCGGGCCGCTCGGGGTGCGCAACGGAACCGTCACGGAGTTCGAGCGGCCCACGCGCGTGACCTTCCATCAGCCGATGACCGGACGGTTTCACACCGGGACGATCGACGTGCTCATGCGTTACACGCTCACCCCGGGCGCGGCGTCGACCCACGTGCACCGGGTGGTCACGATCGAGATCCCCCGATCGCTCCGCCTCTTCCAGCCCGTGATCGTGCGGGCGTTCGCGCACGAGAGCCGCCGCACCCTGCTCGCGCTCAAGGCATACGCGGATACGCTGGCCTAGTCTCGCCGGCGATGTCGTCGAGCCCGTACCGCGTCCTGCTGCGCTCCCCGGCCGTGCGCTGGCAGGCCCTCAGCGGGCTGCTGGCCCAGACCACCCAGGGGGCCGGCGCCATCGGGATCATCCTGGTCATCCGGGGCCACGGGGGCTCGCTGGCGCTGGCCGGCGCGGTGGTGGGCGCGGTGTCGATCGCCGGCGGCCTGAGTCGGCCGGTGCAGGGCCGGTTGATCGACCGTCGCGGCGGGCGCGGCCTCATGGCGGCGACCGGCGTCGTTCATCCCGCGTCCGTCGTCGCGATCGTCGCGCTGTCCGACGCCCACGCGCCGGGCGGCGTGCTCGTGGCCGTCGGCGTGCTCGCCGGCGCGTCGCTGCCGCCGGTGTCCACGTGCATGCGCGTGGTGTGGGGCGCGGCCACGGCGGATGGCGACCGGACGTCGGCCTACAGCCTCGTCTATCTCACGCAGGAGCTCGCGATCCTCACCGGCCCGGTGCTGCTCTCGGCGGTGGTCGTCGCGTCCAACGCGTCGGCGGCGCTCGTGACCGTGGCGGCCGTGACCGGTGCGGGCACGCTCGGGTTCGCCGCCTCCCTGCCATCGGTCCTGGAGCGGTCCGCCCCGTCACCGCGGGAGCGGGGCGGAGCGCTGCTGCGCGCCCCCGGCATGCGCGCGCTGATCCCCACGGGCGGCCTGGTGGGAGCGGTGATCGGCGCCATCGAGGTCGGGGTACCGACGTTTGCCGCCGCACACCACGCACCGGCGGCAAGCGGGCTGCTCGTCGCCATCCTGTCGATCGGGGGGATCATGGGCGCGGCGATCTATGGCGGGCGCCGGTGGAAACTCGTGCCCATCGGGCGATTGCTCGTGCTCCTGGGGGCGCTCACGGTGGCCACGGCCATTACGATCGCCGCCCCCGGACTGATCGTGCTGGGTGCGGCACTGGCGCTGGTCGGCCTCCCGCTCAACCCGAGCCTGACGACGATCTCGCTGCTCGTGGACGCGCACGTCTCCGCGTCCAGCGCGGCGGAGGCATTCGGCTGGCTGTCAACCGGGATCGCGGGCGGCGCAGGCCTGTCCAGCGCGCTCGCCGGGGCCGTCAGCCATCCCGGCGATCCGCGACCGGCGTTTGTGGTGGCCGCCGTCGCGGCGGCCTCGGCGACTCTGCTGGCAGCGCTCGCGCGCCGAACGCTCGGCGCCCGGGCGACCTACGCGCGGTAGCGCAACCCGTCGAGCGCGATGTCCAGGATGTGGTCGATCTGCTCGGGCTCGACGCCCTGGATCTTGGCGATGCCGCCGACCATCTGGATGATCTCGCCGAGGTTGGTGTCAGGCCGGACCGCCTGAGCGGCCTGAGCGCGCTCGAGCAGCGGCTCGCCCGCCTCGTACATCATGTCCCGGCAGCCCTTGAACAGCGGGGCGTCGCGATCGACGTAGTTCAGCAGCTCCTGCGCCAGGGCCTGCTTGGTGGCCATGTAGCCGACGAAGCGGTGCAGCCAGACGACCAGCGCATCCCACGGCTTGAGATCCTCCAGCTCGCCGGCGGCATGGCACAGGCCTTCGAGCTCCCCGACATAGACGGCCTCGAGCAGCGCCTGGCGGTTGGGGAAGTTGCGATACAGGGTTCCGATCCCCACCTCGGCGCGCCGGGCGACCTCCTCGAGTGATGTCGATGCGCCGCTCTCGGCGAAGGCCTCGCGCGCGGCGGCGATGACCTTGTCGTAGTTGCGTCGCGCGTCGGCGCGCTTGGGGCGGGTGACGAGGATGTCGGTGGGGCTATCGGTGGCGCTCATGGTTGCTCAGAAATATCGCTTGACAAAACGGAGGGTGCCTCCGCTATAGTAACCGGAGGTTGCCTCCACATAGTTCTGGAGGTGGCCTCCATTTTACCACCAACCCATCCGCCCCCTCAACTTTTTGGACGTATGAACCTCTCACCCACACCCACATCCATCCCCACCAACGACCGCCGGTGGATGGCCCTCGTGGTTGTCTGCCTGGCCCAGCTCATGATCGTGCTCGACACCACGATCGTGAACGTGGCGCTGCCGTCGATCCAGCGCGACCTGCATTTCAGCCAGGGCAACCTGACCTGGGTCATCAACGCGTTCCTGGTCACCTTCGGGAGCTTTCTGCTGCTCGCCGGGCGCCTGGGGGACCTGCTCGGCCGCAAGCGCGTGTTCCTGGCCGGGCTCGTCGTCTTCACCGTCGCCTCGGTCCTCTGCGGCGCCGCGCCCAGCCAGGGCTTCCTCATCGCCGCCCGCTTCGTCCAGGGCATCGGAGCCGCCATGCAGGCCTCGGTGATCCTGGCCATCATCGTCACCGAATTCCCGCAGCCCCATGACCGCGCGCGGGCGATGAGCGCCTACGTGTTCACCGCCGTCGCGGGCGGTTCCCTGGGCCTGCTGGCCGGCGGAGCGCTGACCGAGGCGCTGAGCTGGCACTGGATCTTCTTCGTCAACCTCCCCATCGGCCTGGCCGCGATGGCGTTCGGCCGGATGCTCATCCCCGAGGATCGGGGCATGGGCCTCGAGCACGGCGTCGACTGGCTCGGCTCCGTTCTGGTCACGGTCTCGCTCATGACCGCCGTCTACGCGATCGTGCAGGCCACCAATCACGGCTGGGGCTCGTCGCAGGTACTCGGGTTCGGCGCGCTGGCCGCCGTCCTCATGACCCTGTTCATCGCTCTCGAGTCACGGATCGAGAACCCCATCATGCCCCTGCGCATCCTCCGGCTGCGCGGCCTCGTCGGGTCAAGCGCCGTCCGTGGCCTCCTGGTCACCGGCATGTACTCGACGTTCTTCCTGGGCACGCTCTACCTCGAGCACGTCCGCCACTACAGCGCGCTGCAGACCGGTATGGCATTTCTGCCCTGGACCGTCACCGTCGGGATCCTCTCCACCGGCGTCACCGCGCGCCTGGTCGAGCGCTTCGGCCAGATGCGGGTGCTCGTCCCGGGGATGCTGAGCGTCATCGCCGGGCTCCTGCTCCTACAGACGACCGGGGTGCACACGAGCTACTTCCCCACCGTGTTCTTCGCCTTCTTCGCCATCGGCCTGGGCATCGGCAACGCCTTCATGCCGCTGCTGCAGATCGCGATGGCCGACGTTCCGCCGCAGGACGCGGGACTGGGCTCCGGCATCACCAACGTCTCCCAGCAGGTGGCCGGTGCATTGGGGCTCGCGGTGCTCGGCACCATCGCCACCAATCACTCCAGGGCGCTGCTGGGCGAGCATCACACGGCGGCCGACTCCCTGATCGGCGGATATCACCTCGCCTTCGCGATCGGCGCGGTGGCCGTCATCGCCGCCATCGCCACCGCGGTGACGCTCCTGCGCACCCCGCTGTCCGAGGAGGCCGAGGAACGGGCCGAGACGGTGGCGTTCGTCGCCGAGGAGCCCGCCATGCCGTTCGAGCGGCAGGCCGCCTGATGGCGAGCACGTCAGCCCGTCACCCCCGGCGGCCAGGGGCTCCGGTTCACGCGCGACGGACCCCCGGCACGCGGCCTCGGCGGGACCCGGCCGCCGAGGCGGAGCAGAACCGGCTCGCCGACATCGTGCGCATGGAAGCGGCCGCCATCGAGGCCGGCCGCCGGTTGCGGCGCACCGGCAGGGTCAGCCTGCCGGTCAGGACGCGCCGGCGATGACCGCCTGAGACTGAGTGGTGTGCGACACGGGCTTGCCCGCCTGGTCGCACACCTCGCTCGCCACCACGATCACTGAGCGTCCCACCCGCAGGGGCCGCGTCGTGGCGACGGCGTGGCCCTCGCGGAGGGCGGCGCCCACCTTACGGCCTGCGGGCGCTAGGTCAGCGGCTTGGCGAACCAGTGGTCCGCGAACGGCTCCTCGTTGAACGCCGGCACCTCGGCGTACCCGGCCGAGCGATACATCGTGATCGCCTCGACGAGCGTCCCGTTGGTCTCGAGCTGCGCCACGGGCGCGCCGCCCGCGCGAGCCAACTGCTCGAGCTCACGCAGCAGCCGCCGGCCGATCCCCAGGCCGCGGGCGGACTCGGCCACCCACATGCGTTTGATGTCAGACGGGCCACCGCGCCGGTGCTTGACAGCGCCGCAGCCGATCGCCTCTCCGTTGAGGTAGGCGACGAGGAACGCACCGGCCGGGGCGCGGACCTCGTGCGGCTCGGCGGTGGAGCCGTTGTGGGGATCGAAGAGGATGTCCGAGCGCCGGTTGAGCTCGGCCACGTACGCGCGCAGGCAGCGCTTGGCGTCGGGATGCTCGGGGTCGACGAGCCGCGTTTCCACCAGCGATGCCGTGATCAGGCGCTCGACTGACCGCATCGCCGTCACGAGCTGCTCGCGCTGCGCGGCGTCCAGCGGCGTGAGGATCGACCGGGCGAGCTCGTCGCTGCGGTCGTCGAGGACGCCTCGCTCGGCCACCCCGGCGGAGGTGAGCCGCGCGACGCGGATCCTCGCGTCCGAGGGACTGGGGACCACCTCGATCAGGTCGTCGGCCTCCAACCCGCGCAGCAGACGGCTGAGCTGACCGGAGTCGATGTCCAGCCTCGCCCGCAGGGCCCGGACCTCGGCGCCCTCCAGCCCGATCTCCCACAGGACCCGAGAGGCGGAGAGCGGCCGTGACCGCGCGAGATAGTGGTCGCTCAGGGCGCCGACCCGCTGGGTCACTGCCCGGTTGAAGCGCCGGACCTGCGCGACCCCCGGATCCGTGTCATCGGTGGCCGTGGGCGGTGCGATCGCCATTCTCTGATAATAGTCAGAGAGTCAAGCCGCGCTCCCGTAATGAGCGTTGGCCCGCGCGAGGATCGCCGTGAGGGTGCGCCCGGTCGTCTCCAGGTCACTCGCCGGCAGGTCACCCCACAGACGCTCGGTGATCTCGTTGACGGCAGCCCGGATGTTGGCGTGCAGCTGGGCGCCGGCCTCGGTCACGGCCACCCCTCCGTCGCCGGATGACTCCATCAAGCCTGCGGCCGCCAGCTCATCGACGCGGGCCTCGGCATCCGCCCCATCGACCTTCAGGGCCCCGGCGAGGCGTCCCACGAGCTGCTGGCGGGGGAGCTCCCCGCCAGCGGTCACGGTCAGCCGGAGGGTGATCCACTGGTGCTCGGTGAGACCCACGGCGGTGAGCTCCCGGTAGAGGATGGCGTTGAGGGCCTTCTCGGTCTCGCCCAGGACCTGCGGTGTGAATGTGGTGTCGCTTGCCATCGTCACAATCCTTTCGTTGGTCGGCTCAACGTTGGTCTGCCCAACAATACCACTTCGTTGGCGTATCCAACGTTGGCGGCTCCAATGTAAGCTCCACGGCCATGAGTGAGTCAGAGCACGAGACCGAGTACGACCCTCCCCTTCGCCTACAGCGCCTGCCCAGCTGGCTGGCCGCCCAGGTGGCGCGCCGAGCCCAGCGCCTGGTCGAGGAGGCACTCGCCCGCGAGGGCGCCCGGCGCCAGCACTTCGTGGTGCTCACCTCGCTCGCCGAGCAGGGGCCCGCGAGCCAGGCCGCGCTCGGGCGGCGGCTGTGGATCGACCGCAGCGACCTGCACGCGATCCTCAACGAGCTCGAGTCAAACGGGCAGGTCGCGCGCGGGCGCGACGAAACGGATCGCCGCCGCAACGTCGTCGCGCTCACCCGGACCGGCCGAGCCGCACTGGCCCGGCTGGACAAGCGCGTGGACGCAGCCCAGGAAGAGCTGCTCGCCCCGCTGCCGGCGGCTGACCGCCGGGAGCTTCGCCGCCTGCTCGAGCGCGTGGTTCAGGGCGACTGATCCACCAGCGGGCTCGGCGGGCGCGCGTCAGCCGAGCTCGCCGAGCGCCTCGAGCAGCCGATCGACATCGACCGGTGTGTTGTAGAGCACGAGGCTCGCCCGTACCGCGCCGCCGGAGTCCTGCAGACCGAAGCGGTTCATCAGCTCGTAGGCGTAGTTGTCGCCGTTCCAGACCGACACCCGGCGCTGTGCCAGGTGCTCGGCGACGGCGAGCGGCGTGTGGCCCTCGACGACGAACGACAGCGTGGAGGTGCGGCGCGGCGGCGCGGGCAGGACGCGCACGCCGTCAATGGGCGCCAGGCCGTCGAGGGCGTGGCGGAGCAGATCGGCGAGGTACTCCTCCACCGCGGCGAGCGCGGCGACGAGCCGGTCGCGGCGCGAGCCGCCGGCGTCGGTCAGACCGGCCAGCCAGTTCACCGCCGCGGTGATCCCTCCGAGCAGCTCGAACGCCGGGGTCCCGCGTTCGAACCGGTCAGGCACGTCGTCGGACGCCGGCGCGAGCTTCGCCGGCGAGATGCGCTCCAGGAGCGCCGGGTCGGCCACCACCGCCCCGGCGTGGGGTCCGAACAGCTTGTAGGTGGAGAAGACGTAGAGGTCCGCGCCCAGCCCGCGCATGTCGGTCGGGACGTGTGGCGTGGCGTGCACCCCGTCGACGTAGACCAGCGCGCCGGCGGCATGCGCGCGATCGGCGATGGCGCGCACGTCGGGCCGGCTGCCGATGGCGTTGGAGGCAGCGGTGACCGCGACCAGGCGCGTGCGGTCCCCGATCACCTCGTCGAAGCGCTCCGCCGGCAGCTCGCCGGTGTCGGTGTCGAACTCCGCCCAGCGGACGGTCGCCCCGGCGCGCTGCGCGGCGAGGACCCAGGGCCGGATGTTGGCGTCGTGGTCCAGCGAGGTGACCACGATCTCGTCGCCCTCTGACCACTCCGCCGACAGCGCGTCGGCGACATGGAACGTGAGCGTCGTCATGTTGGGCCCGAGCACCACCCCCTCGGGCGTGCCGTTGACCAGGTCGGCCACCGCGCGCCGGGCCTCCTCCACGATCGCCGTGCTGCGCTCGCTCGCCGCGAACGCGCCGTGCACATTGGCCATCCCGTCACGCAGGGCGGCGGCGATCGCCTCGATGACCGCGCCCGGCACCTGCGTTCCCGCCGCCCCGTCGAGCAGCGCCCAGCCCTCCTCCAGGCCGGGGAACTCGGCGCGGATGCTCTCGATCGATCGGTTCAGCGCGCTCATGTACGGGTTCTATCCGATGATGAACGACCGGTGAACGATTGAGTCGTCCAGCGCACCCCGAGGCCACCGCCTGCCACGATCCCGGGATGACCAACGATGGACAGCGCTCCGTCCTGATCGTCGACGACGAGCCGACGATCGTCGAGGTGGTGGCGCGGTATCTGGAGCGCGCCGGCTATGCGACGCGGACCGCCGCCAACGGCGAGCAGGCGCTCGAGGCCGCCGCGCAGGAGCGGCCGGACCTCGTGGTCCTCGATCTGATGATGCCCGGCATCGACGGGCTGCGCGTGATGCGGCGGCTCCGCGACCAAGCGTCTGAGCCGGTCGGAGTGATCCTGCTCACGGCACGGGGCGAGGAATCGGATCGCGTCACCGGGCTCCGGCTCGGGGCCGACGACTATGTGGTCAAGCCGTTCTCGCCGGTGGAGCTGGTGGCCCGCGTGGATGCGGTGCTCCGGCGCGTGGAGAAGCCCTCGGGTGAGGAGGCGCCCGTCCTAGAGCTCGGCGACATCCGGATCGACCCGGTGGCGCGGCAGGTGTTCGCGCGGGACGAGGAGATCCTGCTCACCCAGCGGGAATTCGACGTGCTGCTGTTCATGGCGCGCCACCCGCTCCAGGTCTTCTCCCGTGAGCAGCTGATGGACGCCGTGTGGCAGTACTCGTTCTACAGCGACACCTCGACGGTGACCGTCCACATCCGCCGGCTCCGCGCCAAGCTCGAGGCCGACCCGTCCCGGCCGGCCCACATCCAGACGGTGTGGGGCCTGGGGTATCGGTTCGCGCCATGAGCCCGCGACGCGACGGCGGCGGCGCGATCGCCCGCGCGCGCTCGTCGGCGGGATCGCTCTCGCGCCAGTTCGCCCTCGCCGTCGGCGTGGCGGTCGCCCCGGTCCTGATCGCGCTCGTCGTGTTCGGGTGGCTGATGGTGATCAGCGGCGATGCCGTGGCCGAGATCGCGGCGATCGTCATCGCCGCCGGGGCGGTCGCGGTCGCCGGCGCCCGCCTGTTCGCGCGCCAGATCACCGCCGACGTTGCGGCCATCCGCGGCGGGCTGGACAAGGTGGCGCGAGGCGAACGCTCGGTCACGATCGAGACCGCGGCCCGCGATGAGCTGCGCGCCCTGGCCGAGTCCGCGAACGCGATGATCGCCCAGCTCGCAGCCGAGGAGCACGCCCGCACGCAGTCAGAGGACGCGCGGCGCAACCTGGTGGCGGCGGTCTCCCACGACCTGCGCACCCCGATCACCTCGCTCCAGCTGCTCACCGAGGCGATCGGCGACGACATCGTCGACGGAGAGCACCGGCGCGTCTACGTCGACCGCATGAGCACCCACATCGGCGCGCTCAGCACCCTCATCGACGATCTGTTCGAGCTGTCGCGCCTGGAGGCCGGCGACATCACCTGGTCTCTGCACCAGGTCGAGCTCCACGAGCTGGTCCAGGAGACGATCGAGGCCATGCGCGTGCAGGCCGACGCGAAGGGCGTGCGGGTGACCGCCACGCTGCCCAGCGACCTGATCCCCGCTCATGCCAACCCCGAGAAGCTCCAGCGCGTGCTGTTCAACCTGATTCAGAACGCGATCCGCCACACCCCCGCGGACGGCAGCGTGGTGGTCCGGGCCGAGCCGTCGGCGGCGGGCGTCGAGATCGAGGTGGCGGACACCGGCAGTGGCATCGCTCCCGACGATCGCGCCCGGGTGTTCACCGCGTTCTACCGCGGCGGCCCCGACGCGGCACGATCGAGCGAGGGCGCCGGCCTGGGGCTGGCGGTCTCGAGGGCGATCGTCGAGGCCCACGGAGGCCGGATCTGGCTGGCGGAATCGCCGCAGGGCACCCGGGTTCGCTTCAGCCTGCCCGCCGCCGTCGCGTAAGGCTTCCGTAATCCATTAACGGTCCCTTCCGATCGGGGCGGATCCGTTGCCCGGCGGCCGGAGCGGTGGTCCAATGGGTGCACGCCCGGTCCACCACGCGACGGGCCCACCCCACACCCCTCACCTCCAAGGAGAGACATGCACCCTCTGCTGCGCGCTGCGGCGCGCTTGTCCGCGCTCGCCGCCGGGCTGACCCTTGCGGTCACCGGCGTCGCGGCCGCCCACGCCTCGCCACGGTTTGACCACCAGCGGGCCAACCCGGTGGTCGGCCACGTCTACGTCAACGACAACACCGCCCCGGTCAACGCGATCGCGGGTTATGACCGCCACGCCGACGGGACCCTCACCCCCATCCCCGGCTCCCCGTTTGCCACGGGCGGCGCCGGCACCGGAGCCGGGATCGGCTCCCAGGGCGCCCTCCAGATGACGGCCGGCGGCCACGAGCTGCTCGCCGTGGATGCCGGCAGCAATCAGATCTCACAGTTGTGGGTCGGCCGCGACGGGCGGTTGTGGCCGGTGCCGGGCGGGACGATCAGCTCCGGCGGTAACGAGCCCGTGAGCATCGCGGTCGCGCGCAGCCTCGTCTACGTCGCCAACGCCGGCGCAGGCAACAGCAACTACACCGGCTTCACCTGGGACCGGTTCGGGCACCTGCGCCCCATTCCCGGCGCCACGTTCAGCCTGCCCGACTCGGCCCAGCCGGGCGACGTGCTCATCAACTCGACCGCCACCCGGCTCGTGGGCACGCGCGTCGGGACCTCCCAGATCGACAGCTTCACCATCGACTGGCGCGGCGGCCTGCACGCGGCGCCCGGTTCGCCGTTCGCGGCGCAGGGCCCCGGCCCGTTCGGCAGCGAGTTTGACCCGATCAACCCGGGCCAGGTGTTCGTGTCCAACGCCCACGGCGGCGCCGGGGCCGGGACAGTCTCGGCGTTCGACGATGGCCCGCAGGGCGTGCTGAGCTCGATCGGCGACTCGCCGTTCCCCAACGGCCAGACCGCCCCGTGCTGGGTGGAGATCAGCCGCGACGGACGTCACCTGTTCACGGTCAACACGGCCGTGCCCAGCGTCTCGAGCTATCGCATCCGGCGCGACGGGACGCTGCGCCTGGTCGAGAACACGCCGTTTGACGAGGCCAACGCCTCCGCGCTCGGCCCGGAGGACGCACGGCTGAGCCCCGACAACTCGACCCTGTGGGTCGTCGACACCAAGGGCGACTCCCTCAGCGGCTTCGCGGTCAGAGGCGGACAGGTGACGGAGATCGACGGGGCGCAGACGGCGCTTCCGGCCGGCGCCGCGCCGTTCGGCGTCGTCGTCAACTAGGGGGCAGACGGAGCTGGCCGGGTCGCGCGGGGGTGCGCGCGGCCCGGCGGCGTCCTCGCCGCGACGGATCTCTCGGGGTGTTGCCAACCCCGAGGTCAGGTGATATGCACTGATGTCACCGTCGAGGGAGGGAGAGCCATGTCGATGAGACGAGCAGTGGCTGTGGTGACAGCACTGACGATGCTGACGTTGACCGCGGGCGCCGCGGCGTCACAGCGGGGCCGGCCAGGCGTGCCGGAGATGCACTTCGGTGACCGGGTGACCGTCGCGCCGGTGTGCTTCGCGGTCACCAATCCCGCTGGGGGCCAGAGCAACCTGTACGGGCTGCGCTACACCGACCGTGAGGTCCGGCCCGATCCCGGCACGCCCGCGATCGTCCTCGTCCACGGGATCGCATCCTCCACCGAGAACTGGGACTTCTCCCCGACGTGGTCGGTCGCCCGCGCGCTCGCCGCGGCGGGTTACGTCGTCTACTCCTATGACCGGCTGGGCTATGCCCAGAGCAGCTACTTCGATCACCCCGGCGGCGGCCTCACGCTGACCACGGCGGCGCATCGGGCGAGCTGCACCAGATCGTCGGGGAGGTCAAGACCGGCGGCTACGCGATGACCACGGGCGCCGACTGCGCGCCCGCCCACCGGCGCGACACGGTCCGCAGCCACCGCGTGGTCATCATCGGCCACAGCGCGGGCGGCTGGATCGTGGCCGGCTATCCCGGCGAATACCACGATGTCGCGGCGATGATCCAGGCCGACATCAACGGCTCCGACGCACAGCCCCCGGCCGGCACCCCGCCGCCGCCTCCGTCGACCGGCGGAGGGTTCACCCCGGATCCGAGCCACCCCGATTACTTCGAGTTCTTCCAGACCCGCCAGAACTGCGAGGACTTCAACACCTACCCGCCGGGCGAGGTCGCCTACGTCGTCCAGATCGCGTGCACGCCGCCGTTCCTGGATTCACCGTTCGGCGAGATCACCGACATCGCCGCGATGTACGCGGAGAACGACGCCTCGATCAGCCAGATCGGACCCTCGATCCCGGTCCTGCTCACCTCAGGCGAAGAGGACACCACCGACCCGCCGGTCGACGCCGATGCTGACTACGCCTACTACAAGCAGCACTGCGGGTGCGACGTGTCCCAGCTGCTGTTCCCCAACACGGCCCACCTGTTCATGGTCCACCAGTCGCTGCCCGTGTGGCTCAACGACGTCGTGGGCTGGCTGAGCTCCCGGGGCGTGCGTCCGCCGCGGCGGACGCCGCCGGTGCTCTGCACGGGCTGCGAGGTGCGCTTCGTGCGCTGACGGTCAGGCGGGCGCGTCGCCCTCCGACGAGGTGGCGCGCCGTCTCGTTGGTCCAGGCGAGCGCCTCGAGGTAGTGCTCGGGTGCGCTCGGGACCAGCCGGCGCGCCCGGCGGAACTCGCCCACCTCCATCGCCGCCACGCAGTCGAGCAGCCGGCCGGGCCCGGTGTGGTCGATGAGCGCGTCGCGCATCGCCTGCGGGAACGGGAGCGACCTCACGACGCTGGCCATCGGCCTGTCGGTGAGGGCGTCGATCACGGAGAACAGGCCCAGCGCGAAGCGCTCGGAGGCCGGACCGTCGTCGTCGCTGCGCCGGCGAGCTGGCAGAACCGCGCGCGGACGAGCGCGGTGATGAACAGCTCGCGTGGCTTGCCGCCGATCTGGGCCAGGATCATCATCGTCGTCCAGCTGCGGACGTTGTCGATCCCCAGCAAGGTCACCGCCTGCAGCACGGTGCTCACCGGTTGGCGCAGGCTGAAGTACGCCGAGTTGATGTAGCGCAGCAGCCGGTAGCTGAGCGCGACGTCGGTCGAGATCACGCGGTCCAGGGCGTCGAGGTCGACGGCAGGGTCCTGCACGTCGGCGGCCAGCTTGAGCAGCGCCAGCTTGTTGGGGGCGACCGTCGTGCCCTCGATGATCTCCGGGCGGCAGAAGAAGTAGCCCTGGAACAGGTGGCAGCCCGCGGCCACCGCGATCTCGAAGTCGGCGTGGTCCTCCAGCTTCTCGGCCACGAGCGTCAGGTGGTGGCGCGAGAGGTCGTGCGCGAGGCTCGTCAGTCCGTCGGGGCCGAGCGCGCGCAGGTCCAGCTTGACGATGTCGACCTTCGGCAGCAGCGGCTCGATCTCGGGAGTGAGCGTGAAGTCGTCGAGCGCGACCAGGTAGCCGCCGGTGCGCAGCTCCGCCCAGGGCCTCGATCAGCGCCTCGTCGACGAGCTGGTCCTCGAGCAACTCCAGGACGACGCGATCGGGCGGGATGGTCTCGGCCAGACCTCCGAGGACGAACTCGCGGGTGACGTTGATCCACGCCCGGCGGTGATCGACGAGGCGCTCGAGGTCGATCTCGGTCATGGCCCGCAGCGAGACCAGAGCGGTGGCGAGCTCGTCGTCACGGACGTTGGCGTGATCCGAGCCGACCTCGCGATACAACAGCTCATATCCGACCGCGATGAGGTCGCCGTCGAGGATCGGCTGGCGGGCCAGGAGAACCTCGTTCATTGGTGACGGATCGGTCATTTGGTGAGAAACCAGTAATCGCCCGGACGCAACGCACCTGAAAGCCGGACGATCGTCCAGGTGGGAAGCTGTCGGAGTACGCGCAAGAATGCAAGGAGCAGTATGGGATCGGCCGCGGGACAACGCGACGAGGGGAATGCCTCCGCATCATCGGTCGGCGCGCCGGGGCGAGCGCCGGCCCTGGTCGCCGGAGCCGAGCCCTCTGCCCTGCCGTCGGCCGTCCCGGGCCCAGTGGGAGCGGCGCGGGCGCTCGCGCTCCAGCGCACGATCGGCAACCGAGCGGTCGCCGGGCTGATCCTGGCCCGTGACCCCACCCCGGGCGCAGCCGGGCAGGCCCAGCAGACCTGGGGCGCGGGCGCACAGGCGCCGGTGGCCGATCCCGCCGCACGGTGGGCCAACATGCTCGAGGACGCCCGCGCACACCGGTGGGCGAGCGTCGCCGATGCGGTCGTGCCCCTGCCCATCGAGCTGCTGCTCGACGCGTTGGAGCAACTGCGCGACGCCGGCCTGCTGACGGCGTTCAACGTGGAGCTGGCGTTGATGCCGATCGAGATCCCGCAGCGCTTCCGGGCGGCGATGCTGGCGATCACCACGTCGTCCACCGACGAGCGGCTCGCGGCACAGAAGCGCCAGGGCCAGCTCACCGATGACGAGCTCAACGCCATCCAGGAGCGCAAGCGCAGCTGGTTGAAGGCGGGCACCGCCGCGGACGCCCGCCCGGTCCGGCGCTGGGATTACGAGACCTTCGGGCCCTACAAGGGCGGCCGGGACGCGCCGTCGGACAAGTGCGTCGACGGCTCGTTTGATCCGAAGTTCGCCACTCAGAAGCCCGAGCAGTGGCTCAACGCGTTCCTGGACTTCTACGACTTCGAGCCACCCCCCATTCACGATCGGTCCAACACCTCGGCGCTGTTCAACCACAGGGCGACGACCGTCGACGAGGTCATCGATCTCGCCTACGAGCACTGGCTGTACTCGGCTCAGCAGCTGTGGATCCCGACGTTCAAGGACGAGTCGGACCTCGCTGCGCCGAACACCGGGTTCTTCCTGGACCGGAGCACCATCGCCTCGGTCATCGCCAAGACCTACCAGGACAAGCGGGGGCCGGCGGAGAGCAAGAACCTGACCTTCCAGATCGTGTGGCCGTACACGTACCACGGCAACATCTGGAACGCCAAGTCACAGACCGACTCCGCGGCGATGGTCCAGGCCCAGGTCGGCATCACCTGGCAGCACCACCACGACGATGAGCCCGGCGTGGAGTACCAGGGCTTCGCCCAGCTCCAGTTCGGCAAGTACAAGGACGACCCGGACACGCGCGCCCGGCTACAGCAGGTGATGGTCGGCGCCCAGTTCGCCTACGTGATCCCGCTGCTCGAGCAGGCGGCCCAGGTGCAGTTCTTCGGGCAGCTCCTGGCGGGCGCGTCGGGCCTGAACTCCACGTCGGCGGGCGGCGGGGCACAAGCTGCCGTCGGCGTGCAGGTGGCCATCAACGTCCCCTACACCAAGGGGCTCGTCCAGCTCGTGGGGGCCGTCCAGGGCGGGTTCACCGGCTCGGCCCCGCTCCACGACAAGGCCAGCGTCACCGGGGACGTCGGGGGTCAGGTCGGGCTGGTGGTGAAGATCTACAAGTGGTGAGGCTCAGGGCTTGAGCTTGTGCCCGCTGTGGAACAGCCAGGCGCTCCAGGCGACGGTGATCGCCGCCAGCGCCGCGGTGATGCCCAGCGCGACCGCGACCGGGACGTCGCTGGTGCCCAGGAACCCGTAGCGCACCGCCTGCACGAGATAGAAGATCGGGTTGGCGTGCGAGACCTCGCCCCACGGCGAGGGCAGCGTCGACACGGAGTAGAAGACGCCGCCGAGGAAGCTCAACGGCACGATCAGGATGTTCTGGACGAAACCGGCGTGGTCCCAGGTCTTGGCGTAGATGCCGATCACCACGCCGAGTGAGGAGAACAGCGTCAGCCCGAGGGCGACGCCCAGCACCAGCACGAGGGGGTCGTTGATCGGCACGTGCGTGATCGGCAGCGCGAGGAGCAGGAGCGCACACGCCGATCAGCAGGGCCCGCACCACACCGCCGAGCGAGAGCCCCAGGTTGATCTCCCAGTTGCGCATGGGCGAGGCCAGGACGTCGTTGAGATACCGGTCAAAGCGCGACTGGAACACCGAGGAGGCGTTGTTGGTGTAGGCGGCCTGGACCATCGCCATGGTGATCAGCCCGGGCACGATGAAGGCCCGGTAGTCAAAGCCGTCGACGTGGCGGATGCGCCCGCTCAGCGAGAGGCCGAAGACGAGGATGAACAGGAACGACGCCACCACCGGCGCCACGATCGTCTGCGTCCACAGCTTGAGGACCCGCAGGATCTCCCGGCTCGACAGGGAGATGAGCCCGCGGCGGCGCACCGCCAGCCCCGGCTTGGCCGCGGCGCGGCGATCGTCGACCGCGTGGGATGCGCTCATGCCGCCGCGGCCATCGCCTTGACGTAGACGTCGGCCAGGGAGTCGGCCTCGAAGCTCTCCAGCAGGCCGGTCGGGCTGTCGCGCGCCAACAGGCGACCGCCGCGGATGAGCGCGACGTCCTGACAGAGCTCCTCGGCCTCCTCCAGGTAATGGGTGGTGAGCAGGATCGTCGTGCCCTGCTCGTGCAGCCGCCGGATGTAGCGCCACAACTCCAGGCGCAGCTCGAAGTCGACCCCGGCCGTCGGCTCGTCGAGGATGACCAGCCGCGGCTCGTGCATCAGCGCCCGCGCCAGCAGCAGGCGGCGCCGCATCCCGCCCGAGAGGCTCGGCGCCCGGACCCCGGCCTTCGCCCGCAGGTCGAAGACGTCCATCATCTCCCGGGCGCGGCGCACCGCGTGCGGGCGGTCCATCCCGTAGTAGCCGCCGTGGTAGACGAGCGTCTCCTCCACGTCGAGGAAGCGGTCCAGGTTGACGTCCTGCTCGGCGAGGCCCATCAGCCGCCGCGCCTCCGGGTCGTGATGGGGCCGCCCGAAGATCTCGATCTCCCCCGAGGTGATCCGGATCAGGTTGCACACGGCGCTGATGAGCGTCGTCTTGCCGGCGCCGTTGGGCCCGAGCAGCCCGAAGAACTCGCCGTCTCCGATCTCCAGGTCGAAGCCGTCAAGGGCCAGCAGGCCGCCGTCGTAGCGCTTGGTCAGGCCGCGCAGGGAGAGAGCCGGGACGGAGGTCATCGGACACCGAGCCTAGTCACCCGGGTCCAGGCGGCCCGGTACTCGGCTCCGTCCCGGCGGCCCGGCAGTGGGCGGTACTGGGCTCGAACCAGTGACCTCCTGCTTGTAAGGCAGGCGCTCTACCAGCTGAGCTAACCGCCCGCTGGCGAGCCGATGGTACCCGGGCCTGAGCGGATGCTCACGAGCCGCGCGGGCCGGGCGGGGTTAGGATCGCTTCACCATGAAGGCGTTCGTCACCGGTGCCAGCGGTTTCGTCGGTCACGCGGTGTGTGCCGAGCTGCTGGCCCGTGACCATGAAGTCACCGCGCTGGTTCGCCGCCCCGGGTCAGAGCCGGCGGGGACGACCGCGGTCCAGGGCGACCTCGGCCATGCCGATCCGCTCAGCACGGCTGCTCGAGGCGGCCGCGCCCGATTGCGTGATCCACCTCGCCGCGGAGATCGCCACCCAGCGCGACCAGGCGAAGATGGAGGAGGTCAACATCCACGGCACGAGCCGCCTCATCGGCGCATGTGAGAGTGCGACGAGCGCCCGCTTCATCTTCATGTCCACGGTGGTCACCGGCGACGCGGGCGGCGTGGTGCTCGACGAGAGCTCGGAGCTGCCGGTTCAGACCGCCTACGGCCGGTCCAAGCAGCGCGGCGAGCAGTTCGTGCGCGACTCGGGGCTGCCCAGCGTCATCCTGCGCCCCAGCCACATCTACGGCGCCGGCGGCTGGTACGCCTCCGAGCTGGTGAAGCGGCTGCGCGCGCCGGGGCGCCTCGTCGTCATCGGGTCCGGCAAGAACTGGTGGGACGTGGTCCGCGTCGAGGACGTCGCCACCGCCTGCGTCGACGCCGCCGAGCGCGCTCCGGACGGCGCCGTCTACCACGTCGCCGACGACGAGCCGATCACGCAGTACGACTTCGTGGCGCTGACCGCGCAGGCTCTGGGCGTGGGCAAGCCGCGACGGGTGCCGATGTGGCTGGCGAGCATCGTCAGCGGCGGCGACCCCGCCCGGGCGGTCACCCGCTCGGCGCGTAGCTCCAACGCCCACATCAAGCAGGAGCTGGGCTGGGCGCCGAAGTTCCCGTCGGCCACCCAGGGCGTGCCCGACGCCGTCGCGCACATCCCCGCCTGACGCGCCCACCGCGAGACAGTCAGCGGGGAGCTAGTACCGTCCTCTCCCGAGATGGACTTCGGGAACTTCGACCCACAGCGCGCGCTGGACCAGCTCAAGAAGTTCGCCGCCGACGCGCCGGCCCAGATCGCCGACGGCGTCGGCCGCCTCGTGCGCGACGCGTCACCCGAGCGCCTGGAGCAGATCATGAAGTCGCCGGCCCGCCGCGCCCTGCTGGACGGGGTCTTCTGGCAGATGCCGCGCCAGCTGGACGCCAAGGCCGCCGCCAACGTGAAGACCGCGATCCGCTGGAATATCACCGGCCGCGCCGATGAGGGCGTCGACGCCTACCTGCTCGAGATCGACAACGGCACGGCGCGCACCAACCGCGGGATCGAGGGGGCCGACCCAAGCTGACCATCACCATGGACGGCGTCGAGTTCCTGCGGCTGATCAGCGGCAACTCGGACCCGATGGCCGCCTACTTCAAGGGCCGGATCCAGCTCGCGGGCGACATCATGGTCGCGGCGCAGCTCGCCCAGATATTCAAGATGCCGGGCGGCGGCGCGGGCGAGTCGGGCGACGGCGGACCCGGCGAGAACGGGTTCGCCAACGGCGGCGGCGAGCTCGAGGACCCGTCGCACTGACGCCCCGGGCCGCGCGCAGGCGCGGCTACTCTCAACGTCGTGGACGAGGAGAGGGCGGCGATCGAGCTGCGCGGGGTGGTCAAGCGCTTCGGCCAGATCACGGCCGTGGACGGCCTCGACCTCGTCGTCCCGCCCGGCGTCTGCTTCGGACTGCTCGGCCCCAACGGCGCCGGCAAGTCGACGACGATGCGGATGCTCACCGCCCAGACGCTCGCCGACGAGGGCACCATCGAGGTCCTCGGCTACAGCTCCCGGCGGAGTCCAAGCAGGCGCGGATGGCGATGGGCGTCGTGCCCCAGCTCGACAACCTCGACGTCGAGCTGACCGCCGCCAGATCCTCGAGGTGTTCGCGCACCTGTACCGCGTCCCCCGCGCCGAGCGAGCGGCGGCCGTGGAGCGCGCGCTGGACATCGCCAACCTGCGGCCGCGTGCCGACACGATCGTCCGCGAGCTCTCGGGCGGGATGCGCCGCCGGCTGCTCGTCGCCCGCGGCCTCATCCACCGCCCGCAGATGGTGCTGCTCGACGAGCCCACCGTCGGTCTGGACCCGCAGGTGCGCCAGGAGCTGTGGTCGCTGATCGACGGGCTGCGCGCCGACGGCGTCACCGTGCTGATGTCGACGCACTACATCGAGGAGGCCGAGCGGCTCGCTGACACGGTGGCCGTGATGTCCGCGGGCAAGATCATCGCCCAGGGGACGCCGTCCGAGCTGGTCATCGACCATGCCGGGCGCGAGGTGCTGGAGGTCTACGGGCCGCCCGCGCAGCTGGCCCAGCTCGAGGCGCAGGCCACCGAGCGCGGCTGGCCCTACCGGCGCAGCGGCCCGGCGGTGGCGCTGCTGGAGGCCGAGCGCCTCAACGGCGACGCGCCCGAGGGTGTGCGCCGGCCGGCCAACCTCGAGGACGCGTTCGTGGCGCTCACCGGACAGGAGATCGAATGACCACGGTGGACGCGAGCGCGCAGCCGCGCCCCCGCGAGCGTCGCGTCCGCCGCCTGGAGCCGGCGGCCCTGGGCGGCGTGATGATGCGCGACGTGGTGCTGTTCAAGCGCTACTGGAAGGCGACGACGTTCTCCTCGATCGTGCAGCCGACGATCTACCTGCTGGCCTTCGGGCTCGGGTTCGGGTCGCTGGTCAAGAACGTCGGCCACGTCAAGTACGTCGAGTACGTCGCCACCGGGGTGGTGGCCACCGCGGTCCTGTTCTCCTCCGCGTTCCCGGGGATGTTCAACACCTTCATCCGCTGGAAGTTCCAGCGCACCTACGACGCGCTGCTCGCCGCGCCGGTCGACGTGGAGGAGCTCGTCACCGCCGAGATCCTGTGGATCTCGGTACGGGCCGGCGTCTACGGCATGGCGCCGCTGCTCGTGGGCTTCGCCTTCGGCCTCAAGCCGACGGCCGGGATGCTGCTGGTGCCGTTCATCGGCTTTGTCACCGGGCTTCGGCTTCGCCGCGCTTCGGCGTGCTCATCGCCGCCGTGGCCAAGACGATCGACAACTTCAACTACGTCACCAGCGCCGTGCTCACACCGATGTTCCTCGTGGCGGGCACGTTCTTCCCCATCTCCAGCCTGCCCCCGGTGCTGCACGAGATCGCGAAGTTCAACCCGCTCTATCACTGCGTGGCGCTCGTGCGCGACGTGTCGCTGGGGATCTTCGTCAGCGCCGACCTCGTGCACGCCGGGGTGCTCATCGGTTTCGCGTTGGTCATGTGGCGGCTGGCGATCTGGCGCATGGAGGCCGGGCTCATCGACTGAGGGCGCCGTGCTCGCGCTGCCAGGCGCGGAAGCTCTCCACGGTACGCAGCTTGTGCCGGCGCGCCATCGTCTCGATCCGCTTGGCGCCCGCGCCCGCGCGCAGGAGCTCGATCAGCTCGCGGTGCTCGGCCACCGAGCTGGGCCCCGGTAGGGGATGTGCACGAACACGGTGGTGCGGATGGCATCGAGCCGCCGGTCGACGTCGCGCAGCATCGACACGAGCGTGGGGTTCGGGCAGCGCTCGTAGATCACCTGGTGAAACGCCCGGTTGTGGCGCCCGAAGGCCAGCGAGTCCATCCCCTCCATCGCCGTCACCATGTCGTCGGTGCACCGCTGCAGCGCGGTGAGGTCCTCCGGGGTGAGCAGCGGTGCCGCGAGCGCCGTGGCGTAGCCCTCCAGCAGGGCCAGCGCCGTCATCGTGTCCTCGAACAGCTCGGGCTCGGCGGGCGCCACCTGCGCGCCGGCGTTGGCCCGGTAGACGATCAGGCCCTCGGCCTCAAGGCGCCGGATCGCCTCGCGGACGGGCAGCGCCGAGACCGCGAACTCGGCCGCGACCTGATCGATGACGACCCGGAAGCCCGGGCCGTAGGCTCCGCTGAGGATGCGCTCGCGCAGGACCTCATAGACCTGCTGCTGCTTGGTCGGCGCCGAGGCGGCCATGAAGCGATCATATACCTCGATCAGATAGGATCTCCTATATGGTCACCTCCGCCGAGCAGACCTACGGAACGCAGGAGCATTACATCGACGGCGCGTTCCGGGCCAGCGCGGCCGCGGAGACGTTCGAGTCGCTGAACCCGGCCACCAACGAGGTGCTGGCCCTGGCCGCGGCCGGCGGGGCCGAGGATGTCGACCTGGCGGTGATCGCGGCGCGCCGCGCCTTTGACGAGGGCCCGTGGCCGCGGATGAAGGCCGCCGAGCGCGCCGCCGCGCTGCGCCGGATCGCCGCGGGGATCACGGCGCACACGGAGGAGTTCATCGCCCGCGAGGTGGCCGACATCGGGATGCCGATCGCCCAGATGAAGGGCCTGGCCGCCCGCGCGGCGCAGAACTTCGAGTACTACGCGGGCGTCGTCACCGAGCTGCACGGCCGCTCGTTCCAGGTCGGCGACGAGTTCCTCAACTACACGATCCGCAAGCCCGTCGGCGTCGCCGGGCTGATCATGCCCTGGAACGCGCCGCTGATGCTCTCGACGTGGCGGATCGCGCCCGCGCTGGCCGCCGGCAACACGGTCGTGCTCAAGCCGGCGGAGTGGTCGCCGCTCACCGCCACGCTGCTGGCCAGCGTGATGGAGGAGGCCGAGATCCCGCCGGGCGTGTTCAACGTGGTGCAGGGGTTCGGCGAGTCGGCGGGCGCCGCGCTGTCCGCGCACCCGGGCGTGGACCTCATCTGCTTCACCGGCGAGACGACCACGGGCCAGACGATCATCGCCGCGGGGGCGCCGACGCTGAAGCGCTCCTCGATCGAGCTCGGCGGCAAGTCCCCGGTCGTGGTGTTCGACGACGCCGATCCGGAGCTGTGCGTCGACGCGGCGCTGGCGCAGATCTTCACCATGAACGGCCAGCGCTGCACGGCGGGCTCGCGGCTGCTGGTGCAGGAGGGGCTCTACGAGCAGCTCGTGACCGCGGTGGCGGAGCGCGCGCGAGCAACATCCGCGTCGGCGACCCGACCGACCCGCGCACCGAGCTGGGGCCGCTGATCCGCCCCGAGCACCACGAGCGCGTGCTCGGCTACATCGCGTCCGCGCGCGAGCGAGGGCGCGCGGGTCCTGGCCGGCGGCGAGCGCCCGCCGCAGCTGCGAGGCCGGCAACTTCCTGCAGGCCACCGTCATCGCCGACGTCGACGAGGACATGCGGGTGTTTCAGGAGGAGATCTTCGGGCCGGTGCTGGTGGCGATGCCGTTCTCTGACGAGGCCGAGGCGATCCGCCTGGCCAACGCCACCGCACTACGGGCTGGCGGCGTATGTGTGGACCAACGACATCCGTCGCGCGCACCGCGTGGCCCACGCCATCGACACCGGCATGTGCTGGATCAACTCCCAGAACGTCCGTGATCTGCGCACCCCGTTCGGAGGCGTGAAGGCCTCGGGGATCGGGCGCGAGGGCGGCGACTACGCGTTTGACTTCTACTGTGAGACGGAGATCGTGCACGTGGCGCTGGGCTCACATCACATCCCGAAGCTGGGCCTGGGCGACGAGGACTGAGCGGTGACCTCGCCCGCCGAGCAGCTTGCCCGCACGCCTCCGGCGACGCCGCCGTTCGACATCGTGCGCGCCGCCTTCGTGGAGCTGCACGTGACCGACCTGGCCGCCTCCGAGCACTTCTACGCCGAGCTGCTGGGCATGATCGTCTCGGCCCGCAGTGATGACGCGGTGTTCCTGCGCGGCTGGGAGGAGCGCCAGCACCACTCGCTCATCCTGCGCCAGGCGCCGATCGCCGACCGCGTCGCGGCTGGGCTTCCGCGTCCGCACCGAGGACGACCTGGACCTGGCCGCCGAGCACTTCGCCGCGGAGGGTCTCACCACGCGCTGGATCGACGCCGGCTCTGACCCGGGGATGGGGCGCTCGCTGCGCGTCTGGGATCCGTTCGGCTATCCCGCTGGAGTTCTTTCACGCCATCGAGCAGTTCGAGACCCAGCACCAGCGCTTTGACCTGCACCGCGGCGCGCCGCTGCTGCGCTTCGATCACCTCAACCTGCACTCGCCCCGCGTGGAGGACGCCTTTCGCTTCTGGCTGGGGTTGGGCTTCCGCTGCACCGAGTACATCTCCACCGACGATGCGGCGCAACGAGCGGATCACCGGCGCGTGGATGCTGCGCAAGCCGACCGTCCACGACGTCGCGCTGACCGCCGGCACCGGGCCGCGGCTTCACCACTTCGCCTATTGGATCGCCGAGCCCGCCGGGGTGATGCGCGCCTGTGACCAGCTCGCCGGCGGCTACCGACCGACGTGATCGAGCGCGGCCCGGGCCGCCACGGCGTCTCCAACGCGTTCTTCGTCTACCTGCGCGATCCCGACGGGCACCGCATCGAGCTCTACTCGTGTGACTACTACACCGGCGACCCCGACCACGTGCCGCTGCGCTGGTCGGTCAACGACCCGCGCTGCCGGTCCTTCTACGGCACCCGCGCCCCGGACAGCTGGTATGAGGAGTCAAGCCTGCTGCTCGGTCCCGACGGCGAGCCCGTCGCCGTCCAGGCCGCCAACGTCGACGAGCGCGCGCAGCATCAGGAGGTGATGGCGTAGCTATGGCGGGCGCTGAGCCGGTGGCGCTGCCGGACGGGCTGACCCCGGGCAAGGTCATCGGCGGTCCACCTCAACTACCACTCGCGAGCCGCGCAGCGCGGGCGGGTGCCGACCGAGCCCTCCTACTTCCTCAAGCCGACGACGTCGCTGTCGGGGGGCGGGGACGTCGTGCGCCCGCGCGGCACCGAGCTGCTCGCCTTCGAGGCGGAGATCGCGGTGATCATCGGCGCCCGGGCCCGCAACGTGAGCCCCGAGGAGGCCGGCCGCTACATCGGCTTCTACGCGCCCGCCAACGACTTCGGCCTGCACGACTTCCGCTGGGCCGACCGCGGCTCCAACGTGCATGGCCAAGGGCCAGGACGGCTTTTCGCCGCTCGGCCCGGCCATGGCCGCGCAGGGCGTGGACCCGACGGCGCTGCACATCACCAGCACCGTCAACGGCGAGGTGCGCCAGGACGCGACCGGCGCCGATCTCATCTTCACCTTCGCGCAGCTCATCGCCGACCTGTCGCGGTTCATGACGCTCGAGCCGGGCGACGTGATCCTCACCGGCACGCCCGCCGGGGCCAACGTGGTGGCGCCCGGGGACGTCGTCGAGGTGACGCTGGAGGGCGCCGGCTCGGTCACGAGCACGATCGTCGAGGCCGGCGCCGAGCTGGCTCGGTACGGGGCGATGCCCAAGGCCACCGATGAGGCGCGCGCCTTTGCCACCGGCGCCACCCCGGCCCCGCCGGCCACCGCCCGGCCGCCCCGCCGCGGCCAGCGGTGCTGAGCGACGACGCCGTCGCCGCGCTGCGGCAGGTGTCGACCGCGACGCTGACGGTGCAGCTCACCCGCCGGGGGATCCAGACCACCTTCCTGACCGGGCTGCGGCCCACGCGCCCCGACCTGAGCATGGTCGGCTACGCCCGCACGCTGCGCTACGTCGCCATCCGCGCCGACGTGCGCGAGGCGATGAAAGCCGGGGGACGACGCCCAGAAGCGCGCCGTCGAGTCGGTCGCCCCGGGTGACGTGCTCGTCATGGAGGCGCGCGGGGACACCGGCGCGGGCACGATCGGCGACATCCTGGCCGCCCGCGTCCTGGCCCGCGGCGGCGCCGGGATCGTCACCGACGGCGGTGTGCGCGACACGCCCGGCGTCGCCGACCTGGACATCCCCACCTACTACCGGGCCGCCAACGCCTCGTCGCTGTGGAACGCCCACATCCCGCTCGACCTCGACGTCCCCATCACGTGCGCGGGCGTGCTGGTCGATGCCCGGCGACGTCATCGTCGGCGATGCCGAGGGCGTGGTGGTGCTGCCGTTCGCGCTGGCCGAGGAGATCGCCCACGCGGCGCTGGAGGTCGAGCGGCGCGAGGCCTTCGCGCTGGAGCGCGTCAAGGCCGGCGAGTCCTTCCGCGGGCTCTACCCGCTGTCAGAGGAGCGCCGGCCCGACTACGAGAACTGGAAAGCGAATCCGAAGCGAGGACCCCAGCCCATGACCAGCCCGTTCGCCGGCGACGCGTCCGCGGTGCGCGGCGCCATCACCCCGCTGATCACCCCCTTCACCGAGTCCGGCGCGCTGGACCTGGAGTCGATCCCGCGGCTGATCGATTGGCAGCTCGCGCGCGGGACGCACGGCATCTCGGTGGGCGGGTCCACCGGCGAGCCGACCTCGATGACGGTGCGCCGAGCGCATCGAGGTGATGCGCGCCGCCGCCGCGGCGATCGACGGCCGCGTGCCCTTCCTGCCCGGCACCGGCACCGCGCTGATGGCCGAGACGCTCGAGCTCACCGCCGAGGCCCAGCGTCTGGGCGCGAGCGCCGCGCTGGTGGTCACGCCCTACTACGGTCGCGCCCAGCAGGAGGGGCTGTTCCAGTGGTACTCGCGCGTCGCGCAGGAGTTCCCGGACCTGCCGATCATCGTCTACAACGTTCCCGTCCGGGCCGCGGTCGACATCACGCCCGCGACCGTCGGGCGGCTGCGCCGTGCCCACCCCAACATCGTCGGGATCAAGGAGACCACCCGGGACTTCGAGCACGTCTCCTACGTGCTCAACGAGGCCGGCACGGACTTCATCGCGCTCTCGGGGATCGAGCTGCTCTGCTACCCGATGCTGACCCTCGGCGGGGCCGGCCACCTCAGTCCTGCGTGGGCAACTTCGCACCCGATCCGGTGGCCCAGCTCTACGACGCGTTCGTGGCCGGCGACCACGAGCGGGCCCGCGCGCTGCACTACGACCTGCACCCGCTCGTCGACGCCGCCTTCGCGGAGACCAACCCGGTGCCGGTCAAGTGGGTGATGAAGCAGCTCGGCCTGCTCGCCTCCGATCACGCTCGCGAGCCGCTCGCGCCTTTGAGCGACGCCGGCCGCGAGAAGGTCCGGGCGCTGCTGGCCACCAGCCCGCACGTCGACCTCGACGCGCCGGTGAGCGCGCCCGCCTAACGCGCCCGCGCAGCGCGCACTTCCTCGCCCGGCGAGCGGCCGGCCGGGCCCAGGTACCTCAGAGCGCGTCGGCGAGCGCCCCGGCGGTGGCCATCACCGCGCGCGCCATCGCCGGCTCGTCGCGTTCGCCGATCCACACCGCGCTGACCGCGGCGCGGTCGCCGGTGGGCGCCGCGACCCCCGTGGCGCCGGGCAGCAGCTCCCCCGTCGACCGCGACCACCCGCGCTCGCGCGCCTGGGTGACCTCACGGCGCTCGGACGGCCGCGGGGCTCCGGCCGCCAGGATGGCGATGCCCGAGGCGGCGATCGCGACCGGGTGGCGCAGGCCAGGCCGGTAGGTGATGTGCATGTCGGCGTGCCGCGGCGAGCGGACGTCGAGCACGACAGCGGCGTCCTCCCCGTCGCGCACGGTGAGGGCGGCCGTCGCCTCCAGGTCGTCGGCCAGGGCCTGCAGCAGCGGCCCCGCCACCTCGCGCAGGCGTGGCTGCACCCGGCTGGCCAGCTCCACCAGCCCGGCGCCCAGGAAGTAGCGATCCTCGCCGCGGCGGACCAACCGCTCGGCGAGGTGTGGCGCCAGCAGCCGGTAGATCCCGGCGCGGTGGGTGCCGAGCACGTCGGCCAGCTCGGACACGGTCATGCCCTCGGGGTGCTCGGACAGCACGCGGAGAACCCGCAGACCCCGCTCGAGCGTGAGAGACGACGTCGACGGCATACCCGCACAGTGTACGTTATCTGTACGCGCTGCACGATAATCGTGCTATAACGGACCGCGCCCGCGACAACGACGAGGAGAGGAAGTCATGGCAGCGCGTACCGGCAGCGAGTACATCGAGCGCCTGGCGGCGTCGAGCCCGACCGTCCAGATTCACGGGGAGACGGTCACCAAGGGGATCCCTGACCACCCCGCGTTCCGCAACGTCGTGCGGACCTACGCGCACCTCTATGACCTCCAGCACGACCCCGCGTACCGTGACGTCCTCACCTACGAGTCCCCCACCACCGGGGATCGGGTCGGTACCTCGTTCATGGTCCCGCGCACCGCCGAGGACCTCGTCGCCCGCCGCGAGATGATGGGCACCTGGGCGCGGGTGTCCAACGGCTTCCTGGGCCGCACCGGCGACTACCTCAACGCCTGCATGATGGCCCTGAGCGAGGCGGGCGAGTGGTTCTCGCAGGCCGACAGCGCCTTCGGGGAGAACGCCCGGCGCTACTACGAGAAGGTCCGCGAGGAGGACCTGCTGCTCACCCACACGCTCGTCCCGCCCCAGCACAACCGCAGCCTCCCGCCCGCGGAGCAGCTCGGGGGTGAGATCTCGGCCCAGATCGTCTCCCAGGACGACAACGGGATCGTGGTCCGCGGCGCCCGCCTGCTGGCCACCATCGGCCCCTTCGCCGACGAACTGCTGGTGTTCCCCTCCACCCTGCTGCGCGGCCGGCCCGAGGACGCCCCCTACTCCTACGCCTTCGCCATCAACTGCGATGCCCCGGGCCTGCGCTTCCTGTGCCGCGAGTCGGCCGACTACGGCCGCGGCCACTTCGACCACCCCCTGGGCTCGCGCTTTGAGGAGATGGACGCCGTCGTCATCTTCGACGACGTCAAGGTCCCGTTCGAGCGCTGCTTCATGCTCGGCAACCCCGAGTTGTGCAACGGCCTCTACGCCCAAACCGGGGCGATCAACCACATGACCCACCAGGTGGCCACGCGCACCACGGCCAAGACCGAGTTCATGCTCGGCCTGGTCACCCTGCTCACCGAGGCGATCGGCATCGACCAGTTCTCACACGTCCAGGAGAACGTCGCCGAGGTCATCATCGCCCTCGAGGGCATCCGCGCCTTCGTCCGCGCCTCCGAGGCGGACGCCACGCTCAACGAGTACGGCGTGATGACGCCACGGTGGGAGCCGCTCAACGCCGCGCGCAACTGGTACCCGAAGCTCTATCAGCGCTTCCCCGAGATCCTGCGCAAGCTCGGCGCCAGCGGGCTGATGGCGCTGCCCACCCACGCCGACGTCACCGGACCCGCACACGATGACGTCGAGCGCTACCTGCAGTCCGCCACCCTCACCGGTCCGGACCGGGTCAAGCTGTTCCGGCTGGTGTGGGACACCTGCATCTCGGCCTTCTCAGGGCGCCAGGCGCTGTATGAGTACTACTTCTTCGGCGACCCGGTGCGCATGGCCGGCGCGCTGGTGAACAGCTATGACCGCGCGCCCTACCGCGAGCGCGTGCAGGCGTTCCTGGACCAGGACTAGGCGGGCGGCGCGGCGGGCGGCCCCACGGCGCGCGCCACCAGCTGGACCACCCGCGCGCGCCCCTCCACCAGGTTCTCGCGCAGGTTGGCGGCCAGCCGGGGAAAGTCGTCGCCCATCACGTCACGCAGGTCGAACTCGGGTGCGGGCGCGGGCGGTGCCTCAGGCGCGGCGCCCGGCGGCGGGTCCACGATCCGAGCCCAGAAGCGGGCTCCCTGGACCACGGTGTCAGTTCGGTCGGCGAACGACACCTCCTCAAAGCCCGCCGCGGCCACCGCGGCGCGCGTCTGCTCCCCGGTGAGCAGGAAGCTCGTGTCGGGGTCGCGCGCCCACGGCACCGGGAAGGTGAGGGGCTCACCCTCGCCCGCAACGACGTCGTAGAGCGCGAAGCGCCCACCCGGTCTCAGCACGCGGCGGATCTCGGCGTAGAGCCGGTCGCGGTCGGCGATGTTCATCGCCACATGCAAGGTGACCGCCGCATCGAACGCAGCGTCCTCGAAGGGCAGCTCCAGCGCGTCGGCGCAGACGAAGCGCACGCGGTCGCTCAGGCCGGTGCGCTCGGTGAGCCGCTGAGCGACCTCCACGAACTCCGGGGTGAGGTCGATCCCGGTGACGTCGCACTCGCGCTGGGCGGCGATGAGCCGCGCCGGGCCGCCGAGGCCGCTGCCGACATCCAGGACCCGATCGCCGGCCGCGGGATCGAGCGCCGACACCACCTCGCGCGTCGCGGCCAGGCCACCCGTGTGGAACTCGTCGATGGGCGCGAGCGCCGACCAGTCGATCGGGCCCTCGCTGAGCCCCGCCCGCACGAGCGCAGCGTCCACCCGCTCGCTCAGCGACGGCGTCCCGTAGTGGTCACGAACGCGCGAGGTCACGGCGGCGGAGGGGATGGTTGGCAGGGACGTGATCGGCGGGGAAGGCCCACACGTCGCGTGGCCCGAGCTTCGCGCCACATGCGACGCACAGCAGGTGGTCGTCGACGGCACCGCCGCAGCCGCGATGCTCGAGCCGCACCGGCGGCCCCCCAGGAATGCCGGCATGCTTGTCGCCCCACTGCATGAGCGCCACCAGCGCGGGCCACAGGTCCAGGCCCTTCTCGGTGAGGTGGTAGGCATAGCGCTCGGGCCGCTCCTGGTAGAGGCGGCGCTCGAGGATGTCGTTGGCGACGAGGCGCTCGAGGCGCGCCTGCAACACGTTGCGCGCGATCCCGAGGTCCGCCTGCATCTCGTCGAAACGGTGCACGCCCAGCAGGGCCTCCCGGATGATCAGCATCGTCCAGCGCTCGCCGACGATCTCCAGGGCGGCGGCGACGCTGCACGTCTGGCCGGTGTAGGTGCGCTGGAGGGGCACGCGGGCAGCGTAGTCGACTGCGTTGCATGATGCAACTCATTCGGGTACAGTTCGCCGCCGATGAGTGACAACGGCCACCGGACCCGAACGTTCAGCTGGCAGGACCCGATGGCAATCGCGACGCTCGCGCGTGAACGCGGTGGCATGGAAGTGCTCCAGGCGATGATGGACGGGGCGGTCGGGCCACCGCCGATCGCCGACCTGCTGGGCATGAGCCTGGTCGAGGTGCAGGAGGGTCGCGCCGTCTTCGCGGTCGAGCCGGCCGAGTGGATGTACAACCCGATCGGCTCGGTGCACGGCGGGATCGCCGCCACACTGCTGGACTCGTGCATGGGCTGCGCCATCCACAGCACGCTGCCGGCCGGCGTCGGATATGCCACCAGCGACCTCCAGATCCGTTACGCGCGCGGGATCACCCTCGACACCGGCCGTGTGCTGGCCGAGGGCACGGTGATCCACGCCGGCCGCCGGCTGGCCACCGCCGAGGGGCGGCTCACCGAGGAGGCGACGGGCAAGCTCCTCGCCCACGCCACCACCGGCTGCATCCTCAGCAGCTGAGGGGCGAGTCACTCCGTGCCGTCGGGTGCAGGAACGGCACCGTCGCCGGCTCCCATCCCGAGCGGAGCACATCGACGAGCGACGGCGGCGTGAGCACCACCGCTGGCTCGCCGCGCGGACGCGCGCGGCGCGCGACGTAGCCCGCCGGGGTCCACTCCAGAAGCTGGTCGCCCAGGACCAGCCACGGCCGCTCGTCCCAGAGCACGAACGCCCCGTCGGGCAACCCGTCGAATGGCATCTCGTGGTGGCGCTGCCCTCGGGTCTCGGGGTCCACCCGCTCGCCGTGGAGCTGGTCGTCCATCGCGTCGGCGCCGACCTGTCCGGGGTGCAGCCGCTGCCAGATCGCACTGAAGCGCCGGTAATCCTCATAGCGGCACTCGCCGCACGGGCGGTGGCCCGCGGCGAACGCCGTCGCCTCGTCGGTGAAGAACAGCTCCGTGTAGCGGCCGGGCGCCATCAGCGGCCGGCGACGGCGACCCTTGAACTCCAGCCGGCACGCGATCCAGCGGCGCACGCCCCAGCGGCGGCGAATCTCGCCGTGAGCATCGATCAGCACCCCGCGGTTGGCATAGACGAGGCCGCGCGCCGGGTCGGCGATCACCTCCTGTCGCGGGGTCGCTCGATTGCGGCGCGTCATGCCAGTCGCGCGTCCTCGAGGTCGAGGTCGTGCTGCAGCGTGCGCGCGGTCCCGATCCCGATCCGCCTCTCGCGCCGCAAATGGGCCAGCGCCTCCCGCTGAACGCGGACCAGTTCACGCCGCAGCGCGCGGTCGGCCCCGGCCGCATCGTCGGCCTGCTCATCGGCCGGTGCGCCGTCGCTTGACTCCAGCCGCGACCGGCGCGCCAGATACTGGGCACGCAAGCCGTCGACCAACTCTCCGCCCACGGTGTCCTCGGCGTTCTGCAGCCGGTTCAGCACGGCCTGGGTCAGCACGATCCGAGCCTGGCGCTCGACTTCGGCGACCGAAGGGTGCTCGGTCAGCCTGAGCCTGCGAACGAGCACCGACAGCGTCGTCCCCTGCCCCACCAGGGTCACGATGATGACCCCGAATCCCAGGTAGATGATGTCGTCGCGGCCGGCGAGGGGGCGACCGGCATCGGTCACCCGCGGCACGGCGAGCAGCACCGCCAGCGTGATCGCCCCGCGCATCCCGGCCCAGCCGATGACGAGGCGCTGTCGCCACCCGGCCTGATCGGGAGCGTCGTCCTCGTCGGCGGGTGGGGCGCGGCGGAGCAGGCGCGTCACCCACCCGGTGCCCTCCATCCACACCAACCGAATCCCGATCACCGCGATCACGACCGCCACCCCGGTGACCACGAGCCGCCCGACCGGGCCGCGCGCCTGCGCCGTGAACGTATGGAAGGACAGGCCGACGATCACGAACAGCGCCGCGTTGATGAGGAACACCAGCGTGTCCCAGAACGCCCTGGACTGCAGTCGGCTGCGAGCCGAGAACGCGGTCCCCCCGCTGTACCAGCCCAGATAGAGCCCCGCGGCGACGGCGGCGAGGACCCCGGAGGCGTGCAACGCGTCTGCGGGAAGGTACGCGGCGTAGGCGATCAGCATCGATCCGGCGATCTCGATCGGAGGGTCGTCGATCCGGTTGCGCAGCGCGCGCCCGATCACACCGACCAGGATGCCGATGATGGTCCCCGCGACCGACGCGTAGACGATCTTGACGAGCGCGTGTGGAGCTGAGAAGTGGCCGCTGGTGGCGGCGGTCACGGCGGCGGCGTAGAGGACGAGTGCGGCGCCATCGTTGAACAACGCCTCGCCCTCGAGGATTGTGAGAAGCCGACGGGGCAGCCCGAGCCGCCGGGCCACGCTCGTGGCCGCCGCTGCGTCGGTCGGGCCGACCGCGGTCCCCAGGACGAAGGCCATCGCCCACGGCAGGTGCCCGAGCCAGTGAGCCACCGCGGCGACGCCGAGCGCCGTTGCCACCACCAGGCCCACCGCCAGCAGCCCGATGGATCGTGCGTTGCGTACGAACGCGGTGGCCGACGACGTCGCCGCCGCGTCGAACACCAGCAGCGGCAAGAGCCCCAACAGCACCACCTCGGGGTCCAGGGTGGCGTCGGGGACGAACGGCAGGAACCCGATGATCAGGCCGGCCACGACGAGCACCGCGGCGGTCGGCACCCCCACCTGGCGCAGCGCTGCGACGGCCAGCAGCGTGACCGCGGCAACCGCGAGGATGACGATCAGATGCCCGGAGATTCAGGTCCAGGCTAGCTGCGAGCGCTCCTGCCAGTACGTCTCGGGGTCCTCGGCCAGCGGCGCCAGTCGCTCCACGGTGTCGCCGCCAACCTCGAGCCCCAGAGCCGTCAGGTTGCTCTGCAGCATCGCCACCGTCGAGGCGCCGCTGAGGACCACGTCGACCCATGGCTGGGCCAGGACGCAGGCGAGCGCGAGCGCGTCCGGCGCAACGTCGAGCCCGCGTGCCACCTCGAGTAGCGCCGGCGCATCGCCCCGCGCGGTCAGCCGACCGTTGGCCACCGCCTCCTTGACGATCACACCCAGGCCCGCGTCGTGGGCGGCGGCCAGCGCCGGCCCGGCCGACGGCTCCATGACGTTCCACGTCGCCTGCACGCAGTCAAAGCCTCCGACCTCCAGCGCCCGGAGCACCGTCTCACGCTGGCGCGGCCCCGTCACCGACAACCCGGTGAGCCAGCCCTCCTCGGCCCGCAGCCGAGCCAGCTCGTCGAGCACTGCGCGGTCGTCCAGGACACCGCTGCCCAGGGTGGCCGAGTGGATCTGGTAGAGCCCGATCGCGCCGCCCAGGTGTGACCGGGTCTCCTCCTCCTGGCGGCGCAGCGTCGCGATCGTCAGATCCTTGACCTCGTGGACGTCGACGTCCACACGCCAGTCCGCGGTGTAGGTGTAGCCCCACTTGGAGCCGACGCTCACCCGGGGCGGCGCGAGGGCCCGCTCGGCCAGCCACGAACCCAGGAAGTCCTCGGCGAGCCCATAGGACCGGGCCGCGTCGAAGTAGCGCACGCCCGCGGCAAACGCCGCGTCGAGGACCTCGTGCGCGCGGGCCCGGAGCGCTTCGACGTCCGTGTCACCGGCCAGGTCGCCGGCGTGCCCCACGTTGATGTAGGCGGGGCGGCCCAGCGCCGCCAGCCCCAAGCCGATGCGACTGACGTCAAGCGAGGTCTGACCGAGCTTCGCCACGGCCGGTAAGGGTACCCTCGCAAGCGATGCGAACGACAGTCCTGAAGCGCTTCTCCCTCGACCCTCATCGCGCCCCGGCGACGATGACCGAGGACCAGCGCGGCCACCCCGTCGTCCAGCTCATCCGCCGCCGCCGCGACGAGGGCTCCAAGCCCGGCGCACGGACCGACGGGCGGCGCGTCGCGCTGGTGATCGAGGGCGGTGGGATGCGCGGCGTCGTCTCGGCGGGGATGACGGCGGCCATCGAGCAACTGGGCCTGCTCGACGCCTTCGACGAGGTCCACGGTGCGTCAGCGGGGGCCTTCAACGGCGCCTTCCTGATCGCGGGCCAGGCCGCCTACCTGACCGCGCTGTACCCGCACGGGTTTGGCGACCCGAGCTTCGTCAACTTCCGCGACACGATGCTGCGCAAGCGCCCCATCTTCGACATGGACTACGTGATCGGCGAGGTGTGGCGACACCAGCGCCCGCTGCGGACCGACGAGATCCTGGCCAGCCCGATCAAGCTGCACTGCACCGCCACCGACGTCGAATCCACCCAGATCGTCGACCTCACCGACCTGCACGGCGACGAGGAGATCCGCTGCGCCATGCGCGCGTCAGGCCGGCTCCCGTGGCTCGCGGGGCCGCCCGTCGCCTTCCGCGGCCGCCGCTGGTTGGACGCGACCCTGGCCGAGGCGATCCCGGTGCACGCCGCCCGGACCACGGCCACCGACATGCTCGTGCTCCAGACCCGGCCGCACGGCGTCGCGCACACGCCGCTATCCAGCGCGGTGGCGCGGCTCACCGACGGCTACCTCCAGAAGCTGAACCCGGCATTGGTGGACCTCCGCGTCCACCGCTCAGAGCGCTATGACCAGCTCAGCTCCGAGCTCGCGGCGCAGGCCTCAGACCCGGCCGCCACGCCGGCGGTGTGCGTCATCCGCCCGCCGGCCGATGCCCTGCTCGTGGGGCAGATGGAGAACCGGGTGAGCGCGCTGACCACCGCCGGAAGCCACGGCATGCGTGCCGCCTGGATGGCGCTCGAGGGCGAGGACCCCGAGCTGTTGGCAACGCCCCGGGCGTACTCGTACGGCCGTGCCGACCCGCCGGCCGGCTCAGGGCCGGACGTCGAGTCGGTCTCGATGGGCGGTCGTCAGGCGGTGTAGCCGGGCGGCTCGGCGTCCTGGCCCTCTGAGAAGCGGCGCTCCTCGTGCTTCTCGGGGTCTTCCGGGGGCAGCTCCTCCTGGCCCTCGGAGAAGCGGCCGTGGTGGAGTTTCTCGTCCTCTTCGGCGGGCAGATCCTCCTGGCCTTCCGAGAAGCGGCCGACTGCCTCGTCCTCGGGGAACTCCTCGGGGTTGTCTTCGCCCTGGGCAAACCCGTCGGCCGGCTGTTCCGGCTGCCCGGGATGCTCGTTGGGATCGATGGCCATCCGTCCTCCCTTCCCTCGTTGGTGGCGGTCGCCCCGGTAGGTGGCCGAGCCGAGCTTACCGTGCCGGTCCAGCGGGCTCGGGCGCAATCTGTAACGGATGTCACGCACGGGGGTATCTCGGGCGGTGTTGCCTTTCCGCCGTGAGCGCACCTGGCAGCGCCGTGTCTCGGACGCGGCGCGGAATGCTCCCAAGAAGGGGAGAGAGTTACGCGCGGCCGCGGCGTCGCTGGACCTCCCGTGGGCGCGGTCCGCGCCGGCGCGCCTGGTCCGCGAGAACTTCATGCGGTTCGTCCTCAACCCCGTGATGGACTACTACGCCGCGCGGCGCGCCACCGGCCGGGAAAAGCTCTCATCGCTCAAGCAGCCGGTCATCCTGGTCGCCAACCACGCCAGCCACATGGACACCCCGGTGATCCTGTCGGCGCTGCCGCGCAAGCTGCGCAAGCGGACCGCGGTGGCGGCAGCGGCGGACTACTTCTACCGCAACCGGCTGGTGGCCTCGGTCGTTTCGCTCATCTTCAACACGGTCCCGATCGAGCGCAAGGGCGGCGGCGGCGTATCCAAGGACGGCAGCCACCTCGACCGGTTGCTGGACCAGGGGTGGAACCTGCTGCTCTATCCCGAGGGCACCCGCTCGCGCGGAGGCGGCCCCGGGCGCGTGCGTCGTGGCGCGGCAGTCCTGGCCTCAGCGCACAACCTCTCGATCATCCCCATCCGCGTCACCGGCACCGCCGAGGCGATGCCCCCCGGCCGGCTATGGCCCCGGCGCCTGCGCGGCAAGCTGCTCTCCAAGCGTCACCGGATCACCGTGGCCTTCGGCGAGCCGATCCCGCCCAACGGGGACACCGCCGCGCTCATCGAGCGCGTCCAGAGCTTCTTCGACAACGGCGACGGTGGTCCGTCGCGCTCGCCGTACCGCCGTTCGGCCCCCAAGGCCGAGAAGCTCACCGGACCGCCGGCCGGCTAGGCCCGCCGCGGCCCGCATCGGGTCCCTCAGCGAGCGCCGGCTACACAGGCGAACGTCAACTGCGGCTGGGGAAGGAGGGGTTTCGGCCTGGTGGCGGGTCTGTGCGCGGACTTGCCTCTCACAGGCGACCCCAACGAGCCGTCAATGCCGTTCTGGCCGGAGGTCTTGGGAGATCTTTACCCTCCCAGCAGCAATATCTCCCAGAGCCCATCCCGTCCCGACCCGGTCTAAGAGGCGATACCTCGCACAGGCCCCCAATCCCCCAAAACGTCCGTCTCGCGGCGCCCACCAACCCCACACCCACCCCTTCCCCAGCCATACCGTTGAGCCACGCAACGTGCCCGAGCCACACGGGACCCCTCCCAGCAGCGCCAGCCGGACATAGTCCCAGAAGAGCTACTAGTCGTCCTCGTCCAGCCAGTCGGTCGTCCGCGCTACGGCCTTGCGCCACTTGCGGTACCCGCGCTCGCGCCGATCGGGGTCCATATCGGGCAGCCACTGGGCCGCCACATGCCAGTTGGCGCTCAGCGTCTCGGTGTCGGGCCAGAAGCCGACGGCCAGCCCGGCGGCGTAGGCCGCGCCCAAGGACACCGTCTCGGCGACGTTCGGGCGGACCACCGACACGTCGAGGACGTCGGCCAGGAACTGCATGAGCAGGTTGTTGGCGGTCATGCCCCCGTCGACCCGCAGGGTGCTCAGCCGCACTCCGGAGTCCGTGATCATCGCCTCCACCACCTCGCGCGTCTGCCACGCCGTCGCCTCGAGCACCGCCCTGGCGAGGTGGCCCTTGGTGATGTAGCCCGTCAGGCCGGCGATGACGCCGCGCGCGTCGCTGCGCCAATGGGGAGCGAAGAGCCCCGAGAACGCCGGGACGAAGTAGCAGCCGCCGTTGTCGTCCACCGTGCGCGCCAGCGTCTCGATCTCCGGCGCGGACCCGATGAGCTCCAGGTTGTCCCGAAACCACTGCACCAGCGCGCCGGTCACCGCGATCGATCCCTCCAGCGCGTAGGTCGGCGCCTCGTCGCCGACGCGACAGCACAGCGTCGTCAGCAGCCCGCTGGCTGAGACGACCGGGCGCTCGCCCGTGTTGAGCAGGAGGAAGCTGCCGGTCCCGTAGGTGCACTTGGCGTCGCCGGGGGCAAAGCACGTCTGGCCGAACAGCGCGGCCTGCTGGTCGCCGAGCGCAGCGGCCACCGGCACCCCCGCGAGCTGACCGCCGGCGTCGCCGTAGATCTCGGCCGAGGGCCGGATCTCGGGCAGCATCTGGCGCGGGACGCCGAGCGCGTCGAGCAGCTCGTCGTCCCAGTCGAGCGTGTGCAGGCCCATCAGCATCGTCCGGCTGGCGTTGGTGACGTCGGTGAGATGGCGTCCGGTCAGCCGCCAGATGAGCCAGGAGTCCATCGTCCCGAAGAGGACCTCACCCGCGTCCGCGCGCTCGCGCAGGCCGGGCACGGTGTCGAGTAGCCAGCGCAACTTGGGCCCGGAGAAGTAGGTGGCGGGCGGGAGCCCGGAGCGCTCGCGAAACCATGCGTCGCCGTGCTGCGCCGAGAGGTCCCGGACGATGTGGTCGGTCCGCATGTCCTGCCAATTGATCGCGTTGTGCACCGCCTGGCCGGTCGCGCGATCCCACACCAGCGTCGTCTCGCGCTGGTTGGCGATGCCCAGCGCGACGAGGTCAGAGGCCTCAAGCCGCGCCTCGGCGAGCGCACGTCCGACGACGAACTCGACGTTGTCCCAGATCTCCTCGGGGTCGTGCTCGACCCAGCCGGGGCGGGGATAGATGTGGTGGTGCTCCTTCTGGGCGACCGACACGATGCGCCCGGAGCGATCGAACACGAGGCATCGCGACGAGGCGGTTCCCTGGTCGATCGCGGCCACGTATCGCTCTCTCACAGCCACCTCTCTCTCACCACGGGATCGCGCCGAGCTCGCGCGATACGGCCCGGGCCGCCTCACGCACGTAGGCCAACAGCTCCCCCGCGGCTGGCGGGCCACGAGGAGCCGTTCCGGTGGACCGAAGATACCCATCGCCCCCACGGTGACGCCACTGCGATCCATGATCGGGGCCGCCAGCGACACCTGCCCCGGGTTGAGCTCGCCGACGTCGGCGGCCCAGCCGCGCTCGCGGCTGCGCGCCAGCTCGCGCTCGAGCCGCTCGAGGTCACAGATCGTCGCGTCGGTGTAGGCGGCGAAGCCGTTACCGGCCAATTCGGCCAGCGCATAGGGGTGATGGGCGAGCAGCATCTTGCCCAGCGCGGTGGCGTGCGCGGGCAGCAGCGAGCCCACGTCGAGCGTCTGGAGGCTGTCGTCGGGTCGGAACACGTGATGAACGATGAGGACCTTGCCCTCATGCAGGGTGCCGATCCGCACCGCCTCCTGGGTGCGGGATGCCAAGGAGTCTGACCAGTTGAGCGCGCGGGTGCGCAGCTCGTTGCCGTCGAGGTAGCTCGAGCCCATGTGCAGCAGCGCGGCCCCGAGCTGGTACTTGCCGGTCTCAGGGTCCTGCTCGACGAAGCCGACGTGCTGAAGCGTGCGCAGCAGGCCGTGCACCGTGCCCTTGGGCAGCCCCAACTCGCCGGCAAGATCTACGACGCCGAGCCGTCGCGTCCTGCCGGAAAGGAGCCGGAGGATCGCGGCCGCGCGTTCGATGGACTGGATGTTGCCGGGCACCTGCTGCTCCTACCCCTCCACGCGATGGTCACGAACTAACGAACCGAGGACTAGTTAATTCGAACTGAGTTTGACATTGTCGAACAGGCGAGATTAGTATCGCGAAATCCGCAGGTTCGTCTCAGGAGGGAGAGAAGAAATTGGGAGCGTTAGCGGCAGTTGTCGTACATCTCAAGTTCCCGACGCTGGGCATCATTCCGTCGGAGATCATCGGGACCGCGATCCTGATTCTGCTTGGTGATGGAGTGGTTGCAGCCGTACTCCTCAACCAGTCGAAGGCGCAGAATTCGGGCTGGATCGTCATCACCTTCGGGTGGGGCATGGCGGTGATGATCGCCGTGTACTGCGTCGGGTTCTTCGACGGCGCGCACCTGAACCCAGCGGTGACGCTGGGGATCTGGATTCACGGTGGGATCACCGGCTCTCAGGCGATCAAATACTTCATCGGAGAGATGATCGGGGCAATGATCGGGGCGTTCCTCGTGTACCTCGCGTACTTCCTCCATTGGAGCGAGACGGAGGATCCAGGGTTGAAGCTGGCCGTCTTCTCGACCGGCCCGGCGATCCGCAACTACGCGTGGAACCTGGTCACCGAGATCATCGGCACGTTCGTGCTGGTGTTCGGAGTCCTGGCCATCACCGGCCCGTGGAACATCTTCTCGGGCGCGGACCTGGCCCCGCTGCTGATCGGCCTGCTGGTCCTCGGCATCGGCCTCTCGCTCGGTGGACCGACGGGATACGCCATCAACCCGGCACGAGACCTGGGGCCACGGATCATGCACGCAATCCTGCCGATCCCCGGCAAGGGCACCTCGGACTGGTCCTACGCCTGGGTGCCGGTGCTGGGACCGCTCATCGGCGGCGCCATCGCCGCGATCTTCTTCGACATCGTCTTCGGCAGCGCGCCGTTCTAGGGAGATAAACGACATGAAGAAGCTGATCAACGCGCCCGACGCGGTGGTGGCGGACGCCCTGCGCGGGGTCCAGGCGGCACACGGCGACCGTGTCCGTGTGACGTTTGACCCGTACATGGTGGTCCGCGCCGACGCGCCGGTGCAGGGAAAGGTGGGCCTGATCTCGGGCGGAGGCTCGGGGCATGAGCCGATGCACGGCGGCTTCGTCGGGCCGGGCATGCTCGACGCCGCCTGCCCGGGTGAGGTGTTTACCTCACCCACGCCCGACCAGATGCTGGAGGCGACCAAGGCCGTCAACGGCGGCGCCGGAGTCATTCACATCGTCAAGAACTACACCGGCGACGTGATGAACTTCGAGATGGCTGCCGAGATGGGCAAGGGCGACGACATCGAGGTCGAGACCATCCTGACCAACGACGACGTGGCCGTGGAGGACTCGCTGTACACGGCCGGCCGTCGCGGGGTGGGCGTCACCGTGCTGGTCGAGAAGATCTGTGGGGGCGCAGCCGATGACCGGCGCAGCCTGCAGGAGGTGGCGGAGCTGGGACGGCGGGTCAATGCCCAGGGCCGTTCGATGGGCATGGCCCTGACCCCATGCATCACCCCCGCCTCGGGCGAGCCGAGCTTCGAGCTCGGCGACGACGAGGTGGAGATCGGGATCGGGATCCATGGCGAGCCGGGCCGCTTCCGAGAGAAGATCGGCCCTGCCTCCCAGGTCGCCGAACGCCTGATGACCCCCATCCTCGAGGACCTGCCGTTCTCCTCCGGTGACAAGGTTCTGGCCTTCGTCAACGGGATGGGCGGCACGCCGCTGCTGGAGCTGTACATCGTCTACGCCGAGGTGGCGAAGATCGCCCAGGAGCACGGTCTCACCATCGAGCGCAACCTGATCGGCAACTACATCACCTCACTGGAGATGCAGGGCTGCTCGATCACGTTGGTCAAGCTCGACGATGAGATGGTCCGCTACTGGGACGCTCCGGTGAACACTCCAGCGCTGCGCTGGGGCGCCTAGGAACACCGGCAGTGGCGATCGATCGCGACACCACGCTGGACTGGATGACCCGGTTCGCGGGCGAGATGGGCGAGCACCGGCAGGAGCTGGTCCGTCTCGACACCGCGATCGGCGACGGCGATCACGGGACGAACATGAACCGCGGGATGCAGAAGGCGCTGGAGAAGCTCCAGGCGTCCGAGCAGCCTGACCCCGGCGCCGTGCTCAAGACGGTGGCCATGGCGCTGATCTCCAGCGTCGGTGGCGCCGCCGGTCCTCTGTACGGGACCCTGTTTCTGCAGATGGGCACGGCGTTGGCCGGGCAGTCCGAGGTGGATCTCCCGACGTTCGCCGCAGCGTGGCGTAAGGGCGCGGAGGGCGTCCAGTCTCGTGGCAAGGCACAGCCTGGCGACAAAACGATGCTGGATGCACTCCTGCCCGCGGTCGAGGCACTCGAGCAGGCATCGGATCTCGACAGTGGCCTCAGCGCGGCGGTCTCGGCCGCCGAGCAGGGGATGCACGCGACGACACCGCTCGTCGCGCGCAAGGGACGGGCCAGCTACCTGGGTGAGCGTTCAGCGGATCACCAGGACCCCGGCGCGACCTCCACGTTCTACCTCTTCAAGAGCGCCGCCGAAGCGCTGGCGGGCTGAAAGGAAGCTATATGCCGAAATATTCAGTCGCACTGGATCAGGGCACCACGAGCTCGCGCGCGATGGTCTTTGACCACTCGGGCAAGGTCGTGGCCGTCTCGCAGAAGGAGCACGAGCAGATCTACCCCAAGCCGGGCTGGGTGGAGCACGATGCCAACGAGATCTGGGCACGCTGCCAGGAGGTGATCGACGAGGCCGTGGAGAAGGCCGGCGCCTCCGCCGATGACATCGCCGCGCTGGGCATCACCAATCAGCGCGAGACGACGCTGGTGTGGGACCGCAACACGGGCGAGCCGGTGCACAACGCGCTTGTGTGGCAGGACACCCGGACGGACAAGCTCGTGGACGAGCTCTCGGCCGACGGCGGCCAGGATCGCTTCCGGGCGAAGGTGGGTCTCCCCCTGGCGACCTACTTCTCGGGGCCCAAGGTCCGGTGGATCCTCGACAACGTCGACGGCGCCCGTGAGAAGGCCGAGGCCGGCGACCTGGTGTTCGGCAACATGGACACCTGGCTGATCTGGAACCTCACCGGCGGAAAGGACGGCGGCAAGCACTACACCGACGTCACCAACGCCAGCCGCACGATGCTGATGGACCTCGAGTCGCTGGCCTGGGACTCGGACATCGCGTCGACGATCGGCGTGCCGATGTCGATGCTCCCCGAGATCCACGCCTCCTCGGAGGTCTACGGGGAGATCCGTTCGGGCGGCAAGCTCCAGGGCGTCCAGATCGCCGGCGACCTCGGCGACCAGCAGGCGGCGACGTTCGGCCAGGCCTGTTTTGACCCCGGCGAGGCCAAGAACACGTACGGAACGGGCAACTTCATGCTGCTCAACACCGGCGAGGAGGCCGTGCAGTCCAAGAACGGCCTGCTCACCACCGTCTGTTACAAGATCGGTGACCGCAAGCCGGTGTACGCGCTGGAGGGGTCGATCGCCATCACGGGGGCGCTCGTGCAGTGGCTGCGCGACAACCTCAAGATGATCAAGGCGGCCCCCGAGGTCGAGGAGCTGGCCAAGACCGTCGACGACAACGGCGGCCTCTACATCGTGCCGGCGTTCTCGGGCCTGTTCGCGCCGTACTGGAAGTCCAACGCCCGCGGCGTGTTCGCCGGGCTCACGCGGTATGTCAACCATGGGCACATCGCCCGGGCGACGCTGGAGGCCACGGCGTTCCAGACCCGTGAGGTCATGGACGCGATGGCCACCGACTCGGGCGTCACGCTGGAGTCGCTGAAGGTGGACGGCGGCATGGTCGCCAACGACCTGCTGATGCAGTTCCAGGCCGACATCCTGGGCGTGCCGGTGATCCGCCCGCAGGTGGCCGAGACCACCGCGCTCGGCGCCTCCTATGCCGCCGGCATGGCCGTCGGCTTCTGGGACTCAGAGCAGGAGGTCCGCGACAACTGGGCCGAGGACAAGCGCTGGGAACCCACCATGGAGCAGGAGAAGCGCGACGAGTACTACAAGTACTGGAAGAAGGCCGTCACCCGCACCTTCGACTGGTTCGACTGACGCGGGAGGACGCGTTTCCGAGGCTGGATGCTGAGGGCGGTCTCCGGGCCGCCTTCGGCGTCTTTCCCACCCACGGCGCGGCAGAGGTAGTCTGACGAGATGGTGACGCTCAGCACCGAGGTCCTGGTGATCGGCGGGGGCGCGACAGGCGCAGGGGTGGCCTGGGACGCGGCGCTGCGCGGCTATGACGTCGTGCTCGTCGACCGCCGCGACCTCGCCGAGGGCACCAGCGGGCGCTTCCACGGCCTGCTGCATTCCGGCGGGCGCTACGCCGTCAAGGACCCGCGGGCCGCCGAGGAGTGCATCGGCGAGAACCGGACGCTGCGCCGGGTCGCCGCCGACTGCATCGAGGACACCGGCGGCCTGTTCGTGACCACGCAATGGGACGACCCCGCCTACGCCGATCGCTTCGCGCAGGGCTGCGCGGACACCGGCGTCGACTGCGAGGAGATCAGCACCGCCGACGCGCTCGCCGCCGAGCCGCGCCTGAACCGGGAGATCACGCGGGCGTTCAAGGTCCCCGACGGCAACATCGACGTGTGGAAGACCGTGTGGGCCATGGGCCACGGGATCCAGCAGCGCGGAGGGCGGGTGCTCCCCTACCACGCGGTCACCGCCATCCATCGCAACGGCGACGAGGTGACGGGAGCCCGGGTGCGCGACGCGCGCACCGGCGACGAGATTGACATCCACGCCCGCGTGACGGTGAACGCCACCGGCGCCTGGGCGGGGCAGATCGCCGACATGGCCGGGATCGAGGGTGTCCGGGTGCTGCCGGGGCGCGGAATCATGATCGCCATGAACCACCGCCTGGTGAACACGGTCATCAACCGCTGCCAGATGCCCACCGACGGCGACATCATCGTCCCCATCCGGACCGTGAGCGTGATCGGCACCACCGACCAGCACACCGATGACCCCGACGACCACACGGTCAATCAGAGCGAAGTCGACGCGATGCTCGACGATGGCGAGAAGCTCGTCCCCGGGTTCCGCGGAGCGCGCGCGCTGCGGGTGTGGACCGGGGTGCGCCCGCTGTTCGAGGACGCCAAGGCATCGGACACCGACACCCGCGACGTCACCCGCGCCCACGCGCTGCTCGACCACTCGCAGCGCGACGGCGTCGGGCGCTTCTTCACCATCACCGGCGGCAAGCTGACGACCTTCCGCCTCATGGCCGAGGAGACGATGGACTCCGTCGTCAAGCACCTGGGCGAGACCCGCCCGTGCACGACCTCGACCGAGCCGCTGCCCGGCTCGGAGTCGGGTGAGAACTACCGGCTCGGCGAGCGCCTCGCGCGCAAGGAGGCGAGCCTCATCGACGAGCAGATGATCTGCGAGTGCGAGCTCGTGCCGCGCCACAAGCTCGAGGAGGCGATGACCCGCACCGCCTCGACCAACCTCGACGACATCCGGCGGCAGCTCCGGTTGGGGATGGGACCGTGCCAGGGCGGCTTCTGCATCTACCGGGCCACCGGGATCCTGCACGGCCACGACGGCCTCACCGGCGAGCAGGCCGACCAGGCGCTGCTGGACTTCCTGCAGGAGCGGTGGAAGGGGGTGTGGCCGGTCCTCTACGGCGACCAGCTGCGCCAGGTCCGCCTCGACGACTGGATCTTCCAGGGCGTGCTCGACGTGGAGCACCTGCCCAACGGGGCGCAATCACCGTGAGGCGAAGCGAGCTGCACTTCGACGCCGTCGTGATCGGGGCCGGCACCGCCGGGCTGGTGGCGGGCACCCGGCTGGCCCAGGAGGGCGCGCGCGTCTGCGTGCTGGCCAAGGGCGTGGGCTCCACGCACCTGGCGCCGGCCACGATCGACGTGCTCGGCTATGCCCCCGATCGAGTCGAGGCCCCGGGCCCGGCGCTGGAGCAGCTCATCGCCGCCCGCCCCGACCATCCCTATGCGCTGATCGGCCCGGAGGTGGTGGGCGACGCGCTGAGCTGGTTTGCCCAGATCGTGCCGAGCGGTCCGATGCCCGGGTACGTCTACGGCGGCAGCCTGGAGCACAACCAGCTGCTGCCGACTGCGGTCGGCGTGCTGCGCCCGTCGGCGCTCGTCCCCGAGACGATGGCCAACGGCGAGGTGTCGCGCCTGGAGCGCGTGTGCATCGTCGGCACGCGGGCGCTGCGCGACTTTCACCCGAGCCTGTGCGCGGCCAACCTCGCGCGGGCCGGCATCGAGGCCCGCGCGGTGAGCCTTGACCTCAAGCTCGAGCGCGCGGACATGAACACGCTGGGGCTGGCTCGGCATTTCGATGACGAGAAGTGGCGCCGCCAGTTCTGTGCCGAGCTGTCTCTGACGCTGCGCTCCGACGAGGCGGTGGGACTGCCCGCGATGCTGGGGCTGCGCGACCCCCACGAGGTCCTCGCCGACGTCGAGCACCGGCTCGGCCGTCGCGTTTTCGAGATCCCCACGCTGCCGCCGTCGGTGCCCGGGATGCGGCTCTACGAGATCCTGCGCTCGGCGCTGCGCGCCGCGGGCGGGCGGCTCGTGCTCGGGGCGGAGGTGGTGTCCTCTGACCGCGACGACGACCGCGTCACCGCGGTGTCGACGCACGCCGCCGGCCGCGACCTCGTCTACGTGGCGCCGTGGTTCGTCCTCGCCTCCGGCGGCTTTGCCTCCGGCGGCATCGAGCTCGACTCTCACTGGGTCACTCACGAGCGCGTGCTGGGCCTGCCCCTGCGCGGCGTCCCCGCCGAGGGCGAGCCCCGCTTCGTGGGTCGGTATCTGGATGAACAGCCGATCGCGCGGGTCGGCGTCGCCGTGGACTCGGACCTCCGCGCCGAGGGCGCCGAGAACGTCCTCGTGGCCGGGGCCGCGCTGCCCGGCGCGATCCCCTGGCGCGAGGGCTCGGGCGAGGGGATCGCTCTGGCGAGCGGATATCGCGCGGCACAGGTGGCCGGCGCACACATGTCTCCAAAGGCGGCGGCGGTATGAGTGACTCCGGTGGGAACGACCTCTTCGTGGCCGAGCTGCTGCGGGGATCGCTTGACCACTGCGTCAAGTGCACGATCTGCGAGACCGCGTGCCCGGTATCCAACGCGACGCCGCTGTTCCCCGGGCCCAAGTACGCCGGCCCGCAGTCCGAGCGCTACCGAATCGCCGACGAGCCGTCGGTCGACGCTTCGGTCGACTACTGCTCAGGATGCGGCATCTGCTCGCAGGTGTGCCCGCAGGGGGTCAAGATCGCGGAGATCAACGCCCAGGCGCGCAGCAAGTACAAGCGCCAGAAGGGCTTCCCACTGCGCGACCGGATCATCACCCGCCCCACCTGGCTCGGCCGGGCGGGGACGCCGGCGGCGCCGATCGCGAACTTCACCCTGCGCTTCAAGCCGTTCCGGATCCTCGGCGAGAAGGTGCTGGGCGTTCACCGCGACGGCCCGGCGCCGGCGTTCGCCGGGAGGCGGTTCTCCACCTGGGCCCGCAAGCGGACCGGCGCGACCACCGGCCGCAAGATCGTCTACTTCCACGGCTGCGGCACCGAGTACTACGAGCCGTGGGAGGGCGAGAAGGTCGTCCAGATCCTCGAACACAACGGCTTTGAGGTGGTGGTGCCCAAGCAGGACTGCTGCGGGCTCCCGTTGCAGTCAAGCGGCCTCTTCGACGATGCCCGCAAGGTGGTGCTCCGGCTGGCCAGGGCCCTGCGCCAGCACGTCACCGACGAGAACACGATCATCGTCGGCAACGCCACGTCGTGCACCCTGATGCTCAAGCGCGAGGCGCGCGAGATCCTCTCGCTGGAGGACGACCCCGACCTGAAGTTCGTCTCCGAGCGCACCTACGACATCTGCGAGCTCCTGCTGGAGCTCCACGACCGCGGCGAGCTCAAGACCGACTTCTCCCCCATCAACGAGTCGGTCGCCTACCACGCCCCGTGCCAGCAGCAGGGCCACTGGGTGGGCAAGCCGGCCCTCGACCTCCTCGCGCTGGTGCCCGGGCTGGAGGTCAAGGAGATGAACGCGCGGTGCTGCGGCATCGCCGGCACCTACGGCCTCAAGGCCGAGAAGTACGATATCGCGATGGCCGTCGGGCGCGACCTGTTTGACCAGGTCGCCGCCTCGGGCGCGCCCACGGTCGCCTGCGACTCCGAGACGTGCCGCTGGCAGATCGCCCACGGGACCAAGCTGCCCTCGGTGCACCCGATCGACTACCTGCACCGCGCATACGGTCTGGGCCGCAACGGCTCGGCGTAGTGGTAGGGCTCGTCGTCGTCTCGCATAGCGAGGCCCTGGCTCAAGGTGTCGTGCGCCTGGCCCGCGAGATGGGCGGCGCGGATCTGGCCATTGAGCCGGCGGGCGGGATCGAGGACTCGGATCCCGCCCACCCCGTGCTCGGCACTGACGCCGAGCGCGTCCGGGCAGCGATCGAGCGCGCCATGTCGCCGGATGGCGTGCTCGTGCTCATGGACCTCGGGAGCGCGCTCATGAGTGCCGAGTTCGCCGTGGAGATGTTGGAGGGCGCGGCGGGCCCCGTGAAGCTGAGCGCAGCGCCGCTGGTGGAGGGCGCCGTGGCCGCCGCGGCTGCCGCCAGTGGTGGTGCGTCGCTGGAGGAGGTGGCGGCGGAGGCGCGCAACGCGCTGGCGATGAAGACCGGTCAGATTCCTGATGACGCGGCCGCCGAGACCGACGCTGATGTCGTGACGGCGGACGTCACCGCCGAGCTCGAGGTCCGCAACGCCATCGGGCTGCACGCCCGTCCCGCAGCGCGCTTCGTGGAGACGGCGCGCGGCTTTGACGCCGAGGTGCGCGTGGCCAAGAACGGCGGCGGCCAGCCCGTCGGTGCGAGAAGCCTCACCAACCTCGTCGCGCTCGGGGCCCGGTTCGGAGACACGCTGACGGTGACCGCGGCGGGACCGGATGCCGAGGCGGCGATCGATGCCCTGCGCGAGCTCGCGCTCGGCGGGTTCGGCGACGGGATCGCGGCCGCGCCCTCGGCACCGGACGGACCCGCGCCCGGTGCGGCCATTACGCCCGAGCCCGTGGAGCCGCCTGCTGCGGGAGCTGTGCTCACCGGCATCGCCGCCTCCTCCGGCGTCGCCATCGGCCCCGCGCACCGCCTTGGCGGCCTCGGCGAGGCGCCGCCCGATCGTCAGGCACGCGGCGCCGACGACGAGACCCGCACGCTGGACGATGGGATCGTCGCGGCGCGCAGGGCGATCGAGCACGACCGCGAGGTCGTCGCGGGGCGCGCCGGCGCGAGCGATGCCGCGATCTTCGATGCCCATCTCGCCCTCCTCCAAGACGAGGCCTTGCTCGAGCCCGCGCGCGCCGCCATCGCCGACGGCGCCGCCGCCGAGCGCGCGTTTCACGACGCCGTGCAGCAGGTGGCGGCGCTCTACCGCGGACTGGACGAGCCCCTGCTCCAGGAGCGGGCGACCGACGTGCTCGACGTGGGCCGGCGCGTCGTCTTCGCGATCACCGGGTCTGGCACGGACGATGGCGGGGGCGCCTCGGGCATCGTCGTCGCCGACGAGCTGACCCCCGCCGACGCCGCCGGTCTGGACCCCGAGCGGGTGCTAGCCATTGCCACCGCGCGCGGCTCCACCACCGCGCACGCCGCCATCCTGGCGCGCGCGCTCGGGCTGCCCGCGGTCGTCGGCCTGGGAGCCGGAGTGCTCGGGGTGACCGACGGGACCGCGCTTCTGCTCGACGGCGAGGCGGGGACGGTGGTCGTCGACCCGCCCCCGGACGTGGTCAGCGACGCGGAGGAGCGCCGCGACCGCGGCGAGCGGCGGCGAGCGGCGGCCCGGGAGCGCGCCCACGAGCCCGCGGTGATGCGAGACGGCGAGCGGATCGAGGTCTTCGCCAACCTCGGTACCGGCGGCGACGCGGGCCGCGCGGTGGAGCTCGGCGCCGAGGGCGTGGGCCTGCTGCGCACGGAGTTCCTGTTCCTGGGCCGCGACGAGCTGCCCGCCGAGGACGAGCAGGCCGCCACGCTGCGGGAGATCGCCGTGGCGCTCGGCGGACGGCCACTGATCGTGCGCACGCTGGACGCCGGCGCCGACAAGCCGCTGCCGGCGCTGCCGATGCCGGCGGAGGACAACCCGTTCCTCGGCGTGCGCGGGATCCGGCTGGCGCTCGCGCGCCCCGAGGTGCTGGCCACCCAGTTCCGCGCCATCCTGCGCGTCGCCGCCGAGCACCCGGTCAAGACGATGCTGCCCATGGTGGCCACGCTGGCCGAGATCCTCGCGGCGCGCGAGCTGCTCGATCAGGCCCGGGCCGACACCGGCATCGAGGCGCCCATGGAGTTGGGGATCATGGTCGAGGTCCCGGCGGCGGCGCTCGCCGCGAGGCGGCTGGCGCCACACGTGGATTTCTTCTCCCTGGGCACCAACGACCTCACCCAGTACACGATGGCCGCCGAGCGCGGCGATGCGCGGCTGGCCTCGCTGCTGGCCGGGCCCCAGCCGGCGGTGCTGCGCCTGGTCGCTGCCACCGTCGCCGGCGCCGCCGCCCACGGCCGCTGGGTGGGCGTGTGCGGTGAGCTGGCCGGCGACCCGGCGGCGGCGGTCCTGCTCGCCGGCCTCGGGGTCACCGAGCTGAGCATGGCGGCCGCCCTCGTCCCCGAGGCCAAAGCCGCCCTGCGCGAGGTGTCGCTGGTCGACGCGCGGGCGGCGGCGCAGGCCGCGCTGGAGACCGACGACGCCGAGACGGCGCGCGGTCTGGCTCTCCAGTTGCTGTGAGATAGTGTCCTCACTGTGGAGGCGGGTACTCTGACCGCGTTGCGATCATCTCGCGTGCTCGCGGTCGGCACTGGCGTGCGCATCGTGGTCTCCCCGGTGATCATGGCGCTGCTGCTGAACCACTCCTTCACCGCTGCGGCCATCCTCTTCCTGGTGGCCGCTGCGACCGATTGGGTTGACGGCCGGCTCGCCCGCGCGTGGAACGTGACCACCAGGCTCGGGTCATTTCTGGACACCACCGCCGACAAGCTGCTGGTGACGACGGCGCTCGTCGGGCTGGTCGCGGTCGACCGCGCCTCCCCCTGGGTGGTGCTCATCATCATCGCTCGCGAGTTCACCATCCTCGGGCTGCGCGCCGCCGTCGAGGCCGGCGGGTCGCACCTGGAGACGACGATGCTGGGCAAGTGGAAGGCGACCGTGCAGTTCGTCGCCGTGGCCCTGGCCATGCTGCGTCCCGACGTGACCTTCGCCGGCGCCTACCTCGACCAGTGGGCGATGGTCATCGCCGCGGTGGTCACCGCGTGGTCGGGCGCCGACTATCTCATCCGCTCCTCCGCGGCCCTGCGCGCCTAGCCTGTGCCTCAGCGAGTGTTCGTCACCGGAGGGACCGGCGTGATCGGCCGCGCGCTGGTGGTGCGACTGGTCGAGCGCGGCGACGAGGTCGTGGCCCTGGCCCGATCGGCGGATTCCGAGAGCGCGCTGCGCGACAGCGGCTGCGAGGTGGTCCGAGGCGAGGTGTTCGACATCGACGCCATGGCGACGGGGATGGCGGGCTGCGCGGTGGCCTACAACCTCGCCGGGGTCAACACCCTGTGCGTGTCAGACCCCGAGCCGATGCGCCGCGCCAACGTCGACGGCGCCGTGGCCGCGGTGCGCGCCGCCAAGCGCGCCGGGGTGCCGCGGCTCGTCCACACCTCCTCGGCGGCGACGATCGGCGAGGAGCCCGGCACGATCGGCACCGAGTCGTCACCGCACCGCGGTTGGTATCTCTCGACCTACGAGCGGACCAAGACCGAGGGTGAGCGCGCAGCGGTCGCCGCCGCGCGCGACGCGCAGCAGGACGTCGTCTTCGTCAACCCCTCCTCGGTGCAGGGGCCGGGCCGGGCCAGCGGGACCGGCCGGTTTCTCCTGGCGGCGCTCGACGGCCGGCTGCCCGTGTTCGTCAACACCGACGTCAGCCTCATCGACATCGGCGACTGCGTCGAGGGCCACCTCCTGGCCGCCGAGCGCGGGACGGCCGGGGAGCGCTATCTGCTCAGCGGCATCCGCCTCACGGTCAAGGAGGCGCTGGTGCTGGCCGCCGACGTGGCCGGCGTGCAGTGCAACCCCCGGATCGTCCCCCGCGCCCTGGCCACCACGGCGGGAACCGTCGTGGAGTACGCGTTCAAGCTGCGCGGCCGCAAACCACCGGTGTGCCGGGAGATGGTGCGCACGCTGGTGCACGGCCACCGCTACGACGGCTCGCGCGCCGAGCGGGAGCTGGGGCTGCGCTACTCAGATCCGCGCGACACGGTCCGCCGCACGGTGGACTGGGCCCGGTCCGAGGGTCTGCTGCGCAACGTCTGACCCCTGCGGTCAGCGGCGCAGGTGCGGGGGCCAGTGCATCTGCTCGATCGCGGGCGGCGGCTGTGACCACACGAGCAGCACCGGGCAGCCGGCGTGGTCGACCACGAAGCGCGCGTAGTGGCCGATGCTCTTGGGCTCGCGCCGGGGCTCGCCGTCGCGGGCCAGGACCAGCAGGTCATAGCCCTCTGCGGCCTCGAGCACCTCGCGCTCGATCCGGCCTCGCCGCGCGCTGAGCTGCGCGTCGCGCCCGAGGCGCTCCCGCGCGCGCTCCAGGAGAGCCTGGGCCTCGCTGTCGGCGATCTCGCGCACCGGCGGGCCGGGAGGCGGCGGGCGGTGGCGGCCCAGCCGCCCGGGACCGGGGTGACCGGCCAGGTACTCGACGTCGCTGGCGGCAACGTGCAGCAGGGTGACGTCGGCGTCGGCGGGCACCAGCGTCCGCGCCTGGTCGACGCAGGCCTGCCAGGAGCTCTCGGTGATCCAGATCAGCGCGCGCATCAGAAGACCTGCAAAGCCAACCACAATGCCGCCGTTGCGGCCACCAGCGACGCCGGAACGGTGAGCGCCCCGAGCTTGAGGAACTCCCGGGTGTCGACGTCCTCGTCGTGGGCGTGGACGATCCGCCGCCACAGCAGCGTGGCCAGCGAGCCGACGTAGGTGAGGTTCGGCCCCACGTTGACCCCGATCAGCATCGCCAGCACACCGCCGGGCGCGCTGGCCGAGACGACGGCGACGATGATGAGCGTCGCCGGGAGGTTGTTGACGAGGTTGGCCAGCACGGCGCTCACCGCGGCCACCGCGAGCAGCGCCGGGAGGCTCGCACCGTGCGGGATCAGCGAGTCGACCACGCTCGACAGCCCGTGGTTCCCAGCGGCGGTCACCACCACTCCCAGCGCGAGGACGAACACCAGGAACGTCGGCTCGGCTGCGCCGATCAGGTCTTTGAGCGAGTTCGGGGGCCGGCGGACGGTGAGGGCCACCGCGCCCGCCGTGGCAAACCAGACCGGGGCCACGCCCACGATGGAGCTGATCCCGAAGCCGATGAGCGTGAGCCCGATCACGCTGAGGGCGAACGCGGGCAGCTTCGGAGGCGGCTCGGCGTCGGGCGGATCCACGGGCGCCCCCGCCTGGCGCAGGTCGTCGGCGAAGACGCGGCTCAGCACCACCCACTCGACGGCGATCGCCACCAGCCACGGCAACGCCATGAGCGCGGCGAAGCGGGTGAACGACACACCGCAGGCGGCGAAGGCGAGCAGGTTGGTGAGGTTGGACACCGGCAGCAGCAGCGAGGCGCTATTGGCCAGGTGCGAGCAGGCGTAGACGTGCGGCCGCGCGCTGGTCGGCAGCCGCGCCGCGGTGGCGAACACGATCGGGGTGAGCAGCACGATGGTCGCGTCCAGGCTGAGCACGGCGGTGGTGCCCGCCGCCGCCAGGAACACCATCGCGAGCAGGCGCGGCGGGCGACGCCGGGACCCGAGTCGCCATCAGTGCCCCGAGGGCGTCGAACACCCCGGCCCGGCGGCAGCCGTCGGCGAGCACGAGCAGGGCGGCGAGGAAGCCGACGGTCGGCCCCAGGCGCCCCAGCGCGGTCCGCGCGCCGTGGAAGCTGAGCGATCCGGACACCACCACCACGACCGCCGCCGCCGTGGCCACCGCCCAGTCGGGCGCGCGCCGCCAGCGCGCCACCGCCGCGGTGAGGCTCACCGCCAGGGCCACGAGGGCGATCGCTTCGTTCACGCGGGCTACGGACCGTCGCGGTCGCCGACCGCGGTCGATGCTGCGGCGCGCGTCTCAGGAGTCAAAGCCAAGCCCGAGGCGGTCGAGGGTCCTCAGCCACAGGCCGCGGCGGCCGTCGTTGCGATCGGCGGCGGCCAGGCGGTTGCGGGTGAGCTGGATCACGCCCGAGCGCAGCGGCTCGGGCGGGAACGGCACGGGCTTTCGCCGGACCATCGTCAGCTGCGTGGCCGGCGTCGCGCGACCGTCCAGGAGATCGAGGGCGACGCGGCCGCCGAACCGGGTGGCCCCCACGCCGAGCCCGGTGTAGCCCAGCGCGTACACGAGCCGCCCGCCGAACGCCCGGCCGAAGAACACCGAGAAACGGCTGCACGTGTCGATCGCCCCGCCCCAGCGGTGGCTGAACCGCAGGCCCTCGAGTTGCGGGAAGGTGGTGAAGAAGTGCTGTGACAGCGTCGCGAAGGTGGCGTCGTCCTCGTCGCGGTGCGGCCCCACGTCCCCGCCGTAGCGGTACACCGCGTCATAGCCGCCGTACAGGATCCGGCCGTCGGCGGTGCGACGGTAGTAGTGAAACTGATTGCCCATGTCCGAGATGCCCTGGTGGTTGGCCCAGCCGATCGCCGTCTGCTGCTCGGGCGACAACGGCTCGGTCATGAGGACGTAGTCGTACACCGGCGCGATGTAGCGGCCGACGGCGGGAAGGAGCGGCGGGTACGCACTTGTCGCCATCAGGACCTTGGGCGCCCTGACGACGCCGTCCTCGGTGCTGACAGTGAGCTGCGGGCCGTCGTCGCGGATGGTGCGCACAGGGCTGAGTTCATGGATTCGGATTTCGGCGCGGTCGGCCGCGGCGCGCAGGCCATCGGCCAGACGTCCGGGGTGAACGAGCGCCGATCCGGTGCGGTCCCACACCGCGCCCAGGTACGTCGGCGAGTTGACCTGCGCGCGTGTGGCGTCGGCGTCCAGCAGCGTGATGTCATGTCCAAAGCGCCGCGCCAGCTCGACCTCCTCGGGCAGGTCCTCGAGCTCGCGGGGCTCGAGCGCGACCGTGAGCACCCCGGGCGTCCCGTAGTCGCAGTCGATGGCGTAGGTGTTCAGGTCGCTGCGCAGCCCGGCGAAGTTCTCGTTGGCGAGCGCCTCGAGCTCGTCCATCTCGCCGCCAAAGCGCGTGAGCCCGTTGCTCAGCCCATGAGACAGCGACGCCTCCAGGAAGCCGCCGTTGCGACCGCTGGCGCCGTTGCCGCAGCGGGTCGCCTCCAGCACGACGACCTCGCGCGTGGGGTCCTCGGCCTTGGCGGCCAGCGCCGCCCATAGCCCGGTGTATCCGCCGCCGATGATGCACAGGTCGGCATCGGCGTTGCCGGTCAGCGGCTCGTGGGCCGCGCGCTCAGGCAGCGAGGCCAGCCAGAAGGAACGCGGCTCGGCGTCGGCGTAGGCGGCCCGGTGTGCGGGGGTCGGCGGAGTCTGGGGCCAGGGTGACGGCACGCGCACACCGTAGGTCATCATGCGCACACCTGATTGGACAAGACTTGACCGGAGGAGTGGGCGATGGCGACGCAACTGGTGATTGGCGGCGAGCTGGTCGACGGACACGGCACCGAGGCTGACCCGGTGCTCAACCCCGCCAGCGAGGAGGTGCTGGCCGAGATCCCCAGCGCCACCGTCGAGGATGTCTTTGCGGCCGTGGATGCGGCTCGGGCCGCCGGCCCGGCCTGGGGCTCGACCACGCCGGCAGTGCGCGCCGCCGCTCTCCTGAAGCTGGCGGACCTCCTCGACGAGCAGGCCGACGAGTTCGCCCGGGTCGAGGCCGCCAATGTCGGCAAGCCGCTGGCCGCCGCCGCCGAGGAGATCCCGCTGTGCTCCGATCACCTGCGCTTCTTCGCCGGCGCCGGGCGGGTGCTCGAGGGCCGGGCCGCGGGCGAGTACGTCGAGGGCTACACCTCGATGATCCGCCGCGAGCCGGTGGGCGTCGTCGGCCAGATCACGCCGTGGAACTACCCCCTTGCCATGGCCATCTGGAAGATCGCACCGGCCCTGGCCGCGGGCAACACGATCGTATTGAAGCCCTCCGAGCTGACCCCGCTGTCGACGTTGCGGCTGGCCGAGCTGTCGTTGGAGGTGCTCCCGCCGGGCGTCTTGAACGTGGTCGCAGGGCGGGGCAACCCGGTGGGCGAAGCGATCGTCACCCACCCGGCCGTGCGGATGGTCTCGCTGACGGGCTCGGTGCGCACCGGCAAGGCGATCGCCGCCGCGGCGTCCGCGACGCTGGCGCGCGTGCACCTGGAGCTGGGGGGCAAGGCACCGGTCGTGGTGCTCGATGACGCCGACGTCGACGCCGTGGTGGCGAGCATGAAGGTGGCGGCGTTCTTCAACGCGGGGCAGGACTGCACCGCGGCGACGCGCATCATCGCCACGCCGCGGGTGCACGACGCGGTGGTGGAGGCGCTCGTCCCGGCAGCTCTGAGTCTGCGGCTCGGCGAGCCGCTGCTGTCCGACGACGTCGAGCTCGGACCGGTGATCTCGGCCTCGCAGCGCGAGCGCGTGCTGGGGTTCGTGGAACGTGCCGGCGCCGCGGGCGCCGAGGTGGCCTGCGGCGGCGGGACGTGGGGCGCACGCGGGTTCTTCGTGGAGCCGACGGTCATCGTCGGCCCCGCCCAGGACTCCGAGATCGTCCAGCGCGAGGTCTTCGGCCCGGTGATCTCCGTCCAGCGCGCCGCCGACGAGGCGCAGGCCCTGGAGTGGGCCAACGACACCGACTACGGGCTGGCCGCCTCAGTATGGACGCGCGACACCGGCGCCTCACTGCGCGCCGCGCGCGCCCTGAACTTCGGATGCGTCTGGATCAACGACCACCTGCCGTTCCTGTCCGAGATGCCCCATGGCGGCTTCGGGCAGTCGGGCTATGGCAAGGACCTGTCCGTCTACGCGCTGGAGGAGTACACGCGCATCAAGCACGTGATGGCGTCGCTGACGTAGCCGCTCGCCTAGTCTCTGCCGTAGCCGAAATCTCCGAGGAGGAGGGACACATGAAGGGTGAGTACAGCGCGAGGCGCATCCGCGTCGCCGCGGTCGTGTCGTTGGTCTTCGTCTCCGCTCTGCTGGCGCTGGGCAGCGGCCCGGCCCTCGCGAAGGCCAAGCCCAAGCCCGGCGCCACCGCGCCGGCCAAGAACCTTCCGGTCATCCCGGGCAGCCAATACCTGGCCCTCGGCGACTCGGTGACGTTCGGGTACATGGAGCCGACCGTGGTCCCAGCGCCCAACTATGGCGACGCCGCCGCCTTCCTCGGCTACCCGGAGCAGCTGGGGTCACAACTGCACCTATCGGTCGCCAACGCCGCCTGTCCGGGCGAGACCGCCGCGAGCCTGGTCAGCGCGTCCGCGCCGAGCAACGGCTGCGAGAACAACCCGGCGCACATCAGCGCCGACAACTACCGCAACCATCCGCTGCACGTGAACTACAAGGGCTCGCAGCTGGCGTTCGCGCTCTCCTACCTGAAGAGCCATCACAACGTCCGGCTGATCACGCTGATGATCGGGGCCAACGACTTCTTCCTCTGTCAGGAGACGACGTCCGACAGCTGCGCCAGCGCGGCCGAGCAGAACGCCACGACCGCCACGGTGACCAAGGCCGTCCACACCATCCTCTCGGCGATCCGCAACAAGGCCCACTACAACGGCCAGCTTGTGCTCGTGAACTACTACTCGCTCAACTACTCAGTGCCGGCGGTCAACGCGCAGTCCCAGCTGCTGAACAAGGTTCAGGACAACGCCGCCAAGCCGTTCGGCGTCAAGATCGCCGACGGCTACGGAGAGCTGGAGGCCGCATCGGCGCACTCCGGCGGCAACACCTGCACCGCCGGGCTTCTCACGCAGCTGAGCGCCGGCGGCTGCGGGATCCACCCCAGCTATGCCGGACAGGCTCTTCTGGCCCAGGCCCTGGAGAAGACGATCACGATCGGCTGAGCTCCGGCTGTGCGCGGCCGCCTGACTCCAGTCCGAGCAGGCGGCCCGCGCCGGCCAGGACCTCGCGCATGGCGGAGACGATCTCCTCCAGCACGGCGTCATCGGCGATCAGTGGCGGGGCGATCTGGAGGACGGCGTCGCCACGATCGTCGGCGCGGGCGATCAGGCCGGCCTCCCGCAGAGCGCCCGGGATGTAGCCGCGCAACACGCGCTCACGCTCGTCGGCGTCGAGGCGCGTCGTGCCGTCGCCCTTGACCAGCTCGACGGCCCAGAAGAACCCGAGCCCGCGCACGTCGCCGACGATGGGCAGGTCCCTGAGAGTGTCAAGGAGCTCCTCGAGCTTGGACTCGCGGGCGCGCACGTTCTCCACCACGCCTTCGCGCTCGAAGATCTCGAGGTTCTTGAGCGCGATCGCAGCGCACAGGGGATGGCCGCCGAAGGTGATGCCGTGCAGCAGCGTGCGGCCCTCTTCGTAGAGGGGCGCGGCGATGTGGCCCGAGACCAGCACCGCGCCCATCGGGGCATAGGCCGACGTGAGGCCCTTGGCGGTGGTGATGATGTCCGGGGCGGCACCGACGCGGGTGGAGCCGAACAGCTCGCCGAGACGGCCGAAACCGGTGATCACCTCGTCGGCGACCAGCACGATCCCGTAGCGATCGGCCAGGTGGCGCAGGCCCTCCCAGTACCCGGGCGGCGGGACGAGGCAGCCGCCGGCGTTCTGGACGGGCTCGGCGATGATCATCGCGACGGTCTCGGGGTCCGCGTCGATGATCGCCTGCTCCATCTCCTCCAGCAGGAACTTGGTGAGCTCCTCGCCCTGGAGCGGGTTGCGGAAGGGGTTGGTGTTGGACACGTGGGTCGTGTCGATGGCCGGGGGCCCGAACGGCTCCTTGTAGCCGGGCACGCCGGTGAGCGCCAGGGCGCCGAGAGTGACGCCGTGATACGCGATGTTGCGCGCGATCGCCTTCAGCCGCTTCGGCTGGCCGTTGGCCAGGTGGTACTGGCGGACGATCTTCCACGCCGCCTCGACGGACTCCGACCCGCCCGAGGTGAAGAAGACCCGGTCGATCCCGGCGGGCGCGAGATCGGCCAGGCGATCCGCGAGCTGGAGGGCCGCCGGGTGGGCCGTGCCCCACAGCGTGTTGAAGGCCAGCTTGGAGAGCTGGGCCCCGGCGACGGTGGCCATCTCCTCGCCGTACGAGTAGCCGATCTGCGCGCAGAACAGGCTCGAGAGCCCGTCCACGTAGCGTTGGCCGTGCGTGTCGAAGACATACGGGCCCTCGCCGCGCTCGAGCACGAGCAGCTCGGTCGCGCCGGGTCCGAACGCGCCGTTGCGCGTGAAGTGCAGCAGGGCCGAGCCCTGGTCAAGGTCCATGGTGGTGGTCATAGCTCTTGATGTTCGTGGGGTTGCGGCTTTGGCGCAAGTGCCGCGGCGTCCCAAAGGTGCGGCGCGGGCGCGCCTCTCGGGGCCGCGCCTGCGCGATTTTTATGGATATGTTGGAAAAAGTGCGCACCTCGCGCGCGGCGGGGCGTGCCTCAGCTAGATCGAGGTGCCCGGAGGCGGGACCGCCAGGCCGGCGCCTGCGGGCGCCGCGGTGACGATCTTCATGTCCGAGAGCTCCTCGAACGTCGCTCGCAGGTTGGCCCCGTTGTTGTAGTGGCTGCTCGCCCAGCCGCTGTTGGCGATGGCCATGATCTGGTCCTCGGGGGGCTTGCCGACCGTCTTGAGGATGTCCTGGATCCCGGTGCTGGCCCCGCCCCACTGGCCCTTGAGGAACTTTGCGGTCTGCTCGGCCGCGCTCACCGGGTCGCTGAACGGCGAGGCATGGGCGATCGCGCCGGTCCCGCTGTCGAAGTAGCCGATGTTCAGCCAGTTGAAGTTCGACGCCGCCTGGCGGCCCTGCGCGGCGCTGCCCGATTCCTCGGCCAGCACCCAGCCTGCGACCACGCGGGTGTCAAGGCCGGTCGCCGAGGCCAGGTGGGCCACGAAGGTCTGCTGCCCGCTGGTGAGCATGGAGGAACTGACTGAGACGATGCTGCCCGCGGGCGCCGCCTGGGAGAGCGCCTGCTCCCCGACGCCCGCTGCCGTCGTGCCCGGCGCGGCGGTGCCGGGCTGCCCCTGAAGCTGGTCGACGACGGGCTGGCCGGCCACGGGCTGGCCCGCCTGCACGGCCGTGGGGTCGACGGCGCCGGGGGCGCCGGCCCCGGCGGTCGGGGCGAGCGGCGAGCCGGGTGACGGCTGGACCGCCTGAAGGAACTTGACCGTGTTGAGCTTGTGATGGGCCTCATGGCCGCCGACGGCCTGGAACTGCGCGGTGCCCGAGACGCCGCCGGCGTTGGGGTCCGGGGCGCCCGGGGTGGGGACGGGGGCGGCGGGGGCGCCCGCGGGGGCGGCGCCCGCGGCGGGGGCCCCGGCGGCTGCGGGGGTCTCGGTGGCCGGAACGACACCGGCGGCGGGGGTGGCCGTCGCCGGATCGACGACGGGGGTCGCGCCGGCGGGTGCAGCAGTGTCGGCGCCCGGCGTCGTGCCGGCAGCGGCGGTGCCCGCGCCGGGCGTCGTTCCGGCCGGAGCGGTGGTACCGGCCCCGGGTGCGCCCGCGGCCTGGCTCAGTCCGCCGCCGGACAGCGGGACCACCCTCCGCGCCCCGGCGAACTGCGAGGACCAGTACGGATTGCGCAGGTCGGCCATCTGCACGACCTCGCCGGTGCGGGGCGCCTCGAGGAACATGTGGTTGCCGACGTACATGCCGACGTGATCGACATCGCCGCCGCCGATCCGGAAGAAGACGAGGTCGCCCTCCTTGAGGTCGTTGACCCCGACCGAGGTACCGACCGTGAACTGCTGATCGGCGACGCGCGGGAGGTTGACGCCGACCTGGTGGTAGGCCCACTGCATCAGCCCCGAGCAGTCAAAGCCCGCCTGCGGGCTCTCGCCGCCGTAGAGGTAGGGGACGCCCAGTTCCTTGTGGGCCGCCTCGAACGCGGCGTGGGCGATGGGCGACGCGAAGTTGGGGTTGCCCGCGCCCCCGCCCGACGCAGCGGCGGCGGCATCGAGGCCCGCGCCGGCGCCTGATCCCGAGCCCGCGGGCGCGGCGGCCGAGGCGACCTGTCCAGCCGGTGCGGGCGGTGTCGCGGTGGTCGGATCCACTCCGGTGGCGGCCGGCGGCCGGGGACGGAGCCGGCCGCGCCGGGGACGGCCGCGGCAGCGGGACCGGCGCCGGCGCCGCGCCGGGGACAGGAGCGCCGGCGGCGCCAGGGACCGGAGCGCCCGCCGCGCCGGGAACCGCGTTCGCGCCCGGCACCGCCGCGCCGGGCACCACCGCCGCCTGCTCCGCCACCCCCGCATTCGTCCCCGGCATCTCAAACGCCAAATGCAAACTCGCCTGCGACGACTGATCCGAGAAAAACCCCGGCGACTGAATCGGCCACGGCGTCCCGATCTCATCCGGACGCACCCCCGGACCCAACGCCGCGATCTCCGTCACCAGATCACGCGCCGCGAAATTCTCCGGACCCACCGGCTGCCCGTCCACCGACACGATGTCCAACACCTGCACGTGCACCGGCGAACTCGACGACACCACATCCGCCACCCCCACCGAATGATGCGCCAACACCGAATCCAACACCGACACCACCCGCGGATCCACACCCCCCGACGCCAAGAACGCCCGCGCCTGCGCCGACGCCTGCAACCCCGGCGCCTCCAACAACCCCGACACCCCCACCGGACCCACACCACCAGCCCCCACCACGCACCAGCCGCACCCGCCACACCCGAACCACCCACCGGCACCGACCCCACCACACCACCCGCCGACCCACCCGCAGACGCACCACCTGACCCCGGCGCATCCGGCCACGGCAACGACCCACCGGACCCCGACCCACCCGCCGCCGCGCCGGAGCCGACACCGGAGGAGACGACGACGCCGCCGCCACCGACGCCTGCGGTGCGCCCCCACCCCCACCATGCGACTCCACCGACGCCGCCTGACCACCCGCCGAAGACCCACCCGCCCCACCAGCCACATGCGACCCCGCACCCGACCCCGCCGACGGCGCAGACGCACCCGCCGCCACACTCGAACCCGCCGGCGCGCCCGCCGCCGCACTCGAACCCGATCCCGACGGCGGGGACCCGGCACCCGCCGGTGCCCCCTGACCCGCCGACGCCGACCCGGACGGCCCACCCGACCCTGGCGCCTGCGCACCCCCACGCCCCGCCGAACGCTCCGCAGCCCTCACCTGATGCTGCACCTGACCCTCCGCATGATGCACCCGCCCCACCACCCGATGCTCCAACCCCTGCACCTTCGACACCCCCGCCGGAGCCCTCACCCCCCGCGGCAACTTCAACCCATGCCCCAACCGCAACCCCTTCGCCCCATGCTCCACAAACGCCTGCGCCTCCGCCACCGACAACCCCTCCACCGCAGCCGCCATCACCACCCCCGCCAACGACGACCGCGACTCCCGCAACTCCAACGTCTCCATCCCCGACCCCACACCCCCACCCAACTCAGACGCCAACCCCGGCAACCCCGCCGCCACACACGCCCCCACCGGATCCCGCCGAAACTCCCCCCGAAACACCGGATCCACCAACAACCGCTCAATCAAACGACCCGCCAACAGCATTCTCATCCTCGGTCATCGGATGACACGGTTCACCCCCTACAGACCCTGCGGGTGAAGGACGTGCTCGAACGTCTTGAGATAGTCGTCCGAGGGGCGGCCGATCTTCTCCACGCCGCCCCCGCCGCCCCAGGCGCCGTGCATGCCACCCGACTCATAGAACTGGCCGTGGATCTCGATGATCACGTGCCCGTCGTGGCCTGAGAGGGCCCGGTCGAAAATGGTCACGAACTTGCCCGGACCGGGCTCGATCCCGGGCTGGGACGGCAACGCCGTCGTGTCGACCGGGTGGGTGAGATACCCGGCGGCGTGCAGCACCGCGGACACGAACCCCGAGCAGTCATAGCCGGGTTGCACGCTGAAGTCCCCGTGGCCGCCGCCATAGATGTACGGCTTGCCGACCGCCGAGTCGGCAAAGCGGACCATCGACGAGATCTTGGCGCTCGCCGTCGGATCCGCGGCAAGTGAGACCGGCGCCCCGGAGCCGGCGAGCTGCTGCGCCTGCTCGGCCGCGGACGAGCCGGGTGCCCCGGAGGTGGCGGGGACCCCGGTCCCGGGCACTCCGGTCGCGGGGACGGCGCCGGCAACCGCGGGCTGGACCGTCCCGGGAGCCGCCGCGGCCGGATATGAGGCGGCGGCGTATGCAGGTGCGGGGTAGCTAGCCGCGCCGGGGATGGGCGCGCCTGCAGCGCCGGGGACCGCAGCGCCGGGGACCGCAGCGCCAGGCGCCGCTGCGCCAGGCACGGCCGCGGCCTGCTCCGCCACCCCCGCATTCGTGCCCGGCATCTCAAACGCCAAGTGCAGGCTCGCTTGCGAGCTCTGATCGGAAAAGAAGCCCGGCGACTGGATCGGCCACGGAGTACCGACCTCATCCGGACGCACACCCGGATTCATTGCCGCGATCTCCGTCACCAGATCACGCGCCGCGAAATTGTCCGGCCCCACCGGCTGTCCATCCACCGACACGATCTCCAGGGACTGCACATGCACCGGCGAGCTCGTAGAGACGACGCTGCCGATCCCGAGCTGATGATGCGAGAGCGCGCTCCCCAGCATCGAGACCACTCGCGGGTCCGCCCCTCCGGAGGCCAGAAATGCCCTCGCCTGCGGCGATGCCTGCAGTGCCGGAGAGTCCAGTACCCCGGCCATCGAGAACGAGCCGGCGGCTGGGGCCGACGCGGCGGCGTCCACCGCACCGGACACCGCTCCCGACCCACCGGCGCCCCCATTCCCCGCCCCGGGCGCATCGGGCCACGGCAGCGACGAGCTCGAACCCGATGACACGCGCGTCGATGCGGACGCCGGCGCAGGAGTAGACGAAGCCGCCGACGCCACCGGTGAGCCGCCGGCCGCGTGTGCCCGCCCTGCCCGCCGCGTGTGTGCCCGCCGCGTGAGTAGACCCACCGGCCGGCGTGCCACCCGCCGCGGGCGACCCCGGCGCCGACTGCGCGGGGCCGGCGGCCTGAGCCGGCGTGGCCGGCGGACCCGACGCCTGCGGTGCTGACGAGGCCCCATGCCCACCCGCCGCCGCAGACCCACCCCCCGCCTGAGACCCCGACGACTGAGACCCCGGCGACGAAGCCGGCGACGACGAACCACCCCCAGCCCGCTCCGCAGCCCTCACCTGATGCTGCACCTGACCCTCCGCATGATGCACCCGCCCCACCACCCGATGCTCCAACCCCTGCACCTTCGACACCCCCGCCGGAGCCCTCACCCCCCGCGGCAACTTCAACCCATGCCCCAACCGCAACCCCTTCGCCCCATGCTCCACAAACGCCTGCGCCTCCGCCACCGACAACCCCTCCACCGCAGCCGCCATCACCACCCCCGCCAACGACGACCGCGACTCCCGCAACTCCAACGTCTCCATCCCCGACCCCACACCCCCACCCAACTCAGACGCCAACCCCGGCAACCCCGCCGCCACACACGCCCCCACCGGATCCCGCCGAAACTCCCCCCGAAACACCGGATCCACCAACAACCGCTCAATCAAACGACCCGCCACCACACTCTCATCCTGCGGGTCAACGGATGACACGGTTCACCTCCCGCGAGCCGTACCGGGCGCGGCTGATCATCGGCATCACCAGCGCGAACACCACTGGCAGTAGGAGCACGATGAAGAACAGGATGAAGCCGCCCAGCACCACGCTGTGCGGAGCCAGCACGCTCAGCCTGTCGTAGTAGCGCAGCGACAGCACGAGCACGAACCCCACGCCGATCACCGACCACACCAGACCGGCGACGGCGTAGCGCGCCAGCACCGGCGAGCCTTCGTCCCCGCTCATCGTGCCCGACAGCCGCGCCTTGAGCTGGGCCCGCGCGTGCTCCTTCAGCTTGGGCTCCCTCAGCCACTCGCACAGGATCTGGTAGCCGTCGCGGTCCAGGAACGGGTTGGCGTTGAAGAACGCGCCCACGTATCCGGCGAAGGCGAGCTGGAAGAACACGTCGCGCACGTTGCCCTTGGGCGAGACCGCGCAGATGATCCCGAATAGCGCGGCGAGCGAGAAGTCGGTGGCGGGCCCCGCGGCGCTGATCACGATCCGGTGCATGCGGGACTCGAAGTACGCCTCGCTGGTATCGACGAACGCGTACGGGAAGATGAACAGCAGCCGGATCCCGGCCCGAGTGGTGCGCCGCCCGTAGTGGGCCAGCGCCAGGCCGTGCGCCAGCTCGTGCAGCATCACGATCAGGAAGCGCCCGGCGCAGAACACCGCGCCGCCGAGGAGCAGCCGGTGCGCCACCACCAGCGGTGTCCCGTAGCGGGCCCCGACGAGGTAGGCGAACACCGCCACCCCGGCCACCGAGAGCATCACCAGCAGCGTGACGGTGAGCGGCGAGAAGAAGATCCGCCCCCAGTGCCGGTACGCGCGCTGGAAGTACTCCGGCACCCAGCCGAACGTCTTCTCCCGGGGCTTGAACGCGCGCGCCAGGAGCCCCGGCTCGGGCTCGGCCACCGGCGTCGGCGCGATCCCGTCCAGCATGCCCCGCTCTCCCAGCCCGGCGATCAGCCGCGCGAGCCGGCCGGGACCCGAGGGACCGACCGCCGTCGTTGCCTGAGTCAGCAGCTCGGCGATGGTGAGCCGGCCGTCGAGCATCTGCAGCAGCGCGGCGTCCTCGCTGTCGATCGTGCGGAACGAGTCGCTGCGCAGATCGCGCAGGATCCAGCGGTCCTCGGCATCGCCCTCGAGCTGCTTCAGCGCCCACCCGGAGCGCAGCCGCGGGCGCAGGGAGCCGTCACCGGTCATCGCGGCCGGCGCGCGCAGGCCCAGCTGGGTGGCGTTGACGGGGACGACGATCGTGGCGTTGGGGCCCCCCGCCGGGTCAGCGGCCGTCGGCGCAGCCGCGCCGCCTGCGGAGGCGACCGGCGCCAGGGCGCTCTCCACCCGCAACGTCACGTTGCCCAGCTGGATGACGACGCCGGCGGTCAGCCGAAGCGGCTGCGACAGGGGCTGTCCGGAGACCGTCACCCCGAAGCGCGACCCGGCATCGCTGATGAACGGGCCTTCAGGCGTGGGATCGATCCGCGCGTGCAGGCGGGAGACGGTGCGGTCCTCGAGCTTGACGTCCGCGGTCTCGCCGCGGCCGATGGTCATCGAATCGCGGATCGGCAGGCGCACCCCGTTGGGGAGCACCAGGACGAGCGCCCCGGGCAGTGCGGGATTGGCTGGGGGCGCGAGGTCAGCCACCGAGCACCGGCTGCCACGCCGGATGGGCGCCGAGGGGAGCCAGGGTGGTCAGGTTCTCCGGGTTTGACAGGTCGACGCCCATGAGCTTGCCCGTCGCAGCGGGTGTGCACGGCCCGTTGGGCTGCATGACGGCCAGCTCCTGGCTGTCCGAGCGCCAGCTGATCTGGCACGCGGTCACCGGGAGCTCGTCCTGCTGGGTCGGATTGAAGTCGTTGGGCTTGACGATGAAGAGGTTGAAGCCGCTGTTGTTGGACCCGGCGACAAGCGCCATCTTCTTGCCGTCGGGCGAGATCGCGCCGGCGAAGATGCCCTGTCCGGCGACCGAGGCGTTGGTCTCCAGCGTCGGCTGGCCCCAGTTGGAGGCCTGCCCGGAGAACGGCACGCTGCTCGAGAACGACAACAGACCGAAGTTGGCGCCGTTGTTGCGTGTCCCCAGCACGAGGATCGTCGAGCCGTCGGGCGACCAGCTCACCTGGCCGCCCAGGTCGAAACCCGCCACGGTGACACACGTGTTGGACTGGGAGAACTTCGTCACCGAGACGAAGCAGAGCTGGTGGGCGGCGTTGCCGACGCGCTGGATGTAGGCAACCACGATCGCCTTGGTGGTGGGGGCGAAGGCCGGATTGTGGTCGGTGGTGCCCTGCGGCGGGTGGGTGATGACCGCCGGAGTTGAACCGCTCGCACCCGGTTCGACGAGCACGAGTTGTCCGTTCTGCGCGTAGACCAGATGCTGCCCGTCCGGGCTCCACGACGGCTCGACCTGCGCGCCGACCCCGGTGGGGATCTGCCCGGACGCCTTGCGCGTGGCGGGATCGATCACGTTGACCTGAGTGCCGTTGTCAAAGGCCAGGTGGGGCGATCCGTTGGAGATGATCAGAGCCACGCGGGCCCCCTTCGGCACCTTGGACCCCTCCGCCGGGACGGTGCCGGCCACCTGTCCGACGGGCGCCGTTGACAGTTGCTTGACCGGCTGGGGGACGAGGCCGGCGTTTGACGAGGGCCTGCGCAGCCTGGGTGGGATCGGTGGGGAGTTTGGGGATGGGGACCGAGCCGGTGCCCGCCTGGGCCGCGGTGGCAGCGAGGCTCTTTGCGCTCGCGTTGCCGGCGGCGGCGTTCGCGGCGGCGGCGGCGCCGCCTCCAGCGGCGGCAGCGGCAGCGGCGGCAGCAGCAGCCTTGCCCTTCTTGGAACTGCCCGCCGCCACGGGCGCGGCCTGGAAGACGTTGACGGCGAAGCCCTCTGCGACCGGCGTCCCGGCCAGCGGCAACTGGGAAGAGATCTTGCCGTTAGGGTTAGGCGGCTGCGGCTGGACGGCGCCGAGTGCAAGCCCGGCCGCGATCAGCTTCTGCTGAGCCAGGCCGAGCGGCAGGCCCACGATCGCGGGCACGGTCGCCTTTCCGGTCCCTGTGACGACGACGACGTCGACCACCGTCCCCTTCTTGGCCTTGGCGCCGGCGGCGGGGCTCTGATCGATGACGCTGCCGGCCTTTTGCTTGGGATCGACCGTGGTGGTGGTCTTCCCCAGCTTGAGCCCGATCTTGTTGAGCAGCTTCTGGGCAGCGAAGGCACTGGGCTGGCCCTTGAGGTTCGGCACCACCGTCTGCTTGGGCAGCAGCATGATCACCACGACCACGGCGGCGACCAGGAGCGGCCCCACGATCGACATCCACCACGGCAGCCATGGCCGCTGGCGGAACGTGGCCATGCGCGGCGGCACGGGCGCCTCGGTTCCGACCGGCGTGGCGGTCAGCTGGAACTGGCGGTCGACGGCTCGCCCGATCCACTTCTGCTTGGGCGGGAAGACCGTGAAGGGGCATTCCATGCCGTTGCCGGGCTCCAGCGCGATGCGGGGCTCGGCGAAGCGAAAGCCGCATGCGCCGTCGGTGTCCTCGGCGGCGAGGTCGACCTCGGTGCGCGCGTTGGCCTTGTTGTAGACCGTGAGCACGTAGCGGGCCTTGAGCCGGCCCGACGCTCGCTCGGGACGCAGTTCGGTGCCGAGCTCCGTGTAGGGCTCGATCGTGACGCTGGCCGCGGCGGCGGCCACCTCGCCGCCGTACGCCCGCGAGACCGCCACCACCTCGAACGACCACGGGCGCGCCTGGGCCTGCGGCGTGCGGGGCGGGTGCAGGTGGATCTGCACCTCCTGTTCGTAGGTGCCGCCGCTGCCGTAGGGCACGAGGTAGGCGGTCGCGGGCGCGATCGTCCACCAGTCGTCGGGTACGCCCCGCACCGAGAGGTCGAAGTTGTCCACCACGTCGGACTGGTTGCGGATGAGCCCGAGGAGGGTGACCCGCGCGCCCGGTTGGACCGACACGGAGACCTGACCCCCGTCGGCGCCGTCGTCGCCGGGCAGGCGCAGCGACAGCGCCGCCGCCCCGGGTGGGGGCGCCCCGGCGAGCCCACCCGCGCCCGAGCCGCCCGCGCGGCCGGCCGGGACGATCATCTCGGGGCCGAGCGTGACGTTGGGATCGAGGTCCTGAGGGGACATCGGATGTCCGCCGGCCGGCGCCGCCGGCCGGGGCGTTGCCGCGGCCGCGCCGCCCGCCGCGGCCTCGGCCGGTGCCGCCACGCCATTTGACTGCGCCGCGTCCGCCTCGGGGGCGGCCACCGACGGCATGAAGTTGGTCGGCTCCCAGCGCAGGTACTCGCCGCAGGTGCAGAAGTCGCTCTCGTCGGGGTTCTCGCGCCCGCAGCTGCGGCAGATCCTCACGACGCGCTCCCGGACTGGCGTGGCGGCGCCTTGACGCGCAACCGGTAGGCCACGTGGGCAGGCTTGGCTTGGTCGATGAGCCGCGCCACCGCGCCGGACCGGGCCGGCGACAACGGGACGTCGCAGTAGACGACGAACGACGGCGGCGCCGGTGTCTCCTCCTCGTCGAGATCCAGCGACCACGTGACCGCGCCCACGTCCTCGACGCGGAACGGCACACCTGGGAACGCGAGGCCCAGCGCAAGTTCGAGGCCGGCCTTGGTGCCGCGACGGCGCATGAGCTCGGGCGCCATGCGCACGATCGCCCGGCGTTCCTCGCCCGAGCGGGCCTCGTCGTGCTCGAGCCCCAGCCACTCGGTGAGCAGGTCGAGGACGTCGCGAGGGGCGTAGGTGGGGTCGAAGTGCTCGGGGAGGTTGTCGAGTGCGGCCACGAGCGGATCGAGCAGTGCCTCGAAGCCGCTGACCAGGCGCATGCCGAAGTCGCCCTCGCTGTAGATCCCGGGCAGGTTGTCGCGCAGATAACGGCGACCCGACACCGCCGGGGGCGCCGGGTCGGTGCCGACGGCGCGCTCGATCTGGACGGTGCCGAAGCCCCCGCCGATGAACGTCTGGAACAGGCCCGGGGTCTCGTCCTCGGCGTTGGCGATGGGGGCGTCGTCGTCACTCACGGTGGGCTGCCTTGACGATGTGGCGGCCCGACGCGATCAGCTCGTCGGGCTCGAGGACCAGGCGGCTGTCGGTGGGCTGGGGGGCCTGTTCGCCGGTGCGCACGTTGGTCTCATACATCCGCAGGATGTTCACGAACTCGACCCCGGGGATCCCGTAGGCGATGCCAAACAGTTCACCCTGGTTGAGCGAGCGCCCCAGGGGCCAGCCCCCGGACGGTCCGGTCGGTGAGCCGCCGATCAGCGGGTTGAGGTAGATGTAGAGCGCGTGCGCCACGTCGTGCTGGACACGGTCGAGGTCGGCGCGGGGCGAGGCACGGACGTCGACGACGATGCTCACGCCGCGCAGCCGAACCGGCAGCAGCTTGATGCTCGTGCCCAACAGCCGGTGCTCGTCCAGGGTGGCGGCGAGCTCCGCCATGAGCTCGGCGTCCGGGATCAGCTCATCGGCCTCCAGCAGGCGGTCGGCCGGCTCGACCCGCGGGAGGATGTGGACGCGAACCGGGCGGCCGGGCGCCGTCTCGTCGGGGCCGACGCAGACCGCGCGCGCCACCTGCGGCGAGGCCGCCAGGGTCAGGCGCTCGAAGTCGTCAGCGGTGACCGCGCGCGTGCGCGCGCGTATCTCGAGCCGGGCCCGCTCACGTGCACTCTCGAGCGACTCGGGCTCGACCCCGCCGGTGGCGGCCACCGGATTGGTGGCGCTCTCGATGCCCGCCACCGGGCGCGGGAGGATGCCCAGCGCCCGCGGCGCGACGTTGCCGGCGCTGCCACCGCCGTGGCGGTACCGGCTCATGCGGAGCACCGCTCCACCCGGCGGGACCATGCCGTAGCGCCGCCAGCCGCCATCGGGCTGCCGGATGGCCGGGCCGAAGCGGACCTCGCCCCGCGCCGTGTCCAGCTGGAAGTGACGATCGGAGCGGCCGCTGTGCTCAAAGGACTCGACCTGCTCCCACGCGACCCACTGCTCGCTGCCCAGCTCGCGGACCTCGACGACCTCGCCCTCCTCCGGGGCGAGCACGGGGTGACGCGGGAGCGGATAGGACGCACCGGGGATCCCCTCGCTGGTGCCGAGCAGCTCGCCGGTCACGGTGGCGGCGTGGTAGGCGTCGACCGTGGCCCCGGCGACCAGCGCCTGCACGGAGCTGATCTCGGGCGAGGCGGTGTAGACGCCGTGGTCGCGGTGACCGCCATGCGCGCGATCGAGCACCCGGCAGCGCAGCCAGTGGCGATTGACCCCTTCGATCCGGGTCTCGGCCGCCGCCTCGGGCACAAGCACGATGACAGCGCCGCCGCCGAGGATGAAGCCCCCGGTCTCGTCGCCCACGACGAGCGCCGGTTCCCACTCGTCGCCGCCCGCGGACGCCTCCCACTGCAGGGGCGGGTCCCCCGGGTCCGCCGATCCCTCGGCGCGCGATGACTCGATGCTCAGCTTGATCACGAGGCCGGCGATCGGCGCGTCGAAGCCCAGTAACAGCGCGTCGCCGGCAGAGGCCGGGCTGCCGAACGCCGGCCGCAGGTCATCCGGAACACCCCTGTCCGGGCGGGCGTCCTTGGCCAGTCGGGTCTTCGCGCCCTTGCGCTGGGTGCCGAACGTGGTCAGCTTGCAGTCGTGCGGCACCACCAGCTCGACGGCGGTCTGGAACACCACGGACTCGCTGCCGGCCGTGCGTGGCGACGCGACCTCAGTCCCGGCCGGGACCACGGCGCCGCCGCCGGGCTGGTCGACCATGAACCGGATGACCACGCTCGCGCACTCTGGGGGCCGGGGCTCGACGCCCACGAGCGCGAGCAGTCCGAAATGCAGGCGCTCGGGAATCCGGTTGATGCGGTAGACGAGCAGTTCGGTGAGCCAGGCATAGAGCTCGATGAGCGTGATCCCCGGGTCTGAGACGTTGTGCTCGGTCCATTCCGGGGCGTGGCGCACGATGCGCGTGCGCGCCTCTGAGACCAGCTCCTGAAAGCGGACATCGTCGAGAAGGATCTCCGGAAGCACCGTTCGCCCCTAGCTCACGTCGGTCGTTTGCCCTGCCGTTGCAACTAACGTGCGCCGGGCGTACAGTCGCACGCCATGCCCCCGCTGGTGAGCAACGGAGCGATGATCACGTGTTCGTTCGCGATGCCGCCGGTCCCGGTGCCCCTGGCGGTGATCCCGATGGGCACGCCCGTCACCTGCGACACGCCGGCGGCCAACATCCAGGCCTTCGCGCCCATGGTCAACATCCCCACGTTCGGGATGTGCGGCACGATGTCCAACCCGACAGTGGCGGCCGCCACCGCGGCCAAGCTCGGCGTGTTCAGCCCCGCCCCCTGCGTCCCGGTGACGACCGCGCCGTGGACCCCGGGCGCGACCAAGGTCATGGTCGATGGTCAGCCGGCGTTGCATAGCGGCTGCACGGCCATGTGCGCATGGGGAGGCGTGATCAGCATTTCCAGTCCCGGCAACAAGGGGACCGTTCAAGTCACTTGATCTAGCGCAGGTTTGGCATTGCGCCAAGGTGCCGTCGTGCTCCCCCGGTTGTACCGCAGTCCGCACCCGAGGGTAATGGATTTGGGTGCATCGGTAAAGACCTTGCGGTCTCGGCCCCGCGGACTTATGCTCGCCCCGTGGACCAGGATGAGCTGCGCTCGGTGGCGTCCGATCTGGACCGCCAGCGCCACCCGATGCCGGCCGGGCCGGCACCCGCGATACGTCGCGACGAGCCCGAGGCGGCGGTATCGCGGCTGGGCTCCGCGGTGGGCAACCGCGGCCTGTCGCGTGCGATCACCCAGATGCGCGACGGCGAGGGCATCCTCCCGGGCGGGCTGGTGCATCCTGACGTCGAGGCCGCCATCGCCGCCGCCAGCGGGCGCGGGAACCAGTTGCATACCGGGGTCGCCGAGCAGGTCGGCGGGACCTACGGCCACCCGCTGAGCGACGTGCGCGTCCATCACGACGAGCACGCCGCGGCGCTGTCGCGCGCCGTCTCAGCCCGGGCGTTCACGGTGGGACGCGACATCTTCTTCGGGGCCGGTGAGTACCGGCCCGACGCGGCCGGAGGGCGCGAGCTGCTCGCCCACGAGCTGGCCCACGTCGTTCAGCAGCGGGGGGCGCCGAACACCGGGCCGCTGATGGTCTCGCAACCGGGCGACACGCTCGAACGCGAGGCCGAGTCGGCCGCCCGGAACGTCGGCTGACGGGCACGGGCGTGTGACAGCGACCGGGACCGCGCTGAACTGGTTTCAGTTTCTCGAGGGCCGCGTCCATGCCGCGGTGCAGGCCGCCGTGGCCGCGGGCAACGACCCCAACGACTCGTTGCGGGGGCTCTACATCTCCGACGAGCAGGCGGTCTCGCTCGCCGCGGAGCCGGGGACGCCGACGCCGGGCGCGCGGCTGGACGACGCGGTGACGCGCCTCGGGCTCGACGCCCTGGACAGCTCGGTGCTGGCGCTGTGCGTGGCGCCCGAGCTGCAGCCTCGCTACGGCCGGCTCTACGCCTATCTCCAGGACGACGTGACGCGGCGGCTCGCCAGCCCGCGCCTGGCCGCCGAACTGCTCGCGGGCGAGGGGGTCCATCCGGCGGATGTACTCAGCTGCTTTGAGCCGGGCAGCCGCCTCTCCAGCGGCGGGGCGATCCGGCTCGTCGCCGCGGACGTAACAGCGACGCTCGCCGACCGTCCGGTCAAGGTCGCCGACCGGCTGGTGGCCTTCCTGCTCGGGGCGGGCGACCTCGGGAGCGCCGCGGCCGGGACCCGCCTGCGCCAGATCGAGGCCGAGTCCGCCGTCGGCCGCGTCGACTCTGTTGCCGAGATCACGCCGCTGCTGGCGGCACGCACACAGCTGCCCCTGATCGTCTGCGGGCCGGACGCGGGGGCGGTGGTGGCCGCGGCGGCCGGGGCAACGGTGATGGTGCTCGGCGCCCGCGAGCTCGAGAAGCCCGACGCACTGGCCGACGCGCGCCTCGCCGCGGTGCTGGCCGGGGGCCGGCTGTGCGTCGACGGTCTCGCCGACCTCGCGCCGGCCGAGCGGACCGCGCTCCTGCACGCCATCGACGAGAGCCCCGAGCGCCTGGTGCTCCTGTGCGCCTCACGCCGGGAGGCGGCCGCGCTCGCGGACCGCCCGGCGTTGATCGTGGAGGTGCCCCACCCCACCTTCGCCGAGCGCGGGCGAGCGTGGAGCGGGTACACCGGCGTCAGCGATCCGAGCGACGTGGCGGCCAAGTTCCGGCTCTCGATCGAGCAGATCCGCGCCGCCGCCGAGGTGAGCCTGCTCACCGCGAACTCCCGCGGCGACGAACTGCCGCTCGCCGCCGATCTGGACCTCGGCGCCCGCCACGCGTCCTCGTCACGGCTGGGCGAGCTGGCCTCCCATCTCGACCCCGCCTACAGCTGGGACGACCTCGTCCTCCCCGAGCGCCAGCTTGACCTGCTGCGATCGATCTCGGCGTACCTGCGCCACCGCGACCAGGTGCTGTCGGAGTGGGGCTATGAGGTCACCGTGTCGCGGACCCAGGGGCTCAAGGTCCTGTTCGCGGGCGAGTCGGGCACCGGCAAGACGATGGCGGCCCAGGTTCTCGGCGCGCAGCTCGGACTCGACCTGTTCCGGGTGGACCTGGCCACGATCGTCTCCAAGTACATCGGGGAGACCGAGAAGAACCTGGAGCGGATCTTCACCGCCGCCGACGGCTCCAACGCGATCCTGTTCTTCGACGAGGCCGACGCCCTCTTTGGCAAGCGCTCCGAGGTCTCCGATTCCCACGACCGCTACGCCAACATCGAGGTCGCCTACCTGCTGCAGCGTATGGAGGCCTATCCGGGCGCCGTCATTCTCGCCACCAACTTCCGCCGCAACATCGACGACGCGTTCGTGCGGCGCCTGGACTTCCTCATCGACTTCCCCTTCCCCGAAGCCGAGGATCGCCGCCACATCTGGCGGCTGGTGCTCCCCGGGGCGGCGCCCTTGGCCGACGACGTGGACTTCGACTTCCTGGCCGAGCGCTTCAAGCTGTCCGGTGGCGCCATCCGCAACTGCTCGCTGGCGGCGGCGTTCCGGGCCGCCGACGAGGGCTCCCAGATCGAGATGCGCCACCTGGTGCGCGCCGTGGCGCAGGAGTATGGCAAGCAGGGACGGCTCACCTTGGAGACCGACTTCGAGCGTTTCCACGCTCTGGTCCGCGATGTCGGCCGCAAAGCTGAGGCTTAACGGACCGCCAATTGGTGCGGGCGGCCCCGCGCGATACGGTACGGCGCAGCGATCAGGGGAGCACGCGTGAACGGACCGGGGAAATGGCGGTGGATCGTGCCTGCGGCGGTGCTCGTCGCGCTGGCGGTGAGTGGGAGTTCGCTCGCCGCGCCGGTGGGTCAGATCACCGAGTTCGCGACGGCCATCGGCCAACGCGGGCCCGGAGGGGATCGTCGCCGGGCCCGGACGGGAACCTCTGGTTCGCCGAGGATTCACTCGAACAAAATCGCGGAGGTCAACCCCGCAACCGGCGCGATCTCGGAGTTCGCCACCTCCCACTGCCAACAGCCTCCCACTCGGGGTCGCGCCTGGGTCCTGACGGCAACATCTGGTTCACCGAGTCCTTCGCCGGGCAAGATCGGCGAGATCAACCCCACGACGCACGCGATCAGCGACTTCGCGATCCCGACCACCAACAGCGGCCCGTGGCGATCGTCGCACGGGCCCAACGGCAACATGTGGTTCACCGAAGGCGCAGCGAACCAGATCGGCGAGATCAACCCGACGACTCATGCCATCACTGAGTTCCCTGTGCCAACGTCGGCCAGCGTGCCCGTTCGGGATCGCCGTCTGGACCGGACGGCAACATCTGGTTCACCGAGAAGACGCGGGACAAGATCGGGTCGATCAACCCGGCGACCATGCACGTCACCGAGTTACACGATCCCCACGGGATCAGCCAGCCCAACGCCATCGCGCCCGGGCCCGACGGCACCCTGTGGTTCACCGAGCAGGCACCGCGCAACAAGGTCGGCGCTGATCTGGACCCGGCGACCCACACGATGACTGAGTTCACCAGCCGACGGCATCGACGACCCGCTGGTCATCGTCCCAGGAGCGGACGGCAACATGTGGTTCACGGAGGGGGCGGCCCCGGCACGGTCGCGGCGATCAACCCGGTGACGAAGGCGATCACCGTGTTCTGCGACGCCGACGGCCATCTCGGGCCCGTCGGAGCATTGCCCCCGGTCCCGACGGCAACGTCTGGTTCACCGAGGATGCAGCGCGCAAGGTCGGCCTCGTCGGCGCCGGTGCACCCGCCGCGGTGCTCAGCGCGCCAGCCGTCACCGGCACGCCACAGACCGGCCAGACGCTCACCTGCCAAGCGGCCGTCGTGGTCGGCCTGGGCAGGGCAGCAGCCGGCGTTTGCGTTCGGGTTCGACGGGTTCCGCTGGCTCCTCGACGGCAGCCAATCGCGCCGGGGCGACTGCGCAGACGCTCGTCATCCCGGCCGCCGACGTCGGCCACCAGATCGCCTGTCGAGGAGATCGCGACCTATCCGCTGCTGCACGACGACCGTCTCCACGCACGAGCGCGCCGGTTGCCGGTGTCCCCGTCGCTCGGCGCCTCGCTCACGTCCACCAGGACCACGTCGACCTCCGTCGCGCTGACGCTGACCTGCCAGGGCCTGCCGAGCCAGACGTGCAGCGGACCGATCAAGGTGACCTCGCACGTGACCACGCAGGGCTCCAAAATCCTCGCCGTCTCCGCGACGGTCAAGAAGAAACCGAAGCCCAAGCCAAAGCCCAAGAAGGTCACGAAGGTCGAGACCATCGCGGCTGGGACCTACTCGGTGGGGGTTGGCAAGACCACGACGGTCAAGCTGACGCTCAACTCGGCGGGCAAGAAGCTGCTCACGGCTCGTTACAAGGCGCCGGCCTCGTTGACGGTCACCGGCACCAGCTCGGTGAGCAGGACCGTGACGTTCAGCTACGGGCGGCTGCACATCGTCCCTGCATATCAGTGGGCGTTCAGCAAAACGTTCGCCTTCGCCACCCAACTGACCGTCGGCGGCCTGCCGCGCGGATCCCGTGTCGCGCTGGTCTGCCACGGCCACGGCTGCCCGTTCTCCAAGCGTGCCTTCGCCGCCCCCAAGCACGGCAAGCTGCAGCTCGCCCCCGCGCTCAAACAACGCCATCTCGCCATCCACTCCACCGTCGACGTGCAGATCACCGCCACCAACGACGTCGGCGAGGTCGTGCGCTTCACCGTCGTCTCCGGCAAGCTCCCGCGGGAGACCTTCCTCTGCCTCCCGCCTGGCGCCCACACTGCATCGGCCTGCGCCCATTAGTTCCCTCAAGACGGCGGCCGCGGGACAACGCTCGCGGCAGCGCTACGATCGCGGCCAGGGGGAAACATGGGACCGGGTACTCGTGGGCAATGGCTGTTGGCCGGACGCCGTGCGCTGTGGGCGCTGGCGACATCTGTGATGCTGTGGTGCCTCTTTGCGGGGCCGGCCCTTGCCGACAGCACGATCAACGTCACCACGACATCTGACGCCCCGACCGCTGGGCAGTGCTCCCTTCGCGAGGCGGTGGCGTACGCGAACGGCACCGTCGAGGGCGACTGCGCATCGACCACGCAATCCGGCACGACCACCATCAACGTTCCAGGCGGCACCTATACGCTGAGCGGCAGTGGCCTGAGCCTGAGCAGAAACGCCGTCCTGAACGGCGCGGGCGCCTCGAGCACGACGGTCAGCGGCGGCAATGCCGTCCAGGTTCTCAACATCGCCGCGAGCGTCCAGGTCACGATCAACGGCGTCACGATCAGTAAGGGCAACGCCGGCAACCCGCTGAGCCAGAGCTGCTCCTTCTTCGTTGCGTGCCCCAGCGGTCCCGGCAACAACGGCGGCGGTATCGCGAACGCCGGCTCGCTCACGCTGGTCAACTCGGCGGTCTCGGGCAACGCAGCCGGGCCAGGCTTCACCCAGACGTTCGGGTTCATCTTGTGCGGCTTCCCCTTCGGCGATTGCACATCCCGCACCGGCGGGACGGGCGGAAACGGAGGCAACGGCGGCGGGATCTACAACAACGGCCAGCTGACGATCCAGAACTCGATGATCTCCGGCAACAACGCCGGCGCGGGATCAGACGGAGGCCCGGGCGCCACCGGAACCGGCTCTAACGCAGGCGCGGGTTCGGCGGGCGGTGGCGGCGGCTTCGGCGGTGAAGGCGCCGGAATCCTCAACGACACCGGGGGCACGGCCACTATCACCAACACGACGATCTCCGGCAACAGCGCGGGCACCGGCGGCAACGGGGGCCAGGGAAGCGACGCCAACTCCGGGGCGAACAATGGCGGCGCCGGGGGCTTTCCCGGCTCCGGCGGCGTCGGCGGCGGGATCGTCAACTTCGGCACGCTCACCTTGACCGGGTCCACCCTCTCCGCGAATTCGACGGGACAGGGTGGGAGCGGCGGTGCCGGCGGCAATCCGTCGGGCGGAGGAAGTCCGGGGGCGGGACGCGCTGGCGGCTTCGGAGGATCCGGCGGGGCCTTCTACGCCGACTCGAGCTCGTCGGCGACCCTCACCAACGACACGATCAACGGCAACACGGCGTCAGCCGGCGGGACCGGCCCCGGGGGGACCGGGGGTGGCGGCGACGGCGGTGCCGTGTGGCATTTCGACGGGCTGCTCCAGATGAGCTTCGTCACGGTCACCAATAACTCCGCGGCGCGCAGCACCGGCGGAATCGATAACGACTTCGGCACGATCACGGAAGCCGACTCGATCATCGCGTCCAACACAGCCGGCCCCGCCCAGCCCCTCAATTGCACGGCGGGGCAGATCACAGACGAAGGCGGGAACGTGGTCTTCGGCGACAACTCCTGTCCAGGCAGCAATGGCGATCCGAAGCTCGGTGCGCTCACCCCTGCCAATGGCGGCCCGACCTCGACGATGGCGCTTCAGCCCGGGAGCGTGGCGATCGACCACGTGCCGATCACACTGTGCCCGGCTGCGACCGATCAGCGCGGAGTCGCTCGGCCGGAAGGCGCCGCTTGCGATTCGGGCGCCTACGAGGTCGCGCCCCCCGCGATCACGTCCCCCAGTGGGACCGGGAGCTCGACAAGCACCGGTACGGTCACCGCGAACATCAATCCCAACTTCAGCGCCCAGGACACGACGGTGATCGTCAACTACGGGACGACCCCCGCCTACGGGTCGACGACAGGCCAGCAGGATCTGGGCGCGGGGGGCAAGCCGGTCTCGTTCAGCGCCAATCTGGGCGGGCTCTCCCCCGGCACCACCTACCACTTCGACATCGTGGCGGTCAACGGCGACGGCACGACTGTCAGCCCGGACGCGACGTTCACGACGATCCGGGCCACCGCCCTGTCGATCACCAACAGTTCGGCCACAGGGCCACAGCTGGCGCTCACCCTCGCGTGTAACGGCGGCACGTCGGGCAGTCGGTGCTCCGGACCGATCGCGCTGACCTCGAAGGTGACCTCGCAGGGCAAGTCGCTCGTGGCGGTGTCGGCCTCGGCGGCGAAGGCCAAACGCAAGCCCAAGCCCAAGCCGAAAAAGGGCGGCGCGCCCAAGAAGGTGACAAAGACGGTGACGGTCGGCAAGGGAGCCTTCTCAGTGGCGAGCGGCCACACCGCCACGGTCCACGTCAAGCTCAACGCGACCGGGCTCAAGCTCCTCTCGCAGTTCTACAAGCTGCCGACGAAGGTGTCCCTTGGCGGCAGCGCTCCGGCGTCGAAGAACGTGACGTTCAGCTACGCGCGGCTCCACGTCGTGCCCGCGTACCAGTGGGCGTTCAGCAAGACGTTCGCGTTCGCGACGCAGCTGGCGTTGTCCGGCCTCCCGCGCAAGTCGCACGTCGCGGTGGTATGCCGCGGAGGTGGGTGCCCGTTCAGCAAGAAGGCGGTCGCCACGCCGAAGAAGGGCAAGCTCGACGTGGCCCCTGTGCTCAAGCAGCGCCACCTCAAGGTGGGGTCGACCGTCGAGCTGCAGATCACCGCCACCAACACCGTGGGCGAGGTCGTGCGGTTCACGGTCCTCTCGGGCAAGCTGCCCAAGGAGTCGTTCCTCTGCATGCCACCTGGCGCGCGCAGCCCGTCGGCCTGCACCTCCTAGAGCCGCGCCGCGGCCGAGGGGCTATTTGCTCAACGGCGGGTTGAAGCGCGTGAATTCGGAGGCCATCTCGTCCGGCATGAGCACGCCCTTCTTGTCCTTGTCAGGATGGGCGGCCCAGCGCTGGAGCACCTGCGTGGCGGCGCGGTTGCCGACCGCGCGCTGGAGGGCGAGCGCCCCCGACACCGCCGGATGACGGGCCACCGGGCCGTCGCTGCGTGGGCTCGCCGCCGACTTGGCTTCCGGTCCCTCTGAGCGCGTACGCTCGGCCATGTGCGTCATCCTAGACCCGGCCGCGACCCGGCACCAGTGATCCGATGACGGAGATCGCCGACACGATCCGCCGCGCCGCCGACGAGGTGGAGGAGTTCCGCGGTGACTACGACGAGCTCGCCGTCGTGATGCGCGACTCCTGGGGCGACGGTCCCGGCGCCCCGTACCTCTATACCCCCGACCTGCTCGCCGAGTGGCTGGGCTACCCCGGAACAGAGCTGGCACCGGCGCTCTACGACGGCGAGCATCTCGTGGCCTTCGCGGCCGGACTCCCCCGGCAGGTCGAGATCGCGGGGGAGAACCGGCGGATCCTCATCTCCACGTTCCTCACCGTCGCCTCGGCGGCGAAGGCGGCCGGCTACGGCATCGTCGTGTGGAGCGAGCTCATGCGTCGCGCCGCCGCGGCCGGATACGACGGCGTTGTCAACTACTGCGCCGACGGAGGGGCGATGGACCGCATGATCGAGACCGGCTGCCGTCTCCTCGACCTCCCGCTGATGCGCGTCAAGTCGTTCTCCTACCTCGTCGGCACGCTCGGGCCTCGCCACGGAGCCCGCGGTGGTTCCGGCGAGCGCTCGCCCGCCCGCCGGCTTGTCGATGCGGCCGCAGCAGCGGCCGACCGCGGCCGCGACGACAGCCGCGCGCGGCTGTGGCGGGTGTGGAGCGAGGCGGAGGCGGAGTGGCAGCTGTCGCGGACCGGGGCGGTCGCAGTCAGCGACGGCGAGGCTGTCCTCACGGCCACCGTGGCCACCGTGGCCGATGCCGACCGCTCGCGCTGCCTGGTGGTGGACGACGTCCTGTGGGCGTCCGCACGCGCGGAGACACGCCAGACGCTGGTCGCCGACCTGCTGGCGCAGGGGGCCGGCGACGGAGCCAGCTACGTGGTCCTCCCGGTGATGGGCTACGCGGACATCCGGGCGTTCGTGGCCGCGGGCCTGCACCCCTCCCCCCACACGATGCACGCGTACCTGACACTGTGGTCCGATCCCACGGCCGTGCGAGCAGTGGAGGACTACTACCTCGACGTGATCTGATGAGGCTGGCGCGCGCCCTGGAGATCGTGCGGCGCCAGGCGACCGGGACCGGCGAGCCGTCCAGGGCCTGGTTGGCGTGCGGGTGCGAGCCGCTGCATCTGCGGACCTTTCTGGCAGCCGAACTGATGGAGCGGCTGACCCCGGGGCGCGTGGAGGTGCAGACCGGGTTGTTCGACGACCTGGCCGGCAACATCGAACGCGCGGGCGATGCTGGTGACGATCCGGTCGCCATCGTCGTCGAGTGGTCCGACCTGGACCCGCGCCTCGGCCTGCGCCGGCTCGGCGGCTGGCGCGCCGACCAGCTCGACGACATCGTCGCCCAGACCCGTACGCGACTTGAGCGCCTGGAGCGTGCCGTGATCGCCGCGGCCGACGGCCGGCGCGTCGTGTGCGTGATGCCCACGCTGCCCCTGCCGCCGCTGTTCCCCCAGCCCCCGGGGCACAGCGGCCCGCACGAGCTGGCCCTCCGGGCGTCGGCGGCCGACGTCGCGGCCAGGCTGGCCGCAGAACCGGGCATCTCGATGGTGAGCCACCAGAGACTCGACATCCTGTCGCCGCCCTCCGCCCGTCGCGACGTCAAGGCCGAGCTCGTCGCCGGCTTCCCCTACTCACTTGAGCACGCATCCGTCCTGGCGGCGCTCCTGTCCGAGCTCCTGTACCCGCCGGTGCCCCGTAAGGGGTTGATCACCGACCTCGACGACACGTTGTGGGCAGGCCTCCTGGACGAGGCAGGCCCGGGAGGGGTGTCGTGGAGCGGAGCGGACCACCGGCACGCGCTCTATCAGCAGCTGCTTGCCTCATTGGCCGGCGCCGGCGTGCTCATCGGGGTGGCCAGCCGCAACGATCCAGGCCTCGTCGCCGAGGCGCTCGGCCGCCCTGACCTGCTCGTCGGTCGCGACGCGCTCTATCCCGTGGAGGTGACCTGGGGAGCGAAGTCGCGCTCGATCCGCCGCATCCTCGAGACCTGGAACATCGCCGCCGAGACCGTGGTGTTCATCGACGACAGCGCGCTCGAGCGCGACGAGGCGCGCGAGCGTCTGCCGGGGCTGGTCACCCTCGCGCTTCCCTCTGACGACGACGGCATCTGGCCGTTTCTCGAACGCCTGCGGGCCCTGTTCGGCAAGCGAGTGCTGTCGGCCGAGGATGGCCTGCGCCTCGAGAGCATCCGAGCCGCACAGGCGTTGCACAGCGCGCTCGCCACGGACGACGGCGCGTCGGACTTCCTGGCCGAAGTCGACGGCACGGTCGAGTTCCATCACGGCACGGCAGATGCCTCTCGCGCCCTGGAGCTCATCAGTAAGGCCAGCCAGTTCAACCTCAATGGGGAGCGGCTGCGCGAGGCCGATCTGGCACGGGCGACGCGGCGCGGAGGCGAGCTGGTCACCGTCAGCTATGCCGACCGATACGGGCCGCTGGGGGTGATCGCCGCTCTGCTTGTCACCCCCGGCGATGGGGTGGCGACGATCGACGCCTGGGTGATGAGCTGCCGAGCGTTCGCCCGGCGCGTCGAGCACCACACCCTGCGCCACGTGTTCGATCGGTTCGCCGCCGACGAGATCGGCATCGCCTTCCGGCCGACAGCGCGCAACGTCGCCGTGCGTGAGTTCCTGGCCTCGCTCAACGGGCACGAGCCCCAGGATCAGCTCCGCCTGACACGCGCGGACTTCGAGCGCGGCGCGCCGCCACTCGTCCACCGTGTGGTCGCCGCTGAGACATGAGCGTCAGCGAGGACAGGCTCGCCGGCTGCTTTGCGGATGCGTTCCCCGAGCTCGCACCCGAGGAGATCGCGACGGCCGGAGTCGACACGGTGGCGGCGTGGGACTCGTTGCGCGCGATCGTCCTGGTCGCGTTGCTCGAGGAGGCTTTCGCCGTTCGCATCCCCGCTCGCGACTACCCAACGCTGCGCTCGTACGCGGCGGTGAGGGACTACCTGCACCGCACTGAAGGTAAAGGAGACTGAGCGGAAAATCCGCCGGGGCGCCTGGTGACAGCCTGTACAGTGCGCACCCATGGCGCGCGTCGTCGATGTCCCTCTCAACACGGCCATCGCCGACCTCGACGAGGCGTTGCGCACGTTGCTCAAGCGCGAGCTTGTCAAGCACGGGTTCGAGGGCGTGGAGATCGCGTTCGACGCGCCCTCAAAGGAGTGGTCGGGCAAGCTCACCGGACCGACCGTCAACCTCTTCCTCTACGACATGCGCGAGGCGCTGGACCGCGCCGCGGCCACGCCATCGGAACGCCGGACCAACGGCGTGGCCGTCGTGTCCGACCCCCCGCTGCAACTCGAGCTGACCTACGCGGTCACCGCGTGGACGAAGGCCGTGGAGGACGAGCACCGCCTGCTCTCGCAGGTGCTGGCCGTCCTCTACTCCTACTCGGACATCCCTTCCGAGGTGATCGCGGAGAACGCCGGCACGACCCTGGCCCGCGCTGAGACGTCGGTCGGGCGGCCGCGAGAGGAGAAGGCCGACTTCTGGACGTCGGTGGGCGGGCAGTACAAGGCATCGATCGACTACGTGGTTCAGATCATCGTCGCGTCCGGCGCCACCTTCGTCCGAGGGCCCGAGGTCCGCACCACCACGATCCGCACCCTTCAGGCTGACGGGTCGAGGGCCGCGACGCTCGAGGAGCTGCACCGCATTGCCGGCACCGTTGCCAACGAGGACGGCACCCCGCTTCAGGGCGCGTGGGTCGCCCTGCCCGATGCCGGCCGCTGGGCCGCATCCGACCACGACGGTCGCTTCACGTTCGCGCGGGTCGCGGCCGGAAGGCACCAGGTGCTGGCGCGAACCGCCGACGGGCACGAGGCCAAGGCGACGGTGACGGTTCCCGGCGCCGGGTGCGACCTCGTCGCGGCGGCGCCGCGCAAGCGCTCCAGCCGGACCTGAGCCGGGGGCTTACCCCCTGCCCCTTCGGGCTGCCCATTCGGGCAGCCCTCAGGCCCCGGCCGCCCTTAAGGCCTCCCGACGTGGGCGTCGCCAATGCTTAGGATTGGAGTCTGACTGTGCTGTAAGGCAATGGGGATGGGGACCGACCTTTGGAGATACCTGCGCTTGGGGGCGACCACGTGTGGCGGGCGCCCGCTTCGGGCGACGCCCCTTACAGGCCCAACCCGCTCAACGTCATCGCTAGCTCTCAAGGAGTGACATGCCCACATACCTGACTCCGGGTGTCTACGTCGAGGAAGTCTCGTCGGGGAACAAGCCCATCGAAGGCGTCGCGACCGCCGTGGCCGCGTTCGTCGGGCTGCTGCCTGGCGGGCCCATCAACAAGCCGATGCGGATCTCCAACTGGACCCAGTTCTCCAACATCTACACCGATCCGCAGCATCCGGAGAACGGTCCGTTCATGGAGGGCTCCTACACCGCCCACGCCGTGTACGGCTACTTCCAGAACGGCGGCTCGATCGCGTGGATCATCCGTGTCGGGTCAGAGCGCGGGACGCCGGCCGCCCAGGCCGCATTGCCCGCCGCCACGGACAAGGACGTGGAGGCGCTGAGAGTGGTGGCCCTCACCGCCGGCAACGAGCCGGTCAAGGTCGAGATCTCCGAGGAGCCGGCCCAGGAGGGTAAGGACAGCAGCGACCAGACCTACAAGGTCGTGGTCTCCGCTGGAACGGAGAGCGAGGAGTACGAGGGCGTCTCGATGAAGAAGGGCCGCAACTACGTGGCCACGAAGATCAACGCTGCCTCCAAACTGATCAAGATCGAGGAGACCGGCGCCGCGCTCCCCGATGTGCGCGTCGCCGCGGGCAGCTACACGCTGTCGGTGCCCTCGGTGGCCGTGGACAAGGTCAAGGCCGGCGACTTCGAAGGCGACGTGGCCACGCGGCGCGGCATGGGCAACGCCTCCGCGCTCGACGAGGTCACGATGCTCATCATGCCGGACGTCGTCAGCCTCAACGGCGATGGCGCCGAGATGCGCGACCTCCAGGGCAAGATGATCGCCCACGCCGAACTGATGGGCGACCGCATGGCGATCCTGGACACCCCGGACGGCCTCATCGCCCAGGAGGTGCTGGAGTGGCGGATGAACACCGCCGGCTATGACTCCAAGATGGCCGCCCTTTACTGGCCATGGATCGAGGTCATGGACCCGCTCACGGGCCGGCCGATGCGGGTTCCGCCGTCCGGTCACGTGGCCGGCGTGTGGGCCCGGACCGACGAGGAGCGCGGGGTGCACAAGGCTCCGGCGAACGAGGTCATCCGCGGGGCCAACGGCCTGGCCTTCCAGATCACCCACGCCGAGCAGGGCGAGCTCAACCGCAACGGCATCAACTGCATCCGGGCCTTCCCGGGACGCGGGATCAGGATCTGGGGCGCTCGCACGCTCTCCAGCGATCCGGAGTGGCGCTACATCAACGTGCGCCGGCTGTTCAACTTCATCGCCGAGTCGATCATGAGCGGCACGCAATGGAGCGTGTTCGAGCCCAACGACGAGCGGCTGTGGGGCAAGCTGGCGACGAACGTGGGGAGCTTCCTGAGCCGCGTGCACCGTAGTGGAGCGCTCTCCGGGGCATCGCCGCAAGAGGCGTACTTCGTCAAGTGCGACTCAGAGACCAATCCTCCCGAGATCGTGGAGGCCGGTCAGGTCGTCTGCGAGATCGGCGTGGCGCCCGTCAAGCCCGCTGAGTTCGTGATCTTCCGACTCAGCCAGTTCACCGGCGGCGGCGGAGCCGAAGTCGCAGAGTGACGTCCTAGTACCAGCCACGAAAGGAACAGATCATGGGCGCAGACCTGCCTCCCGTTCAGACAGTCACCCACATCACCGTCGATATCCAGGCCTCCTCGCCGATCGCCAGCCAGGACGACATGGCCAAGCTGCTCTTCAGCTCCTGCAGTCCTCCGGACTGGTCGATCGAGGCGCCGAAGCACATCTTCCACGGTGACAAAGGGCAACCTGAGACGATCATCTCCTCGGTCCAGAATCCCGCCTACGGGACCATGACCCTGACCCAGGGGTGGGACCCCGGCAACGTGCTCGTCAAGTGGATGAACATGATCTCCGACGCGACGAAGGCGATCACTGACAAGAAGGCCGCCGTGACCGTGGTCTTCATGGACAGCACCAGTCAGCCTCTGTTTCAGTGGGTCGGCACCGGAGCCCTTCTCACCGGGCTCAGCCACTCGCCGTCAGACGCCAGCTCCAACGGAGTGTTGACGATCACCGCGACCATCGACGCCGACAAGTGGGCCCTCTGCGGACCGGGCAGCAGTGATCCGCTCGTTTGATGCAGACGGAGATCGAGTTCACGCTACCTCGGGGAATCGTCGACGACAGCGGTGAGATCCATCGGGTCGGCACGATGCGCCTCGCGACGGCTCGCGATGAGATCGAGCCGCTGCGTGAACTCGAGGTTCGGCAGAACAGCGCCTACCTGACGGTGCTCCTGCTGGCCAGGACGGTGAATCGCATCGGTGCCATCACCGAGGTGACACCGGCCGTGGTGGAGAACCTCTACGCCGCGGACTTCGATCACCTCCAACGCCTCTACGAGCGGTTCAACAGTGATGGCGAGGCGGTCGGAGTGGTGACCTGCCCGGACTGCTCACACCGGTTCGAGGTCGACCTCACGGACATAGAGGACGGGCGCCTGGGGGAATGACGAGGCCGTCTTCGGAGCAACTGCTGTCGGAGGCGGCCGAACTGGCCTACCACTTCCACTGGCAACTGGACGCCATCCTCGACCTGGAGCACGCCGACCGGCGCCGCTTCCTGGCCGAGGCACATGCACTCACGCAGATCCCGGAGATCTAAAAGCGAATGGAAGACGCCGGCACAGGTGCAGGGCACCGGGCACCGCCATCGGTGCTTCGCCGCTTGGCGCTGGGACAGCGGGTGGCGGGACGGGCGGTCTCGCACGCCCGGGTCGCTGACGCGGTCCTCCGCCGCCGCACACCGAAGCTTCTGAGCGCCGCGACGCGCATTGCGCCGCCGACGGAGGTCCACGGGCTCGCCACGCCGTGGGTAGCCTCACCGGCGCCGGCGATCTCAGCCGAGCGCGACCCGGCCAGATGGGTTCCGGAGACGCCCGGCGCGCCTGCAGCTCTCGCGCCCACCGCGCCCGCGCCGGGCGAGCCGCAGGCCCTGAGCGAGGAGGCGTCGACCTTCCGCTCGCTGATGAAGCGACGCTACGACATGCCCGATGAGACGTTCGACGCGTTGTTCGGTGGCGATACCCCGGTGTACCGCGGGTTGATGCCGACCCTCCCGCCGGCGCCGGGGCCGGCGGAGGACGCGGCCGGACCCGCAGACGTGCCCTCCCCGGCCGACCCCGCAGCCGTCGCGCCCGGCTCGCCGCCCTCATCCCCTCCGGCCGCGCGCTCGCCCCGCCCCACTCAGGCCGGCCCCCGCGGCGCACAGATCCTGGAGGGCGCTCGCGGCAGCGAGCCTCCGGGGCCGCCGCTGCCCCGCCCGCCGGGCCGGGCCGGCAAGCGTCTGAGCACGCGGCCGCCCGGTACACCCACGCCGCCCGCGGCTGGGGCAACCTCCCCACCCGCTTCAGCCGCGGCGCGCGCTACCTCGGGGACTGCAGCGGCGCCGTCGGGAGCGGCGGCGTCGTCGTCGGGAGCGGCGGCGGCGTCGGGAGCGCCGGCTCCGCAGACACCGTCACCGACAGGGCCGCCGCCCGCCCCCTCCCCGCCGGTCTCGACACCCAGGGCGCTGCGCGGGCCAACTGTGACGCCCACGCCCCTGTCGCCCGCGCCGCCACCAGTGGCCGCTGCGCCACCGGGGCCTGCCGCGCCGTCTGCGGCCAGCGGACCGGCCACGTCGGTTGCCTCCAGCGGCGGGGCCGCCCCCGCGCCCCCGGAGACCGCCACGGCCGCGCCCGCCGCCACGCCGCCCGCCGCCGCGCCGCCCGCCACCGCGCCGCCCGCCGCCACGCCGCCCGCCGCCGCGCCGCCCGCCGCCGCGCCGCCCGCCACCGCGGGGCGGGCGGCCTACCCCACGACGCCGCACCCGCCGGCGTCAGGACCATCCGATCCACCGGCGCCCCCCACCGCCACCGCCGCGACGCCACCACCGCCCCCCGCGACGCCCGCCGCGGTGTCAGCACCGTCTCCGTCGTCCGCTTCCGAGGCGAGCCTCCAGCGCTCAGCTGACGCAGGGGCTTCGCGTAATCCCCCGCCGCCGGTTGCATCTTCGGCGAGCCCTGGCCCGGCAACGCCAGCCAGCTCGGCGACCTCGCCCGGCGGGCCCACGCCGCCGGCGCCACCGTCGCCGCCCATGGCGTCCCGGCCCACTGCACCGGCGTCACCGTCACCGAGCACGCCGTCCGGGCCCCCGCCATCGGCTCCACCCGTTCCTGCGTCGGGCCCGCAGCGACTTTCGCGCCGGCCCACCGACACGGCGCGGCCCGCCCCGCCAGCGCGTCCACGCATGGAGCGCGCGGCACGGCGACCCCAGGCGCCGACCGCGCCCGGGGCGGCGGCCCCGGCCCGCCCGGCGGCCCAGCCCGAGACGACGCCCGCTTCCGCAACGTCGCCGGCCAGACGCTCGCTGGCGCGGCGCATCGCCGGCGTGTTACGTAGCCGTCCGGCCACCAAGGTGCCTCGTGTCGGCACGCCGCCTGTCGTGAGCCCGCCTGCACGTTCCCAGCCAAGCGAGGCGCCAGCCCGCTCTGAGGTGGTCCGGCCGCCGGTGGCACGCGCCTCCACGTCCGTCAGTCCTCCCGCCAACCTGCCCGCAGCGGACGCGACTATCGCGACGCCGCCCGCCACCTCCGCCCTCCCCTCGGACCTTTCCCCATCCCCTCTGTCCGCCCCGTCGACACCATCCGCCATGTCGGCACTGTCCCCCCCTCGGGCACCGGTCAAGCTCTCACGGCCCCCAGCCCGCGCTTCTGCGGCCAGAGCGGCTGCGTCCCCGTCGTCTCCGGTGACGCCACGCGCCGCGATCAGCCGCGTGCCAGTCAGCCGGCCGCCCTCGGTGCCCGCGACACACCGCACCGCAGTGAGCCTGGCGCCCCGAGCCGCCCCGCGCACTGCCCAGCCTCCGGGCACGAGTCAGGCCCCGGGCACGAGTCAGGCCCCGGGCACGGGTCGTGCCCCGGGCTCGCGGCCGAGCCTCGCGCGCCGGATCGGCTCCGCGATCGGGATGCGACCGAGGCCGCCCGCCACGCCAGCCACGCCGGCCACGCCGGCCACGCCGGCCACGCCGGCCACGCCGGCCACGCCAAGGCCGCCCACCGCCGTCCCGGCGGGTCCAGCCGCCACGCCGCCGGGTCCGGCGGCCACGCCGCTTTCCGCTTCCCGGCCGCGCGCCTCGGTCACGCTCGCCCGGAGCACGCGCGCCGGGGCCACCCCCCGCGCGGCGCGCCTCTCCCGCGCGTCGGCGCGCCCGGCCACCCCGCCGTTCACGGACGGCGGTCCCAGGCCGCCGGCCCCGGCATCGTCAGCTCCTGGGTCGCCCGTGCCCGCCGGTCCGTCCCCTGCTGAGCCACCCGCCGGTCCGTCCCCTGCTGGGCCACCCGTCGGTCCGTCCCCCACGGCAGTCCACGCCGGCGCGGCTCGCGCGATGCACGCCCCGGCGTCCGCAGCGTCGCCGCCGGTCGCGGCATCTGGCCCGCGCGCCGCTGCCGCGCCCTCGGCAGCGGCTCAGACGCTCTCCCGGCTCCTCACGCCCGGCGCCGGCACCGCGCCCAAGCCCGCTCGCAGCGCGCCGCAGCGCCTTGCCCGGGCGCCGCGAGCTGCGCCACCCAGTACCGCTGCCCCGGTCCGCGCGCTGGCACGCGCCGTCCCCGGCGCGGACGCGGCGGCCGGCGCGGCAGGAGGATCAGGAGCGGCGCCCCCGTCGGGTGGTGGTGGCGGCGGCGGCGGTGGAGGCCACAACTCAGACGAGAACTTCAACGAGCTGCTGCGCCGCGTGCGCGAGGAGCAGGAGCAACTCGGCCAGCTCATCAACCACCCCTTCTAGCCCATGACCGCATTCGTCCACTACGTCGTCCTCGAGGTACCCAACATCACCGCCAATTCGTCCTTCATGGGCATCTTCAAGGGCATGGAGGGGCTGGAGGTCTGGTACGACGTGCTCGAGTACGCAGAGGGCGGCAACAACGACTTCGTGCACCGGCTGCCGGGGCGGATGCGCTATCCCAACCTCCGGCTCTCGTGGGGTCTGGTGAGCGACGAGGACCTGCTCAAGTGGTTCATGGCCACTCACACCAAAGCGCAGACCCAGGAGATCACCGTCACCCTCACCGCGGCCAAGGGCGACATGTCACGTGACGTGAGGAAGTTCACCTTCGCCGACGCCTACCCCGTCCACTGGTCCGGTCCCGTCCTGCACTCCAACGCGGCCGATCCGGAGACGTGGGGGGAAACGCTGGAGATCGCCCACTCGGGACTGAAGCTGGGGCCCTGATATGCCCGTCCCGCAAGGCTTCCAGAACGCAAAGCTCCAGATCGAGGGCGGCGACACGATCACGTGTGCGTTCAATCCGGAGACGTACACGATCTCCAAAACCAACGTCTGGACCTACAAGCCCAACCAGAGTAAGGACTGGCCCGATCCGGAGTTCGGCGGCGGCCTGCCCATGACCTACAAGCTCACGCTGCTGCTCGACACCTCGCTTCAGGGTTCTGACCAGACCATCAAGGACCAGGCCAACGCGCTGATGAAGGCGATGCACGGAGGGGGTAGCGCTCCCAAGTTCGTCACCTTCAGCTGGGGTTCCACCAAGCTCCCTAAGGCAGCGCCGCTCTCGATCTCCATCCAGTACGCGCTGTTCGCGCCCAACGGCGACCCGATGCGCGCGTTCGTGGACCTCGAGCTGGCCCAGGCCGAGGACACCTCGCCCGCGGGGCAGGCGCAGAACCCCACCACGCGGGGCACAGCCGGGCTCCGGTCGCACATCGTCCAGGACGGTGACTCGCTGCACTCGATCGCGTATGAGTCGTACGGCGACGCCACGCGGTGGCGTCCGATCGCGGAGGCCAACGGGATCGACAACCCGCTCACGCTGCGACGCGGAAGCACTTTGACCATCCCGAGGCTCGACACATGAGTGCCACCTCGGACCGCAACGTCGCCCTCTACTCGGTCCTCATCGACGGCGCCGAGGTGGACGAGACGCTGAGCCGCCGTATCCGCGAGGTGCGGATCCTCAGCTACCTGCGGCTGCCCGACATGTGCACCATCTCGGTTGTCTACAAGAAGGGCAACGAGGGCGAGGATCAGCCGATCGACTCGCATCCCTTCGACATCGGCAAGCTGCTGGAGGTCAAGCTGGGGGCCCGTGACGCGCTGACCACGACGAGCCTGTTCAAGGGCCAGGTCGTCTCGCAGGAGCTCAACTTCGGCGCCGGTGGGGTGGAACTGATGGTCCGGGGCTTTGACCGGTCCCACGCCCTCATCCGCGCCCGTAAGGTCCGCACCTTCCAGAACCAGACCTCGAGCGACATCGTCTCCAAGGTCCTCGGCGACGCCGGGTTCAGCGCTCAGTGCGACAGCACCGGCGATCCCCACGACTTCATGCAGCAGGACAACGAGACCGACTGGGACTTCATCTGGCGACTGGCCGAGCGGGTCGGGTTCGAGTTCGTGGTCCAGGACACCAACGCGTATTTCCGCAAGCCGAGCGCCGACAACCCCGTTCAGCTCGAGTGGCCACAGACGCTGCGCTCGTTCAGCCCGCGCGTCACCGCGACCCAGCAAGCCCAGCAGGTGACGCTCGCGGCGTTTGATCCCACGACCAAGCAGCCGATCAGCGTCACCGCGTCGAGTCCGAACCAGGTGGCGCGGATCGGCGTCGAACGCTCTTCCGTGGCGAGTGCATTCGACGGGGCCGACATCCACATCGCCAGCGAGCCGGTCAAGAGCCAGAGCGAGGGTCAGGCGGTGGCCCAGGCTCTGCTGGACAAGCTCGCCAACGGCTACATCGCCGCCGAAGGGGTGAGCGACGGGAACCCTAACATCCGCGCCGGGACGTGCGTGCAGGTGGGCGGCCTGGGCCAGAAGTTCAGTGGCCTCTATCGGGTCGCCGCCGCCACCCACATCCTGCGCGGCGGCGCCACCTATGAGACCCACTTCGCCAACTCGCCCGCGCACACGCTGCTGGGCTCCGTGGGCGGGGACCGTGCGAGCGGCAGCAGCGCACGGGCGTTCGGCGCGCAGCTCGTCGTCGGCCTCGTCACCAACAACGACGACCCGGACAGCATGGGGCGCGTGCGGGTCCAGTATCCCTCGCTGGGGCCCGACGCCGAGGGTGGTTGGGCCCCCATCGCATCGGTGAGCGCGGGCAACGCGCGGGGCGTGATGATGCTGCCGGTGGTCGGCGAAGAGGTGCTGGTCGGCTTCGAGCACGGCGACACGCGGCGGCCGTACGTCCTGGGTTCGGTGTTCAACGGCACCGACCTGCCCGGCGATGACCTCACGCAGAACCAGGACGGCTCGTTCGCCCTGCTCTCCGATCAAAAGATCGTCGCCACCGCCAAGGACGCGATGAACCTCACGACCAACCAGTCGCTCACGGTCAGCGCGGATCAGAACATCTCTGAGACGGCACAGCAGAGCTACACGATCGAGAGCCAGCAGGGCGACATCAGCATCAAGTCCGACATGGGCAACGTGACGATCGAGGGCACCCAGTCGGTGACGATCAAGTGTGGCGGATCCTCGATCCAGATCGGCCCCAGCGGCGTCACCGTCAGCGGCCCGATGATCAGCCTGGGATGACGACGCGATGGCTGATTTGATCGGATCCGGGCTCTCCTTCCCACTCCAGGCTGACCAGCGTGGCGTCCTGGCGCTGGCCCACGGGGTGACCGACATCGAGCAGGCGATCCGGTTGATCCTCGGCACGGCGCCCGGCGAGCGCCCGATGCGGCCCGAGTTCGGCTGCACCGTCCACGACTTCATCTTCGACACGATCGACGCCGAGCTCATCGGTCATATGGAGGCGGCCATCCACACCGCGCTCGCGCGGTGGGAGCCACGGATCGAGGTCATCAGCCTGGAGTTCGACCTCGGGGAAACCGAGAGCGGCACGTTGCTGATCACCATCACCTACAAGGTGCTGGCCACGAGCCGCCTCTACAACCTCGTCTATCCGTTCTACGTGATCCCGGCCGAGGAGACCGCGTGACGCTCGCCTCCGTACGTCTGGACGACCGCGACCACCGCGCCCTGGTGGCCGAGGCGCGGCGCCGCGTGGCGGTCCTGTGTCCGGAGCTGGCGGTCAACGGCGCCGCCGATCCCACCGCCGCCCTCATCGAGCTGTTCACCTGGATGACGGGGCTCGCGGTCGAGCGGCTGGGCATGGTGCCCGACAAGCTCCACGTGGCGCTCCTGGATCTCCTCGGTATCGAGCTCGACGGTCCCGCCGCCGCCCACGCCGAGTTGCGGCTGCGCCTCAGCGCTCCCCCCGCCGACCCGCTGGAGATCCGAGCCGGCACCGAGGCGGGGACGCTGCGCACGGCGACGCAGGAGTCGATCGTGTTCGGCATCTCCGAGCGGTTCATCATCCCGCCGCTCCTGCCCGCCGCCTACCTGGTCCAGCGCGCCGGGGCGGCCAAGGAGATCGGTGTTGCCAACGGCGTGGCCTATCCCACCGGGCCCGATCAGATCCCGTTCAGCCGCCAGCCGCAGATCGGGGACGCGCTGTACCTCGGCTTCGAGGAGAGCCTTTCGCGTCTGCTCATGCGGGTCTCGATGGAGGCCTCGATGGCCCGCGGCGCCGGCGTCAAGCCCGACGACCCGCCGCTGCGCTGGGAGGTGAGCCTGGGTGACGGCAGCTGGGCCGAGGTCGACATCCTGGAGGACCTCACCGGCGGCTTCAACTACGGCTCGGGCACGGTGGAGGTTCAGTGCCCGCGGGGGTCGGGCACGGAAGCGATCGCCGGGCGGCGCCTGTTCTGGTTGCGCTGCCGGATCGCCGAGACCACGCGCATCGCGGGCGAGGCCGCCGTCTTCACCCAGGCGCCCGAGATCTACCAGATCACCGCCGCTCCGACCGGGGCGCTCCTCCCGGCCGAGCACTCCACCCTCGAGACCGAGGAGACGATCGGCGTCAGCGACGGAACTCCCGGTCAGACGTTCGCCACGCGGTTCGCGCCCGTCCTGGCCCTCGCTCCGGCCGAGACCCTCGAGGTCAAGACCGGCGACGGCGACTGGGAGCCCTGGGAGCAGGTCGACTCCTTCGCCGGGTCGGAGGCGGGCGACCGCCACTTCGGGATCGATCTGGTGCACGGGCACATCCGCCTCGGGCCCGAGCTGCGGGACGCCGACGGTGGGGTGTCGCTGCGCGGCGCCATCCCCGCCAAGGGCGCGATCCTGCGCATGTGCCGCTATCGACACGGCGGGGGCCGAACCGGCAATGTGGACGCCGGCACGATCGCCGTCCTGCGCAGCGCCATCCCCGGCGTCGCCTCGGTGACCAACCCCCGGCCCGCGCTGGGGGGCGTGGACCCGGAGGCGCTGGAGTCCGCGCGGCAGCGATCCGCACTCCAGATCCGGACCCGCTACCGCGCGGTGACCGCGGAGGACTACGAGTTCCTGGCCACCGAGGCGACGCCGCGCGTGGCTCGCGCGCTGCGCGTCGTTGACGACCAGCCTGGCGTGACGTTGCGGATCCTGCCGCGCGTGGATCCCGCGGACCGCAGGCTCACCTTCGAGGAGCTCACCCCCGACGAGCTCCTGCTGGAGGAGATCCAGCGCTATGTGGACGCGCGCAAGCTGCCGGGGACCCCGGTGCGGCTGCTCCCGATGCGGTTCCGCGCCGTCTCGGTCGTCGTCAACCTCCAGGTGACGCCGCGGGCCGACACCCAGCGCATCGAGCGCCACGTGCGCGATCAGCTCTACACCTATCTGAACCCGATGATCGGGGGCAACCCCGGGGCGGTGGGGAGCGGGTGGCCCCCCGGGCGCTCGCTCAACCAGGGGGAGCTCTACGCGATCATGCACGCCTTCGATGCGGTCGAGAGCGTGAAGATCCTGCGCCTCTACGAGATGGACATCGCGACCGGAGAGCAGGGGGCCAAGGCCGCCGGGCGCCAGGTCCTGATCGAGCCCGACGAGGTGGTCGTCTCTGGCGAGCACGTCGTCCGCGTCGCGCGCCGCGAGGAGTAGTGCGCCATTAACTCGTGCACCTGCGTGCAACTCGTGCACCTGGCGGGTCGGGGCCATATGATGGACGTGCTGTAGCGCCGGATCGGGACCAAAGCCAGAAACAGAGGTGGGGCGATGCGCGTATTCGTCGTGTTCCGGGACACGATCTACGTGAGTGGGCTACGTACGACGTTGTCGTTGGCCGCCGGTGTGGAAGCCGTCGACCATGCGCCGTCGATCGCGCTGGCCTGGGAGTGCGAGGCCTTGGCCGAGGCCGACGTCGTGGTGCTCGACTCAGATCTCGGCGGCGCCATGGCCTTCGTCCAGGAGATCGCCGTCCAGACCGGCGCCCGGGTGCTGCTGTGCATGCACGAGACGAGCACCGCCGATGTCCTTGACGCGATCGGCTCCGGCGTCGGCGGCGCGCTCTCGCGTGATCAGCTCACGCCCGACACCCTCCTGGCCGCGGTCAACGCGGTGGCCGCCGGGATCTTCGCCTTTGACGCCACTGCCCTCCGCACCCTCAGCGGCTCGGTGACGCCGATCGCCCAGCGCGACCGCACGCCGGCGCAGAGCGGAGGGTTCGCCCCCCGCGAGCAGATGGTGCTCAGCCTGGTCGCCGCCGGCCTGTCAAACCGGGAGATCGCCGAGCGGCTCTCCTACAGCGAGCGCACGATCAAGACGATCCTGCACGACATCGTCATCCGGCTGGGAGTCAAGAGCCGCTCGCAGGCGGTGGCGATGGCTGTGCGCGAGCGCATCATCTGAAGGCCCGTTAATCCCTGGACAGCTGCTCTACGATTGAGTGGCAAATCACACCGGGGGTACGGATCGGATGGAAAGCTCGTTCATGACTGGCAGCAACGCGGCGGCAGTCGCCGCGGCGCCCGCGGATCAGGACGTACGTAAACGCTGGCTGCTGCTCGCGCTCGCGCTGGTAGTGGGGCTTGTGGCGGCCTTCGCCATCGGGTCCGCGGTCAAGAAGACGTCGGCGCCCGCGCCCACGGCGTCGCTGGCCCAGTCTGGCTCAGCGAGCACACAGCACGCCACCATCACGCCGCTGACGAGCGCCGGCGCCATCCCGGCGATGCACGCGCCGCCCCCGAAGCCGAAGTCCAAGCCGAAGACGACCCCGACCAACACGTCAGCGGGGTCGAGCAGCAGCTCCTCGGTGGCGAGCACGTCGGTGTCCTCAGCGCCGACTCAGAGCTCGGCTCCGACCCAGAGCTCCGCGCCGGCCCAGAGCTCGACGCCCACGCAGTCGAGTGGCGGCGGTGGTGGCGGTGGCGGATCCACGTCGTCGGGAACGACGGGCGTCTCACACGGCGGCGGCGGGGGCGCGGGCTGATCACCGGCCCTGGGAGCGCGCGACGACAGGCGCCGCCGCCCCCTCAGCCGATCGTGTAGCCGGCCTGCTGGAGCTGCCGGAACCCGGCGTTGAGCGCCGTCTGGGCCTTGCTGATCGCCGCGCCCGCCGTCGCGTATGCCTTCTTGTTGTTGTGCGCGGCCGCGGTGCTGAGCGCCTGGTAACCGGTGGCCAGCTGCCGCAGCGCGGCGACGATCGACGCCGCACCGGCAGCGCCCACCGGCCCGGGCTGGAGCTTGGCGGCCGCGGTGGCCGCCTGCTGGTAGGCACCGGCGAGCGGCTTGGCCGCAGCGGCCTGGGCCTTCTGGCTCTTCGCGCTCGCCAGCTGGCGACCGGCGCTGGTGCGGGTGGCGTCGAGCTTGCGCACGATCGTGCCCAGCGCCGAGGCGAACGTGGGGCTGGCGCCCAGGGGCAGGACCGCCGCCGAGGACTGAAGCGTCTTGAGCACTCCCTCACAGGTGCTGTTGAAGGCGGTGGCCCCGGCGGACGGCAGCACGCACGCTGCGATCGCGGTCCCCTGTTGGGTGGGCAGCGCGTAGACGGACAGGGCGGTTGACGTCGAGGAGGGCACCACGTCGACGAAGCGCATGAAGGTGTTGGAGCCGAGCTTGACCGGCGCTCCCTGGGCGGCACTCCCCAGCGATTGCGTGAAGCCGGTGGGCAACAGGTTCGAGTCGACGGCCTTCGCGGTGCCGACCACGAGCGCCCCCTTGTCCGGGGAGGTCGCGGGGCTGAGCGTCGTCGGGCCGGCCAGCTTCAGCGCCGACGCTGCCGAGGGGACCGTGTTGGACGTCTGCCAGCCGGCGGGGAAGTGGAGCTTGAGCGAGCCACCGGTCCCGGCGGAGGCGACCTGGCTGAACGCGGACGCCTTGGGTGCCGCCTTGTGCGAGCTCGGCGCCACGAGGAAGCCGATGGCGGCACCGATCACGATGGCCACCGCGGCCAGGGCCGCGATCGGGCCGCGCCGCGACGGCGTCTCGGACGTGGGGCGCGCGGCCGCGACCGGGGTGGGCATGGGCTCGGGGGTCGGAGTGGGCTCCGGTTCGGCAACCGGCTCTGGCTCCGGCGCGACGGGCTCCGGCGCGACGGGCTCCGTCGCGACGGGCTCCGGCGCGACGGGCTCCGGTTCGGGTTCCGGCTCAGGCTCCGGTTCCGGTTCGGCCTCCGGAACCGCGGCGACGGGTTCAGGCTCCGGAACGGGCTCCGGCTCCGTGACCACGGGCTCCGGGGGTGGCGGGGGCGGCGGCTGCACCGGCGCAATGGCGGCGGGCGCGTAGGTGACGAAGTCGGGGTCCTCGGCCGCGGGCTCAGGCTCGTGCTCGGGCTCCGCCGCAACAGGCTCGGGCTCCGGGTCTACCGCAACGGGCTCGGGGTCGGGCTCCGCCGCAACAGGCTCCGGCTCGACCGCGGGGGGCTCCGGCTCGACCGCGAGGGGCTCCGGCTCGACCGCCGGCGGCTCCGGCACAACCACCGGCGGCGGCGGCGGCGCGGCCTCGGCCGCAGGCGACGGGTCGTAGGTGACGAACTCGTCGGCGACGGCGGGGCTCGACGCCGGCGTCGGGGTGCGGATCGACGGCTGGCTCTCGAACGGCGCCGGTGTGAGCGGCACCGCGTTGCTCACCGCGATCTGGTCATCGAGCAGGCGGGCGCCGCGACGCCAGAGCGGACCGAGCAGCCCGACGATGATGTCCTCCAGCGACTCCCACGCGTCCACGGCGTGGCGGGTGCGATGCTGCGGATCCTTGACCAGGAGCTTGTCGATCCACTCCGACAGCTTGGGGTCGACGTCCGGGCGGACCTCGACGGCCGAGGGGATCCGCTCGTTGACGTGGCGCATGAGGATGACCATCGGCGCCTCGGTGTCATGGAAGGGCACATGGCCGACGACCAGCTCGTAGCTGAGCACGCCGACGGAGTAGAGGTCGCTCCAGGGTCCGATGTCGCCGGCCATCGCCTGTTCGGGCGCCATGTAGGTGGGCGTGCCGACGGTCATCCCCGTCGCGGTCATGTACTGCGTGCCCGCACGCTGGGTCGCCCGGGCGATCCCGAAGTCCGTGATCTTCACGCGCCCGTCGCCGGTCACCATGATGTTCTCGGGCTTGAGGTCGCGGTGGACGATCCCGCCGGCCTCCGCGTGAGCGAGGCCGGCCAGCACGCCCTCCAGCACCCCGGCGATCTGGGCCAGGGTGAGCCGCTTCATGTACGGCCGCATCGAGCCGCGCGGCACGTACTCCATCGCGATGTACGGCATCGTGGCGTGCTCGAAGTACTCGTACACGGTCACGATGTTGGGGTGGTTGAGCGAGCCGGCCATCCGCGACTCGCGCAGGAACCGGTGCGCGTACTCGGCCGAGCCGGCATGGAATCGGCTCAGCTCCTTGAGCGCGACCTGCCGGTCGAGGTCGGGCTGGCGCGCCACGTACACGACGGCCATGCCGCCGCGCCCGATCTCCCGCAGGATCTCGTAGCGTCCGACGATCTGCGGTGTGTGCGCCGGGCCCCCCGGATCGCCGCCGGCCATGACGCTAGGTCCCGGGCCGGCTGCGCGGGGCAGGGCAGGCAGGCGCGAGGTCACCATCTCGCTGCCACTTGCCTACACCGGTCACCAGCCGCCTCCGCGTTGTCCCCGTGAGCCCTTCGGACTCCCCAGGCAGCCATCATACCTGGGCATCTGCGGGCATTTTGACCACCGGCATGCAAGCCTGTGCAGACCCCCGATGACCGACCTGGCCGATCTCACCGCTGTGGACCTCGCCCGGGCCTACGAGGCCGGTGACTGCTCGCCGCCCGAGGCGCTCCAGGCGGTCCGCGCGCGGATCGACCGGTGGGAGCCGACGATCAACGCGTTGTGGCACCGCGACGACACCGAGGCCGACAGTCAGGCCAGGGCGTCCGAGGAGCGGTGGCGGGCCGGGGAGCCGCTCAGCCCGCTCGACGGCGTGCCGGTCACGCTCAAGGAGAACATCGCCACCGCCGGCGTGGCCTCGCCGCTCGGTTCCCAGGCCACCCTCCTCGCGCCGGCACCACGCGACGCCCCGGCCGCCGCACGGCTGAAGGAGGCGGGCGCGGTCCTGGTGGCCAAGACGACAATGCCCGACTTCGGGATGCTCACCTCGGGGGTGTCGACCAAGCACGGGACGACGCGCAGCCCCTGGAACCCGGAGTGGAACACGGGCGGCTCCAGCTCGGGCGCCGCCGCCGCCACGGTCGCGGGCTACGCGCCGATCAACATCGGCACCGACATCGGCGGCTCGGTGCGCCTGCCCGCCGCCTTCACCGGCGTGGTCGGGCACAAGGGGAGCTTCGGGCGCGTCCCGGTCAATCCGCCCTACTACGCCCGCGTCGTCGGCCCACTGGCCCGGACCGTCGCCGACGCCGCGCGGGCCATGGCGGTGCTGTCGCGGCCCGACGACGCCGACTTCATGAACCTCCCCCCGCAGGACCTCGATTGGGAGAACCTGGAGATGCGCGTGGCCGGGGTGGGCGGGATCCGAATCGCCATGACCACCGACGCCGGAGCGGGCATGCCGACCGATCCCGAGGTGGCCCGCGCGGTGCAGGACGCGGCGACGACCTTGAGCGACGTCGGGGCCAGCGTCGAGCGCATCGGGCCGCTCATCACCGACGCGATGCTCAGCGGGCTCGATCGCTTCTGGCGGATGCGCAGCCTGCGTGACCTCCGCGCCCTGCCGCCCGAGAACCAGGAGCAGATGCTGCCCTACCTGCGCGAGTGGATGGACGCGGCCGCCGACTGCAGCGGGATGGAGCTGTTCCAGGACTTCAGCCAGCTCGAGGCGATCAGCATCGCCGCGCGCGACGCCATCGACGGCTTTGACTTCATCCTCTGTCCGGTCGCTCCGGTCCCCACCTTCAGCGCCGATCTCCCGAGCCCCGCGGCCGATCCGGCCCGGGCGCTCGAGCACATCGCCTACACGGTCACCTTCAGCATCTCCGGGCACCCGGCGATCAGCGTGCCGTGGACCACCACATCAGACGGACGCCCGATCGGGATCCAGCTCGTGGGCCGGCGCTTCGCCGACGTCCCCGTGCTCGCCCTCGCTGCGGCCTGCGAGCGGTTGCGCCCCGAACTCCCGCCCTGGCCCGCAGCGCCCGCCCCGCCTGCCGGCGCCGGCGGCTGAGCCGCCGACGGCGCCGGCTGAGCCCGGTCAGGACTCAGCGACGGGCGCGAGCGACAGGTCGGAGATCAGTGGCTCGAGGGCCGGCAGCTCGCCGGAGCGGGCAATCGCGCCGTAGAAGGCCGCGCTGCGCTTGGGCAGACGGCGCTGGGTTCCGTAGTCGACGTAGTAGAGGCCAAAGCGCCGGCGGTACCCCCAGGCCCACTCGAAGTTGTCCAGCAGCGACCAGTGGAAGTAGCCGGCGACGTCGACGCCCTCCTCGATCGCGTGCAGGATCGCGTCGAGATGACCGTGGATGTAATCCACGCGTTCGGCGTCGTTGACCTCACCGTCCGGGTTGACATAGTCCTCGGCGGCGCAACCGTTCTCGGTGATGTACAGCGGGAGCCCGCGGGTCTCGCGGTGGAGGCGCAGGAGGATCTCGTACAGGCCGTCGGGCTCCACCAGCCATCCCATCACGGTCTGGGGCCGCTCGGGCGGGAGGTACTCGACGAAGCCCGGCTGATCGGCCACCGGCGACTCCCCGACCAGCAGGTTGGACCAGTCGCCGCTGCGGACATAGTGGGGCCGGTAGTAGTTGATGCCCAGGAAGTCCACCGGGGCGCTGATTGCCCGCAGGTCGCCCTCGCGGATGAGCGCGTCGGGCGGCAGTAGGTCCGGGTGGGCCTCTGCGGGATAGGTGCCGTGCAGCACCGGGTCCATGCAGATCCGGTTGTGGTCGGCGTCCAGTTGCGCCGCGACCGCTTCGGCGTCCTCGCCCAGCGGCCGGTACGGGTGCGGATCCAGCGCGATACCGACGGGCACGCTCGCCGGCAGCGCCGCCCGCAGCGCCTGGAGCGCCAGCCCGTGGCCGAGTAGGATGTGATGAGTCGCCGCCGCCGCCAAGGCCATGTCGTGATGGCCGGGAGCGTGCGTGCCCACCCGGTAGCCCTGATGTACGGACTGCTTGGGCTCGTTGACCGTGGTCCACATGCCCACCCGGTCACCGAGCGCTTCGGCGAGCACGCCGGCGTACTGGGCGAGCAGCTCGGCCGTGTCACGGCTGGCCCATCCGCCCTCCTCCTCGAGCGCCTGGGGCAGCTCCCAGTGGTACACGGTGGCCACCGGGACGACGCCATGGGCGCACAGCTCGTCCACCAGCGCGCGGTAGTAGTCCAGCCCCGCCTGGTTGACCGGACCGCGGCCGCTGGGCAGCACCCGCGACCACGCGATCGAGAAGCGGTAGGCGCCCACGCCCAGGTCGGCCACGCAGGCCACGTCCTCGGTCACCCGGTGGTAGGAGTCGCAGGCGATGTCACCTGTCTCCCCGCCGCGGACGTTCCCGGGGGTGTGACTGAACACGTCCCAGATCGAGCGCCCGCGTCCATCCTCGTTGACGGCTCCCTCGATCTGGTACGCGGAGGTCCCCGCGCCCCAGAGGAACCCCTCCGGGAACCGGCGCGCCCCCGAGGCGCCGTTCGTTGTCAGCCCGTTCACTTGAGTCTCCTTGTAATGGTGAGTGCAGTTCGACCCGTTGCCGCGGCGCCACCCCCGCGCGACCTGACTGCGGCCGGGCGGGGGTGCGCGGAGCGCCGGGGGGTCAGGCGGTGGGTCGGAGGTGCAGAATCACCACCTCGTTGGTCGGGGCGTTGGGGCTGCCGGACTCATACGGGTTGGCCTGAGTTGGCCAACCGGTGAACTTGCCGGTGTTGTACTCGTCGAACACCACGCCGTAGACGGTCGGGATGACCGGGAGGTTGCTGGCCACGTACTTCTCGATGGGGGCGAGGTCCGTTTGCTGGCCGGTCACGGAGTTGTCGGCGGCCAGCTTGGTCAGCATCGCGTCGACGTTGGGGTCCTTCAGTCGCTCGAAGTCGCCGGCGGCGTTGTTGGTCGCCTGGGCGCTGTTGAGCCAGTCGTTGTAGAGCTGGTAAGGGGCCACGCTCGTCTGGGACCAGTGCTGCGTGAGCTGGAAGTTCCCCGTCGCGATGTCCGAGGACCACGCGTCGACCGACTGGCCGACGAACCGCGCGTCGATCCCCGCCTGCTGCAACTGCTTGGCGATGAGGGCGTCGCCGGCCGCGTAGTCCGAGAACGACGAGGGATTGGTGATGTCGATCGAGAGCTTCTGGCCCGCCTTGGTGCGGAACATGCCGTCCGAGCCCATCACGTAGCCCGCCTGCTTGAGGACGGCCTTGGCCGCGGCGACGTCAGGGTGTGCCGGCAGCGTCGACGAGGCGACGCCCGGCGACAGGTACTGCTGGAACACCGGCAGTGTCAGCCCGCTCGCGTTGCCGACCGGCGGCTCCAGCCCGCCCTCGGCCTGCTGGCTGAGCGCGGTGCGGTCGATGGCCAGGCTGATCGCCTTGCGAACGGCCAGCTGGTTGGTCGGGAACTTGGTGAGGTTCGGCTCCAGGCTGTTGGTCTGCACGGGCGGGAACCACACGCGGTGCTTGTCATTCCCTGACACGAACACCTGCTGCACGCCGGGGATGAAGTTGCCACCCCAGTCCAGCTGATCGGTCTGCAACGCCGACAGGGCGGAGTTGGCCGAAGCGTAGGTGGGGAACTCGACCTTGCCCACCGCCGGCTTGCCGCCCCAGTAGCTCGGGTTGGCCACCAGAGTGAAGCCCTGGCCGCCGAAGGTGCCCAGGGTGTAGGGACCGCTGCCGACCGGGTTCGCGTCGACGTACTTGCCCGGGTCACCCACCTTGCTCCACACCGACTGCGGCACGATGTACACCTGCCCGGCGATGTTCTGCAGGTTGGCGTACTGCGGAGAGGGGAAGGTGATCGTCACCTTGTTACCCGACGAGCTGACACTCTTGATCGCCAGCCCCGTGGTGTTGGCGTCGGGGTACTTCTTGAGCATCTGGTAGGTGAAGGCCACGTCAGCAGGCGTGAGGGCACTGCCGTTTGACCACTTCACGCCGGGCCGGATGGTGAAGGTGATCGTCTTGCCGCCGTTTGACCAGCTGTAGCCGGTGGCGAGCCAGTTGTAGTAGCTACCGGGCTTCAGCGCGTTGGCCTGGAGCAGCGGCTCGTAGATGAGCGAGGTGGCGCCCAACAGCGTCGAGGCCGACGTGGGGACGAAGGGGTTGAAGTTCTTGGTGACGGCGTTCTGCTGACTGGACTCCACCGTGAGCACGGCGCCGCTGCCGGCGCTCGCGGGGCTGCTTGCATTGTTGTTGGAGCTCTTCGAGCTCGAATCCGAGCTGGAGACTCCGCCGCATGCCGCGAGCGTCGCGGCCGCGACGAGAGCGCAACAGCCGGCACTCAGCGTCCTGTATGTCTTGCTTCGCTCCATCGAGCGGGCACCTCCTGATACAAACGTCGTGTCGATATGTGGTGTGCCTGGGCCTTGGCTCAGGCAGCTGCATCGCGGGTCATGCGCCCCCGGGTGAGGCCGGGGGCGCTGGCTTCTGGTGGTCGTCCCCTAGCTCATCCCGGGCTCCCCCTTTCCCGGTCGCCGGCCGCCAGCGCGAGCGCCTCGCCGCTTGGCGCCGCCGCGAAGCTGTCCGGATCCGGTGATGAGGCGATGAGAAGCTGGGTGTAGGGGTGGGTGGGATGCTGGGTCAGCTCCTCGGCGGGTCCCCGCTCGACGATGCGGCCCGCGTTCATGACGAGGATCTCGTCCGCGAAGTAGCGCGCCGAGGCGATGTCGTGCGTGATGTAAAGGACCGCCAGGTCAAGCCGCGTGCGCAGGTCGGCGATGAGGTCGAGCACCTCCAGCCGGATCGAGACATCGAGCATCGAGACCGGCTCGTCGGCGAGCAGTACCCGCGGCCCCGCCGCCAACGCCCGGGCGATCGAGACCCGCTGGCGCTGCCCTCCCGAGAGCTCGTGCGGGTAGGCGTCGCTGAACTTGCGGGCCGGCGTGAGCGAGACCTGCTCCAGCAGCGCGTCCACGTCGGCCGTGCCCGACGCGCGGCCGGTGCGCGCGGAGTGCACGCGCAGAGCGCGCTCGAGGTGGTAGCGCACGGTGTGCAGCGGGTTCAGCGAGGCAAAGGGGTCCTGGAAGACCATCTGCACCTCGCTCTTGTACGCGCGGAACTGGCGGCGCGCGGCGGGGTCGATCGCGGTGCCGTCCAGGCGGATCTCTCCGCCGGTGCGCTGCTCCTGACCGGCCAGCAGCTTGGCGATCGTGCTCTTGCCCGAGCCGCTCTCCCCCACCAGGGCCACCACCCACCCGCGACGGAGCCCGAACGAGACCTCCTGCACCGCCGGGATGACGCTGGCGCGGCGACCGTGCCCTGACCGGTACTCCTTGCTGAGGTTGACGGCCTCGAGCACGAGCCCGCCGTCGCCCGCGTCTCCCACCGCGGCCGCCGCCGGGGTCGGCGGTCCAGAGAACGCGACGCCCGTGGCGGCGACCGCTGGGGAGGGCGTGTGCGCCGTGACGAACGGGCACGCGGTGAGATGGTCGGGCACGGCCGAGCCGTTGCCACCGCCGTCGACGGCTCGGAGGTTCATGTCGACCTCGCCGCAGGCGTCGGTGGAGAAGGCGCAGCGGGGCACGAACGGGCAACCGGCCTTCTCGCTGCGCAGGTCCGGCGGCGAGCCGGGGATCCCCGAGAGCTGGCGGCGCTCGCCACGCAGGCTGGGGAACGAGCCGAGCAGCGCGCGGGTATAGGGATGGGCGGCGCCGCGGCGGACCTGCGCAGTGGGCGCAGACTCCACGACCTGTCCCGCGTACATGATCACCACGCGGTCGGCGACCTCCAGCAGCAATGACAGGTCGTGGGTGATGAAGAGGACCGAGAAGCCGAGCCGGTCCTTGAGCTCGAAGACCTGGCGCAGGATCTCGCGCTGGACCACGACGTCGAGCCCGGTGGTGGGCTCGTCCATGATCACGACCTCGGGCTCGACGGACAGCGCCATCGCGATCATCACCCGCTGGCGCATACCGCCCGACAGCTCGTGCGGGTAGCTGCGCATACGCGCAGGCGGGATGCCGACGAGCTCGAGCATCTCGACGGCCCGCGCGCGCAGCTGCTCCTCGGGTGCGGGCGTGTGGGCGCGGAGCGCGTCGAGCAGCTGCTCACCGATCCGCAGCACCGGGTTGAGCGCGTTCATCGCGCTCTGGAAGACGATCGCGATCTCCCGCCAGCGCAGCGCACGCAGTTGCGGCGTGGTGGCGCCCAGCACGTCGAAGCTGCCGCCGGCGATGCGTCGCCCGTGGTAGGTGACGCTGCCGGCGGTGATGACGGCCGGCGGGCGCAGCAGGCGGACCGAGCCGTAGGCGAGGGTGGACTTGCCGCAGCCGCTCTCGCCGGCCAGGCCGACGATGCTGCCGGGGTGCAGGGCCAGGTCCACCCCGCGCACGGCGCGGGTGTCGCCCTCGTGCGAGCGGTAGGCGATCGACAGATCGCGGATGTCCAGCAGCGGCTGCCCTCCGCGGCTCGCGATGTCGCGGCTCTCGGTCATCGCCCCGGTCCCTCGTCGCGGATCACCGGCGTGGGGTCCGACGGGCGCCACACGCGCCGCCCGACGCGGATCTCCCGGCCCGCCGCGCGCAGGCGGGGATTGCCCAGCTCGTCAAGCCCGAAGTTGAGCAGCACCAGGCTCGTGCCCAGCAGCGCGGCGCAGACGCCGGGCGGGACATACCACCACCAGGCGCCGAGCTGGACGGCGTTGCTGCTCTGGGCCCAGTAGAGCATCGTGCCGTAGCTCCACGTCGACAGGTCGGCCACGCCGAGGAAGGCCAGCGCCACCGAGGTGAGGATCGCGTAGAGCACGGTGCCCACGAAGCTGGCGGCGATGAGGCCGATCTGGTTAGGCAGAAGCTCGAACACGATGATCCGCCACGTCGGCTCCCCCACCTCGCGGGCCGCGGCCACGTAATCGCGCCGGCGCAGCGACAGGGTCTGGGCCCGAATGACCCGAGCGCCCCACGGCCACCCCAGCACGCTGAGGACGATGGCCGTGGGGAGCTGGCCCGAGTGGGGCAGGTAGCCGAGGATGACCACGAGCAGCGGCAGTGCCGGCAGCACCAGGAAGACGTTGGCCACGAGCGACAGGCCCTCGTCGGCGGCCCCGCCGAGGAACCCCGCCGAGGTGCCGACCAGGACCGAGAGCACCGTCGCGATGGCGCCGGTGAGCAGGCCCAGCACGACGGTCGAGCGCGTCCCCGCCAGCAACTGGGAGAGGACGTCCTGGCCGGTGGCGGTCGTGCCCAGCAGGTGGCTCGCGGTCGGGCCCATCGGCAGTGACTGGCCGGTCGTCGTGGCCGACGGGTCAAACGGCGCCACCCACGGGCCGACGATCGCGACGAGGATGAAGACGCCGAGGATCACCGCGCCGATCTTGGCCTTGAGCGGGAGGCTGGCCACGATGCCGCGGCGCCGGCGCAGGACCGCCTCGGGGACCTCGACGACGACGCCGTCCGGCCCGGACCCGATCGAGGAGCTCAGCGCCGACATCAGTACTCCGCCCCCGTCCGGACCCGCGGGTCGGCCATCACGTACACGACGTCGGCCAGCAACGAGGCCAGCAGGACGGTGAGCGAGATGACCAGGAAGATGCCCTGGAGCAGCGGATAGTCGTTGGAGGTGACGGCGTTGAACAGCGTCAGGCCGATCCCCGGGTAGGAGAAGACGATCTCCATCACCAGTGCCCCGGCGACCACGAAGCCCAGCGACAGCGCGAAGCCGGCGATGTTGGGCAGGATCGCGTTGCGGGCGCCGTAGGTGAACATGATCCGCCGCGGCGACAGTCCCTTGGCCTGGGCGACCAGGATGTAGTCCTCTGAGATCGTCGTGAGCATGACGTTGCGCATCTGGAGCATCCAGCCGCCGATCGCGGTGAGGATGATCGTGAGCGCCGGCAGCACGGAGTGTGAGAAGGCGCTCGAGATGAAGGGCCAGTTGAACCCCGGTTGAAGTCCGAGGTCATAGCCCTGCCCGAAGGGGAACAGCCGCCAGTCCAGCGCGAACAGCTGGATCACGATGAGCGCCAGGAAGAAGTAGGGCGTGGCCTGCAGGAAGGTGAAGGCCGGCAGGCAGCGGTCGAGCCAGCCCCCCCGGCGCCACGCCGCGAGGACGCCGAGCAGCGTGCCCAGCGCGAAGCTCAGGATGGTCGCGGTGCCGACGAGGATGAGCGTCCACGGCAGCGTCTGAGCCAGGATCGAGGTCACTGTCGACGGGTATTGGCCCACCGACACCCCGAGGTTCCCATGGGCCAGCTGCCCCAGGTAGCTGAAGTACTGGCTGACGATGCTGCCGTGGCTGTGAGCCCCGAACTCCGCTTCGAGCGCGCGCAGCGAGTTGGCGTCGAGTTGGGGGAACCTCGCCAGCATCGCGTCGACGGCGTTGCCCGGCATCACACGTGGGATGGCGAAGTTCACCGTGATCGCGAACCACGCCGCGACGAAGTAGAACGCCAGCCTTCGCAGGATGAACCGCACGGACCGTCTCCTCTCTCTCACTCACGCCAGAACCGCGCTGATCCGCTCTCCACGCCGTCCTGGACGGTGTGATGGAGCCTTGTGGCGATCCAGCAATGAAAACGGTAACGGAAAACTTGCAGGCGTGTCAAGCCCTTTATTCACTTATGTTCTTGAGGCCTATATCGGGCGTGAGGAAAAATTTGTCTGCGGATCTTGATGTAACGTTTCATGATGTGATTCAATCCCGTTCCATGGAATACGTCGACGACCCAACCGGCAACGGACGCGCATCACGGCTGACGATCCGCGAGGTCGCCGACCTCGCCGGTGTCTCGACGGCGACCGTGTCACGCGTCATCAACGGGCGCGCCGAGGTCTCCGAGAAGGCGCGCAAAGCGGTGATGCGAGTGGTGCGCGAGCACGGCTACAGCACCAATCGCACGGCCCGCGCGCTGTCGGGCGGCCGGACAGGCCTCGTCGGGGTGATGTCACCCGTCGTCCACCATTCGTATTTCTCGGTCATTCTCGACGGCGCAGGCGAGGCGCTCTACGAGCACGACATGCGGATGGTCCTCTGCCCTACCCACCACGAGCACGAGCGCGAGGTGACGCTGCTCGAGCGGCTCATGCACGGGACCACCGACGGGGCCGTCCTCATCCTCCCCGAGGAGTCGGGCGAGGAGCTGTCGGCCCTGCACGAGCACGGTTACCGCTTCGTCATCATCGACCCCCACAAGTCGCTGGACGAGCGGGTCCCCACGGTCTCGGCGGCCCACACCTCGGGCGCCAGTGAGGCGGTCGAGCACCTGCTGAGCCTCGGCCACCGGCGGATCGCCGCCATCACTGGGCCGCGTGGGTGGATCGCCACCGAGGAGCGACTGCGGGGCTACCGGGCCGCGCTGGCGGCCGTCGGCGTGATGCCCGATCCCCTGCTGGAGGTGGAGTCCGACTTCTCAGATCGCGGCGGCTTTCAGGCCACCGAGGCCCTGCTCGAGCTTCCCGATCCCCCGACCGCGATCTTCGCCTTCAACGACATGCTGGCGATCGGCGCCATGCAGGCGGCGCGAGCGCGCGGGATCCGGATTCCGCAGGACCTCTCGGTTGTCGGCTTCGACGACACCTTCGAGGCCTCGATCGTCACCCCGACGCTCACCACCGTGCGACAGCCGCTGGCCGAGATGGGCCGGATGGCGGTCGCGCTGCTCGTCCGCCTCCTCCAGAACCAGCGCATCGAGGCGCTGCACGTGGAGCTGGCGACCAAGCTCGTCGTGCGCGAATCCACCGCCGCGGTGGCCGTGCCCGTGACGGGCTGAGCGACCACCGCGGCGGCGGGGTTTGCGGCTTCGCGCGAGCCGGCGGCCCTACCTACGCCGCCAGCTCGCGCTGGTATTCGTCCAGGCAGGCCGCCACCGCCGCTGCCGCCGCATGCCCGTCAAACAGCTGCGGGTACGCGCGGCGCGATCGTCGCAGCATCAACGCGTAGGCGGCAAAGCGGAGCGGTGCCTGAACGAAAGCGGCCGCCACGACGGCAGCCGCCAGCTTGATCTGGAAGTCGACTGGCTGATGGTGATGCTGAGCCATGTGTCCCCTTCTTCCGTGAAAGAGGTGTATGGGTCTCGGATGCCCCCGAGGAATGACAAATGGTGCTCCTGCGCAGGGCAAATGACAATAGGCTCAAGCGCTCACTAAGCGTTCAGACGGTCTGAACGCTCAGCGCTGCGGGCGGCCCGTCTGCTCGACTGAGTCCAGCCTCGCGAGGTCGTCCGCGTCCAGCGCCACCTCACCTGCCGCCATGTTCTCCTCCAGGTGCGCGACCGAGGTCGTGCCGGGGATGAGCAGCATCCGGTCATAGCGGGACAGCAGCCACGCGAGCGCGACCTGCGACGGCGTGGCGCCGTGTGTGTCGGCCACCGCCGCCACCGCCGGATCGGCGGCGAGCTTGGCCGGACCGCCGGCGAAGGCCGAGCCGAGCGGGAAGAAGGCCACGAACGCGATCTCGCGCTCTCGGCAGAAGTCGACGAGCGCCTCGTTGGAGCGATCCATGACGCTGTAGGCGTTCTGGACCTCGCCGAGCTCAGTCAGCTCCGCCGCTGTGCGCAGACCGTCGAGCGTGACGTTGGAGATGCCGATGAGGTCGAGCTTGCCTTCGGCCTGGAGGTCATTGAGGGTCGCCACCTGCTCCTCGGTGGGCTCGCCCGGGCCGCCGGACGCGTCGGCGACACGGAGGTTGACCAGGTCCATGCGCTCGACGCGCAGCGAGCGCAGGTTGTCCTCGACGCCTTGGCGCAGCTCCGCCGGCGAGAGCGCCGGCAGCCAGGCGCCCTGGTCGTCGCGGCGCGCGCCCACCTTGGTGACGAGCTTGAGGTTCTCCGGGTACGGGTGCAGCGTCTCGCGGATGAGGTCGTTCACCACGTCGGGCCCGTAGTACTGCGAGGTGTCGATGTGATCGACACCGAGCTCGATGGCGCGGCGCAGGACGTCACGGGCGGCGTCGGGATCACGGGGCGGCCCGAACACGCCCGGCCCGGCAAGTTGCATGGCGCCGAAGCCGATCCGGCCGATGGGCTTGTCGCCGAGGAACGATGTCTGGTTCATACGGTTGAGGCTAGGAAGCGCCGCGGCCCGGGCGCGTCAGGGCAGCCTGGCGGTGTCGACGGCCTCGAGCTGCCCGGACTGGAAGTTGCCGACCAGGAGGGTGCGGCCGTCCGGCGTCACCGCCTCCTCCCGGGGGAACGCCCCGGCGGGGAGCGACCCGGCGATGGCCGGCCGGCCCGCCAGCGCGGCGGCGGTGTTGACGACGGTGAGCTCGGAGTGAGCGCCGGGTGCCCCGAAGCGGTTGGAGTCCGCCACCACCACCCGGGTGTCGTGATCGACGAGCGCGAGCCCCACGGGTGCCTCCCCCACCAGGACCTTCGCGAGCAGCGCGTGGGCTGGATCGCTGCGCAGCTTGGCGGCCGAGAACGCCAGCAGGGCATCGCTCTCGCGCGCCGTGACCCAGACGATCTTGCCGTCGGCGGACGCGACCACCCGCACCGGTCCGCACCCGGCGACCGCGGTCGCGACGACGGCGGCACGACCGGGATGGGTCTCGGCCGTGTGCACGTCGATGACCTTGAGCGATCCGTTGCGGCCGTGCGCCCCCGCCCCGATCTCGCTCGTCACATACAGCCACCGGCCGTCGGGCGAGAGCGCCATACCGACCGGGGCGACCCCGAGCGGGACGTCACCGACGAATGACGAGGCACGGAACTGATCTGCCAGCGCCGCGCGGAGATTGAACACCGCCATCGCCCCCGCCCCCTCGAGCGTCACGAAGGCAAAGCGGCGGTCGGCCGACGTGGCGACCTCGATCGCGCCCGCGCCGCCCTTCGGCGCCCTGAGGTGACCGAGCACGGCGTCGTCGCGTCCCTGCTCGGCGCGGTCGGCGTCGATCACGACCGCCCCCTCGTTGTCGGCGGCCAGGACAAGACGGCCGTCGCGCGTGATCGTCTCTCCCACCGCAGCGTCGCCGGGGAGCGCGACTTGGTGGACGACCGTGGGCACGAGGGCGCGGTCGGAGAGGACGTCGATGCCGTGCCCCAGCGTGGCCATGAACGCCCAGCCTCCACTGGGCGCGGTGACCACGCCGAAGGGGCTTCCGCCCGTGGAGAGGAACACGGTCCGCACGCCGGGGAGCCGCGGCTGGGCGGCCACCGCGGTCGAGCACACCGGCGCAGCCACCGTGCGCTGCGGCGATGTCCGCGCTGAGCCCGAGCCGCACCCCGTCACGGCCGCGCCCAGCGCGACTGTCACACACGTGAGCCCGAGCCCCGCCCACATGTGGCGCACCTTACCGCCCCTGCTGAAGCGTCAGCCCAGGGCCGGAACCAACACGCCGAGCGCGCCGACGGCCAGCAGGCAGGCCCCCGCGAACCGCGGGTGCGAGCGCCACCCGGCAGGGAAGCGAGCGTCGAGGCGAACCCAGACGGCGTCGGCACCCCACAGCTCGTGCACGAGCAGGTGACCGCACGCCGCCAGGGCGAGACTGCAGAGGACGACGAGCTCTCGACTGTTCATGTCCTCAGTAGTCGGCAGCGCATCGCTTGGTCTTGATCCCCGTGGCCGGTCAGGCGTCGTGGTGGCCTCGGCTGGCGGAGTCTTGGGCGATTTTGGTTGTGAGACAACCATTTGCTCCCACAACCCGCCTCGAGCGCAACGTCTGACACCATGGCCCGATGCGAGGGGTGCCCGTGCGACCCGATGCGGCGGGCGCGTGATGGCGTTCGCCGCGGCCGGGCTCACCCAGAGCGCAGACCACCTCTCCGCCGGCACGCTGATCCTCCTGGCGCTGTTCGGCTTTGCCGGGGGCGTGGGGACCACCGCGCTCGGCCCCGGGGGCGTGCTGGTGACGATCGGGCTGTTCCTGTTCTCAGGGCTTCCGCCCGCGGCGATCAGCGGCACGGCGATCGCCACCAACGTGGGCAGCGCCACGCTGGGCACCGGCGCCTTCGCACGCTCGGGCCAGCTCCGGGGCCGCGAGACGCGGCGCATCGCGGCCGTGCTCATCGCCGCGGCCGTGGTGGGCACGCCGCTGGGCGTGCTGGTCAACGCGCACATCTCGGGCGGCGCGTTCGGGATCCTGCTGGGCATCTGCGTGGCCGCGATCGGCGTGCTGCTGTTCGTACGCGAGCGCCAGCGCCGCGCCGCATCCGCCCCCGGGGCATCCGCCACCAGCGCATCCGCACCCACCGCTGCCGCACCCACCGCCCGGCCCACCCGCGCCCACGACGCGATGCCCGCCCCATCCATCGTGCTCCCCCTCGGCCTGGCGGTAGCCCTGGTCAGCGGGCTGTTCGGCCTCGGCGGCCAGCTCCTCAGCGTCCCGCTGCTCATCTCGATCGGCGCCCCGATGCTCCCCGCGCTCGGGGCCGCCCAGGCCCAGTCGATCGTGATCGCCGGCATCGGCACGGTCGGCTATGCGATCCGCGGCGCGATCGCCTGGCCGCTGGTGCTGGTGGTGGGGGTGCCGCTGGTGGTCGGCGCGCTCGTCGGCTGGCGGCTGACCCAGACGGTCCCCACCGAGCGGCTGCGCTCACTGCTGGCGCTGGCCCTCATCGTGACCGGCGCGTATCTGATCCTTCACAACGCGTAGGGCCGCGTGCGTAGAGTTGCGCCATGCCGGCCAATGGCGTCACGGTCACGGAGGTCCAACCCCGCCGCACCGCGGTGATCGCGGCGACCACGGCCTGGGAGGACTTCCCGAACCTGTGGCGCCCCATGCTCGACGAGGTCTACGCGTTCGTCCGCGACTGCCCCGAGTTCACCGCCGCCATCGCCGACACGCCGGGGCCGCACTGGACCAACGTCATGCTCTACCGCGCCGAGGCGCCCAACGTCGAGGTCGGCGTGCTGGCACCGAGCGCCTTCGCGCCGCAGGGCCGCGTGATCGAGTCAGAGCTCCCCGGGGGCCGGGCCGCCGTCGCGACCCACCTCGGGGACCCGGGCACGATCGGCGCGACCCACAACCAGGTCCGCGAGTACGCGCGCGACCACGGCCTGCGCACCACTGGAATCGTCTGGGAGGTCTACGGCCACCCCGACGACACCGGCAGCTTCGCCACCGAGGTGTTCCACCTCCTCGCTTGACTTTCCAGGTAGGAAAGCCTACGCTCACTTTCCCACTAGGAAAGTTGATGCGCAATGGAACCCCATGTCAACGCCAACGAAGCGCGCGCGGCGCTCGACTCGGTCGAGCGAGGCCGGCGGCAGGTCATCGATCAGATCGATCTCCCTTACTGGTACTGGTTCGGCCTGGCCCTCGGCTGGATCGCGCTGGGCGTCATCACCGATCTCAAGCATCCGTGGCTGACCACCGCGGGGACGCTGCTGTTCGGTGCGGTGCACTCCGCCGTCGCCCCACGCGTGGTGGATGGGCGCCACCGGTCGCGTCAGGTGAGCGTGAGCCGTGAGCTGGCCGGCCGGCAGACGGCCCGGATCGTCCTCGGCGGCATCGTCGCGTGCGCCCTCCTCACCATCGGCGGGTCGGTGGCCGTGGGCGCCGACGGCGCCCACCACCCGGTGACGATCACCAGCACGTTCGTCGCCGTCATCATCGTCCTTGGCGGCCCGCAGCTCCTCGCCGCTGTCCGGCGCCGAGCGGCCCGCAATGCCGCCCAATGACGGAGGCCCGCTTCGACGAGCTCATCCATCCCAGCACGCGCCTGTCGATCGTGGCGCTGCTGGCGGCGGCCGACTGGGCCGAGTTCGCGTTTGTGCGTGAGCGGCTCGACCTCTCTGACTCGGCGCTGTCCAAGCAGCTCTCCACTCTGGAGGAGGCCGGCTACGTGGACATCGAGCGGCCGGTGCGCGACCGGCGCCGCCGCGTCCGCGCCCGGCTCACTCCGGTGGGGCGCGAGGCGTTCGACGGCCACGTAGCCGCCCTGCGGCAGATCGTCGCCACCTCGGACCCCGAGCAGGCGCTCGTCTGAGCCGTCAGAATCCCGCCTCGCGAAATCCAACGCAGACGAGCTAGCGTCCTGAAGCACAAATTCGATACCAGTCTGGGCGCGTCTGGACGCGCCTGACGGGTGGCGATGATCCCGCCGGACCACCAGTACGACTCGGATCATCGCCCCCCGCCAGCCACGCCCAGCCATCACCCATCCAGGCACCGAATTTCCGCATCAAGACGCTGAGGAGGGACCGATGGCCGAGGTGATGGGGACGTGCGACGCGCGATTCCAACCGGTGCGCGACGCGCTGGCGGAGCAGCTGGAGCGCGATGAGCTCGGCGCGAGCATCGTGCTGGACATCGACGGCGAGACGGTCGTCGACATCTGGGGCGGGTGGTGTGACAGCGAACGGCGCCGGCCGTGGGAGCGGGACACGATCACCAACGTGTGGTCGACGACCAAGACGGTGACCAACCTCGCCGCGCTCATGCTCGTCGATCGGGGTCTCATCGACGTCTACGCGCCGGTGGCCGACTACTGGCCCGAGTTCGCCGCCAACGGCAAGGAGACGATCGAGGTCCGCCACATCCTCAGCCACACCTCCGGAGTCTCGGGCTGGGACGCGCCGTTCGTGGTCGAGGACATGTATGACTGGACCGTGTCGACCGAGCGCCTCGCCGCCCAGGCGCCGTGGTGGGAGCCGGGCACGGCGTCGGGCTATCACGCCAACAACCAGGGCCACCTGGTGGGAGAGATCGTCCGCCGCGTCACCGGGCTGCCGCTCAAGCGCTTCGTGGCCGAGGAGATCGCCGGGCCGCTCGGCGCCGACTTCCAGATCGGGGCCGCCGAGGACGACTGGCCGCGGATCGCTCCCGTCGTCCCGCCGCCGCCGCTGCCGATCGACCTCGCCTCGCTGCCGCCGGAGAGCCCGATGTACAAGACGTTCACCGGCCCGGTCGCCGACGCCGCCCACGCCAACACGGCCGCGTGGCGCCAGGCTGACATGGGCGCGCTCAACGGGCACGCCAACGCCCGCTCGGTGGCGCGCATCATCAAGGCGCTGTCGTTGGAGGGCATCGTGGAGGGCAAGCGGCTGCTCTCGCCCGAGACCATCGAGCTCATCTTCGACGAGCAGAGCCACGGCACCGATCTGGTCCTGGGCGTGCCGCTGCGCTTCGGCATCGGCTTCGCGCTGCCCGAGACCGAGACCGTGCCCTACGTCCCCCAGGGCCGCTGCTGCTACTGGGGCGGGTGGGGCGGATCGGAGATCATCGCCGACCTGGACCGGCGCGTCACCCTCGCCTACATGATGAACAACATGGCGCCGGGGATCATCGGGTCCGACCGGTCCGAGGCCTACGTCCGCGCCGCCTACGACTGCCTGAGCTGACGGACCGCACCGGACCGCACACGACCGGATAGGACCGCATCAGACCGCACAGCGTCCAGCCGTCACTGGCCACGCCGCTGCAACATTTGTCCACAAAACGCCTGGGGACCCTCTGCTTCCGCGCATAATGGCCCGGAAATGGGACCGCTGACCGGCAGGGAGCGTCGGCGTATGTCAATGCAGAGATTGTTGGGTCTGGGAGGACACCGTGCCAATGCGGTGGTGGGCGCTGCGGCGCTCGTCGTGGCCACGGCACTCGTGGTGCTCGGCGTGTCGCTGCACGCCACCCAGACACATGCGCGCGAGACGTTGATCTCGCGTTTCCAGGACCGGGCGCAGGTCGTCTCCGCGCTCATCCAGGCCGAGGTGTCCTCGGTCCCGAGCTCGGCCGCGGCCACGCCGGCCTACACGTCGGCGACCGTCGACGGCGCGGCGCTGGACCGAGCCGACGCTCAGAGCCATCTGGCGTTCGTCGCCGTCCTCGATCGGGCGGGCAACGTGGTCGCGCAGTCGCGCACCATGACCTCGACTGACCTGTCACAGGCACTCAAGTCACCGGCGTTCGCACGGGTACACGCCGGCGCGGCCGTGTCACTGTCAGACGTGCTGTCCAGTGGCGCCGGCGGCAAAGTCGTCGACCTCGCGGTGCCGCTGCAGACCCAGGTCGGGCCCCGGATCCTCGTGGCCGGGCTGCCGGCGCCGGTCCTCGGCGCCCTGTTCGGCCCCTATCTGCAGCGCATTCCGCATGCCGTCGGCGCCGCCTACGTCCTCGACAGCCGTGGGGCGATGATCGCGGATGCGGCACCCACCGCGGCGTCGCCCGGCGCGGCGGTGACTCGGCTTCCACTGACCGGCCTGGAGCACAGCCACAGCGGCCCCTACGGCCACGGCGGGTACTTCGTGTCAGCCGCGATCCCCGGCAGCACGTGGCGGGTGGTGCTCACGAGCACGCAGTCGGCGCTGTTCAGCTCCGTGAGCGGCGCGCGCAAGTGGCTCCCATGGGCCATCTACATCGCCCTCGGCCTGGTGGCGCTCGGCTTCCTCGTGCTGGCGCGCCGGCTGCTGGCCAGCGGCGCGGCGCTCTCGCGCGCCAACGCCGAGCTGGCGACCAGCAATGCCCGTCTGCAGAGCACCAACGAGCTGCTGCGCCATGCCGCCGAGCTCTCGCGCTCCAACGCCGAGCTCGAGCAGTTCGCCTCGATCGCATCCCACGATCTGCAGGAACCGCTGCGCAAGGTCCAGACCTTCGCCGCGCAACTGAACGCCAAGGAGAGCGAGAACCTCTCCGAGCAGGGACAGGACTTCCTGCGGCGGATGTCAGACGCGGCAGGGCGGATGCGCAGCCTCATCGACGACCTGCTGATGTTCTCGCGCGTCTCCACCCAGGGCCATCCGTTCACGGCGGTCAACCTGGGCCACGTGATCTCCCAGGTGCTGGTCGACCTCGAGGTGAGCATCGAGGAGAGCCGGGCGCTGGTGACGGTGGGACTGATGCCGACGATCGAGGCTGACCCGCTCCAGATGCGCCAGCTCTTTCAGAACCTGCTGGGCAACGCGCTCAAGTTCCGCCGCCCCGAGGTGACCACGGAGCTGCGGGTCGAGGCCCAGGTCGTGGACCACATCGCGCAGCTCACCGTGCGCGACAACGGCATCGGCTTCGACGAGCAGTACGCCACGCGCATCTTCCGCGCCTTCGAGCGCCTGCACGGAGCGCGGGCGTACCCCGGGACGGGGATCGGCCTGGCGCTGTGCCGCAAGATCGTCGAGCGCCATCACGGCACCATCACCGCCATCGGCGAGATCGATCGCGGCGCCACGTTCACGATCCGCGTCCCGGTGACCCAGCCCGACGAGGGACCATCGCTCACCGCGCTGTTCCCCGAGCCCACGACCCAGGATGAGATGGCCGGTGCTCATGCTTGATGCCTCCCCCGCCCGCCGCTCGATCACGATCCTGATGGCCGATGATGACGAGGACGATCGCGTCCTCACCGCGGACGCGCTCAAGCGCAGCCGCCTCATCAACGACCTGCGCTTCGTGGTCGACGGCGAGGACCTCATGCATTACCTCCGCGGCCAGGGGGCCTACGCCGACGGCGGCATTCCCGCCCCGCGCCCCGGCCTCATCCTGCTCGACCTCAACATGCCCAAGAAGGACGGCCGCGAGGCGCTGGGCGAGATCAAGACCGATCCCGACCTGCGCCGCATCCCCGTGGTGGTCCTCACCACCTCGCGGGCCGAGGAGGACATCGTGCGCACCTACGACCTCGGCGTGAACTCGTTCGTGTCCAAGCCGGTCACCTTCGAGGAGCTGGCCACCGCCATGCAGCGGCTGGCCTGTTACTGGTTTGACCTCGTCGAGCTGCCGCAGGAGAGCGGCGATGAACCGGGCTGATCCGCTCCGCGTCCTCCTCGTGGAGGACGACGAAGACGACTTCGTGCTCACCCAGAGCATGCTGCTGGCCAACGGCCGGACCAAGTTCGACCTCGAGTGGGAGCAGAGCTACACGGCCGCGCTCGACGCGGTGCGCGTCGCCAGCCACGACCTGTATCTCGTCGACTACCGGCTGGGCGAGCACACCGGGCTGGAGCTCGTGCGCAATGCGTGGGGAACCGACCCGCCGGCGCCGGTGATCCTCCTCACCGGCCAGGACGACTACGCCGTGGACATGGAGGCGACCGCGCTCGGCGTGACCGACTACCTGGTCAAGGGAACGATCGATGCCCCCAGCCTGGAGCGGACGATCCGCTACGCCGTCCGCCAGCACCAGGCGATGGTCGACCTGCGGCGCAGCGAGGAGCGCTACGCCGTCGCCGTGCGTGCCACGAACGACGGGATCTGGGACTGGGACCTGAGCGCGGAGCGCGTGCACTTCTCCGAGCGCTGGAAGACGCTGCTGGGCTACGAGGACCTGTCGTCAGACCAGATGGGGGCGTGGTTCGAGCTGGTGCACCCCGACGACCTCGAACGGCTGCGTCACGAGATCGACGGCAACCTCGCCGGCGCGAGTCCGTACTTCGAGAACGAGCACCGGATCCGCCACGGCGATGGCGGCTGGCGATGGGTCCTGTGCCGTGGGCTGAACACCTGTGACGCCACCGGGGCGCCGATCCGCATCACCGGCTCGCTGTCGGACATCACCGAGCGGCGCAACGCCGAGGAGCGCCTCATCCACGATGCGCTGCACGACAGCCTCACCGGCCTGCCCAACCGCACCCTGCTGATGGATCGCATCACCCAGTGCGTGCGCCGCGGCGAACGGGCCCCGGGCGGCGGCTGCGCCGTGCTCTACATCGATCTCGACCGCTTCAAGCTCATCAACGACAGCGTCAGCCACGCCGCCGGTGACCGCCTCCTGATCGAACTGGCGCGGCGCATGGAGGAGGTGCTGCGGCCGTGCGACACGCTGGGCCGCCTGGGCGGTGACGAGTTCGCCGTCGTGCTGGAGGACGTGTCCTCAGCGGCCCAGGCGCTGGAGATCGGAACGCGCCTGTGCGAGACCATCGCCCAGTCGGTTCCGTTCGAGCGGCGCGCGCTGCAGATCGTCGGCAGCGTCGGGATCGCCCACAACCTCGATGGAATCGTCGCGCCCGAGGTCCTGCTGCGCAACGCCGACATCGCCATGTACGACGCCAAGGCCCACGGCGGCGGCCGGTGTGGGGTCTTCGATCACAGCATGCACCAGCGGGTCGTCGACCGCATGTCGTTGGAGACCCATCTGCGCCAGGCGATCGAGCAGCGGCGGCTGCGCACGTTCTTCCAGCCGATCGTCGACCTCAGCACCGGCGCCCTCCGTGGCCTCGAGGCCCTGGCCCGCTGGCCCGCCGGCGAGCACGACATCCCTCCGGCCCAGTTCATCCCCGTGGCCGAGGAGTCGGGGCTCATCGGCCAGCTCGGCTGCCTGGTGCTGCGCGACGCCTGCCGCACGCTCAGCCAGTGGCGGACGGAGGGGCTCGTTGCCCCCGAGGTCACGGTCAGCGTCAACGTCTCGGTCCGCCAGATCATGGACGGCGGGCTGGTCGATCACGTCCGCGCGGCCCTGGCCGACTCCGGCCTGCGTCCGGAGAACCTCGTCCTGGAGATCACCGAGAGCACGCTCATCGAGAACCCCCAGATCGTCAGCACCGTGCTCCAGGAACTGCTCGACCTCGGCGTCACGGTCGAGCTCGACGACTTCGGCACCGGCTACTCGTCGCTCACCGTCCTCCACGACTTCCCCGGCCACACGCTGAAGATCGACCGCGCGTTCGTGGACACGATGATCGACCGCCCCGAGTCAGAGACGATCGTGCGCTCGATCGTCAGCCTTGCCCACAGCCTCGGGCTCCGGGTCACCGCCGAGGGCATCGAGGGCACCGACCAGCTCAACGCGCTCACCGCGCTGGGCTGCGAGTACGGCCAGGGCTACCACTTCAGCCGCCCGCTCCCGGCCGCTGACATCGCCGCCATGCTGGCGGCGCCGCCCGCGCTGACCTGACGGTTCAGGCGGCGGCCGTCTCGGGGAGCGGCAGTGCGGCCAGGAGCTCCTCGGTCGGCGCCTCGGTGAGCGCGCTGCGGTCGGTCTCGGCGGCCTCGGAGGCGCGGACGATGTCGATGGCCAACGAGCGGACCTGGCCCGCGATGTCGTTGACCGCCAGACGCGGGTCCGCCGCCGCCGCGGCGGTCGCGGCGCCCGCGGCGCGCAGCGCCAGGCGGAGAACGTCGCCGCTGCGCCACGGTTCGTCGAATTGGGTGGGCAGCTCCCAGGCGGCGAGGCCGAGATCCCGGATCGCGTCGGCCAGTTCGGGATGCGGCGGGTTGCCGCCGCGGACGTACTGACGGATGCGCCGCGCCAGCACGGGGACGCTGCGGGCCGCGAGATCGGCGTGGGGGACGATGCGCGCGTAGCGATCGAGCTCGGTGCGAGAGCCGCGGCGCAGCGGCGCCCAACGGGCGGTGTCGGTGCCCGAGACGACGGCCTGACTCAGCACGTCGACGCGCTCCTCGATGCCCTCCGAGGCGTTCGCGGCGGCCTCGGCCAGACGGGAGTCCCCGGCGGCGAGGGCGCCGGCGGCGTCGCGCAGGGCCACCCCGAGATCGCCGAACACGGCGTTGGTGGCCCGCGACACGTTGGTGAGGGGCTCTGGCGGGAAGACCAGCGTGTGGACCACGAGGGCCACCCCGCCTCCGATGAGCACGTCCAACAGGCGGACCTCGGGCGTCGAGGACAGGGTGGAGACGAGGATGGCCGACACCGCCGCCTCGGTCACGAGCAACTCGGTGCCGCCCAGGACGACCGCGGCCACCATCGCCAGCAGGACGAGCAGGCCGATCTGGGGCAGGCCGGTGCCGATCGCGCGGATCAGAAGGTCGGCGAGCACGATCCCCAGCATCACCCCGCCGATGAGCTGCACCGCGCGCTGCCGGCGCTCGCCGAAGGCGGCGCCCAGCGAGATGATCGCGGCGATGGCGGCGAACGCGGGACGGCGCTCGACGCCGAACAGCACGGCGATGTACCAGGCGCCGGTGGCGGCCACCGCCGTCTGCAGGATCGGCCACAGGTGGCCGTGCACTCGCTGTCTCGCCAGGGTGATCATGTTGGTCCTCACACTAGAAGCACCCTGGCGGGAGGCGGCCGTTACACGCTGGGTGCGCACCGTCACACGCGCGTAACAACGGGTCGACCTGCTGGACTTGGCACGCATGACCCTGTTCGCCGACATCGTGTCCGCCTCCGAGACCGTCGCCGCGACGAGCTCGCGCTCGGCCAAAGTGGCAACGCTGGCGCAGCTGCTGCGGACACTGGACGCCGAGGAGGTGCCGATCTGCGTCGGCTTTCTCTCCGGAGTGCCGCGCCAGGGCCGCGTCGGCATCGGCTACGCGGCCATCCGGGGCGTGGAGCGCGCGCATGCGGCTGAGCCCTCGCTCACCGTGGCCGACGTCGACCAGGCGATCTCGGACATCGAGTCCGAGACCGGGAGCGGCTCCGCGGGTCGGCGCCGGGAGCTGTTGGTGCGACTGATGGCCCGCGCCACCGAGCCCGAGGCCACCTTCCTGGTCGGCCTGCTCACCGGGGGCCTGCGCCAGGGTGCCCTCGCGGGGCTGATGGCCGACGCGGTGGCCAAGGCCGCGGGGGTCCGTGGCGAGATCGCGCGGCGCGCGCTCATGCTCTCGGGCGACCTCACCCAGATGGCGTGGATCGCGATCACCGGCGGCGAGGCGGGTCTGCGCGCGGTCGGGTTCGAGATCTTCCGGCCGATCCTCCCGATGCTGGCCTCCACCGGCGCGAACGTGACCGAGGCGCTGGACGGGTTCGAGCGCGCCTCGGTGGAGTTCAAGCTCGACGGGATCCGCATCCAGATCCACCGCCGCGGCGACGAGGTCCGCATCTACACCCGCAACCTCAACGAGATCACCGCGACCCTGCCCGGGATCGTCTCCGCGGTCCGCCGGCTGCCGGTCAGCCAGACGGTGCTGGACGGCGAGGCCATCTGGATGGACGCTCAGGGCCCCGCTCCGTTTCAGTACACGGTCTCCCAGATCGACAGCGGCGCCCCGCCGGAGGGGATCGTCACGTTCCTGTTCGACGTCCTGCACGTGGACGGCGAGGATCTCCTGGACGCGCCGCTGCACGAGCGGATCGCTCGGTTGGAGGAGATTGCACCGGCCCACCGGATCCCGGGCGTCTTCACCAGCGACGCCAGCGAGGCCCAGCGCGTGCTCGACGAGGCGATCGCCGCGGGCCACGAGGGCGTCGTCGTCAAGGACGCCGCGTCGGTGTACGCGGCGGGGCGGCGCGGCAAGGCGTGGCGCAAGGTCAAGCCGGTGCAGACCTACGACCTGGTGGTGCTCGGGGCCGAGTGGGGCCATGGCCGCCGGCAGGGGTGGCTGTCCAACCTGCACCTCGGCGCCCGCGACCCGGACTCCGGCACGTTCGTGATGGTGGGCAAGACGTTCAAGGGGCTCACCGACGAGCTGCTGCGCTGGCAGACCGAGGCCCTCCTGGCCCTCGAGACCGAGCGGCGCGGCATCGCGGTGATGGTGCGCCCGGAGCTCGTGGTGGAGATCGCGCTCGACGGCGTCCAGTCCTCCACGCGCTACCCGGGCGGCATCGCGCTGCGCTTCGCGCGGGTCAAGCGCTACCGGACCGACAAGGATGCACTCGAAGCCGACGTGATCGGCGACCTGCGGGCGCTGTTACCCACCCGGTCCTAGCCAGGCGGCGCTACCGTGACGGCGATGCGCCGGAGCCTGCTGTCGCTGATCGCGTCCCTGGCGGTCCTGCCGTTGGGCTGGCCCCACCACCTGCTCCTCGGCGTCACCGACTCTCCCGGAGACGCCCCGCACCTCGCCCAGCAGGCGCGCGTGGACGCGCGCTACCAGTACCTCTCGGGCGGGGTCAACACCGGCCATGGCTGGTCGACGTGGAACCCCAACGGGTCGTTCGTCTCGCTGTACGTGCGCGAGTCGATCGCCGCCCGCCAGATCCCGGTGTTCACGTACTACCAGTTGCTGCAGTCCTCGCCCGCCACCGGCTCCTCCGAGCAGCAGAAGGACCTCTCCAACCTCCGCAACCCGGCGACGATGCGCGCCTATTGGGCCGACTACGAGCTGCTGCTCCGGCGCGTGGCCGCCTCCGCGGGCACGCACCTGGTGATCGTGCACGTCGAGCCCGACCTGTGGGGCTACCTGGAGCAGGCTCGCACGGTGACACTGGCGCGCTCCTTCGCGCACAAGCTGATCGCGCTGCGCAACCGCCTGGCGCCCCACGTCTCGCTGGCCTGGCATCTGAGCACCTGGGGGACCGACGAGGACCCCACGTACTCCAAACCGTCGCTGGCCCACATGCGGGCGCTCGGGGCCAAGTCGGCCGCGTTCTATGCGTCGCTGCACGCTCACTTCAACCTCGTGTTCAACGACGTCACCGATCGCGACGCGGGCTTCTACCAATACGTGGAGAACAACCCGAAGACGTGGTGGGGCCCGGCTGACTTCCGCCGCCACGACGCCTACCTGGCGGCGTTCACGCATCGGACGCATACGCCGGTGGTGCTGTGGCAGCTGCCGTTGGGCAACACCATGCTCAACAACACCTGGGGCCACTACCAGGACAACCGGCTCCAGTGGTGGCTGGACGATCCGTCAGGCGCGCACCTGCGGGCCACCCGCGATGCGGGCGTGGTCGGGCTCCTGTTCGGGGGCGGGGCTGACGGCACGACCAGCGACACGACGGACGGAGGGCTCTTCTACCGCCTGGCCCGCGGGTATGAGTCGCACCCGCTGACGCTCAGCGGCGGGCCGTTCTAGGGCGGGCGAGGGCTGGTCGCGTGCCTCGGATCGACCACGAGGTCCTTCTCTCCGCCAAGGCGCGGCTGGACCGGCTGGCGCTGTACCCGCGCCCGGTGAGCATCGATCGCGTGGGGATCGTGGCGGTCGGGTGGCTGTTCGCGCTGCCGTGGTTTCGTCGCTTCGACGGCTACACGATGTGGAACCTCATCCTGCTGCGCTCGCCGCGGCTCGCCGACGACGAGGACCTCGTGTGCCACGAGCTGTGCCACGTCTGGCAGATGCAGCACCACCCGATCCGGATGCCTCTGTCATACCTGCGCGTGGGCTACGCGCACAACCCCTACGAGGAGGAGGCCAGGCGGGCCGCTAGCCCACGATGATCTCGCCGCCGCGGTCGGGGACGACGACGAGCATGCTGCGCCGCGCCCGCTCCGATGCAGGCCGGGGCGCGCGGAAGTCCAGGTCCGCCGCCACGCGGAGCACCTCGCGCATCTCCATCTCGGCAAACGGCGCGCCGGCGCAGCGGCGCACGCCGCCGCCGTAGGGGATCCACGAGGACGGGCGATCCGGCGAGCCGTCCAGCCAGCGCTCGGGCGCGAACGCCCCGGCGTCGGGCCACAGGTCCTCCCGGCGCATGGCCAGCCATAGGCAGGCCGCCACCTGGACCCCGGCGGGGATCGTCCGCCCCGCGATACTCGCGGGCTCGAGCAGCAACCGGGGCGCGATCGTCAGCCCGGGACGCACGCGCAGCACCTCCTTGACGACTGCGTCGAGGTAGGCGGGGTCGCCCTCACGTAGGCGCGCGTGGACCTGAGGGCTGCGCGCGAGACGCTCGAACGCCCACGCCAGCGATGCCGCCGAGCTGTCATGGCCGCCCATCAGCAGCGCCACCAGCTGATCGCGCAGATGCTGGTCGGTGGGCGGCTTGCCGTCCTCGTCGCGCTGACTCAGGAGCAGCGACAGCACCGACGCGCCGTCCTCGGGCTCGCTGCGCCGGCGCGCCAGCAGTGCATAGAGCAGCGCGTCGAAGCGCTCCACGGCAATCCGAAAGCGCCCCCACGGGCTGCGGGGCCCCAGGTCCTTCATCACCAGCACCATGGCCAGCACGCGCGGCAGCGAGCGGACGCCCGCGAGCGCCTCATCCACGGCCGCGCGCAGCTCGGTGAACTCGCGCTCGTCGCGGGCGCCGAACACGACGCGGAGCATGATCTCCAGCGTGAGCGCGCGCATGCGCTCCAGCGTGTTCACTCGGCCGTGCCAGCCGGCGAGCTCGGCGCGGGCCAGGTCGCCGATCATCGGCGCCAGCGCCCGCATCTGCTCCCCGTGAAACGGCTTCTGCAGCAGGCGGCGCTCGCGCAGGTGCTCGTCGCCGTCGATGAGGAGGATCGAGTGCGGACCGGCGAACGGGCGCAGGAACTCCCAGCTCTGGCCGGCGGGAGCCACGGCCGCCGGCAGGGCAAAGAGCTCGCGCACCGCGTCGGGTCCGCTGAACAGCACCATCGGCTCCTCGGTCCAGTACGTGCGGATCGTGGCCGGGTCGCCGAAGCGGCGGTGCACGCCCTGCAGGAAGGCGCCGGGCCGGCTCATCCAGGCAAGCGTCTGCCAGAGCGCGGGCGCGCTCGGGCCCGGCGGCAGCGCGGCAGCACCGGGGCCATCGGCACCGGTCACACTCGGTGCGCCGCGTGTGCGAACCTGTTTGCGCGTTGCCGAGGTCATACGTCCTATGAGGTTCTTATACCGGGTGCGGTTCAGGCGCGATCACGGTTGGGCGCCGGACCACATGTCCGACTACGTGGACGGCGAGTTGGCGCCGGGCGGGCGCTCGCGCATGGAGCGCCACGCGCGCGAGTGCCCGGAATGCGAGCGACTGCTGGCCGGGCTGCGCGCGGTGGTCCAGGGCCTCGCGCGGCTGCCCGCGCCCGCCGGCGGCGCCGACGCGGCCCGGATCGCGGCCCTTGTACGCGGTCGCCTCGACGAGCCTCCGGCGTCCTGAACCGTCTGGGCCGATGGGCGGGTCAAACACCACATGACCGATACCAGCAACATCCAGAACCAGACAGACGCGCCGGCCGTCGAGAAGACCGACGGCGAGTGGCGCGAGCAGCTCAGCCCCGAGCAGTACGAGGTGCTGCGTCACAAGGCGACCGAGCGCCCCTTCACCGGGGAGTACGTCAATGAGAAGCGCGAGGGCATGTACCGCTGTGCCGGGTGCGGCGCCGAACTCTTCTCCTCGGACACGAAGTTCGACTCCGGCACCGGATGGCCGAGCTTCACCGAGCCGGCGAACCGCGCCAAGGTCCAGCTCCACGACGACCACAGCTATGGCATGCACCGCATCGAGGTGACATGCGCCGCCTGTGGCGGGCACCTGGGTCACGTCTTCTCTGACGGCCCGGGCGCGACGAACGAGCGCTACTGCATCAACTCCTGCTCGCTCTCGCTCGACGAGAACCAGTAGTCAGGGCTCACCAAGCGCCAGCGGGGGCGGTATAACCCGCCCCCGTGACCGGCGCCCCGACCGAGCAGGACCTCATCCGGAAGGCGCGGGGCGGCGACCAACAGGCGTTCGCCGAGCTCGTGATGCTGCACGCCGACCGCGTCTACGGGGCGCTGCGGCGCTTCGGCTTGGACGCCGTCGACGCCGACGAGGTGGCCCAGGAGGTGTTCCTGCGCGCGTGGCGGGGCCTGGGGCGGTTCGAGGAGAGAGCCCAGCTCTCCACGTGGCTGTACCGGATCGCCTTCAACGAGGCGAAGCGCCGGCTCTCGCGCCGGACGCTCCCCCGCGCGCAGCCTGCACCGGAAGGCGATGCGCCCGATCCCGTGACGGCGCTGCCCGAGCCCGTCGAATCCGGGCCCGAGGCCCGGGCACTGGCCGGAGAGCTCGAAAGCAGGCTCGATGCGGCGCTGGACGAGCTGCCTGAGGATTGGCGCGACGCCGTGGTGCTGCGTGACATCGAGGGCCTCTCCACGCATGACGCCGCCGAGGTCGTCGGCGTGGGCGAGGCGGCCTTCAAGAGCCGCCTGCACCGCGGGCGCATGCAGCTGCGCGCCCTCCTCGAGCCGTATCTCGGGCTCGAAGAGGGCTGACGCGGCTGCTGCTGCCAATGCGGCGACGGGGGCGACGCGGGCCGGCGCGGGCTACGCGGGCTACGCGGCGTGCGCGGCCGGGGCCTCGAGGCCGAGCGACCGCTCGAGCGCGGCCTGCGGCTGGGCGCCGACCGCCTGCGCGGCGACCTCGCCGTCGCGGTAGAGCACCACGTACGGGATGCCGCGCACACCGGCACGCTCGGCCAGGGCGGGCTCGTCGTCGACGTTGACCTTGCCGACCTTGACGGTCCCGCTGCGCTCGGACGCGATCTGCTCGATCACGGGGCCGAGCATGCGGCAGGGTCCGCACCACGGGGCCCAATAGTCGACGACCACGGGCACGTCGGAGGCGAGGACCTCCTCGGCGAAGTTGGCTTGGGTGAGGGTGATGACGTTGCTCATGTGCTGCCTTTCGTGAGTCTGTTCGGGTCTAGCGGAGCGTGGTGGCGCACACCGCGCCGCCGTGCTTCTCGAAGTAGCGCTGGTGGTAGTCCTCGGCGTCGTAGAAGTCGGGCGCCGGCGCGATCTGGGTGACGATCTCCTTGCTCAGGTTCGCCTGGCGCTCGTCGCGCGAGGCGATCGCCTGGCGCTCCTGCTCGGCGTCATGGAAGAAGATCGCGGAGCGGTACTGGCTGCCGAAGTCCCAGCCCTGCCGGTTGCGCGAGGTGGGGTCATGGACCCCCCAGAACGTGTGCAGCAGATCGCCGTAGCTCACCTTCGAGGGGTCAAACCAGACCTCGACGGCCTCGGCGTGGCCGGTGGTGTCCGAGCAGACCTGCTCATACGACGGGTCGGCGACGGTGCCGCCCGTGTAGCCGACGGTCGTCTTCAGGACGCCCTCGATCTCACGGAACGAGGCCTCGACGCCCCAGAAGCACCCGGCGGCAAATGTCGCGCGCACGGCGCTCTCCGGCAGGCCGTCGCGCGAGCCGGATCCCCGGTCGGCGGAGGCCTTCTTGGTGAAGTTCAGCATGCGGTCCTTTCCGTATTCGTGTTCGCACCCAAATAGACCCGGTGCGGGGCGAAAACGGTTCAGGCCGCAGTCACGCTGTGATGCTCAGCCCGGGCAGCTTCGGCGTGAGCGGGAGCCCTTGCGGCGGCTGCCGCGCGATAACGCAGAAACGCCTCGACGACGGTGGGGTCGAACTGGCCGCCCGCGCAGGCGCACAGCTCGGTGAGGGCCACCTCGACGCTGAGCGCCCGGCGGTAGGTGCGGTCGCTCGTCATCGCGTGGTAGGAGTCGCAGACGGTGATGATGCGCGCCCCGAGGGGGATCGACTCGCCCGCCAGGCGGTCGGGGTAGCCGGAGCCGTCCCACCGTTCATGCGAGGAGCGCACGAGCGGCGCGACGTCAGCGAGGGCCGGCGAGGCGAGAATGATGCGCTCGCCCGCGATCGTGTGCTGATGCATCAGGGTCCACTCGTCCGGGGTGAGCGGTCCGGGCTTGTCCAGGATCGCCTCGGGAATCGCGATCTTGCCGATGTCGTGCAGCTCAGCGGCGATCCGGACCGCCTCCACCTGGGCCGGATCGCACCCGAGTGACGTGGCGACGCCCGCGGCCAGCTCGGCGACGTCGTCGACGTGGTCGGAGAGCTCGGGGTCGCGGTGGGCCAGCGCCGACAGGAGCGCGTGCTTGACCTCCAGGGCAGCGGTGGCCCGGCGCCCCTGGCTCTTGTGCGCATACATCCGCTGATCGGCGAGCCGCAGGGCCTCCTCGACGTCCGTGGTCTCCTCCGGCAGGCGGACGCTGCCCAGCGACGCGTCGATCGAGAACCCGTCGCCGTGATCGGAGAGGACTCCCAGCGCGACGCGCAGCAGGGCGTCGCCGTCCTCGCCTCCGGGCAGCAGCGCGCAGAACTCGTCGCCGCCCATCCGGTAGACGCCGGCGGCCGCCCCGATCTCGGTCTGCAGGCCGGCGGCGAGCCGCTGCAGGAGGGCGTCGCCCGCGGCATGGCCGAAGTTGTCGTTGTAGCTCTTGAAGCCGTCGAGGTCGAACAGGGCGAGCACCAGCGGCTCGGGGTCGTCATCGTCGAGTCGGTCGCCCAGCGCCGCGGCGAACGCGCGGCGGTTGCCCAGGCCGGTGAGCGGATCGGTGAGCGCCTCGTGGGTGGTGCGGCGCAGCATCGTCTGGTGGGCGCGGAAGGTCAGCACGAGCCGGAGCAGAACGCACAGCAGCGCCCCACTCGCCAGGGCGATGGCCGGGAGTGTCACGTCGGCGACGCTGCCCACGACGAGGATCCCGAGGCTGACGAGCGCCGACGCGATGGAGACGCTGATCGCCTCCGCGCTGCGGGCTCGGGCGACGCGCCCGCGCGGTTGCATCCAGGCCGCCGTGGCGCAGCAGACCGCGATGGCCCACCAGCCCGGGTCATAGGGGCCGCCCGACACCCACGTGCCCTCGGCGGCCTTGATGAGATAGATCGTGTCTGCGGTCCAGAAGCACATGACTCCGGCGGCGATGACGCCAAACCGGCGGTCCACTCGCCAGCCACCGACGGCCAGGACCCCGGCGATGAACCCCAGCATGATCAGGTCCATGATCGGATAGCTCAGGTTGGTGGCCACCGACAGGCTGTCGCCGCTGACCGCCGCCAGGACCGGCTTGAAGACGATGGCCGCGCTGAGGGCCCCGGCGGCCAGACCGGCGGTGACGCCATCGGCCCAGATCGTCTTGGGCAGGCCCTTGATCCGCGAGCGCGCCAGCAGGATCAGGCCCAGGAAGATGAGCGGCGGCAGTGACAGGTAGCCACCGTCCGCGGGAGAGGGCACCGGAGGCGACGAGTCGCTCCACAGGACGACGGTGAAATAGAGCTCACCGAACGCCCACGCCATCACGCCCAGCCCGATGAGCAGCCACGCCATCCGCTCGCGCCGGCGGACCGCCGCGCGCACCAGGCAGAGGGCAGCCCCGATCGCCATCGCCACGAGGTGCAGCCACTTCTGGGGTCCGATGGGCAGCCAGCGCAAGCCGAGGGCGTGGGCTTCGCAGGCGGCGATCCAGCCTCCCGTGATGACCAATATGAGACGGATGTGGCGGGGCATCAGCTTGGTATCGGCGGGAAATGCGCCTTGCCCAAGCCGTCGTCGAGCGGTGGCCCGCCTCCGGCTCCGGTCAGCCGCGCGAGAGGTCCCCGGAGCCCGACAGTTCCCGGGTGACCTGCGGGTTGCCGGCGTAGTTGACGTCGCCACTGCCGCTGAGCACGACCGCCAGAGCGCGGACCGCGTGGACGTCGGCGTCGCCGCTCCCGGACAGGTTGACCCGGGCCGACTGGGCGACGACGTCGCTCAGATCGAGGTCGCCGGAGCCGTCGGCGGCGGCGTCGAGCGCGTCGAGGCGGCCGTGGGCATCGACGTCGCCCGACCCGTCGACGCGGATCTGGAGCGGGCCTCCGGCCAGCCCGGCCATGGACAGGTCGCCGGAGCCGTCGAGGCGGGCGCCGACCAGCGAGGGGGTGCTGACGGTGACGGTGGGCCCGTCGCCGCCGAGGTGCAGCGTCAGGTCGGGGTTGCGCTCCTCCACGATCAGGGTGCCGGCCTGCACCCGGGTGACGACGTCGCGGACGCGGTTGCGCCCGCCCGAGACGGTGAGCGTGGTGGACGGGCCACGCGTGAGGACGACGTTGGTCGAGCCACGGAGGTCGACGCGGTCAAAGGTGCCGACGGTTCTGGTCTGCACGGTGTGGGGTCCGTCGTTTTCGATGCGCAGGCCGCAGGCGCTGACGGACAGGGCAATCGCGGCCGCCGAGGTGAGGATGAGAGTCGTTCGGAACATGGTCGGCACGCTATGTCCGCCGCGTCTCCGCGACCATGCGGCGCTCCCCCGGCTTGGGTGGGGTTATCCCCCGTCCGACGCGCGCCAGCTAGTGTGCCGCCTGATGGGCCAGGAGATCGAGAACCCGCTCTTCGCACGCTTCTTTCATCGCTTCTGCGGTCGCGACCGCGGCAAGGGCGAGCAGGACCTGCGCCGGGAGATGCTCGCCGGCGCGACCGGGCGTGTGGTCGAGGTCGGCCCCGGCAACGGCATCAACTTCGCGCACTACCCGCCGACCGTCGCCGAGGTGATCGCCGTCGAGCCCGAGCCGTACCTGCGCAGCCAGGCCGAGAAGGCGGCCGGCACGGCGCCGGTCCCGGTCCGGGTGGTCACGGGGGTCGCCGACGCGCTGGAGCTCGAGGCCGGCTCGGTCGATGCCGTGATCGCCTGCGGCGTGCTGTGCTCGGTACCCGACCAGCCGGCCGCGCTGGCCGAGTTCCGCCGCGTGCTGCGCCCGGGCGGCGAGCTGCGCTTCTACGAGCACGTCCGCTCCCGCCGGCCGGGCTTCGCCCGGTGGCAGCGACGCGTCGACCCGCTGTGGACCCGCCTGTTCGGCGGCTGCCACGCCGACCGCGACACGCTGGCCGAGATCGAGCGCGCCGGCTTTGTCTTCGAGCGCTGCCGCGGCTTCCCGTTCCCCGAGAACGCGCGCGTGTACCCGGTGACGCCCCGCGTCCTCGGCGTCGCCCGCGCGCGGTAAGCCGGCGGCGCCGTCAGATGCCGCGCAGCGCCCCGCCGTCGACGGCGAGCGCCGCGCCGGTGATGTAGGCGGCGCGGTCTGAGGCGAGGAACGCGGCGGCCCAGGCCATCTCCTCGGGCTGGCCGATGCGGGCGGCGGGCACGGACGCCGCGGCGCCGGCCTCTGCGTTCTCCATGGAGCCGGCCAGCGAGGCCAGGCGCTCGGTGGCGATCGACCCCGTGAGCAGCGAGTTGATGGTCACGCCGTCGCGGGCCACCTCGCGGGCCAGGGTCTTATAGGCGGCCAGCTGGGCCGAGCGCTCGGCGTTGGAGAGGATGAGCGCGGGGATCGGCTCGCGAACCGTCGTCGACGCGATCGCGACGATGCGGCCCCAGCCGCGCTCGCGCATCCCGGGCAGCACCAGCTTGAGCAGCGTCATCGGGCCCAGGACGAGGGTCCGGTGGGCCTGCTCCCAGTGCTCGGTGGTGAAGCTGAGCGGATCGGGGCTGGCCGGCGGACCGCCGGTGTTGGTGACGAGGATGTCGACCGGGCCCACCGCCTCGGTGACCCGGGCCACCAGGGCCGGAGCGGCGTCGAGGTCGGCGCTGTCCCAGGCCAGGCCCGCGACCGCGCCGATGTCCGCGGCCACCTGCGCGATGCGATCCCCGTCGCGCGAGGTGATGACCACACGGGCGCCCTCGGCCAGGAGCGCCTCTGCGACCGCGCGGCCGATGCCCTGGCTGGCGCCCCCGACGAGCGCTACGCGTCCCTGGATTCCGAGGTCCACGCCCGCACCCTACCTCGCCGAGCCGGTCACAGGCCGATGCACGCTCCGTCTCGCGTGCGGGGGTCGGCGGCGCCGCACAGCATGCCGTCGGCGGTCACGCGGATCATCTGGGCGTGGCCGAAGCCGTCGTCGGCCGACTCGCTGCGCCAGACGCGGTAGCCACGGCGGCTCAAGCCTTCCTGCCAGGCGCCGGGCGCGTCGTGCTCGAGGGCGACGATCGGTGGCTCGGCCGTCTCCCAGACGTCGAACCCGGAGGACGCCTCGCGGGTCAGGCTCCAGCGCGGCGCTGTCACGGCCGTGCCGGCATCCTCGCCGGCGATGAGCGTGCGGGCGAGGAGCTGCAACAGGATCTGGGGCTGGGCGTCCCCACCCATCGTGCCGATGACGGCATCCAGCGCGCCATCGTCGTCGGTGACGGCGAGCGGCGAGAGCGTGTGCGGGGGCCGGCGTCCGGGCGCGAACTCAGCCGGGTGCCCCTCCTGGAGCGAGAAGCCCATCCCCCGGTTGTGGAGGAAGATGCCGTGCGCGTCCAGCAGCAGATGCGAGCCGAAGCCGGCGGCGTTGGACATGATCAGCGACACCCCGGCCCGGTCTCCGTCGACCGCACAGAGATACGTCGTATCCCCGTCGCGGTAGACGTCGGCCAGGCCGCGGCCGGCCTGAGCGTGTATCGCCTCGGCCCGCGGCGCGAGCCGCTCGGGCGAGACCAGGCTCATCCCGTCGGCGCGGTCGTGGAGCACCGCGATGCGATCGTGGGCGGCCTGGCGGGCTGCCTCCACCAGGACGAAGGCCCACCCGTCGTCGTCGGGATCCCGGGGCACGCCGACCTGGTCGGCAATCCACGCGCTCGCCAGGGCCAGGTAGCCCTGCGAGTTGGGCGGGATGGTCCACAGCCGGCGACCGAACGCCACCAGCGACAACGGTTCCACCCAGTCGGCCTGGACGGTCCGCAGGTCCTCGGTGCTGAACAGACCCGGGCCCAGCAGCCGCAGCGCTTCGCCGGGAGAGCCCTCATAGAAGGCGTCCCGGCCTCCCGCCGCCACGTCCGACAGGACATGACCCACCCCGGGGACGGTCAGGCGCCGGCCGCAGACCAGGACGCCGGCGTCGCCGAACGCCGTCGCCCGCAGTTCGGCCGACAGCACGCGGGACGCGGCGGCCAGCGTCGGCGAGACCGGGAAGCCGTCGTGCGCGAGACCGATCGCCGGGGCGAGAACGTCGCCGAGCGCCAGGCGCCCGAACCGCGCGTGGAGCGCGACCAGGCCGTCCACGCAGCCGGGAACGGTGACGCTGCTGACGTCGTCGCGAAACGGCATCCGCGCCATCCCCTTGGCACGAAGCTGCGCCGGGTCGGCCCCTGAGCCTGCGCGCCCGGACGCGTTGAGCGCGGCCGGCGGCCCGTCGGGCGCGACGACCACCGCGAACACGTCACCGCCGAGGCCGCACATGTGGGGCGACGTGACCGCCATCGTCGCGGCGGCCGCGACGGCCGCATCCGCGGCACTGCCGCCGCGGTCGAGCATCGAGGCGCCGGCCTGGGCGGCGAGGTGGTTGGCGGCGGCAACGGCGCCGGTCGGGGCGTAGCGGCTGAACATTGCGGTCGCGGCACCTTAGCCTTGATCGCCGTGCGCAAGCTGGTCTAGCGGTCGCCCCCGGGAGGGCCACTAGATTCAGGTTGGGTGAAACAGCACCCGACACCACGCCGTGCGTGGCTCATCTTCGCGCTCGCGGTTCTGGCCTATGCCGTGGCCGTGTTCCAGCGGGCGTCGCTCGGAGTGGCGACCGTGGAGGCCCAGCGGCGCTTCGGCACGACGGCAGCCGTGCTGTCCCTGTTCTCCGTCCTGCAGCTCGCGGTCTACGCATCCCTTCAGGTCCCCGTCGGCGTACTGCTCGATCGCATCGGCTCGCGACGGCTCATCGCCGGCGGCGCGATGCTCATGGCCGGCGGCCAGCTCGTCCTGGCGACAGCCCACGGCGTGGGCCCGGCCGCGGCCGGGCGGGTGCTGGTGGGCGCCGGCGACGCGATGACGTTCATCAGCGCCCTGCGGCTGGTCTCGGTCTGGTTTGCGCCGGCCAGGGTCCCGCTGTTGTCCCAGCTGACGGGAATTCTCGGGCAGGTCGGCCAGATCGCCGCCGCCTACCCGCTGGTCGCCCTGCTCCAGCGCCACGGCTGGAGCACCTCGTTCCTGGTGGCGGCCGGCGCGGGGTTCGCAGTCGCGTTGATGGCGGGAACGCTGCTCCGCAACGCGCCCCCGGGCGCTCGCCCGAGCGGGCCGGCGATCGGCGCCGCGGAGGCGATCCGGCGCCTCGGTCTGGCCTGGCGAGAGCCCGGGACGCGGCTCGGGCTGTGGACGCACTTCGTCACGCAGTTCTCCGGGGTGGTGTTCGGGCTGATGTGGGGCTATCCGTTCCTCGTGGTGGGCGAGCACCGCAGCCCCGCCGAGGCGGGTGTGCTCATCACCATCCTCGTCGTGGTGGCGATGATCATCGGCCCCATCCTCGGCCACCTCGCCGCACGATGGCCGTACCGGCGGTCGGTCCCGGTCCTGTCGATCGTCGCCGGCACGGTCGCCGTGTGGACGGTGGTCCTCGCCTGGCCCGGCCGCGCGCCGTTCGCCCTGCTCGTGGTGCTCGTGGTGGTCCTCGCCTCCAACGGCCCGGGATCGCTCATGGGTTTCGACTACGCGCGCACGGAGAACGAGGCCGAGCGCATCGGCTCAGCCACCGGCATCGTCAACGTCGGGGGCTTCGTCGCCTCCCTGCTGACGATCGCGCTCATCGGAGTGATCCTCAGCCTGCGCTCGGGCGGGGGGCCGTCCAGCTACACGCTCGGCGACTTCAGGCTCGCCTTCGCCGTGCAGTACCTGTTCTGGGCGGTCGGTCTGATCGGCGTGCTCTACAACCGCCGCCGCCTGCGCGCCGCCCGCGGCCTCGACCTCGATCCGTTCCCGCACGCCGTCGTGCGGCGGTGGCGCGGGCGCGCAGTGCGCCCGCGCGGACCGCTCAGCCGGTCAGCCTGACGCTGAGCCGCCATACCCGGCGGGCGGCGCCCCACCGGCGCTGCCCGGACCCGGGCTACCGCTCGGGGCCTGGCCGCGAGCACCGCCTGGGGGCGGACCCCCGCCCGGACCGTGTCCGCCTGGCGGGGCGGGCGGGTGCTGCATCACCGTGAACGAGCTGTCGAGATGGACCTCGACCTTGCTGCCATCGGACTTGGTGACGGTCACCTCGTAGCCGTTGCCGGTGAAGTCGGTGGTGACCTCGCCGGCGGTGCCGCTGCCCACGGACTTGATCGCCGCGGCCTTCGCCTTATCGGCCGCGGCGCCGGTCACCGGCTTCTCCGCGTCCTCGTGTGCGGCGGTCCCAGGCGCCGGGAAGTTGGCGGGTGGCGTTGCGTGGCTCGCCGCCGGGGCTGTCGCGCTTGATGTCGACGGCGTCGAGGTCGTGGCGGCATTGGCCAGCGCCGCGCCACCCACCGCCGCTCCGCCGATGGCCGCGCCCGCGGCCAGCTTGGATCTGAGCTTGCGCATTCTCTCTCCTTGAGATTGTTGTGAGAGGACGAGGCCCGATCGTGCACGGCCGACGTGAGAGCACCGCGAGATGAACGTGAGATTTACGTCGGAGCCAGGATCTCCGACAGCGGCCGCGTGTTGAGGACGTCGGCCGCCGTCGCCCAGCCCCGCCGCGCGGTGGCCACCGCGAATGTCATGTTGGCCAGTCCCTGGGTGGAGTGGGCGTCGGTGGAGCACACCAGCGAGACCCCGGCGCGCAGGGCGTCGCGCGCGTGCTCTCCGGACAGGTCGAGGCGGAGCGGGAGGCCGTTGACCTCTACTGCCACCCCCTGCTCGAGTGCGGCCACGTACACCTGCTCGAGGTCGAGCGCGTTCTCGGGGCGGCGGTTGATGTAGCGGCCCGTGGGATGGCTGAGGCAGCGGACGGCGGGATTGCGCAGCGCCTCCAGCACCCGCTTGGTCATCTCGCGCCGCGGCATGCGCTGGCCGCCGTGGACGCTCGCCTGCACCCAGTCAAGCTCAGCCAGGACGTCGTCGGGGAGGTCGAGCCGGCCGTCGGGGAGGATGTCGCACTCGATCCCGCGCAGCACGCGGAAGGGAGCGAGCGCCTCGTTGGCGGCGGCGATCTCCTCGCCCTGGCGGCGCACGTCATCGGGGGTCAGCCCGCGCACCGCCCCCACGGCCGGCGTGTGATCGCAGATCGCCAGGTACTCATACCCCCGCTCACGGGCCGCCCGGCCCATCTCCTCCACCGTCTGGCGGCCGTCTGACCACGTCGTGTGGGCGTGCAGATCCCCGCGGATCTGGCCGAGCTCGACCAGCAGCGGGGGCTCGCCGGAGAACGGTTCCTCACGCAGTTCGGGCGGACACCACGGCACCCCCAGCGCGGCATAGAGAGCGGGCTCGTCGGGGGCGTCGGGCAGCGGCCCCAGCGCCGAGACGTACGCCGTCGCCCCGGTCGCGCGCACGAGCGCCGAGCCGTACGACGGCGGCGGGGCAACGATGAGCCTGACGGCGATCCCCTCGACGGTGACGCCGACCGCCTCGCGCTCGGCCGCTCCGATCACCGCAACGATCTGCGGCAGCTGCGCGAACGCGGCGAGGGCTGGGGCCGGGTCGTCCGCCGCGCAGACCACGGCCAGGTCATGACAGGCGTCACGACAGCGGCGCACGTCTCCCGCGACCTCGGCGCCGAGCGCCTCGGCGATGCCTCCCACCAGCTCGCGGCCGCGGCTGAGCAGGAGCCCGCGCGCCTGCGCGGGCTCGGACTCGCGGGCCAGCGCGTCCAGCAAGCGCCTCTCGGTCTTCTCACCGATGCCGGGGACCTCGCGCAGGCGCCCCGCGGCCGCCGCCTCGCGCAACTCCTCGGCGGTGTGGATGTCGAGCGCCCGCGCCAGCTCGATCGACCGCTGCGCGCTCAGCCCCAGGTAGCGCCCGAGGCCGACCAGCTCGGGCGAGAGCTCGCGCTCGAGCTCCGCCAGCTCGGCGATCTCCCCCGTCTCGACCAGCTCGCGCAGGCGGGCCTCGATGCCGGAGCCGATGCCCCGCAGCTCGCGGACGCGCCCGTCCTTGACGAGGTCGGCCACCGGCAGGGCCGCGCTCCGCACGGTCTCCGCCGCGCGACGGTAGGCGCGGATCGTGTACGGATTGGCCTCCGAGAGCTCCAGCAGAGTCGCGAACGCGTCCAGGCGTTGGGCGATCCCGGGGTTGTCCACGGGCCATAGTTTGTCGCCGCGGGCAGGTCCTTAGACTCCCGGGTCGTGGATGACACCGGCTCGTGGTTCCCGGTTCCCGACGAGAGCGAGCTGCCGGACGACCTCCAGAAGTTGTTCGCCAAGGCGCGTGAGCGCCTGGGCTTCGTGCCCAACGTGTTCCGCGTGTACGCGTTTCGCCCGCAGCGGCTGAGCGCGTGGTTCTCCCATTTCCGCCAGCTCCACGAGCCCAGTGAGCACCTCGGCGCCGCCGACCGCGAGATGATCGCCGTCGTCGTCAGCGCCGCCAACGGATGCCTGTATTGCCTGGTCGCCCACGGCGCCGCGCTGCGCACCGAGCTGGACGACCCGGTGCTCGGCGAGCGGATCTCCTACGACTGGCGCCGCGCCGGCCTCGATGAGCGGCGCACCGCCATCTGCGCCTACGCGGAGAAGTTGACGCTGCGGCCCCGGGAGGTCACGCGCCAGGATCTGCAGACGCTCCTCGACGCCGGCCTCACGCTCGAGGAGGCGTGGGACGTGGCCGAGATCGCCGCCATGTACAACCTCACCAACCGGATGGCGATGGCCACGAACATGCTGCCCAACGAGGAGTACAGCGGCGAGACCCGTCCGGGCTGACCGGGCCGAACTGAAAACTGGCCGCGCATGAGCTCCCAGGCCGCCCCATCGAGGTGGTGTCGGTAGATATTGCTTGCTCCTGAATCAATATCTCCCACTGCCCATCAGGGCCCGCAGCCCGGTTGAGATCACCCGCCTCAGCGGCCGATCCTGTGGTGCCGGCCACGGCCCGCCGATAACGCGTCGGCCTCAGGTTCAGACGACCGGCATGCCAGGATGAAGGAGTGAGCGTGCGCGACCACACCCCTCAGTGGCTCTCCCTCGACGGCGCGGTCAACGCCCGTGCCGTCGTGCCCGGCGTGCTGCTGCGGGCCGACAACCTGCAGTCGCTGAGCCCCGAGGATGTGCGCCGCCTCGTCGAGGAGGAGGCGCTCGAGGTGGTGTTGGACCTGCGCACCGACACCGAGGTTGAGCGCGAGGGCCCGGGCCCGATCACCACCGAGCCCGCGGTGCGCATCGAGCATCGCTCGCTGTACCCGGACTCCGGGGGCAACACCGATCTGGACCCAGCGGTCAAGCCGTGGGGGCGCGAGGACCAGGATGGTCTGCCTGACGAGACGCCGATCGTGCGGGCCTACATGAGCTATCTCCAGCGGCGGCCGGACTCGGTCGTCGCCTCCATACGCACGATCGCTCATGCCGACGGGGCGGTGCTCGTGCACTGCGCCGCCGGCAAGGACCGCACCGGCGTCGTCGTCGCGCTGGCCCTCGACGCGAGTGGCGTGGAGCGTGAGGTGATCGTCGCCGACTACCTCGCCACCGAGGAGCGGATCCACGCCATCTTCGACCGTCTCCTGTCATCCCCGACCTACCGCGAGGAGCTCAAGGACACCTACCCCAGCACCCACTCGCCGGTGGCCGAGACCATGGAGCGCGTCCTCACCCTCGTCGACGAGGGCTTCGGCGGGTCGGCGGAGTGGCTGACCGCGCACGGTCTTAGCGAGGCCGACCTGGAGCTCCTGCGCCGCCGGGTGACCGGCGCCTATGGGGCGACCTCGCCGCCTGCTGCGCCGCAACGACTCCGATAGCTCGGACTAGCCGGCGGTGGCGGTGAGCCCTGGGGCGTCTGCCCTGGGTACCGGGCGCACGTCAACGGCGGGCTGGGGAGCGGGCGCCGGGTGGTTGACGGGGACCCGTCGGCCGGGTCAGGGTGCAAAAGTCGACAGACTCGGATTGCGCCGCCCAGTTTGTCGGCGAGTGCGCGCTATGCGTGCATTCCCCGGAAAACCAGGATCGCGTTTCCTGGTTTGTCGGCCTTTGCACCCTTGAGCGGGGTCGGTAACGCCGGGGCCCCCCTGCTCCGGCCATCGCACCTCCGGCTCGCCCCAAGCTCAGCCGGCTAGCCCACGCCGCCCTCGATGACCGGCTGGCTCGAGCCGGCGGTCACGGCTCGCAGCTCATCCAGGGAGTCCCGGATGACCTCCGGCAGCCCGCGGTCGTTGGCCTCGTCCACCCACCGCTCGAACGCGACGCGGAACACGGCGATCCCGGCCTCGGCGGTGAGGCTCGCGGCGGGCTCGGCCACCCCACGCCGTCGCAGCGCCTCGGCCAGGGCGGCGGCGAGCGAGGCCAGCTTGATCAGCTCGCGCTCCTGGAGCTCGGCGCTGGCGACGATGACGGCCTGGCGCTGCCGGGCGAACTCACGGCGCTGCTGCAGCACCTCGCCCCCGGCCCGAAGCCCGGCGGCCACCGCGTCGATCGGGGGAGCGGACGCGGGGACGCCGAGCACCCCGTTCACCATCAGGTCCTGTAGATCGCTCCCGCCCGCGAACAGGACCTCGCGCTTGTCGGCGAAGTGGCGGAAGAAGGTGCGCTCCGTGAGCCCGGCCCGTTTGGCGATCTCCGCCACCGTCGTCTGCTCGAAGCCGCGCTCGGCGTACAGGTCGAGCGCGGCCTGGGCGAGGCGTTCACGGGCGTTGGGCTCCCAGCGACTCATGTCGTGAGATGATATTGATGACAGCGGCTGACATCAGTGCTAAGGTGATGACAGTAACTGACATCGACCTGGCCCGTCGCCCACTTCCCGGCGCCGCAAGCCACGTCGTTTCCCCTGGAGGTCTCTCATGCGTGTTTTTGTCACCGGCGCGTCCGGTTGGATCGGGTCCGCCGTCGTCGCCGACCTCATCGATGCCGGCCACGACGTCGCGGGCCTGGCTCGCTCCGATGCTTCGGCCGCGGCCGTCCAGGATGCCGGCGCCGAGGTCGTGCGCGGCTCCCTCGACGACCTCGACGTCCTGCGCGCCGCCGCGGCTGACGCTGACGGCGTGATTCACACCGCCTACATCCACGACTTCTCACAGATGGAGGCCGCCGCGGCCACCGACCGGGGCGTCATCGAGGCCCTCGGAGCGGCGCTTGAGGGCTCCGATCGCCCGCTGGTCGTCACCACCGGGACCGGCGTCCTCCACCCGGGCCGCCCGGTCATCGAGGATGACCGCCACGACCCTGCGACGCCCGGCCACCCACGACGTGACAACGAGTCCGTGGCTCTCGGGCTCGCGGATCGCGGCGTGCGCGTGTCGATCATCCGGCCCGCGCCGTCCGTGCACGGCAAGGGCGATCACGGGTTCGTCGCGAGGCTGGTCGAGATCGCCCGCGAGCGGGGCACCTCCGGCTACGTCTCAGACGGCGCCAACCGCTGGGCGGCGGTTCACCGTCTGGATGCCGCCCGGCTCTATCGCCTCGCCCTGGAGCAGGCGCCCGCCGGCTCGGTCTTCCACGCCGTCGGCGACGAGGGCATCGCGACGCGGGACATCGCCGACGCCATCGCCCGGCACCTGAGCCTGCCGCTGGTGTCCGTCGATCCCGACGACGCCGCCGAGCACTTCGGCTGGTTGGGCGCCTTCTTCTCCTGGGACGCGCCGGCCTCGAACGCGCTCACTCGTGAACGGCTCGGCTGGGAGCCGACTCATCAGGGGCTTCTGGCCGACCTCGAGGAGGGCTTCTACTTCGAGCAGGTGGGCCAGACCGCCTGACTCAAGGCCGCCGTCAGCTGGTCTCCGCGAGCGATGCGTCGAGCGCGGAGATCAGCGTCGGCGCGTGCTCGGCGGTGAACGCCAGGGGCGGGCGGAGTTTGAGGACGTTCCCGGCCCGGCCGGTGGTGCCGACGAGCACACCGTGGTGGCGCAGCCGGTCGCGGACGGTGTGAGCCCGCCCGCCGTCAGCGGTGCGCCCGGCCCGGTCGGACACGATCTCGATCCCGCAGGCCAGCCCGACGCCGCGGACGTGACCGATGGCGTCGTGGGTGCCGGCGAGCTCGGTGAGCGCGGTACGGAGCGCCCGGCCGCTGTCTCGCACGCGGTCCAGCACCCGCTCGTCCTCGATCACGTCGAGGACGGCGAGCGCCGCCGCGGCGCTCACGGGGTTGCCGCCGAACGTGCTGAATAGCACCGTGTGCCCGACGAGGGCCTGCACGATCTCGCTGCGCGTCACCACGGCGGCGACAGGGTGGCCGTTGCCCATCGGCTTGCCCAGCGTGACGAAGTCCGGGACGACGCCGAACCGGTCAAACGCCCACATCGCGCCGGTCCGGCCGTGACCGGCCTGCACCTCGTCGGCGATCCACAGCGCACCGGCGTCGCGCGTCTGCCCGACCAGGTCCTGGACGTAGGCGGGGTCGAGCTCGTCGATCCGGTCGCTCATGACCAGCCCGTCGAGGATCGCCGCGGCCGGCGCCATCCCCCGCGCTCGCAGCCGCTGCACCGCCGCCGCGAACCCCGCGCCGTCGAGGTGCTCGCCGCGGTAGGGGTCGGGCGGCTCCCACCGCTCGATGTGGGGCGGCGGCGGTGAATCGAACCACGACTCGGGTGAGAGCGCCGCGGTCGCCTCGGTGATCCCGTGGTAGGCGTAGGCGGTGCAGAGGCCTCCCCGGCGGCCGGTGACCGCGGTCGCCATTCGCCACGCCAGGTCGTTGGCCTCCGAGCCCGAGTTGACCAGCAGCACGGTGTCGAGCTCGGGCGGACACAGGGCCACCAGGCGCTCGGCCAGCTCGATCGCTGCTGGGTGCAGGTAGCGCATGTGCGTGTTGATCCGCCGGCCCTGACGGGAGATGGCTGCGGTCACGCGCGGATGGCCGTGGCCCACGCACGGGACGTTGTTGTAGACGTCGAGGTGGCGGCGCCCCGCGGTGTCGGTGATCCAGACCCCCTCGGCGCGCGCGACCTCGACGGGCACGTCGTAGAACAGCGCCTCCATGGCGGGGCCGAAGGCCGCGGCCCGGCGCGCCGCGAGGGAGCGAGCGTCGGGACGCGGGACGGCGGCTCCGAGCTGCCGCGCCACCTCGGGCCACCCGGCCTGCTCGAGCGTGGTCAGCATCCGCGCGCACTCGGCGTTGTAGCGCTCGGCGAAGGTCCGCTCCTCCAAGCCCTGGGCCACGCGCCACGAGCTGATGGCGATCGTCACCGCGCTGCGGGCCGCCCACATGACGCCGAGGACGTCGAGCTCTGAGTCATCGAGCTCCGTGTGGCGCTGGAAGCCGTCGAGGACGAGCCGGGCCAGGCGGAAGAGCTCGTCGCCCTCGCGGCCGACCCCCAGCGAGTCGAGCACCGAGGCCAGCTCGGTGATCAGGGCGGTGTGGCTCATGTCGCCGAAGTCGATGATCCCGGTGATGAACCCCGCGTCGTCGGTCACGGTGTTGTCGACCGAGAGATCGGTGTGGGCGACCTGCGCGCGCAGCCCCGGCCACACCGGGGTGACCGTCCGCTCGAACTCGTCCAGGACGCGCGCCACCAGCCCGCGCTGCTGCGCGTCGCGGATGTGGTCGAGCATCGCCCGGGAGGCCAGGGCGTGCTGGACGTCCCACAGCATCATCCGGCGCGCCCGGGGGTGGGTGAAGCCGCGCAGCGCCCGGTCGAGCCGGGCCGTCGTCTCGCCCCAGGCGATGAGCGCGGCATCGCTCAGTTGCGCCGCCTCGATCCGGCTGTGCCCGGGCAGGACGTCGTAGAGCCGGGCCCAGTGCGCAGCGTCGCCGTGTGACCAGCGAGCCCGCAGGTCGGCCACCGCGTCTCCACGCCGGGCCGGGCGGGCGGGTTCCGAGCCGGCAGCATCCGCGTGGGCGGGGACCGGGCGCCACGGGACGGCCACGCGCAGGCCCGGGTCGGCCGCCATCACGTGCAGGACCACCTCGGCCTCCATATCCAGCACCTCGGGGTCCTCGGAGGCGTTGGAGACCTTGAGGATCGCCACCGGCGCACCGGCGGCGTCGTCGAGCGCGAACGTCCGGTCACGCTCGCTGCCCAGATCACGGGCCGTCGCCGCGGTCACGGCGAAGCACGAGCGCGCCAGCTCGATCGCATCCGCCGCCGAGAGGGCGGGCCGCGACGCGGTCAGCACCGTATCCACGGCGGCGACGCTACCAGCGGCGGCGTTGTAGCTTCCACTTGCACCACCGGAGACGAGAACGAGAGAGGGATCAATGGCCGATTACGCAGTCATCAACCCAGCGACGGGCGAGACCGTCCGCGAGTACCCGACGATCACCGACGGCGACCTGCGCGACGCCATCACGCGCGCCGCCAACGCCGGCAGCGACTGGGCCGCCACCAGCCTGGAGGATCGTGCCGCCGCCATCCGTCGCGTGGGCGAGATCCACACCGAGAAGCGCCAGGAGCTGGCCGAGATCATCGTCCGCGAGATGGGCAAGCCCATCGAGCAGGCCCTCGGCGAGGTCGACTTCTCCGCCGCCATCTACGAGTACTACGCCGACAACGGCCCGAAGTTCATGGCCGACGAGGCCATCGATCTGCTCGAGGGTGACGGCTCGGCCGTCGTGCGCCGCAGCGCCTACGGCCTGCTGCTGGGGATCATGCCCTGGAACTACCCGTACTACCAGGTGGCGCGCTTCGCCGGTCCCAACCTGGTCGTCGGCAACACCATCCTGCTCAAGCACGCGCCGCAGTGCCCCGAGTCGGCGTCGGCGATGGAGCAGACCTTCCACGAGGCGGGCGTCCCCAAGGACGCCTACATCAACATCTTCGCCACCAACGGGCAGATCGAATGGGTCATCGCCGACCCGCGCGTGCGCGGCGTGTCGCTGACCGGCTCAGAGCGCGCCGGCGCCGCGGTCGCCGAGATCGCTGGGCGCAACCTCAAGAAGGTCGTGCTCGAGCTCGGCGGCTCGGACCCGTTCATCGTGCTGGGCACCGACGACATGGACGCCACGGTCGAGCAGGCGGTCGGCGCCCGGTTGGAGAACTCCGGCCAGGCCTGCAACGCCGCCAAGCGGTTCATCGTCGTCGACAAGCTCTACGACGAGTTCATGGAGAAGTTCAGCGGGGCGCTGCTCGCGGTCAAGCCCTCTGACCCCACCAAGGAGGGCGTCCAGGTCGGGCCCCTGTCCTCCTCGACGGCGACCGAGCGCCTGGCCGACCAGGTCAAGCGCGCGGTCGACCAGGGCGCGACCCTCGTGGCCGGCGGCACCCACGACGGCAACTTCTTCGACACGACGATCCTCACCGACATCAAGCCTGACAACGACGCCTACAAGGAGGAGTTCTTCGGCCCCGTCGCCTCGATCTACCGTGTGGCCAGCGAGGACGAGGCGGTGACCCTGGCCAACGACACCCCGTTCGGGCTCGGCTCCTACGTGATGACCAACGACTCCGAGCAGGGCGTGCGGGTTGCCAACAAGATCGACGCCGGCATGGTGTTCGTCAACGCCGCTGGGCTTGAGGGGGTCGAGCTGCCCTTCGGCGGCGTCAAGCGCTCGGGCTTCGGCCGCGAGCTCGGCCGCTTCGGCGCCGACGAGTTCGTCAACAAGAAGATGATCCGCATCGCCTGACGCTGTGCCGGTCCGGTGGGCGCGCGCCGCGCCCACCGCCTCCGGCGCCGGCGGGCGCACATGCAGCTGGCTCGTCGCCTCGACCGATGGATGTGGCTCAACCTGGCGGCGCTCGCCTGGGGTGTCTTCCTCGTGCTGCTGGCCTGCACGGTCCACGATCGTGGCAGCGCCGGGCAATGTGAGGATGAGCGAGGACGGCGACGACACCCCCGAGACGGCGCTGCTGGCCGCGCTCTCCCAGCTCCAGATCCACGATGCATCGCCGACGATCGCACCCGGGATGCCGATGTTCGTCGTCTACGACGGATCCGAGATCACGCCGCTGCTCACCCCCGAGGAGATCGGCGTCGCCGCCAACCGCGTGGCGATGTCCGAGCACACCGGCACCCACGTCGACGCGCCGTTTCACTTCGACCCCGGGGGGCTCACCGTCGACCAGCTCGCGCCCGACGCGCTCCTCCTGCGGCCCTACAGAAGTTCGACCTCAGCGGCGAGGACCCCCAGCCCGGCGAGCTGCTCGGCGTCGACGCGTTGCGGCGCGCGGCCGACGCGGCCGGTTTCACCCTCGCCGCGGGCGATATCGCGATCGTCGAGATGGGCTGGGACCGTCACTGGCCGCAGGGCCCGGGCGACCACACCCACAGCTTCTGGGGCCACAACATGCCCGGCCTAGACGAGGCGGCGTGCGCGTGGCTGGTCCAGGCCGGCGTCATCGCCGTCGCCTCGGGCACCGCGGCCTGTGACAACGCGGTGGTCGACGGCCGGATGGGCGACGCCCACGGCCATGCGCACTGGTTCCTTCCGCGCGGGATCCTCATCGTCGAGGGGCTCCAGGGCCTGGCCGGCGTCGCCCGCACCGGGCTGCTGGTCGCCCTGCCGCTCAAGGTCGCCGGCGGCTCGGGCTCCCCGGTGCGGGTGCTCTTACTGCACCGCGGCCGCTGACCTGTAACAACCAGCGCCCTGCCGTGACTCACCGGTCATGGGCCCTGGCGTCCGCAGACATCGCATCGAGGCAGCCAAAGAAGGGGCCGTGGTGTGCGCCCACACCATCCGCCGGCTCATGCCCGGGCGGTAGGGTGTCCACGTGCAGGACGACCGGGCTCTGCTTGCACAACTGCGGACCGGAGATGAGGAAGCGTTCGACACGCTTGTGAACCGGTATGACCGCAGCCTGCGCCGAGTCGCGAGCACCTTCGTCCGCACGCCGTCCGCCGCCGACGACGTCGTGCAGGAGACCTGGCTCGCCGTGATCCGGGGCCTTGACGCGTTCGAGGGCCGCTCGTCCCTGAGCACCTGGATCTTCAGCATCCTGGCCAATCGCGCCCGCACACAGGCCACCCGCGACGCGCGCAACGTGCCCTTCTCCGCGCTGTCCGAGGGTGACGGCCCCGCTGTGGACCCGGAGGCGTTCGGCCCCGATGGCCGCTGGCGCAGCGCGCCACCGCGCCTCGACGCCGATCCCGAGTCGCAGCTGCTGTCAAAGGAGCTGCGCGGCGAGGTTCTGGCGGCGGTCGAGACGCTGGCGCCGGCGCAGCGGGTCGTCATCACCCTGCGAGACCTCGCCGGACTGGGCGCCGAGGAGGTCTGCGGGCTTCTCGGCATCAGTGACGGCAACCAGCGCGTGTTGCTTCACCGCGCTCGCGCCAACGTGCGCGCCGCGCTCGGCCCGCTCGTGAAGGTCGGCGCGCGATGAGGCCGTGGCGCCGCCGCCACGACGACGAGGCACTGGTCTGCCGTGAGTTCGTCGAGCTCGTCACCGACTATCTCGAGGGCACGTTGCCCGACAGCGAACGAGCGCGGTTCGAGGCCCACCTGGCCGAGTGCGAAGGGTGCACCGGCTACCTCAAGGACATGCGGCGCATGGTCGACTCGATGTCAGAGCTCCCGGAGCCACCGGTCGATCCCGCCACGCGTGATGCGCTGCTGCGCGCGTTCCGGGATCTGCGCCCGCACTAGCCACGAGCAGTGCCGGGACTCCACCGTGCTGCACAGACAGTTGCTTAATGCAATGATGGCATGATGCACGCACCGTCCGCACCCGCCTCCGCCTCTCACCCGACTCGTGACACCGACGTGGTCGTCGACGCGGTCCTCGGCGCCAGCCGTGCCCTCGTGGCGGTCGCGGCGCGGTCGCTGGCCACGGTCGCCGATGACGTCACCCTCGCCCAGTACCGCGTCCTGATCGAGCTCGCGGCCCGGGGGCCACTGCGCCTGGCCGACCTAGCCTCGGCGCTCACCGTGGAGCGCTCGACCGCGACGCGGATGTGCGATCGGCTGGTGCGCAAGCGCCTGGTGACCCGCCGGCGCAGCACCGATGACCGCCGCGTCGTCAGCCTCCACCTCGCCTTCCTGGGCATCTGGTTCGTGCTGATCGTGCCGGTGCTCGGCGGGCTCCGCTACGGCCCGCTCGTCCAGCGCTTTGGGCGTTATTCGGCTCTGCGCCGTTCTTCACCGCGGTCCCGCACGACCTCCTCGTCCGCAACGACGCCACCTATCTCCTCGTCGCCGTGCTGGCGATCGCCGCGGCACTGATCGGCGTGGGGTTCAAGACCATCCTCTACGGGATGGAGGACCGCGTCGACGCGCTGTGGCGCGGGCGGCCCGAGTGGGCCCGCCCGGTGGTCGGCGGCGTCGCGCTCGGTCTGCTGCTCCTCGCGCTGCCGCAGATGTATGGCGTCGGCTATCCGGTGATGAACTCCGTGATCGCCGGGCACGTGGTGCTCGGCCTCGTCCTGGTGTTCCTGGTCGGCAAGATCATCGCGGCGAGGCTCACGCTGTCGATCGGCGGATCGGGCGGCGTGTTCGCCCCGTCCCTGTTCATCGGGACGATGACGGGCATGGTCGTCGGCACCGTCGCGCACAGCGTGTTCGGCCCGTCGATCGGGCCACCGGCCCTGTACGCCGTGGTGGCCATGGGCGGCGTCTTCGCCGCCGCGGCGCAAGCGCCGCTGACGGCCATCGCCAGCGTCGTGGAGATGACCGGGAACTTCACGCTCACGCTGCCCATCATGCTGGCGTCGGGCATCGCCGCGGCCGTCTCCAAGCGGATCTCCTACGGCAGCGTCTACACCACGAAGCTGCTGCGGCGAGGGATCGACATCGAGCGCCCCACACGCCGCGGCATCGCCCAGGCACTCCCGGTCGCCGACCCCGGCCCGCCGCCCGACCAGGCGTAACGAAACGCGCGCTCGCGCGACTGGAAGCTGACCACTGAGAACTCACACGGAGGAACACAAGATGGGGACCACTCTCGACGCACGCCAGGAGGAGCTCTGCGCCGCATCTCCTTGGGACTTCACCGACCTGCGGGCGATCTTCGTCAACGGCACGCTCAAACGCTCGCCCGAGGTCTCCAACACGCAGGGCCTCGCCGATCATTCGATCGCGATCATGCGGCGGCTCGGGGTCGAGGTCGACGTCGTCCGCGCCATCGACCATGACATCGCCACGGGCGTGTACCCGGACATGACCGAGCACGGCTGGGAGCGCGACGAGTGGCCGGAGATCTTCGCCAAGGTCATGGCCGCCGACATCCTCGTGCTGCTCTCGCCGATCTGGCTGGGCGAGAAGTCCTCGGTCTGCACGCGGGTGATCGAGCGCCTCTACGGCAACAGCCATCTCCTCAACGACGCCGGGCAATGGGCGTACTACGGCCGAGTCGGCGGCTGCATCATCACCGGCAACGAGGACGGCGCCAAGCACTGCGCGATGAACATCCTCTACTCCCTCCAGCACCTCGGCTTCGCCATTCCGCCCCAGGCGGACTCCTGTTGGCTGGGCGAGGCCGGACCGGGTCCGAGCTACCTCGACCCCGGCTCGGGCGGCCCCGAGAACGACTTCACCAACCGCAACACCACGTTCCTGACCTGGAACCTGCTGCACCTGGCGCGGATGCTCAAGGACCGCGGTGGCATCCCCGCGCACGGGAACCAGGTCAGCCTGTGGGACGCGGGCGGCCGGCTGGACTTCGCCAATCCCGAGTACCGCGCCTAGCGGCGCCGGGCCCCGAGTCTGACCCGGGGCCCGGCGCCCGCGTCACGCGACCAACCCGTCCGCGAACGTGCCGACGTGATCCTCGCCCGCGTAGCACTCGGGCGCGGCCTCCCCCTCCGCGTACGTGCCGACGTGGCGCTCGGCGGCGTCACGATCCGAGTGCGTCGTGCCTTCGGAAAAGGTGCCGACGTGGTCCTCGCCGGCATAGCTGTCGGGGTGCGCTTCGCCCTTCGCGAAGGTGCCGTGATGAAGCGGGTGATCGTTGCGTGACATGAGTCTCTCTCCTCGAGGGGTTGGTGATGTGTGTTGGTCACCTGAGAGCGTCAACCGTTACACCGGCTCCCTTGATGAGAGACTGCGCAGATGGTCACCCGCCGTCTCGTCCGCTTCCCGAGCCCGGCCATGTCCGGCCTGGAGTGGCCGGTGTTCGAGGCGACCGGCGCGCGCGACGGGCCGCGGGTCTGCGTGCTCGCCGGCGTGCATGGCTGCGAGTACTCCTCGATCGCGGCGCTCACGCAGTTCATGCGCGAGCTGGACCTCTCCGTGGTGGCGGGGTCGATCCTCGCCGTGCCGGTCGTCTCCCCCACGTCCTTCGCGGGCCGGTCTGCCTTCGTGGCGCCCGAGGATGGGCGCAACCTCAACCGCTCCTTCCCCGGGGACCCGAACGGGTCGTTCACCGATGTCCTCGCCCATCATGTCTTCCGTGAGTTCGTCGCCGGCAGTGACGCGCTCATCGACCTGCATGGCGGCGACATGGTCGAGGCGCTCGAACCGTTTGCCCTCTATGACGACTCGCCTGTGCGCGACACCGCAGAGCGGCTGGCCCGGGCCTACGGCCTGCGCTACGTGATCTGCAACACCACCGACCCGCTCGGTGGGACCACCAGCGCAGCCGCCGCGGCGGCGGGGATCCCGGGCATCACCGCCGAGGCGGGTGGCCGTGGGCTGCTCGAGCCCGCGGAGGTCGAGCGCCACCTGCGTGGCCTGCGCAGCACGCTCCGGGCCGCGGGCGTGCTCGCCGGCGAGCCCGACCCGCCGCCCGCCGGCCAGCAGCTCGTCGAGCGCCTCCAGTGGCTGCGCGCCTCGACCCCCGGCTGGTGGCAGCCTGCCGTCGACGTCGGCGACGCCATCGCCGCTGGCGACCGACTGGGTCAGGTCCTGGACGGGTTCGGCGACGAGACCGAGACGATCACCGCTCCCGACGCCGGGGTCATCCTGTGTGTCACCTCCAGCCCCGCGGTGCAGGCCAACGGCCTCCTGCTTGGGCTCGGCACCGGTCTGCGCGCGTTCTAGCGCTCAGGCTCACCGGCGCCGGCGCCCGGGACGCTCAGCCGGCGCTGGAGTCGATCATCGCCGGCGCCCTGTCGTGCCCATCGATGTCGTAGTAGACGCCAGGGAATGTCTGGAACTGTCCACTGACGTTGTGGTGCAGATGGGAGTCGGTAAACGTCAACGCGCCGAAGCCGGTGTCGACGACGTCGAAGACGGCGCCGCCGCCCTCCCGCGCGCTGTTGTCGTCCAACGCGGTCCCGGCGATCGCCACGTTGTCGTCCCTGCCATCGAGGTAGATGGCGCCGCCACTGCCGCCGCCGGGCGTGCCGCGGTGGGCCGGGTTGGCCCCCCAGCCGATGGCCGTGTTGTTCGTGAACTGGCTGTTGAGGATCTCCCACTGCACGCTGATGCTGCTGAGCGCCCCGCCGTTGGAGCAGCGGCCACCGCTGAACGTGTCGTTGGTGATGTACACGGGGCGGTTCTGGTACTGGGCCAGGGCGCGGATCGCGCCGCCGCCGAGATCAGGACCGATGGCGTAGCAGCGGTTGTCGACGAACCGCGCGTTGACCACCTTGAACTGGCCGCCCTCGACGTAGATGGCCCCGCCGCCGTCGACGCCGCCGTACCAGCACTTCGGGATGTTGTCCGTGCACGTGGCCTGGTGGGTGCCGTCGTAGCCATCCGTGAAGGTGATGTTCTGCACCACGATCTGCGGATACGGCTGATTCACGCAGTCGTCGGTTGACCACGTGCCGGCGCATGTGTCCGAGGAGAGGATCCGGCGCTTGCCGCCTCCGCTCAGAGTGACCAGGCCGCCACCGTCCAACACGAGAGCATGCCGGGTCTTGATCACGGCGGCGGTCTTGGCCATCACGATCGTGACCGGCTTGGGCCCGCAGCTGAAGGTGATGATCCCGCCCGCGGCAACCGCGTGGACCACGGCGGCTGACGTGCAGCTGGCCGGCCTGCCGTTGCCGATCACCTGGGTGGGGTGGCTCGTGTTGACCGCGCGCCCGGCCGGCGGCACGGAGAAGTGCCCGTTGGGATTGCCGTAGTGGGGCAGCGTCGCGCCAGACGCGATGGTGACCGCTGCGGACAGCGCTCCGATCAGCGCTCCGGCGCCCACCAGCGCGCCCAGGAAGGCTCTGAACCCGCCCATCCGCCGCATGACACCGATGCTAGTCCGGACGCGGGCGAGCAGGGTGGCTCGACTAAGCCGGCGCGATCGCGTCCGCCACGAACGCCGCGATCGCGGCGGTGAACGCGCGCCTGCTGTCCTCCCAGGCGTAGAACATGTGGCCACCGCCGAAGTGGCGAACGGTCAGGCGGCTGGCCATGTCGGGATCGAGCCGCATGAGGTTGCGCAGCCGGTCGCTTGCGTAGTACGGCGTGACCAGGTCATAGCGGCCGTGTGTGATGAACGCCTTCAGGTACGGGTTGAGTGCCATGCCGTAGCGGAAATCGTCGGTGGCGCCGACGGGCGGCGAGAAGAAGTGCTCGGGCGCGTCGTTGCGCCACGCCGCGTTGACCTCCTCACTGAGCAACATGTACTCGCGGTCGGTCTCGACGCCGATGTCGGATCGCAGGTGGCGGTTGATCGCCGTCATGTAGACCGGGTCCATGCCGGCCAGAGTCGGATCCGCGCCGGCGAACTCCTCCCGATCCGGGAACGGGTCCGTGGCTGTGACCGTTGTGTCGTACAGGCCGAGCACCTTGCGCTCGTCGCGGAGCAACTCGTGCGCGAACACGCCCATGGTGATCCGGCCCTCGGCCCGAGCAACCAGGTCGGCGGGCAGGCCGATCAGGTCGGCGAGGCGCGCGAGGATTCGCTCGCGGTCGGCGGCGGGCATCGATGCCCCGCGCGTCAGCAGGATGGCGTAGTCGCCCGTGGCAAAGCTCTCCGCCTCCGCCAGCACGGTCTCGGGGGCCGTGCCCGGCGCAAACGCGCGCGAGCGTCCGTGGTGCACGGCGCTGATCGCCATCGTCGGCAGGAGATCGACCCATCCGAGCACGTCGTAGTCGGTCGGGGTCAGCGCTGAGATCTCGAGCGCCGGCGAGATGAGCACCGCGCCGCTCAACCCGATGCCCGCGGTCTCCTGCAACATGCGCACAAGCCGGCCGACGCGGTACCCGCCGTAGCTCTCACCTGCGATGAGCACCGGAGACCCCCAACGGCCATGGGCCGACAGCCACCGGCCCATCGCCTCACACAGCGACTCGAGATCGCGCTTGTAGCCGAAGTACTCCTTGCCGGCGCCGCCGTCGCCACGGTCGCCGCCGTCCTTCTTTCCCGCATCGTGTTCCTTGCCGTCATCCTCGATGACGCGGCTGAAGCCGGTGCCCACCGGGTCGATGAACACCAGATCCGTGAAGGCGAGCCATGACTCCTCGTTGGGGACGAGCCGCGGTGGCATCTGCGGCAGCGCTCCATTGGCCGGGAATGCCACTCGCTGTGGCCCGACCACCCCCATATGCAGGAACGCTGACGACGCGCCCGGGCCGCCGTTGAAGACGAACATCACGGGGCGGTCACCGTCGCCGCTGCGCCACGTATGACACGTAGAAGATCTCCGCCGAGGGCTTCTCCTTCTTGCGCAGGACGATCCACTTCGCGCTCACCGCGTAGTCGATCGAAGCGCCCTGCGCGGTCCAGGTGCCGGTCGTCTCAGCCCCTGCCGGCGGCTCGTGGTCGGCCTTGGGACTGCTCTTCTCGTCCTTCGAAGCCTCGTCACCCATGACCGGGAAGCTACCTGGAATCGAGTGCCCGCGGCGTGTTCCGCCGACCGGTCGTCAGCGAGCGCGGATCGTCACCGCGAGACGAGACCCGTCTGATAGGCCAGCACCACCAGCTGGACGCGGTCGCGCGCCGAGCTTGGTGAGGATCCGCGACCCTCGGGCGGCGCGGGGCGGGACGCGAACTGAGCGATGAGCCGGTGCGTGACGCTGGGAGCGAGCAGCGCCTCGATCCCGGCCTCGGGGGTGAGCGGTCACAGGGTGGTCGGGGGCTGCGTCAGCCGCCGCGCGCTCATAGCTGCGATCGTCATCAGCGCTGGTGCGCCGATGAGCAGCAGCCACGCCGGCAGCGCCTGCTTGCCGGCGATCATCAAGGCGACATAGGTCGCGGGCAGCGCGCAGGCGATCGCCAGGCGAGGATCGGACCCGATCGTCAGGACGGCCGCGAGCATCAGAGCGATCGCGGCGCAGCTGACCACGGCGGTGACCAGTTCGAGGCCGTGCCCGTGACCGTATGCGCCGACCAGCGCCGCGACCGTTGCCAGCCACGCCAGGCGGCGCGGCTCCAGGCCACGCCGGCGCGGCGCCAGGATGAGGATCGCGAAGCACGCGAGGGGAACGATCGTCGGCGCGATGCCACGGAATGTCGGGTCATGAGCCACCAGCTGGGGCAGTCGTGCCAACGTCCACACAACGGCACCAATGCCGGCGAGCCGCTCGCCACCGGCCAGCGCCGTCGCGAGGACAACGCCCAGGGCGACGATCGACGCCCACGACAGCAGGGGGTCCTGGACGCCGCCGAGCTTTTGCGCGAGCAGAGTGCTGAGATCAAGCGTCATCACCAGAACCGCGCCCCGACAGAATCCATCGGCCACGAGCCTGCGGGAGCCACACCCCGCGGTCCGCGCCCGGAGACCGGTGCCCACCAGGCCGGCGAGCTCACGCACAAATCGGGTCCGGGACCCGGTGCCGGCGCAGTCCAGCACGGTCCCGAGGATCTCCTCGCCGTGCGACGCGCGGATCGAAGGTGGCAGCGCCCGCAGCGCACACCCCGCCAGCGCCTCCCGCGTCATGCCCCCGCCGCTCCCGCCACCCCGGTGGCTCGCAGGCGCCGCACGACGAGTCGGGCCGCCCGCTCGAGGCGTTTCGCCTCCGCGCTCAGCGCCGCTCGCCCGGCGGGCGTGAGCTGGTAATCGCGTCGCTGCCGACCTCCGTGCATGTACGGCTCCCCCGCGATGACGAGTCCTTCCGGGATCGCCCGCTCGAGCAGCGCGTACAGAGTGCCCGTCGACAGGCGCACGCTGCCCCCCGAGAGCTCGTCGGCGCGCCGGATGATCCCGTACCCGTGCAGCGGCCCGTCGATCAGGGCCGCCAGGGCGAAATAGCTCGGGGTTCGCAGCTCCATTCGGACACCATACATCGATTGGCGACATATCGTCAACCGACTGGTCGATTCGGACCATCAACCCGGAGGCCGCGCGCGCCGACGGAGTAAACTGGGGCAAAGGCATCGCTGACCTGAAAGGACGCCACATGCCAGTCTTCTTTTTCACCGTGGAGCAACAGGAGCGTGCCATCGTCGAACGGTTCGGCAAGTTCGTTCGCGTCGCCGGCCCGGGACTCCAGCGCAAGTCACCCTTTGTCGAAAAGGTGGCCGGGCGGATGAGCTTGCAGGTCGAGCAGTTGAACGCGGACATCGAGACCAAGACCCGGGACAACGTGTTCGTGGTGGTCAAGCTCGCGATCCAGTACATGGTCAGCGCCGAAGTGGAAAGGGTCAAGGACGCGTTCTACAAGCTCGATGACCCTGAGGTGCAGATGAAGTCCTACGCGTTCGATGTGGTCCGCTCCCACATCCCGACAATGGACCTCGACGAGGCCTACGCGGATGCCGACACCATCGCCAAGCACATCCAGGCCACCTTGCAGACGCAGATGGCGGACTACGGCTACGAGATCATCAAGGCGCTGGTCACGAACATCGAACCGGACCAGCGCGTCAAGGACGCGATGAACAACATCAACGCCGCGCGTCGTAATCAGGAGGCTGCCACGGCCCAGGGCGAGGGCGACAAGACCCTGCGCATCAAGAAGGCGGAGGCAGAGTCAGAATCGATGCGGCTTCATGGCGAGGGCGTCGCCGCCGAGCGCGTCGCGATCGCCCAGGGGCTCAAGGACTCGCTCGCCGTCCTGGCCGACGAGCAGGGCATCGATCCCAAGGAGGCGATGGGGCTGGTGGCGCTGACGCAGTACATGGACACGATCCGCTCGGTCGGTGAACACGGCAACATGACAACGCTCCTGCTTCCCCACTCTCCGGCCTCGGTCGGGTCATTGATGGAGCAGGTCCAACAGGGCATGCTCACGGGCAATCTCGCCGCCGACAGCGCGACGCACGTCGGCAACGGCACGCGACGCCCGGCGCCCGCCGCACCATCCGTCGACTCTCCGCGGGCGCCGGGTCAGCGGCAACGGTAAGCCCAACACAGCGCTGCGTTGACCGAGATCATGGTCGACGACAGGCAGGGGATGATCGCCTTTCTCGGCGTCGACCCTGATCGGGGCCTGCTCGAGGGGGACCGCGTCAACCTCCCTCAGACCGAGCGACCTCCAGAGCCGGCCGCGCCTAATCCGAGGCATGGCCGGCTCGTCGCGACCGGCTCCGCGCTGACCGGCATCACCCTGGTCGGCGGGGTGCTGCTGACCATCTACGGCGTGGCCCAGTTGCTGTTCAACGATGGCGGCGCGTTTGACGCCGTGGTCGCGGTGATCGGGATCCTGCTGGCGGCCACCCACTGGGGATGGGTGCACGTCGCCGAGTACATCGGCCTCACCATTGACGACCGCGACCAACGTGTCACCGACTCCGAACGACAGGCGTGGCTGTCGAGCATTGAGCCGTACCCTCGCTTCGGTGTCACGACAAGCGTGCTCGACGACGCCTCGATACGCGTCGAGCGTGTCCTCTATCGGCCAACGCTGACTGCCGCCCATACCTTCACATTCGTTCGTGAAACGGACACCGAGGAAACCTACGCGGCCGACACGCCGGCGGAGGTCATCGCCACGGCGGTGGAGACGACGCGCCGCCGGGCACGGCTGGAGACCGACCGCCTCCGTGAGCTCTGGGAGGCCGCGTCCACCGCCTACGCCGCAACGCTCGCTGACAGCGACGACGACCGCCAGCGCCTGGCCGCGGAACGAGCCGCCGCCACCGCGCTGTCTGAACACCTCAACGCCTCACTGCTCGAGCCCCCGGTCATCGAGTAGACGCGTGAGGCGTTCACTCGAGCACCCCCCATGGTGGGCCTCCAGCGCGGTGCCGTACCCGTACTTCTGGCTGCTGCCCACGGTTGGGGCAGTGGTGGGGTTCGCCGTGGCGAGCCCGCTCGGCGTCCCGGTGTGGAGCGGATTTCTCTGCGCTGAGCTCCCCGCTCTGGCGATCGAAGCGTGGTGGCGTCGCCGGCGAGTCAATGGCGGATCGCCATGGCCAGATGCGTCGCCGTGGAGACGACGTACACGAGGCCGAGAAGATGGCGAAACCAGTTGACGCCGTCAACCAGCTCCTCATAGGCCCAGATCATCATCGCCAGATAGGACACGGCGAGGGCATCGCGGTGGCCCACCCCGTGGCTCATGCTCGCGACGACGCCGGCGGCGAAGGCCACGATCAGCGGCCAATTGGGGAACTGAACGAGCGGGAATGAGCGCGGCCATCCGAATTGCCGCACGCGTCTGATCCTGGTCAGCAAGAGTTCTCGGTCCACGCCTACTAGACCCCCGGTCGTGCCATTCCTTCCGAGCCCTGCGTCTTATGGACGCACACGATTGCGGCGTCGGTGAAATTCAAGCTCATCAGCGCGCTCCCGCCCGGTAGAGTCTAAGACGCAGGTTCCACCGCTTGGGTGCCGCGCTCTTTCATCCTTCCTGTGGGCAGTGTCTTCCGATGGAGCGATGAGGAGTTGCTGTGATGCCGAAACAGAACCAGGAACCCGGCCCGGGACGCTCGACTGCGGCGGTGGCCTTCGATGACCTCCGCAAGGAGATCGCGCAGCGCAACGAGCTGGCCACCCAGAAGGCGCGCAAGCTCCGTGCCGCGCGCGACCAGGAGCAGATCCGCACGCGCCGTCAGTGGGAGCTTCTCTAGACGGTCTTTAGACCGTCAGCCCGTGACGCCGCCACACGCCATGGCTGAGGCGGCTTCTGGGCGCGACTAGACTCGACGACACCGGGGTGTCGTCGAGCGTGATGCTTGAACGACCGGTCCCCCGCGTGTAAGGAGACGGTCGTGTCGCGTATTCAGCAGGTCATAGAGACGCTCGAGGCTGAGCGTGCGGAAACCCAAGAGCATCTCGCGTGGCTCGAGCAGCAGATCAGTGAGTTCCACGCCCACAATGGCGACTCACCGGCCGCTGCTCCGGCTCGGTCCAAGCGCCGCGCGACGGCGCGGCGGGCGAGCCGGCGCCGGGCGACGGCTCGCAGCCGCCAGCCCGATACCAAGGCCAGCATCATCGCGTTTCTGGCCGAGCATCCCCAGAGCACTGCGGGTGATGTCGCCAAGGCCCTCGACCTCAACGCCGGAAGCATCTCGACCCGGCTCACGCAGCTGGCGAAGCGCGGCGAGATCCAGAAGGCATCGCGCGGGTACAGCGCAAAGTAGTCCGGCGGGGGGCGTAATCCCCCGCTCGTCAGCTGAGCTCTTTCGGTGTGACGAATGCGTCGAGCGTCGCGTGCTCCGGTGCGAGCGCATCCCAGCGTCCGGTGTACGTCAGCATGGCCAGCCCAGCGGTGGGGAACTTACGGTCGGCAAGCTCGCTGCCCGGTCCGCTGAGGCTGACGGCCAAGTCACGGATCGACGGCTCGTGTCCGATCAGCATCACCGCGTCGATGTCGTCAGGCACGCGCCGCAAGCGCTCGATCAGCTCGGCGGCGGTTGCGCCGTAGAGCTGCGGCTCAAATCGGAACTCGCCGGGCGGCGCGACCAGGTCGAGGGTCTCGCGCGCCCGCCTCGCCGAGGAGCACAGCACCAGCGCCACGGGAATCTGCTCGCGGCGCAGGTGCGCCCCGATCCGCCTCGCCGCTTTGCGCCCCCGCGGCGCGAGCGGACGATCGTGATCGGCGAGCGACGGATCGTCCCAACTCGACTTCGCGTGACGCAACAGAAGCAACCGCTTGGTCTCCATCATCGCCCTCCATTCTCGCTGTGGCGGGCTCGGCGCCGCCGGGCCGTAGCCTCCTGGATCACGGTCATCCCGATCGATTCGACTGGAGGCTCTCACATGGATGCGCCCGTCAAGGCACGCGAGCAACTGCCGCGCGTCGTTCGCTTCTCCCCCGCAGAGATCAGAAAGGCACTTCGCGATGTTGAGGGATTCAACGCGAAGTTGGCGCTGGTGATCACACGCAGCGTTGGCACGATGGCGTGCGCCTATGTGTTCGCGGCGATTGCCTTGGTCAGCCTGCCTGCGGCGCTCAGCTCAGGACAGGTGATCATCATCGTGGCGTGGATCGCGCAGACGTTCCTGCAGTTGGTGCTCCTCTCGATCATCATGGTGGGGCAGACCGTCCAGTCTGCTGCGTCGGACGCGCGCGCCGTCAAGGAGTTTGCTGACACCGAGACGATCCTTGACCGTCTCGACCTTGACACGACCGGCGGTCTCCGAGACGTCCTCGATGCCATTCACGCGCTCGGTGTCCCATCGGGGGCGTCACCGCCCGGACCGATCGCACCGGGGCGATCGACCTGATCGGCGGGTCATGATCCGGTCTGTGGCGGCTGACGAGTTGGTCCCGCGGCTGCGGGGCGTTTCCCACGCGGGCGCGGCCGTAGTGGCGATCGCGGCGGCCGTGGTGGTCATCGTCATCGCGCCGGCGGGACGGGCGACGGTCGCTGCCGCGGTCTACGGCGCCGGTCTGATCGCGTTGTTCGGAGCCAGCGCGCTGTATCACCGCTGGCCCGGGCCGGTGCGCTTCAAGCCACTGCTGCAGCGGATCGACCACAGTACGATCTTCGCGTTCATCGCTGCCAGCTACACGCCCCTTGCCCTGGTCCTACTGCACGGGCCGCTGGTGTGGGTGATCCTGGGCGTCGCGTGGACCGGTGCCATCGCCGGCGTTGCCTTCTCGCTTGGATGGATTCAGGCGCCGCGGCCCGTCGTGGCCGGCAGCTATCTCACCCTCGGCTGGGTTGCGGTGATCGCGGTCCCGCAGTTGCTCGGGGATGTCGGAGTGACACCCGTGGCGTTGCTCGCCGCCGGCGGACTGCTGTACTCCGCCGGGGCGATCATCTACGCCCGGCAGCGTCCCGATCCGTGGCCGCGGACGTTTGGCTTTCACGAGATCTTCCATGCACTGGTGATCGCTGCCGCGGCCGTCCAGTACGTGGCCCTGGTGGGCTGGGTGCTGACGGGGCCGAGCGCGTGAACGGCTGATCAGTCCAGCGCGCCGTGGGGCAGTACGAACCGCATCGGCGGGCGGGATGTGGCAGCGTCGCCGTCGTTGAGCCGCGAGCCGTGGATGCCGCGGCTTCGGGCCGTGGGCGCGGTGGCTTCGGGCGCGCCGGAGTGGGCGACGATCCAGTCCATGATCGTCGCGTAGTCGGCGCCGGCAGCGAGGATTGCCGCCCGCTCGATGACAACCCCACCGGAGCGGTGAGGACGCGACAGCGTGGTCATGAGTGTGGTGATTTCGAGGTCGTTCACGTCTCAGTCCCTCAGTAGTGTGGGTTGTGGCCTGCGATCGGCTGGTTCTCGCCGGATGGCGATGTGCCCCGTTGGGCTGGGAAGGTCAGCCTCGAAGGGCGGGGGGGTACCGGGTTGAAGGTCAAGCAGCGTGGTCAGCAGCAGGAGCGGGGCGCCCGCCGCCCAGGCCTGGGGACGCGACGCGGTCGGGAATGCCACCGGAACGGTCGTCAGAGCATCCGGAAAGCCGGCGAACACCTCGGGCAGACGGTGCTCGAAGTACGGCGCCGCGGCGAGGATCGCGGAGGCGATCGTGCGGGCCGCGTCGTGGTATCCGTAGCGGGCGAGGCCGGCGGCGATCAGTGAGTTGTCGTGGGGCCAGATGGTCCCTGTGTGGTAGCCGAGTGGGTTGTAACCGGCCTCGCGCGCGCCGAGGGTGCGCACGCCCCAACCGGAGTAGAGCTGCGGGTCGAGCAGTCGCTCGGCGGTGGCCGCGGCCTCGCGGTCGTCGAGGATCCCGGACCAGAGGAGGTGGCCGATGTTGGACGTCAGGCTGTCGACCTGACGTTTGTCGCGGTCGAGCGCCAGCGCGTGACAGCAGCGCTCGGGGATCCAGAAGTCCCGGCGAAAGCGCGCCTGGAGGTCGTGGGCCCGCTGCTCCAGCAGGTCGCTGAGCGGTCGGTCATTCCACACCTCGCGGGCAAGCCGGGCTGAGCGCCGCTGGGCGTCGTAGGCGTAGCCCTGGATCTCGCAGGTCGCGATTGGTCCGCGTGCGAGCGTGCCGTCGGCGAACTGGATGGAGTTCCAGCTGTCCTTCCAGCACTGGTTGACCAGCCCAGTGGTCGGGTTGCGGCACTCGTACTCGATGTAGCCGTCGCCGTCGGGGTCGCCGCTGCTCTCCAGCCAAGCCAGCGCGGCGCGGGCGTTGGGCTCCAGGGCGCGAACGAGCGCGTCGTCTCCGGTCCATCGGTGGTACTCGTCGAGGAGCACCAGGAAGAGGGGTGTGGCGTCGGCGCTTCCGTAATAGGGGGAATGGGGGCGCTGGCCGCGAGCGGTGAGCTCGCCGAAGCGGAGCTCGTGCAGAATCTTGCCCGGCTCCTGCTCGTGGAAGTCATCTCGGCGCGTGGCCTGGCGTGCGGCGAGGACACGCAGGGTGGTGGCGGCCAGCGCAGGAAGATAGGGGAGCGCTTGGAAGCTCGTGATCAGACTGTCACGACCGAAGAGCGCCATGAACCACGGCAGGCCGGCTGCGGGCAGCGTCGCGCCCTGAGCGAGGTCGGGGCGCATCCGGAGCGCACCGAGGTCGCTGAGGCTCGCCCGATACGTGCGCCCGAGCGCCGGGTCATCGGCGTCCAGGACCGGCGCACGCGCCAGCCACATCTCGAGCTCGGCCTCCCTTGCCTCGCGCACCTCCGCAGGGCCGCCCCGCGGCTCGCGTCGTGCAAACCGGATCCCGGGCTGAGTGGCACGGGGGATGATCGTGAAGGTGCTCGACCATTGTTGGCCGTGTCCGAGCTCGAGGTCGTAGGTGAAGCCGGTCCGGGTCACCGCTGCCGGCGAGCTGCTGGTGACCGTGACCGAGCGGCGAAACTCGGCGTGTCGGTACGCGAGTGTCATGCTGGTCCCGTCGTCGGTGAAGGTGACCTCTCGCGGGGCGACGACGCCGTCCTTGACCTCGAACAGGTCGGCGAAGTCGGCGTCGACCTCCAGCAACACTCGGAAGCGACTTGTGTGGTGGAGATGATTGGTCACTGTCACCTCCTCCATCCAGACGTCGTCGACGAGGCGATCGCGCACAATCGAGCACGGCGCCTGGTCGTCGAGCCCGACAGTGGGAGTGAGCACGAACTGCGCGTCGAAGTGCGAAGTCTGGTGGAGACTGAGCAGCTCGAGCGGTGAGTCTCCCACGCGTAGAGCCCAGCGCGAGATGAAGCGCGTGTCCTCGGAGAAGAATCCGTGCTCGCGCCCTTCGCCCGCGCGGATGTCACCGAGCCGGTCCCCGACGACGAACGTGCTTCCGTCCAGAACGCTCAGGGTCCGCTCAGACACGTGCGATCGCCCTGACGCCCCGTGCAGCCGCGACTGAACGGTAGGTGCGCTCGTAGGCTGCGGCAACGACTTCAACGTCGCAATGCTGACGCACCCAGCTGCGACACGCGCGCGCGTCGATCCGCGGCAGCATCCCGATCGCATCGGCCATCGCGCGCTCATCGTCGACCAGGAAGCCGGTCTTCCCGTCGATCACGAGCTCGCGTGCGGCGCCCTCCGGGAATGCGATCACCGGGGTCCCGCAGGCGAGCGCTTCGACCATCACCATCCCGAACGGCTCATCCCAGCGAATCGGCATGAGCAGCCCGCGGGCGTGTGCGAAGAGCGAGCGCTTCGCGGCCCCGCCGATCTCGCCCACGAAGCGAACCGACTTGCCGTCGACATGGGGGGCGACCTCTCGGTCGAAGAACGCCTGCTGTCCGGGCTGGATGACTCCCGCCAACACCAGCGGGACGTCGACCGCGCGCGCCGCTGCGATCGCGCGGTGTGGCCCCTTCTCCTGGGTCATGCGCCCGATCCAGAGCAGATAGTCGCCCTTGCGCTCCTGAAGGGGCCAGCTCCGCAGGTCGATGGGGTTCGGGATCGAGGGGATCGCCCCCAGGCCGGGTGGTGCCGATGCGAGCTGAGCGCGGCTGATGCCCACGAGCGCCCCCTTGTGTCCGTGGCGAGCGTAGAACGCCGCGGTCTCAGCGGTGAACGGCCCGTGCAGGGTGTGCACGAACGGGGTGTCGATCCGGGCGGCCATCGCGAGCCCCGTGAAACCGCAATGGTCGTGGATGACATCGAAGCGATCAACGTCGGCGGCCAGGTCGACGCAATCAAACGCCTGCCCCACGTGGTCAACCTCATACAGCGAGCGCTCGATCTCGTCAGGGTGGGACTCCTGGAGCAGGGTCACAACGGTTGCGCGCGAGACTGAACCCGGAGCGCAGAACAGAGTCACATCGTGGCCGCGCCCAACCAGGGCCTCGGTCAGCGAACTCACCACCGACTCCACGCCACCGTACCCCGGCGCCGGCACGGGGATCCAGGGCGGAGCCAGCATGGCGATGCGCAAGGGAGGCCCAAGGGAGCGCACGTGCTCGCCGCCCGGCCGCCGATCGATGTGGCCGGAACCCCTCCAGCCCGATGGAAGACGACGCGATGACCGAGCCGGCGCTGCACTGACAGCATCCATAGATGCTCCTCACGTGCCTCTCAGGCAGGGGCGCTCACCGGCAGAGAGGTCGAAAAGGACCGGGCAAGCGCACGATCGCCAAAACCAGAGAGGTCGTGCGATGGACCCCTTCACCGTACCACGCGTTGCCTAAATCCGAGTGCAGGGGTCGGAATATGGTAGTGCGCTGGCCCGTTTGTCAGGCGGCCAAACGGGCGAGCGCCTGCTCGGCGCTGCGGTTCGGTGGGAACACCGGGTAGATGACGCTTTCGATCACGCCGTCGCGCACGATCAGCGTGAGGCGTTTGAGCAGGGTGACCCCGTCGACCGCAAAGGTGGGAAGGCGCAGCGCGGTGGCGAGTTCGAGCCGCTCGTCGGACAGCAACGGGTAGGGCAGATGCAGCCGCTCGGCGGCTTCCTGCTGGTAGGCCGTGTCCTGCGTGGAGAGCCCGAGCACCCGCGTGTCAGCCGCCGCGAACCGGGCGTACTCGTCGCGGAACGAGCACGCCTGCGGGGTGCATCCCCGAGCACCGGGGATCGCGTCCCACTGCTCATCGCCGCCGAGTGACGGTTCGCCGGGTCGGCCCGTGCGCGGGTAGGCGAACACGACCGTGCGGCCCGCGAGCTGATCAAGGCGCACAGTGGCGCCGTCCGTGGCCTGGAGCGCGACCGCCGGGAGCGCCATACCCGTAAGGTGATCGGCGGCGCCGTCGTCCTGAGGGACGGGCAGGTCGTCGGGGAGTTGCAGGGGGTCCTTGACCATGGTCAGAAGCTGCCGCGGCTCACCCGAGCTCGCGCTCGTAATGCACGAAGGAGGTCAGATGCGCGACGGTGTCATACAGCGAACGAGCTCGCCCGTTGAACGCCTGGGTGTGCCAGTAGAGGGTCTCGGCGCCCGCGGCACGGCCCTGCTCGCCCGCAGCCTCGATCAGCGCCCGCGCGGCGCCCGTGCCTCGCTGGCCGGGGTCGACGTAGAGATCCTCCAGGTAGCAGGTGCCGCCCCGCGACCACGTCGAGGGATGCAGGACGCAGTGGGCGAACCCGGCGAGGGTGCCGTCGTCGGCCTCCGCGGCCAGCCCGAAGCAACTGTCACGCCGCTCGGTCACCCGGGCGAAGGTCTGCTCGGTGACCTCCGGGGCGACCGCGGCCCGGTAGAAGTGCAGATAGCCGGCCCACAGCTCCGTCCAGGCGACGCGATCCTCGGGGCACAATTCACGGATCTCCGTCATGGCAGCAGCCTATCGCTGCGCGCGGCCCCGATTCACCTGTTTAGGGTGATGACCCGGTCCGAGGGGCCGCAAAGGATTGAACGATGGCCATAGGACCCACCCAGCTGCTGATCGTCCTGGGCTTGCAGCGCGCCGATTTCCACGAGGCCCTCATGGCGGAGCTCGAGCGGCTGCGCGAAGAAGAGATCGTCCGGGTGTTCGATGCGCTCGCCCTGGACAAGGACGCGGACGGGGAGGTCGAGGTACGGCAGCTCAGCGACCCCAGCGGGGATGCATCGATCGACGTCAACTGCAGGATCGATGTCGTGGCGGAGCTCCCGAACCGCTCGTCGGCGGCGCTCATCCTGCTCGAGCATCACTGGGCGTGGCCCCTGCATGAGGTGATCGCAAGCCTCGGCGGGTTTGCCATCAGTGACGGCTTCATCATCAGCCCCCTCGATCCTGGCGGCTTCGCGGTGACCGCCCCAGGATCTCGTGCGCGTCGCGCTCGACAACATGCTCGAGCCTATGCAGGCGCCGAAGGCGCGGCGACTTCGACGTACCTCCGGTACGAAGCGTGAACAGCGCGCAGGCCAGGAAGCACGCGGCTCCGAGCGACGTGTTCCAGTTGGCGGCGGCCTGAGCGAGCAGCGAGCCGGTTGAGGGCACGACATACCCGGCGACGGCGGCGATCCCGAAGAGGACGCACCCCAGCAGGTTGACAGCGGGCTCCCACCATCCGCGGCCGGCGCGCACCGGACGCCAGCCATGCCGCGGCGAGGCGCGGTACGCGATCACCCCCGACACCAGAAAGCAGATCGAGCCAAACGCGTCGGGCCGCCAGACGAGCTTGTCGTACTCGGTGCTCGTCAGCGCGGTGTGCAGAGCACGGTAGGTCGTGACGTTGAAGAACAGGGTCCCGGCGGACTGGATGGCGGCGGCCCAGACCTGCGCCTTCCCGCCTTGCGAGTGGCGCTCCGGGAAGGCGATGGCGGTCTGCAGGGCGCCCCCGGCCGTGAACAGCACGGAGCCGGTGAAGAACGTGACCGCGTCGGCCGTGTCACCGACGAGGTTGGCGTAGCCGGGGAAGGGGCCGACGACGAAGCAGGCCGAGCCGGCAAGGAACAGCAGGGCCATCCACCGCTCTCGAGTCACGCCCGGCCCTGGTCCTTCCCCAGCGCTCCGGTTTCCGGCTTGTAATGCCGGCGAACCGGGTAGCCATGCGGTCGTGATGAACGCGAAGCTCCCTCCGCCCGACCCGTTCGAGTCCCTGGGCATGGCGCCGCCCGACGACTGCCGGCTCGACGCGCCCGTCGCCTGTTACATCGGTGTCCGTCCGACGCCGGCGGCCAAGCGAGTCTCCGCGGTGATCCTGAACGCCCGCCCGGGGGCGCTGATCGTGGTGGCACCGACGTCAACCTGGGCCGAGCGGCCGGACTGACCGCGTCCCGCCGCTCGCGCGTGAGATCTATTCGCGGGCCATCATCGCCGCCGCCTCGCGCTCGAGGTCGACGTACGGCTCGCCGCTGACGTCGACGGCGACGCGCTCGATCGTGCCGCCTGTGAACGTATGGGGGTGCGCGCCGGGGTACTCACCGGTCACCGGTTCTCCGCTGTCGCGCCCCACGCACAGACCCTCGCCGGCGAGCATGAACTTGCCGGGCTGGGTCTTGATGCGGTCCTCGCCGACCTTCTTGTCGCCGTAGTACAGCGAGAGCATCCCCGTCGAGATACCGGGCGGGTCCTCCCCGTCCTTGTCGAAGCTCGCCGACAGGATCAGCTTCTCACCGGTTGGCACATCCTCGCTCGCACCGATCTTCTGCTCGAGCAGGCCCACGAAGTTGTAGACGTAGTGCAGCCGGTTGTCCTTGACATAGAGCGCGTGGCCGCCGAAGCGCGAGCCGTGGGCGAAGAGCACGCCCTCCGCCCCGGGCTCGGGGATGTCGACGACGGCACCGATCGAGTAGGAGCGGTTGCGCACGTTGACGGCCTGGGACTCGGGCACCTCGGCGACACCGGGGTAGTACAGGTATCGGTTCCGCGCCGGGCTGAGCAGCGGGCGCGGGGTCATGATGATCTCCAGCGCCGAGCGGTCATCGAGCGGGAACGCGTCGTTGGCACCGGCCTCCGCATACCACAGGTTGATCAGCTCCTGGAGCCGTTCGGGCTCCTCAGCCGCGCGGTCGCGCAGCTCCGAGCGGTCCACGTCCGTGTGGTAGAGCTCCCAGGTGTCCTTGTCGAAGTTGCCCCACCCACTGATCGTCGGATGGTTGGTGACCGCCTTCCACCCCGCGTGCCAGATCGCGCGCGAGCCCAGCATCGAATAGAACTGGGTCGTCCGTGCGGTGGGGATCGACCCGGCGTCGAAGCTGTAGCGCATGCTGACCCCGTCGAAGTCGGTCTGCGTGTGGCCGCCGATCGTCTCCGGCGGGTCGACGCCGAGCGCGTCGAGGATCGTCGGGACGAGGTCGATCGCGTGGTGGTACTGGTCGCGGACCTCGCCGCGCGCCGTGATCCCCTTCGGCCACGAGATGATGCACGGGTCCGACGTGCCGCCGTTGAACTCATAGCGCTTCCACATCTTGAACGGCGTGTTGAACGCCATCGCCCAGCCCGTCGGGTAGTGGTTGTAGGTCCGCGGGCCGCCGAGCTCGTCGAGGAGCGCGAGGTTCGCCTCGATCGAGTCGGGGATGCCGTTGGCGAACTTCATCTCGTTGACGGAGCCGTCGGGTCCGCCCTCACCGCTGGCCCCGTTGTCAGAGATCACCACGACGATGGTGTTCTCGCGCTGCCCCGTGTCCTCGAGGTGGTCGAGCAGCCGGCCGATCTGAGCGTCCGCGTGCCCCATGAAACCGGCGTAGACCTCGGCCATGCGGCAGAACAGCCGCTGCTCGTCGGCTGAGAGAGTGTCCCACGGCCGCGTGTAGTCGAGCGCCGGGAAGGGCTTCCCGTCCGGGCCCGTGCGGGAATCGGGGGTGCCGATCGGGTTGATCGGCGGCAGCTGCGTCGTGGCCGGGACGATCCCCATCTGCTTCTGGCGTGCCAGCGTCTGCTCGCGGATCTCCTCATAGCCCATGTCGAACTGGCCCTTGAACTTCTCGATCCACTCCTTCGGAGCGTGGTGCGGGGCATGGCAGGCCCCGGGGGCGTAGTAGAGAAGGAATGGCTTCTCCGGTGCCACCACCTTGGCGTCCTTGATGAACTCGAGCGCCTTGTCGGTGAGATCCTCGGTCAGGTGGTATCCGTCCTCGGGGAGTCGCGGCGGGTCGACGGGATGGCTGTCGTAGACAAGGTCCGGATACCACTGGTTGGTCTCGGCTCCAAGGAAGCCATAGAACCGCTCAAAGCCACGGCCCGTCGGCCAGTTTCGCCGCGAGGATGCGAGGTTCATCTCCGCGTCGGGGCACAGGTGCCACTTGCCGACCATGTAGGTGTTCCAGCCGCGCGCCGCCAGGATCTCCTGGATCTGTCCGTTCTCCGGCGGAATCACGCCGCTCGCGTTGGGGAAGCCGATCGCCGCCTCGGTGATGCACGCCATGCTGTTGCGGGTGTGATTGCGTCCGGTCAGCAGGCATGACCGCGTCGGTGAGCACAGCGCCGTCGTGTGCATCTGCGTGTAGCGGAGGCCGTCCGCGACGATCCGATCGATGTTGGGCGTCTCGATCGGTCCGCCGTAGCTGCCCAGCGCGGAGAAGCCCACGTCATCGAGGACGATGTACACCACGTTCGGCGCCCCGTCAGGCGCGACCGGCGCCTCGAACGGCGACCAGTCCGGAACCGAGTCTCGGATGTCAACGTTGACAACGCCCTTGAACCGCTTGCTCATCGTGGCCTCACCTTGTCTGCGGAGATGGAAAGTCAACGCGCGCCCGGCGCCCTCTCCACCGTCACAGACCCCCTGCACGCCAGCATCATCCGGTTCGGGTGAGGGCCCGCTGACTGCCGTGTGTTTGGATCGGAAGCATGCTCAAGCCCCGCATCGCCGCCGCGTCCCCGGTTGAGAGGGAGTGGATCGCGGACTGGGCGCTGACCGCAGAGGCATGACGCAACCCGATGCGCAGGAGGCCTTCGCGCAGCCGGTCGCCTGGAGTCCGGCGCGGCCCCGTTTTCGTCCGCTGCGCCTGACCCTGGCGTTGGTGGTGGGCGCGGTGGCGGTGTGGGTGACGGGCGTCGTGGTGCCCGGGGTTCACGTCAAGAGCGTCACCGGCGCGCTCCTCACCGCGGCCCTGATCGGAGTCATGAACGCGCTCCTGCCCCCGATCGTGGCGGCGTTGCGGCTTCCGTTCACGCTGCTGGTGGGGTTCCTCGCCGTGCTCGCGCTCGACGCCGGGATCCTGCTGCTCGTGTCCGCCATCGATCCCAACGACTTCCAGGTCGACTCGTTCGGATCGGCGTTGGGTGCCGCGTTGGTCATGTCCGCGGCGAGCCTGGTGCTGCACGTCATCCTCGGCGTCAACGACGACGACGTCTATTCGCTGCGCGTGATCCATCGCGTCGCGGGGCGGCAGGGAGAGCGCGTCCGCAGCGACGTCCCCGGGCTGATCTTCCTCGAGATCGACGGGCTGGCGACGCCGGTGCTGCGCCGCGCGATGCGAGACGGCAACGCCCCGGTGCTGGCGCGCTGGATGGCGGAGGGCACCCACCACCTGGTGGAGTGGGAGACCGACCTCTCCTCGCAGACCGGTGCCAGCCAGGCGGGGATCCTCCTCGGCTCCAACGAGGGCATTCCAGCGTTTCGCTGGGTGGAGAAGGCGACGCGCAAGGTCATGGCCTGCTCTGTGCCGGCGGACTGCGCGGAGATCGAACGCCGGCTCGCCACCGGCCACGGCCTGCTGGCCGGTGGCGGCGCCAGCCGCGGGAACCTGCTCTCGGGCGAGGCGGACGAGGTCATCCTCACGGTGAGCCGGATGGATGCCGAGAAGCGCGCCAACCCCGGCTACCGCGCGTTCCTGGCCAACGGCTTCAACGTCACGCGGGAACTGGTGCTGTTCGTGTGGGAGGTGCTGCTGGAGTACTCGGCCGCGATCAGGCAGCGACGCCGTGGAGTCATTCCCCGCGGTGAACGCGGAGGGCGCTACCCGTACCTGCGCGCGACGCTGTGCGTCGTCGTACGCGATCTGATCGTGTACGGAGTCCTCGGCGACATGATGCGCGGCCGTCCCGCCGTGTACGCGACGTTCTCGAGCTACGACGAGGTCGCCCACCATTCAGGGCTCGAACGCGTCGACACGCTCGAGGCGCTGCGCAAGCTCGACCAGCAGTTCGGGCGCATCGAACGCGCCAAGCGGTTCGCTCCCAGGCCGTACAAGCTAGTCGTGCTCTCCGACCATGGCCAGACGCAGGGCCAGACGTTCAAGCAGCGCAACGGCTACGGGCTCGACGATCTCGTTCAGCGTTCCCTCACGCGCGGCAGCGTGGCCCAGGTCAGCGGCGGTGACGAGCACGACGAGGCGGTCGGCCAAGCGCTACAGGAGGCCACCGCCCGCGGGGCGCCCGCGCCACCAGGTGACGGAGTGGGCGACTCGCAGGTCGTGGTGCTGGGGTCGGGCAACCTCGGTCTCGTCTATCTGATGGAGGAGACGCGGCGTCTGACCGTGGAGGAGATCGAGGAGCGCCATCCCCGGCTCCTGTCCGCGCTCGGCGAACACCCGGACATCGGGTTCCTGCTGGTCCGCTCGGGCGAGCACGGACCGGTGGCGATGACGTCCCGCGGAATCAACTACCTGGCCGAAGGTCGCGTCGAGGGAACCGACCCCCTGGCCCCGTTCTCTGAAAACGCGCCGGCTCACCTGCGGCGCTCTGACGGGTTCGAGCACGTCGCCGACATCATGGTCGGCAGCTTCTATGACCCAGAGCTCGAGCAGGCGTGCGCGTTCGAGGAGCTGATCTCGTTCCACGGCGGCCTCGGCGGACCGCAGACGCGGCCGTTCCTGCTCTACCCCGCCGAGCTGCCGATACCGCCGGAGCCGATCGTCGGTGCGGCGCAAGTCCACGACGTGCTCATCGGCTGGCGGCGCCTCCTGGAGGCGGAGCCCGGGGGGACGACCACCGACGATCCCGTGAGCACGCACTCGTAGTCAGGCTTCACCGCACGGGCTGGCCGGGTGGCGACCTGAAAAAACGACGCCAAACCCGGACGGCGCGATCCGGCGGGTCAGGTCAGAGCCACCGGTGATGATGAGTGGCGAGCGGCTTCAGCGCTCCGACCTCATCGGAGGAGAGCGTCAGCACCACCTCATCGGTCGTGAAACGATCGATGTCGGGCCCCGGGATGGGGACCATCCGCTTGCCCCAGAGATGGCCGTGCTCGAGAACGAGTCCGGTGATCTGATCGTCATCCTCAATGATGAACCCGACCACGTGCCCCAGGTGATGGCCGTCGGTTGAGGTGACGGAGCTCGCCCGGCGGATCTCCACGTCGCCCTTGGGGATCCGGTGGTAGTTGACCCCCACGTGCTGGTCGTATTCCATCGCCATCCCCGAGCCCATCATCTCCGGGCTCAGGCCGCTCTCGTCGGGTAGCGGATAGGGGTCCTGGATCCCGATGTCCCAGTCTGGCCCCCCTTCGATGAGCTCGCCGTTGCGGATATAGGCCGATTCCTGGATCGGCTCGGACTCGATGATCGCCTCGAGCGTGCAGTCGAGCGCGAGCCCCTCCGGCGCCGCTTCCCCCGGGCCACGGCTGAGCACGTTCTGGGCCGGGACCAGACGGGCGAGCTGGAGCCGGTCGTGGGGCTGCACGACGACGTGGGTCAGTCGCCGCGAGCCCGGGGCGATGATCACATCCGCCAGCTCGCCGACGGCGCCATCGACACATGAGACGGGCATATCGAGGTCGATTCGCATGACGCAGACGGCTGGGACGCGGTGACGGTGCCCAGCCGCAGACCATCTTGGCCGGCGATCGGCCGCCGCGCGTCACCCGATGCGGGTGAGGTTGAGCTGCGCGAGACCGCGGCGCGCACCCTGGGCTCATCTCAATCGGATGATGTCGATCTACGCCGCGGCACTCACCATTCGAGGGTGCTCAACCCCGACGGTAGGGCGATCGACGCGCGGCTGTTGACGTACGCCCGGGCGACCCGCCCGTTCCTGATCGCGCTCGTCCTCGTGGGCACCGTCGGCGCCGCCCTGATCATCGTGCAGGCCTGGCTGCTGGCGGACATCATCGCGGGGGCCGTCGGAGGTGGAAAGGGCCTTGCCGCGCTCAGCCTGCCGTTCACGGTTCTCCTCGCGGTCGTCGTGGCCCGCGCGATCCTCGGGTGGGGGCGCGAGGTCATGGCCGATCGCGCCTCGGCGCGGGTCAAGGCCCAGCTACGCGACGCCCTGCTCGAGCACGTCGCCGCTCTCGGGCCTGGACGTGCGACGGATCGCTGGACCGGCGACATCGCCGTGCTGGCCACGAGGGGCATCGACGCCCTCGACGGTTACTTCTCGCTGTATCTCCCGCAGCTGTGTCTGGCCGGGATCGTTCCAGTCGCCGTGCTGGCGGCAATCGCCACCCAGGACTGGATCTCGGCGCTGATCATCGCCGGGACGCTGCCCCTCATCCCGCTGTTCATGGCCTTGGTCGGCGCGTCCACGCGCGAGCGCATGGAGCATCAGTTCCGCTCCCTGCAACAGCTTGCCGGCCACTTTCTCGACGTCGTCGCCGGCCTGCCGACGCTCAAGGTGTTCGGCCGTGCCAAGGCTCAGATCGCCGCCGTCGGTGCGGTCACCGATCGCTATCGCGTGGCCACGATGTCGACGCTGCGGATCACCTTCCTGTCCTCCCTGATCCTCGAGCTGGTCGCGACGCTCTCGGTCGCCCTGGTCGCGGTCGAGATCGGACTGCGGCTGATGGGCGGCCACCTTGGCCTGCAGACGGCGCTCATGGTGTTGGTGCTGGCTCCCGAGGCCTATCTGCCGCTGAGACAGCTCGGCACCAACTATCACGCCAGCACCGAGGGCATCGCCGCAGCGGACCAGGTGTTCGGCGTGCTGGAGTTGCCTCTTCCGGCCCGCGGGAGCCGCTCAGACGTGCCGGACCCGGCCGTGAGCAGCATCGAGATCGAAGGCCTCGGGGTCACATATCCGGGACGCCACGGAGCCGCGCTCGACGGGATCTCGATGTCGATCGCCCCCGGCGAGGTGGTGGCGATCACGGGACCCAGCGGCTCCGGCAAGTCGACATTGCTCGCGGTCATGCTCGGCTATCTGTCGCCGCAGGCGGGGTCGGTGCGCGTGGGTGGCGTGGACCTGGCCGAGCTGGACCCCGATGCGTGGCGCGCGCAGGTGTCGTGGATGCCGCAACGGCCACATCTGTTCGCGGCATCGATCGCGGACAACATCCGGCTGGGGCACCCTGACGCGACGATCGCCGCGATCTCCTCGGCGGCGGCGGCCGCCGGCCTGGGCGAGGTGGTGGCGAGCAGGCCCGCCGGGCTGGAGACGATGCTCGGCGAGGGCGGCGGCGGTCTGTCGGTGGGCGAACGTCAGCGGGTGGCGCTCGCGCGTGCCTTTCTGCGCGAGGCCCCTCTCCTGCTGCTCGACGAGCCGACCGCCAACCTCGACGGGGGAACCGAGGCCGAGGTGGTGGCGGCGCTGAGGCGGCTCGTCGCGGGCCGGACCGTCCTGCTGGTCGCGCACCGGCCGGCGCTGGTGGCGCTGGCCGACCGAGAACTGGAGCTCGGCGCGGTGGCGGTCGCGGCGTGACCTCCACGACGCGCCCCCCGACGCGCCCGCTGGTGCGGCCCGACGAGATGGCCGGCCCTCAGGCGCCGGTGCTCACGACGCTGGCGCTGGCGCTGACGCGTCCCGTCGCCGGACGGCTGGCCCTCGCGACGCTCCTCGGGGCGGGGGCGCTCGGCGCTGGGATCGGACTGATCGCCACGTCGGCGTGGCTCATCACCCGGGCCTCGCAGCGCCCGCCGGAGTCGGCGCTCGCCATCGCCATCGTCGCCGTGCAGTTCTTCGCTCTCTCGCGCGGGCTGTTTCGCTACGAGCAGCGGCTCATCGGTCACGACGCCGCGTTCCGGTCGCTGGCGGCCCTGCGCACGCGCTCCTACAAGCGGCTCGAGGCGCTGGCACCCGCCGGCCTGGCCGCCTTCCGCAGCGCGGACCTGCTGGCTCGGGTCGTCCACGACATCGACTCCCTCCAGGACGTGCTCCTGCGGGTGATCCCGGCATGTGCGATCGCGCTGATCGTCGGCGTCGCAACCGTCTGGCTGGTCTGGTGGATCCTTCCCGCCGCCGGCCTCATCCTCCTCGTCGCGCTGATCCTCGACGCGACCGCGCTCACGTGGCTGACCGGCCGGCTCGCGCGGCGCGCCGAAGCCGAGCGAGCGGCCGCCCGAGGCGACCTCACGGTGGCCGTCGTCGATCTGCTGCACGGCGCGCCCGAGCTCACGGCCTACGGCGCGGTCGGCGCCCAGCGCAGGCGCATTGCCGCAAACGAGGACAGGCTGGTCCGCGTCGTGTCCAGCGCCGCGCGCACGGCGGGCGTCGGTCAGGGAATCGCGATCCTGGTCTCGGGGCTCGCGATGTGGGGCGGACTCCTCGTCGGCGTCGCCGCGGTGAGCGGTGGGGCCCTCGACGGCGTGCTCCTGGCCGTCATCGCGCTGGTCCCGCTGGCCGCGTTCGAGCTCGGCGCCGATCTGCCGGCGGCGGCCCAGACGCTGCAGCGAGTACGCCGCTCCACCGCGCGGACGCTCGAGGTGCTCGACGCCGTCCCGCCGGTCGCCGAACCTGCGCATCCGCAGTCCGTCGCGCTCGTCCCCCCGACCCACGCCCTCCATGTGCGGGGGCTGCACGCTCGCTACGCCACAGATAGCGCGTGGGTGCTCGAGGGGCTTGACCTGGACCTCGTCTCGGGCCGGAGCGTCGCGGTCGTCGGCAGCAGCGGGGCTGGGAAGTCGACGCTCGCCAATGTGCTGCTGAGATTCCTGCCCTACCAGCGTGGCTCGGTCACGCTCGACGGCACCCCGGTCAGCGAGCTGGCCGGTGACGAGTACCGGCGCATCGTCGGTCTCGTGTCCCAGGACGCGTACATCTTCGACACGACGCTCGAGGAGAACCTGCGCCTTGCCCGGCGCGACGCCACCCGGGCGCAGCTGCTCGACGCCGTGGAGCGGGCCCGGCTGCTGGAGTGGGTCACGGGACTGCCCGCCGGACTGGAGACTCGGGTCGGCGCCCGCGGGGCGGAGATCTCCGGCGGTCAACGCCAGCGGCTCGCAGTCGCCCGCGCCCTGCTCGCCGACTTCCCGGTGCTCGTCGTCGACGAGCCCGGAGAGCACCTCGACCTTCACACCGCCGACGCCCTGGTCGCCGACCTGCTGGATGCACGAGCGCCGCACGCGACGCTGCTGATCACCCACCGGCTCGCCGGGTTGCAGGCCGTCGACGAGATCATCGTGCTGGAGGGTGGCCGAGCGCTCGAGCGCGGCCGCCATGCAGAGCTGATCGATGCGGACGGACCGTACGCCCGCATGTGGGCGCGTGAGTCCGACTCCACCTCCCCATCATGAGCTGGCGCAGGAGCTTCCGGATCCGGCTGTACCTGCGTGACTCGCTCTGGGCGCTGCCGCTGGCGGGTGCGGTGCTCGGCACGGTGCTCGCTCTCGTGGACATCCGGATCGACCAGAACACCCACGTATCGGCCCAGCTCCAGTACTCCACGTCGACCGCCACCGCGGTGTTGGCGGCGATCGTCGGCGCGATGGCGGCGTTGACCGGGTTCGTCGTCACCGTGACCACACTCGTCGTTCAGATGGCGACGGGAACATTCTCGGCTCGCTACATGCGACTGTGGTACCGGGACCGCATGCTCAAGGTCCTGCTCGCCCTGCTCGTCGGCACGCTCGCCTTCGCGTTCTCGCTCATGCGCCGCGTCGAGAGCAGCTTCGTCCCCAACATCGGAGTGTCCGTGGCGGGCGCGCTCGTGGTCGCGAGCCTGCTGATGTTCCTGGTGTTCCTCGACCGCTACCTGCACCGGCTGCGACCGGTGGCGGTGGCGGCGCTCGTGCACGAGTATTTCCGGCGGAACTTCGCCTACGAGGTCGACCGCGCCGCCAACCCCGAGATCTTCATCGGCGTGGTCGACGCAGGGGGCGAGCCGCCGTCGCTCACCGTGCGCAGCCCACGGGCGGGCGCCATCCAGGCAGTCCACGCCGAGGCCCTGGTCAGCTGGGCGCGCAAGCAGGATTGCCTCGTGGTGCTCCGTCACGCCATCGGAGATTTCGTGCCGTCCGGCGCCACCCTCATCGATGTGTACGGCGGCGCGCACAGCGTTCGCGCCGAGCGGCGGCTCGCCGACATGGTCGCACTCGGCGACGAGCGGACGATCGAGCAGGACCCCGCCTTCGCCATCCGCATCCTCGTCGACGTCGCCACCCTCGCGCTCTCGCCCGCGGTCAACGACCCGACGACGGCGGTGCAGGTGCTCGACTACCTCGGGGAGACCCTGCGCCTCGTCGGCACGACCGAGTTGTCGGTCCGCGCCTGGGCCGGCAGCAGCCCCGGCCGCCCGCGCCGAGGCGTGGTCGTTCCCGCTCGCAGCTGGGAGGACTACCTCGCGCTGACCGTCAACGAGATCCGCGAGTACGGGCACGGAGGGATCCAGATCATGCGCCGGATGCGGGCGTTGCTCGAGGAGCTGCACGCGGAGGTCCGCCCGGAGTACCGCGCGGCGGTCCGCGACGAGCTCACACGGCTCGACGCCACCGTCGCGCGGTCCTTCGGAGATTCGGTCGACCTCGACCGCGCCGGCACCGCCGACACTCAGGGCATCGGCGGACCGCGCACGCGGCCGGTCGACCACACCGCCGCCTAGGCAGGGTTCATCCCATTCAGGTGATGGTTCACGTGCCGGCCAGGCGAGAATGCCCAGAGATGACCCTCGCCTGGCCGATCCGCAGTGTCCTGGCCGGAGCCGCCGGGACAGCGACGATGACGTTGGCCTACGCGACCGAACGCCGTCTTCGACCGAACGTCCACAAGCCGCTTGACTACGACGACAGCCTGGTGCCCGGTCAGATCGTCGCCGGCATCATGCACCTGCCGGCCGCGACCGCCCGCGAGGAGAACGAGCTGGGGCTTGCGCTGCGCTGGGGCTACGGCTCGGCCTTCGGGATGTGGCACGGGCTGCTCCGCCGACGCATCGGCGAGCCATGGGCCAGCGCCGCCTTCGGCGCGACACTGATGACCGCGACGCTGACCATGTTCCCGTTGCTCGGCCGGACACCCCCTCCGTGGCGCTGGCCGCCGAGCGTGATCGCAACCGCGTTTGGCACCCACGCCGCGTACGTCGCGGCCGTGGCAGCCGTCGACGACCAGGTTCGCCGCGCGTTGAAATAGGGCGTTGACAACGACCAATGGAGGCAGGCATGAGCGACAACGATGTGGACGAGCTTGGGCCCGTCGATTATGTGGTGGTCGAGTTCCCGGCCGACAAGGCCGACTTCTCAGGTGAGATGGCGAAGGAGTTGTCCGCGTTGATCGACCGCGATGTCGTCCGCGTGCTGGATCTGATCCTGCTCAAGAAGGAGCTCGACGGCTCCGTCGAGGGATTCGAGGCCCATGACTTCGGCGACACCGATCTCAGCGGGCTGCGCGGGCTGGAGACCGAGCTCGCGCTGCTGCTGGCCGAGGAGGACGTCGAGGCCATCGGGGCGGCCTTGGAACCAGGCAGCGTCGCGGCCGTGCTGGTCTGGGAGAACGTGTGGGCCGCGCCGTTCGGGTCCGCCGTGCGCAGGTCAGGAGGTCAGCTCGTGGCCGGCGGCCGAATCCCGATCCAGGCCCTCGCGGCGGCGATCGAGGCCGACGAGGCGAAAACGAAAGAAGGAGTCTGAAATGCTTGGAAGACGTCGAGTCGGCAGACGGGGCGTGCTCGGACCGCGGCCCGTCGCTCGCACCGCCGCGGTCGCCGGGACGGCAGCGGTCGTCACTCGCGGCGTACGCCGTCGCGGGGACCGGCGCGAAGACCGCCGCGACCGGCGCTAGGCGCGTCCGAACTCAGGCGGGCGGCGCGGCGGGCCTGACGGCCGGGGCCTCGGCCTGGCTTGAGGGGCCCGCTTCGGCCTGGCTCGGGGGAGCCGTGACCCGGGCGCGGAACACGTGGAAGGACCAGCCCTGGTAGACGAGCACAAGCGGGAAGAAGATCACGGCCACGATGGTCATGACCTTCAGGGCGTATGAGCCCGACGCGGAGTTGTTGACGGTCAGGTTGTAGGCGGCGTTGGTGGTGGAGATCATCACGTTGGGATAGAGGTCGATGAAGATCGACCCGACAACGGCGGCGATGGCGATCGCCGACGCGGCGAACGCCCATCCGTCGTTGTGCTCGGACACGGCCAGCCGCGCAGCGGCGAGCACCGCGATCACGGCCAGGATCTCGACGGGACCCGGGACATCCGGGCCGTTGGCGACCGCTCGGGTCCAGATCACGAAGCCGATCACCGAGCGCGACCGCGGCCCATCCCAGCGGCCGCGCGAGTGATCGCGCACGCTCGCGCACGGCCCCGGTCGTCTTGAGCTTGAGGAAGACCGCGCCGTGCAGCAGGCAGAGCACCACGAGCGTCACTCCGGTCCAGAGACCGTAGGGCGTCAGCAGGTCCAGGAAGTTGCCGGTGAAGTTGTGAGCGGAGTCGATCGGCAGACCGCTGAGCAGGTCCCCCAATGCCACGCCGATGAGCAGCGGGATCAGCAGGCTGCCGATTGTCGTGCACCACCTCCATCCGCTGCGCCAGCGCGGGTTCTCGCTCTTGCCCCGATACTCGAACGCGACGCCGCGGGCCATCAGCGCGGCGAGGACCACGAGCAGCGCCAGGTACAGCGCGGAGAACATCGTCGCGTACCAGCCCGGGAACGCCGCGAACGTGGCAGCACCGGCCACCACCAGCCACACCTCGTTGCCGTCCCAGAACGGGCCGATCGTGTTGAGCGCGACGCGCCGATCCGTGTCCGTGCGCCCGACGATCGTGTGGAGCATGCCGACCCCGAAGTCAAACCCCTCGAGCACGAAGAAGCCGACCCAGAAGATCACGATGATGACGAACCAGATGGTGTGAAGCTGCATCGGATGCCCTAATACGTGAGTGCGGGGACTGCAGGAGCGCCGGGGCCGCCGTCCGCGCCGGCCCCGGATCCGGTGACACGCTCGTCCTCGAGTCCACGTCGCGCGTAGCGGAGCATCAGGAAGAGGTCCGCGGCGCCGAGCGCGATGTAGATGAGCACGAACGTGATCAGGCTGATCGCGATATCGGTGGAGGTCACCCCCGGCGAGTTGGCGTTCACGGTCTTCATCAGGCCCTGCACGATCCACGGCTGCCGGCCGCTCTCGGTCAGCAGCCAGCCCGCGGTGTTCATCAGGAACGGCGTCACGACGGCCCACAACGCAAGGCGTCCAAACCACCTCGAGCGATCGAGGGTGCCGCGGTGCACCAGCCATCCCCCCCACAGCGCCAGCAGCATGATCAGCGCGCCGAGATAGGCCATGACGCGCATCGACCAGTACTGGATGAACACGTCCGGGATGTAGTTGCCCGGGCCGTACTGCTTCTGATACTCGGACTGGAGCTCGTCCAGACCTTCGACCGGCCCGTCGAACGAACCGGTCGCGAGCACGGAGAGGAGGTGCGGGATCGCGATGATCTGCGTCGGAGTCTGATCGTTCTGGCCTCCTCCGATCTGAATCGCCGAGAACGAGCAGGGCTGGCAGTTGGTCCACTGAGCCTCGGCAGCGGCGATCTTGGCGGGCTGGTATTTCGCCTCGATCTCTCCGAGCTTGTTCCCGACGAACATCTGGATGAGGATCGCGGGGAGCAAGACGAGCACAGCGATGCGCGCCGTGCGATGAAACGCACCGGTCTCACGCCGCTTGCGCAGATGCCAGGCTGACACGGCAAGCATCACCAGCGAGCCCGTGACCAGCGAGGCAAGGATAACGTGCACGTAGCCCCACAGAAATGTCGGATTGGTGAACAACGCCCCGATGTTGTTCAAGACCGGCTGGCCCTTGGAGTTCAGTGCGTACCCGACCGGATGCTGCATCCACGAGTTGGCGGCGAGGATGAACAGCGCAGACAGCATCGAGCCGAGCGCCACCATCCAGATGCAGGCGAGGTGCACGCGCTTGGGCAGCCTGTCCCAGCCGAACAGCCACAGGCCCAGGAACGTCGACTCCAGGAAGAAGGCGGCCAGCCCCTCCATCGCCAGCGGAGCACCGAACACGTCTCCCACGAAACGCGAGTACGCCGACCAGTTCATCCCGAACTCGAACTCCTGCACCAGTCCGGTGACAACACCGACAGCCACGTTGATGAGCAGCAGCGTTCCGAAGAAGCGCGTCACACGGCGGTACTCCGGCTGCCCGGTGCGATGCCACGCCGTCTGCAGGACGGCAACCAGGAAGGCCAGCCCGATCGTCACCGGCACGAACAGAAAATGGTAGATGCTCGTCGTCGCAAACTGCCAGCGTGCGAGATCGTTCGCCATCTGTGACGAGCAAAGCTCGCCCCGCGTACGCAGGCATCACCCCCAACGGGTGATGCCCTGACACGGACCGCCTCGTAGCGTCCGGCCATCGAGATCCGTGCAGCGCCGCGAACGCGCGGCAGCGAGGAGACCACCATGGCAGCCGTCCTAGATGCTCAGACAGCGGGCCCCGAGGCCGGTGCCGCGCCTCAGGCGGCCGACGCGTTCGTGGCCTTCGGCATCACGGGCGACCTCGCGAAGGTGATGACCTTCCGCTCGCTGTATCGCCTCGAGCGGCGCGGTCTGCTCAATTGCCCCGTTCTCGGCGTGTCAGTGGACGACTGGTCGGTCGATCGGCTCCGCGATCACGCGCGCACCTGCATCGAGGGCACCGGGGAGATCGTCGATGACACGGTCTTTGCCCGTTTCGCCGCTCGCCTCTCCTATGTTCAGGGCGACTTCGGCGACGCCGGCACATACGAGCGTGTCGCGCGCGCACTCGGGCCGGCGCAGCGGCCGGTGTTCTACCTCGAGATCCCGCCGTTCCTCTTCGCCACCGTGATCAAGGGCCTGTCCGAAGCGGGATTGACCACCGACGCGCGAGTCGTCGTGGAGAAGCCGTTCGGTCACGACCTCGCGTCCGCCCATGCGCTCGCCGCCGACATCCACCAGTACATCGACGAGTCCCAGCTCTACCGGATCGACCATTACCTCGGGAAGATGGGATTGGAGGAGCTGCTCTACCTGCGCTTCGCCAACACGATGCTCGAGCCGGTCTGGAACCGCCAGCACGTGTCCAGCGTCCAGATCACCATGGCCGAGGACTTCGGGGTGGCGGATCGCGGCCACTTCTACGATCGAGTCGGCGCGCTCCAGGATGTCGTCGTCAACCACCTCATGCAGGTGGTGGCGATGGCCGCCATGGAGGCGCCCGCCGGCGCGGACGCCGCCACGCTCAAGGACGCCAAGTTCGCCGTGTTCCGCTCGATGGCCGACGCGGATCCCAAGCACTACGTCCGCGGCCAGCACGACGGCTACCTCGACATCGACGGCGTCGCGGCGGGATCGACGACGGAAACGTACGCTGCGCTGCGCCTGGAGATCGACAACTGGCGGTGGGCGGGCGTGCCCTTCTTCATCCGCACCGGCAAGCTCCTGCCCGTCACCCAGACCGAGCTGCGTCTCGTGTTTCGCCGACCCCCGAGCCTGAGGTTCATGTCATCGGGCGGCCGCCCGCCCGCGGATGGGCAACTTGTGGTCAAGCTGGATCCGACGACCGGCGTCCGGCTGGAGATCGACGCCCACCGCGCTGACAAGGGGGGCCCGCAGGCGATCACGCTCGACATGGAGTTCGCCGAGGAGGGCGGTGAGGGCCCGACCCCATACGAGGTGCTGCTGGAGGCCGCGATGGAAGGTGACAGCACGCCGTTCACTCGCCAGGACGGCGTCGAGGAGACCTGGCGGATCATGGCGCCGCTGCTCGAGGCGCCCCCTCCGGTCCATCCCTACGCCCCCGGTTCCTGGGGCCCGGAGGAGGCCGACCGCCTGCTCGCCGGCGTCGGACACTGGCACGACCCGTGGGTGGCCTCATGACCTCCGCCACGCCAAAGAGCAAGCGCAGCCGCAACGGACGTTCCGACGGCGCCAAGGCCAAGTCCGCCGCTCCGCGCCCCGCCCAGAGCGCCGCCGCGCCGTCGCCCTTCCCGCCGATCGCCAACTACGCGTTCCTGTCGGACTGCCACACCAGCGCCCTCGTCGCTCCCGACGGATCAGTCGACTGGCTGTGCGTGCCGCGCTTTGACTCACCCAGCGCGTTCGGCTCGCTGCTGGACCGTGAGGCCGGGCTCTTCCGCCTCGGACCGTTCGGCGTCATGGTGCCCTCTGACCGCCACTACGTCCCCGGCACGAACGTGATGGTGACCACCTGGAAGACGCCCGGTGGGTGGCTCGAGGTCCGCGAGGCGCTCACGATGGGCCCGACGACGCACGAGGACCTGATCACGCCACACACCCGCCCGCCCACCGACGAGGACGCCGACCACATGCTCGTGCGGACGGCGAAATGCCTGGCCGGCGAAGTCGAGATCGAGCTCATCTGCGAGCCGGCGTTCGACTACGGCCGCGAGCCGGCCGAGTGGACCCTCGTCAACGGCAGCGTGCATACCGCCGACGCCACCGGCGCCGGTCAGACGATCCGGCTGCAGACGGATCTCAAGCTCGGGATCGAGGTCAGTCGTGTCCGCGCCCGCCATACGCTCAGGACCGGCGAGGAGGCCTACGTCGCCCTCGGATGGGGAGAGGGGCTCGGCGTGGCGGAGGATGTCGATGACGCCCGGCAGCGGCTCGACGCGACCGTCGACTTCTGGCGGCGCTGGCTGAACCAGGCGCGACCGTTCGCCGACCACCGCTGGCGCGAGGCCATCCAGCGCTCCGCATTGACGATCAAGGGCCTGACCTACATGCCGACCGGGGCCACCGTGGCGGCACCGACCACCTCGCTGCCCGAGACTCCCGGGGGCGAGCGCAATTGGGACTACCGCTACACGTGGATGCGCGATTCGACGTTCACGCTCCAGGCGCTGCACCTCCTCGGTCTCGACTGGGAGGCGGACGAGTTCATGCAGTTCGTCGCCGATGTCGAGCCCAACAGCGACGGCGGCCTGCAGATCATGTACGGCATCGACGGTCGGCGTGACCTGACCGAGAGCTTCCGCGAGGACCTGTCCGGATACTCGGGCGCCCATCCGGTACGGATCGGAAACGGGGCCTTTGACCAGCGCCAGAACGACGTGTTCGGGGCGGTGCTCGACTCCATCCTCAAGCACTGCATGCACAGCCAGCGCCTGCCGCGTCGGCTATGGCCGATCGTGCAGGCGCAGGCCGAATGCGCTACCAACGTCTGGCGTGACCCCGACCAGGGCATCTGGGAGGCGCGCGGCAAGCCGCAGCACTACGTCTCCTCGAAGCTGATGTGCTGGGTGGCGCTGGACCGCGCGGCGAAGCTGGCGGCCATCCGGGGCGCCCCGGAGCTGGAGGCGAAGTGGCAGGCCACCGCGGACGAGATCCACGCCGACATCCTCGAACACGGCCTGAAGGACGGAGTGCTGCGACAGCACTACGACACCGAGGGACTGGACGCGTCGACGCTGCTCGCAGCGCTGTTCGGGTTCCTCGCCGGCGATGACGAGCGTATGCACTCCTCCGTGCTGGCCATCGCCGACGACCTGACCGAGAACGGCTACGTCCTGCGCTACCGGACCGACGAGACCGACGACGGCCTCTCCGGGAAGGAGGGGACGTTCCTCATCTGCTCCTTCTGGCTGGTGTCGGCGCTCTCGATCGTCGGCGAGGCGCAGCGGGCCCACGATCTGATGGAGCGGCTGCTGCGCATCGCCTCTCCGCTCGGGCTCTACGCCGAGGAGTTCGACGCCGGGACCGACCGCCACCTCGGCAATTTCCCCCAGGCGTTCTCACACCTGGCCCTGATCGAGGCGGCGGCGCGCATCATCCTCGCCGAGCAACTGGTGATCGAGGGGCTCGGGCCGCCGACGTCGTCGACGCTCACTCGCTCGATCCCTCCCGCCCCCTTTGAGGCGGTCTCGTGACCCACTACGACGTCGTCATCATCGGCACCGGCGCGGGCGGCGGGACGCTGGCGCGTCACCTCGCCCCGTCGGGCAAGCGGATCCTGCTGCTTGAGCGGGGGGGCTGGCTCCCCCGCGAGCCTGAGAACATCTCGGCCGACGAGGTCTTCGTCGCCAACCGCTACGTATCGGCGGACACGTGGCGTTATCCCGACGGGGAGGAGTTTCAGCCGCAGGTCCACTACTGCGTGGGCGGCGCCACCAAGCTCTACGGAGCGGCGCTCTACCGGCTGCGCGAAGAGGATTTCGGCGAGCTGCGCCACCATGACGGCGTCTCGCCGGCGTGGCCGATCGGCTACGACGTGATGGAGCCGTACTACGCCCTCGCCGAACAGCTGTACTGCGTGCACGGCGCACGTGGGGAGGATCCGACCGAGCCGCGTTCCAGCGGTCCGTATCCGTTCCCCGCCGTGTCTCATGAGCCTCGGATCCAGCAACTGTCCGACGACCTGACGGCATTGGGTCACCACCCGTTCCACGCCCCCTGCGGCGTCATGCTCAACGAGCGCGACATGCCCTATAGCGCCTGTATGCGCTGCGGCAACTGCGACGGCTTCCCCTGCGTCGTGCACGCCAAATCCGACGCCGAGGTCCTCGGGGTCAGGCCGGCGCTCGAGCACGAGAACGTGGAATTGCTGATCAACGCCCAGGCGGTGCGGCTGGAGACAAACCCGTCGGGGACGAGCGTCACGACCGTGGTCGTCGACCGCGGAGGAGTACAGGAGCAGGTGACCGCGGACATCGTCGTCGTCTGCTGCGGGGCAGCGAACTCCGCACGACTGCTTCTGATGTCGGCCAACGAGCGTCACCCCAACGGCTTGGCCAACGGCTCAGACCAGGTGGGGCGCAACTACATGTTCCACAACAGCCAGGCGGTGCTGGCGCTGTCCCTGGAGGAGAACCCGACGGTGTTCCAGAAGACGCTCGGGCTCAACGATTTCTATCTCCACGGTCCCGACTTCGAGTTCCCGATGGGCAACATCCAGATGGTCGGCAAGTCACAGGCGCCGATGTTCCACGGCGAGAAGCCGGGCGAGACCAGGTTCGCGCCGACGTGGTCGCTGGAGGATGTGGCGAGCCACGCGGTCGACTTCTGGTTGTCAACCGAGGATCTCCCGCGCCCGGACAACCGGGTCACTGTCGGTGGCGATGGCGCGATCACGATCGCCTACAAGCCCACCAACAATGAGCCCAAGGACCGGCTGTTCGAACAGCTCAAGTCCATGGTGGGCGACCTGGGGATGCACCACCACCACCTGCTGCCCCATCACGCCTACCTCAAGAACGAGATCCCGGTCGCCGGCGTCGCCCATCAGGCGGGGACCTGCCGCTTTGGCTCGGATCCGCGATCGTCCGTGGTCGACGTCAACTGCAAGGCCCACGAGCTCGACAACCTCTACGTGGCGGACACGAGCATCTTTCCCAGCATCGGCGCGGTCAACCCCGCGCTGACCGCGATGGCCAACGCGCTGCGTGTGGGTGACCACCTGCTCGACACGCTGGGCGTCAGAGGCAACGCCACTCGTCCCACCATCGGCAGCGTTCTGTAGGTGTCGCACGTCCACCTCCACGCGCCGCACGAGCTGAGCGAGCCACCCGAGCACGCCGCACCGGAGGAGAAGGACGGCGCGCGGACCGAGCGCTGGCTCGAGCTGGGCGCCGTCCTGCTGCTGTCGCTGGCGACGCTGGCCACCGCCTGGAGCGGGTACCAGGCGGCCCAGTGGTCAGGCGAGCAATCGCAGCGCTATAGCCAGGCGTCGGCGCTCCGGGTCCGCGCCGACGAGGACACCGTCAGCGGAGGCCAGATCCACCTCGGCGACCTGATGCTCGTCAACGGCTGGTTCAACGCCACGGAGTCGGGCAACCCGAGGCTTGCCGCCGACTATCGCCGGCGCTTTCGCCCGGCCTTTCAGCCCGTGTTCGCAGCCTGGCTGGCGCTGCATCCGCTGACCAACCGCCGGGCCCCTCCCGGGCCCACCTACATGCCTCAGTACGACCCGGCGCCGTTCGTGGCGGCCGCGGCGGACAGCGCCGAGGCCGATCGCGTGTTCGCCGAAGGCAGCGAGGCCAAGACCAACGACGACGACCACATCCTGGCGACCGTGTTCTTCGCCGCGGTGCTCTTCTTGGCCGCCGTGTCGCTGCGCGTGGAGTGGTTGCGACTGCGCGTCGTGGTGCTGGGCCTCGGCTCCATCGTCTTCGTGGGAGCCCTCGTGTTCGTGCTCACGCTGCCGACGGCGTCTTAGCGGTCACCTCGACATCGTCGGTGTCGCCCCAGTCGATGTGCGCCGCGCTGGAGCGCCGATCGAGGACCTGGGGCCCACGGGACTTGGAGAAATAGTCCCAGCCCCAGTCCACGAAGGCCTCGACGCGGTTGCGCACGCTGCTCATGAGCGCGGCATGCACCCCCAGCCAGGCGGCGAAGGCGATGGAGCCATGCAGCTCATGACGGTGCTTGCCCACCTCGGCCACCGCCGCGCCGCGCCCGATCATCGCCATGATGCCCTTGTCGTTGTAATCGAACGTCTCGCGCGAGTCGCCGGCGATCTCCGCCAGGATGCTCTTGGCGACGCATTGACCGCTCTGCAGTGCCACCGAGCCGAGCTGCGGGAACGCCCGATCATCGGGTCCCGGGATGTTGGCCATATCACCGATGACATAGACGCCGGGTGCGGCCTCCGTCGTCAGGTCGGCCCCCACGTCGATGCGCCCGCCGCGTCCCTGCGGCAGTCCGCTCGCCGCCGCCGGCGCCGCGGCCTTCTGGCCCCCGGCCCAGGCCACACAGCGGGTCATGATCGTCGTCCCGTCCGAGAGCACGACGTGATCCGCCGCCACCTCCTTGACCCCGGTGCCGAGCCGGAGGGTGACGCCGCGGTCGGTGAGCACCTTGCTGGCGTACTTGTGCGCCCGGTCAGAGAATCCGTTCAGGACCACGTCCCCGAGATCGACCATCTGCACGGTGGCACGATCCACGGCAAGGTCGCGATACTCGTCGGGCATCGTGTCGTGGATCATGTCGGCCATCGAGCCGGCCAGTTCCGTGCCCGTCGCCCCCGCCCCGACGATCACGAAGTTCAGCGCGCCCCGCTCGATCAGCGCCGGGTCGCGATCGGCATCCTCGAACACCGTGAGCATCCGCGTCCGCAGCCGCTCGGCGTCGGTGAGCGAGTACAGCGGGAATGCGTGCTCCGCCGCGCCCGGGGTGTTGAAGAAGTTCGCCTGCGCCCCAGCCGCGAGCACGACGATGTCGCCGGTGATGGTCTCGCCCTCGCGGGTCTTCACCGAGTGGGTCGCCGCGTCGACGTCGGTCACCTCGCCCAGCTTCACGTCGACGTTGGGATCGTCGTGAAACATCTTGCGCAACGAGGAGGCGATGCTCGTAGCCGCCACTTGCGACGTCGCCACCTGGTAGAGCAGCGGCTGGAATTGGTGGTAGTTGTGCTGGTCGATCAGGGTGACGCGGACCGAGTCCTCCCCGGCGAGCCCGCGCGCGCAACCGACGCCCGCAAAGCCGCCGCCGACGATCACCACATGCGTCGGACGGTCAGCGTCACTCGGGTGTTTGGTGCCAGACGCCACGGGTGCTCCTCCTTCGTTGACAGGGCGCTAAGTACACGGCCGCGTCCGTGGCGCCGCATCGCCCGAACAGGGTGACAAGCGGGTCACGACGCCGGGGTCGGAGCCACGGCGCCGACCCCCTCCGGCTCGGCCGCCGGCACGTCCGCCGTTCTGGCGGCCTGGAACGCCGACAGCCAGACGGTCGCGAGATACGCGACGACCACGCCGATGATGGTCAGCGGGGTCACCCCCGCCCCGGCGTTGCCGGTCAACAGCGTCGCGACGACGACGGCCGACAACGGCAGGCGCAGGATGGCCACGGTGCCGGCGCCGATCCCGACCGCCACGGCTGCCGCCATCGGAAACCCGGGGAGGTGTGACGCCATGATTCCGCCGGCGGCGCCGAGGAAGATGGCCGGGAAGGTCGGACCGCCCCGGAAGGCGCCCAGCGAGAGGGAATAGCCCACGCCCTTGAAGACGATGAGCAGCGCAAGCGCCGACATCGACCACGTCCCGGCGCCGGAGACGAGCCCCGGGAGGGCGTCCTGGCCGGAGAACAGCACCTCGTTGACGCCCCGTCCGGTGGCCTGCGAGAACGCGATGGCCAGTCCGGACACGAGCAGCCCGCACACCGGCAGGAGCACGAGCGGGCGGGGCTTCACCAGCTGCTGGGTCCAGACTCCTCCGGTGCGGATCAGATGGGCGACGAGCGCGACGGCGAGCGCCAGGGCGATCGTCCACCCGAAGTTGCCGGCGGTGGGATGCGGAAAGGCCGGCAGCGACAGGGGCGCGAGGGCGTAGGCACTCGAGCTCAGCCCCGTGAAGGAGCCCATCCCGAGCGACACCAGCGACCCGATCCCGGCACCGACCAGCCCGGGGATGAGGACGATGGGAAGCCGTGACTTGCCCAACCCGGTCGCCTCGATGAGGATGACCGCGGCGATGATCGGCGAGGAGAACACGAACGACAGTGCGGCGAAGCTTCCGGCTGCTCCCGCGATGAGGAGAAGCTGAGACGGGGCGTCCCGGCGCGCCAGCTTGATGATCGCCACCGCGAGCCCGGCTCCAAGCGCGATCAGGGGCGCCTCCGGGCCGATGACGAGGCCCAAGCCGATCGAGATCAGGCCGGCCAGGATGATCCCGGGCAGCTCGATCGGCTGAGTGGGGGCGCCACCGACCTTCAGACCCCCCGCGGGCACGTGGCCGCCGTTGCCGGGTAGCCGGGTGATCGCCAGTGCGACGAGCACCCCGGCGATGCCCAGGATCGGCAGCGACCACCACTGGGGCGGGCCGTGCTGGTAGCCGAGCGCGGAGGGCAGGTGGTGAAAGAGCTCCTGCTGGAGCTGATAGACGAGCTCCACGAAGCACCACGCGACCAATGAGACGGCCACCCCCACGACGGCCGCGATCAGCAGCAGGACCATGAAGCCCTTACTCAGGAGTGTCGCCGTCGGATCCTCGGGAGTGGGCGGGGTCGGGCGCGTCGCTGGCGTCGGGGTCGGTGGCGGTCGGTGGGGTCGGCATAGCACTCCACACGCTACGGCCGCTCCGCGCCGAGGTCGTCGTCCTGATCGGGTGACGGCCTGACGAGGGTTGCCCTCGCGTGGCAGGCGCCACGTGCCCACACGCCCGCGCGCCGGGTGCGGGCCACCTTGTGATGGCGAGGCCGCCGATTGAGACTTGACTCATGACTTCCACCACTGACACACCAGGCCTCCAGCCGGCCGCCAACGGCGGTTCGACCGAACCCGCGATGGTCCAAGAGGAGGAGCTCGCCGGCCTCCCACGCGACGTCATCCCGCAGGCGGGGACCGGCACCAAGGTCGCCTATGACCTGATGACGAACGAGCTGCTCCTGGATGGGAGCGCCCGGTTGAACCTGGCCACGTTCGTGACGACCTGGATGCCCCCGGACGCCGCCCAGCTGATGGCGGAGACGGCGGACAAGAACATGATCGACAAGGACGAGTATCCGCAGACGGCGGAGTTCGAGCGTCGATGCGTGAACATGATCGGCCGGCTGTGGCACGCGCCGGGCGACGGCGATGTGACCGGCTGCTCGACCACGGGTTCCAGCGAGGCCGCCATGCTCGGCGGCCTGGCGCTGAAGTGGCTGTGGCGAGCGCGGATGAAGGCAGCCGGCAAGCCGACCGACCGGCCGAACCTGGTCCTGGGCATCAACGTGCAGGTCTGCTGGGACAAGTTCTGCCGCTACTGGGACGTCGAGCCGCGCCTGGTGCCGATGGAGGGGGACCGCTTCCATCTCACGGCGGCCGAAGCCGTCGCGCACTGTGATGAGAACACGATCGGCGTGGTGGCGATCCTGGGTTCGACCTTCGACGGCAGTTACGAGCCGGTGGCCGAGATCTGCGCCGCACTGGACGAGCTGGCGGCAAGCGGCGGCCCTGATATCCCCGTCCACGTCGACGCCGCCTCCGGCGGGTTCGTCGCACCGTTTTCCCAGCCCGACCTCGTCTGGGACTTCGCGCTCCCGCGCGTGCACTCGATCAACGCGTCCGGCCACAAGTACGGCCTCGTGTACCCGGGGGTCGGCTGGGCGATCTGGCGCGACGCGGCGGCGCTCCCCCGCGATCTTGTGTTCGACGTCAACTACCTCGGCGGATCGATGCCGACGTTCGCGCTCAATTTCTCCCGACCCGGAAGTGAGGTGCTGGCGCAGTACTTCATGTTCCTGGCGCTCGGCATGGACGGCTACTCAGAGATTCAGCGCGCGTCCAACCGGATCGCCCAGCACATCGCCCGTGAGGTTGCGGCGATCGGCTGCTACCGGCTCATCACCGACGGAAGCGAGCTGCCGGTGCTGGCCTTCACCACCGCGCCCGAGGTGTGCAACTACACCGTGTTCGACGTGTCGGCTCGGTTGCGTGAGTTCGGCTGGCTGGTGCCGGCGTACACCTTCCCTGAGAATCGTCAGGACCTCTCCGTCCTGCGCGTCGTGGTGCGGGCCGGCCTGACCACCGATATGGCCGACCTGTTCCTGGGAGATCTGCGCAAACAGTCGGCGTGGCTGGAGTCGCTCGAGGGCCCGATGCCGGCTCGGCGTCCCGAAGAGCACCAGAGCTTCCGCCACTGACCGGCGGGCTCACCTGATTGGGGTGATGCAACCGCGCACGGGCCGCGCGAGCGTGTGGGGACGATGAGCCCCCCCGACGTTCCTCCGAGCTCGATCCCGCACAGCGACAGCGCCCACGATCGTGAGGTGGCGCGCGAGGAGCTTTTCGGCGGTGGCGCGCTGCTCGTCGCCGATCTGAGGCTCGTGTACCTGCTGCTCAATGAGGCCCGCGCCCGGACGATCACAAGGCTCTTCGGGATCTCAGGGCCGAATTCGGGCCTCGTGACGATCATCGCCCTCGCCCTTGCGGCGCAGACGGCGCATCGCAAGGTGGCGCGGGTGCTCAATGCCCCCGGGACCCCCGAGGTCGGCGAGATGGCGCTCGGCGCATCCGTGGTGACCGCGTCCGTGCGATGGATAGCGGGGCCCGGGGTCGGGGAGTTCCCCCTCTTCGGCCCGCTCATCCTGTTCGCGGTGGTGGGCCACGCGGCGCGGCCGGTGGTGCGCTCGGCGGTCCACGGCATGAGATCTTCGGCACATCGGGCCCACGCGAGCGTCGATCATCGTTACGGTCACATCATCCGCCGTAACCTGCCGCGCCCCGGATCTGCCAGTTGAGTCTCACTCTCCAGGCAACACTGCAAACCGGTGAGTCAGCCGAACGGGGGCGTGCGGCCCGGCAGTCCACGCCCCGTCGCGCCCACGGTGATTGGGCGCCGGCGCCGGACCGTCCGGATCCGGTCTCCGTCCTCCAGAACCAGGCGGCCACGCGACTTCAGGAGCTCGTGCCGATCCGCTACGGGCGGATGCTCGTCTCCCCGTTCACCTTCTACCGCGGCGCGGCCGCGGTCATGGCGGCGGACCTCGCGGTGACGCCGGATTCGGGGATCGTGGTGCAGGCGTGCGGCGACGCGCACATCTCCAACTTCGGTGGCTTCGCGGCGCAGGATCGGCGGCTCCTGTTCGGTCCCAACGATTTCGACGAGACCCTCCCCGGCCCGTGGGAATGGGACGTCAAGCGGATGGCCGCGAGCGTCGAGATCGCCGGGCGCGATCTCGGGCTCCCCGCGGGTCGCCGCCACTGGCTCGTGGCCGAGTGCGTGCGGGAGTACCGCGAGGGGATGCGCGGCTTCGCCGCCGAGAGCCACCTCGAGGTCTGGTATGACCGCCTCGACGCGAGTGAGCTTGTCGAGCGGTTCGGCGGGCGGCTCGGCAACAAGGGCCGGATCCTGTTCGCGAAGCCGTTCGCCAAGGCGCGACGCAAGACCAGCCTGCGGGCGGTCACGAAGCTCACCGAGCGCGTCGGCGCGGAGTTGCGGTTTCGGCGCGTGCCGCCGCTGCTGGTGCCGCTGAGCGAACTGGTCGACCCCGATGATGCTCGCAAGGACACTGAGATCGTGCGAGCGGCGCTCGACGCCTACGCCGCGAGCCTCGACGAGGATCGCCGTTACCTCTTTTCGACCTACCGATTCGTCCACATGGCCCGCAAGGTCGTTGGAGTCGGGAGCGTCGGCACACGCGCGTGGGTGCTCCTGTTCGTCGGCCGGGGCGGCCAGGATCCGCTCGTGCTGCAGATGAAAGAGGCGCAGGCGTCGGTGCTGGAGCCCTACCTGGGCGCGAGCGTCTTTGAGAACCACGGCGAACGCGTCGTCCGCGGCCAGCGGCTGTCCCAGGCGGCGATCGACGTCTTCCTTGGCTGGCAGCGGAGCGTCGGGCTCGACGGAGTCGAGCACGACTTCTACATCCGCCAGCTGTGGGACTGGAAGGCGTCCATCGATCTGTCGACGATGGACGAGGCGGGTCTGCACGCCTACACGCGGGCCTGCGGGTGGTCGATGGCCCGTGCGCACGCGCGCTCCGGGGACCGCGTGGCCATCGCGGCGTACCTCGGTCCCGGCCCCAAGTTCGATCAGGCGATCGCCCACTTCGCGGCTGCCTACGCCGATCAGAACGAGCTCGACCACCAGCGGCTTGCCGATGCCGTCACCTCGGGCGAGGTGACGGCGGTGTTCGGCGTCTGATCTGTGAGTTGTGCGCGGGATGCGGTCGCGACCGCAGGAGATGGTCGCCCGGGCCCGGCGCGTGCCTCGCGAGCTCATCGGTCTGTATTGGGACTCCGGAGTGGCCAACGACGTCCCGGCACTCGCCTGGTTCCTGCTCTCATCACTGGTGCCGCTGGCCCTGGGTCTCACCGCTCTGGCGGCAGTCGCCTTGGGTGACTACGCGCGAGCCCAGGAGCTCTCGGCTCGGATCGCCCAGGTGCTGCCCAAGGACGTCCACGACCAGATCGTCGATCTCATTCTGCGCACCAAGGAGCAGTCACCGCTGCTCATCGCGGGCTCGATCGCCGGGATGGTGTGGATCAGCTCGGGAGTGGTGGGCGTGCTCGAGCGCTGTCTGCACCGGCTGCTCGCGCGTCCGAGCGCCGGAGTCGTGCTCGGCAAGCTTCGCAACCTCGCGGTCGCGGGCGTGGTGACCGTACTGATCATCCTCATGGTCATCGTGGCCACGGCCGGCACCGACCTCGTCCGCCGTCTGAACATCGACCCCGCGATCATCCGGCTCGCGGTTCCGCTGACCGCGCTCGGCTTGACCACTCTGCTGTGTGGGGCGGTCTTCCGCACGCTCGTGGGCCCATCGCTGCGATGGCGGGCCGTATGGGCGGGCGCGGCGATCAGTGGGCTCATCCTCAACATCACGCCTACCGTGGCGGGTTACTACCTGCGCCTGGTGTCAGGGAGGACTCCCGTCGGGCTGTTCCTGATGCTGGCCGGCGTGCTCTTCACCTGCTACCTCGCCTCACTCGGCCTGTTACTCGGCGTCGGTGTCACGGCGCGCGTGCAGGTGGGTCACCGGTTGCATGGCTGACAGGCGGCGAGCGCCGGCAGGATATGCTGGCGCCATGGATCTCGGTCGCCCGATCGCCTATCAGGTCGTGAGCCACGGGACGGCGGTGTATTCCGCCGACGGCGAGGAGATCGGGAAAGTGGCGAAGGTCCTGGCGGCAGAGGACGAGGATGTCTTCGACGGGATCGTCATCGGAGAGCACCGGTTTGGCAGGGAACATCGCTTTGCCGATGCGGACGACGTCCAGGCGATCTTCGAGCGCGGTGTGGTGCTCAAGCTCGACCTCGCGCAATGCGAGGAGCTCCCGAAGCCATCGGCCAATCCAGCCGTGATGCGCGACGACCCGGCCGAGTCAAAGGCTGACCGGCGTCACGAGAAGCTGATGCGCGCCTGGGACCTCATCTCAGGCAACGACTGAGCAGCCACTCGACGCTCAACTCGCGCCTGGCCGCGGACCTCAGGCCGCGGTGTCGACGAGCTCGCCGGCGACCCAGTGCGCGACGTGTTCGGGGTACGGAGCACGGAGCCCGAGGATGACGTGCCGGAAGCCGGCGTCGACGGCCTCCGCGATCGCGTCTCGGGTCGTGGCCGGCCGGTCGTAGGAGACCGAGAGATGGATCGAGCGGACGATCGCGGCGGGGTCCCGGCCGATCTCGTCGCAGAGTCGGTCAAGGAGAGCGCTTCGCCCCACGCAGTCGTCGATGTCGCCCCCGGGGATGTTCCACAGGTCGGCATGCTCGGCGGCCACCCGCAGCGTCGCGGCGGTGCGCCCGCCGATCATGAACGGCGGGTGAGGCCGCTGAACGGGCTTGGGATTGCAGAACGCTCCGGCCAGATGGTTGTAGGTCCCGTCGAAGTCGAACGGCTCGGCCTCGGACCACAGGCGGCGGATGAGCGTGCACGCTTCGGCGAGGCTCTGGACCGCCTCGGCGAACTCGAGATAGGGCAGGCCGTACGCGGGATACTCGCGCCGGGCCGCCGGGGGGCTGGGCCGGGAGCCCACTCCGATGCCGAAGTCGAGTCGCCCGCCGGACACGACGTCGACCGTGGCGGCGATCTTGGCCAGCATCGCCGGCGGCCGGAAGCGGTTGCTGGTCACCAGCAACCCGAGGCGCAGCCGTTCGGTCTGGGCGGCGAGGGCCGAGAGGAGCGTCCAGCCCTCGAAGATCGGGCCGTTCGGATCACCGCCGATCGGCAGGAGATGGTCAAACAGCCACGCATGCTCGATCTGCGAGACCGTCTCCGCCTCTCTCCAGACCCGCACGATGTCGCCGTAGCTGACCTGCTGTGGGGCGGTCGCGATCCCGAAGCTGACCGAGGTGTGGGGTGCTGGCTGATTCATTCCTAGACTCGATGAAGAAGCGGGGAGGGTGCCCACTTCACGCTACCACATAACCGGAGACCCTCCCCACTTATTTGATGACGATCCCCTCACCCACTCCTCCCGCGCCGTCGCGGCGCATCGACGCCGAGCGCAATCGCGAGCGGATCCTCGCCGCTGCGCGTGACGCGTTCGCAGCGCCGGAGGCCGACGTCTCGATGGCGGAGATCTCGCGGCGCGCCGGGGTCGGCTCGGCCACCCTCTACCGCAACTTCGCCAATCGGCGCGAGCTCCTCGAGGCGCTCTACGTCGATGAGATCGACGCCGTCTGCGAGGCCGCGGCGACGATCGGCGCAGACACCCCTGGAGCGAGCCTCACCGCTTGGCTACGCCGTTTCTACGCGTACTTCAACAGCAAGCGGCTCGTCGCCGCCGAGCTCCTCAAGCACTCCGGTGCCGACGACCCCGTGTTCGGGACGGGCTACGCGCGCGTCCTCGACGCCGGACGGCCGCTCCTGCTCGCCGCCCAGGCATCGGGCGAGACCCGGAGCACGCTCACGCTCGAGCAGATCCTCGACATGGTCGCCGCCATCGCCAAGATCCCGGGAGACGCCGGCTACCGCGAGCCGATCCTGCAGGCGGCGCTTGACTCGCTCGGGCCGCCGTCAGCCCGCGAGGCGGTAGACCGGTCCGCTGAGTGAAAGCGCGTATACGTGCCCGGCCGTGTCCTGACCGAAGGAGCTCATCGAGCTGACCGACAGTCCGGTGGGGCGATCTCCGCGAGCGTGGCCCGGGCTGAGGCTGACCGAGTTGATCTCGCTGCGGCAGAAGTCGCCGTAGACATACCGCCCGTACAGCGACGGGAGCGAGTGGTCACGAACGACGTAGCCGCCGATGATGGCGCAGTAGTGCTGGGCGCTGTGGCTCTTCTCGAGTACCGGGAAGACTGCGTGGGGAGCGGTGCCGGGCTTGTAGCGGTGGTCGCCTTCCCACACGCTCCAGCCGTAGTTGGCGCCCGCCCCGGACCCGTGTGGCGCAAAGTCGATCTCCTCCCAGCTGTCCTGGCCGACGTCCCCGATCACCAGGTCGCCGGTGAGCCGATCAAACGAGAACCGGTACGGGTTGCGCAGCCCGTAGGCCCAGATCTCCGGACGCTTACCCGCAACGCCGCGGAACGGGTTGCCGGCGGGGATCGCGTAGCCGCCGCCGGGCTTCGGGGCGACTCGCAGGAGCTTGCCGAGCAGCACGTCGGTGTTCTGCCCGTTGCCCCGCGGATCGCCCTCATTGCCGCCATCGCCGACCCCGATATAGAGATCGCCATCAGGTCCGAACTGCAGTTGGCCGCCGTTGTGGTTGGGGGCATCGCGGTGGGCGATGGTGATCACCGGGCGCGCGGTGCCGGCGCCGGCGCGATCCGGGTCACCCGCCGACCGGCGGAATCCGACGACGTGAATGTCACCGTTGGCCGATGTGTAGTCGACGTAGAAGCGCCCGCTCGTGACGTAGTCGGGAGCGAACGCCATCGAGAGCAGCCCCTGCTCCTCGCCCCCGGAATTCACCATGCCGCTGATGTCGAGGAACGGCCGCGCGAGCCGATGACCACCGACGAGGACGGCGATCTGCCCGGCCTTCTCGACGACAAAGATCCGCTTCGTGTCCCCGGGCGCGCCGGTGAGATACACCGGCTGGTCGAACGTTCCGACCGACACCAGTCGCAGAGCGCCGGCCGGGCCGGCCGGACCGGCGGAGTCGGCCCCCGACACTCCCGCCGCACTCGTTGAACCACACGCTGCCAGCAGCAAAGCGATCAGGGCGAGCAACGCGCCGGCGACGGGACAGACCCTCCTCACGCGACCAGTCTAAATCGCGCACCCGGTACCTGACAGTCGGCGGGGCGCCGATCGCGCGGACGGCGACGGCGTGGATCGCCACGCCGTTCGCTCCTACCCGGTCCAGTCAAGACCTCCCTGAAACCCTGCGGGCGCCGGCATCGTGTTGGGCTGAGCGTCGGCCCGTCGGGAGTGAGGGCCGAGATCGTGGTTGGTGCCTACGGCCGTGGCGGACGAGAAGCAACGCAGCGAGGAGCAGCACCGCAAGGATCGCGGCCGATAGGACGGTGAGGGGGGTGGGGCCGGAGATGACGAGCCGGGCGCCGAGCGCGACCAGACCGGTGGCGAGCAGCCGGATGCACACGCCGAGCTGCCTCATCGCACGTTCCCAGGCCGCGCGGTCGATCTCCCTTCCGCGCCGGACATCGGAACGAGGATGTGATCCCGCGGTTCCCACCCTCATGCCGCGGCGGTCAGGAACGGAAGGACGTCGGCGAGCCCAGGGAACTCAGACGCGGCCATCGGATCACCTCCACGCGCTCGTTGCCGTCTCGTGGAGGAGCCGATCGCTCCCGACGGGAAGCGCCGACCGCCTACCTGCGTCCATCGCCAGTGCCGTGGTCGGAACCCACGGCGACCAAGTCCAAGCGTACCAGCCGCCTCACTGCGGCCCGAAGGCCTAACAAGGGCGTATCGCGTCTGTCACACTCGGTTGCGCTGCTCGGCGCTACGTTGAGTTCGCGAGCGGCATCTGCGCTCCCGGCGGTCCGCCGTCTTTCCCTCTTCCCGGCGCGGGGCCACACTCAGGGAAAGGCGAGAAGGGTCACGATGACCACCGAGACCGACAGCGAGCGTCAGCCCGGCGGCTCGCTGCACGCTGAGATCTCCACCGCGATCGTCAGGCTGCTGCGCGAGTACACCGGCCGCGGGCCGACGAAGGCCCACACCACGATCCGAGACAACGTCGTCCTGGTCATGCTCGAGCAGGCGCTCACCAAGGGCGAGCAGGTCCTGGTGGCGAAGGGCCGCGGTGAGAACGTGCTCGCGCTGCGCCATGAGTACCAGGAGGCGATGCGCGACGAAAGCAGCGACAAGGTCGCCGAGCTCACCGGGCGACATGTGATCGCCATGATGAGCGCCAACCACCTCGCTCCCGACCTCGGCGCCGAGATCTACGTCCTCGACGGGCCGCCCGGACACCATGGCCCGGGCTCCACGCCCGTCGACTGACACGCCTCCCGTCGCTGACGGTCAGGCCGGCGCGACGCCGGGAATCTCCTCCACACTGGCGGCAGAGCTCGGCGTGTCGGAGGACAGCGTTCGGCGCGATCTGCGCGACCTCGCCGCTGCCGGCCTATGCCAGCGGGTGTATGGCGGCGCGATGCCCGTATCGGCCGCGATGGCCGACTACCGATCGCGCGCGATCGTTGAGCCCGAGAGCAAGCAACGCGTCGCCGCGCGCGCAGCGGCTCTCATTCACCCCGGTGATCGAGTGATCCTCGACGGCGGCACGACCACGTTGGCTGTCGCGCGCGCGTTGCCCGCGGATCTCGCAGCGACCGTGGTGACGCACAGTCCGACGATCGCCGCCGCGCTCGTCGACCACCCGACGGTCGAGATCCTCCTGCTCGGCGGGCGCATCTACAAACACTCGGCCGTCGCATGCGGAGCCGCAACGGTCGAAGCCGCCCAAGCGATCACCGCCGACCTCTTCCTACTCGGAGTCACCGGAGTCCACCCCGATCACGGACTGACCACCGGAGATCCCGAAGAAGCCGCCATGAAGCGAGCCCTCGCCGCCCGAGCCGCCGATACCTACGTGCTCGCCAGCGCCGAGAAGCTCGGTGCCGTCTCCCCCTACAGAGTCCTGGGCCTCGCCTCCGTCAGCGGCATCGTCACCGACGCGGCCGGCGGCGACCCGGTCGACGAGCTCCGGCGCGCGGGCCACAACGTCATCCTCGCGGACTGACGACGCTCCCGATCACGGCATCCCAAGCCGGGTTTGGAAGACCCGCCGATCGACGTGGTGCGTCCACAGCACCTCGGCGATGTCGTCGGGCTCGTTGTCGGCTCCGGGTGCGATCCGACCGGCGACTGCGATGTGGGCGACGTGAATCCCCTCGTCGCGCAGCGCGTCGTGCAGCATCCGTGCGTAGGCGACCTCCCCCGCGAAGGAGATCCCGACGCCGGCGCGGGCCGGATACGGGTTGACGGCCGCGCCGCCCGTTGTGAAGAGAATCGTCCCGCGCCCGGCCTCGCGCATCGGCCCGATGACCGCCTGGGCCGCGGCGACCGCGCCGAGCACGCTGAACTCCAGCGGGCCCCGAACGTCGGCGACCGTCGTCTCGAGGACCGGCTTCATGAACTCGGGCGCCGGGAGCGGCGAATACTCCAGGACCTCGACCGGCCCGAGCTGGTCGCCAAGCCCCTGGATCGCCCGTGCCAGCCCGTCGCTGTCGCGGATGTCGGCCGCCGCGCCGGCCGCCGTGATCCCGTCAAGGCGCAGCTGGGCGACGAGCTCGACCAGCCGTGACTCCGTACGCGAGATCAAGCCGACGGCGAGCCCCTCGCGGCCGAACCGCCTGGCCACAGCCAGGCCGAGGTTGGGACCGGCGCCGACGATCACAAGCGACATCCCCGACAGCCTAGTGCCGAAGGCGCTGCGCGGGTTCAGGGTTCGCCGAGCTCGCCGCGGAGTGAGGTGAGCAGCGCCTGCAGAAGACGTTTGAGGTGACGTTTCTCGGTTGCACTCAGCGCACCGAGGAGCTGGCGTTCCCGCGTCGCTCCCGTGTCGATGTACTGATCCAGCTTCTGGCGTCCGAGAGCCGTCAGCGCCAGGAGCACGCCCCGGCGATCGTCAGGATCACGCGAGCGCTCGACCAGGCCCGCCCGCTCGAGCTTGTCGAGGCGATTCGTCATCGCGCCGGTCGAGACGTGCAGCTCGCGGCACAGCGCGCCGTGGGAGCGGGTGGCCGTGTGCAGAGCGCAGAGGACCTTGAACTCCTCCTTGGTCAGCCCGACGCGGCTGAGTGTGGCCTGGGCGGCGTGGTCGAGGTAGCCGGCTGCCTTGGCGATGCCCATGACGATGGCCTCGACGTCAGGGTCGATCTGCGGCCAGGTCGCGAGCGCGAGGCGGACCTGGGCGTCGAGGTCGGCGTCGCTCTCAGGTGGCACGGTGCGAAAGCCTAGCTTCTCACACAGTAGCTTGACGAATAGCTTTATACACAGTAGCTTTACGCACAGTGACCACCATGCGCTATCGCACGCTCGGCGCCACCGGAATCGAGGTCAGCGCCTACTGCCTGGGGGCGATGATGTTCGGCTCTACCGGTAACCGGGATCACGAGGACTCCGCCCGGATCATCCACGCCGCGCTCGACCACGGAATCAACTTCGTCGACACCGCCGACATGTACTCTGCCGGCGAATCCGAGCGGATCGTCGGCAAGGCGCTCCAAGGCCGGCGAGACGAGGTCGTCCTGGCCACGAAGGGTCACTTTCGCATGGGTGAGGGGCCGAACCGCAGCGGCAACTCGCGACGATGGATTCTGACCGCCGTCGAGCACAGCCTCAAGCGCCTGCGGACCGACTGGATCGACCTATACCAGATCCACCGACCCGACCACTCGACTGATATCGAGGAGACCCTCTCGGTGCTGAGCGACCTCGTGACGCAGGGAAAGATCCGCGGGTTCGGGTGCTCGACCTTTCCGCCCGAGGAGATCGTCGAGGCGCACTGGGTCGCCGAGCGACGCGCGCTGAAGAAATTCAGGACCGAGCAGTCGCCCTACTCGCTGCTCGCTCGAGGGATCGAAACCTCCGTGCTTCCGGTGTGCCTGCGCCATCAGATGGGCGTTCTGACCTGGAGCCCACTTGCCGGCGGATTTCTGTCAGGCGCCTATCGCAAGGGCCGGCCGATCGATCTGGCACGCGGCCGTCCCGGGCTGCAGCCGGAGCGGTTTGACCCGTCCATCCCCGAGAACGCCTCAAAGCTGGAGATCGTCGAGGAGCTGATCGCGCTCGCGACCGAAACCGGCTGCACCCTGTCCGAGCTCGCCCTCGCGTTCCCGCTCGCGCACCCTGCCGTGACCTCGGTGATCATCGGGCCCCGCACGATGGCGCAACTCGAGCAGTTGCTCGCAGGAGCAGGGCTCGCGCTCGACGATCAGACTCTCGACCGCATGGACGAGATCGTCGCGCCCGGCTCAAACCACTACCCGACCGAGTGGCGGGCACCCGAGCTCAGTGATCCCGCCACCCGTCGTCGGGCCCTGACCGATCGAGCCGCCGCGTGAGGAACCGACCGGGGACACGATGAACACCTGCGAACATGTAGAGCATGAGCGATCACGACAGTTTTGAAGATCGGCTGCGCGCCATAGCCGATGAGATCAGCCGGTCAGTGCAACGGTTCTCCGATCTGGATATGGACGAGCTGTCCCAGCGCTACGGCGTCGATGCCGACCGGGCCCGCGCCTTCGCCGACGCCGCCGGTCAATGGCTGAACGACCATCTCTCCGGGGGCGACCCGCTGTTCAGCGACGTCAAGCACCCGGCTGACGACAGCGCGGGGCACCCGCTCGGCGCCGATCCTGACCGGGAGGGCCCACCCGAAGCGGGGCCGGCACGACCGGGTTCTGCACCGGGTCCGCATCCCCTGGACCTTCCAACGGATGAGCAGGGCGTGGCCCTCAGCGCGCTGGATTCCGGCCGCTGGACGGTGCGGCCCGGCAGCAATCAGCTGGCCGGCACTGAGACGGGCACCGGACCGGCGCCCTCTGACGTGGTCGGCGACCTGCGCGCGCGGGACTGGATCACGGCCGCCGGCACGCTCACGCTGGTGGGCCGCCACGCATTGGGTCGCTGGTGCCAGACCGCCGAGGATCCAGGCGCGCCCCCAGCGCCAGAGTTCCCAGCGCCTCCAGCATCAGAGACGCCCCCCGCGTAGAGCCGGGGTTGGCTCGCCATCGGACCTCGCACCGGTGGCGACGGCCGGTTAGCCTCGGCCGATGATCGCATCGGTTCTTCCTGACGAATCGCCGAAGCTGGGTCGGCGGATCGTACGTCTCTTCCGGCCGCATCGGACTGTGCTCGCGGTGATCGTCGCGATGATTCTGGTCAGCTCGGTGTTGAGCGTGATCAGCGCGCTGCTGGTCCGGCGGGTGTTCGACGACGCCCTGTTCGTTCAGGGCGGCCCCGACCTCACGGCGCTGTATCCGCTGGTGGCAGCGTTGATTGCCATCCCGATCGTCAACGGGGTCCTGAACGTCGGTCAGGCGTATCTGACCGAGGTGGTGGGCAACCGGGTGCTGCAGGAGCTTCGCAACCGGTTGTTCGAGCATCTGGAGCGGCTCTCGCTGGCGTTCTACACCGCGACCCGCAGCGGCGAGGTGCAGTCGAGGCTGGCCAACGATGTCGGCGGGGTGCAGACCACGATCACCTCGACCGCGTCGTCGGTGGTCAGCAACGTGGTCACCCTGGTGTCCTCGGTGGTGGCGATGCTCGTGCTCTCGCCGCTGCTCACCGCCATCTCGCTGGCCGCGACTCCGTTCTTCGTCTTGTTCAGCCGGCGGGTCGGACGCGCCCGGCGAAGAGCTCGCCGGGAGGCCCAGGCGTCGCTGGCGGTGATGGGCTCGATCACTCAGGAGACCCTGTCGGTATCCGGGATCCTGTTGGCCAAGGTGTTTGGGCGACAGGAGCACGAGGTCGATCGCTACCGCGCCGAGAACGCCAACCAGGCCAGCCTGCAGATCCGACAGGCGATCGTCGGCCGATCGTTCTTCGCGATCACCCAGGCGTTCTTCGGGATCAGCCCGGCGCTCGTCTATCTGGTCGCCGGGCTTCAGGGCACTCACGGCGACCTCTCGGCGGGGACGCTGGTGGCCTTCACGACCCTGCAGACCCGGTTGCTGATCCCGATCAATCAGTTGCTCCAGGTCTCGGTCGACGTGCAGTCATCGCTGGCGCTGTTCGGACGGATCTTCGAACTCATCGACCTTCGGCCCCAGATCACTGATCGAGCCAACGCCCTCAGCATCGACGAGGGTGAGATTCGAGGCGAAGTCGCGCTCGAGCATGTGTCGTTTCGCTACGGCGGCGGCGAGGACGGCGGACCGCCCGCACCCGACGAAGCGCTGCACGACGTCTCGATGCTGGTCTCGCCCGGGCAACTCGCGGCGCTGGTCGGACCCTCCGGAGCGGGCAAGACGACGATCTCGTACCTCATACCTCGCCTGTACGACGTCGAGCACGGGGCGGTGACAATCGACGGTCACGACGTGCGCGACCTCACCTCCGCGACGATCGCGCATGCGGTGGGGGTTGTCACGCAAGAGAGCTACCTCTTCGGCGGCACAGTGCGTGAGAACATCAGTTATGGGCGGCCGGCCGCGACCGACGAGGAGATCGTGGCCGCCGCGAAGGCGGCGTTCATCCACGAGCGCATCACCGCGCTCGAGCACGGTTACGACACCGTCGTAGGCGAGCGCGGCTACCGGTTCTCCGGCGGAGAGCGCCAGCGGCTGGCGATCGCGCGGGTGATACTCGAGGACCCGCCCATCCTGGTCCTCGACGAGGCCACCTCCGCGCTGGACACCGAAAGCGAACGCGTTGTCCAGCAGGCGCTCGAGTCCCTCATCCAGCGCCGGACCACGATCGCGATCGCGCACCGGCTCTCGACCATCCGCAACGCCGATGTCATCTTCGCCGTCGAGCACGGCGCCATCGTCGAGCACGGCACCCACGACGAGCTCCTCGCCCAGGGCGGTGTCTACGCGCGGCTCTACGAAGAACAGTTCGGGAACGGGGCAGTCGAGGCCCACTGCAGCGACGGTGTGATCCTGGCCAACGGCCGTCCGTGCCGGCCGTCAAGCCAACGAGGTCGGCCGCGCCCAGAGCTCTCGGCGCTCGAGGTCACAGAACCACCGCCGTCGGCTGCCGAGATCCCGGCCGAGCTGCGCACCGTCCTGACGACCTGAGACCGGCGCTATTCGGTGAACGCGCCCGCGAGGCGCGCGACCAGGCGTACGAGCCGGTCCTCGCCGAAGGGCTGGGCACGCTGACGGGCGGCTCCCGGCGCCGCGACGAGGGCGGCGATCCCGTCGAGCTCGTCCAGGCAGCCGAGCGCTGCAGCGTGCGGGCGAGCAGCGTCGAGCAGCTCGAGGAGTACTTCCGCGACCGGCCGGAGCACTTCCGCGGCCGGGTCGATCAGGCGCGCATCGACGCCGTCGCGAGCGGCCAGGAACCGGTTCTCCGCGAGCACCTCCTCGGAAGCGCAGGCGTGCTCCGACACGTACCCCTCCTCGAGCTCCAGCCGCGCGATCGACTGCACGAGCGCGACCAGCGTCGCCGTCTCCGCGAGACGTGACTGCGCATCCATGATCCGGATCTCGACGGTTCCGAACCGGGGCTGAGGGCGAACGTCCCACCACAGAAAGGTCGGCTCGGGCAGGGCGCCGACGCGGATCTGAAGATCGACGGCCTCGACCCACTCGTCGTAGGACCCGTATCGCCGGGGCATGCCCGTCCGCGGAAAGGCCTGGAAGAGGATCGTCCGCGTCGAGGCGAATCCCGCGTCCCGGCCACGCCAGAACGGCGAGTTGCCGGAGAGGGCGAGGAGCAGTGGGAGATGGACGCGCAGCCGGTTGTAGAGGTCAATCGCCCGCTCGGGGTCCGGTACCCCGATGTGCACATGGAGCGCGAACGTCGGCTCCCGCGCGGTGAGGTCCCGCATGGTCCTCTGGATCAATTGATAACGGCTCGAGGAGGTGACCTGCATCTCTGTCCACACCGCCATGGGGTGCGTCGCCGCCCCAGCCGCAGCCAGGCCCAGCCCTCGAAGCGCACGTGTCAGCTCAGTCCGCAGAGCGCGGAGTTGTGCGATCGCCGGGCCCACCGATTCGTGCGGATCGGTCGTCAGCTCAATCGCGGCCTGATGCGTCTCGGCGCTGACCTTGTCCCCCAGCGCAGCGGGCAGTTCACGGAGCACGTCGTCGATTCGCTGCGCCAGCGCCCACCGCCGCTCGGGGTCGACCAGCATCACCTCTTCCTCGATGCCGACGCCATAGGGCAGCACCTCGGTGTTCCACTCCGCCCACTGGGCTTGCGCGGGCATGGCGTGACGCCCTACGAGAACACCCGGCGAATGGGGTGGAGAACCGCCCGACATTGGCCAGCCGGCGCCGGACCGCCGGCGCTAAGCCACCCGTCGCAGCGTCGTGGTTCCAGCTGAGACGCTGGCCAATTCCTCGAACAACGACAGATGCGCGGGAATCTCGCGGAGAGTCTCGGCGTGCCACTGGACAGCAAGGAGAAAGGGCTGACCCGGGTCCTCGATGGCCTCGATGGTGCCATCGGGCGCCCACGCGCACGCGCACAAACCGGCGCCCAGGCGGTCGACAGCCTGGTGGTGAAACGAGTTGACGTTCAGCTCCGTCGTTCCCAGCACCGCGGCCAGCATGCTTCCGGGGGCGACGGTCACCGGATGAGTCGGTAGGCGGCCGTCTGCGATCTGGCGATGGACGATCGTGTCGCCAACGACGTCCGGCAGGTGCTGGTGCAGGGTGCCGCCGCGCACGACGTTGAGCGTTTGCGCGCCGCGACAGATGCCCAAGATCGGCAACCGGAGCCGCACGGCCTCGCGTGCAATCGCGTACTCGAAGCGATCAAGGCGAGGCTCGGTGGGACCCAGGGCAACATGAGGCCGCGCGCCGTACGCCCCCGGCGCAAGGTCAGGCCCTCCCGAGAGCACGAGCCCGTCGAGGCGTCCGAGCAAGCGCCGGGCGTCCGCGTCGCCGACCGGAGGCACCACCACCGGAATGCCGCCCGCGGCCTCGATCGCCCGCACGTAGGTCATCCCGAGCGCCATCTCGGGGTTGGGCGGCTCGCCGTGACGTTGAAGGGTGCGCAGCTGTCCTGGGCGTAACTCGGAGGTCGTTATTCCAATGAGCGGCTTCACTCACAGGAGCATGGCCTCAGACGTTGCAGCTGTCTACCTCCACGTGGACAAAGACGGCAGCGGTCTGGGCCCCGGGAGAGCGCGCCGACCTGCGAGGATCCACCCGTGGAAGCCTCCGGGGCATTTGGGTCGATCGTGGCTGAGGTCCGTGAGCTGCTGCCCGCCGATGCTGTCGTCGTGGACGCACACACGCATTTGGGCCGGGATGAGGACGGGCAGGAGCTGGAGCTCGCGGCGCTGATCGCCAGTCTGGACGAGGTCGGTCCCAACGCGCGGGCGTGCACGTTTGCTCTGCATGATCCGGACCGCGCGCCCGCGTACCGGGTGCCCAATGATCGCGTCCTGGCGTGGGCGGCAGAGTCGGGAGGGCGGTTGTACCCCTACTGTCGTCTGGATCCTGCCGAGGACCCGGTGAGCGAGGCGGAGCGGTGCCTCGCGCTCGGCGCGCGCGGGATCAAGCTGCATCCGCGGGCGCAGGCCTTCGGGTTCGGCGATGGGCCGGCGGAGGCGATCTGGCGGGTAGCGCAGGCCGCGCGGGTTCCGATTCTGATCCACGCCGGCCGGGGGATGCCCCGGATGGATCCGCTCGCCGACCTCGCGCTGCGCTTCCCCGATGTCGTGCTTGTGCTCGCCCACGCCGCGATCGCCGATCAGGCCATGCTCGCGTCACGGTTGAGCGAGCATCCGAACGTCCTCTACGACACGTCGACGTTCTCGGTGTTCGATCAACTCGAGCTGTTCGCCCGCGTTCCCGCCGAGCGGATCGTGTTTGCCTCCGACGTCCCGTATGGCCGGCCGCTCGGCGCCCTGCACACCGCGCTGCGCATGGGGATGTACGCCGGCCTTGATGAGCGAGAGCGCGACCTTCTGGTCGGCGGGACGATGACCACCATCCTGGAAGGGCGTCCACTCGCGACGGTCAAGCCTCCGCGCGTGCCGGAGATCCGCCGTATCAGCGGCCGTCTGGCCCGCGTCAACGGCTACATCATGATGTCCTTCGCGGCTGCGATCGGGTCCGGTCCACCACCCGACTTCCGCCGGGCGGTTCCGTTTATCGCGCTGGCCCGGGCCGCGTGCCGTGATCCCGACCCGGGCGTCATCGGTCCCGCATTGGAGCGGATCGACGGGCTGCTCGCCGCCGCCGACCAGCTCCTCGCCGCCGGCGATGCTCAGGCTCGCGCCGCCGTCGGCCTGGTGATGGCCGCCGGGGTGATCGCCGCCACCGAGCCGCTGCCCGCGTCCAGCTGAGACCCCGACGCCAACGCCGCAGCTCGAGCCGGGCCGTCGCTCCCCCGGTCAGTCTCCTGCCGGCCTGGACGCCGAAGACCCGTGTGCATCGGCCATCGACGGCGTCGCGCCAGGATCCGTGAGTGGGACCGTCGCGTGGATCGTCGTGCCACTGCCGGGCGCGGACTCAATGGTGATGAGGCCGCCGACCGCCCCCAGACGGTCCTGCATGCCGGTGAGACCGCTGCCGCCGCGACGCCGGCTCGGGTCAAAGCCGCGGCCATCGTCGCGGACGGATACGGACAGATCGCCGTCGGACTCCGCCAGCGTCACGGTGACGCGCGCATCGCTGCCGGCGTGCTTGGTGGCGTTCTGGAGCGCTTCCACCGCGCAGAAGTAGACCGCGGCCTCCACATCCGGCGCGTAGCGCTGACGCGGGAGGGCAGTCTCGACGCGAACACGGAGCGGCGACTCCAGTGCGGCGGCGTGCAGGGCCTCAGCCAGGCCCAGGTCGGCCAGGACCGGCGGGAAGATGCCGCGGGCGAGACCGCGGATCTCGGCCAGCGCCCGGTCGACATCGGCGCACAGCTCAACGATGTGTTCGCGGCCCCCGGCGTCTGCGCTCATGTGGTCACCGGAGGCCGCCAGCTTGATCCGCAGGGCGACCAGCCGCTGCTGGGCGCCGTCGTGCAGGTCGCGTTGAATGCGCCGACGCTCGGCATCCCCGGCGCGGATCACGCGCGCACGGGAGTCCCGCAGATCCCGGATGGCCGCCCGTAGCTCGGCCTCGAGAGTGGCGTTCTCCATGACCAGCAACGAGGTGGCCACGATCGCATGGATCAGCTCAGGGCTCTCCTCCAGCTGCGCGCGGTGCACGATCGCGGCGAGCGGGCGGCCCTTCCGGTCGATCGTGGTCATCACCCGGCCCGACTCCTGCGCCGGCGTGGCCAGCGGCTCTCCGTCAGTGCGCACCCACTCGCGGCCTGGCACCCAGAACCCGAACGCGAGCTCCGGGTCACCGATCGCCGCGGGGAGCGTCTCGATGACGTCGGTCAACCGCGAGCTGCGCAACGCCTGGTCGACGATGCGCGAGACGAGCCGGCCGGCGTAGAGCTCCGCGTCGATGAGGGCGATCAGGTAGCCCAGGGGGAGCAGCGCCCTCGCCACGGGGAGCACCCACCGAGTCGGGGTGACGATCGGGGAGCTCGCGAGGGGCGTGGAGAGATTGACGGCGACGTACAGTGCGAACGAGACCAGGAACAGCACCGCCACCACCGACCCGATGAGGAGCGCGCGGCGGCGGGGCGCGTCGGCGCGGACGAGCTCGCTCACGAACACCAGCGCCACGGCGATGCTGACCGCGACCCCGACGACGCTGTACACCTGCGAGAAGACCCTCAGGAAGTCGGGATGCGACGCGACCTGAAGCGGGTTGGCCGGACAGGCGAGCCGGCACGCCGCCAGGGGACTGCCCGGTACGACCGGGGCGAGCAGGAAGTACGGGACATACCACGCCACCAGCGACACCAGGAGGACGAGAAGGATCCCCCGTTTGGTCGAGGTCAACCGGCCCGTCGGGAATGCCAGCACGACGACGAAGGTCATGTACAGAAGCGGGGCCTCGGCGATCACGCCGATCGCGTGCCCCCACGGAGACGTCGTCGCCTCGAGGCTCAGCGGAACCGCCGCCACCCCCAGCAGGAGCAGCAGAGGGGCGAACCGGTTCCCCGGCCGGCGTCGCTCCCAGTACCAGGCGACGATCGCCGGTCCCAGGATCAGCGCGACGCGTTGGGCGGCGAACCACCCGGGGTTGAGAAGCTGATCCGTGGAGAAGGGCAGGACCAGCGCGGCCACCGCTCCAAGCAGCAGCAGAGCCACCACGCCTGGATGCACAGGGCGTGGTGAAACATTGGCCCCGGTCCCGGGCCGGCTCGTCAATGGTGCCAGCGACACACTCAGCTCAAGGACTGCTCCGTTGCGGTGAACGATAGCGCCGCCCGCCAGCGCGCCTGTTCCCGTTCGGAACCGGGAGGTGTGACCAGTCGCCTACCGCTGGGAGCGCCCGGCGCGCCGGCGCGCCCGGCAGTGGCTGGCCAGCTCCGTGTAGACATCGTCGCCGCACACGCGCCGTATCTCGTTCTGCATGGTCAGGTACACCGGCCGCTTGGCGCCGAACGCCTCCTCCTGCTCGGTGCACCACCAGTCGATGATCCCCTCCTCCCCCCAATCGGCAGTTCGGGATGCGCGAACGGCGGTGGTCCGGGTCGTCGTGTCCGTGTCGAAGAACAGCGGCACCTGCCAGCAGATCTGCGGCTTCCAGTCGATCGGGTCCTCACCCCGGCGCAGGGCGGCCAGGTGCAGGGCACAGCCGGCGCCGGCGGGATGGTCAGGGCGGTTGTGAAAGATGCACGCGCCACGGTAGATGCGAGTGTGGACGCTGTCGTGCTTGAACCGCGCCTTGCCCCATGGGTCGCTGCCGCCATGACGGAGGGCCACGCCACGATTCTGCCAGTCCTCGTCGGTGAGCTGCTCCACGCGCCCGCGGATCATCGCCAGGTCCTCGCTGCCCGCCGTGTCGCCCTCGCCCCGGTAGATCTCGACACCCAGCACGCAGCAGCCGCGGGCGGTGCCCTGCTGCCTGATGTCCGGGCATCCGCACCCCCAGATACATCCGTAGTGAGACAGCATGAAGGTCAGGTCGAACTCCCAGTTCCACCCGTCGCCGTCCGTGAAGGTGGCGGTTTCGCGCGTGAGCATGAGGGTTCGCGTCAGGTGGGCTCAGCCAGCCCAGCGGCGCGGGTGGTGTCGTCCTGGAACGGTGGATACGTCTCGGTGAGGAGGAACAGGTACGCGTCCGAGCGCGCGGTGTAGGAGTTGGCCAGGACCATCACATCAAACAGCCCGCGTGGCAGACCACCGGTGATCACGATGACAAACCAGGCTGCGAACGCGCCGACCTCGAGCAGGAGGTTGATGACGTAGCGAAGGATCACGACCGGGATCGCGATGATGAATCGAAAGAACGTCTTCGTCCGGCTGTAGCGGTCAAACGGCCCTGAGAAGTCCATGCGGATCGGGTAGCTCGCCTCCTCACCGACGAACGGGGGATACTGATCACAGAGCAGGGCGACGTACCCATTGGTCTGGGCCAGCAGTCGTGTGTAGCCGGAGACAAAGCCATACAGACCGGCTGGATAGCGTCCGGTGATCACGATCGCGAACCATGCGATGAACACGGCGATGATGGCGACGATGCTGTAGAGCCAGAGCCAGATCACGATGGGAATCGCGACCAAGAACCGAAAGAACACCGTCAGCCGACTGCGCTCTGTGACGTAGTCGGCCTCGAAGCTGACCGGGTATGACATTCTCGCTCTCCTCTCGGCCTCTTCTCCGGAGGTCATCCACGCCTCGGCGTGACACATGATGTCATAGCGCCGGATCGCAATTCGTGCGTCCGACTGTCACGTCGCCGACACCGTCCGGAACGCCCGGCGGCTTCGGGGACTGATTGGTGGTAAGCGACTCAGCTGTTGAACTCGGTCGCGACGATCCTTTGATTGTGGACTCCGGTGGCGTCCTGAGAGCAGAGCCACACGATGGGCGGCCCCATGATCGCGGGGTCAAGCAGCCGCTCTCGCACCTCGGCGGAGACCTCGTCGGGAATCATGCCCGTCGCGGTGGCTCCGCCCGGGAGCAGGATGTTCACGGTCACCGTTGTTCCGTCCAGGTCAGCCGCCATGACCCGCGCCAGCGCCTCGACCGCGGCGCCGCACGGCCCGTAGGGCACAAACCCGCGGCGCGTCATCGTCTGTTCGTTCATCGAGATGATCACGATCCTGCCGCCGCCGGCCGCGAGCATCCGCGGAGCCACCGAGCGCGCGACCAGAAACGTGCCGGTGATCTTGGTCTCGACCACGTCGCGAAAGCCGTCGGGCGAGATCTCCCAGAACGCAGAGGGGTCGGTCAGGAAGCGTGGGTTGACGGTGCGCATGCCGATGCCGGCGTTTGCGACCAGCACGTCCACCCCACCCAGCCGCTCATAGGCCGCCTGGACTCCCGCATCGACCGAGCGCTCGTCACGCACATCCATCTCGATCCCCGCGGCGCCTATCGCGGCAGCGGCGGCCTCGCCGCGCGCGCGATCACGACTGGTCAGCACCACCCGGGCGCCGGCGTTGACCAGCGCCTCAGCCATCGCCAGGCCAAGACCGCTGGTGCCGCCGGTCACCAGCACTCGGGTCGACTGCAGCTGCGGTGTCTTCATCTCCATACTCGGGTCCCTCCTTTGGATCTTGCTGACGACGCAACGGCGGCGGGGAACGGTCATCCGTCACGCACGCCCACCTCAGCGAGCTACGGTAGAGCCCCAAGCGGGCCGGTTCCGGCGCGCGACGGATCCCGCCGTCGACGTGCGTCACGCATTCGTGTAACGCTCGCGCCGGCTGGGGAACTGGGGCGCCATGATCTTCACCGCGCCCTCGTCTCCCGCTCCGTCCGCTTCTGGCTTCGTCGTCCGTCGCCGCCTTGCGGTCTGGCGGGCCGTCCTGGCGTGCTTCGGCGCGTGGCTGGCCTCCTCCGCGTCCGCGCTGGCGACGACGCCATCGCTGTATGTGTCCAACTCCTCTGGCTTCGGTCACCCGGACCGGCTGACCGGGTACGGGGCGGGTGCCGCGGGCAACGCCGCGCCGGTGGCCACGATCAGCGGTGCTGGCACCCGCCGCTGTCGATCCTCTCCAGGCGTCTGCCCGCCGGCACGAGGGGGCACCTGTACCACGCGACGCTGCGCGCCGCGCTCGGCACCTCGCCCTATCACTGTCACTGACCGCGGCCGCCTGCCCACCGGAGTGCGCCTCAGCCGCCATGGCGTGGTGTCCGGCGTCCCGCGCCGTCGTGGCCATTGGTGGGTGAGGATCACCGTCACCGACGCCGGTCACCCGCGTGAGACAGCGCACCGCCGGTTCTTGTTGACCATCCGCTGCCCGATGGTTGGGCGCAGCCGCACTTGCACGGTCACCCGCCCTGGACATGCGACGGGGAAGCTGACGGCAACGCGGGCCGAGGCCCGGATTAGGCGCAAGCTGGCGCGAGCGGCTTGACCCACCGCGACCAATTCTGCTGGCGGGTGTAGCCAGCCGCTGACCACAATTCGTGAGCGGACGCGTTGGCGTCGAGCACCATCGCGTCGATGCGGATCGCTCCGCCCGCGCGCAATCGCTGCTCCGCGAGCTCAAGCAACCAGCGACCGAGGCCACGGCGCCGCTGGTCCGGGTGGACGGCAAGGCGATAGATATGCGCACGCCATCCATCCCAGCCCATGGCCACGCAGCCCACGATCCCGTCACTGGCGACGACAAGCAGCAGCGCGTCGGGGTCGCGCGCGATCAGTCTCTGGACGGCCTCGCGACGGTCGACTGGGCGGTCGCTGTCCTCCGCCGCCACGCTCCAGAATGCCAAGACCTCGTCGACATCGGCGTGGGTGGCAAGGCGAACCGTGGCACCGGGGACCGGTGGTCGCGCCAGGTTGCCGGTCACGTCAAGCTGACGGGTGAACACGATCCGCGGCTCGCCTGGCCCGGAGTAGTCGCTGACCGGATCGGCGTCCATGCCCATGGAGCGGTGAAATGCGACGGATCCCTCATTTGCGGGCGTGGTAATCGCCTTGATCCACGTGCAGCCCCGCTCGAGCGCCAGGACAGAGAAGGCCTCATACAGCCCTCTCCCCAGACCACGGCCCCGCCGGTCCTCACGCACTGCGACCACATGCACATAGCCAAGGCGCTGGGCCGCGACGACCATCCCGAACAGGTACGCCGCGACCCGACCATCGGGATCGCGCACCACCAGGGCGCAATCCCCGAACTCCTCGATGAACATCGGGTGATGCAGGTGCGCCACGTCCCGCTCGCCCCAGAACGCCTGCGACGACGAGCGGATCTCAGCGAAATCCGCCCGGGTCGCGTTCACAGCGTCAGCGCACACGGACTCCATGATCCCGGACCGCACCACACGACGGCCGGCGGGCCCTTGGATGCCTACGTCGCCGAGTAGGTCACGGTGAGGGTGACGAACGCCGAGCGCGGCACGATGCAGCGGTGGACCTTCTTGGTGCCGACCACCTTGCGGCGCCCGTTCTTCTCCTTCTTGAAGATCGGCTGGGGCAACGTCCCGCAGAACTGCTCGGGACCGAAGGGACCGACGAACTGCCCCGGCCCGTAGAAGACGCTGTTCTGGGCGTCTGACACCGACTGCACAGACCCCAGGGTCAGCCCCACACCCTTCGCGTAGGCCAGCGCGTACGTGTGCGCGTCCTTGAGCGCTCCGCCGATCGCCGCCTGGCGAGCGGCGTCATACGCCGAGGCGATGGACGCGTTGTTCTGGCGGTTCTTTGGATGCACCAGGCTCTGACCGGTACCCGTCGCGGTCACGGTGCCGGCCGCGGCCGCCGCAGCCGGGGCCACCGCCAGCACCCCGCATCCGGCCACCAGCGCCACCCACGTCCTTGGACCCATGACTCCCTCCTCGCAATTGGTCCCCGCACGTCGATTAGTGAGGCGGCATCATCGCAAAGCGCTGCCGCGTTCACAACGACGGGCTAATCAGCCATCTCGATGAGGAGCTCGATCAGCGCGCGTGCGGTCAGCCGATCCTTGGGGATGAAACCTCGCACCGGGGCGGCGGCGAGTCGCTCGCCGAAGCTCGCAGCGTCGCTGCTCGACGTCAGCACGACCATCGGCGGGGGCTTGCGCAAGGCGAGCAGCTCGGCGACCGCAATCCCGTCGAGTCCCGGCAGCCGGACGTCGAGCAGGACCACGTCCGGGTCGGTGTCGGCGGTGGCCGCGAGCGCGGCCTCGCCGTCCGCCACCTCGGCGACGACCTCGAGGTCGGCGCGTTCGACGACCATCCGTGTCACAGCACGGGACTCGCGGTGGTCATCGGCGATCAACACGGTGTGCGGGGGCAGGCGTGCAGCTTACGATACAAGGCGACTTGTATCGCGTGGTAATCCATGACTACTGAGCACCCGTAACGCGTATGGTTCTCGCCGTGGACGTGACCGGTGGCGGCGACGACGCTCGGACTCCGGCCCCCGGTGGTCGGGCGCGAAATCCTGAGCTTGACGGCGCGATCACGACGGCGACCACGGCGCTGCTCGAAGAACGAGGCTTCGCCGGATTGACGATCGAGGCGATCGCGCGTCGCGCCGGCGTCGCCAGGGCGACCGTCTACCGCCGCTGGCCGAATCTCGATGCCCTGCTCGCACACGTGCTGCGCGGCGTCGTGCATGAGATCCCGATTCCGGACCGCGGCGACGTGCGGGAGGACTTGATCGCGCTCCTTGAAGATCAGCTCGCCGTGGTCAACCACGACGCCGGGAGGCTCTACCCCAGCCTCGGGGTCCAGGCCATAGCCGACCCGGCCGCCCGCGAAGCGCTCGCCGATCTCATGCAGCAGCGGCGCATGGCCGTGCGCGCCGTGCTGCGACGCGGCATCGATCGCGGGGAGATCCGGCCTGACGTCGATCTCGAGCTCGCGTTCTTCCTCGTCTGGGGGCCCGTCTACTACCGGTACCTGTTCGCCTTCGGGTGCGACGCACCGATGGAGCCCGACTTCCTCACCAAGCTCATAAACGCCGTGATGGGGAGTATCGGGACCGGCTAGCGAGAGCCGACTCAGAAGGATCCGGCCGCCCGGGTCCGATGCCTATGCCAGACCCGCCATGTCGATCAGCGCCATGACACGGTCGGGGGTGAGGGGCAGCTGCTCGACGCGCGTGCCGCCGAGCGCGTCCGAGACGGCGTTCAGAACCGCGGCGGGAGCCGCGATCGTGCCGCCCTCGCCGACGCCGCGGTAGTTGACCTCATCCGTCGGCGGGGATTCGAAGTGCGTGACCCCGATGGTGGGGATCTCCATCGCCGTTGGCACGAGGTAGTCCAGGAAGGTGCTGGAGACGAACGCCCCTTCCTCGTTGTAGCGGGCGTGCTCGTAGAGCGCGATGCCGATGCCCTGCGCGACGCCACCGCGCACCTGACCGTCGACGACGGCCGGGTTGATGAGCGAGCCGCAGTCCTCGACCACCTCGTAGCGCGGGATCCGGACGATCCCGGTCTCCGGGTCGATCTCGACGAAGCAGACGTGGGTCCCGCCGGAGTAGCCGCCGCCGCTCGGCTGGTCGAACAGGGCGACGCTGCGCAGATCGCTCTCCTCGCCCTCCGGCGGTGAGGCGTACACCGCCGCGGCCAGTTCCCCGAGCGCGAGCCCCGAGGCCGGGTCGCCCTTCACGCGGATGCGCGCCTCGGCGATCTCGAGGTCGTCGGGTGAGATCTCGAGCATGTTGCCGGCGTACGCGAGCGCCTTCTGTTTGACCGCGCGCGTCGCGTGCAGGGCGGCGCCGCTCGCCATCGTCGCCGCCCGCGACCCGCCGGTCCCCATCGAGCTGTACGGCGCTGTGTTCGTGTCGCCATAGAGCACCCGGACGTGCGCCATCGGCACGCCGAACTCGGTCGCGGCGATCTGGGCGAGCGTCGTCTCGTGGCTCTGGCCGTGCGGAGCCTGGGTCGTGATCACCGTCAGATGGCCGTCCGGCTCCAGCCGAGCGACGGCCCGCTCGCCGCCGATCGTGAAGCCGATCGCCGCAAAGAAGTCCGGTGGCCCGGGCGCCGGCTCGATGTAGGTCGAGAAGCCGACGCCGAGCAGCCGGCCCTGCTCCCGGGCGCGACGCTGCTGCACCCGGAACCCGTCGTAGTCGACGGTCTCGACGGCCAGCTCGAGCGTGTCGATCGCCGCGACAGCCTCGATCGTCGGGCCGCTCATCATCTTGCAGGGCTGCTCCTCGAGCGTCAACAGGTTCCGGCGGCGCACGTCGACCGGATCGAGGTCGAGCTCATGCGCGATCCGGTCGATGAGGATCTCCCGCGCCAGCGTCTCGGCGGCCCAGGGTCCGCGGTACGCGCTGTAGGAGGCCTTGTTGCTGGCGTAGACGTCGAGCGACCACCGCATGTGGTTGATCCGGTAGGCGTTCCCGATCATCGTGCGCACGATCCACCCGAACAGAGGAGTCGGCGTTCCGAGCATCGGATAGGCGCCCTGGTTGAGCCGCATCTTGACGTCGAGGGCCAGGATCGTGCCGTCGTCCTTCACCGCGGCGCTGATCTCGATCGTCTCCTCGCGCGCATGCCCGGCCGCGGCGAGGTTCTCGATCCGGTCCTCGACCCATTTCACCGGACGGCCGAGCATCTTGGCGGCGGCGCACACGACGAGGTCCTCGCGCGACAGCCCGGCCTTCTGCCCGAAGGCCCCGCCGATGTCGGGGATCACCACGCGCAACCGCTCGGCCGGATGCTTGAGCAGGGCGGCCAGCGCCTGCCGCGCCGAGTGCGGCGCCTGCGAGGCGGCGTGATACGTCAGCTCGTCGGTTCCGGGACGGTAGTCGGCCACCCCACCGCGACCCTCCATCGGGACGTGCGTGACCCGCGCGGAGTCGATCATCGCCGAGACGACCCGGTCGGCCTCGGCGAATGCGCCGTCGGGCTCGCCGAAGTTCATCGCCTCGGTGTAGAACACGTTGGAGCCGACGTCCTCGAACAGCGCCGGGAGGGCGGGGTCAGCCGCCTGGTCCATCGTGACCACAGCGTCGAGAGGCTCGTAGTCGACCTCGACCGCGTCCCGCGCATCCTCGGCCAGGTAGCGGTTCTCGGCGACGACGAAGGCGACCGGATCACCGACGTAGCGGACCTTCCCGTCCGCGAGCGCACGGAACACCGGACGCAGGTAGTTGGGGATCTCCGCCTCGACCCGGAGCGGACCCACGGCCCCCTCGAGCTCGGTCGCGGTGATGACCGCGACGACACCCGGCATCGACCGGGCGTGAGTGGCGTCGATCGACGCGATCCGGGCGTGCCCGACGTCGCTGCGGACGAACGCGCCCTCGAGCATCCCGGGCAGGACGATGTCGTCCATGTAGCGCCCGCGCCCGGTGAGGATGCGCGCGTCCTCGATCCGAGCGACGCTCTGGCCGACGAAACGGGCGGCGCCGACGCTACTCATCGATCAGTTCCGCGGCGTGCAGGATGCCGTCGACGATGCTCTGATAGCCGGTGCAGCGACAGACGTTGCCGGAAATCGCCTCGCGCACCTGCGCCTCCGATGGCCGAGGGTTCTCGCGCAGCAGCTCCGTGGCCGTCATCATGAAGCCCGGGGTGCAGAACCCGCACTGGAAGCCGTGGCTGTCGCCCATCGCCTGCTGGAGGTGACTCAGCTCACCGTCGACGGCGAGGCCCTCGATCGTCGTGATCTCCGTTCCGGCTGCCTGCACGGCGAGCATCAGACAGGACCGCGCCGACGCACCGTCCACGAGCACCGTGCACGATCCGCACACCCCGTGTTCGCAACCGAGGTGCGTCCCGGTGAGGCCGAGATCGTGGCGCAGGAAGTCGGCGAGCGTCCGGCGCGTATCGACACCGGCCGAACGCCGTTGCCCATTGACGGTGACGGCCACCTCGACGGTCACGCCATGGCCTCCACCAGCGCGCGGCGGGTGAGCACGCCGGCCACGCGGCGGCGATAGTCACCGCTGGCGTGGGCGTCGGTCCGAGGCGTGAGCTCGCCGGTCACAAGGCCGGCGGCCGTGGCGAGCGCGGCCGCATCCCCGGAGGTCCCGAGCAGACTCGCCTCCGCTTCACGGGCGCGTACCGGCATCAGACCCACGCCGGTGAAGACGAGCCGCGCGTCGTTGATGAGCCCGTCGCCGTCGAGGGCGATCGCCGCCGCTACCCCGACGAGCGCAAAGTCACCGTGGCGGCGGGCGATCTCGATGAATGCCGTACGAAAAGTGGCGGCGGCGGCGGGAATGCGTACCTCGACGAGCAGCTCGTCAGGAGCCAGCGCGGTGGTCATGAAGCCCACGGCGAAGTCCTCGGCCGCGATCGTTCGCTCTCCCGCGACGCCACGCGCCACAAGCTCGGCGTCGAGCGCCACGCAGACCGCCGGGAGCTCCGCCGCGGGATCGGAGTGCGCGACGCTGCCGCCGACCGTCCCGCGGTTGCGGATCGTCGGATGTCCGACGTGTCCCAGCGCCTGTTGCACCAGTGGGGCCCGTTCCCGGATCAGGTCAGATCGTTCGGCGCTTCGCTGGCGAGCCATCGCGCCGAGCGAGACACCCCCATCGAGCTCGCTGATCTCAGCCAACTCGGCGACGCGGCCGAGGTCAATGAGCACCTCCGGTCGCGCCAGTCTCAGGTTGAGCATCGGCATCAGGCTCTGGCCCCCGGCAAGCACCACGCTGTCGTCGGCGTACTCCGAACGGAGAGCAAGCGCCTCATCGAGCGACGACGGAGACCGGTAGTCAAACAGCGGGGGTTTCATCTCAATCAGGTGGAGCGGACGACCGCGAAACACACTAGGCCGTTCGTCAAGCGAACGATCGCGGGCATAAGCTCCGTTGCGGTCCAGACACCACACCCTGAGGAGGACGAGATGGGCACCGCCGAATCACCCAAGCTCGGGTTCGAGTCCGACATCAAGCCTCTGTTCCGCGACAAGGACCGCAACGCGATGCTCAAGGCGTTCGATCTCTGGTCCCACGCCGACGTCGTGACTCACTCCGACGCGATTGCGGAGCAGCTGAGCAAGGGGACGATGCCCTGCGATGGTGCCTGGCCCAAGGACGATGTCGAGCGCTTCCGGCGCTGGATCGAAGAAGGCAGCGCCGCCTAGCGGCATCGTCAGCGGTCAGAGCGGAGTCGCGGGACGATGTCGCGCGCGGTGATGGGCTCGTTGCAGTGAGCGCAGACCAGGCGCGGGTCGGCCGGCTGTCCGCACGCGTGGTGGATCAGCTCGAGCGTGTCTTCCTCGTCCCCGGGTGCGAAATGGCGATCGGCCCATCGCATGAGCCCGACGATCATGGGATACAGCTCGAGTGCGCGGTCGGTGAGCCGGTACTCGTACCACTCGGGGTCGGTGCGATAGCGGACGCGTTCGAACAGACCGTTGGCGACGAGATTCCGGAGCCGGTCGGCGAGGACGTTGCGGGCGATCCCGAGGTTGCGCTGCATCTGCCCGTAGCGGCGCACGCCGAAGAACGCCTCGCGGAGGATCAGGAAGGTCCAGCGGTCGCTGAAGACATCGACGGCGACCTCGACCGCGTCTCGCGGGGGACGTGCGCCTGAGTGGTTAATCGACGGCAACTAGTTTTCTTTCAGATCTGGATTGCAATCGAGACTGGTTTCCATATGAAACCATAGCCTTGAACACACTCGCTTGCCCTGGAGGCCGGATGATGAACCAGCAGATCGACGCTATCGGCGGGAACGATCGAGTACCGAGACACGGGGGGCGCAGGGCCGGTGCTCTTGCTCCTCCACGGGTTGCTGATGGACGCTTCGCTGTGGGATGAGGTGATCGCCGAGCTCGCCCCCGAGTACCGGTGTGTGGCGCCAACGCTTCCGCTCGGCGCGCATCGCCAGGCGATGTCGGCCGACGCTGACCTGTCGCCACGGGGATTGGCACGGCTCACAGCCGAGCTCCTGGATCGGCTCGACCTCCGCGACGTCACGCTCGTCGGCAACGACACGGGCGGAGTTCTCGTGCAGCTGCTCGCCGGTGCCCGCTCACCGCGGATCGGTCAAATCGTGCTGGTGTCATGCGACGCTTTCGAGAACTTCCCTCCTGGCCTCACCGGTCACACACTCGTGTTGGCCGGCAGGCTGCCAGCGAGTCTCTTCGGGCTCTTCATGCAGCCGCTGCGGCTACGACCGCTTAGGCGCCTGCCGCTGGCCTTCGGGTGGCTGACGATGCGCGGGGACGCGATAACCAGGAGATGGCTCTCACCGGTGCTGACCCGGAGCGCGGTCCGGCGCGACACGGTGCGCGTCCTGCGCGGTATCGCCGCTGAGCCGCGGCTGCTGCTCGACGTCGCCGAGGACCTGCGTGGCTTTGACCGGCCTGCCCTGGTGGTGTGGGCCAGCGCCGACCGCGTGATGCCTCCCGAGCACGGCCGGCGGCTGGCGGAGCTCCTGCCCCACGGGCATCTCATCACGATCGACGACAGCTACACGCTCATCCCGCTCGATCAACCCGCCCAGCTCGCCGGCGAGCTTCGCAACTTCCACGCGTCACTCGGAGCGCGCAGTCTCACCACGGTCAACCGGTGATGTTCACGACCTGCCGACTGTGTGAGTCGCCTTCAGCGAGGTCGAGCAGGGCCGCGGCGTACGCGATCCGGGCCACGCTGTAGGGACCCTGGGTGAACAGCTCGGTACTCTGACGAGGCGGACGCTTGGCCGGTCCTGTGGTCAGACGGGTAGCCCGCACCACCGTCCAGTTGAGGTCGCTGGCCTCGATGAGGTTGTCGGCGTTGAGCTGATCAGCGAAGGTCGTGCGGAAGAGCCGTCGGACCAGTGAGGCCAACACGTACGGACGGGTGGCGACCAGACCGTAGGCGCTCGTCGCGACGAGCCGCGAGACGCCGCGCGAGGACATGGCCGCCGTGACCGCGCGCGCAATGCCGGTAGCCGCATCGCTGTCTCCCTTGCCTCTCACCGACATGATCACGGCCTCCTGGCCGGTGATCGCGCCGTCGACGGCGTCGGGGTCCCGGCCGTCCCCCTCCACTATCCCCGCCAAGCCCTCGTGCGCCGAAAGGACGCCTGCCCGGCGCGCAAACGCGGTCACTTCGTGTCCCCGGCGCACTGCTGCGTCCAGCACCAGCTGGCCGGTACCTCCGGTCGATCCGAATACGACGATCTTCATTAGTTACCTCTAAGCCATATTAGTTGGAGCCAATCTATCTGGAGCCAAGCTATTATCGAGCCATGAACCGTTTTGTCAAGGGGCCGGGTCCTGGTGACACGGGCTTTGACCCGATCGGCCGTCAGCTCAACGTGGCGGCTCGGGCCGCGCGAGGCCTGCTCGACGCCGTCCTCCACGACGCGGGGACCACCTTCTCGAGTTGGATCGTGCTCGCCGCAGTGCACCGCCGCGGACCGATCATCCAGAGAGACCTCGCCAAACAACTCGACATGATCGGGCCGTCAGTCGTCGAGCGCATCGATCACCTCGAATCCGCCGGACTCGTCGTCCGTCTGCCCGTGCCCGAAGACCGCCGCGCTTCCCGCGTCAGCCTCACCGACGACGGCCGCGCCCTCCTCGGCCGGCTCCAGGGAGTCATGCGCGACACCGAAGCCGCGCTCACCGCAGGACTCAGTGAGAGCGACGTGCTGGCGACCCGACGCGTCCTCGATCACATCACCGAACGGGCCCGAGCCCTCCGCGCCGAACGATCGACCTGATCCGGCGGTTCTAATACAAGCCGTTGGCGCCCAGAGCCAGCGCGTACTGCAGCGAGAAGGGCCCGGCGTTGACCATCCACGGCCGACCCAGCCACAGGTACGCGTCGGCCTGCGCCGCGGCAATGCCTCGATCGGCGGCGGTGAGATGCCAGCGGGAGTCGGCCACGTCAGTGGTCGGGGGAATCCCGAGCCGCTGGCAGATCTGCTGACCCGGGCGACTGCACCGCGGCGTGTAGTTGGACCTGCCGCCGCCGCCGGGAACTTGGCCGGCCAGGTACGGCGAGCCGTTCTCGTCGGTGTTGATCACGAAGTGCTTGTCGCGCGCTCCCGCAGCCGCCAGGTCTCGATTGATCGCCGCCCCCCACTGGAGCTCCTGATCGGTGGAGCCGTACTGGGTGACGTTGAGGGCGAAGCCGCGGGAGTGCCAGATCCCCGAGCGCTCGAGCATCTGCGCGATGGCCGCTGGGTTCTCCCACTGATAGGCACCCGCGTCGATGTACACCGTCGTGTGGGGCAGCGCGTTGAAGACCTTGGTCGCGTAGGAGATGAGTTGCTCGGGCACGGGAGAAGGTATGCACACCGCAAACGGCATGTCGGGCTGGAGGATCAGCGCAACTCGTGATGATCCGATGCCGGCCGCGTAGCTGCGAATCCACGCCCTGTAGCTGGCCTGGTCACCGGCCGGCCATGACCCCGAGCACGTCTCCCACGGGTTGAGGCGAAACACGGCAACCTGGGTGAGCGCGTTGGGATCTCCCTGCGTCGAGTCCTGGATCGCCTCCTGCGCGGTCTCTCGGGCGTTGGCGTCCCAGGACCCGGCCCACACGGCACGCGGACGCAGCGCGATCTTTCCCAACAGCTGCTTGTCGCGCCCGTGAGCGGCGGCGTAGGCGGGCCAGACACTGTCGACCGGCCCCTCGTAGACGCCCCACTTCATCCCGGCCAGCGGGTTGCCCTTGGGGGCGTGGCGCAGCCCGCCGTTGGCGGTGCCCGCCCATGCCGGCGTGACTCCGAGAGCGAGTGCCACAAGCCCCAGCACCAGCGCCACCCCGGCTGTTCTCACTGTGGTCATCCGACGCACAAGCGGCAAGCCTACCGAGCTTCGCAGTCCCGATGTGCGTCTTTTGCCTGCGGCATCAGGCCCGTGGCGGCAACCCGAAGCGCTCGAGCATCCAGGGGCCGTGATAGGCGGTGATCTGGTCGATCCGGCTGCCGCGTAGGCCAAGGACCGTCACACCGTGAGGTGCGTAGGCGCCGGAGCGGTCGCGCTCGTAGGTGCCCACGGCAAGCTGACCGTTGGCCGAGGTCGGCAGCATTCGCCAGCTTCGCCCGTCAGCGAACGCGACAGTGCGGAACATGATCTCGATCGCGTTCAGTCCCCGGTACCAGGTCACGATCGGCGGCATCGCGAGAGTTGCGCCCTCGGTGAGCATCTGCACGATCGCGTCCACATCGCTGTGGACCCAGGCTTCGGTGTAGCGGTCGACGATCGCGCGGAGCTGCTGGTCGTCGAGCGCCCGCAGGGTGGCCTGTTGACTGCGATCGGGCAGCCGGTCGTCGATGGTCGCGTGCGCGCGCTGAAGCAGGCTGTAGACCGACGTCGCGGTGGTGTCGAGCGCGTCCGCGACCTCAGCCCCTGAGAAGCCGAGCACGTCGCGAAGGATGAGCACGGCCCGCTGGCGGGCCGGAAGGTGCTGGAGCGCCGCGACGAATGCCAGCTCGATCGCCTCGCGCTGTTCGTAGCGCGCCTCGGGCCCGGCGACGCCCGCGCTCAGGCCAAGCTCGCTGTCTGGGACCGGCTCGAGCTCACGTGATTGAAGCAGCGGCTGTCCGAGCCCGTCATGCGGATCGGCCGGCGGCCCGTAGTCCAACGGCAGGACCCGGGGGAAGGGGCGTTGCTCGATCATCCGGAGGCAGACGTTGGTGGCGACCGTGTACAGCCACGTCCGCAGCGAGCTGCGGGCCTCGAAGCGGGCGAGTGCCCGCCATGCCCTCAACAGTGCTTCCTGCACGGCGTCGTCGGCGTCATGGACTGACCCGAGCATCTGGTAGCAGTGCGCGTAGAGCGGGCCGCGGTGCACTTCGACAAGCGCGGCGTAAGCCTGCTCGTCTCCGTCGCGCGCCGCCTTGAGCAGCTGCGTCTCGTTCATCGTGTCACCGTCAGCGGCTGTGGCGTGCCCATCATTGCTCGCTGTTGTACTCGTCCCGGCGCTCGATCCACAGCTGGAATCCTTCGTGCTCATCGCGCCCCCGCGGGGCACGGTCGAGGATCGCGTAGTAGGTCATCAGGAACTCAACGCCGCGACCGGCGGTCGAATACGTCCGGTAGACCGTCCCGTCCTCGAGCGCGAAGGCGTTGAAACCGTAGCCCTGGGTCAGGTAGCCGACGAGATCGGTGCCGCTGGCCTGCGCGTTGCGCCGCGCGATCGGCGGCAGATCCGCCGACTGTGGCGACTGGACCCAGGCGCGGGTGTGCTCCTCGGTGCTCGAGAACCCGACGTCGAGATCGAAATCGCTGCCGTAACTGGACGCCCAGTTGAGATCCCAGCCCATGCGCTCGCGGTAGGCGATGAGCTTCTCCACTGGCGCGCCCGAGACCAGCATCAGGGTGATGTCGCGCGCCTGCAGATGCGGCAACAGCCCGTTGATGGCGTCGGCGATCGATGAGTTGGTCGGACACGCTTGCTCGTAGCTGGGGCCGAACATGAAGTGATAGATCAGCAGCTGCGAGCGCCCGTCAAACAACGCCGCCAGCGTCTTCGGTCCGTCCGCGGTCTGCAGCGTGTACGGCTTGTCGACCGCCACCCATGGCAGTTCCCGGCGCCGGCGGGCGAGCTCGTCGCCCAACCGCGTGTGCTCCTTTTCTCGCTCGAGCAGTTCGGCGCGAGCGGCGTCCCACTGGGCGCGGGTTCCTCCTGTCTGAATGGTCATCGTCGACTAGGCAGCGACGCGCTCGGGCGCGATGAGGAGGGCGTTCTGGCGTTCGAGCGCCTTGGCGTCCCCGGCGTACCAGCCGGGAGCGAGGGAGGCGGACATCGGGTCGGGGAAGATCTCCTCCTCGCCGCGCTCGACCCCGTCAAGAACGGCGCGCGCGACGAGCTCCGGAGCGGTCTTCGGGATCTCGAGCCCACGGACCATGTCGGTGTCAATCGGACCCGCCATGACAGCGTGAACCGCGATCCCGTCTCCGGCCAGGAGCATGCGCTGTGACTGGGTGAGCGCGAACAGGGCGGCCTTGGAGATCGAGTAGGCGGGCAGCACCGGCACGGCCGCGAACGCCGCCAGCGAGACGATGTTGACGATCGCCCCCTGCGAGCGGCCCAGTGCGGGCACGAGCGCCCGGGTCACATCCCAGGTGCCATACAGGTTCACCGCGAGGTGGCGCTCCACCGGCTCACGGCCGGCGAGGTCGTCCGGCAGCGAGATTCCGGCGTTGTTGATCAGGAGGTCAAGCTCCTCGATCTGCTCGACGGCGGCCTGGACCTGCGCCGGGTCGGTGATGTCGAGCGCCAGAGACCTGACCCGGTGGCTGGCATGTGTCTGCGGTTGCCGCGATCCCGCGTACACCCGCTTGGCGCCTCTCCTCAGTACCTCTTCAACGAGCGCTCGCCCGAGACCGCGGTTCGAACCGGTGACAAGAACTGAACTGTCGGCGATGGTCACTGTGCTGGTCATCACGTGCTCCCTTGGTGGTTTTCCCGTTAGATCCACGGGGGCTGCGCAATCCATCGCCCCGCCGACGCGAGATCCGCGATAGTGCGTGGATGCCGCTGCCGCCGTTCCCGGTTCCCCACCCGGTCGTCCGCGCCGCCCTCGGCGTGCGCCGCCGGCTCCAGGATCTCCTCGAGTGGACGTTGCCGGCCGAGGCCGGCCTGTGGGACTACGTCGCCGGGATGCAGCGGACACGGCTGGCCGGAGTGCTCGTGACCTGCGGGCTCGCCGACGCGCTCGGGGATGGCTGGCGGCAGCCCGCCGATCTGGCCCGGGAGCTCGAGCTCGATGCCGACACCACCGGCCGCGTTCTCGGTGCCGCCGCCGCGGCCCGCCTGGCGGTGTGGGACCCCGAGCGCGGCGTCCGGCTCTCGCGGCTGGGCGCGCCGCTGCGCCGCGACCATCCCCGCTCGATCGCGGCGTGGGCCGCCTACGTCGCATCGCCGACAAACGGCCGCGCATACGAACAACTCGAGGCACAACTGCGCGGCGGCGCGGAGCCGTCAGGCCACCGCCTCGCGTTCGGCGGTTCGGTGTGGGACCACTTCGATGACCATCCCGACGAGGGCGCGCGGTTCGCGATGGCGATGCGGGAGATGACCGCCGTCGACATCGGCGCTCTGGCCCGCGCCTATCCGTGGCCGCGGCGCGGGGTCCTCTGCGATGTCGCCGGCGGGGTGGGCACCCTGCTGGCGGCGATCCTGACACGGCGGCGCAGGCTGAGCGGCATCCTGGTTGACGTGCCCGGTGTGGTGGTCGAGGCCGAGCCGTTCCTGCAGTCGCAAGGCGTCGGTGACCGCGTTGACATCCGCAGTGGCGACATCTTCGGCGAGGTGCACGCGCGCGCAGACATGTACGTCATGAAATGGATCCTCCACGACTGGAGCGACGCGACCTGCCGTCAGATCCTTAGCAATGTGCGCGCCGCGATGCCGCCCGGCGCCCGCATCGTCTGCATCGATCAGCGGCTCGATCGCGATCGGCCCAGCCCCATCAGCTCGCTCGTCGACCTGCAGATGCTCGTCGCCTGCGAGGGTGGGCGCGAGCGCTCGCCGCGGGAGGTCCACCAGCTGATGAGCGCGGTCGGTCTTCGTCCGGGTCGGGTCCGCCACTCCGGGCTGCACATGCTCGTGGAGGGAATCGCCGGCGGCTGAGCGGCTGCCGCCCGCCCTTGGCGGGACGAGGTACGCAACTGGCGTGACCCCGTAGGATCGAGGGAATGGATGACGCCGCGCTCGCCATGTCGGTCGCCCGGGGCCGGATCGCGATTGGCCTCGCGGCCGTTGTGAGCCCTCGCCTGGCCGCCCGCGTCATGAGTCGCCGCCGGGCGCCTGCAGGCGTCGCGCCGCTGTTTGCCCGCATGCTCGGCGCCCGGGACGTTGCTCTCGGCCTGGGCACCGTGATCGCGCTGGATCGCGGCGCGCCGGTACGAGGCTGGCTCGAGGGGTCCGCTCTGGCGGACGCCGCCGACTGCGTCGCCGCGTTGCTCGCGCGCGATCGAGATGTCGCCCTTGGCCTTCCGGGCCACTGCCGGGCTTGGAGGCGCCTCCGCGCTGATCGGAGCGCTCCTGTCGCGGCGGCTCGATCCGCCGCCGTCACCGCACCCGGGTCAGCCCGAGGCGGTCGTCACGGGGCACTGACCCCGAGCTGGCCCTGCGCCCTGCGCCCGCGGGGGTCAGCGCGTGGACCGAGCGGCGTGATGCGTGGCGGCGACCGCCAGCACGTCGGCTCGCTCGTTGAGCGCGTGGCCGATGTGCCCCTTGACCCAGTGCCAGCGAACCTGCTCGTGGTCAGACGCGGCGATTTCGAGCTGGACCCAGATCTCCTTGTTCTTGACCGGGGCGCCCGAAGCGGTCTTCCACCCCTTGCGCTTCCAGCCGGCCATCCAGGAGGTCATGCCGTCGTGCAGGTAACGCGAATCGGTCACGACGCAGGCCCGGGACCCGGACGGCAGCGCGCGCAGGCCCTCCAACGCGGCGGTCATCTCCATGACGTTGTTCGTCGTGTGCGCCAGGCCGCCGCTGCGCTCCTCGATGACCCCGTCCTCCCAGCACACGAGCGCGGCCCACCCGCCGGGGCCGGGATTGCGTTGGCAGGCGCCATCGGTCCAGACCAGGACCTCGCCCGGCGTGGCCTCGGGGAGGTGGCCGGGCAGTGATCTGGATCGGGAACGCGGAGTGACCGCCATGCGGCAGGATTCAACCACGGCCGTCTGACGCTTGGCCGAGTCGGAGGTGAGAGAAGCGACCCGGGGAGCGGGAGCGGGACAAACGTCGCCCGCACCGGGCGATCGCGCTCCGCGCGCGACATTGCGCCCGGAGACCGGGAACGATGTCGCGCGCTCCCTGAGATTCCGTGGTGCGCGCGATGAAGTTCCCGCTTTCAGGGACGCGCGGCTCCGCGGCGCGGGGCTCTGAGAGCTGACCCGCGGTCGCGCCGCACGCGGATGATCGTTTCCGACCGCTGCGCCTCGCGCGTCAACCGGTGGCGACGATGCGCTGTTGGCTGTGTCCTCCTAATCGCCGACAGGAGGGCGCACAAGAACGCGTGCGCAAAGGGCACGCTACCTATGCAGCGCGTCGGCGTCTGCCGCTGGTACGGCGTTCGTGCCGGGCGGCCGGATCGGGGCGTAGGCGATCGCGCGCCCGGACTGGCCGCGACGATCCACATCGTGGCTTTGCGCTCGTCCGGTTCGCCGGCGCGCGTGATCGCCCTGGTCGCCAAGGCAATTGCGCGACGCCTCGGTTCCGGACGGTGGAAGCGATCGTGCGCAGGCAAAGGCCATGCTCGGGGTTCGGGGACCCTAGAGACCGACGCGCTGGCTCTCACGCGGCCGCATTCCGCCAGCGCTGCGACCCATCGGATTCGAAACTGACCAGGTCGCCCTCCTCTGTGAGATCGAGCAAGATCGCGGCGCAGTCGTCCGTGTCGACCGACTCGTCCGTTTCGATCAGGCAGGCCAGGACGTCGTTCGCATCGAAGTCACACACGCTGCGAGCAAACGCTTTGACGTTCTCTTTCAGGCGGTCCCGCTTCCTAAGCAGATAAATCGCCTCAAAGGTGCTCATTCGCCGGGGGAACCGCGGCTCACGCTTCGGCTTAGGCGGCTTGTAATGCGGACAGCTCTCCGGGTGCTTGGTGCGCAACTTCCGACATTCCGGGCAGCGGGGCGAGTTGCGGTTGATCCACCGGACCGGCGTGCTGACGAACTTCACTACTTGCCAAGTGCCACTAACCAACTGCCTCCACCGTTCGATCTCTTCCAAGATGCCACCGTGGGACATGCATGCGATGATCGCACCCGAGCGGCGACCGATGGAGAAATCGAGCGACGATCTGGCCGTCGAGACGCTCGCCACTGCAATGGCGAGATTTCAGGCGACCGAAGGGGCGGAGTAAATGCCGCGGCGCGATCCGCCGTCACCGCGGCGGAAGGGCGCAGGAGCGTTCATCGGAGCTCGACCGATCCGATAGCGTCGCTGGCATGATGGTCGTCGCGACGAGCGCCGTCACGACCGCGGCAATTGCGGCTGGGGCAGCCATCCTTGCCGCTGTGTTGACGCTGCTCGGCACGGTCGTCACCGCGCGGAGCAAGCTAGCCGCATCTGGAGCTCGAATACCAACAGAAGCGTGCGGACGCCCCTCTTCAAAGCCCCCGCGGACATATCGACACGATCTACGTCCCACTCAGCGAGGCCGTGTCCGAGCTGACCGATGCATTCCTCGTGCTCCGATCCCAGACCTGCGTCGCCAGCGAAGTCGGCTCAGAGGACGTCGCCAGCCGTTCTGGGACGCGTGCGACAGGTTTCTCGCACGCGTTCGCGAGATATCGAGTTCCGGAAAGGAGGCATTCCTCACCGCTGACCTAGATGCTGGACTGACTGATTTCGCTGCGTTCCTAGGGGGGCGTCCCGGACCGCGTCCGAAGTAGCCGGCAAGGCGGAGTTCCGCGCGTCCGCATGGCCGGTTCGAGGCTCGGCGGAGAGGACTCTCTCGGGGTCGCTCTATCAGGCGGCGAGGATCGCCGCGAGCCTCAGTATGTTCACGATCGCCATCGGAACGTCGGTCGACGTTTCTGAGGTCGTGGCGGCACCCTTCACGTCACGTGCTTTTGAGGAGCGGTTCCAGCGAGACACCGCGGCGATCCGGCGAAAGGTTCGCGATGTCACGCTTGGGTCGGAGAGCAACGCTTGACCAGACGGCGTCAGACTTCGATGCGTCCCCGCCCCATGTCGCCCAGCTGACGAGGAAGCACGCCGGCGATCGCTTTTCTTCGTCTGTTGACGTAGGACCGGGCTATTGCTTCGGCGACGATCCACTCTCCCCGGATCAGCGGCCAGCTTCCCCACGCAGCCGAAGCATCGTTGCTGACTCTGCCTAAGCAAATGGTCGGTTCCGCCCACCTCATCCTCGGCCCTGCAACCGGCGACTTGGAGTTCCCGACGGACGAGCGCTTCGGGGCGACATAGCAGTCGTCCTGAGTGCGGGCGCCGGGCGAGCGCTCGGGCACGGCAGGGATCGCTCGGTCGCGCGCCGGGCGTATCCCCAGAGCCCGACGAGTTTCGTAAGAGCCGGTTCGTGCGTGGGTGCGGGATGCCGATATGTGACGGGTGCGCAGCTATCACGGAGGCAAAAGGCGATGACCATGAGGACCCGCCCGTTACTCGAGCTCTGGATTGGGACGGTCGCGCTCATGGCGTGCGCGGTCGTCGGTGTGGTCGTGCGCGACGTCGCGAGCGTCATGGCCCTTATTCAGCTGATCATCCTGACCGCTTGGTCGTGCGCGCTGTGGCGCGCAACCCGATCCCGCAGGACGGCCGCATGAACACCCCCAGCGAGGCGCCGCCGCAGCCACCCGGCGCTGCCGCAGCCCGATGCCCACGGACTCGCGGCGCCAAGCCGAACGCTTCGGAGCGCGGAAGCGTTCGCCGCCGCACGCATGATTGGCTGGTCGGGCAGTTGCCGCCCAGCCCAGCCGACCAGGTCACGCTGGTCCTTGACCACGAGGCCGCGACCGGCCGGCACTACCTTCGCGGCGTTGTCTCGATGGTCCTGGTGTACGTCCTTTTTCTCGTGGTGGGCGGTGCGGGATGGTGGCTTCTCATCAGTCCGCTCTCCCTCGCCGCGGTCGTCGTCCACGTCGCCGTCCCGCAGATCCCGCTGGGGGTCGCGTTCCTGGCGCTGAACGCGCTATTGCTCGCCCGGATGGCCTGGTGGGTCCATCGCCTAGGCGGCGGCTTCCGTCAAGGCTTGGCGACTGCCGCGCTGCGGGAGGAACAGATGTTCCGGGAAGGCGCGGAGAACTGGACTGCCTGGGAGCGCGTCAAGAGCTGCGTCATCTTCGCCCTCGTGCACCTCTGGAACCTGTACGTCCCGATCGCGCTGCTGGTCCCGCTGGCTGTGGGCGGCGTCGGGCTGATGCGCACCTACTTGCGCGCGCTGCGTCGCGGTGATTCGCGGGCCGCCGCGACGCTCGAGGCCGCGGCGGAGCACTACGCCTACAACCGGGTCGTCGTCTGCTTTCCAGTCGTTGCCGCTGTGCTGCTCGTGACCATCCGCGTCGTTGCCTGACCTGCCGGCGAGTCGCGGTCAGCGATTGACACAGCGGCGGCCGTCGCCCGACCGACACGATCGTTGAGTAGGTGTACGGCAAAGAGGTTGGGGATCGCACCGAGGCCGGGCACGGGCGGCACCACCCGGGCGGCCCCCGCACCGGGTCGGGGCCCCGGGTGCGTGTCGAAGAGGTTGTGAAGAGATCTCGCGAGAGATGTAACTCGCTGAACACCACGGCGTGTGATTTGTAGGACGGCCTCGCCCACGTTGAGGCGTCCACCTAGACCAAGGCAAGTGAGAGAAGGGTCGCAAGTGAGAAGATCGATGGTCGCACGCAAGGCTATGAGCGCGACGCGGGGCAAGGCGACGGGTCGCTCTGGCACGTCACCGTGCGACGGCTCCGTGAGGAGGAAGCGGGTGAAGCGGCTGATCCTCATCGCGCCCGCCAGCCTGGGGGCGGTGTTTGCGTTGCCAGCGCCCTCGATCGCTTCGGCGAGCGTGCGCTCAGGGTCGGTCTCGTACTACTGCACGCCGCACGCATGCGCAATGGATCCAGCTGTTCTCGCTCCCCGTTCAGGACCGTCATTTGATCCGAAGCCCGCGCCGCCGATCACGACGCATACGCTCACCTTCACCTACGACCCAAACGCAGGGGTCCTCACCTACACGCAGTCGATGCCGGACACCACGCCGGCATACGACCCCAACTACTGCAACGACTGGGGAGACCCTTCAGAATGCGTCCAGCCGGCCGCCACCTGGGCCAGCGTCGGTCGGTTCCAGCTCAAGTACTCGGCCGGGTCACCCGGCGGCGGCGCGGTCGACAAAACGCTGACCTTCGGTGCGCCGGCAGGGGTTAGTACCGAGGATGCCCAAGCGAACTGGGATGACTCCGGCACGCAGGTTTTCGATTCGGGCTACGAGTCCAATAACGAGCTCAGCGAGACCGGGGTTGCCGGCACGCTACGGCCGACGGCGACCCTCAACGGCAACGCGGTCACGTTCACCTGGTCGTCTCCTCTGCTTCACGGCCTCAACCTCACGCAGGTCACCGCCGCGCCCGCTTCGTCAAACCAGGGATTCGACGCCACGACCGTACCGGTCAACTTCTACTTCCCCGGCCTTGCACCGATCCCCCAAAGCCCCCACCGATCACGGTTCCCACGGGGGCGTACGGTCCCCAGGTCAATCCCCACATCGTGGTCTACACCGGCGACGGCTCAGGACTGCTCGGCGGACACACCGCCCACAAGATCACCGGGGGCCCACACCACCGGGCTAACTTCGGTCGCCTGAACTGGACGAGCTACACACCGACCGACGGGTGGGCAACCGGCGTCGACTGGGCCAAGTTCGGCGCCGGTCCGATGTCCGCCGATCGATATCGAATCGACGGGAAGGTCAAGGTCCATGTCTACCGGCCAGTCAACGGCGTGTTTACACGAATGGCCGTCACAGGCATCACCCATCGACCACTCGTCTTCACCGCCATCAACTCCGGCGGCTACTGGTACTGGTAGCCAGAGGCTCGAGACCCGCCGTCGACGGGACCCCGTCTAGCGCGCCCCCGTCGATCGGTCCCGTTTGAGCGCGCCCGGCCCTCCTCCCCTGCCTTCAGCGTTCAGTCCGTCAGCCCGTAGCGGGAGGTCAGCTCGTGCACGATTTGAGTTTCGAAGCCACTCACCGTGTCGGGCGGTAGCGATGGCGACCTATATCGCCGTGTCCGCCCGTGCGCACGTAGCCTGCAGGACGTTCCTCCTACCCAAGGACCACTGCTGCCCGTCGACCTCTACGCGCTACTCAGGACGAGTGTCCCCCAACCCGAAGGCCAGATGTGCCACGAGATCGATAACGCCACTCCTGCTGCCGACCGAGAGCGCCCATCCGAGCAGACGATCGCCTCCGCTTCGACGGCGGCTCGCCACCAGCGATCGCCTGGGCGACATCTCGATCGTGCGCGCGCTGCCGCCGGCGGCCGGTGCCGAGCGGCACCGTCGTCGTCGCCGCCTCGGCTCTGCGTAGGCAGCCGGGCCATCTCGCGCGGCCTGGTGTTCGCCCTGGATTCGGCGATACCCGAGCACCCCCTGGCGGCGCTCGCATGACGGCTCGTGCCGTCCGACGATTTCCAGTGACCAAGGCCTAACCTGGCTTAGCTAACCCTTGGTGGTTTGCGCGGAGGTATCCGTGTATCCGCTGGGGGATCCCGAGTCGCCGCACACGGTTGCCTGCGTCAATGTTGATGCGATCGCGCGTCGGGATTACGATCTTCTGTGAGCGGCAAGGGGCCGGCCGCTCAGGTAAGGAAGTTGCCGAGAAGGGGCCTGGGGCATTGGGGCCGGAGAAAACAAAGGGAGAGCAGGATGCGCTTCGTATCCAAACTGCGTCGGCCGTCTCCTGCCATGGTGGTGGCCCTCGTTGCGCTGTTCGTCGCACTCAGCGGCGGCGCATATGCCGCGGTGAGGATCACCACGTCTGAGATCGCTGACCATGCGGTCACCCACGCCAAGTTGGCCAAGAACGCGGTGGCAGCGTCCAACCTCAGCCAGGCACTGGCCCGGGACATCGCCAAGGTCCCCACCCCCTCCGCGGGCTCGACGGGCGCCACGGGACCTCGCGGACCCGCGGGCGACAGCGGCCCGCAAGGTCCGAAGGGCGATGCGGGCGACACCGGACCTCAGGGGCCGCAGGGCTCGCTGTTCAACTACGAGGTCAACAACGGGACCAATTGGATGCTCGGAAACATGCCTCTCTCCCTTCCTGACTGGCCCTGCTCGTGCTACGAAGATGCGGGCATCGTCGTCGATCTGGGTTTCCTCGATGACAGTGACTTCCGTGGGATCACCTACACCGGTCAAGTGTTCGGCCGTGGCCATCTAGCAGACAGGATCTGGATTGCGGACGGGTCCGAGGCCATCGCGCCCGGCATCCATCCCGTGTCCTCGGCCGACGACTTCACCTCCGGCACCGACAACGGCGACGGCACCTTCACCATCCAGGCCGACCCGCTGTTCGGCCAACAGGGGAAGACTCTCGCGGGCCAGGAGATCGAGAGCAAGTACAGCGGGTATGAGGCCTATGCCTGGGTGGGCCTCGTCACCGACGGGTCTGACGGGGCGTCGAGCCGCGCCAAGATCACATTGGTCGACGGGATGCCGGTCAATGTCGACATGAGTGCCAACGACCTCCAGACGACGGTCGGAGACAAGACGGCAGCTATCGGTGGCTAAGGTCGCACGGTGACTTCGGCGGTGTAGGACAAGCTCCAGGGCACTGTCCCGGCCCTTTCGTTTAGCTCAAGGGACGTCCCGTCGGTACCTCCGCTATCCGCCGAGGTGAAGCTGTTCGACGAGAGATCCCCAGGCGAGATGGTCGTAACGGCCGTGCCCGTTTCGAGCGAGGTCTGGCCCCGCGCACTGGACGCACACGGTCTGGCCATCCTGCCGGGAGCGCCCGAGGCACTGCTGGCACCAGTCGCCCAAGTGCTTCCACGGGTCCGTGCCTCTAAACGGCACGCATGTCCACACGATCGACGTTCAACACGCGTCGAACCGTAGCCCGACGATTGGCAAGAGCCCATGGCCGTCGGGACAAAACTCCCGTTCCAGAAGTACAAGGCTGTCAGCAGACCGAGTCCGGACCTCACCTTCACACCATGGGTCCTCACAGCGGAGGGGGCGGGGGAACGGTCAGAGGTGGGTACTGGCTGCCGGCCGGTCTCGTAGCGGGCGCTGAACGTGTCGACGCCGCCCCAGCGGGAGAGCAGGCCCTCGCTCTGCCGACCAGCCAAGGCCCGACTCCCTCTACCGCCCAGACCCGAGCGTCGCGGCCGCTTCGGCCTATAGAGCCACCCGCGCTGGCGGTGCGTAGGTATTGCCCCGGTGTTGCGGCCCGTGGCGTGCGCCCTGCCATCGGCGGGGCGTGCGCCCTGCCATCGGCGAAGCGAAGGTGAGGTCGGAGCTCGACGATTGTCGGGGTCCGATCACAAGCTCCGGTAGGAGGGGAAGATGCAATCTGTCGTGTATGACGCGGCTGGTCATCGCCGGTCGCCGGTCACGATGCCTGGGTTTCATGAGGGGCGTGCTCCTCGGAACAAGGGTCGGCGGTACCCCGCTGATCCGCCCACGGTCAAGGAGATCATCGCAGTCATGCGCCAGGCCGGGAGCGGCCTCGAGGGTGCTCGGCTACGGGCGCTGATCGTCATCCTTTGGCGAGCGGGCCTGCGGATCGGGGAGGCGCTGGATCTGGCCGAGACCGACCTTGATGTCACGCGTGGTGCGGTGCTGGTGCGTCGCGGGAAGGGTGGCCGGCGTCGTGAGGTCGGGATGGATCGGTGGGCCTGGTCACAGCTGGATCCGCGGTTGGCGCTGCGGAGGGAGTTGCCGGTGGGTTCGCTGTTGTGCGTGGTCCGCGGCGCGACCGCTGGGCGGCACCGGGACGTGTCCTCGGCCCGCAAGCAGCTGGCGCGTACCGCGGCCCAGGCCGGCGTGCGCCGGCGGTTCGCGCCCCATCAGCTGCGTCACGCCCACGCTGTCGAGATGGCGCACGAGGGTGTGCCGCTGGTGGTGATCCAGCGTCAGCTCGGGCATGCGAACCTCGGGGTCACCTCGATCTATCTGCAGGGGATCGACAGCCCAGAGATCATCAACACGGTCCACTCCCGGCCCGCACCGGTCATCTCGGCGACGGCCGGGCTCATAGCGAAGCTCTAAGCCCAACGAGGCAGGTCCCGGCCCGCCTCGCCCTCCGCGCTGAGCAGGTCGCTGATGACCTTGGTCCAGGATGGTCGTGGAACGAGCGAAGCAGGGCGGCGACGTATCGGTATCCGGGACTTGGGTGCGATGAGATCTCGAACCCTCAGCGGTCTACAGTCGGTGTCGAGCCGCCACCCCGAGAGGAGCCAGCCGTGAGCTTGCCTGAGATTGTCAGCAGCGAGGATTGGATTCGCGCCCGCGTCCGGCTGCTCGAGCGTGAGAAGGCTCTGACGAGGGCGCGCGACGAGCTCGCTGCGGAGCGCCGACGACTGCCGATGGTCGAGGTCACCGCGGAGTACCGGTTCATCGCCGCCGACGGGGGCGCACGGACACTGTTCGACCTGTTCGAGGATCGCCATCAGTTGATCGTCGATCACTACATGTTCGACCCCGAGTGGGAGGACGGGTGCATGAGCTGCGCCGGCCGGGTCGATCAATACGGGAACACGGCCCACCTGCACGAGCGCGACACGACGATCGCCGTCGTCTCTCGCGCGCCGATCGAAAAGATCGAGCGGTGGAAGCACAAGATGGGCTGGACGTTCCCGTGGTACTCGAGTTACGGGAGTCGGTTCAACTTCGACTTCGGCGTGTCGTTCGACGACACCCTCGACGATCCCCATTACAACTACCGTTCCGCCGCCGAGTTCAAGGCCAAGTACGGCTTGGCCGAACTCCCGAGTGAGCTACACGGAACGAGTGTGTTCCTTCGCGTCGAAGATCGTGTCTTCCACACCTACTCGACCTACGCGCGTGGGACCGAGCAGGTAGGCGGCACGCACTACTACCTCGATATGACGGCCCTCGGGCGCCAAGAGGATTGGGAGGAGCCCAAGGGGAGGGCCGAGTCGCTCAGGCCACGCGCCGACCAAGCGGGAGCGGGAGCCGCATCAGGCGTGAGCTGAGGTCGCAACCGGTCGCCGGGTCGCAACGGCGAGCGGGTACGAGCGAGGCGACAACGGTCACCTGGAGCACCACCTCGCCTGCCGGACCTGGTCGTCCGACCACGTTACCCGCGCCAGCACGAATGGAGGGCTGGCTGCCGCTGCCCACCAGCGACCCGGATCTCGCCAAATCCGCTACTCCAGTTGCCCGGGTCTCACCCAGGCACGGGGACCAACGCAGAGCCCTCACCCGGAGCCCTGGTTACGGCGACTGGGGCGATTTGGTCGCCCGGCGACATAGCCCGGCGTGACCGGGTCCGTCTGGGTGCGCCAGTCTCACGGTCGGAACGAAGGCCTGCGGCTCGCTGTCGCTTCTAGCCCAAAGGAGCGGAGCTAGTTGCCCCTATCGCTTCTTTCGACAGCCGCTGTGAATCGGTTCCCGCGCCCTCTAGTTCTTGATGGTGCATGTCGATCATGTCGGTGATGCGCCGATACGCTGGCACGGCCCCACTCGTCGTTGTGCTTGCGCTGGCAGCCGGAATGGCTTGCTATCTGTGGCAGATCCATGACATCGCCCAGGGCTGCGGCTATGCAAGCGGATTCGGATTGCCCAGCTTCCCGGTTCCGACCGCTCTAATCGTCCTCGTCGGCAGCCCGGCTCTTCTGACAGGCGTCAGCGCTCTCATCGAGCGTCGATCACGACGAGCGGTGGCAGGCTTCGTGCTCTTGGCGGCCGTGTTGGCTGCGACAGCTTTCGGGTCGGCCCTCCTCGCATTTTTCCTCAGCCGGGGGTGCTACAAGTGACGACCGGATACCGACGCCGTCTCGCTGATCGGCTCGCCGGTCTGAGAACGGTGGTCGGGGAACGCCGCCGAGATGGCTGCTTTCACGAGCCTCCGGGAGTTTTGAGCTGCCAGAAGGCCTGGTTCAGACTGCCGCTTTGATCGAGAAGCAGCAGCGATACTCGCGTGGGTGCTTCAGGCGTCAAGCAGCCACGAGTAGGACGACCGAGCGGAAACCTTCTGCCTAGAAACGCTCCGTGGCGTTGCTTACGCATATCGCGGTTCCGTACGCCCTGTTGCGCGCCCTGCTCTCGGCGACCGGCGAGACCGGACTGCAGGCGCGCGAGGGACCGACTCGTGGGGCAGGAGAGGAGGCCATGTGAGCGCTGTTGTCCGAAGGCAGCAGCCGGGCGGTGACGCCGGGGCTGCTGCCCTTGTGCTTGCTACTCGGGAGGTTGTGGCTAGCGGGAGGGCGACCGTACGTCGGCGCCGCTGGAGTGCTGCATCGCCGGCCGGACGGGCAGCCGTGCCCGTGTCGGTCGGTGGCTGGTGGCGTTCCAAGCCGGTAGCCGGCCGCCCGGTGGCCCGAGACGCTCGCTCAGCCAGGCGAATCCAGGAGTCTCGCCGGCTCGCCGCTTCCTTCTGGATGTAGCCCTAGGTAGGAGCCGTCTCGAGGTCGCGAGGACTTCCTCCTTTTGACCCGTCGCGACGTCTGTATCCCGCGGGGCGGTGGCAGCACGGCGCGCTGCGCTTCTAGCCGCACCCGCTGCGCGGTGCCGCTTCGGTGTGACCACGTCGCCGACGGTCGGAGATTGACGGCGCTCCAGGCGCAGCTCCCATCAGGTGAGGATATTTACCGCGCGTGCGACGACGAGCCCGAGAATGATCAGCGAGATCAACGCCTGCACGCCCATGGTCAGCTTGGCCCAATGCCGCAGCGGCATGACGTCGGTCGGGCTAAACGCTGTGGCGTTTGTCAGGCCAAGGTACAGGTAATCGAGGAACAGCGGTCGCCAGCCGGGGGGCGCGAGGGCCGGGTTCATGTGCTCCGGGAACGCTAGGTGCGGGTATTTGGCCGTGCGATGAGCGCGCGCCGCAGGGCCACCGGCATCGAGCTCCCAGTAGGCAAAGGTGAACGCGATGATCGTTTCCAGCCAAACCAGCGCTCCGGATGAGAGCAGCTCATGCGGGTTGTTGAGTGCTCTGTTGCCATTCACCAACTCGACCGTCAGCACGACCGCTTGTGTTGTCGCCGCCACGACGAGCACGACTAACAGCCCGACGCCGATCGCGCGAGTGGCGCGTGACTCCCGGTCGATGCGCCCCGGGTCGGCGATGATGTGCGCCACGAGCAGCAGCGCCAGCACTGCCGGTTCGATCCACTTAGACACCAGGCTGAAGCGATCGGGCAACAGCAGAGGGACGGCGATCGCAATGCCAAGCACTATCGCCGGAGGCCAGCGACTCTCTCCGCGGAGGTCGTCGACCTGCTCCTGGGTTAGGCGACTCCCCATCACGGGCTGCAGAGCATAACCTGATCCAGTGTGCCCGCTCCGCGGCCAACCCCAGGCGCGACCGACCGCGTTTCGGTCAGCGCCTCGACCGCGAGACGCTTGTCGCGAGCATTCGCGAGGAGAGCGCGCCGGCCGGCGACGCCGCGGACGGCATCCTCGACTAGCCGGAGCCGCGCCATCGGTGACGGCTGAGTTCCGTGGACAACTCAACCGCGCGACCTCGGTCGCCGAGGGAGCCTTCGTGACACGAAGGCAGGGGCGACCGGGTCGGCGGCTCCTTCCTCGATATTCCGGCAGGTGCGAACCGCGCCCCGTTACGCGTGGGAGTTGGCTCAGTGGCCGGGGAGGTGGATGACGCCCACACTGTGCAGTCCGTCGAGCATGAGCTGGACTGCGAGCGCCGCGAGCAGGAAACCGAAGATCTTCTCGGTCACGAGCATTCGACTCTCATCGAGGTGGGCACTCACTCGGTTCGCCCATCGAAACACCCCAACGTCGAGCGCTAACACGAGCGCGAGTACGCCCAGCACCATCGCGAAAACCGCGAATGAGTCTGACTCGGCCGAGAGCGTCACCAGCGTGACGATCCCCGCCGGGTTCAGGAGATAGGGAACAGCCAAAGGGAAGACCGCGATCCGGGTCGGATCCTGACCCTTGATCGCTTGGCTCTCCCGTGGGTCGGTCGACCCGAGAACCATTGTCGCCGCGATGATGATCAGGATGACACCCCCGGCGATGGCAGCGACCCCGTCGAAAAAATGCAGGAGCCAAGCCAACAACTCCCCGAGTCCGACAAGCAGTACCGCGACGACGCCCGCAGTGGTGAGCATCTTGCGCACGATCAGCGCCTTGGTCGCAGGGTTCATCTCGGAGGTGACCTCAAGAAACGGAACCAGCGCGATCTTCACCCTCCAAGACGCATTTTCATGCCGCGACAAACACGTCTGCGAATCGCGATCCCGTGCGATCGCATACGTCTGCTCGCCGACGCCATCGACACTTGCCGATCCGCATAATTCCCGCCGGTCGCCATGGTCAGCGACCGAGAGCCCCGTCGCCCCGTTGAGTCCTCATGCCGGCGGCGGATGACCTCAATCCGCGCTCAGGGGCTCGTCCAGCCGGTGGGGCCTGCTCCTTGAAGCGCCGCGAGGCGAACACGGTCGGTGATGATCCGCTGGTCTCTTTCGCGGTACTTGCGGTGTGTGACGACGGGCATCCGAGCCCGTCGCCCCACCGCAAGTGGATGAGCTACGGGCCAAAGAGCACCCACTCACTTCAAAATAAGCTCCTCGTGATTCCGGTCATCCCAAAAGGCAGCGAGGGTGGTGGCGAGGACTGCGACGAGGTTCAACGATCAGCGGAGCGCTTCCACCGCCCTGATGCCGATGACCCGGACTCCCGGACCATCAGCGACTACGGCATACCCCCAGCGGGACTCGAACCCGCGATCTCCTGCGTGAAAGGCAGGCGTCCTAACCGCTAGACCATGGGGGCGCGGCACCGATTGTAGGTCCACACGCCCGGGCGCCGGGCGACCGGGCGCCGCGGCGCCCCGGGAGAAACCCTCAATCCTCGCGCGTGGCGGCGGCGTGCTCGGCCAGCCGGGCCACGGCCGCGGCGATCTGGTCACGGACGGCGGCGTCGGTCACCAGCCCGTCGGCACCGACGAGCGAGCGCTCGACGGGGATGCGGGCGCAGGCGTCCTCGACGATGTCGGCGCCGGCGTAGCCCAGGACCTTGCGCAGGGACTCGTGGGCGTCGGCGGCGCCGGTGGGTGCGGCCGCGCCCGCGGCGTTGATCCAGGCGACGGGCTTCTGGTAGGTGCCGGCGTCGCCGATGGTCCACTCCAGGAGGTTCTTCAGCGCGGCGGGCATGGCGCCCGCGTACTCCGGGGTGCAGAAGAGCACGGCGTCGGAGGCCTTGACCCCGCGGCGCATCTCGGCCACACGGGGGTCGACCGGGATGCCTTCCTGGTCGTGGTCGGGGTTGAAGATCGGCAGCTCGCCGATGCCGGGATACGTGACGGTCTGCACCCCGCCGACGGCGACGGCGGCGGCAGTGCGCAGCACGGCGGCGTTGGTCGAGCCCTCGCGGCTTGAGCCGGAGACGAGCAGGATCTTCACGGGTGACGAGGCGGACACGCCCCGCAGGATAGGCCCGGGGCGTCCGGGCGTCTGTGGGACGATGTCCGCGATGGGTGAGATCAGTCTCCGAGGCGAGCTCGTCGCTCGCGGCCCCGCCGCCGCGTTCGTCCTGGACGACGACCAGGTGGCGGCCGTCGGCGAGGGGGCCAAGCGCTTCCCGGTCGTCGCCACCGTCAACGGCTACGCATGGCGCACGAGCGTCGCGCGCATGGGCGGCGAGTTCCTGGTCGGCCTCAACAAGGACGTGCGCACGAGCGCCGGCGTCGCGGCCGGGGACAGCGTCACGCTCGAGCTCAAGCTCGACACCGAGCCCCGCTCCGTCGAGGTGCCGCCCGCGCTGGCTGACGCGCTGAGTGAAGACCCCGAGGCCAAGGCCATCTATGACGGGCTGGCCTTCACGCACCGCAAGGAGTACGCGCGCTGGATCGCCGAGGCCAAGCGCGAGGAGACGCGCGAGCGGCGAGTGGTCAAAGCCCTCGAGATGCTCCACGCCGGCAAAACGCTCAGCTGACCAAACGCGGTTACGCGCCCGTGGCGCGGGTACGGCTCTGTAGCAGTAGAGGATTAGGAGAGGTCAATGGAGCCTGTGTCTGCCCACCGGCCGGCCGCCCGCACGCGGCACCGGCCAGGTCCCCTTGCGCGTCTGGACCGGATTCCGGTCTGGCCATATGAGAAACGGCTGCTGTGGGTCGTCGGCGCCGGCTACTTCTTTGCGTTCTTCGACATCGTCACGATCTCGTTCGCGCTGCCCGTGATCGCGACGCAGTTCCACGCCTCCACGGGCGCGGTGTCGCTGTCGGTGACCAGCAGCCTCATCGGCTACATCATCGGCGCGCTCGCTGACAGCCAGGTGGCTGACAAGTGGGGCCGCAAGCTCAGCCTCGATCGTGTCGGTGATCATGTTCTCGGTGGGCACGGCGCTCGCCGCGGCGAGCTGGAACGTCACCAGCCTCATCGTCTTCCGCTTCATCTCGGGCCTCGGCATCGGCGCCGAGATCGCCGCCGTGACCACCTACCTGAGCGAGATCTCGCCGGCGCCGCTGCGCGGCCGCTACACCAGCTGGGCCACCACCTGCGCCTACGCGGGCTTCGCGGTCGTCCCCTTCGTCGCTCGCTTCCTCGTGCCCAACTACGCCGGCGGCTGGCGGATCCTGTTCGGCATCGGCGCGCTGGGTGGTCTCACCATCCTGTTCATGCGGCGGGGCCTGCCCGCCTCGCCCCGCTGGCTGGTCTCGCAGGGCCGCACCGAGGAGGCCGCCGAGATCGTCACCGAGGCCGAGGAGACCGCGCGCGAGAACCTCGACGCCCATGAGGAGCTGCCGGCGCCCGAGCCGGTCCCCGACGAACCGCCGCCCGAGGCCTTCCCGGTCAAGGCGCTGCTGCGGCCGCCCATGGCCGGCCGCCTGGCCCTGTTCATCGGCATCTGGTTCATCTACTACATCGGCAACTACGGGTGGCTGACCCTGGCTCCCACCCTGCTCACCGACAAGGGCTACAGCCTCGCCGACAGCACCACGTACCTGGTCGTGTCCGGGATCGGCTTCCTGGCGGGGGCGTTTGCCACCACGCGCTTCAGCGACCGCTTCGAGCGCAAGTACTCCGCGGCCGTGTTCGCGCTGGCGTGGGCGATCTCGCTGCTGGTGATCGGCCTGGCCGTGTCGCCGGCGGTGATCATCGTCTTCGGCTTCATCGCCTCGGCCACCGTCGGGTTGCTGGTGCCGCTGCTCTACACCTACACCGCGGAGCACTTCGCCACCCCCGCCCGCGCGACGGGCGTGGCCCTGACCGACGGCTTGGGCCACATCGGCGGCGCCCTGGCCCCGCTCATCGTGCTCGGCGCCAACGCCGCGTGGGGCTTCTCGGGCGCCTTCATCGTGATGGCCGCGACGGGCGTCCTCACCGGAGCCCTCGTGCTGTTCGGCATCCGGGCGACGGGCCGCTCCCTGGAGACCGCCACCGCCACCTGAGCTCCAGAGATGACGTGCCGGTTGCGGCGGCCGTTTCATCTACGATGGCGCCGATGACAGCGGCCCTCAGGATCGGCTGGATCGGCACCGGCGTGATGGGGGGGCCGATGGCGGGCCACCTCCTGGACTGCGGCCACGACGTCGCCGTCTATAACCGGACGCGCCGCCGCGCCGAGTCGCTGCTGGAAGCCGGAGCTCAGTGGCGCGACACCCCGGCGCAGGTCGCCGCAGGACGCCGACGTGGTGGTCACGATGCTCGGCACCCCGGCCGACGTGCGTGACGTGATCCTCGGGGAGGGTCAGGTGCTCGAGTCGATGCGGGAGGGGTCGCTGCTGATCGACATGACCACTAGCGAGCCCTCGCTCGCGGTCGAGATCCACGAAGCCGCCAAAGCCCAGGACATCGGCGCCCTCGACGCCCCGGTGTCGGGCGGAGACGTGGGCGCCCGCAACGGAACGCTCGTGATCATGGTGGGCGGCGACAGGGACACGTTCACCCGCGCGCGACCCGTGTTCGACCCCCTGGGCAAGACGATCGAGCTCCAGGGCGCGGCCGGGGCCGGCCAGCACACCAAGATGGTCAACCAGCTCGCGATCGCCGCCGGGATGATCGGCGTGTGCGAGGCGCTCGTCTACGGGTATCGCGCCGGGCTGAACCTGGACAAGACGCTGGAGACGATCGCGGGGGGCGCCGCGGGATCGTGGTCGCTGTCCAACTACGGGCCGCGGCTGCTCAAGGGCGACCTCGAGCCCGGGTTCAAGGTCGACCACTTCATCAAGGACCTGGGGATCGCCCTCGCAGAGGCGCGGCGTATGAACGTCGTGCTGCCGGGAGCCTCCCTGGCCGAGCAGCTCTACGTGGGCGTTCGCAGCCAGGGCCTCGGGCAGAAGGGCACTCAGTCACTCGCCGTGGTCCTCGCCCAGCTCGCCCGGGCCGACTGGCCGCCGCGCTGAACCAGCCCCGTACCGACGTTCGTCCGCCACGAGCCCGGCGGCACAAGTCCGGGCGGAGGACGCCCGATAGGTGAGGCGATATGCACATCGCTGCCCTCCGACAGCTCTCCAAGACAGCCGCTGAGCTCAGCGAGCCCGCTCCGTTCATCAACCCGGAGGCCGAGCTCATGATCGCGCGCCTCGTGCGCTGCGAGTGTCGCGGCTGTGGGGCGCACTCCAACGCGATGGCATCGACCGAGGCGCCGCCCGCGTGCCCGAACTGCGGCGCATCGGGCCTGGTGCCCGTCGAGGGCGCCGGGCTCATCCGGACGCTGTAGGTCAGGTCAGGACCGCGCCAGCACGCCGGCGTCCTCGAGCTCCCGGCGCAGCGCCTCGGGTGACTCAAAGAGGACGGTCGGCATCCCGAGCGCCCGCGCCGCCTCGATGTTGCGAGGGCTGTCGTCGATCATGAGCGTCGACCCGGCCTGGAGCCCGTAGCGCTCCAGCAGCACGCGGTAGATCCGCGCATCGGGCTTGATCACCCCCTCTGACGAGGACACGACGGTGCCCTCGAACCACCCGAGGAAGTCGTAGCGCTTGCGCCTCAGCGGATAGGTATGGGCCTCCATGTTGGTGAGCGCGAACAGGCGCACCGAGCCCTTCTGCGCCAGCTCGCGCAGGATCGTCACGGTCCCGTCGATGGGCCCGCCCACCATCTCCTCGGTGCGCGTACCCCAGGCCCAGATGTGCTCGGCGTGCTCCGGATGCTCCTCCGCCAGCTGAGCGCAGGTGACCTCGAACGGCACGCCCCGGTCGTTGGCCTCGTGCCATTTCATGGTGCAGACCTCGCCCAGGAATCGCTCCATCGCCTCCTCGTCGTCGAACAGCTTGCGGTAGAGGTAGCGGGGATTCCAGTCCAGTAGGACGCCGCCGAGGTCGAAGATGACGGCGTCGATCGATCCGTTGCGTGCAGAGGCCACGCCGTTAAGGGTCGCTCATCTCGGGCACACTTGGCTCGGTGCCTGAACCCTCCCCACCGGAGCGGGGGATCCGCGCGGCCGTGATCGAGCCGGCGCTGGAGGCCGTCCGCGCTCGCGCACCGGAGGGCGTCGAGGTCCTCCTCGCCGATGACAGCGTCGATCTGGAGACCGTCGACTTCCTCGTCCCCGGATCGGTCTATCCCGACCTCCTGAAGCGCATGCCCGGCCTCACCCGCGTGGCCGTCGTGCAGGTGCTCTCGGCCGGGACCGACTGGGTGGAGCCATACGTGCCGGCGCAGGCGACCCTGTGCAGCGCGCGCGGTGCGCGCGACGCCCCAGTGGCCGAGTGGGTGGTCGCGGCACTGCTCGGCGTCACCTCGCGGCTGCTCGAGTGCGCGGGCGTGCACACCTGGACCAAGCGCAGCCTCGTCGACCTCAGCTCGTGCAGGGTGCTGGTTGTCGGGATGGGCTCGATCGGGCGCCGGGTGCAGACGTACCTGGCGCCTTTCGGCACCGAGGTGATCGGCGTCGCCTCGCGCGCGCGACAAGACCTCCACGGCATCGACGAGCTGCCCGCCCTGCTGCCGGACGCCGACGCGGTGGTCGTGCTCGCGCCGCTGACCGACGCGACGCGCGGGCTCATCGGAGCCGGCGAGCTCGCCGCGATGCGCGACGGCGCCGTGCTCATCAACGCCGCGCGCGGCCCGGTGGTCGACACCGACGCGCTCGTCGCCGAGCTGACCACCGGCCGCCTGCGCGCGGTGCTAGACGTCACCGACCCCGAGCCGCTGCCCGACGACCACCCGTTGTGGAGAGCTCCCGGGCTGGTGTCGATCACGCCGCACATCGCCGGGGACTCACTCGCCGGCAACGCCCGTGCCACCGAGCTGGCCGGCGAGCAACTCGCCCGCTGGTGCGCCGGCGAGGCGCTGCACAATGTCGTAAAGAGATGACCACCGCCTCTCCCCCGCAGAAGCGTCCACTGCGTACCCCGGTGGCGGTGAGCCGGGCGGTCCGGGAGGCAGCGCGCTTTGATCGCAAGCTCGTGTCCTTCGACGCCGGGCTGCTGGCCGCGGTGCCAGTGGTCGCGGTCCTCACCATCGGGATCGCGATCGGCAAGCCGGTGTGGGGGGTCACCATGGGCGCGGGCGCGATGCTCGTCGGCATCGCGTGGCGTGTCACCGGTGGCCGCCCGCCGCTCGCGCTGATGGCCACCGACGCCGTCGCCATGGCGGTCTCCACCTTCGTCGGCTCCGTCACCGGCTCGGAGACCTGGGTGCACGTCGCCGTGCTGTGCCTGTGGGGGTTGATGGCGGGCCTGTTGGTCTCGGTGGGCAACCGCGGCGGCGTGGTCGGGACGCAGTCGATCATCGCCCTCGTCGTGTTTGGGCGCTTCGGTCAGCCCGTCGACCAGGCCCTGGGGCTGGCGACGCTCGTGTTGGCCGGCGGACTGGCCCAGGTGGCGTTCCTCAGCGTCGTCCGCTGGCCGTTGCCGCTGCGCAATCAGCGCGCCGCCACCGCGGCCGCCTACCGCGCGCTGTCGTCGCTGGCCGGCGCCTCCGATGAGGCGTCCACGCTGCCGGCCGCCGAGGCGGTCGACGAGGCCGAAGCAAGCCTGGCCTCCCCCACGCTCTTCGGAGACGCCGCCGTCACCACCTTGCGCAGCCTGGTCAACGAGGCCTACCGGTTGCGCGTCCAGATCATGGCCATCCATACGCTGCTGCGCCAGCTGCGCGCGGGAGGGCATCCGGAGGTCGGCGCACCCGAGAGCCCGGTGCGACGCGCCCTCGCGGCGACCGCGGCCGCCCTGGACACCGCCGCCATCGCCATCGAGGGCGACGAGGACGCCTTCCGCCGCCTGCTCGGGCGCAGCGCCGAGCTCGACGCCGAGGTCAAGGCCTACGGGGGCGGCGACCCGGCGTCGCCGGCTCTGCACATGGACCGCCGGCTCGCCGCCCTGGCGGGGCAGGTCCGCGCCGTCGCCGCCCTGTCACCGGCCGCCGGCCGGGGCGGCGGGCTGCGCACCCGTCGGCCGTACCCGCGCACCAATCATCCGCTCCGGCGCCTGCGCGCCGACCTCGAGCAGATGCGGGCCAACGTGTCCATCCGCTCCCCGGCGGGTCGTCACGCGCTGCGGCTGGCCGTGATCGTCCCCGCGGCTGCGCTCATCGCGCGCGAGTTGCCCCTCCAGCGCGGCTATTGGATGGTGGTGGCCGCGGCCACGGTCCTGCGCCCCGAGTTCGGGGCCACCTTCACGCGCGGCGCCGAGCGAGCGCTGGGCACCTGCCTGGGCGTCGCACTGGCCGGCGCCATCGCGGTCACCTTCCATCCGGCGGGCGGCGCGACCATCGTCCTGGTCGGCGCGCTGGCCTGGGCCGGATACTCGCTGTTCCCCGCCAGCTTCGCGGTCGGGTTCGGCTTCATCACCGCCCTCGTGGTGTTCCTGCTCAACGCGGTGAGCCCCGACACGGTGGCCACCGCGACCGACCGGCTCGTCGACACGCTCGTGGGCGGCGCCATCGGCCTGGTCGCCTACGCGCTGTGGCCAACATGGGCGCACACCTCGGCCTGGCAGTCCCTGTCGGATCTCGTCGGCGCCGAGCGCGCTTACGTCGACGGCGTGCTCACCGCCGCCGCGGAGGGACGGCGGCCCGGTGACCAGACGATGCGCTCGCTGGCACGACGGGCCCGCTTGGCCCGGACGACCGCCGAGTCCACCGTGGCCCGCTCGCTGTCGGAGCCGACCACGCGGCGGATCGACGCCTCTCAGAGCCAGCGGGCCCTGGCGGCGCTGCGCCGGCTGGTTCAGGCCGCGCACGTGCTGCGCCTCGACGCCCAGGACGAGCGCGAGCGCCATCCCCAGCCGGGCCTGCGACCGCTCCAGGAGGGGATCGACGAGATCCTCGAAGAGGTGGAGGCCAGCCTCCGCGGGCGCCCACAGCAGGAGCCCACGCCGCGCGAGCTTCCCGACATCCGCGCACGCTTCGAGGCCTTGCAGGGCGAGTCCGGTCAGGATGCCGATGCCCTGGCGCTGCTGGCCGAGCTCGACGAGATCGTCGACGCCGCCAACGGCCTGGCCGCCGCGGCGGGCCTGGAGGGCTCCGACGAGGACCACCGGCCCGAGGGCTGACCGGTCTGGCCGCCGGCGCCGGTGGTGGCGCCGGTGGCGCGTCATGGTGCCGTCCGCAAGAATCCGGGCATGACCACTTTCCCCGATTCACACAGCGACCTGCTCGATGCGCAGTTCGCCACGCTGGCGACCGTCGGCAAGGACGGCGTCCCTCAGCAGACCGAGGTCTGGTTTCTCCATGACGACGGCGAGCTCAAGCTGTCGCTCAACGACTCTCGGCTCAAGACGCGCAACCTCCAGAAGCGACCGCAGTGCAGCCTGATGCTGCTGGACGTGGGCAACCCGTACCGCTACCTCGAGGTGCGGGGCACGGCTGAGCTGGCCCCCGACGGCGACTACGCGTTCGCGAACAGGGTCGGCGCCAAGTACGACGCCGACCTCAAGGTCCACGACAACCCGGGCGAGAACCGCGTTGTGGTCACGATCGTGCCGTCGAACGTGTACGCGGTCAACATGGGCGGCTAGGGCGGAAGCCCTCACGCGGTCAGGAGCGGCGGACGTCCTCAGGCGGTCAGCGCCGGCTCCCATCCGATCGCGGGCGCGATGTGCCGCGCGATCGTCTCGAGCATCTGCGCGTTGTACTCCACCCCGAGCTGGTTAGGCACCGTGAGCAGCAGCGTGTCGGCCTCGCGGACCGCGGCGTCGGCGCTCAGCTCCTGGGCGATGACGTCGGGCTCGCCGGTGTAGCTACGACCGAACCGCGCCAGCACCCCCTCGAGGACGCCGACCTGGTCCTCGCCGGGCAGCCCTGAGCGACCGCCGAAATAGCGCCGGTCCTCGTCGGTGACGATCGGCAGGACGCTGCGGCTGACCGACACGCGGGGCGTCCGCTCCCAGCCGGCCTCGGCCCAGGCCTGGCGAAACCACTGGATCTGCTCGGCCTGGAGCTCGTCGAAGGGCACGCCGGTGTCCTCGACCAGGAGGGTCGAGCTCATGAGGTTCATGCCCTGCTCGGCGGCCCACACGCCGGTCTGGCGGGTGCCTGATCCCCACCAGATCCGCTCGGGCAGCCCCGGTGACTGGGGCTGGATCGGCAGCATGCCCACCGATCCGGTCATCTGGACGTCGGCCGGCACCACGCCGGCCCCGGCGATGGCGGCGCGGAACAGGCGGGTGTGGGTGCGGGCCATGTCGGCGTCAGTGATGCCCTCGCCGGGCACGTAGCCGAACGCCTCCGAGCCGCGCAGCGCCGGCTCCGGTGAGCCCCGGCTGATCCCGAGCTGCATCCGCCCGCCGCTGATGAGGTCCGCCGCGGCGGCCTCCTCGGCCATGTAGAGCGGGTTCTCGTAGCGCATGTCGATCACCGCGGTACCGATCTCGATGCGGCTGGTGCGGGCGGCGATCGCGCTGAGCAGCGGAAACGGGGAGGCGAGCTGGCGGGCGAAGTGGTGCACGCGCACGAAGGCCCCGTCGAGCCCGATCTCCTCGGCGGCCACGGCCAGCTCGATCGTCTGGCGCAGCGCGTCCTGGGCGGTCTGCGTCCGTGAGCCGGAGATGGGTTGCCAGTGGCCGAAGGAGAGAAAGCCGATGCGCTTCACCCCGCTGATCCTAGGAGCGCGGGTGGGCGAGCGGTCGGGCAGGGACCGACGGGAGCTACTCGGACTGGCGCCCGAGCGTGCCCACGAAGCGCTCGATGCGGCGGCGCTCCTCCTCTGACAGCGGCCCGCCGGCCGCCACCAGCAGCGTCATCGGACCGCGGTCGCGCGCCCACGCCGTGGCCCCGTCCCCGAAGGCGGCGCTCACCCACACCAGCGGCAGGTGCTCCGCGTAGGCCATGACGGTCTGCTCCTGGCGTTGCGCCGAGTCCTCGCCGCGCACGAGCGGGACGCTCACCAGCCCGAGGTCGTGGGCGACGCCATTGACCGCGTTCAGCCCGCCGTCGCCGGCCAGCAACGCGATCTCGCCGTCCTGGAGCATCTCCGCAGCCCAGCCCGCGGGGGCCCCGGTGAGGGCGTCGGGCACGCATACGAAGCGAAAGCTCGGCTCGGACATGGGGACGGACGCTACCGGCTTTGCAGCAGCCGCGGGAGCTCGCGCATGTCATCGAACACCGTCGTGGCCGGGCCCTCGAGCATCCGCGCGGGGGTGACGCTGCCGGCGTAGCCGAACGCCTCCATCCCCGCCGCCCGCGCGGCCTGAACGCCGTACTGGCTGTCCTCGACGACCGCGCACGCCGCAGGACTGACCCCCATCCGCTGCGCGGCATGGAGGAAGAGATCGGGCGCGGGCTTGCCGTTCTGGACCTCGGCGGCGCTAAAGATCCGGCCGGCGAAGCGGTCATAGAGCCCTGTGAGCTCGAGCTTGTAGTCCAGGCGCTCAGGATCGCTGCTGGAGGCCACGCAGGTTCGTGCGGTGATCTGGTCAAGCGCCTCCTCGATCCCATCGATCGGCTCCAGCTCGCGCTCGTAGATCTCGTTGAACATCGCGAGCGAGCGCGCCGGGAAGTCCTCGGGGAGCGGATGGCCCAGGTGCTCCTCGATCGCATCCCGCGTGACCGACGGCGAGCGGCCGACGAACCGGTCGATGATCTCCTCCTCCGACATCGGCATCCCGAACTTGGCGAAGATGATCGCGTCGATCCGGATCGCGATGGGCTCGCTGTCGACGAGGACGCCGTCGCAGTCGAAGATGACGAGCTCGGGGTTGCCGTTGCGTGCGCTCACGGGCCCGAACATACACGCGCCCGCCCGGGCGCCGTTCCTCACGCCCGCGTGCCCACCACGAGGCGCAGGCCGACGTCGAACTCGTCGAGCTCGCGGAGCCGGCCGTGGCGGCGGTCCCAGTCCCCGCTGCTCAGATCACGTTCGAGCGTCCTCACCACGCGGCTCACCGTGGCCTCGGGCGTGCGGGCGAACCCCGACGTGGCGTTGCGCGCGTCGCGATCGAGAACGCGCTCGGGATGAGCCCAGAACGAGCCGAACATCCAATCGGGCGAATCGCGATGGACCGGGAGCGTCTCGACCCGCACGGCACCGCCCAACCACGCCGCCAACTGGTCGGTGCCGGGGAGGATCTGCACGTCGAGCTCCCCCACCTCGGGCAGGTAGTCCTTGACCAGCCACATCTCGTTGCTGACCTCGGGCAGGTAGGTGAGGATCGCCACCGGGCCGGTGGCCACCCGGCGCAGCTCGCGGACGCCCGCCTCGCGCTCGTCGTCCCAGTGGTGGACGGTGAGGATCGCCATGGCGGCGTCGACGCTGCCGTCGCGCAGCGGCAGGCGGCCCGCGGTCGCCCGGATGGCGGGCGGCAGCCCGGCCGGGCGCTGGGACGCCATCACGTCGCTGGGCTCGATCGCGATCACGTGGCGGTCGCGCGGCTCGTAGGAGCCCGCCCCGGCCCCGACGTTGACGACCGTCCGCGCGTCGCCCAGCGCGACACGGATCCGCTCGGCGATCCGGGGGTCCTCGCGGCGCAGGCGTGCGTAGCCGTGGCCGATGTGTTCATACCGGGTGCCCAGCTCAGCCATGGGTCGACGACTATGTCACCACGATGACCTGCTGCGCCGCCGCATGGCATCGTCCCGCGGGCGATGCACATCGAGTCACTGTCACCGTCGCACTTCGACGCGGCCGTCGCGCTGTGGCGCGAGGCCGGTCTCACCCGACCCTGGAACGACCCCGGCGATGACCTGCGCCGGGCGGTCGCCGGGCCGAGCTCCACGGTGCTCGCCGGACACGACGGGGGCACGCTGGTGGCCACCGCGATGGTCGGCCACGACGGCCACCGCGGCTGGGTCTACTACGTGGCGGTCCGGCCCGACCGGCGCGGCCGGGGCCACGGCCGCGCGATCATGCGCGCCTGCGAGACCTGGCTGACCGCCCGCGATGTCCCCAAGATCGACCTGATGATCCGCACCGAGAACGACGGGGTGATCGCCTTCTACGCCGCCCTCGGCTACGGCCACGACGATGTGGTCGTCATGTCCAAGCGGCTGCGCTGAGCAGCCCCCATCCCGCCACCCGCGCCCGAGGTGGCGCGGGGGTGGGTGGGTTCGGGTCCGCCGTCCTACGCCGGCTTGCCCGCCCGAGACGAAGGGTCAGCCGGCGAAGGAGTGAAACTCGCCCAGCGGCTCGGGGAGCTTGGGCGTGAACGGCTTGAACTGGTAGGGCTTGGAGGTGTCAAAGCCGGCCTTGGCCGCAGCCGCCTTATCCGCGAACGGGGTCAGGGCGTCGACGGCCTGGCTGATCTTGGTCCACTTCAGCGTGCGCTCGTAGCCGTTGTTGTTGGGCGGATCGGCGCTCTCGGCCTTGCCCTGGACACCGGTGATCTTCTTGATCGGCCCCCCGTCCATGGCCGACACGTCGCCGCCGAGAACGCGGGCGAGGGTGCGGTGATCTGACTCGATCCCCATGATCCGCGCCGACAGCACCCGCAGGGCGGGCGTGCTGAAGTTGCGCACGCCGACCAGGTAGGCCGCGATGAAGGCGTCCTCCAGGGTGACGAGGAGGTCGAGCGTCGTCTGGGCGTCGCTGAACATCTTGGGCGGGTAGTAGAAGGTGGTGAACGGCGACGGCTTGCCGGTCACGCTCTTCTCCAGCGCGTAGTGCGACATCTCCTCCTGGCGCGCGGCGATCAGGTACCCCTGGTCGTCGTCGGGCAGGCGCTTGAAGAACGGCGACTTGTCGATGATGTTGGTGTAGGTGGTGACCGCCAGCGCCTCGGCGATCTGCGCCGCCCCGACGATCGCCACATCGCCGGAGGTCACGCCGCCGCTCTTGGCGGCGGCAAACGAGGGGCCGAGCAGGCCCAATCCGGACATGCCGGCCACCATCCCGGCCCCGGTGGCGGCGCTGCGCCGGAGGAACTGTCTGCGGTCCGTTCCCGGTCCTTCTTGCACTGCGGACATGAGCGAGTCTCCCTTCCCGAAAACTCGAGGTGATCTTTTCACCGCCTCCTACGAAGGCCATCGGGCGCCGGATCACCGCCGGGCCAAGAGACGTCGTCGCAGTCAGTGTTTGTGGGCCGTGGGTGGGGTTGGCAACGTTATGGAAACGGTTTGCCAACGCGCCAATGACAGCTTTCTGGTGCGTGGCCAACCGGGGGCCACGGACCACGAGCAAGCAGCGGCGCTCCACCAGGTTCGCCGTCCAGGCCGAAGGCCGTCGCAAAGGATTCATGACGAACCCACATGGAGAGCACAGCAGGATCGCCTTTTGTGAGTGCGGGGCGCGACTCGCGGGCGAAAGTAGGGGGCAGCTCTTCGACGCGGCACAGGCTCACCTCGCCCATCACCATCCCGAGCTCCTGGGGGCGCTAGGACTCGAGGTGGTGCAGCAGATGGTCGAGGAACGTCCGGGGGCAGTCATCGCCTGACGCGGGCGGCGGAGATCGCCGCCCGCCAGGCGCTGACCACCACAGAACGCCACCCAACCGGCGGCGACGGGTATCGTCGCGGCGGTGACCCACCTGACCACCAGCGTCGTCGGCAGCTACCCCCAGCCGGGCTGGCTCATCGACCGCGACGCTCTGGGATCGCACTCCGTGCCACGTGTGCGCGTGGCCACGGCCTGGCGGGTCCCCGAGGCCTTCCTGGAGGAGGCCCAGGACGACGCCACGCGGCTGGCCATCCGCGACATGGAGCGCGCGGGGATCGACACCATCACCGATGGGGAGATGCGGCGCGAGAGCTACTCCAACCGCTTCGCCACGGCGCTTGACGGGATCGACGCCGAGCATCCGGCCACCATCGCCACCCGCTCCGGTGACCGAGTGGTGCCGCGCATCGTCGGCCCGGTGCGCTGGCGCGGACCCGTCGAGGTCCGCGACGTCGAGTTCCTGCGCGCCCACACGGACCGCACGATCAAGATCACCCTGCCCGGCCCGTTCACGATGGCCCAGCAGGCCTCCAACGAGGCCTATGAGGACTTCGACGAGCTCGTCATGGACTTCGCCGCCGCCGTCAACGAGGAGGCCCGCGCGCTCCAGGCGGCGGGCGCCGACGTCATCCAGCTCGACGAGCCGTGGCTGCGCAACGACCCCGAGGCGGCCCGCCGGATCGCGGTGGCGGCCATCGACGCCGCCTTCGCCGGGCTGTCGGCGACGACCGCCGTGCACATGTGCTTCGGCTACGCAGCCGTCGTCGGTGCCAAGGACCGCAACCGCTATGAGTTCCTGGGCGAGCTGGCCGATTGCAGCGCCCAGCAGATCTCGGTGGAGGCGGCGCAACCCAAGCTCGACCTCGGGCAGCTGTCCGATCTCTCCGGCAAGTCGGTGCTCGTCGGCGTCATCGACCTCGGGGATCCCGCGGCGGAGACCGCCGAGGTCGTGGCGCAGCGGATCCGCGCCGCGCTGGCCCACGTGCCCGCCGAGCGGCTCGTGCCGGCGCCCGACTGCGGGATGAAGTACCTCCCGCGGTCCCTGGCGTTCGCCAAGCTCCAGGCCCTCGCGGCCGGGACGGCGCTGGTCAACGCCGAGCTCTGAAGCCGCCCCGCTGTGGGCCCTGGGTGGGGTTGGCAACGTTATGGAAACGGTTTGCCAACGCGCCAATGACAGCTTTCTGGTGCGTGGCCAATCGGGGGCCACCGACCACGAGCAAGCAGCGGCGCTCCACCAGGTTCGCCGTCCAGGCCGAAGGCCGTCGCAAAGGATTCATGAAGAACCCACATGGAGAGCACAGCAGGATCGCCTTTTGTGAGTGCGGGGCGCAACTCGCGGGCGAAAGTAGGGGGCAGCTCTTCGACGCGGCACAGGCTCACCTCGCCCATCACCATCCCGAGCTCCTGGGGGCGCTAGGACTCGAGGTGGTGCAGCAGATGGTCGAGGAACGTCCGGGGGCAGTCATCGCCTGACGCGGGCGGCGGAGATCGCCGCCCGCCAGGCGCTGACCACCACACACGAGCTCCTACCCAGCCGGGCGGCAACCAAAAAACGCCACGAGCGGGCCGGTTCATGCTGAACTGTGCGAGAGGTTTTGAGACCCCGCACAGGAGGAGGCGAGCCGGATGAAGACCGCCGACCAGAACAACGTGTTCGCGATCGTCCTGGCGGGGGGCGAGGGCAAACGGCTGTCGCCGCTCACGCTTGACCGCGCCAAGCCGGCGGTCCCCTTCGGGGGCAACTACCGGCTGATCGACTTCGCCCTGTCCAACCTGGTCAACGCCGGCTACCGGCGGATCGTCGTGCTCACGCAGTACAAGAGCCACTCGCTGGACCGCCACATCTCCACCACCTGGCGCCTGTCGCCGCTGCTGGGCAACTACGTGGCCCCGGTGCCCGCGCAGATGCGACGGGGCCCGTACTGGTTCCAGGGCTCCGCGGACGCAATCCACCAGAACCTCAACCTGCTGCGTGACGAACGGCCCGACGTCGTCATCGTCTTCGGGGCCGACCACATCTACCGCATGGACCCCGAGCAGATGGTCCGCCAGCACATCGAGTCCGGCGCCTCGGTGACCGTCGCGGCCATCCGGGTCCCGATCGAGCAGGCCGACCAGTTCGGGGTCATCGAGACCGCGGCCGACGGCCAGACCATCACCGCCTTCCGCGAGAAGCCCAAGGACGCCGTCGGGCTTCGCGACGCGCCCGACCAGGTCTACGCCTCGATGGGCAACTACGTGTTCTCCACCGACACCCTGGTCGACGTCGTCTCGCTCGACGCCGAGTCCCGCGACTCCTCGCACGACATGGGGGGCAACATCATCCCGATGCTCGTCGAGTCGGGCGCCGCGCACGTGTATGACTTCGCCGCCAACGAGGTCCCCGGCGCCACCGATCGCGACCGCGGCTACTGGCGTGACGTGGGGACGGTCGACGCGTTCTACGACGCGCACATGGACCTCATCTCCGTTCACCCCGTGTTCAACCTCTACAACATGGAGTGGCCGATCCTCACCCTGCCGGAGCCCCTGCCGCCGGCCAAGTTCATCTTCGCCGACAACGGCCGCACGGGCCACGCGCTGGACTCGATGGTGTGCTCGGGCGTCATCGTCTCCGGCGCGACCGTGCAGACGTCGGTCCTCTCGCCCAAGGTCCACCTGCACTCCTACGCCCAGGTCGAGGGGTCCGTGCTCTTCTCGGGCGTCGAGGTGGGACGCGGCGCCGTGGTGCGCAACGCGATCCTCGACAAGGACGTCTCCGTCGAGGCCGGCGCCGAGGTGGGCGTCGATCTCGACGCCGACCGCGAGGCGGGCTTCACCGTGTCAGACGGCGGCGTCGTGGTCGTCCCCAAGGGCGCTCGGGTCGCCGCGGCGGTGACACAGACCTGAGCATGCGCGTCGCCCTCCTCACCCGCGAGTACCCGCCCGAGGTCTACGGCGGCGCGGGCGTCCACGTCGAGTACCTCGCGCGCGAACTCGCCTCGCGCGTGGACCTCACCGTGCACTGCTGGGGCGCGGACCGCGAGGACCCGGCGGTGCACGCCCACCGGCCGTGGGACGCCCTGGCGGGCGCCGAGCCCCATCTCGCCGCGCTCCAGGCGATGTCGATCGACCTGGTCATGGCCGCCGACGTCGAGGGTGCCGAGCTCGCGCACAGCCACACCTGGTACGCCCAGTTCGGGGGTCATCTGGCCAAGCTCATCTACGGGATCCCCCACGTCGCCACCGTGCACTCGCTGGAGCCGCTGCGTCCGTGGAAGGCCGAGCAGCTGGGCGGCGGCTACGCGCTGTCGAGCTTCTGCGAACGGGTGGCCCTCGAGGCGGCCGACGCCGTGATCGCCGTCTCGGAGGGCTCCAAGGGCGACATCCTCGCCTGCTACCCCGCGATCGACCCCGCCCGGGTGCAGGTCGTCTACAACGGGATCGACACCGCCGAGTACACGCCTGAACTCGGGACCGACGTGCTGCAGCGCTTCGGCGTGGATCCCGACCGCCCCTCGGTGGTGTTCGTGGGGCGGATCACGCGCCAGAAGGGCGTGCCTCACCTGCTGCGCGCGGCCCTCGACTTCGACCCCGCCGCGCAACTCGTGCTGTGCGCCGGCGCGCCGGACACCCCGGAGATCGGCGCCGAGGTGGCGGCGGGCGTTCAGCGCCTCCAGGAGAGCCGCGACGGGATCTTCTGGATCGACCAGATGCTCCCCAAGACCGACGTCATCCAGCTGCTCAGCCACGCGACCGTGTTCGCCTGCCCGTCGATCTACGAGCCGCTGGGGATCGTCAACCTCGAGGCGATGGCGTGCGAGGCGGCGGTCGTCGCCTCGGCCACCGGTGGCATCGTCGAAGTCGTCAACGACGGCGAGACCGGGTTCCTCGTCTCCCTCGAGCAGGCGCCGGGCGAGATCGACCCGATCGATCCCGAGGGCTTCGCCCGGGCCTTCGCCGAGAAGGTCAACGTGCTCATCGCGGACCCGTCGCTGGCCTCCGAGATGGGACGGGCGGGACGGCGGCGCGTGATGGATCACTTCGCCTGGGCCGCCATCGCCGATCAGACGCTGGCGATCTACCAGAGCCTCAGCGGTCGTTCAGGTACGTCCGCGCCACCTTCGCCGGGGCGCGCGCCAGCCACGCCTCGGTCGTGACCTCCTCCAGGTCGGCGAGCGTGATCCGGTCCAGCGCGACCAGGATCGAGGGGTAGCCGTCGAAGTGCGGCGTCGTGAAGTAGACGCCTGACGGGTCGGCGACCAGCGCCTCCTTGGCCCCTAGATGCTCGACGCGGGCGCCGAGAATCGCCCCGTCCGGGGCGGAGTCGCCCAGCGCCTCGAGGTCCGATGCGCGCAGCGGGCGCTCCCACACGAACAGCTTGTCCTTGACCCGCCATTGCCTCAGGCCGCGCGACTCGCGCTCGGAGGTCTCGGGCAGTGCCAGTGCCAGCCGCCGCACGTCATCCCAGGTGGCCACGGAGCCGGACTCTACGCCTCGGCGAATGAGTGGCCGGGACCCCGGCTGAGCGTGGGCACGTGCTTCCCGGCTCGGCGGCCGTTCAAGCACGTGCCCAGCGCGGTCTAGTTGGCGGCCTTGGCGAGCAGGCCGTCGGTGTTTCCGGCGGAGTCGGTGTAGAAACCGACGAGGGTGCCGCGGTCGTTGACCCCGTTCAGCGTAGTGGCGCCCACGCCGTTGGGATCGTCGATGTTCTGGAAGCCGAAGCCGGGCGCCCAGATGAAGCCGTGGGTGGTGGCGTTGTCACCGGTGCCGTCGGTGTAGGCGCCGACGACCTCGTCGCCGTCGTTGACGCCGAACGCCATCGTCGCGCTCGCTCCCGGAACGTTGAGGCGATAGAGCTTGTGATCCGAGCGCAGCAGGTAGCCCTCGGTCGCGCCCGCGCCGTTGGTGGCAAAGCCGACGACGTCGCGCTCGTTGTTGATCCCGGCGGTGGTCACGCCGCTGTCACCCGGGACGTTGATGGCCCGGAACTGGCGCGCGCCGATGTCATAGGAGAAGCCGTGGTTGTTGCCCTTGGAGTCCGTGTAGAAGCCGACGGCGACGTCGTGGTCGTTGACCGCCAGCAGCTGGTCGACCATCGGCTTGGCGTTGTCAGCGGTAGGGAAGTCGGCGGTCTTCAGGCCGTGGCCCTTGAGCGCGTAGAAGCCATGGTTGGCGCCCTTGCCGTCGACCCAGAACCCCACGGTGTCGCCGTTGTTGTTGATGCCCACCACCTGGGTCTGCGCGGCGCCCGGGAAGTTCTCGTTGCTGAAGTTACCCTGCCCGTACTGCGGGCGGACCACGTAGCCCCGGTTCGGATGGCCCTTCTCGCCCGAGCCGAAGTAGCCGGCGATGGTGCCGGAGTCATTGATCCCCAGCAGCTGGTTGAAGGTGTTGTCGCGGTTGTTGTTGACGGTGTGGAAGGCGAAGTTGGCGCTGGCGTCCGGCGGCTGTGTCGCCGGCGCCGCGGACGCGGTGCCGGCCGCCCCCGCGACGGCCAGGGCCGATGCCGCGAGCGCGCCCAGAATGCGGCCACTCCTGCGTCGTGAGCGAGGCCCGGTGGTCCGCTGATCGGTGGTCGTGTGGTTGATGCTCATCTCTACCCCCTTGAAGGAACGTGTGCCAAAGGCCGACCCAGGTGCCGGCCAACAGCATGGTGGCCGTAAACCGCCGGGGGCACATCGGGCAAGCGCACAGATCTTGCGAACGGTCTTTACCGCGCGGCCGAGACTGTTTAGGCCCACCCGGGGAGGTGTTTAGACGAGCTGCCGGAACCAGCCGTCAGCTGGGCGGCGGCAGGAACTCGACCTCGTGCTGCGCGGACAGGGCCACGACGTCATCGGGGTTCTGGTCAGCCATCGCGTCGATGCCGACGAACAGGTCGTAGAGCTTGGCCTTCGGCGTCACCCAGAACCAGCACTCAAGCGTCTTACCCGAGCGGTTGAACAGGCCGTGCGGCTTGCCCCGCGGCAGGCGCACGAGATCCCCGGCCGTGGCGACGTGGTCGGCCTCGCCGTCGAAGAGGGTCAGCTCACCGTCGAGCACGTAGACGTACTCGTCCTGGGTCGGATGGATGTGCGGCGGCACGAACGTGTCGGGCGGGAACTCGGCATGCCAGGCGAACGACTCATCGGTGACCTGCTTGGGCTTGTAGATCTGGCCGAGGATGTTCCACGTAAGGCCATCGACTGACGCGTCGGCGGCCATCACGTCTGGCTTGGTGGGTGAGGTCATGCCGGTTCTCCTTGTCGTGGTTGCCTGCGGGGTTGCGGGCACGGCGAAGCCCGCCTTCTGGGCGTAGCCGCGGACGATCGCCTCACGATCGGCGTAGGACAGCACCGCCTCGACGTCGTCAAAGCCGTCGGGCGCGAGCTCCTCCACCGCGTCGATGACGCCCTCCGGGCCGCCCTTGCGGTTGGAGTACACGATCTCCGCGGTCGGCCCGCGGCGGGCGTCCTCGTACCGGCGCAGAGCGGCGACCACGTCGTCACCGCCGGCCAGCTCGTCGGCGAGCCGCATGGCGTCGAGGACGGCCTGGCTCGCGCCGTTGGAGCCGACCGGGTACATCGCGTGGGCGGCGTCGCCCAGAAGCGTCACGCGCCCGCTGGACCAGCTGTCGATCGGATCGCGGTCACAGACGGGGTACTCCCAGGACACCGGGGTGGACTCGATGAGCGCGGGCACGTCGACCTCATCGACGCTGAAGCGCTCGACGTGGGGCATCACCTCGTCCAGGCGCCCGGGCCGCGACCAGTCCTCGCGCCGGGGCGGTGGCGTCCCCTCCTCCCCGATCTTCACCATCACCGCCCAGTTGGTGAGGCGATGGCCGGAGTCGCTGCCGGCGCCGATCGGATAGAGGACGACCTTGGCCGCCATGCCGCCCGCGATGATCATCGAACGGCCGGTGAGAAACACCGGCCAGTCGGTGGCGCCGCGCCAGAGCATCGTCCCGTTCCACCGAGGCGGCGGCTCGCCGGCCACGAGCGCCTCGCGCACGGTCGAGTGGATGCCGTCGGCGCCGATCAGCGCGTGTCCGCGGATCGGCTCGCCGGCGGCGCCGTCGTGATCGACGAAGCTCGCCGTCACGCCGTCGTCGTCCTGCTCGAACCCGGCCAGCCGGCAGTTGGTGCAGATGACGTCGGCGCCCAGCCGCTCGACCACCGCGTCGCGCAGGACGCCCTGGAGGACGCCGCGGTGGATGGAGAACTGGGGCACGGGATGTCCGGCGTCCAGCCCGCGCAGCTCGCGCCACACCTCCTGGCCGAGGCGGTTCATGTAGATGAGCTCGTAGGTGCGCAACGCCACCGCGTCCAGCCGGTCGAGCAGGTCCAGGGTCTGGAGCTCGCCGATCGCGTGCGGCAGCGTGTTGATGCCGACGCCGAGCTCGCGGATGCTGGGCGACTGCTCGAACACCCGGCACTCAAGGCCCCGGCGGTGCAGCGCCAGCGCGGTCGTCAGGCCTCCGATCCCGCCGCCGACGATGATGATGGGGGCGCGCACTCACCGCAGCCTATGCCCTTGAAATGCCGCGCGTCACCGCATCATCGCCAGTCGCGCGGCAACCGTGGCCCAGGTGGGCGTCCGCGGGTCGATGAGGGCGAAGTGATCGACGCCGGCGAGCTCGATGAGCTCACACCGGGCGTCGCCCGCGTCGTCGCTGACTGCCGCCGCGGCCTGTGCGTAACGGAGGCTCTGGGCCACGGGGACGCGCTGGTCGGCGTCTCCGTGGACGAGCAGCACGCGCGCGCCGGCCGGGATCTGGCTGAGCGGATCGGCCAGCGCGTAGGCGTCGGGCCGGTCATCGGGCCCGCCCTGCATGAACGCCCCGGTGGCGGACTCGCCGATGGCGTCCGCGAAGGCGGCTCTCAGATCGCATACGCCGGCCAGCGACACCACCCCGGCCACGGCCGGCTCGTCGGCGACGCAGAGGCCGAGCTGACCGCCGGCCGAGTGGCCGACGATGACGACCCGGTCGGTGTCCAGCGGCTCGGCGAGCTGAGTGAGGGCGGCGATGGACGCGCGCACGTCGTCGAGCGTCTCGGGCACGCCACCGCCGTTGCCAACCCGGCGGTACTCGACGTTCCACGTCGCCCAGCCGCGATCGGCGAGATCGACGGCCAGCGCCGCCATCGTCCCGCGGGTGAAGCGAGCGCGCCAGAAGCCGCCGTGCAGCAGCACGGCCACGGGATGAGGCCCGTCGGTGGCCGGGAGCAGCAGGTCGGCGACCTGCTCGGGGTCTGAGCCGTAGGCGTGCGTGCGCGGCTGGGCGCCCGCCGCGGCCACGAGGTCGGCCAGCTCGGCGAGAAGGGCCTGAACGTCCCGGGCAGCCACCGGCGCAGAGTACCGGTCGCGCCTTGAGGCATTTGCCACGAGGTGGAATACTCGTTTGGGACCGGACGCAGCCTCAGTGGAGGTGAACAGATGTCTGACCCGGTCAGTGTCCTTGTCGTAGCGCACCAGACCGCGGCGAACAGCGCGTTGCTCGAGGCAGTTCACGAGCGCGCTCAGAAGGGGCCGGCGCGGTTTCACATGGTGGTTCCGACCCAGCCGCATGGGATGCACAAGGTCGTGGACCCGAGCGAAGCCGGCGAGCGCGAAGCCAACTCGGTGCTGGAGGAGGCGCTGCCCAAGCTCTCGGAAGCGGCGGGCCAGGAGGTGACCGGCAGCGTCGGGGATCCCGAGCCGCTCATGGCCATCCATGACGCCGTCAACCTCGGCGACTACGACGAGATCATCATCTCGACGCTGCCGCTGGGCATCTCCCGGTGGCTGAAGCTGGATCTCATCAGCAAGGCCAAGGCAATCGGGCTCCCCGTCACCCATGTCGCCGCCAGGGACCGCGAGCCGAGCGGGGTCAGCTAAACAACCCGGCGCCGCCGCCCCATAGCCGGGCGACGGCGCCGATACGCCGGTCAGGGCTTGAGTGCGGTGACGGTCAGGTGGTCGCGTGACTGCGCTTGCACCGTCTGGGCCTGCGCGGTGGTCGAGGGTCCCGCGCAACTCACATCGACCGTTAGGCCCGCGGTCGCCGCCCGCGTCACGGCACGACGCGCACGCTCAGCGGGAGGGCTCCGTAGCGAAGCTCCGTGGCCAGATCCCTCGCGGACTGAGGTGTGAGGCCGCCGGTGATGTCCGCCCCGCCGCCGCCGATGATCCCGTCGGGGTACTGGCGGAAGTCGATCTGTGGAACCGTGAGCAGCTGGCTGTCCACCGCCACCGCGAAGTGCTGGTTGAGGGTGTTGCCCGCGAGGCTGACGGTGGCGCCGCGGTGGGCGATCCTGGCGGTCACCTTCTGGAAGTCGGCGCGGCCGGCCCCGTTGAAACCGAAGGTGACGTCAGGCGAGCCGGACTCGTCGATGCCCGGTCTGGGGTTGGTGATGTCGTTGCCGGTGAGCGCGACGTTGTCCTTGAGGACGAAGAACTGGGCGGCGGGGCTGATGGGTGTGATCTGGTCAGACGCCGACGGATTGGCCGCCTGCAGCACGACCGTGCCCCGGGGCACTGTGACGAGATCGCCCTGTGATTTGGTCACCCCGTAGGGCAGGCCCGCGTACAGGTTGGTCAGGCTCGACGCCGGGCCGCTGAGCAGGCAGTGCTGACCCTGGACCGGCGCTGCCGCCCCATCCGCCCTGGCCGCGGCCGCGCACGCCGGGCTACCCGGTGCGCCGAAGAGGTAGTACTCAGCGCCTGTGCGCGACTGGGTCTTGACCGCCGGCGCAGGAGGCTGCTCGGCCGCGAGCGCGGCCGCTGTGTAGAGCGGCATGCCGCCGGCACCGGGGACGCCTGCCTGCCCCCTCGACCCCCCTGTACTGAGAATCATCGAGTCCCTGTCCTGCGTGAGCAGGCCCTGGGCCGCCGGCTTGCCGTTGGGGGCCAGGACGTTGGCCTCCCAGTCATAGAACCGCAGCTGGGCGGGCTGCGTGATGAGGCGCGCGATCCGCGCTCGCTCGCCGGCATGGGCCTTCGGGACGGTCACCACAATGCCGCTGGCCCCGAACTGCCTCACCGTGAAGCCGCGGCCCAGCGACTCGAGCCGCCGGCGCATGAGGTCCATCTCCCGGGACATCGCGCCCGCGGTGACCCGCGAGCCCTGCGAGGTCGGCACAGCGTCGAGCGTGATCGTCAGGCCCCCACTCGGCGATGCGCCGGTCGTGGCGGAGCCGCCGGTCCGCAGCACCGCGGCCGCGACGGCCACGACCACCAGCACCGACATGACCGGCGCCAGGATCCCGAGGCGCGGAAGGCGCGGGCGGCGCGGGCTCCGGCTCGGCGCTCCGCCGAGGACACGCCGCAGGATCCGCTCGGCCTCGGCGCGCTCCTGCGCGGTCGGCGACGCCGACGCGGGGATGGGGTTGGCCTCGGCGAGGTCGGCGATGACGCGTTCGTCTGTGGTCACGATGACTCTCCGGCGATCGAGGAGCGGGGCGCGATGGAGCTGTCGACCAGCGAGGCGGCGACGTGGCGACGGGCGCGATGCAGGCGTGCGCGAAACGCCGCGGCGCTGCACCCGGCCGCGCGGGCCGCGCGCGCCGGCTCCAAGCCCTCCCATGCGACGAGCAGCAGCGCCTCGCGTTCCTGTGGCGAGAGGCCGATCATCGCCGCGGCGAGCTCCTCGCTCATGGCCGTGGGCGGCTCCCAGTGGGAGATCTCGCCGGCGATGAGGCCCTGGAGCCGTGCCGTGAGGGCGCCCCGGCGCCGCTCGGCCCGCTGCTGGTTGGCCATCACCCGACGCGCGACGCCGAACAGCCAGGGCAGCGGGTCCGGGCCTAGGGAGTCCAGGCGCCTCCAGGCGACGAGGAACGTCTCGGCCAGCACATCCTCGGCGGACGCCGCCGGGGCACGTCTGAGCACGTACGCGCGCACCGCCCAGTAATGGGCGGCGAACAGCTCCTCGAAGGCCCCGCGCCGATCGACCGCTCGTCCCATCGTGCTCCCCAATTGTCCGGCTTGGCGCGATCCGTGACGCGCCCGCGGCCGGTCACTGAAACTCAGGCGCGGCCCAGGCGGGCATGATGTCGGGCAGCCCCTCGCTCACGCGGTCGGGGAAGCGGGCGGGCCGCTTCTCCAGGAATGACGTCACGCCCTCGGCGGCGTCGGCCGACTGGCCGCGGTAGAACATCCCGCGCGAGTCAGCGCGGTGGGCCTGCATCGGATGCTCGGCGCCGAGCATCCGCCACATCATCCGCCGGGCCAGCGCCACCGACACCGGGGCGGTGTTCTGAGCGATCTCGGTGGCGAGGGCGCGCGCGGCATCCAGCAGCTCGTCCTTGGGGTGCAGGCTGCGGACAAGACCGCCGTCGAGCGCCTCCTGGGCAGTGAACACCCGCCCGGTGGCGACCCACTCCATCGCCTGGCTGATCCCGACCGCCCGGGGCAGGAACCAGCTCGAGCACGCTTCGGGCACGATGCCGCGCCGCGCGAACACGAAGCCGATGCGCGCATCGTCGGCGGCGAGGCGGATGTCCATCGGCAGGGTCATCGTCGCCCCCACACCCACCGCCGGTCCGTTGATGGCGGCGATCACCGGCTTGGTGCAGTCGAACACCCGCAGGGTGAACTGGCCGCCCCCGTCACGCGGGATCCCCTCGCCACTCTCGCGCTCACGCCAGTCAAACGTGGAGCCGCCGCCCTGCAGGTCCGCGCCTGCGCAGAAGCCGCGGCCGGCCCCGGTGACGATGATCGCCCGCACGTCGTCGTCGGCGTCCGCGGCGTCGAAGGCCGCGATCAGCTCCTGGCCCATCGTCGGGGTCCAGGCGTTGAGGCGGTCGGGCCGGTTCAGCGTGATCGTCAGGACGCCGTCGGTGGTCTCCGCCGTGATCTGCTCATAGCTCATGCGCGCTCCTCTCCGGGGGTGGCCGCCGATCCTATGTCCCCGCCCCGCCCCGCCCCGGCGGACCCCCCGCAGCGCCCCCGCCGCGTCGGCCACGCCGGCCACAGCTACGCCCGCACATTTGTAAGTCTGACCTTATTAGTCTAGACTGACGACTATGTCCGCCACCGACGCCGCCCCCGCCCAGAACGTCGACCAGATCGCCGCCGCCCTGCGCGTGAGCATCGGCCTGCTCGTCCGCCGGCTGCGTCAGATCCCCGTGGAGGGCGACCTCACGCTGTCGGAGACCTCGGCCCTCGCGCGGCTTGACCGTGGCGGCCCCACCACCCCGGGCGCGCTGGCCAAGCAGGAGCAGATCAGCCCGCAGTCGATGGGCGCGACGCTTGCGGCCCTGGAAGGGCGCGGCCTGATCGAGCGCGCGGCCGATCCCGACGACGGGCGCCGCGCGGTGATGTCGATCACCGACGCCGGGCTCGAGCTCCTGCGCAACCGCCGCAACGCCAAGGTCCAGCAGCTCGCCCGCGCCCTCTCCGCCGACTTCAGCCCCGCCGAGCGCGACCAGCTCGCCGCCGTGGCGCCGCTGCTGGAGCGCCTGGCCCAGAGCATCTGATGCAGGCCCCCGGCGACGGCTACAAGTGGGTCGCCCTCTCCAACACGACGATGGCCGTGTTCATGTCGGCGCTGGACGGCTCGATCGTGATCATCGCGCTGCCGGCGATCTTCCGCGGTATCAACCTCGACCCGCTCGCCCCGGGCAACATCAGCTACCTGCTGTGGATGATCATGGGCTACCGGCTCGTCCAGGCGGTGCTGGTGGTCACCCTCGGGCGACTGGGCGACATGTATGGCCGCGTGCGCATCTACAACGCCGGCTTCGCGGTCTTCACCTTCGCCTCGATCCTGCTCTCCTTCGACCCATTCAGCGGCACCAGCGGCGCGATGTGGCTGATCGGCTGGCGCGTGCTCCAGGCCCTGGGCGGCTCGATGCTCACCGCCAACTCCGCCGCGATCCTCACCGACGCCTTCCCGGCCGAGCAGCGCGGCCTGGCCCTCGGCACCAACCAGATCGCGGCGATCGCCGGCCAGTTCGTCGGCCTCATCGCCGGCGGACTGCTCGCCGCCGTCGACTGGCGCGCTGTCTTCTGGGTCAACGTCCCCATCGGCGTGTTCGGCACCGTGTGGGCCTACCACAAGCTGCGCGAGACCGCCGAGCGCCACCCCGCCTCGATCGACTGGTGGGGCAACATCACCTTCGCCGTCGGCCTCGGCGCCGTGCTCATCGCCATCACGTACGGCATCCAGCCCTATGGCGGCCACACGATGGGCTGGACCAACCCATGGGTCCTCGCGGGCCTCATCGGCGGGGTCCTCCTGCTCGTGGCCTTCGTGGCCATCGAGCGCCGGGTGGCTGAGCCGATGTTCCAGATCGGCCTGTTCCGCATCCGCGCCTTCGCGGCGGGCAGCGCGGCCGGGTTCATCGCCGCCATTGCCCGCGGCGGACTGCAGTTCATGCTCATCATCTGGCTTCAGGGCATCTGGCTGCCGCTGCACGGCTACAACTACGTCGACACACCGCTGTGGGCGGGCATCTACCTGCTCCCGCTCACGATCGCCTTCCTGGCCTCGGGCCCGATCTCCGGCTATCTGTCTGACCGCTTCGGCTCACGCGGGTTCGCCACCGCCGGGATGCTGGTGTTCGGCGCGAGCTTCGTCGGGCTCCTCATGCTGCCCGTCGATTTCTCCTACTGGGCGTTCGCGCTGCTCCTCCTCATCAACGGCATCGGCGTGGGCATGTTCGCCGCACCCAACTCCTCCTCGATCATGGGCAGCGTCCCCCCCGCCCAGCGCGGCGCCGCGTCGGGGATGCGCTCCACCTTCCAGAACACCGGCACCGCGCTCTCGATCGGCGTCTTCTTCTCACTGATGATCGCCGGGCTGGCCAGCAACCTCCCCCACACGCTCACCAGCGGGCTCGAGCAGCAGGGCGTTGCCCATGCCGTGGCCCATCAGATCGGGTCGCTGCCGCCGGTGTCCTCGCTGTTCGCCGCCGTCCTCGGGGTCAACCCGGTGTCGCACCTGCTGGCCTCCACCCACGCTCTCGCCACCCTGCCGGCGGCCAACCGGCACGTCCTCACCGGCCACCACTTCTTCCCCCAGCTCATCTCCGGGCCGTTTCACGACGGGCTGGTGGTGGTGTTCATCGTCGCCGCCGGCCTTTCGGTGCTGGGCGCGCTCGCCTCGCTGCTGCGCGGCGGCCGCTACGTCCCGACCCCCGCCTCGATCCCCCGACCCAAGGAAGCCACGCTATGACCGATGTCGCACCCCCGATCGACCCCCGGCGCACCGCCCTGCTCGTCATGGATTACCAGCAGGCCATCGTCGGGATGATCGACGACTCCGACGCGCTCGTCGCCCGCGCCGTCGAGGCGATCCAGCTGGTCCGTTCGCACGGCGGACACGTCGGCTACGTCCGCGTCGCCTTCACCGACGCCGACCTTCAGAACATCCCTCCCACCAGCCGCATGGGCGCGCGGATCGCGTCGAGCCCGCAGGCCTTCCACGACGATTCCCCCACCACCCAGATCGACGAGCGGGTCGCTCCACAGGACGGCGACATCATCGTGCGCAAGACCCGGGTCGGCGCCTTCTCCACCACCGACCTCGTCCAGCAGCTCGCCGACCGCGGGGTCGACACCCTCGTCCTCGCGGGCATCAGCACGAGCGGTGTCGTCCTCTCCACCGTGCGCGACGGCTCGGACCGCGACTACGCGCTCTACGTCCTCTCGGACGCCACCGCCGACCCGGACCCCTCGGTGCAGGCGTGCCTGATGGAGCAGGTCTTCCCGCGCCAGGCGGACGTGATCACCGTCGCCGAGCTCGACGGGCTGCTCAACGGCGCCGCCTGACACCGCCGTCGGCCGCCAGGAGCCTCCCGGGGCCTACACTCGCGCCCGTGACCGATGCCCGGATCGATCCGGCGCTGGACGGCCGCCGGAGCGCGGCCGTCGCCGAATGGGGGCTCGTCGACGAGCTCGTCCTGATCGGCGCCGGTGAGCCCATCGGGGTCCCGGGCCGGGGCGACAGGACCTACCCGTTCCACGCCCACTCCGAGTACTTCTACCTCACCGATCGCAACCGCCCAGCCGGGGTGTTGGCCTTCGACCCGGCCGAGGGCTGGTTCGACTTCGTGGCCGAGGTGACCGAGGAGGAGCGGCTGTGGTCGGGCGCGGTGGGCGGCGAGCCGGTCGGCGTGCCGCTCGGCCAGCTGCCCGTGTGGCTGGGCGCTCGGCGCGAGCGGACGGTGGGATGCCTGGGAGCTTCGCCCCCCGCCGGGCTCGAGGTGCGCTGCGATCCGGCGCTCAGCTCCGATCTGCGGCTCGCGCTTGACGTCGTCCGCCGTCCCAAGGACGAGATCGAGGTCGAGCGCATGCGCGTGGCCGAGCGCGCCACCAGCGCCGCCTTCGCCGCCGCGATCCCGTTGTTGGTGCAGGGCAGCACCGAACGCTCGGTCCAGGTGGAGCTGGAGACCGCCGCCCTGCGCGCGGGCGCCGACGCGATGGCCTACGACACGATCGTCGGCGCGGGCACCAACTCGGCCGTCCTGCACTTCATGCCCACCGACCGCCGGCTGGTCGACGGGGACCTCGTCCTCATCGACGCGGGCGCCGACTACCGCCAGTACGCCTCTGACATCACGCGCACGTACCCGGTGGGCGGGCGGTTGAGCCCCGAGCAGGCGGAGCTGCACGCGGTGGTGCATGCCGCCGAACGCGCGGCCATGGAGCGCTGTGTGCCGGGCACCGAGTGGGTCGACGTCCACATGACCGCCGCCCAGGTCATCGCCGAGGGGCTCGTCGCCTTCGGGGTGCTGCGCGGCGACCCGGGTGCCCTGGTGGAGTCCGGCGCGGTGTGGCTGTTCTTCCCCCACGGGATCGGCCACCTGGTCGGCCTTGGCGTCCGCGACGCGGCCGGGCCGCTGCGCGCGCGACGGGACAAGCCAAGCGGGATCGCCAACCTCCGCATCGATCTGCCCCTCCAGGCGCGCTACGTCGTCACCGTCGAGCCGGGGATCTACTTCGTCCCGGCGATGCTGCAGGACCCGGCGCGGCGCGCCCGCCACCGCGACGCGGTGGACTGGGACCGCGTCGACCGCCTGCTGGACTTCGGCGGCATCCGTATCGAGGACAACCTCCTGATCACCGACAATGGCCACGAGGTCCTCACGGCGGACGTGCCGGTCCTGGGCTGATCGGCGCCTGTCGGCGGGAGCATTCGGCACATCCGTGCAGAGTCGCTGCGTTGCTTGACCGCGGCGGCCACCCCGTTGATACTCGCGGGCGGGATGGACGCAGAGGACCGGCTGCGTTTGGATTACGACCGCACCAGCGACCTGGTGCAGTCGTTGCTGGACATGCGCTTCAAGCTGCTCGCGCTCGTACCGACGATCGCGGGTACCGCCGTCGGCCTGGTCGGCACACCACGGCCGGCGGTGGAGCTTCTGGGCATCGGCGGGCTGGGGGTGATGTGGGACGTCGAGCGTCTGGGGCGGAGCGTGATCGATAGTGAAGATGCGTCCTTCACAATCGACCGCAATCTCAGCTCGGAGTGACCATGACCGAAGGTAGGAGCAGTACCGATCGTCGTCCGGTGGTTCTCGGCCCAGGCGAAGGCCGCACGTATCCGATGGGCCGCATCTCGGCGGTGTTCAAGGCTGGCGGCGCCGAGACCGCTCGGGCGTATGCGATCTCGGAGTGGTGGCTCGAGCCGCACACGAAGGGACCGGGGCCTCATTCCCACCCCGACGACGACGTGTTCTATGTCCTCGAGGGCACGATGAGCGTGCTCGTCGGCCTCGAGTGGGTCGACGCCAGCGCCGGCTCGTTCGTCCTCATCCCAGGCGGGACGACCCATGACTTCGAGAACCGCAGCTCCGAACGCGCGGGGATGCTCGACTTCTCGACGCCGGGTGACTTCGAGGAGAACATGCCCGGCATCGCAGAGTGGTTCATCGCGAATCCGCCCGGCGACACGCGCGACTAGCTCGCCACCGAGCCCAGGCACTCGGGCAGCTCGTCCAGGGCACTCACCGTTGAAACCCCGGCGGCGCCGAACGCCTCGCGGTCGCGGTCACCGTCACCCTCACCGTCGGGCGCGTAGGCGATGGCGCGCATCCCCGCGGCCAGCGCGGCCTCCACGCCGATCATCGTGTCCTCCACCACCACGCACTGCTCGGGTGCGAACCCCATCGTCGCCGCCGCGTGCAGGAAGAGGTCCGGGGCGGGCTTGCCCCGCTCGACGCTGTGGGCCGAGAACAGCGCGTCGGGACCGAACAGGTCACGCAGCCCGGTGAGGCTGAGCGTGAGCTCAGTCTTGGACAGCCGGCCCTGCGAGGCGACGCACACCTCACAACCCATCGCGCGCACCTCGCGCACCGCCGCGGCCGCCCCCGGCACCGGCTCGAGCGACGCCCGAAAGGCCTCCTCGCGGTCGCGCTCGAAGGTTGCGACGAAGTCGCCGGGCAGCGGTGCGCCGAGGCGCGACTCGGCGTCGGCACGGATCTCGGAGAGGAACATCCCGCGGTAGCGGTCGTGTGCCTCCTCCGCGGAGATCGACAGGCCCAACGCATTGAGGGCATCGGCCAGCACGGCGTTGGAGATCCGCTCGCTGTCCACAAGCACTCCGTCGCAATCGAAGATCACGAGCACGGCGAGATCATGGCGGATCAGCGTGTTGCCTTGACGGCTCCGCCCCGGCTGAGATCCTCCCCACCGTGACCGACACTCCTGCGTGGTTGCTCACAGGCGGGCGGGTGGTGACCCCCGAGGGGGCGCTCACCAACGACTGGGTGCACGTGGACGGAGACGCCATCGCCTCGGTGGGACACGATCGGCCAAGCGTCGACGCGCCAGTGTTCGACCTGGAGGGTGCCTGGCTGCTGCCGGGCCTGGTCGACCTCCATATGCACGGCGGTGGCGGGCACAGCGTCGCGGACTCCCAGGAGGCGATGGTGGACGCGGTGGCCTTCCATCGGCGGCACGGCACGACCGCCACGCTCGTCTCCCTCATGACCGCGCCGGTGGACGAGCTGTCCGAGCAGCTGTCCTGGGCCGGCGAGCTCGTCCGCCGCGGGCCCACGCCCGGCGGGCGCGTGCTCGGATCCCACCTGGAGGGCCCGTTCCTCTCCCCCACCCGCCGCGGGGCCCAGAACCCGGCGCACATCATCGCCCCGGATCGCGCGGTGCTGGACCGCCTGATCGCCGCGGCCGGCGGCGGGTTGCGAATGGTGACGCTCGCCCCCGAGCTCGATGGGGCGGTCGCGCTGATCGCGCCGCTGCGCCGGCGGGGCGTGATCGTGGCCATGGGGCACTCCGACGCCACCTTTGAACAAGCGTCGGCCGCGATCCGCGCCGGCGCCAACCACGCGACCCATCTGTTCAACGCCATGCCGCCGCTGCACCACCGCGCGCCGGGCCTGGTGGGGGCCGCCCTGCAGGCCGATATCCCTTGTGAGCTCATCAACGACGGCCGCCATCTCCACCCCGCCCTCGTCGGACTGGTGGCGAGGATGATCTCCTGCCCCGTGCTCGTCACCGACGCGATCGACGCCAGCGGCGTCGGCGACGGCACCTTCGTGCTCGGCGGCCAGGAGGTGCGCGTGCACGAGGGCGAGGCCCGTCTGACGAGCACCGGGTCCCTCGCCGGAAGCACGCTGACGATGAGCGAGGCCCTGCGGCGCGCGGTGCATGACAGCGGCCTCAGCGTCGAGCAGGCGTCGGCGGCCGCCTCCGCCAATCCGGCGCGCGTCCTGGGCCTCGAGGCATCGATCGGCTCCATCGCCCCGGGTCACCGCGCTGACCTGGTCGTGCTCGATGACGCGCTCCAGGTGACGGGGGTGATGGCCGGGGGCCGCTGGTGTGATGAGGACGATGGCCCATGAGCGCGGCCACGGACACCGCGGCCTGTCCAAGGGTCACCCAGACCCGGCGAGCCGCTCCCATACGACCTCGCCGTCGATCCGGTCGGCGGTCGGCTCGAGGCCCAGGGCCCGCGCGACCCCCATCGACGCGGTGTGCTCGGCGTCAATGTAGGCGGCCAGCCGCTGCACGCCCGTGCTCTGAAGCCATGCGATCAGAGCCTCGGCGGCCTCGCGGGCGTAGCCGTGGCCCTGGAAGCGGATGCCCAGCACCCAGGCCAGGACGGCGGTGAGCGGGGCGGGCGGGGGCGGGTCGGGTGAGATCGCCGCCTGAACGAAGCCGACCGCCTGGCCGTCGTCGCGCCGGCGGACGATCCAGTTCAGCCACGACTCGACGCCGTCGGGCGAGCGCCCAGGCACCTGGCGGACATAGCGCGCTCGGAGCTCCTCGAGCGTCGGGGGCTCGCCTTCGGTGAACGTGTACAGCTCCGCGTCGGCCAGCAGCGGCGCCATCTCCTCGGCGTGATCGACGCGCAACGGCTCCAGCGTGAGCCGCGAGGTCTCCAGCGGTACAGCGTCCCATCCGTCGGCGCCCATCGCTCGATAGCTTGCCAACACCCACCCCTCGAGTCAGATCCGGAGCCGGAATGTCCAACAGGTTCTCGTCGTTCGCCACGATCCTCGTGGCCTGCGCCACGGTTGCGCTCACGAGCGCGGCCCAGGCGCTCGCGTCCAACGGTCACGCCGCCAAGCTCGCCCCGCCGGTCATCCACGAGTCCTTCACCCCGATGCCGTGCTCGGGGTCGCCGGGAAACCGCACGACGCTGCAGGAGGAGGGTTGCGCCGAGCAGCAGATCCTCCACAGCGACAAGCAGATCAACGCGCTCAACCAGAAGATCTTCAATGCCCTGAGCACCAACTCGGCGCGACGCGACCTGCTCGCGGGGCACAAGGCCTGGCTGGCCTATCGCAAGAGCTACTGCCTCAGCGTGTCCGACGTCTTCCAGGGCGGCACCCTGGCCGGGGTGGTCGACGCCGACTGCACCGCCACGGTCAACGGCCAGCACGTGTCCAATCTCAAGACCTTCCTGAAGGACCTGACGCCCAACGGCTGAGCGCAGCGCTCCGGGCACGCGGAGGCGCGGTGGCGGCAGCCGGCGAGACGGGCGTGGGCGATTGTGGTCCTCTCAGGCCCCTTTGCTCCCAAAACCATCGGCCAACGGTCGTCGCAGGCCGGGACGTTCGACCGCGCGGGAGCTTGGGAGATAGTCGTGCTCACAGACGGAAGATCTCCCAAGGGGCCCTCCCCGTGCGCCACGCGCCCCCGCCGCGGTCAGCCGCCGCCGACGTTGCGCTGCACGTTGCGGTTATATCCGGCGAACTGGCGCGCCATCGCGCGCTTGATGACAGGCTCACCAATGCGCATCAGGCCGCTCAGCTCGCCTTCGGCGACGAAGCTCACCGACGTCCCGTCAGCGTCCCGCGTGAACGTCCACGTCCCGTCAACCGGGTACGGCCCCTCGACGATGTGGACGTGAAAGCACGACGGCCGATCGAACTCGGTGAACTCGACCACCCGCTCGAACTCCTTGGCGCCGGGCGGCTTGGTGCGCTCGCGCACGCGGGTGCCCAGTCCGGGCGGCCCGTCGGTGAGCTGCTCCACCGACGTCTTGGACGTCTGCCACTGCGCCAGGTTCGACGGGTTGCTCATGTAGTCGAGACGGCCTCCGGGCAGGCGGCGACGACGAACGTCTCGGTGATCCGCACGACTGGTCCCTTATCCGATGATGTCGGCCAGCGTCTGACCGCTGACCACTGACTCCGGACGCTCGGCGACGACATCCGAGCCCGCCCGGGCACGGTCATCGCGGCGCTTGATGAGCAGCCACTGCGGCGGGTCGCCGCGGCCGGTGCGCTGCAGGGCAAAGCCGCCCTCGAGCTTCTCACCGTGGAGGACGAACACGGCGTGGCCGCGGTCCAGGGCCTCGGGCCACGGCACGCGGCCGCCCTGCTCGTAGGTCCCCCGGTCCCACACGATCACGCCACCACCATGGCCGGCGCCCTCGAAGGTGTTGTGGCCGGTGTCGTGATCGGCCACCTGCACGGCCAGCCGCTTGACCGCGGGGTCCAGCGATGGGCCCTTGGGCACCGCCCATGAGCGCATGACGCCGTCCACCTCGAGGCGCAGGTCGTAGTGATGAGCCGTGGCCTGGTGCTCCTGGACGACGAAGACGCCGGCGCTCACGCCCCGCACGGCGAACTGCTCGTGGCCCTCGGCCTTCACCTTCTCGGCCTCGACCACGGCTCCGCCGCTCTCCAGCGACGCGACCAGGTCCGACGGGGCGCCGGCCGCGCCCTCGGCGTGGATGCGGACCTGACCGTCGGGGTCGTCGCGCACCCACCCCAGCAACGCGAGCTCGGCGGCGCCGGCGAGCACCGCGTCCACAACCTCAGACCCGCGGCCGGCGGCGGGCAGGCTCGCCCGGATCGCCTCCGCCGCCTTGGTCTGCGTCCGCTTGGCCACGCGCCGACGTTACCGCGTGAACTGGCTAACGTGTCCGCGCCGCCTCTCCGGGTATCCATCTCGCACATGCGGGCTCAGATCATTCGGCGGCTGCGCGATCCGATCGTGTGGGCGGACGCGTCGCAGCTGCTGAAGACAATCGCCGCCGCGGTGGTGGCCTGGTTGCTGGCCGTCGATGTCTTCGGTCTGTCTCAGGCGTTCATGGCGCCTTGGGCGGCGCTCCTCACGGTCCACGCGACGGTGTTCGGGACCGTGAGGCGCGGGGCGCAGCAGGCGGGAGCCAGCGTGCTGGGAGTGCTCATCGCCTCGGGCGCGTGGCAGCTGTTCGGGGGCGGCGCGCTCGCACTCGGGGCGAGCGTCCTGGCCGGAATGCTGGTCGGCGCCGCGCCCGGAGTACGGGCGCCGATGACCACGGCGACGACTGCCGTGGTCGTGCTCACCACCGGCTACATCGACAAGAGCGGGATGCTTGCCGACCGGCTGATCGACACCGGCGTCGGCATCGCGGTGGGCCTGCTGGTGAACCTGCTCGTGTGGCCCCCGCTCCGCGACCGGGCCGCCGCTCGCCACATCGACGTGATCGACGATCGCCTCGGGGCGCTGCTGACCAAGATCGCCGCCGAGCTTCGGGACGACTGCGCGACGGAGGCGGCAGACGCCTGGATCGCGCAGACCGACCGGCTCGACGACGATGTCGAGCGGGCCTGGCGCATGCTCGAGGAGGCGCGCCAGAGTGGGCGGCTGAACCCGCGCCGCGCGGTGCCCGAACGGATGCGCGCGGCGGAGGAGATGACTCAGGTCATCAACCGGCTGGCCCAAGCCGTGGCCGAGACGCGGAGCATGGCGCGCACCATCCGGGTCGCCCGGGTCGCCCCTGAGGATTGGGAGCCCGCGTTCCGCGAGCCATGGCTGGGGCTGTTGGAGCGCGCGGGCACGGCGATCGAGCGTGGCGACGCCGACGGCCTCAGGTCTGCCCGCTGCGAGCTCAGCGAGCTCTCCGATCGCCTCACCACCCAGCCGCTCCACGGCGGCCTCTGGTCGATGTTCGGCGCGCTGCTCATCAACCTGCGCAACGTGCTCGACGAGATGGACGTCGTCGCAGAGGCCCAGCCGGTACAGGTGCCGGTGCCGTCGCTCGCCCGGGGCGCCTGAGCCGGCGGGTGAGGCTCAGGCCTGCGCGGCCACGCCCTCGCCCACGTCCACGCCCGCGTCCACGTCCACGTCCACGTCTGCGCCGGCGCCCAACCCCGAACCGAGCAGCGTCCGCACGTGCGCGGCCGCGTGCTGAGCGGCGTTGAGCTCGCGCTCCTCGCCGGCGGTCTCGATCTCGGTGACAAACGCCTCGACGACCTCGGGGTCGAACTGGCTGCCGGCGAAGCGCATCAGCTCCTGGCAGGCGACGTCGTGCGAGACCGCGGCCCGGTAGGAGCGGTCGGCCGTCATCGCCTCGTAGGCGTCGCAGACGGCGACGATCCGCGCGCCCAGGGGGATCTCCTCTCCCCGCAGGCGATCCGGGTAGCCGGTCCCGTCCCAGCGCTCGTGGGTGGCCCGTACGAGCCGGGCCACCGGGCGCAGCGCCGGCGCGCCGTGGAGGATGCGCTCGCCGAGGATCGTGTGCTGGTAGATGAACTCCCACTCGCCGTCGGTGAGGCTGCTGGGCTTGTTGAGGATCGCGTCGGGGATGCCCACCTTGCCGATGTCGTGGAGTTCCGCGGCGCGCGCGATCTCATCCATCGCCTCGCCGCCCAGGCCGAGGCGGCGGGCAACCCGTGTGGCCAGCTCGGCGACATTGGAGGAGTGCTCGTCGAGCTCGGGCTGCTTGGCGTGCATCGTGCGCAGCAGCACCTCGCCGGCCTGGCTGCGCGCCGTGGAGCGGCTGCGCTTGTTGGCGTACATGCGCTCGTCGGCGACCTGGAGCGCGTGGTCGGCGCTGTCGGCCTCGTGGGGCAGCAGGACGAACCCCAGCGACGCCTCGATGCTGAGCTCGGCGCCGCTCTCCGCCAGGGCCGCGGAGGCGTGGAGGATCACCGCGTCGGAGTCCTGGCCCTCGAGTTGGATGTGGGCGCAGAACTCATCGCCGCCGAGGCGGTAGGCCGAGCCCGAGCCGGCCACGGCCTCGTCGAGCTTGCGTCCGAGGCGGGCCAGGAGCGCGTCGCCGGCCAGGTGCCCGAACGTGTCGTTGTAGTCCTTGAAGCCGTCCAGATCGAACAGGAGCAGCAGCGACGGGCGCGAGGTGCAGGGGTCGCGCAGCGCGGCGGAGAGGTCGGCGCTCAGCTTGCGGCGGTTCCCCAGCCCGGTGAGCGGGTCGGTGACCGCCTGCTGGCGGATCGCCTCGTGGGCGATGATCTCGGCGGCGGAGAGCTCGGCCTTGGAGATCAGCTCGGCGATGAGGGCGATCTCGTCCGCCTCGAAGGCGCGGCCGTCACGGACGAACCGCAGCGTCCCGGTCACCACCCGGGGGGCGGCGGCGACGCGCATGGGCAGGCTCAGGGTCCAGGTGCCGGCCTCGCCGACCTGGATGGGGGACGCCGGGGAAGCACCGTTGCCCTCGAGCGCGCGCCCCGTATCGTCGGCCCCGGCGGTGAGGGTCAGTGGCACCGGGCCGCCGTTCAGGGTCAGCTTGCCGGAGGCGGCGTCGAGGGCCTCGAGTGACCCGTTCAACAGGATCTCCAGCAGGCCGGCGAGCTCCAGCTTGGCCGCGAACGCGTCACCGAGGCGGCGCACGGCCGTCTGCAGCCGGGCACGCTCCTGCTCGACGAGCTTGAGGCGATGATGGGCCTGGTCGATGCGCTGGCTGCGGTCGCGGGCCAGCAGCCAGAGCAGGAACACGAGCGGAACGGCGAAGAGGATCGCGACGTAGCCCTGGCGCGCGGTCATCGCGGCGAGGAAGCCGAGCGGCGCCAGCGACGCGTCCACCGTCCACACGAGGCCGATGACGCGCATCTGGAGCTTGAGGTCGGGCACCACGCCCGCCAGCCGCATGCGCACCATGGAGCCGGCCAGATCCACGATGCACCCGGCGGCGAACGCCGCGGCGAGCAGCGGAAGCTGACCGAAGCCGATGCGCGGGGAGCCCGCCACCAGGAGGACGAGCGCGGGGCCGATGGCGTGCCACGCGTCGGGGATGGCCGACAGGATCCGGCGTGGCGGCACCCGGCCCAGTACGCACTCCACCGCGTTGCCGCTGACCAGCCCGATCGCCACCGCGACCGGTACCACGGCGGGCGGCAGCAGGAGGAGCATCGGGACGAGGATCAGCTGGGTCGGCACCACGAAACCGGCGCCGACCGGGAACTCGATCCGGCCCACGACGGCATATACGCCGATCAGCAGCGCCGCCACCGGGAGATGCAGGCCCGCCGCCCCCCACGAGAGCACCAGCACGGCGGCGGCCACGACGAACAGCGCGGCCGCCGATGCCTCGACGATCAGCTCACGCTCGGAGGCGCGCCGCTCGCGCCCCTCCCAGCTCGTCTCCAGCAACCGCTCGGTCGCCGACTGCGACTCGTCGGCATAGGGCTCCAGGATGCTCATCGAACGTCAGGTGCTCCGCGGATCAGGGCTCGAACGCTCAGCCGGCGCGATACGGGTCGACGTAGACGTCGTCGATCTGCCAGCTCCCCGAGCCCGAGACGAGGAAGCGCATGGCCGCCTCGATCGAGAACCCCTTGGGGATCTTGTTGGTGGCGACGGTGACCTGCACCGGCGTCCAGAACGGCAGCGAGCCGTCAGGGAGATCGGCGAGGGTCATCGAGAGCGGCCCGCGCGGGGTCTGGACCACACCCTGAACCTTGAGATCCGAGCCGGGCGCGGTCTGGCGCACGAAGAACCGGAAGCTCGGCATCGTGCTGTCCACGCAGAACGCCGGTGACGTGGCACTGCCCCCGCCGCTGACGAGCAGCGACTGGTCGTCGGTGGCGCCGTTGATCTGAAACGGCTCGTTGCCGGGAGTCAGGGTGGCCCCGGACAGGGTCCAGCCCACCTCGGCCGGCGTGCCCTCGAACGAGCCACCGGGGACGAGGAAGTAGCTGGAGCCGTCGCCCCACTTGGAGAACTTCTGCTTGACCGACTGGGTCGGGCACTGAGCGGCGAAGGCCGCACCGGAACTGACGAAAACCGCGGCGCAGGTCAACGCGGCAATGCGGCCGACCGTCTTGCGAACGCGCGGGTGGATAACCAAAGGCACTGAAAACCCTCCATGGTGGGCCACCATCCTTGGCGGCGCTAAATGAATTTTGGTTATCGGCAGCTGGGCGGTCTTCGTCCGAAGACCCCTGGCTTTGCGCCCCCGCCTCACGACGAGTATGCCTTTTCGACACACCCCTCTTCGGCATCCCCTTTGTGCAGGTTTAGGGCCTAAAGCTAATTGGACATCTGTTCGATGGGGGCGGCGGTCCCCGCGGATGCTGCGGCGCTCCGCGGCGGCCGGACCGAGCCGGCGATGGCGCCGGCAATGAGCATCATCACGATGACCGCCACCAGCGCATGGGGGACGCTGGACTGGACGGCCAGGAAGCCGATCAGGGGTGGACCGCCCAGGAACGCGCAGTAGCCGATGGTGGAGATCACCCCGACCCGCGGCGCCGCGGAGGCGGGCTCGTCGGCGCCGGCGCTCATCCCGACCGGGAAGCCCAGCGACGTGCCCGTGCCCCACAGCAGAGCCCCCACGAAGGTCAGCCCCATGCCGGGCGCGAACACGAACAGGACGAGCCCGGTGATGGCCAGGGCGGCGAGCACCCGCACCACCGGGACGCGGCCGAAACGGTCCAGTGCCGCCGGACCGAACCAGCGTGCGGTTGTCATCGCTCCCAGGAAGACGGCGAACACGAGGGTGCCCAGTGCCGGCGCGACGTGGTGATGGTCGATGGTGGCCAGGCTGATCCAGTCGTTGCCCGTCCCCTCTGAGAAGGCGAAGGCCAGCACGAAGGCGCCGACGACCAGCGTGCGCGGCTCCCGCCACGCGCCGAGCGAGTCCCGGGCACGGGCCGGCTCATGCTCGCCGGGGCCGGCGGCGCCGCTGGGCTCGCGAGTGGCCGGGACCGCATCCGCGGAGTCCGGGACGAAGTCGCGCACCATCAGTGGCACGGCGACGGCCACGATCACCCCGACCACCGTGAGGTGGACGGTGACCGACACGCCCAGTGCGACCATCGCCGCTCCGCCCAGGGCCGCCACGACCGTGCCCAGGCTGAACCCGGCGTGGAAGCGGGGCATGATCGAGCGGCCGAGCAGGCGTTCGACGACGGCGCCCTGCACGTTCATGGCCACGTCCCACGTACCGCTGGCCACACCCCAGCAGAACAGACCGGCGACCACCGGTGCCACCCCGACCCGGTAGCCGAACGCCACGATGATGAGCCCCAGCCCGCCGAGCACTCCCGTGACCATGACCGTGCGCCGCGAGCCGAAGCGGGCCACGATCGGGCCCGCGAGCGGGAGCGAGATGACCGACCCGGCAGCCAGCGAGAGCAGGAGGAGGCCCAGCTGCGAGGGATCGAGGTCCAGGTGGGCCTTCATCTGCGGGATCCGCGACGCCCAGCTGGCAAAGCCAAACCCGGCTCCGGCGAACGCCACGTAGGTGGCGCGCGAGGCGGCGCGCAGGCCGCTGGTGGCGCCCGCCGTCAGGACGCGCGCTCCGGCTCGCTGACCTCGTCCAGTCGCTTGCTCAGGTAGCGGTGCTCCGCCTCAGACCCGGCCAGGTCCAGAGCGCTTCGGTACGCGCCGGCGGCCTCGGCGGACCGGCCGAGCCGGCGCAGGAGGTCGGCCCGGGTGGCGTGGAGCAGGTGGTAGCCGGCCAGCTCGCCGGAGGCCTCCAGCTCATCGATGACCGCCAGGCCGGCGCTGGGCCCCCGGGCCATCGCGATGGCCACGGCCCGGTTGAGCGCCACCACCGGCGAGGGCATGACCTCCGCCAGCAGCTCATAGAGCGAGGCGATCTGCGCCCAGTCGGTGTCGGCGACATCGGCGGCGTCGGCGTGACAGGCCGCGATGGCCGCCTGTAGCTGATAGGGGCCGGCCCGACGGTGGCGCAGAGCGGCCTGAAGCCGGGCGCGCGCCTCGTCGATCTCAGCCCGGTCCCACAGGGTGCGGTCCTGCTCCTCGAGCGTGATCAGGTCGCCGGCGCCGTCGGACCGGGCGCGCCGGCGCGAGTGCTGGAACAGCATCAGCGCCAGCAGGCCCGACGCCTCGGGCTCGTCGGGCATGAGACCGGTCAGCGCGCGGGCGAGCCGGATCGCCTCGTCGCACAGCTGAGCGCGGATCAGGTCGGGGCCGCCGGAGGCCGAGTAGCCCTCGTTGAACAGCAGGTAGAGCACCGCGAGGACCCCGCCGGTCCGCTCGGGCAGCAGATGCGCCGGCGGGACTCGGTACGGGATGCGGGCGCCCGCGATCTTGCCCTTGGCGCGGACGAGACGCTTGGCCATCGTCGCCTCGGGCACGAGGAAGGCACGGGCGATCTCCGCCGTGGTCAGCCCGGCCAACGTGCGCAGGGTGAGGGCGACGCGGCCCTCCAGCGCCAGCGCCGGATGACAGCAGGTGAAAATGAGCCGCAGGCGGTCGTCCTCGATCCCGCTCTCTTCAAAGTCAGAGTCAGAGTCAGTGCCGTGCTCGTCCATCGCCTCAGCCTCGCTTCCCAGCGACGCCGCCTCCTCGAGCAGCTCGGCGCCGCGCCGCTCCCGCCGGAGGCGGTCGATCGCCCGGTTCTTGGCCACCGTGGTCAGCCATGCGCCCGGCCGGTCCGGGACCCCGTCCGAGGGCCAACGCCGGAGGGCCTCGGCGAAGGCCTCCTGCGCGCATTCCTCGGACAGGTCCCAGTCGCCGGTGCGCCGGATGAGCGCGGCGACGATGCGACCCCATTCGTCGGTGAACGCTGCCGCGACCGCCTCCTGGGCGTCGGCTCTCAGTCCTCCGCGAACGGTCGCACCTCCAGCGAGCCGATTCGCGCCACAGGGTGCTTGCCGGCGATCTCGATCGCCTCGTCGAGGTCGGCGCACTCGAGGATGTCGAAGCCGGCGATCAGCTCCTTGGTCTCGGCGAACGGGCCGTCGGCGAGCACCACCTCACCGCCGCGCACGCGCACTGTGGTGGCGGTGCTGATCTCCTCCAGGCGGTTGCCCTGCAGGCGGACGCCGCGCCCGTCCATCTCCTCCACCCACGCCATGGCGTCGCGCCCCATGTCCTGGGTCGCCTCGGGCGTCGCCAGCGCCTCGTCCACGCAGACAAACATGAGATATTTCATCGTGGGGCCTCCGGGGGTTGGGTGCCGGCCTCGCAGCGGCACCTGTTGTCTTTATCACCCCAACGACGAACGCGGCGGGCCGAGATGGACACCCGGCGCATCAGCGACCCCGTCCGGCTCCGGTCGGCTCACACGGGCGTAACGCCGTTTTGCCGTCGTTAGAAGTCGGGGCCCGCCCCGGCGCCGAGGGCGTTGAGCCAGGCGCGCATGCTGCGTCCCGCGGGCGTGATCTCGCCCTCCTCGTAACCGGTCGTCGCCACCGCGAGCGTGATGCCGCTCAGCGTCGACCAGCCGTACTCGATCGCGGTGCCCGTCTTGGCGTAGCGTGCGACCGCCTGCCCCTGCTCGAGGATCGTGCCCGGCGGCGCGATGTCGGTGATCTCCTCGGCCACGTACTGCACCTGTCCGGCGTCGGCCCCCTCGAGCAGCTCGAAATACACGAGCGGCTGCGTGAGGTACCAGTCGGGCTCGATGTCGAGGATCTTGATCCGGCAGGGAGCCAGGATCGGAGCTCCGACGTTCATCGTGGCGTCCACGCCCTGGTCGGTGCGCTCCCAGCGCGTGACGTCGGGGAGCGGGTTGATGTAGGTCGCGTTGGTCCGCGGCGCCGCCACGTGCTCGAGCCTGAGCTCAGATTTGACCTGGGCGAGCGGGACGGCGTGCGCGTGGATGTCCCCGACGGGATCGGTGGCGGTGACCGCCGACGCCTGCTCTCCGGCGGCGGGCTGGATGACGTGGGGCTTGCCCTGCGGGATGGTGTCGTTCGAGGTGGTCGTGGTGGTGGCCACGCTGGATCCGCACCCGGCGAGCCCGATGGCCGCCGCCGCCAGCACGGCGTATCTCGTGATCGGCAAGCGCACGCGACCCGATTCTCGCGCACGCCGCCGCCGCACGCGCCGAGCGCGGGCCGAGTGCGGGCCGACCGCACCGGGCTTGCCGCGGTGATAGGCCATCACATAGCGTTTGCCCCGACCCCGACCTTGGAGGTGCCGGATGGCCCACACGCACTACCTGCCCGACGAACAGGTCCATTTCACGTGGGATGCGGGCAATGAGCCGAGGGTCGTGATCGACCCCGGGGACACGGTCGTCGTGTGGACGCGCGACGTGTCCGACAACCAGATCACGCCCGAGTCGGACACCAGCGTCATCGCCGGCCTGGACTGGGACCGCGTCTACCCGCTCAACGGGCCGATCGGGGTGGCGGGCGCGGAGCCAGGGGACACGCTCGCGGTCGAGGTCCTGGACATCCGGACCCAGGGATGGGGGTGGACGGCCGTGCTGCCCGGGCTCGGCCTGCTCCCCGAGGACTTCCCGGATCCCTACCTGCGGGTCTTCGACATCTCGGACGGCCAGTTCGCCCACATGCGCAATGACGTCGCCATCCCGCTGGCGCCGTTCTTCGGGACGATGGGCGTGTGCCCGGCCGGGGCGAGCGCGCAGCCGGTCATGCCACCGGGGACGTTCGGCGGCAACATGGACACCCGTCAGCTCGTCGCGGGGTCGACGCTCTATCTCCCCGTGCAGGTCGAGCAGGCGCTGTTCTCCTGCGGCGACGCTCACGGCTGCCAGGGCGACGGCGAGGTGTGCGTCACCGGGCTGGAGGCGCCGATGTACGCCGCGCTGCGCTTCACCCTGCACAAGGGCCGCTCGATCCCCAGCCCCCAGTACCGCACGCCGGCGCCGCTCACCCCCCACGTGGACTCGGCGCCGTTCTACGGGACCACCGGAGTGGGCGGCGACCTGTTCGTCGCCTCCCAGGACGCGATCCGGGCGATGGTGGACCACATCCACCAGACCTACGACCTCACCCCGGTGGACGCCTATTTGCTCTGCAGCCTCGCCGTCGACCTCAAGATCTCCGAGATCGTCGACGCCGGTCAGTACATCGTCAGCGCGCTACTGCCCGAGGCGGTCTTCACCGGCTGAGGGCGCCTCAGACGACGCGGGCTCCTGGCCGGCGGGGCGCGCGCCGCCGGCCGCCTCGCCGTCGTCCTCGCCGAGGCGATCGAGGGCGTCAGTCGCCTTCTGGCCCATCCGCGCGATCTTGTCCGTGTGCTTGCCCTTGGTCTTGCGGTCGGCGGCCACGCTCACCGCCTCCACCGCGCCCTGGAGCTGCTCCTTGTGCTCGGCCACGCTGTCCTGCGCCTGCTTGGCGAGGTCCTTGAACTTGTCACCCAGCCCCATCTCGTCTCCTCATGATCGTCGAAGGTGCGCGCGGATCTTACGTCCCCGCCACGGCGCCGTCGATCACACGCGGGCCAGCCGGTTGAACGAGGACTTCGTCGTCATCGGCGCCGGCCCGTCCGCCGCGAGCGCGGTGCGGTGATCGTCGGCGATGGCGTCCTGGGACTCGGTGGTGGCGTAGTACTGACTGGCCGGCTGGGTCCCGCCGCCCTGCTTGGGCATCGTCTGCTTGGTGGGCACGCTCGGCGCGGCGCCGCCTGACTCGGTGTCCTGGCTGGTCGCGGCGCAGGCCCCGCTGGGCGGCATGAGCACCGCCGTGGCCGGGAGCTTGGGCATGTCCGCGTTCGCCGGGCTCTGAAACAGAGTCGACGTGAGATCGCCCACGGTCTTGCGCCGCCACGCCGAGACATTGGGCACCTCGACCCCGAAGCGCTTGGCCACGAGCTGAAGCTGTGAGGTGTGGTCGAAGAGCTCGGTGGCGATGTGCCCGCCACGACTGAACGGCGAGATGGCGAGCATCGGGACTCTGACGCCGAGGCCGAGCGGTCCGGTGATGTTGAGCGTCCCGGGCGACGGATCGCCGAGCGCGGGCGGCGACGCGGTGAGGTACTCCCCGGGGGTCCCGGCCGGCGCGGTGGGCGGCGGCACGTGGTCAAACCATCCGTCGTTCTCGTCGTACATGAGGAAGAGCGCGGTCTTGGACCACACCGCCGGATTGGCGGTGAGCGCGTCGAGCAGCAGCGACGTGAAGTACATGCCGTTGGCCGGTGCCGAGGACGGGTGCTCGTCGAAGCCGAGCGGCGGGATGATCCAGGACACGCTGGGGAGGCCGCCCGAGGCGACGTCGGCGACGAAGTCGTTGGGGAACGTCGGGGTGAACGCCTTCTGGTAGAGCACCGAGGCCGGGTTGCGGAACGCGGTGAAGTAGGGCAGCACGTGATCGGACGCACCCATGATCTCCGGGTTGGCGACCGGGTTGTAGAGCGCCGGCGACCACGTGGGGTAGTTCGTCAGGGAGGCGTACTTGCCGCTCACACCCACATTGGAGGGGCTGTACACCTTCCAGCTGACCCCCGCGTCCTCCAGCACCTCCTGCATCGTCGTCCACGTGCAGTTCCACACCACGTCCGGCGTGGCGTTGGTGTCGGTGACAGGGCCACCCTGCAGGCCGGCCGGGTCGATCGTGCCGCTGTTGGCCATCAGGCGGTTGGGGTGGGTGGGCCCGAGGATCGAGCAGTGGTAGGCGTCACACAGGGTGAAGGCGTCGGCCAGCGCGTAGTAGAAGGCCAGATCGGCCCGCTCGTAGTAGCCCATGGTCATGGCGCCGTGGGCGCCCTCGTAGTCAGACGAGGTGTGGACCTTGACCCAGGAATCCATCTTCCCGCCGTTCCAGCACAGGTGCATGGGGCCCCAGTCGTGGGTGAGGTCGTCGGTGCACTCCATGCCGGCGGTGCTGTCCAGGTGAAACGGGAGCAGCTTGTTCGGCGGGACCAGCCCGGCGCCGCCGGGGTAGTCCTGAGCGAACACGCCGAGGGACCCGGCGGGGTGGTCGTCGAAGCCGCGGCCCCTGGGGTAGGCGCCGAAGTAATGGTCATAGGAGCGGTTCTCCATCATCAGGAAGACGATGTGCTCGATCGCTCCGAGGTCAGATCCGGCGGCCTTGGTGGCAGCCGCCCTGCTCACGAGCCGCGCCCCCGCGCCGCCTGCCGCCCAGGCCGCGGCGGGCCGGGTCACGACCGCGGAGGCTCCGAGCAGCCCGAAGTAGCTGAGGATCTGACGTCTGGTCAAGCTCTGGCCCCGCAGGTCCTCGGGGAGCTCCATGTGCGATCTCCTGTTCGGTGGGTGGTGGCGCGACCGGCTCAGCGCCACGCGACGCGCGCCGGGCCCATCGCGGCGCTACCCACGGCCGCCGCGCAGGAATCTCCCCGCGGGCCGCCGTCACCGAATGCACACAACTCAGTCGTCGGCGAACGGCGCGACGCCGCGAGCGCGCAGCAGCGCCACCAGCACCGGGGGCCACTGCCGCAGCCGCCGCAACTGTGACGTGGCCGGCGTGACCATGAAGCGCGACAGCCGCCCCTCCGGCGCCACCAGCTCGGCCTCAGGCTCGAGCTCGGCGCCGTAGCGCGTGACCAGCTCGGCGCCCTGACCGCGCCGGCCCCACTGGGGCAGCGGGCCGACGAGGTAACGCACGGTGCCGTCCGGTTCGTGCAGCTCCACCTGGGTGGGGCTGACGATGTCGGCGCGCAGGGCGCCACCCTCGGCTTCGAGCAGGGGCTCGCCGGCGGCATCCATGAGAGAGACGCGCGAGCCTGACAGGACGAGCGCGCAGAACTGCCGGGTCGGCGAGCGGCGACGGTACGACCACGCCACCAGGATGGCCTGGTCCGCGAGGCCTTCGGACACGCCGCCAGTCGGGTCCTCTCCCACGGGCCAGATCATAGGCCCGGCGCTTGGGCCGGGACGGCCCGGGCTGCCGTTTACACTCAAGACCATGGCTTCTCCCGCGCGTCGAGTACAGCCCGTCACCGGTCGCTGAGGGCCCGCGCTCACCGCGCGGGCGGGCCGGTGGCAGTCGCCGTGGCCACCCGACGTTGTTCACCTGAGGAGTCCCATGTCGTATCCGTCCCAAGCACCCACTGGTACCGGCCGCCTCCGCGGCGCCACCAGCTCCCCCGTCCGCGACATCCTCGCGCTGACCGAGCGTCCCGGAGTCATCTCGTTCGCCGGCGGCCTGCCGGCGCCCGACCTGTTCGATCGCGCCGGCCTGCAGGCGGCGTTCACCGCGGTGTTGGCCGAGGGTTCGGGCGCCCGCGTGCTGCAGTACTCCACCACCGAGGGCGACCCGCTCCTGCGCGACCTCATCGCGCAGCGGCTGACCGGGCGCGGGCTGGAGACCGCCGCCGACGATCTGCTCATCACCAGTGGCTCCCAGCAGGCGCTGACGCTGGTCGCGGCCGTCCTCCTGCAGCCGGGTGATCGCGTCCTCGTCGAGGAGCCCTCGTACCTGGCGGCACTGCAGTGTTTCGGCCTGGCCGGGGCCGAGGCGATCCCGGTCCCCTGCGACGACGGAGGCCTTGACCCCGACGCGCTCGAGGCGCTGATCGCCGAGCACCGGCCGACCCTGCTCTACACGGTGCCGACCTTCCACAACCCGACCGGCCGGACCCTGTCGCTGGAGCGACGCGTCGCCCTGGCCGAGATGGCCGAGCGCACGGGGGTGTGGATCGTCGAGGACGATCCCTACGGCGAGCTGCGTTACAGCGGTGAGGCGCTCCCCGCGGTGGCGTCGCTGCCGGCAGCACAGGGGCGGACGCTCGCCATCTCCACGTTGTCCAAGATCGCCGCCCCGGGCCTGCGCATCGGCTGGGTCCGGGCGCCGCGAATGCTGTTGCGATCGCTGACGATCGCCAAGCAGGCTGCCGACCTGCACTCCTCGACCGTGGACCAGGCGGCAGCGGCGCGCTGGCTGGCCGACACCGACCTCGCCGCCCACGTCGAGCGCCTGCGCGCCGAGTACGGCGCCCGGCGCGACGCGTTGCTCTCGGGGCTGGCGGCCGCCCTCCCGCCCGGCTCCACCCACAACCACCCCGATGGGGGCATGTTCGTGTGGGCGCGCCTGCCCGACGGCTGGAACGCGGGCGCGCTGCTGCAGCGCGCGCTTGATCGCGACGTCGCCTACGTCCCCGGAGCGCCGTTCTTCTCGGGGCCGCCCGACGTCGCCACCCTCCGCCTGTCCTTCACCGCACACGGGCCCGGCGAGATCGCGCTCGGCCTCGAGCGCCTCACGCAGGCGCTGGCCGGCTCGGGCACGCCCGCGAGCGTCGGCTAACCCACCGTGCCGCCCATCTCGTCCTCGACGTACACGTGGACGATCTGGTGGAAGTCCCGTTCGGCGGTGAACCCCAGCGCCGAGGCGCGCCGGGCGTCGAAGGCGCGTGGCCAGCCGTCGACGATCCGGGCGATGGTGTCATTGGGCTCGGCGCGGATGAGGGCCACCGCGTCGTCGCCGGCCACGCGGCGCAGCGCCTCGATCTCCTCGCCCACCGTGGCCGAGAGGCCCGGCATCGTCAGCGAGCGCCCCCGGCCCAGAGCGCTGCTGTCGATCGTCGCGGCATGGAGGAGAAAGGCAACGGCCGCGCGCGGCGAGGCGAACCAGTGGCGGACCTCCGGCGAGACCGGCAGAACGGCGGGCCGGCCGTGCAGCGGCTCGCGGATGATGTTGGAGAAGAAGCCCGACGCGGCCAGGTTCGGCGCGCCCGGCCGCACGCAGATGGTGGGCAGGCGGATGGCGATGCCGTCGACGAAGCCGCGTCGCGTGTAGTCGCCCAGCAGGAGCTCGACGATCGCCTTCTGGGTGCCGTAACTGGTCGCCGGCGTGGTGGGATGGTCATCGGGGATGACGTCGGGCATCGGCGGACCGAACACGGCGATCGACGAGCTGAAGACCAGGCGCGGGCGATAGTCCGAGCCGGCGAGGCGGATCGCCTCCAGGAGGTGCCGGGTCGCGTCGAGGTTCACGCGGTACCCCTTCTCGAAATCGCTCTCGGCCTCGCCGGAGACCACCGCCGCCAGGTCGACGATGACGTCGGGCCGCGACGCGATCAGGTCAGCGGCGACGCCGGGGTCGGTGAGGTCGGCGGCGATGGTGTCCTCGCCGCCGGTGACGTCGGCGCCCACCAGCGCCGAGAGCGGCTGTGTCCCCAGACACCCGTCCCGGGCCATTCGCTCGGAGAGCTTTCGCCCCAGCATCCCCGCCGCTCCGATGATCAGGATCCGCATCGTGAACAATGAGAGCAGGTCCGGCACCCACCCGCCCCAAGGAGTCAGCGCATGGCTATGGATTGCACCTATCGCTTGCGGATCCCGCACCACTCCGGGCAGCTGGCGAAGGTGGCGGCCTGCATCGCCGAGCATCACGGGCTCATCGGGGACGTGACGACGATCACCATCGCGCGCAACGAGGCCCTGCGCGAGATCACGGTGGAGCTCCGTGACAAGGAGCACGCCGAGGAGCTGGCCGCCGGACTGGAGGCTCTCCCGGGAGTGAGCGTGGTGTGGTTCCACGACCGCGCCTTCATCGCCCACGACGGCGGCAAGCTGGAGGTCACCGGGCGCCGGGAGATCCGCACCAACCAGGACGTCCGCGACGTGTACACCCCGGGAGTGGCCCGGGTATGCGAGGCGATCGTGGAGTACCCGCAGCTGGCCGGTCGGTTCACGATGATCGGCCGCAGCGTCGCCATCTGCACCAACGGGACCCGGGTGCTGGGGCTGGGCGACATCGGCCCGGTGGCGAGCATGCCGGTGATGGAGGGCAAGGCGCTGTTCTATGCCCAGCTCGTCGGCGTCAGCGCGGTGCCGATCCTCATCGACACCAAGGACGTCGACGAATTCGTCGACACCGTGATCCGCGTCGCCCCCGGCTTCGGCGGGATCCACCTCGAGGACATCTCCGCGCCCGAGTGCTTCGAGATCGAGCGCCGGCTCATCGCGGCCCTGCCCCAGCCGGTGATGCACGACGACGTCCACGGGACCGCGGTCGTCACCATGGCCGCGGCGATCGCCGCCTGCCGGCAGGTGGGCATGCGCCTGGACGAGGCGGTCGTGGGCCAGATCGGCCTGGGCGCGGCGGGCTACGGGATCGCCTCGCTGATCCATGACGCCGGGGTCAAGCGGGTCATCGCCACCGACCCCAGCCCATGGGCGCAGGAGCAGGCGCGCGCGCACGGGATCGAGATCGCGGACCTTGCGACCGTGATGGGCGAGGCCGACGTGGTCGTCGCCACCACCGGACGGCCGGGGCTCATCACCCCCGACCTCGTGCGCCCCGGCCAGGTCATCCTGGCCCTCACCAATCCCGCCCCGGAGATCGAGCCCGAGCTGGCGCTCCAGGCCGGCGCCGCGTTCGCCGCCGACGGGACGAGCGTCAACAACGTCCTCGGCTACCCGGGCATCTTCCGCGGCGCGCTGCTGGCCGGCGCGAGCGTGATCAACATCAGCATGAAGCGAGCCGCCGCCTGGGCGCTGGCCGGCCTGACGGTCGAGTCAGAGCTCGTCCCCGACGTGCTTGACCGCAACGTCCACGAGACGGTGGCACAGGCGGTACGCCAGGCAGCCATCGACAGTGGCGTCTCGGATCCGGGCCGGATCGTTCCCGAGCTGTGACATCGGCGCCCGTCGCCGACTGGAAACCAGCGGACTATCACGCGATGTTCCCGGTATTTGGGAAAATTTGTGATCAGGCGGGGATTGACTTGTGACCGTGTCCACACATAGGGTTCTGTTTGGGCGTAGGTGCCTGACAAAGCGAAGAGCGGGCCAGGAGATGTAAGGTCCGCCACACGGCAGGGTCACTCTCCGGAGTGACTTTATCCCACGTGTGCTCCGGGTCACACCTGCGCCCATTTTTATGCACTGACACGGTGAGTTCGTAGTGTCACCCTTTCTCGGCGACCCATCAGGTGACCGTCCCCGTCTCGCCGAGCTCCTTGCCGCCGGTGACATGGTGCTGGCGCCCGGCTGCTATGACCCGCTCGGTGCGCGGCTCATCGAGGAGGCGGGCTTCCCGGCGGTGTACATGACCGGGTTTGGGACCGCCGCAGGTCGGCTGGGCCGGCCCGATGTCGGGCTCCTCACCCTGTCCGAGATGGTTGACAACGCGCGGCGGATCGCACACGCGGTGGGTGTCCCGGTGATCGCGGACGCCGACACGGGCTACGGCAATCCGCTCAACGTCATCCGCACGGTCCACGAGTACGAGGCCGCCGGCGTCGCCGCCATCCACCTCGAGGATCAGGTCATGCCCAAGAAGTGCGGGCACATGGAGGACAAGCAGCTCATCGGCGCCGGCGAGATGGCGGCCAAGGTCGCTGCTGCGGTCGCCGCGCGCGAGCGCCCGGACTTCCTCATCATCGCCCGCACCGACGCACGGGCGGTGGAGGGACTGGACGCGGCGCTGGAGCGGGCTCGCCGCTACCGGGATGCCGGCGCCGACATCCTGTTCATCGAGGCGCCTCAGTCCTCGGATGAGATCAAGCGCGTCGCCGAGAGCTTTCCCGATGTGCCCCTGCTGTTCAACTACGCCGAGGGCGGCAAGACCCCGCCGGTCACGCATGCGTTCCTGCGCGATCTCGGCTTCCGCCTGGTCATCTTCCCGCTCAGCACACTGCTGACGGCGACCGCGGCGATGCGATCGGTCCTGGCCGAGATCAAGGCCAACGGAACGCCGATCGACCTACTGCCCATGATGCTGGGCTTCGACGCGTTTCTGGACTTCATCGGCGTCGGCGAGATCCGCGAGCTCGAGCAGCGCTTCGCCGGCCACGACGACCACCACGACTAGAGAGGTGCAGCGGTGAGTGACACATTCGAGAAGGCAAGCGTGAGCAGCGATCTGGCTCACCGGATCGTCGCCGCAGCCGAGGCCAAGGCGGCAGACATGGGCGTCCCCATGAACATCGCCGTCTGCGACGAGTCGGGCGTGCTCAAGGCCTTCAGCCGGATGGACGGCGCGGCGCTGCTCAGCGTCCAGATCGCGCAGGACAAGGCCTACACCGCCGTCGGGTTCGGCATGCCGACCGACGGCTGGCACGAGTTCATCAAGGATGACCCGCCCCTGGCGGCCGGCGCCGTCGGCGGGATCGACCGGCTCGTCATCTTCGGCGGGGGCTACCCGATCACGGTCGGCGACACGGTCGTCGGGGCCATCGGGGTGAGCGGCGGCCACTACTCGCAGGACATGGAGGTGGCCCAGGCGGGCCTGGCCATCCTCGGCTAGGGCCCCGGCTGGCCAGGCCCGTGTGAGATGAGGGTCGCGGTGGCGGTGCGCAGCAGCGCCCGCTCGGCCGCGCCCGGGTCCATCGCGCCGCTGGTCACCTGGCGGCTGGCGGCGTGGATGAGGTCGATGACCGTGCTCAGCAGCCACTCCGCCGGGAGCTCGGGATCGAACGCCCCGTCGCGCTGACCGCGCTGGATGAGCGCGCGCACCGGAGCGAGCGCGGGGGCGAGCCGGGCGCGCAGCTCCCCGCGCTCCAGTCGCTGATTGACGATGACCAGCCCCCGATAGCGGCCGATGACCTGCCACGCGGCCCGCAGCACGCGCTCCATCGCCTCCGGCGCCGTGTCCTCGGCCGCGCGCGCCGCCGCCAGCGCCGCCGTGACCTCGCCGATCGACTGGTCAGTCAGCCTGTCCATCAGCGCGTCGCGGCTGTGGAAGTGGTGGTAGAGCGTCGCTCGCGAGACGCCGGCCGCCGCCGCCACGCGCTCCATGCTCGCGGCCGGATCGGTGGCGATGAGCTCGGTCGTCGCCTCCAGGATGCGCTCCACGTTGCGGCGTGCGTCAGCACGCACAGGCCGGTCACCTAAGTTTGACATTGCTGTCAAGATTAGTCGTAGCGTGTTCGACCACGGGCAACTCGTCTATCTCCAGATTCCCGCGACGGATATCACCGCCTCCGCCCGCTTCTACGAGCAGGTGCTCGGTTGGGACGTGGATCCGCCTGAGTCGGGCTTCGAGGCGCCCGGGCTCATCGGGCAGTGGATCACCGACCGCCCGCCCGCCCCTGACGCCGGGCCCGTGATGTGGATCCACGTCGACGACGTGGCGGACACGCTCACCGAGGCCGAGGGTGCGGGCGCCGTGCTCCGCCAGGAGCCCACGCCCGACGGGCCGCGCCTGCTGGCCTCCTTCAGCGACCCGGCGGGGAACCTCGTGGGCATCGTCGCGCACGGCCCTGCCCACGCCGAAGGGGCCACTGGGGCGATCCCGGGCGCTCGCGTCGAGAACCGCACCATGCCGGCGTGCACGATCATCCCCGAGCTCGTCTACGACGACGTGACCGAGGCGAGGCGCTGGCTCTGCGACGCCTTCGGACTGGTCGAGCGCTGGCACGCCGGCGATCACCGCGCCCAGCTCTCGTTCGGAGGTTGCACGGTCGCGATCACCGAGCCGCGCACCTCCGAGGCCCTGACCGGGCACGTGTCGCTGGTGATCCGCGTCGACGACGCCGACGCCCACTGCCGCCACGCGCGCGAACGCGGCGCGACGATCGTCGCCGAGCCGCAGGACTACCCCTACGGCGAGCGCCAGTACACCGCCGAGGACCTCGGCGGGCACCACTGGTGCTTTTCTGAGTCCATCGCCGACGTGGCGCCGGAGCAGTGGGGCGGCACCTCGGGCCCGGCGCTGGATGCGCCACCGGCGCGTGCGGGAGAGGCGGACCCCAGGATCTCGGTGATGCTCATCGTCCCCGACGGCGAGGCCGCCGTGACCTGGTACCGCGAGGCACTCGGGGCCGACGTGCTGTGGGACCTGGGCGGCGTGGCCGGGCTGGACGTGGGCGGCGCGCCGTTCTTCCTGCACGAGGCGACCGAGAAGAACGCGACGGAGGACAGCCCCGACCGCATCGGCCAGACCAGCGTGCGCATCGAGGTCTTCGTCGAGGACCCGGACGGGTTCATCGAGCGCGCCGTGGCCGCGGGGGCGCGCCAGGGCTCTCCTGTCACCGCGCACGAGCTGCCGTGGGGGACCCACCGCCAGGGCGGCTTCCACGACCCGTTCGGCCACCGGTGGTCGGTCGGGGATACCTCGCCGCTGCGCGTCCGCATGGGTTGAGCGCGCCCCCTGCGCCGCGCCGCGTGGCTTGAGCGCGCCCGCCGCGCCGCGCCCGGTGGCCGGTCGCTGTCACGATGTGGCATCGGACGGGTACCCCCACGCCATGAGTGAGATCGGAGACCGCCCGGGCTCGTCGATCGGCGACCTCTTCGGGCCGCCGACCGAAGAGCACCGCCTCATCCCCGAGATCACCTATGACGAGCACCTGTATCCGGCGCGGCCGCGCCGGCTGCGTCCCTCGGCGCGCCGCGTCCTGCGCGACATCATCCGGTCCGGCCTCTCGGGCGCCACCGACGGGACCAACGAGTCCTATGTCCGGTGGCTGGTGGAGCAGTCGATGCTGCATGATGCCCAGGCGCTGGCCAACCAGCTCTCGGGTCAGGGCAGCATGTGGCAGAACCCGTTCGCCCATCCCGATCCGCGGGCAGCGGTCGAGCGCGCCGCGGTGTGGTTCACGGCCTATCCCCTCTCGTTCATCACGCGCAGCGGCGACTCGTTCCTGTCGGGGCTGGCCGAGCCGGAGCTGTGGCGGGCGTTTCAGGAGATCGGGATCGACGCCGTCCACACCGGGCCGGTGAAGCTGGCGGGCGGGATCAACGGCTGGAGCCCCACCGGCTCGGTGGACGGCCACTTTGACCGCATCAGCATGCAGGTCGACCCGATGTTCGGGACCGAGGATCAGTTCCGCGCGCTGTGCGTCGTCGCCGGGGAGTACGACGGCACCGTGATCGACGACATCGTCCCGGGCCACACCGGCAAGGGAGCCGATTTCCGCCTCGCCGAGATGGGCTACCAGGACTACCCGGGGATCTACCACATGGTCTCCATCGACCCCCGGGACTGGCACCTGCTGCCCGACGTCCCCGACGGGCGTGATTACGCCAATCTCGACATCGAGTCCGAGACCAAGCTCCAGGCGGCCGGCTACATCATCGGCAAGCTCCAGCGCGTCATCTTCTACGAGCCGGGGGTCAAGGAGACCAACTGGTCAGCGACGCGGGTGGTCAAGGGGGTCGACGGCGTCGAACGACGCTGGGTCTACCTGCACTACTTCAAGGCCGGCCAGCCCTCGATCAACTGGCTGGACCCGTCATTCGCCGGGATGCGCCTGGTCATCGGCGACGCGCTGCACTCGCTCGCGGACCTCGGCTCCGGCGCCCTGCGGCTCGACGCCAACGGGTTCCTGGGCGTCGAGAAGAGCGCCGAGGACCGGCCGGCCTGGTCCGAGGGCCACCCGCTGTCCGAGGCCGCCAACCAGCTCATCTCGAGCATGGTGCGCAAGATGGGGGGCTTCTCCTTCCAGGAGCTCAACCTCACCATGGACGACATCAAGACGATGGGCGAGTCCGGCGCCGACCTCTCCTATGACTTCGTCAATCGCCCGGCCTACCACCACGCTCTGGCCATGGGCGACACGGAGTTCCTGCGGCTGACGATGAACCAGGCCCTGGCGCTCGGCATCGACTCGGCGTCGCTGGTGCACGCGCTGCAGAACCACGATGAGCTCACCCACGAGCTCGTCCACTTCGCCACCCGCCACCGCGATGATGCGTTCACTTACGGCGGGCAGGAGGTCACCGGCGGTGAGCTGGCCATCCGGGTGCGGGGCGAGCTCACCGGCGCGCTCACCGGTCCCGGCGTCTCCTACAACCGGCCGTTCACCACCAACGGCATCGCCTGCACGACCGCCTCAGCGATCAGCGCGATCCTCAGGATCCCCAACCCCGACGCCATGTCCGACGAGGACCTCGAACGGGTCAAGCGCATGCACCTGCTGCTGGTGATGTACAACGCGTTCCAGCCCGGGGTGTTCGCGCTGTCCGGATGGGACCTGATGGGGATGCTCACGACCGACCCGGCCGCGGTGGCCGACCTCATCGCCGACGGCGACACCCGCTGGATCAACCGCGGCGCCCACGACCTCATGGGCACCAATCCCAACGCCCAGCGATCGGAGGGGGGCCTGCCGCGCGCCCGGAGCCTGTACGGCACGCTGCCCGAGCAGCTCGTCGACCGCTCGTCGTTCGCGCGGCGGCTGCGGCGCATCATCCGGATCCGCCGGCGCTACCGCATCCCGATGGCCACCCAGATCGACGTGCCCGGGGTGTCACACCGCTCGCTGCTGGTGATGGTCCACCTCCTGGAGGACGCCAACCTCCAGGTGACCGTGCTCAACTTCGGCGCCGAGCCGGTGGTCGGCACCATCCGCTCCGAGCACCTCCCCCCGTCAGCGAAGGTCCTCGACCTGTTCCGCGCCCAGCAGATCGCCGTCGTCGACGACCTGTGCAGCTTCAGCCTCGAGCTCGACCCCTACCAGGGCGTTCCGCTCCTGCTGCCGCTTCCGGCGCAGGAGCCGGCCGTGGCTCAGCCGCCGTCGATGCGCGCCTGAGCCGGCGCGGGACTGCCGTCGTCGCACCGGGCGTGATCGTCAGCAGTCCGGCGATCGGCGTAAACGTGACGAGGACCCGGAACACGCGCGGAGGGTCAGCCGCAGAAGCCGGCCAGGTCCTCGGTCACCGCGACGACCCCGAGCAGGCGGCCCTCCGCGTCGACGCAGGGGACGCGCAGGGCCCCCGCCGCGATCGCCAGGTCGTGCCCGCGCCGGGCGGGAGCATCGGGCGCGATCGTGGGTCCCTGGCGCGCGATCTCGGCCGCGGGGCGCGCGGGGTCGGCGGGCTGGGCGACGTCCTCGCGCGTGAGCGAGCCGACATAGCGGTCATCCTCGGCCAGGAACGCCATCTTGCGATGCGAGCTGGCGGCGAACCAGCGGCGGACGTCATCAACCGTGGCGGTGCCGGGGAGCGTCTCGAACCGGCTGTGCAGAACGTCTGCGCAGGCCAGCTGCGCGGCGCTGTCAAGCGGGGTTCGCGGCATGGCCCGACTCTACGCCAGAGCTCCGCGGGCGGCGCGATCGATGTCGTCGTGGCTCGGTGCCGTCAGGGGCAGCGCTGGTGTCTCCGGCGGGTCTGGCCGGCGATGCACCCGTTGGGGATCTTCTTGGGGATCAGCGAGCGGCCGAGCATGCGCAGTGCGCCGCCCCGCAGCGGAGCAGGGAGCTTGCCGCCGGCGGCGATCAACGGCGCGGGCAGCAGGTCCCTGTGCCCGACAAAGGGCACGGTGCTCTCGACCAGGAAGCCCTGCGCGGTGACGGCGTAGCTCGCCCCGTCTACGGCACCGAGCAGCGAGCTCATCGTCATGTCCGCCACGGACGCACTCGAGGCCTGACTCTCCACGGAATTGTTGCGCGGCACCGCGGCAAAGATGAAGTGGTTGCCCCCGCCCGTCCCGCCGCCCGATCCCAGGGCCCACTTGACCTCACCCTGGAGCGGGGTGTCGGTGAAGGCCGGCCCGCACCTGCTGGTCGAGGCGCTGCTAAGCGTCTGGTCCCACATGCCCGGGTAGCCGGGCCATTGGATCGAGACCGCGTGGGCGAAGGGCGTGCCATCCTGCAGCTCGGCGAGCCGGTGCCCGCCGCCGGGAGCGCCGTGCCAGGTGCAGTCGACCGGCGGGCCGAGCACCGGGTTGGCGAGACTGGCGGTGAACCTGCCCAGCGTGGCGGCGGGCGCGAGCTCCAGAGTCCCATCCCCGGATGCCAGCGCCTGGGTCGTCGTCCGGTAGTACGCCGACACGGCCGCCGTTGACTGCCAATGCTCGCCGGTGGGTTGGCTGGCGTAGTACGCCTCGCTGAGCTCGACGTTGAGGTAGAGCTTGCGCGCCCGCGCCGAGGCGGGCACCGCGAGGAGCAGGCACATCACTGCAAGCGCCGCCCACCCACCGGCCCCCGGCCTGCTGACGCTGACGCCCGGCACGCCTCGAATCTAACCGAGGCGCCGGGTCTGGGCAATAGGCGGGTGTACGCTCGGCGACAGAGACCCTTTGACGCCGGCGCCCATGGGGCGGACAATATGCCGCGCTCGGCACACAACGGCCTTCGGGGGTGCGAATGCCACAGGTGTTCGTCTCGTACTCACGGCGCGATGCCGAGTTCGTCACGCGCCTGGCCGACGAGCTGAGGAGTCGCGGCAAGGACGTGTGGGTCGACGTTGAGGGCATCCGCGACGCGGAGGTCTTCCCGGTCGCGCTGCGCCATGCCATCGAAGGCTCGGACACGTTCCTGTTCGTGATCAGCCCCGATTCGGTGAACTCCCCCTTCTGCGATCAGGAGGTCACGCATGCGAACGAGCTGAACAAGCGCATCATCCCGCTGGCCCTCAGCCCGGTCGCGGACGAGGAGATCCCTGAGGAGATCCGCTTCCGCAACTGGATCCCGGTGGTGGCCGATCCCGCGGACGACGTCGACCGCATCGTCGCGGCGATCGACACCGACCTGGCGTGGGAGCAGGAGCACACCCGGATCACCGTCCGGGCGCTGGAGTGGGACGCGGGCGGACGCAACCGCAGCTCGCTCCTACGCGGGACCGACCTGGCCGCCGCGGAACGGTGGCTGGCGGCCGGCGTCGACAAGGACCCGGGCCCCACCGCACTCGAGCAGGAGTATCTCCTCGCCGCCCGGCAGGCGGCCGGTCGACGCCAGCGCACCCTCGTCGGCGGGAGCCTGGCCGTCGCTGCCGTGGCCATTGGACTGCTCATCTTCGCCCTCATCTCCCGAGGCTCCGCCGTCAGCGCAGAGACCAACGCGAAGGCCCAGGCCCTCGCCGCCCAGAGCCAGATCCAGCAATCAGTCGACGGCGAGCGCGCGGTGCTGCTGGCCGCGGCCGCGGTGCGGACCAAGGTGTCCTACGGTGCCACGGGCACGATGTTCGCCCTGAGGTCCGCGATCGATGCCTCGACCATCCGCTACCGGGTCCAGGACGCCGGCACGCAGGGATGCGGCGCGCCCCAGGTGGTCTACGACCCGGCGCCCCGCAGCAACGTGCTCGCGGAGGGGCTGTGCTCGGGCGCGATCCGGCTCGCCGACGCGACGACCGGCTCGATCACGCGCACGATCCGGGCCGGCGGAGTCGCACCGACGGCGCTGGCCTATTCGGCCGGGGGCTCCGCCCTCGTGGTTGCCGTTGGGGCGCACCTGCTGGCGCTCGACCCACAGACGGGACGCCTGCGCATGACCAGTCCCCCCATCCCCGGCCTCACGGTCTTCGCAACCGATCCCCGCGCACCGATCGCCGCTGCCGTCGGCGTCTACCAGCTGGACATCTGGAACATGGCGACGGGCCACCTCGAAGTGATTCATCCGCCACACGCGCAGCAATACGGCCACCCGAGCGCGATCACCTTCAGCCCGGACGGCGGCCGGATCGCCATCGGCTTCGACAGTCCCGCCAATGGCCCGGGACTGCTCGTCTACGACGTGGGGCGCGGAAAGATCGTCCGCTCCACGGCGACGCCGACGGGCACCATCGCCTTCTCACCCAGCGGCCGCACGCTGGCCGTCGGGCAGATCCTCCCGGCGGGCGGCACGTTGGTCATGCTCAATGCCGGCACCCTGAAGCCCCTGCTGAGCTTCAAGGCCCTCGCGAACCCCGACGTCGAGCCGACTGCGGTCGCATTCAGTCCCGACGGGAGCCAGCTCGCCTATGGTTTCGCCGACGGGACGGCGGGACTGGTGTCCGCCCAGAATGGCGAGCCGATCGCCTCGTACTCGGGCGACACCGCGGACATCACGGCGGTGAGCTTCCAGCCCGACGGACGGCTGGTGGCCACCGGCTCGGCCGACGGGACGGTTCGGGCCTGGCGCGCGGCCGGCGCCGCGCTGAGCACCACGCGCGCGGGGGCAGTCCTCGGCGAGGTCGAGCCTGACCGCGGCGGGTTCGTGACCCTCGACACCCCCGGCGCCAAGCCGGGCCAAGGCGTCGTGGTCCAGCGCCGGAACGATGATGGCCAACCCAGCGGCGCGCCGCTGGTGTTGTCGCGCACGCCCAACGTCGACGCGGTGTTCCTGGGGGGTGACGGACGCTTTGCGGCCACGTTTGTAGCGCCCAACTCCAGCGCGGTGGACGGGAGCGCCCGCATCTGGAACATCGCGCAGAGACGCATCGTGCGCCGCGTACCGGTCGTTCTGGCGACGGGGAGCGAGCCGGCGATGAGCCCCAACGGCAACCTGATCGCGATGACGGTGCAGACCACCGGAGCGGCGCCGATCACGCGCGGCGCGCCGCCGCAGTCGCGCTACGCGCTGGAGATCCTCGACCTGCGGACCGGACGCCAGCGCGCGCTCACCAGCGAGACGGCATGCGCCCAAGGGTGGCGGGGCTTTGCCTTCAACGCGTCGAGCTCGCTGCTGGCCGCCGGGACGTTCTGCGGAACCGGCATCAGGGTGTGGAACCTCGCCACGGACAGGCCCGTCGGTGGGCAGCTCGACCTGCGCGGCGGCGAGCTCGCGTGGATCGCCTTCCGTCCAGACGGGCGCAGGATCGCGATCGCATCGTGGGAGGGTCCGATCGACGTCAGCCCGGTCCCGGTGACCGGCGCGGTGGCGACCCTCAGCGAGAACACCAAAGGCGCGCCGATGGTCGCGTACAGCCCGAACGGCCGGTATCTGGCCAGCGCCGGGCTCGACCACACCGTCCGCGTCTTCGACGGCCACTCGCTCGCCGAGCTGCGTGTCATCGCCCAGCCCGACGCCGCGGCCGGAGTCGCCTTCACGGCCGGCGGCGGCAACGTGCTCAGCTGGGACACGGAGAACACCGTGCGGATGTGGGACACCTGCACCGACTGCGAGAACCCCCGCGCGCTGCTGGCCCTCGCGAGCGCCCGCGTGACGCGCGAGCTCACGCCGGCCGAGCGCGCGGAGTTCGGGGTCAACTGATGGTGTCATCTGCCGATCAGCAGGGCGCAAGCGCCGAATGGTGGCGTGACGCAGTCCGTGAACAGGAGCGACGGGGGGAGCTTCTTTCCGCGTTCGACCTCGCCGAGCGGGGGCTGGAGGAGCACCCGTCGGATCTCGGTCTGAAACATCGAGCAGTCCTCGCATTGGCACGCACGGGCGCCACCGATGAAGCCAGGCGCCGCTTCGAGGCCTACGGCCTCCAGAACGTTCCCGACGAGGACGTCAGCGCCCTGCGCGCGCGCCTGGCCAAAGACGTGGCACTCGCCGCAGACGGCCGCGAGCGCAGTCGCCTCGCCGCCCAGGCCGCCACCCTCTATTACGCGATCTTCACCCGGACCGGCGGCTATTACCCGGCGGTCAACGCGGCCACCCTGTGGCTCGTTGCCGGCTACGGCGCGAGGTCGCGCGCGCTGGCCGACACAGTCCTCAGCATGGTGGCCGACAGCCGCGACTCCTATTACGCCACGGCCACGCGGGCCGAAGCCCACCTCCTGCGCGGCGAAACGAGCGCCGCCGCCGACGCGCTCCACGGCGCTGCGGCTCTGCACGACAGCGACTACGGGGCGCTGGCGACAACCCGCAAGCAACTGCGGCTGATCTGCGACCTGCTGGGAGTCGACCACGGGCTCCTCGCGGCGCTCGCCGGACCGGCGGTGGTTCACTTCTGCGGGCACCGAATCAACACGGCGCGCTTCACGACGACCCGAGAACGCGGGATCGCCGAACGGATCGACGGCGCGGTGGGGACGCTGCAGATCGGCTTCGCGTACGGCTCCCTGGCCAGCGGTGCCGACATCCTCTGGGCCGAGGCGATCCTCGCCGCCGGAGGGGAAGTTCACGTCGTGCTCCCGTTCGCCCGCGATGAGTTCGTGGCATGGTCGGTAAGGCCCGCTGGCGCAGGTTGGGTCACGCGGTTCGACCGCTGCCTCGAGGCGGCCGCCTCGGTCCGCTATGCGACCGACGACGCGTTCCTGGGCGACGACGTCCTCTTTCGCTACGGCAGTGAGTTGGCGATGGGACTCGCGCTGCTACGGGCACGCTACCTCGACGCGGAGGTGCGCCAGCTCACGGTGTGGGATGGCGGCACCGCTGAAGGCGCGGCCGGGACGGCGATCGACGTGGCGACCTGGTGCAGCGGCGGGCGCCCGGTCACGATCGTCTCACCGGAGCCCGACCCCGGATCCGACCCCGACGCGGACCCGGAGGCCGCCGCCGACGCAATCGCCGCCGACGACCCGGCCGTCGACGGCCCGGCCGAGACTGCCGCCAGGCCTCACGTGGGCGACAGCCGGCCCGCGCGGGTTGTGCGAGCGCTGCTGTTCGGCGACGTGCGAGGCTTCTCCACCCTGACCGACGAGCAGACCCCCGTGTTCAGCGAGCGCTTTCTGGGCGCGCTCGCGGACGTCCTGGCCGCGCACAAGCACGACGTGTGGCACCGCAACACGTGGGGTGACGCCGTCTACGTGGTCCTCTCGGACGCCGTCTGCGCCGCCGCGTGCGCGCTCGAACTCCAGACCGCGGTGGCGGCGATCGACCTCCCCTCCGTCGGGCTTCCGGGCCACCTCGCGCTGCGATTGGGGGGTCATCTTGGACCGGTGTTCCCGATCCACGACCCGGTCCGCGACGCCGGAGCGTTCATGGGATCCCACGTGAGCCGCACCGCGCGAATCGAGCCCGTCACGCCCCCCGGTGCCGTGTACGTGACCGAGCCGTTCGCGGCCGCGCTGGTGCTCGCCGGCTCTGACCGCTTCACGTGCGACTACGTCGGGCACATGCCGCTCGCCAAGGACTACGGTCGCCTCCGGATGTATCGGCTCAGGTATGTCTGAGTTCCTCGAGGCGCTGACCGCCGACGAGCTCGCGGCATTCCGCGCGGTCGGACGGGCCCGCCGATTCGCCAAGGGCGAGGCGATCTTCCACGAGGGTGACGACGCAGGGGGCGTGGTCGCCGTGGTCAGCGGCACGGTCAAGGTCTCGCTCATTGGAGTGGGTGGACGCGAGGTTGTGCTGCATTTCTCCGGACCGGGCGAGCTCGTCGGCGAGCTCGCGGCGGTGAGCGACCGACCACGGACGGCGAACGTCACCGCGGTTGATCAGGTGGAGGCAATCTCGGTGCGTGCGGCGGACTTCCGCCGGCTCGCGCTCGAGCATCCGCGGATCGGCCAGCTCGTCTTCGAGAATGTGGCCAGGCTGCTCGCCGAGGCCGACCGCCAGCGCGTTGACTTCGCCACCCGCGACGTCACCGCCAGGATCGCGGGCCGCCTCGTCGAGCTGGCCGAGACATCCGGGGAGCCCGAGGACGGAGGGGTGCGCATCACCCTGCCCCTGTCCCAGGATGAGCTGGCGGCGTGGAGCGGAGCGTCCCGTGAAGCCGTCGCTCGGTCGCTACACCTGCTGCGTGAGCTGGGTTGGATCGAGACCCGCCGGCGCGAGATCAAGGTTCTCGACGTCGACGCGCTGCGCCGCCTCATCGCCTGAACCGGCGGCTCCGAGCTCTGTGCACGATTGCACAGAGAGTCTGTCGCGCCCGTCATCGTCGGGCTCGGGCCGCGGCCATAGCTTGCTCCCATCGACAAAACGCCGGCACCGATCGCAGAGAACGGAGACGGCGCCACCCGAGGAGAAGCCATGAACGTCCACCCGCAGACCCACCTGTTCCGCCCCCGCCCCACCCGGCTCCAGGCGGCGATCGCCACGGCCGGCGTCCTCGCCACGGCCGCCGTCGGCACCGGGGTCCTGGCGCAGACGCCGGCGACGGCGCAGGCTGCCGGCGTCCGGCCGCTGCCGCTCACCAAGCGCGTCCTGCCGTCCTCGGCGCTGCCCGGGTTCGTCGTGCCGGCTCACCCGGTCGCCGTGCGCAGCGCCCTCACCTGGGCGACGAGCGTGGAGCGCGCGGGCATGCCGACGCGTGAAGCCCAGCGCCTGCATCAGATCGGCTTCGTCGGCGGCGTCAGCGAGCAGTTGCGCGGCGTCTACCCGCTGGCTGCTGACGCCGTCTCGACGGTTGAGCGGTTCCGCTCGGCCGGCGGCGCGAGCGCCGAGCTCTCCTACCAGAGCGCCAAGGCCGCCACGGGCGGACCCGGCGAGCAGGTGACCGCGCTGCACACCGGCATGCCCGGCGCGGTCGGGTGGGTCGCCCGCAGCTCGCAGTTGAACGCGATCAACATCATGTTCACGGGCGGTTCCTACGTATACGTCATCGGCTCCGCCTCCGCGCCTGGGACCACCGGCGCCCCGACCCAGAAGCAGGTGACCGCCGACGCGCAGTTCCTCAACCTGATGGTCAATGGCTGCGTGCGAATGAAGCGCACCCCTGCCGCCCACCGGCCGGCAGCCGCCCGGCTCGGCCTCGCCTGGCCGATGCCTCTGCACTGATCCCACGCGTGCAATCCGGCAATCTATAGGGCATGACCCGAACCACAGCGCATGTCTCAATGTCCCTTGACGGCTTCATCGCCGGGCCCGGCCAGACCCGGGAGACCCCGCTCGGCGTCGGCGGCCTGCGGCTGCACGACTGGCACCTCGGCGACGAGCCCAACGAGGTCGACGCCGCCCTCACCGCAGAGATACTCAGGCCCCGCGGCGCATTTGTGATGGGGCGCAACATGTATGGCCCGATCCGCGGGGAGTGGGACGAGGACTGGCGGGGCTGGTGGGGCGATGACCCGCCCTATCACGCGCCCGTGTTCGTCCTCACCCACTACCCGCACGACCCGATCGAGATGGCCGGCGGCACGACGTTTCACTTCGTCACCGACGGCTTTGACTCCGCCTACGCGCAAGCATGCGAGGTGGCCGGGGACCGCGAGGTCTCGATCGCGGGAGGCGCCTCGACGGTGCGCCAGGCACTCGTCGCAGGAGTCATCGATGAGCTCCTCCTCGACGTCGCGCCTGTCGTTCTGGGCAGCGGGGAGTCCCCGCTCCAAGGCGTCCCGGATCTCGCTCTCGAGCCGATCGAGGTGATGCACTCCCCGCTGGCCACCCACATCCGCTACCGCGTCGGGCGCTGAGCCGTCGTGCCCTAGGCGAAGCGCGCAACCACCGCGGCGTCACCGAAGAGCGAGATGCGCGCGAGCCCGCCCTCGCGCATGCCGAGGACGACCACGGCGAACAGCTCTCCGTGGCGGTGGGCGAGAGCCGCGGGCTGCCCGTTGGCCCGCGTTGCGCGCATCGACCACTCGCCCGGCTCGCCGATGACAGTGGCGAGATAGGGCAGGCACGTGGCGCGGCCGTCGAACCACGTGCGCGCCGGGGTCATCTCCAGCATGGCCTCGTCGTGCAGCGTGCGTTCGAGCAACCGGACATCGGACGTCTCGAATGCGCGCATGTAGGTCTCCAGGAGCTCCCGGGCGATTGGCTCGTCGGGATCGTGGAGCGGTCCCTCGGTGATGTCCAACGACGCACGGGCTCGCTGGAGCAGGCTCTTGGCCGCCGCGACGGTGATCTGAAGCGCATCGCCGATCTCCGCCGCGGAGAAGTCAAGCGCTTCGCGGAGCAGGAGGGCACTGCGTTGCCGGGGCGCAAGCCGCTGCAGGCTCGCGATGAGGGCGAGACGCAGCTGGTCGCGGTCGACGACGGTGATCGCCGGGTCGGCGTCGGAGGCGATGAGCGCATCGGGGAGCGGCTCCACCCATGCGCTCTCGGGGGCCAGGACCATTTCCAGGGAGATGTCCGATGTCGGTGGGCCGAGGTCCGACGGGACGTGCCGCCGGCGCCGGGTGCTGCTGAGAAACGCATTGGTGGCGATCCGGTACAGCCACGTGCGCACGCTCGCCTCGCCTCGAAAGCCGCCGTAGGACCGCCACCCGCGCAGCATCGCCTCCTGGACGAGATCCTCGGCATCGTGCACCGAGCCCGACAGCCGGTAGCAGTAGGCGAGCAGCTCGTGGCGCAGCGGCTCGGCCCGCGCCATGAACTCAGCCTCGGTCACGCGTCGTCCACCCCGAGGCGGTCGCGCAGCCACGCCGCGATCCGCGCGATGGCCTCGTCGGCGACCGGAGAGCGGCCCGCGGCCATCTGAAACGTGTGCTGCTGGTCGGGGACCACATCCAGCTGCACGGCGGTGGGCGCGGCGTCGGCGAGCCGTCGCGCGTCGTCGAGCAGCATCTCGGCGCCGCTCACCTGGATGTACGCCGGCGGCAGCTGCGCGACGTTGCCGTGCAGCGGGCTGACCCGCGGGTCGGTGCGATCGCGGCCCGGACCACCGAGCACGAGGTCGACCATGCCGTCGAGATCCATCGGCCTGTCGCCGCCGAAGAGCACGTCAGTGGCGCGGTTGGTCTCCATGGAGGCTCCCGAGAGTGTCATGTCGGTCCACGGGGACAGGCCGACCACCGCCGCGGGCGACGGGCGGACGGTGATCGCCAGGCCCAGCGCGAGGCCGCCGCCCGCCGAGTCGCCGACAGCCGCGATCCGGCTGTGGTCAAAGCCCTGCGCCATCAGCCAGCGGTACGCCGCGGCCGTGTCCTGGGCCGCCGCGGGATGCGGATGCTCGGGAAGACGCCGATAGTCCAGGACGAGCGCCGGCACTCCCGTCCGCTTGGCGACGTGGGCGTAGACACGCCGGTGCGAGTACATGGACCCGCCGACGAAGCCTCCGCCGTGCAGGCAGAGCAGCACGCGGTCAGCGACCGCGCCCGTGGGCCGCAGCCACATGGCCGGGACGCCGGCGGCATCGGTCTCGACATAGTCGACGCCGCCCGGCTCGGTCGCGACGTCCCCCCAGCGCTGGTCGAACTCGCCCGTGGCCTCAGGGGGGAGGCCGGCCCCGCTGGCCGCATTGGTGGAGGCGTAGAGCTCGAGCAGCGACTGCTCGCCGATTGAGAGATTGACAGTGGACATGACCGCTCCTCTTGGTTGGCAGGTGCCTTCAGAGCAGTCCGACGCCACCGATCCCGAAAAGGAATCGGTCCCAGGTCAGTCCGGCGGGGTGAACTGGCTGGCGGTGAACACGGCGCCCTGGGGATCGCGGATCAGCGCGGTGCGCGTCCACTGGCTGTCCTCGGTCGACACGACCTCGGCACCGAGTCGCTGCGCCTGCGCCGCAGCAGCGTCACGGTCCGCCACCGCGAAGGCCACGTGCCAGTGCGGGGCCAGATCCGGCTCGAGCGGAGCCACCCAGGCGATCGCATCCTCGAACCCGGGCGGCGCGACCATTCCCGCCTGGCGCTCGCGGATGGTGGGGTCGACGGTGGCCTCGAGGTGGTCGCCATAGCCCGGGCGGCGGACCATCGTCGCGAAGCCGAGGTCCTCGACCGACCAACCGAACACGCCGGCGTAGAAGGCGATCGCGTCCGGCCGGTCGGTGTGCAGGTCGCTGAAGTTCCACGACCCCGGCTCATTGACGACCTGGGCGCCGGCGTGCTCGCCGGCCTGCCACAGGCGGAAGGGGACGCCCGCGGGATCACGCAGCCTCACCGCCCGGCCGAAGGGACCCACGTCACCGGGGCCGTCGGTGATCTCGCCACCGGCGCCGGCGATCCGCGCCGCCACAGCGTCGGCGTCGTCCACCGCGATGTACGTGTTCCAGGTCGGCGTGCCGTCCTCGGCCTGGCCGATGCCCGCGACGTCGCGTCCATCCAGAGCGGCGATGGTGTAGACCGGGGCACCGGGCGGCGAGGCGGCAGTGAAGGTCCAGCCGAACAGCCCACCGTAGAACTCCTGCGCGGCCTGCGGGTCATGCTGCCCGGTGTCCACCCAGCTCGGGACACCCTCGGGATATGTGCGTCGTGGCGTTGTCATGGTGGTCACACTCACACCGATTGCGGTCAGGATCAGGCCGCGGATATCGTGAGGAGCGATGACCGCCCTGCACGTGTTCGACATGGACGGGACGCTGCTGCGAGGGACGACGGCGGCGATCGAGATCTCGCGCCGCGTGGGGCGCCTGGAGCCGTTGGGCGAGCTCGAGCGCCAGTTCGCCACCGAGGAGATCTCGGCGGCTGACTTCGCCGTGGAGACCCACTCGTTGTGGGAGGACCTCACCGCGGAACTGGTCGCCGAGATCGTCGCCGACGCTCCGTGGATCGACGGGATCGAGGACGTCTGCGCCGACATCACCCGGCGCGGCGAGCGCTCCATGCTCATCACGATGTCACCCAACTTCTTCGCCGAGCACCTCGGCGTCCGCGGCATCGACGTGGTCAGGGCGTCCCGGTGGCCACAACCTCCCTTCGCCGCCCCGATCGACCCGGCGGGGATCCTCAGCCCCGCCGACAAGGTCCGCCTCGCCGAGGCCGAGCGGACCGCTCACGGCCTCCCCCGCCGCGCATGTGTCGCCTACGGGGATTCGATGTCCGACGTCCCGCTGTTCGGCGTGCTGGAGAACACCGTCGCGGTCAACGCCGATGCCGCGCTCGAGCGCGCGGCCCGTGTCGTCTACCGCGGCGAGGATCTGCGCGAGGCCTACGCGCACGGCCGCGCCCTGCTCGAGGGGACCGTCCGCAGCGAGCAAGGCGCCGCACGGTGAACGCCGGCGCGGAGGTCAGCGGGCCGTTCGTCGGTGTCAGCGCGATCGTGACACGTGACGGGTGCGTGCTCCTCGGCCGCAGACGGGGTGCGCACGGAGCCGGAACCTTCGCCTTCCCCGGCGGCAAGCCGGACCCTGGCGAGCATCCCTCAGACACCGTCCGCCGCGAGCTGCTCGAGGAGACGGGCCTCGTCGCTCGCTCGGTCCAGGCGGTGGCGTGGACCAGCGACGTGTTCGCCGACGGCAATCTGCATTTCGTCACGCTTCATCACGTCGTCGACGCCGACGGCGAGCCCGAGGTCCGCGAGCCCGACAAGGTCGAGGCCTGGGGCTGGCATGCCTGGGACGCGTTGCCCGAGCCGCTGTTCGCGCCTGCGGCGTCGCTCCTCGCCAACGGCTGGCGTCCTGCCTGAAACCCGCCCGCGCGGGCCTGGTTTCCCAGTATGGTGGCGGGTGGGAGTTCAGATGGGCCAACCCGCGGAGAATCACTCGCATGACCACCATGAGGCGAGGCTCATGGAGTTGGCGGGTGCCTATGCCGATGCCCTGGTGGGCGGCGACGAGATCGCGGCCGAGATCGCGATCCGTGAGGCGATGGACGCGGACCTGGGCACGGCCGAGATCGACGAGAAGGTCATCGCCCCGGCCATGTGGCTGATCGGCGAGCTGTGGGAGCGGGGCCAGATCTCGATCGCCGAGGAGCACATCGCCACCGAGATCACGGTCCGCATCCTGGCCCTCCAGCACGAGGCCGAGCGGGTCGCACGGGCGCGAAGCCGCTACCGCGTCATGCTGGCCACTCCGCCGGGCGAGGGCCACGTGGTGGCACTGCGGATGGTGGAGAACCTGGTGCGCGGCGCCGGCTATGAGGTCGTCATGCTGGGCGCGGATGTGCCCGCACCGATGATCGCCGCCGCGGCGCGGCACCACAAGGCGGATGTGCTCTGCCTCAGCTCGACCATGCCGGGGCGCCGCGACGACGTGCTGGCGGTGATCGACGAGGTCCGCCGGGAGTGGCCTGCGGCGGCCTTCCTGCTGGGCGGGCGAGGGCTCACCGTCGAGGACCAGATGCGCGCCCAAGTGCAGTTCTGCCATGGCATCACCGACGCGATGGAGGCGGTCGATGGCCTCATCAAGCGCGCCGGATTGAATTAGTGTCCTGAACCGGTGTACATCTCGATGTCTCGCCTCCGCGTCGCGCCGGAGCGCGCCGATGACCTGATCGACGCGTTCCGCAACCGGGTGGGTCTGGTCGACGGCGTCGAGGGGTTCGAAGGACTGGAGGTGTGGCGCTCTGACCGTGAGCCCGACGAGGTGATCATGGTCAGCCGCTGGCGGGATCGCGGCTGCTTCAGTGACTACATGCGCAGCGCGGCGCACCGCAGCTCCCACGATCGGATCGCCCCCGACCTGCAGGCCGCGATCCACCTCGAGCGCCTCGATCACCTCCACACCTACGAGGTCGTCGCGCGATGAGCGGCCGGCGGCCGGCGCCTCCATCGGGGATGGAGCCACCGGTGACGGCAACGCTGCCCGACGGCGTCGTGCTCGAGCTGCGGCCGCTCGCCTGTGAGATCACCGATCGCCACCTGCGCCGTCATCCCGAGGACACCGAGCGCTACGGCGACCTGGCCCGCGACTGGGGCGTCCATGACACGCAGCACCTCGTCAACTGGGCGGTGCTCGACGCCGACGGTGCGGTGTCATTCCAGGATCAGGTGGCGTGGCTGGCCAACGTCCTGGGCAGCCGCGGCTATCCGCTCGCCAATCTCGCCGACAACCTGGCCACGGCCGCGCAGGCCACGCGCGAGCTCGTCGAGAGCGAGCACACGACCGAACTCGCGGACACGCTCGCGGCTGGCGCGGCGTTCGTCCGCGGCCTGGCCCCGCCGACTCCCTGAACCACGCGGCGAGCGATGGATTTCGCCGCCGGCTCGTGTCTACATCAATAAACGAGCTGGAGGCCGGCAGAGACGATGACCCCGTCGCGGGTTGTACACCTGGAGCTGCACACGCATGACCTGACCGCTGCGACCGCGTTCTATCGCGAGCTGTTGCAGTGGCGCTCAGAGCAGATCGACAGCCCGTGGGGCGGCTATCGGGCGCTCCTGCTGGGCGATCGCCTGGACGGCGGGGTCGTGGAGTGCGGGACGCAGACGCCCGGGTGGTTGCCGTACGTGGAGGTCGACCGGGTGGACGAGACCACCGACCGCGCCTGCGAGCTCGGCGCCTCGGTGCTGCTGGGGCCGCGCGAGGGACCGGCGGGTTGGCGGTCGGTCGTGCGCACGCCGGCGGGGGGCGAGATCGCGTTCTGGAGGCAGAAGCGATGAAGCGCGACGAGCGCATGTTCGGCGAGCGCCTCGAGCCACACCGGCGCGAGCTTCAGGCCCACTGCTACCGGATGCTCGGGTCAGTGCAGGATGCCGAGGACGCCGTGCAGGAGACGCTGCTCAAAGCGTGGCGCGGGCTTGACCGCTTCGAAGGTCGCAGCTCGCTTCACTCGTGGCTGTATGCCATCGCCACCAACGTCTGCCTGCGGGCGATCGAGCGGCGGCCGGCCCGCGTCCTGCCGATCGACTACGGGCCGCCGTCCGATCCCCACGCACCCCAGGGCCCGCCGCTGGCCGAGTCCGGGTGGATCGAGCCGTATCCCGACGCCCTGCTCGGTCCGGAGGCAGGGGCCCCCGGCCCCGAGGCCCGCTACGAGCAGCGCGAGGCGGTCGAGCTCGCCTTCATCGCCGCGCTGCAGCGCCTGCCCGCCAGGCAGCGTGCCGTGCTCGTCCTCCGCGACGTGCTCGGGTTCTCCGGCGCGGAGGTCGCCGAGCAGCTGGATGCGACGGCGGCCTCGGTCTACAGCCTGCTCCAGCGCGCCCACGCGAGCCTCGACGACCGCCTGCCCGAGCGCAGCCAGCAGGCCACCTTGCGCTTGCTGGGCAACGACCGGCTGAGCGAGATCGTCAACCGCTACGTCGAGGCGTGGTCGCGCAGCGACGTCGACGCGATCGTCCAGATGCTCACCGAGGGGGCGACGCTCGCCATGCCGCCCACCGCCAGCTGGTGGCGCGGCCGCGACGCGGTCATCGCCGGGCTCGCCGGCGGCCCGCTCGACGGCACGCGGAGCTGGCGCCTGGTGCCGACCTCGGCCAACGGTCAGCTCGCGATGGGCGCCTACCGGCTCGATCCCGTCGGGGTGTTCGTGCCCTACGGCCTGAAGGTGCTCACGCTCCGCGGCGAGCGCATCGACGAGATCACCAGCTTCCGCGACCCATCCGCGCCTGAGCGATTCGGGCTCCCCGCGCGGGGATGACCGCGCATCCAACCAGCAAAAGGAGGACAGGATCATGTCCACACTCGAAGGCAAGAGAGCGGTCGTCGTCGGGGCCAACCGCGGCCTCGGCCGCGGCGTCGCGCAGAGCCTGAGCGCCGCGGGCGCCACGGTACTGGCGATCGCGCGCGGGCAGGCTGAGCTGGACACGCTCAGCACCGCCGACCCGTCCATCCACATCCTGGCCGGTGATGCCACCGACCCGGAGCTGGCCGCGCGGGCCATCGCGTCTGAAGAGCCCGACGTCCTCGCCGTGGTCGCGGGCGCGAGCCCGCCGCTGCATCCGATCCAGGACCAGACCTGGGAGACGTTCTCTGAGAACTGGCAGGTCGACGTGCGGCTCACGTTCAACTGGGTTCAGGCCGCGCTGCGCGCGCCGCTGCGTCCGGGGAGCCGGGTGCTGCTCATGAGCAGCGGGGCCGCGCTGGCGGGCTCGCCGTTGAGCGGCGGCTACGCGGGCGCCAAGGCGACGATCCGGTTCATGGCCGGCTACGCCGACGACGAGGCGCGGCGCAACGGGCTCGGGATCCGCGTGCTGACCGTGCTGCCCAAGCTCACCCCGGAGACCGCACTCGGCCTCGCCGCGGTCCGCGGCTACGCCGCGCGCGCCGGAGTCAGCCCGGAGCAGTACGCGTCCAGGTTCGGAGCGCCGGTGACCCCGGAGCTGGCGGGCAGCGCCTTCCTGGAGCTCGCCACCGGCGAGCTCTCCGACGACGTCTCCTACCTGCTCACCGGGGACGCGGGCCTCACTGCACTACCGGCTCGGGGCTGACGCGCGGCCGCCCGAGGGGTGAGCCGCGGCGCGGAGGATCGCCTCGATCGACTGGTCCACATCGTCGTCGCCGGTGGCCTGACTGGACACCGAGATGCGCATCGCGCGCATGCCCTGCCAGGTCGTGCCGCTCAGCCAGCAGGTGCCATCGCTCTGCACCGCCTCGATGACCGCGTCGGTGCGGGCATCGTCGTCGCCGGCGCCGTCGAGGAAGCGGACGAGCACCTGGTTGAGCACCACGTCGTTGAGCACCTCGACGTGCGGGGCCGCGCGCAGCGCCTCGGCGAAGCGGCGCGCATAGGCGCAGCACCGGTCGATCAGCTCGGCGATCCCCGAGCGCCCGAGCGAGCGGATCGCGGCGTAGATGGGAAAGCCCCGCGCCCGGCGCGAGAACTCCGGGTTCCACTCCAGCGCATCCCGGGGCCCGCCGGGGGCGGCGTGGATGAGATAGCTGGCGCGCACGCCCATCGCCGCCTGTTGCGCCTCGGGATGGGCGCAGAAGGCGATCCCGCTGTCGTAGGGGACGTTGAGCCACTTGTGGGCGTCGACGGCCCACGAGTCGGCGCGCTCTGAGCCGGCGACGAGGTGGCGGTGCGCCGGGCTCGCGGCCGCCCACAGTCCAAAGGCGCCGTCGATGTGCAGCCACGCGCCGGCCTGCTCGGCGATGTCGGCGATGTCGGCCAGCGGATCGAAGGCGCCGGTGTTGACGTTGCCGGCCTGGGCGCACACGATCGCCGGCTCGTCGCCGGCGGCGATCGCCTCGCGCAGCGCGCCCGGCAGCATGCGACCCTGGTCGTCGGCCGGTATCGCGGTCACGCACCCGGTGCCGAACCCCAGCAGCCGCAGCGCGCGATCGACGGTGATGTGGCGCTCGGCGCCGGCCAGGACCCGGACCGGCGGCGCGCCGATGAGGCCGCGTTCGCCCACGTCCCAGCCGGCGCGGGCGAACACGCCGTGGCGGGCCGCGGCCAGCGCCGTGACGTGCGCCATCTGGCATCCCGTGACCAGGCCGAAGCCCACCCCGGCGGGTAGCCCGAGCAGCTCGGCCAGCCAGGCTCCAGCCACCTCCTCGACCACCGCGGACGAGGGGCAGCAGACGAACAGCCCGGCATTCTGATCCCACACCGACGTCAGCCAATCGGCCGCGACCGCGGCCGGCGTGGTCCCGCCGACGACAAAGCCGAAGTAGCGCCCGCCCGGGCTTGCGACCAGCCCGGGCTCCACCCCGGCGGCCAGGTCGGCGATCACCTCTTGCGGATCAATGGGCCTCTCGGGCAGCGGGCCACCCAACCGTGACCGCAGCTCCTCGACGTCGGCCATCCAGCCCGCCGGGCGCTCGGGCAGCGCCTCGAGATAGTCCGCGGCAAGTCCGGCGGTTTGGTCAAGCAGAGCGCGAACCGTCATGGCAGACGGAGGCGGGCGGACGGGACCCGGTCACGCGAGAACACCACGGTCGCAGCCTACACGCGGGCACTGCTCGGGCTCGGGTCATCGCGAGCTGAACGTGAGCACGGCCGCGCTGGCCGCGGGCAGGCTGACGCGGTAAGCGCCGCCATGGGCCGGCACCGGATCGCTGACCGGTGCCCGGAGCTGGCCCGTGGTGGTGACGGCGCCGAAGGTGCGCCCACCCAGGACGAGGTCGCCCGTGGCCGACGCGCTCGGCGCGGTGAGCCGTTGCAACTGGGTGGTTCCCGCCCCGAGGACGTCGTGAGGCGCGCGCAGGACGACGGCGGCGGTGTTGGTGAGGCTGTCGTTGAGCAGCAGCACGTGCCGTACCGGCCCGGGACCCATGGTCGCCCAGCCGTGCAGCGCCGGCGGCCCGCTGAGCGACACGTGGAGCAGATGCGACCCGGCCGGCGCAGCGCGGGCGAAGAGCAGCGCGCCGTAGTAGAACGGGTGCACCGCGGCGGTCCACCCCCGGGCCGAGTCGGTGAAGTCAAACAGCCCGTTGGAGAGGCCCGGGTAGGTGTGGAGGTTGACCCCGTCGACGCCGTCCTGCGCGACGCTGAACAGAGCGGCCGCGGCCCACAGCGCGGACGCCATCGTGTTGCTGACCCCGACGCGGCCGTTACACGTGACCGAGCCCATCTCATCGATGCGGAACGTCGCCCCGTCGGCGTGGGCGAGGCCGACGTACGGGATGAGCGTGTTGAGCAGATCGTGCAGCGCGTAGTCGCTGAGCAGATGCGGAATCGACGGGTAGGCGGCCGACGCGGGGTTGGTGACGCAGTTGTTGAGCCCGTACCCGTGGGAGGCGAGCATCCGCACGCGCGAGTGCGGTGACAGGAGGCGCGCATAGGCGGCGAAGAACGAGGCCCGCTGGGTGTCGGGGCCCGCGATCGGGATGCGCGGCAGGGCATCGAGGATCCGGGCGTACTCCCTCAGGAACGCCGCCGGCCCCCAACTCGGGGCGCGGGCGAACACCGGCGTCCCGACGTTGGAGTACCACGGGAAGAGCGTCCCGCCGCGCAGGCGATACCAGGGCAGGCTGGGATACAGCGGCGGCTCGTTGCCGATGTCCAGCGCGCTGACGTAGGACCGCCCGATCGAGCTGAGGAACGCGTCGGCCTCCGTCTGGGCCACGACGGGACTGTCGGCCTCCAGGTTGACCCCCAGCACCAGCTTCGCGTTGACGGCGCGGGCCAGCGCCTGGAGCGACTGCGCCCACGCCGGGGTGAGGGTGTAGGTGATCCCGAGCGGCGCCTTCATTCGCGGGACGGGCCACCACGAGTGGTCCGTGCTCAGGCCGCCGATCCGGATCACCGGCCGGCCGACCGGGTCAAGGTTGCGGATGAGCTGGACGAGGATCGGATTGGGCTGCGCCGACCCCGGATCGGCCCACACGCTGATCCCGCTGTCCTCGAGTGCCAGCCCGAGGAAGCCGGGCGCGATCGGCCGGGTGATCGAGCGCGCCGCCACCGACATGCTCGCCGGGTCCTCCTTGGCCGCTGCCACGCCGGGGACGGCGAGCGCGGCGACCGCGGCGACCGCCCCGACTGCCGCGACTGCGACGCATGCGGCGATCACCCACCAGCGCCCAAGAGCAGTCCGCACGCGCGGCATTCTTGCCGATCCCGCGTCGCACACGCTCAGCGAGTCGCGACCGAAGCCGGCTCGCCGAGCTGTTTCTCATAGATCACCCAGCCCAGCGCGGCGGCCATTCCGGCGCGCTCGTACAGGCGAAACGCGCCGGTATCGCTGGCGGCGTCGACACCGAGCCCGATGCTGCGCTCGCCGCGTTGCCAGAGGCGGGTGAACGCATCGGCCAGGAGCGCGGCGCCGACCCCCTGCCTGCGCCAAGGGCGACGGGTGAAGAGGGTCTGGACCCAGCCGCCGCCATAGGTGTCGCATGTGCAGATCGTCCCGGCGGCGATCTCGTCCCCGCTGCGGACCACGCACCACAGCGTCGGATCAAAACGGTCGCTGTCCAGATGGGCGCGCGACCACGACTCGTAGTCGCGGGGTGGGTACTCCCAGTGATCGGTGAACGCCTCCTGGTGGGCGGCGTGAAAGGCCCGAGCGTCATGATCGGCGTCAAAGGCGGTCGCGGTCAGCCCCTCGGGCCACTCGGGCGCGGCCGGCGGCGCATCGAGCGCGATGCGCATCTCGCGAAAGATGCGCACCGGCTCGTAGCCGAGGGACTCGAGCAGCCTGTGCGCGGGGCGGTCGGCTCCCAAGACGCTGTTCTGAAGCCTGCGGATGCCGCGGCGGGCTGCCTCGCGCTCGATGCCCCTGGCGATCAGCGTTCCGATCCCGCGCCCGGCGGCGTCGGGGTGGACCTGGCCCTGGACGCGCCAGGACGTGCCTCGCTTGTCGGTGAGCGCGTAGCCGACGATGCGATCACCGTCGCGGACGACGCAGGCGTCCTGCGCGAGATCGATGTCAGACCATTCGTCCTCGAGGTCCGCCTGCGAGAACGTGGTGTAGCCGTACAGCGCGATCTCGAGCGCGGCGATGAGCTCGGTCACCGCGGCCGCGTCAGCGGCGAGAGCCGGGGTGAGCGCGGCACGCTCCATGGCGACACGTTAGGTCATGGGGGCGACCCCACATGAGGCAGCTCGGCGGAGGGTAGGTATGGTGCAGCGCCACGACGTGAAGCTCTCATTCGTCGAATTTCCCGCCGATGACCCGGAGCGCGCGCTGCGCTTCTGGTCCGGCGTGCTCGACGCCGAGTTGGGCGAGCGCTCCGAGGCCGAGGGGCGCGGCTGGCAGACCCACACCGACGGGCCCGCCATCGGCGTTCATCGCCGCGGGACCGGCCCGGGCGACACGGTGTCGCTGCCGTATTTCGAAGTGGCCGACATCGAGACGGCGCTCGAGCGCGTCGTGAGGCTCGGCGGCTCGGTGATCCACCCCGGCTCGCAATGGGCGATCTGCCGCGATTCGGAAGGCAGTCCGTTCGCGCTCGCGCTCAACCGCGACGCTGACGCCTGATCGTCGCGCCCCAAACCACGGACGGCCCGCACAATGGCGGGCCGTCGACGATTACAGCCGCGTCGCGGCTAGATCGTCTGGACGTTCGCGGCGGCCGGGCCCTTGGGGCCCTGCTCGGCGTCGAAGGACACCTTCGCGCCCTCGGCGAGCGACTTGAAGCCGCTTCCCGCGATCTGTGAGTGGTGGACGAACAGGTCCTTACCGGCGTCATCTGGGGTGATGAAGCCAAAGCCCTTCTCGTCGCTGAACCACTTCACGGTGCCAGTTGCCATGCATTCCCTCCCGGGAGATCGTGTGCTGCGAAACGCGGGAGGTGCTCAATTGCAACTACTACGAACGCGTGCACTACTTCGCCGGCGAGCTGCCGGCCCTGAGCCACAATTGTAGCCTCCGGTTCAGCGCGCGCGTGTGAAACTCATGTCAGCGTCAGGGCGCTAGCCGTGGGCTGGCCCGGCCGCACGGGTCAGTTCTTGGTTTTGGCAAGAGCCGCTTGTCGTCGTCGATCACACGGCGGGACGCGCCGGGTCTGCCGCACGCGCGGCGGGCCCGGCGCTCCCGGACGACTCAGCGGTGGTGCTGGACCTTCGCCACGGCCTTGGCGAACGATCCGGTGCTCAGGCCCCACGAGGGATCGGCCCATGAGAAGGGCTCGATCTCCGACAGCCGCAGCTTGGACAGGCCGACCAGCGCGTTGTACGCGTAGCTCTTGACGTTCTTGGCGTTCGTCGTGCCCCACGTGTCGCGGGTCGAGGTCCAGCCGTACTCGTTGGCGATGACCGGCGTCCGGCCGCGGCCGGCTGCGCTCATATCGGCCAGCGCGTCCTTGGCCACCTTGATCGACTGGCTCGGGTTGGCCCCGTAGGGGTGGATCGCAAGGGCATCGAGCGGCTTGCCGCGGAAGGCCTTGAGCATGCGCGGCAGCGAGGACTCGGTCCATGCCAGCCCGCCGGTCAGGACCCGGGCGCTGCGGTCGACGCGGTGCACGGCCGTGCGGACGGTCTCGTACATCGCCGCATAGGCCGACAGGTTGATGTCGGTGCCCCAGTCGTGGATGTTGTCAGGCTCGTTCCACACCTCGACGCTGGTCACGGGCACGTAGGCGAGCTTGGGATTGGCCTTCCAGAACGCCCCGTGCGGTCCGTAGCGTTTCATGAACGCGGTCGCATAGGCGGCGAACGTCGCGTTACTGGCCGGCGGGAGGTAGGCGATCGCCTTCCCTGACTTGAGATGCAGGACGCGAGACCGGTGAACCTCGGCCCACTGCGGCGCGAAGGCCAGAGTCGGCTCCCAGCGCAGATGGGCCGTCGCCATGTCGGTGACGATCATGTCGTTGTAGCTCCAGTCGTAGGTATGGCGGCCGTGGAGCGGAGCCTTGTGCTCGGTGAGGTTCCAGCTCGAATCAGCGCGTCCCACCCGGCCCCCAGCCTTGTACAGCGCCTGTAGGTTGCTCACCACCTTGTCCTGCGACCACTGGCCGCGTAGCTGACTGGTGAAGTCGGTGCCGACCTCGGCGCCGAAGGTGGTTGAGGCGGCCGCGGTTGCAGGTACGGCCAGGGCGAACAAGGTCAGGAGTAGTGGTAGACAGCGCTTCATGAGCCTCACAAGTGGTCGGGGGGGAACAGGGGACGAGGACTAGAACACCGCCAGGCACCCAATTGTTGTGGTCGGCGCGTGTGCCCCCGTCTTTACATACCCAGTCCGACACTAGCCACGCCAGACCGCTTTTCGAGCCCTTTTTTTATAGGACTCTTCGCTTTTTTAGGGGACTCTTCATCTGTCGCGGGCGCCCTGGGGTGTCTCTCGCCAGGGCGGGTAGATAGGTACCGAATGACCGCGTTGTTCACGCCATGACCGAGCGCTCGGAGGAAGCCGAAGCCCAACGCGACGAAACCCGGCCCCAACAGCTGGATCGCAACACGGTCGAGCTGCTCAACGAGCTCCGGATCGCGGGCACGGGGATCCAGGTGATGTTCGCCTTCCTGCTGATCGTGCCGTTCAATGCCGGCTGGACGAAGGTCGACAGCTTCGAGCGCACCGTCTACTTCATCACGCTGCTGGTCGTCGCGCTCGCGTCCTTCCTGCTCATGGCGCCTCCGATCCACCACCGGTTGCTGTTCCGCCACGGCGAGAAGCCGTTCCTCATTCGCACCGCCAACTACCTGGCGATCAGCGGGATGGCGTTCCTGGGACTCGGCTTCATCGGGATCCTCGTCCTGATCTCGGACGTGGTCGTCGGCGGCGCCGCGCCGGCGATTGTCGGCGTGTTGGCCGCGATGACGCTCTCTGGGCTGTGGTTCCTCGTGCCGCTCATCCGGCGCGACAAGGAGTGACCGCGGGCGGTCCGATAGGCCGCCTCACGCCTCAGGGGCCCGCCGGCCCCGGTCAGCTCGACTTCTTGCCGCCCTTGCGGCCGGCGGCCTGCTTCTGGGCACGGTTGCCGCCGCTACCCGGACCGCTGCTCTTGCGGCTCTGACTGCTGCCGCCGCTGTGGGAATGCTCGCCGCCCTTCTTGGACGCGTCGGGCGTGTTGGCGATCGCCGCCGCCCGCGATTTGCTCATCCCCTTCTTGCGCAGTCCCTCGTACTGCTTGTCGTCCTTGACGCTCGGTCCATGGTCCTTGGCCATTGAGATCCCTCCACGGTTGCTTGGGGCGTTGATCGCCGACTACCCCCGGCCCGCGCGCCGACACAAGTGCGACTCCGGGCCTGCCCGGGCAGTTCCACGTTGACACGGAGCCCCGACTCGGCGAGGCTGCGCCCGGAGGAGTTGATCGTTTTGACGCACATCTCAGCGAGAGGCGGGAAATGACGCAGTCGGCCCATCGGGGACCGGCCGATGCCGCACCCCATCCCCAGGAGCTGCCGGATCCCGATTTCTGGATCGAGCAGGAGCCCGATGACGGCGGCCCCATCCGGGTCGGGCTCGTCGGAGAGCTCGACATTGCCGGTGCTGACAAATTGCACGATTGCTTGCAGGCACTCGCCGACGAGCGCCGCCCGGTCCGTCTGGACCTGCGCCGCCTGCAGTTCATCGACAGCTCCGGGCTCCGCGAGCTGGTGCGTGCCGTCTCAGACTCGCGTCGCGACGGCTGGGACCTGGAGCTGGACCGGACGCTGTCGCCGCAGGTGAGTCAGATCATCGATCTGCTCGAGCTCGGCAGACTCTTCTGGCCCGAGGCCTAGCGGCTAAGCCGTCGCTTGCTTCACGAGCGCGGCGATCTCCTTCTCGGCGCCGGCGGTCAGCTTGTGAACGGCGAACTCGACCGGCCACATCGCACCCTGGTCGAGCGTCGCCTTGTCGCTGAAGCCGAGCGTCGCGTACCTCGTCTTGAACTTCTGAGCCGGCTTGAAGTGGCAGACGACCTTGCCGTCCTTTGCGTACGCCGGCATCCCGTACCAGGTTCTCGGCTCGAGGTCCGGCGCGGTCTTGGTGACGATGGCATGGACCCGCTCGGCGATGGCGCGATCCGCGTCGGCCATCTCGGCGATCTTCGCCAGCAGGTCACTCTCTCCGTCCGCGCCCGAGCCCGATTTCAGCTCCTTGGCGCGCGCCTTCATCGCCGCGCGTTCCTCCGCCGTGAAGCTCTCGGTCGACTTAGCCATGGCAGAGCATCTCCTCGGCGGTCGCCGGGTCAGGGATTGGGTGTGCCTCGGTCGGGATCTCCCGGGCGAGAGAGCTGGGCATGGTCGCTCCCGGGGTGGTGGGTGTGGACGGGGTCGGCGCCGTCGCGGCGGGCGCCATCAGGTCGGCGAACGCGCGATGCTCGCCGGGCGCGAGAAGTGCTGCGTGAAAGGGGATGCACATGGCGGTCACCGTAACGGGGCTCTGTGAGGAGCGCTTCTCGAAAACTGATCGCTTTGCGCGCCGCTAACGACCAGCCTTGCGCGGAGACGTGAGGTACGCGCGGACGACCAGGATGTCATGGTCGGTGTGGGTGGCCGGCACTATCCGTGCCGACGGCGAGCGCAGCGCGCCGCTCCCGTAGACCTGCTGGCTGCGTGGGTCCTGGCGCGCGGACGCGTCGGTGCGGGTCCAGAAGCCGTCAGGGGCACAGGAGGGCAGGCGGTTGACGTCGCCTCCGAAGATGAGAGCTCGCCCGGACGCGCGACGGGCCAGGACCGCCGTCAGCTCTGCGCACTGCGGGGCGTTCGCGGGCGCCTCAACCGGCTCGGGCGAGGCGAGATGGGCGGTGCATACCTCGACGCCGACTCGGGTGCCGGCACACAGCCACTGGCGCTGCTCGGGGCCGGCTTGCGCCGTGAAGGGATGGCTCACGGCGCTCTCGATGGCCGCCCTGGTGAGAACCGCGTCACCGAACAGTCCGCGGCCGCCCGGTCGGATGCAGAACAGGGGCTTGCCGTAGTAGATGACGTGGGAGAAGCGCACGTGGTAACCGGTCCGCCGGGCGATCCGCGCGACGTCGCCGCCGCACGCCTCGTTGAAGGTGACCGCGTCCGGGTGCGCCTCACGGATCCGGGCGATTGCCTCCTGCACGACTCCCGGGTAGCGCACCCTCTGGTAGCACCCCGCCAAACCGGACAGGCACAAGTTCATCTGCATCAACGTGTACGCCGTCCTGTCGCGAGGCGCGGCCGCCGCGGCCGTCCCCGATGCCCGCCCGCAGCCGCTGAGACCGAGGACGAGCACACACCCGGCCGCCGCAACCAGCGTGACCGCAGCACTCGCCGAGCGGCCGGCGCAGGGGCGAGCCATGACGGTCACGATGCATCGACGGTACCTCCGCCTCGCGTCCGATGAGACAGCTCCTCCGACCAGGGCACGGCGATCTCGTATCCTGCGTCACATGTCATCTGGCACTCGCCGTCTGTGCTGGTGGTGGTCGCATCTGATGCGGCCGCGCTGATCTGTGTTCTCGGGCCGCTCTCGGGCGGTCCGCTGCAAGGCAGACGATGTGTGCTCGGGAGGGCCGTTTGCGAAAGGCCTTCCATGTTCGATCTCGATTCAACTCCTCCGTCGCGGGCGTTTCCCCCGCGCGTACTGACCGGTGACCGCCCGACCGGTCAGCTGCATCTCGGGCATCTCTTCGGCACGCTGCGCAACCGCGTCCGCCTCCAGGAGGACGGCGTGGATCTGATGGTGCTCGTCGCCGACTACCAGACGATCACCGACCGCGACAGCCCCGCATCGCTGCCCGCGGACGTCGAGGAGCTCGTCGCCGACTACCTGGCCGTGGGCATCGACCCGGCGCGCGCGACGATCTTCGCCCACTCGCTGGTGCCCGAGCTCAATCAGCTGCTCCTGCCGTTCCTGAGCCTGGTCACGCTGCCCGAGCTGCTGCGCAACCCCACGGTCAAGGACGAGGCGGCCGCGTCGGGGATGACGGCGCTCAACGGACTCATGCTCACCTACCCGGTCCATCAGGCCGCCGACATCCTGTTCTGCCAAGCCACGATCGTCCCCGTCGGGGCCGACCAGCTTCCGCACGTCGAGCAGACGCGCGCGATTGCACGGCGGTTCAACCGGCGCTACGCGCCGCGCCGCCCGGTGTTTCCCGAGCCCGAGGCGATGCTCAGCGACGCCCCCGTGCTCCTCGGAACCGATGGACGCAAGATGAGCAAGAGCCGCAACAACGCGATCGCGCTCGCCGCGAGCGAGGACGAGACGGCGCGGTTACTGCGCCAGGCCAGGACCGACTCAGATCCGAACATCACCTACGACCCCACGAACCGCCCCGAGGTTGCCAACCTTGTCCTGCTCACCGCACTGTGCGAGGAGCGTGACCCTCGCGAGCTCGCAGAGCAGATCGGCAGCCGCGGAGCCGCCGAGCTCAAGCGCCGTGCCACCGAGGCCGTCAACGACCGGCTGCGGCCCATTCGGGATCGCCGGGCCGAGCTCATGCGCGACCGCGGCTATCTCAGGACCATCGTGCGCGAGGGGAGCGCCAGGGCTCGCGGCATCGCTCGGGGAACGCTCGCGCAGGTCACCGCCGCCATGCACACCAGCTACTGACCCCCTCCGGTCACGTCAACCGCTGGTGAGCGAGACGGGTCAGTACTGGTGAGAGGTGATCGCCCGGGCGGCCGCCGCCGGCGCCGCGGAGGCCGGCAACCGCGCCGCGACACCGGCGTGCAGCGCGCCCAGGACGGACACCATCGCCACCGGGTTGGCGAACAGCTCTCGTGCTGTCGGGTCGTGCTCGTCGGCGCAGACCAACGCGATCCGGACTGCCTGGGTGAGCGGGGACCCCGCCGAGCCGGTGATCCCGATCGTCGTCGCCCCCGCGCGGGATGCGGCCGCCGCCACGTCGATCGTGTCGCGGCTCTCGCCGGTGTGGCTGATGGCGACGCACACGTCCCCGGCTCTGATTGTGTCGGCCTGGAGGTGCTGGACGAGCGCATCCATCGCGCTCGACGCGCGGATGCCGAGCGCCGAGAAACGAAACGTGGCCAGGGCGGCCAGCGCGGCTGACACCCCGACGCCGGCGAACATCACGTGCCCTGCGCCGGCGATGGCGGCCTGCGCATCTTCGAGTGCGGCTGCGTCGATGGCCCGGGCGGCGCCGCGGATGCTGTGGGCGTCATCGGCCATGACCCGCTCGTGGAGCCGCGCCGTGGAGTCCGCCTGCGCCCGGCCGTAGCCGAACTCGTCGGCACGGCCGGCCTCGTGGGCGATGGCCAGCTTGAGTGCGGCATAGCCCGCGTAGCCCAGGCGCCGCGACAGGCGCACCACCGTCGCCGGCGACGCGCCCGCGCGCTCCGCCAACCGGCCCACGCTGTCATAGCCCGCCCCGGTGGGCTGGACGAGCAGGAGCTCGGCGACGCGCCGTTCGGCATCAGGCAACCCGGTCAGTCCGGCCCGCAACTGCGCCGCCGGCCCGGCCCCTGGCTGAACGTAAGTTTCGTCCAGTGAGCTTATGTCGAATATTGTTTCACAGATTCCGCCTGATGCCCGCTCGTCAGCTCACCCTCGCCGTCATCGCCCTCGTCCTCTTCGCCGGAGTGCTCCATGCCGCGTGGAACGCCATCGCGTCGGCCATCTCCGACAAGACGGTGGCGTTCGCGTTGATCGGCGCCGCCCAGGGCCTCCTCGCCGTGATCGCCCTGCCGGTCGTCGGGCTGCCGCGCTCCAGTGCGGTGGCGTTCGCGGCCGGCTCGGCCGCCATCCACATCGTCTACACCGCAGCTCTGCTGCAGTCCTACCGCCTCGGCGACTTCGGGCGCACCTATCCGTTGGCGCGAGGCACGGCGCCTGTGCTCGTCGGGCTGGGCGCCTGGTTCATCGCCGGCGAGCACCTCACCGCGGTCCAGATCGCCGGGACGTGCACGATCGCGGCCGCGCTGACCGCAATCGTGTTCGCGGGCGGGCGGCTGACCCGCGCCGACCTGCCGGCGACGGCGGCCGCGCTGTTCACCGGCGTGACGATCGCCAGCTACACGATCGTCGATGGGCTGGGCGTGCGCCACGCCCACAACCCGGCCGGCTACCTCGCGCTGGTCTTCGTCTTCCAGGCGCCGGCCATTCTCGCCATCGCCGCTTACCGCCTGCGCCACCGCCTCGACCGCCGGACGCTGCGCGATGTGCCCGCCGGGTTCGGCGCGGGCGTCATCTCGGTGCTCGCCTACGGCATCGTCGTCTGGGCGCAGACTCGCGGACCCCTTGCCCTCGTCTCCGCCCTACGGGAGACCAGCGTGATCAGCGCCGCGCTGATCGCCACCCTGCTGTTCAAAGAGCCCTTCGCCCGCCGGAGGCTGCTGCCCTCTGTCGCGGTCGCCCTCGGCATCGTCCTCATCGCATTGTGACCGGCGGGGTTCGCACCTAAGCGGCGTCACCAGGGCTCACCACGTGAAACTCGATGCGATAGACGAGCGTGTCCTCGTCGATCGGGCCGGCGTGCGCCGCGCGCCGGCGCAGCGTCTCGCGGTCGGGCTCGCCGGCGCGCCGGACGTCGGGGGCGGAGATCGCCGCGAACGGGAGAAGCTCGATGGCGTCCACCTCGATCTCGCCGGGGCCGACCCGGTAGCGGCCGCCCTGCTTGACCTTCGGCCGCTGCCACAGCCGGACCGAGAGCGTGATGTCTCCGGCCAGGACGTCGTTACGCAACTCGCGACTGAACTCCATGACCGGGACGCTGAGGGGCTAGTCGAGCCGTCAGTCGATCTCCACGTCGAAGTCCCAGGACACGACTGGCTTCCCGCTCAGCGGCGCCCAGCGAAGCTGGCCGTTGCCGGTCGGGAGCACTGAGCTCAGCGTCAGCGTCACGGGCCGGCCGGCGACGATCCGCCGCGGCAGCCGGCCGCCGCCGCGCAGGGTGACCCGGGCGCCGTTGCGCTCCCCGTGCTCGCCGAGGAAGCTGAATTCCCGCGACGACAGCGGGATGCTCCCGTGGACCGCGCTGACGGTGAAGGTGAACCGGGCCGGGCTGGTGGCCGGGATCGGCTGCTGGCCCTCCTCGGGCACCGCCGGGCCCACCGCCGTGACCCGCGCCCGGCCCCCGGGCAGACGCAGCGCCACCGTGTCGCCCTCGATGGCCAGCCGCGGCCTGCTCGGCGTCGCGGTGACCACCCGGTCGGCGGCCGGGACGGCACTCTTGGGTAGCCAGCTGGGGAGGCCGGCGGAGGCCTGACGGGCAGCGTGTGACGACGGACCCTTGGGATTGGTGAAGACGTCGCGGCCGAACGGGGCCAGACCCGGCTGGGCGGCGTAGCCGATGTGCCCATGGCCGTCCAGGCCCGGTGAGTGTCCGGCCACTGAGAACAGGTCCTCCATCGTGCGCAGCCAGCTGTAGTGGTTGTAGAACCGCTTGCTGACCGAGCCGGGTCGGATGTAGGGCGAGATCAGCACGCTGCCGGTGTCGCCGCCGCCGGTGGTCGGATCCTTGGCGTCATACAGCGGGTCGGTCTGGGGCGACTCGGCCCCCAGCGTGATGCCGCTGACGGGCCCGGTGGTGGTGATCGCATTGCCGGAGCCATCGACGAGCTGGAAGGAGCCCTTGACGGCGAACCCGCCATCCTGATTGGCCTTCGTGGCGGTCACCGGTGTGTCCGTCACGGTCCCAACGTGCGCTCCGTCCGGAATCCCGATGCCGGTGACGGTGCGTCCCGGATCGGTCGCCACGGCCGCGTTGTCATCGATCGTGGAGCTGCCCGCGGGCGCGGTGGCGGCGGCGTCGGTGCGGGCGCCGGGAACGCTGTCGCCGCCACCCAGCAGGCACGTGCCCGCCGGCTGCTTCGGCGTGGTCTGGGCGACGCAGTTGCTGGGGCGGTCGATGAAGGAGTTGTAACCGGGGCCCGGGAACAGCTGGTTGCCCTGATGGTCGGTCGCCAACGGCGTGTTGGGCCCGGTCGGCTCGGAATGAACGGTGCGGCCGAACAACGTCTCGCCCGCGGAATCGTTCTCAATCGAAGTGCGGGCATTGGGCGCCACCAGCGTTGAGTTGGCGAAGCTGTTGCCGGTGTAGGTGAACGGCGGGAACGCCTCGTCGAAGGTGATGTCGATGAGGCCGCCGTCCTTGAAGGCCTTCGAAGCTTCGATCTCGGGGACCACGTGGGCCAGGAACAGGTCAGCGGCATATAGCCCGCCGGTGAAGTTGACCGGCGCCCGCGGCGTGGTGGGGTTGGCAAACCCGCCCGACAGGTTGTTGCCGTGACAGACGGCGTCATGGGCGTCGCTGCAGTTGTCCGGCGTGATCCAACTGAACGCGGGCGTGGTCGACTCGTGCTTGAGATCATGGGCCAGACCGCCGCTCGTGCTGAACACATTGGCGATGTGCTTGGCGTTGCAGTCGCCCGAGCCGAGGACCGACTCAAACCAGACGAACGGGAAGTGCTTGGGCACGTACTGGTCGGTGGCGTCAGCGCTGCCGGGGTTGGCCTGCGTGGTGGAGCCGGCGGTGCCCGGCTGGGCGAAGGGAGCGCCGCAGTACTTCACGCCGGCGCTGTGCGGAGCGGCGCCCGGATCCGGGTTCCCGAGGTCCTGGGCGTAGCCCTTCCAGCTGACGTGTGCCTGGTCAAGTTGGTTAAACAGCGTGGGCACCGACGCCGGGTAGACGCAGCCGTTGGCGCCAGGGGCCGCATTGGGGCCCGCAGCCGAGGTCATCTGCCCGAAGTTGGGGTTGGTGCGCAGCGACCCGGTGCGGTCGACGTGTCCGGCGAAGTGGTTGTAGAAGGGACAGTCGTCCTGGGTGTCGGACTCGGTCGCCTGACCGCTGGCCAGCGAGATGTAGTTGTCCTGGCTGAAGTGGCCGGTGCCGTAGTAGTTCTTGAGCAGCACGCCCTGGCGCGGCAGCGTCTGCCACAGGTACGTGTTGCGATTGAGGCCGGTGAAGCTGGCGTCATAGGACTTGTTCTCCAGGATGATCAGCCACACGTGCTTGATCTTGCCGGGGGCGATACCGAGGCCATCCTGCGTGGCCGGCTTGACCTTGGTCGCACCATTGGTCCCGGCCTTCGCGGCCTGCTCGGCGGTGACGACATGGCGCGGCGGCACCGCAGACGAGCCCGCCGAGACCAGCACGATCGTCCCCAGGACGACGAGTGCAGCGCACGCCGCGACGACCCTGGCAAACCTCATACGTCACCTCCCGCCCAGACACCGGATGCCCGACGGTCTATCACTCACCGGTGGGTCGTGCAAGCCACCTCGAGCACGATGACCGGGATGGTGCGCCCGGCGGCGCGTGCCCGGTAGACGTCATAGCCGTTGTAGTTGTCGTTGACCCGCTCCCACAGACGGGCGCGTTCGGGGCCCTCGACGACCCGCGCCCGCACCGGCATCCGCGCGCCGTCAACCTCGATCGCGATGTCTTCGGGATGGGCGCGGAGGTTGTGGTACCACGCGGGGTGGTGCTCGGCGCCCGCCTTGGAGGCGACGACCACGAAGCCGTCGCCACATGGCGTGTAGAGCAGCGGAGTCGTCCGGGCCTCTCCGGACCGAGCGCCCCGGGTGTGCAGCAGGAGGATCGGCTGACCCATGGCGACCTTCAGGCGGCCATGCGACAGAGGGATGAGCCGCCGGTCGAGCACGGGAAAGACGTTGACGAAGAGCCAGCCTCCCAGCCGGGACCTGGCCACGGCCTGCATGATCCGGTCGATGCCGGTCTTCTCGCGCTGCGGCCGATAGCCCGCGTCGCTGCGGAGATGTGGGGACGATGTGTTGGTCATGCTGCCTGCAGTCACACCGATCGCCTCCGCGTTACACGGCATCCGCGTGATGACCCGGGCGGCGCGTCACCGTCATCCGTCAAGCGCGATGGGCAGCGAGGTGTAGCCGCGGATCATGAGCCCGCCCCGGCGGACGGGCGCCCCCGCGACGGAGGCGTTCGGATAGCGCCTCAGGAGCGTCGGCAGCATCACCTGGCCCTCGAGCCGAGCCAGTGCGACTCCGAGGCAGTGATGGATGCCGCCGCCGAAGGACAGGCCCGGCCCCTCGTCGCGGTCCAGGCGGAGCGCGTCAGGCTCGGAGAACTGCCGCGGATCACGGTTGGCAGCGCCCAGGAGGTTGATGAGACGCTGGCCGGCCCGGACCGGTAGCTCGCCGACGACCATGTCCTCGGTCGCGGTGCGGCCGTAGAGGATCTGGACCGGCGCGTCGTAGCGCAGCAGCTCCTCGACCGCGGGCTTCGCCAGCGCGGGCTCGCGCCGCAGCCGATCAGCCTGGTGCGGGTCGCCCAGGAGCGTGAGGAAGCCGTTGGCCAATAGTCCCGTCGTCGTCTCAAAGCCCGCGGCCAGGATGAGCGCGGCCATGGTGACGAGCTCCTCCTCGCTGAGCTGGTGCTCGTCGTCCTCGACGGCGACCAGCGCGGAGATGAGATCGTCGGCGGGTCGCTCGCGGCGGACGCGGACCAGCTCGTGCAGGTAGCTCTGGATCTGCACGGCGGCGGCGTCGGCCGTGTCGACCGCCAGGGGATTGAGGATCTCCAGCACCGAGGTCCACTCTCTGACCAGCGGCTGGAACATCGCGCGGTCAGCGGCGGGGATGCCCAGCAGCTCGCCGATGACCGTGACGGGGAACGGGAACGCCACCGCGTCGACAAACTCGATCGTGCCCGACAGCGGCTCGCAGAGCTCCTCGGCGATGCGCGTGATCGCGTCGCGCATGCCCGCCACGCGCTGCGCGGTGAACGAACGTGAGACGAGCCGTCGCAGCCGCGTGTGCTGGGGCGGGTTGAGCATGAGCATGCTCCCGAACAGCATGCGCAGCGCCGGACGTCGCTCCCAATCCGGGTAACCCGCGGCGGTCAGCACGGCACCCGGGGATTTGCGCAGGCGGTTGTCACGGATGACCGCCGCGCTGGCCCGGTATCCGGTCACCACGACCGTGCCATCCGGCGCGTCCACCGCCTCGCCCAGGGCGTGCATGCGCCGGTAGATGGGGTAGGGGTCGGCCTGCCCGGCCGGCCCGGCCAGCTCGCCCATCAGGCTCGCGATGTCCTCGTTGATGACTGCGGTGCTCATCGGTCTACCTCTCTGTCTGTGGGGTGGCGGGCGAGCGCCCGTGTGCACACTCTCGTCTCGCCGGCGCCGTCCGCGTTACGCCCGCCACCGCGTGGCACCAGGGTGGTCCGATGGCGCGGCGCGGGGCGTAGACTCCCGCCGCGCCCAGTCCCACCCGCGCCCAGCCAGCCCCACCCACGCTCAGCCCCCGGCCCCCGAGATCGCCATGCATGCCTACAAGGTCCTCCGAGACGGCAGATCCGAGTTCACCGGCTGGCAATGGTCCCTGCCCGACGGGGACCAGCCGGGTGCGTGGGTGCACGCCGAGGGAGCGATCGCCGTGTGCATCAACGGGATCCATGCCTCCACTCCCGAGCAGCTCCCCCACTGGCTCGGCGCCGAGCTGTGGGAGATCGAGCTGGGCGGGGACATCCTGGAGCACGAAGCCGCCCTCGTCGCGTCCCAGGGGCGCCTGCTGCGCCGAGTGGATGGGTGGGACGAGCCGATGCGCGGGCGGTTTGCCGAGATGTGCCTGGAGCGGGCTCGTCGAGCTCGCCGACGGCTATCCCGCCGGCGCCGGGCTGGTGACCAAGGTCGAGCACACGCTGAGCTGGGCGGGCGCGGCTCCCGCCGGCTACTTCACCGCGATGCTCGCCGGCGAGCGCGCCAGCGGCGAGCACGCCGGCCCTGACTATGACGCCGCCTTCCTGCGGGAGCGCTCCCGGCAGGCGCGATGGCTGCGCGATCAGCTCAAGCTGATCGGCTGAGACGCGCGGGGCTCGCTACCTGCCCGAGAGGGCCCGGAAGGCCTCGATGAGCGAGTCCGCGACGGGCTCGGGCACGTCCTCCTCGCGCAGGGTGCCGGTGGCACGGATCACGGCGCGCATCTGGTCGAGGTAGTCGACGCACGGTGAGCAGAAGGCGAGGTGGCGCTCGACGATAAGCCGCTGGTCGACGGACAGGGCACCCTCGAGGTAGTCGGTGGCCAGCTCCACGAAGTCGACGCACGGCAGGTCCTCGTAGCTCATACGCTCACCACCTCCGTAAAGTACTCCTCGAGTCTGGCGCGCACCGCAGATCGCGCGCGGTGCAGGAGGACGCGCTGGTTGGCCTGCGAGAGCTCGAGACACGTGCAGACCTCCTCGGCGTCCCAGCCCTCGACGTCCCGCAGCCGGATCACCTGTTGCTGGCGATCCGGCAGTTGCTCGATCGCCGCGGCCACGAGCGCCGAGGTCTCCGCGGCGAGCAGGCGGTCCTCGGGAAGCTCGAAGAAGTGGCTGGGCGTCACGCTCCAGTAGCCGGCGGCGGCATGCCCGGCGGGTAGAAACCGGTCCGGGTCGACCGTCGGGCCCTCGTCGGCGCCGGACGGCGCCAGGGATGAGAACGGCGTCGTCCGCTGCTCACGGGCACCGCGTGACTGAGCCCGGTTGGCGAGGATGCGAAAGATCCACGTCTTCAGGGACGAGCGGCCTTCAAAGCGCTCCAGGCCCTTGATGACCGCCAGCCAAGTCTCCTGCACCACCTCGTCGGCCACCGAGGGCGATCGGACGAACGTCAGCGCGATCCGCTTCATCGCCCGGTCGTGGCGCTTGACGAGCTCACGGAAGGCCGTCTCGTCGCCGGCGCGAAGACGAGTCAGCAACCGTTCCTCGCTGGTGGCCGCCACGGTCACGCGGGCAGTCTAACCCGGGCGCAGAGGCGTCTGCCGGACGGATGGCGCGCAGCGTGTAACGCCCGTCGGTCTCGGTGGACAGCAGCACCAATGTCAACGCTCGTGGAGCTCTGAGCCGTGGGGTCGATCATGAGAACAATCTCACTGTCCGCCGTCCCTTTCACTCACTTGACCGAGTGGGTGCGCAAGGCCACACCCGCGGCGCTGATGGTGACACTGGCCCTCACCACGGCGGCCACTGCCACCGCGGCGGCGCCGCCGGTCGGCGGCCTGATGGCGCTTGCCGGACAGGCGGGATGCGTCACGGTCGTCGGTGGCAGCGCGGCGTGCGCGACGGCCCGCGGCATCGACGGGGCATCGAGCGCCGTGGTGAGCCCCGACGGGCACAACGTCTACCTCTCCAGTTACATGATCGGCCGCCAGGAGGGCCTGGCTGCCTTCTCGCGCGACGCCGCCACGGGTGCGCTCACGCAACTGCCCGGGCCGGCCGGATGCCTCACCGCCGATGGGTCGAGCGCGCTGGGGGCGGGCACGTGCGAGACCACCCGCGGGTTCGGCGTGGGCGACGGCCGCGACCTCGTATTCACCTCCGACGGGCGATGGGCCTACCTCGTCAACCAGCACGCGCGACCCTCTGATCCGGCGTCGGCGATCGTGCTGCTGCGCCGCGATCCCAGCACCGGAGCACTGAGTCAGCTCCCGGGTTCCGCGGGCTGCATCAGCAGCGACGGCAGCAGCCAGGACGGGCCCGGCACCTGCCAGATGCTCTCCACCCTCGCGCGACCCTTCGGCATCTCGATCAGCTCCGACGACGACTTCGTCTATGTCACCGATTACGCCACGCCCTCACGGATCCACGTCCTCGCCCGCGATCCGGTGACGGGTGCGCTGAGCGAGGTGCAGTGCCTGTCCGAGTCCCCCGCGCCGGCGGGCTGCATGAGCGGGCGTGTCCTAGGCGGCTCCAAATCCGTGGTGCTTTCGCCCGACGGCCTCCACGCGTACTCCAGCGACGCGCACGGCATCAGCGTCTTTGACCGCGACCCGGCCACCGGGATCCTGACCCAGAAGCCGGCGGCCGCTGGGTGCATCACCGACACGGGCACCGACGACACCGGCACCTCGACCTGCGCCACCGGCCGTGTCCTCGGGGGCGCGGACGCCCTGGCGGTCTCGCCGCTCGGCGCCACGTTGTATGTGGCCGCCGCCGCCGATCATGGCGTCTCCGTCTTCCAGGTCGCCGCCGACGGATCGCTGGCACAGCTACCGGGGACCGAGGGCTGCGCCACGCTGAGCGGCAGCGACGGAGTCGGCGGTTTCTCATGTGCCACCGGCCGGGCACTCACCTACCCCTTCGGCGTGGCGATCTCGCCCGACGGCCGTTCCCTCTACGTCATCGGCGACAACAACCAGGCCGCCGACGGTGTCGCCATCTTCTCCGTGGACCCCAGCACCGGCGCCCTGGCCCAGCTTGCCGGCACGGCCGGCTGCATCACCGCCGACGGAACCTCTGGGGGCGTCAGCGGCGCGTGCGTGAACGCCGGACCCGCGCTTGAGGGCATCTATGACCCGACGGTCAGCCCCGACGGAGCGTCGGTCTATCTGCCCGGATACGACGGCCAGACCCTGGACGTCTACCGCCGGGAGACCGGGCCGAGCTGCCAGGCGGTCTCGGTCGCCACGGCCGCTCAGACCGCGACGAGCGTGAGCCTCCGCTGCAGCGACAGCGACGGCGATCCGGTCACCACGTCGATCGTGGCGCAGCCGGCCCACGGGACGCTGGGCTCCGTCGACCAGAGCTCCGCCACCGTCGTCTACACCCCGCAGTCCGGATACAGCGGCACGGACAGCTTCACCTTCGCGGCCTCTGACGGGACCAACGCCAGCGGCCCCGCCACCGCGACGATCACGATCGCGCCGCCGGTGATGCCGGCGCCGCCCGCCGGCTCCTCACCCGGCCACCCTCGGGCAACCCCGCGACCCATCCTCACACGCCTGGGCCAGTCGGCCGCCGTCTGGCGGGAGGTTCGCGTCGGCGCCCGGCGTGCCCCGACCACGTTCTCGTTCACCCTCAACGAGGCGGCCCGTGTCACGCTGACCTTCACGGAGCAGGTGGCCGGCCAGCGAATCGGTGGCGTGTGTGTCACTCCGCGCCGGGCCCAGCGCCACGCCTCACGGTGCGTGCGGAGCGTCACTCTCGGTTCACTGTCGGTGCAGGGCCGCGCCGGGCACAACAGGGTCGCCTTCAACGGTCACCTCCCCCGCCACGGCTGGCTGCCTCGCGGGCAGCGCATCACCGTCACCGCAACCGCCACTGCGGCGGACCATCACTCAGCCGCGCGCCGTCTGTCCTTCCTCGTCAGCAGGTAGGTGGGCGCTACGACCTACCCTGACGCAACGTGAGCGTCCCCTGCCAGGCGCCGGTCTGCGCGCACGTCACCACGCTCGGGGGATCAGCGTGCACGCCGCAGTTTGCGTTGGAGCCCTGCTTGGGGTCCGACGAGATCGTGATCGTGACCTTGCCGTCCTTCTCGAACACCGCCCTCGGAACGGCGACGCTCTCCGAGGTCAGGAAGGCCCCGACCTTCCCGCCCGGGACCGCGAGCCCCGGCGCGGAGTACGCGCCGCACGGGTCGTTCGGCACGCCGAGGGTCATGACGAAGACGATCGAGGAGCCCTTCTGCCTGATCGTCATGCCGCCGGTGACGGAGCCCGCCCCCGCGTGTTCGATCTGTGCCTTGGTGCAGGTAGTCGACACGGGCGCCTGGTTGGGCGCCGTGTACACGTCATTCCCGTTCGCGCCAAGGCGAGTGAAGCCCCGATTCCACGTCGCTCCGCCGATGGGCTTATCGCCCGGCACGCGCAGTAACTCAAGCGCGCAGTCCGCGCCCGACGCCACCTCGCCGAGATCCCAGCTGTACCCGCTCGAGTCCTTGTCGGTCGTCGTGTCGACACCGCCCTGCACGTCGGGGTTCGTGAGCTTGTAGTCGGTGTTCCACGCCCCAGTGCCCTGCCACGTCGCGCCGAAGCACGCCTGGCCGGTGGCCGCATAGGAGGAATGGCCGGAGCCCTTGTAGGAAGACCGGTGCCGAGGGCGGTGGCCCACCGTCCCCGTCGCGATCCCCGCGAGTCCCACACCGCAGACGACGGCGGCGCTGGTCGCGATGAACGCCATCCTCGTGATGACCGTCAATTTCATGGTGAAGCTCCTCACGACGAGATCCCCTTCAGCGGGCCGCGAGTCTACCCGCGGGCGCAGCGGCGCGGTGATTTTGAAGGGACGTGACTAGCCTCTCGCGCGTGCTCGTGCTGCTCCCACCCTCCCAGGGCAAGGCGTCGCCTGACCGCGGCCGCCGCGCCGGGCTCTCGACGCTCGTCTATCCACGGTTGCGTGCGCCACGCGAGCGGCTGATCGACGCCGTGGATCCGGGTCTGCGGACCGCGCCGGCGATCCCGGCCGCCGACCTGTACACCGGCGTGCTGTTCGCCGCGCTCGGCCTGGCGGACCTCCCGTGGGATGGCGTGCTGATCTCCAGCGCACTGTGGGGTGTCGTGCGCCCCGGCGATCGGATCCCCGCATACCGCCTTGACATGAGCGCCAAGCCGCCCGGCATCGGGGGGCTGGCCGCCTATTGGCGCGAGCCGCTGCGCGCGACCCTGCCCGATCGCGGGCTGGTGCTCGACCTGCGCTCCGGCTCCTACGCGGCGGCGTGGCAACCGCGGCGCGCGACCCGGCTCGCCGTCCGCGGGTTCACGGAGGCGCCCGACGGGACGCGGACCGTGATCACGCACATGGCCAAGCGCGTTCGCGGTGAAGTCGCACGGCTGGTGCTTCAGGCCGGAGGCGCCGAGCGCCCCGAGGAGGTCGCGGAGATCGCAACCGCGGGCGGCCTGCGCGTCGAGCTGTCAGACGGGCTGCTCGACGTCATCGAGTGACTCGACCCGGGATCGCGCGCGACCGCGCCCGCAAGGTTCGGCGTGCGACCATCGGGGGGCTTCCGGGAGGCGCGTATCCATAGAGTGGCGTGCCGGAGGGTTGATGTGTCGAGTGCAGTCGATGGCCCAGGGGACGACGTCTTTCGCTCGACCGGTGAGCTGCCGAAACGCGACCTCCTGCGGAGCCTGGTGCGGGAGGCCGACGCCCGGTATCGGGCAAAACGCGACGGCGCGGTCTCGGGCACGGGCACCTTGGTTCCGCTCGACAGGAAGGGCAACGGCGTGACGGGCCAGTTGGTGGGAAGGCGAGCGCGCGATGTCTGAGGTACCGCCCGACGGCTCCCAGTCGACGCGACGAGTTCCGGCCGACCGCGAGCGGCTCGTGCGGACCCTCACCTTCTGGCTTCGCCCCGCGTTCGTGCTGCGCGTCCTGAATCGCTTTCAGCTCATCGCGGGCTTCGACCGGGCGATGGCACTGGCCTCGAGCACCCTTACCGCGTTGATCCCACTCGCGGTCCTGGCCGGTGCGCTGGTGCCACATGTCCAGGCTGAGGGCGCCGCGCGATGGGTGATCGATCGTTACGCCTTGACCGGTGGAGGGGCCGAAGCGGTCAGAGACACGCTCGCGCCGGCAACGGCGACAAACACCGACGTCGGTGTGATCGGCGCGGTGCTGTTGGTGATCGCGGTACTCAGTTTCGCCCGCGGCGTGCAGCGGTTGTTCGAACGTACATGGGAGCTGCGGCCGTTGAGCGTCCGCAACACGTTCAACGACCTGATGTGGATCGCTGGACTGATCGCCTATCTCGTGATCAGTGGCGTGGCCCACCGCGAAATCGGACAGAGTCGCGTCCAGCTCGGGGCGAACCTGCTGCTCACCCCTTTGACGGCGATCTTCCTCGCCTGGAGCGGCCGCGTGCTCAGCGCGAAACGGATCACGATGAGAAGTCTCGCCCCGTTCGCCGTCGTCGCGGGCCTTGCCCTTGCCGCCTACTACGCCGGGGCGGCCGTGTACGTGCCGCACCTGTTCAGCTCGTACGCGAGCCGCTATGGGGCCATCGGGGCGGTGTTCGCGATGATCTCGGCGCTGTTCGGCTTCATGGTGGCGCTGGTCGCGTCGGCGGCGATCGGACGCGAGGTGTACGACGAGCTCAACCGGATCCGCGCCGGCGAGCGGCCGCCCGATGACGAGATCCGGCGCGAGTGGGACACCTTCATCCGCGAGGCCCGCTCGCGCTGGCAGACGCTGCGCGACCAGATCGATCGGATCCGCAGAAGAATTCCGCCCACCGATCGTGGCGCTGGCGATCAGTGAGCCCCGAGCCCTGCGCCGACAGCCACGTGCCGCGACCCGGCCCGACGGGCCCCCTCAGGTTCACCCCAGCCCCGAGATGCCTCTGCCGATCAGAGCGATCCCGAACAGGCCAATGATCACGCCGACGGCTGCGAGCTTGTTGGTCTGCATCCAGCGGGAGAAGCGGCTGACCGTGACCGCGGTGCGATCGCGGTCGATCGCGTACCCCGCGATCGGTATCTCGATCAGGACGAACTTGATCAGCGCAAAGACGACCATCGCGCCCGCCGCGACCACAACCCCGTAGCCGCCTCTTGTGAGGCGACCCAGAGCGACGAGGTCGAACGGGCCCGGGACGGCCAGCAGAGCGCCGACCAGGCAAGCCACCACCACCGAACCTTCGCTGAGCGCCCGCTCCGCTCGTGCGCGCGTCCTCGCCGCGGCCCCCGAGCCCAACCGTGGACGCCGCTGTGCCCGAGACAACGCCGGTCGGTCCCGGTCGAGGAGCTCTCGGCCGCGGCGAGTCGCTATCAGGAGCGCGACCAACACCGCGATCGCGCCGACCGCGAGATAGGCCGTCGGACCGAGCCGCTGAGAACTTGTGCCGGCGACGCTCCCGCGCGACCGAAAGACAGCGAAAATGAGGATGCTGCTCCCCACGCTCACCAGCAAACCGGTGAGATAACAGGCCCAGAGGAGCGGCTGCGGGTTGGGGCGCGTCAGGGTGATCACGACCACCGCGAGCAATTGCGGATACACGGCCGCAGCTAGCGCAAGGAGAATGATCGAGCCCACATTGCCGCCCTCCGGCAGGCCTGGCGTCCGGGAGTCGTCCGCGTAACGGTAAAGCGCTACCAGCCGCGGGTGCCGGGTGGCCCTTTGAACGGGCCGACGAGATCGCCGGTGATCCAGCCTCCATAGAAGTCGCCCGGCTGGGCTTGCACGCGTTCGAGATCCAGCCACGCGGCGTCCACGCGCCCGGGATAGAACGCGACATGGTCGCGCAACACCTCATACCCACTGGTCGGGGCTGCGTAGCTCCAGGCGACCGCCTGGACCCGTTGCCCGGCGACCGTCGCGTCCAGGTACCGCGCTTCGCCCTTGAACTCACAGAACGTCACACCGGCGTCGCTCACGGTCAACAGGGCGAGGCGCACGTCGGCGGGCGGGATATAGATCGTCGGCGGGTGACTGGTCTCGAGCACCCGCAGCGCATTGATCGAATCAGCCAGCACCTGGCCCGCCCACTCAACCCGGACGCGACGGTCACACGGTCTCACGGCGGGCGGGCGCGGATAGTCCCACACTCGCTCCACCCCCTCACCGTATACCGCCGCGGCGCCGGGCCTGCTGCCTGTCCAGGTGGTCGGACGGGCGGGCGTCCGGAACGCGCTGTGAGTGGGCGCCAGGAACAGGTTAGGATCAGCGTCCGCTTGACCTTCTTGGCCTACTGAGACGACGGGAGAGCGGTTGAGCGGCATGAGCGGTGCGCGTGTGATCTGGCCGCGAACCAACTTCAGAGTCATCATCGGCGCGGTGGAGCTCGCTTGCGCCGAGGTCCATGGCTTCGGGTCCCAGACGGTGGCTGCGTCAGCCGGGGCAGACCCGGGCGCCGGCTCCACGAGCGCCACCGGCACGACAGCGACCCAGACACCCTGGGCGAACGACGTCGGACCGTGGATCGGGGGCGACCCCAACGGGCACCCGCCGAGCTCCCCGGGCCCGGTGCTTGAGTGGGCGCTGACGCCGGTGACGATCAGGCGCGCGCTGGACCAGAGCCAGGCTCTCTTCACCTGGCGGTCGGCGGTCGTCGCCGGCCAGCCCGACACGCGCGACGTGATGATCCAGCTGCTCGACTCACCGCTCGGCCAGCCAGTCCTGACATGGATTCTCCACGGCGCGTGGCCGTTGAGCTGGTCAGGGCCCGTGCTCGACGCGTTGGCGCCCGGCGTCGCGCTCGAGCAGGCCGAGCTGGCGTACGCGCGGCTGCAATGGCTGAACCACCCAGAGACAGGAGACGCTTGATGTCAGGGATCCGGCAGGCGCCGTACGGCGCCTTCAACTTCATCGTCGACCTCGGAACCGGATCCTCGGAGGGGCCCGATGCCGGCTTTGAGGAGTGCGGGCCGTTCGCCGAGCGCGTTGATGTGATCGAGTACCGCAACGGGAACGACGCGACGAACGAGCCCCGCAAGATCACCGGTCTGAGCACCGTCCAGGACATCTCATTCAAGCGGGGCGTGATCGGATCGCAAACGCTTTACGACTGGTTTGACGAGGTCCGCAGTGGCAGCGCCTCGGCGCCGCGCAACATCGCGGTGACGTTGCTCAGCGAGGACCGCTCAACCCAGGTCACGACCTGGAAGCTGTTGCGTGCGCGCCCGGTCCGCTATCGCGGCGGCCCGCTGCATGGCCGCAGCAGTGACCTCGCGATCGAGGAGCTCGTTCTCGCCTACGAGCGCCTCGAGGTCGCGACTCCGTAGGGGGCGTCACTCCGCCGGAACGTCCTCGCGTGCCCAGGGGTTTTGCGGCGCTGGGGCATGGGTAGGCTCCTGGCGGAGGGAGGTAGACGTTGCTGCGACGTGCACACGTCATTGGCGAAGGGTTTCTGGTGGCTGTACTTGCTGTGCTCACCGTCGCCGTGGGCACGGCCGGGGCGGCGTCCTCTGCCCCGGATGGCCCCGGTGCCCAGTCCTACCTGGACCTGGCGCGCAAGGACTGCTTCGGTACCGCGCGCGACACGACCTCGAAGGTCTGGTACTCGGTTGCTGACGGAGTCCTCTCGGACACGTTCAGTCCGACGATCGAGAACAGCAACGTCAACACGCTTCAGTACATAGTCACTGACGGGCACTCGTTCGCCGACCTTCAGCAGCGCAACATGACCTATACGGTCACCTCGCCTGACCGCAGCGGGATGGTCTGCCGCGTGACGAGCACCGATGCCGCCCATCAGTTCAAGCTGGTCACCGACTACCTGACCGATCCGGCTCGTGCCAGCGTCATCATTCACACTAGGCTCGAACCGCTCGGCGCGACCTCGCAGGCCGCGCTGAGCCGCCTCGAGGTCTACGTTCGCTACGACGCGACGATCGACAACACCGGCGGTGGCGGGAAGACCAACGCGCTGCCCAACGATGCGGTCATCGACCGCGGCGCCCTCGTGTCCTCGGACACCACCGAGCCGAGCGGACCCTTTGCCGCCAACGTGGTCGGCGCGCTGGCCGCCGACCGGCCGTTCGTGCGCGCCTCGAGTGGCTTCGTGGGCACTCCCAGCGATGGCCTGAGCCAGCTCGACACCTATCACCGCCTGCGCGACGCCTACCGCTCGGCGACGGCGGGCAACGTCGTCCAGACGGCGCAGATCAATCGACCGACTCGTCCGTTCACCCTCGCTCTCGGGTTCGGGCCCACGGCCACCACCGCGGTCGACACCGCCCAGCGCAGCGCGGCGACCCCGTACGACGCCACGTTGAGCGAATACGTGCATGGCTGGCACGCCTACGACGCGACCCTGCACAGCCCCCCGGCGACCGACGCCCTCCCCTACTGGCTGTCGGCCAACGTGATCAAGGCGGCCGAGGACAAGACCTACAGCGGCGCATTCGTCGCCGCGCCCGCGGACCCGTGGGGGCAGTCGATGTTGGCGGTCACCACCCACGCCGGCTACACGTACCGCTCGGTCTTCGCGCGCGACAGCTACGAGACGTTCACCGGCCTGATCGCCGACGGTGACCAGACCAGCGCCCGGCAGATGGTGCGCTTCCTGTTCGACCGAGTTCAGCAGCCCGATGGCACCTTCCCGCGGGACTCGCTCGTCGACGGAGAGGTTGCCCCGGATACCTACGGTCTCTATGAGGTCGACGAGGACGCCTATCCGCTGCTGATGGCGTGGGAGGCCGGCTTCGCGGGGGACAAGTCGTTCTACGTGGCGCATATCCGGCCCGACGCCGATTTCATCGTCAACCACGGTCCCGATTACGGCGAGGATCGCTGGGAGGAGCACATGGGGTACTCGCCGTCGACGATCGCCTCCGAGATCGCCGGATTGACCGCCGCGGCTCAACTGGCTCAGCAGGCCGGCGATCCGACGCGCGCGCGGCTCTACCAGGCCACCGCGGACGAGTATCAGCGCAACGTGAAGTCCTGGACGGTCACCGACACGGGCCCCTATGGCGACCACCGCTACTTCATTCGCCTGTCGCCCACCGGAGATCCCAACGCGGCGGAGACATACAACCTCAACAACGGCAGCCTCACCAACGTCGATCAGCGCAACGTGGTCGACGCCGGCTTCCTCGAGCTGACCCGGCTCGGCGAGCTCCCCGCCGATGACGCCGACGTCAAGAACTCACTGTCCGTGGTGGACTCGGTGCTGCAGCGCCAGACGCCGTCGGGACCCGGCTGGCATCGCTACGGGGTGCAGTCCACCGGCTCGACCGACGGCTACGGCGACTGCTACGAGCCCGATCCGACGAGTTGCTCACCGAGCGGAGCGCCCTCATACAACGGCGTCGGCTCCGGTCACCTCTGGCCGATCTTCGACGGCGAGCGCGCCGAACAGCAACTCCAGACGGGCGACCGGGGCGGAGCTGAGTCCTTGGCGCTCGACCTGCGCCGCATGTCCTGGGGCATCGGCCTGCAGCCCGAACAGGTCTGGGAGGACCCGGACATCCCGGCCGCGCCCTACGGCTCGGATCCGGCCACGGCGTCGATCGGCTTCGTCGACGGCCAGGCGGCCGGCTCGGCGACGCCCCTGATCTGGGCCGAGGGCCAGTATGTGCGCCTGGTGCGTGACCTCCAGAGCGGCACGCTGGTGGACCAACCCGTGATCACCCGCAGCCGTTATGTGGCCGGTGGCGCGCCGACGGTGCTGCCCGTCGCCATCACCTCGCCGACGAGCGGTAGCGACGTGAGCGGCTCCACGGTGGTGAGCGGCACGACCACCCCCGGCGCCGAGGTGTCAGTCTCCTCCGCTCAGCCTGGCTCGACCACCGACAGCACCACGGTGGTCGACACCGTCGCCTCGAGCGGCCGGTTCTCAGCCACCGTCCCCACGCCGCTGGGGAGTGACACGATCACCGTCGCCGTCACCACCGGCGCGCATGCCTCGGGCTGGACCCAGGAGACGGTCACCGGCTCCTAGGCAGCCGCGCGATCGGCCGGGGACCGGCGCCGCAACTCGGAGCGCTGGAGCGCCGGCGGCACGTACGCGGACTGGTCGGGCGTGCCGACATCGGTGCCGGGCGGGACGATCTCGTCGATCCGGTCGAGGATGTCGTCGGACAGGCTGACCTCGAGACTCGCGAGCAGGTCATCGAGCTGGTCCATCGTCCGCGGCCCGAGGATCGCGCTCGTCACGCCAGGGTGCGCGACGGCGAAGGCCATCGCCAGATGCGTCATCGGCAGGCCCGCCTCCTCAGCGAGCGCGACGATCCGCTCGACGGCGTCGAGGCGCGCCTCGTCGCTGAAGCTCGTGAAGATGCCGGCGCGGCGCAGGTCGGTCTCCTGACCCTTGCGGATCCGCCCGGTCAGCATCCCTTTGGCGAGCGGACTCCAGACGAGCGTGCCCATGCCGTAGCGCTGGGTGACCGGCAGCACTTCGGACTCGATCCCGCGATTGAGGATGGAGTAGGTCGGTTGCTCGGTACGGAACCGCTCGAGGCCGCGGCGCTCGGCCACCCACTGGGCCTCGACGATGTCGGAGGCGGGCATCGCCGAATGCCCGATGGCGCGGACCTTGCCGCTGCGGACCAGGTCGGTCAGGGCCGACAGCGTCTCCTCGATGTCAGTGTCCGGGTCGGGTCGGTGGATCTGGTAGAGGTCGATCCAGTCGGTCTGCAGACGCCGCAGCGAGTGCTCGACCTCGGCCATGATCCAGCGCCGCGAGTTCCCCCTCTGGTTCGGATCCTCGCCCATCGGCCCATTGATCTTGGTCGCGAGCACGACGTTGTCGCGACGACCCTTCAGTGCCTTGCCCACGACCTCCTCGGATTCCCCGGCCGAGTAGCGGTCGGCGGTATCCACGAAGTTGATGCCGGCGTCAAGTGCCTTGTGGATGATGCGGATGCACTCGTCGTGGTCGGGATTGCCGATTGCCGCTCCGAACATCATCGCGCCGAGGGCATAGGGGCTCACTTGGATACCGGTGTGGCCGAGCGTGCGGTAGTGCATCGGTGCGCCTCCCATTGGAGTGGTCGAGCAGGGTGCGTCGATAAGCTGAGATAAGTGGAACGCCCTTCCGGAACTATACGGAACGATATTCCGCTTAGCGCTGCGGACGCACCCGCCCCCGGTCAGCGGCGTCCTCGGACCGATGCGCGACGCAACGCCGAAGCCCTGCTCGACGCCGCCACCGCGGTGTTCGCCAGCTCCGGCGTCACCGCTCCGGCCAAGCAGATCGCCGACACGGCCGGGGTCGGTGTCGGCACCCTCTACCGCCACTTCCCACGCAGGTCAGATCTGGTCAAAGCCGTGTTTCAGCGCGAGGTCGATGCCTGCGCCGATGCGGCACCCGCGCTGATGGCCGAGAACGCACCGGGGGTCGCCCTCGAAAAATGGCTCTACCGCTTCACCGAGTTCGTCGCCACCAAGCACGGGCTCGCGGATGCGCTGCATTCCGGCGACCCCGCATTTGACGAGCTGCCGGCGTATTTCATGAGCCGCTTCGGGCCCGCGTTGCAGAGCCTGCTCCAAGCAGCATCGGCCTCAGGCGACATCCGAGCCGCGATCGGCACCGACGAGCTCCTCTTCGCCGTCGCTCGTCTGTGTCGACCCATCGGAGAGCCGGACATCGACCAGAGCCGGCGGATGGTCACGATCCTCGTCAACGGACTGCGCTTCGAGGCGGGCCGACCGCCCGGCTGACAGACGGTTGGCGGGCCGCCGAGCCGCGGCAGTCGCGCTGCTCTGGCGGCTGGCGGGCGGTAGCCGCGATCTGCGACCTCGGCGGCTAATCGATCGCGAACGTCTTACGCGCTGGAGTCCGGTCGCCGCCCGCTGAGTCGACGCCGCGCACGAGGAATGTGTATTTCCCGGCTTTGAGGTGCTTGTACGTCTTAGGCGATCGGCACGAGCCAAAAGTCACTCTCGGCTTCTTGTGCCCCTTCTTGGGCGACGGGACGAGCTCGCACTGGAAGCGGCTGGCGCCCCGCGCGCTGAAGCTGAAGCTTGCGGTGTGCCTGTGGGCGTCGATCTTCGCCTTGGTGATCTTGGAGTGGGTCGGACGCGCCGGCGCGGGCGGGGTCGTGGGCGGGGTCGTGGGCGGGGTCGCGGGCGGGGTCTCCGGCCCACCCCAGGTCGGGTCCGTCCCGTTACTGACAAGCAGCGTCTCGGCGCCCGGAGAGGCGGTGACCGCTGTGGTGTAGAGCGAGTTGCCGCGCGCGAAGACAAGCTGCGTGCCGTCGGGCGACCAGGCGGGATTCTCGTCGCTCGTCCCGTTCGTCAGCTGGCGTATGAACTGCCCGGTGGACATGCTGTACAACGCGATGTACCCGCCGGCGGAGCTGCTGTTCGGAGCGATGACGACCGCGAGGGTCTGCCCGTCGGGCGAGACAGCGGATTCGATCAGGCTGCCGGCGGTCGCATCGCTCGCCAGGACAGGAGGGGCCCCGCCACTGGTCGGTGTCCCCACCGGATACTCGCTGACCACGAACTGGTGCGACGTCCCGTCGAGGAACGACGCCACGATCTCAGCGCTCGGGGTGAATGTCGGGTACAGGGCCTGAAAGCCGCACTCGGTGATCGAGCCGCCGCCCGTCGGGAACGTGCAGACCAGGAGTCCCTCACTGTTGTCGCTGAAGTCCTCGTCGTCGACCCCCGTCGTCCCGTCAGGGCCGATCTTCGCCAACGACGACGCATTGCTGATCGGTCCAACGGCGTTCTGCGCGGAGCCATCCGCCCCGTACAGCGCCGAGCCGCGATCGAAGACCATGCGCGTTCCCGCGGGATCCAACGACACGCTCGCGTAGGAGCCGTTGCTCGTGAGTTGCGTCGCGTCGCTGCCATCGGAGTTGACCTGACAGAGATTCGCCGCCGCACCCGACGTGCAGACGTAGACGATCGCAGCGTGCGCGGGTGCTGCGCCTGCGGCGAGCCCAGCCGTCAGGGCGCCCGCGGCGACAAGCGCCTGCATCACCCACCCCCGCGCGTTCCGTCGCCGTCGCCCCATGGTCGCGCGACACTACACGGATACGGGATACCGGAAGTGTGTGTATTTGGCTAAGACGCTTCTTAGTCCGTGACTCAGGCGTCACCGGCGCGCCGGGATCAGGCCCAGCTGCCCCATCATCGCGAGGTCATCACGGACAGCCGCGTACTCGGTGACCTGTCCGTCCGCGAGTCGGAAGAGATACATGTGCGGAACACTCGCCCGCCGGCCGGTCGGGGCCATGCCCATGAACGGCCCGTCGTGGGTCCCGGTCCACGTGCAGTACATCGCAACGCGGTCGCCGTCGGCGAGGAGCTCGGTGATCTCCCAGCGCTGGTCGGGGAACGCGGCGCGCAGCATCCCCGCGACCTCCTTCGTGCGCCCGGGTCCGCGACGATCCTGTGGATCATGGAGGTCTCGGCAATCTGCGTGCACGAGCTCGTCGGCGACCTCAAGCCTGCCGTCGCCAAACACCTCCTGGTACAGCCGGCGGACGATCTGCTTGTTCTGCTCCGGGTCAGTCCGCATATTCACTAGAGTTATACTCTAACGAATGTCGGCCGAGCCTGTCAAACGTTCCGAGGGCACCGGTGACAACGAGCGCCGGCGGTACCGCTCGCCCAAGCGTGATCAGGCGTCGCTGGCGACCCGGCGCCGGATCCGCGCCGCCGCCGAGGAGCTGTTCGTGCGCGACGGATACGTCCGCACGACCACCAAGGCGATCGCCCGGCATGCGGGCGTGGCCGAGATGACTCTCTTCCTCGCGTTCGACAACAAGCCGGCCCTGCTCTCGGAGATCATCCGCGTCAACGTCCGGGGCGATGACGACGACACGCCGGTCGCACGGCGAGCGGCATGGCAGGAGATCCTCAGCGCCGAACCCGAGGACATCCTCAGACGATTTGCCGAGTTCACCGGCGACGTCCAGGCCCGCACCGCCCGCATCCTTGCGGTCGCCGAAGCCGCCGCGACCACCGACCCGCAACTCGCCTCCCGGCGCGCCGAGGCTCACGCGCACATCCGCGCCGACGTCCAGCAGGTCGCCGACGCGCTCGCCGAGCACGGTCACCTCGCCCGGGACGTCACCCCGGTCCAAGCCGCAGACATCATCTACGCCTTGGCGAGCGAGTCGACGTACCTGCTCCTCGTCGACGAACGCGGCTGGAGCAGCCCGCAGTACGTCGAATGGCTCTCGATGACGCTCAACGCGACGCTCTCGGACCTTGGTCCGTGGTAAAGGATCAGTCGACGGTGGCGCGGGCGATCACTGCGGCAGTCTGGCGGCTCACAGGCGCGCCCGGCTCAGCGGGAGCGAACCGCTTCTCAAGCGCAGCCTCAAACCCTTTGCGCTGATCTTCGGACAGCGCGTGGACGAGCGGCCCGAACGGCGTACCGAGCACGCCGGCTGCCGCGGACGCGGCGTCTGGCCAGCTGATCTGAAGCTCGACGACCATGGCCTCAACTGACGAGAAGCCGGCGTCGAGGAGGAGCGAGCGCACCGTCTCGACGTCCATGGTGAAGGTGTCGCTCTCAAAGGCTCGGGGGAACGGCGGCGTCGCCCCGATCGCGGCGAGCTCATCGCCGTAGGCCCCGAAGGGCTCCAGTCGGTGACCACTGGCCCACACCGCGATCCCGGCCACACCGCCCGGGCGCAGGACGCGTCGCATCTCGCTGACCGCCGCTGCCCGCGCCGGGAAGAACTGGAGGCCCTGCTGGCAGAGCACCACGTCGCACCAGCCGTCATCGACCGGCAGCGCATCCGCCGACCCCTCGCGGTACTCGACCGGCGCCGCGCCGGCCGAGGCGCCCACACTGGCCGCGCGCGCCAGCATCACCGCGCTCACGTCGCTGGCCACGACGGCTCCCTCCTCACCGACCCGACGGGCCGCCGCACGCGTCACGGCGCCGGTCCCGCAGGCGACGTCCAGCACCCGGCTCCCGGGCGCGACCGTCACCGCGTCGAGGAGGACCTCCGCCCACGGCTCGAACACCACCGGTGCCAGAAGCCGCTCGTACTCGTCGGGAACCGAGTCAGACGTGAAGGCTGCCGAACGATCACCGAGGTCGGGGTCGGGCATGGGCCCAGATTGCCGCACCGGACCCCGCCGCGCAACCGGACGGGTCTTGACCGCCTACACGAACTGCCGGGGATCGTCGGTGTGGACGATCTCGGTGCCCAGTGGCAGCAGCGAGACGGGGATCAGCTTGAAGTTCGCCAGGCCGAGCGGGATCCCGATGATCGTCACACATAGCGCGATGCCCGTGACGAGATGGGCGAGCGCCAGCTCCCATCCGAAGAAGACGACCCAGACGATGTTGCCGATGAGCGAGGGCGCACCCGCTCGGGGCTTCCGCACGATCCTGCGCCCGAACGGCCACAGCGCGAAGCCGGCGATCCTGAAGCACGCGAACCCGAAGGGGATCGTGATGATCAGGATGAAGGCCAGGATCCCGAAGAACGCATACAGGAGGGCCAGCCAGAATCCAGCCAGAACGAACCAGATGAGATTGAGGATCAGACGCAAGACACACCGCCCCGGTGGCGGACCCGATTGGGCCGATCGCGACTAAGCCTACGCCGCTCCGGGCGCGGCGGCTAGGGGCCCAGGTCAGCTACGTGGGTTCGCCCCACTGCCCGTCGCCGTGATCCCGCGTCGCGTGATCGGCGATGGCAGGCGAGTCGTCGGGCGCGAAACCGGCCTGTCTCAGCATTCGTCGCACGTCAACGACGATCTGGATATCGACGTCCTTCCCGTGCGGCGCGGGCAGCATCTCGGTCTCGGGGCCAAGCGTCACCTTCAGCTTGCCGTTGTGCTCGTGCGTGACGCTCCCAATCGCCTCCAGAAGCGACACGACCTCGCGCCACTCGATGTTGCGGCTCGGCGGATGGCTGAAGATCCTCTCGACCGTGTCGCGATGATGGTTACTGAGGTGCGCTTCCATCGAGATCCCCTCGTTCGCTCCGGATCTGTTGCCCGGCCGTGCTCGGACCGTCATGATCGCACTCGACGGGAGCGCGGCCGTCCACGGCGACCACCGCTGCCCCCCCACCGAGGCCAGCCGGAAGCGCGCGACCACCGACGCCGGCGGGAGGGAAGACCTGCAGCCAAGCGCGCACGCAGGCGAGTGATCGATCTGCTGGTAGACGAGGGGATGGTCGATCTGGAGGCCGAGGACCGGCGAGGGCACGAGATCGAACAGGCGTCCCATACCTCCGGGCTGCGAGCGATGTTCTCACCGTATCCGGTGCGGTGGTCACGCATCGGGCAGTTCTCGATCCCGATGCGCACGGAGCGCTCCTCGGCGTACCGCACAGCGGCGTGAACACCTCCTTGAATGCGTCCAGACAGTCGACCACCGGCGTGCCCTGGGTCTGCCGACGAAGGTGCACACGGTGTCAACGCCGATCCGGGGCGCCAGGTCAATGACCTTGCGCAGGTATCGGCGTCCTCCTGCGCCTTCTCGGCGTCCACATCCAGGGATTGGGGTAGTAGCCCAGCGCGGAGATCTCGATGCCGCGGGCTTCCAGGTCAGCCCGGATCTCGGCGATGCGGTCGTCGGTGATGGTGTCGGCGTTCAGCGTGGACGAGGGCCAGGCCGAGAGCTGCAGCGAGGTGAAGCCGACCTCCTGCGCGAACGCCGCGATCGACTCCGAGTAGTCGGTGTAGAAGCCTATTCTCATGTGTCACTCTCCTGTCATCCGGCGTTCTGTCGCCGTTGTCTGTCGCTATCAATGGCTCAGCGGCAAGTTCGACGCGCTGCGCCACTCCGCTGTCTGCCGAGGCCAGCACCGCGTCACACACGACGGCGGCACGGTAGCCGTCCTCAAAGGTCGCTCCGTCAGGTCCCACCTCACCGCCGGTCATGACCGCGGAGAGGAAATGGTGCAGCTCGTCGATGAACGTGTGCTCCCAGCCGAGAACGTGGCCGGCGGCCACCAGCCGGCGAGGCCCGGCTGGCTCGGGTCGGTCACCAGGACGCGCTGGAGGCCACGCAACTCGCGCGGCCCATCGGCCCGGTACACCGACAGCTCGTTGAGCCTCTCCAGATCGAAGACCAGCGAGCCGTGGGTCCCGTTGACCTCCACCACGAGCGAGTTGGCCCGGCCCGGGCATACCCAGACGCCTCCAGCGTGCGCTGGCTCCGCCCTCGAAACCAATGAGCGCCTGGAAGGCTTCGTCCACGTCGGCGCGTTCGCCCCCACGCTCGTGACGAAGGTCTGTGTCGCGCCCGACACTTCGGAGATCTCCCCGACGAGAAAGCGGGCCAGATCGATGATGTGTGAGCCCAGGTCACCCAGCGCGCCCGAGCCGGCATGGTCACTGCGCAGGCGCCAGGTCACCTCTGCGGCCGGGTCGACCAGCCAGTCCTGGATATAGCGCCCGGAAGTGGCGGATCTCACCCAGCCGGCCGTCGCCGATGAGCTCGCGGGCGAGCTTGACCGCGGGGACGAACCTGTAGTTGAACGCACACATGTGCTTGACCCCGGCCTGGCGCGCGGCGATGAACAGCTCCCACGCCTGCTCGCCGTTGAGCGCGAGTGGCTTCTCGCACACCACATGCTTGCCGGCGGCGAGCGGGCCAGCGTCGGCTCGGCGTGCAGGTGGTTAGGCCCGACGTTGTCAAAGACGGTGACGGCGGGATCCTGGATCAGCGCGCGCCAGTCGGTGGAGGCACGAGCGATCCCGAAGCGCTCCGCGAACACCTCGGTGCGATGCGGGTCGCGCCCGGCCACGGCCTGGAGGACGACCGGCCCCGGCAGCGGTTCGGCCATGGCCACCAGCGTGCGGTAGGCGTGCGCGTGCGCTCGGCCCATGAAGGCCGTGCCGAGCAGGCCGACCCCGACTCTCCTGGCGGCCACGGTCATCCGCGCCGGAACAGGAATCGCTCCATCCGCCCGAAGCGGAGGACCAGGAAGAACGCGGCGGCCGCGATCACGATGAACACTGCCGAGCTGGCGCCGAGCGCCGGGGAGATCGTGGCGCGCAGGCTGGAGTACACGTAGACCGCCAGCGTCTGGTCGCCGACGTTGGTCAGCACCTGGCTGACGACGAAGTCGGTGAGGCTGAGCACGAACACCAGCAGCGCCCCGGTCATCACTCCGGGCATGATCAGGGGCAGGCGGACGAACAGGAACTGCTCCACGGGATCAGCCCCGAGCGTCGCTGCCGCGGGCATGAGCTCCGGGTCCTCGTCCTCGAGCGCCGAGGACACCGCCCAGAGCATGAAGGGGAAATTGACGATCCCCAGCGCAACTCCCAGCAGCAGCAAGCCGCCGGTGCTGAGACGGCTGAAGACGTCGTAGAAGCCGAAGGCGGCAATGATCGGCGGGGCCGAGAGCCCGGCCGAGAGGAGCAGAGCCAGGGCGATGCTGACGCGTCCGCCCAGTCGGTTCAGGCCGATGGCGGCAGGACGCCCGCCACCGCTGAGACGAGCGACGCCACGACCGCGGCCACCAGCGAGTGCGACAGCGTGCTCCACGTCTGGCTGTCCCCGATCACCTGTGAGTACCAGTGCAGGGTGAAGCTCTGTGGCGGGAACGCGATCTCCCGGCTGCCGCCGAAGGAAGCGACCACCACGAAGATCGTGGGGACGGCCAGGATCGCCACCAACACCACCGTGACGGTGCGGCGCAGCGGGATGGTGCTCAGACCGGTCACACGCCCCGCCGCCCGAGCCGCACCCGGCCGAGTGCGATGGTCGCGCCGAAGCCGACCGCCACGAGGATGAGCAGGATGATCCCGATCGCCGCCCCGAGCGGCGCATCGCCGAGGTTGAGGTAGCGGTCCTGCAGCAGGTTGGCCATGAAGTCGTTGCGCCCCTCGCCGAGAATGAGCGGATCGGCGTAGGACGACATCGACAGTGCGAACGCGATGGCCAGCGCGGCGAAAGCGGTGACCTTCAGCTGCGGCAGGATCACGGAGAGGAACACCCTCCGCCGGGGAGCGCCCATCGTCATCGCCGCGGCCTCGAGTTCCGGATCGAGCTTGAGCACAGCGGGCAGCAGGATCACCACGACGATCGGGACGGTCACCTGGATGATCCCGACCCCGATCGCCCACTCAGTTCCCAGCAGCGTCGGGCTCCCGATCCCGATCATGTGCAGAAGCCCGTGGATCGGGCCGTGCGGTCCGAGGGCGACGATCCACCCGAAGTGCGCGTCACGTCACCGGTGAGGAACGGAGTGAAGATCGCGATCAGCAGAAGCAGACGCACGCCCCGGCTGCGGATCCGCCCCAGGACCAGGGTGAACGGCACGCTGAGAATCACCGTGATGACTGCGGTGAGTGCCGCCATCAACAGCGTGCGGACGAGGACGCTTCCGAACTCCGGATCCTGCACGACCTGTTGGTACTCGGTGAAGGAGAACCTCCCGCTGGTGCCCAGGAAGGTGTCGTAGGTGTGCAGTGAGCTCCACGCCAGCGACAGCACCCCGGCGACCAGGATGCAGACCAGCAACAGCGCGGGCGCGATGAGCAGGTAGGGGACGGCGCGCCGGCCCGACGGCCGAGCCACGGCGCGACGCAGCGTGATCAGAGTGTCGACGACCGCCCAGCCGGGAGTCCGCACGGTCACCGTGCCATCGCTCACCTTCGCGGTGTGCACTAGTGGCTGCTTCCTTCCAGCACCGGAACATCGCCGGCGTCCCAGCCGACGATGACCGACTCACCGACGACGATCCGCTCGGCCGATCGCGATGAGGTGTGGACGGTCACCGTGCGCTCGTCCTCGATCTGCACCTGGGCGAACACTCCGGTTCCGTCGAACGCGGCGAACGTGACCACGCCGCGCAGCTCGTTGTCCCAGCCCTGGGTCCCGAGGTCCGCGGGCACCACCTGCAGCAGCTCCGGGCGCAGCACGACGGTGGCCGACGCGGACGCGATGTGCTCTGGGATCCTTAGCGTGAGCGCCTCCTAGCGCAGGCACCGGTCGCCCACGCCACCAGTCACCGAACCAGACATCAGCAGCGGGTCGCCCAGGAAGGCGGCGACGAAGGTGGAGGTGGGACGCTCGAACAGCTCCCGGCTCGTGTCGCACTGCATCACCTTGCCGCCGTTCATGACGGCGATGCGCGTACTGCCCAGTACCGCCTCGCGCTGGTCATGGGTCACGTTGAGGATGGTGATGCCGACCTCGCGGTGAAGCCGGCTGATCTCCAGCTGCATGTCCTCGCGCAGACGGCGATCCAGGGCCGACAGCGGTTCATCGAGAAGCAGCAGCGCCGGCTCATAGACGAGCGCGCGAGCTAGCGCCACCCGCTGGCGCTGACCACCGCTGAGCTCGTTGATACGACGGTCGCCGATGTCGGGCAGCTGCATGAGCTCAAGCGCCGCCCGCACCTTGGTGGCCTGCTCCCGTCGTGCCATCCGCCGCATCCGCAGGGGGAACGCGATGTTCTGCGCGACCGACAGGTGCGGAACAGCGCCAGCGACTGAACACCACCGCCAGGTTGCGTTCGTCGGGGGGCGTGCGCCGCATGTCCGAGCCGCCGATCAGCAGCTCGCCCTCGTCAGGATCGAGCAGCCCCGCCACGAGCCGGAGCACCGTCGTCTTCCGGATCCTGACGGCCGAGGAAGCTGAAGTACTCACCCTCCTGATGTCACCGACACGTCGTCGACGGCGGCCACCGAGCCGAACCGCTTGGTGATCCCGAGCAGTTCGACCATCGGCCGCTCGGTCCGCGGTGTGGTCGGCTGTGGAGAGTCGGTCACAGGCTCGGTGGCGTTGAGCTCCGGCAGCATGATGATCGTCTATTTGATCGCGTTCTCGAACGCAGTCTGCCAGGCAGGTCGTTGCGCGCCATCAGCGCGATCGGGGCCTGGACGACATTCGCCGCCCGCTGCTGCGCCTCGGTCACGGGAAGACCTCGGGCTGCTTGGCCATGAAGTCAGGGAGCTTGGACCCCGGCACCGAGGGGATCAGCGACTGCTCTTTGGCCAGGAAAGCCTGGGTCTCCGCGGTGTACAGGTAGTTGGCGAAGACCTGGCGTAGTAGTAGTTGGCCTCCGGGATGCCCTTGTGGATGTAGTACGCGTCCGCCACCTCATACAGACCGTCCTTGGGTGCGACGAGCACCAGGTTTCCCCGCCGAGACGGCGTCGTTATACGCGCACGAGCAGGTGATGGCGATCTTGCCCGTCCCCTGCGACAGCGCCGTGGTGACGTCGGTGTTGCTCCCCAGCACCACCAGGTTGGACGGATCTGCTTGACGCGGCCCAGACCGGATCGAGGCTGCTCGGCGGTTGTTCGCGGGTTACGCCCATCGCATGCGCCATGCCGAAGGCGGTGCTCGAGTAGATCTGGTCGAAGATCAGAGACTTCTTGAACCGCGGCTGGGTGAGCACGTTCCAGCTGGTCAGCGTGCTCGGGTCCACCAGCTTGGGTTGACGATGAACGCCACGGACACTGAGTAGGAGTTCATGTAGGCCCATGAGGTCGCCGACGCCGGCGTCCCCGGAGGTGCGCCACCGTGCGGTTGGCCTTCAGCGCGTTGGGCGAGTGTGTCGAGATCGGGAGGGTCAGCCCGCGCGCCGCGTCCAGGTAGGCGCGCTGCTGCGCCTGCAGGCTCGCGTCCACGTCCGGTCGCTGACCGGCGCGGATCTCCTGATCGATCTTGTTGAAGCTGACGAACTCGTCGGTGGTGTCCCAGCGGACCTTGACGCCGGTCGCAGCCGTGAACTCCTTGCCGGCCGACTGCGCCATCGCGGTCTCGTATCCGCCCGAGTAGGCGCGGATGGTGATGAACGCCGGCTTCTTGGCTGGCGGCGTCGTGAGGGCCTCAGGCGGCGAGGTGATCGCCGCGACGCCGGTCTTGGGCGCGGGGACGGTGCTGGCACCGCCGCCGGAACTGGAGCTGGAACTGGAACCGGCGCTCGCACCGGAACTGCTGTTACCGCTGTTGCCGGCACTACCGCACCCGGCAAGAACGACTGTCGCCAGGACACAAAGCGCCGCCGCCGACCAGCCGCCGGCCCGCGCTCGGAACGTCATCTTGAGGCCCATATCTCTCCTCCGCCAACAACTCTCAGGGATGTGAAGGGGGCCCACGGGGTGGCACGCGGCACCCTTCAGACGAATGTGGCGGCAATGTACGCCATGTTCCGGCGCAGCGCAAGTCCATTCTGCGTTAGTAGATCAATAAGCTGGCATACTTTTGTATGATTACAAGCAGAAGTATGCCTCTGAGGCTCTCTCCGGCGACGTGCGAGGCGAGACGACGTCATTCGCAGTCGCACTGAGAGGCCAACTTATGACCGAGAGCCGACAGAAGTCCATGCTCTGGTGTATGGTTCCCGCCCATGGAGAGCCTGACGCCGCGCCCGCGCGCAAACCCCTCGGTTCTCACCTCGATTCTGGACACGGTGCGGGTGGAGGGGCCGCTCACGCGCAGCGAATTGGGCGCCCGGCTGGGCCTCGCGAGGTCGACTGTTTCGCAACGCGTCGACCTGCTCGTCGACCGCGGGCTGCTGCGGATGGGGGAGCCCGCGGCTTCCACGGGCGGCCGGCGCGCCGAGACGCTCGTGTTCAACCCGCTGTCCGGCACGGTCTTGCCGCGGACATCGGCGCCACCCACTACCGAGTCGCACTGGCCAGCCTCGCCGGCGAGATCCTCGCCGAGGACGGCGGCGAGATCCAGATCGAGGCGGCCCGGACAAGGTCCTGGAGCAGTTGGACGAGCGGTTTCGCACGCTGCTCAGCGCCGCCGGTCGCGGACCCGAGGAGGTGCGCGCCCTGGGCATCGGCGTGCCGGGACCTGTCGAGTTCGCCACCGGCCGCCCGTGAGCCCGCCCATCATGCCGCGCTGGACGGCTATCCCGTCGGTGACTGGCTGCGAGAGCGCTACGGCGTGCCGGCGGTGATCGACAACGATGTCAACATCGCCGCCCGCGGCGAGCATCAGCTCATCTGGCCAAACGTGGAGCACCTTCTCTTTGTCAAGGTGGCGACCGGTATCGGCTGCGGCATCGTCGCCTCAGGGCACCTGTATCGCGGCCAACAGGGCGCGGCCGGCGACATCGGTCACATCCGCGTCAGCGGACGTGACGACATCATCTGCGAGTGCGGCAACACCGGCTGTCTCGAGGCGGTCGCGGCGGGCGAGCGCTGGCTCGCCACGCCACCGAACTCGGCTTCGAGGCCCGCGACAGCCGCGACGTGGTCGCGCTCGTAGCCGCCCAGGAGCTGCCCGTGATCCGGCTGGTCCGCGAGGCCGCCGCCTCCTCGGGAGGTCCTCGCCTCCGTGGTCAACGCGCTCAACCCGTCGGTGATCGTGATCGGCGGCGCGCTCGCCGAGGCCCACCAGCAGCTGTTCGCAGGCTCCGCGAAACGATCTACCAGCGCTCGACGCCGCTGGCCACCCAGCGGCTGGAGATCGTCCCTGCGCAGCTGGGCACTCACGCCGGAGTGCACGGCGCCATCGCGCTGGCGATCGACGAAGCGATGTCACCGGCGTCCCTGACCTTCAGGTCGCGCCGCCTGACACGGTTCAGGCCTGACGCGTCACTCCACACGCAGACCGCGGTTGGTCACAAATCGCGGGAGGCGGATATTAAGGGGCATGGCAAGGCCTGGGGACCACCAGGGTCGGACCGACGCGGAGTTGCTAGCGGCGATCGCCGACCGGGATCCAGAGGCGTGCACCGTTTTCTATCGCCGTCATCTGTCGCGAACCGTGGCGTTCCTGATGCGCAATACGCGCGACCCGGACCTGACCGCCGACCTGACCGGGGAGGTGTTCGCCTCGGTGATCGTCGCGGCTCGTCGCTATCGCCCGCAGACCGAGTCGGCCGCACCGTGGGTGATCGGGATCGCTCGCAACGTACTGGGCAACAGCCGACGCCACGGCCGCGTCCAAGAGCATGTGAGGCGCCGGCTGGGGTTTGAGCCGACGGTCCTCGATGATGACGACGCCGAGATCACCGAGAGGCTCGCCGCCGGTGACTCAGGACGAGTCGTCGAGCTGGTCGACGCGCTGCCGATCGCCGAACGTGATGCCGTCAGAGCGCGGGTCGTGGACGAGCGCTCATATGGCGAGATCGCGACGGAGCTGCGCTGCTCGGAGCTTGTGGTCCGAAAGCGAGTCAGTCGAGGGCTTGCTCGAGTCAGGCGGAAGTTGGGGGACACGTAGTGGCCAACTATTACGACCGGCTTGAATCCCAGCTGGCGCGTGCCACCGAGCGGGCTCCCGCGCGTCGTCGCTTTGGACGTCGGACGCGAGTGTCGGGGCTGCGGGCGGATTGGCTCGTGGCGGCGCTGGCCGGCGCGGTTGCGGTTGCGGTCGCCGCGGCCTTCATCGGTATCGGCGGACATCGCCGGCCGGTCGCTTCCCACGGCGTGACCGGTGGCGGGTTGTCCACCGTCCACAACTACCTCGGGGGGCGCTTGCCGGCGCTCGGCGGTCAGTTGGTGTGCGCGACAAACCTGGAGCCGCCGGGCACGGGGAAATCCCCCAGCGGTACGGCGACGATCAACAACCGCCCCCCCACGAGCTACGCATTCTCGGTCAACGCCTCGGGCTTGCAAGCGAACGTAGGGCACAGCGCGTACGCGGTGTGGCTCATCCCGGCGGTCCAGACCCTTTCCGGGTCCTACACGCCGATGACGGGCGAGCCGCCGCTGTTCGTGGGGATCGTCCGTCCGGGGGTGGGGCGGGATGGGCGACTCCGTCTCCAGGGCCTGCTTCCTGAGCAGGCCAACGGCGCTTACCGGTTCGTGGTCACGCTACAGCCCCACCCATCGGCGACCAAGCTCGGGCGGATCGTTCTGGAGGGGGACATCGCCTTCTGAGTCCGGAGCGAACTCATGGGTCGCGACAAGCAGGCCGCCTTGCATCTCGCCCCGCGGATCTCGTGGCGTCCTCACCTGAAAGGAACCGAAGTGTCTCAATACAGCGCAACCAGACTGACCTCGAGCCTGCTCCGTGGATGGCGCCTGACGCTGGCGGCCCTGGTCATCCTGCTCGCTGCCCTTGGTGCTACAGCACAGGCCTCGAGCGCGAGCCCGGTGGTGCCACCCGGCGGGACGGTGGCCGGCGAAGGGTATTCCCACTGGCTGGGAGTCAAGAACCAGGTCTTCTTCGACTCGGGTGGCGCACCCCCGGCGTGCGGGACCTCGCATGCGCCCGGAGGACGTGTCGCCTTACTCAGCGGCGAAGACGCAGGCCGGATCACCTGCGATGAGCCGGCAGGCCGTCCCATCTACGTGGATGGGGTGTCAAATGAGTGCTCCACCTTCGCGGGGGATCACAAGGGCTTCGGCGTGTCACCCTCGCAACTCCGCCGTTGCGCCCGTGCCGGATTTGCGGGCCTGAGCGGCACTGCGAGGGTGGACGGCGTGCCCGTGGCGGACTACCGCAGTCTGATCACCGCCACTGGCGTCGTCCCGGTCCACCTACCCCCGAACAACGCGTTTGGGATCCCCCCAGGCCGCGGCGACTCCGCCGACTACGGCGAGGGCCTACTGCTCAAGGGATTCGCTCCTGGAAGACACACGATCACCATCACCTCGACGACCCCCGGCGGGACGCACACCGCGGACTACACCCTGACGGTCCACTGATCACCGACGCGACTCCGGCCCTCCCAGAGCCGGTCCCCGGCTCAGTACTCGCTCTTGATGTTGAAGTAGGAACCGCGAATGGTTCCGGCCAGCCTCGATTTCTGCCGGGCGAACTTAAACCGCGACGCGAGCTCCGCGGGGACCTCCATCCCTTCAGACAGCTTGAAGCCGACTGCCCGCTTCTTATCTCCGTCAATGGTGTACATCACGTTGATCGACAGGCCGCTCTCGTAGAAGACGTACGCCATTCGGATGTTCTCGACCTGAAATTGAGTCGCCTCGAGAGGACGAGACGAGATGACGATGTCGCGCTCTTCCTTGAGGATCCGGTGCACAAAGTCGATCGTCGCCTTGGCGTCGCTCGCAGGATCCACGGTGAACACGTGGTCGTACTTGTTCTTGAAGTAGCGGGCCTCGTTCGCCCGGAGACCAGCCAGCGCCGGCGCGACCGGCGACGACTCCAGACCCACGGTCGAGACGGTTGTGAAATCCACGGTGTAGGTCATGATGCACTCCCAAGCGCGCCGAAGTCTGTCCGTTTGCCTCGCCGTACGCTACCTCAGCACTGGCCAGGCAGATCAGTCGGTGTCGCCCCGGTCTTCGGAGTCATTCTCGGCCCGAGGCTCGTTCTGGGAGTCGGCCGCGGGATCGGCGTCGTTCGCCATGCGCGAGAAGGCATCGGCCGCCATCGGCGCGATGGCCGAGTCCATGGGGGTGACCTTCGCCCTGAAGGCACGATCGGCCATCACGTTCTGGGGTACACGGATGCTGTCGGTGCCAACGGGCACGGCGACCGCGCGGTGGCGCAGCTTGGGCACCACCACCATCGCGATCGCAAGCAACAGACCCAGCAGCGCGGTGACCACCGCGCTCGGGAATGACGCGCCCGTTTCTGCTCGCTCGGTGTGGGCTCCCGACGGCGCGACCGTCAGGCTCGCGCCCCCGCGGCGACCGGGCGACCGCGAGCCATGGGCGTGGAGGCTGGCGCCCGGGGCAGGGCTGCTGCTGGCAACTCCCGGCGACGATGACAGCGTCGGTAGGCCAGCGGCCGCGAGCGCCGGCGCCACCGCGGCCGGCGACCCTGCGCATCCCGTCGCGGCGTTGCGCCCGAGCGCGCGGATGGCGAGGCGCTCGAGCGTCGCCTCGCGCCGAGCACTCACGTGGAGAATGCGTGCCGTCGCTGCCGCGCTGCGGGCTGGTCCGTGGAGACCGGCGCGCAGCGACAGCAGGTGCTGCGCCTCACGATCAAGCGTTCCCAGGCAACCGCGCAGGCGGGCCACCAGGCGGCGCAGCCGGCGACTCTCGCGCGTCGCGGCGCGACGGCGCGCACGGGGCGATTGGGGCCGAGATGCTCCGTGACGCCCGCTGACAGCATGTGCGGCTCGCGCCGAGGCAGCGTCACCGGACGTGCTGGGGGTGGACCCGTCCGCCGAGATGGCGTGACCCTCGGCCCCGGAGGTTGCGGCACTCACGTCCGGGGCGACAGAGGCCGGCGCCCCCGCCGCTGCGGGCATCGGCGCACGATGCGGTGCGGCACTCGGGGCCCCGGAGACCGTGGGCGCCGTCGTGGGGACGACCCCCGCCGACGACCGGGAGGTGGCCGACGGGGCGGTGGCCGACGGGGTCGCTGCCGAGGGCGTGGTCGCCGAAGGGGTGGTGGCTGAGGGGACGGTGCCCACCGGCGTGGACACGCGCGGAGTCGTGACCGAAGGCACGGTCACCGACGGCGTGGTCGATGTCGGTGTCGTCACGTTCGGCGTCGTCACCCTCGGCGTTGTCACAGATGGAGTGGTGGCTACCGGCGTACTGACCGGTGGCACGGTCACCGAGGGCACGGTCGCCGATGGCACACTCACCGTCGGGACCGACAGGCTCGGTACCGCGGCGCTTGCCGCGCGTTGCGGCACGGGCGCCGCAACCCCCGCAAGCGGCTGTGCGACGAGCACTCCGAGCCCAGCTGCCGCGATTCCCACCACCACACTGCGTCGCTTTCCCATGGCCCGTCCCCTCAGGTGGTCGCGAGGGGCGAGAGCGCCGATCACCGACCAGCCAAACTTGTCTATTGCTCTACATAGTTCCCCCGCTCGAGGACTTGAATCAGAAGGCGTTCAACGTCCCGCCCGCGGCGCGCTGATCCCGCGCTCCCGCTGGGGTGGGGGGGCGCCGGGGAACTGCTACCCGGCGGCCACTCCGTCGAGGTCGGCGTCGGCGTCTGCCATCCACTCGCGTTTCTCCGCGCGCCATTGCTCGTCGGTGCGACGCAGCTTCCAGTAGCCGCTGGCCGACAGCGCGTCGATGGGCAGGCCCCGCTCCAGCACCAGGTGACGGCGGACGGCGCGGACCGACGTGGCTTCACCGTGCACGAAGGCGTGACCCCGCCCCTCGGGCAGCGACAAGCCCCTGACCGCCTCGAGCATCGGCGCGTGATCGCTCCCAGCGTCGCTGGAACGATGAAGCCAGAGGACCTCGAGGTTCCCGGGGCACTCCAACGGCTGGTGATGCTCAGGTCCAGTGACCTCGATGACGGCGAACGCCGGAACCGCAGGAGGGACGCGCAAGAGCGAGACGGCGATTGCCGGGATCGCTGCGTCATCGCCGACCATCAGATGCCAGTCGGCGTCCGGAGACGGTGCATAGGCGCCGCCGGGTCCCGTCATCACCAGGGCGTCTCCGGGCATCGCCTGGGCGGCCCAGGGCCCGGCGACTCCTCGATCGCCGTGGACGACGAAGTCCAGCGTGAGCTGAAGACGCTCGGGATCCCAGGCCCGCACCGTGTAGGAGCGCACCTTGTCTCCGAAGCGGCATTTGACGTAATGGTCGGTGAACTGGCCAACCCCGAACCGTTCGAGATCCTGGCCTCCTACGATCACGCGGACCATGCTCGGCGTCAGCCAAGACGTCTCGACAACGGTGGTGGAAAGGGCACGGCGCTCAGGCATATGGCTCCTAGACACGACAAAAAACAGGTCTGGCTTCTTAGGGTACCCTAATACCGTGTTAGAGCGGGTGTTGTGTCCACGGCTGGTGGGGCGAGACGAGCAGTTGTTCGCCCTGGAGGACGCGTTGCTTGCCGCCCATCGCGGCGAGAGCCGGCTGGTCGCGCTGGGCGGTGAGGCGGGTATGGGCAAGACGAGGCTCGCGAGCGAGCTGGTCAATCGGGCACAGCGCCTGGGCTGGACGGTGCTGTGGGGGGCGTGCAGCGAGGCCGAGCTGCCGGTGCCGTATCTCGCCGTGGTCGAGGCGCTGGGCAACTACCTTTCAACCCAGGACACGGCGCGAATCGCCGAATCGCTCGGCGGGGCCCGGCGCGAGCTCGCGCAGCTGTTTCCGCAGCTTGGCCTGGACGAACCAGCGACGCCGGTTGCGGATCCGGGGCAGGCCAAGTTGCGTCTGTTCGAGGCCGTTGTGGGGTTGCTGGCCACGGTCGCCCGCGAGCAGGGCCTCCTGCTGGTCCTCGAGGACGTGCATTGGGCTGACTCGGCGACGCGTGAGCTGCTCGATCATCTGTGCCGCCGCCTCACGAACATGCGCTCGATGCTGCTGCTCACCTACCGCAGTGACGAGCTCGATCGCCGCCACCCCTTGGCACCACTGCTGCAGAGCTGGCGTCGCTCCGGCAGCGCCGAGCTGGTCTCGCTCGCGCCGCTCGACCGCGGCCAGATCGCTGAGATGGTCTCAGCGATCCTCGATGGCGAGGAGGTGGAGCCGCGGTTTCAAGAGCTGATGTACACGCGCACCGAGGGCAACCCGTTCGTGCTCGAGGAAACGCTCAAGGAGGTGATCGATCGCGCGGACGCGCGGAACTCAGGAGGCGGCTGGCAGCGGCAGTCGGTTGAGCACCCGCGGATTCCCGACACCGTCCGCGACACGATCCTCCTGCGGTTCGGCCGCCTCGATCCCGCCGAAGCTGCGGTGTTGCAGGCGGGCGCCGTGCTCGGCAGGACGTTTGATTACCCCACGCTGCTCGCGACGTCCGGCGCTTCGGAGGCCATCGTGCATCGCGCGCTTGAGGTCGGGGTGATGCAGCAACTGCTCGACGAGCTCGCCGACGGCGGCGCCAGCTATCGCTGGCGCCACGCATTGACACAGGAGGCGATCAGCACGGAGATCGTGCTGCCTCGGCGTCAAGCGCTGCACGGTCGTGCCGCGGACGCGCTCATCGCTGCCGGGTCGGGTCCACTGGCGGTCGCGGGGCACCTGCTCGGGGCGAGCCGTTTTGAGGAAGCGGTGCCGGCGTGCTTGGACGCCGCCGAGGAGGCGCAGGCGTCGCTGGCGTTCGCTGACGCGCTCGAGTTGCTCGAACGGGCGCTGCCGCACGTCGCATGAGCCGCTGGACCGCTCTCGCGTGCTCTGCCGGATCGGCGAGCTGCTGTGGATGGACGACAAGAGCGTGCACGCTGCCGAGGTGCTTACCGAGGGAATTCCGGGGCTCGAGGCGGAGGACGACGAGGTCGAGGCCGCGCGCTATCGGCTCGTGCTGGGCCGCTGCCACTGGGAGCAGAGCAGACCCGATCTGGCACGGCAGGAGTTCGAGCGAGCAACTCGCATCCTTGAGCAGCATGCTCCGTCGGCAGAGCTTGCCATGGCCTACATGCGGCTCGCAGGCCTCTACCAGTTCGACAAGGACCGGCGCGCGCTACAGACCGCGAAAACGGCGGTCGAGGTCGCGCGACTGGCCGGCGCCGACTTCGAGCGCGTGTGGGCACAGTCCTTTCTCGCGCTCGCTCTCCTCGATGCCGGCGAGACCACCGAGGCAAGGTCGATGCTCGATGAATGCTTCTCGGAAGCGCGGCGCCGCGGCTTCTCGTTGATCGCCCACAACATCGCGTTCAACGACACGTGGATACGGCTGCACACGATGACCGCCGGCGTTCGCGGAGCGCCTCGACCTGCTCGCTTCGGAGCCCGGTCCGGCAGTGCTGACCAACATGATGGGGATCGCGAGGAGCTGGGCACTGCGAACTCAAGGAGAGCTGGCTGCCGCGCACGCTGCGATTGAACTGCAGACCGCGCTGCGCAGCACGAGTGACAAGGTCCGCTGGCGCACGCAGGTCGAGCGCGCCGAGGTTCTACTCGAACTCGGGCGGTTGGAGGAAGCCCAGGCAGTACTACCCGCTCCGTCGGAGCGCGCAGAGCTGCAGGACATCATCTATGACGCCGGTCCTCAAGTTCGGCTCCGGCTGGAAATCGGCCGCGTCGATGAAGCGGTCGATCTCGCGCGCGAGATCGCCTCGCACGCTGCCCGGCTCGCGCCATACCATGACGCGCTGGCAGTCGCTGTCGAGGCGCTGGTGAAAGCTCGGCCTGCTCGACGAAGCTCAGGCAGGCGTTGATGCCGCGCTGGCCCTCGGCCCTGATATCGGAAAGCCGTTCCTCGATGAAGCGCAGGGCCGCCTCCTGCTTGCGCGCGGCGAGGCCGCCAGAGCCGCGCCGATCCTCCAGACGGTCAGCCGCACCGCCGCAGCGCGGGGTTTCTCACGTTGTCGCCTGGCGCGCCCGCATCCTGGCGGCGGAGGCACTCGCACAGCTCAGCCGCCACCAGGACGCACACGACGAGCTGAGAGCCGCCGTCGCGCAGGCCGACGCCTCGGGCGCGGTTCTGATCGCGAACTCCGCCCGGACAGTCGCCGAAAGACACGGCCTCGCGCTTGCGCACAGCGCGCCCACTACCCCCGTCGAATCCGAAATCGTGCTGACCGGTGAGCGGCTGGTGACTTCGATGTTCGCCGATGTCCGCGGTTACACCGAGCTCACGGCCTCGACCCCACCCGCCGTGATGGCTGACCGGATCACCACCCTTTACCGCTGGGCCGCTGCCGAGGTGAGCCGCCACCACGGGTTCGTCAGCAAATTCGCCGGTGACGCCGTGATGGCCACCTTCAACGCCACCGGCACACGAGTCGATCATGCACGCGAGGCGCTCGAAGCCGCGGTCGCGCTCAGCGGCAAGGCCGCACTGCTCGAACTCGGGGTGGGCATTGGCATTTCGGTCGGGCCGGCCGTCGTCGGGCCGCCGACGGCCGACGGCGATGTGTTGGTGCTGGGCACGGCGACGAACCTCGCTGCTCGCCTGCAAACCGCGGCCTCAGCCGGCGAGATCGTGTTGAGCGACGAGGCCCACCGGCGGGTGGCTGATTGGCTCAAAGACCACGGGCTCGAGGCGATGCCGGAAGCGCTTGAACTCAAAGGGTTCAGCGGTCCTCAGCCGGTGTGGCGGCTACGTGCGGGCCCGACAATCCTCGCACGCGTCTAACGAGATGAAAGCTCAGGGCCGTCGATGCCTCGCCCCTGGTCTCTGGGCTGTGATAGCGGGCTGCGTGTGCGCGCTGTTGGCGTCGGCCGCGCTGGCGGCGACCGGGTCGGTCCACGCCGGCGCCGCTGCGAGGTCCAAGCCGGCCAGGCATCACAAGCGCGAGCCACGGTTCGTGGACCCCCTGTCAACGTCGGCGATGCGCGCGTACATCGGGTCGCGGACCGGCGACATCGCGGTCGGCGTCAAGAACGTGCTGACTGACCGGACCTATCTGTGGAACGGCCGCTCTGAGCAGGTCACCGCCAGCATCGTCAAGCTCGACATTCTCGAAACGCTGCTCCGTCAGCTCCGCGGCGGACCGATCCCGCGCGCCGACGTCCCAACGGCGGTCGGGATGATCGAGGACAGCGACAACGACGACGCGACCACCCTATGGAACCAGGACGGCGCGGCGCCGGCCGTCGCGGCCTATGACCGCCTCGTCGGGATGCATCAGACGACCCCGAACGTCGATTGGGGCCTGACCACGACGAGCGTCGGCGATCAGCTCAAGCTGCTTGACGAGCTGCTCGAGACGCACGCCCGGATCGACCGGGGCGCGCAGCGTTTCGCGCTGGGGCTGATGGAGAACGTCACCCCCGCGCAGGCCTGGGGCGTGAACGGCGGCGTCCCCTCAGGCGTGAGCGTTGCGCTCAAGAACGGCTGGCTTCCGTTTGGCGGAGGCTGGCACATCAACAGCATCGGGCGAATCCGGGGCGACGGGCGGTGGTACCTGATCGCCGTGCTGACGAGCTTTAACCCGAGCGAGCAGTACGGCATCGACACGATCAACGCGATTCTCGCGGGCGTGGCGCGCGCTCGCGCCGCCCGCCGGCTGACCGGATCCGCCCGCACCGGCCCCGGCAGGCCGTGTGGTCGTCGCGCAACCCGAGTGCTTCTCAAGGGCCCCGCTCGGACCAGACGTTCGCGCGCTGCCGCTGCGCCTCGTTTAGTCCGCCACGTCGCTGTCCGGGTCGTCGAGGACGATGCCTTCCGGGGTGATGGTGAACTCGCGGATGGCAGGATCGTGTCTGCTGGCGCGGGTCTTGAGGACCGTCACGGCGCGCCGAAGTTCCGTATCTCGGGGTACGAACTGCAGCAGGATGACGTTGTCAGACAGGTGGGAGATGCCGTCTTCGGAGAGCTGGGAGATGCCGAACAGCGCTGGTATCTCCTGGCTCATCATCAGGCTGATCTGCTGGTTAGCGCAGCGCTGCAGCAGTGAGTAGAGATATTCACGGAAGCGCAGTTCGTCCACGGCGGCGCGCCGCAGGTCTCCCAGGCTGTCGATGAATACGCGGCGCGCGCGCGTCCGTTCGATGACTTCGAGAAGTTCGTAGAACCATTCGTCGAGGTAAAGGTCCACCGGCGACCGGTACATGAGCTCGACCGATTCGTTGGCTAGCGACCAGCCAAAGCCGTTGACGATCCGATCAAGTTGGGTGCTGTTCTCCTGCAAGGTCGCGATGACTCCGGCCTGCCCGGCGGCCGCGCCCTTGAAGATGAAATGCAGGCCCATCAGCGTTTTCCCTGACCCTGATGGCCCGGCGATCATGGTGGCCGCACCGGGCCAGTAACCATCGGCAAGCATCTGATCGATGGCGGGGATACCGGACGACATCCGCTCGGTCTGCAACGTGTAGGTCTCGGTGACGACGCTTTCCGCGAGCCTCGGAAATATGTGCAGGCCGTCGCGGGCGATCCTGTAGGCATGCTCGCCGGACATGAATCCCGTGCCGCGAAGCTTGAGGATCTCGAGGTGACGGACCGCTCGTTCGGATTCACGGCGCGTGGCGAGCGAGATGATTCCATCGGCGACCGCGAACTCTGGTGCGGTCGCGATTTCGTCCCGCCCGTACTCGCCGATCCAGAATGCGGTGGTGGGGAAGGCTGTGAGCGTCCCGGCGAGCTCATGCAGGAACTGGCGGAAGGCCTGCGGAGTCGAAGCGTATGCCGACAGCGCCTTGAAGCTGTCGATGACGATCACCCCGGGCTGGCGGACTGTGACCAGCGTGCGAACGTGAGCCAGGACCGCACCGAGGCCGCCGTCGTTGAGCGTCGTCCCCAGGTCGTCGAAGAACACGCTCGTCCCGATCGCCGGAGCATCGAAGAAGTCAAGGGTTTGGCCGTAGCGCAGAATCTTCTCGAGCGGTTCTGAGACCGTTGCGAGATAGACGCCCGGCCGCTCCGCGGACGCGTTGTGGAACATGAACTGTTCGGCGAGGATCGTCTTGCCGCTGCCCGGGAGACCGATGATCATGTTGAGTGCGTTCGCCGGCAGGCCCCCGCCGAGGACGGCGTCCAGGTGTCGGTCGCCGCTGGAGAACCGCTCACTCATCAAGTCGCGCTGGTCGCTTCGCGCCCGAGTCCGCCATGGCCGAGTAGGTCACTTACGGCCGCTACGAGCTGCAGCGGCTCGAGCGGCTTCTTGAGAAACGCGTCCGCGCCCGCAGCAAGGGCGTGCTCGCCGAGATCCAAGCTCGAGATGCACAACACCGGCGTTGCGCGCCGCTTCTTGAGTCGTTCGCACAGCTCTCGGCCCACGCCGCCGGAGATCATGAGCTCGATGATTGACAGCGCGGGATTCTGGGAGGAGAACTTCTCCTCGGCGTCCTCTGCGGTCAGCGCGATCTCGACGTCGTAGCCCTCCGCCCGCAGGAAGAAGTCGTTGAGTTCGGCGCCATGCGGGTCACTCTCGGCCAACAGGACGAGGGTCCGCGCGGGTGGATCGAGCGCTCTCCCTTCCCCGATCGGTTGCGTGTCCGCTTGGCGTTCGGCAAGCAGGCGGTGCGCATCGGCGGCAGACAGGCCCTCGTCGAGACGCTCCTTGACGAATCGCAGCTGTTCGAGCTGATCGCGCGTGTACAACCTCCGCCCGCCTTCGCTGCGTTCGGCGACGATCAGCCCGTAGCGATCCTCCCAACTTCGGATCGCCGACTGAGACAGGCCAAGCATCCGAGCGACCGCTCCGATGCTGTAGATGCCGCGCGCGCGAGCCAAGGCATGTGAGCGTACCGCAAAGGACCCGTGTCAAGCTCATTTCTTCCGCGACATGTGGGCAATCCATGCCGATTTCATCTGCAGAACTTTGACAATACCTCCGCAGTATGGGAGCATGAGATATGCAGTTCCTGGGCCCGACGGATTATCTGGAAGCCGGTGGCACCGATGCACGAAGTTGATCGCTGCGGCGATGCGGTGCCGGCGCAACCCGGTGTCTCGCTGGCTCCGGCGCACACCGACGCCGTGCGGTCGACGGCGGCGGGTACGTTGTCGGTGCCTCTCCTCGCCGCGCACGAGCATCATGAGTCCGCCGCGGTGCTCAGTGTCCACGGCGAAATCGATCTCGGGAGCGCGCCGGCGCTGCGGGAGGTCCTGCTGCCGGTTGTCGAGCACCAAACCGGTCCGGTCGTCGTGGATTTGTCCAAGGTCCCGTTCATGGACTCAAGCGGAGTGCACGTTCTCGTCGACACGCTCCACCGGCTCGAGCCCCAGAACCGTCCGCTCACGCTCGTATGCCACGAGGAAGGCCCGGTCCATCGCATTCTCGCCTTGGTTGGCCTGCTCGACGCTCTGACCGTGCGCCACTCGCGCGAGAGCGCCGTGACCGCCGGCGACGACGTTCTGCGTCCCGTAATCCACTGACCGGCGGTCTACCCCGCCGCCACATCGTCGGACGCGCGCGAAGCGCCGGAGCGCGTCGTCCAGAGCTGTCGTCGTCGCTGCCGGCCGTCGGTCACCAGTCGGTCGTCAAGCAGCGTCGTCACATCCCGAAGCCAATCCCAGAGAGACCATGCTGACCTCACCCACGCACCCGTCCGAGCCAAGCCGGGAACGGCAAGGTACAACCGACGCACTGCTGCGCCGCTGGCATGACGAGGCCGACTCAGGCGCCCGCGAAGCGCTGGTCGACCGGTTCATGCCACTCGCCCGCCGCCTGGCGACCCGGTACCGCAGCCCCCACGAGCCGATCGATGACCTGGTACAGGTCGCCGCGGTCGGCCTGCTGGGCGCGATTGACCGGTTTGATCCCGACCGCGAGATTCCCTTCCCATCGTTCGCGATCCCCACCATCCTGGGGGAGCTCAAGCGGTACTTCCGCGACACAGGCTGGTCGGTGCACGTGCCCCGAGGCGCGCAGGAGATGGCACTCCAGGTCGCCCGCGCCGCCGAGCAGATCACCTCCCGGTCCGGACGACAGCCGCACCTCCAGGAACTCGCCGAGTACCTCGAGCTCAGCCCCGAGGAAATCGTCGCTGCGCTCGATGCGGGCAATGCCCATTACGCGGCGTCGCTCGACGCACCGCTCGCCGGGTCCGATCTCGATGAGCCACAGACGCTCATCGAGACCCTCAGCCACACCGATGGAGGCTACGGACTGGTCGAAACGACGGCGTCACTGAGCGTCGCGATGACGCGCTTGCCCTACCTGGAGCGCACGGTGCTACAGATGCGGCTCGACGCAGACCTGAGACAGCAGGACATCGCAGCGAAGCTCGGCTGCTCGCAGATGCAGGTGTCACGGCTGCTGCGCCGCGCCACCGCCCGGCTACGGGAGATGATGGATCCGGCGAAGGACGCGGCCATCTCAGCCCCGGGCTCGGCGGCCTAGCCCTAGATCAGGAGTCGCGCGCCGAGTTGGCGAGATGGTCGCGGGGCGCAGGCCGCGATCGACGGCTCGTTGGCCACGGCTCGGCGAAGCGGGCCCCAGTTCTCACCCGGCCGTGCGTTCTCGAGGTCGCGCAGGTTATTGAAGAGGTCTGTCACCGCGATCAGGCACCCGCCCGGCGCGAGGGGGCGGAGAGAGACCAGCTGACTCAGCCCCAGAAACGCGGCGAACGACCTGAACCGTGCGGTCCGATGTGGTGCGAGCGCCAGGCGGCGCAGGCCGGCAGCTGTCTTGATCGCCACCCAGTCGGCCTTGTCCGGACGCGGCGAGCGGGCAACGGAGGCAGTCGGGCCATGAGGACCATCGGCGGCGGAGACAAGCACTGACGCGGACGCTCGGCTCACCGCCGCCACCGCCGGGCCACCCACCACGGAGCCCGCGATTGCCGTCGCGATTGCAGCTGCGGCCATTGGGTGCCGGTGCATGTTGGTCCTCCGTCCGCCGCGCCCTGAGCTTCTCATTCTATGCGCGGCCGGATCCGTCTCAGGCTGTGGTGAGGTGTAACGAATGATGCCTCCGGCGGCAGTCATCACCATGAGCCATCGACCGAGCGACCGAGAGGCAGCCGAGAGACGCTTCGCCGAAGTCTTTGCTCACCTCCGCCTCATCCGTGCCTATGCCTCTCGGCGTGGCGCTCACGATGCCGAGGCGATCGCGGCCGAGGTCATGGCCATCGCCTGGCGACGCCTGGCTGACGTTCCCGAACACGACCCGCGTCCGTGGCTCATCGCAACCGCGCGGAATCTGCTTCTCGCCGACCACCGTCGGCACGGCCGGCGGTTCGAGGACCTCGATGAGGTCCAGATCGCCGCCCCTGAAGCGCCGCGGGTGCCCAGGCTCGATCTCGATCCCGATCTCCAGACCGCGCTGGCGGGCCTCTCTCCACACGATCGGGAGGCGGTGCTGCTCGTGGCCTGGGAGGACCTCACCCCGGCGGCCGCCGCCGCAAGCCTTGGCATCTCGGCAGTGACCTTTCGGGTACGTCTTCACCGCGCTCGCCGGCGCCTCATCGACCGGCTCGAGGCCTGTGCGCCAGTCGAGCCACGCGCGCCTGACGTGGAGTCCCATTCCAACTCCTGTCGACCCACTCTGGAGCAGCTATGACGACCGACCGCCTTCTGGAGCGCCTGCGCGCGGCCGACTCAGCCCCCGTTTCGGCCATCGAGGAGGACGCTGACGTCTTTCAGCGCATCGTGTCCGGCCCAGGCGATCCGCGGCTGGCCGCGGGTCAGCACGACCATGGTCACGCAGCCCGCGGCGGGCTCCGCCGTTGGCTGCGGACTGGCCGGCGCCCACTCCCCCCGTTGCTCTTCGGGTTGGTCGTCGTCACCGGTGCGGCTGCTGCCACCACCGGAGTGATCGGTCTCACCCAGCTCGAGCACGCCAAACCTCGCCAACTCTTTATCGCCAACCCCGCCCACATGTTTCCCCACACACCCAAGCAGACGGTGATCCCACAGACGGTGAGCCGCGCCGCCACGTTCACGGTGGCCGGAGCCGGGAGATTCGAGTTCTGGATCGCACGCAGCTGGAAGGGCTGGCTGTGTGAGGCCATCCGTCAACCGGACGGAACGTGGGCTGACCTCGGAGATCGCGCCGACCGCTACGGCATCGGCGGCCCGGTGCCCGGATGCGAGGGCGTTCCGTGGCAGGACCGGGAGGGCTTCTCCTACTACCCGACGATGATCGCCACGCGCCGAGGCGGCTGGCGGATCGTGTATGGCTACGCACCCGCCGCCGGACACCCCACGACGATCCGCGACCGCATCAGCGGCGCGACCGCCGCGATCGGAGAGGGGCGCTACTTCGCCATCGTCATCCCGCTCTGCCGGCGACCGGGATGTCTCCGTCGGTTGACCTTCCCCCGTTACTTCCAGCTCGAGACGCTCAACGCCGCGGGCCGGGTGCTCATCCGAAACGAGTTGGACCCTGGCATGTAGACGCCAAGCCGCGCGAGTCGTGCACGATCACGGTGCCGAGACGCGCGTGGCGCTCAGCGACGGCCCCTACCCCGGCGGCCACGGACACGCCGAGGCCGGACGGACGGCCGCCTTCGACGCACTCTCAACCACGTCACCGGCTAACGCCGGACGTCCGCGCCAAGCTCAGTGAACGACGAGCACGTCGCAGTGCGCGTGGTGCGAGACGGTGTCGCTCACGCTCTGGCCGAACAGGCGGCCGAGCACGTTGTGGTCCCGTGTCCCGATGATGATCAGGTCGGCGTGGCGCTGGCCCGCGAACTCGACGATCGCGTCGGCGGGTTCGCCCACGATCTCCTGGTAGGCGGCGGTGACGGCTTGGCCTTCGAGGTACTCCCGGGCGCGGTCGAGCTCTGCGGCATGCTCGGCGGGCGAGTCGATCGAGTCGACCCCGCCCCCTCCGCGGCCGGCGCCGGGAGTGACCGGCGCGACGCTGACGACGGCCAGTTCGGCGCCCAGCGCCTTGGTGAGCTGCACGGCGCGCTCCAGGGCACGCTGGGACGGTTCGGTGTTGTCATAACCGACAACGATGTTCTTCATGGCGATCCCACTCCCGGTTGGTAGAGATGCAGGTTGTGATCCCGTCTCCCACTGCGTGATCTGGTCGCGCGCCGCCTGCCGTCGCGGCGCTTGACGGTCGCATAGTAGTCGGCGTGGTCGCCGTCGCAAGGTGGCACGAGCCCACAGCAGTTTCTGCTTGCGCTCGAGCCGAGTTCACGCCGGGCTGAAACCCACGCTCGGGTCAACGCCCACAAAATGAAAACGGCCGCCCCGAGTGACTGGGGCGGCCGTCAAATCAATGCCAACGCGAGATCTTTGGCGAGAAGTGCGCGGGCACCGACCCCAGGAGCGTAGCTGATGAGCTGACGCACGCGCCGTCAAACCCGGGCTCTGGTTGACAGGTTCAGAAGTTCGTGTTACCGTCGGTAACGCGAATATGGACTCATCTCGGACGTACACGAAGGTTGCCCGAGCCGAGGCGGAGGAGCAGACACGAGTGGCGCTGATCGCGGCGGCGGATGAGGCGTTCCTCTCCGGGCCGTGGGAGCGAGCCTCGTTGGAGTCGATCGCGCAGAGTGCGGGGGTGACCAAGCAGACGTTGCTGCGTCATTTCGGCTCCAAGGACGGGCTGCTCGAAGAGACGCTTCGCCTGGCGATCGCCCAGGTCGAGCAGCAGCGTCTCAGCGCTCCTACCGATGACATCCCGGGCGCCGTCGACAACCTGCTGGACCATTACGAGGAGCGTGGAGGGCGAGCGATGCGCAGCACGAACCTCGACGTGGGTGGCGGGTTCGCCGAGCTCGCGCGGATCTCGCGCCAGTTTCACTACGACTGGATTGACCACGCGTTCGGTCGGTGGCTCGCACCGGCGCCGCCCGCGGAGCGCGCCCGGTTGCGTGCAGCGCTGATCGCGCTCTGCGACGTGCAGAGCTGGTGGATCCTCGCACACGATCTCGGCCTTTCCCGGCCCGAGGTGCGCGCCACTCTGATTCTTTGCATCCGGCGGCTACTGGGGGACACATGAAGATTCTGGCCTACACCACGCCCGCTCGTGGGCACCTCTATCCACTCGTACCGATCCTCGACGAGCTCGCCGCGCGTGGTCACCGGATCGCGATCCGAACGCTCGCCTCTGAGGTCAGCCTGATGGCTGACCGTGGCTTTGACGCCGCGCCGATCGATCCAGCGATCGAAGCGCTGGAACACGATGACTATCTCGCGCGGAATCCGCCGGCGAAGCTCAAGCGCGCGATGGCGATATTCGGGGCGCGCTCGTCCCGTGAGGTCACAGACCTTCGCGATGCGATCGACGAACATCGTCCCGACGCGCTACTCATCGACTGCATGGCGTGGGGCGCGAGCGCCGAGGCAGAACGGACAGCGCGGCCGTGGGCGCAGTGGTTTCCCTATCCACTGCCGCTCGCCTCGCGCGACGTCCCACCGTTCGGTCCGGGTCTGGCGCCAGCGGGCGGCGCGCTCGGTCATATCCGCGATGCACTCCTGCGCCCACTGCTCTCCGGCGTTATGAACAAGGCGAGCCTCCCCGCGCTCAACGCGACCCGCGCCTCGATCGGGGCGCGCCCGTTCAAGACCGCCGACGAGATGTTCAACGTGGCCCCGCTTCTGCTGTACATGACCGCGGAGCCCTTTGAGTATCCGCGTTCGGACTGGCCGGCCGCGGTCCGGATGGTCGGCCCGTGCTGCTGGGAGCCGCCGGGCGAGCCGCCGGCGTGGCTGGACGAGATCACGCGGCCGCTCGTGCTCGTGACCACCTCTTCGGAGTTCCAGGACGACGGGCGCCTTGTCCGCACCGCGCTCGACGCCCTCGCCGATGAGGACGTGCAGGTCGTGGCGACACTCCCGGCAGCCACACTCGACCTTCACGTCCCCGCCAACGCACGGGTGGAGGCGTTCATCCCACACGGGCCGCTGTTGGAGCGAGCCGTCTGCGCGATCACGCACGGCGGAGCGGGCGCAACACAAAAGGCGCTCGCCGCCGGCGTACCCGTGTGCGTGGTCCCGTTCGGACGCGACCAGCTCGAGGTCGCCCGCCGGGTCGAGGTAGCAAAGGCCGGCACACGGCTCCCGGCCCAGAAGCTCGACGCCGAACGGCTCCGCAACCAGGTCCGCCTCGCGATCACCAGACGCGACGGCGCCCGCCGTGTCGCGGACGGCTTCCGCGCGACCGGTGGACCCCAGACCGCAGCGGACGCCTTCGAGACCCTCGCGGCGGCATCGCACACGACCACACCGGCCCAGTCACCCACCCGCTCATAGACACGCGCGTCTGCACGGGCGACTCCGAACACCGTCTCAGCAGCCATCGCATTGGTCGGGCGTGTTACGCGACACGACGCTGTTGGTGAGCGTGATCGGGAAGCCAGGCGTGTAGATCCCGGCGCCCTGCAGGGTGATCCCGGGGCCGCCGCTGAGTGCGTTGCCCATGACGCTCGTGTTCTGGAGCGTCAGCGGCGAGGTTGGGCCACCGAACAGGAGACCGTTCCAGATCCCGGCGCCCTGCACGAACCCGCTCTGTCCGTTCGCGCTCGCGGTGTTGGCGCTGATGCGATCGTTGGTGAGCACGAGCGGTCCGTTGTTGCTGATGCCGGCGCCCTGGACCGTCGCTGATCCCTGCGGCGCGTTCGCGATCGACCTGTTGTCGGTGATGGCCGTGTTGGTCATCGTCGGGGTGACCGTCCCGCCGAAGAAGAAGCCGACGGCGCCGATCGCTGCCGCGTCGCTCGTCGGCGCCGTCACCGTCGCCGTGTTGCCGGCAATGCCAGTGTTCGTGATCGTGGCATTGGCGTCGGCCTCCAGGGTGCTCGGACCGCTCGGCCCGTTGGCGTCGCTCGAGAACACGTTCTCGGTCAGCGTGTTGCCGTCGATTCGGCTGTTCGCGATCGTCAGCGGGACGTCGCCGCAGGCGCACAGCGCGGCGTCAGCGGCGATCCCCTGCCCCAGCGGCGTGTTAGCCACAACGGTGTTGCCATCGAGGGTCGAGTGGCGGATCGTCGCCGTCGAGCCGTCGGACAGGAACACACCGCCGGTTTGAGCGTTCTCGTCATCGGTCGCTCCGACCTGGTCGGGATAGGGAGTTGGAATCGAGTTCGCAAGGCTCGAAATGTTGGCGCTGATCGAGCTGCGGTCTACGGTGAGCGAGCCGCCGCCATCGACGAAGATGCCCCCGCCCGCGGCGAAGCGTCCGGTTGGCGCAGCCGCCGAGGCGGAGTTCCCGGTGACGCGCGACGCCTCCAGCGACAGTGACGCGCCCGACTCGACGGCGATCCCGCCTCCGTCGGACTGGTCTGCGGCCGCGTGGTTGTTGCCGACGGTCGTGCCGATCAGAGACATCGTGCCCCAGTCGTCGATCCCGGCGGCGCCGCCGAACGACGCGGGACAGGGCACGTCGCCTGGGCAGACCGCCTTGACGCTCGGTACCGAGCGGACCGGGACGGCGCGGTTGCCGGTGATCGCGCTGTCGAGGATCGTCACCCTCGTCCCCTGGAACGCCTCGATGCCGCCCCCCAGCGCCGTGGCCGTCGTGTAGCCGGGGCCGCAGGTCGGCACGTCCGGGCCGCAGTTGGGAGCCTGCGGGTCGGTCGTCGTGTCGCCGTCGCTGATGGTTAGGTGCGCAAGCGTGACGGTCGGCGACGTGCTTGGGCTTCCGATGGTCAGCACGGGTCCGCCGCCGGAGATCGTCGTCGTGCGCGCCGCGGTCCCGACAAGATTGACGCTTCGATCGATCGTCACGCCGCCCGCGAACGTGCCCCGCGCGATCCGGATCGTGTCTCCGTTCTGGGCGAGGTTCACGGCCGCCTGAATCGTCACGTAGCAGTCCGGCCCGCCGACGCACAGCGTGTCACCCTTCGCCGCCGCTTCGCCCACGCCCGCGTATGCGATTGCCGCCGCTCCCACGAGCGCGACGAGCGCACGTCGTGTGATCCCGGCCGACACATTGAGCTGGGTGACTGCCGTCATTGCTGAACCTCCGGTCTGCCGGCGCGTACCGTGAGCGGGCGCCGTACTCGCTCGCTCATCAACCCCTATATATCCGCACCCCCAAAACTGTGACCACCGCTGTCGGATCGACCCACGGCGTCGACTTCGTGGCGTCAGCCCACGCGGTCGGACTCTGGTGAACCGCGTTTGTCAGAAAGCGTACGTCGGGTCACGGTGAAGGTCGGGGTGTGCCGGTTTGGTGTTAAAGCCTGCGATGGCTCGATCGGGGAAAGCTCGCTGGGGTGCGACAACTGCCGTGATCGTGCTGGCAGGGGTTTTGCTGATCGTTGCAGCGTCCGCAGGTGAGCCGCGGGGAGCGTGAGAGCGTGAGACCATGACCGAGACCCTGTATGAGCATGCCGGCGGCGACGACGGGCTGCACCGGCTCGAGGAGCTCTTCTACAGGAAAGCGCTTGCCGATCCTGTTCTGAAGCAGCTGTTCACGCATCGTGTCTCCACTCATGTGGAACACCTGACCTGGTTCACGGCTGAATCATTCGGCGGTCCTCCGCGATTCACCGATGAGCTCGGTTTTGGGTACATCATCGAGGTGCACCGTCACCTGCAGATCACCGACGAGCAGCGTGAACGCTTCGTCCAGGTCTACCTGGAGGCGCTCGACGATGCCGGTATGCCCAACGACGAGCCGTTCCGTCGCGCCGTCCGCGAGCACGTGGAGTTCGGAGCACACGTTGCCCAACAGAACTCACGTGCGCGAACGGACGCCCAGCTTCATCCGATCCGCGAGGTGCCCCACTGGGACTGGCCCGACTCAGCGAAAAGCTCAACCTGAGCCAACCTCATTGAACGTGGGCTGCGCGGGTTCTCGCTTCCTCGTTCGTGCCGAATTACGGTACTGTCCGCCGCGCTTTGAGGCCTGACCCCCGACACATTGTCCGAGAGGGAGCCGTGCAGAGCACCCGGTTTGGCCGGCGCATCTACTGGTACGGCTTCCGGCGGGCACACAAGATCTCCCCGCGGGATGGGATGTTCCAGCCCGAGCGCTATGGCCATACCCATTACGCGGCCGTGGGTCAGTCGGCGCTTTCCTGCATCACCAGCTCGCTTGCTGCGGCCGAAAAATCGGACATCGGACGTATCCTCGACTTCGGGTGCGGACACGGCCGGGTCCTCCGAGTGCTGCGACAGACGTTCCCGGCCGCACGCATCACAGCGTCCGACATGGACCGCGACGGAGTCGATTTCTGCGCCCGCACATTCGGTGCTATCCCCGTGTACTCGACCACCGACCCGGCTGAGGTGAAGTTCGACGACCCCTTCGACTTGATCTGGGCAGGGTCGGTTTTCACACACATCGATCAGAGCGCGTGGGCGGGGTTTCTCAAGGTGCTCGCCAGCACCCTGACCAGCGACGGAGTGCTCGTCTTGACAACTCACGGACCTCAGGTCGCCCGCTGGATCGAGGACGGCAGCGGCCCAGTGCGCTCCTATGGCCTCGACGAGCGGACGATGGCGTCTGTGCTCGCGGATTACAGCGCGAGTGGCTTCGGTTATGGCGACTACCCAGGATGGCCGGGCTACGGCATCTCGCTCGCCAGCCCTGAAGCAGCGCAGGCGCTGATCGAAGCGTCGGGACTTCGGGTCGTCAACTACACCGCCACCGCGTGGGACAACCACCAGGACGTCTACGGCTGCGTCCGAGCAGATAACCCGGCCTGACCCCCAGAGGATCAGCGTGTCGTGCGGGCTCGGGTGGTGCAGGTCAGACACGACATGCTCAGCAGAGCTAGACGAGACTGACGCTGCGGTCTGCCGGCTGTGCCGCCCAGACGTCAGTTGTGCGGTTTGGCGGCGCTTTTGATCACGGCTGTGTGGCGTCTCTCGCTGATCGCGCGGCCGCTCTGGCCGCGGCTCTGCGCGTACGCAGCAGTCCGACGGCGATGACCAACGCTACGGCCGCGATCGTGATCAGCAAGGCATAGTGGGAGATCGCTTTAGCGACTTGGACCGCGGGATGTCCGACCGCGTAACCGAGGCCGACGATCAGGCCGATCCACGCAAGCATCCCGACAACGTCAAAGACCATGAAACGGCGGAAGCTCATTCCCGTCCACCCCGCAGCCGCGTAGACGAACGACGAGGGGACCGGGAGGAAGGGGGCCAACGCGACCGCGAGTCCGCCGTAGCGTTCGAGGTGAGCGCCGGAGCGTTGCGCCCACCTCTCCGCGTTGGGGTGACCACCGCCCAGTGTCGCTGCTGCCTTGGGGCCCCATAGCCGCCCGGCCCACCAGAAGAACGGCGTGGCGAACAGCAGCGTCGGAAGCGGCGCAAGTACGGCGAGCACGAGCGATGCCTCGCCCACTCGGGCAAACGCGCCGCCGGATGCCATCGCTGACGTCGATCCGCGCAGCGCCTCCAAGAGCACCGGATCGGTCCCGAGAAGCGAGGGCGTCAGGGGCAACAGCACCAGCGCGAAGATGGTCTTAGCCGCGATACCGGTCACGCAGGCGATCTCGGCGCGACGCCGGCCGCCCGCGCGGCGCGGGCCGTGATCAGCGGACGGGACAGTCGTCGTCATCTCCCTATTGTCGCTGGACGCACCCCGCGGCCGGTCGTGCCCCGACCCCGGACGCGCGGTCATACGCCCGCGAAGGCCAGGGACGAGGAGAAGACGACCGTAAACGCACGTCAGCGCGGGGCCGCTCGACTCGTCCTCGCCGCCGAAGCGATCGATCCGGTAAGCGATTAGCTTCGCGCTGGTCGGGAGTCTGGATATCGACAACCGACTCGAGCCGTTCGGGTCGTCCGTTCCGGAAAGGAAGCAGCACATGAGCTCACTGGTTCTGAAGATGTCCGTCTCGCTCGACGGCTACGTCGCACCACCCGACGGGAGCACCGATTGGGTCGCCGCGGGCCGCTCCCCCGACGGCAGGAGCTGGACCCTCGAGACCGTGAGCAACGCCGGCACGCATCTCATGGGTGCCACCACCTACGCCCGTTGGGCCGGCTTCTGGCCCACCGCCCCAGGGCCGTTCGCCAAGCCGATGAACGACATCCCCAAAGTCGTGTTCTCGGACTCCCTGACGTCCACCGACTGGGCTGAGACGACGATCGCGTCCGGCGATTTGGCCGAAGCGGTCACGCGACTCAAGCGGGAGCAGACCAGCGGGTACCTCCTCGCTCACGGCGGCGCACGGTTCGCCCGATCGCTGGTCGAGACCGGCTTGATCGATGAGTACCGCCTTGTCGTCCACCCCGTCGTCTTGGGTGCCGGCGAGCGGCTCTTCACCGGACCGCTCACGATTGAGCCGAGCAGCACCACGGCCTTCAGCGGCGGAGCCGTCGCCCACGTCTTCGCGGCGCAGCCGTGATCGAGCCCGATCGCCCCGCCAGGTAACGGGCGCTGGGTCTTCAACGACCCGATCAAGGTCAGCTAACCCGCCGCCGACAGCACCGGCCGGGCGCCTTACCCTGATTTGATCCGACGTCTCAGACGGCATCGGCTCTCGGACGTCACACCCCGTGTCGCTCGGCGGGCGTTGGTCTCTGCCTACGCTGGCTGAGTGAGTTCCCCCGCGCTGGACGTGTATGTGGAGGCGTTCCTCGCGCGGTGCCTTGCCGCGCGGCCTTCGGGCGACGCGCTGATCGACGAGCCCGGGATCCATGGTCTGCTGCCCGACGCAGACGACGGGCGTACCCGAGTGCTGATCACTGATGACCGCGCGCGCGACCGGCTGTCGACGCTGATGGGCGATGCGCGAGCCGGGACGATCACTGTCTGTGCAGCTGCGGTGCAGTGCGCTGGGATTCTCGAAGCCGATCCACGGTGGCGGGGGGGCACGGCGACGGCGATGATCTGTCGCGACCTGCAGACGGTCCGTGCCCGGCCGCTGCCGTCGGGGCTGACACTGAGACCGGTGCGACGGCTCGCGAGTGACCCGCCCGGAGGAGTCCCGTTGACAGAGGCGGCGGCCGCCGCGTGTCGCGCAGATCCGGAGAACACCGATGTACGCGCGCTTGGCGACCATCTCAGGTCGCTGCCGTGCGCGTTCGCTCTGTGGGTAGCCGTCGATAATCGCCGCACCGTGCGCGGCACGTCGGGCTCTGCCGCGTTCGGGGCGATGGCAAGCGTGATCTTCGTCAACACCGACCCCGGCTGGCGGCGTCGCGGGGTCGCGCGCGTGATGACCGCGATCGCGCTGCGCGCAGCCCAGCGTGCCGGGGCACGGTACGCCGGCCTGGACGCCAGCGACGCCGGGAGAGAGCTCTATCTGAGCCTGGGTTTTGAGGCGGCATCTCAGGTCAGACGTTTCCGTCCACCAGCTTGACGCGTGCGACATGGGGTCCGGTCGCTCGGGAGCGCGGCGTCGGGTGGCAGTACCAAGCGTGGTCCGGCTCGAACCACGCGGCGTCAGTTTGGGTTGACAATGTCGGTTTGTCAATCTAGACTGACAGTCATGAACGCCGAAGACATCGCCTCCGCGATCGCGTCCAACGACCCGTCGCTGGGGCTCCGCGCCGCTCTAGCTCTGCACCGGCTCGCGGAACGGGTCGAGGCGGACCACGTCGCGACCGCTCGCCAGCAGGGTTGGTCCTGGCAGCAGATCGGTGACGCGCTCGGCGTCACCCGCCAATCAGTCCACGCCAAGTACGGAAAGCGACTCCCATGACCAAGCATTCGAAACCAGCCGACGCGTATCACCCTTGGAGGACGTACATCGACGCCCGTGAGGAAGCACGGCGCCGCGGTGACCGCAAGGTCGGCACCGAGCACCTGATACTCGGGCTGCTCATGGAACCAGTCGTGGAGCAGGCCCTCGGATGCGACCTGCAGACAGCCCGGGACGCGCTCGACGCGATGGATCACGATGCGCTCGCCGCAGTCGGTATCGGCGCTGGGTTCAACGCACCACCGATACCGATCGACGAGTCGGCCAAACGTCCGCCGAGGCCGACGTTCAAAGCCGTCTTGCGGGACCGTTTGCCACTGACACCGGTAGCCAAGAGAGCGCTGGAGAAATCGTCCAAAGAAATACGCCGTGGTCACCACATGGGCCCGCAACAGGTACTCCTCACCGTCCTCGAGCTCGAGCCGCCAGATCCCGCCGCCGAGCTGATCGCCGCGCTAGGCGTCGATCGCGCGGCCGTGCAACAGCGTCTCGCCGTCGGACGCGCCGCAGCGTAGGCAGACGCTGGCCTTATTGCCCACGGGACGTTCAGGGCTTCGACTCAGATCGACCAGGACTCGCGATGGGGACGACCGCGGGTGGCGCGGGTCCACATCCGCACCGCGACCGCGACCGCGCGTCGCAGGTCGGTCGTCCCGGCCCTACTCCAAGGTGTCGATGATCACGGCTTGCCCTCTGTGCTGGTCTGTCCCTCGCCTGGCTCCAACTGCGCAGCGGCCCCACCCGCACCCAGCTCGGCCTTCATCTTTGCCAGTTCATCGTCGACGGCACTTGTACGGCCAAGCTGCTCAAGCTGGTGGTCAATGTCGTCCTGGGGCGGGCCAAGCTCCGTCAGGTCCTCGAACGTCCCTGCCGCCTCGAGCTCTCCGACGGCGTCCGCACGTGCCTTCATGTTCTCGGTCTTATCCAGCGCGCGCTGCATCGCCAGCCCGACGTCGGCCATCTCCTCACCCACGCCTGTCGCAGCCTCGGAAATGTGCACCTGCGCCTCGGCAGCCGAGTACTGCGCCTTGATGACCTCCTTCTTGCTGCGGAACGCCTCCACCTTGACGCGCAACTTCTGCTCTGAGTCGGTCAGCTTCTGCTGCTGGTCCTCGAGTTGTGCGACCTGCTGGTCAAGCGACTGCATCTCCCCCTCGGCCAGATGCTTACGCTCAAGCGCCGCGCGCGCCAAGTCCTCCTGGCCGGCAGCCATCGCCTGACGCGCCTGGCCATCAAGCCTGGTGATCTGCTCCTGGATGCTTGATTCCTGGGTCTGTAGCCGCTTCTTGGCGGTCACCAGCTCGACGATGCCCTGCTTGACGCTCTGCAGCTGCTCCAGCTGCTTCTCATAGCTGTAGTCGAGCGTCTCAGCCGGATCCTCCGCGCGATCCAAGAGGCTCGAGACCTTCGCCTTCACGACTGTGGACATACGCCCTGACAGACCCGGCATCGTGGACCCTCCTAAGCACTAGCGACAGAGCAATGAGGATCGCACACAGCGATCGGCTACCACGAACGACGGTCGCGCCCAGGGCGAGGACACGGCATCCCCTGTCGATCGCCACACGGACGCCGGCGACTGCCCCCGCAGCGCGGCCGCTCTGACGGTCCCTAGCGCGAGAGCACGACGAGCTTGCCCGTCGCCTCGTTCGCTGCCATCCGGCGGTGCGCGTCGATCGTCTGCTCGAGCGTGTAGACCGCGTCGATGTTCGGCGCGACCTCGCCGCGCTCGACCTGCTCGACCACGGCGCGCAGGAGCGGTCCGCCGACGCGGGCGTCGTGGGCGTCGTTGGAATGGAACGTCGTCAGCTTGCGTCCCGACGGAATCATCGCGATCGGCTCGAAGTCCGGGATCACCCAGGTGTCAGACAGCGAGCCGGAGTTGCAGGCCGTCGCGCCGGGGCGCAGCAGGCGCAGCGTCTCGAGCACCGCTGGTCCACCGATGAGGTCGACGGCGCCGTCGGCGCCGCCCGCGGGCAGCGCGGCCTGTGCGCGCTCGGTGAAGCCGTCGCCCTCGAGCACGGTGCCTGCCGCGCCGAGCTCGGTCAGCCGCTGGGCCTTCGCCTCGCTGCGCGTCGTCGCGATCACCCGCACGCGGGCGGCGCGGGCGAGCTCCAAGCAGGCGAGGCCGACCGAGGACGTCGCGCCGCGCAGCAGCAGCGTGTTGCCTTCCTCCAGGTCGAGGTGCTCGAGTGAGCCGGCGGCGGTCACGAACGTCTCAGGCAGCGCGCCGAGCACCTCCCACGGCAATGTGGTCTCGAGCGCGATCAGCTGGTGCTCGGGAACGAGAGCGTACTCGGCATAGCCGCCGTCGAACGCTCGACCCATCTCCCCCATCAGCGCCGCGACCGTCGCTCCCGGAGGCACGGCCGGCGCGTCGCCGTGCACCGCCTCCACCACACCGACCAGCTCGATTCCGAGGATCCGTGGGAACGTCACCGCGTCGCCGGCATATCCCTTGAGCGTTTTGTACTCGGATCGGTTGAGACCGAACGCCTCGACCTTCACCAGCGCCCAGCCCGGACGGGGCTCGGGGCGCGGCACCTGGCGTACGACGAGCCCGTCAGGCCCGTCCGGTCGCTCCGCCACCACTGCTCGCATCTGCGTCACGCGCCAAGACGTTACCCGTCCGCTTCCGCGACTCAGCAAGGGCCTTCCGAGGCGATCAAGTTGATCCACCGCGACGCCTTAGCGGGAGACCGGATTAGAGGCAGCAGCTGACCGTCGAGCCTGCGTCTCGGTGACGATCGGAGGCTCACCGAACGTCTTGCTGGTAGCCCGGCGCAGCCTGCGGCTAGCAGCGGGAACAGTCCTCCCGGGCGTGGTTGTCGGCGAGCGTACCGAGCAAGCCGACGGTCCAGCATGTCGGGCAGCCTCGCCAGGCGAACACGGTCACGGGCAGGAGCACGAGCGAGATCGGGCCAACGAGCAGCGGCGAGAACGATCGCGAGGATCGCCGCGGTCAGGCCGACCGCGCCTCTGAAGAGATGCTCGCGTACCGAGCCGCTCGCAAGCGGCGAGCGCTGCCCACTGCCTGATCTGGGCTTGACCGTGCACTCTGTTGTCATCGCACCCTTGGATACGCGGCGAGGTTGTGCGCGGATCACGCGTTGCGAAGTCCGCCCGGTCGTCGTCGGCGAGCGTCCGCGTACCAAAGCTCAGCGCACACCGGTCACCCGGGTGCAGGTCGATCGCCGTCGTACGCCGGCAAGCCTGCCTTTCCCGACGGCAGGGCGGCGTTGGAGCCTGGCGGCTGTGGATCCAGCATCGTGAGCCGAGGTCGGCGGATCGGACTACCTGGCTAGCGATTTGGGGGTCAGACGCGCGGCTTGGACGAGTCCCAGCACGGTGTTGGCAGCGATACGCATTTGGTTTGGGTCGCGACGAACCTGGCTGAGCAGCAGCCCGCCCTGCAGGAGCATGAGCGTCTGTGACGCGAGTAGGGCGGGGTTCGCGTCGGGGCTGAGTTCGTGACGGGCGGCCATCGCTTCCAGTCCGGCGCGCAATGAGAGTTCCCAGCGTCCGAGCCCGTCGGCGAGGATCAGGCGCGACGCTTCGTCGCGTTCGACCAGTTGCCCGGCGAGTGAGCCGATCGGGCAGCCGGGAGTGTTGCGCTCGACCTGCAGCGCGACGATCGCGTCCAGGTAGCGCTCGATGCCGGCGATCGAGTCAAAGCCAGCGAGGACATCCGCCTGGGTTTCCAGGACGGTGTCGCACGTCGACCCGGCGACAGCGCGCAGAAGTTCGTCGCGGTCGGCAAAGTAGAGGTAGAGCTGGCTCTTCGAGGCCTGCGCGAGCTCGCGCACGTCATCAAGCGAAGTACCAGCGACGCCACGTTCGGCGACCAGTTCGGTAGCGGCCCGGACGATCCGTTCGCGTGTCGCACGTCCCCGGGCTGTTCTCGGCTGCTTCTCCATCCCGACCAGTCTAGCTCTACTTGGACCATTGAGTCCAAGTAGATGCTACGCTCACCCTCTGGCCAACTTGGACTATTTAGTCCATGTCCACTAGGAGAATCATGAGCTTCGAAGGTAAAACCGTGCTCGTCACCGGCAGCACCTCAGGCATCGGTCGGGCAGCGGCCGAGCAGTTCGGCAGCGCCCACGCCCAGGTGATCGTGACCGGCCGCGACGAGACGCGTGGCCGAGACGTCGTAGACGCGATCGAGTCCACCGGCGGACAGGCACGCTTCATTGCCGCCGACCTCTCCGCACCTGATGGCGCCCGGAAGCTCGCGCAGGCCACAGGGGAGATCGACGTGCTCGTCAACAACGCAGGAATCTTCCCGTTCGGGTCAACCCACGAGATCCCAATCGAGGATGTCCAGGCAGTGCTGGAGTTCAACGTCGTCGCACCATTCACTCTGACCGCCGCCTTCGTGCCGGGCATGATCGAGCGTGGCAGCGGTGCGATCGTCAACGTCTCCACCATGGTCGCGAGCTTCGGTCTGCCGGGAATGTCGGCCTATGGCGCATCCAAGGCCGCGCTGGAACTCCTGACCAAGGCCTGGGCCGCGGAATACGGGCCGGTCGGTGTGCGGATCAACGCGGTCTCGCCCGGGCCGACTCGTACTCCCGGGACGGCCGCCATGGGCGAAGAGGGCATCAACCAACTCGCGGCAACGCTGCCGCTCGGACGCGCAGCCGATCCTCGAGAGATCGCCAACACGATCGTCTACCTCGCCTCGGAAGACGCCAGCTTCATCAACGGCGCCATCGTCCCGGTCGACGGCGGCCGAGTCGCGGTCTAACCC
>CAVWWN010000003.1:0-24610 GCA_963758705.1 uncultured Actinomycetota bacterium | reverse complement strand
GTGGCAGTCCGTCGCGCAACGTACGCCAATGTCGACGCAATCCTGCACATCGTGGTGCCGAAAATCTCGCCGGAGTCCGTGGTAGTGTGCAACTCATCAGTTGCGAGAGCGCGTCGCAGAGCGCAGAGCGCCACTCGCGATCGGCCCGGTACGGAGGTTCCAGGACATGAGTGACACGATCGAGCGGCGCATCGAGCTCGCGACCGAGCTCGAGATCGCCTGGCAGGCAGTGACTGACCCGGATTGGCTGGCTCTGTGGCTTGCCGACGAGATCCTCATCGACCCGCGCCCGGGCGGCGAGGCGGAGTTCCGAATCGGCACGGAAACCCGAACGGGCTGGGTCGAAGAGGTCGCGCGCGCCTGACGACGGCGGCGCCGGACGCCTCGCGTTCTGGTGGGCGGTCGACAACGCGCCCGCGTCGCGCGTGGAGCTGACCCTCACCGAGATCGAACCCGGCCGCACTCTTCTGCGTGTCGTCGAATCGCTCCCGCTGGACGTCCTCGATCTGGTGGGCACCCCTTTGCCGGGCCACGGCGGTGTCACCTATGGGCCCGCACTGATCGCAGCCTGACCATGCCCGACGACGCGTCTGGCGCGGTGTTCAGCGCGCTCGCCGATCCAACGCGGCGCCGCCTGCTCTCGGCGATCGCCGCCCATCCGGCCACAGCGACCGAGCTCGCGGGGGCACTCCCGATCTCCCGCCAGGCCGTCGTCAAGCACCTCAACACGCTCGCTCACGCGGGGCTGCTGGAGCGCGAGCGCGACGGGCGCGACGTGCGCTACACCGTGACCCCGGAGCCGCTGTCCGACGCGGTGACGTGGATCGCGCAGGTCGGGCGGTGAGTGGGACACCCGGCTGGCGGCACTGCGCACGAGCCTGCGCGGGTGAGCGCCTCGCCCTACCGCGCCGGTCGCCACGGCGCGTAGCTCCGCACCACCGCGGGCGCAAACGCGAGCGCCCACCGACGCGCGACGCGCAGGAGGTGACCGGCCGACGCGCGCCGCGCCTCTGTCATCGTGCCGGCCGGTCCGAACGGGTCCGAGGGAGCGTTGTGGAGGACGCGCCGCATCGCGTCACCGGCGGAGCGCGGCGGCGCGAGGAGCAGATCCGTGAGGCCGGCGTTGGCCTCAGCCTGCCGGCCGCCCCCATCGAGGAAGGGGCTGGCCAGGCCCTCTGCCGACACGCCATCGGAACGGAGACTCGCCCGCCCTGATCGGCAGCCCGACCAGGGCTGAGAGCAGGCCGGAGGCGACGCTCACCGGAGCAATCAGGGCCGGATAGCGCTCGGTGACGATGTCCGCCGGCGGATCGACCCGCCGGGTCCCCGCATCGGAGGTCCCACCACGCCGCGACATCGGCCGGAAACCGCAGCCCCGAGAACCCGTCGCGAGCGTAGAACAGCATCAAGCGATGAGGCCGTCCAGCGGCTGCATCCGCAGCGGCTCCCCGGATGCGGTCGGTTCAGCGCGCTCGAGCGCGTCGACGGCAAAGCGCCGCTCATACCAGTGCACGCGCCAGTGGCAGCTCGACCCGCGGCAGCGTGGGATGCGTGAGGGTCTCATGGAGCGCAGGGAGCCCTCCCTCCCGCCGCACGACGCGGTCCCAGCGCCAGCCCAGCTCGCTCACCGCCGACACCGCGTGTGGAAGGTCGTCTGGGGCGACCAGGACGTCGATGTCGATCGAGGTCCGCGTCGCCACGTCGCCGTAGAGCTCGCGGGCGAGCAGGCTGCCCTTCAGCGGCAGCGCACGGATGCCCGCCGTGCGGAGTCGGCTGAGCACCTCGAGGCTGGCCAGTTCGCTGGCCACGCCCCACCGCCGCGCCTCCCCGGTGAACGACCGAGCTCGCGCTCGAGCTCGGGGACCTTCCCGACGTCGAGTGCCACCAGACGCCGACCGATGAGAACCAGAAGGTTGATCCGCGTGAGCAGCGCCACCAACCTGCCCCCCTCCGCAGCCTGCGCCAGTGACGCGATCTCGTCCCGACAGGCGAGCCGTCGGGCCTCGGTGCCACAAAGCAGCTGGATGAGGCGGCGTTCCCGCGATAGCACGATCGCCGCTAGCGCCTGGTTCGTTTCCTCAGCATGTCGAACATGCCGCGCACCAGGAGCACGCTGAACTGGGCGTTGGTCGCGGCATAGCGACTCCAAAGGCGTTTGGGTTCCTGATAGAGCCGATAGGCCCATTCGAGCCCTAGGCGTTGAAGGAGTACCGGTGCTCGCTGAGTGATCCCGGCCACGACGTCGATCGCGCCGCCGACTCCCATCACGAACGGAACGTCAATGTCACGCCCGTGGCGCCCCAGCCAGTACTCCTTGCGCGGCGAGGAGATGGCGACGAACAGGATGTCCGGACGAGCGCGGCGCACCTCCTCGGCGACCGCCTCGCCTTGTTCTTCGGCGAAGTAGCCGTCGCGCGTGCCGACGAGCTGAAGCCGTGGATGGCGCGCCACGATCTTGGCGCGAGCCTGCTCGAGCACGTCAGCCTTGGCCCCGAGGATGAACACGCGAAACTCCCGGTGCTCCGCGAGCTCGAACAACTCCTGCATGAGGTCGATGCCGGCCACGCGCTCCGGCAGCGGATCGCGCAGCAGGCGAGATGCCCACACCACCGACTGACCGTCGGCGGAGACCAGCTCGCAGGCGTCGATGATGCGCCGCAGCTCCGGATCGTGTTGCATCGCGACGAGCTTGGACGCATTGATGGCCACATGCTGTGCGAACTCGCGCCGCGCGATGAGATCCTCGCAGCGCGCCAGCGTCTGCGCCATGTCCAGCCGGTCAATACGGCACCCGAGCACAAGCGCACGTGGTGGCGTGCCCGGCTCCGCTGCGCCGGCGGGCGCAGACGTCGTGGGCGGTATGACCGTGCTCAAAGTAAGAGTCCCCCTTGCCTCTTATACGTCAAGGCGTCCGCGTGAGATCTCGCGCGGCGCCTCTCCTGACGTGATCGTGCCACAGCTCGTACATGAGCAGCGTCCAGATGCCCTGGGAATGATCGGCGCGGCTGTCGGCGTGCTCGTCGAGCAGTCGCTCGACGTAGGCGCGGTTGAAGTGGCCGCGCTCGATCGCCGCCGGATCCAGGAGGACATCGCGCGCGTAGCTGCGTAGATCACCGCGCAGCCAGTCGTGGATGGGCAGACGGAAGCCGCGCTTGGGCGCATCCAGGATCTCGTCGGGCACCCAGCCACGCGCCGCCGCCTTGAGGCCGACCTTGTAGGACCGGCCGCTCAGCTTGTCCGCCGGCTGAAGCGATGCCGCGAACTCCATGAACTCGTGGTCCAGAAGCGGAGAGCGGCCCTCCAGCGAATGGGCCATAGTGGCGATGTCCATTTTGGCCAGCAGGTCGTCGGTGAGATAGGTGAGCGTGTCGACATCGAGCATGCGGTCCACGATGTCAGTGGCGGCGGACTCGCGCCACGGCCCCCGAATGACCTCGAGCACCGCCGGCTCGGAGAGCGTTCGCCGGTACCCGGGGGTGTAGAGCTGGTCGCGGTCCAGACCGTTGAGCTGGGTCATGTAGGCGGCGTAGCGGTCGGGCGGGTCAAGGCCGAGCACGGACAGGACCCGGCGCAGCCGGCTGGTGGGACTTTCGATCCGCCCGCTCGGCGGCAGCAGCGCCACGGCCCGCGCCAGCAGCCGCCGTGCCACGGCGGGCACCCGGTCGGCGCGCGCGAGCAGGACGTTGGCCGCGTAGCGCGAGTACCCGGCGAAGGTCTCGTCGCCCCCGTCGCCGTTGAGGGCCACCGTGACCTCCCGTCGGGCCATCTCGGCCACGTAGAAGCTGGGAACCGCGGAAGGGTCTCCAAACGGTTCGCCGTAATGGCGGACGATCCGCGGGAGGATCTCGACCGCGTCGGGCTCCACCACGTACTCGTGGTGCTCGGTGCCAAAGCGCTCAGCCACCAGCCGCGCCTGCGGCAGTTCGTTGTACTCGTCGTGCGTGAAGCCGATGGAAAAGGTCCGCACCGGCTCAGACGACTGCTCGGCCATCGCGGCGACGACGATCGAGGAGTCAACGCCACCCGATAGGAACGCCCCGAGCGGGACATCGGCGATCATCCGCCGTCCCACGGCGCGCCGGACCTGGCTGCGGACCTCCTCGTTGCGCTCGGCGGCGGAGGCGAACCGCCGCTTGGCCGAGAAGTCCAGGCGCCAGTAGCGCTCCGTACGCACACCAGTCTCATCGAGCACCATGTAGGACGCAGCTCGCAACTTTCGCGCGGCGGCGAACGCCGACGCCGGCGCGGGCACCCAGCGATAGGCCAGATACGCGTCAAGCGCGGCGGCGTCGGCGTCACGCGGGATCTCCGGGTCCTCCATGAGCGCCCCAAGCTCGGAGGCGAAGCTGAGCGCGTCGGGCCGCACGGCGTAGTACAGCGGCTTCTTGCCCGCACGGTCACGGGCGAGGAGGAGGCGCCGCTCACCCTGATCCCAGACGGCCAGCCCGAACATGCCGTGCAGAGCCTCGACGCAGCGCGGGCCCATCTCCTCGTAGAGGTGGACGATCACCTCGGTGTCGCCGTCGGTGGAGAACCGATGGCCACGCCGCAACAGGTCGCGCCTCAGTTCGCGGAAGTTGTAGATCTCGCCGTTGAGGACCACGACCACCGAACGGTCCTCGTTGTAGATCGGCTGATCGCCGGTCTCCAGGTCGATGACGCGCAGCCGTTGGATGCCGAGCCCCACCTGCCCGTCGACATGAAGCCCGCGTGAGTCGGGCCCCCGGTGCTCGAGGGCTGCGCACATGCGCTCCATGGTCGCCCGTTCAACCTGGCGCGCATCGCGCCTGACCTGTCCGATGATGCCGCACACGAGACGCCTCGACGATAGCCACTTGGCTACGCTGCGCCGCTGTGAGTAGTCGAGGCGACCGAACATGAGGATCGGTTACCTAGCGAGCCACTATCCGGCGGTTTCCCACCGGTTCCTCCTCCGCGAGGTTCACGCGCTGCGTCGCTGCGGTGTGGAGGTCGAGACACTCTCCATCCACCGCACGCCCGCTTCGGAGCTCCTCACCGAGGCCGACCAGCAAGAAGGACGACGCACCTATGCGGTGTGGCCTCCGCGGAGGTTGGGCCTGCTCCGCGCGCACCTCACCGCCCTGCTGAGGGCGCCCTCCCGCTACCTGGACACCCTCGTCTTCGCGCTTCGGCGAGCCAGCCCTGGTTTCCGGGGCCGGTTGGGTGGGCTGTTGCACTTCGCCGAGTCGATCGCCGTCTGGGACGTCGCTCGCCGGCGTGGGGTGCGCCACATCCACGCCTCATTCGCGGACTCAGCCAGCGACGCCGCGCTGCTGGCGGCGCGCTTCGGAGGCGAGCCCTGGAGCTTCAGCCTTGCCATCCATGGGCCAGTGGAGTTCGAGGATGTCTCGCGCAACCGGCTGGCGGAGAAGGTCAATTCCGCTCGCTTCACGGTGGCGATCAGCGATTTCGGCCGAAGCCAGCTCATGACGTTGGCAGCCGAGGAGCGCTGGGAGGACATCCACGTCATTCACTGCGGGATCGATCCCGCCGAGTCCGTCGCTGAGCCGACTCGGCACAGGGGCGGGGAACCGGAGATGATCTGCGTCGGGCGTCTGGTCCAGCGCAAAGGCCAATCCCTCCTGGTCGAGGCGGTAGCGGGATTGCTGGGGCGCGGGGTGCCGGTCCGGCTGACCCTCGTCGGCGACGGACCGATGCGTGCCAACCTGGAGGCGCTCGCCCGGAGAATCGGGGTTGAGGACCGTGTGCGGTTTGCCGGCGCAGTTGGCCACGACGAGATCCCCTCGATGTTGCGCGCGGCCGACATCTTCTGTCTCCCGTCGTTCTCCGAGGGCGTGCCGGTGGTGCTGATGGAGGCGATGGCGCACTCGGTCCCCGTCGTGACCACCCAGGTTATGGGGATCCCCGAGCTCGTCGAGAACCTCCGCAGCGGCCTGCTGGTGGCTCCCGGCCGGGTCGACGTCCTGGTGGACGCTCTGGCGCGCGTGGCGCTGGACCCCGAGCTGCGCGAGCAACTCGGCGCGCGGGGCCGCGACAAGGTGCTGGCCGAGTTCGACGTCAACGCCTCGGCCCGGCAACTTCAGGCTCTGCTGCCAGATAACGTCGGAGGCTAGACCCGAAAAGAGGCGATCGGGCCGACCGACACGCCTCCAACAACCGTCCGGGTACGGTGTTACCACCAACAGGTCGGGTACGCGAACCGTCGATGAGGTTCGTGGGAAGCGCCATGCGCAAGGTTTTGCCAAAATTCTGTATGACTGGGTTCCGGGCACATCGCCGCCAGGCTGCGCTGGTCGCGTCGGTGGGCGTGGTCGCGCTGGGCTCCGCGTCAGCGTCTGCCTCGCCGCGATCGGATGGGGCCGTGCTCCATCCCCACGCCAAGCCGACCAGCCCGCGGCGCGTCGCGCGCCCTCCTCTCAACTCGCCGGCGCCGGCGCAGATTGCCTCGGTCCCGGGGAGGCCGATCGCCGGCCGGCTCTTTGCCCAAAACAGCGTATGGAACCAACCGGTCCCCGCCAACGCGCAGCTCGATCCCGCCTCTCGACCGCTGGTGGCCTTCTTCGCCAGTCAGGCCGAGGCCGAAGGCCACGCCGGTACCGGGCCGTTCGTTATGACATACGGCTACACGACCCCGATCTATGTCGTCGGAGCTCACCAGCGCACCGTCAAAGTGGCGATCGACACCGATCAGAACACCCTCTGGGTCCACTCTTTGCAGGGCGCGTCCGATCAGGTGCCGGTTCCCCCTAATGCCCGACCCTCGGCGGGCAGCGACAGCCAGATCACGATCTATCAGCCGTCCACCAACCGCCTGTGGGAGTACTGGCACTTCAATCGACAGCGCGATGGCTGGCACGCCCGCTGGGGCGGTGCCATGGACGACGTGTCAAACAGCCCCGGCTACTACACGCCGTCCGCATGGAGTGGCGCATTGGCCGTCTGGGGCGCGAGCGCGACGAGCCTTCCCCTCGTGGCGGGGACGATGACCCTGGCCGAACTGCGCGCCGGTCACATCGACCATGCGCTTGCGATCACGATTCCTCGCCCTCGCGCAGGAGTGGTCGCCTGGCCGGCACAGCGCACGGATGGGATCGGCGGCGCTGCCGAGTTGCCCGAAGGAGCCCACCTGCGGCTCAATCCACGCCTGAACATCCCCGCAATGCATCTGCCGAAGATCGTCGAGATGATCGCGCTTGCCGCGCAGCGGTACGGCATCATCGTGCGCGATCAGAGCTTCTCCGACATCGGGTTCTTCGCCGAGGACCCCACTCAATACGGCGCCAAGCCCTACACCGCCTCAGATCCCTACTACGGAGTGAGGCGGGACGCCGATGGCACGGTGGACCCTAAAAACGGCAGGCCGGACCCCAACGCGCTGTTCGACGGCATGTGGCCTTCCGAGTTCTTCCACTACTTTCCCTGGCGTTCGCTCCAGGTCCTGAAGATGTCGCTGCACCGCGCCTCCTGACCGAGCGTCCGTCGGACCGGAAAAAGTCCCGGACTATACTGGCGCCGCGTGCGAAGACGGGTCGCATTCGTGGACTACTTCTGTCCGCATTACCGCCGTCCGTTGTTCGAAGAACTCGCACGCCGGATGGAGATGGACTTCTACTTCTTCTCCGACGCGCGCGACAAGTGGTGGAACAGCAGTCTCCCCACGATCGAGGACGGAGATTTTCGGCGGATTGCCCTCCGGCGCTATCGCGTCGCGGGAGAGCCCTTCGTTCCCGCACTCCCGTTTCGCCTGAAGCCCGACCGCTACGACGCGGTCATCAAGAACCTCAACGGCCGGCTCATGCTGCCGTCGCTCTACGGCGCCGCCCGGCATCGACGAGTCCCATTCGTGTTGTGGACGGGGATGTGGTTTCACCCACAGACCACGTTCCACCGCCTCAGCCGACCGGTGACCGAGGCCCTGTACCGCGACGTCCCGGCAATCGTGGTCTACGGGGAGCACGTCAAGCGGGTGCTGCTCGAGGTCCCGGGGGTGGACAGCGAGAAGATCTTTGTGGCCGGCCAGGCCGTGGACGCGTCGCGCTTTGCCGGCGTCCAGCCGTCGAGCAATGGCCGGCCGGTCGTGCTCTTCATCGGCCAGTTCGAGGAGCGCAAGGGGATCGACGATCTCCTGGCGGCGTTCGAGAAGGTGGCCGACCCGTCGGCCGAACTGCGGCTGGTGGGCAACGGCTCGCTGGAGGAGCACATTCGCCGGCGAGTCAACGCCAGCTCGCGCGTGACGATCGTCGGGCATGTCCCCCAGGACGACCTGCCCGCCGAGCTCGAGAGCGCCACCTGCCTGGTGCTGCCGTCGGTGACGACGCGCGAGACGAACGAGCCGTGGGGGCTGGTCGTCAACGAGGCGATGCATGCCGGGCTACCGGTCGTCGCCACCGACGCGGTCGGCGCCGCCGTCGGCGGCCTGGTCCGCGACGGGCAGAACGGCTACGTCGTGCCCGAGCGCAACCCCGGTCGCCTCGGCGATGCCATTCAGCGCCTGGTCGGCGACCGCGCGGCAGCGGCCCAAATGGGGCGCCAGGCTCGCCTCGACGCCGCCGAGTTCAATTACGACCGCATGGCCGACGCGTTCCAGGGCGCTGTCGAGCACGCGGTGCAGCACGGCTGGACGTGACCTCGTTGTCGCGGCAGCGACGGCGATGGGCGCGGCGCTGACATGTGCGGAATCAGCGGAATCCTCGGCTTTGCCGACTCGTTCGCCGTCAGCGAGGCGCTCGCCCGTGACATGGCGGCGACGCAGAGCCATCGCGGCCCCGATGACGACGGCGCATGGGCCGATCCGGCCCACCGCGTGGCGCTGAGCCATCGCCGGCTGTCAATCATCGACCTGTCGGCCGCGGGCCACCAACCCATGTCCAACGAGGACGGGTCCGTCTGGATCACCTACAACGGCGAGGTCTACAACCACGAGGCGCTGCGTTCCGAGCTCCAGGCCAAGGGCCACACCTACCGCTCGCGGACCGACACCGAGACGATCCTGCACCTCTATGAGGAGGAGGGCCCGGGCTGCGTCGCCCGCCTCGACGGGATGTTCGCCTTCGCCATCTGGGACGCGCCCCGCCGGTCGCTCGTCCTGGCCCGCGACCGGCTCGGCGTCAAGCCACTGCTCTATGCCCTGCTTCCCCAGGGGCTCGTGTTCGCCTCGGAGGCCCGGGCAATCCTGCGCCACCCGGCCGTGCGCGCCGAGCTCGACGAGGCGGCGTTCTACGACTACCTGACGTTCGCCTTCGTGCCCCAGCCCGACACGCTGTTCAAGGGCGTCCACAAGTTGGCGGCGGCGGAGTACATGGTGGTGCAGGCCGATGGCCGGAGCAGGCGGGAGCGCTACTGGTCGCCGTGGTCAGACGAGGTCGCGAGCGCCGCGGGCGCGATGAGTGAGGAGGAGATGGTGGGCCACACGCGCGGGTTGCTTGCCGATTCGATCGAGAAGCGCATGATGTCCGACGTCCCCTTCGGGGTGTTTCTCTCCGGCGGCGTTGACTCGTCCACCAACGTGGCGCTGATGGCCGAGCGCTCATCACAACCGATACGGACGTACTCGACCGCTCCCAAGGGCCACCCCCGCTACGACGAGCTCGCCTATGCACGGACGGTGGTGCAGCGCTTCCGCACCGACCACCACGAGGTCATTATCGACGACGACGACCTGGCGGGCTACATCCCGCAACTCATCGAGCACCAGGACGAGCCGACGTCGGACTGGACCGCCATCCCCCAGCACTTCGTCACCAAGCTCGCCCGCGACAGCGGGACTACGGTGGTGCAGGTCGGCGAGGGGGCCGACGAGATCTTCCACGGGTATCGGGGCTACGCCGACCACCGCCGGTTCGTTGTGCCGTTCCAGCAGCGCGTCCCAGACTGGGCCCAGCAGCCGATCGGCGACGCAGCGGTGTGGTTGACACATCGGCTGGGCCGCGGCATCCGTCACGGAGAGGCCATCTACGACGCGGCGGCATCGCCGATTCCGTACTGGGGCGGCGCGCTCTGCTTCCGCGGACCGCTCAAGGATCGCATCGCGCCCAACGGGTCCGGCCGGCCTGACTCACGCCGGATCCCGGAGGCGGTCTGGCGCGAGGCCGAGACCGAGCGTCCAGATGCCGACCTCTTTCAGAAGATGACTTACTTGGAACTTAAGCAGCGCCTATCTGAGCTGCTATTGATGAGGCTTGACAGGATCACGATGGCCAGTTCGGTCGAGGGTCGCGATCCGTTTCTTGACCATCGCCTCGTCGAGTTCGTGGTGGCACTTCCTCCCCAGATGAAGTACCGGAATGGAAGCGGCAAATACGTTCTCAAACAAGCGATGCGGGGAACACTCCCCGATGAGATCCTCGACCGGCGGAAGCAGGGCTTCGGCACGCCGATGCCCGAGTGGCTTCGAGGCAGATTCGGAGAACTCGCCGAGCGGACGGTAACGTCGTCAGCTCTTCGCGAGCGTGGGTTACTCGACATGGATCAGGTTGTTCGCCTGTTCGCCGCCCACCGAACAGGTCGCGGAGACTGGAGCTACCACCTGTGGAACCTCTACAGCGTCAGCGCATGGTACGACCGGTGGGTCGCCGGGCGCTCTGCCTGAGCATTCTCGCCGGTGCGCTGTCTGCGATGTTTCTGGCAGGGTGCGGTGGGTCCACACCGCCCCCGGCGACAACCACCGCGCCGCCATCAACGCCATCAACGACACCAACGACATCGACGACGACAACCCAGGCATCTGGGCCGACACCGACCAGCAAGCTGGTGTCGTGTGGGACGAACAACGCCCCGGGCTCGGAGCCGACCGAGGTGTCGGGCTTGTTCTCGGCCGACTCGATCTGGAACCGCCCCGACGTGGGCTCACAGCCCCTGGGCGACCCGCGGCTTGCCCAGGGGCTCACCCAGGAGGCCGAGAGCGAGATCAAGGAGGGCATCGGACCTTGGATCGAGACCGCGGACGACAGCACCCCAATCTACGTCGTCGGATCGAGTCAGCGTTGCGTGCCGGTACACCTCGATGTCACCCAGGCATATGGCAAGACGCTGCGCACCGCGTTCGCGCGCGTTCCACTGCCCGCCGATGCCCACCCGGCCGCCGGCGACGACGCGCACCTCACGCTAATCCAACCGTCGACCGATTCGATGTGGGAGTTCTGGCACCTTCGCCGCGACGGCGATCAGTGGCGGGCCGCCTGGGGTGGAGCCATCCACAACATGTCATCAAGCCCGGGCTACTACACCTCCAACTCGTGGCCCGGCGCACAGGCGTCCTGGGGCTCAACGGCGACGAGCTTGCCCGTGGTGGCCGGGACCATGACGATCGGCGAGCTGGAACGCGGCCAGATCAACCACGCGCTGGCCATCGCCATCCCCAACGCCAAACAAGGGGAGTTCGCGTTCCCTGCGGAGCGCACGGACGGCACGCTCACCGCGTCGGTCGCGATCCCGGAGGGCACGGTGTTCCGACTGGACCCCCAGCTCGACATCGCGTCATTGCATCTGCCCCGGATCATCCAGACGATGGCCGAGGCAGCACAGCGGTACGGGATCATCGTGCGCGACCGAACTCATCACGCGATCGGCTTCTTTGCGGAGGACCCCACGCCCCTGGGGTCGAATCCCTATACCCGCCTGTTTGACGGAAAGACTCCGGGAGTCCTCCTGCAATCATTCCCGTGGAAGTACCTCCAGGCAGTCAAGACCGACCTCAAATCCAATACCGCCTAAGATGGAGTGTTGCGACGTGCCACTCCGCGTGAACCCGGCCACTGCCGCACGCTCCTTGCGCGTCCCGGATCATGATTGAGCAATTCGACATGCCTGACACCCTCACCGAGCGTCCGACGGCGTTCCGCGCCATCCGCCGGTACTGGTACCTGGTCCTCATCTGCGCTGTCCTGGGGGCTGCGTGCGGCGCGGTCTACGCGTTCAAGCGTCCGCCGGTCTACACCGCCACGGCGCGGATGTCCGCGGTGGCCGTCAACGCCTCCAACGCCGCGTCCCTGGCGGGCTCCCTCGAGGCCGCTCAGGGGCTGGCCAGCACGTTTGCCCGCGTCGTCCAGAGCACGACGGTCGTCAACCCGGTGGCGAAGGCACTTCATACGACGCCGGCCTGGGTCGCCGCCCACGTGAGCGGGACCCCGGTCCCCACCAGCCCATTCGTGTCGATCAGCGCCAACGCGTCGACCGCCGGGGTCGCCAAGACCGCTGCCAACACTGCGCTCACCGCGCTGGCCGGATACGCCCATCGGCTCCTCAACACGCAGTCGAGCTCGACGTCTCTGCTCAACACCGTCCACCAGTACGCGGTCGCGCTCAGCCGCGCCGAGGACCAGGTGACGCGTCTCAAGGCCCAGGCGCAGAGACAGGAGGCGGACCAGGCGCTGACCGCGACCACGACCACGACCGGCCCGGCCACCCCCGACCCCGTCATACAGCGGCAGATCGACGAGGCGACGGCCAAGGTCACTGAGGCTCAGACCCAGCTCAGCGGCGCGCAGGCCCTCTACACGCAGCAGAGCGAGAACAACACCACGTCACGCCAGGCCGTCTCCGTCGCCCCGGCGTCGATCGCGACGAACGACCGCAAGCAGGTCGCCCAGATCGCCATACTCTTCGGTCTCCTGGTTGGTGGCGTCATCGGTGTCGCCGCCGTCTTGGCCTTCGGCGCCCGAGCCTCCCGGCCCACCTGAGCACCCCGTGCCGGCTCGCCTCACCCGGCTGCAGACGCCAGTGGTGGCTGTGGTGGCTGTTACCTGCGCCGCCGCCGCGTCCATGGGTCTCAGCATCGAGACACGGAGTCCGATCGCCCTCGTGCCGCTCGCGCTGCTCGCGATTCCGGCGGCCGCCTACGTCGCGCTGGCGATCGATCCAGCGGTGCTGCTTACGTTGGGTGTCTTCCTGACCCCGTTCGCCGGCAACTGGCAACAGCTCGGGCTCCCCGGCATCCTCGCCCCCGACCGCCTGCTAATCGCCGCCACGATCGGCCTGGTCCTGCTGCGGGCTGTCACCGGCCGCCGGCCGCTGCCGCCACTGCGACCTGTCCACTGGGTATTGGCCCTGGCCCTGCTCTGGGCCGTGGGCTCCGCGCTGCTGTCTCACACCCTGTTCCAGAAAGCGTCGGGGCTGAAGATCGTGGAGGCCTACGGCGCCTTCCCGTTCCTCATCTTCTACCTCGCGCCCGTGATCTACGACACGCCACGCCGAAGGCAGATGCTCTTGACGGCCCTGGTGATCCTGGGCGCCTACCTCGGGCTCACAGTCCTGTTCGAGATGGTCGGCCCTCACGCTCTCGTCTGGCCCAAGTACATCGACAACCTCAACTACGGCATTCATCGCGGCCGCGGCCGCGGCCCGTTTGCCGATGCGGTCGCCAACGGCTTCGGACTCTACACGTGTGGTCTGGCGGCATGCATCGCTGTCACAAAATGGCGTGGGTCAGCCAGGATCGCGGCCGGCGGGGTCGCCGCGTTGTGTGCGATCGGCACGCTGCTCACCCTGGAGCGGTCGGTATGGATCGGCGTTGTTGTTGCCACCATCATCATGATGGTTGCGTTCGCGCGGCTGCGTCACCTTGCGGTGCCGGTGATCATCGGCGGAGTCGCCGCAGTGCTCCTGGCGTTGGTCCTCGTCCCAGGGCTCTCGGCAAAGGTGTCATCGCGCGCCTCAGACCAGGGCCCGGTCTGGGATAGGGAGAACCTCACCGTGGCCGCGGTCAACATGATCGCTGCCCGGCCACTGCTGGGCTTCGGATGGTCACGGTTCGTGCAGTCCAGCCAACCTTATTTCAGGCAGAGTCAGGACTATCCACTCACCGCAACGACGGTGGACGTCCACAACTATTTCCTCGGCTACGCCGTTGAGCTGGGGGTCGTCGGGCTTCTCATCTGGCTGGCGGGATTTCTCACGGGGGGCGTGACCACGCTGGCGACCCGTGCTCCACCCGAGCTGGAGCCGTGGCGGATCACCTTCCTCGGGATCGCGGTGTGCTTCGTCGTGGTCGCCAACTCGGTGCCGCCGACGGTGTTCCAGAACGAGGCGTACTGGCTGTGGGCGGGGGTGATCTGGACCGCTCGCGTCCCCGTCAAACCCGGCGTGAGGCGGGCGCTCTCATGAGACCGTTCCTTCGTGAAGCAGCGCTTGTCGTGCTCCGAGCCATCAACCGCGGCGGACGACACCAGTGCCCGATCTGCCAGCGGCGATTCGCCCGCTTCATGCGACGTGGGATCAACCTGATGTGCGTCGGATGCCGGTCGTATGCCCGTCATCGGCTGATGATGCTGTACATCCAACGCGAGACCGACCTGATGCGTAGGCCAGGACGGGTCCTGCACCTCGCGCCCGAGCCCGGCCTTCACGCTGCACTCTCAGCGGCCCCAACCGTGGACTACGTCACAGCCGATCTCGAGCCAGGCCCTCACGTCCAGGTTCAGGCCGATGCTCGAGACCTTCCCTTCGGCGACGACAGCTTTGACGTCATCGTCTGCTCGCACGTGCTCGAGCACATCCCGGAGGACGTAACCGTCGCGCACGAGATGGCGCGTGTCCTCACTCAGGATGGCGTCGCGCTCATCCAGGTCCCCGCGGACCCGAACCTCGAGACGACTCACGAGACCTTCGCCCCCACTCCGGCCGACCGCGAGCGGGAGTTCGGGCAGCACGACCACGTCCGGCTCTACGCGCCGGACATCGCCGACCGGCTCGGTCGGGCCTTCGCAACCGTGCGGCGTGTGGACTACGCCGCGAGGTTTGTCCCCGAGAAGCGTCACGACATGGGGCTTGTGGAGCCGTCGCGGCGCCCCGGAGACGACATCTACGTGTGCTCGCCGACGCCGACGCCGCCGCCGCGGGAGCGTCCCAGGTCAGTCCTGACGAGCCTCGGCGAGCACCGCCATCCAGAACGGCATTCTCGGCTCGTCGCCGCGCACGGTCGGTTCACCCGGTGAAGCGCTGCCGGTAATGCCCGCGTCGATGTGAAATCGGTGTTCTGGCACCGCTCGCACATCGGGTGCTGCCCGGGTGCCCAGTAGTAACCCTCAGCAGATTGTGCGCGGCCCAGGTCAGCCAGCGCGGCCAGGGCGGCGGCTGGAGAGGACCGAAGGTGCGCGTTTCGATCGCCACAAACCCATCAAGGTCTCGCAACAGTGACTCGGCGGTGAACCTGCGACGGTGCCCCCAGACGTGTCCGTTCCAAGCGCACCGAGGGCAACGGATGGTCCTAAACGCGAGGTCCTCCCGATACGGGACTGCGATCAGCACATATCTCCGAGACACTCTGCGCATCTCCGAAATCGCCTTGCGATAGGCCGTGGCCGAGAGGTGCTCGAGCATTTCGCTTGAGAGAACGAGGTCGAACGAATTGTCAGACAGCGGTAGGTCCGTCGCGGACGCTCGAATCGCCGGCCCCTCGAGGTGCGCGAGTGCGGTGGCGCTGAGATCGACGCCCGTCACATCCCACGTGCGAGCGAGACGGTTGGTGATCGCCCCGTCGCCACAACCAACATCCAGGATTTTCTCGACCCAGCAGGCATCATCTGCTCAAAGGTGCGGACGCGCCCGACGGTCTTAGGATCGGCCGCCAGCTGCCCCACACAGCTGTCTGCTCGAACCGATCTCCGACGTGTTCTGGCGGTGAGGTCACGCTAAGGCCGCCAGATCCGTATCTCGCTGGTCCTGAGCGTCGCCAGCTGTGACGGCCCTGGAGCGAATCGCATCTTCGAGGACGCGCGCCAACTCTCCGGTCAGGTCCCGTCGGGAGAAACGCGCCAGGGTACGCTTCCGCACCTCTGGACCGATCCCGAGGCCCCGTCATGCCAGCGTCCATACAACTCCGCAAGGGCCCGGTCGATTGACTCGGGATCGTCGGGCTCAGCGACTACGCCGGCTCCGAGCTCCTGAACCAGCCGGTACGCCAAGCTCTTGCGCCATGCCACGCAGAGGATTGGACGGCCCGAGAGCAGATACTCGAAGATCTTGCCCGAGGGCCCGGGGTATCCAGGGGGCAGGTAGAAGAGCAGCGCGGTCGCCCGCCGCATCTCCGTCACAGCCCGACGGTGATCGACGTAGCCAACCGCTCGCACGGGAACGACCGTCGCCGCCAATCGGTCGATCGCCGAGCCAGACGTTGCCCACTAGCTGGACCTCAAACCGATCTCGGTCGATAGCCCGCTGCTCAATCAACCGGCCGATCGATGCGAACACCGGTGCGGCATCCACCGACCCGTATAGAGAGCCGACGTAGGTCAACGCAAATCGGTCTGCCGCCGGCGGCCCGATCTGGGCCCTAGATCGAAATCCGTCTCGTCGACCCCATTGTGGATGACCACCCGGCGCGGATCATCGGTGTCAAGGCCCTCCAACTCGAGACTGTCATCGACTACCGTGACGCGATCGGCCTGCCGCACAAGCCGCTGCTCGGCCCGGCGATTGAGCCGCGTCACGAGGCGGGAAGGATCGGCGTGCGGATTGTGCGTCCAGGCATCGCGGAAATCAGCCACCCATGGTATCCCGGCAGGCGCGGCTGACGATCCGTCGCGACGATGTGCGCGGTGTACGGGTAGGAACTGCTCAACACAGCGTCTGGCCTCAACTCACGTGCGAGACGAAGCCCCTTAGGGTCGCGAACGGGAGCCAGCCCGAGGTGTCGTCAGGCCACCCGATGTAGTCGATCAGCCCGGGAACCCGCAAACGATGGGCCGGGTTCAGCAGCCGACGCCTCAGCGCGATCGTTGGAATCTCGGTCGTGCGCACCACGCGCACCTCGGCCGGAACATCGTCGAGCAGGCTCTCGTCCGTCACCGCGTACGCGCGCGAACTTGTGGACAGCACCGTGACGTCCCAGCCGAGCTCCGGGAGATACTTGACGAACTTCAGGACGCGCTGCACGCCGGCTCCCCCGAGGGGGGGAAATGGTAGTGGATGATGAGGACGTGCCGCCGGGCGTGCGACGCTCATGTCGAGCCGTGGGTCAGGCGTGCCCGCAGGTGTCGGAGCAATGGGCGCACACGGTGTTGCCGAGGACCCGCCGGCCGAACTCGATCTCGGTCTGATCAAGGCGCTTGGCGACGAAGAGCAGCGCCACGTAGCACGGGACATAGACGACGGCCGCGACGACGAGCTGGAGGAATCCGTGGAGCCCGAGGACGAGCAAGAGCGCCACGGGGCGCCCCGCGATCGCGCTGATCAGCAGGTTGACGCACGACGAGACGCGCGGGAAACAGCGCACGAAGCTCAGATTGAGGATGCCACGAAGACGGATCAGGTAGTACCCGGCCATTGCGAACGTCGCCAGCACGGTCGCCACCGCAGGGCCGGAAAGCCCGAGGGGGCCCACCAGCGCCAGCACCAGGACCGCGTTGATGGCAAGGAGGACGAACGAGCCGAAAGGTTCACGCGCGTCTTTCCGATCGCCTGGGTGATGATCCCGTAGGTCGCGACCCGCAGTGGCACCAGACACAAATAGATGCGAAAAACGACGGCGCTCTCGTGGTAAGCGGCGCCATAGAGGATCCGCACGGTCTCCTCCGCGGTGAGCATGAAGAACACGAACGTCGGAAACAGCACCAGGCTGGTGCGGCGGATCGCCCGCTTCCACAGGGCGGTGAGACCGGGCATGTCGCCGGCCGCGTAGTGCCGGGTCATGGCGGGCACGAGCACCACGTTAACAGCCTGCTGGACAATGACCGAAAGCGGCAGCTCCACCGCGCCGATCGCGTATACGGCGTAGAGCGCAGGGGAGAAATTCTCGGCTCACGACGAGGCGATCGAACTGAAACGCGAACATCCCCGCGAGCCCGGTCAGCGCGAGCGGGAAGCCGTAGCGCAGAAGCGCCAGTGAACCCGAGACGACGCGCTCCCGGTGGATCGAGATCCCTACCGCCCGGTACACCGCAAACGTCGAGATCAGCGTGGCAACGAACTGCCCGACGACGAGCCCGACCGCCATGTGCTGGGCGTCAGGCGCGATCAGGGCCGCCGTGACGACGCACACCAGTGTCAGGGCCCCGGAGGCCGCGTTGAGCACCGCGGCCAGCGTGGCGCGCCGAGCGGCGATGAGCGCAGCGGGCATGACGGCGGCGACGAACGCCAGGAACGGGAACGGCGCGTAGAAGACCAGCACGGGCGACAGGGCCGCGTTGCCCAATGCCTTGGCGACCGCCGTGTGCGCAACCACAAGATCACGATCGAGGTCGCCGCGCCCATGACTCCGAGCAGAATGTACGCGTCGCCCACCCATAGACGAATCTCGCCAGGCTCCTTCGAGCGAGGAACGAAGTACAGGAGCGCAGCGGGAATGCCCGCCACCAGTAGAGGCGTGACGATCCCGTAAAGAAGGTTCAACTGCTGGTAGGCGCCCAGCTCGGGCTTTGCCACCAGCCGAGTGAGGGTCATGAGCAGGACGAGCTGCGCCGCCTGGGTCGCCAACGCGCCGACCGCCAGCGCTCCGCTCTGGCGCGTCAGGCTCTGCAGCCTCGAGCGAGCGCCGCCCGCAGCGGCTGGGGCGGAGCTGGGCCGTTGGTCCCAGTCGCAGTATTCGTGGGGCTCTCGATCACGCTCTATCGCCGATGTGGTCCAAGGGGAGCCCCCGTCGGCTCGCGGGCTCACGCGGACGTCGAACGCGGACGTGGCCTCCCGATTCGTCTAGAGGGTAGCGACGCGCGAACCGGAACAGGGTTGTCTCGCTCGGCATCGCTACGGGCTGCTGAGCGCGAGCGCCGTGTCGGCGAGGCCCAGCGCCACGTGCGCGTCGCACCAACGCAGATACTGGGTCGTCGTGGGGCCCCACCGGTAGCGACGGGCGACCGCGTGGCCGTTTCGCAGGCCTTTCGTGAGGGTGCGTCTGGGCGACGCGCGTGAGGATCTCCTGGTCAACCATACCCCGACGACAGAGCAGCGACAAAGTGGAGAGCCCGGTTCCGGCGGAGTGGGCATCCTCAGGGAACTCGCGGTCGGCGAAGAGCTTGGCCCGTCCAAGTTGATCAAAGAAGCTCATGTACGAGCGGCGCGCCACGCCGCACGGCGTCCCCGATCGCCGGGTCGATCGCCTCCATCTCCATCAGGCACCGCAGGACGAACCCCGTATGGAACGAGTCGCGCCATTGCAGGCCCGCTCCCGTCGCCATACGGAAACCCGCCGTCCGGCGCCTGCGCGCCGAGGCTGACCTCGACCGCTCGCCGCACGCGGTCGCGGGCTGACGCGATCCTCACCGAGCGCGAGATGCACGCACAGCGCACCGAGCAGATTCGCGTTGTGGATGTTCACCGCGGCGCTCGGGTGGTAGGCGAAGAAGCCGCCTGACTCGACCCACAGCGCGTCGAGAACCCACTCAGCGGCGGCCCGCGCCCGGCCCGGAACTGCGGACCCGACTGACTCAGGACCGCCGAACCCTCCAATAGACCCTGCACCGCAAATGACGTGACGACCACGTTCGGGCTGCCCGCCGGGTAGAAGCTCCAGCGCGTCTGAACATCGAACGGATACCCCCATGCCACGGGCCCGGCGGTGCGATCAGCGTCAAGCTGCGTCAGTGCGCCGAGGCCGAGTCCCGCGACGGCCGGGCGGCCGTCCCGTGCGAGGCGCATCGCCACCGACCCGAACACGCCCAGCGCCTTGGCGATCTGCGGATGCGTGCGCCGGTACACGCGCCGGATGTCGACCGGGGCCCGAGCGTGTGCCTGGACGATGGCCTGTCGCCGGCGGCGCCCCGCCGGTCATCCAGGCCGGCCACGGAAAGAACAGACCGTCGTATGGGTCCGGACCACGCCAGTCCCTGAAGCGCCGCATGGGCCAGGAGCGTGTTGGCGGCCTCCCGGCCTGGGCCGCGAGGCCGCGGATTGTCCGAGGTGGCCGGCCGCGTCACTACTGGAGCGCCGACCTCGGCGGGGACGAGTCGACGGCCGCCGGCTCCGCATCGTCGACGCGCTCGGTCTCGAGCAGAACGTCGACGAGACGTTCGGCAGCGGCGCCGTCCCAGCCGGGCGGTACCTCGGCCCGCCGCGATCGTGCCCGCTCGATCAGCTCGGGGACCTCTCTGATGCGCTCGGGCGCCAACCCGAGCAGCACATTGGTGCCCACCTCGCAGGTGATCGGGCGCTCGGTGTTGTCGCGCAGCGTGAAGCACGGGACTCCGAGATAGGTGGTCTCCTCCTGCATACCGCCGGAGTCGGTGAGCACCGCGGCCGAGTCCTGCACCAGGCTGAGGAACTCGACGTATCCGAGCGGGTCGACCACGCGGACGTGGGGCGACGTGAAGGACAGTCCTTGACGTTCCATCGAGGCCGCCGTGCGCGGATGGATCGGGAAGACCACGACCATGTCCCTGGCGATCTCCTCCAACGCCCCGACCGCAGCGCGAGCAACGGACCGTCGACGAGCGCCGGCCGGTGCAACGTGACCACGAGATAGGAGCTCGGGCTGAGGCCGCGGCGCTGCGCCGCCTGCATCTCGGTGATCCGCGGCCGCATTGCCACCAGCGTGTCGATCATCGTGTTCCCCACCGCATGCACTCGGTCGGCTGAGACACCCTCGGACACGAGGTTGTCGAGCGCCTCGGGCGAGTGGATGAACAGCAGGTCTGAGATCTGATCGGTGAGGACGCGGTTGATCTCCTCTGGCATGCTGCGATCGAACGAGCGCAGTCCGGCCTCGATGTGGCCGACCCGGATGCCGAGCTTGGATGCCACGAGCGCGGCGGCGAGGGTCGAATTCACGTCGCCCGGGACGAGGACCAGATCGGGCTTGATCCGCTCCATGACGGGCTCGATCCGCTCCATGACGCGTGCGGTCTGCACCGCATGGCTCGCGGACCCGACGGACAACATCTCGTCAGGGGCCCCGACGCCGAGCTCCTCGCAAGAAGATCCTCGACATCGCGTCGTCGTAGTGCTGCCCGGTGTGCACCAGCGTATGGCGCACGGAGGTGGTCCGCCGTTTCAGCGCCGCGATCACCGGGATCGTCTTCATGAAGTTCGGCCGCGCGCCAACGACCGTCATGACGGTGCCTGCCCGTTCCACGGCGGCCATCATATGAGGGTTCGTGCTCTCATCTAGTCGGACGGACGGCGACAGACAACCAACGTCGTCGACGGCGAGTGCCGGTCGGCCGCGAGGCGTGTCAACGCGAGTCTCGATCGGGAAGACCGTTGCGCCCACGGCCCACCCGATCGCCTCGTGTCGAGGAACGACCTTCATGACCAGTTCCCACCACTTGTGGAGCAGCCGCCGGTCAGAGCTCACCGGGGTGTTCATCAAGAAGAACATCGGGTACTCGTGGGTCACGACCAGACCGGCCGCCGCGAGGGCGGAGAGGATCCAGCCTCTGCTCCGAGTGACCTGATGAGCGGCTCGGCTCTGCCGTGGCACCAGGTTCTCACTCAGGATCATTGTCCCGCCGGGCTTCAGCAACCCACTCAGGTTGGCAAGGGCCTGTGCGTAGCGCTCATCGTCGACGATGTGGAAGAGAACGTCGACGATCGAGACCGCGTCGAAGGCACGCTCTGGCAGCGGGACCGCGGCTGCGCCGATGTCCATCATCCTGATCGTGGCAGCCCGGAAAGCGCTGCGCCAGGTGTTGGACGGCGACATCGGTGAGATCGCTCCCAGTGATGTGGCTGACCCCCAGTTGCTGCCACAGGTCCAGGTAGAACCCCGTACCCGAGCCAACATCCAGGACACTCGCGTCAGCCGTTCCCGTCAGTGCGTCACGCGCCACCCGGGTGAAGACCCGCCGGCGGACCGCGTACGACCACTCGTTGAACGATTCACCGAGCGAGCTCCATCCCACCGATCCGAGGGAGTAGCTGGCCGCGAGACGCTCCTGCCAGTACTCGGTGGGATCGAACGCCGTCTGTCCCTCGCGTTCAGACAAGGGCGCCCTGGCCTTCCCGCGTCGCCCCACCGAGCGCGAGCCTGTACACCTCGGTCCACGCCTCCGCGATCGCCGTATAGCCGTATCGATCCACTGCCTTCGCGTGCATGGCCTGACCGTCATACCTGCCGCGCGACCGTATGACCTCGTCGATGCCGTCGGCGAGCGCAGCCGAGGACCTCGGCTCCACCAGCACACCGGTGGTGTCGTCCACCACCTCTGGCGTGCCGCCGACGCGGGTCACGACGCTTGGCACTCCGCTCGCCATCGCCTCCAGCAGGACACAGCCTTGGGTCTCCCACAGGCTGGGGAGGACGAACACGTCGGCCTCGCGCATCTTCGTTGCGACGTCCGGCCGCTCCAGGCGACCCGAGAACCTGACATTCGCTGCAACCCCGAGATCGTGCGCCTGCTGCTCCAGATGATCGCGCAACGGTCCATCCCCGACGATGTCGAGTGTGATCGTGTCACCTCTGTCCAGGAGCGTCTTCATTGCGTCAAGCAAATATCGATGGCCTTTGACTTCGACAAGGTTTCCCACGCTCAGCAGGCGCGTGACGGACGACTCACGTTGTTCCAAGGGCCGGAAGGCCCGCGTATCCACTGGGCTTGACACCACGCACACAGGCGTCGTACCGGCCAACGGAGCGATGCGTTGCGCCAACGAGCGGCTGGCCGCGCAGACGACATCTGCTCGTCGAAACGCTCGGCGAGCATAGCCCAACGCGTCTGCTGAAAGCTCCCCGAGCGCGAGGGCGCTGGCGTGCTCGGACATCACCAATGGCGCTCTCATCAGCGCCGAAGCCAGCGCAGCGGGCCGATCCGCGATGAACTCGTGTGCGTGAACGACGTCTGCGTTCCAGCCCTCGCGTTGCAGCCGACGCACGGCGATCAGAACGCCGCCGAGCTTCTCGATCATCGGGACCTTGGCCACGGAGGAATGACGAAATCGAATCCGGAGTGTTCGAACCCCGCTCTCGACGACATCCGTCACCTGGATGGGGCGGCGCAGCCGTGTGTCTGAGGCCCACGTGATGACGACGGGGTCGTGCCTCTCTGCAACTGCGAGCACCTGCTCGCGACAGAAGCTGCCATAGCCTGGCCGCTCGGGCCACGGGTACCACTCTGGGGCGACAATGACGCGGAGCCGCACGTCGCGCGCCGCGGTCATGAATGCCGTTGTGGAGGCGACAGGATCGTCGCATCGCTCGAGATTGCCGCGCGCAGGACCCCGGCGAGCTCGCCGGCGAGTGTCCGCCGCGAGAACCGCCGCAGCACCTCATCACGCACGCGCGGAGCCACGACCTGCTTGCCTGTATCCCAGCTGCCGACGAGCTCTTCGATCGCGCGAGAGATGGCCGCGCCGTCGCTCGCGTCCGCACAGACGCCGGCACCGAGGTCTTCGACAAGCCGGTACGCGAGGTTGGCAGGGTCGGCGATGCACAGGACGGGACGGCCGGAGGCGAGATATTCGTAGATCTTGCCCGAGGAGCCCCGGTTGCTCGGTGGCTGATAGAAGAGCAGCGCCGACGCGTCGGCCATTTCGGCCATCGCACGCTCATGATCCACATAGTCCAGGCGCGAGACCGGCAGCGAGTCCAGATCGGAGTCTCGTAGGTTCGCGTGACCGACGAGCCGCACCTCGAACCGGTCGCGATCGAGCCGTCCCCGCCGCACGAGATCACGGATCGCGGCAAACACCGGAGCTGCATCGCGCGAGCCGTAGAGCGTTCCGACGTGTGACAGACGAAAGCGCTCCGACGAATCTGACGGCTGCTCGAAGGCAGCAAGATCGTCGGGATCGATGCCGTTTCTGATCACGACCCGACGCGGATCGTCCCGGCCCAGATCGAGCACATCGAAGCTCTCGTCGACGACTGTGACGTAGGAGGCATGAGCGACCGCCGCGCGCTCGAGTCGAACGCTGGCTTCGCCCAGTGGCCCGCGGCCAACGGACGCCGGGCCAAAGAGGTTGAGCGTCCACGCGTCGCGAAAGTCGGCCACCCACGGAATGCCCGTGAGCCTGTGGACGATAAGGGCTGCCCAGATGGGCCGTCTCGGGCTTGGATGTGCTGTACAGCACATCCGGCCGGCGGGCGCGCGCGACGCGCAGCCCATGCCACACCGCTGACGGCAACCAGCCCACCAGCCCATCGGGCCACAACGCCTCATCGACCAGGCGCGTAGACAGGCCAGCACGCCGAAGCGCTCCGCCGATCTTCCACTGGGCCTGTTGAAGCGGCAGAGCGCGAGCACGGATCACGACGGTCCCCGACGGCACGTCGCGCAGGAGGCCCCCGTCGCGGAGCGCGGACGCGCGTGCGCCGCCGGCGATCACGATGGAGTCGAACCCCTCAGCCGGCAGATATTTGACGTCTTAAGGGTCCGCTGCACTCCCCCGCCTCCAAGCGGCGGAAAGTAGTACGCGAACATGAGCACCCGTTGGCGAGACATCTGGACGTGCTCACGATAGAGCGCGTCCGGAGAAGCCTGTTAGCGGCTCTGTGAACAGCGCCTCGTCAATCCCGGCGTGCGCTCGCGCCGCTACAGGGCTCTTGATCGCGGATCGCGCGATTGTCCTCCGGGCTGCTGGGACCGGGAGGCTACTGGGGCGGCGCGACCATCTCCAGATCCTGCCACGGGAACGACGCCAAGAGCTGGTTGGGCGGCAGTAGGCCCCGCTCGCGTTGGTGAAGTACTTGAGGTAAGGGTTTGGCTGCCCTTCCTGCATCAGCGGCGTCGGATCCTCGGCGCGGAAGCCTACGGTCGCGCCTGTC
>CAVWWN010000002.1:0-21221 GCA_963758705.1 uncultured Actinomycetota bacterium | reverse complement strand
CCAGCCGGGAGAGCAGGCCCGTGTGGCCCTCGGGCTTCGCCGCGGCAGGCATCTGGATAGACCTGGCACCTCTCCGCCACGGCTCGTGCGCGCCGAAACGGACGGATGTTCGAGGTAGACGGCCCGGAGTCCGGATCAACATGTCGAAGGTCGAAACGTTCTTGACCGATGCTTGTCCTACTCGGCATCCTGTGGCTTGTCGTCATCCCGTCCGCCATCATGGGAGCCTCGCTGGCGCTCGTACGCCGCGACAAGCGCGGAGGGACATGCGCCCCGGTCGCCGAGCCTCTGGATTGTGACTTCGGACGGCGGCGCAGCAGAGCAGACGCTCGGGTGAACGCCGGTTGCGAGACCACCCGCGTTGGCATCCGCGGCCTCGCCTGGCCAGTTCACGCTGCGCGAGCACTCGGTCACCCGGGCCGTCTGCCTGCGCCTCCTCGCCGGTGAAGTAGCGGCCGCGCTCCAGCCCGGCGTAGGCGCGCACGACCGTGGCTCGTCGACGGGCGAGGGCCGACGCTGAGCCGCGTCACCGTTGCCCGCTACCGTCTCTTCGCATGGCTATCGGAATCATCGGATTGGGATACGTTGGCCTGCCCTTGGCGGTCGGATTCGCCGAGGCAGGCGAACATGTGGTGGCGGTCGACGTGGACGACGCGAAGGTGGCGGCGATCCGCGCCGGCCAGTCCTACGTGGAGGACATCAGCTCGGACCGCCTCGCCGCGGTAGCCGATCACATCGACGCGCAGACGCACTTTGCGCCGCTGGCGCGCACCGACGCGATCCTCATCTGCGTGCCCACCCCGCTCACTGGAAACCGCGAGCCGGACCTCGGGCCTCTGCTCGCGGCGTCGCAGGCGGTCGCGGAGATCCTGCAGCAGGGCCAATTGATCGTCCTCGAGTCCACGACGTACCCCGGCACCACGCGCGAACAGGTGCTGCCGCTGCTGGAGAGACACGGGCTCGTCGTGGGTCAGGACATCAACCTCGCGTTCTCTCCCGAACGCGTCGACCCGGGTCGGACCGACTACACCCTCCGGACAACCCCGAAGATCGTCGGCGGCGTCACCGAGGCGTGTACCGACCGGGCCGTCGCCCTGTACGAGACCGTGTGCGACAACGTGGTCCGGGTCACGACCCCGGAGACCGCGGAGATGGCCAAGCTGCTGGAGAACATCTTCCGCTCGGTCAACATCGCGCTGGTAAACGAACTGGCCATGCTCGCCGACCGCATGGGCGTCGACATCTGGGAGGTCATCGACGCCGCGTCCACCAAGCCCTACGGGTTCATGCGCTTCGAACCCGGCCCCGGGATGGGTGGTCACTGCCTCCCCGTCGATCCTTTCTACCTGACCTGGCGCGCCCGCGAGTTTCATATGTCCACCGAGTTCATCGAACTCGCCGGCAAGGTCAACCAGCAGATGCCCTACTACTGCGTCGAGCGGATCGAACGCGCCCTCAACGACAACCGCAAACCTGTGAAGGGGTCGCGGCTGCTCATCCTCGGCGCCAGCTACAAGGGCGGCGTCGGCGACATCCGCGAGTCCCCCGCCCTGCGCATCATGGAGCTGCTGGGCGAGCGCGGCGCGGTCCTGTCCTACCACGACCCATACGTCCGCGCGCTGCCCGAGCTCGGGCTCCAGAGCTCGAGCCTCGACGGGGCCGCCACCGCCGATGCGGTCGTGCTGGTCACAGCGCATCCCGGCGTCGACCACCAGGCGCTGGTCGACGTCAGCCAGCTCTTCATCGACCTCCGTGGCACCACCCGGGGCATGCGCGCTCCGGCGGCGCTCCGCCTCTGACCCCCACTCTTCGGGGCTCGGCGCCCGTTGCGGCGCGTGGGCTTGCTAGTGTGCAACTGAACAGTTGCGAGACGGTCGGCGTACGCGCCCGCGCTCGCGCGGCCCTGACGATCCGCCTGGCATCGGAGGAACGGCATCATGAGTGACAGGATCGAACGACGGATCGAGCTTCCCATCGCGCTCGAGCTCGCCTGGCAGGCCGTCACTGACCCGGACTGGCTCGCGCTTTGGATGGCCGACGACATTCACTTGGATCCCCACCCGGGCGGAGAGGCGCGCTTCCAGATCGGCGACGAGACGCGGTCGGGCTGGGTCGAGGAGCTGTCCCCGCCCGATGAGCAGGGGACCGGTCGGCTGGCGTTCTGGTGGGCGCTTGGCGACGAGCCCGCGTCCCGAGTCGAGCTGACCGTCACCGCCGTGGCGACCGAGCGCACGCTCCTACAGGTGGTCGAGTCGCGCCCGCTGGACGTCCTGGACCTCGTGGGCACCCCACTACCCGGCGCCGGGGGCACGACCTACGGGCCGGCGTTGGTCGCGGCCTGACGATGGCCGCCGATCCGTCCGCTGCGGTCTTCAGCGCGCTGGCAGACCCGACGCGACGCCAGCTGCTCTCGGCGATCGCCGCCCATCCGGCGACAGCTACCGAGCTTGCTGGGGAGCTCCCGATCACGCGCCAAGCGGTGGTGAAGCACCTGAACACGCTCGCCGAAGCGGGTCTGCTGAATCGCGAGCGCGAGGGGCGCGACGTGCGTTACCGGGTGACGCCCGAGCCGCTATCGGGTGCCATCACCTGGATCGCTGAGGTCGGCGGGGAGTGGGACACGCGACTGGCGGCGCTGCGCTCGACCCTGCGCGGCTGAGCTGACACTCCGGCTCAGTCGGCGGGGCGCATGGCGCCGCATCACCGCAGTGGCAAACGCTAGCGCCCAGCGCCGCGCGACGCGCAGCAGATGCTCCAACACAGCCATCCATGATGTCCGGGCGGACGCCGGGGACGACGCAGGGTGGCTAGGAGCGTTTTGCACGACGCGTGACAGCGCGTCGCCGGCGGTTCCCGGTGGGGCAAGCAGGAGATCCGTCAGGCCCCGGTTGGCCTCTGCCTGCTGACGTCCCCCTTCAAGGAACGGTGTGGCGAGCCCCGCCGCGACGCGCCACCGGAACGGCGGGTCGCCGGCGTGTCCCGACGGAATCCCCACGAGCTCAGAGAGAAGCGCGGAGGCGACGCGAACCGGCGCCGCGAGCTCGGGGGAGCGCTCGATGATGGCTTCGACTGCCGGCGGGCCATCCGAGGTGCTGTGCTTGAGGTCCCACCACGCCGCCGCGTCCGTCGGATAGCGCAAACCCGCGAAGCCGTCGCGCGCGTAGAACAACATGAGGGCCACGAGGCCATCCACAGGCTGCATCTGCAGCGGCTCGCCATCCGCGCCCGACTCAGCCCGCGCAAGCGCGTCCGCGGCGAAGCGCTGCTCGTACCAGTGGACCCGCCAGTGCAGCTCGACTCGGGGCAAGGATGGATGCACGAGCCGCTCGTGAAGCGCCGGCAGGCCTTCCCGCCGCCTCACCTCGGCCTCCCAACTCCATCCCAGCTCCTCCACGGCGGCCACCGCATCGGGGAGGTCGTTGCGGTCCACCAGGATGTCGATATCCATGGAGGAGCGAGCCGCCACATCACCGTAGAGCTGCCGGGCCAGGATGCTGCCCTTGAGCGGCAGCGCCCGGATCCCTGCCACCTCCAAGCGGCCGAGGACTTGCAGGCAGGCGAGCTCCGTCCCCGCTCCCCATTTGCGTGCCGGGCCGATCACGTGATCGAGCTCGCGCTCGAGCTCGAGCTCGAGCTCCGGAGTGTCGCTGAGGCCGAGCGCGAGGAGTCTTTGACCGATGAGGACCAGCAGGTTGACCCGACGCAAGAGCTCAACCAGTCGCGCGACGTCGATGTGGGCGAGCAGCTCGGATATCTCGTCTCTCGCGACCCGTCGTCGCGCCTCCGTACCGCACAAGAGCGTGATCACTCGCCGCTCGTACGCGTCCGGCGGTGTCACGAGGCCCTGAAGCGCTCGCTGACGAAGGCGGCGATCTGCTCGGCGACGCGTGGCCAGCTCTCGCCGGACGGAGGCGCAAGCTCTGCGTCAGACCAATCTCGACCGATGTGAGCGGCAAGCTGATCCGCCAGGTCGGGAGCGTCGTGTCGTGCCACAAGCCAACCAGGCTTGTCGCGGACATATTCGGTGATTGCGTCCGTCTCCGGGTCGCTCACGAGGGCAACCCTCGGCGTCGGCAAAGTGGCGTACTCGATGACCTTGCTGGGCAGCTGCGAGGGGCTTCGATGGCCGATCACAAGGGCAGCGTTCAGGCTTGCGGCGCCCGCGCGGATCTCGGTCCACGGGCGGGCTGGCTGCGCGATCATCTCAACCTGCGAAGGGAGCGAGCCCAGCCCGTTCCGAGCGCCTTCCCCGAACTGGTGGATCACGATCCGCCGCCAGCGTCCGCTTTGGGCAAGCCGGTCGAGGGCGTCACCGATGCCGATCCGAGACCAGTACAGCCGACCGAAGTGACCAAGATGCAGCTCGTCACGCGGAGGCGTGCTCCGCGCCGGCACGCTTGAGCCGGCAACGCTCTCGTAGCCGTTTGGTCGGATGAACATGGTCAACCGCGGGAACAGGTCGGTGAGGGCGTCCGCCTGCTGGCGCGTCGTCACGATGCCTCCGGTCGCAGCCTCCCACACTGCCCGCTCCGCCTTGGCGCCGCGCCACGAACTATGTGGCCGCGTCCCCAGCGAGCGAGCGGTCAAGGTCCATGGGTCCCCGACATCAACCACGTACGGAATCTTGGCGTGCCGGAGCGCGTGAGCGCCATAGGCAAGCGGAGAAAAGGGATACCCGATCAGCAATCCAAAACGTCCCTTCGGTCGCCACGGCGCCAGCCGGCGCACACTCCACGACTCATATCGGTCGATGGCAAGCCGGTCATGGGCGACGTACAACCCGTAGTCCCAGGCACGGCGCGCCACCGAGCGACCGCTGCTCGGGACGGGAGGCGGGCCGCTGATGAGATCCACCTCCCAATCCCGGCTCAATGCCTCGATCAGGTGCCGAGTCCGAGCACCGCGGGGCTCAAACTGGTCGTGAGCGAGGTACGAGACGACGTGCAGCACAGGACGCGACACCTAGGTACCGACCTCTCGCCGAGCCCTGTCGATCATGGCGCGCACGACGAGCACCATGAAACGCCCATTGGTCACGGCATACCGACGCCACAGACGGCGCGGTTCCTGGGCCAGGCGATAGGCCCACTCGAGCCCCAGACGCTGCAACAGCAGGGGAGCCCGCTGGGCCACTCCCGCGACGACGTCGATCGCGCCGCCTACTCCCATCACGAACGGCACGTCGATCGTCCGGCCGTGTAGTCCCAGCCAATACTCCTTACGTGGCGACGAGATTGCGACGAACAGAATGTCAGGGCGAGCTGCCCGCACTTCCTCCGCGACCTCTGCGTCCTGCGCCTCGGTGAAGTAGCCGTCTCGCGTGCCAACCAGCTGCAGCTTCGGATACTGCGCGAGCAGGTTGTTACGCGCTTGGTCGAGCACGTCGGCCTTCGCACCGAGGATGAAGACGCGAAAACCACGACGCTCGGCGAGAGCGAACAGCTCGTGCATCAAATCGATCCCGGCCACTCGCTCCGGGAGCGGATCGCCCAGGAGACGCGATGCCCACACCACCGACTGTCCGTCAGCGGAGACCAGTTCACACGCTTCGATGATTCGCTGCAGCTCCGAATCACTCTGGGCCGCGACCAGCTTTGCTGCGTTGATCGCGACGTGTTGAGCGAACTCTCTGCGCCCGATGAGCTCCTCGCAGCGCGCGACCGTTTGCGCCATGTTCAGACGGTCGACGCGGCAGCCGAGGATCACGGCGCGGTCCGATTGGGTGTCGATGGGCATTTGAGGAGTCACGATCGTTCTCTAAAGACCCGGCGAGCTACGTCCGCAGCAAGCTTTGCCCGCTTTGTCCGTTCAAGGAGAGCTATGCAGCTTTTGCAGCTTCGGCGACGGCCCCCGACCCTCAAGTTCGGCGTCAAGGGTTCGATGAATCTGACTCAGGCCACTTCGCACGGGATGCTGGCGTGCGCGATCACCGAAAAGATGTCGTGAAGGCGCTCAGCCGAAGTGACAACATCGTACTCGGTCAACACCTTCTGACGACCGAGCTCGCCCAGGCGCTGTCGCTCCGCCGAGTCATTCGCGAGCCGCTCGATCGCGTCGGCGAGCAGGTCCGCGCGGCCCGGAGCGACGAGCAGTCCGTTCCGGTCCGGCTCAACCAGCTCGGGGATCCCCATGATGCCCGAGGCGACAACCGGGAGACCGCTTGCCATCGCCTCCATCAGGACGACCGGCAGCCCCTCGCGGAGGCTGGGCAGGCAGAAAACATCTGCTTGGTCGTAGTAGGCGGTGATGTCGTCCTGCCCGACGTAGCCGACGAGCTTGACGAAGGGTGCGAGCTCGAGTCGCAGAATGATCTGCTCGAGCTCACCGCGTAACGGACCCTCACCGACGATCGTGAGCGCAGTCGCGACGCCACGGCGCCGGAGGAGTGCAACGGCTTCAAGAAGAATGCCCTGGCCCTTGAGTCGGACCATCCGCCCAACGTTCAGGAGTTGGAGGGGCTGGCCGTCAGATCGTTTCCGGATCGGTGGCTCCGCAGCGCTCCTGGCCGCCAACCCGCACCGGACGACGGCGACCTTCGGCCAGTGCCGCTCTTCGACGAGCGTCAGCAATTGACTGCGGCCGAAATCGCTGATGCAGACGACGCTGGCCGCTCGGCGCACCTTCTCGGCCAGGAGCCGTTGATCGGTCTCCTGGATGTCGGATCCGTGCGCGGAAAAGCTCCACGTCCAGCCATTCTCCTCGCCGCCACCGAGTGCGGCGACCAGGAGCGCCACGTCTGCGGCGGGACTGGTGAAGTGAGCGTGAACATGGCGGATCCCGGCTTGACGCATCGCGAGCCACACCGGGACCGCCTCGAGGAAGTAGAAGAGTTGCCACAGGCGTCCCCGAACGCCTCCGCGTGCCAGGGTGGGCGACCACAGCATCGTCCGGAGATATGCGCCAGGTGCTGCGGCGAAGCCTGATGCGTGCTGGGCGAGGAGTTTGAGCGGGCGTACCGGCCGAATCGCGACTGTCCGCTCGTATTCAGCCAGATCGTCCTGCGCGAGAAGATGGCTAGGTTCGCTGCGGTGGATTGAGAAGGTCCGTACGTCGGCGCCGCGTTCTCGTAGCGCAGCGACCTCTCGTAGGATGAACGTGTGCGAGATCGCCGGATATTGGTCGAGAAGGTAGGCGAGCCGCACGCGCCTAGACAGTACAAGGCTGCTAAAGGGTTGTTGATGTGACTGCCAATACCGCCGGGACGAGACGACGGCTTGCCTTCGTCACCGACATCATCACGCCGTACACGATCGCGGTGATGAGTGAACTGGCCACCCTCAGCGACCTCACTGTGCTGTTCGCCACAGTCAACAGTCGCCGCGGTCAGGATTGGACGTTCTCAGAGCTGCCGTTCCGGCATGTCGTCATCGGTGGGTTGTCATACAGGCGCGCCGACGCTGAGCTCAGCGACTACTACTACAGTCCGCGCACGCTTGTCGAGCTCGCACGACGTTCACCAGAGGCGATTATTACCGCTGGCTGGTCCTTCCCCAGTTATTACGCGGCACTGTATGCCAAGGCTCGCGGCCGCGCTCTCATCATTCACTCCGACGGAAACTCATATACTGAGGAACACCTCAGTGGCCTGCAGCGGCTCTCCCGTCGCGTGCTCGTTCCGTGCGCCGACGGGTTCGCAGCGAACACGCTGCGCTCGGCGGCATGGTTCCGCGAACTCGGGGCAAAACCCGAGCAGGTGTATCTCGCCCCGCACTCGACGGACCTTGCCCCGTTCTGGAAGCTCGAGCGCTCGTACGACCGCTCGCAGGACTCGGTGAGGGTTCTCGGGATGGGACGACTGTTGGCGCGCAAGGGCTTCGACCGCCTCGTCGCGGCGTTTGCCGACGCGCACGCCTCCAACCCCCGTCTGGTGCTGCGCCTTGTTGGATCCGGCCCTGAGCACGACCGCCTGCGCTCGGTCGCGGGCTCTCTGGCCGCCAACACGGTGGAGTTCTCAGGGTTCATCGACCAGCCTCAACTGGCGGAGACCTGTGCGGAAAGCGAGATCTTCGTCTTCCCCAGCCTGCAAGAGGAGTTTGGCTTCGTGCTCCTCGAGGCCATGGCAGCAGGGCTACCGTGCATCGCATCCCCCCACGCTGGAGCGACGCACGACCTCATCCGTGATGGAGAGAACGGGCTCGTGGTCGATCCAGATGATCGCCAAGCCCTCACGGGCGCGCTGCTGTCGCTCGCGGCTGACGCCGACCTGCGGCGCAGACTCGGAGAGCAAGCCCGTCGCGATTCCCGCGCTCGCACACCTCTCGTGACCGCGGAGGGCTATCTCGCGGCCGTCGATGCTGTCCTCGCGCAGAGGAAAGCGCCGTGACCGGTCGGGGCCTCCGTGGCAGCTCGGATGACCTCGTGACTGACGGCGAGATGTTCCGTCAGCTCCGAGTGCCGCGCAAAATCGGCCCTTCTCCCCACATCCGAAACCCGGCGCCGCGAAGCCGATCCACCATTGGCCCCAAAGCGTCGTCCAGGTCTTCACCCGTGTGCCACTCCAGCGTGACCCGCCCAACGCGCGCAAGTGCGTCATCGCTAGCGCACTTGATGATGTCATATTCGCCCCCTTCGCAGTCGATCTTGAGAAGATCGATCTTGGCGAGCCCGTGCTCCGCCATCAGCTCATCGAGGGTCACGCTCGGCACTTCGCGTTTGACCGCGTCGGGATACCAGTAAGAGGAGCTATGAATCTCCTGGCCACTGCTCTCAACGTTCAGCACCAGCGTACCCGAACCTCCAACGGCCTGGTTGACGGGGGTGACCCGGTCGTCGAGCCCGTTCAGCGCGATATTGTCCTTCAGCATCGCCCAATTTTCGGACGTTGGTTCGTATACGATCACTTGGGCTGCATTGAGCCGGCGGGCGGCGTAAATCGAGAAGTCCCCGATGTACCCCCCGATATCCACAACGATCGGCGACGGTGGTATGTCCGTAAAGCCTCGGAGATACGGGCGCTGAACAAAGACCTCGCGCAGGATCCGGGCATCCCAGATGTTCTCGCGGGCATAGAACTTGATTCCGTCACGGGTCTTTAGGAGTCGACGGCCATCTCCACGCCGGCTCAGCAGCGTAAGATATTGATAGGGGCTTGTGAAGACTACACAGCCGCTCATAGTCCACCTGAGTCGCCCCAGGGTCCACCTAAGTCGCCCGATGCCCTGCCTCATCCGCTTGATCGCGATCCGCATACGAAGAGGTGTATCGTAATCGGCCACCACGCGAGCCGCAAATGTCGTTTCGCTGTCACCTTTGGTGGTGTCCACGGATGAGCGAGTCATACCGCGCACGCGTCGGGTTGTGGCGCCACCGGTTGCCGATCGAGCAGTTCGCAAATCTGATTCTCCGTCTCCCGTCGCGGCGGATGCGCGACTCATTCGTCAGGAGGGTGCTCCGCTGGCCGATGGGCGAGGACGTTCACGTGGGACGTGGGGTCGTCCTGCAGGGGGTTCGTGGGATTACGCTTGGCTCGCGGGTGTTCATCCATCGGCACACACAGTTGGATCTCCGCGGTGGCCTCACTATTGGCGACGATGTCGCGATAGCTCCCTACTGCCGCATTCTCTCCGCAGATCACGACGCCGACAGCCCTACTCGCACCTACCGAGAGCGAGCGGTATCGATTCGCGATCGAGCTTGGCTGGGAACAGGCGCTTGCTTGCTGCCGGGCACGGACGTCGGCACCGGGACGGTTGTCGGCGCGGGCGCCGTGGCTCACGGGAAGCTCGACGACTTTGGGATCTACGTCGGAAATCCGGCACGTCGTATCCGCGATCGCGCTCTGGATGCACAGCTGCGACTTGTCGGTACGATGCGCCGCTTTCAGTAGCTGAACGCTTGTCCTCATCGTGGTCGGTGCTACCGTCCTCGCCGCCGATGGTGTGTCAGCCCACCGAGCCTTGAGTCTCTCCAGCGATCGTTAGGTCAAGGTGTTGCCGTCAATCAGGCTTTCAGCACGCCGCTGCCGCCGACGTGCGGCCGCGGTTAGGCGGCTGCTGTTCATCGCGCGTCCCCCCGCAGGCGGACTCGGCCTGCTTGTGTACCCCTTCGACAGCAATCCCTACCAGGAGATGCTCTACGGGGCGATCCGCGCTTCCGGAGTCGAGTGCACCGTCATCTACATCCCACGGCGTCGGCGCCTGGGACCGATCCCCTTCCTTGTTCAGGTCGCGGCGGCCAGGATTCGCGGATATCGGTTGCTGCACCTCCATTGGCCGCAGTTCGCGCTGCACCGAGGCGGCCGCATCCTCCCTCGGCTGTCACTCCTGAACGCGCGGCTGAGCCTATGGTGGCTGAGGACGCTCGGCGTGCGGCTGGTCTGGACTGTCCACAATGCCGTTCCCCACGAGCAGGAGACCGCCGACGACACCCTGGTCAGCCGTATCCTTGCACGCGACGCGGCACTCAAGATTGTTCACTCTGTTCACGCGATCGAGGAATTAGAGGCGATGGGCGCAGACACGCAGCGCATCGTCGTCATACCCCATGGCGGTTACGATCAGAGCTACCGCGAGGCCGACCGCGCGGAGGGACGGCGAAGGCTGCGGTTGCCCGAGACAGCGCGGATCTTCATGTTCTTCGGCCAGATTCGCCCCTACAAAGGCGTCGAGGATGTCATACCGGCCTGGGTTGATGCGACTGCCGCCACCAGTCAGGATAGCCCCGCTCCGTTCCTCCTCATCGCCGGCAAGTGCGACGACAACGACGAACGCACTCGAATTCGAATGCAACGTGAACGTACTCAACGGCCGGTTCGACGAGGGCTACGTGCCGCATGACGACGTACCGCTCTACTTCGCCGCGGCGGATGTGGTGGTGCTGCCTTTTCGAAAGGTCACCACTAGCGGATCGGCGCTGCTCGCGCTCAGTCTCGGACGGCCGGTCGTCGCCCCGCGGCTTGGGGCGCTGCGCGACCTGCCGGCGAACGTCGGCTTCCTCTACGAGAACGGAGGGTTGCTCGACGCGCTCGCCCGGGCACTCAGGGCACCGCCAGCGGAGCTCGCCACTCGGTCCGCAACTGCCCGAGCGTATGCCGTAAGCCTCTCATGGGACCACATCGCCGGGGCGACGCTGGACGTCTACCGCCAGGCCGCGCTCCGGCGCCGCTGAGTCGGGCGAGGCCTCGGCGATGTCCTCCCAGCGCGCCTGATCCAAGACCGTCTCGCGGTTTGAACCCTGTTCAGTCGGGATGTATGTCGGCGCCGCTCCTTCGGCAGGTCCAACCGGCGACGTGTCGCCACCGACGGGCCGCGCCTGCAGCAGACGTACCGTATTGACGATCTGTGATGCATCGCGTCTCACCGCGGGCACGAGGAGGATCCCTGCCGCAAGGCAGGCAGCCGTCAGCGCCAACCCTGCAACTAACTCCAGCGGCGGGGGTCCAATGTTGGGATAAGTCCGCAGGACGGCCTGCGTCACCGTGAAGGTGACGGTGTAGAGCGCTAGGACCCGAATCGTGTCGCCGGTAATCGAGCCGACGCGTATCCCGGCCCTGGGCACCGCGAACAACGTGTACAGGAGCCAGAGCAGCGCACTGCCGGCAGTCGCTCCCCAAGCGGCGCCGATCACCGAGAAGTGAACACCGACAAACAGGAAAACGACCATAGCCGCTCGGCCAAAGACGCCGTAACGCAACGCGACTCCGGTCATGTCGCGCGCCAGGAAAATCCAGTAGTAGAGGTACCCGAGGGCCTGGAACGCGCCTCCCAGCGCGAGAACCTGGAAAATAGGCGCCACGCCAGACCAATTGGGGCCGAGAGTGGTGGCGATCAATGGTTGAGCGACTGAGGCGCCAATGGCGAGCGCGCCAACCAGGATGTAGCTGTTGAGCAACTGGGCGCGCACGAGGTAGCGTAGGAATAACGCGTCGTCGCGTATTCGTGAAAGGGTCGGTAGCACAACCCTTGTCAACGGGGCGGTGAGCTGCTGCAGGGGCAACGTGAAAAGGGTAAATGCCCGGTTATAGACACCGAGAGAGACGGGCCCCCAGAAACGCCCGACAAAGACGGAGTCGATGTTGGATGCGACATACGCGCTGACCTGAAGTCCCATGGTGTTGGCCCCAAATCTGAGCAGCCCGCCCATCGACTCGCGGATCCTCGGGAGCCCTGGCCACCAGCCCGACAGTATGGCGCTACCCACCAGAGAGGCGGCAGCGAACGTGAGCTGCTGCCCAACCAACGTCCAATAGCCTGCGCCGCTCAGAGCCATGCCGAGGGAGACGGCGAAGGCGACGGCCGCCGCCGAGATGTCCCGCATCGCCAGCCGACCGAAGCGCATCGACCGCGTCAGCTCGGCCTCGAACTGTGTGGTCAAGCCGTTGATCACGAACGTGATCGACAGCGCGCTAACGATCTGAGTGAGCTGGGGGCGGTGATAGAACGCCGCGATGGGGTGTCGCAGCAAAAAAACGATGAAGGTCAGGACCAGCCCCAAGACGGCATTGAGCCAGAAGAGGTTGGTCTTCTGTGCTCGCGAAAGCACCTGCGCCTGGACAGCTGCTAGCGAAAGGCCGAAGTCCCCGAGCACCTGTGCCAAGCCGACGATTGCTGTGACCATGGCCACCAGGCCGTAATCCCGTGGCGTCAGGAGTCGCGCAAGCACAATCAGCGATGCGGTCTGGATGACGAACCGAATCCACTGACCGCCGAGCGTGATCGCCGACGCCCTAACCGTTCGGGCCGCGCCCTCCCGGTCGTTGTCAGCCTGAGGAGTCAACGCGCCGCATATCCATATCGCTTGTCCGCACCACTGCGTCGCTGTCGGGGCGGCGACGCACCGATCGAGAGGTGGGCGAGCCCACCAGCCGCTCGGTCCATAGGTCGAAGGGAAACGCCGCCATCAAACGGTCGGCATCGAACTCGGCCGCGTCGCGCCCACCCATGTCGATCGCCTCCTGCACGGATGCGGCGGCCTCGACGCCAACGCGACCCGTCCCACGGTAATAGTCCTCGTACTTGAATGGATGCTCAGCCCCCGATTTGATCACCCGCGCCGGTATACCGAGCGATTCCGCGATGACGATGCCGTGCAAGGAGGAGCCCACAACTAGCTTGCTGGCGGCAATTCTTCGAAGGCAGACCTCGAGAGGAGCCCGAGGGTCGAGCACGTTAGGTTCGTCTGCGTAGGCGGGAAAGTCATTGAAGTTCGGGACGACAGTGATCGGATTTTGGTCCCGGGCGGTGCCGGCAAACAGGTCAGGCACCAACCGAGGCAGTAGAAGCGCGGGATCCCCAAAAGTGTCCGGGACCCGCATGCCTCGGTCGAGCAGAAAGTCGCGCGTGAGCGGGCCCCTTACCGCCCGTATGTCCAAGCTGCGGAACAGGTAGTTGTCAGCAGGAACTTTGCCGTTTACGCCTGCGCCCCAAATCACGTCGTTGTCGCGAGCGAAGTGCAGGACCGAACCGACCGAAAACAGCGTGCAGTCACGTCGAGCTCGAGACGGGCGAATGCCATGCTCTACCAAGACGCTAGTAACCACGAGCGGTCCGATGAGATCGCCGAAGTTGTTGACAGGCCTGCCAACCGGAAACCAGCGGGCGAGCCTTGGCGGCAGCGAAGATCGACGAGGGTTCCACGAGAAAATTCGGACACGCGGCATGCAGGTGCTCCAGGGATCGCTAACGCACGGCCGACGTTCAGGGCTCGGCGCCCGCCGTTCGGCTTCCTCCGACGAGCTTGGGGCGACCATCGCGAACCGGCGGGACCCCAATGCTATCGATGGATTGCCGGCATTCCCCGTATAAGGGGCCGCGCCTCACCTCATCCGTGATGCCGACGGCCCGGCCCCGAAGCTTCGGTTCCGGCCGTTTCCTGGGGGTTTGCGCGGTCCGCGCAATGGGCCAAGAGGGCAAGGCCCGACCAGACGGGCCGACGCGGCGGGCTCCCTCCAACAACCGTCCGGGGTTCGGCTCACCACGATCGGGTCGTCTGCTAGACCGGTCGATGGTGCCTGTGGAGCGCCATGTCTGACGTCTCGGCCAAACACCCCCGCCCTGGCCGCCAGGGCCACCTCTTTCCATTGCTCGCTGCGCTGCCCGCGTGCGTGGCGGTGCTGGCGCTCGCCTCACCGTCGCCCACGTCTGCCAGCGCCGGGCGTGCGTCCGCCGCGGATCGCATCCGTTCCGGGGAAGCCCGTCGCCGGGCGTCTGTTCGCACCGAACAGTGTCTGGAACAAGCCGGTCCCGGCCAAGGCGCGTCTGGACCACGGGTCGGCACGACTCGTGGCGCGCCTCGCCAACGAGGCCGAGACCGAGGAGCGTGCCGGAACCGGCCCGTTCGTGCAGACCTACAGCTACACCACCCCGATCTACGTCGTCGGTCGTCACCAGCACGCGGTCCGCGTTGCAATCGACACCGATCAGTTGCACACGTGGGTCACGTCCCTCCAGGACGCGTCGAACGCCGTGCCGATCCCGCCCCACGCTCAGCCGTCAGCCGGCACCGACAGCCAGATGACCATCTACCAGCCCTCCACCAACCGGCTTTGGGAGTACTGGGATCTGCGCCGGCAGGCCGATGGTTGGCATGCCCGCTGGGGCGGCGCGATCGATGACGTATCCAACAACCCCGGCTACTACGCGCCGTCTGCCTGGAACGGTGCACTCTCGGTCTGGGGAGCGAGCGCGACCAGCCTCCCCCTCGTCGCCGGAACAATGACGCTGGCTGAGCTGAGGTCCGGCCAGATCGATCATGCACTCGCCATGTCGCTGCCGGATCCCCGCGCGGGCGTGGCGGCGTGGCCGGCGCAACGTACGGATGGCACTGGATCCGCAGCAGAGCTTCCGGAAGGAGCGCACCTGAGACTGAATCCACGGCTCGACATCGCCGCGATGCACCTGCCCCAGATCGTCGAGATGATGGCGCTGGCGGCGCAGCGCTACGGCATCATCGTCCGCGATCAGACGCACGCCGACATCGGCTTCTATGCGGAGGACCCCACCCAGTACGGCGCCGTGGACCACACCGCGTCAGACCCCTACTTCGGTCTGAGCCGCGACGCTGATGGCAAGCCGGACCCGAACGGCACACCGGACCCCCACGCGCTGTTTGATGGGATGTGGCCCTCATCGTTCTTCCGGTACTTCCCCTGGCGTCAGCTCCAGGTTCTCAAGATGTCGCTGCATCGCTCATCCTGACCTCCGACTGGTAGCAACCATAGGGCTCAGCGGCCGCTGGGACGTCGCCGAGTGCCGTCGAGCCGCGAGTCCGAATCGAGCGCGCTGACGATCGGCTCCAGCCAATCCGCTATACCAGTGGATCGGGTCGCGTGGTCCGGCAGTCGGGCGAGCTCGCCGTCAGACAAGGGTGGGACTCACCGTCGCTCGCCCGGCGCCTTGCCGACCATCGACTACTGGTCGCAACACCGACATGTGTGGCATAAGCGGAATCCTGGGCTTCGCTGACTCGTTCGCCGTGAGCGAGGGGCTCGCACGTGAGCTGGCGGCGAGCCAAAGCCACCGCGGGCCAGACGACGAAGGCGCGTGGGCCGACCTTCCACACCGGGTTGCGCTGAGCCATCGCCGGCTTTCGATCATCGACCTGTCCGCCGCCGGCCACCAGCCCATGTCCAACGAGGACGGGACGGTGCGGATCACCTACAACGGCGAGGTCTACAACCACGAGGCGCTGCGCTCCGAGCTCGAGACGAAGGGCCATACCTACCGCTCGCGGACCGACACCGAGACGATCGTGCACCTCTACGAGGAGGAGGGCCCGGCCTGCGTCTCCCGACTGGACGGCATGTTCGCCTTCGCGATCTGGGACGCGCGACGGCGGCAGCTGCTCCTCGCCCGGGACAGGCTGGGCGTCAAGCCACTGCTCTACGCGCTGCTGCCCCAGGGTCTGGTCTTCGGCTCGGAGGTGCGGTCCATCCTCCGCCATCCCGCAGTCGTTCCTGAGCTCGACGAGGATGCCTTCTACGACTACCTGACCTTCGCCTTCGCCCCGGCGCCGACCACGCTGTTCACAGGCATCCATAAGCTCGGCGCGGCCGAGTACATGGTGGTCGACGCGGACGGCCGGACCCGGACCGAGCGCTACTGGTCACCGTGGTCTGAGGAGGTCGCGACGGCAGTCCGCGCCATGGGCGAGCCGGAGATGGTCCAGCACACGCGCGAACTGCTGGCCGACTCGATCGAGAAGCGGATGATGTCCGACGTCCCGTTCGGGGTCTTCTTGTCCGGCGGGGTCGACTCGTCGGCCAACGTCGCGCTGATGGCCGAACGCTCGTCGCAGCCGATACGCACCTTTTCGACCGCCCCCAAGGGCCACCCCCGCTATGACGAGCTCTCCTACGCCAGGATGGTGGCCGAGCGCTTCTCCACAGACCATCACGAGGTCCTCATCGGCGACGACGAGCTTGCCGCCTACATCCCCGAGCTCATCGAGCATCAGGACGAGCCCACCTCGGACTGGACCGCGATTCCCCAGCATTTCGTCACCCAGCTTGCTCGCGATACCGGCACCCCGGTCGTCCAGGTGGGCGAGGGCGCTGACGAGATCTTCCACGGCTACAAGGGCTACGCTGACCACCGTCGCTTCGTGGTCCCATTCCAGCGACGCGTCCCGGAGTGGGCGCAGCAGCCCATCGGCGACGCAGCGGTGTGGTTGACGCAGCGGCTGGGACGCGGTATCCGCCACGGCGAGGCCATCTATGACGCGGCCGCATCGCCGATCCCGTATTGGGGCGGCGCGCTCTGCTTTCGCGGGCCGCTCAAGGAGCGCATCCTGCCCGACGGCGCCGGCCGACCCGATTCTCGGCGGATCCCGGAGGCGGCGTGGCGCGAGGCGGAAGCCGAGCGCCCGGACGCGGACCTCTTTCAGAAGATGACTTATGTGGAACTTAAGCAGCGCCTATCTGAGCTGCTATTGATGAGGCTCGACAGGATCACGATGGCCAGCTCGGTCGAGGGTCGCGATCCGTTTCTTGACCACCGACTCGTGGAGTTCGTAGTCGCCCTTCCACCCAACATGAAGTTTCGGAAGGGAACCGGCAAGTACGTTCTTAAGTCAGCGATGCGGGGAACTCTCCCCGATGAGATCCTCGATCGACGCAAACAGGGCTTCGGGACGCCGATGCCCGAATGGCTACGAGGCAGGTTCGGAGAACTCGCCGAGCGCACGGTTACGTCATCGGCGCTCAGTGAGCGTGGGTTACTCGACATGGATCAGGTTGTCCGCCTGTTCGCCGCCCACCGAGCAGGTCGCGGAGACTGGAGCTACCACTTGTGGAATCTCTACAGCGTCAGCGCGTGGTACGACCGGTGGGTCGCTGGACGGCCCGCCTGAGCTGCTACCTCGCCGTCGCGCTCGTAACGCTCCTCGCCGGGTGCGGTGGCTCGGCCCCGCCGCCGGCTGCCACGACGGCGACGACGTCGACGTCTTCGAAGACGTCGTCGACGACGTCTTCGACGTCGAAGACCGACTTGTCGTCGACGCAGGCCCAAGGCAACAAGCTCGTGTCCTGTGGCACACGGAATGGCGCCGGCTCCGAGCCGACCGAATTGTCGGGCTTGTTCTCGTCAAACTCGGTCTGGAACCGCCCCGACGCAGGCACAGCGCAGCTCGGCAACCAGCGTCTTGCACAAGCGCTGATCCAGGAGGCAGACAGCGAGATCAGGGCCGGCACAGGACCGTGGATCGAGACGTCCGAGTCGAGCACGCCGGTGTACGTCGTGGGGGCGAGCCAGCGCTGCGTGCCGGTGCATCTCGACGTCACGGAGGCCTACGGCAAGAGTCTCAAGAGTGCGTTCGAACGCGTGCCGCTACCGGCCGATGCCCGGCCGGCAGCGGGATCGGACGCGCATCTGACCCTCATCCAGCCGTCGACGGACTCGATGTGGGAGTTCTGGAGGCTGCGTCGCGACGGCGATGTCTGGCATGCCGAGTGGGGCGGCGCCATCCACAACGTCTCCGCCAGCCCCGGTTACTACACGTCCGCGTCCTGGCCAGGCGCACAGTCCAACTGGGGCGCGAGCGCCACGAGCCTGCCCGTCGTGGCTGGGACGATGACGATCGGCGAGCTCGAGAGCGGGCACATCGACCACGCCCTGGCAGTCTCGATCCCCAACGCGCGCAAAGGCGTGTTCGCGTTCCCGGCACAGCGCACCGACGGGACGCTCGGAGCTTCGCAGGCCATCCCCGAGGGCACCACCTTCCGGCTGGACCCCAAGCTCGACATCGCGTCGCTACATCTCCCCCGTGTCGTCGCGACGATGGCCAAGGCGGCACAGCGCTACGGCATCATCGTGCGCGACAAGACCCTGCACGCGATCGGCTTCTACGCGGAGGATCCCTCGCCCCTCGGAACGAATCCCTACACGACGTATTTTCGACGGGAAGCCCCCCTCGGCCTTGCTCAAACTGTTCCCCTGGCGCCACCTTCAAGTCGTCAGATCGAACCTCAAATCCGAAACCACCTAATATGGAGTGTCGCGACGCGCCATCTCGCGTGACCTCGGCCACTGCCGCACGCTCTCTCGCGCGTCACTGATCATGATCGAAGAATTCCCCATGTCCGAAACCGTTTTCGAGCGCCCGACCGCGTTTCGCGCGATCAAGCGCTACTGGTACCTGATCCTTATCTGTGCGGTGCTTGGAGCTGCCTGCGGCGGCGTGTATGCCTTCAAACGCTCGCCCGTCTACACCGCCACCGCCCGACTCTCCGCCATCAGCGTGAATGCCTCGAACGCCGCTTCTCTCGCCGGGTCCCTGCAGGCGGCCCAGGAGCTGGCCGGCACGTTCGCCCGCGTCGTCCAGAGCTCAGATGTCGCCGACCAGGTGGCAAAGTCGCTCCATACCACTCCTGCATGGGCCATCGCCCACGTCAACGGCACACCGGTGCCGAACAGCCCGTTCGTGATGATCACCGCCACCGCACCGAGCGGCACCGTGGCGACCCAGGCGGCGAACGCGGCGCTGATGGGAGTCAACGCCTATGCGCGCAAGCTCGTCGGCGCCTCTTTAGGCGGGTCCGCGCTCCTGGCCAAGATCCGCGCCGACTCCATCGCGCTCGCTCGCGCTCAGACGCATTTCGGGCAGCTCAAGGGCCAGGCGGCTCGAGAGACGTCGTCGTCGGTGGCGGGAACCGGGACCCAAACAACCCCCGACCCCACGCTCCAGCATCAGATCGAGCAGGCCACCGCTGCGGTGGCCGACGCGCAGACGCAGCTCCAAGGGGCGCAGGGCGCGTACACGGCGCAGGCACAGAATCAGTTCGGCTCGCGGGAGACCGTCACGGCCAGCCGAGCGGTGAGCGCGACGAATGACCGCAAGAAGGTCGCGCAGATCGCAATCCTGTTCGGGCTGTTGGTCGGCCTGACCATCGGCGTCGCGTCGGCGATGGCGATCGGATCGCGAACCTTGCGTTCCGCCTGATCGTCGTCATGGCTGGTCGCCTCATGTGGGTCCAGACGCCAGTCGCGGTGATCCTGGGCATGATGTGCTTCGCCGCGGCCTCGATGGCGCTGAGCATCGAAACGCACAGTGCGCTCGCGGCCGCACCACTCGTCGTGGTGGTGCTGCCGGCCGCGGCTTACCTGACTCTGACCGTCGACCCAGCGGTGACGCTCACCGCCGGGGTGTTCCTCACTCCCTTCGCCGGGAACTGGCAGCAACTGGGGATCCCGGGAGTTCTGGCCCCTGACCGTCTGCTGATCGCAGTGACGATCGTCCTCGTCGTGGTCCAAGCCGCGGCTGGACGAGGAGAGCCGCTTCCTCGGCTGCGGCCGGTCCACTGCGTGTTGGCTCTCGCGGTGCTGTGGGCCGTTGGGTCCGCGCTGATCTCGCACACCCTGTTTCAGCGCGCGCCACTACTTAAGATCGTTGAGGCGTTTGGCGCGTTCCCGTTTCTGATCTTCTACCTCGCGCCGGTGATCTACCGCACCTCGCGGCACCGGGAGTGGCTGTTGCGAGCACTCGTCGTCCTTGGCGCCTACCTCGGGCTCACCGTTCTCTTCGAGATGGCCGGTCCACACGCCCTTGTTTGGCCCAAGTACATCCTCAGCTCGACCTACGGCATACATCAGGGACGGGGCCGCGGCCCCTTCGCCGATGCTGTTGCCAACGGCTTCGGGTTGTATGTGTGTGCGCTCGCGTCATGCATTGCGCAGGCACGGTGGCGCGGCGGAGCCCGTATCGCAGCCCGCCTCATCGCTGTGCTGTGCTTCACGGGGACCCTTCTCACCCTAGAGCGATCGGTGTGGACGGGCGTCGCCGTGGCGAGCGTAGTCACCTTACTCGCGTTCGCGCGGCTGCGGCGCTTCGCGGTCCCGGTCATCATCGGCGGCGCGGTGTCGGTTCTCCTAGCGCTGGTGCTGATACCAGGGCTGTCGGCAAAGGTGCAATCGCGCGCCTCCGACCAGGGTCCGGTCTGGGATCGGGAGAACCTGACTGTTGCGGCGCTCAACATGGTCCAGGCTCGACCCCTGCTGGGGTTCGGGTGGGATCGCTTTCAGGCATCAAGCGGGCCGTATTTCCGGCAGAGCCTGAACTATCCCCTCACCGCAACGACCATCGACCTGCATAATTATTTCCTGAGCTATGCAGTGGAGCTCGGGCTCATCGGACTGATCATCTGGCTCGTCGGGCTGTTGATGGGCTGCTTCGGGGCACTCGCCGCACGCGCACCTCCTCAGCTGCAGCCATGGCGTATCACCTTCTTGGCGATTACGGTTTGCTTCCTGCTCGTCGCGAACTCAGTGCCGCCAACCGTATTTCAGAACGAGATCTTCTGGCTGTGGGCCGGAATCCTGTGGGGTGCGCGCGAGTACGCCCGGCACCCGACCGACACCTATCGCGAGCTTGCCGCGGTGTGATGGCCGCGGCGTCACGCAAGGTGTCCTGATGCCTTTAGGACACGAGCGCCGACGCAGCATCTGCCAACCCGAGCGCCACATGGGCGTCACACCACCGTAGGTAGCAGGTCGTCGTCGAACCCATTCGGTAGCGGCGAGCCACCGCGTGGCCACCCCTGAGGCCCGCCCTGAGTGTACGGGTCGTCACCCGGCTCAGCACTTCGGGATCGACTGCGCCGCAGCGAGAGAGCAGCGCCAGCGTCGACAGCCCAGTTCCGGCCGAGTGGGCGTCCTCGGGATACTCACGGTCGGCCCACAGCGTGGCTCGTCCATCCCGATCGAAGAACCGCAGATAGGCCACGGCGCCACGGCGCACTGCGTCGTCCACCGCGGGGTCCACCTCGCTCATCTGCATCAGGCAGCGCAACA
>CAVWWN010000001.1:0-244970 GCA_963758705.1 uncultured Actinomycetota bacterium | reverse complement strand
GGCGCAGGACGATTCGCGCGCACTGACCTCGCTCAGCGAGGAGCGGTCGCGAGCGTGACCACGCGAGTGCAGTTGTCGATCAGTTCGGCGTCACCGCTGGCGATGATCACGATCGCGCCGGCGCGGGCTGCCTCGATCAGGTGGTTGAGGATGACGGTGCGGGACCCCGCGTCAAGACCGGCGGTGGGCTCGTCGGCGAGGATCAGCTCGGGATCGTCTGCGAGCGCTCGGGCGACCGCGACACGCTGGCGCTGTCCGCCCGAGAGCTCCCAGATCAGCTGGTGGGCCTGATCGCCCAAGCCCAGGGCGAGGAGCATGCGGTCGCTGCGCTCGGTGACTTCCGGGCGGTCGACGCCTCGGGCTTGTAACGGCAGGCTGACCGCCTCGTGGGCGGTCAGCATCCCGGGGAGATGATGGTGCTGGAGGATCAGCCCCAGCTCCGCCCCGCCGGGCGCCACTGGACGGTCGGCGTAGTGCACGTAACCGGAGTGCGGCGCGGCCAGACCCGCAAGGACATAGATCAGGCTGGACTTGCCCGTGCCAGACGCACCCGTGATGCCCAGCACCTCGCCGGACCCGAGACTGATCGAAAGGTCTGAGACGAAGACCGTATCGGGGTCGCGCACGGTCAGGTCCTCGATCACAAAGCGCGACGCTTCAGGCATCACCGACCTCCCCTGAACGGTCCTCTCGGGCCCGCAGGACGATCCCGCCGGCGTCGAGATCGACCGTCAGCAGCGTTCCGCTCGGATAGCGGGCGAGAATTTCGGGGGGCAGCTGGACGGACCCGGAACCGCCCACGACCGCGAAGCGCTCGGCGCCCCGGCCCTCGGCGCCGATCGCTCCGTTCTCGATGGCCAGAGCGCGGGGAAGCGCCTCAGAGACGGCCTGGTCATGCGTGACCACGATGACCGTGGCGCCGCTCAGCTCGCGCGCGTCGCGCAGCGCTGCGATCACCATGTCGCGGCTGTGAGGATCGAGCTGGCCCGTCGGCTCGTCGGCAAGCAGCACGCGCGGGGATGTCGCCAGCGCACTGGCGATCGCCGCCCGGTTCTGCTGCCCGGCCGAGAGTCGGTACACGGGCCGGTCGGCGAGCTCACCCAGACCCATCCGCTGCACCAGCTCCTCGGGCGACCAGCGCAGTGACCAGCCGCGCCGACGGGCGCCGCGCGCGGCGAAACTGATGTTCTGGCTGATCGTGGCGTACGGCAGCAGGTTGCGCAACGGGTCCTGGAGCAGCAGCGAGAGCTCGGTGGCGCGCAGTCGGCTGAGGCTGGCCGCGTCAAGCTGCGTGATGTCCTGACCGCCGATCAACACCGAGCCCGCGGTCGGCTGGAGCAGACCGGCGAGCAGCATCATCAGCGTGGTCTTGCCCGATCCAGAGGGACCGACGATGGCCAACATCTCCCCGGCCTCGACGACCAGGTCGGCGTTGCGCAGCGCGACCACCGGCCCCTGCTCGCTGGTATAGACGTGCACCAGTCCGGCGCACACCACCTCCGCGCCCGCTGATATCGGCGTGTCAATCGACGTCATCGTCCGCCGCACGCAGGAGAGAAGGAGACATCCTCGTCAGGATGCCGCGCGCCGCCAGCGCGGTCGCGACCATGACCACCAGCACCGCGCCCACTGCCACGGCCAGGATCAGCAAAACCGGCAGCGCATAGGACAGCGGCGTGTCGGTGGGCGCGGCGAGCTGAGGTAGCGACGGCAGGACGATGGCGGCGGTGCCCGCGCCAGCTATCACCCCGAAGAGCGCGGTCAGCGCGAGGATCGCAGCCTCGATGGCCAACGAGCGCGCGAGAAGCGAACGCCGCACCCCGGCGACCTCCAGCGCCATCATTTCAGTTGCCCGTTGACGGCCCCCTGCGGCCAGCACGCTGAACGTGCCGACCGCCGCGACCAGAAGGGCGAGAAGCGTGGCCAGCAGCATGAAGTCATAGGCCAGAGCCGGACCGCTATGCCCCGCCTGGCTGATCAGCGTGGACGAGCGGTCGACAGCGTCGATCTGCAACCCGGCCGCCCTCAGGCGGCTGACGGCGTCCGCCGGCGCGCCCGGCCCGAGCCACACCTGCGCGCTCGCCTGGCCGAACGTCGGGCGGACCTGCGACCGCTCGAGCGTCCCTAGATCGACGAACACCCCGCTGGAGCCGAGCCGCGGCAGCGCTGTGGCGGTGATCACCGGACGCACGTCGATCGTGTTGCCATCCAGGCCCTGTTCGGCCAGCGTGCCCCCGGTGACCTGCACGGCCTGACTCCCCGCCGACGGCGGGGAGAACCGAGGGCGGCCCGACCAGGGAGGCCGCGGCGTTGCCTGAGTAGGGGCCGACATCGCCGGCCACCGCCGCCATCGGAATGTCGAAACCCACCCCCGATGGGTTCGCGATGACACGGACGCCGTCCAGGGTCGAGCGCCAGGCCGCCGACGTCAGCTCGGCCCGGGCGCTGCGTTGCGCACCCGTCCCCGTGCGGTAGCTCAGCGCGTCCAGACCGAGGCGAATCTGACCCGAGCGCGAAACCCGCTTGGCGTTGGGGAGCACCCCGATGCCGGTCAGTTGGCATGGGCAGCCCGTCTGCGGGACGCCCTGGTAGGTAAACCTGCCCGCGCGCAACCTCCCGAGGTCGACGATGCGTGAGCCATGGCCTGGGTCAAACAGCCAGGCCTTCAGGTCGAGGCGCGCCAGAGCGCGGCTCGCAGCCCCCGAGGCCGAGACATCAGCCGAAACCGTGACGGCGCCATTGGGCAGGATGACGTCGAAGACGGTCTTCGGGGTCAATGCGCGACTGACCTCGGCGACGCTCGCCCGAGTCGTCCCATCGGGCCACGCCGCGACGGCCGGCAGCCGCGTGGCATCGACTCCCATGAGCAACGTGCTCGAGCTCTTGATCTCGACCGCGGCCATCGCGAAGCGTCCGCGCGGATCGACCGAGTGGACCGCCTGATCGAGCTGGAGAACATCCGCGGTCACGCTCACGACCGTCCGCGCGCCGGTCGAAAACCTCGCGTCGGTGAGCCGGTTGGCCCGAGCGACCGACCACGCACACACCGCGAAACACGCCAGGCCGACCGCGATCACCAGCGTCCGCCCCTCGCGCAGCACCGTCGGCCGCCGCCCGATCCGCCGAACCGCCAGGAAGCTGCCCACGGCGGAGGAGTCGTACGTAACGGTGCTGAGCCGGCGACACACGTACTCGACGATGCGGATCGCGATCACCGAGATCCCCAGAGCGACCACCGCAGGAGCGGCGGCCGCCACCGGATTGCTGTGAGAGCTGAGCCCCCCACTCGTAGACGCGCCGACCAGCGCGACACCGGAGACGGCAAGGATCGCCACGTCGATCGCGAGTCGTGTACGGGTGCTGGCGGACTGCGGCGACGACACGACAAGCCCGGAGCTCCGCAGCAGCCGGACCGTGCTGATAGCCAGAACGACGCCGATTGTCACCAGCACCGCTGCGAAGCCGACGAATGTCCACGCGTCAGGCCTCACGACGGTCCCGTCCGTGAACAGGGTCGACGCCGCGGCACGCACCACGACCCACGCACCGCCGATCCCCAACACGACCCCGACCACGCAGAGCGCTGCCGGCTCGGCGATCGACACCGCGACCAGCGTGGGCGGCGGGAACCCGCGCAGGCGCGCGACCCGCAGCTCCGCGCGCCGCAGGTCGGCACTACGCATGAGCACCGAGGTCAGCACCCAGATCGCCAGCAGGACGAGTTGAACGGCGGCGACCACGACGACCGTGCCCATCAGCTTCCGCTGATGCAGCGGGCTCGAGAGCACCGCTGGGAGACCACTCTGGACCTCGAAACCGGTCGCCGCGGCGCGCTGCTGCAGGGCGAGCATCTCCTGCCTGACCACCGACGCATTCCCGATGCCCAGCACTCCGGGCCGCAAGCCGCTCTGGATGCTGAGCGTGCGCCTGTAGGCGGATGGAAGCGCAAAGGCGGCCGGGCTGGCCACGAACAGATCGTCAGTCCGGGGGAGAAACAAGGGCACGCCGGTGTTCTCGCCGAAGGGAAAGTGGCTCGCCCCGTCGCCGAACCAGTAGGGGCTCTGCAGGTTCGGGAGGTCAAACACGCCGGTGATGCGAATCGGGGCCGGACTCCCGTGGTTGAGGTCCTGGACGGTGAGCGTCGACCCGACGGAGAGCCCAAATCTGCGTGCCATGCGATCGCTGACCACCGCATCCCCGGGACCGGTGGCACACCCACCGGCGCTGAAGTGCAGATGCGAACAGATGCCGGTGCGGTAGGTCAGCGCCCCGAGGTAGGGCTGACGGGTGCTGACGTTGGTGACGAGGAGGCCGGCCTCCATCGTCCGCACCACGGGGCCCCCGTACAGCCCGCTCAGGTGCTCGCCTCGGAGTAGCGACTGCCCCTCGGCCCCGAGCCCGTCCAGCGTCGACGAATGAGTTCCGGAGTCGAGCTCGAAGCTGGTCTGAGACACCGGGGCGTCTGCCACGGCCTGCCGGACCAGGGAATCACCGCCGGCCCTCAGGAAGAGCGGGCCGACGACCGCCGCCCCGACCGCGATCGCTGCGGTGATCACGACCAGCAGCGAGCCCATCAGACGCCAACGGAGACCGCGGACCAGCACCGACCTCGCCCCGCCCCTCACGCGTCCATCGGCCCTCTCCTCATCGTCGACGCCGGGATCCCGACGAAACCGGAGGTCAGGCTAACGACATCGTGGCGACGGTGGCCCCAGCCGCGAGCTCGGGGAGTGTCAGCCGATCCGCTCAGCCAGGGACACGATGAGCCCCTCCGGCCCACGCACGTAGGCCATGCGCCAGACGTCCTCGTACTGACCGATGCCGCCGACCAGGCCGTAGCCGTCCGCAGCCAGCCGGTCGACCGTGGCCTGCAGGTCGTCGACTTCGAATGAAACGTTGCGCAGCCCCAGTTCGTTGGCCATCGCGGTGGGTGACCCGGGCTCGTGGTCCGGCTCGACGAAGCTCGACAGCTCGAGCCCGGGACCTCCGTCGGGCGGCCGCAGCATGACGATGTGACTGCGGGAGCCCGGGATCCCGATGACGGTGTCCACGAACTCGCCCTCTATGAATGTCCGGCCCTCGACCTCTAGGCCCAGGCCGACGAAGAACGCCGTCACCGTGTCCAGGTCAGCGACGGTGATGCCAACGTGGTCGAAACGTCGTATGTGCGACATGAAGTCCTCCGGGATCTCTGGTCTCTGAGCCGAGCCTCTCGAGGCCCGTCGGGTGGTGAGCGGAGCCGGCCGACGCGTCTCGACATCGAACCACGCATTGCGTCGCTCACCGGAGCAACGGTCTGTACATGGGCGAGGCGCTCGAATCACTGGGATCAGGCGATGCGTAGTCGCCTGATCGTTCGGCACGCTCGACCGGTGCTCGTCGCACACACGACCCAAGCTCAGCCCGGCCACGTAAGGGAGCACGCATGACGACGACAACGTCGGATTCCACGACCACCGAACTCGAGGACCGCCTCGAGATTCTCGAGCTGATCGGACGCCTCGCGCTCACGATCGACGGGCGCGACTGGAACGCGCTCGGGCAGCTTTTCACCGACACGGTCTACCACGACCGCACCTCTCTCACCGGCGGCGAGCCAACCACTCCTGGCGTCGCCGAGTTCGTCGAGGGCTGGCACCAGACGCTCCAGAACATGGATGCGGTCCACCACCAGATCACCAATCACGTGATCAGCCTCGCCGGCGACCAGGCGACCTGCGCGGCCAACATGCAGGGCATACACGTGCTCGCCAACGCGTCGGGCGGCCCCATGTGGACGGTCGGCGGCCGCCACGATTACCAGCTGACACGGACCCCAGGCGGCTGGCGGATCGCCGGACTGACCTTCACCCTCCAATGGGCGACCGGCAACATGAACGTCCTGACGCTCGCGATGGCGGCAGGACAATCCTGACTGAGACGTCGCTGGATCCTGGTGATCCCGATGGCCAAGGGGCCCAATCACCGAGATCTGGCGATGACTCCTCACCCGCGGGCTGGCGACGATGCCACGGCGAGTCACCGACCTGAGGAGAAGGTCCATGTCCGATATCGGCAACGGTCGCGCCAGTCGCGCCGACGTAGTCATCGTGGGAGGAGGCCCGGCCGGTTGCGTGCTCGCCAGCCGCCTCAGCGAGGATCCGAGCCGCTCCGTCCTGTTGCTCGAGGCAGGGACCGCCTACGGGGTCGCCGGCTATCCGGACGACCTGCGTGACCCCGCCCACGTGCCGGCGAACCCCGAGCATGAATGGGGGGTTCACCGCTCGCGGTGGAGCTGCGTCTCCCCAGATCGAGGAGGTCGGCGCCGCATACCGGGAGATGGAGAACACGCCCGATGGCGACGACGCCTCCCGCGGACGCACGGGACCGTTTCCGGTGCGGCAGCAGAAATACGACGATCTCACCAGCTCGCTGCGCGGGTTCATCGACGCGACCGCGGCCGAGGGGTACTCCCGGGTCGACGATTTCAACGGGGCCGACCCGGGCGGTGTCGGTGCGTATCCGGTCAATGTCGTCGGCGGCGTGCGCCAGAACGCCGGGCTCGTGTACCTCACCGAGGAGGTCCGGCACCGCCCGAACCTCAAGATCTCAGGCGATGTGCTGGTCGATCGCGTCCGCTTCGCGCAGCGCCGCGCGGCGGGCGTCGTCACCTCGACCGGAGCTGAGATCTCTGCGGGCGAGGTGATCCTCTCCGCGGGCACGTACGCGAGTGCCGCGATCCTCCTGCGCTCTGGCGTGGGCCCGGCCAGAGACCTGGGGACGCTCGGCATCGATGTCGTCGCCGACCTACCGGTCGGCCAACGCCTCCAGGATCAACCGTTCTACTACAACGCCTACGCCCTGAAGACGGACGCGCTCGACATGAGGCCCGCGGTCGGCGCCCTGCTGTGGACCCAATCAAGCGAGGCCCGCGGCGAGCAGCTGGACATCCACATCGCCGTGACCCACCTCATGCCACCGGAGTACAGCCCGACCGGCGGAGCGATTGCGCTGAGCGTCGCCGTGGTCAAGCCCGATTCCCGCGGTAACGTCACCCTTCGAAGCCGGGACCCGCGCGAGCAGCCGGATATCGACTGCAACTTCCTGGCCGAGGAGCGGGACCTGCGACGCATGCTGGCGGGCGTGCGCTTGGCGCGGCGGATCGGCCGCAATCCGGCGCTTGCCCGGTCCCGTCGGTGGCCATCAGCCCGACGACGATCATGATCGCCGAGCGGATCGCGAAGGTCGTGTACGCGCGGCCTCGCTAGTTCGGCGGCGGCTGGCGGTTGGAGGTATGGTTCGCGGCGGTCATGATGCGGATTGAGCGTCGGTCGTTGGCCCGGGGTCTGACGCAGGCGGCGTTGTTGCCTCCGGCTGCGTTCGCTGTGCACGAGTTGCGCTATCTGTTGGCGTTTGGTAGTGGCGCTGGGGCTGAGCTTCAGCGCACGGGGCATTCGTATCTCCATTCCTTGGTCCCGTGGCTGGTGCTCGCACTCTCGTTGGTGGTCGGCGGGTTTCTGCGGGCGTTGGGACGCGCGTTTTCGGGTCAGCGATCGGCGACGCGTTACACGATGTCGTTCGTGGGGCTGTGGCTCGCGTGTTCGGTGGCCCTGGTCGCGATCTACGTCTCGCAGGAGTCTCTGGAGGGTCTGTTTGCCACCGGTCATCCGAGCGGCTTGGCGGGGATCTTCGGGTATGGCGGCTGGTGGTCGATTCCGGCCGCGGTGTCCGTGGCCCTGGTCTTGGCGTCGGTGTTCCACGGCGCTCGGTGGGTGCTCGATGAGGTCGCCGAGCGCTGCGCCCGTGCGATCCCGGCCCTCTCGAGGCCGCTGGCCGTGGTGCTTCGCCCGCGGGATGTTCTGGTGCCGAGGCTGGCGCCGCTGGCGGGCGGATGGTCGGATCGGGGTCCTCCGGCGTGAAGCGGTGGTGCGTGGCGTGCCGCCTCACGGCCGCTGCGTGCCGTATCGGGTCTCGTTGAGCCAGCTCTGAAGAGCTAGCTCAGCGGGCTGGCGGTGGTTTGCGTGTCTGGCACGCGCTGCCCAGGCGACCCGATGGTTGCTGACCTTCCGCTACGCAAGGAGTCCGAATATGAGTACGAGTGCTGCCGATCTTCAGACCGGCTCACTGCGAGGTTCGCAAAGCGCGTCGGTCCTGGACCGGGGACGCGTCTATTTCGCGTCAGATACCGGTCGGGCGCTCCAGACGGTGCTGGGCTTGATCTGGCTGCTGGACGGGGCGTTGCAGTTTCAGTCGTTCATGTACGGCAAGGGTTTCATCTCGATGCTGACCGGGATGACGGCCGGCCAGCCGTCGTGGCTGGCCCACAGCATGAACTGGGGGGCGACCACGCTCCAGGGGCATCAGGCAATGTTCAACACCCTGGCGGCGATGGTGCAGGTCGCGATCGGCCTCGGATTGCTATGGCGCCGGACCGTGAGGCCGGCGATCGCCGTGTCGTTCGTGTGGGTGCTGGTGGTGTGGTGGTTCGGGGAGGCGTTCGGGATGCTGTTCATGAACATGGCCAGCCCGCTGACGGGGGCGCCGGGGGCGGTGGTGCTCTACGCGATCATCGGCGCGATCGTGTGGCCGGGCGACCGTCCCGGCGGGCTGCTCGGGGCGCGGGGCGCGCGCACGGCGTGGGCGATTGTGTGGGTGTTGATGGGGTGGCTGTGGCTGATCGCTCCAAACAGCACCGCCAACGCGACCCGCGACGCGATCAACGCCGCCCCGTCAGGCATGAGCTGGCTGAGCACCGTGCAGGACTGGGCCGCCAACGGGGCCAAGGGCAACGGGCTGGTGATCGCGTTCGTCCTGGCGTTCGTGTCGGTCGCAATCGGGCTCGCCGTCGCACTCAACTGGCGACCAAGGGCTTTTCTGGCTCTGTCGATTGTGCTCAGCCTGGCGTACTGGGTCATCGGTCAGGGCTTTGGTGGCATGTTCGCCGGCGGGGCGACTGACCCGAACGCGGGCCTGCTGTTCGCGGTTCTGGCCTGCGCGCTGTACCCGTTGGTCGGCATCGACGAGCGCATCCCGCGGGCATCGCGGGCCGGAGCGGCTGAGCCGACCACGGCGGTCTCATGAGACATCAGATGCAGATAGAAAATCGCCGTCGCAGCGCTCTGGTCCGGAGCGTGTTGGCCGGCGCCGCAATAGTGCTGATCGCTGGCTGCGCCAGCGCGGACAAGACGACATCCACGTCAGCCGCTGCCGCCTCCAGTGGCTCGGGGAGCATGGCGGGCATGGGCATCGCCGCGAGCTCGGCAGCGGGAAAGTCGATGTCGGTCAACGGGATCAAGCCGGTCCCGACCCAGCCTCTGGCGGGCGCGACGTGGCAGGGGATGCGGATCCAGGCGCGGGCGATGACCGCCGTGCCGTTCGTCGTCTATGACGGGACCAAGGAGCAGGTGATCAAGCCCCCGTCCAAGACCAGCTTTCACCTGATGGTGATGCTCAACGATGCCCACACCGGCGTGGCAATTCCCTACGCGGGTGTCTGGGCGACGATCAAGAAGGCCGGCAGGGTCGTCTACGACGAGCGTATGTGGCCGATGATCTCGGCCTACATGGGCCCGCACTACGGCAACAACGTCAGTCTTCCCGGCGGCGGTGATTACCAGATGAGCCTGCTGATCAGCCCGCCGGTGTCCGCACGCCACGTCGAGTATCAGAACGTGTGGCTGCATCCCCATCGCGTCAACGTCACTTTCCACTGGAAGCCGGTCTGATGAGCGGGCGACCAGAACCCGACCACGTGACAGGCCTCCTGACCCGCCGCCGCCTCCTGGCTGCGGCGGGCGTGGTAGCCGCCGGCGGCGCCGCGGTGGGGGTGGGGCTCGAGCAGGCTCAGGGCGGACGACGGCCCTCACCCCCGCTCCCGAAGGTGCCCTTGGGGGCTCAGCCCGCCGGGCTTCCCGAGGGTCAGCACGTCTGGACCGCGACACTGCGCCATGATCGTGACGGCAATCCGGTGGCGCCGCGGTTTGACCGGATGCTGTTCTTCGATGTGGTCGGGACGCCCACCCCGGCACACATGACCGTGCTGGAGGCCGCGCTGCGCACGCTGGAGCGCCGCTTCCCGTGGAGCCCGGACGGGGTGCTGTTCACGGCCGGCTGGGGCCCGGGGTATTTCCGTCGAGGGCTGGGAGTGGCGTCGCCGATCCCGGTCGCGAAGGGACTGTCGGAGTTCGAGCTGCCCGCGATCGACGACTACGACCTCTGCCTGCATTTCGCGTGCAACGACGAGGACCGACTGGCGTCCATCGAAGCCGCGCTGGTGCACGGCGCACCGGTCGCAGGCGCCGATGGTCCGCTCGAGCTCTCGGCCGCGCTGCGCTGGCGCGAAACCCGGACCGGGTTCGTCGGCGCCGGCCTGCCCGCAGCGCACCAGAACGTCGGGGGGATCCCCGCCGGCCAGCCGGTCGCCACCACCGCTCCGCTGTTCATGGGCTTCAAATCCAACCTGAGACGAAACCAGGCGACCGAGAGGGACGTGACCATCTCCGCCGGCCCGTTCGCCGGCGGCACCACGATGCAGGTCAGCTACATGCGCCTGCGGCTTGACAGCTGGTACCAGGACCTGAGCGAACAGGAACGGGTCGCGCGCATGTACGCCCCCCAAGTCACCCCCAGACAGGTCACTGAGTTCACGACCGACGCCGAGAGCGACCCCAGCCTCCTCGGCCAGGCCATCAACCATTACGGCGTGATCGGCCACTCCCAGACCTCCGCGAGGGCCCGACGACACGGCCGGCCGCTGATCATTCGCCGTGACTTCAACACCGTCGACGGCGGCCAGGCCGGCCTTCACTTCGTCTCCATCCAGCGTTCGATTGACGACTTCGTCACCACCCGGACGGCCATGAACGCCGCCCACGCACAGCTGCAGAACCCCGCCATCACCGACACCGTCAACAACGGCATCAACGAGTTCATCATCGTCCTCAAACGCGCCAACTACATCCTCCCGCCACGTTCAACCCGGTCCTTCCCCCTGCTCCACGGAGTGACGACATGATCCGGCGTCCCAGAGAGCTCGCCATGGCGGGCCTGCTTGCTCTGCTCGTGTTGGCGATCATCGTGGTCCTCATCAGCGGCAACCGCGGTGGCACCTCGACAACCCCCCAAGCCGCGTCGTCACCCACCGGCAGCGGCCCGTTCCTGACGGCCAGCACGATGCCCCCGGGCCTGGGCGGCCGTGTCGTGCCCAGCTTTGACCTCACCGACGCTCGCGGCGGCAGGATCACCACCACAGCGCTGCGCGGCCGCCCCTACGCCCTCACCTTCCTCTACGTGCACTGCGTCGACGTGTGCCCCCTGATCGGCAGCGAAATCCACACCGCACTCGCCGACCTCGGGCCCACCGCACGGAAGATGAACGTCATCGCCATCTCCGTCGACCCCCGCGGCGACACCCGAGGCGACGTACGGCGCTGGCTGACACTGCACCAGGAGCCCGCCAACTTCCACTACCTGATCGGCTCGCAGCGCACGCTCGCGCCGATCTGGAAGGCGTTCTACGTCTCACCCCAGATCCCCGGCGACCCCCACAGCTCCCACACCGCCATCGTCTGGCTCATCAACCGCCACGGCCAAGTCCAGGCACTGATCAGCGCCGGCATCCCCATCAACACCACCAAGCTCGCCCACGACTTCGGCGTCCTCATCAAGCAAACATGACGACGTCGATCAGAGTGCCGGAACGCCCGCGCCCGCACCAAGTGCCTCCACACCGCGCCGTCGATTCGCGACGCTGTTGGCGGCAAACAGGCGCCCGGGCTCGATGCACGATCGTCGCGGTTATATCCGCTGTCGCCCTGATTCTCGGCGCGAGCGCGCCGACCGCGCACGCCGATGGTGATCCCGCCAGCGACTACCTCGTCGCCCGGCAGGTGTTCGTCACCTCCCAGGAGGTGACGCCGTCGCCGGCACAGCGCGAGTTGCTCGCCACGGTAAGCGCCGCGAACCGGGCAGGGTTCGCCATCCGGGTGGCGATCATCTCCACCGACTACGACCTCGGATCGATCACCGCGCTGTGGCGCAAGCCGACGATCTACGCCCGGTTCCTTGGCCTGGAACTGTCGTCGATCTACCGAGGACGACTGCTGGTGGTGATGCCCAACGGGTTCGGCTTCAACTGGCCCGAGCGCTCAAGCCGCCGAGAGTACGACGCCCTGACGAAGGTGCCCATCAAGCCGGGCGAAGCTGGGCTACTCACCGCGGCGCAGACCGCAGTGCGCAGCTTGGCCCGCGCCGGTGGCGTCCCCATCTCGTCGGCCGCACCGCCACCGCCGGCGCGCACCGCTCGGGCGCGAGCCCATGGCGGCCTGAGCGCCGGGATCGTCGTGGCGGCGGCTGTGGCACTGGCGATGCTGGCCATCTGTCTGCGCGCACTCGTGCGCCGGCCGTCTGGGCGTCGGCGCACAGCACCGAACACCCGGACGGTTGTGGCCGGCGGTACCCGATGGACCCAGAGGCGTTGGGCGGTGCCTGTGGTCACGATCCTCTGCGGCATGGCGGGCGGCGGCGCGGTGCTCGCGTTCAAGAGCCTTCAGGCCGGGGGCGCCAGTACGCGGGTGGGTTCTGTGGTCACGCCACCGCCGTTCAGCTGGCCGGCGGGTCGCCGGTCGGCCCCTGGGTTCGTGCTGCGCGACCAGGAGGGCCACCCGTTGTCGATCGCGGCGTATCGAGGGCGCCCGGTCATCGTGACGTTCATTGACCCGCTGTGTCGCAACCTGTGCCCATTGGAAGCCAAGGTCCTCAACGACGTCGTGGCGCGGTCGCCCGCCGCCGAGCGCCCGGAGATCCTCGCGGTGAGCGTTGATGTCTACGCGAACGCCCACGCGGACCTGATCCAAGACGTCCGCAAGTGGCAACTCGTTCCCCAGTGGCGGTGGGCCGTCGGCCGGCCGGCGCAGCTCGCAGCGGTGTGGCACCGGTACGACATCGGTGTGAACGTCACGACGAAGCGGATCGCCGGCAACACGATCAAGTACATCACCCATACCGAGGCGGCCTACATCATCGACTCCACCGGTCACGAGCGCGCGCTGTTCCTGTGGCCGTTCTATCCCCAGGATGTCGAGCGAACGCTCCAGCACCTCTCATAACCGACAGGCGCGCCGACGGGGGCGGGACTAGCGGACGCAGAAGCTCGCCGAGCTCTGGTTGAAGCAGAGCAGCCCCCGCAGCGTCTGACCGTCCTCATCGAGCACGACCAGGCGGGGCTCGCGATTGCGGTCAAGGATCTCGACCGCGTCGGCCAGCGGGGTGGCCGGCGTCACGCTGGCCACGTCGCGGCGCGCGAACCCCACGGCCGCGGCGGTGTCGGGCGCGTTCGGGTCGAGGGCATCTCGGTCGATGGCACCCTGGAACGTCGCGCCGTCGACCAGCAGCACCACGCGCTGGCTGGACTGCTCAAACGCCCGGCGTACCTCGCCCACCGCGATATCGGACCGGAAGGTCTTGGGGCGGGCGATCATGACGTCGCCCACGGTCAGCGGGAGCGCCTCCTCGCGCGGGATCCGGTGGGGTGATCGATCGCCGGTGACCACGCGTAGATCTTAGGCCTCTGCAGGCCGCTGGCAAGCGGTTGAGGCTCGAGCGATCTAGCATCGCCGGTGTGTTCGAGGCCGGCGCGATCATCCTGGCGGGCGGCAGGTCATCTCGGATGGGCTCGCCCAAGGCAGCGCTGGATTGGCACGGCTCCACGCTCCTGCGCCGGGTCACCGGCCTGGCGCAGCGGACCGTCGACGGCCCCGTGGTAGTGGTGCGCGCGCCGGGGCAGGAGCTTCCCGAGCTCCACCCATCGGTCGAGGTGGTGTCAGATGCGCGCGAGGGGCGGGGGCCGCTGCAGGGGCTCGCCGCAGGACTGGCCGCGGTCGGCGACCGTGCCGAGGCCGCCTTCGTCTCCTCCACCGACGTGCCGCTGCTGCACCCGGCGTTCATGCGCCGTGTCATCGGGGCCCTGAGCTCCGATGTGGACGTCGTTCTGCCGGAGATCCAAGGCTTTCGCCAGCCGCTGTCAGCGGCCTATCGCACGAGCCTCCTCCCCGAGGTGCAGGCCCTCATCGCCGCCGACAAGCTCAAGCCCGCCTTCCTGTTCGAACGCTGCCGCGTGCTGCGGCTCGACGACGCCGCGATGTTGCGCGACAGGGCTCTGGCCGCCCTCGATCCCGGCCTTGCGTCGGTGCGCAACCTCAACGAGAACAGCGACTACGACCAGGCCCGGGCTCTGCCCGCACCCGAGATCGAGGTCCGCCGCTTCGGGACGCTCGCGATGAACGGCGCTCCGCGCGCCCAGCGGGTGGCCGCCTGGACCCTGGGTGAGCTGGCCGACACCATCGCGCTGGTCCTCGACGAGCACGTCGTCGCCGCGCTGAACGGCGACCAGATCACCCGCGATCGCGACCTGCCCTTGGCCGCGGGCGATACGGTCGGGTTCATGGTCGCCGACGCCGGTGGTTAGCTGACGGACACCCTTCTCAGGGCAGTGGAGGCGTCGTTTAGGATCGAAGGATGGCAACGCCACGTGGTGGCTATTTCGGTCGCGCGCTGATCGTCAACCTGACCACCGGCCAGAGCAGCGTCAAGACCATCGAAGAGCCCGTGCTGCGCTCGTTCGTCGGGGGCGCGGGCCTGGGTGCGTGGCTGATGCACGAGTGCTGCCCGCCGGGCATCGATGCGCTGGCCCCCGAGGCGCCGCTGATCTTCGTGTTCTCGCCGCTGGTCGGCACCCCGCTGACGACGAGCGCCAAGTTCGCGGTGGTGGCCAAGTCCCCCCTCACGGGCCGCTTGACCGATGCGCTGGCCTCCAGCCACTTCGCCATCGCGGGGAAGCTCACCGGGCATGACGCCATCGTCGTGCGCGGCTGCTGCGCTGAGCCCTCGGTGCTCATGATCGACGGCAGCACGGCGTGGGTGGCACCTGCCGAGGACCTGTGGGGGCTCACGGCCGCCGACGCCGAGGCACGACTGCGCGAACGGATGGGACCGGCCTGGCGGGTCGCGGCGATCGGACCGGCCGGCGAGCGCGTCGTGCGCTATGCCACGGTCTCCCACGACGGCCGGCACGCCGGCCGTGGGGGTCTCGGTGCCGTGCTGGGCTCCAAATGGTGCAAGGCGGTCATGGTGCGCCCCCGGACCAAGGTCGCCTCTGCGGATCCTCCCGCAGTGCTGGCGGCCGCCAAGGATCTGCGCCAGCGGTCCTTCGGGCAGGCGACCGCGAAGTACCGCGAGCTGGGCACCATGGCCAACCTCCTGGCCTTCAACGCGATCTCCGCGCTGCCCACTCGCAACTTCTCGGCCGCCTCGTTTGACGGGGCCGAAGCGCTCAGCGCCGAGCAGATCGCCGAGCTGCGCCAGGTGGCGCGCAACTCCTGCGCGTCGTGCTCGATCGGCTGCGAGCACGTCTACAAGAGCCGCGGCGGCAAGAAGGTCCGCATGGAGTACGAGAACGTGTTCGCGCTGGGACCGCTGTGCGGCGTCAACGACCCCGACACCGTGATCGCGGCCAGCGGACGCTGCGACGAGCTCGGCCTGGACACCATCTCCACCGGCGGCACGATTGCCTGGGCGATGGAGTGCGCCGAGAAGGAGCTGATCGACGCGCCGTGGCTGCGCTTCGGTGACGGCGAGGCGCTGCTGCGCGCCATCGAGGAGATCGGCGCCCGGGAGGGCATCGGCGACCTGCTCGCCGAGGGTTCCCGCTTCGCGTCGCGGCTCGTGGGCCGCGGGTCTGAGGCGTTCGCCGCGCACGTGAAGGGCCTCGAGCTCCCGGGGTATGAGCCGCGGACGCTTCAGGCGATGGCCCTCGGCTTGGCCGTCAATGCCCGCGGCGCCGACCACAACCGGTCGGGCGCGTACGAGACCGACCTGTCAGGACAACACGACCGTCTGCACGGCGGCGAGCCCCATGTTCGCGGTGCGATCGAGACCGAGGATCGTGCGGCGATCATGGACTCGCTGATCCTCTGCAAGTTCCTCCGCGGCGTGTTCGACGACCCGATGACGGAGTGGGCGCGGCTGCTCAACACGGTCACCGGCTGGGACACCGACGCCGCCGAGCTGGCCCGGACGGCGCAGCGCATCGTCATGACCAAGCGGCTGTTCAACCTCCGCGAGGGGTGGACCCGCGAGGAGGACTGGCTGCCCGAGCGATTCCTGTCTGAGCCGGTGGCCCTCGAGTCGGGCAGAAAGGCCACGCTCAGCGCGGAACGTCTGGAGTCGATGATCAGCTCCTATTACCGGGGCCGCGGCCTCGAATCCACGGGCCTGCCGCGCAGCGAGACGCTCGATGAACTCGACCTCGTGGGGCTCGGGACCGGTTCTGGACAGATAGGTCTAAGCAAGGGAGACTAGGACCGATGGCCACCACTTCTGCGACGCAGCCGACCCCGATCACCAAGAACGTCTCGCTGCGGATCGATGGGCAGGAGGTGACCGTCCGCGACGGCACCACCATCCTCGAGGCCGCCGCCCAGCTCGGGATCAGCATCCCGGTCCTCTGCCACGACGACCGCTACGACCCTGTCGGGGTCTGCCGCATGTGCGTCGTCGACGTCGGCGCACGCGTGTACGCCGCGGCCTGCGTCCGCCCCTGCGAGGAGGGCATGGAGGTCACCACGGCCGGCGAGACGCTGGATCGCCACCGCGCGACGCTCACCGAGCTGCTGCTCGCCGACCAGCCCGATCCCGCCGAGGATCCCAAGGAGACGACGACCGCTGACAACGAGCTGCTGGTTCTGGTGCGCCAGTACGGCGTGGAGAAGGACGAGGAGCAGCTGCCCCAGGGCGAGGGCCGCGGCATCGATGACTCCAACCCCGTGATCGCGGTCAACCACGACGCCTGCATCCTGTGCGACCGCTGCGTGCGGGCCTGCGACGACATCCAGGGCAACGACGTCATCGGCCGCAGCGGCAAGGGCTACGCCACCCGGATCGCGTTTGACCTCAACGACCCGATGGGCGAGTCCTCGTGCGTGACCTGCGGCGAATGCGTCGCGGCGTGCCCGACCGGCGCGCTCACCAACAAGCCGCTGCACGACGTCCCCATCCGGCCGCGCTCGGAGCTGCGCCAGGTCGACACCGTCTGCCCGTACTGCGGCGTGGGCTGCGCGCTCACCTACCACGTCGACGACGAGCGCCAGGCGGTCGCGTTTGCCGAGGGCCGCGAGCAGCCCGGCTCCAAGGGCCGGCTGTGCGTCAAGGGTCGCTACGGCTGGGATTACGCCCGCTCGCCGCAGCGCCTGACCATGCCGCTGATCCGCCGCGAGGACGCCTATCCCAAGGGACCGCTGTCGGGCGACGTGAAGGGCGAAGGCCGCGGGCGGCGCAAGCCCGGAGGCCTCGTCGACTACGACGAGGTCATGCCCCACTTCCGCGAGGCGAGCTGGGAGGAGGCGATGGACCTCATCGCCAGCCGCCTGGTCGGCATCCGCGACGAGTACGGGCCGGGCGCGATCGCCGGCTTCGGCTCGGCCAAGTGCTCAAACGAAGAGGCCTACCTGTTCCAGAAGCTGATCCGCGCCGGCTTTGGCACCAACAACGTCGACCACTGCACGCGGCTGTGTCACGCCTCGAGCGTCGCCGCGCTGTTCGAGGGCGTCGGCTCGGCGGCGGTCTCCACCACCTACGGCGACGTCATCAACGCCGACGTCGCGATCCTTGCGGGCACCAACACCACCGCCAACCACCCGGTCGCCTCGTCGTTCTTCAAGCAGGCGCGCCGACGCGGGACCAAGCTGATCGTCGTCGACCCCCGCCGCGAGCGCGTCGCCGACCACGCCGACATCTACTGCCAGATCAAGCCCGGCACCGACGTCGCCTTCTACAACGGCGTCATGCAGCGAGATCATCGCGATGGGGCTGGTCGACGAGGAGTTCATCGCCAAGCGCACCAGCAACTACGAGGCGCTGGCCGAGCTGCTCAAGCAGTACTCCGCCGAGCGCGCCGGACAGATCTGCGGCATCTCCCCACGCATGCTGCGCGATGTGGCGCGGATCTGGGGCGAGGCCGGCTCGGCGGTCGTCTACTGGGGCATGGGGATCTCCCAGCACACCACCGGCACCGACAACGCCCGCTGCCTGATCGCGCTGTGCGCGATCACCGGGCAGGTCGGCCGCCCCGGCACGGGCCTGCACCCGCTGCGCGGCCAGAACAACGTCCAGGGCGCGTCTGACTCCGGGCTGATCCCGATGTTCTATCCCGACTACCAGCCGGTCGACCGTCCCGCCGCCTGGGAGCGCTTCGAGCGCGCCTGGGGGCGCGAGCTCGACCATGTGCGCGGGCTGACGGTGACCGAGATCGTCGGCGCCGCGCTCAAGAAGGGCGTGCGCGGGATGTACATGATGGGCGAGAACCCGTTCCTGTCAGACCCCAACATCAACAAGGTCCGCAAGGCGCTGAGCGCGCTGGACTTCCTCGCGGTGCAGGACATCTTCCTCACCGAGACCGCCGAGTTCGCCGACGTCATCCTGCCCGCCTCCTCCTACCTGGAGAAGGACGGCTCCTACACCAACACCGACCGCCGCGTCCAGCGCGGGCGCAAGGTGCTGGACCCGCCCGGCCAGGCGCGGGTGGACTGGGAGATCATCCAGGACATCTCCAATCGCGTCGGGCTTGAGATGAACTACAGCTCGGCGGAGGAGATCTTCGACGAGCTCGTCTCGCTGATGCCCAACTACACCAACCTCACCTACGGCAACCTGGGGCCGACCGGCAAGCTCTACCCCAACGCCGACCCCGAGAACTCCGACGGGACGATCGTCCTGTTCCAGGACCAGTTCAACACCGACGACGGGCTCGCGCACCTGGTGCCCGCCGAGTGGATGCCCGCGCGGGAGCTGCCCAACGAGGAGTACCCGTTCGTGCTCAACACCGGCCGGCTGCTCGAGCACTGGCACACCGGCTCGATGACGCGCCGCTCCTTCGCGCTGGACACGATCTCGCCCAAGGCGACCGTGTTCATCAACCCCGTCGACGCCGAGCGGCTGGGCATCGCCGACGGCGAGTTTGCCCGGGTCACCTCGCGACGGGGCACGATCGAGCTCGAGGCGCGCGTCTCGCACCGCGAGACGCCGGGCAGCTGCTTCATCCCCTTCCACTTCCGCGAGGCGGCCGCCAACCTGCTCACGATCGACGAGATCGACCCCTTCGGGAAGATCCCCGAGTTCAAGTTCTGCGCGGTCCGGGTCGAGCCGGCCGCGGTCGCCGCGGAGGCGCAGCCGATGAGCACCGTCAACGGCCGCGTCCCCGGGCGGGAGGCGCGCGCCGGGAAGTTCAGCGGTCCGAGCCTCATCCCGTCGCTGAACGTCATCCAGCGCGAGCATGGCTGGCTGCCCCGCGAGGAGCTCGTGCGCCTCAGCCGCGAGACGCGCCGGCCGCTGTATGAGATCGAGGGGCTGATCTCGTTCTATCCCCACTTCCGCGTCGAGCCGCCGCCGCGGGTCGAGGTCACCGTCTGCCGCGACCTGTCCTGCTGGCTGCACGGCGCCGACGAGCAGATCGCGCAGGTCCACGCCCGCTACGGCGACGACGTCGAGATCGAGGTCCGCGAGGTGTCGTGCATCGGCCGCTGCGACATCGCGCCGGCCGCGACGGTCCAGGAGCACCCCGTCCGGGCCGCCGAGGTCGGCGCCGCCGTCGAGCGCGTTCGGGCCACCGGTCGAGGCCGACGAGCGTGGCGTGGCACCCGAGCCGCGGACCTGGCCCAACGACCCCTACGCCGGCGAGGAACCCGCCGCGCGCTACGCCAGCGTGCGCGCGATGCTCGCCGGCGAGCTCGATGCCGAGCACGTCGATCGCGGCGCTCAAGGACTCCGGCCTGCGCGGCATGGGCGGCGCGGGCTTCCCCACCGGCTCCAAGTGGGAGCTGGTGGCCGCCCAGGAGCCCGAGCCCAAGTTCGTGATCTGCAACGCCGACGAGTCCGAGCCCGGCACGTTCAAGGATCGCCAGATCCTCGTCGAGCAGCCGCACCTCGTGATCGAGGGCATGCTGCTGGGGATGCTCGCGGTCGGCGCCGAGCAGGGCTGGGTGTTCATCCGCCACGAGTACGGCATCGAGGAGGACGCCGTGCGCGCCGAGCTTGACCGCGCCCGCGCCGCGGGGCTGCTCGGCACCGACGTCCTTGGCTCGGGCCGTCAGCTCGAGATCGACATCTTCACCTCGCCGGGCGGCTACATCCTCGGCGAGGAGTCGGCGCTGATCGAGTGCATGGAGGGCCATCGCGGCGAGCCGCGCAACAAGCCGCCGTTCCCCGGCGTCAGCGGCCTGTGGGGCAAGCCGACCCTGATGAACTCCGTCGAGACCTTCGCCGCGGTCCCGATCATCCAGCAGCGCGGCGCGCAATGGTGGAAGGACCAGGGCGTCAACGGCGGCACCGGCCTGAAGTTCTTCGCCGTCTCCGGGCACATCGCCAACCCCGACGTCTACTGCGTCCCGATGGGCACCACCGCCCGCGAGCTCATCGAGCTGGCCGGCGGGATGGCCGACGGCGCGACCCTGCAGGCCTTCCAGCCGGGCGGCTCGTCGTCGAACTTCCTCGGTCCCGAGGAGCTCGACGTGCCGCTCGACTTCAAGCCGCTGGCCGATGCCGGCTCGATGCTCGGCTCAGGCGCGGTCGTGGTCATCGACGACCAGACCGACCTGCTGGCCGCCGCCACCAACGTCCTGCGCTTCTTTCGCAACGAGTCCTGCGGCAAGTGCGTGCCCTGCCGCGTCGGGTCCCACAAGGCCCACGCCATCCTGAGCAGCGCGCTGGCCGAGGGGCTGGGCCCCGACGAGATCGACACGCGCATCGATCGCCTGGAGGAGACGCTGCGGATGACCTCGATCTGCGGGCTGGGACAGGTCGCGCTCGGGCCGGTGATGAGCGTCCTGCGCCGCGGACGCGCCGGCGCTCCCAGCTGAGCGAGGGCATGGCCGCCACCGGCCGCGAATTCTTCACCGCCAAGACGGTGGCCGAAGCGCTGACCGGGTTCCGCCCGGCCCACCGCACCGCCACCGAGACCGTCGCCCTGGACGAGGCCGCGGGCCGCATCCCCGCCGCCGACATCCTGGCCGGGGAGGCGCTGCCGGGCTTTGACCGCTCCAGCGTCGACGGCTACGCCGTCCGCGCCCAGGACACCTTCGGCGCCTCGGACTCGATCCCGGCGTACCTCACGCTGAGCCGGCAGCGTCGCCATGGGCGCGCTCGCCGACATCGCCCTGCCCGCCCACAGCGCCATCGCGGTCCCCACCGGCGGCGCGCTCCCGGACGGCGCCGACGCCGTGGTGATGATCGAGTACACCCAGGAGGCGATGGCGGGGACGATCGAGGTGGTACGCCCGGTCGCGCCCGGAGAGGGGATCGTGCGCGCCGACGAGGACATGGCGCCGGGCCAGGCGGCGGTCCGCGCCGGCGCGCCGCTGAGAGCCCAGGACGTCGCCATGCTGGCGGCGCTGGGCATCGCCGAGCTCGAGGTGCACGCCCGGCCCGCCGTGACGCATCCTGGCCACCGGCGACGAGCTCATCGCGCCCGACGGCGGGCCCGTCGGCCCCGGGCAGGTGCGCGACGCGCTGAGCAGCTCCGTGGGCGCGCTGGTGCGCGAGGCCGGCGGGCGGCCCCTGCCGCCGCAGATCGTGCGCGACGACCCGGGCGCGCTGCATGACGCACTCGGTCGCGCGCTCGCTCGACAGCGACGTGGTGGTCATCTGCGCGGGCTCGTCGGTCGGCGCGCGTGATGAGACGGCCGCGGCCGTGGCCGCCGTTCCGGGAACCGAGATCTGGTGCCACGGCCTGGCCATCAAGCCGGGCAAGCCGACCCTGCTGGCCGCGAGCGACGGGATCCCCATCATCGGGCTGCCCGGCAACCCGCGCTCGGCGCTCGTCGTGTTCCGGCTCATCGGCATGCCGCTGGTGCGCCGCGCCGGCGGCTGGAGCGCCGAGTACCGCGCCGCGTCGACCCTGCGGCGGCTGTCGCGCGACCTGCCGTCGGCGGCCGGTCGCCTCGACGTCGTCCAGGTCCGGCTGTCGGGCGAGGAGGAGGCCGAGCCGATCTTCGGCCCCTCCGCGCTGCTGTCGGTCCTCACCGCCGCCGACGGCTACGTGATCGTCCCCGAGGACGCCAACGGCCTCTCGGCCGGCGAGACCGTCGAGGTGTTCCTCTATCGCTGAGCGCACCACACCGTTCCTGCGCGACGTCCCCCTGGCTCGAGCGCTCGAGGAGTGGGCGCGCTGCCGCGCGGTGACCGGCTGCCCGACGCGCGTCCCCGCGGTCACGGTGGCGCTCGATGAGGCGGTCGGCCGGGTCACCGCCGAGCCGATCTGGGCCTCGCGATCATCGCCGCCGTTTGACGCGGCCGCGATGGACGGCATCGCCCTGCTGGCCGCCGACACCCGGGGCGCCAGCGAGACCACTCCGCTGCTGCTCGCACCCGATGCGTTCGCGGTCGTCGATACCGGCGATCCGCTGCCCGAGGGCTACGACGCCGTGGTGATGCGCGAGCACGTCCACTACGTCGACGGGCAGGCGGAGCTGCGCGCCGCCGTCGCCCCCTACCAGCACGTGCGCTCGATCGGCGAGGACATCAGCGCCACCGAGCTGCTCCTGCCCGCCGGCCACCGCCTGCGCCCGGTCGACGTCGCCGCGGCCGCCGCCGCCGGCGCCACCGAGATCATGGTGCGCCGCGCACCGGTCGTCGCGATCCTGCCCACCGGCGACGAGATGCGGCCCGCCGGCTCAGCGCTGGCCCCCGGGGAGCTGCTGGACACCAACTCGCTGATGCTCGCCGCCCAGGCCCGCGCCGTCGGCTGCGAGGCCCTCACCCTGCCCATCGAGCCCGACGACCAGGACCGGATCGCGGCCGCCATCCGTGACGCCATCGGCGCGTGCGACCTGATGATCGTCATCGCCGGCTCCAGCGCCGGGCGCGACGACTACACCGCCGAGCTCGTCGAGCGGCTCGGCACCCTCGCCGTCCACGGCGTGGCCGTCCGGCCCGGACATCCGGTCGTCCTCGGCGCCATCGACGCGACGCCGGTGATCGGGGCCCCCGGCTACCCCGTCTCGGCGTCGCTGACCTTCGATATCTTCGCCGCGCCGCTCCTGGCCGACCTCGAGGGCGCCATGGCAACCCCGCGGCCCCAGACGCGGGCCCGACTGGCGCGCAAGGTCGTCTCGGTGATCGGCTCGGACGACTGGGTCCGAGTCCGGCTCGGACGGGTCGGCGGCGGCCTGGTGGCCTCGCCGCTGCCGCGCGGCGCCGGCGTGCTCACGTCGCTGGTGCGCGCCGACGGGCTCCTGGTCATCCCCACCGAGGTCGAGGGCCATCACGCGGGCGAGGAGGTCGACATCTCGCTCCTGCGCAGCCTTCCTGAGATCGAGGGCACGATCGTCGCCATCGGCTCCCACGACCCCATCCTCGACCTCGCCGCCTCCGAGCTGCGTACTCGCGACCCCAGAGTCACCCTGGCCTCGAGCAACGTCGGCTCGCTCGGCGGACTCATCGCGCTGCGCGACGGGCTCTGCCATCTCGCCGGCTCGCACCTGCTCGAGCCCGACACCGGCGAGTACACGATCCCCTACGTGGACCAGATGCTCGCGGGCCGGGACATCGCCATCGTCCGCCTCGTGCACCGCGAGCAGGGGCTCATCGTCGCCCCCGGCAACCCGCTCGGCCTCGGCGGGATCAGCGACCTCGCCCGGCCCGGACTGCGCTACGTCAACCGCCAGCGGGGCGCGGGCACCCGTGTCCTGCTCGACTACGAGCTACAGCGCGCCGGCATCGACGCTGGGGCCCTCAGCGGCTATTCCCGTGAGGAGCCGACGCACCTCGCCGTCGCGGCTGCCATCGCCGCGGGCCGGGCCGACTGCGGCCTGGGCGTGCAGGCCGCCGCCCGAGCCTTCGAGCTTGACTTCGTGCCCGTCGCCCGTGAGCCGTACGACCTGGTGCTCGAGCGCGCCGCCGCCGAGTCAGACCGACTGGCGCCGCTGTGGGCGCTGATGGAGACCGCGGAGTTTCGCTCCGCCGTCGAGGCGCTCGGCGGCTATGACGCCGGCGAGATGGGCCACCGCATCCGCTAGGACGCCGCTCAGCCGCCGCCCAGCCCCGTGCTGAGCACCACCTCGGCGGCGTCGACGGGAAAGACATCGTCCTCGACGGGCGCGAAGAAGGTACCGTCGCTGCGAACCGCCTCGAAGTCCTGGCCGATCAGGTCGCGGTAGAGGCCCTCGGCCCGGGCCACCGATCCCGCGTCATCCGGCGACCACTCGGCCAGCACCTCGTCGCCGTCGGCGGTTCTTCGCATCAGCTTTCCCATCAGCTCGATGCTAGACCGAAGCCGAACAGGGTCAACGCCGGTAGTACTCGGCGTTGATCTCGATGTACTTCTGCCACTCGTCGGGCAGCTGGTCCTCGGCGAAGCACGCGTCCACCGGGCAGGCCTCGACACAGGCGTCGCAGTCGATGCATTCCTCAGGGTCGATGTAGAGCTGCGGCGCGTCGTCGAACCCCTCCTCGTCCTGGCTGGGATGGATGCAGTCCACCGGGCAGACCTCGACACACGAGAGGTCCTTGGTGCCGATGCACGGCTCGGCGATCACGTACGTCATGCGGTCATCCTCTTGGCAGGCTCATCGGGGCCTAGAACTGTTGCACTTCAACCACGCTTGAAGTCAAGGGCTGATCATGGCGCGCCGTCCGGACCGGCCGCGGGCCAGCGCCGCGCTGTGCTCGCGGAGCGGCAACACCCGCTCGTCGAACATGCGGCACACGTCGATGGACTCGCAACTGCACCTGCTGCAGATCTTCAGGACACGCCGCACGGAGGTCGCCCGATCGATGAGGGCGTCGAGCTCTGGGAGCTTGAGCATCGCCAGCTCGCGCAGCCGTTCGTGCGCGAGCTCGTCACGCGAGCCGAGCAGGTCCCGGATCTCCTCGAGCGTGAACCCCACCCGCTGCGCCGCATCGATGATCGCGAGGCGGCGAAACACCTCCTCGCCGTAGCGGCGCTTGCCGGCCGCCCGCTCCGGCTCGGGCAGGAGTCCGCGCGCCTCGTAGTAGCGGATCCGCGACGCGCTCATCCCCGCCCGCTCGGCCACCTCGCCGATCGCCATCTGCCGCGCCACGTCGCTCACACCTCCGGGTGCGTTTGACTTCAACCTGACTTCAAGCACAACGGTATCGGCATGGGCCTCTCGGGTCCCCCACCCGGTACTCACGCCGGCGCCGGGAAGATCCCCAGCTGGCTCAGCCGGGACAGGTTGTCCTCGACGCCGAGCGCGGATACCAATCTCCCGTCGCGGATCTCGAAGATGTACACCTCGTCGACGTTCTCGAACCTGCGGCCGGTCGGCGCCACCCCTAACCACTCCCCGAGATGGGTACCGGAGCACCTGAAGTGGGCCACGACCTTCTCGCCCTCGGCGATGAGCTCCACGATCTCCATGGTGAAATCGGGGAACGCGCCACGGAAGGGCGCCGCCCAACGCTTGGCGACCTCGGCGAAGGGCCCGGACGCGATCTGGTCCAGAACGTCGAGGTTGTGATCGCCGACCGCCTCCTCGGCCAATCGACGGACCAGCCGTTTGTTGTCCTCAACGCCCACGCAGTCCTCCAGCACACCAATTGCGCTACTGGCAGCCGCAGCCCCCGGCGGCGGTGGCCTCCGTAGAGCAGCAGGTGGCCTTGTCGGTCGGCTCGCAGCAGCTGGCCTGCTCGGTGGTCGAGCAGCACGTGGCCGAGCTGCTCTCAGCGGGCTTGGCGGCCCGGACGATCGCCGAGACTGCGGCGGGGTGCACGCGGTGGGTCTCGGTGATGGTGATGTCGGTCAGGCCCGGCGGCCTGAAGGGCCTCGGTGAACTCATCGCGGGTGAGCGCCCCGGCGATGCAGCCGGTGTAGGCCTGCATGTCGGCGCGGGTCTGGTCGTCCATGTCGTCGTCGGCGACGACGTCGGAGACGGCGAAGCGCCCGCCGGGCTTGAGCACGCGCGCGGCCTCGCGCAGGACCTGGGGCTTGTCGCCTGACAGGTTGATCACGCAGTTAGAGATGATCACGTCGATGCTGTCTCGCGGGAGTGGGATCTCCTCGATGTGACCGCGCAGCCACTGGACATTGGTGACGCCGGCCTCGGCCTGGTTGCGGCGCGCGAGGTCGAGCATCTCGTCGGTCATGTCCAGCCCATAGGCCAAGCCCTCCGGGCCGACGCGGCGCGCCGAGAGCAGCACGTCGATGCCGCCGCCCGAGCCGAGGTCCAAGACGGTCTCGCCCTCGTGCAGCTCCGCGATCGCGATTGGGTTGCCGCACCCCAGCGAGGCGAGCACCGCGGACTCCGGTAGCTCGTCACGCTCGCCGGACTCATACAGCGAGGATCCGAAGTAGTCGCGCTGATCTTCGGTGACGATCGCGCCCTCGGCGCTACAGCACGCCGTGGCGGTGGCGTTCTCGCCGGTGGCCAGGATCGCGGCAGCCGCGTACTTGGCGCGAACGACGTCGCGCAACTCGGTCTGATCGGTGGGGATGCTCATGGGATGCGCTCCTCGGCGGTCGCTCACGCGGTGGTCAGGTCAGCCATGCCGACAGCTCTTCGAGCGCGTCAGGGATGACGTAGTAGTACGCCCATAACCCTTGACGCTCTGAGCCGACCAAACCGGCCTGGCGCAGCACCTTGAGGTGATGAGAGACCGTCGGTTGGGAGAGATCGAAGAGCGGGACCAGCTCGCACACGCAGACCTTGCCGGCGTGCTTGCGCAGCACGTCGATCAACTGGATGCGGACCGGGTCGCCGAGCGCCTTGGCGACATCGGCCATACCGATCGCCTGTGCGCGGTCGACGTCGGGGTAGACGACCGGCTCGCAGCACGGCTCCCCTGCGGGGCGTTTGCTCTTGGGAGTCAGTTCCAGATCGACAACCATCAATACACAAATATCGATTCAACTCACATCTGTCAATGCAATAATCCTCATAGCCTTGAGCACCGTCCTGTTCGTCTGCCGCCAGAACGCCGGCCGCTCCCAGATGAGCGAGGCCCTGTTCCGACGCGCCGGCGGCGGCCGCCACCAGGCGCTGTCGGCCGGCACCACCCCCGCCGCCCACGTGCACCCCGAAGTCGTCGAGGCGATGCATGAGCTCGGAATCGACCTCGCCGACCGCACCCCGCAGCTCCTCACCGCCGAACTCGCCGCCCAGGCCGACATCGTGGTCACCATGGGCTGCGGCGACGAATGCCCGGTCATCCCCGGCAAGCGCTACATCGACTGGGACCTCGCCGACCCCGCCGGCAAGCCACTCGACGAGGTGCGAGCGATCCGCGACGACATCGACCAACGCGTCCGAGCGCTCCTGGACGAGCTTGGGACGCCTCGTGGGCGGTAGGCCGCCGCCGGCGAAGAGGCCAGAGCGCTCACGGCCTTGAGCTCTCTCGAGCCGAGGTATGGACCGGAGTAGCCTGGATTGTGGTCAGGAGCTCGTTGCTGAAAGGGGGATTCGCTGTGCCGATCATCATCAACGGCCGCGAGGTGCCGGTGCCCGCCGACGCTCGCGTCTCACTGCTGGACTTCGTGCGAGAGCATCTGGAGCTCCATGGCACGAAGAAGGGCTGCAATCAGGGCGCGTGCGGCGCCTGCACGGTGCTCGTCGACGGCGAGCGGATCCTCTCCTGCCTGGCTCTTGCCGTCCAGTACGACGGGCGTGAGCTGACCACGATCGAGGGGCTCGCGGACGATGGCGCGTTGCACCCGCTGCAGCAGGCGTTCATCGACCACGACGGATTTCAGTGCGGCTACTGCACCCCGGGGCAGATCTGCTCGGCGGTCGGGATGGCCCACGAGGTGGCATACGGCGTGCCCAGCCACGTCACCGACGATCTCGGGTCCACCGAGATCGAGCTCACCCACGACGAGCTGCGCGAGCGGATGAGCGGGAACCTATGCCGCTGCGGCGCCCAGAACGGGATCGTCGATGCCATCACCGAGGTGTACGCGTGATCGAGCTGGCTTACGCACGCGCCTCCGACGCCGCCGACGCGATCCGCCGCGCCGACGGTGAGAACGCGAAATACCTCGGCGGCGGCACCAATCTCGTGGACCTCATGCGTGAGACCGTCGAGACCCCTTCGGCGCTCGTCGACGTCACCGGCCTGTCCGCCGAGGTCGAGGAGACCGACGATGGCGGTCTGATGATCGGGGCGGCGGCACGGAACACCGCTGTGGCCGCCCACCCACTGGTGCGCACCCGCTACCCGATGCTCACGCGCGCGATCGTGGCGGGCGCCTCGGCGCAGATCCGCAACATGGCGACGGTCGGCGGCAACCTGCTCCAGCGCACCCGCTGCACGTACTTCTACGACACCGACGGCTCACGCTGCAACAAGCGGTCCCCGGGCGAGGGCTGTGACGCCATCGAGGGGTTCAACCGCATGCACGCGATTCTCGGCGCTTCGCCGGCGTGCGTGGCCACTCACCCGTCAGACATGTGCGTCGCGCTGGCCGCGCTGGACGCCACCGTCCACCTTCGCAGCACGGCGGGCGAGCGCACCGTCGCGCTCTGTGACCTGCACAGGCTGCCCGAGGACCGTCCCGATCTCGAGACCGTGCTGGATCCCGGCGAGCTGATCACCGCCGTGGAGCTGCCACCGTCGCCGGTCGCCGCGCATTCCACCTACCGCAAGGTGCGCGACCGCTCCAGCTACGCCTTCGCGCTCGTCTCGGTCGCCGCGGCGCTCGAGCTCGACGACGATGCGATCGCCGACGTGCGTGTCGCGCTCGGCGGGGTCGCCCCCAAGCCCTGGCGCGCCTGGCGCGCCGAGGAGGCGCTCCGAGGCCGGCCGGCCACCGAGGCCACCTTCCTTCGAGCGGCCGACGCCGAGCTCGCCGACGCCCGCCCACTCGTCGGCAACGCGTTCAAGGTCGACCTGACCCGCCGCACGCTCGCCGCCGTCCTGGGGCAGTTGACCGAGGAGGCACCCCGATGAGCCCCGCGCAACCTCGACCGGCCGTCCCCACCACCCCCGAGGGCTGGTCCCTGAAGGCCGGCTCCGACCCCGTGCTGCGCGACCAGCACGGCCTCATCGGCGCGCAGGTCTCGCGGTTGGACGGGCCCCTCAAGGTCCGCGGCGACGCGCGCTTCGCCGCCGAGTACCTGATGGAGGGCATGGTCTACGCGTCACTGCGCTACAGCACGATCGCTCGCGGTCACATCACCGCGCTCGACACCAGCGCCGCCGAGGCCGCCGACGGCGTCGTACTGGTCATGACCCACCGCAACGCTCCGCGGATGGCGCCACCGCCGCTCTTCCTGACGGCCCCCAAGGCGGCCGGAGGCAGTGCCCTGCCCGTCATGCAGGACGACAGCATCCACTGGAACGGCGAGCCGATCGCGATCGTCCTGGCCGAGACACAGGAGCAGGCGGACCACGCCGCCTCGCTGGTCGAGGTCGCCTACCAGTCCTCGACGCCGCGGACATTTGAGGAGGCGCGGGCACACCCGCGCACGCCCGACAGTCTCGTCGGTCAGCCGGTCGAGGTTCTGGTCGGCGATGCCGAGGCCGCGCTCGCCGACGCTGCCCACTCGATCGACCTCACCTACCGCACGCCTCGCCACAACCACAACGCGATCGAACCGCACGCGGTGACGCTGGCCTGGGAGGGCGAGGACCTCATCGTCCACGACGCCAGCCAGGGAGTGAAGCTGCACGCGTGGACGTTGGCCCAGGTGTTCGGAATCGAGGAGGATCAGGTTCATCTCACCTCGCCCTACGTCGGCGGCGGGTTCGGCGGCAAGACGCTGTGGTCACACCATGTGCTCGGAGCTGCCGCGTCCAAGCTCGCCGGGCGTCCGGTGCGAGTCACCCTCTCGCGCGAGGGCGTCTACCGGCTGGTCGGCGGTCGGACGAACACCGAGCAACGGGTCGCGATCGGCGCCGACGACGACGGCCGCTTCGCCGCGCTCATCCACACCGGCATCTCCGCGATGACCCCGTACAACGCGCTCGCCGAGCAGTTCACGTTCCCCGCGCGGCATATGTACGCGACCGAGACCCTGAAGACCGACCAGCAGGTGGTCGACATGGACATGCTCGCCAACTCGTTCATGCGCGCGCCCGGAGAGTCGGTCGGCACCTTCGCGCTGGAGTCTGCGATCGACGAGCTCGCCATCGAGCTCGACCTGGACCCCATCGAGCTGCGGATCCGCAACGAGCCCGAGACCGACCCGAGCTCGGGCCTGCCGTTCTCCGCCCGTCACCTCGTCCAGGCGTGGCGCGCGGGCGCCGAGCGCTTCGGCTGGGAGCGCGGACGGAACCGGGCGCGCGCCGGGAAGGCGAATGGCTGGTCGGCATGGGCTGCGCCACCGCGACCTACCCCTACCACCGCTTCCCCGGTGGCGTCGCGCGAATCAGGCTTGACAAGACCGGCCATGCCACGGTGGAGGTACCGGCCGCCGACATGGGGATGGGCACCTCGACGACGCAGACGATCATCACCGCCGAGCGGCTGGCGCTCCCGCTGGAGCGGGTCACCATCGCCTTCGGCGATTCCGCGTTCCCCGGCAACATGCTCGCCGGCGGCTCCGGGCAGACGGCCTCCATCGGCGGCGCGGTCATCGCGGCCCAGCGCGCGCTGGTCGAGCAGTTGCTCGCCATCGCCGGCGACGAATCGCCCCTGGCCGGTCTGACCGCCGACGAGGTCGGGAGCCGTGACGAGGGACTGTGTGAGCTCGCCGACCCGAACCGCTGGGAGAGCTACGCGCAGATCCTGAGACGGGCCGGCCGTGATGAGCTGGCCGTCGTCGCCTCCGCCTCTGATCCGGACGAGACGCAGGCCTATTCGATGCACTCCACCGGCGCGATCTTCTGCGAGGTCGGGGTCAACGCGGTCACCGGTGAGACGCGCGTCCACCGCCTCCTCGGGTCCTATGACTGCGGCCGCATCATCAATCCCAAGACCGCCGCCAGCCAGTTCCGCGGCGGGATCATCATGGGTATCGGGCTCGCGCTCATGGAGGAGACCGAGTTCGACGAGCGGACCGGCCGGATCATGAACCCGAGCCTCGCGGAGTACCACGTGCCCGTCCACATGGACGTGCCGGAGATCGAGCTCATCTGGACCGATATCCCCGACCCGCATGCTCCCGCGGGCGCGCGCGGGATCGGCGAGATCGGGATCACGGGCGTGGCCGCGGCAATCGCCAACGCGATCTACAACGCCACCGGCCGCCGCGTGCGCGACCTCCCGATCACGCTGGACAAGCTGCTCTGAGGCCCGAGGCGACGACCGACTGCTCGATCTCCACGGGATGATCGGCCGCCCAGCTCCCGGTCTGGTCGAGCTCCAGGGCAGCGCCGATCGCCGCGCGCCCCAGGGCGTTCGCGTACGTCGGGAACGAATACGGGACGAGCGCGAGTTGGTCGACTCGCATCTCGGCGGCCATCGCGGTGGCTGCCACCTGAGCGAGCTCGACCGCCCGCTCTCCCACGATGTGGCACCCGAGAATGCGCTGAGATCGCCGCTCGGCGATCACCTTGCAGAACCCGGCCGTGCGGCCATCGATGATGGGCCGCGGAAGTGAGGCGAACGGCACCGTCGCCACCACGACATCGTGGGCCTGCCGAGCCGCCGCTTCGGTGAGTCCGACGGACGCGTATTCCGGGTCGGTGAAGCTGCCGATGGGGCTCACCTCGGTCGGAAGGGAGGTCGTCGTCCCCAGCACGGCGTTGGTGGCGGCCGTCAACCCGTCGCGCACGGCCTCGTGAACGACCATGACGCGGCCGATGGCATCGCCCGCCGCGAAGATGTGCGCAGCCGCGGTGCGCAGCCCACCATCGACCTCGATGTAGCCACGCTGATCGGTCCGCACGCCGGCTCGCTCGAGGTTCAGCTCCGCCGTCGCTGCCACCCATCCCGCGGCGACCACGGCGATCACCCCTTCGAGACTGCGCGTCGCACCCGCGGCTGAGTGGACGAGTCGAACCCCGCCGGAGCAGGATTCGAAGCGCTCGATCACGCCGGCGTCCTGGACGACCTCAACCCCCGATCCCGCCAGCCCGGCGCCGACGGCCTTCGACACATCCTCGTCCTCGCTCATCAGGATGCGAGGCGCAACCTCGACGAGGGTGACGTGCGAGCCAAACGCGTTGAAGATCGAAGCGAGCTGCACGCCGGTCGCGCCCGCGCCGATCACGAGCAGCGAAGCCGGCGCCGCGGATAGGTGCCACGCGTCGCTGTGGGTCGCGGTCAGATCGGCGCCCGGAACCGGCAGCGGACGTGGGGTTCCTCCGGTACAGAGGATGATCTTGTCGGCGCGAAGCCGGGTCCCGTTGTCACTCCGGACCTCGTGGGGGTCGACGAACCGCGCCGGCCCGGCGCCCTCGTACACGGCAACCCCAGCGGCGGCGACGTCATCGCGCAGCAGCGAGTGCGCGCGGACGTCCTCGGTCACCTCATCCACGCGCGCCAGCAGCCGGACGTAGTCCAGCGTCGGCTCCGCGGCCGCGATCCCGTACCTGGGCAGTTGCCGCGCCTCGCGGGCCAGCCGCGCGGCATGAGCAAGCGTGCGCACGGGGACCGGCCCATCGTTGGCGGCCATGCCTCCAAACTCATCCCGCGTGATCAGCGCCGTCCGGGCTCCGAGCCGGGCGGCCCGCAGCGAGGCGATCACGCCCGCAGGCCCACCACCGACGACCAGTACGTCGAGCGTGTCGGTCGAGGACGAGGCCACCAACCGGGATCATCCGGACACCCGCTCGGGGCGACATCGCCCAGATCGGGTGAGGCGCCCGTCGCGACGCGAGGTCACGATGCCGACCGTGCGTGCCATGACCGTCGTACCCGGCCGAGAGGGGACCGCCCGCGTCGAGGAGGTTCTCGACGCCGTCCCGGGCGATGGGCAACTCCTCGTACGCGGACTTCTCGTCGGCGTCTGCGGGACCGACCGTGAGATCGCCGCCGGGGCCTACGGCGAGCCTCCCTCCGGCGACGGCACGCTCATCCTGGGTCACGAGGGCCTCGGACAGGTGTTGACCGCACCCGCCGGATCCGGCTTTGCACCGGGCGATCTGGTCGTCGGGATCGTGCGACGGCCCGACCCGGTCCCGTGCCCCGCGTGCGCGGCCGGAGAGTGGGACATGTGCCGCAACGAGCGCTTCGGCGAGCGGGGCATCGTCCGCCTTCACGGGTACGGCAGCGAGCAGTGGAGCGTCGAGCCGGAGTTCGCCGTTGTCATACCGCCGGAGCTCGGCGAACTCGGCGTCCTGCTCGAGCCGGCCTCGGTGCTGGCGAAGGCATGGGACCAGGTGGACCAGATCTCCAAGCGGGCGTTCTTCGCCTCAAGCCGAGCGCTCATCACGGGCGCCGGCCCGATCGGGCTCATGGCATGCCTCCTCGGAAGACAACGCGGGTACGAGGTCCACGTCGTCGACCTGGCGTCAGCGGGCCCCAAACGCGATCTCGTCGAGGCCCTCAGCGCCCACTATCACCACGGCAAGGCCGGCGATATCGACCTCGAGTTCGACGTGGTGATCGAGTGCACAGGCATCGGAGCCGTCGGCCGATCAGCCGCCGGCAGGCTGGTCTCCGGCGGGATCATGTGCCTCACCGGGATCGCGAACCCTGACCCGAAGCTCGACGTGGATGCCACGGCACTGAACCGGAACATGGTGTTGCACAATCAGGTCCTGTTCGGATCGGTGAACGCCGGGAGGCGGCATTGGGAGCAGGCCGCCGCGGCGTTGGCGGCAGCGGACGCAACGTGGCTGAGCGGCGTGATCACCCGTCGCGTCCCTCTCTCCCGCTGGACCGAAGCGCTCACAACTGAGGCTGACGACATCAAGGTCGTGGTGGACCTGGCGGCTTGAGGCCGCCGCGTGATCGTCCGCCCTACCGCCTCGTGGAGATCACGGCGGTGGCGATCACCAGCGAGAGGGCAACGAGCGCGCCCAGCGCGCCCAGCCAATTGATCCCGGTCTCCTTGTGGACGTGATCGACGTATGCGATGAAGCCGAGGGGAACGGCGATCGACAGGAACAGCGCGACGGCACGCACGATCGCGCGCTTGTCGTGGCCTTCGTCCTGTCGCTGGCCGGCGACTTTGATCGCATCGAGCACGCTCGTGGCCTCGCCGTCGTAGTACAGAAGTGCTCTGCGGCCGAGCTGGCGGGCGTGGGTCTCGCAGCCCCAGGCCATCGCGACCATGAACGTGACGGGGAACACCCAGGTCGTCACCCAGATCCCGAAGCCGACGAGCACGCTGAATACCGCCTTGACCTTGCCCAACGTGCCCTTGTCCTCTTTGGCGGCGGACGGAGACATGAAGCCGCCGAAGACGAGTAGCAGGTACCCGCTGTGTACCCACGTGCGCAACGATCGCCGCTCCTCCGGACGATGCGGCACCCCCTTCTCCCGCACCGCAACCAGCGCCGCCTCCGCGGCCGCGACGTCTGGGTGCACGCCGCGCAGCGCGAGCATCTCCGCCGACGTTCGCAGATCCGTGGGGTCGTGGCCGTAGAGCGCAGCGGTGCGCAGTGTCATGCGCATCTCCTGGACCAGGTACGTGAGGTAGCCGGGCACCAGCGCGACAAAGAACGGCGTGCCGGCGATCGCGCCGTCGATGCGAGCGACATGGGCCGAGTGCACGCGCAGCTCCTCGGCGATCTCGGCCGGATGGGAATCGGCGCGAGCGCCACGCGCGGAGCTCGCCCACTCCCGCGAGGGCTCGCCGAGTCGGCTCGCCGTGTACAGCGTCAGTCGCTCGGACACGTGCTCGGGGTCGCGATAGGCAATCCGCACGAGCTCGCGCGACGCGGAGAAAGCTCGCCGGATCCGGCCCTTCGAGGCAGGGCTGCTCTCGTCACCCGCCGCCATCGGCTCAGCTCCCGGACTCTCGCCGAGCGAGTGTTGCCTCGATCCTCGCCAGCCGCTGATCGATCCGCTCGAGCTGCCTCGCATCGTCCAACTCAGACTGCGCGGCGAAGCGGCGCCTGCTGCTCTCGACCAGGGTGGCGGTGACCGCCGCCGTGATCACGGAGAGAAATCCGATCCCGGAGAGCATCACGACCGCGGCGATGAACCGGCCGACCGACCGATGGGGCGTGACGTCACCGTAGCCCACGGTCGTCACCGTCTGCAGTGCGAACCAGAGCCCCCTACCGATCGTCGGGTACTCGTGATGGTCAAGCACCCGCTCGAGGATCCCGCCGGCCACCGTGACCGCCACCGTGAACCCCGCGATGATCGCGGCGGCCCTGCGCGCGGTCAGGGACTCACGCAGCAACAGACGCGCCGTCAGCGGAACCTTCCCACGATCGTCCGGCGATGCGTCCTCGGGCACCGCACTCATCTATGCACCGATCCCGTGCGCGAGCGCAGCGTGCTGCTCATGCCCGCGTAACCGGAGAACCCTCAGCCATGATCACCCTACGTTCGATGTGACCTCGACTCTCGGTGAAGTCCGGCACCCCAGCATCACCCCGATCGGATGACGCCCCGAACCCCCTCTCAGCTGCGCGCTCTGCGTCGGCGCACCAGCCGTCGAGCGACGTAGGCGACGACCAGCACGACGAGGGCGGCAAGGAGGTAGGTGCTGTAGCGCGCGGCGGTGTTGTAGATGGTGTCGATGTTGCTACCGGAGAGGTAGCCGAGCGTTGTCCACACGCCGACCCACAGCGCGGCGCCGATGGCGTTGAAGACCAGGAAGCGCCGCCACTCCATGCCCGACATCCCCGCGATGATGCCGTTGAGCTGGCGCAGCCCTTCGACGAACCGGGCGATTACGATCACCTTGCCGCCGTGGCGGTCGAAGAACTCGGTGGCGCGGTCCAGCCGCTCGGGCGTGAGGAACACGTAGCGCCCATACCGGAGGGCGAGCCGGCGGCCGCCGAAATGGCCGATGGCAAAACCGATGTTGTCGCCGAGCATGGCGGCGAAGAACGCCAGCAGGGCGACGAGCACGATGTTCAGCCGCCCGGTGCCCGCGTACACCGCGCCCAGGATGAGCACGGTTTCACCGGGCACCGGAATGCCGAAGTCCTCCAACAGCACCAGCCCCGCGACGGCCAGGTAGCCGTATTGGTCGAGCGTCGGCTCGAGAGCGTGCAGCGCCCCCGGCAGATGCTGTGCGGCCACGGCGGCGATCACCGTAGCCAAGCTACCCGTTGTCGGCGCGGCGTCTCACGCGTCGGACGCACATCGGCGGGAAGGCGATGATGGCGAGGGCGAGGCCGCTGAGCGCCAGCAGTTCGGTGTAGTCGGAGTATCCGCGGAAGCGGAAGACGATGTGGTCTGTGCCTGCGGGGATGTCGACGGCGACGAGCGCCGGCGCGACCATCCGGATCGGCTGGCGTCGGCCGTTGACGGTTGCCGTCCATCCGGGATCGTAAGAGGCACTGAGCACCGCGACGCCGGGACGGCGCATCTGCAGCGTCGCCATAGCCTCGCCGTGGTTGAGGTCCGCGTGTTGCGCGGTGACTGTGCCGGCCGGGGTCTCGCTGGGCACCGCTGGGAGGCGGACGTTCGCGCCCCCGTGATCGGACCCGTATCTGACGCTGAGGTAGGCGCCGTCGTCGGCGAGGCCGGAGCGCAGCAGCGGGATGCTGCGGGCACCGATGTTGGTCCGGTTCGCGGGGATCTCTCCGACGATCTGGCCGGCTTGGACGTAGCCGGCACCGTCGATCGTCCACAGCCGGTAGGGGCCGGAGCGCATCGCCGGCCGCGCGCGCAGCGGCGGCCGCTGTCCCGCGGGAAGGATGAGGTAGCGGATCCCGAATAGCCGGTAGTCGGAGAGATCGCGGTCATCGAAGTAGTCCTCCGGGGCGGTCATCAGCGACGCCGTCCGCAGGGTGTAGCCGACTTCGTCGACGTCGCGGCTCTCGAGGTACTTGAACACCGGGACGGCGCCGACGGTGAAGGTCTGGCCCCAGTTCGACGGCATTCCGGCGTACGTCCGGCCGCCGCCGGCGCGCTTGATCGCGGCGAGGAGACGATCAAGCTGCGCCCCCTCGGTGTTGTCGGCCCGGCGCTGGGCCGCGATGGCCGCGCCGTCACGGCGGTCATAGGCGCCGAGTTGGAGCCATGCGGGCGCGAGGACGACAAGCGCCCCGACGAGCACCGCCACCCCGGACAGGGCCGGACGCCAGCGCGGGACGCGGGCTTTGAGCTGCCGCACGCCGCCGGCCGCCAACCACGCCGCCCCCCGACCGGCGAGCAGCAGCGCGGCAAGCTGCACGCCCATCATGAAACGGCGGAAGAAGAGGTCGGTGCTGCCCGGGACCAGATCGACGAGTGACCCGAACGTCGTGCGACCGAACGCCAGCAGCAGGCACACCCCCAGTGCGACCAGCAGCGCGCGGGCGTCAGGGTCCGCGGACCAGGCAAGCCACGCCAAGCCGAACCCGAGCGCGGCGAAAACGGTCACGACCGGCAGCCGGCCGTGGTCAAGCAGCCCGCCGGAGACCAGCCAATCGAGCACGCGGCCGGCGCCGTAGCCGTTGACCAGTCCGGTGCCCTGGACTGCCTCGTTGACGGCCGCCCACCCCCGCTGCGCAAGGAGCGGGACGATCACCCACGCCACCGCCAACAGCGCACCGCCGAGAAGGACCGCCGCTCGCCGCAACCGTCCCGTGAGCGGCCGGCCGGCGACGAACGGCCACACGAGCAGCACCGACAGAGCCAGGTACCCGGTCTCGAAGTGCAGCGCGACGGTGAGCGCGATCAGCAGGACCGCCCGGAAGTAGCCGCGCCCGTCGCGGATCGCTCGCCAGCTGTAGCCCCACGCGAGCGGCAACGTCCACGACGCCCACAACTGCGTCCACACGCCGTAGCCGGTCCACACGTAGGCGTGCTGCTCGTACCCCACGCCCGTGGCGCTCACCAGGAAGGGCGCCATCGCGGCGGAAGCGGCCGCTGCAGGCCTGCCCGCCCCGAACGCGCGGGCCGACAGGTAAACGCTGATCGGCCACAGCGACAACAGCAGATACAGCGACCAGCGAAACGCCACATCAGGCCCGACCACCACGCCCACCGCGCCGGTCAGGATCGCCGGCAGGCTCTGGTAATGCAGAAACTGCGGCGACCCCTCGCCCAGAAACGGAAACCAGCTCGTCAGCGGCAGGTGCCCGGCCTGCAGTAGCGCCGTCGCAACGCGCACCATCTGCTCGTGCAGCGAGCTGTCGTTGAGGTACGCGACCCCGACCGTCAGCGCCCGCAGACTCACGAGACCCCACACCACCGCGGCCGCGACAAGCAGCCAGGAACACCACAAAGCGGCCCGGCCCCCGGGACCCCCCGGGGGCCAGACCGCCAACCGCGCCTTCGCCGACGCCCGCGCCGGGCGGCCGCCGGCCGCCGTCACCAGATCAACTGGCGCCCGTATTGCCCGTGTTACCCGTGCCGGGGCCCGTGTCGCTGTCAGGCGCAACGGTGCAGCGCGCCAGGTGGAAGGTGCCCTCGGCCGTGTTGCCGGCAGACTGGCCCGAGCCGATGACCTCTGTGCCATTCGCGCCCACGAGAACCTTTACGGGCGTCGTCGGCGAGCCCGCACCCGGCCCCGGTGTGCAGGTCACCGGGCCGCTGACGGCTGCCGCTCCGCTCGCCATATAGATCGTGATCTGCTCGTGGGTCCCCAATGCGGTGAGCCTGTCGTTCACTTGCGGAAGGTTCAGGTCCTTCAGGTAGTTCAGCTTCACCAACACCGAGCCGTCGTTCTGCTTGGTGATGGCAAACGCCGGCGGGGCCGCCGACCCGCCCAGGGCGAGCACAAGCACCGCGCCGACACCCGCCAGCCCGAGCGTGCTGCCCGCGAGGATGCGCGGGCGACGGGCTCGACCGGCCTCGGGTCGATCGGCGTGCGCCAGGGTCGGGCCGTGCTCTTGAACGAGATCCCGCCATAGATGGTCTGTGAACTTACTCATTGCCTCGTTGCTCCTTTCTCAGCCGGGACCTCGCCCGGGACAACCGCTGTCGAAATGCCACACGGGAGACACCGAGGGCCAGCGCCGCCTCTTTCGGGGTCAGCCCCTCCAGGTCAACCAGCTCGACCGCCGCCCGCTCGACTGCGGGCAGCTGCTCGCAGCGCCGCAGCAGCGCGGCGCCCTCCCGCTCGGCGTCGATCCGCTGGGCGAGTTCCTCGATCTCGTCCTCGTCGAGCGCGCGGTGGCCGCCGAGACGCGCGGCCGCGTCTCGACTGCCCGCCGACTGCTCGCAGTGGCGAGCGAACACGCGGGACGCGATGCCGAACAGCCACGCCCGGTCCGATCCCCGGCGGGGGTCGAACCCGGCAAACCCATCCACGGCCCGGACGAACGTCTCGGACGTGAGATCAGCGACCGTCTGCGGCTCGCGACACCGGCGGGCGAAATAGCCCATCAGGACATCCACGTTGCGCAGATACACCTGCTCGAACTCCTCAAGCGGTGAGGTCGGCGGGTGGCCGCCCGACCGCGCCCTCAGCGCGACCGGTCGCTCCCGCATCGTCCTCACCAACGCTTTTGACTCAGTGCTCATGTCCGTAGTTGCAGTCCTGGGCTCCGGCTGTGACATCGCCCGCGGTAGGCCGGCGCGGCGGCGATCCGGATGGTGCTGTCGCCGGTGGTAAGGAGGATGATGGTTCTGAACCCGACAAGGACCAACAGAACCACGGCCGTTGCCGCCCCGGTCCTGCTCGGCCGCGGCGGCAGCCACCTCACCGCCCAACCACACCCAACCGCGATTTAGGGAGCACACGATGAGCCCAGACACACTCAAAACGGACGCTCGCGTCGGACTCCTCGGCGTCGGCCTGATGGGTGCCGCGATGGCGCATCGACTGCTTGACCGAGGCATCTCGGTCACCGCATGGGACCGCAGCGCTGAGCATGTTCGCGACCTTGAAGCCCGCGGTGGGACGCCGGCCCAAACGCCCGGCGACGTGGTCCACGGCGCCGGAGTCGTGATCACCATGCTCCCCACCGCTGAGGTCATCCTCGATCTCGTCGAGCCGCTGCTCAGTGATTGGCCAGAGGGCACCATCTGGCTGCAGATGAGCAGCGTGGGTGCTGCCGAAGCCGACCAGCTGACGCACACGGCCGAGGCACACGGAGTCACGCTCATCGACGCGCCCGTCTCGGGCAGCACTCACCCCGCCGAACAGGGAGAGCTGACCATCCTGGCCTCAGGGCCGGACTCAGCCCGCACCACCGTCGAGCCGATCTTCGACGCGCTGGCGTCCCGGGTCTTGTGGGTCGGGGCGGCGGGCGCGGGCTCACGACTGAAGCTGGCCGCCAACCATTGGATGATCACAATGGTCGCCGCCCTGGCCGAGTCGATGAAGCTCTGCCAGATCATGGGCCTCGACCCGCAGCACTTCATCACGCTGCTTGACGGCGGGCCGCTGGGCTCCGCATATGCCCTGCAAAAGCTCGACGAAATGCAGCGCCACGAGTACCCCGCCGGCTTCCCGGTCCGGCTCGCTCTCAAAGACCTGCAGCTCGTCAGCGAAGTTCAGCGGGGGTCCGAAACCACGATGCCGCTGCTCGACGTGGCTCTCGAACGCTTCACAACCGCAAGCGAGGACTTCGGCGACCAGGACCTTGCGGCTGTCTACGAGAGCCTCATCCGGTGACGGCCCCCGCGTGGTCGGGTGTTGGCAGCTAGGCCTGGTCGCCGAGCGCCACGATGTGCTCGGGCAGCCGCTCGTTGTCGCCGTACATGAAGTGGTTGTGCATGTTCTCGGAGAACCGGCTGGCCTCGGTGGACTTCCCGACTGCCTCCGCGACCTCGCGGACCAGCATGGGCGAGGCACCGCAGCAGACGCCGATGTAGTTGATGCCGAGGTCGTGGATCTCCTTGGCGAAGGCGCCGATCTCGTATCGGTTGGCGTACAGCGGATCCAGCGCGGTCGGGAAGGTGCGGCCGTGCGGCGAGGGGACCCTGGCGCGATCGTCTGAGAGGTTGAAGAACGTCGGTTCCTCGGCGGTCGTCCGGTAGGGGATCGGCAGCGCGCCGACGTGGCACGACACGGCCGCGCGGATCTGCTTCAGCCAGGGCAGCATCGTCTCGGGTCCGCGGAAGCAGTTCATGCCCACGACGTCGGCGCCGGCCTGCTCCAGTTGCTGGCAGGTCTCGACGATGCCCACCCCGTCGGCCATCTCCTCGATCGCCATCGGCGCGATGGTGACGACGACGGGCAGCCCGGTGGCCTTCGCGACCTCGAGCGCCGCCAGCGCCTCACCGGCGTAGTAGAAGGTCTCGCCGATGATCATGTCGGCGCCGCCCTCGACGGCCCAGCCGACCATCTCCTCGAACATGCCGCGCACATCCGCCTGGCGGGCGGTGTCCTCGGGGTCCCAGATGTTGGTGTTGGAGATGTTGCCGGCCATGAGGTCGCCGGGACGCTGGTCGGCGACCTCGCGGGCGATCTTGAGGGCGGCACGGTTCAGCGGCTCGAGCAGGTCCTCCTTGCCGATGACCCGCATCTTCTCGCGGTGACCGTTGTAGGTGAACGCCTCGACGACGTCGGAGCCGGCGCGCTGGAAGTCGACGTGCAGGGTCCGGAGGGCGTCCGGGTACTCCAGGGCGACCTCGGGGACGAACTCACCGGCGCTGAGGTAGCCGCGGCGCTCCAGCTCGAACAGGAAGCCCTCGGCACAGATCACCGGCCCGGCGTCCAGGCGTGCGGTCAGGTCCCGGCTCGGAACCTCAGGATTGGACTGGGTCATGGACTGCTCCTCGGTGGTGAAGGGACGGGCTGTCCCACGAGAAAGCAGACAGTCGCACCTCGACAAGCGTGATCGGTCGGCACAGGCCCTCCATCTCTCGTGGATCGGCACTACACGACGATGCAGGCGATCTCCTGACTCCCAGGTCGAGCGCTCTCACTCCGCCTTCCCAGGCCGTGGGCCCAGTGGCTACGTCGGGTTCGAGCTCCCTGGTCACAGTGGCGAGGACCGTGTCGGACTTGCACCGACTTCCCGTCTCTGCACAGCCGCGGCGAGTGTAGCCGCCGATCAGCACACCGTCCACCGAGGAGGCATGATTGACGGATGAGCGTCGAAATTCGCGTCCCGGGGTTGGTCTGCATCGAGCATACGGTCGAGGTGCCGCTCGACCACGCTGATCCGGGCGGACAGACCATCGAGGTGTTCGCTCGTGAGGTCGCCGATCCGGACGGGACGGATCGGCCGTTCCTCGTCTTCCTGCAGGGCGGGCCGGGGTTTGAGGCCGTGCGGCCGACGGGGCGCCCTCGCTCGCCGGGCTGGCTTGACCATGCGCTGGGCGAGTACCGCGTCCTGCTGCTGGATCAGCGCGGCACCGGCCGCTCGACCCCGATCGGACCGCTCTCGGGCATGACCGCGACCGAGCAGGCCGAGTATCTGACCCATTTTCGTGCCGACTCGATCGTGCGCGACGCCGAGTGCGTCCGCCGGGCGCTGGAGGTCGACCGCTGGAGCGTGCTCGGCCAGAGCTTCGGCGGCTTTTGCGTGCTGACCTACCTGTCGCTCGCACCCGAGGGACTGAACGAGGCGTTCTTCACCGGCGGCCTGCCCCCGCTGGGCCACTCGGTTGACGAGGTCTACTCGCGGACCTACGGACGCGTCCTGGAGCGCAGCCGCCGTTTTTACGAGCGGTTCCCCCATGACCGCGAGCGGGTGCGACGGGCGCGGTCGGTCATCGAAGACCGCGGCATTGCGCTACCGGGGGGTGATCAGCTGACCTGGCGGCGGGTGCGCCAGCTCGGACTGATGCTGGGGATGAGTGACGGGGCCGAGCGCCTGCATCACATCCTGGAGCTGCCATTCGACTCCCCCGGGTTCCGACACGACGTCGCCGACGCCCTGGGCTTCGCCCGCAACCCACTGTACGCCGTGGTGCACGAGGCGTGCTACGCCGATGGCGGGGTCACGGCCTGGGCGGCCGAGCGGATGCTCCCAGCGGAGTTTGCTGATGACCTTGACCTGTTCACCGGCGAGCATGTCTACCCGTGGATGTTTCAGGACTACGGCGAGCTCGCGCCGCTGCGCGACGCAGCCGAGCTCGTGGCAGGCCACGAGTGGCCGTCCCTGTATGACCCGGCGGTGCTCGCCGCCAACGAGGTCGCCTGCGCAGCCGCCATCTACGCGGAGGACATGTACGTCGAGCGCGAGTTCTCCGAGGAGACCGCCGCCCAGGTCAGGGGGCTGCGGACGTGGGTCACCAGCGAGTACGACCACAACGGTCTACGGGCCGACGGCGCGCGCGTGCTTGGGCACATGATCGACCTCGTCCGCGGACGCGCCTAGCTCAGCGCTCGGCGCTCGGGGCCGCCACGGCGGCCCCGAGCGAACCCGCAACACTACGTCCATGAGACCGAATCCGATCCACGCCAGCAACGACCCCGAGGCGGTGCGCCAGCTCCTCCGCGAGAACCCGTGGTGCACGCTGGTGAGCAACAACGCCGGTGAGCTGGTGGCCTCGCACTATCCGGTGCTCCTGGACGAGGCATCGGACGAGCTGGCCATGCTCACCCACGTCGGACGCCCCGACGAGAAGGTCCATGGACTCGGCGAGCGGGAGATCCTGGTGATCGTCCAGGGCCGCCATGGGTACATCAGCCCGAGCTGGTATGAGCCGGGGTCGACGCCGGCCCCGACCTGGAACTTCAGCGTCGCCCACTGCTACGGGGTGCCCGAGATCCTCGATCCCGACGAGAACATGCGCGTGCTGACGCGGCTCGTGGAGCATTTCGAGCGCCATGTCGACGAGCCGATGTTCCTGGATCCCGAGAAGGGAGCGCAACTGGCCAGGGGAACGGTCGGGCTGCGCATCCCCATCACGCGCTTTGTGTGCAAGATCAAGCTCAGCCACGACAAGAGCGCGGAGAACCAGCGCCGCGTCATCGCCGCCCTACGCGAGCCCGGTCCCTACCACCATCCTGAACTTGCCGACGACATGGTGCGCTCGCTCGCCGAATGACCTGCCAGCCGTCAGCCCGCGGCTCCAGCCGGCAGATTGGTCAAGTCCGAGTCACGGTGACCGCGTCGTCGCCTGGGCGCGCGCCGGGCGTAGGCCATCCCCTCATTACCCCAGCGTGAAGAGAACGTCATCGGCGACGTCCGTGTCCTGCCCCTGGCCGTTGCCGGCCTGTCCGCCGCCGTCCCGGCGCCCCGCCTTGCGCCAATGCTCCTTGACCGAGCGCGCGGAGACCCGCCGGTAGGTGATCGCACGCAGCAGCGGGAGGATCTCCAGTTCCGCGCCGGTCGGCGAGGTGGTCACCTCGGCGTGAAACCGGCGGCCCTTGACGTCGCAGAGGACCAGATCCCCGGCGCGGATTCCCTGAAGTCGCATCGCCACCAACGGTAGGGCCACCGGGGGACGGATCTCGGCGGTGGCGGCTCAACGCGGCAACTCATCCGGCCCTGCCCTGACCAGGGACTTGACCAGGGACTCCCCCTGGCGCAAGGCTGCCGCCAAGCCGGGATCCTCCGCGCCAGCCAACCCAGGAGATTAATATGAGCGCCACACAAAACCCCCGGAGTGACGCGGGGTCTGATGCCATCGTCAGGAATGTCGAGCTGAAGCTCGAGGTGGTGGTCATCCCGGTCTCCGATGTCGACCGCGCGAAGGCGTTCTACGCCAGTCTCGGCTGGCGGCTTGATGCCGACTTCGCCTTCGACAACGGAGTCAAGATCGTGCAGCTCACCCCGCCCGGGTCGCCGGGCTCGGTCCAGTTCGGCACCGGGATGACGACGGCAGCGCCGGGGTCGGCCGAGAACATGTACCTGATCGTCGCCGATCTCGAGGCTGCCCGCGCCGGCCTCATCGCCCGCGGCGCCCGGGTCAGCGCGGTGTTTCACCCTGGGTCCCCGGGCGCCCAGTTCCAGCCTGACGGTGCAGCCGATCGAGTCAGCGGGCCCGCGCCCGACCGCGCCACGTACGGCTCGTTCGCGACCTTCAGCGATCCGGACGGCAACCGCTGGCTGCTACAGGAGATCACCAACCGGCTCCCCGGGCGCGTCGATGCCTCGGATACCTCGTTCACCTCTTCCCACGAGCTTGCGGGCGCGCTTCGCCGAGCGGAGGCGGCGCACGGCGAACACGAGAAGCGCACCGGTCAGGCCGACGAGAACTGGCCCGATTGGTACGCCGCATACATGGTCGCCGAGCAGGCCGGCGCGGAGCTGCCGACCTGAGCGCCGGCTCCGGGAGTCAGGAGAAGGCCACCGCCACAGCCTGCCGGCGGCCGGTGACCTCCAGCCTGCGGTAGATGTGCTCGAGGTGCTTGTTGACCGTGCGCGGGCTGACCGCCAGGCGCTCGCCGATGGCGGTCTCGGTTAGGCCGTGGGCGGCGGCGAGCAGAATCTCGGCCTCGCGTGAGGTGAGACCGAGCGCGGCCATCCGTGCGGCGTTGGGCGTGATCGTCTGCTCGAGCGCGAGCAGCGGCTCCGCATCGCCCGGCCCGGCGATCAGCAGAGTCACGGTGAGGGCGCGATCGCCACGCACCACACGGGCGGCCGGCGATCCGCCGCTCGCGCGCCGTGCCAGCGCCAGGGCGAGCTCGCCGGGCAGCTCGGAGCGACCCGCGTAGCCGAACCAGTCCACCAGCATGCGCCGGGCCGGCGGCGTGAGCCACGCGATCCTCCCGCGGCGAGTGAGCACGATGAGCGCGGCCCCACCGTGGGCCCGGTCGCCGGCCAGGGCGCGGTGGCACTGCCGCATCAGCGCCGCCCGCGCGGCCCGGGCCGGCCCAAGACCGAGATACGGGTGCAGCAGATCCAGGATCACCCGATCGCGCTCCGTGAACCCCCAGCGCTCCCGGCTGATCGCCAGGCCGATCGTGATCAGCCCCGGCCCGGCGGCGTTGCTGGTGATCTGGTCGGCGATCCCCAGCGGCCGGTAGAGCGCCTGGTAGAGGTCCAGGCGGCGCACCTGACGGGGTGTCGCGTAGTCCGAGATCGTGCGGGCGGAATGGATGCCGATCGGCCCGTGGGCGGCGATCACCGGATGCTGGTGCAGGAAGCGGAGGAACGCCTCGTCCTCGCCGGGCGTGAAGATGACCTGCGGGTGAACCGCGGTGACGCGCACCGGCCCGGGCCCGAACTCGTTGTAACTGGACAGAACTCCGGGAACCAGGTCGAGAACGCCGGCGACCAGGCGCGCGGGCACCTGCTCGGGCGCCACGAGCGCAAGGCTGTCGATCAGGTCGGCGAGCGCGGTGAGATCTGAGCTTCGGAGCGTGCGCATACAGGTCCTCGCACCCGGGTGTCGGTGGCGGCCCGAGTACGCGCAATACCGTATTGATCGGGCCTGCCTCCCACGCTACCTTGCGCCAGCCACAGTCGGGCGTGGGCAATTGAGAGCGCCGGGGCAGGTCGGCACGGATCGTCAGGAGGAACCATGGTTCGGAGGATTGGAGCGGTGGCCGCGGCATGCGCGCTCGCCCTCGCGGGCGTTGCCTATGCCGCCGGGGCTGGCACGTACACGGGCAACACCAGTCAGCACAGCGGCACGATCAGCCTCAAGGTGTCGGGTGGCAAGGTCGTCCACGTCGCCTTCGTCGACGGCACGGGCCACGGCTCCGGATGCAGCCAGTTCGCCGCCGCGCAGCCCCAGTTCCCCGTCAACTTCAAGTCCCACATGGCGATCGCCAGGAACGGCAAGTTCAGCGGCACCGCCGCTCCGCGCGACCAGGAGGTGTTCAAGATCTCCGGCCGCGTCAGCGGCAACAAGATCACCGGCTCGTTCACGGACAGGATCCCGATCGGCCAGCTCACCTCCAAGCCCTTCAGCTGCTCCTCGGGCACGGTGAGGTACACCGCCAAGCGCACAGCGCACGCATGAGGCTCGGCGTCTGCGGTGTCATCGCGCGCGTCAGCGTGCCGGCGCTGATGCTCGCCGCTGCGGCGCTGGGCATCGTCGCCCCCGCCCAGGCACGGACCGTACGCCCCAAGCCCGGCTACTACCTCGGTTATAGCGGCGCGTACAGGCTGTCGTTCAAGCTGTCGGCGCACGCCACAACGGTGACGGGCCTGATCACTGACTTCCAGGCCAACAGCGAGAACGGCGGGTGCATGCCGGCGGCCGAGGAGGTCCACGTCCGGTTCGCGTCCATGGCCATCACCGGGGGCGCGTTCCACGGAACCGCGCATCCGTCGTCGGCAACGCCGACGACGGATGCGATCCGTGGCCGGTTCACCAGCGCGACCCGGGTCAGCGGCACGATCGGTGAGTCCTACACCATCACGAGCCTGCCCCCGTGTCGTGGCACCGAGCCGTTCGTGGCGCAGTACGTCGGCCCGACGGCGTCCTCGGCGGCCTCCGTGCTCACGGTCACCGGCGGAGGCAGGAAGGCCACGTTCACGAACGTGGGCGCGCAGTTCGGCAATCTCGTGACGCCCACGGGCACGCCCAAGCTCGGGACCGCGGGCACTGCCTTCTTCACCGTTCAGGCCCGCCGTCTCAGCGCCGCACAGAGCCGAGCGCTCAAGGGCCCGATCACGTCGATGCGCCTCCATCTCGTGATCGCCGGATCGCCCTTCGTCAACACCACCTACGCGTTCACGGGCACGCATGTGACCGGCCTGGCCAGCACCAATCCCGGGACCCAGCAGATCACGCTGAGCTACGCGGACGTGCGGAAAGCCCGCTAGGCGGCATCGTCACGAGCGTGTCGCTCCGGGCGGCCCGAGCCGGGAGCGGCTCGCCCCGCAGCACGCTCGCCGCCACCCCAAGAGCACTCGCGAGCTCGCGCTCGGACTCCTCATCCACGCCGCCGGTCCCGCAGCTCCCGGACAGGAGGGAGGCATCCAGCACGTCCATGGTCCGCCACCGCCGACCGGCGACGGCGCGTGCCGCGGCGCGCACCAGGGCGACCGTCCACGGGGGAGGCTCAACGGCGCCGGGGTCGACGGCGCCCCACATGATCCGACCACCGCGCCGCATCAGGCGGCGGATGACGGTCTGGGCGCCGGGGCCGCAGCCGAAGCGAGCGAGGTCGTAGGAGATCACGTCGGGCTCGGCGGCGTCCACCAGACGCCACGGAACCTCGCCGCAGACGTGCACCCCCCACGCCGGGGCGACCGCCCTCAGCGCATCCCACACCTCCGGGGTGGCGCCCACCTGCGGTGCCGCCATCAGCCCCGGCTCGTCGATCATGACCAGCGCGGTGAGCCCGAGCTCGGCCAGCCCCCGCACCTGGTCGCTGACCGCCGCCGCCAGCCAGCCCGAGATCTCGCCCGCCAGACCCGCCATACCCGCCAGACCCGGCAGACCCGATGGCCCGTCCCCCACCGCGCTCGATCGCCATCGCCAGCGTGAGCGGACCGGTCACCTGCAGCTTGACCACCCCGTGCGATGGAGGGCGCCGCGTCAGTTGGAGGATGAAGTCGTCCCACACGGCCGGGAGCTGCCGGTCGCGGTCGGGCGCCCACCCGCAGCGCCCCGGATCGGCGCCGAGCCACTCCTGCACCATGTCGCCGAACGCATGCGGAAGCTGCGGGCAGAACGGCAGCTCATAGGCGCCGAGGGCATGACGGGCCGCCTCGGCGGGACGGGTGAACGGCAGGCTCCCAACCCCCGTGGTGGTCAGGGGCGCCAGCCCCATCAGCATCGAGCCCATGTCTCGTCTCCTTTGCCGGCGGCTCAGACGCGGAGCCGCATCACCGGTCCGCCGGAGGCTCCGGCGGAGAAGTCGACAGGTCTTCGGGCTTGGATGCTCGAGGGCGGGCCGCCTTCCCAGACCGAGATCCAGTGGCAGAGGGCCGGCCCCGCATCCCCACCGCTGCGCGTCAGCTCCGGCTTTGGACCGGATTCCCTGACCCCTGGGCATGGGGCACATCGACTCTGGGCCACACCATACCCGGCCCGCCAGTCGTCTGGATCACCGCGCGACGCACATCACCCTCCCCTCAGTCCAACGCCAGCGGCGGCGCCGCGAGCCGCTCGGCGACGAGGTCGCGCGCGGCCCGGTGCGCTTGCCGCGAGCCCGTCACCGCCTCGAGGAATGAGGCGCGCCCGAGCGCGTACAACGTCACCGCCGAGGTCGCGGCGACGGTCGCCGTGCGCAACCCCTCGTGCAGCAACGCGATCTCGCCGAATCCGTCACCGGGCTTCAGCGTCCCGACGTGGGCGCCGCCGATCGAAACCTCGAGCTGGCCGGTGACGACGACGAAGTACTCGTCACCGGGGCGGCCCTCCCGGGCGATGGTCTCCCCCGCGGGCACCTCAACGCTGGCCAGGGCACGAGCCAGGTCCTCGAGGACCGGCGCGTTGAGCATCGCGAACAGCGGGACGCGGCGCAGGAGGCCGAGCTCCGTGTCCAGCGCCGGCGCCGCATGCTCGATCCGGCTGAGCGCCGGGGCGGTCAGCACCGGGACGATGATGAGCAGGCCCCCGACCACCGCCACCGCCCCCCGAGGGCCCGCGACCGTCACCAGCAGCGGCACGGCCAGCGACCCCACCGCCAGGCCAAACGTCTCCACGCCCTCCAGAGCACCGAAGACGCGACCGTGCAGCGCACCGGGCACCGTGCGGTGCAGAATCGTGCGGCCTCCGACGTCGAGGACGGTGCGGCCGGCGCCGGCAAGTGCCAGCAGACACAACGCGGCGCCGACCTCGGGCCATGCCCCCACGGCGATGAAGGCGGCTCCCCACACGGCGCCCGCCAGCAACAGCGGTCGCGCGAGGTGATGGCGGCCGACCAGCGAAAGCGCCGCGGCCGCCCCAACCAACCCGCCGGCGCCGAACGCGGCGCCCAGATATCCCGCCCCGCCGGCACCGAGGCCGAGGACCAGAGCGGCCAGCACCACCTCGAGCACATCCAGGGCGCCCAGCACCGCGTACTCGGCGGTCAGCATCGCCAGCGCCGGCAGCGCGCCGGGTGCCGCGCGGAGCGCCTCGCGCAGCGAGATCTCGCCGTCGTCCTCGTCCTCCTCGACGTCGGTCTGCCCGAGGCCGCGCAGCGGGGCCACCACGACCGCCGCGGCCGCCACCACCGCCGCGAACACGGTCAGGGCCCAGCCGGTCCCGACGATCGCCAGGGCCACGCTCGCCAGCGCGGGACCCGCCAGCAGCGTCACGTTGTCCACCCAGCCCGACACGACGTTGGCCGCCGTGAGCTGAGCCGGCGTCTGCACCAACGCCGGCAGCAGCGCCGCCTGGGCCGGGCGCGTCAGCGTGACGGCACACGCGGCGACCACCGCCCCCGCGTACACGACCGCCGCGGGCGCGCCCACCAGGACCAGCGCCGCGGTGACCCCGAGCGACACCGCCTGGATCACGTACCCCCCGCATAACGTGGCCGCCGCGCCCCGCCGGTCGATCAGCCGCGCCGCGAGCGGGGCGACGATCGACGCCGGGACCAACTGCACGGCCGCGATGACGCCCGCCGCCGTGGTGCCGCCGCGCCGGAACGCGAATACAAGCACGACCACCCACACCCCGTACTCGCTGATCCCGAAGCCCACGTACGCCGCCTCGACGCGGCGCAACCGCCGGCTGGCCAGCGCCTGACGGAGCACGGCAAGGCGATGGGTCATCGCCCCGCCCGGTCCCCGGTCCCGCTCACGAGGAGACACTATCGGCCGCAGCCGCGCCGGCCATGATCTCGCTGAAGAGCGTCGCGCCGAGGACCGCCGCGCTCGCGCCGGCACCGATGGCCGTCAGCACGAGCAGGCGCATGATGGTCCCGGGCAGGACCGCCAGGACGATCGGATGCAGGAACACCGCGCCGTCGAGCAGGCCCAGCGCGAAGCTGACGAGGCCGGTCCAGATCGCGGCGGCGACGTGAAGGTGCGGCGGCCCGCGGCGCATCATCCCGACTCCGACCGCGAGGAAGATGATCACGTCCACTGCCACGATCCACGTCCCCGGGGAGGCGTAGGCGTCGAGCGCGAAGGCGATCGCGGCCACGGAGGCCGCGCCCGCAGCGATGACGGCGAGCGCCATCGCCCACGTCCGCGCGAGATCCCGGCGGTGCCGGATGAGCGGGACCGACGCCGCGGCCAGCCACGCGGCAAGCGCCGCCAGCCACAGCAACAGCGGCGGGTCCGGGGAGCGGCGCAGCTCGCCTGACAACAGGCCGCTGCGGCCGTCGATGACCAGCGGCACCCTCCAGACCCCCTGGGCCAGGCCCGCCGGTAGACCCTGCACGCGCGCGTCATGCCACACGACAGAGTGGCGGCCACGCTGCAGACGCCAGCGGGGCCCGGCAGCCTCCACCGCCTGTGCCTTGTCCACCAGGTGCATGGCGCGAGCGGTAGGCGAGGCGGCGTTGACAGACACCCCGGCCCCGTCCAGGCGGATGACCGGCTCCCCGAGATAGCCGAGCACCACCACGACGTGGCCCGGCCTCAAGGTCAGGCTCAGGCCGTGATCGCTCTGGTAGATCTGCGCCGCGTAGGCCCGGGTGACCGGATGCAAGACGCTGGCTCGGTAGTCAACGGCGATGGTGCCCGAGCGCAGGTGCGCCGACGCGGTCCCGGGACCGATCAGGCACGCCAGCGCCACGGCCGCGCAAAGCCTGACCCTCCACCGGCGGGATGCCCATCCGTCGCGCACGACGCCATCCTCGCGCGCCGCCGCCTGCGGTGCACGTTTTCTGTATGCCGTCGGCTACGCGTCGGACCGCCGCGCGCGGGCCTGCGCGATCATCCACGCTCGGCTGGGGCGCTGCGGCGGAAGCGAACCCAGGCCCCCGCCGGCGGGCAGGCTCTCCGGGTCGTTGCCCACGCCCAGCAAGCTCCGCGTGAGGTGTTGGCTGGTGTCGAGCAGATCGTCGAGCGCGCGGGCGACGTGCGCGCCGGTCACCGTCACCGGAGAGGCATCGTCGGACAGGCTCTCGAGCATTGCGCGGCGCAGGAGCTCCTTGAGAAACGACGCCGTCACGCCCTCCGTGCGCTCGACGACCTCGGTCGTCTCGTCGGGCGAGAGGTCGAGCCGCAGCGACCGGCCATAGAGGGTCAGCAGGCGCCGGCGGGCGTCGGCACCGGGCAGATCGATCTCAACCGCGACGTCCACCCGACCCGGGCGCGCCGCCAGCGCGGGCTCCAGCAGGTCGGCACGGTTGGTGGTCAGCACGAACAGGAGGTCGGCGTCCGCTGCCGCTCCGTCCATCGCATCCAGCAGATCGAACAGGACGGGTGAGGAGCCGGGCCCCATGCTCCGCTCCTCGGCGACGAGATCGACGTCCTCGAGCACCACCACCGACGGCTGCAGGTCCCGGGCCAGGTCCGCCACCGCGCCGATCGCGCCCAGCGCCCGTCCGGTGAGAGTCAGCCTCGTGTAGCCGGTCATCTGACCGACCAGGTAGCGGGTGGTGTGGGTCTTGCCGGTCCCCGGCGGTCCGTACAGCAGCAGTCCGCGCTTGAGGTGCTGTCCCGCATCCAGCAGTGCGCCGCGGTGGGCGGCGACGCCGAGGGCATGGCGCTCCACCCGCCCCAGCACCGTCTCGGGCAGGATGACGTCCTCGCGCTCGGTCAGCGGGAGCTCGCCGAAATGCAGCGACACGCCCCCCATCGGCTCGAGCACCACGTCCAGGACATGCCCGCGGTAGACATTGAGGCGGCTGCGGAGCTCATCCAGGCGAGCGTGGACGGCCTGGGCTTCGTGGACCTCCAGACCCGCGATCTCGACGTCGAGCCCGTGATTGCGGTCGTTCGGTCCTCTCACCAGCACCGCGTAGGCGCCCGCCTCGTCGGTGACGAGGAGGACCGCCCGGCGCAGGCACGCCAGCGTCGACCCCGGGCCGTTGGGCAGATCCACCAGTGCCGGCGCGGACAGGCGCAAGGGCCCGTACACCTCTCCCGAGACGATCTCCTGCAGCGTCAACTCCCCATGGTTGGGCGGGTACATCAGCCCGTGGACTGCCACCTCGCGGCCCGGTTCACCTGTCCACGCATCCAATGCCGTCTGGAGATTCACGTGCTCGAAGGCCGGAAGCGACCGTGACACGACAGACCGGCCCGCCCGCTCGGCCCCCAGGAAATCGCCGACCAGTGCCGCGACCTCGTTGCGCTTCGAGCTGCGGGCACCCCCGTGTACCCACTCCAGGAACGCACGCACCGAGGCGGCGAACTCGCGTGCTTCTGAGTCCTCCATCACGCGCGCAACCCCACCCCTCCTCCAACAGTCATTGTCCGCTCCGACCTTACTCCGATTGGCATCTGCGACTTGACGCTCAGACTCCCCACACCGCAGGACGGGAGCCAAGGCCGCGGAGGAAGTCCCGCACGGCAGTGACACCCGGATCGCCGGGACGTTCCCGCTCCAGCGCGTACTGGGCCCACCCCACCGCGTTGTCGCCGTTGAAGTCGTTGCGGCGGTCGACGTCGGCGCCGGCGCCCACGAGCAGCTTGACGCTCTCGATCGCGCCGAAGGCCGCGGCGAGATGCAGCGCGCCGCAACCCTGGTAGGGGCCGGCGTTCGGGTCCGCCCCGTTGCGCAACAGCCACTCGACCGCGCCCACGCGCTCGTTCTGGGCGGCGTGCACCAGCGCCTCGTCGAGCACGTCCTCAGGGACGTCACACGCGGGCAGGCGCTGAAGCCACCCGACGTCCGCCGGGTTGGGGCGGTGCCGGTACGCGTCGGGGATCAGTCCACCGCGGCCGTCGAGGAATCGCGCGAGCCGGTCGACGAGACCGGCGCCGGCGGCGACCCACGGCGCATCGGGCACGAGCTCGACGGCGGCCAGCACGTCCGCCGCCGCGCGCGACCCGTGATAGATCGCGCTCTCCAGCGCCGTGATCCCGGCGGCGCCCCGATCATCGACCCGGGCCCCGGCCGCGAGCAGCGTCCGGACGAGCTCGACGCGGTCAAAGCAGGCGGCCAGGTTGAGCGCATGGTCGAGGTCGCCCCCCAGCTCGGCGCGCACCGACTCAGGCGAGGCATCGATCAGACGCGTCAGCCCACTCACCTCGCCCGCGCGGATCGCGTCCAGGGCACTCCCCACCTCAGGACCCCCCGAGGGCCGACAGAGGCGCCGACCAGACGACGCCGATCGTGCTCACGGTCCGCCCCCGGCCGGCTTCGCCGATGACGTAGAGATGGCGATCGCTGATCACGATGTCCTCCGCGCTGGCTCGCGCGGGGCGCGACACGGTGAAGCGGTGGCGGCTCGGCAGGAAGATCCCCTCCAGGGGATTGTGTGGGCGCACGACCCACATGACCTCGTGCGGGGCGGCCGTCACCCACGGCGCGGCGTCAGTCAGGAGCTGGTGCAGATGCGTGGCGCAGTGCTCCAGGAAGATGCCGCCATCGGTGCTGAGGACCGCGAACCGGCCCTCGAACTCGAGAACGTTCGGAGAGGACGCCGACGGCGCGCGTAGCGGCGCACAGACGGGATCGATCAGCAAGGGCAGGTCGAGGTCGGGCTGGATCTGTGCGTTGGTGGGATCGTTGCGCACGGCGCCGGTGACGATGTTCTGAAACAGCCACCTGTCACCGAGGCGCCGGCGGTTCTCGTCGTACCTGATCCAGTCGGCGCCCACCGCATCTGGCGCACAGCTCGGTCCCGTACCCACGCGGCGCCGGCAGACCGCCGGAATCAGGACCGTCTTCCACTCTCCGGTCGCCAGCCCATAGAGCTCCATCGACGAGTGGGGACAGGGCACGAGCAACCACGTGTCGCCCAGGAAGTCCTGCCCGCCGACCGGATCCGGGCAGCCGCGCGGCGTCGCCACGCGCGTGCGCTGACCGGTGAGCTCGTTGATCAGGGTGCCGGCCACTCCGCTGCGCAGGCTCCACAGGATCGTGTACGGCCCATCGGTGGCGGCGCCGCCGCCGCGCGCCACCACGTGCCACCGAGGACGGAACATCGGCACCGACGCGCGATGCGCGGACGCGGCGTCAGCCGGCGCGACAACGGCAGCGCTGAGGATCCCGACCACCAGCACGGCCATCGCCAGCCGGACCGCGGCGCGCGCGTGAGCTCGACCCGGAGAAACCGGGGGCCCCGGCCCGGGGGGCGTCCGCACAGGCAGGTCGATGCCACGAGTATCCCTCCCCCACCGTCAGGACTCAACCTCCGGTGAACAGGCCGCTCGCGTACCAGTCGCCGGCGTCGCGGACGCCGGGCACCGCGAAGAAGTAGCCACCGCGGCCCGCCCTCCAAGTCGTCCGCTTGCCCATGCGGGCCAGCGTAGGAGCCTCCTTGGCCCCGTTCAAGCAGTGGCGGACGTCAAACGACGGCTATCGAGGGTGGGGCGGGGCGGCGGGGCGAACCCCGAGACGGTCGGCGGTGAGTGTTGGGAGATATTCCGTCTCACAGACGGGATATCCACCAAAAGCCCCTGCAGAGCCGGCCATTTGCGCTCTGACCCCCCTTCCCCAGCCCGCCGTTGACGTTCGCCCCGTACCCCGCTCAGACGCCGAGATCAGACGCCGGGCTCAGACGCCAAGACCAGACTCCGGGCTCAGACCCCGAGGGCCACCGGGCGGGCTACGGGACGGCGGACTCCAGGAGCTCGGCGTGCGCGGTCTCCGCCGGCGTCCCGTAGGCGTAGACGAGCAGGTCGTGGTCCTGGTGGTTGACGCTCTGCAGAGGGGTCCCCGGGTCGATGCGGATGGCTCCGCCGCGGGGCACGTCCTGGCGCACCGCCGGCTCGCCGACGTAGATCGAGAGCGTGCCCTCGAGCACCAGGAACGTCTCCTCCTGGCGCGGGTGGCGGTGGCGGCGGCCCTTGGCGCCGGGCTCGTAGCGCCACAGGCTGGCGCGCATGTAGGCGAAGGGCTCGAGCTCGATCATCTCGGCGACGTGGCGCGCCGGCTCGCCCTCCTCGTGGGGGCGCGTGACCCACTGAAGCTCGTCCGGGCGCATGACGCGATAGGTCATGCGAGGGACCGTAGCTCGTAGCCTGGATCCGGGCTCTAGAAGTCCTTGTCGGCAGTGCCGCTCTCGTTGACCGCGGTGGTGCTCATGGCGTTGCCGGCGGGGTCGGTCACCGTCGACGATGGCGTCCAGACCAGCGTGCCCGTTGCGGCGGCGGTCCCTGCGGTCGCGCTCGGGGTACCGAGCGTGACGGTGATCGCGCTCCCGCTCAGCTGCATGGTGCCCGCGGTGCCCGACGCGCCGAACGTCGTCGTCTTGGACACGTAGTCCTTGCGGCCGAGGTCGATGGTGCCGAAGGGCAGCTGGGCCTGCGTCGAGGCGTTGAGCACCTCCAGCTTGTCGTCGCTGGACGTGCCGCCGTCGACGATCTCGACGATCACGGACTGAGCGCTGCCGCCCCATCCGGAGAGCACCGTGTCAGGGTCGATCGGCTCGCTGAAGGTGAAGGTGACCGTGTCGCCCTGCTCGGGCTTTCCAACCGTGCCGCCGGACACGTTCGTGGTCTGGATGTTGCTGGCCCGCGGCGCGGTGTTGTTGACGGTGACCGAGTAGCTGGTGGTCGTCGCGGTGCCGGCCGAGTCCGTGAGCTTCACCGTGAAGGCGTCGCTGCCCGCCGACAGGCTGCTCTTGGCCGTGAGCTGCGCGCTGCGGTAGTTGTAGCTCTGGCCGTCGATCGTGTAGCTGCCGGAGCTCAGCGCCGCCGCGGTCTGGCCGGTGCTGATCGCGCTCACGTCGGCGGTCAGACTGCCCAGTCCGGCCGGAGGCGTGCCCGAGCCGGTGACGTTGGCGTAGACGTAGTAGGTGCCGCCCTGCTTGATGGCGCCCGCCGTTCCGCCGGCGGACTTCGCGATCGCCGCGGCGGCGACAACCGGGCGGTTGACCGTGACGGCGGCCGTCGCGGTGTCGCCCTGGCTGCCCACGGCGTAGATCGTGTGCGCGCCCTGGGCGGTCCCGGCGGGCAGGGTGATCGAGGCGGTGGCCGATCCGCTCGCGGGGACCGACGTCGGCGACAGCGTGCTCGTGAGCGTCGTGCCCGTGGCGCTGTCGAGCTTGAAGGACACGGTCTGGCCGGCGGTGTAGCCGGTCAGCGACGCGGTCACCGTCGCCGGCAGGCTTGTCACCGTCGTCGCGGACGTGATGCTGAGACCCGGGGCCTGGATGGTGACCGCGGAGCTCGCGGGGCTCTCGCTCCCCAGCCACGAGTACAGCAGCGGCGTGACGGTGTAGGTCCAGGTTCCGGCCGGGACCGAGGACTCGGTGCAGGAAAGGGCGGTGATCGTCCCCGAGCAGCCCGAGCCGACCGTCTGGGCCACGCGCGCGGCGTTGTAGCGCTTGACGGTGTAGCCGTTGACGCTCTGGCCCAGCACGGTGCCGCCGCTCCAGCTCACGGTGATGCTGTGGCCCGTGGCGCTGACCGTGGGCGCCGAGCCGGACGGCATCGTCGCGGCCTGCGCCTGCGCAGTCGTCGCGCCGGTGCCCGACCAGGCGGCGTAGGCCGCGCCCGGGCCCGCGCCGGCGGCGAGAATGACGGCGAGCAGCCAGCCCGACAGGCGCCTCACGGCTGGCCGTCCAGGGTCGCCGAGAAGGAGAGCGGGACGCTCGCCCCCTCGCATGAGTCCGGGGCCGTGGCGAGCATCCGCACCGATGCGTAGGCGGTACGCGTGCCGAGGCGTGCGATGGTCATCCGCGCGGAGAGGCGCCCGCCGACCACCGCCCAGGACGGGCAACGGCCGCTCGGCTGCCCCGTCTTGAGCTCGAGCCCGAGCACCCGCACCTTGCGGGAGAGAAGATTCTTGACACGCAGCTTGACCTGCCGGACGCTCCCCGGGTACAGCAGGCCGGGGACCTCGGCGGTGACCACGATCGCGCGCCGGGAGGTGGCCTTCAGCGAGGCCGAGTTGCTGTGCAGGACAGCGGCGTAGGTGGTCGCGCCCAGAGCGAGCGCGACCACCACGACGAGGATCGTCGATATCCGCTTCATGAGAAGCTGCCGCTGTCAGGTGGTGCGAGGAGCCTTACGAGGTGGCGGCGCTGGACCCGTTCAGGCTCACCGGGATGGTGAACGTCGCGCCCTGGCAGCTGTTGTCAGAGGCGTTGCTCATGTGGACGCTGTTGTTCAGCGACACCGAAGTGGACCCGTTCGCCGGCACCGAGATGCTCAGGGCGTGCTGGTCGGTGTAGGTCACGCCGGTCGGGTGCCCCGCGTCCTGGCCGCACGTCGAGTGCGAGGCGTCCGCGGTGATGGTCCCGTTGCCCGTCACGTCGGTCACGGTGACCGGGTACGGGTTGGGATTGGTCACGTTGACCGTGAGGGCGGCGGTCGCGCCGGGGTACAGGCCGGCGACGGCGGTGGCGGTGCCGGTGGTGAGCGCCTGAGCGGTCGAGGCCTTGGCCACACCGGAGCCGTTGCCCGCGGAGGTCCAGGCCGCATAGCCCAGGCTGACGATCGCAAGGGCCATGACGGTGACGGCGACAAAGATCAACCGCTTCTTTCCAAGCAGCTTCTTCATGAGGGAACTCCGATCCGTTCGAGGGAAGGTCGCTACGCCCCGGTCATCGGCCATTCGTCCAGGATTCTTGAATCTTTTTTCATGGGTTCAATTTCATGGAATCCAGATTCATGGAATTTCGACTCATGAGTTTTCAGTTAGGGGTTTCGTGGGAACCCTCGGCATATGAGTTGGACCTTCCTCTCCAATCACGGAAACGTGATCATCTACCTCGATGAGCACCCGACGGCTCGCCTGCGCGAGATCGCCGATGCCATCGGGATCACCGAACGCGCCACCCACAAGCTCGTCTCCGAGCTCGTGGACGAGGGCTATCTCAGCCGTACGCGCGTCGGTCGCCGTAACGAGTACGCGGTCAACTGCGAGCAGCAGTTGCGCCACCCCGCCCTATCCGGCCACACCCTGCGCGAGCTGCTCGCCGGGATGACGCGCCCGCTGGCCGGCGCACGACAGATCAAGCGGGTCGGTTAGCCAGGAGGACGCAGCCAGCCGCCGTCGAGCACGGCCAGGCCGTCGCCGGCCAGACCGGCCGCCACATCGGTATCGCGCCCGTCCACCCGAACGGCGCCCTCCTCCAGCACCCGGCGCAACAATCGCCCGCGGCGCTGGCGGACGCTGCCCTCAAACGGCTTCTGGCGGCGCGCGGGGCCGGCGCCACGGTCTCCCGCCTGCGGTCCGGCGCAGCCGTCACGCACCGGGCAGGCGCCGCAGCTCGGCCGCGCGGTGCAGACCCGCTGGCCGAACTCCATCAGCGCCTGTCCGGCCCGCCACGCATCCCCTGAGATGTCAATCTGACCGTCAAAACGCCGGCGCAGCACGCGGCGGACGTTGACGTCGACCGGCAGCACCGGCTCCTCGCGCGCAAAACAGCGCACCGCCGAAGCGATATAGGGTCCGACGCCGGGCAGCGTCCGGAGGTCCTCGGGCCAGCCTGACTCGGCGACGATCCGGGCTGAGCGGTGCAGGTCGCGGGCGCGGCGGGGATAGCCGAGCCCCTGCCATTGGCCGAGCACGTCGGCCAGCGAGGCCGTGGCCAGCGCCTCAACCGTGGGCCAGCGCTCGATCCAGCGCACCCAGGCTTCGGCCGCGCGGTTCACGGTGGTCTGCGCCGACATCACCTCGGAGACCCAGACGGCGTAGACGTCCCGGCGCGAGCGCCACGGGAGCGGCCGAGCGTGGGCGTCCCACCACGCGAGCACCGCCGCCACCTCAGGATCGGTCACGCTCCAGGCCGGCGCGGTGAGGTCAGTGGTGCTGCCGGTCATCTGAACGCAGGCGAGTGTCGCAGCCGCGCTGCGCTGGTAGCGTGCCGGTCATGCCCATCGGGTGGCCGGCCCTCAACTACGAGGCGTGGTCTGAGACCTGCGACACGCTGCACGCCCACACCCAGGTGCTCGGCAAGCTCGCGGTGGCCCTCGCTCCGCCCGAGCCTCAGCTCCAGCATGCCGCCCTGCGCCTCACCGCCCGCGGCTGGGAGACGCTGCCGCTGCCCGCTCCCGACGGCTCGGGGTCGATCGTCGCGGCCCTGGACCTGCGCACCCACGAGGCCGTCGCCGAGCACAGCGGCGGTCAACTCCGCCGCGTGGCCCTCGGACCCGACCGGCCGGTGGGAACCGTCACCCGTGAGCTGCTCGACGGCATCCAGGACCTGGGCGGCGAGGTCACGATCGACCCCACCCCGCAGGAGGTGCCGTGGTCAGCGCCGCTCGACGAGGACACCGAGCACGCCCGCTATGACCCGAGCCAGGTGCAGACCTACTTCGCCGTGGCCACCCAGGTCGCGCTCGTGCTCGCCGCGTTCCGCGCGCCCTACCGTGGCCGCTCCACGCCCGTGAACGCATGGTGGGGATCGTTTGACCTGGCCGTCAACCTCTTCTCCGGGCGGCCCGCCGACCCGCCGTCGGCGGACTTCATCATGCGCAACGCCATGGACGCGCAGGAGGTGGCGATCGGCTGGTGGCCCGGTGACCCCCGCTACCCCAAGGCGGCGTTCTACGCCTACGCCCACCCCGCCCCCGAGGGCTTCGCCAACGCCACCCTGTCCCCGGCAGCAGCCCGCTGGGCGGCGGATCTGGGCGAATACGTCCTCGACTGGGACGACGTCATCTCCGCCCCCGACCCCCACGCCGGGGCGCTCGAGTTCGCCCACTCGGCGTTCAGCCACGCCTGCACGGCGTGCCGGTGGGACCCGGCGCTGGCGTCCAGCGCGGAGGGGTCGCCTCCACCGGTCAGATAGCCCGGAGGGGTCGTCCCCGCCGGTCAGAGAGCGCAGATTCAGAGCATGCGCCCGCGACCGGGGTCGAGCACCAGGTCACACCAGACCTGGGTCGCCCCGACCGCGTCGCGCCCCACTCCCCATGCAGCCGACAGTTGCTCGACGAGGCGCAGCCCGTGCCCCCCGAGGCCGCCGCGGTCCTCGGTGATGAGCCGGGGCTCGAGATCGCAGCCAGGATCGGTGACGGTGATCCGAAGGTGCTCGTTGAGCAGAATCAGATCGACCATGACCAGCTGGTCGGAGCCCACGCCCGCGTGCCGAACGCTGTTGGTGACAAGCTCTGAGATGATCAGCTCCGCATCCGAGGCAACGGCGCGGTCGATCTCCCGCAGGTGAGACGAGGTCACGCTCCGGGCGTGCCGTGGTGCCTGGGGACCGCCGGGAACCCCGAACGAGATCGTCTGAGTCTGGGCCGCAACGTGGTCGCCAGACACTCGGGCGCCGCTGGCGTCCGCTGGGTCCCTCGAGTCGGCGGACGGGTGTCCGCGCATGCACAGCCTCCCAGTCAGAGCAGTCAAAACGTTTGTCGTCTTGACGGACCAGGAGGCGACGGCCGATCGTGCGCCCAGCGCCTGCGTTCCGCGTTCCGCGTGTGCACCAGCGATGCGGTTGGAGCCACTTTCGCCGGGCTGTTGAGAGATTACCCGCTTTTGCGCCCTCCAAGCGAGAATCTGGCTCCGGCTGGGGTGGCAAGCCCGAGTAGTACGCTGCGAGGCGCAACCTTCGCACGGGTCCTCTCCGCTCTCGCGGCCCCGCGTGGATATTCCACAGACGAGGCGGAGAGAGGCCAGAGTGCCTGGATCAGAGGAGCAGCTGACCGGTGGCGCGCTCAACGCTGCACTGGCCAATGAGATCGGCAGGCTGATCGCAGACTTCACCGGTCGCGGCGCGCAGAGGTCGCGCGCCTTCGTCGATCAGGATGCGGTGGTGTGCGTCCTCGAGGACGGGGCCACCAACGCCGAGCGCAACCTCGTCTCGGCGGGACGATCTGATCTCGTCCGGCTCCAGCGCGACGCCCTGCAACGGGCGATGGGGCCCCAGCTCATCGAGGTGGTCGAACGTCTCACCCATCGCACGGTGCGAGTGTTCCTGAGCGGCAGCGACGAGAGCGGCGCCGCCGCGGTCGAGATGTTCCTCCTCGAGGCCGATTCCTGACACCGGCACTACCCGGCCAAGGGCCCCGCGGTACGCTGTGGGGAGGCAGGGCCCGAAGCGCGTACGCGCTCCCCGGGCCAGGTCCACACTTCGAACGGACGGCAACGGCCTCGCAGGCCTCGCCGGACAGAGGAGCGGAGGGTTGAGCACACCCCAGGAAGAAGTTCAGCAGCCGAGACCCCTTGCCGGCGGCAGCCTGTTGGCGGCAATCTCCACCAGCATCGTCGGGATCCTGCGCGATCACTACGGCCGGGGTCCGATGAAGGCCAAGACGTACGCCCTGGACGACATCATCGTCGTCGTCATGCGAGGCAGCGGGTTCACACCGCTCGAGCAGACGATCATGGACAGCGGCGACCCCGAGCGCGTGGTGGCCATGCGTGAGGACTTCCAGCGCGTGATGAAGCAACGCTACTCGGAGACGATCAAGCGGCTGACCGGCCGTAACGTCGTCGCGTTCCTCTCCCAGGCCCACGTCGAGCCTGACATCACGATCGAGATCTTCTTCGTCGACGGCCCCCTCCCCGGCTTCGGGGCCGTCGAGATCACGGAGCCCGACCCCTCAGATTTCGAGTCGGGCCCCGAGGCCTAGCGGGCGCGCGGGGACTCCGCCGCGTCGGCATCCGCCGACGTGCGGGTGTTCGCGGTAGCGCTGGTGCCGGCGGTGTCCCGGTCGTCGGGCACTGCCGACGTTCCCGCGAACTCGTCGCGTTCGTCCGGGGCGATGAGCTCCTCGTCGGCGAGGCCGCGCTCGTGCAGCGCGGCCTGCTCCTCGCGGGCCTGGGCGGCCGCCCGCTCACGCTGGGCCTCCTGCTCGGCGACCCGCGCGCGCTGCTCGGCGACCTCCGCCTTGCGCTCACGGTGAGCTGCTTCCTCACGATGCGAGGTGACGACCTGGTCGCGGCGCTCGTCGAGCCTCCGCTCGCGGCCCCTGATCCGCGCACGCTCGCGCATCCGCGGCAGTGCGACCAACAGGGCGATGAGAGCGATCACGACAACGGCGACGATCACGATGATGACAGCAGTGGACATTCCCTACCTCCCTCTATGTAGGTTTCGTTCCCCAATATCTGCTACCCCGTGGCGGGGCCGCAAAACCACTAACCGCAGAAGCGGCGGGGATCGACCGGCGCGGGATCGCACACCGGCGTCTCGCCGGTGATCAGCTGGGCGAGCAGCAGACCCGAGATCGGGCCGAGCGCCACCCCTGACCCCTCGTGGCCGCATGAGGCCCACAGCCCGTCGCCCAGCGCGCCGACCGCGGGGAGGCCGTCCGGGAGCCACGGCCGGAAGCCACACCACGCGCGGCGCACCGGCAGCTCGGCCAGTGCGGGAACGAACCGGGCCGCGCGCGAGATCATCGCCCGGGTCACGTCCTCGGAGACGTGGTCGTCAAAGCCGACGCGCTCGCGGCTGGAGCCGACGAGCACCTCGTCGCCGTCGAGCGTCTGCTCGATCACCGAGGCGATCATCCGCCCCGCCTCCCCGCTGGCGGCCGCAGCGATGTAGGACGCCTCGATCAGCTTGTGGCGGATGAGCCCGGGCGGCGCCTCCAGGGCGACGAGCTGGCCCTTACGGGGCTCCACCGGGAGCCCGGTGAGCTCCGCGGCCCACGGCCCGGTCGCAACCACGACGTGGCGCGCGGTGAGGCGCTCGCCCGAGTCGGTCCGCACCGCCCCCGGCTCCACGGCCGTGACGACGACGCCGCTTCGCACGGGCAGCTCCGACAGCATGGCCCGCGCCAGCCCGGCGGGATCGACCTGGAGGTCACCGGGCTCGTGCAGGCAGCGGATCCCAGGCGCCAGCGCGGGCTCGAGCTCGGCGCCGGCCTCACCCTCGGAGTGGTCGAGCAGGAGCGCGCCCTTGGCGGTCACGCGCGCCGCCGGGAAGCGCTCGCCGAGCTCGTGCCAGAGCTCGCGCCCCAGCACGGTCATGTCGCGCTCGTAGCCCGGGAGCTTGTCGGATACCAGCACGTTGCCCTCGCCCCGCCCCGTCGTCCCCTCCGCCACCCCGGCGCGGTCGAGCACCAGCACGTCCAGGCCGCGCCGGGCCAGGAAATGAGCCGCCGACGCGCCGCAGATCCCCGCGCCGGCGACGATGACGTCAGCCAATGCGAAAGCCGCTGGGGAAGGGGTCCGCCGGGTCCAGCAAGTAGGAGGCGGTGCCCGTGATCCAGGCGCGACCGGTGATCTCGGGGATCACCGCGGGCCGGCCGCCGACCGTGGTCTCCCCCACCAGCCGGCCCGTGAACCGGGTGCCGATGATCGACTCGTGCACGAACGGGTCGCCCAGCTCGAGCCAGCCGCGGGCATGGCGCTGGGCCATGCGGGCGCTCGTGCCCGTCCCGCACGGGGAGCGGTCCACCCAGCCCGGGTGGATCGCGGTGGCCGCGCGGCCATCCGCGCCGGGGGCGGGCTCGTCGGTCCAGATGACGTGGTGGCAGCCGCGGATGGCCTCGCTCTCCGGGTGGACGGGCTCGGGCACCGCCGCCATCAGCTCCAGGCCGGCGGCGATCAGCTCCGGCGCGTTCTCAGGGGCCACCTTGAGGCCCACCGCCGCTGCGTCGGCGATGGCGTAGAAGTTCCCGCCGAAGGCCATGTCGTAGGGGATGCCGTTGGCCTCGCCGTCGAGCTTGTGCACGAACGCGGGCACATTGCGGATGGTGACGCTCGTGGCCTTGCCGTCGGCCACCTGCACCCGCGCTTCGACCAGGCCGGCGGGGACGTCGAGGCGCACGATCGTCTCGGGCTCGGTCACCGGGACCCGGCCGGTCTCGACCAGCACGGTGACGACGCCGATGGCGCCATGGCCGCACATCGGGAGGTATCCGCTGACCTCGACGAAGACGACGCCCCAGTCGGCGTCCTCGCGGCACGGCGGCTGCAGGATCGCTCCGGACATCGCCCCGTGGCCGCGCGGCTCGTTCATGAGCACCTGGCGGATCTCGTCGTGCTCGCGCTCCAGGCGCAGCTTGCGCTCGAGCATGGTGTCCCCCGGAAGCTCGCCGATGCCCCCGACGATGACGCGCGTCGGCATCCCCTCGGTGTGGGAGTCCACGGCGTCATAGCGGGCCACGGTGACCATGCGCGCAAAAGATCTTAAGATCAGCTGACCTCCGCTGGCATCACGTGCGCAGCGGTGCCTGCCTTCGACGCCCAGGAGCTGCCATGCGCTTCCCCGGAATCATCCCCGCCGTCACCACTCCCTTCGTGGAGGACGACAGCATCGACATCGACGGGCTCCAGGCCAACGTCGAGGCGCTCGTGAGTGGCGGCGTCCACGGGCTCGTCGCCACGGGCACCATGGGCGAGAGCGCCAGCCTCGATCTCGACGAGCGCCGGCGCATCACCGGTGCGATCGTCGAGGCGGCCTCGGGGCGCGTGCCGGTGATCGCCGGGATCGCCGCCACCACCGCCCGCGTGGCCACGACGTACGCGCTCGCCGCTCAGGAGGCCGGTGCCACGTCTCTCATGATGCTGCCGCCGCTGAACTACAACGGCGACTTCGCAGAGATCGCGGGCTTCTTCGACAGCGTCGGTCAGGCCACCGGGATGCCGATCATGGCCTACAACAACCCCGGCGCCAGCGGCGTCGAGCTTTCGGTGGAGACGATCGCCCGGCTGGGCAACGAGGTCGAGTCGGTCGTGGCCATCAAGGAGTGCTCGGGCGAGACCCGCAACATCGCGGCCATCATCGGTGCCACCGGTGACGACTTCGAGGTGATCGTCGGCGGCGACGACCTCGCCCTGGAGGGCTTCTGCGCCGGGGCGACCGGCTGGGTGTCGGGCGTGGCCAACGTGATCCCGGCCGACTGCGTCAAGCTCTACGACTCCTGCCGTGAGGGTGACCTGGGCACCGCGCGCGAGATCTACCAGCGGATGCTGCCGCTGGCCCGACTGGACTTCGACCCCAAGCTCGTCCAGTACTTCAAGGGCGCGATGGATCAGGTGGGCCTGCGCGGCGGCCTGTGCCGGGAGCCGCGCCGGCCGCTCACCGCGTCCGATGAGGAGATCCTGGCCCAGGCCATGGACGCGCTGGGCGTCAACACCGCCCGCACCGTCGCCGTCGGCCAGCCGGCCTAACCGATGTCGGCCACGCTGCACGGAGTCGACCCTCGCACCGGCCGGCCCGGCCCGGAGCTCCCGGAATCGACCGCGGACGAGCTGGACGCCGCGATCGCCGCCGCAGCCCAGGCGGCCCGCGATCCGCGGCTCGCCGACGCCGCCCGGCGCGCCGCCATGATGCGCGGCGCCGCGGCTCGCCTGCGCGATCACAGGGAGGAGATCGTCGAGCTGGCGGGGAGCGAGACGGGGCTGCCCGAGGCGCGCCTGAGCGGCGAGCTCGAGCGCACTGCGGTCCAGCTGGAGATGCTGGCCGACGTCGCCGCGGCGGGCGCGCATCTGGAGGTCATCATCGATCCGGCAGACGCGGAGGCGGTGCCGGTGAGCCGCCCCGACGTGCGCCGCATGCTCGTCCCCATCGGCCCGGTCGCGGTATTCGGCGCCTCCAACTTCCCGCTCGCCTTCAGCACCGCCGGAGGCGACACCGCCTCGGCGCTGGCGGCCGGCTGCCCGGTGGTGGTCAAGGGCCACCCCGCGCACCCGCGGACGGGATCGCTGGTGGCCGAGCAGCTGATCGCGGCCGCGGCCGACGCCGGCCTGCCCGCGGGCACGTTCGGACACGTGCTCGAGGCCGGCTTCGGGCTCGCCGAGCGCCTCGTGCGCGACGACCGGATCGAGGCCGTGGCCTTCACCGGCTCGCTCCGGGGCGGCCAGGCCATCAGCCGGCACGCGGCCGAGCGGCCGCGGCCGATCCCGGTCTACGCCGAGATGGGCAGCCTCAACCCGCTGATCGTCACCGAGACGGCGCTGCGCGCCCGCGCCGGCGACATCGCCGACGGCCTCGCGGCCTCGGTCGCCACCTTCGGCGGCCAGCTCTGCACCAAGCCCGGGATCGTGCTGTTCCCGGCCGGCGAGCCCGGAGAGGCGTTCTGCGCGCTGGTGGCAGAGCGCCTGGGCGCCGCCGGCCCTCAGGTCCTGCTCACCAAGGCCATCGCCGACGGCTTTGCGGCCGGACTGGCCGAGGTCGATGCCGCGCCGGGCGTGACCCGGCTCGCCGGTGGAGCCCCCGCCGACGGCACCGGCGACCCGGTCTCCGCGTTTGCGGCCGGGCCCCCCACCGCCTACCGCGCCGATGCCGCCGCCCTGAGCGCCGAGGCGCTGCGCGAGGAGCACTTCGGCCCGGCGGTGATCCTGGTGGCCTGCTCAGACCGTGACGAGCTGGTCGAGGCGCTGAGCTCGCTCGGCGGCCAGCTGGCGATCTCGATCCACAGAGAGGATGCCGACACGGAGTGGCTCCAGGGGGTGCTGCCCCAATGCGTCGCCCAGGCCGGGCGGATCGTCTTTGACGGGTTCTCCACGGGCGTGTCGGTGTGCTGGGCGATGGTGCACGGGGGCCCGTACCCGGCGAGCTCGAACGCCGCGACGACATCGGTGGGGATGACGGCGATCGGGCGCTTCCTGCGGCCGGTCGCCTTCCAGAACGCCCCCACCGCGCTGCTGCCCCCCGCGCTGGCCGACGACAACCCGCTCGGCGTCCCCCGCCGCGTGGACGGCGTCCTTTAGCTGACGCCGAGGATCAGGTCGGCGCCCTTCTCGGCCACCATCATCGTCGGCGCGTTGGTGTTCCCCCCGGGGATCACCGGCATGATCGACGCATCGACCACCCGCAGGCCCTCGAGGCCATGGACGCACAACCGGCTGTCCACCACAGCATCGTCCGCCGTGTCGCTCATCCGGCACGTGCCCACGGGGTGGTAGATGAGCATCAGCCGCCGGCGGATGTCGGCCTCCAGGTCGGCGTCGTCGCTCAGATCGGGACCGGGCTTGATCTCCTTGGTGACGATCTCGGCGGCTTCGGGCTGACGGGCGATCTCCCGGGCCAGCTTGACCCCGGCGACCAGGGAGGCCATGTCCTCGGGCTCGGAGAGGCTGTTGGTGAGGATCCGGGGCTTGTCGGTCGGGTCCGCGGAGCGCAGCCACACGCGCCCGCGGGCCTGGGGCGAGACGAGCACGGGGGCGATCACCATCGCGTGACCGTCGTAGGTCTCGGCGCCGTGATCCTCGTAGTAGGCGGCGCCCATGTGGAACTGGATGTCGGCGGCGGGCAGCCCGCCCCGCGTGCGATGGAACGCCACCACCTCGGCGACCGTGGACGTGAGCGGCCCGGACCGGCGCAGCACCCACTCGGCGAGAAACCGCGGCTGCTCGGCCACCAACAGTGTGTCGGTGTCAGAGACCTCCCAGATGGCCGTGACGAACGGGTGGTCCTGGAGGTTGCCCCCGACGCCGGGCAGCGCGTGGCGGACGTCCACCCCGGCGGCGCGCAGCTCAGCCGGTTCGCCGATCCCCGACAGCTGCAGCAGCTGGGGCGATCCGATGGCCCCCGCGCTCAACACCACGTCGCGACCAGCGTGCAGCACCTCGCTGCGGCGTCGCCCGCTGCGGACCCTCACCCCCACCGCTCGGGTCCCCTCGAGCTCGACACCCAGCACGGTGGCGCGCGTGCGCAACTCCAGGTTGGGGCGGTCCAGGGCGGGGCGCAGGAAGGCGTCGGCGCTGGAGAATCGCCGGCCGCCTGACTGGGTGACCTGGAACATCGACACGCCGTCCTGCTCGGGGCCGTTGTAGTCGGCGATCCACGGGATCCCCGCCGCCTCGCTGGCGGCGATGAGGCGCCGGTCCAGCGGGCGGGGCGAGCGCTGCTCGGACACGCGCAACGGGCCGCCGGCGCCGTGCCACTCCGAGGCGCCGCGGACGTTGTCCTCGGAGCGCATGAAGTACGGCAGGACGTCCTGATAGCCCCAGCCCGGGGCGCCCTGAGCCTCCCAGGCGTCGTAGTCCAGCGGCCGGCCCCGCACATAGAGCATCGCGTTCATCGAGCTCGAGCCGCCCAGCCCCTTGCCGCGCGGGATGTAGAGGGATCGCCCGTCGACGTGGGGCTCGGGCTCGGTGGCGAAGTCCCAGTCGAGCTTGGTGTGGAACTGCTTGGCGAACGCCGCCGGGATCTTGATGTTGGGCGAGCGGTCGTTGCCCCCGGCCTCGAGCAGGAGGACGCGGACGGACGGGTCGGCCGACAGCCGGTTGGCGAGGACGCAGCCCGCCGATCCGGCGCCGACGATGATGAAGTCAAAGCTCTGCATGGGCTGGAGACCCCGGAGGGTCGCTCGTCCGCAGTCTGACGCGAGTGGAACCAAAACGCCACGCCCGCCGTTACTACTGGAGAGATCCGCGAGGCAGCTTGCTACCGTAAAAGTGTGTGCTCGCTGGTGTGATTGGGGGGTGTGCTCGTGCCATACGTTCGCTGCGCAAGCTGTGGGGTTCTGAGTTACACGTCACCCGGCGACACGTCGGGGGCGTGCCCTGACTGCGGGGTCCCGGCCGCCCGGGCCGGCGACGGCGCCGAGGGGCCGGACGACTCGGAACGCCGCCTCGATGCCCTGATGCGCCTCACGCGCGACCTGCTCGACTCCGACGTGGCCGTGCTCACCGAGATCGGCGGTGGCCGCGAGACAGCGCGGCGGTTCGCCGGCGACTGGCCCGGGATGGACTCCTTCGACGGCGCCTGGTCTCCGCTGGAGGACACCGTCTGCCAGCGGATGCTCGAGGGCCGCATCGGCAATTACATCCCCGACGCCCAGGGCGACGACCGCGTCAACGACCTGCCCATGGTCCGCGAATTGGGCATCGGCGCCTATCTGGGCGTGCCCATCCGTCTCGATGACGTCCGTCTCTACGTCCTGTGCTGCCTGAATCGCGAGTCGCGCCCCAGCCTCGGGAACCGCGAGGTCCGCCTACTCTCCGGGCTCGCCGAGTCCGTTCGCGTAGAGCTGCACAGTCTCAACTGACCGGCGATGCGCAACCCGGGTAGCGCGTCGCGCCGCCGGGTAATGGTTGACTGAATTCTCGTGGACGCTGCATGCCAACCCCATGCCGCACGGGCCCGCCCGGGCCGAGCGTCGCTTGCCCCACTGATTGCCGCCGTCGCGGCACTGGTGGCCGGCTGCGGTGGGACCGAGCTCAGCGGCACCACCGCCAAGCCGGCCCGCGCCCACACGTACGCGGCCAAGCCGTCGGTGGCGGCCAAGGCGTCGCCCGCCGCCAAGAGCGGGACCGCGCGCGTGACCATCAGCGTCCCCGCCGCCAACCGCCAGGGCGCCTTCCAGAGCCCGCAGACACTGACGCTGCCGCGCGGCTGGAAGGCCGAAGCGTGGGCGCTCGTCGGGGGCGCGCGCCTGGAGACGTGGACGCCGGAGGGCAACCTGCTGGTCAGCGTGCCCTCGTCGGGCAACATCGTCGAGCTCATCCCGCAGGCCACCCGCAGCGCGCCCCCGGCGCAGCGCACGATCATCTCGGGCCTCGAGAACCCGCAGGGGATGGCCTTCGACCACGTCGGCGGCCAGGAGGTCCTCTACGTCGCCGGCTCCGGCGAGATCGACCGCTTCGTCTGGGTCCACGGGCAGCCGACCTCGCGCAGCGTGTTCGCCGCCGGACTGCCCGATGGTGGAGCCCACCCGCTCAAGAACGTCGCCGTCGGGCGCAACCACACCGTCTACTTCGACATCGGCTCCTCCTCCAACGCCAGCCCGGAGTCGCCCAGCAGCACCCCGCGCGCCGCGGTCCTGGCCTACCGGCCCGACGGCCGGCGCATCCGGGTCTACGCCACCGGGATCCGCAACGGCGACGGCCTCTCCTTCGCCCCCGACGGAACGCTGTGGACCGCGGTCAACATGCGCGATGACATCGCCTATCCCTTCCACCGGGCGTACGGCAACGCGTCGGGCGACGCCTACGGGAAGGTCATGCCCGGCTATGTCGGCGACCATCCGCCCGACGAGATCGCCCGCCTCACGGCCGGGCGCAACCTGGGCTGGCCCTACTGCGATCCTGACCCCGACGTGCACCCCGGGGTGGCGGGAACGGCGATGGCCTACGGCAACCTGCCGTTCGACGACGACGCCCAGACCAACCCCGGCGGCGCCACGCTCAACTGCGCCAAGCTCCCGGACATCAATCGCGGGATCCCCGCCCACAGCGCGCCGCTGGGCTTCCATTTCCTCCAGGGCTCAAAGCTCCCGGCGCCGTGGCGCAACGGCGCCGTCGTCGGCGTCCACGGCTCCTGGGACCGCACACCCCCGCGGGCCCCCGGCGTGCTGTGGATGCCGTGGGAGGCCAAGGCGCGCACGCTCGGACCGGCCCGCACGCTCGTCGGCGGCTTCCAGCGCTCCGACGGGTCGCGCTGGGGCCGTGCGGTCGACGCCGTCCCCGGCCCTGACGGCGCCCTCTACGTCTCAGACGACACCGCGGGCGCCATCTACCGCATCGTCCCCGCGCGCTGACGCCGCGGTCCGCTGCGCCGCCTGCCAGTTGCGCTCGAGGTTGTCGATGAGCGCCGGGCTGTACATGCAGCGCGCCTGCTCTGACGCGTAGACGCTCATGTAGCGGCGGAACAGGTCAAGCGGCTCCTGGGCGGCGCGCAGCGCACGGCGGTTGGCCACCAGGGCCGTCGTCCCCGCGCTCAGCAGCTGAGTCGCCGACCGCTCCAGAGCCCCCTCGAGCTCGTCGTCGGCGACGACCTCGTCGGCGATGAGCCGCCCCTCGGCTGAGTCGGCCTGAAAGGCCCGCTCGAACATGATCGCCTGGCGCGCGGCCCGCTCGCCCACCAGGCGCGGCAGCCGCAGGTTGGCGCAGCCGGGGATGATCCCCTCCTTGCGGGCCGGCAGGTTGAAGTAGGCGCCGTGCTGCGCCACCACCCGGTCCATGACCAGCAGCCACTGGCACGCGCCGCCGATGGCAAAGCTCTCGACCACCGCCACCCACGACTTCTCCCGGGCCTCGGCGCCCAACTGCACCGGCAGGTCGGAGGTCGCTCCATGGCCGCGGTACATCTTGGTGATCGCGCCCAGCTCCCGGTCGAGCATGAACTCGATCAATGAGATCTGCCCGGTATAGAGGTGAGTGAGGTTGATCCCGGCGCCGAAGATGCGCCGGCCCGCATGCTTGGGATGGGTGGCCGGCCCGCCGCGCAGCACGCCCACCTCGATGGCGTCGTCGAGGAGGACGAGGTCGATGGCGATCTCCATGGCGCGGGTGGACACGTCGTCCTCGGCGTTCAGACAGCCGTGGTTCTGGTTGGTCACGATCCCCACCGGCCCGTCGCGGTCCACGCGCATCGGCCCGAGGTCGATGCCCCCGTCGCGCTGGAACCGATCGAGCACGGCGATCGCCTCGGGCAGCGGTTGCGACATCGCGCCGATCAGGTGTCTGCCGCACCGAGGGTCGGCGAGCGCCCGGGCGATGAAGTCGCCCTGGGCGATCTCCAGCCCCACCTTGTCAGACTGGTTGTGGGTGCGCTCGGCGTCGATCTGGGCGCGCGTGGGGACCAGATCCGGGTGGCGCTGCGCGGCCCCGTAGGCCAGCTCGGCCAGCCGCAGCGGCCGTGTCAGCCCGTCGGTGAGCTCCTCGTAGACGGCGGGAACGTCGTACCCGCCCTCCGGGCCGGCGCCGCTCACGCGCCGCCCACCACCGACTCGTGCCCGGTCCAGTAGGGCGCGCGCAGCTCGCGCTTGAGCACCTTGCCCGCGCCGGACTTGGGCAGCGGCTGGGTGCTCACCTCGATGCGCTTGGGGATCTTGTAGTCGGCGATCGCGCCCCGGCAGTGAGCCAGCAGATCCGCCTGGGTGACCTCGCCGCGGGGCACCACCACCGCATGCACCGCCTCGCCCCAGCGGGCGTCGGGGATCCCGAACACCGCCGCTTCCAGCACCGCCGGGTGGCGGTAGAGCACGTCCTCGACCTCGGTGCTGTACACGTTCTCGCCACCCGAGACGATCATGTCCTTGGCCCGGTCCACCAGGTAAAGGAACGACCGCTCGTCCATGTAGCCCAGGTCGCCGGTGCGATACCAGCCATCGAGCATCGCGGCCGCGCTGTCACCGGGTTTGTTCCAGTAGCCGGCCATCACGTTCTCGCCGCGGATCAGCACCTCGCCGACGACGCCCGGCTGCGCCGTGGCGCCGGTCTCGTCGTCGAGCACTCGGACCTCGACGCCGATCGCCGGCTGCCCGCAGGAGCGCGCCTGTGGCGCGTCCAGCACAGCCTCCTCGTGGGCCATGATCGTCGCGATCGGGGCGGTCTCCGTGGTTCCGTAGAGGTGCATGAGCTCGGCCTCAGGGAACGCCCGGCGGGCGCGTCGCAGCGTCGCGGTGGCCACCGGGGAGCCGCCGTGGCTGAGCAGCCTGAGGCTGGAGACGTCGCGCGGCCGCGCCAGCTGCTCCTCGGCCAGCGCGGCCAGCATCGTCGGCACCAGCAGCGTCGCCGTGACGCGCTGGGTCTCGATGAGATCGAGCGCCGCGATGGGATCGAACACCGGCAGCATCACCTGTCGGCCGGCGTGCCACACGGTGGCCAGGACCGCAATCGAGCCCGCCGCGTGAAACAGCGGCGCGGCCACCAGCCAGCACGTATCGGGCCGGAACGCGAACTGGGCCTGGAAGTGAAACGCGTTGGCCACGAGGTTGCGATGGGTGAGGATCACGCCCTTGGACGCGCCCGTGGTACCCCCGGTGTAGAAGAGGCCGGCCATCGTCTCCGCAGCGAGCTCGTCGGGGAACTGCGGCGCGGGCGCGGCCGCCAGCAGCGCCTCGTACCCGTCCTCGAGGTCGATGACGTGCTCCACGACGCCGGCCGGAACGTCGATGCCCGAGGCCGCGAACAACACCCGGCTGCCGGAGTCCTCAAGCGCATAGGCCAGCTCGGCCGCGGTGTGGCGCTGGTTGAGCGGCACCAGGACCATGCCGGCACCCGGGACCGCCTGATAGAGCTCGAGGTAGCGGTGGCAGTTGCGGCCCACTACGGCCACGCGGTCACCATCGCGCACCCCCAGCTCGCGCAGCGCTCCCACCAGCCGCCGCGCCCGGTCCCACGTCTGCGCGTAGGTGATCTCGATGTCGCCGCATCGGGCGGCGACGCCATCCGGCGCCACCTGCACGGCGCGCCGCAATGGGCCGATCATCGTCGTCATCGACTCACTCCCTCGTTCGTCACTCCCACTAGTGAGTGTGATGGACCTCTTGCAGCCCGTAGACCGGCGTGTCGATGCCCTCCGCGCGCGCCTTGAGCTGCAGCGCGAGATACAGCGAGTAGTGACGTGACTGGTGCAGGTTGCCGCCGTGAAACCAGAGCCCCGGCTGCTGGGTGGGCTTCCACATGTTGCGCTGCTCGCCCTCCCAGGGGCCCGGGTCCTTGGTGGTGTCGGAGCCCAGGCCCCACACCTTGCCCACTTTGTCGGCGACCTCTTGTGAGATCAAATCGGCCACCGCACCGTTCATCGACTGATAGCCGGTGGCGTAGACGACCAGGTCGGCGGGCAGCTCGGTCCCGTCGGCCATGACCACGGCGTCGCGCGTGAGGTGGTCCACCTGCCCGGCCTGGAGCTTGACCTCCCCGCCGGCGACGAGCTCCGAGGCGCCCACGTCGATGTAGTAGCCCGACGCACGCCGGAGGTACTTCATGAAGAGGCCGGATCCGTCCTCGCCCCAGTCGTGCTGGAAACCGGCCGCCTCCAGCCGCGCGTAGAAGTCGGCGTCGCGCTCGCGGATCTGCTCGTAGACCGGGACCTGGAGCCCGGCCATGATCCGGTAGGGCAGCGAGGCGAAGATCATGTCGGCCTTCTCGGTGCTGACGCCGGCGGCCACCGCCCGCTCGGAGTACAGGTCCCCGAGCGCGATGTCCATCAGCGTGCCCGACTTCACGACGTGGGTGGAGGAGCGCTGCACCATCGTCACGTCGGCGCCGTGCTCCCACAGCGCCGCGCAGATGTCGTGAGCCGAGTTGTTGGAGCCGATCACCACCGCTCGCCGGCCCCGGTAGGCGTCGGGGCCGGGGTGCTTGGACGAGTGGTGCTGATCGCCGGTGAACACATCCGCTCCCGGGAAGCTCGGCGTGTACGGACGGCCCGACATGCCGGTGGCCAGCACGAGCTGCTTGGGGCGCAGGGTCAGCTCCGAGCCGTCGCGCTCCACCACCAGCTCCCACTCCCCGGCCACCTCGTCGTAGTGCGCGCTCCTGGCCTGGGTCGAGCCCCAGTAGTTGAGCTCCATGACGCGCGCGTACATCTCCAGCCAGTCCGCGACCTTGTCCTTGGGCGAGAACACCGGCCAGGTGGCCGGGAACTTGATGTAGGGCATGTGGTCGTACCAGACCGGGTCGTGCAGGCACAGCGACTTGTAGCGGTTGCGCCACGAGTCGCCCGGGCGCGGATTGCGCTCGACGATGATCGCCGTCACCCCGAGCTGGCGCAGCCGCGCCCCCAGCGCGATCCCGCCCTGGCCCCCGCCCACGATCACCACGTAGGGCTGGGTGGTGAAGCCCAGCTCCTCGGCCTCGCGCTGGCGGTCCTCCAGCCAGGTCTCGCGCTCGGGGTCGGCGCCGTGGTGCACGCCCTTGGGCCGCCGGAAGCCAACGCTCTCCTCATGGCCCTTGAGCTCCTCCAGCGCGGTCAACAGCGTCCACGCCTCGCCGTCGATCAGGCGGAGGTGGCCGCCGCCCCGGCCCGCCTCGGTCTCAAAGCCGATCCATGCGTCGGTGACGCCGTCGGCGCTCGTCGGCTCCTCGGTCGTGTGCCAGCCGCGCGGCTTGGTGTGCGGCAGCGCGCTGGAGAGCATGGCGGCGACGCCTTCGCGCCCCTCTACGGTCCGGATGTTCCACGTGAACGCGACGAGGTCGCGCCAATAGCTCTCGGTGGCGAACAGGTCGGCCGCCGCGGTGGCGTCACCGGCCTGCAGCGCGGCGTCGAAGCGCTCGAGCCAGTGCTCCACCTCGGTTGCAGCGGACGGGCGGACGGTTGTGGACATCGCAGCTCCCCTCGGTACCGGTGGCGTCCTCCATTGAATACCACGCCGCGGGTCCCGACGGTCGCTGTTGGCGGCGCTCCTGCCCTGGCTCGCTTCTGGGGGTAACGTTCGGGCGGATGCCGGGCTCTCAGGGCAGCGAGACGGGACGCGCCCTGCGCGCACAGGTGCGACGGTCGCGCCAGGCCGACTGGACGCCGCCGCCCCGTCGCCGCGACCCGGTCGAGGTCCTCCGCGTGCAGGAGGCGGGACGGATCGCCTCGCTGCTTCCTCTCCGCCACGAGCGGATGGCCGTGTCGCCGTTCACCTTCTTTCGCGGCGCCGCCGCGATCATGGCCGAGGATCTGGCGCACACCCCGGCGTGCGGCCTGCGCGTCCAGGCCTGCGGGGACGCGCACCTGGCCAACTTCGGCATCTACGCCACCCCCGAGCGCCGGGTGGTCTTCGACGTCAACGACTTCGACGAGACAGTCGAGGCGCCGTTCGAGTGGGACGTCAAGCGGCTGGCCACGAGCCTGGTGGTGGCCGGGCGCGACCGGGGCTTCGCGGCGGCCAAGTGCGGTGCCGCCGCGCGAGCAGCGGCGGCCGCGTACCGCCGGCGGATGGCCGCCCTGGCGGGGATGGGCCACCTGGACGTCTGGTACGCCCGACTGGACGCCGACGAGCTCGTCAAGCTGTCCAAGCGCGCCGCCGACCGGCAGCTCGAATCCGATGTGCTGCGCCGGGCCCAACGCGCCACCAACCTCGGGGCCCTGAACAAGCTGACGCATGTGGTCGACGGTCAGCGCCACATCATCGACTCGCCTCCGCTGATCGAACACCTCCCCCACTCAGGCGGCGTTGACGCCGCCGCGGTGGTCGCCGAGTACGCCGGGTCCCTGAGCGATGCCACGCGCACGCTGCTGGCCCGCTACCGCGTCGTCGACTGGGCGCGCAAGGTCGTCGGCGTCGGCAGCGTCGGCACCGACGACGCGCTCGTCCTGCTGCTGGGCGACTCCGACAGCGACCCGCTGTTCCTCCAGGTCAAGGAGGCCAGCGCGTCGGTACTCGAGCCGTTCGCGGGCGCGAGCCCCTATGAGAACCATGGCCAGCGCGTCGTGGCCGGCCAGCGCCTCATCCAGTCAGCCAGCGACATGTTCCTGGGCTGGACTCGCCTGGGCGAGCGCGACTACTACGTGCGCCAGCTGCGCGACATGAAGGGCTCTGTCCCCGTGGACAAGCTCTCCGCGCAGGAGCTGGCCGAGTACGGGCGCGCGTGCGGCGAGGCCCTGGCCCTGGGCCACGCCCGCTCCGGGGACCCGGCGGCGATCACGGGCTACCTGGGCGGTGGCGATCGCTTCGACCGCGCCATCGCCGACTTCGCCGCCGCGTACGCGGACCAGAACGCCGCGGACTACAAGACGTTCGTGGCCAGCCTTGGGCCGGGGCAAAACGTGAGAGCGCCGCTCAGCCGGTAGCGGCCACCTGCAGGCACATCTCGTGTTGGGCCATCGTCAGGCTCGCGCCGAGGCCGCGCAGCACGCCGGCGAAGACGTCGTCACCGGGCACGTTGGCCAGGCGCAGCGTGAGCTCGCGGGCGGCGGCGAGGACCAGGTCGCGGGCGGCGGCTTGGTCCACGGCGGCGATCTGGATGACTCTGACCAGCCCGTGATCGATCAGGCAGATCGCCGCGCCCGCGATCGCGTCGCCGCGCTGTACCGCGACACCGGTGAGCGGGGTGCCGCGCTCGCGCATGCGCACGATCGACGCGTCGGCGCGCTGCCACGGCTCGCGGCCGGTGCGGTGGCCGGCGATCCAGGCGTGGGCGGCGTCGACGTCGAGCCCCCGGTGCTCCACCGGCTTGATCGGCGCCCGCCCGGCACCCGGCGCCAGTGACCAGATCTCGAGGTGGCGCACGCGCTCGAAGCCCAGCCGCTCGTAGAGGGCGATGGCGGGGGCGTTGTCGTCCAGAACCTCCAACCAGACGCGGGCCACGCCGACGGCGGCGGCTGCCTCGATCGCCGCGGTCAGCGTCCGCGCGCCCAGCCCGATCCGGCGGTAGGCGGGCGAGGTGCCCATCCCGCCGATCCAGGCCTCGGTCCCCCGACGGGCCACCAGGGCGAAGCCGACCGGCTCCACGTCGACCGCCACCCGGGAGCGCTCCAGGTCGATGTCGTTGTGGGCGATGTGGTCGGCCAGCCCGGCCTCGTCGATCTGCATCGGCACGAGGTAGTCCGAGAAGCCGAGGTTGAACACCCCGACGAGCTCGGTGGGGTCCAGGGCGCGGGCGCTCACGAGCCGCAGCGCGTCGGCGCGCGCCCGGGTCTGTGGTTCACGAATGCTCATCGCCCCCACGCTACCGGTCACCGTCGCCCGCCACGGGTCGGCGCCATTCCGGCGCCGTGGCCACCACGACTCCCGCGCCGCGAGTCACCACCACCGCTTTCGTTCGGTCGGATCTTGACTAGTATTAATCTAGCTAGTATGTTGCTGACTATGCCTTCTTCATCCGACTCTCCCCGCCGGTCCTCACTCGGCCTCATGGTCCTCTGGCAGCTCTTCGAGCAGCCCATGCACGTCTACAAGATGCAGAAGGTGTTCGAGGCCACGGGCAAGGCCCGCGTCGTCAACGTGCGGTCGCGGGCGAGCCTGTACCAGACGCTCGAGCGACTGCAGCGCCACGGCCTGGTGCAGGTCGCCGAGACGGTCCGGGTCGAGGGCTACCCCGACCGCGTCATCTACGCGATCACCGACGCCGGCCGCGAGGTCGCGCGGGAGTGGCTGCGGCAGATGCTGCGCGCCACTGACAACGACTATCCCGAGTTCCTGGCCGCGCTGTCGATCCTGTTCGGGCTGCCGCCCGACGAGGCCCGGGCCGAGCTCGAGCTCCGGGTCCAGCGGCTGTCGGCGGACCTGGCCGAGGCGCGCGCCGAGCTGGCGGCGATCCCCCCCGGGCTGCCCCGCCTGTTCCTGTTGGAGGAGGAGTACCGCGTCGCGCTGCTCAGCGCCGAGGTGTCGTTCCTGGGCGGCGTGATCGAGGACCTGAAGGCCGGCCGCCTGACCTGGAGCGAGGAGTGGCTGCGACAGGTGGCGACCCGCTTCATCACCGTTGACGATCAAGAGGAGTCGCAATGACCGCGATCATCGAGGCCCGTGGCCTCACCAAGCGCTACGGCAGGACCCGGGCGCTCGATGGCCTGGACCTGGTGGCCCACAGTGGCCAGGTGGTGGCCGTGCTCGGCCCCAACGGCGCCGGCAAGACGACGTTCGTCCGCAGCGTCGCCACGCTGCTGCGCCCCGACGAGGGCACCCTGCACGTCGCCGGTCATGACGTTCGCCGCGAGCCCGCGGCGGTACGCCGGGTCATCGGGCTGGCCGGCCAGTTCGCCGCCATCGAGCCCGCGATGACAGGGCGCGAGAACCTGGAGATGGTGGCGCGCCTGTTCGGGCGCAGCGGCCGCGAGGCCAAGGCGGCGGCCGCGGCGGTCCTGGAGCAGCTGGGCCTGGTCGGAGACGGCGATCGCCTCGCGCGGACCTACTCGGGCGGCATGCGCCGGCGCCTTGACCTCGGCGCGAGCCTGGTCGGGGCTCCGCGCCTGCTGCTGCTCGACGAGCCCACCACCGGCCTTGACCCGCGCAGCCGCATCGAGCTGTGGGATGCCATCCGCGCTCTGGTGGCCGCGGGCACCGATGTGCTGCTCACCACCCAGTATCTCGACGAGGCCGATCACCTCGCCTCCCAGGTCGTGATCATCGACCACGGCCGGGCGGTGGCCGCGGGCACCCCGGCCGAACTCAAGCGGCGGATCGGCGGCAACATCGTGGAGATCCACGTGGCCGACGCCGCCGACCTCCCCCGCGTGGCTGAGATGCTCGCGCGCCTGCATGACGGCGCGGTCGCGACCGACGAGGCGACGCGGCGGGTGAGCGTCGGCGTCGATTCCGGCAGCGACGGCCTCATGCGCGCGCTGCGCGCCATCGAGGACGGGGGCGTCGGCGTCGAGGATGTCGCCATGCGCCAGCCCAACCTCGACGAGGTCTTCCTCGCCCTCACCGGACGGTCCTCGGACCCGGCTGAGCCCGCCGGCCCCGACGCGGCGCAGGCGGCCTGACAACCACACGGACAGAAACGGAACACGAGATGTCATTGACCACCCCCGCCACCGCCGCGCGCTCCGTGGCCACGGCGCCGCCCCACCGCCAGGCCGGTCTGGCCCGGAGCACGGCGACCGTGACCCGCCGCACGCTGCTGCGTTACCTCCGGACCCCCCAGCTGATCGTGCTGGCGACCGTCCAGATGTCGCTGTTCTTCCTCATCTACCGCTACATGTTCGGCGGCGCCATCCACATCGCCGGCATGTCGTACGTCGACTTCCTCGTGCCCGGCTTCATCGCCACCGGCGTCCTCTTCAGCGGGATCGGGACGGCCGCAGCGGTGGCCGAGGACCTGGAGCAGGGCTTCATCGATCGCCTGCGCTCGCTGCCGATCCCGCGTGCGTCGGTGCTCACCGCCCGCGCGCTGGCGGACACCATCATCTTCACGTGGGCCACGGTGTTCACCGCGGCCATCGCCTTTGCCGTCGGCTACGACCTACACGGGTCGGCGGCCGATGGCCTGATCGCGCTCGGGCTTGTCGTGATCTTCGGGTTCGCCTTCGAGTGGCTGTTCATCGCCATGGGCCTGTTCGCCGGCAACGCGCAGGCAGCCCAGGGCCTGGGGATGATCGTGTTCCCATTCGCGTTCGTCTCGAGTGCCTACGTGCCCGTGGCCTCGATGCCAGGCTGGCTGCGGGTGTTCGCCGAGCACCAGCCGCTGACCTACATGGTCGACGCGGTCCGGTCACTGACGCTGGGCGGGAGTGCCCATGCGCTGCTCGGCCACCCGGCGTCCTACTTCGTTGAGCGTGCGCTCGTGTGGACCGCCGGGATCCTCATCGTGGCGCTGCCGCTTGCGGTGATGAAGTACCGCCGCGGGTGAGCGCTACCCGGTCCGCCGGGATACCGACGGCACCTGCTCGGGGACTTGCAGCGCACGGCGCACCCGGTGGGCGAGCGCCAGCAGCGTGGGCGTCAGCTGGGCCAGCCTTCCCTGCCAGACGGGGAGGCTGGCCGGAACGTGGCGCGCCGCCAGCGCGAACAGACCGGCCTCGAGACGGATCTCGTGGGACAACGAGCTGATCGGGCCGCGCGCCGCCGTAGGCCACGGGCCGCGATCCAGGCCGTTGGCGAACCTCCACTCCGATGCGGCGGCCGCGGCGCTCACCCGCTTGAGCTCGCCCGCCTGGGGGTGCTGGGGCAGCCGCGCCTGCTCGATGTCAGCCGTGCGCGCGCTCGCGTTCTGGGCCCGCGCCAGCTCCAGGTAGCGCCGCCCCGCCGCCGTGAGCACTCCCCGGGTGATCGTGAACGCCGCGTCACGCAGCGCCGTCGGCGCCAGGTCACGGCCCGGCAGGGACATCCACTGGGCGAACACGTCGCCATAGCGGGGCGCCGCGCCGTTGACCGCCAGGGCGCGCATGCGCACCTGGGACAGGTCGGGGTACCGCGTGATCCCACCCGGCGTCTCGCTCGGGTTCTCCTGCAGCCATTCGGCGAGGTTGAAGTCAGCCAGGCCCTCCTCGCGGGTGGTGAACGAGGCCCGCCGCCCCGAGGTGGTGTCCACGATGTAGACCCGCCAGCGGTCCGCCCTCAGGGTTAGCGCCGTCGACACGGCGTCGCCGGCATGGACGACGAACAGAATCTGCGGGTGAAAGCCGCGCCTCGTGTCGGTCCAGAACGCGGCGTCCACCGGGGGGCTCGGCTGCGCATGGTCCTCGACTGTTCCCACCTGGATGAACGGCGAGTGCTGCGGCCGGCCTGGCGCTTGAGCGCCGATCCACGTGCTGGCGTGCGCGTCGCCGCTGCCGGACATCCGCGGCACCGCCCACGACGCCGCCACGGCGCTGACCTCGCCGCTCCACACGTAGCCCGCCATGTGGCCGAACGAGAGTGCGCCGGTGCGCCCCGACCCTCCTCCGCAGCCTGCCGCGCCGAGCCCGATCGCAATCGTCGCCGCGATCACCCTCAGCCTTACCCCCGCCATGCGCATCGCTTCCTCCAGGACCATCCGGCCCCCAGGAATGCTAGTGGTCGGTCGCGACCCCTCAGGCTCCTGTCGCTCAGGCCGGGCTGCGCGGACGGCTGCGGATCGGCTGCGGCGGCGGGAGCGGCTGCGCGAGGTCGGCCAGCGCGGCGGCGCCGCTCTCGATCCCGGCGGTGAGCACGTCGACGTCCGGGGCGTGGTCGCTGTCGCCGGTGACGCCGAAGTAGAGCTGCCCGTCGTAGGAGAAGATGGCCACCACGATCCGGATGGTGCCGACGATGGGCACATAGGGATAGGACTCGAGCAGGCGCCGACCGAGGGCGCGCACCGGGGTCTGGGGCCCGGGGACGTTGGTGGTGGCGGTGTCCATGTTCAGGCGGGCCGAGCGAGTCATCGCCCGGCTGCCGAGGGCCAGCAGCAGCGGCGGCGCGAACCCGGAGAGCTGGGCCAGGACGTCACCGGCCACGGCCTGCTTGCTGGACTTGATCCCATCCATCTGCCCCCGGATGTCGGCCAGCCGCGCCTCGGGGTCCTCCCGCCCGACGGGCAGCCGTGCGAACACCGCCGACACGCGGTTGTTGTAGACACCCCGCTCGTCGGGACGGCGGACCGACACCGGGACCATCGTGCGCACCACGCGATCGGGCGGCATCGCCTCACCGCGCTCGTCCAGGAGATCGCGGAAGCCGTTGGTGATGACGGTGAGGACGATGTCGTTGACCGTCCCGCCCAGCGCCTGGCGCATCCGCTTGACCTCGGACAGCGAGACCTTGGCCCAGCCCCAGGTGCGGTGGGGCCCGATGGGCCCGGTGAGCGAGGTCGTGGCCGGCCGGAGCGCCGGAGCCGCGGCGGTGAGCGCCCGGGCCGTGCTCACCGCGCTGCCGAGCACCTGGGGCCACGCGCTGAGCGCGTTGCGCAACCGGGAGGCCGGGTCGGTTGCGCGCCTGGCCATCCCACGGAGCAGGAGCTCGACATCGCTGGGCTCGGGGCCGGGCGCCCAGTGCTCGACCTCGGCTGACCTGGTGCCCGCCGCCCGCGCCGCGTCGTCGAACATCACCGACATCAGATCGGTGGCGGCAACGCCGTCGACCATGCAGTGGTGCACCTTTGAGAGCAGCGCCCACCGGCCCTCGGACAGGCCCTCCACCATCCAGATCTCCCACAGCGGGCGGGCACGATCCAGGTGCTGGGAGAACACCCGCGCGGCCATCGCCCGTAGTTGGGACTCCGATCCGGGGGGCGGGACGGCGGTGTGGCGAAGGTGATAGCCGATGTCGAAATAGCGGTCGTCCACCCACACGGGCTCGGACACCCCGAAGGGCACGAACCTGATCTTCTGGCGGTAGCGCGGCGTGTGGTCGAGCTTGCCGGCCACCATCGCAGTCAGGTCCGCGAACGAAGGCGGCGGTCCCTCGAAGACGCTCACCCCGCCGATGTGCATCGGCGTCACATCGTTCTCGACGTGCAGGAACATCGCGTCCTGGGCGCTCATCTGGTTCACGCCAGCGCTGCCTCCGCCCGCTCCAGAATGCGCTCGAGCTCCGCGTAGACGCGTGGGTTGACGGCCATCCCGCAGTGGCTGCCGCTGATCTCGATGCACGTCGCGCTGGGGTCAAGGCACGCGCGCCAATCGACGATGGCGTCCGAGCGCGAGTAGATCATCAACGCCGCCATGCCGTCGGTGAGTGGCGCACGCAGAAGCGCGTAGTAGTCCGAGCAGCAGTCGCCGTCGCGGCACTCCGAGCTGAACACGCCGGGAACCCCGAGGTCGCCGAGCCGCGCCATCGAACGGACCGTGCGCATCACGCTCGGCGACACCGCCAGCGGATCGAGGACCGGCGAGCCGAGCATGACCACCGCGGCCACGGACTCGGGCCGGCGCGCGGCCAGCGCCCGCGCGAGCGTCCCGCCCCGGCTCTGACCGATCACGACGGCGGGCTCGTCAAAGGCCGCCAGCACCTGCTCGAGGCGCGTCAGGTCGCGGCCCGCGCAGCCCGCGTTGATCCGGATGCCACTCAGGCGGACGGTGTGTCCGCGGCGCCGCAGCCAGCTCGCCAGCAAGGTGAGCGAGGCGTCGCCCGCCATGAAGCCGGGGATGAGCAGCACCGGCGCCCGGTGCTCCGCCCTCTCCGGGGCGCGGAAACGACCGGTGGCCAGTAGCCCGGCCAGCTCCGGCCAGTACCTCAGCTCGGCGTAAAGGGGCGCGCCCACGGGCGAACCCTACTCCCCGGGGTCCGCGGGCCGTGCCGTACCACCGCTTCGTGCTCCAGCAGCCGGCGCTTGACCTCGAGCCCCGCGGCGTAGTCGACCAGGCCGCCATCCGCGCCGAGCAGCCGGTGGCAGGGCACGGCGATGCAGAACGGGTTCTGGCCGTTGGCGGCGCCGACCGCGCGAGCAGCCCGCGGCCGCCCCAGGCCCGTGGCGATCGCGCCGTAGGTGCGCGTCTCGCCGAAGGGGATGGCGCTGAGTGCGCTCCACACCGCGTTCTGGAACGGGGTGCCGGTGAAGCGCAGCGACAGGTCAAACGTGGTCCGCTCCCCGGCGAAGTACTCGCGCAACTGCCGGCGCGCCGATCCGAAGGCCTCGCCGGACTCGCACCAGTCCGCGCCGATCGCCGGGGCCCAGCGCTGCCCGTCGATCCAGAGCGCCGACAGCGCCTCGGTGTCCCCGTCCGCCTCCCCCGCCCCGGCAAGGAGCAGCTCGCCGACGGGACTGGCCACGCGCGTGAAGAGCATGCTCATACGCCGGCGCCCAGGGCCCAGAGGTGCTGGACGGCGTAGGCGCGGTAGGGCCGCCATGACTCTGACACCCGCTCGACCTGACGGGGGTCGGTGTCACACCCCAGCAGCGTCAGGCCATGGCGCACCCCGGCGTCACCGGGGATGAACGCGTCGGGGTCGCGCAGCGCCCGCATCGCGATGTAGCCCGCAGTCCACGGTCCGATCCCCGGCAGCGCCAGCAACGCGCCGGCCGTCGGCGCGGGGTCGCCCGCCGCGTCGAGCGCCAGGCGCCCCGCGGCCAGCTCGGCGGCCATCGCCACCAGCGTGCGGCCCCGGCTGCGCGGCATGGGCAGGCTGTCCGGATCCAGCGCCGCGATCGCGGCTGGCGCCGGGAACAGATGGGTGACCGCCCCGACGGGCTGCGGCAGCGGCGTGGCCAGCTCGGCAACGACCCGGGTGACGAGCTTCGTGCCCGCCGTCACGGTCACCTGCTGGCCCAGCACGGCCCGCACCGCAAGCTCGCACCCGTCCGGATGGCCGGGTACCCGACGCCCCGGGGATGCGCGGGCTAGCTCACCGATGACCGGGTCGGCGCCGAGATGCGCGGCGATCGGCGCCGGGTCTCGGTCGAGGTCGAGCAACCGGCGGCACGCGTCGGCGGCCGCATCGAGATCGCGAGCGTCGGCGAGCACGAACGTCGCCTCGACGTGGTCGGTGCGCGGGGTGAGCTCCACCACGCCCGGGCCGTGGGGGAGCGCCAGGCTGCGACGGTAGCCGCCGGGGATGACCTCCTCGATGCCGGGCACCGCCCGCCGGTGCAAGAAGGCCAGCAGCCACTCGCCGTCAAACGGCGTGCGAGCAGGGAGACGCACGGAGTGGCGCATCATCTCCTTCAACGGTGGCATGCGCCGCGGCGTGAGATCTCAGCCTGGATCCCCCGATCCTGGGGTCGTCTCGACCCCACGATCGGCGGATCCAGGCTCAGCGCTGGAGACCGGCGGCGAGCCGCTCCAGCCGAGGCCGGAGCGCGAGCACCGCGATGGCCCCGCTGCAGACCAGGACGTAGACCGAGACGCCGGCGCTGGCAAATCCCCAGTGGTCCGGCTTGATCGTGAGCAGCGTGATCGCCGCCCCGACGACGCCGCCGAGGAAGGCCACAGCGTGCTCTGACTCGGGCACGGCGTACGCCTTGCGCAGCGTCGGGACCGCCCCGAAGAGATCGGCGAGGATCGTGAACGCGATGGCCACGTTGCCGGTGCCGGTCACCGCCCACGCCACCAGCGCGACGAGCGAGAGCGCGCCGCACAGGATGTCGAACAGGGTCACCCGGGCGTACGCCTTGGCGTCCAGGAATGAGGCCACGACCACCAGCAGCGGCCCGAAGCCGATCGCGAACGTGAGCAGGGACTGCAGGCCGACGTGCTGGCTGACCTGGGCGGCGAAGCCGATCAGCGGCGCCACCATCCACATGAGCCAGCTCACACGGTTGGGCTGGGTGTTGCCGCGGACGGTGTCCAGCGCGTACGCGGCGTTTCCGGCCACCGTGATGACGGCGGCCAGGATGGCGAACCGCGCGTCGATCACGCCCGTCCGCCCGTCCGTGAATCAGTGGCGCGCGACGGCCCGCAGGGCCAGCATCTCGAAGGCGACGGCCGCGCCGAGCAGCGCCGTGGTCTGTCCGGGGGCGTCATAAGCCGGAGAGACCTCTACCAGATCAAAGCCGGTGAACGAGATCCCGGCCAGTGCCCGCAGGAACCCGAAGGCCTCTCGCGGGTACAGCCCCGCCACCTCCGGCGTCCCGGTCCCGGGAGCGAAGGCCGGGTCCAGCACGTCGATGTCGAACGACATGTACACCGGCCCCTCCCCGATGCGCTCCCGGACCCGCTCCCCGTACTGGGCCGGGTTCAGCGTGGCCAGCTCGTCGCCGTCGATCACCTCGAAGCCCATGTCCCGCGGCTGGTCGACGTCGGCGGGCCCGTACAGCGGGCCGCGCATCCCGGCCAGCAGCGAGCGGGAGGGGTCGAGCAGTCCCTCCTCCACCGCGCGGCGGAACGGGGTCCCGTGGAAGTAGCGCTCGCCGTAGTACTGATCCCACGTGTCGGCGTGGGCATCGAGCAGGACGAGCCCCACCGGCCCGTGCACCGCGGCGTGCGCGCGCAGTTCCCCCAGCACGATCGAGTGGTCCCCACCCAGGACCACCGGCACGATCCCGGCGCGCAGCACCGGCTCCAGGCCGGCAGCGATCTGCTCGGCGGTGCGCTGGGCGTTGCCGGGGGTGATCTCCAGATCGCCGCCGTCGACGACCGAGAGCGTGCCGAACACGTCCACATCGAGGGCCGGGTGATAGGGCCGCAGCATCGCCGAGGCCGAGCGGATCGCCTCGGGCCCGAACCGCGCGCCGGTGCGGAAGCTGGTGGCGGTGTCGAAGGGCACGCCGATCACCGCGGCGTCGACGTCCTCGTGAGGGATCTCGACGTGCGGCAGACGGGCGAACGTGCGTGGCCCGCTGTAGCGGGGAGCAACGCTGGCATCCGGGGGCTGAAAGCGGGGGCCTGAGATCGTCATCGCACCCCCCGCTGCGGGTCGGGCAGGGCCGGGGCCAGGATCCACAGGATGCGCGCCCCGTCGCCGGCCACGCGCCAGCTGTGGGGGACGGCGGCACCGAAGGTGAGCGCGTCGCCCTGCGCCAGCTCGAACGTCTCGTCCTCCACCTGGACCTCGATCGAGCCCGAGAGCACGAAGCAGACCTCGCACTCGCTGGGGAGGGTGTAGAGCGCCGAGCCGCCCGAGCCCCCGGCCGAGGCCGCCGTCTCGAGCACGGTGACGTGGCGCTCGCCCGCCGGCGTGATCAGCGTGTCCACCACCTCGGCCGCCTTGGGCAGATCGGCGACTCGGGGGCGGTCAGACCGGCGCACCAGCGTCGTCTGGGGCGTTTGGAACAGCTCGGCGGGCGACAGGCCGAGCGCGTGACAGATCCCGACGAGGCTCGCCACCGACGGGCTGGTGATGTCGCGCTCGACGCGGGAGAGGAAGCTCTTGGTCACGCCGCTGCGCGCCGCCACGTCGCCCAGCGACAGGCGACTCGCCTCCCGCGCGTGCCGCAGCCTGGCGCCAAAGCGGATCCTCTCGGTGTCGTCCACAGCCATACGTTACGTCGTGGTCTCCAGCGCCTCGTCAGAAGCCTTGATCGCCCCCGCCTCGGCGCGCAGGTTGAGCGAGCGCGACAGCAGCCAGTACGACGTGCCCGACACCACCAGCCCGACGATCCACGAGATGTCGACGCCGGAGATGTGCTTGGCCACCGGGCCGGTGTACTGGAAGCCTGCGATACCCGGCAGCACCATGAAGGGGATCTCGGCGGCGAAGCCGAGGAAGTAGGAGAGTGAGGCCGCGCCACCCCCACGCGCCGTACAGGCCGTCGGGCGTGAACAGGTCCGCGATGGCATAGCGGCCGTGGCGGACGAGGAAGAAGTCCACGAGGTTCGTCGCCGTCCAGGGCACGAGCAGGTAGAGCATGAGGGTCAGCGAGTTGAGCACGGTGGAGACGGCGCTCGAGTTGATGCTCTCCGCGATCACGTACCAGACCACCGTCAGGACCAGGATGGTGATGATGCGGGCCCGGCGGGTCGGCCGGATCCGCTTGACCGAGTCGATGCCGGTGAGCAGGCTGAGCATCCCGCCGTACGCGTTCATCCCCATGGTGGCGGCCAGTCCCGCGGCGAGCAGGAACGCCGCGACGGTCCCGAGCGGATGGAAGATGTTGTTGCCCGCCAACTTGGTGCCCAGCAGCCCATCGGTGGCGCCCAGGCGGATGGCCAGCCACGCGCCGAGCGCGATCAGCCAGATCGGCGAGGCCGCGGCGCCGGCGAACACCGACGCGATGACCTTGCGCGCCGAGGTGTCCTTGGGCAGGTAGCGCGAGTAGTCAGAGACGTAGGGCGCGTAGGTGATGTTGTACGCGGCCGCCGCGGAGAACTGGGCCATGAACGCCGCGAACACGAACCCGAGGTGCTGCTTGGGCGGGTGGCCGCCGGCCGCGCCGAAGATGACGCCCAAGGTGAGGATGGTCACCACCGGCAGGGAGAAGACCAGGATGAGCCGGAAGACCCGGTGCACCCAGTCGTGGCCCCAGATGGCGATCACCGCGGCCAGGATCGCGATCACCACGGCCACCAGGCCGGCGCTCCAGCCAAACGCGGCGTTCAGCCCTTGGGACATGAGCACCTGGTCGGCGACGTTGAACGCGACGTAGGTGAACAGCGTCGCGAACAGCGGGACGAGAACGCCGCGATAGCCGAACTGCGCGCGCGACTGGATCATCTGCGGCAGCCCCAGTCGCGGGCCCTGAGTGGCATGGAAGGCCATGAACAGCGTGCCCACGAAGATGCCCAGGGTCCCGGCGATGATCGTCCAGCCCAGCGACAGGCCCAGCGCCGGGCCGATGAAGCCGATCGGGATCGAGAAATACTGGAAGTTGCCCAGGAACCACAGCGGCATCTGGTGCCACAGCCGGCCGTGGCGCTCATCCTCGGGGACCCAGTCGATCGACCGCCGTTCGATCTCGCGCGCCGGCGGCGCCTGAGTGGTGGGGAGCGTGGTCTCCCCGGTCGTCCCGGTCGTCACTGCCATCGTGAACTCCTCTCCTCGTGAGCTCGGCGGTTCGCGAAAGTACACGACCGTTGCGTAGAGGTCAAGGCCGGTGTCCCGAGGATGCGCCGGGCTAAGCTCCCGCCGATGGAGCGCGAGACGCAGCTGGCCCACGCGCGGCTGCCGGCGGTGGACCGCGCCACCATCCACCCCTTCCAGGACGGCCAGCCGGGCCCGGTCTTCTACCAGCGCTACGCCCATCCGGTGGGCCTGGAGGCCGAGCGGCTCATCGGCGAGCTGGAGGGTGGCCAGGCCCTGCTGTTCCCGTCGGGCATGGGCGCGACGACCGCGCTCGTGTTGGGACTGCTCGAACCGGGAGCCCGGATCGCGGTCGCCCATGGCGGCTACTACGGGACGTTCGGAATGCTCAGCGGCGAGCTCACCCGCTGGGGCCTGGAGGTCGTCGCCTTTGACCAGACCACCCCGCCCCCGGCCGCCGACCTGGTCTGGCTCGAGCCCTGTGCCAACCCGTTCATGACCTTCCCCGACCTCGACGCCGCCATCGCCGCCGCCCATGACGCGGGCGCGCGGGTGGTCGTCGACAACACCGTGCTCAGCCCGCTCCTGCTGCGCCCGCTCGAGCACGGAGCGGACTTCGTGATGCACAGCGCCAGCAAGATCCTCGCCGGCCACCACGACGCCCTCCTCGGCCTCGTCACCTGCGCCCGCACCGAGGACCACGAGCGCCTGGCGAAGTTCCGCGGCGCCACCGGGATCGTGGCCGCCCCCGACCCGGCGTGGCTCCTGCTGCGCGGTCTGAAGACCCTTGGCGTCCGCGTGCAGCGCACGTCGCAGACGGCCCTCGAGCTGGCGCGCCGCCTCCAGGGCCACCGCGCCGTGCAGACCGTGCGCTACCCGGGCCTGGGCGACCCCGTCGCCGCCCGGTACGTGAGCGCCTTCGGCATGCTCCTGTCCTTCGACGTCGCCGATGCCGAGCAGGCCCTCGCGGTCGAGCGCGGCCTGCGGCTGATCGAGAACGCTACGAGCCTCGGCGGCGTGGCCTCCACGCTCGAGGCCCGGGGCCGCTACGAGGGGGACCGCGTGCCGCCCGGGCTGCTCCGGCTCAGCGCCGGTCTCGAGGACGTCGAGGACCTGTGGGCCGACCTGGTCCAAGCGCTCGATGCGCTCCCGCCCGCCTGAGGCGCGCCGGGCTGCTGCGCGCCGGGCTGCTGCGCTGGCTCCGTCGGCGTCTGCCCCGGGTATCTGCGTACGTCAACGGCGGACTTGGGAAGGGCCGGATGCGGCGTGAATGGTTGACGTTTGCAGGGGGTTCTGGGAGATAACCCCCATCACATAGGGGTTATCTACCAAGACCCGGTTGGGAGACCACCGCAAACGCCCGGCCGCCCCAACTCCCTACTCGATACCCGCAGTTGACGTTCGCCGATACCTCGCTCAGACGCCGATAGAGACAGCGACTCACCCCTCGCGCCGCTCATCGTCAAAGGCGCCAGTGGGCTTCGAGCTCGGCGATCATCGCCTTGTCGCGGGCGCGGTCCACGGTGCTCACGGGCACCCCGGTCCGGATCTCGAACAGGCGCCGCTGGGCGTAGTCCATCTCAGTCACGGAGCGCCGGATGCGCTGCTTCAGTCTGCTGAGCCTGCGTGCCATGGTGACTCCTTCTCGTCGTGTCGGTGGGCTTCTCGGCCTGCTGTAACGATCGGCTAAGCCACCTCGGCACACATCGGCAATTCGCAGCGCCGTGGAACCACCCACCCCTTAGCTCGAGCGGCGGCAGCCCTTAGTCGACTCGGCCAGGCGTCCAGGTGGTTTGCGCTCCCCGAACTCGCCCAATGCGGGTATTTCCTGCACAAAGCTGCCAAAGCTCGTCAGTAGTTTCCACGGATTTTCGCGCGAAGGGCTAAAGCTTCCGGCGGGTAGGGCCGACGACCCGAACATCGGTCCAATGGCAAACCTGTCGTAAGGCAGGGACGCAAAGCCAGAGGTCTCGGCATAGATGGTCGAGATAGCTCGGTTGCCGGCGATGAATGCCACTCCCTCTCCACCCGGAGAGCGCAACCGAGGGGAACCATGATGGCCTCGATCATCAATGGGCGACTGCGCCTGCCTGCTCATATTCGTCTGTCCGTGGCCGCCCTGGTCGGAATGGTCGGCCTCGTCTGGCTGCTGTTCTTCGCCCTGAGCCCCGGCCTGCGCCCCACCGCACTTCGCACCGGCGGCTCTGCCCCCGCCGCCGGTGCGAGCGGTGCCGCCACCGCTCCGGACTCTCTCTCCCCCACGCTTGCCCGTCTGGCCTCGACGAACCCGCACCGTCGCGTGATCGTGATCATCCAGCTCCGGCACGGGGTTGACCTCGCCCGCGGGCAGGCGCTCGTGCACTCGGTGGGCGGGCAGGCCGGCCCCGGCCTGCACATCATCAACGGGCTCTCCGCGACGCTCACCGCCGACGCCGCCCGCAGGCTGGCGCGCAGCCCGCAGGTCCACGCGGTGTCGCTGAACTCCACCCTGCTCCAGACCTGGTACGGCGCGCCCGGCCCATGGTCGCTGTCGACGACGTATGACCAGTCGGTCCACGCCACCGGACTGTGGCGGCGCACCACCGGCCGCGGCGTCGGCGTCGCCGTGATCGACACCGGCATCACCGGCGACCTCCCTGACTTCCAGACCTCCCGCTGGAACTCGACTTCGCGCGTCATCGCCTCCGCGGTCATCGATCCCAACGCCTCTACGGCGGCTGACACCTACGGTCACGGCACCGCGGTCGCGGGGCTCATCGCCGGCAACAGCCACTACCGCGGCGACGGCGATCCGCTCCAGGACCAGTACGCGGGCAGCGCCCCCAACGCCAACCTCATCTCCATCAAGGTCGCCAACGACGACGGCCAGGCCACCACGCTGGATGCGCTCTACGGCCTGCAGTTCGCCGTCGACCATAAGAACGACTACAACATCCGCGTCATCAACATGTCGTTCCGCTCCACGGATGCCGAGTCCTACACGACCGATCCGCTGGACGCCGCGGCCGAGCAGGCCTGGTTTGACGGGATCACGGTGGTGGCGGCCGCCGGCAACATGGGGACCGCCTCCGACGCCGTCTCCTACGCCCCCGGCAACGACCCCTATGTGATCACCGTCGGCGCCGTCGACGACCAGGGCACCGCGGACAACTCAGACGACGTCGTGGCCAGCTGGTCGTCTCAGGGCACGACGCAGGACGGGTTCGCCAAGCCCGACGTGGTGGCGCCCGGGGCGCACATCGTCTCGACGCTCGCGCCCAACAGCGACTTCGCCAGCCTCTGCCCCACCTGCGTGATCAACGGCTCCTACTTCCAGGTCAGCGGCACCTCGCTCGCCGCGCCGATCGTCGCCGGCGTCGCCGCCGACCTCATCGCCGCTCACCCCGACTGGACGCCGGCCATGGTCAAGGGCGCGCTGGTCAACACGGCAACGCAGCTGCCGGGCGGCGCCAACGAGGTCAACGCCACAGCCGCCAACTGGGCCGGCAACGGCCAGCTCAGCTCAGACCAGGGCCTCACCCCCAACACGCTGATCGACCCCGACAGCGGCAGCATCAATTACAACGCCGCCAGCTGGAGCGCCGGCAGCTGGAGCACCGCCACCGACCCGCTGGCGGCCAGCTGGAGTGCCGCGAGCTGGAGCTGTGAGAGCTGCTCCTCGGGCACCGGGTCTGGCAACGGCGGCGGTGACGGGGGTAACGGCGGCGTGGACCCGACCGCGGCCAGTTGGAGCACCGTCGGCTGGACGACGTTCTGGGGCTAGCCATGAGCGCGATCACCACCACCAAGACCATCACCCGTATGCGTTCCAGGCTCCCTCACCTCGCACGCGCGACAAGGATGTCGCGCGGTGAGGTCACCATCTGGGTGCTCAGCGCCGTCCTCGTCGCGGCCGGGGTCGCCCTGTTGAGCTCCGGCGCGGTGACCGCGAGCCCGGTCGTGGGCTCGATGCAGGTCTCGATCTGGGTCCTGCTCGTGGCCTTCGCCGCCGCCGAGCGCTTCGTCGTCCACGTGCACTTTCGCCGCAGCGCCCACTCGATGTCGCTCGGCGAGATCCCGCTGGTGTTCGCGCTGGTCTTCGCCTCCGGCCACGACGTGATCCTGGCCGGCGCCATCGGGCGCCTGCTCGTCCTCGCCGTCCACCGCCGCCTCCCCCCGATCCGCCTCGCCTTCAACTTCGGGCAGTTCCTGCTCGGCAACTGCATCGCGGTGATCGTCTTCCACGCCGTCGCCGGCGGGCAGACGCAGATCGACCCGGTCGTCTGGGCCGCGGCAGCCCTGGCCACCGTGGCGACCTCGGTCGCCGCCGTGCTGCTCATCTCCGCCGCGGTGTCCCTCTCCGACGGCCGGCTCAGCGTCACCCAGATCGCCGGCTCGCTGCGCACCGACCTGGCCGTCGCCGCGGTCAACACCAGCATCGGCCTCTGCGCCGCCACCGTCGTCTACAACGACTGGCGCGCCGCGATCCTGATGGCCGTGCCGGTCATCGGCATGTACCTCACCTTCCAGGCCTACGCCGCCGAGCGCCAGCGCCACGGGCGCCTGGAGTTCCTCTATGAGGCCGCACGGGCGCTGTCGCGCAGCCCGGAGATCGGGACCGCGCTCGAGGGGCTGCTCGGCCAGGCGCTCGAGGCCTTCCGCGCCGAAGTGGCCGAGATCATCTTCTTCTCCCCTGACGGCAAGGACGCATTGCGCACCACGGTCCGCGCCAGCGGCGCGGGGACCATGCTGGAGGGCCTTGAGCCCGCGATCGTCGCTGAGCTGCACTCGCTCATCTGCGACCCGGAGCTCGGCGCGCTCGCCACTTGTGAGATCGCCGACGGCCCCCTGGCCACCTACCTGGAGCAGCGCGGCCTGGGCCGGGGCATGTTCGCGGTGCTCGCCGGCGAGCGCAACTGCATGGGCGCGATGATGATCGGTGACCCGTCGGGTCGCGTCGACCGCTTCACCGCCGACGACGTCAAGCTGTTCGAGACGCTGGCCAACAACACCAGCGTCGCGCTCGAGAACGACCGCCTTGGGCACACCGTGTGGCGGATGAAGGAGCTCCAGCGCGAGCTGGAGCACCAGGCCTCCCACGACCCCCTCACCGACCTGGCCAACCGCCTGCTGTTCGCCGAACGGGTGTCCGAGGCGCTCGAGCGCGACCCCGAGAGCGTGTCGGTGATCTTCATCGACATCAACGACTTCAAGACGATCAACGACACCCTGGGCCACGCCGCCGGCGACGAGCTGCTCATCGCCATCAGCCGGCGGCTGAGCGACTGCGTCCGGCCGTCGGACACGCTGGCCCGCCTGGGCGGCGACGAGTTCGCGATCATGCTCGAGCGCACCGCCTCACAGGAGGAGGCCATCCAGGTCACCGAGCGGATCAACCGGCGCCTGGCCGAGCGCTTCTCCATCGCAGGCCAGAACATCTCGGTGCGTGCCAGCGCCGGCATCGCCACCGGCGCCTGCGTGGCGGCTGGCCCGGTGTCTCCCGAGGAGCTGATCCGCAACGCCGACGTGGCCATGTACCGGGCCAAGCAGGCCTCCAAGCGCGGCTGGGAGCTCTTCGAGTCCGGGATGGAGGTCCCGGTCATCAAGCGCCATGGGCTCAAGCAGCGCCTGCGCGAGGCCGTGCGCGAGGACTCCTTCGACGTGCACTACCAGCCCATCGTCGAGCTGCAGACCGGCCGGGTCACCGCGTGCGAGGCGCTCGTCCGCTGGCTCGACGGCCCGCGCGGCTGCGTCAACCCCGGCTCCTTCATCCCCATCGCCGAGGAGATGGGCGTGATCGTGCCGATGGGGCGCTCGATCCTGGAGCGGTCCTGCCGCGAGGCCCAGCGCTGGCCCGGCCACGGCGGCTCGGCGCCGGCCGTCCACGTCAACCTGTCACCGGTCGAGCTGCGCGACCCCCACTTCCTCACCGGCGTCGCCGGCGCGCTTGATCGCACCGGCCTGCGTCCGGACCGGCTCGTCCTGGAGATCACCGAGGGCGTGGTCCTGCGCGACCCGGAGAAGAGCATCGCCATCCTGCACGAGCTGCGGGGTCTGGGCGTGCAGCTGGCGCTGGACGATTTCGGCACCGGCTACTCCTCGCTGAGCCACCTGCGCTCACTCCCCATCGACTGGCTCAAGATCGGCAAGCCGTTTGTCGACGCCGTCGACGATGGCGGCCTGGACCGTCCGTTCGTGCGGATGATCCTCGAGCTCGCCGCCGACCTGAACCTGGGCGTCGTCGCCGAGGGAATCGAGCACACCGGTCAGCTGGGCGCGCTGCGCCAGCTCGGCTGCGGTTACGGGCAGGGCTTCTACCTCGGCATGCCGGCCGAGCTCGAGGCGGCCGGGCCGCGCCTCAACGACATCACCGACTACCGCCGGCCCGCGCTCGTCGCCTGACGGGCCGCGCGCGCTGGCGGGTGGAGCCGGCATCTCGACGCCGGAAGTGACTCTGGCAGCATGGCGGGATGGCGAGTGAGCGACCGGCGATCGTGGTCACCGGCGGGAGCCGGGGCATCGGCGCCGCGACGGTGCGTGCGCTGGCCGCCGGCGGCTACGACGTGGCCCTCGCCTACCGGCAGGATGGCGCAGCGGCCGAGCAGGTCGTGGCCCAGGCGACCGCCGCGGGAGCGCGCTGCCTCGCCGTCCAGGCGGACGTGACCCGCGAGGATGACGTCGCGCGGCTGTTCGCCTCGGCGGGTCAGCTCGGCCCGGTTGCCGGGTTGGTTTCGAACGCGGGCCTCACCGGTCACGTCGGCGATCTCGCCGACACGCCGGTGGACGTCATCCGGCGCGTGATCGATGTCAACCTGGTGGGCGCCGTCCTGTGCGCGCGCAGGGCCGCCCAGGTGATGTCGACGGCGCGCGGCGGAGCGGGCGGGGCGATCGTCCACGTCTCGTCGGCGGCGGCCACCCTGGGCTCCGCGCACGAGTACGTCCACTACGCGGCGGCCAAGGCCGGGATCGAGACGCTGACCGTCGGCCTGGCCCGGGAACTGGCGGCCGAGGGCGTTCGCGTCAATGCCGTGGCCCCGGGGATCGTCGACACCGAGATCCACGCCGCCGCGGGCCAGCCCGATCGTGCCAAGACGGCCGCGGCGCGGATCCCGCTGGGCCGGGCCGCCCGGGCCGACGAGATCACGCCGGCGATCCTGTGGCTGCTCAGCCCCGCGGCGGGGTACACGACGGGCGCCGTCATCCGCGTCGCCGGCGGCCTGTAGCGGCTCTAGTTCGCCTCGCTGCGCAACAGCTCGGCCCGGTAGCGCCGCCACAGCGTCGAGCGGCTCACCCCCACCGCGTCGGCGATGTCCTGGGTGCGGGCACCTGACCGCACCGCCCTCACCACGAGCTCTCGCAACTCCTCGTCGTGTCGCTGGACCAACGACCGCAGCTCTCCCAGGATCGGAATGCGCACATCTCAACGGATAACCGTGGCGGCAGATGCCTAACCCTCGTCCGGCCAGAGAAGCGCGCGTGCGCCGACAAGATCGACGGTCCTCGCGACCTGATCGGTCATCGGGCCGTCGACGTCGAGCTCCCAGGCATCGCGCCGCGCGTCGACCACCTCGCGGATGATCTCCTGGATTCCGCTGGAGTCGATGAACTCGAGGCGAGAGAGGTCGAGGCGGACCGGATAGCCCTCCTCGCGCAGGGCGCGCAGCCGCATCGCCAGGTGGTCGATCACCGCGACGTCGAGCTCGCCGATCAGCATCAGCCGCAGGGTCCCGTCGCGCTCGAACCTCTCCTCCAGCCGAAACACGCGGTCTAAATGAGCCATAGCATCGCGGGCGTCCACGCAGCCCGCCCGCGGCCCCGACAGCGGCTGCGGAGCGGGCCTCCAGGACCGGCGGAGCGTGCCAAATTGACACCGTGGCGTCAAGGCCCGGCGCTTTCCGTCACAGTGGTCGAGGAAAACGAATGCATCGCCGCGGCACCTCCGGGGTACTCGGGGCCCGAGGCAGCAATGCGCGACTGGCGACAGAAAGACGAGAAGGAACTTGATGGCGCGTTCAAGGAGATCGCGTTCATTCGTATGCCGCCGGCCGATTTCGCCGAGCGGTTCAGCATCTCGTTCACCCAGCGCGAGCACGGCAAGCGCGCGATGCTCAGCTATGCCGCGGTCGAACTGCGCTCAGGCGCCCGCTACTTCCTCCAGCACGAGACCAAGCTCTCAGACCAGGGCATCTGGCTCTACGGCAGCGCCGAGCGCGATGCCAAGGTCCAGTGCGACGAGTTCGCCAAGGCCTTCGGGATCGACGCCGCCGACATCGCCGCCTTCTAGCTCCCCGGCGCGACGCGCGGGCTAGTCTCACGGTGTTGTGTCACGAGCCTCGGTGCTGCTTGACGCGCTGACGAGCGAGCCGACAACCACGTCGGATCTGTATGACCGCGTGGGCTACCCGGCCCTGACGCGCGTGGGCCTGATCCCCTACCGCGCCTTCCGCGACGAGCTGGCCAAGCTGTCGGCCGCCGGGCTGGCCCTCAGCGAGGACGCGCCCGACGGCTCGACGGTGTGGTGGCGCGACGACAGCGCGTCGCCGCCGGCATAGACACCTAAGTCCTGTAGGCGTCAGTCAGGAGCCCGTGATCAAGCGGGCCTGTGCCGCCAGGAAGTCGCGGTGGTCGCGGTCCACGCGCGCAGTCGGGTGGCGGAAGGCGAGGTTGAGCAGTCGCGCGTTCGCTGATGTGGCCGGGAGCACCCGGTACTCGCTGTAGGTCAGGATCGTCACCATCCCACGTGTTCGCCGGACCTCCCGGATGGGGGCGTACGTGCCAGGAGCGACGTCGTATTCCTGGGTGACGGGGCCCTGGGCGCCAACGAGCTTGATCGCGCGCCGGCCGTCGATCGTGATCTGTCCCGAGACCCTTAGCCTCCCGGCCCTCAGCTCGGAGCGGATCTCGGCGTTGTCGTCGGTGATGCGAAAGGCAGGAGTGATCGTGAGATGGTTGGCGGTCGCCCGCCGGTTGTTCGGAACCACGTCGACCGCTGCGGTGCCGCCGCGCAACGCAGAGGCCTGTGCGGAAGTGATCGTCAACGGCGGCGGCATGTGTGCGTTGAGCTCGGCGGCGGCCGTGCCGGCACGCACACGCGGAGTCTTCGGGAGGGTGTACACGAACGTGCCAGGCCGCTTGCCCGGCGTGATGTCGGCTCCGTACTGGCTGGAGATGTACACCGTGTTCGTCTTCGGGTCATACAGCTCGTTGTTCCCGTTGACCTCTCCGATTTCGATACCACCGTTGACGCTGGGGCCGCCCAGATTGACCTCGTTCTGCGGGCCCCTACCGACCGGGGTCTCCGTGATCTCCCGCTGTGCCCATCGGGTGGTCTGGATGCCGCGCGGCGGGGTGTATCCAGGAGCCCACTGCTCGAACTTCGGGTTTTCGCGTTCGAGGCCGCGGTAGGACTCGATCACGATCGAGCCCGGAGGGTGCGCCAGCGCGGCGAGCGCTCCGCGCACGACGGCCGCGTCGGCAGACTGAGTCTCCGCAGGGCCGCCCCCGGAGAACAGGCCGCTGACGGCCAATACGACAGCCGCGATCGCCACCGTCGCCGCCAGCGCGAGCAACGGACGGCTCGCGCCGAGTCGGGCGGTCCCGCGTCCGCGTCGCCGGCGCGGCGGCGCGGCCGGGATGGCGAGGATCGTCTCCTCGAGCTCGGCGAGCGCACTCGCGCTCACAAGATGCGCGGCATCCTCGTCATCGATCCGCTTGAGGACGTCGATGGACGGGTTGTCGAAGGTCGAGCTCATGAGACCTCCCCTTTCATGAGAAGCGGGTCGACGGGACCGGCCGGCCCGGGCGAGTGGGAGGTGTCCACTGGGATCTTGGCGACCGCCAGCGCGGCACGCAGCCGCCGGCGGGCGCGGTGCAACCGAATGCGCGCGGCATTGCCAGTGCATCCGAGCACCGTGGCGATCTCGCCGGCGGACAGGCCCTCCCACCCCTGGAGGGCCAGCAGTTCACGATCCTCCTCGGTCAGCGACCGGAACGCCACCGCCAGAGCCGTCCCCTCGCCGGGCGACTCCCCGAGCGGGATTCGGGCTGACAGCTCGCCTCGCAGCCGGTCGGCCAGCTGCGTCCGGCGTTGCTCGCCGCGACGATGGTTGGACAGGACGCGGCGCGCGACTCCATAGAGCCAGAGGCATGACCTCTCGCCCTCCGGCACCACCTCGAGCCTGCGCCACGCGACGAGAAACGTCTCGGCGAGCACGTCGGCCGCCTCCTCCGGACTGTCGATCCGCCGCAGGGCGTAGCCCAGCACCTGTGCGTGGTATTGCGCGTACAGCGCCTCAAACCGGCGGCGGCGCGCCGCCTCGTCCTGACCAGGCATGGCTGGGTCGTTCATATCAAGGCAGGTGTCCGGCCCCGCCCCAAGCATTTCACCGTCGAGCCGTTGCGGTGGCCCTCACGAGCCACGCCACGTGAGCCGCTGAGCCGACCGGCGACGCCGCGCTAGGCGCCGAGCGGCGCCACGTCAGCCGCCAGCAGCGCGCGTTCGCTGCCCAGCGTCGGCACGTAGGCGACGCGGTTGCGCCCGCTGCGCTTGGCCTCGTAGAGCGCGCGGTCGGCGGCCTCGAACATCGGGCCGAACTCGATCTCCTCGCCCAGCGCGCTGCACACCCCCACGGAGGTGGTCACCGGCAGACCCGCCGGCTTGCTGCGTTCGATGGTGGCGCGAACGTGCTCGGCCACGTCGCATCCCGGGCGCAGACCCGCGCCCGGAAGCACCAGCAGCAACTCCTCACCTCCCACCCGGTACAGCAGCTCGAAGGACCGCAGCTCCTTGCGCAGCACGTAGGCGACGTCCTTGAGCACCGCGTCCCCGCAGGCGTGCCCGTACTCGTCGTTGAGGCCCTTGAAACCGTCGAGGTCGCACATGACCAGTGACACCGGGGCGTCGGTGAGCCGTGCCTGCTCGGCCACCTCTCGGAAGCGGCCCTGCAGGCCCTGGCGGTTGAGCAGCCCGGTCAGCGGGTCCAGCACCGCGTCGCGGCGCCAGCGCAGCTCGGCGTTGAGGACCGGCTGCTGGGCCACGACGAGCGTCCCCAGCAGGACGATGAAGCCGAGCAGCGGCGTGGGATTGTGATCGAGCTCGTGCGGGGAGCCGAGCACGGCCACCACCGCGAGTCCCGCCGTGGCCAGCACCGCCCCGACCAGGAACACGGGCAGGCGAAATCGCGCCGCGGCGGTGACCACGGGGATGGCCACCCACGGCAGCAGGGGGCTGTGCAGGCCGCCGCTGAGCGCCGCGCCCAGCAGGATGAGCGTCGCGTGCAGGCACAGCGAGCCCGCGATGAGTCGCTCGGGGTGCTCGGCCCGGCTCAGGACCCGGTCCAGTCCCAGCAGGGGCACGGGCGCCAGCCCGAACACCGCCAGCGGCCACCAGCCGAGCCAGGGCACCATCGCCGCCACGCCGATTCCGCAGAACGCCCCGGCGAGGATGCGCGCGCGGCGGACGGCCGGGCTCATGTCCACGAGGCGGACCAGATCGACCTTGGTCGGGCACAGCCAGCCGCCGACGTACTCCCCCTCGGGAACGTCGCGCCGGTTCACTCGCGCGCGCCCACCCCGCCCGTTTGGCCCGGTGCGCGCGGGCTCCGAATCACGCCGGCGCGATGAGCGCACGCTTGCGCGCCGCTCGGAGCGGCGTGGGCGGAGTCTCCTCCGGCACTGCAAGTTGTGGACCCTGCGACATCGGCACTGACCTTCCCTGGAGTGCACGACGCGGTCGACATCTGCGACGCCCGCCGTCGGCTTTGTGTAAGCCCGTTCTCGACCGGCGGCCACGTTGCCACCGTCTAGCCACCCGATGCTGGACGCACGTACGACGGGCCCTCGCGCCCCCGCGAGGATCTGATCAAATCAGCCGATCTGGGTGCCTTTCAGGATGAGACGGGCGCCGCCGCCAGCAGGTCATCCAGATCGAGCGGCGCGTCGATCGCGGGCGCCTCGTCGGTGCCGTAGCGGGGCCACTCGTCGAACGGCCGGTCCCACGCCAGCTCGAGATCGTTGCCGTCGGGGTCCGAGAGGTAGACGGCCAGATGGGTGCCGTGGTCCGTGAGCTGGCGCAGCGGGATCCCCGCCTCCACGATCCGCCGCACGGTCTCGGCCAGCCGCGCGCGCGTGGAGAAGTTCAGCGCCACGTGATGCAGCCCGGTCACCCCATCGGGCTGGGGCGGGCCGCCCGCGGACTTCCACGTGTTGAAGCCGAGATGGTGGTGGTAGCCGCCGGCCGAGAGAAACAGCACGTCGCCGGTTGTCCCCCAGCCCGGCACGTCGCGCGCCTCGAAGATGACGTCGAAGCCCATGATCCCGACATAGAAGGCGCGGACGCGGTCGATGTCGGCCGTGCGCAGATGGACGTGACCAACGCGCAGATGCGGGTCGATCGGATGCTCGGAGGCGACCTGCGGGTCGAAGGGTCCCTGGGGCCCGCTCATGACTCAGCTCACCGTAGCGAACGGCCCGCCGCCGGGCATCAGATGCTCAGGCCGCCGTCGACGGTGAGCGTGTGGCCGGTCATGAAGCGGCTCTCGTCGCTGGCGAGGAACACCACCGCCTGGGCGATCTCGGCGGGCTCGGCGTGACGCGCCAGCGGGATCATCTGGTCGAACACCTGGGCCGACTCCGCCTCCGAGGCGCCGATCGCCTCGACCTCGATCTTGTGCTGGAAGGTGTTGTCGGTAGGCCCGGGATGGATCGAGTTGACGCGGATCCCCTTAGGGGCCATCTCCTTGGCCGCGGTGCGCATCAGGCCGACGACGGCATGCTTGGACGTCGCGTAGGCGGCGATACCCTGATCCGAGGTCAGCCCGACGACGCTCGAGTTGATGATGAGGCTGCCGCCCGGCTCCATGACGCGCAGCGCCGACTGGGCCACCAGGAAGCTCCCGGTGACGTTGACCGCCATCACGCGGTTGAAGACGTCCACCGGGTACTCGGCCACCGGCGCTACCACACCGAACACGCCGGCGTTGGCAAAGGCGCAGTCCAGCCGGCCGAAGCGGTCGACCGTCTGGGCCACCGCGGCCTCCACCTGGTCGGGATCGGTCACGTCCGTCACCGCCCAGGCCGCGGCGTCGCCACCGAACTCCCCCGCTGCCTGCTCGAGCGCGCCCTGATCGAGGTCGGCGATCAGCACCCGCGCGCCCTCGGCCACGAACGCCCTGGCGGTCGCGAGGCCGATGCTCCCCGAGCCCCCCGTGATCAGGGCCACCTTGCCGGCGAGGCGCGGCTGTCGTGCTGTGCTCACTCTCTCCTCCGTTTCAGGGCTGGCGGCGGAATATATGCCTCCGCGCCCACTTGCCTGGCAGCGAACCGCTTCTTGCGCGCGAGCGCACCGCCGCTGGCGCACCCACGGCCCACGAGTAACGTTGCGCGATCAACCACCAGAGGAGGGGTTCATGCAGTTCTCAGGCCGAGTCCGGGCGGCGGGAGTCGCTCTACTCACCAGCGGGGCTCTCGTGGGCGCGGCGATCCTCGCGGAGGGCAGTGCCGCTGCCCATCCGGCACGCGCCGCTGCCGCCGTCCCGACCGTCAAGCGGTTCAGCATGGCGGGCTACGTGCTCGACGCGAAGTACACGAAGGGCCGCAACACCGGCAACACGTTCGAGCAGACCTACAAGGCCCACACCGTCCACGGCGTCCCCGTCGCGGGCCCCAACGTCGGCACCAAGTTCCCGGTCGAGGACTACGTGGCCATGCCGATCGGCAACCATGAGTTGTACGTGGCGTGGCTGGACACCAAGACCGACGCCCTCCTTGACGTGTTCGTCATGAACTTCAAGACCCACGCCATCTACGACTACGCGCCCGGGAGCCTCCATCCGGAGAGCACGGGCACGGTCACGATCAAGCACGTCGGGAGCACCCCGCCTCCCGCCTGATCGGTCGCCCGGCCGATGGCGGCCGTCGGATGGGCGGCCGCCATCACCATCAGTCCAGCGCGCTCACGCACGCGCGCGCGTACTCGCCGGTGAGCGTGCCCCACACCTGGCCGGTCCGCTCGCGCCGGGGTGGGGCCGCCGTCTCCGAGCTTGTCCCAGCCTCGCTGCTCCAGGCGCACCGCGGTCCCCGCGGGCACGGCGGTGAAGGTGAGCTCAACCTCGGTGGCCTCGCTGGGATCGAAGAACAGGTGCCACAGGTACCGCAGACGGCCGGGCGGCTCCCAGTCCAGAACCCGGCCCCAGTCGTGCTCGGCGCCGTCGCGGCCGCGCTCCACGATGCGGCCGCCCGCACGCGATTCGAACGTGATCGCCGCGGGGTCGCCGCTCACCGTGTGGCCCGGCGGCCACCACGTGGAGCACCGCCGCGTCCACACCTCGAACGCCTCGGCCGGCGCCACGGCGACCTCGAACTCCACCACCAGCGGCTCGTCAGCCACCGGGGGCCTCCGTGTTCTCAGCGACGAGGCGAAACCGGGTGGCGGCGTTCTCCCACACGTCTGCGAAGTAGGCACGGATGGCGTCCACGCCCTCGCCGCGCAGCTCGTAGATGTTGCGCGTCCCATCGGGCCGGTCCTCCACCAGTCCGGCGCCCTTGAGCAGGCGCAGATGTCGCGACACCGCGGGGCGGCTGATCGGAAGCTGGTCGGCGATCTCCTGGACGCTGCGGCCGCCCGCGCTGAGGATCTGCACGATCGCGCGCCGGTTGGCGTCGCCGAGCGCATCTAGCGCCTCCGACGCCGAGCGGGCGGGCGCCGCGGGCGCCGGGGCGGGCGCGGGCGCGGTCCACTTCTGCTCGCTGCTCATGTCGTTTGCACCTTGACCGCTCCGTAACTCGCAAGCTACCGTAATACGCAGGTTACCAACTGCCGCCGGAGAGGACGCGAGAGATGGCCACAGACGCACCCGTAGTGACCGGTTCGGGCACCCCCGAGGATCCCTGGACCCTGACGACGCCGCCGGGGAAGTCCACCTACCGGGTCCACCGCGACGAGGCGGCCGATCCGCCCGCACTGGTGTGCGTCGTGGGATCGACGACGCTGGGCTACCACCTGCGCGCCATCACCGACCTGCACGAGATGCTCACGCGGCACGGCGACTGGATGGCGCTGGGCAACGCCGACGAGCAGAAGCCCGCGCCCGAGGGCAGCGTCGAGGCGTGGGCGCGCTCGCCCGAGAACCCTGTGGGCGGCTGGTACGGCCTCAAGAAAGGACTGCGTGGCCGCTTCGGCAACTATGTGCCGCCGGTGCTCGAGGCGCTCGGCCTGGCCGAGGTGGAGCACAACGCGCGCAACAACCGGATGCGCGCGTTGTGACACCGGCCCGGGCGGGCCGCTCAGCCCGCCCGCGCCGTCATCTGCGCGATAAGGGCCGCTATGCGTCCTAAATCGCGCACGCTCCTGTGAACCACGGGTCAAAGTGCTCGCACACCGTCAGGGGGCTCTGGAAGAGCCCGACCGACGGCAGCGCCTTCCCCGTGAACGAGAACAGCGTGAGGTTGTCGTTGGGCGTGCCGGCCCCCGGCTCCCATCCCACTCCCGGGATCCACTCGGGCTCCCAGTAGAACAGGCCCTGGGCCAGGTGGTGCGGGACCTGGGCCAGATCGGAGAGCAGGTCGTTGTAGAAGCTCTCCTGTCCGCCCGGGTTGGCCGGGTAGCCGGTGGAGAGCTGGCTGGTCTGCCACACGAAGTTGCCGGTGCTGTCACCGCCGGCCAGCGTCCACGGGTACTGGGACTCCGCGATGACGATCGGCTTGCCGTACCGCGTGGCCAGCGCGTCAACGTTGGTGCGCATCTGGTTGAGCTGCCCGTGGAAGAACGGGTAGTACGACAGCCCGATCACATCGAATGGCACGCCGCCCGAGACCATATGGTCGAAGAAGCGCGTGCTGTCGGCGTTGTTGCCGCCCTCGTCGAAGTGCAGCATGACCTGGAGCCGGTGGCCCGGCGGGTTCGCCTCGCGGGCGCCGGCCACCCCGGCCTTGAGCAGCGTCACCAGGTTGCTCCAGCCGGTGTCGTTGGTCCAGTCCACCTGGCCCACCGGCCACAGGATCCCGTTGCGGATCTCGTTGCCGATGGAGACCATGTCGACGGGGGTCCCCTGCGCCGCGAACGCGTGGATGACCGAGCGCGTGTAGCTCTCCACGGTGGCGGTGAGCGCCTGCAGGTCCTGGCCCTGCCACGCGGCGGGGATGTCCTGGTGCTGGGGGTCGGCCCAGAAGTCCGAGTAGTGGACGTCCAGGTAGAGCTTGTCCCCGGCGGCCTTGATCCGCTGGGCCATGCTCAGGTCCGAGGCCAGGTCGCTGTAGCCGGCGGGCGGGTCGACCCACAGGCGCAGGCGGACGTAGTTCAGACCGTGGTGGTTGAGGATCGACAGCGCCGACCCTGGGACTCCGCCGTCGGTGAACCGCGCGCCCGCGGCCTCCTCCTGGGGCTCGAATGAGAGGTCGGCCCCGCGCTCGGGGATGACGCTCGACGGCATCGGCGAGAAGGCCCGGAACTCACCGATGCACGGCGGCGTGCCGTCGTTGTCGGTCACATCGACGTGCACGTAGCGCGCCCGCAGCGTGCCGTGCAGCGGCCAGTACTCGGGGGTGTTGGCCTCCGGCGTCTGCTGCTGGAGGTCCGGGACGGGCGTGAGTGAGTTGGGGTCGTCGCCTGCGCTGATATTGACCAGCGCCGTCGTGGCGCCCGAGCCGAGGGTGAGGCCGAAGCCGTTGAGCAGGCGCACGCTGCCCAGGTCGACGGTGACGTTGCCGGTCCACTGAGTCGAGCACCACTGGGTCGTGGCGTCGCCGTCGATGGCGTTGGACGCCGGCGAGCCGGTGGCCTCCGTCGACGCCGTCGCGGTGCCCCCGAGCGCGACATTGAGCGCGGTCATGTACGGGGCGGCGGAGTGCCCGTCGTGGTGGGCCGCACGATGGGCTCGCTTGTGGGCCACCTTGTGAGTCGTCCTGTGCGCCGTCGTGCGCACGGTCTTCGCGGTCGCCGCCGCGACAGGGCCCGCGCACACCAGCGCGCAGCCCACCGTCAACGTCATGGCGAGACGCCGAATACGGTCTGACATGGATCTCCCTCCTGCTCCGTGCGCCCGCCGGGGGTCCTCGCAGCTTCCCTCCCGATGTGAGCGCTCACACCGATGTGCGCTGAGGGTACCCCTGAGACCCGCTCCCAAACTCAGTCGAGGTGAAAGACCTCGGCCAGCGGCCTCATCGCCGCGTCGGGCGCCACGCCGTCCTCGAGCTCGAAGAACGGCGCCATCTCCGCCTGCCAGCGCGCGTTGACGCCCCGCTCCTGCATGGCCGCCTGCGCGGCAGCGAAGTCATCGCACTCCAGGTAGCCGACGACTGTCCCGTCTTGGCGCAGGAAGATCGAGTAGTTGCGCCAGCCGGTCTCGCGCAGGGCGTCGAGCATCTCCGGCCACACCGCGGCATGGCGCCGGCGGTACTCCTGCGCCCGCTCGGGCCGGACCCGGAGGAGAAAGCAGATCCGGCTGCCGGCGGGCGCGGAGGACACGTCGCGAAGGTAACTCGGGCTGGTCAAACCTGTCAAGGATTCGCACTTAAACGCGCAGCTCTGAGGGGCAAAGTCGCCGTCAGGGTCTAACGCACAGCCAACTTGACACGGACAAACATGATCTGATTTGATCGAGTCTGTTCGTTTTGCTCTGAGGGAGAGAGGCGAAAAAATGGATGGACCCCTAGACCCCGACGGGCAGTCGACCGCTTCCAGTCAAGCCCAGCAGAGGAGTCGTCGTATGCATCAGGTAGAGGCGCATCCCTCGCGGACGCGTCGTTTCCGTTGGTCTGGTCCGGCCCTTGCGGCCATCACCGCTGCCGTGAGCCTCGCCGCCTGCGGCTCGTCGGGCAGCTCGTCGTCGAGCAGCTCGGCGGCGGCAACGTCCTCGTCCGCCGCCACGAGCTCAGCCGCGGCGGGCACGTCGTCGGCCTCGGGCGGGACGAGCGGGCTCAAGACCGGGCTCAAGGTGTTCGTCATCCCCAAGAACCTCGGCAACAACTACTTCACCGTCGCCGACAGCGTGAAGACCGGTGGTGCTCTATCGGTGATCAAGGCCCTCGGCAGCGACGGCACCGAGACCAGCGGCTCGGCGGCGACGTCGGCCTCCCAGCTCCCGGCCATCCAGGCGGCGATCGCCAAGGGCGCCAACGTCCTCATCGTGTCCGCCACCGACCCCACGGCGCTGTGCCCCACCCTCAAGCAGGCCATGGCCCGCGGGATCACGGTCGTCACCTACGACTCCGACGCGCCGACCTGCCGCACCCTGTTCATCAACCAGGCCTCGACGGCGGCGATCGGCACCAGCGAGGTCGACCTGCTGGCCAAGGAGGTCCACGACACCGGCCAGATCGGAATCGTCTCCGCGGCCGCCTCGGCGACCAACCAGAACGCCTGGATCGGCTACATGAAGCAGGAGCTCAAGAAGTACCCGAAGATGTCCCTCGCCTCTGTCGTCTATGGCAATGACGACCCGACGACGGCCACTCAGGTGACCAGCGGTCTGCTCCAGCACTACCCCAAGTTGGCCGGCATCATCTCGCCGACCACGGTGGGCATCGTGGCGGCGGCCGGCGTGCTCGACACGTCGCAGTACCGCGGCAAGGTCCAGCTGACCGGTCTCGGCACGCCGCTCTCGATGAAGAAGTTCGTCGACGACGGCACCGTGAAGGCATTCGAGCTGTGGGACCCGGCCAAGCTCGGGTACCTCGCCGCCTACGCCGGGATCGAGCTGGCGTCCAAGAAGATCACCGCCACACCCGGCCAGACGTTCACCGCCGGCAAGCTCGGCAGCTTCAAGATCGCGTCTGACAAGTCGGTCCTGCTCGGACCGCCACAGGTGTTCGATAAGGCCAACATCGACCAGTTCAACTTCTAGGAACTGAACCCATGGCTCGGGCGCTGGGTACCTCGCTCACCGCCCGGGCCACACCACTCACAATCACCCCGATGCCCCGATGACCGCACACGCCGATGCGCGCGCGCCAGTGCTGTCACTGGCCCACGCCAGCAAGGCGTTTGCCGGGGTGCACGCCCTCGAGGACGTCTCACTCGAGCTATATGCCGGCGAGGCCCATGCGCTCGTGGGTGAGAACGGAGCCGGCAAGTCCACACTGGTCAAGATCCTCGCCGGCGTGCACCAGCCCGACGCCGGGCTGCTCACCGTCGACGGCGAGGCCGTCTTCCTCACCGGCCCCGGCGACGCGGCCGACCAGGGCATCGCCGTCATCTACCAGGAACCGACGCTGTTCCCGGACCTGTCGGTGGCCGAGAACGTCTTCATCGGGCGCCAGCCGCTGCGCACCGGCCGCCGGATCGACGCGCGCGCGATGGACCGCGAGGTGCGAGGAGATCTTCAAGCGGCTGGGCGTCCCCATCGACCCCGATCGCATCGCCCGCGGCCTCTCGATCGCCGAGCAGCAGCTCGTCGAGATCGCCAAGGCGCTGACCCGCAGGGCGCGCGTCCTGATCATGGACGAGCCCACCGCCGCCCTCTCGCCCGTCGAGGCCAAGCGGCTGTTCGAGGTGGTCGAGACGCTGCGTGGCGAGGGGGCCGCCGTCGTGTTCATCTCCCACCGCCTCGAGGAGGTCTTCGCGATCTGCCAGCGGGTCACCGTGCTGCGCGACGGCAAGCTCATCTTCACCAAGCCGCTCGAGGGCCTCACGCCCGGTGACCTCGTCCGCGCGATGGTCGGGCGCGACGTGCAGAGCAGCACGCACGAGGCCCACACGCCCGGCGACGTCGTCCTCGAGGTTGAGCACCTCACCCGCGAGGGCGTGTTCGTCGACATCTCCTTCCAGGTCCGCGCGGGCGAGGTGGTCGCGCTGGCCGGGCTCGTCGGCGCCGGGCGCACCGAGGTCGCCCGCGCCATGTTCGGCATCGACCGCTATGACGCCGGCACGGTCGCGATCAAGGGCCGCGCCCTGCGCCGCGGCTCCCCCACGGCCGCCATGAACGCGGGCATCGGCTTCGTCCCCGAGGATCGCCGCCAGCACGGCCTGGTCATGGAGATGTCGACCGCGCACAACATCGCGCTGGCCTCGCTGGGCCGCCTCGAGCGGCTGGGGCTCATCTGGACGAGCACCGAGCGCTCGTTCGCCGCCGACTGGGCCAAGCGCCTTCAGGTCAAGTACGGCCGGATCTCCAGCCCGGTCACGCTGCTCTCGGGCGGCAACCAGCAGAAGGTCGTGCTGGCCAAGTGGCTGGCGCGCGAGCCGGCGCTGCTGATCGTCGACGAGCCGACCCGCGGGATCGACGTCGGCACCAAGGCCGAGGTCCACCGCCTGCTTGCGGGGCTGGCCGGCGACGGCGTGGCCGTCCTGGTCATCTCCTCCGAGCTGCCCGAGGTCCTCACGCTCGCCGACCGCGTGCTCGTCATGCGCGAGGGCCGCCTCGTGGCCGCGCTCGCGCGCGAGGAGGCCACCGAGGAGACGATCGTCGCCGCCGGCACGGGCCAGGGCAACCGTCCGCAACCCCCGCCGGCCGAAGTGGCCGCACCCGCATGAGCACCGCCGCCCGGGCCACGCCGCCGCCCACCACCGAAGCCGCCCCCGAGGGAACGCTGGCCAACCCGCGGAGCCTCGTCGACTTCGTCCTGCGCGCCCGCACGTTCGGGATCGTCGGGATCCTGGCGCTGTTCGTGCTCGTCACGACGCTCATCCAGCCGAGCTTCCTCAGCGGGTCGAACATCCGCTTCGTCCTCGGCGACTCGGCGCTGTACGCGCTGGTGGCGATCGGCGAGACGTTCGTCGTGCTCACGCGCAACGTCGACCTGTCCGTCGGCTCGGTGGTCGGCCTGTCGGCCTACGTGTCGGCCAACATGTTCCAGACCCACCACGGCATCGCGATCCCGGTGGTGTTCCTGCGTCGGGATCGGCATCGGCGTGGCCTGCGGCATCGTCACCGGGCTGATCACCGCGATCGGCCGCGTGCCCAGCCTGGTGGTGACGCTGGCGATGCTCTACATCATCCGCGGCGTCGACACGATCGTCGTGGGCTCGGGTCAGGTGGTGGCCAACTCGCTGCCCGACTCGTTCATCAACATCTTCCACGCGACGATCCTCGGGATCCCCGACCTGGCGTGGCTGACGGCCATCCTCGTCGGAGTCGCGGCCTACTACCTGCGCTCGTATCGCTCGGGCCGCGACCTGTACGCGATCGGGTCAGACCCCGACGCGGCGCGCCTGGCCGGGATCCCGATCGCCAAGCGCGTGTTCTTCGCCTTCGTGCTCTGCGGGGCGATCGCCGGCCTGGGCGGCGTGTTCTGGGCCACCCAGTACAACACGATCGACGCCACCGCCGCCAACGGCCTCGAGCTCCAGATCATCGCCGCGGTCGTCGTCGGCGGGGTGGCGATCTTCGGCGGCAGCGGCAGCGTCGTCGGCGCCGCGCTGGGCGCGCTCCTGCTCCAGACCATCAACGTGGCCCTCAACGTGCTCGGCGTCCCCTCGCTGTGGACCGAGGCGATCGCCGGCTTCCTGCTGCTCGTCGCCATCACCCTGGACCGCGGCATCCAGCTGCGACTGGCCGCCGCGCTGCGCAAGAGGAGGACCCACCTTGGCGCCTGAATCATCCACCACGTCGCGGTGGCGCAACGCCGTGCAGTCCGCGCCCGCGCAGAACATCCTCCGCTGGGAGTCGGCGCTCGTGGTCGCGCTCGTCGCGGTGATCCTGCTCGGCATGTCGATCTCGCCGCAGTTCACCTCCAGCTACAACCTCTTCACCACCTGCACCAACATCGGCGACCTGGCGATCATGGCGCTGCCGATGACGCTGATCATCATCACCGGCGAGATCGACCTGTCGGTCGCCTCGATACTGGCGCTGTCGGCGGAGCTGATGGGCGCTCTGTGGATCCACCACTGGGCGATGCCGCTGATCATCGTGGTGTGCCTGCTCATGGGGACGGTCGCCGGCGCCATCAACGGCTTCCTCGTCACCCGGGTCGGACTGCCGTCGCTGGCGGTGACGATCGGGACGCTGACCCTGTACCGCGGGCTGGCCAACGTGATCCTGGGCCCGATCAGTGTCTCCACCTTCCCGACCAGCTACACCGGCGTCGGCGTCAACGGCTTCCTCGGGATCTCCTCGATCTCCTGGTCGGTGGCCGTGTTCGTGGTCCTGGCCATCGCCACCGGGGTGATGCTGCGCATGACCGGCCTGGGACGATCGCTGTACGCGATCGGGCTCAACCAGGAGGCGGCCTTCCACGCCGGGATCCGGGTCAAGCGCATCAAGATGTCGCTGTTCGTGCTCTCGGGCTTCGTCTGCGCGGCCGTCGGGATCCTGTACGCGTTCGAGCTCTCGTCGGCGACGGAGAACATCGGCATCGGCTTCGAGCTTCAGGTGGTCACGATCGTGCTGCTCGGCGGCGTCTCGATCTTCGGCGGCCGCGGCTCGATCCTCGGCGTGGCGCTCGCCGCCGCGGTCTACGCCCTGCTGCGCGCGGCGCTGCTGCTCACCAGTTCGTTCAACGAGAACGACTTCCAGGTGGTCTCGGGCGGGCTGCTCATCCTCAGCGTGCTCGTGCCCAACCTGGCGACGTTCGCGCGCCGCAGCCGGGAGCTCATGGCCCGCCGGCGCGGTCGTGGCGCCGCCGCTGCCGCGGCGGCCGCCGCCTCGGCCTCGGGACCGGGCTCGGCAGGATCGGTGCGCGGTGGCTGAGCCACTGCGCCTGGCCGCCGTTGACCTGGGCGCCGAGAGCGGTCGCGTCGTGCTCGGGCGCTTTGACGGCGACACCGTCTCACTCGACGTCTGCCACCGCTTCGCCAACCGGCCGTTGTGGCTGCCCGATGGCCTGCACTGGAACCTGCCCGGCCTGTTCGCCCAGACGCTGCACGGCCTCGGCGCCGCCGCCGACGGCGGGCCCCTGGACGGCATCGGGATCGACGCCTGGGGCTGTGACTACGCGCTGCTCGACGCCGACCGGCGCCTGCTCGGGCTCCCCTTCAGCTACCGCGACCAGCGCACGTCGGTGCAGAACATGGAGCGCGCGCACGGGCGCGTGGGCCGCGACGAGCTCTACGCGCGCACCGGCATCCAGACGATTCCCATCAACACCGTCTACCAGCTCGCCAGCGAGGCCGGCAGCGCGGCCGTCGGGGCCGCCGAGCACGTCGCCCTCGTCCCCGACCTGCTGGGCCTGTGGCTCACCGGGACGCTGGCCAACGAGCTGACGATCGCCTCCACCACGGGTCTGCTCGAGGCCCACGGCCGGCGCTGGGCCGCCGACCTCGTGGAGCGGCTGGGACTCCCGGCGGCCCCGTTCGCCGGCGAGGTCGTGGATCCCGGGTATGAGCTCGGCGCGGTGCTCGAGGGCCACGCCGGGGAGGCCGGCGCCGCGGTGAGCACGCCGGTGCGCGCCGTCGGGGGCCACGACACCGCCTCCGCCTTCGCCGCCGCCCCCGTGACGGGAACCCACGGCGCGGTTCTGTCCTCGGGGACGTGGTCGCTGCTCGGCGTCGAACTGCCCGAGCCCGAGCTCGGCCCCGATGCCGCCGCCTTCAACCTCACCAACGAGCGGGGGGTGTGTGACACCGTCCGGCTGCTGCGCAACGTGATGGGGCTGTGGCTGGTGCAGGAGTGCCGGCGGGTGTGGCGGGCGAAGGGATCAGACCGCGACTACGACGAGCTCCAGCGGCTCGCGGCGCAGGCCCCGGCCGACGTCGCCGTGTTCGATCCCGACGATGAGTCGCTCCTGCACGGCGGTGACATGCCCGCCCGGATCGCCGCCCTGTGCACCGGCTCGGGGCAGGCCGCCCCCGCCGATGACGGCGAGCTGCTGCGCTGCATCCTCCTCTCGCTCGCCTGCAAGTACCGGCTCGTCTGCGAGCAGCTCGAGCACGTCTGCGAGCGCGGGATCGACACCGTCCATGTCGTTGGCGGCGGCGCCCGCAACGAGCTGCTCTGCCAGCTCACCGCCGACGTGTGCGGCCGCGAAGTCGTCACCGGACCGGTCGAGGCCACCGCGCTGGGCAACGTGCTCGTCCAGGCGCTGGCGCTCGGCGAGCTCGATGGCCTGGACGACGTGCGCCGGGTGGTGGCGCGCTCGGTGAAGCCGCGCCGCTTTGAGCCGAATGCGTCGTCGCCCGGCACCGGCAACGAGACCTACCAGCGTTTTCTGGAGGCGACAGGGCTGAGCGCCACGCGCGCCGCCCGCGCACCCGTCTGATGGCCCTCCACGCACAGAGAGGACGATTCGCTTGACCGACACCCAGTCCGCATACCAACCGCTGGCCCGCCGGCTCGCCGACAGCGGACACGACGTGCCGGCGATCGAACGCGCGCTGTCCGCGTTCGCGGTGGAGACACCGTCGTGGGGCTACGGCGACTCGGGCACGCGTTTCGGCGTCTTCCCCCAGCCGGGCCGGCCGCGGGACGTGTTCGAGAAGATCGCCGACGCCGCCGAGGTGCACCGCCTCACCGGCACCGCGCCGGCCGTCGCCATGCACTTCCCCTGGGACGCCGTGGACAACTTCGACGACCTGTCCGAGCAGCTGGCCGAGTCGGGTCTGCGCGCGGGCGCGGTCAACCCCAACCTGTTCCAGGACCCCGATTACAAGCTGGGCTCGATCACCAACCCCGACGCCGGGATCCGGCGTAAGGCCGTCGCGCATCTCCTGGAGTGCGTGCACATCGCCGCCGAGCTGGGCTCGACCGCCCAGTCGCTGTGGCTGGCCGACGGCACCAACTACGCGGGCCAGGATGACCTGCGGGCGCGGCGTGACCGCCTCCAGGCCGGCCTGGCCGACTACTACGCGGCCCTGCCGCCCGAGCAGGAGCTGCTCGTCGAGTACAAGTTCTTCGAGCCCGCGTTCTACGCCACCGACATCGGCGACTGGGGCTCGGCGTTGTTGCTCTGCCAGGCGCTGGGTGAGCGAGCCCGAGTCCTCGTCGACCTCGGCCACCACGCCCAGGGGGTCAACGTCGAGCAGATCGTCGCGATCCTGACGCGCGAGGGCCGGCTCGGCGGCTTTCACTTCAACAACCGCAAGTACGCCGACGACGACCTCATCGTCGGCTCGGTGAACCCGATGGAGCTGTTCCTCATCTTCGCGGAGCTCGGCGCCTCAGGCGGCGGGGATCTCCCGCGCCTCACCATCGACCAGTCCCACAACATCGAGGCCAAGGTCGAGGCGATGGTGCTCAGCGTGGTCAACCTCCAGGAGTCCTACGCCAAGTCGCTGCTCATCGACCGCGCGGCGCTCGCCGAGGCGCAACACGACGGAGACGTCCTCCGCGGCCATGAGCTGCTGCTCGATGCCTTCAACACCGACGTGCGCCCGCTGTGCGCCAAGGTCCGCGAGGAGCTGGGCGCCGCGGCCGACCCCGTTGGGGAGCTGCGCGCCTCGGGCTACGCGCAGCGCATCGCCCGGGAGCGAGCCGGCGCCTCGGCGCCGCGCCAGCGAGCCACCTCCCCGGCGGGCCTGGGGGTCACGGAATGAGCGTCGCCTCCCCCATCGTCGCCACCGTGGCCGATCAGTGGTCTGACGAGGACGCGGCCCGAGCCACCACCACGCTCGAGGAGGTGCTGCTGGCCTCCCACCTGCTCGGGGCCAACCGCGCCCTGGCCAACTTCGGCGGCGGCAACACCTCGGCCAAGGGAACCGCCACCGATCACCTCGGCCGCGAGGTGCGGGCGATGTGGGTCAAGGGCTCAGGCAGCGACCTGGCCACCATGTCGGCCACCGACTTCACCCCGCTGCGGCTGGACGAGATCGAGCCCCTGCTCGCACGCGACGAGATGTCCGACGAGGACATGGTCGCCCACCTGGCGCGCTGCCAGCTTGACCCGGCGGCGCCGCGCTCGTCGATCGAGACGCTCCTGCACGCCTTCATTCCGGCCGCGCACGTGCACCACACCCACCCGGACGCCATCAACGCCCTGGCCTGCGCTGCCGACGGCCAGGAGCTGGTCGCCGAGTGCTTCGGCGAGACCGCGGCCTGGATCCCGTACATCCGCCCCGGCTTCGCGCTGGCCAAGCAGGTCGGCGAGGCGGTCCGCGCCAATCCTGACCTGCGCCTGGTGGTGCTGGCCAAGCACGGCCTCGTCGTGTGGGGCGACACCGCCCGGGAGGCCTACGAGCAGACGGTGGCGGTGTGCAACCAGGCCGCCGAGCTGGTCAACGGCCGCAGCACCCAGGTGCAGCGCTTCGGCGGCCCGGCCGCCGGCGACGGCCCCGGCGCGGAGGCCCGCATCGCCACCCTCGCCCAGGTGCTGCCCTCGCTGCGCGGCGCGGTGTCCAGCGCCCGCGCCAAGGTCCTGCTCACCGATGTCTCCGCGGCGGCGTGCGAGCTGGTGGACTCCGCCCAGGGCCACGAGATCGCCACCGTGGGCGCCGCCTGCCCCGATCATCTCGTCCACACCAAGCGCGTGCCGATGTGGGTGGCCTATGACCCGGCCAGCGATGACCTCGACACGCTGCGCTCCCGGCTGGCCGACAGCGCCGCCGAGTACCGCCACTCCTACGAGGCCTACTTCACGCGTAACGCCTCCGACGGCGATGTCATGTCAGACCCGGATCCGCGGGTCGTCCTCATCGAGAACGTGGGCATGGTGACCGCCGGCACCACGCCCAAGGCGGCGCGCATCTCCCGTGACCTCTATCACCGCGCGATCGAGGTGATGGCGGGCGCCAGCGCGGTGTCGCAGTTCGTCTCGCTCACCGAGGCCGAGAGCTTCGCCGTCGAGTACTGGCCACTCGAGCTCTACAAGCTCTCGCTGGCCCCGCCCCCAGGTGAGCTCCAGGGCAAGGTCGCGCTCGTCACCGGCGCCGCCGGCGGGATCGGGCGCGCCGTCGTCCGCACGCTGAGCAGCGCCGGCGCCTCGGTGGTGGCCTTCGACCTGGACGCCGACGGTGCGGCCGATGCGGTCGCGGCGCTGGGCGACGGCGGAGCGGCGGTCGGCGGCGACGTCACCTCCGAGGAGTCGGTCGCCGGTGCCTTCGCCGCCGCCGTCGAGGCCTTCGGCGGCGTGGACATCGTCGTCTCCAATGCCGGCATCGCCTCCAGCGCGCCGATCGCCGAGACCACCCTGGCCGAGTGGCAGCGCAACCAGTCCGTGCTCGGCACCGGGTACTTTCTGGTGGCCCGCGAGGCGTTCCGGGTGCTCCAGACCCAGGGCCGCGGAGGCTCGATCGTCTTCGTGGCCTCCAAGAACGCGCTGGTGGCCGGCCCCAACGCCTCGGCCTACTCCAGCGCCAAGGCCGCCGAGCTGCATCTGGCCCGGTGCCTGGCCGAGGAGGGCGGGCCGGCCTCGATCCGCGTCAACACGGTCAACCCAGATGCCGTTCTACAGGGCTCGCGCATCTGGGGCTCGAGTTGGCGCAACGAGCGCGCCGACGCCTACGGCATCGCGCCCGACCAGCTCGAGGAGCACTATCGCCGCCGGACGGGCCTGGGGGTCAACGTGCTCCCGGAGGACGTCGCCAACGCGGTCCTGCACTTCGCCTCCGAGGCCCGCTCGGCCAAGAGCACCGGCAACATCCTCAACGTCGACGGCGGGGTCGCCGCGGCGTTCCCGCGCTAGCTCCAGGTTGGCGGCAATGAGCTGTGCGTCATGTGCGACCCTGTGCGCGTGAGCGGTCTAGCTGATCAGAAACAACCAGTGGTGCCCGCCGAGCGGCGGCGAATGATCCTGGAGCTCCTGCGCGAGCAGGGCTCGGTGAGCGTCGCCGCGGTGGAGGAGCGCTTCGGCGTCTCCCCCATGACGGCGCGGCGCGATCTGGCGCTCCTGGCGGAGTCCGGGTATGCCCGGCGCACCCACGGCGGCGCCATGCTGCCCGAGCTCGCCGCCCACGAGGACTCCTTCCAGAGCCGGGTGGAGCAGGACATCGACGTCAAGACGCGGCTGGCCCAGGCGGTCGCGGCCACGCTGAAGCCCAACGAGACGGTGTTCATCGACTCCTCCAGCACCGCCTACTACGTCGTGCGCGAGATCCTGGAGTCCGGGCTGCCGGTGACGCTGCTCACCAACTCGCTGCCGGTGATGACCCTGGTGGGATCCAGCGACACGCCCGGCGTGGACCTCATCGGGATCGGCGGCAGCTTCCGCAAGCTGACGCGCTCCTTCGTCGGCGCCGAGACCGTCCGGATGATCGAGCGCTTCTTCGTCGACCGGATCGTCTTCAGCGTCAAGGGCATCGAGCTGGAGGGCTTCCTCACCGACCCCGACCCGCTCGAGGCCGACGTCAAGCGGGCGATGATCGACCGGGCGCGCTCGGTGCTGCTCGTCGCCCAGGCGCAGAAGTTCGACGAGCGGGGACTCAATGTCATCGTCCCCGCTGACGTCGTCGACCTGGCCTACCTCTCGGATCCGCCGAGCGCCGGCGTGCGCATCCTGGAGGCGGCGGGCGTCGCGGTCCACGCCATCTGACGGCGGCGCAGGGCTGTCGTGGCCTCGGGTCGAGACACGCGGATGGCGCGCGCCAGCGGGGTGACGACGGCGACGATGACGAGGGCACACAGCACGATGTTGAGGATGAGGGCGAGGACCATGTCTGACTCCTTGGCGTTGCTGGGGGTGTGCCTGAAGGATCGGGCCGCGCCCGAAGACCAACGTGGGATCGCTGTAAGCCTCAGCTAAGTCCTGCCGGGCGCGCGGCGCTGCCCAGGTACAGACCACGAACCGGGTGGCCCGCACGGGCCAGGGTGATGGCGGCCGCCAGCCCGTGGGGGCCGATCCGATCACCACCGCCGACACGTGGGCTCCATCGTAGGGGTGACCCCCCTTGTCGGGACGCCGGGCCCCGCTATATGGTTGCCCGCGTGACTGACCGGCTTCCCGGAGCGGGGTCACCGGGGGCTGAGATCGGTGGCGATGGCGCGTCGGGCGCCACGTTCGCCCGGTCGATCTTGGACACCGCCCACGAGGCCTTCGTCTCGATGGATGCCACCGGGCGAATCCTCGACTGGAACGAGGCGGCCCAGCGCACCTTCGGCTACGCCCGCGACGAGGTGGTGGGACGCGAACTGGCCGACACCATCGTGCCCGAGCGATTCCGCCAGACCCACCGGGACGGCCTGCAGCACTTCCTGCGCACCGGCGAGCGCCGGATCATCGACGAGCGCACCGAGCTGAGCGCGCTGCACCGCGATGGCTACGAGTTCCCGGTCGAGATCACCATCTCCTACACCGGCCAGGGCACGCCCACCTTCCACGCCTTCCTGCACGACATCTCCGAGCGGCGGCTCAGCGAGCAGGTCCTCCGCGCCATGCGCTCGGTGACGACGGCGATGGCGCGCGCCGACACCCCCGAGCAGGCCCTCGAGGCGCTGCTCGAGCGGCTGGGCCAGGACATGGGCTGGGACCTCGGTGCGTTCTGGGCGGTGGCCGACGACGGCGCGCTGGACCTCGTGGCCGGATGGGCCGGAGGCCGCGTGGACGCCTCGGAGTTCGAGCGCCTCAGCCGCCAGCTGCGCCTTGAGCCCGGCGCCGGGCTGCCCGGCCAGGCCCTGGAGCGCCGCGAGCCCGTCTGGATCCAGGACTACGCCGCCGATCCCGGCATGCTCCGGGCGCGCGCGGCCCGCACCGCCGGCCTGCACTCCGCAATCTGCGTGCCGGCGACGCGCGAGGGCGACGTCGTCGGGATCATCGAGTTCTTCTGTGCCGAGCTGCGCCTCCGCGACCCGGCCATGGTCGGAGCGCTGGCCACCGTCGGCGGCCACGTCGGCGAGCTGCTGGGCGTTCTGGATGAGCGCCACGCGCTCCTGCGCCGGCTGGAGACGCTCGCCCTCACCGACCAGCTCACCGGCCTGCCCAACCGCCGCGCCTGGGAGGACACCCTGGCCCGCGAGCTGGCCCGCGCCGCCCGTGACGCCCTGCCCGTGTGCGTTGCGGTCCTCGACATCGACGGGTTCAAGCGCTACAACGACGACCTCGGGCACCTGGCCGGAGACGGCCTGCTCAGCCGGGCGGCGGACGCGTGGCGCGCGGAGCTGCGCGGCGGCGACGTCCTGGCCCGCTACGGCGGCGACGAGTTCGCCGCACTCATCCCGGGCCGCGCGCTGGACACCGCCGTCGTGGTCGTCGAGCGGCTGCGGCGGGCCGCGCCGGAGGGCTGCACGTGCTCAGCGGGCGTGGCGATGTGGGACGGCGCCGAGTCCGCCACCGACCTGTTCGGGCGGGCCGATGCGGCGTTGTACGTGGCCAAGCAGTCGGGGCGCAACCAGCTCGCCGCCGCCTCGTGACGTGAGTGTGGCCCCCCCGGCGTCCCGGCGGGGTCGTGCTGGGAGATATTCCGTCTCACAGACGGGCGGTCTCATCCGGTCGACGCAACACGATCGTGTTTTGCGTCGAGGATGGGAGGGCGTGGTGGCCAAGAAGCGGGGTGGGTATCGGTGGTTGACGCCGGCTGACCGCGAGCAGGTGGTGGCTCGGGTGCGGGCGGGTGAGCGGGTGGTGGATGTGATCGCGGCGTTGGGGTCCTCGAGCTCGTCGGTGTATCGGGTGTTGGATGAGGCGTGGGTGGCGCGGCGGCGGGTGGCGCATTCGCCGCATCGGTTGTCGTTTGGGGAGCGTGAGCGGATCAGCCGGGGGTTGGCGGCGGGGGAGTCGGGGCGTGAGATCGCGCGGGCGTTGGGGCGTTCGGCGTCGACGGTGTGCCGGGAGATCGGGGCGTGCGGGGGGCGGGAGCGCTATCGCGCGCTGCGGGGTGAGCGTCGCGCGCAGCAGATGGCCAGGCGGCCGAAGGCGACCAAGCTGTCGGGGTGCCCGCGGCTTCTGGCGGTGGTGGCGGCGGGGCTGGGTGAGGGTTGGTCGCCGCAGCAGATCTCGGCCAGACTCAAGCGTGACTATCCCGATGATGGGGAGATGCGCATCAGTCACGAGACGATCTATCTGTCGTTGTATGTGCAGTCGCGCGGGGAGCTGCGCCGGCAGCTGACCGCGCAGCTGCGCACGGGGCGCACCAAACGCAAGCCCCAAGGCCGCCCGCCGCGGCGGGGACGGATCCCGGAGATGCTGATGATCTCTGAGCGTCCCGCGGAGGTCGCTGATCGCGCGCTGCCCGGCGCCTGGGAAGGGGACTTGATCATGGGCTCGCGCAGCCGCTCGGCGGTCGCGACCCTGGTCGAGCGCCACACCCGCTATGTGCTGCTGGGATACCTCGGGCACGATCACAGCACCGACCACGTCATCGCCGTGCTCAGCGGTCTGATTCAGACGCTGCCGGCGCACCTGGTCACCTCGTTGACCTGGGATCAGGGCAAGGAGATGGCCGCCCACCAGCAGTTCACCATCAACACGGGCGTGCAGGTCTATTTCTGTGATCCGCACTCCCCGTGGCAACGCGGATCGAACGAGAACACCAACGGCCTGCTGCGCCAATACCTGCCCAAAGGCACCGACCTCGCCGTCCATGACCAAGCCGCGCTGGATCAGATCGCCGCGCGGCTCAACGGCCGCCCCCGCCAGACCCTGGACTGGCTCAACCCCGCCGAGAAGATGGCCGAACTGCTCGGCGTCACCCCCGGACCCCGACCGGGCGCGTGAGCGGCCATCGCCGCTACGCCTCGCCCTCCGGGCTCATCTCCGCAACGACGGCCGCTCACCCCTCACCCCGACATGAAAGACTCACCCCCGGGTGTTGCAGCGACCGTCTGAGGCCGCCACGGGATATCTACCAAAAGGCCCCTGCAGAGCCTGTCATTTGCGCCACAGCACACCCTTCCCCAGCCCGCCGTTGACGTTCGTCAATACCCAGGGCAGACGCCCCCACGGCAGGGAGATCAGCCCAAGGCACGCCACACGGACGCACCTAATAACCCGAGAGCGGCCACGGGCATGATCCACCACGCGGCGAGCCCCGCCCCGGCGGCCACCGCGGTCACGCCCAGGGCCACCACCACGCCCACGGCCGTCCGCCAGTCGTCGCCCACGACGAAGTCCCACACAGCCGCGCCAAACGCGCGCACCCGGGCGCTCACGCCCGCACCACCGCACGGCCGGCGACGGTCGCCATGTGCCCGCCGCAGCGCCCTGACCATCCCCAGCGCGCAGGCCAGCGTCGCCGGCACGATGACCAGCAGCGCGGCGTCGCCACCGGGCCAGTGGGCCCCGGCCCCCTCGGCGCCCCAGAACATCCCGAACGAGGTCAGCATCACGCCCACGCCGAACTTCAGCATGTTCTCGGGCACCCGGGAGAGCGGCGCGTGAGCCAGCACGCCGGCCGCCGTCACGCCCAGCACCGCCACCGCGGCGGCGGCCGCGGCCAGGGGGACGTTGTGCTGGTTGGCGCCGAAGGTCAGGACGATGAAGACCACCTCGAGGCCCTCGAGCAGCACGCCCTTGAACGCCACGGTGAATGAGTACGCGTCCAGACCCTCGCCCAGCCTGCCCGCGCCCTCGGCCGCCTCCTGCTCTTCCTCAAATATCGCCAGTTCGTCGTGGAGGGCCTTGAGCCCGCTGGCGCGCAGGATCGCCTTGCGCAGCCACTGCAGGCCGAACACGAGCAGAAGCCCGCCCACCACCACCCGCAGCACCCCGAGCGGGAGCGCGGTGACGGCGGGGCCGAGGGCCGCCGTGATCACCGCCAGGACCACCAGCGCCGCCCCCACCCCGCTGAGCGCCGAGCGCCACGAGCGGGTGGCGCCGACCGCCAGGACGATGGTCAGCGCCTCGACGGCCTCGACCGCGCAGGCGGCCAGGACCGAGAGGGCGAGCCCGACCTCGGCTCCGCTCACGCGGTCTGGACCGCCGCGGAGTCGGCCAGGCCCAGCTCGTCGACGGCCTGCTCGCGCATCTTGAACTTCTGGACCTTGCCCGTCACCGTCATCGGGAAGGCGTCGACGGTCTTGACGTAGCGCGGGATCTTGTAATGGGCGATCCGGCCCTGGCAGAACTCGCGGATGGCGTCGGCGTCGAGCGAGGCGCCCTCTCGCGGGATGACCCAGGCCATCAGCTCCTCGCCGTAGCGCTGGTCCGGGACGCCGATCACCTGGACGTCGGCGATGGAGGGGTGGCTGTAGAGAAACTCCTCCACCTCGCGGGGATAGACGTTCTCCCCGCCGCGGATGACCATGTCCTTGCTGCGCCCGACGATGTTGACGTAGCCCTCGTCATCCATCGTCGCCAGGTCGCCGGTGTGCATCCAGCCGTCGGCGTCGATCGCCTCCGCGGTGCGCTCCGGGTCCTTCCAGTAGCCGGCCATCACGCTGTAGCCGCGGGTGCAGAGCTCTCCCGGGTCGCCCTGGGCCACGGTGGCGCCGACCTCGGGGTCGACGATCTTGACCTCGACGTGGGGATGGACGCGGCCCACCGATCCGACCCGCTTCTCCAGGGGATCGTCGTGGGCGGTCTGGGTCGAGACCGGCGAGGTCTCCGTCATGCCGTAACAGATGCCCACCTCGCTCATGTGCATCAGGTCCATGACCCGCTTCATCACCTCCACCGGGCACGGCGAGCCGGCCATGATCCCGGTGCGCAGCGAGCTGAGGTCATAGTCGCCGAACCGGGGGTGGTCGAGCTGGGCGATGAACATCGTCGGCACCCCGTACAGCGACGTGCACCGCTCCTCCGCGCACGCCTTCAGCGTCGCCTCGGGGTCGAACGCGGGCGCGGGGATGACCATCGCCGCGCCGTGCGTGGTGGCGCCGAGGTTGCCCATCACCATCCCGAAGCAGTGATAGAAGGGGACCGGGATGCAGATCCGGTCCTCCTCGGTGTAGCGGCACCCCTCGCCCACGAAGTAGCCGTTGTTGAGGATGTTGATGTGGGTGAGCGTCGCGCCCTTGGGAAAGCCGGTGGTCCCGCTCGTGTACTGGATGTTGATCGGATCGGCGGGGTGCAGGTCGTCGGAGCGGGCGCGCAGATCGTCGGCCGAGACCCCGCCGGCGCCGGCCAGCAGCTCGTCCCAGTCGGGCGAGTCCAGGAATACCAGGCGCTCGAGCTCGGGCAGCGAGGGTGAGACCTCCTCGATCATGGCGCGGTAATCCGAGGTCTTGAAGGTGGGCGCGGCGACGAGCATCCGGCAGCCCGACTGCTTGAGCGCGTACTCGAGCTCGGAGGTGCGGTAAGCGGGGTTGATGTTGACGAGAATCGCCCCGAGCTTGGCCGTGGCGTACTGGACCAGCGTCCACTCGACGCAGTTGGGGCTCCAGATCCCGATCCGGTCGCCCTTGGCCAGTCCGGCCGCCATCAGCGCCCGGGCCAGCTCGTCGACGGCGGTTCCCAGCTCGGCGTAGGTGCAGCGCCGCCCCTGGGCGCAGGAGATCACGGCCTCGCGATCTCCGAACTGCGCCACCGCTCGGTCCAGGTTGGCGCCGATCGTCTCATCGAGCATCGTGGCGGACGTGTCGCCTCGCGCGTAGGAATCGGTCATACCTCTCCAGGGTTGGCTGAAAGGCCTCGCCGGCGATTCTACGGGCGGGCGACGCGGCCACGATGAGTTCATACTCACGTGGGTCGTGCCCCTTCCCGCGCTGTTGTCGTGAGCACCACTCGCGTCCTGAGTGAGGACCCGGAGCTCGCCGAGGCGATCCCTCTCCCGTTGCGCGCCGAAGCCATCGAGGCCTGCATCACGCGCGTTCGCACCGTTGCGCGCGGCCGCTGGCGCCCGGAAGCCGGCGGGGCGAGCTGGGTGGGAGCCGGCGGCATCGGGCTGCTCGTCCTGGAGGGGCTGCTCATCCGGCGCGTCGGGGTCGACGATCGCTTCGGCGCCGAGCTCCTGGGCGAGGGCGACCTGCTGCGCCCGTGGCAGGGCGAGGACGGGACGGGGACGATCGCGCCGACCACGGGCTGGAGGATCCTGGAGGCCACTCGGGTCGCGGTCCTCGACGAGACCGCAGCCCGCCTCATGGCCGCGTACCCGCAGCTCACCGGTGCGCTGGTGGCTCGAGCCGTCGAGCGCACCCGGAGCATGGCGGTCAACATGGCCATCATCCACCACCCCCGGGTCAACGTCCGGCTGCTGATGCTCCTCTGGCACCTCGCCGATCGCTGGGGCCGCGTGCGCTCAGCGGGCGTCGTGCTGCCCTTGAACCTCACCCATTCGGTGCTGGCCGACCTGGTGGCGGCACGCCGGCCGACGGTGACCACCGCACTCAGCGATCTGACCCGTCAGGAGCTGGTGGAGCCCCAGACGCGCGGATGGCTGCTGCGAGGCGAGCCGCCGGGCGAGCTGCTCGAGCTCGAGCGCGTGCACGTCGCGGCGGGCGCCGGCTAGCCCGGCCGCTCAGCCGTCAGCCGGACCGCCGGCCAGCCGGCCCGCCGATCAGCGGACCGTGATCCGCGTGTGCATGCCGCGCTTGAGGTGGTCGGGCATCGAGCAGTAGAGCTCGTAGGTCCCCGGCGCCAGGCGCCACGTCGCCTGGCTGACCTTGCCCGACTGGGTGATCGCGTCGCCCTGGGTCCGGCCCACCATCGACCCGCGGCTGAGACGACGGATCCGCAGGTCATGGGAATCCTGGCCGCGGTTCCACAGCTGGACGACGACCGTCCCGGCCTTCAACGACGGACGCGAGGGCCACAACGACCACTCCTGGGCGTAGACCAGCAGCCGGGCGGGGGCCCTGGCCGTCGAGCCCCCCTCTGACGGCAGGCTGGCCGCGCTCGCGCCGGCGCCGGCGGTGGCAGCGGCCACTGCCACCGCTCCCAGGCCGAGCGTGAGTGTGCGCCGCAGGGTCATCGGACGAGCGGGTAGCGGGCGAACGTGCCGGCGTCGGGGATCACCGACGCGGCGTCGTGGTCGAACCACTGCTCGAGCAGCGAGGCGTACACGCCGCGGAAGTCGACGTTCTCCTTCTGGTTGCCGTTGACGTCCAGGTTGGTGAGCGACGGCCACTCCCCGACCATCGTGCCGGTGGCGCGCGTGCCGATCAGCATGCCGACGCCGGCGGCGCCGTGGTCGGTGCCGAGGCCGCCGTTCTCCTGCGCCCGGCGGCCGAACTCCGACCACACGTGCACGAGCACGCGGTCGGCGATCCCGCGGGCCTCGAGGTCGGCCTGGAACGCGGCGATCGCCTCGGCGACCGTCGTCAGACCGGGCGTGAACGTCTCGCTCTGGGTGGCATGGGTGTCGAACTGGGTCTCGGGGGTCAGCGCGACGCAGCGCATCGGCAGGCCGGCCGCGATCATCGCCGCCAGCCCGGCCAGCCGCTGCGGGAAGTCGACGTGCTGCTGGTCGGGTAGGTGACGGGCGCGGTGTAGGTCGGCTTGCCGTCGGCGTTGCGGAACGGCGCCAGGGCGCGGCGCACGACCCCCACCTCCGATGCGGCGCCCGCGACCTGCGCGATCGCGGGATCGGCGGCCCGGCGCTGGGCGTCGCCCATCGCCGAGGCGGAGTCGAGCGTCAGGTTGAACACGTCGCCCCACACGTCGCTGCAGCCACAGCGAGAAGCTCTCCGGCAGGTCGATCGCCGCCACCGGGTTGACCGCTGTGGCCAGGGTCGGGTTCATCTCGCTGTCCATCGAGAGCCCCTGGAGCGGATTGTTGGCGGTGCCGACCTGGTCCAGGTAGCGGCCCAGCCAGCCGGTCATCACGCGGGTGTCGGCCGCGCCGACCTCCCAGTAGTGGCGGCTGGTGAAGTGCGACATGTCCGGGTCGCGGTAGCCGATGCCCGGGAACACCGTCATCTTGCCGGCGTTGTGCAGCCCGGCGAACCCGGCCGCCGCCGGCCCCCAGCTCAGCCGCGGGTCCTCGGTGAAGGGGATCCCGTCAGACGGGGACACCGCCAGGGTCGGACGCAGCTTGCGGTAGATCGGGTCCTCGGTCGGGGCCAGCACCGACAGGGCATCGATCCCGCCGGCGAGGAAGATCGAGACGAGGATCGGGCTCGACGAGCTCTGGGCGGTGGCCGCCTGGGCGATCCCCTCAGACAGCGCCTGCCCGCCCAGTCCCAGCCGGCCGGCGCCGTAGACCGAGACCAGGCCGCCCGCGGCGCCCAGCAGGAAGCGGCGCCGGTCGATCCCGGTCCCGGCGGGGATCGGCATCCGCGGATCCCATTCCCGAGGGACCATTCCCGCCCCCCTGGCGCCCGGCCGCGATCGCGGCCCGCATCGCCTCCGAGCGGGTGAAGCCGTCGCAGCAGTTGTCGGCAGGCCGGCGGGCCATCAGCAGGTCTGCCAATCGGGTGTGGTGGGGATGAGCGCGCGCAGCGCGTTCTGGCGCATGACCCGGTAGGGCCGTTCCTCCCAGTCGGCCTTGATCCGCTTCTGGGCCTTGCGGCTGAAGGCGAGCAGCTCGCTCGTGGTCGCGTCGGAGAGATCCGGGTTGCCCCAGAAGGCCAGCGCGCGCGCGAGCGCCTGGGAGGCGTTCTCGTGGATGTCGTAGGTCTTGGACTCGGGGTCGATCATGTCCGTCTCAAGCGCGTAGTTGACGGCCTGGAAGCGCGCCGCCCAGCGCGAGGTGTCCAGCCAGTGCGTGTAGTCCCAGCCGGCGACGTTGGGCGGATCGAACAGCCGCTGCCCGGTCTGCTCGCCGATCCAGGCCCAGGCGTTGGTCTGCACCGTGTTTCCGGTGGCCCGCAGCAGCCCGGCGCAGTAGACGACCGGCGGGATGACCATGCGCTCGCCCTCGTAGAACAGCGGATGGCGCAGGATCGCCTCCACCAGCGGCCGCATCTCGAAGCCGCTGTGGACGTAGGTGCGCTCGAGCGCGCGCAGCACGGGCGCGGGGATCGGCTCGCCGACGAAGTAGCCCCAGAGCTTGGCGACCATGAATGACGGATGGGTGCGATGGGTCACGCACAGCCGGCAGGTGTCCACGTAGTTGAACCGCCCGCGCTGCCCGAAGATCTTCTTGACGCCGGTGTCGTGGAGCTCGGGGTCGAAGCGGAAGTCGTGGGGCCCGAGGCTCCCGCTCCAGCTGTTGGTGAAGCCGGTCAGCGCCCGGGCCTGCTGGTGGACGTCGTGCTGGGTGTAGCCGCGGTCGGCGCCCAGCGTGAACAGCTCCATCACCTCACGGCCGTAGTTCTCGTTGGGGCTGTACTTGTTGTTCTCAGTGCCCGACAGCCACAGGAGCATCGCGGGATCACGCGTGACCTCGACCAGCAGATCGTGGAAGTTGCCCAGGGCCCGGGCGCGCATCATCCGGTTCTGGCGCAGCATCAGGGCCGCGGTGGCGCCCTCGACCGACGTGGCGAACCAGCTGTGCCAGACCAGCGTCATGCGCTCGACGAACTGGTGGTCAGACCGCACCATCCGGTCCAGCCACCAGCAGTGGTCGTCGCCCCACACGTCGATCGGGTCCAGCGGCAGGCCGCCCTCGCCGTGCGGCGGGCGGCCGATGAGCTGAGCGCGCCCCTGCGGACGCGTCAGCGAGGCCACCGCGCCGTCGAGTCCGAGCGCGGCCAGGCGCTTGGCCTGCCCCGGCTTGGGCCCGAAGCCCGCGCGCCAGAGCAGCCGCGTGGCGTGCTGGGCGGTGAAGCGACCGCGCAGGGTCGCGGTCGGGGAGCTGGGGAGTGAGGGCATGTGGGGTCTGAACGGGCGCACCCGTTCGGCTATGCGGCGCATCGGCAGCATCGCCGACCCCCTTTACTCCCCGGCGGCGCCGCACGGCTGAATGTCTGGAAAAAGTCTGCCCGCGGTGCCATGCGCTCCACGGATCCGTTCGCAAACGAGCGGGATTTCTCCCAAATCCCGGGCAGAGATCGTGCGCTGGGCGCCTGCCTGCACACCGGATAGCAGTGATCCGCCCGCCGGCCGGCGCCGTAGACGGGGTGTGGGACCGGATTTGCGCACGATGAGACAAGGAGTTCCGATGACGGAATCCAGCAACACCGAGGCAGGCGAGCCGACGCCCGGCATCGTCGAGCGCCTCGCTCGCGACGACGTCGAGCGCAAGCGCTTCCTCAAGATGGCGGGCAAGCGCGTCGGCGCCGGCGCTGCCGCGACGTCGCTGGCGGCGTTCATCGCTGCGTGCGGCAGCTCGTCGAGCACGGCGACGTCATCAGGCGCGGCGTCTGGCGCGGCGGCCGGTACGTCGAGCGCCACGATGAGCAACACGAGCAGCAGCGCAGCCGCGAGCTCGGGCTCCGGCTCGAGCGATCTGGCGATCGTCAACTACGCGCTCACGCTCGAATACCTGGAGTCGCAGTTCTACGACAAGGTGATCAAGAGCGGGCTCTTCCACGGCAAGGACCTGTCGGTGCTCAAGACGTTCGGCGCCCAGGAGGCCGACCACGTCCAGGCCCTCAAGACGGTCGCCGGTCAGCTCGGGACGGCCGCCGCCGAGCCGATGGGCAAGTTCCCCATCCACAGCGCGGCGCAGGTCACCGCCCTGGCGGCGACGGTCGAGAACCTCGGCGCCTCCGCGTATCTGGGACAGGCGGGCAACATCAAGAGCAAGGAGATCCTCGCGGCCGCGCTCTCGATCCACACCATCGAAGCCCGCCACGCCGCGACGCTGAACCTGCTGCTCAAGAAGTCGCCGACCCCCGACGGCGCGTTCGCCAAGCCCATGAGCATGGCCCAGGTTCTGGCCGTCGTGAAGCCGTTCATCGCCTAGCCGCCTGCCCGAGCCTGAAGAGAGGAACACATTCCCATGAACACCCCTGATATGCCCAGTCCGGAACTGGCCGGTGTCGAGGTCAACGGCATCAGCCGCTCCGGCTTCATCCTGCGCGGTGCCCTTGGCGTCGCCGCCGTCTACGGCGCCGGCGCCGTCACGCCCTACGTCAGCGACGCCCTGGCCGCGACGTCCGACGTCGACATCCTGAACTTCGCGCTCACGCTCGAATACCTGGAGACCGCCTTCTACCAGTCCAAGGGCAAGTCGGTCGGCCTCAGCGGTCAGGCCAAGAGCCTGGCCAAGTCGTTCGGCGACGAGGAGGCCGAGCACGTCGGCGCTCTGACCAAGGCGATCACCTCGCTGGGCGGCAAGCCGGTGAAGATGCCGACGTTCGCGTTCCCGGTCACCAACCAGGCCGGCTTCCTCAAGCTCGCCTACGTCCTGGAGAACACCGGCGTCGGCGCCTACAACGGAGCCGCTCCGTCACTGAGCGATAAATCCGTGCTGGCCGCCGCCGGATCGATCGTTCAGACCGAGGCCCGTCACGCCGCCACGATCGCCGTGCTCACGGGCCAGTCGATCACGCCCAACGGCGCGTTCGACAAGCCCCTGAGCAAGAGCATGGTGCTGGCCAAGGCGGGTCCGCTGATCAAGTAGCGCTGGATCTGCCGCCTGCCCGCCCTCGGTCGCCGACTCCTCGGGCGGCCGGGGGCACCACCGCTTAAGCAGACCTGATCCACTACATCACAGACCGTGTTCCGCCCATCCATCAGCTTCCGTCAGTCCGGTCCCGACCTCCGCACGCTCGCGGACGAGGATCTGATGCCGCTGGTCCACGACGGCGACGCCCGCGCCTTCGAGGTCGTCTTCGACCGCCACGCCGACGCGGCGTTCTCGCTCGCCTATCGCATGTGCGGCCGGCGCAGCACCGCGGAGGACGTCGTCCAGGAGGCCTTCCTGTCCCTGTGGCGCAGCGGCGCCCGCTACGACCGCCAGCGCGGCAGCGTCAGGTCGTGGGTGCTCGGCGTCGTGCACAACCGGGCGATCGACCTCTTCCGGCGCGAATCGGTCCGGACCGGGCAGGACGTCAACGCCGAAGGGATCGTCGAACGCATGCCGGCGCCCGAGGACACCGCCGGCGAGGTCCAGTCCCGCGAGGATGCGGACGAGGTGCGCACCGCGCTCGGTGAGCTCCCCGCGGAGCAGCGGCAGGTGATCGAGCTCGCGTACTTCGGCGGTTTCACCCACACCCAGATCGCGTCGATGCTCCAACTTCCTGCTGGTACCGTGAAGGGAAGGATGCGGCTCGGTCTGACGAAGCTGCGAATGGCGCTCGGAGACCCTTCGGGAGCGGTGCTATGAGAAGCGGGACACGCCGATGAACGACCGCGACCGTACCCCCCAGAACCGCGAGTGCGGCGGCGATGTCGCCGCCTATGCGCTCGGAGCACTGGATGCCGCGGAGGCTGACGCCTTCCTGCGCCACCTCGACACGTGCTCCGTCTGCCGCGACGAGCTCGCCTCATTCCAGGAGGTGGTCACCGCCCTGCCGATGAGCGCCCCACGGCATCGCGCATCGCCTGAGCTCAAGCGCCGCGTGCTGCGCGCCATCGACGACGAGCCGGTGCCCGCCGGCGCTCCACGCCGCGCCGCCCGAGGTCGTGTGCGGGTCTCGCGCTGGGCCGTGCCGCGATCGGCCCTCGCCTTCAGCACCGCGCTGGCCATTCTCGTCCTCGCGTTCGTCGCGGTCAGCCTGACCTCCTCGTCGGGCCCCGGCACGCGGGTGATCGACGCCAAGGTCACCGGCCAGGGGACCGCGCAGCTGAGGATCGCCCGGGGGCAGGCCGAGCTGGTCGTCCATCATTTCTCGCCCCCTCCGGCCGGCCAGATCTATGAGGTGTGGCTCCAGCGGGGCCACGCCTCGCCATCGCCGACGACGGCGCTGTTCAGCGTGACGGCTGCCGGCGATGGGCAGGTCGGCGTGCCCGGCAGCCTTCATGGGGTGTCGCTGGTGATGGTCACGCCTGAGCCCGCCGGCGGGACCAAGGTCCCGACGCATCCGCCGGTCATCAGCGCGCCGCTGACCTAGTTTCGCGAGCCGTCGCGGCCGGCATCGCGCCGGCGGTGATCCAAACCGCGGCGCCGTCCGTAGGAACCACCGTCCAGCGCAAACGGCTGATCGGAGATTTCAAATGCTCGGACTCGACAACCCCATTCACATCCTGTTCCTCCTCGTCATCGTGCTGCTCGTGTTCGGAGCCAAGCGCCTGCCGGAGATGGGCAAGTCCCTCGGAGAGGGCCTACGCGGTTTCAAGGACTCGGTCAGCGGCGATGCGCCCCAGGCCCACACCGCCCACATGACCGCCGACGACAACGTCGCTCACGTCGACGAGCTGACGGCCGCCCCCGCGCCCGTTGCCGTCCCCGCTGCCGTGGTCGAGCCCGCACCCGTGGCCGAGCCCACCGGCGACCACAGCGTCCGCCACAGCCCGCTCACACCGGCCGCCTGAGCGCGCGCCCGCCGACCCGACCCACGCGGAATCTGTCGATGCAGATCCCAGGCGCTCTCGCGCCCGTAGGCCTTCGCCCGGTGAGTCACGACGCTCAGTTGAGCGTCGTGGACCACCTGGACGAGCTGCGCTCGCGGCTGATCGTGTCGCTGGTGGCGATCGCGGTCGCGTTCGGCCTCTGCTTCTGGCAGAACCATCAGATCCTGCGTCTGGTCAACCAGCCCCTCGCCCACAACACCCAGCAGCAGGTCCGCGCCGGACACGGGCCGCTGGGGGCGACCTACTCCGTGCAGCTGAGCGCCCGCGACGTCGCCAAGCAACTCGGCGTCGTCGTCGGCGCGCTGCGGGCCCAGCCCCAGTCCGCGGCCACGCAGTCGTCGCTGGCGCAGGTCCAGAAGAACCTGGGTCACGACGTCAAGAGCCTGTCGGCAGCTCCGCAGGGTGACCGCCCGGTCACGCTCGGCATCGGCGAACCGTTCACCGCGACGCTGACCGTCACCCTGATCTTCGCCCTCATCCTCGCGTTGCCGGTCGTGCTGCTTCAGGCCTATGGCTTCTTCATGCCGGCGCTCGAACCGCACCTTCGCCGCCGGATGCTGCCGGTGACGCTCGCCATCCCCGCGCTGTTCGCGGCCGGCGTCGCCTTCGGCTACGCCGTCGTGCTGCCGGCCTCGCTGCACTTCTTCCAGAACTTCAACAGCGGCGAGTTCAACGTGCTCGTACAGGCCAACCAGTACTACAAGTTCGCTGCCACGGTGCTCCTGGCCATGGGGCTCCTGTTCCAGGTGCCGGTGGCGATCATCGCCGTGACCCGCGCCGGGCTCGTGACCCCTCGGCAGCTTCGCCGCAACCGTCGTTGGGCGGTGCTCGCGTGCTGTCTGGTGGCCGCCGTGCTCCCCGGGGACGCGATCACGATGCTGCTCGAGACACTCCCCCTCTACGGGCTGTTCGAGCTCAGCGTCCTGATCGCCGCCGTCGGCGAGCGTCGCGAGCGCAGACGGGCGGCCGCCGAGGCCCACGGCACGTCGACCGGCTCAGACGAAATCGGGTAGAAGGCGCCAGAAGATGAGGATCGCGATCGTTGGGGCCGGCGTCTCCGGTCTGGTGACCGCCCACCTGCTGGATTCCACCCACGAGGTCACCGTGTTCGAGGCCGCCGGCTACGCCGGCGGCCACACCAACACCGTCCGGGTGGACACGGCCAACGAGACCCACAACGTCGACACCGGCTTCATCGTCTTCAACGACCGCAACTACCCCAACTTCGAGCGTCTGCTCGATCGCCTGGGCGTGGCGATTCAGCCCTCGACGATGACGTTCGGCGTCAGCGACGGCCGCGGGGACTTCGAGTACACCGGCTCGTCGCCCAACGGCCTGTTCGCCAAGCGGGCGCACCTGGTCACGCCGTGGTTTCACCGGATGGTGGCCGACCTGGCCCGCTTCAACCGCGCCGCCCGCGAGCTGGTGCGGGACGGGCGCGACGGGAAGGACGGGAAGCCGGATGGCCCGGCGCTCGGGCAATGGCTGGAGCAGCAGGCCTTCAGCCGCCCATTCATCGAGCGCGTGATCGTGCCCCAGGCGTCGGCGGTGTGGTCGGCCGACCCGCGGCAGATGTGGTCCTTCCCTGCCCGGTTCCTGGTCGAGTTCTTCGACAATCACGGCATGCTGTCGTTTCGCGGCCGGCCGCGGTGGCAGACCGTCAGCGGCGGCTCCGCGCGGTACGTCGAGGCGCTGCTGAGCCGCTTCCGGGGACGCCTCCGCCTGAGCACCCCCGTACAAGCGGTCCGTCGGGGCGCCGACGGCGTGCTGGTGACCCCACGCGGCGGCGAGCCGGAGCCGTTCGACGAGGTCGTGCTGGCCACCCACTCAGACCAGGCGCTCGCGCTGCTTGCCGACGCCAGCGACGCCGAGCGCCGCCTCCTGGGCGCGATCCCCTACCAGGCCAACGAGGCGGTGCTCCACACCGACACCTCGATTCTGCCGCGGCGCCGGCGCGCCTGGGCGAGCTGGAACTACCACCTCCCCGACACTCCGACGGGGCGCACCACCGTGACCTACCACATGAACCGTCTCCAGTCCCTGCGCGCCGAGCGGGAGTTCTGCGTGACGCTCAACCGCAGCGATCAGATCGACCCGGCGCAGGTGATCCGCACGATCGCCTACGCCCACCCCGTCTACACGCGCGAGGGGATGGCCGCCCAAAGAGGCGTCGCGCAGATCAGCGCGCGCAACCGCACCCATTTCTGCGGCGCCTACTGGGGCTGGGGCTTTCACGAGGACGGCGTGGTCAGCGCGCTGCGCGTGGCCGAGCACTTCGGAGCACAGCTGTGACCACCAGCGCCATCTACACGGGCACCATCCGCCACCGGCGCCTGGAGCCCCGCAAGGAGTTCACCCACCGCCTGTCCCTGGTCTACCTCGACCTCGGCGAGCTCCCCTCGCTGCTGGGCGGGCGGCTGCTCCACCGGGGCCCCGGGGCGCTGCGCTTCCGCCGCCGCGACTACCTGGGCCCGGCGTCGCTGCCGCTCGACGTCGCCGTCCGCGACCGGGTCGCGGAGCTGTGCGGCCATCGCCCCGCGGGGCCGATCCGGCTGCTCACCCAGCTGCGCTCGTTCGGGCTGTGCTTCAACCCGGTGAGCTTCTACTACTGCTTCGAGGCGGGTGGGGACGGGGAGCTCCACAGCGTGCTCGCCGAGGTCACCAACACGCCGTGGGGAGAGCGCTACTCCTACCTGCTCTCTGACCGCACGCCGGGCTCCGCCGTGCGCGGGGGTCGCTTTGCCAAGGAGCTGCACGTCTCGCCGTTCATGGGCATGGACCACCTGTACGAGGCACGCGCCACGCAACCCGGGCCGACGCTCTCGGTCCACATCGAGAGCCATCGCGAGGGCCGACAGGCCTTCGACGCCACCCTGGCGATGCGGGCCGAGCCCTTGACGCGCGGCGCGGTGGCGAGGATGACGGCCCGCTACCCGCTGGCCACCGCCCGGGTGCTCGCGCTCATCTACGGACACGCCGTCGGGCTCAAGCTCCGCGGTGCACGCGTCCACCCCCACCCCGAGGCGGCCACCCGATGACCGAGCGCCAGAACGGCGCCTCGCGGGCGGTGGCGTCGCGCATACTCGAGGCGATCCGCGTCGGGAGCCTCACCATCGTCGAGGGCGAGGCGCGCCGGACGTTCGGCTCCGGCCCTCCCACCGCCACGATCCACGTCCATGATCCCCGGTTCTGGCGGATGCTGATGCGCGGCAGCCGCGGCCTGGCCGAGTCCTACGCCCAGGGCATGTGGGACAGCCCCGATCTGGTGGCGGTCATCCGCCTCGCCGCGCGCAACGCGGTCCTGATCGATCGCGTGCGCGCCGTCACCGCGCCGCTGTGGAAGCCGCGCCAGCGCGTGCGCGAGGCCCTCAACCGCCGCACCCGGCAACGCAGCCGGCGCGACATCGCCGCCCACTACGACCTCGGCAACGAGCTGTTCGCGCGGATGCTCGACCCCACGATGATGTACTCGTGCGCGCTGTTCGAGCGCCCCGGGATGACGCTCGAGGAGGCGTCGGTGGCCAAGCTGGAGCGCGTCTGCGAGCGCCTTGACCTCGGCCCCGAGGATCGGGTGCTCGAGATCGGCACCGGCTGGGGAGGCTTTGCCGTCTACGCCGCCGCCACCCGCGGCTGCCGCGTCATCACGACGACGATCTCTCGCGAGCAGCACGACTTCGCGGTGGCGCGCGTCCGGGAGGCCGGGCTCGAGGACCGCGTCACGGTGCTGATGCGCGACTACCGGGACCTGCGGGGCAGCTTCGACAAGCTCGTGTCGATCGAGATGATCGAGGCGGTCGGCTGGCAGCAGATCGGGCACTTCTTCTCGCGCTGCTCGGACCTGCTGACCCCCCACGGAGCGATGCTGCTCCAGGCGATCACGATCGACGATCGGGCCTACGAGGTCGAGAAGGCGTCCAAGTCCTTCATCCGCGAGTACATCTTCCCCGGGGGCTGCCTGCCCTCGATGGAGGTGCTCATGCGCAACGTGGCGCGCCGCACCGATCTGCAGGCGGTGGGCCTGGAGGACATCACCGCCAGCTACGTCGAGACGCTGCGCCGCTGGCGCCACAACTTCGCCGCCAACAGCGACGAGCTGGCCCGGCTGGGCTACGACGAGCGCTTCCAGCGGATCTGGACGCTGTATCTCGCCTACTGCGAGGGCGGCTTCGCCGAGCGACGGATCTGCGACGTGCAGCTGCTGCTGGCCAAGCCGCAGTGGGCGGTCAGGGCCGGGGCTGCGGTGCGGAGCACCGCGATCGCAGCAGCGGGCTAGTTCCTGTTATCGGCAGCCTGGCCGCAGAGCTTGAGCCCCTATGTCAGTTATCTGACATAGCAATGTGATCCGGCAGGCCGCCGACCCCGCAGCACTGGGTGCGGGACCGGCCCGACTCCCAAACAAGGAGCAGTCTGCATGGCTCATATCAATCTCGAAACCGTGGACGCCGACGGCGCCATCCGCGAGGCCGCCGACGCGGTCGCGGGTGACACCCGGATGTCCTTCCTGCGCAAGGGCGCCATCGGCGGCGCTGCCGCACTGAGCGGCGGCGCCATCCTCAGCGCCCTCGTCCCGGGCGCCGCGCTGGCCAAGGGCGCACCGCCGTCCAGCTTCGGCGCGGGCGACATCGGCATCCTCAACTACGCGCTGACGCTGGAGTACCTGGAGGCGGCGTTCTACGACGAGGCCACCAAGAACGGCATCGTCAAGAACAAGGCGCTCAAGCAGTTCCTCGCCACCACCAAGAAGGACGAGGACACCCATGTCGCGACGCTGAAGAAGGCGCTCGGCAGCAAGGCCGCCAAGAAGCCGAAGTTCGACTTCGGCAAGGCCACGACGGACGTCGACACGTTCGCCGCGACCGCCTACGTCCTGGAGAACACCGGCGTTCACGCCTACATCGGCCAGGCGTTCAACATCAAGACCCCGGCGTACCTGGGTGTCGCGCTGTCGATCGTGACCGTCGAGGCGCGTCACGCCGGCGCCATCGGACTGTTCCTGGGCAAGCCGATCGCTCCCAGCGGACCCTTCGACACCGGCCTGACGGCCGCTCAGGTGCTCAAGGCCGTCAAGGGCACCGGCTTCATCAAGGGCTAGACGCCGCTCCGCCAGAGGCCGACTCGGCGTCGATCGCCTCCTGGGCGATCGCGAACGCGGAGTTGGCCGCCGGCACCCCGGCGTAGATCGCGGTGTGGATGAAGATCTCGCCGATCTCAGCCGGGGTCAGGCCGTTGCGCAGGGCCGCGCGGACGTGCATCGCGATCTCGTTCTCGCGGCCCAGCGCGGTGAGCACGGACAGCGTGATCACGCTGCGGGTGCGCCGGTCCAGCTCCTCGCGGGTCCACACCCCGCCCCATGCATAGCGGGTGATGAACTCCTGAAACGGCGCGGTGAAGTCGGTGGTGCGCTCGATCGCCCGGTCGACGTGGGCGTCGCCGAGAACCGCGCGGCGGACCTTCATCCCGGCGTCGTGGCCCTCGTCGGTCATGCGCTCACCCCCTCGGTCCGGCCGGCGAGATGGCCGGCGATCAACGACGTGACAGCCTCGGCGCGCTCGACGCTGGCCAGGTGCGCGCCGGGGTCGAGGATCTCGATGCGCGCGCCCGGGACGGCGGCGGCGATCGCCTCGCCGTGCTCGGGCGGGATCGACGGGTCCTGGCGCCCGGCCACCACGAGCGTCGGCGCCGTGATGCCGGGCAGGCCGCCGCGCAGGTCCATGCCGGCGATCGCCTCACAGCAGCCGGCGTAGCCCTCGGCGTCGATGCCCGCGATCATCGGCCCGATATCGTGCCACGATATCGGGATGCGATGCGGCGTAGGCCGGTGTGAACCATCGGCCGAGCACCGCGTCGGCCACGACCTCGGGTGTGCCGGCCGCGCGGACCGCGGCGGCGCGCTCGTGCCAGCTCTCCGACGGCGGCAGGTACGCCGAGGTGCAGAGCAGGATGAGCCTGTCGATCCGCTCGGGCGCGTTGATGGCCAGCCACTGGCCCACCATGCCGCCGATCGAGAGCCCGCAGTAGGACGACGCGAGCCAGGTCCAGGCGGTCGAGCATGGTGACCACGTCGGCCCCCAGGTCGTCGATCGTGTAGGGGCCCGTGGGGACCGGGCGACCCGCCGTGGCCGCGGTGCTCGAAGCGGATGACCCGGTGCGTGGCCGAGAGCTCGGGCACCTGGGGATCCCACATGTCGAGCGTCGTCCCCAGCGAGCCGCCGAGCAGCAGGACGGGGGCGTCGTCGGGGCCGCTGGCCGAGCAGTTGAGGTCGACCGGGATCACCGCTGGGGGGCCTCCGATAGGTGATCGGCTTCCGGTCCGCGGTGCGCCTCCAGCGCGCGGTCGACCAGCTCGCCGGCGCCGTCGGGAATGGGCTGGTCCCCGGTCGCCGCCGCGGCCAGGTTCGCGCGCATCCGGTCCGGATCCACCACCAGGTTCTCCAGCAGCTCGCGCGCCCAGGCCGTCGCCGAGCCGCTGAGGGCCAGCAGCTCGGTGTAGGTCCCCCACTCCGCCTGCCACGCGCCGGCGGCGCGCTCGTGCTCCTGCTCCATCGCCGCCAGCGCGGTGGCGACCAGGCCGGGGGTGCGCTTGGCGCAGGCCAGCACCGACACGGCGCCGACCGGGTTGCGCTTGTGGGCCATCGCGCTCGAGCCGCCGCGGGGTGGGCGGGGTCCGTGCCCCCGCCCTCGCTCACCTCGGCCACCTCCTGCTGGGCCAGCAGCGTCACGTCGCGGGCGATCTTGGCCAGCACGCCGTCGAATGCTCCCAGAGCGGCGGCCAGCGTGACGGGACGCACCCGGATCGCCTGCCAGGGCATGACCGGCTCGGCCAGCCCGAGCTCGGCAGCGACGCGCGCCGGCACCGCCGGTCGCGCCGCGCTCCGACCGGGCCGCCCATCTGCACCGCCAGCTCGCCGTCGCGAACCTGCCGGAGCCGGCGCCGCCCGGCGTCCAGCCCGGTGAGCCAGCCGGCGGCGCGCAACCCGAACGTGATCGGCAGCGCCTGCTGGAGCAGCGTGCGGCCGATCATCGGCGTGTCGCGATGCGCCTCGGCCAGGCCGGCGGCGGCGCCGGCGGCGGCGCGCGCATCGTCCAGCAGCGGCGCGAGCGCCCGGCGGGCGATCAGCATCAGCGCGGTGTCGGCGATGTCCTGGCTGGTGGCGCCCAGGTGCACGTGCTCGCGAGCCGGCTCGGCCACCGCGGCCCGCAGCGCCTTGACCAGCGGCCGACCACCGGGGTGGCGGAGTCCGCGGCGTCGCGGCCCGAGGGCGGCGATGTCGAAGCGGTCGGCCCGGCAGGCGCCGGCGATCTCATCGGCGGCCAGGCCCGGGATCAGGCCCTCCGCGGCACAGGCACGGGCCAGCGCCGCCTCGACGTCGAGCATCGCCTGCAGCCAGGCGCACGGTCGCTCACCTCCGCGGCGGCCGCGCCGCGCGCGTAGATGCCGCCGAACAGCGCGTCAGACGTCAAAGAAGACCGTCTCGCCCGGCCCCTGGACGCGGATGTCGAAGCGGTAGCCGCCGTCCTCGGGCGTCGCGATCAGCGTCTGGCGCCGCTCGGCCGGGACGAGGGCCAGGATCGGGTCCTCGGCGTTGGCCTCCTCCTCGTCGCCGAAGTAGATCCGGGTCACGACGCGGTTGAGCATCCCGCGCGCCATCAGGGTCACGGCGATGTGGGGAGCCTGGAGCCGGCCCCCGGGCTCCGCGACACGCGGCCGGGCTTGACCGTGCACGATCTCGATAGTCGCCGTCCCCGACCTCCACGCCGTAGCGGGCGAAGCCGCGGAAGCCCTCCATCTCCGAGGCGCCGCCGAAGCCGTACACATCGGCGAAGCGGCCGTCGGGATCGGCCTGCCAGGTCTCGAGCAGGTGGTCGGGGATGGGCACGCCGGCGCCGTCGTAGATCGTGCCGGTGATCGTGATCGCCCCGGGCGTCCCGGCGTCGACGGCGTGCGGCCCCTCGGCCCACGGCAGCCCGATGGCGAAGTAGGGGCCCACCGTCTGCGAGGGGGTGGTCTCGAAGATCAATGTGCCTCCTCGAACGGGGTCGACGCGGGGCCGCGGAGATAGATGTCGAACTCGTACGCCGCGGCCCAGTCAGGCTGGGTGCCGTGGATCGAGAAGCGCGAGATCATGCGCTCGCGCGCGGCATCGTCGCGGACGGAGTTGAAGATCGGGTCATAGGGGAAGAACGGGTCGCCCGGGAAGTACATCTGAGTGACCAGACGCTGAGTGAAGGCGCGCCCCATCAGGGAGAAGTGGATGTGGGCGGGGCGCCACGCGTTGTAGTGGTTGCCCCACGGATAGGGCCCGGGCTTGATCGTGGTGAACTGGTAGCGGCCCTCGTCGTCGGTGAGACACCGGCCGGCGCCGGTGAAGTTGGGATCCAGCGGCGCGGGCCAGTTGTCCCAGCGGTGGCGGTAGCGCCCGCACGCGTTGGCCTGCCAGACCTCGACGAGCGTGTTGCGCAGCGGCTTGCCCTCGGTGTCGAACACGCGGCCCGAGACGGTGATCCGCTCGCCGATCGGCTCGCCGTCGTGCTGGCGGGTGAGGTCGGCGTCGCCGGGCGTGATCACGCCGAGCGTCGCCGAGCGCCGGGCCGGTGACCTCGGTGATCGTCTGGGGCAGATAGATGAGCGGCTGCGTGGGATGTCGCAGCGCGGTCGACTTGTACGGCGGATAGTCGAGCGGAGGGTGCGCGTCGGCGGGCTCGCGCAGGTAGTTGGTGGGAGTGTCGACGACCGGCGCGTAGATCGGCTCGGTGGTCTCCTCGGTGCTCATCTCTGGCAGTCCCCTCTAGATCTCGGAACGGGCACGGGAACGGGTTAGCGGCTCAGGAGCTCGCGCAGGGCCGAGAGCTCCTCCTCGGTGGGGGCCGGGGTGTGCTGCAGGTCGCCGGCGAGCTTGAGGTCCCAGCCGGTGGCCTCGCGCACCTGGTCGGGCTCACACGCCGTGGTGGACTAGGGTGAGGCGCAGCTCACGGGTCTCGGGATCCGGCTCCAGGACCCCGAGGTCGGTGACCACGGCGGTCGGGCCGCGGCCCCGGAAGCCCAGGCGCCGCGCGGTCGCCGGGCCCGTCGCCGAAGCCAACGGTGGTGCGGAAGTCCAGCCGCTCGACGAACGTGCGTGGCGAGTGCGGGGCGATGACCACCACCTCCTGGCAGCAGGCGGCGATCTCGGGCGCACCGCCGGCGCCCGGCAGGCGCGTCTTGGGATGGTCGTAGTCGCCGATGACGGTCGAGTTGAGGTTGCCGAACCGGTCGACCTGCGCCGCACCGAGGAACGCCACCTCCACCCGCCCGGGGCCGATCCAGTAGTTGAACATCTCGGGCACCGAGACGACGGCGTCGGCGGTCTCGGCCAGCTCGCCGTCGCCGATCGACAACGGGATGTGGTACGGCTTGGCGCCGATCGTGCCCGACTCGTAGACGAGCACGAGGCTGGGGTTGTGGACCATCCGGGCCAGGATCGCCGCCGTGCTCGGGCGGCCCACGCCGATGAACACGGACTTGGCGTGCTCCAGGCGCCGCGCGGCGACGACGGTCTGGACCTCTCCCGAGGTCGCCCGCTCGTTGGTGGCGGTCATCGGGACGCGACGTCCTGGCTGGGCTCCAGCACGTGCTCGCGCATCCACGCCTCGAACTCGTCGCGGTCGCGGCTGAGCTTGTCCCAGTGAGCGGTAGAAGTCGTTGTCGCGGGTGGTGATCCCGAGGCTGTAGGAGGGCTGCGATCCGCCCGGCGCCTCGGCCACCGCGTCGATCACCCAGCCCGGGATGACCAGGCCGCCGGGCCGGGGCTCCAGCTCATCGACGATCCGCTCCACCGTCACCAGCGACCGATCGGCGGCCAGCACCGCCTCCTTCTGCACGCCGGGGATCCCCCACAGCTGCACGTTGCCGTCGCGGTCGGCCTCCTGGGCGTGGACGATGGCCACGTCGGGGCGCAGCGCGGGCACGGCGACGAGCTCCTCGCCGGTGAACGGGCAGGTGATCGGCTTGACCTGCGTGTGGGCCGCGAGATCGGTGCCGACGTAGCCCCGCATCACCGCGAACGGCATCCGGGCCGCGCCGGCGGCGTAGCGGTTGGCCATGCCGGCGTGGCTGTGCTCCTCCAGCTCGATCGGCGTGCGGCCAGTCGTGCTCGACGGCGTCGCGGAAGCGGTGCAGCGAGCCGACGCCCGGATTGCCGCCGTAGGAGAAGACGAGCTTGCGCGCCGCCCCCATCCCGATCATCTGGTCATAGAGGATGTCCGGCGTCATCCGGATGAGCTCGAGGTCGCGGCGGCCCTGGCGCAGGATCTCGTGGCCGGCGGCGAACGGGATCAGGTGGGTGAAGCCCTCGATGGCGATGCGCGTCGCCGTCGTGGACGATCTCGGCCACGGCCTCGGCCAGCGTGGTGACCTCGGCCATTGCATCACCGCGGTCGGAGCGGTCTGCTCCAGGGCGAGTCCGACGTAGTTCTCCGCCAGCGACGTGGCCGCCGGCGTGGAGGTGGTGACGTAGCGCAGCTGGGAGCGCTGGAGCTGGCGGCCGTAGCCGTCGTCGTTGCGGTCCAGGTGCAGCATCGTGGTCATGAACCAGGAGAAGTGCTGGGCGCGCCACACCCGCGTCAGGCAGCGGTCGGAGTACTCGTCCAGCCCCGTCTCCGAGCCCGAGGTGAGATGGTCGATCAGGGCATCGGCGAGGACGGTGACGTCGGCGACGGCCAGGTTCAGACCCTTGGCGCCCGTGGGCGGGACGATGTGCGCGGCGTCGCCGGCCAGCAGCAGCGACCGGTAGCGCATCGGCGCGGCCACGAAGCTGCGCATCGGCGTGATCCCCTTCTCCAGGACGGGGCCCTCGTTGAGCTGCCAGCCGTCCGAGGCCAGCCGCTGGTGCAGCTCTGACCAGATCCGGTCGTCGGACCAGTCGGCGATGTCCTCCTCGGGGTCGACCTGGATGTAGAGGCGGCTGCGGGTCGAGCGAGCGCATGCTGTGCAGAGCGAAGCCGCGGTCGCTGTAGGCGTAGATGAGCTCGTCGGTGGAGGGGGCGACGTCGGCGAGGATCCCCAGCCACGCGTACGGGTACTCGCGTCCCCACACGCTGAGCGCGTCCTCGGGGATGGTCGGGCCGGCAGACGCCGTGGAAGCCGTCGCACCCGGCGACGATGTCGCAGCGCAGCTCGTGCTCGGCGCCCTCGTGGCGGTAGCGGACCACGGGCTCGTCGTGGTCGAGCCCCTCGACGGTGACGTCCTCGCATTCGAACCGCAGCGGCGCGCCGGTCTCCAGCCGGGCCGCGATCAGGTCCTTGACGACCTCGGTCTGGCCGTAGATCATCACCGCGCGCCCGTGCGTGAGCTCGCTCATCGGGATGTGGTGCAGGGTGTTGTCGAAGCACAGATAGATCCCGCCGTGGCGCAGGCCCTCGCGGTCCATGCGCTCCCCCACGCCGACCTCGCGCAGCACCTCCATCGTGCCCTGCTCGAGCACGCCGGCGCGGATCCGCGCCTCCACGTAGTCGCGGCTGCGAGCCTCCAGGATGACCGCGTCGATGCCCTGGCGGTGCATCAGCTGACCGAGCAGCAGACCCGCCGGACCGGCGCCGATGATCGCCACCTGCGTTCGCTCGGACATCACTGTGCTGGGAATCTATCGCGTTATTTGGTCGCATAGCGACCGATCGAGCGCTATGCGAACAGATGTCCAGCGCAGACGGTCAAGCGATAGCCTGCCCAGGCAATGAGGAGATTGGTGCTGTTGGCGGGGGCGTTATCGGCCCTGGTCGCCGCCGCCGCTGCGCCGGCGGCCGCCCGCGCCGCGAGCTGCCCGCACTGGGGCCGGCCGGCGCTCGCCGCCGACCCGCGCCCGCACGCTCTGCGGGTCTTCGCCATCCAGTTCGAGCAGCACCCCGCGCAGATGTCCACCGCCGCCGACTACGGGCACGCCATCGACTGCGCGCTGCGCACGGAGGTCCTCCCCCACCTCGCCGCCGGGCGCCCCAACCTCGTCGTCTTCGACGAGGACATCGGGTTGGAGACGATCGCCGTCGGGCCGCGAGGCGCCGCCGCGCGGGCCCTGCTGCGCGGCGGCAACGGCTGCACCGGGGACCTCTGCCTCACCCTGGCCACGCTCGCCGACGTCAACACCGGCTACGACCGTGCCCTCACCTACCTCCAGTCCCGCTACCCGCCACTCGCCCAGCAGCTCGGCCGGGGCTTCGTCGCCGCCACCGACACGTTCGTGCGCGTGTTCATGACGACGATGGCCACCGAGGCACGGCGCTACCACCTCTACATCGTCGCCTCCAACACCCAGGCGCCGTTCGCGCTCACGCGCGACCCCGCCGCGGTGGCGGCACTGCGCGACCCGGCGACGCCAGGGGACCGCAGCGTGTACGCGCCCACCGCCGGCACCGCCTTTGACCAGACGTTCGTGTGGGGACCGCGTGTCGTGCACCGCGGCGACCCGGCACCGCTGGCCAACCTCATCGCCGACAACCGCAAGGTCCCGCTGACGAGCTTCGAGCAGGCGCTGGGCTTCAGCTCCGGTCCATCCGGCGGCGCCGCGGCACGACGGAACCTGGCGCCGGTCGCCATCCCGGGCACCGGCGCGCGCCTGGGGATCGCCACCAGCCTGCCCGCCTTCGCGTACGGGACGGCCACGCCTGCCCACGCCTGCGACGACGTCACCAGGACCTACATGCGCTGCCTGGATCGCCTCGGGGCCAACGTCGTCATCCAGGCCGACGCCAACGACGGCGCCTGGACGGGCCCCGACGGTTCTGACCCGCTCGAGCACTGGCAGCCCCTGTCGTGGATGGGCTCGGCCTACCGCGCGGTCAGCGATCCGAGCGTCCACTTCGCATACGCTGTCAACCCGTTCATGGTCGGCAACCTGGCAGACACTCCATTCGACGGCCAGAGCGCCATCCTCCAGCGCGGCCTGCGGGGCCAGGGCGGTCGCGGGTGCCACTACGTCGGCAACGCCCGCTTCGTGCCCGGCGACGACGACGGCATCAACCGCGCCTATGCCGGCAGCAAGCCGCAGTTCCTGGCGCTGGCGCCGTGGGTGGTGGGTGACGGGACCCGCGCGACGTTGCGCGCCGCTGGGTCCGCGCTGCCCCGCAGCGACGGTTACGCGCAGACCGCGCTGATCGCCGACCTGCCCTTCCCCGCCGACCGCGCGCGGCCCGACTGCATGGTGGCCGGCCGGTGACCGAGGTGGGTGGGGACCGGGTCCCCGGCCGGGGCGTCTCGCGCCGTGAGGCGATCGTGGGCGCCGCCGCCGCAGCGCTGGCCGTCGATGCGGCATCCGCCGCGTCGGCGGCGGCTCGCACCGGGGCCGCGGTGCGCCGCACCGACGTCATCGTGATCGGCGCCGGGCTCGCTGGCCTGGCCGCCGCGTCTGACCTCGCGCACGCCGGTCACTCCGTGGTCGTGCTCGAGGCGCGCGACCGCGTCGGCGGTCGCACGCTCAACCATCCGGTCGGCCACGGCGAGGTGGTGGAGGTGGGCGGCCAATGGGTCGGCCCCGGGCAGGACCGGCTCATGGCGCGTGCCAGGGCCCTGGGCATCCACACGTTCAAGACCTACACCAAGGGCGCCCAGATCTTCGACTACCTGGGCCGCCAGACGCACTTCCGCGGGCTCATCCCGCCCCTGCCGCCGGCCGACGCCGCCGACTTCAACACGCTGCTCGCCAAGATGGTGCAATTGACGTCAACGGTGCCCCTCGACAGGCCGTGGACGGCGCCCGACGCGCTCGCGCTCGACGGGCAGACCCTCGAGACCTGGAAGCTCGCCAACTCCAGCACCCCCGGCGCCCGCTTCCTCTTCGATCTCGCCACCGAGTCGGTCTTCGCCGCCGAGCCCCGCGACCTCTCGCTGCTGCACGCGCTCTTCTACTACCGCTCGGGCAACGGGATCATCAACCTCACCAGCACCGCCGGCGGCGCGCAGGACTCCCGCTTCGTCGGCGGGTCCCAGCTCGTGTCGATCCGGATGGCCGAGCGCCTGGGCAAGCGCGTGGTCCTCAACGCGCCCGTCCGGCGCATCGTTCGCGCCGGGCGCGGCGTCACCGTCACCACCGACGCCGGCACCTGGCATGGCAAGGCCGTGGTCGTGGCCATGGCCCCCACCCTGGCGGGACGCATCGACTACGACCCGCCGCTCCCCGCCCAGCGCGACCAGCTCACCCAGCGCGTGCCCCAGGGCTCCGTGATCAAGTACGAGGCCGTCTATCCCAAGCCGTTCTGGCGCGCCGAGGGGCTCAGCGCCTACGCCAACAGCGACCGCTCGCCGGTCGGCCTCACCTATGACAACTCGCCGCCCAGCGGGACGCCGGGAGTGCTGCTGGGGTTCGTGACCGGGCAGGACGCGCGCCGGCTCGGCACGCTGGGGGGCGGCGCGCGCCGGAAGGCCGTGCTCGGATCCTTCACCCGGCTGTTCGGCCCCCATGCCGCCCACCCGGACATGCTCATCGAGCACAACTGGTCAGAGGAGCCGTGGACGCGCGGCTGTTACGAGGGCTACCTCCCGCCCGGCGTGTGGACGGACTACGGCGCGGCGCTGCGCGCGCCCATCGGCCGGATCCACTGGGCGGGGACCGAGACCTCCGAGGTGTTCATGGGCTACATGGACGGAGCGGTCCGCTCCGGCGAGCGGGCCGCCTCCGAGGTGCGCTCGGCGCTCTGAGCCGCGGCGGCGATGAAGTCCGCCGCCCGCTCCCCGATCATGAGGCTGGGCGCGTTGGTGTTGCCCGAGGTGACGGCCGGCATCACCGACGCGTCGGCAACCCTCAGCGCCTCGATCCCGTGCACGCGCAGGCGCGGGTCGACCACCGCCTCGGCGTCGACGCCCATCTTGCACGTGCCGACCTGGTGGTGGTAGCTGATGGCGGTGCGGCGCACGTAGTCGCGCACCTCCGCCGCGCCTGTGACCTCCGGGCCGGGATAGAGCTCGCGCGCGCCCCACGCACCGAGCGCCGGCGCCGTCCCCATCTCGCGGACCTGTGCCAGGGAGGCCTCGAGCGCCACCAGGTCCGCCTCGGCGGAGAGGATCTGCGGATCGATGACCAGCGGGTCGCCCACGCCCGGGCCGCTCAGGCGGATCGTCCCCCGGCTCTGCGGGCGGACCATTCCGCCCAGGAGGGTGAACGCGTTGGGCGGCCCCTCCATCCACGGCTCATACAGCGGCACGCTGAAATGGATGGGCTGCGTGTCGGGACCCGGAAGGTCCGAGCGGCTGCGCCACCACAGGTGGGTCTGGATCGGCGACAGCCCCTGCTCGAAGGGGACGATCTCCTTCTCGGCAGACCAGATCGACGGTGAGAGCAGGTGGTCATGGAGGTTCTCGCCGACGCCGGGGAGGTCGGCGGCGACGTCGATCCCCAGCGCCCGCAGATCGCCCGCCGGCCCGATACCCGACCGCAGCAGCAGCGCCGGGGACTCGATCGCGCCCGCGCTCACGACGACCTCCAGGCCGGCCTGAGCCCGGTGCAGGTCGGCGTCGTGGGCGAACTCGACGCCGACGCAGCGCGTGCCCTCGAGCAGCAGGCGATGGGCATGGGCCCCGGTGACGACGCGCAGGTTGGCTGCGTCGAGCACCGGCCGCAGGTAGGCCACGGCGGCGCTGTCGCGCTGGCCGTCTCGGATGGTGAGCTGCATCTGGGCCACGCCGTCCAGCACGCCTGCGTTGTAGTCCGGGTTGTGCGCGATGCCGATCTCCTGCGCCGCGGCCATGATCGACTCGTGCAGCGGGGCAAGCTCATAGTCGCTGAGGATGTGCAGCGGCCCGCCGGAGCCGTGGACCGCCGAGGAGCCGCCGTCGAAGTCCTCCATGCGCACGAACGCCGGCAGCACGTCGTCCCAGCCCCAGCCCTCGGCGCCGAGTCGCACCCACTCGTCGTAGTCGGTGCGCGCCCCGCGCACGTGGATGAGTCCGTTGAGGCAGCTCGAGCCGCCCAGCACCTTGCCGCGTGGCCAGTGCAGCGACCGGTCGGCCGCCGCCGCCTGCGGGGTCGTGTAGTACGCCCAGTCCTCGGGGGCCAGCCACAGCTCGTGAAAGCGCGCCGGGTCGTGGATCGCCGGGCTGTCGTCGGGGCCGCCCGCCTCGAGCAGGAGCACGCTCACCCCGGCGTCGATGAGCCGGCGCGTCAGCGCGCAGCCCGCCGACCCGGCGCCCACCACGATCACGTCGGGCGCGAACCCATACAAGTCAACGCTCATGTGTCCTCTCCGCTCCTCGCAGGACGGTGGTCGCTGCGGCACGAGCGGCGCCACCGGGGGGAGAGCCCACCCTACTTGAGTTTCAGGCCACGCCCTACGACTCCTGGATGTGATCCGCTTCACGCGCGCCCGGGAACGGGCGGGTGAGGCAGAACTGCAACAGCGTGGCCTCCGGGACGCCCTCGACGCCCGGCGTGTCGGAGGCAAGGCCCTGGGTGTGGGGATCGTTGGCGAAGCCGCCCACCTCGACCGAGTGCTGGGGGGTGCGGTAGCCGGAGATCCCGATCAGGTGCAGGTGCAGCGACTTGCCCAGCGCATCCAGACGCGCGGCGATGATCGGGGTCTGGTTGACGCTGTAGTCGGTGCCCGGCGCCTGGAAGAACCCCCACTCGCCGCCGTGGGCCACGAACGGGGTGTTGACGCAGCCGCCGGGCGGCGCCACTCCGGTGCCGCCGCTTCCGTTGAGCGCCTGCTCGCGCGCGGCTTGGGCGTCGAGTACCGCCGCCTCGTGCTCGAGCGTCTTCTTGAGCGTGGTCAGCTTCGCCGCCGCGGCGCCGCGGATGTGCTCGGCCTGCAGCTGCTTGTCCACGATCGAGAGCCGGAGCTGCGTGACGTTGTCGCGCTCGACCAGGATCGCCGCGGCCTCGCGGCGACGACGGGCCTGGACGGTGGTCAGCTCCGCCGTCTGCGCCTCGACCGCCTTGCGGTCTGCCACCACCCGTTGCACGGTGGCCACGTTGCTGCGCCGGATCGCCGTGAGGTTGCGCACGCCGTTGACCAGCTGGTCGAACCCCTGCGCGTCCACGACGACGCTGACGATGTTGGGCAGCGGCGATTCGTAGTCGGCCCGCAGCTGAGCGGCCAGGGCCTGCTGGTCGCGAGCCTCGCTGGCCCTCAGCCCGGTGAGCCGCGTGCGCGCGGTGGTGAGCTCGATGGTGACGTTCGAGAGCAGCCGCTCCTGGACGCCGAGCGCGTTCTCGATCGCGTTCAGGCGCACCTGGAGGTTGTCGATCGTCCCCTGGTAGCCGTCAATCCTCTGGCTCTGGGCCGAGATCTGCGAGCTCAGCTGCTTGGCGCGGCTCTGGCCGGCCTGGTATTTGCTGCTCAGGTCCGCCGATCCGGGCACGGCGATGAGCCCGAGCACGACCACGGCGAGCAGAAATGGGTATGCGAAGCGACGGGCGTTGAGCATGCAGTCGTCGTGACAGCGTGCAGCGCGGCGGCCGGTGGGTCCGAGAATGTCACCGGGGCCGTCTGATGCGGACGTGGCGAAGCTATCAAGACCGGTGGCAGGGGGGTGCTTTCTCCTGCGTGTGCAGTGAAAGTTGCAGCCCGGCTAGGCGAGCCGGCCGGTGGGGGCCAGGCCCCAGTCGCCGGTGCATCCCGTGAACCTAGCCGAGCCGTGCTCGGCCTGGGCCACGGTCGTGGCGATCTGCGGCGTGGCGTTGTTGAACACCGTCGTCGCGGTCCTGGTGGTCGGCGCCTTGACCGTGGTCGTGTGCGTGACGGTGGTCGTGGTCGTCTTCGTCGTCGGCGTCGTCGTCGTCTTGGTGGTCGGCGTCGTCGTCGTCTTGGTGGTCGGCGTCGTCGTCGTCTTGGTCGTCGACGTGGTCGTCGTCTTGGTGGTCGACGTCGTCGTCGTCTTCGTCGTGCTCGTCGTCGTGGTGGTCCGCGTCGTCGACGTGGTGGTGGTGTGAACCGGCGTCGTCGTCGTGGTCGTCGTCGTCACGGTGGTGGGCGTGGTCGTCGTGCTGACGGGCGGCGGCGGAACGGCCACGATCGGCGGCAGCGACGCCGCCGTGGTGGTGTCCGTCGTCGTCGTGCTCGACGTGGTGGGCGTCGTCGGCGGCGTCGTCGGCGTGTTCACCGGGGCCGGAGGTGGCAGGCTGCCACCGGTGCCCCCGCCGCGCGTGCCGGACCCGCCGTGAAGCCGACCGCCCCCGTCACTGCCGGAGGAGCTCGACGTGCTCGTACCGAGGCTGAGCGGGGCCACCGCCGACCCATGGGGCCCCTGAGAGCCGTTACTCGGCGGCTGGCCGATCACCGGACTGTGGCCCCTCAGCGCCGCGCCGGCGACGGTGCCCTTGCCGGGCAGCGTCGCCTTGGAGTTCAACGAGACACGGGCCGAGGCGTTGCCGCCCGGGATGGCGGGGCCGCTGAACACCTGGCCCAGCGTGCCGAGTCCCTGGAGCGGGCCGCTCCCAGTCGCGGCGAACAGCACCGCGATGATCGAGGCGGGGATCAGGATGGCGACCAGCGACGCGCCGTAGATCTGTCGGCGCCACGCGCGGACGAGGCCCATTTTTCTGGAGGCTAGTGACGCACCTTGTCGAAACCTCAGCAATTGGAGGTTCTTGTTACGAAAAGGCCCCAATACCTGCACGGAGACAAACCTCTTGCATCGCACCGCTACGATCGGCCGCGTCCTACCAAGTGGCCGTCCCCGCAGATAGGCTCGCATTCGAGGCACGCCTGGATACCGGTCCCCACCCGCCCTTTGTCCTCGGACCCTCGTGTAGCGCTGCTACACGTCGGGTCCTGCGTCCTCGCCTGGCATCCACCAGGCGCACCTCTCGGTGCGACCGTACCTGCGTGAAAGACCACTAGGGGTACAGCTCATGGGCCGCTTCTCGATCGCACGTTCCCTGCGCCTTGCGCTGGTTGGCCTCGCCATCGCGCTGGCGTCCGTGGCCGCGGCCGGGATCGCCAGCCTCTATAACGCGCGACAGCGCTATGAGAACGTCCTTGCACGCAGCTCCGACCTGGGGACGGCTGTCGCCAACCTCACCAGTGCCGGCGTCGTCCAGGTCGAGATCGCCCACGACGCGACCGGACCGCTGGCGCCCGCCGCCCGCCGTCAGGCCGCGGGTGCGTTCGATCGCTCGGCCCAGGCCGCAACCGCCCTCGCCGTGCCTGACTCGGTCAGCGCCAAGCTGCTCGACCGCCAGATCTCGCTGCAGCGCCTGGCCGTCGCCCAGGCCCAGAGCGGCCGGCTGAAATCGGCCAGCGCCGGGGGCGGGACGCTGGCCAGTGCCGCCTCGGTGGCCGACCAGCTTCAGGCGCGCCAGCGCGTCCGCCAGGAGCAGGCGTCGGATCGTGACCGCAACCAGTCGCGCGACGCGATCACGGTCGCGATCGTCGCCGGCGTGCTCGCGCTCATCGCCTCGCTCATCCTCATCGCCGGCCTGGTGCGGTCGATGCGCCGGCCGCTCGACGAGCTCGTCGGGGCGAGCGGCGAGCTGGCGTCGGGCAGGCTCGAGCGCCGGGTCCAGCCCGGTGGCCCGCGCGAACTGCGCGAGCTGGGTCTGGCCTTCAACGCCATGGCCGACGACCTCACCTCGGCGCAGCGGCGGATCGAGGACGAGCGCCGAAGGCTGGCGGTGACCATCGAGAGCCTCGGTGACGGGCTCATCGTCACCGAGTCGGAGTCCAGCGCCATCGCCACCATGAACCCCCGCGCCGCGGAGCTCGTCCGCGAGCTGGCCCCGGGCAAGAGCGTCGACGATCCCACCAGCCCGCTGCCCGCGTTGCACACGGCGCTGGAGCGCGAGGTCGTCATCGACCACGGCGGGCGGATCCTGGCCGTCACCGCGGCGGCGATGGGCGACGACACCTCGAGCGGCATCGTCTGGACCGTCCGCGACGTCACCGAGCGGGCGCGCCTCGAGCGCGCCAAGTCCGACTTCGTCGCCACCGCGTCGCACGAGCTCCGCAGCCCGCTGACCTCGATCAAGGGCTTCGTCGAGCTGCTCGAGCGCAGCCCCGACAGCATGTCGGCCCGCCAGCTGGAGTTCCTGGACATCATCAAGCGCTCGACTGACCGGCTGGTCGAGCTCGTCAACGACCTCCTCGACGTCGCCCGCCTCGAGGCCGACCACGTCGAGATCAACGCCCGCGCGATCGACGTCGGCGAGGCCGTCCAGGAGCTGGCGGAGCTGATGGGCCCCCGGATCGCCGCCAAGCACCAGACGCTGGGCGTCTACGTCGCCCCGACGCTGCCGCTGGCGATGGCCGACCCCGAGCGCATCCGCCAGGTGATCGGCAACCTGCTCACCAACGCCCACCTCTACACGGGCGAGGGCGGCCGCATCCACATCGGCGTCGAGGCCGACCGCGCGTGGGTGCGGATCGTCATCGCCGACACCGGCATCGGGATGACCGCCGAGGAGACCGATCGTGCCTTCGAGCGCTTCTACCGCGCGCGTAGCGGCAACGAGTCGGCGCCCGGGACCGGTCTCGGGCTCTCCATCGTCAAGTCGCTGGTCGACCTGCACCACGGGGTGATCGAGGTCGACTCAGAGCCCGGGCGCGGCACCACCTTCAACGTCCTCATCCCCGCCGCGGTGGCCGCCGACGACGGGGACTCGCTGGACTTCATCCGGGGCCGCCGGGTGCTCATCGTCGACGACGAGCTCGACGTGGCCGAGCTCATCGCCGACCAGCTGGCGCCGCTCGACGTCGACACCGCGATCGCCACCAGCGGCGAGCAGGCTCTGGTCGCACTGCGCGGCGAGCGCTTCGATGCGGTGACGCTGGACATCCTCATGCCCTCGATGGACGGGTTCGAGGTCCTGCGCCAGATCCGAGCCGACCCCGACCTGCGGGCCACCCCGATCGTGTTCGTGTCCGTGTTCTCGGCGCGCACCGAGCTGTCGGGGGAGTGGGTGGTGGCCAAGCCGATCGACGCCGCCGAGCTGCGCCAGGTGATGGCCGCGGCCGTCCGGGCCGGTCGCAGCCGCGTGCTCATCGTCGGACGCGAGGAGCTTCAGCGGACGCTCGAGCCCGGTCTGGACGAGCTCGGGATCGAGCACCAGTGGGAGACATCTGGTGCGGCAGCCGCACGAGTGTGCGGGGAGCGCCGGTTCGAAGTCGCGCTGATTGACGTAGGAATCCGCAACCCTCAGGCGGTTTTGCAGGCTTTGGACCTACGCGGGCGTCGACTTCGGCGAGCGGTGATCCTATTCTCAGACGGTGCGTCGCCGACACCCTCGGGTATCGTCAACCTGGGGATTGAGGTCGTACCGGTCCAGGATGCCGCCCAGGCCCTTCTATCTGCATTGCGCGGAGATCGAGAACAAGTGAGTCGAGTTGCCGGTGGAGCTCCACACAGAAGCTGAGCTCACGCGAGAGGTCGCGCGGCTTCGCGCTGAGTTGGCTCGCCGGGAGCGCGAGGCTGCCGACAAGGAGCTTCAGCTCGAGCGCTACGCCGCTGACCTGCGCGAGACCTTCAAGGAGGAGCGGGCGCTCACCCAGCAGCTGACGCGCTCCTACCGCGCCACCGTGCGCGCGCTCTCCAATGCCGTGGAGGCCCGCGATGCCTACACCGGCAAGCACGCCGAGCGCGTCGCCGCCTACGGAATCGAGATCGCGCGGGCGACCGGGATACCGCGGCCCGACGCGCCGGAGCTCGAGTTCGGTTTCCTGCTGCACGACATCGGCAAGGTGGCCGTGCCCGATTCGATCCTCTACAAGCCGGGCCCGCTCACCTCCGAGGAGCGCGCGCTGATGGCCCGCCACCCCGCGATCGGCGCCGAGATCGTCGGCCAGATCGAGTTCCTCACCGAGGCGACCCAGATCGTCCGCTCCCACCACGAGCGCTGGGACGGCATGGGCTATCCCGACGGCCTGGCGGGCGAGCAGATCCCGCTGGCCGCGCGGGTGTTCGCCGTCGCCGACGTGCTCGACGCCCTCACCACCGACCGGCCCTACCGGGCGGGCTTCCCCCTGCGCCAGGCCCGGGCGATGATCATGGAGGAGTCCGGCACCCACTTCGACCCCACCGTGATCGACGCCTTCCGCAATATCGAGGACGCGACGTTCGTGCAGATCGGGCGCGACGCATGGTAAACCGCCCGGGAGGGGCCCGATGAAGCGTGGCGTGCTGGTCGTCGACGACGACCCATTCATCCGCAAGCTGGTGGCCACGACGCTCGAGGACGTCTCGGAGTTCCAGCTCTTCGAGGCCGGCGACGGCATCCAGGCGGTGGAGGTGGCCGAACGCGAGCTGCCGACGATCGTCTTCCTCGACGTCGACATGCCGCGCATGGACGGCATCGCCGCCTGCCGGGAGCTGCGCAGCAACCCCGCGACGAGCGCGGCCACCATCGTGATGCTGACCGCGTCACACGGGGACCGGATCGAGGCCCAGGCCGAGGCGGCCGGTGCGGATCTGTTCCTGACCAAGCCTTTCAGCCCCCTGGACCTGCTGCGGCTGGTCGATCGTCTCGGCGCCCAGAGCGACCGGGTCGACCGCGTCGACGGCCCCTGACGCCGCGGCGCTGACTGAGGGACGCTCCGCGTCCCCCATCGCGCGCCCCGCGGGCGCGTCAGCCGATTCTGATCAGGACGACCGTGTTGACGGCAAACAGCACGGCGAACAGGACCGTCCACCGGTTCAGGTTGCGCTCGACCAGCGAGCCGCCACCCAGCGGCCCCGCGCCCGTGCCGACGCCGAAGGCGCCCGACAGGCCCGCGTCCTTGCCCGAGTGCATGAGGATGAGGAAGATCAGCCCCACGCAGATGAACACCTGGACGACGTCGAGGATCGCTGTCATGGGCCTGATGGTATCTGCTCGTGCGAGCGCGCCTCGTCAAGCTGGTGCAGGATGTCCACCGCCTCCGCGCGCAGCGACCCGTCGAGCGCCGCATAGTCCTCGTCGGAGAGTTTGCCCGTGCGCACGTCGAGCTCGGCGTCGCGGATCTCCCGGTACTTGGCGTCCCGCTCCGCCTCCAGCTCGGCCACGTCGGCCGCCGCGCTCCGGGTGTCCTCCCGGCGGTGCGCCGCGCGCAGCGGGCTGCTGATGACGTAGATCACCCCGGCCAGCACGACGAGCACAAGCGCGTAGGCCACCGTCAGACCAGCTCGCGCTCGCGCTCGGGTTCGGGGGTCGGGGCCGGCGAGGTCGCGGGCGTCGCCGGTCGGCCCAGGCGGCGCACCGACAGCGCGCCCCGACGCGAGCGGCGCGGCGCCGGCCACAGGGCGATGAGGCCGCCGAGCGCGGCGATGATGGCGCCGATCCACAGCCACATGACGAGCGGCGAGACCTCGATCAGGAACGTCGAGGCCCACGGGCGGGAAACGAACCGCTGGGCGACGTCATTGATGAACACGTCGCGCAGCTGGAAGATCGTGTTGAGCTGTGAGGCCCGCTGGGCGGGAGGCTGGTTCTCGGCGGCCAGGATGGCGCGGCCGAACTTCAGGTCACCCTGGTTGACCAGGCTCTGGAGTGGGCCGAGATTCGGCGAGATGACGACCCACAGGTCGCGCAGCGCGCCGGAGTCCAGCCCCACGCGACTCTCGGTCTGGACGCCATCCGAGGTGTTGAGGAAGCGCCCGATCGGGTGCATCGGGTCAAGCGACGGGTACAGGCCGTAGCTGGTGTGCAGCGTGGTCACCCTGTGCCCCGCCTTGGTCACCGCGATGTCCGCGCCGAAGGAGATCTTCTGCGCGCTCGCCTGCGCCGTCGGGTGCGTGTACCTGAGCGTGTAGCCGTCGAGGTGCACGCTCTGGCCGGGCCTGAGCGTCGCGTAGCGCTGGTGCTGGAACGAGGTCGACCCGGCCACTCCGACGAGCGCCACGGCGACGCCAGCGTGGACCAGATAGCCGCCGTAGCGCCGGCGGTTGCGCCGCACAAGCGCGATCAGCGCCCCGCCCGGAGACTCGCCGGTCATGGCGCGCCGCGCCCGGGCGCCCCGGAAGAACTCCTGGGCCACGGAGGCCACCACGAACGTCCCGAAGCCGAACATGAGGTAGGCGAAGACGTGCTGGGTGACCCCGGAGACGAAGGCGAGCAGCACGAACGCGCTCAGCCCGACCGCCACCGGGAAGGCGAAGCTGCGCTTGAGCTTGGCCGGCGTCACGCGCCGCCAGGCGATGATCGGCCCGATGCCGGAGAGCACCACGACGATGAGCGCCAGCGGCACGACGAAGTGGGCGAACACCGGCGGCCCGACCGACGTCTGCGTGCCGGTGATCGCCTCGGAGATGAGCGGGAAGAACGTGAGCCAGAAGACGACCGCCGCGAGTGCCACCAGCACCACGTTCTGGATCAGGAAGACGCCCTCGCGTGAGATCAGGGAGTCCAGCCGGTGCTCGCTTCTCAGCCTGTCGCGCCGGTAGGTGACGAGCCACACCGAGCCGAGCACCATCGCCGAGATCAGCACGACGAACGAGACGTTGAGCGTCGGGTCGGAGACGAACGCGTGGATCGAGCTGAGGATCCCCGAGCGCACCAGGAAATCGCCGACGATCGCCAGTGTCCCGGCGAGCAGGACGAGCGAGGCGTTCCACACCTTCAGCATCCCCCGCTTCTCCTGGATCATGATCGAGTGGATGTACGCGGTGCAGACGAGCCACGGCATCAGCGCTGCGTTCTCCACCGGATCCCACGCCCAGTAGCCGCCCCACCCCAGCTCGGTGTAGGACCAGCGCGCGCCGAGCAGGAGCCCGACCCCCAGGCACAACCACGCGGCGAGGGCGAAGCGACGCGTCACCTGGACCCACTCGGCCCCGACCCGCCCGCTCGCCAGCGCGCCGATGCAGAAGGCGAAGGGCACGAGCAGCAGCGTGAACCCCGAGTACAGCATCGGGGGGTGGATCATCATCGTGGTGTGGCGCAGGAGCGGGTCCAGTCCGGCCCCCTCGGCGGGCGGGTTGGCGCTCGTGGCGAACGGGTTGGCGAACAGCACGATCAGCCCGACGAAGAAGATGGCCATCCCGAACAGGACCGACTGGGCGTAGGGCACGATCTCGCGCACACGCCGGCGCGTCACGACCAGCGCCAGGCTCGACCAGAACGAGAGCAGCATCACCCACAGCAGCAGCGAGCCCTGCTGCGTGGACCAGATGGCCGCCGCCCGGTAGAAGAACGGCGTCGTCGTGCTCGAGCCGCTGGCGACGATGTTGTAGGAGAAGTCCGAGCTGATGAAGGCGGCGTCGAGGATCACGAACGCGATCGCCGACATCCCGAGGATCGAGTACATCGCGCGGCGCCCCGAGTCGACCCACTCGCCGTGGCCCGAGCGGGCGCCGTACAGCGACGCGCCCAGCCCGTAGACCGAGGTGAACAGGCACAGGATCAGCAGGACGCGGCCGGCGCTGGCCATCAGCGTGGGCTACCCATCAATACGAGCCGGATACTGCCTGATACTTGGAGGGGCACTTCGTGGTCAGAGTATTGGCCTGGCCGACGTAGGGGCCGCTGCCGCTGCCCTCGACGTCGACGAGGACGCCGCGGCCCGGGGCGAACGGGTCGGGGATCTCGCCGGTGTAGCGGACCGGGACCGACATCCTCAGCTTGGGGTCGCGCACCCGGAACAGGAGCACCCCGCCGTTGCGCTGCACGGAGCCGTTGAGCACGGTCCCCGCGAGGATGTAGGTCTGGCCCGGACGGGCCTTGGCGACCAGCTGCGACGCGGTGACCTCGTCGCGTCCGGCGGTGAAGCTGGTGTAGACGAGCGCCGTCGCCAACAGGACGGCGACGGTAAGAGCGACGGTGAGGCGGATGGCACGCTTGCGGCTTGGATCCATGCCGCAGCCCATTTTCACACACCGCCCGCCGTCGGCCGCCGGTCAGATCGCTCGGCAGCGAGGAACGGTGGTGCGACGCGGTGCGCGGCGGGGGCCCAGCCGGCGCACGGCGGGGGCGGTCAGCCGGGGCACGGCGGGGGCCCCGCCCGCTCCCACCGCTCCTCGCGAGTCGCCAGGGCCGCGATGCTCCAAACGTCAGTTTGTTAGCGAAGCGTTAGGAACCAGGACTTTATGGCTTGGGCGCGAAACCTTTTTGCAGTGTCGCCGTTCCTCGCCTATAACCGTGCTTGCTAAGACCAAGAGCGGCGTCAGCCGGATCAGACGCCACCGTGAGGGGCAGTCGGCGGGGGGCGCGCGCCACACGCCGCAGCCCGCGATGACGACCGAGGCCACGCCCGTGAGGCGACGCCGTCGCGAAGCCGGCGGCATGCAGGACGAGGCCGTCTACACGTGCGAGTGTGGGTTCGTGTTCCACGCTCCCGTCTCGACGTCGGTCGGCTGCCCCCACTGCGGTGGCGCTCAGGCCTGGTAGGCGCTCAGCAGCAACTGCCCCGCGGCGGGCACCCAAACTGATTGAATGACCGGCGGGAGACGCCGGTGGAGGTGCGCCCGTCGTGAAGAGAGCAGTCATCGCCATGCTGGTGAGCTGTGCCGCGCTGGCCTGTTTGGCCGCGCCGGCGCTCGGTGCTGACGCCTACCCGGGCATGGAGCACCTGCACTTCGCCGCGGGCCCGTACCGGATCACCCCGGGCGCCAACCTGATCCTGCTGGACACCAACCACGTGCCCAAGCCCAACCAGGATGGCTACGCCGTGCGGATCGCGCCGAACCTCCGCTACGCCAAGCCCGGCGGCAAGTGCTGCGGGCGCATCCCGCGCGTGGACGTCATCCACCTGCATCACGGCGTGTGGCTGAGCAACGGGACCGCCGGGGAGGGCGAGGGCAACGGCTACGGCGGGCTCTACCCGTTCATGGCCTCGGGCGAGGAGAAGACGGTCTACGAGTTCCCGCACGGCTACGGCTATCCCGTGGGCGCCTCGGACACCTGGATCCTCAACTACATGATCCACAACCTGACCTCCAAGGCAGCCCAGGTCTACATCACCTACGACATCGACTTCGTACCCGCCACCTCACCGGCGGCGGCGTCGATCACACCGGTGCACCCGATCTGGATGGACGTCGAGGACCACAACATCTATCCGGTGTTCAACGTCTACCGCCACAGCGGGGTCGCCGGGAAGTTCACCTTCCCCGACATGGCCAAGCACCCCTACGCGGCCGGCGCGCCGCCGCTCAACGAGTTCACGGTCGACCACCCCGGCACCCTGGTCTCCACCGCCGGGCACCTGCACCCGGGTGGGCTCTACGACGACCTCGACCTCATCCGCCCCGCCACCAAGCCGGCGCCGGGGACCATCGCCGGCACGGTCCCCGACTCGGTCCGGCTGTTCCGCTCCAACGCGCACTACTTCGACAAGCGCGGCCCCATCTCATGGGACATGGCCATGACCGCCACGCCGACCGACTGGCGACCCCAGGTCAAGGCCGGCGACGTGCTGCGCATCAGCGCCACCTACAACACCACCCGCGCCTCCTGGTATGAGTCGATGGGGATCATGGTCGTCTGGGAGGCCTGGAACACCGACAACGGCACCGACCCCTTCGCCCACCCCATCGACGAGAGGGGCCATGTCACCCACGGCCACCTGGCCGAGGACAACAACCACGGCGGCGCCTATGCCCTGGGGAGCACCGCCACCGCGTTCCCCGACTGCTCGCGCAAGACGGTTCAGATCGCGCAGTTCCAGTACGACCCCGGCGACTTCACCTCGACGGGCGCGAACCGCTGCATCCCCACGGTCACCGAGGGCCACTCGATCACGTTTGTCAACGACGACGCCAGCCCCCTCTCGCCCGGCAACCCGCTGAGCCCGACCAGGGCCTACATGGACTCCGTCTTCCACACGGTGACCTCGTGCCAGAACCCGTGCGGGCTGAACACCGGCATCTCCTACCCGCTGGCCAACGGCACCGGTGGCTATGACTCCGGGCAGCTCGGTCTGGGCACGCCCGCGACGGGCAAGCTGAGCTGGAGCACCCCGACCAGCCTCAAGCCCGGGACCTACACGTTCTTCTGCCGGATCCACCCGTTCATGCGGGGCGTGTTCCGGATCGTCCAGTAGCCCCCCGCGCCGTGGCGCCTCTGCCCTGGGTATGAGCGCACGTCAACTGCGGGGCGTGGGATGGCGGGGTCGGAGCGTAAATAGCGATCTTTGGAGGGGGTTTTGGTAGATATCCCGTCTCAGGGACGGAAGATCTCCGACATCCCCCGTCAACCGAGGCCGTGGTCCGCCGCGCCCACCCGAATCCGCCCCTCCCAAGTCCGCCGTTGACGTGCGCCGATACCACGCTCAGACGCCGACAGCCCCGCAAGCACCCCCACCCAATCCCGCCACAAGTAAACTTATTGGTTTAGTGCAGCGGGCTTAGTGCAGCGGGCTTAGTGCAGCGGGCTTCGCTTAGTGCCGCGGGTGGTTTAGTGCAGCGGGCCGGTCATCGTCTCGGCGGCGGCCACGATCTCGCCGGAGCGCACCAGCGCGTAGGCGGCCTCGATGTCGGGGGCCAGGAACCGGTCAGGCCCGGGCCCGCCCACTGACCGCCGCAGCGCCGCGATCACCGCCCCGGCGGTCGGGCCCGGCTGGACGGGAGCGCGCATCTCCACTCCCCGCGCCGCCGCGATCAGCTCGATGGCGAGCACTCGCGCCAACCCGTCGACGGACCGGCGCAGCTTGCGCGCCGCCGACCAGCCCATCGACACGTGGTCCTCCTGCATCGCCGAGCTCGGAATCGAGTCGACCGACGCCGGAACGGCCAGGCGCTTGAGCTCGGACACGATCGACGCCTGCGTGTACTGGGCGATCATCAGGCCCGAGTCGACCCCCGGGTCGTGTGCCAGGAACGCCGGCAGCCCGTGGCTGCGCGCCGGATCGAGGAAGCGGTCGGTCCGCCGCTCGGCGATGCTGGCGACGTCGGCGACGACGATGGCCAGGAAGTCCAGCACGTAGCCGAGCGGGGCGCCGTGGAAGTTGCCGTTGGAGGCCACCCGGACCTCGTCCCCCCCGGCCACGATCACCGGATTGTCGATCGCCGAGGCCAGCTCACGCTCGGCCACCGCGGCGGCGTGGGCCACCGTGTCGCGTGCCCCGCCGGCCACCGCCGGCGCGCAGCGCAGCGAATAGGCGTCCTGAACCCGCGGGTCCTCGGGACCGCGGTGGCTGGCGACGATCGGGCTGCCGGCCAGCACCGCACGCATGTTGGCGGCCGAGGCGGTCTGGCCCGGCTGCGGGCGCAGGGCCTGGAGGTCGGCCGCGAACACCGTGTCGGTGCCGAGCAGCCCCTCGACGCTGAGCGCGGCCGTGATGTCGGCGGTGGTGAGCAGCGTGCGCAGGTCCGCGAGCGCCAGCACGAGCATGCCGAGCATGCCGTCGGTCCCGTTGATGAGCGCCAGCCCCTCCTTCTCGGCCAGCTCGACGGGAGTGATCCCCGCCCCGGTCAGCGCCTCGTCCGATGGCAGCAACGCCCCGTCGGCATCGCGGACATCCCCTTCCCCCATCAGTGCCAGCGCACAGTGAGCCAGCGGCGCCAGATCGCCCGAGCACCCCAGCGACCCGAACTCGTAGACCACGGGCGTGAGCCCGGCGCTCAGCATCGCGGCATAGGCCTCGGCCGTCGCCCGCCGCACCCCGGTGTGCCCGGTGGCCATCGTCGACAGGCGCAACAGCATCAGCGCGCGCACCACCTCTCGCTCCACCTCCTCCCCCGAGCCCGCGGCGTGGCTACGGATGAGCGAGCGCTGCAGCTGGGTCCGGCTCTCTGAGGGGATGTGGCGGCTGGCCAGGGCTCCGAAGCCCGTCGAGACGCCGTAGTGCGGCCGGACGTCCTCGGCCAGGGCATCGATCGTGGTCCGGCCGGCGTCGATCGCGGCCAGCGCCTCGGGGGTCAGCTGGACGGGGGCGCCGCGGCGGGCGACGGAAACGACGTCGGCGGGCGTGACGGGCCCCACGCCTACGGTGACGATGGTGTGGGTCGGCATGGCGTGCATTGAAGGGCAGCGCGACGGCGGATGTCGGGCGCCGGGGGTCAGCGTCCGTTTTGCGCAAGTTTCACCCAGCACGACCGTTGCAGAGATCACCGTCCACGGAAAAGGAGATCCGCACCGATGTTCCGAGGTTCTGCAGGGTCGCTGGTCTGCACCCTGCTCGCCCTGCTCGTCGCCGCGACCGCCGCCAGCGCCGCCCGAGCCCCACGCATCTGGTTCCCCATGAACCGGCTGCCGCTCGCTCACGCCACCCGGCTCGGAGCCGCCTCGTCGTCGCAGCGGATGGAGGTCGGCGTCGGCCTGAAGGACCCGCACCCGGCCGCCGAGCAGGCGCTCATGGCCGCCCAGCAGAACCCGGCCAGCCCCCAGTACCACCACTTCCTCACCCCCGCCCAGTACGACAAGCGGTTCGCCGTCTCCAAGACGGCCTTCCAGCGCACGCTGACCTGGCTGCGCGGCGGCGGGGCCACGATCGTGGACACCTCGGGCGCCCGCGACTTCGTCGAGGTCTCGGCGACGGTCTCCCAGCTCGACCAGCTCTTCCAGACCACCATCGGCAGCTACGAGGCCCAGGGCGTCCACTTCCTGGCCAACCAGAGCGCCCCCAGCGTGCCCGCCGGACTTCATGTCCTCACGGTCATGGGCCTCAACACGCTGATTCATCCCACCACCCCGCTGGCGGGAGCCACCGCCGCTGACCGGGCCCCCGGCTCATCGCTGCTGGGCCAGGCCACCGACCCCGCCGCGCTGAAGTCGATCGCCGGCGAGGGCAGCCTCGTCAACTCGATCAGCTCGAGCCTGGGCGTCGCGGGCATCCTCGGCAAGACCGCCGCGGGCGCGCCCACCATTCCGGCCTCCCTCACGCCCCAGACGCTGTGGAGCGCCTACGACATGCCCGCCGAGAACGTCGGCCAGGGCCAGTCGGTGGCCGTCATGGGCTCAGGCGACTCGAGCACGACGGTCAAGGACCTGGCGCTGTTCGAGCAGGAGATGAAGCTGCCGCAGGTCCCGGTCAAGGTGACCGACATCCCCAAGGACGGCGACTTCTCCGACACCAGCGGCAACGTCGAGTGGGAGCTCGACACCCAGGCCTCCTCCGGCATGGCGCCCGGCGTCAAGCAGGTGCACCTGTACTTCGCCCAGCACCTCGTCGACCCTGACGCGGAGGCCGACTTCGCCAAGTGGATCGATGACAAGAACGGCCCCAAGCAGGCCAACGCCTCCTTCGGGGAGTGCGAGACGACGCCCGCCAACGCGACGCTCGAGAGCACGATCCCGACCCAGTTCAACAACAACCAGGACCAGAACGCGCTCTACGGCACCGGCGCGCCCAACGCGCTGGAGCCGGTCGCCGACCAGACGCTGCGCCAGGGCGTGCTCGAGGGCCGCACCCTGTTCGCCGCCACCGGCGACACCGGGTCCTCGTGCCCGGTGCTGGTGCTAGGGCCCGAGCTGGGCGCCGGCAACGGCGTCGCCAACCAGGGCGTCCCGATCGTCAACTACCCGGCGGCCAGCCCGTACGTGGTCGCCGTCGGCGGCACCGTCCTGTACCCCGACTCAGACAACACGCGCGGCCTGGAGTACCCGTGGCCCTACACCGGCGGCGGCCAGAGCTTCTTCATCCCGGCGCCGAGCTACCAGTCCGGCGTGAGCGGCATCAGCCGCCCGTGTCTCTCTGACCTGAGCGGCAACCCCAACACCGGCGGCGTCACCTGCCGCGGGATCCCGGACGTCGCCGACGAGTCCGGCGACATCGCCACCAGCTCCTATGACATCTACTCCGATGAGCTGGGCGGCGCCTCCGGCGAGGGCGGCACCAGCCTGTCCTCCCCGCTGATGATGGGCATGTGGGCCCGCGTCCAGGCCGCCGCGCGCGGCGGGACCGGGTTCGCCAATCCGCTCATCTACGCCGTCGGCAAGAACGCCACGCAGGACGCGGCGGATTTCAATGACTACGCGGTCGGTACCAACGGCGCCTACCAGGCCCTGCCCGGTTGGGACTACGTGTCCGGCTGGGGCACGCCCAACCTGACGCCGCTGATGAAGGACATCGACCACGGCAACACGGCTCCGATCCAGAAGGGTTAGCGACCCAAGGCAGACGCGAGGAAAGCGGTGCCCGGACGCTCGGGAGGCGTCCGGGCACCGCGCAATTACGTGTGGGAGCATCGGTGCCATGCCCACCATTCCCAACGTCTATGACCAGCAGTTCGAGTACGACGAGACCGATCCACCCGGCTACCGCGCCGGAGTGACCCGCGTCGGCGCCGCCGCCGGGGGCAAGGACCTCGTCCTCAAGGAGTTCGAGATCCCGCCGGGCGAGACGCTCTGCCCCTACCACTACGAGTACGAGGAGGAGTGGCTGCTGGTGCTCGAGGGGACGGCCAGCGTTCGCACGCCCGACGGTGAGCGGCCGGCTCCGCGCGGGGCGCTCATGTGCTTCCCGGCCGGGCCCGCGGGCGCCCACAAGGTCACCAACGCCGGCGATGAAACCGTGTTGGCGCTCATGTGGTCAAGCGCCCGCGAGCCCGCGGTGTCCGTCTATCCCGACAGCGACAAGCTGGGCGTCTGGGCGGGCGAGGACCATGTGCTCCTGCGCCGCTCCGACGGCCACGTCGAGTACTACGAGGGCGAGTAGCCGGCGCTCACACGCCGGTCATCGTCATCTGCGTGAGCCGCAGATGGTTGCCTGAGGGGTCGCGGAAGCCCGCGTCGATTCCGTACGGGCGCTCCTCCGGCTCCTCCACGAACTCGACGCCGCGGCCCTTGAGCTCCTCATAGCTGGCCCGGCAGTCGTCGGTGGTGAGGAACACCGTGCCGGCGACGCCCTTGGCCATCACGGCCTCGATCTGCTCGACGGTCTCGGCCTCGAACATAGGCGGCCCGGGGACCGGCATCAGCACGATCGAGACCTCGTCCTGGCCGGGAGGGCCGACGGTGAGCCAGCGGAAGTTGCCGAGCTCGGGGAGCGAGACGTCTGACTTGACCTCCATGCCGACCTTCTGGGTGTAGAAGGCCAGGGCCTCCTCCTGGTCGTGGACCCACAACTGCGCGCTGGCGATTCGCATCATCTTCTCCTCCGAACGAGTGGGAATGAACTGATGCCGAGCACGCTAATCGGGGCCCGATCCCTTGTCTTCTCGAAATGTGCTGCGTTTGGGGCGCCCGTAGGCCCGGACGATGCAGCTGGGCACGACGGCCTGCGCGGCGGGCGGCGGGAACGCCGCTCGGTAGGCCGTGGGCGACACGCCGTAGGTGCGCGTGAAGCTGGAGGTGAACGAGCCCAGGCTCTGGAGCCCGACCGAGAAGCAGATGTCGGCCACCGAGCGGTCGGTGTTGCGCAGGAGCGCCGCCGCCCGCTCAAGGCGGCGCGTCAACAGGTACACGTGTGGCGAGACCCCGAACTCCCGCCGGAACTCCCGGCTGAAGTGAGCGCGCGAGAGGCCCGCCGCGGCGGCCATGTCGTCGACCCCCAGCGGATCTGAGTAGCGGGCGTCGGCCAGGTCCCTGGCTCTGAGCAGATGCCGGGCTCGGCGCGCGTAGAGCATGCCCTCCGAGTATCCCAGCGCGGCCCTCCCCGGTCAGGGCATGACCGGGAGCACGAGCCGCGACGGGTGCTCGGCGTCGCGCAGCAGCTCGATGTCCACCGCGCGCAGCGTGTCCGCGGTGGCATTGGCCGGGTCCTCGCCCGTGCCGGGATTGCGGGCGTACCGGGGGTGGGCTCCGGATGACACCTGGAGGCGGAGGCGATGGCCGGCGGCGAAGCGGTGGCCGATCGGCCACAGCTCGAAGCGCACGCGCCAGCTGCCGTCCTGTGTCTGCTCGAAGCGGCTGGGGGCGACGCTGGTGAGCGCGTCGCACACGTTGCGCGATACGCCGCCGGCATCGATGTCGCACACCCGCGCGAACACGTCGAACCACGGTGCGCCGGCGCGCAGCCACAGCTCGACGGACACATGCCCGATCGCCTCGAGCGTCCGCGCCAGCACCGGGCCGGTGTAGGTGAGCACGTCGTCGCGCGCCTCGAGCGGGGCGTTGTCGAGCACCGGCGTGCGCGACAGGAGCACGGGGCCGCCCAGCGCCGGGGTCGGGTCGGCCGGGTCATAGCGGTAGGCGTCCCCGCCCTCCCCGCGCGACTGGGCCGGCCGGTCGCGCAGGGCGCCTCCGGCATCTAAATAGATCGATCGCTCCACCGTGGGCGGGGGCCAGCTCGGCAGGTCGCGCCAGCCGCCGCCCGAGCGCTCGCCGGTGATCATGAGCCGCACCGGCGCCGGGCGCAGGAGCCGGTCGTCGCCGAGCAGGTGCGCCCGCATCCACGCCACCCCGTCACGCTCGGCCGCCCCCACGAGCCCCGGCGAGGCGTGGGCCCAGGGCCCGATGAGCAGCCGGGGCGCACGGCCGGCGGCCTGGAGCGCCTCGAAGTCGGCCAGCATCCACGGCAGCAGGATGTCGTACCAGCCGCCCACGAACGAGACCGGAGCGGTGACGTCTCCGACGCCGGCCGAGAAGTCGCGGCGGACCCAGTAGGGGTCCTCGCGCCCCGAGCGGCTGAACCCCTCCTGAAACCAGGGGACGGCGGCGCCGGTGACGCGTTCGTCCAGCGAGGTGAGCGGCAGCTCGGAGACGGTCCGGCTCAGGCGCCGCAGGGCCCGGTCCATCGTCAGCAGGCCCAGGCGCCGCTCCTGCATGGCCACGATGACCAGCCACGAGGCCAGGGTCTCCAGCGACAGGCTCGAGCCGGGGTAGGTCTGGCTGTGGAACTCCGAGGCCGAGACGTGGATGGACATCGCCGCCAGGTCCTCGTCGGAGATCGCCCACTGCACGAAGCCCAGGTAGCTGGGCCCGAGCGTTCCGATGGGCCCGGCGTGCCACGGCTGGGCGCGCAACCAGCGCAAGGTCGCCAGGCCGTCGGCCCGCTCGTCGAACGGGCTGAACTCGCCCCCGGAGCCGAATGTTCCGCGCACGCTCTGGATGACGACCTGCAGACCCCGCTCGGACAGGAGGCGACCGAAGAGCAGCCCGACGAACTGGCGGCGCCCGTAGGGCGAGCGCACGAGGACCGTGGGCGTGGGCCGGTCGGCGCCCTCGCGGGCGACCCAGCGGTCGGCCAGCAGCACCGCCCCATCGTCCATGGGGGCGCGCAGGTCACGGCGGCAGATCACGTCGAGGGTGTGCGGCCGAGTCAGGCGCATCCTCCGCGCCAGGATCTGACTGGGAAGGGTCAACCGCGGTTCCGCGCCCTGCTCATGGGTAGAGGATCTCATGGACGACGAGGGAGAACGCGATAATGGCCGCGATGCCCAAGGAAGCGCGCCTCAAGCAGACCCCCGGAGGCAAGGTGCCCGAGGGCAACGGCTGGTTCGTGCTCAACGCCCAGGAGGCTCGCTGGCTGAACGGCGACTTCGGCGCGTACACGCGCTTCGAGGGCGAGGAGCGCTGGCGCCACCTCGGCATCAACATCGGCGTGCTCCAGCCCGGCCAGCCGTCCTGCTACTACCACGCCGAGAGCGACCAGGAGGACTTCCTGGTCCTGAGCGGCGAGTGCCTGCTGCTCATCGAGGGCCAGGAGCGGCGCCTGAAGGCGTGGGACTTCGTTCACTGTGCGCCGTGGACCGAGCACGTCTTCGTCGGCGCCGGCGACGGCCCCTGCGCGGTGCTGGCGGTGGGCAGTCGCACCGGAGACCAGACGATCTACCCGGCGTCCGAACTGGCTCAGCGCCACGGCGCGGGCGCCAAGCGCGAGACCCGCGAACCGTCAGAGGCCTACGCCGACGTCGCCGACGACGTCGAGACCCCGTATCAGTCGGGGTGGCTCCCGGACCTTTAGTGTCCTGGGCCGCAATGGCCGACCTGGACGGACGCACCTTCCTGATCACCGGTGCCAACACCGGGATCGGCCGCGCCACCACTGAGGCGCTGGCCAAGCGCGGCGCCACCGTGTACATGGCCTGCCGCAGCGAGGCCAAGGCCCGCCCGGTGCAGGAGTCGATCAGGGCGGCAATCGGCAACCGGAACCTCCACCTGCTCTCGCTCGACCTCGCCGACCTCGGCTCGGTGCGTGCGTGTGCCGAGGCGTTTCTCCAGACCGGAGCGCCGCTGCACGTGCTCGTCAACAACGCCGGACTGGCCGGCAAGCGCGGGATGACCGCCAGCGGCTTCGAAGTGGCCTTCGGCACCAACCACGTCGGCCCGTTCCTCCTGACCAGCCTCCTGCTCGACCGGCTGCGCGCCAGCGCTCCTGCCCGGATCGTCACCGTCTCCTCCGAGGGTCACTACCGCGTGGACGGGATCGACTACGACGCCGTCCGAAGTCCCACCCGCACGCGCACGGCGTTTCATGAGTACTGCGTCTCCAAGCTCGCCAACGTGCTCCATACCCAGGAGCTGGGCCGGCGCCTGCAAGGGACGGGCGTGACCACGTATTCACTGCACCCCGGGACGATCGCCTCCGACGTGTGGCGCGAGGTCCCGTGGCCGATCCGGCCCCTGCTGAAGCTGCGCATGCGCTCCCCGGCCGAGGGCGCCGAGACCTCGGTCTACTGCGCCACCGCGCCCGAGGTGGCCGGGGAGACGGGGCTCTACTACGACGACTGCCGGCGCAAGGAGCCCAGCCGCCACGCGACGCCCGAGCGCGCCGCCGAGCTGTGGGAGCGCAGCGAGACCTGGATCAACGAGGCCTGACCCCGAAGCTGCCCGGCCGGGCACCCCATCACGCTACTGGAGTGGATCGGCGGCGATGCGGCTGTGGCACGGCGCCAGCCGCCGCGGCCAGATTCAGCCGCCGTTGCCGTCCGGTAGGCGCCACCCCGGTGACACCGGGAGATCGATCGCCACCTCCGGTCCCCACGACCCGGGCTCGTAGGGCTGGAGATCGGGAGGCTGATCGATGACCGGCGCGCACACCTCCCACAGCCGCTCGATCTGCTCTGCGCGCGTGAACAGCAGGTGCTCGCGCAGCATCACGTCGTGCAGAAGCCGCTCGTAGGCCTCGAGCCCGTCCTCGCCGTCAAACGCCTCTTGGATGTCGAGGGTCAGCGCGACACGGCCCAGGTCGAGCACCGGGCCCGGGACCTTGGCCTGGACCTCGACGCGCACCTTCGGGTCGTCGGACAGCTCGAAGACCAGTTCGCTGGGGCGGACGCACTGTTCGGGCGTGTGGTCGGGAAACAGCCGCAAGGGGGCGTTGCTGAAGCCGATCGTCACCGTCCGGCGCCCCTCGGCCAGCGACTTGCCCGTGCGCAGGTAGAACGGGATTCCGCTCCACCGCCAGGTGTCGACCCACACCTCCATCGCGGCGAACGTCTCCACCTTCGAGTCATCGGCGACTCCGTCGGAGTCCTGGTAGCCGTCGTACTGGCCGAACACCACCCGCGAGCGGTCCAGGGGCCGGATCGCCTCAAACAGCTTGGTGCGCTCCAAGTGCAGCCCCTCGGCGTCCACCCGGCTGGGCGGCTCCAGGGCCACGAACCCGAGGATCTGGAGCAGGTGAGTGACCACCATGTCGCGAAACGCCCCGGTCTGCTCATAGAACCCCGCCCGGCCCTGGATGTCCAGCGCCTCGGGCACGTCGATCTGGATGTAGGCGACGTGGTCGCGGTTCCAGACGGGCTCGAAGATCCCGTTGGCGAACCGCAGCGCCAGGATGTTCTGCGCCGCCTCCTTGCCCAGGAAGTGGTCGATCCGGTAGATCGAGTCCTCCTCCAGGACCTCGTGGAGCGTCGCGTTGAGCTCCTTGGCGCTGGCCTCGTCGTGGCCGAACGGCTTCTCCACCACCAGGGAGCAGTTCTCCGCGATGCCGCTCGCCCCCAGCATCCGCACCATCCCCTGCATCGCTCCCGGCGGCACCGAGAGGTAGACCAGCCGCTCGCCCTCTGCGCCGATCTCGGCCTCGGCGTCGGTGATCGCCTGGGCCAGATCGCTGCCGTCCTCGGCGCTGGAGGCGACGAAGCTCACGCGCGACGCGAAGTCGTCCCAGTGCTCGTCGAGCTCGCCGCGCCCGTACTGCTGGAGCGCGTCGTTGATGTGCTGGCGAAAGTCGTCGTCCGATCCCGGCGATCTGCGGCCCGACCCGATGATCCGGAAGTCCTCGGGCATGAGGCCTTCCCGGAACAGATGAAAGAACCCGGGGAAGAGCTTGCGCTTCGCCAGATCGCCGGTGGCGCCGAACAGCACGAGCACCCGCTTGGACGGGCGCGGGAGACCGCTCATCCGCTGATCCTGACCGCCATGATGCGCACGGTACACGACGGTGAGGGTCGGGTTGCCGCCTCATGGCCGCGACGTTCACAACCGGTTAGACGTGCCCGGCGCGCCGTTTTGCGGAGGGATACTGAAGCGGATGAAGGGCGCACCACACGGACGTCGGGGCGGCCGGGATCCGTCTCCTCGCCGGTGGGGGCGGCCGTCGGGGGCTGTTGTCGCACTCTGCCTCGGGGCTCTGGTCGCGGTCTGCGTCGCCTTCGTTCTCGCAGCCGAGGGTGCCACCCTCACGCCGGGAGCCTCCGGGTCGGCGCACCGGGCCCACCACCGCCGCGCGAGGCCCCTGCTCCCCGTGACCACTCAGATCACGGTGTCCTCCGACGCTGCCCGTCGCGCGATCCCGCGGTCCTACCTGGGCCTCTCCACCGAGTACTGGGCACTGCCCCTGTGGTCAGGCGAGATGCCATTGCTCGAGCGCGCCCTCTCCCTGGTCCGCGTCCGTGGCGACGGGCCGCTCATCCTCCGGGTGGGCGGAGACTCCGCCGATCACGCGTTCTGGGACGCCGACGCCGGGGCGGGCGGGGCTCCGCTTCCTCCCTGGGCCTTCTCGCTGGCGCCCAAGTGGCTGGGCCAGGCGCGCGCGCTCGTGCGCACGCTGGGCGTGCGGCTCATCCTGGACCTCAACCTCATCACGGACACGCCCAGCGCCGCCGCGCAGTGGGCGCGCGCCGCCAGGGCCGGCCTCCCCTCGCACAGCATCGAGGCCTTCGAGGTCGGCAACGAGCCTGACATCTACAGCCGCGCCGACTGGGTGGCCATCACCGCCGGGCGCGGCCTCGACGGGCACCGCGCCGGCTCGGTGGGCGGGCACGGGTTCGGCGCCCGGGCGCTGCCCGCCGCGCTCACCGCCCGCGACTACGTCCGTGACTTCCACGTGTATGCCGCGGCCCTGGGCCAGGTCGCCCCACAGGCGATGCTGGGCGGCCCCGCGCTAGCCAACCCCGTCCACCACGGCCGCTGGGTCCAGACCCTGATCGACGGGGCCCGGCGCGATCTGGGGATGGTCACCATCCACCGCTACCCCTACACCGGCTGCCCGGGCCGGCGCGGCACCCGCTCCTACGCCACGATCGGCCGCGTCCTCAGTCCCGCGGCCTCCACGGGAATGGCCGCCTCGCTTACGCCGCTCGTCGACGACGCCCACGACGCCGGGCTGCCGCTGCGCCTCACCGAGCTCAACTCCGTCAACTGCGGAGGCCGCTCCGGCGTCAGCGACGCGTTCGCCACCGCGCTGTGGGCGCCCGATGCGCTGTTCTCGCTGCTGCGCGCCGGTGTCGACGGGGTCAACCTGCACGCCCGCGCCGCCGCCATCAACTCGCCGTTCGCCCTCGGGCCGGGTGGGCTCCAGGCCCGCCCGCTGCTGTACGGGCTGATCCTGTTCGCTCGCACCCTCGGGCCGGACGCCCAACTCGTGACGCTCCACTCCCACCTGAGCCGGCCCGCGAACCTCGCGGCGTGGGCGGTCCGGGTGGGCGGCGACACCCTCCACGTCCTGCTCATCAACAAGAGCCGCCGCTCCGAGCGGGTGTCGCTACGGCTGCCGGCGAGCGGCAGGGCGGGCGTGCAGCGGCTGCTGGCCCCATCGGCCGCCGCTCGGGCGGGCGTCACCCTGGGTGGCCGCGCCCTCGCCGCCGACGGACGCTGGCAGGGCCCAGACGCGCGCCAGATCCTCACGCCACGGAGCGGCGCCTACACGCTGAGCGTGCACAACATGAGCGCCGCGCTCATCACCGTGCGGGTGCGGCGCGGCGCGCTCGGCGTCGCCGGCTACTGATGGCCGACGACGGCGTGGGGAACGTAGCGCTCCTGGAGGCGCTCGATCTCCGCGTCGCTCAGCGACAGCTGCTCGGCGGCGAGCGCGTCCTCGAGGTGCTCGAGCTTGGTGGCCCCGACGATCGGCGACGTCACGCCGGGCCGCTGCAGCAGCCATGCCAGCGCCACCTGCGCGGTCGCCACGCCACGCTCTGACGCCACCTGGTCGGCGCTCTCCACCACGTCAAAATCGTCCGCCGTGTAGAGCGAGTCGGCGAACGCGTCGCTCTGCGCGCGCGTGGTCAGCTTCTTCCCCGCGCGGGTTCGGTTGCCGGTCAGCATGCCGCGCGCCAGCGGGCTCCACGGGATCACCCCGATGCCCTGGTCGATGCACTGCGGGATCATCTCGCGCTCCTCCTCGCGGTAGATGAGGTTGTAGTGGTTCTGCATCGAGATGAACCGCGTCGAGGCCACCGCCTGGGCCTTGGCGAACTCCCAGGCCCACATGCTGCTGGCGCCGATGTAGCGCGCCTTGCCCGCCTTGACCACGTCGTGCAGCGCGTCCATCGTCTCCTCGATCGGCGTGTGGTGATCGAAGCGATGGATCTGATAGAGGTCGACGTAGTCCATGTCCAGACGCGCCAGCGAGGCGTCGATCGACGCCATGATGTGCTTGCGCGAGAGACCGTGGCCGTTCTCGCCGGGCATCGTCTTGCCGTTGACCTTGGTGGCGACGACGTACTCCTCGCGCATCCCGAACAGCCTGGGCAGCAGCCGCCCGGTGAGCACTTCGCTCTCGCCCCCGTTGTAGACATCGGCGGTGTCGTAGAAGTTGATGCCCCCCTCGGCGGCGCGCCGGAGGATCGGCTCGGCGGCCTCCTCGTCAAGCGTCCAGGGCCGGGTCTCGTGCTTGCCGTAGCTCATCATGCCCAGGCACACCCGGGATACCCGCAGTCCGGTCCGGCCGAGATTGACGTACTCCATCGGTGCTCTCTCCCTGATCGCGGTTTTCCCATGAGCCTGCGGCGGCGCTGCTCGGGCTCGTCAGTGACTCATAGCACGGGTCTCGCCCGCTCGATTCCGGCCACGACCTGAGCCGCGATCCGCCGGTAGGACCCGGTGGTGACACCACCCACGTGCGGGGTGACCGACACGTTCTCGGCCAGCAGCGGGTCGGCGGGGTCGATCGGCTCATCCCAGTAGACGTCGAGCCCGGCCCCGCCGATCTGCCCGCTGCGCAGCGCGCTCAAGAGCGCGTCGTAGCTGACCACCGGGCCGCGGGCCACGTTGACGAGATAGCCGCCGTGGCGCAGCGCCGCGAGCTCACTCTCGCCCACCAGGCCACGCGTCCGCTCGCTGAGGGTGCAGCAGACGATCAGGGCGTCGGCACCGTCCAGTGCCGGCACCAGGCGAGCGACCGGGAGGTAGGCGTCCAACGCCAGCGCGCGGGTCTCCGCCGACAGGTCGGCCTCGGCGCGCGACCCGACGCCCGTGATCCGCGCGCCGAAACCCGCCAGGCGAACCACCACGGCACGGCCCACCGCCCCCAGACCGAGCACGACCACCCGGGCGTCTGACAACGGCGTGCCCAGCGGCTCACCGAGCTTGCCGGCGGCCACGGCATCGCCCGCCTCGCGCAGCCTCCGCGCCAGCGCGAGCAGGTGCAGCACCGCGATCTCCCCCACCCCATCGGCGTTGCCCGTGTCGGCCGCGGAGACGTTGGCCACCTCGATGCCCCGCTCGCGCGCCGCCTCGAGGTCGACGCCCTCCAGGCCCACCCCGAACTGCTGGATGAGCCGCGGTTGCAGGCGGTCCATCATGGCCCCGTCGATCCGGCTCATCAGCGGCACGATCACGTCGATGGGCGCATCGGCCGTCTCGTGGCCGATGAGGATCTCGTCGTCAGGCAGAAGCTCACCCAGCAGCGTGGCGGCGCCGGGGAACGCCGTCGAGGCCACGAGGATGCGCATCAGGGCTGCTGCTTGATCCAGTCCAGGATCTCACGCGAGTGCGTGAGCATCGTCCCGTCGGGCAGCCTCATCGCCGGCAGCTTCCTGGCGCCCGTCTTGGCCTCCAGCTCGTCACGTGAGCCCTTGCGCAGGAACGGGATGGGGCTGCCGTGGGCGGCGACCTCCTTGTCGTAGGCGATCCCCTTGGCCCGCAATGCCTCCTGGACGCGCCGGCACGGGTGGATCCCGGGCCCGCCGTCGTCACCGTGGCACACGTACAGATACGGCTTGTTCGCAGTCTGGCTGGCTTCCATCCCGCTCCTCCCTCGGTCGAGGTTTGGGCGAGCGTACCGACGGGCTCAACTCCCGGGCCCGACCGGCCGATTAAGAGAGAAGGACCGTCCCTCGACCTCCGGAGCCGCATGTCCGTCAACCCCATCGGCGGCATCACCAACGCCTCATCTCTGTTGCAGCCGACCGCGGCGCAGATCGCCGCCGCCCAGGGCACCACCCTCGGCTCGGCGACCGCCACCGCCGCCCAGACCGCACCGACCGCCGACGCGGCTCAGGCGTGGGAGGAGGCGATGCGCGCCGCGATGGGCGACGAGTCCTCCTCCAGCGACTCGTCATCTGACCCGCTGGCCTCGCTGGCCACCCAGACCGCCGCCGCGACGAACCCCGCCACGGCGCTGACCGCCCAGACGGCGACCACCGGCGCTGCGACCACCGGCTCGGCCGCCTCGGCCGCGTCGCTGGCCACGCCCTCGGGCGGCGCCTCCCTCACCGGCGCCTCGGTCCCGTCGACCACCGCCTCGGTCCCGTCCACCACCGCCTCCACCGCCGCCACCGCGGCCGCGACCGGCACCGCCGCTCAGACCGCGCTCTCGCCCCAGGCGCTGGCCGCGCTGGTCTCGGGCAGCTCGACCGCGCCCACCAATCCGCTGATCACGTCGTTGTCGGCGCCGAGCTTCGATACAACGCCGGCTCAGCCGGTGAGCGACGCCGACGCGAGCTCATACGTCTAAGGGGCCGCGTCTGAATTAGCGGTGGAATTGGGTGGTCGGCCCGTGGATGCCAGCCGCCGCACGGGAGCGAAGCGATAGCGAGCTATTGCGAGCGAGTGGGTGGCGGGTGGCGCCGCGGGACGGCCGCGCAAGCCGCCGCTAATTCTGACGCGACCCCTCAGCAGCGCCGGAACTGCGAACGCCGGCAGCCCGCCCGCCCACATGATCGTGGCCGCCAGCCGCTGGTCGTGCAGAGCGGCCGGTCCGAGTTCCGCCACGTAGTGGTGATAGACCGCGTGGGGCGCAAGGCCCAGCCACGCCCCCACCAGCAGCATCGGCGCCATGCACGCCGTCAGGCATGCCGCCTGTCCTCGCGGACCGACACGGCGCGGCAGCGGGTCGACCCCCAGCAGCGGCGCCCAGATGAGCAGCGCCGCCGCCAGATACGCCGCATGCTCGGCCTCGTGGACGGTGTCGTTGGCCGACGCCAGGTCGTACACGGCCGGGACATGGGTCACGAGCAGCACCGCTGCGAACACGGTCACCGAGCCCACCGGACTGGTCAGCCACGCCAGCGGCCGTGAGTGCAGCCAGCCCGCCAGCGTGCGGCGCCCACCCCGGCCCAAGGCGAAGAGGGCCAGCCGGATCGGCGCCCCGGCCGCCAGCAGCGGCGCCACCACGACCCACATGATCATGTGCTCGAGCATGTGCGCCGACAGCCGCACGTCGGCCTGGGTCCCGATCCCGGAGTAGAGGTCGACGGCCAGCACCGCCAGCCCGGCGCAGAAGCAGGCGGTGCGACGCCGCGGCCAGCGGCGGCGGCGGCGATCGCGCCGGCTCCCGATCGCCGCCGCGGACGCGTAGACGCCCCCGGCGGCGACGCAGAGAACCAGGAACGCGATCCCGGCCGAGCCGTCCAGGCTCCAGTCGAGCGCGAGCGCCCGCGGGCTCATGCGCTACTGGAAGATCTCGGTGGTGCAGTCGCCGCCGGGGAGATGGATCTCATGCGGGCGCGCGCCGTCGGCCTGCTCGTGGAAGTCCACGAAGAAGTCGGGGTCGAGCGCGTAGGTGCCGTCGGCCTGGCGGTCGAGCTTGGTCAGCCAGCCCTTGAGCCCGGGATAGAACTGGTTGTCCCACGTCGAGTAGAGCGAATTGGACACGTAGACCCGGTCGCCGTCGAGCGAGTTCTGGAGCATCTGCGGCCCGCCATTGAGAGTCTCGGTCGCCTTGGGGTGACCGCCGTCGCGGCCCAGCAGGCCGCCGAGCCACGCCTGCGAGCGCAGCTGCGGATTGGCCGGGTCAGAGACGTCGTAGTGGCGCAGGTCGCCGTGCAACCAGTTGGAGAAGAACAGGTCCTTGTCGTCGAGCGAGAGCACGAGATCGGTGATGAGGCCGGGCACGCCGCCGGGCAGCGGCCAGCCTTCGAGCTCCTCGTTGCCCACATCGATCGCCTTCTCGGTCGTCCAGCTCCCGTTGCTGCGCTGGAAGCGGATGATGTTGCTCGACAGCGTCGCCCCCACGAAGCCCTGGGCCGAGTCGGGATCGTGCTGCCAGCGGATCTCCAGCGGGATCAGGCCCTCGTCGCCGAGGTCGATCGTCTGGACCTTCTTCCGGGACTCCAGGTCCCAGAAGTGCAGCTTCCGCCCGTACTTGCCCTCGCCGACGTCCGCGGGATTGAACCCGCCCTGGAACGTGTTGGGGGCGCCCCACTCGCTGGAGATGAGGGTGTTCTGGCGCGGCTGGTACCAGAAGTCGTAGAGGAACTCCATGTCGCCGGCGTCGCGCTCCCAGCGCTCCGCCACCGAGAAGTCGCGGGCGTCGAGGACCGCGAAGCCGCCGGGGGAGTTGCCGTCGGCGTCGCCGAGCATCGAGATCGTGATGATGTCGCCCGGCATGCAGTGGACGGTGTGCGGGGCACTCAGCCCCAGCTTCTCCTTGATCTCCTCGCCCTCGATGACGTTCTTGATCGTGGGCTTGCGCGGGTCGGAGATGTCCAGGAGGTGGATGCGCGAGGAGCGGAATCCGGGGACGATCATGGTGTCGCGGGCCAGCTGGGAGTGGCATGCCGAGGAGCACGCGTTCCAGCCGAAGTGGTGCAGCTCGTCGCCGACGTTGGGCATGTCGGTGCGGTGCACGATCTTCCCGTAGTCCGAGGACTCGGGGTCGACGTCGACGACGGCGACGAAGTCGGGCTTGTCGATCCCGGTGCCCTCGTAGAGAGAGGCGACGTAGATGACCTTCTCAGGCGGCTGCTCGCGCGCGACCTGGGGAGACGCGTAGCCCGGCCCGGCGTGCTCGTGGGCGGAGTGATCGTGTTCGCTCATCGGCGGATCCCTTTCCTCTGTCAGCAGTTCGGCGGCGGCTGGCGCCGTGCGCGGCGGCTGGCGCCACTCTACCGATCCCCGGGCCCCGCCGCCCGGCTATCTAACTAAGTCGATCGAAATGGCCTGGATGACACGTTGGGCGTATATGACCAGGATCGTCATCCGCGTCGGCGGGGCGGGTGCATGGATGCGGAGCTAGCCTCCTCACAGCGACCGCTGCGACCCCAGGAGGCCTACCCGATGAGCACGACGACGAGCGTCCCACCGCTGCGCAAACGGCCGGCCTGGAGCGCGCTCGAACAGCACTACCAGCAGATCCGCGGACTCCATCTCCGGGAGCTGTTCGCCGATGACGCCAGCCGCGGCGAGCGGTTGACCGCCGAGGGCTCCGGGTTGTTCCTGGACTACTCCAAGAACCGTGTCACCGACGAGACCCTGAAGCTGCTGGTCGAGTTGGCGCGCCAGTCAGGCCTGGCCGAGCGCACCGAGGCGATGTTCAGCGGCGAGCGCATCAACGTCTCGGAGAACCGCAGCGTGCTCCACGTCGCCCTGCGCATGCCCAAGGGCGCCACGCTGATGGTCGACGGGGTCAACGTCGTCGACCAGGTCCACGAGGTGCTCGACCGCATGGGCGCCTTCGCCGAGCGGGTGCGCTCCGGCGAGTGGAAGGGCCACACCGGCAAGGCGATCCGCAACATCGTCAACATCGGCATCGGCGGCTCGGACCTGGGCCCGGTCATGGCCTATGAGGCCCTGCGCCACTACGCGCGCCGCGACCTGACGTTCCGCTACGTCTCCAACGTCGACTCCACCGACTTCGTCGAGGCCACCCACGACCTCGATGCCGAGGAGACCCTGTTCATCGTCTCCTCCAAGACGTTCACCACCCTGGAGACCATGACCAATGCCCGATCCGCGCGGGAATGGGCGCTCAGCGCGCTCGGCGGTGACGAGTCAGCGATCGCCAAGCACTTCGTGGCCGTTTCCACCAACGCCGAGAAGGTGTCGGAGTTCGGCATCGACACCGACAACATGTTCGGTTTCTGGGAGTGGGTCGGCGGGCGCTACTCGATGGACTCCGCCATCGGGCTTTCGACGATGCTGGCCGTCGGGCCCGACGGCTTCGCCGAGCTCCTGGCCGGCTTCCACGACATGGACGAGCACTTCCGCACCACACCGTTGGAGCGCAACCTGCCAGTGCTGATGGGCATGCTCGCCGTCTGGTACAGCGACTTCTTCGGCGCCCAGACGGTGGGCGTCATGCCCTACGAGCAGTACCTCAAGCGCTTTCCCGCCTACCTCCAGCAGCTGACGATGGAGTCAAACGGCAAGCACGTCACGATCGACGGCGCGCACGTGGACTACGACACCGGCGCCATCTACTGGGGGGAGCCGGGCACCAACGGGCAGCACAGCTTCTACCAGCTCATCCACCAGGGCACGCGGCTCATCCCGGTGGACTTCATCGGCTTCGCCCAGACGCTCAACCCGCTGCGCGACCACCACGACCTGCTCATGTCCAACGTCTTCGCCCAGGCCGAGGCACTGGCCTTCGGCAAGACCGAGGAGGAGGTCCGCGCCGACGGCACGCCGAAGGAGATCGTCCCCCACCGCGTCATGGAGGGCAACCGCCCTACCAACACGATCCTGGCCGAGCGCCTCACCCCGCGGATCCTCGGCACCCTCGTGGCCCTCTACGAGCACAGTGTCTTCACCCAGGGCGTGGTCTGGAGCATCGACTCCTTCGACCAGTGGGGCGTGGAGCTGGGCAAGGCCCTGGCCAGCCGGATCATCCCCGAGCTGGCCTCGGCGCAGGAGCCCGAGCTCGCGCACGACAGCTCGACCAACGCGCTCATCCGCCGCTACCGCGCGATGCGCTGACCCCGGACCCGCCCCCACCTGGACGACGGGGCGGACCGCCACCTTTGCGGGTGGTACGGCGGAGGTGTGAAAACTCAACACCTGGGGTGGGGTGAAGCGCCCCGCGGCGACGCCTACTGTGACGCCTACGTTTCCAATGAGCAACGCCGCTTACACAGGATCATGCGACGGGGGTGTCACGCCGAACGGCCACGGGGGTAGGCCGTTCGGCACGGGGGCAGATGTGGCCGGCAACGACCGCATCGGGGGCGAGTGGGAACGTGGGGGCAGGTCGCTGCGACTCAACAGCAGCACGTTCCGCAGGGGGGTGGCTCCGACCTACTTGGAGTCACGGTGACCGGGGGACGGCGCGACGGGTGTGACAGCCGTCGCGTCGCCCGGCCCACCGTGCCACGGGGCGCCGGGTCATGGTCACAACACGAACGCAGCCGATCAGGCGAGAGGCGCCATCACTTCTTCATCGTCGGCGATCCGGGCGGGGAACGCGGATCGCCGCAAACGTCGCGCCTGACGAGCGCGTCGCCGGCGAGATCATCGAGGCGTTTGCGGCAACGCCGATCATGCCGGAAAACAACGAGCCGATCGCCTGGGGCGAGGCGATCGGCTCGCTACTTCTTGCGAGCCGCCGCTGCCACCAGCGGGGCAGGTGGGTCGGTGCGGTCAGAACTCCCTGGCGGTGAGCACCCCGGACAGGAGCACGGTGGCCACCAGCCGGGCGCGCTTCTCGTTCTGGGGCAGCTCGCCCAGGCCGTAGCGCTCGAACAGCAACCGCAGGTGCGCCTTGACCGCGTCGACGGTGAGGTACACCTCCTCGGCGATCTGGCGGTTGGTCGCCGGCGTCGCCGTGTCCGAGGCCTGCACTGGCCGGCACAGGGCGATCAGCACCTTGCGCTGCATCGGGGAGAGCGGCAGGATCGGGGCCAGATCCCGGCTGGAGACCGTCGAGTCTCCGGTCTTGACGACCGGTTCGCGGAACACGATCTCGGAATTTCCGCACGAGATCCGGTCATGGTCGACCAGACGCCGACGCCCCAGGGCCCGGGTCTGGTTGATGAATGAGCCGTTCCGCGAGAGGCCGTCGTCCACGAACGTCCATTCCTGGCCGACGCGCTCGATCAGCGCGTGCGCCCGGGAGACCTCCGCGTCGCCCTCCAGAGACACGTCCGCCTCCGGGTCGCGACCGATCGTCACTCGCCACGTCGACGGGCCCAGCGGGAGGATCTGCTGGTGGCCCGCGGTGTCCCTCCACACCAGGAAGGGATGCCCGATGCGCTCGGCGGCGATCACATCCTTGAGCTCCGCCGGACTGCGCTCGAACTTGCGGGCACGGGCTGACGAAGGGGGCGTGGGCGCAGCACCCTCCCGACGCGTCTCGCTCATCGCCACGAGCCTCGGTTCGCCATCGCTGCACCCAAAACTACCGGACGTTCACGCCTGGCCGGCGATCCGTGGGACCATTTGCCCGTGCTTGGGCGTGTGGACGTCGAGGCGGCCTTCGAGGCCGCGGGGTATCGCATCGAGGCCGTCATCGGCCGCGGGGGCGTGGGCACCGTCTATCGGGCGGTTCAATTGAGCCTGCAACGGGACGTCGCGCTCAAGCTCCTCACCGCCGAGCAGAGCGCCGACAGCTCCTTCCGCCAGATGTTCCTGGACGAGTCGATCCTGGCCGCCAGCCTCGACCACCCCCACGTCGTCCCCGTCTATGACGCCGGCGAGATCGAGCACATCCTCTACATGGCGATGCGCTATGTCCCCGGCAGCGACCTGCAGGGGATGATCCGCCGCGAGGGCCGCCTCTCCCCCCACGCGTCGGTGATGATCCTCGAGCAGGTGGCAGGGGCCCTGGACGTGGCCCATGCGGCCGGGCTCGTCCATCGCGACGTCAAGCCCTCCAACGTGCTCATCGCCGGCGGTCATGGCGCCGAGCAGTCGCTGCACGCGTGGCTGGGCGACTTCGGCCTGTCCCGGCGCATCAGCGACCCCGCCGAGCACAGCACCGAGCGGCCGTTGGGCACGGTGCACTACGTGGCCCCGGAGCAGATCCGCGGCGACGCGGTCGACCACCGGGCCGACATCTACTCCCTCGGCTGCCTGCTCTTCGAATGTCTCACCGGGTCGGTGCCATTCGCCCACACCTCGGTGCCGGCCGTGCTCTACGCGCACCTGGAGGCCCCGATCCCCACGGTGTCCGACCGCGGCGTCGGGCTGCCGGCCGCCATGGACCAGGTGATCGCCTGGGCCCTGGCCAAATCGCCCGACGACCGCCCCCAGCGCGCCGGCGAGCTGGCCCAGGCCGCCGCGCAGGCCCTGGGTGGCGGCGAGGTCCGCACGCGCTCAGCGGCGCCCTCGGGCGGCCGCGCCCGGACCGCGACGTCGCGCCGGACACGGGCCAGCCGCCCGATCGTCGGCCGCCTGCTGGAGTCCGAGGATCTGGTGTCGCTGCTCGACGACGCCACTGCCGGCATGGGCGGTGTGGCCACCCTCTCGGGTGAGGCGGGCATCGGCAAGACGACGCTGGCCCGCCAGCTCTCAACACTCGCCGAGCAACGCGGCATCCCCGCCGTCTGGGGCGTCGGCGCCAGCGCCGAGGCCGCCCGCCCCTACTGGCACTGGATCCAGCTGGTGCGGGCGATCGCCGCCCGCCGCGAGGGCCCGGAGATCTTCAAGGACCTGGGCGCGGTCGGCGCCTGGCTGCACGCGATCGTCCCCGACCTCGAGCTCGGCCTCCCGGCCGCGCCGGGACCGTCTCCCCTCGGCGCCGAGGAGGGCCGGTTCCACCTCTACGACGCCCTGTTGCGGCTGCTGGAGGTGACCGCCGAGCGCTCCGGCCTGGTGGTGGTGCTCGACGACCTGCACTTCGCCGACGAGGCCTCCCTGCTGGCGCTCTCCTACATCTCCCGCGCGGTGGCCGACAAGCGCATCCTGATCGTGTGCACGCAGCGCGACCTCGAGCTCGAGAAGTCCCGACGCGACGCGGCGCCGTTCTCAGAGCTCGTGCGGCCCACCCTGGGGATCGTGCTCAAGGGCCTGCCGGCCGCCGACGTGCGCCGCATGATCGAGAGCCGCCGCGACCTCCCGCCGCCCGAGGCCCTGGTGGAGCGCATCCACCATCTCACCGGCGGCAACCCGCTGTTCGTCTCCGAGCTGCTCAGCCTCATCGAGGCCGAGCAGGATCTCGACGATTCCGCGGTGGCCGCCGGCGCCATGCCCTTGCCTGCCGGCGTACGCGACGCCATCACCGCGCGCCTGGCGATGCTGTCGGCCGAGGGTCGCGAGATGCTGGGCGTCGCCTCGGTGATCGGCCAGCAGTTCCGGGCCGGGGCCCTGGCCGCCGCCGCGAGTACACCGGCGGTCGAGCTGTTGGAGTTGCTCGACGAGGCGATCCGGCTGCGACTCGTCCGCCCGACCACCCAGTACGCCGACGGCTACGGCTTCCACCACGGGCTCATCCAGGCCACCCTGTACGACGCGATCCCGCGCGGGCGCCGCCTGGCGCTGCATGATGCCGTCGCCCGGGCACTCGAGCAGGACCCCGCCGTCGTGGCCGGTGAGGGACTGGCCGAGATCGCCCACCACTACCTCGAGGCCGCCCCCGCCCACGACCCGCAGCGCGCCATCGACTACGCGCGGCGCGCGGGCGACCGCGCCATGGAGACCTTCGCCTATGACCAGGCGGTGGGCATGTACCGCGGGGCCCTCGGCGTCACCGGGCTCACCGAGGTCCAGCGAGGCGGCCTGCTCCAGGCGCTCGGCGAGGCCCAGATGCGCGTCGGCGACACCGACGCCGCGCGCCAGACGCTGCTGCGGGCCGCCGACGCCGCCCGCGTGCGCGAGGACCCGGTGGCCTTCGCCCACGCCGCGCTGGGGTGCGCCATCTGGGGGCTGACCAACGGCACCGACGAGCAGCTCGTGGGGCTGGCCCAGGAGGCGGTGGCCCGCCTGGAGCCTGTCGACGAGCCCGGGCTGATGGCCCGCGTCGAGGGCTTCCTGGCCGCCGCGATCTACTGGTCAGACGAGGTAGAACGGCGCGAACGGCTGGCCGAGGACGCGCTGCGGCTGGCTCGCGAGGAGGAGAAGCGGCGGGGCGATCGCGAGTCGGGCCAGACACTCGGATACGTGCTCGGCCGCTACCTGCTGGCCCGCTGGGGACCCCAGTCCGCGATCCGCGACGTGGAGATCTCCGACGAGGTGGTCGAGCTGGCCCAGCGCCTGGGCGACAGCGAGCTCGAGCTCCTCATCCGCAACTGGCGCATCTCGGTGCTCATGGAGCTCGGGCGCTTCACCGCCGTGGACCAGGAGATCGCCCGCGTCGAGCAGATGGCCGGTGACCTGCGCCAGCCGCGCGCCATGGTGTTCCTCCCGCTGCACTACGCCCTGCGCGCGGGCACGATGGGCCGCTTCGACGAGGCCGAGGGCCTCAACTCCCATTCCGCAGAGATCGGGCGCGAGCTGCGCGGCTCGACCAGCGACCTGGCCGGGAGCGCCCAGCTGCTCATGCTGCGCCTGCTTCAGGGCCGCCTGCCCGAGCTCGAGCAACCACTGCGGACGTTGGCGGCCTCGCGGCCGGAGATGGTGGGCTACGCGTGCGCACTGGCGGCGATGCTCAGCCAGGCCGGGCGGTCGGCCGAGGCTCAGGCCGAGCTGGAGCGCCTCACCGCGTCGGGGCTGGACGGCTTCCCCAAGGACTGCACCCATCTGCTGATGCTGGCGCTCATCGGCGATGTGGCCGCCGAGCTGGGCGACGCGGCGCGCGCCCGCCAGATCTATGACTGGCTCGTGCCCTACAGCGGCCGGTGGGTCGTCTCGGCCGGCGCGTCGGCCGTCTGGCCCGTCGACCGCTCGCTGGGCCGGCTGGCGGTCGCCGCGGGCTCGATCGATGTGGCGCTGAGCCACATCGCCTCGGCCCGGGCCCAGTCTGAGCGCGCTGGGGCGATGCCCGCGGCGACGCTCGCGATGCTCGACGAGGCCCGCGCGCTGCTGGCCCGCGGCCGCCCCGAGGACCACGATCAGATCCGCCGACTCGCCCGCCAGATCCTCGAGCAGGCTCAGCAGATCGGCATGGGGTGGGTCGTGGACGCCGCGGTGGCGCTCGAGGTCGAGCTCGGGCTCGGCGTCGAGGCCGAGGCCTGATCAGCCGCGCGCGATCCGGCGCAGCGCCTTCAGCCCCGGCACGAACAGGTAGTGGCCGCCGCGCACCGTGACGAACGGCTCGCGGCGCTCCAGGAATACCGGCGGCTGGTTGCGGTCACCCTGGAGCGTCATGCGCAGCGACGACTGTCCCGGATCGAGGCCGGCGGTGAGGAAATCTCGCTCGGCGCCGACGCCGAAGGTGTCGCCGCTCATCAGCCAGTTGCCCTGGATCTGCTCGAACTGCCGCGTGATGCTGGCGTTGAAGCACACAAAGATGAGTCCTCGGGTTTCGTCGCGATCGACGTAGGGCAGCCCCCGTCGGATGATGCGGTTGCGCCGGGTGCGTTCCGTCCGGAACCCCAGGGCGTCGCGGGGGTTCGATCGCCGCACATGGGCCCCGAGCGGACAGCGCACGCCGTCTCCGTCGTGGCCGTAGGTGAAGTCATTGGTCTCGGGGGTGTGCCGGCCTCCGTCGCCACTCTTGCCTGTGTATGCGGGCCGGCGCATCAGCGAGTCGCCGTTGGGCCACCGGCCCAGGATCTTGGCCTTCAGCGTCTCCTCCGCGCCGTCGCCGTCGCCGGCGTGGACACGGATCCACGTGTCGAAGGTCTCCACGTGCTGCTCGAGCTTGCGCCACACCATGAACGTGCCGTTGACCAGGAGTGGCTCGCGCCCGCCGGGGACCACCCCGTCCTCGTCCTCGTGACCGAGCACGAACTCGCCGAGGCGGAGGTTGCGCCACTCCTCCCCGCCGAGGCGCAGCCGTGGTCGCTGGGCCCCCTCGCCCCGCCGGGAACGCCGGTCCTCGGACACTCCTGCGAGCGCCGGCTGGGAGAACCCGTCGGAGAAGCCGAAATGCTCCCGGCCGCCTTCCAGCATGGCGGCGCACTGGTGATGAACGACGGTCACCTTCGCGTCGGCCAGCTCGCGCGTCAGCTCCTGGGCGCCTCGCGTGCGCTCGTCGGCGCTGCAGCCATACACCATGAAGAGAATGTGGATCTCCTCGCGCAGGGCGGCATCCCAGTTCTGCGGGTCGTTGGCGCCCAGGTCGCCGAGGTGGGTGCGGGCCCGGGCGGCCATGCCCTGGCAGAAGTCGGGGAAGGCATCGAACGGACCGGGGCCGATCCCCAGCCGGGCCAACCCCGCGTGGGTGAAGGCCACGTTGAGGCGGGTCGCCGGGCGCCCGACCCAGTCCTCCTCGGTGGCGATCCGATCCTCATCGAGCAGTTGCGTGAGGAGCGCGCGGGCCTCCTTGACGTGCCCGTCACCGATGCGCGTGAGCAGGTAGGCGGCATGAAGATGCTTCGCGTAGCCACGCAGGATGTTGCCCTGGATGTCGGCCCGGCTCCTCACCGCCGCCTCATGAGCGCCTGCATCGCCGGGAGCTGGCGGAAGTCGTGGGCCAGCGCCGTCGGGTCCAGCGACGACGCCCGTGTCATCAAGCTCGACAGCTGCGCGCGGAGTGACAGCGCCCGGTTGATCTGACCGACCGTGACGTCGTCGCCGACGGCACTGACGACGTACTGGCTGGTTCGCCAGTTACCTTCGTCGCAGAGGTAGCGCTCGAGCTCCGTCCCCGTCAGCGGGTGGCCAGCGTCCGTGATCTGACAGTGACTCCAGATCTCCAGAGCGGTCGGCGTCGCGGCCAGGGCCCGCAGGTAGTCACCGGTGCCACCGTCGAACGCGCTCGTGAAGAACAGGTACGGCCTGTCATCGTCAAGCTCGATGACCACAAACCGGGCGAAATGTGTGGGCGGTAACACTCCGGTGAACGGTGACGGTGGCGTGGTGGTCCATCCGTCGGCGGTGGGTGGTGTGTCGCGGGGCAGCGCCCTCAGGAAGTTCGTGAGCTCCTCGGCGCGACCGTCGGTGAGCGGCGTGATGATCCCCACCTGGCCCATGGCTACACCAGCCGGTGCACCGCGAGCACCAGGTCGCGCCAGCGGCGGTCAAACTCGGTGGCCGAGGCGCCTTGGGTGTCGGCAACGAAGCGCGCCACCTGGGGCTCCAGCTCCAGCGCCTGGGCGATCACCCGGGTCGACGCGCCTGACTCGTAGTCGGTCCAGAAGTGGCCCACGCCGGCGTCGATCACGTCGACCCACGCGTCCAGACCGGTGGTGGGAATGGCGCCGCGGAACTTGGTCGTCGCCCCCCAGATGCCCCGCCACTGGAGCGGCATGATCCGTCCGAAATCCGGTATGTAGGTCTGGTCAGCGCCGCTCCAGTTCGTCTCGAACAGGAGATAGGTGGGACGGCGCGCGTCGGGCCACAGCGTCCATCGGGCCAGTGCAATCACCTTCATCGTCAGCAGCGGGCGGATGAGGATGTTCGTCGTGTTACCGAAGGTGAAGATGGCCATCAACCGCAGCCGCTGGCCACGCTTGAGCTTGGTCACCGCAGTGACCGCTCCCCACCGGCGATAGGTCACCTTCTCGCTGGAGACAGGCACATCACGTCCTTTGCCCACGTCCGGTTAGCTTATAGAGTTGCCCCGAGGGCATGTGACCGTGACCGGATCAGACCGAGGGCACTATGACGCGGTTGTCATCGGCTCCGGGTTCGGGGGCGCCGTCGCCGCCTACCACCTGGTGGCCAACACGGACCTGCGGGTGCTGCTGCTCGAGCGCGGCATGCCCTATCCCCCAGGCTCGTTCGCCCGGATACCGCGGGAGCTGAGCCGCAACTTCTGGGACCCCAGTGCCGGGCTGCACGGCCTGTTGGAGATGTGGTCGTTCTCCCGCGTGAGGGCGCTGGTCTCCAGCGGCCTCGGCGGCGGCTCGCTCATCTACGCCAACGTGATGCTGCGCAAGCCGCCGGAGACATTCGGCGCCGACCCCTCCAACGACTACGTGCCGTGGCCCGTGACGCGCAGCCAGCTCGACGCCGAATACGACCACGCGGCGGGCGTGCTGACGCCGAACCCGCTGCCCGCGGAGTACGCCCGTTCGCCCCGTGAGAAGGGCGGCGTGTCCAAGACCCAGGAGTTCCTGGCCGCCGCCCGCGCCGGCGGCCTGGATCCTGAGCTGGCGCCGATCGCGGTGACCTTCCGAGCCGAGAACGGCGAAGCGAGCGACAGCGCGCGGGCGGTCCCCGGCGAACCGTTCGGCGCCCGGAATCTCCACGGGCGACCCCGGCACACCTGCACGCTTGTCGGCGAGTGCGATCTCGGGTGCAACGAGGGCGCCAAGAACAGCCTCGACTTCACCTACCTCACTCGCTTCCTGCACGAGGGCCGGCCGAAGACCGAGGGCGCACAGCCCCGCTCGCGGATCTTCACGTGCTGCGAGGCGACGGGTATCGAACCCGCGAAGGACGGCGGCTACCGGGTGAGCTACGTCGAACACCGCGCCGCGCGGGCCGCCGTACAGCGCCGGCGCGAGCTGCACGATCGGGGCGAACCGCTCCTTGACCCGGCTACCGACGAGGCGTCGGACGAATGGACGCGCACCGTGACCGCCGGTGTCGTGGTGGTGGCGGCCGGGACGTTCGGCTCGACGCGGCTGCTGCTCTCCAGCCGGCCCCGGCTGCCGCGCCTGAGCGCCCAACTCGGCCGCCGCTTCTCCACCAACGGCGATCTGCTGACGGTGGCGCGCGAGTGCCGCGCGCCGAACGGCTCCTGGCGCGACCTGGACCCCACCTACGGCCCCGTGATCACCGCGTACGCGGAGCACACCGCCGACGGGCGGCGGCTGTGGATGCAGGACGCCGGCGGCCCGGGTGTCTCGGCGTGGGCGTGGCAGGCCGGCGAGCTGCCCCGTGACCTGTGGTCTGCCCGGGCGCTGGTGCCCAGCCTGGTCCGCGGGCGGCGCGGGGGCCGGATCAGCCGGCTGATGGCCCGGGCGCTGGGATCCGCCGAGGCGTCCTCGGCGATGCTCCCGATGCTGACCATGGGCCAGGACGTGAGCGGCGGCCGCATGCGCCTCGAGGGCGACGGCCTCGCCCTTGACTGGGATCCCCAGGGCGCCTCGCGCTCCTACTTCGCCTCGGCGGTGAGCCTGGCCGAGCGCTTTGCCAAGGGCCTCGGGGGCCGTCTGGGACCGCCGTTGGCGGCCCGTTGGGCCCCCGGGCTGACCGCCCACCCCCTCGGCGGCTGCCCCATGGGCGCCGACGCGCGTAGCGGGGTCGTCGACTCCTATGGGGAGGTATTCGGCTATCGGGGCCTGTTCGTCGCCGACGGCTCGATCATGCCCGGGCCGGTCGGTCCCAACCCCAGCTTCACGATCGCGGCGATGGCGGGCCGGATCGGCAAGGCGGCACGGGACCGGGCGTCATGAGCCCGGCCGGTCCGGCGGGCGTCACGTGGAGCGAGACGTTCAAGGGCTGGCTCGCCTTCGGCCACACGGACTTCAACCAGGCGATGCTGCCCGAGCACCGCGAACCGGTGACCGCCGGGCTCACCATCGCCGTCGGCGACATCGAACGCTTCCTCGCCGCCCAGGCTGACGGCGGCATCCGCGACCCCGAGGCGCTGCCCGCCGCGGTCACCAGCGGGTACGTGCGCTGCGATGCCTTCGGCGGCGAGCTCGTCGTGCGCAAGGGCACCTTCCAGGCGTTCGTGCCCGCCGGGCAGACCGAGCCGCGCGATGCCCTCCATCTGCGCATGCGCTACGACCTGGAGCTCCTGGGGCCGGCCGGCCGGCCCTACGTGCTGGAGGGTTTCAAGCTGGTGGAGAACGACCCGGGCTATGACTCGTGGTCAGACACCACGACGCTGTTCATCCGGATCCGCGACGGCGAGGAGCAGGTGGCCGCCGGCGTGCTTCAGATCAGCCCCCCGGCGTTCCTCCGCGAACTCTGCACGTTCCGGGGCACCGGCCCGACCCGCCGGGCGCGGCTGCGCGCGCTGGCCCGCTATCAGAAGTGGTTTGCCACGAACATGATCCGGACGTACGCCGGGCCACCCGTGAGCGGGGCGCGGCCGAGCTTCCCGGACGATCGCCCGCGTCCGCTCTGGGAGGCGGCGCCCGAGCCGGCGTTCGAGCCCCTGGCGGGCACGCCGCTGGCCCGCGCCATCGTCGAGTTCACCGTTCCCGACCTCGACTTCCCGCTCAACCTGCATCGGCTGCGCCGTCTCGACGCCGACGGCCGGCCGGTGGCGCCCACGCTCGGACCGGTCCTGCTCGTCCCCGGCTCCGGTGTCCGCGCCGAGATGTACTACGGGCAGCCGGTGGGGCCGTCGTGCGCGGAGTACCTGCTCGGCCTGGGCTACGACGTGTGGGTGGAGACGTGGCGCGCGTCGATCGACCTGCCGCCCAACGAATACACCCTGGACCACGCGGCCATGCACGACCACCCGCTCGCCGTCCGCAAGATCCTCAGCGTGTGTGACGCGGAGGCCGTGTGTGAGGGTGCCGCGGAGGCCGGCGGCGACCCACCGGCCCCGGTGCCCCTCAAGGCGGTCATCCACTGCCAGGGGTCGATCGGCTTCATGATGGCCGCGGTGGCCGGTTGGCTGGACCCGCGGGTCACCCACATCGTCTCCAGCGCCGTCTCGCTGTTCATCGACGTCACCGAGAGCACCTGGCTCAAGCAGCGCCTGGCCATGCCGCTGGTGGCCAAGACGTTCAGCGGGCTCGACGCCCAGTGGGGCATCCGCCCCAGCACCCCGACCGCCGGCCTGTTCGCCGCGCTCGCCAAGCGGATGGAGCGGCCCTGCGGCAATCCGACCTGCCAGGTGGCCAACTTCATGTACGGCTCGGGCTGGGACGTGCTCTTCCGCCACGTCGACGACAACGGCGACCCGTGGGTGGTGGACCCGGTGCATGAGTGGAGCGGCCGCGAGGTCGGCTATACGCCGCTGAGCCTGATCGCCCAGGTGGCCGAGTCAAGCCGTCACGGCTACATCGTCCCCTCGCCCACCCCGCCTCCCGGAACGCCGCCGGCATATCTGGCCACCCCGCCCAAGACCCGCGCCCAGATCACCTTCATGGCCGGCGACCACAACAACATGTTCCGCTGGCAGGGCCAGCACCGGGCGGCGCGGTTCTTCGACGAGTCGGTCGGTCGCGGCCAGGCGGACTTCGTCGTGCTCCCGGGCTTCGGCCACCTCGACACGTTCTGGGCCCGGGATGCCCTCGAGGTGTCGTTCCCGGTGATCAAGGCCGGCCTCGAATGGGAGCGGGGCGACCCGCCGCCCCACCAGACCACGGCACGGCCGATCGTGGGCAATCCGCTGCCCCCGCGGCGCGGCCGGATCTTCAATCGGCGCTGCCGGATCTTCAAGCGGCGCTGAGCGGGCGCAGCACGTCGGCGCGCATCGGCGCCACGAAGCAGCGTTCGCCGGCTCGCTCGCCCGGCGTGCCGAGGCGCTCGAAGGCCGCGGCGATCTCGTCCCGGCGCGCGTCGAACACCGGCCCGCGCTCAGGGTCGACGCTCACCGTCCGCGCTCGGAAGGCCGCGACGTCGGGCAGGCAGACGGTGACGTCGTAATCGACGGCGACGGCACGCTCCAGGCCCACCCGTCCCGCGCCGGCGAGCGCCGCCTGGGCGGCGCGGCGCACCTCCAGCTCGTCCTCCACCAGGCTGGTGAGAGCGAAGAAGTCGCCCTGGGCCAAGGGCTCGGCGACATAGATCGCGCCGTCGGGCCGCAGCACCCGGCGCGCCTCACGCAGGCCCTCCTCGAGGTGCTCGGCCGGCACGTGGTGCAGCGAACGCATGAACACGACGACGTCCACGGACCCGTCCTCGAGGGGCAGCGCCTCGGCACGGCCGACGAGGTAGCGCGCGCCGCTGCCGTTGTCGCGCGCCCGCGCCGTCGCCAGCTGCGCCTCGGAGATCTCGATGCCGATCGGCCGCGCGCCGGCGGCCGCCAGGTCGCGCACGAGCGCGCCGCCGCCGCAGCCGATGTCGACGACGTCCTTCCCCGCCGGCGCCACCAGGCGTTCCAGCATCGAGGTGTCGGTGGGCGGCGCGGTGGGCACGGCTGGATCGTAGACCCCTGGCAGGGCCGCCCAGGGGAAGGTCACGGTGCTGGTCTCACACCGCTTCTCCACGTCCGCTCCGCGGACCTCATCGTGGTCGTTGAGGCCGGACGGATGGTGGAGTCAGGCTCGCACGACGACCTGATGCGTGCTCAGGGCACGTACGCCGAGCTGTTCGAGCTGCAGGCGCGCGCGGATCGCTGAGCGCGGTGGGGGTGTCACAGTGCGTCGCGAACGCGCCATCGGCCTCAGCCTCGGCCTCGCCGGGGCGGTTCACGCGGGCGCGGCGCCGGCGCTGCCGGACGAGACCGATGACGACCAGCGTGAGCGCGATCGGCACGGTGGCGGGCAGCAGCAGACCCGGGGTCAGCATCGAGTCGTAGGCGACGGCGAGCACCACGAGCACGCCGGCGGCCCACGCCTGGGCCCGCTGCCCGGCCAGCGAGGCACCGAGCAGCGCGGCCAGGAACAGATCCGGATAGCCGATCGTCGTGCCGCCGATACGGGCACCGGTGAAGCGCGGCCCGTGGAAGTTGGTCTGAGCGGCCGCCAGTACCGCGGTCTCGTGATAGCCGGGCCCCGCCAGCAGCAGCGTCGCGTCGACCACCGACATCGCCACGACTCCCGCCAGCAACCAGCGGCCCGGGATCAGGCGCTGTAGCGCCGCTCCCAGCGTGAGGCAGGCGAGCGCGGTGACCACGCCGGTCCCGACGTGGCCGCCCTGGCCGGTGGCCCAGACCGCCAACCCGCCCGCGAGCGCGGCCAAGGGCAGCATGAGGATGCGCGCGCGCACGACGAGGAGCACGGCGATGACGGCGAGCAGCGGCGTGGTGATCGCGGCGGCGAGCACGGTCGGGGAGGCCAGCCCGGGGGCGATGAGCAGCCCGAACGTGCCCACGATGATCGACACGGGCAGGAGCACCGCCCACGCCGGCGCGCGCAGCCGCGTCAGCGCGGGGAAGGGTCTGGCGCGAGGGAGGACGACGAGCGCGCCTTCGAGCATCGAAGCGGGCACCCCCGAAAGCGCACTGTGCAAGCTCAAGCTGACCATGACGACCCGATCCTGTGTTCTAGTGGTGAACGAGCACGCCGGACCGCCGCACCCAAGGGGCTCTTCAGCCGCCAGAAGGCGCGAGTGGATCAGTCGATCGCCGCGGGAAGACCGCGCTCGAGTTCCCGGCGAGCGAGTGACGCAACTCACCGGTGCTATTGAAATTCCCAACCAGCATCCGCTCAAAACCTCAAGGTTTCCTCAAGATGCGTGACAGGGATCATCCTGGGTCCAGTGAACGATCCGTCGTGCCGGCCCGGCCCGCATAATCCGCGCGTGCAGATCCGCGACGCCAATGCCGACGACTGGCCCGCCATCTGGCCGTTCCTGAACGAGATCGTCGCTGCCGGGGAGACGTACGCCTATGACCGGGACATGACCGAGGACCAGGGCCGCCGCCTGTGGATGGTGGCGCCGCCCGCGCGCACCGTCGTGGCCATCGACGACGCCGGCGCCGTCGTGGGCACCGCCAACATGTACGCCAACCGTCCGGGTCCCGGGTCCCACGTCGCCTCGGCGAGCTTCATGGTGGACCCTGCCCGCGCCGGCCGCGGCACGGGGCGCGCGCTGGGTGAGGCGATGCTTCGGTGGGCGCGCGAGCGCGGCTTCCGCGCCGTGCAGTTCAACGCCGTGGTGGAGACCAACGAGCGCGCCGTTCGGCTATGGCAGTCGCTCGGTTTCGTGGTGATCGGCACCGTGCCCGAGGCGTTCGCGCACCCGACGCACGGCTACGTCGGGCTGCATGTCATGCACCGCTTTCTCTGAGCACCTCGTCGATGAGCTCGGCGGGGGCCGGCGCGCCGTCCCACAGCCGGTCCGGGACCGGCGCTCCCGCGTCAAGCAGGAATTGGATGATGTCCGCGTAGGGCGCACGCGGGATCTCGGCGACGGTCTGCATGGTCGGCCCGCCCTCGGGGTGCTGGCAGTTCCCGGACCCGTGCAGGGCGGCTCCGATCGCGCTCCCGCCGCCGGGGAACACCAGCCGTGCCCCGCGTGAGACGAGCAGGCGCACGATCTCCGGGTAGCGTCGCCACGCGGCCTGACCCAGCGGCACGCCGTCGGTGTCCGGGTCTCCGTCCACGCGCGCGCCCGCGTCGAGCAGCCGCTCGACAGTGGCGGCATGGCCGCCTTGGACCGCCATCAACAGCATCTCGTCCAGGTCGATGCCGCCGGCCGGCGGGGTGGTCTCGGTGCCGGCCGACAGGAACGCCCCGAGCGCGCGATCCGCGGCGGTGACCGCCGCTGGGTCAGCACCTCGGTCGCCCAGCAGCTCCACGACCTCTGCCTCGCCCCAGCGGGTGGCGACCACAAGCGCGCTGGGCCCGGCGGGGTCGTGCTTCTCGCGGCCGTCGATCGGCGCGCGGGCATCCAGCAACGCCCGCACGGTTCGCACGGGGCGCCGCCGCCACACCGCCTGAAGCAGATGGCCCGCCGTGGCCCGCACGCCGCGCGCGCAGAACATCTCGGCCATCTCGGCGTAGGGGAAGTTGAGCGCCCGCCCCAGGCAATAGCGCACCACCTTGCGATCGGTGCCGGCGTCGATGAGCAGCGCGGCACAGGCGGGGTCGGGGAACTCGCAAGCGTGGTAGAGCGCCTCACCCACCTTGCGGGCCCCGTTGTCGTTGGGGTCGGCGCCCGCGGCGATCAGCATCCCGGTCAGCGCAGCGTCGTTGAGGATCCCTGCGGCCCCATAGAGCGGCACCTGGAGCCAGCCGTCGTGGTCAAAGGAGGCGTTGGGGTCCGCACCGGCGTCGAGCAGAAGCCGCACGACCGCGCGCAGACCCTCTGCGCGGTCCGGGTCGGCGCGCGGCAGCCGGGAGAACGTCGCGTAGAGGATGGGCTCCCAGCCGAAGGGCCCCACCGGCTCGTGCGCCGCGCCGGGTGACGCCGCCAGCAGTCCGGCGACGTGCTCGGCGTCGCCGGCCACGCACCCGGTCACGATATCGTGCCGCGATATCGTGGCACGAGAGGTGAGCAGCGCCAGCGCGGGACGTGGATCGAACGAGCATGCCGCGCGCACCAGCGCCTCGGCGTCGCTCATTCGTCGCCTCCTTTCGTGTGCCCCGGCCGCCGCCGCGACCGTGGCATCTGCGGGCTGGCCGCCGAGCGCCGGCGCGCCGGGGGTGGCCCGCCCGGGCGGGGAGCGCGAGTGGGTTCGTGGGCGGCGGCCTGCGCCGCGGGATCGGCCTCTGGCGGCTCGGCGCCGGGGCCCGCACCGGAGTCTTCGCCCGCACCGGGGCCTTCGCCCGCACCGGAGCCTTCGCCCGGGCCCGCACCGGTGTCTTCGCCCGCCCGCGCCCCCGGGAGCGCCCGCCCAAGCGCCCGCTCGGGATCGATGAGCATCACCAGGTGGTCGTCGATGGCCACGATCTGGTCGCCCAGGGCATCGTCGCCGCCGGCACCGGGGATCGGCTCGATCTGGCTCGCGGCGACCTGGACCACGCCGTCGACAGCATCGACGATCAGGCCGAGCACGCCGCCCGTGACCTCGATGACGAGGATCCGGGTCGTCTCGGAGACCTCGAGCACCTGGCCGAGGCGGCTGGACAGGTCGAGGACCGGCAGCACCCGTCCGCGGAGGTTGATCAGCCCCTGGATGAGACCCCGCGCCGCCGCCGTCACCCGGGGCGGCGTGTAGCGGATGATCTCCTGCACGTCGGCGATGGGCAGCCCGTAGCGCTCGCCGTGCAGCGAGAACACGATGAGCTGGCGCTCCACCTCAGGTTGCGCGTCGCCGGCGGCGCCCACGAGGCGAGCCTACCGTGACCGCTACCGCTTCACCGACGTGGTCAGCTTCTGATAGGTGGGTGCGGTGACGGTCACCGTGACCTTCCCCGTGCCGGCGCCAGGGAGGGTGATCTTGGCCACGCCACTGCTGTTGGTCTTCTGGGTGTGGCCCTTGACGGTCACTGTGGCGCCCTTCACCGCATCGCCGGCGTCGGTGACCGTCACCGTCAGCGCGTGCCCGGTGACGACCTTCTTCTTGTTCTTGACCGCGGTGATCGTCTGCACCTTGACGGCCGCCGACAGCTCTGGGAGGACGCGCGCGTGGTAGGCGCCCGCTGGCAGCAGCGGGTTGGTGTCGGCGAGCTGGTCGGCGAGCAGGTCGAGCGGCCCGAGCCGCCCATCGCCGGCCAGGTGGAAGAGAGTGACGATCTTGTCGCTGAGCTGCTGGATCGGCTCAAACCGGGTCACGGCCTTGTTGGAGCGCGTCACCGCGATGTTGCCGTTGTCACTGCCCCACATGACCCAGATTCGCCCGTCGATGCCCGTGGCCACGCCCAGCGCGGCCGGCGTGACCGAGGCCAGCGACCCGACGGCCACGGTGCCGCCCCCGTAGCGCAGGAGCCGCACGTGCCTGTCGTCGGCCGTGTAGGCGCCGAACACGCCGGGCCCCTTGTCGCGGCCGGCGATGACCTCGTAGTCGCGACCCTGCCCCGGGACCTTGTCCGGCGTGCCCGCGCTCGGCGCGACGGTCTGGATGTAGTCGCCGCCGTTGGTCTGCACCGAGTCCCAGCTGGCCACGACCTGGCCGCTCCCCGCGTCGACCGCCGCGTCGGCGTCGCTGGCGAAGCCGTCGCTGGCGTTGGTGACCTGGTAGGTGGGCGTGTCCTGACCGAGGCCCTGCTGGACGACCATGGTCCCCGCCACCGTCAGGACGAGCACGGGCGTGGTGCCGTTCATCTCGGCCCTGAACTCGGCGCTGTAGGCCAGATCCTCCAGCGGGCCGCTACGGATATCGACGGGCGCGGCCCACGTGTTGCCGCCGTCAGACGACGTGATGCCCCAGGCGCTGGTATCGCTCGTGCCCGGCTGCGCGGCGCCGAAGAACGCTTCCAGCGAGCCGTTGGGCAGCGTGAGCAGTCCCGGCACCGACACCCCCCAGTCGGTCGAGAGAGCCGTGACCGGAGCCTGCATCGCTCCGCTGGGCGAGATGGCGTCCTCCGAGAGTCCCTGCGCGCCGTTGTCCGATGTCGGGCGGACGATGTGGAGGGTTCCATCCGCGGTGCGCACGAAGGCGTAGACCGCACCCCCGGTACCCGGGATCGACCCCACTCGCGTGAACTTCACCGCCGCCACGCTCGTAGCCGGCACGGCGACGCCGATCGCCACCACCATCGCTGCGCCCAACAGCGCGCGTGTCACCCCACGCATCACCGGTCCCCTTCGTTGCTCACAGATCCAGGACCCGCGAGTCTATATCCGGGAGTGTCGGGTCGGGTGATCTTTATCGGGCCACGGCTGATCGCCTGCACGCGGCGTGCGAGACATGTAAGACTCGCCCTACTGCTCCATCGTCCTAGGGAGGTATGGCATGGCGGAAAGCGTGTATCGCGTCACCGAAGTGGTGGGCGTCAGCAGCGAGTCCTGGGAGGCCGCCGCCCGCGTCGCGGTCGAGACCGCCGGCAAGAGCGTGCGCGAGCTGCGCGTAGCGGAAGTCGTGCGGCAGGACCTCACCATCCAGGACGGATCGGTCCTCAACTACCGGGTCCGCCTGGGGATCTCGTTCAAGTACGACCCCGAGTAGCGGCGCGCGGGTCCGAGTACACCCACGAATATGAGGACGGAGGGCTCCCAACATAGGGAGTCCTCCCGATGTACACCCGCGCGCCGGCACGTAGGGTGCCCTCCTGTCAGAAGTCAACCCCGTCAGGAGGACAACGAATGCCCCGATACATGGTGCACCGCACATGGCCCGAGAAGCTGGAGATCCCCGTCGACAACGGCGGCGCCGATATCTGCCGCGCGGTAGTCGAGCGCAACGGCGAAGAGGGCGTGAACTGGGTCCACTCGTACGTCAGCGCAGACAAGCGCACGACGTTCTGCATCTACGACGGCCCCACCCCCGAGGCGATCCGCAAGGCGGCCACGCGCAACAGCCAGCCAATCGATCAGATCACCGAGGTGAAGGTGCTCGACCCATTTTTCTACGCCTGACACCGGGCACCGGACCGCCACCGCGCACGCCCCCTGGCGAGTTGAGCACAGGGCGCATCAGGAAGGCGGCGGCCGGGTTCGATGAGAGCCCGGCCACCCAAGCCACGTTAAGACTGGTCGGCTCCGAGGTTGCATCGGCGCCCCGGCGCCGGGATCATGGCCGTATGTGGAGCGTGGGCGACGCTCCGGGGCTCGAGGCGACCGAGCTGCTGGAGCGTTCGGGACAGCTGGGGGAGCTCAGCGACCGCCTGGGCGACGTCGCGGACACCCGCCACGGGTGGGTGGTCCTCGTGCGCGGCGAGGCCGGGATCGGCAAGACCGCGCTGCTGCACGGCTTCTGCCGGTCGCTGAACCGGGGCGTTCGGGTCCTCTGGGCCGCCTGCGACCCGCTCTTCACGCCGCGGCCGCTCGGTCCGCTGCTGGACATCGCCCGCTCCGTCGGCGGGGAGCTCCGAGCCGAGCTGGATCGCGGCGCCAGGCCCCACGACGTCGCCACCGCCCTCATGAACGAACTGGAGGCACCGGCGCCGACAGTGCTCATCCTCGAAGACCTGCACTGGGCCGACGAGGCGACGCTCGACGTCGTGCGGCTCGTCAGCCAGCGGGTGCGGGCGTTGCCGGTGCTGCTCGTCGTGACCTATCGCGACGAGCAGGTCCACCGCTCCCACCCCCTACGCATCGTGCTGGGCGAGCTGGCCGGCGGCGAACGGGTGCGGCGCGTCGACCTTCGAGGCCTCTCCCGGGCCTCAGTCGCCGCCCTGGCCCGGGGCGCCACGGTCGACCCCGATCTCCTCCATGACCGCACCGGCGGCAATCCGTTCTTCGTGACCGAGGCCCTCGCCGCAGACACCGACGGGGTGCCGGGCACCGTGCGCGACGCGGTGCTGGCCCGGGCGGCGAGGCTGAGCGCTCCCGCCCGCGCGACGCTCGACGCCGTCGCCATCGTGCCGCAACGAGCGGAGGTCCGGCTGCTGGAGGCACTGCTGAGCGGCACGCTCGACGCCGTGGAGGAGTGCCTGAGCTCGGGCATGCTGCGTGCCGAGGAGGGCGGCATCGCGTTTCGCCACGAGCTGGCACGACTCGCGATCGAGGAGTCACTCGCCCCGGACCGGGCGGTCGCGCTGCACCGCCGTGCTCTCACCGCCCTGGCCCAGCCAGGGGTGGGGGCGCACGACCTGGCGCGGCTCGCCCATCACGCTGAAGCCGCGGCCGATGCGCCGGCCGTCCTGCACTACGCGCGGGCGGCCGCCGAGCACGCAGCCGCCGTCGGCTCGCCGCGCGAGGCCCAGGACCAGTACGGGCGAGCGCTGCGCTTCGCCCAGGGCCTGCCGCCGGAGCAGCGCGCCGATCTGCTCGAGCGCTTCGGCGATGCCGGCTATCTCACCGACATGCGCGAGGAGGCGGTGGCGGCGCTGGCCGAGGCGGTGCGCATTCACCGCGCGCGGGGCGACCTGCTTCGCCAAGCCGGCGCTCTGCGGCTGCGCTCGCGGCTGCTCACCTGCATGGGTCGTACCGCTGAGGCAAAGGCGGCGGCAGTCGATGCCATCGGGCTCCTCGAGCAGCTCCCGCCGAGCCGTGAGCTGGCCCGTGCCTACAGCGCGCTCTCACATGCCTGCATGCTCGCCAACGAGACGGAGGAGACGGTCCTGTGGGGCGATCGCGCGATCGCGCTGGCCGAGCGCGTGGGCGATACCGAGGCGCTCGTCAATGCGCTCAACAACGTCGGCACCAACGAGCTGAACCGGGGCCTCGCCGCGGGCCGCGTCAAGCTGGAGCGCAGCCTGGCGCTGGCCCGGCAGGCCGGGCTGGGGCCGGACGTGGGCCGCGCTTACATCAACCTCGTCGGGGCTCTGGCCCGCCACCATGAGTGGGCGCAAGCCGAGCGCTACCTCGACCCCGGGATCGCGTACTGCCGTGAGCATGGGCTCGAGGCGTGGCTGAAATGCCTCGTTGCCGGCAAGGCCGGCGCCCGGCTGGCGCAGGGCGACTGGGATGATGCGGCCGAATTGGCCGCCTCGATCCTGAACGCACCCCCGGATTCGGTGGTGGGCTCCCGCCACGAGGCGCTTCTGGTCCTTGCGCTCGTGCGGGCCCGACGCGGCGACCCCCAGGTCTGGCCGCTGCTCGACGAGGCGCAGGCCATCGCCGATGACGTCGGCGACCTCCAGTTCCTCGCCCCGACAGCGGCGGCGCGCGCCGAGACAATGTGGCTGGAAGGGCGATCAGACGCGGTCGCCGCAGAGACGCAGCGGGCGTTCGAGCTCGCCGTGGCCTTGCGCGGCTCAGAGTTCACCGGCGAGCTGGCCCTCTGGCGCCGGCGTGCCGGCGACGTGTCTGACCCGCCGGAGAGCGTGGAAGAGCTCTACCGCGTGCAGCTGCGCGGGGACTGGCAGGGGGCGGCGGACACGTGGCGCGACCAGGGCTGCCCGTACGACGGGGCGCTTGCCCTTATCGATTCGGATGACACGGGCGCGCTGCGGTTGGCGCTTGACGCCCTCCAGCAGCTCGGGGCCCGCCCCGCGGCGGCGATCGCGGCGCGCCGACTCCGCGAGCTGGGCGAGCGCGGCGTGCCTCGCGGGCCCCGGCCGCAGACACGCGAGAACCCAGCCGGCCTGACCGCGCGCCAGCTCCAAGTGCTGCCGCTGCTGGCGGAGGGGCTGCGCAACGCCGAGATCGCCGAACGGCTGGTCGTATCGCCCAAGACGGTCGACCACCATGTGTCGGCGATCCTCGGCAAGCTCGGAGCCCGCTCGCGGGGCGAGGCCGTGGCCGAGGCGGGGCGGCTCGGGCTCACCTAGGCGCTGACGAGGCGAGACGCGTCGGCCTGACTCGCTAGCGCGCCTCGTAGATGCCGGGGTCCACCGTGACCTCCCGCTCGTCCTCGACGGCGGCGAGCCGCCCCCGCGGCAGCCACCGCACGGTCACGATGAAGGTGGCCGCCATGATGCCGGCCATGATGTAGAAGACCGTCTGGGTCGAGTGGGCGAAGGCGAGCTGGACGTCATGGACGATCGCCTGCGGCCGGCCGCTCCCGCTGCCGGCCGCCGAGGCGCTGAACGAACTCGCCACCCTGTGGGCCACGGTGCCGGGGACCCCGGACTTGGTCAGCGCGCCGGCGACGTTGATCTCATTGCGGCTGATGAGGACCGCGCCCATGATCGCCAGGCCGAGCGTGGCCCCGAAGTTCCGGGCGGTCTGGGTGATGCCCGTGACCTCGCTGTAGCTGGTGGCGGGCGCCCGGTTGACCGCATCGGTGCTGGCGGTGCCCAGCATCAGGCCCATCCCGGCGCCGGCCATGATGATGTAGGGCCGCTGCGCGCTCAGTGAGAGGTCGGTGAGCTTGTGGGCCAGCAGATAGAAGCCGACGGCGCTGAGCACGCTGCCACCCACGACGGCGGGCCGCGCCCCGCGCCGGTCCAGGATCCGGCCGCCGATCTGGGCCGCGATGACGAAGCCGATGAAGAAGTACAGGATGTAGATGCCGGCGTGGGACGCCGTCTCGCCCAGCGACACCTGGGAGTAGACGCTGGCGAAGAAGAAGAAGGGGATGAAGACCGCTGACATGAGGCCCAGCGCGCTCGTCTCGACGGCAAACGCCCTGTCGCCGAAGATCTGCAGGCGCAGCAGTGGCTCGGGGTTGCTCAGCTGCTCCCTGATGAATGCGACCATGAGCACAGCCCCGATGACGATGCACGCCCAGGTGGCGACGCTGCTCCACCCCCAGGTCGAGGACTGCTGGAGCCCGAGGACGATGAGGCCCATCGCCGCGGTGATGAGCACGGTGCCCCGGTAGTCGAGCTTGGTCGGATGCCGCTCGTCGTCGGGATGCGAGCGCCAGATGAGATAGAGCGCGATGAGCGCCACCGGAATGTTGATCCAGAAGATCGCTCGCCAGGTCCACTGGGTCAGGTAGCCGCCCGCGATCGGGCCGATCGCGGTCAGGCCGCCGGAGATACCGAAGAAGACGGCCATGGCCTTGCCCCGTTCGCGCAACGGGAACGACGCGACCACGATGGCCACGGCCGCCGGGAACATGATCGCGGCCGAGGCGCCCTGGAGCACACGGAACCCGATGATCCACGGAGCGGCGATGCTCCCCTTGGGAGTGAAGCCGCACGCCGCCGAGGCAACCGCGAACCCGATCACCCCGGCGATCACCATCCGCCGCCGGCCCAGCACGTCGCCGAGCTTGCCGCCGAACGCGAACAGCGCCGAGAGCGACAGCAGATATGCGTTGATGACCCACTGAGACGCGGTCTCCGAGAGCGAGAGTTCCTTCTCGATGTTGGGGATGGCGATGGCGACGATCGTCTGATCGATGAACGTCATCGCGACCGCGAACACCATGGCGGCCAGGACCAGGTTCTTGTTCGGTCTGCTCACGTCACCTTCCCCCTGAGGTCGTTGCCGCGCGCGATTCTGACCAGTGCGGCCGCGTCTGTCCAGCCCTTATGCCCCCGTGACGCGCAGCTCCTGGTCGGCGACGGTGACGACGTCGCCGGGGTGCAGCTGGCGGCCGCGGCGATCCTCGCGCTCACCGTTGACCAGGACGGCCCGCTCGCTCAGAAACGCCTTGACCTCCGCGCCGCTGTCGATCAGCCCCGCGACCTTGAGCAGCTGGCCCAGCCGGATCATCTCGCCTCGGATGGCGACCTCGCTCACCATGCGTCGCCGAGACGCTACCGGCCGGCGGCGACCGCGGGCGCAACGCTGCCTTACGCTGTGGATGTGTCGATCGATACGCCCGAGGAGCTGGAGGGCCTGCGCGCCAGTGGCCGCGTCGTCGCCGAGGCGCTGCGCGCGATGCGCCGCGCCGTTCGGCCGGGCGTGCGCACCGGCGAGCTCGACGCGATCGCCGCGCGGATCTTCCGCCGTGCCGGGGCTCGCTCGGCGCCCCAGCTCACCTACGGCTTCCCCGGCGCCACCTGCATCAGCGTCAACGACGAGGCGGTCCACGGAATCCCCGGGTCCCGGCGGCTGCGCGAGGGCGACCTGGTCAAGCTCGACGTCGCGGCGGAGCTCGACGGCTTCTACGCCGATGCCTGTGTCTCCGTGCCCGTCGGGCGCGCCCGGCCGGCGACCAACAGCGTGGCCGCGGCCTCGCGCCATGCCCTGGCCCGGGCGCTGGCGGTCGCTCGTGCCGGAGCGCCGCAGAGCGTGATCGGCGCCACCATCGAGCGCGAAACCGCGGCGCGCGGCTACGCGGTGTGCGCCGAGCTCATGGGACACGGGATCGGCCGGGGGCTGCACGAGGCGCCCGACGTGCCCAGCGTGTACGACCCGGGGCTGACCCAGAGCCTCACCGACGGCCTCGTGCTCACGATCGAGCCGATCGTCAGCGCCGGCTCGGGCGCCGTGCGCCAGGGTCGCGACGGTTGGACGGTGTGCACGGCCGACGGCGCCCTGTCTGCCCACGAGGAGCACACGATCGTCATCACCTCCGGCGCCCCGCTCGTCCTCACCGCCTGAGCCGCGTCACCCGGTGCGGCAGCCGACCGCCTGCCACCCCTGTGTCACCTCCCTGCCGAACAGTGACTTGCCACACCGGCGGCGGGTGAGACTACACACATCTTTTCGGCCGATAGACGGCGGTTGACTGGCCGCTCCGGCGGGCGTAGAGTGGCTCAAGATCCGAAGGGGGCAGGGGCCCACATGTGTGCGGACCGGGCACACGCACCTCGTGGTGACACATGTTGATTCCGACGTTCGCACGTACTGACGGGCTGAGCAACGGCATCCAGCTGTGGGCCGCCACCCACCTGGCTCCGCTGTGGCGTCTCCTCCAGCGCACACCGTTCCTGCGGTCCAAGGTCAACGGCCTGATCATCGACCAGATGGTCTACAAGATGAGGACCCGGCCCGACCGGCTGAGCACGATGTCGGCGTACACCTCGTGGCCGTCGCTGACCAACCGGACGTTCAGCGATCGTCATCTGCCGCCCGACCGGGCGTTGCAGCTCCGGCTGCCCCCGCTCGATCAAGCCGAGGCTGCGTTCCTGCGCCCGGAGCCGCAGGAACGCTGGTCTGACAAGTCGACGTTGCTGTTCCCTCACTTCGCGCAATGGTTCACGGACGGGTTCCTGCGCACGGATCCGGCCAATCCGCTCAAGAACACCTCCACCCATGACATCGACCTCAGTCAGCTGTACGGCCAGACCGAGGACCTGACGCTGATCCTGCGCACCCGGACGGGTGGGAGATTGAAGAGTCAGATCATCGACGGCGCGGAATATCCGCCGTACTACCTCGATGACGACGGGAATCCCAAACAGGAGTTCGCCGGCCTGCCGATCACGCTGCCCAACGGCGACAGCAAGGCACAGGGAGTGGCAGATCTGCCCGACCTCGGGGAGCGCAAGCTGTTCGCGTTGGGCATCCCCCGCGGCAACATCCACTACGGCTTCTCGATGATCAGCACGCTCTTCCTGCGAGAGCACAATCGCCTCGCCGACGCGATCGCGGCAGAGCACGGCTCATGGGATGACGAGCGGATCTTCCAGACCGCGCGGGACACCATGATCGTGTTGCTCCTGAAGGTCGTGATCCAGGACTACATCAACCACATCACGCCCTACTGGTTCCAGCTGTTCGTCGACCCGGGCTTCGGCACCCGGGAGAGGTGGTACCGCCAGAACTGGATGTCGATCGAGTTCAACATGCTCTACCGCTGGCACTCGCTGGTGCCGACGCGGGTGTGGGTGGGCGGGCAGGTATGGGACATGGGGAGCATGCTCTGGAACAACAACGTCGTCGTCTCCAACCCGCTGGGCGCGCTGTTCGACGAGGCCTCTCGCCAGCCCAGCAGCGATGTGGGGCTGCTCAACACCCCCGCCTTTCTCCTCTACATCGAACGCAAGACCCTTCAGATGGGCCGGGACGCGGCGCTGGCGAGCTACAACGACTACCGGCAGGCCTGCGGCTACCCGCGAATGACCTCCTTCGACGATGTCTCGTCCAACCCGGCGGTGAGGGCGGCACTGGCGCGCTGCTACCGCAGCGTCGATGACATCGAGCTCTACGTCGGCCTGTTTGCCGAGGACGTCCGGACCAACGCGGCCCTCCCCACCCTGATGGGAACGATGGTGGGCGTCGATGCCTTCTCGCAGGCGCTGACCAACCCGCTGTTGGCCGACGGCATCTTCGAGCAGGCCACGTTCGCGCGGGCGGGCTGGGAGGCGATCAACGCGACGAGCCGTCTCCAGGACCTGCTCGACCGCAACACCCCGGGCGAGCCAGGGCAGCCGGTGGCGGCGCTGACCCAACTGTCGTGGACACCAAGGTGATGAGCGTCGCGACCAACGCCAACGACACCGGGGGCGGCACGGGCCGCGTCCTGCGCGCCGGGGAGAACTTCATCCTGTCGCACCCGCAGGTGTCCCGGCGCGCCCTGGGGCTGCTGCGGTACTGCGCGCCCTTTGTGCGGGTCGGCGACGTCGCGATCGTCACCAGGTACGCCGATGTCGTCGAGGTCCTCAGCCGCGACCCTGATTTCACGATCGGCCTGTACTCCCCCAAGATGGAGGCGATCGCCGGGCGGTTCATCCTGGGGCTGCCCCAGGGCCCCGAGTATGAGCACGACATCTCGGTCCTGCGGCTGGTGGTGGCGCAGGCCGACATGCCGCGGATCAGGCAGCTGGTTGCCGAGATCGTCGGCGAGATCTTCGCGAGGCTATCTCCGTACGGTGAGCTCGACGTCGTGCGCGACCTGAGCGACGCGGTGCCGGCACGGGTGACCGACCGCTACCTCGGGGCGCCCGGGCCCACCGAGCAGCAGCTGATCCAGTGGGGCCGCACTCAGTTCCGCGAGCTCTTCTACAACGTCCGCAACGACCCGGCGATCACGGGCCCCGCGCTGGCCTCATCGGCGGAGATGCGCCGGCACGTCGACCGCCTGATCGAGACCCGGACGGCCGCCCCCGCCGGCGCAGGGGCCCCTCCGGAGGACGTCCTCGGCCGCATGGTGCAGCTCAAGGCCGACGGGCGGTTCGGGATCGATGACACGTGGATCCGGACCTACATCATGGGACTGATCATCGGCATGCTGCCGTTGACATCAAAGGCGGCCGCGCTGGCCATCAACGTGATGCTCGATCGCCAGGGGCTGCTGGCCGGGGCCCACGAGGCGGCGAAAGCGGACGACGACGACCTGCTCTGGCGCTACATCTCGGAGGCCATGCGGATCGCGCCGCAGTCGCCCGGACAGTTCCGGCTGTCAGACGGGGTGTGGAAGATCGGCCCCAACAACAACCACGAGATCCCCTCGGGCACGCGAGTGTTCGCCGCCACCCAGTCGGCGATGTTCGACCGCCGCACCTTCCCGCGGCCGTCGCAGATCCGCACGGACCGCCCCGCCTCCCGTTACCTGCACTTCGGGTACGGCCTGCATTCGTGCTACGGCCGCTTCATCAGCTACGAGGCGCAGATCCCCGCGATCATCAAGGGGCTGCTCACGCAGTCCAACCTCCGCCGCGCGCCCGGATCGGCGGGGCGCCTGGCCTGGGATGGCCCGTTCCCCGATTCGCTGAGGGTCGCCTTCGACCCGTCCGCGTAGGCGCCGGCTCTCACGCGATCAAAGCCTCGAGGTCGGCGATGGCCTGCGCGGTGTCGGTGAACAGGACTCCGTGCATGCCCACCGCCCGAGCGCCCTCGATGTTCGCCGGGAGATCGTCGAGGAGAACAGCGTGGTGCGGAGCGCAGCCGAGCCCGTCGCACACCGCGTGATAGATCCGCGGATCGGGCTTGCACCACCCCACCTCATGCGAGTAGACGATGACGTCGCACATGTCCTCAAAGCCGTAGAGCGACTGCTCGCGCTCGCGGGCGCCCACGAAGCTGTTTGAGAGGATGCCCGTGCGCACACGCGGCCGCAGCCCGGCGAAGTATCCGGCCAGCTTGTCATTGAGGGTCCCGACGTACTCCGCCCACGCGTCGCCCATGAGCGCGGCCAGGTCCTCGTCGCCCAGCCCGAGCACCTCCGCGACCTGCCGCTCGATCGCCTCGAGCGACACGGCACCCGTCGCCCCCGGCGCGAAGATTGGGTCCACCTGCTCCACGAAGGCGATCGGGGTCAGCGCGAGCCGCGCCGCCCAGCGTTCCCGCCAGTCCGTGCGCGGAGTGACCTCCAGAACCCCGCCGATGTCGAAGACCACTGCCTGGATCGGCACGCGTCGATTATCACCGCATACCTCCAGTCGGCAGGTCCGCATCGCGAGCGCCGCGGCGTTAGCCTCGTCTGCATGGGGACTCATCGCGCGCGCCGTGCGTCGGCGCTGGGGATCGCCCTGGCCGTCGCCCTCGGTGCCGGCGCGGCCGTCGCCGTCGGAGCCGGCAGCCTCCAGGGGTCGCCGGCGGCGGTGCGCGTCGCGCAGCGGGTCTTGGCCCACGTACGGCACGTGACCGCGGTGCAATGGCATCAAACCGGCGACCAGTGGGCCTGTCCGGCCTCAGGGGTCCCGGTGCTGGGCCCCGCCGTCAAACGCCCCGCGCGCAACTGCCACCGGGCGACCGTGACCATCGATGAGAACCTCCGTGGTGGGCTGATCGTGCGGTCGCTGGAGACGACCGTCGCCCCGGGAATGGCCACGACGTCAGAGCTCGTCACCGAGGCCGGGGACTGGACGCGCTCGAGCCGGGCCCGCTGCTGGGACGCCGAGGGCGCGGGAATCATCGAGATGCCGGCGTTCAGCTACACCGGTGAGAAGCTGAGCATCACCGCTCGGACCCCTGATGTGATCTCACTGCTCGGCGTCGCGTCCTCTTATCGGGAGACCGATGCCATCGACGCCCACACATTCGCCGTGCGCGAGATCGACGAGCACGTGCGCGCGTTCGGCGGCACCGCGGACCTCGTGGCCGGCTTTGTCGAGATGACCCACCCGTTCGCGCTGCCCAACCAGCCGCGCCACATCTGCTCTGACATCGTGCGCTTCCCCCCTCAGGGCGCCTGAGGTCAGTTCGTTGCGGTGCTTGCGGCCAGCAGGCTAGTCGGCCACGCCCAGGCCCCAGCCGCCGTCGATCACGATCTCCTGGCCGGTGATGTACTCCGACGCCGGCGCGGCCAGGAAGAGAGCGAGCCCCTTGATGTCGTCGGGCTGACCGACGCGATGCATCGGGATGTCCTTGGCGATGGCTGCCTGCACGTCCGGGTTGTGGGCGTGGCCCCCGCCGATATTGGTGATGAAGAAGCCGGGCGCGATCGCGTTGGCCGTGATGCCGTAGGCGGCCAGCTCGAGCGCGATCGTGTGCATGAGGTGACGTGCGCCCGCCTTCGCGGTCATGTAGGCGGCGCCGATCGCCGGCTCCACCTTCGTCGCCGCCAGCGAGGTGGTGACGATGATCCGCCCGAACCGCCGCGGGCGCATGTGCCGCGCGGCGGCGCGCGCGGTGGCGAAGATCCCGTTGAGGTTGATGTCGATGACGCGGTTCCACCGCTCGTCGGTGTAGAGCTCGAGCGCGCCTTCATCCACGCGGGGCCGCTGGCCGCCGGCCCACGCGCCGACGAACCCGACGCCGGGATCGATCCCCGCGTTGGCGAAGGCGACATCCAGCCGCCCGTAGGCCTCGGCGGCTCCGTCGATCGCGCGGTCCAGCGACGCGTGATCGGTCACGTCGGCCACCGCGCCGCGCACGTCGAGCCCCTCCCCCTCCAGACGCGAGACGTGCTGCTCCAGCGCAGCCTCGTCGAGGTCGATCAGCGTGACCCGCGCCCCGTGCGAGGCGAGCGCCTCTGCGTAGGCGAGGCCGAGGCCGCTGGCTCCGCCGGTCACGATCACGCCAAAGCCGGACACGTCAAAAAGATCAGAAGGACTCACGCTCGCTGCTCCTGTGGTGGGTGGGCCGCGCGAGCCTATCTCCCCCCGCCCGCGCCCGACGTCCCGGCCGCGGCTCAGCCGCTCGACGCCGGCTTTGCCGGCGGCCCGGTCGCCCGCAACCCCGCGATCTTGCCCAGCGCGTCGAACCAGAACGGCGCGCCGAGCGACAGCGCCAGGAAGGTGATCAGCCAGCCTCCGAGGGCACGCCCCCAGTGCTTGGAGAAGCTCACCTGAGCCGGATCGCCGGGCTTCTTGTTCCAGCCGATCGGGAGGCCGAGGCTCTGGATCTGGCCGGCCACCTGCGACACGCTCTCCCCCTTCTTCAGAGTGTCGGTCGTCGCGGACTGCACCAGGGCGGCCCGAATGCCATCATCGCTCATGAGACGGTCCGCGATGCTCACCGTGTTGACGTTGAGTCCGATCGTGACCACGAGCGAGAGCGCGCAGATGACCAGCTGGGTCCGGCGCTTGTACCACCCGGACACGCGGTCCATCGCGCTGTCGAACCAGTGCTCGATCTCCGCGCGGAGCTGGTCGCGGTCCTTGACCGCATCGCTGGCAAGCGACACCAGCACGGTCTTCGTGCCGGCTGGGATCAGGTCGCTGCCCGCGATCGCGTTCCGGATGTCCGCCATCTGCTCCTGGGGCTGTGGGGGCGCGATGACGTTGAGCAGGGCTACGGAAAAGGTCCGTGACGGGATATACGACGGCCCTCGCCTCCCCTTCCAGAACAGCAGCTTGCTGGGCTGGTACATCATCCGCATGAGCCCGCTGCCGAGGACCTGGTCGGTCAAGGTGGGTGGGGGGTCGCTCTTCGCCTCCGGCTGGCCGGGCGGCACCGGCGCGACGTGCGCGGCTCGGACGGGAGCGCCGCCGGACTTCTGCCCATCGTCCTCGAGGAGGTTGCGCAGCCCCGCCTCCAACGTCGCCGAACGCCAGTCCAGCACTCCGGCGATCGCCTCCTGGACCGCTGAGCACAGCACGCTGAACAGCAGGTAGACAAAGGCGAGGCCGATCGCCACATCGATCGCCGTGTTGCCACTCAGTGACGGCATGACCACCCCCCGAAGCGGTCGCTCAACCACTCAGTCCCCCGTGGACGTGAGTGCCCCAACCCAATCGCGCCCAACCTAAGGCGTGTACACCGCCGTTGTCAAGTGGCTGCGGCGGCGAGGACCGCGCGGGCCACCGTGCGGCCAAGGCCCGGCTGCTCGACCGCCACGATCTCACGCAGGGCAGCGACGCACTCAGGGTCGAAGGCGACACCGGCCTCGTCATCGAGCAGTGCCAGAGCACGCTCGGAGGGCCAGGCCTCACGGTAGACGCGGTCGGCGGTGAGCGCGTCATACACATCGGCGACGGTGAGGATCCGCACGGCGAGGTCGAGCTCGCCCGCGGCGACGTGGTTGGGGTAGCCGTCGCCGTCGAGGCGCTCGTGGTGTGACTCCACGAGGTCGAGGACGAGTGTGGGGAACCCGCCGAGCTCGTTCAGGAGCTGGCGTCCGGCGCCGGGGTGGCGGCGGATCTCCGCGAACTCCGCGTCGGTGAGCCGGCCGGGCTTGTTGAGGATCTCGTTGGGCACCGACAGCTTGCCCACGTCATGGAGCAGACCGCCGAGCGCCAACTGGCGCAGACGGCCCTCCGGGAGGCCGAGGCGCTCGCCCATCGCCACCGCCAGCAGCGCGACGCGGCGCGTGTGGCCCTCGGTGGACGGGTCCTTCTCGCCCAGCCGGAGCAGGATGGCCCGGACCCGGCCACCCAGGAACGCCTCCTCGTGCTCGACCAGATCGCTGGCGCGGAGATCCCCGGACAGGGGGCGGGAGCCGACGGCGTGCCGGAGGTCGAGCGCGGCGGGGATGGCGACCATCCCGATGCCGCCGACCTCGAGGATGTGGGCGGCCCAGAAGCCGGCCTGCATCATCGAGAAGTGCAGCAGGCCGTACTGGGCCCCGATCAGCCAGACCACGCCGTTGGCGACGATCAGGTCCGCTCCCCGTCGGGTCAGCAGATAGGTGCGGGCGGCGCGCCAGGCGAGCAGCGCCAGGGGGCTCGCCCCCAGGGCGAAGATGACGTTGGCTGCGAGTGTGGACGGCGCCGGGATCACCGGCGCCGACACGAGGATGAGGGCCCCCGCAATCGCCAGCTCGCCGATGAAGGCCAGCTGGAGGCCGAGCAGCAGCTTGATCCGGCGCGGACGGCGGAGCACCGACAGCCCCGAGGCGGCGAGGATCGCGCCGCCGATCGGCAGGTTGAGCGCCCCGGCGAGTTGCACCAGCCCGTTGTCGGGCAGGATGATCCCGGGCGTCGCCAGTGCGTGGATGACCAACAGCGTCGCCATCACCGAGAACCCCATACCGAGCCACAGCGCGTGGACGTCCTCGCGGCGCATGGCGATGACCGACATCGTCACCGACGCGGCCAGGGCGAGCGAACCCGCGACGCCGACCACGGCGATGTGCAGCCCTGGCGCGACCATGAACATCTGCGTGCCGGAGAGGGCGATGAGCAGCGTCGGGACCAGCCCAGCAAGCAGGACGACGACGCCGACGGGAAGCCGGGGGCGGATCTGAGTCACCCTTCGGATTTCGGGAGATCGGGAGCGGGCCTTGACCTCCCGTGGCCAGACTCAACGCCTGTCCGCGCCGGTGGCGGTCAATCCACGGGCGGATGGCGCTGCGTGAGCCCGCTCGCGGCCTCCCAGGCCGCGGCGTGCTCGAGCAGGCGCCGGTCACCGCGATAGCGGCCCACGAGCTGAAGTCCCACGGGCAGGCCGTCCGCGGTGAAGCCCGCGGGAACGGCCGCCACCGGGTGCGCGGACACGGTGATACGCGAGCACGCCCGCATCCATCCCAGGTAGTGGGGCATGGCGACGCCGGCGACCTCCTCGGGGTACTCGTGTTCGATTGCGAACGGGACGACCTGGGCCGAGGGCGCGGCGAGCACGTCGAAGCGCTGCAACAGGGAGGCGACCGTGGTGAACACCTCGGACCTGGCCACCATCGCCCTGGCGATCGCCGGGGCGTCCAGCGCGAGGCCCTGCTCGACGTTCCGGATGAGCGTCTTCTTGGCGATCCCCCGCAGCGCACCGAGGCTCGGGCCGAACCCGCGTGCGAAGGCGAGTGCCCGCAGCGTCTCGAAGGCCTCGTCGGCGCGGCCGAGGTCCAGCTCGACGTCCTCGACCTGGCATCCGAGCGCGGTGAGCCGGCCGCGCGCCTCGCCGAGGACGGCCAGTACCTCGGGCTCGACCGGCAGCCCGCCGACGTCGGGGGACCAGGCGACGCGCAGCCCGGTCAGGTCGCCGCTCAGCTCGCCGGCGAACGCCGCGGGATCGCCATACGAAAGCGGGCTGTGCGGGTCCGATGCGCAGATCGCGGTGAGCATCAGCGCCAGATCGCCGACCGTCCGCGCCATCGGCCCGACCACCGAGGCCGTGTCCCAGACATCGCCGGCACCGCTGTCGGGCACCAGCCCGGGCGTCGGCCGGAGCCCGACCACGTTGTTGAACGAGGCCGGGTTGCGGATGCTGCCGCCGTGGTCAGAGCCGTCGGCGATGGGCAGCAGGCCCGCGGCGAGTGCCGCGCCGGCTCCGCCGCTGCTCCCGCCGGGCGAGCGATCCGGCGCCCACGGGTTGCGCGTGGCCCCGAACACCTCGTTGAAGGTGTGCGAGCCGACCCCGAACTCCGGCGTGTTGGTCTTGCCCACGACGATCGCCCCGGCGGCGCGCAGACGCGCCACCAGGAGGCTGTCGGCCACCGGAACGTGCTCGGCAAAGGCAACGGATCCATATGTGGTGCGGATGCCGGCCGTGTCCTCCAGATCCTTGATCGCGATCGGCAGGCCGTGCAGCGGACCCAGCGGCTCGCCGGCCGCAGCCCGGCGGTCCGCGGCGTCGGCCTCGTCCAGCGCCGCCTCGGGCGCCAAGCTGACGATCGCGTTGAGACGCGGATTGACCTGCGCGATCCGGTCCAGGTGCCAGGCGACGACCTCGCGCGCCGACAGCTCCCGGCGGCGGATCGCGCCGGCCAGGTCCCGCGCCGTCCACCAGTGAAGCGGCGGCACCGCGCCGCCGGGCTCCGGAATCGCGCTCAACGGGCGGCGACGCTACCAGAGGCCGGCAGGGGATTGACATGCAGCCAGTTAGCTGCCTATAATCATGCAGCCAGATGGGTGCCTATTACGACCGACACGAGATGGACGGCGTCTTCAGGGCGCTCGCCGACCCGGGCCGCCGGCGGCTGCTGGACAGCCTGAACGCTCGCAACGGGCAGACCCTGCGCGAGCTGTGCGCGGACATGGACATGGCGCGGCAGTCGGTGAGCAAGCACCTGGCCGTGCTCGAGGAGGCCAACCTCGTGACCACGGTGTGGCGCGGCCGCGAGAAGTTGCACTACCTCAACCCCGCACCGATCACCGACATCTCGGAGCGGTGGATCAACCGCTACGAGCAGCCTCGGGTCGACGCGCTGGCAGACCTCAAACAAGCACTGGAGAACCCCTCGATGGAGAAACCCACGTTCGTCTACACGACCTACATCCAGACCACCCCCGAGCGCCTGTGGGAAGCGCTGACCAGCTCAGCGTTCACCCAGCGCTACTGGAACGCCGCCTTCGAGACCGACTGGGCGCCGGGCTCCGAGATGGTCTGGAACCTGCTCGGCGTGCGGATCGCCAACCCCGAGCAGGTCGTGCTCGAGGCCGACCCGCCTCGGCGCCTGTCCTACACGTGGCACACCTTCACCCCCGAGCTGGCACGAGCGGCGGAGGTGAGCGAGGACGTGTTCGCGGCCGCCGCGGGCGAGCCCCGATCCAAGGTGACCTTCGAGCTCGAGCCGGCGGGGAGCGCGGTGAAGCTGACCGTCGTGCATGACGGCTTCCCGGCGCCGAGCACCGCGGCCGGCCTCGTCACCAACGGCTGGCCGAGGGTCCTCTCGCGACTCAAGACCCTGCTGGAGACCGGCGACACGTTCCGGATCGACAGCCAATGACATCCCAGAAGACAGACAGGAGAGACACCATGAGCACACCTCAGATCGTGACCCGCGAGGAGTGGCTGGCCGCCCGCGAGCAGCTGCTCGTGCGCGAGAAGGAGCACACCCACCTTGCCGACGAGCTGGCCCGCGCTCGGCGCGAGCTGCCCTGGCTGCGCGTCGACAAGGACTACGCCCTGCAGACCGCGGATGGGCCCAAGACCCTGGCCGAGCTGTTCGACGGCCGCTCCCAGCTGGTCATCTACCACTTCATGTTCGGGCCGGACTACGACCACGGGTGCCCGGTGTGCTCGTCGATCGCCGACAGCTTCAACGGCGTGCTCGAGCACCTCAAGGCCCGCGACGTGACGATGATGTGCGTCTCCCAGGCGCCCGTGGAGAAGCTGGTGGCTGAAAAGGAGCGGCTGGGCTGGAGCTTTGACTGGGGCTCCAGCTTCGAGAGCGACTTCAACTCCGACTTCGAGCATTCGCTCACCCGCGAGCAGGCGAGCGCATGGGTCCCCGACGCGCCGCCGATCGTCGCGCAGAACGCCTCGGATTGCGGGACTGACCCGGCCGGCTACATGGCCCAGCGGCCGGGCCTGAGCGTGTTCACGCTCCAGGACGGCGAGGTCTATCTCACCTACGCCACCACCAATCGCGGCCTCGAGGTGGTCATGACCTACTACGGCATCCTCGACCGGACGCCGCGTGGCCGCGACGAGGGCGAGCCGGCCTACCCGACGTGGATGCGCCGCCACGACGAGTTCGCCGCCGCGTGAGGGTGACGCCATGACCGCGCACGCCGTCAGCCCGGACGCCGAGTCCCGCCTGGTTCCCGGCGCGGTCGCCGCCTGCGTTCTGGGCATAGCCGCCGCGGGCTGGATCGTGCTGGCCCGGCGCATGGCCGGCATGGATATGACTCCGCCCGGTCCGGGAGGTGATCCAGGGGCTCTGGGGTGGTTCGCCATCACCTGGCTCGTGATGACGGCGGCCATGATGTTGCCGGGCTCCGCGCCGGCCGTGGTGCGGGCGGTCCGGGGTCAGCGCGGCGCCGCCGCGGCGACCGCCGTCTCCTTCGTCACCGCCTACGGCGCGGTGTGGCTGCTCGCCGGGCTCGCCGGCTACGCCTGCGTCCAGGCGGTGCGAGCGCTTGATCTGAACGCGTTGGGGTGGGCTTCGGCGGGGCGCTACGTCGCCGCCGCCGCGGTGGTCGCCGCCGGGCTCTATCAATTCACCCCGGTCAAGCGCCGTTGGCTCGCCCGTTGCACCGCGCCAGAGCGCCATCTCCCCCGCCCCGGCATTTCCGGCGCGGTGCGGGCCGGTGCTCGGCACGGGGTCTGCTGCGTCGCCTGCTGCTGGACGCTGATGGTCGCGCTCTACGCGCTCGGGATCATGAGCATCACGTGGATGGTGGTGCTCACCGTCCTGATCGCCGGCGAGCGGCTGGCCGGGCGGCAGTCGGTCGCCGTCCCGGCGGTGGCCGCAGTGCTCGTGGTCCTCGGCGTCGGGATCGCGGCGGCGCCCGCGTCCGTGCCGGGGCTGACCATCCCGCCGGCGGGGCACCACGCCGGCATGGGGGCGAGCATGGACATGGGCGCCGTCGGGCGCCCCACAGATGAGAAAAGGAGCACACATGAGCACTGAGACCCACAGCCAGCCGACCGTCGTCGACCGGGCCACGTTCGAGGCCGAGCTCAGCGGCCTGCGGCTTCAGGAGAAGGCGCACACGCGCGAGGGCGACGCCATCGCCGCCGCCCGCAGGCGTCTCCCGATGGTGGAGGTCGACTCCACCGTCGCGCTGACGGGGCCCGACGGACACGTCACCTTGCTCGACACGTTCGAGGGCCGATCGCAGCTCATCGCCTACTACTTCATGTGGGCCGACGGCCGGCCCGCCGCCGAGCAATGCGAGGGCTGCACGTTCTACACCACGCAGATCGGCGAACTGGACAACCTCCACTCGCGCGACATCACCTTCGCCGCGCTGTGTCAGGGCCCCTACGCCGAGAGCGTGCGCTACCGCGACTTCATGCGATGGACGATGCCGTGGTACTCGGCTCAGCAGTCGCTCGACGCGCTGCTGACAGGCCGCCGCATCGGCATGTTCCACCTCGTCTGCTATCTGCGAGACGGCGACCGCGTGTTCGAGACCTACTGGACCAGTGGCCGCGGCGTGGAGGCAATGGGCAATACGTACTCGCTCATGGACCTGACGGTGCTCGGACGCCAGGAGACCTGGGAGGACTCGCCGGCCGGCTGGCCGCGACACTGGGGCGCTGGCGCCGAGCAGCCGTATCGAGCCGACGGACGCCCCATCTCCCAGTGGTCCCGGATCCGCGACGGGCGCTCTGACGCCCTCTGACGCCGCCGGCGCTCGCCGTCACATCTCTCGGTGGCCACGGGTCATGTCAGTGCAACCGACTCGTTCGACGTCACAGGAGGGTGCCCGCGATGGCACGGATTGAAGGCGTATCCAAGGACCAGGCCGGCCCGGTCGTCAAGCTGGTCTACCGCTTCATGGCCCGGGGCATGACGAAGATGACGGGCCGTGACCCCGCCCGCGGGAGCGGGATCGAGCCCGTCGAGATCTGGGCCCACCGGCCCAAGATGATGACCGCCATGGGCAGGTTCGCGGGAGCAGCGCGCAAGGGCGAGAGCGTGGACGAGCGCATCAGGTACCTGATCGAGCTCAAGGGCTCGCAGATGATCGGGTGTGAGTACTGCGTGGACCTCGGGTCCCAGATCTGCCGGAACTCCGGTTTCTCTGACGAGGAGCTGCTCGCGGTGCCGCGTTACCGGGAGAGCGACCTGTTCACCGAGCGCGAGAAGCTGGCGCTCGATTACACGGTGGCGGTCACGCGCACCCCCGTCGAGGTCACCGACGAGCTGTTCGCGCGTATGAAGGAGCATTTCACCGACGAGCAGCTGGTGGAGATGACCGCGCTGCTGACCGCGGTCAACCTCAATCGCTTCAACGCGGCATTCGGGATCGGCTCGGCGGGGTTCTCGGAGGGCATGGTCTGCGTCCCGAGCGATCGCCCCCCGACCGGCGTGGCGCTCGCCTAAGCCCGCGGCGCGGCCCAGGCCCGCGCGATGTCGGCGCCGAGCCTGCAGTTGCCGCGGACGATGTCGAGGTTGACAGCCACGCTCGCCCGATCGGTGTGCTCGTGGATGTACTCGAGCAGGAAGGGGGTGATGTCCTTGCCCCGCACCGATCCCGCGTCGGCGGCCTGGAGGGCCTCGGCGAGCAGCCGGTCGTGCAGGGCGGGGTCGAGCTGCGCGGACTCGGGCAGCGGGTTGGCCACGAGGATCCCGCCGGGCAGGTCCAGCGCGTCGGCGGCGACCATCACGTCGGCGATCTCGCGCGCCGTGGTCACCGCGTGGTCGACCGTGTAGCCGCTGTCGGTCAGCCAGAACGCGGGGAACCGATCCGTGCCGAAGACGAGCACGGGCACGCTCAGGGTCTCGAGCCGCTCGAGCGTGGCAGCGATGTCGAGGATGGACTTCACGCCCGCCGACACCACGGTGATCCGGCAGCGCCCGAGGACGCCGAGGTCGGCCGACTCATCGAAGGTGGTGCCGGCGTCGCGGTGCACCCCGCCGATCCCGCCGGTGGCGAACACGCGGATGCCGGCCCGCGAGGCCAGCAACGCGGTCGCCGCGACCGTCGTGCCGCCCGTCGTGCCCTGGGCCATGGCCACCGGGAGGTCCCGGACGCTGAGCTTGACCGCCGCCTCGCTGCCCGCCAGCCGCTCGAGCTCATCGGCCTCCAGTCCGACGTGGGGGACGCCGTCGATCATGGCGATCGTGGCCGGCACGGCGCCGCGATCGGCCACGGCATCTTCGAACTCGCGTGCGGCCCGGATGTTCTCGGGGCGCGGCAGACCGTGGGTGATGATTGTCGATTCCAGGGCCACGAGCGGCTCCCCGTCGCCCAGCGCGCGGGCGACCGTCTCTGAGAGGATCACTCCGTGCGGCGCCGGCGTCACGGGCGCACCGTAGCGAACGCGTCGATGATCCGGCCACTCACGATCTGCACCATCGGGGATCTCATCCTGGACGTCGTCGTGCTGCCCGCGCGACCGCTGGCCCCGGACGGCGACACGCCCGCGGAGATCCGCCTCGCCGCGGGTGGCCAGGCCGCGAACGTCGCCGCGTGGGCGAGCGCCCTGGGGGCGCGGAGCCGGCTGATCTGCAAGCGGGGCACCGACGGCGCGAGCGGACTGGCCGCCGCCGAGCTCGCGCGCTTCGGGGCCGAGGTGTGTGGGCCGGTGGTGGAGGGCCGCGGCGGCGTGGTCGTGTCGGTGCGCAACGCACGGGGTGAGCGGACGATGGCCTCTGATCGCGGTGTGGCCTCGACCCTCGAGCCCTCCGAGCTCGATCCGGCGTGGATGCGCTCGTGTGACGTGCTCCACGTCTCGGGCTACTGCCTCCTGCGCGAGCCGATGGCGCGAGCCGCGATCGGCGCTGCACGCCTGGCCCGGCGCGTGACCGTCGACCTGGCCTCGGCGCACGACATCGAGCTCCTCGGCGCCGACACCTTCGCGGCGCGACTCACCGAGCTGGGTCCCGATCTCGCGTTCGCCACCGAGGCCGAGCGGGCCGTGGTGCCCAGCTTCGACACCGCGTGGGTGATCAAGCTCGGCGCCCGCGGGGCGCGGTTCCCGGAGGGCGCTTACCCCGCCCCCGCGGTTCCGGTCATCGACACGACGGGTGCCGGCGACGCGCTCGCCGCCGGATACCTCGTGGGCGGCCCGCAGTGCGCGATCGAGGCCGCAGCGCGGTGCGTGGGCCTCATCGGCGCCATGCCCGAGGTAAGCGGGCTCTGAGCAGAGTGGACGCCCGCACCGGCCGGGCATAACATGGCGTTCACATCCACCCGGGTCGGTCGGCCCGTGGCGGGTCAGAGCAGGGCAGCGCAGGGGCGCCGCCCGTGAATACCAGGCTGGTGATGGGAATGGCGAACGTCAGTCGGCGCAGGTTCCTCCAGCTCGCGGGCGGCAGCGTGGCAACGACGTTGCTGTCAGACAGCATCGCGCGGGCGCTCGCCATTCCGGCGAACCACAGGACGCGCTCGATCAAGGACATCGAGCACATCGTGGTCCTCATGCAGGAGAACCGCTCCTTTGACCACTACTACGGCGTGATGCGCGGGGTGCGTGGCTACGGTGAGCCGCATCCGGTCACGCTCCCCAGCGGTAAGCCGGTCTGGTTCCAGGCCGACGGCTCCACCGTGGTCCCGCCGTTTCGCCCCAATGTCGGCAACCTCGCGCTCACGTTCATCGAGGATCTCGACCACAGCTGGGATGGCACCCACGAGATGTTCAACGGCGGCAACTGGGACCAGTGGCTGCCCGCCAAGACCACGACGTGCATGGCGCACATGGAGCGCTCGGACCTGCCCTTCCACTACGCGCTGGCTGACGCCTTCACCGTGTGTGACGCCAACCACTGTTCGATGCTGGGTCCGACCGACACCAACCGGTACTACATGTGGACCGGCTGGGACGGCAACGACGGCAAGAACGGCGGGCCGGTCATCGCCAACGACGAGCTCGGCTACGGCTGGCAGACCTACCCGGAGCGGCTGCAGGCCGCCGGAATCAGCTGGAAGATCTACCAGGACCAGGGAGAGGGCCTGGACAAGGCCGGCGTGTGGGGCTTCACGTCGGATCCGTACATTGGCAACTACGGCGATAACTCGCTGCTCTATTTCCACCAGTACCAGAACGCGGCTCCCGGCAGCCCCCTCTACCAGGCGGCGCGCACCGGGACCAACGTCAACCAGAGCGGCGGCTTCTTCGACATCCTCGAGGCTGACGTCAAGGGCGGCAAACTCCCGAAGGTCTCGTGGATCGTGGCGCCCGAGGCCTACACCGAGCATCCGGCGTGGCCGGCGGGCTACGGCGCCTGGTACACCGCGGGCGTGCTCAACGCGCTGACCAGCGACCCCGAGGTGTGGTCAAAGACGGCGCTGCTCATCACCTTCGACGAGAACGACGGATTCTTTGACCACATGGTGGGGCCCTACCCCAATGTGGGCAGCCTCGCCGGCAAGTCGACCGTGCCGCTTGACAACGAGCTCTTTGAAGGCAAGGCCGGGACTCCCGGCGGCTCGGACGGCGTCGTCGGGCCCTACGGGCTCGGCGTGCGCGTGCCGCTGCTCATCGTGTCCCCGTGGAGCCGCGGCGGCTGGGTGTGCTCGGAGACGTTCGACCACACCTCGCTGATCCGCTTCATCGAGGCGCGCTACGGGGTGCATGAGCCGCAAATCACGCCGTGGCGGCGGGCCGTGTGCGGTGATCTGACGTCGGCGTTCGATTTCACCAGCACCAACGACCACGTTCCCCCGCTGCCCAGCGTTGCCGCCTACAAGCCCACCGGCACGGCGCCCCCCGCCTACCATCCGACGCCCCCTGCGTCCGGCTCGGTACCGAGCCAGGAGCCGGGCGTGAAGCTGTCGCGTCGGCTCGGCTACCGGTTCGATGTCGGTTTCCGCGCCGACCACAGCCACCTCCATCTCGATCTGGCCAACCGTGGCACGCTCGGCGTCGGCCTGCAGGCACGCTCGCTGAGCGTGTCTGGTGCGCCCTACAGCTACACGGTCGGCGCCGGCCACGAGCTGTCGGTGCAGCTCCCCAATCCGGGGACCTATGACCTCAGCCTCCACGGCCCGAACGGGTTCTTCCGGCACTTCGCCGGCTCGCGGGCGACCACGGTCGAGGTCGAGGCCGATCACAGCGGCGGGCGGCTTCGACTGCGCCTTTCCGGTCCCCATGGCTCCGGCCACCATCACCAGACCGTGGTCAAGGTGGTCGACGCCTACGGCCGCGACCGGCACGTCACGCTGCGCGGCAGCGGGGAGATCTTGGTCAACACCCAGCATTCCGGCGGCTGGTATGACCTCGCGCTGACATCGCCGAGCGACTCGAGCTTCAGCTATCAGCTGGCGGGGCGCCTGGAGTCGACCGCGCGGCTCACCAGCGATCCGCAGCTGGGCCGTTCGTAGCCGCTCTCTGTGTTCACGTGGACCTGTGCCGGGGCACGCCCCGCGCAGGTCCACGCGCGGGTCACTCGGGGGGATCGGACGGCGGCGTGTACGGCGGGGCGACGCCCCAACCCCATCGCGGCACCGGCGCCTGCTCCACCACCTGGGCGTCCGGTTGGGAGTTGTGCACCGCCAGCCGCGTGCCCCACTCGGCATAGCCCATCAGCGCGGCCCGGAACTCGGGGTCGCCGGGCAGGCCGACGTCGTCGGCGGCGCGGCTCAGCAACGTCACGAACGCCAGCCGCTGCTCGCCCGTGATCCTCAGGTCGTGGTGCATGGCCAGCATGTGCGCGTATCCCCCACGCTGGTCGGTGTAGACCGCCGGCCCGCCCATGACCTCTGACCACCAGTCGGTCACATGGATGCGGTGGGCCTCGCTCACCTTCCCGCCGAACATGGCGGCGATCTCCGGTGCCTCCTGCTCGACCAGGTCATAGAACCGATCCAGCCAGCGGAAGAACGCGTCCCGGCCGCCCGCCCATTCGTAGATCGTCGGGGTCTCGTCCGCCACCTTCCCCACGGTACCGGGCGAGTCCCCGCGGCTCGGGTTAACCCCACCCCCGGACGCCAGCGCGCCGCATTGTGGCCGCCTTCTGCCCGGACGACCATTGACGACATGAACAGAGCACATTCCATCTTCAACGCGGCCGGGCGTGACCTGCTGTATGTGCTGGGCGTCCTGGCCGCCAGCATCGTCGAATTCGTGGTGTGGGTGACGGGCGTATCGGTGACGGCATCGCTGCTGGTGCTGGTCATCGGCGTCGTGGTGTGGCTGGCCACGGTCATCACCTTCCGCTTTGCCGCCGGCGTGGACCGTCGCACGGCCGGTTGGTATCGCCGCAGCCGGATCTACAGCGACTATCGCTCGTCCCATGCCGGCACGCTGCTCTCCCGCGCGCGCCTGGTAAGTACCGACCCCCGGACCTGGAAGGACCTCGGCTGGCTCGTGTTCAACTCGACCGCCGGGTTCGTCCTGGCAACCGCGGCGATCACCGTCACCGCGCTCGCCGTCAGCTACATCCTCATGCCGTTGTGGTGGTGGGCGATCGCCGATCCCAGCAAGCAGTATGGGACGCTGAACCTCGGCGTCTACACGGTCACCTCCACCGGTTGGGCGCTGGTGACCACCGGGCTCGGACTGGTGCTGCTGCCCGTGGCGGCCCTGCTCAACCGCGCCGCCGCCGCCGGCCATGCCGGCCTGGCCGCAAGGATGCTCGGCCCGTCCCGGCAGCGGTCCTTCCTGGCGTGAGCCCGGCGGTGCCGGGGTGCGGGCGTTTCCGTCAGCCGGCGCCTCGCTCCGTCGCCTCAATCAGCGACGGAGCGAGGACCGAGTGAGCGCCGCCGGTCACCCGCACCCCCACGAGGCGGCCGTAGTGATCGAAGTCCAGCACGAGGCTCTCGAGCGCCGGGATCGCGTTGGCTTCCTCCAGTGCGTCCAGGGCCACCGAGTCCCGGACCTCGGGCGCGGGCCCGGCGACGAGCGTCACGTACGCCCCGCCGGTCGCCTCCACCACAACCGTGATCTCCGTCATCACCAGGCCCGATGCTCGCCGGTGCCGTGCTATCGCCGTAGCGCCGGACCGAGCGGGTAGCCATTTCCGCCGGTCGCCGTCTCGGCGGCGCTGAGGAAGAGGTAGACGCCCAGCGCGGCGAACAGGAACACCACGTAGCCCGCGGCCTTGTTGAGCGACGCGTCGGTGTTGAGGACGCCGATCGTGCGCAGCACCAGCGCCAGCACCACCAGCGCGATCACCGCCGTGTAGGCGACCGGCAGCCGAAGCGTCGCGACCGTGAGTGCGGCCATCACGATCGTCCAACTGATCAGGAACAGCGCGATGCTCTTGTTGACATTGGCGGCCGGGATGAGCAGCCAGTTGTGAAAGACGCCTAGGACGAGGATCGAGAAGCTCAGCCAGAACCCCGCGAAGAGCCCGAAGATCGACGCCACCATCGTCCGCCCCAGCGCCGCCGCCCACACCGTTGATATCACCAGTCCCAGCCCGGTGGCCGCGAAGATCACCGGCACGACCACGCCACCGGCCGCGTCGGGCACATAGCCCACGAGTGAGAGCCCGAGGGCGATCGACCCCACGACGAAGATCGGGAGGCCGAGGATCGCGGGGTCACCCGTCGGTGCCGCCTGTGTTTCCGCACGTGCCACTTCAGGGGCAAGCGCCTGCTCTTCAGCCATGGTCGCCATGTTCTCTCCTCCTCGGGTTACCGCCGCGAATTGGTATTCGGGCCGCCGCGGCCAGGCAAGAAACCCGGTGCTTTCTGCACATGCTTGGGAGCACGCTTACCGCGCCCCGGGGGAGCGTCGCGGGGGATGCCGGACCCCGCGGACGCAGAGGCGCGATCCTTACCGCGTGGCTACCGCGCTCATCGTCCCCGAACTCGACGCCGACGGCTGCCGGCTGCGGGGGTGGCGGGCGACCGACGCTCGGACGCTCGAGCCGGCCTGTGGTGACCCGGGCATCGCTCGCTTCACCACCGTCCCGCGCCGGTTTGTCATGGACGATGCGCGCGCGTGGGTGACCCGACAGCACACGCGAGCCCGCAACGGCGCCGCGATCGTGCTGGCGATCGTCCCCCCTCCCGGCGATACGCCGGTCGGCATGGTGGGCCTGTTCGGGCTGGACCAGGGCGACGACACCGCGCGGTTGGGTTATTGGGTCGTCGCCGATCACCGCGGTCGTGGGCTCGCCACCGCTGCCGCGCGTCGATTGGCCGGCTGGGGGTTCACCGAGCGGGGGCTGACGGCGATTCACATCGACCGCGAGGTGGACAACCGGGCCTCGGCACGTCTGGCCGAGAAGCTCGGGGCCCCGCGGCGCAGCTCGCGGTGGGTCCAGTACGAAGGCGCCACAATTGAGCTCGTGCGCCACACGTTGGCCGCGCCCGTCACGCGTTGAGGATGAGGAGGGCGAAGCCGAGGGTGTTGGTGCCGTCCGGGAGCGCACGTCGCTCACGGATGCGCCGCGCGTAAGCGAGAGTGTCAGGCGTGCCGTGGCGCTCGGCGTTGGCGGCGAGTGTCTCCTCGTAGAGCGCCCAGTCACGGTCAGTGGCCAGTGACTCGTGGACGATGTCAAACCCGGCCTCGCCGATGGCCGCACGCAGGCCGTCGAGGTCGGACAACTCATCGACGGTCGCGCCGCCCAGAGCCGCGAGAAAGTCGGCTGACGGGGATCGACGCCAGAACCCCTCGCCGTACATGACCACCGGTCCCAGTGCGCGCAGAGCCGCGAGCGCTCCCGGGAAGCCACCGTGCACATGTGACGAGGCGACGTTGATGACGGCGTCGAACCGGCCCTCGACGGTGGCGGCGTCTCGCACCTCAAACAGCGCCGGTAGCCCGGCGGCGTGACGGCGGGCTTCGGCGATCGCGTCAGGGTCCAGATCGACCCCGCGCCCGCGCGCCGAGCCATGCGCCCGCAACGTGCGCAACAGGACCTCGCCGCTGCCACACCCCGTGTCCAGCACCAGCGCGTCCACGGGAAGGGGCAGAGCCATGATGGCGGCATCGACCGCCGCCTCCGACATCGGGTGCGCGAACGGCAACCCTTGATGGGCGATGCGCGACGCGCTGGGCACGCCACAAGCCTCCCAGATCCGCCCCGTACACTCGACCCATGACTCATGACGACGCCATCGCGCGCGCGGCCGAGCTCAACCGGGAGGAGCACGATGCTCGACGCTGGTTCGCTCGCCCGACGGGCTCCGGCGAGTACGAGGTTGTTGCGGTGACGGCACCTGGGCTGCCCGCCCACGGAGACCTGAAGGCCACCGTGGTGAGCAAACCCGAGCCGTCAGACGCTCCGGATCCCCGCCCAAGCCTGTACCGCAACATCCCGCCCTTCGGGGCGGGCTGAACCCCTTCGGCCCGACGGTGTAGCCGTACGGGAGCACCGCCTCCGCGCGGGTGCGTGCCCACGGCATTGGCACCACAATCGGGGCCACGAGGGCGAGTCGGTCCGCGCGCTCGTTGGCGGCGGAGGCACGGTTACGAGATGCCGCTGCGCACCGCTTGGACGGCGGCTTGGATGCGGTTCTCCAGGTGGAGCTTGGCCAGGATGCTGGCAATATGGTTTGCGACGGTGTTCGTGCTGAGCGAGAGTTCGCGCGCGATCTCCTGGTTGCTGTTGCCGCTCGCCAGGCGGGTGAAGATCTCGAGCTCGCGATCGGTGAGGACCGCACGGATCGCGACCGCTGCATAGTCGGTGCTCTTCACCGGGATGTCGAGCTGGCGGATGCGCTGCAACAGCTTCCCCGCGATCTGAGGAGAGAGCACCGATTCTCCTGCGGCGGTAGCTCGAACGGCGCTGACGATCGTCTCGGGCGGCGCATTCTTGAGTATGTAGCCGGTTGCGCCGGCGATGATCGCCTCGACCACGCGGTTGTGCTCTGCGCGGGTGAGCACCAAAACGCGTGAGGCCGGGGCGAGCAGGCCGAGTTGCTCGATCGCGTGGATGCCCGAGAGGCCGGGGAGCCGCAGATCCATCAGGACTACGTCGGGACGGACGTCGACAACGATCTCGAGCGCGTCTTCTCCGGTGGCGGCCTCCCCGACGAGTTCGATTCCACCGCTGGTGAGGGCCTGGGTGAGCGCGGCGCGGATCAGGCGCTCGTCGTCGACGAGGACGACCGTGATCGGTGGTTGGGGCTCCGCGGCGGATCGCTGTTCGGATCGCATCTGAAGTGCCCCGGGCACGGCACCTCCGCGGAGGAATCTACCAACTCTCCGAACGGACCCAGAACGTCGGTCGCGGGCGGCGTCTTCTGGTTCGATCGGACCCTGACCGGCGCTGAATACGGTTCGTGTGAGCCATTTACCGCAGCACCGACGCTGCCTACTCTGACCGTAGACGACAAGCCGTGTCTGTGGCGGTCGAGCATCTCAAAGAGAGCAGGGCACGATGACCACCCTCGCTGACCGCCAGGACAAGAGCCAGAACCTTCCCGAGCCCCCACTACCCGCGCCCGACCCCAGCGGCCTGCTTGACATCGCGGTGGCCGCCCACGGCGGCCTTGGTCGCTGGAACGAGGTCTCGTCGGTCACGATCGATGTGTCCATCACCGGCGCGATCTGGTACGCAAAGGCACAGCCGGACGTCCTGAAGAACGTCGTGATGGTCGTCGACACCAAGCGAGAGCGCGTCACGACGTCATTCGTCGGCCAGGATCGGACGACCGTCTTTGAGCCAGGCCGAGTGGTGGTGAAGAGATCCGACGGGACCGTCCTCCACACGAGCGACGACCCCGAGGGATCATTCGCGGACCAGGACGCCGACACGCCGTGGGACGAGGTCCATGTCGCGTACTTCAGCGGTGAGGCACTGTGGACCTATCTCAACTCACCGTTCCTCTACACGCAGCCGCGTTTTGCGAACGAGGAAATCGCGCCCGTCCAGGTGGAGGGTGAGACATGGCGACGTCTCAAGGTGACCTTCCCCGAGGACGTCAAGAGCCACACGCGCGAGCAGATCTTCTGTTTTGGCCCAGACGGCCTCCTCCGCCGTCACGACTACTCAGTCGACATCCTGGGCGGCGCAACCGGATTGAATTACGCCTCGGATTATCGGGACGTCGATGGCCTCAGGTTCGCGACCAAGCGGCGCGTCTACGCCTACGAAGGCGACTACCAGCTGATCCCCGAACCGCTACTCGTAGCGGTCGACATCAACCGGATCACATTGTCGTGATCCGCAATGCCACCAATCAGATAAGAGAATGAGAATGAGCACTTCACCGAACATCGTCCTTGTCCACGGCGCGTGGGCCGACGGCTCCAGCTGGAGCGCGGTCATCGAGCGCCTCCAGGCGAATGGCTACAACGTCACCGCTCCCCAGTTCCCAGAGACCTCGCTCGCCGACGACGTAGCGCGTTTGCGCCACGTCCTCAGCCTTCAGGACGGGCCGACGCTGGTCGCTGCGCACTCGTATGGCGGACAGATCATGACCGCTCTCGGGACCGACACGCCGAACGTGGTCGGCCTCGTCTACATCGCAGGCTTCGGACTCGACGAAGGCGAATCGATCGGCGCCTTGCTGAAGCAGGGACCCCCGACCCCAGCGCTGGCGCATCTCATCATCGACGACCAGGGCTTTGCGTGGATCCCCGAGGACGATTTCGTGAACCACTTCGCCGCTGACGTCGACCCAGTCCAGGCAAAGGTCATGTACGCCGTCCAACAGCCTCTGGCCGCCTCCACCCTCGAGGACGTGATGGGCGTGCCGGCCTGGAAGGCCCTGCCGACTTGGTTCCTGGTCGCCGAAGGCGATCAGGCCATCCCTCCCGAGGCGGAGCGCCAGTTCGCGAGGCGCATGGGTGCAACCACCGTGGAAGTCGCGTCCAACCACGTTGCGATGGTGTCCCACCCCGACGACGTGGTCGAGCTCATCGAGGCCGCCGCGGAGGCCGTGGCGGTGCCGGCCGAGCCCGTGGCGGTGGGAACCTGATCACAAGCGAATCGTGACCCGAGCCGTCCGTCTCCCAGATTGGGGGACGGGCGCCGGCGGGTCATGCAGCTTGCCGATCATTCGGACCGGCGCCACTGCCGGGGCTGATCTCGGCCGTCACTTCCTCAGGGGCGATCCCCACCACTCCGCTCACTCCCTGACGTCAGCCCGGCGGAGAGCCGGGCCATCCCTTCAGCTCAGTGGGCTGCCTCCTGCGCGCGGCGCGGCAGCTTCCAGCCCGGACGGACGAAGTGGCAGGTGTAGCCGTTCGGGTAGTGCTCGAGGTAGTCCTGGTGCTCGGGCTCGGCCTCCCAGAACGGCCCGGCGGGCTCGACCTCGGTGACGACCTTGCCCGGCCACAGGCCGGAGGCGTCGACATCGGCGATCGTGTCGTCGGCGATGCGGCGCTGCTCGTCGTCGACGTAGTAGATGGCCGAGCGGTAGCTCGCCCCGACGTCGTTGCCCTGGCGGTCCCTGGTCGTCGGATCGTGAATCTGGAAGAAGAACTCCAGCAGGTCCCGGTAGGAGATCCGCTCGGGGTCAAACAGGATCTCGATCGCCTCGGCATGCGAGCCGTGGTTGCGGTAGGTCGCGTTCGGCGTGTCCCCGCCGCTGTAGCCGACGCGGGTGCCGGTCACGCCGTCGAGCTTGCGGATCAGATCCTGGACGCCCCAGAAGCACCCACCGGCAAGGATCGCCTTCTCGGTTTCAGCCATATCTCTGCTCCTTCTCGTCGGTTGCGCTGCACATATGGTGACGACCCCGGAGGCTCGGCGCGAGCCGGCACGCATCCGGACCCCTCCCCTGGCCGGCCAGTGTCGCGCGGACCGCGGCCACAAGGGCGTCCGCGAGGCGCTCGACTTCGACGCTGTGTTCGGTGCCCGCGGCCACGCGAACGAAGGGCTCGCCGCACTCGGCGCGCGCCGCCGTGAGATAGATCCGGCTCGTGTTGAAGCCAAAGCTCGAGCCGCCCAGCAGCGCGACTCCCCGCGCGGCTGCCTCCGCCACCGCCAGTTCGACGAGGCGGTGCTCGCGGCGCAAGTCCGGATCGTACGTGTCGAAGATGATCGAGAGGCAGCCACCGCTGAACACGCGCCCGGATGCGGCCGCGACGCTCGCGGGGCAGGCAAGCCCGGGATACACGATCTCGACCGCACCGTCGACACGGTCACGCAAGTGGCCGGCGAGAACCAGCGCGTTGCGCCCCAGCCGCTCGAGCCGGCGCTCGAGCACGGCGCGGTCAGGCGACGGCACCGCATGGACCGCGACGTCGGCGACATTGGTGCCGAGATGCTCGCGGTACTCCGACAACGCCTCGGCCACTTCGCCGCGCGCGACGATCACCCCCGCGTTCGCCCGATCGAGCCCGAGCTGGGCGTACTTGAGCAGACTCTCGAACACGATCAGCCGGACGGACTCGTCCGCGAGCGCGAACGGCTGACTGAACACCGAGAGCCCGGTGTTATCGATGACGAGGTGCGTCTCGGAATGCCGCAGGTGGTCGATCAGCGGCGGGAGCTCCGCAACCGGCATCCACTTCGTGTTTGACAGCGCGTCCAGGAAGATCGCGCTCGGGTTCAGCTCCTCGATGGTCCGCAGCAGTCGCTGGGTGTCGCGCTCGTCCACGATGCGGACGCGTCCTGGCATCGCGCGGTCGAGCAGCAACCTGGTCTCGTGGTACACGCCGGCGCCCACGAGCACCGGCCCGCCGAGCTGGCCCTCCATCGTCAGGAAAGAGAGGACGGTCGTGAGCGCCGCCATCCCGCACGTCGTCAGCAGCGCCCGCAGACCCGGTGGCCCGTCGACCATCTCCGCCGCCCACCGGCGCTCGAGCTCCTCACCATCGAGGTGCCGGTCTCGCTTGTAGTCGTTCCAGTGCGCCTGGATCCGCCCTCTCTGCCTGCCCGCCGCGGGCATCGTGGAGTGCAGGAAAGACGGGGACTGCCAGTCCGCAGCCGCGACCAGTCCTGCCGTCAGAGCCCTTTCGGCTCGCAACACGTCCGCCAGTGAGGCCTTCTGTGCGGCGAGCTCGCTGACCATTGACGGCGTGGGTCGCTCGCTCTGCGCCAGCTGGCGGAGGACCACGAGCCGCTCCCCGACGGATCGGTAGCGACGGCGAGCAGAGGCCAGCTGTCGTGCCAGCAGCTCGCCCGTCCGAGCAGACAGGCACGCCCCGTCGAGCTCGGCCACCGCCTGGGCCAATTCGGCCTCGGCGCTGCGGCACAGGAACTGCAGCTCGTCAAAGTCGGCGTCCAGGTCAGACAGCGCGGCCGCACGCAGGCGGACCTCCTCAGCCGAACCACTGCGGCCAACCTCGATCGCACGTGCGCCCACAATCCCACTACGTGGCGCCAACGGCGCCGAGTCCCACGCCGGCCATCTCGGCACTCGGATCTCGACCGCGCGGGCGCTGCGCGTACGCTTCTGACGTGCCGTTTCCTCGTTTTCTGAAGGGCCGAGTCGCCAAGGAAGAACTGGTGTCCGTCGGCGACCCGCGGCTGGAGGGCTGGGAGACCGTGAGCACGTTCGAGGAGCGCAAGACGGCGGTGGCGTGGCGCGATCAGCTCAGGGCGTTGGGTCTCGACGCGAGCTGCGTGGCCGATCGGCCCCTGGACCAGTTTGGGCGGGGCGATATCTACCTGGTGGTCCCCCCGGACCAGTGGTCGAGAGCGAGCGAGATCGTCGACAATCTCGACTGAGCCCGTCACGCGGCCGGCGGGGAGAGCGTCTCGCTCTGACCGCGATCGATCGTCGCGGCTGAGGCAGGCCGGTAGCGGACGTTGAGAGCCAAAGTGGGGTCGTCCTCGCCGACCCGATGCAGGCGGATCGGGTCGCTGCCAGGGTTGTCATAGAGCCGGATGCCCCCGCCGAGCAGGATCGGTGCGAGATGGAGGTCGATCTCGTCGATCAGTCCGAGCTCGAGCAACTGACGGCCGATCGTCGGCGAGAAGACCTCGAGGTTCTTGCCGCCCGCTGCCGCCAGCCCGATCCGTACCGCCTCGGCCGGCGCACAGTTGAGGAACGTGACTCCGTCGGCGGGCGTCGCGTCCTCGGGATGGTGGGTCAGCACGAAGATCGGCCCCTCCCAGGCGCCCCCGTACGGGCGGTGCTCACCGACCATGGCGTCCCACCCGTCCCGACCTCCCAGCACGGCGCCTGTCGTCTCGACGTACTCCTTGACCAGCCCCGGGCGAAACGAGGTGCCAGTCATCCAGCCCATTTCGTGGTTCGGCCCCGCCACGAATCCGTCCAGCGACATGGTGAAGTGCCAGAGCACCTTATCGCCTGCGATCTGCGCGCCGGTATCTGTCATTCGGCTCCTCCTGCTGTGTGAGCTTGGGTTGCGGTACAGCGGCTAAGACTCCCGCCGGACCGCAGACTCATCGCCGCGCAACCCACAGGTTGGGAGCGATCACCAGCGCACACACACTGAGTGACAGCCACGGCCGCGGGGGCGGCCGGATCCGCGTGATCCGGCCATCCGTCCCCGGCTCCAGAGAGTGCGACGCGGTAGACGCCGGCCCGCCCCCAGGCCGGCGTGCCCCGCTACGGAACGACGATGTTGAGACCGCCCGCGTTCAATCCCCGGGCCGCGGTGACGTTGGCGACCTCATACTCGGCCCCACCGCACTGGCCGTTGGCCACCTGGTTCCATTGGTCGGTCTCGTTGCCGTTGTCTGAAATCGCCAGCGGAATGTTGGTGATCACGCCCGCCGGATATGGGATGCAGTAGATCCCTGCCGACGGCGACGAGGCCGAGGTGAAGCCCACGCTTAACGTCGCGTTGAACTGCGGGTTCCCGTTGCCGTTGAGCCCCAGGTCGCCGTAGGCGATGGCGCTACCCGCGGCTCCGGCGGCTCCGGCGGCACCTTGCGGACCGGTCGCTCCGCGGGGCCCCGCCGGGATCTGTCCCTTCTTGAAGTTGCTCGCCAGTAGCGAGTGCGATTTGACGTTGGCCGCGGTGATCGTTCCCTTGGCAATCTGCTTGCCGGTGATCAGATGCGACGCGGCGAATGCGGTGCCTCCGCTGACGGCGATCATCAGCGCGATCGTCGAGGTGACGTTGGCATACGTCAGCCGTCGACGGCCGGTTCCCTGTTGCCCCAGCACGGTATCTCCTTTGGTTTGTGAGCCGGTCCCTCGCCGCGGCGCCCCCGCACGCGTGTCGGCCAGCCGGGCACCATACGGAAACGCCCGAGGCCAGATTCGACGTGTCTACGTCGAATCTACGTAGCCACGCGGTCCAGTCGCAACCGGGGACCAACCACTACCGTTGCGCGATCCCCGTGCTCCTGGAGAAACGCGTACTGGCACTGATCGGCGATGTGATCGGGCTGCTCGATATCGACGAGCTCAGCCACGGCCTGCTTCACGCGCTGCGCCAGACGGTGCCCTCTGACTGGTGCGCCCTCAATGAGGTTCCCGCCAACCCGCCACAGACGATCTCGCTCACCGACCCCTCTGGTTCCCGACGCGATGCACGACGTGTTCGCGCGCTACGCGGAGCAGAACCCGATCGCCGACTATTTCCTGCGCACCCGCGAAGGCCGCGCCACCCGGTTCTCAGACGTCGTCACCCGCGACCAACTGCATCGACTCGACCTCTACCGCGAGGTGTACCGGCATCTGAACGTGGAGTACCAGATCGCGTTCACCCTCCCCTCCGGCGCCGAACGCATTCTCGGTGTCGCGCTCAGCCGATCTGACCGCGACTTCACCGCCGCCGAGCGCGACCTCCTCAACGTCGCCCGGCCCTACCTGATCCAGACCTACCGCAATGCGCTCGCCCACACCGCCGTGACCCGAGAGGCCAGTACGGGCATCGCCCTCGCCGACCTCCGGGCGCTGGGGTTGACCCAACGCCAGGCCCAAGTCCTCCGGCTCGTTGCCATGGGCCACTCCAACCAGCACGCGGCCGACGCCCTCGGGATCGCCGAACGCACCGCCCAGAAGCACCTCGAGCACTGCTTCAGGGTCCTCGACGTCACCACCCGTTCCCAAGCCTCACAGATCGCCTGGGCGACGGCGACCCAACCGACCCCCCGGTGACCCTCCGTAGGCCGCGGCGCAGCGGCTCAGAACTCGATGCGGCTCTCAGCGGGAAGCACGAGCACAGAGCTGCGAGCGCTGTTGAGCTCGTTGCGCACCTCGCCGGCGACGACCACGTGACCCTTCGGCGCACCGGCCTGTGAGCCGACCACGATCAGATCCACCGATCCGAAGCTCGCGTCGACCACCTCAGCGCCGAGCTTGGCCGCGAGCGCCGCTGCCGTCGCCCGCGCGTCATCGTTGACCGGACCGGCGAACGGCACCGCGATCGACTTGATCGCCAGGTCCGCCTTGGCGCGCAGCCCAGCCGCCGCAACGGCGATCGCAACGCGGCCGCCCTCCAGCAGACGCTGCGCGGATGTTCCGGGTTCGGCCCGGCCCAGCGGCGTCCGGTAGTCAGAGCCGAACACGATGATCGAGGCGCCAACCCGCTGCGCGAGCTCGCTCAGTACCTCCCCGGTGGCCGCCCCGACCTCGATATAGCGGTCGACGGAACCGTCCATCTGTGCGGCCCCGCGCTCCAAACGCTGCTCGGCGTCGTGCTGGGCGACCTCCTCCCGCCGCGGGTCGAACTCCCTGGAGTGGCGCACATAGGCCAGTGCCACAGAGGAGCCGGTCTGCGCCAGGAGCTTCCCCAGAGCGAGGGCATCGTCGTCGTTCGTGGTGCCGTCATAGGAGATCACAAGGTCGGCTGACATGGCGCACAACATATCCGAACTAGACCCGCATCCTGCGCTCCCCGGCCGGCCGCCGGTCCGCCGCGCCGTCTCGGCGTCCTGGGCCACGAGACCCAGGGCGTCCCCGACGAGCACGTTGCGAGCGCCGACGCGTGCGTTGAGATCCCGATGGTCGGCAGCGGCGCGAGCCTCAACGTCGCGGTGGCCGGGCCTGGTCCTCTAGTGACGGGATCACCCGAATCGGGGGATGAGCCCGCCGACCGCTCGGTGTGTGATGGCTGATCGTCGAGAACGCGGGACGGAGGAGGCTGACGCGAGATGGGGGCGGTCGTTCTCCTGGCTTTCACGGCCGCGTTCAATCCAACAGAGATAGCGGCCACAACCGTGATGTTGTTGCTGCCGAACCCCGAACGGCTGATGCTCGGTTACTGGCTGGGCGCGATGATCACGGGTGTCGCATCAGGGCTGGTGATCGTCTTTGCGTTACAGAGCACGGCGGCGGAGCACGCAACCAGGCACACGGTGAGCCCGATCGTTCAGCTCGTGTTCGCGGGGCTCCTGTTGGTCGCCGCGGCCGCGCTGGCAAAAGGAGGCGGCAGGCGCGTGCGCCAGCGGCTCAACCAGCGCCACAAGAAGGAAGACAAGAAGCCGCCCAAGTGGGAGCAGATTCTGCGACAGGGCAGCCCCTGGCACACGTTCGTGGCCGGGATCCTGCTGTCATTCCCCGGCGTCTCCTACCTGGCCGCTCTCGACCGACTCATCCACCTCCACTACGCGGTGGTGGTCACTGTGCTGATAGTGCTCGGCTTCAACCTCGTGCAGAACCTCTTGCTCGGGATCCCGATGATCGCGTTCAAATTCTGGCCCACGCAGACCCCGGCCGCGATCGAGAGCGCTCGAGCGTGGGGCGTACGACATGGCAGCGAATTTGGCGCCTGGCTGCTGGCGATCCTCGGCGTCGCGCTGGCGATCATCAGCGTCATCGGCCTCCGCTCACGATGACGGCGCTTTCCCTCGGTTCGTCGCTCGCTGACCGCTACTGCTTGTCGGGCTTCGCCGCCCGAGTGAACAGGGCCCCTTGGCCGGCGCCCGAGCCGCTGAGGCCGCCGCCGGGGCCGCGCAGCACGAACGCGATCCCCACCGCCAGCGCGGCGCCCACGATCGGGCCGGCAACGTACACCCAGTAGTCGGTGAACTTGCCGCCGACGAGATCCGGGCCAAACGTTCGCGCCGGGTTCATCGACGCTCCCGAGATCGGGCTCCCCCACAACCCGGCGAGCGCGATATACGCGCTGACGCCGAGCGCGGCGATGATCCCGATGTTCTGCGCGCCCGAGGCGGTCCCGAGGATCACACTCACCAACCCGAACGTCAGGACCAGCTCCATCCAGAACCCCGCGCCGGCGCTGTACCCGTGGGCCACGTAGTTCGAACCGTTCACAGCCGACACGTTGATGACCGCGTGCAAGAAGAGGGCGGCCAGCGTCGCGCCGATCAACTGCACGACGATGTAGCCAGGCACCCGCTGCCACGGAAAATCCCTACGGAGCGCGAACGCAATGCTGACCGCCGGGTTCAGGTGCGCGCCCGACACCTTGCCCATGAACATGATGATCGCCATCACCATCAACCCCGGCGCGACGACGGCGGCGCTGCGAGTGATCGTGTTCGGGAACGCGGCGCCCATCATCCCTCCGCCGGCGGCCACCAACACGAGGAAGAACGTCCCCAGCAGCTCCGAGAACAGTCGCCGCCACTCCTGCCTGGGGTTCTGGAAGTCCTCAATCGGACCGATGAGGTTGTGTTGAACCTCCGCGGCGATCCACCCCGTGACGCCCGTATCTCCGGTGCTCATCTGGTCTGTCACCGATCTCTCCCTTCTCGTTCGCCCGCGATGCTCAGGCGGGCTCGGCTGTCGCGGATCGGCCGACCGACCGTGCTCTCACCACCGCCTCAACTGCGCTCACCATCAGCCCAGGCGCGCTGGTCCCCGACACGTCACGGAAGCCAAACGGATCGCTTTGGTCGAGCCATCATCCCGATCGGGTGATATCAGGTGGTGCGGCCAAGTCGTCGAGTGCGGCGGCCCTGCGCGCGGAAGCTAGCGAGAGGACCGGGGCCCGAAGTGACATGCCGTCGCGGCGCGCTTGAACCCCGGCGAACTCGGATCGATCGAGCTTGGGATGGCCAGGATGTATCCGCCCATACCGAGGATCAGGCTGTAGCCGGTCAGGGTGGACGGGGGCGGTGCCGCCCGCGGGTCGGGGAACTCCGAAACGCCGCGCCGACGCATGCACTGCGAGATCTCGAGTAGTTGAGCACGCGCCTGCGCCGATGGGGGTCCCGAGCCCAGACCGCCACCCAGTAGATGCTGACACGACTTCTGGGCCGACTGGAACGCCGGCGACCGCATGATCGGAATCTCGCGGTTCGGACCCGGGTCAGGGAAGTTCGGAACCCCGTGCGCGCGCATGCAGCTCGCGAACTCGACCCCGGCAGAGACCCCGCTCGATTGCGACCCCGTGCCCGTGTCGCCTGACGAGCCACATGCTCCCAGGACGATCATGCAGGCCAACGCCGCGATCGCGAGTGGACTCATCCCTATAGCGCGGGCCATGTGGTGGCGCATATCGATCGATGCACGTTGTAGCTGGGCGGCCGTAACCGCGGCGTAACGCCGTTAGGTCGCCGTTATGCCGCGAGGGTGGAGGGATCTCACCCGGGCGCGGGCCAGGCGAGCAGCAACCCATCGCCGATGGTGAGCAGCACGTTGTGGAGCTGCTCGTGCTCCTGCACCCTGCGGGCGAAGTCAAGGACGCCACGGGTCGCCTCATCATCGGCGGCGGGCGGGAGCGTGGCGCCGTCACGGAACATGTTGTCGGCGACGATGATCCCGCGCGGCGCGAGCTTGGGCACCACCAGGTCAAGGTAGAGCGGATAGTCGGCCTTCCAGGCGTCGATCCACACGAGGTCAAACGGCCCCGGCAGCCGCGGCAGCGTCTCACGCGCGTCACCCTCGATCAGCTCGATCCGTTCCGCCAGCGGGCTGGCGGCGATGTGGCGCCGCGCCACCGCTGCGTTGTCGGGGTCACGCTCAAGCGTCACCACGCGGCCGCCCGCCGGCACCGCCGCGGCCATCGCCAGCGCACCGACCCCTGTAAACGTTCCCAGCTCGAGCACCAACTGAGCGCCCGACACCACGATCAACGCCTCCAGCAGCCGCGCCTCCGGCAGGCCGGCCATCATGCCCGGCCACGGTGTCTGTGCCTCAGTCCAGTCAGAAGCCGCGGCCAGCGCGCCGTCGAACGGGGTGGTGTGCGCGGCGGCGAACGCCTCAGCCGCCTCCGAGATCAGCTCATCCATCGACAGGAGACTAGCCCCGGGCGCTCACGCCAACCCAGCCTGAAACGAGTTTGAGCCGCGAGGGCGCGATCGGCTCGCTGCAGATCGTCCAGGTGTCATCGCCGCCGCCACCGGCGCGGGAGGCGTCTTGTTTCTTACGACGTGATGCAAATCCGCTGCTGGGCGTATAGCTTTGCAGTGCTCTGCAAGTCGATTGAGGGAGTCCTATGCGTGTGCGGATCGCGGCCGTCGTGGCCGTCTTGTCGCTGATCTTTGCGTCGGCAGCCCTCGCCGATGCGACCTCACCATCGACGCTGAGCGTCGACGGGTCGGGGTCGGTAATGGTGACCCCCGACGTGGCCTCGTTGTCGGTATCGGTGGCTCGGTCGGCTGCCAGGTCCGCGGCAGCGCTGTCGGCCGCGAACCGGCGGGTCGGCGCGATCGTTGCTGCCATTCGCGCCGCTGGCGTGCCGAAGGCCGGGATCCAGACCAACTCCATCGATGTGTCCCCCGGGACGGTACGGGTCGGGCCGCGTCACCACCAGCATCGGGTGCGGCGCTATACGGCGACGGAGTCGCTCTCGATCACCTCAGCGACATCGATCGTCGGACGCGTGATCGACGTGGCCACGCGCGCCGGCGCCGACAGCATCAACGGGCCGGACTTCTCGTTCTCCGATCCATCCGCCGGAGTCGTGGCTGCGACGAACGCCGCGCTCGCGGACGCTCGCCGTCGTGGCAACGCAGCGGCGGCGGCGCTCGGCTACCGCGTGACAGGCGTGCAATCTGTCGACCTGAACCCACAATCGACGGTCGTCTCGCCGGTGGGTGCTGGCGCGGCCCCGGGGGCCACCTCCAGCCCAACGACTCCGACGAACATCCACCCCGGCGCCGAGGAGGTCGACGCAACAGTCGCCATCGTCTACACCATCGCCCCCGACTGACCGTCTGCCGCGACTCGCCAGATCTTGAGCTCGGTATCAGGGAGACGAACCGCGAACGCACCGTCGCGCGACGCTTCGGCGAGGACTCCGCGGAGGTCGGCCTCAAACTGCGATAGCCGGTCGCCGAACAGGTGCGGTGCGGTGGACGACAGCGAGAACGTCTCAGCCACGAGGTCATCCGCAGACCTGACAATCGTGCGGCCGTCGGGCATGATCACGAGTTCCGGGCCAGCGAACCCGGCGGCGCGAAAGACCGCGGCCTCATCACCGGGCGAGGAATTCCGGATGCCTCGGCCGGCTCTGCGGTCCTGACCGAGATACACACGACGGAGTTCGGCGATGCGCTCGACCGGCGGTGGCGGGAGAGCGTCGTCGACGGCGAGACCGCTTTGGTGGCGATTGTCGACGTGCACAACGGAGCCGGCCGGCTCGAGCATCCTGCGGATGATCCCGGCAACGAGGGGTCGGTCCATCCAGTGAAACGACGCCGCGAACGTGACGACACCAAACGTCCCGAGACCAGCCGGCAGGTCTTCGGCGCGGCCTTGAACCCACCGGGCGTTCATCACGCCTCGCTCAGACGCAAGCCGCTGCGCCTCTCGAATCATCCCTGCGTCGGCGTCCAGGCCAACAACCTCTTCGAAAAGGTCGGCAAGCGGAAGCGTCACCGTCCCCGGTCCACAGCCGACATCGAGAAGCCGGCCTCGACCGTCGAGCCCGAGCGCCGTCTGGAGCGTATCGGCGAGGCCCGGAGCGTTTGGGAGACGTCCGCGCTCATAGAAAGCCGCAGCGCCGGCGAACAGCGTCTCGTCCCATTCCCACTCGAACCACTCGCCGGGCACCACAGGATCCTAGGTGCCAAGGGCGCCGTGCGAGCGCCCACCAACGGCGGGCCCGGGCCTACGCCGGCGCGGTACGGCCGGCCCGCCGCCCGTATGCAACCGGAGGCGCCGCGGCACGGATCTCGTCTAGGAGCCTGGCGGTGAAATCGCCCGGGCTCTCGTTGGCCGCGATGCCCCCGCCGGCGGGGCGGAAGAAGCGCACGCGCAGCCGGGGGCGTCTCGGGAAGCGGACGAGCTCAACCGTGCCCTCGACCGAGCAACAGACGATCTGCGCCTCAGGCACGGCTTGGGCGAGTCGTCCGAACCCGCTTCGGGCACGGAGCGGCCGCCCGGCCGTCCGTGTGCCTTCGAGGAATATGCCGATGCACGAACCGGCTCGAAGCTCGGAGGTTGCCCGTTCGAGGGCTGCAGTGTCGCCCGTGCCCCGCCCTATGGGAATCTGTCCCATCCCGTCGAGGACCTTCGCCAGCAGCGGGTTCTTCCACAGCGATGACTTCGCCAGTGCCTGGATCTGGCGTCGCTCAACGGCGGCGATCCCGATGACGACCGGGTCCCACCACGAGTCGTGGTTGCCGGCCAGCAGCGTCGGCCCAGAGCCCGGCAGGTGCTCAAGACCCGACACGCTCAGACGCCCCCATCCGCGGACCGCCGGAGAAGCGGCGGTCATCACCGCCCGAAAGGGAGTCGCTACGTGGGAGGGCATTACCGGAATCCTCTCAATGATGGGGTCTGCCGTGGCCGGACGTCGGCTCCGGTCAGCCACGACCACGATTTCAGAATGGACGCGCCGGGTCAGGTTATACGGGTCACAGCCGCGTTCGCGGCTCGAGGTCAGTCGCGCCAAGGAGATAAGCTCGCGCAGCATGCCGGACGTCGACCTCAGATCGGCCGTCTACAAGGACGAGCGGCCCAAGGAGTACTTCGACACTTTTCACGAACGCACTCGCTCCGGGCCGCCCGGAGCGACCTACGAAGCTGTCCGTGCGATCACCGTACTCCTTGCTCTGACAGCGTTTCGTGCACAAGGAATCGACAGTGGCAATGTCCCGGCGGGACCACTCATCCTCGCGCCGAACCACGCCTCGAACATGGATCACTTCTTCACTGCAGCGTTCATCCGACGCCGGATCCAGTTCATGGCTAAGTCCCAGCTGTTCGGCACCGGCCCGCTGAGTTGGGTCTACACCCATGGCGGCGTGTTTCCAGTCCGTCGTGGAGACCAGGACGAGGAGGCGTTCACCACGGCGTTCAGCATTCTCGATCGCGGTGGTGCGATGGTGATGTATTGCGAGGGCACCCGGTCTCGGACCGGGAAGTTGGCGGCATCGGCGAAGCCGGGGGTCGGCCGGCTCGCGCTCGAGTCCGGGGCTCCCGTCGTGCCGGTGGCGATCCTGGGATCTCATCAGGTCCGCAATTGGAAGCGAATGCAGTTTCCGAAGGTGACGGTCCAATATGGAACACCGTTCAAATTCGATGTTGTTGCAGAGACGACACGGGACCAGCGTCAAGAGGCCGCCGATTACATCTTCGATCGGATCAAGGAGCTTCACTCGGGCCTCGAGCGGCGTGCGCATCGGGGCTTCAGTGGCGTGCCGACGTCGGCCTCAGGTCTCTGATGGCATGCCAACGCCAAGCAGGGCCCCCGCCAGGATGACCGCGACGAGAGTCACCGCGGGCATCTCCCAGTCCCAGTCGAGCGGTGCGTGCACGAGGTAGACCACGCACCCTGCGATCGGACCGGCGGCGACCCGCGCAGCCACCTGCGCAAACCGCTTGACGGCGATGGCTACGGCTCCTTGGTCGACGGTTGCATGGGCGCGGTCTCGGCGGTCATTGCGGGGTTTGTCGAGGGAGCGAGCGACTTGACGGCTGCACCACTGGGCTACGTGTCATGCGCTCACGGTCCAACGGCCGAGCTGGGCCCGGGAAACGCTCGTGCGAGTTCCTCGCGTGAGTGGATGTCGAGCTTCAGGTACACGTGACGCAGGTGGTACTCGATCGTCTTGGGGCTGAGGAACATCGCCGCCGCCGCTTCGCGGGTCGTCTTTCCGCTGGCCAGCAGCATCGCGATCTGCAGTTCTTGCGGCGTCAGCTCGTCGATCGTGTTCGGGTCTCGACGTCGGAGGGTTTCGCCGCTCGCGGCGAGCTCCGCGCGGGCACGGTCGATCCAGGGACGCGCATCGAGTAGCTCGAACGTCCCGAGCGCACGGCGCAGTTGCTCGCGCGCCAGCTTGCGGTTGCGCGCGCGCCGCAGTCGCGCTCCGTAGGCGAGCTGTGTACGCGCCGCCTCGAACGCGTCGGGCGTGCCGGCGTGCTGCTCGAGCGCCTGCTCGAAGCTGGAGGCGAACCGATCGCCGGAGGCTGCGAGCCCTTGGCCGCGGAGCGCCCGGGCGATCGACCAGGCTTGACCCTTCGCCTTGGCGGCGGCGATGAATTCGTCGGCCAGCGCATGTGCCTGCTCGACGCGGCCGAGCCGGCAGCATGCGTCGATCAGCTCGGGCGCCGGCGACAGGTCCGGATCGGTGAAACCCAGGGTTTCGACCAGATGCTGCTGGCGCTCGAGGTGCTCGACCGCCCGATCGGCGTCGCCGAGACCGAGCTCGAGCATGCCGAGTGCCTCGACCGCCCACACCTCGAAGAGCCGTGTCCCGAGGCGATCGCAGAGCTCGATGGTCTCCGCGACGTTGGCCCGGCACTCGCGTTCGCGTCCCCGGCGGGCCTGGAGGCGGGCGAGTCCTGCGAGCCCGAACGCGAGATCCGTCTGCTGATCGGTCTCGCGGGCGAGACCGATCGCCTCCAGGTATGTGGCCTCGGCCACCCCCCAGCGATCGGTGGTGGCGTGGTCAAGTGCGATCAGGTCGAGCACGAGCGGCAGCCGCCCGACTGCCGAGCGTTCTCTGGCGACCTCGAGCGCGCGGTCGAGCAGCGCGCGCCCGGCGCTTGTTTCACGCAGGAAGATCGGCGCGATCGCCAGCCACGGAAGGAGCCGCAGGTCGTCGGTTAGTTCGGGTGATGCACCCGCCAGGGAGACCGCCTGCTGGATCGCCTCCGAGCCGGCGGCGGCGTCCCCGCCGGCGACGCGGGCGATTCCTATCGCGATCGAGGCCAGGAAGCGGGTGCGCACCGAAGCGTCCTTCGGCGTCAGGCTTGAGGCTCGTTCGGCGACGACGAGCATCTCTGGCGGATTGCCGGCGTAGAAGCAGGCTCCTGTGGCCTCGACCAGCATCGCAATCGCGCGGTCTGGATCGGCGTGCTCAGCTGCGGCGGTGAGGATTGCGTGGCCTTGCATCACCGGTCCCTGGCGGGTCGCGATGTGGCCGGCCAGCTCGTCGATCTCGAGCACGCTCGCGGGCGCTTCGGTGGCGGCGCGGGCCTCGTCGAGCAGCGCCACAGCCCGTGGCACAGACCCGGCGTGCCAGCTCTGCCGGGCGGCGGACAGCAGCAGCCGGGAGTGGCGCTCCCCGTCGGCCGCCAGCCTTCCGGCACGTTCGAACGCGAGGGCGGCGGTTCCGTAAGCGCTTCGGTCTCGGGCCCGGACCCCTGCCTGCTCGAGTGCGGCCGATGCCTGTTCGTCGACGCCGGCCGCGGCTGCGGCCAGGTGCCACGCGCGGCGGTCGATGTCTCGGTCGGGCAGCGCCGACGCGAGCGCCCGGTGCATCGCCCGGCGCTCGTCGGGGTCAGCGCCGGCGTAGATCGCTGAGCGTGCGAGCGGATGGCGGAAATCAATCGACCCGACTCGTCTCGACACGAGCCCGGTCCGCTCGGCAGCGGATAGCGCAGAGAGCTCGACACCCAGCCTGGTCGCCGCGCGTTCCAGGAGGGCGAGGTCGCCGCTGTCGCTGGTTGCGACGAGGAGCAGCGCCCGCCGCTCGGCCTCGTCGAGCTCGCCCATCCGGCGCAGGAATTCGCGGGAGATCCTCGCCGAGACGAGCATCGGGACTCCCTCTGGTGCAAGCGCAAGCTCGTCTGCGTCGCCGGCCAGCTCCAGCAGCCCGAGCGGATTGCCGGCGGTGGCGTCATGCAGCCGGGCGGCGACGTCTGGCGGGAGCCAGTCCAGCAGCGACGCGGCCTCAACTCGGCTGAGTCCGCCGATCCGGATGCTCGGCAGGTCCGCGCCGTCGAGCATCGAGGCCTCGCCCTCGCGCGCCGCGACGAGAACGGCGACGGGGTCGGCCACCAGCCGTCTGACGGCGAACAGCAGCGCCTCCGCGCTGGGGCCGTCGAGCCAGTGGGCGTCGTCGACCAGCACGGCGACCGCGGTCTGCTCGCTGTACGTGGCGAGCAGGCTGAGCGTGGCTGCTCCGACTGCGAACCGTTCCTGGGCCCGGGCTGGCCTGAGCGCGAGTGCACCCTCGAGCGCGAGCGCCTGCGGCTCCGGGATTCGGTCGAGCACCCCGAGCGCCGGGCGCAGCAGCTCAAGGAGCGACGCGAACGGGATCTGCGCCTCTGACTCGATTCCGCGGGCCCGTAGCACCCGCATCCCGGTCGCGCGCGCGCCGGCGTGGTCGAGCAGCGCGGTCTTGCCGATGCCGGGCTCGCCGACGAGCGCCAATGTTGCGCTCTCGCCCGACCGCGCACGCTCGAGCACACGCTCAACGTCATCGCGTTCACGCTCGCGCCCGACCAGCATGGCGCGATTCTCGCACCGGGTCCTGCGGGGCGAAAAGACTAGGTGGCCCCCGGAAGCGAACTGCGTCTCTCGCGCCGTACGGTCGCACCTGCAACCAACCGAGGGGGATTTTCAAAATGGGCGCAACCACCGAGTCCGTCGAGGTCGACGGCGACAAGCTGATGCAGTTCGTGTTCCGGGCGGTCGACGAGGTCGGGGCCACGCTGAACGCAGCACTGGTCGTGATGGGCGACAAGCTCGGGCTCTACCGCGCGCTCGCCGGCAGCGGATGGCTGTCCCCCGCGGAGCTCGCCGAGCGCACAGGTACCGCCGAGCGCTACGTGCGCGAATGGCTGAATGCGCAGGCCGCGGGTGGCTTCGTCGCCTACGAGCCGGACAGCGGGCTCTACACCCTGCCGCCCGAGCAGACCGTGGCGCTGACCGACGAGTCGAGCCCCGCCTACCTCCCGGGGTTCTTCCAGATCGCCCTCGGCTCGGTGATCGACTCTCCCCGGATCGTGGAGAAGGCGCGAGGCGGCGACGGACTCGGCTGGCACGAGCACGTCCACGACGTGCACGAGGGCTGCGAACGCTTCTTCCGGCCGGGCTACAACGCGCACCTGGTGGCCGAGTGGCTGCCGGCACTTGAGGACGTCGTCGAACGGCTCGAGCGCGGCGCGGTGGTCGCCGACGTTGGTTGCGGCCACGGTGCGTCGACGATCCTGATGGCTGCTGGCGTTCCCGAACTCGAGGTTCGTGGGCTCCGACTATCACGAAGGCTCGATCGAGACCGCGCGGGCGGCGGGCGGAAGAAGCCGGGGTCGCCGACCGCGTCAGCTTCCAGATCGCCCCGGCCGCGGGGTACAGTGGCTCAGGCTACGACCTGGTGACGATGTTCGACTGCCTGCACGACATGGGCGATCCGGTCGGCGCCGCGCGCCATGTGCGCTCGACGCTCAAGCCCGATGGCACCTGGATGATCGTTGAACCGAATGCCGGTGATCGTGTCGAGGACAACCTCAACCCGGTCGGCCGCGCCTACTACGGCTTCTCGACGCTGCTGTGCACGCCGGCGTCGCTGTCGCAGGAGGTCGGGCTGGCGCTCGGCGCTCAGGCCGGCGAAGCCCGGATCCGCGACGTCGTCGAGACTGGCGGCTCTCGACCCGGTTCCGCCGCGCGGCCGAGACACCGTTCAACCTCGTGTTCGAGGCGCGTCCGTGACGACGACCTCCGATGAGACCGAGGCGCCCGCGAACGCCGCGGGCGCCCGGCGGGCCGAACAGACCCGCGCCCGAAATCCAGAGCACACCGGTGACGTCGAGCGCGGCGGCGTGCGCGTCTTCTACGAGGTGTACGGGACGGGCGAACGGACGGTGCTGCTGTTGCCGACCTGGTCGATCGTTCATTCGCGCTTCTGGAAGGCGCAGATCCCCTACCTGGCCAGGCACTTGCGGGTTGTGACGTTCGACGGCCGCGGCAACGGGCGCTCGGACCGGCCGGCCGGCGCCCACGCGTACAGCGCGAACGAGTTCGCGGACGACGCGCTCGCTGTCATGGACGCGACCGAGACGGAGCGTGCAGCGCTGGTCGCGCTGTCGTCCGGTGCGCTGTGGGCGACAATCCTCGCCGCCGATCACCCCGACCGGATCGACGCGATCGTGTACATCGGGCCCGCGGTGACGCTCATCTCCAACCACCCCGAACGGGATGTCTCCGCGTTCGAGGACGCGATCGAGACCGACCCGGAGTGGGCGAAGGCCGCCGGCCGATTGGTCGACGACTACATCGGCTTCGTCGAGTTCTTCTTCTCGAGATGCTTCACCGAGCCGCACTCCAGCAAGCAGATCGAGGACTGCATCGGCTGGGCGATGCAGACCACACCCGAAACGATCCGCGACACCGTGCTCGGCATCGGAATGCCCCGTCAGGAACTGTTCAGCGAAACCTGCGCGCGCGTACAGCTGCCCGACGCTCGTGATCCATGGCGACGAGGACCAGATCCGCCCCATCACACAGGGTGCGGCGCTCGCGGAGGCGACCGGCGGCCAGCTCGTGACACTCGAAGGCGCGGGGCACATCCCAAACGCGCGCGATCCGGTCAAGGTGAATCTGCTCTTGCGCGAGTTCGTCGGCGGACACCGAGCGGCTACATCGGCCTGGAAGCGTGCCCGAGCGCGCGGGCGCCGCGCCCTCTACATCTCCTCGCCGATCGGCCTCGGCCATGCCCGGCGCGACGTCGCGATCGCGGACGAGCTGCGCAAGCTGCACCCCGATCTCACCATCGACTGGCTCGCTCAGCACCCGGTCACCAAGGTCCTCGAGGCGCGCGGCGAGCGGATCCATCCCGCGAGCGCGGAGCTCGCCAACGAATCCAGTCACATCGAGTCCGAGTCGGCTGAGCACGACCTGCACGCCTTCCAGGCGATCCGGCGGATGGACGAGATCCTGGTGGCGAACTTCATGGTCTTCCACGACCTCGTCACCACCGAGCAGTACGACGTGTGGATCGGCGACGAGGCGTGGGAGCTCGACTACTACCTCCATGAGAACCCTGAGCTCAAGACGGCCGCGTACGTGTGGCTGACCGACTTCGTCGGCTGGCTCCCGATGTCCGATGGCGGCGCGCGCGAGGAGTTCCTGACCGCCGACTACAACACCGAGATGATCGAGCAGATCGCGCGCTACCCGCGCGTTCGCGACCGGGCCATATTCGTCGGCGACCCTGACGACATCGTCCCGGAGCGCTTCGGGCCCGACATGCCCGCGATCCGGGACTGGACCGAGCAGCACTACAGCTTCGCCGGCTACGTGACCGGCTTTGAGCCACCGGGATCCGCCGACCGCGAGGCCCTACGCGCCGAACTCGGCTACAGCCCCGGTGAGCGCGTGTGCATCGTGACGGTCGGCGGCTCGGGCGTCGGTGCCGACCTTCTGCGCCGGTTGATCGCGAGCTTCCCTGAGGCGAAGCGCCTCGTCCCCGAACTGCGGATGATCGCCGTCGCCGGGCCCCGCATCGACCCGCAATCACTACCCGGGCACGACGGCCTCGAGATCCGCCCCTACGTGCCCGACCTCTACCAGCATCTGGCGGCATGCGACCTCGCAGTCGTCCAGGGCGGCCTCACCACCGCGATGGAACTGACCGCCAGCCAGCGGCCTTTCATCTACTTTCCGCTAAAGCACCACTTCGAGCAGAACTTCCACGTGCACCACCGGCTCTGTCGCTACGGCGCGGGGCGGCGGATGGAGTTCGACGAGTCGCCCCCGGATGCGATCGCCGCGGCCATCGCCTCCGAGCTCGCCCGTAGGGTCGACTACCGTCCCGTGGAGTCCGACGGCGCCGCGCGGGCGGCGTCGCTGATCGCCGAGATGGTCTGAAGCTCACCCAGCCCGGATCGTCGCCGGCGCGTAAGAGTGCCGCTCGCTCGCAGAAGGCAGTCCCCAATGTCGGCACTCGAGGACGTGCCGGAGACTGCTGGTGTCGGACGCTACGCCGGCATCGGGTGCCGCGCACGGTCGTCAGTCCCTCCAGCGGGTACGGACCTGGCTGCGGGATGCGGCTTGTCGACTGGCTGAGCGTTGCGGCCTGCATGGCGTGACCAGCCCGCTCTCGTAGGCGAGGACGACGGCCTGAACTCGGTCACGGAGCCCGAGCTTGGCGAGCAGGCTGGAGACGTGGGTCTTGATCGTGCCCTCGCTGACGAACAGCTCGGCGGCCAGCTCGGCATTGCTCTTACCGTGCGCCAGCATCGTCAGCACCTCGCGCTCGCGCTGCGTCAAAGCGTCCAGCCGCGTGCCGAGCTCCGGCCTGACCGGCCGGCGTGCGAACTGCTCGACGATGCGCCGCGTGACCGACGGGGCGAGCAGCGCCTCGCCGGCAATCACGACATGCACCGTGTGCAGGAGCTCCTCGGGTGGGGCGTTCTTGAGTAGGAAGCCGCTGGCGCCCGACCGCAACGCCTCGAACACGTACTCATCACGCTCAAACGTGGTGAGGATCACCACACGACTGTGCAGCTCACCGTCCTCGGTAATCCGCCGCGTGGCCTCCAGCCCGTCACCGTCGGGCATCTGGATATCCATCAACACGATGTCGGGCCGCAGACGCCGGGTGCTGGCCACGGCCTGCTCGCCATTCGCCGCCTCCCCGACAACCTCAATCTCGAGATCGGACTCAAGGATCATCCGAAACCCGGCGCGAACCATCGCCTGGTCATCAGCCAACAGCACACGGATGCTCACAGCCCACCGCCCGAGGTCGGCAGCATGACGCGCACGGC